>NZ_NPKI01000012.1 GCF_002284565.1 Mesorhizobium mediterraneum | reverse complement strand
CGGAAAACCGCTCTGCCGGCCTTCAAAAAGGCCCTCACTGACCACCGAAATCCACTTCGCTCCCCGTGCAAAGCCCTCACAGGGGGAGAAGGGTAAGAAGCACGCCTCTCAATGCCCTTCGAACCCGATCAGCGTCCTGACTGGCACGCCGAGCGCTTCGAGCTTCTCGCGGCCGCCGAGGTCCGGCAGGTCGATGACGAAGCAGGCGGCGAGGATGTCGGCGCCGATCTGCCGCAACAGCTTGACCGCTGCCTCCGCCGTGCCGCCGGTGGCGATCAGGTCGTCGACGAGGATGACCTTCTCGCCCGGCGACACGCCATCCTTGTGCATCTCCATCTCGTCCAGCCCATATTCGAGGCTGTAGGCGACGCGCACCGTCTCGTAAGGCAGCTTGCCCTTCTTGCGGATCGGCACGAAGCCGGCCGACAGCTGGTGCGCGATGGCGCCGCCAAGGATGAAGCCGCGCGCCTCGATGCCGGCGATCTTGTCGATCTTCTGGCCGGCGTAGGGATGCACCAGTTCATCAATGGCGCGGCGAAAGGCGCGCGCATTGCCGAGCAGCGTGGTGATGTCGCGAAACAGGATGCCAGGCCTGGGATAGTCCGGAATGGTGCGGATCGCGGCAAGCAGCGTGTCTTCGAGCGAAGGTTTCATGGGGCGGCTCTCCGAAATATTCGTCCGATTCGACTTGAAGACGTGAAAGGAACTCGGGCCGATCGTAACCCGGGGCGGCCGGCGACGGCTACCGCGATGTGGCGCCTGGAAGAAAATTGTCCGGCAAAGGACTTAGCCGACGGTCTAGAGCGACGTGCGTCCACTTGGACGCACAAAGTACGCTCTAACACTTTGAATCTACGCATCATATTTTCCGAAAATCGATTCCCGATTTTCGGGCCAATGCGGTAGGGAAATGCAAAAAGGGCGCCTTTCGACGCCCTTTCGATCTCGTGGCTCTTCTGTAGCTCAGTGCGCCACGCCGGCCCACACCTTGCGCTTGGTCAGATAGACTAGCGCGCCGAACAGCAGCAGGAAGACCAGCACGCGAAAGCCGGTCTTCTTGCGGGCTTCCAGATGCGGCTCGGCTGCCCACATCAGGAAGGCCGACACGTCGCGGGAATACTGGTCGACCGTCTGCGGCGAGCCGTCGTCATAGGTCACTTGATCGTCGGAAAGCGGGTTAGGCATCTTCAGCGACACGCCGGCTATGAAGTACGGATTGTAGTGCGTGCCTTCCGGTATCTCCATGCCCGCCGGCGGCTGCTCGTCATAGCCGGTCAGCAGCGAGTGGATATAGTCGGGACCGCCTTGGGCATACTGCGTGAAGATGTCGAAGACGAAGCGCGGAAAGCCGCGTTCGACGCCGCGCGCCTTGGCCAGCAGCGACATGTCGGGCGGGGCAGCCCCGCCATTGGCGGCCGCTGCGGCCTGATCGTTGGGGAACGGCGCCGGGAAATGGTCGGACGGTATGCCGGGACGATCGAACATGTCGCCGGCATCGTTGGGACCATCATTGATCGTGTACTCGGCCGCCAGAGCCTTGATCTGCCCTTCCGAATAGCCAAGATCTTCCAGCGTGCGGAACGCCACCAACTTCATCGAATGGCAGGCCGCGCAGACTTCCTTGTAGACCTTCAGCCCGCGCTGCAACTGCGCCTTGTCGTAGGTGCCGAACGGCCCGGCGAAGCTCCAGTCCATCTCCTTGGGCTCGTGTATCGGGAAATGCGTCGGCTGGGCTTCGCTGTGCGCCTCCTCCTGGGCGATCGCCCCAGTGGGCGCGGCCGCGGTACCCGCCAAAACAAGGCCGAGCAGCGCCAGCGAGGTGAGAATCGTCTTCATGCCAAATCCCCTTGAGATTCTCTGCCGCGCTGTCGTCGTCTCAAGCATGATCTTTTCCGGAAACCGGTCTCCACTTTTCGGGATCATGCTCAGCCCTTGGTTTCCGGTGCGGCTGTCGCGCGAGCCGGATGTCCGCCACCACTGCCCTTGTTCTTTTCGAGCACCGCCTCGGTGATCGAATTCGGCAATCGCCGCGGCGTCTCGATCAGGCCGAGCACCGGCAGCACGACCAGGAAGAAGGCGAAGTAGAACAATGTCGCCATCTGCGCCATGAAGACATAGCTGCCTTCGGCTGGCTGCGAGCCCAGCCAGCCAAGCAGGACGGCATCGATCACGAACAGCCAGAAGAACAGCTTGTACCAGGGCCGGTAGACCGCCGAGCGCACCTTCGAGGTGTCGAGCCACGGCACCAGGAACAACATGGCGATGGAGCCGAACATCGCGAGCACGCCACCGAGCTTGGAGTTGATCGGCCCGATATTGAAGGTGATGGCACGCAGGATCGCGTAGAACGGCAGGAAGTACCATTCCGGCACGATATGGGCAGGCGTCTTCAGCGGGTCGGCGACTACGTAGTTGTCGGGGTGACCGAGAAAGTTCGGCAGGTAGAAGACGAAATAGGCGAAGATGAACAGGAACACGAGCATGCCGAACGCGTCCTTGATGGTCGCGTAAGGCGTGAAGGCGACGGTATCGGTCTTCGACTTGACCTCGATGCCGGTCGGGTTCGACTGGCCGACCACATGCAGCGCCCATATATGCAGCACGACGACGCCGGCGATCATGAACGGCAGAAGATAATGCAGTGAAAAGAAGCGGTTAAGCGTCGGGTTGTCGACAGCGAAGCCGCCGAGCAAAAGCTGCTGAATCCAGTCGCCGACCAACGGGATGGCGCTGAAGAAGCCGGTGATGACGGTCGCGCCCCAGAAGCTCATCTGCCCCCAGGGCAGCACATAGCCCATGAAGCCCGTCGCCATCATCAGCAGGTAGATGATGCAGCCGAGGATCCATAGAAGCTCGCGCGGCGCCTTGTACGAACCGTAGTAGAGCCCGCGGAAGATGTGGATGTAGACGGCGACGAAGAAGAACGACGCGCCGTTCGAATGCATGTAGCGCAACAGCCAGCCCGAATTCACGTCGCGCATGATCTTCTCGACCGAATCGAAGGCGAGAGTGCTGTCCGCCGCATAATGCATGGCCAGCACGATGCCGGTCAGCATCTGCGCCGTCAGCATGATCGCCAGGATGCCGCCGAAGGTCCACGCATAGTTGAGGTTGCGCGGCACCGGATAGGCGACGAAGCTGTCATAGACCAGCCGCGGCAGCGGCATGCGGGCGTCGAACCAGCGTCCGATACCGGTCTTGGGCGTATAGGTCGAGTGTCCCTCGCTCATCGAAATGTCCCCTAGCCTCAGCCGATACGGATCTTGGTGTCGGAAATGAACTGGAACACCGGCACCGACATGTTCTCCGGCGCCGGCCCCCCGCGGACGCGGCCGGCGGTGTCGTATACCGAACCGTGGCACGGGCAGAACCAGCCGCCGAACTCGCCTTCCTGGCCGAGCGGAATGCAGCCGAGATGGGTGCAGACCTGGACCATCACCATCCAGGCCTCCTTGCCCGGCATGGTGCGGTTGGCGTCCGTCGCCGGCGCATCGGCCGGCAAATTGGCGTTGCGGGCGAGCGGATCCTTGAGCTGGGCCAGATTGACCGCCTCGCCGTCCTTCATCTCTTGTTCAGTGCGATTGCGCACGACCACCGGCTTGCCGCGCCATTTCACGACAAGCGACGTTCCCGGCGTCAGCGAAGAGACGTCGACCTCGACCGAGGCCAGCGCCAGCGTCGAGGCATCCGGGCGCATCTGGTCGATGAATGGCCAGGCGACGGCACCCGCGCCGACCACTGCGGCCATGCCGGTGGCGACGTAGAGAAAATCACGACGGTTGGGATCCTGGATGTCGGTTGCGCTCACGGGTGCCTGATCCTTTCGCCTCTTCCGTGCCGGTGGCCGAGCCTTATTCCCCGCTCATTCACGCCAACCCGACAGCGCATGGCGAACAGGCTAGCGAATTCCTCCGGCATTTGGACTTCGGTTTATGCGTGAAGCCTGTTTTTGTCCAGACGGGTGAAGGCACAAGGGCAGATTGTCGCGGGGACGCAATTCGGCGTCGGACCGCATGACGACAAAGACGGCGAAACCACAGGAAAACAACGGCAAAATCGGAGCCTGCGTTTGCCTCGACAGGAGGCCCGGCCTCGGTCTATCCTCGGCCATGGCGCATGTCATCGACCGCGACAAATGGGCCGGAGCGACCGACCGCTGGCCCGACCATTGGCAAGGCGAGCTGCAGTGCGGCGCCTACGGCTCCAAAAGCTGCCTGATCTTCAACTATCTGCCGGAGATCGGCGGCGGCCCGCGGCTGCACATGCATCCCTATTGCGAGATTTTCATCATCCGCGCCGGCACCGGGCTGTTCACCGTCGGTGACCGGCAGATCGAGGCGTCGGCTGGCCAGATATTGATCGTGCCGCCGAACACGCCGCACAAGTTCACCAATCTCGGCCCAGGCCCGTTGGAGACCACCGACATCCACGAAAACGGCAGCTTCATCACCGAATGGCTGGAGTAGGCCATGATCACGAACCGAAGGTCCGCGTCAGCGAAAACCGGAAACCGGTTTTCGGAAAAGATCATGGTCGAACTAGTGGTGAAAATCTGACGCTTGGTACCCGAGGTGAGACAACCGCTTTGGATGGTTTTCTGCCTTCCGTATCGCCGATCGGAACGCACAGGCAGCGCCATTTCACGACATTCATGGCCCGTCTCAAAACTGGTCGTTCGCTGTACCGCCCGAATCGACCCTTTGCGGACGGCTCTCCGGTGTGAGAAAGGGCGCGTTCTCACCCATTTCAGACGTCAGGCACTCGAGGGCTTGGTACCGGAAGCCACCACCACGGGCCTTCGGATTACAACAGTACCGTCGAAGACATGCGCTTTCGCGGCACCGAGAATCGCGTCATGAATCCGGGCGCGCCGAGCTGGCTCTTGTGCTTCCAGCATCATGGCAACTCGCACAGCGCCGCCATAAATGAGATCGAGCAGCGCTTTCGGTCGCTCGTTCGTCCATGTCGTTTCAATGAGATCGTCACGCACTTCGGTAAAGCCGCTGGCTTCAAGCACCCGACGGCATTCGCGCGGATCACTGAATCGTAATGGCGGAGGTGCATCCGGCAGATCTGAGATCGGCGTTCCGTGGTCGGCGATCGCCGATAGTACGATATTCAGCACCTCATCGTCCTTGCCCCACTGCGTAAACACAAATCGGCCCTTGGGGCGGAGCACGCGAAAAGCTTCTGCAATGGCCGACTCGGGGCGCCTGAGGTGCATCACCCCGAATGCGCATACGACATGATCGAATGTGTCGCTCGCGTGGGGCAACGCTTCGGCGTCACCCACCTGGAAGGTGAGTCTTGGATAGTTCTCTCCCGCTTTCGCTATCATGGAGGCTGCAAAATCAACGCCCTCAACGGCAGCCCCCTCGGCTGCAAGCGATCCAGCGAGATGGCCCGGTCCGCAACACACGTCCAACACCCTCCTTCCGTCCAGCGGTCCCAAGGCTGCAATGATGGGCGCGATGACCTGGTTGGTAATCGGAGATAGGTGCTGATCGTAGCTTGCTGAGCGGGTGGACCAGCCGGCGAGTTCTGCCTCCCGAAACGACGTTATCATCCAGATACCCTCCACGCTCCGGTGCCTGCTTTGAGCTTATCACGCTGCGTGGACTGTCTGCTAATGACACATTCCGGGTCGTTGGTGCCGCTATGCTCGATGACCGCGCCTTCCACCCAACCGCGACGTCGAGAGCTCGGTGGCCGTGTGGCAGAGCCGAATCCTTCGGCCGGCTCCGTCGCGCCAGATCCGGTCATTCGGCGGGATTCCCCATTGCCGACCTTCGCTCAACCGCAGGATTCGAACCGTTGCAGTCGATGACGGCAGAACTGGCATGAGGCAGGGTCAGCCCGATGCGGACCTTCGCGATTTTCCGCCGGAAGTTCTGACCATTGTTAATCTTGCCAAGTCTCCTGCTTGCGTTCATGAAAGCCGAGCACGCGTTTGCTATCGGTCCACCGTGCGACCTCACCTTCCATTCCATCCGGGTCCTTGAAGCTGACAAGACGGATAGCGCCGAAATCCGTAATGGTCCCATCCGAAGCGCCGGCCTTCACTAGACGTCGCCTGACTTCCTGCAAGCGCTCTTCATAGTCTACCTTCAGTGCGAGATGATCTATGTGACCTCTCTTCCCCATCTGCATCGAGCCACCCTCATACCCCGTCGGTTCTGGCATTTGGAACGGATGAAGGGCAAAGCCGCCTCCAAGGTCGACAAGCGAGTGACGAAGAGTGCCGCCACCCGGACCGGGCTCAGAAAGATCGAACGTCGTATCCGCGTCGAAGATCTCTTCGTAACGTATTAGGGCAGCTATGCGCCTGCGCAAGGCAGTCAGAGCGATCGGTGCATTACCAGCGTGTCCACGAACCCCAGAACCGGATGCTCGAAACCTTGCGGAATCGTTCCGACAACGTCGAATCCAAGATGACGCCAAAGCTTGACCGCGCGTTCGTTGGTACTGACCACACAGTTGAACTGCATGGCCCGGAAGCCTCGCGCAGCCGCGTGACCCAGAGAGTGCTGGCACATCGCCGTTGCAACACCCCGGCCGACCGAGTCCGGCGCGGTTATATAACCGCAGTTGGCGACGTGGGCACCGCCGCCCCGTTGGTTCGCGTGCAGATAATAAGTTCCCATCACCAGTTCGTCCGTTCCTGCGACGAACACCTCGTGATCCGGGGAAAACCAGTATGACAGCGCGTCGGATCGGCTCCAGTCAGGCGGCAGCGCGTAGGTTTCGCCTGCCCGCAAGATGGGCTCGAGTATGCTCCAAATGGCGTCTGCGTCGGCAAGTGTGGCCTGTGCGAATGGTCAGCAAGGCTAGATATCCAAATTTGCACGGTTGGGATTGTGGCCACGTCCGGCCCTACTGTGGCAGGCCGGCGTCTTCATAGCCATCGATGAAATGCTGTCGATCAGCCTCGTGCCGGAACGGTTGTGTGCTTGCCCAGTGCTGTATCGAGAAATCTCGATTCGAGGCGAGGAATTGCCTTGCTTCCTCCTTGGCCTCTTCCATATGCCCGAGCCGCGCCAGACTTGCAGCCAAGATACGTTGCGAGCCGAGCCGGTGCGTGGCCTCACGCCGGAGTGTTTCGACGGCATCGGCGTATTGACCCGCTGCGTATTGGGCGAGCCCGAGAAGCCAATAGTACCACCCCGGCGGGTGCGGATTGAGGCGAATGGCGTGGCGCAAATGTCCGATGCCCTCGATAGCCTTTCCCTCGAATGCCTTCAGTTGCCCCAGGAATGCCCAGGCATCGGCATGATTGGGGTTGACCCGAAGGGCAGTGGCCAGCTCCGCCGCGCCTTCATCCGGCTTGCCATCGTAGATCAGCACGTCGCCGAGGATTGCATGGGCCACGGCATTTTCCGGATCAAGCGATACGGCGCGCCAGGCTGCCGCCAGAGCCAGCGAATGATGGCGCTCTGGAGCATCCAGCCAATACGCCCAGGCAAAATGGTGGCTCATCGCAAGCCAAGCATGAGCATCGGCGAAGCCGGGATCGAGTTCGATGGTCCTTTCCAAGAGCGCGGGAGCCGCCCTGTTGCTTTCGGGCGACTGAACCACCAGCACGCGGCCGCGGACGAAGAGGTCATACGCTTCGAGACTTGCTGTCCTACGTGTGCTGGAGGTCACAGCGGTCGGCAACACGCCGGACAGGGCACTTACAATCGTATGGACGACCTCGTCCTGCAACAGGAAGACGTCCGCCAAATCGCGGTCGAAGCGATCAGCCCAGAGATGACTGCTGTCCGTGGCGTCGATTAGCTGGGCATTGATCCGCACCCTAGCCTTCTCCCTGCGCACACTTCCTTCAAGCACATAACGCACCGTCAGCTCCCTGGCGACTGAGCGGACATCGACTGACCTCCCCTTGTAAGCGAATGTGGAGTTGCGTGCGATCACCAACAGACCAGGCACTTTCGACAAGTCAGTGATCAGGTCTTCCGCCAGACCGTCAGCGAAGTACTCCTGCTCGGGATCGCTGCTCATGTTCGTGAACGGCAGAACGGCAATCGAAGGCTTGTCGGTGATGGCCTTGGATGTGGAAATCACAACAGGCGGCGTGCCGGAAACGCGGTAGATGCGAACTGGCAGGGCAATGTTTTTCACGGTCTGGGCCCCGAGATCCTCGAAACCAACCTCGATCTTGTTTCGGACGTGGTCGTAGATCGTTCCGGAAATGAGGATGCCGCCTGGCTCGGCGGTGGTTTCCAGTCGCGCAGCGATGTTGACGCCATCGCCATAAAGGTCACTGCCCTCGACCATCACATCACCTAAATTGACGCCAATGCGCAGCACGATACGGAGCTTCTCCGGCAGAGCGGCATTGGCGGCAGCCATCGCATGCTGCACGTCTATGGCGCATTGCAAAGCATTGACGGCGCTGGCGAACTCCACCATCACGCCGTCGCCAGTCACCTTAAAGACCCGGCCATGGTGCCTGGCGACCAACGGCTGCAGCACTTGCTTGCGTCGGGACTTGAGCGCGGCCAGCGTGCCGGCCTCATCCGTTTCCATGAGGCGGCTGTAGCCAACGACATCGGCCGCCATTACGGCGGCGAGTCGACGCTGGATGCGTTCGTCGGTCATGTGCGGCGATTGCTCTCATCTGAAAGCAGTCCGGCAGTGTACCGACGCTTCGTGAACGAGTCTATCAGTCCAACCCCGGAGCCTACCTCGTAGGAAAGTTCAGGAACGGATCATGAGCACTGGTCGCGGCCAATGTCTGCTTTCTGCCAAGAGCACCGGCTCAAGAAGGTCAGCAAGGGGTCAGAGCGGCTGGTTCAGCCGAACGTCCGCTATCCGGCACCAAAATGAGTTCGGGAAGGTCCGAGAAGGGTCATCAGACTGGTTGCGCTTAACGTCCGGTTCCGGGAAGGAAAATCGGCCTCGGAGAGTCTCGAAAGGGTCACGACGTTCCCTTGAACTCCCATCAGGGATGGTCCGCAAAGGGTCGAAATCGGTATTTCGTCTTCGGTCAGATTTTCAACACTATTGTCTATTTCGCGCCGAGCCTGGCCAGCACGGCCTTGGGAATGTTGTATTCCCGGATCACCGCGTCGTGCTTGCGCAAGCCGCACAATTCGCGCTGGATGAAATAGCCGTGGACCGCCTCCGCCGCGTCCTTGAGCAGCCGGGCACGATGTTCGCCATCGTCGCCATGTTCACGCAACCTCGCCAGCGTTTCATCCACGCGCCGGCCGGCGCGGCCGAGCGCCGCCGCCTTTTCGCCGAGGATCTCGTGGCCGAGCAGGTCGAGCGCCGACTCCTGCGCGCCGGACCGTCCGAAATTCGATGGCATTCGCATCGACATGATCAACTCCGGTTTTTTGCCGAAAATCCCGCCCTATTCCGCCGGCCGCGTCTCCTCCAGCACGCTCTCCTCGTTGAACAGGAAGCCGCCGGATTGCCGCTTCCACAGCCGCGCATAAAGCCCGTCGAGCGCGACCAGTTCGTCATGCGTGCCTTGTTCGACGATGCGGCCGCCGTCGAGCACCACCAGGCGATCGAGTGCCGCGATGGTCGACAGCCGGTGCGCGATGGCGATGACCGTCTTGTTCTCCATCAGCCTCGCCAGGTTCTCCTGGATGGCCGCCTCGATGTCGGAATCGAGCGCCGACGTCGCCTCGTCGAGTATCAGGATCGGCGCGTCCTTGAGGAAGACGCGGGCGATCGCCACGCGCTGGCGCTGGCCGCCCGACAATTTCACGCCGCGCTCGCCGACAAAGGCCTCGTAGCCCTGGCGATCGCGATTGTCGCGCAAGTCGAGGATGAAGTCGTGCGCCTCGGCCTTCTTCGCGGCCGCGATCACCTCGGCGTCGGTGGCGTCCGGCATGCCGAGCTTGATGTTGTCGCGAAGCGAGCGATGGAACAGTGCGGTATCCTGGCTGACGACGCCGATGTTGGCGCGCAGCGAGTTCTGCGTCACCTTTGAAACGTCCTGGCCGTCGATCGTGATCTTGCCGGCCTCGAGGTCGTAGAGGCGCAGGATCAGATTGGCCAGCGTCGTCTTGCCGGCGCCGGACGGCCCGACCAACCCGACCTTCTCGCCCGGCCGCACCACGAGGTCGATGCCGTTGAGCACGCCGAACCCCTTGCCGTAGTGGAACTCGACCTTCTTCACGTCGATCCGGCCGCCGCCTACCACAAGCTCCCTGGCGTCGGGTGCGTCGGTCAGGCCGAGCGGCTGCGAGATCAGCGCCTTGGAGTTTTCCAGAACGCCGAGATTGCGCAGGATGCTGTTGAGCTGCATCATCAGCCGGCCGAGCAGCATGTTGAGCCGCAGCACCAGCGACAGCGTGAAGGCGACGGCGCCGACGGTGATCGAGCCTTCGACCCAGAGATAGACGGCAAAACAGGCGATCGCCGTGATCATGATCCCCGAAAGTGTCGTCAGCGCCATGCGCACGCCGGTCAGCCGGCGGGTGAACGGGCGCAGCGCGTCGAGATAGATATCGAAACCGCTCCTGATGTAGCGGTCGTCGCCGTCGGCAGAGAACAGCTTCAGCGTCTGCACGTTCGAATAAGAATCGACGATGCGGCCGTTGATCATCGAACCGGCCTCGGCGGTTGCCTCGGCATGCTTGCGGATCGCCGGCAGATAGCGCTTGGCCAGCCAGCCGAAGGCGGTGATCCAGATCACCACCAGCACTGCCAGCCTGAGATCGAGGCCGGCGACCAGCACCAGCGTCGTCACCGTATAGACGACCATGAACCAGACGACCTCGATGAAGCTTTGCATCAGATCGCCGGTCGCCTGCCCCGCCTGCCAGACTTTTGTCGCGATACGCCCGGCGAAATCGTTCTGGAAGAAGGCGTAGGACTGGCGCGAGACATGGCGGTGAGCCTGCCAGCGCACCAGATTGTAGAAGCCGGGCGTGATCGTCTGCTCGTCGACCAACGCCGCCAGGCCGACGACGATGGTACGGATGACCAGCACCACGGCGGCCATGAAGACAAGTTCGGGACCGGCGGCAGTCCACAGCGCGTCCCAACTACGCTCGCCGGGGAGCTGGTCGAGAATGTCGACCAGCCGCCCGACGAAGTAGAACAGTCCGGCCTCGACCAGCGGCGCGATGCCGCCGATGACAAGCATGGCGAAGAAGGCGAATTTCGCCTGGCCGACATAGTGCCAGAGGAACCCCCTGACGCTGACCGGTGGCCGAAGGACCGCGGGCTCCCTGAATGGATAGACCCAGTTCTCGAACCAGCGATAGACGGCAGTCATCATTCGGCGGCTATCATTCTGCTGCTTGACCCTTGATCATGGCATCGTTGGCGGCGGCACCGTCGTCGAGCAGGAAGCCGCCCGATTGGCGCTGCCAAAGCTGCGCATAGAGCCCGCCGCTGGCGACGAGTTCCTCATGCGAACCTTCTTCGATGACGCGGCCCTTGTCCATGACGACGAGCCGGTCCATCGCCGCGATGGTCGAGAGCCGGTGCGCGATGGCGATGACGGTCTTGCCTTGCATGAGCCTGTAGAGGTTCTCCTGGATGGCCGCCTCGACCTCGGAATCAAGCGCAGACGTTGCCTCGTCGAGAATGAGGATCGGCGCGTCCTTCAGCATAACGCGGGCAATGGCGATGCGTTGCCGCTGGCCGCCGGACAATTTGACGCCGCGATCGCCGACATGCGCGTCGAAACCCGTGCGGCCACTGGCGTCCGAAAGCCTTGATATGAAATCAAGCGCTTCGGCGCGGCGTGCCGCTTCGATCAGCATCTCGTTGCTGGCGTCCGGCCGGCCATACAGGATGTTCTCGCGCACCGAACGATGCAGCAGCGAGGTGTCCTGGGTGACCATGCCGATCTGGGCGCGCAGCGAATCCTGCGTCACCGCCGCGATTTCCTGGCCGTCGATCAGGATCCGGCCAGTTTCGAGGTCGTAGAAGCGCAAGAGAAGGTTGACCAGCGTCGACTT
The DNA here is from genome assembly GCF_002284565.1 of Mesorhizobium mediterraneum. Lineage (GTDB taxonomy): Bacteria > Pseudomonadota > Alphaproteobacteria > Rhizobiales > Rhizobiaceae > Mesorhizobium > Mesorhizobium mediterraneum. Next base: position 257,465 of record NZ_NPKI01000012.1, on the reverse strand, counting down.
GCCGGCGCCCGAGCGGCCGACGATGCCGACCTTTTCACCCGGCTTCACCGTCAGCGACAGGCTCTCGATGATGCCCTTCTGCTTGCCGTAGTGGAAGCGGATGTCCTCGAAACGGATCTCGCCCTTGGTGACGGCAATGTCCCTGGCCCCGGGCCTGTCTTCGACGAGGCGCGGCAGCGAGATCGAGCTGATGCCGTCCTGCACCGTGCCAATATTCTCGAACAGGGTGGACATCTCCCACATGATCCATTGCGACATGCCCCACAGCCGAAGCACGAGGCCGATGACCAGGGCTACGGCGCCGATCGTCACCGCCTGGCCGAGCCACAGCCACAGCGAGATCGCGGTGACCGAAAACAACAGCAGCGAGTTGAGGACGTAGAGCAGGCCATAGAGCTGCGTCACCAGCCGCATCGACCGGTAGACCGTATCGAGAAAGCCGGCCATGCCTTCCCTGGCGAAGGACGCCTCGCGCCGGGCATGCGAGAACAGCTTGACCGTCTGGATGTTGGAGTAGCTGTCGACGACGCGGCCGGTCATGGTCGAGCGCGCATTGGCCTGCTCCTCGCCGACCTTGCCCAATCGCGGGATGAAGTAGCGCAAGAGCAAGATATAGCCGGCAAGCCAGACGGCGAGCGGTGCCGCCAGCCGCAAGTCGGCCGAGCCGACGATGAACAGCATGCCGAGGAAATAGACGACGATATAATTGAGCACGTCGATGAGCTTGATGACGCACTCACGCACCGCGAGCGCGGTCTGCATCAGCTTGGTCGCGATGCGTCCGGCGAACTCGTCCTGATAGAAGCTCATCGACTGCTTGAGCAGGTAGCGATGCACCTGCCAGCGGATACGCATCGGATAATTGCCCATCAGCGTCTGCTGGTTGAGGAGCGAATGGAACCAGACCGTCGCCGGCAGCACGAACACCACGATGAAGGCCATTCCGGCGAGTTTCCAGCCCTCGGTCTGCAGGAACGTCTCGCGATTCTGCACCGACAGCCAGTCGACGATCCGGCCCATGAAGCCGAACATCCAAACCTCGGCGACGGCGATAGCCGTCACCAGCACCGCATCGAGAGCGATGTAGGGCCAGGCGCCGCGCGTATAGTGCACGCAGAAGGCGATCAGCGTCTTCGGCGGCTCGACTGGCTCCTCGGCGGGGAACGGATCGAGCCTTCTTTCAAACCAACGGAACATTGTCTTGGTCTCACATGCTCGTTTTCGCTCACGCGGCGCGAGAGCGCGTAGCGTCATGGGATCGCGTGGCGACAAAGACCGGCGTCCCGGAATCACCCGGGCCGCCGGTCCTGCTTCGCGCAGTATAAGGTGTTGCGGGCCTTTCGCCGACAGGCTCGTTTGACGATCCTGACAGCGCCCTGTCGACAACCCGGAGTTTCGCGCCTGTTTTTGCGCCAGGGCGGATCAGCCTCATAATCCGGCGCACCAGCGACGGCCGACTGCGGTCGGGGACCGCGCGCGAGAAATCGACGTCCGGCAGCATACCGCGATGCGGACGCCGACGGGTCTCGGCGTGAACCGCCGACGAATAGGTTTCGCCGATCAAAAGTGCCCAGGTCGCCATCCTGCGCTCGTGCAGGCTTCTTGAACCGGGAATTTTGCAGGGATCGAACATCGGTCCGTCCTCCATGTGAAAATACGGATAAAAGGGTGAATCCGGCCTGCTCGCGGGCGAATGGCCAGCGAAAGGCAGGGATTGCCCAGAGGCGTGTTCAGGTGGGGCGTTCAGCCCCTTCGACAGCTTGAAAAACATCGCAGGATTCCTTCGAAGACCGAAAAAAGGTTTCGGCTAAGAATCGGTGCGATCGAAGTCTAAAAGGTCAGGAGAATCGTCGTACCGAAACCGCCGGCAGGCTGGTAAGCCCACAAGAGGGGCGCTGGATGTGCATGATCATCATGAATTACCCCTCCATCGGTTCGGGTTGACAATGCCCGGCGTATAACCGACTTCGCAGAAAATGACCACCCGCCAGTCCAGCAATTTCCAAAACCGCGAGCCCCCTGTGGCCGATCTGCCACGGATAAAAAGGGCGCGGAAATGAACGACCGTCTCCGCATCGCGCTCTACCAGCCGGATATCGCCGGCAACACCGGGACAATCCTGCGCTTCGCGGCTTGCCTCGGTCTCGTCGTCGACATCATCGAACCGGCCGGCTTCCCGCTCTCCGACCGGGCGCTGAAACGAGCCGGCATGGACTATCTCGAAATGGCGGCGCTGACCCGGCATGTCGACTGGCACGCCTTCGAGAACTGGCGCAAAGGCGAAGCGCGGCGGCTGGTGCTGCTGTCGACCAAGGCTGCGACCGCCTATACGGATTTCGTCTTCGCCGACGATGACGTCCTTCTGTTCGGCCGCGAATCCGCAGGCGTGCCGGATTCTGTTCACGAGGCGGCGGACGCGCGACTGATCATACCGATGCAAGGCGCCGCGCGCAGCATCAACGTCGCGCTCTCCGTCGCCATGGTGACCGGCGAGGCGATCCGGCAACTCGGATAGGATTTGAATATCCTCAGTGGGCGCAACGTTTATCGCCGCTTTCTGGCCGACGACCACACCCTCTCTTGTCATTCTCACCCAGGCGCACATCGCCTTCTCCTGCGTTTGCATATCAAGGGTTTCTTCGTTACAAGCTCAACTTAACTTGAGGTCAAGCGGAAAATTCGAATGGCTGCGGTGACGGAATTGACGGTCGGCCAGGTGGCGACGCGAAGCGGGGTGGCGGTATCGGCGCTGCATTTCTATGAGGCGCGCGGACTGATCCGCAGCCACCGCACATCAGGCAACCAGCGGCGCTACGGCCGCGACGTGCTGAGACGTGTGGCGATCATCAGGATCGCGCAGGAGGTCGGCATATCGCTGGCCGAGATTGGTGCTGCACTTGAATCGCTGCCTGAAGGCCGCACACCGACGCGCGAGGACTGGAACTTGCTTTCAACGGCCTGGCGCGACCAGCTCGATCAGAAGATTGCCCAGCTGAAAAAGCTGCGTGACGGGCTGACCGACTGTATCGGCTGCGGCTGCATGTCGATCGACAAGTGCCCGCTGAGGAACAAGGAAGACCGATTGAGCGCCCAAGGGCCGGGCGCAAGGCGGTTGTTGGTCGCGCGCTAGGGTGTATTGAGATTCAGGTCAGGCCGAGTCGAAAACGGTGGTTTCCGAGAACCGGAGCGGAGCGTACTTTTGGTGCGTGAGCACCGGAAGCGCAGGAACCCGCCGTTTGCAGGCCGGCATCACCTGAATATCAACACACCCTAGTCCGCCGCCGGCAATCGCCTGATGGTGAATTCGATGACGTCGCCCGGCCGCTCGAACCAGCTTTCGATCTCGGTCCAGTAGGCCTGCTTGGGAAAGCGCTCGAACCACTCCTTCGCCTTGAGCCGCGCATCGGAGCGTGGCAGCACGAAGGTCTCGCGCAGGAACCCGTCGCGCGGCATGCGCTCGCGCTCGGCGCGCGAACGGTCGAGCCTCTTCTTCAGGCCATCCAGCGGCGGTCTTGCCGGAGTGCGCACGAAAGAACTCCATTCACACTTGACCCTTGCACCCAACAGATTAGGGATCGCGGCCGGAAAAGACGAGTCATTTGTCGGGGTGCGCCCCCGCAACCGGAGACGGCATTTGCAACGACCCGAAATACCGGCGGGGCTGCCGGCCGACATCGAGCAGAAGAAGATGAAGGCGCGGCTGTGGTTCGAGACGTTGCGCGAGCGCATCTGCGCCGCATTCGAGCAGATCGAGCAGGACCTGCAGGGACCGCAGACCTCATGGTCGCCCGGTCGCTTCGAAAAGACGCAGTGGGAGCGTGATGCCGGCAAGGGCGGCGGCGGCATCATGTCGATGATGCGTGGCCGCGTCTTCGAGAAGGTCGGGGTCCACACCTCCACCGTCTATGGCGAGTTCTCGCCGGAGTTCAGGAAGCAGATGCCGGGCGCCGAGGAGGACCCGCGCTTCTGGGCGAGCGGCATTTCGCTGATCGCGCACCCGTGGAACCCCAACGTGCCGGCCGTGCATATGAACACGCGCATGGTCGTCACCTCGCGCCAGTGGTTCGGCGGCGGCGCCGACCTGACGCCGGTGCTCGACCGTCGCCGCACACAGGAAGACCCGGACACGGTTGCCTTCCATCGTGCCATGCAGTTCGCCTGCGAGAAGCATCCGGCGGTGGCCGACCACGCGAAATTCAGGGCTTGGTGCGACGAGTACTTCTATCTCCCGCACCGCAACGAACCGCGCGGCACCGGCGGCATCTTCTTCGACTGGCTGCATTCGGACGAGGACAGAGGCGGCTGGAACGCCGATTTCAACTTCGTCCAGGATGTCGGGCGCGCTTTTCTCGTCGTTTACGGACATCTGGTGCGGGCCAATTTCAACGACAACTGGACCGACGGCGACCGCGACGAACAGCTGATCCGCCGTGGCCGCTACGTCGAATTCAACTTGCTTCACGATCGCGGCACCATCTTCGGGCTGAAGACAGGCGGCAACGTCGCCTCGATCCTGTCCAGTCTGCCGCCAGAGGTGAAATGGCCCTAAAATCTCGGTGAGCTGGACGTGAGCCGCAATCAGGTCCAAATCGCCTGATTTTGGCGGTGAATGTGGCGCACAGGATATCTTTTTCGTCTAATATCCCTTTGAAAAAACAGGACTATTCTTCGTTTCCGGGCCGGGAAACGCCGGCGGTTCTCGCCTCCTCTAGAACCGCGACCCGACGCGACCGGACGGCCCATAATTGAGTGGGGCACCTCCCCAATCAGGTGCCCTCATTTTCCAGGAGAGCATGCCATGCGCAAGCTTATTATGTCGGCTGCGGCTGCTGCCGTTCTTGCCTCTGGTGGCGCTGCCTTCGCGGCGGTCAAGCACACCACGGGCACGGTCAACACCTATGATGGAACGGCCATGAGCCTTGTTCTGGATGACGGATCTATCTTTACGCTGCCCAAGGCCTTCAAGGATCCTGGCCTGAAGGCCGGCGAAAGGGTCCGCGTTTCGTGGGACATGAGCGGCAACAACAAAATTGCCGAGGCAGTCAGGATCGTGAAGTGACGGCCTGCCCGCTGGAGCAAGATGACGTCTTGCTCCGAGAGCAAGACACAGTCTTGTCTCTGGGGTAGCGTAAGAGGGCGGAGCAGCGCTGCTCCGCCTTTTCGGTCTTTCGCGCATGACCCCGAAAACCGAATCGGTTTTCGGAAAGGATCATGCGCAGATAACAAATAATGTTAGAGCGTCTTTTGCGCGTCCTCCGGACGCGCGGCGCTCTAACGCAACCAAAACCAGTCGATCGTGTTATGCTTGCTCGGCCAGCGCATGACCCGAGTACCGATACCGGCTTTCGACAGGGATCATGCGTCGATCAAAGGTGCTGGAGCTTCCGTGCCCAAGCAAATGCGCGGAGCTCCGAGGAGGAAAAGGGAGAAAATCCGATGAAGGAATTCCACTGCGGCTCGCTCGTTCCGGGTTGTGACTGGCATACGCGCGCCGACGAGGAAGCCGAGATCATGCGTCGCGCGGTCGAGCACATGCGTGAGACGCATGGCGAGACGATCATCCGCGAGACGATGATCGAAGCGATCCGTTCACGCATCGAAAAGGCCCGCGACGCGGCCTGATTTACCTAAGAGACTGTTTCGAAATTCGCTCTGGCGAGTCATATGGTGGTGGTTTCGAGAACCGGAGCGCAGCGGACATTTGGGTCCGTGAGCACCGGAAGCGCAGAAAACGCCACCAGATGGCCGCCAGAGTAGAGTTTCCAAACGGTCTCTAACTTTCGAGTGCTTCTGCGGCGCGATTGAGGAGCGCGCCGCGATCCAGCGCAAAGCCGGACTCGATCCACTCGTTTTCGAGGTTTTTCAAGGTTGCGCCGAGTTTCGGCCCGGGCGACGCGCCAAGCGTCGTCAGATCGGCGCCCTTGAGCGGAAAGTCAGGTTTTTTCCATTTTCCGGCGAAGGCCAGCAGGCGCGAGAAGCCGCCGGCTTCGAGCAACGCGTCATTGTCCTCGACCGCACGGGCTCGAGCCGAAGCAAGCGACAGCCGCAAGCGATCGACAAAGCCCTGACGATCACCACGATAGAGCCGTTTTGCGAGTTCCACTTCGGTCGTCTTAGGCGCGACAGGCGCTGTCAGCGTCCACTGCCTGAGACGGACGGCTTCGCTGACGGAGAATCTCAGCCGCTCAGCCAGCGTCTTCATCCGCGCGACATCCGGCGGCACGATCGCTTCCAGCCTGAGCAGCGGGTCCGGCGTCCAGCCCAGATCCTTCTCGGTCCTGGTCAGCGCGTGGATCGCATCGATGCCCCATTTCTCGCTCTCCGGCAGAACGCTTGTGAGCACGCTGGCTTGGCGCATCCACAGCAAGGCGCGCGATGGATCGGGCGCTGCCAGCAGCTTTTTCAGCTCGGACCAGACGCGCTCGACCGAGAGTTGGCTGAGCCCCTCCTTGAGCCGGGCGCAAGCCTTCAGTCCTTCGGCATCGGGCCGGCCGTCGCCATACCAGGCGAAGAAGCGGAAAAAGCGCAGGATGCGCAGATAGTCCTCGCGGATGCGTGCCTCCGGATCGCCGATGAAGCGCAGCCGGCGCGCCTCGATATCGGCGATGCCGCCGACCAGGTCGACGACCGTGCCGTCGGCCTCGGCATAGAGTGCGTTGATGGTGAAATCGCGCCGTTGCGCGTCGGCCTTCCAGTCGCGCCCGAACGACACCTTGGCTCTCCGTCCGTCGGTCTCGATGTCGGCGCGCAGCGTGGTCACCTCGAACGGTTTGCCGCCGGCGACAATCGTGATGGTGCCGTGCTCGATGCCGGTCGGCACGGCCTTGAAGCCCGCCGCCTCGGCGCGCCGGATGGTTTCATCAGGCAGGCAAGTGGTGGCGATATCGACGTCGGCGACCGGCTGGCCGAGAAGCGCATTGCGCACCGCGCCGCCGGCGACACGCGCCTCCTCGCCGCCATCCGCCAGCGCCGCCAGCAGGCGCTGCAGGTGCTTTTCGCCGAGCCAGTCGGCTTTGCCCGCGAGCGACATCCGGCCGCTCACGTATAGAGCCTTTCATAGAGCGTGCGAATGATGCCGGCGGTGACGCCCCAGATGCGCTGGCCGCCATAGGGCATCTCATAGAAGACCCATTCGAGGTCGTTCCACATGCGGCTGTCGCGGCCGTGGTTGGCCGGGTCCATCAGGAAGCGCAGCGGCACCTCGAAGACGGCGTCGACCTCCTCGGAATTCAGCGTCAGTGAAAAACCCGGCTGCACGATCCCCAGCACCGGGGCGATGCGATAGCCGCTGCCGGAGACATAATCGGGCATGCGGCCGATGATCTCGATCCGGTCCTGGCCAAGACCGATCTCCTCGAACGTCTCGCGCAATGCCGCCGCCTCCGGGCTCGCGTCGGTCGGGTCGATCGTGCCGCCTGGAAAAGCCACCTGCCCCGAATGGTTGCGCAGGTTTTCCGCCCGTTTGGTCAGCAGAACCGTGGCGTCGCGTCCGTGATCGACCACCGGGATGAGCACCGCGGCATCGCGCAGGGCCTTCGCGAGCTTTAAACGCGGATGGCCGGGATTGAAGCGATGGTCGCCGTAATCGTCTGCGGCATGCGCTAGCGGCTGTGCCGCGACACGGGCGCGAAAATCCTCGGCGGAAAACGGCACCGGCGTCACCTGATCCATCATACGCTGCCCCATCACGCGCTCAGCCGCTGCAGTTTTTCCGCCGGCATGATCGGATAGACGGCGCCCTTCGAGCGAACGGCAAACATCCTCCTGCCGCCGACCTCGATCTCTTCGCCATGCTCGACCAGTTCGTACATGACCGGCCGCGCCACCAGCGCCTCCAGCCGTCCGCGCACCAGCACATAGGGTTTCAGGCCACCGGTCGCATCCTCGTCGACGAAGCGCAGCGGATGGTCCGGCCCGGCCTCGACCACATCGCCGACATTGGTGCGGAAGGTGATGGCTTGGCCATCGCCGGTGCCGCAAACGTCCATCTCGACGGCGATGAAAGGCGCATCGGCGACGCGGATGCCGACCCTTTCCACCGGCGTCACCAGATAAGTCTTGCCGTCTTCGTCCTTGCGCAGCACGGAGGAAAACAGCTGCACCAGCGGCATGCGGCCGATCAGTGTGCCCAGGTAGAACCAAGTGCCGTCCTGTCTGATCTCCATGTCGAGATCGCCGCAAAAGGCCGGATTCCAGCGCTCCACCGGCGCCGGCCCCTTACCCGCGCGGGCGGCACGCGAGATCAGCGCCTCCAGTCCGCGCGCCTCAGCGACGGCCGTCAAACTCTCTTCACGATCCTCGGCGCGTTCTATCATGGTCACGAAATAGTCACTGTTGTTCCGCTTGTCAGCCTAAGTCTGTGATTTAAGTTCAAAGACAGGCGCCATGCGAGGCCGAATCGCGGCATTCTGCGGCGTCGAAGGTGCAAGCCGGTATTTCCAACGAGAAGGATCGATGCTGCATGAGCGTGATGATCAAGGAAAGCCCGATCAGCGAAAAGGATATGATCGACCAGGCCGAGACGGCGCTGGCCGACATTTCCAGGGTTCGCGATGGCGTCGGCCGTGTCATCTTCGGCCAGGAAAGCGTTGTCGAACGCACGCTGGTGGCGCTGCTGGCCGGCGGCCATGCGCTGCTGGTCGGCGTGCCCGGCCTCGCCAAGACCAAGCTGGTCGAGACGCTGGGCATCGTGCTCGGCCTCGATTCCCGCCGCATCCAGTTCACGCCCGACCTGATGCCGTCCGACATTCTCGGCTCCGAGGTGATGGAGCAGGACGAATTCGGCAAGCGTTCTTTCCGCTTTATCTCCGGGCCGATCTTCGCGCAGCTGCTGATGGCCGACGAGATCAACCGCGCCTCGCCGCGCACCCAGTCGGCGCTGCTGCAGTCGATGCAGGAATATCACGTCACCATTGCCGGTGTCCGCCATGACCTGCCGGCGCCGTTCCACGTGCTGGCAACGCAGAACCCGCTAGAGCAGGAAGGCACGTATCCGCTGCCCGAGGCGCAGCTCGACCGCTTCCTGATGCAGGTCGACATCCTCTATCCCGAAATCGAGGCGGAGCGCCGCATCCTGCTGGAAACCACCGGCATCGAGGATGCTAAGGCGCAGAACGTGCTGCAGCCGTCGCGGCTGAAGGAGATCCAGACCTTGATCCGCCGCATGCCGGTGCCGGAAAGCGTCGTCGAGGCGATCCTCCAGCTGGTGCGCTCGGCGCGCCCCGGCCAGGGCAATGCCGAGACCGATAAACACGTCGCCTGGGGCCCGGGCCCACGCGCCAGCCAGGCGCTGACGCTGTGCGCCCGCGCCCGCGCCCTTTACGACGGACGGCTGGCGCCGTCGGTCGACGACATCAGAGCGCTGGCCGAGCCGGTGCTGCAGCACCGCATGGCGCTGACCTTTGCCGCCCGTGCCGAGGGCACGACCGTGCGCGACGTGGTGGCGAAACTGGCAAAAGGCATCTGATGGCGCGTATAGGCGAGGCCCAGGCACCGGCAGCGACGCGTGACGCTCTCGCCCGCGGCCGGTTGCGGGCGTCGCTGGTCCCTGACCTGCTGGTCGAGGCGCGCCGCATCGTCAACACGGTGATCGCCGGCTGGCACGGCCGCCGCAAGCGCGGCATCGGCGAGAATTTCTGGCAGTTCCGGCCCTATGTCGAAGGCGATTCCTCACGTATCGACTGGCGCCGCTCGGCCCGGGACGATCACATCTATGTGCGCGACCGCGAATGGGAAGCGGCCCATACGGTGTGGCTGTGGGCAGATCCCTCGCCCTCAATGCTCTACAAATCGACCGGAGCCACCGTCTCGAAGGAATCCCGCGCGCTGGTGCTGGCGCTGGCCATGGCCGAGCTTCTGTCGCGCAGCGGCGAGCGTATCGCCTGGCCCGGGCTGACCGATCCGTTCACCGCCCGCAACGGCGCCGAGCGTATCGCGGCGCAACTCACCCATGCCGGCGAATTGCCGGCAAAGCCCGACCTGTCCGGCATTCGCCGCTTCTGCGACATCGTCATCGTCAGCGATTTCCTCGATCCGGTCGAGGACACCATCGCCTGGCTCGACGTGCTCGCCCGCCACGGCGTGCGTGCCCATCTGATCGAGGTCGCCGACCCGGCCGAGGAGAGATTTCCTTATGCCGGTCGCACCGAATTCACCGATCCCGAGACCGGCGACAAGCTGACCGCCGGCCGCGCCGAAACGCTGGGCGATGAATACCGCCTGCTCTACATCGCCCGCCGCCAGGAGCTGACCGACTGGTGCAAGCGGCTCGGCTGGAGCTTCACGGTCAACCACACCGATCGCCTCGCCTCCGATGCGCTGGTGCGTGTCCATATGGCGATGACCGTCGATGGCAGCTCAGCCGGGAGGATCCGCGCATGAGCTGGCTGCCGCTCTCCTTCGGGGCGCCGATGGTGCTGTGGGGCCTTCTGGCGCTGCCGGTGATCTGGTGGCTTTTGCGGTTCACCCCGCCCAAGCCGCAAACCGAGATATTCCCACCGCTGAAGATCCTGGCCCGGGTGCTGAAGCGCGAGGAGACGCCGCAACAGAGCCCGTGGTGGCTGACGCTGCTCAGGCTGCTGATGGCCGCCCTTATCGTTGCGGCGCTGGCCGAACCCGTCTTCAACCCGCGTGAAAAACTGCCGGCCGAAGGCGCCGCCCTTGCGCTGGTCATCGACAATGACTGGGCAAGTGCCGCCGACTGGGGCCAGCGCGTCGCCACGGCCGAACGGCTGATCGCCGATGCCAGCTCCAACGAGGTGCCTGTCATTATCGCCTTCACCGCCGAAAAGCCGAATGCCGAGATCGGCCCCTTCGACGCCGCCGCCGCGCTCGACCGGCTGCGCGCGGCAAAGCCGAGGCCGATCCCGACCGACCGCCCTGCCGTCTACGCCCGCGTCGCGGCAACCCTGGAGAGCTTGCCGGGCGCCAGCGTCGCCGTGCTCGCTGACGGTCTGGCGGCGGAAGGTGACGAGGCCGCCTTCAACACGCTTTTGTCGAAGAACGCCGCCCGTGTCGTCTGGGCCGTTTCCGACAGGCCTACCTTGATCGGCCTGACCGGCGCCGACAACCAGGTGGACGGCTTCGAGCTGACCGCCATCCGCGCGCCGGGCGATCCGGCGCCGGCTCAGGTGACCGCCGGCGCCTTCGACGATAAGGGCCGCCGCATCGCCGACGCCACGCTGACCTTCTCGCCGGGCGAATCCACCGCCACCGGCACGATGGCGGTGCCGTTCGAGCTGCGCAACGATTTCGCCTCGATCGCGCTCGACGGCCAGCGGCAGGCCGGCGCCGTACGCGTGCTCGACGAGAATTCCAAGCGCCGCCGCGTCGGGCTGCTGTCGCAGGCCGAGGCCGACCAGGCGCAGCCGCTTCTGTCGCCGCTCTACTATATCAGACGCGCGCTGCAGCCCTTCGCCGATTTGGCTGAGCCGTCGAGCGCCGATCTCGCCGACGCCATCCCGCAGCTTCTCGACCAGAAGCCGGCGATGATCGTCATGGCCGATGTCGGCACCATTCCGGAGCAGGTGCGGCAAAGGCTGGTCGACTGGGTCGACAATGGCGGCACGCTGGTGCGGTTCGCCGGCTCGCGGCTGGTCGCCGGCGGCAATGACGACGATCTGCTGCCGGTCAGGCTGCGCACCGGCGAGCGCTCGCTCGGCGGCGCGCTGTCGTGGACGACGCCGCAGGCGGTCACCGATTTTCCGAAGACCGGTCCCTTCGCCGACCTCGCTCCGCCCGCCGAGGTCACCGTCACCAGGCAGGTTCTGGCTGAGCCGACGCCCGATATCGTCGAGCGCACCTGGGCCACGCTTGCCGACGGCACGCCGCTGGTGACCGGAATGAAGAAGGGCAAGGGCACGCTCGTCCTGTTCCATGTCACGCCGGAGGCGACCTGGTCGAACCTGCCGATCTCCGGCAGCTTCGTCGAGATGCTGCGCCGCATCGTGCAACTGTCGCGCAACCAGGGTGCGGCGGTCGCCAATGCCGAGGCCGCCGCCACTTCGCTGGCGCCCTACCGCATGATATCGGCCGACGGCACGCTGGTGCCGCCGACGCCGGATGCAAGGCCGCTGGTGCCGGGTGCCGGCCCGCTGCCGGTGACGTTCGAGAACCCGCCCGGCCTGTACGGCTCCGAAACCGGCGTCTTCGCCCACAATCTGCTCAATGCCGAAAGCAGCTTCGCGCCGCTGGTCCGTCCTCAGATCACCGTGCCGGTCACCACCATCCAGTACGCTTTCGACGAATCGCACAATTTGAAAGGCCCACTGGTGGCGGCGGCGCTGTTGCTGATGGTGCTCGACACGCTGGCCGTGTTCTGGATGGGCGGCCTGTTCTCGCGCCGGCCGCGCCGCGCCGGCACTGCTGCCGCAACCACCGCCGCCCTGCTGATTGCGCTCGGCGCCCTGGGCGGCCACACCGACATCGCCCGCGCCGACGATGCCAAACCGGGCGATGACCGGGCGATCGAGGACATTTCGAAGACCCGGATCGCCTATGTGCAGACCGGCGAACAGAGCGTCGATTCGATCAGCCGGGCCGGGCTGGAGGGCCTGACCCGCTTCCTGATCGAGAAGACCGCGCTCGAGCCGGGCGCGCCGGCCAGCGTCGATATCTCGAAGGACCAGCTGTCCTTCTATCCGCTGATCTACTGGCCGATCGACCCTGCCGCGCCGATGCCGAGCCAGGCCGCGATCGCCCGCGTCGACGCCTATATGCAGCAGGGCGGCACGGTGCTGTTCGACACGCGCGACCAGTTCGCCACCGGCATCGGCGCGGATTCGGCCAGCCCGGCGACGGAGCGGCTGCGCGACATCCTCGGCAACCTCAACGTGCCGCCGCTGGAACCGGTGCCGTCGGACCATGTGCTGACCAAATCCTTCTACATCCTGCCTGAGTTTCCCGGACGCTTCGCCGGCAGCCCGCTCTGGGTCGCGGCGTCGCTCGAAGCCAGCAACACCGAGAACCGCCCGGTGCGCACCGGCGACGGCGTCTCGCCGATCATGATCACCGCCAATGATTTCGCCGGCGCCTGGGCGGTTGACGAGAATGGCGACCCGCTTTTGCCGACCGTGCCGTCGGACCCGATGCAGCGCATTTACGCGCTGCGCGCCGGGGTCAACATCATGATGTACATGCTGACCGGCAATTACAAATCCGATCAGGTGCATGTGCCGGTGCTGCTCGAACGGCTGGGGCAGTAGGCCATGAATTGGTCGCTCGCCTTCGAACCGCTCATTTCCTGGCCGCTGCTTGGCTTGGTGCTGGCGCCGCTGTTGCTGCTGGCACTGGTCGGCCTGTGGTTTCGCCAGCGCGGCGCGGTCTTCCGTTTCGCCGCCCTGCTCGCGCTGGGTGCGGCCCTGCTCAACCCTGTGGCCCTCGACGAAGAGCGCGAGGCGCTGAAAAGCGTCGTCGTCGTCGTCGTCGACCGCAGCCAGAGCCAGGACATTGGCGAACGCACCAAGCAGACCGACGAGGCGCTGGCCGGGCTTCAGCAGCGCCTCGGCCGCTTCAAGCAGTTCGACGTCCGCGTTGTTGAGGCCGGCAAGTCGGAAGCCGCCGAGGAGCGCACTGAAACGCGGCTTTTCGGTGCGCTTGAAAGCGCTTTCCGCGACGTGCCGCCTTCGCGCATCGGCGGCGCCATCATGATCACCGATGGCGAGGTGCATGACGCCCCCGCCGGCACACCCGACTTCCACGCCCCGCTGCACGCCCTGATCACCGGCAACGACCAGGAAAAGGATCGCCGCATCCGCTTCGAGAATGCGCCGCGCTTCGGTCTGGTCGGCAAGCCGCTCGAAATGACCTATCGCGTCATCGGCACCAACAATGAGGCCGGCTCGGTCGATGTGCGCGTGTCGGTCAATGGCGAGCAGGTTTCGGTCGAGCGCGCCACCATCGGCCAGGCCATGCCGCTGCAGGTGACCATTCCCGGCGCCGGCCGCAACATCGTCGAACTCGCCATCGATCCCGAGCCCGGCGAACTCACCGACACCAACAACCGCGCCATCGCGCTGATCGACGGCATCCGCGAGAATTTGCGCGTGCTGCTGGTCTCCGGCGAGCCGCATGCCGGCGAGCGCACCTGGCGCAATTTGCTGAAGTCCGACGCCTCGGTCGATCTGGTCCACTTCACCATTCTGCGGCCGCCGGAGAAGCAGGACGGCACGCCGATCAACGAATTGTCGCTGATCGCGTTTCCGACGCGCGAGCTGTTCGTCGAGAAGATCAAGGATTTCGACCTGATCATCTTCGACCGCTACCAGCACCGCGACGTGCTGCCGATCCTCTATTACGACTACATCGCCGAATATGTCGAGAAAGGCGGCGCGCTGCTGATCGCGGCAGGGCCCGAATATGCCGGTGAAAGCTCGATCGCCCGCACGCCTTTGATGTCGGCGCTGCCGGCGATGCCGACCGGCGAAGTTGTCGACAAGGCGTTCTATCCACGCCTCACCGAGCTCGGCCAGCGCCATCCGGTGACGCGCGGACTCGACGGCTCCGCCACCGAGCCGCCGCACTGGAGCCGCTGGTTCCGCACCATCGGCGTCGAGAACCCCGAGGGCGAGGCGGTGATGAAGGGCGCGGACAACCGTCCGCTGCTCCTGCTCGACCGCAAGGGCGAAGGCCGCGTCGGCATGTTTCTGTCCGACCAGGGCTGGCTGTGGGCGCGCGGCTTCGAGGGCGGCGGCCCGCATGTCCAGCTCTATCGCCGCATCGCCCATTGGCTGATGAAGGAGCCCGAGCTCGAGGAAGAGCGGCTGACCGCCGACGGCCGCGGCATGATGCTGGAAATCCGCCGCCAGACAATGAGCGACGACCCCGGCCCGGCGCAAATCATCACCCCGTCCGGCAAGGCGCTGACCGTCAAGCTCGAGAGGGCCGAGCCCGGCGTCTTCCTGGGCAGCATCGAGACCAATGAGATCGGCCTCTACCAGGTCGGCAATGGCGACCTGAAGGCGCTTGCCCATGTCGGCCCGGTCAATGCGCCTGAATTCACCGACGTCGTCTCCACCGAGGGCCGGCTGAAAGCGCCGGCCGAGGCCACCGGCGGCAGCGTGCGCCGGCTGGCGCCATCATCGGCGCTTGGGTCGACCGTCGGCAACCTCACAGGCGGCGTGACGCTGCCCTCGGTCGTCCCGGTCCGCGCTTCGGGCGCCGCGAGCGGCAACGACTGGATCGGCCTGCGCACCACCGACGACAGCGTGCTGAAGGCGGTCTCGCGCGTGCCGCTGTTCGGCGGATTCCTCGGCCTCGGCCTGCTGCTTCTGGCATTAGGCTCGATGTGGTACCGCGAAGGGCGGTAGCGCAGCGTTTTATCCTTCTCCCCTTGTGGGAGAAGGTGGATTGGCGCGTAGCGCCAAGACGGTTGAGGGGTGTTGGACGGAGTGTCGGCAGTGCCAAGCTGGAGCACCCCTCATCCGACCGAGCTTCGCTCGGCCACCTTCTCCCACAAGGGGAGAAGGAAGAACGCGAACCGCACTACTCCTCCGGCTCCGTCGTGAACATCAGCGGATAGCCCTTGGCCTTGCCGGCATCGGTCCCCCGCGTCGCCTTGGTCTCGGCGACGTCCCTGGTGAAGACGGCGACGACGCAGACGCCGCGCTGATGCGCGGTGATCATCACCCGCCGCGCCTGGTCTTCGCTCAGCTTGAATTCCCCCTTGAGCACCGTCACCACGAACTCGCGCGGCGTGAAGTCGTCATTGAGGAGGATGACCTTGTAGAGCTTCGGCCGTTCGATCTTCGGCTGCGTCTTGGTGCGGGGTTTTGTCGTGATTTCAGGCATCGGAACCGGCAGTTGCGCGCAAGAATTTCGCTTTTATTCTGACATGAACGAAAGCGATCGTCCATTTTGAGCCGCGCGCAAACCGCCTTCCAAGCGGGTGCGGCCGTTCACAAGTCCGTGCCTATGTGGGAACTGCCGGTTGCCATTCAACGGCTTGGTGCAGCGAAGCCCGGCGGGAATTTCGATTGGCTCCGCGACAGACGCCGCCCATCTGGAACGAAAAAAGAAGACCGCTCCAGGCGCATCGCAACTGGAGCGGTCTTCTTAGCGGACAAGAGATGTCGCTGGATCAGGCCTTCGGAGCTGCCTTGACTGCGTGCTTCTTGTGCTTCTTGACGGTCTTCTTGGCGGCGACCTTCTTCACCATCTTGGCCGGCGCAGCGGTCGTCGCGGTCGTCGCAGCCGCGGTCGTGGTGGCGGCGTTGGCGCTGCTGGCGCCGAGAACCGGCATCGAGAAGGCAAGCGCGATGGCGAGACCGAGAGCGGAGAGGAGGGACTTTTTCATGGCTTCGTTTCCTTGTTGTGCAGATCGGATTGAGGGTCACTGAACGGGGTCGATCGGTGTCACTCCAAGCAGCTTCAAAGCGTTGGCGAGCATCCGGATTCCCTGTGCCTGTTTCTTGTTGGCGCAGAACCGGTTTCCCTTCCTTTGAAGTGCCTTCGCCGCGGTGACCTGCGTTGCCGCGGCATGGGTTTCGAGGGCTTCGTCGAATTGACGGCTCAGATCGCTGCAACGCTCGCTCCGGGTGATCGCCGCCTTTGTATCGGCCACCTTTGCATCGGCCACCTTTGCATAGGATTGTTCGACCGCGGCGGTGATAAGCGAGATGCCGAGCAACACACCCATCAAGCTGATCGAGAACCTTTGCATTGGTTTGTCCGTAATCCCGTAACGCGTGCCGCAGCCGATGACCTGACCGCCACGGCACCACTTATGCCTTTGATTTTTTTCGGGAGTTTTTCCGAACTGTAGAATTTTGTTTCTGGATTGTTTCTGAGCAACCTGTTCGGGGTAGCTTGTCGTCACCGGCCAACATATGGCCTGAATTCTATCGTGTGGGTGATTATCGAACGGCGGTTTCAGCCATCAGTGACAGCAGGGCTCTCAGTGAAATCCGACGCGCACATACTGATCGTCGACGACGACAAGGGCATTCGCGACCTGCTTCAGGAGTTCTTCCAGAAACGAGGGCTGCACACGTCGGTCGCCGCCGACGGTACCGAGATGGAAGCCGTCCTGCGCCGCGCGCAGGTGGACCTTATCGTTCTGGACGTCATGCTGCCCGGAAAGAGCGGGCTGGAGCTTTGCCGCGATCTTCGCGCCAACCATGCGACACCGATCATCATGCTGACCGCCGTCACCGAGACGACCGACCGCGTCGTCGGGCTGGAAATGGGCGCCGACGATTACGTGCCGAAACCTTTCGATCCGCGCGAGCTGCTGGCGCGCATCCGAGCCGTGCTTAGGCGCAACGGCGCCGCCGAGCCGCGGCGGCCCACCTCGCGGCAGATCTACCATTTCGCCGGCTGGACGATGGACTGTTCGCGCCGCCGGCTGATGGCGCCGGGCGATGTCAGGGTCGAGCTAACCATGGCGGAGTTCAACCTGCTGCAGACTTTCGTCAAGAGCGCCCAGCGCGTGCTGAGCCGCGACCAGCTCATCGAACTGTCAGGCGGCGACAGCGGCTACAGCTTCGATCGCAGCGTCGACATTCTGGTCAGCCGGCTGCGGCGCAAGATGGAGGACGACCCGAAAACGCCGAAACTGATCCTGACCGTGCGCAGCGGCGGCTATCAGTTCCTGCCCGAAACGACCTCCGAATGAGACGCGTCCTGCCGCAGACCCTGCCCGTCTGGGTGCTGCTCATCGTCATCGCCGGCCTGCTGATCAGCCAGATCACGACGCTTTACATCGTCTCGCGCGACCGTGCCGCCGCCAACGGCGTGGTCGATCTCTACAGGCTCAATGATCGCGCCTTCTCGCTGGTGCAGCTGATGCATGCCGCCTCGCCCGAAGCACGCAAGGCCACCGCATCCGGCCTGTCCAACGCGACCTACGCGCTTACCGTTTCGGACACGCCCGCCGTCGCCTTGTCGATAGCGGGCGACGACGAACTGGCCGAACTGGAGGACATACTGGTCGGGCGGCTGTCGAAATTCGGCATTACCGATGCGCGGGTTCGGCGCGATCCGGCGACACGGGAAGCCGACGACGGGGGCGCGATCGAGGGTCGCGATGTCGGCGAGGTCGAGCGAGACCTCCTGGTGCTGGCCGCCGATTTCGCCCAGAGCGACAAGCTGACAGCGTCGCTCCGCTTCGCCGACGGCCAATGGCTGAATTTCACCGAGCCGAACACTCCGATGGGGCCGATATTGAGCTTCGACAGCCTGCCGCTCTATGCCTTGATCGCCGGGCTGGTGGTGGCCATGTCGATATGGTCGCTGCGCCGGCTGACCGCGCCCTACCGGATGATGGAAACCGCAGTGAAACGGATCGGCAACGACCTGAAGAGCCCGCCGATCATCGAGACCGGCAGTCGCGAGATCCGCACCGCGGCAAAAGCGGTCAATGCCATGCAGGCAAGGCTGCGCGACTATGTCGAGGATCGCGAACATCTTGCGGCAGCGCTCGCGCACGACCTGCGAACGCCGCTGACAAGAATGCGGCTGCGTCTCGAACTGCTGCGGAAATCGGCGGTTCGCGCCGCACTGGCGCACGATCTCGCCGACATCGAGGCGATTGCCAGCTCGGTTATCGACTTCGCCACCTTCGAGGTGACCGAGGAGAAGAGCGAGCGGATCGATTTCTGGTCGCTCGTGGAATCGGTCGCCGACGGCTACGAAGAGGTTTCGTTCGACAATGACGACACGCGGTCGCGCGGCCTCATCTGCCTTGCGCGGCCGGTCGCGCTCAGGCGCTGCGTCACCAATCTCGTCCAAAACGCCGTGACCTACGGCAGGACGGCCCATCTCAGCCTGCATCGATCGGGAAAGACCATCACGCTAGCCATACGCGACGAGGGGCCAGGCATACCGCAGGCCGAGCTCGACGCGGTGTTCGGCTCGTTCGTGCCCTTGGAACAGTCCCGCAACCGCCAGACCGGCGGCCTCGGCCTTGGCCTGACGATCGCCCGCAACATCGCCCGCAGCGCCGGCGGCGAGGTAAGCCTGTCCAATCACCCCGGCGGCGGCTTGCTGACGGAGCTGAGCTTGCCGCTGGCAACGTAGCTTGCTGTATCGGGCCAAGGCAGCATTCCTTCGCGCCCCTCTGTCCTGCCGGACATCTCCCCCACAGGTGGGGAGATTGGCTGTCATCGCCGATTTCGCCAACTACCAACGTTTGGAGTGTGAGAGCCGTCTGCGAAACTGCCGATCTCCCCCCAAGTGGGGGAGATGTCCGGCAGGACAGAGGGGGGCGCCCAAGCTCGGCGTTTGACTTTTCTACCGCCGCAACACCGCGCTCAACACATCCCTGATGCCGATGGCGCCGACGAAGCGCGACTGATCGTCGAACAGCGCCACGGGCGCGGTCTGCGAGCGGTGCATGGCCAGCATCACGGTTTTCAGCGAGGTGCCGGGATTGGCCCAGAACACCTGCGCCGTCTCCTCCGGCTGCGCCTCGACATCGGCGCAGGACACCCAGAACGCCGGCTTGCCGTCGCGCTCGGCCGCCGCCACCAGCCCGTGCTCGTCGATCTTGAAACGCGTCGTCTTGCGGCGGTCGAGCCACACCCAGCCGTCCTCGCCGTGGTCGAGGTCGCGGCGGTCGCGCATCACGTTCCAGGCGGTCAGCACCGAGAGCGGATTCACATTGGCGATGAAGTCGCGGACATAGTCGTTGGCGGGGCGCAGCACGATGTCTTCCGGCGCGCCCGTCTGCACGATGCGCCCGCCTTCCATGATGGTGATGTGGCTGCCGATCTTCAGCGCCTCCTCGAGGTCGTGGCTGACGAAGATGATGGTCTTCTTCAGCTCGGCCTGAAGCTGCAGCAACTCGTCCTGCAACTTGGTCCGGATCAGCGGGTCGAGTGCCGAGAACGGCTCGTCCATCAACAGGATCGGCGCTTCGGTGGCGAACGCGCGCGCGAGGCCAACCCGCTGCTGCATGCCGCCGGAAAGCTCATGCGCGTATTTCTTCGACCACTGGTCGAGATTGACCAGTTTGAGCTGGCGATGCACGCGCTCCTTGCGCTCGGCTTCGGGCACGCCGGCGAGCTCGAGGCCGAGGCCGACATTCTCCTCCACCGTGCGCCACGGCAGCAAGCCGAACTGCTGGAACACCATCGCCACCTGCTTCTGTCGCAGCCGCCGCAGGGTAGCCTCGTCGCAGGTGACGACATCGACCGTCTTGTCGCCGTCCTTGACCAGAACCTGGCCGCGCGAAACGACGTTCAGCCGATTGACGGCGCGCAGCAGCGTCGACTTGCCGGAGCCGGACAGGCCCATGAGCACGGAAATCTCGCCTTCATGCACGGTGAGGCTTGCCCCGGCGCAGCCCAGCACATTGCCGGTCTTTTCGAGGATCTCGGCGCGGGTGGCGCCGCTGTCGATGAGCGCCAGCGAGCCGGCCTGGTCGCTGCCGAAGACGATATCGACATTCCTGAAATCGACGGCGACGGTCATTTCTTGCCTCCAACGCCAATGCGGGTCATCCGGTCGAGCACGATGGCCAGCACGACGATGGCGAGGCCGGCCTCGAGCCCGAGGTCGATCCTTCGCGAGCCGAGCGCCCGGTTGATCTCGGTGCCGAGGCCGCCGGCGCCGATAAGGGCCGCGAACACCACCATCGACAGCGACAGCATGATCGACTGGGTCAAGCCGGCCATGATGGTGGGCAGGGCCGAAGGCAGCTCGACCTTCCAGAGCAGTTGGCGCCTGGTGGCGCCGAAGGCCTCGCCGGCCTCGATGATCGATTTCGGCACCGAGACGACACCGAGATGGGTGAGACGGACCGAGGTCGGGATGACGAAGATGATGGTGACGATCAGGCCGGGCGCGTTGCCGAGCCCGAACAAGGTCAGCACCGGGATCAGGTAGACGAAGGTCGGCAGCGTCTGCATCAGGTCGAGCACCGGCAGCATGATGCGGTAGACCTTCGGCTTGTGCGCGGCCCAGATGCCGAGCGGCACGCCGATTGCCATCGAGGCGGCGGCGGCGGCAACCACCAGCACCAGCGTCTCCACCGTCTGCTTCCAGAGGTTCTGGTTGAGGATGAACAGCAATCCGATGAAGACGGCGAGCGCCAGGCCCTTCGAGCGCTGCAGGACATAGGCGAGCAAAGCGATCAAGGCGATGAGCAGGACGGGCGGCAACAGAAGAAGTCCGTCGACCATCCCATCGAGCAGGAAATTGAGACCGTTGGAAAAGGCCCTGAGGACGGTGTTGAAATTGTCGGTGAGGAAGGTGAAAAAGGCCTTTCCCCAAGCGCCTATCGGAATCTTGTAGCTGACCAGGAATTTGGAGATCGGATCCATCTAGCCCCTCTTCTGTCGGCGCCGTCCTTGCCGGACGGTCATCTTGTCACAGGATATGAAAAAGGGCAGCCTTTTCTACGTGGCTGCCCTCGTTCCAATTATCCCGAATTCAAGGTTATCGGCTCAGCTTCCGAGCGCGGTCTTGACCGCCGCCGCCGCATCGCCGCCGTCGAAAGTGGTCACGCCGGCAAGCCAGGGGGTGACCGCATCCGGGTGCTTCTTCAGCCAGTCGGTCGCGACCGTATTGGCGTCGCCGCCCTTCAGGATCGCGTCCATCATCTCGCCTTCCATGTCCAGATTGAACTTCAGATTGGCGATGAACTTGCCGACATTCGGGCATTCGGTCATGTAGCCCTTGCGCACGTTGGTATGCACGGTGGCGGCGCCGAAGCCGCTGTCGCCCATGCCGTCGAGATAGGCGAGTTTCATGGCGCCCATCACCGGATGCGGCGTCCAGCCGAGGAAGGCGATCCATTCGTTGTTCTTCATCGACTGCTCGGCCTGGGTGAGCATGCCGGCCTCGGAGGATTCGACCAGTTCGAAACCTTCGAGATTGGTCGCCGGGTCCTTGATCATGTCGAGGATGATGCGGTTGCCGTCATTGCCGGCCTCGATGCCATAGATCTTGCCGTCGAACTTGTCCTTGAACTTGCCGAGGTCGGTCAGCGTCTTGACGCCGGCGTCCGCCACATAGGTCGGCACGACGATGCCGTAACCGGCGCCGCTGAGGTTTTCGCTGACGGTCTCGACCGAGCCGTCGGCGGTGTACTCCTTGATGTCGGCGGTCATCGACGGCATCCAGTTGCCGAGGAAGACGTCGAGGTCCTTGTTCTTCAGCGACGCGTAGGTCACCGGCACCGAAAGCTGGATCACTTCCGGCTCGTAGCCGAGCGCGGTGAGCAGCACCGAGGCGACGCCGGTCGTCGCCTGGATATCGGTCCAGCCGACATCGGAGAGACGCACCGTCTTACAGCTTTCCGGATCGGCGGCGAAAGCTGCACTGGTGGACAGGAAAGCCGCCAGGCCGAGGCCGGCGACGAAGGAATTGAGACGCGACATAAAAATTCTCCCATTTCGATTCTTTGGCGAAGCGAAGTTACGGTTTTTATCTCCGCTTTGTTTCGTCAGCCAAACACCATTCTGGTGCGGTTTCAAGCAATAAGGCAATCGCGATCAACGGCGCGGACTGGCCGATCAGCGACACGCTGCCTGCTGCTCCAGCCGCTTTTCTGCTGGCCAGCCGCTTTTCCGATGAAATGCGCCTTTCCGGTGGAATGTGAGGACGCCCCCTCCCCGCGCCATGCGAACTCGGCTTAAAAGGGCGGCATGGCCAAGCTGTACTTCCACTATGCGACGATGAATGCCGGCAAGACGACGATGCTGCTGCAGGCTTCCTACAATTACCGCGAGCGCGGCATGACGACGATGCTGTTCGTCGCCGGCCACTACCGCAAGGGCGATACCGGGCTGATCTCGTCGCGCATCGGCCTTGAGACGGAAGCCGAGATGTTCCGCGACGGCGACGATTTGTTCGCCCGGGTCGCCGAGCATCACGACCATACGACGGTGCATTGCGTCTTCGTCGACGAGGCACAGTTCCTCGAGGAGGAGCAAGCATGGCAGCTCGCCCGCATCGCCGACCGGCTGGACATCCCGGTGATGTGCTACGGCCTGCGCACGGATTTCCAGGGCAAGCTGTTTTCCGGCTCGCGTGCGCTTCTGGCGATATCAGACGAATTGCGCGAGGTGCGCACCATCTGCCGCTGCGGCCGCAAGGCGACGATGGTCGTGCGCCTTGGCGCCGACGGCAAGGTGGCGAGACAGGGCGAACAGGTGGCGATCGGCAAGGATGTCTATGTCTCGCTCTGCCGCCGCCATTGGGAAGAGGAAATGGGCCGCGCCTCGCCCGACGATTTCATCGGCTTCACCTAAAGCGCACATGCTTTTGTGCGACATGCATTGAGCCTGACCAGCGCTATTTCGCTTTCATCGGTGCCCAGCTACGATCCAGGCGGGGGCCAAAATGAAAATTCTGCAATTCACGGTCGACTGTCCGTATCCACCGGTTTCGGGCGCCGAAATCAGGAACGCCGCCAATGCGCGGGCGCTCACCGCGCTCGGCGAAGTTCTGACCGTGAGCTTCACTGGCGGGCCGGCGCCGTCCCCGCCGCCCAACATCCGGCACCGGATCATCGAGGCGGCCCGCGGTCGCGGCCCCTGGCAGAAGCGCAGCGCGCATCCGACCGTGCATTTGATCCCGGCCGACGAACTGGCCGAAGCGGCCGCGATCTGGAAAAATTTTGCGCCCGACCTCGTCGTGGTCGAAGACATCGCACTTTCGCAATTGCTGGCGTTGGCCCCGGAGCATGGCGGTCGGACCGTCGTCGACCTGCACAACATCGATTCGCGCACGCTGGCGGACCGCATCGGCGCGCTGTCCTTGTGGCAGCGTCTGCGGCGTTTTCGCGAGCATCGGGCCAAGATTGCCCAGGCACGCGAAGCCGATATCCTGGCCGCGAAGACGGCCGACCAGGTCTGGGTCTGCTCCGAAGCGGACCGGGCGACGCTGGCACTGGGACCGGCCCCTGCCCCTGACTTCGTCAAGGTGATCGCCAATCCCATCCCCGACGAGGCCGTGCTTTCCCTGCCGATTGCCGCCCGGCGATACCAGGAAATCCGCCTCTGTTTCATCGGCCACCTCGGCTACTTCCCCAACATCGACGCGGTCAAGCAGATCGGCCGCAAGATGGTGCCGCGCCTTGCGGCGTCCGGCCGCGACTGGTCGATCACCGTCGCCGGCAAGAACCCGCGCGAAATCGTGCGCCACTACTGCGCAACGCACGGGCTCAATCTCGTCGAAAACCCGCCGCGTCTGCCGGACCTGCTGGCCGCCGCCGGCTATGCGCCGATCCCGCTCAGGTTCGGCGGCGGAACCCGCATCAAGGTGCTGGAGGCGATGGCCGCCGGACTGGTCGTCTGCGCCACGAAAAAGGCTGTCGAGGGGCTCGGCCTGGAAGCAGGCACGCACTTTCTGTCCGGCAGCGATGCCGGCGAGCTTGCCGCGAAAATCGTGACCTTCGCCGCAGAGCCGCAAACGGCCGCTAAGATCGCCGACGCGGGGCGGGCGTTCGCGCGCGACAGGCATTCCTTCGCGGCGATCGAACGGACGATTCTGCAGGCCGTCGACGACCTGTCGGCGCGGCTGCCGGATTGAGCATCGGCCCTTCCGCAATCCCGCCATCATGCGGCGTTTGTGAAGGCCGGCCGCCAAGCCATAACCTCACATTGGCAACGCCGGTGCAGACTCCCTCTGGCGCAACGTTGCAACGGGCTGTGGACAAGGTAGAAGATGAACGCCTGTCCGGTCGTCCCGCCGGGCCGCAGGGGGGAAGCGTCGACAAGATGGAGCAACTTTCCGCACGAGCAAAACGCCTGCTCGGTCTCGACCGCGCCGGACCTTTGCGATCCAATTTGCGGCGACTGAAGGGCAAATATCGCGTAGCGATGGCGCGCTTGCGCCGTCGACGAACGAAAGCCACCGTGATCGGCATCACCGGCAGTTCGGCCAAGACCACGACGGCGGAGCTTCTGGCTCATATCCTTGAAGGCAGCGGTTCCGTCCACAAATTGACGGTGAGCAACACATTCAACCGGCTGATCGAAAAGCTTTGGCGCTTGCCGCGAAATTCAGCCTATGCGGTGATGGAACTAGGGGTCATGGCCAAGGGGGACATGGCGCGGATGGCTTCGGTTCTGAAACCCGACATCGCCATCATGACGCTGATTGCCGACGAGCACCACTCGGCATTCGGCGGCAGAGCTGCTGTCGCCGCAGAGAAACAGGCGCTGGTCGAGTCGCTGGCACCGGACGGCCTCGCCATCCTGAACGTCGACGATGATCTTATCGCGGCGATGGCACTGAACACCGTTGCGCCGTCCGTGACCTTCGGCCGCTCGGAGCGCGCCCGATACCGCGCATGCGACATTCATGCCGCCTATCCCCAGCGACTGAGCATGACGATACACTGGCCAGGCGGCGCACTTGCGCTCAGGACACGCCTCATCGCCGAACATTTCTGGCTTGCCGTGGCGGCAGCGGCTGCGGCGGCGCTTGAGCTCGGGGTCGATGCCAGGATTATCGCCGAAAGGGTCTCTACCTTCGAGCCGATGCCGACCCGGTGCGGCGTATGGCAAGTGCGTGGCGGGCCGACGTTCTTCGTCGACACGGCGAAGACGCCATTTCATTCGCTCGGGCTGGCTTTCGACATGCTTGGCCGTGCCGATGCCGGCTACAAGCGCGTGGTGCTTGGTCAGATCGCCGACTATGCCGGCAAGCCGGCAAAGGCCTATGGCAGCGCCTATCGCGGCGCGCGCGCCGTTTGCGACCAGATTGTCTTCGTCGGCGAGCATGCCCATCGCTCCGGTGCGGCACAAGAGGATCGCGACAGTGGCCGCTTCCTCGAAATGCGCTCGGTCCGCCAAGTCGCCGAGCACGTCAGGGCCACGCAACGGCCGGACGAAGTCATTCTGGTCAAAGGCTCACGCAATCTGCATCTCGAACGCATAGCCCTTGCCGCAGACCACGATGTTCGCTGCTGGGAGCCGGTTTGCGGATATCCCAGAAGCTGTCTGGAGTGCGGGAAATACCTGATTCCATTCGAGCAACATCGGGAGATACGCGCAGCCGAGAAAGATGAACTGCGCGCGGTACGAAAACGCGCGAGCCTCTGGCGGCGCTTCACGCCCTTCCCGCGTCGTCCTTCAACCTGACTGGGCCGAAGACGTCGTCCATGACCGGCTTGATGTCGCCGACATGCGCGCCGAGCACCAGCAGGAGATCGTCCGCCGTGGCGAGGCTGGCCGCCAGCCGCAGCCCTTCCTCGTAACTGCCGGCGTTGTGGATCCGGGTTTCCGCCACGCCGCAGTTCATCAGACCTGCCTTGAGCAACTCGACAATCTTGGCTGGCGGCCGTCCGCGCCGGAAGATCGGCTCTTCGTAGCATATGAAAATGTCGAATCCCGGCGTGATCGCAGCGGCGACCCGTTCGTAGTTGAACCCTGGGCGATTGCCCCAGCAGCTGACCATGCAAAGACGCCGGCCCGAAACCGGGATTCGGGCCACTGCCGCAACCAAAGCCCGCGTGGCGGGCGGACTGTTGGCCCGGTCAACCACGATCCGGAACGGATACTGGTCAAAAATGTTGAACCGGCTGGGCAAATCTTCTGCCGAATTCGATAGCGAAAGCAGCGCCTCGGCAATGACGGCCAAAGGGACGCCGAGGGCGTCGGCAAGTGCGGCCGCAGCCATTGCGTTGGCTATGTTGTGGCGCAGGGCTCCGTTCATCGAGGAAGGCAGTTGCCAGGCGTCGACGACCAAATGGCGTGCGTCGCCCTGGCGGCGAACGATCCATTCGCGGCCCGCTTCATGTTCGACCACGAAAGCGACGTGACCTCCAGCAATGTGACGCCTGACCAGATCGTCTTGTGTCTCGAAGCCGAACAGCGTGACCCGGCCCGGGCGATATTGCTCCGCCAGCAAACGGCACGACGGGTCATCAGCACCAAGCACGACGCGCCGAGCGGCGTCTGTCACCTTGCGTTTCAGCCTGGCCATATCGGCAACGGTTTCGATGCCGTCCATGCCGATCTGCTCGTCCTGCACGTTGAGCAGTGCCGCCACGTCGCAGCGTCCGAGATAAAGCCCTCGCCGGTTAAGGCCGCCGCGCGCCGTCTCCAGAACCGCGGCGGTCACGTCGGGCCTGGCGAGCACAGTGCGCGCGCCGCTGTAGCCAGCGCGGTCGCCACTCTGGATCATCTGTCTGCCGACATAAATGCCGTCGGTCGTCGTCAGGCCGACGACATGCCCCTGACATTCGAGAATACGTGCCAGCATCCGGCTCGTCGTGCTCTTGCCGACGGAACCGGTGATCATGGCGACCGGCATCCTTGACCGCATCAGGCCACGCACTTGCGCGCGCAGCCGCCGCCGGAATTGTTTCAGTCCATTGCCGAAGTTCAAGGCGCCGCCCAGCCAGATTCCATGCGCCATTGTCGCGTCGGCTGACCAAATGTCCAGTGGCAGCCTGTCGACCGTGAAGAAACGCGATTGGTTGCTTTGTGACGGCAGATATGCTATTGATTTGGGCATGGTGCTGATTGCGCCAACCACCCGCCGCGAGGCGGGTTTTTTGTTTCAGGCTTCGGCGCCATCCTTTATCGGCCTGCTAATCTTCCACCTTCCCTTCCCCCCATGCCACACATATATTCGCGGCGGTTCGCGACACGAAACAGATGCCGAAGCGGGAGGCCCCTATGGCGACATTGCAGAATTTCGATGCCGAAATTGCCAAGACAAAGCAGGTCGTGCAGGACATGCGCACGAAAATCGAGCAGTCCGGCACGGTGCTCGACACGCTCGCCAAGACCGACAAGAAGATCGGCGACGCCAATTTCGACCTCGAGAACGCCCGCATCGAGGATGTGCTGAAGCAGCAGAAGGTGATGGAAGGCAACATCGCCGACCTGATCATCGGGCTGGAGGACGCCACCAACGTCTTCGGTGCCGAATTCGAGAGCATGAAGAACTACACCGGCTGGGAAAGCTTCCTCGGCATATTTTCCAGTCAGAGCAAGCAGCGCATGCGCACCGACCGTGTCCGCAACATGTCGCTGGCCGGCAATCTGCAGGAGCTGCTGGCGAAATCCGATACCATCGTCGGCATCCTCAAGGCGCAGAAGCAGGTTCTCGACCAGCGCTACAAGACCTCCGAGGCCAGCCTGTCGCAGGTGATCGAACGCCGCAAGACAACCATGTCCAATCTCGAGACCGTGCAGAAGCGCATCGAAGAGCTCAACCCGATGCTGCTCGACATCGAGAACAAGATCGCCGCCTCGACCAGCCAGAAGGAGCGCACGCAGCTTGAAGGCGAGCGTTCGAAACTGGCCACGGAATACAACGAAAAGCAGGCCAAGGAGCAGGAGCTGCTGGCCGAAAGCCAGACGCTGGAACGCTACACCTCGATGTTCCAGACCTTCGTCGATTCGCTCAACAACCAGATCGCGGCACAGTCGACGCTGATCAACAAGCTGACCATCGATACCGAGCAGCGCATCGTGCTCTACAAGGCGCTGGAAGACTCGCTGAAGACCGCCGCCCAGCAGGACGTCGCCCACAAGATCAACACGCTGGGCAGTCAGGTCGACAACACCGCCGAAGAGACCATGGCCGGCATTGGTGCTGCCTCGCAGAAGCACATTGGCGATCTCCTCGAAATGCACGAGAAGAACATGGTGGCGACCGCCGACATCCAGCGCCGCAAGAAGCTGGCCGACGATGCCTTTGCCCGCCGCTTCGACGACGTGCTGAAGAAGCACAATGCGGCAAACTACGTGCAGTCGTAATTGCTGCGCTCGCATACCTCCCAAGGGCTGGCTGCATGACCCCCGAAAACGAAGCGGCAACGCGTTATTTCTCGGCGATCACGGCAGCGCTCAGCGGCCTCGAAGTGTTCATGCGCGACGATCGCTCGCCGCTCTACCGGCACGGCATCGTCGCCAAGATCGTCGCCGAATATATTGCGCGGCTCGACAACTCCTTTGCCTGCTGGCGCAACCGGCTGGGTTTCATGGAGACGTTCCGCATTTCGCGCGCCGAAAGCGGCTTTCCGGTTTTCCAGAACCTGCTCGAACTGGAGAACGACCGCCGCCAGGCCGATACGCGTCTCGCCAACATACCGCTGGCCGACGAGTTGCGCGAGGAAATGGCCGACTTCATCCTGCGCCACAAGCAATTCCCCGAAGCGCTGCAGAAGTCGATGGCCGAGCGGCTCTATCTGGAGGGCGTCAAGAGCGAGACGACCTTCGGACCCTTCACATTGGCGCAGACGGCAAAAGTCTCGGTCAATCCGAAGACGGGGCGGCCTTACTACCTCGTCCATTGGGCCACCTTCGACGGCAGCGCCAACCTGCCGCTGGTCTACATGGTGACGGTCGAGGATTCCTCCGAAGAGATGATCGAGCAGCTTGTCGACCGCAACGGCAAGCTCAACGAGAAGGTCGACATTCCGCTTCCCGTTGAAGGGCTGCTCAATCCCGAGCTTGCCCATCGCTTCGATGACTTCACCGAGAAGAATTCCGCCTACACGCTGTCGCCGGCGACGATCGCCGTCAACCTCGACAAGGATTTCGAGCCGCTCCACCCGAAGCAGCTGCGCCGCGTCGTGCTCGGTCCCTTCTATTCGGCAGGGATCACCGAGAACAATTCGACGGTGACCGACGTTCTGGCCAAGGTGCGCAAGCCGGAAAACGCCTGGCTGCTGACCTGGACCATCCAGGAGGTCTATTCCAAGGCCGAGAAGCCAGGCCGCAAAGGTCTGTTTTCAAGCGAGAAGACGACGCAGGAGTTCTTCATCGACACCGACGACCTGGAGGCTGCGCGGCAGGGCGTGTCGAGCTACGAGAACCACGCGCTGATTCCGCATGAGGCCTATCAGGCGCTCTACGCCGCCGGCGAGGCGCAGAAGATCTTTTCGGGCTACAAGGTCCACATCCTGTCCAAAGGACAGGTCATCAGTGACGTCTGACCGTCAAACCGCGGAGTATCCTTCATGGACACCGGCCTGACCACGATTTCGGAAGCGGCAATCGAAAAGCACCGCGCCACGGCGCAGAGCTTCATCACCCGCATCGTCGTGCTGGAGGACCCGTCGCGTGAATCCGGCACCCCACTTGCCGGCACCAACCGCCGCTTCGTCTCGACCGTCTCGATCGGCTCGGTCAGGCGCACGCGCGAGGTCGAGCTGGCCAAGACAGTCGCTGCCGTCCATCCCGGCGATCAGCTGCTGAGCATTGCGCAGCACATGCTTTTGTTTCGCACCCGGCGCGGGCTGGCGATCGCCCTGGCCATATCAGACGTCTTCGCAGAAGGTTCAGACCTCGAAAGCCTGCAGGCGAAAAACGCCCGCGCACCGCTCGAAGGCGACGAGGCCGCCACCTTCAAGAAGCTGCTGTCGGCCTCGGCCTATATTTCGGCCTTCAGCCTCGCCTCCTACCTGTTCCAGCTGATCGACAGCGACGGCGAGGCGCCGAACGACACGCCCGAGCCGGACTTTTTGTTCGACACGCCACAGGACGCGGTGAAGTCGATCGTGTCCGGGCTCGACAGGGCGATTTCAGGCGCGAAGGACGACGCCGATCTGATGACACGGGGGCGCGCCTTTGCCCGTGTCGCCATCGACGGGCTTTTGGCGCGAAAGGGCCGCTTCGACGGCATCGGCCCGTTCGAGAACGCGCATATCCGCATCGACGTCGACGACTTTACCCTGGATGGCTTCGACGTCGCGCCGGGCAAGCGGTCGAAGCCGCTGGTGATGACCTTCAAGAAGCCGGAGGAGGTTGTCGGCAATCACATCGCCAAATACCAGTCGGTCAAACTCGCCAAGATGCTGATGGCTTACGATTTCGAGCGCGAGTTGAACCCGTTCGTCGAGCTCGGCGGCTTCCTGTTCACCTTCATCGGCGATGGCGCGCCCGGCACCGGCAAGACGACGCTGATCCAGATGATCGCCGGTCTCGTCAACGGTTACTGTCAGGTCGCCGGATATCCCTTCGCCTACGAGAATTTCGGCGTCGATCAGATCTCCTCCTACCAGGGCAAATCCGGCCAGAACTGCCGTCAGTTCATCAACAATGTGCTGAACCCGCGCGTCATCGGCTTCGGCACCATCGACGACATCGATCAGGTGGCGGCGCGCCGCTCCGACGATCGCGCCTCGGCCGGCCAGCAGGAAATCACCGGTGTGCTGATGGACGCGTTCGCCGGTGCCGGCACCGTGGTGCGCGGCAACTGCTCCTTTGGCATGTTCTCCAACTACCCCGAAAACGTCGACGACGCGTTGCGCCAGCGCGCCGGCGCCCGCTGGCTGGTCGACGGGCCGCAGAGCCGCGACGACTATATCGACATTTTCGTGCTGCTCGCCGGCAAGAACCACAAGATCCCGCTCGGCGACCACAAGCTCTACGCCGCCCAGGAGATCAAGCGCGCGGTGATGGAAGCCTATGAAGAGCACGAGAAACCCAGGGAAGACGGGCTGATGAAGGTCTACGAGCGCTACATGAAGGAGAATGGCGCGCCGAAGTCGATGGCCGACATCGGCACCTATCTGCACATGATCAAGGAGGCCGAGCCGCGTTTCACCGGCCGCGCCATCAAGAACGTCACCGACGCGATAAAGATGCGCGCCATGGACATCGAGCTGCCGGACGAATGGTTCGAGAAGCCGGAAGTCTTCATGCACAAGGGTTACGACGACAAGAAGGCGATGATCGAGGAACTGCGTGGGCCGTTCTCGATGGACATGGTCATGCAGGAGGTCAACCGCTACGCCGACTCGGAGTTCCGCTACTCCGACAAGTCCGACGACGCGGCGGTGACCAAGATGATCCGCGACACCCGCCTGCGCGACCGCGCGGTGCGCGAGATCGAGGAGCTGAAGGCCAAGGGGAACTGGAATGCGTGAGGTTCTCCGACGCCCCCTTCTCCCCTTGTGGGAGAAGGTGTCGCCGAAGGCGACGGATGAGGGGTGCTCCAGCTTGGCGCGGATGGCGCTCCGTCCAGCACCCCTCAACCGTCTCGGCGCTGCGCGCCGATCCACCTTCTCCCACAAGGGGAGAAGGGATAGATGAGCCCCGCCAAGAAATCCGACCTTTTGCGCGAGAACGAGCTGATCTACGGCCGGCTGTTGACCATCGAGGAGCCGCATCTCATCCAGCGTTATAACAAGGCTTTGGTCGCCTTCGGCCTGAAGCCGACGAAGCTGAAGAGCTTCGAGATCGACCGCACCGGCTTCTCGCCGCAGGTGGCCGAGGAATGCGGCGACTACAACTACCTCGACCCCAACGAGATCAACCGCCGTTTCATCATCCTGACGCCGTCGCAGATCGATCTGCCGGTGGTGCACACCGCCTTTTCCAACACCTCGCAGCTGATGTTCGAGTTCATGTCGAAGAACCAGCGCGCTATCGACGCGCTGACCATCAAGGATGTCATCTATGGCGAGATCGAGGATTCGGTCCCAAAAGTCGACGACATCGAGGATCTGCTGTCGATCAACCAGGTCGAGTTCAGGGTGTTGTCGGCGGAGGACGTGCTGGGCAAGGCCGCCGAACTCGGCAAGCTCGTCGACCAGTTGAAGCAGGAGCCGGACGCCTGGCGCGACAATGCCATGCTCACCCGCATGGTGGAGCTTGCCAAGATCTGCGGCGACATCCGCGAGAACGCGCTGGTGCCGGATCAGGTGATCTTTCGCCACAGCGCCTATTGGACCAGCCATTTCGGCGGGCTCTATGTGTTCATCGATCCGGACATGACGACGGTGATCAGCGACCCGGCAGCACCCGGCTTCCGTCGCTCGCGGCCGTGGCAAGTGAGCTACCTCTCGATCAACGATGCCGACAAGGTGTTCAAGTTCCTCGCCGCGACCGGCCGCATCGAACTGCCGCGCGCCTCATGGATCGAAACATCGGGCTATCTCGAACATCGCGCCGAGATGGTGGTGCGCGCGCTGATCCGCGACGCCGAGCCCGATCGCAATCTGACCGACGTCGACAAGGTCTGGCTGCAGACCTGGATCCATGGCCATGCCGACCTGATCACCAGGGACGGCAATTTTCCCTTTCTCAACGCCGCCAAGCGCGAGATCGCTCACCTCGGCCGGCTCAAGATTGAGGACGTCTTCCCGCAGCAGCGTTTCCTGGTGATCCGGGCCAAGCCCGACCATCCCGACGCCTGGCTGACCAACCAGCTGATCTCGGATTTCGTGCCGCAGGATTTCGTCTCGCGTTACGTCTTCAACAAACCAGGCTTCTACAGCGACTATGACGGCTTCAGCGACGCCTGGCGATCGCATGTTGTGGACGTTCTGAAAACCACATATCTGAAAGACAAGGTGGCGTTTCGCACACGCCTCTACGGCCTTACTGATTGAATGCCTAACCTTATCGAATTCTTGGCTGACTGACGAGGGGGTGACATCGCCATGCTTGATCCGATCGTGAATTTCTTCACACGGATTTTCCAGTGGATCGGCCGCGGTATCGGCTTCGCCATCGGTGTGATCCTGTGGCCGTTCATGTGGGCTGGGCGCTGGTACACACAGCGCGGCTGGATCCTGAAGGCGGTGCTCGGCCTCGCTCTGCTCTTGCTGGTCGGCCTCTACGGCTACTTCATCTGGAACACGCAGGTCTGGAGCAATTTCAATCCCGCCTATGCGGAGGCGTATAATTTCACCCAGCCGGCCGGAACCGCCCCGGCGCAGCCCGCTCCTCCTGCCGTCGGGGAAACCGCTGGCGTCGAGGGAGAGGTCAAGACCTGCACAAACTCGGCCATTGTCCAGGTCGCGGCCGATCTCATCGATTTCAACGTCAACGAGAACGCCTGGATCTCGTCGATGATACTCTACAAGCTCGGGTTCTTCGGGATGGACTGGGACCGCACGCCGTTTCTCGACAACAAGGCCTCCTTCCAGCGCGGGGTCAATCAGGCCATCCGGCGCACCGCGGTCGAGCTTGTCGACACACTCGGCCGCGTCCGCGGCACCAGCCAGATCGACCAGAACCTGCAGGATGCGCGCGGCGCGATCACCTTCGACGAGGAAACCTGGTATTTCGGCCTCAGGCCCTTTGGTCCGAAAACCCCAACCCCGAGTTTCTATCGCACGGCTGCAAGCAGCCTTCGCGCCTTCAACGACCGGCTGATGAAATGCGAGGTTGTCTTCAACGCGCGCGCCGACAATCTGATGCAGTTCGTCGACCGGATCGCGAGTGACATAGGCTCGACGTCGGACATGATCCGCGACCGTTCGCAGAACTTCAACAGCGGCTGGTTCGACACACGCGCTGACGACCGCTTCTGGTTCGCCTATGGCCAGCTCTACGGCTATTACGGCATCCTCACGGCGGCGCATCACGACTTCCAGCAGATCCTCGATAATCGCGGCCTCACACCGCTGTGGACCAGCGTGGAAGGCCAGCTCAAGGCAGCGCTCGCCATACGGCCTTTCATAATCTCCAACGGCCGCGAGGATGGCTGGATCATGCCCACCCACCTCACCACGATGGGATTCTATGTGCTTAGGGTGCGATCGAACCTCGTCGAGGTCAGGTCCGTTCTGGATCGGTGAGGAAGCCAATAGTGAAAGACGTCTTGGCTTGAAATCACCGCTGCCCCTGGTCGAGATCAGCAACGTGCTGACGCAGTAGGTCGGCTGCGCATCGCGTGGAACCGGAACCTGATCGTCTCGTCGTCGTTCAACCGCTGGGCGGCAGCCAGCGAGGACATGAGATGGATATCCGGGAAGTTGCTCGAAATTTCTATGCCACGATCGACACGCAAGACTGGGATAAACTGTCCAGTCTTGTCTCTCCAGATCTCGCCGTTCATCTCGCCAGTGCCAATCCGATCGGCTTCGCTGACTGGCGCAAATCCCTGACCGAGTTCTTTGTTGGATTCCCGGACGGACATCACGTCATCGACGATTATGTCAGCGATGCCGACAAGGTCGTCACGCGCTGTCGCTTTGAGGGCACGCACACCGGCATCTTCCATGGCGTCGAACCGAGCGGAAATCGCGTCTCGGTTGGCGTGATTCACATCGATCGTCTTGAGAACGGCGTCGTGGTCGAACATTTCGGCCAGCTTGACGGCTTGGGGCTGATGCACCAGATCGGCGCATTCTAGCGCAACTACCCGAGGCGCAGGCCGGCGCTCGAACCCTGTCGCATTCGGTGCATTCCGCGGCTGTTTTGAGACGGCAAAACGGCGCGTGCTCTGGCTTCTATACGGCGCGACAACCGGGCGCGAAGACCCGGGAACAGATCGCCCGGGAAACAGAACCGCCTTTCTCTAGAGGAAACATAGTTGCATGCAAGTTGACGCCATGGCAGCGACAGGGCTAGAACGTGCCCTCGCCTGCAGTGCCGGGCTGTCTCGAACAGGCTTGCGACCATACTGATCAAACCCGTCCCCTCCACCGTCCAATCCAGAGGAAAGCCGCCATGGCCGAAGTGAAGTCCGACATCGAGATCGCGCGCGCCGCCGACAAGAAGCAGATCCAGGAGATTGGCCAGAAGATCGGCATTCCAAGCGAGCATCTTTTGCCTTACGGCCACGACAAGGCGAAGATCTCGGCCGAGTTCATCAAGTCGGTGAAGGCAAACAAGGACGGCAAGCTGATCCTCGTCACCGCCATCAACCCGACGCCGGCCGGCGAAGGCAAGACGACGACGACGGTGGGCCTCGGCGACGGTCTCAACCGCATCGGCAAGAAGGCGATCGTCTGCATCCGCGAGGCCTCGCTCGGGCCGAATTTCGGCGTCAAGGGCGGTGCTGCCGGCGGCGGCTATGCGCAGGTCGTGCCGATGGAAGACATGAACCTCCACTTCACTGGCGATTTCCATGCCATCACCACGGCGCATAATCTGCTTTCGGCGCTGATCGACAACCACATCTACTGGGGCAACGACCTCGGCATCGACAACCGCCGCGTCGTCTGGCGCCGCGTCATGGACATGAACGACCGGGCGCTGCGCGAGATCATCTGCTCGCTCGGCGGCGTCGCCAACGGTTTTCCGCGCGAAGGGGGCTTCGACATCACCGTCGCCTCGGAAGTCATGGCGATCCTGTGCCTCGCCACCGACCTGAAGGACCTGGAAAAGCGCCTCGGCGACATCATCGTCGCCTATCGCCGCGACAAGTCGGCCGTCTACGCCCGCGACCTCAAGGCCGACGGCGCCATGGCCGTGCTGCTCAAGGACGCCATGCAGCCCAACCTGGTGCAGACGCTGGAGAACAACCCAGCCTTCGTTCACGGCGGTCCGTTCGCCAACATCGCGCATGGCTGCAACTCGGTCGTCGCCACCACGACGGCGCTGAAGCTCGCCGACTATGTCGTCACCGAAGCCGGTTTCGGCGCCGATCTCGGCGCCGAAAAATTCTTCGACATCAAGTGCCGCAAGGCCGGCCTGAAGCCGGCGGCAGCCGTCATCGTCGCCACTGTGCGCGCCATGAAGATGAACGGCGGCGTCAAGAAGGAAGACCTCGGCAAGGAGAATGTCGAGGCGGTCAAGAAGGGCTGCGCCAATCTCGGCCGTCACGTCGAGAATATCAGGCAGTTCGGCGTGCCAGCGGTGGTCGCCATCAACCATTTCTACTCCGACACCGACGCTGAAATCCAGGCGATGAAGGACTACGTCGCCTCGATGGGCGAAGAGGCGATCCTGTGCAAGCACTGGGCCCACGGATCGGCGGGCATCGAGGAGCTCGCCAGCAGGGTGGTGGCGCTTGCCGAATCCGGCGCGTCGCAGTTTGCGCCGCTCTATCCCGACGCGATGCCGCTTTTCGAGAAGATCAACACCATCGTCCAGCGCATCTATCGCGGTTCCGAAGCGATCGCCGACAAGTCGGTGCGCGACCAGCTCCATGCCTGGGAGCACGCCGGCTACGGCCACCTGCCGGTCTGCATGGCCAAGACGCAATATTCCTTCTCGACCGACCCGAACCTGCGCGGCGCGCCGACCGGCCACACCGTGCCGGTGCGCGAGGTCAGATTGTCTGCCGGCGCCGGCTTCATCGTCGTCATCTGCGGTGAGGTCATGACCATGCCCGGCCTTCCCAAGGCGCCGTCCTCGGAAAAGATCTTCCTGAACGAGATGGGCCAGATCGAAGGCCTGTTCTGAGATTTTGAAGGCCGGAATGACAAGGGCGCCGCGTCGCTGCGGCGCCCTTTTGCTTGCCCGCGACAAATTTTCTAAGCGGCGTTCCGTGCCAGCGCGCGCTGGTTGGAAGCGTGGATCGTGTCGCGTTCGGGCAGCGTGCCGGTCTTCAGGCAGTCGATCCATTCGGCTGTCTTGAGAACGGCGGCGAAGCGCGACTGCAGGATAACAGTCACCACGCGGTGGATGTCCTCGGCCGAAGCATAGCCGGCGCTGTTGGCATAGGGCACCGAGCCGGTGGCGTCGGACAGGAACTCCACCGCAAAGCCCATGTGGACGGCGTGGATGATGGTCGAGAGATCGCAATTGTGCGTCATATAGCCGACGACGGTGATCGTATCAATGGCGTTGGCGCGCAACCAGTCCTCGAGGTCCGTGCCGGTGAAGGCGCTCGGCAAGGTCTTTTCGACGTAATGGTCACGGCTTCGCCTTGATATCTCGGGATGCAATTCGGCGCCGTGGCTGCCTTTGGCGAAAATCGGCGACGTTTCTGGCGCTAGCTGCTTGATGACCACGACCTTGACGCCTGCCGCGGCGGCCGCGTCCATCGCTCGTGCCGCGTTGACGACGCTGTCGCGAAACGGCGGATATTG
This sequence comes from Mesorhizobium mediterraneum, assembly GCF_002284565.1. Lineage (GTDB taxonomy): Bacteria > Pseudomonadota > Alphaproteobacteria > Rhizobiales > Rhizobiaceae > Mesorhizobium > Mesorhizobium mediterraneum. The sequence continues at coordinate 219,844 of NZ_NPKI01000012.1, read as the reverse complement.
GATGGCGAGGTTGCCGCCGTCATAGTCGTTCTGGATGTCGACGACGATGAGGGCACGGCGTGGCGCTGAGGTGGCTGGTTCAGACATGGAGTTTCCTTTCCCGTTCGGCTTTGATTGTTCAAGGATAGGCCTGCCGTCGGATTGCAAACAGTGTCCCAATTGACATTATCCGAAAGGATTGGGACAATCCGGCTTTAACCCTCATTGGTGCTCATCATGGCCGATCCGATCGTTGCAGCCATCGCCTTCGATGGCATCAGTCCGTTCCACCTTTCCGTACCGTGCCTTGTATTCGGCGAGGATCGCGCCGCGCTCGGCTTGCCGCGCTTCGACTTCCGCATCTGTGCAATCGAAAGCGGGCCGATTCATACCGAAGCAGGATTGACCGTGACTGCGCCGCATGGGCTGGGCAGCCTCGATGGCGCTGACATCGTCATCGTCCCAAGCTGGCGAGACCTCGACGATCCGCCACCGGCGTTTCTGGTAGAGGCCCTGCTGCGAGCGCACCGGAACGGCGCATTGATTGTCGGACTGTGCCTCGGCACGTTCGCTGTTGCGGCGACAGGACTGCTTTCGGGGCGGCGAGCCGCGACGCATTGGGCCTATACCGAGCAGCTACAGGCGCTTTATCCCGACATGATCGTCGACCCGGACGTGCTTTACATCGACAATGGTGATGTCATGACATCTGCCGGCGTCGCCGCCGGGCTTGACTGCTGTCTCCATATCGTGCGGGCCCGCTACGGCGCGGAGGCGGCTCTTCGGCTTGCTCGGCAGATCGTGCTTTCTCCCCATCGGCAAGGCGGGCAGGCGCAGTTCATAGAACGTCCCATCGCTAGGACCGGCAACGCGGATCGCTTCACACAGGCACTCGACAAGGTGCGCAAAACGCTGGATGAGACGCATAGCCTGGACAGCGTCGCCGCCGCCGCCGGCCTCACCCGACGGACATTCACGCGCCGCTTTCAAAAATCGATCGGCACCAGCTTCGGCGACTGGCTGATCGACCAGCGCGTCGCGCTGGCACAGCGGCTGCTGGAAGCGACGGAAAAATCGATGGACACGATTGCCTTCGAGGCCGGGTTCGGCAGCGCCACATCGCTGCGCCAGCATTTTGCGGCGCGGCTCAGAACCTCGCCCGCGCAGTACCGGCGAGAGTTCTCTAAGAGCACTCAGGAGGAGCGCGTGGCGTACGCGCCGAGGTGAGGCAATCGCTTCAGGTTTGCGCTGCCTTTCTCTGCTCCCGCCCCTACCGTCCTTGAAAAGGCTTGCGTCATCTGTCATATATTAAAGTGACAGATGACGCTAAGAGGCACGCCGTGGCGATGGCATTGGAAAAGACTGCACCAGCAGCAAAAAATAATGAACTTCAGAAGGTGGCCAGGTTGCTCGGCGGCACTCGCATTCTATCGCGGCACCTCAGGAGCGCATTGGATGCCCATGAGCTGCTTGTGCACGGCCTGCCGGGTTCGGCGCTGGACCATCTCCTTGGGCAGCTCGTCTTCATCCAGAAGACTGATTCGCTCGAGAAGGCCGTCGGCATGAGCTTGCGCACCTACCAGCGCCGTAAGGATGCTCCTTCCAAGCCTCTCAGCCAGGACCAGAGCGGACGAACCTGGAAATTCGCGGAGATCCTGTCGAAAGCGACCGATGTGTTCGGTTCGCAAGCGGAAGCGGAGCAATGGCTGGAGCGCCCGGCGATCGGGCTCGACCAGCGCCGTCCCATCGATCTTCTGGCAACCCCGGCGGGTGTCGAGCTTGTAGAGGACTACCTCGAACGGCTTGAATATGGCGTTTATGCATGACGCCGCTCCCGGCCGCGCTTGGCGGCTCCGACCTCGTTGGCTGGCGTCTCGATCAGGCTGCGTTCGCGCCTACATGGGACAGTGGCGAGGGCGCATACAGGGTCGGCGGACGATGGAACAGCAGGGGCGTGCGCGCAGTCTACTGCTCAATCGATCCTTCGACTGCGATTCTCGAAGTCGCAGTCCATAAGGGCTTCAGGGCGCTCGACACGATCGCGCATGTGATGACCGCGGCGATAATCAGCGATGTCACGGAAGTGCATATCATCAACCCTGGCGCCGTTCCCAACCCTAATTGGCTGCGTCCGGGCATCCCGAGTTCTGGGCAACAGGCATTCGGCGATGATCTTCTCCAACGACATCGGTTCGTGGTGATTCCGAGCGCGGTGTCCCAGAATAGCTGGAACCTGATCTTCGACGTGAGCGTCGCGAAGGGCGCATATGCCATGAAGATCCAGGAGGCCTTTGCGCTCGACACACGATTGCATATGACCGGGCTTACCTCGCTCTAATACCCGCTCATGCTCAGCCGCGCCTGACCGACTGCGCCGGGTTGCCGACGACCGTGGTGTTTGGCGGCACGTCGCGAGTCACTACCGCGCCGGCGCCGACAATGGCGCCGTCGCCGATGCTGATCCCGCCGAGGATGATGGCACTGCCGCCGATCCAGGCATTGTCGCCGATCTCGACCGGCTTCGCGATCTCCAGTCCTGCCTGTCGACCCGCCGCCTCCTTGTGATGCTCGGCGCAATAGATCTGCACATTGGGGCCGAGCAGCGTTCCCTTGCCGATGCGGACTGGCGCGGTATCGAGGATGGTGCACCCGGCATTGAGGAAGACGCCGTCGCCGAGAACAATGTTGAAGCCATAGGCGCAGTGGAACGGCGCCTCGATCCGGGCGCCCGGGCCTACTACGCCGAGCAGCGACTTCAGGGCCGGTCCGATGTCGCCGCGCTGCCGGGGCGGCAGCGAATTATGCTCGAACACCGCGTCGCGCGCCATGACCCGCAGCGCCTCCAGCTCTGGATCGAGACAAGTATACCACTCGCCCGCTGCCATTTTTGTGCGCTCGCTTGTGTTCAAGGCGATGTCCTCCTGCCTTGCCATGCTGTTTCAACGTGGTGTCAAAGCACAGTCCATAAAGATCGGGTAACGCCACAGATCGCAGGCCTCTGGTCAAATGCCGCGCCTATGCTAGCCTGCTCTGGCAGGGTTGTCCTGAGCCCGGCCATCGAGGGGATCAATCATGCTGTATATTCTCGCACTCCTGATTGGCGTCGTTGCGGGCCTTCGTGCCATGACAGCGCCCGCCGCCGTCGCCTGGGGCGCTTGGCTCGGCTGGCTGCCGGTCACCGGCACCTGGGCTGCTTTCATGGGTCACTGGGTCGCCGTCGGCATCTTCACCGCCCTGGCCATCGTCGAGCTTGTCGCCGATCAGTTGCCGTCGACGCCGAGCCGCAAGGTGCCGCAGCAGTTCGGCGCGCGCATCGTCTCGGGCGCCTTCACCGGCGCTGTGATCGGCGCGACCGCCGGCGCCACCATCGGCGGCCTGATTGCCGGCGCCATCGGCGCGGTGATCGGCACGCTGGGCGGCGCCGAGCTGCGCAAGCGCCTGGCCATCACCCTCGGCAAGGACCTGCCAGCCGCCCTTATCGAGGACGCGGTGGCAATCACCGGCGGCCTGCTGGTCGTGGCGGCAGTGGCATGACGGCAAAGACATTCGACACCATCATCATCGGCGCCGGACAGGCCGGCCCGCCGCTCGCCGGCCGGCTGACGGCGGCCGGCATGAGCGTGGCGCTGATCGAGCGAAAACTGGTCGGCGGCACCTGCGTCAACACCGGCTGCATGCCGACCAAGGCCATGGTGGCAAGCGCCTATGCCGCGCATCTCGCTCGCCGCGCCGCCGACTACGGCGTGACGCTCTCCGGTTCGGTCGGCGTCGACTACAGAGCGATCAAGGCACGCAAGGACAAGGTGTCGAACGACGCCCGCGGCAATCTCGAAAGCTGGATTGCCGGCATGGACCATTGCACGCTCTATCGCGGCCATGCACGCTTCGTCACCGCCAACACGGTGCGCGTCGGCGATGATCTTCTGACCGCCGAAAAAATATTCCTCAACACCGGCGGCCGCGCCTCGGTGCCTGACCTGCCAGGCGTCAACGACATTTCGTACCTGACCAACTCATCGATGATGGACCTCGACGTGCTGCCGCGCCATCTGGTCGTCGTCGGCGGCAGCTACGTCTCGCTCGAATTCGCACAGATGTTCCGCCGCTTCGGCTCGGAGGTCACGGTGATCGAAAAGAGCCCACGGCTGATCGCCCGCGAGGACGACGATGTCTCGGCCGCCATCCTGTCCATCCTCGAAAACGAAGACATCACGGTCCATCTCGGCGCCGACGACATCAGCTTCGCCAGGCAGGGCAATGAGATTGCCGTGACCTTCACCGCCGGCAAGGCGCCGGCGGTTGGCTCGCATGTACTGCTGGCAGTGGGCCGGACGCCCAACACCGACGATCTCGGCCTCGACAAGGCCGGCGTCGAGGTCGATAAACGCGGCTTCATTGTCGTCGACGACCTGCTGCGCACCAGCGTGCCCGGCATCTGGGCGATGGGCGACTGCAACGGCAAGGGCGCCTTCACCCACACCTCCTACAATGACTACGAGATCGTCGCCGCCAATCTGCTCGACAACGATCCGCGCAAGGTGAGTGACCGCATCGAGGCCTATGCGCTTTATACCGACCCGCCGCTCGGCCGCTGCGGCATGACCGAGACAGCGGTCAGAAAGTCCGGCCGTCGCGCGCTGGTCGGCCTGCGGCCGATGACCCGCGTCGGCCGCGCCGTCGAGAAAGGCGAGACGCAAGGTTTTATGAAGATCCTGGTCGACGCCGACACCAAGGAAATCCTCGGCTGTTCGGTGCTCGGTCCCGGTGGCGACGAGGCGATCCATTGCGTCCTTGACCTGATGTACGCCAAGGCGCCGGTCAGCACGCTCGCGCGGGCAACCCATATTCACCCCAATGTCTCGGAACTTCTGCCGACCATCGCCCAGGAGCTGAAGCCGCTGGCATAGGCCGCTCTGCATTCACCGCAGGCGGCAAACGCGCAACGCAGTCGCGATCCGCTGTCCATTTTTGCAATGCTGCATTGCAGCAATCGCGCTTGTGCACGGGGCAGCTCTGCCGACAGTCTCAATTTTGAGCCGATTCAGTCCGGACCTCCCATGCCCCTGCCGATCCTAGCGCTTGCCATTGCGTCCTTCTGCATCGGCACCACCGAATTCGTCATCATGGGCCTGCTGCCCGAGGTCGCCGCCGACCTCGGCGTCTCGATCCCCTCGGCCGGCCTGCTGGTCACCGGCTATGCGCTCGGCGTCGTCTTCGGCGCGCCGGTGATTGCGGTGGCCACCGCACACATGCCGCGCAAGCCGGTGCTGATCGGCCTGGCAATGTTGTTCGTCGTCGGCAATCTATTGTGCGCGATCGCACCCAATTATTGGCTGCTGATGGCGGCGCGCGTCTTCACCGCTTTCGGCCATGGCGCCTTCTTCGGCATCGGCTCGGTCGTCGCCGCCAGCCTGGTGCCGCGTAACAAGCGGGCCAGCGCCATCGCGCTGATGTTCGCCGGTCTGACCCTGTCCAACATCCTTGGTGTTCCCGGCGGCACAGCACTCGGCGAAGCCTACGGCTGGCGCGCCACCTTCCTGGCCGTGGTCGGGATCGGCCTTATCTCGGTCGCAGCCATTGCCTGGCTGGTGCCCGCCGGCATCACCCAACCGAGCGGCGGCGGCCTGCTTGGCGAGGTGCGCGTGCTCGGCAAGCTGCAGGTTTGGCTGGCGATGCTGATCTCGGCGCTGGCGTCGGCCAGCCTGTTTGCCGTCTTCACCTACATAAAGCCCTATCTCACCGACGTATCCGGCCTGTCGACCGCGACCGTGACCTGGGTGCTGCTGCTATTCGGCGGCGGCATGACCATCGGCAACATCATCGGCGGCAGGCTGGCCGACTGGAAATTGATGCCGACGGTGATCGGCACGCTTTTGATGCTGGCGCTGCTGCTCGTCGGCTTTGCCGAATTCGGCGCCATCGCAGCCGTGGCCGTCTTCATCGTTTTCCTGTGGGGTCTGCTCGTCTTCGTCATCGTGCCGCCTTTGCAGATCCGCGTCGTCGAAGCGGCCTCCGAAGCGCCGAACCTCGCCGCCACGCTGAACCAGGGCGCCTTCAACATCGGCAATGCCGCGGGCGCCTGGGTAGGCGGCGTGGCACTTTCGCTGGGCGTGTCCTATGCCAATCTGCCGCTGGTCGGCGCGGCGCTCGCCCTGCTGGCGGTCGCCGTGGCGGTGATGTCGCAGACGTTGGACCGCCAGTTGCTGGTGACGCACCCCGCGCAACAGTTGCGCCCATAGCGCAGCAGACTGGACCAATCGACAGCGTATCGGCGAAAGGGCATGTGTTCGGCCTCTTTCCTGGAGGAGTATCATGCAGAAATCGATCGAGCGCATCGCCGGCGACAGCGAGGGCGTTTCCTACGAATTCCCGGTCTTCCGCTTTGACGGCAGCGACAAGGCAGCACCCTCAGCCTATCTGCAGGCCGCACTGCATGCCGGCGAACTGCCGGGCGTCGTCGCCATCGACGCGCTGATGCCGATGCTCGAAAGGGCCGGAGCGGAAGGCCGCATCAAGGGCAATATCACCGTCGTGCCCCAAGCCAATCCGATCGGCCGCGCCCAGTATCATTTCGGCGAGCATCAGGGCCGTTTCCACTTGGGCACGCGCACCAACTTCAACCGCGGCTTTCCGCTGCTGGCGGCGCCGGACACGACGCTCTTGCCGGACACCACGCTTGGCACGGCCGATCAGCGGCTGAAGACGCGGCTGCTGCAGCTGTCGATCGGCCACGACATCGTCCTCGACCTGCACTGCGACGACGAGGGCCTCGCCTATCTCTATGTCCACACCAGCCTGTGGCCTGAAATGGCGGATTGTGCGGCCGCCATGGGCGTCGACGCGGTGGTGCTGTGGGATGAGGACACCGACGGCACCTTCGAAGGCGCCTCGATCACGCCGTATCTGAACGTCCCCGCCGATGTGGCGCGGTTTGACCGGCGCGTCGCCACCACAGTCGAGTATCGAGGCATGCTCGATGTCGATGGCGCTCTGGCCGCTTCCGATGCCGAAGGGCTCTATCGGCTGCTGGTGGCGCGCGGCGTGATCGTGGATCAGGCCCTGCCCGCGCCTGGCAGCCTTGCCGGCCCCAATTCTTTCACCGGTATCGTCGCACCGCTCGAGAACATCGACATGATGCCAGCGCCCCGGGCGGGTGCGATCCTTTATGACGTGAAGCCCGGCGACCGTGTGGAAAAAGGCGCACTGCTCGCCAGCATAGTCCATGCGCCGGGTGAAGCCGGTGGCCGCACGCAGGTGTTCGCGCCGCAAGCGGGCATCATCCTGACGCGGCGGTCCCGGCGCATCATCCGTGCCGGCGAAGATCTGCTGAAGCTGGTCGGCGACAGGAAGAGCGCCGATGCAAGGTCGGGAACGCTGGAGGATTGAGGGCTCATGCCCTTCTCCATGCCCTCCATTGAATCCAGTTGCGCGGCCGTTCAATCGCCGCTATTGGAATCGCCATGAACATGCGCTCGATCAAGACCGTTTGGTGGTGGGCTCGCTGACAGCGGCCTGTTCGAACGCGTGCGCGTGAAAATAGAAGGTGGCCGCAACGGAATGTCCGGGCGGCCATTTGTTTTTTTCAAGCCATGCCCGGGTCCGTTGCCCCAAGACGCTGATACCCAGACGCTGATGGAGACGGCAATGACGACGAAAATTCTGGAGAACGGGGCGGAGCGCTTCGTCACGGCGGGTGGCGTGACGATTACCCGCGAGCGCCACGACCGGCCCTATGAAGGCGCGATCGACGGCTATATCGACGGACTGAATGCGCGCCGCGGCGCCGTGTTTTCCTCGAATTACGAATATCCCGGCCGCTACACGCGCTGGGACACCGCCATCATCGATCCGCCGCTGGTGATCTCGGCGCGCAGCCGCGCCATGCGCATCGAGGCGCTGAACAGCCGTGGCGAGATGCTTCTGCCGGTGATAGGCAAGGCGCTCGGCGGCCTTGACGACGTGACGATCGCCGAGACGTCGAAGAGACTGATCCGCCTCGATGTGGCCAAGCCTGGCCGTGTCTTCACCGAAGAAGAACGCAGCCGCGTTCCCTCCGTCTTCACCGTGCTGCGCGCCATCACCGCTCTGTTCAAAACGGAGGAAGACGCCAATCTCGGCCTCTATGGCGCCTTCGGCTACGATCTCGCCTTCCAGTTCGATCCGGTCGACTACAAGCTCGAGCGCCAGCAAAGCCAGCGCGACCTGGTGCTGTTCCTGCCCGACGAGATCCTGGTCGTCGACCACTATTCGACCAAGGCCTGGACCGACCGCTACGACTATTCGGGCGAGGGGTTTTCGACCGAGGGATTGCCGCGCGACGAAATCGTCGAGCCGTTCAAGACCGCCGACCGCATCCCGCCGCGCGGCGACCATGAGCCCGGCGAATATGCCAATCTGGTGCGCAAGGCGATGGAGAGTTTCAAGCGCGGCGACCTGTTCGAGGTGGTGCCCGGCCAGATGTTCTATGAGCGCTGCGAGACGCCGCCTTCCGCCATCTCCCGCAAGCTGAAGACCATCAACCCCTCGCCCTATTCCTTCTTCATCAATCTCGGCGAGGGCGAATATCTGATCGGCGCCTCGCCCGAAATGTTCGTGCGCGTCAACGGCCGCCGTGTCGAGACCTGTCCGATCTCCGGCACGATCAAGCGCGGCGACGACGCCATTTCCGATTCGGAGCAGATCCTGAAATTGCTCAATTCGAAGAAGGACGAATCCGAGCTGACCATGTGCTCGGACGTCGACCGCAACGACAAGTCGAGGGTCTGCGACCCAGGCTCGGTGCGCGTCATCGGCCGCCGCCAGATCGAGATGTATTCGCGGCTGATCCACACCGTCGACCACATCGAGGGACGGCTGCGCGAAGGCATGGACGCCTTCGACGCGTTCCTGTCCCATGCCTGGGCGGTCACCGTCACCGGCGCGCCGAAATTATGGGCTATGCGCTTCATCGAGCAGAACGAGAAGAGCCCGCGCGCCTGGTATGGCGGGGCGATCGGCATGGTCAATTTCAACGGTGATATGAACACCGGCCTGACGCTTCGCACCATTCGCATCAAGGACGGCATCGCCGAGGTGCGCGCCGGCGCCACGCTGCTCTTCGACAGCATTCCCGAGGAAGAAGAAGCCGAAACCGAATTGAAGGCATCCGCCATGATCTCCGCCATCCGCGACGCCAAGTCAGGCAATGCCGCCGACACCGAGCGCGCCACCGCGCGCGTCGGCGACGGCGTCAACATCCTGCTCGTCGACCACGAGGACTCCTTCGTCCACACGCTGGCCAATTATTTCCGCCAGACCGGCGCCAATGTCTCGACGGTGCGCACGCCTGTGCCGGACGAGGTCTTCGACCGGCTGAAGCCAAACCTGGTCGTGCTGTCGCCTGGCCCCGGCACGCCGAAGGATTTCGACTGCGCCGCCACCATCAAGCGGGCCCGCGCGCGCGACCTGCCGATCTTCGGCGTCTGCCTCGGCCTGCAGGCGCTGGCTGAAGCCTATGGCGGGGAGCTGCGGCAATTGCACGTGCCGATGCATGGCAAACCGTCACGCATCCGTGTGTCGAAGCCGGGCATCATCTTTTCCGGCCTGCCCAAGGAAGTGACGGTCGGCCGCTACCACTCGATCTTCGCCGATCCGGTCCGCCTGCCCGACGGCTTCATCGTCACCGCCGAGACGGAGGACGGCGTCATCATGGCTTTCGAGCACACCAAGGAGCCGATCGCGGCGGTGCAGTTCCACCCGGAATCGATCATGACGCTCGGCCACAATGCCGGCATGCGCATCATCGAGAACATCGTTGCGCATCTGCCGCGCAAGGCCAGGGAGAAGGCGGCTTAGCCCGAGGGGTTCGTGTTGGGATTTCTTCCCCAGTGACCACAGCTGAAATCAAGTCGACGGCGAAGAAGAGGGTCGCCAGCCTCGCCTTCTGGTCGATCATCGTCGCTTGCGTCGTGCTCGGCCTGAAGCTGGCGGCCTGGCACGTCACCGGTTCCGTGGCGCTATATTCGGACGCGCTGGAATCGATCGTCAACGTCATTGCCTCGGCCGCCGCCTACTGGGCGATCCAGGTCAGCTTCAAGCCGGCCGACCAGGATCATCCGTTCGGCCACCACAAGGCCGAATATTTCTCGGCTGTTCTGGAGGGCGTGCTGATCGTGCTGGCAGCCCTTCTGATCCTCAACGAAGTGTGGTGGTACTGGCAGCATCCCGCCCCGCTCGAACAGCCCTGGACCGGCCTCGCAATCAACGGCGTCGCGACGGTGATCAACGCCTTTTGGGCCTGGACGCTGATTCGTGCCGGCCGTGCCGAGAAGTCGCCGGCTCTGGTCGCCGACGGCAGGCACATCATGACCGACGTGGCGACCTCGGTCGGCGTGTTCATTGGCCTGGTCGGTGCCGTGCTGACCGGCTGGCAAATTCTCGACCCGGCACTTGCGGTCATCGTGGCGCTGAACATCCTGTGGCAAGGCTGGCACGTGATCGGCTCGTCGATGAACGGACTGATGGACCGCGCCGTCGACACGCAGGAGCACATGCACATCCGCGACGTCATCTCGGCCAATTGCAAGGGAGCGCTGGAGGTTCACGATCTCAAGACACGCATCGCCGGCCGCGCCACCTTCATCGAGTTCCACCTGGTCGTCGATGCCGGCATGTCGGTGGGCGCCAGCCACGTCATTTGCGACCGCATCGAGGACGCGCTGAAGGCGGAAATCCCCTCGGTGCGCGTCACCATCCATGTCGAGCCCGACGACGAGGCAAAACTGCCCAAGGGCACGACGGCAGTGCGATTCGCGTGAAGCGGCAGCGGACGTCGATGGTCCCCTTTCAGGGACTATCGCACATCCTAGGGATTGGTCGCACATCCATCCCTTCCTCATCCCAGGCCTGCGCTCCGCTTTGCGTTCGTTCCGCCCTAATTCAGGCTCAGCTAGGCACTCTCTTCCTCCACTTTCGCAGCCGCGTGCTGATGTAGGCTCGCGGACCAAAAGGCAATGTCGGCCGGCCGGCGGGCCGTTCCTGACCGCGCTCGTCGGTCACCTGATGCACGAATTGCATCAGTCGATAAAACACCGGGGGGTCGCGATCCTGCACGAGGCGGGCGAGTTCGTCAGGTAATGGTTTCGAGCGCCAGGCAAAGTATGCCTCGTATGCCTCGGGCGTCACGATGAGGTATTTCAGATATGCTGCCAGCTCTGCATAGCTGCTGAAGTCTGCAGCGTTGATGTAGGAGCCGGGCGGGGCGAATTCGTGCACGTTCGATGTGCCCAGATAGATCGGCACTGATCCGGCTTCGAAGGCATCGAACAGCTTTTCGGTGACGTAGTCGGTCTCGGTCGAGTTCTCCAATGCGAGGCAGAATTTGTAGCGGGAGACTGTCTCGATCTTCGTCTTGCGGCCGCGATCGGGGCCTTCGACTGTCCTGTTGCGGAAATACCGACCGTATGAATCTATCTTGATGTGTTCGGCCAGGCTCTTCAAGAGATCGAGCCGGCCGCTATAGTTCAAGGGCGCCGATTGGAAGGCTACCACCGGAGCCGCTTCTGTCTTGGCGCCTATAGGCTTTGCGCGCACCGTGTCCCACCACCGGGAATTGGGCAAATAGGGGCACCAAATCTCAGAGCTGCGCTCGTGCGACATCGTGAAGTCGAAGTGCCGCATGAGTTTCTGGTCCTTTATGATTTTGTAGTTTGAGCGGGCTTCCATATACCAGGCTATCCAGTACTGGCCCGGATATCGCCATGCGTCACCAATTTCGCGGAAGTTCGGAATGTGGAAGACGACCGCTGTCGCTTCAGCAATTCTACGCTTGTCTAGGGTAAATTCGCCCGGCAGATCGCATTGAATGGACGCGACGTCGACGGGCTTGCTGAAAAAAGTCGTGTAGAAGAGGACGAGCGGCTCTTTTTTAGGCACGGCAAGCAATGTGGACATCTCAATACTGCGGCCTGGGCTGTGTAGCCGTCGACGCTAAAGGCAATTGCGTGTTGCTTGAGCCACCCGCGCGACGATGGCGGTTTTGGTCTGATCCTGATTGCATCCAGGTCCTCGTCATATCCCGCCAATCCCCAAACCGAGAAACGGACCCCTAATCAAGGCGTGCAGGCAGATTGCGGCATCGGCTCGAGCCGGTAGACCTTGTCGTCGGATGCGGTCTCGCCTTCGGCCGCCTTCGAGCATAGGTCGACGATCGGCAGGCTGCTGTTGGGATTGGCCAGCATCATCGTGCCGTTGGCGCCGCGGCGCAGATAAATCTCGCTGGCCGCGATGTCGCAGGAAAAGTCGCTCGTCTTCGCGCTCGCCACACAGCGCCACTGGTCCGCTTCCCCTTCACAACTGTAGCTCTGCGTGACCTTGGCAGCCTTGTGGCGCGTGGTGACGGAAACGGCAATGTCGGCACCATCAGGCCAGCTTGCCGGATCGCCATCCATAGCGAAGGAGGCCAGCTCGATCGGGCCTCGGAAAACCCGGATAGTCCGGGTAGACTGATCGGGATGCGAGCCAAGATGCGCGGCATCGTAGTCGCGCCCGTAGCAGAAGGGCTGGTCCGGCTTCAGCCGCTCACGCAGCGGCGCTCCCAGCGCCGGATCGATCGGATCGATGCGAGCGAATTCGGCCTTGCAGGTCTGCGCCGGCATGGGGTCGAGCCGAAAGCCGTCGTCTTCTGTGCCGAGTGCCTGCCTGGTAAACTCCTTTTCGCCAAGTTCATCTTCGGCGCCGGCATCGAGATAAAGGTTGCGCTGCACGCCGGAGATGATCAGCCGGCCTTTTTCGTCGAGGTTGAGCGAGGCCATGGTGCGGTCGCATTCCATGCCGCAACGGATCTCGCTCGACTGCGGATCGTCCTTGCCGCACCAACCGCCGACCCACTCGGGCTTCTTGGCGCCGCGCACCGTCGTGGCCACGAAGCCGTTGTAGCCGGACGGACCGCTACTCGGCTCCTCGTTCGGATGGCTAACCGGATAGCTGCCATAGTAGAAGAAGATCCGTGCCACCTTCTGGTTCGGATGCGCCTTGAGATGCGCGGCATCGTAGACGCGCCCGAAACAGGCATCCTTGCCGTCCGGGCTGAGTTCGGTAAGCTTGTCGTCGGCAAGGGCCGTGCCGGCAAGTGCGGCAAGCAAGGCGACACCAAGTCCGGCGCCCTTAGTGGTCTTCGAGGTCATGTGCCCCTCCTCGCCCGACAGGACGTGGCTTCAACTTATGCTAGGATCGGGGCCGAAGCCACGCAATTTGCGGGGCCGGCACAGGAGGATGAAGCCATGCGACGCCGCGATATTTTCCGCGTAGGCTTTGCCGGAGCCGCTGGCCTTTTCGGGCTGCGCCAGGTCGAAGCGGCGGCTGTGGAAGAGGAAAGGCAAAAGGTCGCCTACCACCTCAGCGATCTCGACAAGGTCGGTTTTGTGCTGGGCAACATCAAGAACCACTATGACGGCACCGGCGGCAAGGTCGACATCGTGCTGGTCGTGCATGGACCGGCACTCGCCGCTTTCAAGTCGAAGAGCGCGTCGGCTGGCATTGCCAGCCGTTTTTCCGGCCTCGTTCGCGACGGGCTGACCCCGCATGCTTGCGCCAACACAATGCACGGCATGGATGTTGCGCTCACCGATCTGCTCGATGGCTTCCATGCCGCCGAGACCGGCGGCGTCGTCAAGCTCGCCGAATTGCAGCGCCAAGGCTACGCCTATTTGCGGCCGTGAGCCTCTACGGACTTGAACATCAGGGCGGCCAGGCCCTACGAAGAGTTGATACTCGCCCGGAGGAATAGACGTGCCAGCCACCACAACCAGCCTTGTCACCCCCGCCCTGGTCATCCCCGACCTCGCCGGCAAGGCGGTGCTGATCACCGGCGCTTCGACAGGCATCGGGGCCGCACTTGCACTGGCTTATGCCGCGCAGAAATGTCGTGTGGCGCTGCATTACAATTCAAGTCGGGCGGCTGCCGAAAACCTGGCCGGGACCATCCGCAACGGCGGCGGCGAGGTATTCCTCGTCCAGGCCGATTTCTCGATCCCCGCCGATGTCGAGCGCGTCGTCGAGGACAGCGCGCAACACTTCGGCCGGCTCGATGGCCTCGTCAACAATGCCGGCGGCATGCTCGGCCGCGTGCCTTATGCCGAGCTGACCGAAGCGCATTACGACGCGGTGATGGACCTCAACGCGCGCTCCGTGCTGACTGCCTCGCGCAAGGCGATGCCATGGCTGAAGCGCCAGGGCGGCTTCATCGTCAACACCTCGTCGATCGCCGCGCGCAATGGCGCCGGCGGCGGCGCCGGCCTTTACGGATCGGCCAAGGCCTTCGTCTCCAATGTGACTCGCGGCATGGCCAAGGAACTGATCGGCTTCAACGTCCGCGTCAACGCGGTGGCTCCGGGCACCATCGCGACGCCTTTCCATGAGCGCTATTCGACCGACGAGCAAATGAAGGGCATGGTGGCCACCATTCCACAGGGCCGCGCCGGCACGCCCGAGGACTGCGTCGGCGCCTATCTGTTCCTCTCGTCCGCTCTGTTGAGCGGTTACATCACCGGCCAGGTGATCGAGGTGAATGGTGGCCAGTTGATGCCGTGAGCGGCGACCTGCATACTTGTCGCGGAAGCCAACGGAGAATCTGCAATGTACGGTCTGATCGGCAAGATGCGGGCGACGCGCGGCCAGCGCGACGCAATGATGGACGTTCTGCTTGCCAGCACCGGCTCCATGCCGGGCTGCCTGAGCTACATCATCGCCACCGATCCGGCCGATGCCGACGCAATCTGGGTGACCGAGGTGTGGACCGACCAGGCAAGCCACAAGGCTTCGCTGCAACTGCCGGAAGTCCAGGCAGCGATCGCCAAGGCGCGGCCGATCATCGCCGGCTTCGAGTTCCAGGTCGAAACCCAGCCCGTAGGCGGCTTCGGCCTGCCCGCCGTCAAAACCGCCTGACGCCTGAGAGCGGACGCATTTTTCGCCATCGCGGGGTTCGCATCTCCCCGCTTCAGGTCTAAGACCGAAAAATGGATTCCCTGCCAGACCAGCCGACCGTCGAACGCATGGCGCGGATGCCCAAAGCCTGGCAGTGGCTGGCCCTCCTGATCTTCTCGATCCTCTTTGCCGGTGCGCTGGAATTCGCCGCCTTGCCGGCGGCGCTGCTGATCGGGCCGATGCTGGCGGCGATCCTGGCCGGCACCAACGGCGCCACGGTGCGTGTGCCGCGCCCTTCGTTCGGCGCCGCCCAGGCGATCATCGGCTGCCTTGTCGCCGGCTCGATCTCTGCCGACATCTTCCCGGTCTTCTACAAGGAATGGCCGCTGTTCCTCGGCACCGTGGTGGCGACCGTCGCGGCATCCAGCCTGCTCGGCTGGCTGATCAGCCGCTGGCGTATCCTGCCCGGCACCACCGCGGTCTGGGGCTCATCGCCGGGCGCGGCCACTGCCATGGTGCTGATGGCCGGCGCCTTCGGAGCCGACCAGCGCCTCGTCGCCTTCATGCAATATCTGCGCGTCATCTTCGTCTCGATGACTGCGGCGATTGTCGCAAAGATGTGGGTCGAAACATCGGGCATCGAGATCCCGGCCATCATCTGGTTCCCGCCGATTGATCCAATGGCCTTTGCCGCGACACTTGGCGTGGCGCTCGTCGGCAGCCTCATCGGAAAGCTGCTCAGGCTGCCGTCACCCTTCTTCCTCGGCACCTTCGTTTTCGGCACCGCGGTGCATCTAGGATTAGGCGTGACGATGCAGTTGCCGCCCTGGCTGCTCGCCCTCGGCTATACGATGATCGGCTGGACCATCGGCCTGAATTTCACCAGGGCGATTCTGCGGCACGCGACGCGGGCGCTGCCGCAGATCGTTGGCTCGATCATCATTCTCATCGCCTTCTGTGGCGGCCTCGGCTTCATGATCAGCCATGTGCTCGGCATCGATCCGCTGACCGCCTACCTGGCGACCAGCCCCGGCGGCATGGACAGCGTCGCCATCATCGCCGCCGCCGCACAGCACGTCGACATCTCCTTCGTCATGGCGCTGCAATCGGCCCGCTTCCTCGTCGTGCTGCTGATCGGACCGAGCCTGGCGCGGCTGGTGGCGCGAAGTCTGAGGGAATAAGGACCTGCCGCGTCTTCCCCGGTATTCCTAGTCGGCTTCACCGAAACCGGACGAGTTTTTGCGACCCGGCGACAGCACCGGCCAGTCCGAGCGCAGCTGCAAAAAATACTTGACTCAAATACTCAAATTTGAGAGCGCGGGACCGCAATCCTGTACCGGACAGTGGAAACGAGTTGATGCGGACGCGACCGACGACATGGCGCTTGGGGATATCATTGCTGGGCAGCGCTGCGATGCTCAGCCAGTTCGGGCCGGCTCGCGCTCAGGACGGCGGAAACATCACCGTCCTCGATAAAATATTGGTGGACGCCGAGAGCGACGAGATTCTGCTGCAAGATGGCTATGTCGCCAAGAAGGACCGCATCGGCACCAAGACCGACACGCCGATCGTCAGGATTCCGCAGGCCGTTTCGGTGGTGACGCAGAAGCAGATCGAGGACCAGAAGCCGCGCACGCTGAACGAATCGCTCGGCTATACAGCCAGCGCCAACCCCAACAGCTTCGGCTTCGACACCCGTTACGACGCCTTCTTCCTGCGTGGCTTCCAAGCCTTCTACAATGGCATGTTTCGCGATGGGCTGCGCCAGTACAATGGGCCCTCGGCATGGTTCAAGACTGAGCCTTACGGCATCGAAGGCGTCACCATCCTGAAAGGTCCCGCATCTTCCCTTTATGGCGTCAGCGGTCCGGGCGGCATCGTCAACGTCGTCACCAAGCGCCCCAAGGAGGAGCAGTACCGCGAAGTCGAAATGCTCATGGGCGAGCATAACCGCTTCCAGGCCGGGCTTGACGCATCCGGTCCGGTGAACGAGGACGGCAGCATCCTCTATCGCTTCACCAGCCTCGGCCGCAACAGCGATACCGACCTGCCCGGCTACCCCGACGACAAGATCTATCTGGCGCCGGCGGTCACCTTCAAGCCGGACGAGGACACCAAGCTCACTATTCTCGGTGAACATTCGAAATCCGTCACCGGCGGCACGGCTGCGTTCTACAATCCGACCTATGGCAACCTGTCGGACGTCTACGAGGGCGATCCCGCCTGGAACGACTTCGCGCAGAGCCAGGGCCGTATCAGCTACGAGTTCGAGCACCGTTTCAACGACGCGCTGACGGTTCGGCAGAACCTGCGCTACAACGCTGTCGACGCGGACATCGAATACAGCGGCAATTATTCGATCGGCCCGGATCAGCCGCTGCAGCGCTACTGGGGCCACTATACCGAGGACATGAAGAACTTCGTCGTCGACAACATGGCGCAGTTCGAGTTCGACACCGGGCCGGTCAAGCACACTGCGGTAGCCGGCATCGACTACGCCTGGTCGGACTATGATGCCGGCAGCGGGTTGTCCTACGTTTCCATCGACGACATCGAGGGCGCTCCGGTCCCCTACGTCGGCGGGCAGGAGATGAACCAGGTCGGCGTCTATTTGCAGGACCAGATGGAGTGGAACGATTTCACCCTGTTCGCCAGCGGTCGCTACGACTGGGTCGACACCACTTCCACCGCCGCCGACTTCACCAAGTCCAAGCAGGATGACAGCGCCTTCTCCGGCCGGCTTGCCCTGTCCTACCAGACGGAATGGGGCATCACGCCCTATGTCAACTATTCGACGTCGTTCTCGCCCAACATCGGTTTCGTCTATGATGACGTCAACAGCGACATCACCCGCGTCGCCCGCCCGACCAAAGCGACGCAGAAGGAAATCGGCGTCAAATACGAGATTCCGGATTACAACGCGACCATCAGCGCCGCCCTGTTCGACATCGACCAGAAGGATGGCGTCGTGTTCGATGCCTCGACCGGTATCAACAAGCAGCGTCAGCTCGACCTGAATTCGCGCGGCATCGAACTGGAAGCCAATGCCTCGCTCGACAACGGCTTCAGCGTCATCGCCTCTTACACCTATCTGCGCGTGAAAATCGAACGCGGCGCCGAGGGAACCGTGGGCAAGGAACTGTCGGCGACGCCAAATCACATCCTGTCGCTCTGGGGACACTACCAGTTTGAGAACGGCACGCTGGAGGGCCTGGGGCTGGGCACGGGCGTTCGCGTCGCCAGCAGCAGCTACGGCGATGACACCAACACCTTCAAGAACGAGGCGCGCGCCTTCGTCGACGCCTCCCTCTCCTATGATTTCGGCTACCGCAATCCCGACCTCGAAGGCGTGAAGCTGCAGGTCAACGCCAAGAACCTGTTCGATAATCAGAGGACCATCTGCTCGGCCGGCTATTGCTATCGCGACGAGGGCCGCTCGCTGTTCGCCAGCTTGCGCTATCGCTTTTGATGTCCGTCGTCGCCGGCGCAGTCCTGCAGTGCCGGCCTCGCGCCCGTGCCGATAAAGCCAGGTAATGTCGATGATCTCCCCCGTGGCGAGCGGATTCCGGTCTTCGGAACCGTCGACTTCGACAAATGCCTCGGCACGTGTTGACGGCGAAACATTCGCCCTGGACACGCAGGCAGCACGCCGTGATCTCTTTGGTGACGGCGGAGCACGCCAGGACGCTGCCCACTGGACGCCGCCCACTTGCCTCTCCTTGGCCGCTCCTATATGAGAACCACCATGACCAACCGCGCCAGCTCCGTCGCTTCCCGTCAGACCGGCTTTGCTGGCGAGACTGTGCGCGCGCTTGCTTCCACCCTGCTGCTTCTCGGCCTTATCGGCGATCGCCGGGTTCGCTGAAGGAGCGCCCGGCGGTCGAACCGCCGCTAACGCGCACGCTCCTTGGCCAGTCTCAAAATTGGCAAGTCACATCAAGCGAATGAACATCTGATAAAGGCGCCGCTCGGCACCAAATCCGTCTGAAGGCGGATCCCGCGAGCCGCCGGGAGAGACGACAATGAACGCACGAGAAGAAATCCACGCAGATAGTGGGGAGGTCGGCAAGCATGCCGCAGAGGCCATGCCAGAGGCAGCCCGGGGCATGCCAGAGGCAGCCCGGAAATACCAACCTTACCCGACCGTCGGCCTCACCGACCGGATTTGGCCGTCGAAGGTCATCGACAAGGCGCCGATCTGGTGCTCGGTCGACCTGCGCGACGGCAATCAGGCACTGATCGACCCGATGGGCCACGAGCGCAAGGCGCGCATGTTCGCCCTGCTCCTCGACATGGGCTTCAAGGAAATCGAGATCGGCTTCCCGTCGGCCTCGCAGACCGATTTCGATTTTGCCCGCTGGTGCATCGAAGAGGGCAATGTATCAGCCGACGTCTCGCTGCAGGTGCTGGTGCAGTGCCGGCCGGAACTGATCACCCGCACCTTCGAGGCGCTGCAGGGCGCCACCAACCCGATCGTGCATTTCTACAATTCGACCAGCGAATTGCAGCGCCGCGTCGTCTTCGAGAAGGATGTCGCCGGCATCAGGCGGATCGCCACTGATGCGGCCAAGATGATCACCGACATGGCGGCCAAGGCTGGCGGCGGCTACCGTTTCGAATATTCGCCGGAGAGTTTTACCGGCACCGAGCTCGAAGTGGCGCTGGAAATCTGCAACGCCGTCACCGAGATCGTGAAGCCGACGGCAGAAAACAAGCTGATCATCAACCTGCCGTCCACGGTCGAGATGTCGACACCCAACATCTATGCCGATCGTATCGAATGGATGTGTCGCAACCTCGACAACCGCGAGAACCTGCTCATTTCGCTGCATCCGCACAACGACCGCGGCACCGGCATCGCCACCACAGAACTCGGCCTGATGGCGGGCGCGGACCGCGTCGAAGGCACGCTGTTCGGCAATGGCGAACGCACCGGCAATGTCGACATCGTCACCCTGGCGCTCAACATGTACACGCAAGGCGTCGATCCCAAGCTCGATTGCTCCGACATCAACCGGATGAAGGACGTCTACGAATATTCGAACCAGTTGAAGATCCCCGAGCGTCATCCCTATGTCGGCGAGCTCGTCTACACGGCGTTTTCCGGCTCGCACCAGGATGCCATCAACAAGGGCATGAAGGCGTTGCGCAAGGCCAACACACCGTACTGGGAAGTGCCCTATCTGCCGATCGACCCGGCCGATGTCGGGCGCAACTACGAGGCGATCATCCGCATCAACTCGCAGTCCGGCAAGGGCGGCATAGCCTATGTGCTGCAGGCGGACTACGGCCTCAACCTGCCGCGCAACCTGCAGATCGAGTTCAGCCAGGCGATCCAGGCGATCACCGACGCCGAAGGCAAGGAGGTGCCGGTCAAGCGCATCTACGAGCGCTTTCTCGACACCTATGTCGACCAGCCCGGCGCGCGGCTGAAGTTCCTCGACCACCACACCTATCCGGACATCGAGACCAAGGGCCGGCGTGCGGTAGAGGCGGTCATCCTCGACAGCGGCAAGGAGGTGACGATATCAGGCTCCGGGACTGGGCCGATCGACGGCTTCGTCGACGCGCTGTCGCGCCATGTCGGCGTGCCGATGTCGGTGCTCGACTATTCGGAGCACTCCATGCAGCGCGGCTCGAATGCCTCGGCCATCTCCTATGTCGAGATGGAGCACCCCGACGGCAAGCTGTTCGGCGCCGGCATCAACACCAACATCGTGGCCGCTTCGCTGGAAGCCGTGGTTTCCGCCGCCAACCGCATCATCGGCCGAAAGGTCGACTAGACAAGCGTCGAAAGCTCACAGCTGGAGCAAGATGAACCAAGATGGTATCATCTTGCTCCGGTCTTTCGCACCATTAACCATCGGAGAATTATCCGGTGGGGTACGCGATCGCATAATGGATGCATGCTTGTATGGCAGTGCAGGCTCTATATGATTGCGTCTTAACCTGTGCCGACTTCGAAAGGATCGACACTTGCAGCATGCCACGCCTGCCGCCCCCGCAGTGCGCGAGACGTTGGAACGATTGCTAGCCAGCGAAACGTTCGGACGATCCGAGCGAGCGCGTAAACTGCTTCGCTATCTGGTCGAGCGCGAGCAGGCAGGCGAAGCCGACAAGCTCAAGGGCTTTTCCATCGCGATGGATGTTTTCGGCAAGGACGGCGATTTCGATCCGTCGACCGACGCCGTCGTGCGGGTGCAGGCGGGCAGGCTCCGCGAGCTTCTGCAGCATTACTTCGCCAATGAGGGTGTTGCCGAGCCGATCCGCATCGCCATTCCGCGTGGCGGCTATGTTCCATCCTATGAACTCAACGCGATCCGCCTGCCGGTCGAGCCGGCGCCGGAGGAACACGCCGAGGCGGCGGCCACCTTGTCGGGATCGCTCGAAGAACCAGGTATGGCCGATCGTGCCGCATCGTTGATGTCCCCTGTCGTTCGCGAGCCGGCGCCCTCGCTGCTGCGCCATCTCCAGTTCTTCTGGTTGGCGATCGCTCTGGTCATCGCCATGCTGGGAGTGCTGATCCTTCGTCAGGGAAGCGGCGCATTGCTGGCGGGAAGCGATACCGCGTCGACGATCGAAAACGCAGTGGCAACCGGCAGCATTGCGCCATGGGCTCCGATTGAAACCCTTCCGCTCGTCTACATTGCAGTGAAAGCCGACAGCGCCGAGGCTGCCCGCGTCGCGGCATCGCTGCGCGCCGGCCTCAGCGGCTTCGATACGGTCAACTTCATCGGTCGGGACGCCGACGGCCCGCCCGATCCGGTCACCGATGCAATCAGCTTCGTATTCGATGTCTTGCAGGGACCAACGGCAGGCGATGTCACCCTGGAGCTTCAAAGCGTGGCGACCGGACGGGTCCTGCTGTCACGCAATTTGACTGCCGCCGACAGCACACCCACCACCGTCGAGGACAGTGTCGCCGGCATTTTGAGTTCGGCCATTCCCGCCTCGGGCACGATCTACAACTATATCGAACAGAGCGGCCTTCAAACCGGCCTGACGGAATGTCTGCTGCTCAACGACAAGTACTATCTCGACCAGGGCGCCAAAACCCATGAGGCTGCCTATCGCTGTCTCGAAAACCTGGTCAATCGGGATGCGAAATCGTCGCTCGTCTATTCGGAACTCGCGGCCCTGCATCTCGAGACGGCGACAGATCACTACGCCTATCCAGCCGGTGCAACGATCGAACAGGCGCTGTCGCTTGCCCGTCGCGCCGTGCAGATGGGGCCGACCAGCCCTTATGCGCACCGTGCCTATGGCTATCTCAATTCCCGCCTCGGCAATTCGGAGGAATCGATCCGCTGGATGCATAAGGCCTACGAACTCAACCCTTACGATCTCAGCATGGCGGCAGCTTACGCCTATGGGCTGATTTTCGCCGGTAGGTACAGGGAGGGAACACCGATCCTTGCGCACGCCGCCGAAACCTCCAGCGCCCATCCGACCTGGTGGGACTACGGGCTTTTCGTCGGCCAGTTCATGACGGGCGATATGAACAAGGCCGCGCTTGCCAGCGAGGCGTTACAAGCGACGCCGACGAAATCGCACTATCTGGCTGCGCGGCTGATCGGCGCGAAGGCAGCCGGCCGCGATCAACTGGCGCACGAACTCGTGAACCAGATGACTGTCAAATTCCCGAAATTCGCTGCCGATCCGCGCGCGACCTTTGTCGAGAGGCGATACCCCGCCGATCTGACCGATCGGCTGGTCGAGGCCTTGCGTGCCGCCGGGCTCGGCAACGCCAGCTAGAAAATTGCACGGCAGATCGCAAAAATTTTACTGGCCATCGTCTTAGACAAGGCGCAATCCAGCCACAATTCGCAATTCGCATAAAAACCATAAATTTTCATGATTTCATCCCTTTACACTGCCGAACGGGGCGCCGGCCCGAGGACAGTTGTCTTCCTGCATGGCTTCGGCGGCTGCCACGACGACTGGCACGAGGTGATTTCGACACTGGCGTTTGGTTCACGGACGCTGGCCTACGATCTTCCGGGCCATGGGCTATCCCTCGATTTCCCGGGTGGCGGTCCGGCCAAGGCGGCCGCTCGGGCCGTTCTTGCGGATCTCGCCGCGCGCAGAATTAAGAGGGTGCATCTCGTCGGCCATTCTATGGGCGGAGCGGCGGCAGTGCTGATGGCATTGGCCGAACCCGAAAGGATAGCGTCGCTGACGCTTCTGGCGCCGGGCGGTTTTGGGACTGAGATCAATGGGCCGCTGTTGCGCCGTTATGCCGCCGCTGCCGGCAAGAGTGAAGTCCGCGCCTGCCTCGCCGCCATGTCCGGACCGCAAAGCCTGCCCTCGGAGCGCATCGTGGATGTTCTTGGCGAAATGCGTGCCCGTCCCGGCCAGTTGCAGAAACTTGTCGACATCGCTGCAGCCATGACCAGGGGCGATCGGCAGGGCGTCATCCCGCGCGAACGGCTCGAAACGCTTGATATGCCGGTGATGGTGGTTTGGGGGATAGATGACGCGGTGCTGCCCTTCACCCAGGCAGACGGTATGCCGACGCATTTCCACCTGCACCACGTGTTGGAGGCTGGCCATATGCTGATCGAGGAAGCGCCCGGCCTGATCGCCGAGATCGTCCGCCGCAATATGAAACGCCGCAGCAGGCCGTTTCGTCCGAAATCCGCCGCCGCGGCGAACTGATCCGCCCCTGCCAAAGCGCGGCTTCCAGCCTGGTTTGTCCGCTCAATGCATGTCGCCCAAAAGTGCGTTGCGGTTTTGGGATAACGACATGCATAAAAACAGGACTTTAATGCGCGTCGCATGAACCCTTTCAGACGCGACGCGCTTTAGACGCCTATCGATCACACAAGTGCATTTTGCCAACGGCTGTGTTAATTCGATGTTAACCAAACCCGCGAGGCAACGCCGATGAAGGACGCAGGCGAGAACATCACACAGATCGATCAGTCGCGAAAACTGTCCGATGCCATCCGCGACGTGAAGAACGCCTTCGCCGACCGCGACGACGTCGTGGTCGACATGCGCGAGGCGCATCGCATGCGGCTCGATTTGCTTGCCGCCGAACTCGCGCCCATCTTTGCCGACGTGCCCGCCGACATGGACAATTTCGACTTCGCCGTCTCGTCCGGGCTGCAGCCGCGCCTGTGGATCGACGCCGTCAGCCATGTCGCCATGGGACGCGACCGCCGCACCTATCGCTTCCTCAGGGATACGCGCATCGGCCGCGTGGTGCTCGCCGAATCGACCGAGATGAAACCGGTTGCCGATCAGGTGACGCGCTACGTCGCGGAGCGTGTCGTCGAACGCCAGAGAATGATGGAAGGCGGGGTCGAGCAGGCTGTCGCCGGACTGAAACGTGCCTTGGTCCCTGAAGCCGAGCCGCCGCTGCAATCCGTCCGCCGCGGCAAGGGTTGGTCGGCCTTCCTCTCCGGTCTCGGCCTGATCGCCGCCGGCGCCTTGGTCGGACTGGCTGTATCGATCGTGTTGTTCTGGGACCGCCTCGTTGCGATGGGACTGAGCTTCAGGCCATAGCGTTCGCGCCAAGTTCCAGAATCTCCAGGTCGGAAGGCGGGATGGCCGGGCCGGTCAGGCCGCGTCGCGTCAGCCTGATCCGCCAGTTGTCCTTTTCGCCATCGATCTCCAACAGATTATATTGCGCCGCTGGGTGCCTGCCGCCTGGCGCCTGCCCTGCGGCGGCGACGCCGACCACCGGAATTTTGGCGCCGCGCCCGCCGATGAAGAACAGCGTCGGCTCGTGCGAGTGGCCGTGCAGCACAAGCTCGGCCCCGTGCCGCTGAACGAGCTTGTGGAAGCGGGCAATGCCAAACAGCCGCTTGGGCTGCGAAACGGCGCCGCGCACCGGCGGATGGTGGATCATGATCACCCGGAACAGCCCGCGCTTGGCGGTGGCATCGAGCACTACGCGCAGCCTTTCCGCCTGATCCTCCAGAAAGAAGCCGTTGGCCATGAACGGAGCCGTGGCCCGCGCCGTCGTCACACCGATCAGCGCGACGTTGCCACGCACGCGCAGATAGGGAAAGGCGTCGCGGTCTACCGGCGTATTGACGCCGTCGCCGGTCATCCACGCCGTCCACGACCGGCAGGCCTTGTCGAAGGCGCCAGGCACATAGGCGTCGTGGTTTCCCGGAACGACCGACACATCATCGGGAGAACCCAGCGTCTCCAGCCAGTGCTTGCCCATCTCGATCTCACCGTCGAGCGCCAGATTGACCAGATCGCCGGTGACCGCAAGGTGATCCGGTGCGCTCGCCTTGATATCGGCGACGATGGTGTCGATGACGGCATCGCGCATGTGGCGGCGGCGGTTGCGCTGCCAGTTGACGTAACCGACCACCCGCTTGGAGGCGAGATCGCGATAGGTTACACCGGGGAGCGGTCCCAGATGGATATCGGAAATATGCGCGAGCCTGAACATCCTCCCTTCATAAGCGACGCGCGCGCTGCTTTCCACCCACGGTTTCGTGGGTGATGACGCGGCCCGAACCGAAGCAGGCCTTCCGCCAGACCGGCTGGCCGGGTCTCAGGGCAAGGCTGTTTCATCTGTATTTCGTGCTGCGGCGGCCGATGACGCTCGGGGTGCGCGGCCTGGTCCACGACCGCACGTCCAATTCCGTCTTCCTCATTCGCCACACCTATGTACCGGGCTGGCAGCTTCCCGGCGGTGGCGTCGAGCTGGGCGAGACGATGATCGAGGCGCTGGCGCGCGAGCTCTCCGAGGAGGCCAATATTGCGTTGACCGCGCTGCCGGTGCTGAAATCGATGCACTTCAACCGGCGGGCTAGCCGCCGCGACCATGTCGGACTCTATTTGGTCGAGCAGTTCAATCAGACGGCGCCGAAGCTGCCGGACCGCGAGATCGCCGCGGCCGGTTTCTTTCCGCTTGACCGCCTGCCGGAAGGAACGACGCCGTCCACGTTGCGGCGGATTGCCGAGATTTTTGGCGGCGCGGCGGCGTCGCCCTACTGGTAGATCACGCCGCTTTCCTGAACCGCGCCCGATCATGCGGCGCCGCGTAGTCCAGCTCCGGTCCGACCGGCACGATGCGGGTCGGGTTGATCGTGTCGTGGCTGCCGTAATAGTGCGCCTTGATGTGGTGCAGGCTCACCGTGCCTGCCACTTCAGGGACCTGATAGAGGTCGCGCAGATAGTTCGACAGGTTCGGATAGTCGGCGATGCGGCGCAGGTTGCACTTGAAATGGCCGACATAGACCGGATCGAAGCGGACCAGCGTGGTGAACAGCCGCCAATCGGCCTCTGTAATGCGGTGCCCGACGAGATAACGCTGGCGAGACAGACGGTCCTCGAGTTGGTCGAGCGCCGAGAACAGTTCGCCAAACGCTTCCTCATAGGCCGCTTGCGTGGTGGCGAAGCCGGCCCGGTAGACGCCGTTATTGACTGAGGGATAGACCAGCGCATTGACGGCGTCGATCTCGCCGCGCAGTGCTTTCGGATAGAAGTCGAGGCTGGCATCACCCCATTCGTCGAAGGCTGAATTGAGCATCCGGATGATCTCGGAGGACTCATTGGAGACGATTGTTTGTTCTTGCCTGTCCCATAGAACCGGCACCGTCACGCGACCGGAATAAGCGGGATCGGCCTTGGTGTAGATCTGATGCAGGAAATCGAGCCCGTAGAGCGTGTCGCCGGTGGCGCCGTCCTCGGTCAGGAACGTCCAGCCATCGGCGCCCATGAAGTGGTGGACGACCGAGACGGAAATCACGTCCTTGAGCCTCTTCAGCGCGCGAAAGATCAGCGTCCGGTGCGCCCAGGGACAGGCAAGCGAGACATAGAGATGGTATCGACCGGGCTCGGCCATGAAGCCGCGCTTGCGGCCCTCGGCTGGTGCGCCATCGCGAGTGACCCAATCGCGCCATTGCGACTGTGCCCGCACGAACTTGCCACCACTGTCCGCGGTGTCGTACCCGCGATCATGCCACCTGCCTTGGACCAGCAGTCCCATACTAAATCTCCTTGCGTCCTCTTCACCATTTAGGCGCAAGGCGGCGTTGCCGAAGTCGTCATGTGCTGAACAGACCGTCACTTGGGCGAAACGGCAGGCGAAAACGGCCGATTGCAGCGGTTGGAAATTGATGCTAGCGGACAATCCGCATGTTCGACTTTGCTTTGATCCGGTTCGACCGACGACGAAAGGGCGCCCGCGCTTGATGAAGCGCTGACTGGCGAACGCTGCCGTTTGCAGCAAACCTTTCCCCGTATACCGGAACGCAAAGACCATGAGCCTTGCCGACGTGAAATACCTGCCGGAAACTCCGGCGCATGACCTCGAAATCGAAGCCATCAACGACGAAGCCTTCGGGCCGGGCCGTTTCGTGCTGGGCGCCTACAAGATCCGCGAGGGCGGCCCGCATGAACGCGCCCTGTCCTTCGTGGCCGTCGATGGCGATATCGTTGTCGCCTCGGTGCGCATGACGCGTATCGCGGCAGGCGCCGGCCGCGCGCTGATGCTCGGACCGCTTGCCGTGCGGCCGGCCTTCAAGAATCTCGGTATCGGCCGCCGGCTGGTGGCAATCGCGCTGGAAGCCGCCGCCAAGGCCGGCATGCCTGCCGTGATGCTTGTTGGCGACGAGCCCTATTACGGCCCGCTCGGCTTCAAGAGAATCCCGCGTGGGCAAATCTCCATGCCGCGCCCGGTCGATCTCGACCGGCTTTTGTCGCACGAGATCGTGCCGGGCGCGGTGTCAAGGCTGGTGGGGGAGGTTTGCCACGCCGATCAGGCAAGGGTTGCCGCGCACGTCGCCGCGATGGCGTGACATCCGGATGCTGTTGCGCCGTTCTGTCGGGCTTCGTAGCATATGGCCGGCAGGATGGAGGACGCCGGCATGAACCCTAACGGCCAGATTGCGATCGTCACCGGCGGTGGCTCCGGCCTCGGCGAGGCGACGGCGCGGGCGCTGGCCGCGAAGGGCGCCGGCGTTGCCATCCTCGACCTCGGCATCGACCGTGCGGCGAAGGTTGCGGCTGATATCGGCGGCATCGCCGTCCAATGCGACGTGAGCAGCGCCGACGGCGCTGCTGCTTGCGTGGCGGAAGTGGCAAAAACGCTCGGCGAGCCCCGTATCCTGGTTAATTGCGCCGGCATCGCCATCGGCGTGAAGACAATCGGCAAGGACGGCCCGCATCCGCTCGACCAGTACCGCAAGGTGATCGAGGTCAATCTGATCGGCACCTTCAACATGATCCGCCTCGTCGCCGACCGGGCCGCGAAGCTTGCGCCGCTGGAGGGCGGCGAGCGCGGCGTCATCGTCAACACGGCATCGGTCGCCGCCTATGACGGTCAAATCGGCCAGGCGGCGTATTCGGCCTCCAAGGGCGGCGTCGTCGCCATGACGCTGCCGGTGGCGCGCGACCTCGCCCGGTCGGGCATTCGCGTCTGCACCATTGCGCCCGGCATCTTCAAGACGCCGATGATGGCCGGCATGCCGCAAGAGGTGCAGGATTCGCTGGGCGCCGCGGTGCCCTTCCCGTCCCGTCTCGGCGAGCCTTCCGAATATGCAGCCCTTGTGCTGCACATCATCGAAAACCAGATGCTCAACGGCGAGACCATCCGCCTCGACGGCGCCATCCGCATGGCGCCGAAGTAGCCGACCATGAGTGCCCGACCATGAGTGCCGAGGTCTCCCCGCTGGCGAAGACCGGCCCGCTCGCCGGTCTGACGGTGATCGAGATGGCCGGGATTGGACCGGTGCCGCTGGCCGGCCTGATGCTGTCGGAGATGGGAGCCGAGGTGCTGCGCATCGAGCGGGCTGGATCAACCCAGCCGTTTCTGTCGCTACCGGACGAATATGACATCGACCGTCACGGCCGCTCTATGCTGCGGATTGACCTGAAGCGCCAGGAGGGTGTCGAACTGGTGCTGCGCCTCGCCGAAAAGGCCGACATGCTGATCGAAGGGTTTCGTCCTGATGTCATGGAGCGGCTTGGTCTCGGGCCCGATGCCGCAGTGGCGCGCAACCCGGCGCTGATCTACGGCCGCATGACGGGGTTCGGCCAGAACGGACCGCTATCTGGTCGTGCCGGTCACGACATCACCTATCTCGCCTATTCGGGTGTGCTGCACGCTATCGGCCAGGAAGGAAGCCGGCCAGTCCCACCGCTCAACCTCGTCGCCGACTATGGCGGCGGCGCCATGATGCTGATTGCCGGCGCGCTGGCCGCGCTGTTTGAGCGTTCGCGCTCCGGCAAGGGCCAGGTGATCGACGCCGCGATGACCGAGGGCGCTTCGATGCTGACGACACCTATGCACGCCTTGATGGCGGCGGGCCTGTGGAGTGACAGACGCGGCGCGAACCTGCTCGATTCCGGGGCGCCCTTTTACGACACCTATGAGACGGCGGACGCACGGCATGTCGCCGTCGGCTGCCTTGAACCCCGGTTCTTCGCCGAATTCGCAAGACTGCTACCGCTCGACGAGCGTTTTGTACGCGGCCAATACGACAGGACCTTGTGGCCAGAGATGCGTGCCGCGATTGTCGATCGGGTCCGGCAGAAGACACGGGACGACTGGGACCGGCTCTTTGCTGCGACCGATGCTTGCTTTGCGCCGGTTCTGTCGCTGAGGGAAGCCAGGGATCATCCGCACAATCGCGCTCGCAACGCCTTTGTGACGTCGGGTGCGCTTGAGCGCCCCGCCCCAGCGCCGCGCTTTTCGCGCTCCCGGCCGACGCTTGCCGCCGTGCCGGCCGTTCACGATCGTCAGGCGGCGACCGTGCTGGCACGCTTCGGCCTTTCGGCAAGCGAGACTGAGGCCCTTGTCAAATCCGGTGTGATAGGTTGATAACTGGAGAGCAAAAATCAGCTTAAGACGGTGAGCATTTTGGGCGACCGAAAGAAGGACGTGATTCGCGAGACCGACGCCGAAGCGATCAGGCTGGCGAAAACGCTGATCCGCAGGGCCCGTTTCGGCGCGCTGGCGGTGATCGAGCCTGGGACCGGTTCGCCGCTGGCCAGCAGGGTTGGTGTCGCCACCGATATCGACGGCACGCCGCTGATCCTCGTATCGATGCTGTCCGCCCACACCGGCGCGATCCTTGCAGACCCGCGCTGTTCCCTGCTTGTCGGCGAGCCCGGCAAGGGCGACCCGCTGGCGCACCCGCGGTTGACGCTCGTCTGTCGGGCAGCACGGCTTGAGCGCGGATCCGACGAGCACGCCCGCGCCGAACGGCGTTATCTCAACCGTAACCCCAAGGCGAAGCTCTATGCCGGACTTGGCGACTTCTCGGTCTTCCGCCTCGAGCCGAAGCGCGCCAGTCTCAACGGCGGCTTTGGCAAGGCCTACTTGCTCGAGCGCACCGATCTGGTCATGACCGCGCCGATCGTCGAAGAGCTTGCCGCTGGCGAACAATCCGCCCTCGACCACATGAATGCCGACCATGGCGATGCAATTGCCGTCTACGCCCGCCATTTCGCCAAGGCCGCAGGCGACGGCTGGATCATCACCGGCTTCGACGCTGACGGCATGGACCTGGCGTTGGGCGACGATGTCTGCCGGGTCTTCTTCCCCGAGCCACTGAGGACGGCGCGTGAGCTCAGGCATGTTCTGGTCGACATGGCAAAGACCGGCCGAGTGGCAGACGAAACACAGTCCGACAGTTAATCGCGTCGGGTCGAAAGCAAGTCTTGAGGTTTGAGTGAAATGTTCTACCCTTTCCCGGTAGCGTTGAATCGCCAGCGCACATTCGCGAGTGAGCCTATGGAATCAGACGCTATTGCCCCCATAGCGCCGGATGAGCAGGAAGGTATGGGGGATCGATGGTCTCGAAAAAGCTAATCGCCAACGCCGAATCAGCGGCTGCGTTTCTGACGCTGATGGGCAACGAGAAACGACTGTTGATCATGAACTATCTGGCCGATGGTGAAATGTCGGTCGGCGCTATCGCCGAGAAGGTTCTGCTCAGCCAATCGGCCTTGTCACAGCATCTGGCCAAACTGCGGGCGCTCGATCTCGTCGAGACCCGGCGCGACCGGCAGATGATCTACTATTCCTGTAAATCCGATGCCGTGCGCGAACTTCTCAACACGCTGGACGGGATTTTCGGCGAGGGTGAGCTGTCGCAGATGGCGTACCGCCCGCGTCGCTCCGGGACTTGACCGGCCGGCCCAAGTTCTCCTTCCCTCGCTGACCTTTTTCGTCTGCCGAGGCAAGCATGCGTCCCATTCATATCGACGACCCGCAAGACCCGCGCGTCTCCGCCTATCTCGATATCCGCGAGCGCGATCTTGCCGGCCGGCAAGGCCGCTTCATTGCCGAAGGCAAGGTGGTGCTCGAAATGCTGTTCGCCGCCGAACGCTTCACGGCCGAATCGGTGCTCATACTCGAAAACCGGCTGGCCGGCCTCGATGCAACTCTGCGCCGGGCGCCCGCGGACCTTCCGATCTACGTGGTGACCAGCGAGGTCATGGACAGGATTGCCGGCTTTCACATGCATCGCGGCATATTGGCGATCGGCCGCAAGGGTGCGGCGCAGCCTGCCGAGGCCTTGCTGGACACCCTGCCCGCCCGTGCGTTGATCGTCGTGCTGGTCGGCATCGCCAACCATGACAATATGGGCTCGATCTTTCGCAATGCCGCTGCTTTCGGCGCCGATGCGGTGTTTCTGGACACGACCTGCTGCGATCCGCTGTACCGCAAGGCGATCCGCGTCTCGGTCGGCGCCGCGCTGAAAGTTCCCTTCGCCTCCTTCACTGAGACCGGCGGCTTCACCGCAGCGCTCGACCGGCTGGGCTTCGGCCAGTTCGCTTTGTCGCCACGCGGGCGAACCGAGATCCGTAATGCGAAAACGACTGAACGGCTGGCGCTCTATCTCGGCACCGAAGGCGAAGGCCTGCCTGAGAGCCTGCTCGCCCGCCTGCGGACGGTGCGGATCGATATGGCAGAAGGCTTCGACAGCCTGAATGTCGCCGCCGCGTCAGCCATCGCCTTGCATCATTTTTCGGCAGGCAGGACCTGAGCCGCAGAGGTCAGCATCACTGCCTGGGTTCAATGCGCCGACTCGGCCTTCTGCAGCGCCCGCACGCGATCGGCAAGGCTGCGTTCACCGCTTCCCGATTGCTTGGGTGCCGCAAGAACCTTTGCGATCGGCGAATCCGGCCCGTCGAGCCTCGCCGTCAGGGCGACGACCTGCGCCGCCAGGTCGCTCATCTGCTCGCGCAACGCAGCGCTGGCGCGGCGCGCATCGCTGCCGCCTTCCGATTCGGACGCCTCGAAGGCGGCAATATCCGTTTTCAGTTTCTTGTTCTCGCGGGCCAGTTCCGTCAGCCTCGCCTCCAACCGCTCCCGGTCGCTGTCGAGCTTGGCGATGGCTTTTTCGATGTCATGGTCGCCCTTGACGGCCGCATTGACCTGACTGCCTTGCACTCCGACGAGACGCACCGCCGACGCGTTTTCCACGCTTTCGCCTTTCGACTTTTCGCGAAGCCGCGCGATTTCCTTTTCGCGGCGATCAAGCTTGTCCTCGCGATCGGCAAGCGTGGCGAGCAGGCGCTCGACCTTTTTGACCAGTTCGCCGGTCCTTTTCTTCTCGGCTTTCAGCGCGTCTCGCACGGCCTTGCTCTCGGCCGCGATCTCCTGTTGGCGCCTGTCCGCCTCCTTGCGTTGGCCGCGCAGCACCGAAATGTCGTCGGCCAGCTTTTGCAGTTCGGATTCGCGCGCCACAAGTTCGATCTGACGGCTGCTGGAAGAAAAGCTGGCGTCGTCATACATGTGCTCCAGCTTTTTCAGCTCGAGCACACGCTTTTCCAGGGCATGCTCGGCTTGAGCGAGCCGATCCGACAAAAGCTGCAACTGGTCTTCGCGCTGCCGAAATTCTTTGCCCTTGGCCTCGAGTTCGGAAAGGGCCTGTTTCTTGTCCTTCCGCTCGACCGCCAGCTCCTTCAGTGCCTCGCGGCCGCGGCCGATCTCGACAAGCTGTTCGGCCGATTTCTCGCGCAGCGATTTGACGCTCATCTCGAGCCGGCGCGTCGACATGGCGAACTCGGCGCGGATGCGATCCTTCTCCGCCTGGATCTCGGCCAGCGTCAGCGGCATCGAGCCCTCGACGCGCTTGCGCGTCAGCATCACGGCCCGCCGCCAGATGGCCGGGGCAATCATCAGCGCCAGAAAGCCGGCGCAGAGAAAGCCGAGGACAAAGAACAGGACCGACTGAACCAAGGTGACTATCCGTTATGGACGGCAAACAACCGTTATGGACTGTGCCACGTTCGCATGACGGAATTCCAGTGCTGCGGCAAGGGTCTGCCGCAGCAATGTCCAGATCGTCAACCCTGGAACCAATCGAGATCGCGAGGCAACCGCTTGCTCAGAACGGATTCCAGGTGGCGCGCTGGGTAAGCTTGAGGTAGCCGAGATTGACACCAAGCCGGGCGCCGACGCCGGTACGGATCGGCACCAGCAGCACATTGTTGTTTTTCATCACGTTGAAGCCGACGCCAGCCACGATATAGGCCGAGCCGGCAACGCCGCCGAAACGATTGTAGAGGCTGTTCACATCATCGAGATTATAGACCAGCATCATCACCCGCGAGCCTTCGCCGCCAAAATCCCAGCCAAGCGACGGGCCCTGCCAGAACACTTTGTGATCACCGGCATTCTTGGTGTAGAGCGTGCCTTCGCCATAGGTCAGGCCACCGATCAGCGCGCCCGAGCCCTCTTCGCCAAGCAAATAGCCATTGGGCAGGCCGTAGGAGGCGAAAATCTTCTCGACGACGGTAGCGAGCCCGCCCGACGTCGCGCCGAAGAATTTATGACCGGAATCGACGATCTCCTGAGAGGTATATTCCTGGGCCCGCGAAGCCGAGGTTGAAAAGACGACAAGGCCCACGAGAGCGATCGCCATTGAGATGACACGGAAAAGGCTCCGGTCGTAGTATCGGGAATACATGCTTCCAATCTCCGTCAGGGAGCACCTTCGCCGACGCCTCGCATCCGTGCGGCTCTTTGGCGGCCGTTAAGGATGGCTGTTATGGGCAAACTATGCCGTAATCCTTTTTCAACCATTAAGCTTTCACATGAAGATGGCGGTTAGAAGGCTGGTTCGAGCCGGTTTCGCGTCGCCCGCGCAGTATCCGCACCCTGCGTGAACACACCATTTTCGATAACGACAATTCCGGATTTGTTGCTGCACGCTCAGGCGCTGTGTATTCAGTAGGCCTTGGGAGAGAGCGTGATTCGTGTGGGCAGGCGTGATCATCGATCGCCCGGCCATTTTTTAGTGAAATTTTGCAGGGACTTTCGCCGATGGCCGAGCTTTTCACCCTTTCCGCACCCGATCTCGCAGCGCTTTTGTGCAGCCGGGTCTGCCACGACATCATTTCGCCAGTCGGCGCCATAAACAACGGGCTCGAGCTGCTCGATGAAGGCGGCGCCGACGAAGACGCCATGAAGTTGATTCGCCAGAGCGCCAGAAACGCTTCGGCCCGCCTGCAATTCGCCCGCATCGCCTTCGGCGCGGCCGGCTCTGCCGGCATGATGATCGACACGGGAGACGCCGAGGCCGTAGCGATCGCCTTCCTGAAGAACGAGAAGCCGGAACTGGTCTGGAACGGAACCCGCGCACTGCTGCCCAAGAACAAGGTCAAGCTGCTGCTTAATCTCATTCTCGTCGCCAACGCCGCCATCCCGCGTGGTGGCAAGCTTACGGTCACGCTTGAAAACCTCGACACCGAACCACGCTTTGCGCTTGCCGCGAGCGGTCCGATGCTGCGCGTGCCGCCCAAATTCCTGGAACTTCATTCCGGCAACAAGCCTGAGGAGCCGATCGACGCGCATTCGGTGCAGCCCTATTACACACTGCTTCTGGCGCGCGAGGCCAATATGACGATATCGATCCACGCGACCGCGGAAGAAATCGTGCTTTCGGTTGCCTGAGGCAGCCAAGCTGGCCGAAAAGGACAGATAAGTATTTTTCTAGACAATATTTACTACTCCACCACAGTCGAACGAAATGAGTCTTCCCACCTAGATCGGATGAAGCATCGACCAAGTAGTTTCTGTATAAGCCGTTCTTGCAAAAATTTTACCTAATGGCTTTTCGGCTTCTTTACCGGATTGACCTACAGTGCCCTTCAGTACCGCGACGCTGCCGGATTGCCGCATGGCAAAGAGGGCCCGGAAATGAAACGCTGCATGTTCATCGACGATTCGAGCGTCATCAGGAAGGTTGCAAAGCGCATCCTGGGTGGGTCCGACATGCTGGTCATCGAAGCCGCCAGCGGATTTGATGCGGTCGAGATGTGCACTGCCGACATGCCGGACATCATCGTCATCGACGGCGCCTTGCCGGACATGCAGGCGGTGGACGTCATCCGCCGCGTGCGCGCCATGGAAAGCCCGGTTCAGCCCCAGATCCTGATTTCGCTGGTTGAGGTCGACGTCGCTTCGATCATGCGGGCAAAGCGCGCCGGCGCTCAAGGCTATCTGCTGAAGCCGTTCAATCGGCCGCAACTTCTCGAGCGCTTCCGCACCTTGACCGTTGCAGCCTGATTCGCCGAACCCCTCGCGCATGATCCGGGAAATCGGCGCTCTAATATCTGCGACATGAACGCAAAATCCGGCCGAAGCCGGATTTTTGTCGGAAAAATCGATCGGATCGGCGTTGTCGGCTCAGGCGCTGACGCGGATATCTTCCGGCTCGCGCAGCACATAGCCGCGACCCCAAACCGTCTCGATGTAATTCTGGCCGCCGGAAGCAGCGTCGAGCTTCTTGCGCAGCTTGCAGATGAAGACGTCGATGATCTTCAGCTCCGGTTCGTCCATGCCGCCGTAAAGGTGGTTGAGGAACATTTCCTTGGTAAGCGTGGTGCCCTTGCGCAGCGAGAGCAGCTCCAGCATCTGATATTCCTTGCCGGTCAGATGCACGCGCTGGCCACCGACCTCAACGGTCTTGGCATCGAGATTGACCACCAGGTCGCCAGTGGTGATCACCGACTGGGCATGGCCCTTGGAGCGCCGCACGATAGCGTGGATGCGGGCGACCAGTTCGTCCTTGTGGAACGGCTTGGTCATGTAGTCGTCTGCGCCGAAGCCGAGGCCGCGTACCTTGTCCTCGATGCCGGCCATGCCGGAGAGGATAAGGATAGGCGTCTTCACTTTCGAAAGGCGAAGTGTTCTCAAGACCTCATATCCCGACATATCGGGGAGATTGAGGTCGAGAAGGATGATGTCGTAGTCGTAGAGCTTGCCTAGATCGACCCCTTCTTCGCCAAGATCGGTCGTATAGACATTGAAACTTTCCGATTTCAGCATCAGCTCGATGCTTTGTGCGGTCGCACTGTCATCTTCTATCAGCAGAACACGCATTTCATTCCCCTTTTCTGCTGCCGGACCATTTCACGACCCGTCCAGGACCGGAGCAGTGATTGCCTGAGCAGAGGCTGCCATCGAATGGTTAACAAAACCTAATTCCGTGCCGTTGACGGTACCAGATTTTTTAACCCCTTTCTACACCTTGTTGAATTTAATAATGAATCACAGAACCAAACCGCTAATGCAGAACATTAAAAAGCCAGACTAAGTGACTCCAGGGACTCGTCGGCCGCGTTTCCGTATCGAGAGCCGGAATTTTTACCCCGCCTTAAGTCCTGAGCCGTATGATTAACAATGCCCGTAAACGAATGGTTACCGCCGGAAAAAAACTTTAGGAATTTGTTTCCCATAGTTCCGGTAAAGTCGGTGGAAACGGGTGAAGCCTGAGGTTTGCCAGGTGGATTGGGCGATATGTGCAGGTGTGCGTTTCCAGGAGTACCGAATCATGAAGTCACGTGAAAACCTCGTTCGGCTGAAGCAGTTTCAGGTGAACGAGAAGAGGCGGCAATTGCTGCAACTCGACATGATGATCGCTGAATTCGAGCGCATGGCTGTCGAACTGGAGCTTCAGATCACTGCCGAAGAAAAGAAAGCCGGCATCACCGACATCAACCATTTTGCCTATCCGACCTTCGCCAAGGCAGCGCGCCTGCGCCGCGACAACCTCAGAAATTCGCAAAGCGACCTCGCCCAGCAACGAAGCGTCGCCGAATCACTGCTCGGCGAAGCCGAAGCGGAGCTTTCCAAAGCGGAAATGCTCGAATCGCGCGACACCAAGATCCGCGACGCCGAGACCGGCGGCCGCAGCGCCATGATCGGCTGAAAACAAGGCTTTAAGGGCCAATCAAAGCCCAGCGATCCGGGCGTTGCTCATCTGGAACGTCGCCGCTCATACCGGGCCGTCAGCAGGCTTACGCCACCAAATCCCCTTCATGTTCCGCGACCGCCCGCGCCCGGGCATCCTTGATGTCGGGAGCATGCTGCTCTGACCAGGACCTGATCTGATTGAGCAGCCCCGCCAGGTTCTGGCCGAGCTCGGTCAATTCATATTCGACCCGCGGTGGGATAACCGGAAAGATCTCGCGCCGCACCAGGCCATCGCGCTCAAGCACGCGCAGCGTGTGCGTCAGCATTTTCGGAGAAATGCCTTCGAGCTTGCGCGCCAATTCGCCGTTGCGCAGCCGGCCCCGGCGCAACGCGCAGATCACCAGATAGACCCATTTGCTGGCGAGCATTTCAAGCACGGTGTGCGAGGGGCACGTCCGCCGGAATGCGTCGTAGCCAAATGGGGATTTATCTTCGCTATCCATAAGGTGCCTATATATCGAAAAGGTACATACTAGACAAGCGGATATTACTATCCAAATGATAGTGGCACACCAACAAGCAGGAGAGCCTCCCAATGCGTGCCGTTATCCAGAATTCCGTCGGCGGACCCGAAGTCCTCGTCATTGCCGACCGTCCCGCACCGTCGCCCAACGCCGGCGAGGTGCTTATCCGCGTCGGCGCCTCCGGCATCAATCCAGTCGATGGCGCGGTTCGCGCCGGCCGCTATCCGCTGCTCGGCGAGCCGCCCTTCATCCTCGGCTGGGACGTTTCGGGAACCGTCGAGGCGCTAGGTTCTGGCGTAACCGGCCTCAAGGTCGGCGACGCCGTATTCGGAATGCCGCGCTTTCCCAAGCAGGCGGCGGCCTATGCCGAATTGGCGGCCGTCCCGGCGAACGAGATTGCGCCGAAGCCGAAAGGCATCGATCACCTCCATGCCGCGGCACTGCCGCTGGCCGGCCTGACGGCCTGGCAAGGTCTGGTTCGCCATGGCCGGCTCGAACAAGGCCAGCGCGTGTTGATCCACGCGGCGGCCGGTGGCGTCGGGCATTTGGCGGTGCAGATCGCCAAGGCGCGCGGCGCTCATGTCGTCGCCACCGCGAGCCCGGAAAAACTCGACTTCGCACGCTCGCTGGGAGCCGACGAAGTGATCGATTACACAAAGGATGATTTCGTCGACAAGGCCCATGACATCGACCTCGTCCTGGAGATGTTTGGCGGCGATCATGCGCAGCGCTCGCTGAAGGTTCTCAAGGCCGGCGGCGTGCTGGTGTCATTGCTCGATGTCAGCGACACCACAAAGGCAGAAGCCAAGGCGCAAGATATCCGCGTCGAGCGGATGTCCGTCGTGCCCGACCGCGCAGGCCTTGTAGAACTTGGCAAGCTTATCGAAGCGAAAAAGCTTGCCGCCCATGTGGCAAGGGCCTTTCCGCTCGAAGAAGCAGGCGCTGCCCATGCCTTTCTCGCCACCAGGCCGATCGGCAAGGTGGTGCTGACGGCCTGAAGCAGAGAAAACCGTTCCGGCAAACAAAAAGGGCGCGGATTATCGCGCCTTTTGACGTCCTCGAACCAGCCTTAATGCCGATATTGCTGGATGCGCGTCGTGCGCAGCCCGGCAAGGCCATATTCGTCGATCGACGCCTGCCAGGACAGGAATTCCTCGGTGGTCAGCTTGTAGCGCTGGCACGCCTCTTCGAGGCTCAAAAGCCCGCCGCGCACAGCCGCCACCACTTCCGCCTTGCGTCGGATAACCCAGCGGCGTGTGTTCGTCGGCGGCAGATCGGCAATCGTAAGAGGGCTGCCGTCAGGCCCGATAACATATTTGACTCGCGGTCTAACAAGATCGGTCATCGTACTCTCTACTAAAAACTCAAAGACCCAATCCCCACCACATTACCGCCACAGCTTTAAAAATTGCCTAAGCAGACCCTAATAGCTAGGTAAGGATCATGAACGCCGCGTTAGTCTTTTCGTCGGCATTTGAGATATCTGCCGGCAAGCGCCGCATCCGTTCAAAAAAATCGGCCAGTTCGCGAAGCTGGCGTACCTGGAAAGCTTGACCTATATTCCGGCCATTGGCATTCAAGCGCCGTCGTCCAGGCGCATGCAGAACGAAAGAACCATGAACAGCCTCGACCTTCCCCGACGTCCCGAAGATACCCGCATCGTTGTCGCCATGTCGGGCGGAGTCGATTCGTCGGTCGTTGCCGGCCTTTTGAAGCGCGAAGGCTATGATGTCGTCGGCGTAACGCTACAGCTCTACGACCATGGCGCGGCAACGCACCGGGCCGGCTCGTGCTGCGCCGGCCAGGACATCGACGATGCCCGTCGCGTCTCCGAGACGCTCGGCATTCCGCATTATGTGCTCAATTACGAGGAGCGCTTCCGCAAGGCGGTGATCGACCCCTTCGCCGAGAGCTATGTGGCCGGCGAAACGCCGATCCCTTGCGTTTCCTGCAACCAGACGGTGAAGTTCGCCGACCTTCTGACGACCGCCAAGGAGCTTGGCGCCGACGCGCTGGCCACCGGCCATTACATTCGCTCCGGCGCCAATGGCGCCCATCGCGCACTGTACCGGCCGGTCGACGCGGACCGCGACCAGAGCTATTTCCTGTTCGCCACCACACAGGCGCAGATCGATTATCTGCGCTTTCCGCTCGGCGGCCTGTCGAAGCCGCAGGTTCGCGCTATCGCCGAGGAAATGGGACTGACGGTCGCCGCCAAGCAGGACAGCCAGGACATCTGCTTCGTGCCGCAGGGCAAATATTCAGACATCATCGCCAAGCTGAAGCCGACTGCTGCCAATCCGGGCGATATCGTCCATATCGACGGCCGCGTGCTCGGCCGCCATGAAGGCATTTTGCGCTATACGATCGGTCAGCGCCGCGGCATCGGCATCGCCTCGGGCGAGCCGCTCTACGTCGTCCATCTCGACGCCGACCGGGCCCGCGTCGTCGTTGGCCCGCGCGAGGCGCTGGAGACGCACAAGATCTATTTGCGCGACATGAACTGGCTGGGCGACGCTGCGCTGTCCGACATCCCGGCGGCCGGGCTGGAGCTTTTCGCCAAGGTCCGCTCGACACGCCCGCCGCGCCCGGCGGTGCTGCATCACAGCGCCGGCGTCACTACGGTGGAGCTGGTCGACGGTGAGTCCGGCATCGCGCCCGGCCAGGCCTGCGTGCTCTATTCCGACGACGGCAACGAGGCTCGCGTGTTCGGCGGCGGCTTCATCGAGCGTTCCGAGCGAGGCGCCGAGGCTGAGGCGATGCTGACGCGGCTGGCGGCCCGGCCGGCGCAGGTTCCCGCCGAATAGACGGTGATCCCGATTCTATCGGGATGGATCAGGCTCTAATACAGCGGCGCTTTTCTCTCGGGAAGACGATCCGGTGTGGGTAATCGTGCCAGCAGTCAGGATGCGCAGCACCCTGATGGCTTCCTCGCCGCCGGTGCGCGGTTCTGCCCGCGTCTCGATGCACTGGATGAAATGCTCGAGCTCTCGCGTCAGCGGCATGCCCTCGCCCACCGCCACGTAGGACGGCTCGTTGGTGGTGAAAGCCCATTGGCCGCTGTCTTGCCACACCGCGTGGCGATAGACGGCGAGCTTGCGCTCCCACGGCTCGACATCGTCGAACACCGCCATCGCCTTGGTGCCGACCACGGTCAGCCGCCGCTCGCGGTAAGGGTTGAGCCGCGACGCGAAGAGATGGCTGCGCAGGCCGTTGGGAAAGCGCATATGCAGATGCGCGAAATCACTGAGATTGTCGAGGAGCGCTGCCCCTTCGCCGCGCACCTCGATCGGCTCCGTGCCCGTGATGGCCAGGATCATCGACAGATCGTGCGGCGCCAGATCCCACAGCGCGTCGTTCTCGGTGTGGAACTTGCCGAGCCCGAGCCGGTGCGAATGTATATAGCGGACCTCGCCGAGCTCGCCATTGTCGATCAGCGCCTTCAACGTCTCGAAGGCTGGATGAAAGCGCAGCACATGGCCGACCATGAAGACGCGGCCATTGTCGGCCGCCGCCTGTACCGAACGCTCGGCATCCGTCACCGTCAGCGCGATTGGCTTTTCCACCAGCACGTCCTTGCCGCCCTGGACGGCGCGCACCGCCATATCGGCGTGGAACTGCGGCGGCAGCGCCATGACGATGGCGTCGATGTCTTTTCGAGCAAACAGCGCCTCCGGCTCGATCGCCAGGCAATCCTGTTCACTGGCGAAGCCTTCAGCGCGGGCTGGGTTGACGTCCGAGACCGCGTGAAGCGCGCCGAGCGCCTTGAGGGTGCGGATGTGGTTGCTGCCCCAGTATCCGCAACCGAGGACTGCAATGCGCGGTTTCATCAATTCCAACTCTAGAATTTCGTGGCCGAGACATAGCGGCGCACTCCGCCGAACTCAACCCCGGCATTTCAGCTCAAATTCCTGCCCGGTAGAGCTTTTCGCCCATTGGAGCGACGCACGTCCGCTTGGACGCACAAAGTTCTCACCTCATGACTTTGACCCTTCGCACCGTGCTTTCCGAAATCGATTCCGATATCCGGCCCGAAGCGATAGAATATGCCAATATGCCGGCTGCATCGATGCTTGACAGGCTTGGCCTCCCAACCTTATATCCGCCCGACCTTGGCGAACGCTTCGACATGCCTTCTGATTTAAGGCGGA
Source organism: Mesorhizobium mediterraneum (assembly GCF_002284565.1). Lineage (GTDB taxonomy): Bacteria > Pseudomonadota > Alphaproteobacteria > Rhizobiales > Rhizobiaceae > Mesorhizobium > Mesorhizobium mediterraneum. Next base: position 178,163 of record NZ_NPKI01000012.1, on the reverse strand, counting down.
TTTCGGGCCTTTCGCCGCCCTGGCGGGGTAGCTCAGTTGGTTAGAGCACGGGAATCATAATCCTGGGGTCGGGGGTTCAAGTCCCTCTCCCGCTACCAAAATCTGGTTAACCCACTGAAATCTATAATAAATCTCCCCCTCGATGGTAGCGCCATCGGACGGAATTTCATAATGAGATCAAAGGAGCACTCGACTCGGAAGTAGCCTTAAGGGCAGCCGTCGCAACACGCATCGAGTGGTGGCGGAGCCGGAGAACTGCTCTTGCCGCGTGAACACGCCCAACTTAAGCGACCGGCCGGAACGCTCCGGGATGCCTGACCTCAAGGTCCGTATCGATCTTGGCGGCAGCTTGCGTCTCGTTGGGCGGACTTCTGGCCAAAGCGACTGAGAGCCGCGTAGGGCGTCTGAAGGCCTTGGCCGTTGCACGCTGCTCAGCGGAACATCGAGCCACCATCCACGTCGAGCGCCGCGCCGTAGATAAAACTTGCGGCATCGGAACAGAGGAACAGGATCGCGGCAGCCATGTCATCGGGCTGGCCCATGCGGCGAATCGGCAGGTTGGCTGCGATGCGATCCTTGAGGGCCTGATCGACATGCGAGTGCATCGGCGAATCGGTCGGCCCTGGATTGAGGGCGTTGATGCGCACTTTCTTTCCCGCCAGCTCGCGCGCAACGGACTTCACCAGCGACAGCGTGCCGGCCTTTGAAGCTGCATAGGCCGTGTCGGCGATGAGGCCACCGCCACCGTGCACGCCAGCGTCAGAAGCCACGCAGACAATGTTTCCACCGTTGGGACTGCCTTGCATGCGCTGCACGGCCCCCTGAACGGTGAAGAAGGTGCCCAGCAGATTGACGCCGAGCACACGCTGCCAGTGCGCCCAATCCTGTTCCGGGATTCTCTTGGCGGTAATGATCGCGGCGCAGGTGACGACATTGTCGAGCCGCGCCAGATTGGCGTCGCAATAGTCGAACATACGCCTAATGCTGTTGGGATCGCCCATGTCGGCCACCACCTCATGCGACGATGCGCCTATTCCTTTCAGTTCGTCGTGACGCTTGCTGAGGCCCTCCGCATCGCGGTCGCAGAGCACGACCTCGGCCCCCTTGGAAAGGAATGCACGGGCGGTCTCGAAACCCATGCCGCTCGCGGCGCCGGTCACCAGCACGGTTCTGCCGGCAAAGCTGTCTTGGGCGAATGTGGCGTATGCGTCAGTCATGGTTTCTCCGAGAACAAGCGGGATTAGCCGGCCACAGGCAGAGCCTCTGGCGAGGCGCTGGATTCAGGCCTTCAGATGCAGCGTCACCAGCACTGTACATTCCGCACCATCATCGAAATGCGCCGCGACACGCAGCCAGTTGCCGAAATGGGCGAGCCGCGCCATTGCCACGCCGTCGCGTTTGTCCGGCATTGGAAATTCGGTGCCTTCGCGCAGCCAACGCATTCCGTCCGGCGAAACCTCAATCCACGCCGTCGTAGTGGGTCCGACAGGTTCTTTAAGCGCGCGCACGAAGAAAATCGCCTCGCGCGCCCACCCTGCCTCATAGGGCTCGCTGGCGGCTTCACCACGCCAGCATTCATTGCGCGAGACGACCGCGGTGAAGTTCTCGGGCAGCATCAGAAGTCTCCTGAAATGCAAATGGAGTCGACGTAGAGGAAGGCGCGTTTGGCAACGTCGGTTTCCGCGAACAGGGCGAAGTTGAGCATGCACCAAAGGTTCTTCATCGCCGGAATGCGGATCGAATCGAACCCCGAGAGATCGAAGCTGCGATCGTTGCAGCGCAGCCCGAGCGCCGTCATCGATTCCAGGTCGAAGTCGAAGCACAGATAGGTCCAGTTCACCTTGGTGGGGACCTCGTTGTAGCAGAGGCGCTGCGATCCACCGGGAAGATCGAGCCAGTTCTCCGACGCCAGATGGTAGTGGCTGATCGTCTTGTTGTCGGTGCCGATCGGGATGATTCTCTCGGTCTCACGCTTGTATTGCCATTTTTGCAGATGTTGGCCGTCGAGCGCATTCAGGAAGCGCAGATGCGGCATGACGCGGTCGTCATGGCTGTCTTTGTCTCCACCCTGCAGGTCGAACAGGAAGCCGACGGAGCGCACATCGGTCTCGGACAGTTTCAGCTCGCTGGCCTCAGGCTTGAAGGTAAAATACATTTCGAAACGGATCGGCCCGCGTTTCCTGAACGTGTGGCGTTTGATGGCGACGTTGCGTGCGCCAGGCACCGGACGTGTTGCGACCTTCAAGGCGTAGGAAGAGCCCATTCCCCCGTGCGAGCCGGCATCCCAGTGTCCGAGCGTCGACAGCATTGCGCTTGTATGCTGCGCGTAACCGGGCAGCATGGTGTCAAGATCGTCCTCGTAGTTGCCGACAAGCTGCGACCAACCGCAGTGGCCACGCGAGAAATCGTCGAACGACAGAATCCGCGGCAGCGGGTCGAAGCGGCTGAGCGCCGGATCGGCGCGCAGCAGCGCCAGCCGCATCGCCTCTGTCAAGGTATCGGGTGGGTTCGGAGCCTGGATTTTCATCTGGTCGTCGGCCTCATTCGGCTTTTAGTTTCTTGACGGCATCCCAGTCGATTTCGATGCCGAGTCCCGGCCGATCCGGGACGTCGAGCGTTCCGCTCTTCTGCCGGCGGCACCCGGGAGCGAGATCGGCCAAACTCGTCTTGAACGGACTGGCGTCACATTCGCATTCCATGACGGCGAAGTTCGGCATCGCTGCAGCCAGATGGACGCTCGCGGTCTCGCAGACGATGCCCGACATGCCGATGTGCGGCGCATAGCGGATGTCATGGGCGGCGGCGTAATCCGCCATGCGACGTGTCTCCGTGATGCCGCCCGCGCGCGCTACGTCTGGTTGCAGCACGGACAGCGTCCGATTGGCGATCAGGCGTTGCGCCTGGTCGAGGGTGAAATTGCTTTCGCCTGCAGCCAGCGGCACGTCACAGCGCCGGCGCAGTTCTTCGTAACCCTGCTCGTTCTCCGGCTGCAGCGGCTCCTCGAACCAGAAATAGCCGTATGCCGAAAGCGCACTGCCGACCTCGACAGCCTCATCCAGATTGTAGGCCCAGTTTGCGTCGACACAGAGCCCGATCACGTCGCCGGCCCGCTTGCGGATGCGCTCGATACGTTTGCAGGCGTCACGCACAGGCCGCGCTATCTTCACCTTGATGCGCGTAAAGCCCTCGTCAACATAGCGATCGAGTTCAGCGTCGGCGGCCTTGTCGTCGACCCAATTGACAGCGGCGGCGTAAACGTCAATGCGATCGCGTCCAACGCCCCCAAGAAGCTTCGCGACCGGCTGCCCGGCCGCCTTGCCAAGGATATCCCAAAGCGCAATGTCCACGCCGGCGATGGCCTCAATCAGCATGCCCCCCGCCCTGCCCGACAGCGCGCGGCGCATTGACTGCCACAGAGCGCCGATGTTGCGCGCGTCCTGGCCGAGAAGGCGCGGCGTCAGCGAGCCTTCGATCAATTCGACATAGGCCTTGGGTGAGAACCGCGCCAGGGTTTCGCCGACGCCGACGATACCCTCGGTCGTACGCACCTCAACAAGAACCAGCGAAACCTTTTCATAAACGCCCCAGGACGTGACCGTAGGCTTGGGCAGCGTCTGGCTGAGGGGATGAGCAATCACCTCGGCAATCTTCAACGACTCCGCCACGATTGGATCGCTCCCGCGCATCGACTCCAGACTTCCTCCTTCGGACGATTTCTCATAGCGCCAACGTCGCAACATAGCAACTGGCAAACTTAGTTGCTATGTTGGCTGCAATTGTGCTAGGCAGCCGTTGAGAGGATGCCGAATGCCCGCAGACGCCGAACGCAAGTCGATTTTCGCCGCAAAACTCGCGAGCCCTTCCCGCCTGGCGGACGGCGTCTCGGATGCCATCGCCGCGGCCCTGTTCGACGGACGCATTGCCCCGGGCGAGGCGCTGCCGCCGGAGGGCGAGATCGCCAGGGAATTCGGCGTCTCCAAGCCGATCGCGCGTGAGGCGCTGCGCCAGTTAACCAGCGCAGGTCTGGTATCGACGCAGCAGGGGAAGGTCGCCCGCGCCAAGGCGCTCAGCGGCGAACCGATGGACCGTATCTACGCCTATGCGGTCCGCTCCAGCCTGACGCGGCTTCAGGAAGCCAACGAAATGCGCCGCGTCATCGAGGTGGGCATCGCCCGGCTCGCCGCCGAGCGCCGCGATCCGAGAGGATTGGAAGTAATGCGCCAGGCCGTGCTCGACATGCACGCCGGCATTGGTAAGCCCGGCGATTTCACCGAAGCCGACATACAGTTCCACCTCGGCCTTGCCATGGCCACGGGCAACGCCATGATCCGCATCCAGATGGAAGGTATGCGGTCGGTCCAGCGGGAGGTTTCGGAGCTGTTCTCGCGGCGCTCCAATCGCACAAACGCGGATTGGCTGGCCACCGTCGAACGGCACCAGGCAATCTACGATGCGATCGCAGCGGGCGACACCAACCTCGCCGACCGGCGCATTCACGAGCACTTTGACGCTGCCGACATTGCCTCGCTCGAGGTGGCCGGCAAACTCGGAGGGCAGTCGGCTTGAGTCACGACCGTTTCTCCCTCGCTGGCCGGCGGGCGCCGGTAACCGGCGCCAGTTCCGGTATCGGTCGGGCGGTTGCGATTGCCCTCGCCCAGCATGGAGCGTCAGTCGGGCTGCATCATTTCGGCGACGCCGCTGGCGCGCGCGACACGGCGGCCGCCATCGGCGATGGCACCGCCATCTTTGAGGTCGATTTTACAGACGGCAAAGCGATGTCGGCTTTTGCGGACGAAGTCGCCTCCAGTGCCGACCCCATCAACATCTTGATCTCGAATGGTGCTATCGAACGACGCCGTGCATGGGGCGAGGTCGACGAGGCACATATACAGGCGCATGTCGCGGCAAACTTCACAGCGCTGCTCACCTTGGCTGCGCGGCTTGTTCCAGCCATGGCGAAGCGCGGATGGGGACGCGTGGTTGCTACCGGCAGCGTCATGGCCACGCGCCCACGCGCCGAAACAGTCGTCTACGCGTCACTGAAGGCGGCGCAACTGACGGCAGTGCGCGCCATCGCACGGGATGTAGCGCAGCATGGCGTCACAATGAATGTGGTATCGCCTGGCGCCATCGAGACCGAGGCTATGGCCGAGCGCTACCGGGACGCCGCTTTCCGCAAGGCGGTTGCGGCAAAAATTCCCGCCGGCCGCCACGGCCAGGCCGACGACCTCGTCGGAGCTTTCGTTTTCTTGTGCAGCGATGCTGCCCGCTACATCACTGGAGCCGACATCCCCGTCGATGGCGGCTGGACGATTGGCGACGCACCCGGCGTCTCGCCCGGAGTGACGGCATGACAAGACGCCGCTGCTTGCCAGGCCACTCAGATCGCATTCGCAGTTGTTGATTGGACCATCAGCGTTTTGGAGGAGACCATGAAGACCGCAATGAAGCTCGCAGTTTCGACCCTGGCCCTGTGCGCCATGTCGACCCTGGCGCTGGCTCAGGAACTCCGGGTAACCGTATGGACCGGCAGCGAGGCCCATCTCAAGATGTTAAACGGCATCGCCGCGGGCTTCATCGCCAAGCATCCGGGCGTCACGGTGAAGTTCGAGACGGTTCCGGTCGCGGACTATACCCAGAAGCTTACCTTCCAGGTCGCCGGCGGCAACGCCCCGGACGTCGCCTGGATGATGGAAGATGCGGCACCGGCATTCGAGAACGCTGGGCTGCTGATGGACATCGGCCCGACGCTCAAGGCGACCGAGGGATACAATTTCGACGATTTCTCCCAGCCGGCGATGGCGCTTTGGCAGAAGGACGGCACGGTCTACGGCGTGCCGTTCTCGACCTCGCCGTTCCTGATCTACTACAACAAGGACATGTTCGACAAAGCGGGTCTCGAAGATCCCAATCAGCTCGCTGCAAAGGGCGAGTGGAACATGCAGAAATTTCAGGAGGTCGCCAAGAAGATCACCGAGGCCAATCCCGGAAAATGGGGCTTTGAGTTCAAGGACGGCGAAGGCTACGCATCGCGGATGACGCACGCCCTGCTGCCGCCCGTGCGCGCCTATGGCGGAGAGCTGTGGGCGAACGGCCAGTGCGGCCTGGACAAACCGGAAGCGGTGGCTGCGGTCAAGCAACTTCATGACATGGTGTTCAAGGACAAGTCGATTGTGCCGCCTGGAGAACAGGGCGATTACTTCTCAGGCAATTCCGCGATGACCATAAACCAGATCTCGCGAGCGTCGAAGATGCCGGAGGCGGGCTTCAAATGGGGCATCGCGCCCCTGCCCTCGGGACCGGCCGGTGAGGCTCCGGTCATCGGCCAGGCCGCCCTAACGGTCTTTGAATCGGGCAAGAACAAGGACCTCGCCGCTCAACTGGTTGCCGAAATGACCAGCAAGGACAACGTGGCGATCATGGCCCAGTTCTTCCCGCCGGCCCGCAAAAGCGTTCTGGAGAGCGACGCCTTCGTCAATTCCAACAAACTGATCCCGCCCGAGCAGATGAAAAGTGTCGCCGCCGCAATCGTTAACGGCCGCGTTCATCCGTCGCATGAGCGGGTGCCGCAAATATTCGCTGCTATGTCGCCGCGGGTCGACGCGCTGTGGCGGGCCGACGCCAATGTCGAAGAAGCCGTGAAAGGCGTCTGCGCCGCCATTCAGCCTTTGCTCTGACCGGGCTCTGTTCGGTGGCCGACTCGGCATCGCGGGACAATATGGCGCGCTCGGTAAGCGCGCCGCGGTTGACCTTGAAAACCAGGGAAATGCTGGAAGCGTGGCTGTTCGTCAGCCCCACTTTCATCGGGTTCCTGATTTTCTTCCTTGGGCCGCTGGTCGCCATCTTCTACTATTCGACGACCGAGTGGAACCTGCTCAGCCAGCAGGCGACATTCGTTGGGCTTCACAATTTCCAGAATGCCCTGCTGGAGAACCCCGACTTCTGGCATGTCGTCCGAAATTCCGTGATCTTTGCGCTGGGGCTTGTTCCCCTGAACATGGCGCTGGCCCTATCGCTTGCACTGGCGCTTTCGCGGCCGTTCTTCGGCGTCGTGTTCTTTCGGACGATTTTCTTCGCACCTGTGATCACTTCCGCGATTGCCTGGGCGATCGTCTGGAAATTCATGCTGCAGGGTGAAGGTGGCGCAGTGAACCAGATGCTCGCCTGGGTCGGCATCGATGGTCCGAATTGGCTGCGCGAGCCCAACTGGGCGATGGCGGCAGTCATCGTCACCCGCGTCATCAAGATGGTCGGGCTCAACATGATCCTCTACATCGCCGCGCTTCAGTCGATACCGCGCGACTACGAGGAAGCGGCGAAATTGGAGGGCGCTTCGCGCCTGCAGATCTTCCGCATGATCACCTGGCCGCTGCTTGCGCCAACGACGCTCGTCATCATGGTTCTGACGACGATCGGTTCGTTCAAGGTGTTCGACCATATTTACCAGATGACTGGCGGCGGCCCTGAAAACGGGACCCTGGTGCTGGCGTTCTACATCTACCAACAGGGCTTCAAGTTCTTCAACGTCGGCTATGCAGCGGCGCTGGCTCTGATCATGTTCGCCATCGTAATGGCGCTCACCCTTGTGCAGGTGATGTTGCGGCGGAGGGAGATGGAGTGACCCCACGTCAGACCGAGATCCTCTATCGCATCTGCTGGACCATAGCCCTGCTGCTGCTGGCGGTGCCTTTCGTGTTTCCCTTCCTGTGGATGATCTCCGGCGGCTTCAAGAGCACCACCGAAATCTTCGGCGCGCCGACCTTGATCCCCCGAGTCTGGCGTATCGAGAACTTCGCCGAAGTGTTCACCTACCAGCCCTTCGCGCGGCAGTATTTCAATTCGCTTTACATCGCCGTGACGGTAACGGTACTGACCTTGTTCATTGCATCGCTCACCGGGTATGCGCTGGCGCGCATCCGCTTTGCCGGCGCTGGCCTTTTGATGCTGTTTCTGGTGATAGCACTGATGGTGCCTGAAGAGGTCACCATCATCCCGAACTTCTTCCTGATCCGAGCGATGGGACTGATCGACACACATTGGCCGCTCATCCTTCTGCCTGTCTTCGGCCCGCAGGGCGTGATGGCGACGTTCTTGATGCGCCAGTTCTTCCTGGCGTTGCCCCGAGAACTCGAAGAGGCCGGCAAGATGGATGGGTTGTCGAGGTTCGGCATCTGGTGGGCAATCGCCCTACCCATGTCGCGGCCGGCACTTGCCGCGGTTGCGGTGATCACGTTTCTGCATTCGTGGAACCTGTTCCTCGAGCCATTGATCTTCCTCAGCTCGATTGAGAAATTCACGCTGCCGCTGGCGCTGTCCAACTTCAACGACAGCTACGGCCTGCCTTTGTGGAACCTGCAATTGGCGGCGACAAGCCTGGCCGTGGTTCCCATCCTCATCATCTATCTGATCGCCCAGCGCCAGATCGTCGAGAGCTTCGCCCTCTCCGGCGTCAAGGGATAAGGGAAGCCCGCCATGACAAAAGTTCTTCTCAAGGACATCCGCAAGCGGTTCGGGACGGTCGAAGTCATCCGTGGTGTCGATCTTCAGATCGAGGATGGCGAGTTCGTGGTCTTCGTCGGTCCGTCGGGATGCGGGAAGTCCACGCTGCTGCGGCTGATTTCCGGCTTGGAGCACATCAGCGACGGCGAACTCCACATCGGCGACCGCCTGGTCAACGAGGTTCCGGCGGCCAAGCGCGGCGTGGCAATGGTGTTCCAGTCCTACGCGCTCTATCCCCACCTCACGGTACGCGACAACATGGGCTTTGGCCTCAAGATTCGCAAAGTGCCGGCCAAGGAGCGCGCCCGACGCGTCTCGGAAGCCGCCGCAACGCTGAAGCTCGAGCCATTGCTTGACCGCTTCCCGCGTCAGTTGTCGGGCGGACAGCGCCAGCGCGTGGCCATCGGCCGCGCCATCGTCGGCAATCCCGAAGTTTTTCTCTTCGACGAGCCGCTTTCGAACCTCGATGCCGAACTGCGTGTCCACATGCGCTCGGAGATCGCGGCGCTGCACCAGCGCCTGTCAACAACGATGATTTATGTGACGCACGACCAGATCGAGGCCATGACCCTCGCCGACAAGATCGTCGTATTGCGCGAAGGGAAGATTGAGCAGGTCGGTTCGCCCCACGAACTCTACAACGAGCCCGGAACCATCTTCGTCGCCCAGTTCATCGGCAGTCCGAAAATGAACATCTTGCCGTTATTCGGCGGCCAGCCAATCACCCACAACTCATCCGTGCCTGCCACGGCTGCATCGGTCGGCGTTCGACCTGAGCACCTGTCGCTTGTCGCGCCCTCAAACACCGCGCTACGTGGTAAGGTAAGGCTGGCTGAATACACTGGCGCTGTCACGCTCATTCACGTCGAACTGGACGGAGGCCAGACTTGCCTCGCCATCCATAACCAAGGGATAGCGCCCGAAATTGGCGCCGAGGTCGGACTGAAGACTGCACCCGAGCACCTGCATTTCTTCGACAACGAAGGACGCACAGTCTGACACGTCATGCTGGCCACTGTGTCGGGTAAACGCATACGTCAGCCAGTCGCAAACCGTCGCAAATTGAGGCTGTTCCAATGCTCTAATCTCTGTCACCAAAATTGAAAATTTCGACTAAGCTGCGTGCCGCCGATAGTAGAAGAACGCCTCTTCGACAGTGGGTCTCGCGATGTAGCGGTCTCCCGCTACCACTTGATCAATAAGATCAATCGGTTATGCAGACAGCCGCTACCATCGACCACTTGCCGGCCGTCAGTATCCGTCCGCGCCTCGCAAGCTCTGGTGGCTTGCGGAGCAGTCGGACGACGTGCCAGGCTCCGAGCGCATAGCCGCCGAGAACCACGAGCTTCACGACCACGAAGGGTGAAGCCAGAAGGGCGAGGATGGCGAGGCCGGCAAACGGATCGATTCCGACCCTCGCCGAAATGCTCGCCATCCCGGCCCGGATCAGCCTTTGCTCGGCACCGGCGTGTTGAGAAGCTGCTGCTCCCAAAGATACGCGATGCCGCTGCCGCCGAAGTGCTGGATGAGAATCTCGGTCAGCTCCTCGACATGCTCGGTGCGCGCCCAATCGCGTTGCCATTCGCCAGCGAGCGCCATCACGGTCATCACGTTCGCGCCGGCCGCGATCATTCGCTGGATGGCAACTTCGTGAGACTCCTTCGAAATCCCGCCCGACGCGTCGGTGATCACGGTCACGTCCCAGCCTTCGCCGGCGGCCTGGATCACAGGCATTGCGACGCAGACCTCGGTCCACAGGCCGGCGATGATCAGCTGCTTGCGGCCGGTCGCCTTGACGACGTTCACCACATTCTCGTCCTGCCAGGTGTTCACCCAGGTGCGATCGATGACTTCCTGGTCCGGAAATACGTCGGTGATCTGCTTAAAGAGAAGTCCACCGCGCGCCGCGATCACGCTGGTGAGAATGGTCGGAACATTGAAGGCTTTTGCTAGCTTCGCCAGCGCGGTCGTGTTGTTGACCACCATGTGCGGATCGTGGCTGTTTAGGTTTGCGAGCTGATAAGGTTGGTGATCGATCAGAACGAGCACCGAATCTTCAGGACGAAGAAGCGAATCAAGGCCGTTACGAGGGGTCATCAAGACTTCCTTTCTCTGCCGCTATGGACGGCGATGGGTTTACGGGAGACATGCGCCAGCGGGCGACGTTGCCTGGACGCAATTTGCTGTTCCCTTTGGTGATGCGGTAGTGCCATAGTCAGGCAAGCTGTGTCGCGAAACGAGGAACGCCGAATTGGACATCGAAGATCTACAGACGTTCGTCGCAGTGGCCGATGCAGGGGGCGTGTCGGCCGCCGCGCGCCGGCTCGGCGTCTCCAAGTCAATCGTCAGTCGGCGGCTCTTTCGGGTTGAAGCGGAGCTTGGCGTCCAGCTTCTTGCACGAACGACCCGCGGCGCCGCGCTCACGGAAGCGGGAATCACGTTCAGAGACCATGCGGCCCGAGCCAGCGCCGAGATCGATACGGCCAGGGAAACGATCCTCCCCAGCGGTGAGCTGCGCGGCCGCCTGAGGGTTGCCATGCCGCTTTCTTTTGGACCGACCCACTTCGCCCCCGTGCTTGCGGAAATGGCGCAATACCACCCGCAGCTCCACATCCATACCTCCTACAGCGATCGCTTCGTCGATCTGATCGCCGAAGGTTTCGATTGCGCGATCCGGGTTGGTTACCTTCAGGACTCCAACCTGATCGCCAGACGTGTCGGGCCGATCTATGGAAAGCTTGTCGCAAGCCCGGATTACATCAAAGCGCACGGTTCACCTGAGACGGTAGAGCAGCTCGTCAACCACCAGGCCCTCATGCAAGGAACGGAAGCCTGGCAGTTCATGGACGGCGACAAGATCGTCACGGTTCAGCCGCAGGGCAGGTTCAAAGCCGACAACGCCACGGCGCTCGCCGCCGCCGCGGCGGCAGGGCTCGGCATCGCTTGGCTCCCTGATTGCATCACGTATGACCATGTGACCTCCGGAGCGCTCGTTCCGATTATGACACGCTATCCCCCACCTTCGGCAGGCGCGTATGTCGTCCGACCGCCGGGTAAGCACCCCACACGGAAAGTCCGGGTCCTCACCGAGATGCTGATCGAGTACTTCGCACGAAATTCGGACGTTTGGGGTCTCGACCGTTAAAACACGAACGGGGCGAAGCCTTATTAAAGAATCGCGTTCGACGGTCGCTCTACTGCGAGCCGCTGAGCTCGACGACATTGCCCGCACGTTCCACTTACTGCGACACAGCTTGACGTATCACAGGACTAGTTGGGCAGACGATCGCTCGCCAGTTTAGGCATTCGTCGGGCCGAAAGCGCTGTTCCCGCTCGCGCGGTCCGGATTAATCGAAATCGGGCATTCGCATCGGCAAGGGCGAGGCCCCCCGGAAACCCCAAGAGAGGATGAGGCGCATGAGTTGGAACCCGGCAATCGAACCGGGCTGTCCCGATGAGGTTGGCCTCGACGCGATCGAAACGCTCATCGTCCCGCGCGCTCGAGACCTGGGCGGCTTCGAGGTTCGGCGCGCCCTGCCCGCACCCAAGCGGCAGATGGTCGGACCGTTCATCTTCTTCGATCAGGCCGGCCCGGCCGAGCTGCTGACCGGGCAAGGCGTAGATGTCCGACCGCACCCGCATACCGGTCTCGGCACCGTTACGTACCTCTTTCGCGGCGACTTCCATCACCGGGACAGCACCGGGGCAGACCAGATCATCCGTCCCGGCGAATTGAACTGGATGGTCGCCGGGCGCGGCGTGACCCATTCGGAGCGCACTTCCTCGGCCGCCCGGAGCGGTCCGAACAGCCTGTTCGGAATACAGACCTGGGTTGCGCTGCCCGACCGCCACGAGGACATGGCGCCCATGTTCGAGCATTATGGCCAGGAGGCGCTCCCGGTGATCGAGGATCGCGGCGTCTCGGTCCGGCTGATCCTCGGGGAGGCCTATGGTGAGAAGGCCCCCGCGACAATGTACTCGGAGACGTTCTATGCCGACGTGGCGCTCGAAGCAGGAAGCCGATTGCCGATGCCGCACGATCACGAGGACCGGGGCATCTATATCGTCGAAGGCTCGATCTCCATCGCCGGGCAGGAATACGAGGCATCTCAGATGATGGTCTTCCGCCCCGGCGACAGGATCACGGTCGCGGCCGGCGACAGAGGCGCGCGGCTGATGATCCTCGGCGGCTCGACCCTTTCGGGTCCCCGCTACATCTGGTGGAATTTCGTCGCCTCATCCAGGGAGCGCATCGAAGAGGCCAAGGCCGAATGGCGCGCTGAGGACTGGGGCAAGGGACGTTTCGATCTTCCCGCCAATGACCGGGATGAGCACACTCCACTTCCGGACTGACCGGTGTGCGGACAAGTCGATCGCCCATATGCGACCGGGGCGATCGCAGAAGACACGAACGACGTCGCGTGCCGGCTGAATGCTGGATGGAGACAGGGAAAATGAGCAACAAGTGGCCCCTCCTCGACTGCCTCAGTTGGCGCGAGACGTGTTCTGCCTGCATCTATACTTGCAGATCGCCGGCAAGTATCGGCTGACTCATACCCGTGGCTCAACTATTCCTGGAATGCGACCTTCTATGTCACGCCTAGTGGCCTGACATCACGGGTCACAGTCGATCCTGGTGGATGGCGGCGTGACAATCCCAAGGCCGCGCTGAGGACGTCGCGTTGACACGCAGGAGTTCAAGTTAGCCACTCAACCACACCGCTAGAGGAGCAATTCCCATGAAGGTTCGCAAGTTCACCATCACCGACGCAGTGCTGGAGCGTTCCCCGGGACAGGACGGAGACGTGTTTGTGGGCAATCTGGTCGACCAGCGCCATGCCTCCCCGATCACCATCGGGTACGGGCGCTATGGACCGGACCAGACACTTGAGGAGACAATGGCCGTCGATGATGTGATGGTCGTCCTCGAGGGGCGGCTTTCGGTGTCCGGAAAGTCAGGCAGCGTCACCGCAGGGCCGGGCGAGATCGTCCATATGCCCAAAGGGCAGAAGGTGACGATCCGCTCGCACGAGCAAGGCGCGCTCACCGCCTATGTCACCTATCCCCACTGGCGGGAGGCACGCCAGTAAGTCCTCCCCGCAACGCCGCAGGCTCGACGTCCACGCGGATCATGCTCAACCGAGTAGGCGTTGAGGTCTTGCCTGTGCAGATCTGGCGCGTGGCCTCTCCACTTTGTCCCAGCGACGCCTCGCGCCCGCAGGCTCAAAGCTGTGCAAATCCGCCGTTCACGAACACCTCGCGCCCGTCTGGAAGCTGCTGTCGTTGCTCGCGATTTGCAGCCCACATGCCATGCCGACACAGCCGGCAGCCCAGTCCCAAGCATCCCGATAGCGCCCGATCGTTTGCAAGCCTTGAAGAATTTCGATCGCGGCGGCGGTCAGATGAGGAGCACGGTCAGCTTTGCCCGGTGATTCGGCCAAGCAAAATATCCGATGCTCGCCAGCACGGCAAACGCAGCGGCGTGATTGAGTTTGTCATAACCAAGGGTGATGGCGATGCCAAACATCTGCAAAAACCACCCAGGCGAAAGGGTGAGCAGGAGAATGCCAGCCAGCGTGACCAGAAAAGCAGTCCTTGCTGTGACGATATGTAGTCTTACACGCGACAAAGGTTTTATCGGTCTTTCATTAAAAAGCGCAGGCTCTCAGGCTCACGGCTGTGCTTGCTAGGTGTAAGTTCACTTCCCAACGACCTGACGCATCAGTCGAACGGATGAAGCCTAATAAATTCTTACACAGTATACGGGTGGAGGATGCGGAACGACTTTTGCCGGGTTGCTCTTAAGCATGCCGGTGAGCTGTTCTGCCCGAACATCGGGCTCGATCATGTGGACACCCAGCCAAGAGCAGCTTTCCCTCCGGTCTTCCAGTGACCACACCTTCAATGTCACTCTGTTTGAGGGTCTCCACTCGTCGGATTTTTGCGGGTGGATCGAGGCCCATGCCCGCAATCGGACTGTGCTGGCGGTCACCACTCCTACTGTCGAAAGGCTCTATGGAAACGCAATCCGTGCAGCCTTCGCAAGCGTCGGTTTGAAGCCGTCCTGGCTCGTGTTGAACTGCACCGAGCGGACGAAGACCATGAAATCCGTGTTGACCGTTTGTCGCGCAGCCTCAGACGCCGAGATCGATCGCCGGGGTGCGTTGGTGGCGATCGGGGGTGGCGTCTGCTCAGATATCGTTACGCTGGCGGCTTCGATGCTACGCCGGAGTTTGTCTCACCTTCGCATCCCCACCACCTTGATTGGGCAGGTGGATGCCGGAATCGGACTGAAGGGTGGCGTCAATTTCGGAGAAGGCAAGAACTACCTTGGTTGTTTCCACCCACCGGAAGCTGTCGCGGTGATCCCGTCATTACTCAAGACCCTGGGCGTCGATACGGTCAGGCAGGGGGTGGCCGAGATGATCAAGGTCGCCTGCACCTCCGACACAGATCTCTTCCGGATGATCGAAGAGATTCGCGGAGGTGGGCTGCAGTCCTGGGTCCGAAACGGCGACTCGTTGGCTCACGAGCCCATCCAGCGCGCCATCGCCGCCATGCTGGGAGAGCTTTCGAAGAACCCCTTCGAGATTACATCCTACGAGAGGGCGGTAGATCTGGGTCACACGATCGCCCATCCGCTTGAAGCTTCGACCCATTACGAGCTCCACCACGGCTTTGCCGTCGCGATCGACCTCGCTTTTTCCAGTGTTCTCGGTTGGCACCTCGGTTGGCTCAGGGAGCAAACGGCCCTGCGCATAGTGGATCTGTTGGTGGCAGTTGGCTTGCCGATCTGGCACGAGCATCTGAACGAAGACTTGGTTTCGAGGTCGTTCCGGGCCGCCGCCAAGCATCGAGGTGGCAATATAAATATGGTGGTGCCGACCGACCTTGGCCGCTATCGCTTCCTCAAGCGGGAAGATCAGTGTCCGCCGGGATTGATACCCGAGGTTCTCAGCTATTTGCGCGCTCGGAGCTGGCAGGAAGCTGTTTCCAATAGCGGTTCGGCTCAATATGGGGTGGAACTTCCTGTTGGGGGAAATCCTGCCAGGATTGGCCTGCAATGAGCGTAGGGCCTTTCCTTTCAAGGCCAAGTCCGGACCGAATTTCAGTTCATGCTGAGGCGCTTGCCGGCGAACTGCTGGCGCTGCCGATTCGGCCGTGCATGCCCGACGGGGAGATCGCCTACGTTACCGCGATCGTCGGCTCGTCCCGGACGTACTGATGACGCGGGTCTGCGTCCTTGGCGGGAGCTCGCCCTTCACGGTAGCGCTCGTCGATGCGATTGAGGGAAGCAAGGCGTTAAGCCACCGGCTGGGCGAGTGGGTATTAGTCCTCCAAGGGCGCAACGTGCAAAACGTTGATGCGGTTGCACATTATGCCCGGCACCGGCTGGGAGCATTCGGAACCTCGGTCATATCCACGACGGACCTCGATGCGGCCCTGGCCGATGCGGAGATCGTCGTTGTCCAGACGCGCTTCGGCGGGCTTGAGGCGAGGGCCGATGACGAACTCTTCGCAAGCGAGCTGGGATGCATAGCTGACGAAACGTTGGGACCCTGCGGCCTGCTCTCTGCCTTCCGTCAAATACGGCCGGTAGACGATCTCGCGATCCGCATGAAGGCAATATGTCCCGGTGCCTTCGTCGTGAACATGATCAACCCGCTGAGCCTGACGACGGCCATGATGCTCCGCCGCGGCTTGGCTGCGGTCGGCATCTGCGAGCTTCCCCTTGCCACGCTCCAGGCTTTCGCGCGGGCGCTGCGCATCGATCCGACCGAACTTTGCTGGAGTTACGAGGGCCTCAATCACAGAGGCTTTATCCCCATCGCCAGGACCCGTGACGGGGAGGATCTCCTGCAGCGCGTCCTCCGGTTGGCCCCAGATAGCGCAACGCAGAAGTACCGGGACGATATTCTTCGCCTTGGCGCAATATCCACGAAATACTTCGCTCTTTTCGACGGCGGGGCTTCGCACAACAAGGGTCGGGCGGTCGCGCTGATATCTCTGCGAGATGCGATTGCCAAGGATCTTATCGCAGATCCTACACAGTGCCCGGCGCAAATAGCAAAGCGTGATATGCCTTGGTATGCGCAAGCTGTCGTGCCGCTCGTCGCCGCACGCGTCGGAGCGCAGGGCTACGATGCCACCATAAACGTCGCAGTGGATGGACCTCTCGTTCACGAGCGACGAGTCCGCGTCCTCGGTGATCGCATCGATATTCTTGAATCCGAACCAGCCAACGGTCCATTCCGCGACTGGCTCGCGGCGTTCGAACATCACGAACGATTGAGCCTGGCGGCGCTCGCCGATCCTACGCCGTATACGATCGGCGCAGCGCTTGAGGCCGATCGGATCACGCCTTCCGACAAAGTTCAGACTGCAGCTGCGCGAATTTTCCGGACCTGGCGCGATGCTGCCAGCAATCCGCCAACCGTGCGAGGCCAGCAATGACCAATAAGGACATTGCTGTCTTTGATATCGGCGGCACGCATTTTCGTTCGGCGCTGTGGACAAATGGAAGGCTGGGTCCAGTAAAGCGACGACCTGCGATCAACTACCTTAACACGGCCCACCACAGCCCCGTCGAACTCCAGGAAGCGTTGGCCGACTATCTGGTGGCCGAGACTGAGCGTCTGCAACTGGAGAGCGGAACCGCGATAGATCATGCCGGCATCTCACTTGGAGCACCCTTGAATGCTCGCAGCGGTCGTGTGCTGCAATCTGGCCCACTCTGGGGCCCGAGATCAGGACCCTTCGAGCTCCAGGCGGCGTTGACACGCCGTCGGCTGGACACCCGCTGGACGATCGCGAATGACGTGACCGCTGGACTGGCATCCTACATACAGACCTGCGATCCGGGGAGCCATTCGCGTATCTTGTTCGTCACGGTGAGCACCGGGATCGGGGCGAGGCTCTACGATTTCGCGCGAGGCGGCGTGCCGGTCGATCCCGTGCACGGGATACAGGGCGAAATTGGCCATATCAAAGTAGAGGCTTTCTTCCGCGGCACGCGTCTTAAGTTTACCTGCGATTGCGGTGGATGCGACCATCTGAACGCCTATTCGTCCGGACGCGGCGTGTTGAAACTGCTGCGCGAGTTGTCAGCTTGTTCCCCCGACGCGCTGGCAGCCTCGACGATGGCCGCGGCACGCGACGAGGACGATGATGCCATGCTCGCGGAGTTCTCGCGTGGGGTGGCGGCCGCTGATGCCCTCGCCTTAGACGTCCTCGCTACGATCACGCGACCGCTGGCAACTATTTTCTCGGCACTCCTGACGCACGATCCGCTACTCGATTCAATTGTTCTCACCGGGGGTGTCGTGGATGCACTCGAACCGGCCTATTCGGCCAGCCTTGATCGGCAATTCCGCGACCATGGATTGTTCCAGATCACTGAATGCGATTCGTCCTATTTCGCCCGCCGGCTCCGTGTCGTCGCGCCGGGGGACCTGTCTGGACTTATCGGTGCTGGCCATCTCGCCGAAATGGCGGATGAGGGGCGAAGCATCCATGTTTTCCGGTGATCGGATCAGCTTGACCGGATCGAAGTCGCACCTCGCTCTTGTGCGGCCGTCGGGCATGGGTGCCCCAAGACTGGAGCAGGTCCGGACACCCGTGGCGCTACCGGGCGATTTTGTCTGCCGGACCCTCATTGCCGGCGTCTGCGGGACCGACCTCCAGATTCTACGCGGCGTGCGCGACGATCCAGCCCGGATCCTTGGCCATGAGGGCGTAGCGGTTGTCGAGGAAGTGGCCGCGAAAGCGGATCAACGCTGGCTAGGTGCGACGATTGCGGTGAATCCAACGCCTGACTGGGGCACTGCTGAACTTGGCCATACTCTCGACGGGATGATGCAGCAGCGCTTCCTCGTGCCTGCTCGGTTGCGGTCCTTGGTCGTTTCGTCGCCCGCGGAACTGGCTGCCGATCTCGCTATTCTCGCTGAGCCGCTCGCATCCGTCCTAACTTGCGGAGGCATTCTCAAGCGGGTCGCGGAGCCGATCCGTGTATTGGTGGTGGGACGAGGTACGATCGGCCAACTGCTTCGTATTGCGCTCAAAACTGCCTGCGCGTCGGTTCGGGACGTAGTCGTCATAGGGACGAAAGAGACGGCCGGTGTTGAGAACGGAGCATTCGACACTGTGATCCTATGTTCCTCGCGCCAGGATGTAGCGGCCGCCCTCAGTATCGGGCTAGACTCCTTGTGCGACGGCGGCATCCTCCATCTCTTCGGAGGTCTCCCCTCTGAGGGTCGGGACCCGCGTCTGCCCGGGGTCAATCTCAGCGAGATCCGCGCGCGAAATACCGGCGGACGTGTCGGTTGGCCGCTTGCCGAGCAATGCCAGACAACTATCGGCCACAAGCGGGTGGCGATCACGGGGCACCGCGGTTCTTCCAACGCGATGCTGACACGGGCAATGCTCGAACTCAGCGCCCGCCCCAATACCTATCGGCCGCTTCTTACGATCGTGACAAACCCGGAGGAAGCTATCCATACATTACGCGACGCTGTCGGCTATCCGCCGGTTAGATCCTGGACCAAGCTTGGGATCGACTTTCGGAGGTGGCGAACTTGAGGGGAACGTCCGTTGACGAGTAACGCGCCTTTGACTGTCTCACAGAGTAGCTATCGACCACAGATCGGGGTTGCGCTGTGGAAGGTGGGCGATCGGGGCCTGACCGGCTTTGAAACCGCCGCCGCTGCGCATCTCGATCACGTTCACGTCGACTTGGGTGGCCCGAACCGCGGTCCCGATCTCACAGATATCGGAATACTGGCGGCGTTCGACACAACGTCACGCCGTTTCGCGCTTCCGATCACCGCCCTTGCAGTCAATCGGCTCAACGATCTCGGCCTGACCGCGCCAAAGGGCAGCCAGGAAGCATTGGAAGTCCGGCGAAGTATCTTGCATGCAATTAGAGTGGCGGACCGTCTGCGGGTGCCCAGGATCATCATTCCGGGTTTTCGCCAGAGCCTCGTTCGGACGTCGCGGGACATGGCTAGAACGGCTGAAGTGCTGCGTTTCGCGCTTGGTCCCGCCCAAGCCGCAGGGATTACTTTGGCATACGAAAGCGGGCTTGACTCCGAAAGAACCCTCCAGATTCTTCAAGCTGTTGGCCAGCCGGGCATCTGCGTACAGTTCGACACGGGAAATCCCGCTATCTACGGGCATTCTGCGGCCTCCAATTGGGCGCGACTTGCTGACGTCGCCTCGCCGGACGTCCACCTTAAGGATGCTTTGTCGGTCGAGGGGGATGTGCCGCTGGGCGACGGTGTAGCCGAACTAGAGCTTACGTTCATTGCATTCGCGCACCAGCCGACGCCTACATCCTTCACACTCGAAGGCGACTACAGCGACGATCCTGGACCTCGCATCAGTCGCGACCTCGCTCGCCTGAAGACACTCATCAGAAGGTCGATGTTGTCGAACTGCCTGGACTGCCCAGATGAGCGACGGCACGTCTCTGCTTCAATGTATCGATAGATGGGTGGCTGTATAATGAAACCTGCCATTGCGAACGCCTACAGGCTGATTTTTTTCGGCGGCTCGATGATTGCTCGCATGGGCATCCTGTGCGTCTCAGCCCTGCTCATTCTATTGATTTATGGCCAAGCCAAACTGTCAGCAGAGGAGAATGGCATAACCCTGCATTACACCTCTGGCGGTTCGGCTGCTGCAATCGCGGCCGCGGGCTTCAACCTCGCTGACGTGCAATATGTCGAGCAACTCAATGCGCTTCCTCCCGGGATGAAGGGGCTGATCTGGCTTGACGAGAGCAGCGGCGTCACGCCGCGTTTCATCGCCAAGGTCAAGCCGTTCATCGGCAACCCGAAGCTGTTCGGCTTTCGCCTCTGTGACGAGCCTGACATCACCGGCAAGTACCACTCCCCGGCAGTCAGCCCGGCAGCCCTCAAAGCCGAGGCTGACTGGATCAAGGCCAATGTGCCCGGGGCCGTGACGTTCGTCACGCTGATGGACATGGGGTCTTTTGAAGCCCCCCACTTCATGAACACCTTCAATCCCGCCAACACCGGGATCGATTTCTTCGGCCTCGATCCGTATCCGGTACGCGGCAAGGTTTTCGATTTGGACTTCATCGACAGGACGGTCGAGGCAGCCGTCGCCGCGGGCATCCCGCTCAACAAGATCGTGCCTGTGTTCCAAGCCTTTGGCGGCGGCAATTGGAGGACCTATACCGGCGGGGTCAGAGACGTTTATAAGCTGCCGACACCGGACCAGGCGAACCAGATATTCGCGCGCTGGGCAACCTACGCTCCCAATCCCGCGTTTGACTTTGCGTACGCGTGGGGATCGCAGAACGGGGACACCAAGCTGGGCAGTACCAGCCCAGAGGCACTAAGCCTTCGCGTGGCGTTCAAGGCACACAACACGGCGCATTCGCGGTAGGCCCGATATCCGTGGACCCGTGTCCACGGTCACGCTTTGGTCTCCAGTTCGAGATAATAATGCATCACGTCGCCGAGGCTCTGCGGAAGATCGACACGGGGCTGCCAGCCGAGCGCGCGCAACCGGCTGACATCGACCACCTGCCGCCCGATATCCACCGCCCGTCCCGGCAACTGCGCCAGCGCCGGATCGGCAATCCCAGCCGCGGTGACGAGCAGATCGTAGACTGTGGCGATCTGCGTCTCGCATCCTGAGGCGACGTTATAGAAAATATCGCCGGCGCCGGCGAAGCCGATCGCGACCAGCGCACTGGCCACGTCGCGCACGTCTATGAAGTCGCGCCACGCGGTCAGCGGACCGAGGGCGATGCCATCACGTCGCCCCACCCTTAGCTCAGTGAGTTGGCTGGCGATGCGGCCGGCGACATGGCGCTCCTCCTGGCCCGGCCCGACGACGTTGAAGATGCGCGCCACGCGGCCGTCGATCCTTCCCGCGCGCGTTGCGATCCGCACGATGTCCTCGCTGGTGCGCTTGGTCGCGGCGTATAGGTCAATCGGCTCTGTCGCGCCGGTTTCGACCAGCGGCAAACCCCCACCGCCGAGTTCGCCATAGATCGAGCCCGAGGATCCCAGCACCAGCACCGCGCCCCGCCCGGCCAGCGCATCGCAGAGATGGCGCGTGACGACGATGTTGTTGGTCACCAGCCGATCGAATGGTTCGTCGCGCAACGATCCGGCAAGATGGAAGACGATATCAGGCGCGGTTTCCGCGATCAGCCGCGCCGCTGCCGCCGCGTGCGACAGGTCGGTAGCGACATAGGCATAATTCGGCCCGTCGGGCACCAGAGCATTTGGCAGCGGCGCAGCGTGCTCGGCACCGCCGGGATGGATGTGGTGCGTGAAGCGTGTCGCATTGCCCGGCGAACGGCCGGCGCCGATTACCCGGCAATCGCCGCGATCGCACAAAGCGCGCACCAGATAGCGGCCGATGAACCCTTGTGCGCCGGTGACCAGTATCGTCCGCGTCACGTCATATCACCCAGGCAATCGCGCACGCCGTCGGCCAGCGCGATCTCCGCCCGCCAGCCTAGCGTCTCGCGCGCCAGCGAGACGTCGGCGACGAGATGCTCGATGTCGAATACGCGCGATCGGTCGCCCTGCCCCTCGACGATCAGCGCGTCCGGACCGCCGCCGATCCTCGCGAAGGTTGCGGCGAGCGCGGCGACGTCGGTCCCGGCGCCGGAGGCCATATTGAGCGTCAAGAGGCCCGGTTTGTCGCGCGCGGCGGCCATCAGCAATCCCCGCGCCAGATCGTCGACATGCAGGTAATCGCGCGTCGTATCGGCCGAGAAGACGCGCATCGGCTGTCGCAGGCGCGCCTGTGCCGCCAGACGGCCGACCAGCCCGTTCGCCCGCATCCCCGGGCCGTAGACCGAGAAGGGCCGAACAATGATTGCCGACCCCAGCGTCCCTCGCCGCACCGCACCCGAGACGAGTTGCTCCGCCGCCGCCTTTGCCGCGCCATAAGGCGAGAGTGGCAGGAGCGGCGCGCTCTCCGATACGCACGCGGTGTCCGGGCGACCATAGACCTCGGCCGACGACACATGGACGAAGCGGCGCACGCCAATCCGCTCGGCGGCGGCGAGCAACGTCGCCGTGCCCAGCACATGTGCGCGGGCGAATGCCGCCGGCGCGTCGAACGAAGCCGCAACGGAACTAGGCCCGGCAAGATGAACGATGGTGTCGATCCCGGCGAACAATGCCTCTAGCGCCGGCTGGTCGCAAATGTCGATCGCTCCCGCTTCCCCGTCGATCGGGCCGACATGCGCCACGCATGCATCCTCGCCGATCCGGCGCAGCACCGCCCGGCCGATAAAGCCGTTCGCACCGGTGATGCCGATCACGCCCCGTACCCCCGTGCGGCGAGGCGACGGCGCACCGGCTCCGGCAGCTCGTCGCTACTGAGCGTACTCGCGGCGCCGACATGGACCCGCAGCACGCCGGCTTCCGTCATCGCGTCGCAGACATAGTCTACATTGCCGCCCGCGACCCGGATCTCGCGCGCGACCTCCCCCGGCCACCATGCTTCGAAGACGGCATCGCCCAAGAGCAAGGCTTCGGCGGCAGCCAGCTTGGCGGCGTCATTGACGTCGATCCATGAAGCCTGGTGGCGATAAAGTCGCACCACCGCGCCACCAGCTATCAACAGATTGGCGGCATCGACCAGGCCGAGCGGCGTGCCCTGCGGCAGGCTGCTCAATGCGGCAGCGGTCACCACCGCCAGCCCGCTGCCGACCAGGATCGGATAGACCGGCTTCTCGCGATAGGCGGTGAGCAGATCAGGATCACCCGCGTCCACTTCGAGCGCGCCGTAGGGCATGCGGAATGGCTCGTCATGCGCCGCCAGCGTCATCGCCGCGCCGGACGCACGATGCGCAGCGGCCAGCGCCGCCAGATCGAGCGTGGTGAGATTGTCGGCATACACCACCAGCACGTCGCCGGGATCGCCCGACAACATTGTCGCCGCGCCGAAATTGCCCTGCGGTACTTCCTCGATCAAGGGAGCTAATGCCACGCCGATGCCGGCGGCGCGTGCGGCGAAATCGGCGATCCTGTCCGCCTCACGCGCTGCATCGGCACGGGTCAGCGCGATGAAGATGCGCCGGCATCCGCCACGCGCCATCATCCAGATGTTGCGCTCGAGCAGGCTGACCCCGCCGACCTCGACCAGCGGCTTGCGCCCGACTACGCCGGAGCGCGCCATGCGCTCGCCCTGCCCGCCGGCCATGATCAGACCGGTCCATGCGCCACTGCTCATCGCGGCGTCTCGATGCCGGTGCCGCGCATCGCTGCCAGCGTCGTCTCCACCATGTGCTGCCGGGTGAAGCCGGACAGGAATCGGGCATAAGCTGCGGTCCGCAGCCGCTCGGCGAGGCCGGGTTCGCGGATCATCCGCTCCAGCGCATCGGCCAGCCGCGCCGGCGCGTGCGGCGGCACGACCAGTCCGTCGATTTCGGGCCGCAGGAAATCGCGCACCCCGACATTGTCGCACGCGACAATCGGGCACCCCGAGGACGCGGATTCGAGCAAGGCGGTCTGCAATCCCTCGCGATACCACGACGGGATGCAGGCGATGTCCGCCCCGGCGTACAGCGCGGTGATGCTCGGCTGGTACCCGATGAACGCAACATCGGGATAGGAGCGTGCCCGCGCCAATTCCGCTTCCGTCAGCGCGTCGGCGCGGCCGCTCATCGGGTTCGAGGTGAACACCATGCGATGCGCCACGCCGCGTTCGGACAGGATGCCCGATGCGGCAGCCGCGTCCAGCACGCCCTTGTCGCGCAACAGTCGCCCGGGAACGAGTATCGTCGGCCGCGCGCCGACCGTGCGCGCTTGCTTGTAGGGGAAGTCCTCCGGCATGACGCCGCAGCCGCCGGTGACGATCACGCGGTCCGCTGCGACGCCGGTGCGCCTGATCAGTTCGGCCTTGTCCTCGTGATTGTGGACGATGACGATCGCCCGCCGGCTAGCGAAGGCGAAGCGATAGACAATGCAGATCAGCCGGGTCGTTAGGCTGCCGCGCTGCGACTCCGAGAAGGACGCGCCGAGTCCAGTGACCAGATAGATCGCATGCCGGTTGCTGAGCCTGACCCACGGTCCGGCCAGCAGGATCGACAGCGCCGACCACAGGATGAACACACTGCCCGGGCTGAACAGCGCCGCTCGCGCCGCCATCAAGCTGGCGCGCGCCAGCCGCAATGGGCTCGGCCGCCCGCGATTGCGCGAGAACGGCATCGTCCGCGTCGCGATGTCCGGCGCCAGCGCATCGCGCGCGGCATCGATCGCCGGCCTGGAATCCCAGCCAGCGGTGGCGAGCCCGTTGTCGTCCGGCGACCACACTTCCACGGCGTGGCCCGCCTCGGCCAACGCGGTGCTGACATGGTTGAAATCGGAAATCCAGCGCGGCAACGCGGTGACGACGACGATGATGCGGCGTCCCTTGCGCATCACGCGCTGTCGGTCTTATGCCGTGCGGCGACGAACGCGGTCTGCGGGCCGCCCATCGGGAGCCACCGGCCTATCCCGTAGCGCAGGAACATGTGCAGCCGGTAATAAGGCGCGGCCGCCCAGCCCTGCGCGAGAGGGGCGTGGCTGTCCGGTGCCGCTGCGACGCGCCGGCTGCCCAGCACCGTGCTGAGCGCGGTCGACAGCCCGACCGGATAGCGCCGCATCGCGATCATCTTGAGCCCGGCTGCGTCCAGCAACCGTTCGATCGCCAGCGCATCGAAGAACCACATATGCGTCGGCATATTCGGCCGCCCGACAAGCCGTTGCCAGAAAGGCGACAGGTTGGAAAACAGCCCGACCTCGAAGCAGATCGTGCCGCTAGGCGCCACCTTCGCCGCGATCGCCCTTAGCGCCGCCACCGGATCGGGGAAGTGACTCAGCAGATCGACATGGAAGCTGGTGTCGTAGCGCCCTTCGGGCAGACGGCTGTCCTCGATCAGAGCGCGTTCCACCGTGATGCCCAGCGTGCGTTCGACGCGCGTGGCGCGTTCGTCGGACGGCTCGACCGCCTCGACCGTGAAACCGGCCCGGATCGCCGCCGCGGTGAACTCGCCGTCACCGCAGCCGATCTCGAGCAGCCGTCCACGCTGCGTGAATGCCTTCACCCAGCCGACCCGCGCGCGCGCCGGCGCGGAATAATAGACGCGGTGGTGATGATCGATCGGCGCGTCCACCGGATGGGCCGGCAACGGATCGATATAGATGACCCCGCACACACACTGCCGGCCGCTATACTCCCCTTCGCGCAACGCCACCGGACCGGCATTGGTCCGGCAGATTGGACAGGCGCCCGATCGTTGCAAGTTGCTTCCCTCCATACTGCCATCATCATACAGGCAGCGGGACGCTTCTCTGACATCTATCTGGATGATGCCGTCGCCTATAAAGGCGTCTTTATCGGCGGCGTTCAGACGAGCCCGATCCGCGCTGGATCAGAGTCATCGGCAGGCGTCGCATGCCAGCCCTGGTCCCGTCCGGTCCAGTGGATGCCGACGACGGCAACGTGAAGCTGGCCAGGTGCTTCATCATGCGCAGCGGAGCATCAACGGCCGCAGCCTGTGAATTGAAAAAGCCCGCGCCTCCGGGAGAGGTCGCGGGCAAAGGTCTGTTGGGATCAGAGGGACTGATCCAGCTGTAATGTGGATACCTTCCATGATCAGCGCATCGGTCAAGTGGATGAAAGCCCGCGCCCCGAGGGAGAAGGACGCGGGCTCTGATCGGCGGGAGGATCCGATCTCGCAGCATTTGCCTACGGGAAGAATGCTGCAGAAGCCGAACTTTCGTCGCCGGCCTGTGTTCCACACGGAAAACAAAAAAAACGTCGCACAAGGATTGGTGAAATAGGTGGCGTTGCTGCTCGGCAAGACGCAGCAATCTTGCTAAAGTCGGCGGTGGGAGGAAACGGACATGCAATCGCTGCCGATAGTACATCCAGGCGTAGCGAAGGCGACAGCCGGCGCATCGCTTCCGCTCGCCTATTCCACCGCGACGCTCTGCTGGCTTTTGTCCGCCGGCGTCTACATCGCAGCCAAATGGGTTGCCCCCGAGATGCCGCCCTGGGCGCTCTGCTTCTGGCGGCTGGCACTCGCCTGCGCGATCCTGCTGCCTATCGTCCATCGCCATCATGGGGCGATGCTCGCGCTGATCCAATCCCGGGCGATCGAGGTGCTGGCCATCGGCGCCATCGGGCTGACCCTCTGTCAGGGCATGATCTACACGGGCCTCAGTTACACCGACGCGACGACCGCCGGCATTATCATGGCCCTGTCGCCGATCATGACTATGGTGCTTGCCCGCTTCGTGCTCGGCGAGCCCCTCGGCGTCTGGAAGGCGCTTGGCGCGCTGCTCGCTCTGGTCGGGATGGTGGTGATCGTGGCGCGCGGCGACCTTACCGCGCTGATGCGGCTCCAGTTCAATCCCGGCGAATTGTGGATCGTCGGCAGCGCGTTTTGCTGGGGCCTCTACACCGTGCTGCTGCGTCGCTCCAAATTCGCTATCGAGCTTCTGCCGATGGTGGTCCTGCTGCTAGCAGCCGGCGCGCTGGCCGCCCTGCCCCTCTATCTCTGGGAACTGTTTTCCGGGGAGCGCTCGGCGCTGCATGCGAACGGCCTTCTGGCGCTCGCCTATGTCGCTGGCCCGGGCGGCGCTCTGATGTATTACCTCTACAACCGCAGCGTCGAGACGCTTGGCGCCGGGCGCGCCAGCATGCTGCTCTATCTGCAGACTGTCTTCGTCGCCGTGCTCGCTTATCTTTTCCTCGGGGAAAGCTTGCACGACTACGATCTCGCCGGCGCTGCCTTCATCGTCGCCGGCCTGCTGCTCGCCACCGCGATCAAGCCCAGGCAGCGCACAGTGCATGTCGCATAGGGACTTGCTGACCGCGTACTCGGTTACATCAGCACGATCAGTCGATTTCCTTGCGATAATGCTTGATATGGCGCTCTCCCGCTACTCCAGATAAATCGGGAGCAAGGGCAGATCATTGCAGTCGGCTGTTGTATCGCAGCACGAGGCCGACCGCGCCGAGCAATGCGTCGTTCTCTGTGTGCTTACCAACAATTATCCGCGTGCGCAGGGCGGGCGCGATATCGCGGGACTTGATGAGCGTGTGGCGTTCATATGACGCGATCAGCGGTGCCAGGAGAATGTCGCCTGCCAAAGCCATGCGGCCCCCGATGATGATGAGCGGCGGATTGATCACCGAGCCGATCAAGCCAAGACCACGGCCGGCGAACTCGGCGGTGTCTTCGATCATCCGCAACGCCCCGACGTCGCCCTGTTCCGCCATCATGATCACGTCGTCCATCGTGACCGGCCGCCGCACGATGCGCGAAATCTGCTCGAGCGGCCGGGCAAAACTCGCATAGAGCTCCAGGCATCCGCGATTGCCGCACCGGCAAAGATCGCCGCCGGGATCGATGCTGATATGCCCGAATTCGCCAGCGCTGCCGGCGATACCCGTCACCAGCCGGCCATGCTGGACAATGGCCCCGCCGACACCCAGATCGATCTTGAACAGCACGAAATCGTCTTGGCCGACCGCCGCGCCCCACATCAACTCCGCGATGGCCGAGCAGTTGCTCTCGTTATCGGCGAAAATCGGCTGTTCGAGAACCGGCCCGAACACATCGCGGATGTTGACCCCGGCCCAGGTCGGAACAATACTCGCACGCAGCACCACTCCTTCGCGGCTGACAGGGCCCGAGACGGAAACCCCAACCCCCAGGAGCCCCGCCATCGGCAGACCGTTCTCTTCGTAGCATTGGGCAATTGCTGACTTGGCGAGCTGGGCCGCCTGTTGCGGCTGGTAGTCCAGACCCATAGGGATAGTTTGTTCGGAAATGACAGAATGCGACACGTCGGCGACGACGCACCGTATCTCGTCTAGGGCCAGGTGGATTCCAACGCAGGTGCCCGCAGCGGGATTGAGCGTCAAGGTCGCGGCAGGCCTGCCGATACCCCTGACCCCGTCATGATGGGCCGAGGATTCGATCACCATTCCGGACTTTCTCAAGCCATTGAGCGCGGTTGAAACTGTCGACCGCGCCAAACTGGTGATATGCGCGATTTGCGACGCGGAAAGCACGCCGCGCTCACGCAGGCATCGCACGATCAGGCTCTCCGGCGATGCGGAGGGCTTGTCGATCAGCCAATTTCTAAGCGAAGGTTTGTTCATGATGAGCACAAAGGACGTTGACTGATAGCTCAAATATGTCATCTTGGAAAGAACAGAGATACCTGCATCTCACCGGCCACGACCTCAAATCGCAGCCATAAGCGGTCGATACGAACCGTGCATCACATATGGGAGTGAAACGATGCAATATCTGAGGACGGCCCTTGCGGCCGCTACGGCGTACACCCTTGTTGCGGGAGCCGCATTCGCAGAGCCCAAGACCAATCTATTGCATCAATGGGCGACCGGATCGGACGCCCAGGCTATTGCCAAGCTCGGCGAGATGTTTACCGCGAAAGGTGGCACCTGGCAGCAAACCTCCATCGCAGGCCACACGGCCAACACGCTGGCGAAACTGCGCGCCGACGTGATCGCCGGCAACGCACCTCCCGCGGTGCAGCTCAAGGGGCCCGAGATCGCCGAATGGAACGAGACCGGCATGACAGCCAATCTCGACGAACTGGCGACAGCGGAAAATTGGGAGAAGGTCGTCGCTCCCGAATTGCTGCCGGTGATGAAGCCGACCGGCAGCTGGGTGGCGGCGCCGATGAACATCCACCGCATCAATTGGCTGTGGGCATCGCCGAAGGTCATGAAGGACGCGGGCGTCGCCGAGGTGCCGAAGACATGGGCAGACTTCAACGCCGCCTGCGACAAGATCGTGGCGTCAGGCAAAATCTGCATCTCGCACTCGACTGCCGACTGGACCGATTCGACGGTCTTCGATGTCGTGGTCTACGGAATGGATCTCGATCTCTTCAAGAAGGCCTTCGTCGAGGGTGACGTCGAGGCAATGCGCAGCGACGGCATGGTCAAGGCTTTCGAGCAATTCCGCACCATGACGACGAAGTACATGGACCCCGGCATGAACGGGCGCGACTGGGATACCATGTCGCATCTGGTCGGCCGCGGCGAGGCCGCCTTCCACATCATGGGCGACTGGACGCTCGGCCTGCTCACAGCCGGCGGCTTTAAGGAGGGCACCGACTATGTCTGCGCCCAGGCGCCGACTGACTGGGGCAAGCCGGGCTTCATCCTGAATTCCGACTCGGTCGTGTTCTTCCAGCAGAAGGATCCGGACTACGTCGAGGGGCAGAAACTGCTCGCCAGCACGATCCTGTCGCCCGAGTTCCAGACGATTTTCAATCAGACCAAGGGCTCGATCCCGGCCCGTCTCGACGTCGATCTTTCGAGCGGCTTCAATCCCTGCCAGCAGCTCTCCCAGAAGGATCTGCAGGCGTCGATCGATGCCGGCACGCTTGTCCGTTCGATGGCGCACAACATGACGATCCCGCAGAAGGTGCGCGGCGCGATCATGGATACCGTCACCGAATTCGTAGCGACGCCGGACATGACCGCGCAGGACGCAGCTAGTGCCATGGCTGATGCGGCCGAAGCGCAGATGTGAAGAAGCTGCCGATGATGGCCTGGCGCGCGTCGCCCGGCCTGACCTTCGCCGGAGCAGCCGATGTCCACGCATGACCTGACTGTACCGGTTGCGGCTCCCGCAACCCCGTGGCGGGAGCGCCTGGACACGATGGTGCCCATTCTGGTGCTGGCGCCGTCGCTCGCGGCGAGTTTCATCTACGTTTTCGTGTTCACACTCTGGACGCTGTATCTCTCGCTTTCCAATTCGTCGCTGATGCCGACCTATGGGTTCGTCGGTCTGGACAATTATGCTTCGCTCTGGGCGAACCGGCGCTGGAACATCGCCTATACCAACCTCTTCCTGTTCAGCGGCTTCTATATTGTCGGCTCGATGGCCATCGGACTGCTTCTCGCGATCCTGATCGACCAGCGCGTTCGCGGCGAGGCGGTTTGGCGCACGATCTTCCTCTACCCGCTGGCAGTGTCCTTCATCGTCACAGGCACGGTGTGGAGCTGGCTCTATAATCCCGTCGACGGCATCCAAGCCTTCGTGCGGGGGCTCGGTTGGACCGACTTCAGCTTCGCCCTGACAGCCAACCGCAACACTGCGATCTATGCGGTGATCATAACCGGTATCTGGCAGTCGTCCGGCTTCGCCATGGCCCTTTTCCTGGCTGGTCTGCGTTCCGTCGATCCGGATCTCGTCAAAGCGGCGCAGATCGACGGTGCGTCGGTTTCCCGGATCTATCGGAGGGTCATCCTGCCGACGATCGCGCCGATTTTTCTGGCGGTGGCGGTCATTCAGATCCAGTTCGCCATCAAGACGTTCGATCTGGTGGCGGCATTGACGCGGGGTGGGCCAGGTGTGTCCACCACCTTCCCGGCGATCTACGTCTACGACCTGATGTTCCAGCGCGGACAAATCGGCGAGGGTGCCGCTGCGGCGATGATGATGCTCGCGGCCCTTGCGGTTGTGCTGGTGCCCTATTCCTTGTGGATCGTTTGGCGCAGGCGGGCGGAGGGCCGCAATGGCTGAAATTTCCCTCAACGCAGGGCATGATCCCGAAGCGGCCGCAGCTACGCGGCAATATTTCTGGAACCGCTTTCTTATCTATGCGGTGCTGACGCTTTTCGCTGCCATCTACCTTGCACCGCTGCTGGTCGTGGTCTTCAACTCGTTGCGGGAGCAGTCCGAGATCGCCCGCAACGGCCTCATCTCCCTGCCGCGCAGCTTCCGCCTCGACGCGTGGGCGGAGGCCTGGGGCACGTATTGCGTCAGCGGCACCTGCGAAGGCATGAAGCGCAATTTCTTCAACTCGCTCTGGATGGCTATCCCCGCGACGGTCATCTCCACGCTCCTCGGCGCCATGAACGGCTATGTGCTGTCGAAATGGCGCTTCAAAGGCTCGGAAATTCTGTTCAATCTGATGCTGCTCGGCGTCTTCATGCCCGGCCAGATCTCGCTAATGCCCTGGGCGTTCCTGCTCGGCAAACTCGGCCTAACCAATTCGACATACGGGCTGGTCTTGATTCATGTCGTCCAGGGCATCTCGTTCACGACCCTGTTCTGCCGCAACTTCTACGTCAGCATACCGGACGATCTTATCAAGGCGGCACGCATCGACGGCGCCGGCTTCTGGCGGATTTTCCGCAAGATCATCCTGCCGCTGTCGCCGCCGATTTTGATTGTCACCGTCATCTGGCAATTCACCGGTATCTGGAACGAGTATCTGTTCGGCGTTGTCTTCACCTCCGGCCAGCAGCAGCCGATCACGGCGGCATTGGTCGCGCTCACTGCCGGCGGCACGACCGCCCGCGCTTACGACGTGATGAGCGCAGCCGTGCTGATCGGCGCGCTGCCACCGTTGCTGATCTACCTGTTCGGTGGAAAATACTTCGTGCGCGGCCTGACACAGGGCGCCCTCAAATGAGGCGTCGCCCGTGTCCACACTGACCATCCGCAACCTTCACAAGAGCTATGGCGGGCTCGAGATTCTGGCCGGCATCAATCTCGAGGCGCAGACCGGGGAATTCGTCGCGCTCGTCGGCCCCTCCGGCTGCGGCAAGTCAACCTTGCTCGCCATGATCGCCGGCTTGGAAACCGTCACGTCGGGCGAGATCTGGATCGGCGACCGGCTGGTGAACTCCGTGCAGCCCAAGGACCGCGACATAGCGATGGTGTTCCAGTCATACGCCCTCTATCCCACGATGACGGTGCGCGAGAACATCACCTTCGGCATGGAAAGCCGGGGCGTGCCCAAAGCGGCGCAAGAGGAAGCGGTAAAGCGGGTTGCCGCACTCCTGCAGATCGAGCAGTTGCTCAAACGCAAGCCCGGCCAGCTTTCAGGCGGCCAGCGGCAGCGCGTTGCGATGGGGCGCGCCCTAGTCCGCGACCCGAAGCTGTTTCTGTTCGATGAGCCCCTGTCCAATCTCGACGCCAAGCTGCGCGTCGACATGCGCACCGAAATCAAGAAGCTTCACCACCGCGTCGGCAAGACGACGGTGTACGTCACCCACGATCAGGTCGAGGCGATGACGCTGGCGTCCCGCATTGCGGTGATGAACCAGGG
The DNA here is from genome assembly GCF_002284565.1 of Mesorhizobium mediterraneum. Taxonomy (GTDB): domain Bacteria; phylum Pseudomonadota; class Alphaproteobacteria; order Rhizobiales; family Rhizobiaceae; genus Mesorhizobium; species Mesorhizobium mediterraneum. The sequence goes on along the minus strand of NZ_NPKI01000012.1, from coordinate 145,572 downwards.
CTCGGTGCAGCAGTTCGATACGCCGAAGCGGATCTATGATCGGCCGACCAACATGTTCGTGGCCGGTTTCATGGGATCGCCGGCGATGAATTTCGTCCCCGCCCGGCTTACGGGCTCGACCAGCATCTCGGTGCGCGCCGCTGACGGCAGCGGCGCTACTCTCACCCTTGCCGCTCCGCTGCCTGCAGGTGCGCCAAAAGACGTGGTGCTCGGTGTTCGGCCCGAACACATCTACCGTTTCACGACGGACCTGAAGGCGCGGAAACCGGCTGTGGAGTCCATGCAGGCGCCGGTCGAATTGGTCGAGCCGACCGGGGCCGAGACGCTTGCCGTCCTCAGGCTGGGTGATCTGGAGATCACTGGCCGTTTCGAGCCGGATGAGGCTCCCGTCATGGGCGAGACGATAACGCTTGGCATCGACATGTCGCGCGCCTGTCTGTTCGATCCAACAACCAAGGCGCTTCTGTGATCTGATGTCCATGCAATTCGCGACTTACCCGAGCTTGACCGATCGCGTCGTGCTGATCTCCGGCGGCGCCTCCGGGATCGGGGCCGATATGGTCCGCGCCTTCGTCTCGAATGGCGCGCGTGTGGGCTTTCTCGATGTGCAGGATGGACCCGCGGAGGCGTTGGTGCGTGAGCTTGGTGGTACCGCCAGGCAGGCCCCGTTGTACCTTCATTGCGATGTGACCGACGTCACTGCGCTGCAGGCGTCGGTTGAAAGCGTGCGCGCGCGGCTTGGTCCGGTCGCCGTCCTGGTGAACAATGCTGCCGATGATCAGCGCCATCCCGTTGATGCGGTGACGTCAGAATATTGGGACCGCAGCTTCGACGTCAATCTCCGGCATCACTTCTTCGCCGCACAAGCGGTGCATCCGCATATGGAGGAACTCGGCTTCGGCTCGATCATAAACTTCTCTTCCATCGCTTGGCGTTTCGGCGCGGACCAGATGGTGGCCTATGCCACCGCCAAGGGCGCTGTGGTGGCCCTGACCCGCGCACTGGCGCGGTCGTTCGGACCTGACAACATCCGCGTCAACGCAGTCGAACCGGGCGCTGTCATCACCGAGCGGCAGCGTGAGCTGTGGTTCAAGACGCAGGACGCAATCGACCAGACCGTGCAGCGACAATTGATCCGCCGCGTCCTCCTGGGCGAGGAGATTGCACGGACCGTGCTCTTCCTTGCGGCGGATGACAGCCGCATGATCACCAAGCAGTCCATCGCCGTCGATGCGGGTCTGCGCTGATGCGATCGCTTCCACATCTTTCAACGGGACTGTCACGCTGATGCTTCGTCTCGGCCTCAATCCTTACGGACTGACCTACTATCTCGGCCTACAGGGTCGCGGCACGCCGCGGCACAATCCGGATGGGGCGGGGCTGGAAGGCTTCATGGCGCTCGCGCAGGAACTGGGCGCACGCACGCTCGAGATCTATGAACCGTGGTTGACCGACTTGCCGGACGCCGAGGTCGTCGATCTGCGCAGGCGTCTGGCCGCGCGTGACATCGTCCCGGTGGTGAGCGGCGGTCTTATCGTGGCCGGTCCCCTGGATAATGCGTTTCGGGCGGCGCGCCTGCTCGAGGCGACAACGATCCGTATCGCGCTGACCCCCGTCCTGTGTGGCGACCGCAACGCATGCGGCCAGAAGTGGAGCGAGTTCAATGCGACGATCCGCGCTGCCTTGACGGAATGGGGGCCGCGTGCGGCGGCTGAGGGCCGGGTGCTCGGCATCGAGAACCATCAGGACTTCGGCAGCGATGAACTGGTCGCGTTCTGCGAGCTCGGCGGGCCCGGTGTCGGCATCACCTACGATACAGGCAACACGTTCCCAGTCGGCGAGGCACCGCTTGCCTTCACGCGGCGGATCGCGCCGCATGTCCGCCATGTCCACCTCAAGGACTATCGCGTGCAGTTCACGGATGAGGGCTACCGTCTGGTCCGCTGCGCGATCGGCGACGGCGCCGTGCCATTCGCCGAACTGGCAGCCATCCTCGCCGAGCACCACGACACGCTGACGGCCGTGCTCGAGCCGGGCGCGCTGGAGGCCCGCCACGTTCGCTGTCTTACCGACGACTGGTGGAACGGATATCCGCCGAAGACTGCGCGCGAGTTCGCGGCCTGCCTGAGTGCTGCGCACGTGAACCGCCTTGCGGACGATGCCGACTACCGGACGCCATGGGAGCGCGGCGATGACGGCGCGCTCGTTTCGTATGAGCTCGACATGATCCGGCGCAGCGCCGCCAACATGAAGAAGCTCGATTTCATTGCAATGGAGAAATCAGCATGACTGCCCGAGAACTCAGCGGCCTGACTGCCTTCGTGACCGGCTCAGGACGCGGCCTAGGCCGCGTGATGGCCGAACGCCTGGCCGAGCTTGGCGCAAACGTCGCGATCCACGATCTCGATTGGACACGGCCATCCCAATATGGCGAATTCGCAGACCTCGGCGAATCCGCAAGGGGTTTGGAAAAGCATGGGACACGGGTGACCGCGGTCACGGGCAACATCGGCGACAAGCAAGCCGTCGCCGAAATGAAGCGGAAGATCGAGGCGGACCTCGGCGATGTGCACGTTCTGGTCAACTGCGCCGGCGGCGACATCGGCGCCAAGGGAGTAAAGCCCAGTCCCAACAACGCGCTCGACATCGACTATGACGACATCAAGGTGCTGACCGAGAACAATCTCATCGGCACGATGCTGGTCTGCCAGGCGTTCATTCCGCCTATGGTCAAGCGCGGCTCTGGCTCGGTGATCAACATAGCCTCGGCGGCAGCGCATATCGGATGCTCGCCGGAGGTGGTCTACTCCACGCTTAAGGCGGCCGTCGTCCATTATACGCGCTGCCTCGCCAAGGAATTGATCGACGATGGCGTGCGCATCAATGCGGTGAGCCCCGGCGCCACCAAGACGGCACGGTTCCAAGCGAGCCGCGTGGTCGATCCGGAACGCATGGATTCGAGCAAGAAATCGCTAAACCGATATGCGGAGCCCGAAGAGATCGCCGAAGCGGTGGCCTTCCTCGCCGGTCCGCGCGCGCGCTTCATCAACGGGCAGGTCATCCGCGTCGATGGCGGTTTCACAATCTTCCCAGGTTGAATCACGGCCGTTCACACGGCGAATTGTCGGGCTGAGCGCACCCCAATGAGCAGGGCCACCACGGCCCATTGCCGACCTTACTTCGTTGATGGGTTGCAACCTGCTCGCAGAGCCCACGAAGCGACGGGCGAGTTCGGCAACCGAAAATTCTCTTGGCGACACGCTGACGTTACAGCCCGCTTGTATGCACCCACGCAATGGCTCAGATTGTTTGGGTCCGGTCTACTCTGCGCCCTGAGAAGGCGAAGATTTCCGGATCGAGGCGCTGGGGCACTGCGCGCCACGGCAGAGCGGGCGAACCGCTCCCGTCTACACGTTCAGAGGCGGAACATTAGAGGTTGGGGGCACAGATGAGGCAAGAGAACGACGTTGAGAAGTGGGTGCGCACGCTGCGTGCTCGAGCACCTGACGACGCGGCCGAATTGCTTGCCCGAGAGTCTCCCGAGTTCATCCGGGACCTATTGAAGTTGTTGCCGGATAGGCACGCCCGGAAGGTGGCGGAGCATTTGCCATCGCATATGAGGCCTGTCACGCCTTATGGCGACGGCAAGGATATCGCGTTCCCCGGGTCTGTCATCGAGCTGATGGACCCGATCCCCGCCAGCGTTCCTGTCGGAACGACGGTAGCCGCCGCGGTCGAGGCCGTCAGGCGCGCGCAGGTGCCGACCGAGTTGACTTACCTCTACATCACGGACGCGGGCGACAAACTCGTTGGCCTGGTGGTCCTGCGCGATCTGATGCTGAGCGAACCGGCCGCCACGGTCGATCAGATCATGCTGCCGAAACCGTTCGCCCTTCACGTCGATATGCCTTTGGGTGAAGCCTGCACGGCGGCGGTACGCCGTCACTACCCCGTCTATCCCGTGGTGAACGTGGAGAACCGGCTGCTCGGGCAGGTTCGCGGCTGGCGGCTGTTCGAGCAGCAAATCATCGAGATTTCTGCCCAGCCTGGCCAGATGGTGGGTGTCCAGAAGGAGGAGCGTTCTTTCACGCCCCTGGTTTCAGCCTTCTTGAAACGTCATCCGTGGCTGCAGCTCAACCTGCTGACGGCCTTCATAGCCGCTTTCGTGGTCGGGTCGTTCACAGGCACGATCGAGAAGATCGTCGCTTTGGCGGCGTTCCTCCCGGTGCTGGCCGGGCAAAGCGGAAACACCGGCTGCCAGGCACTGGCCATGACGTTGCGTGGTCTCGCCTTAGGGGATGTGGACAAACGACCAAAGCTGCACCTGGTGCTGAGGGAGGGGGTGCTCGGGATCGCCAACGGCGTGCTCGTCGGTCTCGTGGCGGCCGCGGCCATGTGGTTCTACGCGTCGCGGCAACCGGAGTCGGCAGCCCAGGCGCCCATGCTGGCGCTTGTGATCCTGCTCGCAATGTCCGGATCGTGCCTCATGTCCGGGATCTCCGGCGTGCTGATCCCGTTGGGCCTGCGGCGGGTCGGCGCCGATCCGGCCGTGGCTTCCGCGATCTTCCTTACCACGGTTACCGATATTGTAGGCATGGGCCTGATGCTGGGGCTTGCCACTACGCTCGTGCTGTAGTGGCCCACATTTGCGCAGGCCGTCCTGAGAAGCATCGCCCGCCAGCACTCCGAGCGCTTGCGCAACGCGGCGGAAGACCTTCGGATGAGGTGCATGTGACCCTGATGCGTCAAGCCGCGACCAGATACTTGCAGAATCGCGCAAACAATATTGATCTTGTCGGCTGCGCAATCCACGGCTCACTATGATTTGGCTTAGTTGCCGTTTGTAGCGAATACTTGCTCGAAGTCCAGCAACGCCGAGAAGATGTTTGGTCAACCAGCGTAGGAGAAATGCGAATGAACCCGATAGTTTGTTGCGCCGCTGCAACAGCTGCTGAAGACTCGGAGATCTCGTGACAGTTCTGTCGTTTTTTTTGTGTAGGCGTGCTAGATCCGCTGCACTAGTCGGGTTGGGTGGGGTTCTCGGCATGCATTCCTCGTTTTCAATGATCTTCGGCTTCGCCGCGGCACTGCTCTGTGCCGGCATATCGCCGGCCGGCGCCCAAGGTCTCTATCCGGCCTATGACGATGCGTTTTCGGCCCGCATCGCCAATCCGACCGACAACGGAACGCTAGCTCAATTCGTCACAGTTGCCGTCAACGCAGGGCAGTACGATCAGGCGATCTCGTCGATCGAGCAGTATCTCATCAAATATCCCCGCGATGCGCGCGCCCGGCTGGCGGCCAGCCGGTTGTACTATCATGTCGGCTCCTACGAATTGGCCCGGCGGCAGGTGCAGTACGGCATCGAAGTCGGCGACCTGTCGACAGCTGAGCAGCAGGAAGCCGTTCGCCTGCTCGCCCGCATCGAGCGCGCGTTGCGTGGCATCACCTGGGAACTCGCTCTGACCGGCGGCGCGTTCAGCGCATTCACCGATTTTGAGCCCGGCGGGGCTCAGGACGACAATAGCTTTGTCTCGCCCTACGGACGGGCGGAAGGCTTTGTCCGGTGGGACCTCGGCACGCCAAGTGCCGACGCTCTCGTCCTTTCGGGGGCGCTGACGGCGACAGAGCGTTTTTTCACGCCAGACCTGTCGGTTCCGGGTAGCAAGGAGACTTTCATCCACGGCAACGCCGCGATCACCTGGGACAAGGGGTTGCCCAACAGTGGGATCGATTCGCTGCGCCTGCTGCTTTCCGCGTTCACCGTTACGGATCGCTTCGACAGCGATGTCCACGAAACCGGCATCGGCCTCAGCGGACGCTTCCTGGTGCGCCCGACGGTCGAGACGACCCTTTTCGCCGGCGGCGGCTACATCGATCTAAGCGCCTCGCAAGGCATTTTCGCCGATAGCAGGGGTTTTTATGAGGCAGGCGGCAGCTACCGCTTCCGCAACGGCCAGGCGCTCGGACTGCGCTTTGTCGGCTCGAATGACTTTGCCTCCGGATCCGGCGAAATCGGCCGCAGCTACATGGGCGAGGTCCGCTATGGCGGCCTGTTGATGAACGTACCGGATCTTTTCGCATGGTCGCACCAGGTCGCCTTCTCGGCCGGCCATAGCGACACTCCCGATCTGTCCATCGGCATTGGCACAAATATCAAGAGCGACTTCTGGCGCATTGCCTCGGAAAGCGATTTTCAGCTGACGGAGTCGCAGAAGATCAGCGTCGATCTCGCCTATCGCGAAACCAACTTCGATCTCGCCAGCCGCGACCGAAAATCGTTCGAAATGCTGATGAGCTACACGTTGACGCTCAATTGAAAGAGGCCGCGATGAGGACCCTGAATCGTCAGATCGCCATTTTTGTCGCCTGCCTTGCCTTCGCGGCACCGTCCGCTGCTGAAACGGTGGGGTCGATGACGGCCTACCAGACCAACATCGTCCGCAACAACGGCGGGACAATGAACGTCGGCGCCGGCGTCGAACTCGGCGACCAACTGCGCAGCAATCCCACTGGTCTTGGAATGCTGGTGTTCCGGGACGAGTCGAGCGCCAAGATTGGTCCGAACACTAGCCTGACGATCGATGAATTCGTATACAATCCGGGCTCGGGATCTGGAAAGATCGACATCGGGATGAACAGCGGCCTCGCTCGTTTTTATGGCGGCCAGGTTTCGAAAGGCGGCGTCATGCAGGTTGCGACGCCGCACATGGTGCTCGGGGCCAGAGGCGGCATCATCGAAGTGCTGGTGGCAGCTGGCCAGACCGTCGGCATACTGCGCGCCGGCCGCATGACCTGCACGATGAATGGCAAACGGCTGGTCATCACAAACCCGGGCTTCGCCTGCACGTCAGAAAATGGCAAGCTGCTGACCGGCTACGGGGGAATCGACACCTTCCCGATATTGGACAGCATCGACCAGATAGCCGGCACGGGCCTGCCAGGGGCACCGGGTCCGGGATTGGACGTAAGCGCGATTTGTGCGTCGGCACTCGGCGGCTCGCTCAAAATCTGCGACTCCACCGACGGGGCATTGCCAGGAGTGGTCATGGAGTTCCCCGACAGCCTAACGCCACCTGTGGGCGGCGGCGTGGATAACGGTGGGTGTGAGGGTGAGGGTTGCTGCTATCCAGACTGTAGGTAGACCCGTCCGACCGGCATGAGCCCCTTGTTCGATTGGCGGCAAGCTGCCAGGCGCAAAATATCCGGCCTTGCGGTCGTGCTCTTGCTGGTCGCTTGCCATTTGGCTTTCGACGGGCCGCTGTCGCGCCTCCGCGAGCGTACGTACGACTTCTACCAGTTCCTCGCCCCGCGCCAGGCAACTAGCAATCCCGTCGTGATCGTCTCGATAGACGATGCCAGCCTCAAGGCATATGGGCGATGGCCCTGGAACCGTGGCCTTTTGGCCGATCTGGTCGATGGTGTCGCCGAGTCTGGTGCCGCGGTGATCGGGCTTGCGCTGGTGCTGCCCGAGGCTGACATCTCTCCTGATGGCATCGCCGGAGACAAGCGCCTCGCGAGCGCACTGGCGAAACATCGAACGGCGCTCGCCGTCAGTCTGGGCAATGAGGCGACGGTTTCAGAAACAGAGCCCAAAGCCGGCTGGTCGATCGTCGGGCAAGTACCCGAGACGCTTCCTGGCTTCACCGGTCTGACAGGCTCGCTTGCGGATTTCTCGAGCGCCGCTGCAGGCCTCGGCGTAATTCGCACTTTGCCCGATCCCGACGGCGTATTACGCCATGTGCCGCTGCTCTGGCTCCGAAATACGGCTCAAGGTGTGCAGCTCTGGCCGTCCTTCGCGCTCGAACTCCTGCGCCTCTACGCCGGAGAGAACGGCTACGTGGCCAGGATGAATGCCGCCGGGTTTGACGCACTCAGGATAGCCGGCACCATTGTGCCACTCGAGCCGCAGGGCAGCATCCGCCTCTGGGAAAGCGACACCAATACGCCGCGCATATCTGCCAGTGATATCCTTTCGGGCCGCGGCGACCCGCTGCTGCGGAACGCCATCGCTATTGTTGATCTGTCGGCCGTGGGACTGACCCAGTATCTGCCCACCCCGACGCGTCCGGCGCGACCAGGCGTGGACATCCACGCTGATGCAATCGGCCAGATGCTTGCCGGGCGCTATCTTGTAGAGCCAACGCAAGCGCGTACGCTGGAGCGGCTGTGGTTGGTGCTCAGTGGCATCGTTTTCATCGGACTTTCGGGAGTTCTCGCCCAGCGTGTCTTGCTTGGCGCCCTCGCTCTGGCGCTCCTGGCTGCCACGCCCTTCGCGTTCGGCGCTCTCGAATACAGCCTGCAGGGTGCGCTCTATGACCCACTGCAGCCGGCGCTTGCGACGATGCTTGTAGCTGGCTTCGAAGGATATGTCCTCTACAGGCGCAGCGAGCAGCGTCGGTCCACCCTGGCACGGCAGTTCTCCCAATATCTGTCGCCCTCCGTGGTGCAGCGCCTCGCAAATTCGGATACCGAAGCGATCCTGTCCGGAGAGAAGCGCGAGATCACAATCCTGCTGAGTGACATACGCGGCTTCACGACGATGAGCGAACAACTCGGTGCCCAAGAAATCGGAAAGGTGGTCAATCACTTTCTCGGCCTTGCGACCGATGAGATACTCAAGCGCGACGGGACCATCGATAAGTTCATGGGCGATGCCGTGCTAGCTTTCTGGAACGCGCCGCTTGATCAGCCAGATCATCGCGAGCGCGCGCTCGAGGCGGGGCTTGCCCTGATCGAACGGGTGGAGCGCGAAAACGCCACGTTCACCGCGCGCGGGCACCCCCCTATCGAAATCGGCGTCGCCATCGAGACTGGCGTCTGCTCCGTAGGGAATTTCGGCTCCGAACGGCGCTTCGACTACACCGCGATCGGCTCGCCGGTGAACCGCGCGGCACGGCTCGAGTCAACGACCAAAAAGCTGAGGATTCCTCTGGTGCTTGGTCCCGGATTTGCGCAGGGAGCATCAATGCCGGTTGTGCAGGCGGGTGCGTTCGAACTCCAAGGCTTCAAGGGCGAGGTGCCGGTTTTCACCGTTCCGGAGATACACCCCTCGTCGCAATCTGCCGAGGAGGTCGCGTGATGTTTGGCACCAGTTCAACTCGCTATCTCATTGGCAGCCGGCGAGCGAAAGCCAAGGGCGGCGGAAATCCGATGGGCGGCCCGCGCCACCATGTCGCCCAGTTCGCCTATGCGCTCTTCCGGCACCCGGTTTTCCGGGGCAGCGATGTTCAGCGCCGCGATTATCTTACCCGGTGCCACGAAAACCGGTGCGGTGATCGGCGCCGTTCGGGCCCAGGATGGCGAAAATCATGCCGCGCGGCACATCCAGATCGACACCATCGACGGCGCGAGCTTGCCGAACGTTTTGACAAGGCCGCGGGCGGAAATGGCTGACTGGGCAAGACCCGTGGAGGACAAGCCCATAGGAGAGGTTTCGTTCATGCAATCATCCAGCAGTCGCGAAAATAAAGGCCAATTTCGGCGCGATGGCTGTCGTCAATTCCTCGGCAGGCGCACGAGCTTATCGTCTGGTTTGTCCTCATGCCAGAGGCTCCGACCATGTACCACTACTTGGCCGCCGAGGCTGAAGGGCCGGTCAGATCATATGTCGGACGGATCTCTACTCATCGCTGGGTTTCTCATTCGATCACGGCGCAGGCCTGACGATTTCCGGCATCACCGGCAGGCTGGCTTTTATAGTCGTCCTGTCCGCCGTGGACCATCAATGCCTTGCCTCGTATTGCCGTTTCTCCACCGTCCAGTTTGACCATGCTGTTGAAAGCCTGGGCACGCAAAACGCCGTCGGCGCCGACCCGCTGATTTGGCATGTCGCCCGCGTGCGGGCCTTTTCCAGTGAGATATCCATGTTCGGCATTCGTCGGATTGAAGTGCCCACCTGCCGAGTCATGGCCGGTCTGATGGTCGCACTTTCCGGTTTCATGAACATGGAACGCGACCCATTCACCCGCCGGCAGTCCTGTTACGTCCAACGCTATCAGCACACCCTGCGCCGTCTCGGTCAGCGTGGCCGTTCCGTTCTTCTCGCCAGCCATGTTGACGAATTCGGCTTTCGCGGTCGCGGTGTCCTGAGCCGCTGCAGGCATCGCGACCGCCAGCGCCAATCCTGTTGTTGCAAGCAATTTTTTCATCCACTCAGCCTCCGGTTGTCCAAGGACCCCAAACAACAACGGGGCCTCTTCGTTCCATTGGGAATGGAGTTTGTCTCCGGCGCGGCCGCCAGAGAAGCGGGGGTGATGCGTGGAACTCGATAGTCTCCGTGTCATGGAGTGAAGTTTCACGACGTGATTACACCAATTCGAAGAGTTCCGCGGTTTGCCAACCTGCCAGCAGCATGATGACAACGCCAACGAGTCTGAGAAGCGTCTTTTCTGCGATTGACTTCACTACCAATCCGGCCATCGGCGCTGCGACTACGCCGCCAACGATCAAGCCGGCAACGGAGAGTAGATTTTCCGTTAGCTCTCCTGCCTCCTCCCAATGGCCCGTTAGTAGCGCAAACAAGAAGGTCAGAGACACCGACAACGTGATGAGGAACTCGCTGGCATTGACCGTACCAATAACGTAGCGGGGCGTGCCGCCAAAACCGAGAAGGCCCGTCGTTACGATGGGTCCCCATCCGCCGCCCCCTGCGGCATCGAGAAATCCGCCACCAAGCCCAAGGGGAGGTACCACGCCTGCAGGGACCGGATTGCTTGGGATCCGCCGGAATGAACGGAACAGGAGCCAAGCTCCGACAAGCGCAAGGTATGTGGTCACATATGGTTTCATGATGGCTCCCTCGAACGAGGTGAGAACAAAAGCGCCGAGAACGCCGCCGAGCACGCCAAATGGCATCAGCCGCCAGAAAAGCTTCCAGTCAATGTTGCGGTGATAGAGGTGAGCCGAACCTGAGGCCGCGGTGGTAAACAGTTCAGCTGCGTGAACTGACGCCGAAGCGTGCGCAGGAGACACGCCAAACCCCAATAGTGTAGTCGAGGAAACCACGCCGTAGGCCATGCCGAGAGCCCCGTCCACAGCTTGGGCTACAAACCCCACAATCGCAAAAAGAATGAATTCTTGCATTTGACTCTCCGATAAGGCGCGGGGTCACAATTGGCGATAGAGAAACCCGCTGCCTACAACGTATGCAATTATATCTTCACGCTTCCACAATTCATCAAACGCGTGGCATCGATAATGGTGACGACGAACGGAAAACGATCCGCTCGACCGACGCCTTTCCCAATCCCGACAGGATGCCGGTTTCTGTTTTGCTCAAATGTCCCTGCTGGAACCGCAACCTCCTCTGACGTGAGGTTTCACTGGCCGGACGCAGGCTTGCAGCTCCACCCTTTATCTGTTTAATTGCCGCCATCCACAGGGGTGCTCCGTATCGTCGGGGCTGAGAGATGGGCTGCAAGCCCGTAAACCCTAGAGCTGATCTGGATAATACCAGCGGAGCGAGGCGGGCGATGTTTTCTGGCGCACAGATCTTTCTTTTTCCGATGTCCGGCGATTTCGTCGGCCCGCTCGATGGCCATAACCTCAAGGTCTCGGCCAACGGCCCGACCCCGCGCTGATCTTTCGCGCCAGAGGTCACGCATGTCCCAGCCTTTCTCCGCCGCGCCGCGAATCGCAGCCTTGTTCGCCAAGGTCGGACCGGCCTTGTTGTCGGTCGGCACGCTGGTTTTGGCTTGGGAGCTCTATGCGCGCATCTCGGGCATCTCGCCCACGACGTTGCCCGCGCCGTCACGAGTCCTCTTCCAGGCCATCCTGCAGCGCCAGGCGCTGTTCGACAACACCGTGCCGACGATCAGCGCCACATTGGCGGGTTTCGCGTGCTCGCTGGCCGTTGCCTTCATCCTTTCGGTGCTGATCGACTTCTTCAAGCCGCTGCGCCTCGCTCTGTTCCCGGTGTTCGTCATCAGCCAGACCCTGCCGCTGGTGGCGATCGCCCCCCTGGTCGTTCTTTGGTTCGGCTTCGGGCTGACGCCGAAGATCATGCTGGTCGCGCTCGTGACCTTCTTTCCCATGCTGGTCGCGCTGGTGCAGGGTTATGAATCGACGGATCGGGACATCTCGGCGCTTCTGAGTTCGATGGGCGCTTCCCGCATGCGCATTTTCCTGCTGGCCCGCCTGCCCTCCTCGCTGCCCTATTTCTTCGCCGGGCTGCGCATCTCGATCACCTATGCTGTGGTCGGCGCCATCTTCGCGGAATATGCCGGCGCGGCCAAAGGGCTCGGCATCTACATGCTCAACGCCAAGAACAATTTCCGGCCCGATCTCGTGCTCGCGGCTGTGCTGGTCAGCGCCCTGCTCACGCTGGCCCTGTTTGCCGCTACGGTGCTGATCCAGCGCGCCGCCATGCCATGGGAGCGGCTCGATGCCGCACGAAAATCATGAGCAGGCGGCTGGAACTGCGCCAAGTCAGCAAGAGTTTTGGCGATATCGACGTGCTTGCCGGCATCACCCTGCATGTCGAGCCGGGCGAATTCGTTTCAATCCTCGGCCCCTCCGGAGCCGGCAAATCCACGATCTTCAGATTGCTGACGGGCGGTCTCGAAGGTCACGGCGGCGGTGTCGACTTCGACGGGCAGCCATTAGCCGACGCGCGCCGACCGTTTGCCTTCATGCCGCAGCACGATGCCCTGATGCCCTGGCGCACGGTTATCGACAACACCGCGCTCGGCCTGGAAGTGCAAGGCATGTCCCGCAAGGCGGCGCGCGACGAGGTGGCGCCGCTCTTCGGCGAATTCGGCCTTGCGGGCTTCGAGCATAAGTATCCGGCGCAGCTCTCGGGCGGAATGCGCCAGCGCGCCGCGCTGTTGCGTACCGTCGTGCAGGACCGCGCCATGCTGTTGCTCGACGAACCGTTCGGCGCACTCGACGCCCTCACGCGCACCGGCATGCAGCGCTGGCTTCAGACGATGTGGGACCGACACCGCTGGACCGTCCTGCTGATCACCCACGATGTCCGCGAGGCGGTCTTCCTGTCCGACCGCATCTATGTGCTGAGCGGCCGCCCTGCCCGCGTGCTGCGCGAAGTCGCCATACCTCTTCCGCGCCCGCGCAAAGATCTTGCCTCTCCGGAAGCCACCGCCATCGAAGCCGACATCCTTCATACGCTTCTCGATCCACAGCCCGCCCAAAGGACATGACCATGCTTTCAAGACGCCTCTTCATCGCTGCCGCATTGATCACCGGGCTCGGACCCGTCACATCCGTCTGTGCCCAGCAGACTGTCACCGTCGCTCTCGACTGGACGCCGAACACAAACCATGTCGGACTCTATGTCGCCCGGGAGAAAGGCTTCTACGCTGAGGCCGGGCTCGACGTGCAGATCCTGCCCTATACCGACACTGCGGCCGGTACGCTGATCGCCAACCGCGTGGCCGATTTCGGTATACTGGGATCCATAGGATTGTTCACCCAACGCACGGCCGGCGCCGACCTCGTCGCCACCTACGCCATCATGCAGACGGAAACCGGCAGGCTGGCCTTCAATGCGGACCGCGCCGATATACAATCCCCCAGGGACCTGGACGGCCTGACCTATGGCGGTTTCGGCAGCGCCTGGGAGAATGCGCTGATCGGCACCATCATCCGCCATGACGGCGGCGACGGCAAATTCGAGACAGTGACGCTGGGCACCTCCGCCTATGAGGCCCTGGCCAATGGCGCAGTCGATTTTACCCTCGAAGTCTATACTTGGGAGGGGATCAAAGCGGAACTTGAGGGCAAGGCACAGCGCGCCTTCCGCTACGCGGATTTCGGCGTGCCCGACCAACACACCAATTTCATTGGCTCGAGCCGAGCCTACCTCGAGAAGAACAAGGACACGGCATCCGCGTTCATCGCCGCGACCAGGCGCGGCTATGCCTTCGCCGTCGAACATCCGCAAGAAGCGGCTGATATGCTGATCGCAGCAAACAGCGACGTGCTGACCGACCGTTCGCTGATCGAAGCGTCACTGAAGGCGCTGGTCGACGGCCACTATTTGCAAAGCCCCACCGGCGCGATCGGGACGATCGATCCCGCAAAGATGGAGGCTATTGGCGACTACCTGTTCAAGGCGGGAATCCTGCGCGACGGCGATGGAAACCCGGTCGGCGAACAACCCGATTTCGCAGCCTATTACAGCAACGCCTACCTGGCCGACGAAAAATGAGCCCGCCGCGGCGCATGCATCTCAATGCCGTGATTTTTGGCCTCGGTAGTCACGAGGCCGGTTGGCGCCTGCCCGAAAGCGACCCGCTTGCCTCGACCAGCCTCGACTATTGGGTCGATATTGCCCGCCGCGCGGAGGCTGCCGATTTCGACGCCCTGTTCCTCGGCGACGTGCTGGCCTTGCAGAGCGGCGCTGATCGGCATCTTTCCGACGCCATGGATCCCCTGGTCATTCTGTCGGCGCTCGCCGCCGTCACCAGCCGGATCGGACTGATCGGAACTGCATCGACCAGCTTCGATCACCCTTTCCACCTTGCTCGGCGCTTCGCCTCTCTCGACCACATCAGCAAAGGCCGTGCGGGCTGGAACATCGTCACCTCGTCCAACGTGCTCGAGGCCCGTAACTTCGGACTGGACGCCATGCCGGAGCATGACGAGCGCTATGCCCGCGCAGCCGACGTGGTCGACGCAGCCATAGCGCTCTGGCAAAGTTGGGCTCCCGATGCGCGGACGCCGGACAAGGCCGCCGGGCGATACTTCGATCCTGACAAGGTCCGGCCCGTCGATCACGCCGGTCCGTTCGTGCGCACCGCGGGCCCGCTCAACGTGCCGCGATCGCCCCAAGGTCGGCCGCTCCTGGCGCAGGCCGGCTCGTCGGAAGCTGGCCGCGCCTTCGCCGCTCGTTACGCCGACATCGTGTTCACCGTACAGGCGACGCTGACGGAAGCGCAGGACTTCTATCGCGACGTCAAATCACGAGCCGCCGCCGTCGGGCGCGATCCGAACACGATCCTGGTCTTTCCGGGGATCGTGCCGATCGTCGCTCATACCAGGCAAGCAGCAGAAGAGCGGCTGGCCGCGCTGAATGGCTTTACCGTAACCGACCATGTCCTTGCCAAACTCGGCGAATTCCTCGGCGAGGATCTAGCCAATGCCGAGCTCGACGCGCCGCTACCGCCCCTGTCGAGCGCACGGCCGAACCAGTCCAGCCAGAGCCGGGTCGGCGTGCTGGTCGGAATCGCAAGGCGGGACAGGCTGACACTAGGCCAGTTGCTCATGCGCCTCGCAGCTGGCCGCGGTCATCTGCTTGCCGTCGGAAATGGCCGCGACATCGCCGACACGATGCAGCAATGGTTCGAGGGCAGAGCGGCCGACGGCTTCAATGTCATGGCGCCCGTCATGCCCGCCGACCTGCAAAGCTTTATGGATGATGTGATGCCTTTGCTGGAGCGTTCGGAAGGTTTCGACGCTGGGGGTAGCCGCACCCTTCGCGAGCGATACGGTCTTCCAAGTCTTTAGGTCTAGAACCCAATCCCGTTCGTCCGATGAGAGCGCCGTAAGCCATCAGGCGCTACTTTCGCCTGCGCGAACAGGTCATCACCGTCCATCGTCACATCATGCTCTGCGCCATCCGGCTCGGTCGATGCGCCGGTGTCGGCCGCTTCCACCGTTATGTCCCGCCCTTTCGAGAATGCCGGAATTGACACCCTCGCATAGGCATGCTCCTGGCAATCCAGACCTTCGAGCCAGAAAAAGCGGTTCCAATGCTTCTTAGATTTTTCTCCTACTACCGCCCCTGGAAGGGTCTGTTCATCCTGGATTTCTGCTGTGCGGTTCTGTCTGGCATGCTGGAGCTCGGGTTCCCGATGGCGGTCAAGGTGTTCGTGGACGAACTGCTGCCGAGCCAGCAATGGCTGCTGATCCTTGCTGCGTCGGCCGGCCTGCTTGCCATCTATGTGCTGAACACCGGGCTGATGGCGGTCGTGGTTTACTGGGGTCATATGCTCGGTATCAACATCGAGACCGAGATGCGCCGGAAGAGCTTCGATCACCTGCAGAAGCTCTCGTTCCGCTTCTATGACAACCACAAGACCGGCCACCTCATCGCCCGCGTCACCAAGGATCTGGAGGAAATCGGCGAGGTCGCCCATCATGGCCCGGAAGACCTGTTCATCGCGATCATGACTTTCCTCGGCGCCTTCGCGCTGATGTTCGTGGTCAATCCGCAGCTTGCACTGATCACGGCGGCAATTGTTCCGCTGGTCGCCTGGGTGACGAGCCGCTACGGCGCGCGCATGACGCGCAACTGGCAGGCGCTTTACGGGCGGGTCGGCGATTTCAATGTTCGCATCGAGGAGAACGTCGGCGGCATGCGGGTGGTGCAGGCTTTCGCCAATGAAGACCACGAGCGCAATCTTTTCGCGCGTGACAATGCCAGCTACCGCAAGACCAAGCTCGATGCTTATCGCATCATGGCGGCCAGCACGTCGCTGAGCTACATGAGCATGCGGCTGATCCAGCTGGTGGTAATGATCGCCGGAAGCTACCTCGTGCTGCGCGGCGAACTTTCCGGTGGCGGTTTCGTTGGTTTCCTGCTCCTGGTCAACGTGTTCTTCCGGCCGATCGACAAGATCAATTCGGTGATTGAAACCTATCCGAAAGGCATCGCCGGATTCCGCCGCTATGCGGCTCTCCTCGACACCGAGCCCGACATCGCGGATCGGCCTGGCGCGGTTGATGCACCGACGCTCCGAGGTGACATCAGCTACCGGGATGTCACCTTCGGCTATAGCGGCGAACGGGCGGTTTTGAAGAACATCAATCTTGACATAACAGCGGGACAGACCATCGCCTTCGTCGGGCCGTCAGGCGCCGGCAAGACGACCCTGTGCTCGCTGCTGCCGCGTTTTTACGAGGTCGACAGCGGCGCCATCACGATCGACGGTTTGGATATCCGCGACATGACGCTGGCTTCGTTGCGCGGCCAGATCGGCATCGTGCAGCAGGACGTGTTCCTGTTTGGCGGCACGATCCGCGAGAACATCGCCTACGGCCGGCTGGACGCGATCGAAAGCGAGATCGTCGAGGCCGCGCGCCGCGCGCGCCTCAACGAACTCATCGCTTCTCTGCCGGAAGGCCTCGATACGATCATTGGCGAGCGTGGCGTAAAACTGTCGGGCGGTCAGAAGCAGCGCCTGGCGATCGCGCGTATGTTCCTGAAGAACCCGACAATCCTCATCCTGGACGAGGCGACGTCGGCACTCGACACGCAGACCGAGCGGGAGATCCAGCAGTCGCTGGCAGAGCTTGCGCAGGGCCGAACGACACTGGTGATCGCGCATCGGCTGGCGACGATTCGCAATGCCGATCGCATCGTGGTGGTCGCCGAAACGGGCATCGTCGAACAAGGTCCGCATGATGAACTGGTCGCGCGTGGCGGTGCCTACTCACGGCTGGGCGCGGCTCCGGACTGACGTGATGGCTTTGTGTCGCGCCTTGGCCCCGGTTCCGCCTCGGGTTGGTCGTTCAATCGTTTCTTGAGGATGTCAATGAGGCTGATGGTGACCGCGATCACCGCAGGGCCAAGGACGAGCCCGGATGCTCCAAAGAGAACGATGCCACCGACCGCGCCGATAAAGGCCACCACCGTGTGGAGCCGCAGCCGGCTCCCGACAAGCATCGGATAGAGCAGATTGTCGATGCCGGCGACGATGACGCCGCCCCAGATGGTCAGTATCGCCGCGCTCGCCCAAGCCCCTTCCAGCGCGAGATAGATCGCTGCCGGCACCCAGATCACGAATGCGCCGAGCACTGGCACGATGGCAAGAAGTCCCATTACCAGACCCCAGAAGACCGGAGTTGGCAGGCCCAGCCACCAGAACATCAGGCCGCCCAGCGTTCCCTGCACAGCGGCGACAAACACGGTGCCTATCAGGATCGCATGTACCGTCTCGGCAAGGCGGGACAGTATGTATGCCGTCTCCGGTGCACGCAGGGGCGAGAGACCCTCGATCCCGCGCAGAGCGGGTTCGCGGTCCCGCAGAAAATAGAACAGCAGATAGAATGTCAGCACGAACATCACGGCCTGATTGATCGAGCCGCGCAAAAGCGATGTGCTTTGTCCCGTCAGCCATTGTACCAATGCGGCGACCGTACCGGCCGGATCGACTTGGTTCTCGATCCACTGGGCAACGGCCGAAAGCCTGGGATAGTTCGACATGAAGCCGTCTGCGTTCCAACCCCGGATGACCTCCTCCAGATAGGTAGCGCCGTTTACCGCCTCGCGAACAAGCTGCTGTGCCACGAAGATGAGCGGCAGGCCGACGGCAATCGCCGCGACGCTCACCGATACCAGTGCAGCCAGGTTTTGATTCCTGAGCCTTTCCCCGACCCGCCGATGAGCCGGATACAGGATGATTGCCAACACCAGCGCCCAGGTCAATGCGGGCAAAAAAGGCAACGCCAAGAGATAGCAGACATACAGACCGATCGCCGTCGCAGATACGATGCCGAGCAATCTCATCTGTTTCATATCGGGCATTTGTTTCAGGTCGGGCATCTCTCGCCGTCTCGCAAACCAGCCGAGCCTAGTGGATTTCCTGACAAAATGGCAGCTTCCGTTGCCGCACCTACGTCGCTGTCGAGTGTGACGAAAATGGCCCGGCCATTTTCTCGCTCTTCGAGCTCATTATGCTGATTGGGCGCCCGTGCGCGCTGGCTTCACAGGACCAATAGAAAAAAGGCCGGACTGTAAAAGTCCGGCCAAGCATGAAGGTTTAAAACCTCCAGAGGGGAACGCGCCGGACGCAATGGGAGGAAAACATCCGACGCAATCGGTATATGGGTCGGCACAGGTGACGTTTCAACGACATACTGTGGGCCACGTCAGCCGCTGCATAGAGCCACCAGCGCCGATTAAAAGTGCTCACGGCCCGCGTATCAGTTTTAGCGTGACAGCCATAACGGTTGGCAACTTTTTGCGCTATATGGCAGTTATCCGCCAGCCTCTGGACATAGCCGTGAAGGCTGAAGCCGTGATCGGTGTTCGCCATTGGAAGGCTTGATTGGGCTCGGCGAGGATGGCGCTAAACTTGGAAGATATTGCCTGCCGTCCGGCATTTCGTCGGTCAGTTCGGGCTCAGTCGCAGATGCTGCTCCAGGCCTACGAAGCCAACCCGCGGCTCGCTTCCGTGTTCGCTACGCAGCAGCGCTGGCTGATGGCTCACATCGGTCTTGCCTTGCACTTCAGACGGCAACCACATGACGATCGCACCGGACTGACGACCACACGTTTTATCGACATGATACACCGCTGTTCGGTGGCCAGCCGCAACACCGCCGACGCTTTCATAAAGGAGATGCTGCACTACAATTTCATTCGTGATCTGTCGACGAATAGAGACAGAAGGGTCCGCCCCCTGCAGCCGGCTGCGACCACTCTGGAAACGCTCGCCGGATGGGTCTTTGCCCATCTGAGAACGCTGGATAGTCTCGACGGCGGAAGTCGACTGACCACATTCGCCGCGAGACCGGACGCGCTTGCCAGATTGCAGCCGCTGGTGGCGGATGGCCTGCTTTCGTCCCACGCCGTGCGCGAGCCGAAACAGACCTTTTCCCTGTTCACCTGGCTTAACAACGGCGGCGTCGTCATGGATTGGCTGATGTCCGGCGTCGATCCCGACCATGCCGGCCTCGACCGAATTCCGACCGGCATTGTCTCGATCGGAGACTTCGCAAACTGGCTCAAGCTTTCCCGCACCCATCTTTCACGCAAATTGCGCGACGCCGAAAACCTCGGCAGCATCGGCTGGCTGGGTCAGCGGGGCCATTCGGTCATGTGGGTGTCGAACCATTTCTATCAGGAATACATGACCGCCCAGGCCGTGAAGCTCGCGATCATCGATGCGGCCTTCCAGAATTGCTTTCACAATCCAGGAACCCCGGAATAGAGAGCAACATGGCGATCGTGGCGGCCATTGCGACCGCCACGATCGGAGTTCTCAGTCGATGTCGAAGGATACGCCTTGGGCCAGCGGCAGCGCTTTCGAATAGTTCACCGTGTTGGTGGCGCGCCGCATGTAAGCCTTCCAAGCATCTGAGCCGCTCTCGCGGCCGCCGCCGGTCTCCTTCTCGCCACCGAAGGCACCACCGATCTCAGCCCCCGATGTGCCTATGTTGACGTTGGCGATACCGCAGTCGGACCCGTCGACGCCGAGGAAGCGCTCGGATTCCTGCAAGTCGCGGGTGAAGATCGACGACGACAGCCCCGCGCCGACCGCATTGTGCTCGTCGAGCACGGCGTCGAAATCCGAGTACTTCATCACATAGAGGATCGGCGCGAAGGTTTCTTCGGTAACCGGTGAGACCTGCTTGGGCATCTCGACCAGCGCCGGATGCACGTAATAGGCGTCGGGATGGCCGTTCTCCACCCGTGTGCCGCCGGTCACCTTGCCGCCTTGCGAAGCCGCCTCCTGCAATGCCTTCTGCATGGCATCATATGCTGCCTTGTCGATCAACGGTCCGACCAGCGCTGATGTCTCCAGCGGATTGCCGACCGAGACGCTTTCATAGGCCTTCTTCAGGCGCGGAACCAAGGCATCATAGATGCTTTCATGCACGAACAGGCGCCGCAGCGTCGTGCAGCGCTGGCCGGCCGTGCCCATGGCGCCGAAGGCGATGGCGCGCAAGGCCATGTCGAGATCGGCCGTCGGGCAGACGATGCCGGCATTGTTGCCGCCGAGCTCCAGCACGGCGCGGGCAAAGCGCTTCGCCAGCCGCGGACCGACATCCCTGCCCATGCGGGTCGAGCCGGTGGCCGAAACCAGCGGCACCTTGGGATGATCGACCAGGATTTCGCCGACAGCGCGGTCGCCGATCAGCACCGACGTCAGGCCTTCCGGAGCATCGCCGAAACGTTCTGCCGCACGCTTGAAGATCGCCTCGCAGGCGAGCGCCGTCAGCGGCGTCTTTTCCGACGGCTTCCACACCACCGCGTCGCCGCAAACCAGCGCCAGCGCTGCGTTCCACGACCACACCGCGACCGGGAAATTGAAAGCGGAGATGACGCCGACGACGCCCAGCGGATGCCAGGTCTCCATCATGCGATGACCCGGACGCTCGGTGGCGATGGTCAAGCCGTACAATTGCCGGGAGAGGCCGACGGCGAAATCGCAGATGTCGATCATCTCCTGCACTTCGCCGAGCCCTTCGGACGGGATCTTGCCGACCTCGATCGACACCAGCCGGCCAAGCTCGGCCTTGTGTGCGCGCAGTTCCTCGCCGAGCAGCCGCACCAGTTCGCCGCGTTTCGGCCCTGGCACCAGACGCCACGCCTGGAAGGCCATATGGGCCTTGTCGATGGTCTTTGCCGCATCGGCCGGCGAGATCGTCTTCAGCGCGGCAATCTGCTCGCCCGTGACCGGGCTGCGCACGATTAGATCACCGCCCGAAAGCGCGGCCTCGGCAACACCCAGTTTCGCCAGTAGCCCGGCTGTTTCCTTCGCAATCGTCATTCTCTGTCCCTTTCCAGATGCCGTCGCTCATGTGGCGTCGGTTAAAGCCTTGTGCCATGCCGTCCCTGTGCCGATCGGCACATCAGGCGCTGTCAAGGCGTGGCATTACTCGTTTCAGGGAAAAATCTCCACCCCGGCATGGTCTAAGCCAAGGTCGGACCGTTGAACCAGCGAGTCGTTCAGCGCGCTGTCTGCGCGGTTCCCCGCGCGGCGCCTTCCTTCATCAACCGGTCGATATGCATGCGGATATGCGCGGCCTCGGCTGCCGTGTTGGCAAGCGCGATGGCACGGTCGAAGGCGATGCGCGCCTCCTCGCCACGACCAAGCTGCATCAACAGGCCGCCCTTGAGGCCGAAGAAATGGAAATAGCCGGAAAGCCTCTGTTCCAGCGGCTCGATCATGGCAAGTGCCGCTTCCGGCCCGCGCACCTTGGCGACCGCGACGGCGCGATTGAGCGTCACCACCGGCGACGGCTGCATCTGTTCAAGCAGGCTATAGAGCAGGTCGATCTCGTTCCAGTCCGTATCCTCTGGCCTTGCCGCCCGCGCATGCAGGGCAGCGATCGCCGCCTGCACCTGGTAGGGACCGGGCTTCTGGTGGCGCAATGCCTTGTCGACCAGCGCTAGCCCCTCGTCGATCATCTTGCGGCTCCACAGGCTGCGGTCCTGGTCCTCGAGCAGCACGATCTCGCCGCTCTCGTCGAAGCGCGCCGGCGCACGCGCATGCTGGAGCAGCAGCAGCGCCGTCAGGCCCATGATCTCCGGCTCGGTCTGGAACAGCCGCAGCAGCAGCCTGGCCAGCCGGATCGCCTCTTCGCAAAGCGGGGCGCGGGCGGGAGCCTCACCGCTGTTGGTCGAATAGCCTTCGTTGAAGATCAGATAGACCATGGCGGCGACGGCGGCGAGCCGTTCCGAGCGCTCGACCGCACCGGGCGTCTCGAATGGCACGCCGGCATCCGCAATACGCGCCTTGGCGCGGGTGATGCGCTGCTCCATGGCGCTTTCGCCGACGAGGAAGGCGCGGGCGATCTGCTTGACGCTCAGGCCGGAGACGATGCGCAATGCCACAGCGATCTGCTGCGTCGCCGGCAGGTCGGGATGACAGCAGATGAACAGCAACCGCAAGATGTCGTCGCGGTAGTGCGCGCCGTCGAGCCGTTCGGCGATGTCGGTCTCGGCATCCTCCAGATCGGAGATCTGGTCTTCCTCTGGCAGCGGCGCCTGCTTGGCGCGCTTGCGCACCGCGTCGATGCCGCTGTTGCGCCCGACAAAGATCAGCCAGGCTGCCGGATCGCGCGGCGGGCCGTTTGTCGGCCAGTTCTTCAGAGCTCGCAGGCAAGCGTCCTGGAAAGCTTCCTCCGCCGCATCGAGATCGCGGAAGTAGCGCAGCAGCGCGCCCATCGCCTGTGGGCGGGCGGTGCTGATCGCCGTGCTGATCCAGGTAAGGTCGGTCATGCGGAAACCTTGGCGGGATTGAAGAGCGAAACCGGCCGTATCTCGTAAGAGCCGCCGCTCGGGTTGACCTCGGAAAGCTCGCGCGCAAAGTCGACGGCCTCGTCGAGATCGGCGCATTCGAGCGTGTAGAAGCCGAGGAATTGTTCCTTGGTTTCGGCAAACGGGCCGTCGATGACGACCGCTTCGCCCTTGACCTTCCGCAGCGTTGTCGCAGCGGTCGTCGGCAGCAGCCGCGCCACCGGGCCAAGCCGGCCCGCCTGAGCGTATTTTTCCTGCACGCCCAGGAGTTTTTCCATGACAGCGTCATCTTGTTCCTTGCTCCAGGAGCAGACGACGTCTTCGGAGGCATAGCAGAGGATCGCGTAGAGCATGGGTGGTCCTTTTCTCTGTCAAAGGACGAAACACTAGGACCTATCCCGACATGACGTCGACAAAAAATTACGCCCTGCACGGATCACGAAACTGCGGCTGCTCTGTCCGGTTCAGCTTTCCTGCGCCTTCAGCCATCTCAGTACGAGAGCCTCTTCGTCATCGAGACCGGGTATCGATCGTTTCCGCTTGTTCGCATCCGCTATTTCGGTGAGCAGCCGTCCTTCGGACCAGGCATCGAAAACTTGCGGGTGGATATAGCATCTGCGGCAGATGGCGCGCGTGTTGCCCAGCCGCTCGGCGACCTTGTCGATGAGGCCGTTCATCACCCGCTTCTGTTGTGCCTGGCTTTCGGGTCGTTCGGTTTGCGCAAACAGCGACGCAGCATGGATGGTGCCGCCCCAGGTTCGGAAATGCTTGGAGCTGAAATCGGCCCCTGCCATCTCCCTGATGTAGCGGTTGACGTCGTCGGAGCGGATCGGTCGCCTGCTTCCGTCCTCGTCGAGATACTGGAACAGCTTCTGGCCCGGCAGATCCTGGGCCCCGCGCACGATCCTGGCGATCCGGCGATCGGCGAGCTTTAGCTTCCATTCCTTGCCGGACTTGCCTTTGAAAGCGAAACGCAGGCTCGAGCCATTGATGTCGACATGACGGTCGCGCAGCGTGGTCAGCCCAAAGCTGTTGTTGTCGCGAGCGTAGGCGGAATTGCCGACGCGGATCATCGTATTGTCGAGCAGCCAGACCACAGCGGCGACAACCCGCTCCAGCGGCAGGCCGTGACGGCGCAGATCGGCATCGATCTGGCGTCGCAGCTCGGGCAGGATTTCTGCAAAGGCAACCAGGCTCGAATATTTGACGCCGTCACGCTCCTCCGCCCATAGCGCATGGTAGCGATATTGCTTGCGTCCGCGCTGGTCCCGGCCGGTCGCCTGTATGTGACCGTCAGCAACGGGCGAAATCCACACATCTGTCCACGCCGGTGGAATGGCGAGCGCCTTGATGCGGGCCAAAGTGTCCTCGTCGACGCCCTGCCCGTCAGGCCCTTTGTATGAAAATCCCTTGCCAACCCTCAGACGGCGGATACCGGGCTCGGCGTCAGTGATGTAGGTGAGTGAGGCTCGATCGGCAGAGGCTTGCGACCCATTTGTCGGCGCCCCTGGAGCAACCTTCCTGCTAGCCGACCGGCCAGGCGACGACCCGGATTTGTCCAGCATGTCCTCTCCACGGAATTTCCCGTAGATAAGCGACGGATCGGCCGCTGGTTCCGCCATGGCTTCCACAAAGATACCAGGCTCACCACATCCGCGTTCGAGAAGCAGCCTTCTGCCGATGTTCAAGATCGAGTGTGGCCTCGCTTGCCGTCATGCCTTTTCAAGCACGACCGGAATGACGTCGACTGCTTGCTCGCCGACCTGCCCTCCCGTCGTCTTCAGGACGCCGACGATCGGCGCTACATCCGAATAGTCGCGGCCATGGCCGACGGTGATATGGTCGTTGCTTGCCCGCATGCCGTTGGTCGGATCGAATTCCTGCCATCCGGTGTCGCGCCCACACCACACCTTGACCCAGGCATGCATGGCGTCGGCCCCTTCGAGCCGCGGTTTGCCACGCGGCGGAATGGTGCGCAGGAACCCGCTGACATAACCGGCGGGAATACCGAGGCCGCGTAGGCCGGCGATCATGATGTGCGAAAAATCCTGGCAGACGCCCCGCCTCAGGTCGAAGGCATCGCTCGCCCGGGTCTGCACCGTGGTCGCCTCGCCATCATAGGTGAAATCGCGATGAACGCGGTTGCACAGGTCCACCGCAGTGCTGACAGCCGAGCTGCCGGCACTGCCGCGCGCGTAGGCCGTGATCGCAGCGTCGATGCCCGCGTGATCGCTGGCGGCCAGGAAATGATGCGGCGATCCGGGCGACAGCGACCGCACCGCGTCGAGTTCCTCGCGCAGCCGGCGAATGTCGGGCGACACATCAAGCCCAGGCTCCGGCCGCGAGACGGCGACGCGCGCGCTCATCCTGATGTCGAGCGCATCATGGGCATCGCGAAAGGCGATCGACGTGACATTGTTGCCAAAGAAATCGGAAAAGTCGGAGCGTTCGCTCGGCGCCGGCGCGAAGGACAGCGAAGCGGCGATCACGCGCTGCACGCCCGAAATCGTCGGCGGCAGCACGCGCACCTGATGGCGGCCGCCGCCAGCCGCCGCATCATAGTCGTAACGCAGATTGAGCCTGATGTCGTAGAGCATGCTCACCCGAAATAGGCTTTGGCGAGGCTGTTGTAGAGGCCGCCGATCTCGGTGGCGAGATCGTCCAGGGCCTTGGCCGTCATGTCCGAGGGCTCCTTGATGGCGATTGCCGTGTTGAGTTGCAGGATCTCCTTCGCCGCTGGCGACATATGCCCCTCACCGACAGCAGGCAACAGCGCGATTTCGGCCTTCAGCCGCTCGAGCTGGAACAGGATGGAGCGCGGGTTGAGCGGATCGAGCACCAGGAGATCGATCACCGTGCGCCGGCCGGCCTGCACCGGATACTGCCGCCGGTGGGTCATGACGCTGTCGCCGATCTCCAGCATCATGTCGAGCGCGCCATCCGGCGCCGCAGCCCTGGTCAATCGGGCGAGCGTGCGGGCGATCTGGATGCCGCGTTCCAACCGCCGGCCGATCTCCAGGAAGCGCCAGCCGGTGAAGCGGTACATATTCTCATGCAGCAGGCCCGAAAACCCGGCGAGCTTGCGCAGGATGACCGTCATCGCCCGCGTCGCGTCATCGCCCGGCGCCACCGTTGTCGCGAATTGATGAATGGTCTTCGACAGATCCTTCAGCGCCAGCCAGCCATCGGGCGAGAAGCGGTCGCGGATCTGTCCGGCGCTGTAGACGGCGCTGTCCAGCGTGCCGATCAGCCCCGGCGGGATCGCCGTCGCGACGTCGATGCCGAACGGTTCGAGATAGTCTCTGATATCGGCAAGCAGCGGCATGTCCGGGTCGGAGGCCTCGGCCAGCCGCACGTGATAGGCGCGCAGGATGCGCACCGTGTCTTCCGATCGCTCGATGTAGCGGCCGAGCCATGTCAGGTTTTCCGCCGCGCGGCTGGGCAGGCTGCCCGGCAAGGTGCGGGTGAAGCTGTCGTGCTCCTGCGGCAGCAGCGTCTCGCGCTCAACCGGTCTGTCGCTGACCACCCACACATCCGCCGCCTGGCCGCCGCGCTGCATGGCGATTGCCGTCGGGTCGAGCGAAAAGCCGACACGGGCAAAACCACCGGGCATCACCGTCCAGCCTTCGGGCGTTCGCGCCAGATAGACGCGCAGGCTTGCTGGCCGCGGCTCCAGCCAGCCGCCGACATAGACCGGCGTGGTCGAAAGCGTTACCGCTTCCTGTCCGACGAAGTCGCCACCGCCGCGTTCGATCTGGGCTATCAGCTCGGCCCGCTCCCCGGCAACCAGCGCCGAGCCCAGCCTGGTGCAATCGTCATCCTCGAAGGCAAGCCGCGTCGACAGCGCCGGACCGATCACCATGTGGTCGAGGTTAGCCAGCACATGGTCACGGTCCGTGTCCCGGCCGCACCACCATGTCGCGACGCTCGGCAGCAGAAGCTCCTCGTTGCGCAATTCGCGCGAAATCTTCGGCAGGAAGGCGGACATCGCCCGCGTTTCCATCAGCCCGGAGCCGAGCGCGTTGACGGCCGAAACGGCTCCCCGGCGGATCGCCTCGACCAGCCCTGGCGTGCCGATCTGCGACTCCGGCCGCAACTCCAGCGGATCGGCGAAGGCGGCGTCGAGCCGTCGCCAGAGCACGCTGACCGGCATCAGTCCCGAAACGGTGCGTACCATGAGCCGGCCGCCGGAGACGGTCAGATCCTCGCCTTCGAGCAGCATGATGCCGAGATAGCGGGCGATATAGGCATGTTCGTAATAGGTTTCGTTGAGCGGCCCCGGCGTCAGGATGGCGACACGGCCGCCTGATACCTTGGCCATGCCGTTCAGCGCATCGCGAAAGCGGCGGAAGAAGCCGGCAAGACGGTGCACATGCATCTCGCCATAGATGTCGGACAGCGCGCGCGTGGTGGCGACGCGGTTTTCCAGCGCAAAGCCGGCACCCGACGGCGCCTGCGTGCGGTCGCCGAGCACCCACCAGCGGCCGTCCGGTCCACGGCCGAGCTCGAAGGCGCAGAAGTGCAGGAAATGGCCGCTGGCCGGCCTGGTGCCGACGACCGGCCGCAAATATTCCGGGCTGGCGGCGATCAGCCCCGCCGGCAAAATGCCTTTCTCGACCAGCCGGTTCGGCCCATAGATGTCGGCGATCGTTTCCTCGAACAGCTCCGCCCGCTGAACCAGGCCGGCACTGATCGCAGCCCATTCCTGCTCCTCGATCAGCAGGGGCACATGCGCCAACGGCCATTCGCGCTCATTGGCGCCGGCCTTGTCGTAGACGCGGTAATAGACACCGGCGTCGCGCAGATACTGGTCGGCGCGAGCGAAGCGCTGGGCGAGCTTTTCAGGCCCCAGCTCTTCCAGTGCCTCGATGAAGTCCTTCCAGACCGGACGAGGATTGCCTGATGCGTCGACCATCTCGTCGACGACACCGTCGATCGGCTGGTAGTGCTCCAGCAGGTTATGCGGTCTGCCGCGTATTTTCCTGTGATTCCCCTTTGCCATGGCTGATCAGAGTCTTGCAGGCCGCCGCAGGTCAAGGGTCATCGGGAAATCCTCAGAGGCTTGTTCGTCGCGCAGCACGTAGCCGGACGGCGTATGGCCGCGCGGCTCGAAGCGGGCGAGCCGCCGCGCCTCCGCTTCGTTGCCGTTGACCGGGAAGGTGTCGTAGCTGCGCCCGCCGGGATGCGCGACATGGTAGACGCAGCCGCCGACCGCCCGGCCCGACCACCGATCGTAGATGTCGAAGACCAGCGGCGTGTTGACTGGCAGCGCTGGATGCAGGCCCGATGCCGGCTGCCATGCCTTGAAGCGGACGCCCGCCACCGCGATCTCTCTGGTGTCGGTCACCTTCATTGGCACGATACGGCCGTTGCAGACGACGGCATGACGCTCCGGGTTGAGCCCTTCCGTCTTCACCTGCAGCCGCTCGACCGAAGAATCGACAAAGCGCACGGTCCCGCCGATGGCGCCCTGCTCGCCCATGACATGCCACGGCTCCAGCGCTTGCCGCAGCTCCAGCTTGACACCGGCATACTGGACCTCGCCGCAGAACGGAAAGCGGAATTCGAGCTGCGCGTCAAACCATTCGGGGCGGAATTCAAAGCCGTTCAGCTTGAGGTCGTCCAGCACGTCTAGAAAGTCAGCCCAGACATAGTGCGGCAGCATGAAACGGTCATGCAGCGACGTGCCCCAGCGCACGAAGCGGCCGTCGAGCGGGTTTTTCCAGGCGCGGGCGATGATGGCGCGCACCAGCAATTGCTGCGCGAGGCTCATGCGCGCATTGGGCGGCATCTCGAAGCCGCGGAATTCGACCAGCCCCAGCCGGCCGGTCGGGCCGTCGGGCGAAAACAGCTTGTCGATGCAAATTTCCGAACGGTGGGTGTTCCCCGTCACATCGGTCAGAAGATTTCGGAACAGCCGGTCGACCAACCACGGCAATGGCGCATTGCCCTTGTCTGGATGCGGCACCTGCGCCATCGCGATCTCGAGCTCGTAGAGCGAATCGTGGCGCGCCTCGTCGAAGCGCGGCGCCTGGCTGGTCGGGCCGATGAACAGGCCCGAAAACAGATAGGACAGCGACGGGCGGCGCTGCCATTGCAGGACAAGGCTTTTCAGCAGATCCGGACGGCGCAGGAACGGGCTGTCGTTGGGCGTCGCGCCGCCGACGACGACATGGTTGCCGCCGCCTGTGCCGGTGTGGCGCCCGTCGATCATGAACTTGTCGGCGCCAAGCCGTGTCTGCCGCGCCTCCTCGTAGATCGCTGTGGTCGTCGCCACGCAGTCCTGCCAGTTCGCAGCCGGATGGATATTCACCTCGATGACACCGGGATCCGGAGCCACACGGATGACGTTGAGGCGCGGATCGTGCGGCGGGCCGTAGCCCTCGATATGCACCGGCAGGCCGATAGCCTTTGCCGCGTTCTCGGCCGCCGCGACCAGTTCGAGATAATCTTCCAGCGCCTCGACCGGCGGCATGAACACACAAAGCCGTCCGTCGCGCGGCTCGACCGACAGCGCGGTGCGCACCGCGCCGCCGATCTCGGTGATCTCCTGTTCGACACGGTCCTGCTGGCCGGTCGCGGCGGTGAAGGACGCCGCATGCTGGCGGCGCGCCATTTCGTCGGCGCCTTCCAATTCGGCCGGGGCAGCGTCCGGCAACGGAGCGGCCTCAGGCAAAATAGCCTGGCGCGCCGGCAGTGGTCCACGCGGCAGCGAAGGATCGACCGGCACGATGTAGGGGAACTGCGCCGGCGGTACATGGGGCAGCGTGCCGAGCGGCAGGCGGTAGCCGACCGGCGAATCGCCCGGCACCAGGAACAGCTTGCCGCGCCGTGTCTTCCATTTCTCCGAACGCCAACGCGGCCCCGACGCCTGGCTGTTCCAGCGCTGGACCGGCAGCACGTAGCCCGACGGCTTGGTCAGGCCGCGTTCGAACACTTTTGCCAGGCGGCTGCGCTCTTCCGGGTCTTCCAGCTTCGAATTGGACGGGTCGACATTGTCGGGCAGCTTGCCTTCCTTGAGCAGCCACTCGGCCGGGTCCTCATAGGCTTCGCTGACCATGGTCTTGTCGATGCCGAGTTCATCGGCAATCGTCGTCAGCAGGCTTTCAGCCTGCTTCGGTCCGACATCTGCTTCGCTGTTTTCCCGTGCGATCAGCGACGGGTCGCTCCACACCGGCTCGC
This sequence comes from Mesorhizobium mediterraneum, assembly GCF_002284565.1. GTDB lineage: Bacteria > Pseudomonadota > Alphaproteobacteria > Rhizobiales > Rhizobiaceae > Mesorhizobium > Mesorhizobium mediterraneum. The sequence continues at coordinate 115,457 of NZ_NPKI01000012.1, read as the reverse complement.
CGTCGGTGCGCCAGTAGAGCGAGAATGTCCAGCGCGGCAGACTTTCGCCCGGATACCACTTGCCCTGACCGTAATGCAGGAAGCCGCCGGGCGCGAAACGCTCACGCAGCCGGCGGATCAGCGCATCGGCCTTCTCACGTTTTGTCGGGCCGACGGCGGCGGTGTTCCACTCCTCCGCCTCGAAATCGTCGATCGACACGAAGGTCGGCTCGCCGCCCATGGTCAGCCGCACGTCCCCGGCCTCGAGCGCGGCGTCGACCTGGACGCCCAGGGCATCGAGCGCCAGCCAGCTTTCGTCGGAGAATGGCTTGGTGATGCGCGGGTGCTCGGCGATGCGATCGACCCGCATGTCGAAGCCGAATTCGACATTGGCGAAGCTCGCCATGCCGGAAATGGGCGCGGCGTTGCGGAAATGCGGCGTTGCGGCGAGCGGCACATGGCTTTCGCCGGTGAGCAGGCCGGAGGTCGGGTCGAAGCCGATCCAGCCGGCCCCCGGCAGATAGACCTCGCACCAGGCATGGAGATCGGTGAAATCAACGGCAGTGCCGGGCGGCCCGTCAAGCGCGACGAGGTCGGGCTTCAGCTGGATCAGGTAGCCGGAAACGAAGCGCGCCGCGAGGCCGAGGTTTCTTAGGATCTGCACCAGCAGCCAGCTCGTATCGCGGCAGGATCCCTTGGCGGCGGCCAGCGTTTCCTCGGGTGAGAAGACACCGGTTTCCATGCGCACGATATAGGCGATCTCGCGCTGCAGCCGCGCATTGAGGTCGACGACGAAATTGACGGTGTTGGTTGGGTGTCGCACGATGGTCTGCAGGAACGCCGACAGCAGCGGTCCAGCCGGCTCCGGCGTCCGGTAGATGGCGAGATCGTCGCGGATCTCTTCTGGGTACTCGAACGGAAAGATTTCGGCCGACGGCTCGACGAAGAAATCGAACGGATTATAGACCGTCATGTCGGCGACGAGGTCGACCTCGATCTTCAGCTCCGTCACCGGCTCAGGAAACACGAAGCGGGCGAGGAAATTGCCGTAGGGGTCTTGCTGCAGATTGACGAAATGGTTTGCGGGCTCGACCTTCAGCGAATGACTGAGCACCTTGGTGCGGGAATGCGGCGCCGGCTGCAGCCTGATGACCTGGGGGCCAAGGACGACCGGCCGGTCATATTTGTAATGGGTCAGGTGGTAGACGGCTGCCAGAATTGCCATGGTGCCCCGAAAGTCGGCGTTTCAAACGAATTCGCCGAACCCTGACACATCAGGCGGGCATTCTCCAAGCAGATGTTGCGGTGCACCTAATTTAAGCGACAGTTGCCGGCTCAGAAAAACGCCTGCAACCCGGTCTGCGCCCGCCCGAGGATCAGCGCATGCACGTCATGCGTGCCCTCATAGGTGTTGACCGTTTCAAGGTTCTGCGCGTGGCGCATGACGTGGTAACCGATCTGGATGCCGTTGCCGCCATGCATGTCGCGGGCCTGGCGGGCAATGTCGAGCGCCTTGCCGCAATTGTTGCGCTTGACGATCGAGATCATCTCCGGCGCCATCTTGCCTTCGTCCATCAACCGCCCGACCCGCAAGCTGCCCTGCAGCCCCAGAGCGATCTCGGTCTGCATGTCGGCGAGTTTTTTCTGGAAAAGCTGCGTCCCGGCCAGCGGCTTGCCGAACTGCTTGCGGTCGAGGCCGTATTGGCGGGCCCGGTGCCAGCAATCTTCCGCTGCACCCATCGCGCCCCAGGAGATGCCGTAGCGCGCCCGGTTGAGACAGCCGAATGGCCCCTTCAGGCCCGACACATTGGGCAGCAGCGCGTCTTCGCCGACCTCGACGCCTTCCATCACCACTTCGCCGGTGATCGAGGCTCGCAGCGACAGCTTGCCGCCGATCTTCGGCGCCGACAGCCCCTTCATGCCCTTCTCCAGCACGAAGCCGCGAATCTCGTTGTCATGCGCAGCCGATTTCGCCCAAACGACAAAGACGTCGGCGATCGGCGCGTTGGAAATCCACATTTTCGAGCCGGAGATCTTGTAGCCGTTCGCGGTCTTTTCGGCGCGCGTCTTCATGCCGCCCGGGTCGGAACCGGCATCCGGCTCGGTCAGGCCGAAGCAGCCGATCCATTCGCCGCTGGCGAGCTTCGGCAGGTATTTCTTGCGTTGGGCCTCCGAGCCATAGGCATGGATCGGATACATCACCAGCGACGACTGCACGCTCATCATCGAGCGATAGCCCGAGTCGATGCGCTCGACTTCCCGCGCCACCAGCCCATAGGTGACATAGTTGGCGCCGAGCCCGCCATATTCCTCGGGGATGGTGATGCCGAGCAGACCCGCCTCGCCCATCTCGCGAAAGATGCCGGCGTCGGTCTTTTCCTCGAGATAGGCTTCCTCGATCCTGGGAGCGAGCTTGTCGGCAGCGAATGCCGCCGCGCCATCGCGCACCATCCGCTCGTCTTCCGAAAGCTGGTCCTCGATCAGGAAAGGATCGTCCCAGACGAATGCGTTCTTATCGGCGGCCATGGCTCTCGGTTCCCAGAACAAAATCTTGAAGTGCCCGGCTTATCGACCCCCGCTTAAAAAAAATCAAACGAAATTGCATCACCAATCAATGAGCGTTAGTAATGGATCATGAACGTCCAGCGCCGCCTTTTGCCTAACATCGGCGCCCTTACCGCCTTCGAGGCTGTGGCGCGCCTCGGCTCTTTCACCGCCGCCGCCCGCGAGCTCGATCTGACTCAGGGTGCTGTAAGCCGGCAGATCGCGTTGTTGGAGGACCAGTTCGGCCGTCGGCTGTTCGAACGCGACAGCCGCAATGTCCGGCTGTCGACGGCAGGCGAGATTTATGCCGAAGCGGTGCGCGCCGCCCTAGGTCAATTGCGCGACGCGGCCCTTGGATTGATGAGCAATCGGCATAGTGGCATCTTGAACCTCGCCATCCTGCCGACCTTCGGCACACGCTGGCTGATGCCGCTCATCCCGGATTTCGTCGAAAACAATCCCGACATCACCATCAATTTCGTCACTCGTATCGGCCGCTTCGACTTCGCCCGCGAGAGGCTCGACGCCGCCATCCATTTCGGCCTGCCCGACTGGCCGGATGCCGACTCGACGCTGCTGGTGCGCGAGACGGTGATGCCCGTGGTTTCGCCTGACTTTCTCACCGGCCGCGCTATTGCCACGCCTGCCGATATCGGCCGCCTGCCGCTGCTGCATATGGCGACGCGGCCCGGCGCATGGACCGAGTGGTTCGAGCATCAGGGTTTGAGCGCACCGACTGGACCGGGCATGCAGTTCGAGCAGTTCGGCACCGCCGCCCAGGCCTGCATGGCCGGGCTTGGCGTCGCGCTGCTGCCGCAGGTCCTCATCTCAGGCGAGTTGCAGCGCGGCCAGTTGGTGCCGGCGCCGGGCCGGCCGATGCAAAGCCGCAGCGCCTATTACCTCGTCGTGCCGCACGACAAACGCGGCCATCCGCCGGTCGCCAGTTTTCGCGACTGGCTGCTGGGCCATGTACCGCCGGAGAAGTAGCTACTTCCGCTTCAGCGCATCGGCCAATGCGGCACCGAATGCGCCCTGTTGCGCCGGCCGCTCTGGCTGACGCTGCGGCGTCGGCGCTCGCGGCACCGGTCTGTTGCCGTTGTCGCGCGGCTTCGGTGGACCGCCCTCGCCATCCCTACGCATCGACAGGCCGATGCGCTTACGCTTGATGTCGATGTCGACAACACGCACCTTGACCACGTCGCCGGCTTTTACCACCTCATGCGCGTCCTTGACGAAACGGTCGGCCAGTTGCGAGACGTGCACCAACCCGTCCTGGTGCACACCGATATCGATGAAAGCGCCGAACGCCGCGACATTGGTGACGGTTCCTTCCAGCAGCATTCCAGGCTTCAAATCCTTGATGTCGTCGACGCCGTCGGCGAAGGTCGCGGTCTTGAAACCTGGTCGCGGATCGCGGCCGGGTTTTTCCAGTTCTGCCAGTATATCGCGGACCGTCGGCAGGCCGAAGCGTTCATCGACGAAAACCCGCGGATCAAGCGCCTTGAGGGCGGCACTGTCGCCCATCAGCGAGCGGAGGTCGCGCCCACAGGCGGCGACGATCTTTTTCGCCACGCCATAGGCTTCCGGATGCACGGCCGAGGCATCGAGCGGTTCGGTGCCGTTGGAAATTCGCAGGAAGCCGGCGCATTGCTCGAACGCGCGGGGTCCAAGGCGAGAGACCTTCAGCAGGTCACGACGGCTGGCGAAAGGGCCGGTCGCATCGCGATGCGCGATGATGGCTTCGGCCAGCGATGTGCCAAGACCCGAAACCCGCGCCAGAAGCGGCGCCGAGGCGGTGTTGAGATCGACGCCGACGGCATTGACCGCGTCCTCGACCACCGCTTCCAGCGAGCGGCCGAGCCGGTACTGGTCGACATCGTGCTGATACTGGCCGACGCCGATCGACTTTGGCTCGATCTTGACCAGTTCGGCGAGCGGATCCTGCAGTCGCCGCGCGATCGACACCGCGCCGCGCAGCGACACGTCGAGGCCGGGAAATTCCGCCGCCGCCGTCGCCGAGGCGGAATAGACCGAAGCACCCGCCTCGCTGACGATCACCTTCAGCGGCTTCGGCCCGGAATCAGCAGGCATGTCGGCCAGCATGTCGGCGACCAGCCTTTCGGTCTCACGGCTGCCGGTGCCGTTGCCGATGGAAATCAACTCGAGCTTGTGCAAGCGGATGAGCTTCGCCAGTTCGGCCTGCGTGCCTCGCACGTCGTTCTTCGGCGGGAACGGATAGACCGTCGTCGTCGCCAGCAGCTTGCCGGTGCCGTCCACCACCGCCACCTTGACCCCGGTGCGGATGCCGGGATCGAGCCCCATCGTGGCGCGCGAGCCGGCGGGTGCCGCGAGCAGCAAGTCCTTCAGGTTGCGGGCGAAGACATGGATCGCCTCTTCCTCGGCCCGCTCGCGCAGATCGCGCATCAAATCGAGCGTCAGATGCAGCGACAGCTTTATGCGCCAGGTCCAGCCGGCAACCTCCATCAACCAGCGGTCGCCCGGCAACTGGCGGCCGATGGCATAGGCATCGGCAATCATCCGTTCGACCGGCTTCACCGGCGACGCGTCGTCGGCATCGACTTCGATGTCGAGCGACAGCACCTCTTCATTGCGGCCGCGCAGCATCGCCAGCGCGCGATGGCTCGGCACGTTGGCCCAGCGCTCGACATGGTCGAAATAGTCGGAGAATTTCGCGCCGGCCTCCTGCTTGCCGTCGAGGACGCGTGACCGCATGAAGGCCCGTTCCTTCATGTAGGTCCGCAGTCTGCCGACCAGGTCGGCATTTTCGGCGAACTGTTCGGACAGGATGTCGCGCGCGCCGTCGAGTGCCGCCTTGGTATCGGCCACCTCTTCGCCGACATAAGCCAGCGCCAGTTCGCCGGGCACCGCCGCGCGGTCGGCAAGGATGGCCTCGGCCAGAGGTCCCAAGCCACGCTCTCGCGCGATCTCCGCCTTGGTCCGGCGCTTCGGCTTGTAGGGCAAATAGATGTCTTCGAGTTCCGCCTTGGTGGCAGCCGCAGCGATCTTGGTTTCGAGTTCCTCGGTCAGCTTGCCTTGCTCGCGGATCGAACCGAGGATGGTGTCGCGGCGCGCATTGAGCTCGCGCAGATAGGCGAGCCGCTCGGCAAGCAGGCGCAACTGAGTGTCGTCCAGGCCGCCGGTGACCTCCTTGCGGTAGCGCGCGACGAACGGCACTGTCGCGCCTTCGTCCAGCAGCCCGATCGCCGCCGCAGCCTGTTCGGGCCGGGCAGTGATCTCGGCCGCGATGATTGCTGCGATGCGCTTGATGTCGGATGCCATGTCGTTCCTGCTGTCCTTATCGAAAAGAGCGGCGACCATAGGCGCAGAGCGTCGCTCCGCCAACCGCGGCGTTTTCGATCACCCTGACAGGTCCACAGGAAAGCTGTGATGCCGCGGTTGCCTGGACCGTGTCAGACCGTTCGGGCAAACCCGTATCTGGTCTCGGACGCGGTCTTGCCGGTCATGGCGTTTTCTTCCGATTTTTTGGAACTTAGGCCAGCGCGGCGGCGATGGCGTGCACGGCTTTCATCGTCGCCACCGAATAAGCGATGTCAGTGAAATCCGGATAGCTCGAAAGCTTCACCACGACCATTCTCGTGTTCCAGTCGACATGGATCAGCTGCCCGAACACGCCGCGGCACATCAGCGCGCGTGAGCGCGGATCCTCGATCCAGAACTGGTTGCGATAGCCGCCTTCCGGCAGGCTGGGATTGAAGTCCGGTCCATGCCTGCCGCTGCGCGTCGCCTCGATCCAGTCGGCCGGCACCACACCGCCGCCATTGTCGAGGATCAGCTGGCCGAAACGGCCGTAGTCGCGCAGCGTGGCGTTGAAGCCGCCGTCGGCGATAGCATAGCCGGCGCTGTCGACGGTGAAGCAGGCGCTTTCATCCGCCCCGAGCTTTTGCCAGAGTTCCTCCGAAACCAGTTGCGCCAGCCGCTGGCCGGTCACCCGCTCCATGATGAAGGCGAGCACGTCGGTCTCGATCGAACGGTATTCGAAGGCAGCGCCATGCGGCCGGCTTGTCTCCTTGAGCCGCAGGATCAATTCGAACATATGCGACGGCCACTCGAAGGCCGGATCGCTGCCCGGCGGCACCGGTTTCCAGCCGCTGGCGACATCAACCTGGCCGATATCGGAATAGCGGTCGGTATATTCCTCGGAAAAACGCACCCCGCTCGTCATATCGAGCACATGCTGCACGCTGGCGCCGGCCCAGCCAGTGACGCCAAGCTCCGGCAGATAGGTCGTCACCGGCAAGGCCGGGTCGATCAGGCTGCGCCCGACCAATATGCCGAACACCGAAGCGGTGACGGACTTCGCCATCGACTGCGACAAATGCAGCGTGCGGTCGGTCATGCCGTTGAAATAGCGCTCATAGGCGATCTTGCCGTCCTTGAGCACGAGGAACCCGTCCGTATAGGTCTCGTCGAGCAGCCCGGCCAGCGTCGCAGGCTGACCCGTGCTGTCGCTCACCGGCAGCGCATCGAGATCGACCTCGGCTCGCTCGAGCCGGCGGCGATGGCCATTGCCGCGCCAGACTTCGACGGTCGGCAGAATTTCGCGGATGTGCTGGAATGCCCACCGGTTCCAGGGTCCCCTGTCCCAGTCGAGCTTTGGAGGCACCATCTTGGGCGGCGAGCCCCGCATGATCGGCGGCACCGGTTCGCTGTTACGATAGGAAGTCATTTTATGCTCCGGGAAATGTCGTCCCGCGGTGTCCCGACGGTTTTTGCTTTCAGTGCGGTCGCGCCGTCCTTCATAGTTTCGGCCGGCGCGCCTTTTCTCCGTACCAGCCACCAACTGCTTTTTCATAGGCCATGCCGGCGCGGAACACATCTTCGTCGCTGTAGGTGCGGCCGACGATCTGGATGCCGGTCGGCACGCCGTTTTTCGCGTGGCCGGATGGAACCGACAGCACCGGACAGCGGCTCATCATGTTGAACGGCGTCGTCATCACCCAGCCAAGCGAGGGATTGACCAGCTTGCCGTTGATCCTGATTTCGTCCTTCGACTGGTCATGGTCGGCCGGCACTGACGGCAGCGCCGTGGTCGGGCAGATCAGCACATTGTATTTTTCGAGGAGCGGCCCAAGCGTCGTATACATGCGGCCAGCCACCTCCAGGCTGGCGACAAAATCGGTCGCCTTGGAACCCGCTCCCTCCTCGGCGAACTTGCGGGCGTAGGTCGTCATCTCGTCGGCGTGGTGGGGCAGCAGCTTCGACAGGAACGCACCGAATAAATGATTCAAATAGGCGAGCCCGGCCTCCAGGACCTCCGGTCCCCAACCTAAATCGACCTCCTCGACCTCCGCACCCAGTGAGCGGAACACGTCGAGCGCTTTCTTCGTGTTCTTCACCACTTCCGGATCGACCTCGAAGCCGCCGAGATCCATCGAATAGCCGATCTTCCAGCCCTTGATCGGCTTGAACCTGGTCGGCAGGCTTAGCTTCGGCCGGAGCGAAGCGATATCCAGAGCACTGGGACCGGTCATGACGTTCTGCAGCAGGATCGCGTCCTCGACCGTGCGTGCCAGCGGTCCGGTGTGGCAGTAGAAGTCGAGGTTGAACGGTGGGTCGTCCGGGTTGCGGCCATAGGGCGGCTTGTAGCCGACGATACCGCAGGCCGACGCCGGGATGCGGATCGAGCCGCCGATATCTGAGCCGGTGGCGATCGACGATGTGCCGGATGCGAGCGATGCGGCCGAGCCGCCCGACGAGCCTCCGGGCGTGAGCTTGGGATTCCAGGGATTGCGGGTGACACCCCACAACCTGGACCATGTATAGGCCGCGCAGGAGAATTCCGGCGTCGCCGTGCGTGCATGGACGATGCCGCCAGCTCGAATGATGCGCTCATTCATGGTCGAACTGATGTCGGCAACGAAATTCTTCATAATCAGCGAGCCGCCGGTGGTCGGCTTGCCCTTGATATAGCTTTCGTCCTTGATGCCGACGGGCAGGCCCTCCAGCGGGCCTGTCTTCTTGCCCTTGGCGTATTTCGCCTCGGCCTTCTTGGCCAGCGCCATCGCCTCGTCAAAATGCGTGTTGGTGAAAGCGTTGACCTTGTCCTTCGTCGCCTCGGCGCGCCCGATGACCGCTTCCATCAGCTCGACCGGTGAGAGCTTCTTCGCCTTGAAGCGCTTGAGCGCCTCGCTTGCCGGCATGTAGCAAAGATCGAGATCGGTCATTCCAAGCGAACTCCGGCTGCGTCCAGCCACAGGCCGGACGTCGGGTCTTGTCGAAGGTTTTGCTTTGAGGACCCGGCGCTTGCCGCCGGGTCCCACGATGCTGCGATTACTTCTGCAGCTCGGTCCATATCCTGGTGTAGAGCGCCTGGACGTCGGGCGCGCAGCTCAGCATGAATTTGCCCTTGTCGGCGAACTCGGCGGGGATGTTGACCTCCGGCGCCGTCTTCATGTCCTCAGGCATGAAGGCTTCCGACCCCTTGATGCCGTTGGCGTAGCGCGCGAAAGACGAGATCAGCGCCGCGTTTTCGGGATCCATGATGAAGTTCTGGAACAATTTGGCGTTTTCGACGTTCTTGGCGTCCTTCAGCACCGCAAGATTGTCCATCCAGATCGGATAGCCCTCCTTCGGATAGCCATAGACCATGTCCTTGTTCTGCAGGCGGGCGCGGAAGGACGCGCCGTTCCAGTCGACGCTAGCTGCGAAGTCGCCCTTGGCGAACTTCTCGACCGTGCCGTAGTCCATGGAGATCCATTTCGGCTTTGCCGCCACCAGCGCATCGCGCACCTTCTTCAGCACCTCCTTGTCGCCGGTGCAGGGCTCGCCGCCGACATATCTGATGGCGAGATGCATGACATCGGCCATTTCGGGAACGACGTTGACCTTGCCGACCAGTTCCGGCGGCGGATCCAGGAAGATGGCCGAAGTGTTGACGTCACCCTTGTAGACGGAGGTGTTGACCGTCACGCCGGTCGTTCCCCATTGCCACGGCACGGTGTATTTGCGGCCTGGATCGAAGGGAACATCGACCCATTTCGGGTCCATGTTCTTGAAGTTCTCCATCTTGCTAGGCTCTGTCTCCAACAGCAGCCCTTCCTCGATCCAGATCGGCACGAAGCTCGCAGAGGGCACCACGATGTCGAAGCCGCTGCCGCCCTGGCGGATTTTGGCGAGCGCGGTGTCGTTGGAATCGTAGTCGGTGACTGTCACCTTGACCTTGTATTTTTCCTCAAATTTCTTGATGAGGTCGGGGCTGGTGTAATTGCCCCAGTTGTAGATGTTGAGCTCGCCATCGGCGCGGGCAATACCCGCCGAGGCGAGGAGCGCGGCGCCGAGCGCCGTCGCAGCCAGTTTCCACTTCATCGTTTTTCTCCTGTTACAGCTGATATCATTCCTGATCCTTTTTCCTGCTGATGAAAAAGAAGACGGTGACGATCAATATCGAGATCAGCAGGAACACCGTCGAAATCGCGTTTATTTCCGGCGTGATAACGCGCCGGAACTGGCCGAGCATGTAAGTCGGCAACGTGTCCTGGCCGCCGGACTTGACGAACTCCGTGATGACGACATCATCCAGCGAGATGACGAAGGCCAGCATCAATCCAGCAAGGATGCCTGGCCAGAGCAGCGGAAAGGTGACGCGGCGAAAAGCCTTCCAGGGTGTCGCGTAGAGGTCGGCCGCAGCGACCTCCAACGTCAGATCCATGTTCTCAAGCCGCGCCCGGATCGGCAGATAGGCAAAGGGGATGCAAAAGGCCGTATGCGCGGCCATCAGGTAGCCCAGCCCCGAATAGCCGGTCCAGATCTTGATGCGCGAAAAGAAGATCAGCAGCGCCACCGCGGTGACGATTTCCGGCACCATCAGCGGCTGGTTGATGAAGGCGTATTTGAAGCCGAGGCCGGGATATGGCTTCGTCCGGGTCGTGGCAAGCGCGGCCATGGTGGCGACGATCGTGGCAATAGTCGCCGCGACTGAAGCAATCTGCAGCGACCGGATCGAGGCGTCGACAACCTGGTTGTTGTTCCAGGCCTGGTAGAACCAGCGCAGCGACACGCCTTCCCAGATCGCGATCGAACTGCCGGCGTTGAAGGCATAGACGACAACCGTGATGATCGGCAGGTAAAGCGCGAAGAAGCAGATCATCGCGATGGCCGTGAAGCCGGTCTGCCGGCGGATGTCGAAGCGGCTACCCATGCGTGCCGCCCTGACGCCCGGCGGAGCGGACATAGAAGAGCAGCGCGACCATCACGATCGCCATCAACGAGATCGACAGCGCCGAGCCGAGCGGCCAGTTACGGCCTTGCCCGAACTGCAGCTCGATCAGATTGCCGAGCATCATATTCTTCGAACCGCCGAGCACGCGCGGGGTGACATAGGCGCCCAGCGCCGGGATGAAGACGAGGATCGAGCCGGCGATGATGCCAGGCTTGACCAGCGGGATGATGACCCGCCTCAGCACCTGGAAGCGGTTGGCGTAGAGGTCGTAACCCGCCTCGACCAGCCGGAAGTCGATCTTTTCCATGCTGGCATAGAGCGGCAGCACCATCAGCGGCAGATAGACATAGGTCATGCCGACCATCAGCGCGAAATCGGTGAACATCATCTGGATCGGCTGGCTGATGATGCCGAGCTTGATGAGCACCGTGTTGACGATGCCCTCGTTGCGGATCACCTCCTGGATGGCGAAGGTGCGGATCAGCAGATTGGTCCAGAACGGGATGGTGATCAGGAACAGCCAGATCTCGCGCTGCCGCGCGGGCCGGGTGGCGATGAAATAGGCGGTCGGGAAGCCAAAGAACAGCGTGAAGATCGTTGTCATGAACGACAGCTTGGCCGAACGCCAGAAGATCGACAGATGCGCGTCGGCGAAGGCCAGCGTGTCGTCGAAGATGTCACGCTGCATCAGCACCGACAGCCAGCCGTCGGTGGAGAATTTCCACACCACGTCGCCATAGGGCCCCGGCGTCAGGAACGAATAGATCACGACGATCAGTAGGGGGCCGGTCGCCGCCAGAAAGATGATGATCAGTGCCGGCGCTGACAGAAGCCAGCGATCGCGGATATCTCTGCGTTCGGCTTCCTTGGCGACTTCTTCCGCGCTCGCCATCAGTCCCTCAGCACTTGTGCGGCGTCGTTGCCGATCGAAATGCCGACCTTGTCCCCCCGCTCGAAACCGCAGCCGGCGCTGCGCGTGTTCTGCTGGCGCACGGTGAACGCCTCGCTGCTGTCCAGACGAACATGGATGTGCGTGTCGGTGCCGAAATAGACGATGTTTTCGACCGTGCCCGACAGGTCGCCCTTGCCGCTGGTCAGCTTGGCATGTTCCGGCCTGACCACCACGGTGGCATTGTCCTTCGGTTGAAAGCCCTCAGCCACGGTCGCGTCGATCGTCGCGCCGGATTTGAGCGTTGCGCGTGCCTTGCCGTTGGCCATGCCTGTTATGGCCGCGGTCAGGAAATTGGTCTCGCCGATGAAGTCGGCGACGAAGCGCTCCGCCGGCTTGTCATAGATGTCCCAAGGCGTGCCGACCTGCAGGATCCTGCCCGACGACATCACCGCGATGCGGTCCGACATGGTCAGCGCTTCTTCCTGGTCGTGGGTGACGAAGATGAAGGTGATGCCGGTCTCGTGCTGCAGCCGCTTCAGCTCGATCTGCATCTCCTTGCGCAGCTTGAAGTCGAGCGCCGACAGCGGCTCGTCGAGCAGCAGCACCTTCGGCTGCGGCGCCAGCGCCCGGGCCAGCGCCACGCGCTGCTGCTGGCCGCCCGATATCTGGCTGGTGCGGCGGCCGCTGAGCGCTTCCATCTTGACCAGCTTCAGCATCTCGGCGACCCGCGCCTTCACTTCGGCTTTGGGCTTGCCGAGCATTTCGAGGCCGAAGCCGATGTTCTCGGCCACCGTCATATGGGGGAACAGCGCATAGTTCTGGAACACGGTGTTGACCGGCCGCTTGAATGGCGGCAGCGGCGCGATGTCCTGACCATGCAGCAGTATCTCGCCGGCGCTAGGGAAATCGAAGCCGGCAATCAGCCTTAAAAGCGTCGTCTTCCCGCAGCCGGACGGACCAAGCAGCGTGAAGAACTCATTTTCGCGGATCGACACCGAAACCGTGTCGAGGGCGGCGACCTGTGACTCCCCGGTACCGAATACCTTGCGGACGCCACGAACCTCAATTGCACTTTTACCCGGTTGTTCCGGCACGATTACCCCATTCTTGCGTCCGCTCTTCAGGGCGGATCCAGTTCCCACTCGATTGTCAGCACACGGCGTGTGGCTTGGCAAGCATGCATCTGAATGTCGATTCAGAACGCAATTCCCGTGCCATCGTCATGCCTGGTAAGTGATCTTGCCGCCGCAGATCGTCGTCACTGGCCGCACCATATGCAGCGCTTCCGGCGCGGTCGCCTCGATATCGGCAGAGAGCACCACGAGATCGGCCATGAAGCCTAGCTTCAGACGGCCTTTGCGATGCTCCATGAACTCGGCATAGGCGCCTTCCACCGTGTAGCCACCGAGTGATTCATGCAGCGAGAAGCTCTGATCGGGATCATCGTCTGCCCATGGTTTGCGCAGCACTGCCGCCTGAATGCCCAGGATCGGATCGATCGGCGACACCGGCCAATCCGAGGCGAAGACGACACGCGCGCCGGCGTTCTTCAGCGTCCGCCACGCATAGCTCAGCGGCCAGCGGGCGGGCCCGATGCGCGACACCGTCGGCTCCAGCGGCAAGCCCATGCTGCCCGGCGGATGCGGCGGCTGCATCGAGGCAATGACGCCAAGCTTTGCGAAGCGCGGCACGTCGGCGGCGGTGATCACCTCGATGTGCTCGACCCGATGCCGACTGTCGCGCTTGCCGTTTTGTTTCTGTGCCGCCTCGTAGCCGTCGAGCACGGCGCGCACGGCGCCGTCGCCGATCGAGTGCACCGCAATCTGCAGCCCGCGCCTGTCGACGGCCACGGCAAGGTCGATGAATTGCTGCGGCGTGAACAGCGGCTCGCCCAGCCAATCCGGACGGTCTGCATAGGGCTCGACCATCACCGCCGTCCATGAATCGAGCACGCCGTCATAGAACACTTTGACCATGCCCGACGACAACCATTCACCCTTGTAGCGCTCGGCCATCGCCGACGCCTTGTCGAGCATGTCGAGCGTCATGAAGTTCTTGTAGTGGAACGGCACCTGCACGCGGCACAGCAAGCCGCCTTCGGCCTCGATCTCGGACAAGAGTTCGAGCTGATGCAAATTGCCGTCCATGTTTTGGATCGAGGTGATGCCATGCCTGGCACACCATTCCAGCCCGCGGCGCATGATCGCCCGGTCGGAGGCCTGCTCCGCCGGCGTCGGCCTCGGGTCCGGCTCGCCGCCGGTGGCTAGGCCGAGCCGCACGCGATCCTCGCCGGCCAGCACGATCAGCGGCCCAAAAGCCTCGCCCTCGCGCAATTCGCCGCTGGCCAGCCCGTCGTCGCCCATGACGATCTCATTGCCCGGGCCAAGCTGCTTGCCTCTAAGCAGGCCGGCCAGTTCCAGCGCTTTGGTGTTGGCCCACATTGTGTGGTGATCGGGCGCCGCCATGACGAAGGGCCGGTCCGGCAGGATGCGGTCGAGATGACGGCGGCTGACCCGTTCGGCCGCCGACAGGATGGTGTAGTCGGCGCCTTGCGCCTGCAGGATGGGCAGGTCCGGTCGCCTTGCGGCATAATGGCGCACAGCGTCGGAAAGCGCCTCGAAACCGTGGACGCCCATCAGCTGGAGATGATCGAGCTCGGCCGCGCCGCCGAAAAGATGCATATGCGCTTCGATGAAGCCGGGGACGACGGAGCCGCGGCCGGCATCGATGACGCGCGTGCCGGGGCCTTTGTGCTCCAGCACGGTCGCGCGATCTGCGATCGCAATGATTTCGCCGCCCTTGATGGCTATGGCTTCGGCACGGGGGTTATCGGGATCCATCGTCAATATGCTGGCATTCTCGACGATCAGATCGGCCGATGGCGGCATAATTTTCTCCCGTTTGAGCTTAGGCTAGCAGAGTATTGGCGTCTGGCAAGCCGTCCGCTGCTACTTGCAACAACGATCTGGAACGCCTCTTGGCGGCGCTGAAACTCTCTGCCACAAAGCAGTCCGTCAATGACAGATACGCAACTCGAAGAGCGAGCCGGGCCCGCAAGATGAAGACTGTTTTCTCCCCTCTCCACGTCGGTCATGCCGGCAACTTCGAACTCATTTCGGGCGCCATCGTGCCGGCCTTCGAGAAGCCCTCGCGCGCTGAGTTCATCCAGGCGAGGGTGGAGAGCGAAAAGCTCGGCCCGATCCTGCCACCCGACACCCACGATCTCGCTGCCGCCAGGAAGGTGCACACCAGCGACTACATCGATTTCCTGCCGACCGTGTGGCCGCTCTGGGAAGCGTCCGGCCGGACGGGCTCGGCCATCCCCTTCACCTGGCCGACGCGCGGCCTGCGCGGCGATGTGCGCCCCAGAACGATCGATGCGCTGCTTGGATTTTACTCCTTCGACGGCGGCGCCACCTTCGTCGAAGGCACCTGGGAGGCGATCAAGTCGTCCTATGACGTGGCGCTGACCGCGGCCGCCCTGGTCAAGGGCGGCGAGACGTCCGCCTTCGCGCTCTGCCGTCCGCCCGGCCATCATGCCGGCGCTGCTTTCATGGGCGGCTATTGCTACATCAACAACGCCGCCGTTGCCGCGCAATGGTTCCGCGACCAGGGCGCCAAGCGCGTCTCGATTCTCGATGTCGACTACCATCATGGCAACGGCACGCAGGAGATCTTCTACAGCCGCGACGACGTGCAGGTGCTGAACCTGCATGGCGACCCGATGACCGAATATCCGTTCTTCCTTGGCCATGCCGACGAGCGCGGTGCCGGCCCCGGCGAAGGCTTCAATCTCAATTATCCGATGCCGTTCGGCACCTCATGGGACGCTTGGAATGCTTCGCTGGAAGACGCCTGCGCGAAACTTGCGGCGTACGCTCCCGATGTCGTCGTCGTTTCGCTTGGCGTCGACACGTTCGAGAAGGACCCGATCAGCAAGTTCAAGCTGAAAAGCGGCGACTATCCCAAGATTGGCCGCCGCATCGCCAGGCTCGGCCTGCCGACGCTGTTCGTTATGGAAGGCGGCTATGCCGTCGAGGAAATCGGCATCAACGCCGTCGGCGTGCTGACCGGATTCGAGGATCGGTAACGCATGTCGACCAGAGTCTGCCCTCGGGCGTTTGATCAGAGAGAGCGCAGCGGTTTTGGGCAACGACATTCGTGGCAATTTAGTAGGCATCGGGCACAAAGTCGGCCACCTCACCGAAGCGCTCCACGCCGCCTGCAAGGACGCCCGCTGACCTGTTCCGGCGTCCGCTATCCTGTTGTTGGACCATGATCTTCTTCGAAAAGGCGTTCGCCCTTTGCAAAGTGATGCTCTACTTTGAAGGGACGGTATGAGGGACCGATTCACCGGAAGAAGACAGCATTGAAGTCGGGGAAGCATCCATGATCGACGACGAGCCGAACAGCGAACGCGTCTCGGCGCTTTCGCCGTTCCGGCACGGCATTTTCCGCGCCGTATGGTCCGCCAGTCTGGTTTCGAATTTCGGTGGTTTGATCCAGGGCGTCGGCGCCGCCTGGATGATGACGACGATCGCCACCTCGTCCTATCAGGTCGCGCTGGTCCAGGCGTCGACCACCTTGCCGATCATGCTGTTTGCGCTCGTTGCCGGTGCGATCGCCGACAGCTTCAACCGGCGCAAGGTCATGCTGATTGCCCAGACCTTCATGCTGGTCGTCTCGGTTCTGCTGACCGTGTTCACCTATCTTGGCCTGATAACGCCGTGGACGCTGCTCGCCTTCACCTTCCTGATCGACAGCGGCACGGCGCTCAACAACCCGTCATGGCAGGCGTCGGTCGGTGATATGGTGCCACGCGCCAAGCTGCCTGCGGCCGTCGCGCTCAACTCGTTAGGCTTCAACCTGACGCGCAGCGTCGGCCCGGCGATCGGCGGCATCATCGTTGCCGCCGCAGGTGCCGCCGCCGCCTTTGCCGCCAATGCATTGAGCTATGTCGGCCTTATCATAGTGCTCGCCCGCTGGAAGCCGGACCTGCCGGCCTCTACACTGCCGCGCGAGACGCTGGGCGCGGCGATGGGCGCCGGCCTGCGCTACGTCGCCATGTCGCCCAATATCGGCAAGGTGCTGGTCAGGGGTGCGGCTTTCGGCTTCAGCGCCGGCGCGGTTCTGGCGTTGCTACCGCTGGTGGCGCGCGACGTCGTCAAGGGCGATGCCTTGACCTACGGCATCATGCTCGGCGCGTTCGGCATCGGCGCGGTCGGCGGCGCGCTGATCAGCGTCCGGCTGAGGCAGATCCTGTCCAGCGAGACGATGGTGCGCATGGCATTCGCCGGCTTCGCGCTCTGCGCCTTCAATGCCGCCGTCAGCGACCACGCCTGGCAGACGTCGCTCGGGCTGCTCATCGGCGGCGCCTGCTGGGTGATCGCGCTGTCGCATTTCAACGTCACGGTGCAGATGTCTACGCCGCGCTGGGTGGTCGGCCGGGTGCTGTCGGTCTATCAGACGGCGACCTTCGGCGGCATCGCGCTCGGCAGCTGGATTTGGGGTGTCGTCGCCGATGCGCATGGCGCCGAATTCGCGCTGATCGCGGCTGCTGTCGCGATGCTGGCGGGCGGCGCGATCGGCCTCTTGCTGCCCTTGCCGCAGCAGGCGGTGCTCAATCTCGATCCGACCAACCGTTTCAAGGAGCCGCATCTTGCGCTCGACCTCAAGCTGCGCAGCGGCCCCATCGCTATCATGATCGAGTACATCATCCGCGAGGAGGACGTGCCGGAATTCCTAGCCACCATGGCCGAACGCGGCCGCATCCGACGCCGTGACGGCGCCCGCAACTGGACGCTGGCGCGCGATCTCGAAAATCCCGCAATATGGATCGAGCACTATCACACGCCGACATGGCTCGAATACATCCGCCACAATAAGCGGGCCACCCATGCCGACGCCGTTATCGGCGAGCGCGTGCGTGCGCTACACAGCGGCGACGAGCCGCCGCGCGTCCGCCGCATGATCGAGCGTCCGACAACCGCCGGCACGGCGATCGTCATGCCGAAAGGCCCGATCGAGCACTAAGCGGCAGCCCACCCTGCGCGTTAGGATGCAGCGCGCAGGCTCGTACGGACACGCCGCCTGCTTGTAGCGCGGGCCTTCTCCGCCACGACACCGGTGATCTCGACCACGCCGTCCTCACGCGGTCTGGCGTTTGTGACCTTGTGGAGACGCTCATAGGGCAACAGTTCCTTGACCCGAGCATCGAGCAACGCGACTTCGGCTCGCAGGTCCTCGCATTCCTGCCTCTGGACATCGAACTGTATCTGCTCGGATGCCTGCTGCAGGGAAAGCTGCGAAAAATTCGCGTTCACGGTCGAAAGGTTCATCTTGTCGTTTTCGTTCTCCTTTCTGAGAGCAGACAACCTTTCCTCCGCGATTTGCTTTTCGGCCACAGCGTCGCTCCATTGAGCCTTAAGCTTGGCGATCTCGCTGGCGGCTTCACTGTTCTCGTTCAAGGCAACCTCCAATCGCGATTGGAGGTTCCGAATTTCGGAACGCAGGCCGCCGATCTCCGTGAAACCACGCGCTCGCTCGGCTTCCCTGTCACCTTCCATGATACGGGCCGCTTCCGTCATTTCCGACAGCTTCGCTTGCGCGACATCGAGCGATTTCTGCAGCCGCATTTCCTCTTTCTCGCTCTTGCCAAGCGCAGCCAGCACTTCCGAAAGTCGCGCCGTCTCATTGGCATGAATCGTCGAGAGTTCATCCAGCCTGTGCCGCGCCTCAACTTCCCGTTTCAGCCCCTTGTCGAGGTCGATCGACAGGCTGACATGTTTTTCCCGCAGTATCTCGTTCTCGCGCGAGCATCTGTTGGCCTCGGCCGTTCTGGCCGAAAGCGTTGTGACGAGGTCACCGAACTCGGCTTCGCGCTCTGCGCTCGCATTGCCTGCCACGACGAGTTCCAGCCTTGCTGCAGCCAGCGCACGGCGAAGTGCCTCCTTGTCCTCGATCAGGCCTGTCTCGCGCTGCTGCAGGGCCTCGACAGCGCTTTCACGCTCGCGCTGCTTTCTGGTGGCATCGTGGAGTTGCTCCGACAGCACTCTTTGCTGGGTGGTCAGGCCGACATTTGCCAGTTCCAGTTCGTTGGCGCGAAGAATGTCCCCGTGAAGCAGCTTCAGGAATTCGCCTGTCAGATGATGCGAGGTCGCGATCTCCGACAGTTTCGTATTGATCTCCTCCAGATACTCCCGCGCATCGTCAAAGAGCCCATCGACGGCATTTAACGCAGCCAGTCGGGTTTGTGTGTGGGAGGTCAGGCGTCGAGCGGTGCCAGCGTCGTCCTCGGGCTGAGAGTTGTCATTCTTTGCCGCGAGATTCTCATCCGGGACGGCCTCCAACGGCGACTGGTCGTCTAGGTTGAGGCACTCATCGAACGCGTCCGCCAAATCGGCTTCAAGCTCCTTGAATGCTCTGTCCACCTTCTCGGCGCGCTTCATCAGACTTTTGATTCTCATGACTGAACCTCCCCCTCGTGTAGCGCCATCATGGGGTCTTGATCCTCGCCTCCCGGATACGGGTTCATCCTATCTCCCCTGACGCGGTCGACGCGTGAGATGACCGCTCTAGAATCTGCTGTCATGGCCCGTTTACCCACTCTGAGCGCAGGGGCCGAGTCCACGCTAGGGACAGGCTCGGCCACTGTCCTCGTCTGTTTGAATGACGCAAACCGTGTAAGTGCCCTGATTGTAGCCGGCTTTGGAAACAACCCACCGGAGGAACGTCCGCCAGAGTTCCAGATTGACCGCCGCGACCATCGTCGTGCTCCCTTGTTGTTCACGACGTGACATGCCGGCCGAGCTGCTCGGTAAGCCTAGCCCTCGCCCGACAGGTCCCGCCTCGCCTTGTCGAGCTCCTCGGCATAGCGCCGCATCAGATGGCCTTCGGTCAGCAGCCCGACGACGACGCGGTCGTCGTCCGCTATCGCGAGAGGACGCGAATACGACTCTGAAACTCCCCACGATCGACATAACATCCGCGCAAATGTCGCCGCCCCGTGTTCGGATTGAACGATTGGCGGCGGCCGTGCAGCACCCGGCGATTGTCGAACACCGCCATTTCGCCGGCCTTGAGGCGGTAGGCTATTTGGAAACGCGAGCCGCGGATCATCATCATCAGCTTGCGATAGGCCGCGTAAAAGGGCGCGCAAATGTCGGAGGGAAGGTCGATGACATCGACAAGATGGGCGTTGAACCGTAACTCTGTCACTTCTCCATCGCGTCGCGTTACGATCACAGGAAACCTACCGCGCAGATCGTAGTTTTCGTCGTGAAAACGATAGGGTATCTCGACCTCGCACAAGAGACGGTAGGCTTCAGGATCTTCCGCCTGTAACGCGGCCACGATCGCAAACCCATCGGCAAAGACCGATCCACCGCCTTCAGCTTCGTTCGCGATACAATGAAGGAATTGATAGCCGGGCGGCACCTCCTGGTTCGCAAGATCGGTGTGTAACGGCAGGGCGACCGGCGTATAGGCCAGGTTGTTCGGTTTCGGCATCGACACGACCTCGAACATGGTGCCGAAATTTGTCTGGCGCAGGAACCCTATCCGCTCGGCCGCGCGCCGCCCGGCGTCGGGATCATCGTCAAGCCCATCGACGATGGAGAGCCCGTATGCAGCCGTTGCCTTCAGCCAGGCGAGCAGATCGGCATCGCTTTGCAAGATGTCTCCGGCGGAGTGACGCGGTATGGTTTCAAGATCGATCGAGCCGTCCCAGAGTTTTGGAGCGATGTCAGCCGGATCGTTTCTCTTTCTGCCCGGACGATAGGATTCAAAGAACTGGCCCGGGAATTCCTCCTCAGCCTGGTCGTTCAACCAGACAATGCTCACAGTGCCGCCTCTGTCTTGCACGCTGATCGGTCTGAGTGAGGGCTCCACCCTGGTCAGGTCGAATATCCGCTCTTCGGTCTGCGGGTGAAACGCCGATGGCGCATTGTCCTTTAGCCAGAGCCAAGGATAGCAGACTGTTTCGCCTGACGAGAAAGTTACGGCAAGCGCGGTCTCCCGGGCTTCCACGGAAAGCATGGTATTCATGACGGTGTCTCTCTGAACACAGAATTTGATTTTCAGCTCGGATCAGGCCCGCAGGCCATCAACCCAACGGTGGTGGCCACCACAAGCTCGGCTTCCCATAGCGATGGGATCCGGGATTTCTGTTCGGTTCTTCGAGCACTCGATCTCCAGGTAGAAACCTGATTCAAGCAACATGGCGATGGTAGCGGTCATTTGCCGGCAGTGTCCAGCTAAATGCAATGGGACCGCCATCCCCCTCTGGGCTGGCCTCGCGGACAGCCCGGCTTCACTGCGGCGATAAAACCCATCTTCATCTCGGGGAACCGCGTTGACGTAAACGTCAACCCAAAGCTATATGCGCCAGCGACCGTGATCGCGAAATGCGCAAGACGGCGACTTCGGCCGGACCGAAGTGCCAATGTGCGACAAACGCAACGAGACGAGGAGAACGGCCATGGGCGTTCAGGAAATTGCCGACAAGATCAGCGCGCGCGTGGCGAGTGCCGGGTTCGATCGTTCCGTGAAATTCGATACCGGCGGCGACGGTGTCATCGTCATCGACGGCGCTAATGTCTCGACCACCGACGCGCCGGCCGACTGCACCATAAAGCTTTCGCTCGACGATCTGGAGTCGCTGATCGCAGGCGATCTCAACCCGACCATGGCGTTCATGTCCGGCAAGATAAAGGTCGAAGGCGACATGAGCGTCGCCATGGCGCTGAGCCAGTTGATCGGCTGATCCACTCCAATCCGGGATGAAAAGAAGACGCCGCCCGATGGGCGGCGGCTTGTTTCCGATCCGTCAGGCCGCGAGCGGCAGCCGCTGTGCCTTCAGCTTGCGCCCTGCCGCCTTCAGCGTGCCCTGCGCGTCGGCGAGCGCGCCTTCCACCAGTTCCAGCGCCAGCAAGCGGTGCCGTTCGTAAGGTCCCGGCATGGCCAGCGAGCCGGTCTTCTCGGCCGAGAACCCGAAGCGATCGTAATAGGGCGCATCGCCGACCAGCAGGATCGCCGCATGGCCGAGACGCGCGGCTTCAGTGATTGCATGGCGCATCAGCGCCGAGCCGATGCCGGCATTCTTGATAGTGGGATCGACGGCGAGCGGGCCAAGCAGAAGCGCTGGCCGACCGCCCTCGCCCAGCACGACATCCCATAGCCGCACCGTGCCACTCACAGCGCCCGAAGCATCGTGCGCGACAAAGGCCAGGCCTTCCGAAGGCCGACGGCCGCGCCGCAGCTTTTCCGACGATTTTTTCCTGCGCTTCGGCCCCATGGCGCGATCGAGCAAAGCCTCGCGCGCCGGAACGTCGGCAGCGGTCTCGGCGGTGATGGCAAAAGCACCAGCAATCTCCCCCCTCGAGGGGGAGATGTCGCCAAAGGCGACAGAGGGGGTCGCCGCGCGTGAAGCGCCGACGCCGTGCGGTCCAAGAGAGGTCGCGTCAGCCGGACCGACCCCCTCTGGCCTGCCGGCCATCTCCCCCTCGAGGGGGGAGATTCCGCGCGCAGCGTCTTCAACAATGAAATCTACAATTTCCATTTCCGCGATCCTTCACGAGCGGATTGTTCCACAGGCGAGCCCGGGCGGGCGACAGGCGCCCACCTGGGATGATCTGAGCGGTTCTTTCGAACCGTCAGATCACGTAGGATCGGAGAGGCTCGAAGCCGTTGAAGGCGACCGAGGCGTAGGTCGTGGTGTACGCGCCGGTGCCCTCGATCAGCACCTCGTCGCCGATGGTCAGCGACAAGGGCAGCGGATACGGCGTCTTCTCGTACATCACGTCGGCCGAATCGCAGGTCGGGCCGGCGAGCACGCACGGTGCGGTCTCGGTGCCGTCATGCGCGGTGACGATCGGGTAGCGGATCGCCTCGTCCATCGTCTCGGCGAGACCGCCGAACTTGCCGATGTCGAGGAACACCCAGCGCACATTGTCGTTGTCGGCCTTCTTCGAGATCAGCACGACTTCCGACTTGATGACGCCGGCATTGCCGACCATGCCACGGCCCGGTTCGATGATGGTTTCCGGGATGGCGTTGCCGAAGTGCTTGCGCAGCGCCGAGAAGATCGCCTGGCCATAGGCCTGTGCCACCGGCACATCCCTGAGATAACGGGTCGGGAACCCGCCGCCCATATTGACCATCTTGAGCACGATGCCTTCCTCGGCGAGCGCCGCGAACACCTTCTTGGCATCGCCGAGCGCACGGTCCCAGGCAGTCAGGTCGGTCTGCTGCGAGCCGACATGAAACGACACGCCATAGGCGTCGAGGCCGAGCGTCCTGGCACGACGCAGCACATCGACCGCCATCGCCGGCACGCAGCCGAACTTGCGCGACAGCGGCCATTCGGCGCCTTCGCCGTCGGTCAGCACGCGGCAGAACACACGGGCGCCGGGCGCAACGCGGGCGATCTTGTCGACCTCCTCGACGCAGTCCACTGCGAACAGCCGGATACCGAGCTGATAGGCGCGCTGGATGTCGCGCTCCTTCTTGATGGTGTTGCCGAAGGAGATGCGGTCCGCCGGCGCACCGGCGTCCATCGCCATCTCGACTTCGGCAACGGAAGCGGTGTCGAAGGACGAGCCCATCGCAGCAAGCAGGCGCAGGATTTCCGGCGCCGGGTTTGCTTTCACCGCATAGTAGATTTTCGAATCGGGAAGCGCCTTCTCGAAGGCGCGAAAATTGTCGCGCACGACATCGAGATCGACGACGAGGCATGGGCCGTTCGGACGTCGGGTGGCGAGGAAATCAAGGATGCGCTGGGTAGCCATCGGGGTCTCTCCATCAGCGCCTTTCGGCGCGCACAAAGGCTGCGGGACGCGGGTCATCGACCTCGCGAACACGCGGTGGACAAAGGCGGGACGTCAAATCCATGGAACCAGCCGGTGGAGACCCCGGAACCATGAAACGCCGTCTCGCGGCGGTGAACCTTGGCCTTGCCCGGCCTCGGTTCGCTTTGTCTGCCTTGGCTTGGATGGGAGACCCGTCCGCACTGCCGGCAATGAAGGTGTGCCTCTTCAGTAACCCCGGTCTTTGGACGACCGGCAGAACACCAGAAAGGCCCGCACCGTCGTTGCTTCAAGGTGTCCTCGGTCTGGCGGTTGGCCGCTAAACCGACTGGAGGGGTTGGCTCCAGTTACCTTACCGATATCCCTCACCATTTTGAGGATCGGCGGACACCCACAGGCACGTGCGACTTTGGGCAAGCGCGATATAAGGTCGAAGGATTTCACAATCAATAAAAATCGTACGTCAGGTTGTAAAATTCCTAGCATCGAACAATGTTGCAACAGCTGTATCCGGATATCGAACGAATGACAGGCACTCGTGGCCCCCTGAACGCTTTTCTCGACCTAGACGATATCCCTGTATCCAATGCGCAATCCGGCCCGCTTGCCGGCCTGCGGCTGGCCGTCAAGGATATTTACGACGTGGCCGGCTACCGCACCGGCTGCGGCAATCCGCAGAAATACCAGGAGGTTTCACCCGCCCCCGCGACAGCGCCGGCCGTTCGGGCGCTGCTTGATTCGGGCGCGCGCTTCGTCGGCAAGACGCAAACGGATGAACTGGCCTTCTCCCTGATGGGGCTGAACGCGCATTTTCCGGCGCCGGTCAATCCGGCCGCACCCGACCGCATCACCGGTGGCTCGTCCTCCGGTTCCGCTGCTGCGGTCGCCGGCGGGCTGGCCGACATCGCCGCCGGATCCGACACCGGCGGCTCGATCCGCGCCCCGGCAAGTTTCTGTGGCTTGATCGGCCTCAGGGTCACGCATGGCCGCATTTCGCTCGATGGCACCATGCCGCTGGCCCCCTCCCTCGATACGTTCGGGTGGTTTGCCAAGGACATGACCACCTATGACAAGGTCGGCGCGGTGCTGCTCGGCGACGATCCGCATCGCCACGAATTGCAGCGCCCCCTCGCCCTTGATGCGCTGGACGGGCTCGTTCTCGGCCCGCAGGGAGCCGATGAATATCGCGGCATGGTCCAGCATGTCACTTCGGTGACGGGCGCGCCGCGGATCATCGCGCCGCTCTCGCATTCGACCGACGATCTCTACTGGTGCTTCCGCAAGCTGCAAGGATACGAGGCCTGGCAAAATCATGGTGCCTGGATCTCGCAGAAAAACCGGATGCTAGGCCCCGGCGTCAAGGAACGCTTCGAGCATGGCGCAACCATCGACGCCGCAACGGCGCGACATGAAACGCAGCGCCGCGACGCCTTCCGTCTCGAACTTGCCGAGCGTCTTGGCGATGACGGCGTTCTTGTGCTGCCGACCGTTCCTGACGCCGCCCCGCTCAAGGCTGCTTCCTTCGACGATTTACAGGCGTACCGTGAACGCGCGCTGAGACTGTTGTGTCTTTCCGGCCTGTCGGGCTTTCCGCAAATCACCCTACCGCTAGGCCAGCTCGACGGCGCTCCATTCGGCCTGTCGCTGCTTGGACCGAAGAACAGCGACCGGCGGCTGATGGCGCTCGCCGCGCGCATCCTCTCAGCCCGCCAAAGGAGCGCATGACATGGACACGCTGACCCGCATGCGCGCCTTCATCGACGTGGTCGAGGCCGAAGGTTTTTCGGCAGCGGCGCGCAAGATCGGGCGCTCCAAGGCGCTGCTGTCCAAATATGTGCGCGAGCTGGAGGACGAGCTCGGTGCGCTGCTGCTTAACCGCACCACGCGGCAGTTCTCGATGACGGAGGCCGGCCATACCTATTACCGGCGCGCCTCGGAAATTGTGCGTGAGGTCGACAGCCTGGCCGATGCGGTGCGCGAATCCTCCGGCGACGTTCGCGGCAGGATCAAGCTTTCAGCGCCGCGCACCTTTGCTGACGCACCGATCGGCCAATCGCTGATCGACTTCGCCAAGCAGCATCCCGACATCGTGCTCGACATCCATCTCGACGACCGCTTCGTCGATCTGGTCGAGGAAGGTTTCGATCTCGCCGTGCGCATTTCGCGGCTGGAAAACTCCTCGCTGATCGCGAGGCGTCTGGCGCCGTTTTCGGTGCGCCTCTGCGCATCTCCCGAGCTGATCGCCAAGCATGGCATGCCGGTGCGGCCGCAGGACCTTGGCCGCGTGCCCTGCATCATAGACACCAATGGCCGCTGGCTGACCAACTGGCCGTTCAAGGGCGACAGTGGCGATACGGTAACCGTCTCGGTCTCCGGTCCGATCGAGGTCAACAGTCCGATGGCCGCAAGAGCCGCCGCGGTGGCTGGATTGGGATTTTCCATCCTGCCCGATTTCATCGCCGCTCCCGACATCGAAAGCGGCCGGCTGGTGACTGTGCTGGATGACCGCATCCTTTCGGGTAGCGGCATTTTCGCAGTCTATCCGCACCGGCGCTATTTGCCTGCCAAGGTTCGCGTTTTTGTCGATTTCCTGGTGCAGTGGTTCAAGACGAATGACAGCGCATGAGCTTTCAGCCGCCTGGCGGTCCCATTTTCGCCCCCTTTCTGGTAACTCTCGATATTTACCGAAGTCGATGGGATCGCGACCGAGAATGCATCTGAAACGGCAAGCAATCATGATGGCTTCGGCCATGGCGGCGACATTTGCCATGGTCGTGCCGGCCGAAGTGCATCCCCACGTCTTCGCCGAGGCCCGCCTCGAAGTGGTTCTCAGCCCGGATCACCAAAGTGTGAAGGCGTTGCGCCATCTCTGGCGCTTCGACGATTTGTTTTCGAGCACGGTGATGATGGAATTCGACAAGAATTCTGACCTGAAGCTCGACGACAAGGAGCTGAAGGAAGTCGCCGACACCGTCCATGCTTCGCTGGCGGAGTTCAATTATTTCCAACTCGTCACCGTCGACGGCAAGGACGAGCCGATGAGCCCACCGCCGCAGCTGATGGCCAATTTCGAGAACGACCAACTCATCATCCTGTTCGAATCCGAACCGAAGGCGCCGATGAAGCTGGCCGGCAAGATCGATATCGGCGTCTACGACCCGACCTTCTACACGGCGATCGATTTCACCGAGGATGCCAATCTGCAGGTCGATGGCATGCCGTCGAAATGCACGAGCAAAGTCGTTCGTCCGAACCCCGACGAGGCGATCGCCGAGAACCAGAAGACCCTGACGGACGCCTTCTTCAACGATCCGACAGGCACCGATATGAGCAAGATCTTTGCGACCAAGCTTGAAATGAACTGTCAGCCAGAAGGATAATCCGGTGACGAAACCGTCCCTGCGTTTGGCTTTCGGCCTTTTGGCCGTCGCCCTTGCGATGACGCATTTCCTCGGCGCCGCCCACGCCCAGAGCTCGCTCGGCATCGGCACCAATGACGGGATAGCTCCCACCACCGGCCCGTTCGCCCATGTCCTGATGTGGATCAATCTGCGCCAGCAGGAATTCTACCGCGCGCTTGCCGGCGCGATGAAGGCGATGCGCGAGGACGGCAGCAAGTTGTGGCTGCTGATCGGCCTGTCCTTCGCCTATGGCATTTTCCACGCCGCCGGCCCCGGTCACGGGAAGGCGGTGATCTCGTCCTACATGGTGGCGAACGAAGTCGCGCTCAAGCGCGGCATCATGCTGTCCTTCGTCTCGGCCCTGCTGCAGGCGCTGACGGCGATCCTCGTGATGATGCTCGCCTACTTCGTCTTGCGCGGCACCGCTATATCGATGACCGATGCGGCATGGTTCCTCGAAATCATGAGCTATGTCTTCGTCACCCTGTTCGGCGCCTGGCTTTTGTGGCGCAAGGCCGGCCCTGCCGTCCTTCGCCTGTTCGGCGCGAGCCCTCCCTACAGCCTCTCGGCGGCCCATGCCGGCCATTCGCACGCAGGCCACGCACATTCCGTGCATGCTCATTCGCAACATTCCCATGCGCTTCGCGCACATGCCGGCCGCGACGATGATGCGCATGACCATGATCACGGCACGCACAACCATCACCATGGCCATGGCCATGGCGGGCACGATCATCATCACAATGCGGCGGGCGAAGTCTGCGAGACGTGCGGACATTCACACGCGCCCGACCCGGCGCTGCTTTCCGGCGACCGCTTCGACTGGCGCACCGCCTGGACGGCGGTGGCGGCCGTCGGTATCCGGCCCTGCTCTGGCGCACTGATCGTGCTGAGCTTCGCCATGCTCAACGGGCTGTGGTTCGGCGGCATCCTGTCGGTGCTGGCCATGGCACTCGGCACGGCGATCACGGTCTCGGTCCTGGCGACGCTGGCGGTGACGGCCAAGAACTGGGCGGTCTATTTCGCCGGCGACGGCCGCATGGGCAACCGCATCCATTCGATCGTCGAGATCGGCGGCGCAGCCTTCGTCTTCCTGTTCGGGCTGCTGCTGCTTTCGGCGAGCCTGACAACTGGCGGATGACGGCTTTGCGTGTCCGATTGGACGCGCAGCGCTCTAGCTTGCGATCTTGCCGTCCAGCTCGTCCTCAATATGGGCGCGGATGATTTCATCGAAGCTCTTTTCGGCGGCAAAGCCAAGCTCCCTCGACCGCCGCGCCTCGAACCGTGTCGGCCAGCCCTTCACGATCGCCCAGATCGTGTCGTCGGGCTCCTCGCGGATCAGGTTCATCGCCTTGGCGCCGGCAATGCGCTCCAATGCCTCGATCTGCTCGCCGACCGTGACGGCGACGCCGGGCATCGTCAGATTGCGGCGCGGCCCGACGGCGCTGCCGTCGATCCCTGCTGCGTGGATCAAAAAATTCACCGCCGAACGCGGGCTGGCGTGGGTGTGCACGACAGAGCGCGGCACCGGCAATATCGCTTCCTGGCCGCTTAACGGCTCGCGGATGATACCGGAAAAAAAGCCGGAGGCTGCCTTGTTCGGCTTTCCCGGCCTGACGCAAATGGTCGGCAGCCTGATCCCGATGCCGTCGAAGAAACCGCGCCGTGTGTAATCGGCCAAGAGGGCTTCGCCCATCAGCTTCTGCGTGCCGTAGGAGGTCAATGGCGTCGGGTGGAATTCGTCGGGGATGACATCCGGGAACGGCGCGCCGAACACGGCGATCGACGAGGTGAAGACGACGCGCGGCGCAAACCCCGCCAGCCTTACGGCATCGAACAGCGCCCTTGTGCCGTCGAGATTGACGCGATAGCCGAGATCGAAATTGGCCTCCGCCTCGCCCGACACGACGCCCGCGAGATGGAAGATCACGTCCGGCCGCAACGCGACCAGCCTTTCCGTCGCGCTCGGCGCAGCAAGATCGCCGGTATGGATAGCAACATCGACGTCTTCCAGGACCGGCGCCTGTGGCGGCACGATATCGTGAAGGTCGAGCGCGGCGATCTTCCGGCCGCTGAGCGTTCCGTCCTTCGCCAGCCGGGCGATGAGCTTGCGGCCGACCATGCCTGCCGCACCGGTTATCAGGATACGCATATCATTTTCCTCTTTTGCGCTGGCTGCGACCGCGCAGCCAAAACACGACGAAGATGGCCACCATGAAGACAGCGGCAATAGCAGCGGCAAGAATGGTCGAGACGCGGCCGACCGCCAGCATCACGGTTGGCAAATAGTAGGCGGCGATGCCGAACAGGATCAGCACCCAGAGGGCGCCTATTGCCGCATTGCGCGTGTCGCGGTCCATCAAGTGGTCCCGACGCTGCGGAAATTCATCAATTTGGTTACCAATGCCATGGAACTCCCGGTGTCAGTGATAGTGGCCATGATGCGGAGCCACATTGTGCGCATGGTCGTGCTCGCCGTGGTGCTCATCATGGCTGTCGGCGCATTGGCCGAATTCCGGTTCTACGGTGGCGTGGGCAATTCCATGCTCGGCGGCAAGCCGCTTCTTGATGGCGCTGACCGCTTTGTGGGCATCGACGCCATCGTTGAGGCAGGCATGCAAGGTCGCCATGTTGCTTGACCCGTCAAGCGACCAGACATGCATGTGATGGACCTCGCGCACGCCCTTGATTGTCCCCTCTATGTCCCTGGCGATCAGGTCGCGATCGAGGCTCGCCGGCACGCCTTCGAGCAGGACATGGGCTGCTTCGCGCATCAGCGACCAGGCCGTAGACAGGATCAGCAGCGAGACAAGGACTGACAGGATTGGATCGATAGGCGTCCAGCCCGTCGCCAGGATGATCAGGGCAGCTATGATCGCCGCCGCCGAGCCGAGCAGATCGCCGAGCACGTGCAGGATGGCGCCGCGCATGTTCAGGCTGTCGCGGTCGCCGCCATGCAGCACGAAGAAGGAGCCGATATTAACCAGCAGACCGGCGATCGCAACGACCAGCATCGGCCCGCCGAGCACGGGCGCAGGCGTCAGCAGGCGTTCCCAAGCCTCATAGATGATCCACAGTGCAATGGCGAAGATTGCGATGCCGTTGGTATAGGCGACCAGCGTCTTGACCCGGCCAAAACCGTAGGTGAGGCGAACCGTGGCCGGGCGGCCGGCCAGATGAAAAGCATACCAGGCAAGGCCGAGCGCGATACAGTCGGCGAGCATGTGGCCGGCATCCGCCAGCAGCGCCAGCGATCCCGTGAGGAGACCGCCAAGCGCTTCCACGACCATGAAGCCGGCGGTCAGGCAGGCCGCGATCAGCACCCGTTTCTTGTCGGTAGAGCCGTGCACATGACCGGCGCCGTGGCTGTGGTCGTGCCCCTGCGAACCGTGATCATGGGTATGCGCCATTCACGAACTCCCGCTACGCACCGAACTCGGCACGGAAATCCTCGAGCCGTCGCTTCTGCCGGCCGTCGCCCTCGAAATTGGCCGGATCGAGCCATGCCTCATAGGCTCTGTGCAATGCCGGCCACTCCTTGTCGATGATCGAGTACCACGCGGTATCGCGGTTTTCGCCCTTGACCACAAGATGCTGGCGAAAAATGCCCTCGAACTTGAAGCCGAAACGTTCCGCCGCGCGCTTCGACGGCTCGTTACGGTTGTTGCATTTCCATTCGTAGCGGCGATAGCCAAGCTCGTCGAAGATGTATTTCATGAACAGGAACTGCGCTTCCGTCGCCGCCGGCTTGCGCGAGATCAGCGGACCCCAATAGATGTTGCCGATCTCGATCACGCCATAGGCCGGATCGATGCGCATCAGCGTCTGGCGCCCGGCAATTTTTCCGCTGGCCTTGTCGATGACGGTGAAGAACAGCGGATCTTCGCTGGCTTCGGCCTTGTCCAGCCAAGGCTGGAAGGCGGCACGGGTCTGCGGTGGGTAGTCAGGCAGCCAGGCGAAGCGGCCATCCACGTCGGGCACCGAGGATGCTTCAAACAAGCCGTCGCCGTGCTTTTCCGCGTTGAGCGGTTCAAGCCTGACGTAGCGCCCCTCCAGGACTTTGCGTTCGGGCCGCGGGCGCGGTTGCCAATTCTTGAGATTTTCCGACACCCAAAGCTCCAATCCGTTTGACTTTTGCGAAAGGACGCTCACAAAAACGCTCGCTCGGTGAAAGAACCACACGGACGGGAAAAATGCTCCACACGATTTCGGCCTTCGACCGTCTTGGCGAGGAAAATGCCTTCGCGGTGCTGGCGCGTGCCACCGCGCTTGCCCATCAGGGCCGCGATATCGTCAATCTCGGCATCGGCCAGCCCGACTTCAAGACGCCGCAGCACATCGTCGAGGCAGCGATCAAGGCGCTGCGCGACGGCCATCACGGCTACACGCCGGCCAACGGCCTACTGGGGACACGCGAAGCGGTCGTGCGCCGCACGCTGACCACCACCGGCGTCGAGGTGTCGCCTGAGTCGGTGATGATCCTGCCCGGCGGCAAGCCGACCATGTTCGCCGCGATCCTGATGTTCGGCGAACCGGGCGCTGAAATTCTCTATCCCGATCCCGGCTTTCCCATCTATCGCTCGATGATCGAGTTCACCGGCGCCACCCCGGTACCGGTGCCAATGCGCGAGGAGAACGGCTTTGCCTTCTCGGCGCAGGAGACGCTGGCACTGATCACGCCGAAGACCAGGCTGCTCATCCTCAATTCACCGGCCAACCCGACCGGCGGGGTCACCCCCCGCGCCGAGATCGAGAAGCTGGTCAAGGGACTGGAAGCGCACCCCGACGTCGCTATCCTCTCCGACGAAATCTACGACGTGATGACCTATGACGGCGAGACGCACTGCTCGCTGCTCAATTTTCCCGAAATCCGCGACCGGCTGATCGTGCTCAACGGCTGGTCGAAGACCTGGGCGATGACCGGCTGGCGCATGGGCTGGTCTATCTGGCCGAATGGTGACAAGGGCGCCCACCTCTACGACAAGGTGCGCAAGCTGGCAGTCAATTGCTGGTCCTGCGTCAATGCGCCGAGCCAATATGCCGGCATCGCGGCCATCGACGGCCCGCAGGACGACGTCGACGAGATGATGCGTGCCTTCGACCGCCGCAGGAAGGTCGTGGTCGAGGGGCTGAACGCTTTGCCTGGCGTTTCCTGCATCACGCCGAAGGGCGCGTTCTATGCCTTCCCCAACGTTTCGAAGACCGGCTGGAAGGCCAAGAAGCTGGCGTCCGCCCTGCTCGAGGATGCCGGCGTGGCGCTGATCGGCGGACCTGATTTCGGCATTCTCGGCGAGGGCTATATCAGGCTGTCCTACGCCAACTCCGAAGAGAACATCCAGCGCGCGCTGGAGCGGATCGAGACGTTTCTGGGCAAATGAGGACAAGCGCATCCCCAGGGAAAATCGGAATCGATTTTCCCTGGGGATCATGCGCAAATCAAAGTGCCACAGCGCTCTTTGCGCGTTCGGCGATAGAATTCACGACCGAAGAAAGGTGACGTCAGATGTTTTATGCCATCCTCGCCTATCACGTGGAAGAAGCGATCACGGCGCTGACGCCGCAGGAGGATGCGGCGTTGATGACCGATCTGCTCCAGATCAACGAGCGGCTATACCGGGAAGGCACCCTTGGCCCGGCGGCGCGGCTCGGGGCGACACAAGACGCGTGTACCTTGCGCGGGCCGGGCGCCGGAATGGTCATTGACGGACCCTTCGCCGAGACCAAGGAGCAATTGTTGGGACTCTACGTCGTCGACTGCGCCACGCCTGATGCCGCGATCGCGATTGCACGCGACCTTCGTCGCGTCAATCCGACCGCCGTCTACGAAATCCGCCCCATCTCGCTATATCTTCCCGGCGTGCCGCTTTCGGTCACGCAGTCCTAGAGCGGCTGCTCACCCTCGCCCGACGTACGGCATTTTCGTCGCCATAACGGTCATGAACAGCACATTGGCGTCGAGCGGCAGGCTGGCCATATGAACGACGGCATCGGCGACGCGCTCGACGTCCATCACCGCTTCGGCGGCGATGGAGCCATTGGCCTGCGGCACCCCGACCGTCATAGCCTGCGCCATGTCGGTCAAGGCGTTGCCGATGTCGATCTGGCCGCAGGCGATGTCATAAGGCCGGCCGTCCAGCGCCAGCGTCTTGGTCAGCCCGGTAATGGCGTGCTTGGTCGCGGTATAAGGCACCGAGCCCGGCCGCGGCGCGTAGGCCGAGACCGAGCCGTTGTTGATGATGCGGCCACCCATCGGCCGCTGCCTGCGCATGGCGCCAAAGGCGGCGCGGGCGCACAGGAACGAGCCGGTGAGATTGACCCCGACGATGTCGTTCCACACCTCGACGGGGATCTCGTCGATCAACGTCGACTTGTAGCTCGTGCCGGCATTGTTGAAGAGCAGATCGACACGACCGAAAGCCGCCGCCACCGTCTCGAACATCTCGTCGACCTGATCGGCCTTGCTGATGTCGCAGGCAACCGCCAGCGCCTTGGCTTGTGTCGATCCGGCCTCGGTGATCGCCTCTTTCAGCACCGGTTTGCGGCGTCCGCAGAACACCGTGTTCCAGCCGGCCTTGAGCAGCGCCGTGGCAACGCTTTTGCCGATGCCCGTGCCGGCGCCGGTGACGATGGCGGTTTTGTAGTCTGTCATAACTGTTCTCCTACAGCGCCGGGTGCCCGCAAAGGACGCTATAGCACCTTGATTTTGAGCAATTTGATTTTGCGCATGATCGCGTCCAAAAATCGATTCCGATTTCGGGTTATGCGCTAGCTGAGCCGACAAAAAGGGCGGCCATTGGCGGCCGCCCTGATCTGAACCGGGCTTGGGAGGAGGAAGCCGATCCGACTGCCTAAAATCATGCGCTCGCCGGGTTAACGAGACGTTAGCGCGAAATCTGGCCAGTCAGCTCCCTACGGTTGCAGCCTACCAGCGCGAATTGGGAGCGGTCTTGCTAGCCGCCTTTGCTGCCTCGCTGGCGCCCTCCGCTGGCACCTTTGCCGCCGACACCGTCGCCTCGACATGGTCGACCAGCGCGTCCGGCAGGCCGAGGCGGCCGGCGAGCAGATCGAGATAGCCGCGTTCGGCACGCGTATCCGGATCGATGGTGAGCCGCGAGGCGGTGTAGAGTTCGAGCTTCTGCGCGTCGGTTTGGGCGCCAGCGACCAGCGTATCCAGATCGAGCGGCGTTTCCAGCTCCGACATCAGGAATTTCTCAGCGTCGGAGCCGATGCCCGCGAGGCTGAGCTTGCCGGCGATCTTCTGCCGCTCGCCGTCGTCTATATGGCCGTCGGCCTTCGCCGCCGAAATCATCGCCCGCACCAGCGTCAGCGTGAATTCGTCCTCGCCTTGCGGCGCCTGCGAGGGATGGAAGGCGGTGTCAGCGGGCGGCGGCAGCAATTCCGGCTCACCGGCAACCTGCGTCTCAGCCGGCGCACTGCCGCTCTTGTAGTTCTGGTAGGCCTTGTAGGCGAGGCCACCGATCGCGGCCAGGCCACCGAGCTTCACCGCAGTGCCGGTGATCTGACGGCCAGCGCCGGTTCCGAGCAGCACCGCGGCCAGCGCGCCGGCCGCCAGGGGATTGTCCTTGGCCATCTGCACAGCCTGCCCCCCTTTTTCGCGGACGGTCGACCCCGTCCCGGGAATTTGCGAGCCGAGCAGATCGTCGAGGAGCTTCTTGGGATCGAACATCAATGCCTCCAGAATTGGCCCGGCCGAACGTGCACGGGCAGGTTTTCGGACGTTGAAGAGGTAGGCCCCGCATATTGACATTACAATGACGGGTGAGCGCCTTGCCAGTGATGACGCAAACGAGCAGGTGGTGTCAGGATATGCGTGTTCCTAACGCATCGGCCCGAAAATCCGAATCGATTTTCGGAAAACACAATGCGTAGATTCAAAGTGTTAGAGCGTACTTTGTGCCTCCAAGCTGACGCACGTCGCTCTAGAGCAATTCCAGGAAAAGTGTGAAACGGTTTTCCGTCCGGAATTGCGCAAAAACAAAGAGATAGAGCGGTTCGGCGTTTCCGTGAAACGATGAAGCGCTCTAACGTCCGATATGCGGGGCCCTGCCCTGCACTTGCGCCAATTCGACCTGGCGCTGGCGCTCGGCGTAGCGCGCACGATCCTCGTCTGAACGGGCATCGAAGCAATGCGGGCATGAGGTGCCAGCGGCATATTTCGGCGATAACAGGTCCTGCCCGGTCAGCGGATGCCGGCAGGCGCGGCACAGTTCAGCCTCACCCTCGACCAGGCGGTGTGACACCGAGACGCGCTCGTCGAAGACGAAGCATTCGCCCTGCCAGAGGCTCTGTTCGGCGGGCACCTCCTCGAGATATTTCAGGATACCGCCCTTGAGATGGAACACGTCCTCGAAGCCGAGCGACTTCACATAGGCTGTCGCCTTCTCGCAGCGTATGCCGCCGGTGCAGAACATCGCCACCTTCCGGCCGACGAGCTCGGCCCTATGCTGATCGACCCAGGCCGGGAATTCGCGAAAGCTCGTCGTGGCAGGATCGACCGCGCCTTTGAAGGTGCCGATCGACACCTCATAGGCATTGCGCGTGTCGATGACGATCGTGTCCGCATCCGAGATCAGCGCGTTCCAGTCGGCTGGCGCGACATAAGTGCCGGCGCTTGCCGCCGGATCGATATCCCCAACACCCATGGTGACGATCTCGCGCTTCAGCCGCACCTTCATACGGTGGAACGGCATCTGCGCGGCGCTGCTGTACTTGACCTCGAGACCGGCGAGACCTTTGATGGATTCGAGATGCTCGATGAGCGCGGCGATATCAGCTTCGCTGCCGGCGACCGTGCCATTGATGCCCTCATGCGCCAGAAGCAGCGTGCCTTTGATACCGCGTCCGCAGCAGAAGACGGCGAGCGGCGCACGCAACGCTTCGAAGTCGCCGAGCCGGGCAAACCTGTAGAGCGCGGCGACGCGGAAAGTTTGATTGGGCAGTGTCATCGCCGAAGCCACTAAACGCTCATGAAAGCCGATTCAAGGCTGACGCGTGGACCAGCCTCTCCTTGGTGGCTTTGACAGTCGGGCTGACGGCATTGCCGGTAGTGCGTGACATCGCGACACGCTTCGTTTCGTGGACAGAAAAACGGCCTTCTGCTAACCGGTTGAACGGATCAATACCGGAGAGACGACAAATGCCCAACAAGACCGAAAAGCTCCTGTCGCTCCTCAACGGCCAGCCAGTCATCCCGGTGCTGAAGATCGCCAATGTCACCGACGCCGTGCCGCTGGCGCGCGCCCTGGCGCGCGGCGGCCTGCCGGCGATCGAGATCACGCTGCGAACCGCTGACGCGCTGGAGGCGATCCGGCTCGTGGCAGGCGAAGTCGAGGACGCCATCGTCGGCGCCGGCACCATTCTGGACGCCCGCCAGTTCGGCGAGGCGGCGGCAGCCGGCTCGAAGTTCATCGTCAGCCCCGGCATCACCCGCGAGCTTCTGGCGGCGGCGAAGGACAGCGACGTGCCATTGCTGCCCGGCGCCATCACGCCCGGCGAGATCATGGCCGCCCGCGAGGCGGGCTTGCGTTTCCTGAAGTTCTTCCCGGCGGAACAGTCGGGCGGCATCGCCTCGCTCAAGGCATTCGCCTCGCCGCTCGCCGATGTCAAATTCTGCCC
This sequence comes from Mesorhizobium mediterraneum, assembly GCF_002284565.1. Classification (GTDB taxonomy): domain Bacteria; phylum Pseudomonadota; class Alphaproteobacteria; order Rhizobiales; family Rhizobiaceae; genus Mesorhizobium; species Mesorhizobium mediterraneum. The sequence continues at coordinate 79,001 of NZ_NPKI01000012.1, read as the reverse complement.
GACCGGCGGCATCACCGGCAAGAACGCCGCCGACTATCTGAGCCTGCCCAACGTCATCTGCGTCGGCGGCTCCTGGGTGGCGCCGGACGATTTGGTCAAGGCCGGCAAGTGGGATGAAATCGAAGCCCTGGCGCGAGCCGCGAGCAAGCTCGGGCGGTAGAGACACTTTCAACCCAAGTGGATTGGCTGCATTGCCGGCGGCATTCCTGTTTTGCGGACAGCAAAATGCCGCGCGGATTGCCCGGCGCGGCTTTTGTAATACTTGGTCGATCCGCTATTTGGTCTGAAAGCGGGCGACCGACAGGAACTTGACGGCATTGCCGGTGAACCGGTTGGCGTCGGCCATCTGATCGTTCGGCTGGAAGCCCGCGGTGTAGACCTCGCTCGGCGGCGTGTGCACGATATTGTAGGCATAGCGCGGCGCCGTCGTTGCGCTGGAGACAGTGGCGACATTCTCGCCGCTGTTCAACGCCCAACGCGCGGCCTTCGGCTCGGCGGCGACCACCACGGACTTGGGACCAGGCTTCAGGTCCCGGGCGGTTGCTCTGGCTGCCTTGCGGGTGGTTTTCACACCCGCACCGATCGCCGCAGCCGGATCGGAGCCGGCCGGGCGGGCAACGACAGCCTCGCGCGGCGAAGCAGCATTGACGTTCGCCGCGTCGCTGAGGACCGAGCTCGGCTGGGAGAGCGAGGCGACCTGGTATTCGTCGGTTGCACTGACCCGCTCGAGGACGGCCTTGACCGCGTCGGGTTGGATCTGGTCGGGCTGGGCCAAGTCAGGTTGAGCCAAGTCGGGCCGCGCCGACGGCAGCACCGAGAACGCATCGGTAGCGGTCTTGCCGTGCCCGGCCGTGTCCGCCAGCGCCAAAAGCACATCCTTGTCCTGCGGCGCAAGGTCGGCCGCTGCAAGGTCGGTCGGCAGCGAGTGATCGGGACGCCAGGTCGGCAACGGAATGTTGTTGGCCGCAACCTGCGCCGGATCGGCGACAGCAGACGGGTCGGCCATGCCAAAGGGAGCGCTTGCCGGCGCTTGCGCGGTCGCCACCGCCTGTTCGGTGGTAGCGGTGGCATCCGCCACGCCGAACGGAACGTTTTCGGGCGGCTGGGCGCCGACATCTGTCTTCGGACGCGGGGCGAAATCAGGCAGCGGAATGCTGCGCGCCGGCAGCGCTGCGATGATCGTTTCCGGCGTGTCCTCCTCCGGTTCCGGAGCAGGCGCATCGGCGATTTGCGGGATTTCGGCGCGCTTGGCATCCTCAGGCGACACGATGGCAATGCCCGCAAGCTTGCTGTCCTTGGCGACCGGCGCCGGCTTCGCGTTCGCCAGTTTCACGGTCTTTGGCTTCGGCGCCGGCGCGGCTGCCACATCGGCGCTGTCATCCGCCTCGTCTTCACCGCCGCCGAAGAAAGCCGCCAGCAGACCGCCGGATCTTTTGGAACCGCCACCTGCGCTGGCCAGTTCAATAGCGGGGCTGCCGGCGCCCTTGCGCGACTTGTAGGAGGCGAGCGCCTGTGAATAGCCGGGCAGCGGCTTGCCGTCGCTCGGCACGTGCAGCGTCTTGCCATTGGGGAACACGCGCGCCAGCTCCTGGCGGCTGATGCCCGGCCAGTGGCGCACATTGCCGACATCCATGTGGACAAAGGGCGAGCCGGACGACGGATAGTAGCCGACGCCGCCGCCCTGCATCCGCAGACCGATGTCGCGCAGTTTCTTCAGCGGCACACCGGGAATGTAAAAGTCCATCGCCTTGCCGAGCATATGCTGGCTTTTCTTGGCGACGCCCCTGCTGCGACTGCGCAGCATCGAGTTCGTGGACGACGAGCGATAACCGCACACGACCTGGATATAGTCGCGGGCGCCGCTCTGCCGGTAAGCCTCCCAGACCAGGTCCAGCAGGCGCGGATCCATCTTGGTCGGCTCGTTGCGGCGCCAGTCGCGCAGGATGACGTTGATCTTTTTCAGACCCGCCTGGTCGTAGCGGCCGCCGCGCTTGAAGACGATCTCCGCCTTCTCTTTGGTGTGGAGGTTATAGAGTTTCAGCGAACGTGTCTGGGCGCTGGCCCCGGTCGCAGCCGCTGCAAGGAAGCCAAAGGCGAGAATCACCGCTGCCAGCCATCTCGGCCAGACGCTCATGTGATAGTGCCGCCCGTTTGTGTGTCGTTCGACTTTGTTCAAATCAAAAGGCCTTGCAGGCTGCCGTTTGTCCCCGGATTTGACCAACGGATGCGATGATGTTCGCATCCGAATATCGATCCTAATGGTTAATCATCGCTTATTGAAGCCGAAATGCGGTAACACCGTGGCGATATCCCGTCAAAAATATTGCGCAGGGTTTCTTGGTAAACTGCTGGTTTAGATCATGTTTCGGGCTTTGCCATGAACACGATCTGTTACCGGCCGCCTTAATGCGTGAACACTGCCGCAAGCATGCCGTCTGACGCGCGTCACGCCCTCATCGATGATGTCAAACGTCCTGATGCCGGGCTGGCAAGCTGGTTCGAACTTACTTTGTCAGGAAGCAAGCCGGTCGACACGGCCTGTTTCCGGATCGATGCCGTATTCCTTGAGCTTCCTGTAGAGCGTCGAGCGGCCGATGCCGAGGCGGCGGGCAACTTCGCTCATCTGGCCGCTGTAATGGTCGATGGCGAGCTTGATCATTTCGAGTTCGACATCGGCCAGCGCGCGTACATTGCCGCGTTCGTCGAGCGCCCGCAGCGTGCCGAAGCGGGGCTGCGGACTGGCCGGCGGATCGAGCTCGGTCGCAGCGATGCCGTTATTGGCCGGCGCGTCCTCGCCAAGCGGCCCGATGATCAAAGGCGATGCGGGAGGCAACGCGTCATGCGCATCGAGGTTGACGGTGCCCACGACCTGCGCCCGGATCTGCGGAAACTCCTCCTCGGTCAGCACGTCGCCTTCACAAAGCACCGAGGCCCGGAAGACGGCGTTTTCCAGCTGCCGGATGTTTCCCGGCCAGTCATAGGCCTGCAGCATGGCGAGCGCCGCGGCCGAAATGCCGTGCAGACGGCGACGTGGATCGGTGGGCGCAACCTTCTCCAGGAAGTGCTCGACCAAATACGGGATGTCGTCGCGACGATCGCGCAGCGGCGGCACGAAAATCGGATAGACGTTCAGCCGGTAGAACAGATCCTCGCGGAACTTGCCGTCCTTGACCTGCTGCAGAAGATTGCGGTGCGTCGCCGAGATCAGCCTGATGTCGACCCTGACGGTCGAACGCCCGCCGACCGGATCAACCTCACCGTCCTGCACGGCGCGCAACAGCTTGACCTGCACGTCGAGCGGCAGGTCGCCGATCTCGTCGAGGAAGAGCGTGCCCGAATGCGCCTCGACGAACTTGCCGGTGTGTTTTTCGGTGGCGCCGGTGAACGAGCCTTTCTCGTGGCCGAACAGGATCGATTCGACCAGATTGTCGGGAATGGCACCGCAATTGACGGTGACGAAGGGTTTTGAGCGGCGGTCGCCGCTGCCTTGGATGGCGCGCGCCACCAGCTCCTTGCCGACGCCGGATTCGCCCTCGATAAGGATCGGGATGTTGGACGCGGCCGCCTTCTGGCCGAGGCGGATCACCCGGTCCATCGCCGGGCTGTGTGTGATCATATCCTTGAAGGTCAGATGGCCACCGCGCCGCCGCGACGTGCGCTTCATTTCGCCCTCGACCGCCTCGACTTTGAGCGCATTGCCGATCGAGGCCTGCAGCCTGTCGGGAGAGGCCGGCTTGACGACGAAATCGAAGGCGCCATGACGCATGGCCGAAACGACGGTCTCGATGCCACCCTGGGCGGTCTGCACGATGACCGGAACATGGATGCCGCGCTCGCGCATCGCCTTCAGCACGCCAATGCCATCGAGGCCCGGCATGACAAGGTCGAGGATGACCACCGACACGTCGCGCGCATTCGGCCCGTCGAGCGCGTCGAGACCCGCCTCGCCGCCATCCGTGATGATCGCGCTGTGGCCGAATTTCGTCACGGCCGCCTCGAGCAGCCTGCGCTGCACGGGATCGTCATCGACTATGAGTATGGAACCTGTCATGACTGGTTCAACTCTACCCGCCCAATTTGCCCACCCAAGGGGAGACTCCGCCCTGTGGACCATCTTGGCACAGGGTTCTAAACAAGGTTTCAAAAAACCCGGTGAACGAATTCCTTAGGATTTGACCGGCTTCCTGTTCCCCTCGAATTTTGGCCCCTTGAATCTTGGTTCTGGAAGATATGGCAATGCGCAAAGTTTTTGGTCGGCAGCTTGCGGCGGTATCGTCCGGTCAGGGCGCGGCGGAGCTCGGCGATCTGCCGGAATGGAATCTCACCGATCTCTATCCGGGCATGGACGCCCCCGAGCTGACGCGCGATATCGCCAAGGCGGCGACCGATGCCGTTAGCTTCGAGAGCCGCTGGAAAGGCACGCTCGCCGCCGAGGCGGAGCGCGGCGACAGCGGCAGGCTGGGCGAGGCGCTTGCCGCCTATGAAGCGCTGGAGGAACTGATCGGCCGGATCGTCTCCTATGCCGGGCTGGTCTATGCCGGCAACACCGCGGATCCGCAGCGCGCCAAGCTCTATGGCGACATTCAGGAGAAGATGACCGACGCTAGCGCGCATCTCCTGTTTTTCGCGCTCGAGCTGAACCTCATCGACGATGCCGCGATCGAGACGGCGCTTGCTGCCGATCCCGCCTTCGCTCACTACCGGCCGTGGTTGCTCGACCTGCGCATGGACAAACCCTACCAGCTCGAGGATCGGGTCGAGCAGCTTTTCCACGAGAAGTCGATTACCGGACGCGGCGCCTGGAACCGCCTGTTCGACGAGACCATGACCGATCTGCGCTTCGACATCGATGGCGAGGAGCTCACCCTGGAGCCGGCGCTGAACCGCCTCCAGCACGCCGATGGCGAGGTGCGCCGCCGGGCCTCTGAAGCGCTGGCCGCAACCTTCCGCAAGAATTTGCGCACGTTCACGCTGGTCACCAACACGCTGGCCAAGGACAAGGAGATTTCCGACCGCTGGCGTGGCTTTGAGGACATCGCCGATTCGCGCCATCTCGCCAACCGCGTCGAGCGCAGCGTGGTGGATGCGCTCGCCTCAGCCGTTCGCGATGCCTATCCTCGCCTGTCGCACCGCTACTACGCGATGAAGGCGCGTTGGCTTGGCATGGACGTGATGAACCACTGGGACCGCAATGCGCCATTGCCAGAGACCCCGCAGGCGATCATCGGTTGGGACGAGGCCAAGAACACGGTGCTTTCCGCCTATCAGCGCTTTTCACCTGACATGGCGGAGATCGCCCGGGTTTTCTTCGACCGCAACTGGATCGACGCGCCGGTCAGGCCGGGCAAGTCGCCGGGCGCCTTCGCGCATCCGACCGTGCCGTCGGCGCATCCCTATGTTCTGCTCAACTACATGGGCAAGCCGCGCGACGTGATGACGCTGGCGCATGAGCTTGGCCATGGCGTGCATCAGGTGCTGGCCGCAGGCCAGGGCGCGCTGATGGCTTCGACGCCGCTGACGCTGGCCGAGACGGCATCCGTCTTCGGCGAGATGCTGACCTTCCGCTCGCTGCTCGACCAGACCACGGACAAGCGCGAGCGCAAGGCCATGCTCGCGCAGAAGGTCGAGGACATGATCAACACAGTCGTGCGCCAGATCGCCTTCTACGAATTCGAGCGCAAGGTGCATGCCGAACGCAAGAACGGCGAATTGACATCCGACAGGCTCGGCCAGTTCTGGTTGGAAGTGCAGGCGGAAAGCCTCGGGCCGGCGATCAAGCTGCGCGACGGCTATGAGGTGTTCTGGACCTACATCCCGCACTTCATCCATTCGCCCTTCTACGTCTACGCCTATGCTTTCGGCGACTGTCTGGTGAATTCCCTCTATGCGGTCTACCAGAATGCAGAGCGTGGCTTTCAGGAGAAATATTTTACCATGCTGCGCGCCGGCGGCACCAAGCATCATTCCGAGCTCCTTGCGCCCTTCGGCCTTGACGCCACCGACCCTGCCTTCTGGCAGATCGGACTTGGCGTGATCGGCGGCCTGATCGACGAGCTCGAAGCTTTGGACAATTGACACACAGCGCTGAACATCCGGGGCCGACAGAACAGTTTAGCCGCAATGCATATTCGGGCCGTTCTATTCTTGCCCTAAATATATGTTCTTAAATAACTCTCCGTGAAATTTTCCGTTAGCTTTCCGGAATCTGTATGATAGCGTCCCGCCTCAAGCTCAGTCGGGCGCGGGGCTCAGGCCAGGAAAAAATCTCCGGCCGGTCACGGCGCTTCGGCGAATGCGACAGCGGCCGTTGGCCATGGCAGGAAAAGCCGGTCGCCGACAGCTCGATTTAAGCCGGCTGTTCCGCGAACAGCGGAGCCACCATCGAATGGTCCTTGTGCCAAGGTCACCACTCCAGGCCACGGCAGACGGATCGGACTGGAGAGAGAGACAATGGGCACTTTTTTCTACATGCTCCTGGCGTTCTTGGTAGGTGTGTTGGTTGGCTGGTTCATCTGGGGACGCCTGCGTGGCGAGCTCGACAGCCTGCGCGGTGACATGGACCGCACGCGCAGCGAGCGCGACAGGCTGCGCGCCGATGCCGACCGCCTGACCGGTGAGCTGGATGTATGCCGTGGCGCCCGCGCCGACCTGGAGCGCCAGTTGGCCGAGGCACAAGGCGCCAAGACCGGCGCGACAAAGGCAGCAATCCCGGCACCGTCGGCATTGATGTCGACATCCGCGCCGGCCAAGACTTCGACGGCCAAGACCGCGCCGGCCAAGTCGACGCCGGCAAAGACCGCGCCCAAGAAACCGGCGGCCGCCAAGGCGGCAGCCGCGCCAACGGCAAGTGCGTCGAAAGCGGCCGCGTCGAAAACGAGCGCCACAGCCAACAAGGCTGCGCCGGCGGCAAAGAAAGTCCCCGCAGGCAAGGCAACAGCGCCAGCGGGCAAGCCCGACAGTCTGCGTCGTTTGATCGGCATCGGCCCGGTCAACGAGCGGAAGCTGCACGGCCTTGGGGTCAGGACCTACGCTCAGATCGCCGCCTGGACGGCGGCGGATATCAAGCGGATCGAAGACGTTCTCCAGTTCGACGGCCGCATCGAGCGAGAGCGCTGGATCGAGCAGGCGAAACTGCTTGCCGCCGGCGATGAGAAGGAATTTGCGCGCCGCTTCCCGACCGCGGGGACTGCGAGCAACACCTGAATTGCCTGCCGGCATCGAGCACAGACTGGCGGCGCCTCGAGGTGCCGCCGGTTTGCTTTTGCACCAAGGCTGCCTTTGCGTCTTGAGACGCCGCTCTCTCGATTGCGCGCGATCGAGCCCCCATATAGAGCGATAGCTTGCGTTATCGATCGCAGCATCCGAGCCCCATGTCCCTGCCCTCTGCAATTTTCCGGAATGACGAGCGCGCGCATCAGCTCGTTTTCGACCGTCCGTCCGGCATCATCGTGGCGCATGAGGCGGAGGATTTCCTGCCGGCGCTGGAAATTGCGCAGGCCGCGCATGACGCCGGCAAATGGCTGGCCGGATATTTCTCCTACGAGGCCGGCTACCTGCTCGAGCCGAAGCTCGTTCCACTGCTGCCTGGTGGACGCCGCGCCCCGCTTGTCTGCCTGGGGATCTTCGACGCGCCTGTCGAACAGACGGTCGTGCGCAGCCACGCGCCGGCGACCAACGGTCCGATCTTCGACGCAAAGGCTGCCTGGTCTTCAGAAGATTACGCAAAACGCTTTGCGCGGCTCCACAATCACATTCGCAAAGGTGATTGCTATCAGGGCAATCTGACCTTTCCGGTTCATGCGCAGTGGTCGGGCGACCCGCTGGCTGCCTTCGATGCGCTGACGGACCGCCAGCCGGTGAAATACGGCGCGCTGATCGCGCTCGGCGATCCGGTCGTTTTGTCGCGGTCGCCGGAACTGTTCTTCGAGATCGATGCCGAAGGCATGATCGAGACCCATCCGATGAAGGGCACCGCCCCGCGCGGCGCGACCAAGGCGGAAGACAAGCGGCTGAAGGCGTTCTTGCTCAATGACGAGAAGAACCAGGCTGAGAACCGGATGATCGTCGATCTGTTGCGCAACGACATCTCGCTGATCAGCGAGGTCGGCACGCTGGAGGTGCCGGAGCTTTTCCGCATTGAGAGCTACCCGACCGTCCACCAGATGGTGAGCCGCGTGCGGGCCAAGCTCTTGCCCGACCTCACCATCCGCCAGATCTTCGCTGCGCTGTTTCCATGCGGATCGATCACCGGCGCCCCAAAAATCCGTGCCATGGAAATCCTGCACGATCTGGAAGGCACGCCGCGCGACGTCTATTGCGGCGCCATCGGCTGGATCGCGCCCAGCGGCACGATGCGCTTTTCGGTAGCGATCCGCACGATATCGCTCTTTTCCAGTGGCGAGGCCGTCTACAATATCGGTGGCGGCGTCGTCTTCGATTCTACGGCCGAGGAGGAGTATCAGGAGTGCCTGCTGAAAGCGCGCTACGCGACGGGAACACCGCCGATTTCGACCTGATCGAAACCATGCGCTGGCAGCCGGGCCAGGGCTTCCTCCGTTTCGACCGCCATTTGGCACGCCTTTACAGCTCGGCAGCCGAACTGGGTTTTGCCTGCGATCCGCAGAAGGTCGGCGAGGTGCTCAGGAACGCCGTCGACCGGCCGGACATAGCCTTGCGCACACGGCTTGTCCTGTCGCGCAGCGGCAAGGTGACGGTCTCGGCGCTGCCTTATGAGCCGCATGCAGCCGACAAGGTGTGGAGACTGCAACTGGCGCGGGTGCGGCTCGATTCGAGCGACACGCTGCTGCGCCACAAGACGAGCCGCCGGGATACCTATCAGCGGGCGCGAGCCGAATATCTGATTAGCCGCGCCGACGAGGTGCTGCTGGCCAACGAGCGTGGCGAAATCTGTGAGGGCACGATCACCAATCTCTTTGCCGATTTCGGCGACGGAGTGCTGGCAACGCCGCGGCTCGATTGCGGCCTGCTGCCTGGCGTGTTGCGTGGCGAATTGCTGGATGAAGGTCGTGCCCGCGAAGCAATCTACACCTTGGATGACTTGAAGAAATCGGCCAAGGCGCTGTTTGTCGGCAATTCGCTGCGCGGATTGATTCCGGCGCGGCTGGGCTGAAACGCAACCGATAAGGCACCGGACGACGCCGATGGCTGTGTCTCGATCATGGTTTCCCTTGCGCGTCGGGAAGATGCGTCCGGCCCGGGAAAGAATGGGCCGGACGCGCGGCAGCCGCTTGGGAGGGGCGACTATTCGCCTTCGTGGGTCTGACCGGAGCCGCCGACGGAAACGATGTTGAAGGGTTTGCCTTCGACAGCAATGTCACCGGTCTTCTCGAACGACGTCGCGTCAACGAGATGCAGCACACCTTGCAAAGGATCCGTGACCACGATCCTGTCGCCGGCGACCGCGACACGCGGCCTCGGGTCGCTCCAGTGGCCATCCATCGAATAGGGATCGGTCAGCTTGAGTGAGTTTGCGATCTCCCCCTTCACCACGTCGAGTTGGTGAAGCTGGCCGTCCTCGGTGAAGACGTAGGCGAACTTCGCACGAACGGGATCGACCGCGAAATGCACGCGGCGTGTTGGAAGGCTGATCAGCCGGAATGCGTCGCTCTCGAGTGTCGGATCGATCAGCACCACCTTGTCGGCGCCGTAGTTGCCGAGGAGATATTGCAGGCCTCTGCCGCCAATCAGCGTCGTCGTTTTGCCGTCGGACAGGCTGTCGGCATAAGGCAGATGGCGGATCGCCGGGGTGCCGTCGCCTTGGGTGACGACAAGCAGGCCGATCGCACAGGCGAAAGCCAGGATATTGCCGGAAGACGCCTCCCCGTGGAGGTCAGGGCAGGCGTGGATACCGCCAACCTGCATGCCGGCTTTGTCAGCGACCCTGATGCCGACCGGGAGTTCGTCGGGCTTTTCCCTGTGCGGCTCCGACAGGAGGACATGGGAGCCATAGGCGACTGCGACGCCGTGCTGCGGCGCATCCGTCTTCACTTCCCTGAAATCCGATTTGCCTTCCAGGACGGCCTTCTCGGAGATGATACGGGCGACACCTTCGCCGTCGAAAAAAACGGCGAAATCTCCGTCATGCTCGACGAAATGCGACGGCTTCTCGCCTGCGATCTCGACGTCGGCAAGCTTCGGCGCTTCGACGTCGATGTCGCCGTGTTCGCCGTGATCCTCGAAGGAAATGCCGCTCGCGATCCCGGTAACGACGCCGGCCGAGCCCTGCACGGCGAACACGGTCCGGCCGCTTTCGCTGCGATGGAGCGACGCCGGCCCTTTAATCTGGAACGTGTCGAGCTTTCCGCCATTGACCGCATCGATTACGGTCACCTTCGGATCCGCGTGGTCCGAGATAAAGAGGCGCCAGGCGGTTACCTCCTCGGCATGGGCAGCACTTGTTGATAGAGACAGAAGCAGCGCGATGGCCGTGGCTGACGCCCAATTTGTGCTCACGATATTCTCCTTGATGTTATTACATAACCGATTGTGGTCAACGAAAAGGCGGATTGCTCCGCCTTTCCATCGTGGCGATCAGCTTGCGAGGATCGCGCCTTTGATCGTCGTGATGTTGTGCCGCATCATCTCGATATAGGTCGCGGCCGGGCCGTTCTCGCCCGACAGGGCGTCGGAGTAGAGTTCACCGCCGACTTTCAGGCCTGTCTCGCTGGCGATCTGCTCGATCAGGCGGGGATTGGTGACGTTTTCCACGAAGATTGCCGAAGCCTTGTCTTGCCTGATCTGTTTGATGAGGGCCGCGACGTCGGCGGCTGAGGCTTCAGATTCGGTGGAGATGCCCTCCGGCGCGAGGAATTTTATGCCGTATTCGTGCTCGAAATAACCAAAGGCGTCGTGGGAGGTGATGATCGTGCGCTTGCCCTCGGGGATTTCGGCTACAGCAGCCTTGATCTCCTCTTCCAGCGCCTCAATCTGCTCGCCATATGATTCAGCATTGGCCCGATAGGTGTCACAGCCGGCTGCATCGGCGGCACAGAAGGCGTTGGCGATGTTCTTCACATAGACCTCAGCGTTATGCACGGATTGCCATGCATGGGGATCGGACTCGCCGTGATGGTGGTGCGGTTCCTCATGGCCCTCTTCCGCCTCCGCAGCGTGCCCTTCCTCGCCCTTGGCGGCGTTATCGTGATCATGGTGATGCTCTTCCTCGGTGTTGCGCAACACCTCGCCGCCTTTGGTCAATTCCACGATCGGCGCCTTCGTGGCGCTCGCCTCGACGAGACGCTGGAGGAAGCCCTCGAACTGGAGGCCGTTGACCAGCACCACGTCGGCCGAACCAACGGCGGCCGCGTCCGCCGGCTTCGGCTCGTAGACATGGGCGTCACCATTCGGACCGACCAGCGCGATGATGTCGACACGGTCGCCGCCGACATTCCTGGCGAAATCGGCGATGATCGAGAAACTCGCGACAACTTTGAGGTTCTCGGCCGCAGCCACCGACAGGGTGATTGGCAACGATGTTATGACGCCCACCAAGGCGGCAAGCTTCAGCGTCCTGGACATTCGATCAACTCCTTCTGTTCAAGCGGTTCTGTGGGAGACATGCCGGACGCACATGGCAGGCCGGACGATCCCGTCGAGGTGACGCATGGCGGGGGACCGTTGTAGCTCAGCGTCAGGTCTTGAAAGGTCACACAGCCACCATTCGATCCCGCTCTTGACGATCCGTTATGTTATGTTATCACGTTCGTCAACCGAAAACGTTATACAATAACAATTGGTCGCCATTGTGCTCGAAACTGCGTGGAACACGAAGGAACAACGGATGCCTGGACGTAATCAGCAGTTGGTTCTCGACGCGCTGACGCGCTCCGACAGACCGATGGGGGCCTACGAATTGCTTGGGCTCCTTCGCCAGGAAGGACTCCGCTCACCGCTACAGATCTATCGCGCCCTGGATCGGCTCATCGAGGAGGGCCTGATCCACCGGATCGAGAGCCTGAGCGCGTTCGCGCTTTGCGTCCATGGCGAATGCACCCACGGGCGCGCCGCCTTTGCTATCTGCGCGAATTGCGGGCGAGCAAGTGAAGTTCACGATCCGGCATTGGAGCGGGTGCTGCGCCGGATTGCCCGACGGCAGGGCTTCCGAACCAAGTCGGCCACGGTGGAGCTCTCGGGTCTATGCGAGTCTTGCGCACATGGATGAGATGCCCGTCTTCGTGCTCACCGGTTTTCTCGGCGCCGGCAATGCTCGCCGCATCTTTCGCCGCGCAACTGCTGGCGCTCGACCCTTGCCCACCCGACTAGAAGGGCATGACCGACGAGCGTCACCGGCTGGTCGCTCGGCTCAAGGCGCTGGCGCTGTCCTAAATTGCGGCCAGGCCTAGCAGCAGGATCGCCGACATCGCGGTAAAGACCGTGACATTGACATCCCACTGCCAGCCTGCTGGTCCGAACGGCGGTCGGAATGGCAGGTAGCCGTTCTCGTCATAGAGCACGCCGCCATAGATCGGTCGTGAGAGCATGGCCACGAAGAACGCTCCATACATGACGGCGCCCAATCCGCCGGCGAGATAGAGCCGCTCGGCTTCGAGTGGCCCTGCAATCCAGATAAGTCCCAGCGCAATCAGCGCGACCCCGGTGTAGCTCAGCACTTGCCAGACGACGTGAAACCGGGCGTGCGGAGTCCACAGCGGATTAGTGGCGTGTGTTGCGTTCAAGTCGGCTTTGATTGTCACCACACCGTAACCCACCGTCGCAACGCTCAGAAGAATTCGGGCAAGCAGATGACTGTCGTAGGCAAGTTCCATCGCACTTTCCTCCTTCATTGGCGAAATCGATGACGGCACTTCAGCAGTTTGGCGTCCGGACTGCCCTCAACGGGAACCGACGGCACGTCGGGCCGCAGGCCGACGTCCACCTTGCCGGGCAGCGGCGCGGGTAGCGTCATGCCGGAACGGATTGAATGGCGCCTTGGGCACAGAAGAGCTGCCCATCGGCCAGACGCGCATAATTATGGACGATCCCATTCTCGTGATCCTGCAACTGCACAATGAAGTTGCCGCTTCGCTCCGTCCAGCTCATGAGCACGAGGTTCGGGCGTACGCTGGTCATGTCGATCTTGACCACCTCGTCAATTTCGGCCGCTCCGATCGACGCCTGCACATGCAATTCCTCAGGCGAGAAAAACGTCAGCCGAGGCACGAATGCGCCGAAAACGCAGTCGAAAGTCTTACCGATAAGCGAGGCTGGAAAAATATTGGTTTCTGCCATGACTCCCTCCACTGGCTTGGCCTTTGTGACCAAGGCTATTTGCAATCTACCGGTGCTTCAGTTGCAAAAAAATGCCATATATACCAATTTGGAGCGCTCCAAGAGAGATCTGCCTTTTCAACTTTCGAGTCAACAAAATTCTTGGAGCGCTCCAAATTATGGTCTAACTGAAAGGAAACGAGTGAACCGCCAATGCCAACCCTAGCCGATGTCGGCAAGGCTGCCGGAGTTTCCCGGGGGACCGTTTCCAACGTCTTCAACCGGCCGGAGCTGGTCAGGCCTGAATTGCGCGAGCGCGTCGAAGCGGCCGCGCGGGCGCTCGGGTTTGGCGGCCCCGACCCGAAAGGACGTTTGCTGCGGGACGGCAAGTTCAATGCCATCGGCTTCATGCCGCCTGGCGCCTACGCCATCGCCGAGGTGATGAGAAGCCCCTATGGCCGCGAGCTGGTGCTGGGCGCTTCGCTTGCCTGCGACGAGGCCGGAACGACGCTAAGCCTTGTGAACGGCACCGACAACACGCGCTTCGCCAGCATCCGCGAGGCCCTCGTTGACGGCTTCATCCTTGGTCACAGCGCGGATATCGGTCTCATAACATCGGCACAACGACGGCGCCTGCCCTTCGTCATTCTCGAAAGCGATGCAGGTCCCGACATCAATTCGATAAAGATCGACGGCAGAAGTGGCGCGGTTGCTGCCGTCCGGCATCTGACTGAGCTGGGGCACCGGCATTTTGGCATCTTATCCATACGGAGGACTCCGGGCCCTCCGATCGTCCACATGCCCGGACAGGCAAAGCGCCCGCTTCTGGCCGGCTTCCCGCTCGACGACGAAAGGCTCGACGGTTTCAAGCAGGGTTTGGCGGAGGCGAATTTGTCGATCGACGATGTCCCGATCATCGAGACGACGCCGGGCGATCCGTCTGTTGGAGCAGTGGTGTTCGACAATGTGCCGGAAGCCACCGCAATCCTGACCATGTCGGACTGGCAAGCGATCACAATACTCGACGAGGCGGTTCGGCGCGGCATAGAAGTGCCGGGCCATGTATCGGTCATTGGCTTCGATGGCACTGCTGAATCCGCACGCACCACGCCGCCGCTGACGACTATTGCGCACGACGTGATCGGAAAAGGCAGGCTGGCCGCTCGCATGGTTCTTGACAATGAACCACCCCGCCAAGTCGTTCTGGCTGTGGAACTGGTGGTTCGGGCGTCCACAGCCGCGCCGAGGGCAAAAATCCGCTGAACGGGCGCGCGCGTTGCTGGCGTGGTGCGCACGCCGCGGTTACGCAGCCACTGGCGAGACTGAAGCCTATCCTTGGCGACATTCGCTTTTGGTCATCCAAGCGTGACGATCTGTATTTTTGCCGTGCTGTGCAAGCGGCTTTGAACATATGGGCGGAAGTTACCGCATTTGTGCACGCCGCGAATGGAGCCCGATCCCGAAGGGACGCGTCCGTGCCAAGCGTGAGGCCTTAAAGTGCGGCAAGCCTAGTCCGTTTTTGGTGGCGCTTCGACCGCCCAATCGGGGTCTGCGCCGAAGGGATGGTCGATAAAAAAGGCCCAGGTGCCATCCGGCAGCTTCCGGTGCACCTCCATACCGTGATGATGCACTTCGATCGGCTTGCCATTTTGATCCACGCCTTTGATCAGCCATTGCGATCGCGTCATCGCGAAGTCGCCGGCAATCGTGGTGTGGTGTGTGACGACATCCATATGCGGGTTCATGCCGACGTAGGTGGCCATGGTTTCGCGAATGGCGTCGGCGCCGCGCGCGATCGTTGTGCCACCGTGGACCTGATCCACCTGAACGATTGATGCGGCAGGATGATACATCGCTATTGCTGCACTCACGTCGTGCGCATTGAAGGCGCGTGCCAGCCACAGATTGCAGAGTTCTGGCGAGGGAGCGCCCATGTCGATCTCCTTCCGTGGTTATGTGCTACAAGCTATATTTGTCTTCATGCTTTGCAAAAATACCCGGCAAAAATGAAAGCAGAGCTTGCAGTTTCCGCAAGAACGAGCGGACAGAGGCAATCGGCTTGATGAGGCATCCCGTTGGATTCCGGACTTGGAGGTCTGGCTGTGCTGACTCAAAGACTCTTTGAACTGTCGGACCTGCGCCTGATACGCGCCATCGGAGAGGCCGGCAGCCTGAGTGCGGCGGCCCGCCATTTGGGCGTTGACCACTCAACTGCTTTTCGACGATTGGGCGCGATGGAAGGGCGTTCGGGAGCACATCTGTTCGAGCGTGCTCGTGATGGATACACGCTCACCCTGGCCGGCGAAATCGCCCTCATTACCGCCACCCGCGTCTTGGACGATCTGACCGATCTTGAGCGCCGCCTGGCTGGCCAGGATTTGCGGCCGTCTGGAACAGTAAGGGTGACCACCGCGGACACTTTAGTCGAGCTGCTCGGTCCGATCTTTACCGTATTGGCCCAGGAACGACCGGAGATCATGATCGAACTCATTGTCGACAACTCGTTCTTCACGCTGTCGAAAAGAGACGCCGACATCGCAATCAGGCCGGTTAGCGCACCGCCCGACAACTTGGTCGGAAGGAAACTCGCCAAACTGGCGACTGCGCCATACGCTTCGCCAGCCTATCTGGCGCGGCGCCCCCTTGACGCACCCCTGCCGGACTTCGATTGGATAGGTTTTGAGGAGAGCCTTGCCCATCTCCAGTCGGCGAGATGGCTTAAGCAGAACGTCGCCGAGGATCGGATCGTCCACCGCGCAAATTCGCTCCTGGCCCTGCAGGCCGCCGCACATGCTGGCATGGGGGTCGCCGCGCTACCTTGCTACCTGGCAGATCAGGATCCCGACCTTAGGCGGGTGCTTGGACCTCTGGCGGACATGGAGGCGGCCTTGTGGCTGCTCACCCACCCGGACCTCAGGCGAGTGACCCGGATTCGTACGGTTCTCGACTTCCTGGCCAACCAGCTTGCTCGGCGCAAGACTTTGATCGAAGGACAAGCGCCAAGGGATTGAGCTTCCCGTGGGCGGGGCGTTTGCAGGAGCGGGCGAAATGCCACCCTAATGCAGTCCGGCGTGCGAAGATGAAGCTCCGGACTCCGCGAACATCCGTTCGACCTCATCACGGTTGCCCGGATAGGCTCCCCGCCATTGCGGCCTAACGGACGTCGGTTGCTGCGGAAGCGAGAAAAGCCGATCTTGAGCTTCGCCCATCCACGGTTTCGGCCTTAACCACGTCGCCAACGCAGCGTAGCCGCGGTTGGCGCTTTTCACTGGTTTATGACAATGATCTGTGGTTGTAGCGCGTGGCGGTCGGGCAAAAAAATGCTCCGCTTTGCGTCTGTTTGCCCGGCTTTTCAGCCTATCTGAGGGAGTAATCAATAAATGGCGAATGAAAACTGGCCCGTTTACGGCGAGATCACCGGCCCTGTCGTGATGATCGGCTTCGGCTCGATCGGACGGGGAACGCTGCCGCTGATCGAGCGCCATTTCAAGTTCGACAAGTCGCGCATGACGGTCATCGACCCACGCGATACCGACCGCAAGCTGCTCGACGAGCGCGGCATCACATTCATGCAGGATGCGGTGACAAGGAAAAACTACAAGAAGCTGCTGACGCCGCTGCTGACCAAAGATGGCGGCCAGGGCTTTTGCGTCAACCTGTCGGTCGACACCGGCTCAGTGGATTTGATGCGGCTCTGTCGCAAGCTGGGTGTGCTTTACATCGATACCGTCGTCGAGCCATGGCTCGGCTTCTATTTCGACGCCAAGGCCGACAATGCCAGCCGCAGCAATTACGCGCTGCGTGAATCCATGATCGAAGAAAAGCACGCGCACCCCGGCGGTGCGACCGCAATCTCCACCTGCGGCGCCAATCCCGGCATGGTCTCGTGGTTCGTCAAGCAGGCGCTGGTCAACCTCGCCACCGATCTTGGCCTCGAGTTCTCGGAGCCCGCGCAGCATGATCGCGAAGGCTGGGCGAGGCTGATGAAGAAGGCCGGCGTCAAGGGCATCCACATCGCCGAGCGCGACACCCAGCGCACCAAGAAGCCGAAGCCGATGGATGTGTTCTGGAACACCTGGTCGGTCGAAGGTTTCATCTCGGAAGGGTTGCAACCGGCAGAGCTCGGCTGGGGCACGCATGAGACGTGGATGCCGAAGAACGCCAAGAAGCACAAGCACGGCTCGAAGGCCGCGATCTTTCTGGAGCAGCCGGGCGCCAACACACGCGTGCGCAGTTGGTGCCCGACGCCTGGACCGCAATACGGCTTCCTGGTGACGCACAACGAGTCGATTTCGATCGCCGACTTCTTCACCCTGCGCGGTAAGAAGGGCAAGGTTCAATATCGCCCGACCTGCCACTACGCCTACCACCCCTGCAACGACGCCGTGCTGTCGCTGCACGAGATGTTCGGCGCCGCCGGCAAGGCGCAAGCCGTGCATCACGTGCTCGACGAAAATGAACTGGTCGACGGTGTCGACGAGCTCGGCGTGCTACTCTACGGCCACGATAAGAACGCCTATTGGTACGGCTCGCAACTGTCGCTGGCGGAAGCGCGCAAGCTGGCGCCTTATCAGAACGCCACGGGCATGCAGGTCACGTCTGCGGTGCTGGCGGGCATGGTCTGGGCGCTGGAAAATCCCGAGGCTGGCATCGTCGAGGCCGACGAGATGGACTACAGGCGCTGCCTGGAAGTGCAGTCCCCCTATCTCGGGCCGATCAAGGGCTACTACACCGACTGGACGCCGCTCGATAACCGCCCTGGTCTGTTTCCGGAAGACCTCGACAAAAACGACCCATGGCAATTCCGCAACATCCTCGTTCGATAGTGCAACATCCTCATTCGATAGCGATGCCTCACTACCTTGCAATCGCCTGGAAATCGGGCGATTGAAGGAAGGCGACCTAGCGCGACGTGCGTCCATTTGGGCGCAAAAAGTATGCTCTAGTGCTTTGAATGTGCGCATCGTGCGTTCCGAAAACCGGATCGATTTTCGGGCCGATGCGAGAGGAGAGGATCTTGATGATGACGATTGCGCGCAAACTGCTTTCGGCCGGCATTGTCGCGGCCGCTGCCGCCTTGGCGGCATGCACCACCGCCGGCCCGGGCGGGCCGCCATTGGCCGCACGGAGCCCGGTCGAAGGCTCATGGATCGATGCGCAAGGCACGGGCCTGTCGACCTTCGCCGGCGGTGGCTTCAACACCGTCGCGACCGACACCGGCCAGAAACTTGCCGACGGTAGCTACACGATGACCGGCGGCACTTCGGTCGAGATCAAAGGCACTTCGCTGATCCGCCAGACGCCCATCAGCTTCAACTGCTTGTTGATCTCCACCTCGCAGCTCAATTGCACCAGCGCGAGCGGGCAGAATTTTGTGCTGACGCGGCGCACCTGAGCCCACACTGAACTGCTTTTGCAAAGGACGGCGGCCTCAGGCCGCCGTCTTTTTTGCGCCGGCAAAGCTGACCCCGATTCTGCTTGCATCGGCCGAAACGCGATGTGAACATGGCAAAAAAGCTGGCTGTTATGTTGCAGTCAAGCAAGGGCGTTAAACAGGTCATCGGGGAGACGAAAATGAAGAAGATCGCCGCCATTGCCGCCCTTTCGGCCTCCGCGCTTGGTCTGTCGGCCGGCGTGTCCTTTGCCGACTACACACTGAACATCCTGCACATCAACGACTGGCACAGCCGCATCGAAAGCAACAATAAATATGAATCGACCTGCTCGGCCGAAGAGGAGACCAAGGGCGACTGCATCGGCGGCGCGGCGCGGCTGATCACGGCGATCGCCCAGGAGCGCAAGAAGCTGGAAGGCCA
The DNA here is from genome assembly GCF_002284565.1 of Mesorhizobium mediterraneum. Taxonomy (GTDB): domain Bacteria; phylum Pseudomonadota; class Alphaproteobacteria; order Rhizobiales; family Rhizobiaceae; genus Mesorhizobium; species Mesorhizobium mediterraneum. The sequence goes on along the minus strand of NZ_NPKI01000012.1, from coordinate 59,958 downwards.
GAACGTGCTGCTGCTCAGCGCCGGCGATAATTTCCAGGGCTCGCTCTTCTACATAACCTACAAGGGCAAGACCGAAGGCGAATTCCTCAACCAGATGAAATTCGACGCCATGGGGGTCGGCAATCACGAGTTCGACGACGGCGAGGCGGCGCTTGCGCCGTTCCTCGATATGATCCAGATTCCGGTGCTCGGCGCCAATGTGAAGGCCAACGCGCAATCCAAACTCGGTGACCGCGTAAAGCCGTCGATCGTCATCGAGGTCGGCGGTCAGAAGATCGGCATCGTCGGCGCGGTCACCAACGACACGCCGGAGCTCGCTTCGCCAGGCCCTAACGTCAAGATCGAAGACGACGTCAAGTCGATCACATCAGAGGTCGAAAAACTGAAGGGAGAAGGCGTCAACAAGATCATCGCGGTCACCCATATCGGTTACAAGCGCGAGCGCGACGTCATCGCCAAGATCCCGGGTGTCGACGTGGTGGTCGGCGGCCACAGTCACTCGCTGCTGTCCAACACCGACCCCAAGGCTGAAGGCCCCTACCCGACGATGGTCGACAATCCGGACGGCTACCAAGTGCCGGTCGTCCAGGCGGCGTCCTATTCGAAATATCTCGGCGAATTCAAGGTCGTGTTCGACGACAACGGCATCGTCAAGCAAGCCAGTGGTGACCCGATCTACCTCGACAAGTTGATCACGCCTGATCCCGCCGTGCTTGCCCGCATTAAAGAACTCGGCGCGCCGATCGAGGCGTTGAAGAACCAGGAGGTCGCCGAAACCACCAAGGCGATCGACGGCAGCCGTGAGAATTGCCGCACCCGCGAGTGCGAGATGGGCAACCTCGTCTCCGATGCCGTCCTCGACCGCGTCAAGGACCAGGGCGTCGAGATCGTCATCTCGAATGGCGGCGGTCTGCGCGCCTCGATCGATCAGGGCACCGTCACCATGGGCGAAGTGCTGAACGTGCTGCCATTCCAGAACACATTGGCGACCTTCCAGATTTCCGGCAAGGATCTGGTTGCCGGGCTCGAGAACGGTCTCAGCCAGATCGAGGACGGTGCCGGACGCTTCCCGCAGGTTGCCGGCCTGAAGTATTCATTCGACAAATCGGCCGCCCCGAATGCCGGGCGCGTCAAGTCGGTCGAGGTCATGGAAGGCGGCGCGTGGACCCCGATCAATCCAGACAAGGATTACCTAGTCGCCACCAACAACTATGTGCGCCAGGGCGGCGACGGCTACAAGGTGTTCGCCGACAAGGCCAAGAACGCCTATGATTACGGTCCGGGCCTCGAACAGGTGGTCGCCGATTATCTCAGCGCGCATCGGCCCTATACGCCGAAGCTCGATGGCCGCATCACCGAGGCCGCGGTGGCCGCCGCTGCGGAACCGGCCAAGCCGGCCGAGGCTGCGCCCGCACCGGCCGAGCCCGCAAAACCGTCAGAAACGGCTCCAGCCGCAACTGCGGAGCCGGCGATGCCCGAACCCCCGGCGGGTTCAAGCGACATCGCCACGACGCCACCGGGGGTCCCGGCGGAACCCGCCCCGCCAACGCCGGCACCTGCCGAGTCCGCAAAACCAGCCGAGGCAGCGCCTGCGGCACCGGCTCCTGCAGCGGAACCGGCCAAGCCAGCCGAGGCCGCACCGGCCGAAAGCAGCCATGTGATCGTTGCCGGCGATACCTATTGGGATCTGGCGGAGAAGGCCTATGGCGATGGCGCCAAGTGGAAAACGATCTCCGACGCCAACAAGAACTACGAACCGCGCCGCCTTCCCGTCGGCGCAACCTTGACTATGCCGGCCGCAAACTAAGTTCTTCCGTCATTGTCGGAAAACCCGTCCGGGTAACCGGGCGGGTTTTCTGCTTTCCGCCTGAGGTTAAGATAAGGTGCGGCCAGACGCTGCATTGAAAACCGGCGTGGCATCGCTAGTTTCGCGCGGTGTCCGGAGATCCCTTTATGACGCTTTCCAACCCTGTCGATCCCAAGGCTGCGAAGGCCCTCGGCCCGCTGCCGCCGGTCGGAGCGGGCAGGATCGGTGTCATACTGGTCAATCTCGGCACGCCCGACGGCACCGAATTCAAGCCGATGTGGCGTTATCTCAGGGAATTCCTGTCCGATCCGCGCGTCATCGAACTCAACAAGGCGATCTGGTACCCGATCCTCTATGGGCTGGTTCTCACCACGCGGCCGAAGAAGTCAGGCGCCAACTATGCCAGGATCTGGAACCGGCAGCGCAACGAGTCGCCGCTGCGCACCTACACCCGCGCCCAGAGCGAAAAGCTGACCGAAGCGCTGCGCGACCTGCCCGATGTCGTCGTCGACTGGGCGATGCGTTACGGCAATCCTTCGACAGAGAGCGTCGCCAAAGGGCTGGTCGCGCAAGGCTGCGACCGCATTCTCTCTTTTCCGCTCTATCCGCAATATTCCGCGACCACGACCGCGACCGCCAACGACCAGTTGTTTCGCGCGCTGATGAAGATGCGCCGCGCACCGGCGATCCGCAGCGTGCCGCCCTACTATGCCGAACCGGTCTATATCGAGGCGCTTGCCCGTTCGATCGAGCGCCATCTGGCGACCCTCGATTTCGAGCCTGAGGTGGTCATCGCCTCCTATCACGGCATTCCGAAACCCTATTCCGATAAGGGCGATCCCTATCAGGCCCATTGCCTGGAGACGACCCGGCTGCTGCGCGAAAAGCTCGGCTGGGATGAGAAGAGGCTGATTACCACCTTCCAGTCACGCTTCGGTGCGCAGGAATGGCTGCAGCCCTACACCGACAAGACGGTCGAGAAATTAGCCGGAGAAGGCGTGAGATCGATCGCCATCGTCAATCCGGGCTTTTCTGTCGATTGCATCGAGACGCTGGACGAGATCGCCAGGGAGGCGGCCGAGACTTTCCATCACGCCGGCGGCGAGACGTTCGCGCACATCCCTTGCCTCAACGACAGTGCCGAGGGCATGGCGGTGATCGAGGCGATGGTGCGGCGCGAACTGTCAGGCTGGATCTGAAGCGGGTTTAATCGCGCAGCTAGCGCGGCTGTCTATACACCGGCAATCCGCGATCACCTGATTGTAACATTTCTGAAACACACTTAAGTGTTTGGTGAAGTCGGTTGTATGGAAACGACTATCGCATCGGCACGAAAATCGGAATCGATTTTTGGGAAGCATGATGTGCAGGTATAAAAATTAGAGCGTACTTTGTGCGTCCGGTGAACGCGCGTCGCTCTAACGTGCTCGGCATCTGAGGGAGAGCCAAATGGATTTCAGTGGTTTCGATATCGCGCTTCTTGTTCTTGTCGCTCTTGTCGTGCTCGTGCTTTTCAAAGGCATTCGGACAATCCCGCAAGGCTACAATTATACCGTCGAACGCTTCGGCCGCTATACCAAGACATTGAGTCCCGGCCTCAACCTCATCGTGCCGTTCGTCGACCGCATCGGCGCCAAGTTGAACATGATGGAGCAGGTGCTCGACGTCCCGACCCAGGAGATCATCACCCGCGACAACGCCACCGTCGCCGTCGACGGCGTCGCGTTCTATCAGGTGCTCAACGCCGCACAGGCCGCCTACCAGGTCGCCGGGCTGCAGAACGCCATCCTCAATTTGACGATGACCAACATCCGTACCGTGATGGGCTCGATGGACCTCGACGAGCTTTTGTCAAACCGCGATGCCATCAATGAACGCTTGCTGCGCGTCGTCGACGAGGCGGCACATCCCTGGGGCATCAAGATCACCCGCGTCGAGATCAAGGACATCAATCCGCCGGCCAACCTTGTTGAATCGATGGGTCGCCAGATGATGGCCGAACGCAACAAGCGCGCGCAGATCCTCGACGCCGAAGGCCTCAAGCAGTCGCAGATCCTGGAAGCCGAGGGCCGCAAGGAAGCCGCCTTCCGCGACGCCGAGGCGCGCGAACGCTCCGCCGAGGCCGAGGCCCGCGCCACACAGGTGGTGTCGGAAGCGATCTCCAAGGGCGACGTGCAGGCGCTCAACTATTTCGTCGCGCTGAAATACACCGAAGCGCTGACCAAGATCGGCTCTGCCACAAACAGCAAGGTCGTGCTGATGCCGATCGAAGCGTCATCACTGATCGGCACGCTCGGCGGCATCGGCGCAATCGCCAAGGAAATCTTCGGGAGCGAAGGCACTGCCGGCGGCGCGCGGCAAGCTTCACGCCCGCCCGTGGTTCGCCCCAGCCAGACCTGAGGCCGATCCCATGTTCAACCGCATCATTTCCGAACTCGGCCCCTGGAATTGGATGGTTCTCGGTTTCGTCCTCCTCGTAATGGAGGTCATCGCGCCGGGCATCTTCATGCTATGGATCGGCATCGCCGCGCTGCTGATCGGTGCAGTCTCCCTGCTCATCTGGGACGCGGGTTTCTGGACCTGGCAGGTCCAGGTCCTCGCTTTCCTCGCGATGTCGCTGGTTTCAACCTATGTCGGCAAGAGACTGGTGGGTGGGCGCCATGACCCGACCGACCAGCCACTGCTCAACCGCCGCGGCGCACAAATGATCGGCAGGATGGCGACGCTTGCCGAGCCGATCAAGGACGGGCGCGGGCGCATAAAGCTTGGCGACACGCTATGGCGCGTCTCCGGCCCCGATCTGCCGGCCGGCACGCAGGTGCGCGTGACGGGCGCGGCCGATACCGATCTGGAGCTGACGGTCGAGGCGGTTCAAGGCTGATCCCACCCATCTCCGCGGAGTGACTTTCAAGCAGACTCTGATGTCTGTCAGGCCGCGCCGATGCGCAGCAGGTCGTGCAGATGGACAAGTCCGACCGGCCGTTTGCCCTCGACCACCATCAGGCTGGTGATGGCCGAATTGTTGATCGTCTGCAGCGCCGTCGCCACCAGCGTGTCCGGCCCGGCCGTCTTCGGCTCCTTGGTCATGACCTGATCGACGCTCATCGCCAAAAGATTGCTGCCGATGTGGCGCCTGATGTCGCCGTCGGTGATGATGCCGATCAGCGCACCGTCCTCGGCGGTTATCGCCACGCAGCCAAACCCCTTGCGCGACAATTCGAGGATCGCTTCGCGCATTCCGGTGCCGGAAGGCACCAGCGGCAGCCTGTCGCCGACATGCATGATGTCGCGGATCTGCGTCAGATTGGCGCCAAGTTGCCCGCCGGGATGGAAGGTGCGGAAATGATCCGGCGTGAAGCCGCGCGCTTCGAGCAGCGCAATGGCCAGCGCATCGCCGATCACCAGTTGCAGCAGCGTCGATGTCGTCGGCGCCAGGCCATGCGGACAGGCCTCCGACGCGCGCGGCAGCAGAAGCACAACATCGGCCTCGCGCGCCAGCGCCGATCTCTCTCCGGCGGTGACCGCGATCAGCGGGATCGAGAAGCGCCTGGAATAGGCGATGATGCCCTTGAGCTCCAGGCTCTCGCCCGACCACGACATGGCGATGATGGCATCGTCCCTGGCGATCATGCCGAGGTCGCCGTGATTGGCTTCGGCAGGGTGGACGAAGAACGCCGGTGTGCCGGTCGAGGCGAGTGTCGCGGCCAGCTTCGAGCCGATATGACCGCTCTTGCCGACGCCGGTGACGATGACGCGGCCTTCGATCTGCGACACCATGTCGACGGCGCGCGCGAACGGTTCGGCCAATCCGTTTTCGAGCGCAGCCGCCAGCGCCGCGACACCGGCCTGCTCGGTTGCCACCGTTCTGAGCGCCGAGGCTATCGAAGCTTGCCCGTCGAGCCGCTTCTTGTCTGGGGATCCCGCATGCATGGCTGATGCGATTAGCGCTTTGCCATGCGCCTGTCCAACGGAATTGCCATTCAGTGCGGGCTGATGAACCGCCGCCTCAACCCTCCGTTAACCATCCCCGTTTACGGTTCGGTAAGTATGGCGCGCGCGCGCCGCGCAAGCAGTGGTGGCGATGTCCGGGGCCCAGCCTGAAATGAAAAGAAGACGAAACGGCAAGGCGGTCTGCGCCTTGCTGCTGGCGACCAGCGTCTTCGCCTTGCTGCGACCAGCGCAGCCCTATGCCCAGGTAACCGAGCTGCGCGGCGAGGTTTCGGAATCGGCGATTCTGGCCGGCGCCCAGGATCAGACGGCACAGGCCGGCGCAACCACCCAAAGCGATGCGCCGGCGCCCACCTATCAGCCGGCCAGCCCGGGCGCCGTACAGGACGATGACACGGCGCCCGCGACCGGCAGCATTTTCGATCCGCCGGAAGCCACCGACGATCCGTTTGCGGAAACGCCCGCTCCCGTCCCGCCACGCCGACCATCGAGCGCAACGCAACGGGCGGCCGATCAAGACGAGGCAGAGGCCGCCGAGGCAGAAGCCACCGCCGCGACTGCAGCCACGACGGACGACACGGACACCGCCGGGACAGACCAGGACGCCACCAACCGCCGGGCCGTGACAATTGATTCCGCCGACAGGCAGGAGCTCGATCCGGGCGCCGAGCGCGCCGAAGCCATCGAAGGTCGGGACAGGAAGGTCGAGGACGACCCGTTCGCCGCCACCGGCATCAAACTCGGCTCGTTCGTGATCAGGCCGACGCTCGAACAAGGCCTGACGGCCTCGTCGAATGCCGATTCAAGCGCCGACGGCAAGCCGGCACTGCTGTCGGAAACGACGCTGCGCTTCAATGCCGTCTCCGACTGGCGAGAGAATTCGGCTGTCATCGACGGCTACGGCACTTTTCTCAAGACCATATCGGGCGACGAGATTCAGGAGTTGCGGGGCCGAGTCGACGGCACGTTCAATGTCGACCTCGACAACGATCTGCGCGCCATCGCCAAGCTCGGTTACGAGGCGGCGCCGGAATCGGCTTCGTCGCCGGTCGTTGTCGAAGGCACCATCGAGCAGCCAGTGCGCCAGACCATTGACGGCAGTCTCGCGGTCGAGAAGGATGCCGGCAAGATGCGCTTTGCACTGACCGGCGCGGTCGAACGCGACATCTATGGCGACGCCAAGCTTTCGACGGGCGGAACGGTGTCGCAGAAAGCCCGCGACTCGACGCTCTATACCGCCACCTTGCGTACCGGCTATGAGATTTCTCCCGCCATCACGCCTTTCACCGAGGTCGAAATCGGCCGCCGCGTCTATGATTTGCGCGTCGACCCCAATGGTTTCGAACGATCCTCGACACGGCTTGGCGTACGGGCCGGTGCCGAACTCGACCTCGGCGAGAAGCTTGCCGGCGAATTCTCGGCCGGCTGGCTGCGGGAAGCGATCGACGATGACCGCCTGGAGGCGATTTCGGGCGCCACGGTGAACGCCGACCTCAGATGGTCGCCGGAACGCGGCACCACGATCGGCCTCACCGGCCAAACCACCGTCGAGGGCACGACAACTCCCGACGAAAGCGGCGACATCCTTTACTCCGGCCGCCTCACCGGCGAGCGGGAAATCCGTGCCAACCTGATCGGGAACGCAGCTCTCGGCGTGGACTGGCGCGACTATATCGGGTCCGACGGCCATGACCTGACGCTGAGCGCCGAGGCCGGACTGACATGGTGGCTGAACCGGTATGCCGGACTGACCACCCGCGCCAGAACCGAAAAACAGACCAGCAACCTGGAGGGCCGCGACTACACGGCCCACAGCATCTTCGTCGGGGTGACGCTGCAGCCGTAAAGCAAGCCGTTGAAGGTTTGGGTACGTCGAGATTCGGGTCAGGCAGTGGCGGGAACGGCGGTTTCGAGAACCTGAACGCGGCCTACATTGGGTTATGCAAGTACCGGAAGCGCAGAAATCGCCATTCGCAGGCCGGCTGAATGTCAGCTCGCTAGAATGCCGCACCCCGCTGCTCTGACGGTTTCAACTCGTCGAGAAGCTTGCGGATGGCGCCCGCCATGTTCCCGTTCACGTCGCTGCGCCACAGTGCGAAGGCGACGTTGGCCTCAACAAAGCCTTCCGGCGATCCGCAATCGAAGGTGCGCCCCTGGTAATGGCAGCCATAGAAGGGCTGCTGCTTCTCCAGCTTCAGCATCGCATCGGTGAGCTGGATCTCGTTGCCGGCGCCCTTTTCCTGGCCCTCGAGAATCCCGAATATCTCCGGCTGCAGGATGTAGCGCCCGTTGATGTATAGATTGGAGGGTGCCGTGCCGGTCTTCGGCTTCTCCACCATGCCGGTGATGCGGAAACCGTGATGCGTATCCTCGCCGCGACCGACGATGCCGTATTTATGGGCCTCGGCGGGGTCGCATTCCTGAACCGCGACGATGTTGTTGCCGGTCTCGGCATAAAGCTCGACCATCTCCTTCATGCAGCTTTTTTCCGACTGCATGATCATATCAGGCAAAAGCAGCGCGAAGGGCTCGTCCCCGACGAGCTCGCGGGCGCACCAAACGGCATGGCCAAGGCCAAGCGGGACCTGCTGGCGCGTGAAGCTGGTCTGCCCCGGCGAGGGTTGCAGCCGCTGCAGGCGGGCGAGCTCGTCGTTCTTGCCGCGCTGGGCGAGCGTGTCATAGAGTTCGAACTGGACGTCGAAATGGTCCTCGATGACCGCCTTGTTACGGCCGGTCACGAAGATGAAATGTTCGATGCCGGCTTCGCGTGCCTCGTCGACCACATACTGGATAACTGGCCTGTCGACGACAGTCAGCATTTCCTTGGGTATGGCCTTGGTGGCCGGGAGAAACCGGGTTCCGAGACCGGCGACCGGGAAAACTGCCTTGCGAACTCTCTTCATGCTGTCAATTATCCGTTTGTAAGCCTGTTCGGCAATCCCGCTTCGAGACATTTTCGTGCCGGAATCGAGGATTATGGAACGGCTGGTCAGAAAAAAATTTGTAGTTCGTAAAGCACCGACGCGGCTTTTCGTTCCCAACGGCACCTATGGTAAACCAATTGCTAACCGGCTTCGGCGATGAATGATCTTCCTGTGATGATGAAGGAGGAAAAGATGTCCGTTCGCAACGCCGCAAAGCGCTTCACCAGCGTCGTTGCGGCCGCCAGCCTTTCGCTCGCCTTACTGATGCCCGCCGGATCTGCTTTTGCCGACGCCGGCTTCCGGCAATGGGTGGCGAGCTTCCGCGCCACCACAGTGCAGAGCGGCGTTTCCGGCGCCGTTTATGACCAGGCGTTCCAGGGGATCAGCGATGCCGATCCGGTCGTGCTGGAAAAAGCGCGTTATCAACCCGAATTTACCGCGCCCGCCTGGGATTATTTCGACAACCGCGTCCATGACCAGTCGGTCGCTGTCGGCCAGCAGATGGCCAGGAAGTGGAAGCCTTGGCTGGACAGGATCGAGGCAAAATACGGCGTCGACCGCTACATCCTGCTGGCCATCTGGTCGATGGAATCGAACTACGGCGAAATCCTCAAGCGCGATGAGGTCATGCGAAATGTCGTGCGTTCGCTGGCAACGCTTGGCTATGCCGACCGCAGGCGATCGAAATTTGCCCGCACCCAGTTGATCGCGGCGCTGAAGATCCTGCAAAGGGGCGACATCGACAAAAGCCACCTCAGCGGCTCATGGGCTGGCGCCATGGGCCATACCCAATTCATTCCCACCAGCTATCAGGCCTATGCGGTCGATATGGATGGCGACGGCAGGCGCGACATCTGGAATTCGATTCCCGATGCATTGGCCACGGCCGCCAATCTGCTCAGGAAGAACGGCTGGCAGGCCGGCAAGACCTGGGGCTATGAAGTCAGCCTTCCCGATGGGAAGAAGTTCCCGGCCGGATCGAAGTCGCTGTCGCAATGGCAAGCGCTGGGTGTCACGCGTGTCAACGGAAAGCCCTTCAAGAGTGGTGCGGAGAAGGCCACGCTGAAAGTACCGGGCGGCCGCGGCGGCCCGGCCTTCCTGATGATCAAGAATTTTTCGGTCATCAAGCGCTACAACAATGCCGACAAATACGCGGTTGCCGTTGGCCTTCTTGCCGACGAAATCGCCGGCTATGGTGGGCTTGTGCAGGACTGGAAGCGGCCTTTCACGAAGCTCTCCTTCGAGGAGAGGCAAGAGCTTCAGCAGCGGCTTTCCCAGTACGGCTACTATGACGGCAAGTTCGACGGCAAGATCGGCGAGGGATCGAAGGCCGCCATCATGGCCTTCCAGGCGAAGGCTGGCTTGACCCAGGACGGACATCCGAGCATGGAAGTGCTCAAATGGCTCAGGCAGAACTAGCCTCGCATAGGGAGACAACAACCTGGAGCATCGGACCCAAAACCGTTGGCAATCCGATGCTCGAGCGGCGGCACGGTTGGACTTGGGTCCGGCGCTCTTAAGGGATGGAGAGGGTGATTGATTTCGGCTGCGCGTATCCAGGTGATCCTTCGTCGCGTGCCGATCCTGATTCTGGCTGTTGCCGTTCTGGCCGTCAGTACTGCCGCCGCCTTTCATACGCCGGCCGTAGCGCAGGAAGAACAAAGGCGTGGCTGGTCGCTGCGCGACCTGTTGTTTCTGCGCCGAAGCGAGCGGGTGGAACCGCCGCCGCGACAAATTCAGAGAGCCAGGCCGCCGAAGGCCAGGGCAAAAAAGCCCCGCGCCGCGCCGCGCCGGCCGGCTGAGCCGACAACCCCCATTGTCGAGAAGGCGCCGGATGCCCGCACCGTTCTGGTGGTCGGTGATTTCATGGCGAGTGGCCTTGCCGAAGGTCTGGATACCGCCTTTGCCGAAAACAACAAAATCAGGATCGTCGTTCGCAGCAACGGTTCGTCCGGTTTCGTGCGTGACGATTTCTACAACTGGCCCGAACAGATCAAGTCGCTGATCGAGACCGAAAAGCCCGCGGCCGTAATCGTCATGCTGGGCTCCAACGATCGGCAGCAAATGCGCGTGAACGATGAGCGCGAACAGCCGCGGTCCGAAGGCTGGGACAAGGAATACGAACGCCGGACCGAAGCATTCGGCAAGGCCATTGCATCGGCCAAGGTACCGTATCTGTGGGTCGGCATGCCGGCATTCAAGGCGCCGAAGATGACCTCCGACATGCTGGCTTTCAACGACATCTACCGCTCGACGGCCGAAAGTCATGGCGGCGAATTCGTCGACATCTGGGACGGTTTCGTCGACGAGGACGGCGCCTTCGTCACCAGTGGGCCTGATATCAACGGCCAACCGGTGCGCCTACGCACCGACGACGGCATCTATGTGTCGAAAGCCGGCAAACGCAAGCTCGCCTTCTATGCCGAAAAACCCTTGATGAAGATGCTTGGAATGACCGCGCCCGCGGGCACACCGGCGACTTATGCGCCGGCGGGCGCTCCCGTCGAGGCGCCGGCACCGGCACCCATGGCCGTCGATCGCACCGTGCCGATGCTGCTCAACGATCCGGCGCTCGATGGCGGTTCGGAGCTTCTCGGCGCAGCGCCGCCGGCAAAGGCGGACGGGCTCGGCGAAAAACTCGTCGTCGAGGGCAAGGCATCAGATGCTTCGCCCGGCCGCGCCGACGACTTCCATTGGCCGCCCAGGGCGCAGCCTGCGGCGGCGGCCGCAAACGAAACGACAACGGCGATCAATCCTTGATACGAGGCTCGGAGACCGTTTCGAAACTCGCTGCTGTGAGTCATATAAGGGTGTTTTCGAGAACCGGAGCGGAGCGTACATTCGAGTATGTGAGCACCGGCCTACGCCGGCCGTAGCCTTAACTGCCACGACCGCTCATGAGTGCTTCGGACGGCAAAGGCCGGAAGCGCAGAAAACGCTCTCAGATGGCCGCAGGAGTAGAGTTTCCAAACGGTCTCAGCGCGGTAGCACGCTCGATCCCATCAGTGCCTCGTCGATCGAGCGCGCCGCCTGCCGGCCCTCGCGGATCGCCCAGACGACCAGCGACTGGCCACGGCGCACATCACCCGCCGCATAGAGCTTTTCGACGCTGGTCTTATAGTCGCGGTCATTGGCCTCGACGTTGTTCGAGCGGCGGCTGTCGATGGCGATCTTCATCTGGCCGCCCAGCTCCGACACCGGTCCGACGGCGGCCGGCCCGGCAAAGCCGATGGCGATGAAGGCGAGATCCGCGCGGATGACGAATTCCGTGCCGGCGACCGGCTTGCGCTTTTCATCGACCTCGCAGCATTTGACGCCAGTCAACGCGCCGTCCTCGCCGATGAATTCGAGCGTCGCCACCTGAAACTCGCGCTCGGCGCCTTCGGCCTGCGAGGACGAGGTGCGCATCTTCGTTGCCCAGTAGGGCCAGACCGAAAGCTTGTCTTCCTTTTCCGGCGGCTGCGGCCGGATGTCGAGTTGGGTGACGCGGACGGCGCCCTGGCGGAACGCGGTGCCGACGCAGTCGGATGCGGTATCGCCGCCGCCGACGACGACGACATGCTGGCCGCCGGCGACGATCGGTTGGGAGGGCCACGCCACCGATTGGATCGGCTCGCCGCCGACGCGCTTGTTCTGCTGCACCAGATAGGGCATCGCGTCATGGACGCCGTCGAGATCGTCGCCGGGAATGTTGGCCGGACGCGGTGTTTCCGATCCGCCGCAATAGAGCACAGCATCATATTCGGCGAGCAGCTCCGCCACCGGCTTGTCGACGCCGACATTGATCCCACAATGGAAGCTCACGCCCTCGCCCTGCATCTGCTCGATGCGCCGATCGATATAGTGCTTCTCGATCTTGAAGTCGGGGATGCCATAGCGCATCAGCCCGCCCGGCCGGCTCTCGCGCTCATAGACGTGGACGTCGTGGCCGGCACGGCCAAGCTGCTGGGCGGCGGCCATGCCGGCCGGCCCCGAGCCGATGATTGCGACGCGCTTGCCGGTCTTCTTTTCCGGCGGATATGGCCGGATATGACCGGTTTCATAGGCCTTGTCGGCGATCGCCTGTTCGATCGTCTTGATGGCGACCGGAATGTCCTCGAGGTTCAGCGTGCAGGCTTCCTCGCAAGGTGCCGGACAGATGCGGCCGGTGAACTCCGGGAAATTGTTGGTCGAATGCAAGTTGCGGATCGCATTGTCCCAGTCGCCATTGTAGACGAGGTCGTTCCAGTCCGGGATCTGGTTGTGGATCGGGCAGCCGGTTGGCCCATGGCAGTACGGAATGCCGCAATCCATGCAGCGCGCGGCCTGTTTCTCGACCTCCTTGTCCGACATCGGCAGCGTGAACTCGCGAAAATGCCGGATGCGGTCGGAAGCCGGCTGGTACTTGTGCACCTGCCGGTCGATCTCGAGAAACCCTGTTACCTTGCCCATAGTCCAGTTCCTGCTGTCCAGATGGTGCGGTTTTCGCCGCACCCGTTAACCTCTTGAGGCAGCCATAGCAACCTTCAGCACGAGGTCAGGATTGTTGATGAGACCCGTGCCGGGAAGCCAGGCTTCCCGGCAACTCCCAAAGCCTATTCTGCCGCTACGCCCATGCGCATGCGTTCCATCTCGATCAGCGCGCGGCGATATTCGACCGGCATGATCTTCCGGAACTTCGGCCGGAAAGTCGCCCAATTGTCGAGGATCTCGCGGCCTCGCGCCGAACCCGTGTAATGGACGTGGTTCGAGATCAACTGATAGAGCCGCTCCTCGTCATGGCTGGTCATATCGCCCGACACGTCGACACGACCTTTGTGGTCGAGGTCACCGCCATGATGGAGCAGTTTCTCCATCAGATCGTCTTCCTCCGGAACCGGCTCCAGTTCGACCATCGCCATGTTGCAGCGCGCGGCGAAGTCGCCTGCCTCGTCGAGCACATAGGCGACGCCGCCCGACATGCCAGCTGCGAAGTTGCGGCCGGTCTGGCCGATGACGACGACGATGCCGCCGGTCATGTACTCGCAGCCATGATCGCCGACGCCTTCGACGACGGCGGCGACGCCCGAGTTGCGCACGGCAAAACGCTCGCCGGCGACGCCGCTGAAATAGGCCTCACCCTCGGTCGCGCCGTAGAGCACCGTGTTGCCGACGATGATGGACTCGGCGGCAACGATCTTCGTGTTCTCTGGCGGGCGGATGACGATGCGTCCACCCGACAGACCCTTGCCGACATAGTCGTTGGCGGCACCGACCAGCTCGAACGAGACGCCGCGCGCCAGGAAGGCGCCGAAGGACTGACCGGCCGTGCCAGTGAGCTTCACCGAGATCGTGTCCTCGCGCAGGCCCTTGTGCTTGAAGCGCTTTGCCACCTCGCCCGACAGCATGGCACCCGTCGAACGGTCGACATTGCGGATCGGCAGCTCGATGCTGACCGGCTGCCTGGCGTCCAGTGCCGGCTTGGCGAGTTCGATCAGCTTACGGTCGAGCACATCGTCGATTGGGTGCTTCTGCCGTTCGGTCCAATGCACCGCCTCGTGCGGGGCATCGGGCTTGAAGAACATCTTGCTGAAATCGAGTCCGCGCGCCTTCCAGTGCTGGATCAGTGCGCGCTTTTCCAGAAGGTCGGTGTCGCCGATGATCTGGTCGAGATGGGTGTGGCCCATCTCGGCGAGCAGCGCCCGCACCTCTTCCGCCACATAGAAGAAGAAGTTGATCACATGTTCCGGCGTGCCCTTGAAGCGCTTGCGCAACACCGGGTCCTGCGTCGCGACGCCGACCGGGCAGGTGTTGAGATGGCACTTGCGCATCATGATGCAGCCGGCCGCGATCAGCGGCGCGGTCGAGAAGCCGAATTCGTCGGCGCCGAGCAACGCGCCGATGACGACGTCGCGGCCGGTGCGCAGGCCGCCATCGACCTGCAGCGCGACGCGCGACCTGAGGCCGTTGAGCACCAGCGTCTGGTGCGTCTCGGCAAGGCCCATTTCCCACGGACTGCCGGCATGCTTGAGCGAGGTCAGCGGCGATGCACCCGTGCCGCCGTCATAGCCCGATATGGTGATATGATCGGCACGCGCCTTGGCGACGCCGGCCGCAACCGTGCCGACGCCGACTTCGGACACCAGCTTGACCGACACATCCGCCGCCGGATTGACGTTCTTCAGGTCGTAGATGAGCTGCGCCAGATCCTCGATCGAGTAGATGTCGTGATGCGGCGGCGGCGAGATCAGGCCGACGCCCGGCGTCGAATGCCTGACCTTGGCGATGGTGGCGTCGACCTTGTGGCCGGGCAGCTGACCGCCCTCGCCCGGCTTTGCGCCTTGCGCGACCTTGATCTGCATCATGTCGGAGTTGACCAGATATTCCGCCGTCACGCCGAACCGCCCGGAAGCGACCTGCTTGATCGCCGAACGTTCCGGGTTCTTGCCACCGCCCGGCAGCGGCAGGTAGCGGTCGGCTTCTTCGCCGCCCTCGCCGGTATTCGACTTGCCGCCGATCGTGTTCATGGCGCGCGCCAGCGTAGTGTGCGCTTCCCTGGAGATCGAGCCGAAGGACATCGCTCCGGTCGAGAACCGCTTGACGATATCGGCCGCCGGCATGACTTCGTCGAGCGCGACCTTCTTACGCCCGCTTTCTTCGGCGAGCCTGATCTTGAACAGGCCGCGAATGCTCTGCGCCCGCGCCGTCTCGCTGTCGATCTGAGCGGAATAGTCCTTGAACGTCTCCCATGAGCCCTGGCGCACGGCGTGCTGCAAGGTGGCGACCGCATCGGGCGACCAGATATGAGCTTCGCCGCGCATGCGGAACATGTATTCGCCGCCGACTTCGAGGCTATTGCGCAGCACCGGGTCGTTGCCGAAGCCGTCGGTATGGCGGCTGACCGTCTCGGCCGCGATCTCGTCCAGCCCGACGCCTTCGATCAGCGTCGCGGTGCCGGTGAAATACTTCTGCACGAAATCCGACTTCAGTCCGATCGCGTCGAAGATCTGTGCGCCGCAATAGGACTGATAGGTCGAAATGCCCATCTTGGACATCACCTTGAGGATGCCCTTGCCGATCGACTTGATGTAGCGGGTGACGACTTCATAGGCGTCGACCTCCGCCGGCAGCTCGCCGCGCTTGTGCATGTCGAGCAGTGTGTCGAAGGCGAGGTAAGGATTGATCGCCTCAGCGCCGTAGCCGGCAAGGCAGCAGAAATGATGCACCTCGCGCGGCTCGCCGGACTCGACGACGAGCCCGACGGACGTGCGCAACCCCTTGCGGATCAGATGATGGTGAACGGCCGCCGTCGCCAGAAGTGCCGGAATGGCGATACGGTCCGGCCCGAGCTGACGGTCGGACAGGATGATGATGTTATAGCCGCCGGCGACCGCCGCCTCGGCGCGCTCGCACAGCCGGTCGATGGCGCCCTGCATGCCGGCCGCGCCTTCGTTCGAAGCATAGGTGATGTCGATCGTCTTGGTGTCGAAGCGATCCTCGGTGTGGCCGATGGAGCGGATCTTCTCGAGATCGCCATTGGTCAGGATCGGCTGGCGCACTTCGAGCCGCTTGCGGCGCGAATTGCCGACGAGGTCGAAGATGTTCGGCCTCGGCCCGATGAAGGACACCAGGCTCATCACCAGCTCCTCGCGGATCGGGTCGATCGGCGGATTGGTGACCTGGGCAAAGTTCTGCTTGAAATAAGTGTAGAGCAGCTTCGATCTGTCCGACATCGCCGAAATCGGCGTGTCGGTGCCCATCGACCCGACCGCTTCTTGGCCCGTTGTCGCCATCGGCGACATCAACAGCTTGGTGTCTTCCTGGCTGTAGCCGAACGCCTGCTGGCGGTCGAGCAGCGAAACGTCCCTGCGCAGCGCGCGCGGCTCGACCGGCTTCAGATCTTCGAGGATGAGCTGGGTGTTGGCGAGCCAGCTTTTGTAGGGATGCCTGGTTGCGATCTCCGACTTGATCTCCTCGTCGGAAACGATGCGGCCCTTCTCCAGGTCGATCAAAAGCATGCGGCCTGGCTGCAACCGCCACTTCTTGACGATCCTTTCCTCCGGCACCGGCAGGACGCCGGCTTCCGAGGCCATGATGACGCGATCGTCGTCGGTGACGATGTAGCGCGCCGGGCGCAGCCCGTTGCGATCGAGTGTGGCGCCGATCTGGCGTCCGTCGGTGAAGGCTACCGCCGCCGGCCCGTCCCACGGCTCCATCAGGGCGGCGTGATATTCGTAAAAAGCCTTGCGATCTTGATCCATCAACTTGTTGCCCGCCCAGGCTTCCGGGATCAGCATCATCATCGCATGGGCGAGCGAGTAGCCGCCCTGAGTCAGGAATTCGAGCGCATTGTCGAAACAGGCGGTGTCAGACTGCCCCTCATAGGAGATCGGCCAAAGCTTGGAGATGTCGTTGCCGAACAGTTCGGAATCGACCGAGGCCTGGCGCGCGGCCATCCAGTTGACGTTGCCGCGCAGCGTGTTGATCTCGCCATTGTGGGCAACCATGCGATAGGGATGCGCCAGTTTCCACGACGGGAAGGTGTTGGTCGAGAAACGTTGGTGGACCAGGATCAGCGCTGTCTCGAAGCGCGGATCGGTCAGGTCCTTGTAATAGGCGCCGACCTGATAGGCCAGGAACATGCCCTTGTAGACGATGGTCCGCGATGACATCGACACGACGTAGAAGCCATTGTCGACGCCCTTGGTCTCCTCATGGATCCGACCGGAAATGACCTTGCGCAGGATGTAGAGCCGCCGCTCGTAATCGTCGTCGCTCTCGATCTCGGCGCCGCGACCCAGGAACACCTGCCGCTGGATCGGTTCGGAAGCAGCGATATCCGGCGCCTTGGACAGCGATGAATTGTCGACCGGCACATCGCGAAAGCCGAGCAGTGGCTGGCCTTCGAGCTGCGCCACCTCGGCGATAATGCCTTCGATGTGCGCCTGAAGCTCAGGATCGCGCGGCATGAACACATGGCCGACGGCGTAGTGGCCGGGCTTGGGCAATTCGACGCCTTGGCTGGCCATCTCCTCGCGGAAGAAGCGGTCGGGAAGCTGCACCAGCACGCCGGCGCCGTCGCCCATCAGCGGATCGGCGCCGACGGCGCCGCGATGCGTCAGGTTCTCGAGCACAGCGAGCCCGTCCTTGACGATCTGATGCGACTTCACGCCCTTCATGTTGACGATGAAGCCGACGCCGCAGGCATCGTGCTCATTGCGCGGATCGTAAAGGCCTTGCGCGGCAAAGCCGGTATGGGTTCGCCCGATATTGGTCAGAGACGGATTTTTGACGGCTGGCGCTTTCGTCTGCGCGGCCGGGCCGTTCGTCGCAGATGGCGTCATTTCCGTCATCATCCTGTCCTCCATTCCCAGCCCTTAGGGCGCTGGTTTGCGTCGGGAAGCGCTTGGCTCCCCCTTCATCCTTGCGGCACGTCTTGCGAAATCCTTGCGAACCAGGCGACCTGGTTCGCATCCGGTAATCGTACAGGCCAGAGCCAGGCTGTCTACCTGTCGCTCACGGCAACGGCCGGAGAGGCCCAATGATACGCCAATCCAGCCAGATGTGTGCGACAAAATAAGACAGCACTACTGTCCTAAATTTTTTATGACAGAAATCCCGGACGCGCACAAGACCGATTCATGAAAATCTTGGACATTCCACGACAGAAAATTACGCATAGCCACATCAGCACGTAACGTTCGGTCGTTTATCTCCATCGTCGTCTCTCCCTGGCTTTACCGGTTTTCCGGCACTTGGCACTTGCGAGCAGGATGCGAAAGCGGCCAAGGTTGCATGGATTTTCCCAGCACAGGCAAACGCATGAATTTCGCTTCCGACAATTGGGCAGGCGCCCATCCCAGCATCGCTGCGGGGCTATCGGCCCATGCCGGCGGCTTTTCCACCGCCTATGGCGACGGCGCCCTCGACCAGGCCGTCTACCAGCGCTTCAACGAAATTTTCGAGCGCGAGGTCGCGGTGTTTTTCGTGGCGACCGGCACCGCCGCCAATTCGCTGTCGCTGACCACCTACAACAAATCAGGCGGCATTTCCTTCTGCCATCGCGAATCGCATGTCATCGAGGATGAATGCGGCGCACCGGAATACTTTACCGGCGGCTCGCGGCTCTATGCCGTCGACGGCGCGCTGGGCAAGATCGATCCGAACAAGCTGGAAGCGGCGGTGGACCGGTTCGCGCCTGAAATCGTCCATTCCGGGCGTCCGATGGCGGTGTCGATCACCCAGTCGACCGAGGTCGGCACCATCTATTCGCTCAACGAGATTGCCAGGATTTCAGCGATCGCCAAGCATCACAAATTGCCGCTGCACATGGATGGCGCCCGCTTCGCCAATGCGCTGGTCGCACTCGAGACGACGCCTGCGGAAATGACCTGGAAGCGCGGCGTCGACATCCTCTCCTTCGGCGGCACCAAGAACGGCTGCTGGTGCGCCGAGGCTGTCGTGCTGTTCGATCTGGACCGCGCCAGGGAACTGGCCTTCCTGCGCAAGCGCGCGGCGCAATTGTTCTCGAAATCGCGCTTCGTCGCTGCGCAGTTCGAAGCTTATTTCAAGGACGGCCTGTGGCTCGACACGGCCCGGCACGCCAACGCCAAGGCAGCGCGCCTGGCGGCAGCGATCGGGGACTCCCCGTCGGCGCGTCTGGCCTGGCTGCCGCAAGCGAACGAGGTCTTCGCGGTGATGAAAAAGGCCGAGGCTGAAAGGGTGCAAATGGCCGGCGCCGCTTTCTACGATTGGCACAAGCCGCATGACTTCGACGGTCATATCGGCGAGGACGAGGCGCTCTACCGTTTCGTCACCAGCTTTGCGACCACGGCCGAAGAGGTCGACCGCTTTGGCCGGCTAATTGCTGGATAACGGGGACCTCATTCACCAACGAAAAAGGGCGGCGCCAAGCGCCGCCCTCCGTCCCTGGGATCGTCTGTGTGACGCAGCTTACGCGGCGGTCTTGGCTTCGATCTGCTTGGCCTTGGCCGAAGACGCGGTGATCGCGATCTTGCGGGGCTTCAGCTCCTCGGGAATGTTTCGCTTGAGGTCGACGAAAAGCAGGCCGTTCTTCAGCGAGGCGCCGACGACTTCAACATGGTCGGCAAGCTGGAAGCGGCGCTCAAAGGCCCGGCTGGCGATACCGCGATAGAGCAGTTCGGAGCCTTCGCCATTGCCCTCTTCCTTGCGCTCACCCTTGACGGTCAGCACATTGCGGTGAGCTTCGATCGAGAGCTCGTCGTCCGAGAACCCGGCGACGGCCATCGAGATGCGGTAGGAATCCTCAGCCGTGCGCTCGATATTGTAGGGCGGGTAGGTCTGCGCGCTTTCAGGCTGCGCAAGCGAATCGAGCATCGTGAACAGCCGGTCGAAACCGACGGTCGAGCGATAGAGCGGGGAAAAATCAACGTGACGCATAGTGTGTTCTCCTGTTGAGCAACAAGGTTTGCGTATGGCCGGTGCGAAACCCGTAACGGCGTTCCGGATAGGCCAGCGGCCCCGACATTGGCGGCCGCAACAGACATTTGGGGAACACGTGAAAGCATTTCAAGATTTCTCGATGAACGGCAGATGAACCGGGGCTTCGGCGGACGTTCAGCTAGGCGGCGCTAGACTGCTTCCAGGATCAAGGAACAGGCGGCGGTTACGGCGCCGCGCGTCCTCTCGGACACGCAAAGCACGCTGTAACACTTTGATTGCGCATGATCCCCAGCGAAAATCGGGTCCGATTTTCGGGGTGGTGCGCGAGGTGCCGCAACGAGGCCGACCGGGTGTAACGTCCCTTCCTCCCGGATCGACAGAGGCCGGAAGCACGCCGCAAGCTGCTTCCGGCCTCACTCGCTGGCTGCCCCGTTCAGCCCTTCCAACGCGTCCAGAATTCCTTTGCTTTTGGTGTATGGGCGTCTATGCCTACCAAAGCTTGCGGCATGCAGGCAGCGACACACAAACGCAGCGCCGAATGGACCTCTTCAACGAAATTCCCCTCTTCCACGAAATTCCGGGCAATCCGCTGCCGGAAAATGCGGTAGGTGGTTTCTTCACAACGCGCGACGGCAAGAATATCCGCTACGGCCTCTTTCCCGCCGTTGCGCGCCCCATGAAGGGCACCGTGGTCGTCCTGACCGGCCGCAACGAGTGCATCGAAAAATATTTCGAGACCATCCGCAATCTTGCCGACCGCGGCTTCGGCGTTGCCACCCTCGACTGGCGCGGCCAGGGCGGGTCCGACCGGCTGATCGGCGACCGCGAGCGCGGCTATGTCCGCAGCTTCTTCGACTATACCAGCGACCTGGAACAGTTCTTCGAGGAGATCGTGCTGCCCGACTGCCGGGGGCCGTACTACATATTGGCCCATTCAGCTGGGGCGGTGATCACGCTGCTTGCTGCGCCGTCAATGGTGAATCGCGTACGGCGCATGGTGCTGATCGCCCCATTCCTAACCGTGCCCGACCTGCCGGTTTCGATAACCACCGTTCGCCGCGTCTGCTCGCTGTTCTGTCTGCTGGGCCTTGGCAAGCTTTATGCCGCCTGGGGTCCGCGGCCCAGGAAAACCATACCCTTTGCCGCCAACATGGTGACATCAGATCCGGAGCGGTATCGGCGCAACACGCTTATCTACGAGACCTACCCGCAACTGGCGCTCGGCGGCCCGACGATCCGCTGGCTGAAAGCGGCGGCGGAGGCGTCCGAGGCCATCAGCGATCCCGACTTCATCGCCAGGATCCAGGTTCCCTTGCTGGTGATCGCCGCTGGCGCCGACCAAGTCGTCTCGACCAAGGCGGTGGAAACCTACACCCGACGTCTGCGCCTCGGTTCGCTGCTGGTGATCGATGGCGCGCGCCATGAAATATTGCAGGAAGCCGACTTCTATCGCGAGCAGTTCCTTGCCGCCTTCGATGCCTTCATCCCGGGAAGCGACGACGCGGCCTGATTGGAACGCCGCGTCTCTTGGCTTTACGCCTGGCGAGCGAAATCCATGATCCAGTTGATCTCCCAGCTCTTACCGCCATCCGGTGAAAAAGCCTGCTCCCAGCGCGCCGAGTTTTCAGTGATCCGCGACCAGAGGAAGCGAACCTGGATCGGGCGGCCGTCGAATACGTCTTCGCACAGGAATGTGCCGACGCCTGCCTCGAAGGTGCCGCGCATCGGGATATCGATGGTCGCCGGATTGCGGCCGTCGATCCACCAGATCGACCATTGTCTCGCCGCAGGATCGAACGTCCGCAGCGTGGCGGCGCGATAGGCGCCGCCGGGCAATTCAATGACATTGTCGTCGAAATTGCCGAGGCCGCCAAGGATCGAGTGCACTTCACATGTCCCGCCAAACACGTCCCAGTTCGTGTCACTTTGCAGGCGCTTCTGCAACCTTCGATGGCTGACGTTCCAGCGTCCGAAGAAGAAATCGAAGTCGGCCCAGCCGTCTGCCGGAGCATCTTCGGAACGGCTGGTTGTTGATAGCGTCGGCATGTGAACCCCTCCCGTGACATTATCTCCATAGCAGAGGGCTACTGACATCCTCCTGTCAGGAGCGTGGACTATCATCGCCCTGGGCGCTTTGGGCCGCAATGGCCAGCTGCCCAGCCGGTTCAGCCACGCAGCGCGGCCATCGCGGCGGTGTGAAGCTCCGGCGTTGCCGCAGCCAGGATGTCGCCGCCACCTTCCGCCGGTCCGCCTTCGAAGGTGGTGACGACGCCACCAGCCTTCTCGATGATCGGGATCAGCGCGACGATATCGTAGGGTTTCAATCCGGGGTCGGCGACGATGTCGACGCTTCCCGCCGCGACCATGGCGAAAGCATAGCAGTCGGTGCCGTAGCGGGCGAGCTGGACCTGTTTTTCGAACAGGTCGTAGCGCAGGCGCGCGTCTCCCTTGAATAGTGCCGGCGTGGTGGTGAACAGCGTCGCCTCGGCAAGGCTTGTCGTCTTGCGTGTCGTCAGCCTCCGCGGCCCGCCCGGACCTTCATAATGAGCACCGGAAGCGTTGGCGTAGAAAAGCTCGCCGGTGAATGGTTGCGACATCATGCCGGCGACGGCATCGCCATCGACCGTCAGCCCGACCAGCGTTCCCCACACCGGCAGGCCGGAAATGAAGGCGCGCGTCCCGTCGATCGGATCGATCACCCAGATATGCCTGCTGGAAATGTTCTCGCTGCCATGCTCCTCGCCGAGGATGCCATGATCGGGATATTCCGCTGATATCAGCGCCCGGATGACTCGCTCAGCCTCGCGGTCGGCCTCGGTGACCGGGTCGAAGCTGCCTTGCTCCTTGTTGGCGACCGCGCCCTGGCTGCGGAAGCGCGGCAAGGTTTCGGCTGCGGCGGCAAGCGCAATGCGCCGCATGAAATCGATGCTGATGTCCAACTGATTCTCCCGCGTTGCAGCGTGCTGGAACCGTCGTTTGCCTGTGGTTTTCCGCCAAAACAAGGGCGTGCGAAGATTTTTGCGCATCGACGACTGTTGCTCGAATGCAACGCTGGCGCCCTCGAAATACGATTTCCACATCACAGTGAATTAAAAACGCCTTTCGGCGGCTTGACATTTGTGCAGCGCACAATAGATTTGTTCTCGGACAGGTTTTCCTGTCCATGCCCTCCTTGGGCGTTTCCTCCCTAGACTTCGACCGTGTCGTGCAAACGATGCGGTCTTTTTTTCAGCGCGGCATCCAGCGCACACGCGCCTTTCCCGACCCGCACGCTGACGCCTTTATCTGGCACAAGATCTCTTTATTTGGCGCAGAATCCTTTGCAAAAATCGATTCCGATTTTTGGCATCATTCGGCGGCAAGCGGCAGATCGATAAAATCGTGATCGGGCATCGCCATCAGGTCGGCCGAGAATTGCGCCAGATCGTCGGCGAGCGCATCGAAGCCGGCGGATTTCTGGAACGTCCGCTCGTTCATGTAGAGTCCGCGATTGACCTCGATTTGCAGTGCATGGAGATGGCGCACGGGGCGGCCGTAATGCTCGGTGATGAAGCCTCCGGCGTAAGGCTTGTTATGGGCCACGGTATAGCCCATGCCGATGAGCAGGCCGATCGCCGTCTCGGTCAACGCTGCCGAGGCGGACATGCCGAAACGATCGCCAACGATAAAATCCGGCCTGAGACCGCTGTCACCGACCCTGATGCTCGCCGGCATCGAGTGGCAATCGATCAGCACGGCAAAGCCGAACCGTGCATGGGTCCTGGTCAGAAGCCGTTTCAGCGTCTCGTGATAAGGCTTGTAGACAGCCTCGATACGCGCGACGGCTTCCGCCAGCGGCAAGCGGCCGGCATAGATGTCGAGCCCCTCTCCCACCAACTTGGGCACGGTGCCAAGCCCGCCGGCCACGCGCGCCGAGCGGATGTTGCAGAAGGACGGCACGGGCTCGGCGAACATGCGCGGGTCGAGTTCCCAAGGCTCCCGGTTGACGTCGAGATAGGCGCGCGGGAAGTTTGCCGCCAGCATCGGCGCGCCGAGCGCAACGGCGCCACCGAACAATTCGTCGACGTAGCAATCCTCGGACCGGCGGATGGCGTTTCGGTCCAGCCTTGCCATGGCCAGGAACCGGTCCGGATAGTGGCGGCCGCTATGCGGCGAGTTGAAGAGGAAGGGGACGCGCTGTTCGGCGCCCGACCGGATTTCGAAGGCTGGAACGACCGAAAAATCTTCGGCTGCCGTTTTCAATTTGAACGAACCCAAAAAAACCAATGCATCATGATTGGAAAGTGCCACCTCGCCGGCCGCATGTCCAGCATTTCGGCGGCTGAACCGCTTTGTTAAATGCGGATTGGGCTCTTCATCGTTCACTTGATGTTTACCGTCACCTCCTCATATACAGGATGGTTAACGGGCTGCCCCACGGCAGTCTCGGGCGGGTGATTCGGACGGGATAAGATGGCACGCATTCTACTGGCGGAAGACGACGACGACATGCGCCGGTTCCTCGTCAAGGCGCTGGAGCGTGCCGGCTACCAAGTCAGCGATTTCGACAATGGCGCCAGCGCCTATGAGCGGCTGCGCGAAGAGCCCTTCTCACTGCTCCTGACCGATATCGTCATGCCGGAGATGGACGGCATAGAACTCGCCCGCCGCGCCACCGAGATCGATCCCGACCTCAAGGTCATGTTCATCACCGGCTTCGCCGCCGTTGCGCTCAATCCGGATTCCAAGGCGCCGAAAGACGCCAAGGTGCTTTCGAAGCCGTTCCATCTACGCGACCTCGTCAACGAGGTCGAAAAGATGCTGCAGGCGGCCTGAGCCAATTTTGGCAAGGCTTCGGCGTGTCTTCAACGGCGCGACAAGGCGTGCCTTTCTTTCCCTTCTCCTCCTATTGACGCGCCGGAGCAAAAATGGTGTATGCGCGGCTTCGGATGGGCGTGTAGCTCAGCGGGAGAGCACTGCATTGACATTGCAGGGGTCACAGGTTCAATCCCTGTCACGCCCACCATCCGAACTACAGTCCATCTCTCATAGCTGCTTCGCTTTCGCCTCGGGCTCAAATCCGATCGTCGCGTCCGGCTAATGCATGTCGCGCAAAAGTGCGCAGCGGTTTTGCGATAACGACATGCATAAAAACAAGAACTTAAAGCGCGTCGCATGAATCCGTTCAAACGCGACGCGCTTTAGTGCCGGCGAGAAGCCATGAACGGGTCCGAGAGCGCGCCCCCGAAGCTTGGGACGCCGCCCCGGCTCGAACCAGGACGGGCGATATCGGATCGGATCATTATGGTGTTGGATCCGGCGTATTTCCCGGCCTGCCTCCCCCCTTGCCTTCCCGGCACGGCACGTCGCCTGCACCGCAGCATTTGCCGCTGTAGACCGTTTTCGAATTTAACTTGTCGCACTCTCTCGTCACCGTTGTTTGACAACCTGCCAGCACCGAAGCTGAAACGGCAGCAAGAAAGATATTTTGTATCGCAATAGACATGAGAAGTCTCCATGATTGACCGCGCTTTGCAAACGCAGTGCTTGGTCGCTTCTCAGGCCGTATTTCTTCACAAGAAAAATTGGAGGACATGCCGGAACGTCCGCGAACGTCGTTCGCTTTCAGGCCGCCGCATGAGCCTCGCGACGCGCTTCAGGGCCGCCCAGGGCCCTCGTCTGCGGTGGCAATCAGCGTCGATTGAGGGTCAGGCCGCGCCGAGGCGGAGATCGCCCTTCTCGATATGCCGGAGAAACCAAGCATAGGTCTGCTCCAATCCACTCTGAAGCGAGTACTGTGGGCGCCAGCCCGTCGCAAACAGACGCGACACGTCCATCAGCTTGCGCGGCGTGCCGTCCGGCTTGGTCGCATCGAATGTGAGCACGGCATCGGCGCCGACAACGGAGAGCATGGTGCGGGCCAGCTCGGCAATGGTGATGTCTTCGCCCGAGCCAACATTGACATGGCTGTCGCCGGAATAGTTTGTCAGCAGCCAGACCAGAGCGTCGGCGGCGTCGTCGACATGCAGGAATTCGCGCATCGGCGTGCCCGATCCCCAGACCTCGAGGGTTTTGTCGCCGGCGCGCTTGGCCTGGTGCGCCTTCCGCATAAGGGCCGGTACGACATGGCTGGTGGAGAGGTCGAAATTGTCGCCGGGGCCATAGAGGTTGGTCGGCATCGCCGAGATGTACTCGACACCATATTGGCGCCGATAGGCTTGGCAAAGTTTCAGTCCAGCGATCTTGGCGATCGCATACCATTCGTTGGTGGGCTCGAGCGGACCGGTGAGCAAAGCATCCTCGGAGATCGGCTGTGCCGCAAACTTCGGGTAGATGCAGGACGAACCGAGAAATAGCAGTTTCTGCACCTCGTTGCGAAAGGCGCTCTCGATGACATTGGTCTGCATGATGAGATTGTCCTGCAGAAAATCGACCGGCAACCTGTCGTTTGCCAGGATACCGCCGACCTTGGCCGCCGCCATCACCACCGCATCCGGCCTGTGGTCAGCCATCCAGCGTCGCACGCCGGCCTGGTCCATAAGATCGAGTTCATCGCGGGATGCGGTCAGGACCTCGCAGTCCTCGCCCGCCAGCCTGCGCAATATGGCGGAGCCGACCATGCCGCGATGCCCGGCCACGAAAACGCGCTTGCCCTGAAGGTCGAAACTCATTGGCGTATCCCTATGCAGAAAACGGCCGCTATGACCATCTGGCGGCGGCGCGCCGGATGGGCCTGCGTCGGACGCATACCGCATACAGATTTGCCCAGACAAGGCAAATCGGAGATTTGGGCGAACTCTTCTAGTGGGATGGCGATCAGACGCCCGCCACGGCACACAGGCTCTTCATTCTTGCGATGGCAAGCTCCGGGTCGGCCAGCAATCCGGCCTGGTCGGCAAGACGGAACACATCGGCATAGTGGCAAATGCCGCGCGCCGATTGCATGCCGCCGACCATCGAAAAATGCTCCTGGTGGCCGTTCAGCCATGCCATGAGGACGATACCGGCCTTGTAATACTCGGTCGGCGCCTCGAAGATTTTCCGCGACAGAGGTACCGTCGGCGCCATCATCGCGTCATAGCCGGCGCGGTCGCCGTCGGCCAGTTTCGCCAGCGCGGCATTGGCGACCGGCGCGATGGCGTCGAAAATGCCGAGCAGCGCGTGCGAGTGCCTTTCGCCATCGCCCGCGATCAATTCGGGATAATTGAAATCGTCGCCGGTGAACATGATCACCCCTTCCGGCAGCCGGTTCCTGAGCGCGATTTCCTTGTCGGCATCGAGCAGTGATATCTTGATCCCCTCGACCTTGCCGGCGTGGCGTTCGATGATGGCGACCACCGTGTCGAGCGCGGTCTCGAAATCATGGCTGCCCCAATAACCCTTCAGAGCCGGATCGAACATGTCGCCCAGCCAGTGCAGGATGACCTTGCCGGATGCCTGAGACAGAATGCGGTCATAGATGCTGATATAATCGTCGGGACCCTTGGCGACAGTCGCCAGCGCGCGGCTGGCCGTCATGATCGCCTTGCCGCCCAGGCCTTCGATGAAACCGAACTGCTCCTCATAGGCCGCGATGACATCGTCGAGCGTCCTGGCGGCGCCTGGCGCCAGATGGTCTGTTCCGGCACCTGAGGCGAGATCGGCGCCCTCGACGGTTCGCGCCTCGGCGATCGAGCGGCGGATCAATTCCCTAGCGTTTGCCCAGTCGAAACCCATGCCGCGCTGCGAGGTGTCCATCGCCTCGGCGATGCGGAAGCCTAGACGCCACAGATGATGGCGGAATGCCATCGTGCACTCCCAGTCGACCGCGGGATGGGACCACGGATCGGTCATCGCGAGGGGATCGGCAACGACATGGGCGGCGGCATAGGCGATGCGCGAAAACCGTGCGCCGATCACCGGCTGTGCCGGCTGGCCGACAAGGCGGTAGCGAGTGCTGCGACCGCCCTCTTCGGGCAAGGCAATGTCCATAGATCTCTCCCTTGCTCGCGCCTATAAATGGAACGTTCCAATAAATCAAGAACCTTTATGTCCCCGATCTCGGTCTCGCCGAATGCTGCATCGCAGCGACAAACCCTTGAAGAGCACCGGCTGCACCCGCTAAGCTCCCGTTTTTCTAGCTCGGAAAAAATCCCGATTGACTCAAATCCAACACAGGGATTAGAACGTTCCAATAATTCGACCAGAAAATACCGGGAGGACGGATCTGGATGGCCAGCAGGCCCAAGGCGACGATACTCGACATTGCCCGCGAGGCGGGCGTGTCCAAGTCGACGGTGTCGCTCGTGCTGCAAGGCAGCGGACTGATCCGGCCTGAGACCGCGCTGAGGGTTCGCAAGGCGATCGAGGATGTCGGCTATGTCTACAACCGCGGCGCCGCCAATCTGCGCAAGGCTCATTCCAACGTCATCGGCATGGTCATCAACGATCTCACCAACCCCTTTTTCGCCGAAATGGCGGTCGGCATGGAGCGGGTCTTCCAGTCGGCGGGCATCGTGCCTTTCATCGCCAACACGGCGGAGAACCCGGTGCGCCAGGAAGAAGTGCTGAAATCGCTGATGGAACAAGGTGTCGCCGGGCTGATCGTGTCGCCGGCGCGCGGCACGACCTCAGGTGCTTTCCGCCGCATCGAGATGGCGGGCCTTCCGATCGTCTTCACCATGCGCCGCCTTCCCGAAAGCCGCATCCCAGTGATCGCGCCCGACAATCATCGCGGCGCCTGGCTCGCCACCGCCCATCTGATCGGCAAAGGGCATCGCCGGCTGGTCTTCTTCGGCGGCTCATCGGACCTGGTGGTCTATCACGAGCGGCTGGGCGGTTTTCGCGAGGCCTGCGAGGCGCTCGGCATCGCCAAACGCGATACACTCGTCGTCGAAGGCGAAACCAGCCGCAAGGGCGGCATTGCCTGTCTGGAGACGGCCCTCGCGATGGCCGAGCCGCCGACCGCGGCACTGTGCTTCAACGATGCGGTCGCCTTCGGCGTCATGCTGGCGCTGCGCAAGCGCGGGCTCGAGCCCGGTGCGGATTTCGCCGTCGTCGGCTTCGACGACGTGATCGAAGCCCAGCATTACATGCCGGCGCTGACCAGCGTCGCGGTGGATTCGGCAGGCCTCGGCGAGCGCGCCGCCCATGTCATGCTGAAGATGATCCAGTCGCGCACCACGCGCGCCGAGGATCATATCGGCGCCGTCAACCTCGTCGTCAGGGACAGTTGCGGTCCTGATCGCCGTGCGGGAATGGGGGACGCGGCATGACCGTGAAATGGGGGCTGATCGGCGCAAGCACGATCGCCAGGCAATTCGTGATCAACGCCATCCGCGCTCAGGCCGACGGGGAAATCGCGGCGGTGATGAGCTCCAGCCCGGATCGCGCCACTTCCTATGCCAAGGAGAACGGCATTCCGCTTGCCGTCTCGACGCTCGATGAATTGCTCGGCCCCGACATCGACGCCGTCTACATCTCGACCACCAACGAATTGCATCTCGAACAGGCATTAGCCGCCATCAAGGCGGGAAAACATGTGTTGTGCGAAAAGCCGCTCGCGCTGACCAGCGCCGATGCGCGAAAGATGGTCGCCGCAGCCAAGGCAGCCGGCATCGTGCTCGGCACCAACCATCATCTGCGCAATGCCGGCTCGCACCGGGCGATGCGTGAAGCCATCGCCGCCCGCCGCATCGGCAAGCCGATTGCCGCGCGCGTCTTCCACTCCGTCTATCTGCCGGAAAACCTGCAGGGCTGGCGTATCACCAGGCCGGAAGCGGGTGGCGGCGCAGTGCTCGACATCACCGTGCACGATGCCGACACGCTGCGCTTCGTGCTCGGCGACGATCCGCTCGAGGTTTCGGCATTCACGCAGGCCGCAGGCATGGCCAGCGGCGGCCTGGAAGATGGCGCCATGTGCATCTGGCGCTTCAGATCGGGCATCATCGCCCAGTCGCATGAAGGCTTCACCACCAAATTCGCCGGCACCGGCTTCGAGGTGCATGGCAGCGAAGGCTCCCTGATCGCGAAAGATGTGATGACGCAGAAGCCGATCGGCTCTGTGCTGCTGCGCACGGCAAACGGCGAGGAGGAATTGGGCTTCGACCGCGAAGATCTCTATGTCACGTCTTTGCGCCAGTTCCATGCGGCGATGGGTGGCGAAGGCCAGCCGTCGGCCACCGGCGAGGACGGCGTCTGGTCGCTGACATCGGCCGAAGCGGCGTTGCAATCCGCAAAGTCCGGCAAATCAGTCGCGATCGATCCAAAACTCGGGGGCGCAGGGTGAGCAAGCTCGTCTCCGCAGCGCAAGCCGCCAGCCTGATCAGGGACGGCATGGTCGTTTCCGTGTCGTCGTCGAGCGGTCTCGGCTGCCCGGATGCGGTGCTCGCCGCCATCGGTGAGCGCTTCGAGGCGGAAGGCCATCCGAAGGGTATCACGACGCTGCACCCGATTGCCGCCGGCGACATGTACGGTATCAAGGGCATCGACCATCTGGCAAAGCCCGGCCTGTTGAAGCGCACGCTGTGCGGCTCCTATCCCTCGGGCCCGTCATCCTCGGAGCCGCCGCAGATCTGGAAGATGATCGGCGACAATTCGGTCGCCGCCTACAATGTGCCTTCAGGCATCCTGTTCGACATGCACCGGGAGGCTGCTGCCAAGCGCCCCGGCGTGCTGACAAAGGTCGGCCTCGATACGTTCGCCGACCCGCGCCATCAGGGCTGCGCCATGAATGCGGCGGCCAGCGAGCCGATCGTTTCGGTGCAGCAGTTCGACGGTGAGGAATGGCTTTATTTCCGCTCGATCGTGCCCAATGTGTCGATCATCCGCGCCACGACCGCCGACGAGCGCGGCAACCTCACCTATGAGCATGAGGGCGCCTATCTCGGCGGGCTGGAACAGGCGCTCGCCGCCCGCAACAATGGCGGCATCGTCATCGCGCAGGTCAAGCGCGTCGTCGAGAACGGCACGCTGAAGCCGCATGACGTGCGCGTGCCCGGTGTGCTGGTCGACCACATCGTGGTGGCGCCCGACCAGTTGCAGACGACGCTGACACCCTACGACCCGGCGATCTCGGGCGAGATCTTCCGGCCGCTGTCGACGTTCCGCAACGCCGAGATGAGTGTCCAGAAGGTCATCGCGCGGCGCGTCGCCATGGAGCTTGCCGACGGCATGGCCGTCAACATCGGCTTCGGCATCTCGGCCAACGTGCCGCGCATCCTTATCGAGGAAGGCCAGCACGGCAAGGTCACCTGGGTGATCGAACAGGGCGCGGTCGGTGGCGTGCCGCTGCTCGACTTCAAGTTCGGCTGCTCGTCGAACGCCGACGCATTCATGCCTTCGCCACACCAGTTCATCTACTTCCAGGGCGGCGGTTTCGATGCGTCATTGCTGTCCTTCCTGCAGATCGACCGCCATGGCTCGGTCAACGTGTCGAAGCTTTCGGCGAGGCCACATGTCACCGCCGGCGCGGGCGGTTTTGTCGACATCACCGCGCGGGCGAAGAAGATCGTCTTTTCCGGGTTCTTCAATGCCGGCGCCAAGCTGTCGCTGGCCGATGGCGGCATCCGCATCGATCACGAAGGCAAGGTGAAGAAGGTGGTCGGCGAGGTCGAGCACATCTCGTTTTCGGGCAAGCGCGCGGTCGCGCAAGGACAGGACATCACCTATGTCACCGAGCGCTGCGTTATGAAGCTGACGCCCGCTGGGCTGATGGTGACGGAGTTGGCACCGGGCATCGACCTTCAGCGCGATATACTGGCGCAGGCCGAGATTCCGCTCGGTATCGCCAACGATCTGAAAGTGACACCGGACGCACTCTACCGGGAGCGGCCGATCGGCCTGTCGCTCAATGGCGGGGCATCGCTCGGAGGCGCACATGGCTGAACGTCTCGTCACCTTTGACACCG
Source organism: Mesorhizobium mediterraneum (assembly GCF_002284565.1). Lineage (GTDB taxonomy): Bacteria > Pseudomonadota > Alphaproteobacteria > Rhizobiales > Rhizobiaceae > Mesorhizobium > Mesorhizobium mediterraneum. The sequence goes on along the minus strand of NZ_NPKI01000012.1, from coordinate 28,030 downwards.
ATGGCACCCTCGGCATCGTCACACTGCGCCGGCCGGAGAAGTTCAACGCGCTCGACATCCCGATGCTGCGCGCGCTGGAAGCCGCGCTTGACACGGCGGAAGCTGCGGATGGCGTCCGCGCCGTGCTGCTGTGTGGCGAAGGCAAGGGTTTTTGCTCGGGTGGAGATGTCGAAGCCTGGTCGCAAATGAGTGCCGCCGACTTCCAAGTGCAATGGGTGCGCTACGGCCATCGCGTCTTCGACCGGCTGGCGCGGTTGCGGCAGCCGACTATCGCCGTGCTGTCAGGCCATGCGCTGGGCGGCGGGCTGGAACTGGCGGTCGCCTGTGACTTCCGCGTCGCCGAGGCGCAGGTGAAATTGGGCTTCCCGGAAACCTCGATCGGCGTGGTGCCCGGCTGGTCCGGCACGCAGCGCGCGGTGCGCCGCTTCGGCGCGCAAACGGTGCGGCGCATGGCAATCGGCGGCGAGCTGTTCGTGGCGGCCGAAGCACTCGCTCTAGGCATCATCGATCGGCTGGTCGACACGGGCAAGGCATTCACTGAGGCCAAGGCCTGGGCCGGCAAGATCGCCGAGCGCGGCCCGTTGGCAACCGAAGCCGCCAAACTGATGATCGCGGTCGCCGAGGGCGAGGAAAGTGCTGCCGCCACAGAGGCGCTGGCCAGCGGCTTCATCGCTCTAACCGGCGATCTCAACGCCGGTGTCGACGCTTTCAAGGCCAAGCAGAAACCAGCGTTTTCAAGATCCTAGAATGCAAGTGGAACCTCACATGAACTTGCCTCTCGACATCGCCATGCCCGCCGAGGCATCCGCAGCACCGAAGACCTATCGGCTGCTGATCGATGGCAAGTTTGTCGATGCCCGCGACGGCCGTACGCTGGAGCGCGAGAGCCCCGGCCATGGCTTCACGGTTTCACGCTATGCGCAAGCCGGCGCGGCGGAAGTCGAGGCGGCGGTGACCGCCGCGCACAAGGCGTTCGAGGCCGGCCCCTGGCCGCGCATGAAGGCCGGCGAGCGCGCCGCGATCCTGCTCAAGGCGGCAGACCTGATCGAGGCGCGGCTTGAGGAGATCGCCCGGCTCGACGCGCTGGAATCCGGCAAGCCGATCGCCCAGGCGCGCGGCGAGATCGGCGGCGCCGTCGATATCTGGCGTTATGCGGCATCCCTTGCCCGCACGCTGCATGGCGAAACCTACGCCAATCTCGGCGACGCCATGCTGGGCGTCGTGCTGCGCGAACCGATCGGCGTCGTCTCGATCATCACGCCATGGAATTTTCCGTTCCTCATCGTCAGCCAGAAACTGCCGTTTGCGCTCGCCGCCGGCTGCACGGCGGTGGTCAAGCCGAGCGAGATGACCTCGGCCTCGACCTTCGTGCTCGGCGACATCCTGATGCAGGCCGGCTTGCCGGATGGCGTCGTCAACATCCTCGCTGGCCTGGGCGCCGATGTCGGCGCGGCGATGGTCAGCCATCCGCTGGTCGAGATGGTGTCGTTCACCGGCTCCACTCGGGTCGGCAAGATGACCATGGGATCGGCTGCGAGCACGCTGAAGAAGGTTTCGATGGAGCTCGGCGGCAAGAACGGCCAGATCGTCTTTCCCGACGCCGACCTCGAAGCCGCCGCCGACGCAGCGGTGTTCGGCGGCTTTTTCAACGCCGGCGAATGCTGCAACGCCGGCAGCCGGCTGATCGTCCACGAGGCGATCGCCGACGACTTCCTTGGCGCAGTGAAGGCGCTCACCGCCCGGGTCACCGTCGGCGATCCACTCGATGACGGCACCAAGGTCGGCGCGATGATCTCTTCCGAGCACCTGGCCAAGGTCACCGGATACGTGACGGCGGCGGCAAACGACGGCAGCAGCGTCTATAGCGGCGGCAAGCAGATCGCCTCCAGTGCCGGTCAATATCTCGACCCGACCATTCTTCGCGGCGTAACCGAAGACATGGCCATTGCACGCGAGGAAGTGTTCGGCCCGGTGCTCTCAGTGCTGACCTTTGAATCGATTGAAAAGGCGTTGCGCATCGCCAACAACACGCCCTATGGTTTATCGGCGGGCGTGTGGAGCGCCAGCATCGACACCTGCATGTCGGTGGCGCGGAATGTGCGTTCGGGAACCGTTTGGGTGAACACGTTCATGGAAGGTTATCCCGAGCTGCCTTTCGGAGGCTACAAGCAGTCCGGTCTCGGACGCGAACTCGGCAAGCGCGCCGTCGAGGATTATACCGAGGAAAAGACAATCCAGTTTCATCGTGGCCAGCGCACCGGATGGTGGGTCGGCTGAGTTGGGAAGAACCCGGCGGGCAACCGCCGGTCGTGTAGATGTAACAAGGGAGGAAGTACATGTTGCGCAAACTGCTTATCGGAACGGCTCTCGGGTCGGGCCTTGCGTTCGCGGCCCACGCCCAAGACGTCAAGGAAGTTGAGATGCTGCATTGGTGGACGTCGGGCGGCGAAGCGGCTGCTTTGAACGTGCTCAAGGAAGATCTGTCCAAGCAAGGCTTTGCCTGGAAGGACGTGCCCGTGGCTGGCGGCGGCGGCGACGCCGCCATGACCGCGCTGAAGGCGATGGTGGCGGCCGGCAATTACCCGACCGCCTCGCAGATGCTCGGATATACCGTGCTCGATTATGCCGCAGCCGGCGTGATGGGCGACCTGACCGAGACGGCGGTAAAGGAAGGCTGGGACAAGTCCGTTCCGGCCGCCCTGCAGAAATTCTCGGTCTATGACGGCAAGTGGGTCGCGGCTCCGGTCAACGTCCACTCGGTCAACTGGCTGTGGATCAACAAGGCCGTGATGGACAAGATCGGCGGCACCGAGCCCAAGACCTTCGACGACTTCATCGCGCTGCTCGACAAGGCCAAGGCGGCGGGCGTCATCCCGCTTGCGCTCGGCGGCCAGAACTGGCAGGAGGCCACCATGTTCGATTCGGTCGTGCTGTCGACCGGCGGACCTGAGTTCTACAAAAAGGCCTTCAACGACCTCGACGAAGAGCAGCTGAAGTCCGACACGATGAAGAAGTCGTTCGACAACCTCGCCAAGCTTGTCACCTATGTCGACCCGAACTTCTCGGGCCGCGATTGGAACCTCGCCACCGCCATGGTCATCAAGGGCGATGCCTTGGTGCAGGTCATGGGCGATTGGGCCAAGGGCGAATTCAACGCCGCCAAGAAGACCCCGGGCACCGACTTCCTGTGCTACCGCTTCCCGGGCACCGATGGCAGCGTGGTCTACAACTCCGACATGTTCGGCATGTTCGATGTTCCGGACGACCGCAAGGCCGCCCAGGCCGCCTTGGCCACCGCCACTTTGTCGAAGAGCTTCCAGTCGGCCTTCAACGTCGTCAAGGGCTCGGTCCCGGCCCGCACCGACGTGCCTGACACCGACTTCGACGCTTGCGGTAAGAAGGGCATGGCCGACCTGAAGGCCGCCAATGAGGGCGGCACGCTGTTTGGTTCGCTCGCGCAAGGCTATGGCGCGCCTCCGGCGGTCGCCAATGCCTATAAGGACGTCGTCTCGAAATTCGTCCACGGCCAGATCAAGACCTCGGACGAGGCCGTGACCCAGCTGGTCAACGCGATCGAAGACGCCAAGTAAAACCAGGCATGGAAGGCCTTCCCCGCTCCGGCGGGGAAGACTCCAACATGCGAAAATGGTCGGCATCTCGCCGGGATATGCCAAGCGATTGGCGCCGGCGATTCACCAATCACACCCGTCTGGACGGGGTCATCCTTTCCGCCTGGCGGTGAAGGGACCCGAAACGGGAGGAGCCCATGACTACGGTCGCGACCCAGATCAAGCTGACGCCGGAGCATAACGCTCGCCCGGGTGCCTCCATGCGTTCGCGCCTGCAGGACGCGCTGCCGAAGCTCGTGCTGGCGCCAAGCTTTGCGATCACTGTTGTCTTCGTCTACGGCTTCATCCTGTGGACGGTCTATCTGTCCTTCACCAACTCCAAGACCTTCCCGTCCTATGCCATTACAGGGTCACGCGCCTATCAGCGGCTGTGGCGCTGGACCTTCGAGAGCGACCCGCCATCGAGCTGGTACACGTCGATCACCAATATGGGCATCTTCGGTTTTCTCTACATCTTCATCTGCCTGGCGCTCGGCTTGTTCCTGGCGATCCTGCTGGACCAAAAGATCCGCGGCGAAGGCATGTTGCGCCCGATCTATCTCTACCCGATGGCGCTGTCCTTCATCGTCACCGGCGTCGCCTGGAAATGGTTCCTCGATCCCGGGCTCGGCCTCGAGCAGACGCTGCATCAATGGGGCTGGACGAGCTTCCATTTCGACTGGATCAAGAACAAGGATTTCGTCATCTACACCGTGGTGATCGCCGGCGTCTGGCAGGCCTCGGGGTTCATCATGGCGATGTTCCTCGCCGGCCTGCGTGGCATCGACGGCGAGATCATGAAGGCGGCGCAGATCGACGGCGCCACCACGTTCCAGCTCTATCGCCGGATCGTCATCCCGCTGCTGCGGCCGGTGTTCCTGTCGGCCTTCATCGTGCTCGCCCACCTCGCCATCAAGTCCTACGATTTGGTCGTCGCGCTGACCAGTGGCGGACCGGGCGGCTCGGCCTGGCTGCCGTCGAACTTCATGTATGAGTACACCTTCAAGCGCAACGAAATGGCTGTCGGCTCAGCCAGTGCTGTGATCATGCTGATGACCATCACCGCGATCATCGTGCCCTATCTCTACTCCGAGCTCAGGGAGAAGCCGCGATGAGCGTCATTGCCACTCCCGCTCGCCAGAGCACTGGCGGCATCAGCGCCAGGACCGTCAACCGCGTTGTCATCTACGGCCTGCTGGCGCTGTTCGCGCTGTTCTACCTGATGCCGCTATTCGTCATGCTGGTGACCTCGTTCAAGACCATGGACGAGATCCAGAACGGCAACATGCTGGCGCTGCCGCAGGCGCCGACCTTCGAGCCATGGCTGAAGGCCTGGGGCGAGACCTGCGTCGGCCTCACCTGCGCCGGCATCAAGGGCTATTTCTGGAATTCCATCAAGATGGTGGTTCCGGCGGTGCTGATCTCGACGCTGCTCGGCGCGCTCAACGGCTATGTCCTGACCAAATGGCGCTTCCGCGGCCACACGCTGGTGTTCGGGCTGATGCTGTTTGCCTGCTTCATTCCGTTCCAGTCGGTGCTGTTGCCGATGGCGACGATCCTCGGCAGCCTCGGCCGTTTCGGCGTGACGTTGCGGAACGCAACGGGGCTGTCATTCGGCTTGGGCAACCCGACGGTCAACCTGGTCTTTGTCCACGTCGTCTACGGGCTTGGCTTCACCACTTTGTTCTTCCGCAACTATTACGAGGCGTTCCCGACCGAACTGGTCAAGGCGGCGCAGGTCGACGGGGCCAGCTTCTTCCAGATTTTCCGGCGCATCATGCTGCCGAATTCGATGCCGATCTTCGTCGTCACCGTCATCTACCAGTTCACCAACATCTGGAACGACTTCCTGTTCGCCTCCGCCTATGCCGGCACCGGTGACGCGATGCCGATGACCGTGGCGCTGAACAACGTCGTCAACACCTCGACCGGCGTCGTCGAATACAACGTCAACATGGCGGCGGCGATGATCGCCGCACTGCCGACCCTTCTCGTCTACGTGGTCGCTGGCCGCTATTTTGTGCGCGGCCTGATGGCCGGCGCCGTCAAAGGATAATCGAATGGCTTTTCTCGAAATCAATGGGCTGAGGAAGCGGTTCGGATCGGTCGAAATCCTGAAGGGCATCGACGTCGATCTCGAAAAGGGCGGCTTCCTCGTGCTGGTCGGCCCGTCCGGCTGCGGCAAGTCGACATTGCTCAACACCATCGCCGGCCTGGAAACCATCACCGAAGGCGAAATCCGCGTCGACGGCCGGACGATCAACGATCTCCATCCCTCGAAGCGCGACATCGCCATGGTGTTCCAGAGCTATGCGCTCTATCCGAACATGACTGTCGCCGGAAACATTGCCTTCGGCATGGAAATGCGCGGCGTGCCGGCTCAGGAGCGCCAGAAGGCGATCGACAAGGTGGCGAAGGTGCTGCAGATCGGCCACCTCCTGCAGCGCAAGCCGAGCCAGCTTTCCGGCGGCCAGCGCCAGCGCGTTGCCATGGGCCGCGCGCTGGTGCGCGACCCCAAGCTCTTTCTCTTCGACGAGCCGCTCTCCAATCTCGACGCCAAGCTGCGTGTCGACATGCGTATCGAGATCAAGCGCCTGCACGCGACCACCGGCACAACGATAGTCTACGTTACCCACGATCAGATCGAGGCGATGACGCTGGCCACCAAGATCGCGGTGATGCGCGACGGCGAGGTGCAGCAGTTCGGCACGCCGGCCGAAATCTATAACAACCCGACCAATTTGTTCGTTGCCGACTTCATGGGTTCACCGGCCATGAACCTGATCCCGGCGACGATCGGCGGCAATGGCAATGCACTTTCCGTGGTGCTGCAGCGAGAGGCGCGCGAGCCGATCTCGCTGCCGCTGGCCGATGCGCCGTCGGGCCTGTCGGCATTCCACGACAAGCCGATCATCTTCGGCGTCCGCCCCGAAGCCCTGACCGATCCGGAAGGGGCCGAACGCAACGCATCGAACATCGCCACCGCCGACTGCCATATCGAAGTCGTGGAACCGGCCGGCTCCGACACTTTCGCGGTCACCAATCTGGGCGGCAAGGCGGTGGTGGCGCGTCTGCGCGCCGACGCCAACATCCAGCCGGGTACCAGCACGCCGCTCGCCTTCAACCTGACCAAGGCGGTGTTCTTCGATCCGGCGACCGAGAACCGTATCCTCTGACAGCCATGACAAACCCGGACATCGTCATCATCGGCTCCGGCATCGGCGGCGCCACGATCGCCTCCGGCCTTGCCGGCAGTGGCGCCTCGATCCTGATGCTGGAGCGCGGCGAGAAGCTGCCGACGACGACGCACACGCGCGACACACGCGCTATCTTCGTCGACGGCCATTACCGGCCGAAGGAGATGTGGCGCGAGGTCGGGGGTGCTGCGTTCAACCCCGGCAACTACTACTATGTGGGCGGCAATTCGAAATTCTATGGCGCGGTGCTGATCCGCTACCGCAGGCAAGACTTTTCCGCCATGGAGCACTATGGCGGCGTCTCGCCGGCCTGGCCGTTCTCCTACGAGGCGTTCGAGCCATGGTACTCCAGGGCCGAGCAGCTTTTTCGCGTGCGCGGCGCACTCGGCGAAGACCCGACCGAACCGTTCCACTCGATCCCCTATGCCTTCGGGCCGGTGCCGGACGAGCCGCCCATCGCCCGCGCCCGCGCCGAGCTCAAGGGTCTCGGCCTGCACCCCGCATCGCTGCCGCTCGGCGTCGACATCGATGCCTGGCTGAAGGACGGCAAGACAGGCTGGGATGCCTTTCCCAACACCGGGACCGGCAAGGTCGACGCCCAAACAGGGCCGCTGGCGGCAGCACTGGCCGACCGGAACATCAGGCTAGAGACCAGTGCCCACGTCGAATATCTCGAAGCGTCATCGGATGCCAGGACGATCGCCGCCGTTCACTATCGCCAGAATGGCACGCTGAAGAAAGTGACGCCGAAACTGGTCATCCTCTCGGCCGGCGCCGTCAATTCAGCGGTCATCCTGCTGCGCTCGCCCTCTCCCAACAATGGCAAGGGAGGCGGCAAGGGCCTCGCCAACCATTCCGACCAAGTCGGCCGCAATTTCATGAACCACAATTCGAGCGCCATGCTGGCGATCGATCCGCGCCGCAGGAACGATGCCGTCTACCAGAAGACGCTGATGCTCAACGACTACTATCTGTCCGATGGCAAGGGCGGCAAGCCGCTCGGCAATGTCCAGCTTCTCGGCAAGATCGACGGCAATATCCTGAGGGCCAACGTCAAGCTTGCACCCAAATTCGCGCTGGACTTCATGGCCGGCCACGCCGTCGACTGGTATCTGATGTGCGAGGACCTGCCCGATCCCGAAAGCCGCATCATGGTCGACGGCAAGGACATCGTCATGCAGTGGCGGCGCTCCAACATGCAGTCGCTCGACGGGCTGACCAAGGTGATGCGCGAGAACTTCCGCGCCTGCGGCTATCCGATCGTCCTGTCGCGGCCTTTCGACAAGCGCACGCCGTCGCACCAGTGCGGCACGGTCAAGATGGGCGACGATCCGGCGACCTCGCCGCTCGACCCGTTCTGCCGCTCGTTCGACCACCGGAACCTGTTTGTCGTCGACGCTAGCTTCCTGCCGAACTCGGCCGCGGTCAATCCGGCGCTGTCGATCGCAGCACAAGCGCTGCGTGTCGCCGACCATATCCGCAAGACGGAGCTTGTCGCATGACCCGCCCGGCGGCCATCGTCACCGGCGGCGCGCGCGGCATTGGGCTGGCCTGCGCCGAGGCGCTGGCCGATGCCGGCTTCGACATCCTTGTCGTGGACCTTGCCGACAATGCCGCTGACGGACTTGCCGCCAACATCGCTGCCCGCGGTGCGAAATTCGCCTACCATTGTGGCGACATCGCCGATCTCGAAAACCATGCGGCGCTGGTCGATGCCGCGATAAGCGCCTTCGGCCGCATCGACTGCCTGGTCAACAATGCCGGCATCGGCGCGGTCGAACGCGGCGACCTGCTGGAATTGAAACCGGAGAATTTCGACCGGATCCTCAGCATTAATCTGCGCGGCACCGTCTTCCTCAGCCAAGCCGTTGCCAAGGCGATGCTTGCGGCGCCGGGTGATCACCCAAAATCGATCATCACCATCACCTCGGTCAGCGCCGAAATGGGCTCGCCCGAGCGCGGCGACTACTGCATCTCCAAAGCTGGGCTTTCGATGTGGGTGAAGACCCTGGCACTGCGGCTCGCCGCCGAAAATGTCGGCGTGTTCGAGGTGCGGCCGGGCATCATCCGCACCGACATGACCGCAGGCGTGACGGCCAAATACGACGCGCTGATCGATAGCGGGCTGGTGCCGGCAAAGCGCTGGGGCGAAGCCGCCGATGTCGGCGCCGCGGTGGCGGCACTCGCCGGCGGCAAGCTCGGCTTTTCGACCGGCTCGATCGTCAATGTCGACGGCGCGCTGTCGGTGCCGAGGCTGTGAGCAGGTGACGCCATGACCGACTACATCATCGTCGGCGCCGGCCCGGCCGGCTGCGTCCTCGCCAACCGGCTGAGCGAAGAGCCATCGAATTCAGTGCTGCTGCTCGAAGCCGGCGGCAAGGACTGGCATCCGCTGATCCACATGCCGGCAGGTTTCGCCAAGATGACCAAGGGCATCGCCGCCTGGGGCTGGTCGACCGTGCCGCAAAAGCACATGAAGGACCGCATCTTCCGGTACACGCAGGCCAAGGTGATCGGCGGCGGCTCCTCCATCAACGCCCAGATCTACACGCGCGGCAACGCCCGCGATTACGACGCCTGGGAGAGCGAAGAGGGCCTTGCCGGTTGGGGCTACCGCGACGTGCTGCCCTATTTCAAGCGGGCCGAGAACAACCAGCGCTACGCCAACGATTTTCACGGCGACCAAGGCCCGCTCGGCGTCTCGAACCCGATTGCGCCGCTGCCGATCTGCGAGGCTTATTTCCGCGCCGGACAGGAGATGGGCATTCCCTTCAATCCGGACTTCAACGGGATAACCCAGGAGGGCGTCGGCTATTACCAATTGACGCAGAAAAACGCGAGACGCTCCTCTGCCTCGGTCGCCTATCTCCGGCCGATCCGCGAACGCAAGAATCTGACCGTCAGGACCGATGTGCTGGTGACGCGCATCGTCATCGACAAAGGCCGCGCCGTCGGCGTCGAGATCGTCGACAGGCCGGGCGGCCAGCCGAAGATTCTGCATGCCGAGCGCGAAGTGATCGTCTCGTCCGGCGCCATCGGCTCGCCGAAGCTTTTGATGCAGTCGGGCATCGGCCCGGCAGACCATCTGAAGTCGGTCGGCGTGACGCCGGTGCATGACCTGCCCGGCGTCGGCTCCAACCTGCAGGACCATCTCGACCTGTTCGTCATTGCCGAATGCACCGGCGACCACACCTATGATAACTACGCCAAGCTGCACCGAACGGTGTGGGCCGGCCTGCAATATCTGCTGCTCAAAAAGGGCCCGGTTGCCTCCAGCCTGTTCGAGACCGGTGGCTTCTGGTACGCCGACCCGACCGCCGCCTCGCCCGACATCCAGCTCCATCTCGGCCTCGGCTCCGGCATCGAGGCCGGCGTCGAGAAACTCAGGAATCCAGGGGTGACGCTGAATTCGGCTTTCCTGCGCCCACATTCGCGCGGCACGGTACGACTGAACAGCGCCGACCCGGCTGACCACCCGCTGATCGATCCGAATTACTGGTCCGACCCTTACGACCGCGACATGTCAATCAAGGGACTCAGGCTGGCGCGCGAGATCATGCGGCAGAAGGCGCTTGCTTCCTACGTGCTGCGCGAGGTGCTGCCGGGACCGACGCTCACCAGCGACGACGAGCTGTTCGACTATGCCTGCCGCAGTTCCAAGACCGACCACCACCCCGTGGGGACCTGCCGCATGGGCCACGACGCGATGAGCGTGGTGACGCCCGATCTCAAGCTGCGCGGCATTGAGGGCTTGCGTGTCTGCGATGCCTCGGTGATGCCGCGCATCCCCTCCTCCAACACCAATGCCCCGACCATCATGGTCGGCGAAAAAGGCGCCGATCTGATCCTTGGCCGCGAGCCGCTGCCGCCGGCCGTGTTTTCGACCAACCAAGCGGCATGAGATCCCAGGAATGATCAGACACTGTGTTTTCGCTCGATTCCGCAACAACGCCGACGCCACCGAGCGCGCGGCAATCCATGCCGATCTCGAAGCGCTGCGGCGGGTGATCGAAGGCATGGGCAAGGTCGAATTCAGCGCCAATGTCAGCCCAGAACCGTTCGCACGCGGCTTCACGCACGGCTTCACCATCGATTTTCGCGATGCCGCCGCGCGCGATGCCTATCTAGTGCATGAAGCGCATCAGCGGGCCGGCGCCCGGCTGGTTGCTGCACTCGAAGGCGGAACCGACGGGCTGATGGTGTTCGACCTGGAAATAAGCGCTTAGCTACCCGAGCCTCAGCGCGACGACGCCGGCAACAATGCTGAGCACGGCGGCTCCCCGCCAGCCCGTCATCTTCTCGCCGAGCGCGAACACCGAGATCATCATGGCGAACAGGATCGACGTTTCGCGCAACGCCGCGACCGAGGCGATCGGCGCCTTGGTCATCGCCCACATCACGATCCAGTAGGCGGCGCCGCTGAGCACGCCGGTGTACACGCCCGCCTTCCAGTCGCGCGCCAGCACCGGCAGCGCCTTTGGCCCGCGGAAGATCAGGCACAGCACCAGCGCCCAAAGCGCATCGCAGACGAACAGCCATGCCGCATAGCTCGAGGCGGTGGCGGCGAGCCGCGCGCCGCTGCCGTCGGACAGCGTGTAGCTGGCGATGAAGATCGAGGTGCCCAGCGCAAAGCCGACCGCGCGCAGGTTCAGCCTCTCTAGATGCGCGCCACCGCGAAACGACAGCACCAGCGTGCCCGCCGACAAAAGAAGGATCCCGAGAATGGCGAGCGGCGCCGGCACCTCGGCGACGACCACCATGCCGCCAAGTGCGGCCAGCAGCGGCGCCGTGCCACGCGCCAGCGGATAGGTCTGGGCGAAATCGCCGGCCTTGTAGGCGCCAATCAGGAACGTCCTGTAGCCCATGTGGAAGATCACCGAGGCGATGATGTACGGCCACACTTCCGATTTCGGCACCTCGACGAAAGGCAGCGCCAGAAGCGCCACGGCGCCCATGCCGAGCGTCATCAGCGTGATCGACAGAAAGCGGTCGAGATGGACCTTGACCAGCGCGTTCCATATCGCGTGCATGGCGGCGGCAGCAAGCACCGCGAAGAAGACGAACAAGGTCATCGGCGGCTCATCCGCCTCCGGTCGCTGTCGCGAAAGGCGTTTCCAGGTCGATGTCGACCCGCAGCGGAAAATGGTCGGAGGCGATTTCGCCGATATCGGCGCTGACCGAGCGCACGCGGCCGGCAAACATGCCGCCGACGAAACAATGGTCGAGCCGTCGCTTTGTCAGCCCGCCATCGATGGTCTTCACATGGGTGTGGAAGTCCTCCGCAGGTTCGCTGGCGACGGCGGCGGCATCGACAAAACCGTCGAGATAGGCGGCACCGCGATGATACGGCGTGCTGCCGACGATGCGCCGGTACTCGGCGCTGCCCGGCTCCATGTTGAAATCGCCCATCCAGATCGCTGCCAGCGGGTTTTCCGGCTGCGGCTCGCCATTGCTCCAGTTGCGCACGGGTTCGTCGTCGGCGCCACTCCACGGGCCGCCGTCGGACGGCGCCCGGCGATGCTCGGCGAGCAGATAGTCGATCTGCTCCAGCCGCTCCTCGGTCGCGATATGCGCGAGATGCAGCGACAGCACCCGCACCGGTCCGGCAGGGGTGCGGATCATGCATTCGAGCGCCGCGTTGCGGGTGTTGAGCGGACGCACGGTGCGGCGCAGCGGCAACGTGTGCAGGCGCGACCAGACGATCGGCAGCCTCGACAGCACCATGGTGCCGAATTGCCGCCGCCGGTGGACGATGCGGCCTTCACGCCGTTCGCTGGCGTCCATGTCGAAGCCCGGGCCATAGACCCAATGGTATTCGGGCAGCAGCCGAGAAAGGATTTCCGGCTGGTCGTCCCCGTTGCTGCGCAGCCAGTGCCGTTCCACTTCCTGCAAGGCGATGATGTCGGCGCCAGCGACAACCTTGGCGCAGCGCGCGAGATCGTAGCGGCCGTCGCTGCCGAAACCGTACTGGATGTTATAGCTGACCAGCTTCATTGCTTAACCGGCTCAATTTCGTGATGGCAGTAGCGGTTTGGCGGATTGGTTGCAATGTGCAGCCGGATGGAGAGAGCTTGGGCCAGATAGCGCACGGCTAAGTCGTCAGCGGCTGGAAACGTCCTGGCGGAGAAGCGGCCAGTTCCGACCAGTCGATTTCCTCCTCCAGGCGATGATAGGCTTCGTCGCCGATCGTCCCATCGATACGCAGCTGTTCCAACGCGTCACGCTGGCTCTTGATGGCATAGAGGCGCAACCTGTCGTACTCGGTTGCAGCCTGGGCATCGTCAGGATTTTCGGCGATCACGCGCTGCGCGGTAAATTGCTCGCGGACCGCGGCCGCGGCATTCGATGTCTTGCCGCTCAACACGTCCAGCGCAGCCTGCATGATGGCGACGCGTGCCTGCGCGACCTCGCGGTCGACAGTTTCGTCCGGATCGAGACGAAGCAAGCGCAGCAGCGGCTTCAGGCTCATGCCTTGCAGCACCAATGTGCCGAGAACGACCGAGAAGGCGGCGAGCACGATCGGGTCGCGGCCCGGAAAGTCGGCCGGCAAGGCAAACGCTGCCGCAAGGGTGACCAGACCACGCATGCCGCACCAGCCGATCAGCACGCCGCCGCGAAACGACGGGGCTTCGGCCTGCCGATCCGCGTCACCGAAGCTGGCAAGCCACCTCATGATCGCGCCGCATCCCAGCACCCAGACGAGACGCGAGACGATGACGACTGCCAGCACGGCCGCGGCGAAGACGAACGCTTCGACCTGCCCCTGCTCGGCAAGCCGGCCGACGATCGATCGCGCCTGAAGTCCCATCAGGACGAAGGCCAGCACGTTGAGCACGAAGACCGCCGTCTCCCAGACCGAGTAGGAGCTGACGCGATTCCTGGCCGGCATGCGGCGCGGCGCGGTGCGCGCGATGGTCATGGCATAGACGACGATCGTAATGATAGCGGAGAGCCCGACCCTATCGGCCAGGATCCAGACGCCGAATGTTCCGGCAAATTGCACCACCGTGCCACTTGCCGGATCGCTGATGCGACTGAGGGTGCCGAGAAACAATCGGCCGAGCACATAACCAGCGGCAAGGCTGCCGACCGTCGACAGCAAGATCATCGGAACCGCGCTGCTCAGCAGGATAGAGCCGGCAGCTGCGGAAACCGCCATGCGGTAGATCAGAAGTGCCGTGGCGTCGTTGAGCAGGCTTTCGCCTTGCAGGATCGCGGTGACGCGGTGCGGCACCTTGAACTGTCCAAGCACGGCCGACGCCGCGACGGCATCGGGCGGCGCCACGATCGCGCCGAGGGCAATGGCCGCAGCGATCGGCAGGCCTGCCATTGTCCATCCGGCGAGCGCCACGGCCGCAGTCGTGAAAACAACGGCGCCAAGCGCCAGCAAGACCAGCGGCAGTCTGTAGCGATTGAGATCGCGCAGCGACGTGTCGTAGGCAGCGTCGAGGAGCACCGGCGCGATGAACAAGGCGAGCGCCAGTTCGGGATCGATCTCGATGGTCGGCGCAAACGGCAGGAAGGCGATGCCTACGCCTGCCAATGCCAGCAAAGAGGGATAGGGGACCTGGAGACGCCGCGACAACGCTGTCAGCGCGACGGCGATCAGCAGGAGAACAAGGGTCAACTCGAAAAGCGCCATGCCTCATCGTAGCGGCGAAGCGGAATTATTGGCAGTAGTAAAACCATAAGCTGCTATGATTGGCCGTTGTGCTCTGACTTGGCAGTATGCGTTGAGGCGGTTGTCTGCGTATAAGCTTGGGTCATGATCCTCATCGGCCAATATGACTCGCCCTTCGTCCGTCGCGTCGGCATTGCGCTGACCCTGTACAACCTGCCGTTTGAACATCGTCCCTGGTCGACCTTCGGCGATGCGGACAAGTTCAGGCCCTACAATCCGCTGACGCGCGTGCCAACCCTGGTGCTGGACAATGGCGAGGTGCTGATCGAGAGCCACGCCATGCTGGACCATCTGGATGGTCTCGTAGCGGGCCGAGCACAGGATGTTTCCGACCGAGGAGCCGGCGCGCCGCCAAGCGCTGAAGATAGCCGCTTTGGCAACCGGGCTGGGCGACAAGGCGGTTAGCCTGTTCTACGAGAGGCTGCTGCACGAGCCGATCTCCGACCTCTGGGTTGAGCGCTGCCGCAAGCAGATAGAAGGCGTGATGGCTGTACTGGAAGCCGATCGCAGCACAAGGCCTGAAACCTACTGGTTCGGCGATCGGATCGGCCATGCCGACATCGCGGTTGCCGCCGCGCTCCGCTTCCTTGGCGAGGCACATCCCGGCCTGGCTTCGCTCACCGCGTTTCCGGCGCTCGCCGCCCATGCCGCGCGGCTGGAAGCGCTGCCGGTCTTCAGGACGGTGAGCCAGCCGTTCATCCCGCCGGCCTGGCTTCGACTTCCGGGATACTGCCGCTGTTAGTGCATGTCGCCCAAAAGTGCGCAGCGGTTTTGGGATAACGACATGCATAAAAACAAAGGCTTAAAGCGCGTCGATTGAATCCGTTTCAACGCGACGCGCTTTAGAGCATTTGCAGCCAAACGTCTTCGTTTGGCGTCCGACAAAATGCGTCAAACAAGACCTGGAGCGCGGTTTTGGTTCCACCAAAGCGCTCTAGTGCAGCACCAGCATGTCGCCCGACGAGAAGGAAATCTCGGCCTTCTCACCGACGGCGGGCGGCGGGGCGGCCGGGCTGTTGAACGTGTCGAGCGACACCGTGCTGCCGCCGATGCCGACGCGAACCCGGATGACCGAGCCGAGGAAATGGACTTCGGCGATCTCGCCCGAAAGGCTGGAATCGCGGCCGGGATGGCGGCCGAGCGAAATTGCCTCGGGCCTCAGCGCCAGGGATAGCTTGTCGCCGGTCTTCGAACCGTTGAGCTTGCCCTTGAGCGCGACCTCCTGCGTGTTGACGCGCACCTTGCCCGAAGCGGCATCGGTGACGGTGCCTTCGAGCACGTTCAGCGTGCCGACGAAATTGGCGACGAACTTGGTCGCCGGCCGGTTGTAGATCTCGAACGGCGTGCCGACCTGCTCGGCCTTGCCGCTATACATGACTGCGATGCGATCGGAGATCGACAGCGCCTCTTCCTGGTCGTGCGTGACGAAGATCGTGGTGATGCCTAACCTCTTCTGGATCGAGCGGATTTCCTCGCGCAGCGACACGCGCACCTTGGCGTCGAGCGCCGACAACGGCTCGTCGAGCAGCAGGAGCTTCGGCTTCGGCGCGATCGCCCGCGCCAGCGCGATACGCTGCTGCTGGCCACCGGAGAGCTGATAGGGATAGCGATCGCCCATCTGCGGCAGCTTGATGAGGTCGAGCATCTCGGCAACGCGCCTGTCAGCATCGGCCTTTGGCATGCCCGCGACCTTCAGTCCGAAGCCGATGTTCTGCGCCACCGTCAGGTTCGGAAACAGCGCATAGGCCTGGAACACCATGCCGACATTGCGCTGGTTGGGCTTGAGCCGGGTGATATCCTTGCCGGCCACGACGATCTTGCCGGCGCTCGGCTCCTCGAAGCCGGCGACCATGCGCAGCACCGTCGTCTTGCCGCAGCCCGATGGCCCGAGGAAGGAGACGAATTCGCCCGGCTCGACGTCGAGGTTAAAATCCTGGACCACGGTGGTGGGGCCGAAGGATTTTCGCACATGCTGGATGGAGAGGAATGGCTCGGCCATGGTTTTTTTCTTTCGGTCAGTACTTTTCGATCAGTTTGGCCGGTTCGCCGATCGCGGCGCAAAACGCGACAGGATCTGGATCAGCGACATGCACGCCCAGGTAATGGCGAAGGCAATGATGGCAAGTGCCGCCGGCTCATAGGCGCGATTGGCGCCGATGTTCTGCAGGTAGGGACCGAAGGCCGGCCGATTGAGCAGGCTGGCCATGGTGAATTCGCCGAGGACGATGGCGAAGGTAAGGAAGGCGCCCGACAATACCGCGATCAGCACATTGGGCAGAATGACGCGGGTGATGATCGTGCCCCAGCCGGCGCCGAGGATCTGCGCCGCCTCCGTCAGCGTGCGCACGTCGATGGTGCGAAGCCCGGTGTCGACGGCGCGGTACATATAGGGCAGCGCCAGCGTCGCATAGCCGATGACCAGCAAGGCGTTGGTGCCCGTATCGCTCGCCAGGAACGGCAGCGGCGAGTTCGATCCGTACATTCTGATGTAGCCGAAGACGATGACGATCGCCGGGATGACCAGCGGCAGCAGCGTGATGAACTCGACGACCGGCCTCAGTTGCGGCAGCCGCAGCCGGATCCAGTAGGCGGTGGGCACGACGATCAGCACGCCGAGGATGATGGTGAAGACGGCGGCAAGCACCGAATAGCCGAAAGTCGCCTGGAAGCGGGGGTCGCCAAGCACGACCTCGTAGGCATCGAAGGAATAGACGCCGCGCCGCATGCGCATCGAGAATTCCACGGTTGCAATCAGCGGAATGAAGAAATAGGCCGCGCCCAGCGCGAAGACGACCCAGGCCCAGAAACGTCCGCTCTTCATTTGAGCCACCTTTCGCTGCGCGTCCGGAACCAGATGTAGAAGACGTTGGCGAGGCCGGTGATGACGATCATGCCAAAGGCAATGGCATAGCCGAGATGCGGGTTGTGCAGCACGTCGCCGCGGATCTGCGCGTAGAGCACGATGGGAATGATGTTGAGCGACGAGCCGGTCAGCGCATAGGCGGTGGCGATGGCGCCGAAGGCATTGGCAAACAGCAGGATGACGGTGCCGAGAAAACTCGGCCAGATCACCGGGATGACGACCATGCGCCAGTATTGCGCGGTGGTGGCGCCAAGCGTCGCGGCCGCCTCGCCCCATTCCTTCTTCAGTCCGTCGATCGCCGGTGTGATGATGACCACCATCAGCGGGATCTGGAAATAGACATAGGTCAACGTCAGGCCCCAGAACGACAGGATGTTGAAGCCGTGGGCGTAGATGTTGAAGCCGAACACGGTGTTCAGGATCACCGTCGCGAGGCCGAGCCGGCCGAGCGTGGCGAGGAAGGCAAAGGCCAGCGGCACGCCGGCGAAATTCGAAGCCACGCCGGAAAAGGTCAGCGTCGCCGAGCGTATCCAGTTCGGCAGGCCGCCGCGCACGATGGCAATGGCAATGGCCAGACCGGCAAATGCGCCGATGAGCGACGAAGCAAGGCTGATCTTGATCGAGATCCAGTAGGCGGCAAGGATGCTGGGCAGCTTGCAGTTTCCGTCGACCCAGGAAATCCAGGAATCATATTGGCACTGCATGTAGTTCGACAAATTGGGTGGGTCGAAGATACCGACGATGTTGTCGAAGGTGAATGCGCCGGCATCGTTCTGGAACGCGCCCAGCACCAGATAGAGCGTGGGCAGGACCAGGAACATGATGGCGAAGATGAAGAACGGCGCCACGCCCAGCCATTGCGTCGGCAGCCGAAACGCGCGCGCCTCGCTGGGCGGCGCCGTCTTCCCGGCAATCGCGTGATCGGAAAGCGAGAGATCGGTCATGCGCCGGCTACCGTCTTATCGCATCGGCCCGAAAATCGAACTCGATTTTCGGAAAGCACGATGCGAAAATTTGAGTTCTAGAGCGTACTTTGTGCGTCCAAGTGGACGCACGTCGCTCTAGTGGAATGCCGGGCGGCAGTGAAGCCGCCCGGCGGTTTTCAACCTTACTGAACGTTGGCGCCGACGACGGCGTCCCAGTTCTTGGTGATGGCTTCCTTGGCCTTGCCCTGCTCGTCGAGCGTCGGGAACACCGCGGCCTCATAAGATGCGGCCGGCGGCAGCTTGGCCAGCACGTCCTCCGGGATCTTGCCGTTCTTAGCGAGATCGTTGAAGCGGATCGGGTGGCAGTAGCCCTTCAGCCAGCCAATCTGGCCTTCGTCGGAATAGAGATATTCCAGCCAGAGCTTGGCAGCGTTCGGATGCGGCGCGTAGGCGCTGATCGCCTGCACGTAGACACCGGCGACGACACCGGTCTTCGGCACGACGACGTCGACCGGCGGATTGCCTTTCAGCGTGTCGCGGCCGGCAAGCGCATTGTAGTCCCAGTTGATCAGGATCGGTGTCTGACCCTGTGCAAGCGTCGCCGGCTTGCCGATGACCGGCACGAAATTGCCGGCGGCGTTGAGCTTCTTGAAGAACTCGAGGCCGGCAGTACCTGCGGCTTCACCGGCCGCGGCGCCGCTCGAAAGGCCGGCGGCGTAGACCGCCTGGATGGCTTGGTTCGAGGCGCGTGGATCGCCGGCGAGCGCGACGGCGTTGGCATATTCCGGCTTCAGGAGATCGGCCCAATCGGCCGGCACTTCCTTGACCAGATCCTTGTTCACCATCATCGCCAGCACGCCGTAATAGTCGCCGGTCCAGTAGCCTTCGGCATCCTTGGCGCTGTCGGGGATCGAGTCCCAGGTCGACACCTTGTAGGGCATCAGCAGGCCGTCGGCTTTGGCGGTGGGGCCGAAGGACAGGCCGACGTCGATGACGTCGGGCGCCTGCGGGCCCTTATTGTCCTTGTTGGCCTTGATCGCCTCGATCTCGTCGCCGGAGCCGGCATCGGGGTTAAGCTCGTTGACGGTGATTTCGGGATATTTCGCCTTGAAGCCGGCGATGACGGCGCCATAGCCGCACCAGTCATGCGGCAGGGCGATTGTGGTGAGCTGGCCTTCCGCCTTGGCAGCGGCAACCAGTTCATCCATGGACTGGGCCGACGAAATGGCAGAGGTCGCCATCAGGGCGACGGCCGTAAGGGAAAGCACTTTTCCCGTGAATTTGAACATGTGTTCTCTCCGTTGAACTGACGCCGTTGGACGCCTGCGATGCGGTATCGTTTTCGTGTGACAGCCAGATGAAAGCTTTGTGAAAGCGATGCCCCGCAGTACGAAAAAGTAAACTCTTTTTAACCGGCTGTAGCAATCGCCCCGCGATTATTTTTCCGGCTAATTAATTTTGGTCTTTCCTTTCATCCTTCTCCCCTTTTCTTTGCCCTCAATTCCCAGATCAATTTTCGGCGTGAAAGCCGTCTCACACTGTGCCGGCGATGGCGTTTTCGAGCAGCGTCAGCGCCGCCTTCCTGGTCAGCTTGACCGGGTTGCCGCCGGCGGTCGGATCGACCACTGCCATGTCGGCGATCAGGCCCTTGCGCTTCTTGTCCATGTCGAGCCCCTTGATCAGGCCCGGCAGCGCGTGCGGCACCTTCAGCTCCTTGCGCAGCTTGATGACCGCCTTGGCGAAACCGTCGAAGCCACCCTTGATGCCGCAATAGGCGGCGAGCCGGGCGATGCGCACCTCGATGGCGTCGCGGTTGAAGGCCAGCACATAAGGCATGAACACGGCGTTGGTCATGCCGTGATGGGTGTCGTAGAGCGCGCCGATCGGATGCGACAGCGAGTGTATGGCGCCCAGCCCCTTCTGGAAGGCGGCTGCACCCATGGCGGCCGCGCTCATCATATGGGCGCGGGCGACGAGATCCTTGCCGTTGGCATAGGCCTTCGGCAGGTTCTCGAAGACCAGCCGCGCGCCTTCGACAGCGATGCCGTCGGCCATCGGATGATAGCCCGGCGCGCAATAGGCCTCGAGGCAGTGGGCGAGCGCGTCCATGCCGGTGCCGGCGGTGATGAAGCCCGGCATGCCGACCGACAGTTCCGGATCGGCGATAACGATCGCCGGCAAAAGTTTCGGATGGAAGATGACCTTCTTGGTGTGGGTCGCCTCATTGGTGATGACGCCGGCGCGGCCGACTTCCGAGCCGGTGCCGGCCGTCGTTGGCACGGCGATGATCGGTGCGATCGCGTCGGAATTAGCGCGCGTCCACCAGTCGCCGATATCCTCGAAATCCCATAACGGCCGCGTCTGGCCGGCCTGAAAGGCGATCAGCTTGCCGAGATCGAGCGCCGAGCCGCCGCCGAAGGCGATGACGCCGTCATGCTTGCCTTTCTTGAACACGGCAATGCCGGCGGTCAGGTTGGAGTCCACCGGGTTCGGCTTGACCTCGGAAAACACGCCATAGGGAACCTTGGCGTCGTCGAGGATCTTCAATGTCGAAGCGACGACCGGAAGCTTGGCCAGCCCCGGATCGGTGACGAAAAGCGGCCGCCTGATGCCGGTCGCATCAAGCACATCAGGCAATTCCTTGATGCGCCCCGCACCGAACCGAACGGTTGTCGGGTAATTCCATTTGGAAATGAGTTTTGTCATTTTTGACTTTCAGAAAATCAGATGGCTTCACGTAGGTGATATGATTTCGGCCTGGTCAGATTGTCGTAGCCGATGGCCGACAGGGCCGCGCCCTTGCCGGTGTCCTTGACGCCGGTCCAGACCAGCGCCGGATCGAGATAGTCGCAGCGGTTCATGAACACCGTGCCGGTCTCGACCCGATCGCCGATGGCCGCCGCATGGTCGGTGTCGCGCGTCCAGATCGAGGCCGTCAACCCGTAGGGGCTGTCGTTCATCAGCGCGATCGCCTCCTCATCGTTGCGCACCTTCATGATGCCGACGATCGGCCCAAAGCTCTCCTCGCGCATGACGCTCATCTGGTGGTCGACCCCGGTCAGCACCTCCGGCGCCAGATAGGGCGAGCCAGCCTTGTCGTCGGCAACCTTCATGTTGATGAGCGCCTTGGCACCCTTGCGCAGCGCCTCTGCCTTCTGCTCGCGGATCAGGTCGGCAAAGCGCGCCTGTGCCATCGGCCCCATCGTCGTCGCCTGGTCTAGGGGGTTGCCGACGACGTAGTTCTTGGTTTCGGCGATGAAGCCTTCGACGAACTCGTCATAGACCTTCTCGTGAACATAGACGCGCTCGATGCCGCAGCAGCACTGGCCGGAATTGTAGAAGGCGCCGTCGACCAGGTTGGCGACGGCATGATCCATCTTGGCATCGGCCAGGACATAGGCCGGGTCCTTGCCGCCGAGCTCAAGGCCGAGCGTCATGAAGGTGCCTGCCGCAGCCTTTTCGATGGCGCGGCCACCAGCAACCGAGCCGGTGAAATTGACATGGTCGATCTTGCCCGAGCCGAGCAGTCTTTCAGTCTGGGCGTGGTTCATGACGAGGTTCTGGAACAGGCCCTTTGGCAGGCCGGCCTTGTCGAAAGCCTGCTGAAAGCGTTCGCCGACCAACAGCGTCTGCGCCGCGTGCTTGAGGATGACGGCGCTGCCGGCCATCAGCGCCGGCACGATGGTGTTGACGGCGGTGAGATAGGGATAGTTCCACGGCGCGATCACCATGACCACGCCGAGCGGCACCTTCTTCACATAGCGGCGAAACCCGTCCTTGGGATTGGAGGCCATCACCGGCTTCAGTGCCGCTTCGGCGATCTCGACCATGTAGTTGGTGCGTTCCCTGACGCCGCCGAACTCGCCGCCATAACGCACCGGACGGCCCATCTGCCAGGCGATTTCCGGCACGATCTCATCGGTCATGGCGACCAGCGCTTCCAGCATGGCCAGCATAAATTTGCCGCGCTCGACGACCGGCGTCTCAGCCCATTTCTCTTGCGCTGCCTTGGCACGCTCGACCGCGGCATTGATCGCCTGATCCGTGGCGATCGGTCGCTCGGCATAGACCGAGCCATCGACAGGGGATTTTATCTTGACCGTTTCGGTCATTCCTTGAGTCCTCGCAGCTTATGACAATCTCGGTTTTGAGCTACCCGCCTCCGCACCAAAGGCTGAACGGCAGCGCTGGCGTAGTTTAGTACCGCTCAAACCCCCTGTGCAGTTCCCAGTCCGTAATGCGGCGGTCGTATTCGAACTGCTCCCAGCGTGCCGTATGGACATAATGTTCGAGCACGCCGTCACCGAACGCCTGCTTCAGCATCTCCGAATTCGCCAGCGTCTCGGTGGCATCGCGCAGGGTTTTGGGAATTTCCGGCAGCTGCGAGGCCTGATAGGCATCGCCGACGAAGGGTTTTTGCAATTCGAGCTTTTCGTCGATGCCGGCAAGGCCGGCCGCGATCAGCGCGGCGAAGGCGAGATAGGGGTTGAGGTCGGCGCCACCGATACGGCATTCCATGCGGATGCCCTTGGTGCCCTCGCCGCACAGGCGGAAACCGGCGGTGCGGTTGTCCTCGCTCCACATGATCTTGGTCGGCGCGAAGGTGCCGGCCTGGAAACGCTTGTAGGAATTGATGTAGGGTGCCAGGAACCAGGTGAATTCCTTGGCGTATTTGAGCTGGCCGGCCGCCCATCGCTGACCGAGCGTCGACAGCGTCCATTCGGCTTGTCTGTCGTAGAAAAGCGGCGTCTTGCCGTCGGCGCTCCACAGCGAATTGTGGATGTGGCTGGAATTGCCGGCCAGCCCATAATTATACTTGGCCATGAACGAAATCGCCTTGCCTTCGGACTCTGCGATTTCCTTGGCGCCGTTCTTCAGGATGACGTGGCGGTCGGCCATGTCGATCGCCTCGGCATAGCGCACATTGATTTCTTCCTGGCCCGGACCCCACTCGCCCTTGGAGTTCTCGATCGGAATGCCGGCTGCTTCCATCTCGTTGCGCAGCCGGCGCATGACGCCTTCTTCCTTGGTGGTGATGCCGATCTGGTAGTCGCCGATATAGGGGGAGGCGGTGTCGAGGCTCTGCCAGTGCTTCTTGCGGGCGGAATCGTAAGTTTCGCTGAACAGATAGAATTCGAGCTCGGAGGCGAAATAGCCGATATAGCCACGCTCGCTCAGCCGCTTGACCTGCTTCTTCAGGATGGCGCGCGGCGAATGCGGCAGGTCGTCATGGGTGTGGTGGTCGAGCACGTCGCAGATCACCAGCGCCGTCTTTTCCAGCCATGGAATGCGCCGCAGCGTCGCCAGGTCCGGCTTCATGACGAAGTCGCCGTAACCCTTCGACCAGCTCGCCGCCTTGTAGCCTGGCACCGGTTCCATATCGATGTCGGCGGCCAAGAGATAGTTGCAGCCATGCGTCTCGTCATGGGCGGACTCGACGAAATACTGTGCCAGGAACCGCTTTCCCGCCAGCCGGCCCTGCATGTCGACAATGCAGGCCAGCACCGTGTCGATCTCGCCGCTGGAGACCGCCTTCTTCAACTGATCGAACGAGAAATTTCCGGCCATTCCTTTGGCACTCCAGTGCTTGTCGTTTAGGGCTTGTCGCCTTGAATATGTGGAAAGCCATGGCCGGCAGGCGCCGGCCATGGCGATGGAGAGGTGTCAGGCGCCGGCTTCGCCTATGGCTACCTCGGCAGCCTTGATCGCTGCCTGACGCTTGGCAATCTGGTCGCCGATCGGCGGGCCCTTGAAGCGGCGGTTCTCAAAGCCGAACCAAAGCACGGCGGTCAGCACGATGAAGCCCAGGGTGATATAGAGCACCTTGTCGTTTGGCGGCTGGATGGCGATGTAGAAGATGATCACCATGCCGATGACCGACAGGATGCAAAACAACTTGAACAGGCCGGCGCCGAGATTCCACGGGCCGGGATTCGGCCATTTCTCCGTTCCGAAAGCCATCATGCCGAGCACGATCGGAATGATGAAGGACAGGAACAGGAACACCAATGTCGAATTGACGACGATGGTATAGATGTTCGTGCCACCGATCGAAATGAACTGGGCAAGAAAGACATAGATGATCTCGAGGACCGCAGCCGTCCAAATCGCATTGACCGGCGTGCGCCAGGCCGGGCTAACCTTGGCTAGCGAGGCCGAGCCGACCGGCATGCCACCGTCACGCGAGAAGGCGAAAAGCATGCGCGAGGCAGAGGTGACCGTTGCGAGACCGCAGAGGAACTGCGCGATCAGGATGGCCAGATAGAGCAGCGTCTTAAGCCACGACGGCAAGATCGCGTCCATCGTCGCGAAGAACACGCCCCAGCCCTGCTTGGCGCCGGCCGCCAGATCGGGGATCGCCAATACGATCGCGCATAGCATCACCCAGCCGATCAGCGATGACCAGAGCACGGACGAAACGATCGCCCGCGGAACCGAGTGCGCTGCCTTCAACGTCTCTTCCGAAGTATGCGCCGACGCGTCATAGCCAGTGATGGTGTAAACCGGCAGTAGCAGGCAGAGCAGGAAGAGATACCCCATGGAATCGGACTGCGGGAAAACACCGCCGCCTGCATCACCCGAATAGTTCGTGAACGTCCACAACCGTGTGATGTCGATCGCTGGAGCAAACATCAGGCAAGCGACGATCAGCACGGCTGTCGTTGCCAGGATCAGGAAGCCGGAGGCGTCCGTCAGCATAGCCGTCAACTTGATGCCGAAATGGTTGAGCAGCGCCTGCAACACGGTGATGAAGGCGACAAACCCGACGATCTCGCTAGGCGTGCCAGTCATGCCGAAGCCTCCGCCGAAAGTGCCGACGAAGAAGAAGGCGGTGCCGATATTGATCGCGCCGAGCACGGTGATCAGGCCAAGCAGGTTGAGCCAGGCGGTGAGCCAGCCGGTGAAGCGGTTGCCGAGGATTGACGCCCAGTGATAAAGGCCGCCGGCGGTCGGAAACGCCGAGGCGATCTGCGCCATGGCGAGTGCAAAAAATCCGGAAACGGCGCAGCCGACGATCCAGCCGATGCCGGCGCCTGCGCCGCCGATCGACGACGTGGCTTGCGCGAAGGAATTGATGCCACCCGACAGGATGCAGATGATCGAAAACGAGATGGCGAAATTCGAGAAGCGGCTCATGCTTCTCGAGAGTTCCTGGGCATAGCCCATTCCGTGAAGGACCTTCAGATCCTCCTTCTTGTCGACGTCCGAATAGTCTTGCGCTGACATTTTTGTCCCCTTCTGGTTCTTAGTTGGCCGATTGTGCTGACTTTCCCACTGCGCTTGCTCGGGAGCCCCTGGCCGCCTCGGGCTCCAGATCTAGAAAAATGCCTGTGAGCAGGTCCGCCCATTTTCGCTGCCCGGCCTCGCCGGAGATCTCGTCGTTGCGGATTTCGATCATCGCGCAGGGTAGCCCCCGCGGGCGCGCGTGGCGTTCCAGCGTGAAATAAACGCGGTCGGCCGGCGAATAGGGTTCGTTGACGCCGACTGTGACGCCGGCGAGCCGCCGCAGCGCAGCGATAAGCGGCGCCGCGAGCCGGCGGTCCTCGTCGTGGATGATGCCGATATGCCAAGGCCGGTTCATACCCTTGTAGACCGGGGTGAAGGAATGGATTGAAACCAGCCGCGTCTCGAGCCCGCGCGCCAGCCTTTTGTCGATGATGCTCGCGAGCGTGTCATGGAAGGGTTGCCAGGACAGAGCGATGCGCGCGGCGCGCTGCTTTTCCGACAGGCCAGCATTGCCCGGAATGGCGGTGGTCTCGCTGACCGGCGGCACCAGGTCGGGCGCATCCAGTGGCCGGTTGCAGTCGATGACAAGGCGCGAAATGCGGGTCTCGACCAGCGTCGCGTCGAGCGCCTCGGCCATGCGGTGGGCGACTGGCAGCGCGCCGGGGTCCCAGGCGATGTGGCGGGAAAGCTGCTCGGCAGCAAGGCCGAGCGTTCCGAATTCCGGCGGCAGGAAGTTGGAGGCGTGGTCGCAGGTCAGCACGAATGGGCTCGAACCGCCGGGGTTTGTCACCCTCACGGTTTCAGGCAATGCAAGGCTGGCGGGCCGTGCTGTCTCCATTGTCCTGTCGTCCCCGGGGAGCGCTGTATCGTATGTTACGTATTTTACCTCATTGCGTCCCTGTGGATGATTTCATACAGTTTGTCGGGCTTTGTCAAACGCGATTTCGGCGAAGCGGCCAGGGTGGGGAAAAGATGATTTCGAGCATCGCCGAACTGATCTCGGACCGCATCGGCATGATGCCGGCGGGCGAGCGCCGCGCAGCGCAAACGCTGATCGCCAACTATCCGCTGATCGGCCTGAAGACGGTCGCCGAGTTCTCAGCTGTCGCCGGCGTCTCCTCGCCGACGATCCTGCGTTTCGTCGCCCGGCTCGGCTTCCAGAACTACCCGGAATTCCAGTCGGCGCTGCAGGACGAGCTGGCGGCGCAATTGCAATCGCCGGCATCGCGGACGCTCAATCCGCCGGCGCTGGGCGGCGGCGCGGTGTCGCCGATGCTGGAGGCAACGCTCGACAACATGCGCGAGACGTTCCGACATCTGTCCGACAAACAGCTTGCCGACATCGTCGCAAAGCTTGCCGACCGGCGCGGCAAGACGTTCCTGATCGGCGGCCGCTTCACCGATCCGCTGGCGCGCTACATGGCTGCCCACCTCGCCATCGTCCAGCCCAACGTCTTTCATCTCGCCGGACAGGAAAGCGTCTGGCGCGATCGGCTGATCGACATGGGCAAGCGCGACGTGCTGGTGATCTTCGACATCAGGCGCTACCAGGACAGCCTGATCCGCTTTGCCGAAACCGCGCATCAGCGCGGCGTGCAGATCGTGCTGTTCACCGACCAGTGGCTGTCGCCGATCGCCCGCTTCGCCCGCCATGTCATCGCCGGGCGCACCGCCGTGCCCTCGGCCTGGGACTCCTCGGCGGCCCTTTTCGTCGTGGCCGAAACGCTGATCGGCGCCGTCACCCGGCAGCTCGAGGCCGACGGCGCCAAACGCATACGCGAGCTGGAAAGCCTGCGGTAGGGCGACGCGGCCTGAACCTCGCCGACATTCTCACCCGGATCGTCAACGGCCATGCCAACGGCCAGATCGACGAACTCCTGCCGTGAGCCTACGCCATCGGCTGAAAGCAGGCCCTGGGCTGAGAACCGCGGTTACAAGGCGACCCCGTGCCGGGACCCAAACGCAAAACGGCCCGCGCGATGCGGGCCGTTTTTGATTTGGTTGCGGGGACAGGATTTGAACCTGTGACCTTCAGGTTATGAGCCTGACGAGCTACCGGGCTGCTCCACCCCGCGTCAACTTTTGAAACAAGTCAGCGCTTAGTTGGTTCCGCCAACTGAAAGGGCCGCTTGCGCGGCCCGGGCTCCCGTATGGCGGGCCTGTTTTGTAAGGAGAAGATTTTTTCAACGTGCGTTTTGCAGACCTGGCAGCGACCTACTCTCCCGCGTCTTGAGACGAAGTACCATCAGCGCTGGAGCGTTTCACGGCCGAGTTCGGAATGGGATCGGGTGCAGCCGCTCCGCCATAACCACCAGGTCGGCAAAGCGCACGTTGCTCGAGAAGCTTTTTGAGCGAATAGCCAATAGTGAGTAGCGAATAGGGAATCCTATTTTCTGCTCTCTCTGAGCTGTTCGCTGGTCTTTGTTGTGCTCTCACATCTCAGCGCGATCCAAAGGATTGCGCTGGTGATGGGCATAAGGAATGAGAACGATCAAGCCGATCGAACTATTAGTACCGGTAAGCTTCAA
>NZ_NPKI01000028.1 GCF_002284565.1 Mesorhizobium mediterraneum | reverse complement strand
CGCGGACCCTGCACATGGCTAATTACCCGAACTCACCCCAGGCAATTACTCGTGCAGACGCAACTCAAAACTTGCGGCTCAAGTACGACGAGCCTGCCAGTCCGAAGCGCCACTCGAGATCGACAGCCTTGGAGATGCCGACCCGGTGTCCCGTTAAGATGGAGCTGGTTCTTGCTCCTGACGGCAGCTTGAACTGGAACGGAAGCTCGTCCAATGGCAGCCCGTCATAAGATGCATCGACAGCAAGCGCCTGGCAAAGGCGACCGGGTCCCGAACAAAGAAGTCGAAGGTCATCAACGCCGCGATTGGCCCGCATCAGGTCGAGCTTTGATTGCGGTTCGATCGCGCGCACAAGGACAGCACTACCGGGAAGACAGACGGCATTCAGGCACCAATGCAGACCATAGGACCGATAGACGTATGCGCTCCCTGGGGCGCCGAACATTGCGGAGTTTCGCGAAGTCCGACCACAAAAACTGTGTGAGGCTGGGTCATTGGCGTGATAGGCTTCCGTTTCGACGACGATCCCGCCCACGCCGTGCACAAGAAGCGTGGCGCCAATCATATCGCGAGCGACAACGCAGGCGTCCCGGGCAAAGAACTGGCGGTTCGTGATCAACGCCTGCACCAGATCTCGACCGCGCCGAAACATGGGGCGAACAAGAACATTCCCGCTCCGGCTGCAAAAGGCCAATCCACCAAGGCCAAACTCGCGATCATCAGCATCGCGGCGCTTCCTGCTGAACTCCGATAGCTCTGATCGCCTATAATGAGGGTCGATTGGCTATTCAACAGCGCCTAGCCCAAGCGGTCGAAGTGATTGGAAGGTTGAAGTTCGTTGCCGGCGTAGAAAAGAGAGACCCGGAAGACCGTGCCCGCTGCCGCGCTTGCGATGCCGCGATGCGTTAGGTGGCCGGAGAAAATCCTCGTGCGCTGCTCGGGAGCAATACCACGAAGGAACGTGACAGGCTCTGCGATCGTTGAAGACTTTTGATCGAGCCATATCATGCCATCGACCTCGATAAGAAAAATGGCCTACGATCCCGACAGCAGAATCCTCTCGGTGTGGTTCGTCGCCAGCGGCAAACGATACGAATTTGAGGAAGTGCCGCCGGAGACCTTCGCCGCGTTCAAAGCCGCCTTTGCGAAAGGCCGCTATTTCAACGAGCACATCCGGAATCACTTCCGGTACCGTCAGGTTGCGGCCGGCAAGGATGCGGGATGACGGCAAGCTGTTGATACATTCCAACTGCCGGTTGGTGGACGCAGCGCAGCCGGCGCGCGTAGGATTTTCTTACGATCCCCGCCCACCCTGTGCAAACGACTGATCGCCCGCCGTGCCGAAGGGTGCGGCGGGCTTTTTTGTTGTCTTGGGGAACACGATCTGCCGACAATCGTTCGGGTCGCCAACAAAGCGCCGTACCGTCAGATCGAGGACAGGCAATGCGTGAAAGGCAAACATTTACCCATAAAGAAAAACACGACAGACAGGAGCGCACGTCGGATGCTGCACGGGCATTAACAGACATTGAGCGCATCGCACGAGATGCAAAGACCGCTCGGCTGCGGGAGCAACGACTTAAAGCCGAGACTGCTCTTCCTGCTGCATCGGCACCGAAACCGAAGAGGAATTGGAAGACCAAGAAGTCGTAGTAGGCACGCTGCACCTGGCGCCCTCCAATCAGCCGCGGTCCTCTCCGCAGGCCGCGTGGTTCAATCGAATCGACGGCCGATGTGCAAAGGTCGAGCGTGGAATAGCTGTACGGTTTGATGGTGCGGGATTTTAGCCGGTTGATTAGTTGCTCAGCGTATCGTCTGCGGCAATGCGATCCAACAGCTTACGGGATGCCAGTATTAGGCGGCGGGTATCGTTTATCGTCTGGCGAAGATCATCGATATCTGCTCGCGCGCGACTCTCATTCAATCGAGCCGCTTCTATTTCAAAATTGTCCCATGCGGATAGCATGTGGATGCCCCTAAGCGTCCGGCGGCTTCAGCCGGCTTTTCAGTAGCCGAGCTTCCCGAAGTAGTGATGCCCGATCGGTGCCGATCAACTCGATCAGCTCGCGCGCCTGAGCTTCCGTTATTCCAGCTTCCTTGGCGAGGAACTGCGCCTGAAAATCCGTCATTCGGTCGCGGTCGGACTTTTCTTCCTCGCCCATGGTGAACCTTTTCAGCCCTTGGATTGAACCGGAACGCCGGCGGGAGGGTTTTGTTGCGATCAATGGCTAAACCTTCCAGGCATTTTTCGCTTTCTCTGGAACACATGCTTGAGATGAAAGTTCGGAAAGTGCAGCAATTGTTCCCTCCCAATGAACGGCTGCAGATCGGCCCGATGCACCGATCGGCCCGCGTCCCTTCCTCGTGGGGCGCGGGCTTTATCGCTCGCACGGAACACCAGGCGCATGCGTTTCGCCGGCATGAAGCAACTGCTCAGCGAAATGGCCGCTTTTGCAGATCCAGGCTTTTGGGTCACGCTCCTACGGTTGTTCTGGTTCCCCCATGCCTCGCCGTCGCACTGCCTGTCTTTCAACGGTTGATTGTTGTCGTTTCGCGGGCAGCATGGAACCGACGGGCAGAAAGCGTCTGGCGCTATTTTCAAGACTCTCCGCGCCCATCGGCGTAATGTGTTCTCATCGGCGATACACATCACGGGCATCGATGGCTGTGAGCGACCACCGCGCTTCCGCCCCAATGGGAGGAAAGGCATATGGTCAGCCTTAAGACTGCAAAGAGTGGCATTGCCTTTCCTAGTGACCTGACTTTGTTGAAGCAGGTCTTTGATCGTGTTCGCGTTGAGGAAGGTATTCCCGTTGGTAGCGAGCAGGCGGAGCGCCTGAGCGTGATCGCAATGGAACTTTTCTCAGATGGCGAATTTGACGAGGCAGTTCTTTACGAACGCCTTCGACTATATGCCCGATTGTAGCGCGGAAAGAAAAGCACATGACTTCCCACCATCAGGACGTCATGACGAGCCTTGTCGCTCGGTATGAAACGCTTGTGTCGATCCAGGACAGGATCGCCTGGCTTCCGAAGTGGACGAAGGGCTTCTAGAGCGCCTGTTCGTATCGCTCGGTGAGGCCCGCATCGCCTTGATCCGCGAGGTCGGCTAAAAGCCCGGTCTTCGTTCACTGCACAATTACCAGCGGCTGGTACTCCGGCTCCGCATGGTTCAACCGCGATGTCGAGGTTCATCTTTGGCGGGTGTCGGCGAGACGGCATTTACCTCAAGCGGTTCGATCACCAGGGACAGGCTAAGCCTCAGAACCTTTCTGCCACTCTCGTCCCTGATATCCATGATGAGTTGCTGCCCATCGGGACCTTTCAGTTCGTCCTTTGCCAGCTCGGTCAATCCTTCGACGGCTGCATTGCGCGCTGCCTCAATCCCCTCGCACTCCAGACCCGTGTTGTCTTCCACGAGATGCTGGCGATCGCCGCTATCAAAGAAATATCTTGGCATATCGGCTTCCGTCATCAGAATGCCACGTCGGGGTCGTTCAGGTGCAGGTAAGTCGGATCGAATTCCCCTGCCTGAACCAAACCCGGCCAATCGAGAGCACGCAACTTTGTACCTGACGTGGCGATCAGCCCGTCACCTCGCAGCGCCTGAAGCGTGCGGTTCACGTGAACCGGGGACAAACCCACCGCATCACCCAGTGCTGCCTGGGTGATCGGTAGATCCGCGACGTGGTCCTCAATGCGTCCTGCAAACCGCAACCGCACAATGAGTTCGCATAGCATGTGGGCCGTGCGAGCGTAGGCGTCCCGTCTGCCTACGTTGGTGACCCATTCACGGTAGATCGCAGCGTCAATCAGGGTCGATCGCCAGAACGAGGTTGCAACACGCGGGCGTTGTTCGCAAATCGAGCGAAGAGCGCTGTGGCGGATTAAGCCCAATCTGCCCGGCGTCATGCTCGAGAAGCTGCAATCTATGACTGCCAGATGTATGCCGTGCAGATCCGGGAGATCGCCTGCGACAAAGAAGCTGGTGATCTGCCGCTTTCCCGCACCAGTGTGCTTGTATGAACATACCACGCCGTCCAAGACGATAAAGGAGTTGGTTGGTCGATCGCCTTCTAAGAGGACATCCCTGTTAGCCGGAACATCCTTCTCCTGAATCGTGAGGCCTCCTAAGGCCGCGGCGTCATCATCGCTGATGTCAGCGACGCGACGCAGCTTGCGGATGAGCACGTCCGAGG
Source organism: Mesorhizobium mediterraneum (assembly GCF_002284565.1). Lineage (GTDB taxonomy): Bacteria > Pseudomonadota > Alphaproteobacteria > Rhizobiales > Rhizobiaceae > Mesorhizobium > Mesorhizobium mediterraneum. The sequence goes on along the minus strand of NZ_NPKI01000028.1, from coordinate 118,681 downwards.
AGAAAGCTGGACACAAGGACTTAGTTACCTCCATGGGCGTTACCTGCCGAACTTGCATTCGCCGCAGATGTTCCACGCTGCTGATGCGGATAAGAGGTGGACACGCCCGGGATGAAGCTGCGCATCAAGCATCTCCGCGGCGATCACAGCCACATACGCCACGCATCGCTGCTGGGTTTCAGCAACGAACAGGCCGGTCTATTGGTTTACCGGAAGCGGCTGGTGCTCCGGCTCCGCATGGTGAAGCACCTGGCCGAGATCGCGCATGTCGAACTTCTGTCCGCATAAGGGGCAATGCTCGAAATGCTCCGCCTCGGGCTTGATTGGCCGGTCGTGATCCTTGCCCGTGTAGCCCGTACCTTCGTTGTTGGTCCGATATCTCACTTACCCTCCCGCAGCGCCCTCGCGGCTTTTGTCAGGGCTGACCGATCATTGCCGTTCTTTTTGATCAGCTTGCTCACCTGGCTCGGCGAGATTCCATTCTCTCGCGCGAAATGTTCTATCTCGTAGTACTCGTCGATCGACAAACGATTCTGGTTGTCTTCCATTTCCGTATTCCTACCCGGGTTCAAGCAAACGGCACGTTGAAAGGACCCTAGCAACGACTGCCTGCAGCCGCGGTTCCGAGCGGCGATACGTCTTTGCCTGTTTTGCGAACAGATAAGACTTAGGTCCGGTGGAGAATCGGACCGAATCCCCTCATGGGGCTGGCTTCGCCGTGCACAGGAACCGAAACGTTCAAATTTTATTGAGTGGGGTCTGTTGCGTTGGAGTTTGCATGGTCGATCGGCTCGAGTTCATTCCGCCGATGGAACCCAAGCTTGTCGCCAAGCCGCCCGGTGGCGAGGACTGGATTCACGAGATCAAGCTCGACGGCTACCGCTCCCAGATCGTCATCAACAGCCCCGAGGATATCTGCGTCTTCACCAAAACCGGTGCGGACTGGACGAACAAATATGCAGGGCTCGTCGAAGCCGCGCGGGAGCTCGAGGTCGGGAACGCGATCATCGACGGTGAAGCGGTCGTCACCAATGAGGCTGGGCTGCCGGATTTCGCCGCGCGCAGAAAGCCGTCCACAGCGATCCCTATTCAATGTATCTCGGCGCCTCCGACATCCTGCACCTCAACGGTCACGATCTGCGTGACATCGGCTGCAAGGCGCGCCGCGAAATCCTCTACGGCATCATCAAGCCAAACAGCCGGATCCAGTTCAGCGAGGCCATGCCCGGCGACGCGGAGGCGATCTTCTATCTCGCCGACCAGGCCGGCCTCGAGGGGATCGTCTCGAAGCGCGCCGACAGCAAATATCGCAGCGGCCCGACGACGAACTGGCTGAAGATAAAGAGCTGGACGGTTGACGAGTTCGAACTAATGGGAGTCGAGCGCGAGCCGGGCAAGGCGGCGTTCGCGCTTCTGGCGGAACCCGGCACCGGGAAATATGTCGGATCGGCGTTCATCACCTTGGGCCGCGACGTGAAGGAACGGCTGTGGAAGCGGGTGCAGGAACACGCCGGACCGCCGCCCGAGGCCATGAAGAAACGGTCTGCTACGCAGTGGGTCGGGCCTGGCGTCAAGCTGCGCATCAAGCATCTGCGCGGCGATGCCATGCGTCGCTGCTGGGTTTTGGTGACGAGGAGTAGCGTCGTTTGGCACGGCCTTACATGGGAAAGCTGCAGGGCTGACCAGAGACTCCATCAGTGTGGAACATTCCCTCTGTCCGCATGTTGGTTTGTGAGCGCGTCGTGCGCTTAAGACAGGAGAAAGAATATGAAACGAATCCTTTTAGCCTCGGCCGTGTTGGCGCTTTCCGCCGGGCTTTCCTTTGCCCAGACGACGAGCGGTACTTCGGGCGGAACCTCCACGACCACGACTACGACCACGCCCAGCACCGATCAGGGAACCAATTCCACAACCACTACAACCGATCAGGGAACTGACACCACCACCACCAGCGGCACGAACCCGAACTCGGCCAAGGATTGCGCGCCTGGCCAGCAGACCGGCAGCGCGCAGGATGCCGCACCTGGTCAGCAGGACACGGACGCCAAGACCGCCGCCCCCGGGCAAATGAAGAAGACCACCGAAGATTGCTGATTGGATATTCCACAATTAGCGGCTTCTAGCGCCCGCGCTCCTCCTCCGAGCGCGGGCCGACCGGGTCGCCTAGACAGGTGCGCACGATCGCAAGCTGCGCCTGGACCTAATCCAATCACATGTTGGCAAGCAAGTTAGTGCGCTAATCTGCGCTCCTTGAGCGTCGACGAGACCTGACGGCTTCCAGCAATTTGCCCTCATCGGTACTAATGTTTCGAAAAACCGCGACAATCGTCACAGCCAAGACTTCCGCATCCCGGCTAAAAGGATCGATCTGCTCATCTGCGCAAACCTGATCAAAGACGCGTTCACAAACAGCCAGATCCTGAGGGCTGAGGCAGGTGCGATTGAAACGCGGCCGCGGCATTTGCTAGCCTTCGAGCCCGCTGCATTGCAAATAGAGCGGGCGTTCAGCCAGACCGAGCACACTGACAGTCCGGCCTCGCGCAAGAACGCCGGTCGTTGAGTGTTTGTTCCCGGCTGGGGACAAAGCTTTGGAACGATCGCTCTGTGGCGGCGTTGCGACGGCAGTAAAACTATGCTGACCAACGGAGACAGACATGACAGAGCCCAAGGAACGTCTGGTGCAGTGGCTTCGCGACGCTCACGCCATGGAAGAACAGGCTGAGACCATTTTGAGCGGCCAAATCGAGCGTCTGGAAAACTATCCCGAGATTCGCGACCGGATGAACACGCATCTCGAAGAAACGAGGCAACAGGCGAAACGTCTCGAACAATGCCTCGACCGGATTGGCGACGGATCTTCGACGCTGAAGGATGCCGGCGGTAAGCTAATCGCAATCGGGCAGAACATCAGCGGCATTTTTGCAGGCGACGAGGTGATGAAAGGATCGCTGGCCAGCTACACGTTCGAGCATATGGAAATCGCCAGCTATAAAATGCTCATTGCCGCAGCCGGCGAGGTCGGCGATTCCGAAACCCAAAGCGCGTGCAAAGAGAACCTGCGCGAAGAAGAGGCGATGGCTGATTGGCTAGAAAACAGACTCGGCACGGTCACCACCGAGTTCCTCCGACGCGACGAGCGGGATTCTGACACGGCGCAACGGTGACATAGGCGGACAATTGCCGTCTACAGAAAAAACTCGCCTTCGGCACGGTGCTCGAAACAGAACCAGTGGGATGGCTGCCGCGGTTTACGGAAAGCCCTTCCGGCATTCTTGCCGCAGCCGGGATGCTCCCAGCAATGGCGCTGAATGCGACATGGCAACCAATCGTTGGGGGGCGCCTGGGTTTATTCGGACAGTGTTGCCGCCCTCGCCGCTAACTACTTGGCGAGCGAGAGCCCCATGGAGACGCAAGTCTGGTGAAGTCCCCGATATCGCGGAGGAGCTTCCTGCTGGCCGCTGCGGCGGGACCGGCATTCGCGCCCATGCAAGCCAGTCTCGCCGAGGATGCGGGTATGACGAACAAGATTGTGCTTCTTGGAGATTCGGTTTTTGACAATGGTGCCTACGTGACCGGCGGAGCAGATGTACTGGCCCATTTGGTGCGCCAGCTTCCGATCGGGTGGTCGGCCGACCTGCTTGCCGTTGACGGCAGCGTCATGGCAGGGGTGCGCCAGCAGCTGGACAGTGTGCCGGCTGACGCCACTCATCTGGTGGTCAGCATGGGAGGTAACGACGCGCTCGGCGTTTCCTCTGTTTTGGACGCTCCGTCTCGGTCCGTCGCCGCCGCCCTGCTAAGACTGGCCGAAATAAGAGAGCAGTTTTGCCTGGAGTATCGGTCGACACTGGATGCCGTTCTGGCCGTCAAGCTGCCCACCGCCGTTTGTACGATCTACGACGTCCGTTATCCGAACTCTGAGGAGAGGCGCATTGTGGTAACGGCCCTGTCGGTCCTCAATGACTGCATTACACGAGCAGCCGCTGGGCGCGGCGTTCCAGTGATCGACCTTCGCATTATCTGCGACAAGGACGCCGACTTTGCCAACGCCATCGAGCCTTCGGAACAGGGCGGCGGCAAAATCGCTGCAGCGATCGTTTCATTTCTTACCAAGCACGAATTCCGAAGCGGGCGCGCCGAACTGATCGTTCGCTAGAGAGCTGGAATTGGCTGCGCTACTGCGCCGCGTTAGGCCGTTAAGGTCAGCTTTGCCATCGCATGAAGCGGACATAGCCGGCGACACTCTGGAAGTTGCGGTTGCGCCAGAACATGCGTCCTGTAATCCACCCCCTAGCCAATCGCGATCTTCTCAACGTGCTTTCCTCACCTGTCCCAGGGCGGGTTTGTCGAGCATCTGATCAAACTCAACGACAAGGTCGAAGCCGGACAAAAGGTGGATATCCAGCGCAACAGCTTCGGCGAAGTGGTCGCTGAATATACAGGCAGCGTTGATCAAATGAGAGCGGGACGAGGTACTCCCGTTGGGTCACGCTGGCAGTGGGGTGTAAATCTGCTCGAACGAAAAGTCCGGATCGCGTTCGTTGTTGAACGCCGGGAGGAGCCACCTAGCTCAAGAGGAGCATGAATGAAAGAAACTCAGAAAGAGAGGAGCGGCGAAAGAGCCCGTCCAGCGCGACCCTAACGCTCCGATCGAAAACCGGCAACGAGCGCGGACGAGCCACCGACCCGGTTGTAAACACCCTGGATCCGCCGCCGATGGAACCCCCGAAAGAGCCCAAAGAATTGGCGAAGGCAAGCAACTCAGCCGAAACACAAGCCGTAACAGATCCCGCGGAACTGCTACAGCCTCGGAACCTCAGCTCCTCGACTAAGGTCGATCTACATTGCGGATGCGATTACGCTCAATGTCTTCTGCTGGGTATGGTTCCGCATAGGGATCAAAGCCGGTCCAGCCGCCAGCCTCGTATTCACTGCGACGTTCGGCGAGATCGATCGACCTGGACTGTTCAAGGATCCGTTCGGCATCTGGAACAAGCTGATCCTCGACCTTGGCCGTTACAAGAGCGCCGCCACGACGTACGCCTTCTGCATAAACATGGGCATCCGCTTCAGGTACGCCAGCATCTGTCATTACGCCGATAATTCCGCCCGTTGCTCCCCCTACAGCGGCACCGGCAACTGCCCCCGCTGCGGTAGCAGCGAGCCATCCGGCGGCAACTACTGGCCCGACGCCCGGAATGGCCATGATGCCTAACCCTGTGAGCAATCCTCCTGCGCCGCCGATTACTGCGCCTATTCCCGCGCCAGCCGTCGCATCTTCTGCAGCTTCCGAGCGATCACCGTCGTACCAACCCGTTGCATTGTTGGTGACGATGCTGATGTCGGAGTTTGGAATGCCCATTGCTTCCAATTCACCCACGGCGTCGGCTGCGTCATCGTAATCGTCAAATAAACCCGTTACCGTTTTCATGGCTCAACTCCTGGTCTGTTCAGTTGGTGCTGGCAACGATGTTGCCTTGATAATCCAAACCTACCGCGGTGCTCTTTCCGTTCTTCATGGCCTGACCGCGCCAGATGCCTTGGTCGTCCTTTTTGAGGTCAGATACGTCAGAGAAGCCGGCATCCTGGATTCGGCTCCTGGCCTGATCTTCCGTGAAGCTGTTGGCACCGGGAACTAGCCCCCCGGTATTCGGGGTATCGGTTGTATTCACCGCGGGTGTGGTCGAACTCGTACTGGAAAGCCCGGCAGCCATTTTAGATGCAATGTCTTCTACCATTTGCTGATGCGCCTTAAGCGAGGGCACCGTGTCTTTCGCGAACGTCTTTAGGGCCGCATTGTCTCCGTCGTTTGCGTAGCTTTCGAACAGTTTGACGGCGTCGGCATGTGCTGTGCGCTGCATCTCAACATAGGACTCATCAACCGGCGCCTTGGCGGACTGAAGCTTCTCCAGATCCGTCTTGTGCTTGGCGTCCAGTTGCGTGGGAACCTTGAGCTTCTGGTCGGCAGCGACGCTCTCCAGCTTGGCGTTGGCCGCACCATGATCATCGATCATTTTCTGCGCGAATTGCTTGACCTGCTGGTCGTCAAGCTTGCTCAGAACACTCTGGCTTGATTCGACTTCGAACCTTCCACCGACAGCAGCTTTGTCGACGAAATCCTGTGCGCTGTCCGCGGCCAATGAGGGTACGGCGAAGGCGATAGCGGTGGCGGTAACTAGGCCGCCAAGAAGGTGTCGAATCTTCGGCTTTATCCTTGTTTGGTGATGCACGACTGTGGCTGGTCCACGACTATGCTACCGACCCAACAAGGCAGGACCCTCTTTGTTCCAGGGTGAGAATGCCCGAAGGCAAGTGTTTCGAGTGCCGGGCGAGCAAAAACGAGCAAAACCGCGCCTTGCGGGCGGCTGCAGCACGCCAGGACTTAGCCTGTCGCCTTTTCTTCCGAGCTCAGCCCGCCAAAGTCATCCAGGCGACTTCGCCCAACAGCTCGCCTATTCGGCGCGTTCCGCAGGCTCCCTGCTGAACACGCGCTTGGGACGTAGGCTCTGGCGGCGGTGCCGAGCGTATAGGCGGGATCGGGCGGCAGGTTCTGAATGGCGGCACCGATCCGTTCTCGGCGCACCTCGCCATACTCAATGGATTGCTTCATCACGCGCGACCCCATTGCAATCGGCACCGCCAAGCCGATGCCGACACTGCCGCCGGCCGGCGCGATGATGCAGTGTTGATGCCGAGAAGGCGGACATCGGCGGTGACCAGGGTTACCGCGAGAAAACGCGACGAGACTGGCCGAGAAACAATGCAGGAAACAGCTCGATGTTGCCGGCCCGCGGGCTACTTCTTGGTCGGCGCCGAGGTGGCGCCGGCGATCGCTTGGCTTGCCAGATCCGCCTTGATGTCGCGTGCCAATTGCAGATGCTCGAGCACTGTCGGCAAAGTCTCCGAGGCGAAATGCTGAAGGTCGGCGTCCTGTCCCGAACCTATTTCCCATTCAAGCAGCTGCACCGTCTTCTGGTGATCGGTGATCTGCCCACTGATATAGGCAAGATCGAATTTCGCCCCGTCGAGCTTTTCAAGCTCGGTCCGTTTCCGCTCGTGCTCCTCGTCGAGCCCTTCCGGCAGCGGGATCTTATTGGTTTCGGCGAGCGATTTCAGTCTCGCGTTCGCCGCCGAGTGGTCGTCGACCATGCGGCCGGCAAATGCCGTGACGGCAGAGTTGCCGGACTTTTTCGCGAGCTTGCCGAATTCGACCTCGGCTGCGCCGCCGGCGGCGGCGAGCTGCGTGAACAGCCGGTCCTGATAATTGGTCTGATGAGGCGCCGGCTGTCCCGGCGCCTTCATCTGGGTATCCGGGGCCATGCCGGCTGGGTTTCCGATCTGGGCCAAAAGGGGCGATACCGAGAGAGCCGATGCTGGAAACACTGCCAATCCCAAAGCAGTTGCAAAAACACGCATGAGAACCTCCATCGAAGATGTGCCTGGGCCGGTCGGCCTGTGTCAAAGCGCGAGCATGTAGGCAACGAGGTCATTCTTCTCGTCTTGGGTGAGCTTGGTGCCGAGCACCAGGTTGAAGAACTCCACCGTATCGGCGAGTGTCATCAGACGGCCGTCATGCAAATAGGGCGGCGTGTCCTTTATGCCGCGCAGCGTAAACGTCTTGATCGGTCCGTCCGGCAATTCCACCATGTCGTTGAAGGTCTGCCCCGGCTTATAGAAGCGCTCCAGCTTCAGATCGTGCATGTTGTTGTCCATGAACGACGTTTGCGGGACATGGCATTGCGCGCAGCGGCCCTTGCCCATGAACACGCGCTCACCCGCCAGTTCCTGCCCGCTGGCCAAAGCGGGATCGAGCCGGCCGAACGGGTCGAGCTTCGGCGCCGGCGGAAAATCGATGATGTTCTGCATCTGCGCCATCATCGCCACCTGGTTTGTACGATCGGGCAGGTGGACGCCTTTCCTGGTCGCGCTGACATGGTCGCCGTTGAAGTATGCGGTGCGCTGCTCGAATTCGGTAAAATCCTCGACCGAGCGCAGCGACCGTTTCGACCCATGGATCTGCTGGTTGAACAGACCGCGCAGGCTGGTGGTGTCAAGACGGAAGCGCGCGGCCTGCGGCCTGACATCGGGCGTCAGATGAAAGGCAGCATTGGTGTTGAAGTTGGCATGGCAATCGAGGCAGGTTACGCCCAGGCTCTGCGCCGCCACCTTGCGGTCCTCGGTCTGATTGAATTCCTCCTGTGGGAACGGCGTCAGGAGAAGCCGCAGCCCCTCCATCTGAACCGGCGTGATGATGCCGTTCATGATTTCGTAGTAGTTGCGGATCGTCAGCAGCTCGCCGCGGGACACGTCGCCCAGTTCCGGATGGGTGGTCAGGAATATCGGTGACGGGAACTCTGGCGTGAGGTGATCGGGAAGATCGAAATCGACATCGAAGCGTCTCAGATCGCGCCCCTCCTGCCGGCCGATCTCACGAATTTCTTCTTCCGGGAAAACCTGTCCTCCGGTTGCCTGTTTGACATGGGGCAGCGGCAGAAGACCGATGGGCAGCAGGTTGCGGTCACGTATCTCGCCAGGGCTCATCTCCGCCAGGCCCTGCCAGGTCTGGTCCTTCGCCAGCTTGACCCGGACGCCGTCCTGGACAGGTTTTATCCCGCCCGACATCATTGTACCCGGCATCGCGCGATCCGACAGGTCGTATCGCTCCTCCAGCAAAGCCCTCTGGCGCGCCATGACGCGCGGCTTCTGCGCTTCGTCGTCGGCCTTGACGGCGGAGAATGGACGGGCGGGCAATGGTCGGTAGGTTGTATCGGGCGGCAGTGGATCCGATAGTGCGCTGAGGCTGGCGGCCGCAACGATTAGAGCGCACGGAATGCCTGCATTCACCACTCTTCGCATTTTGTCCCTCCATGGCTGAAGCGCCCCGAACCGCGCTGTCCGTGATTTGTTCCCACAGCGAGCGAGGAAACAGGGATCGAGCAGTTGCGCGATGCTTGCGGACAATGCCGGGCGCCGGACTAGCGAGGCTCGCCTGGCGACTCCCGTTTGCCCCGCCTTGCCAGCGCCAAGCCGCCAATCAGCATCAGTGCACCCCAAATCAGGAACCCGATGTCCCAATAGATCCACTGGTCCTGCGGGACGGTTTCGTTGACATGGTGGATGCCGAGAAGCTGGTGATCGATTACCCCCTCGACCAGGTTGAACATGCCGAAGCCCATGAGCATCGTCCCAAGCAACATCTTTCCCGACCACCAGAGATGAGATTTGTGCGCGGTGCGCCAGAGCACGATCAGACCAAGCACGACGAACACGTATGTGCCGGCGTGGAACAGTCCGTCGAGAAGCGTGTTGAAGCGAAGGTTCTCAACACTGTCGTCGGGATAGCCGGCGCTGGTCGCTATATGGTGCCACTGAAGCAACTGATGCAGCACGATTCCATCAAAGAATCCGCCTAAGCCAAGCCCGAGCAGAATACCTGCCGACGTCGGAAATCGGCGATGCTGCGAAGCCATCGTCGCCATCCTTTTTCTCCTCGGGCAACCTAACTTCGGGCCAAGCCATGTGTTCCTCTACCCTGCGGGTGGATTCGCGCGCAGCTAAGGTCGCAAGAATCGGATGTTTAGGCAGCGGAAGCGCTGGCGATGACAACATCCATTCGAACAGATGAAAGGCTGCGCCTCTGGCGGAGAGAGCGGGCCGATCGGGCCGCTGTTCCGAGTTTTATGACACTCGACCGAGATCGCGGTTTCGCCTTCGACGCTCGATCATGCGCGCATTTCGACGAGCGACTCTAAGTTCGGCAAGCGTTGGTTGCCACCAGCCTCGGGAATGCTCCATCGGTCCAGCTTCATCACGAGCGGGCCATGTTTTGATGAGTTCCGTCAGCGTCGCCGAGCGCCACGTTCCCCACACGTAGTCGAAGTCTGCCCGCATCGCATGTGGATAGAAGGCGGCCAATCCTGGCGGTTCGACGACTTCACCTGACACATCGGTAAAGACGACAACACCGTACTGCTCTGTTGCGACGGGGCGGCCCGTCGGAGGCAAGTCTTCAGCTGGCAACGGATAGCGGTGGCGGCGGCGTTCAGCATATCGCAACCGCGTGGTTCTTTGAGCTTCCGAGTCCCTCTCAGCCTCGCGTCGCCGCTTCCTTTCCTCGGGCTCGTTACGTCGGGCAGCCTCTTCGATTGCCGACCACCGCCGCCGCAGTTCCTCATAGGACCGAAACGGCACGCGCCATGCCCGCAGTTCATCGTCCCAACTTGCCCAGGGAATGCCATGTAGTTCCCGAAGGGCGGTCCTCGAATATGGCGTCCAAATGCGCAGATCGTCGGCAACCTCGAGATAGGGACTGGAGATCGGGTCGAACGCATAGGCGTCACGTCCCTTGCTGTCGGCGTGGGCCGCCAGCAACTCGGCCTCACGCGCCAGCCAACGGTCGACCCGACGGGCTGCCGTCTTGCCTGGTACAAACCAGCTCCTGCGCTCGTCGCTCCACCTCGCTCGCGGAAATGCCTCCCGAAATCGTTCGACAAGTATTCGGTCATAAGGAAAATTCGCCAAGGCACCGGGCGTGTCTTGTTTCTGCAGCGCAGGCTGAGGCTTGGATTCCTCCACGGTCGTGCCGTCAATAGTATTGGATTCGCAGAGAAACGCCCCGCCGGGCCTAATGGTTCACTCGCGAGTCACAAACGCGAGTGGCCGAGCTGTCGCCCGGTAGCGGGCAAGCATTCATTTACCTGCCTTCGACGGAGTTAAGGCAAAAGTCTCGAAAACTCCCGCACCTGGAACTGTACACGCCTACATTGCTAGACGGCACGCCTTCGTTCCGACAAAACTGCGAATCGCGGGGCCACTGGCAATCCGCAGGTCGGCGGGTTCAGGCAATGCTCATTGAAAGATGGGCCGCCGGCTTTCCTTTTGGCTGTAAAGCTCCGCGGGTTGTCGATCTCAGTTGTCGTCTCAAATTAATCGGCGGGGAGTGGCGACGCGGATGGCTGTAACACGCTACCATTTGGACGCACCAACATTGTCGGCGCCTCGCTTTTGTGTCGGAAAAGAAGACTTGCCTTTGTGTGATCACCTGTCGTGACCAGGGAAGAAGCAGAACAGGGTGTTCGCTACTTTTGCACAAAATGGGCTGAAGAGCGCGGGCTTCCTCAAACCAGAGAACCCAAGATTTTCCGATTTCTTTTCTTGGCTTGAGCAGAAGTCGCCGGGCTACTTGAAATTCCGAAGCAGTACTTCGGAGTTGCCGTAGCCCTGGAACGAGAACCGTGCAGCCACATCCTACGCGGCTGCAGGCCTGCTGCTTCGATGGGGACATGCTGGTCCGCAAGTTCCCGCCTATAAAAGGAAGTTCGCAGAAGCTTGCCGTCCCAAAATGTTACTCGCGTTAGAGACCTGCCATTGGCCATTGCGCGCTGTTCGAACGCCGCGGTTATTTAGAGCGATGGCTAGGCCACGCGGGCTGGTGATGCCGGACCGTTGGATGGAGGCGATGATGGGCAGCACGGTCTGGGCAAATCTGTCAGCTTCCCGGATCGAGATTTTACGGCCTCTGGCTGCAGCTTCTGCGGTGTTGGTCGGATTACCGAGTTTTAGCCCAGTGGTCTTGCGTGCGGCGAGGGCGGCTTTGGTGCGCTCAGAGATCAATCGACGCTCCTTCTCGGCCAGCGCCGCATACAGGTGAAGCATGAATGGATCGGCGTCGGCGCCGAGTTCGGCAACGATGAACGGCATCCGTTGCACCATCAGTCCGGCGATGAAGGCGACATCTCGAGAGAGACGATCGAGCTTGGCCACGACCCGCGGGCATTTTGTCTGGCGGGCAAAGGCGAGGGCGGCTGCAAGTTGCGGGCGGGCGATCCAGGGCGTCCGAGCCCTTGCCAGTTTCGACCTCGGTGAACTCCTGGATGACCACGATGTCCTCGGCATCAGCGAAGCGCGCGACCGCGGCACGCTGGGCCTCGATGCCCAAGCCTGAACGTCCTTGCCGCTGTGTAGAGACCCGATAGTAGGCGACCGCGCTCGTCATGCTGCTGTTTCCGGGGTGTTCAAACTGCAAACCACCGTTTGCAGTTTGCTCAAGGCCAGGACCAAGCTGACCGGAAACGCACGGCCCTGAGCGGCATGGCCGCCCGACTATCGGAGAAGGTCGGCAGGAGCCACGGCGCGGTGTTGGCCGCTTTCCTTCGTCGCGAACGGCTCCGGCCGACCGCTGTTGGCGTTGGCATCGGGATACCGCATGCCCGCCTGGACGGGATCGCCGCTCCGGCGGCGCCAAGCCTCAAGACCCCGAAATGGCCCCGGTAAATAGCGGAGCCAATGATTAGACGGCTCTAGTCGGGAACAAAGTCGAACACCCATGATTTGTACGTTGCCCAGAGTGACAGGACCGCTAGCTATCCAACGGGTGTTCCATGGATTCTCCAACGTTGCCTCCGCCACCTCCCACTGAACTCAGCCAAGCACTGAAACGCAATATCAAAGCGATTGAGGAGCGCCGGGCGAAGGAAGCAAGCGATGCAACTTTGGAAGAGAAAATCGCTCAGGCGATTACTTCTTTTACGGGCAGTATGCGTTTCGTGTACCTTCACTTGGCCGTGTATGGCGGCTGGATCGTCTCGAACTTGGGCTGGATACCGATCACTCCGCCCTTTGATCCGACATTCGTGATATTGGCTATGGTAGCTTCCGTCGAAGCCATATTCCTCTCGACCTTTGTACTGATCAGCCAAAACCGGATGTCAGCTGCCGCAGACAAACGGGCGGATCTGGACCTTCAGGTGAGCCTGCTGACGGAGCATGAACTCACAAAGCTTACTGAACTTGTGGATTCGATAGCGGATCGGTTGAATGCAAAACCAGCCTTAAGCGATGTAGAAGTCGGCGAGATTAAGAGGGACATTGCGCCAGAAGCAGTGCTGGACGAGATCGAATCGAAGCAGCGGGAGGCTGCGGAGAAGCTAGACCAGCGCTGAATCGACACAACGCCCTAGTGTCGTGATTTCGAAATTCGGTTGTTTTGATTTCCCTTCGGTCGAACTTCGAAAGCATGGGGCTGATGGCTGGGGCGGGCCATCAGCCTGCCTCGCCAGATGCCACACTCGCGGCCTGGCATGCATTGGCCTTGTCTTCCCGACCCTTCGCAGTGCGGCTGGTAGCCACCCGCGCAGGCGAACTTTTCCATGTAGAAGTGAAGGCTAAGCTGGTCGGTCTCGACCGGCTGAAGCTGCGCGCGGCCCAGATCAAGGAAGTGGGCACGGGGACGATCCGTGTGGCCAGCCTGTCGGCACTGGGGCATGGGCTAGTGCCGCGCGCCATCGTGGCTTTTTCGCGCAAGCATCCGCAGGTGCGCATCAGCTATCAGGTGCGCACCTCCAATGTGGTGCGCGATCTGGTGGCATCAGGCAGTTTCGACATCGGGCTCGCCGCTGACGAGGTGGACACGAGCGGTGTACTCCACAGCGTCTTCAACACGCCGCGCGCGGTTTGCGTGATGCCGAAGAACCATCGACTGGCGGAGAAGGCGGTGATCACGCCAACCGATCTCGCCGACGAGGCGTTCCTGGCATTGTCACCGGAGGACACGGTGCGGTTGCGATGGACAAAGTTTTCGCCGCGCAGGGCGTGCGCCCGCGCATCCTGATCGAGACCCCCTATGGCCTGACGATCGCAATTCTTGCTGCAAAAGGCATGGGAATCGGCCTGGTCAATCCGTCCGTTATCACCGACCGCATGATCGCTGGCATTATCGCGATACCGTTCGAGCCGGCGGTCCATTTCCGAGAGTTGATCCTGCGGCCGCCAGACGGCATCAACTCGGCTCTGATTACCGATGTCATGGCGGAACTCTATGCCGCGCGCAATGTGCTATCGACCGAAGAGTAAGGCAAAGAGTCGGTGCCGAGAAGCGAGGCAGGCGCGAAGATCTGTCCAATATCAGATGGGACGGATCGATCTCCCTGGGCCAGTCCGATCCGTATTATACGTGCTAAACTTTCTCGCAGATCGTGCCATGGGCAGAAAAGCGGTGTTGAGTGACATTGATGGTTACGCTTTGAAAAATAGAATGAAATGAGTCACATATCATAGAGGCCGGCAATGTCAGTCTGTCCAATCTCAGTGTGGTTTGGAAACTGTGGATAAATGATTGAAAAATATAGGAAATTCGTCATCGCGCCTATGATGGATTGGACGGACCGGCACTGCCGGTTCTTTCATCGTCAGTTGACACGCCGGGCGCTGCTTTACACCGAGATGGTCGTGGCCGACGCGGTCATCCAGGGCGCGCGCGAGCGCTTACTCGGCTTCGACGATACCGAGCATCCAGTCGCGTTGCAGCTCGGCGGCTCCGATCCGCAGAAGCTTGCCGAGGCGGCGCGCATCGGCGAAGCCTTCGGCTATGACGAGATCAATCTCAATGTCGGCTGCCCGTCCGATCGCGTCCAGTCGGGCACGTTCGGTGCCTGCCTGATGAAGGCACCAGTTCTTGTCGCTGACTGCATTGCGGCGATGAAGGTTTCCGTCAGTATCCCCGTCACAGTCAAATGCCGGATCGGCGTCGACGAGCAGGATCCTGAGCCGGCGCTCGACGCGCTGGCGGACGGCGTTTTCGCGGCCGGCGCCGACGCGCTGTGGGTGCATGCCCGGAAAGCGTGGCTGGAAGGGCTGAGCCCGAAGGAAAACCGCGACGTCCCGCCGCTCGACTACAGCAGGGTCTATCGGCTGAAAGCCAGAAAACAAAACAAATTCATTGGCATCAATGGCGGTATTCAATCTCTTGAAGAAGCGCTCGACCACATTGATCACGTCGACGGCGCTATGCTCGGCCGCACCGCGTATCACACGCCGGGCATTCTGGCAGGCGTCGACGCCGCGTTTTACGGCGACAAACCCGACGCGCTCGATTTTGTCGCGCTGATCGACGCCATGGCGGATTATGCGGCGCACCATATCGAGCGGGGCGGGCGGCTTGGTCATGTCACCCGTCATATGGTCGGGGTGTTCCACGGCCTGCCGGGCGCGCGCCGCTACCGGCAGATCCTTTCCACTGACGCGACAAGGCCCGGCGCTGGACCGGATGTTCTGAAGGCGGCTTTCGCTGCAGTCGATTTCGGCAGGGCGGATGCGGAAGCAGCCTGACTGTTCAGTCGCGAAAGATCATGCGGCGCGTCTACGCAGTCCGTTCAGCAATCCAGAGGACCGTCGATAGCTGAGGCAAGTCGGGCTAAGCAGCGCGCGCCCGCTCGCCGTCCGGCATTTCTTCTCTGATCCCGCGTGCTGCGCTCCGGACGCGAAGGGCGTCGCGCTTCGGCGGCGCTTTGAACAGTCGGGCATAGTCGCGCGTGAATTGTGAAACGCTCTCGTAGCCCACCTCGAACCCAGAGCTGCTTGCCGAGAGGCCTTCATCCAGCATGAGGCGGCGCGCTTCGACCAGGCGAAGCCGCTTCTGGTACTGTCCCGGTGTCAGCGATGTCATCTGTTTGAAATGCTTATGGAAGGCGGTGAGGCTCATTGCCGCTGCCGCCGCCAGGCGTTCGGCGGACACGCGCGATCGGTACTCCGCTCTCAGGATCGCGATGGCCGCGGCGAGGCGGCTCGCGTGGCTTTCTGGATCCGCAAGTGCCCGCAAGGCGACGCCGTGCGGCCCCGACAGAAGCCAATAGTGCAGCTCATGCATGATTCCGTCGCGCAGGAGCGGTATCGCATCGGGCCGGTCCAGCAGCCTCATCAGCCGCGATGCGCAGTCCAGCGCCGCGGCTTCGGTGTCTTCGGCGAACAAGGTGCGTGTCTCGGACGGGCGTAGCGGGCGGACGCTGCCCAGTTGCGCCGTCAGCTCGCGCAGGATCGTCATCTCGAGCTCGACCGCTACGGCCAGATAGGGTTCGCTCCGGCTCGCCTGCACGATCCGCCCGACGACCGGCATGTCCGCGCTCACGATCACAGACTGCCCGGCGGAGAAGACCTGCTGCTCTCTTCCCACGGTCATGCGCTTGGCGCCCTGTAGGACCAGGCACACCAGGGGTCGATAGACTGAATGAAGATCGCCGGAAGGGGACTCGATGTACATCATCTTGAGACCCGGCACAGGCGTCACCGCCAAGCCATCGCTGTTGGCATGTCGACTGGCATAAGCCTGAGCGGCCTGTTTGAGCGAGTCCATGTGATCTCTCTCCTGTAGCGTGGCTCGATACCTAGCATACCGCGCGCGCAAACGTCACGTGGGCTGCAGAATCGAGCAAGTTTTGCGCATGGGTTGGCAAGCTCCTGGCCGGCCCGCGCGGTATGTAACGTCCCGACAAAAGCAAGTTCGCTACAAGGAAAGGAACTCCCAATGTCTGGACAGAACGAGGTGCCGAGACGAGCCGTGCTGGCGGTGGTCGCCATGGCTCCAGTAGCACTCGCGGTCGGGGCCGCCCGCGCGCAAACGACCGGTCAGGCGCCGGCATCGCGCGGCAAGGTCGCCCTGGTGACCGGCTCTTCCCGGGGCATCGGCGCAGCGACGGCCAGGCGCCTCGCTCGTGACGGCTATGCCGTCACCGTGAATTGCGAAAAGAACCGCGATCTCGCGGCCGGCGTAGTCCGGGAGATCGAGGCAACTGGCGGGCGCGCCATCTGGGTGCAGGCCGACGTCAGCGATCCCAGTGCAGTGCAACGCCTGTTCGAGGAAAACGAGCGCGCGTTCGGCGGCGTCGACGTTGTCGTGAGCAATGCCGGCATCATGCGGCTTGCGCCTTTCCGCGACATGACCGACGCCGATTTCAGCCGGATGGTCGACGTCAACCAGAAGGGCAGTTTCTACGTGCTGCGCGAGGCGGCGCGGCGCGTGCGCGACGGCGGCCGGATCATCGCGCTGTCCTCGAGCATCACTCAGCTGCGCAGCCCGACCTACGGAGCTTACGCCGCCACCAAGGCCGCGCAGGAACTCTACGCGAACATACTCGCCAAGGAACTTGAAGGCCGCATGATCTCGGTGAACGCCATGGCACCAGGCCTTGTGAACACAACCCTCTTCACCGACGGCAAGACCCCCGAGCAGATCGCCGGCTTCGCCGCTCGCACGCCACACAAGCGGCTAGGCGAGCCTTCCGACATTGCCGATGCGATCGCGGCGCTCTGCAGCGGGGACGGCGCCTGGATCAACGGACAGACGGTATTTGCAAACGGTGGCGTCGTTTGATCCCGAGCAGCTGGAATACATGGAGCACAGAACGATGAAAACGACGGGAAACACGATCCTCATCACCGGCGGCGGATCCGGTATTGGGAGGGAACTGGCGCTGCGCTTCAACGCGCTTGGAAACACTGTGATCGTCGCCGGACGGCGCGAGGAGGCGCTCGAGCGGACGATTGCCGGGCGTGAAGGCATGCACGCGATGGTCGGCGATGTCGAAGATTCGGAAGCAATCACAGCATTTGCCAAGCGCGTAGTCGCCGAACACCCGGCACTCAACATGCTCATCAACAATGCCGGTATCATGCGCCGCGAAGATCTGACCAGGACCCGCGATCTGCGCGACGCGGAGGAGACGATCGTCACCAACTTGTTCGGGCCGATCCGGCTCATCAACGCGCTAATCGACCACCTGGCGGCCCGGCAAAACGCCGTGATCGTCAACGTCTCGTCAGGCCTGGCCTTTGTGCCGCTGAGTGGCACGCCGACCTACAATGCCACCAAAGCGGCGATCCATTCCTATACGGTGTCGTTGCGCGAGCAACTCAAGGGCAAGGTCGAAGTGATCGAGCTTGCGCCGCCCGCGGTTCGCACTGAACTGACGCCCGGACAGTCGACCCGCGAGGAGTATATGCCGCTCGATGCGTTCATTGACGAGGCGATGGCGTTGCTCAGTCGGCAGCCGACGCCGAAAGAGATCCTGGTGGAGCGAGTAGGCTTCCTGCGCTGGGCGGAACGGGAAGGCCGGTTTGATCAGGCAGTCGAGATGCTCAACACTCACTGAGCGGCGCCGAAGCAGCCTGACTGTTCAATCGCGCAAGATCATGCGGTCGCCGCGCACGTCAAAACCGGACAGCGAGCTGATGAAATTCATGCCGAGCAGGCTCTGGCCGAGCATGCCGGGCGCGGCAATCATGACCGACATGTCCTTGCGCACGATCCCGCCGATCGCCAATTCGTCGGTTCTCACGGCGGCGGCGCGCGCCATGCCATTGGCGGTAGAAACCGGTATGGTGAAATTGAGAACGGCTGGATTGAACCCAGCCGCTTGCGCGTCCTGCGCGGTCAGCACGGTGCTGGTTGCGCCGGTATCGACCACGGCCCGGACCGGCGTGCCGTTGATCATGATGCGCGCTTCGAAATGGCCATTGCCGGCCTTGTCCAGGGTCACGGTGGCGTGGCCGTCTTCCAACCCCAATGCCAGTGGACTGCCGGGAACAAGGCCGGCCGTTACCCGGCTGGCGACATCCTGCAACTCATAACGGTACTGATAGCCGGCGATCAATGCGAGCACGATGACGACCCAGGTGCCGAGATTGCGGGCCATGGCGCCCAAGGGCCTGCCTGATCTGAGCAGGCCGGCGCCGATGAGCGCGACCAATGCGCCAAGCCAGATCAGCCGGCTGAAATCGTAATTCTCGACGCCGAACGTGCTGCCGGCGGAATCGTTGAGCATGAGCAGGACCACGCCGGCCCCGATCACGATCATCAAAGTCCAGAAAAACCGGTTCATATATGGCTCACGAGAGGGCGTCGCGTTCGCGCGCGAGGCGGGTGCGGCGCGTTTCCCGACGCGGTCTGCGTTCAACCATCTCCAGTCGGGCCGGCAGCTCGGCCATGACGCTGCGGCGGACTTCAGGGGTCATCTCGATCCAGGCGCCGATTTCCTCGCGCGTGCGGCCGCACCCGAAGCAGAAGCCGGTTTTCATATCGATCGAACAGACCAGGATGCATGGGGATTCGATGGCCGTCATGATATTCTCTTGTCTCGCTTCCACATGGTGTAACGGCAAGGCCAATGCAAGCCCTCCGGAATGCGCCGCCGGCAACCGCTTTCGCGTCAATGCTGGCAGTTGTGCCTACGAAGCAAGGCGGCTATGCCGCTCACCAACTCCAGGGAATGATCACCAACGACATGACCAGCGCGCTGCCCTTCGACGATTTTCGCAATCTTCTGGCGACCCTGCCGCCGGCCGACGCGGCGGCCGAAGCCCGTGTCCGTGCGTTGTTTGCCAAGGCCGACAAACCCAAAGATTCGCTCGGCCGCGTCGAGGACATCGCCGCGTGGCTCGCCGCCTGGAGCGGCCGTGCGCCGCCGGCGGTGAACAGGCCGTTGGTGGCGATCTTCGCCGGCAATCATGGCGTCGCCCGGCACGGCATTTCGCCGCGGCCTGTCGCTGCTACGGCGAACGCGGTCGAGCTTTGCGCGGCGGGCGGTGCTGCGGTCAACCAGATATGCATTGCCAACGATCTGGGGCTGAAAGTGTTCGATCTTGCGCTGCACATTCCGACCGCCGACATCACCGAGGATGCAGCACTTGACGAGCGCGGCTGCGCCGCCACCATGGCCTTCGGCATGGAGGCAGTCGCCGGCGGCACCGATCTGCTTTGCCTTGGCGACCTCGGCGTCGGCAATTCCACTATAGCAGCGGCTTTGTTTGCGGCACTGTTCGGCGGCAAGGGTGCCGATTGGGTCGGATCCGGATCGGGTGCCGATGCGGCGATGCAGGCGCGCAAGGCCGAGGTGGTCGATGCGGCGCTAGTCCTCCACGGCACAAGTCTCAGGGACCCGCTCGAAGCGTTGCGCCGGGTTGGCGGCCGCGAATTCGCGGCGATCGCCGGCGCCATCCTCGCCGCCCGGATGCAGAAGATCCCGGTGCTGCTCGATGGACTGGCGGCGACAGCCGCCGCCGCGACACTGCATGCTGCCAACCCCGCCGCGCTCGACCATTGCCTGCTTGCCAGTCTGTCGCCAGAGCCTACGCACGCTCGGGCCGCCGGACGGCTCGACCTGCGCCCGCTGCTTGATCTCGGCGTGAGCCACGGCGAGGGGGCAGGGGCGGCCCTTGCCGCGGGTCTGGTCAAGGCAGCCGCGCTCACCAGTTCGGGCATGGCGGCGGCGGTTCGTTAGGCGACTAGCGCCGCCGGGCGGCAACCGCCTTGGTCGGCAGTGCAGGCAATTCCTCCATTACCCGGCTCAGCGGGAAGATGGCGATGGCCTCGGTGCCTTCACGCAGTTTGGAATGGAGTTCGAACTCGCCGCCATGCAATGCGAGCAGGCTCTGGACGATCGGCAGGCCGAGCCCGGTGCCTTGTTCGGCGCTCTTGATGGCGATCGAGCCCTGGCCGAAGGCGGACAGCACGACCGGAATCTCGTCTGCCGGTATACCGGGCCCATTATCCCTAACGGAGAGATATTGGCCGCCGCCCGCCGTCCAGCCGACGCGCACGCGGATTTCGCCGCCAGTCCCGGTGAACTTGATGGCGTTCGACAAAAGATTGAGCGCGATCTGTCGCACCGCGCGTTCGTCGGCGAACAGGCGCGGCAAGGCGCTTTCGAAATCCTGGACGATACGGATGTCCTTATTGCGCGCCTTCAGCTCCATCATGTGACAGCAATCCTCGACGACGGAGAGCAGCATCATCGGCTCCTCGTTGAGCTGGTAGCGGCCCGCCTCGATGCGCGAGAGGTCAAGGATTTCGTTGATCAGATCGAGCAGATGCTGGCCAGAGTCGTGGACGTCACGAGCATAGTCGCGATAGGTCGGGTTGCTCATCGGTCCGAGCACTTCGTTCGCCATTACCTCGGAGAAACCGAGAATGGCGTTGAGCGGCGTCCGCAGCTCGTGGCTCATCGAGGCCAAAAACCGCGACTTTGCCAGATTGGCGTCTTCAGCCCGTCGTCGCGCTTCGTCCGACATCGATTTCGCCGTGTCCAGTTCGGCGATAAGCGCGTCCTTTTCGGAGCGGAACGAGAGCAACATCAAGGACGAGCGATTGATTTGGCGCGCCGTATAGACGAAGAAGGGCAGCGAGACGATCAGCAAACCGGCCATGATCAGCTCGACCGGAATCCACTGCCTCGTACTGGCATAGGCATAGACCGCGACCGGAACGGCAAAGGTCGACAGCAGCGCACCGCGCAGCGATGACGCGATGATCGCGGTCGCCGCCATGGCGAGCAGCAGCACTACCGCCTTAGTCAACTGGAACTGATCGACCTGGCAAGCGTCGCAACCGAGCCAGGCGAACCAAGCCCAGCCCAGGCCGCAAAGGAAGTGGCCTACCAGGAAATCGCTGTGCGTCTGCAGCGGGTTGAGTTCGGCAGCTTCCGTTTGATCGATGCGCCTCGCCATGAATACTACGATGGTGTAGCAGATGAGTGTAAAAAGCGCCCAAACGCCAATTTCGTTACCCACTCCAGCAAACAGACCCGTCGCGGCGGTCGCCAGGACGAGAATCGGAACGATGGTCGCGCTGCCTATCATCGCACGGGCGTGGAGTTTTAAGAGCTCGCGGTCGAAATCAAGATTTCCGACCTGCTGCGAAAGACGGTCGCGCGTCTTGCGCACCGCGCGCGCCACATCGCTGTTGCGATGGGGTTTCCTGCGGTCCACAATAAATTTGTCCGCTGTGGTCGAGCGTTGCGAGGGCATGGAGACTTCAATTTATGCGGGCAGCGGTTTCAAATTGTTAAGCTACGTTCGAATGATTAACCAACGGTTTGCCATATGAGCCGTTCGTGGTCGTGGCGACCGCGACAGCGATACGTGCCGCCGCGGCCGCGAAGCCTGTGGCGCCGGCTGGGGGACTACGCACTGGCCGTCATCGTCCTCGGTCTGCTGATCCTTCTGGCAGCGCGCCTTGACCGGATCGAGACGCGCAAGACGGAGGGTGCCGCCGTCGTCAATGACGGCGATACGATCACGCTCGGTACCGAGCGCATCCGCATGCGTGGCATTGACGCGCCGGAATATTCGCAAATCTGCCGTAAGGACGGTATCGACTATGCCTGCGGCAAGCTGGCACGGCAGTCGCTGGTGAGGCTGATATCAGGCAAACCCGTCTCCTGCACCGGCTGGCAGCGCGATCGATACGGCCGGCTGCTCGGCGATTGCAAGGCCGGCGGCAAAGATCTCAACCGCGCCCAGGTCGAGGCCGGCTGGGCGGTTGCCTATGGCGATTTCGAAACCGACGAAGCCGCCGCTCGCTCCGGCAAGGCTGGCATCTGGGCCGGCACGTTCGACGAGCCGCACGATTGGCGCGAGAGTCACGATCACGAGGTTGTCGAAAGAAAGCATGGCAGTCTGGCTTCGATTGGCGATGCCTTGCGAGAAATTTTTCGCTTCTGGTGAGCAGCAACCTTATAATTTGTCGGATCAATCAGGAGGATGGAATGAAACTCTTCGATGGCGGCCGCGCTCCCAATCCACGGCGGGTACGCGTCTTCCTTGCCGAAAAGGGCATTCAGGTTCCGCTGGTGCCTGTCGATATGGGCGCGATGGAGCACAGAGAACAGACGGTCAGTTCGCGCAACCCGCTGCAGCGCCTGCCGGTGCTCGAACTCGACGACGGCACCGTCATCACCGAATCCGTCGCCATCTGCCGCTATTTCGAGGAACTGCATCCGGAACCGGCTTTGTTCGGGCGCGGTGCGCTCGGCAAGGCGCTGGTCGAGATGTGGCAAAGACGCATGGAGCTCAACCTGCTCGGTTGCGTCGCCGCCGCGTTCCGGCACACCCATCCGGCGATGAAGGAATGGGAGGTTCCGCAAATTCCCGAATGGGGCGAGGCCAACAAGCCGAAAGCCATCGAATTCCTGAAATTCCTCGATGAGGAACTGGCGAACCGGGAATTCATCGCCGGCGAAACCTATTCGATCGCCGACATCACCGGGTTGATTGCCGTCGACTTCATGAAGCCGGCGCGTATCAAGGTGCCGGAGGAGTGCAGCAATGTACTGCGCTGGCATCAGGCAGTCTCCAGCCGGCCGAGCGTCGCCGCCTGAGTATGAGTTCTCCGAGAATGAACGACGAGCTGGAAAACTTCGCGGCGACCGTACGCACCTGCCGAATCTGCGTCGAAAACCCGGTCGGCCGGCCGTTGCCGCATGAGCCGCGCCCGGTGCTCAGGCCGTCGTCGAGCGCCCGCATTCTGATCGCCAGCCAGGCACCGGGCACCAAGGTGCATGTGTCAGGCATGCCGTTCACCGACGCCTCCGGCGATCGATTGCGAAATTGGCTGGGCGTCAACAGCGAAGAATTCTACGACACGACAAAGTTCGCCATCGTGCCGATGGGTTTTTGCTTTCCCGGCCAGGATGCCAAGAGCGGCGACCTGCCGCCGCGCCGCGAATGCGCACCGGCCTGGCGCGCGCCGCTGATGGCACTGATGCCGCAGGTCGACCTGGTGCTGACGATCGGCCTCTATGCGCAATCCTGGCATTTGGGCGCAGCGCGCCGGCCCTCGCTGACGGAGACGGTGATGAATTGGCGCACCATCTGGGATGCGCCCGGCAACCCGAAAGTGCTGCCGTTGCCGCATCCGTCGTGGCGCAACACCGGCTGGCTGAAGCGCAATCCGTGGTTTGAAATGGATTTGCTGCCGTTTCTGAGATCGGAAATCCGCTATCGCCTCGGCTGAAGCGTGAGCAAGAAATCACTCGCTTTTGCGCTATCTGACAGAATTTCTTTCTTGTGAATGGCCTAAATAAGAAGGACTATAGCCAATCTATTCCAAGTCTATCCCTGTGGGAGCACCCAATGGACCGCCTTGACAGAAAAATCCTCCGCCTCTTGCAGGAGGACGCGACGCTCGCGGTCGCCGATGTCGCCAAGAAAGTCGGACTGTCGACCACGCCCTGCTGGCGGCGCATCCAGAAGCTCGAGGAGGAAGGCGTCATCAAGCGGCGCGTCGCCATCCTCGATCATGAAAAGGTCAATGTGCGCGTCACCGTGTTCGTGTCGATCCGCACCAATTCGCACAGCCATGAATGGCTGCGGCGCTTTTCGGAGGTCATCCAGGAATTTCCGGAAGTGGTCGAGTTCTACCGCATGAGCGGCGACGTCGACTATCTCTTGCGGGTGGTGGTGCCCGATATCGCGGCTTACGACGCCTTCTATAAGCGCCTGATCGCCAAGATCGAGATCCGCGACGTGTCGTCGTCGTTTGCCATGGAGCAGATCAAGTACACGACCGAAATGCCGCTGGACTACATGGTGCTGGACAAGGAATCGGGCGCGAACGCTGCTTGAGGTTTTTTTGCTTAGTTCTTCTTTTTGTTGAGAAAACGCCACGGTGAGTTTGCCGGCTGCGTGATCGTATCCGGCACCACATCGACGTCCACCACCTCCGCCTTGCGCACCGCGTAGCCTGACTGGATGACGCTGGCACCGTCGACGATGAAGAGCTGACTCTTCTCCATGCCCGGCTCCAGGGCGCCGGTCACGGAAACCGGCTGGTAGGCCTCCGACATCCTGTAGGGGTGCGCGGGCGTGACGAGGACGATCTGATTGGGCGGCGGCGTCGGCATGTGACTGCACGCACCCGTCCACGGCACCAGCAGGAACTGGTAGACGAGATCGCCCTCGCGATCGACCGGTAGCGCGTATCCCGCCAGTTGGATGGTCTTGTCCTGCAGATTGAGAGACAGCGTCTCGCCATGATCAGGCATTTTTGCCGCGATCATCGGCAGTCCGACACTTTCGGCAGCCGCTTGCGTCGCCGGGCGCAGATCCTTCCAGAATATACGCGCGGTTTCGGCGGAAGCGCTGCCCGCCGCGATGGAAATCAGCACGGCCGCCAGCGCCGCTGTCGATTTGAGACGATTGCTCATCGTGTGCTCTCCATTTGACAGGAGTTAAGCTGCCGTCGCCAACAGCGTCAACGTTCGAGCCGCATCACATGCCGGCGCGAGCCGGCCATGCCGATCTCGTGGAATCCGCGGGCCACGAACATGTCTCGAAAGCCCATGAAACGGTAACTCGGCGATGCCTGGTCGACCGGATAGGCCTCGATCGTCCTGGCGCCTTTGGCGAAGGCGTGATCGATGGCCGCGTCGAGCAGTGCGGTTGCCAGCCCGCGGCTGCGCAATGCCCTCGGCACATAGAAACAGACGATCGACCAGATGCCCGTTTCGGTATCGTCCTGCTGCGGCGACAGTTTGCGGTAGGTTTCGCGTGGTGCCATCGAGCACCAGCCTATGGTTTTGCCTCCGGCTTGGGCGACAATGCCGACCGGCGTGTCGGCCGCGATGAGCGCCATCATCGCCCGTTTCCTCTCATCGTTGCCCACGTGCTCGCGGTTTTCGAGATCGCGCCAGGCCATGCACCAGCAATATTTCGGCCCGCCCGGCTGCTCGAACAGGTTCTCGAAATCGGTGCGCGTTGATCGCGTCACCTCAGTAAAGAGGATTTCGCCCCATTCAGCCTTTCCTGGCGAGCCGCTCAAGCGTTTTGGCATCGGAAAGCTCCCTTGCAGCGTCCTTGCCGATCCAGCGTGCCGTCTTGTCGGTCGAGGCAGCCAGCTTTTGTGCCAGCGCAAGGGCAGGGCCGTGCAGATCCATCGATCGCTTGCCGATCGAACGAAGCGCCCAGTTCACCGCCTTTTTCACGAAATTACGGCCGTCGGTGGCTTGCGCTTCAATGATCGACAGGAAGTCGAGGAAGGTGGCCTCTGGTTCGTTCTTCCGGTGGACCACCGACCAGGCCATCATGGCAAAAGCCGTACGTCGAACGAATTCCCGGTCGTCGACCGCGAATTCGACGATCAGTTCCCTCCAGCAATCCGTGTCGACAAAGAGATCGGAGACGCCGTCAACGATATCCCATGAGTCGAAAGTCGCCGCCCAACGTCTTGCATCCGCGACAGAAAACCGCGTCGGATCGGCCGTGACGGAAGCGATGAACTGCGCTTCCATGATGCCCGACTGCCACAGCTCGAACGCACGTTCATGGTTGCGCTTGATTTTCTTGGCAATCTGCCGCTGCACGCCGTGCGAGATACCGAGCGCACGTTCGATCTTGATGCCGTAGCGCAGCATGCCAAGGCGATTCTCCTCCGAGCCGATCGAGCGCAGATGGGCGACAATTTCCTCGGCGCTGGACTGAGGCGACAGCTCGGCCACGACAAAACCTATTTTTCCAATCGCGCCAACAGCGAAGACGTATCCCAGCGCTTGCCACCCATTCCCTGCACATCCTTGTAGAACTGATCGATAAGTGCCGTCACCGGCAGCTTGGCGCCGTTGCGGTCGGCCTCCGCCAGGCAGATGTCGAGATCCTTGCGCATCCAGTCGACGGCAAAGCCGAAATCGTATTTGCCGGCATTCATCGTCTTGTGCCGGTTCTCCATCTGCCACGAGCCGGCCGCGCCCTTGGAAATCACCTCGATGACCTTTTCGATGTCGAGCCCGGCCTTCTTGCCGAAATGGATGCCCTCGGCCAGCCCTTGGACAAGGCCGGCGATGCAAATCTGGTTGATCATCTTGGTGAGCTGGCCGGAGCCGACCGGACCCATCAGCCCAACCATGCGGGCATAGGCATCGATGACCGGCTTTGCTTTGTCGAAGGCTTTCTGCTCGCCGCCCACCATGACGGTGAGCACGCCGTTTTCGGCGCCGGCCTGACCGCCGGAGACCGGTGCATCGAGGAACGAGAACCCGCCCAATTGCGCCTTCTCCGCCAGTTCGCGCGCGACTTCAGCCGACGCCGTGGTGTTGTCGATGAAGATGGCTCCCTTCTTCATCGTCTGGAACGCACCCTCGGCTCCGATCGTCACCGCGCGCAGGTCGTCGTCATTGCCAACGCAGGAAAAGACAAAGTCCTTGCCGTCGGCGGCTTGGGCCGGCGTGTTGGCAACACTGCCGCCATGCTGAGCAACCCATTGCTCGGCCTTTGCTTTGGTGCGGTTGTAGACGGTGACGTCGTGGCCGCCCTTGTTCCTGAGATGTCCGGCCATTGGATAGCCCATGACGCCAAGACCGAGAAATGCCACCGATGCCATGTTTTCGAATCCCTTAGAAGCCTGCTTTCCGACCTTCTTAGCGGATCAGGCAGAGCTATGGGAGTCAGCGGTGCAGATGTATCGTGATGCGCCGTTCTATCCACTCGACCGCGTGGCGCAGTATCTCGACAATGATCAGATAGATGATCGCCGCCCAGACATAGGACTGGAAGTCGAAAGTGCGCGAATAGGTGAGCTTCGTGATGCCCATCAGATCATAGACAGTGATGATGGCGACGATCGCCGAGCCCTTGATCATCAGGATGATCTCGTTGCCGTAGGGCCGCAGCGCCACGATCAGTGCTTGCGGAAGTATGACCTTCCACATCGTCTGCAATTTGTGCAGGCCGAGCGAGGCGGCGCCCTCCCACTGGCCCCTGGGCACGCTCTGGATCGCGCCGCGCAGGATTTCCGCCTGATAGGCGGCAGTGTTGAGCGAGAAGGCGAAGATTGCGCAGTTGAACGCCTCGCGGAAAAAACCCCAGAGGCCGACCATCTCGAGTTGCGGCCTGAAGGAGCCTACGCCGTAATAGATAAGGAAGGTCTGGGCCAGCAGCGGTGTGCCGCGGAAGAAATAGACATAGGCATAGGCAAGACCTGAAAGAACCCGGTTCTTCGACATGCGGGCATAGGCGATCGGCACCGACAGGATCGCACCGAGCACGATCGAGATGGCGACAAGCAGTAGAGTGATGCCAAGTCCCGATACATAGCCGGGCGCGTATTTCGCGAAAAGCTCGCCGTTCCAGGCGAGAATGAGGTAGGCGGCGATCCCGGCGAGAAAAGCGATCCACAGACAGACCAGCGCGTAGCCGAGAATGCGTTGCCGGGGCCAGCCGCGTGGCAGAGCCGGCGGTCGGTCGATGGCGGCTACGCTCATCGCTGCACCTGCTGGCGGCTGACCGCACGTTCGATCGCGTTTATGCCGAAGGACGATATGATGGCGAGGAGCAGATAGATGAGGGCGGCGACACCGAAAAACAGGAAGGCGTGCTTGGTGACGCGGGCGGCGACGCCCGCTTGCCGCAATATGTCGGTAAGACCTATGGCGGACACCAGGGCCGTGTCCTTGAGCAGGATGAGCCACAGATTGGCAAGGCCCGGTAGCGCGATACGGATAAGCTGAGGTAGGACCACAAGTCGCATCGTCTGCCAGCCCGACAGGCCAACAGAATAGCCGCCCTCATACTGTCCCTTCGGGATGGCGCGGAATGCGGAGAGGAAGACCTCGCTGGCGTAGGACGAGAAGACGACGCCGAGCGCGATCATGCCGGAAACAAAAGCGTTTACTTCGACCGCGGCGGTCGGGTCATACAGGCGCATCACTTGCTGGATGCCGATTTGCGCGCCGTAAAAGATGATGAACAGCGTCAGCAGCTCGGGCAATCCGCGAAAGATCGTGGTGTAGATGTTGCCGGCCAGCCGCAGCGACGGCTCGTCGGATTGCTTGGCCAGTGCGACCAGAAAGCCGATCACCAGACCGACAGGCAGGGTCGCGGCTGCAAGCGAAACGGTGATGAAAACGCCATAGGCAATGTCGTCGAGCCAGCCTTCGGGGCCCCAACTGAGCAGCGTCCAAACGCTTTGCATCCGCCTGCCTGTTCTCCTTTATGGGCTCTTTGAGAGCAGCGCGGCGTCACCCCTCGTGCGCCGCCCCTTGTGCGAACGGCGGGAATGTCCCGCCGTTCGCTATCAGATCCATAAGGATCAGGACTCGCCGCCGTAGACGTCGTACTTGAAGTACTTGTCGTTGATTTCCTTGTACTTTCCGTTGGCGCGGATGGCGTCGATCGCCGCATTGAATTGGTTGACCAGCTCGGTCTCGCCCTTACGCACCGCGATGCCGGCGCCCGGACCATGGATCTTGATGTCAGGCGCGATCGCACCGATCACCTTGCAGCAGGCGCCCTCAGGCGTGGCAAGCCAGCCTTCGAGAACAGTGATATCGTCGTTGACCGCATCAACGCGGCCATTGGCGAGATCGAGCTGGTATTCCTGCGCGGTGGGGTAAGGCTTGATCGTGCTGTCGGTGTAGGTTGCGGTCGAATAGTTGAAATGCGTAGTCGAACCCTGCACGCCGATCGTCTTGCCGGCCAAGTCCTCCTTGGTCACGCCCTTGATGTCGCTGTCCTTGGGCGCGACGATTGCCGGTGGCGTGTTGTAGTATTTGTGGGTGAAGTCGACCTTCTCGGCACGCTCCGGGGTGATCGACATCGATGCGACGATGGCATCGAATTTGCCAGCCTGGAGCGCCGGGATGATGCCGTCCCAATCCTGCGCGACGAATGTGCACTTCACCTTCATCTCGTCGCAGAGTGCCTTGGCGATGTCGATGTCGAAGCCCACGAGCTGGCCGTCGGCGGTCAGGTTGTTGAACGGAGGGTAAGCGCCTTCAGTGCCGATCCTCAAAGTCTTTTCCTGAGCCTGGGCAACGCCCAGCGTCAGCAGCGCGGCCGATGCGGCGAGCGCTATACGCAATGCAATACGCATGATGGTCCTCTCTGTATGTCCCGGCCGTCGTTCCAAACGGCTCTGTGGGCGGTGCTTTTGACCGCCCGCTGGCGCGATACTCCCACTCTTTCCCCAAAAAAAGCAACTGCAAAAACCGTTGCTTCCGGGATTTGCATTCGTGGACAATGATGACGTTGGGGCAGGCATAATAGCGGCGAAAAAGGGCCCCTTCGCAAATGCCCTCAGCGCTTCATGCCTGTCGCGCGCTCGATGAAGTCGGCTATCGATTTCGTGTCGTCGAGATCAAAGACAGGCAGGCTTTCGCCCGCTATGGCGAAGTCGGCGGCGATGGCGACGATATGCGGATCATTTGCCGAAAGCGGTGCCCGGTCCTTGGCCTCCAGCCGCCGTGTTTCGATCTTGCTGTGCGCCTCACGCTTGTAGCCTTCGACCAGCACGATGTCGAAGGTGCCGAGCCGCGACAGGATCGTGTCCAGCGTCGGCTCGTCCTCGCCGCGCAATTCATGCATCAGGGCCCAGCGCCTGTCTGACACAATGGCGACTTCCGTGGCTCCGGCCTGCCGATGGCGAAAGCTGTCCGCTCCCGGCTTGTCGATGTCGAAATCATGATGGGCGTGTTTTACCGTCGAGACTTTCCAGCCACGCCGGACAAGTTCGGCGACCAGCTTTTCGGTCAGCGTCGTCTTGCCGGAATTCTTCCAGCCCGTGATGCCGAAGACGCGTCTCATCATGGCCTCATGGTCTGCAACAGACGTTCGGCTTCGGCAAGGTCGTCGGGCGTATTGATGTTGAAGAAAGGATCAATCTCGTGCCCACCGGAGTTCCACATCGGAAATTCGACATCGACAAAGCCGTGCCGCTCGATGAAGGCGAAAACCCGCCTATTGTCTTCATTGACCAGGAAACGTCGCAACGCGTCGTGCAGACCAAGCGGCCAGAGCGCGAACGTCGGATGCCGCTTGCCACCCGAACTGGCGACAGCGATCGCGCCGGGACGTTCCTTGACCACCGCGGCCAGCCGCCCGACCACATCCTCGGGAAAGAACGGCGTGTCGCCAGCGACAGTGACGACCACACTGCAAGCCATGGACGCCCACTCGAGGCCGGCAAGGATGCCGGCAAGCGGTCCCGCGTAACCCTCGACCGTATCGGCAAGCACCGGCAGTCCGAACTTGGCAAAGCGTGTCGGATCGCCGTTGGCGCTCAGCGCCAGCGGTCCGACTTGCGGGGCAAGGCGCGCGACGACATGGTCGAGCACGCGGCGGCCTCCCAGCGCAAGCAAGCTTTTGTCGCCACCACCCATTCGCCGCGACTGGCCACCGGCCAGAATGATCCCTGCAATATCTCGGTTCATCGTCTGCTGTCTTCTCGCCGGCCCCAAATCGTCAGGTTCCAGCGACCCTCGGGGCTCGTCTATATGCCGTCCGGCGCCATATCAGGTCCAGCGCTTTCGGCGGCTGTCTTTCGCCGGCCGACGATCCGTTCGCGGTAAAGTGTGTAGAGGCCGGAGCCGACGATGACGGTGGCGCCGAGTATCATCGGCAGGTCGGGGACGTCACCGAAGATGAACAGGCCAAGCAGGATCGACCAGAGCAGGGCTGTGTAGCGGAACGGCGCGACGAACGAGATGTCGCCCACCCGCATCGCCATGATGATGAACTGGTAACCGATGACCACGAGCACTGCCGCAAGCGCTAGCAGCGCCGTGCTTTTTCCCGTCATCGGTGTCCACCCACCCATTGGCGAAAGCAGTGCCGCGCCCAGCACTGTCATGGCAAGTGCTGTGGCGGTAGACACCAGCAATGTCGGAACGGCCTGCGGTATTCGCGTGGTGGCGAGATCACGCACCGCGCAACAGGCGACGCAGGCCAGCGCCAGCAGGGAATAGATGCTGAACCCCTCGAGGCCGGGCCGCACAATGATCAGCACGCCGGCAAAGCCGATGGCGATGGCCAGCCAGCGCCGCCAGCCGACGCCTTCATTGAACACAAGTGCTGCGCCCATCGTCACCGCAAGCGGCAGCGCCTGCAGCACGGCCGAGACGTTGGCAATTGGCAGATGGGCAAGAGCAATGAGAAACGACACGGTAGCACCGGCTTCGCCGGCGACACGCACCGCAACCATCGGCTGCAACATCGAGCCGGGCAGGGCAAGCGCACCGCGTTGCCAGGCAAGCAGGCCTATAAAAAGCGAAGCGAAGGCGCCGCGGATCAGCATGACCTGCGCCATGTTCATGGATTCCGACGAGAATTTGCTGATCGCGTCGTTGAGGGTGAAGCCACTCATGGCCACCATCATGAACAACGCGCCGCGCAGGTTTGGCGAAAGAGGCAAGGGCGTTACCGGTTGTGGTTCTGCATCAAGCCTCTAGCAGCCGGCTGCAAAACAGCAACGTCAAAGGGCTAGTCCACAGCCGTTCCGTGGCCCGTTACATCCTCCTCGCAAGAGCGGCAGGATTTATTTCGGCGGTGTGAGCGAGAAGATCAGCCGCCGGTGACGCTCATGTGCCGCGACACCGATGGACGGTTGGTGCGGCGGTCGATGATGAAATCATGGCCCTTCGGCTTGCGGCCAATGGCTTCATCGATGGCGTCGGCGACCAGTTCATTGCCTTCGGAGGCACGCAACGGCGCGCGCAGGTCGGCGGCATCTTCCTGGCCGAGGCACATATAGAGCGTGCCGGTGCAGGTCAGCCGGACGCGGTTGCAGCTTTCGCAGAAATTATGCGTCATCGGCGTGATGAAGCCGAGCTTGCCACCAGTCTCGGCGACGTGGACGTAGCGGGCCGGACCACCGGTCTTGTAACGAATGTCGGTCAGCGTGAACTGCCGCTCCAGTGCTGCGCGCAGCAGCGACAGCGGCAGATACTGGTCGGTGCGGTCGGCATCGATTTCACCCATCGGCATGGTTTCGATGACCGTCAACTCCATGCCGCGGCCGTGCGCCCAGCGCAGCATTTCCGGCAGCTCGGCGTCATTGAAATCCTTCAGCGCCACCGCATTGAGCTTTACCTTCAGCCCCGCCGCCTGCGCAGCGTCGATGCCATCCATGACCTTGTCGAGATTGCCCCAGCGGGTGATCTGGCGGAATTTTTCCGGGTCCAGCGTATCCAGCGAGACATTGATGCGCTTGACCCCGCAATCGGCGAGCTCAGCGGCAAAGCGGGAAAGCTGCGAGCCATTGGTGGTCAGCGTCAGTTCTTCCAGCGCACCACTTTCGAGATGACGCGCAATCTGGCGGACGAGATGCATGATGTTCTTGCGCACCAGCGGCTCGCCGCCGGTAAGACGCAGTTTCCTCACACCCTTCTCGATGAAAACCGTGCACAGCCGGTCGAGCTCTTCCAGCGACAGCAGATCCTTCTTGGGAAGGAACGCCATATCTTCGGCCATGCAATAGGTGCAGCGGAAATCGCAGCGGTCGGTGACCGACACGCGCAGGTAGCTGATCGTGCGACCAAAAGGATCGATCATGTCCATGCTCGTGCGTTTCCCGTGGCTGCGAACGGCATCGTTATATATGGCTATGTGATACGATCCAACCTGCTATTCAAGATAAGAGGTCTCGATCTTTGGTAACATCGCGCCGCCGACAGATTGCGTCGGAAGTTTCGAAGCGGCCTTTTCCCGTTGCGTGAAGCGGCGTAGGGAAAGGACAGATGATGCGGAATCTATCACCATGACGGCGCCGAAGGAACTGAGGGTCTCGAAGGACCGCAAGCTGCTTACCGTGACCTTCCCTGACCATCAGCCGTTCGAATTGCCGGCGGAGTTTCTGCGTGTTGTCTCGCCATCGGCCGAAGTGCAGGGCCATTCGCCCGAACAGCGCGTGACCGTTCCCGGCAAGCGCAATGTTGCGATCCTGAAGATCGAGCCGGTCGGCAACTATGCCGTCCGCATCACCTTCGACGACTTCCACGATACCGGCATCTTCACCTGGAATTACCTGCATACGCTGGGCCATGAGAAGGAGGCACGCTGGGCCGCCTATCTCGCCGAGTTGGAAGACAAGGGGCTAAGCCGCGATCGTTGAATGGTTCCCGCACGACGCCCTGGTCAACGCAGGATCGCCAGTATTTCGCTGGTGTCGTGATAAAACGGCGTGCCTTCGATCAACCGGTCATCCTTGAAGCATAAACCTCTTTCAGGTCGAGCCAAATGCCATTCGCAACCAGTGCATAGTGAAACAAGAAAGATACGGTTTTCGGAGGAACTAATGCATTACACACTTTATGCTGCGCCAGGCTCATGCTCTTTTGCGCCTCACATCCTCATGGAGGAGATTGGAAGACCATATTCGCTAGCGTTGATGTCTCCCGGCCATCCCGAAACCAAAACCGACGAATTCCGTCGATTCAATCCGAAAGGGCGAATCCCTGTTCTCATTGCCGAGAATTTCACTCTCACTGAAGCGCCGGCAATTTTGTTGCACCTGGGCCTGACGAACCCAGACACGGGACTCCTGGGAGCGGATGCAGCAAATGTCGTCCGTTCCATCGAATGGTTTAACTGGCTATCCAGTGCGGTTCACGCGGTCGCCGTCCGAATGATCTGGCGCGCCGACTTTTTCTTACCGGATGAAACGATGTACGCGCCGTTGGTTGAAAGAGGAAAGGAGCATTTGGCCTCCGCATTTGCTCTTATAGATACCAAGATGAAGGACCGAGTTTGGGCAATAGGAGAGTGCTACTCAATCGTTGATCCATATTTGCTCGTATTCTATCGGTGGGGAAATCGTATGGCCATTGATATGCAAAATACTTATCCAGCTTGGACCACTCATACTCGTCGACTGGAGGAACGTGCGGCTGTGCAACGAGCTATAGCGCAAGAAGGAATATCCCTCTGGGAGTAGCTGTTGCATTGCCGAATCCAAAGATTGGCAAGGCCACCGATCAATACTCGCTCGTGCTTTAATCTGGTAGCGTTGTTTATCGGGAAACCAACGCTATGGCCTCGATAGGGCAAGGACTGCGGCTCATGCACGACAATCTCGGCATGAAATGCGCTAGCAAGCGTGTCGAGGCTCGCCGGCCCTGATTGCAGGAAGCGCATTTCAACCTCGAACATGTTTTCAAGAAGTTCCATGGCGGTGCGTCGCCGATCGAGTGGTTTATCCATTTCGGTCTCCGTGATCAGTATCGTACGGTTGACGCGACTTGCCCCTTATATCGTTGGTTCGACACCCGTTTCCAGACAACCGAAAAGACGTGCAGCACGTGTCGTCAAAACGTCACGGATATGGAGTAGCGGCGGCGGATACTCGGAGACGAAAACATGCCCGTCATCACCACGGTCGAACAGCTCGAAGCGCTTTATGGCCTGCCCGGCGAGACCTCGCTGGTCAAGGAACTCGACCATGTGATCCCTGAATACGCTGCCTTCATCGAAGCCTCGCCCTTTGTCGCGCTCGCGACCAGCGGGCCGGAAGGGCTGGATTGCTCACCGCGCGGCGATCTCGCCGGCTTTGTTCGCATCCACGATCCGAAAACCCTGATGATGCCGGACCGGCGCGGCAACAACCGTGCCGATTCGCTGAAAAACATCATTCGCGATCCGCGCGTCGGCCTGTTGTTCCTGGTCCCAGGCTCCGGCACGACGCTGCGCGTCAACGGCCGCGCCCATATCACCACCGACGCCGCGCTCTGCGCCTCGTTCAGCGTCGACGGCAAGCCGGCGCGCTCAGTCACGGTCATCGATGTCGATTCGGTTTATTTCCAGTGCGCCCGCGCCATTGTCCGGTCGGAACTGTGGAACCCGGCGAGGCATGTCGATCCGAAATCGCTGCCGACACCTGGAACAATCCTGGAAATCACCAGCCGGAAAGGCATCGACGGCGAGGCCTACGACAAAGAGTGGCCGGAGCGCGCGAAAAAGTCGATGTGGTGAGCGGATCGCTACCGGCCCCGTCACGCTTCCTTGAGAACGTCGGCAATCTTGCGCATCTGCTCGCCGATCATATCGCATTGCTCCGGCGTCGACTGGCTCATCGCTTTCTCGATCAGCGCCATATGGACCTTCAGCGCCTGCATCAGAAGTTCCGTGCCGGCTTCGGTCAAGGTAAGCCGCAGCACCCGCTTGTCCTTCTGGTCACCTTCGCGGCGCAGCAGGCCGCGTGTCTCGAGTTGCGGCAAAAGCATGGTGATGTTGGAACGGCCGACCAGCAGCCGGCGGGCGAGATCATGCTGCGACATGCCGGGATGGCGGTAAAGGTTCATCAGCACGTCGAGTTGCGCCGGCTTGAGGTCAAGCGGCGCGAGCTTCACCGCCAGCGTGCGCTCCAGCACATGGCAAGCGCGCGCCACCGCGACCCAGTTGCGAAACCGCGGGTTGTCCCAGGGTAGCTCTTGTTTAATGTTCATGTTTGAACTATTATGTTCATGCTTGAACGAATGGATGGATCGCCACTATGGCATCATTTGGATTGAAGGTCATCCGGGGCGTGTTTGCTGCCGCCGAACATGTGGCTCCCCGCCTTACCGGGCGCGCGGCGTTCGAACTGTTCTGCCGCACGCCGAACGCCAAGATCCTCAGCGACGGCGAGCGACGCGCCGTCGACCGCGCCGCCGGCTTCATGGCCGAGGCGCGCCATCATCGGCTGAAGACCAAAAACGGGTGCGTCATGGCGCATGAATTCAGGCCAGAGCCGGGCAGGCGGGCCGTCGGCACGGTGCTCGTCATCCATGGCTGGCGTTCGCGCACCGAATATATGCGCACGCTGATCGAAGGCTATCGTGACGCCGGTTACAAGGTTGTCTCGCTCGACCTGCCGGGGCACGGCCAGTCGCAGGGCCGCCGACTCACACTGGTCAGTGCTGTCGAAGCCGCACGGCTGACCGGCGAATGGTTCGGCCCGTTCGTGGCGGTCGTCGGCCATTCCTTCGGCGGCGCCGTCGCCGCCAATGCCGTCGTCGGTTCGGTCAAGAACATTCCGCCGCTGGCGGCCGAGCGGCTGGTGCTGATCGCGGCCCCGAGCTCGCTGCCGGCGATCTTCAACGATTTCAGCCGCATGCTCAGTGTCGGCCCACGCTCGCAGGCCGCCATGGCGGACCGGGTCGAACGCATCGCCGGCCGGCCGCTGCACGAATTCGTCGGCGACCGCCAGCTTGCCCGCACGCCAGTGCCAACGCTGGTCATCCATGCGCCGGACGACCGCGAAGTGTCCGCCGACCATGCGAGGCTCTATGCGGGCGCCGGCGACCACGTCACGCTCTACTGGGCGGACGGGCTCGGCCATCGCCGCATTCTCGCCGACAAGGGCGTGGTCGAGCGCGCGATCGACTTCGTTGCCGAACACCGGGAGCCGGTATCGCTGCATTAAATGCCGCCGGCGTTTGTCACGTGTCGGTGCCGGCCATCCCCTTCCACGCTGCCATCGCACCGGCGACAGTCGCCATAAGGGCGGCGCGCGATGCGCCGTCGCGCGCCTGGATCGACATGCCGTGCTGCACGGTCGCATAGAACGTCGCAGCCACGCGGCAATCGAAGTCTGCCGGCAATTCGCCTTCCGCGACGCCACGTTCCAGCCGTCTCAGCAAGGCTGCGCGGTTCTCGGCGCGGCGGCGGCGCAGATCATCGCAGATGGCGCCGCGGCTTGAGTCCTGGTGCAGCGCGCCGAGCGCGATCAGGCAGCCTTGCGGACGATCGGTCTGCGAATAGGCCTTGGCCGTCTGGCGCAGAAAACGCTCGACCGCCTGGCACGCCGTCGGCGCCTTTTCCAGTGCGGACCAGATATCGGTGCCTTCGACCTGCGTGTAGAGCTCGACCGCTTCGAGAAAGAGCGCTTCCTTGCTGCCGAAGGCGGCGTAGAGGCTTGGCGAGTTGATGCCCATCGCCGCGGTCAGGTCGCTCATCGATGCGCCCTCATAGCCCTTGGCCCAAAACACCTCCATTGCGCGCCGGAGGGCAGTGGTTCGATCGAAGGTGCGGGGGCGGCCTCGTTCCGTCATGGCATCCTTTCTGTGTTGATTGATACATAAATCTGTTGACGCATCCGGGCAAGGCTGGCAGACATTTATGTATCGATCATTACAGAAAAGGAGTAAACGAATGTCTCCCATCGGCTTGAATGGCAAGGCCGCGCTCGTCACCGGCGGCAGCCGCGGCATCGGCGCGGCGATTGCGCGAAGGCTCGCGGCCGACGGCGCCAGCGTCGCGCTTACTTACGTGAATGGCGAGGAGCAGGCCCGTGCGGTCGTGGGAGAAATCGAGGCGGCCGGCGGTCGCGCCGTTGCCCTGAAGGCCGACAATCGCGACGCTGCCGCAATCCGAGCGGCGGTCGGTGAGACAGTGAAGGCCTTCGGGCGGCTTACATCCTCGTCAACAGCGCCGGCATCTGGCGCGCCGCGCCGATCGATGCATTATCGCTCGCCGACTTCGATGAAACCATGGAGGTCAATGTCAGAGCCCCGTTCGTGGCCTCTAAGGCGGCGGCAGTGCATATGGGCGAGGGCGGCAGGATCATCTCCATCGGCAGCAATCTGGCCGAGCGTGTCACCGACACCAGCCTCAGCGCCTACTCGGCCAGCAAGGCGGCATTGGTCGGCTTGACCAAGGCATTGGCGCGCGACCTCGGTTCACGCGGGATCACCGCCAACGTCGTTCATCCGGGCTCGACCGATACCGATATGAACCCGGCCAGTGGCCCGCACGCCGAGCACCAGCGGCAGAAGATGGCGACGCCTCGCTTCGGCAAGGCTGAAGAGATCGCCGGCATGGTCGCCTGGCTGGCCGGTCCCGAAGGGCGCTTCGTGACAGGCGCCGCATTGACCATCGACGGCGGCGCCAACGCCTGACCCGTGCGCTAGTTCCCAAACCGGAGCGGGACTCAATCCGCTCCGGTTGCCCCGGTGTCGTGAAACTGTTCTGCAACAGACCTTCCCAAAATTTATGGAAGCTTAACGAAATCGGTATGAATCGGTATAGTCGCGTCTTACACCCGTCATACGGTGGGCAAGACCGTCAAGCGTGCGGAACGGGAACCGGTTGCAGCCGGAGCGGGTGATCCATGAAATTTCTCGGAAACAAAGCAACCGTGATGCCGCTTGCGGCGATCGCGGCAATGCTTGCCTTCGGCATGCCGCAGGCAGACGCCCAGGGGCTTTTCGAGAGGCTTTTCGGCGGCGGCATCCGGCACACACCGCAAGGTGATTTTCCCCCGCCGCCGTCGAGGCAGAAGTCACGATTTAAGCCAAACGCAACGGCGCCGGCCGTTTCCCGAAGCGCAGGCAACAAGCGCAGCGGCGGAGGGGGCGGTGCCGTCCAAATCAGCAGCCCGTCCTATTACACCTACAAAAGCGATCCACTGGTGCGCGTCGACTTCTCGACGCTGGCGGTAACGCCGGGGCCGGCAATGCCACAGGATGCCGCCTTCCAGCCGTCTTCCGCCACTCCATCTTCAGTTACTGGCGCCGCCTTCCGCGAAGCGATCGCCGGCCTTGGTGACTACGAACTCTATGCTGAAAAAGACATCGCCAAGGCGCTTGTTGCCTATTACTCGGCCAATCCTGATTTTATCTGGGTAACGGGAGCCAGCGCTAACAGCCGCGCGCAGGACGCGGTGCGGGTGCTTGGCGAGGCGGCGAGCTATGGCCTCACACCTGCCGACTACACGGTAGAAGTGCCCGCGGCCAGCGTATCGACCAGCGATGCCGATGCGCGGCTGAAGGAGCTCGTCCGCTTCGAGATGGCACTGTCGGCGCGAGTCCTGCGCTACGTTCATGACGCGCAAAGCGGTCGCGTCGACCCCAATCGCATGACCGGATATTATGATTTTCCGGCCAAGCCGCTCGACATGGAAGGCGTGCTGAAAACGCTGGCACGCACCCAGCAAGCGCGCACCTATCTCGAATCACGGCATCCGCAGAACGTGGAATATCAGGCGCTGCGCGTCGAACTGGAATCGCTTCAGGCCAGCGCCGAAGACGAGATCGTCGTCGATCCCAAGCTGTTGCTGAAGCCAGGCGAGACCAGCCCCGAACTGCCGAAGCTTCTGGCGAAGATCGCGCGCAACCTCGACGACGAGATGGGCGGCGCCTATGGCGAGATATTGGCCCGGCTCGCCACCAGCGAGGTCTATGACCCGGAACTGGTGCCGGTTATCAAGGCGGTGCAGAAGAAGGCCGGCATGAAGGGCGACGGCGTCATCGGGCCGCGCACCGTGGCGGCGCTGGCTGGAACGTCCAAGGTCGACAAGATCCAGAAGGTAAAGGTCGCGCTGGAAGAGTTGCGATGGTTGCCATCCGATCTCGGCAGTCCGCGCGTCTTCATCAACCAGCCGGCCTTCACGGCGAGCTACATCGAAAATGGCGAGGAGAAGCTGAAGACCCGCGCCGTCATCGGCAAGACCACCAATCAGACATCCTTCTTCTACGATCAGGTCGAGCAGGTCGACTTCCATCCTTATTGGGGCGTGCCGCAGTCGATCCTCGTCAACGAGATGCTGCCCCGGTTACGCCGGGATCCCGGCTATCTCGACCGCGCCGGCTACGAAGTGGTCAATGCGCGCGGCAAGCGCATTCCCTCCTCCTCGGTCAACTGGGGCGCTTATGGCGCGAAGATACCTTATGGCGTGCGCCAGCTGCCGAGCGAGGCCAACGCGCTGGGCGAGCTGAAGATCCTGTTCCCCAACAAGCACGCAATCTACATGCACGACACGCCGCAAAAGTCGTTTTTCCAGCGTGACATGCGCGCACTCAGCCATGGCTGCGTTCGTCTGCAGGATCCGCGTGGCATGGCGGCTGCCGTGCTTGGCACCTCGGTCGACTATATCGCGGAGAAGCTGAAGCACGGACATTCGACCGAAAAGGTGGCGCGCACGATCCCGGTCTATGTCGCCTATTTCACCGCCTGGCCTGATATGTCCGGCAATGTCGAATACTTCCATGACGTCTACGACCGCGACACGCGGCTGCAGCAGGCGCTGGACAGCACGGAAGCGGTGCGCTCGCCGGCAAGCTGAGACTAAGCCTTGGTCGATCCGTCCTAACGTTGGGAGAGCGGGCGTCGGAAGCCGGCTTCGCGCCCGGCGATCAGCCAGTAGACCAGACCGGCGACAAGACCGGCGGCGGCGATGATGCCGATATCGGCCCAGCGCTCGGGGCTGATATCCTCCGGCGCGCTGGGCCAGATCAAGGCGAAGCCGGCAGCCGCTGCCGCGGCGCCGAAGACCATATGCAACAGGAAATTGCGCAGCGAAAACAATTCGGCGATCAGCGCGAAGATCAGCGTCTGCAGGCCCGTCAGCACGATCGTCAGGAAATAGATGAACATGCCGAGCGGCGGCACGACCAGCGCCGCGATCGGGCTGACCCCCATGAAATCGAAGTACCCCGGCGCATTGGGCAGCGAACTCAATGCACCATAGATCGTGGCCACAGCGATCAGCCCGACCAGCACCGCAACGAAATAGCCGGCGAGCATCATCAGGACGCGTTTCGCCACATGCTTTACCGTCGCCATGCCCACCCCCGTGCGGCTCAATGATAACGCTGCAGTCAGCCATCAAAGGCGCATCGGCGCAAGGGGACACCGAAAAGCGTGCAGGAACTCGCCCCCGCTCTTGGTGACGCGACGGCGCTGCCAGTCTCCGAGGGATGCCACCAAGCTGCGCACGTATTTGCATGGAGGAAAGTGCGGCGATCTATTTCGGCTCGGCGGTCACGGGATCATAGGTGATTTCGACTTTCGCCTTGTCGGTCGTGTAATAAGTAACGGTGTAGGCGCCGCTGTCCCAGGCGACCTCGTCGACGTAACGAAAGTCGTCGCGCTGCTCGACCTTGGCGATTATTTCCGACAGTTTCCTGGCATTCTGGGGCGGCAGCGGGCTTTCGTCCGCGGCAAATGCCGATCCGCCGACAAGCAGCACGGCGGCCGCCAAAACAAATCTGGACATGGCTTTCCCTCACACTTCGACGAGTAGAAACTCGCGGCCATGCAAGTTTGTTCCGGGGTTCTGGATGCACACTCGCGAATCGCGCCGATGCATCGCGTTGTTGTTGCTCACGTTACGGCGTCTGCAGCGCTCATCCCTCCTCGGGGAAGAGATGGGCCAAGGCCGTGTCGAACGCGAGTTCCAGAGCGTCACCCGGTTGAAAGATCTTGTCTTCATTGAAGGCCGCAATGAGCTCGCGATCGTCGCGAAGCGTCAGGTCCACAACCGTCTCGCTGCCCAACCGCTCGGCATGTGCCACGACGCCATGCAGCATGCCTTTTCCAGATTGCACCGCCCGGAGGTGCTGCGGACGGATGCCCAGGATGGCCTTACCGTCTTTCCGGAAGGGGCGTCTTC
The DNA here is from genome assembly GCF_002284565.1 of Mesorhizobium mediterraneum. GTDB lineage: Bacteria > Pseudomonadota > Alphaproteobacteria > Rhizobiales > Rhizobiaceae > Mesorhizobium > Mesorhizobium mediterraneum. The sequence goes on along the minus strand of NZ_NPKI01000028.1, from coordinate 77,004 downwards.
TGGTCGCCACCCTGATCGGCTCCAGGGCTCGGTTGCCCACTGTTGCCGCTTCGCCATCGAGGTCGAGGACGTCGACTGTCAGGAAATTCATCGACGGGGCTCCCAGAAAACCGGCGACAAACCTGTTGGCCGGCTCGTGATAAAGCTCCATCGGCGCTCCGATCTGCATGACTTGACCGTCCTTCAGGACGACGATCCTGTCGGCCAGCGTCATCGCCTCGACCTGGTCGTGGGTGACATAGATCATCGTTGTGCCGAGTTGCCTGCGCAGCCGGCCGATTTCCATGCGCATGTCCATGCGCAGCGCGGCGTCGAGGTTGGAGAGCGGCTCGTCAAACAGGAATACGGCCGGTTTGCGCGTGATCGCGCGCCCGATAGCGACTCGCTGGCGCTGGCCGCCCGAAAGCTGACTTGGGCGGCGGTCGAGCAAATGTTCCATTTGCAGGATGCGTGCGGCCTCGGCGACCTTCTGTTCCTTTTCCTGCTTGGAAGCGCCCGCGATCGTAAGACCGAACGCAATATTCTCGCGCACGGTCATGTGCGGAAAGATGGCATAGCTCTGGAATACCATCGCAACACCGCGTTCCTTGGGTTGGAGCTCGTTGACCACCCGGCCTCCGATCTCGAGGATCCCTTCGGTCATCTCCTCGAGCCCGGCGATCATGCGCAGCAAGGTGGACTTCCCACAGCCGGACGGTCCGACAAAGACGACGAACTCGCCATCGTTGATGTGGATATCGACGCCTTTGATGACGTCGACGCGGCCATAGGATTTCTTGATGCCCTTGAGCGAGACCTCAGCCATGAGCGATGGCTCCCGTTTCCTGGTTCATGTGTCGCAATTCGGGGTCACCGGTCGTTTTTTCGTCCTTGAGGAAATAGCCGTGTCAGCGCTTGCCGTCATGGGCACGCTGTCCCAGACCCGCTGTCTTTAAGCGCGACAACCATGTATTCAGCCCTTCACGCCGGTAGAGGCGATCGATGCGATGAAGGCGCGCTGCAGGAAGAGATAGAAAATCAGCACCGGGACGGTGATAAGGGTGAGATAGGCCATGACCTCGCCCCAGGCGACGTTGAGTTGAAAGAAGTAGCCGAGACCGACCATGATCGGGCGATAGTTTTCCTGCTGCACCACGATGAGCGGCCAGAGATATTGGTTGTACATGACGAGGAACTTCAGGATGGCGGCAGTCGCCAGAACCGGTCCTGAAAGCGGCATGACAATGCGATAGTAGACCTGCCACCAGCTCGCGCCCTCCACCCGGCCCGCCTCAATCAGCTCGCCCGGCAGCCCTTTGAAATATTGCACGAACAGGAAGATCGTCAGCCCGTCGGCGATCCAGGGGATGATCTGCACCCGGTAGGTGTTCAGCCAGCCCCATTGCAGCCCCTCGAGCCCGATCCAGGGCAGTTTCGAGACCAGGAGCAGGAGCGGGATAGCGATGGTTTCGAAAGGGATGATCAGCGTGGCGATGACGATCGAGAGCACCACGTCGCGCCCCTTCCACCGCAGGAAAGCGAAGGAGAATGCGGCCAGCGAACAGATCAGCAACGAGAGAAGGACGGTCGCCCCGGTGACCAGAACCGAGTTCAGGACGAACAGGGCGACCGGCGCCCGCCGGAACGCTCCGAAATAGTTGTCGAGGCTGATGTCCCCGACGGGCAGGAAGGCACGCAGGCTGGAGGTGTCCGCGAGGAGCTGATTGTCGGGCTTGAAGCTCGAGTTGATCATGAACACGAGCGGAAAGATAAAGATCAGCGCGATCAGGCACAGCACCAGATAGCGGACGAAGAGCCTCAGGCCGTAATTGTCGGGATCAAAAGCCATCTTAACGCTCCCGAGTCAGCCAGCGCTGGATGAGTGAGATCGCGAGCACGATCGCGAACAGGATGACCGAGATGGTCGAGCCGCCCGAGATGTCCTGCTTGCCATAACCGCGCTCGACCGCCTGGAAGACTAGAGTTTGGGTGCTGTCTCGCGGGCCGCCGTTGGTCATCACGTCGATCTGGGCGAAGAGCGCGAAGCCCTGCATGGTGATCACGACAAGGACGAGCACGGCGGTGTTGCGCAGGCCCGGCCAGGTGACATAGCGGAAGGTCTGCCATTTCGAAGCCCCTTCGATGGCGGCGGCCTCGTAGAGCGTGGGGCTGATCGTCTGCAACCCGGCCAGCCAGATGACCATATGGAAGCCGACGGCCTGCCAGATCGACATGGCCATGATCGCGGGCAGCGCAGTCGAGGGATCGCCCAGCCAGTCGACGGGCTGGAAAAGACCGAAGCTGAGGCCCTGGAGAATGCTGTTCAACAGCCCGTTCTGGCCGTCATAGATGAACCGCCAGAGAAGCGAGACCACGACGATGGAGACCACCACCGGCATGAAGTAAATGGTCCTGAATATGCTGATGCCCCTGAGCTTCTGGTTGATGAGCAAAGCAAGCATAAGCGCGAGGCCGCCCTGCACCGGCGCCACGACCAGAACGAACAGGAAGGTGTTTACCAGCGCCTTCATGAACACAACGTCTCTGGCGATGACGACCATGACGTTCTCGCCGGACTGCCACCGAAACCACTCACGCATGCCGCGATATTGGGGATAGTCGTCGCTACGGGTGATCGCACGCAGGCGGGGGTACTGGATTTCGCCGGCCTCGTCTCGGACCACTTCGCCAGCCTCGTCGCGCTCTGGCTCGAGGGTCACCACCGCAAAGCCCAGGAGCTGACGATAGTTTTCCAACCCGACGAACTGGGTGGGGTTCGGTGACAGCAGTCGCTGATTTGTCAATGAGAGACCGATCGCGAAGAAAAACGGCAGGACGATGAATGTGAAGATGAGTGCGAAGCCCGGCAGGGCGAATGTCCAGCCCGTCCGGTTCGACAGGGTTAGTTTCGACGCCATTTGCGATATCCGCCCAGGAACCCAGAAAGCGTGGAGTCCGCGGCCGGCGAGGACCCCGGCGCGACAGAACTACCGATGGCCGTAGCCGCCGTTGCTTTCGATGTCGGCGTCGATCTCGTCGACCGCCGCATCAAGCGTGTCGGCCACATCGGCACCATTGGCAATGTCGGCCAGTGCCTTGGTGAAGACCTTGGCCTGGACCACGTAGCCCGGGGTCACCGGGCGCACCAGAGCTTGTGCTTTAGAGAGGTCGAAGAACATCGCGAGCGGGCCGCCGTCCTTGTAGTTCTTTGTCATCTGTGCCGCCGAGGGCGTGGGCGGGATCAGGCCGATGCCGTCGGAGAAGGCGGCCAGATATTTGTCCTGCGCGGCGAACTTGATGAACGCGGCAGCACCTTCCGGATGCTTGGACTTGGCCGAGATGCCGAACTGCCATGAGCCCGCGCCGATCTTGTTGCCCGCGCCGAAGTCGGGTGCTGGAAGGAAGACAACGTCATCCACGGCCGCCATCGTCGCCACCGCGCGCCAATTGCCGTTCCACTGGAAGGCGAACTTGCCGTCGATGAAGCCGGTCTGCTGATCGGCGGGGTCCTCACTGGTGCCAGGCGCATAGCCTCCGGTGAACAGCGATTGCCACCACTTGCCAAAGGCCTGTGCAGCCTCGCCGTTCAGCGCGCCTTCCGCGGTCCGGTAGGTCGAACGGTCGACGATGTCCCCGCCGAAGCTCTGCAGGAACGGCGAGAAGGCATAGGAATACCACTCGGCTTGGTCGTTCATGCCGAGATCGAGGGCAAATTCATACTTGCCGGAGGCCTTGGCGGCATCGAGCGCGGCCATGAATTCCTCACTCGACCAGGGCTTGTCGACGGTCGGGGTGCGCAGGCCCAACTCGTCCAGTGTCGATTGGCGTGCAAAAAGCGCCACCGCCGCGTCCCACAGACCGACCGAATAAAGCTTACCGTTCCACACACCTTTGGTGCCGGGCAGGAAGTCGGCGAATTCGCTCTCGTCGATCGGCAGCGGCTGCAGATAGCCGGCCCAGGCCCAATTGGGCATGATGGGCCCATCCACATCCAGGATGTCGGGCAGGTTGCCCGCCAGCGCCGCCGCCGCGACGGAATCGTTATAGCTCTTCTCTGGGAAGCTCTCGATACTCACCGTCCAGTCGGACTGGCTGGTGTTGAAGTCTGAGATGATCTGGTTGAGGGTTCGCGACTCCACCTCGTTGCCGGCGCCGTGATACCACAAGGTCAACTTCGTCTGCGCCAGCGCGGGCACACACAGACAAGTCGACGCGATCATCACACCGGCGAGGTGTTTTGTCAGGTTCATTGGCTATTCCTCCCTTTTGACGGACGCTGACTGAATTCAAGGTCACCCCCGAGGCCCGCCAGGACACCGGGCCGGAAGCCAGCGTCTTGGTTTCGGGTCGGCCGCTACGGGCCCTTGATGGGGTCCAGCAATGTTCGCGGAAGCCGGACGCATTTGCAATTGCGCAGTTTCACCTAGTCGGAGCAGGAGGTTGACGGCGATTTCCCCTCGTCAGTTCCCGGGGTACAACTATTGAGATAGCAGCTCACCTAGGACGATTTCGTCGTCCGTCAACTTTCTCCCGGCCGCGTTCAATATGCAGGTTGAGTGATTCCAAGGTGGATAGCGCTTAGTGATGTGTCCCCAACTGCCCGGCGGATCGCATGAACCGGGTCGTGGCAAACCCGGCGACGAGGCAGAAGTTCGAAGCGTAGGCGACCGCGAAGCGGATGATAGCTTCGCACTGGGAGCGGGTATTGGTGGGCGATGCAGGGATTGAACCTGCGACCCCACCCGTGTGAAGGGTGTGCTCTCCCGCTGAGCTAATCGCCCGCTCGTTGCCCGAAGGCCAAGCGCGCCGCGATATAAGGGAGGCAGGCCTGGGAAGTCAAGGCGATGTGCTGGCGTTCCGACGAAGACCGAATGCAACCCGCCGGGACACGCCCGGTCGCCGTCGTGCTCAGCGCCCCGCAGCGGCAATTAGGCGTTCTGCCAGGCCAAGCGTCAGCGCATCGAAATGCGAGATCACTGCCGACGGTTCGAATTCGCGCACATGGCGGTCGGTATAGCCGAAATCGACCGCCACCACGGGAATGCCGGCGGCTTTCGCCGTATCGATGTCGGTCTGCGAATCACCCACCATCAGCGCAAGATGTGGATTGCCGCCGGCCAGGGCGATGGTTTCGGTCAGATGGCGCGGGTCGGGCTTGCGGAACGCAAACGTGTCCTGACCGCAAATCGCTGCGAAATGCTTCGCCAGGCCGAGCGCCTCGATCAGTGCCACCGAGTTGGCTTCGTATTTGTTCGTGCAGACGGCCAAGAGATAACCGGCTGCCTCGAATCGGGCGATCGTCTCGACGACGCCGGGGTAGGGGCGTGATTTGCCCGGGATGTTGTCGGTGTAATGATCGAGAAACAGTTTCAGCAGCCGATCATGCTCCTGGCTTTCCAGCGATCTCTGCTGCGCGGCATGGGCGCGCTCGATCATCACCCGTCCGCCATGGCCGACGAAGCGCCGGAAGCCGACCTCGTCGACGGCTGCGAGTTCGCTGGCGGCAAGGCTGTGGTTGAGGCTGTCGAGCAGGTCCGGCGCTGTGTCGATCAGCGTCCCGTCGAGGTCGAACACGATGATCGGTCGGGTCATGGCCTGTCCTGTGGCGATTGCTTCGTTGGCAGGCGATAGCCGCTGCGATCCATTCAGGCAAGCCGCTCAGTCAATCCACAGCCAAGGTCTTTGACCGGACTTGCAAAAATGCTAGGAGCGCCGAAACAAATTTTTTGGGGCGCGACACGCAGCATGGATGCGAGGCAACTGAAGGTCGAAGCCGCACGGGCAGCACTTGCCCATGTGAGCGACGGCATGCGGCTGGGCATCGGCACCGGCTCGACGGCGGAAGAGTTCGTGCGGCTGCTCGCCGAAAAGGTCGCTAACGGCCTCACTATTGTCGGCGTGCCGACCTCGGAGCGCACCGCCATCCTTTGCCGCGAGCTTGGCGTGCCGCTGTCGACGTTGGAGGAAACGCCTGAACTCGACCTTACTGTCGACGGCGCCGACGAGATCGATCCGGCGCTGACATTGATCAAGGGCGGCGGCGGTGCGCTGCTGCGCGAAAAGATCGTGGCGGCGGCTTCCGCCCGCATGATCGTCATTGCCGACCGTTCGAAGATGGTCGAGACGCTCGGCCGTTTTCCACTCCCCATCGAGGTCAACCCATTCGGCCTGCGTGCCACGGAAATCGCGGTCGCCGCGGCAGCCGGAAGGCTCGGCCTTTCCGGTCCCGTCACATTGAGGATGACGGAGCGCGAGCCTTTTGTTACAGACGGCGGCCATTTTATCCTCGATGCATCTTTTGGCCGCATTCCGGATACAAGAGCGCTTTCGAATGCTCTCCATGCCATTCCGGGCGTGGTCGAGCATGGTCTTTTCATCGGGCTGGCATCAACAGCTATTATCGCGGGCGACGGCACCCAATCCGTCTATGCCGCCCGAAAACCAGGGAGTTCTATCGATCATGATGTTGCATAACCGGGTTCGCCGTTTTTCTGCCGTTCTGGCAGCCTCAGCCGTCTTTGCGTTTTCATCGCCGGCGTTTTCGCAGGACGTCACCGACGGGCATCTGAAGGCGGCGCGCGCCGCAGTCGCGGCTATCCACGCCACGGACCCGTTCGACAACATCCTGCCGCAGGCCGCCGCCGCGCTTCAGCAGCAGCTTATCCAAAAGAACCCGGACATGCAGGAGCTGATCGGCAGGGCCATCAGCGAAAAGGCGATGGCGCTGGCCTCGCGCCGCGCCGATCTCGAGAAAGAAGCAGCCATGGCCTATGCCAAGGTATTTTCCGAAAAAGAGCTTACCGAAATCGCCGCTTTCTACAATTCCGATTCCGGCAAGAAGCTGCTCGACAGCGGCCCGGCCGTGACGCGTGAACTGCTCAAGGCCGCCGATATCTGGCAGAACGGTGTCGCTCGCGATCTCGCCCAGCAGGTCGGCGAAACGCTCGCCGCGGCAGCAAAGGCCGCAGCACCGGCAAATGCCGCGGCTCCTGCTGACGGCACGCAGCCGGAAGCACCGAAGAACTGAGCACATTTTCCGGCGGCGTTATCGCTGCTGGACCGGAAGCCCGGCCGCCGTTGCGCACATCCGACAGCATGCGTGGCGTGGTGGTCCGGGCTTTTCTTTTGATGGTTTGCAGCCTACCTGTCTCAGACATTTTGAAGGGCAAGGAGCCGCACCATGGCCGGTTACGACTACGATCTTTTCGTTATCGGCGGCGGCTCCGGCGGGGTGAGGGCGGCGCGCGTCGCGGCAGCACTAGGCAAGCGCGTCGGCATTGCCGAGGAATACCGCTATGGCGGCACCTGCGTCATTCGCGGCTGCGTGCCGAAGAAGCTCTATGTCTATGCCTCCCAGTTTCCCGAACACTTTGCCGACGCCGCCGGTTATGGCTGGACCGTGCCGCAGGCGAGCTTCGACTGGCAAACACTGGTTGCCAACAAGGATCGCGAAATCAGCCGGCTGGAGGCTATCTACAGGAAGAATGTGCAAGGCGCCGGCGGCGAGACGTTTCAGTCGCGCGCCATGCTGGTCGATCCCCATGTGGTGCATCTTCTCGGCGAGGACCGCACCGTCACCGCCGACCAGATTCTTATCGCCACCGGCGGCCGCCCGGCACCGCACCCCGCTCTGCCCGGCCATGAGCACTGCATCTTTTCCAACGAGGCCTTCGACCTGAAGGAATTGCCGAAGGCAATCATGATCGAAGGCGGCGGCTATATCGCCGTCGAATTCGCCAACATCTTTCACGGCCTCGGCGTCGACACCACGCTTGTCTATCGCGGCAAGGAGATCCTCTCCCGCTTCGACATGGATCTGCGGCGCATGCTGCACGAGACGATGGAAAAGAAGGGGATAAGGATACTTTGCCATGCTGTATCCGAATGGGTGAGGAAGCGCCCGGACGGACGGCTAGACGCCGTCGTCACCGGGGGCGAGGTGCTGACGATCGATCAGGTCATGCTCGCCATCGGGCGTCTGCCCAACACCGAGAGCATGGGTCTGGAAGGTGTCGGCATTGAATTGTCGAAGACCGGCGCGATCCATGTCGACAAATACTCCCGCACTAATATCGACAACATCTGGGCGATCGGCGACGTCACCAACCGCGTGCAGTTGACGCCAGTGGCGATCCACGAGGCCATGTGTTTCGTCGAGACCGTCTTCAAGGGCAACCCGACCGCGCCCGACCACGATACGATCGCCACCGCTGTCTTTTCGCAGCCCGAGATCGGTACGGTCGGCCTGTCGGAAGACGAGGCCATAAAGCGTTTTTCCGACATCGAGGTCTACCGCGCCACCTTCCGGCCGATGCGGCATACACTGTCCGGCCGCGACGAAAAGATGCTGATGAAGTTGGTAGTCGACGGCGCCTCGAAAAAGGTGCTCGGCGCCCATATCCTCGGACCAGATGCCGGCGAAATGGCGCAGCTTCTCGGCATTCCGCTGAAGGCGGGGCTGACCAAGGATGACTTCGATCGCACAATGGCCGTGCATCCGACCGCGGCGGAAGAACTCGTCACCATGTACAAGCCGACCTACCGGGTGAAGGACGGCGAGCGCGTCTGACGCGCCAAGAACCCATCGCGGCAGCGAGATTGCCGCGACGGAAGCGCGAGAGTTGTTACAGCAGCGTGCCGCGCAGGATCACCAGCGCCACCGAAAAATAGATCACCAATCCGGTGACATCGACAAGCGTGGCGACGAACGGGGCCGACGCGCTGGCCGGATCGAAGCCGATCCGCTTCAGGGCGAACGGCAGCATCGATCCCGACAGCGAGCCGAAGGTGACGATCCCGATCAGTGCAGCACCGACGGTTGCGGCGATCAGTTGCCAGTGCGGGCCGTAATCATAGAGGCCTAGATACTGCCACAACGTGATGCGGCAGACGCCGACGACGCCGAGGATCGATCCAAGCACCAGTCCGGCCGGTAGTTCGCGCAGGGCCACCCGCCACCAGTCGCCAAGGCCGATCTCGCGTAGCGCCAGCGCTCGGATGACCAGAGAGGTCGCCTGCGAGCCGGAATTGCCGCCGGAACTCATGATCAGCGGAATGAACAGGGTCAGCACAACAGCCTTCTCCAACTCGCCTTCATAGCTCTGCATCGCATTGGCCGTCAGCATCTCGCTGATGAACAGCGCGCACAACCAGCCGGCGCGTTTCTGGATCATGGCGAGAAAACTCATCTTCATGTAGGGCTCTTCCAGAGCCTCCATGCCGCCGAAACGATGGACGTCCTGCGTCGTCTCTTCGATCATCGTGTCGATGATGTCGTCGACGGTGACGATGCCGAGTATCTTCCCGTTCTCGACGACCGGGACAGCGAGCAGGTCATACTTGGAAATGAGGTGCGCAACCTTTTCGCGGTCGGTCAGCGGCGAAACGGTCACCGGCAAGCGATCTGGAGCGATCGCCATGATCGGATCGTCCGGCTCGCCGGTGATCAGCCGGCGCAGGCCGGTCGAGCGCACGAGGACGTGCGTCCGCGGGTCGACGACATAGATCGCGTAGACGGTCTGGCGGGTCCGCTCCACTTTGCGGATATGGTCCAGCGTACGGCCCACGGTCCAGTCCGAGGGCACGCTGACATATTCCGTCGTCATGATGGAGGCGGCGCTGCCTTCGGGATAGCCAAGAATCGTTAGCAGCGTCGCGCGCAACGGCGGCGCGAGGCCGTCGAGCAGCTCGCTACGTGCCGGCTCCGCCAGATGGCGCGATATGTCGGCGGCGCGGTCGACCGACATGGCGGCGAGGAGTCTACCCGCTTTGACACGAGGCAGCGCCTCGACGAGCTCGGACGCGCCATCAAGCTCGGGCTGGTCGAATATCTCGACCAGCCGCTCGAAAGGCACTTCACAGAGCAGTTCCGTCGCTATTTCGCGAGGCTCCCGGTTCAGTGCCTCGACAATGTCGGCGACATGATCGTTTGCGAGGATACGGGCGATCGCGGTGGCATCGCCGCGCGCTACGAGGGAAGATTCGTTCATGGCTCACTCCTTGCCGCCCGGCAGGACGTGAACCGGTCAGGTCACGTTCAGGCGGACGGCGGTTGCGTTCGACTGTGACTGTCGCCAGGCATGGCGCGGTGACCTTTCTGCTCGCGGGTCAAGGCATGACCCCGAAAATCGAATTCGGCTTTCGGAAGAGGATCATGCCCAAAATCAAAAGTGCTACAGCGTCATTTGCGCTGCAAGCCGGCGGAACATAGGAGGGCGCCCGGCCGAGTCAATCGCAATGGCGGCTGAAAACGGCTGCGGATGGGTCAGATCGCAAGACTGTGATCGCTGTCGGATGCGCTGCGGCGAGGCAGGACCCAACAATGGGCAGCAATCGTCATGTCGCCGCTATTTCTGCCTGATGCGGCGAGGGAAGCGCAGCCATTTTTCCTCGACCGGCCTTGGGTGCGCGAGGATGGTGGTGAGCTCGACCGGCAGGCTTGGCGCCAACGGCTTCTTGGTCGCGACACCGTCCGCGATGGTAACGATGCTGTGGTAGAATTCGGCGCCCGAAAGCGACCTTGGCGGCACGGCCTCGTGCATGATTGAGATCACCGTGACGTCTGGACAATTGTCCTTGATCGCCTGATGGAAAGCGATCTTCCCTTCGGGATCGAGCGCGCCGGTCGCTTCGTCGAGGAACAGCAGGCCCGGCTGCTGCAGGACGATACGAGCGACAACCAGCTTCTGTTTCTGGCCACCCGAAAGCACCTGGTCCCAGTTCATTCCCTCGCGGCTTTCATCAGCCATGTGTTCGATGAAATCGCCAAGGCCCGCTCTGTGCAGAGCCGACGCAACCTGCGCGTCGGTGTGATCGTGCTCTGAGCCGGGCAGGCAGACCAGTTGCTTCAGCGAGACCTGTTGCAGCTTGACCTCTTGGGCGGCATAGAAACTTTCGACCCCTTCCGGGAATACGATGGTACCGCGGCCATAGGGCCACAAGCCGTTGATCGCCTTGATCAGCGATGTCTTGCCGCAGCCTGATTCACCCTTCAGGAACGTCCACTCGCCGCGTCGGAAGCGCAAATTCGCGGCGCTCAGGAAGGGCGAGGCGTCCTCGCCCTGATGGGTCAGCTCCAGCTTCTGGATGGTCAAGCCGAAAACCGGGTTTTGGCGGTCGTAGCGGAAATCGGAGCAGCCGGTGAGACTGTAGAATTCCTGCGGATGCTGGACATTTTCGATCGCGTTGGCGAGTTCAGTCACGCGTTGGCTGTTAGCCCGCAGCGCCGCGATGGAAGGCATGACATGGATGAACCACGAGCATTGACTGATCAGCGAGTTGACCATCTCTGAGCCGGTTATGTAGCCCTTGAGGTCGAAACGGTTGTGGATGTAAGGCACGAGGCCCGGCGCATAGGCGACAATGCGGGCGCCGATGAAATTGTAGATCAGCTCGAACGAACGGTAGCCGGTGTTGACGATGTTCAGCCGCGCCCAGGTGCGGTCGATGTCGACATAAAGCCGGTCGTGCATCGTCTTTTGCACATTTTCGCCCTGTGACGCGGCGACGTGGAAACTACGGCGCAGGAACGTGGTCAGCTCGCCGCGATAACTGCCTTCGGACTGCTGCATCCTGATATTGAGCCGTTCCAGCAGTCTGCCGACCTTCACCGCGATCCAGGTGTTCAGTGGCACGTATATGGCGACCGCCAGGAAAGCCAGGACCGCGCTGCCATAGCTGCCGAGGAACTCAAGCCCTTTCACCTCTACCGAGGTTTCAAGCAGTTTCTGGCCGACGAAATAAAGCGATGTGGCGACAGCCATGACCCCAATGGCGAGGCCGATGGCTCCGCCGGTCATGTCCTTGATCGATTCCTGGACGCGCTGGTCGATGTTGTCGGGAGCGGCGGCGCCGGAGGACCCATGCTGGGCGTGGAAATGCGTATGGTTGGTGTCGAGAAGCGCTTCGTTGAAACGGCTGTCCAGCCAGCCGCGCCATTTGCGATGCAGCGTCGCCGAGACAAAGGTGCGGATGCCGGTAAAGCCCGCGTCCTTGAGCACGACCAGAAGGATGAGCATGCCGGCGTTGGTAAGCAGCGATGCGAGCGGCGTAGTGTTCGCGGCATCGTGATAAAAGGCAATCGAGTTGACCAGTTCCCCGGATGCTTCGGCGAACCAGACGCCAGCCTTGCTGGAGAGCGCGGTGAATAGCGCGATGACCAGCGTTAGCGTCCAGGCCTCCACCCAGCGGTCCGAGAACCAGTAGGCCCGCATCAGTCCCCAGAAGCTGCGCATCGAGGAAACCGGTGTCAGGAGCGGCGGCCTTGCGGCACCGCGGAGCCATTTTTCCGATATTGAATGTCGCTCTGGTCTACCGACCCGAATCACTATCCGCCCAAACCTCTTTTAGTTTTGTTACAGACAGTAACACCAATTGATCATTTTCCATTATCTTTTCTCGGCCTACCGGGGGATTGACCCACTCGGCGTTGCCATCAAGCAACAGAATTCAGGACCGCCATGTCATGCGGTCTCGTTCCCGAAGGCATATTGTCCCTATAATTTCAATGGCTTGTCGGCCGACATATGCGAACGTGGGCACTTTCCCTTAGGGAAGCCCTTCACACAGTTTTGTGAAAAGTCGATCAGCCGATTTTATGCCGCGGAAGACAGAGGCGCGCAAAAACGTGCCGTCTTCGACACGTCTTTGTTGGCATGTCGACCTGGCGGCGGCCGAAAAAGTGACCGGAAATGGCGCTGGCTGAAGCGCTGCTGCAGCGATGTCGCCAAGCTCGCCCACGGAAACAGCCGGAGCTAGGGGCCGTTTCCTGCAAGTCAGTCAGCCAAGGGATTGACCCGCACCAGCAGCAACGGCCACCGATTTTTAAGGTGACGGTGTATTCAGTTCGCCTTCTCCATCTCACCCCGCGTCTTGGCCGCCGCAACCTGGCGAATGGCGTCGGTGAGCGTATCGATGTCTTGCGCGCCCATCACCGCATACTTGCCTTCAAGCAGGAAGCACGGCACGCCCGTGATGCCCATGTGCGAAGCGGTGGCGATTTCGGTGCGCACCGCCTCGACATCGGCGTCCGTCGGCAAAAGCGTCTCGACCACGGATGCATCCATGCCGGCCTCGCGGGCGGCGTTGATCAGCACGAGATGGTCGCCGAGATTGGCGCCTTCCTCGAAATTCAACTGGAACAGACGTCGCACCAGCCGGTTCTGCACGACCTCGCCGACGGCACCAGCCCAGCGGATGACACGGTGCGCGTCCAGCGTGTTGGGCGCGACCTTGATGGCGGCGAAGGCGAAGTTGATCCCCTCGGCTTCGCCCAGTGGCTCGATGCGGGCGTGGATCTCGCGGATGCGTTCGTCGCTGCCGAACTTGGCCACCATGTATTCGCGGCGATCCTTGCCTTCGGGGGGGATGGTCGGGTCGAGCTGGAACGGCCGCCAGCGTATATGCACGTCGATATCGCTTGCCGCGGCAATCGCCTTGTCGAGCCGCTTCTGGCCGATGAAGCACCACGGGCAGACGACGTCGGACACGACGTCGACGGTGATGGAGTTCAGTTCGCTCATCATGATCTCCTGTCAGGAGGGGAAGCTTTTCTTTTGGGCATGACCTCATCCGGAGGTCGGCAAGCAGAACCGGGGGTCTAGTTTTCGCTGACGCGGACCTTCGGTTCGGATTGTGTTCAGTTCGCCTTGCGCCACCACGTCGGCAGTCGATAGCCTGATATGGGCGTCTTTTCAGGATGTTCCAGGTAGCTCCAGTAGGCAAGCCATTGCTGCGTGTTGTGCTGCATCGGAACCATGTAGTTGCCGGAGATCAGCAACCTGTCGAGAACCCGGACGGCGGCAACATAATCTTCGCGGCTGCGGGCGTCGAGCATCGCCGTAAGTGCGGCATCTATTGCCGGATCGGCGACGCCGGCGAGGTTGAATGACCCTTCGGCATTGGCGGCAGCGGATCCCCAGCGCCCGACCTGCTCGATGCCGGGCGACAGCGAGTTCTCGAAGCCGCTGGTGCCGATCAGCACCTCGAAATCGAAACGTTGCTTGCGCGACTGGATCTGGTCGCCGTCAAGGCTGCGGATGGTGACATCGATGCCGATCTTCGCCAGCGTGCGCTGGTAGATGGCGGCAAGACGCTCCTCGTTCTGCGAGGCGGTCAGGATCTCGAAGCCGAAGGGTTTCCCCTCTGGATCGTGCATCGCTCCATCCTGCAAGGTATAACCCGCGCCTTTCAATATATCGAACGCGGCCTTCAGCACCTTGCGGTCCTGACCCGAGCCGTCGGCGACGGGTGGCCGCCAGGTACCGTCCATGACATCGGCCGGCACACGGCCCGGGTAGGGTGCCAGAAGCGCCTTTTCCCTATCGTCGGCCGGATGGCCGAGCGCGGAAAGCTCGGAATTCTGCCAATAGCTCATGGTGCGCATGTACTTGCCGCCGAACAAGTTCTTGTTGGCCCATTCGAAGTCGTAGAGCATGCCGAGCGCGCGTCGAACGACCGGACTGGAAAACTTCGGCAGCCGTGTATTGAACAGGAACCCCGTCACCACTGGCGGGATGCCGGTGTCGAACGTTTCGGCGATCACGTCGCCCTTGTGGAAGGCCGGGAAGTTGAGATCGCGCTCGCGCTTGACCGGATCGCTGTCGTCATCGATGGCGCAAATGCCTTTCTTGAAAGCTTCCAGCTTGGCGTTGGCGTTGAGGAAATATTCGATGGTGATCTGGTCGTAATTATCGAAACCGCGCTTGGTGGGGATGTCCTTGCCCCAATAATCTGGGTTGCGCTTGAACACGATACGCTGGCCGGGCGCCACCTGCGCCACGGTGTACGGGCCACTGCCGATCACAGGTTTCAGCGTGGTCCTGTCGAAAGTCTCCTTGTTGAAAGCGTGCTTCGGCAGAATTGGCGTCAGCGCGATAATCAACGGAGTCTCGCGGTTGGCCTTGTCGTTGAATGTAAAGCGCACGCTGCGGTCGCCGGTTTTTTCGAGTTTGGCGACCATGCTCATACGGGCGCTGTAGGGTGGCCGGCCTTTTTCGGTAAAGACGTCGTAAGTGAATAGCACGTCGTCCGCAGTCACCGGTCGGCCATCCGACCACTTGGCCTTCGGATCAAGATGGAATTCGATGCTCTTGCGCTCTGGATCCATGTCGGCAGTGTCGGCAAGCAGGCCGTAAAGACTGAAGGCTTCATCGTCATTGCGCTGCATCAGCGGCTCGAAGACGAGATTACCGAAGATCTTATCCATCATTCCGCGCGCCGTCGTGCGCAGGCTCTTCAAGATGAACGGGTTGAGATTGTCGAAGCTGCCGACGACGCAATAGGTGATGCTGCCGCCTTTGGGCGCATCGGGATTGACGTAGTTGAAATGCGTATAGTCGGCCGGCAGCGCCGGCTCGCCTTGCATGGCGATCGCGTGTTTCGGCTCCGACAGAGCTGGCTGAAGCGAAAGGGTGATAGACGAGATCGCGGCGATCAGCCAAACAAGAACGCGGCCCATGACCGTCTCCTTACTGGGTCGGCTTGATGATTCGGAGCGCACCCTAACATGAGCCGGCCACCTGGCGGCCAATCGCGAGTTCAAGAATTGCGAGTATCGGGCTGGATTCGGCACCACTTGCGGTGTAACACGCCGTCCGAGTCATTCTGTTGCCTCATTTTGGCAACAGGTAGCTGGACCACACGGCGCGAAAAAGCCGGCCCTGGGATTATTTGAGAGGAAGTTCACGATATGACGAGCCTGAACAGCAACGCGTACCGCCTGTCGGTCCTGGCCGCTGGCGTGGTCGGCTTTTTGGGCGCACAACTTCCTGCTGCTTTTGCGCAGCAGCAACAGCAGATTCCGCAGGGCTGGTTCAAAGCCTGCACCAAGCAGGAAGACGTCGACATCTGCAATGTCCAAAACATCACCACTGCCGGCAACGGCCAACTCGTCACCGGCGTCAGCCTGATCGAGTTGAAGGGCAAGGTAAACCGCAAGGTGTTTCAGGTGACGGTTCCGACCGGTCGCCTGGTTCCTCCCGGCATTGGCCTTCAGATCGATACCGGAAAGGCGCAGAAGCTCGATTATGTGATCTGCTTCCCCGACCGCTGCGTGGCGGAAGTGCCGCTGACCGACCAGCTCGTCGCCTCCTTCAAGAAGGGTTCGAACCTGACGCTGACCTCGGTCAATTTCCAGAACCAGCCGAACCCTATCAAGATCGCGCTGACCGGCTTCAGCGGCGCCTTCGACGGGCCGCCGCTGCAGCAGTCGGATATCGAGGATCGGCAGAAGAAGCTTCAGGATTTTGTTGCCAAGAACAACCAGGACTTCGCCAAGAAGCTCAAGGAAGAGCAGGACAAGGCGAAGACCGCCAACTGATCGCGCCCAAGCGAACAAGAAAAAGCGGGGTCATGCCCCGCTTTTTTTCGTTCCGGCCGGCCATTTCCTGATCCCAGTCAGGCCCGCAATCTCGCCATGTCAATGTCTTGACTGGCGTCTCGGCGCGTAGCGCCCGTCCGGCCTCTTGTCGAACATCTCGCCGATCTGCGGATGCCGCACCGGTTCGCCAGACTGATCCTCGAGCAGGTTCTGCTCAGACACATAGGCGATGTATTCCGTTTCCGAATTCTCGGCGAGCAAATGGTAGAAGGGCTGGTCCTTGCGCGGCCGCACATCCGCGGGGATCGCCTCGTACCATTCGTCGGTGTTGGCGAACTGCGGATCGACATCGAAAATGATGCCGCGGAACGGAAACAGCCGGTGGCGAACCACCTGTCCGATCGAAAATTTGGCTGTCTTCATCGTACTCACCACTAAGTCCCGGGAATGCCGTGCGGCCTTGGAATGCGCAGACTCCCTAAGACCTTGAATTTACGCATTACGCTACAAAAATCGAGCCCGACTTTAGGGCTGATGCCTGGCTCTATTTGGCGCAGACGCCGCGTCAATTCAATGCCGAAGCGCTTGACGCCCCGTCAATCTACGGGCTAGCCCCGCCCGAGGGCGTGCTACCGCCGGATTTGTTTCCTTAATCCGCCGGCGAGCGCCGCAAAACCACTGCCGGGCAGCAAGCCCTCGCGCATGAAAAAGGCGCGCAGCGGCGCGAAGCCGCCGAGCACGCCGAGGCCGGCACTTCGGGCCATCTGTGCCGGCAGCATGTCCGAGAGCAGCGACTTGTTGAGCAGGTTGACCGCGCTGCTGCGTGCCACAATGTCGGGCCGACGCCTGAAATCATAAGCTGCAAGTGCCTTGACGGCGCCTGGATCGGGCCTGTTTTCGCAAGCAATTCCAATCAGATCGTCGATGTCCCTGATACCAAGGTTGAGACCTTGCGCGCCAATCGGCGGGAACACATGGGCGGCTTCGCCGACAAGCGCCACCCGGTTACGCGCGAAGCACCGCGGCGTCACGCCCGAAAGCGGGTAGATCTGCCGGCCGGGCTCGACAGACACCCGGCCCAGCATCGATTGCATCCGCAGTTCGACCCGCGTCGAAAGCGTCGCGTCGTCCAATGCGGCGAGTTCCTTCGCTGTTTCCGGTTCTACCACCCAGACAAGGCTGGACCGGTTGCCGGGCAGGGGAACCTGGGTGAACGGACCGGTCTCGGTGTGGAATTCGGTCGAGGTGAAAGCGTGATCGCTGCGGTGGCCGAAATTGAGAACCAATGCCGCCTGCGGGTAGGAACGGGCGGATGTCGAGATGCCGGCAGCCTCGCGGGCCGGCGACAGACGCCCGTCGGCAGCGACCGCCAGCAATGCCGCGATCTCACTGCCGTCAGACAGGACCGCATGGGCATGATCGGCGTCGAGGCGCCAGCTCTCCACCATCAATTTTCGCCATACGATGCCGGAATGCGCGGCAACAGCCCCGGCAAGCGCGGGGTTGAGCGCGCTGTTGGGTAAATTCAGCCCGAACTGCTCCTCGCCGATTTCGCTGGCGCGAAAAATGACCACCGGGCTGCGGATCAGCCGGCTGGTTGCATCGACGATGCGCATCACCTTCAGCGCTGCGGCCTGGGATCTCACCTCGTCGAGGACGCCCAACCGCTCAAGCATCTTCAGGGCCGGGTTCATCAAGGCCGTCGTTCTGCCGTCTTGGCCATTTGCCTCAGGTCCGACGAGCGTCACCGGAAAGCCGGCATCTGCGAAGCCAAGCGCCGCAATCAGCCCTGCCGGGCCGCTGCCGGCAACCAGTATCCGTGCTGTCTCCCGATGGTCCAAATTCGGCTTCCCGGTTGCGAGGCGAGGCGGTCGGTCCGACCTGATAGGCATATAGGTCAGATCATGCGGCTTGATCAACGCGGCGATTCGGCCCATTCGATTGCCATGACCGGCCAAGACCATGATTTCAGCCATCTCGACCGTGTCGGCCGTGCCACGGCAAGCGTCTCGCGCAATCCTCGACTGACGGTGAACATCGTCTTGGGGGCAGGCGTCCTCCTGGCATGGCTGCTTCTTGGCGCCATGGCGATACGTGGCGCCGAAAGCCGGGTTCCCGGCATCGATGCACCCGGCGACACGATGCTCAGATATCTGCCGGAGCTGCCGCTGCCGGATTTTCTCGAGCGCTTCTTCACCCTTTGTCTCGCACCCGCGCCGCTCGACGGAGGCGTCGGCGCGCAGGCCGGAGCGTTCATCGTCATGTGGTTCCTGATGGCGATCGCCACCATGCTGCCCTCGGCGGCGCCGATGATCCGTACCTATTGCGAGATCGCCGATACTGCGCGGATCAAGGGCGAACCGGTCGTCCATCCGCTGGTCCTGGTCGCCGGTTACCTCAGCGTGTGGTTGGCAGCGTCGGTAGTGTTTGCGGCGCTGACGCTCGCCGTCCACACCTTCGCCTCATCTGTGCAGATGCTCGATCCAGTGGTCGGAGCGACCGGAGCAGCCGCGCTTTTGGTTGCCGGCCTCTACCAGTTCAGCGGCCTGAAGGAAGCCTGCCTGACAAAATGCAAAAACCCGTTCTCGATCCTGTTTTCGAACTGGAGCGCGAGGCCCGGCCGCATTTTCCGGCTCGGCATGGAGCAGGGCGTCTGGTGCCTCGGCTGCTGCTGGGCGCTGATGCTGGTGATGTTCGCTGTCGGTGTGATGAACGTGTTCTGGATGGCGCTGATCGGCCTGTTCACCTTGATCGAAAAACAGACGGCGGGCAGGCTGCCAACCCGGGTCGCCGGTGCGATACTGCTTGTCTGGGCAACCGCCCTGCTAGTAGTCTCGGCATAAGGGGAGAGAATTCGATGGCAGATCAAAGCTGGGCAATGAAAGGAGAGCTGGTGCTCTCCTGCAATTGCACGGTTTTTTGCCCTTGCGTGCTGTCTCTCGGCAATCATCCGCCGACCGAGGGCTATTGTCAGACCTGGGCAGGGTTCCGCATCGATGCCGGCCATTTCGGCGAGGTCGACCTGTCCGGTCTCAACCTTGGGCTGGTCATGGAAATCCCCGGCTATATGAGCCGCGGCAACTGGACGGCCGGACTGTTCATCGACAAGCGCGCCTCGGTCTATGCGGTCAAGGCATTGACGAAAATTTTCACCGGCAAGGCCGGCGGAACCACCTCACTGCTCTCCATCTTGGTCGGAAAGTTCCTCGGCGTCGAGCAAGCGCCGATCACTTATGAGACGCGCGACAGGACGCGGGTCTTCCAGATACCGAAAATCATCGATGGGGCGGTGACGCCGATTGCCGGCAAGGACCGCGACAAGGATACGGTGATCAGCAATTCGGAGTACTGGATCGCACCGGAAATCATCGTGGCCAGGTCCGACAAGAGCAAGATGCGGGCCTTCGGCCGCAACTGGAATTTTGCCGGCCGCTCGGCCGAAATCTGCAAGCTGGACTGGCGGGGCCCGTGAGTAAAAAAATAACGGCCAGGAAAATCACGGACAGGATTCCAAGGCCGAAAAAGAAAGTCACGTGGCCGCAGGCACGCGCGTTTTCGGTCCACCTGCTGACCGCGTCGGGGTCGTTCCTGGCATTCCTGTCGCTGGTGGCTGCGAGCGAGCAGCGCTGGACAGCGATGTTCTGGTGGCTGGGACTGGCGCTATTCGTCGACGGTATCGACGGGCCGATCGCCAGGAAACTCGAGGTCAAGGAAATCCTGCCGACGTGGTCGGGCGAACTCCTCGACAACATCATCGACTACGTGACCTACGTGCTGATACCGGCCTTCGCGCTTTATCAGCGTGGCTTCATGGGCGAGGGCCTGTCGTTCCTGTCGGCGGCGATCATCGTGGTATCGAGCGCGATCTACTATGCCGACACCGGCATGAAGACGAAGGAAAATTTTTTCAAGGGGTTTCCGGTGGTCTGGAACATGGTGGTGTTCACGCTGTTCGTCATCGATCCGGGACAATGGGTTTCCTTCGCCGTGGTCGTGGTGGCCGGCATCCTGACCTTCATGCCGATCTATTTCATCCACCCGGTGCGGGTGGTGCGGCTGCGCCCGATCAACCTTGGCATGACGCTGCTATGGTGCGCTTTCGGAGCGCTGGCCCTGGCGCAGGCAGCTCTTGCCGCTTTCTACGACCAGATCGGCGTTTTGGGCGAGCAGGTGAGTGTCTTCACCAAGATCGGCATCACGGTCACCGGGCTTTACCTCGCTTGCATCGGCGGTATCATGCAGCTCTTTCCAAATCTCGGCGCAAAGCCGGATGACAAGAAAGCCTGATCCCCAAGAGCGCCTGATCCCGAGAGAGCCAGAAAATGTCCAAAGCGATCCGTATCCACGTCAATGGCGGTCCGGAGGTTCTGACCTATGAGGACGCCGAGCCGGGCCAACCCGGCTCGGGGCAAATCCTGGTCAGACACACGGCGATCGGCCTCAATTTCATCGACGTCTATCATCGCTCCGGCCTTTATCCTCCGCCAGGCGGTTTCCCGCTTATACCCGGCAGCGAGGCGGCCGGATTGGTGTTGGAAGTGGGCGCGGATATCGACTGGCTGAAGCCGGGCGATCGCATCGCCTACGCCGTGACGACTGGCGCCTATGCCGAGCAGCGCGTGATCGCCGCCGACCGCGTCGTGAAGGTGCCGGACGGCATCAGCGACGAACAGGCGGCCGCCATGATGCTGAAAGGGATGACGGCGGAGTATCTGCTGCGCCGTACCTTCAAGGTGAAAGCGGGCGACACGATCCTGTTTCACGCGGCGGCCGGCGGTGTCGGGCTGATCCTCGGCCAATGGGCAAAGCATCTTGGCGCAACCGTGATCGGCACCGCCAGCTCTACCGACAAGATCGAGCTCGCCAAGGCGCATGGCTTCGACCATGTCATCAACTACCGCGAGCAGGATTTCGTCGCCGGCGTCCTCGCCATCACCGGCGGCAAGAAGTGCGACGTCGTCTATGATTCGGTCGGCAACGACACCTTTCCTGCCTCGCTCGATTGCCTGAAGCCGCTCGGCATGTTCGCCAGCTTCGGTCAATCGTCAGGCCCGGTCCCGCCGTTCAGCATGTCGTTGCTGGCGCAGAAAGGTTCGCTGTTCGCAACCCGTCCGACGCTGTTCGTCTACAACGCCAAACGCGAAGACCTGGAAGCATCCGCCGCCGCGTTGTTCGAAATCGTGCTCAGCGGTGCGGTCAAGATCAAGATCAACCAGCGCTACGCGCTTAGGGATGCCGGCAGGGCGCATTCCGACCTTGAAGGTCGCAGGACGACCGGAACAACCATTCTTATCCCATGAGCCTACGCATGGTGCTTTTCCGAAAATCGATTTCGATTTTCGGGCCGATGCGCTAGGTTTCCGCTGAAATTCTTGAAGCTCTTTCAAGACGGGTGCCGCTTTGCGACGACAGCAGGCCGCGCATACCATGCCTGCGGGAACACAGAACATATCTGGCAAACCAGATGGGAGGCACTGTGAGTGCAAATCAGGACGGCGCAACCTTGCTTGAGGTTCGTGGCCTCACCAAGACGTTCGGCACGCTGACAGCGTGCGACCATGTCGATCTCAACGTCGCGAAAGGCGAAATCCACGCGCTGCTCGGCGAGAACGGCGCCGGCAAGTCGACGCTCGTAAAAATGCTGTTCGGAACACTGGAGCCCAATTCGGGCGAGATTTTCTGGAACGGTCAGGCGGTCACGATCACTAATCCCGGCTTTGCGAAGAAGCTTGGCATCGGCATGGTGTTCCAGCATTTTTCGCTGTTCGAGGCACTGACGGCGGCCGAGAACATCGCCCTGTCATTGGACGACGGTTCGCCGATCAGCACGATTGCCGCGAAGGCGAGGGCGCTTTCCTACAGCTATGGCCTGCCGCTCGACCCGCAATCGCTGGTCGGCGACCTGTCTGTCGGTGAGCGCCAGCGTATCGAGATCATCCGCTGCCTTCTGCAGACGCCGCAGCTCATCATCCTCGACGAGCCGACTTCGGTGCTGACGCCGCAGGAAGCCGACAAACTGTTCGAGACGCTCGAACGGCTGCGCTCGGAAGGAAAGTCCATCCTCTACATTTCGCACCGCCTTGAAGAGGTCAAGCGCATCTGCGACCGCGCCACCGTGCTGCGCCACGGCAAGGTGGTTGGCCATTGCAACCCGCGCAAGGAAACCGCAGCATCACTGGCGCGCATGATGGTCGGCAACGACGTGCAGGCCGTGGTGCGCGCGCCGGCCCAGGGTATCGAGACCGCGCAGCCGCTGCTTGAAATCCGCGCGCTCAGCCGCAAGCCGGCAACGCCGTTCTCGATCCCGCTCAGGAACATCAACTTGACGGTGCGCGCCGGCGAAGTGATCGGCATTGCAGGCGTCGCCGGCAACGGCCAGGGCGAGTTCTTCGAATCCGTTTCCGGCGAGGCGCCGCAGCAGGATGCCGCTTCGGTGCGCATCCGCGGCAAGGATGCCGGCGGCCTCAGCATCACCGGCAGGCGGTTGATGGGCGCTGCCTTCGTGCCGGAAGAGCGGCTCGGCCACGGTGCGGCGCCGCGAATGAAGCTCTCGGAAAACCTGCTTCTGTCGCGCCATGCCACCGATGGAAAGGTGTTTGTCGGCGCCGGTGGAATGGTCAAAAGCGATGCAATCTATGCCGCTGCCCAGCGCATCATCAAAGCGATGGATGTGCGCAAGAGCGCTCCGGATCCAGAGGCGGCAGCGCTTTCAGGCGGCAATCTGCAGAAATTCATCGTCGGCCGCGAACTCGACCGCAGGCCAAGCGTGATGGTCGTCAATCAGCCGACGTGGGGCGTCGACGCCGGTGCTGCCGCCCACATTCGCCAGACGCTGATCGAACTGGCGCGCAGCGGCTCGGCAGTGCTGGTCATCAGCCAGGATCTCGACGAATTGTTCGAAATATCCGACGCGATCGCGGTGATGCACAATGGCGAATTGTCGAAGCCTTTGCCGATCGCTGAGGCCACGTTCGAAAAGGTCGGACTGCTGATGGGCGGGGCCGAGCCCGGCCACGCCGAACACGCTCTGGAGACGTCATGATGCGCCTCGAACTCGTCAAACGGCCACAGCGCTCGATGCTGTTCTCGGCGCTGTCGCCCTTCATTGCATTCGTGTTGACGATCATTGCCGGCGCCATCTTGTTCGCGCTGCTTGGCGTCAATCCTTTGAAGGCGTTCCAAATTTACTTCATCGAGCCGATCAGTCAGGTCTGGCAGCTGCATGAGCTGGCGATCAAGGCGGCACCGCTCATTCTGATCGGGGTCGGCCTGTCGGTCTGCTACAGGGCCAATATCTGGAACATCGGCGCGGAAGGCCAATTCATCCTGGGCGGCATCGTCGGCTCGAGCATTCCGGTGCTGTTTCCGCAGTTTGAAGGCCCGCTGGTGCTGCCGCTGATGCTGCTGTTCGGCATGATCGGCGGCGCCGCCTACGCCGCCATTCCGGCTCTGCTCAAGACGCGCTTCAACACCAACGAGATCCTGACCAGCCTGATGCTGGTCTATGTCGCGCAGCTGTTTCTCGACTGGCTGGTGCGTGGTCCCTGGCGCGATCCTAAGGGTTTCAACTTCCCGCAGACGATACAGTTCAACGACTCGGCCATCTTGCCGGAATTGATGCCGGCCTCCGGCCGCGCCAATTGGGGTTTTGTCTTTGCGCTGGTCGCGGCGGTGCTGGTCTGGATCCTGATGAGCCGCATGCTGAAAGGCTTCGAGGTCCGCGTGCTCGGCTCAAGTCCCAGGGCAGGGCGCTTCGCTGGCTTCGGCATCAACCGGATGGTGTTCTTCGCCTTCATGCTGTCGGGTGCGCTGGCCGGACTTGCCGGCATCTCGGAAGTCTCCGGCGCCATCGGCCAGTTGCAGCCGGTCATTTCGCCCGGCTACGGCTTCACCGCCATCATCGTGGCGTTCCTCGGCCGGCTCAATCCACTAGGCATCGTCGCGGCGGGCCTGGTGCTGGCGCTGACCTATCTCGGCGGCGAGGCGGTGCAAAGCGCGCTCGGCATCTCCGACAAGGTGGCGCGCGTGTTCCAGGGCATGCTCCTGTTCTTCGTGCTCGGCTGCGACACGCTCATTCACTACCGCATTCGTCTGATTGGCTTTGCCGCGCCGAAGCTTGAATCCGCACCGAAGCTGGAGGAGGCCCGCTGATGGACATCACCGTCAACATTCTTTTGACCATCGCAACCGCGGCGACGCCTTTGCTGATCGCGGCGATCGGCGAGCTGGTGGTCGAACGTTCCGGCGTGCTCAATCTCGGTGTCGAAGGCATGATGATCATGGGGGCGGTCGGCGGTTTCGGCGCCGGCTATCTCACCGGATCGCCGTGGATCGGGTTGTTGGCGGCGATCGCCTTGGGTGCGGTGTTTTCGCTGCTGTTCGCCGTCATGACGCTGTCGCTGGCCACGAACCAGGTGGCGACCGGTCTGTCGCTGACATTGCTCGGCCTCGGCCTTTCCGGCATGATGGGCACCAGCTTTGTCGGCCAGCCCGGCGCGAGGCTGCCAAACCTCGACATTCCCGGCCTGACAGCGATCCCGGTCATCGGCAGGTTGTTGTTCGGCCAGGACCCGATCTTCTACATCTCGATCGCATTGACCGCCGCCGTCATGTGGTTCCTGTTCAAGACCCGCACCGGACTCACGCTGCGCTCGATCGGCGACAGCCACACATCGGCCCATGCACTTGGCATCCAGGTCATCCGCTACCGCTATCTCTCAGTGATCTTCGGCGGCGCCTGTGCAGGCCTTGCCGGGGGCCACCTGTCGTTGGTCTATACGCCGCAATGGGTAGAGAACATGACCGCCGGGCGCGGCTGGATCGCGCTGGCGCTGGTCGTGTTCGCATCATGGCGGCCATGGCGGGTGCTGGCCGGCGCCTATATCTTCGGCGCGGTATGGATCGGCCAGCTTCATGCACAGGCTTTTGGCATTCCGGTTCCTTCGCAACTGCTTTCTTCGTTGCCCTATCTGGCAACCATCGTGGTTCTCGTTCTAATCTCGCGCAACAAGCGTTTGACGATGATGAACACACCGGCTTCCTTGGGGCAGCCATTCGTTCCGGATCGTTGATAATAAAAGACAGCCGGGAAGCTCCAGGGCTTAACTCAGAGAGGTAACACGATGAAAAAACTGCTTATTGCGCTGATGGCCACGGCGGCAGCATTGTCGCTGGCGGCGACCGCCGAAGCACAGGAAAAGCTGAAAGCCTGTTGGGTCTATACCGGCCCGATCGGCGATTTCGGCTATTCGTACCAGCATGACCAGGGCCGCCTGGACGTAGAGAAGGCGCTCGGCGACAAGGTCGAGACCGCATACCTGGAGAACGTCTCCGAGGGTCCCGATGCCGATCGTGCTTTCGAGCGTCTGGCGCGCGAAGGATGCAAGATCATCTTCGGCACTTCCTTCGGCTTCATGGACCCCGAAGTGAAGGTCGCCAAGAAATTCCCCGACGTTAAGTTCGAGCACGCGACCGGCTACAAGACGTCGGACAATCTCGGCATCTACAATGCGCGCTTCTATGAAGGCCGCTACATCCTCGGCCAGATCGCCGCCAAGCAATCGAAGTCGGGCGTCGCCGGCTACATCGTTTCGTTCCCGATCCCCGAAGTGGTGATGGGCATCAATTCCTTCATGCTCGGCGCACAGTCGGTCAACCCGGACTTCAAGGCGAAGATCGTCTGGGTCAATTCATGGTTCGATCCGGGCAAGGAAGCCGACGCCGCCAAGGCCCTGTTCGACCAGGGTGCCGACATTATCGTCCAGCACACCGACTCGACCGCTGCCCTGCAAGTCGCCGAAGAGCGCGGCCTGCAGGGGTTCGGCCAGTCTTCGGACATGATCAAGTTCGCTCCCAAGGCGCAGTTGACCTCGATCGTCGACGATTGGGGACCCTATTATATCAGCCGGGTGAAGGCCGTGCTCGACGGCACATGGAAGCCCGGCAACGTCTGGCTGGGCATCAAGGACGGCGCCGTAAAAATGGCGGCTTACACCAATATGCCCGATGACGTGAAGGCGATGGCGCAAGCCACCGAGAAGAAGATCGTCGAGGGCTGGAACCCCTTCACCGGGCCGATTGCCAAGCAGGACGGCACGCCATGGCTCAAGGACGGCGAAGTCGCCGACGACGCTACGCTGCTCGGCATGAACTTCTACGTCAAAGGCGTCGATGACAAGCTGCCGCAGTAAGCGCAAGCACTGGGGAGGGCGCCTTCGGGCGTCCTCTTTTCATGCGCAGCGTTTCGAAGGTTAACCTGCCCGACTGCGAGTCCCACTCACGAAAGTTCAGCGGGCGATTATCGTATGGACGCCCGCGGGCAGCCTGATGCGATCCGATGTGGGAGCGAGCGCCGGGCGCCCTTCCGTCGTGATCTGCCATATCTCGACGGCGCCGCCAAGGGGCGCTTCGTCATTGCGGTAACGGTTCACGCCGACGAAGAGCTTTTGTCCCGTGCGATCAAAAGCGAGTCCTTGCGGCAGCACACCTTCGAGCGGCCATTCGCCGTGCGGTGAGAGCCGTCCTGTTTCAGTGTCCAGCTGATAGAGGCTGAGCGACGCGTGCTCCGTCCAGTCGCGCGAGCCGTCTGGCTTGCCGGTGCCGCGAAGATTGGACGTGACAAGAAAGCGGCCGTCAGGGCTGAAGGCGATCGTCTCGGCGCCCCAGCCACCAAGCGCGATGTGAGGCACGGTGTGCCTTGCCGCGTCGCCCGTCGCGCCGACATCGGCAAGCCGGACTGTGGTGAGAATGCCCTCCTGAACGCCATAGAAGCCAGTTGTATCGATTCCCCACTGAACATCGGAGGTGATGTAGTAGCGGCCGTCGGGCGAAAAGCGGCCGACAAAGGGGAACTTGTTCGTCTGGACGCGATTGCCCCAGGGACGAATAGCAGAAACCGCCCCGTCCTTTCCGCGCAGCACCTCATAGAAGGCAACCTGACCACGGTCGACGAGATTGACCCCAATATACCGGCCGCTTGGATGCCACTGCACCCAGGTCGCCTTCAATGGAATGAAACCCGTTGACGGCTCAAGATCGAGACCGAAGCTGGATACGGGCCCGAACCGACCCTCCCTGACCGGTACGAAAGTGAGTTCGTGTTCGGCGTCGACAGTAATCGCGGCGATAAGATCGCCTGCAGGATTGAGATGAATCGCCTGCGGCTGGATTCCGATCCTCACGCTGTCGACCGCCGACGAGTGGCCGCCATCGAGCCGGAGCGATCTGATCGTGTCGCCTTGCTGCAACTCGTCGAGGCGGGTCGCCCGTTCGGGCCGTTGACGGAAAGTTTCGGCGACGAAAACGAACCGGCCATCCAGGGAGACGTCTAGTGCTCCGGGCGGCCCATAGGTTGAATTCGAAACCTCCATCATCGCGACAGAGCGAGACCGCTCCGTCGGCGAGGTGATGATGGACAGCGTATCCAGATAGTGAGGGTCTGGAGGCCCGAGCTCGCCCGTCTCGTAGACGGTCGGCACCATATCGAGATCCGACAACACGAAGACGGCCCCTCCGTGACCTTCGGCCGGCTGAGCACTTGAGAGGCTCGGCATCAGGAATAGAACGATAGCAGCGAGCGAACAGCGTCGCATCCATGTCTCCATATCTCTTGGAAGGCGCCTATCTTCCGGGTTCGCTTTCAGTCGTCCAATCGATATTTGACATCTCAATATTCCCTTCAGTAATAAACTGTCGGAGGCCCAGTGTGAATCTAGCTGCCGTCGATCTGAACCTGCTTGTCGCCTTCGACGCCCTCCTCAGTGAAGGGAGCGTGAGCGCGGCGGCAGCCCGCATCGGGCTCAGCCAGCCTGCGATGAGCAAGCGCCTCGCCCATCTGCGTCGGCTTTTCGCCGATGATCTCTTCGTTCGTCATGCCGATGGCGTGCGGCCGACCGAAAAGGCGCTCGATCTCGCCGATCCGATCCGGGCCGCGCTACGCCAGATCCAGGATGCGTTGGGAGGATTCGGCCAGTTCTCGCCGGAGCGATCGGGTCGCATCTTCAGGATCGCGACCACCGATCACATCGCGGCGACTTTGATGCCCAGACTGATGCCGGTGCTTCGTTCAGCGGCGCCTAGAGTTTCGATCGTCTTGCGCAGCTTACATCGCCAGGAGATCGTTGATTGTCTCGAGAAGGGCTCGATAGACCTTGCGATCACCATCCTGCCCGATGCGCCGACGACGATCAAACGTGCATCGCTCTTCCACGTGAACTGGATATCGATCGTCTCGGCCGAGCATCCTGAGATCCGCGACGCGCTGACGCTCGAGCTCTTTCTGAAGTATCCGCACTTGCTGGTCACTCATGTCGGCGATCTGAAGGGCTACATCGATCGTCTGCTGGACGACCGCGGCCTGAAGCGGACCGTTGCAATGAGCCTGCCTTATGCGCTCGCCGTGCCGGCGATCATCGCCGAGACGGACATGATCTGCACCTTGTCGGCAAACGTGATCCGGCTTACGAATTGGCCGCGCGTGCGCTCTTTTCCGCTGCCCTTCGACTATTTCGGTTATCAGGAAACTCTGCTTTGGCATCGGAGGAACGACAGCGATTCCGGTCACGCCTGGCTCAGGCGGATGCTTATCCGCGTAAGCGAAACAGTCACGTCCTAGCGCGCTTTGCGTTTTGGTCGAACCAAAACCGCGCTCTAACTCTCTATTTTAACGCCTTTTGTCGGACGCCAAACGAAGATGTTTGGCTGCAAAATGCTCTAGCAGAAGGGGTCTTCACCCCGCTGGCCATCAGACGGCCGAGCCGTAGAGATCGTAGGCGTCGGCGCGGTCGATCTTGACGGTGACGATGTCGCCGGCGCGCAACGGGCGCCGCGACTGGATATGCACCGAGCCGTCGATTTCGGGCGCGTCGTATTTGGTACGGCCCTTGGCCGAGGTGCCATGCGCCTCGTCAATCAGGACAGGCAAGCGCTTGCCGACCTTCCTGGCGAGCTGCGTCGCCGAGATCTTCTGCTGGCGCTGCATGAAGCGGTGCCAACGCGCTTCCTTGATCTCCTGCGGCACCTGTTCGAGGCCGAGGTCGTTGGATCGGGCGCCTCGGACCGGCTCGTATTTGAAACAGCCGGCGCGGTCGATCTTGGCTTCGTCCAGCCAGTCGAGCAGCATTTCGAAATCGTCGTCCGTCTCGCCGGGGAAGCCGACGATAAAGGTGGAGCGGATGGCCAGATCCGGACAGATTTCGCGCCAGCCGCGAATGCGATCGAGGGTCCTTTCACCATGGGCGGGCCGGCGCATGTTCTTCAGCACCTGCGGCGAGGCGTGCTGGAACGGGATGTCCAGATAGGGAAGGATCTTTCCTTCGGCCATCAGCGGGATGACATCGGCAACATGCGGGTAGGGGTAGACATAGTGCATGCGCACCCAGATGCCGAGCTTGCCGAGTTCCTCCGACAGATCGAGGAACTTTGCCCGCACTTCGCGATCGCCGAACATGCTGGTCTGGTATTTGATGTCGATGCCATAGGCGCTGGTGTCCTGCGAAATGACCAGGATCTCCTTGACGCCGGCCTTGGCCAGTTTCTCGGCTTCGCGCAACACGTCGGCCGCCGGCCGCGAGACGAGATCGCCGCGCAGCGCGGGGATGATGCAGAAAGTGCAGCGATTGTTGCAGCCTTCCGAAATCTTGAGATAGGCATAGTGGCGCGGCGTGAGCTTGACGCCTTGCGGCGGCAAAAGGTCGACATAAGGATCGTGGCTCGGCGGCGCGGCCTCATGCACGGCAGCCATCACGCTCTCGTAGGCCTGCGGACCGGTGATGGCGAGAACGTTAGGATGTTTTTCGCGGATGACGTCCGGTTCGGCGCCGAGGCAACCGGTGACGATGACCCTGCCATTCTCCGATAGGGCGGAGCCGATGGCATTGAGCGATTCATCGCGAGCCGAATCGAGGAAGCCGCAGGTGTTGACGACGACCAGATCGGCGCCGTCATGCTTGCGCGCGATCTCATAGCCTTCGGCGCGCAGGCGCGTGATGATGCGCTCCGAATCCACGAGGGCTTTCGGGCATCCAAGGCTGACGAAACTGACGCGAGGGGCAGACATAAAGGTTTTCCGGCTTTTCAGGATTGGCGGCGCAGTACCACACTTATTGCGGCATTGGTATGGGCCCGCGGCAACCGCGACGAAACGCACGATGAATGTATCGGTGCCGACGACGGAAACGGCGGGACAGGCGGCGTCAGCTCACCGCGTTGTTCACATGCGGCCAGACTTCCAGCGCGCCTCGATAGACCATGTCGAGCGCGACATACAGAATGATCAGCAGGCCGATATAGGCAATCCAGCGGTGGCGGTGCAGCAGCTTGGCGATAAAGGTCGCGGCCAGACCCATCAGCGCGATCGAGAGAACGAGGCCGATGATCAGCACGGAGAAATGATCGCGCGCCGCACCAGCGACCGCCAGCACATTGTCGAGCGACATCGACACATCGGCGACGACGATCTGCAGTGCGGCCTGGCCCAGCGTCTTGCGCGGCGACTTGCCAGCCACGGCATCGTCCTTGTCGAGATCGGCATTTGACAGCGCCTCGGTCGCTTCCAGCTCGTCGGCATGGGAGGTGCGCAGTTCGCGCCACATCTTCCAGCAAACCCACAAAAGCAGGATACCACCGGCCAGCAGCAGACCGACGATCAAGAGCAGTTGAACGGTTACTGCTGCAAAACATATGCGCAGCACGGTCGCGGCCAGCACGCCGATGAGGATGGCCTTCTTGCGCTGCTCGGCCGGCAGGCCGGCCGCGGCAAGGCCGATGACGATGGCGTTGTCGCCTGCAAGTACGAGGTCGATGGCGATAACCTGGAGCAGGGCGGAGAAGCCTGCGGCGGTAAAAATTTCCATCAACTGGAAGTTCCTTGCTTGTTTGTCGATCGTCGGCGCCGAGTATTCGGACGCCTAACGTGTATGGTTCCCGCGCGTCAAGAGATCGCTTGAGGACAAGGCCGGCAAACCGCCTGATCGCGGCGGAAATCGCCAGCAGCCGGTGAAAGCTAGATACGCTGGCGCATGACCCGGAAACCGGAATTCGGTCTCCGAAAAGGATTATGCGCCGATTCAAACTGCTGGAGCGTCCTTTGCGCGTCCAGTCGGACGCGCGACGCTCTAATTATAGAGGTTGTATTCCGACCAATCGGTTTCCGGAATCTCCTCGCCGATCCGATAGCGAAAATCCAGAACCTGCATATGATCCGGCGCCGTCCGGCATTTGAATTTCAGCCGGTACCATTGTCCCTTGCTGCGAAAGGCAGCCCCAGGGCTTGTGATTGCGTCGGTCTCCATTTCGGGCGTCGCAAAAGCGTAGGCGACCACGCGATCGGCTTTGTATTTGTGGTCATCATGGGTGATCCGGTCGAGCACTTCAGCATCGCATCGCTGTTCGAGCCGGGTTTGCGGGTCGAGCTTCAACAAGCCGGTGCGCAATGCGCTATCCATCGCGTTAGCCGGCCACGCCAGCGTCACCGACGCCAGAACCGTAAGACAGAGCTTCTTCATGGGCGGGAGGAGCATCATATTTGGGCGGAGAAATCAACCGCGTGCCGTTCCGAGCCAGGGTTATGAATGATGAAGACGCCATGAACGGGGTTTGACACCGGGCGAATTTTCGGTCCCGTGCAATCTTCACATCTGCACGGACATTCCGCCGTCAACGGTCAGCACATGGCCATTGACGAAGGATGCCGCATCGCTGGCCAGGAACAGGGCGGCGCCGGCGATTTCCTCCGGCCGTCCCCAGCGTTGCAGCGGAACCCGCTGGCGGGCGAAGGAAAGCATGTCGGGATCTTCCGCCAGCGCGGCATTGGTCTCGGTTGCGAACATTCCCGGGGCTATGGCGTTGCTGGTTACCCCGTGCGCGCCGTATTCGACGGCCATGCTGCGCATCAGGCCGGTCAATCCCTGCTTGGCGGCGGGATAGACGGCATCGCCTGGACGTGCCATCTCGCCGACGATCGAGGTAACGGCGATCAGCCGGCCATGCCCCTGCGCCTTCATGATTTCCGCCGCATCCCGCGACAGCGAGATCGCCGAAAGCAGATCCGTGCGGATCAGATCAAGGATATCGTCGTCGCCGAACGCGGCGAGCGGCCTCCTGTCGCGGGCTCCGACATTGTTGACGAGGATATCGAGCCGGCCGCGGGTTCTGCGGATATCCGCGATCACGGTGCGGCCGGCCGCCACGTCCGCTATGTCGAAGGCGGCCGCCTGAGCACTGCCGCCGCTCGTTGCGATGGCGGCGACGGCGCCGTCGAGCACTGCGGCCGTACGTCCGGTCACAACAACATGGGCTCCTGCTTCCGCAAAGGCGCGCGCGATCTCGAAGCCGAGCCCGCGCCCACCTCCGGTGACGAGCGCCACACGCCCAGCCAAGGAAAATCTGTCGAAAATGCTCATGCCAAGCGATCCTCTGCAGGCATAGGAACGGTAAGCCGATCCCAGGTGGTAAATGGCGGGCCAAGCTCTTCGATCGAGCGCTATGTCTACGCTACAGCACTCTGCCTCCAATGAACTTTTCCATTCGGCGGATGGCTACGCAAGTGTCTTGAACGCGGCCGCGCAGCGCGCTCGAAAAAATCCCTTAGACACGACAGCCGCCGGATTTGACCTTTCGTCGCCCACTTTCCCGACTCTGTTGGCGGTTGTCGTGACCGGCTCCACCGCTTAGAGTTCGCCGAGAGGGGCAATCATATGAATACGCAGAGTCGGTCTTCATCTTTGGCCGCGAAGACGCCGCAGGCGTTCGTCCGCACGCTGGAAGAAATGCGGTGAAGATACAAATGCATGCCCGCATTTTTACGGACAGTGTCAGCTTCATGGACATTTCCATGTTCCGTGTGGAAGGCATGCAGGTAACGATTACGCCTGGTTGGAAGTATAAACCTTGCGACGTCGCGGTGATGTATGGGCTTGCCAATCCGCCTCGACGCTCCCAGCAGGGGCGTCTCAGGAACGCCATCTATCGGGAACACAACGGACCCATCGTCGTCATCGAAAGCTCGCTGATCGGCCGGAGTTTCAATCAGCGCCTGCCCGGTTGGCTCGCAGCGTTGCGCCGGCGGCCGCTGCGCCCGCGGCAAGTGCACCCGTACTACCGCGTGGCCGTAGGCGGAGCGTTGGGCGACGACGCCGATTTTTGTGCAGAAAACAGCCCGCCGGATCGCTGGGAAAGGGCAAAGGCCGAATTTGGGATCAGGCTGAAGCCCTACCGGGCCGAGGGAGATTACATACTCCTGGTCGGTCAGGTGCCCAAGGATGCCTCGCTACGGGGCATCGACATGGTGAGGTGGCTGCACGAGACCGCGGCGGCGATCAGGAAGATCAGCGACCGCTCAATCCTGATCCGGCTGCACCCCAGCACGCGATGGCGCGATCAGGAAGCCATTGTCCATGCTTGCTCGACCGTGCCTAGGGTCGCCATCTCGCGCGGCAGGCGGCCGTTCGCTGACGAGGTGGCAAATGCGTGGGTGTGCGTGACCTTGTCATCCGGTGCCGCAATCGATGCGTTGATCGCGGGCGTCCCGCCGATATGTCTATCTCCGGCGAGCCTCGCATACCGCCTTTGTTCCAACAGTCTCGATGATATCGAGCATCCGAAGAAACCGGAGCGCGAGCAGTTCATGCGCGACCTCTGTCACAGTCAGTGGACGCCGCGTGAGATGTCCGACGGAACCGCATGGAGACATATTTTTCCGGCGGTCGAACGAGAGATGGCGCGAACCGGCGGTGATTCCGGCGAGCATGGTGCAGGGCGTTCCCGGTTCATTTGGGCGGTACAGGCCGACCACCAGGGCCATCACCGACCAGAGACTGTCCTGTCGGCGTCGGAGAAGCAACGTTGGGCGAGGTCGCTTGCGCTTTGGACAGTCGCCGCCCGTATTCTCCCAGGCAAACGAAAAAGATATCTGCATAGGCGGGCCACGGCCCTATTCATGCTCGGCCGCTACGGCGAGGCCGAGCTGGTGTTCGAGGAGCTTCGCAGCCGCAATCCAGACTTTCCAGGCGGACATAAAGGAGCAGCCCGTTCGGCAGAGAAACTGGACCACTGGGGTATCGCGGCGGAGGCTTGGGCGGCGGCAAGCAGGCTCGCGCCTGGCCGCAAGGCACTCGCCGGACATGCCGCAGCCCTGCTCAAACTTGGAAGGCTGGCGGAAGCCGAAGCGGCTTTTGGCCAGCTGTGCGAACGTTTTCCGGCGGAAATCGCCGGATATCGGGGCCTGGAGCGGATCGCTTCCGAACGCGGCGACTGGCCACTCGCACTGCAAATGCAGGATGTCATATGGAAGACATTGAGCGACCCTGACGCTATGCGGCGCAAGGTTCTGTTGCTTGTGCGGCTGCAGCGAATTGCCGAGGCTAAGGAGATCGTCAAGGAGTTGGAAGCGGGGAGCTCGCCACTTGCTTATCTGCTTGCCTCGATGCCACTTCTGGAAGCCACGCACGACTGGGCCACCATGAGCCAGCTTTTAGGCACGAACGAAGCGCTGCTCCTCGGGAATTGGCAGCTGCTGCATTCCTATTTAGGCGTTCTGGGAAGGCTCGGCCGGGCAGATGAGGCACTGGACGTGCTTGACCGCAGCCGCGCGGGTAAGGAGGCAGCCCGCAAGAAGCTTCGGATCAACTGCCTTATACAGGCGCACCGGTACTTTGAGGCCGGTGAATGCTTGCGGCAGATTTGGGAGCACGGGAGTATCGACGAGTTCTCGCCTGAACTCCTGTCGCCGATGGTGAGTGCAGCCTGGGAAGCCGGCGGACCTGATCTCGCGAACGTCGTTTTAGATCGCGTAGACGCGGAAGCTCCCCATACCGTAGCGGGGGAATTGCTGAGGCTGTCTGCAATTTTTCAGCGTACGAGACTGCGCTCCCTTAATTGTCTGGCTTCCTCATCTGAAAGCGCCTTCGATCAGGGGCCTCACATTGAGCAACTGGTTCGGGATCATCTCGCGCACAGCCCGGGATCGATGGGGGCTGAAAGTCGACGAGATGCAGTCCGCGACATCTGCGGGATTTTTGTCCGGCTTCGTTCTGGGCATGCGGACTTCTTCCCAGATCCCTCCTTCGTCCTGAATGAAGCGCTTGAAGTTGCAACGTGCATTGCTGAGGCATTCGATGAACTGAAGCCTCTTTCGCTGATCAGGTTGGGCGATGGGGAAGGGTGCATGCTTCCCTACCGACCCGAACTGGAGGTGTTTCGCGAGACGGACAGGGAAGCGACCCAGCAGACCTGGTGGGGCGGCGCTGCCCAAGTGGATGACGCGCTGGAGTGGCAGCTGAAAGAAGCGATACGTTCCGCCGATGTCGTTGGGCTTCCTGATCTCGATCGCACTAGTCGCGGTATTTTGAGCAACTCTCTGGAGGCGTTGGGAGACGGCGGCAGAAATGCCCGCGGCCTCCTTGCATCGATCGATTTCGCTGCCGGAAACACCAGCAAGCAAGCCGTGCTGACCTCCTGCCATATCCACCAATCCCTATCCTTCTGGGGAATTTGGGACGTGCTGCTCCCCAGGCTTGGAGCCGTGTCCCTGATCACATGTCATGCCAAGCTCGGCGGCGTTCTGGCGCAGCGACACGGGATAACTATCGAGACCGTCCACCTGGTTCCGCCGGAACACAAATACGCCGCAGGCTTCGCCAGCATAGCCGGCGATGCACACTATCCACACGCCTTCACAAGGCTGAGGGATCGATTGTCGGGACAGCTGCGCGGTCGTGTTTTTCTCATTTCAGCCGGCATGCTGGGTAAAATCTACTGCATGTGGATCAGGCAAGCGGGGGGTATCGCCATCGACATCGGAAGTGCCGCGGATTTCTGGTGCGGACACGATACGCGCAGCGTCGTGGATATCGTGACCTACAGGAGCCCTGCCGGTGTGGCGGAACAGGTCCGGGATCTAGCGTCGGAGCATTCCCGATTCGCCCGGTTGCTGCCGCTCGATACCTCGGCAAAGTTGTTGCTTGGAAATCCCGCTTGAGCGAGGCATCTCCCGAACTTGCCGTGGTGGTCCTTTCCGTTGGTGCACCGGTGGAATTGAAGACGGCAGTGGACTCGCTGCTGGCGCAACCAATTCCGATCGAGATTGTCGTCGTCAACTCAGGCGGTGGCGATCCCCGCTCCGTTCTTTCGAGTGAAGCCTCCGGTATCAGCGTCATTTCCACCCCGCAACTGCTGTGGCCAGGGGCCGCGCGAAACGTTGGCATCAGATCCACTCGCGCACCCTGGGTCGCATTTCTAGCCTCCGATCTCGTCGCCAGTCCGGGCTGGGCGGCCAACCGGCTCCTGCTTCACAAGAAAGGCCGCAACTCCGTAGCCTCGGCCTTGGTCAACAGCCATCCGCGGAACCTCTATGCATGGGCAAGCCATCTCTCGGTTTTGGTTCGCCGGATGCCCGGTGTGCCCAAGAGGAAGGCGCTCCGCTACGGCGCAAGCTATGCCCGAACGCTCTTCGAAAAATATGGCGGGTTCCGGGAGGACCTTCGGGTCGGGGAGGATACGGAGTTCCACCGCCGGATGAAGCGTGCCGATCGTCCGGTCTGGGCCCCTTCGGTTCAGGCATCGCACCTGAACCCAACCAGCTTCCGGCAGATGATCCAGGATCAGCTTGCCCGTGGCAAGCGCGCCGCAATCCACTGGCCTGCGCTCGACGAGAGCTCGCTGCTGAGGCGAGGCTTCAGCCGGTTCATGCTCATCGCGCCGCTTTCTTTCAGATCGGTTCGAGGGCTGGATCGCCTGTTCGTTGTCGCATCATGGCCGCTCGTCCTGGCGTGCACCTTCGCCTACGAGCGCGGCGTCGACAGAGGTAAGCGCGAATTGGCGCGGGCGGACGGAGCAGGGGCCGCGCGCGTGACGGTAGTGGCAATCCTCGACCGGGATGACTGGCACGCGAACACGGATATCATGGTGGTTGTCGATCCGACCTACAGGCATCTCACCTGGATTCCCCGTGATCTTTGGGTACCCAGCCTCAACGATCGCATCAATGCGGCATTTGCGACCGGTGGCGGCGATCTTCTCCTGAAAGCGGTTCGAGAACTGGGGTTTCGAGCTGAGAGCCTGCTGTGTGTCAGGCGCGCCGCGACCGAGGCTGCGCTCGAGGCGGTCAGCGTCACTGTGCCAGTGAGCGAACCTCTCGACTTCTGGTATCCCTTGCATCCTACGCGCCCGATCGAGGAGGGACGCAAGGCCATCTCGTTCCGCCCCCCAGAAGAGCTTCTTTCAGGCGAGCGACTTCACCAGTGGATGGGGGCCCGGAGCATGATCAATCGCAGCGGGTCGGACCTGTTGCGGCTGGATCGTCAGCAGTTGTTGCTGAGAGCTCTGCTCGCAGCCGACTTTGATTTCCAGCGTGTGCTTCGGGACCCGAGCTTATACCGGACTTCCGGAAAGAATCCCCTGGCGGCACTGTCCAGGGTGAGGCCTGATTGGTACTTTTCCACTCTCGGTCCCCTCAAAGATGCGACGACTGATGGAAAGGCTGTTCTCGTAAAGGGGTAAACATCCCTGGTGCGAGACTCAAGATGGCGCGAGCCGAGCGCGGGCGTCGCGGGCCTCAGCTTACGACCGCTTCCGTGGTCATGCCGGCCATTCCACGATCTCTTGGTGGAATACTCGACAACTGCCTGGTTCTTCCTGACGTGGCATCACACCAGACGGAGCTTGATTGAGAACGACAACAGGGGTTGAAGCAAGCCGCCATCGCAATAGATTTCGGGACCGAAGAGTACGATGCCTGCGAAAGTGTTCCTCACAGGAGAGGCGCGTGACGCCCGACGACAACCCACCCGTCCTTTCCGGGGCGCCCATCCTTTCCGGGGCGCCCGTGCTTTCCGGGGCAATCGGGGAATACCGCGAGTTTAATCCTCCGGCCGCACTCGAAGGGCATTTCCAGTGTGTCTGGTCCAATACATTGCGACCGGACGCGGGGAGCTTATCGGCCGTGGTTCCCGACGGCTGCGTCGACATCACCTGGATCGACGGCGATCTGGTCGTAGCAGGCCCCGACGTGGCCGTTGCCCTCTCTACGCTGACACCCGGCTCTACTGTGATCGGCGCCCGCTTCCGACCGGGTGCGGCAAGCCGATGGCTCGGCCCGCCGATGTCGGAGATCGTTGGCGGCCGGGTGGCGCTCAGCCACTTCTTGGGAGCGCTGGCGCGCGAAATCGCCCAGAGAATTGGCGATGCATCCTCCACGGCGGAGCGGGTGCGGGCGATGCAAGCGGCACTCTCCAGGCTTGCGCCCGACGTCGAGCCGCCGCCTCCGGACATGGGATTTGTCTTCAACGCGCTGAAAACGGAATCCGCCGGTCCGGGCATGGCGGTGATCCTCGACCGGCTCGACGTCAGCCCGCGAACACTTCGCCGCCGCTGCCAGGAGGCTTTCGGCTATGGCCCGAAGACGCTCGACCGCATTCTCCGCTTCCAGCGGTTTCTGGGCCTGGTGCGGCAGTCGGCTGAGCCGCGCCTAGCCGATCTTGCGTTCGAGGCGGGTTATTCCGACCAGGCGCATCTGACGCGCGAGGTGCGGCGCCTGTCGGGCTTCTCGCCCGCGACGGTTCTGCGACAGCTCGGCGCCTGAGCTGGCCGTTTCGTTCAATACGCCGCCGCCAGTTCCGCCTAGTCTGCCTTCATTGGAAAGGAGGCAGATATGACCATCTACAAATCCCGCATCATCACCGTGTCCATCGACCGGGATTGGCGTGAAGTCTATGACTTCGCCTCCATCCCGGAGAATTTCCAGCGCTGGGCGGCAGGCCTCGGCAGACGCTTCGAGAGATCGGGCGAGGAATGGGCGGCGGAGGACCCCGACGGCCGGCCCATCCGCATCCGCTTCTCCCGACCCAATGAATTCGGTGTCCTCGATCACATCGTCTTTGCCGAGGACAAGGAAACCCGCAATGCGGTGCGTGTGGTTCCCAATGGGACCGGCGCGGAGGTCATGTTCGTGCTCTTGAGGACGCCGGACATGACGGAGGAGATCTTCGCTGCCGACGCCGACGCCGTACAGCGCGACCTCAACACCCTCAAGGCAATGCTCGAACGCTGAGCTTCCAAAGACCGCGAAAGGAGAAGATCATGGCCAAATCCAGCAACGACAAGCGCATCGACTATGTCGAGTTTTCCGTCGGCGACATCCCGCGTTCCCGCGACTTCTATGGCAAGGCCTTCGGCTGGTCCTTCAAGGACTACGGGCCGAGCTATTGCGAGTTCAACGACGGCCGCCTGACCGGCGGCTTCGCCCTCGGTGGCCAGAGCAAGGCGGCGGGCGGGCCGCTGGTGATCCTCTATGCCGACAAGCTCGACGAGACCCAGCGCCGCGTCGAGGAGGCCGGCGGGAAGATCGTCAAGCCCGCCTATTCCTTCCCGGGCGGCCGCCGCTTCCACTTCTCCGATCCGGACGGCTACGAGCTGGCGGTGTGGTCCGAGAAGTGAAGAGGTGGAGAGGGACGCCGGGCCCAGGTCCGGCGCCCCCATCAATTTTCCTTCTGCATGTCCGGCACCTCCGACGAAGGCACGACCATTTCTCCTACTGCGACTCATGCCGTTGGAAAAAATTAAGGACAAGCTGAAGTAGCGCTCAGCGAGAAAGCAATGCGCTGTTCAGGTCCTGTTAGTCGGCGCCTATGCCTAGAAAATAGCCAATCGCAATGCGCCTTGGGTGGTTAGTAGCTTGTGCTTTTCGAAGATCGCTAGCTTCTGCGGATAAGTGATCCGGACCTTGGCGTTGCACCCGTCGCATCTGATGTGCGCGATTGTTCTTAGCGCAGAGCCCTTCCTTACAGTCGGATGCGAGCAATCCGGACAAGCGAATGTGAGCGAAACATCAGACAAGTTTTCGGCTAAACCCATTTCCATCTCCCTCGCCAGCGCTCTGGCGACACCATTCAAAGCCGCCGCATGTGAAACTGATATGAAGGCGCTCACATAGTGACCGAAGAAGTTCGCTGCCCCGCAATCTGCGAGCCTCGCTTCGAATGTACCAGACCGATTTCGGCCCCAACTCGGGCGAGTCTCAATTTGCAATTTAGATGTCAATCCGATGGCAATTTAGATGCCAATCCGATCGTGCCAAAACGGGACGAGGCATGCCGAGAAACTTAGGAGACCGAGCGCCTCTTCGAAAGGGTTGGACGGGCCACCAAGGATCCGATTGCGCGGCTGGCTACCGCTGCGCTGACCCCTCGTCAAAGGGGCAAGCGCTGCTGTTTAAGCGATGTAACAATTATTGTCCGATTGCGTGGCGTTCGCATCGTATAAGGCTGGCCTGAGGACCATCGCATACCGCACCGCGCATGACGGAACCGACACGAACGACAATACGGCAAAGACTGTATGCCTTGTTGATCGCCGGCCTGGGCGGGCTGGCCGCATCGGCAATCTCGTTTTCGATGACGCTCTACGAAGCTGCCCATCCGCCAAAGGTGCCTGTTGTGCAAGCAGGCCAGCAGATCGATACCGGTCGCTGGTTTGTGACCTTACTAACGGCACGTGTCGGAACAGTGCCCCCGACAGGCGTTCCCCCATCACAGCCGGTGCAGCTTCTGATGGTGGATCTGGATGTGGTGAACCGTTCCGCCACTCCCAACAACGTGCTCTACCGCGCCGTCACACTCGGCGCGCCGGCGCAAAAGCTGCCGATGCCAACGGTTTATCTCGATCGCGACAAGTATCTGGCGGGATATTTCAACCCCAACATGCCGGAACGCACGACGATGGCTTGGGAATGGCCGGCCGGTGTGCCCGTGCCGGACAAGGTGACGATCACCGTCAGCGGCCAGATCTACAAGCTGCGCGACAATCTTTACGGCGCAAGCGGATGGTACGACCGTGACCCCGTTGCGACGGTCGATCTGCCGGTGGAGAAGGCGCCATGATGCGCATCGTGCGTTCGGCACTTGCGCTGCTGTTCGCTGCCGCCGTGCTCTACGGCATGCAGCACACGCGTCCGCTTTACAGCGACATTACCTCGCCGATCGTCTCTTCGGGCGGCATGAACAAGCGTGTGGAGGCTAGCGCGTTCGCGCTTTCGCTGGACAGCGCCAGGGTGGCGCGTGTTCTAAATGTCGAGACCTTCGGGAAGTCAAAGACCTACACGAGTTCCGGCGTGTGGGTTGTGGTGGAAGGCGAGGCCGAGGCGAAATTCGAAACGTTGGGTCTCACATCGGGCGAGTGGCTGAGCGGCAGCGGCGTCCGTTATGTCCTGACCGACCGGGTGCCGGCGACGATCGAAATGATGCCGGGCGATGCCTACCAGCCCGGCCTGCCACGCCGTGTCCTTCTGATATTCGAAGTGGCGGAGGATGCCGTCGCTGGCGGGACCGTAGTGGTCGCACGCACAAAGTTGCTGCCGCTCGACGATGAGATCCGCATCGCCACGAATGTTTCCGGCAAGGACATCGAGCCCGCGATCACCATCCGCCGCAACCAGGAAGGACCGCCATGGACAGTTCTCCCACGGAGGTGACATCAACGCGGCGAGGCTACTGGCTGAGCATGATGGCGCTGGTGGTTGCACTGCCTGCCGCGCTCTCCGCGCAAACGTGGGGAAGCATCAAGGACTGGCGCTCCCAACATTTGCGTCAGCCGGTATCTGCGACCTTGGGGCAACCGATCGACTATGCCGGCGCAAGCTGGACCGTGACGCGCCTCACCAGGCTGGCAGGCAGCGAGGGAAGCGCCGTCGTCCTTGCCGAGTTCGAGGCGCTCGCTGCTGACCCGAAGGCGCTCGGCGCCATTCCATGCCAGGTGCGGCTTTCCGATGAAAACGGTCGCGAATGGCAGCCAACCTTGTTTGCCGATCCGGTGGTCAGAAAGCAATATCCGGAGGCCCAGCAACGGTCCCTGTGTGGTGGCAGCGCGTTTGCGGCGACGGAGCCCGGCAAGCCGGCCCGGATGGCTGCCAGCTTTTCGATTCCACCTGCAGCGAGCAGCCTCACGCTGTCGATCGCCCTCTATTCGGCGCTGCCAAATTATCTCAGCGTCAGCGAACCGCGGACCTGACGCCACTCGCTTCACCAGCCGTGGCGACCGCGGTCTCGAGCACGGCTGCAAGCAGCGCGACCCGGACCGCGTCGAGCAGGATTCCCCCGTCGAGATCGCTTGGGCTGCCGATGAACAGGCTGATGGTGTCGGCGAAGATCTGCCAGGTTGCGAGATCATGCGCTCCGATCAGCCTTGTCAGGCCATACCACATCCAGGCGCCGACCCAGGAGATCGCCTGATAGGCGATGACGAAGGTGACAAGCGTGGCAAGGCCGGCACTGAGCGTCAGCTTGAGGCAAGTCCAGACCGGCGAGTAGCGGCTGCGATAGCCGCCAACGAAATGGGTCGCGA
This sequence comes from Mesorhizobium mediterraneum, assembly GCF_002284565.1. Taxonomy (GTDB): domain Bacteria; phylum Pseudomonadota; class Alphaproteobacteria; order Rhizobiales; family Rhizobiaceae; genus Mesorhizobium; species Mesorhizobium mediterraneum. Next base: position 34,376 of record NZ_NPKI01000028.1, on the reverse strand, counting down.
AATCCTTCAGCCACCTCTGCCAGGAGGTCGTGCGCAATGGCGCAGGACCGGGAGCGGCCGGCGCGGAAAGTTCATAGCCGTTGATGATTGCCGCCATCACCAGCCAGACAATCGGCAGCAACGCGAAAAAGAATAGATTCTGAAGCTGCTCTCCGAAGGGAAGCGGTCGGAATTCCACGGGAACGAACTGGCCGGCCGCGGCCGCCGAAGTCACCGGCGCAAGCAAATCGAGGCTGAGCTGTTGCAGCGCGGCACCTGCGCCAAGCCAACGGATGAACTGGTCTTTCCATTCTCCGAGCGCGTAGAGGCCGATGAAGACCCAAGTTGCGTCCGTCGCCACGATCAGCAGCCGCCAGTAGGGGTGAGAGGCGCGCGCGTTCAGCCGCTTGGCGGCAAAACGCACCAGCCAGCAAATGACGATCGACAGTACCACGCCGCTTGACTGAAGAATGGCGAAGATATCGACGCTCTTGCCGAGATCGGCTTGGGCTAGCGCCATGCGCGAATACTCACGGACCGTATCGCCGAGAAAACCCCAGGCGGCATAGTAGGCGAAGAACGGTAGGATCGCGGCCGCGGTAATCGCCAGGATCGGCTCGCGTTTTGTTTCGTCCGCTCCCTTTTTCGCTTTTTGTCTCAATGCCGCCACCGCCGGCATGTGCGGCCGGAGCACCACGAACATCATGACCAGCACCGTCAGCTTGGCGAGAACCACCAGCGATAGTATGACCATTCCGCCTAGCGGGAATTGGAGGCCGACCGTCACGGCGCCCTGTAGCAGCAGATCACGAGCGATCATACCGAGGCAGCCGACAAGCAATAGCTGCGGCCAGCACTGGACAAGAAATCGCGCCGTTAATGCCAGCGGCCGGTATATGTCTTCAATCGTCGTGGTCATCGCGTCAGGTGGCTTTCGCGCTCCGCTCGTGGACTTTTCAATACGTCGTTTCGCCAGACGGTCCGCATCCATTCCTGCAGACCGTTGCAATCAATTTCAAACCCATGGGTTTGAATTTGATCGGAGGTAACGCAAGTTTACCTGATCCGCCTTTCCAGCTTGACCCGGTGGGCCTGTGAACCAAGATCCGGAGGTTCCCAGCTTTGGAGAATAGCGGCCAAGATGACCGTCTTTCAGCCAAATCGGCAGCACCTGGTGACAGCATTTCTTCAAAAACCCGAACTTTTGCAAGGTTTGCGCGCTTAGGGCCGGGTTGTATTGGCGGAGGGAGTGGTCGTCGAAGAGCCACATCGGGCGCCGATGTCGGCAGGGTGAAGTGCTAGTCGGTCAGTTTAGTAAAATCGTGGCGGCGCGCGCGAACATGTGCCAGCAAATTCGTTTCATTGACGACCCCGGACTGAAAGAGAGTCAGCGTGGTCGAGGCCAGAATCTGACCGTCTATCGAGGTGCTGTACCATTTAGCGTCGGCGGCTATCTGGTCGACCACCCGCTGGCAGATCGCCCGATCTTCAGGTCTTAGGAACTGGCTTTGCGGTGCTCGTAGCATCTCGACGCCTTTAAAAGGGGAGTTACTGTGTCTCCCACGCGACACAATGCGTGGTCGCGGACAATGGACCGTAAACGCATTCAGACAGAAAATTGCCATTCATTTGAGTGGTGCACGCGAGGCCTTAGTCAAGATGTCGCTAAATGCGAGACAACGCGCTTCGCTCAAGCGGGGACGGCCCAGCGGCTTGGTTGCGGGGGGGACTGGCAGCTGGAGGCCGCTGGGCCTGACCAGCGAGCCTTAAGATACTCGCCTGGCTGGCGAATACATGCGCTCAAGCTAATGGAATCGAAACATGCGAACGAACTATGTGGCGATAATTCCGCTGTGTAGAAGCCACAAGGTGCCCCGCAATGGGTCCATACATCTGGAACCGCAATTGCACGGTGTGGGGAATGGGGTGGAGGCCCGTCGCTTCGCAAATGTAGCGGCGGGTCTTCTACATACCGGCTGCGTCCCAGCCTACGCACTCCCGTCCGTTTCGTGGCAGCATCCGGATGGCCGGCGCCGCTTGGGGGACGTGGGGTAAGAACGCTTGGCGGGCGCCGGCCAGGCGGTTGGAGTCCGCCGCCGTTGAATAGTACCGAACTCGGCAATTCAAATAGCTCTAATTCCGTGATCGGGGAATGTCAGCGATCGACGACGCTCAGTCCTTTGCATCGTCATCGTCTTGCACAGAGCCTTCGTTTTCATCTGCCGGCCTTTCTAACCCGGCCAGTTGCCGGTCGGCCATTTCTTTAGCGAGGCCCACCAAGGCATCGACCTCTTGCATCTGGTCCACGTGACCGCCATTGGCGACGCGTTTCCGGATCCTCTTCAGTTGGTCAGAGGTTCGTCGTAACATCTCGGCGATAGACGGCTTCTCGGCCACGCCTGCATCTCCTGCATCCCAACCCTTGAGACGAGCAAGCGTTCCGGCCCGAAACTTTTTACGGCAAAAGTCAACATTCAATCGACACGCTTTTAATCCGGGTCATGAAGTCCGCGCAATCCGTGGCGCAAGTTCGAGCGGCCCGGCAGCCTTATTGGGGTGACCATCAGCAGGCCGCCGGGCCTAGACCGCCAGCGGGCTTAAGAGGAGGCGCTGTGCTGGCTGAGCAAAACCTGCGCTCAAGACAACGGAGTAGCATCATTCGAACGAACACTTTCGTCCATCTGGATCTCGTTGTTTTTGATGCAGGCCTCGCCGCCGGCAGGTGAGGGGCGGGCGCCGCTGACTTCTTAGTCGCCCCCCCGGGGACCGCCGAACTTGACGCCGGCTGCTTCGAAAGCGGAAAGGATCGCCACGACCTCTGGCATGTACGCACCACCTAAAATGCCGTGTCTTGCGGGCAGAGTTTACGTCTGCCCGCCTAAGTCCTTGGATGCGAGCCCGGCCTTTTTGAGCGAACCGAGGAAGAAATCGACGTCCTCTGGTCGAATGATCCGCCTCGCGACCTCCTGCCGGAGGTTCTTGATCAAACCTGGCGCGTTTTCTTCAAGCCAGACACGTTCGCGCCGGGCGTCCGCTTCATATCCGCCCTCGCCGAAAATCGCGGCCGCGATGGTGTGAAAGTTGGCATTGCCGGGAAACGTGGTTTTCCTGATCCACATGGCCGCCTGCGGATAATCGCCGCGAAAATAGGCGCAAAGGGCAAGCGCGGTCTCGTAATAGGCTAAAGGACCCGGGTTGCGCGTGTGAGCTTCCGCGACCAGCGGGCAGCCGTCGTCCCAGCCTCCTGAAAGCGCCAGCCGATATCCGTACTCGCCCATCAGTTCGGTGTCGTTGGGGTTGATGTCCAAGGCACGCTTGCCCACTAGCAGCGCCGCCTCGATCTCTTTGCTGAAATAGAGCGCGAACATTTCCGCCTGCAGGCCGCGGATATTGAGCGGATCCAGTTCCACGGCCCGCCTGGCCGCGGCAAGAGCGCGAGCGACCGAGGCCGAAGTCGCGGCTTCGTCGGAAGGAAAGAGGAATCGAATCTCGTCGATATAGGCCTGCGACAGCAGACCCCAGGCCGTGGCGTAGCTCGGGAAGCGCTCAACGGCCTTCTCCAGGCACGCACGCACCGCTGGAAGTGCACTTTGATCGAGCTTTGCGCGGTAAGCGTAGAAGGAAAGCGTGCAGGAATAGGCAGCCCAATCGTCGGGAGGATTCAAGACGTTGAGCGAGGCGTCCGCCTGAAAAATCACGCCGTATGTCTGGGCCAGGCTCGTCGCCACTTTCTGTGCGATATTGGCCTCGGTATCGAGAAGCGCGGCGACTTTCGTCTCTCCATCATAACTGTCCGCCCACAGCACGGAGCCGTCTGCCCGGTTTATGAACCTAATCCGAAGCCGGAAGCCATCGACCGACAGGTGGACGCTTCCCGCAAGAACAAAGCGCGACGGCGCGACCGAATTTTCGGGAGGCTGAACGACGATGACGTCCTTGAACTTAGAGAGTTGCCCGACAATTTCCTGTGTCAATCCGCTCGCAATCGCCCTGGAGGCTTCCGTTCCTGAAAGATCCTCAAACGTCTCGACCAGCAGTCGCGGAATCTCAGGCGAAGTCGGGCGGACGCCACCCCTCACCAATCCAAATGCCACAACAGCCAATGCCGCGACGGTAGCCGCAAGAACCACCGTCAGCCATGATGCCTTCATCCATCGAGCAGGGGTCGGGACTTTTTCTGCCCACTCAACCGGCAAGGCCGGCTCAATGGTCTCGAGGGACGATCGCACCGAGAACGTTGGAACGTAACCACCTTTCGGGATCGTGATGAGAATTGGATCGTCGTGTCCGGCAGTCAGGTAGTAACGCTCGAGCCCGCGCCGGAGGTGGCCAGCCTCGATGCGGACAATCGGATCCGTCTGCGGGTCGAAGGACATATCGCGGCCGAACACTTCGACAGCGATCGAATAGGCCTTGATACGATCACCGCGACCCTCCAGCGTCTCCTCCACCACATGGCTGAGGAAGCGGCGCTCGCGACCGGTTGCATCGAAGTCCGCACTGTTGAGGATCAGGGCAAGCTGGGCACGACAATCCTCTGGGGCGAGCCTATGCTCCCTCCCTGCGGCTGGTTCGGCCCGGATCACCTTGGATTCCCTCACCTGACGTTCTGGGGTGACTACTCCCAGTTATATTTCTTTTTTTCGCCGGTTACCCCTCGTCGTGTAGTCTATATGCGCGATCCAGTTCTTGCAATACTCCTAGTAGTCTGAACGGATAACGTCCGGATGACGGCGACGATTTGTGCAATGCAGCGGCGGACGACAACGGATCAACAGTTAGGCGGCCTCACCGGCAAGCGCAATTTGAATTTGCGATTTTATAGGCTTGGTGCCCACCGCACTCGCTATGGTTGTTCAGAAATTACCCTGTAGCCCACGTAACTTACATTCCGCAGCCGCCTCCATGCGATAGGCTACGGTGGTTTCGGGAAAACACGAATCTGCGCTATGAGGATGGACGACGAACCGGCTGATAGACAAAGAGCGGTCTCGGCGGCGGTACGTCGATTCCCGCAGTTTGAATTGGCGATCCATCGGCTGATGGACCGAAGTGAGGGCTTTCAGGATATGTGCGAGGAACTTGCTGAGGCGGAACTCGCACTGTCGAGGATCGACAAGGTCCCGCCGGCATTGCGCGAGTCCAGACGAGCCGAATGGCAGGAACTGGTGGATCGGTTGGTTGGGGAAGTCGGAGCCGTGCTGCACGCGGACGCTGCCCGCAAATCGCGTGTCATTCCCTGGCCGCCACGGTGAGAGGCAAGAACTATTCGGGGGCTGACTTGGAATTTCTGTCTGGCAAGCGATCTCTACAAACTATGGCAGCCTTGCTCCCGGCCCTGCTTGTCGTCACCGTCGCGTCAGCCCAGGACGACACGCAGGAGCTCGCCAAGAAGTTATCCAATCCGATCGCCTCGCTGATCAGCGTGCCGATCCAGTTCAACTACGACAGCGGCTATGGCCCGAACGATGGTGACAAAGCCTATGTCAACGTGCAGCCGGTCATCCCGATCACGCTCAACGACAACTGGAACCTGATATCGCGCACCATCTTGCCTATTGCCTGGCAGCACGACATTGCAGGACCATCCGGCGACCAGTCCGGGCTCGGCGACATAAGCCAAAGCCTGTTCTTCTCGCCTTCCCAACCCACGGCGAGCGGGATCATCTGGGGTGTCGGCCCGGTGTTTCTGTTGCCCACTGCGACTGATCCGTTGCTTGGCGGGGAAAAATGGGGGGCGGGACCGACCGGCGTTGTCTTGAAGCAATTCGATGGCTGGACGGTCGGTATGCTGGCCAACCATATCTGGTCATTTGCAGGCGACAGCGACCGCAGTGATATAAACTCCACGTTCCTGCAGCCTTTCGTCTCTTACACGACGAAGGACGCCTGGACCTTCACGCTCAATACCGAGAGCGCCTACAATTGGGAAGCGCATCAATGGTCGGTCCCGATCAATGTCCAGGTCTCGAAGCTGGTTGTGATCGACAAGCAGCCAATCAGCCTCTTCGCCGGTGTGCGATATTGGGCGGTAAGCCCCGATAGCGGACCCGACGGCTTCGGATTCCGCACCGGAATTAGCCTGCTGTTCCCGAAGTAGAGCCAAGAACAAATGACCCGCTGTCGACATGAAAGACGATCGGAATCCGATATCCATTAGCTGAGCAGCGCGAATGCATATACGGTCGCATCGGGACATGAAGTGAAAGACGGAAAGAGGGGACTTTATATGGGAATGATCCGAGCTCTCGTGTTGGCCTCGGCGGGAACAGCGGCAGCGCTGGTTGCGGTGCCGGCGATCGCCGCTGACGCTGCGACGCAACTTCCTGAAACCGCACCCGCGCCTGCTGAAGCCGCGCCAGTCTGGACCTTCACCGCAGAGCCCTATTTCTGGATGGCAGGCATGAAGGGCAGGGTCGGCGTCAGGGGCCTGTCGCCGGTAGATATCGACGTCGATTTCAGCCAGATTTTTGACCACATCGATTGGTCTCCCCCGCCGGTCATGCTTGCCGGTGAGGCGCGCAATGGCCGCTACGCTCTTTTCACTGACGTCATCTACCTGGGACTCGAGGCCGATGGCACGTCGGCCGGCCCGTTGGCTCTTTCGGCCGAGGTGGACATGAACACGGTGGTGTGGACCTTCGGCGGCTCCTATCGGGTCGTCGACAATGGCACCGCAACCTTGGACGTTTTGGCCGGCGGACGGCTCTGGTACCTGGATACGGATTTGACTGTTACTGGCCCTCTCGGCGTAAGGGAGGCCAGCGGCAGCAAGACTTGGGTCGACCCCATTATTGGTGTGGCCGGCGATGTTGCTCTCGGTAATGGATTCGGACTCCATGGCGAGGCGGATGTCGGTGGCTTCGGCCTTGGCGCCGACATCGATTGGCAAGTGCAGGGCACCCTTCAATACCGGTACAGTGATTCGGTCACGCTGGAAGCGGGCTATCGCTACCTTGCCGTAGACTACGAGGACGACGGATTTGTGTTTGACATTGCAATGCAGGGACCAATCATCGGCGCCAGATTTCGGTTCTGATTGGATTTGAGCCTGGGATTATTTCGAAACGGGAGAAGAGTTTGGGAAACTGTTTCGTGAGTCTGTCCAAAGTCAGGCGTATCAGCAACGTTTTGTTGGCGTCGGCGTTGGTTGGCCTGCTGTGGGGGTGCGCGTCCCGTCCGACGAATGTGCTGCTGCCCGTGGCCGATACCTCGCCTTCCTCCAGCAAGGTGGAGATGCTGGTCGCAACGACACGCAGTCGTTCCTCCAATCCGGCACAAATGTATACGGGCGAGCGCGGACTGGCCCCCTCGTTCGCGGAAATTACGGTTTCGATCCCTCCGGCATCGGTCCGCAAGGTTGGAGAGGTCGCATGGCCCAAGAAGCTGCCATCAAACCCGGCGACTGATTTCGCCGTCGTGCAGGCCCAAGAATTGACGCTCCAGACAGCGAAGGGGTGGCTTAGCGCCTCCGTCAAGAAGAGCCCGGATCACAGTGTCCTCGTCTTTATTCACGGATTCAACAATCGCTTTGAAGACTCGGTCTATCGCTTTGCGCAGATCGCGAAGGATACGGACACGCAGAGCGTCCCGATCTTGGTCACATGGCCCTCCCGAGGCAGTGCGCTGGCGTATGGCTACGATCGTGAAAGCACCAACTACACGCGAAACGCGCTCGAACTGCTGTTCCAGTATCTTGCACGCGATCCCGAAATCAAGGAAGTTTCGATCCTCGCCCATTCGATGGGCAACTGGCTTGCGTTGGAAGGCTTGCGCCAGATGGCCATCCGCAATGGCGGCCTTCCGGCGAAGTTCAAAAACGTCATGCTGGCCGCGCCAGACGTCGACGTCGATGTTTTTCGTACTCAGATTGCCGACATGGGCAAACAGCACCCGCAGTTCACCCTCTTTGTCTCGCAGGACGATCGCGCGCTCAAAGTTTCGCGACGGGTCTGGGGCGATATCCCCCGGCTCGGATCGATTGATCCGGAACAAGCTCCATACAAGGAAGAACTCGCCAGCAACAACATAACCGTCATCGATCTGACGAAAGTCAAATCCGGCGATCGTTTGCATCACGGCAAGTTCGCCTCGTCACCGCAGGTCGTGCAACTAATCGGCGCGCGAATGGCCGGCGGCCAGACGTTGACCGACAACAGAATAGGCCTGGGCGACACGATCATCCACGCAACAACCGGTGTGGCGGCAGCGGCGGGCAGCGCGGCAGGGTTGGTGATTGCAGCACCTGTTGCAGCGGTCGATCAAAACAGCAGAGAGAATTTAGGCAATCACATCGGCGCCTTGACGGGTTCCCAGACCAGCCAGAAATCGAGCGCTGGTGACAAGAATTGCGCCCTGCCAGCACCATCCGCGAAGAAGTGCAAGTCATAGTGCTTTGAAGGGGCACCCCCAGATCTATGTCGCCGGACGACAAAACTGGGAGACAACGCGATGAAACTCAGTCGACGCTATTCTATTTCTCGGCGCTAGCTCTTGGGGGTCCATCACTTGGCTCCAGAAGCGCGCAGGCTGCTGAAACCCTACACCTGGCTTTCCGATGGTTGGATAACTACCGCGTCCTTCACACCTATTTCGTGAACACCAAGAGCCCGGAGTACAAGGCGCCTTGGAACCAACTCGCCCGGTCCGCGCGTCTGCACCCCGACGCCATAAATGCACGGATTCCAGGACACCGGCGCGAATGCTCAGAATGGGTCAATGTTGCTGAAAAAGTCCGCGACTAAGCCAAGCCAAGTGGGACGCTTGCCGCAACCGCGCCCAGCGGAACCATGGTGCTCCGCGTCACCCAAGACATACACCGCGCCCGGTGCCCGACTAAGCGTCGGGTGGAACAGAATTGCCAATTCTGTTTCAAACGCCAACCTTGCGTTCCGGACCCAAGAAAGGCAACTGAGTGGTCAGAGCGGAGTCACTGCGTGAGGCACTTGTGGCCCATTGCCATTGCCTTGTAGGTCCCCTTCAGATCGACGACAAAGGCTNCGTGAGGCACTTGTGGCCCATTGCCATTGCCTTGTAGGTCCCCTTCAGATCGACGACAAAGGCTCCCTTGGTTTCCGGAAACACGGTCATTTTATATTTCTTCGCTACGTCGCGCTTGAACTTCGGGTCGTCTGTCAAGATGTAGCCGCCAGAGTATCCGCCCTTGAGTTCGCCGCTCGTGCTAGTGGCCACACCACGATAGAGATGGCCGTCAATGGAGACGAAGATGTCCGACTTGGTCCCGTTCTGAAGGCCGATATCCTCTTTGGTGAACACGCCAAGATAGCCGACCTCCCGATTTGCGGTAACGCCCATTTGCACCGAACTTGGGCCATCTGAGTGCACGATCAAGCAATCACCGCGGGTTTGATTGGCATAGACGGTCCAGCCCTCGACGTCGTCCCCGTAGCGGACAAGCACATCGCTGGCCTTTGGAAGGGGGCTTTGATCTTGTGCGTAGGCTGCCATCGCAGTCGAAAGTGCTACTGACGTTGCCGCGATGCGTGTCATGTATTTTCGCATTGCTATTCCCCTTGTGTGCAGGCTGAATTGTTCTTTGGCTACGGGCACCATTTGCTCCAGAGGCTGCTGTCCTCTTGCGGGGCGATGGGATATGACGGCTGTGAGTGACCTTGGCCGATCGGCTCACGTCAGGGAACGTAACTAACTGTAACCTACGGGCTAGTATTGGCCCAGCGCACTGCGGACCATTCAGTCCGCGACGCCATCGATAAATGGCGGTTGGCACGCATACGAACGCCGCCTAACATCTTGCCGTCCGACCATGTTCGCCAAAACGTCCGCAACGACGGCATGATGTCCGGTTTGCCCCGAGTTGGGATGACGTGGACAGGACCGCGCAGCTCTATGGCGTGTACCTCACGCCTCCAAGGCGGCCTTGCTCTTTTTCAGGGTTTGGTTTGCCTGATGAGCAGCGGCCGCAGTTTCCCCGCCACTCTCGACGTGAACGGTGGGAACCGCGATCTTGATACCGTTTTCCGCGAATGCCGCCTTGATCATCATGAAGGCGCGCCGCTTGATGCCGAATTGGGTCCCGGGCTTCGTCGTCAACTTTATCCTCAGAACGATCGCGTAGTCCCCGAAATTGTCGATGCCCTGCATCTTGAGCGGCTCAATCGTGTCGGCCGCAAATTCAGGATCGGCTGCCAGTTCCTGGCCTATCTTCTTGATGAGCTTGCGCGCCAGGTCCACGTCGGAATCATAGGTCACGCCGATCGTGATCTTGTCGATCACCCAATCCCTGCTCATGTTCTGGACCGCCCCGAGCTCACCGAACGGGACGGTATAGATGGGGCCGCGATGATGACGCAGACGCACCGAACGCAGGCTGAAGGATTCGACCGTGCCTTTGTAGCTGCCGCTCTGGATGTATTCACCGACCCGGAAGGCGTCGTCCATCATGTAGAACACGCCGCTCAGCACGTCCTTGACCAGGGTCTGCGAGCCGAAGCCGATGGCGATGCCGAAGATGCCGGCGCCGGCAATCAGCGGGAGTATCTGCACGCCGAGCCCAGCGAGGATCGTTAGCACGGTGACCGCGGCTATGAACACGGCAAGGGCGTTGCGGAATATCGGCAACAGCGTGCGCAGTCGGCCGCTGCGGGCCAGATGGTCGGCGCTGCTCCCATCCGCCGGCGCGAGGTTCATGTGATATTCGATCAAGGCCTTCGAAAGTTGCCAGAGCAGGTCGGCGATCAGCAAAATGATGATGCCGTTGAGCAGTCCGGTTATCAGGAAGCCGCCGGTTTCGCTGCCGGCGAGGCTCGCGGCCCTGATCCGCCAGATATGGGCGAGCCATGCGACCGCCGCGGCAATGACCGCCGCCCTGGCGCCCCTGACAATGAGCACGTTGAGTACGACGCCCATCGCGCCGCTGCGCTTCGACCTGCCGGCGAAGGCCTGTGCCGCGGCGCCGACGCCGCGCAAGGCTGTCGGCAGCACCAGGGCGAAAATCCCAAGCCACAGGACGCCGAGCAGGCCGGCGACCCAAGCCATCCAGAGCACGATCAAGAATAAGGTGAGAAACGATTGCTTGACCAGAGAGCCTCGCCCGTCGGGCCGTTGCCAGACGACCTCGATTGCGGTCGCCAGAATGCCAAGCCCGAACAGGAAGGCGGCGAGCTCTGCAACGTCTTGAGCGAAGCCCAGGCCAGGCATGAGGCTGGCGATCGCCCAGCCGAACAACAGGAACCCGGCCACAAGGCTGACTCGCCAACGCCAGAAACGGGTCGAAGCCTCGCTTTCGAAAAGCGGAGTCGGCCTGTCCGAGGGGTCGCTCGTCGCACCGCCGAACGCAAACAGCAATCGGGCTGCCGCGCGAACGACACGGAACGCGATGAACGCAAGAAGCAGGGTCAAAATGATCCTGCGGAGTAAGGGTGGCCATCCGAGTGCCAAGAACGAACCGGCGCTGGCGAGCGCAAAAGTCAGCAGGGCGACAGTCTCGAAGAGGATCGCTTGTCCGGCGTCGTCCTGAGCAACCGCGCTCCTCGTCGTGTCGAGCACTCGTCGGACCGCCCACTCGGCTCCGAAACCGACCGCGATCAAGACCGCCAGGATGCCCATAACCAGCCCTGGCCTGCCGGAGTTCACGTCACGCGAGACAATTTCGGCGGCGCGCGACAGTTCTTCGGGCAGGCGCGGGATCGCGGCGCCGAGCGCACCGATACGGGCACGAATACCCGCCTCCAGGCTCAAGATGTCCTCGGAAATCGACAGGCCGGGCTCGTCCGTGGCCGCTGGAATCTTTCGCTCGAGCCATGCCTTTAGTTCCGGATCGGACAAAAGCTCAAGGAACTGCTTTGCCTTTTCGGGCGGAAGATCGGAGGAAGGCTGTTGAGCCAGAGAAGTTCCCTGCAACAGCGCTAGCAAGAGCACGATGACAACTGGCAAGAACCCGAGCCGGAGCTTGTTCTTCATGAGCGCCTCGAGTTTTGAATGCCGCAGCTACACATATTGGCTCCTCGCCCTTTTATGGGCAACTGTTCTGGCTGCATGCTACGTCTCCGGGGAGAGTGGCTGCAAGCTAAGGGCGCAGTCAATTATGGTGTTCGCCGCTTACGGTCACAAGCAGAGATCGGTTGGCGTCGCAGCCCTTGCCAAAGGCCGACCGTCGCTGCCGCCCCAGTCGTTGTACTGTCATTGGAGACCCTCTCGCTTTGGGCGGCTACGATCAATTCACGTAGACGACGACGTAACGGCCGCCATAGGGCTGGTAGTATGTCCCGCCGCACTGCCAAACCGTAGCTCCGTTGATGCTGGTCTGAGAGCAGGCGGGGGGGAGCGCCGCCACGTATATCGTCGAGCGGCGGACGACCCGGCGCGTTGTGCGCCGCGCAACGCCGGCGACGCTGCCGGGCGTAAGCGGCCTGCCGACGCGCGCTTCCGCGCTGGAGACTATCGAACCTGCCGGAATGAAGTGCCCCCCCATCAAGCCATCGGTTACAAGAAACGCCGTCATAACAACGGCGACCGAGAGATGATTACGGAACATGCGCCGCGCGTTCATTTGCTGCCCTCCAGTACAAGTTCGCCGACCTCGTCGGAGTCTATCCGCTCCAGCTTTTTCGCGTTGGCCGGAGGCTTGAACGAAAACAGCTCGGCGTCGACCTCACCGGCTTTCCAGTTGCTGAACCGCAACGAATATTGCGGCGCGCCCGTCACCCATTTGGTGGTGACCACATATTTGACAGGCAGTTTCTGGTCGCCTTTGCTGATCCAGATCTGCCAGTCCACGGCGTCATTGCGAAACGCCAGTTGATCGCATTCGACGCCGCCGACAAAAGCGTCGCCGACCAGTCTCCCCGACGTAACGCCTTCGGTCAAAACGGCATAAGGATCGGTGACTAGAAAATCGGCGCCCGCAACGTCGAGCCCGGTCGACACCCTGAATTCCTCGACCGCCTCATCAATCGACGCGCCAGGACTGTCCAACTGCGCATAGACGTTCATGCCCTTGCCGTGGACAGAGATTACCTTGCCGTCAAAGGTGAGTTCCACGTCGGCAAAAGGGCCTTTGCGGGTCATGTGGAAGCCGTCGCCGCGGGACGCCTGGACGGAGCCGGAAGCGCTGTACTGCAACTTCTGGCCGGCCAGATCGACGATCTCATGATCGGTGTCATAGTCGACCGTGAACGCCTGCAAGCTTTTGAGATGGTTTGTCATAGCCACAAGGATACCGTCAGCATCGGCGTCGATGACGTTCTGACCCCACGACGGCGAAACGGAAAGTGCCAGCCCGATTGAGATTGCCGCTATTCCGATAGATCGCGGCCGCGATCTAAGGTGCGACTTCAAGATTGCTTGGTTCATGTTTCATCTCCAATCCAGTGCTCGGCGATTCTTATTCGGGAGCGTGATCCGGGTTCGCTTCAGCCCAACAGCGTAGGCCCGCCATCAAACTGATCGGTTGGCTACATCATCGACGCCGAAAGTTTGAGGCGATCGGATTCGACAGTTCTTGGCCAGTTCTCTACTGCTTATCAATTTTCGGATCGCAAATTCGGCATGCGGAAGGCGTCGCTGAATATGCCTGCTCCCTGCCAGGAGGTTTGCCGTTTGCTGCCATAGTGCCATCACCTATGAGCTAGAATGCGCATAGTCTTTTTGATGGTGCCAGTATCACTATGTAAGTTACGTAGGCGGACTGTTGCTGGCGAAGCCGTATCCGCCTATGGCCGAGGATTGACACGCTTGTGGCAGGCGGTCCCAACAACCCGCAACGCCTTCCCGACCCAACCAAGCTATTGGGCGATATCGCCACCGGGGCTGGACCTACCCTGCGGCTCATTGTCGTGTCGAGCTAGACCGTATCCTTGACAGCCCCGCTTTCGGCGCAACCGAGCGGATTCTGCCCGTAGGTTACCGTTAATTACCTTCCGCCCCGAGCGGCAATAGGCAAATCTCACGAAAGACGATTTTGTCGAAGGCATGTTTGATGATGGCGCCCCCGAGGGGCGCTGACCTGGAGGAGACATCAAACTATGACCAGTCTTGCCTACGCCGCTAAGCGCTACCTGTTGTCCATCCTCCTGTTACTGGGGGTCGCTGCCTCTGCCACCGCGCAGAACGCCGATCAGCTTCCATCTTGGAATGACGGAAAGGCCAAGCAGTCCATCGTCGCCTTCGTCGAACGCGTGACTGCGGAAGGCGCGGCAGACTTCGTGCCCGAAGCAGAGCGCGTCGCCGTCTTCGACAATGACGGCACGCTGTGGGGCGAGCAACCGCTGTACTTCCAGCTCCTGTTCGCACTCGATCGGGTCAAGGCAATGGCGCCGCAGCATCCGGAATGGAAGGACAAGGAGCCCTTTGCCTCGTTGCTGAAGGGGGACATCAAGACTGCGCTTGCCGGTGGCGAGCCGGCTATCGTGGACATCGTCATGACCACGCATTCCGGCATGACCACCGACGAATTCGACCAGATCGTCCGCGACTGGGTTGCCAGCGCCAAGCACCCGAAGACCGGCCGGCTTTATACGGAAATGGTCTACCAGCCGATGCTGGAGCTGTTGGCCTATCTTCGCGCCAACGGTTTCAAGACTTTCATCGTCTCCGGCGGCGGCATCGATTTCATGCGCCCATGGACGGAGAAGGTCTATGGCATACCGCCCGAGCAGGTCGTCGGCAGCAGCGGCAAGACCAAGTTCGAGATGCGCGACGGAACGCCGGTGCTCATGCGATTGCCGGAAATCAACTTCATCGACGACAAGGCCGGCAAGCCCGTCGGCATCCACCATCACATCGGCCGGCGGCCCATCGCCGCCTTCGGCAATTCCGACGGCGATCTGCAGATGCTGCAATGGACCTGTTCCGGTCCCGGACCGCACTTCTGTCTCTATGTGCACCACACCGACGCAGATCGCGAATGGGCCTACGACAGGGATTCTTCCATCGGTCGCCTGGACAAGGGTCTCGACGAAGCCGGAATCATGAGTTGGACAATTGTTGATATGAAAGCCGACTGGAACAAGGTGTTCGCGTCCTCGCCTTGATCCTTATCGCGGCCTGAAGCGCTGCATTCGAAGAGGAAGCGACACGAAGCCATGACAAGCCTTGCCGAATGGCCAACACGTGGCAGGGCGAAATCCCGTGGCGGAATGTCTGCGAGGACGGAGACATCACCCGCTGCGTTGCACGCAGAACGTGACAAATATTGCCAAAAAGGCCCGGCGCAAAGCCTGCCCGGACAGAGACAGACAGGGAGGATCGAAGCATGACGGGCAATGACTTGTTGAAGGTCGGCGCGGCGGCGCTGACGCTGCTGCTTGCCGGGTTTGGTTCGGCGCACCCTGTCCTTGCACAAGAACAGGTCGCGGCGGCTTCGGGCGATGCGACGACTTCGCCGGAGCCGCTGAGCGCCGACGAGATGGAGGTGCTGGTCGCGCGGATTGCGCTCTACCCGGACGAGCTGATCGCCGTGATCACCGCGGCTGCGCTCTATCCGCTGCAGATCATCGAGGCGGCGCGCTTCCTCGACCGTTACGAGAAGGACAAGAGCCTGAAACCCAAGGAGAGCTGGGACGGTTCCGTGGTGTCGCTGCTCAACTATCCCGACATTGTGAAGATGATGAGCGACGACCTCGAATGGACGCAGACGCTCGGCGATGCCATCGCCTACCAGCAGAAGGACGTGCTGGTTGCCATCCAGCAGCTGCGCGACGAGGCGGTCGCCAAAGGCGTCATCAAGACCGACGACAAGATCCAGGTGGTCAAGGCGAACGACAACATCGTCATCAAGTCGGCGAGCCCCGAAGTGATCTACGTCCCGCAATATCCGCCGCAGATGTTTTATGAGCCGGATTACGTGTGGGAACCGATCCGCTATTATCCCGATCCTTACCCATACTATGTGTACCCGGGGGCGACATTCTTCGCCGGGGCGGTGACCGGCGCCATCTGGGCCGCCGCCGTCGACTGGGATGATTGGGGCGTGTGGGGCGGCCGCTGGAACGGCAACGACATCAACATCGATTGCAACAACTGCTTCAACAACCGCGACTTCAACGGCAATATCAACATCAACGACGTCGACTGGAAGAATGTCGATCGCAGCAAGATCAAGATCGAACGCGATCAGTTGAACAAGTTCGACCAGAACAACATCAAGAACAGGATCGAGAAGAATGGCGACAACGCCATCCGCGACCGCGCCCGCGACATCAAGAAGAACGACAGCCTTGCCAACAGGGTGCCGGGCAAGACGGCTGCAACGAGAGACATCCGCAAGAGCACACTCGACGGGCTGAAGGCCAAGCCCGCCCAAGTGACCCGCCCCGCCAAGCCCGCCAACATCCAGAAACCTGCGGCCAGGCCTACCGCCAATCGCCCGGCGGCGAAGCCGGCCAAGGTGAACCGTCCAGCCGGCAAGCCAAAACCTGCGGCACGGGTCGACAACCGGCCGAAGAAACCGTCGGGTCTTGGCAACGTCGATCGCGGCAAGGCGACCAAGGTCAGCTCCAACCGCGGCCACCAATCGATGGGCGGCGGCAGCCGTGGCGGCGGCCACAAGCAGATCAAGCGCCCCAGTGGCGGACGCCGGCGTTAACGGAACGGGAGGACAAGATCATGATACAGATGTTCAGCACCACCCGTCACGCGGGACTTTTGCATACCATCCTTCTCCGCTCAGTCTGTGCTGTGGTGCTTGCAGCCGGCATCGCTGTCTCGCAGCCGGCATCCGCGCAGGAGGCGCCGCAAGCGCCGGAGATCACTGCGTTTGCGGCCGCCGCCGAGCCGCCCGTCTTCGACACGCCGGAAGCGGCGGTCGAGGCGTTCAAGAAGGCGCTGGACGACGCCGGCAACGGTGCGGTTGCGGCCCTTCTCGGCCTCGATGCGGAAAAGCTGAAGGCCGACGAGAATTCGGACGAGACGCTGGCGGCGATCAAGGAGGGTGTGGCCAAGCAGCTTGTCCTCGATGGCGAGGGCGACCGCCGCACGCTGCAGATCGGCGACAAGCTGTGGCCGCTGCCTTTTCCGATCGTCAAGGGCGAGGACGGCAAGTGGGCTTTCGACACCTATGCCGGGCTCGAAGAGATCGTGAACCGGTATGTTGGCGAGAACGAGCTCACCGCGATCGAGACGATGCGCGCCTATGTCGACGGGCAGGAGGACTATGCATCGCAGGACCGCGACGGGGACGGCGTGGAAGAGTTCGCGCAGAAACTGATAAGCTCTGAAGGCGCGACCGACGGGCTCTACTGGCCGAGCGACGGCATCAACGGCGAGAGTCCGGCCGGTGGCAATATCGATCAGGCCGAGCTCGAGGACGCGGCCAAGGGCGAAGGCTATTTCGGCTACAAGTACAAGATCCTGACCGGCCAGGGCGACCATATCGCCGGCGGCGCCTACGACTACGTCATAAACGGCAACATGATCGCCGGCTTCGGCCTCATCGCCTGGCCTGCCAAATACGGCGAAACCGGCGTGAAAACCTTCGCCGTCAACCAGCACGGCGTCGTCTACGAGACCGACCTCGGCCCAACCACCGAGCAGATCGTCAAATACATCGACCGCTTCAACCCGGACGATACCTGGCAGGTCGTGGCCGACTGAAAGAAAAGCGTTCTAGGCAAGAACACGCAGCAAGAGGTCTCGTTGCGGTTTGTCCGTTCGCAGGGTGGAGTTCTTCCTTGGCTCTTGAGGAAGGCCGGACTCACCTCCACGACCGACTGTTGCGCTGGCCGAGCAGATTCTTCCCGTAGGTTACCGTTAATTACCTTCCGCCATGAGCGGCAATAGGCAAACCTCACGAAGGAGCAACCTACCTGCACTCCGAAGATATGTGGCAAGCGCGCCGCCAAAGGGAGATCACGATGAGCGACGGCACCGACAAGATCAACCGTAGCGTCCTTCCGATTCCGACACGTCCGCGAACCGGTCTCATCACCTACGACGCCAAGGATCCGGAATCGAAGTATCCGGTCATCGAGCAGCTGCGTCCGCCAAAGGGCGCTCCGAACGTCTTGGTGATCCTGCTCGACGATGTGGGCTTCGGCGCCTCAAGCGCCTTCGGCGGTCCGTGCCAGACGCCCAACGCCGAACGACTGGCTGCCGGCGGTCTCAAGTACAATCGCTTCCATACGACAGCTCTTTGCTCGCCGACGCGCCAGGCGCTGCTCACGGGTCGCAACCACCACTCGGTCGGCATGGGCGGCATTACCGAGATCGCCAGTGGCTCGCCCGGCTATTGCTCGGTCCTGCCGAACACGGCTTCTCCACTGGCAAAGACACTGAAGTTGAATGGCTATGCGACCGCACAGTTCGGCAAATGCCACGAGGTCCCGGTGTGGGAAACGAGCCCGGCAGGCCCGTTTGACGCGTGGCCCACCGGTGGCGGCGGCTTCGAATATTTCTACGGCTTCATCGGCGGCGAAGCGCATCAATGGTATCCGTCACTGTATGAGGGCACCACGCCGATTGAAGTGCATAAGACGCCGGAAGAGGGCTACCATTTCATGGCGGACATGACCGACAAGGCGATTGCCTGGGTCGGCCAGCAGAAGGCGCTTATACCAGACAAGCCCTTCTTCATGTATTTCGCGCCCGGCGCAACCCACGCTCCCCACCATGTTCCGAAAGAGTGGGCGGACAAGTATAAGGGCAAGTTCGATCAGGGCTGGGACAAGCTGCGCGAGGAGACCTTCGCCCGCCAGCTCAAGCTCGGCGTCATTCCTTCCGACTGCCAG
Organism: Mesorhizobium mediterraneum; assembly: GCF_002284565.1. GTDB lineage: Bacteria > Pseudomonadota > Alphaproteobacteria > Rhizobiales > Rhizobiaceae > Mesorhizobium > Mesorhizobium mediterraneum. Next base: position 15,693 of record NZ_NPKI01000028.1, on the reverse strand, counting down.
CTGACGCCGCGTCACGAGCAGATTCCTGCCTGGGATCAAATGCCCGAGGAGATGAAGCCTGTTCTGAGGCGTCAGATGGAGGTCTACGCCGGATTCCTGGAATACGCCGACCACCACGTCGGGCGGCTCCTCGACAGCCTCGACCAGATGAAACTGACCGATGACACGCTCATCTACTACATCATCGGCGACAACGGCGCTTCGGCCGAGGGAACGCTGATCGGCTGCTATAACGAAATGGCCAATTTCAATGGCCTGGCCGCTCTTGAGACACCACAATTCCTCATGGAGCGGCTGGACAAGCTCGGCGGACCGGACTCCTACAACCACTTTGCTGTCGGCTGGGCGCACGCCATGAACACGCCTTACCAGTGGACAAAACAGGTCGCTTCGCACTGGGGCGGGACCCGAAACGGCACGATCGTGCACTGGCCAAGCGGCATCGCAGGGAAGGGTGAGGTCCGCTCCCAGTTTCATCATGTCATCGACGTCGCACCGACCATACTGGAAGCAGCCGGGCTCCCCCAACCACAGGCGGTAGACGGTGTTGCTCAGATGGCGATCGAAGGCGTCAGCATGCTCTATTCGTTCAACGAAGCGAAGGCAGCGGAGCGGCACGAGACCCAATACTTCGAGATGTTTGGCAACCGTGGCATCTACCACAAGGGTTGGACCGCGGTGACGCGGCACAAGACGCCGTGGCTGCTGCACGGAGAGACGGTCCCCGCCTTCGACGACGACGTCTGGGAGCTTTACGACACCAGCAAGGACTGGAGCCAGGCCAACGATCTGGCAAAGCAGATGCCGGACAAACTGCATCAGCTTCAGCGCCTGTGGCTGATCGAGGCCGCCCGTTACAATGTGCTGCCGCTGGACGACAATGTCGCCGCTCGCTTTGACTCTGATCTGGCGGGACGGCCGGTTCTGATCAAGGGGAAATCCCAGATCCTGTTCGGAGGCATGGGTCGCCTTTCGGAGAACTCCGTCCTCAATCTCAAGAACAAGTCGCATTCGGTGACAGCCGAGATCGTGGTGCCGGAGGGAGGCGCTGAAGGCGTGATCATCTCGCAGGGCGCCAATATCGGCGGCTGGAGCCTCTACGCCAAGGGCGGCAAGCTCAAATACTGCTACAACCTGATCGGCGTACAGCATTTCTTCGCCGAATCCGCCGATGCAATCCCGCCCGGATCGCATCAGGTCCGCATGGAATTCGCCTATGCGGGGGGCGGTCCCGGCAAGGGCGGCACAGTGTCCTTGTTCATCAACAGCAAGAAGGTCGGAGAAGGCGCTGTGGGCGCAACTGCGCCATCGGTCTTCTCGGCGGACGATGGCTGCGATGTCGGTTGCGACACCGGAGCGCCCGTTTCGCCGGACTACGGCCCGCGTGGAAACGCGTTCAATGGAGTCATAAAGGGCGTGCAACTCGCCATTGGCGAAGACACCGAGCATGCCGACCACCACGTCTCGCCGGAAGAGGCGCTTCGCGTCGCACTGGCGCGGCAGTAAGGAAGTCGTGTTACGGAAGGGCGGCGCCGGCAACGGCGTCGCCGTTCCAGGCAACCGTCTTCGCAAAGAGGGATGAGCACGAATGGCAATCGAAGACATTCTGCAACGTTTTTGGGAAGACCTCGTCGCAAGGCCGAGTGGGCCCCTGGCGCTCAGATTCCTTCTTCAGCCGGTGATGGCGACTTTGTTCGGGATACGTGACGGCATCAAGGACGCGCGCGACGGGCGCTCGCCTTATTTCTGGACCGTCCTGTCAAAGCCTGACGAGCGCCGCGCGCGCCTTGTCGAAGGGGTCAGATCGACGGGCAAGGTTATGGTGCTCGCCGTGATCCTGGATGCCGTCTATCAAATCATGCAACTGGGCACCTTCTATCCGTTTGAAGCTGTGGTCGTGGCGATTGTTCTCGCCTTCGTTCCCTATCTCCTGATCCGGGGCCCGGCGGCGCGCATCGCGCGCTGGTGGAGCAGCGCTCGTCTCGGACCAAAATCGTGAATGATCAAAAGCCTTGGGGCCAATCTCGTACGCTGAAACAATGTCGATGAATAGGATTCAAGGGGATCAGAATGGTGAGCCAGCCCGCGGATGAGAACCCGCCAAGATTTGAAGTCCATGTGACATCGGACAGTCATTTCTCTTGGCTGCGTACGCGTCTCAGCGTCGAGCGCACGCTGATGTCTTGGGTGCGAACGTCCGTCTCGCTTATCGGCTTCGGCTTCACGATCGTCCAGTTCTTCGAGCGTTTTCAGGACATGCAAGGCGTCGCCCCGGCGCTGCGCCCGCAGTCGCCGCGCGTTCTCGGCCTTGCGCTCATCCTCGCCGGCGTGGGTGCGCTTGCTGTCTCGCTGTGGCAATACCGATCGCTACTTCGTTATCTGTGGAGCAAACAGTTCGCTCCGCTCGCCGGAGTGGACGAGGACCCGCACAAGACGCCGCTCTTTGCCGTCACGATCGTTCTGTTGCTCATCGGCATTTTCACTTTCATCGCCGTGCTGTTCCGGTTGGTCTGAAGCCAAGGATGGCGCAGCATCCGAGCGGCAATACGAAAACATAGGGAGGAGACGAAAATGGCAGACAAGAAACCGAACGTTCTCATCATCTGGGGCGACGACATCGGCCAGTTCAATGTCAGCGCCTACAACCAGGGCATGATGGGCTACAAGACGCCCAACATCGACAGCATCGCCAAGGAGGGAGCGCTGTTCACCGACTGGTATGGGCAGCAGAGCTGCACCGCAGGTCGTGCGGCATTTATCACCGGGCAGTCGCCCATCCGCTCCGGCCTCACCAAGGTCGGCCTGCCGGGAGCGCCCGAGGGCATGAAGAAGGAAGATCCGACGATCGCCGGCCTGCTCAAGAACCACGGCTACATGACCGGGCAGTTCGGCAAGAACCACCTCGGCGACCGTGACGAGATGTTGCCTTCGAACCACGGTTTCGACGAGTTCTTCGGCAACCTCTACCACCTGAATGCAGAGGAAGAGCCGGAAAACCCCGACTATCCGAAGGAATCGGAGTTTCCGAATTTCAAGAAGAACTTTGGTCCGCGCGGCGTCATTCACAGCTTCGCCGACGGCCGCCTCACAGACACGGGTCCGCTGACCAAGAAACGCATGGAGACCTTCGACGAAGAGGTATCCGCCAAGGCGATCGACTTTATGGAGCGCGCCAAAAAAGCGGACAAGCCGTTCTTCCTTTGGTGGAATTCCACCAAGATGCATATCTTCACGCACCTCAAGAAGGAGGTGCAGGGAAGGACGGGGCTCGGCATCTATGCCGATGGCATGGTCGAGCACGACCGTCAGGTCGGCGAGATGCTGGCCAAGCTCAAGGAACTGGGTCTCGATGAGAACACCATTGTAATGTACTCCACCGACAACGGCTCGGAGTCCTTCTCCTGGCCCGACGGTGGCACGACGATGTTCCGGGGTGAAAAGAACACCAATTGGGAAGGCGGCTATCGGGTGCCGTGCGCCATTCGCTGGCCCGGCGTGATCGAACCCGGCACGGTCATCAACGATGTCGGTTCGCATGAGGACATGCTCACGACCATCCTGGCCGCGGCTGGCGAGCCTGACGTCAAGGAGAAACTCCTGAAAGGTCACAAGGCCATGGACCGGGACTACAAGGTCCACCTCGACGGCTACAACCTCATGCCCGCATTGAAGGGCGAGGCCAAATGGCCGCGCAAGGAGTTCATCTATTGGACCGATGACGGCAGCGTCGCCGCCCTGCGTTACGGCAACTGGAAGGCTACCTTCCTGCGGCAAGACGCGCACGGCCTGCACGTTTGGCAGGAGCCCTTCGTGGCGCTGCGTGCACCGATGTTGACCAATCTACGGATGGACCCCTTTGAACTCGCGCATCAGATCGGCATGGACTATGGCCGCTGGTTCGCCGAGCACATGTTTATGATCGCACCCGCGGGCGCCTTCGTGGGACAATGGCTGCAGAGTTTCCGCGAGTTCCCGCCGCGCCAGAAGCCAGGAAGCTTCAATCTCGACCATGTGATGGAAGCGGTGACCGCCACAGGCGGAGGCGGACACTAGCGCCGTTGGCCGGGCGGCGGGCATCCCGCCACCCGGCATTGACTGCCGAGCGATTAGGACTGACAAAAATATACTTGCGAGAACGCGATGAAGGAGTGGCTAACCGCCATGACAGAGCGCCATGGCGTTGCCTATGATCGCCTTCGGTAGCTGGGACGACACAAAAGGTGCTATGTTGTGAATGACTCTGTTGATCTGACCACGCGCGACCGACACATCGGCGTGCCGCCTTTCGAAGGCATGCTGTGGATCCCCGGTGGCACTTTTTTGATGGGCTCGGACGAGCATTACCCGGAAGAGGCGCCGGCGCACCGCGTCAAGGTGGGTGGCTTCTGGATGGATCGCCATACCGTAACCAACCGCGAGTTCGAGCGTTTCGTAGCAGAGACCAGCTATGTGACGCTGGCTGAACGTCCGGCAGATCCCGCAGACTACCCCGGAGCGATACCGGAACTCCTGGTGCCGTCGTCCTCCATGTTCAAGAAGCCGGCTCAGAAGGTCGACATACGGAACTCCTACAACTGGTGGGTATATGTAGGCGGCGCCAATTGGCGCCATCCGCGCGGCCCAGCGAGCTCCATCAAGAAGCTGGGCGACCACCCAGTGGTCCATGTTGCGTTCGAGGATGCCGAAGCCTATGCGAAATGGGCGGGCAAGGAGCTGCCGACCGAAGCCGAATGGGAGTTCGCAGCCCGCGGTGGACTCGACGGCGCCGAATATGTCTGGGGTGACGAACTGACGCCAGGCGGCAAGCATTTGGCCAATACCTGGCAAGGCGAGTTTCCCTACGAAAATCGCAACGAGGATGGCTACGAGTGGACGGCTCCGGTGGGTTCGTTCCCGGCCAACGGCTTCGGGCTCCACGATATGGCGGGCAATGTCTGGCAGTGGACTACGGATTGGTATCAGGAGCACTCGCGGATCGAGAGCCCATGCTGCACGATCGACAATCCGCGGGGCGGCCAGCGCGAAGCTAGTTTTGACCCGCACACCCCTGAGATCACGATCCCACGCAAGGTAACCAAGGGCGGCTCTTATCTATGCGCGCCCAATTACTGTCGGCGATATCGGCCTGCAGCGCGCATGTCGCAGCCGGTTGATACTTCGACCTGCCATCTCGGCTTGCGCTGCATCGTTCGTTCACGCTCGGGGGAGTGATGGAACAGGCATTTGCCGTCGTTACCGGGTATGCCGTCCTGCTTATCGATGCAATCGCCCTCATTGCAATCGTATACGGAACAATCGAGGCATTCCTCGGCGCGCTTCGAACGATGTTAGTCCCTTCGGGAGCAACCGAGGGACGCGTTGTCTGGCTGCGCTATGCACGCTGGCTGGTTGCCGGCCTGACCTTCCAACTCGCGGCCGATATTATTGAAACTTCGATTGCACCGGGCTGGGATGACATTGGACGACTGGCGGCAATTGCCGTGATCCGAACGTTCCTTAACTACTTCCTCGAGCGGGATTTGGTCGAGGTGGGGACATCTCAGCCAACCTGACAGGAGCTATTGCAAGGCAAGGAGAATCTGGATGCTGAGATGCGGAATCCGTATCCACCCTGGTCGCGATTGTCATTCTAGCTCTAGAAAAGCAGTCCCTTCAGTCCTGCCAAGATTTCCGCCATGGGTAGCGCCAGGAATACGACCGGAACGAACGGGAGCAGCAATGCGATGGCGAGCATGGCGATGCTTTTGAGGTCGATCGGGACCAAGCGCAGCGCGTAGACATTTGCGACGATCGCGTACAAATCGGTAGTCGCCGAGAAGTCTGGCTTCTCGAGCGCGGACTTATCGACAGGTCTGTCGCGCCCAAGCCATTTCTCTTCGAATGCCGCCCCGACCTGGGTGGCAAGAGCGCCGTATTCGAATGAGCCGCGCTGCAACGCCCTCATCAGCATCGGCGTAAAAAAGAATAATGGCGCGGCGAACAAGGCGCCGACCACCACCAGGAGACCGGCACTGAAGATCGTGTGGTCTCTCGGCAGCGCCCCGTCGACAAAGACAATATTCGCCGAACGGCCCGCAACGATCGCGGCAAGCGCCATCGCTAAGAGGGAAAATGCCCGCAGAGAATATCCCAGCACGGCAAGGCCCGCTGCGCCATCCGGATGGGATGCCAAGAGGCGGAGGTCGAGCCGGGCGATCCGCCACAGAAGATGCGCCCACAGAGCAAGCCTCCACGTCCAGCCAAGGAGCAAGGTCAGGAGCAAAGGAAGACTCACCAGCACGTGCCACCAGCCGGCTGGCGAGAAGGCGGGCGCGGAGCCGCCGGTCTTGTGCCAAACTGGAACCTGATCGAACGGCAGCGAAAAGGCCGCTGCAGACATGAGGAGATAGGCCAGAGCGATTACGACAATTTCTGCGGCGCGCGAATTGAGCTGCGCTCGGGTCGATGCGACGGCAGCGTCATATGTCCCACGGTCCCGATTGGTTACAAGCCCGGCGTCAGCAAAGTGCCGTACGATCGCATTGAGTCTTGGTGCGCACAGCGCTTCGGCCAAGACGAGTAGTGGTGCGGCGATCAGGTACCGCGCGTGCATACCCGCATCCCAAAGGAGCGGCGTAATTCCGCCGGTGTGCATAGTCACATTTTGAATGCCGGCTAAAACGAGAAGGGGCGCCCAGCCTACCGCACCGACGATCATCGCCCGGCGGCCAACATTCAGTTGACTACCCCTGACGAGGCCCAGACGTCGCTGGAGCCCGACAGGCGGACCATTCTCAAACAGTACTTCGTTTGCGTGCAGAGCTTCGTTCATTTGCATGCGCACATCTGCTCCCGATCCCGACAGCTCGGCTCATCAGCATCGAGATGTTCCCGGTTGGCTCTACGGCTCCAGGGGAATTAGTTCATCGATCCCAGCGAGAGTTTAAGCTGATCTGATTTCCGTTCGTCCAATTCCTGGTCCGATCGACCTTCTCCCGCGATCTCATCGGCTCGGAAGGCGCAGGGAGAGGCCGCCGGACGGTTCCTTCGGCCTCCCTTCCCGCGGTCAACGTCAGTCGACGGCGAAGGCCGCTGCCGCCAGCTTCTCCAGATCGAGGTACTGGCCCTTTTCGACAGTGACGCCGACGAACAGGATACTGCCTCCCTTGAACTCCCCCGGGGTCTTATAGTCTTCGCTGACCGCATCGCCGCTGTCCCGTCCGACGCAGAGCCCATCCCCCGACAGAGTGAACTTGCCCGGTTGGGTACGCATGTCACCCTGCGCCTCGATCTTCTCATTGACATAGAGCGTCGTCTTGCCGAGCGACTCCCCGTGCTTGCCGGCTTTGTCGCGGATGAACTCCATTCCGAGCGTGTACTTGCCCGGCTTGAGCTCGCTCTCCGACACGAACGCCTGCTCCGGCTTGATGCCGAGGAAATTGTAGACGTAGTGGAGCTTCCTGTCCTTGACGAAGAGCGCATGGCCGCCGAAGCGCGAGCCGTGGGCGAAGATGACGCCAGAACAATCCTTGTCGACGATCTCGACGTCGGCGAGGATCTTGTAGGATCGGCCACGGACGTTGACAGCGACGCCCTCTGGCACCGGCGACGTCCCGGTATAGTAGATGTAGCGCTCGCGCGGAGGCTCCTCGCTCGGTCGCTCTACGCCGAGAAGCTCGGCCGCGCTGCGGTCGTCGAGCGGAAGCACCTTGTTCTTCTCGGCCTCGTCGAACCAGGTTTCAATGAGCGCCTTGAGTTTCTCGGGATGCTTCTTTGCAAGGTTGGTCGATTCGGAGCGGTCCGCGTCGACGTGGTAGAGTTCCCATTCGTCCTTGTCGAAATGACCCTTGCCGGTCAGTGGCACGTGAAGAGCCGCGGCCTTCCAGCCGTCCTCCCACATGCCACGGGTGCCGAGCATGGCATAGTACTGACGCTTTTTCGTCGTCTTGCCGTCGGGCTTGGCGCTGAAGCTGTAGCGCATCGAGACGCCGGAGAGCGGGTACTGCTCGACTCCCCGGTAGGTCTTGGGCATCTCCAGTCCGCAAACGTCCAGGATCGTCGGCACGATGTCGGTCGAGTGGTGATACTGGTTGCGCACCTCTCCCTTGGCTTTGATACCCTTCGGCCAGGAGATCACCATCGGGCAGCAGGTGCCGCCGGCATATTCCGAGTAGCGCTTGAACATCTGGAATGGAGTTGACGTTGCTGCTGCCCAACCTGTCGGATAATGGCCATATGTGTCGGTGCTGCCCAGCACCTTGAGATACTTGAGGTTCTCCGACAACTCGTCTGGATAGCCGTTGAAGAACTTGTTTTCATTGACCGAGCCACTTGGGCTGCCTTCGCCCGAGGCGCCATTGTCGGAGCAGTAGAAGACGATCGTGTTCTCCAGCTGGCCGCTCTGCTCGAGATAGTCGATCAGCCTGCCGACCTGCGCGTCCGTGTATTCCGAGAAACCGGCATAGACTTCCATCATGCGGGCGAACAGCTTCTTCTCCTCGGCATTGAGCGAGTCCCACGGGCGCACGGCGTCGCCCGGATTGGCCACGTCCGCCGGCAGCGGGTTGATCGGCGTAAGCTTGGTGTCCTTAGGTAAAAGGCCCTTCGCAATCATGCGCGGCAGCACCCATTCCCGATAGGCCTCGTAGCCTTCGTCGAACTTGCCCTTGTATTTGTCGATGTACTCCTCGGGCGCATGGTGCGGCGCGTGGTTGGCGCCGGGGCAGAGCCACATGAACCACGGCTTCGACGGGTTCGAGGCCTTCTGGTCGCGGATCATATGCAATGCGTGGTCGACCAGATCCTTGGACAGGTGATAGCCGTCTTCGGGTCCATAGGGTTGGTCGATGAACTTGTTGTCCTCGATGAGGTCAGGGTACCACTGGTTGGTTTCGCCGCCGATGAAGCCGTAGTAGCGGTCGAAGCCCTTCTGCAACGGCCATTCGGAGCGGCTCGCGCCGGAGGCGATATCCTGCTCAGGCACGTTGTGGTTCTTGCCCAGCCAATAGGTGCTCCAGCCGGCATCCTGAAGGACCTGGCCGATCGTCGCGCATTCCGCCGGGAGGCGGCCGCTCCACCCTGGAAAGCCCTGCGCTCCTTCCGTGATGCAAGAGCATCCGTTGAGGTGGTGGTTGCGCCCAGTTAGGAATGTCGAGCGGGTCGGCGAGCAGAGCGCCGTCGTGTGCCACTGCGAATACATCAGGCCGTTGTCGGCAAGCTTCTGGAGCGTCGGCATGTTGATGCCGCCTCCAAAGGGCGACCAAGCCGCGAGACCGGTGTCGTCGTAGAGGACGATTAGAACATTCGGGGATCCTTCCGGCGCCCTGGGCAGCGTGAATGGCCCCCAATCCGGTTTGGAATCACGAACATCGAGCTTGATGACGCCGTTGAATGGTTTCTTGGTCATGATCTTCTCCCGTTGTCAGTCGGTTGTAATCCCGCCCAGATCTTTGCCTCCGCGTCAGAGCGCTCGGAGCAGCACCGCGAAGAATGCGAAGAGCCCGTCGACGAGGCCGCGGCAATGCCGCGCGCCAGCGCTTGTCGTACGAACGTGAGGTTACCGCGTGGACGGCAGTGGGGGAATGTAAGTTACGTGGTTGGCTGGGTAAGACAGCTATGTCGATCAAAGATCGCCGGCTCGGTGCGATCCGATCGACCACGTGATTGCCGGTGATTTTTCCGGCGAAGCAGGAAGCAAGATCGAGGCTGAACGCGAGCCTGCCCAGCCGCGCAAAAATGCGCTCGATCTGGTGAAGAACAGCCGAGAGGGTTCGATGAGGATAGCTGCTTCGACGGACGTCGAGTTCTTGCTCGGCTTGCTGAAAAAGCAGGGTTCACATCGAGACTGACTTTCGAATTCTCCAATACAGTAAGTTACCTTCCGCGCAGAGAGGCTATGTCTCGACATGACCTGAGAGCGACAAGTCGGAAGGTGACGAGGATGAGAACTCCGACGCATTCGATCTCGGTCCCGACGCGAGGAGGGAAGCACTTCGTGAAGGAAGCCCTGCACGCACACGAAGCACTGTTTGAGAATGGTCCGCCTGTCGGACTCCAGTGGCGTCTCGGCTCCGCCGAGCTATCCCAGATAATCACTTTGAGCCGGTAGCCGGAGCAAAAAGTATGGGCGCCGGCGAGAAAGACCGCAAGGATGAGTGGGTCCATCGTTGGCCGGAGTTAGGAACTAAGCTCAATCGAACCGAAAATAGTAGTAAAGCCAGGCACATAGCTATATTTCTGGCGGAGGGAGAGGACCTGAAATCCAACCTTCTCCACTGGCGATTGCCGCAATCCTCAACAGGGCGGACTGAGGGAAACCGTCTCGGTCAAAGCCGCATTAAACCACGTTCGGCAGTCTGCCCCTGATTTGACCGCATGCGACGACCATCTAATCGAGGCGATCGTTGAAGTCGCTGCTGCCCTGGGCCTGTTCGTGGCTTTCGATAGTCGCGAGTAGCCGGTCATCAAAGCCGTCGCTCGGTGAACGCTTGGTCGACCATCGCACCTGCAAGTGCGGCGGGCTCATTTGTTTCCGTGTGGAACACTGGCACCGGGCAGGACGTTCTCGTCCTGCAGCAATATTTCTGTGGTCATAGAAATGCTGCGAGATCGGATTGTCCCCTCCGATCAGCCCGCGACCTCTCCCGGAGGCGCGGGCGTTTTTCGCGCTAGGTGCGACTAGCTCCTGGTATCTCGTCGAGGAGAGTTGGACTGTTGCTCACAGGCATCTGGCCGTCGGGAGTAAGCTTGTCCACCGCGTCGGGCAGTTCTATTGTGAGCCGATCGAGAAGTTCCTCGCGGGACAATCCCGTTTGCTCCGCGAGATCGCTCAACGTTTGCGGGTCGATCTCTTTCTCAACCTGGTCGCGCTGAACGGGGCGATTTGATCCTTTGCCGACCCAAGAATCAACCTGATCGCCCGCACCCGCATTCCTGAGACGGTCCAGTATATCGCCGAGGCCGCCGGGGGAGCCAGCGCTTTTGGGATCTGTCGAGTTCCTACCGGCGATTAACTCGCCGATTTTGTCCCTATTCTTGTAGGCCAAGCAAGGCTATGGCGACTTTTCCTATGTCAAGGCTCATTTCGCATCTCCTTCCATGAAGAAGGGACAAGGCATGCGGCTTTGAAAGGTTCCACTGTATTGCTACTGGGCTGGTTTACCGTTCGGTGAGCCGAGCGATTGCGGCTTCGCGGTCGGCTTCTGGCGGGACTCCAGCACGCGCGCCCCGCGCAGACTGATGGACGATCCGTGATGCCAATCGTCTCGATCGGTTCGCGCGCTTGAGCTTGCGCCAATCCTCCCAACGAGGAACTCGACGGGTTCTCCGATCGTTGAATGCCTTTGATCGAGCCGCCGTCATGCCGTCCACCTCGATACGCAAAACGGAATACGATCCGGAGCGCAAAGTCCTTTCGGTGTGGTTCGTGGCCAGCGGTAAATGCTACCAATTTGAGGAAGTGCCGCCGGATACCTTCGCCGCGTTCAAAGCCGCCTTTGCCAAGGGCCGCTATTTCAACGACCACATCCGCAATCACTTCCGGTATCGTGTGGTTGCGACCGGCGATGATGCCGGATGACGTCCTATGGACCACGCCCGTCATTCAGGCTGGTGGCGACGCTATGAGGTGGTAGAAGACTCGTCCGACGACCCCGGCAAACGATCGCGAATGGCTTCCTCGGTTCGCTTTGCGGTCGATTCCAGAACTTTGCCGACCTTGCCTGCTAGCGTTTCGGCATCTCCACCCGAGCCTTGCCGGTCGGCCTCTTCCTTGACCGTTTCGTAGGCCTCGGCGGCAACTTGCTTTGCTTGCTCCAGGCCCGTTTCGAGAACCTCCTCCGCACTGTCGCGAATTTTGTCGCGGTAGGCGCCAAGTTGCTCGTCCTCTGTGGCTGTGTGGGGCAGCATCACCCCGATAGCAGTGCCCAGCGCAAGGCCGACTGCGGCGATAGCCAGCGGTTCGCGCTCGAAGAGGTCCTGTGCCGATTGGCGCGTCCGAGCCGCTATCTCGCTGGCGCTTGAGCCGAGCTGGCCGGCGGTTGTTGTCATCCTCTCCTTGGCACCCGTCACAGCATTTGTTGCAGCTTCGGCCGCGCCGCTTGCAGCTGATGTAACCGAACCGGCGGTATCGGAGATCATCGCCCCGATTCCGGACCCTTCGTTGCCCTGGCTGAATTCATCGCCGCGCAGGTCGGAGAAAGCGTCAGGAGCCGTTCCTGTCCGATAAGCGGCGGCAGCTGAACTAGACGCTGACGTGCCGTTGCCGAGCATCAGCCAGGCCAGGCCGGCTCCAATCAACGTCAGCGGCAACGGGTTGTCCCTGACTTGCGACTTGAGGTTGCCAAGCATGGCGGATCCTTCGCCGGCGAACATTCCGGTAAATTCGTCGATCAATTGACCCGGTGTCATCTTGCTGCGGATCGAATCGGCGGTGTCTGCTACTTTCGCCCGGGCGATGTCGGCATCGCGTTCAAGCTCGGCTGCGGATTTGTCGCTCATCTGATTTGATCCTTGATCACGCGCGCGTCGCGCTTGAGTTGGTCTTGTGTGCGATCGGGCGTCAGCTCGGAAGGAGCCATGCTTTTCGTGCCAGAGCGCAAGAGAATGATTCCCAGTATCGCGACGACGATCCCGACCAGCAGCGAGGACCATCCCGCTCCCAAGCCGGCACTCGCCAGGGCGATTACGAGTGCTTGCAAAAGCACTATCAAGGCCGCGAGAAGGCATATCGCGCCGCCCAGAACCTCGGCGGCGCCTGCGCCGGCCTTGCTAATTTTTTCCGAAATTTCGGCCCGCAACAGCCTACTTTCGGTTTGAAGCAGGGTTGTGACCTGCTGTGCCAGATCGCTGACGAGGGTTGCGAGGCCGCGACTTTCCTGATTGTTGGTCATGGGTTCTGCTCCAGGCTTGCGCCAGCCCAGTCGTCGCCGGCCAAGTCGTCGCCGGCCAAGTCATCGCCGGCCCTGTCGTCTCTTGGCTGGTTGAAACGGGGCGGCGTCGCTTCAGATGCGTCTGCCGACCGCGTTCCGTTCTCATCCGAGTTCGAAACCGTTTCTGAACCCCCGCCTGTTTGCGATCGTGTCTGTGTTTCGGTCGGGGCAGTGGGCGGCGAGCTCTTGATAAACCGTCCCAGCGCCAAGCCTGCCAATACTGAACCGGCGATCAGCGCCCCTGAGTTTTCGCGGCCGAACGACCGCATCTCGCCAAGAACATCTTCGAATGGTTTGTCCTTCAACGAGGATGAAAGGCGTTCAAGTCCGCCGGCGGCATCAAGGGTGAGCTTCGAAGCGGTCCGTTGATCATTATTGGCCAGATGCTCGCTTGCCGCTCGCAACGCTCCGCTAAAAGCTTTTAGGTTGGAGCTGATATCGCGCTGTGTTCCCTCGGCCTTGTTGAATAATTCCTGCTTCGCTTCCGAAGCGTAATCGCCCGCCTTCCTGGTGAGTTCATCGCGAGCGTCATGTAGCGCCTCTGTCGCGGTCTGCGTTTCCTGCTGGAACCGTTCGGACAGTTCGCTTTTGGCTGTTTCGAAATCGGCCGGCTTACGGCCCTGATCGTCTTCGCGCTGCATGGTATCTCCTAATGGAATCCGAGGAAGGAGAGGATCGCAAGCACGACAACGACAAGGCCGATGAGATAAATGACACTGTTCATGGTGGCAATCTCCTCCACTGCCTAACGAACTTGCCTGCGGCAAACAGGTTCCATCACTTCAAGCTAAATTAGCAACATCGCACTAACCGGTGAGCTTGGTGAACTTTCTTTGGGAAGTTCGCACACGCGGTGTGCCAAGACGCGGACCCAGGCGGCCGTGCGGACATTGGTCCGCGCCTCTGCGCATGTGCTTCAAGCGCTTATGGTCAGGCTAGTATAATGAAGCACCACGCCTAGCTCGCATTAAGATCAAAGCGCACCGGAAGGTTGTAGTCTATTGCACGGTCAGCAATCATGTTCGCTAGGTCGGAATCAGAGATCGAACATGCCGGAACAATCTGTTTGAGCGCCTTAACGGCGAGCCCCGTCGATATGAAACTATGGCGCCGCCTCCGAATATTTACATACTGTTCGATGAGGTTTTCGAGGTCACGCATGTGCAATCCTTCTTGGTCGTCATCTGTGCCTATTGAACCAAGCAGTAATCGATCCGGAGCGAGGGCTCATTCACATTGTTTAATTGGCAAGAAATCTTGATGCCGCATTGGCGCGCTGGCGCGTCCCGGCCGAGGCGGTCACCGCGGTTCATGAAAGAGATTTAGGTAGGTCGCATCAAAGTCGGCCAGCAACGCCAATCGCTGGAAATCCAGGATAACAATCCTCCTGTCTTTCCAGCTAAGCAGGTCGTTCGCTCGAAGTTCCTGTAGCGTCCGATTCACGTGAACTGCTGATAACCCAAGCACGTCGCCCAATTCCGCTTGCGTCAGTGGAATCGCGAACGTCTGGTCAGAGGCCAATCCAACTATTTCTAAGCGGACATACAACTCGCAAATTACATGTGCGAGATGCTGTTTGGCGGAGCGACGCCCGAGGCAGGTTATCCAAGTTCGTTGGATCGAGGCATCGATAGTGGTTGAAAGCCAGAGCATCCGGGTGAGATGTGGACTTTCACCCATTGCTGCGAGCAGGTCTTTGTGTCGAATGAAAACTACATCGCACGAGCCCAGGGCGCTCACGCTGTGATCCATCACTTTTAGCAGTAAACTATGCAGATCGACAAAGTCTCCCGGCACGTGAATTGCCGTTATTTGACGCTTATCCCGAATAGCCTGGTTTCGAACTGCGAAACCATTCGCGACAAGACAGCTTTCGGCCGGGCGGGAACCCTCCCTAACGACCTCCTCATCGGGTCTGAAAGTTACCGGCCGGACCGGAAGAGCCTCAATAAGCGCGATCTCGTCTGGCGGCAGGGTGTCGCGGCGGTCGAGCATGCGAACCAAGAGGTCTTTGCCGAACATCGCGGCCCCTTTTGACTAGATCAGGAATTGAGTTCCAGCGACTCGTGCCTCGGCTGGTCGTGCCAGATGACCTGCCGCAGGTCCCGAGCATCTACAACTTTGCCGCCCGTCGAACCCAGATAGAAATGATCGCTCTCATGCTCGACCTCTTCGCTATGTAGCTTGCCTGTAATGGGCGGCCCTAGTTGTGAAAGGTTGGTCATTGTTCGAGAATCGTTCTTTTTTTGAGTCACGGCGTTCCGAGCCTCCCAGCCTCCCGACACAGGGTCTCGCGACCATTACCGTGCTTGCCAAAAGGTCACGGATCCTGCGGTATTGAGAGGCCGAACTTAGTGGCGAAATAGCAGAACTCATATTTTTCGTCACCCGCGACGCGCGGTTTCCGCCCCAGAACCTCTATTGCACTTGTCCTCGGCCATTTTGATTTCCTCCCTGGCTGGCCTTCAGATCAAGCGCAACGCGGATCAGCAACATTTGTTGCCGCCTTCCATTAGAATCACGTTATGTTCCGTCTAGCTAATATATACCGCCGACCCAGACTCGATCAGGTGGGCAAACCTGTGAGTGCCGCGCCGGCCGGCTCAAGTTCATTCCGCCGATGCCTACCTGGTAGCCAAGCCGCCCCAAGGTGACGACTGGATTCACGAGGCCAAGTTCGACAGCTACCGCTCGCAGATCGTTATGAGCCGCAAGTTTTGAGTTGCGTCTGCACGAGTAATTGCCTGGGGTGAGTTCGGGTAATTAGCCATGTGCAGGGTCCGCG
>NZ_NPKI01000014.1 GCF_002284565.1 Mesorhizobium mediterraneum | reverse complement strand
GCAACAGCCGATGGCTTTACACGCCCGCCGTTCGCTCATCCCGAAGCCTTCCTTCAGGCGAGCGACAGCTTTCCGCTTGGCGGCGGGCGTCACCATTTCTTTCCCACAAGGTCCTTCAACGCGGTATTGTCGAGCATGGCGTCGGCCAGAAGCCGCTTCAGGCGCGTGTTCTCGTCCTCCAGCGCCTTCAGGTCGCCGAGCCTCGGTGACATCCATCCCGCCGAAGCGGGCCTTCCAATTGTAGATCGAGGCGTCGCTGACCCCGTGCTTGCGGCACAGATCGCCAACCGATACCCCGGCCTCGTGTTTCTTCAAAATTCCGATGATCTGCTCTTCAGAGAAGCGGCTGCGTTTCATGTCCTGGTCCTCTGGATGGGCCAGAACGAACTTCAAACCGGATTAGATCAGAGGGGCAAGGTCAGGACGCCTCGGCGCGGTCGTCGACCTCTTCACCCCAGCCGAATGTGCCAACTACTTCAAAGCCGCAGGATATGACCTGGATCAGATAGGACGTGCTCCAATGGTTTACACCTGACACAGGAGTCCGGCCCCCACAACCGTTTCGCAATGAGGAGCAGCGCTGCCGCTGCTCCTCCAATCACACGACGGATTCACGATGCGGCAACTCGAGCCATGATTTCGGATCGAATGGCCGATGCGGTGTATAGTGAGGCATCCAGCGGCAAATCCCCAAATGCCAGTTGACACAGAAGATAATTAGCACCTGCCTCTTCCAGCTGATCAAGGAGAGCTTTTCGGACAGAATCTGCCGTTCCCACGACGCACAATTCACTTTCAATTGCTGCATCGAAGTTCAAAGGCAAGTTTGGTGGAGTGGAAATGGCATTTAGTTCGTATAGAAATTTGAAGCTATTGAGCCATCGTTCATAGGCAGGTGCTGCGAGCAAATACGCATCTGTTTCAGAACGCCCTATCACCACCATTCGGAGCAATCCAAGAAATGGCGCTTGCTGGCCAATGTCAGCATCGTGAATTCGGGCGGCGCGGAACGCGTCGGTAACGCTGCGAACAGAAGTGGAAGGTCCGACGCAGGCGATGTTTGCCCCATTCGCAGCGGCCCAGCTAGCCGGCTCGGGTCGATTGGTGGCGATCCATGTCGGCGGATGGGGATATTGGTGAGGTCTCAACGTCAGCGGAACATCTTTCAACTCAAAGTGGCGGCCCTGATAAGAAAGCGTCCCGCCTTTCATCGCATTGATGAGAATCTCACTGGCCTCCGCATACTGTTCTGGTGCTGCTTCTACAGCAACCCCGAAGTATCCCAATTCAGTGGGAGCAGAGCCGCGCCCTATGCCGAGTTCAAGCCTGCCGCCGCTCAACTGATCAAGCATGCAGATCTCCTCGAAGGCACGCAGCGGATGATAGAGCGCAAGTAGCATTACCATGGGACCAACACGAAGACTGCGGGTTCGCTGGGCGACGCTCGCTAAGAACAAATTCGGTGATGGACCTCTGCCATGCGGCGTACAGTGGTGCTCGGCGAGATGATACGCATAAAAGCCATAGCCATCGCACGCTTCTGCTAGGCTCAGCCGATCTGCATATTGTTGTGCGATGTCATCGCCGTTTTCGTCCAGATGATCGAAGATGCCGAAGGTCAGGCCCGAAGCGGAAATTTTCTTCAATTAATTGTTCTCCAAATTACCAATTATTTGTTCGATAAAATCATAGCTCACGACATATCAACACCTATTACTTGATGCTTAATGTGAATCGACTTCATGCTTGTGAACACCGCAATTCTTCTTAAAGCTCATACAGACGCGTTTGGCGGCAGCAAGGAATTTGTCCATCTGCTCTGTGGTGCCAATGCTGACGCGAATACAGTTCTTCAAATCTACGTCAGGAAAGCTGGCGATGAGGATCGCCTGCTCTTTCAACGCGGCTTGCCAGCATGAGCCCTCCTGTCCCGCCGGCACACGGGCCAGCAAAAAGTTTGCGTGGGAGGGTGTTACGGAAAAGCCAAGTTGCAACAGCGCCAGGGTCACTCGCTGTCGTTCATGCTTGATGTGCCTGTGGTTCTCTTCGTAGGCGTGGCGATGCGCAAGAATGCTTTTCCCGACCGCCTGCCCGATCACGTTCATGTTGAAGACATTCTGGATGTTGCGCAGCCTGCCAATGATTTCTGGGTGACCGAAACCGAAGCCGACTCGCACGCCAGCGGCAGCATAGCTCTTTGAAAAAGTCCTCAAGATCAAAAGATTCGGATGTCTATTGACGAGGCGCAGGGCATGGTCGGGTGCGAAGTCAACGTAGGCCTCATCCAAGACGATCAAGCGATCTGCTTGCTCCACAAGGCGTTCGATTTCGGCCACCGGCACGAATGTTCCGGTCGGATTGTTCGGATTAGCCAACAGAATGAACTTCGCGTCTTTTGCGGGGCCGGACAGCAGTTTTTCTATCGGCAGGGGATGAGCTTCGCTCGATGCGATTTCGAGAAACTCGGCACCCTGCAACATGGCAAGTTTACGGTTGAACGAAAATCCGGGCGACAGCATTGCCACTCTATCTCCTGGGGCGAGGAAAGCTCTGTAGATGAGTCCGAGCAGCTCCGACGAACCGTTGCCGGCAATCACCTGATCTTTGGAAAATCCGTAAGCATCGGAGGCAGCTGCCCTTAAGCTGAGATTGTCGTCTTCCGGATAAAGATACTGGTGTTCGATCGCAGCAATTGCACTTTGCATTACGCTCTTCGGCAACGGAAACGGGTTCTCGTTCGTATTTAGCTTAACGCAATTTGCATCCGTCGCTGGTCCGTTGGACGAGAGAGCATCTAATTTGCTGGCCACCGGCGAAAAAAGCGAAAGCACGGTCTTCAGTTTTGCATCGCACATGTTCTTCTCCGTTTTTCAGTCCCGCAGGGCATGTGACATGAGGCAATCGTTGATCGTGACTTGATCGACGTTCGGCTATATCAGCGCTGCCTTCCCACCCTGGTGGGGATCGCCGACCACGGTTTGGATTTGACACCGGGAAGCTGTCGAGAACCTGATGACGACCCAACGTGTGGCCGACGGCCGATTCGGCCCAACAGACGGTGTTTCAACATCGCATCGTCGTCAAAGCCGCATGCAGGGCCAGCACGACAGCCCGCCTCCAGCGCCCGCAGAAATAGGTGGAAACCGAGGTCTTGCCGAACATCAGTTGCTCTGCCACCTCGCCCACCAGACTGCCCTGTTTATGGGTCAGGCGCAGGGTATCTCTGACGCTCGTTCGTCTTGCTTGCTTCCGTCTTGGCATGGGCTCTCTCGGTTCGCTTGATGAGAGAGCCAAATACCGGCTCATCTGAGCATGAGACGCGGGCCTGACGATATGGAGCGTCTCTGGTGGCGCGCGTAGCCAAGAGGGTTCGCCTCGCTGGCGGGCATGCAAGACGGCGCACCTCCTTGGCCATCCTGTCCCATCGTCTCAGATCGTGAGGCGCACCTTATAGTCGGTGAGGAGATCTTGCAGGGTCAGGATACGCCCTAGCCCTTAAGGTTGTTGGTCGCACCGAGCAAGCGCGGGACCTGTCGACGGACAACAGCGGTGCCACTGCCGCACTAGGTCGTCCAGCACCGCAGTGAACCGCGTACGTAGCATTTTGTCGTAGGCGGCATCCTGGATAGCCGGATACGGGCTCTTCACCCGCTGCACCACCGATTGCGGGATGATGTCGCGAGAAACATTCATGGGTTTCGTGAAAAAAGTGTACCCGCCGAAGAGCCCCACTCGCGTGGGCGGTGCAGCACCACCTCGGTGTCACTGCTCGTGTCGAAGCGATGGCCTAGGCCGGCCAGCTGTTGACGCAGCTCGCGGTAGTTGTAAGTCTCACCCGTGTAGACGAGCACCAAGTCAGGTCGGCCATCCTCCTGGAGCATCATCGGCTGACGGCCGCCCTGGATATCGATGATTGCCAGGTGTGGTGTCCCAGCGCCGCAGGCCCGCCGATCCAAGTCCCCTCGTCGTCCGGACCGCGGTTCGCCATGGTGGCCGTCATATCGGCAAGCTCCCTTCGCGCGTCGGGACCTCCGAGGTCTCGATTGAAGTCGATCCATTCACAGATGCCGCACAGATTTTGGCTCCCTCCTGAGATAACTGTCGCCGCATTTGGGGCGAAGCAGATATTATGCCAGTGGGAAACCATTCGAGGCAAAGTGACGGATCTAGCCCAGCTACGATCCGCATCCGACATTGTCGGACATCGGACAGCACCGCGATTCGCTGCATAGGAAGGCTGGAGTCGCGATTTCCCTAGGGGAATCAGCGCATGAAAGGAGAGCTGGGTCGTGTCGGCCGAAATGAGAAATTGCTCCCCCTTATTGCCTCACCGAGGAATGTTACCGAGCGCGATAGGACGGACATGCCCTATCTCCCCCCGTTGCAGCTGAGGGAGATAGGGGCCAGCTCTTCATCCAACCGCCATGGAGGATGATCAGCCCAGCCATTTCCATGCGCCAGGCCTTCACAAGCCGTGCACCATTCAGGTTCTTTTCCTTGAAGCGCGACTATCCTTGTCAGACGTCGCAACACTTGCTGCCGAGAGCACGAGCTCTTCCTCGAGCATGCCTTGATCTGCGCCTCGAACGGCTCGCACATGCTGGGTCTCAACGACTTCGCAGAGGTTGATATTCTGCAGTGACTTTCGTCTCGCTGCTGCAGGGCATTGACGCTGGGAGCCATGCTCGCGTGGCGCAATTGTGCTGAAGCCGGTGCCCACGGCAACGTTTCTTAACCCGCCCCAGGTCCTGGCGTTTGGCTAATTCCCGACATTCGTGTCCGGCTTCGGACAAAGGCCGGGTTTGCCGAACGGAGTCGCACCCAATTTCCAGTGCTGCTTGAGCAATAATATCGACCGGCATTACTGCACAACACGAAAGTTGCTGCAAAAACCGAAGTGAACCCAAGGCATCGGGTCAATTGGCATGGCGCTTGCGACTCGGTCGATAGAACGCAGTCAAAACCACGTTTGGAGACCATGCCTACCTCTCAAAGCTCGATAAAGCCCGCGAGCAAACATTCCCCGTCTCCGCGGAAAACTGGAAGCTCGTCGCCGTTAAACGTCCCTGCTCGGGGGCGGTCTTGCACAAGACCTGTCCGAGGCAACCACGCCAAGGCGCGAGGCTGCCGGAACTGTCGACGGAAGTCGATGCCGCTTCAGTTTAACCGAAAGATGCACCGTACCACTTTGGCCTGGGAGCAAATTAATGACCGATAGAAAGAACGTTCCTCTCGTGACCTTTCGCACGCGTGTTCGCGATGAGTCGATCGGGGGGCCAAATCCTTATCGGTGGGAGAACAAGACCTCCGACGATTATTTCGGGGGCAAGCGCGTTATCCTGTTCTCGCTGCCTGGCGCCTTCACCCCGACCTGCTCGACCTTCCAACTGCCCGATTTCGAAAAACTCTATGATCAATTTCTGGAACTGCGAATTGACGCGATCTACTGCGTCTCAGTCAACGATGCTTTCGTCATGAATGCGTGGGGAAAGTCCTTGGGGCTGCAGAAGATCGAGCTGATCCCAGACGGGTCGGGCGAGTTCACGCGCAAGATGGGCATGCTGGTCGCGAAGGACAATCTGGGCTTTGGAATGCGCTCCTGGCGATACGCCGCTCTGATCGACGATGGCGTGGTGGAGCAGTGGTTCGAGGAGGAAGGCTTCTGTGACAACTGCGAGACGGACCCCTATGGCGTTTCATCCCCGCAAAACGTTCTCGACAAACTGAAGGCGGCGGCATGACCCAGAAGTGGCAAGTCTCACACAACCCCAGCACACACTAGAGCCTCCTCGGCAGATTACCGGTTCAACATGCATCTCTCAGCAAGCCTGCTTCAACGCCAGAAGCAACGTATGGTCTTATCGCCTCAAGCCATTGAAGCTATTCGCTTGCTGCGATTGACGCATACTGAACTCCATCAGCTCGTGGAGCAGGCACTCGAGAAGAACCCCGTTTTGAAGCCTGACCCGTTTGACGACGTTTCGCCGCTGCCAGGGGAGGATCAGCGGAGCAGTCAAAGCAGAAGCGAAATCGGCGAATCGCCCATTGGCGGGCCGTCTGGCGGGCGCGGGCAATGGAAGTCGCAACGCAGTAGCGGCAACGATCGACCTGCCGTCGAGGAGTTTACCGCCCACACCGAAACATTGCACGACCATGTCGCCCGCCAAGTCGCCCTCACCCCGTTCACCCCCCAGGAGCGGCTGATTGCCGGACAGCTCGCCGCCCATCTGGAGGACACTGGCTATCTTCAGGTAAACCTTTTCGATCTGGCCAGGAGGTTAAACGTTCGGCAAGCTGATGTGGAACGGGTCATCGGAATCTTGCAGCAATTTGATCCGCCGGGGATTTTTGCGCGAACTCTCAGCGAATGCCTGGAGATTCAGCTGCGCCAGCAAGACCGGTTCGACCCGGCTATGGCAGCTTTGGTCGCCAATCTCGAGATGCTTGCACGGGGGGATTTTCAGGGATTGAAGCAGCGTTGCGGAGTCGACGAGGAGGATCTCCTCGACATGAGGAACGAAATCCGCGCGCTCGATCCCAAGCCTGGAGACCGGTTCCAGTCCGGGACGCCGGAAACCATCGTACCGGACGTCTGGGTAATGCCCAAGTCCGAAGGTGGATGGCGGGTGGAGCTTGATCCGGCCACGCTGCCCAAAGTGTTGATCAACCACACCTATATCGCCGAAATCTCGCAGCTGACCAATCAAAATCCGGAAGGCAAAGCGTTTCTCGACCATTGCCAGGAAAAAGGGAACTGGCTGATCAGCAGTCTCAAGCAGCGCGCTAAGACGATCCTTAAGGTTGCGACCGAAATCGTGCGCCAGCAGGATGCCTTTTTTACACACGGCGCCGCCCATCTGCGGCCTCTCTGTCTCAAAAATGTCGCTGACGAGATCGGCATGCACGAGTCGACGGTAAGCCGGGTGACTTCGAACAGGTACATGTTGACTCCGCGCGGGGTGTTCGAGCTGAAGTATTTTTTCGCTGCGCCAATCGCATCCTGCGAGGGCGGCGACGCGCACTCCGCCAAAGCTGTCCGCCATCGGATCAAGGCAATCATAGCCGAAGAATCGCTCGACAAGGTACATTCCGACGAAGACATCGTTGCTAAACTCAAGGAGACCGGCATCGATGTCGCTCGCCGTACCGTCACCAAATATCGCGAGGCGATGAACATCCCTTCCTCCATACGACGGCGCCGCGAAAAGCGTTTGTCCGCAGTTGCGATCAAGCGAAGTGACTAACCGACATTCGTGGTCGGCGAGAGGCGACTCTCAACTTCCTCCGGGCCGAAGCAGCTTTCGAAGTCATGGCATTCCCCGCAACTGGGTGCTGTGCATGACGAAAAGCCTTCGGCCTCACACAGCTTGCGGTAAAAGTACTTTTTCCATTTCATGTTTTCTGTGTTGCCTGCCGCCAGCGCGGGAAAATGTCTGGCAAGCAGGCGGCTGAGCTCAGCGCGATTTGAGAGGCCAAGATCCCGCCAAAGATGGTCCATGCGCATCGCACGCCGGGCGATGATCTTGGCCAAGCGGGCGCTCGCCGGGTCGGCCGGCGCAGCATGCGCTAGCAGCAGCCGGCGTAGCAGCTCCTCTTCCAGTTCCGGCTCGGGCTCGCTCAACTCCTCCAAAGCGAATACGCTGCTGGAGGTAGACGGGAAAGTTGCGGCCAAGACATCACGCAATTCGACAGACGAAAGGCCTGTCCCCTCCGTCGCCAACACCTCGCCCGCCTGGACCTCCTCAAGCGAACGTGAATGTACGCAGGGCAGCACATGCTGATCGAAGCTCCTCCCTAGCTCGGACCCACGCCATTGCGCGCTGGATAGGCAGCCATCATCGTAACGGCCGGCTTCAGCTTCCGGCATGACAAAGCGCCTTGTTGACCGCAGGGATGATCTTGTCGCCCCAGAGCTCGATCTGGCGCAGCATCGTCTTTTGGTCGAAGTCGCCCAATTGAGTCTGAACTGCGATCTGGTCCGGTTTCAAGATATCGATCTCTTCCAGCAGGCGATCAATCACGCGATTTACGCTGCCAATCGGCAAATTTTTGCGCATGGTCTCGAAGGACAGATCCTGCTGGGTCGGTGTCTCCTGCAGCAGGTAGCCATCGTGGCTCTGTTGGCGGCGCTGATGCAGGGCTTCAGAAAGCCGGCGCTGGAAGCGGGCATTGTCGAGATAGCTGTTGATCTCCAACTCGTCGTGGCTGGCATAGCAGCAGCGCAGCAGCGATATCTTGACGTCGGTGACGTTCTTTTCCTCGGATGCCGCCGCCCTCTCGACTGATTCACGCAGTGTGGTCAAAGTCTCTAAGCCGTCGTGGAAGGCTGTGACAAAAAAATTGTGCCCCTCGCGGTAGGCCCGAGCCATCCGTGCGGCTCCGCCAGCGATCCAGATAGGCGGCGTCGGCTGCTGGACTGTGCGGACCGAAATCGCTGTTGGGGGGATCTTCTCATACTGGCCGTCGTGTTCGAAGACGTTTTGGTTGAGGCCCTTGAGAATGATGTCCAGGTATTCCGAAAAGACGGCCGGCGCCTCATCGATGTCCACGCCGAACCGTTCGAACTCGAACTGCTGGTATCCCAAGCCTACGCCGAGCTCGAGACGGCCGTTCGCAACGATGTCGGCGAAGCCGATCTCGGACAGCAGGCGCTGCGGTTGGTAAAGCGGCAGCACGCAGACGGCAGTGCCCAGGCGAATCGTGCTTGTCAAGCCGGCGCAGTGCGCCACCATCATCAGCGGGGATGGTATGAGGCTGTAATTGTTGAAGTGGTGCTCAGCAAACCACGCGGTGTTGAACCCAGCCTGCTCCGAAGCGACGGCCTGTTCGATGGAGTTGCGGATGACGCTTTCTGAGGATTGGTGATAGCCGCGCTGGGCGGCCAGAATGAAAGTGGCAAATTCCATGATTTCTCCTCGTTATAGACACGTCAGCCGACCGGGAATGTGCTCCGCATGCGCAGGCTTGGATCTCAAGCACCTCGGGTGCGTCGTGGAGCCGAGGCTTCATAATGCTCGGCCGGTCGCCCTGCGAATGCCTGGCAATTAACCTGCGGCCTCCGCAAAACATTCGTCATAGAGTTCGCTGGCGTTTCCCGCATCACCGAACGAGGTCCAGCCGCCGTCCACGTAGAGGATCGAGCCGTTGATATATGAGGCGTCAGACGAAGCAAGGAAGAACGATGCATCTGCGACGTCTTCTGGCCGTCCCATCCTGCCCATGGGGATGCGTCGTCCGATTGCTGCCAGGTCGATGCGGCCGGCTTTGGCCAACTGAGCAAGTGCGGGCGTGCGGATGTGGCCAGGAGCGACGGTGGCTGTCCGAATTCCGACCGGGCCGAGTTCGGCCGCCATGCAACGGGTCAGCATATCCATCCCCGCCTTGGAGGCGCCGTAGGCATGGCGCGGCGCGAACGGCAGAAAGCTGTCGATCGACCCGAGATTGAGGATCACGCCGCCCGGGCGCATAGCCTTGATCGCTTCGCGCGCGCAGGTGAAGGCGCCGGTAAGGTTGACATCCAGGACGTGTTCGAGCTGGTTCGACAGTTGCTCGATCGCAGGCACAATCCTGTCGGCGGTATCAGCACTATTGACCAGAACATCGATATACCCGAAGCGTCGCCTCAGTTCTTCGAACATCGACACCACATCGCTCTCGACGGCCACGTCCAGCGATTTCGCCAGATGCTTGCCGGGGAGCGATGTAGCCAGCTCTGCCGCTGCAGTGCCATCTTTATCAGCAATCACGACGGTGTCGCCGTTGGCGGCAAAGCGGCGAGCGACGGCCGCGCCAATGCCTTTTGCGCCACCGGTGACGAGCACGATTCGCGCATCTGTGCATTCGGCCGGACAGGAGAGCTCGGCTTGGAGCGCACCATCCACCGGCGGGTGAGCATCCCCCGGCTGGTTGAATGACATCCAGCCTCCGTCGACTGCCAGCACCGAGCCGGTGATGTAGCGCGCCTGCGTGCTGCTCAGAAAACGCACGACCCTGGCGATCTCGTCGGGGCGAGCCAAGCGCCCCATCGGCACGCGGCGGCGTATCGCCGCGAGGTCCATTTTGCCAGCGCGTGCCAGTTCTGTGACCATTGGGGTGCGGACGGAGCCCGGCGCCACCGCCGTGACGCGGATTCCTCGCATAGCCCACTCGCATGCAAGGGACTTTGTCAACGAGATCACGCCAGCTTTCGAGGCTGCGTAGGCGTTGCGCCTGGGATTGCCGACCACGCCCGCCATCGAAGCCACATTGACGATCGCACCGCCAGGCCTCATGCGCCGCGCCGCTTCCCGGGCCATAACGAATGGCCCAATAAGGTTCACTGTCACGCCGCGTCGGAAGGTATCGACAGCGGTGTCGATGATCCTATCCATCGTGGGCCCAACCGCCGCATTGTTGATGAGGACATCGATTTGCGCGAACCGTGCTTCGACCTGGCCGAAAAGTGAGAGCATGTCCTTCTCTCGCGACACATCGCACTCCAGACCGACGTGCGGCGACCCGAGATCCCGAGCCAGTTCAACCACACCACTGCCCGGAAGGTCCACCGCAACTACAGTGTCTCCGTCCGCGGCAAGGATATCGACCAGGGCACGGCCGATCCCGCCCGCAGCGCCTGTGATGATTACGGTGCGTGCTGCCAGTTTCACGAGAGCTTCTCCACGATGACCGCTTGTAATCTCAGCCCATCAACCTTGGGCGGAATGAAGGGTCGAGCCAAATCGTTGCAGTGACCGCCAGTTGCGGCCCCACACAGATGTCGTTCCCGTAAGGCGCTCATCCTCCATTTCTACCCACTTATGCAGCTCCCAGTTGGGGACCCTCGACGCCATCTTGGTCGGTGGGGATGTGACCCTTGAGCAACTGGTAGATGGGATCGTCTGGATGTGGTGCTCCAATCGGCTGTCGCTGGCCGAACCTATCTGCCTCAAGAATCGCTGGCGGGATTTGCTCCTCAACCCAATCGTAGACGACTGTCCGTTCCGCAATTCGCCACTCGTCCTGCCTCTTCTGAAACAGATCGCAGTAACGGCCGCAAAGCAGCGTCTGACGTATTTCTTGGTCTGTATCCGGTCCGCGTTGCAGCGCGGTGAAATAGCTCTCGACCGCGGCCTCTGCTGAACTGATGAAGTCGATCAGGCTGTTCGTGATTTGATGGATGTTACGGTGCCCCGGCAGACCGAGAGCAAATTGGATGAAGTCCTCTGCCGGTCCGCAATAGGGACCGTGCCTGTCATACGCTTCGGGCCAGTATGCGCTACGCAGCGCCGCCTCATCGGCGCGGTCTATCCCGCGGCAGTACCGATACAGGCAGTTGCGGATCGCCTCTCGGTCACGCAGTTCGGTAAGTTTCGCGTGGTCGACAGGGTCTGTCGCGAATTGTATGATTGTTTTGTCCTTCCCGATGCCAGTCTGCACTTTGCGTGTGTCTCTCTCTACAACTGAGTTAGCGGGGGGCTCGTCAACTTCCAGAGCTTGTTCGGGGCAGGCTCGTACCCCTTTTGAGGCAAGCAGTTGCTCCCCATCGGCAACATCAATATCACCGGGCAAGATGTAGCCGGCGTCATCAAGCTTGAAGACTCTCGGCGCCCGCGCCCAGCAGCGCGCATGACCCTGGCATCTGGCTTTATGTACGACGACACGCATAGCGAACTCCAATGTCGTTGGCTGAAACTTCAGGACCAGTCCAGGATCAGATTCTCGATCCCGAACACATGGCCGCCGAAGGTGATAGGTTCAGTCCCTGTCTTGATCCGAAAGGCTGGGATGCGCGCCAGCCACTCCTCCAGGCCAATGACAATCTCCCGCCGGGCAAGGTGTGAGCCAAGACAACGATGGGGACCATAGCCAAAGGCAGCGTGCCGGTTGTCCTCGCGCGCCAGATCGATCTCATTCGGGCATTCGAATTCCGCCGGGTCACGATTGGCAATCATCGTGGCACAGGAAACATAGTCTCCCTTGCGGATCGGCGCGCCTTTGAAGTCGACATCCTTCGTTGCCACTCGGATCATCTGAATGGTCGAATAGGCGCGCAGCAATTCTTCCGCAGCGACGGCAATCCGGTCCGGTTCGCTTCGTAGCAATTCCTGATCTTTGGGGTTGCGCGCGAGATGGGCCAAGTCGAAGCATATGGCTGCTGAGACCGTGTCGAGTCCCGCGACGAACACAAGCACGCCGATGCCACGGACTTCTTCGTCACTGAGCAGACGACCCTCGACCTTTGCCTTCACGATGAAGGTCATGAAATCATCGACCGGCTCCTTGCGGCGCTCGGTGGCAAGTTCGTCGATGAAGGCCACGATCGTCCGGGCTGCGGGTGGTCGTTGCTCCTTATCGCCGTGGAGCAGATCTCTAGCCCAGCCGACAAATGTTTCTAGTCCGTTGTCCGAAAGCCCAATAAAGCGAAGGAAGATATTGACCGCGAACGGAACTGCAAAATCCTTCATGATGTCGCAGCTCGTGCCTGATGCGGCGATCCTGTCGATCAGCTTGATCGCTCGTTCCCGGACAGCCGGCTCCAATGCCATTACCCGCTTTGGCGAAAGCAGCGGATTGAGCAGTGAGCGAAAAACACCGTGGAATGGCGGATCGAGCTCAAGCGGGATCATCGGCCAGCTCTCGCCGAGCACAGAGGCGAAGATGCTGCGATGGCTGGAAAACGTTTCGGTGTCCTGCAGCACCCGGCGCTGGTCGCTCGCGCGAGTGATGACCCAGGTACCCCGACCGTCGCGCGTGTTGCTGGTTGAATAAAAGATCGGAGGCCCGGCATGAACGCAAGCAACCGCTGCATGCGGATCCCCGTTAGCGGTCGGCAACATGCCGGGCGACGTAAACAGGCTGAAGTCCCTCACCATTTCGGGCGGGACATGATCTGGAACCGGCCGCGATTTAACCGCGCCAGAATCGAGAGACCGTTCATGAGATGCTGTCGGCATTTGCATGCAATCGTTGGTGCAAGCTCCGTGCCGAATTCGTCTTTCGATAATCCTTGCTGTTTGCTGGGCAGCAGGTGGCGCCTGCGCTGACTTGCTGGTCGGGATTGCAACATTCTTGTCCAGCGTCGGACACAGAATGTAGAAAGCTAGACACCGACTTGGAGCAACTCAACTGGTGGGATCGCTAGCCGATCATGTGCCCGGGGAGCATCCAGTTCGAAAGCTTGCGCTAAGCGGCTTGGTGACTTGGCCGAGGTCACCCAGGTGGAAATGACCAACACTTGGGGTGAGCCTAGTGGCGCTCCCCTCGATGATGTCTGGCGGGGTGGTTAGCCGCCTCCGTGGGACAAGATCAGTCTACACGAATGGACTATAGCCTCTCCTCGCCTGCCTCATTGGCCGTCCTTCAGAGCCGGCCACACGAGCTTTTGTCTTTCAGCAGGGCGTTTTTCTCGCCAGCTACAGAGCCACACCGACGCCATTAATGAGCGTCCAGTCGACGGGTTGGATGGCCCTGTCCATCTTGCCCAGCACCTTGGGTTCGCATTTGCCGGTGCGGCGGAAGCCTTCAAGACGCAGTTCTTGACCTTCTCCAGATCAGCCTCGGACGGATATCGGCAAGGGTTCAGCTCGTCCTTTTGAACTTGCGCATCTTCGTGTTGGCCAACCCCAGGCCGCCCGACATATTTGCGGTCTATCCGGCACCTCAACTTCGAACAACCTTGCGGCAAGCTCTTGGGATAGCCCACGCTCGTGCCTCCACCACCCGCTCAGCAGAGCCAGATTTGTCGTTGATGGCACGGAACTTGCGCAGTCATTCGCAGATGCGTCACGGACCGAGAGTGTCGTCCCATGAATTCGATCACCAAAAAGGCCGCCCGACGTTGCTGGGACCGCCTGCAATTACCTTATCCCAAAATTGGGAGCAACGGCTTCAAAAGGGATAACTCATCACCTCAATTTTGTCGATCGCGCGGCCATCGAACCGCAGCCATCGATCAGACTTCCGCCTCGTTGCACTCATTGCGACCGCCTTGGTGCTTGCGACAACCGCTCAATTCTGGCTGCCAGGATAACCACATATGGCGACGGAACTTCCTGCTTCAAAGCAATATAGAGATCGTCGATCATCCCCCCATCAAGGCCTCGATCGAGGACACCGCGTTCGGCTTGCTTGGTTCGCAGTGAACAGGCCGCACTTCGACGAATGCGATCGATGCGACCGCGCCGAGAACTCTCCCGCATTGTCGACGGTTGGGTCCGTCGGCCCTCCGATGAGGCCTCGGATGCGTCGGGCGCCGAGGCCTCGACTGATGCCGACTGGCCGCCGCCGGAAGGTCTCGCGGCTTTGATCCCCGGCGATGTAGCCACCCCTGCTGCAACAGCTCCTAGCCGGAGAACTCATTCATGACCGAATCGGCGACAGATTTAGTGGACGCGGCTTTGTTCGACCGAGATCGGCTTGACCCAGAAAGTCCCTATCAACGTTCTGGCCCTGCATGGGGTGCCATCATTTCGCTTTCCTTCGGCACCTTCGGGCTTGTGACGGCAGAGTTTCTGCCCGCCAGCGTTCTGACACCGCTCGCGCATGATCTCCGTATCACCACGGGCACGGCTGGACAGGCGCTAACAGCGACCGCAATCGTCGCGGCGATCTCGGCACCGATAATCGCCATCGTGACAAAGCGTCTGGACCGCAGGGTCGTCATCTGGGCGATGACGCTCCTGCTGATCCTGTCGAACGTTCTGGCGGAGGTTGCGGGGTCGCTGCCGGTTTTGCTGGCGGCACGCGTCGTCCTTGGCATATCGCTTGGTGGTTTTTGGTCAATTTCGGCAGCGTTGGCGATGCGGCTGGTTCCAAGTCACCTCATGCCGCGCGCCATGTCGATCATCCTCACCGGCGTTTCTGTCGCCTCCGTCTGCGCGGCTCCAATCGGCGCTTATGTCGGTGACATTTGGGGATGGCGAGCCTCGTTCAAGGTCGCCGCAATCGTGAGTGCCGTTGCGCTGCTCGTGCAACTCGTAACCATTCCGCCACTGCCTCCGATCGAAGTGCGCAGATTCCGCAGTCCGCTGGACGTCGCGAAGAATCCGGCGATGAAGGTTGCGGTGCTAGTCGTGCTATTGGTCGCTTCCGGCCATTTTGCCAGCTTCGCCTACATCCGCGCCTTTCTCGAGAGCGTTCCTGCGCTCGACAAGAAGTCGATCCCGCTCGTGTTCCTTGCTTTTGGCACGGCCGGCGTCTTCGGCAATTTAGCCGGCGCATTCCTCACCAAACACAGTCTCAAGGCGGTCGCGGCCCTGCCGCCCCTGCTCATTGCCGTAGCCGCTGTCTCGCTCCTGACTATGGGAGCATCGGCCTTGACCTCGGCAATTGCAGTTGCCGTATGGGGCTTTGCTTTTGGCGCGGTCCCGGTCGGATTGCAGACATGGATGGTGCTACGCGCCGCTCCGAAACAGGCCGAGAGCGCTGGTGTACTGATGGTCATAACCTTCCAAGTGGCCATCGCAGCCGGCACAACTTTCGGTGGCCTATTGGTGGATCACACGGGTATTGCCAGTGTCTTTGTCTACAGCGCGGTTGCTACGTTCCTCGCTGTCTTGACAGTATTTTTGCTCGGCCCGAACCGCAAAACCTGACCGCCTGGTGGGGAGTGACGACGGTCGGCGGCGTTCACGCTATTGTCACCTCTGAGCTCGGCCCAAAGGCCGCGGCTTCGTCGTAACCATGCGGTCGATGGGGCAGCGCCAAATTGCTTCCTGCTCATCGCGTTACGATAATACAGCGCGCTTATTGCGTCATCGTGTCCCCGATCTCGGCTTCAATGCCCGGCTACTGGCTGCGGAGGCAGATGGGCGCCGGCGTCCCACCGACGACGATCGGTCTTTTCTCATGTAGCTGTCGGGGAAACGAGGCAGGTTTTCCGCCAGAACCCGCCAGTCGTCGCGCTCGCGTTCGCCTTCCTTGCGCGCACCGAACAACTGGATGATAATCTTGCCGTCGGACCCATATGCTTCGAGCGAGGTGACGTGACTGTCATTGGTCGGCTTGCGCACGGCCCAAACCTCACGGATTTGGTGGGTCCTGAGATGCAGCCGGAACGTTTCGTCCAGCACATAGATGCACGGCCCGATCTGCTTGACCGACTTGATTAAGCCGGAATGGGTCTGGATAGAACCTCGGTTGCCGACGAAGCACATGATCGGCAATTCGTCTTCGGCCGCACGCTGGAGCACGGCGCCAACTGCGGCATTGTCGAGCAGCCAAGCGTAATCCTGGCCGACCATGCGCAAAGCCTGGCAGCGGCTGAGCTTGAGCGTCTTTAGAAGGTTGACGTCAGTCAGCCGGCTCCAGTGCTCGCGTAGGTCGTCCACCGTGCCGGCCCAGTCCGCAGTCCTCGCGCCCAGGTCGGCTACTCTCGCCTTAAGCGACATGGTCGGCTCCTGGTTGGCGGATACGAGCTCGGCCACCAGCTTTCGATAGGCATGAAGGTTGGAGACCGGCCTGAGATGCACCTTATGCACTGCTGCGCCGGTGGCGTCGAAGAATTGCAAACTGCGCTGGATTCCGCCGCGATGGCGCCTTTCAACAGCGAAACCATACCTCCAAGCCTGCGGGAAGACGCGAAGGTCGAATTCGTCACCAAGGACCATGGCGTGATTGTTGCCGGTTATCACTCTGTTGAAGACGCCAATCTTTTCGTGCACGGCACCTTGATTGCGGGTCAGCGCCCTCACTTCGCCCACGAATTCGAGGCCCGTCAGAAGGTGATTGACGCGCGGGTCGATGCGTGCCGCGCCGAAACCGCAATGGGCCGCGACCAGTTCCGCTTCCGAAATGGCCAATTGGGCGGCGAAATCACGCGCGGGAATGTTCGGACAGACTTCCCACGCACGCCGGATTTCGTTGGGCGACCGCTTCTTGCGCTGATCCATGTTTTTACCCCCGCCCCGTTCTTCTTTTGACGATCGATCGAAAAACGGGCCTCAGGGGTGTGCACGGCGGACGCGATCGATCGTCAGGCACATGCCAGTCGAATCCTGTCTCCGGGCGGTCAGCGGCCAATCGCCGGTAGAGAGCGATTGTTGGGTGGTCGGCGCCAATCGGCCGATCGAGCATTCGGGTACCACCGGCGGTGCTGCTTTCCCACTCAAGGCGGGTCTGATGGATCATATTGCTTTCCTTCGTTCTTCGATTGCGAGGGCAACCCAAAGGTGAATCGGCCGGCAATTTTGCCGCCGCAACGAAGGCTTCACAAAAATCGTGCCAGTTGCTCCGCGGCAAGCTCTGAACATCTTTGGCTCTGTTCATTGCTTTACGCGTGAGTGCATCGCGAACTCAGGCGCCCTTCCTGTGACGCGGACGCGACAAACCCGACAGTAAGTGTCGGTTGTCGGACGTCTCCCCAGCAATCGAGCATAAGAGACGTCGGGATGTCCTACGGTTTTTGACACGTCTTCCCTTTGGCACGGTCCATGCGAGATGATCCGCGAAAACGTCGGACCGAGGAGAAATCGAGCCATGATTACGCTCACCGACAACGCTGTTGCCGCCATCAAGGCCGCTCTTTACCGCGCCAGCGAGCCGGCGGAAGGATTTCGCATCATGGTCCATGCCGGCTGCGCCGGCTTCCAATACTCAATGGGCCTGGAGAGCGTCTCACGTGAGGGCGATGCGATCATCGAGCGAGATGGGCTCAAGGTGTTCATGGATAGAGGCTCCCAACCCCATGCCGCCGGCATGACCGTGGACTTCGTCACTGGGCTCGAAACATCCGGCTTTGTTTTCGATAACCCCAATGCGCGTGAGACGTGCGGCTGCGGCAAGTCCTGCAAATGATTGCGAGGGAACAGGCTATGTTCGACTATAGCGACGCCAAGGAATACTGCGTCGAACCGGTAACCGCCGGCGCTCTGGAACCGGCCGACACGCACTGTCGGCCCGGAACAATTGCGTTCGGTGATGCGCGAAATCGCGATCATCGATCGTTGCCGTGGGCAAGCAAACAAAATTGCCCGAAACAGCTGAATTCCCGGCGGATGCCGCCACCAAAGGGCAATGTCGACAGCGACCGGTCAGCCAAGCCATCGCTCGCCCGGCCGCCCACCTTACCAGATACGATATGCGCCAGAGGTTCAATGGCCCGCCTACCCTTGAATCATTTCAGCAGTTGAAGGATCACTCCCATGAGCCCTGTCTATCTCGACAACAACGCAACGACGCGGGTTGATCCTGCAGTCGTTGGAGCGATGTTGCCTTTCTTTACGGAGCAATTTGGCAATCATTCGTCCATGCACACCTATGGCGCATCGGTTGCTGAAGCCGTGAGAAAGGCGAGGCAACAGTTGCAAGCCCTCATCGGCGCGGGATTCGAGGACGAGATCATCTTCACCTCGGGCGGGACTGAAAGCGACAGTACAGCCATCCTTTCGGCGCTGGAGGTGATGCCCGACCGAACGGAAATAGTGACTTCCGCGGTTGAACATCCGGCCGTTCTGAAGTTGTGCGCGCACCTTGAAAAGACGCGCGGCGTCAAGGTGCACATTATCCCAGTCGATCACCACGGCCGGCTCGACCTGGACGCCTACAGAACCGCCCTCACCCCACAAGTGGCAATCGTCTCGATAATGTGGGCGAACAATGAGACCGGTACGATCTTTCCCGTGGTTAAGCTTGCCGATCTAGCCAGGGAAGTCGGCGCGCTTTTCCACACTGATGCAGTGCAGGCGGTCGGAAGGCTTCCGATTGAGCTGAAATCGACCGCGATCGACATGCTGTCGCTCTCCGCCCACAAGCTGCATGGTCCAAAGGGGATAGGCGCGCTTTATGTAAGACGTGGCGTGCGCTTCTCCTCCATGATCAAGGGTGGGCACCAAGAGCGCGACCGGCGTGCAGGCACTGAAAACACACCCGGCATAGTCGGACTGGGCATGGCGGCCGAACTCGCCTTGAAATTCATGGACGAGACAAAACGAATAAAATGGTTGCGCGACCGCCTTGAGAACGGGATCATCCAGCGCATCCCAAACACATCCATCAACGGCGATCCGCAAGAGCGATTGCCAAACACTGCAAACATTGGATTCGAAGGTATCGAAGGCGATGCAATCCCAATTGTCCTGAGCCGGCTGGGAATCGCCTGTTCCGCCGGGTCCGCCTGTGCCTCTGGCTCACTGGAACCGAGCCATGTTCTGATCGCTATGAACGCGGCATGTGGGGCAGTCCGCTTCTCCTTGTCGCGTGACAACGGCGAAGATGACGTAGACCGCGTGCTTGAGGTCCTGCCTGCGATCACCGAGAAGCTACGGGCCCTTCCCAGTGCTGGACTGTGCGGGCGAGGTGCAGAACAGCTTCATTCCGGCCCGGGTCCGAGCGGCACAATAGCCGACGAGCCGTGAGGTCTTCCTCAACGTGACGACCCTGCGCAATGGAGAGCGGTCAAACCCGGGGTCGCCTTCACCACTTCAGAAAAGCTTGAGATCACCAAGTCTCTTGCCCCAGCCGCCGTGTCAGAGGTCGGCACGCCGTCAGCAATGTCACCAACGCATCGACACCACAATTTCGCGCCGGGAGAATACAATGAACTGCTCCGCTGACAGCCGCCCGATCGATCGCACCGATATCCTGGCGCGACTGAAAGGCCTGTCGGCTGCGGAGGACTTCTTCGCCTGCCTTGGCGTCTCCTACGACCCGAAAGTGATGAATGTCTCGCGGCTCCATATCATGAAGCGCGTGGGCCAATACCTTGCCGAAGAAGATTTCTCCGGTCTGCCTGACCAGGTAATCGCCGCGCGGGTGCGCGCCAAGCTGGAACGCGCCTACGAAGATTTCGCGACTTCCTCGCCGCTCACGCAACGTGTGTTCAAGGTGCTAAGGGACCACGATCCAAACATATGTCCCGCACCTGGCCGCGCCTTCGTCCCGCTCGACTCTGCACTGAAGCGGTTCGGAAAGTAATGAGCCCGACACGGCTGCGACGCGACAATGTCGAGAAGTCGACAAATCCAGTCCTCATGACGCTCCTCGGAAGCAAACGAAGCCACCTTCTGGAATAGAGGCAGGCAGAAGACTTGGCATGAACGATGCAGGCATGAGGTGAACCGCCAAGCACGCATCCGGACTGGGAGCTTAGAGAAATCGCCAATGCACATCGTAATCTGCATCAAGCAGGTGCCGGATTCGGCACAGATCCGCGTCCACCCGGTGACGAACACGATCATGCGTCAGGGTGTGCCGACCATCATCAATCCTTACGACCTGTTCGCCCTCGAAGAAGCGCTCAAACTGCGCGACGTTCATGGTGGCGAGGTTACTGTGCTCACAATGGGTCCGCCCATGGCGGAGGACTCGCTGCGAAAGGCGCTCGGTTACGGTGCTGACCGAGCAGTTCTCTTGACGGACCGCTATTTTGCCGGATCCGATACGCTGGCGACCTCCTTTGCTCTTTCGCAAGCAATCGCAAAAATTGGGGAGACTTTCGGCAGGCCGGACATCGTCTTCACCGGCAAGCAGACGATTGACGGCGATACCGCCCAGGTCGGACCCGGCATAGCCAAGCGCCTGGATCTATCGCAACTTACCTATGTCGCGAAGATTGCCTCCATCGATCTCAAAACGCGCGAGATCGAAGTCGCGCGTCGCGCCGAAGGCGGCACCCAGTTGCTGAAGAGCAGACTCCCTTGCCTCATTACCATGCTGGAAGACACCAACGAAATCCGCCGGGGCTCGCTCCAGCAGGCTCTTTGCGCGGCGCGCAGCCAAGTCGTGAAGTGGACTGCAGCCGACGCCGGCATTGACGATCTCACCCGGTGCGGTCTGCGTGGCTCGCCGACAGTCGTCAAGCGTGTTTTCGCCCCCACCGCACGGGCAGAAAGCGCGGCGCAGATCGACACCGCGGAAAGGGGCTTGCAGGACATAGCCGATGAACTCATCGCCGATATCTTAACCCGCCGGCCGGCGCTGGAACATGAGCTGGCCTTCAACAGCGGCACGTGACGGCCAGGAGCAGAAAATGTCGACCGCAAGCCAAACTACCCCTCGCATTGCCCCCGGCCGTGCCGGTGTAAAGAAAGAACTTCCCGACCGTTTCAAAGACTACCGGCACGTGTGGGTCTTCCTCGAGCTCGAACGCGGCAATGTGCATCCTGTATCATTCGAACTGCTGGGTGAAGGCCGCAAATTAGCCGACAAGCTTGAAGTCCAGCTCGCGGGCGTCGTGCTGGGACCGCCGGGCGAGATGGTCGAGGACGCTGTTGCCGAGGCCTTCGCTTACGGGGCGGATCTTGTCTACATCGTCGATGCGCCGCCGCTCGCCGACTACCGGAACGAGCCGTTCGCCAAGGCGCTCACGGATCTGGTCAATACCCATAAACCCGAAATCCTCCTTCTCGGCGCGACCACACTGGGCAGGGATCTTGCGGGCTCGGTAGCGACGACCCTGCAGACGGGGCTCACGGCCGACTGCACAGAACTTGATGTAGATTCCGACGGTTCACTCGCCGCGACCCGTCCGACTTTTGGTGGCTCGTTGTTGTGTACGATCTATACACTAAACTACCGGCCGCAAATGGCGACGGTGCGACCAAGGGTCATGCCTATGCCGCAGCGGGTGGATAAGCCGGTCGGGCGTGTCATGCGGCACAAGCTGTCGCTCGTTGAGGACGATATCGTCACCAAAGTCCTCGGCTTCCTGCCGGATAACCAGTCGGCAATGGCAAATCTTGCCTATGCGGATGTCGTGGTTGCGGGAGGCCTCGGTCTCGGCGCGGCGGAGAACCTTCAGCTTGTGAAGAATCTTGCCCGAGCGATCGGCGCCGAGCATGGCTGTTCGCGCCCCTTGGTCCAGAAGGGCTGGATGCCGGCTGATCGGCAGATTGGCCAAACTGGCAAGACCATTCGACCGAAGCTTTACATCGCGGCCGGAATTTCCGGCGCCATCCAGCACCGAGTTGGGGTCGAGGGGGCCGATCTCATCGTCGCGATCAACACCGATCCGAACGCGCCGATTTTCGAGTTCGCCCACCTCGGGATCGTCACGGATGCAATCCGCTTCCTGCCCGCACTGACGGAAGCCTTCACCCGGCGGCTGTCGCCGCACAGTCGAGACAAGCTTGCGAGTTGAGGGAGAGGACATGATTGAACAATTCGATGCCATTGTGGTCGGAGCCGGCATGTCCGGAAACGCAGCTGCTTACACTTTGGCAAGCAAGGGGCTGAAGGTACTGCAGTTGGAGCGCGGGGAATATCCGGGCTCTAAGAACGTCCAGGGTGCCATAATGTACGCGAACATGCTGGAGAAGATCATCCCGGACTTCCGGGATGATGCGCCCCTCGAGCGGCACCTGGTCGAACAGCGACTTTGGGTGATGGACGACACGTCTCACACCGGAATTCATTACCGGTCGGACGACTTCAATGAGGCGAAACCCAACCGCTACACGATCATCCGCGCCCAGTTCGACAAATGGTTTTCCCGCAAGGTGCGCGAGGCTGGCGCGACGGTCCTGTGTGAGACGACCGCGACGGAACTCGTCCGTGATGGCAATGGCAAGGTGATCGGCGTCCGCACAGACCGGGCTGGCGGAGTGGTCTTCGCGAATGTGGTCGTTCTCGCAGAAGGGGTGTCGGGATTGCTTGGCACTCGCGCAGGCCTGCGCGAGATGCCGAAGCCGGAGACCGTGGCGCTTGCCGTCAAGGAAATGCATTTCTTGCCCGAAGAGGTCATTGGCCAGCGGTTCGGTGTCAAGGGCGATGAAGGCTGCGTAATCGAGGCCGTGGGCACGATCTCTCGCAGCATGGCCGGGCTCGGCTTCCTTTACACCAACAAGGAGTCGATTTCACTCGGCATCGGCTGCCTGGTCTCGGATTTCGCCGCGACGATGGAGAGCCCGTCCGCCCTCCTAGATGCGATGAAAAACCATCCTTCGATCCGGCCGCTGATCGCTGGCTCGGAGGTGAAAGAATATGCCGCCCATCTTATCCCCGAAGGTGGTTACAGGGCCATTCCGCAGCTCTTCGGCGACGGTTGGGTCATCGTCGGCGACGCAGCGCAACTGAACAATGCCATTCACCGTGAGGGTTCGAACCTTGCCATGACCTCGGGTCGTGTCGCGGCTGAGGCGATCGTCAAAGTCAAAAGCCGCAACGGTCCTATGACCAAAGCGAACCTTGCGCTCTACAAGACGATGCTGGATGACTCCTTTGTGATCAAGGATCTTAAGAAATACAAGGACATGCCAGCCTTACTCCACACCAATTCCAGCAACTTTTTTGACAGCTATCCGCGGTTGATGTCGCATGCCGCTCAGAACTTCATGCGTGTCGACGGCACGCCGAAGATCGAGAAGGAAAAGAACACCACGGCCGCCTTCATCAACGCGCGCTCGCGCTGGGGGTTGGTCAGCGACGCGGTCCGCCTGGCATTGGCATGGCGCTGAAGAGGGTACAAGATGACGATCGCAGTGACGAAGGTTCGTGTCGAGGACAAGCTTTACCAGAACCGCTATCTGGTCGATTCCGGCCGCCCCCATATTATAGTGCGACCGCACGACAAGCCAAGCGCGAACTTGCTTGCGTTGACCTACGTCTGTCCAGCGAAATGCTATGAGTTGAATGACAAGGGTCAAGTCGAGATCACCGCCGACGGCTGCATGGAATGCGGCACCTGCCGGATATTGTGCGAGAAAGGCGGCGACATCGAGTGGAACTATCCGCGCGGCGGCTTTGGTGTCCTGTTCAAGTTCGGATGATCAGCCAGGACCGTGCCAAGAGCATGCCGGCAGCGAGCAACTGCGGCACACCATGAGCCTCTCCATCCACTTGCAAAGAGCTAGTGAATATTGGCCTTTCGCAATTCAAATTTCCTCGACTCGTTAGCGGTGTCCTCAGGCCACGGCGGTGCCCTGTGCGCCGGACTTACCACCGGTCACGTGGTCGAGCCCCTTTGGGACAACGTCCGGCCATCGTGCCGGATGGCAGCCACAACGGCCGGTGAGCAAGTGGAACGGCACAACCCATGACAAAGACGTATGTGCTAGTGCATGGTGCCTGGCATGGCGGATGGTGTTGGCGGGACGTGGCCGCCAATCTTCGCAAGATGGGATACTACGTGACCACGCCGACCCAGACAGGTGTCGGCGAACGCGCACATTTGCTGTGCAAGGACATCACGCCCGACACATTCGTGACCGACATCGTCAACCACATTGTGACGGAAGAGCTGAGCGATGTGATCCTTGTCGGTCACAGTCTAGGCGGCATCAGCATCACCGGCGCCGCCGACCGGATACCCGACCATATCAGCCATCTCGTTTATCTCGACGGCGCCATCGTCGAGAGCGGTCAAAGTGTATTCAGCACCATGCCCCCCGACATCGTCGCCGCCCGTCGAAAATTGGTTGCGGAGGAAGGACGGGGTATCTTCATGCCGACTCCGCCGCCAACAGCATTCGGCATTCCCGAGGGACACTCGCTCACGGACTGGGTGCGGCGCCGGATAACACCGCATCCGGCAGGCACCTACGAAAGCGGACTTAAGCTCGTGCACCCGCTCGGCAACGGCAGGCCCCGAACCTATGTCGTCTGCACTAATCCACTCCACCCGCCGATGGCGGGAGCGCGAGAATGGGTCGCGAAGCAGGATGGCTGGGCGTGGCAGGAACTCGCCACTGGCCACGACGCAATGATCCTCGCACCGACGGAAGTTGCTCTCCTTCTTAGCGCTGTCGGCTGAGGAACCAAGTAAAGGGTGAGCGGCGGCCGATTCTCAGGCCGCGGCCTTGAGTTCTGGTGCACGGATGTAGGCCCAACGGGTCGTTCCGGTGGCGCCACCGAAACCACCGCCGGAACAAAGGCGGGAGTGGCCTGTCCTGCGGACGTAGCAAGCTTGCGAGCGTTCCGCCGCGGCCGCAGCCCGTAGCGCCGGGCAACCTCCGAGATCACCGCGTTCGGCTCCAGGGTCTCGGCGATGACTCCGTCCCTTGTCGTCCATCGACCAATGCCGTCGACTAACAGCGCCGTTGATCACCTCGAAACGCCGAGGCTGCCGCTCAGGGTCAATCGTAAGTTCAAGTTCAGACACAAGCCGATCTCCGATCCACCTCAGAATGGCAGGCCCACAGATCGCGGGCACTCCTGGAAGGACACAGCGCTTACCCTTGAAATATGGAGAACCATGGCTTTACGCCGTCGGCAGTTGAGCTGATCTCGCAATGCTATTTCCCCCGGCAACGTCCGCGAGCTGGAGAACTGCGTGTAAAGAACAGCCACACTTGCGCGTTCTCCTCTGGAAGGAACCAATCTTTCGGAACGTGGCAATGTCATCGACGAGCTCTCACGGCCCAGCACGATGCCGGTTCGGCGCATCGGCGCCCCTGAACACGAGATAGCCGGTTGCGATTCTAACGATACGGCCGGACCGGCGCTGGGTCCGCGGCGGACGGAGCGTGACCGGCTGATCGACACAATGGAGAAGGCCGGCTGGGTTCAGGCTAATGCGGCTCGAATTCTCGGCCTCACGCCGCGACAAGTCGGCTAGGCGATACGCCGGCATAGCATCGAGGTGAAGGAAATTCTAAGAGCCTGGATGAGCCAATCGTCAGGCCAGTGGTCTTGCGCGCCC
This sequence comes from Mesorhizobium mediterraneum, assembly GCF_002284565.1. Lineage (GTDB taxonomy): Bacteria > Pseudomonadota > Alphaproteobacteria > Rhizobiales > Rhizobiaceae > Mesorhizobium > Mesorhizobium mediterraneum. The sequence continues at coordinate 7,022 of NZ_NPKI01000014.1, read as the reverse complement.
TCTGCGCGACAAGGAGTGCTTTGTGCTTCTGAACGGATTTGGACTTGCACTGTCGCAAGCAGGACAAAATTGTGTCGCGCCGGCCTCACACAACCCGACATCGACCCAAATAGTGAACTGAAGCCGCTTTTTTAAGTTGGTATGGCTCTTGCACCTTGAACCGCGACGTACCAGCAACGGAGCCGTTTGATGTCCTCACCGATAATTTCGATTGAGGGGCCGACTAGCACGACATCCGAGGGTTTTCTGGCAGCCGCGAAATCCGGTGGCTGCGCACCGTCCTCCTACGGCTCGTCGCCGACCAGCCCGGGCGATGTGGATCCGGCTATTTGGGACAAGATCAAGGATCACCCCTGCTTTTCGGAGGAAGCGCATCACTATTTCGCGCGTATGCATGTGGCGGTCGCGCCGGCTTGCAATGTCCAGTGCAACTACTGCAATCGCAAATACGATTGCGCCAACGAGAGCCGGCCTGGTGTTGTGTCTGAGAAGCTGACGCCCGACCAAGCGCTACGCAAGGTCATCGCGGTTGCCAACAAAGTTCCGCAGCTTTCGGTTCTTGGCATCGCTGGGCCGGGGGATGCCTGTTACGACTGGGAGAAAACGAAGGCAACGTTCGACCGCGTCATCAGGGAAATCCCCGACATAAAGCTGTGCGTCTCCACCAACGGGCTCGTGCTGCCGGACCATGTCGCCGAGCTTGCCGAAATGAATGTTGATCACGTGACGATCACCATCAACATGGTCGACCCGGAAGTCGGCGCAAAGATTTATCCTTGGATCTTTTATGAAAATCGCCGCTACTTCGGCATCGAAGCCGCTCGAATCTTGCACGCGCGGCAGATGTTGGGCCTGGAAATGCTGAGCGCGCGCGGCATCCTCACCAAAATCAACTCGGTGATGATTCCTGGAGTGAACGACCAGCACCTGTTTGAGGTGAACAAAATGGTCAAGGAGCGGGGCGCGTTCCTGCACAACGTGATGCCTCTGATTTCGGACCCGGCACACGGCACACACTACGGACTCATCGGGCAGCGCGGCCCAACGGCAATGGAGATGATGGCCCTTCAGGATCGACTTGAAGGTGGCGCCAAGTTGATGCGCCACTGCCGGCAGTGCCGGGCAGATGCTGTCGGCCTGCTCGGTGAAGATCGTGGCCAGGAATTCACGCTGGACGGGATTCCCAACGATGTCACCTACGAGGCTGGCAAGCGTCAGGCCTATCGGCAGGTGGTCGCACACGAGCGCCGTGATCATGAGGCGGCGAGGGGCGAGGCCATCGGTATGATCAAGGCAACAGACTCCGAAAAGTCGCTTCTGGTTGCGGTGGCCACTAAGGGAGGTGGACGCGTCAATGAACACTTCGGCCACGCGAAGGAGTTCCAGGTTTATGAAGTCTCGCCTAGAGGGATCAGCTTGGTCGGGCATCGGAAGGTCGAGCGGTATTGCCTCGGAGGCGGGGGCGAAGACGCCACCCTCGAGGGCGTCATCGCTGCGCTGGAAGGCATACACATAGTCCTATGCGCCAAGATCGGAAATCGCCCGAAGGAACAACTCTCGCGAGCTGGACTGCGCGTAACCGACGCCTATGGCCATGACTACATCGAGACCGCAGTCAGCGCACTTTACGCGGCAGAGTTTGGGATCAGACCACTAGCGGCGACGGCCTGAGCCGTCTCGTCCGATAACCAGGAGTTAGAATGGCTTTCAAGATCATCGCATCCCAATGTACCCAATGCGGGGCCTGCGAGTTCGAATGTCCCTCGGAAGCGATCAAGTTCAAGGGCGACGCCTATGTGATCGATCCAAACAAGTGCACCGAATGCAAGGAGGCCTTCGATACGCAGCAATGCGTGTCGGTCTGTCCGGTATCGAAAACCTGCGTTCCCGCTTGATTCCTGCCGAAACGGTCGGGTTCGCCGCACGAGGACGCCTGCAAACCGGGACCACACCAAAAGCCTCGAGAAAGGAGTGGACACCATGTGGTCCAGACGCGAACAGGAGGTCGAAATCGGCAGACCGCCACGGTTCATGCAGGGTGAGCGGGTCCGTGCGACACGCCACATAAAAAACGACGGCACCTATCCCGGCAAGGAGGTCGGCGAAAACCTCGTGCGGAAGGGCGACGAAGGCTACGTGCGCGACATTGGAACCTTTCTCCAGCAATTCTTCATCTATGCGGTCGAATGGATCGATCGTGGCACGGTCGTCGGCATGCGAGCGCGCGAACTCATTAGCCTCGACAAAGTCGAGGTTCCCTGCGGAGCTGAAGGCATTTCCAACGGAGGAACAGCCGGATGAAAGTAATGATTCGCAGGACCGCTACTGGCTTGTCGGCTTATGTCCCCAAGAAGGATCTCGAAGAGCCGATCACCGAGATTGAGAACGCAGACTTATGGGGCGGGACCGTGACGCTCAGGAACGGTTGGCGGCTCATGCTGCCCGACCTTCCGCGCGATACGCGTTTGCCGATCACCGTCGAGGCGATGAAGATTTCCGACGGGGCCTGATGCCGGTGGGTTCAGTGGCGGAAAGGAAACGCGTATGAACACGATGCTGAGCTGGGACCATCTCGTCGTCGTCCGGGGCAGTTTTGCCAAAAAGCTGATTGACCTGCTGAAGGGCGCTCTCAAGGCCGATCGAGTGATCCCCTATCTCGGTCCTGGTCTTCTGCAGCTTAACGCGCCGGAATCACCTGTACCTTGCACCCCGGAAGATGTCGCCGCGGCACTCAACAAGCGGGCGCCTGCCCCTTCCAGGATTCGCACCAATATGTGGTCGGTCGCCCAGTTTATCGAGCAGCGCCGACATCGTCGGACTCTTCAAGCGTGGATGGCGGAGATATTCGCAGCCCCCGCCGAGCCGACCGTTCTTCACGCCTGGCTCGCAACCCTTCAACTGTCTGTCATCATCGACAGCTGGTACGATGGCGCCATGCGGGCAGCCCTTGCAGAGGCCGGCCAAACAGACGTTGTCGAGATACAAGGAACGACGCGCGCGACCGGAATTGGTAACATCTGGACGAGAACTTACGATTTGTCAGGAACAGAACTCGACGCCGAACAAGTGGCAAGGACGGTGCTCTATGCGCCGCACGGCAGCGTCAGGCCGGCCGCAAACTTCCTCGTGGCTGATTCCGATTACGTCGAAGTCCTAACCGAAATTGATATCCAGACGCCGATCCCGGACGTGGTGAAGCAACGGCGCGTCAACCGGGGCTTTTTCTTCGTTGGCTGTCGCTTCAACGATCAGGTGCTGCGCACATATGCCAGACAGATGATGAAGCGCTCCACTGGCCCACATTTTGCGGTGATCGATTCGGCTACGCTGACCAGAAACGAACGTCGTTTCCTTGCCGAAGGCGCAATCACGGTCATCGACATGCCGATCGGCAACGCCGCGGCTCGCCTCGTCGGGGTCGATGCTAGCCAGGATTAATGGCCGGCGATTGCTGGTGAGTCGCTTGCCTCCAAGGGCGAAAACTCAGTTGGGAATACATCTGAGCAGTAATGCTACTGGCAGCACAACGAAGGCTCTGAATTCGTTGGGCCATGTGAAAGGGCCCGCTGCTGCGGGACGTGAGCACGTTGCGGCGGCATTACGCACATGATTTTGTGACACCCGTGGCAAAAGAACTGAAGCGCCCGAGCCGAACCGCGACAAGATATGCAGCGCTCAATAGCTTCGGCAGAAATTTGGCACAGTTTCGACAGTTCGCATGCACCTCCAGGGTCAAGGAGGCTGATTATGCCTGTTTATGTGGGTTGGCGACGCGAGCAGGAATTCCCACTACCTTTGCCCCGGCGGGAACATCGCGTGTGACCACGCTGCCAGCGCCTACGACCGCATTATCGCCAATCGTGACGCCAGGCAGAATGATTGCTCCACCGCCGATCCAGACACGGCTGCCAATGCGAACAGGACGCCCGACCTGCAGGCCGGCCTGCCGCTGCTCGGCATCATGTGGATGATCGGCGGTATAAATCTGCACGGCAGGCCCAATTGCCGTTCCTTGCCCGATTTTGACCTCTACCACGTCAAGAATAACGCAGTTGAAGTTGATGTAGGCATTGGCGCCAATGCGGATATTGAATCCGTAGTCGCAAAAAAAGGGCGGACGGATGACCGTTCCGCGCCCAACCTCTCCCAGCCGCTCGGACAAAAGCTCATGCCAATGCCCCGTGGTCTGCCCCAGCGTATCATTGTACCGCTTGAGCCAAGCCCCGGTGGCCAACAGGTCAGCTTGGATCTCCGGATCCGCCGCATTGTAAAACTCGCCTGCGAGCATCTTTTCTTTTTGGCTACGCATCATAGTCTCCCGTCAGGTCGTGTCCCGTGTAGTGATGCAGGAACGCACATCAAACTGGCCTCGGCAACTTTGTAACTCGGTCTTGCCGGGCGCGCGGTCACGAGCCGGGGCGACAGTTTCGTCTCGACCAACTTCTGCGAAGTTGGAAATATCGCAGATCAACCGGTCGCAGGGGCCAATACCTGACGAAGTCGGCAACTGTCCAGCGCTCGAACTCACTTTCATGCCCATCTCAGATTGGCGCGATGTCGAGCGGTAAGCGATCAGCTTATGTATCGACCAGGCCCGCCAGCGGAGATCTGTGCGTCGCCTCTACGCATGCTGGCGTGTCACCAATGATACATCGACTATTTCTGGATTTCAGGCACGTCGGATTGATTTTCCCTTGCGGTGTAGAGCGAAGTTACTAGCCATAGGATTCCTCCTTCTTAGTTTTGTCAGTCGCAGAGCCCCAGTACGACTGGTGGTAGAAAGCACACGGCCGGAATCTTGGCAGCGCTGTTCACACCCACGTTCGTAAGGTGGCCGATGGGCTCGGCGCCAGAGCACCAATGCTTGACCTGCTCCAGCTCTTGCTCGGCGGGTTGTTTCAGAGACGCTTGATCTCGATACCGCGTTTTCTCAGCACGTAGCCGATCTGGCGCGGGGTCAAACCGAGCAGGCGCGCCGCCTTTGCCTGCACCCAGCCACACTTTTCCATGGCAGCAATGACCGTATCGGCATCGGGCACCCTACCACGAGTCGTGGCAGGGCCTATCGGCGCTTGCCCGTCGCCGACGGGCGGGGCGGCACAGGCGGCGGAAGGCTCGATCGTAGTCGACTTCTCTGACGTCGGCGGTCCGTTCTTCCACAGCGCCGCGGCCAAGCACTGATCCGCGTAACAGGCAAAGTCAGTTCTGAGGATTGATGGACCCGTCGCCAGAACTGCCGTCCGTTGAACGCAGTTTTCGAGCTCTCGGATGTTACCTGGAAATTCGCAGTTCATTAGCACCTCAATCGCTTCGGGAGCGAAGGTCAGCGTGTGATCATTCTCAGTATTGAAATTCTTGAGAAACTGAGCGGCCAAGAGCGGAATATCACCTCGCCTTTCGCGCAATGCCGGCACGCGTAAAGTGACGACGTTGATGCGATAATAGAGGTCTTGCCGGAACTCCTTGCGTTGAACTGCCGTTTCCAAGTCCCTGTTCGTTGCGGCAATCACGCGAACATCAACTTTAATGGTGTGGTTGCTGCCGACGCGCTCAAACTCCTGCTCCTGCAGGACACGCAGCAGCTTAGCCTGGAACGAACCTGATATTTCGCCAATCTCGTCCAGAAACAATGTGCCTTTGTCGGCAGCCTCAAAGCGCCCCTTGCGCAAACTGCTCGCGGCGGTGAAGGCACCCTTCTCATGACCGAACAAGTCAGATTCCAGAAGCGTCTCGGTGAGCGCCGCGCAATTGACCTTGATGAAGGGCTGCTTGGCGCGAGGCGAGAGCTCGTGAATGGCTTTGGCAACCAGCTCCTTGCCGGTTCCGGATTCACCTCGCAACAGGACCGTAGTCTTCGCCTTGGCCACCTTGACAAGGTGCTCACGCAGCTTGCGCAGCGCCTGACTATCGCCAAGCATCTCCTTTCTGATCTTTTTACGCTCCATTTGGCAGCCCATCCCACTCCGCCACCCGCCGGTAGAACTGCACTGGACGGTGAGCTGTGTTGTATTTCGTCATCATCATTCTCGATCTCACCTTTGTTGCTTCGAAATTTCCGGCGCGCTCGGCAAATGGCAATGGCGCCTGAGCATCGTTGCCTTTCACCAGGACGAGCGTCTTCTCCTCCGCGCGGGCGCTCGCAATATGCGGTTTGCGCAGGCCTTTACTCGACCGGTCGCCGTTCTGTCCGGCTTCTGCCGCACCGCAGCCTGCAAACCCATCGTTGACGCAAGAGAGGGAGGGGTCAATCGAGCTCTCCTTGCATTTGTGCAAGGAAAATTGTCAGTTTGATAGAAATCTATCAAAACGGCAGAAACGCCCCGCCCCCAGTTTGGCTGTACCTGCGGCGTTCAGCGTACGTGACGACATGTGCGGACTTGTCCCAATTGCCATCCGAGTTGTGCGGAACAGTAGCCGCTGCGCTGTTCGCTTCAACCGCGTGATGCCGGAGACAGTAGAGGCGGCGGCTCGTCGAGCGAGGCTTCATTGTTCGGCTACTAAACCGGCTGTCCTTTGGTGGGAGTTGGTTTCGCCCAAGTTCTGGGCCTGGGGGGCGTCGGCCCGTTTCGCCGCACAGGCTCCTTCCACATCGTCGAGGCCGAGAAAGAGGGGCCCCACAGCTCCCCCTGTATCACAATGCNCTAAACCGGCTGTCCTTTGGTGGGAGTTGGTTTCGCCCAAGTTCTGGGCCTGGGGGGCGTCGGCCCGTTTCGCCGCACAGGCTCCTTCCACATCGTCGAGGCCGAGAAAGAGGGGCCCCACAGCTCCCCCTGTATCACAATGCCCCGCCCCTCAAGCAGCTAGATACGACAGGTGACCTCAAATGAGGCGTCTTGCATGGCTTCTACACCTGCCTGAATGCCAGAACTGCGTTCGTGCCGCCCATGGCGAAGGCGTTGCTCATGGCGACGCGCACCTTGCGCTCGCGCGGCACATTGGGGGTGATGTCGAGGTCGCAAGCGGGATCTGGCTCGCGATAGTTGGCGGTCGGCGGCACGACGTCCTCTTGGATTGCCATCACG
>NZ_NPKI01000020.1 GCF_002284565.1 Mesorhizobium mediterraneum | reverse complement strand
TCGCCAGCGGCGCGCCGCCCTCGTTGGTGAGGCGTATATAGTCGGCGCCCGTCCAAACTGTCAACAACCATTTCAATCTTTCTTGAATTTTTTGCGACAAAAGATTTTCGGTAGCCGACTTCCGCGGCGGCACGGGAATAACAAAGCCGACCACCATGCCGGAGCCCTATTGCCGCCGCATTACGGCTTGACACCAAGGCCAACAAAGCAGGCGTGCGCACCACCCGCGCGGCGCCGCTTATAAGAGACTGTAAGAGAGCCACTAAGAGAGAAGTGTGATTGGGGATTTCGGCCGAGGCCAGGCGCTTCGTTGACTTCGCCCGCCGTGACAGGCAAATGTCATGGCCACAACAAAAGCGACAAGCCGTCCCGCCCGGGGAAGAAGCAGCCTTTCTGGATGCCAGATACGGAAAATGTCATAGCCGAACTCGGCAACGAGCCGCCGCTGATTGCGGACGGTCGCAGTGGCCCGCCCGACCGGCGCGAGATTTCGGCGCGCTGGCTGTCGGGCACTTTTCTGACCGGCGTGACGTCGAGCGTGCTGATGGGCGTGGCGCTGTTCGCGGCCCTTGACGGCCGTCAGCAATTGGCAACGCCACCCGAGATCGCCGAACTGATCAGCCTTGCTAGGGGCGACGATTCCGGCGAGGTCGCCAAGACCACCAGGCTGGTGGCCCCGCGCCAGATCGCCAAGGCCAAGGACCGTCGGCGCATGGAAGTGTCGATGGTGACCAAGGTCGGCGACCGCGACGTCATCCACACCATGCCTTTCGTGCAGATCAAGATGGCGCTTGCCGCCGCGCACACGACCAGCCGCGCCTATCCGCCTTTCAACCCGATGCAGGTGTTTGGCGACGACCGCGACGACAATGCCGGCCAGCCGGCGACCGCCGCCGCCGGCCAGATCTATGGCGCCAAGGTCGAAAGCGAGATGAGCCTGAAGACGGTCGATTTCCCGATCGAGACCGCCGCCTTCGACGAAAAGAGTGACTTGTCCGCCGACGAGGTGGAAAAGGTGGTGCGCGAGGCCGGCACGGGCCTGAGCGACGGCGCCGTGCAGGTTGCATCGCTGCATTATGTCGACCCGCAGCGATTCGGCGATGCGTTCGCCGAGAGCATGGCCGGTTCCTACGACGTCAAGATCGTTCCTGAAAACGTCTCGGTGTCGCTGCGCGCTGCCCCCGATGATCAGGCGCCGGCCTTCGCCGAGGAAATCATCCCTTTCACCCGAGACCGCGACATAGTCGAGGCCTTCGCCGATTCGGGCTATACGGGCGAGGACGCCACCGGCATGGCCGAGGCGATCGCCAAATTGCTGAATGCGACAGCGCTCAAGGCGGGAACCGTGCTGCGCGTCGGGCTCGAGATCCATGGCGACGCCGCCAAGGTCGTTCGCACCGGCATCTACGACCGGACCCAGCATATTGTCACCATCGCGCTCGACGATCACGGCCAATATGTGCCGGCGCAGGAGCCGGAGCCCAATCCCGAATTGCTGACCGCATTCGACGATTCGCCCGCACCGGTGGTGCGCGGCAATCTGCCGAACGTCTATGATGGCATCTACCGCGCCGCCTACTCCTACGGCATGTCCAAGGCGATGACCAAGCGGCTGATCAAGCTCCTGGCGTCCGGTGTCGATTTCCAATCGCGGCTCAACCCGTCGGATCGCATCGAGGTGCTGTTCTCGCAGCCGGACGGCGACGACCAGGCTTCCGACGAATCCGAGCTGCTCTATGTCTCGGCGAACTTCAGCGGCACGACGCGCAATTTCTACCGGTTTCAGATGCAGGACGGCAGCACCGACTATTTCGACGAGGACGGCCGCAGCGCCCAGCAATTCCTGCTGCGCAATCCCCTGCCGGCAGGAAAATTCCGTTCCGGCTTCGGTGCCCGCAGGCATCCGATCCTCGGCTATGTGCGCATGCATACCGGCGTCGATTGGTCGGCCGCCATCGGCACGCCGATCATTGCCGCCGGCAACGGTGTCGTCGAGAAGGCCGGCTGGGCCGGCGGCTATGGCAAGCAGATCATCATCCGCCACGCCAATGGCTACGAGACCTCCTACAATCACCAGAGCGCTTTTGCCAAAGGCATCGCGCCGGGCGTGCGCGTCCGCCAAGGCCAGACCATCGGCTTTCTCGGCCAGACCGGCCTCGCCACCGGTCCGCATCTCCATTACGAGCTGATCGTCAACGGCACCAAGGTCGACCCGATGCGTGTTCGCCTGCCGGTCGGCAAGGTGCTGAAGGGCGACGACCTCGTCGCCTTCAAGCGTGAGCGCGGGCGCATTGATGACCTGCTCAAGCAGGAAGACAGTGATTCGCTGAAGGTCGCGAGCGCCAAGATCGAAGGCTGAGCGACCTTGGAGCCTTTCTGGGCTTCTCAGCTTTGCGGATTCTCAACTCGACGCGACCAGGGCAGTCGCTCGCCGGAAACAGTCGTCCACGCCACGATCGCCGAGAGCAGGCAAAGCAGCGCGGTCACCAAGGCGACGGCCGCGAACGCTGCGTCGCTGGCGGCAAGCCTTGCTGCATCGAGGTCCGGTGCCAGGCCCGCCGGCGCCGGTTCGCCGAAACCCGGAACGCCGGATGCGGAACCGATGTTCAGCGCTGCCGCATAGACCCAGGCCGCCAGTGATCCCATCGCCGCCACCGCGATCAGGCCGCCAATGCGCGAGACGGCATTGTTGATTCCCGACGCGGCACCCGTATCCTTGTCCTCGACCGCCGTCATGATCGCCGTCGACAGCGGCGACACGACCAGCGCCATGCCGAGCCCCATCAGCGCCATCAGCGGAAACACTCCCCACCAGAAACTGTGGATCCCGGCATAGGCCAGCAAGGCAAGCCCGGCAAAGGCGACAGCGACGACAAGACTGCCGCTGGCGATCGGAAAACGCGGACCGATCCGGTCGGACCACTGGCCGATCGGCCCCGACAACAGCGCGATCAAGACCGACAGCGGCAGGAAGATGAAGCCGACCTCGGCCGCGCTCAGCCCCCATCCGGCGATGAGCAGCATCGGCAGGTAGAACAGATTGGCCGACAGCGCGAAATAGAGGAAGAAGGTCGCCACATTGGCGCCGGCGAAAGCGCCGACCCGAAACAGCGAGAGATCGATCATCGGCTCGCTCTGCCGGCGCTCGAAGACAATGAACACTATGAGCAGCACCGCGCCGGCGGCAATGCTCGGGCCGGACATTTGCCCCTCGCCCTCTGCGCTCATCGAGGTCAAGCCATAGGCAAGCGCCCCGAACGCCAATGTGGCGAGGGCAGCGCCGCCGAGATCGAGGCTGCGCTTTTCCGTCGGAGCGTCGGCCGGGACCTTGGCGAGCAGGAGATAGATCGAGACAAGTCCAAGCGGCAGATTGACCGCGAAGATCACCCGCCAGATGCCGTCGCCGAAGGCCGACAAGACAACGCCGCCCAGCACCGGGCCAAGCGCCGTCGTCAGCGCCGAGGCCGCCGCCCAGATGCCGATCGCCCTGCCGCGCTCCTTCTTCGGATAGGCCTTGGCGATAATGGCGAGGCTGCCCGGCACCATGATGGCAGCACCGATGCCCTGAACGGCGCGGAACGCAATGAGCACTGGCGGATTCGGCGCCACCGCGCAGGCAAGCGAGGCGGCAATGAACAGCGCGATGCCTGCCACGAAAGCATGCCGCAGGCCAAAACGGTCGCCGGCGGCGCCGCCGACAAGGATGAGCGCCGAAAGCGTCAGCGCATAGGAGTTGGAAATCCACTGCGCCTCGGCGAAACTGGCGCCGAGGTCGAAGCGGATCGCCGGCGTGGCGATAGCCAGGATCGAACCGTCGATGAAGCCGAGCGCGGAAGCCAGGATCGCCGCGATCAGCACGAACCTGCGCCGCGATTGCGGGCAAAACGTATCGGCCGGGAGCGGCCTGACCAGGGGGGCGGCGTCGGCGCCGACTTCGCATGGAGAACGCATGAAGCCTGCTTAGACTTCCTACGCGCCCGCAACAACCGGCCAGAGGCTTGCTGTCGTTGAAACCAGAACAGGATCGAGACCTCTAAGTCGCCCGTCCGCGGTTCCTTGTCGTGCGAAGGATTTGGGATATGGCGCTCAGTCGATGAACTCCACCGTGACGCCCGGCGACACGATTTTTGCCAGTTCGCGTGCGTCCCAATTGGTCAGCCGCACGCAGCCATGGCTTTCGGTCTTGCCGATCTTGGAGGGGTCGGGTGTGCCGTGAATACCGTAGGTCGGCTTGTCCAGCGCGATCCAGACCGAGCCGACGGGGCCGTTCGGGCCCGGCGGGATGGTCAGTATCTTGTTGTTTTCGCCCTGCTTGAAATTGATGTTCGGGTTGTAGGTGTAGTTCGGGTCGAGAGCGACCCGCGACACCGCATGCGTGCCGGTGGGTGAAGGCGTGTCCGCCGAGCCGATGGTGGCTGGATAGGCCGCGATTAGCTTGCCCGACGCGTCATAGGCGCGGACCTGCTTCTTGCCCTTGTCAGCGATGATGCTTGCCACCGGCTTCGCCACCAGTCTGCCGAAATTGACGACCTTGATGATCGTGCCAGGACGGTTGAAATTGGCTTCCGGATTGAGCGCCTTCAGATAGTTCTCGTCCATGTGGAACCGCTCGGCCAGCGCTTCGGTCACGGAGACATAGCTCAGCCGGTCGAGCTGCGCCTTCTGGCTGTAGTCTTCCGGCACCGAGGCAACATAGGGGCCGGCCGCATCTTCGGGCGTGATGTTATAGGAGGCGAAGGCATCGCCGCCGGATTGCTCAAGGGCCGCCTGGATGCCGACCACATCGGTGGACCTCAGATTGCTGCCGGTGATCTCGTTATAGGCGGCGAGCGCCTTGTCGACATTCGAGCCGAAGCGCCCGTCGACGACGCCGGGCGAAGCGCCGGCGCGGTCGAGCAGCACTTGCAACGCGGCAACCTCCTGGCGTGCACCGAGCGAGAGCGACGGGTCGACCGCCGTTTTGCCGCCGATCTTTGGCGGCAGTGCCGCCTGGTCGCCCGGCGCCGTCGGCTCGAGCGAAGCCTCGTCGAGCGGCTGGCGTTTGACGGTGCGCGGCTTTGCCGGCTGCGGCGCTTCCGGATAATTATTGCCATAGCTGCCGTCATCCCGCGGGGCTTCGGGAAAAGCTTCCATCGAATTGTCGCTATAGGGATCGTATTCATCGACCGGCGGCGGCGCGACGATCAGGCCTTCCTCTTCCAATTGCCTGCGGCGCAGGCGCGCCGTGTCTTCCGGATCATCGAGATAATAGCGGTCGTCCTCGACCGGTCCGAGATTGCGCAAGCGCTCTTGGCGCAGCGCACGGCGATCGAACCTGGTCTGGGGCGGCTGGATGGCAAGGACCTTGCCGGTTTCCGCATCGACGATGACGCGGTTTCCCCTGGCGTCGTAATAGACGTCGAAATCGCCGTTCTGGGCGACCAGCACGCCACCGGCATCGGCCGCACGGGCAGGTCGCGGCGCGATGCCTTCCGTCGGCGCGGCCATTGCGCTCGAAGAAAGCAGCCCGGCGGCGAGCGCCGAAAGGGTGAAGATCGTGCGGAACATGTTGGCCAAATTCTCCGGTCCGTAATTGCCGCCGCCCGGCGTTGTCTCTTTAGAGCGCCGCGCGTCCTTCCGGACGCGCAAAGGACGCTCTAACACTTTAATCTCCGCATCGCGCTTTTTTGAAAATCGAATTAGATTTTCGGGCCGACGCGATAGATCAACCCCTTCGCCAGCAAATCAGTTGGCGACCATAAGGTTCCAACATGAACCGGGCATGAAGATGGCGGATTTCTGGCGGTCTGAGTAAGAACACTAGCTGGCGGCGAGCCCCAATTCCTTGCGCGCCTGTTTGGTCAGCTTGAGGACGACAAGGCGATGGCTTTCGCGCAGATAGTCCTTCAGCGCGTCATCGTCCATGCTTTGGCTTGTCTGGCGCTGGATCCATTTCATGCCGCGTGACGCGAGATAGGGCGCGGGCCGAAGGCCCGGCTGTTCCTTCAAGATGTCATAGGCGATGTCGGAGCATTTGAAGGTGACGAACGGCTCCTTCCCCTCGCTCCAACCGCCGATCGCAAAGACCTTGGCTCCGACCTTCCAGACATGGGCGCCGCCCCACTGGACGACATGGCTCGTTGCAGGCAACGAGGCGCAGAAGCTGTTGTAGTCATCCAGCGTCATCTGCGCCCCCGCCATTTTATGCAAGCAGACTCGAAGTCAGGCCGCCGCCTCGGTCGCCACGACCGTCGGCTTCGACCGGAAATTCAACCGGTCGGAACCGGCGGTGACCTTGACGGTCGAGCCGTCGAGGATGTCGCCGAGCAGGATCTTTTCCGCCAGCGGGTCCTGCAACTCCTTCTGCATCACCCGCTTCAGCGGCCGCGCGCCATAGGCCGGGTCGTAGCCCTTGGCCGCCAGCCAATCGACCGCATCCTGGTCCAGCGAAAGCGTGATCTTGCGATCGACGAGTAGGTTTTCCAGCCGCTTGAGCTGGATCTCGACGATGCGGCCCATATCCTGCCGGCGCAGCCGGTGGAACAGGATCACCTCGTCGACGCGGTTGAGGAACTCCGGCCGGAACGACGCCCTGACGACGCTCATCACCTCGTCGCGCACGACATCGACGTCCTGGTTCTCGCCGAGATTGACCAGATATTCGGCGCCGAGGTTCGATGTCATGATGATCAGCGTGTTGCGGAAATCGACCGTGCGGCCCTGCCCGTCGGTCAGCCGGCCGTCATCGAGCACCTGCAGCAGCACGTTGAACACGTCGGGATGCGCCTTCTCGATCTCGTCGAACAGCACGACCTGGTAGGGCCGGCGCCGCACCGCTTCGGTCAGCGCGCCGCCTTCCTCGTAGCCGACATAGCCGGGAGGCGCGCCGATCAGCCGGGCGACCGAGTGCTTCTCCATGAATTCCGACATGTCGATACGCACCATCGCGCTCTCGTCGTCGAACAGGAAGCTGGCGAGCGCCTTGGTCAGCTCGGTCTTGCCGACGCCCGTCGGTCCGAGAAACATGAACGAGCCGATCGGCCGGTTCGGGTCCTGCAGGCCGGCGCGGGCACGGCGCACGGCTTTCGACACGGCCTGCACCGCTTCGCCCTGGCCGACGACTCGCTTGCCGATCTCATCTTCCATGCGCAACAGCTTGTCGCGCTCGCCCTGCAGCATCTTGTCGACCGGAATGCCGGTCCAGCGCGACACGATATGGGCGACATGATCGGGAGTGACCACTTCCTCGACCATGCCGACCTTGCCGTCTTGCGCCTCGGCCTGCGTCAGCTTCTTCTCGAGTTCCGGGATCTTGCCATAGGCCAGCTCGCCGGCGCGCTGGAATTCACCCTTGCGCTGGGCAATGGCGAGCTCGTTGCGTGCCTCGTCGAGCTGTTTCTTCAGGTCGGCGGCGAGCCCGAGCTTCTGCTTCTCGGCCTGCCACTTCGAGGTCAGTTCGGTCGATTCCTCCTCCAGAGCGGAAAGATCCTTTTCGAGGCGGGCGAGCCGGTCCTTCGACGCGTCGTCCTTCTCGACTTTCAGCGCCTCACGCTCGATCTTGAGCTGCATGATACGGCGGTCGATCTCGTCCAGCGCTTCGGGCTTCGAATCGACCTGCATCCGCAGCCGCGACGCGGCCTCGTCGACAAGGTCGATCGCCTTGTCCGGCAGAAATCGGTCGGCGATATAGCGGTTGGACAGCGACGCTGCCGCGACCAGCGCCGAATCCGAGATGCGCACCTTGTGGTGCTGCTCGTATTTTTCCTTCAGGCCGCGCAGGATGGAGACGGTGTCTTCAACAGTCGGCTCATTGACGAAGACCGGCTGGAAGCGGCGGGCAAGGGCTGCGTCCTTCTCGACATGCTTGCGGTACTCATCGAGCGTCGTCGCGCCGACGCAATGCAGTTCGCCGCGTGCCAGCGCCGGCTTCAACAGGTTCGACGCATCCATGGCGCCATCCGCCTTGCCGGCGCCGACCAGCGTGTGCATCTCATCGATAAACAGGATGATGCCGCCAGCGGCAGCGGTGACTTCCGAAAGCACCGCCTTCAGCCGCTCCTCGAATTCGCCGCGATATTTTGCACCGGCGATCAACGACCCCATGTCGAGCGCCATCAACTGCTTGTCCTTGAGCGATTCCGGCACGTCGCCATTGACGATGCGCAACGCCAGCCCTTCGGCGATCGCCGTCTTGCCGACGCCGGGTTCACCGATCAGCACCGGATTGTTCTTGGTGCGGCGCGACAGCACCTGGATGGTGCGGCGGATCTCGTCGTCGCGGCCGATGACGGGGTCAAGCTTGCCGGCGCGGCCGTCGGCGGTGAGGTCGCGCGCGTACTTCTTCAGCGCATCATATCCCTGCTCGGCGCTCGCCGAGTCGGCGGTGCGGCCCTTGCGGACCTCGTTGATCACCTGGTTCAGTGCCTGTGGGGTCACGCCGGCTTTGGTCAGGATATCGGCGGTCTTGGCGGATTTCTCGACCGCCAGCGCCGTCAGCAGCCGCTCAACCGTGACGAAACTGTCGCCGGCCTTCTTGGCCAGTTCCTCGGCGGTCGAGAACACTTTGGCCAGCGGCTGCGCCAGATAAAGCTGGCCGTTGCCGCCTTCCACCTTGGGCATTGCCTCAAGTGCTGTCTCGACGCCAAGCTTGGCGTCGCGAACGCTGCCGCCGGCGCGCTCGATCAACGACGCGGCCAAGCCCTCGTCGTCGTCGACGAGCACTTTCAATATATGTTCGGGGGTGAACTGCTGGTGGTTGCGCGAGAGCGCCATTGTTTGCGCAGACTGGATGAAGCCGCGCACGCGCTCGGAGTATTTTTCAAGATTCATATCTGTCTCCTTCCGTCACCGGCCCGCTTTGCGGCACCGGATCAGATTGCGGTGACGGACCCGCCCGTTCGAGCCGGGTCCTGTTCACGCGAGATATGGTGCGCAAGCCACGGCCCCTCAAGACGTCCGGTAATGGCGAACGCATAATATTCCACGGGCGCACAAACAAAAACGGCGGAGATTTCTCTCCGCCGTCCAAGAATGTCTGAAAGCCTTGCTCGATCAGTTGTTGACGTCGACGATGGCGGGCTCGCCACCGGCGTCTTCCGCCGGCGCTGCATTCCCATTATCGGCGCCAGCATTGTCGTTGCCGCCATCCACCTGGTTAGCATTGACGCGCGGACGGCGCGGACGCCTGGGGCGGCGGGCAGCGCCGCTTTCAGTGGCTGCTTCGTTCATCTCGGCCTGGGCAGCGAGAGCCGCCGGCGAAAAGTTTTCGAACTGCGGCGCGGGTTCGGCCACAGAAACAGGCTCAACCGGAGACACAGCTTGCGCCTGCACGGGCGTTTCATTCTGTACCGGCGTCTCGTTGCGCCGGTTCTGGTCGCTGCGCTGTCCGCCCTGCTCGCCGCGCGCACCATATTCGCCGCGCTGGCCGTTCTGGCCGTAGCCGCCATTGGGGCGGCGGTCACGATGGCGGCCGCCACTGTTGTCGCGTCCACCGTTGTCGCGCCCACCGTTGTCGCGCCCACCGTTGTCGCGATTGTCACGGCCGTTTTCCTGGTTGAACGCCAACTCGGCTGGCGTGCCGTCGATGACCGGCTGCGGGCCGGCACCATGGTTGACCACCGGAGCCGCCGTCTCACCGACGTTGCTGTTGCCGGCATTGTCGAACTCGTCGCGATCTTCGTCGCCGTCATCGTCAAAATCGTCGCGATTCTGCTGAGCGCTCTGGATCGGTATCTGCGCCTGTGCGGCAGCGATGATGCGATTGTAGTGCTCGGCGTGCTGGAGATAGTTTTCCGCCATCACCCGGTCGCCGGAGCTTTGCGCGTCACGGGCAAGGGTTGCGTATTTTTCGGCGATTTGCTGAGCCGATCCGCGGATCTTCACGTCCGGACCGTTGCTCTCGTAGTTGCGCGTCAGGGGATTTGGGCCCTTGCGGTTGTTGTTATTATTGTTGTTACCGCCGCCGCCGCTGTTGTTGCGACCGCGCATGCGCCTGTTCTGCTGTTGTGGCCTCATTCGACTCTCTTCATTTTGAAATTTTCGAAAACTCTTCACGAACGGAGGCGCTCATGCAGCCAGCCGTTTCGTCTCTTCACCGGCGTTCGCCCGCATCGATTGCGTTGGCGCCACGTGTCATCCTGTTCCGGTTACATCACTTATCGGACGATTCCCGCACGAAGCTTGGGCGTCGTTTGCGCAAGAAGGCAGCTATTTCCAAGGAAACCGAATCGCTAAGAGCACTGCCTGCTTCGTCTCATCCGGTTAAGGCGACCCTAGCCGCATTCCCCGGCATTGCCAAGCGTTTTTTCGCACTGCATCACGGCTTTGTCAGTTCAAAGATCAGAACCCTGTCGTTTCCGCCAAGATCCCAGAATACCCCCGCCGGCGCATAGCCGGCTGCGGAGAATATGTCAGTGACCTCTTTGCGTTGCGTGTGGCCGATCTCGACCGCAATCCTGCCTTCGGCTTCCAAAAAACCTGCCGCCTCGGCGGCAATGATCCTGTAGGGACTAAGACCGTCCACGCCGCCATCAAGGGCTCGGCGTGGATCAAAATCGCGGACTTCGTCCTGCAGATTTTCGATGTCTATGGACGCTATATAGGGAGGGTTGGCGGCAATTACATGGTATCGGCCAAAAACTTTTTCGAACCAGTCGGATTTGAGCACCTGAAACCGGCCGGCCAACCCCAATTCCTCGGCATTGCGCATGGCGGTCGCCAGCGCGTCTTGCGAAATGTCGACCCCAATAGCGACCGCCGCCGGAACGGCGCTGAGCAGCGCCAGCGCGATGGCGCCGGTGCCGGTGCCGAGATCGAGGATGCGGCATTCGCCTTGCCGTGCGGCTGTGGTCTTCACGAAGGGCAGCATCGCTTCGACCAGCGTTTCGGTATCTGGTCGCGGCTCCAGCGTTTCCGCTGACAGCGACAGGCGCAAGCCGTAGAATTCGCGATGGCCGAGGATGCGATGCACCGGCTCGCCGGCGATGCGCCGTCTCAAGGCTGCATCGATCGCGGCAATCGCGCCGGCATCGACCCTGCATTCGGGATCGGCGATGGCTTGTGTGCGGGTGGTGCCGGAAAGATGTTCGACGATCAGCCTGGCATCCAGCGCCGGATCGGCGACTGCGGCCGCGGCAAGGCGGGCCCGCGCCGCTTTCAGCAGTGGCCCGAGTGTACCAGGCAGATTGTCAGCCATCGAGGCCGATATCGGCGAGCAGCTTCGACTGGTGATCGGCCATCAGCGCGTCGATGATCTCGTCGAGTTCGCCCATCATAACGCGGTCGAGCTTGTAGAGCGTCAGATTGATGCGATGGTCGGTGACGCGGCCTTGCGGGAAATTATAGGTGCGGATGCGCTCCGAGCGATCGCCCGAACCGACCTGCGATTTGCGCGATTCGGAGCGCTCCTCGTCAGCCTTGCCGCGCTCAAGGTCGTAAAGCCTGGCGCGCAGGATCTGCATGGCTTTCGCTCGGTTCTGGTGCTGCGACTTCTCCGCCTGCACCACCATGATGCCGGTCGGCAGATGGGTGATGCGCACCGCCGAATCGGTGGTATTGACGTGCTGGCCGCCCGAACCCGAGGCGCGCATCGTGTCGATGCGGATGTCTTCGGCCCTGATGTCGATGTCGACCTCTTCCGCTTCGGGCAGCACGGCAACCGTCGCCGCCGAGGTGTGGATGCGCCCGCCGGCCTCGGTCGCCGGCACGCGCTGCACGCGATGCACGCCGGACTCGAATTTCAGATGGGCAAAGACCCCCTTGCCTGAAATGGTGGCGATGATTTCCTTGTAGCCGCCGACCTCGCCCTCGCTTGCCGACGCCGTCTCGAAACGCCAGCCGCGTGCCGCAGCGTAGCGTTCGTACATGCGAAACAGGTCGCCGGCAAAGAGAGCCGCCTCATCGCCGCCGGTGCCCGCGCGGATTTCGAGGATGGCGTTCTTGTCGTCGGCGGCATCCTTGGGCAGAAGCAGGATCTGGATGTCCTTCTGCAACGCTTCGATGCGTTGCCTGACCTCGGGCAGATCGGCCTCGGCCAATGCCCGCATTTCGGCATCTGTGCTTTTGTCGGCGAGCATCGCCTCCAGATCGGCCTGTTCGTGCTCGGCGGTGCGCAGCGCCCTGATCTTTGCCACCATCTCCTGGATGTCGGCATATTCCGACGCCATCTTGACATAGGCGTCCGCCGCCGGCCCGGCCGACATCTGCGCTTCGAGCACGTCGAAACGCTTGACGACTTGATCCATACGGTCGCGGGGCAGGTTGATCATGGCGAATGCTATAGCGGTATAGAGCGGTCGTCGGCAAAGGCTTGCAGCAGCGCCCGCATCGGCAACTTCTGGGACGGCGCCATGAGATTGTCGTCGAAAAACGCTTGCAGCTCGGCCAGTGGCAGTTCCGTCAGCATCGCCTTGACCGGACCGATCGAAGCCGGCGACATCGAGATCGAACGGTAGCCAAGGCCGATCAGCGCCATCGCCGAGATCGGCTTGCCGGCCAGCTCGCCGCACAAGGTCACCGGGGTATTATTGCGCACCCCGGCGTCGGCGACCTGTTTCAGAACGCGCAGGAATGGCGTCGACAGCGTGTCGAAACGGTCGGAGAGCTGCGTGTTGCCGCGATCGACCGCCATGACGAACTGGAACAGATCGTTCGAGCCGACCGAGACGAAATCGACGGCCTTCATCAGCTCGTCGAGCTGGAACAGCAGCGAAGGCACTTCCAGCATGGCTCCGAGCTTCAGGCTGGTCGGCAAATGATGGGCAAAACGCGACAGATGCCGCACCTCGCGGTCGACGATTTCGCGCGCCTGCGCGATCTCGCCGAGTTCCGTCACCATTGGCAGCATCAGCTTCAGTTCACGCCCGCCGCAGGCCTTCAGAAGCGCGCGGATCTGGGTGCGCAACAGGCCCGGCCGGTCGAGCGTCAAGCGGATGGCGCGCCAGCCGAGCGCCGGATTCTCTTCCTGGATCGTGTCCTTGAAGTAGGGCAGCACCTTGTCGCCGCCGATATCGATGGTGCGGAAGGTCACCGGCTTGCCCCGCGCCGCGTCGAGCACATCTCGATAGAGCCGTTCCTGGGCTTCCGCACGCGGAAAGGTCGAAGCGACCATGAATTGCAGCTCGGTGCGGAACAGGCCGATGCCGGCGGCGCCCGCCTCGGCAAGCTGCGGCAGATCGACGGCCAGGCCCGCATTCATCAAAAGGTCGACCTGGACGCCATCCTTGGTCACCGACGGCTTCTTGCGCAGTTCGCGGTAGACCTCCTGCCGCCGCGCCCGGAAGCGGACCTTTTCGGCATAGGCGGCTTCGAGGTCGGGCTGAGGGCGCAGATGGATCGCGCCTTCTTCGCCGTCGACAATGATGGCGTCGCCGTTTTCCGCCATGGAAACGGCGCCCTTCATCTGGCCGGCGACCGGTATGCCCATAGCCCGCGCCACGATGACGACATGGCTGGTCGCCGCGCCGTCCTCCAGCACCACGCCGCGCAGCTTGTCTCTGGGATAATCGAGCAGTTCGGCGGCGCCCATCGAGCGGGCTACGATGATAGCGTCCTTCGGCAGCGAGGCCGCGACATCGTCCGGCCCGCGCCCCATCAACTGGCGCAGCAACCGGTTGGCCAGATCGTCGAAATCGCTCATCCGCTCGCGCAGATACGGATCGGTCATGTGCAGCATGCGGGCACGCATGTCGCTCTGCACTTTTTCCACCGCCGCTTCTGCCGTCAGGCCGTTGCGGATCGCCTCTTCCAGCCGGCGCACCCAGCCGCTGTCGTTGGCGAACATGCGATAAGCTTCGAGCACCTGGCGATGCTCGCCCTCGAAGGCGACTTCGCGGCGTTCCAGCATGTCGTCGATGGAGAGCCTGAGCGAACCGAGGGAAGCATCGAGCCGCTTGATCTCCTCTTCGCTGTCCTCGTTGAACAGATTGGTGACGACGATGCGCGGCTCGTGCAGCACGACATGACCAAGCCCGACGCCCTCGTTGAAGGACAGGCCGGTAAAGCTCACCGGGCGGCGCAGGTCGAGTTCGAGCCCGGGCCGGGTCAGCCGGGCAAGGTCGCCGGTGGCAATCATCTCGGCGATCACCATCGCCGTCGTTTCCAGCGCCTCGACCTCGTCGTCGCGATAGTGGCGCATGGTCTTGTTCTGGACGACCAGCACACCGAGCGTGCGCCCTGCCCTGAGCACCGGCACACCAAGGAAGGAATTATAGATCTCTTCCCCTGTCTCCGGCAGATAGGCGAAGGCGGGATGTTCCTGCGCGTTGGAGAGATTGAGCGGCCGTGCTGAGGCCGCGATCGTGCCGACGAGGCCTTCCCCCAGCCTGAGCTGCGCCAAATGGACGGCTTTCGGGTTCAAGCCCTCGGTGGCATAGAGTTCGAGCACCGAATCGGCGCGTAGCACATAAAGCGAGCACACTTCGGCGACCATGTTGGAGGCGATGTCGCGCACGATACGGTCGAGCCGCTCCTGCGGCTCCAGCGGCTCCTGCATGAGCTCGCGGAGCCGTTTCAGCAAAACGCGCGGGCCGCTGGCCGTATCACGCATCGCGGCTTGTTCTCCAATGGACATTCTGCCCGCCGCAGTTTCTCCCGCGGCCGGCGCTCACGCAACAACTCAATTAGAGCGCCATGCATCCAATTGGACGCACAAAGGACGCTCTAAGACTTTCGATCTGCTGCATCGTGCTTTCCGAGAATCGACTCCGATTTTCGGGCCGATGCAGTCTGCTACTGCTTATCCAGACCGTAGACGGAATGCAAAGTACGAACCGCAAGTTCGGTGTAGGGACCGTCGATCAGGATCGAAATCTTGATCTCGGAGGTCGTGATCGCGCGGATGTTGATCGCCTTGTCGGCCAGCGCCTTGAAGGCGGTGGCCGCAACGCCCGCATGGCTACGCATGCCGATGCCGATGACCGAGACCTTCGACATGCCGGCTTCCGACTGCACGACGTCGTAGCCGATCGTGGCCTTCAGCCGCTCGAGCACGGCAAGCGCCTTGTCGACATCGCCGGACGGCACGGTGAAGGTCATGTCGGTGAACTTGCCGTCCTCGGAAATGTTCTGGACGATCATGTCGACATTGATGTTGGCTTCGGCCAGCGGCCCGAAAATGCCGGCGGCGACGCCCGGCCGGTCGCCGACACGGCGCAGCGAAATCTGCGCTTCGTCCTTCGCGTAGGCAATTCCGGTGACGACCTGCTGTTCCACGATCTCTTCCTCGTCGCAAATAAGCGTTCCGGGCGGATTGAGCAAATCCCCCATTCCGGGCGCGTCGGGATCGTCGAAGGACGACCGCACGAAAGTACGCACCCTGTGCACCATGGCAAGCTCGACCGAGCGCACCTGCAGGACCTTGGCGCCGAGCGAGGCCATTTCAAGCATTTCCTCGAAGGAAATCTTGGCCAGCCGCCGCGCCTTCGGCTCGATGCGCGGATCGGTGGTGTAGACCCCGTCGACATCGGTATAGATGTCGCAGCGGTCAGCCTTGACCGCCGCCGCGATGGCGACGGCACTGGTGTCGGAGCCGCCACGGCCGAGCGTCGCGATGCGGTTGTCCGGCCCGATGCCCTGGAAACCCGCGACCACCGCCACCTGGCCCTCGCCGAAGCGCTTGATCAGGAACGCGCCGTCGATATCGAGAATGCGCGCCGCGCCATGCGCATTGTCGGTCTTGATCGGGATCTGCCAGCCTTGCCAGGAACGGGCATGGACGCCCATGTTCTGCAGCGCGATCGCCAACAGGCCGGCAGTCACCTGCTCGCCGGAGGCAACGACAGCGTCATATTCGCGTGCATCGTGCATGGGCGAGGCTTCGCGCGTCCATTGCACGAGCTCGTTGGTCTTGCCGGCCATCGCCGAGACGACCACCGCGACCTCATGGCCGGCATCGACCTCGCGTTTGACGTGGCGCGCCACATTGCGGATGCGGGCGATGTCGGCGACGGAGGTTCCGCCGAATTTCATCACGATGCGCGCCATGGAAGCGAAATGCCTTTGACTGGATGCCGGGCCGACGGCCGAAAAGCGGAAAGGGAGCGTCCGGCCGGGCCGGTCGCTGAATTCGCGGCCTCCTTAGCCAAATGCTTAGGGTTTCGCAAGGCATGCCGCCAGTTGCCGGTTGGGTGACGAGGCGCAGATCGCAGTCAGTGCCGCCTGGCATCATGAGCACTGGCCTGTCGACAGGCGAAATTGCTGCCTTGACATTCGCTGCCTCGCGACCGACTTCCTAGCGCACCAGAGCGCGATCAGCAAAAGTCGTATCCGGTTTTGCACCCGATCGCGCTCTGAACTTTTGAGTCTGCGGGAGACACGCCATGCCAGAACCCCGACGGTCGACGATCGATGCCGGAGAAGTGGAGCGCTTTTCCGCCCTTGCCGCCGAATGGTGGAATCCGAACGGCAAGTTCCGTCCGCTGCACAAGTTCAATCCGATCCGGCTTGCCTATATACGCGACCAGGTGGCGACGCGCTTCGGCCGCGACCCGCGTGCGGCGCGGCCGTTCGAGGGCCTGCGCTTCCTCGACATCGGCTGCGGCGGCGGGCTGTTGTGCGAGCCGATGGCGCGGCTTGGCGCCGAGGTGGTCGGCGCCGATGCATCCGCCACCAACATCGAAGTGGCCAAGCTGCATGCGGCGGAGGTCGGGGTGACGGTGGATTACCGTGCCACGACGGCGGAGGATCTGGCCGACGCCGGCGAGAAATTCGACGTCATCCTCAATATGGAAGTGGTCGAGCACGTCGCCGACATCGACCTGTTCGTCGCCAAATGCGGCGAGATGGTCAAGCCCGGCGGTATCATGTTCGTCGCTACCATCAACCGCACGCTGAAGGCGCTGGGCCTGGCCATCATCGGCGCCGAATATGTGCTGCGCTGGTTGCCGCGCGGCACCCACCAGTTCGGTAAGCTGGTGCGGCCAGACGAGCTGGAAAAGGCGCTTGCCGGCGCTGGTCTGAGCATCATCGACCGCACCGGCGTCGCCTACAATCCGCTCGCCGACCGCTGGCAGCGGTCGAAAGACATGGACGTCAACTACATGGTGCTGGCGGAGAAGGCACCCGCCTGAACTTTGTCACGAAATGCCTGAACCTTCTCACGCCGCCACCTTTTCACCCGTCTGGTTCTGCGCCTTTGTGGTGATCTGGCTTTGCGCTTTGGTGGTGATGAAGACGCCGGCGGTGATGATGACAGCACCCGCCCAGGTCAGCAATTGATAGTGCTCGCCCAAAACGATCGTCCCGGCAAACAACCCGACCGCAGCCGCGACATAGCCGATCTGGCTAAGATAGACCGGGCCGCCGACCGCCTGCAGGCGGAAGAAGAAGGCGAACATCGCCGCGGCCGACGCGATCTGCCCGACGACCACCAGCGGCACGCCGCCGAGCAGGGCGAGCGACCCCCCGCCTTGCTGCATGAGGATACCGCCCAAAAGCAGCGCAGCCGCTGCCAGATGGCTGCCGACGGCAAGCTCGATCGGTCCGGTCCCTTCGGGCCAGTCGACGGTGCGGTAGATGTTGCCGGCGGCAAGGCTGACCGGGATGAGCAGCCCTATCGCTACCCAGAAAAATTCGGCCGGCTGTCCGGCCTCGCCGCGCGTCATCGCCACCATGACAGCACCGACGAAGCCGACGGCAATGCCGACAACACCAAGCAGGTTGGGACGGCGAACGCCGAGCAGGATCGAAAACACCAGCGTGATCACCGGCGACAGCGTGAACATGATGCCGGTATAGCCGGCACCGAGATGCGGAATGGCCGAGAACATCAAGAGATTGGGGAAGGCGTAGGACACTGCCGCGGTGACGAAGAAGTAGCGCAGTCTGTGCGGGGTAAGCCGGATGCGCTGCCCGCGCAGCAGCAAGGCGCACAGAAGCACGCCGCCGGCGCCGAGCGATATGACGAGGGCCCAGACCATGGCGGAAACGCCAGCTGCCGTCGCGATCTTGCCGAACGGCAGCGTCAGGCCGAGCAGCCCGCCGGTGACGATCAATAGGCCGAGCGCCGAATCCCAGAGAAATTTCATTTCGTAGCCCTTTCGCCTATTTGCGGCTCTTGGCCGGCACTGCATCTTCAGATAAGATAATACAAAGATTCTTAACGTCAAGATATTTAATGGTGAGATAGATGGATCGCGCAGCGAACGCCATCGAGCAGTGGAAAAGGGAACGGCCGGATTTGGATGTTTCGCCGATGGCCGTGCTTGGACGATTGAACGAGGCCTCGTCGCTGATAGCACGAGAACGCCTCGCTCCGCTGTTTGCCCGTTTCGGTTTGCAGACCGGGGAATTCGATGTGCTGGCGACGCTGCGCCGTTCCGGGCCCCCTTATGCGCTGACGCCAACTGCTCTCTATGAAGCGACGATGGTGACGTCGGGCGCCATGACCAACCGGCTCGATCGGCTCGAAAAGTTAGGATTGATCATGCGCGGGCCGCATCCCAACGATCGGCGCGGAATTGTCGTCCAGCTGACCGACAAGGGCCTGACATTGATCGATGAGGCGGTCGCCGCCCACGTCGCCAACGAGCACGAGATACTTTCCGGTTTGACGCGCCAGGAGCAGGAGATGCTTGCTCGCCTGCTTGAGAAGTTGATAGCGAGCGTGAGATAACCTGTCAGTTCCGCTCGTCGGGAAAACTCGGAATCGGCATGAATTCGACGCCGTCCTCTATCAGGCTCTTCGCCTCCTCCAGCGTCGCCTCGCCATAGATGCCGCGCGGATCGCTCTCGCCGAAATGGATCTTGCGCGCTTCCTCGGCAAACTTGTCGCCGACATAATCGGCGTTCTCGCGCACCTTCTCGGCCATGGCTTTCAGTTGCGCCAGCGCCTGCTTCTGGGCCTCGCCCATGGCGAGCGCGATTTTTTCCTGTTTGCGCCCGGTGGAGACGGCCGGCGCCATCAACGCCTTCTCGACCTTGTGCGAGCCGCAACTCGGACAATCGACGAAGCCACGTTTCTTCTGGGTGTCGAAATCGTCATTACTGCGAAACCAACCCTCGAATTCGTGCTCGTGTTCGCAGATCAGGGAAAAGCGGATCAAGATGCTGCACCCCTAAGCGGCAGCGCCTCGGCCGATCCGCCGTTGACGGCAAAATCCCGCGCATTTTTCAGGTTCGGGATCTTCTTGCGCGCGGCGACCGACTGCGCTGGGTCGATCTCGGCGACGATCACGGCGGGCTCGTCATGCGCCGCCTCGGCGACGATACGGCCCCAGGGATCGACGATCAGCGAATGGCCATAGGTCTCGCGGCCGTCCTCGTGCAGTCCGCCTTGCGCCGCGGCGACGACATAGGCGCCGTTCTCGATGGCGCGTGCCCTGAGCAGCACATGCCAGTGCGCTTCGCCGGTCTGGCGGGTGAAGGCGGCGGGCACCGAAAGCAGGTCGGCGCCGGCCAGTGCCTCGGCGCGGAAGAGCTGCGGAAAGCGCAGATCGTAGCAGACGGCGAAACCCAGCCTCGCGCCATCGACCTCGGTAACGATGGCCTCGGTGCCCGGCTCGTAGGCGGCGGATTCGCGCCAGCTCTCGCCATTGTCGAGATCGACGTCGAACATGTGGATCTTGTCGTAGGTGGCTAATGTCGCGCCATCCGGCCCGAACAGAAGCGCGCGATTGGCGAGCTTGCCGTCGGCGCGCAGGATGGCGGTCGAGCCTATATGCAAGTAGACGCCAAGCTCTTTCGCCAGCTTGCGCGACGTCGAGACGATAATGTCCTTGTCCTCGGACGTGAAAGAGGCGGCCCGCGCCTGTTTGTCGCGGACCAGGGCACCGGTCATTTCCGGTGACTGGATATAGGTCGCGCCCTGGCTTGCCGCCTCGCGCACCAGCCGCTCGAGATCGACCGCGTTGTGCTCGGGGCTGGTGCCCGAACGCATCTGGATCGCCGCCGCCTTGAAAGCACCCATCGTCATGTCCTTAAATCGTCGAGCCATTGGCGAGCAGACGGTCCAGCCGACCCTCCGCCTCCAGTTCGTGGAGATCGTCGGAGCCGCCGACATGCGTATCGCCGATGAATATCTGCGGAAAGGTCGAGCGGCCGTTCGCGCGGGAGATCATTTCCTGGCGCAGTTCCGGCGAGAAGGAGGCGTCGTGCTCGGTGTAGGCGACGCCCTTGCGCTCGAGCAGCCGCTTGGCCGCCGCGCAATAGCCGCACATCACCCGTGTATAGATCGTCACGTCGACCATCGGTCAGCAATCCTGCCTTGTCTCAAAATCTTATATAGTCGCGGACTCGTCGGCCCGAAAGTCCCCCGGCAGCACGCGCGCAAAGGTCAGCACGTCGACGGTCCCGGCACCGCCCTTCTTCAGCGCCTTGGCAACCGCGCGGACAGTGGCGCCGGTGGTATAGACATCGTCGATCAAGAGCACCCGGCGGCCGGCAATCTCGATCTCGGCCTCCTCGGGCACGCGAAATGCGGCACGCACATTCTCCTCGCGTTCCCGCCGCTCCAGCCCGACCTGCTGACGAGTAAGCTTGACGCGCCTGACCGCTGAGGGCGCGAAAGGCAGGCTGCCAAGCTGCGATACCGCCCTTGCCAGCTCCGCCGACTGGTTGAACTGACGCCTGAAAAAGCGCCGCCAGTGCAGCGGCACCGGCACGACCACATCGGCTTCCGCGATCAGTTCGGCGCCGGCGCGCAGCATCCAGCGCGCCATCCACGGCGCCAGATCGGTGCGATCCTGGTATTTCAACCCTTGCACCATCTGGCGGGCGACACCGGAGTAAGCGACCGCGGCCCGCGCGCGCTCGAAGGGCGGCGGGTCGGCGATCGCCTCGGCCGACAGGAACCCCTCGCCCATGTGATGGATGAACGGTGTGCCCATCACCGGGCACCAAGGCCGTTCCAGGAGCCTGAGCTTCGGCCAGCAGGCGCCGCACAGCACGCCGGGCTGCGAGACATGCCGGCGGCAGCCGGCGCAAACCGGCGGAAACAGGATGCGCGCCGGCCAGTCCAATGCCTTTCGGGCGATACTCTTGATATCTGGCATTGGATCGGCCACGTGATTGGTTCTCCGCCACCCTATATCAGAGAGCGGAAACCAGGAACCAGCCGTTGCAGCCCATAGTCGACACCTCTCTCTGGCTGACGCACAAGCGCCGGGCCCTTGCCCGTCCGGCTGCGGGTGCGGATTTCCTGATGTGGCGGGCAGCCGAAGAGCTTGCCGACCGGCTGGGCGCCGTGGAGCGTAAATTTGACAGAGCGGCCGTGCTGTTTTGCCAGACGCCGGCGGCCGTCGACGTGCTCGCGACAAGCGGCAAAGTGACGGACATCGCGCGCGTGGAGGCGGATGCGGCGTTCCTGGACAATGCCGCGGGATTGGTGGCGCCGCTGGAGACCGTGCCGTTCGAGCCGGAAAGCCTCGACCTCGCCGTGTCTCTTTTGTCCCTTCAGGCAATGAACGACATTCCCGGCATGCTGGTGCAGATCCGCCGCGCGCTGAAGCCGGACGGTCTTTTCCTCGGCGCTTTTGCCGGCGCCGGCACGCTTTCCGAGCTGCGCGAAAGCCTGCTCGCCGCCGAGACCGAGCTTTATGGCGGCGCCAGCCCGCGCGTCATCCCGTTCACCGACGTGCGCGACGCCGGGGCGCTTCTGCAACGCGCCGGCCTGGCTTTGCCCGTCGCCGACGTCGAGACGGTGACGGTGCGCTACGATTCCCTGTTCGGCGTTATGGCGGACCTGCGGGCGATGGGCGAGACCAGCGCGCTCATCGACCGTAGCAGGCGACCTGGGACGCGAAGGCTGTTTGCCCGCGCCGCCGAAATCTATGCCGAGCGATTTTCGGATGCCGATGGCCGCGTCAGGGCGAGTTTCCCGATCGTCTGGATGTCAGGCTGGGCGCCCGACGCCTCGCAGCAAAAGCCGCTGAAGCCCGGCTCGGCGAAAATCTCGCTGAAGACCATACTGGAAAATCCCGAAGGGCACTGACCGGATCTTCGGATGCGGGTGCCCGGTCGTGATCACTGCGCGAAAGCGTTCACAAGCCTGCTGTTGTTGTCGCTGAACAGCCATTTGAGGGCATCGAACACCTGACCGGCCCCGGCAACGATGGCGAGCGACAGCACGGTCACGATGACGCCGTATTCTATGACCGTCGCGCCGGTCTCGTCTTCCAAAAACCGTTGCAACAATGTTTTCATGGCCGTCGATCCCGCCTGCCGGAACCCTAGTGCCGACCTGTTAAGAAAGGTTAATGGCACAGGCTTAACAGGCGATGAAACGACGCTTTAAAGGATGTCAGCAGTCGCCGCTGCGCTTGCCATTGTCGCGTATCACGCAGACCGAACTGGGCAACGGCTGCAGCACGCTCCTGCGCAGTGTGTAGGTATGGGCGATCGAGCCCGTGCTTCCAATCGAGCCCGTGCTCATCCTGTCGAGGCCGCCGGCAAAATCGTCGCGGGTGGACTGCAATCGCGTCCGGCTGTCGAGGAATGGCGTCGCGATCAAGGCCAGCGCCACCGCGGCCGAGCCGAACAGCAGCGTGATCCGCAATATGCCCATGCCGACATGGACAGCGCTTTCACTGCGGTCGGGCCGGATCGAATCCCAGTCCCTGTCGAGGCTCATGCAGTCGCTCTCCGGCGAAGGCCTGAACATGGCCTTCCCTCGATTTCCATGCCGTCAATTTTTCACGGCAAGATAAATCTTCCATTAACGCTGCCTAAATCGGGCAGTGACGGCACAATCACAGAAGATCGATGAGGAACTGGATCAGCGGCGCGTCGGCCGGCGGCATCGGAAAATCGCGCATCTGGCGCGGCCGCACCCATTTCAGCACCTGCCCCTCCTTCGGCTGCGCGATGCCGCGGAAGCGACGGCAGACGAACAGCGGCATCAGCAGGTGAAAATCATCGTAGGAGTGGCTGGCGAAGGTGAATGGCGCCAGGCAGGGAATATCGGTTTCGATGCCGATCTCCTCGTACAACTCCCGGATGAGGCATTCTTCCGGCGTCTCGCCGGGCTCGACCTTGCCGCCCGGAAACTCCCACAGGCCGGCGAGTTGCTTGCCTTCGGGCCGCTGCGCCAGAAGCACGCGGCCGTCGGCATCGACCAGCGCGCAGGCTGCGACCAGGAGCAGGCGCTTGCCGGCAGGATTCGCGCCGGTCATGCGCCGGGCGGCCGGCGGTAGTGGTAACGATAGACTTCATCGAAGCCGAGCGAACGATAGAGCGCCAGCGCCGGCGCATTGTCGGCCTCGACCTGCAGCCAGGCTTCCCGGGCGCCGCGCAGCCGTGCCCATTTCAGCGCCGAGAGGATGAGGTGGCGGCCATGGCCCTTGTTGCGCACCGATTTGTCGGTGGCGATTTCGAACAGTCCGGCAAGATCGCCATCATGGACGCAGATCAGCGTCGCCAGCGGCTCGGTGCCCTCTTCGAGCGCGAACAGCCCGGCTTCCGGCTGGATGGCGCCGATGATCTCCGACAGGCCCGGCCGCAGCGACACATCCGAGCCGCTCACCTTGAGCGACGCCCCGATGAAGCGGCTGATGTCCTTCAGCGGAATCTGGTCCATGGCGGCATCGAGCTGGGCGTCCGCGAGCGGCAGCCGCATGACCAGCGATTCGTCGAATGTGCTCCAGCCTTCGCTGTCGAGATGTTTGGAAAGAACCGGCCCCGAGAGCGGCGATATGCGAAAGGTCAGCGGCCGGCCATAGGCGTCGAAACGGCGGCTGGCGCGGCCGATGCGCTCGGCAATGTGCTGGATGTCGCCCGGATCGAGCGGGTTGACCGAATTCAGCCGCTTGGCCGGGTGGCCCGCCGTCAGCCGCACCACCCAGGTGCCGTCATAATGGACGGCCGCCGCCGGCCAGGCGCGAAAGCCGGCCGCCTCGTAGCGCCGCACGATGGCAAGCACGCTTGCCGGATGTCTGGAAACCAACGCCATCAGCTCCGATAATCGCCGTTGATGGCGACATACTCCTTGGTGAGATCGCAAGTCCACACCGTCGCCTTGCCGCGGCCGATGCCGATATCGGCATGGATGCGGATCTCGTCGCGCTTCATATAGGCCGATGTCGCCTCCTCGGAGTAGGCGGCATCGCGCTCGCCCTGATGCGCCAGCCTGATATCGCCGAACCAGATCGACAGAAGGTCGCGGTCGGCCGGTTCGCCGGCCTTGCCAACGGCCATGACGACGCGGCCCCAATTGGCGTCCTCGCCGGCGACTGCCGTCTTGACCAGCGGCGAATTGGCGATCGACAGCGCGATGCGCTTGGCAGAGCGGGCCGATTTTGCGCCGGTGACGGTGACCTCGACCTGCTTGCGGGCGCCCTCGCCGTCGCGCACCACTTGCAGCGCCAGCGATTTCAGCACCTTGCCGAGCGCGCGGCGGAAGGCGCCGAGGCGTGCATCCCCTGCATCCGTGATATCAGGCGCGCCGCGCCTGGCGGCCGTGCCGGTGGCGAACATCAGCAGCGTGTCGCTGGTCGAGGTGTCGCTGTCGACCGTGACCGCATTGAAGGTCTTGGCGGTGCCGCGCGCCAAAAGATCCTGCAGCACGGGCGCTGCGATCGGCGCGTCGGTGGCGATGAAGGAGAGCATCGTCGCCATGTCGGGCGCGATCATTCCGGCGCCCTTGGCGATGCCGTTGATGGTGACGTCGGCGTCGCCGAGCTTCACCGTCGCGGTCGCCAGTTTCGGATAGGTGTCGGTGGTCATGATCGCCTTGGCGGCTTCGGTCCACAGATCCGATCTGCCGTCCTTGACCAGTCCGGCGAGCAAATGGCTGAACTTGCCGGCATCCAGCGGCTCGCCGATGACGCCGGTCGAGGCCAGAAACACCTCGTCCGGCGCGCAGCTTGCTGCCTTGGCTGCAGCCTCGCCGGTCATTGCCGTGGAGGCTCGGCCCTTCTTGCCGGTGAAGGCATTGGCGTTGCCGGAATTGACGACTAGGACGCGCGCCTTGCCCTGCCCAAGATTCTGCCGGCAGAAATCGACCGGCGCCGACGGGCATTTCGACTTGGTGAACACGCCGGCGACCGTGGTGCCGGCATCGAAAACCATGGTCAGCAGGTCGGTACGGTTCTTGTACTTTATCCCGGCCTCGGCTGTGGCGATGCGGGCGCCCTCGATATCAGGCATTTTGGGATATTTCTTCGGCGCGAGCGGCGAAATCGTGGCTGACATGAAGACCTCGGGCGGGAAAAACGCAAGGGAACGCCGGTTTGCCCGATAGCGGCCGCCGGCGCAAGGGCGTTTTCCCGACCGTTGCGGGCGGCGCTAAACTGCCGGCGGCTCGTCTGCTTTATTGGGCAGGATTGAGGAACCCTCGGAACGTCTTCTGCACGCCCGGAATGAGCCCCCAGATCATGATCGAGACCGTCAACGGGGCGATGACCAGCGTACGCTGCCAGATTTCCCACTCTTCGGTCAGCGGGAACACCGCATAGAGGATGGCTGTGATCAGCGGATAGACGCCGGCAAGCACCAGCAGTGCAAAGCGAGGGCGCGAGAAGCGGCTGGCGGCAGCAGTCGAGGTCATTGCTCTCTTCCTTATCGTTACGAAACGTTCCGTTATATAAAACGAACCGTTTCGTTTCGTCAAGCGGTCGTATATGAATGCTGAGGGGAAACTTGCCGGCAAGGGAAATGGCAGATGGGTGACGACGCAGATCAGGCTCGCAAGTCAATTGGCGCGCGGCGTAACCCCGACAGCGCCGACGCCATTCTCGACGCCGCCGAGGCGGTGCTGGTCGAGGCCGGTTATTCCGGCTTCTCGATCGAAGCGGTGGCGCGGCGGGCGCGTGCTGGAAAGCCCACGATCTATCGCTGGTGGCCGAGCAAGGCCGCTTTGCTCTTCGACGTCTATCAGCGGCTCAAGCGCGTCGAGAATCCCGATACGGGAAACCTCGAGGATGATCTTGTCGGCTTCCTGAAGAACCTGTTGTCACACTGGCGTGAAACATCGTCAGGCAGCGTCTTCAGGTCGCTGATCGCCGAGGCGCAGTCGGATGCGACTGTTGCCGCCGTCCTAGTCGAATACACGAAAGGACGTCACGCGCATACCGGCCGGATGATCGAACGCGCCAAGGCAAGAGGCGAAGTGGCGGCCGACGTCGATCCCATGCTCGTCGCCGACCTGGTCGCCTCCTTTGCCTGGACGCATCTTTTGACCAATCGCCTCGACGAAGACGAAACGACCATACGCAAAGCGGTCCGCTATGTGATACAAGGCATCGCTCACAAGCGTTGACAGGGGGATCGGCGGCTTGCTTGAAAGAACATCTCCAGTGCTGCCCGTCAGCCTGATCATCGTGTCAGACTATCTGACGGCCGACGGCGACGCGGAATTGCGGCGCTCGCTGCGCGCCTACGCGCAGGACACGCGCGGCGTGCCGGCCGAGATTGTCATCATGCTGCCCAGCGGCCCTGCTTCAGAAAGCGGGCCTACCTCAAAAAATGAACATGCCTCCGCAATCGAGGCCGAGCTTGCCGGCAAGGCATATCTCTGCCCGTCGGTGATCGTGGCCACGCATGACAGCGACGAATCCTCGCAACTGAAGGACGCTGCGCTGTCATATTGCCGCCATGACCTCGTTGCGGTGGTCGAGGCCGATTGCCTGCCCGGTCCGGGATGGTTGGCGGCGTTGAACGAGACCGTCGAGAAAAACCCGAAGCTCGACGCGGTTTCAGGACGGACCAGCTACGGCGAAGAGAGCATGATGAAAAGGGTGATGTCGCTGCTCGACCGCGGCTTCATCGAGCGCCGCAACAGACTTGGCCAGATCATTCATGCCAGCAACAATGGCGCGCTTTATCGACGGTCGGTGCTTGAGCAATATCGTTTCGAGGCCGACCATGGACCCTTCATCAGCTCGCATCTGCGCCAGCACGCTATGCTGAGGGATGGCGTGGCGATGGAGCTTGCCGCTCAAGCCGTCTCGATCCACGCCTATGAGGGACTAGGGTTCATCTGGGATGTCCGGCGCAACAAGGGCTACCAGTTCGCGCGGATGCTGCTGCGCAGGAAGCGTCGCTTTTCAAGGCTCGGCCTGGCCGTTCGCGCCGTGGCGACATCGTTCAAGGAAAACCGCCAGACCGCGCAAGCCGTGGGCAATGAGTTCTGCC
This sequence comes from Mesorhizobium mediterraneum, assembly GCF_002284565.1. Classification (GTDB taxonomy): domain Bacteria; phylum Pseudomonadota; class Alphaproteobacteria; order Rhizobiales; family Rhizobiaceae; genus Mesorhizobium; species Mesorhizobium mediterraneum. Next base: position 127,613 of record NZ_NPKI01000020.1, on the reverse strand, counting down.
GATGGACGGACTGGCCGCTGTTCTGGGCAATGATGCTTCTGGTGCGGATCCCGGAATTCGCCGGCGCACTCGCCGCCGGCGATCCGGCGGCATTCAAGGCGTCGACGCACTATAGGTAAAGCGATCTCGGCGCCGCGCTCCTTTCCTTCTCCCCTTGTGGGAGAAGGTGGATTGGCGCGCAGCGCCAAGACGGTTGAGGGGTGTTGGACGGAGCGCTGTTGGTGCCAAGCTGGAACACCCCTCATCCGACCGAGCTTCGCTCGGCCACCTTCTCCCACAAGGGGAGAAGGGAAGACCTGACGCCAACGCCCCATAAGGTGGCGGGCAACTCAACCCTAAACCGACGGCCCTGCTTACCCTAGCCTCACGTTGGACTACTTGGTGTTTTCCAGCGCGTCGACCGTCTTCTTCAGCTTTTCGTCCGGAATCTCGACTTTGGCGTCGGCGCGCAGCGTCTTGACCAGCGCGATATACTTGTCGCGGATGACCGCCTGACGGGCCTGATCCTTGACAGCGTCGAAAGCCGGCGGCTGCTTGGTCCGCTTGTCCTCGACCTTGATGACGTGCCAGCCGAACTGCGTTTGCACCGGCTGCTCGGTGTATTTGCCGACCGCCAGCGCGGAGGCCGCCTTGTCGAATTCCGGCACCATCTGGCCGGGTCCGAACCAGCCGAGATCGCCGCCGCTGGTCTTGCCGCTCGGATCGCTGGTGTGCTCGTTGGCGAGCTTCTGAAAATCGGCGCCGCCGTCGAGCTGCTTGATGATCGCATCAGCCTCTTCCTTCGTCTTCACGAGGATGTGACGGGCATGCACTTCGTTGGTCGGCGGTGTGTTGGCGATTTCCTGGTCGTAGCGGGCGCGAACCTCGGCATCCGTGACCTTGTCGACGACATCCTTCTCGACCATTTCGCCATGCAGGGCGCGCTGCTGCAGGAACGCCATGCGGCGCTGGAAGTCGGGATCCTTGTCGAGGCCGGTGGTGACCGCTTGGGTTGCCATGACCTTGATTTCGATCGCCGCCGACAGCGCGGCCGCGCGGCGCTGTTCGGGCGGCATCTGCGCGAACTGCTGCGACAGCTCGCCTTCGGCAAGCGCAAGGTCTGCCTCGGTCAGCGTCTGGCCGTTGATCGTGGCGACCACGGCGTTCGGATCGACCGGCGCGGCCGGCTGGGCGGGGGCGGCCGGTTGGGCGGGGGCGGTGTCCTGCGCCATCAGCGGCGACAGCGACAGGGCCGACAGCCCGAATGCCAGGCCGAGGCTGGCGAGCGACGCGCGGCGGAACAATAAGGACATACGATTAACTCCAATGGGGGATAGCTAGAGCGGGATGGCTTCAAGACCAGCCAGATTGTGGCGGAATTTGGCGCGGTCGACAGGGCGAGCGCGGCGTTGACATCGATTGAGCCCCCTCTTATCTGTCCAACGACTTTGCGTCCAGAACCGTTTTCCGGGCGCTACTTGCGTTTGTCCGCGTTTCACGTGGATTTGATGGGGCCGGCCGGCACCCGTCGCAACGACTTGGAATGCTATCGAAAGGGCCATTGAATGGTCAGTTTTGGCGGTCTCGCCCGTAAGGTTTTCGGCTCCTCCAACGATCGTCGGGTCAAATCGACCCGGCCGCGCGTCGAGGCGATCAACGCCATGGAAAACGAGATGCGGGCGCTCTCCGACGCCGAGCTGACGGCCCGCACGGAAAAATTCCGCCAGGACGTCGCCAACGGCGCCTCCCTCGATGATCTGCTGGTGCCGGCCTTCGCCACCGTGCGCGAGGCAGCGCGTCGCGTGCTCGGCATGCGCCCGTTCGACGTGCAGCTGATCGGCGGCATGGTGCTGCACAATGGCGGCATCGCCGAGATGCGCACCGGCGAGGGCAAGACGCTGGTCGCCACGCTGCCCGTCTATCTCAACGCGCTCGCCGGCAAAGGCGTCCATGTCGTCACCGTCAACGACTATCTGGCCACGCGCGACTCCGAATGGATGGGCCGCGTCTATAAATTCCTCGGCCTGACCGTCGGCGTCATCGTCCATGGCTTGTCCGACGAGGAACGCAGCGCCGCCTACGCCGCCGACGTCACTTACGCCACCAACAACGAGCTCGGCTTCGACTATCTGCGCGACAACATGAAATTCGAGCGCGCTCAGATGGTCCAGCGCGGCCACAGCTACGCGATCGTCGACGAGGTCGATTCGATCCTGGTCGACGAGGCGCGCACGCCGCTGATCATTTCCGGTCCGCTCGAGGACCGCTCGGAAATGTACAACACCATCGACGCTTTCATGCTGAAGCTCGAGCCGGCCGACTATGAGATCGACGAGAAGCAGAAGACCTCGATCTTCACCGAGGAGGGCACCGAGAAGCTGGAAAACCTTCTGCGCGACGCCGGCCTGCTCAAGGGCGAGTCGCTCTACGACGTCGAGAACGTCGCCATCGTCCATCACGTCAACAACGCGCTGAAGGCGCACCAGCTGTTCCAGAGGGACAAGGACTATATCGTGCGCAACGGCGAGATCGTCATCATCGACGAATTCACCGGCCGCATGATGCCGGGCCGCCGCTATTCGGAAGGCCTGCACCAGGCGCTCGAAGCCAAGGAGCACGTGGCGATCCAGCCGGAGAACCAGACGCTCGCCTCCGTCACCTTCCAGAACTATTTCCGCCTCTACAAGAAGCTCGCCGGCATGACCGGCACGGCGCTGACCGAGGCCGAGGAGTTCGGCAACATCTACGGCCTCGAAGTCACCGAGATCCCGACCAACCTGCCGGTCGTCCGCATTGACGAGGACGACGAGGTCTACCGGACGGTCGAGGAGAAGTACAAGGCGATCGTCAAGGAGATCAGGGAGGCGAGCGCCAAGGGCCAGCCAACGCTGGTCGGCACGACCTCCATCGAAAAATCCGAGCAACTGGCCGAGCGCCTGCGCAAGGAAGGCTTCAAAGATTTCGAGGTGCTGAACGCCCGCCACCACGAGCGCGAAGCGGCGATCGTCGCCCAGGCCGGCAAACCCGGCGTCATCACCATTGCCACCAACATGGCCGGCCGCGGCACCGACATCCAGCTTGGCGGCAATGCCGACATGCGCATCGCCGAGGAGCTTGGCGACATGCCAGCCGGTCCCGAGCGCGAAGCCAAGGAAAAGGAAATCCGCGACGACGTGCAGCGGCTGAAGGAAAAGGCGCTGGCCGCCGGCGGCCTCTACGTGCTCGCCACCGAACGCCATGAATCGCGCCGCATCGACAACCAGTTGCGCGGCCGCTCCGGCCGCCAGGGCGATCCCGGGCGGTCGAAGTTCTTCCTGTCGCTGCAGGACGATCTGATGCGCATCTTCGGCTCCGAGCGCATGGACGGCATGCTGCAGAAGCTCGGCCTCAAGGAAGACGAGGCGATCATCCACCCCTGGATCAACAAGGCGCTGGAAAAGGCGCAGAAGAAGGTCGAGGCGCGCAACTTCGACATCCGCAAGAACCTGCTGAAGTACGATGACGTCTCCAACGACCAGCGCAAGGTGGTGTTCGAGCAGCGCCTCGAGCTGATGGACGGTGAAGGCCTGTCCGAGACCATCGCCGAGATGCGCGAGGGCGTCATCGACGAGATCGTCGCCAAGGCTATTCCCGAAAACGCCTATGCCGAGCAGTGGAACGTCGCCGGCCTCAAGGCCGAGGTCGCCGAATTCCTCAATCTCGATTTGCCGATCGAGGACTGGGTCAAGGAAGAGGGCATTGCCGAGGACGACATCCGCGAACGCATTGCCCAGGCCGCCGAGAATGCCGCCAAGGAGCGCGCCGAGCGTTTCGGCCCCGACGTGATGACCTATGTCGAGCGCTCCGTGGTGCTGCAGACGCTCGACCATCTGTGGCGCGAGCACATCGTCAACCTCGACCATCTGCGCTCGGTGGTCGGCTTCCGCGGCTATGCCCAGCGCGACCCGCTGCAGGAATACAAGGGTGAGGCGTTCGAGCTGTTCCAGGCAATGCTGGGCAATCTGCGCCAGGCCGTCACCGCACAGCTGATGCGCGTCGAGCTGGTCCGCCAGGCCGCCGAAGCGCCACCGCCCGAGGCGCCCGACATGTTCGGCAGCCATATCGACGGCACCACCGGCGAGGACGATTTTAACGGCGGCGAGACCGGGCTTCTGGTTCGCCAGGAGACCCACGCCATCGTCGCCCCCGAAAACCGCGACCCGAACAACCCCGCCACCTGGGGCAAGGTCGGCCGCAACGAGGCCTGCCCGTGTGGTTCGGGGAAAAAGTACAAGCATTGCCACGGGGCGTTCGCGTAAGGCGCAGCTTTCCTTCTCCCCGTTCACGGGGAGAAGGTGCCCAAAGGGCGGATGAGGGGCAGCGCTGGCGTCGACGATTAGCCAATCTCCCCACTTGTGGGGGAGATGGCCGGGAGGGGCGGAGGGGGGCGCTGTCCCGCCGGCGTATTCGTGTCTACGCCGCCTTCATCCGCTCCAATTCGGCCTCGAACTCGAACCTCAACTGCGCGGCTTCTTCCTCCGGCAGCCAAAGCACCATCTGTGGCACGATCTTGCGGTAGAGCCGAGTGCTGTCCTGATCCCAAGGCAGCGTTTCCGCGCCGCGTGCCTCGGCGATAAGCCTGTGCAATCGCGCGTGTACCCGGTCCGGATCGCCATGATAGTAAACGGTCGGCGCATCTTCGTCGAACAGCTCGGACTGTTCTTCGGCGCCAAAAAGGTCGAGTTGATTGGCGATTATATTTGACAAACCAAAGCATGTGATATGCTGGCCTCAAAAGTGAGGGAGGGCAGCATTACAATCCTAATAAGCAGGCAGAGACACCACGAAGAACGCAGCAAGCGCAGTTGGCCCGGACCGGCGGCGACTATCCACGCCAGCTACGGAGTGACCATTGCCTTCAGCCGAACCGTAGGACGGGGCACGGCCTATTTTGATCTTGAAATTAGACCCGACAGCTTCGCCGCTCTGGCGAAGGCAATGATACAGGGGGCACCAGACGAGGCCATTAGGGCATTTGGGAAGGCTCTGGCGACAGTCAAACCAACTACCAAGCCGTAGGGCGGGTTTCTTCTTTGGCTTCACATTGAACAATCAACGGCCAAACGGGCGATTATAACCTTGCGTGGACCATAACCGTGCTATGTAATCTGCAGAATAAAATCCATCAAAGACTTGGCACCGCTTCTCACCGACGAACTCAAGGCCGGTGATTTCATTCGCGATCTGCGTTGGCCGTCCGGCGTAACATGCGCCCATTGCGACCATGGGACAGTTTACGAGTTGAAGGGCCGAACCCGGATCGGCGTCAATGGAAATGCTCTGACTGCCGCAAGAAGTTCAGTGTGACCACCAAGAGCATCTTCGAAGGCTCCCATGTTTCCCTAGGGAAATGGGTATATGCGTTATTCATTATGTGTTCTTCCAAGAAGGGTGTCAGCGCTAACCAGTTGAAGCGCGAACTCGACATTTCCTACAAGGCCGCATGGTTCGTTTGCCGTCGCGTACGGTATGCCATGATGCAAGAACCATTTGCCTCAATGCTCGGCAAGGACCGGGGCGTTGTGGAGCTGGACGAGAAGTTCGTAGGCGGCAGTTGAATGGTCATTTCTACTCGCACCACAGCGTTGACCACTCCAAGGAATATGTGCGGAGTTGGTTCATCCATACCAGTTTTGCCGAGTCGTACCATTCGCTTTTCAAGCGCGGGATCTTCGGCGCATTCCATCAAGTCAGCGCCAAACACCTTGGCCGCTATTTGAGTGAGTTCGATTATCGCTGGCACACGCGGCGCGATTCGGACGGTAGTCGCACTTTAGGCGCGATCGGCACCGCGTTCGGTCGGCGGATGATGTACCGCAAAGGCGCTAACTCTTTGATCTGAATCAAAATTTTACTCTGACTACAGAAGTTGGCGCAAAAATTTGACCGCTAAATCAAATAGTTGTAAAAAGAGTGGTGGCCGAAACGGGCCTCGAACCCGCAAGAGCGCATGGTCTTCTCAGGGACCGCTCACCGAGTTCCAAACCCGGCGTGTTTACCAATTTCACCATTCGGCCATAAAGGGAGAAGGGTTTACCCAGCGGACAAGAAGGGTCATCACACCCAACTTGTCCGCCCCGACCCTCGGGTACCCAGATGCGCAAGTCGGATATTTTTCGAGGCGCTCTGGTCAACTCTTAGGCGGCGGCATCGCCGTTTTCACCTCCTTCCGAACTAGAGCTATCTTCGGCGGCGGGCGCGGCAACGCCCGTCTTTCCGCCGAGATTCTGGTTTGCCATCGCCTCCCATGTCGGCGGCATAGTGCGAACCACCGGCAATTCGCGGTCTTTGAAATACCAGTGCGGAACGCCATTGAGGCGGAAGGACCGGAATCTGCCGGACTTCGAGATCGCCGACGACAGATTGATCAACTTGTCCGTGCCGCCGACAGTAACGCCCATCTCGAGAACCATTGCCAGGATGTCGCTGGTCGGGAGCGGTCCGTACTGATCGAGCACTTCCGCGACCGCATCGGGCTGCGAAGGGACCCGACCACTGGCATAAGCAACGGGCGGCGCCGGGGCGACGGCGCGCTCAGTGGTGGGCCGCAAGTGCATGACTGGCCCAGAAACCTCGGCGATGGCCTTTTTCAGCGCAAGCATAGCCCGGTAGTCGGGACTATCTTTCAGCAGACGGGTTTCGATTTCGGCCACAAGGGCAGTCATCGAAGCGATGGCGGCATTCTCGGTCGTCGGCATGTTATCCTCCGGGGTACGGGTCCGAATCGTGCTTTACACGGTTATACGCCCGTTCATGGGTGTATGGCAACGGCGTCAATTGACGTAAGGAATAGAGTGCAATGAAGCCGAATACGGTATGGTTATCACCGCTTTCCACAGAGCAGGCATTGAAGGCCGCGTTCGCGATTCCAGACCCACAGGCCGTGGTGAAGAAGACGCAGAACGAATGGAAAACGCCAAAACGTGCCACAGCACCGAAGACAAAGAAAAAGCCCCGCGCCCAAAAGGGCTGAGGCCTTTTTCGTTATAAGCGATTACAGCGCCTGCAAATTACGGCTATTTGGTCCATCAAAGGCTCGCCGCCAAACGGCGCAAAGAGGAGCGTGAATACGCCCGCAAATATGCCTTCTACGTGCTCAAATGCGGCGGCTTGGTCGTGGAAGTAGGGGCGGGCCAAAACGGACATGGCAAGGATGACTGATGCGCGCCGCGCGCCGCGACCCAACCCAACCGTTTCTTAATCTGTCTTCGCTAGACGCATACGCTGAAAAGAAGCGGAAAACGGAGAGTAGTGGGTGCGCTTTTCCGCGGCGACGACAGCCGGGCGGTTCCTGCCGCAGCGCCTTGCGCTGCGCGTAAAGCCGCTGCTTGGCCGCATCGACGCCGTGCTGTTCACCGCCGACGAGCGCGGCGAGGCCGGCCGCATGTCGCTCATCGCCTTTTCCATCCGCATCGTCAGCGCCGTCATCGCCTTCGTCAGCCAGGTGCTGATGGCACGCTGGATGGGCTCGTTCGAATACGGCATCTTCGTCCTCGTCTGGGTGACGATGGTCATCCTCGGCAATGTCGCCTGCCTCGGCTTCCACACCTCGGTCATCCGCTTCATTCCCGAATATCGCGAGCGCAACATGCTGGCCGAGCTGCGCGGCATCGTGCTGACCAGCCGCCTGTTCGTGCTGGTTGCCTCGACGGCGATCGCCGGCCTCGGCGCGCTCGGCGTCTGGCTGCTCTCGCCCTTCATCGAAAACTACTATGTCGTGCCGTTCATCCTCGGCCTCATCTGCATGCCGATGATCGCGATGTCCGATCTGCTGCAGGGGCTGGCGCGGGCCAACTCATGGGCGCTGTTTGCGCTGGCGCCGACCTATCTGGTGCGGCCGGTGCTGATCCTGGCGCTCATGGCGCTGATGCTTCTGGTGGGCTTTGCGCCCGACGCCAGGACCGCGATCTTCGCCTCGATTGCCGCCGCCTACGCCACCACGCTCGGTCAACTCATCGGCGTCACGGCGCGCATGGACAGGAATATCCCGGCCGGGCCGAGGAAAGTGCATTTCGCGCAATGGTTCCTCGTGTCGCTGCCGATCTTCCTGGTTGAAGGCTTCTTCTTCCTGCTCACCAATGCCGACGTGCTGATGGTCGGCGCCTATATGAGCCCCAACGACGTCGCCGTCTATTTCGCCACGGTCAAGACGCTGGCGCTGGTGCATTTCGTCTATTTCGCGGTCAAGGCGGGCGTCGCCCAGCGCTATGCGCAATTCACCCATGGCGAGCCGGAAAAGCTCGCCGCCTTCGCCCGCGAAACGGTGTCTTGGACCTTCTGGCCTTCGCTGTTCATGGCGCTGATGGTGCTGGTGCTTGGCGAGCCGATGCTGAGCTTGTTCGGGCCTGAATTCAGCGCCGGCTATCCGCTGTTGTTCCTGCTGGTGTTCGGCGTCGTCGCCCGCGCCGCCGTCGGCCCCTGCGAAAGCCTACTCACCATGAGCGGCAACCAGAATATCTGCGCCGCCGTGTACGCCATGACGCTGGCCCTCAACATCGGTCTCAATTTGGTGCTGATCCCGCTTTTCGGCCTGTGGGGCGCGGCAATGGCCACCGCCTTCGCCATGATCTTCGAGGCCGGCGCGCTGTCTTTCACGGTCTGGCGCAAGCTCGGCATCGTCATGGCCATTTTCGTAGCCGCCGAAGGAGCCGCGTGATGGCCGCTGTCCCGTTGCTCGAGGAAACCAGCGGCGGCCCGGCCAGCGCCATGGTGATCGGCCTCGCGGGGCTGGCCCGCGAAGCCGATCCCGCCCATATCGAACTCTTGGCCAACGACCGGCCCGAGCGCAAACTGGCCATTTACCCCGCCTCCGCCGGCTTCGATCTGGTCGAGGAGCTCGACTACCTCTGCACCCGCACGATCGAGCCCAACGTCTTCTTTAACCCGCGCTTCCTGGCGCCCGCCATGCCGAGGCTGGAAGACCGCGAGGTGCGGCTGGCGGTCATCCGTGACGGCGACGAATACCGCAACCGGCTGCGCTTGCTGGTGCCGTTCTCGGTGGAGCGGCCGGCGGTGCCGCTCGGCGTGCGGGTCATGCGCACATGGTCGAGCCCGTTCGGCCCGATCGGCACGCCGCTGGTCGACCGTGACGATCCCGTCGGCGTCGTCGAGGATTTCTTCTCGATGCTGTCGCGGCCGCACCTCAAGCTGCCGAAAGTCTTTGTCCTGCCCGACATCCGGCTCGACGGCCCGGTGGCCAGCCTGCTGGCCACGGTCGCCGAGACGCGTGGCCTTACGCTGGTCACCACCGGCAAGGCCGAACGCCCGATGCTCGAAAGCGAGCTCGACGGCGATGAGTATCTGAAGGCCTCGCTGCGCTCGCACCACTATCGCGAGTTCCGCCGCCTGAAGCGCCGCCTTGCTGATCTGGGCCAGCTGGAGCATCTCGTGGCGCGCGGACCCGACGAGATCCGCCATGCCATCGAACGTTTCCTGACGCTCGAGGCTGCCGGCTGGAAGGGCCGCGAGCGTACCGCCATGGCCATCGACCGCTACCGTGCCGCCTTTGCCCGCGAAGCCGTGCACCGGCTGGCCGAACAGGATCTGTGCCGCATCCATTCGCTGACGCTCGACGGCCGCACCATCGCTTGCCTGGTCGTCTTCGTCGAGGCCGGCGTCGCCTACACCTGGAAGACGGCCTATGACGAGACGCTCGCCGCCTATTCGCCGGGCACGCTCCTGATGATCGAGGTGACCAGGCAGCATCTCGACGATCCCAACATCATGATGACCGATTCCTGCGCCGTGCCCGACCATCCGGTGATGAGCCGGCTATGGATGGAGCGCCGGCCGATCGGCACTCTGGTCATCGGCCTGACGCCGGACGCCGACCGCCTCACCCGCCAGGCGGCGTCGCAGCTTCACCTCTACCGCGAAACCCGCAACATGGCGCGCATCCTGCGCAACCGGATGAAGAGCTTGCTGGGCCGGCGGTAGGCCTGCAGCCGCCAATCTCCAGGCTTGCGATTAGCTATGAGCCACCATGCCTTCGTCATCCCAGGGCGGAGCAGGAGCGAAGCGACGTCGCGCAGACCCTAGGATCCATGCCGTTTCCTTAGCCGAAGAATGCAGCGGCTCGGGACGGCGCTTGTATCCGCAACGTGCGAGCTACCCTTCCAACACGACCGGAACGGGGTGGAGGAGCGTTCGGTTCTGGTCCGCAGGAGCACTGCCGCTAGGTAGCGGCATGGATCCCAGGGTCTGCGCCGCGTCGCTTCGCTCCTTGCTCCGCCTTGGGAAACGAAGAGGGGTGTTTCGGCCAATCTCAAAGGTTTGCGATCTACCCCTGAAATTCGCCGCAGAGCGGGACTGTGGACGTTCGCGGCCGATCGGCCCGAGCTGTCAAATCCACTGTGCTGAGGGCCTAGGTCATGAGGGTTAATTCTCCCAACCAGCGGAAAGGATTAGCATCGGCGATAATCGCGGCTGCGCAACCAGCATCATTGCCGCCTCGGTCTGCACGGCCAACAAAAAAACTGGGAGGAATGCATGACGAAAGCAACTCACTTCAGGCGTCGCAGTGTTCTCGCTTTGATCGGCCTTGTTGGCGGCTGTCTGACCGCGGCCGCAGCTCAGGCCGCCGAGCCCGACAAGGCCGAGATCGATGCTCTCAAAGAATCGCTAACCAAGTACGAAGACTACAAGGCCGCCATCCGCGACCTCTATCTGTCGACGGTCGGATGCGTTTATTACAGCGGCGAAAAAGTGGCTGGGGCTATGGATTACCCGAAGGGCGCGATGGGCATTCATTTCGTCAACGTCGCGAGCGTCAGTCCGACACCAGATCCGACGCGCCCCAATGTCCTTATCTATGAGCCGGTCGACGGCGGCTTGCGCCTGGTGGCCGTGGAATGGCTTGTACCGCTGACGCCTGACACAAAAGAGCCGCCGAAACTCTTTGGACAGACGTTCCAGGGGCCGATGGAGGGGCACTATCCGCTTATTCCGGCGGAGTTCCATCATTACGATCTTCACGCCTGGCTGTTCAAGGACAACCCGCTCGGAATGTTCAGCCCGACGAACCCCGACGTGAAATGCGAAAATTACGCGTTTCCGATGCCGGAGCAGCCGACCAAGATGGTGCCGGGGCCGATGTAATCGCGACCTAGCCTACGAATTCCGATGTTGACAGGGAGAATCGGCCCGGGCCTCGACTGTGGCTATCCCAGGTGCGCTGGGATGACATCCAACCGAGCTTTCAAGGTGCCTCGGATGGGAAGGTGGTGCCCCTAGCCGGGATCGAACCAGCACTCCTTGCGGAACTCGATTTTGAGTCGAGCGCGTCTACCAATTCCGCCATAGGGGCTCAGGCCGGGCGGCCTGGATGGGCGCGGACTATACGGTCGGAGGCCTGTTCGTCAACTGGCCAATTCCCGGCATGCGGCCTTCGCTCGACCACAGCCTTTCGATTTCGTGAAGCTGCGGCCATTGTGCGGCGCGAAAAATCTTTCTAGACAGGCGGCGCATTAAAGCGCGTCGCGTCTGGAGAGATTCATGTGGCGCGCTTTTGGTCTTTGTTTTTATGCATTGTTACCCCAAAACCGCTGAGCATTTTGGGCGACGTGCATTAGGAGTGCCAATGCTTCGCGGACTTTACGACTGGACCTTGTCGCTGGCGGCAAAGAAATCCGCCGAATGGTGGCTGGCCTTCATTGCTTTCGTCGAAAGCTCGGTGTTCCTGGTGCCGGCCGACGTGCTGTACCTGCCAATGGCGCTGTCGCGGCCCGATCGCGCCTATCGCTACGCGCTGATCGCCACCCTGGCATCCGTTCTGGGCGGCATCGCCGGCTGGTACATCGGCCACTATGCCTACGACACGGTGGCGCGGCCGATCCTCGAATTCTACGGCAAGTATGACGATTTCGAGGCGCTGCGCGTCTCGTCGGGCATCGGCTTCATCATCCTGATGCTGATCACCTCCGGCCTCGCCCATCTGCCGCCGATCAAGGTGGTGACGATCCTGTCCGGCGTGATCGGCGTCAATCTCCTGCTGTTCATCGTGCTGGCGATCGTGGCGCGCGGCGCCCGCTTCCTTTTTCTCGCCTGGCTGCTGCGCCGCTATGGCGAACCGATCCGCGAGTTCATCGAAAAGCGCCTTGGCCTGATCGCGGGCGCCGCTGCCGCCGCCCTGATTTCGCTCTATATCGTCGTCAAATACGCCTTCTAGAGCAAGGATGTTCAAATTGAACCATCCTTTGCTCTGAGCGAGAATGGACGGTAGATCGATGACAGCGACCGTGAATGCCGACACTGGACGCCAGCGCACGCGGACGGCCTTGTTTCTCGCCGTCGCCATGGCCGCCACCGTCGGCTCGGCGCTGGCCTTCCAGCATCTCGGCGGCTACATCCCCTGCAAGCTCTGCCTGGAGCAACGCACCCCTTACTACATCGGCGTGCCGCTGATGCTGCTTGCAGTGCTGTCGTCGGCGCTGCGCTGGCCTACCTGGCTGACACGCGGCCTGCTGGCCGTCGGCGGCCTGCTGATGGTCTACGGCGTCTATCTCGGCGTCTATCATTCCGGCGTCGAATGGGCGTGGTGGCCGGGACCGACCGATTGTGCGGCGGCTGCCGGACCGGTGGACACCGGCGGCAAGGGCGTGCTCGACGCGCTCGACAAATTCGTGCCGCCCTCCTGCGACAAGGCGGCACTGCGCATTCTTGGCCTGTCACTGGCCGGCTGGAACGCCATCGCCAGCTTTGTCCTGGCGGTCATAGCGTTCCGCGGAGCCTTTGCCCGGGATTAATCTAGCGCGGCGCGAGATCATCCAAGAATTCGGCAAGCTGAGTCGTATGGAGTGATTGTCGAGAACCGAAGCGCAGCGGACATTTGGGTCCGTGAGCATCGGAAGCGCAGAAAATCGCTTCAGGCGGCCAGCCTCCCGAATTATCGAACGATCTCAAGGTTCGAGTTCGACATCCCAGTATAGATAATCCATCCAGCTTTCATGCAGATGGTTGGGCGGGAACAGGCGGCCATTGTTGTGCAGATCATGCACCGTCGGCTGAAACGGCTTCTGCAGCGGCCACATCTTGGCATGCGCCGGCATCATGCCGCCCTTCCTCAGATTGCAGGGTGAGCAGGCGGCGACGACGTTCTCCCACGTCGTCGCGCCGCCGCGATGGCGGGGAATGACGTGGTCGAAGGTCAGATCCTCCGGCGTGCCGCAATACTGGCACTGGAAGCGGTCCCGCAGGAAGACGTTGAAGCGGGTGAAGGCCGGATGCCGCGATGGCTTCACATAGGCCTTCAGGCTGACGACGCTCGGCAGCTTCATCGAGAAGGTCGGCGACGACACGGCGTGCTCGTATTCGGCGACGATATTCACCCGCTCGAGGAACACCGCCTTGATGGCATCCTGCCACGACCAGAGCGACAGGGGGTAATAGCTGAGCGGACGGTAATCCGCGTTCAGCACCAGCGCTGGAAGCCCATCCGGAGACACGGCAACCGTCACGTCATTGACCTCCTTGGCTCTACAACCGGTCGGCGCGGATACTGTAAGCCCGACATGACAGGGATGTGAAGCGGCTTGTCGATCAAACGAAGTGCCAAAACTGGATGATTTTCATGCTTTTTTGCGGATTTAGGCAGGGGGTGCAGCGTCCCTGCCCTTCAATTCGCGATAATAGGCCCAAAAAAGCCGCGATGCGACACCTCGCCACGGGCTCCATGATTCGGCGAGCTGGATCAGTCTTTTCTCGGGCGGACGCGGGTCGATGCCGAGCGCGTGACCGACCGCGCTCTGCAGGGCAACGTCGCGTGCCGGGAAGACATCGGGGTGGCCGGCGGCGAACAAAAGATAGACTTCCGCCGTCCACGGGCCGATGCCCGACACTTTGGTCATGGCTGTGATCGCCTCCGCGGCATCGAGCAAGCAGAGATGATCGAGGTCGAGGCCATCGACCACCGCCTGGGCGACGGCGATCAGGCCGCGCTGCTTTGGCCGCGACAGTCCGGCCTCGCGAAAAATGGCTTCGTCCGCAGCAAGGATCGCTTGTGGCGTCAGCGGATCGACGAGTTTTGTCAGCCGCCCGAAGATAGCGTCGGCGCTGGCACGGGAAACCTGCTGCGAGACGATGATCGAGGCAAGGCTTCTGAACCCCGGCTCGGAGAGCCGAAGCGGCACCTCGCCGGCCATGCCGCGCACCTTTGTGAGGCGCGGGTCGAGCAGGCAAAGCGCGTCAAGCCCTTGTGAGATGTCGTCGAGCGTGGCGATGCGTTGCATGCTTGCTTGTTCCCAGCGCAAAATGGCAATTCGTAATCAGGCTCAAAATAGCAACTGGCGAAAGCGCCGCACAACCCGATTGCCGCCCAAGGATGACACTCCTGACATTCCGCTTCGCGCCGAGCCCGAATGGCGAACTGCATCTTGGCCATGCCTATTCGGCGCTGCTCAATCAGAAATTGGCGAGGGCAACGGGGGGACGCCTGTTGCTGCGCATCGAGGATATCGACACGACGCGCTGCACGCCGGAATTCGAGGCTGGCATTTTTCGCGATCTCAAATGGCTCGGGCTTGGCTGGGAAGAACCGGTGCGCCGTCAGTCCGAGCATTTCGCGGACTATCAGGTGGTGCTCGATCGGCTGATTCGCGAAGAGCTCGTCTACCCCGCCTTCATGAGCCGTGGTGATATCAGAGCCTTCATTGCCGACAGCGAAAAGCGTGGTCGTGACTGGCCGCGGGACCCGGACGGCGTGCCGCTCTATCCCGCCATCGACAAGGCATTGCCGACCAGGGAACGCAAGCGACGGATCGCCGAGAATGCGCCTTTCGCCTGGCGGCTGGACGTTGGCGCTGCGATGGCGCGCATCGGCACGGATCTGTCATGGCTGGAATTTTCGAATGAGAGGCTTTCCGCAACACGCGCGGTAGACGCCCGACCGCAGGACTGGGGCGACGTGATCGTGGCGCGCCGTGAAATCCCGACAAGCTATCATCTCGCCGTCGTCGTCGACGACGCGCTGCAAGGCATCAGCCATGTGGTGCGCGGCCAGGACCTCTATTCCGCCACCGGCGTGCAGCGCCTGCTCCAGGAGGTTCTCGGCCTGCCGCAACCAAGCTACTTCCACCATCGCCTCGTCCTCGGCCCGGACGGACGAAAGCTGTCGAAGAGTTTTGCGGATACCGGCCTTGCCGCCTTGCGCGAGGCCGGCACATCTCCGGCCGATGTCAGGCGGCTGATTGGGATGTAGATCAGCGCACACGCTCACAAATACGAGCGCCTCTTCAATTCGAATGAGCCTATGGATCAACCGTTTGGTTTTGCTTGCCAGGTTGAACCACTTTACAGCAATCGCGACACTCAACCCCTCACCGACCACACCGGCAGCCTTCCGAAAATGCACAGCATCAAGCGGTTCATCCCCGCCTCTTTCGTCGTCCTGTGGGCGACCGGCTTCATTGGCGCGCGTTACGCCATGCCATGGGCGGAGCCCTTCACCTTCCTCGCCGCGCGCTTCGTGCTGGCGGCGATCCTGCTGGCCGTTCTGATGATCGTGCTCGGCTCGAAGAGAGCCACCCGCGCCGAGGCGCTGCACGCCACGGGCGCGGGCATCCTGATGCATGGCGTCTATCTCGGCGGCGTCTTCTGGGCCATCCACAAGGGCATGCCGGCCGGGCTTTCCGCCCTGATCGTCGGGCTGCAGCCGCTGATCACGGCGGTGCTCGCCGGCAGATTCCTCGGCGAAGCCATCCTGCCGCGCCATTGGGCCGGTCTCGGCATCGGCCTGGTCGGTGTGGTCATCGTGCTCTGGCCGAAGCTCGGCGCACTCGGCGGCGGCGTGACGACTGAGACGCTTGCTGCCGCGCTTGTCTCGGTGCTTGGAATGAGCGCCGGCACGATCTGGCAGAAGCGTTTCGCCTCCGGCGGCGATCTCGTGGCGGCCACCAAATGGCAATATGTCGGCGGTGCATCGGTCATGGCCTTGGCCTCGCTCGCCTTCGAGACACGCACCGTCGTCATCAATGGCGAGCTGATCTTTGCCATGGCATGGCTGGTGCTGGTTCTGTCGATCGGTGCCATCTTCCTCTTGATGGTGATGATCCGCGACGGCGAGATGTCGAAAGTCGCTTCGCTGTTCTATCTGGTCCCGGCCGTCACCGCGGTCATCGCCTGGATATTGTTCGACGAGCAGTTGAGCCTGGTTCAGATCGTCGGCATGGCGATCGCGACGCTCGGCGTCGGGCTGGCAACCGCTCAGCCAACTCGGGCGCGTGCCTCCAGATAGCGGCTGATCGCGGCATTGAGCTCACCACCGAGGATGAAGATCGCCGAGACGATGTAGAGGAAGACGACCGCGATCATGATCGAGGCAAGGCCGGCATAGGTCGTCACATAGGACGAGAAACGGTCGAGATAGGCGGCGAAGATGGTCGACCCGATAAGCCAGGCAATCAGCGTGAAAATGATGCCCGGTATGATCGAGACGAAGCGGCGCTTGCCCGCAGGCAGCCAGTAATGCACCGCGAACAGGCCACCGACGATGACGACGGAGGCGATGATGTAACGCCACAGCGTGATCGTGCCCATATAGGGTTTTATCCATTCGAAATTGGTCTCGGCCAGCCGCGCCAGCAAGGGCGCGAAGACCACGAGCACGCTGATCACCAGAAAACCCGCCGTGGCGATCAGCACGAAGACGATGCTCTGCACCCGGCGATAGATGATGCCGCGCGTTTCGGAGACGCGGTAGGCGCGGTTGAGCGAGGTGCGCAGCGCCTCGATGCCGTTCGAGGCGAAGAAGGCGGCGAGCAGCACGCCATAGGTCAACAGGTCGGTGCGCCGCACGGTAAGCACATTGAGCACTTCGCGCGCGATCGGCTTGGCGATCTGCTCGGGCCAGGTATCGAAGACGAGATGCACGGCCGTGTCGGCAAAAGCCTGTGCGCCGAAAAAGCTGGCCAGTGTCGTGGCGAAAATCAGAAAAGGGAAAAGCGCCATCAGCGCCGTGATCGCCAGATGACTGGCCATCGCCCAGCCATCGTCTGCGTTGAAATGGCCGAGCGCGTCATAGAGCACGCGTTTGAGGGCTACGATCTTCCGCAACAAGAACCGCGTTCCCTTCGATTGTCTCGACGCCGCGAATATGGGAAGGGATTGCGGCAAATGGCAAGCCTAGGTCAAACCACGCTTCCTCCTGGAGAAGCGTCGCGCACCATCATCGTCACCGGTGCTTCTTCCGGGATAGGCGCCTATTGCGCCCGGGCGCTGAAGGCGGAAGGCTGGCGGGTCTTCGCGACGGCGCGTCAGCCAGAGGATATCGCTGCACTCGAAGCCGATGGCATCGAGGCCTTCTATCTGGACTACCGCGAACCCGTATCGATCGAGACGCTGGTGGCGTCGGTGCTGGAGCGGACGGACGGACGGCTCGATGCCCTGTTCAACAACGGCGCCTACGCACAGCCCGGCGCCGTCGAGGACTTGCCGGTCGCAGCACTCAGGGAGCAATTCGAGGCGAATGTCTTCGGCTGGCATGACCTCACCCGTCGTGTCGTGCCGGTGATGCGCCGCCAGGGACATGGCCGTCTCGTCCATTGCTCCTCGATCCTCGGCTTGGCGCCGCTGCGCTTTCGCGGCGCCTATTCGGCATCCAAGCACGCGATCGAAGGGCTGATGCTGTGCATGCGTCAGGAACTCCAGGGCAGCGGCATCCATGTCTCGCTGATCGAGCCGGGGCCGGTGACATCGAAGATCGCCAGCAACGGCCTTGTGTGGTTTCTCAGGAATATCGACCATGAGAATTCCGTGCACCGCCTCGCCTACGAGGCGCAGTTGCAGCGCCTGCGGGCCGGCGGCAGCACATCACGGCTGAAGCCCGGGCCGGAGGTGGTTCATGTGGCCTTGCGCCATGCGCTTCTGTCGCGGCGCCCGCGACCGCATTATGTGGTAACGGTGCCGGCCAGGATCGGCGTGATCCTCAAACGCATTCTGCCGGCAGCGATGCTCTACCGCCTGCTTGCCAAACGCGCCTGAACGCAATCGACTGGAAACACACTATGGCAACCGTCTTCAACATCCTCGCTGTCCTCGTCATGGTCGCCGTGGTGATCGTGCTGATCCGCGGCCTCATCAACATGATGCGCGGCGGCTCCGCCATGACCTCCAACAAGCTGATGCAGACGCGCGTGCTGCTGCAGTTCGTTGCGTTGGTGCTGATCATGCTGGCCGTCTGGTTCACCCGCAAATAAAAGTGACCTGCGATTTCGGGAGGCAGAGCGTGGTCAAGCTCAACAAGATCTACACCCGCACCGGCGACGATGGCACCACCGGCCTCGGCACCGGCGAACGGCGGCTGAAATCCGATCTGCGCATCGACGCCTACGGCACGATCGACGAAGCCAATGCCTGCATCGGCATGGCCCGCATCCACACCGCGGCAACATATCCGGCGATCGACGCGATGCTCGGCCGCATCCAGAACGACCTTTTCGACCTCGGCGCCGATCTGGCCGTGCCGGACGACGGCAAGCCGCTCGGCTATGAGCCGCTGCGCATCACCGCAGTGCAGACCGACCGTGTCGAAAAGGACATCGACTTGCTCAACAAGGATCTGCAGCCGCTCAAATCCTTCGTGCTCAACGGCGGCACGCCGGCGGCGGCTGCCCTTCACCTCGCCCGCACGGTGGCCCGGCGGGCCGAGCGCATCATGGTGGCGTTGACGCAGGGCCCAGGCGAGCATGTCAACCGCGAGGCGATAAGATACATCAACCGCGTGTCGGACTTTCTGTTCGTCGCCGCGCGCGCGGTCAATGACAATGGAAACGCCGACGTGCTATGGGTTCCCGGCAAGAACCGCTGAATCTGCCGAGGCGGGAGGGGGTCCGATGTTCATCCCGCTTTACGACACCAACAGGCTGCGCCACATCAAGCTGCAATATGTGACGATCAGCCTGATCGCGCTCAACACGCTCATCTACTTCGCCACCGCGCTTGGCGGCGAGCAGTTTTCCAACGCTGCTGTGCTGGGCCTCGGCTTCATCCCGTCGGTCGTCCACGACAGCGTCGAGCTCGCCCCACAGTTTGTCGTCATCCCCGAGAGCCTGAGCTACGTCACCTATTCCTTCCTGCATGCCGATATTTTCCACCTTGGCGGCAACATGCTGTTCCTCTGGGTATTCGGCGACAATGTCGAGGACGCGCTCGGCCATGTCCGCTTTCTCGCCTTTTACCTGCTTTGCGCCATCGCCGGTGCCTTCTTCCAGGGCCTGATCGCGTGGGATTCGCAGGTTCCGTTGATCGGCGCCTCGGGCGCCATTGCCGGTGTGGTTGCCGCCTATCTGATCCTATATCCCCGCGTGAAAGTATGGGTGCTGGCCTTCGCCCGCATCCCGCTGCGCATCCCGGCCTTCATACCGCTCATCCTGTGGATCTTGTTCCAGATCGTGATGTTCGCCGCCGGCGGCGAGGATCAGGTTTCCTGGGCATGCCATGTCGGCGGCATCATCGCCGGGGCCGTGCTGGTGCTCATCTTGCGCAACCGCGCCGTGCCACTGCTTGCCGGCGCGGACGAAGAGGCCGTGGTGGTCGCCGGCCAGGTGCCTGTTGCCGCAGACCCGGCGCCAAACGACCCCCAGCCTGCGCAGCCGGCGCCGCGCTGGGGACGAGGAAGCGCCTCCAATCCGGACTGAACCGATTTGAGTGCGCCGCGGACGATTTGGGCGCGCCCCAGATATTGACGTGCGAGGTCGCCGCAACTACGGAAGCTTTCCCACACTAGGCGGTCGGAGACTAGAATTCCGCCCGGAATGTCGGCTTTCGACAACTCTGAAGGGGCGCACGCTGCTATAGCGCGCTCAATTTATCTTGGAAGAGGTTGCTATCGTGAAAGAGGTGACAGGCAAATGAAGATCCTTGTGCCCGTGAAGCGGGTTGTGGATGCGAATGTGAAGGTTCGTGTGAAAGCTGACGGTTCGGCGGTGGAACTCGCCAACGTCAAGATGGCGATGAACCCGTTCGACGAGATCGCGGTCGAAGAGGCGATCCGGCTGAAAGAGGCCGGCAAGGCGGAAGAGATCATCGTTGTCTCGATCGGGCCGCAGCAGGCGCAGGAGACCTTGCGCACCGCACTCGCCATGGGCGCCGACCGTGCCATTCTGGTCAAGACCGACGAGCAGACCGAGCCGCTGGGTGTCGCCAAGGTGCTGAAGGGCGTGGTCGAGGCGGAACAGCCGGGTCTCGTCATTCTCGGCAAGCAGGCGATCGACGACGATTCCAACCAGACCGGCCAGATGCTGGCCGCACTTCTCGGCTGGGCGCAAGGCACCTTCGCTTCCAAGATCGTTATCGATGGCGACAAGGCCAAGGTGACGCGCGAGGTCGATGGCGGCCTGCAGACGGTGGAGCTGAAGATGCCGGCGATCGTCACCGCCGACCTTCGCCTCAACCAGCCGCGCTACGCCTCGCTGCCCAACATCATGAAGGCCAAGAAGAAGCCGCTCGACGAGAAATCGCCCGCCGATTATGGCGCCGACGTCAAGCCGCGGCTGAAGGTGATCAAGACCGAGGAGCCGAGCGGCCGCAAGGCGGGCGTCAAGGTCAAGAGCGTCGCCGAGCTGGTCGATAAGCTGAAGAACGAAGCCGGCGTGTTGTAGGAGTTCATGTGATGCCGGCCTGCAAACGGCAGGGTTCTCCGCTTCCGGTGCTCACGTACTGAAGTACGCTCCGCTCCGGTTCTCGAACCCAACCGTTTTCGACTCGGCCTGACATGAATTTGAGACGTCCCCACTGAAGTGGATCAAGGAATAGAGAGATGACAATTCTTCTGATTGCCGAACACGACAATGCGACACTTTCCGACCAGACCGCCAAGGCGCTTTCGGCAGCACTGCAGGTCGGCTCGGACGTGCATGTGCTGGTCGCCGGCAAGGGTGCCAAGCCGGCAGCGGACGCCGCCGCCAAGCTCAAGGGCGTGGGCAAGGTGCTGCTCGCCGAAGCCGACGAGCTCACCGAGCGCCTCGCCGAACCGCTGGCGGCGCTCGTCGTCAGCATAGCCGGTGCCTATGACACGATCATCGCGCCGGCGACCTCGTCGGGCAAGAACGTCGCGCCGCGCGTGGCGGCTCTGCTCGATGTCGCGCAGGTGTCCGAGATCATCGAAGTGGTGTCGTCAGACACCTTCAAGCGGCCGATCTATGCCGGCAACGCCATCCAGACGGTGCAGTCGAGCGACGCCAAGAAGGTCATCACCGTGCGCACTGCCTCCTTCCAGGCCACACCCGAGGGCGGTTCCGCCCCGGTCGAGACGGTCCAGGCGGCGGCCAATCCCGGCCTGTCGATCTTCGTCGAGAACAGGCTTTCCGAGACCGATCGTCCGGAGCTGACTTCGGCCAAGATCATCATCTCGGGCGGCCGCGCGCTGGGCTCTTCGGAGAAATTCCAGGAGGTCATCCTGCCGGTCGCCGACAAACTCGGCGCCGCCGTCGGCGCCTCTCGTGCCGCTGTCGACGCCGGCTACGCGCCGAACGATTGGCAGGTCGGCCAGACCGGCAAGGTGGTGGCCCCCGATCTCTACATCGCCGTCGGCATCTCCGGCGCCATCCAGCACCTCGCCGGCATGAAGGATTCCAAGGTCATCGTCGCCATCAACAAGGACGAGGAAGCGCCGATCTTCCAGGTCGCCGACTACGGTCTCGTCGGCGACCTTTTCGTCATTATGCCGGAACTGCAAAAGGCGCTTTGACGCTATCTGGCAAAGCGTATTAAATAGTGAGGGGTGGGGTAGACGAAGTCACCCCGCCCTTTTAGTTTGCACCGCACAAAAAGCAGGCCGCAAAGGCCTTTTGACGGGATCGGTGTAATGAGCAAGATCGAGACGATCGGCATCATCGGCGCGGGCCAGATGGGTGGCGGCATCGCCCATGTGTCCGCGCTTGCGGGCTACAAGGTGCTGGTCTACGACATCTCACCCGACCGCATCGAAAAGGGCATCGCCACGATCAGCGGCAACATGGCCCGCCAGGTCGGCTCCGGCAAACTTGAGGAAAAGCTGCGCAATGACGCGATGGCGCGCATTTCGGCAGCGCCCACCATGGCCGACCTTGCGGGTGCCGATCTGGTGATCGAAGCGGCGACCGAGGACGAGACGGTCAAGCGCAAGATCTACGCCCAACTCTGTCCGCAGCTCAATCCCGAAGCCATCCTGGCGACGAACACCTCGTCGATCTCGATCACACGTCTCGCCGCGCAGACCGACAGGCCGGAGCGTTTCATCGGCATCCATTTCATGAATCCGGTTCCACTGATGAAGCTGGTCGAACTGGTGCGCGGCATCGCCACCGAGGACCAGACCTTCGAAGCGGCAAAGGCCTATGTGAACCATCTCGACAAGACGATCACCGTCTCGGAGGATTTTCCGGCCTTCATCGTCAACCGCATCCTGCTGCCGATGATCAACGAGGCGATCTACACGCTCTATGAGGGGGTCGGCTCGGTCGACGCGATCGACACCGCCATGAGGCTCGGCGCCAACCATCCGATGGGACCGCTGCAGCTCGCCGATTTCATCGGCCTCGACACCTGCCTGTCGATCATGCAGGTGCTGCATGACGGCCTGTCGGATTCGAAGTACCGCCCCTGCCCGCTGCTGGTGAAATATGTCGAGGCCGGCTGGCTCGGCCGCAAGACCGGGCGCGGCTTCTACGACTATCGCGGCGAGCATCCCGTTCCGACGCGCTGACCGGCGATACGAGCCAACGGACATCGCGCGGTCGCGCTGAGTGAAGACCGCATCGGGCCGATCCTTGCCCGAAGCCCGATGGATCTGGCTCAAACCAGCCCGGCAGAGCGTTTCACGTCGAGCATTTTGCGGCCAACTGGAACCACTTGGCGTCGCACAAACGAAACAAAGAGATAGAGCGGAATGCCGGATCAATCCAAACGCATTCCGCTTTAGAGTCAAAACTCAATCAGCGGGATGCCGCCAATAGCCGAGATGGGTGGTTTCTGCCCTCCGCCTCGCCAATCGGAACGAGTAGGCAGCGCCATCTTTGGGCATTCACGATACGAACGCCAAACGCCGCATTCGTCACCCACTCCGCGCGTAGCCTACGGCCGGGGCAAGAGGCGCGGTGTTCCGCAACCTCAAGGGACGGACTATCGTTTGCGACCGCGAAGCCATCCGCATGCGTTCCGGTGAACTCGCCGCGTGGTGTAAATTTTCAATGTCCCATTGGCGGCCTACTTACTCCGGCAATCCGGCGTTGCGCAGGCCATCGAGCAGAGGTTTGAGCGCATCTCGGTGAGCATAAGGATTCACAGCGATCAGTTCCCGCGATGAGATGCTGGGTCTAAGTTCGCGAGCCTTCGCCAGCGCATTCGCAGCGAGAGCGGCATGGCCGAGATGGTCATGGGCGGCCGCCAGTGTGAGCCAAGCGGGGTGATCCTTTTTTGGCATGTTGTCCAAGGCCGCTACGACTTCGCCATATCTCCTCAGTTCCAGCAAAATTTTGGCGCGAATTACCCAGAACCAGTGTGGTGGAAACGGGGTTCTCTTCAGCGCGTCGTCGATTGAAGCCAGAGCCTCCTCCGGCCGGCCGGCGTATCGCAACCAATTCGCTCGGTCCGCGCGAATTTGCGCATCGGCCGGATTGAGAGCGACGGCGCGGTCGAAATGGACGCCGGCCCGTTCGTATTCGCGGAGCCACACCATGACCATGCCGTTGGCGTGGTGGACCGTTGGATCGTTGCTGTCCAACTCCATGGCTCTTTGTGCGGCAAGTGACGCTTCGTGCAGCGTTCGTGGATCGGTGTCGAACCAGTAGCGGGCGAGGAGAGCGATCGCCAGCCAGGCGTGAGCGTGCGCAAAATCGGGATCGATCGCCGTCGCGCGGGAAAAAAGCGGAACGGCCTCCTTCTCCATGTTGGCGTCGGCCAGCTCCCGGCCCTGCAGGAAAAAGTCATAGGCCGTCCAGCTCGACGTTGGCCGCTTGCGCACCTGAAGAGCAGCAGCGGCCACCATTCGCCCCTCGAGCGTCGTCACGATTGCTGCCACGACTTCGTCCTGCACAGCAAAAATGTCGTGGCATTCGCGATCATACCGCTCCGCCCAGACGTGGTTGCCTGTCCTTGCGTCGATCAACTGTGCAGTAATGCGAATCCGCTCGCCCGCCTTCCGCACACTACCTTCGATGACGTAGTTCGCGCCCAGATCGCGGGCGGCCTGCATTGGGTTGATGCCCATCCTGGCAAGATGGAACGAAGCGTGACGCGCCGCGACGGTAAGATTTTTGAACCGCGACAACTCGGTGGTGATGTCCTCCGTGATGCCGTCCGAAAGGTATTGTTGACTGGGATCGCCGCTCAGATTGTCGAATGGCAAAACGGCAATGGAGGGCCTGGCAGCAGACGTCGTTGCGGCCCGCCCGCCCACTTGACCAGTACTCGTTTCCACACGGTAAACCCGCACCGGTCTGACGATATTCTTGAGCTCCACCTCGCCCATGTCCTCGAAGGCAGCGTTGCCTTTGCCTCGCAATTCCTCATGAACCTTGGCCGATACGCAGACCCCGCCTGGCTCTGCCAAGGCTTCGAGGCGAGCCGCAACGTTCACACCGTCGCCATAGATGTCCGAGCCCTCACCGATCACGTCGCCCAGATTGATGCCGATACGCAGCAATATGCGGCGGTGCTCGGTGAGGGATTGGTTGGCCTCCGCCATTTTGGCCTGTAGTTCGACTGCAGCCTCGACCGCGTTCACCGCGCTGGTGAACTCCATCAGCACGCCGTCGCCCATAAGCTTGACGATCCGCCCGCCGCGATCGCGAACGATCGGCTCCAGGATCGCCTTGC
Source organism: Mesorhizobium mediterraneum (assembly GCF_002284565.1). GTDB lineage: Bacteria > Pseudomonadota > Alphaproteobacteria > Rhizobiales > Rhizobiaceae > Mesorhizobium > Mesorhizobium mediterraneum. The sequence goes on along the minus strand of NZ_NPKI01000020.1, from coordinate 102,809 downwards.
GCCGCTCCTTCAGTGCCGCCAGCGTGCCCGCCTCATCCGCCTCCATCATTCGGCTGTAGCCGACCACGTCGGCCACAGCGATGGCGGCAAGACGGCGCTTGACGCGTTCATCAGCCATTAAGTGATCGCCTCACTGGTTGGATCGATGGTATTTGCGCCGCACGGAAGAGTCCATCGTGGCCAGCAACGAGAACGGCTAGCTGGGTAGAATGATGGTCTCCTACCCCTTTCGGAACATTGAGCCTTCAACAGTCAATGACTGCTTCGGGTCAGGGCTTGCCGTAGAAGTTCTCCGAGCGAAAGGGCCGCAACGGGGTCGAACGAGGTCGTTCAGAAATGAAATGAGTTTTGACGTTAGAGCATCACGGTCTCCGCTCGCGGGCCGTCGCTACCAGCGCACGAAAATCCGGGCGCCGAGCGCGCCGAGCGCGGCGAGGACGGCAATCGCGATCGTGTACCAGGTGGCGACGAAAAGCGGCGAGTCGTCGAAGCAGTGTGCGGCATAGAAAGTTGCCGCCAGCCCACCGGCGAGCAGGCCCGCCACCGTTCCCGCAAGCACCGGCCGCGTCGGCGCGCCATAGCGCAGCACCGCTATGAAGACGGCAAGCGGACCGATGCCGATCAGCGGAATGGACGTCAGGCAGATAACCATGTTGCTGCCGACCAGCCGTGTGCCCCAGTCGGCCGCAGGCACGGAAAGGAGCTCCAGAACCACCGCAATGATCACCAGCAGCGGTGCGGCAATCATCCAGGCCGCCGCCTTGCCTGTCGATGCACTGGGTGTGGACAGGGCCCGGATCAAGGCGAAGGCGCTGACGGCCAGAGCAGTCGTGAAGACGAACTTGGCGAGGAAGCGCATCGTATGCATGGCGGTCGCGATGTCGGCACGCGGACCGATCGTCAGCCAGAAAACCACCGCCGCGATCACGGTAGCCGCACCGGCGGCCAGCCACCAGGCCGAGCCAAGCGGCATCGCCGTGCTGCGGGCATCGGCGTCGAGCGCCTTGATGAGATCGTCGGTCCTCATGTCATTCCCGCTTGAACTGTTTGGCCCGCCCGAATTGTTTGGCCCCGAACCGTTTGGCAATGGCGGCAAGTCCGCGATGTAGCGACACGCGCACCGCCGTCTCGCTGATGCCGAACTTCGCTGCCGTCTCGCCGATGGAACGGCCTTCGACCGATACAGACGAGACGACGGAACGTTGCGCCGGCGGCAGTCCGTCCAGGGCCCGATTGATGTCGCGCTCGCTGACCGTCTCGGCCTCCGGCTCGGCGAAGGTCTCGGCGATCTCGTCGATCTCGATCTCGACACGCCGCCCGCGCCGCCGGAAGGCGTCGATCAGCTTGAAGCGCGCAATGGCGTAGACCCACGGCAGCACAGCCAAATCCTGGCGCCAGGTATGCCGTTTCACATGAATGGCCAGCAAGGTTTCCTGCACGACATCCTCGGGATCGACCCCGCCGTGGACGATCTTGCGCCTGACAAAGCCGCGAACGAGAGCAGCCGTCCGGTGCAGAAAGTCGGCGTAAGCCCTTTCATCTCCCGCGATCGCGGCCCGCATCAGCCGGGAAAGCTCGGCCTCGTCCTTGCCGGTCACAAGAGTTCACTCCCGATATTCGCGCCTCGGCGCTGATTTGTTACGTGGCCGGCGAAATAATGTCCAAGCCAAACTATGGGAATATCACGAAGATTTGCAGACGGCTCAGTGCCTAGAGCCGAGCACCGCGTCCCGGACAAACCTCAAACCTTTTCGGACGACCAACTTCCTGCGCCTTTTCCGGTACTCGCGCCGCAGCACCGCAAGAACTTCGAAATGCGTTCTATCGAGTTCCGCAGTCGATGACGGGTCGCGCGCATGCGGCAGCGCCAAAAGAGCATCGGCATGCATGTTGGCGTAGGGCATTGAATCATATTTGTCGAAAGGTGTTGGCGGATAACTCAGGACGGTCGGGTTGGTGTTGATCTCGAAGACCTGAATGCGGCCACCGACGATCGTGTAGTCGATCCGACCATATGTAATCGAGGCCTTTTCGAAAATCGCCATCAGATCCGGCGCATGGGGATTGTCCCTTACATAGTCCAGGTGCTGTTTTCTTGTAGCTTGCAGAATGCCCCTTCCAGGGTCCTTGATGAACCATTCTTCGTTGGCAAAACAATGCTGTGCGTAGGTCCGATCGCCGACGCGATAGGCCGCGTATTTTCGGTACAGGCCATCGGGGCCGGCCTTCGATCCGAATTCGACCACCATTGGTCGGACGAACTTCATGTCAGGCAGGGCGGCGAGAGCATTGTCCAGCTCGCGACGCGCTTGCAATAGCCGTGGCGCCTTGTAAGCGGCGCCTGTCTCGTCGCGTAGAAAAACGGGATAGCGTATATCGTCGGGCAGAGCATCTGGCCGGTGGACCTGGAAATTGTTGATGCCGTCCGCAAACAGTTTGCGCAGCAAATCGAAACGCTGAAAACTCTCGCGCGGATGATTGAGCTGAACGACGTGAGGTTGTTCCAGCTCCAATTTGCGGGCGAGCTCCGAGGCCGCATCGATTTCAACCCCACTCAGTCGGTCCATGTCGGACCAGATTACCGTTCCCGCAGAAAGCGACCCTAGAAGAGTTGCCTGTTCATAGGGGACCAAGCGAAAAAAGTTCTGCATATCTTTTCGATAATAGAGAAGAAAGCTCGCCTGGGTGTAGGTATGCAGGCGATGGCAAACATAAAAAATCATCGGAAAATCAGCCGTTGCGGGGTCGCGCATGCACGACTAGCAAATAGAGATCATGCATTCTACACGGCATTGGCGGGCTGCCCTTCATGACAACCAAAAACATCAGATTTCACTCCCTCGACAAAGAAGACGTGCCGCGGATGGCCGAGATGGAGAATGCCGCATGGGGACCGCTTGGTGCCGGAGCGGACACTATCCGTCGTCGACTTTCCCTAGGGCATACGATGATCGCGGCCTCCATTGATAGTCTTGTCGCAGGCGCAATCTGCTTCGTAGAGACCAATCAGGATCCGCACGACACCGCAAAGTTTCCAAAGACCTTCTCCGCCTATTCTTCGATGGCCCGAAGTGAGCCTGCGCTTTCGCTCTATGTCTATAATCTCGGTGTGCGTCCGGAGTTCAGAGGAACCGATATCGCGCGTCGTCTGCTTTCCGAATTGATCGAGCACGGGCGCCGGGTCGGTGCACGCTGGTTGGTGGGAGACGGACGCTGTCCGTCCTACGCAGGCGCGCAGCACGACACTCCCGACAAGGTGCTTCCGGATCAGAGGTTTCGCGCGACCATCGACGACTGGCACCGTACCGGCGTGACGCCTCCGGTGAAATCCATAATCCGGGATCCGCTGCTGCGATTCTACCGACGGGTACTGAACTGCGAATTTCTGCATCTGGCGCCTGGATTTCTGCCGGAGGATGCAAGCTCCGGGGGCTATCGCGTTATCTTTGCGGTGGATGTCACCCAATGATATCAGCCAAGCTTTTCAACCCTTTCGCTCTCGGCAACGATCGGTTTCCAGAATTCGCGCGGCGCCGGGCGACCGGGGGAGCAGCTTGGGGCGAAGCACCTTACCCCGAAGTGGGCCAAGCGTATTACGTGTTCAGCCATGCCCTGGTTTCGAAGGCGCTGAAACACCCGTCGCTTTTGCAAGCGCCGCCCGGCGCTTACCAGGCGACCCGGCAAAAGATCACCGCTAATTACGCGCTCGATCTGCTGACGAAATCCATGATGTTGTCGGATCCTCCGCAACATCTACAACTTCGCCGCCCGCTCGCGGGATCGCTGACGCCATCCCTGAGTGCGCGTCTCTTCGACAGCCTGTTGTCCACAGCATTGCATTTGACGCAAAAGGCCACGGAAAAACCAGACTTCGACGCAGTGCGCGATCTGGCCGTCCCTTTGTCGTTCTCAACTTTGGAGAACATCCTCGGCATTAATATCGATAACCCGTGGTCGATGGGAGAGGATGCACAATGCATGGCCAAAGCACTGGAGATGAGACCTAAAGGCGTGGACCCCGACGCCAATGATGCCTGCCGCCGGCTGGAACTCTGGGTGTCGTCCGCGATCGACAAGGGTGCGATACGGCCAAACGGCATGGCCGCGCAGATGCTAGCAGAGGTCGAAGCCGGCCGCTGGCAACGCGACGACGCCGTTGCCAACATCGTGTTTCTCCTTTTTGCCGGACAGGCGACGGTTGTCGACACGTTCGGCAACGCGCTTGTTGCGCTTGAATGCTTCCCCGACCAGCGGAAACTTCTTGAAGACGGACGCGTAAGCTGGCTGTCCGCAGCGGAAGAACTGCTTCGCTATTGCGCTCCGGTTCACTATGCCGGAGCACGGATCGCTGCGAACGACTTCGATTTTGACGGTGTCGCCATCCGTGCCGGACAGGCTGTCGTCCCAGTGCTTGCCAGCGCCAATCGCGATGCGGCGGTTTTTCCGGCAGGCGACCAGCTGGACCTGAGCTCCGCCGTCCCCTCTACCCTCACCTTCGGCACTGGCTTGCATGTCTGTCTCGGACAGCATGTCGCCAGGCTGGAGCTAGCCGCCCTGCTGGAGGCGCTGTTCACAAAGGCCGGGGGTTGGCGCCTTGACCTTCTCAGGGTTGTCAGACGACCCTCGGTGCTGCTTTACGGCCTGCAGACCGCTCCCCTGATTTTCGCGTAGAAAACGCCGGGGAACACTATCCCTTCGCGGCGACGCTTTGTTGCGGACAGAGCAGACACGTGCCTGCTCACACAAAATTGTCCGTCCGGCGTGGCTTTCGCGTTTCGACGCTTGATTAACGCAGCGGCCAATGTTGACTACACCGGTCAGGAATTGATAGGTGCAGCCTTGCTAAATCAAGACCATCGAGATCGAGAGGGATGACGTCCATGAAATATGCTCTTTCCGCCCTTGCCGGTGCCACAGCACTTGCAATCAGCCTGATCACCGGCCCGGCGATGGCCCAGGACGGCGGCATCGTCGTCTACAATGCCCAGCATGAGAGCCTGACTAATGCCTGGGTGGAAGGTTTCACCAAGAAAACCGGCATCAAGGTCACCGTTCGCCACGGCGGCGACAGCGATTTCTCTAACCAGATCGTCGCCGAAGGCGCCGCCTCACCTGCGGACGTGTTCCTGACCGAGAATTCGCCGGCTATGGCCCTGGTCGAGGCATCAGGCCTGTTCGCGCCGATCGATGCCGACACGCTGGCGCAGATTCCGCAGGAGTATCAGCCGGCCAGCGGCAAGTGGGTGGGCGTCGCCGCGCGCAGCACCGTCTTTGTTTACGACAAGACCAAGCTGACCGCCGAGCAGTTGCCTAAGTCGCTGCTTGATCTCGCCGATCCAAGCTGGAAGGGACGCTGGGCCGCTTCGCCCTCCGGCGCCGATTTCCAGGCGATCGTCAGCGCGCTTTTGCAGCTCAAGGGTGAGGCCGCAACGGCCGACTGGCTGAAGGCGATGAAGGAGAACTTCACCGCCTACAAGGGCAACAGCACGGTGATGAAGGCGGTCAATGCCGGCGAGGTCGAAGGCGGCGTGATCTATCACTATTACTACTACGGCGACCAGGCCAAGACCGGTGAAAACAGCAAGAACATCGGGCTCCACTATTTCAAGAACCAGGATCCGGGCGCGTTCGTCTCGGTTTCCGGCGGTGGCGTGCTGGCCTCCAGCAAGCACCCGAAGGAAGCCCAGGCATTCCTGAAATGGGTGACCGGCAAGGGTGGTCAGGAGGTGCTGAAGACCGGCAATTCCTTCGAATACGCGGTCGGCAAGGGCGCGGAGTCCAATCCGGCGCTGGTGCCGCTAGCCGATCTGCAGGCGCCGAAGGTCGACGCGACGACGCTGAACTCCAAGAAGGTGACCGATCTGATGACGGCAGCCGGCTTGCTTTAGTCGGCGTTCGTCCTAAAAGGGCAACCGACTGCGCTCCTGCGGGACTTCGCTTTCCGCAGGAGCGCTCTGTTTTTCGAGATGGCATTCGTCCATGACGACAGACTGCGTTTTTGGCCGCGTTTGCGACCCTTCGATCGCTTCCGCCACCGGGCGGCAGCGGCGCGGCGTCTGAGCTGATGCAGTCTGCGGCCGATCTTGCACGTTCAGGCTCGCCGACCGGCATGGTGGCTGGGCAATGGACGCGCCGGCGGCCCGTATCCTGGATTTCGCTCGCCGCCATCCTGGTCTCACTTTTCTCCCTGCTGCCGCTCGCCTTTATCATCTGGATTGCCGTGCAGACCGGCTGGGAAACCGTATCGGCATTGGTCTTCCGGCCACGCGTCGGCGAGCTCCTGGTCAACACCCTTCTTTTGGTGGTGCTGGCCGTGCCGATCTGCATCGTGCTCTCGGTGGCGCTGGCCTGGCTGACCGAACGCAGCGATCTTCCCGGGGCCCGCCTGTGGGCCTGGCTGTCGGTGGCGCCACTCGCCATCCCCGCCTTCGTCCACTCCTATGCCTGGATCACCCTGGTCCCGGGACTGCACGGCCTGTGGGCCGGCGTCCTGGTTTCCGTCGTCGCCTATTTCCCGTTCCTCTATCTGCCGGTGGCGGCAGCTTTGCGCCGGCTCGATCCTGCCCTCGAAGATGCTGCGGCAGCCGTCGGCCTCGGGCCGTGGCGCGTGTTCCGGCGGGTGGTCTTGCCGCAGCTCAGGCTCGCCATCTGCGGCGGCTCGCTGCTGGTCGGCCTGCATCTCCTGGCCGAATACGGCCTCTACGTGTTCATCCGCTTCGACACCTTCACCACGGCAATCGTCGACCAGTTCCAGTCGACCTTCAATGGACCGGCCGCCAACATGCTGGCGGCGGTGCTGGTGACATGCTGTTTCGTGCTGCTCGGGATCGAAGTGCTCGTGCGCGGCGAGGAGCGCTATGCCCGCGTCGGCTCGGGCGCAGCGCGTCCCCTGCAACGCACAAGGCTCGGCCGCGCCACGATCCCGTGCCTGCTGCTGCCGGTGGTCACAGCGTTGCTGGCGCTGGGCGTGCCGTTCGTCACCATCGGCCGCTGGCTTGTGGCCGGCGGCGCCGACGTCTGGCGCCTCGACGAGATCGGCCTGGCGCTCGGCCAGACCCTGTTCCTGGCGCTCGCCGGCGCCCTGCTCGCTACCGTCGCCGCCATGCCGATGGCCTGGATCTCGATCCGCGCGCCCGGACCGCTGCAGCGTCTTCTGGAAGGCTGCAACTACATCGTTGGATCGCTGCCCGGCGTCGTCGTGGCGCTGGCGCTGGTCACCATCACGGTGCGCATCGCTCTGCCGCTCTACCAGACCCTGTTCACGATCCTCGTTGCCTATGCGCTGATGTTCCTGCCGCGCGCGCTGATCAGCCTGCGGGCATCGATCGCGCAGGCGCCGGTCGAGCTCGAACGCGCCGCCGCAAGTCTCGGCCGATCACCGCTCAAGGCGCTATGGTCGACGACGATCCGCCTGTCGGCGCCGGGTGCCGCGGCGGGCATGGCGCTGGTGGCGCTCGGCATCATGAACGAATTGACCGCCACGCAGATGCTGGCGCCCAACGGCACTCGCACGCTGGCGATGGCGTTCTGGGCCCACAGCGGCGAGATCGACTATGCATCCGCCGCACCCTACGCTCTCATCATGGTGGCGATGTCGCTGCCCCTGACCTGGCTGCTCTATGTCCAGTCGAAGCGGATGGCCGGACGATGAGCTTCCTCGAACTCACCGATGTGCACAAGCACTACGGCCCGGTGGCCGCACTGGCCGGCGTCGATCTCAGCGTGGCCAGTGGCAGCCGCACGGCGATCGTCGGGCCGTCCGGCTGCGGCAAGACGACCTTGCTGCGGCTGATCGCCGGCTTCGAGCCGCCGGACCAGGGCCGCATCGTGCTCGACGGCGAGGTACTGGCCAATGGCGGCGCCGCCGTGCCCGCATATCGGCGGAGCATTGGCGTGGTGGCGCAGGACGGCGCCCTGTTCCCGCATCTGACCATCGCCGCCAATATCGGTTTCGGCATGGGACGCCACGAGGACAAGCGCACCGAGCGCATCGTCGAGCTCGCCTATATCGTCGGGCTCGACAAGGCGATCCTGAAGCGTCGGCCGCACGAGCTCTCCGGCGGCCAGCAGCAGCGTGTGGCGCTAGCCCGCGCCATGGCCATGAAGCCTCGGCTGATGCTGCTCGACGAGCCGTTCTCGGCGCTCGACACGGGTCTGCGCGCCTCGATGCGCAAGGCTGTGGCCGAGCTTCTGGAGGCCGCCGGCATCACCACGATCCTGGTCACGCACGACCAGGCCGAGGCGCTGTCCTTTGCCAGCCAGGTCGCGGTGATGCGCGACGGCAAGTTCTCGCAAATCGGCACGCCGCGCGAGCTCTATCTCAAGCCGAAAGACAGGATGGTTGCCGAATTCCTCGGCGATGCCATCATCCTGCCGGCCAAGATATCAGATGGCTTCGCCAGCTCGCCGCTCGGCCGCATCGCCGTCGACAGCACCGAGCGGCGCGATATCGTCCGCATCATGCTGCGGCCGGAACAGGTGCTGTTGAAACGAACGTCGCGCGAAGGCATGTCGGGCACGCCGGACATGCTGTTCGGCGAGGTGACCGAGTCCGAATTCGCCGGCTCGATGTGCACCATCGCTGTGCGGCTCTTGAACAGCCCCGATCCGCCGGACGCCGCCGCAATCGGCAACACGCCGTTGATCCTGCGCAAGCCCGGCATGGACACGCCTGCCGTTGGCGAGATCGTCCTGCTGACTGTTTCCGGCAAGGCGCATGTGTTCGCCTGAATGGGCGCCCGGCCCGCGCCCTAGCGCTATCCGGCAGCAAACTCCGACGGTTCTGGCCGAAACAGCGGCGGCATCGTCCCCCTCCCTTTGCTTGCCGGCACTCGGAGCGGGCGGCAACGAGCTTGCTGGCGATTGCAATCAGTGTGCGGGGACCGGCACGGAAGCCCTGAAGGTATCGATACGGCTTCCGGTCTCCGACGAGAAGAAGTGCATCTCATCAGGCGAAAACATGAGCCCGACCGCCGTTCCGGGTGCCGGATGGACGGCTTCCGATGTCACCGCGCAAAAGGATGCCCCGTCGAGATCCACATAGACGACCCGGCCAGCTCCCAGCTCCTCAACGAGGTCGACCGTAGCCTTGAGCGCGCCCGGCGTGCCGGGCGCAACAAGACGCACGGCTTCCGGCCGGATGCCGGCGGCGACCTGCGTCCCCACCGGTAGGCCCACACGTGGAATGGCGAGGCGCCGGCTGCCGCCGAGCAACGACAGGCCATCGAACTCGACGGCGCCCTCCAGGATATTCATCGCCGGCGCGCCGACGAAGGTCGCCACGAAACGGCTCGCTGGGGCGCTTGTAGATTTCGCCAGGCGTGCCGACCTGCTCGACACGGCCGCCATTCATCACCACCAAATCCGTCGCGATTGCCGTGCGCCCAGGGGCGCCTAGTCCGACTTGGCGAGTGCCGTCTCGACCAGCCGCCTCGCATCCGGCCCTGACCATTCGGCCGGGCCGTTCATATGGGCGATCAGGCAGCCTTCGCCGTCGATCAGCATGGTGACCGGCAGGCCGAGCGCCAGGCCGCGCGTCTTGAGATCGTTGAACAGCGCCATTGTCGAATCGCGGTAGTAGCCGAGCGCCTTGACGCCGGTTTCCTCGAGGAACTTTTTCGGCTTGGTGTCGTCGCCGGCATCGACGTTGACCGCAACGACCTCGAAGGCGTCGCTGCCCATTTCTTGCTGCAGCGCGTCGAGCGCCGGCATTTCGGCTCGGCAGGGCGCGCACCATGTCGCCCATAGATTGAGCAGCACCGTCTTGCCGGCATGGTCGGCGAGCGTCATCGGCTTGCCGCCAGGGTCGTTGAAGGCGAGGTTTTTCAGCGATTGCGGCGGATCGGCCGGCAAAAGTGCGGCAACCTGGCCGGTAGCAGCCGCCGCGACCGTCTTGGCACGATCGGCCTTGGCAGTGCAGGCGACATCGTCCTTGCTGTCGCCAACGGCAACTTGAGCGGGCGCGTTGTTGCCAGAACCGCTCTCGCTGACATATACCGCGACCGCGCCGGCCAGCACGCCCGCCACCAAAGCGGCGAGGATGAGGCGCGGGGCCGGGAAAAATTTATTGCCGTCTGCCATTTCTAAAAACTGCTCCGGAGCACGGGTTATAGCGATGAGTGACAAGAAGGCCAGCAACCAGATGTGGGGCGGACGTTTTGCCTCGGGTCCGGCCGCGATCATGGAAGCGATCAACGCGTCGATCTCGTTCGACCGCAAACTCTATGCGCAGGATATCAGAGGCTCGATCGCCCATAGCGAGATGCTGGCGCAAACGGGCATTATTTCGGCGGCCGATCAAGAAAAAATCGCTCACGGGCTGAACACGATCCTGGCAGAGATCGAGGCGGGAAAGTTCGAGTTTTCGACCAGGCTGGAAGACATCCACATGAATGTCGAGGCTCGCCTTGCCGAGCTGATCGGCGCGGCCGCCGGCCGCCTGCATACCGCCCGTTCGCGCAACGACCAGGTGGCGGTCGATCTCAGGCTGTGGGTCAAGGACGAGTGCTTTCGCGTCGCCGAGGCGCTGAAGGGCCTGATAGCGGCGTTCCTGGAGCGGGCCGAGGAGCATGCGGCGACGGTGATGCCGGGCTTCACCCACATGCAGGCGGCGCAGCCGGTGACCTTCGGCCATCACTGCATGGCCTATGTCGAGATGTTTTCGCGCGACCTGTCGCGTGTACGCGACGCCATCGAGCGGATGGACGAAAGCCCGCTCGGTGCTGCCGCCCTTGCCGGCACCAGCTTTCCGATCGACCGGCACCAAACGGCCAAGGCGCTCGGCTTCCGCGAGCCGATGCGCAATTCCCTGGACAGCGTTTCGGACCGCGATTTCGCGCTGGAATTCTTAGGGCTGGCGGCAATCTGCGCGACGCATCTGTCTCGGCTGGCCGAAGAGATCATCATCTGGTCGACGCCGCAATTCGGCTTCGTCAGGCTGTCGGACTCATTCTCCACCGGCTCCTCGATCATGCCGCAGAAGAAGAACCCCGACGCCGCCGAGTTGGTGCGCGGCAAGACCGGCCGCGTCACCGGCCATCTCGTCGGCCTGCTGACCGTCATGAAGGGCATGCCGCTGACCTACGGCAAGGACATGCAGGAGGACAAGGAGTCCGTCTTCGACGCCGCCGAGACGCTCGATTTGATGCTGGCGGCGATGACCGGCATGGTGCGCGACATGACGGTGAATGCCGCGGCCATGAAGAAGGCCGCGGGTGCCGGCTATTCGACCGCGACCGATCTTGCCGACTGGCTGGTGCGCACGCTTGGCCTGCCGTTCCGCGAGGCGCATCATGTCACCGGCCGCGCGGTAGCCCTGGCCGAAGAGAAGAAGATCGGGCTCGACAGGCTGCCGCTGGAAGACTTGCAGTCTATTCACCTTGGCATCACCGCGGACGTGTTTTCGGTGCTTGCCGTGCAGAACTCGGTGAAGAGCCGCACGAGCTTCGGCGGCACCGCGCCGTCGGAAGTGAGGAAGCAGATCCGGTACTGGAAAAAGCGCATCGCCAAGGCGTGATGCCGGGGTGCAATGCCAGCAAAACTCAGCTAAAAGCGGCGGGCAAAAGTTTCGGACGGATGGCACGAATGACCGCAAGCAGGATCTTGGTGACGCTGACGCTGCTGGCGGCGCTGGCGACCGTAACGGCCTGTGGCAGGAAGTCCGGGCTCGACACGCCCTATGAGGCGGCCGTGCAGGCTCGTAAGGACGCCGAAAAGGCCAAGCAGCCCGTGCCGCCCGAGCCGGAAAAACCGGTCGAGGACAAGAAGTTCATCCTCGACCCGCTGCTCTAGAGACGATGAGATCGGCCGATCTCATCGTGCTCCAACTTCCGGAACCACTCTTGTGAACCATTTCGACTACCGCGACGGCGTGCTGCATGCCGAGGACGTGGCGATATCAGATATCGCTGCAAGCGTCGGCACGCCGTTCTATTGCTATTCGACGGCGACGTTGACCAGGCATTTCCGCGTGTTTGCGCAGGCCTTTGCCGGGCTCGACGCGCTGGTCTGCTATGCCATGAAGGCGAATTCCAACCAGGCGGTGCTGAAGATTCTGGCCAAGCTCGGCGCCGGCGCCGACGTGGTCTCTGAAGGCGAACTGCGCCGCGCGCTGGCCGCCGGCATTCCGGCCAACAAGATCCTGTTTTCTGGCGTCGGCAAGACCGCGCGCGAAATGGATTTTGCGCTCTCGGCCGGCATTCTCTGTTTCAATGTCGAATCCGAGCCGGAACTGGAATTGCTGTCGGCCCGCGCCACGGCACTGGGCAAGGTGGCCTCGATCTCGCTTCGCATCAATCCGGATGTCGATGCCAGGACCCACAAGAAGATCTCCACCGGCAAGGCCGAGAACAAGTTCGGCATTCCTTGGCAGAAGGCGCGCCAGGTCTATGCCCGCGCAGCTGAACTGCCTGGAATCAAGGTCACCGGCATCGACACCCATATCGGCAGCCAGATCACCGAGTTGCAGCCCTTCGACGACGCCTTCGCGCTGCTGGTGGAGCTGGTCGGGGTGCTGCGCGCCGACGGGCACGCCATCGAACATATCGATCTCGGCGGCGGCCTCGGCATTCCCTACCGCGTCGACAACAGCCCGCCTCCCTTGCCGGACGCTTATGCCCAGATCGTCAAGAAGCACGTCACCAAGCTCGGGCTGAAGGTGATGTTCGAGCCGGGCCGGCTGATATCAGGCAATGCCGGCATCCTGGTCTCGCAAGTGATCTTCGTGAAGGAGGGCGACGCCAAGAACTTCCTAGTTGTCGACGCCGCGATGAACGATCTGATCCGGCCGACGCTTTACGACGCTTTCCATGACATCAAGCCGGTGGTGCAGCAGCCGCCTGCGGCGCCGCGCATGACGGTCGACGTCGTCGGCCCGGTCTGCGAGACCGGCGATTATCTCGGCCTCGACCGTGACCTGCCCCGGCTGAAGACCGGCGACCTGATCGCCATCGCCACCGCCGGCGCCTATGGCGCGGTGCAGGCCGGCACCTACAACACCAGGCCGCTGGTGCCCGAAGTCCTGGTCGACGGCGACCGTTTCCATGTCGTGCGCCCGCGCCAGACGTATGACGAGCTGATCGGGCTGGATTCGCTGCCAGATTGGCTGGAATAGATCATGATCCCGAACCGAAGGTCCGCGTCAGCGAAAAGTGGGAACCGGTTTTCGGAAACGATCATGGTCAAACAAAAATAGAGCGCCGGCAGCGCTACAGCCGGTGCTGAACCAACGCCCTGGTCTCGGCGATCCTGCCCTCGTCGCGGCGATAGAATGTCCATTGCTTGATGCGTTTGCTGCTGAGAAGGCCGGCCTGGGTGAGCACCCGCATATGCTCGCTGAGCGTCGCCTGGGTGATCCCCAGCTTTTCGGCGATCAGCAGCGCGCAGACGCCGTCCTCGACCAGATCGCCATCCGCTTGGCGTGGAAAATGCGCGCGCGGGTCCTTCAGCCAATCGAGGATTTGCAGCCTGCGCTCGTTGGCGATCGCCTTGAAGACATCGACCTCTTGCATTTAGCCATTTTGCTAAGTTACTAAGTGATGTCAACCCTTGGGAGCAGGCCATGCTAAACGCCAATATGATCACGCGCGAACGCATCGCCGCAATGGAACCGCGCATCCGGCCATTCGTGCGCCATACGCCGGTGCTGCGCGTCGACATGGCCGATTTTGGCCGTCCACCTCTTAGCCTAGACCTGAAGCTCGAATGCCTGCAGCATTCCGGCTCGTTCAAGGCGCGTGGCGCGTTCACCAATCTTCTCGAGCGGCCGGTTCCCAAGGCTGGCGTCGTCGCCGCATCGGGCGGCAATCATGGTGCCGCGGTCGCCTATGCCGCCATGCGGCTCGGCCACAAGGCGACCATCTTCGTTCCCGAAGTGAGCCCGCCGGCCAAGCTGGAACGCATCCGCGGCTACGGCGCAGAGCTGGTCGTCGGCGGCGCGCGCTATGCCGAGGCGCTGGCCGCCAGTGAAGACTTTGCCGAAAGGTCCGGCGCGCTGCAGATCCACGCCTTCAACCAGGAGGAAACGCTGGTCGGTCAAGGCACGCTTGGCCTCGAGATCGAGGCCGACCTGCCCGAGCTCGACACACTGCTGGTCGCCGTCGGTGGCGGCGGCCTGATCGGCGGCATTGCCGCCTGGTTTGCCGGCCGCATCAGGATCATCGCGGTCGAGCCCGAAGGTGCGCCGACGCTTTATCGCGCCTTCGAGGCCGGCCGGCCCGTCGACGCGCCGGCGGAAGGCATCGCTGCCGACTCGCTGGCGCCCAAGCGCGTCGGCGAAATGATGTTTCCAATCGCCGAGGCTTTCGTCGAGCGTTCCATACTGGTCAGCGACGACGAGATCATCGCCGCGCAGGCGGCGCTTTGGGACCGGGTGCGAATCATCTCCGAGCCGGGCGGCGCTGCGGCTTTCGCGGCGGTCCTGTCCGGCCGCTACGCGCCGGCTGCAGGCGAGTGTGTCGCCGTGCTGGTCTGCGGTGCAAACGCCAATCCGGCTAAATTCTGACGATAACAGGGGCAGTCCTGTTCACGTTTTAGGGAACTGCCTCGCCTTCGCCGTGTTTCTTGGTATGTTTGGAGCGACGAGCATCTAAGACTTTGAGTCCTTCGCATCCGATTTTCGGGCCGGTGCGATAGATTTGTGAGGTTCGGGTTATCCCGCCCGAATCAGGAAGGGCCGATGACGCAACGACCCACCTCCACCAGTGATCGCAGCCTGGCCGGGCGCCTTGCTCTGAGCCGGCTGGCGACGCGGATCTCGATGACGGTCGAGCGTGGCTGGCCGTTGCTGCTTCCGCTGGTCATCGTCGCCAGCCTGTTCCTCAGCATCTCGTGGCTCGGCCTCTTCCATCTGCTGCCCGATATGGCGCGCATCGGTCTCGTGGCGGCGTTCGGCATCGCAGCCCTTGCCGCACTCTATCCCCTGCGTTTCTTCCGGGTGCCGACCAGCGCCGAGATCGATCGGCGCATCGAGGCGGCCAACCAGTTGCTGCACAGCCCGGTGCTGGTGCAGACCGACCGGCCGAGCGGCAGGGAAAGCATTTTTTCGCAAGCGCTGTGGCGCGAGCACCAGAAACGCATGGCCGAAAAACTCGGCGACCTCGGTGGCGACCTGCCACGCACCCGGGTCCCGGAGCGCGACCCGTGGGGGCTGCGCGCCGTGGCGGCGCTTTTGTTGGTCACCGCCTTTGCTTTCTCCTTCGGACCGTCGGGCGGTCGCATAGCAGACGGGTTCAGTGCCCACGCGGCGCGCGACACTGTCCCGCCGCGCATCGACGCCTGGGTGACGCCGCCGGCCTACACCGGCAGGCCGCCGGTCTTCCTCACCTCCCCAGCCCTCGCCAACCCAGCCCTCGCCAATAATGGCAATCAGGCTGCGTCCACCTTCACCGTTCCGGAAGGCAGCGACGTGTCGCTGCGCGTCACCGGCGGGTCGGGCGAGGAAACGCTGAGCTACGCCGACGCCGACGGCAATGCCCGCACCATCGAGCCGACCGGGCAGCAGGCCGACAAGGCCAAGCCGGCGGCGGCAACGCCCTCCACGGTGCGCCAGTTCACAGGAAAGCTGACGGCCAACGGCACGCTGACGCTGAGCTCGGGCAATGACGAACTCGGCAACTGGGCCTTCGCGGTGATCCCGGACAAGCCGCCGCAGATCCGCTTCGTCGGCGAGCCCAAACGCGCCGTCAATGGCTCCTTCGAGCTCAACTACCAGATCGACGACGACTATGGCGCGGCCTCCGCCAAGGCGGATTTCGTATTGGCCGACCCGCCGGCGCCGAATGCGCATCCGCTCTATGGCCCGCCCGAAATGCCGCTGTCGCTGCCGCGCCGCGGCGCCAAGGGGAATGCCGCCAAGACCACGAAGGACCTGACCGAGCATGTCTGGGCCGGCGGCAACATCAACCTCACGCTTGTCGCCACCGACGATGCCGGACATACGGCAACCAGCGAAACCAAGACGCTGGTGATGCCGGAGCGGCCTTTCTCCAATCCGCTTGCGAGGGCCGTGATCGAGCAGCGCCGCGTGCTGGCGCTCGACGCCAACGCCAAGAGCCGCGTGCTCGACCTGATGGACGCGATCACGCTCAGGCCCGAAGACACGTTCGACAACATGGCACACTACCTCGCCATCATGAGCGCCCGCACGCGGTTGAAGATGGCCGACAGCGACGATCAGTTGCGCGACGAGGTCGCCTATCTCTGGGAGATCGCGCTCGGCATCGAGGAAGGCAATCTTTCGGAGGCCGAGAGGCGGCTGCGCCAGGCGCAGCAGGCGCTGCAGGACGCCATCAAGAACGGCGCCAGCGACGAGGAAATCGACAAGGCGATGAAGGAACTGCGCGAGGCGATGAACCAGTTCCTGCAGGAATTCGCCCAGCGTGCGCAGCAGAATCCGAACGCGCCGCAGATGCAGCAGAACGGCCAGGAACTGCGCCAGAGCGACATCGAACGCATGATGGACCAGATCGAGAATCTGGCGAAGTCCGGCGACCGCGACAGCGCGCAGCAATTGCTTTCGCAACTGCAGGACATGATGAACAATCTGCAGGCCGGACGTCAGCAGCAAGGCGGCCAGCAGAACAGCGAGATGCGCCAGCAGATGGACAAGCTCGGCGAGATCATGCGGCGCCAGCAGGAGATGATGAACGAGACCTTCCGCATGGACCAGATGCAGCGCGGCCAGCAACAGCGCGGGCAGAACCGCGACGAACAGCTCGGCGAGAACGGCGAGCAGGGCCAAATGGGCGAACAGGGCGAGCCCGGCCCAGGTGAAGACCGCGATCCGCTCGGCCGGCCGAAGCCGATGACGCCGGAGGAATTCGCCGACGCGCTGAAGCAGTTGCAGGAAGGTCAGGGCAAGCTGCAGGGCGACCTCGACCAGCTGAGGAAAGGTCTTGAGGGTATGGGGCTCGAGCCCAATGAAGGATTTGGCGACGCCGGCAAATCCATGGGCAGTGCCGAACAGGCGCTTGGCGACAGCGATGGCGACCAGGCCGTCGGCCACCAGGGCCGCGCGCTGGAAGCGCTGCGCAAGGGCGCCAAGGACATGATGAAGCAACTGCAGGCCATGCAGGGCGACGAGGGCGAAGGCGAGCGGGGCGGCCGCCAGCAGAACGCCGACCGCGATCCGCTCGGCCGGCCACGCTCCACCGAGGGGCCTGATGATGGAAGTTCGGTGAGAGTGCCGGACGAGATCGACGTGCAGCGCGCGCGCCAGATCCTCGAAGCGATCCGCAAGCGGCTCGGCAACGCGCTCAGCCCCGACATCGAGCGCAGCTACCTGGAGCGGCTGCTGGAGCTGAAGTAAACCTCTTCTATCGCCTCAAGCATCGAACCATTGAGACTACCATGGTGAAACTCGGCGCCGTCACTCCGATCCTGCGCATCTTCGACATCGCCAAGGCGCATGAATTCTATGTCGGCTTCCTCGGTTTCGAAGTGCAGTTCGAGCACCGCTTCGACGACAACGCTCCCCTCTATATGGGAATTTCGCGCGATGGTTGCGTGCTGCATCTGAGCGAACATCACGGCGACGGCGCGCCGGGCGCTCATATCCGCGTCGAAGCGGGCGACATCGCGGCGCTGCACCGCGAACTGATAGCGAAGAAGTACCGTTTTGCCAGGCCGGGAGTGGAAGAGACACCTTGGCAGACAAGGGAGGTTACCGTCGGCGATCCGTTCGGCAATCGGCTGACCTTCTACGAAAACGTCGCATAGCGGCTGCCAGGCTTTAGCGATTGGTGAACGCCTCGCGGATCGCCTCTTGCATGCCGTCGATCGCCTCGCCGGAAGCATTCGGATTGCGCCGCAAAACCACGTTCGAGGAATCGATGTCGCCGAACCCGTCGGCGGCCGTAAGTTCGCGGCAGCCGGCAGGGATGTTGCTGCGCGAGATCGGCGCAATCGCCAGCCCGGACGTGACGGCGAGCCGTAGTCCGCCATTGGTATCGCTGGTATAGGCGACACGATAGGCTAGACCGCGCTGTTCCAGCGACTTTATCGCGAAATCCTTGCACCAGCCGGCACGGTTGTAGAGCGCGATCGGCACCGGCCGCTCCTCATGCATGTGGTGAAGCTCCGACGTCACCCATACGGTCGGATCATGCATCAGCACCTCGCCGCCGAAGAGATCCTGCCACTCGAACACCACCGCCAGATCGAGCTCGCCGGCCGCGAGCGCCGCGATCTGCGCGCCGGAATGCGCGTAGCGGACGGTGACTTCGACCTGAGGATGGCGCTTGGCAAAGGCGCCGAGCGCGCGCGACAGGATGGCGTGGCCATATTCCTCCGGGATGCCGATGCGCACCGGCCCACCAAGCGGCGCCGCGACCATCGATGCCGCCGTCTCGTCGAGCAGCGATATGATCCGGCGGGCGTTGACGATGAGTTCGCCGCCGCGGCGGGTCAGCGCCACACCACGCGAGCCGCGCTCGAACAGGCTGTCGCCGACCACACCTTCGAGCCTCTTCATCTGCATCGAAACCGCCGACTGGGTACGGCCGGCCTGCTCCGCTGCCTTGGTGAAATTGCCGGTATCGGCAACCGCGACGAAGGTGCGCAGCAGATCGCTGTCGAGCGTGGACTTCATTTGTTCGCCATAAGAAAATCTGATTGCTGGCATCATTCCAATTCGTTTGCAACATGTCAAACGTCGGATGATAGTTGCTTCACCCATTGGATATGCGGCTGCGAAATCGGCCGCGGACCAATACAGAGTCCTCACTCGTACCCGCTGCCCGAAACGGTGGCGGGTTCTTTTTGCCCAAACCGCAGGCCCGGCTTTCGGGCCGCACATGCAAGGAGCCCGTTGAACGACATGCAGAACCGGATCGTTCTCGGCATGGCAAGTCTTTGCCTCGGCGTTCTGGTGTTCTCGCTCCAGGATCCGCTGATCAAGGCCGTATCGGGCACATACCCGGTGACCGAAGTGATGGCGATCCGCTCGATCGTCGCCCTGCCCATTCTTCTCGTGCTCGTTCATGTCGATGTCGGGCTCAGCGCGATCTTTTCGAAGCGTTTTCGCATGCTGACGATGCGCGCCTTGATCCTGTTCACCTCCTACACGGTCTACTACCTGGCAATCGCCGCCCTGCCGCTTGCCGACGCGGTGGCGCTCTATTTCATGGCACCGCTGTTCATCATGGCGCTTGCCGGCCCTTATCTCGGCGAACGGGTGGCATGGCAGACGCTGGTCACCGTCATGGTCGGGATGCTGGGCGTGCTGGTGATGCTGCGGCCCGGCGCCGGGCTGTTCGACTGGGCGGCGCTGCTGTCGCTGGCCTCAGCGGTGCTGTACGGCTTTTCGCAGCTGATGGCCCGCAAGATCGGCGACACCGAATCGTCCACGGTCATGGCGTTCTATCAGAATGGCGTCTACCTCTTGGGCGCTGCACTGGTCGCCGGGCTGTTCTGGCTGGCAGGAATAGCTCACGCCACGCATCCAAGCCTCGAATTCCTGGTCAGGCCATGGATCTGGCCGACGCCAATCGATTTCCTCAAGATGGCAACCTGCGGCTTCGTCGCCTCGGCCGGGATGATCCTGTTGTCGCAAGCCTACAGGCTGGCGCCCGCCAACAGCGTCGCCACCTTCGAGTATACCGGCATCATCTGGTCGCCGCTGTGGGGTTTCCTGTTCTTTGCCGAAGTGCCGCGATCGACCACCGTCGTCGGCGCTGCGCTCATCATCGGCGCCGGTCTGTTCGCGCTCGATGCCAGCCGGCGCCGAAGCAGCGCGCCGGCAATCGCGGCGACCTGCGATCCGGCCTGACCGCGGTCAGGCCTTAGGCTCTAGGCAAAGCAGGCGAGCGCCTGTTCGACACGCGCGCGGATTTCGGCCAGCGTGAACGGTTTCTGCACAACGTCCACAATGACGCCATTCAATTCCTCGGCGCGCTCGCGCTGATCGGCATAGCCGGTCATCAGCAAGATCTTCATCGCCGGGAAAAGCGACGCCGCCGCCTTGGCCATCGCGATGCCGTCCATCTCCGGCATGCGGATATCGGAGACGACAAGATCGTAGCCGCCACGTGCCGCGCGGATCAGGGCAAGCCCTTGCGCGCCGTCGGCGGCGATGTCGATCATATGCCCGGCGCGTTCGAGCGCACGAGCGGCGAGAGTGCGGACGGATTCATCGTCCTCGACGATCAGGAGCTTTGCCATGGCGGAATGTTTGGCGGGGAAAAGTTGACTTTTCCTGAACCGCAAACAGCATCGAAGAAAAATCTAGGCGTCGCCCTTGACGATGCCGACGAAGGGCAGCTCGCGAAAGGCGTGGGCGACATCCATGCCGTAGCCGACGACGAAATAGTCGGGGCAGTCGAAACCGACATAGTCGGCGTTGAGCGCGGTCTGGCGGCGCATGCGCTTGTCGAGCAGCACGGCGATAGCGCAGCTTTTGGCGCCGCGCGACAACATCAGGTCGCGGGTGAAGGACAGCGTCTTGCCGGATTCGAGGATGTCGTCGATCAACAGCACGTCGCGGCCGGCGACCTCATTGTCGATATCGCGCAGCACCCTCACCTCGCCGCTGGTGGTGCCGGCGCCGTAGCTGGAGATAAAGATGAACTCGACCTCGGGCGACAGGCCGACATCGTGCATGGCGCGGATGAGGTCGGCGGCGAAAATGAACGATCCTTTCAGCACCGAAATCACCAAAAGGTCCTGATAGTCGTGCCCGGCGATCTCCTTGGCGAGCTCCAGATTGCGGCGGGCAATAGCCGACGCCGAAAACAGAACCTCGATATCCTTGCCGCGCACGACTGGCATTGGCCGCCCTTCCAGAAATGATCGCCCTAATTGGCGAAGGTGACCGAAACGGTCTTGACCCCGTTTCTAGGCACGTCGAGCCGGCTGGAAAAGCCAAATCTTTCGCCGGGCGCCAGCGAACGGTTGAATGTGCCCAGCGTATAGCGGGTTGTGCGCCTGTCATTGCCGGTGACCCGGATCTCCAACGGCGGCAATGGCGACGGGCTGGCGCCGTCATTTGCGGCCTCGCCACCGACGAACAGGACAGGTTCCGGCCCGGACGCATCGATACGCGACGTGACGCCTGAAATAGTGAGGGCAGTGCCTGTTTCCTGGGCCGCGAGAAGAAGCGGCGCCTGGCGCATAAGCGCGTGCCCGCCCGATATCCAGAAGGCTGCAAACGCGGCACTGAGGCCGGCGATCCAGAAGATCGGTCCACCGCGCGATATCCGCAACCGTCCCGTCGCGGCTTCGGGCTTGCGCAGCATCTCCATGCCTTCGATCGACGGCGTGGCCACCACACGCGAAAGCGGTGGTGAAGGGTCCATGCTGCCGGTAAAGCGCGGCAGCACCTCGTAGTCGGCGTCGACGATGTCATCGGCTGGATCACGCATGATGCGTTCCGGCGCGGCGGCCGTGTCGGCCATGATTTCGCCGGAAACCGGGCGCGCGGTTCGATCCTCAGCCATCACGGCCCCAGCACTACGGCACTTGTTCGCTCTTCGTTTCTTTTGCGTAAACGGAAATGGTTAACGCTTCCCACCGGAACCCTTGTGACGCGCCCAAAAAACCTCAGAATTAACCGCCGGTTAACCATGCCGGCCGATGGTCTTTTCTCAGAGAAGGCTGGCTCGTCGCCGCCGCAAGTTTCAGGTCGTCGAACGTGATCCGCTTCGAAAATGTCGGCCTCCGTTATGGCATGGGTCCGGAAATCCTCCGCGACATTTCCTTGCACATACCGGAGCGCTCCTTCCAGTTCCTGAGCGGCCCTTCGGGCGCCGGCAAGACGACGCTGCTGCGGCTTTTGTTCATGTCGCTCAAGCCGACGCGCGGGCTGATCACCATCTTCGGCAAGGACCGCTCACGTATCTCGCGCACGGAGTTGCCGCATCTGAGGCGGCGAATCGGCGTGGTGTTCCAGGACTTTCGCCTTCTCGACCACATGACGACCTATGAAAACGTGGCCTTGCCGCTGCGCGTGCGCGGACGCGAGGAGGCGAGCTACCGCACCGACGTGACCGAACTCTTGAAGTGGGTCGGCCTTGGCGAGCGCATGCATGTGCTGCCGCCGGTGCTGTCCGGCGGCGAGAAGCAGCGCGCCGCAATCGCCAGGGCGCTGATCGAGCAGCCCGAGATCCTGCTTGCCGACGAGCCGACCGGCAATGTCGATCCGCCGCTGGCGCGGCGCCTGTTGCGGCTGTTCATCGAACTCAATCGGCTGGGCACCGCGGTGGTGATTGCAACCCACGACCTCGGCCTGATGGAACAGGTCGACGCACGGCGCATGATCCTGGCCGGCGGAAGGCTGGATATCTATGACTAACCTTCCCGTTGAACATGTCGAAGACCAACACGCCGAGAGGGCTGCGACGACGCAGCGCGTTCAGCGCAAGATGGCGCCGATCGTGCCGGCACAGAACATCGCCGGCCGGGCGCTGGTCCTGGTCATCGCCATCATGACGTTCCTCTCCTGCCTGACCTTCGGCGCGGTGACGCTGGTGCGTGACACCGCCTCGGTCTGGGAGAACCAGATCTCGCGCGAGGCGACGATCCAAATCAAGCCGGTAGACGGCCTCGACATGGAGGCAGCACTTGCCCAGGCCTCGCAGATCGCCGGCGAATTTCCTGGCGTGAAGAGCGCCAGGATCGTCGACCGCGATGCCACCGCGCGGCTACTGGAGCCGTGGCTGGGCTCGGGTCTCAACATCGACGACTTGCCGGTGCCGCGTCTGATCATCGTCACCATAGACGAGAGCAACCCGCCCGATTTCGCCGCAATGCGTGCCGCGATTACCCCGAAACTGCCTAGTGCAGCACTTGACGACCATCGCACCTGGGTCGACCGGCTGGTGGCCATGGCCCGCACCACGGTGACCATCGGCATCGCCGTGCTGGCGCTGATGCTGTCGGCAACCGTGCTGACCGTGGTATTCGCAACGCGCGGCGCCATGGCCGGCAATGGCCACATCATCGAGGTGCTGCATTTCGTCGGCGCCGAAGCGCGCTTCATCGCGCGCGAGTTCCGCCACCACTTTCTCGTTACCGGCATGAAGGGCGCAGCCGCCGGGGGTGCGGCGGCGGTGCTCGTCTTCATCGTCTTCTCATGGTGGTCGTCGCGCAACATGGCAACGCCGCAGGCCGATCAGGCAACCGCGCTGTTCGGCAATTTCGCCATCGGTTCAGCGGGCTATTTCGGCGTCGTCCTCATGGTGCTGGTCATCGGTGCGCTGACGGCGGCGACCTCCCATGTCACCGTCGTCACCTATCTCAGCGACATCGATGTCCGCCAACCCGACGCGGGGTGATCACGGATAGAGAATTAGCGTAACGTAATGTGTGCTTTTTCACCTACTAAACGCCGCATTTCAGGGTTAACGATAAGATGATGGACGCGCGCGACTCGAGCGGAATGGCTGGACAGTTGCCCTTGGTGATTACGCGTTCCCGTGAGCGCGCCAAGCCCAGCCGATTGGCGGGCGCGTTTCGCATCTCCGCTTTCTTTCTGCTCGTGCTGGCAACGCTGTTTGCCGGCGGCTTCGGCTGGTTCGCCAACACTGTCAGCCGTCTCGCGACGCCTACCAATCCGGCAAAAGCCGATGCCATCATCGTGTTGACCGGCGGCCATTCGCGTCTCGACGCCGCCATGGGTCTGCTTGCGTCCGGCAAGGGCGAGCGGCTGCTGATCAGCGGCGTGCATCCTTCCGCCAGCCGCCGCCAGCTTCAGGTCGCGACACGCGGCGACAAGAAATTGTTTTCCTGCTGCGTCGACATTGATCGCGCCGCGCTCGACACGATCGGCAATGCCGAGGAAAGCGCGAAATGGGTGGAAGACCACGCCTATGGCACCGTGATCCTCGTCACCAACAACTATCACATGCCGCGCAGCCTGCTGGAAATGGGCCGGCTGCTACACAAGGCCAAGCTCGAGCCCTATCCGGTGGTCAACAGCAATCTTGGCAATGGCGGCTGGCTGACCAAGCCCAGGGCGCTGCGCGTGCTGTTCACCGAATACAACAAATATCTGCTGGCGCTGGCGCGGGGCATCGTGCCGGTGAAGCCAACGCCAACCGGCATCGCGCTGGCCGAGGCTGCTGAGCCGATCTGAAACCGGCAGCGGTATCATTCCTTGGCGCTAGAGGCTCCGCGCAGGCGCGCGATCTCCTGTTCGAGACGTTCGATACGATTGTCCCGTTCGGCCAGCGCCGCCGCCACATCGGCCGCTTCGAAACGCTGTGGGATGTGCTGCGGGCAATTGGAATCCCAGGCCGAAACCGTGAACAGTATGATTTGCTCGGGGCGCGCCTTGTAGCCTTCCGGCATCAGCTTCGCCATCAGGTCGGCGTCGTCCTCGACGACGCGCGCACTGCCCCAGATCTTGATGCGCTGCCGGTGGGCATAGTCGATCAGGAACATAAAAGCGCGGGGGTTGTCGTCCAGATTGCCCTGGGTGATGAATTGCCTGTTGCCGGAGAAATCCGTGAACCCGATCGTCCGCTCGTCGAGCACCTTGAGGAAGCCGGCCGGCCCGCCGCGATGCTGGATGTAGGGCTGGCCGTCACCATTGGCCGTCGACAGGAAGATGCTGGTCTGCGCCTCGATAAAGGCGGCGAGATCGGGCGTGATATCAGCTTGCCAGCCGCCGCGCTCCTCGACGCGGGCATAGGCATCGCGTGAGCCTTTGCGGGCCTGGATCGCCTTGACGGTTGGGGTAAAGGCGACATCGCTGGTGAAGACGTGAGCATTCATGGAAAAGCCTCCTTCAAAGGCCGAGCTCCGACAGAGAGGGATGATCGTCCGGCCGGCGGCCAAGCGGCCAATGATACTTGCGGTCGGCCTCGTGGATCGGCAGGTCGTTGATGCTGGCGATGCGCAAGCGCATCAATCCATGTTCATCGAACTCCCAGTTCTCATTGCCGTAGCTGCGAAACCACGAGCCGCTGTCGTCGTGCCATTCATAAGCGAAACGCACGGCGATACGATTGTCGCGGAACGCCCAGACCTCCTTGATGAGCCGGTAGTCGCGTTCGCGATCCCATTTGCGTGTGAGGAAGGTCTGGATGGCGTCGCGCCCTTGCAGGAATTCGGCCCGATTGCGCCAGCGGCTGTCGATTGTGTACGCAAGCGCGACCCGTGTCGGATCACGGGAGTTCCACGCATCCTCCGCCATGCGTGCCGTCTGTGCGGCAGTCTCGGCGGTGAATGGCGGGAGCGGCGGGCGGCTTTCAGACATGGGAACTCCTTGTGATGGGCTAGAGCGGCGGGCTTTCAAGTCGAACCGTACCGCCGCTCTATCTCTTTTGTTTGAGCATCGGATTTTCCAAAACCGACACACTGGTCGCTGAAATTTCAGGCTGCCTTGCGGACAGAAACGACCGGAAAGTCGATCTCCGTCCTGGCAACCTCATTGACATAGTTGGTCCAGACATTGAGAGCGACATGCTGGACGATCTCGATGATCTGCGCATCGTCGTAGCCTGCGAGCCTGACGGCGCTGAGATCCTCGTCACCGATATGGCCGCGGTCGCGCGCAATCTTGGCGGCGAAAAGCACGGCCGCGGCGGCCTTGGGATCGTTGGACCCGCCCGCACGATTGGCGACCATCTCGGCATCGTCAAGCTTGGCGAGGTTCTTGCCGAGATAGGTATGGGCGGAAAGGCAGTAGCTGCAGCCGTTGATCTCGGCGACCGCCAGAGCGATGCGCTCGCGCGTCGGCGCGGGCAGGCGGCCCTTGGCAAGCGCTCCGGACAGACCGAGATAGCCTTCAAGCGCAGCCGGGCTATTGGAAACGAGCCTGAAGAGGTTTGGGACGACGCCGAGTTGCTTCTCGACGGCATGCAGCATCGGCCGCGACGCAGCAGGCGCGGCCTCTATGGACGCGGGTGTAGGGATACGGGGCATCGGCATTCCTTCTCGTTGATCAGCTTCGCCGTCAAACATGGCCCCTTCCATGTTTTGGATGTAGCTGTCATATTTGCAATCAATCCTTCCATTTTCCGGGAGAAGCATGGATCGCCTCGAGGCTATGTCGCTTTTCGTCGCCGCTGTGGAGGCCGGCAGCCTTTCGGCCGCCGGACGCCGTTTCGGCATCCCGCTTGCGACGGTCAGCCGCAAGGTCTCCGACCTGGAGCGGCATCTGAAGACGCGTCTCCTGAACCGCTCGACGCGCCAGCTGACGCTGACCGACGCGGGTCATGCCTATCTCGCTGCCTGCCATCGCATTCTCGACGAGGTCGGCGAGGCCGAGCGGACCGCCGCCGGTGAATACAGCGCCCCGACGGGCGAATTGATCATCACCGCGCCGATCGTCTTTGGCCGCCTGCATGTGCTGCCGGTCGTCACCGGCTTCCTCGCCGTCTACCCCGACGTGGCTATTCGCCTGATGCTCGCCGACCGGATAACCCAGTTGACCGAGGAGCACATCGATCTCGCCGTCCGCATAGGCGAGCTTCCCGACTCGAGCCTGGTGGCCACCCGTATCGGCTCGATCCGGCGCGTTGTCTGCGCGACGCCGGCCTATCTGGCCGAGCGCGGCACGCCGGAGACCCCGAAAGACCTTGCGTCACACAGCTGCATCACCTTCGAGGGGCTCACCGCTCCCGCCACGTGGACCTTTGCCACCGGCAAGACCGAACTCCCTGTTCCGATCCGCTCACGGCTTCGGGTCAACACCGCGGAAGCGGCGATCGATGCCGCGATTGCCGGCGTCGGCATAACGAGGGTGCTTTCCTATCAGATCACTGCTGCGGTGCGGTCCGGCACACTCCGCACCGTGCTGGAGGCATTCGAGCCGCAGCCATGGCCGGTCAGCCTCGTGCATGCCGGCCAAGGTCTGCTGCCGGTGAAACTGCGTGCGTTCCTCGACTTCGCCGCCCCACGCCTGAAGACGCGGCTCGTGCAAGCGACATGGCAGGCCTGACGAACAGGGGCCTTCGCACCGTTTCCTTTTTACCTGCGCTTGGTGTAACCAACGCACACCTCCTCACCGGGCACTTCCCACATGCTCCATATCCGCTCGCTGGCGTTCAACCTCGTCTTCTACGTCAATCTGATCGTCCAGATGATCATCTGGACTCCGTACTATTTCCTGTCGCCGCGCCACCGCGCCTGGTTCGTGCCGAAATTCTGGTCGCGCACCAGCATGTGGCTCTACGACAAGATCGCCGGCACCAAAAGCGAGATCACCGGCCAGGAAAACCTGCCCGAGGGTTCCTTCATCCTGGCGCCCAAGCATCAATCCTTCTGGGACGCGATCGCCTTCTTCCCCTTCCTGCAGGATCCGATCTACATCCTGAAACGGGAACTGACCTGGATCCCGTTCTTCGGTTGGTACATCCTGAAAATGCGGATGATCCCGGTCGACCGCGGCAGCCGCTCGAAGGCGTTGAAAGCGGTGGTCGCCGCGACCAAACAGGAGCTGGCGCGCAATCCCCGCCAGCTGATCATCTATCCCGAGGGCACACGCCGGGCGCCGGGCGACGAGCCGGCCTACAAATACGGCATCGTCGAGATCTATGCGCAGCTTGGCATTCCGGTGGTGCCGGTCGCCCATGTCGCCGGCCTCTACTGGCCGCGGCGGAAATTCCTGCGCTATCCCGGCACGATCAAGGCCCGGTTCCTGCCGCCGATCCCGCCGGGGCTGGACAAGCAGGAATTCATGGAACGGCTGATCGGCGAGACGGAAGCCGCCTGCGACCAGCTGCTCGTCGATGCGTCCCGTGCGCCGAACCCGCCGCCCATGCCGCCGACGGCGGTGAAGCGGCTGAGGGAATTGGCCCCCGATAACCTGGCCTGAACCGCCCGTCTGACCGGCAGATCCCTAGGGAATCACGGCCAGCGCCGTGGTCAGAAGCAGTGTCGCCGCAAACGTCAGATTGATGATCCGCGAGGCCAGCGGTTTGCGCAGAAAGCGCGCAAACGCGGCACCGGCGAGAAGCCAAATGACATGGATGGCGACGATCATCGAGACGAGGACCGCCAGCTTGAGCCCTGCATCGAGCTCACCGGCGGCCGACGTGCCGGCGAACACGGCGGCAATCGCCACATAGGCTTTCGGGTTGGCGACGGCCAGAAGAAACCCGCCCAGGAAGGTGGGAAGTGCCGCCCCGCCGGTACGCGCAGCCAGAGGCGGAGCCGTTGCTATCTTGAAGGCGAGGTAGAGGATGTAGGCTGCGGATGCCACCGCCAAAAGCGGTGTGAGCCTCGGCACAGAGGCAAGCATGGCCGTGATGCCCGTCGCCACGACCAAAAGCACGGCGACCGTGCCAAGGATAATGCCCGAGGCGTAGCGGAGCGAATCGCGCAGACCGAAGGCCGCACCAACGGCGGTGACGCTTATCGTCGCCGGCCCCGGACTGCCCATCACGACCGCCGATGCCAGGATGAGCGCGAGCAATTGCTGCCATAGTTCCGGATGGGAAAAGACCTGTTCGGCCATCTGTATACCATATCCCGACGCGATGCGACCAATCGTATGGCAGGGCAGACCAGGGCGTCTTGAACGATCGTGCGGAGCCGTCCGGCGCAGGCCGCGCACGATCCTTGGCTGGCGTTTGAGCGGCCGCCGCTTCGCGCTAGCTTCTATGCACTCGCGCTGTCGAGATCGGCGATATCGTCAGGACTGAGATTCAACGATACGGCGCGGACGAGGCTGTCGACCTGGTCCAGCGTCGTGGCGCTGGCGATCGGCGCCGTGACGCCGGGCCGCGCAATCACCCAGGCGAGCGCCACGTCCGCCGGCTTGGCCGAGTGACGCGCCGACACCGCGTCGAGTGCCGCCAGGATGCGCATGCCGCGCACGTTCAGATAGGTCTTCACGTCGTCGCCACGCGCGCTTTTGCCGAGATCGGCTTCGCTGCGGTACTTGCCGCTCAAAAACCCCTTGGCGAGGCTGAAATAGGTGATGACGCCGATATCCCCCGCCATGCACAGATCGCGGAGCGGCCCATCGAAGGCGGCGCGGTCATAGAGATTGTACTCCGGCTGCAGCACCGCGTAGCGCGGCAGGCCCCGCAGGCTTGCCACGTCGAGCGCGGCGCGCAACTGGCCGGCATCGAGATTGGAGGCGCCGACGTGGCGGATCTTGCCCTTGGCGAGCAGCTTTTCGTAGGCGCCGAGCGTCTCCTCGTAGGGGGTGGTCGGGTCCGGCCAGTGCGACAGATAGAGATCGACGACATCGGTCTGCAGCCGCATCAGCGACGTATCGATGGCCTTCTCGATATAGGCGGCGGAGAGGTCTTTCCTGCCCTGCCCCATATCCGATCCGACCTTGGTGATCACCACGACTTCGTCGCGGTTGCCACGGCTCTTCATCCATTTGCCGATGATCGTTTCGGATTCGCCGCCCTCGTTGCCGGGAACCCAGCGCGAATAGGAATCGGCGGTGTCGATGGCGTTGAGGCCGGCGCCGACGAAGCGGTCGAGCAGGTCGAAAGAGGTTTTCTCGTCGGCGGTCCAGCCGAAGACGTTGCCACCCAGAACCAGCGGCGCGATGGACAGGTCGGTTTGACCGAGACGACGTTTCTGCAAGACTGATCTCCGTGGGGAATGGAAAGAATGGGGGCGAGAAGCCCTCGCTTAACCTATGTCGCGGCGTGGCAACGTCAAAGGCCTGGCCAACTTTTCCGACCAGCCAGCCTTCACAAAGGCGCGACCGCCGCGCTCGACGTTCCAGCCGATGTCTACTGGCTTTGGCGCCGGTATTCACCAGGCGGCAACCCGACCACGCGGTTGAAAAGCCGGCTGAATGACGCCGTATCCCGGTATCCGACCTGGTAACATATTTCGGCAATGCCGAGCTTGGTGCTTTCAAGAAGTGTTTTCGCGGCCTCAAGGCGCCGGTCCTGAATCCATCGGCCGGGAGTGGTGTGCAATTCATCGAAAAACCGGCGCGCCAGCGTTCGCGGCGACAGACCGAGTTGCGCACCAAGGAACGCAAGGTCGAGCGCTCCGAGCTGTTTCCTGGACAAGGCTTCGAGCCGGTCGCGGAACGCCTCTTGCGTAGGCGGCAGATCGGCGAGCGGGAACTCGTAAGGTGTCTGGATCTGCCGCGACGGTGGCAGCACCAGCAATTTGCGAACCAGGCGCTCCTCCCTGGCGAAGCCAAGATCGCGCAGAAGCGCCTTGCCGAGCTCCAGGCCTGAAAAGCCGCCGCCGCAAGTGTAGATCCGTCCGTCCCCGATCAGCACACGTGAAGCGTCCCACCGCACTTTTGGAAAGCGGCGCTGGGCATCCGTCTTCAGCCACCAGGAGATCGTCGCGCGCTTTCGGTCGAGAAGACCGGCGTCTGCCAGGAAGTAACCGGCCCCGCAATGCGCGGCGATGATGGCGCCGTCGCGCTGCGCGCTTGCGATAAGCGGTGCGGCGTGGCGGCTCTCTTCCTCCAGCGCGGCAACAAGCTCCGGGATTTGCATGCCGGGCATGGCCAGCAGGATCAGCAGGTCCATGCGCTGCGAGGGCTCGCGTCTGGTGTGAAAGGAGATCCCAGGCGTCGTCGTGGCGTCAGCCTGCCGCGCCACGAATTCGAAGGAAATCGCCGGCGCGCCGCGAATGGTGTTCACCAGCTCGAACATTTCGACAAGTGTCGCGGCGACGGCCGAATAGAAGGTCGACGGCAGCCAGATCACGGCATGGAGGGGGCGGTTGTCCAAGATGCCTCCTTTGAACAGCTATGGCAAGTTTAGCATATAGATTGTCAAATCTGCCAATTCCGATTTTTGCCAGCGACCTTAGGTTCCGCGACACCGATGCAAACACCGGTGCTGCAATCTGGTGACGTCCAGGCTGCTAGCCCCAGATCCGCCGTTACTGGAGACCAAGATGAAAGCAATTGTATTCGACGCAATCGGCTCGCCGCGGGACGTGCTCTATCTCGGCGACCTGCCCATGCCGCGAATTGGCGACGGCGAGGTGCTGGTCAAGATGGTCTCCGCCTCGGTCAACCCTGGCGACTTCCTGTTCATTCAGAACCTCTACCCCGAACCGAAGAAGCCGCATTTCCCCCGGCAGGTGGCCGGAAACCATGGCGCCGGCGTTGTCGAGGCCGTTGGCGCGAACGTCGCTTTGAAACCGGGCACGCTTGTCGCGTTCAGCTACTACGACAGCTGGGCCGAATATGCGGCCGTTCCGGCCGAATGGCTGATCCCGCTGCCCGCCGACTATCCGCTCGAACGCGCCGGGCAGATGGTGAATCCCATCACCGCCTGGGACCTCTTGGCGGACTCCCGCGTGCAGCCTGGACAGTGGCTGGCCGTCACGGCCGGCTATTCATCGGTTTCGACGATGGTGATGCAGTTTGCCCAACGGCGCGGCATCAAGGTGATCGCGCTTGTGCGACGCTCCCACGACAGGCTCGACCTGAAGGGACTTGGTGCCACGGCCATCCTCGATCTGTCTGGTTTGAACGTCGGTATCAGGGAAGCAGTCATGGAAATGACCGATGGCGCCGGGCTGAACGGGATCATCGATAATGTCGGCGGACCCGTCAGTGGCGAATTGATCCGCGCCCTCGCGATGGGCGGGCAGATGGTCATCAATGGCGGCATGAGCGCCGAGCGTTTCGAACTGCACAATTTCGACGTGCTGCTGAGCGGCGTCGAGATCAGGGCAAATATCTACCGCTACTTCTTTTCGCCGCCTGTCGAAGCCGACCGGCCAGTGTTGCACGAGATTGTCGATACCTTCGGCCAACCCGATTTCCATGTCCCTGTCGGCGGCATCCATCCGCTGTCGGAGTTCAAGCTCGCCGTGACAAACAGCCTGGACCGCGCCGATCTCGGAAAACAGATTTTCAGGATGTAGCCCGGACCATCACCCGAACCGAAGGTCAGCGAAAAAGTGGGAACCGGTTTTCGGAAAAGATCATGGTCAACAGCGAAAGCGATCACGACCCGATCCGTTTCGCCACCTCTTCCAGCCAGTGGTCGCGGATCCCCAGCGCCTCGAGGTGCTCCAGCGTGCTGGACACGTAGTCCTCGTTCTTTCCTGACTGGCCGACGGCGCCGCGAACGACGGTCGCGGCATCCGCCGCATCGAGCGCGCCGGCATATTGCTCGTGGGTGCGGTCGACAACATAGGCGACCGCCGGGACAATCTCGCCCCCGTTCGTATCGCCCACGTTCATACCGTCATTGTCGAGGCGAATGCTAAGTGTGCGCTCGAGATAGACATTGGTGACCAGCTCGCGCTCGCGCAGATAGGTGATGACCTCGTTGCGCAGATCGCCGGGGACGCGGAAAGCCAGCCCGATGCAGGAGCCGCCACGGTCGAGGCCGAGCACCAACCCGGGTCGTTCGCGCGTGCCGCGATGCACGAAGGAGTAGACGCACAGCGACCGGCGATAGCCGTGAAGACGCGCGCGCCGCGTCTCGACATGCGCAAATCCCGGCCGCCAGATCAGCGAGCCGTAGCCAAAAACCCAAAAATCGCCCATATCGCCAAGCCTGGTTGCAGCACCGCACTGGAATCGGTGTTTTTAAAATCCGTCTCCGTCTACCCGATGTTGCCGGAAACGACAGTCCCCTCTGCAACACGCGTTAACGAGAGCCGCAGCATGACGTCAAGTGACGAGCGCCCGCCGAATTTTCGCCGCCGCCTCTTCTGGCTTGGCGCTTTCATCGTCGTGCTGTTCGGCCTCTACAGCGCCGGCTGGTTCTACCTGGCAGACAAGGTCAAGAGCGAAGCCGCCAAAGCAGTCACCGAGCTCAACGGCAATGGTACCGAGGCGGACTGCGCCAATCTCACGGTTAGCGGCTATCCCTCGAGCTTCGCCATTTCCTGCGACAGTCTGGCTTATCAGGACGACACCAGGAACGTCGCAGCCTCGCTCGGCAGTCTCAACGCGGTTACGCACATCACCCAAATCCTGTCGCCTGGCGCCGACTTGCGCGGACCGCTCAGGACCTCAGCCCCGGGGATGACGCCGCTGTGGATCGACTGGGATAATCTGCGAGCGAACCTGAAATTGTCCTGGCCGCTGCCCCGGGGCGTTTCACTGGAGGCAGAGGGCCTGTCCGGCCAGACCGATCCGGCGGATGGCACAGATCCGGTCGAGCTGTTCAGCGCCGGGACGGCGGCCGGACAATTGCGTCCGAACGGTCAGGACATCGACTATGCCGGGAGTTTTACCGATCTCGAAATCGATCCAGGGGCGATCGATGGCCGCGTGTTGCCGCCGCTCGACGGCAGCGGCGACGTGACGCTGAAGAACGGCGTGGCGCTGATCAAGACGCAGCCAAGGAGCTTGCGCGGCCAGGCGGTCGATATCGGCAAGCTCGATCTATCGTCGGGGACCGCGCGCGTCACCGTCTCCGGACCAGTTTCGGTCGATGCCGATGGGCTGATCGACGCCGACCTGATGATCAAGCTCAGTGACCCGAAGGCCGTGGCGGCCATCCTCGGCAAGGCCATTCCCGAGCAGAAGAGCCAGATCAAAACCGGCTTTGCCGGGCTGGCGCTGCTTGGCAACGAACCGTCGATGCCCCTCAAGATCGTCAAGGGCAAGGCCTCGCTCGGTTTTATCCCGCTGGGCAGGATCAAACCGGTCGATTAGACCCATGATTGCGAATCCTCCAGTTCGGAAAAGATCACGGTCAAACAGGAAGATAAATGAACAGCCCGGTGAAGCTCCTGAGTGTTGGCGCGCTGACGCTCGATACGATCCTTCGCGTCGACACGCTTCCGACACGTCAGGGCAAGTTCATCGCGTCCGACGGCGTCCAGATCGCCTCGGGCATGGCTTCGAGCGCGGCCTGCGCCGCGCGCCGCCTCGGCGCGGACGTATCGCTGTGGGCGAGCGCGGGGGACGACTCCGTCGGCGATCAGCTGGTCGCCGGGATCGAGGCCGAGGGCGTCGATTGCAGCTTTGTCCGGCGCGTCAGCGGCGCGCGGTCGGCACTGTCGGCCATCTTGGTCGACACGCATGGCGAGCGCATCATCGTTCCTTTCTATGACAAGCTCGCCCAGGCCGACCCCGAGGCGCTCCCCACCCAAGATCTCACCGCATTCGACGCCGTCCTGGTCGACGTGCGCTGGCCGGGCGCAGCAACTGTGGCGCTGGCGGCGGCGCGCGCAATCGGCCGTCCGGCCATACTGGACGCCGACACCGCGCCACGGGACGTGCTGGAACGTCTGTTTCCGCTGGCCTCGCACGTCGTCGCGTCGGAGCCGGCAGCGTTCATCCTCTGCGGCGAGGAGCAAGGCCCGCAAAGGGCCTGTGAAGCGCTGGCCGGACGCATCGATGCATTTGTCGCGGTGACGGGCGGCGCTGCGGGAAGCTGGTGGTTCGACCGCTCGGCGGGTTCCGTGCGCCATGTCGCGGCGCCAAGGATCAAAGCAGTGGATACGCTTGCCGCCGGCGACGTATTTCACGGCGCCTTTGCCGTCGGGCTGGCGGAGGCGATGCCGATCGAACGGACATTACGCTTTGCCAGCGCCGCCGCCGCGCTCAAATGCCTGCGCTTCGGCGGCAGGCTGGGCGCGCCGGACAGGGCCGAGACGCTGGCCATGATGGCGGCTCACTGGCCGGCGGACTAACGGCCTGGCGGTCGAGACAGGCTACTGCTTTGCGGGATGCTCGACCGCCTGGCGGCCAAAGTCCGGTACGTCGATGTCCTGGCCGGCCTCGATGATCGAGCGGCGGACGGCGCGGGTGCGGGTGAACAGGTCGAACAGCTTTTCGCCGTCGCCCCAGCGGATTGCCCGCTGCAGCGAGGCCAGATCTTCCGAGAACCGCGCCAGCATTTCGAGGATGGCATCCTTGTTGTGCAGGCAGACATCCCGCCACATGGTCGGGTCGGAAGCGGCAAGGCGCGTGAAGTCGCGAAAGCCGGAGGCCGAATATTTGATGACCTCGGATTTTGTCACCGACTCCAGGTCGTCGGCGGTGCCGACGATGTTGTAGGCGATGATGTGCGGCAGATGCGAGACGATGGCCAGTGTCATGTCGTGATGCTGGGGATCCATCGTGTCGATGTTGGAGCCGCAGCGGCGCCAGAATTCCGAGAGTCTTTCTAGCGCGTCCGGATCGGTGCCGGGCAACGGCGTGAAGATGCACCAGCGGTTTTCGAACAGTTCGGCAAAGCCGGCGTCCGGGCCCGATTTTTCAGTGCCGGCCAACGGATGGCCGGGGATGAAATGCACGCCATCAGGCACATGCGGTTGCATCTGCGCAATGACCGATGCCTTGGTCGAGCCGACATCGGTGAGGATGGCGCCCTGCTTTAGCGCTGGTGCGATTTCCTCGGCGACCTCGCCCGAAGAGCCGACCGGCACCGAAACGATAACCAGGTCGGCATCGCGGACCGCCTCTTTCGCATCCATCGTGTAGGAGGAGCCGAGGCCGAGCTCCCTCGCCCGCGCCAGCGTCGTTTCGCTGCGCGTCGAGATGGCGACGTGACGGGCAAGACCTTCGCGGTGGATGACGCGGGCCAGCGACGAGCCGATCAGGCCGATGCCGACCAGCGCGATCTTTTCGAACATCGGTGATGTCATTGTTTCAGCTTTTCGGGGGTTTCAGCTTTTCAGAAATGTCGTGAGTGCGGCGACAACGCCGCGATTGGCCTCTTCGGTGCCGACGCTCATGCGCAGTGCATTCGGGAAGCCGTAGCCGGAGACGCGCCGCAATATGTAGCCGCGCGCGGAGAGGTAATCGTCCGCAGCTGCCGCCGAATGTTTTTTGTCCTCGGGAAAATGGATGAGGACGAAATTGCCGACGCTCGGCGTCACCCGCAGCCCGAGCTTGGTCAATTCCTCGCTCACCCATGACAGCCAGGTCTCGTTATGCGCCACGCTGCGCTCGACATGGGCACGATCGCGGATCGCTGCAATGCCGGCCTCGATCGCCGTCGCGTTGACGTTGAAGGGACCCCGCACACGGTTGATCGCGTCGATGATATGCATCGGCGCGTACATCCAGCCAATCCGCGCGCCGCCGAGGCCGAGCTTTGAGAAGGTGCGGGTCATGACCACGTTTTCCGCGCCAGCCACCAGTTCGACGCCGGCTTCATAGTCGTTGCGGCGGACATATTCGGCATAGGCGCCATCCAGCACCAGAAGCACGTTTCGAGGCAGGCCGGCATGCAGGCGGCGCACCTCCTGGAACGGCAAATAGGTGCCGGTCGGGTTGTTGGGATTGGCGAGGAAGATGATCCTGGTGCGCGGCGTCACCGCAGCGAGGATCGCATCGACGTCGGCGCGCTCATTGGTTTCCTGGACCGACACCGGGACAGCACCTGCCGACTGGATGTAGATCTTGTAGACCATGAAGGCGTGTTCGGTGATGACAGCTTCATCGCCGGGCGCGAGGTAGGTCTGCGCAAGCAGGCCCAGAATCTCATCGGAACCGTTGGAACAGACGATGTTCGCAGGGTTGAGGCCATGCACCTCGGCGATCGCCTCCCGCAGGCGCCTGGCGGTGCCATCGGGATATATGTCGAGTTTGGCCGCGACGTCACGCGCGGCTTCTATCGCCTTCGGCGAGGGGCCGAGCGGGTTCTCGTTTGACGACAATTTATGGACCTTGGCAACGCCGGCCGGTGCCGTGCTTTTGCCCGGCACATAGGCTTCGATGTCCATGATCCCCGCGCGGGGCGTTGGACGTGCCTGATCCGATGCCTGGTTCATATTGCAAAAATCCGTCGAGAACGCTTCCGCCTGGGGAAGCCGCAGCGGAAATACAAGCCGTGGCCTGGAATGTCGAGAGGCGGCAACTGTCGGTGAGCGACTGGCCGTTGACGCCGAGGCGCGCCGGTCCTAGAAGAAAGGCGAAATCCCGTGGTGATTTGGCCGGTCGGCTTGCAGCCACGTTAAACAACTCGCTAAAGGGCCGTTTGCATCCTGTAACCGGCTTTGCGAAGGCGATGCCGGTTTTTTGTTGTCCGTAGCCGGCCGGACAATCGCATCGACCCGAAAATCGGTATCGATTTTCGGAAAAGCGCGATGGGTTGATGTAAGAGGATGCGATGGTCGCGCTGCGCACTAAAAGAACCAACAACGAGGCCGACGAGCCGTCGAGCCCGGTGTTGCGTTTCGATGCCGACAAGCCGCTCAAGCTCGACGCCGGCACGCTGCTGTCACCGTTCCAGATTGCCTACAAGACCTACGGCACGCTCAACGACGCCCGCTCCAACGCCATCCTCGTCTGCCATGCGCTGACCGGCGACCAGCATGTCGCCAGCACCAATCCGGTGACCGGCAAGCCGGGCTGGTGGGAGGTGCTGATCGGCCCCGGCAAGATCATCGACACCAGCCGCTTCTTCGTCATCTGCTCAAACGTCATCGGCGGCTGCCTCGGCTCCACCGGCCCCGCCTCGACCAATCCCGCCACCGGCAAACCCTACGGGCTCGACCTGCCGATCATCACCATCCGCGACATGGTGCGGGCGCAGTTGATGCTGGTCGACCATTTCGGCATCGAAAAACTGTTTTCGGTTCTCGGCGGCTCGATGGGCGGCATGCAGGTGCTGCAATGGGCGTCGAGCTACCCGGAGCGCGTTTTCTCGGCACTGCCGATCGCCACCGGCGCGCGCCATTCCTCGCAGAACATCGCCTTCCACGAGGTCGGCCGGCAGGCGGTGATGGCCGACCCGGAGTGGCATGGCGGCAAATATTTCGAACAGGGCAAGCGCCCGGAAAAGGGACTGGCTGTGGCGCGCATGGCCGCTCACATCACCTATCTGTCGGAGGCCGCCCTGCACCGGAAATTCGGCCGCAACCTGCAGGATCGTGAAGCGCTCACCTTCGGTTTCGACGCCGACTTCCAGATCGAGAGCTATCTGCGCCATCAAGGCATGACCTTCGTCGACCGCTTCGACGCCAACTCCTATCTCTACATGACCCGGGCGATGGACTATTTCGACCTCGCCGCCGACCATGGCGGCCGGCTGGCCGACGCCTTTGCCGGCACCAAGACCCGTTTCTGCCTGGTCTCCTTCACCAGCGACTGGCTGTTCCCGACCGAGGAGAGCCGCTCGGTCGTTCACGCGCTGAACGCGGCCGGCGCCTCGGTGTCCTTTGTCGAGATCGAGACCGACCGCGGCCACGATGCCTTCCTGCTCGACGAGCCGGAGCTGTTTGCCGCCATCAACGGCTTCATCGCCTCGGCGGCCCGCGCCAGGGGGCTCAGCGCATGACCTCTGAAGATTGCAGGCCTTCCGGATCGGCATCATGCTCGAGGCATCAGCGCATGACCCCGAAAAGTTGCAGACTTTTCGGATCAGGATCATGCGCTAACCAAAAGGCACGATCATGAGTGTCAACCACGCCCAGCGCGTCGACCTCGAAGTCGTCGCCGGTCTCATCCCGGCGCAGGCGCGGGTGCTAGACGTCGGCTCCGGTGATGGTCTGCTGCTCGAATTGCTGCAGGCGACGAAGCAGGTCGACGGCCGCGGGATGGAACTGTCGCAACGCGGCGTCAACGAATGCGTGGCGCGCGGCCTGTCCGTCATCCAGGGCGACGCCGACAAGGACCTCAAATTCTATCCCGACAAGGGTTTTGATTTCGTCGTCCTGTCGCAGACCTTGCAGGCGACCCGCAACCCGAAGCTGGTGCTCGACGAGTTGCTCAGGATCGGCAAGCACGCCATCGTCTCCTTCCCCAATTTCGGCCACTGGCGGGTGCGCCTTTCGCTGTTCCTCGACGGGCGGATGCCGGTGACCAAGGACCTGCCATACTCCTGGTACGACACGCCCAACATCCATTTCTGCACCATCCGCGACTTCGTCAATCTCTGCGATGAGCTCGGCGCAACGGTGGAAAAGGCAACCGCGCTCGACGCCAATGGCCAGAAAATCGGTCTGTCGATGCCGTGGTGGTTCTGGAATTTCTTCGGCCAGCAAGCGGTGTTCTTGTTGAGACGATGACGGCCGCATTTCATCCTATCCGAGCACGTCGGTGGCCTTGTGCGGGTGCTGGACGCCGTCGACCAGGACCACATCGGACTGGGAATTCTCGGTGCGCAGGGGCAATATCTCCTGATAGGCGGGCGACTGGTACCATCCGCGCGCATGCTGCATGTCCGGAAATTCGATGATTACGAGGTGCCCCGGCCAGGTGTTTTCAACCACTTCCACCTCGCTGCCATGCACAATATAGCGCCCGCTAAACGGCTCCAGCGTTGCATCGATTTTCTGCAAATATTCGACAATCTGCGGCCCTAACGTGACTTGGTGCATATGGGCAACGGCGTAAGCGGTCATGGCTGAGATCCTTGCTGATCGAAGCCAACAATAGGCGGCTTCACGAACGACAATTGCCTATGCGCCCTACGGTGGTCGATTACCTCTGAAGTTATAAGAATGCATACAGGACCAACTCAGCGCATGACCCCTGAAGATTGTAGGCTTTCCGGACCGGCATCATGCGCCAGGCATTCGCGCGTGACTCCGAAAAGTTGCAGACTTTTCGGACCGGCATCATGCGCTAGCCAAAGGCACGATCATGAGTGTCAATCACGCCCAGCGCGTCGACCTCGAAGTCGTCGCCGACCTCATCCCGGCGCAGGCACGGGTGCTGGACGTCGGCTCCGGTGATGGCCTACTGCTCGAATTGCTGCAGGCGACGAAGCGACTTCGTCAACCTCTGCGACGAGCTCGGCGCGACGGTGGAAAAGGTAACCGCGCTCGACGCCAATGGCCAGAAAATCGGTCTGTCGATGCCGTGCTGGTTCTGGAATTTCTTCGGCCAGCAAGCGGTGTTCCTGCTGAAACGGTAGCTCGCTCCAAGGATTGCAGTGTTTCTTGATCAGCAGGCGTTGCTATGTATAACTAACCTGAACCGGTATCGTCGCGAGCCGCGTCGAACAAAGTGACCTCTGATAAATTTTGCGGTGTAAAGATGGTTGAAGAACAGCCAACTTATTCCCTCGTTGTGGAAATGGATAACGCCAAGTCGATCGACTGGGACGAGATCGGCGTTGCGTTGACTGCCTTGGCTCGAGAAATCGCCGTGGTTTCCTCAGCTGGTCTTGCAAGACCGCAGGTTGTCATCTCCCACGGCGGGCGAGATGAGGACGCCGCCTCGCTGCGTAGCAGTATCACAATTGAAGCGCCGCAGTTGGAACGGGTTGCCGACCTGATCTTCACCGCTTGCCCAGGCGGTCGATATTACGACCTCAAGAACAACGGCATCCTGTCAACCAATGGAGATATCGTTATCTTCATCGACTCGGATACCGTGGCAGAATCGGGCTGGCTCCCAACTCTGCTTGACCCGTTTCAAGATCCTGAAATTATTTGCGTGAACGGATATACATATC
The DNA here is from genome assembly GCF_002284565.1 of Mesorhizobium mediterraneum. GTDB lineage: Bacteria > Pseudomonadota > Alphaproteobacteria > Rhizobiales > Rhizobiaceae > Mesorhizobium > Mesorhizobium mediterraneum. The sequence continues at coordinate 62,598 of NZ_NPKI01000020.1, read as the reverse complement.
TTTCGTACGATGATTTCTTTTCCAGGACGTTCGCGCTGCTTTGGTTTTTCCCTATGCCTGAGGCAGATGCACGATTTGCTAACAAGCGAGCGATCAACGCCAATAACAGTGCCTTTCGGCGCGACTGGATTGTCAGCCATCCCTTTGCGAAACACAATGGATTCAAGGTTTCTTGCACTCTGCTGACGCATGAGCTTCGACGTGAAGGCCACAAAATTCTGAACGTCAACGCACGCGTCTATCATTACTCGCCACGTGGTTGGCGGTTCTTTTTCTGGCGCGCGTTGGTAACAGGCCGCGATGCCGACCGGAAGTTTGTGGAGCTGAAGTCGCCCAGTCGCACGCAGCGGATTGTGAAATCGTTCAGCCGATGGTTCACCATGTCGTGGCGCACAATGCGACGCGTAACTGGCCATGCCCGCCAGACAGGCATGCCGCTTTGGCAAATTCCATTATCTCTGATTGTCGGTCTGGCATTCTACAGCTTGGCGTTTTGGGGCCAACTCAGTTTCGCTGCGGGTCTCGTTGGCGACGAAATCGAAGTCGTGCCTGATTATGTCGGACATAGTTAGGCGCTGCTGCGTTCGTGGTTTCGGTCGTTTCTTTGAATGGGTTAGGAAGCGGCCACCAAGCGGCTCTAGCGTGGCATCAAGAATTCGCCAATGCCCGACGAGTTCCGCCGCAATACTTTGTGATGACATGATCGCTTCTTTTTTGTAGCGTCGAATCGAACGCAATCCTGGGGCGGGCATGGAAACGAACATCCAATCCATTCGATGGCTGTGGAACGCGGGGCGTAGCTGAGGCGACATGCCCGAGATGGACCCTGCTCCACTCATCACTGTGATCACGCCGACCCACAATCGGCGCAGCACGGTCTTGCGCGCCGTGGAGAGCGTGCTTGCGCAGAACCTTACCCGCTTCGAGCACATTGTCGTCGACGACGGCTCGACCGATGGCACGGAAGCGGCGCTGGCTGCCATCCGCGACCCTCGCCTTATCTATGTCGGCGCGAAATGGCGAGGCGCCAACGCCGCCCGCAATGCCGGCATCGAACGGGCGCGGGCGCCTGTGGTGACATTCCTGGATTCCGACGACGTCTACTTGCCGAACCGGCTGGAGCGGACACTGGCGTGGTTCGAGGAGAATCCGACGCTTGAAGTGCTCATCAGTTCGTTCGTGTCCCTGAAGGGCGACCGCAGCAGCAAATGCATCAACCGCGGCGCGTTCCTGACACGGAACACGCTGGAAAGGGCGTTGGTCGCGCAGACGATCTTCATAGCCGGATCGGCGATTACCGCCCGGCGAGAGGCCTTGCTGGCGATCGGCGGCTATGACAGCGACATCGCACGGATGCAGGATCGCGAGTTGCTGTTGCGCTTCGCCGGGCGCAGTGGCGCGCAACTGTCCGAAGAGGTCGACTGGAAAAAGTACAATTCGGAGAATTCGATTTCGCGACAACGCGACGGCTATGTCGAAGCCTACGCAAACCTGATCTGCAAACACCCCTACATCATCGACCGTTATCCCGACATTCCGCCTTACATGATCGCACGGCAGATCATCGCCGATACGATTAAGGGCAGGATTTCGCAGGCATTTGCCGGTTATCTGGCCAACCGGTCGTCGAAAGCGCTCGGCTACTCGCTGCCGCAACTGTTGCGCGGCTATGTCGGCGGCCGGCGCTGGCGTCGTGATCTCTACGATGAGTTCCGCACCAAATATGGCGCACGGCCAGCCTAGAGCGCTTCCTCGTTTCACGGAAACGCCGAACCGCTCTAAGTGTTTGTTTTTACGCAATTCCGGACGGAAAACCGCTCCGCACTTTTCCTGGAATTGCTCCAGAGCCAACCAGAAGCTCATCGGTTAAGTTCCGGAAAATACGGATCGGAGAAAAACCGCCGGCCGCGCTCGCCTTGCAAACAGTCGACTGGTGCTGCCGCGCCGATCCGGATCGTTCCGGGACCGGCCTTGGGATCAGCCCAAGGGTCGGCAACACCGCTTACCTCTAGGACCAGCTTGCGGCGTATGGCGGTCACGAATTCGGAAGCGGCGTAGACCGGCAGCACGAAAGAGCCAGGCCCGCCGGTAACGCACTCGGCATAGTATTGGTCGAGATGGCTGAAGCTGGGCGATGGGCTGATCAGGATCGGCAGGCCGTTGATGACGATGCCGTTTGCCACCGCGGCGTCGCGTGTCGTGGTGACGGGCATGCCGATGTTGTTGGGGCCATCGCCTGAAATGTCGATCACCCTGCGTGTCGCGTCGAAAGCGGTTCCACCGAGAAGCTTCGCGCCGAAGGCGAGCGCACCGGAAATCGAGGTGCCGCGAAAGCTCCTGAACGGGCGGGCCTCGATCTTGTCGGCAAAAGCGCTGGCGCTCTCGGCGTTGTCGATGACCTGCCAGGCAATGAGCGCATCGTCGCGGACGGTGCCTGCCCATTCGAAATAGGCGAGCGCGATGCGGCCCTTCACACCCGAGCGTACCGCCTTGATGAAGTCGGGATGGCGCAGCGCCTCGACATAGCCGGCGCGCTGCAGGGCGAATTCCCTTTCGTCCATCGAGTGTGAAATGTCGACCGCCAGCACCAGTTCGACGTCCACGGCAATGGTATCGGCAGGCGCGGCCAGTGGTGCGGCCTGAGCCCAGGCAAGGCAGGCAAGCAGGCTAATGCATGTCGCCCAAAAGTGCGCAGCGGTTCTGGGGTAACGACATGCATAGAAACAAAGACTTAAAGCGTGTCGCATGAATCTCTTCAACGGGACGCGCTTTAAGCGCGTCAAGCATGGGTTCAACGCCGCAGACCTCCGAGCGATACCGGCAATCTTTCGCTGCGATCACGGCGAAATAAAGCTTGGCTGGGATGGCCGGCTATGTCTCTTGATAGGTTGCGGCGACGGCCGGGGGAGGCTCGATCGCGCCGGCCCTGACACGGACTGGCTTGAGGGCTGGTCGGCCGACATCTCTCACGATCGCCAATGAGCGCGGAAAGAATTCACTGTTATGTTGGCCACGGCCGATATTGAGGATCGCGGCGTCGGCAAGACGCGCCTCCAGCATCGACAGCACCCGCCTCAGCGTCGCGCCGTCGAACGTGTCCAAAGCCTCGTCGATGATCACCCATTTCGGCTGCCGCAGGACCAGCCGGGCAAAGGCAAGCAGGCGCTGCTCGTCATCGCTCAATTCGCGCTCCCAGCGCGCCGAGCGGTCGAGCGAGGACGACAGACGCTCGAGACCGACCTCGGCAAGCACCGCCGAGATCTCGGCATCGCTGACCCCGGCATTGGCGTGGTCGAGCACCTCGCGCAGTGTGCCGAGCGGGAAATAGGGCTTGCGGGGAACGAAGGCGGGCACCTCTCCGGCCGGCATGCCGATCCGCCCGCTTCCCCACGGCCACAGACCGGCAATGGCGCGAAAGAACAGCGTCTTGCCGGCGCGCGGATCTCCGGTGATCATGACGCGCTCGCCGGCGCGGATTTCGACATGGGCCTCGGCGAGCTTCGTGCATCCATCCCGCGACGCAATCTCGAGTTTCTCGAATGTCAGCCTGCCATTCGGATTTTCGCCGATTGTGATGCGTTCTTCGGCGTCGTGCAGCACATCCGTTTCAACAAGCGCGATGCGGAAATCGGCGACGCGCATCAGCGTGGCGCGCCAATCGGCGATGCCGCCGATATTGTTGATGAACCAGCGCAACGAGGAATGCACCTGGTTGAAGGCGCCGACAGCCATCATCAGCCCGCCGAAGCTGATATCGCCGGCGAAATAGACCGGCGAGGCGACGAGGATCGGCGCGACGACAGTGATCCAGCCATAGGTGTCGGTCACCCAGGAAAGATTGATCTGGGCGCTATAGATGCGCCGCATCGCGCCCAGCACCGTGCCGAGGTCGAACTCCAGCCGTCGTCTCGCGTCGGCCTCGCCGTGCGCAAGCGCTATGGCATCGACATTCTCGTTGACGCGGACCACCGAGGAGCGCAGCTCCGCTTCACGCGTGTAGCGGTCGCTATTGAAGCGGATGAGCGGCCGTCCGACCAGCCAGCTCAACCAGGAGGCGGTGCCGGCATAGAGGATCGCGGCCCACACCATGTAGCCCGGAATGGCCAGCGAATAGCCGCCGATATGGAAAACGAAGCCCGAAGACAGCGACCACAAGACGCCGACGAAGGAAACAAGCAGAATGAACGACTGCAATAGCCCTATGCCGAGACCGGTAGAAAGATCGGAGAGATGCCCAGCATCCTGCTGCAGGCGCTGGTCAGGATTGACGCCGATGGCGCCGGCATTGGCAAGCCGGAAGGCGCGCGCCGGCCGCATCCATTCGCCGATCAGGTCGAGGGTCAACGCCTCACGCAGCTTCAGCCGGATCATCTGGTCGAGCCAGGTCTGGCCGACATTGAGCACCACAAGCCCGCCGGCGATGGCGGCAAAGATCATAAGCTGATGCAGGAAACCCTGCATGTCGCGCCGCGCCAGCGCGTCGTAGAAGGGCTCGTTCCAACGATTGAGCAGGACCTGCCCGATCGAGGTTGCCACAATGACGGCGACTATGCCGATGCTGGCCCAGAGCAGTTGCTTGCGGATCGGCGAGGTACCCAGCGCCAGCTTGATTGTCGCCAGTTGGTCGCGCAGGCTGCTGGCCTCGATCGACGCGGCAACCGGCTTGGCTTTGGCCTCGACATCCGGATGATCAGCCATTGGTGAAGTCCTTGAATTCGAAAAGCGGTGCTGAAACCGGTAAACAAGTCGACTCAATCGGGTAGCGAGCCCGTCCTCGACAGATAGGCGAGAAAAAGCGCGATTCCGATCACGAAAATGTCATCGACGGACTGGCAATGTTGCGTTCCCGGTCCGCGCTATCCGGCCGAGCCTTGTGGCGCCATGCGGCGAGAAAACCGGCACGAAGACGCGGCGAGAGGCGCGCTGGACGACCGGCACGCCCTGATAGAGCCGCTTCTGCGCCTCGACCACGATGACGCCGGAAAAGATCGGCCAGAGCCTGCGGCCGGCGCGTTCCAGCACGTTGTGGAGCTGCATCATGAAGCGTCGCCGCGATGGTGGGAAAAACAGGGCATCGGACCAGGCGGCGGGCGTGAAGTTTGCTTCGCGCAGCAATTCGGTGAGTTGGCCGCGCGAGAAAGGCCGGCCGCTGCCGAACGGCGTATGCTCGAAACGGGCCCAGACACCGCGCCGGTTTGGCACGACGATGACGACGCGGCCGGCGGGCGACAGCACCCGCCAGATTTCGTTCAGCGTCTCGCGCGGGTTCTCGGCATGTTCGAGTGAATGGACGAGCAGCATGCGGTCGATGGAAGCATCGACCAGCGGCAATTCCTCATCGAAGACCAGCGCGGTCGCGGTCGGCCCCGTGGCCGGCCAGACCACCGCGCCTTGCGTCGCCGGCATGAAAGCAAAGACCCGCTCTGCGTCGGCGCCGAATCGCTCCAGCCACGGCAAGGTGTAGCCAAGGCCAACCAGCCGCTCATTGGGCACGACAGCCCATATTGAGGACAACGCCATTGTGATCGAGCGTTCGGCCAATCGCCCGAGCGTGGTCGAATAGAAAGAGCGGAGATCGACGATATCGGAATGCATGCGCGGGACGGTATCTTCGATGCGGTCCAAGTTCAACAAAGGCGGATGACATCCGCGGGCAAGCGCCCTATGTCTGCGGCGATAAAGGAGAGATGCGATGCCGGTCGAAATCGAACAGTTCATGTGCCGCAGCGACAATTTCGGTGTGCTGGTGCACGACCCCAAAAGCGGCCAGACCGCGATTATCGACGCGCCGGAGGAGGCGCCGATCCTGGCTGCGATCGAGCGTACCGGCTGGACGCCGACGATGATCCTGACCACCCATCACCATGTCGACCATGTCGAAGCCAATCTGGCGCTGAAGGAACGCTTCAAGCTGCGCATCGTCGGGCCGGAGGCGGAAAAGGCCAAGATCCCCGGCATCGACGAAACCGTGGAGCAAGGCTCGGTCATCCACCTCGGCGAGGAGAGGATCGACGTGATCGCCACGCCCGGCCACACGGCGGGCCATGTCTCCTATCATCTGCCGGCGTCGAAAGTGGCGTTCACCGCCGACACGCTGTTCGCGCTCGGCTGCGGCCGACTGTTCGAATGCAAGCCGCCGGTGATGTACGATTCGTTGAAGAAGCTCGCGGCACTTCCGGCCGAGACGGTCGTCTATTGCGGCCATGAATACACGCTTTCCAACGCCCGCTTCGCGCTGACCGTCGACCCGACCAATTCGGCACTGAAGGAACGCGCCGCGAAAATCGAGGCGCTGCGCGCCGATGGCAAGCCGACGCTGCCAACCACGATCGGCGAGGAACTGTCGACCAATCCGTTCCTGCGCTGGCATGATCCGGCAATCCGCAAGCATCTCGGCATGGAGAAAGCATCCGACGTCGAAGTGTTCGCCGAGATCCGCAAGCGCAAGGATAATTTCTGAGCGCCATTTATGGTCTGGAAACCGTGACCACCTCCGCCGAAATCATCGCAACGCTCGGCCTGAAACCGCATCCGGAAGGCGGCTGGTATGCCGAGACCTTCCGCGATGGCGCAGAAGGCGCGCGCGGCCATTCGACCGCGATTTACTTCCTGCTGGAGCAAGATCAATTGTCGGCCTGGCACCGGGTCAAGGACGCGGCCGAGGTCTGGCACTTCTATGCCGGCGCCCCGCTGGCGCTGTCGATGCATGAGAAAGACGGGCCGGTGATCGAGCAGGTGCTCGGCACGGCACTGGCGGCCGGCGAGCGACCGCAGATCGTCGTGCCGGCAGGCTGGTGGCAGTCGGCACATAGCCTGGGCGAATGGACGCTGGTCGGCTGCACCGTGGCGCCGGGCTTCGATTTCGCGGCCTTCGAACTGGCCGCACCAGGCTGGGAGCCGCGCACCCCCTAGGGTTAAACCCAATCGCTTCGAACGACGAAATTCGACCTCATTTAGGACGTTCGAGTTGTGCAGACGGACTCCTGAAACCTGTCGTTCGCCGCGCTCAATTCAGTTACGCTGTGAACTTCATCATACAGCTACCGACGACGCTAGTTGCGTGAGCGGTACGCACTTTTCTCGCGTCACAAACTCAGTGTGTTGCACTTCAGTGGACTGCATGTAGAGAATGTGAAGCGGCAGGCATTCGCTCGCAGACTGCAACTCCTGTTTGAGCTGTGACAGCGCATCGCCAACTGAGCCAACGACCAGGATGTCAATATCCTCGCCGATACCGTTTAGGGTCGAACCGAACATGTAGGACTCGAACCGGCCCAGGGAGCCGCAGCAGCCCAGAAGATAGGCCGCAATCTCGCCTGCAGTCATCAAGCTGTTCTCAGATATTCTCTCAGCTCGTCCCATTTCATCACCTCGCACCCGAGTTCTTGCCCTGCGTCAATCGCTTCGGGCGAAGGACTCCCATTTGGATTGATGTTCCAGACGATATCAATGGGACCAAACTGCTCCCAGAGAGTGCGAACAGCGTCGGCAGTGGGCTCGTAGTCTGCGATCATGCCAATCCTGACACTCGCGCCGCTTTTGAGCGAAACTCGGTGGATGCGATCATACTCCCGGACCACCTCCTGCACCCGACCATATTGTCGCAAAAGCCTATCAGAGAATTTGTAAACCTTGTGAGACGCGGTATTTGCGTCGCCATCGAGCGCGGCCGAGGTCAGCGTTCCAAAATTGCCCCAGCCTACGCCGGCGTCTTCGAGATATTGAATGGCCTTTCCGTGCCAAACGCAGGTTGACCGATAGCCACACAGGAAATCCAGTGCGGGATACTGTTTCCTGTAGCTCACCGCCGTCGCCTGATCGATCTCGTGGGCGGCCGAGATCGCAGCCAGTACGTCCGGTTTATCCGGCGTCGCAATCCGGATCAGCTCCCCCTCCACATGCTCCGCGGTTGAGCGCGTCTGCCTTGGCAAATTGGCGAGTGCGTAACTGACTTGCCAGTTCAAGTGAAAATGCCTTCCATCGCTTGAGGGAAACGGATTGCGCGACCGGCGACACCGCAGACGTGGCGCTCCGAAAGACCACGCACATGCTCCTGATACTCCGCAAAAGCTCGGCGCTCGTCGTCAGTAGCGAGTCCTAAATTCGCCTTGATGATGGCTTGAGCGCGATAGTGATTGGGCAAGATGACGCTCCTCATCCGCTGCGTCCATGACTGCGCGGACTCCGATTCCGGATCATACTCAAAGTCGGAGCCATGCTCAGGAGCGAATTTGTCCCAGATTGCCTTGTTTTCGGCCATGATGCCGGCGACCGCTGCTCTTGCCTGGGCACGGTCTTCATAACTCCTGATCCCTTGCTTCGCCGCCAAGTTGGCAACGTGGTTCTGCTTCCATTCCAGAAGGATGTGGCGAGGAAAGCTCTCGGGATCCTTATCAATCTTCGTGTGGCACGTCGGGCATAGCAAGATTAGGTTCTCAAAGGTGTCCGGGTCGAAGTCGCCAGTTGGCCGATCTTGACGACGCGGTCCGGCCTCGCCATGCGGGATGACATGCGCCATTTCGGCAATATGCTTGTCCCCACCCAACTCGACCGGGAACAGAGGGTCGAGACAGTCCGGTTTCTGACAATGACCCGCCGAGTCAGAGAACAGCCGTAGTCGTGTTGCTGCCGCTATTGCCTTTCTTTCCGCCATCAAGAAACTCCACCATGTTGCTCGCAGGCAATACACGATTGGCGGTTTGCTCGTAAGTAGTCCAGCGTCCTTGGCTGGACGGTCGGCAAGCGTGCCCTTTGCGTCCGATGGCAGCTTAGTCCATCGGCGAACCACAAGCTGCCAGTCCGCAAACCACCCATCCCGGCCATTGATGGCAGCCAGCCGAGTGAATTTTGACCCTAGGCTGAGCCGTGCTTCAGCAGGAAGCCCATCGTGATCCCCAGTTGGGCGGCGTAATATAGCGCCCAGACCGCGTAGCGCATCCAGACGCGGTGCGGCGAGATGGCGGACAGCAGGAACTTTTCCGAGGCGAGCAGCGCGTCGGACGCCATGAACAGCACGGCGCCGCCGATAACCCAGACATTGCTCAGGGTGAGTGCTGAAATCCCCATGGCGAGGATTGCCGCGATATAGACGCTGACGGGAAGGCGCAAGGCGGGACCGACGCGGCGCCAGAGCGCAAAAAGCATGGCGAGCGCGAACACGATCATTGCCACGGCAATCGCCGCACGCCACGGCTCGGCCGAGAGCAGGCCGATCCCACCGCCGGAACGCAGGAACAGCGCGATGTAAAGCCCATGCGCAACGAGAAAACTGGCCAACCCGCCGAGAAAAGCCTTTTCAGCGTCGCGCGACAGGAATGCATCGCCGGTGGCGCTGAGCGCCAGCGCCGCGACGAGCAGCCAGGGACCGCCCTGCAGCGATGCCAGCACGGCAAGCATCGCCACGGCCAGCGTCTTTGCCGCCGAGCGCGCCAGCGTTGGTGACATGTCGATGGTGAAGGCGTAGATCACGGCCGCCACCAGCGAAAACAGCAGCGTCGCATTGGCGTTGGCGTCGATGCCGCCGGGAAACGGCATCACGCCCCGGCCTCGCTCGTTGTCTGCTTGCGTAAGAACAGCGATTTCGCCGCAAGGGCTGCCCCGCCGGTGATCAGTACGCAGGCAGCGAGGATGCGCAAGGACGGCTCGGCGAAACCGGCTGATATCAGCACCAGCGTCGACAGCAGCGGCGCGGCATAGCTCGCCGCGCCCAGCACCTGGATGTTGCCGCGCTTGACGCCGATATCCCAGGCGTAGAAGGCCGCGCCCACCGGCATCAGCCCGAGGCCGAGCACGGCCAGCCACTGGCCGGCGCCGACGGGCAGCACCGTCTCTTCCAGCATGAGATGGCAGATAAGCGAAAGCGCTGCGGTAGCCGCACAGAACCAGGTGACGATGCTTGTAGGCACCGACGGGAAGCGCCGCGACAACAGCGAATAGGACGACCACAGCACGGCGCAGATGCCGGCCATCGCATAGCCGAAGGCATAATGTGCGTCGAAGGCAAGCCCGCCGCCCTTGGTGACGATCAGGAAAGTGCCGGCAAGGCCGAGCAGCGCGCCGACGACGTGGTTCCAGGCCAGCCGCTCGCCCGGCATCAGCGCCGATCCGAGCACTATCAGCAGCGGCCATAGATAGGCGATGAGGCTCGCCTCCACCGCCGGCGCGTTGCGCAGCGCGGTGAAGTAGAAGAAATGATAGCCGAACAGGCCGGCAATGCCGATCATCCACACTCGGCGCGGTATCTTCTCGCACCTGTCGGCGGCCGGCATGAACAGCCGCGCGACGAGCCCGACGCCGGTGCCGATCGTGAAGGTGATCGCCGAGAGCAGGAACGGCGGCACCGCGCCGGAAGCGTCCGTAAGCAGCGCCAGCAGCGCCCACATGGCGACCGCCGAGAAGCCGATCAGTGTTGCGCGCCCCATGTCCGTCTCCGGCGGCGCGCGATCGCGCCTATTCTGTTGCTTCGAACCGCTCCGCGCTGACGGTGAGAGTGCCGATTTTCGTCGTGACCGTGGCGTGGATCGGCGCATATACGCCGGTTTGGCCAAGCGGCGCAAACGTCACCATGATGCGGCTGCGCTTCTTCAAGTAATTCAATGCCTTGCGGTTCTTGCGATAACCCGCCACCGGCTCAAAACCCATCCTGCAAGTGACGGTATCGCCCTTGTAGCCGCGCACCGAGGTCGAGCCCTTCGAATCGTAGGTCAGCGTCAGATCGGCGCGCATCTCGCCGTCGTAGAGTTTCACCGTGCGCCCGCAGACCTCGTCGAGACTATCGGCATGGATCACGGTGGCGGCCATCGGATCGAGCACCGAGGCGAGATCGCTGGCGCCCAGCGGTATCCAATTCTTCGGATTGCGCTTCTTCGGCGCCGGCACGACCTTTGTCGCGGTAACAGTGCCATTGGCGAACTGTATATCGATCATCGACGCCTTCTCGCCCGACTTGTAGTCGGCGCGGAACGCCTGCGGCTGCAATCGCTTGCCCAAAATCTTGCCCTTTGACGAGATCGTGCCACGCGTGTCGTCGAACATTGTGGCGAGGCCGGCGCTGGAGACGCTGCCGTCGATCGAATAGGTGTCGCCTTGGTAACTGCTGGAAAAGGTTGCCTTCGCCACAGAGAGGCCGAGGATCGACACCGTATACTCGCCCTTGAAGGATTGCGGCGTGGCGGCGGACGTTGCCGCCGGCGCCGCAACTGCAAGCAAGGCAGCAAGAGCATGAGACGAACGAAGCATGGCGGGATCGGTCCTCGATTTTTGACCGGAGATGGCAACTCCGGCCTGGCATGTCCCTGTGCGACCGCTTATAGGCTGAATTCCGGCCTTTATGTGAAAGGCGCCGTCACACCATGCGCAAGCCGGAGCTTGACGCATCGGCGAAATGCAACTAAGGAACGCCAACTTTTCCATAAGGCCGCCTGACCGAAACCGCGCGCCACCCGGCGCGGGCTCAAAGGTTTGGCCAGACCGAGAACTGAAGGTTTAGAACCATGTCCCGCACCTGCGAACTCACTGCCAAGGCAGTCATGTCCGGCAACAATGTGAGCCACGCCAACAATAAGACCAAGCGTCGCTTCCTGCCGAATCTCGTCAATGTGACGCTGATCTCGGAAGCGCTGAACCAGAATGTGCGCCTGCGCATTTCGGCGAACGCGCTGCGTTCGGTCGAGCATCGCGGCGGCCTTGATGCGTTCCTGGCCAAGGCCGACGCCAAGGAGTTGTCGCAGCGCGCCCGTCTGCTGAAGAAGCAGATCGCCAAGAAGCTGGCCGAACAGCCGGCCGCTTAATTTTTCAGGCGGCCGCCTTCCAAGGAGTGTCGTCCGAACTCGGCATGACACCCCGCTGGTTCCATTACCCAGGATAAAAAAATGAGTTTCTTCTCCCGATATCTGCCCTTTGTTGCGGCCATGGCGCTTGTCGTGGTGGCGTCGAACATCCTCGTGCAGTTCCCGGTGCAAGGTGCGATCGGCGGCCTGTCGCTGGCCGACATTCTGACCTGGGGCGCCTTCACCTACCCCTTCTCGTTCCTGGTCACCGACCTTGCCAATCGCCGCTACGGCCCGGCCGTGGCGCGCCGGATCGTCTTTGTCGGCTTCATGGCGGCGGTGATCTGCTCGATCCTCATCCCGCCCTTGCTGTTCCACCACGGCCTGATCGAATTCGAGACGGCCGCCGACCGGCTGGTGCGCATTGCGGCGGCTTCCGGCGCCGCGTTCCTGATCGCGCAATTGCTCGACGTGACCGTATTCAACCGGCTGCGCCGGCAGAGCTGGTGGCGCGCGCCGATCGTCGGCACGCTGGTCGGCTCGGTGTTCGACACCGCCGTGTTCTTCACCGTCGCCTTTTCGGCGGCCTTCGCCTTCGCTGGCCCGAACGATGGCTTTGCGCTCGAAACCGCGCCGCTGATGGGCGTGCTGCCGGTCGAGACCATGCGCTGGGTGTCATGGGCGCTCGGCGACCTCGGCGTGAAGCTGATCATCGCCGTAGTGGCGCTGATCCCCTATCGGCTGCTTGCCGCCCGCTGGAGCCAGCCGGCACTGGCGGCATAGGCAGTGATCCCATGGGTCCAGCTCGACACTGCAAAAACGCCTGACGGCGGCCAGGAGCTTCGCCTGAAACGGCGCGGCGCCGAGTTCTCGATCATGCTTGGCTCCAACGAGCTGATGAACAGCCGCCTCAGCGGCTCCGAGGAAGCGCTGGCCAGCCTGACTTGCCAAAGGATCGCCGGCCGCAGCCAGCCGAAAATCCTGATCGGCGGGCTGGGCATGGGCTTCACGCTGCGCGCTGCCCTTGCCGAGCTTGGCGCCGATGCCGGTATCGTTGTCGCCGAGTTGGTGCCCGCCGTCGTGGCGTGGGCGCGCGGCCCGATGGCCGCGGTGTTCGGCGGCTGTCTCGACGATCCGCGTGTGATTGTTCGCGAGTCGGATGTTGGGCAACTCATGCGATCGGAAGCCGCTGCCTGGGATGCCATCCTGCTCGACGTCGACAACGGGCCGGAAGGAATCGTCCACAAGGCCAACGATGCTCTTTACAGTCTAGCCGGGTTGAACAGCGCGAGAGCAGCGCTCAAGCCCGGCGGCGTGCTGGCGGTCTGGTCACAGGGACCCGACAGCGGTTTTACCCGCAGGCTCAAGCAGGCAGGCTTCGCGGTCGAGGAAGTCAAGGTCCGCGCCAACGGCAAGCGTGGCGCGCGCCACGTCGTCTGGGTCGCGATCAACGGACTCCGGCCTGCGGCAGCCAGCGCGAAGCTTTAGACTTCTTTTCGGCTTATCGGCCATCCCTCGCCGACCGCCTCTCAATCCTCGTGCAGGACGAATTCCAGGTAGAGGTTGCGTTGCAGCATCGAGTGGTTGTCGTCCGAGATCAGCGACACCATCAGCGCGCCATCGTCGCGGGTCCAGACGTCGAGCCCTTCCATATTGTCGATCTGGTAGGCCATGTCGGCTTCCATCAGCACCGGCCCGTCGGCGACGGCGCCCTTCTCGACGCTTTCACCATAGATGCGCCTCAGCCGCATCTTGACGCCGCCGGCCATCGAGAAGCTGCGCTCCAAAAGCAGAAGGTCGCCGTCCGGCAGGAACGCACCGTCGGTGATGTCGAATTCACCGTTGCGCTTGACGGTGAAGACGCCCTTGTGCGGCCCTTCGATGACAGCCGCATAGATGTTGCCTGATTTGTCGAGGCTCTTTTCCGACACCACGACCAGCCCGCCCTCATGCTGCCCGTGAGGATTGGCATGGGTGCCTGTCTCAAAGCCGCGATTCCGACGAAGCTCCCAGGCCGGAATCAGGAAGTCCAGTTGCTTCAACGGCGCCTTCATATCGTGCGGATCGAATTTGAACTGGGCGACACGGTGGTTGCGCTCGAAGCCGACCGTGGCAATGCCGTCCTTGACCGCAAGGCCTTCGGCGTCGACCTCCCATTTCTCGTCGATCGGCTGGCCTGATGCGTCGATCATCTGCTGCATGCGGAAATTCTGGATGCCCGACGGGCGCTTGTCGGCATCATGAGTGACCGTGCCGAAGAACCAGAAACCGGTGTCGGCGACGCCGATGAAATCACTGCCGGGCTTGAGGAAGCGAAACGCCGACAGCGCGCCGAAATCGCGTGACGGCGAAGTCATTTCCAGCCCGCCGACGAATTCGAGCGGACCGAACCGCTTTTCGTCACGGCCGATGTGAAACCGGGTTATCGGCCGTGCCGAGATTTCGATCGGCTCGACCGAAACAGGGCCAACTGCGATGGAAGGCGACAAGGCGATGCCGGCAAAGAACAGCGCTGTGGCGGCGAAAAGCGTCTGCCGAAAGCCGCCCCGCAAAAAAATCATCCGGCACGCCGCATGCCGCCGCGTCGCGTGTCCCGCGCGCTTTCCTCGCCAAACAGCGAAGCGAGCTGCTCGGTCATGGCGCCGGCCAGTTCCTCGGCGTCGACGATGGTGACGGCGCGCCTGTAATAGCGGGTGACGTCGTGGCCGATGCCGATGGCCAAGAGCTCGACCGGCGAGCGCGTCTCGATCAGTTCGATGACGGCGCGCAGATGCCGTTCGAGATAGTTGCCCGGATTGACCGACAGTGTCGAATCGTCGACCGGCGCGCCGTCCGAGATCATCATCAGGATCTTGCGCTGCTCCGGCCGGGCGATCAGGCGGTTATGCGCCCACAGCAACGCCTCGCCGTCGATGTTTTCCTTAAGCAGGCCCTCGCGCATCATCAGGCCCAGATTGCGGCGTGCCCGCCGCCACGGATGGTCGGCGGATTTGTAGATGATGTGGCGCAAATCGTTGAGCCGCCCGGGATTCGGCGGCTTGCCTTCCTTCAGCCATTTCTCGCGTGCCTGACCGCCCTTCCAGGCGCGGGTGGTGAAGCCGAGGATCTCGACCGAGACGCCGCAGCGCTCCAGCGTCCGCGCCAGAATGTCGGCGCAGGTGGCGGCGACCGTGATCGGCCGGCCGCGCATCGAGCCCGAATTGTCGAGCACCAGCGTCACCACCGTGTCGCGGAATTTGGTGTCCCGTTCCTGCTTGAAGGACAGCGGCTGCATCGGATCGATGACGACGCGCACCAGCCGCGCCGGATCGAGATAACCCTCTTCGAGATCGAAATCCCAGGACCGGTTCTGCTGCGCCATCAGGCGGCGCTGCAGCCGGTTGGCCAGCCGGCCGACAACGCCCGACAGGTTGGCGAGCTGCTTGTCGAGGAAGGCGCGCAGCCGATCCAGCTCCTCTTCCTCGCACAGGTCTTCCGCACCCACCGTCTCGTCGAAGGCGGTGGTGAAGACCTTGTAGTCAATCTCCTTCGACAGATTGGCGAAGGGATTGTCGTTGCGGCGCGCCTCGCCGGGCGTCTCGGCATCGGCGTCGTCATCGTCGGACAGATCGTCGGCGGTGGCATCGGATGCCTCCGTCTCGGCCGACTGCTCGTCGTCGGACGACGCCTCGGTGTCGTCGGACTGCGACTGCTCGGAGCCGGAATCGTCCTCGCCGCCCTCCTCGCTCTGCTCCTCGCCTTGCGGCTGGTTGTCGTCATTGTCCTCGGAGTCTTCGGTCTCCTGGTCGTCGCCGAGCTCCTCGGCCATTTCCATGGAAGCCAGCATCTCGCGCACGACACGGGCGAAGGCCTGCTGGTCGTCGAGCTTTGCCGACAGCCCGTCGAGATCGGCACTGGCCTTCTCCTCGACCCACGGGCGCCAGAGGTCGACCAGCCGCTCACCGCTCTTCGGGACAGTGCGGCCGGTCAGCTTTTCGCGCACCATTAGGGCCAACGCCTCCTCGATCGGAGCATCCGCCTTGTCCTTGACGTCGATGAGGTTGGCTCTGGCGTATTTGTCCTCGAGCATCGAGCCGATATTGTCGGCCACACCTTGCATGGCGCGGGAGCCGATCGCCTCGACGCGGGCCTGCTCGACCGCATCGTAGATGGCGCGGGCCTGCTTGCCTTCCGGCGCCAGCCTGGTGTGGATGCGCGCGTCGTGGCAGGCGCGCTTCAGCGCCATGGAATCGCCGAGACCGCGGGTGATGGCGATATCGGCCTTCGACGCCTTCTTCGGCAGTTCAGGCAGACGGGCGCGGCTGCCGGCGAGCGCCGGCCGGTCCTTGGCGAAACCGACCTCGAGTTCTTTGTCGCCGGCAATCGCGCGCATGCAGACGGTGACGGCACGCTTGAAGCTGTCGGCTTCAGACCCCGTCTTCGACTTGTTGCGCGTGTTGTCGCCCGGACCCGCCATCGAGAACTCTGTTTAGCCCAGCACCACATTGGCCGCCGATTCCGGCAGATCTTCGCCGAAGGCACGCTGGTAGAACTCGGCCACGAGCGAGCGTTCCAGCTCGTCGCACTTGTTGAGGAAGGTCAGCCTGAACGCCATGCCGATATCGCCGAAGATCTCGGCATTCTCGGCCCAGGTGATGACCGTGCGCGGGCTCATGACAGTCGAAAGATCGCCGTTGATGAAGGCCGAACGCGTCATGTCGGCGACACGCACCATCTTGTTGACGATCTCCTTGCCCTTGCCGTCGCGGTAGTGCTTGGCCTTGGCCAGCACGATGTTCACCTCATTGTCGTGCGGCAGATAGTTCAGCGTGGTGACGATCGACCAGCGGTCCATCTGCGCCTGGTTGATCTGCTGGGTGCCGTGATAGAGGCCGGTGGTATCGCCGAGGCCGACCGTGTTAGCGGTGGAAAACAGCCGGAACGCCGGATGCGGGCGGATGACCCGGCTCTGGTCGAGCAGCGTCAGCCGGCCGGACGATTCCAGCACGCGCTGGATGACGAACATCACGTCCGGACGGCCGGCATCGTATTCGTCGAAGCACAGCGCGACATTGTGCTGGTAGGCCCAGGGCAGGATGCCGTCGCGAAACTCGGTGATCTGCAGCCCGTCCTTGACGACGATCGCATCCTTGCCGACGAGATCGATACGGCTGACATGGCTGTCGAGATTGACGCGCACACACGGCCAGTTGAGACGGGCGGCGACCTGCTCGATATGCGTCGATTTGCCGGTGCCGTGATAGCCCGACACCATGACGCGGCGGTTGTAGGCGAAGCCGGCGAGGATCGCCATCGTCGTGTTCTTGTCGAACAGATAGTCCGGATCGATGTCGGGCACATGCTCGCTCGTCACCGAGTAGGCCGGCACCACCATCTTGGACTCGAAGCCAAATTTCTCCTTCACCGACACCGTGGTGTCGGGCAGGTTGGCGATGTCGCGATCGACCTTGTTCATCACTATCAACGTCTCCACGGGCGAAACGCCTGATTTCGCCGGCAATCTATTTTGTCCGGGGGCGGTCTTAGAGCCTTTTCCAACCTTATGAAAGTTGGAAAACGACACGAACCGTAAGGTCGCTCAGCACAATCCTGCCTGCTTGAGCACGCGATATGCCTGGAGCACATCGCGGAACCGGTCTTCCGAACCTCTGTCGCCGCCATTCGCATCCGGATGGTGGCGTTTCACCAGTTCCTTATAGCGCGCCTTGATATCCTTGCCAGTCGCCTTTGTATCAAGGCCAAGCGTTTCCAGCGCCTTGGCCTCAAGCGGCTTGGCCTTGCGCTCGCGCACCTCGCGCGGATCCTTCGGACCTTTGAACAGGTCGAACGGATCGCGCATGCGGTTGTAGTAGCCGGCGCGGCCGGAACGCTGCTGGGCGAAATCAGGCGAGGAGCGCGTCGAGGCGCCGTTGACGCCCATCTTCCATGTCGGCCGGTGGCCGGTCATCGCTTCCTTCTGGAAGCGGGCGATCTCGGTGTCGGGGACACCGGAGAAATAATTGAAGCCTTTGTTGTACTCGCGCACATGATCGAAGCAGAACTGAAAATACTCGCCCTCCTTCATGCGCCCGACCGGCGCGCGATGGGTGCCGGCCTCCTTGCAACCGTCCCACTGGCAGATCGGCGAGCGCGACTTCAGCTCCGCATCCTTCTCCGGGCGGATGCGGATTTTCTCGAAATATTTGGGGTACGGTTTCATCTCACCCATTTATGGGCTGTTCGCCGGTGCGAAACAAGAATTGACATTTTCGCGATGATCGCCCTAACCGCTGAATCGCGGCATAAAGCGGGCGATTGGCGAATTTTGTCGCGGCGACGGCATTGCGCGTCCTCCTGGACACGCAAAGAGCACCGATTTTCGGGGGTCATGCGCCAGCCATATGTGGTGAAGGGAAGTACGAATGTCCATACAGTCAACGATGGAAGGCAAGTTGAAGAAGGCGTTCTCGCCGGAGCGGCTGATCATCATCAACGAAAGCCATCTCCATGCCGGCCATCACCATCAGGACTCCGACCATCACGGCACCTATGACGGCACCGGCGAGACGCATTTCCGCGTTCGCATCGTCTCCTCGACCTTTGCCGGCATGAGCCGCATCGAGCGCCACCGCGCGGTCAACGAATTGCTGGCCGACGAGCTGAAGGCCGGTGTCCATGCGCTGGCGATCGAGCCGGCCGCGCCGGACGAAAAGACCAGGTGGTAGGCATCAGCCGAGCGCTGCCTTCAGGAAAATCATCACCGCACGGGTCAATGCGTCGCCCTCGTCGCCGAAATCGCGATTGATCGACATGTGCGAATAGGCGCTGCCGTCGAACAGCGTCACCTCCGCTCCGGTCGCCCGCAGGCGCTCGGCAAAGGCCTGTGAGGCTGTCGCACGACCCGATGCGCGCGAATAGGCGATGAAGCTCGGCGGATGCTTGCGGCTCCCGACATGGATGGCTGGCGACAGCGCACGCCATTGCGCCGGATCGGGAAAGGCCCGGGCATAGGCCCGTGTCATGCCACCGCTCCTCGCAAGTGCCTCCAAATCATAGGCTCTGGTATCGTTTAGTACCAGCGCCGCAACGCCGGGCAGACCGCCGCGCAGCCCGGTCAACGCAGCGAGATGGCAGCCGGCCGAATGGCCCATGACCGCTATCCGGTTCGGGTCGCCGCCATATCTGGCGATGTTGGCGCGCACGTAGCGATATGCCTGCTCGACGTCGTCGGCCTGGCTGGCGACATCGGCCTTAGGCAGCATCCGGTAGTCGATGGAGACGAAGCAGAAGCCATTGTCGAGCAGGAAGCCCGGCTTGACGTCGACGTTGGTGCGGTTGCCGGCCCGCCAGGCACCGCCATGGATGAAAATGACCACAGGCAGGCCGCTTGCTCCGTCGCGCGAGTAGATGTCGAGCTTGGCCGGTCCGTAGTCGAAGGTTTGCGGAGACGGCGAGCGCCGGCGCGATGCCGCCGAAGCGCTGGCCGGCAGCAAAGCCATCGACATCAAAAGCACGGTTCGCCGATCGATCACCGTCATCTCCAGACAGCCCAGTCGAAAGTGCACGCGGGCGCGGCGAGCGTCCAGTCAAGGATTGGTTAGCCGGGACAGAACCTAAATGTCGCCCGCTGGCCTGATCCTCAGCCTTGCGATCCGGTTCTTGTCGCGCTTCATGACGACGAAGCGCTTGCCGTGAAAGGTGAAAGCCTGCTTCTCGTCCGGGATCAATTGCGTCTCGTGGATGACGAGACCGGCAATGGTGGTGGCTTCCTCGTCCGGCAGGTCCCAGTCGAGCGCCCGGTTCAGGTCGCGGATCGGCACAGTGCCGTCGACGACGACGGAGCCGTCGGCTTCCTGCTTTACGCCCTGAATGTCGATATCGTGCTCGTCGGCGATCTCGCCGACGATCTCCTCGATGATATCCTCCAGCGTCACCAGCCCCTCGACCTCGCCATACTCGTCGACGACGATGGCGAAATGCGCCTTGCGACGCAGGAAGGCGTTGAGCTGTTCCTGCAGCGTCGTGGTGTCGGGCACGAACCACGGTTTTGTCGCGATCTTCATCACGTCAATCTGGGAAAAGTCGTTGCCGACATCGTTCAGCGCGCGCAGCAGGTCCTTGGCATGCAGCACGCCGACGATGTTGTCGAGTGAGCCCTTCCACAAGGGCATGCGGGTATGCGGGCTCTGCAGGATCTCGCGCACCACCGCTTCCGGCGGATTGTCGGCGTTGACCGAGCGCATGTTGGTGCGGTGGACCATGACATCGGACACTTCGAGCTCGTCAAGATCGGACAGGCGGCCGATGCGGGCGCGATCCTCGCGCACCGCCTGGCCATTGCGCCGAACATCATCCACGGCGCCGCGCGATTCATCATGGTTCGAATGCTGCGGCTCGATGCGCTGCAGTGCATAGCCGAAGGCGGCGAGCAGGCGCGCGCGAAAGGCGAAAGCGAGCAAGCCGAGCCCGGCCAGGACAGCAGCGACAATCCAGCCGGTCTCGTTCATCCCGGGCGGCTTTTCTGCTGACCCGGGCTGCTTTTTTGCGGACCCGGGCGGCTTTGCCGACCCGGATGGTTCTCCCTTAGAAACGACAGCACTTCCGACGCCGGCACGTCCCTGGCGATGAAGGCCTGGCCGATGCCGCGCGTCAGGATGAAGGTCAGCGCGCCGCGCGATACCTTCTTGTCCTGGGTGATGAAGGCGAGCAGCGCCTCGGCATCAGGCAATTCGCCCGGAATATCGGCCATGCGCCAAGGCAGGCCGACGGCGCGAAGATGCGTCTCGACGCGCGCCGCGTCGTCGGGACTTGCCAGATTGAGACGTGACGAAAAGCGACAAGCCAGCGCCATGCCGATGGCGACCCCCTCACCGTGGACGAGACGGGCGCTGTCATAGCGGGTGGCGGCCTCCAGCGCGTGACCGAACGTGTGGCCGAGATTGAGCAGCGCGCGGTCGCCGGTCTCGAACTCGTCGCGGGCGACGACATCGGCCTTGGCGCGGCAGGCTTCGGCGATCGCTTCGGCCCGCTCCGGGCCGCCGGCAAACACTTTGCCCCAGTTTTCCTCCAGCCAGGCGAAGAAGCCGGGGCGATCGATGAGCCCGTATTTGGCGAGTTCGGCATAACCGGCCCTGAATTCCCGGATCGGCAGCGTGTCAAGCACTTCGGTATCGGCCAGCACCAGTTTCGGCTGATGGAAGACGCCGACGAGGTTCTTGCCGCGCGCGCTGTTGATGCCGGTCTTGCCGCCGACCGAAGAGTCGACCTGCGCGAGCAGCGAAGTCGGTATCTGCACGAAATTCATGCCGCGGCGCACGATGCCGGCGGCAAATCCGGCCAGGTCGCCGATGACACCGCCGCCGAGCGCGATGACGACATCGCCGCGCTCAAGCCTGGCTGCCAGCACGCCGTCCACCACCTCCTCGAGATGCGCGAAACTCTTGGTCTTTTCCCCAGCCGGCAACGTGATGACGGCAGGCTGAATGCCGCCCTTTTCGAGGCCGGCCTTCAACGTTTCGAGGTGTGCTGCGGCGACATTGTCGTCGGTGACCACCGCGGCGCGCGTGCCTGGAAGGCGACGCGAAATCTCGGTGCCCGCGCGCAAAAGCAGGCCGGAGCCGATTAAAATGTCATAGGCGCGATCGCCAAGCCCGACTTCGACGGTGACTGTCGCATTGACGCTCACGACCGCACCTCGCCTGTCGCAGCCGCAACGCCGAAATACCCGCAAAGCGCGCTCACCACCTCGGCCGCAATGACCTCCTTGCGATCGTCGCGGGTCGGCACGGTGACATCGGCGCCTGCGTAGACCGGATAGCGCTCGGCCATCAACCGCTCGATCACGGCGCGGGGATCGGCGCTTTTCAAGAGCGGCCGGTTCTGCTTCTTGGAAACGCGGTCCATCAAGAGGTCGATCTCAGCCTTCAGCCATACCGACACGCCATGGCCGGCGATCGCCTCCCGCGTCTGCGCGCTCATGAAGGCGCCGCCGCCCGTCGACAGCACCTGCGGGCCGTGCTCCAGCACGCGCAGGATGACGCGCTGCTCCAGCGCCCGGAACTCGGTCTCGCCATAGCGTTCGAACAATTCCGGGACACTCATGCGCGACACGCTTTCGATCTCCTGATCGCTGTCGATGAAAGGCAGTCCCAGGGTCCCCGCCACCTTGCGGCCGATCGCCGTCTTGCCGGCGCCCATGAGGCCGACAAAGACGATGGAACGGTTGCCCAGCCGGCTGAGCAGCTCGGCATGGCTCTCATCAGGAGGATTTGCTGGTAGCGCGCTCATACGGACCTCGTTGCCGGCGTATCGACATCAAAAGCCTGTTTGCGTCAAGCGTGGCGCGCGCCGAGCTTCGTCCTTGAATTGGCCGGATTGGCGTCTCATAAGGGCACAGGGTTTGGAAACGCAGAACAAGAAGACGGGCGAAAATTGATGCCGACACTGTTCCGCTTTGTCGTGACGCTCACGATTCTGGCCGGCATTGTCTATGGCGCGATGTTCGCTCTGGCGATGTTCGTCGAGCCGAGAAAGGCCGAAATGAGCGTGCGCATTCCTCCGGAAAAGCTCAATCCCAAGAAAAACTGATCCTAGGAAAACTGACCCAAAGAAATGAACAGCGCGGCCCGCATCGAAGCCTTTCTGGAAATGATGAGCGCCGAGCGGGGCGCAGCCGAAAACACGCTTTCCAGCTATCGCCGCGACCTCGAAGACGCTTCGGCCGAGATCGGCGGCGGGCTTGCGGGCGCCGCAGCCGCCGATATTCGCGCCTATCTCGACGATATCGCCGCACGCGGTTTTGCCGCCACCTCGCAGGCACGCAAACTGTCGGCGATCCGCCAGTTCTTTAAATTCCTTTACGCTGAAGGCCTGCGCGGCGACGACCCGACCGGAACCCTGGACAGCCCGAAGAAAGGCCGGCCGCTGCCGAAGACGATGAGCGAGGCCGATACCGGCCGGCTGATCGACCGTGCGGCGCAAGAGGCAGCTGACGCCTCGCTGAACGACGGCGACAGCCTGGCGGCGCTGCGTCTGCATGCACTGGTCGAGGTGCTCTACGCCACCGGCCTGCGCGTTTCCGAACTGGTCGGCCTGCCGGTGACGGTGGCGCTGCGCGACGATCGTTTCTTCATGGTGCGTGGCAAGGGCGACAAGGAACGAATGGTGCCGCTGTCGGCAAAGGCGCGCATGGCGATGCGGACCTGGCTCTCTGCCCGGACCAAGGTGCCGGCTTTCGCAGATAGCCCGTTCCTGTTTCCGGCAGCAAGCGACAGCGGCTATCTCTCCAGGCAGGTCTTCGCCCGCGACCTGAAGGGCCTTGCAGCGCGGGCCGGCATCGCCTCGGCGAAAATATCGCCGCATGTGCTGCGCCATGCTTTCGCCAGCCATCTCCTGCAGAACGGCGCCGACCTCAGGGCCGTGCAGCAGTTGCTTGGCCATGCCGATATTTCAACGACGCAGATTTACACGCATGTGCTGGAGGAGCGGCTGGTGCGGCTGGTCAACGATCATCATCCGCTTGCCGACTAGGCGTCATATCGCTATGTGAGGACCACGTTCCATCGCCCGGAGCCTCTGTTTCCTGGGTTCCGCCAGTCATTGCCTCCCGGTCTATCGGTCCGCTCAAGAATGTACAATTACCTCGATTTCGAAAAGCCGGTCGCCGATCTCGAGGGCAAGATCCTCGAGCTGAAGAAACTCGCCGAGAATGGCGAGGCGGTCGATGTCGGCGATGAGATCAGCCGTCTTGAGAAGCGTTCGCGCGACGCCCTGCGCGACGCCTACAAGGCGCTGACCCCGTGGCAGAAGGTGCAGGTGGCGCGCCATCCGGACAGGCCGCATTGCATCGACTACATCAAAGGCCTGTTCAACGATTTCACGCCGCTTGCCGGCGACCGCAATTTCGGCGAGGATCAGGCGATCGTCGGCGGCTTTGCCCGCTTTCGTGGCGAGCCGGTGGCGATCATCGGCCAGGAAAAAGGTTCGGACACGGCCAGCCGGCTGAAGCACAATTTCGGCTCGGTGCGACCGGAAGGCTACCGCAAGGCGGTGCGGCTGATGGAACTCGCCGACCGTTTCAACATCCCGTTGCTGACGCTGGTCGACACGGCCGGCGCCTATCCCGGCGTCAACGCCGAGGAGCGTGGCCAAGCGGAAGCCATTGCCCGCTCGACATCGGCCTGTCTCGGCCTGAAGGTGCCGTCGATCTCGGTGGTCATCGGCGAAGGCGGCTCAGGCGGTGCCATCGCGATCGCCACCGCCAACCGCGTCTACATGCTCGAGCACGCCATCTATTCGGTGATCTCGCCGGAAGGCGCCGCATCGATCCTGTGGCGCGACACCACCCGCTCGAAGGATGCAGCGACCAACATGAAGATCACCGCCCAGGATCTGCTGGAGCTGAAGATCATCGACGCCATCATTCCCGAACCGCTGGGCGGCGCCCATCGTGGCCCGGAAGCGGTCATCGCCGCCACCGGCGACCTCATCGCCAAGACGATGAAGGAATTCTCCGGCGCCAACACCGATTTTCGTGAGCAGCGCCGCGAGAAATACCTGGCTATGGGGCGAAACCTTTAGCAAGACGAGGTTCGGCGCCGCAATGTGGCGAGATTGAGCACGTCCGCCACAAAAATGCCGCGGCATTCGGTTCAATCAAATTGCCGTAAGGGGATGCGCCCGGCGCTTGCGGTAAGGAATTTTCAAGGTTAACGGGCTTAGGGTTGGGCCTGGCGGCGCTGATGCCTGCGGTCCGAAAGAAAAGACATAGCCATACCCATGTTTGCCAAGCTCGCCCGCACCGGACTTCTGATTGCCGCGATAGGGGTCGCCGGCTGCAATGATTCTTCGATGAAGGATTTTGCCCCCCAGGCCAACAAGCCGCTGCCCGACAAGATCCTGGCCGGCATGAAGGCCAAGGGCATGACCCGCACCTCGCCGGTGATGGCCCGCATCTTCAAGGAAGAGGGCAAGCTCGAAATCTGGAAGGCCAAGACCAACGGCCGCTACGACTTGGTCGCCAGCTACGACATATGCAAATGGTCGGGCAAGCTGGGTCCCAAATTCACCGAAGGCGACCGCCAGGCGCCGGAAGGCTTCTATACGGTCCGTCCGGCGCAGATGAATCCGCGGTCGAGCTACCACCTTGCCTTCAACATCGGCTATCCCAACGCCTACGACCGCGCCAATGGCCGCACCGGTTCTCATCTGATGGTCCATGGCGCCTGCTCGTCGTCGGGCTGCTATTCGATGACCGACGCGCAGATCGAGCAAATCTACGCCTTCGGCCGCGATGCGTTCCAGGGCGGGCAGACCGAATTCCAGATCCAGGCCTTTCCGTTCCGCATGACCGCCGCCAACATGGCGCGTTATCGCAAGGATCCGAACTACGAATTCTGGAAGATGCTGAAGGTCGGCTACGACAATTTCGAGATCACCAAGGTGCCGCCGAAGGTCGACGTCTGCGAGAAGCGCTACGTCTTCAACCAGGTCGCGGCCGACGGCGCGACATTCGATCCGGCCGGCGCCTGCCCCACGACGACGCAGCCGGATTCGTTGAAGAGCGCCTTCAATGCCTACCAGAGCACCTACGAAGCGGCTTTCAACGGCGCGGTCAAAGCCAGCGTGCCGGCCCCCAAGCCAACCATCGCCGGCATCAAGGAAGCCAGCATCGTTTCCGAGTGGTCGAAAAAGCGCGCCCGTGGCGAACGCGTGCCGATCGAGCCGCCGTCGTTCAACGCCGACGGCTCGGTGACAGAGACGGCGCGCATGGGCCGCATCGATTCGCCGGCCGGCCGGAAGATGGCCGCGCTGGATGCGGAGAAAGCCGCCAAGCAGAAGGCCGAAGAGCAAAGGCTTGCCGCCATAGAGGCGGCCAAAGCCGAGAAAGAGGCGGCCAAGGCTCAGGCTCTGGCCGAAACGGAAGCGGCCAAGATTAATTCGCTGGCCGAAGAGGGGGATGCCGTGGCCGCGGCCGAAGCGCCTGTCGCCACCGCGACAATCGCGTCGCCCCAAGCTGCCGCCCCGGCCGAAACGCAGGCGGCCAATGCCGATCAAAGCAGGGTGACAAAGCTGAAGAACAAACTGCTCGGCATGTTCGGCGGCTGAGGTTCTCGCGCTTGGCCAAGCCTACTTCCGTCTATGACCTCAAGGGCCTGAACTGCCCCCTGCCTGTGCTGAAAGCAAAAAAGCGGCTGGCTGCGATGCGGCCGGGCAGCAGGCTCTGGCTGGAAACCACTGACCCGCTGGCCGTCATCGATATTCCTGCTTTCTGCACCGATGCCGGCCATCGCTTGGTCGAAACGGCAGCGGTTTCGGGCGCCCATCGCTTTCTAGTCGAGCGCGGCGAGCAGTCGCTAGACCATGATCCCGAAAAGTGGAATCCGGTTTTCGGAAAAGATCGTGGTTAACCAATAGGTTAAAATCAACGCCCGGCGATGGCCAGCGGGTTGTTTTCCAGCGCTGCGCGGTCGGGTGTGTCTATCGACGGCCGGTTGGTGAAGGCGGCAAACAGCCGGCGGACATAGTCCTCCGGCATGTCGAGCGTGATCAGCACCAGCCTTGTGCCGCGTTGGCCGTCCGGCCAGGACGGCAGCCGCGCCGGCGGATGCAGGATCTTCTGCACGCCGTGGACGACCAGCGGCCGCGCCGGGTCTTCCAGCAACTCGATGACGCCCTTCATGCGCAGCAGGCGCTCGCCATGCGCCGATCGCAACAGGTCGAGGAACATCTCGATCGCCGAAAACGGCACCGGCCCGTCATGAACGAGCGAGTAGGAGCGCACGCGGGAATCGTGCCGATGGTCGCTATCGTGGTCATGGCCATGGTCGTCGTGGTCATGGTCGCCATGGTGGTGATCATGGGCGGCTTCCTCGCCGAGCCAGCGTTGCACCTCGGCGGACTTGGTGGCTGGGTTGTAGAGGCCGCAATCGAACAGCGCCGCTACATCGGTCCTTTTGTCACCGGCCTCGAGCAGTTCGGCACCCGGATTGATCTGCCGCAGCCGGGCCCGCAAGGTCTCGACGTCGCGCGGATCGGTGACCAGATCGGCTTTCGTCAGCACGATGCGGTCGGCGACGGCCACCTGCTTCACCGCCTCGACATGGGCGTCCAGCGTCGCATTGGCGTTGACCGCGTCGACCAGCGTGATGACGCCGTCGAGCCGAAAGGCCTGGACCAGCGCCGGATGCGCCATGATCGACTGCAGCACCGGCGCCGGATCGGCGAGGCCGGTGGTTTCGATGACGACGCGGGCAAGCCGGGCGATACGGCCGGTCTGCAGCCGGTCGACGAGATCAGCCAGCGTGTCGACCAGCTCACCGCGCACCGTGCAGCAGAGACAGCCGTCGGAGAGCTGGATGATGCCGTCGGAGGCCTGTTCGACCAGGAGATGGTCGATTGCCACCTCGCCGAACTCGTTGATGATGACGGCGGTATCGGCGAGTGCTGGATCCCTGAGCAGCCGGTTGAGCAGCGTCGTCTTGCCGGCGCCGAGAAAGCCGGTCAGCACCGAGACAGGGATTGGGAAGCCGCTGCTCATCAGGCTAGTTCAAGGCCTTGGCGGGCTGGCCGCCTTTGGCCGCCGTGGCGGAACCGATAACTGTGGGCTCGGCACCGGGCGGCGTCGGCAGGTCGGGGCGCCAGCTCGGCAACGGCACGTCGGCATATTCCCGGCCCGATGTATCGAGCATCGCCTTCGGCTTCGGCCCGGTGGCGCCGCCAAGGCCGACGGCGACCAATGTCGGCACATGGTCGAGCTTTTCCCGATAGGGCGATTTTGGCGCATCCTTATCGCCGACGGGGACGGCAGCTTCCGACTGCTCCTTAGCCGGCTTCTTCTTGCAAAGCTCGTCACGCAGGTCATTGACCGATGTCGTGTCGCCATAGGCAGGCAGCGCCGCGACCGTGACCCAGTTCGGCTCTTGCGCCGTGAAGCCCTGGTCGAGCAGTCTCGCCGTGGTCTCGGCGCGGGTGATGGTCGACTGTTCGCCAAGCACGACGGCGACCAGCGTGCGGCCGTTTCGCGTTGCCGAGCCAATCATGTTGAAGCCCGAGGGGCAGACGAAGCCCGTCTTCATGCCGTCGGCGCCCGGATAGCGGCCGATCAGAAGATTGTAGTTCGAGATCTGCTTCTTGCCGACGGCGAGGCCCTCGATCGAGAACCATGGGGCATATTGCGGGAATTCCGTGCGGATCGCCATCACCAGCAAACCGAGGTCGCGCGCCGTCGTATACTGGTCCGGCGAAAAGAGCCCGTTCGGATTGACGAAATGCGATCCGGTCATGCCGAGCCGGCGTGCCTCGGTGTTCATGCGTTCGGCAAAAGCGGCTTGCGAACCGCCGATGTTCTCGCCGACGGCCATGGCGACGTCATTGGCCGATTTGACCAGCATCATCTTCAGCGCATTGTCGAGCCGCATGACCGAGCCCGGCTTGAAGCCCATCTTGCTTGGCGGCTCGCCAGCGGAACGCTTCGTGACCTTGATCGGCGAATCGAGCCGGACCTCGCCCGCGGCAATCGCACGAAATGCCACATAGGCGGTCATCAGCTTGGTCAGCGAGGCAGGATACCAGCGCTTGAAAGCCTCCTGATGCTGGAGGATCTTGCCATTCTCCAGGTCGAACACGATCGTCGGATTGGCGAGAGCCGGCCCGGCCAGCAGCGGAAGCGCCACCGCGCCCGCCAGCAATAGTCTAGGGAAATGCCTGTACCGCATGTGAAATCCGAAATCGCCTCTTGCCGCAGTCGCCTCTGGCTCCGTAAGATTTGTTACGCGATCGCCAGCATAGTGATCCGGCCCTCTATCCGGATCCCGATCTTGCGGTGCTATTTACCCTATGTGACGTCAAGATGGCAAAGTGCCTGAATGACAATTGTAAAACAGTAGGCACAATTGCAAAAGCAGCAGGCAGAACCCGTCTGCTCCAACAGCGAGATGGAACCATCATGCCGATCCTGAACCGCGCCGCCGAAATGCAAGACGAGGTCGCCGGCTGGCGCCGCCATCTGCACCAGACGCCAGAGCTGAATTTCGACGTCTTCAAGACCGCCGCTTTCGTCACCGAGAAGCTGAAGGCCTTCGGTTGCGACGACGTGGTGACCGGGCTCGGCAAGACAGGCGTCGTCGGCATTATCCGCGGCCGCCTGGGCGAAGGCACGACCATCGGCCTGCGCGCCGACATGGACGCGCTGCCGCTCAATGAGATCACCGGAAAACCCTATGCCTCGACCGTTCCGGGCAAGATGCACGCCTGCGGCCATGACGGCCACACCGCGATGCTGTTGGGTGCTGCCAAATATCTTGCCGAGACGCGCAATTTCGCTGGCTCCGTCGCGGTGATCTTCCAGCCGGCCGAAGAAGGCGGTGGCGGCGGCAACGAGATGGTCAAGGATGGGATGATGGAGCGCTTCGACATCTCCAAGGTGTTCGGCATGCACAACATGCCGGGCCTACCGGTCGGCCAGTTCGCCATCAAGCCGGGCCCGATCATGGCGGCCACCGCCGAATTCACCATCACCGTCAAGGGCCGGGGCGGGCATGCGGCGATGCCGCACGGCACGATCGACCCGATCGTCATCACCAGCCAGCTCGTCGGTGCTCTGCAGACGATCGCCTCGCGCAGCACCGATCCGGTCGAAGCTGTCGTGGTATCGGTAACGAAATTCCACGCCGGCGACGCCTACAACATCATTCCCGAGAGCGCCGAGATCGCCGGCACCGTGCGCACGCTGAAGAAGGAGGTCGCCAGGAAGGCGGAAGAGCGCGTGCGCGCCATCTGCGAGGGAGTAGGCGCGGCCTTCGGCGCAACGATCGAGGTCGATTACAAAGCCAATTATCCGGTCACCTTCAACCATGCTGAAGAGACGGTCTTTGCCAGTGACGTCGCGGCTGATATCGCCGGCGACGCCCATGTGCACCGAGCCATCCAGCCGGTGATGGGCGGCGAGGATTTCTCTTATATGCTGGAGGCGCGGCCGGGCGCCTTCATCTTCATCGGCAATGGCGACACCGCGGGTCTGCACAACCCGGCCTACGACTTCAACGACGAGGTCATCCCGCACGGCATGAGCTATTGGGTGAAGCTGGCGGAGACGGCGCTGGCCGCCTGATGAATGTGCCTGAGCCCGTCCTCGGCTTGACCTGAGGGTGCGCTGCGATTTTGAGATGGCGACAAGGCCATCGAGCTCAGGACGTGGCGATGCTCCGATCGTCACTTCCGACCGGACGGCTTCCGCGCAAGACCGAAGGCAATGCCTAGCGCAATGCCGATCCCGATGCCTGCAATGATGTTGTCCAACGCGACGCCGATTGCCACGCCGATCACAACACCGAGTGTGATGTGTTTGGCATCTATCATGCCGGGTCATGTAGAGTGGAAGGGGAGAGCCGCAACCGCAGGCCATCCGTCGGCTACCAACCGGTGTTGCCTGGATCACTACGGGCCGCTCTTCGAGTCGTCGACCTTCAGCGCCTCCATGACGGGCGCCAGATCACTCTCTTCGACTGGGTCTGTAGCCTGCGGCTGTTCGCCTGTCCGGGCCTTGTGCAGAGCTTTCTCAATGGCCTCTTCGATGTCGCCGATCTCGTCTTCGCGTACCTCGTGACCATAGCCGGCCGCGTCGGCATCTTGCTCGAATTGCTGCACCAGGACGGCCACGCTCACTTCGCTCTCGGCGGGCAGATCGCCGACGTTCTCCCGGAGCCAGGTTTCAAAGAACTCTTTTGTGGCGCTCATGCGGTATCTCCTTCGGCACACTAAATCGCAGCGGTGGTCCGAAGTTCCGCCATCCCCAGGTTATCTTTGCGATCCACTCGCAACCGGCCGATTGCATCGAGCCCGCCTCTTGGCGAAACGGTCCGAAGCGGTTATGTGTCGGGCCGCGTGGTCCCGTAGCTCAGTAGGATAGAGCGGCAGATTCCTAATCTGTAGGTCACAGGTTCGATTCCTGTCGGGATCACCAATAAAATCAAGTGCTTACTTATCGATTTTGCTGGTGGTCATGTCGCATCATGTTGCAACTGGCTACCGTTGATTTCCAAGGGTTTCGTGCGACTATCGGCAAGTCCGTGCGACATGGATGCGACATGGGGGGTCCAAATGCCGATTAGTCAAAACTTCGTAGTGAAGCAGTTGCAGGCATGCCAGGCCGGCGAGCTGGTCCGAGGCTGAGGAGAGGATGACGCTGCCAGATTCCATACTGGGTTTCATTGGACTGCTAACGGCCTACGGCGCTGGTGTCGCAGGTGGCATCTATGGCTTCTTTAAGCTTTTCGGCGAGCAATGGATGGCGGCGAGGTTCTCAAGGCAACTGGAGGCGTTCAAGGGCGAGCAAGAGCGCGAGATGGAACGTCTCCGGTATCGAATAAGCCGGCTCTTCGACCGAGCCACGAAGCTACATCAGAGCGAATTTGAGGCGGTGCCCGAGCTCTGGAAGCTGCTAGTTATCGCCCACAATTTTGTGGTCGTGCTTGTTTCACCTATCCAATCGTACCCAGACGTCCAGAGAATGAATGCGGCGCATCTGGACGAATTCCTCGCTGAAAGCCCTCTCCTCAAATGGCAAAAGGAGGAGGTTCGCCGTGCAGACGAGAAGAACAAGGTCTATCAGAGTCACATATTCTGGCATCGCTACAATCAGACGAACGAAGCGCTAAGGGAATTTTCTCTGTATTCGGCAACGAAAGGAATATTTCTGCAGCCCGAGCTACATGCAAAGTTTGACGAGATCGAAGGCTTGATGCGTCGCGCCCTGGTCGAGGGCCAAATGAACCATGAGCACGAGTTGCGGGTTCGTGACGCACAGACCAAGCTAGATACCCGCGGTAAGGAATTGCTCGACCAGATTAAAGCTGATGTCAGAGGGCGGATTTGGTCAACCGGGGAGACAGCTTGAATAGACGCGCTAGGTAGCGGGCGCCATGACACCATTCTGGGGCTCGTTGGCACCAGCGCCACCCTCCACACTTGCTCCTGCTGCTCGGCCGGCAATCTTGTTGAAGCAGGCGCCTATCGTATAACGTCGTGTCGTGGGCACTGATCCTGACGGCGATAGTCATTCTCTGTGGTCTGATTGCGCTTAAGGCGTACAAGTGAACAGAGCCCCGCCAGCGCGCGTTTCGGCTGGCCGCAGTCCTACGCCGCCGAAGCGGCCCCGCGTCCTGGCGCGCGCTTGTGCCTGCGCTGCGATGGTGATTTGCTGCCGCTAAACAGGGAGGGCACATAATGGGCGAAGACACCCCTAACAACATCTTTCAGTTTCCTGGAAGGAAGGTCGGCGGCGACGATGGCGACGGCGGCGACGTTTCATCGGTAAAGCCTGGCGCATTCATTGACCAGTACGGGCCAAGCCTTTTCAGACCTATTGCCGACATCGACGATGCGTCGCTCAGCACCATGCTCTACGAGTTTAAGCAGCATCGCGCGCTCGCTGACTGTCTTGTGGATTTGATGCAAAACGAGTTGGACCACCGGGCGCGTACACGTTGACAGTGCGAGTCGATCGATTTTGGCTGACTGCGCGAGGGAAAAGATGGACATACCCGGCACAATTGCAGCGGTGGGATCTGCGCTTTCAATCGTCAAGGAAATTCGCGCGATCGATACGCAGATCGACCAAGCGACGCTGAAGCTGAAGATTGCCGAACTGACGTCAGCCCTGGCCGACGCCAAACTGGGCCTGGTCGATGTGGCCCAGTTGCTCCATGAGAAAGCCGCTCAGATCACCAAGCTGACTGCGCTGGTCAAATACAGGGCGGAGAACCTCGTGGACCAGAATGGGTTCCGCTACGAAGCGAAAGACGGCAAGGCATTCGGACCGCCATACTGCCCCGTCTGCGAGGCGAAAGGCATTTTTCTTAAGCTTGCCCAGAACCGTGCGCTCCCTGGTATTCCTTACGTCTGTCCAAGCTGCAAAGCGAACTACGGCCCCACCGGAATCTACGCAAAGGACAGTGCTTAGGCGATATCCTGCGGCTCCCGTACACGCTGGCCAACGCAGGTCGATCAATGTTCGAATGGTTTCGCGAAGCCCGCCATTCCAGCCAGGCGCGCTCTGCGGCAGCCCTGTAGCCAGGAGGCATAGTCTGCCAATCCGCCGGCGCCTTCCTCATGCACCATTGAGCCGGCCTGTAACCCCAATGCTCGATCCCGACGAGCTCGGATCCGTCGAACCAAGCGCTGGTGTTCAGCTTCGCGAAATGCAGGATCTTCGCTTGCCACCACACGCGTTCGATCTCGTATTCGCCTACGCCCTCGGCCCATCGAGTTCAGCCTCGGCCTGGGCGTTCGGTAAGCTCGCTGTCTCGCATTCAGACTCCGGCACTTTCGAGCGCTCGACCCCTGTAGCGTTTCGCTGTTTGGTGGAGTTCATTTGCTGCCCGCGATGCTGATTGCAGTGGTAGCAGGCGGCGGCGAGGTTTTTGAGATCGTCCGTACCGCCTTTCATCTTGGCCTTCTTGTGTTCGATGGTCATACGAGTTGGTCCGGTCTTGGTGAAATCGCGCCTGCAGTAGCAGCATTTCCCGCCCTGACGTCTGTCAAGCTCGCGTCGCACAAAAGCTCGGTACTGTGGATCTCTCAGCGTCGGCATGTTCCCCCCGCAAAAAGGGACCATGGCAACTAAGGAACGTCAATCCGTATATTTGCCGGTGCTTGTACGAAACGATCGTCACTGCAGTGAATGCGACATAGACGCGACATGGGCCGAGCAAAGCCTTTCGCTACAAGGCTTGCAGGAAGTTTCCTAATCTGTAGGTCACAGGTTCGATTCCTGTCGGGATCACCATAGTTTTCAACTACTTTGCGACCAATCGCCGTACTTTTTTGCTAATTAAGTGCGACGAATTTCATAGGCTTTCAGACTTTGGGCGCGCATGCCCCAAGTACGAGTGGAGAAATGCCGGCCGCAGAAGCGCAGGACGCCCTTGCGCGACATGGCGGACTAGCATGGAAGCCCAGGAGAACATCTACAACACCTGGGCCTCCTCAAGCTGGTTCGCATGGCTATTGAACAGACCTGCCGGCCGGCGTGCTGCCGAGCGCGGAAGCCGTGCTACTGCCCTAAGGCCGCGAGTCTGTCCACGAAGGCGAAGCCCTTGCCAAAGCCATCATTGAGACGGTTGAAAGGCTGGCCCGATGATTCGCCTTGAATCAGTGCCGCGATGAGGAGCGAGCAATCGAGCTCCTCCGGAAACGAAACATTTAAGTCACTCTGAGTCGCCATACGAAGCGACCTCAATCTTGCTGTCTTCGCGGCGCGTTCGGCGCGCTCAGCCTCAGCCATCACCTTCGCGGAGCGCCTAACTGTGCTATTTCCCAGCCAACACATCTATTCGATCCAGTAGAATTCCGATGCCCCGGTCATGCCCTGACTCATTGAGATTGTCGCCGTTCATTGTGATGAAGCCGCTTCGATCGGTGACGCTAAGATCCGCGTTGCCGCCAGGCGCGGGCCGATCGCCTTGGAAAGTGTGATGCGCGTTGACGAATATCCACGCTATGAGGAGGAACAGCGACGAGCCGAACACCTCTTTGTTGTAAGGAACCAAAACGGACAACGCGATCGGGACTAGCCAGAAACCGAGAATCCCCAGAATTCCGCCAATGATGATAAATCCCAGCACCCGAAAACGGTCTTGGGCGTCATTGAACGGAACCTACTGTCCATCGACCTCAACACTGGCGTCTGACGCGAGCCGACGTATATCGGCGGATGACCGGAATGAGGGCAGCCCTTTGCAGGGGCGAAGCTTGCGCGCTAGTATCTGCGAAACGGGAGGGGGACTAATGCCACGAATTGAGCGAGTAGAGACCCGCAAGCGCGGATTTCTGGCCTTCAACGTGTTGATGGGCATCATCGAGCGCACCATCGACTAGCTATGACTGCAAGACGCTCCGGCGACGTTCTCTCGACTGTGTGCGCAATAGCGATGTTGTGGGAGCACCACTTTGTTCATTGACTACTACGAACTCCTGGAAATCAGCCCGAACGCCAACTCGGAAACGATAGAACGGGTATTTCGTTATTTTGCTATGCGCTACCATCCCGACAATCAGGATACCGGCGATGCATCACGCTTCAGTGAAATCGCGGAGGCCCATAATACTCTCAAAGAACCTCTCAAGCGCGTGCAGTACGACATTCAGTATAAAGACAATTTGAAACTTCGCCGCGAGTTGATTGAGGAAGTCAGCAACACTAAAGGAATCGAACGGGACGGCGTCATTCAAGCCAAACTGCTCTCGCTACTTTATGTCAAACGCCGACAAGACGTCAACAATCCTGGCATTGGCGATGAAGAACTCGAACGCATGTCGGGCTGTCCGCGTGAACATCTGGAGTTTCATCTCTGGTATCTAAAAGCAAAAGGCTGGATAGGAAGGGTCGAAAACGGGATGTTCGCGATTACCGTAGAAGGCATCGATCGCGCCAATACCGAACATCGTCGTGACACCTCCACCAGACTACTGAATCATACAGGCTGAAGAGTGGAAGCTCGCGTGCCAGTGCCCCTTGGATTAGCCCTTAGGAGCCCCACCAGCGCGCGTTCCGGCTGGCCGCTCTCAGCGCCTCGCGCACGCCGGCGCTTCTCGCTGGCCTGAATGAGGCGCTGCAAAGCCCTAGCCTGAGCTCCGGCCTGGAATCGCTCTATCGCCGCCAGCTTTTCCTCCTCGCGCGCCAATCGGTAGACGTCGAGCAAAGGCTGCCAGTCGGCCGGCTTCTTCCGCATACACCATTGAGGCTGGCGATATCCCCAGTGCTCGATGCCGACGAGATCGGAACCGTCGAACCAGCATGAAACGTTCAGCTTGGGAAAGTGCAAGACCCTTGCCGCCCACCAGATCTTATCGATGGCGCTCTCGCCGGTGCCTTCCGCCCAGGGCGTCCAGCCGCGGCCTGAAAGTTCCGCACGACATATTGGCCTGACGCCGTTGCCCGACAAGATGCTCTATCTCGATCCTGACTAGGTGGCGCCGGAAACGATCAGCGGGCTGCCTTGACCACTCGAAATGGTAGCAGCATTGGCACTCGCCGTTCGTATTCCTGGTATTCGGGGAACGCGGCGCGCAGCACGCGCTCTTCGTTCACGGCCCGCCGGAACTGAAGCATAAACCAGCAGGCACCGACCGCAACCGACGAGATCGACCAGTTGGCGATCATAACACCGCTCATTGTGATCGCCTCCGCAACATAAAGCGGGTGTCTGACGATGCTATAGGGGCCGGCGATCACGAGCTTTCGAGCTGTCGCCATCACAGAAAATGACCGTCCAAGCCAAAGCAGGCAGTAGGCTGAAAGGATCGTGCCTACCACGATCATCGCGGTTCCAAACAGTCGAACTTCTGTTGGAACGGTTCCGACCGGGAGTACGATCAGCAAGGACATCACAAAGGTTCCCGCGATCGAGACTATGCGCGGTGCAAGGCCCGGCGCGCTGGCCTTGGCCGGTAGCCTCACCAGCGTGAAAAAGAGCGACATAGCCATGAAGATCAAGGCAGCGATCCGAGAGATCAATATTAGCGACCATCCTTCGAGACTCTCGCGTGCATTGAATATGCCGCCAATTGTACCTGTTTCCAGCACCATCAGCGCCGAGAAAATAGCCAGGATGGCGGCCCGGCCGGCGAAGTCTTCAATTCGACTGGTCATGATTCAGCTCCGCCATTTGCAAGTCTGATGCGATGGGCGGCCTTTTAGGCCTGGTGAACGGATAGGCGAGTTGTCGAAAATAGGCATCTGGCACCGGCTCGTCGGTCCCGTATTTCGTCGGCATCGCTTCGGGCATGTACATCGTGCCGAATATCGCATCGATGATAGAAAGCTGGCCGGCGAAATTCTTGTCGATGGCCGCTGGCTCGTTAGCATGGTGCCAATGATGAAATAGCGGTGAGGCGACCACCCACTTGAACGGCCCAAACCCGATCCTGATGTTCGAGTGAATCAGTAGTGCCTGCCATTGGTAGATCAGCCCAGCGATGATGATTGGCCAGACCGAGAAGCCGAGAGCGTAGATCGGCAAGAGCGACGTCGCCTTGACGAAGAGCTGGTCGAGGGGATGAACACGGTGGGCAGCCAGGGCGTCCAGTTCTTCGATGCTGTGGTGGATCGCGTGAAAACGCCAAAGGAACGGCACAGAGTGGAGCGTCCTGTGGGCGACGTAGAAACCCACGTCCGAGATAACGATCACCTCGATCGTCTGGAGCCATATGGGCTGCGCCCGCACCGTCTCCCCGATGATACTCGGCACGGCTGAATCGATGGCCATCATGCAGGCGCCGACAAAGATCAGAAATCCGATCTTGAACAGCAGTCCGGTCACCAGCAGGTGAAGGAGGTCGGTTACGAACGCCCGTCGCAGGTACCGTCGCCCCTCATGCAGCGGCACCAGATGCTCCAGCGGAACGAAGATCATAAAAACGATCAGAA
The DNA here is from genome assembly GCF_002284565.1 of Mesorhizobium mediterraneum. GTDB lineage: Bacteria > Pseudomonadota > Alphaproteobacteria > Rhizobiales > Rhizobiaceae > Mesorhizobium > Mesorhizobium mediterraneum. The sequence goes on along the minus strand of NZ_NPKI01000020.1, from coordinate 25,425 downwards.
TCGCTTTCAGATCGATTATCTCGAACATTATTGAAGCCCACCACCACCTGCTCTGCATTCAACCATCAACCGATCTGCCCGGCAAGCCGATGGTTTCCGAACGGTTAACGGTCGTCTCGCATTTAATCCGCAACCTGCCCGCGAGGGCGGAAGGCCATGCTCGTTCAGCTAAAAGCCTTTGCTCAGGGCGGCAGCACGGCGCTGCTGAAGGCGATCGCCGCGGCCGATCTCGATCGCGCCGGGATCAACACGACTTCGCGCCTCTGCCACTTCATGGCACAGATGCTTGTCGAAAGCGGCGGCTTTCGCAGCGTCGAGGAAAACCTGCGCTATTCGGCCAAGCGGCTCACGCAGGTATGGCCGAACCGTTTTCCGACGCTGGCCTCCGTGTGGCGAGCGGTCCGGCCGGCCATCTTGTGGCCATCACAAGATGCCGCGGCAAGTAACTACCGGAACAGATATTTTGATACCTCTGGATTGCCTCGTCGCCACATGACATTATCCAGAAAGTAGTGGTGCACGTTGATAAATATCCACGCTATGAAGAGGAACAGCGACGAGCCGAGCACCTCTTTATTATAAGGAACCAAAGCAGACAAAGCGATCGGGACTAGCCAGAAACCGAGAATCCCAAGAATACTACCAATGATGATAAAGCCCAGCACTCGCAGCCTATACATCGGGCCAATAATGGACAGGACCTTGAATTCGGGTTCTATAACAGCATCTGAACGGTCGCGCTCTACATTGGTCTGATAACGCCAGACCACCGCCAGGTACTGCAACGAATGGAGCGCCGGCACCACAAGCAACCAGAGTGGGTTTATCCTCACAAATAGAATCCAAGCGTATAGAGACACGACGTAAGCGACAACGCCGTTGTACGGTAGCGTGCCGCCATGCTTGCGCCAGCGATTGATCAACATCACGACCGTGGCCGCCGTGGAAGCAACGGCGGCCAATGCAGCAATATTGGTGACCCATGAGGGGGCGGCAAATGTGTAGTAGTCCAAGTCCCAGAATTGCCTTTCGGTGATCACCGCGTTTGTCTGAAGCCAAGCAAACAGCCATACAGCATAGCCGTTGAACAGCAGCACTTTCTTGTCTTGCTCGTTGAAGAACTTGCGCTTCAATACGGCGTCCACCATCAGCATGCCGTAGCCTTGCTTGACATAGTGCCAGCCCACAAAAAAGGCCATCGCATTGCTTGCATATCCGAGCAGGCGGGCATTCCCCGCTGTTGAAGCGTAAGCAAAAAAACCGCCCATGATCAGCGGGACGACAATGCCCGCGAAGATGTAACGGACCTGGAGGTTCTTATCATATCCGTCTCCGCGCACCTTCCGCCCAAAATTACGATAGAAAAGTTGATACGAGTGGGCAAAGTGCGGATGGTTTATCAGATTGGCCAGCAAGAGCATTGCCGCCGCCACAAGACCTTCGTACTCAAGCGGCACAAAGAACAAGACCGGCAAGATCAGAAGCGCACTCCCGCCAAGCATGAGAAAGTCGGTGAACGGGCCAAAAAGATACTTTCGTGGTGCCGCCGCTACGGGAGCCGGAGCATCTGCTGAAAGACTCATTTAACCACCGACCTGGTCTCTCGCCAAGATCATCATTTTCGAACAGCTCGCGTGAACGGTGTCTGGGCGTCATTCATTGTGGAACCTAGCTGCTCGTCGAGCTGCTGCGACAATTCCGGTCTGGTCAGGTTGCCGGACCGGCATGGGACATCAAGGTGACGTAGACCTGAAATGCTATCGTGCAGATCGCCGCGACTGCGATCGGCACGCCAAACGGCACAACGCCTTTGCGGTCCAGGTGCTGGACGTACAGGCGGAAAGCGCCCGCGGGCAGCATGAACGGATTTTTCACGATCAGCGCCGTGGCGAGGGCGAAAAGGAGCAGCAGCACGGAAAACACCAGGAGGCCGCTGCCGCCGATCAGAAACGGCACCACCGCCATCAGCTTGACATCGCCGGCCCCGACCTTGCGCAAGGCCCAGAACGGAAAGAGCGCAACAAACAGCAAAAGCCCGGCAAGCGCGCTCAGGCCCATGTCCCACCACGAACCGGATTGCACCGACAGGAGCTGCAGCGAGCCCAAACCCAGGCAAAGCAGCAGCAGCACATTCTGGTTGGATATCTTTTGGGTGGTGAAGTCGAGCCAGGCGATCCTCGCCAGCAAAGGAATGGCTAGCCCCTTCAGCAGCACCGATGCGGCGAGCAACATGCTGTCGCCTTACCGCTCTAGATTCTTCACGCTGGACGACAGGAGCTGCAGATTGTTGGCCACGGTCGGATCGTTGGGCGCCAGTTCATAAGCCTTGAGGAAATTGCTGCGCGCGTCCTGCAGCTTGCCGCGCAGCAGATAGGAATAGCCGACATTGTTGTAATATTCGGGCGTCCCGCCGACCAGCCGGAAGGCCTGGCGATAGGCCAGGTCGGAGAGGTCGAAGCGGCGGATGCGATCGCTAGAGGCGGCCAGACCCATCCAGGCACCACCATCATTGGGCGCCAGTTGCGTCGCCTTGTAGAACAGAGCACCGGCATTGCCGTAGTTTTCCGCACGGAACTGGTTCTTGGCTTCGGCAACAGCCTGGTCCGAGGCATAATATTCGACGTCGCTCACCGTCTTCAGCCCGTCGAAGGCATCGCCAAAGGCTGTCACATCACCTTTTGAGGGCTCGTTGGTGCGGACGACGCCGCTGGTATCAGCTGTCTGACAGCCGGAAAGCACGATGAGCAGCAGACTGGCTACGGCCGCGAGGCGCATTGGCCCTGTCATATCGTCCCCCAAAAGAGTTCTCCGACTCTGCATCTCGACCCAAGCATATACCTGCCTAGAAGAAAATGCCCTTCATTCGAATAATAACAGGCAGCATGACGACCATCATCACCACCGGAAAGATGCACAGTCCCAATGGAATCATCATCTTCACCGGCAAGGCATTGGCGCGTTCCTCGGCCCGAAGGATTCTCTGTCCACGCATTTCGTCGCTGTATACGCGCAAGGCCTCTGTCAAACTTGTACCGAGCTCCTCGGATTGCCGGAACAGAACCGCCAGCGCCCGCGCCTCCTCAAGCCCGATACGGTCAGACAGTTCGCGCAGCGCCTCGCGCAGCGGCTTGCCGGCGCGCAACTGCAGAGTCATGATCGAAAGCTGGATGCCAAGCCATTTATGGGTGCCGGCCAGTTCGTTGCTGACGCGCTCGACTGCCGCCTCGAGGCTCATGCCCGCGTCGGCGCAGGTGATCATCATATCCATGAAATCCGGAAAGCCGCGACGATAGATCTGCTTTTGCCCATTCTCGAACCGGTCGAGCGCGATGCTTGGTATGACAATGCATGCCAGCCCAAGCAAGGCTGAACCTCCAAAAGCGACAAGACTGGGCAGTTGGGGCGGTAAAATCCGGGACAGGAGTGCATAGGTCGCAACAAAGCCGATGCAGACTGCGCCGAGCCGCGACAGAGTATAAATGAGCGGCGCACCTGACTGGTAGAAGCCTGCGCGAAAGAGCTTCGCGTCCAGGGCGCTGGGCTCGTCCCGCTCTTTTTCGATCGACCGAAAATAGGCCTCGACCGGCCGCTGCGCTGAGATCCTTGCCAGTTCTTCCTGTCCGACAAGCGAACGCCGGTTGGGAATGCCCTCTGCCATCAGGCTTTGCGAAACCAGTTTCCGCGTCTGCAGCGCCGGCAAGAAGAGTAGCGCGCCTAAGAGGAATAGCGCTACGGCCGCCAGGAAGACGGCAATGGAGACCAGAAGGCTAAGATCCTGGGTATTCGAAAGCAGGTTTATGGCTCGCCTCCGTCAGAAATCGAAATTGACCATGCGATACATGATGAAGTCACCCAGCAGCGCCCACAGCCCGAAAATCAGGAACACAGGCATTATCAGCGGATTGTCCCATACATCACCGTAGTAGCTCGGGGCGAGGCCTGTGAGGATGCCGAACATCAAGAGCGGAAACAGGGAAATGATCCACGCGGACATTCGGCCCTCAGCCGAGAGCGCCCTGATTTTCAACCGCAGTTTCTGCCGTTCGCGCAACACCGATGAGAGGTTCGACAAAATCTCGGTCAAATTGCCACCGGTCTTGGCCTGGATCGATAACGACACAGACAGCAGTTGAAGGCCCTCGAAACCGACGCGTTGCGAGAGTTTCCGCACCGCGTTTTCAAGGCTAAGGCCAAAGGTGATTTCGTCGGAAACGATGCCGAATTCGGTGCCGAGTGGATCAGGCATTTCACGGGCGACAAGACCTATCGCTACGGAGGTCGGATGACCGGCGCGCAGCGAACGCACGATCATGTCAAGTGCATCCGGCAATTGCTTCGCGAATTTCTGGATTCGCTTGGCACGCGCGCGGCGGAGAACCAGAAACGGCAGGGCGAATCCGATGAGAAGAAAGATGACACACGAAACCACCGCTGAGAAGTGCAGCAGGTACGCAAGTACCAGTGCCAGTACCAGCCCAGCGAGAATAAATATTGCGACAAACGACAGCGGATTCCCGGTAATGCCGGATTGGGTGTATAGCCTGTTCAGCCCGACCGCATTGAAAAGAAAATCGCCCGAGCCGGTAAGCCCACGTTCTCGCAGCAATCCCTGCAAGGTCTGTTCGGCCGGCACCTCGTCAGCGAGCCGCTTCAGCCGACGGTTGATCGTGCTGACCGTTGAGCGGCGTTTGGAGTAGCTCACGTACAGAGCCTCGGCCGCGAGAATGACCGACGCCGCCGCCATCACATAGATGAGGTAAAGTAATGTCTGGCCCGACGGCATCAAAGCGGAACCTGCGGATTGAAGGCGTCCTTGGCGAAGTGGTGGCCGAGCGTCGCCGCTTCCTGGGCAAAGCGCGGACGGATGCCGGTGGCACGAAATTCACCGACGATCTGACCCTCCGCACTCACATCGCGGCGAACGAAATGGTAAAGTTCCTGAAGCTGGACGACATTGCCTTCCATGCCGGTCAGCTCCGATATCGAAACGACCCGCCTTCCCCCGTCGGAGAGGCGTTGCGTCTGCACGATGATGTCGATCGCCGACGCGATTTGCGCCCGGATTGAATCATGGCTCATCGGCATGCCCGCCATGCCGACCATTTGCTCGAGCCGTGAGATCGCATCGCGCGGCGTGTTGGCGTGGATGGTGGTCATCGAACCTTCGTGGCCGGTGTTCATCGCCTGCAGCATATCGAAGGCCTCCTCGCCGCGGACCTCGCCGACGATGATGCGGTCCGGCCGCATGCGCAACGCGTTCTTGAGCAACTCGCGCTGGCGGACCTCGCCCTTGCCCTCGACATTGGGCGGACGGGTTTCGAGGCGGCCGACATGCGGCTGCTGCAATTGCAGTTCCGCCGCGTCTTCGATGGTGATCAGGCGCTCCCTGGCTGGAATGTAGCTCGACAGCGCGTTGAGCAAGGTCGTCTTGCCGCTGCCGGTGCCGCCTGAAACCAGGATCGACTTGCGTGCCTGCACGGCAATGCGCAGCAGGTCGATCATTGGCTGGCGGATCGAATTGAACGCCATCAGACGTTCGAGCGAATAGGGGTTTTTGGAGAATTTGCGGATAGACACCAGCGGGCCATCCACCGAAATCGGCCGCACCGCGATGTTGACGCGCGACCCATCTTCCAGCCGCGCATCCACCATCGGCGCCGATTCATCGACGCGTCGGCCGATCGCCGAGACGATCTTGTTGATAACACGCAGCAGATGCGCCTCGTCGCGGAAACGGATCGAGGTCTCCTCGATCACGCCGCGCCGCTCGATGAAAACGCGATTGTGCGTGTTGATCAGTATGTCGGAAATTGAATCGTCTTTCAGCAGCGGTTCGATCGGCCCCAGGCCGAGCATCTCGTCGGCGGTGTCGCTGGTCAATTGATCGAGTTCGCGAGCATTCAGCGGCACATTGCGAGCGCGGACAAATTCCCGCACGATCGGCCGGATCTCATTCAGGATTTCATCCTTGGACGCGTTTTCAAGGGCGGTCAGGTTGAAGCGGTCAATGAGGTGGCGGTGGAGCTCGACCTTGAGCGACAGGAAATCGTCACCATGCGGTTCAAAGTCAGCTACGGGAGAAAGGGCCGGGGCAGCGGGCAAAACCGCCATCGGCTCGAGCTTTGGCTCGACTCGCAACTCGCTTGGCCCTTTGGTGAACCGCCCCAGCATATCGCGTTATACTCCCCGTAGAATCCGTCGCCACGAAACTAAACATTAACCACGCATGGCACAAGCGCCAGCCCCGCACCATGCGATTTAATACTTCAGACATAGTTAAGATCAAGGATCAGAAAACGCGATGTTTATTTGGTCAGCGGCGCTGTCCTAATGGAACACGAGGACTCGCTTTCAATGCCAAGTGCTTTTTTTGCCACAAAGGCGTCATGGAGCCCACCTAAGGCCTTAGATATAAAGGAATATGCACTATCGCTAATACCGCCCCATTTCCGCCATACCCACGGCCAAATTATGAACGAATGGTTAAGATGGGTTGAAAAATAAGCCGAATCAATGTTTTGGTCCGCCTGAGATCGGCAATATTCTTGCCAAATCATGTATAGGAAAGTTAAGGAACCCTTAATCCCGTTTGACTCTGGTTTTCGTCGGGACTTAGATCGAGATGACGGGGGATGCTTGGGTATGGATTTCATCCTTGGCTCGTCTCGTCGGGTTCAAACCTCCAAAGGGAGAAATTGGCATGAAGAAGCTCATGACGATGACCCGGCAGTTCCGCGACGACGAAAACGGCGCTGCCATGGTCGAATATACCATCCTGCTCGGCATCATCACGGTGGCAGTGATCGCCACCATCATTCTTGTCGGTACCTGGGTCAGCGGCAGGTGGACCACGCTTAATACAGCGCTTCAGGCTGCACCTGCGCCCTGACACGCTAGGCTGGCCCAGGCCTCTAAGGCTTGGGCCACCTCTTTTTTGGCCAGAGACCGGCGACCCTTGGGGGGCACGCAGTCAATTGAGCGGGTTGGGGTTATGCGTGCAAACACCGTCATCATGATCGTTCTTGCCGGCGTGTTCGGCGTGCTGGCTGTTGTGCTCGCCAATGTCTGGCTCGCCAACCAGCGCAGCGCCCTAGCGCAATCAAATGAAGTCGAGCGCAATACCGTCGTGGTGGCGGCTGTAGCTCTAAAGTTCGGCGATACGCTGACCGTTGACAAACTCCGCGAAGTTGCCTGGCCCTCAGGCGCGGTCCCGGCCGGAGCTTTCAAGACAACGAAAGAAATGCTGGACGGCGAAGGCACCAAGCAGGCGCTGCAGGCGATCGGTGTCAACGAGCCTGTTCTCGCCACCAAGATCACTGGCCCGGGCCAACGCGCCACACTTTCGGCGGTGCTCGGCGAAGGCATGAAAGCAGTTTCTATCAGGGTCAACGACGTGCTTGGCGTCGCCGGGTTTGTTTTCCCCGGCGACCGGGTCGATGTGCTGCTGACGCGCAAGGTGCGCACCACCCAGGGGACGGACCAGAGTTTCGTCGACGTGCTTCTACAGAGCATGAAGGTGCTCGCCGTCGACCAGGTCGCCGATGAAAGCACCGAGAACCCGACGGTCGTGAAGGCGGTAACGCTCGAGGTCAGCACCAAAGACGCCCAGAAGCTTACCTTGGCTGCCGATGCCGGCCAGCTGTCCCTAGCCCTTCGCCAGGCTGCCGCCAGCAAGGGCGAGACGACCGAACGCATTACGCTTTCAGATTTGACCGGTGATACGCCGGACGATGTCGCCGCCAGGCAGGCCGAGCTCGCCAAGCAGGCAATAGCCGAGGCTGAGGCCGCAGCCGAGCGCAAGCGCGCGGACGACAAGATCAATGGGCTGACCCAGGCCGTGGAACGGGTGGGAAGCAGGCTCGACCTGTTGAGCAACGCAAAACCTGTTCCTGCAGTGGCCTCAGCACCCCAGGTGCAAGAAGTGGTTAAGGAAGTGATCAAATATGTGCAGCCAGAGCCGCCGGCGCGTGCGACGATCGGCGTCTTCAGGGGTGTGAAGCTTGAATCTTACGACGTGCCGCGACAAAAATAACGCTAGGGTATTGCCGAACGAATCGGCAAGGGGGTAGTCTGAATGCGTATGTTCCGGGGACCACTGGCGGCTGCCGCGCTGGCCTGCTCGGTCATGTTACTTCCGATCGACCTTGCTGCTCAGGCGGCCGACCGCCGGATCGATGTATCGAACCCGAGCGTCCACCGTGTTTTCCTGCCCATGTCGCAGTCGGTGACGATCCAGGTGAACGCCACTCTCGGTGACATCGTCGTCGGCGACGAGAAGATCGCCGACGCCCAGCCAATGACCGACCGGACGCTCTATGTCATCGGCAAGAGCGCCGGCACCACCACAGTCAACCTCTTTTCAGAAGACAAGCGCTCGCTTGGCGTGATCCAGATCGAGGTCGGCGTCGACGTCAGCGACATGGCGCAGGCGATCCGGCAGGTGGCGCCCAGGTCGCGCATCGATATCGGCTCGATCAACGGCAAGATCAGGCTTGGCGGCCATGTCAAGGACGGCGCCACGCTGGCGGCGATCATGCAGGTCGCCCAGCAATATGGCCCCGACGCGATCATAAACGCGGTGACGGTCGACGACAGCCAGCAAGTAAACCTCGAAGTGCGCGTGCTGGAGGCCAAGCGCAATGCCGGCCGCGATCTTGGCGTCTCAATCAGGAGCACCAACGGCAGCGGCACGACCCGCACAGGAACGGGTATAGCCGCCGTCGACGAGGACAATGTGGTGCTGGGGCCGGGCAATCTGCTTACCGGCCTTCTTTCGAACACCACCCCGTTCGCGGCGCTGATCACTCGCGTCATCGACAGCAACATCAAGGTCGACGTGATCATCGAGGCTCTCGAGGCCAAGGGCGTGGTGCGCACCCTTGCCGAACCCAATCTCACCACTCTTTCCGGTGAGGTTGCCAGCTTCAATGCCGGCGGCGAAGTGCCTATCCGCGTCGACGACGGTGATGGCGAGATCAGCATCGAGTACAAGCAGTTCGGCGTCAATCTGCTGTTCACGCCGGTCGTGCTCGAAGACGACAAGATCAACATCAGGCTGGCGCCGGAAGTCAGCGACCTGACCGGTTTCACCACCGCCGGCGACCCGATCTTCACCAACCGCAAGCTGTCGACCGTTGTCGAACTGCGCGACGGCCAGAGCTTCGCTGTCGGCGGACTTTTGTCCAGCAAGAACACCAAGATCCAGAGGCAGGTGCCGTGGCTCGGCCAGGTGCCGATCGTCGGGACGCTGTTCCGGAATTCGAGCAACCAGAAGGAAGAAACCGAACTGGTCGTCATCGTGACGCCGCGTATCGTGCGGCCGGTAAAGCCTGGCGAGCAGCTGGCGACGCCGTTCGACAAGACACGGCCCGCCAACGACCCGGAGCTCTTCATTCTCGGTCAGCTCGAAGTGACCAAGGACATGGTTCGCAAATATGAACTCGGCGAAGGCGTGGTCGGCCCCTATGGCCACATGCTCGATCTGAAATCCAAGGACAAGATGATTTATGTCAAGAAATAGCGCCTTGATCCTGTTTTTGTGCGCCGGCGGGCTGACGGGCTGCGCCGCCGACTACCTGAACAATTACGAAACGGTGACACTGGCTGCCGGCGACACGCAGAAATACAATTCGCTGTTGCAGACGGTCGACCCGCTCAATCCGGCGTCCAGGAACACGACGATCGAAGGCGATGGCGCGCGCGCTGCCGCTGTTGCCCAGAATTACAAATTTCCACCACCACCACCGCCACCACCGGCCATAACGGTCAATGTCGGCGACACCGCGGATTAAACAAAAGGATGCGGGTTCAGCGCCAGGCAAAGCGACTGGCGTCAGGGGAGCTAAGAGTAAGGCCATGCTGCGGATTGTTCGCGCGTTCTGGCACGATCAGAGAGGAATAGCGCTGATACTGGTCAGCATCATGCTGCCGGCAATCATCGGTTTTTCCCTGCTGGCGATTGACATGAGCCGGGTCAACAACCTGCACAATGATCTTCAGAAGGGAGCTGATGCGTTTGCCCTAGCAGGCGCGGCTGAACTGGATGGGACGTCGAGCGCTATCACCCGTGCTGACAGGGCGATCGCTACGCTGGTACGCAATCGATACACCTTCTCGACCTCCGGCCCGCCTCAAACGCTAGCTGCCGGCGGAGTAACGCGTCGCTATCTTCGCTCGTTGCCGGCCACCGACAATCTCCCGATCGTGGCGGCCAATGTGATCACCGACGAACTGAACGACGCCAGGCTTGCCCGTTTTGTGGAAGTCACGGTAACCCCGGTCGGATTTGCCGCGATCTTTCCGGCTTCCTTCCTGTCATCCGGCGCCAGCAACAGTTTCAATGTCGGGGCAGTCGCCGTGGCGGGCTTCACCTCCGGCGTCTGCGATTTTACGCCGGTCTTCATGTGCAACCCCTATGAGATGGTGAACGGGACCAATGCGGCTGGCGGGTACACACTTGAGCAGGCTGTTTCCAATCCGGCTGTCCATCGTCGGTTGATCGAACTGCGGAAAGTTGGAAATGGGGCTGCTGCTGGTCCAGGTAATTTCGGCTTCCTCGAGCCCCCAGCTGATGTGGGGAACGGCGCTCAAGCCCTCGCCCAGACGATCGCGACATCCAGGCCGATTGGCTGTTACAACTCCGCGAACGTTACCACCAAGACCGGTCAGAACGCCGGCCCGGTGCAGGACGCCTTCAACGTTCGTTTCGGAATTGGAGCCAACGGTAACCACTTCGATAGTGCTGAATACGGTCCGGCCGCCAATGTCCGAAAAGGGGCTATACAGACCACAGGTAGCGTCAATCAATGCGCCGCCATGAACCAGCTTTCGTTCACCGAAGCTGGAACAATGGGCCTTCCGCGCGATGCGACAACGCCGTATCAGGGCGGCAGGATGGGCGACGGAGATTGGAATTTTTCCGGCTATTGGAGCACCAACTTCGGTTCCGCCTCCTATCCATCGTCATGGGATACAACCAAGCCGACGCGCTATGAGGTCTACCGTTACGAGATATCGGCCGGGTTGGTGGGCACCGCGTCGACAGGTGGAGAGATTGGAACCCCGTCGGCAGCTTGCCAACCGCCCGTCACCTCAGTTGATCGTCGGTTGCTTTATGGCGCGATCCTGAACTGCGCTGCACTCGAAGCTGCGGGCAACGGCCTGTCCGGCCACAGCACCAATCTGCCGGTCGAAGCCTTCGGCAGCTTCTTCCTCACTGAACCGGTTGCGTCACCATCGGATGATGCGTCGGTGATGGTTGAACTTGTCGACATCACCGGACGCGGCGGCCAGGGCACGCTCGACAATTTCCTTCGCGACGAAGTCCAGCTTTACCGGTGATGGCGATGATCGGAACGCTATGCCGCCACCTCGACAGATTTCGACGCGACAGCCGTGGTGCGGTGCTCGTCGAAATGACGCTGATCACGCCGCTGATGCTGATCCTGTCGGCGGGCGTGTTCGAGTTCGGCAATCTGATCCACAACAAGCTGCTGATGGAGGCCGGCCTGTCGGACGCGGCACGCTTTGCCGCGCGCTGCAACAGCCAACTATATACTAGCTACCCTGGGTTCACTGCGATCGACTGCGCCGATATCGCAGCAAACATCGCGGTGTTCGGCAATGCGGCAGGGTCAGGCACTCCACGCATCAGCGACTGGGAGAAATCGGGTGTGACATCCAATGCGACGGTGACCATCGCCGCCCCCGCTTCCTGTCGCCCCGCCGTCGTCAATGGCGTCACCCAATATCGCTCCACCACGGCACAAGTCTGCATCGTCCGAGCGGCCGGCAACTATCCATATACCGGCGTCGGCATGCTGTCGTTCATCGGAATCGGTCCGATCACGCTGACCGGCTCTCACGAGGAGCGGTTGATCCGATTCTGATCATGATCAAGCGTTTTGCGAAATCGGAAGACGGCGCGGCGATGGTAGAAATGACCATCGTGGCGACGCTGCTGTTTGCCCTTGTTCTCGGTTTCGTCGATTTCGGCCATGCCTTCTATCAATGGAACGCCGCCACCAAGGCCGTCCAGTTAGGCGCGCGCCTGGCGTCTATTTCCGATCCGGTTGCCACCGCGCTAGCTACAGCCGCACCGACGACGACACCGGGCGCGCCGGTGGTGGCCGCCGCTTATGGACCCTTCGTCTGCGCATATACCGCCGGCACAGGGGCTTGCAGCAATGGCGGCACATTCAATGCTGCCAATTTCAGTCGCATCTTCCGCGGCGATACGGCAGTCACTAATGACGACGCCTGTCCCGCGTTGGCGACAGACCAGCGGCCGGGTATGTGTCATTTCTTTCCTGGCCTGCGGCGCGACAATGTCGTCATCGCCTATTCCGCCACCGGCCTGGGCTACCAGACTCGGTTCGGCGGACCGGTGCCGACAATCACCGTCAGCCTTCAGAACCGGACCTTCCAGTTCTTCTTTTTGCAAGGGCTGATGGGGTTTGCGAACATCACCATGCCCTCCATGCTGAGCACGGTCACGGGCGAAGACCTGAAGAGTACCGCGTCATGAATGCCATCAACACCAAGGTTCTGCCGACCAAACGAAAGCAAGTGGCCCTATTCTCGTCGGATCCACAGTTCAAGCGCGAGGTGGCGACGCGGCTCGACGCGCTGGCGATCTACGATGTCAGGATTTCAGACACGGCTGACTTCCTCAAGGGCCCGCCCGCTGAGACGCGCCCGGGCATCGTCATCCTCGACCTGGCCAATGGCGAGTTGCTCGGCGAGCCTGGAATAGTCGCGGCGCGCGCCTTGTGGGCGGCCGTGCCGCTGATCGCGATCTCCGACGAATTGACCTCAGAAAAGACGCGCATCCTGGTTCGCATGAACGCTTCTGACTGGCTGCACAAGCCTCTCGACGCTAAGGAGCTGCTGAACGCGGTCACCTTCCACGACACCGGCAACCAGGGCACCAAGAGCCGCATCATCACTTTCATCAGCGCCAGCGGCGGCGCCGGCGCCACGACGCTCGCTCTGTCGGCGGCAGAGTTCCTGGCGTCGAAATCCACCGAACGCGCGGCTTCGACCTGCCTCGTCGACCTCGATTTCCAGAGCGCCAATTGTGGCGCTTATCTCAACCTGTTCAACCAGTTCGACCTGGCCGGCATCATCGGCCAGCCGGAAAGGCTCGACGTCGAATTGATGGACGTCATCAAGCTCTCGCGCCCGTCCGGCCTGACACTCTATTCCTTCGAGAGGCCGCAACTGCCGTTTGAGCCGCAGGGCGGCGATTTCGTGTTCCGGCTGCTGGACCTCGTCGCCTACCGGTTCGACGACATCGTCATCGACCTGCCGAATATCGAAACCCCCTGGCAGAATTCCGTGCTTTCGACGAGCGACGAGATCTTCATCGTCTTCGAGCTCAACGTCGCCTCGCTGCGGCAGGGCAAACGGCTCTACACGAAGATCCGCGAGCTGCGCGGCAATTCGGTGAGCATCACGCTGGTCGCCAACAAGCATAAGCGCAAATGGTTCGGCAACCACTTTTCGCGCAGCGAACTCGAGAAGATCTTCAAGGCGCCGCACATCAAGTCGGTCGGCCTGGACAATGCGCTGCTGACCGACGCGCTGAACCGGGCCATCCTGCCTTCCGAAGTGGATGGGCGGGCGCGCTTCAACAAGGACCTGAAGCGGATGTTCAAAGAGCGGCTCGATGACCCAGCCCGGTAGATACCGCATCGTCCCGAGGCTTGCCGGCGCCTGCATCATCGGCCTGGCCTTGGGGATGCCGGCCTGGGAATTCGCCCATGCCCGATCCGCGCTGTCGGACCGGCCGCCGCTGCCGGCAATGGGCCCCAGCCTGCGCAAGGCGGTTGCTCTCCAAACCGCGGAACGGGCCGGCACGATCATCATCCGCAAGGACGAGAAGGCGCTTTATCTAGTCACCCGGCAGGGCCACGCGCTGCGCTACCAGATCAGCGTCGGACGAGACGGCTTTGGCTGGACCGGCATCGTCAAGGTCGGGGCGAAAACGGAATGGCCGGAATGGCGCCCGCCCAGGGAAATGCGCGCCCGCCAGCCGGAGCTGCCGGAAATGGTGCCCGCCGGTCCCTACAATCCACTCGGCGCCAGGGCACTCTATCTGCTGCGGGACGGGCGCGACACGCTCTACCGCATCCACGGCACCAACGATCCCAAGGGCATCGGCTTCGACGGAACATCGGGATGTTTCCGTCTTACCAACACCGATGTGATCGATCTCTTCAAGCGCGTCTCGGTCGGCGCAAAGGTGGTGGTCCAATGACGATGATCAGCGACCCGGATATGCCGGCAATCGACATTGGGCCGGCAACCCACACGGAAGAGCAAGCTGCAGTTGGGAAACCGAGCAATGCAAGGATGCTCGGCGTTGTCGCCGTCGGCGCCTTGCTGATCACGGCGGTGAACATAGCGGCCGCGGTCTATTTCTACCGCGGCATCAACGATCTGCGCCTTGTCGAACGGCGGCTGGAACAGCTCGGATCGTTCGAGCAACGGATCGCGGCCCGGCTCGATACGGTCAACAACGGCTTCCAAAGCCGGTTTGAAAAACTGGACAGTCAACTGCAGGGCAGCTTCAACGAAGTCAAAGGCAGCATTGCCCGGCTTGAACAGGAGCTGCCCCTGGACAGTGACGACAACATGTCGAGCATCGCGGAGCCTTCCGTGATCACGACCAGCACCATGGCGGAAGCAGCCACCGATCTCGAAGAAGCGACCGAACCCAGTATCGTCGAAGCGCCGCGCCCGCCCAAAAAGAGGATCGCGGCGCCGCCCCCTCCCCCAAACTCGTCCTACCAGCGCATAGTGCAGCCTGACGGCAAGGTCCACTACAAGAAAATCAACTAGAAGCGACAGACATCGAGAGACGGGTTTTTTGCGTTCAGCTGCGTGCAGAGCTGCCGTCGTCTTGTTGGCAATGCCGATCGGGAGCGCGACGGCTACGACCTGCTACCATGTAGTCAATGTCGACTTTTGGGATGTTCTCTATATCCGATCGCAGCCAAGCCACCTCTCCAAGGCTACGGGCGCAATCGCTAGCGATCACAACGGCATCATCGTGGCCACAGGCCCATGCCGGCCGGCCGGGGCGGACCGAAAGCGGCAATGGTGCCCGGTCACCTACTATCCGTTGCCGTCAGTGAGTCTGGACGGCTACGTGAAAGCCCATTTCGTGAAAACCACGGCGTGTCCCGGGTCCTAAAGCGCGTCGCGTTTGAATGGATTCATGCGACGCGCTTTAAGTTCTTGTTCTCATGCATGTCGTTATCGCAAACCGCTGCGCACTTTTGCGCGACATGCATTAGAAATCCCGCTGCAGAGCAATAAGCCGTACGGCGACCGCCCGGGAACGCTGTCGCGCTTCGCTGAGAAACGCAACATGACAGTAGGCGCAGGCCGCAGTGCCCAGAAGCAGCACCAGGCTGTTCTGCCAGGTGAAGTCGAGCATCAGCGAGAATGGATGGCCGCTCGGCGCGGTGAATGCCGCGATCGTGCTCGCTGTTTCAGAATGGCTGCTGGAAGCCATCATCAACCCGGCGAAAAGCAAAGCGGCGTGGTTGGCAAGGAAGAAGAACGCGGCCGATTTTCGCGTCCGGCAAGCCATCCAGCAGAGGATCGATGCGGCGGTCAGGATGGCGGCATCAAGGACCATTGAACCGCCCAGATAAAGGTCGACCTGCTGCCAGAACATCGTCGCCAAAGGGCGCAGTTCAAGCCAGATCCGCCACAGGGCGGGGCTGGCCGGATAGCTTCCGAGCAGGAACGTCGCTGCCCGCTCCCCTGCCAGAATGAGAAGAATGAGAGCCGGAAAGGCAAAAAGCAGTAGCGACTTGCGCGTCATGTTCCCTCGCCAATCGATAAGCAGAATAGGCTGCAAAGATTGCGCGAAGCTTAAGGAAGGCGGCGAACAGCATTGATCACAGGCGCAGGCGCAGCCCACAACCGTGGCGAGCCGCCCGTTTATGTGCCATTTTTGCTACATCCCCGAAACTTTATGGCCCAGACCCTATTTAAAGCCGGTGCTAAATCAATAAACACTCACGTATTCGAAGAATTTATCGGATAACTTGTCAAAGCTTCGGTGAGAAGGCTTGGCCGTACAAAAAGCACCAGGCAAGAAGCGTGGGTGGGGTAGACCATGAATACGACAATCAAAGTGGCCATTGGCAAGCGCCTTGGCCTGCTCTTCACATTTTCGATGCTGGCTTGCGGGAGCGCTAGTGCCCTCACGCTCAAGGAAGCGATGGCCGTAGCCGTCGAGTCCAATCCGGAGATCGGCCAAGCGATCGAAAACCGCGAAGCAATCGAATTCGAACTGCGTCAAGCGAAAGGGCTCTATCTTCCCAGCATCGATCTCGAGGCATCTGCGGGAGCCCGTCGCCTCGACAATTCGTCCCGACGAGCGCTCTCCACAGAGGATGACGCGCTCTATCCGGCGGAAGCGGGTGTCGTGATATCGCAAACGCTCTATGACAGTGGAGCACGACGGGCCGAACTGAACCATCAGGCGTCGCGGGTCGATGGGGCTTCTTTCAGGGTACTGGAGCGATCTGAATTCATCGGGCTCTCCGTCGTCCAGGATTATCTTGAATACATGCTGCAGGCCTCGATCGTTTCAGAGGCGAAAAAGAACCTGGGCTTCCATCAGGGGATTCTCGGCGATATCCGGCAAGGCATCGCGGGTGGTGCGCTGAACGATGCCGACGGCCAACAAGCCCAGGAGCGGCTTTTAGCAGCCAAGGCACGCTTGCAGGAAGCTTCCGAAGAGCTGGAACAGGCCAAAATACGATTCTTCAAGACCGTCGGCAAGCCGCTGACGAACGCCTCAAGGCCAGGGAGTGTTGGCGGCGCGCTGCCAAGGTCGCTTGATGAGGCGCTGGGACTGGCGCGCGAGAACAATCCGCGCGTTCACATGGCCAACAGCGATATCGACGCTGCTGCTTCACTGGTGGACGCAGCCCGGGCTAAATTCGGGCCCGCCATCGTCGCTGAAGGCCGTGCCCGGGCCGGATATGACGTTGATGGCGATGACGGCGACGCCAGCGACCTGCAAGCTCGGCTCGTGCTGCGATGGAACCTCTATCGCGGAGGTATCGACAAGGCCAACGAACAAGAACAGATCCGCCGCACCAGCGAACAGCGACTCGGATTGCATCAGGTCTTGCGGGAGATCGAGGAAGCCGTCCGCACCTCGTGGGATCGCCGCTTCCGGCAAGCCGACCTCGCAAAAACTCTGCGGCTGCAGGCTTCCGAGAGCGCAAAACTCGTCGTCTCCTATCGCGAACAATTCAAGGTCGGACAGCGCTCGCTGCTCGACGTGCTTGATGCGCAAAATACGCGGTTCAATACAGCAACGCTGGCGGATACCGCCTCCTACGCATCGCTGTTCGCCGAGTATCGGCTGCTGGCGGCGACCGGGCAGTTGCTGAAAACGATGAACCTTCAGCCGGCAAAACAGGCGACGGCTTATGCCAGGAGCGAGTTTGCAACGCCAGAGACTGCTGACACCGAAACCTATGCGCGCACCCCGTCGGAACAGAAAAATGATCTGCCTTTCGACATCCTCGCCCCGGTCAGGAAGAAATAGCTCGGTTTAAGGATCGATCGAGAGTCCTTGCGGGCAGATCGTGAATCAGCAACCCAACATCCTCTCCCCTAAAGAGGCATTCAAGGCCTGCTTTTCGGCTGTTGCCGGATATCTCGGCAGGCCGAGCGCCGAAACGGTCCTGTTCGCCGGGGTTCCGCTTTCAGAGACGCGAATAGAGGTGGATGACATCAGGCATCTTGCCGAACGCATCGGTCTAGAGGTCCAGGAATTCAGCCACCGGGATTTTCTGCGCGGTCGTGTCGATCTTCCTGCCATTCTCTTTCGCGTCAGCCAGTTGCCTGTTGCCCTGCTGGCGGAGATGCAAGACGGCGCATATACGACCGCCCCGCAGGAAGATGGCCGCACGATCATCGCCAAATCCGAGCTTGCCGCCAGTGTCATCAGTGGCGGCGTTTCCTTTTCGATAACCTATGCCAATGCCACCGAAGGAATGAAGGTCGGTTCCGCGGCGAAGATAGAAAGGCGTCACTGGCTGACGGGAACGATGGGCGCCTTCTGGCGCACCTATTCGAAAGTGGTCCTGTCGGCGATATTCATCAATCTGCTGGCGATCGCCTCGCCGATCTTCACCATGAACGTCTACGACAGAATCCTGCCGAACAAGGCAACTTCAACGCTGTGGGTTCTGGCAATCGGCATCGGCGCCGTCATTTTGTTCGATCTGCTTTTGAAGACCGCCAGGGCGTCTCTCATCGACTATGCCGGACGCAAAGCAGATCTGCGAATATCATATCTTCTGTTCGAAAAAGTCCTCAACTCGTCTCTGTCAGCGCGCCCAGGCTCGACCGGTGAATATGCAAATCGCGTGACCCAATACGAATTCGTGAGGGAGTTCTTCACCTCCAACACCATCAGCGTCTTCATCGATACGGCTTTTGTGTTCGTCTTTCTTCTGGTCATCTATGCGATCGGCGGCTGGCTGGTGGTCATACCGGCATTGGCCTTCGTGGCGTCGGTCATCGTCGGGCTGATCACGCAGCGACGTATCGGCAAGCGAGTCGCCGCCTCGATGAACGAGGCTTCTCAGCGCCAGGCCTTGCTGGTCGAATCCATTTCGACGCTGGAGACGATCAAATCGCTGCGGGCCGAAGCGTATCTGCTGCGGAGATGGGGCGAGCACTCCAAGAACGCTGCCAACACGTCGGAAAAGATCAAGCAGCTTTCGGCTGCCGCCGGCAACATCACCCAGGCCATACAGCAGCTTGTGACCGTCGCCCTGGTCGTAGCTGGTGCCTATGCCTTCTCGGAAGGCCATATTTCTACGGGAGCAATAATAGGCACGGTCATGCTGGCAAGCCGCGCGGTTGCTCCGCTTGGCCAGATCGCCATCACGCTTTCGAGACTGCGGCAAGCCATGCTCTCGTTGAGAATCATCAATTCGATCATGGCTCAACCAGAAGACCGGCCGGACACGGTGGGCTTCGTCAATCGCCCCATCCGCAACGGTGCGATGGTGTTCAGGAATGTCGGGTTCGTCTATCCCGGATCGGAAAACGAGGTTCTGACCGGCCTCAATTTTTCGGTGAAACCGGGAGAACGGATCGGCATCATCGGCCGTATAGGGTCCGGCAAGACAACGATGGGTCGCCTGATCGGCAGGCTTTTCCTTCCGACCTCGGGAGAGCTTTTGCTCGACGGCATCGACATCCGCCAATACCACCCGTCGGAGGTTCGCGCTGCGGTAGGAATCGTCGCCCAGGCCGGCGATCTGTTTTCAGGCACCATCAAGGAAAATCTCCTGATGGCGTGCCCCGAAGCGACCGATGAGGAAATCATCGACGCCGCAAAGGCCGCCGGTGTCGACGAGTTCGTCTCTCGCCACCCGCGCGGCTATGACATGAATGTCGGCGAGCGGGGTACCAATCTCTCGGGGGGGCAGCGACAGACGGTGGCAATTGCGCGCCTGCTGCTGACCAAGCCGAAAATCGTCTTCCTGGACGAGCCGTCAGGCTCAATGGATCTCGCTTCGGAAAGACAGTTGATCAAACAGCTCAAAGTGGCCTTCGATGGAAACACGACGCTGATCGTGTCAACCCACCGCTACAGCATGCTTGAGCTGGCGGATCGGCTTATCGTTGTCGAACAAGGCAGGATAGTTGCAGACGGACCAAAGGAACAAGTCGTAAAGGCACTGCAGAAAAGTGGCTGATCAAAATAGATTATATTGAACGAGTTCAATATAATGGGGCATGGGGAAATGCTTGCCAGAGAAGACCGTCCGCCGCTTTTCGCGTCGGCATCCATATTCATTATCGGAGCGCTCTTCGTCGTTTTTGTTGCTTGGGCGTCTTTTGCCGAAGTCGATGAAATCGCACGCGGCGACGGCAAGGTCATCCCGGCGTCCAAGACCCAAATCATCCAGGCCAGCGAAGCCGGCGTCGTCCAGGAAATCGCCGTCAAGATTGGGCAGGTCGTCAGGAAAAACGACCTGATCATTCGGCTCGACAACACGCTGAATACGTCCAGCCTTGGCGAGCAGCAGGCCAAGTCACGCGCGCTTGAAGTGCGGATCGCAAGGCTCAAATACGAACAAAGCGGCAATCTCACAGGGCCTTTTCTGTGCCCGACTGACATTCAGTCGATCGCTCCGCAAATCTGCGAGAATGAACAAAAGCTTCTCACAGCCCGGCGCGAAAACTTCGACAATAAATTGTCCGTTCTCAAATCGCGCCTCGACCAGCGCGAGAAGGAACTGGACGAAGCAGCCGCCAATTCCGACCGCCTGACAAGGAACCTAGCCGTTAGTGACCAAGAGGCAAAACTGGTTGGATCAATGGTCAAAAAGGGGCTGATGGCCAGGACAGAGCAAATCCGGGTTGAACGGGAGCAGACTGAACTCAACGGTCAGCTGAACCTGTCCGGCGAGACAGTCAAGAAGATCAGGTCAACGATCACTGAAGCTCAACTCCAGGTTGATGAACTCGGCCTCCAGCTGCAGCAGGAAGCACTGGATGAACTGACGCAGGCGCTGGCCGAGCTTTCGGTCGTGGACGAAACCATTCGTGGGGCCACTGACAAGGTAGCGCGCACCGATATCCGTTCGCCGGTGGACGGCATCGTCAATACACTGGAGCTAAACACGGTTGGCGCCTTCGTCCAGCCTGGCTCGGTCGTGGCAGGCATCGTGCCCACCTCCGAAACCTTGCTGGTCGAAGCGCGCGTCTCGCCACGCGATGTCGCTTTCATTCGTCCCGACCAGGAGGCGCTGATAAAAGTCACCGCTTACGACTTCTCGATCTTCGGCGGCATCGAAGGCAAGGTCTCCAACATCACCGCCGACAGCCTGGTCGACGAGAAAACGGGTGAGCCCTTTTACCAGGTGCGTGTCGCGACGGACAAGTCCACCCTCGAACGGGACGGCAAGGCCTATTCGATCATCCCCGGCATGATCTGTTCAGTCGACATCAAGACAGGACGCAAGACGATCCTCAGTTACCTTTTGAAGCCGATCAACAAGGTGCGTCAGGAGGCGATGAGTGAGCGCTAGCGCCAACTCTCCTCCCAGCACCCATGATCGGTTGCTTCTGCCGATCACCAGAGAGGATTTCGGGCTGGAGTTCCGGGTTGTCGCGCGTGGCGGCATACGCCGCGGCATTCGTCTGGAAAAGGCTTTCTGGATGTCGCTGAAGCAGATGGCTGAAAACAGGAAATGCACGATCGGCATGCTGATCGACGAGATCGCCAAAAATCAAACCAAGACTGGTAATCTGACGTCGGCGATACGGGTGGCCTGCATACTCGGGCTGGCGGATGAAAACCTGATCCTGCGAAAGCTTGCATCGATCAGAACGATCAATGCCATATTGGTTGCCTGCCCCTCGCCCGCTTTTGCCTTGGCGTCATCGAAGAAGATCCTGACTTTCAATGCTCCGTTCCAGCAACTGGTCAAGCGTCAGTTGCCGACCGGACCGAACAACGATGCACGACAAGATCTCAAGCTGGCGCTGGATCTCAATGTCGCCGACATTTTTGCCCGACTCGATGCCAATGGCGAAGTTCCGATCGCCAGCGGCTTCGTCATCGGCGCCGGCGAACGTCGGTATCGGGGTCAATTGAATGCAGTGCGGGCGCCCGTACCCGAACCGGAGCTGCTGATGGCGTTCGTCAACGGCTAATGCATGTCGCGCAAAAGCTTGCCCTCGGGCTTGACCCGAGGGTGCGCAGCAGTTTTGCTATATGGATAAAAACAAGAACTTAAAGCGCGTCGTATGAATCCGTTCAAATGCAACGCGCTTTAGAGCTGCCGCTCCGGGCAAGTGCAGCTCAATCCTGACGATGCTTCGCGTCATTTTCACAGGGACATATCCGGCTCCGAACCTTCGCCAGGAGCAACCGTTGCGAAAGCGCCCTTGATGTCGGCTATTTGCGCGCCCCCTGGTTTTGCGCCATGGATCCACGCCCGGTCAGTGCTGAAGGAATACAGCGGCAGATAATCAGGGAGTTCGCTGTCTTTCAAAACAGTGTTGTTGAGACTGTCGAGGATGAATGTGCCGCTGTCCGTACTCACCGACAGCACGGCATGAAAGAATTTTCTGCGGCGATCCTGGAGAACAACAAGCGACATGCTCTGCGCCGGGATACCGGCCCGCAGCAGAGCCGCCATCTTGAGGATGGCAAAATCCTCACAGTCGCCAGCCCGCCGCTCGAGGATTTCCGAAGGCTTCGCCCAATAGTCGAGCCTGCTGTAAACTGCACTGTCTTTCTTGTAGGCAATCGCGCGGTTTATGCTGCTGTTGACGAAGGACAGCTTGTCGCTGAACCCCCGGTCTTTGACCGCGTTAACGATCTCGGCAAAAGCAGCGCTCTTGCGCTCGCACGCACTGCTCGCGAAGCAGCCGGCGATGGCCCTGTAGACAGGTGCCCAGCGCGCCGAGACGGGAGAGTTGCGCATCGACAAGGCAACCGATCCGAACACACCGGGGATTATCGCCGCCGTCTGCACAGGATCTATGCCGGCATCGCCTCGCGACGTCGGATGAGCCTCCCCGTAATCAGCAACGGCTAGCCCGTAGCTGCCGGGAAACATATCTGTGCGGTAAGCTTCAGCAGGCCGCCAAGGCTGAAATCTCGCCAGCGAAACGCCGCCGAGGCATGGCGGCGCCTGCACCTTTTCCAGCTGCTCACCGGCCGCAGCGACATCCGCCACAATGGCATTCGCGAGTGCTGGCTGCGACAGGCCGACAAGGCCGACCGCTAGCAGGAGCATTTTGAGCCCGGTTGCCAGGCCAGCCTTTTCTTTTTTCATAACGCCCACCTTTGACTGTGGACGCTACCAATCTTGTCTCAAATTATTGGAAAGGAAGGTGGATAACTTTATCGCAAAGGGCTACGTCTATTTTGTATAAACTTTTATATACATTTATACTTATTTTTCCGCGTCATTGTCGTAAGGATTGCCAGCAAATTGCTCTGCTGCGGCAACATATATAGGGTTATATAAATATGATTTACCATGCGTAAAAAATAGTGGCAAATGCATATTAGGATATATGGAATAGATTACCAGACTGTTGCAAAGCCGAGGTTACCGCTGTCTCTTCCAGAGAAATACCGGAGGGGTTTCAGCTATGGCAACCATTATCGAATTGGACAGTGTTTCAGGTTCCTCGGACGAACATTCTGCTTCCAATGAACACAGCGGCCTAGCATCGGCGGCAGGTATCCAGGTCGCGCAAGCAGCCTCGACCGAGCAACCGGCAGCAGCCGAGCCGGTGCCGGCGGATGTGGGCAACGGCGCAGCAGTGCAAACGGAAGCGCCGGCAGCGGCCAATGCACCAGCGGCTGCGGCGCCGCATGAATATGTGGCCGACGCCAGCAACACCGTGAGATTTCCGGCCAACGTCGCTATCGACAATATCCGAGTCGACGGCCGCCACCTTCTGCTCGAACAACCAGACGGCTCGGTGGTCGTCATCAAGGACGGTGCCCTGAACGTGCCGACCTTTATTCTCGGCGACATTGAGGTGCCGCGCGTCGCCTTGCTGGCGGCGCTTGAAGCAAGCCATGTCGACATTGCCTTCGGTGCCGACGGCTCGATCTCGGCGGGGCCGGGAAACGGGACGCCGGGCAGCGCCGGCGGAAACTTCGCGGTTCCAGTCGGTGGGATCGGCAATGGGTTCGATCTATCGGCATTGCTGCCGCCGACGGCCTTGCAGTTTGGCCGTTTGGAGCCGCGCGAACTGACGATTGGCGTCAGGGAGAAAGACTCTACCCCTTCGATTGATCCTGTAGCCTCGACCACGGTCTATGAGGCTGGCCTGCCGGCACGCAGCGGCGAGTCACATGGCTCGAATGAGCCTGCGGCCTCGGAGACGACCTCTGGCACGATCGGCTTCAGCTCGCCGGACGGCGTGTCGGAAGTCTCGCTGGGCGGCCATGTGCTGACCGGCGTGCCCCAGACCTTCACCGACGCGACCGGCTCGCTGACAGCGAGCTATGTCTATGATCCCGCGACCGGCTTGGGCACGATCAGCTATTCCTATACGCTCATCGACAACACCTCCGGCGACACCACCAGCGTAAACCTCCCCGTCGCGGTGACGGACGCCGATGGCGATCCGGCAGCGCCAGGCAACCTGGCCATCAACATCGTCGACGACGCGCCGACGGCGATTGCCGACACGGACAGCATCACGGCGGGTCAGTTCGGCCCCGCGACGGGTAATGTGCTTGCTGGCGGGACAGACGGCGTTGACGTCAACCTGACTGATGGGGCGGCCGACACGCAGGGCGCCGATGGTGCGACGGTGGTCGGGGTCACGAGCGGCACGACGAATTCCGATCTGGACGACGGCGGCACGCTTGGCGTGCAGATCCAGGGGACTTACGGCAAGCTGACGCTGAACGCCGACGGCACCTACAGCTATGCGCGCGATGCCGGCACGCCCGGCGGCGTCGACGACGTGTTCACCTACACCATCAAGGATGGCGACGGCGACCTGTCGCACACGACACTGACAATCTCGATCGGCGATGCACCGCCGGTGATCACCGACCTGACGCCCGAGGCCCGTGGCGGCGACGTGACGGTGAATGAAGAGGCGTTAAATGTCGGTACGCCGGGCGGGCCTGGGTCGAACCCGTCAAGCACGGCCGAGACCGGTACGGGCACCTTCACCATCTCTTCGCCCGACGGCATTGCCTCGCTGACGATCAGTGGTCAGGCCTTCATCACCAACGGCGTGTTCACGGCGGGCTCGTTCACGACGCCGGAGGGCAACACGCTGGCTGTGACTGCCTACGATGCCGCGACAGGTCAGGTGAGCTACACCTACACGCTCCTCGACAATGAGGCGCATCCCACCGCCCTCGGTGAGAACAGCCTGTTCGAGAACTTTGCAGTGGTGCTGACCGACCAGGACGGGCAGAGCGCCAACGATACACTCACCATTNCACCGGTCGACGGCGCCGATGCCGACAACGGCACCAACACGGTCGACAACGTCGAGAGCTTCACCTACCAGGCGACCGACGCCAACGGCAACACCATCACCAGCACCATCACCATCGACGTCGTCGACGATGTGCCGACGGCGAACGCCGACACCAACAGCGTCGCCGAGGGCGCCATCGCCACCGGCAACGTGCTGAGCGACGCCACCGACGACGTGTTCGGCGCCGACGGTGCGGCCGCCGGTGGCGGCGTTGTCGGCGTGGCCGCCGGCAGCAACACCGCCAGCCCGGTGAGCGGCGGGCTGGGCGGCGCCGGCATCGCCGGCACCTACGGCACGCTGACGCTGAACGCCAACGGCAGCTACAGCTATGACGGCTTTGCCAACGCCGTGCCGGCCGGCGGCGCCACCGACACCTTCGTCTACACC
>NZ_NPKI01000032.1 GCF_002284565.1 Mesorhizobium mediterraneum | reverse complement strand
CAAGCTGATCATCGAAAACGACATGGTGCCGGCCTTCCGCGCCGGCGACTTCTCCGGCGGCATCAGTAAGGCCGTCGACGACATGGTCATGGTGCTGGAAGGCAATCCCGAAGAGCTGGAATCGCGCGGGATCCGCAATCCGGCCGACAACAGTTCCGTCGATCCCATCGTGGCGCTGTTCATCATCGTGTGGGCGACGCTGTTTTTAGGCGGCCTGGCGATGGCGGTCCTGCCGCCGATCTTCGGCACCAAGTTGTCGCCGGGCGTGTATAAATGGCTGGGCATGACGTTTCGCTATGGCCAAAGGTCAGGCTATGCGCGCACGGGCGGCGGCGTCTGGACAACGAGTACTTCATCCGGCGGCGGCTGGTCGTCGGGAAGTTCCGGTAGTGGCTGGTCGTCGGGTGGCGGCGGCTTTTCGGGCGGCGGCGGCTCGTCCGGTGGTGGCGGTTCTTCAGGAAGCTGGTGAGACACAACATGGCAACAAGACCGATCAGCCCCGAGGATCATGACCGCATCGCCAAAGCGATCCGCGCCGCCGAGACAAAGACCGACGGCGAAATCTACTGCGTCGTGGCCTATGCCAGCGACAGCTATTTCTTTCCGGCCGCGTTCATGGCGACGCTGGCCATGCTCGTCGTCAGCCTCGCCGTCAGTTACGGGCTGGAAGCGTGGTGGCTGTCGATCCGCTTGCCGCATTTCGTCATCGCACAGCTTCTGGCGCTGGCCTCGGTGCTTGGCCTGTTGTGGGCGCTGCCCGGCTTGCGCATCCATCTGGTGCCGAGGCGGCTGCGCTACCAGGCCGCGCACGCCAATGCGATAAAGCAGTTCCTCGCCCGCAACGTCCATCGCACCACGGCGCGCACCGGCGTGCTGGTCTTCGTCTCCATTGCCGAGCGCTACGCCGAGGTGGTCGCCGACAGCGGCATCGACAGCCGTGTCGGCCAAGATGTCTGGGACAGCGTCGTCCGCGACCTTACCGCGCATGCCGGCGACGATCGTCTCGCCGACGGCTTCATCAAGGCAATCGAAGCGACGGGCGCGGTGCTGGCCGAGCATTTCCCGGTTTCTAACGGCGACAGCAACGAGCTCGACGATCATCTGGTCGAAATCTGAGAGCCTGCCTGTAAACGCTACTCTGCCGGACGCCTGACGCAGTTTTCTGCGCTTCCGATGCTCACGGACCCAAATGTCCGCTGCGCTTCGGTTCTCGAAAACCACGCCATCCGCCTCGGCAGAGCGCATTTTCAGACAGGCTCGCGGGTCTTCCGATGGCCTGTGCGAAAGCGGGGGGAGCCGCTTACCGGACTCTTGCAATCGGGCGATGCGGGTTTATGGTTAACCAATCATGAATACGCTGAGCATCGATATCAGGAAAGCCGAGCCGCGCGACGCAAGCGCCATCGCCGACGTGCACCTGCTGGCCTGGCGCGGCGCCTATGCCGGCATCATCCCGCATCGCACGCTGACATCGATGATCAACCGCCGCGGCGCCGAGTGGTGGGCGAACGCCATCCGTCGTGCGGCCACCGTTCTGGTCGTCGAGATCGGCGGCAAGATCGCCGGCTATGCCACGATCGGCAAGAACCGCGCCCGCGAGCTCAAGCAGCAGGGCGAGATCTACGAACTTTACGTGCGCCCGGAATATCAGGGCATCGGGCTCGGCAGCCGGCTATTCTCAGCCGCACGGGCGCGACTGGCTGACCACGGGCTGAAAGGCATGGTGGTGTGGGCGCTGGAGGACAATCAGAACGCGCTCACCTTCTATGCCGGCGCCGGCGGCCGCGACGTCGCCGAGGGCGTCGAGGTCTTCGAGCAGAAGGCGCTGAAGAAGGTCGCCTTCGTCTGGGAATGACGGCTCGACACTCCTCTCGCTAACACCCTCAGCTGTTTCAGTACCATTCGCCGCATTGCACCATGCGTCCCCGCCCGCTATCGGTTTCCAATCGAAAGAGGGACAAAAGCCATGCGTATCGAAGCCATAGCCATCGGAAAGAACCCGCCGGAGGACGTCAACGTCATCATCGAGGTGCCGATCGGCGGCGAGCCGATCAAGTACGAGATGGACAAGGAGGCCGGCACGCTGTTCGTCGACCGATTCCTGCATACCTCGATGCGCTATCCCGGCAACTACGGCTTCGTGCCGCACACGCTGTCGGGTGACGGCGACCCGATCGACGTGCTGGTCTGCAACACGCGCGCGCTGGTGCCAGGCTGCGTCATCAATGTGCGGCCGATCGGCGTGCTGGTGATGGAGGACAATTCCGGCCAGGACGAGAAGGTCATCGCGGTGCCTTCGCCCAAGCTGACGCTACGCTATCAGAACGTCACCGAATACACGCAGCTGCCGGACATCACACGTGACCAGGTGCAGCATTTCTTCGAGCACTACAAGGATCTCGAACCCGGCAAATGGGTCAAGATCGAGGGCTGGCACGATGCCGCCTACGCCAAGAAGATGATCGTCGAGGCGATCGAGCGGGCGAAGAAAAGCAAGTAGGCCCAGCGCTTTCAAAATTGCGAGACGTCGGCGGGACAACGCCCCCCCCTCTGCCCTACCGGGCATCTCCCCCACTTGGGGGGAGATTGGCAGCTTCGTCGCCCTGTCTCTCTTTCAGCGTTGGAGATTGGCGAAAGCCAAGATGGCAGCCGATCTCCCTCCTTGTGGGGGAGATGTCCGGCAGGACAGAGGGGGGGCGTGAAGGATCGCCGAAGGGCGGCCATTGCTACGCTCTTCCTCACCCCCACTAATTGTCGACGCGGCCAAAAGCGGGCACGTCGCCGATCATCGCGCGCTTGTCCTTGCCGCAGGCAAAGCTGCGTGCTTTCTCGTCGGCGAGCTTGCGCGCCTCATCGTTGGCTGCGGGATTGCCGGTGGCCAGCACCAGGCCGACGGTGCAGCCCTCATACTTCTCCGGCTGGGCGACCTTGGCGACGATCAGCACGTCGGTCGGTTTGTTCTCCCCCTCGGGATCGCTGATCGAGCGACGGTGGATGACCGCGAAGGGAATGGCGAGGTCGCCGTTCGTCTCGATGCGCCACTCGAGCTTTGGTCCAGCCGAATTAAGCCCGACAAAACTTTCCCAGACCGTGGTCATGTCGCTGGGCGGAAAACCATAGAACAGCGATTCCCGGGCGTCGTCGTAAGAGATCAGCACTGGGTAGCCGCGATAGCCCGAACAGACGAGACTGGCCCAGTCGCCATCGCCTTCCTCGGCCTGCGCATAAGTCACGCAGTCCTTCTTCGAGTCGAGATCGGTGTAGGCACTGGAAATGTCGCCGGCCTGGGCGGTCTGGCAGAGGCCGGCGAGGGCTAGCGAAATCATCAAAAGGGCTCGCATCGCAGGCAACTCCGTTTCGGGCTGCCGTAGCGTATCGTCAAACGCTATTTCTGCAAGCTCGCTTCGATCAGCAGGTCGGCGTTCCGGGCCACCGATTTTGCCGGTCCGCCGGCACCGAACAGCTGCCCGCTGATATAGGCGCCCTCGATCAGAAGCAGCAGCCCGTCGCCCAGCGTGTCGGCGTCGCCGGCACCCATTGCCGCCGCCATGGCGCGCAAGCGTCGTCGCAGTTCCTGCTTGTTGGCCTCGCTCACCACGCGGGCCGGGTGGCCGTGCTCGGGATACTCGACGGCCGCATTGGTCATGCCGCAGCCGCGATAGTCGGGTTTTTGCGTGCGCTTGCCGATGCGGGTCAGGAAGGCGGCGATCTGCGCGCGCGGATCGCCGGGATGGGCAGCCACCGCCTCGTCGAAGCGGGCCCAGAACTCGAGGTCGTATTGCCGCAGATAGGACGCGGCCAATTCGTCCTTGGAGGGAAAGCTGCGATAGAGGCTGGGCTTGGTGACGCCGGCACGCCGTACGATCTCGTCGACGCCGATCGCCCTGATGCCTTGCCGGTAGAACAGGTCGCGGGCAACGCGAAGGATTTTTTCGCCGGCGCGGGGCGGTGTCACTTCATCCGCTTTGATCGTTGGTTCAATGCTTTTCATTTTGGATGTGCCGTGGCCTGCTTGACAATGTTACCGATCGGTACGTATACCTCGGTGTAATTGCAACGTACCGGTCAGTAACATGATAGCTCAATCCCGTCCGTTTGGCCAGCGCTACGCTTTCGTCGTGGTTGCCGTCATTTTCCTTTGCCTGCTGATCGCAGCGGGCCTGCGGTCGGCGCCGGCCGTCATGATGCTGCCGCTGGAGGAGAGTTTTGGCTGGCGGCGCGATGTCGTCTCGCTCGCCGCGGCCATCGGCATCTTCCTCTACGGCCTGACCGGGCCGTTTGCTGCGGCCCTAATGGAGCGGATCGGGCTGCGCCGCACGCTGCTGGCATCGCTGGTGCTGATGTCAGGCTCGACGGCGCTCAGCCTGTTGATGACCCAGCCGTGGCACCTGCTTCTCACCTGGGGCGTATTCTCGGGCGTCGGTTCGGGCGCGGTGGCCACGGTGCTTGGCGCCACCATCGTCAACCGCTGGTTCAAGACCAATCGCGGCCTGGTGATGGGACTGATGTCGGCCTCCGCCGCCACCGGCCTGCTGGTGTTCCTGCCGCTGCTCGCCGCGCTCGCCCAGTCGGGCGGCTGGAAGCCGGTCGCCATCGCCGTTGCGGTCGCTACCGCCTGCCTGGTGCCGCTGGTCTGGCTACTGGTGCCGGAGCGTCCGGCTTCGATCGGCATGGTGCGCTACGGTGCTGACGCCGACGACGTGCCGCCGGTTCCGCCGGCCTCGCAGGGCAATTTTCTCACCCACACGCTCAGCACGCTGCGCCGTGCCGCCGGCACCCGCGTGTTCTGGTATCTGTTCGCCACCTTCTTCATCTGCGGCTTCACCACCAATGGCCTGGTCGGCACGCACCTGATCGCGTTTTGCGGCGACATGGGCATCGGCCAAGTGCAAGCTGCCGGCCTGCTGTCGCTGATGGGCATCTTCGACCTGATCGGCACGACGCTGTCGGGCTGGCTCACCGACCGCTTCGACCCGCGCAAGCTGCTCGGCGTCTATTATGGCATTCGCGGCCTGTCGCTGATCTATCTGCCTTATTCCGGCTTCTCGTCGACCAGCCTGATCATCTTCGCCGTGCTCTACGGATTGGACTGGATCGCAACCGTGCCGCCGACGCTCAGGCTGTCAAACGAGGCGTTCGGTGATCGTAGTGGACCGATCGTCTTTGGTTGGATCGTCGCCGGCCATCAGGTGGGTGCGGCGACCGCCGCCTTCTTCGGCGGCACGATGCGCGAATTGCAGGGCAATTACGAGTTCGCCTTCCTCATCGCCGGCATGACGGCAATAGCCGCAGCCTGCATCTCGCTGTTGATCAACACCAGCCGTCCGGCCTTCAACCCGGAACCGCAGGCGGCTTGAGCTGCGACGGCCGAGCGCTAATCTCCCCCCTTGAGGGGGAGATGGCCGCGACGCGGCCAGAGGGGGTCGGTCCGACCGGGCTCGGCCCCTTATCGCAGACGCAGGAGGTTGGCGCTTCACGCGAGACGACCCCCTCTGTCGCCTTCGGCGACATCTCCCCCTCAAGGGGGGAGATCACCTGTCCATTGTTATCAAACCTTCATGGTTTCGAGATGTGCCTGAAACATTGACGCTGGACCTTGGCGGCGACGTTCAACGCCATCCAGGAGACAGCCATGAACAAATTTCGATGACGCGGCGCGCTTTCGTCACGTCGGCGAGCGCCGTTGGCCTCATCGGCGCCTCGGGCCTCGCGCTGCCCTACTATTCCCGCGCCAATCAGCGGCCGGCCTTCACCCATGGTGTCCAGTCAGGCGACGTCGACGCCACCAGTGGCATGGTCTGGACGCGCACCGATCGCCCGTCGCGCGTCGTGTTTGAAGTCTCCTCGACGGAGAATTTCGCCAACGCCGTCCGCCTTGCGCCGCTCGATACGTCGCCGGCCAGCGATTACACGGTAAAACGGCTGCTCACCGACCTCGCCTCGGATCAGGATATATTCTACCGCATGACAGCGGCCGATCTCGCCGACATCAACGCCGTCTCCGAGCCGATCGTCGGCCGCTTCCGCACGGCGCCGGCCTCGAAGCGTGACATCCGGTTCGCCTGGTCGGGCGATACCGCCGGCCAGGGTTGGGGCATCGACGACACCGGCATGAAGACCTATGCCACGATCGGCAAGCACACGCCCGACTTCTTCCTGCATTCCGGCGACACCATCTACGCCGACGGCGCGATGAAGGACGAGGTCGACATTCCCGGTGGCGGCAAGTGGAAGAACACCGTCCTCATCGACGAAAAGCGCAAGGTTGCCGAGACGCTGGACGAGTACCGGGGCCAGTGGAAATACAATTTGATGGACGGACATGTGCTGGGGCTCAACGCCATCTGCCCGACCTTCTACCAGTGGGACGACCACGAGGTGGTGAACAACTGGTCGGATTCGAAGGACCTGAGCGCCCACGACCGCTACTCGGAAAAAAACATCCATGTGCTGGCGGCACGCGCGGCACGCGCCTTCCACGAGATGACGACGATCCGCTACGAGCCGTCGGAACCGGGCCGCGTCTATCGCAAGATCGCCTACGGGCCGCTGCTCGACGTGTTCTTCCTCGACATGCGTTCCTATCGCGGCGCCAATGGCCTTGGCATGCAGGATACGATGACCCCGCAATCGCGCATTCTCGGCGAACAGCAGACCAAATGGCTGAAGCGCGAACTGGCAAACTCCAACGCGACCTGGAAAATCATCGCCGCCGACATGCCGCTCGGTCTCGTCGTCTGGAACGACGCCACCAAGAAGGCCGGCGCCGAGGCCGTCAGCAATGGCGACAATGGCCCGGCCAAGGGCCGCGAGCTGGAAATTGCCGACCTCCTTCGCTACATAAAGAACGCTGGTATCAGCAACACCGTCTGGCTGACCGCCGACGTGCACTACACGGCGGCCCACTACTACAATCCAGACAAGGCGCAGTTCCAGGACTTCAATCCGTTCTGGGAGTTCGTCTCGGGTCCGCTCCATGCCGGCACGTATGGACCCAATGATTTCGACATGACCTTCGGCCCGGAGCTGAAATTCATCAAGGCGCCAACTGCCGAGCAGGGGCAGAACCTGCCACCGTCGGCCGGCCTGCAGTTCTTCGGCCTCGTTGATATCGACGGCGCCACTGAACAGATGACTGTGCGGCTTATGGACCGCGACGACAATGAACTCTACAAGGTCGCGCTCGATCCGGTGCGATCGGCGTGAGCCAAACCATGATCCCGAAAAAGTGGGAACCGGTTTTCGGAGAAGATCATGGTCAAACAAGAAGATAGAGCCCCATCCCGATTCTGTCGGGATGGATCAGGCTCTAGTCCGGATAGCAGACGGTTGGAATCTTAGGCCAGACCGCGCTGTCGCAGCCGGCATTTTCCTGCCTCTGCTTGAAGGCGGCGCTAACCGGCCCGGTCACTACCGGGTCGACGCCATCGGGCGCATCGGCAAACAACTGCTCCGCCGAACGCGTATCGGACGGCAGGGCAGGCGGCGTCTCCTTCAGCGTCGCGGCCGACTGCGCCGCGCCTGCCGCAAGCAGAACGGCGAGGGCTGCCCATGCAAGGATTGGCCGGTATCTGATGCCCGTATTGGTCATGAAATTTGAACTGTCCCGACCCTGAAAGGTTCCGCTTTGGTTAATAATTTCATTTCACACCAAGACGCTTAAGATTTGGTGACCATGTATTTGGTGGCACGCCTCCTCTTTCGCAATTGCGAAAAACCCTGTATGAGCCGCCCAACCGAAAGAGGCAGCGCCGTTTGGCCTGCTGCCTGCAACGCTCCCGAGACCACAACATGAAAATTCGTAATATCGCGATCATCGCGCACGTCGACCATGGAAAAACCACCCTCGTCGACCAGCTTCTGAAGCAGTCCGGCTCGTTCCGCGACAACCAGCGCGTCGCCGAACGCGCCATGGATTCGAACGACCTCGAAAAGGAACGCGGCATCACCATCCTGGCCAAGGCGACGTCGGTCGACTGGAAGGATACCCGCATCAACATCGTCGACACTCCCGGCCACGCCGATTTTGGCGGCGAGGTGGAGCGCATCCTGTCGATGGTGGATTCGGCCATCGTGCTAGTCGATGCCGCCGAGGGGCCGATGCCACAGACCAAATTCGTCGTCGGCAAGGCGCTCAAGGTCGGATTGAAGCCGATCGTCGTCATCAACAAGATCGACCGGCCGGACGCCCGTCACGTCGAGGTGGTCAACGAAGTGTTCGACCTGTTTGCAGCGCTCGACGCGACCGACGAGCAACTCGACTTCCCGATCCTTTACGGTTCAGGCCGCGACGGCTGGGTCTCGGAAAACCCCGAAGGGCCGAAGGACCAGGGCCTCTCGCCGCTGTTCGACCTCGTCATCAAGCACGTGCCGGCGCCGACCGTTCATCCCGGCCCGTTCCGGATGATCGGCACCATCCTGGAGGCCAATCCGTTCCTCGGCCGCATCATCACCGGCCGCATCGAATCCGGCACGCTGAAATCCAACCAGGCGGTCAAGGTGCTGCACCATGACGGCACCCAGGTCGAAACCGGCCGCATCTCGAAGATCCTGGCTTTCCGCGGGCTCGAGCGCCAGCCGATCGACGAGGCGCAGGCGGGCGACATCGTCGCCATTGCCGGCCTGTCGAAAGGAACCGTCGCCGACACGTTCTGCGACCTGTCGGTGACCGAGCCGCTGCATGCGCAGCCGATCGATCCGCCGACCGTGACAATGTCGTTCCTCGTCAACGACAGCCCGTTGGCTGGCACCGAAGGCGACAAGGTGACCAGCCGCGTCATCCGCGACCGCCTGCTGCGCGAGGCCGAAGGCAATGTCGCGCTGAAGATCGAGGAATCGCCTGATAAGGATTCGTTCTTCGTCTCCGGGCGAGGCGAATTGCAGCTTGCCGTGCTGATCGAGACGATGCGCCGCGAAGGTTTTGAGATTGCCGTGTCGCGTCCGCGCGTCGTCATGCAGGAAGGCGACAATGGCGAATTGCTGGAGCCGGTCGAGGAAGTCGTTATCGACGTCGACGAGGAGCACGCCGGTGTCGTCGTGCAGAAGATGTCGGAGCGCAAGGCCGAGATGGTCGAGCTGCGCCCGTCAGGCGGCAACCGCCAGCGCATCGTCTTCCACGCGCCGACGCGCGGCCTGATCGGCTACCAGTCGGAGCTGTTGACCGACACGCGCGGCACCGCTGTCATGAACCGGCTGTTCCATGCCTACGAGCCCTACAAGGGCGAGCTGCCGGGCCGCACCAACGGCGTGCTGATCTCCAATGAACAGGGTGAATCGGTCGCCTATGCCATGTGGAACCTGGAAGACCGCGGCCCGATGGTCATCGATCCGGGCGTCAAAGTCTATCAGGGCATGATCATCGGCATCCATTCACGCGACAACGACCTCGAAGTGAACGTGCTGAAGGGCAAGAAGCTGACCAACATCCGCGCCGCCGGCAAGGACGAAGCCGTGAAACTGACGCCGCCGATCCGCATGACGCTGGAACGCGCGCTGGCCTGGATCCAGGACGACGAGCTGGTCGAGGTGACGCCGAAGACCATCCGCCTGCGCAAGCTCTATCTCGACCCGAACGAGCGCAAGCGTTTTGAGAAGTCGGCGAAAGTGGTCGGCGCGGCGTAAGCTTTTTTCTCCGGAAACAATTATCGAGGGAGGGAGTGTTGCTCCCTCCCTTTTTTACCCGCCGGCGGCCGAGATGATGGCGTCGCGGTCGGTTTCGCCGGCCAGATCGATGCGGATCGCCGTTCCCGCGCGTGCCGGCTTGCGTAAGGCTTTGGCCCCGTCCGGACCAACGACCAGCAATCGCTTCTCGTCCCAGGCCTGAAGCCGCGATCGCGAGATGCCGAGTTCACCGGCGAGCAACCGGTCGAGCCGCAGCGCTGTCGGCATCTCCAGCCCGAGCTGGAGTTCGAGAGCGGTGGTGTTTTCCGGTCTGTCCCCAAGCACCTCCTTATGAACGGCGGCTTCGGGAAATTCCTCGACGCGCCCGATCCTGCTTCGCAGTGCGACAATATCGAAGGCATGGCGACGCGCCAGGGCCGGGTCGTTGCTTTCGAGCGCCTGCAGCAGCGCAGGCTCAATGTTGCGGCGATAGCATCGCTCCAGAATGCCGAAATTCCAGGAATTGTCGCAATCGACGCAGCGGTAGATCAACCACGCATCGATGCGTTTGCCATTGGCGTTGACGCGGAATTTCCCGCTGCTGTGGTACGCCTTCAGGCCACTGCAGCGATTGCAGTTGATGTGAGGTCGAGGCGCGGTTTTGGGTGCGATCGCCCAGCGGATACGCAGTATCGAGAACATGCCGAAAAGCCCTTCCCGTCGGGAAGTTCGTCAGATCGGCGATGTCGAGATGCCCATGCGGGCACGGCGTGGCGAGAGGCTGCGATGGTCGGAAATCAGGTGTCGCGGGTGATTGTGCGCGACAGCGGTTCAGCAGTGCCAAACCGGTCTCGAACCGCCACCCTGAGGAACACATGATATGAAACAGACGCCGCGAAAAGCGGCGCCATGCATTGTGTCGGGGGAGTTGACGAGACCGGCGGTTACGTAGGCAAAGTGAAGCTCAAAAATGTGTCGGGACGAAACTTCTAGCTGCGACGCGTCGGGTCGACAAGCCCCTTCTATTATCGATGCTACCGCCGCGGGGGCACTTGCGCTAATATCGAGCAATCAACGTCCCAAGCAAAGATCCCGGTCATGCACTTCACCTCGCTTCTGATCTTCGCCGCCGCCCTTTTCGTCGCCGCTGGCTCGCCCGGCCCGTCGATTGCCGCTCTGGTGGCGCGGGTCATCGCAAAGGGCTTTCGCGACGTGTTCCCGTTCCTGCTCGCCATGTGGATCGGTGAGGGCATCTGGCTGTCGCTGGCGGTGTTCGGACTGGCGGTGGTGGCGCAGACCTTCCATCTTGCCTTCGTCGTGCTGAAATGGGTCGGCGTCGCCTATCTCGCCTACCTCGCCTGGAAGATGTGGACTGCCCCGGTCGAGGCGCGTGAGGGCGAGATGCCGCGCGAGGAGTCGGCCATCAAACTGTTCTTTGCCGGGATGGCGGTGACACTCGGCAATCCCAAGATCATGATGTTCTATCTGGCGCTGCTGCCG
This sequence comes from Mesorhizobium mediterraneum, assembly GCF_002284565.1. Classification (GTDB taxonomy): domain Bacteria; phylum Pseudomonadota; class Alphaproteobacteria; order Rhizobiales; family Rhizobiaceae; genus Mesorhizobium; species Mesorhizobium mediterraneum. Next base: position 368,320 of record NZ_NPKI01000032.1, on the reverse strand, counting down.
ACCATCATCGATCTCGCCTCGGTGACGGTCGTCGGCTGGGTCGAGCTGACGCTGACCATGGCCGTGGTTCTGGTCGCCATCGATCTCGCCTGGGTGCTCGCGGCGGCGCAGGCGCGAAAGCTGTTGAAGAGCAAGCGGGCGATGAAGATCGCCAACCGCGTCAGCGCTGGCACCATGGCCGGCGCTGCGGCGGCGATCGCGGCGCGGTCCTGAGCCGGCGCGTCAACTCATTTCGATGATCGGCGCGATCTCGACGCTGAAACCCGGGTCCGTCAGGATAGGACAATCCTTGGCTTTGGCGACGGCATCGTCGATGTCTTTCGCTTCGATGATTGTATAGCCGGCGGTCGGATTGCTGCCGCCATTGTTCTCGACCTTGCCGCCGGGCAGCACGGTCTTCGACATGCCGACCGGATTGCCGCCGTCGACAACGGCCGAGCCAAGCTTGCCGTACCAGCCGTTCCAGGCATCCATCGCTGCTTTCCGCTCGGCCTCGTCGGTCGGCATCTTGCCCGAGCCGTGATAGACGTAGAGAAACTTCGCCATGGTCTCCTCCCTTGATCGCGGCATCGAACCGGCATGCGGTCACGCCGCAGGAGCGATCATCGGACCAAACCGGCAAAGACGCAACGAGAATGCGCGATAGCTAATATACAGATGACTCGCACATCACCGCGCCATCGCGTGGTATTCATCGTTCGGCCGCATGTCGACTGCCGCTGCCACCCGGTTCGACATGTTGAAGAAGGCGGCGGTCGAGGCGATGTCCCAGATGTCGCGGTCGGAAAAGCCAGCTTCACGCAGCGCTGCCCGGTCGGCTTCGACGATCTTCGCCGGCTGCTCGGTCAGCTTCACCGCGAATTCGAGCATCGCCTTCTGTCTCGCGGAAAGATCGGCGGCGCGGAAATTCATCACCATCATCTCGCCGAAGGCCGGGTCCCCTGAAAGCTGGCGCACCGCCGCGCCATGGGCGGCGAGGCAATAATAGCAGTGGTTGATGGAGGAGACGGCCACCGCGATCATCTCGCGCTCCAGCTTCGACAGGCCGGATTGGCCCAGCATCAACTCGTTGTACATGTCGGTGAAGGCACGCAGCTTCGTCTCGTCGAAGGCGTAGGCCAAAAGCACATTGGGAACGAGGCCGAGCTTCTCCTCGCATTTGGCGAAATAGGCTTTTGTCGCTTCGCTCCGCTCCGCGGGTGCGAGATCGAGTGCAGTGATTTTGTCAGTCATGGCGGATTTTCTCCTTATTTTCGGTGACCCACCGGCGAATTCCGACATTTCGTCGCAAGCCGTCAAACCTTTGTCGCCAAGTACCGGTCATCTGCTACCATAGTTGCAAAACATATGACGGGAGGGATTAGCGACATGGCCGGCCTGAAATCCGCAAGCCAGTTGAAAAAGTTGAGCACGGCCAAGGGCAGCGAAAAGCCCGGCAGGCTTGCCGATTACCTGCTGGCCCGCGCGCCGGCCGAAGATGTCGCCGCCTATGATGTCGCCGACCTCGAGCGCGCCGCCGATCTCGCCGGCCGCGCCGTCGCCAGGCACAAAAAGGGCGATTGCGTCGTCGCCATAGAGGTCGATTCCGGTGTCGTCCGCCAGGGCAGGCCGATGACCGTGATCACCGTCGTCAACGACAACATGCCGTTCCTGTTCGATTCCATCCTCGGCGAGATCTCCGAGAGCGCTGGCGAGCCGCTGCTGGTTACCCATCCGGTCATCGTCGTCAGGCACGGCAAGAGCGGCGTCGACGAAATCCTCGGCGATGGTGGCTTTGCCAAGGGCGATCACAGCCATGAACGCTTGAGCGTCATCCACGTCCATATCGGCCGTCTTTCGGCCGAGCAGGCCGAGGCATTGGCCGGACGGCTGAAGAAAATATTGGACCAGGTGCGCGCCGCTGTCACCGACTGGAAGCCGATGCTGGCCCGCCTCGACCAGGCAATCTCGGAGTTCCGCTACGCTCCGGTGCCGCTCGACAAGGCCCACGTCACCGAAGCGATCGCCCTCCTCGAATGGTTGCGCGACGACAACTTCACCTTTCTCGGCATGCGCGAGTTCAAATACACCGGCGGCGAGAAGAGCGGCACGCTGGAGCGCACCGAAAAGCCTGGCCTCGGCATCCTCTCCGATCCCGACGTGCTGGTGCTGCGGCGCGGCACCGAAGCGGTGACGACGACGCCGGAAATCCGCGCCTTCCTGCATGGGCCGGAACCGCTGATCGTCACCAAGGCCAACGCCAAATCATCGGTGCACCGCCGCATCTATCTCGATTACATCGGCGTCAAGACCTACACCGCCAAGGGCGTGCTCTCGGGCGAGCTGCGCATCGTCGGCCTGTTCACCTCGACGGCCTATACGCGCTCGGTGATGAAAATCCCCTATCTCAGGTCGAAAGCCGAAACCATCATCGCCAAATCCGGTTTCAACCCTGAAGATCACTCCGGCAAGGCACTGATCAACGTGCTGGAGAGCTATCCGCGCGACGAGCTGTTCCAGGTTCCGGTGCCGGTCCTGCGCAAGCACGCCGAAGCGCTTCTGGGGCTGATCGAGCGGCCGCGCGTCAGAGCGCTGGTGCGCGTCGATCAGTTCGACCGCTTCGTCTCGATCCTCGTCTTCGTGCCGCGCGACCGCTACGACAGCATCGTGCGCGAGAAGATCGGCACCTATCTGAAGACGGTGTTCGAAGGCCGGCTGTCGGCCTACTATCCCGCCTTTCCGGAAGGCGGACTGGCGCGCGTCCATTTCATCATCGGCCGTTCCGGCGGCAGAACGCCGAAGGTCGACCAGGCGACGATCGAGGCAGCGATCCGCGCCATCGTGCGGACCTGGGACGACATTCTGCGCGAGACCGCGGCCGAGACCGGCGCCGATGCGACGCTCACGGCGATCGCCGCGCGCTTCTCGGGAAGCTATCGCGACAGCTTCTCGCCGGCTGAGGCGTTGGCCGATGCCGGACGCATCGCCAGGATCAGCGCGGCCAATCCGATCGCCATCGACTACTACCGTCATGCCGCTCAGGAACCGCATCAGGCGGCGCTGAAGATCTATCACCATGGCAGCCCGGTGGCGCTGTCGCGACGGGTGCCGGTGCTGGAGAACATCGGTTTCCGCGTTATCAGCGAGCGCACCTTCGAGGTCGGCGACGATGCTTCCGGCATGATCAATAGTGATCAGCCGGGCATGATCAATAGTGATCAGCCGGGCATGGTCTTCATCCACGACATGGAACTCGAAAACAGCTACGGCAAGCCGATCGACCTTGGCGACCGCGGCGCGCTGTTCGAGGACGCGTTCCTTTCCGTCTGGCGCGGCGACATCGACAATGACGGCTATAACGGCCTTGCCCAGACCGCCGGCCTGTGGTCGGGCGAGGTCACCATCCTGCGTGCCTATGGCCGCTATCTGCAGCAGGCCGGGATCCCGCAGAGCCAGGATTTCATTGCCGCCGCGCTCAACCGCTATCCGGAAATCGCGCGTGGCCTGCACGAGCTGTTCGTTACCCGCCTCGGACCGACCGCCGAGACGGAAGGGTTGGTCGCGGCCAAGCACCTCAAGGCCAAGATCAGGGATGCGTTGGAGGAGGTTCCCAACATCGATGACGACACCATCATCCGTCGCTACCTCAACCTGATCGAAGCCTCGCTACGCACCAATCATTTCGTCCCCGATATGAAAGAGAAGGGCCAGTCGCTGGCGATCAAGCTCGATTCGCAGGCGGTCGACGGCCTGCCGGCGCCGCGGCCGTGGCGGGAGATCTTCGTCTACGGTTCCGAGGTCGAGGGCGTGCACCTGCGCTTCGGCCCGGTCGCCCGCGGCGGTCTGCGTTGGTCGGACCGCGCCCAGGACTATCGCACCGAGGTGCTCGGCTTGGTCAAGGCGCAGCAGGTCAAGAATGCGGTAATCGTGCCGGTTGGCGCCAAGGGCGGCTTCTATCCGAAGAAGTTGCCGATGGGCGCCGGCCGCGACGCCATCTTCGAAGCCGGCGCGTCCGCCTACAAGAATTACGTCTCCAGCCTGTTGTCGATCACCGACAATATTGGCATCGACGAGGTTATCCCGCCTGCCGGTGTGATCAGGCGCGACGAGGACGATCCCTATTTCGTCGTCGCCGCCGACAAGGGCACGGCGACCTTCTCCGACACCGCCAATGCCATCAGCGAGAAGCATGGCTTCTGGCTCGACGACGCCTTCGCCAGCGGCGGCTCGGCCGGCTACGACCATAAAAAGATGGGCATCACCGCCAAGGGCGCCTGGGAAGCGGTCAAGCGGCATTTCCGCGAGATGAACCGGGATATCCAGACCACACCCTTCACCGTTGTCGGCGTTGGCGACATGTCGGGCGACGTGTTCGGCAACGGCATGCTCCTGTCCGAGAAGACCCGGCTGATCGCCGCCTTCGACCATCGCGACATCTTCATCGATCCCGATCCCGACATGGCGGCTTCGATGGTCGAGCGCCGGCGCATGTTCGCCCTCGCCCGTTCGAGCTGGCAGGACTACGACAAGACAAAACTGTCCGAAGGCGGCGTCATCGTCTCGCGCAGCCAGAAGTCGATCACGCTGCCGCCGGCCGCAGCCGCGGCGATCGGTCTCGGCAAGACGACCGCCTCGCCGGTCGAGATCATGAACGCCATCCTCAAGGCGCCGGTCGACCTTTTATGGTTCGGCGGCATCGGCACGTATCTGAGGGCATCGACGGAAACCAACCAGGATGTCGGCGATCGCGCCAACGATGCTATTCGGGTGACCGCGCTCGACGTGCGCGCCAAGGTCATTGGCGAGGGCGCCAATCTCGGTGTGACGCAGCGGGCCCGCATCGAGTTCGGGCTGAATGGCGGTCGCTGCAATTCCGACGCCATCGACAATTCGGGCGGCGTCAACTGCTCCGATGTCGAGGTCAACATCAAGATCGCGCTGGCTTCCGCCATGCGCAAGGGGGCGCTGACCCGCCCGGTGCGCAACAAGCTGCTTGCCGAGATGACCGACGAGGTAAGCGCGCTGGTGCTGTCCAACAATTACGAGCAGACGCTGGCGCTGTCCCTTGCCCGCAAGCGCGGCCTCGCCGACATCGCCCATCAGAGCCGTTTCATGGCAGCGCTCGAGGCGCGCGGCCTGCTCGACCGCGCGGTGGAGACGCTGCCGTCGCCGGCAGCTCTTGCCGAGCGTGAGGCGCGCGGTGAGCCGTTGACCAGGGCCGAGCTCGGCGTGCTGTTGGCCTATGCCAAGATCGTGCTGTTTTCCGACATCGTCGCCAGCGACGTGCCGGACGATCTGCATTTCGACCGTGACCTGATGGGCTATTTTCCGGACCGTATGGCGAAGAAATACGCGGCCGAGATCCACGGCCATCGCCTGCGCCGCGAAATCATCGCCCGTGTCGTCGCCAACGACCTGGTCAATCGTGGCGGCCCATCCTTCGTCAACAGGCTGCAGGAAGCGACCGGCCGCGGCGCGGCCGACGTGGTCCGGACCTTCGCCTTGGTGCGCGACGGCTTCGGATTGCCGGCGCTCTATCGCCAGATCGACGCGCTCGACAATCAGATCGACGGACAGGTGCAGCTCGACCTTTATCAGACCGTTAGCCGGCTTACTTATGTGGCCAGCGGCTGGTATCTCAAGAACGATGCCAGCACCGCGCCGCTCGGCCAAAGGATCGCCGAATTGCAGGACGCGCGCAAGGCACTGGAGCCGAAGCTCGTTTCGCTGCTGCCGGCCTTCTCGCGCGAGTGGATCGAGGAGCGGCGGCATGGTCTAGCCAAGGGCGGCGCGCCCGAAAGGCTTGCCGAACAGCTGGCGCTGACCGATGTGGCAGGCGTCGTCCCTGACATCGCGCTGACGGCCCGAACGGCGAATGCCGACATTGTCGTCGCCGCGAAGGCGTTTTTCGCTGTCAGCGATGCCTTCCGCATTCCGCGTGTCGAGGACGCAGCGCGCTCGATCGCGCCATCCGACTACTACGATCAATTGGCTCTCTCCCGCGCCACCGACACGATCGGCGCGGCCAGGCGCGGCATCGCGGTGGCGGCGCTGACCGGTCATGCCGAGGCGGCGGACCCGGTGGCGGCATGGCTGGAGGCGGGCGGGGAACGGGTCGCGCGTATCCGCGAGCGGCTGCAGGCGCTGACCGAGGGCGGCGACATCACCGTGTCGCGGTTGTCGGTGGCATCGGGCCTGATCAGCGACCTGATGGGGATGTGAGAAGTCTTCCACATCGCGCGGGATTGCCGGCAAGAACTGCGCTATAGAGCGAAGCGGCGACCGCTCCGGGGCGCCGTTTGCGGGAGGGGATATGGCCGAAATAGCAGTGCAGCGGGCATCGGGACGCGGCATCTGGGGATGGATGCTGTTCGACTGGGCGGCGCAGCCGTTCTTCACGGTCATCACCACCTTCATCTTCGGACCCTATTTCGTCTCGCGCATGGCCAGCGATCCGGAGACAGGCCAGGCGGCATGGGGTTACGGCATCGCCGCAGCCGGGCTGGTCATCGCCGTGCTGTCGCCGATCCTCGGCTCGATCGCCGACCAGACCGGCCCACGCAAACCCTGGATTGCTTTGTTCGCCGCAATCAAGATCACCAGTCTTGGCCTGCTGTGGCTCGCCGCCCCCGGCTCCAATCTGTTTCTTGTGGTAGCGTTGTTCTCGCTGGCCTCCGTTGCCGCCGAATTCTCAACCGTGTTCAACGATTCGATGATGCCGCGTCTGGTGCCGAAGAGCGAAATCGGCCGAATCTCGAATATGGCATGGGGTCTTGGCTATCTCGGCGGCATGATCGCGCTGATCTTCGTCGTCGCTTTCATGGCCAGTTCGCCGGAAACCGGCAAGACGCTCCTCGGCTTCAATCCAATCCTCGGGCTTGATCCGAAACTCGGCGAGGATGCACGGGCGACCGGACCGCTCTCGGCGGGGTGGTATTTTCTATTCATCCTGCCAATGTTCTTTTTCACGCCCGATGCGGTGAAGGGCATTCCCCTACGACCGGCGGTGCGCGAGGGGCTGTCGGAACTGAAATCGACGCTGGGCGAAATACGCAAGCGCAGCGGCATCTTCCGCTTTCTCGTCGCCCGCATGATCTATCAGGACGGCGTCAATGCATTGCTTGCGCTGGGCGGTGCATTTGCGGCGGCGATGTTCCACTGGTCGATCACCGAGATCGGCCTGTTCGGCATCATCCTCAACGTCGTCGCCATCGTCGGTTGCCTCATTGCCGCACGCCTCGACACGGCGCTTGGCTCCAAGACCATAGTGATGATTTCGCTTGTCCTGCTCAGCATCGCCACGATCGGCATCGTCTCGACCGGGCCGGGCTATACGCTGTTCGGTGCCTGGATGATGCCCGGAGCCGATAGCGGCGGATTGTTCGGTACACCGGCGGAAAAAGCCTACATCTTCTTTGGTCTGCTGATCGGGCTTGCCTTCGGACCGGTGCAGGCATCGTCGCGCTCCTATATGGCGCGCAGCGTCACCGCTGCCGAATCGGGCCGCTATTTCGGCATCTATGCGTTGGCCGGACGGGCTACGAGTTTTGCTGCGCCGTTCATGGTGGCGACGATCACGCTGGCCAGCGGCTCGGCGCGGCTCGGCATGGCGGTAATCGTGCTGTTCCTCGGCATCGGCCTAGCGATCTTGATTCGCACGCCTTATCCGGCGGACAACCCGCCGGCGGCGTAGGGGCGCCTTTCCCTTCTCCCCTTGTGGGAGAAGGTGGATCGGCGCGTAGCGCCGAGACGGATGAGGGGTGTTGGAAGAAACTCAACGTGAAACATCAAGGGATTTGAAGCGCTTACGTCTTCGTCGCAGCGATCCTGCCCTCACCCCTCATCCGACCGAGCTTCGCTCGGCCACCTTCTCCCACAGGGGGAGAAGGGAAGAAGGGCTCAATGCCGGAAATGCCTGACGCCCGTAAACACCATGGCGATACCGTGCGCGTCGGCGGCGGCGATGACATCGTCGTCGCGCATCGAGCCGCCCGGCTGGATGACGGCGGTGGCGCCGGCTTCGATCGCTGACAGGAGCCCGTCGGCGAAGGGGAAGAAGGCATCGGAGGCGACGACAGACCCTTTGGTCAGCGGCTCGGCCATGCCGGCAGCCTCGGCTGCGTCGAGCGCTTTGCGCGCCGCGATGCGCGAGGAATCGACCCGGCTCATCTGGCCGGCGCCGATGCCGACGGTGGCGCCATCTCTGACATAGACGATGGCGTTCGACTTGACGTGCTTTGCGACGCGGAAGGCGAATTTGAGATCGGCCATCTCGGCCGGCGTCGGCGCGCGCCTGGTCACCACTTTCAGGTCCAGATCATCGACCACCGCATTGTCGCGGCCCTGGACGAGCAATCCGCCGGAAACGGATTTCACGGTGGTGCCGGCCGAGCGCGGATCGGGCAGGCCGCCGGTGACAAGCAAGCGTAGATTCTTCTTGGCGGCGACGATGCGGATAGCTTCTTCCGAGGCGCCCGGCGCGATGATGACCTCGGTGAAGGTTTTGACGATCTCCTCGGCGGCCTCGGCATCGAGGGTGCGGTTCATCGCGACAATGCCGCCAAAGGCCGAGACCGGATCGCAGGCAAGCGCCTTGGCGTAGGCCGCCTTCAGCGAAGTGCCCTCGGCGACGCCGCACGGGTTGGCATGCTTGATGATGGCGACGGTGGCGGAGCTGGCCGGATCGAACTCGCCGACCAGCTCGAAGGCGGCGTCGGTGTCGTTGATGTTGTTGTAGGAAAGCTGCTTGCCCTGAAGCTGGCGCGCCGTGGCGACGCCCGGCCGCTTGTCGCCATCGATGTAGAAGCCGGCGCCCTGATGCGGGTTCTCGCCGTAGCGCATCACCTGGTCCAGCCTGCCGCCGAAGGCACGCCAGGTGGGATGCTCGATCTCCAGCGCCTCGGCGAACCAGCCGGAGATCGCCGCATCATAGCTGGCAGTGCGGGCAAAGGCCTTGGCCGCCAGCTTCTTGCGGAAATCCAGCGAGAGCGAGCCGAAATTCATCTCCAGAGCGTTGAGCACCGAGGCATAGTCCTCGGGATCGGTGACGATGGCGACATAAGCGTGGTTCTTGGCCGAAGCGCGGATCATCGCCGGGCCGCCTATGTCGATGTTCTCGACAATCGAGGCGTAAGCGGCGCCGGAGCGGCGGACATCCTCGAAAGGGTAGAGATTGGAGACGACGAGATCGATAGGCTCGATGCCATGATCGCGCATCGCCGCCGCGTGTTCGGGATCGTCGCGCACGCCAAGCAGCGCGCCATGCACCGACGGATGCAGCGTCTTGACGCGGCCGTCCATGATCTCTGGAAAGCCGGTAAGCTCAGAGACGTCGCGGACGGCCATGCCTGCCTCAGCGATCGCCTTCGCCGTGCCGCCGGTGGAGACCAGCTCGACACCGGCCGCGGCCAGCGCCCGCGCGAGATCGAGGAGCCCGGTCTTGTCGAAAACGGAGAGCAGCGCGCGACGCACGGGAACGAGATCGGGCGCGGGAATGTTCTTGGCGGCGACGGCCATGGGCTGGCGGCCTTTCACGGCTGGTTGGGAAAGTGTCTGCGCGCCGTAGCACATGAGACCTGGAAATCAAACTGCGAGGCTAGCCGCAGTCTCAGCTTTTTTCCGGATGACCGGCGATGACCGTTCGCGTCAGTTGCCAATGGACTTCGGAAACCTCCGACGCCCTAAAGGCCAGCACGATCTGCCGGCTGCGGCGCGGGCCGCCAAGGCCGGCGAAATAGATGGATTCCTCGACCTCGGGCGCCACCTCGGTACAGGTGAACACCCAGGTGTCGGCCTGGTCAGCGGCCAGCACCAGGCGGTCGTGCTCGTCCTGAAGCATGCCTATGTCGGGATGGATGTGGAAGCGCACCGTGACGAAATCGCGGCCATTGTTGCGGATCGCGGCATTGCCGGGCCGCTGAAAACGGTCCCTGCCGGCGAGCACGTTGCCGTTCGTCGACAATTTCAGCTCGCGCTCATGCAGCAAGCCGAAGCGCGCGACATAGCCGTCGTGACGGGCCAGGAAACCCTGGCTGCCCGGCTGGTCGGTGCGTTTGCAAGGCACATGCTGCGGGCCGCCGATCAACGGCGTGCCGAGGAGATCGTTGACGCGCAGCGAATGGCTGAAACGCGCCGACGAGGTGTCGTTGATGGTGGCGGTCGAGTGGGCGGCCGTGGCGCGGGCAAGCGGCCTGAATTCGGCGGCGCCATAGGTGTCGACGCCAGCGTTGACGACATAATGCTGGCGGCCAGACGACAGCTCGAAGGCCAGGCATCCGGCGTGCGCCGCGTTGGAAACGTCGATGGGCGGTGGCAGGCCGGTATCGGCGACCACGGTGACGCCGCCCATGGAGAGGCGTTCGTAGCCCGAATGTGGCGCGTGCAGCAACGGCGCGCCGGCGGTGTCGTCGTGGCGCAGAATGGTGGCGATGCGGTCGTGGATGGTCGCGCCCATGCCGTTGAAGCGGGCGAGGCTGCCGTCCTGGTGGCGAAAGAAGCGCAGCGCTGGCAGCATACGGTCGATGGCGCCCATCAGCGCCGCCGGCGGCGTCTCGGCTTGATTGGCATAAGTCTGGCGCAACGGCAGAAGGTCGGCGAGGATTTCAAGCACGGTCATCGGATTGCGGGAAATATGGCCGCCATCCGGCAGAATCTGACGGTCAAGCTCTTCGGCCAGGTTGCGGGTCGCGCCGCGCAAAGCCGATGCCGGCGCCGGTAGCGACAAAGCGGCAAAGGCAAGCGCGATGCGGGCGCGCAGCCTGTCCTTGCCGTCCGGCATCTCGCGTGCCATCGCCCTGAGATAGCGGATCTGCACGGCCAGCGATTTCAGGAATGCCCGGTAAAAGGGAAATTCAGCGCCCTGCAGCACCACCGAGGAATGCTGCAGCCAGGCGATGACGCGCTTGGCCGTCGTGCCGGGCTCCCAGGCGACACCGGAAATTTGGCTGCCGTGGATAGTGATCCAGTCGGAGACCAGCGCGCGCGCGTTGGCGGCGGCAAGCTCGGTGCCGGCGGCACGCATGTGGCGCAGCCAGCGAAAACCGTGCAGGGCCTTTTGCCATCCGGGATTGGGCACGGCGATCTGGAAGGGCGATTTGCCGCCAGTCTCGACCAGATGTCCCGACAGCGGATAGCGGCCATAGTAGATCTCCAGCGCGATCTGGGGGTCGGCCAGGCGCAGGTCCGGCGGAGCGATCAAAACGCGTTCCGGCGTGCGGCCGGAGTAGCGCCAGCGATAGACCGGCCCGGCGCGCAGGCGCCGGCGCGTCTTGCGCCAAAACTCCTTCGCGACAAGCGTCCATAGACGTGTCGTGCTGCCGGCAGCGATCGCCAAAAGCCCTCCTCATCGCCTCAACCCGAAGACAAGATTATATGATTCAAGAACTTATGCGAAGGCGAATTCAATGGAACCCTTGGAGTTCAGCCTGTTTTCTGCAGGATTCTCCCTAAAATAGTCGTCAAATTTTTAGCATTAGCCGGCTCTGCGCATCCGGGCGGCGAAGAAGCCGTCTAGGCCGGACCGTTCCGGTGAGCCGAGATCGAGATCGGCGGGCGTGGTGCGCAGCGTGCCTTGCGGCGTCAGGAACGGATCGATGCCGGCGATCTCTCCCGGGCGGAGCGGATCGTCGACGATATCAGCCGTCCCGGCGAGGAACGCGCGGTGAAGCGCCTCGCCTTCGAGCGGGTCGAGCGAACAGTTGGAAAAGACGATGCGCCCGCCGGGCCTGACCAGGGTGACGGCGCGGGCGAGTAGCCTTCGCTGCAGATCGGCGAGCTTTTCGACGTCGGCCGCGGTCTTCGTCCAAGGCACGTCGGGATGCCGCCGCACCGTGCCGGTCGAAGAGCAGGGCGTGTCGAGGAGGACGGCGTCGAACAGTTCCTTCGGCTCATATTTGAGCAGATCGGCCTGAACGATCTCTGCGGACAGGCCGAGCCGCTCGAGATTCTGCGAGAGCCGCGCCAACCGGTTTTTTGAGGAATCGATCGCGGTGACCTTGGCGCCGCCAAGTATCAGCTGGGCGGTCTTGCCGCCTGGGGCGGCACAGAGATCGGCGACGCGCAAACCCTTTATGTCGCCGAAGAGCCGGGCCGGAAGGCTTGCCGCGGCATCCTGAACCCACCAGGCGCCATCTTCGAAGCCTGGCAACTCGGTGACGGAGGCGCTGAGCTTTTCCACCCGCACTGTGCCAGTCGGCAGCGCGATGCCGCCAAGCCGCTCGGCCCACAACGCGGGATCGGACTTGACGGTGAAATCGACCGGCGCCTCGTGCCGATGAGCGGCGAGAATCTGCCTGGCCTTGTCGACGCCATAGGCGGCCTTCAGCCGGTCGGAAAACCATTTCGGCGCTTCATCGGTGGCGGCAAGCGCTGCAGCCAGTTCGGCCTGCTTGGACCGCGCCAGCGTGCGCAGCACGCCGTTGACGAGACCAGAGAAGCGCACCGTGCGCGGATCGGACTTGGCGTGGGTCACGGCAAGGTCGACGGCGGCGCTGTCGGGAATGTCGAGGAACAGGATCTGTGCAGCCGCCACATGCAGAATATGCGAAAGCGCGGTGGCATTGGGCGGCAGCGGCTTTTCCAGGCGGCGGGCCAGCAGCCCCGATATGGTCATGCGGAAGCGCAGCGCGGTGACCAGTATGGCGCGCACCAGCGCCCGGTCGCGCAGATCCAGCGCCTTGTATTGCGGATGGCCGTTCTCATGGTCTGTCAGCCCGTCAAGCGGCGTCCTCGCGTCGATGACGGCAGCAAGCAGCCGTGCGGCCGCCTTGCGCGCGGCAAGGCCGGCAACGGGCTCGCCGGGGCTCACCGCATTGTTTTCATGATCGCCTGAAATTCGGTGCCGGCGTTTCGCTTCGCTCACGACCACGGACCCTTGGGTCCGGTCGGATTGCGGCCCCAGGGATTGGATTTCGGCCGGGCCGGTTGCGCCGGCGGCTGCTCAGGCTGCTGAGCTGCCTTCTCCCACGGGCCCGAAGGCTGCTGCTCACCGGCCTGCTCTGGAATTGGAGCTTGCGGCCGCGACGGGGCGGATACGCCACCAATCGCCATGTCCCGCGCCATCGCCTGCAGGGCTGCGATGCGGTTATCGGTGTTCGGGTGGGTGGAAAACAGGCTGTCCATGCGCTCGCCGGAAAGAGGATTGATGATGAAGAGGTGGGCGGTCGCCGGATTGCGCTCGGCATCCGGGTTGCGGATGCGTTCGGCGCCACGGGCGATCTTGTCAAGGGCCGAGGCAAGCCAAAGCGGGTTTCCGGCTATTTCGGCGCCGCGCCGGTCGGCCTCGTATTCGCGGGTGCGGCTGACCGCCATCTGCACGATCATGGCGGCGAAGGGCGCCACGATCATCGCCACCAGCACGCCGACAAAGCCGAAGGGATTGTTGCTGTCGCGGTTGCCGCCGAAAAAGAAGGCGAAATTGCCGAGCATCGAGATCGCGCCGGCAAGCGTGGCGACGATCGTCATGGTCAGCGTGTCGCGGTGCTGCACATGGGCGAGCTCGTGCGCCATCACCGCGGCGACTTCTTCAGGCGACAGTTGCTGCAACAGTCCGGTGGTGGCGGCGACCGCGGCGTTCTGCGGGTTGCGGCCGGTGGCGAAGGCGTTGGGCTGCGGGTTGTCGATCAGATAGGTTTTCGGCATCGGCAGGCCGGCCTGACTGGCGAGGCTCTGCACGATGGCGTAATATTCCGGCGCATTCCTTTCGTCGACCTCGACCGCGCGGTGCATCGACAGCACCATCTTGTCGGCGTTCCAATAGCTGAACAGGTTCATGCCGGCGGCAATCAGCAAGGCGATCACCATGCCGCCCGATCCGCCGATCAGATAGCCGACGCCCATGAACAGCGCGGTCATCGCGGCCAAAAGCATGGCGGTGCGAAGTGTGTTCATCGTCTGCTCCGTTTCTGCCGGCGCTGCGTAAAAGGGGTCGATCCTTGTCGGCTCATCGCTATATGATGGGAAACGCTTGGCCCTGTTTCAATCCGGGAATATCGCATGATCGACGAAACCAGTAAAACAGGCAAAACCGGTAATACAAATGCCGGCCCCGGTCACCGTGCGCTGCAAAAGACGCTGACGCCGGCAGCCCGCCGCGCCTTGGCGGAAGCGGAAGCACGGCGCGAACACTACCGCCAGCAGGAAGCCGCGATGCCCCGGGAGATCGGCGGTCGTGGCGGCAAGGAGCCCGGCCGCTATGGCGATTGGGAGGTCAAGGGCCTGACCAGCGATTTCTAGTCACGACCCTGATACTTGAGGCTTAGCAGACCTCGGCGGCGCGCTCCGGCTCGAGGGCGATCCAGCCGCGGTCGTCAACAGCGATGCCGATCGCGTCGTAACCGGCGATTGCGGCATGCGGCGTTTGCAGCGGATGCTGGTGCGTGGCGCTGATCACCATGACCGCAGCACCTGCCGCCTCGGCCGCCGATATTCCGGCGGGCGCATCTTCGAAAACGAGGCAGTCGCGCGCATCGACGCCCAGCCGCTCGGCCGCCAGCCGGAAGCAATCGGGCGCCGGCTTGCCGTGGGAAACGTCCTCGGCCGCGACAAGGACAGCGGGAAGCGGGATGCCGGCGGCCGCGATGCGCAGGAGAGCCAGCTCGCGCGGCGCAGAGGTGACGATGGCCCAGCGCTCGGGCGGCAGCGACGCCAGAAACGCCGCGGCGCCGGCGATCGGAAGGATGCCGTCGATATCGGCCACCTCGGCCTTCAGAAGCGCATCGGCTTCGCGCATCGGGTCGACGCCTGGAAGCGCCAGCCGAGCTATGGTCTCAATCGCCCGCACGCCGTGGATCGTCGGCAGGAATGCAGCAACGTCGAGACCTTGCCGGTGTGCCCAATCTGCCCATACCCTTTCTGCCGCGGCAATCGAATTGACCACTGTGCCGTCCATGTCGAACAGGAAGGCTGCGAATTTTTTGCCTGCGAACATCTGCTATCCCGGGAGGTTGTTTCGGAGAGATCAAAGCCTGTCGATCGACCGTAACGTCGCGTCGGCTGCATGGGAAGGCGCGAGGCCGCGTTTTCGACAATGCCAGGGAACCACGGCGAGCCGTCTCGCGTTCACCAGACTGTCTTCCGCGATGCTCAAAAAGGGGTGGAACCGCGATGCTGATTCGGCTCGGCTACGAAATCGCCATCGACTGTGCGGAAGCCACCCCGGTGATTTCGCTGCTCGAGATCCACAAGGAGCGGCAGGCAGACATCAAGCGGCAGACGCGCGTGCTGACCTCGCCGGCCGTCCCAACCAGGCTCTATCACGACCTTTATGGCAACACCTGCCGTCGCTTCACGGCGCCTGGCGGCGGCTTTCGCATTCTCTACGACGCCGTCGTCGAGGACAGCGGCGAGGCCGACGAGGTCAACCTACTGGCCAGGGAAGTGCCGGTGGCGGAGTTGCCCGACGACGTGCTCTGCTATCTGCTCGGCAGCCGCTATTGCGAGACCGACCACCTCGGCGGATTGGCCTGGCAGGTTTTCGGCCCTGTTCCCTCCGGTTGGGCGCGGGTGCAGGCGATCGTCGACTATGTCCACAACCGTCTGTCGTTCGGCTACGGCTATGCGCGCCCGACACGCACGGCGGCGCAGGCGCATGAAGAGCGCGTCGGCGTCTGCCGCGACTTCGCTCATCTGGCGATCACGCTCTGCCGCTGCATGAACATCCCCGCCCGCTATGTGAACGGTTATCTCGGCGACATCGGCGTGCCGCTCGACCCGGCACCGATGGATTTTTCGGCGTGGCTGGAAGTGTTCCTCGATGGCAAATGGTACACGTTCGACCCCCGCCACAACATGCCGAGGATCGGCCGCATCGTCATCGCGCGCGGCCGCGACGCGACAGACGTGCCGCTGCTGCACAGTTTCGGCCCGCACCGGCTTGGGCTGTTCAAGGTCTGGACCTACGAGCAGGAAAGCAACTTGTTCAACCCGCCCCATCGCGGCGTCGACAGGACCGTCAGCGCGCAGATGCTGGCATAGAAGCTCAGGCGAACGGCGTGCGTCCCGCTGTTACTATCATCCGGGGCTGTCCTACAGATCTGGTGAGCCTGATCCGCTTCGGCACAGCCCGTCTGTGCCGGATCGGGACCGAGTTCTTGTGCTCCACGGCACACGGCGGGATCATGGTAAGCATTTCGTAAACGAAACTGCCGCAGCGGCTTGTCGTTTACCGGTTGTTCACCCTGTCGCATTCCCAAACCAAGCAGAAACAATGGTTTGACAATGAGCCGTTGGCTGTTGGTCCCTTGGCGGTGCCATCCGGCCGGATTCCTGCAATGCGCCTTCACACGACCTCGATGTCGTTGGCGAATGGAGGCGGAAGCATGCGGCATTTTGGGGGTCTTGTTGACGCGATCGGCGGCTTTGCCAAGGATCGCAGCGGAAATTTTGCGGTTCTGTTCGGCATCGTCGCGTCGGTGCTGGCACTGGGCGCCGGCTTTGCCGTCAACGTCTCCCAGCTCTCCAACGCCAAGTCGAGCCTGCAAGGCGTGGTCGATGCGGCGGTGACCTCGACGGCGCGCGACCTGACGACCGGCGTTATCAAGGAGGCCGATGCCAACACATCGGTGCAGGCCTTTCTCAACGCCAACAGCCAAGCGGGCATCCTGAGCGCTGACCAGATCGTCCTCGACAAATTGACAGTCGACAAAATCGCCAAGACGGTCCAGGCGGACGTCTATGTCGATGTCGGCCTTTATTTTCCGATTTTCAGCATGGGTGATATGAAGCGCGTTGCCGCATCGACGACGGCGGTCTATTCGGACAAGACGATCGAAGTGGCGATGATGCTCGACGTCACAGGGTCGATGGCGGGCCAGAAAATCATCGATCTGAGGACGGCTGCGGCGAACGCGGTCGACAGCTTCCTGAGCGGTCAGGACCCCGCCAAGCCACGGGTGCGAGTCTCCATCGTGCCCTACGCCAATTCGGTGAATGCCGGCGCGCTTGCCGGCAGCAGCGTCTATGTCGAAACCTCGACCAGCCAGCGCAAGCAGGCGCCCGGCAATGGCGCCGTACAGTACGTCTCCGGCTTAACGCGTCCGGACAATTGCGCCACCGAGCGCAAGGGCACCTATCAATATTCGGATGCCGGTCCCGATGTCAGCATGGTCAATCGCGACTACCTGTTGTCGTCCTTCGCCTGGCAGACCGGCACGGCTGCCTGCCCGGCCGCCGCGTTGAAGCCGCTGACGGCGGACGCCACGGCGCTCAAGAACGTCATCAAGAACTTTGTCGCGTCGGGCGGCACCGCGGGCCATATCGGCGTGCAGTGGACCTGGTACATGCTTTCGGAAAACTGGGGCAGCGTGATGAATGCTTCGCAGCGGCCGGCCAAGGCGGATCCGAAAAAGGTCGCCAAAATCGCGATCCTGATGACCGACGGCGAGTTTAACCTGTCCTATTTCGACGCCAGCACTGTCGGTGAGGTCTACAATGATGCCGGCAAGGAACCGACTCGCACGGCAGCCAAGACGCTGTGTACCGCCATGCGCGACAAGGGCATCGAAATCTTCACCATCGGTTTCGATCTCAACGAGGAGAATGCCCAGGCGACACTGCAGAATTGCGCGAGCCCGGATACCGCCAAGATCAAGCACTTCTATCAGGCCGCCAACGGGACGGAACTCAATCAGGCTTTCCAGGACATAGCGCGCAACATCGAAAGCCTGGCACTGACCAAGTAGAGGGCATTGACTAAACGGGGTCCAGAACAAGGAAAAGGCCGCCGCTTCTCTCGAAGTCGGCGGCCTTCCGTGTTTCCGTCCATGGCGCGGCCCATGGCGGCGACGTTTTACGTCACCAGCCGCGCATCTCGCGCCTTAACGGGAAGACTGCTTCCCGAAAGTGCAATCCGCTGAGGCCACGTTCTGGAAAACGAAATCACTCGACATCGGATCACCTCCTTTCGATTTGTTGAACACGCCCTCATGATGGGGTGTCGATCCGCAAATGGCAAGGCGCCATGGTGAAAATGCCGTGCGAGCTTGTCGCTAGCGGCTTGCGACTATCCGATCGGACAGGCAAAGTCGGCGCCGGACCGCCAGCGTGCTGAGCATGAGAGGACGGGAATGGAGGCAGCCGACAAGGCAGCACGGATTGTTCGAACGGCTATCGAAACGCTGAAGCCGGGTTTCGCGGTCAGGCTGTGGACCGGCGAGCGGATCGGGCCGGTCACCGGCCCTGTGCTCACCATCAATGACCAGGACATCGTCTGGCAGGTGATCCGCCGGCCGTCCCTTTCGACGCTGATCGAAATGTGGATTTCCAAGACAATCGACGTGGAAGGCGGATCGCTGTTCGATTTCTACGCCCTGCCTTCGCAAGGCAAGCTCAGGACGAAGCTAAAGACATTGCCGAAACTCGCGATCTTGCGCGACTTGCCGGCCGTGCTGTTTTCGAGAAAGCAGATGGCGGCGCGGACCAACCTTTCCGGGCGCAACCCCTTCGTCAGCGGGTCGAACAGGCAAGCGATCCAGCACCACTACGACATTTCGAACGCCTTCTACCGCCTCTTCCTCGATGAACGCATGGTCTATAGCTGCGGCTATTTCACCGATTTCGCCAACGGCATCGACCAGGCGCAGAAAGACAAGCTCGACCACATCTGCCGCAAGCTCCGGCTGAAGCCGGGCGAAAGGCTGCTCGACATCGGCTGCGGCTGGGGAGCCATGCTCATCCATGCCGCGAAAAATTACGGTGTCGTCGGCCACGGCGTCTCGCTGTCGGAAGCCCAGACCCAGCTAGCCCGCGAGCGCGTCCGCGCCGAGGGGCTGGAGGATCGCATCACCATCGAGATAAAATCCTACGCCGAGCTGTCCGGCTCCTTCGACAAGATCTCGTCGATCGGCATGTTCGAGCATCTGGGGCTCGCCAACCACGCGGCCTATTTCTCGACCATCCATCGCCTGCTCAAGCCGGGCGGCATCTATCTGCATCACGCCATCACCCGGCGCGACAAGGGCAGCATCAAGAAGACCTTGCGCAAAGGCCCGGAATTCAAGGCGCTGATCAAATACATCTTTCCCGGCGGCGAGCTCGACACGATCGGGATGACGCTCGGCAATCTCGAAGCGCACGGCTTCCTCGTCTACGATGTCGAGAATTTGCGCGAGCACTACGCCCGCACCTGCCGCCTGTGGGCCGAGCGCCTGCACGCACGCTTCGACGAAGCGATCGCCGAGGTTGGCGAAGCCAAGGCGCGCCTCTGGCTGCTTTATCTCACCGGCTGTTCGATCACTTTCGAACGCGCCTCGGCGCAGATTTTCCAGACCGTCGTCACCAAGCGGGCGCGGGGTCCAAGCGGTCTGCCGCCGACGCGAGCGGATTTGTATCGATGATCAGCACACATGTTGCGTTCTGCCGCGATCCTTCGCGCCCCCCTCTGCCCTGCCGGACATCTCCCCCACAAGGAGGGAGATTGGCCGTCACCACGGCTTTCGCCAATCGCCGGCGTGGTATTCTGGGCGCGGCGCCCGAACTGCCGATCTCCCCCCAAGTGGGGGAGATGTCCGGCAGGACAGAGGGGGGCGCTGTCCCGCCCTCATCTCAAATGTTCTGCACCGCCTAAACGAACCGCATCATCTCTCGACACGGGCCGGCCGGTCGACCAAGCAGTAGACGCCGAGATTTGCGCACGTTGTGGCGGTTGCTGCCTGCATCAAGCCCTCTTGTTTTGCCGGTTGGCGACGAGGTCGTCGACGACCGCCGGATCGGCCAGCGTCGAGGTATCGCCGAGCGCGGCAAAATCGTCCTCGGCGATCTTGCGCAGGATGCGCCGCATGATCTTGCCCGAACGGGTCTTCGGCAGGCCCGGAGCGAACTGGATCTTGTCGGGCGTGGCGATGGCGCCGATGTCCTTGCGGACATGGGCGATGAGTTCCTTGCGCAGCTCCTCGCCCGGCTTCTCGCCGGCCATCAGCGTGACATAACAGTAGATGCCCTGGCCCTTGATGTCGTGCGGATAGCCGACGACGGCAGCTTCCGAGACTTTCTCGTGCGAAACCAGCGCGGATTCGACCTCGGCCGTGCCCATGCGGTGGCCGGAGACATTGATGACGTCGTCGACGCGGCCGGTGATCCAGTAGTAGCCATCGGCGTCGCGGCGGCAGCCGTCGCCGGTAAAGTATTTGCCCTTATAGCTCGAAAAATAGGTCTGTTCGAAACGCTCGTGGTCGCCATAGACGGTGCGCATCTGGCCTGGCCATGAATCGGCGATGCAGAGGTTGCCGCTGGCAACACCTTCCAGCACCTTGCCGTCGCCGTCCACCAGTTCCGGCTTCACGCCGAAGAACGGCCGCGTCGCGGAACCTGCCTTAAGGTGGGTGGCGCCGGGCAGAGGCGTGATCAGGATGCCGCCCGTCTCGGTCTGCCACCATGTGTCGACGATCGGCACCTTGCCGTTGCCGACGACGTTGAAATACCACTCCCAGGCCTCCGGATTGATCGGCTCGCCGACCGTGCCGAGCACACGCAGCGACTTTCGCGACGTCCTGGCGACATGGGCGTCGCCGGCGCCCATCAGCGCGCGCAACGCCGTCGGCGCGGTGTAGAAGATATTGACCTTGTGTTTGTCGATGACCTCCCAGAAGCGGGACTGCGACGGGTAGTTCGGCACGCCTTCGAACATCAGTGTGGTGGCGCCGTTGGCGAGCGGCCCGTAGACGATATAGCTGTGGCCGGTGACCCAGCCGACATCGGCCGTGCACCAGTAGATGTCGCCGTCATGATAGTCGAAGACATGTTGGTGGGTCATCGAGACATAGACGAGATAGCCCGCCGTGGTGTGCAGCACGCCCTTCGGCTTGCCGGTCGAACCCGACGTGTAAAGGATGAACAGCGGGTCCTCGGCCTTCATCTTCTCCGGCTTGCATTCCGCCTTAACCGTCGCGACCTCGTCGTGGTACCAGACGTCGCGTCCGGCCACCCAGCCGGTCTTGCCGCCGGTGCGGCGCACCACCACGACCTTCTCGACTTTCGTTCCGGCCTTGGCGGCGATCTCGATCGCCTTGTCGGTATTATCCTTCAACGGGATCGGCTTGCCGCCGCGCAGGCCCTCGTCGGCGGTGATGACGAAGGTCGACTTGCAGTCGTCGATGCGGCCGGCCAGCGCGTCCGGAGAGAAGCCGCCGAAGACCACCGAATGGATGGCGCCGATGCGCGTGCAGGCGAGCATCGCATAGGCGGCTTCCGGGATCATCGGCATGTAGATGGTGACGCGGTCGCCCTTCTTGACGCCGTGCTTCTTCATCACATTGGCGAGCCGGCAGACATGGCCGTAGAGCTCGTTATAGGTGATCTTCCTGTCGTCGTAAGGGTTGTCGCCTTCCCAGATGATGGCGGTCTGGTCGCCGCGCTTCTTCAGATGCCGGTCGATGCAGTTCCATGAGACATTGGTCTCGCCGTCCTCGAACCATTTGATCGAGACCTTGCCGTCGAAGGAGGTGTTCTTGACCTTGCTGTAGGGCTTGAACCAGTCGATGCGCTTGCCGTGCTTGCCCCAGAACTTGTCCGGGTTCTTCACGCTGTCGGCGTACCATTTCAAATAGGTGTCATTGTCGATCAGCGCATTCTTCTTCCACGCCGGCTGGACGCGATGGACATGAACCTCGGACATTTCTTCACTTTCCTCCCGAAACCAGGCCGCCCGGCTTGACCGCCGTCGGCATCACGGCGAAGCGGCCGCGAATTCGCGCGCATTATTAACAGTTCCGCGGTGACGGCAACATTAGACGTTGGATTTGCGCGGCGGGATGCCGCAGAAGCTTTTCTCACCGTTGTCAGCACTCGGGGTTGACGGCTGCTAACTTTATGATTTTGCACAGTAAACCCGGCTTCAACCACAAAAAATCAATAGACGATTAAGCAAATAGCGCGCACAATTTCGCATTGGGAGGAAAGGAGAATCAACCCAGAGGATCGAAATGCGCGACCAATCCGAAATGGACCTGATGCTTAGGGGATATGGCTTGACCACGGCCAAGATTCTTTATCATTTTCCCGATCATCCGCATCTGCTGCAGAGCTTCATCTGGCAGGACTACGACATCGCTCCGAAATTTCCGGTGCTGATCCGGTTCATCGAGTTCTGGCAGACCAAGCTCGATGGCCCGCTGCATTCGGTGAGCTATACGCACCAGAAGCTGATCGCGCCGAATGAGTGGCACAAAGTCGACGGCGAGTTCGTGCTGCATTAGGGCATGTCGATATTCAGGTGAGGCCGGCCTGCGAATGGCGGTTTCCTGCGCTTCCGGGTGCTCACGTACTTTAAGTACGCTCCGCTCCGGTTCTCGGAAGCCACCATTCTCGGCGCGCCCTGACCTGGAATCTCAACATGCCCTGTCCCCGGGGCATTTGTATCGAGCGGGGTCAAACCGCAGGCGGGCTGAGCCTGGCAAAACCTTCCTGCCGGCGATACGGAAAATACGGATAGGGCGCGGTGACTTCGCTTGCTGCGTCGAGCTTCTTCATCTGGTCTGATGTCAATGACCAACCGACTGCGCCGAGGTTCTGGCGCAGCTGCTGCTCGTTGCGCGCGCCGACAATGACAGAGGCGACGGTCGGCCGCTGCAGCAACCAGTTGATGGCGATCTGCGGCACGGTCTTGCCGGTTTCCTGGGCGACAGTGTCGAGCGCATCGACGACCCGGTAGAGATGTTCGTCATCGACCGGCGGCCCGAAGCTCGCGGTGTCGTGCAACCGGCTTTTTTCCGGCAGTGGCTCGCCGCGGCGGATCTTGCCGGTCAGGCGGCCCCAACCGAGCGGGCTCCACACCAGCGCACCGACACCCTGGTCGAGACCGAGCGGCATCAACTCCCATTCATAGTCGCGCCCGACCAGCGAATAATAGACCTGATGGGCGACGTAGCGCGGGTAGCCATGCTTGTCCGCCAGGCCGAGTGATTTCATCACTTGCCAGCCGGAAAAATTGGACACGCCGACATAGCGCAGCTTGCCGGCGCGCACGAGACTGTCCAGCGTCGACAGCACCTCCTCGATCGGCGTTGCGGCGTCGAAAGCATGCAGTTGCAGCAGGTCGATGTAATCGGTGCCGAGACGCTTGAGCGCGTCCTCGACGGCTTTGATGAGACGCGAACGGGAGGAACCGGCATCGTTGGGTCCGTCGCCCATCGGCAGCGAGGTCTTGGTCGAGATCAGCACGGCATCACGGCGGCCCTTGATGGCCGCGCCGAGCACTTCTTCGGAGGCGCCGTTCGAATAGACGTCGGCGGTATCGAACAGGTTGACGCCGGCCTCGAGGCAGATATCGATTAGCCGCCGCGCTTCCGTCGCATCGCTGTTGCCCCAGGCGCCGAACAGCGGGCCTGAACCGCCGAAGGTTCCAGCGCCGAACGAGAGTGCCGGGACCTTCAGGCCCGAGGCGCCTAGACGTCGATAGTCCATGGTTTTGCTCCTTGATGATGTCGGATGAGTTTTTTGAAGAGTGATTGAGGGTTGCCGACCTATGACCGCACGATTTCCGGTGTGGCGAGGACGGTATTTTGGTCGAGGCGAAGCGCCAGTGCCGCCACGGCCAGCGCCGAGAGCGGCAGCAGGGCCGCGACCCAGGTGACGGCGCCGAGGCCGGGACCATGGGCGATGACCATGCCGCCGAGCCAGGCGCCGGCGGCGTTGCCGAGATTGAAGGCGGCGATGTTGAAGGACGAGGCGAGGCTCTGGCCGGCGCCTTGCGCTTTCTCCAGCACCCACATCTGCAGCGGCGCCACAGTGGCGAAGGCGGCGGCGCCGAGCAGGCCGACATAGATGACGGCCATTGCCTGGCTGTGTAGGGCGAAGGTCATCGAGCCGAGCACCAGCGCCAGCACGACGAGACTGCCGAGAACCGAAGGCACCAGCCAGCGGTCGGCGAATTTGCCGCCGGCGAGATTGCCGGCGATGAGGCCGCCGCCGAAGACAAGCAGGATCGGCGACACGGCTGCTTCCTCAAAACCGGTGATCTCGGTCAGCAAGGGGGCGATATAGGTGAAGACGGCGAAGACGCCGGCATAGCCAAGCACGGTGGTGGCGAAACCAAGCAGAACCGGCGCGCGGCCGAGCACGGCGAGATCGCCGCGCAGGTCGCTCTTCTCCGGCTCTGTCTGGCTGCGCGGCACCAGCAGGAGAATGATGGCGAAGGCAACGATGCCGATAAGGGTTACAGCCCAGAAGGTCGCCCGCCAGCCGAAGGCCTGGCCGAGCCAGGTGCCGAAGGGCACGCCGAGGATGTTGGCAATGGTCAGGCCGGTGAACATCAGGGCGATCGCCGAAGCCTTCTTGTTGGGCGCCACCAGCCCGGTCGCAACGACGGAGCCGACGCCGAAGAAGGTGCCGTGGGCAAAGGCGGTGAGCACGCGGGCACCCATCAGTGTCCAGTAGTCGGGGGCGAGCGCACAGGCGAGGTTGCCCAGCGTGAAGATCGCCATCAGCGCCAGAAGCACGGTTTTGCGCGGCCAGCGGCCGGTGGCGATGGTCAGCAGCGGCGCGCCGATGACGACGCCCAGCGCATAGCCGGAAATCAGCTGGCCGGCGGCCGAGATCGAGACGCCGAGATCGGTGCTGACGTCGAGCAGCAGGCCCATGATGACGAATTCGGTGACACCGATGCCGAAGGCACCGGCGGCGAGGGCATAAAGAGCAAGAGGCATGGCGGTTCCCACTTCGATCGCGGTCGTTTGATGGGACGCCGGTCTTCCCACGCCCCGTCCCGGAAGATCGTGTCGCGATGTGCTGTGAACCAGCCTTGCGTCGGGCACATTGTCTGTGAAATAGATTCACGAATGGCGAGACCCGACATCAACCGCTCCGGCGAGATCGAAGTGTTCGTCCGCGTCGTCGAGGCGGGCAGCTTTTCGGCCGCCGCTCGCGCCTTGCGGATGACGCCGTCGGCGGTGAGCAAGCTGATTGCGCGGCTGGAGGCGCGGCTCGGCGCGCGGCTGATCAGCCGTTCGACACGCAAGCTGCAGCTGACACCGGAGGGAGCGGCCTTCTTCGACAGCGGCGTGCGCATCCTGGCTGACATGGCGGCAGCCGAGCGCGAGGCGGCGGCGGGTGCCGCCCCGCGTGGGCGGCTGCGCGTCAACAGCTACGTGCCGTTCGGGCAGCACCGGCTGATCCCGCTGTTGCCGCGGTTCCTCGAGCGCTATCCGGAAATCGCCGTCGATCTGGTTTTGACCGACAGTGTCATCGACCTGTTGGAAGAGCGCGCCGATGTCGCGATCCGCGCCGGGCCGCTCGGCGAATCACGGTTGGTCGCCCGCAAGCTCGGGCAAAGTCCGGTGGTCGTCGTCGCCGCGCCATCCTACCTCAGGACGCATGGCACGCCCCGAACGCCTGCCGATCTCGATCATCACAACCGGATGGGTTTCTGCTTCGTGCGCCATATCGACGGCTGGCCTTTCGTCGGCGCAGCCGGCGAGACCATTGTCGTCCCGATCACCGGAAATGCGCTGGTCAGCGATGGCGAGGCGATGCGGCTGATGGCGCTCTCCGGAGCGGGCATCGCCCGGCTGGCGCGCTGGCATGTGGAGCCCGACATCGCCGCCGGGCGGCTGGTACCGCTTCTGGAGGACTTC
This sequence comes from Mesorhizobium mediterraneum, assembly GCF_002284565.1. Lineage (GTDB taxonomy): Bacteria > Pseudomonadota > Alphaproteobacteria > Rhizobiales > Rhizobiaceae > Mesorhizobium > Mesorhizobium mediterraneum. Next base: position 342,779 of record NZ_NPKI01000032.1, on the reverse strand, counting down.
AACCCCGGCGATGAGGAGCTCACCCATGCCGTCTATGTCGGCCAGGGCAAGCACTTGCCGGCGCGGGTGCGGGCCTTTCTCGACTTTTTGGTCGAGACTGTCCGGTTGTCCTGAGCCCAAAAAAGATCGGGAGCCCGCCGGCTTCCGAAACGTCAAGCCGAAGAGGAGATTGAACTACTTTTTCGGCGCAAAGGGCGCCGGTTGCCGGCCATCACGCTCATCACGAAGGGTTTTTGCCAGCCCTGGCAGAAAGGCGCCGCCTCAACCAACCAGGCGCGCCACGATCGCGAAGGCCGTCATGCCAAAGGCGACGGCGGCGAGCGGCAGGAGGAGCTCGACCACCGCCGTCTTGGCGCTCATGCGACCTTGCCCGGTATCGAATTCGCCGGTCATCCAATCCTCGAAGCTGTGGGCGGTCGCGGACGTCCGACGATGATGTCGAAGCCAGACGCGCCCTGCAATGGCGGGCAATGCCACCGAGATGATGATGAATCCGGTCATGACGACGAGAAGATAGTCGGTATAGCCGCCGTCCCCGAAGCCCGCCCAGGCCGACAGCGCGTACCACGCGGCAAGGCCGACCATCGCCAGATAGACGTGCGGGTGCAGGCCGTTGGAGACATATCGGTTATGGGGAACGTGTTCCTTGCTCATGTTGCCCTCCTTTGGCATTGCAAAGGAACGGCCATGCTTGGTCGCTCGGGTTCTCCCACGGAGCTAGCGCGCAGCCCAGGCGTCGCAATGCGGTGCTATGACGCGGCCGCTACGATCGTCTAGCATTGCGACCGCGTCGGTGCCGTGAGGCCGAATGGAGGTCAGATAGCCCAAGGGTTGAGGACCGTCACCCCGGTATCGTTGAAGTCGGCGACGTTGCGCGTAACCAGAATGAGGTCGTGGACGAGCGCGGTCGCGGCGATGAGCGTGTCGGCGCTGCCTCGTGTGCGACCTGCTGAAATGCGGCCCCAGGCCAAGGCGACCTCTTCGGTAACCGCAAGGATGCGATCGGCATTATCTCGGCGAAGTTCTCGCAACCAAAGATCAAGACGCGTGCCTCGTTCGGGATCGACTTTACGCAACTTGACGATCGCGCGTTCGATCTCGCCGATGGTGATAACGCTGAGACTTATCGAATCCGGGTCTATGGAAGCCAGCCAGGCAGTCGGCTTGAGTAAGCGTCGTTCCACATCCGAAACGATGTTCGTGTCAAGCAGGTACATCAGAGGTCGATGTCGCGGATCATCGTATCCGAGCGACGGTTGACCTCCTCGGCAAAATCATCATCCCAGACCGGACCGGTCAGAAGATACTCTGCCAGCGTCTTCTTTTTTCCCGCCAGACGGTCATAGTCTTCGGCAGAAAGCACCACTGCTGCGCGCTCGCCGCGCAGGGTTACCGTCTGCGGTCCTTCGCTGCGTGCACGCTGAACCACTTTGGAAAAGTTGTTCTTTGCATCCTGAAGGTGCCAGTTCATTGGTCTCTCCTAGCTAGCTTGGCTAGATATATACCTGACATGTCTGGACATCAAGGCTGGACAAACGGTGGCAAAACGAAACGTCCGTTAACGGCTACCGAAGATCGCCGAGCCGATCCTGACGCTGGTGGCGCCGAAGGCGATCGCTGTCTCGTAATCGCCGGACATGCCCATCGAGAGCTTTTCTACCTTGGCCTCAACCCCAAGTTTCTCCAGCAGGGCGAAATGCGGGCCGGGATTCTCGTCGGCCGGCGGAATGCACATCAGACCTTCGATGGCGAGGCCATGAACCGTGCGGCAACGGGTGACGAAGGCGACGGCCTCACGCGGTTCGATGCCGGCCTTTTGCGGTTCCGAGCCGGTGTTGACCTGGACGTAGAGCCTTGGCGACCGGCCTTGTCTGGCGATCTCCTTGGCGAGTTCGGCGGCGATCTTCTCGCGATCGACCGTCTCGACGACGTCGAACAGCGCGACCGCTTCCTTCGCCTTGTTCGATTGCAGCGGACCGATAAGATGCAGCTCGATGTCGGGGAAAGCTTCCTTCAGCGCCGGCCATTTTCCTTGTGCTTCCTGGACGCGGTTCTCGCCGAAGATACGCTGGCCGGCCTCGATGACCGGGCGGATATCGTTGGCGTCGAAGGTCTTCGAGACCGCGACCAGCGTCACCGCGCCGGCCTGCCGTCCCGCCTCGCGCTCGGCAGCGGCGATCTTCGCCTTGACCGTGAAAAACTGTTCGACGGCGCTCGTCATGCCTATATCTGCCTCTAGTTTTGATACTCGCCGGATCGCCGCAGTTGACGGGTCCGGCAATCCATGGTGAACACCGCGACGACATTTCCTGAGCCGCCGGGCATTGTCCGGCCGTTCGCGCATGCTTTTAAGTGAAAAACATCCGATGGCAACCGAACGATACAACCCGCGCGCATCAGAGCCCAAATGGCAGAAGGCCTGGGACGCCAAGAAGCTGTTCGAGGCTGACAACGACGACCCGCGCCCGAAATACTACGTGCTGGAGATGTTCCCCTATCCGTCGGGGCGTATCCATATCGGCCATACCCGTAACTACACGATGGGCGACGTGGTGGCGCGCTACAAGCGGGCCAAGGGTTTCAACGTGCTGCACCCGATGGGCTGGGACGCCTTCGGCATGCCGGCCGAGAACGCGGCCATGCAGAACAAGGTCCATCCCAAGGACTGGACCTATCAGAACATCGCCGTCATGCGCGAGCAGCTCAAGGTCATGGGCCTGTCGCTCGACTGGGCACGCGAATTCGCCACCTGCGATGTCGACTATTACCATCGCCAGCAGATGCTGTTCCTCGATTTTGTCGAGAAGGGTCTGGTGACGCGCAAATCCTCCAAGGTCAACTGGGATCCGGAGGACATGACGGTGCTTGCCAACGAGCAGGTCATCGACGGACGCGGCTGGCGCTCGGGCGCGCTGGTCGAGCAGCGCGAGCTGACGCAGTGGTTCTTCAAGATCACCGACTATGCGCAGGATCTGCTGGACTCGCTCGAAGGCCTCGACGACTGGCCGGAAAAAGTGAAGCTGATGCAGGCGAACTGGATCGGCCGTTCGGAAGGCCTGCTGATCCGCTGGCCGCTGGCCACCCCAGCTACTGGCCCAGCCACTGGCAAGGTGATCGACGGCGAAGATGAGCTGGAGGTCTACACGACGCGGCCCGACACCATCTTCGGCGCCTCCTTCATGGCGGTCGCAGCTGATCATCCGCTGGCGAAGAAGGCGGCCGAAAGCAACCCGGCGCTGGCCAAGTTCATCGACGAGGTTCGCCACATGGGCACTTCGGTAGCGGCACTGGAGACGGCCGAGAAGAAGGGTTTCGATACCGGTATCCGCGTCGTTCACCCATTCGACGCCAACTGGACGCTGCCTGTCTACGTCGCCAATTTCGTGCTGATGGAATACGGCACCGGCGCCATCTTCGGCTGTCCGTCCGGTGACCAGCGCGACCTCGACTTCGCCAACAAATATGGCCTGCCGGTCATCCCGGTGGTGATGCCGGAAGGCGAGAATCAAGGAAACTTCCAGATCATTGACGAGGCCTATGTCGGCGACGGCGTGATGATCAATTCGCGCTTCCTCGACGGCATGAAGCCGGATCAGGCGTTCGACGAGGTGGCGAAGCTGCTGGAACAAAAGACCATCGGCAACCGGCCGATGGCCGAGCGCAAGGTGAACTTCCGCCTGCGCGACTGGGGCATTTCGCGCCAGCGCTACTGGGGCTGCCCGATCCCGATGATCCATTGCGAGGATTGCGGCGTGGTGCCGGTGCCGAAGGCGGACCTGCCGGTCAGGCTGCCGGACGATATCGAGTTCGACCGGCCGGGCAATCCGCTCGACCGCCATCCGACATGGCGGCATGTCAAATGCCCGCAATGCGGCAAGGATGCACGCCGCGAAACCGACACGATGGACACGTTCGTCGATTCGTCGTGGTATTTCGCGCGCTTCACCGCGCCCTGGGCGAACGACCCGACCGATCCCAAGGCAGCGACTGAATGGCTGCCGGTCGATCAGTATATTGGCGGCATCGAGCACGCCATCCTGCACCTGCTCTATTCGCGCTTCTTCACCCGCGCCATGCGCGAGACCGGCCATGTCGATCTCGCCGAGCCGTTCAGGGGACTGTTCACGCAAGGCATGGTGGTGCACGAGACCTATCGGGTCGGCAGTGGGTCGAACAGCCGCTGGCTTGCGCCCAGCGAGGTGCGGCTGGAGGACGTCGACGGCAAGCGCCGCGCCATCGAAATCGCGACCGGCGAAGAGGCTGTAATCGGCCCGCTCGAAAAAATGTCGAAGTCGAAGAAGAACACGGTGAGCCCGGAAGAGATCACCGACGGCTACGGCGCCGACACCGCGCGCTGGTTCATGCTGTCAGACTCGCCGCCCGAGCGCGACGTCGAATGGACCGACGAAGGTGCGGCCGGCGCGCATCGCTTCATCCAGCGCATCTGGCGCCTGGTGTCGACGGCCGCCGAATCGCTTGCCGGCACCCAACCGGCAGCGGCGGAGGAGGGCGAGGCGGGGACTGTTTCCAAGGCCGCGCATAAGATCCTGAAATCCGTCGGCGAGGATATCGAAAAGCTCGCCTTCAACCGCGCCATCGCCCGCATCTACGAGCTCGCCAATGCGCTCACAACGCCGCTCAACGAGGTGGCCGAAGGCAAGGCCGGTGCGGCGCTGAAAGGTGCCTGCCGGCAAGCCGTCGACATCCTTGTGCATCTGATCGCGCCGGTCATGCCGCATCTGGCCGAGGAATGCTGGCAGACGCTCGGCGGCACCGATCTGGTCGCCGAACTGCCCTGGCCGGCGTATGATCCGTCGCTCGTCGTCGACAGCGAGATCGTGCTGCCGGTCCAGGTCAACGGCAAGAAGCGCGGCGATTTGACAATTGCCCGCGACGCGGACCAAGGTGCGGTCGAAAAAGCGGTTCTGGCTCTCGACTTCGTGCAGAAAGCGCTCGAAGGTAAGGCGCCGCGCAAAGTGATCATCGTCCCGCAGAGGATCGTCAATGTCGTTGCCTGACTTAGGGAAGACAGAAGTGACGTATTTGCTGCGCCGCGCAGCGCTTTGCGGCCTGGTCGCTTCGGTTGCGCTGGTTTCAGCCTGCACGGTGCGCCCGCTCTATTCGAGCGCGCCGTTGTCGGCCGGGTCGCAAGTCGGCGCTGCCGCCGAACTCGGGTCCATCTCGGTCAAGCCGGTCAACACCCGCTACGCTCAGCAGGTCCGCAACAACCTGATCTTCGCGCTCGGCCAGGGTGCGGGGGAGCCGGCTTCACCTGCCTATTCGCTTGATCTCGGCGTTAGCGAACTTGTCGAGTCCGCTGCAATCGTGCAGGTCACAACCGATGAGGACGAGCCGACGGCGGGCACGGTGACACTGACCGCGAACTATGTGCTGACCGACGCCAAGACCGGCACGACCATCGCGACCGGCAAGCGCTCGATAGCGTCGTCCTTCGACAAGCCCCGTCAGGAGTTTGCCTCCTACCGGGCGCAAATCGACGCCGAGAACCGCGCGGCGCGCGAATTGGCGGACCTGCTGCGCCTGTCGATCGCCCAGGATCTGGTCAAGCACGGCAAGACGGTGGCGGGTTAACTTTCCGGCCTCGATCAAGACGTTCCGGTTCTCGCTCACAGCCGCTTGCTGGCGCACAAAAAAGGCCGATTGCTCGGCCTTTTTTCATGAACGCGGCGTCTTGTTTTCAGCCGATCTTCTGGCCGGTCTTAGCCCAATCAGCGAGGAACTGCTCCAGGCCCTTGTCGGTCAGCGGGTGCTTGACCAGCGCCTTCAGCGTTGCCGGCGGCGCGGTGATGACGTCGGCGCCGATCAGCGCGGCCTGCTTGACATGGTTCACGGTGCGCACCGAAGCGGTCAGGATCTCGGTCTGGAAATCATAATTATCGTAGATGGTGCGGATGTCCGAGATCAGTTCCATGCCATCCCAGCCGGTGTCGTCGATGCGGCCGACGAAGGGCGAGATGAAGGAGGCGCCGGCCTTGGCGGCGAGCAGCGCCTGGGTCGCCGAGAAGCAGAGCGTGACGTTGACCATGCGGCCGTCCGACCGGATATCCTTACAGGCTCTCAGGCCGTCGAGCGTCAGCGGCACCTTGATGCAGACATTGTCGGCGATCCTGGCCAGGATCTTGGCCTCCGCCATCATGTCCTTGTATTCGGTGGCGACGACTTCGGCAGAGACCGGGCCCTTGACGATCTCGCAGATCTCCCTGGTGACGTCGGCGATCTTGCCGCCGGATTTGAGGATCAGCGAAGGATTGGTGGTAACGCCGTCGAGCAGCCCCAGATCGTTCAGGTCACGGATTTCATTGACATCGGCAGTGTCGACAAAAAATTTCATGGCGGGTCTCCTGAAGATTTTCATGTGCATGCCATGCACATTTGGGGTCGGCCTTTGCTCTAGACGAAAGTCGGGGCAAGGTCACGCCTCATGATCGAAGATTCGCCCTTTGTCGCAGCCGCGCCAGTGCTGGTGCCGATGCCCGCCGAGCGCCCCTACACCTATGCCGTGCCCGCCGGCATGCGCGTGGTGCCGGGCTCGATCGTGCGCGTGCCGCTTGGTCCGCGCCAGGTTGCGGGCATCGTCTGGGATGGCGCCGTCGAAAAGGTCGATGCCAAAAAACTGCGCCCGATCGAGCAGGTCTTCGACTGCCCGCCGATCGACCGCGCCATGCGCCGCTTCGTCGACTGGATCGCGCAATACACGCTGTCGCCGCCCGGCATGGTGGCGCGCATGCTGCTGCGGGCGCCGGAGGCCTTCGACCCGGAACCGTGGATCGAAGGGTTGCAACGCACCTTTGCCAAACCCGATCGGATGACGGGTGCGCGGATGCGCGTGCTGGAAACAGCCGAAGGCGGGCTTGCCTGGACGCGGTCCGGGCTGGCGCATGCGGCCGGCGTTTCGTCGACCGTCATCGACGGGCTGAAAGCGCAAGGCGTGTTCGAGACGGTCATGATCCCGCCGCGACCGGTCGTCGCAGCACCCGACCCCAGCTACGCCCAGCCTTCGCTGATGCCGGACCAGAGCGATGCGGCCGCCATGCTGCGCACCAATGTCGCGGCCGGCGCATTCGGCGTCACGCTGCTCGACGGCGTGACCGGGTCCGGCAAGACGGAGGTCTATTTCGAGGCGGTGGCGGCGGCGCTCGACCGTGGCAAGCAGGTGCTGATCCTGCTGCCGGAGATCGCGCTGACCCACGCCTTCCTCGAGCGCTTCCAGGAGCGATTCGGCGCCAAGCCGGCGGAATGGCATTCGGACCTGCCGCCAAGGATGCGCGAGCGTGTCTGGCGGCAGGTGGCGGAAGGTGGAGTGCGCGTCGTTGCCGGCGCGCGTTCGGCGCTGTTCCTACCGTTCCGGGAACTCGGGCTGATCGTCGTCGACGAGGAGCACGACCCCGCCTACAAGCAGGAAGACCGCGTCTTCTACAACGCCCGCGACATGGCGGTGGTGCGCGGCCATATCGGCGGCTTTCCGGTCGTGCTTGCCTCGGCGACGCCGTCGGTCGAAAGCCGGGTCAATGCGAGCCAGGGGCGCTATGACAGGGCGGTGCTTGCGGCGCGCTTTGCCGAGGCGGCCCTTCCCGACCTGAAGACGATCGACATGCGCCGCGCCCCGCCGGCACGCGGCGGCTTCCTGTCGCCGGTGCTGCTTGGCCGTATGCGCCAGACACTGGAGAAAAAGGAACAATCGCTGCTGTTCCTCAACCGGCGCGGCTATGCGCCGCTGACGCTGTGCCGGGTCTGCGGTCACCGCTTCGGCTGCCCGGTCTGCTCGGCCTGGCTGGTCGAGCATCGCTTTCGTGGCCAGCTCGTCTGCCACCATTGCGGGCACAATGAACGCCGTCCCGAGGCCTGCCCGGAATGCGGCACGCTCGATCATCTGGTCGCCTGCGGGCCGGGCGTCGAGCGCATCGCCGAAGAGGTCGTTGCGCATTTCCCCGACGCCCGAACCATCGTGCTGTCGTCCGACCTGATGGGCGGTGTGCGGCGGCTGAGGCTGGAGCTTGAAGCCATCGCCAATGGCGAGGCCGACATCGTCATCGGCACGCAGCTTGTCGCCAAGGGTCACAATTTCCCCAACATGACGCTGGTCGGCGTGGTCGACGCCGATCTCGGTCTTGCCAATGGCGATCCGCGCGCCGCCGAGCGCACCTTCCAACTGCTCAGCCAGGTGACGGGCCGCGCCGGAAGAACCGGCAAGAAAAGCCTTGGCCTGCTGCAGACCTTCCAGCCCGACCACCCGGTGATGCGGGCGATCGTCTCCGGCGACGCCGAGGCTTTTTACGAGCGCGAGATCACGGAACGTGAACGAGCGGCGCTGCCGCCTTTCGGCCGGCTCGCCGGCGTCATCGTCAGTGCGGCGACGCGGGCGGAAGCCGAAGGGCACGCCCGCGGCCTGCGGCGTGCCGCACCGCAGGCAAGCGACCTGTTCGTGCTCGGACCGGCCGAGGCGCCGCTGTCGCTGATCGGCGGCCGCCATCGCTTTCGCCTGCTGATCCAGGGCGAGCGGCGCGCTGACATGCAAGGGTTCATCCGAGCCATGCTGGCCGAGGGACCGAAGATACGGGGCTCGGTGCGTGTGCAGGTCGATATCGACCCGCAGAGCTTTTTGTGATGGGCGAAGAATTAAGCCCTTGGCCCGCCCTCAGCGAATGGGTTCAGGTACGGTACATCGAGGATGGCGAAATGCCGGACATTGGCTGTCAAGACAGACAGGCCGTTCAAACGAGCAGTCGCTGCGATCAAGACATCAGCCAAGCCCGGACTGACACCTCGTGCGATAGTTGCGTCTTCCAGTCGTCCGGCTTCTCGCGCGATTGCAACATCGACGGGGAGGATGCGCTGGTCAAATTCGACAAGTAAACTTTCGAACCAGCGGCTGATGCGTTCCACCTTCGCATGTCCGCCTGACCGCTTCAGTTTGGCGATGCCTCTTTCCACCTCTAGAATAACGATCGACGACATATGCCAGGAGCCACGCTCCCGTTGTTCAGCAACCCACTTCTGCACATGTTGAGGAATCGGAGTGCGGCCAGGTGCAAAGGCCGAGAGAAAAGACGTATCAAGCAGATAGTCGCTCAAAACTCGACTTCCCGCGATGGCGATTCGTTCCGCTCAAGCTCGATGCCACCTGGGTATTGAAGCAGGAAATCCACGAAGTCTTTTTGGCTGTTTTGCGGATAGAGCTTCCGTCCCTCATCGATCGGTACAACCATGGCTGTCGGCTTGCCGTGCTTGGTAATGACAGTAGGCTCGCCATTCGCCGCCGCCGCCACGAGCACGGAAAGGCTCGCCTTCGCTTCTCGTAGCTGCATTGTCTTCATGCGAGAACTCCTTGTGGTCTCATGTGGTCACAATATAGGAATCGCACAGGAAAAGGAACAGCCCATCATGAAAACCCTTGGCCTCATCGGCGGCATGAGCTGGGAATCGACAGCGATCTACTACCGCCTGCTCAACGAGATCGTGCGCGAGCGGCTGGGTGGGCTGCATTCGGCGAAACTGCTGCTGTGGTCGTTCGACTTCGCCGAGATCGCCGAACGGCAGCACGCTGGCGACTGGCAGGGGGCGGGCGTTCGGCTGGTCGACGCCGCGCGCAAGCTGGAAGCAGCCGGCGCCGAAGGGCTGCTGATCTGCACCAACACCATGCACAAGCTGGCCGACACGGTGCAGACGGCGGTGTCGATACCGCTCATCCACATCGCCGACGCCACCGCCGTTGCGATCAGCCAGGCCGGCGTCAAGCGGCCGGCGCTGCTGGCGACGCGCTTCACCATGGAACAGGATTTCTACAAGGGCCGGCTCACCGACAAATACGGACTTCAACCGGTGGTGCCTGATCAAGCCGGGCGGGATATGGTTCATCGCGTGATCTACGACGAACTTTGCCAGGGCATCGTCAGTACCGAATCAAAGGCGGCCTACGTTGATGAAATCGCTCGCCTGCGGCGCGACGAAAAGATCGACGGCGTCATCATGGGGTGTACCGAGATCACCATGCTGATCGGCCAGCCGGACTTCGACATTCCTGTGTTCGATACGACGCGCATCCATGCCGAGGCGGCGGTCGAATTCGCGCTAGGTTGATGCGCTTTTCGCAAATTGCCGGCGCCCATCTGGCGCATGTCTCTTCCTTCGCTAGAATGCCCGAAATTTCGAAGCAGCCATTTACGAGGGGACAAGATGGAATTTGCGTTTCCGTGGCCGATGAGCCAGGGCGAGTGGCTGGCGTGGTCGAGCGCTGTCGTGACGTTGCTGTTCGGCCTGCTGCTGTTCCTGGCGCCGGGGCTGGCCTTCCGCATCCTGCGGCTGCAGGTCAAGCCCGAGAAGGCGGCGGCGATCGCCGAAGGGCGCGGCAGGATGTCGGGCTTCTATCTCGGCGTTAGCCTGTGCTGCATTCTGCTGGCGCAGCCGCTGCTCTACATGGCGCTTGGCTTTTCCTGGCTGTTCACCGCCTTCGGCCGGCTTCTGTCGATGATGTCGGATGGCGCCAACACGCCTTTCAACTGGGTTTCAATTGTGGTGGAACTGGTGTTGGCGGCGCTGCCGCTTGCCTTCGCCTTCGGCTTTGTGCCTTGAATCAAAGGCTAATTCGGGGCCAGTCGTTGAGCTCGGCCGCCAGATGCGACAATAGTGCCTAAAACCATGCAGGACGACGCATTGCGGTCTTAAAATGCCTGTGCTAGACGGCAATCGACTTTCGGCCGGGGATAGCGGAAGCCGCGCCTCCGTGCTTGGAAAAATGCAGTAAGGTCAAAGATTTAGCCAGAGTTCTCGCTCGCGCCAATAATCTGCGGCCTGTCAGACAAGAGAAAAGACGGTCCGTGGCCCAATCGTCATCGCCAATCTCAGGTGTTGCAGAACGCTATGCGGGTTCGCTGTTCGAGCTCGCGCTGCAGGCAAACTCGGTTGCTAAGGTTGAGGCTGACCTCAACAGTTTCGCGACGATGCTCGAAGGCAGTGCCGACCTCACCCGTCTGATCAATAGCCCGGTGTTCTCCAGCGAAGACCAGGCCAGGGCCATTGCGGCGATCGCCGACAAGGCAGGGATCACCGGCCTCACCGGAAATTTCCTGCGCGTCGTCGCCCAGAACCGCCGGCTGTTCGCCATCCCTGGCATGATCAAGGCTTTCCGCCAGATCGCCGCCGAGCATCGTGGCGAGACCGCCGCTGAAGTCACCTCGGCGCATGCGCTGACGGCGGCTCAGCAAACCGAGCTGAAGGCGGCGCTGAAAAGCGTTGCCGGCAAGGATGTCGCGATCACCGTGACCGTCGATCCGTCGCTGCTCGGCGGGCTGGTGGTCAAGATAGGCTCGCGTCAGATCGATACGTCGCTCAAAACCAAACTCAATTCGCTCAAGCTTGCACTGAAAGAGGTCGGCTGATGGACATCCGCGCCGCGGAAATTTCCGCAATTCTGAAAGACCAGATCAAGAATTTCGGCAAGGAGGCCGAGGTCTCCGAAGTCGGCCAGGTTCTGTCCGTCGGTGACGGCATCGCCCGCGTCTATGGCCTCGACAATGTCCAGGCCGGCGAGATGGTCGAGTTCCCTGGCGGCATCCGCGGCATGGCGCTCAACCTCGAAGCCGACAATGTCGGCGTCGTCATCTTCGGCGCCGACCGCGACATCAAGGAAGGCGACATCGTCAAGCGCACCGGCGCCATCGTCGATACGCCTGTCGGCATGGGCCTGCTCGGCCGCGTCGTCGACGCGCTCGGCAACCCGATCGACGGCAAGGGCCCGATCAAGGCGACCGAGCGCAAGCGCGTCGACGTCAAGGCGCCCGGCATCATTCCACGCAAATCGGTGAACGAGCCGATGTCGACCGGCCTCAAGGCCATTGATGCGCTGATCCCGGTCGGCCGCGGCCAGCGCGAGCTGGTCATCGGCGATCGCCAGACCGGCAAGACCGCGATCATCCTCGACACGATGCTCAACCAGAAATCGGTGCACGATCACGGGCCGGAGAAGGAAAAGCTCTACTGCGTCTACGTCGCCGTCGGCCAGAAGCGCTCGACCGTCGCGCAGTTCGTGAAAGTTCTCGAAGAGCGCGGCGCGCTCGACTATTCGATCATCGTCGCCGCCACCGCTTCCGATCCGGCGCCGATGCAGTTCCTGGCGCCGTTCACCGCCTGCACGATGGGCGAGTATTTCCGCGACAACGGCATGCATGCGCTGATCAGCTATGACGATCTGTCGAAGCAGGCCGTCGCTTACCGCCAGATGTCGCTGCTGCTGCGCCGCCCGCCTGGCCGCGAAGCCTATCCGGGCGACGTCTTCTATCTGCATTCGCGTCTTCTGGAGCGGGCCGCCAAGCTCAATGACGACAATGGCGGCGGTTCGCTGACGGCGTTGCCGATCATCGAGACCCAGGCCAACGACGTGTCGGCCTACATCCCGACCAACGTCATCTCGATCACCGACGGCCAGATCTTCCTGGAAACCAATCTGTTCTTCCAGGGCGTCCGCCCGGCGGTCAATGTCGGCCTGTCGGTGTCGCGCGTCGGCTCCTCGGCGCAGATCAAGGCGATGAAGCAGGTCGCCGGCTCGATCAAGGGCGAGCTCGCGCAGTACCGCGAAATGGCGGCCTTCGCTCAGTTCGGCTCCGACCTCGACGCCGCCACGCAGCGCCTGCTCAACCGCGGTGCGCGCCTGACCGAACTCCTGAAGCAGCCGCAATTCTCGCCGCTCAAGGTCGAGGAACAGGTCGCGGTGATCTTCGCCGGCGTCAACGGCTATCTCGACAAGCTGGCGATCGACCAGGTCAGCAAGTTCGAGCATGGCTTGCTCAGCCACATGCGCTCGGCCGGCAAGGAGGTGCTCGACGGTATCCGCAAGGAGAAGGCGCTGTCGGACGATCTACGCGCCAAGCTGAAGGCGGAGATCGACACCTTCGCCAAGACCTTCGCTTGAACGAAGCCGGACGGACGGGATCAGGTTTGAAGCATGCCTTCATTAAAAGACCTTCGTAACCGTATCGCCTCGGTCAAGGCGACGCAGAAGATCACCAAGGCGATGCAGATGGTCGCCGCGGCGAAGCTGCGCCGCGCGCAAGAGGCGGCGGAGGCCGCGCGCCCCTATTCGGAGCGCATGGGCGCAGTGCTGGCCAACATCACCCAGGCGATCGGCGGCGGCGGCGAGGCCCCGGCGCTGATGACCGGCACCGGCAAGGACGACGTGCATCTGCTCGTCGTCTGCACTGCCGAGCGTGGTCTGTGCGGCGGCTTCAATTCGCAGATCGCACGCTTCGCCCGCGACCACATCCGCAAGCTTCTGGCCAACGGCAAAAAGGTCAAGATCATCTGCGTCGGCAAAAAAGGGTTCGACATCCTGCGCCGCGACTACGCGGAGCTGATCATCGAGCGCGTAGACCTGCGCGAAGTGAAGACGCTCGGCTTCGTCAATGCCGATGCCATTGCCAAGAAAGTCATCCAGCTCTTCAACGAGGGCGGCTTCGACATCTGCACGCTGTTCTATTCGCAGTTCAAGTCGGTGATCAGCCAAGTCCCGACGACCCAGCAGATCATCCCGGCAGGTGTGGCTTCGGCTGCCGCCGAGACGACGGACGGCGGCAATGCCGTCTATGAATACGAGCCGGAGCCGGGCGAAATCCTCTCCGACCTCATCCCGCGCAACATCTCCGTGCAGGTTTTCCGTGCGCTGCTCGAAAATGCGGCCGGCGAGATGGGTGCCAAGATGAGCGCCATGGATAATGCGACACGCAACGCCGGCGACATGATCAACAAATTGTCGATCACCTACAACCGCCAGCGGCAGGCGCAGATCACCAAGGAATTGATCGAAATCATTTCGGGCGCCGAGGCGCTCTAGGCGTGCTCCCACGAAGGTCTGTGACCTTCAAGCGGATCGCGTGAGAAACAAAGAGACGAAAAGGGTAAAGACGATGGCGAAAGCAGCGACCCCCCAGAAGGCGGCCCCGAAGACCGCCGCGAAGGCGGCAGCACCGGCAAAGGCTCCGGCAGCGGCAGCAAAGGCGGCTCCGGCCAAGAAGGCGGCCGCGCCCGCCAAGGCTGTTGCGGCGAAGGCGCCGACCGTCGCCATCAAGAAGACTGGCTTGGCCGGCAAGGTTCGCCAGGTCATCGGCGCCGTTGTCGACGTGCAGTTCGGCGAACATCTGCCGGCGATCCTGAACGCGCTGGAAACGTCCAATGTCGGCAATCGCCTCGTGCTCGAGGTGGCCCAGCATCTCGGCGAGAACACCGTGCGCTGCATCGCCATGGACTCGACTGAAGGTCTGGTTCGCGGCCAGGACGTCTATGACACAGGCGCGCCGATCACCGTGCCGGTCGGCCCGGGCATGCTCGGCCGCATCATCAACGTCATCGGCGAGCCGGTCGACGAGGCAGGCCCGGTCGACGGCATCGAGATGCGCTCCATCCACCAGCCGGCCCCGACCTATGTCGAGCAGTCGACGGAAGCGCAGATCCTGGTCACCGGCATCAAGGTTCTCGACCTGCTTGCGCCTTATGCCCGCGGCGGCAAGATCGGCCTGTTCGGCGGCGCCGGCGTTGGCAAGACGGTGCTGATCCAGGAACTGATCAACAACGTCGCCAAGGCGCATGGCGGCTTCTCGGTGTTCGCCGGCGTCGGTGAGCGCACCCGCGAAGGAAACGACCTCTACCATGAGTTCATCGAGTCCGGCGTCAACAAGAAGGGCGGCGGCGAAGGCTCAAAAGCGGCGCTCGTCTATGGCCAGATGAACGAGCCGCCGGGCGCGCGCGCCCGCGTCGGTCTGACCGGTCTGACGGTCGCCGAATATTTCCGCGACCAGGGCCAGGACGTGCTGTTCTTTGTCGACAACATCTTCCGCTTCACGCAAGCGGGTTCGGAAGTGTCGGCGCTGCTCGGACGTATTCCTTCGGCCGTGGGCTACCAGCCGACGCTGGCCACCGACATGGGCGCGCTGCAGGAACGCATCACGACGACGACCAAGGGCTCGATCACCTCCGTGCAGGCGATCTACGTGCCGGCCGACGATCTGACCGACCCGGCGCCGGCGACCTCTTTCGCCCACCTCGACGCGACGACCGTGCTCAACCGCGCGATCTCGGAAAAGGGCATCTATCCGGCCGTCGATCCGCTCGATTCGACCTCGCGCATGCTCGACCCGATGGTCGTCGGCGAAGAGCACTACCAGGTGGCCCGTCAGGTGCAGTCGATCCTTCAGCGCTACAAGTCGCTGCAGGACATCATCGCCATCCTGGGCATGGACGAGCTGTCGGAAGAGGACAAGCAGACGGTCGCCCGCGCCCGCAAGATCGAGCGCTTCCTGTCGCAGCCCTTCTTCGTCGCCGAAGTGTTCACCGGCGCGCCGGGCAAGCTGGTCGATCTCGCCGACACCATCAAGGGCTTCAAGGGCCTCTGCAACGGCGACTACGACCATCTGCCGGAGGCCGCCTTCTACATGGTCGGCGGCATCGAGGAAGCGGTCGAGAAGGCTCAGCGCCTGGCGGCTGAAGCGGCGTAATCAAGGCAATAGGGAGTAGTCAGTAGTCAGTAGTGAATAGCAGCCGGGTGATCGGGACAATTGTCCTCTCCCTACTCCCTACTCACTATTCCCTACTCACTAAATTGACATGGCTGAAGCTTTCAAATTCGAACTGGTCTCGCCGGAGCGCCTGCTGGTTTCCGAGCAGGTCGAATCCGTCGTCATTCCGGGCGCCGAAGGCGAAATGACTGTCATGGCGCATCACGCGCCGGTCATGACCACGATCAAGCCGGGTGTCGTCACGGTGAAGACCGCCGCCGGCAACGAAGAACGCTACGTCGTGTTCGGCGGCTTTGCCGACATCGTTCCGGCTGGCTGCACGTTGCTGGCAGAATCGGCGGTAGCCGTCGGCGACATCGACCGCGCCGACCTTGCCCGCCGGATCCAGGAAGCCAGGGAAGACGCCGCCGACGCCAAGGACGATCAGACCCGTACCAAGGCCGAGCAGTTCCTTAGCCAGCTCACCACACTTGAGAGCGCCATCCTGCCGGCCTAAAGGCTGGGCTATCCCTCGTCATTCAGGGCGAAGCGGAGGATTTNACGCCGCCGACGCCAAGGACGATCAGACCCGTACCAAGGCCGAGCAGTTCCTTAGCCAGCTCACCACACTTGAGAGCGCCATCCTGCCGGCCTAAAGGCTGGGCTATCCCTCGTCATTCAGGGCGAAGCGGAGGATTTATGCTACGACATAGGCCAAGAGTAGGACGGCCCAGGATAAAGCTTCCGTCGCGTTCCTTCGCGCCCCCCTCTGTCCTGCCGGACATCTCCCCCACGGGTGGGGAGATTGGCCGACACTGCGGCTTTCGCAAATCTCCGACGTTGCTGAACTGGCGCCGGCATCAGAGCTGCCAATCTCCCCCCTTGTGGGGGAGATGTCCGGCAGGACAGAGGGGGGCGCTGTCCCGCCGACGTCAAAGTTCTGCATCGCCCGCTACGCCCTGATCCCGGATCAGTATCAGATCAGCCTAATAGTCATTCGCTCCCAATGCCCAGCGATGCGAAAGCAGCAGCCACACCACCTTGTCGCAGGCGCTCGAGATGGGCGGCCGCTAAGTCGATCAGCGTCAGGCGCTCAGCACCGCCCTTGGCGAAGCCGGCCAGGTCGAACACCGCCGCCACCGCTTCGCCAGCCGATAGCTGTCGGGTGCCTAGTGCGGCCAGGGCCAAGTCGAGCGGGTCGGTGAAATGGTTTTCCGGCAGGGATTTGCCGCGCGCCTCGCAAGCGGCGATCCAGGCGGCCACCACCAGCATCAGATGCGCGGGCGGGGCACCGGCACTCAGCCGCTCCATGGCGGAGGCAACGATGCGCTGCGGCAGTTTCTGGCTGCCGTCATTGGCGATCTGCGCCGTCCGGTGGGCAAGCGCGGTGTTCGAATAACGCTTAGCGAGTTGGGCCGTGTAGTCGGTCGTGTCTAGCCCGGCGTCCTGCGGCAGCGTCGGGATGGCCTCTGCCCACAATCCGTCGACGAATTGCCGGATCGCCGGATCGGCAAAGGCGCGGTCGACCGTCTCATATCCGCTGAGCAGGCCGAGATAGGCGATGGCCGAATGCGAGCCGTTGAGCAGGCGCAGCTTCATGTCCTCGAACGGCCCGACATCACCGACCATGGTGACGCCGAACTTTTCCCAGGCCGGCCTGCCCGCCGGGAAATCGTCTTCGACCACCCATTGGCAGAATGGCTCGGTCATCACCGGCCACGCGTCTTCGACGCCGAGCTGGCCTGATATCCGTGTCCGGTCGGCATCGGTGGTCGCCGGCACGATGCGATCGACCATGCTCGATGGAAACGCCACCTCGTCGGCGATATGGCGGGCGAGATCGGCATCGCCTGAAGTGGCGAGCCTGGCATCGCCTGAAGTGGCGAGCCTGGCATCGCCTGAAGTGGCGAGCCTGGTACCGCGTAGCGCGGCGAATTCGACCAGCAGCCTGTGCAGCGTGGCGCCATTGGCCGGGAGATTGTCGCAGCAGAGCACGGTGAATGGCCGGATGCCGGCGGCACGGCGGCGCGAAAGGGATTCGGTCAGAAAACCATGCGCCGTTCGCGGCATTTGCGGGTTCGCCAAGTCGTGGACGATGTCGGGATGGGCTGTGTCCAGTCCGCCACCCGCCGCCCTGAGATAGGCTTTCTCGGTGATCGTCAGCGTGACGATCGAGGTGCGCGGATCGGTCAGCGCGGCCAGCACCGCGCCCGGATCTTCCGGGGCCACCAGCATCGACAGGATCGAGCCGACGACGCGCAGGCTTTCACTGTCGCTGCTTCTGACCGCCAGCGTGTAGAGCCCGTCCTGCGGCGCCAGCGCGTCGCGTGTGTCGGCGCTGCGCAGCGAGACGCCGACAATGCCCCAATCCGTCTCTCCCGTCGCCAGGCAGTCGTCGACATAGGCTGCCTGATGAGCGCGGTGGAACGCGCCGACGCCGAGATGGACGATGCCTGGCACGATCTGGTCGCGATCATATCCAGGGATCGCGGCCAGAGCCGGCAATGCCTGCAGCGTGCTGTTGGAAAGGCGTCTGTTGGTCATGGTGCGGCGATCGTCCGGAGGCGTGGCTGGCAGCGGCGTAACATCCGTTTCCATCCTGCACAATGGGTCACCGCCATCAAGTCATCATATAACAACCCGATTTTTGTATGTTGACATTACTTCTTTCCGATCCTACCGATTGCCGTATTGGGAGGATTGATGTGGCCGTGCTGACGCATCCGGATTTGCTGTTTCCATCGGAGACGCGTCCGCTTTCGGTTGCCCGCGATCTTTACGCCGGCGTGAAGAACCTGCCGATCGTCAGCCCGCATGGTCACACCGATCCGCGCTGGTATGCGCTCAACGAGGCGTTTGCCGATCCGGCGCAATTGCTTGTTGTGCCGGACCACTACATCTTCCGCATGCTGTTCAGCCAGGGCGTCCGCCTCGAGGACCTCGGCGTGCCAACGCTCGACGGCTCACCGGTGGAGACCGACGGCAGGACGATCTGGCGGCGCTTCGCCGAGCACTATCATCTGTTCCGCGGCACGCCGACGCGGCTGTGGTTCGACCATGTGCTTGCCCATCTGTTCGGCATCGAAGAGCCGCTGACGGCCGCAACCGCCGACCGCCATTACGACATGATCGCGACCTTGCTGCAGTGGGAGAATTTTCGCCCGCGAGCGCTGTTCGAGCGCTTCAACATTGAGGTCATCGCGACGACCGAAGGCGCGCTCGACGATCTCAAATGGCACCAGATGATCCGCGACAGCGGCTGGGATGGGCGCGTCGTCACCGCCTATCGGCCGGACGCGGTCGTCGATCCCGATTTCGAAGGGTTTTCGGCCAATCTCGACCAGCTCGGAGAAATCACCGGCTGCGACACCGGCACCTGGGCCGGCTATCTCGATGCGCATCGCCAGAGACGAGCCTTCTTCAAAAGTTTCGGCGCGACCGCGTCGGATCACGGCCATCCAACGGCGGAGACCGCCAATCTGTCGGATGCCGCCGCGCAGGAGCTGTTCAACCGCATCCGCCGGGGCTCGGATGACGAGCGCGAGCGAAAACTGTTTCGTGCCCAGATGCTGACCGAGATGGCCAAGATGAGCCGCGACGATGGGCTTGTCCTGCAAATCCATCCCGGCTCCTGGCGCAATCATTCGCCTTCCGTCTTCCAGAGGTTCGGCAGGGACAAGGGCTTCGATATCCCGACCAGAACCGACTATGTGACGGCGCTGAAGCCGCTGCTCGACTGCGTCGGGCTGGAGCGCGACCTCACCGTCATCGTCTTCACGCTCGACGAGACCAGCTATGCGCGCGAGTTGGCGCCGCTCGCCGGCGTCTACCCGGCGCTGAAACTCGGGCCGGCCTGGTGGTTCCACGACAGCCCGGAGGGCATGCGCCGGTTCCGCGAGATGACGACCGAGACGGCCGGCTTCTACAACACCGTCGGCTTCAACGACGATACCCGCGCTTTTCCATCCATCCCGGCTCGCCACGATGTGGCGCGTCGGGTCGATTGCGCCTTTCTTGCGCGTCTCGTCGCCGAGCACCGACTCCGCGAGGACGAGGCGCACGAGTTGGCGCAGTATCTGGCCTATACGCTCGCGAAAAAGGCGTACCGGCTCTAACGGCGCTTGCCGCCATCGTTCAAACGGGAGGAAACCAATGCTGCATTTTTCTAGACTGGCGGGAGCTACGCTGCTTGCCGCCGCACTGATGGCTGGAACGGCAAGCGCCCAGACGGTTCTGCGCTCGTCCGACACGCATCCGGACGGCTATCCGACGGTCGAGGCGGTCAAATATTTCGGCGAGCTTGTGAAGGAGCGGACGGCCGGCCGCTATACGGTCGAGCTTTATCATTCCGCGCAGCTCGGCGAGGAAAAGGACACGATCGAGCAGGTGCGCTCCGGCGTGATCGACCTCAACCGCGTCTCGATGGCGCCGTTCAACGGGCTTATTCCCGAAACCACCGTGCCTTCGCTGCCCTACATCTTCCGCTCGGAAGACCATATGCACAAGGTCATTGACGGAGCGGTCGGCGACCAGATCGCGGCGGCGTTCGAACAGGTCGGGCTGGTGCTGCTTGCCTTCTATGACGGCGGCGCGCGCTCCTTCTACAATTCGAAGAAGCCGATCAACTCTGTAGCCGATCTGGCCGGCATGAAGTTCCGCGTCATCCAGTCCGACATCTTCGTCGACATGGTGGCGGCACTCGGCGCCAACGCGACGCCGATGCCGTATGGCGAGGTATATTCGGCGATCGAGACCGGGGTCATTGACGGCGCGGAGAACAATTTTCCGAGCTACGATACCGCCAAGCATGCGGAAGTGGCCAAGTTCTATTCGCTCGACGAGCACACGATGGTGCCGGAAGCCTTCGTCATGGCGAAGTCGAGTTGGGACAAGCTGACGCCGGAAGACCAGGCGATCTTCAAGGCGGCCGCCAAGGAAAGCGTCGCCAAGCAGCGTGGGCTGTGGGCCTCCAAGGTCAAGGAATCGCGTGCCAAGGTCGAGGCGGCCGGTTCGCAGATCACGACGCCGGACAAGCAGCCCTTCATCGACGCGATGGGCCCGGTCTACGAGAAGCACGTCAAGGACGACAAGCTGAAGGCCATGGTCGAGGCCATCAAGGCCGCGCAGTGATCAAGCGGCGGCGCGGGCATTCCGCGCCGCCATCCTCTTGCGGAGAGAACCGGTGACCTTCAGCCCAGAACAGAGACCGCCCCTTGCCGGCATCGCGCGCGTGATGTCGCGCGTCAGCACGGCGGCGCTGTGGATCGCCGGCATCGGGCTGGTGCTGATGACCGCCTTCGTCGCCTGGCAGGTGTTCGGCCGCTATGTTCTGAACCGCTCGCCGAGCTGGACCGAGCAGGGCTCGGTGATGCTGATGAGCTGGTTCATTTTCCTCGGCGCCGCCGTCGGCGTGCGCGAGAACTATCACCTCGGCTTCGACGTCCTGCTCTACGTGCTGCCGAAAGGCGGCAAGCGTTGGCTGAGGATGATCTCGGACCTCGTCGCGCTCGCCTTCGGCATCGGCATGATCTGGTATGGCAGCCAGCTGGTCGCCTTGACCTGGGGCGCCACCTTGCCGTCGCTCGGCATATCAGGGGGCTGGGACTACGTCCCGCTTGTCGCGGGAGGCGCGCTCATCGTGCTTTTCACGCTGGAGCGGATCGTGCTTCGCCTCTCCGGTGCGCCGATCGACGATGCGCTCGATGAGCTGCCGCCGGCGGAAGTCGCAGCCGAACTCGACACAGCGAACGTGAAGGTCTGACGCCATGGAACTCTGGATACTCTTCGGCGTCTTCACCGTTCTGATGCTTATCGGCACGCCGATCGCCTTCTGCCTCGGCGTCGCAAGCTTTGCCACCGTCCTCTACATGGGCCTGCCGCCGCTCATCGTGTTCCAGCGCCTGAATTCCGGCATGAGCGTCTTTTCGCTGCTGGCCATTCCGTTTTTCATCTACGCCGGCGACTTGATGGTGCGCGGCGGCATCGCCAGCAAGATCGTCGCCTTCGCCGGCTCGCTCGTCGGCCACATGCGTGGCGGTCTCGGGCAGGTCAACATCGCGACCGCTACACTGTTCGGCGGCATTTCGGGCTCCGCGGTGGCGGAGGCGGCAGCGGTAGGCGGCTTGATGATCCCGCAGATGAAGGCGCGTGGATATGGAGCGGACTACGCCGTCAACGTCACGTCGATGGCGGCGCTGATCGCGCTGCTCCTGCCGCCGTCGCACAACATGATTATCTACTCGATCTCGGCAGGCGGAAAGATCTCGATCGCCGACCTGTTCACGGCCGGCATCATCCCGGGCCTGCTTTTGGCCCTGGCACTGATGGTCACCGCCTATTTCGTGGCGCGCTCCCGCGGCTATCCGACCGAGCCGTTTCCGGGTTTCGCCGCCGTCGCGCATCTCTTCGCCGTCGCGGTGCCCGGCCTGCTGCTGATCGCGATCATCTTCGGCGGCGTGCGATCGGGTATTTTCACGGCCACCGAGAGTTCCTGCATCGCAGTCATCTATGCGTTGCTCGTGACTGTCTTGGTTTACCGGCAGATGACTTGGGAAGGTTTCGTTCATGCCACCCATGGCGCCGTGCGCACCACCGCCATGGTGCTGCTCATCATCGGCATGGCGGCGGCGTTCTCGTGGTTGATGGCCTTCCTGAAAGTGCCGGCGGCGCTCATAGCCTCGATGAACGCGATCTCGGAAGATCCGCTGGTCGTGCTTCTCCTGCTCAACCTCTTGATGCTGTTTCTCGGCACGTTCATGGACATGGGGCCGACGATCATCATCTGCACGCCGATCTTCCTGCCCGTGGCACAGGCCTACGGCGTCGATCCGGTGCATTTCGGCGTCATCATGATCCTCAACTTCGGCATCGGGCTGAACACGCCGCCGGTGGGCGCGGTGCAGTTCGTGGCGTGCGCGGTGGGCAAAATATCCGTCTGGGAAGCGATGCGCTCGATCTGGCCATTCTATGGGGCAGGCCTCGTGGTGCTGGGGCTCGTCACTTACATTCCGGCCATCTCGCTATGGCTGCCGAGCGTCTTCAAATAGGGGTTGGCAATGGCATCGGATACGGCGATCAGCCTGAAGGTCGAACGCAAGCCCAAGCTGTCGGAGACCGTGGTCGCGGCGATCCGCAAGCAGTTGCAGGCGGGCGAGATCCAGCCAAGCCAAAAGCTGCCGACCGAGGGTCAGCTGACCGAAACCTTCGGGGTCAGCCGCACCGTCATCCGCGAAGCGCTGGCCAAGCTCGCTGCCGACGGTCTGGTTGAGCCGCGCCAGGGCGCCGGTGTCTTCGTCACCGAGCATATATCGACGATGTTCGGCGCGCTGGCCGCGGACATGGGCAGCAAGGATTCGATCGCGCTCAACGTGCTCGAAGTGCGCCTGGCGATCGAGATCGAATCCGCCGGGCTCGCCGCTATCCGTCGCAATGCCGCGCAGGAAGCGGCGATCCAGGAGGCGTTCTTCGAGTTCGAGAGGCTGCTCTTGAACAGCGAGCCGACGGGTCCGGCCGACCTTGCCTTCCACCGCGCGATCGCCAGCGCCACCAACAACCCGTTCTATGTCGAGATGCTCGACGTGCTCGGCCGGCGCGCCATTCCTTGCGACGTGACGTCACCGTGGTCCACCGAGCTCGCCCAATCCGACGTCTACCAGCGGGGACTGCAAGGCGAGCATCTGGTGATCCTGAATGCCATTACGACAGGCGATGCCGAGTCCGCGCGCGAAGCCATGCGCGCGCATCTCACCGCTAGCCAGCAGCGCTATCGTGAGCGGCTGCACGCACGTCAAAGTTTTTATGCTGAGTCGGTTAAGGCCGCGGCAACCGAATGACCAATGAGGCAGCCCAATGGGACAGCAATGAATCACACTGACAATCACACGGACTTCACCTCGCGCTTCGCCATCGACCCTGTTACCGCCGCGGCGATGGGGACGGACGAGCTTCGTCACAATTTCCTGATCGAAGGCCTGTTCCAGTTAGGCCGCATCGGCCTGACCTACACGCATTACGACCGCATGATCGTCGGCGGCGCCATGCCCGCGGGCACGCCGCTGCCGCTGGAGGCGATCAAGCCGACCGGGACCAAGAACTTTCTCGATCGCCGCGAAATGATCGCCGTCAACATAGGCGGCGCCGGCATGGTGAAGGCGAGCGGCCAATCCTACGAGCTGCAGCCGCGCGACATGCTGTATCTCGGCATGGGCGCCAATGAGGTGTCGTTCGCCTCAGTCAATCCGGCCGAGCCGGCCAAGTTCTATCTACTCAGCGCGCCGGCGCATCAGAGCCATCCCAGCCAGCTGATCCGCATCGGCGATGCCAAGCGGCTCGACCTCGGCAGCCAGGCGACCTGCAACGAGCGCTCGATCTTCCAGTTCATCCATGCCGGAGGCGTCAAAACCTGCCAGCTCGTCGTCGGCATGACCCAGCTTGCGTCAGGCTCGGTCTGGAACACCATGCCGTGCCATGTGCATGACCGACGCATGGAGGCCTACCTCTATTTCGACCTACCGGAAGCGGCGCGCGTGTTCCATTTCATGGGCGAACCGGACGAGACCCGCCACCTCGTCATGCGCAATGAAGAAGCGGTGCTGTCGCCGGGATGGTCGATCCATTCGGGCGCCGGCACCTCCAACTACGCCTTCATCTGGGCGATGGCCGGCGACAATGTCGACTATACCGATGTCGATCCGGTAGCGATGGAAGAGCTGCGGTGAGCGACCTCTCGGCTTTCAGCCTCGCCGGCAAGCGCATCCTTGTCACCGGCGCCAATACCGGCATCGGTCAAGGCATCGCCCTGTCGATCGCGCGCGCCGGTGGTGCTGTGGTCGGCGTCGGCCGTTCGGCGATGGACGAGACGGCGGAAAAGGTCGCGGCGGTGGGCGGACGCTTCGAGGCGGAACGCTGCGATCTTGCCGATCATGCCGCCGCCCAGGCGATGCTCGATCGCGTCTGGGACGAAACCGGGCCGCTCGATGGGCTGGTCAACAATGCCGGCATCATTCGGCGCGCCGACGCCGTCGATCTGACGGAAGCCGATTGGGACGACGTCACGGACGTCAATCTGAAGACGGTCTTTTTTCTCGGCCAGAGCTTTGCCCGGCGCGTGCTTGCCGATCCGGGGCGGCGCGGCAAGATCGTCAACATCGCGTCGATGCTCAGCTTTCAGGGCGGCATCCGCGTCGCCTCCTATACCGCCTCGAAACACGGCGTGCTCGGCATCACCCGATTGCTCGCCTGCGAATGGGCGTCGAAAGGCATCAACGTCAACGGCATTGCGCCCGGCTATATCGAAACCAACAACACCGAGGCGCTGCGTGCCGATCCAGACCGCAGCGCCGCCATTCTGGCGCGCATTCCGGCCGGGCGCTGGGGCGGTCCGGAAGACATCGGCGACGCGGCTGTCTTCCTGCTGGCGCCGGCGTCCAACTATATGCATGGCGCGGTGGTGCCGGTGGACGGCGGCTGGCTGGCGCGATGAGGAGGATTTGGCGATGACCGGAACGAAGATCTTCTCGCACGCCGGCGAGGGCGCATGGACGCCGACGCCGGACGGCAATCGCAGGCGTGTGCTGCTGCACACGGACGAACTGATGATGGTCGAGTTCGGGTTCGACAAGGACGGTGTCGGCGCGCTGCATTCGCACCCGCATGTCCAGGCGAGCTACGTCGCCGAAGGCCGCTTCGAGGTCACCATCGACGGCAGGACCGAGATCCTGGAGACGGGAAGCAGCTTCATTGTCCCTTCCAACCTGGTTCATGGCGTCAGGGCGCTCGAGGCCGGGCGCCTGGTCGACAGCTTTACGCCGCACCGCGCCGATTTTATCGACTGAAGCCGCGCGAAGGCAGGTCATCGCGGCGTGTGTCCGGCCGAGGGGGCAGGCGCTTCCAGCATACCCCGCAAACGAAAAGCCCGCGCCTCCGGAGAGACGCGGGCGTGTTGCCTGGGCGCTTGTGGCGCCGCGGTACTCAAAACATCACCGCAGAACCTGAACCTGCCGAATTATGATGAAGATAGGATTAACCGGCCAGAGCCAACGCGATATTCACAGCCAAAGCGAATAGGGGCTGGAATCACGATCCCATATCCGCCAATGAGGGAGATATTCTTTCAGTTGGCGCCGACGGAGACAGGGCTTGAAGGGGGATCAAGTGTTCGAAACCGCGGTCAAGGCAGTCACCTGGAGATTCGTCGGGGAGCTTCGGCAGGTCACGTCGCCGCTGCTCCTGACCGTTCCCACCTTGCCTTTTCAGGCGGCGCCGATTGTAGAAATTCCCTGATGCAGGTATCGACGGCGAGCGTCCCGGCGGAGGATCCCAAGCGGCGCGTCCTGAAGGACGTGTTCGGCTTCGACGATTTTCGTCCCGGCCAGGACGCTGTGACGGAGGCGCTGCTGGCCGGGCGTCATGTGCTGGCTGTGATGCCGACCGGCGCTGGCAAATCGCTCTGCTACCAGGTCCCGGCGCTGGTCCTGGGCGGGCTCACCATTGTCGTTTCGCCCCTGGTGGCGCTGATGCAGGACCAGGTCGCCGCATTGCGTCTTGCCGGCGTGGCCGCCGATACGATCAATTCCTCGCTTGACCGCGATGCCAATGTCGCCGCATGGCGCCGCGTTGCGGCGGGCCAGACGCGCCTGCTCTATCTTGCGCCGGAACGGCTCATGACCGCGCGGATGCTCGAGGCGCTCGCCAGGCTCGATATCCGGCTGATCGCCGTCGACGAGGCGCATTGCATCTCCCAGTGGGGCCCGGCGTTCCGGCGCGAATATGAAGAGTTGTCGCGGCTGCGCGACATTTTCCCTGGCGTGCCGATCATTGCGCTGACGGCGACGGCGGACGAGGCGACGCGCACCGACATCGCCGCGCAGCTGTTCGCCGGGCGTGTCGAAAGCCTGGTGCTGGGGTTCGACCGGCCGAACATCAAGCTTGGCATCGAGGCCAAGCAGGACAGCAAGCGCCAATTGCTGAGCTTCGTAGAGCGTCATGCCGGCCGCAGCGGGATCGTCTATTGCCTGTCGCGCAAGAAGACCGAGGAGATGGCGGCGTTCCTCGAGAAGAACGGCGTGCGTGCCCTGGCCTATCATGCCGGCATGAGCAAGGACGCGCGTGAAGCAAATCAAAACGCTTTCATGACCTTGTCCGGCGTCGTGATGGTGGCGACCATCGCCTTCGGCATGGGCATCGACAAGCCTGACGTCGCCTATGTCTTCCATACCGATCTGCCGGGCAGCCTCGAAGCCTATTATCAGGAAATTGGGCGCGCGGGCCGCGACGGGCGGGCTGCCGAGGCACATATGCTCTTCGGTCTCGGCGATATCCGCATGCGCCGGCTTTTCATCGAAGACGAGGATGCGCCGGCGGAGCATAAAAGACGCGCGCATGGCCGCCTCGACACGCTGATCGGTTATTGCGAGACGGCGCAGTGTCGCCGCCAGATCCTGCTTGGCTACTTCGGCGAAACAGCAGTGCCTTGCGGCAATTGCGACAATTGCCTTGACCAGACGCCGCATGCGGATGGCGAGGCGGAGGCACGGATCATCCTCGCGGCCATCGCCCAGACCGGCGAGCGCTTTGGTGCTGCCCATGTCGCCGATGTTTTGATCGGCCACGAAACCGAGAAGGTCCTGGCCAGGAACCACCACAGGCTTGCCAGCTTCGGGACCGGTGTGGCGCACAAGAAGGATGTGTGGCTGTCGCTGGTCCGCCAGCTTGTCGCGGGAGGGTTTCTGACATTGGACTCAGGCGGCCATGGCGGCCTCGCCATCGCCGAAAAGGGCCGTGAGCTGGCCCGTGGCGATGTCCCGTTCCGGTATCGCGTAGAGGTGCGGAGCCGCGCTCTGCGTGGCAAGACACGTCCCGATGCTGCCGCGGGCACGGAAGGGCTGGATTCCGCGCTGTTGGCCACGCTCAAGGCGGTGCGGCTGCGTCTTGCCCGGGAGCGCCAGGTGCCGGCCTTCGTGATCTTCTCCGATCGCACACTGATCGACATGGCCGAACGCTGCCCGCGCGACCTCGACGCCTTCGCCGCAGTCAACGGTGTCGGCGCCGCGAAGCTTAGGGAATTCGGTCAGATTTTTCTGAGCGCGATCGCCGCGCACCAATCCGGGGCATCGGGCTGAGGTTATCCATTACGCTGACGATGGACCGCGCGGGATGAAGAGTCCTGCATCGGCGCCATAGCCCACGAAACCACCTGTCGGGCATCAGTTCCTACCGAGCTCGCCTGTCCAACGATCTCGCCCTGCCCAGTACGGGCAGTTCGGGCAAGTGCCGCCTTCCGGGTACTCGATTCCTTCCTCGTGCGGACAGCCGAGAATTCCGTCCACCATCGCTACGGAATGCACCCCATGCCCGCGCAAGAGCGCGGCGATCTCGGCGAAGACCGTATCGTTCCTCCGTACGTCGCTGGTTTCGTCAAACCAGCGACGCAGGATCGTCGCCTCGGATTGAGGGGCGGGGACGATACCCACCGCCACCTTCGTGGCGCGGAGGCCATCGGGGCCATAGAAGGCGATGGTGCCGACCGGATAACTGCGCACGCCCAGCTTGGCCTTCTTGGCGATCCATTTCCTTGCCCGCTGGTCCGGTTTCATGGTTGCTGCTCTCGCGTGAATCGGCAGAATATCGCTACCCGCGTATGAGATAAATCAGCAACGCAAGGGTGGATCAAGGCCGTGGCCAAGAGGAAACAATGGGTCATCGCGCCGCGTGCCGGAAGGCTGGCCGTGGCCGACGAGCGGGAAAAACAAGCGATCGTAGCGACCTGCGAGACGTTCATCCGTGACGTCCTGAAACCTCGGTTCCTGCCCGAGATCCGACCGACCGAATGGAATTACGTGATTGATATCCGCGGCTCCTGGGCAGCTGGTCGATACCGCTTCATCCAGCGCTACCGGTCGGGCATGGAACACAATCGCGGCGAGGAGTTCGACGCGGCTTTCGCCAGAATCGATCGCGTGGGGCCAGATCAATTCGATATCTACTGGATGCGGCACACGGGCAAATGGTGGCGGCTTTACGCCGGCAAGACGCTCATCGAGGCGCTTCGCATTCTCGAAACGGACGGTATTCTGCATCCGGTCTGAATCACTATCGCCGGCCTGCTGGCGGTGTCGGCGTCGGCCATTACAGAACCAAGCGAACGCGGTCATGAGCGAATACCAATATTACGAGTTTCGGACGGTCGACCGTCCGCTCAGCGAAGCGGATCGCCGGGTCTTGCGCGATTTGTCGACACGAGCGCGGATCACCGCCACGAGCTTCACGAATTCCTATGAGTGGGGCGACTTCAAAGGCGACCCGGTCGAGTTGATGGAGCGCTGGTTCGATCTCCATCTCTATCTGGCCAATTGGGGCACGTACCGCCTGATGGTTCGTCTGCCGAAGCGGCTGGTCGATCGGCGGCGTCTCGACGGATTTCTCCACTCGGTCGATTGCGTCGATGTCACGACATCGGGTGAAAATCTGATCGTCGACATCCTGTGCGAGGAACTGGAGCCCGAGGACTATTGGGACGACGAATCGGACTGGCTCGAGGCGCTCGCGCCGCTGCGTGCGGATGTGCTTGGCGGCGACCTGAGGCTTTTCTATCTGGTGTGGCTGATGGCGGTCGAGGCCGGTTCTATCGAGCCGGACGAGGCGGAACCGTTGCCGGGGATCGGCCCGATGACTGGCGCGCTCGACGCTTTCGCGCGGTTCTTCCGTCTCGATGCCGATCTCGTCGAGGCGGCAGCCGAACGTCCCGCCGGCACGACGGCGGAGGACCCATTGTCATCGGATGTCATCCGTCGTTCCCTTGCCGATTTGCCTGATCGTGAAAAAACGATGCTGCTTGCTCGACTGGCCGAGGGCGATTCGCATGTGGCGAGTGAGCTTCGGCCGCTCGTTCGGGATCGCCAGGCGTTGCAGACCTCGGCGGCTCGACCCGCCGTCGCTCCGCGCTCGGCTGGCGAATTGCGCGCCCATGCCGATGCGATCCGTGAGGCTCGCGAGCGCGAGCAAAGCGAGCGGCGGGAGGCCGAAAGGAAACGGCGGGAGGCGGAAGAGTTACGCGCCCGCCGCGCCCGGCTCGATGCGATCATGCAGCGCGGCGAAACCGTGTGGCGCGAGGTGGAGACCGAAATCGAGCGCCGCAACGCTTCCGGCTACGATACGGCCGCCGGTCTTCTGCTCGACCTCAAGGCGATTGCCGAGGAGCGGGGGACGATTGGCGACTTCGCCCGCCGGTTGCAGGCGATCCGCGAACGGCATATCCGCAAGGGGCGCTTCATCGAACGGCTGAAGCCAATAGGATAACATGGCTCGCAATAGTAGCGAGTCACAGCCGTTGTCGTAGCCCCGTTGTGGGCTTTCCGATGAGGACTGGTCAAAGCTCGCCCTCCGCAATAGGTTACATGTAACCATTAGCGGGAGAATCGTCATGGCCTCGGCATCGAAGCCTAAGTCCTCAGGCATGAAGGTGCGGGAACATCGTGAACGTCTGCGCCGGCAGGGTCTGCGCCCGATACAGATATGGGTGCCGGACGTGCGTGCGCCGGCCTTCCGTTCGGAAGCGCATCGTCAGTCGCTGGCCGTCGCGGCAAGCGCCCATGCAAGCGAGGATCAGGCGTTCATCGACGCGATATCGGATTGGGGTGATGAATGAAGCGTGGCGATATCTGGACGGTCGCCGGCGGCAAGGATTTCGCCGGCAAACCTCGTCCTATCGTCATCATCCAAGATGACAGTTTCGATGCGACGGATTCGATTACCATCTGTGGCTTGACGACCGACGAGACGGACGCGCCATTGTTCCGTTTGGCCGTCGAACCGAACGAGCGCAACGGGCTGCTCGCCGTCTGCCGACTGATGGTGGACAAGATCACCACGGTCCCGAAATCCAAGATCGGCGCAAATATCGGGCGATTGGACGACGCGGACATCCTGCGCCTCAATCAGGCCGTTATCGTTTTCCTCGGCTTGGCCGTGTCGCCGAGACTGAAGCCGTGACGGTGAGGATGACCGAATTCATGAAGCCGTCGAGCCTCGGCTCCAATGCCACGTCCTGCGACGTTGACCTTCTGCCTTCGGCTTGCAGGCTCTCACTCCGGCGCCGCAATCAGCATTTGCTTCGTCTCACCGCTGCGATCGCAGCCTCCTGCTGCCGCAAGCGCTCGATTTTCGCGCTCTGGCGGGCAGTGATGGTAGAGGCGACACGCCGTCCTCCCCATAGCCAGCTCGGAATGTTGGTTTGAGCGACTTTGCCCCGAGTGATCGCAGTCGCCGACATCTCCTTGGCGACTTCGCCCATGGCCACATTGAGTTCGACGCAGCTCATCTTGTCGTATTTCGCGGCATCAAAGGATGCGCGGAAGGGTGATGCGCAACCTCCGAGAAATACGAAGCTGCATATCAGGGGCGCGGCTTTAGTGATCGCCTTCATTTTTTATCAAGCAGGTTTGACGCCGAACGGGCGAATATCAGAGGGTTCTCGGTCTCGGGCCGCGGAGCGTTCCCGAGGTTTTGCGTAACGGAAGCATGTGACCTCTACAATACTCTGTTCGACGCGTCATTCCCCCTATTATCCTCGAAGAATTTCGAGAGAGCCGCTGCGGTCTGGTGAGGATGCTCTTCTGGAAAGAGGTGCCCGCCTGGGACAGGGCTTCCTTCAACGCTGTCGGCCCATTTTCTCCAAATAGCCAGCGGCCCGCCTTCCTCCGCATACCAGTTCTCCACGGCGCCTTCGCTACTCCATAGCGCCAGGAGCGGACACTCGATGCGACGACCGTTTGCCTGGTCCAGCGCGTCATGTTCACGATCGATCATGGCAGCGGCCCGATACTCTTCGCATATCGCATGAACATGAACGGCATCGCGAAGCGCATCGACATAGGCGTCCCTGACCTCCGCAGAGAACATTTCTGCCGGCGACCCCCACTGCACAATCGCATTGTCGACGATGGCATCGGGCGCCGCGCCTATCAGTCGCTCCGGCAGAGGCTCCGGTTGCGCAAGAAGGCTCCAGGGCCAGAAGCTCAGAGCCAGCCTGGCGTCCGCCCTATCCCACGCGGCGGCGGTGGGGATGACGTCGAGGACGGCGACTTTGGAGATTTCGCCGGGATGGTCGAGCGCCAGGCGATAGGCGACCCGCCCGCCGCGATCATGTCCGGCAACCATGAACTGCTCAAACCCCAGCCGCTTCATGACTTGAACCATGTCGCCGGCCATGGCGCGTTTGGCGTATGGACTATGATCGGCAGAGGAAATCGGACACCCGCTTTGCCCGTAGCCTCGAAGATCGGCGGCGATCACCGTAAAGCGGGGCGCCAATGCTGTGGCGATATCTCTCCACATCAGATGTGTCTCGGGAAAACCATGAAGTAGCAGCAGCGGCGGACCCGTTCCGCCGACCCTTGCGAAAATGGTCGTCTCGTCCAGTTGCAAGCTGGTGGCGCTGAAACCTGCAAACATTGTTCGTCTCCCTCGGCGTGCCCTCAGGCAACAACGCACAATTTAGCAGAAGGATCACGTCAGCTGCCGTGCCTGGTGGAGAGGCGGTAACGGAATTTCTCCTCAATGGCTGGTGCGGGTCACTGATATTTCGATCGGCGCACCCCATATGAGCGGCAAGAGTGTCGCTTAAGGGTTTGCTATGATGATTTCGCGTTCGAGCCGGTTTGCAGTTTTGTTTGCAGGACTGTTCCTGGCACTTTCCATGGTCACGGCCGATTACGCCGAGGCGCGCCGTGGCGGCAGCTTCGGCAGCCGCGGCACGCGCACTTTCCAGTCGGTCCCGCCGACGAGGACGGCGCCACAGCCGGCCGCGCCGGTCGAGCGCTCGATGACGCCCGCGACGAACAATGCGGCCCGCCAGACGCCGGCATCCCAACGACCAGGGATCTTCAGCGGCCTCGGCGGTTCGATGATGCGTGGCCTGCTGCTCGGCGGTCTGATCGGACTTCTTTTGGGTCAAGGGTTCGGCGGCTTGGCTGGCATGTTGGGCCTGCTGCTTCAAGGTCTGCTGATCGGCGGCGCGATCATGTTGGCCATCCGCTTTTTCCGGTCGCAATCGGCACGCAACCAAGCGCCCGCCATGGCCGGTGTCCCGCGGAGCATGGGCAACTTCGGGCGAAACGCGGCAGGCCAGCCCGAGACGGGCAACGTGTCGTCTTTCGCCATTCCAGGCATCGGGTCTGGATTTGGCCGGACGGCTCAAGCCTCCGATGAAATCACAATGACGCCGGCCGACCTCGACACATTCCAGCAACGGTTGACGGAGGTTCAGGAAGCGTTCGGACGCGAAGATCATGCTGGCCTGCGCCGGCTGGCGACCCCCGAGATGGTGTCGTACCTGTCCGAGGAACTTGCCGATAATGCCAAAAAGGGCATCAGGAACGACGTGTCTGACGTCAGCCTGTTGGAGGCCGATATTGCGGAGAGCTGGCGGGAAGACGATCGCGACTACGCGACGGCTGCGCTGCGCTACGAGTCTCTCGACGTGATGCGTGATCGCGCCAGCGGCAAGATCGTCGCGGGCGAAGCCGATCAGCCGACGGAAACGACCGAACTGTGGACCTTCACACGTCAGAACGGTGGCGACTGGAAGCTCGCAGCAATCCAGCAGCCCTGACCGATACGCTGCAGCCTCGGCCGCTCACGTCCTCTTGCGAGCCACGATGTAGGGACGGTTGTCGTTGCCCTTCGTTGCGTGGCTTTCGGTGGCAAGAACGTCGAAGCCCGCGGCACAGATATGCTGGCTCAGGTCTGCCGCCCGAAAGACGCCTGCATAGGGTGCTTTGCCGATCGCGTGCATTGCGGGCAGCAAGGCAAGCCGGATGAGTGGGTTCATATCGCCGACGCAGGGTGTCTTGGAGATGAACAAGCCCTCCGCTGCAAGTAAGGCGTGGATGCGGCGCAGAGTGCCAGGCAGGTCGCGGACCATATGGAGATAGTTGAATCCCAGAACCGCGTTAAACTGCTCGTCGTCAGGCGCAAGCGCGTCTACGGTCGCGGTGCGGAAGACAAGCGCCGGGATGGGGCCAGCGGCGTGTTTCTCGTTGGCAATCGCGATCATTCCGGCGGAAATATCCGTCGCAAGATAGTTTTGAACATCGCCCGCGAGCCGGAGCGCGGTTGTTCCTGTTCCGCAACCCAGCTCCAGCACCCTGTCGCCTGGTCCCAACAGGGCGCGGGTCCGGTCCAGCGTGCGCTCATATCCGGCCTGATCCGCAATCGCGCCCATGGCGTATTTCCGTGAACTGCGGTCCCAGAAGCGGGCGTCGCTCGCTATGCTCATGATGGTTGCTCCTCAGATCGCGGCCTCGCCCTAATCCGCATTAAGTTCGGCATTAAGAATGATCTGAGGCGAGTCGTGTCCGCTCAAGTCAAGTCCCGCAGAAGCTCGTTCGGCTAGATGCGGTGATTGGGCAGTTATTTCGCAGAATAGCGTAGACTCGGCGGAACTGGCGGAGAGGGAGGGGTCCAACTGTCTGGGCATTAAGGTTTCCTCACAGATATCGCTCGCCGTTGGCGCGGTGCTCGAAACAGAGCCAGTGCGGCGTCTGCCTCGGCTTGGCAAAGCTCCATCCCGCATTCTTGGCGCAGCCGGGATGCTGGCACCGATGGCGTATAATGCCGGGGCGAGTGACGGGCTCCATCGCATCCGGACGGCGGATCAGTATGTCACTCATGCTATGATCCTTCCTTCTGAGCAGGAGGTGGACTAGCCACCTCTGCGAACAATGCGGAAAGCACGAGTTCATGCATGTCGAGACGCAAAACCCAACCGCTCGGGAACGGCAGGGCATTCGGGTTAGGCGGCTTGCCGAAAGGTTCGAATCCTGTCGGGTGCAGCATTGCCGCAGTTCGCTTGCCGACAACTATTCCTGCTGGAATTGACAGGGCCAATCTTCAGGCCTCGTCAAGCCAGAAGGCAACTCGGTCCGGGCGTCTCCGCAAGCCATGTTGAGCTGCCACTGGGACAGACCCGCCGAATTGGAAAGGTCGACGCCCTCGATACGGGTCAGAAAGAAAAAGGCGCGGTCAAAGTCTATCGACGCGGTGAACGTCGCTCCTCGGAAATCCGCCCGTGCGAGATTGGCAAACGAGAAGCGGCTGCCGCTGATATCGGCGTTATGGAACTGCGCACGCCCCAATTCTGCCTTTGTGAAATCAACGTTGGTCAGATTGGCGTCCTGGAAATTCGAGCGCTGCATTTCCGCGCTCGCAAACACAGCGCCCTGCGCGTCCATACGGCTGAAGTCGGTCCTGTAGGCCTCGATTCTGTCGAACCGGGCGCCTTTGGCGGTCGAGTCGGCCAGGGAAGCACGCACAAGCGTTGCCTTCTCAAGATTTGCCCCAAGGAGATTGCTGTTCCTGAGGTCGGTCGAAGTGAAATCAACACCGAACAGGTTCGCCCCGCTCAGGTCCTGTCCTTCTAGGATGAGAAGCTTCTTGTCACACTCGTGCCAATTGACGCCAGGGGTCGCGGCTGCGTGGCAATTGTGAGCAGCAGTGGCGTTCTGCCAAGCAAACATAGTGCAAACCGCTAGAACCAGGCCGGATGCGGCGTAAGCTCTGGTTCGCCTCAAAGTCATTGTTGCTGAACCTCTGCTACTCGCCGACACTCAACCTGACCACATCTGCTGACATTCGAGAGTGCTCCTCGTCTACACCACCGTCAACCCGGGAGCAGAGGACATGGCGACGGTCGCCGCAGATGCGCAGCGGACGTCAACAATGGGGAGCCTGCTCGGGTGCTGACCGCCACCGCCGGCGTCCGCTGCCGACAAGCGTGAATCCGCTTGGGTCCGCACCGATCGGTACTTCCCGACGGCGAGGTTGACCCGGCACGGGGGCTAGTCGCGTACCCTCATTCCGCTGTCGCATGAACCCCACGACTTCGCTTAGCGAGGCCGAAGTTGATCTCTGCCATCTATCAGGTCGAGGCATGAACCCCGCATACTTGTGTCGTAAGCTGACGTGCCGCGAATACGCCGTTCTCGGTAGGCGGGCTTTATGGCGGCGCGCAACCTATTCTTTGATTTTTATTAATGTAAACAATGCCATATGGCGGAGAGGGAGGGATTCGAACCCCCGATGGGCTTGCACCCATGCCGCATTTCGAGTGCGGTGCATTCGACCACTCTGCCACCTCTCCGCGGTCATGGTCCGCCGTTGCCGGCGCGGCGCACTAGATAACGGCTGGGCGGCCAGGTTACAAGGGCCAATCTGCCCGACGATCCGGCTTCTTGTCAGGTCGCGCGCTTAGCTTGAATGCGTTCGCGGCTCGCTGGCTGACTGCTCGCCTTGACTCGCGCCGAACCTTCGGTTAGGGACAGCGCGCAATCGGCGTGGAGGGTTCTTCCGCGCCGCTTGTTTTTTGAACCCGCAGACTGACAAAAAGACGGCCGAACCGCCTGAAGCGGTTCATCAAGGCCGACCGAACAGCGAAAGGCAAAAAATGTTCGCAGTCATCAAAACGGGCGGCAAGCAGTATCGCGTCGCCGCCAACGATCTCCTGAAGATCGAAAAAGTCGAAGGCCAGGTCGGCGATATCGTCGAGATCGGCCACGTGCTCGCGCATGGCGAGGGCGAGAATGTCACGTTCGGCGCGCCGTTCGTCGACGGCGCCTTGGTCACCGCCGAAGTCGTCGAACAGGGCAAGAACCGCACCGTCATCGCCTTTAAGAAGCGCCGCCGGCAGAATTCGCGCCGCAAGATCGGCCATCGCCAGCTTTTGACCACCGTGCGGATCGCCGAGATCCTGCTGGATGGTGCCAAGCCGACGAAGAAGGCCGCGGCCAAGACCGAGGCAAAGGCTGCTCCGAAGAAGGAAGCCAAGGCAGAAGCTGCGCCGAAGGAAGCCGAGGCCAAGGCAACCGAAACCGCCGCTCCGCTGTTCAAGGCGCCGAAGGGCGAGCCGGACGATCTGACCGTGATCAAGGGCATCGGCCCGGTCGCGGCCGGCCAGTTGAACGAACAGGGCATCACGACGTTCGCCCAGATCGCCAAGCTGTCCGACAAGGATGTCGCCAAGATCGACGAGCATATGCCGTTCAGCGCCGACCAGATCATGGACTGGCGCGAGCAGGCCAAGGAATTGGCGAAGAAGTAAAGCAAGCCGGCGCAATCGTCGCCGGATCGGACTTGAAACGGAACGCGAACGCGTTCATAAGACCTTTTAGGCGCCCCTGCGGCGCATCGGAGTTAGTTAGATGGCACACAAGAAAGCTGGCGGTTCGTCGCGCAATGGTCGCGACTCGCATTCCAAGCGGCTCGGCGTGAAGAAGTTTGGCGGCGAAGCCGTGATTCCGGGCAACATCATTATTCGTCAGCGCGGCACGACGTGGCATCCCGGCGTCAATGTCGGCATTGGCACGGATCACACGCTGTTTGCGCTCGAAGCTGGCGCAGTCACCTTCAACAAAAAAGCCAATGGCCGAACCTACGTATCGGTGAACCCGATGACGAAGGCCGCGGAGTAGCCGGTTCCGTACGAGAACACCGGCACCCATCTCGGGAACCGGTGTCTGGCCAAGCCAGGAAATGGATCAGGGGAGATGGGTTTCCATCTCCCCTTTTTCTTGTGCCTGGAGGACTGACATGGTTGCCGAAGCGGAAGACACAGACGGTGAAAGTTACGCGATAGATTGCCCGGTCGTGATGACCGAGCGGCTGGTGCTGCGGGCGCCGCGCGAAAGCGATATCGAGCAATTGGTGGTGCTCGCCGACAACCGCCATGTCGCCGAAATGCTGGCCCGCATGCCGCACCCCTATGGTGAGGCCGAGGCGCGTGCTTTCCTCGCGATGACGGCCTCGCGCCGGGCCGGGATTGCCTATGCCTTGACGCTGGCCGGGACCGAAACCTTCGTCGGTTGCGCCGGCCTCAACACCACCGATCGCGGGCTGGAGCTCGGCTACTGGATCGGCGAGCCCTACTGGAAGCGCGGCTATGCGACGGAGGCAGCGCACGCGCTGGTCGACCTCGCCTTCCAGAAGACGGCGATCCAGGTGCTGCATGCCTCGACGCGGGTCATCAATCCGGCCTCGCGCCGGGTCATCCACAAATGCGGCTTCCAATATGCCGGCCAGGGCATGCTGAACTCGATCGTCGCCGGCCAGGTGCCCGTCGAGCGCTATCGTCTCGACCGCAAGACCTGGACCAGCCTCAGGAACTGGGTGCATTTTTGAGGCGCGTTGATATTCAGGTGAGGCCGGCCTGCGAATGGCGGCTTCCTGCGCTTCCGGTGCTCACGTACTCTATGTACGCTCCGCTCCGGTTCTCGGAAGCCACCACTCTCGGCACGGCCTGCCCTGAATCTCAACACACCTCGGCGCATGGCCTCGAACCAAAGGTTCCGAAAGAATCATTGTGAATTCAAAAAGTCAGTTGCGAACCAAACTCGGGGTCAGGCCATCTCGACCCAGACCGGCAGGTGGTCAGAGCCGACCGCTTGCCGGTCGACCCACAGGGCCTTCGGCGATTTGGCGAGCGAGGCGCTGGTAAAGACATAGTCGATGCGCTTGTGGCGGCTGGCGTCGTCAGGCCGCTTGGGGTCGACCCAGGTGACGAGATCGGGGCTTGCGGTGGCAAGACGCAAGGCAACATCGACGGCAAGATCGGCGGTCACAGGCATGCCGAATTCGTGATCCGGGCGGCCGGCGAGTTCGACATATTCCGGCGATCCGGACAGCATGTTGAAGTCGCCCATGACGACGAAGGCTTCGGGACAAGGCAGGTCCGGCAGGCCGACTTCGGCGACGCCGGACAGCGCGCCGCCCTCGATCGCATAGTTCAACAGGCGCTGGCGCAGAAACCGGATCTGGCTCAAGCGTTCGAGCGGGCTGCGATGGTCGAGATGGGTGGAATAGAAGCGGATGAAACCAAGCGGCGTCTCGATCAGCGCCTCCAGCGCGCCGCGCTGGAAATTCATCAGTTCGAAACTGCGGCTGCGCGGCAAGAGGAGATTGCGCGACAGATGAACAGGCGTTTTCGACAGCACCATATTGCCGAGCTGGAAGGTGGTCGTGATGGCGCGGCCGTTTTCCAGGCGCGAGCCGACATTGGCCTCGAAATTGCTGCCGTAGACGGCGAAGTATTCGGGCAACGCCTTGGCGAGCTCGGCCACCATGTCGCGCCCGCCATTGTTGGGGTTGTTGCGCGAGACCTCCTGCAGCGCGATCACGTCGGCGCCGCGCACGGCGTCAGCAATGCGGCCGACATCGTAGCGGCCGTCGAGACCGACGCCGTAGTGGATGTTGTAGGTTACGAGCTTCATTGCGACTCCGGCCATGTTCATAAACAGCCTCGCCCTTCGCCCCGCCTTGGTTTAGAGCAGTGCCAAAGGTTTAGAGCAATGCCGCAAGGCCAATAACAGAAACTCAGCAATCCGATGAAATTTCTCGATCAAGCCAAGGTTTATATCCGCTCCGGCGACGGCGGCGCCGGTTCGGTGTCGTTCCGGCGCGAAAAATTCATCGAGTTCGGCGGTCCCGACGGTGGCGACGGCGGCCGCGGCGGTGATGTCTGGGTGGAGGCGGTCAATGGGCTGAACACGCTGATCGACTATCGCTACCAGCAGCATTTCAAGGCCAAGACCGGCACGCACGGCATGGGCCGCAACATGACCGGCGCCAAGGGCGCCGACGTGACGCTGAAAGTGCCGGCGGGAACGCAGGTCTTTGCCGAGGACAACGAGACGCTGATCTGCGACATGACGGTGGTCGGCCAGCGCTTCCTGCTTGCCAAGGGCGGCAATGGCGGCTTCGGCAACCAGCATTTCAAGACCTCGACCAACCAGGCGCCCCGCCGCGCCAACCCCGGACTGCCGGGCGAAGAGCTCAACATCTGGCTCAGGCTCAAGCTGATCGCCGATGCCGGCCTGGTCGGCCTGCCCAATGCCGGCAAGTCGACTTTTCTGGCTGCCGTGACCGCGGCCAAGCCGAAGATCGCCGATTATCCCTTCACCACGCTGCATCCGGGCCTCGGTGTGGCCCGCATCGACGGGCGCGAATTCGTCATCGCCGACGTTCCCGGCCTGATCGAAGGCGCGCATGAAGGCGTCGGCATCGGCGACCGTTTCCTCGGACATGTCGAACGCACGCGCGTCCTTCTGCACCTCGTCTCCGCACAGGAAGAAAATCCGGGGAAGGCTTACAAGACCGTGCGCACCGAACTCGATGCCTATGGCCATGGACTGATCGAGAAGGTCGAGATCGTAGCACTTTCCCAAGTCGACACGCTCGATGCCGACGCCCGCAGGAAGAAGGTCGCTTCGCTGAAACGCGCCGCCGGCCGCGCGCCGATGCTTTTGTCCGCGGTCACTGGCGAAGGCGTCGAAGCCGTTCTGCGCGCGCTGATGGCGGTGGTGGCCGAGGCACGCGAAGCTGTCGCCACGCCGGTCGAGACGCGCTGGAACAAATAGCGATGACCGCGCAGTCGCTGAGAAAATACCGGCGCATCACCGTCAAGATCGGCTCGGCGCTGCTTGTCGACCGCACGACGGGCCTGAAGCGCGACTGGCTGGCCTCGCTTGCCGACGACATCGCCGTGCTGGCTGAAGGCGGCGCCGAAATCCTCGTCGTGTCGTCCGGCGCCATCGCGCTGGGCCGCACCATTCTCGGCCTCGGCAAGCGGGCACTGAAGCTCGAGGAGAGCCAGGCGGCGGCTGCCGTCGGGCAGATTGCGCTGGCTGGCGCCTGGTCGGATGCGCTCGGCAAGGGCGGCCTGAAATCGGGCCAGATCCTGCTGACGCTCGGCGACACCGAAGAGCGCCGCCGCTATCTCAATGCGCGGGCGACGATCTCGACGCTGCTCAAGATGAAGGCGGTGCCGGTCATCAACGAGAACGACACGGTGGCGACCTCCGAAATCCGCTATGGCGACAATGATCGGCTGGCGGCGCGCGTCGCAACGATGATGGGCGCCGACCTCCTGGTGCTGCTCTCCGACATTGACGGGCTGTATACGGCGCCGCCGGCCAAAGACCCTGGCGCAAAGTTCATTCCGGTCGTCGACCGCATCACCCCTGATATCGAGGCAATGGCCGGTGCGGCGGCGTCCGAATTGTCGCGCGGCGGCATGCGGACAAAACTCGACGCCGGCAAGATCGCCACCGCCGCCGGCACCGCCATGATCATCACATCAGGCACGAGACTGTCGCCGCTGATGGCGATCGAGCGGGGCGAGCGGGCGACTTTCTTCCGTCCGAGCGCCAATCCGGTCAAGGGCTACAAAACATGGATCGCCGGGCAGCTCGAGCCGGCTGGCCGGCTGACTGTCGACGCCGGCGCCATCGGTGCGCTGCTGTCGGGCAAGTCGCTGCTGCCGGCCGGCGTCAAGCTGGTCAGCGGCAATTTCTCGCGCGGCGACACGGTGGCGATCCTGTCGCCCGAGGGCCGCGAGATCGCGCGCGGACTGGTTGCCTACGATGCCGCCGATGCCGTAAGGATCGCTGGCTTGAAGACAGCCGAGATCGAAACGGTGCTTGGCTACGAAGCGCGATCGGCGATGATCCACCGCGACGACCTTGTGGTGAGCGGCGCGGCCGACGGAGATGCGGCCCGCCATTGACGGCGCGCTACTGGTCAGGCTCACGCGGCCATTTGGGTGGGTTGCGATATCGATCCTGAAAGTCCTGGTATATCTTCAGAAGCTCGCTGCAACCTCCCAACTCCGCTTCGATGCCAGCCCTGGCACGTCGATCCACTTCGGCTTGGGGAACATCCTTGTCGTCTCCGACGACGAGATCACGGATGAGCGCGTCAGTCGTCATTGCTTCTGCCCCTTTTTCCTCTTCCATCCTTTTTTTGAATTCTGCCTCAAGCCGAGAGCGCGGCCCACATCCATGCAGCTCTTCAATAACGACGTCGATCTGGGAAAGCGGTGTCGGTGACGCGCCGCAATAGCGCTCAGCAAGTGCGAGGGACATCATCGAGCTTACCATAGTCATGGCCTTGCCGTCGGGGCTCTCGCCGGGTTCAAACTTGTCGTCGCAGTAGTCGGCGGCACGGAGGCCTGTTGGTATGAGCATCGCGCCGAGAGCAACGAGGATTATGACTCTCTTCATTCTGCTTCCTCAAATTTACGGCCATTGCCGCGAAGGCCGGCCGCGTGTAAATCCACCAGCTTCACTGGATCGGTCAAATGCTGAACAAACACCAAGGCGATGATGTAGCCAGTTTGATGGCACGGATAGGCCGCAGGGCGCGCGCTGCCGCCCGACCGCTGGCCATCGCCACGACCGCCGCCAAGAACGCCGCGCTTGTCGCCATGGCGGAGGCGATTGTCCGTCGCGAGCAGGATATTCTCGACGCCAACGCCATCGACATCTCGAATGGCCATGAGTCGGGGCTTTCCGCCTCCTTCATGGACCGGCTGAAGCTCGATGCCGCCCGCATCCGCGCCATGGCTGACGGCATCCGCGAGATCGCCGAACTCAGTGATCCGGTCGGCGATGTCATTGCCGAATGGGACCGCCCGAACGGGCTGCATATCGAACGCGTTCGCACGCCGCTCGGCGTCGTTGGCGTCATCTATGAGAGCCGGCCGAACGTGACGGCCGATGCCGGCGCACTTTGCCTGAAAGCCGGCAATCCGGTGATCCTGCGCGGCGGCTCGGATTCGCTCAACTCCTCGGCGGCGATCCATGCCTGCCTGGTCGAGGGGCTGAAGACGGCCGGTCTGCCGCAGGACGCCATCCAGCTGGTGCCGACCACCGACCGCGCCGCCGTCGGCGAAATGCTGAAGGGCCTCGGCGGCAATCTCGACGTGATCATTCCGCGCGGTGGTCGCAGCCTGGTCGAGCGTGTGCAGAACGAAGCTCGGGTGCCGGTCTTTGCCCATCTCGAAGGCATCTGCCATCTCTATGTCGACCGTTCGGCCGATCTCGACATGGCGGTCAAGATCGCCGTCAATGCGAAGATGCGGCGCACCGGTGTCTGTGGTGCGGCCGAAACGCTTTTGGTCGACCGTGCCGTCGCTTCCACCCATCTGGTGCCGATCCTTGACGCGTTGCGCGCGGCTGGATGCGAGATCCATGCCGACGCCGAAGTGCTGAAGCTGTTCTTCGACGCCAGTCCGGCGACCGACGCCGACTGGATTACCGAATATCTCGACGCGATCATCGCAGTGAGGCTGGTCGATGGCGTTGCGGGCGCGATCGAGCATGTCGAGACGTTCTCCTCGCACCACACCGAGGCGATCGTCGCCGAGGATGCCGGTGCAGTCGAACGTTTCTTCAACGAGATTGATTCGGCGATCCTTCTGCACAATGCCTCGACTCAATTCGCCGATGGCGGCGAATTCGGCATGGGCGCCGAGATCGGCATCGCCACCGGCAAAATGCATGCGCGCGGCCCGGTCGGTGTCGAGCAATTGACCTCGTTCAAATACCGCGTGCGCGGAACGGGACAGGTGCGGCCTTGACGCTACTTGCTCGAAGAACCTGAAGCTTTGCGCCCAGCCACCCCCCTCTGTCCTGCCGGACATCTCCCCCTCAAGGGGGGAGATTGCCTGTCATTTCTGATTTCGCCAATCGCCGGTGCTGCAAGATTTGCGCCTGCGATGAAGCCGCCAATCTCCCCCCTTGAGGGGGAGATGTCCGGCAGGACAGAGGGGGGCGCCTGACGCATGCTTTCCTCGCCCGAGCATCCCGCTCCCTCCCGCTACCTCAAAATGCCGCATGCCGAAAAGGGCCTGGCCGTCGGGCTGTTCGGCGGCTCGTTCAATCCCGCCCATGCCGGCCATGGCCTGGTCGCCGAGATCGCGCTCAGACGTCTGGCGCTCGATCAGTTGTGGTGGATGGTGACGCCCGGCAATCCGCTCAAGAACAAGCGGGAACTGACGCCGCTGACTGAGCGGCTCCGCCTATCCGAGCAGATCGCCAGGAACCCGAAGATCAAGGTCACCGCCTTCGAGGCCGCGCATCACGTCCGCTTCACCGCCGACACGCTGGCGCTAGTCAAGG
This sequence comes from Mesorhizobium mediterraneum, assembly GCF_002284565.1. Classification (GTDB taxonomy): domain Bacteria; phylum Pseudomonadota; class Alphaproteobacteria; order Rhizobiales; family Rhizobiaceae; genus Mesorhizobium; species Mesorhizobium mediterraneum. Next base: position 299,332 of record NZ_NPKI01000032.1, on the reverse strand, counting down.
CGCGCAATCCCGGCGTCGACTTCGTCTGGATCATGGGCGCCGACAGTCTGCGCGACTTCCACCGCTGGCAGCGCTGGCGCCAGATCGTCATGACGTTCCCGATCGCGGTGATCGACCGCCCTGGCGCGACGCTGTCCTTCCTGTCCTCGGTCGTTGCCAAGACCTTCGATTATGCACGTGTCGACGAGGGCGACGCGCCGCGGCTCGCCCGCATGAAGGCGCCGGCCTGGACCTTCATCCACGGCCCGCGCTCGTCGCTGTCGTCGACCGCGATCCGCAACATGGCGAAGGGCTGAGCCTGCACGGACCTCCCTTCTCCACAAGCAGAGGAGGCAAGTCCGGCCATGTCGCATTTGCGGCTGCTTTTCCCCGATCCGTGGGCGATCCTGCGCGCGCATGGCGATTCTCGAGCAAAACCAGACCAGACGCGATCCGGCGCAAGGCAGCCCGCCAACCCCGGCGATCGCCATCGCCAGCGTCGTCCTGTCGATGGCGCTGGTTGCGGTCGGTAACGGACTGATGTTCGCCTATATCCCGGTCCGGCTCGGCGCCGAGGGCTTCGATCCGACCTGGGCCGGGCTGATCGTCACCGGCCTTTCGGCCGGCGGCCTGGCAGGCTGCATCCTGACCGGTCCGCTGGTGCGGCGCGTCGGCCATGCTCGCGCGTTCATGGTGCTGTCGGCGTTGATTGTGCTGTCGAACGCCGCTGTCGGAGCCGGGCCGCACCCGCTGTCGTGGATCGCGGCACGCGCGCTCTATGGCTTTGCCATATGCGGCCTGTTCATCGTCGCGCAAAGCTGGCTGAACGACGTCATTGCCAACGCCATTCGCGGCAGGGTCATGGCCTTCTTCTACGTCGCCTATGTCGCCGGGCTCGGTGTCGGCTACGCCACACTGGCGCTGATCGATATAAGGGCTGCGGACGCGCCGCTGATCGGCATCGCCTTCACCGCGCTGTCGATCCTTCCGGTCGGGCTGACGCGGCTCGCCCAGCCACCGCCGCCGCAGGCGGCATCGGTCGCGCTTGGCCGGGCCTGGCGGATTTCGCCGGTCGGCGTCGCCGGCATGCTTGCCGTCGGCGGCCTGTCGATGACGATTTCGGGCTTCGCGCCGATCCATGCCACGGCCAAGGGCTACAGCCAGGCAGACGTGGCACTGCTTTTGTCGGCGATGCCGGTCGGCACATTGATCCTGCAGATCCCGCTCGGATGGATTTCCGACCGCACCGACCGGCGCTTTGTGCTGGTCGCCGCTTCGGCGCTTGCCTTGGCGGCGGGTCTGTTTGCGCTGGGCTTCGACGGCGGTGGGCTGGCGGCGCTGGTCGTCATCTATGTGGTCTGGGATGGCGCGTCGGAATCGATCTATTCGCTGGCCAGCGCGCATGCCGCAGACCGCGCCGGCAAGGACGACATGGTGGCGCTGTCCAGTTCGCTTCTGTTTGCGTGGTCGCTGTCCGGCTTCATCGTGCCCGGCATCGTCACCGGGCTTTCCGCTGTCTATGGAACGCAGGCCTTCATCTATGTGGCCATCGTCATTGCCGCTGTTTTTTGCCTGTTCGTGCTGTGGCGTGTGGTGGCGATGTCGCCTGTTCCCGCCGCCGAGACCGGCAATTTCGCGCCGATGAGCGCGCAGGCCCCACTGCCGGTGGAACTGGCCTTTCCGTCCGAAGAGCAGCGCCGCGCGGACAAGTAGACCTGCGGGAATTGATCATCTCACTGTCTGGTGGCCGCTTCCTGCCGCGGCGCTTCCGGCGGCGGCGCGGGTATAGAAATGCCTTCGCTGTCGAAAGCCTGCTTGGCGCGTTTGGTGAGATCGATCTGGGTGGCGAAGAAATCCGCAGCCGAGGTCCAGTAGCGCAAGGTGATGGCGACGTTGCTGTCGCCGACGGTCGCCACAAACGCAATCGGCGCCGGCTCCCGCCTGACGCGCCGCTCGGCGGCGGCGACGCCAAGCATGGTCTTCTGCGCGAGATCGATATCGTTCCAGGAGCCGATGGTCAGCGTGATGTCGCCACGGCGGGCACCGTTGCGCGTATAGTTGCGGACAGGCTGGTTCCACAGCGTCGAATTGGGGGCGAGGACGTAGACGCCCTCGACCGTTCTCAGCGTGGTGGCGAACAGGCCGACTTCCTCGATGGTCCCGGCGATGGCGCCGACCTCGACATATTCGCCGATGCGGAATGGCCGTAGCGCCAGCAGCATGATGCCGGCGGCAATGTTCTGCAGCGTACCCTGCAGCGCCAGGCCGATGGCCAAGCCGATGGCGCCGATGGCGGCAATGATCGAGGCCGTCTGGACGCCGAACTGGCCGAGCACCATGATAACGACGAGGATCAGTATGGCGTAGCGGGCGATCCTCGAGAAGAAGTGGCGCAGCGTCACGTCGAAGCCATGGATATGGCCGAGGCCGGCATAGATCGAGCGCTGCGCGAGGCCGGCGACGATATAGCCGAGGACCAGCAGGATGACGGCGCCGATGGCGGAGAATGAGTACGAGACGATCAGCGCGCTGAGCTGCGCAAGGCCGGCCTGCACGGTGTCAACGGCATTCTCAGGGTCGATAGGCATGGCGGGAATCCGATTGGTCAATGCGCCGATAACCCCAGCAAGGCGGCAAGAGTTCCGATTTTTCTTCTGCGGAACCGGAAGAAACAGCACTTCGTGGACCACGGCAGGGTTGCCGTCTTGAAACTGCAACCCAACTCTGCCTATCTAAGGAGTGTCACCTGCTTTGAAGGGTGATTTGGTTGTTCTTGCTGCGAAAGGAAATACACTGAGAACAGCACTGCGGAAGAAGGCCGACATCGTGCCTTCGCCGGCCGGGATCAGCGTAAACGACGCCGTGTCCCGCGCCATCAACACAGTCCTTGTCAGTCTGGAAGACTCCAAGGCCGAAAACATCGTCTCAATCGACATTCAGGGAAAATCGAGCCTCGGTGACTATATGGTCATCGCGTCCGGCCGATCTCACCGTCATGTCTCGGCTGTCGCCGATCATCTCCTCAAGGCGCTCAAGGATGCCGGCCTCGGCACGGCGCGCGTCGAGGGACTGGCCGGCGCCGACTGGGTCCTGATCGATTCGGGCGATATTATCGTCCATGTCTTCCGTCCCGAAGTCCGCGACTTCTACAATCTCGAAAAGATGTGGCAAGCGCCGGACCTCGAGGAAGAGACCCTCCACTGAGCCGTAATTTGATTGATGCATGTCGTTTCCAAAAACCGGTGACCACTTTTGGTGACATGCATTAGCGGCTCTTCGAGGCAGGGATGAAAATTACAGTTCATGCCGTGGGCCGGATGAAAGCCGGCCCCGAGAAGCAGCTCGCCGACCGATATTTCGAGCGCTTCGCCAAGAGCGGGCCGGCCGTGGGTCTCGAATTCTCAGGTGTGGTCGAGATTCCGGAGGGCCGCGCCCAGACCGCCAACGAGCGCCGGCGCGAGGAAGGCCAGAAACTGCAGGCGCAGTTGCAGCCTGGTACCGCGCTCATGCTGCTCGACGAGCGCGGCAAGAACTTTTCCTCCGAGGATTTCGCCGGCCGCATCGGCCTGTTGCGTGATGGCGGCCGCAAGGCGCTTATCATCGCCATCGGCGGTGCCGACGGTCACGACCAGTCGCTGCGCGATCAGGCCGATCTGATGGTGTCGTTCGGCGCGCTGACATGGCCGCACCAACTGGTCCGTGTCATGTTGGGCGAGCAGCTTTACCGGACGGCCACGATCCTGTCCGGCCATCCCTATCATCGCTCGTGAGCTTTGCAGGTTCCCACCCGAAACCGGTGGATTGGCGTGAGCCGCCCGGATTTTCGCCTCAATGCGTCACGAGGCTGTTTGCGGTCGGCAGGGCTCTCGAACATGGTTGATGGTTCGTTAACGAAGCCACACATAGAGTCGGGCTTCAATGTCTGAAGGTTGGAAATCGCGAACGGGCTTTTGGCGCGCACGCTGCGGCTTGGCAGCGGCGGCGCTCGTGCTGTCGTTCAGTGCCGCGCGGGCGCAGAACAGGCTCGACATGACGCCTGATCCGGACCAAAGCCGCGCCGAATACGAACGGGTGTCGAAGGAGATCACGCTTTCGTCCGAGCGGCTGGCCAAGCTCGCCGCCGACATGGCGACCGTCAAGAAGGATCATGCCTCGATCACCGCGGCGCTGATCCAGTCGGCGATGACCGAGCAGAAACTTGGTCAGGACATCGAGGACATCGGCGCCAAGCTGGAAGGGCTGAAAGGCGAGGAGCAGAAAATCCGCGCGTCGCTGGCCGCTAGACGCGACGTTTTGGCCGAGGTGCTGGCCGCGCTGCAGCGCATGGGGCTCAATCCGCCGCCGGCCATCCTGGTCAAGCCGGAAGACGCGCTGTCGTCGGTACGCAGCGCCATCCTGCTCGGCGCCGTGGTGCCGGAACTGCGCCAGCAGACCGAGATACTGGTGGCGGACCTCAAGGAGCAGTCGCGGGTGACGGCCTCGATCGAGGCGGAGCGGGCGCGGCTGACGGCGGCAGTCGGCGAGCAGACGGCGGAAAAGAAGCGGCTCGGCATGCTACTTGAAGCCAAGCAGAAGCTTGAGGCCGAGACGCAAACGGCGCTGGCCGCGGAAAAGCAGCGATCCGCAGCACTGGCGGCCAAGGCCGGCAGCCTGAAGGAACTGATCGCCTCGCTCGAGGCCGACAAGGCCCGCAAGGCGGCCAATGCGGCGAAGGCAGCGGAGCAGAAGACCGCGGATGCCGACAAGGCCCCGACACAGGAGGGCCCGGCACAGACGGCCCCGGCACAGACGGAACTGGCGGCGCTGCCGGTCCCGGAAGCCAACCGGCTCACCGCCGCCGCACCGTTTTCGGCGCTTCAGGGGCAGATCGCGCTGCCCGTCACCGGCAAGATCAAGCGGCGGTTCGGGGCCAGCGACGGTAACGGCGCAGTGATGCTCGGTGACATGGTTGCGACACAATCGGGAGCCATCGTTACCGCGCCGGCGGACGGAAATGTGCTTTATGCGGGACCTTTTCGCTCCTATGGTCAACTCTTGATCCTGAACGCGGGTGACGGCTATCATGTCGTTCTGGCGGGGATGAGCAGAATCAGTGTCGCGTCTGGCCAGTCGGTGCTCGCAGGAGAGCCGGTCGGCGCGATGGGAGAGGCCCGGGTGGCGAGCACCTCGGCATCGAAGAATGGAAATGCCACGCCGGAGCTCTATGTTGAGTTCCGCAAGGATGGAAAACCCGTCGATCCGACCCCATGGTGGGCGGACCGTTTGTCTGGAAGGACGTGAGATGATGCGGAAACTGTCGCTTCTGTTTGCCGGTGCGCTAATGGGCGCATCCGCGATGAGCCTGGTCTATGGCGCGCCCGGCTCGACGGCGAACGCTGCGGGCTCCGAGACCTACAAGCAGCTGGCGATCTTCGGTGACATCTTCGAGCGGGTGCGGGCGCAGTATGTGACGCCGCCCGACGACAAGTCGCTGGTCGAAAACGCCATCAACGGCATGCTTACGTCGCTAGACCCGCACTCCTCGTATATGAACGCCGAAGAGGCGCAGGACATGCGCGTGCAGACCAAGGGCGAGTTCGGCGGCCTCGGCATCGAGGTCACGATGGAGAACGACCTGGTCAAGGTGATCACGCCGATCGACGATACGCCGGCCGCCAAGGCGGGCGTGCTTGCCGGCGATTATATTGCCAAGATCGACGGCGAGGAGGTTCGCGGCCTGAGCCTCAACGACGCGGTCGAGAAGATGCGCGGGCTGGTCAACACGGCGATCAAGCTCACCATCCTGCGCCAGGGCGCCGACAAGCCGATCGAGCTGACGGTGGTGCGCGACATCATCAAGGTCAAGGCGGTCAAGTTCCGGGTCGAGAACGACATCGGCTACATGAAGATCACCTCCTTCACCGAAAAGACCCATGATGACCTCGAGAATGCCATCGACACCATCAAGAAGCAGGTGCCGAACGAAAAGCTCAAGGGCTACGTGCTCGATCTGCGCCTCAATCCGGGCGGCCTCCTCGATCAGGCGGTGAGCGTGTCCGACGCCTTCCTCAACCGTGGCGAGATCGTCTCGACACGCGGCCGCGATCCGAAGGACGTCACCCGCTTCGACGCGCGGCCCGGCGACGACATCGACGGCAAACCGCTGGTCGTGCTCGTCAATGGCGGCTCGGCCAGTGCGTCCGAAATCGTCGCTGGCGCGCTGCAGGATCTGCGCCGCGCCACGGTGGTCGGCACGCAGTCCTTCGGCAAGGGTTCGGTGCAGACCATCGTCCCGCTCGGCGAGAACGGCGCGCTGCGCCTGACGACGGCGCTCTATTACACGCCGTCCGGCAAGTCGATCCAGGGGAAGGGCATCACGCCCGACATCAAGGTCGACCAGCCGTTGCCGCCGGAACTGCAGGGCAGGGACCTGACGCGCGGCGAGTCGGACCTCAAGGGCCACATCAAGGGTACCGACGAGGGCGATACCGGTTCGGGCTCGGCAGCCTATGTGCCGCCGGAGCCGAAGGACGACCTGCAGCTTATCTTTGCCGAGCAGTTGCTGCGCGGCGAGAAGACCGATCCGGCGTTCCCGCCGAATCCGGACAAGGCTGTTTTGAACCAGTAACGTCGATCGGCCGGGCAAACAGGTCTGGCCGCCTGATCGAAGCGATGTAATGCTGCCGGGGCCGCAAGGCCTCGGCAGTTTGATTCGGGGGAACCGCGGCTGGGGATGCGGCTTGGCTGACATCGGCAACGACATCGAACGCCCGCTCGGACAGGCCGTCCGGCCGCCGCGCGCGGCCCGCAGGATCAACGCCGGCGTGGTCACGGCCACTCTCCTGGTGCTGGCCGTGATCGGCGTCTCCGGCGCGATTGCGCTGCGTGAAAGACCGTTTCGAAAGCCGGAAGAAGTCGCCGTTTCGACGCCGAAGACGACCGCGGTGGTCGAATCCGCAGCGCCGGCCACTGAGCCCGCGCCGCAGGCGCAAGCGGGACCCAAGATAAGTGGGCCGCAGATCATCCATATGCCGACCGAAGCGGACGGTGGTCCGCCCAAGGCGGCCATCGTCATCCACGACCCTTCGACGATCGGCCAGAACCTGAGGATCGCGCATATTCCCGACAGGGCGCTGATCGAGACCAGTGAGACCGGCCCGTTGCCGGTTCGCGCCGCCGACGGAAGGCGGCCGTTCGATGTCTATGCGCGGCCGTGGTCCGGTGCGCGCGGTGCGCGCGTGGCGATCGTCATCGGCGGGCTTGCCGTGTCGCAGACCGGCACGCAGGCGGCCATCGCCAAGCTGCCGGCCGAAGTGACGCTGGGCTTCGCGCCGCAGGGCAACAGCATCAGCCGCTGGATGCAGGCGGCGCGGCAGAGAGGCCATGAGATCGTCATGCAGGTGCCGCTCGAACCGTTCGACTATCCGAACGTCAATCCGGGCCGCAACACGCTGACGGTCGCGGCGACACCGGACGAGAATTTGAAGAACTTGCGCTGGGCGCTGTCGCGGATGACCAACTACACCGGCGTCATGAACTATATGGGTGCGCGATTTTCGGCCGATGCGGCGGCGATGGCGCCATTCATGGCCGAACTCGGCAGGCGCGGCCTGGCCTATCTCGACGACGGCTCGTCGGCGCGCAGCCTCGCGTCCGACCTGGCACTGAAGGACGGCGTGCCCTTCATTGCCGGCGACACGTCGATCGACGCCGTGCAGGACCGGGGCGCCATATTGAAGAAGCTGGACGAGCTGGAAGCCACCGCGCGGGCGAAAGGCTTTGCCGTCGGCATCGGCTCGGCCTTCGACCTGACGGTCGACACCGTGTCGTCCTGGGTGATCGAGGCCAAGAAGCGCGGCATCGAGATCGTGCCGATTTCGGCAGTGGCGGTGGATCCGGAAAAAGGTTGAGCATGGCGAAGAGAAAACCGGTCGATCCCGAGACGCTGCCTTATCGCCCCTGTGTCGGACTGATGATACTCAATGGTGACGGCCTGGTCTGGGTCGGGCATCGCATTGCCGAGCCGGATAGCGAATTCGCCGGCACGACGCAGCTCTGGCAGATGCCGCAGGGCGGCATCGACAAGGGCGAGGAACCGCTGCAGGCGGCGCAGCGGGAACTGTATGAAGAGACCGGCATGCGCTCGGTCTCGCTGCTGGATGAGGCGCCGAACTGGATATATTACGACCTGCCGGCCGATCTGGTCGGCATCGCCTTCAAAGGGCGATATCGCGGCCAGACGCAAAAATGGTTTGCCTTCCGCTTTCACGGCGACGTGAGCGAGATTGAGATCAATCCGCCACCGGGCGGCCACACCGCCGAGTTCGACAAATGGGCATGGCGGCCGATGCAGGAATTGCCCGACCTGATCGTGCCGTTCAAGCGCAAGGTTTATGAGGACGTGGTTGCGGCGTTCCGGCATCTGGTTGCGTAGCTTGGCGCTAGCCGCGGTCGCGCCGACCACGGTTGCCGCGTCAGCGCGGTGGCCTTATTGATGGCCAATCCGCCGCAGACGGGGTTGGCATGAACGACGCCTCCAAAAAATCTCTTTCTGAAAAGGTTGCCGTCAGCGAGACAGCGGCCGGCGCCATATTGACCGTCGATCTCGGCGCCATCCGCGAAAACTACCGGCGGCTCAAGGCGCGGCTGGGCGGCGTCGGCTGCGCGGGTGTCGTCAAGGCCGACGGCTACGGGCTCGGCGGGCCCCAGGTGGCGGCAGCGCTGGCGGCCGAGGGCTGCGATATTTTCTTTGTCGCGCATCTGGTCGAAGGTGTCTTGCTGCGCCAGGTGCTCGGCTCACGGCCGGCGATCTATGTGCTGAACGGCATTCAGCCGGGCGCTGAAAGCGAAGCGGTCGAAGCGGAGCTGGGCGCGGTCATCAACAGCGTCGGCCAACTCGCCGCCTGGCGCGCGGCGGCGCAGCGGGCCGGCCGCACGCTTAAAGCTGCAATCCAGGTCGACAGCGGCATGTCGCGGCTCGGCATGGCGGCAGCGGAGGTGGAGGCCGTCGCTGCCGATCCGCAGGCGTTCGACGGTATCGACGTCACCTTTGTGATGAGCCATCTTGCTCGCGCCGACGAGCCCAAGCATCCGGCCAACGAGCAGCAGCGGCTGGAATTCGAGCGGCTGCGCAGGATGCTGCCAAAGGCGCCGGCCTCGCTCGCCAATTCCTCCGGCATCTTTCTTGGGCAGCCCTTTCATTACGACCTCGCCCGGCCCGGTGCGGCGCTCTACGGCATCAATCCGATGCCAGCGGAGGAAAATCCGATGCTGCCGGTGGTGCGGCTTCAGGCAAAGGTCATTCAGACGCGCAGCCTCGATAGGGGAGCCGGCGTCGGCTATGGCCATATTTTTCACGTGACCGAACCGCTGGCCGCAGCAACGATCTCGCTTGGCTATGCCGATGGCTGGCATCGTCGCGCGGCCTCAGCCGCCTGGTTCGAAAATGTGCCGCTGCCCTTCCTCGGACGCGTATCGATGGATTCGATCGTTCTCAACATTTCGGCCCTGCCGCCCGACAGGCTAAAGGCGGGCGATCTCGTCGAGCTGATCGGGCCGTCGCAGACGGTGGATCAGGCGGCCGGCCATGCCGGCACCATCGGCTATGAAATCCTGACCAGCCTCGGACACCGCTTTCACCGGCGCTATGTGACCGGCGCTATGTGAATGGATAGCGCGCGGGCTTTTTTATGCATGCCGTTGTCCCAAAACCGCTGCATACTTTTGGGCGACATGCTTGGGCACTTGGCGGACGCCGTAAAATCCGGCAGACAGAAGCCACGATGCCGCGCCCCAAACCCCTGACGAGACGTCGTTCTGGAGAGCTATGCGATGAAGATCTTCGTGCTGGGCGGCGGCGTTATCGGAGTCACCACCGCTTATTATCTCGCCGAGGCCGGCCATGAAGTGACGGTGATCGACCGCCAGAAGGGCCCGGCGCTGGAAACCAGCTTTGCCAATGCCGGCGAGATCTCGCCCGGCTACGCCTCGCCCTGGGCCGGTCCCGGCGTCCCGTTGAAGGCGATCAAATGGCTGTTGATGAAGCATGGTCCGCTGGTGGTGCGGCCGACTCTTGATCCGCATATGTGGCTATGGCTGGTCAGGATGCTGCGCAACTGCACGGCCGAGCGCTATGCGGTGAACAAGGCGCGCATGGTGCCGCTGGCCGAATACAGCCGCGACACGCTGAAGGCGCTGCGCGAGGCGACCGGCATCGCCTATGATGAACGCGCCAAGGGAACGCTGCAGCTTTTTCGCACGCAACAGCAGCTCGACGGCACGTCAGGCGATGTCGAGGTGCTCAAGACATATGGCGTTCCTTACGAGATTCTCGATCCCGACGGCTGCATAGCGGCCGAGCCGGGGCTGGCAGGGGTGCGTGAAAAATTCGTCGGCGGCCTGCGGCTGCCGGGCGACGAAACCGGTGACTGCAAGATGTTCACCGACCGTCTGGCCGAGCTCTGCGTGGCGCGCGGCGTCACCTTCGAATACGACATGTCGATCAGGCGCATCATCCGCAAGCGCAACAGTATCGCCAACATCAATACCAGCAAGGGCTGGAAGACTGCCGACGCCTATGTGATGGCGATGGGCAGCTATTCGGCCAAGTTCATGCGCATGCTGAGACGGTCCATACCGGTCTATCCGGTCAAGGGCTATTCGATCACCCTGCCGATCAAGGATGCTGTCGCAGCACCGGTGTCGACAGTGATGGACGAGACCTACAAGGTGGCGATCACCAGGCTCGGCGATCGCATCCGGGTCGGCGGCACAGCGGAGATTTCCGGCTTCGACCTGAGGCTGCATGAAACGCGGCGGCGCACGCTAGAACATTCGGTCGGCGACCTTTTTCCAGGCAGCGGCGACATGCGGTCAGCGAGTTTCTGGTGCGGGTTGCGGCCGATGACGCCGGACGGGCCGCCGCTGATCGGCCGCACCGAATTTTCCAACCTCTATCTCAACACCGGCCACGGCACGCTCGGCTGGACCATGGCCTGCGGCTCGGCCAAGGTGCTGGCCGACATCATCTCCAACCGGGTACCGGACATCAATGTCCGCGATCTCGGACCGGAGCGATACCAGCGGTAGGACCAGAAGGCTTCCTTCATCGAGCCCGGCCTTTGAGGGCGGTGACTTCGCCCCAAAACTGCGCAGTGTTTTGGGGACATCACAATTTCAATGGGTCGGGTGAATCTCGTCAGACGAACAATCCCCGCTCCCGTTCCACTGCCTTGGTGATGAAGCTCGCGACGATCTGGACGCGGCGCAGCGGCCTGACCGATTCGTGATAGACCAGCCAGTAGGCACGGCGGATGGGCGCGACGATGTCGACAGCCACCAGTTCCGGCATCGAGCGGGCGACGAAGGTGTGCAGGATGCCGATGCCGGCGCCGGAGCGCACCGCTTCGGCCTGGCCGAGCGCCGAGGAGATGGCGAAGCTGGTGCGCCAGTCGGCGCTGAACTCGGCCGCATAGTCGAGCGAGGGGCTGACGATGAGGTCCGGCACATAGCCGATCAGCGTGTGCCGCCCGAGCTCGGCGGGCGTTTGGGGCAGGCCATGCGCTTCGGCATAGGCCTGGGACGCGAACAGGCCGAGCGTGTAGTCGACCAGCTTGCCCGCCACCAGCCTGCCTTCGGTCGGCCGCTCGACGGTGATGGCGATGTCGGCCTCGCGCCTGGACAGCGAGAAGGAACGCGGCACCGGCACCAGCTGGATGGTAAGTTCGCGGTGAAGCGCCGTCAGTGCGCCGAGGCGTTTGGCCAGGAAGGCGACGCCGAAGCCATCAGGCGCGCCGATGCGCACGGTGCCGGAGACATCGTCGCCTTCGCCCGCCACGGTCGAGCGCGCGGCGATCATATCGCCTTCCATGCGCTCAGCGATGTCGAGGAAGCGCTCGCCCGACGGCGTCAGCTCGCTACCGGTGGTAAGCCGGCGAAAGAGTTTTGTGCGCAGCGCATCCTCAAGTGCGGCGATGCGGCGCGAGACAGTGGCGTGATTGAGCTCCAACCGCTTAGCCGCGCCGAGGATTTGGCCGGCCCGCGCCACGGCGAGGAAGATGCGGACGTCATCCCAGTTCATGGGAATGGTCCGTATGACGCCGATTACGGCAGCGCTCTAGGGCGCGCCCCTCTGTCCTGCCGGACATCTCCCCCACTTGGGGGGAGATCGGCCGGCCGCTCCGGCGGCGACTTTCTTGCAGCGTTGCGGGTTGGCGAAAGCGGGGATGACAGCCAATCTCCCCCCTCGTGGGGGAGATGTCCGGTAGGACAGAGGGGGGCGCGAAGGAACTCATCTCTCAATCCTTGCTGCTAGGGACCTGCATCCTTACTATTTGCGAGAATTGATGTTCTGCCGTCAATTGCTATCTATTTTACGCACAACGGTTGCGTTTTCGCTCGCGTTGCCATCGGTCGCGCAAAGGCGGACAATGCCGCATCACAAATACAGGGAGAGAGATCATGATCGAATACGGTCATTTCATCGGCGGCAAGCGTGTCGCTGGGACCAGCGGCCGCAAGCAGGATGTCATGCAGCCGATGGACGGCACGGTGCGCGGCACGGTGGCGCTGGCTTCGCAGGCGGAACTGCGCGCGGCGGTGGAAAACGCCAGGGCCGCGCAGCCCGGCTGGGCAGCGACCAACCCGCAGCGGCGCGTGCGCGTCTTGATGAAGTTCCTCGAACTGGTCGCCAAAGAGTATGATTCGCTGGCCGACATTCTGGCGCGCGAGCACGGCAAGACCATCGCCGACGCCAAGGGCGACATCCAGCGCGGGCTGGAAGTGGTCGAGGTCTGCATCGGCGCGCCGCATATGATGAAGGGCGAGTTCACCGATGGCGCCGGCCCCGGCATCGACGTCTATTCGATGCGCCAGCCGCTCGGCGTCGTCGCCGGCATCACGCCGTTCAATTTTCCGGCGATGATCCCGTTGTGGAAGATCGCGCCGGCCATCGCCTGCGGCAACGCCTTCATCCTGAAGCCTTCGGAGCGCGACCCGGGCGTGCCGTTGCGCATCGCGGAGCTGTTCATCGAGGCCGGCCTGCCGGCGGGCATCCTCAACGTCGTCAACGGCGACAAGGAGGCGGTCGATGCCATCCTCGACGACCCCGATATCAAGGCCATCGGCTTTGTCGGCTCGACGCCGATCGCCCACTACATCTATTCGCGCGGCACCGCCTCGGGCAAGCGCGTGCAGTGCTTCGGCGGCGCCAAGAACCACATGATCATCATGCCCGACGCCGACATGGACCAGACCGTCGACGCACTGATCGGCGCCGGCTACGGCTCGGCCGGCGAGCGCTGCATGGCGATTTCCGTCGCCGTCCCGGTCGGCAACGATACCGCCAACCGGCTGATGGAAAAGCTAGTGCCGCGGGTGGAAAGCCTGAAGGTCGGTCCCTCGACGGATTCATCCGCCGATTTCGGCCCGCTGGTGACGGCGCAGGCGCTGGAGCGGGTCAAAGGTTATGTCGACACCGGTGTCAAGGAAGGCGCCAAGCTGGTCGTCGACGGCCGCGGCTTTTCCATGCAGGGCTACGAGAACGGCTACTATATGGGCGGCTGCCTGTTCGACAACGTGACATCAGACATGCGCATCTACAAGGAAGAGATCTTTGGGCCGGTGCTCTCGGTGGTGCGCGCGCCGACCTATGAGAACGCGATCAAGCTCGCCAACGACCACGAAATGGGCAACGGCGTCGCCATCTTCACCCGCGACGGCGATGCGGCGCGCGACTTCGCCTCGAGGGTCCAGGTCGGCATGGTCGGTGTCAATGTGCCGATCCCGGTTCCGATCGCCTACTACACCTTCGGCGGCTGGAAAGCGTCCTCCTTCGGCGACCTCAACCAGCACGGACCGGACGCGTTCCGTTTCTATACCAAGACCAAGACGGTGACCTCGCGCTGGCCGTCAGGTGTGAAAGATGGGGCAGAGTTCGTCATCCCGACGATGAACTAGCCGGACGGTTCCGGATTCAGATTGAAGACGAAGAGGCCCGGCTAGAGACCGGGCCTTTTTGCTGACCGGTCGCGGTCCATATATTCCTGAACGCTAATGTGATGGAACCGGGCGGGCAGCAGAAGTCTTAACTTGCAATCCTGCCGCGAAGGAGGCGCGGCAGATCAACCAACGGCGCTGGCGACAGCTGCGGGGGCATCGGTCGGCGCAAGGGAGGTGTCAGATGACACGTCTTATGGTGACGATACTTTGCGCCGCCGCGGCGGCGTTTTCCGCCGCCCCGGCAATGGCGGCCGAACAATGCGCGGCACGAGCCGACATGATCAAGGCGCTCGGCGAGAAGTTCCGTGAAAATCCGACCGCGCTCGGCGTCGTCAATCGGAATGTGATCGTTGAAGTCTTCGTTTCCGACCAAGGCACCTGGACCATCCTCGCCAGCGACACACGCGGTCAAAGCTGCGTGGTTTCGGTGGGTGAAGGCTGGGAGAGCGCGGTGACGACAGCGGCGCTGCCAGGCACCTGAGCGTGGCCCTTTTTTTGCTGCGGCCGCGGTTTCGGCATAGCCGCGCAGGCCGCGGTTCTCTGCGATCACCTTGAAACGGATCCACAGGCGCCCGCTGCGGGCGCCTGCTTGCGCTTTTTCGTTGCCGACACCATATATGGAACATAGTGGGAACATCAAAAATCGTCCCCGCTGATGACAGACCGGAACACGGAAAGGAACGACGCGATGGTGATGACGTCGGAACCGGCCTGGATCGTTTCGGCAAAATGAGGCGTCTCCCTTTGCCGGACGTGATGGCAAAGGAGGTGCCCTATGGCACGCAAATCGCTATTGGGTTGGGTGAAAACCCTGGTTCTTGCTGGCGCATTGGCGGCGGGTACGAACGCCGCAAGCGCCCAATATCAGTACTGCGTTGAACATGGCGATCTCGTCGCCCACCTGACTGAGAATTTCCAGGAAAGACAGTTTGCTTTCGGGCTGATCGGTCAAGTGGCGATCATGGAAGTTTTTGTCGCCGAGACCGGAAGCTGGACGATCATCGTCACCGATGTCGCCGGCAGAAGCTGCATCGTCGCGGCCGGCGAACATTGGGAAAACGTGGTGATCCCGGCCGACCAGGACGCATGACGGTCAGGACACATTGATCGGATGAGCGGTCTCAGCGCGTAGCGGCCGTCTCGGCATGGCCGCGTAGCAGCGCCATCAGGCGCTTGGCATCTTTAGCGGCAGCATCTTCGTCGCCGGCGAGGATCGAGCGGATCAGCGCGACGTGGTGCTCGGCCGATTCGGCGAGCCCGGTTTCGGCCTTGTAGCGGAACCAGAAGCGGCGGCTGTGGGTCTGCAAGGGGGCGGCCAGCCGTGCGGCGAAGGGGTTGTCGGCAGCCAGCGCCAGCGCCTCGTCGAGCGCCTTGTCGGCTTGAATGAAGGCCAGCACATTGCCTGATATCACCGCTTTCTGCATGGCCAGTGCCGCATCGTGAAACAGGTCAGCGGCTTCACGGGTGACGAAGCGGGCGGCCGAGCGGGCGAGAACCACCTCGATGCCACGCCGCGCATCGAGGACGCGCAACCAGTCGCCGGGATGGAGCGGGGCAATGGCGATGCCGGCACGGGGCCGGACATCCAGCAGTCCTTCCCAAGCCAGTCGCTGGATCGCCTCGCGCACCGGCGTGCGGCCAAGCCCGAGCCTGTCGATCAGGGCGCCCTCGGTGATGAAGCTTGCAGGCGCCAGTTCGAGCGTCACGATCATATGCTCGAGCACACGGTAGGCTTTCGCCGCCACAGGCTCGAATGCCGGGCTTGTGTCACTGAATATCAAAGGTGAGCTCCTGATATATTTTCGATATATCATAGCGAAATCCGTGTTGACAGTCCGTTTCTTAATAAATATACGACTGATATATCAGATGGAGCGACCACCATGTGGACCGGAGTTTTCCCCGCCGTCACGACCAAATTCACTGAGGACGATCGTCTCGACCATGGCGAGATGGAGCGCTGCTTTGCGCTGCAGATGGAGGCCGGCTGCGACGGCATCATCGTCTGCGGCTCGCTCGGCGAAGGGCCGATGCTGTCACATGACGAGAAGATCGACGTGCTGAAGACCGCGCAGAAGATCGCAGGCAACAAGCCGGTTCTGCTGACGGTCAACGAAGCCGGCACGCGCGAGGCGGCGGCGATCGCGCGCCGCGCCGCGAAAGAGGGCGCCAACGGGCTGATGGTGGTGCCGAGCCCGATCTACCACACCAATGAGGAGGAGACGGTCGCCGCACTGCGCGCTGTCGCCGAGGCCGGCGACCTGCCGGTGATGATCTATTCCAACCGGCTTGCCTATCGTGTCGACGTTACCGTCGACCAGATGGAGGAGCTGGCGAAGGACAAGCGCTTTGTCGCCATCAAGGAATCCTCGGACGACATCCGCCGCTCGACCGAGATCATCAACCGCTTCGGCGACCGCTACGACCTGTTCACCGGCGTCGACAATCTGGCGTTCGAGGCGCTGTCGGTCGGCGCCATCGGCTGGGTGGCGGGGCTGGTCACCGCGTTTCCGCGCGAGACGGTCGCCATCTACCAGTTGATGAAGCAGGGTCGCCGCGAGGAGGCACTGAAAATCTACCGCTGGTTCCGGCCGCTGCTCGACCTCGACGTCTCGACCTATCTGGTGCAGAACATCAAGCTCGCCGAAGTCTTGGCGATCAGCACCAACGACCGCGTGCGCATGCCGCGCCAGCCATTGTCGGGCGAGCGCCGCAGGACGGTCGAAAAGATCGTCAGGGATGCGCTGGGGGCAAGGCCGGAGCTGCCGACGTTTTGAGGCAAGCTCTCTTCTTCCCGTTTTACGGGAGAAGATGGCGGCAGCCAGATGAGGGGCAGCGCCCACGTGCAAGGAATTTCCAAGTCGGCAAAAGCGGGGAGCCGCCCCTCATCCGCCCTTCGAGCACCTTCTCCCCGTGAACGGGGAAAAGGGGAAGACATCGCCATTATCGGCGGCGGCATCATCGGCGTCTGTGTCGCCGCCTATCTGGCCGAGGCAGGGCGAAACGTCACGATCTTCGATCGGACGGGGATCTGCGAGGAGACGAGTTCCGGCAATGCCGCCGCCTTGGCCTTTTCCGACGTGCTGCCGCTGGCCCACAAGGGCATGATCAGGCATCTGCCAAAATGGCTTGCCGATCCGCTCGGCCCGCTCAGCATCCCGCCCGCCTACCTGCCGAAGCTGTTGCCCTGGCTTGTCCGCTTCTGGCGCGCCGGGCGAAGCGACCGCTACGAGGCCAGCCTCGCGGCGCAGGCCGGCATGATGCGGCTCGCCGAGGCCGAATGGGTCGGGCTGATGGCGCGCTCGGGCACCGGAAACATGCTGCGCGAGGACGGCTCGCTCGAACTTTACGAGAGCGAGGCCGAGTTCAAGGCGTCGCTGCCCGGCTGGGCGGCCAGGCAGCGCTTCGGCATCGGCTTCAGCCATGTCGAAGGCGATGCTCTCGCCGCCTTGCAGCCGGGCCTGTCGCCGCGCTTCGTCAAGGGTACTTTCGTGCCGGGATGGAAGACCGTTACGGACCCGAAATCATTGGGCAAAGCGATCTGGGCCTATGCCGAGAAGAACGGTGCGCGTTTCGAAAAGGCTCGGATCGACCGTGTCGGAGCGGGGCAGGATGGCGCGACATTGACGCTGGCCGACGGCACGGCGCGGCAGGCAAAATGCCTCGTCATCGCCGCTGGCGCGTGGTCGCATCTGCTGGCGAAACATCTCGGCGACCGCATCCCGCTCGAAACCGAGCGCGGCTACAACACGACCCTGCCGAAGACCGCCTTCGACGTGAAGCGGCAACTGATCTTCTCCGGCCATGGCTTCGTCGTCACCCCGCTTGAAACCGGTGTGCGCGTCGGCGGCGCCGTCGAGCTCGGTGGCATCGAGCGGCCGCCAAACTACGCCCGCTCGAAAGCGCTGCTCGAAAAGGCCAAAAGCTTCCTGCCGGGGCTTGATCCGGCCGGTGGCCGCGAATGGATGGGGTTCCGGCCGTCGCTGCCGGATTCGCTACCGGTGATCGGTGCCGCCAGGCAGGCCGGCACGATTGTCTATGCCTTCGGCCACGGCCATCTCGGCCTGACCCAGGCGGCTGCCACCGGACGCTTGATCCGCGATCTCATTCTCGGCCAAAATCCGGTGTTTGATCTTTCTCCGTTTTCTCCGAACCGCTTCTGACGGGATCTAGAAATGGCGCGCCACTCCTTCTTCTGCATCGACGGTCACACCTGCGGCAATCCCGTGCGGCTTGTCGCCGGCGGCGGACCGCTGCTCCAGGGCGCGACGATGATGGAGCGGCGCGCGCATTTCCTGGCCGAATATGACTGGATCCGCACCGGGCTGATGTTCGAGCCGCGCGGCCATGACGTGATGTCCGGCTCGATCCTCTATCCGCCGACGAGGCCCGATTGCGACATCGCCATACTGTTCATCGAAACCTCGGGCTGCCTGCCAATGTGCGGTCACGGCACCATCGGCACGGTGACGATGGCCATCGAGCACGGGCTCATCAAGCCGAAGACGCCGGGTTTGCTGAGGCTGGACACGCCGGCCGGCCTGGTCACCGCCGAGTACAAACAGGTCGGCGACTATGTCGAGGAGGTGCGCATCACCAACGTCCCGTCCTTCCTCTATGCCGAGGGTCTGACGGTCGAATGTCCGCAACTCGGCGAGATCAGTGTCGATGTCGCCTATGGCGGCAATTTCTACGCCATCGTCGAGCCGCAGAAGAACTATCGCGACATGGCCGAGCATTCCGCCGGCGACCTCATCGCCTGGAGCCCGGTGGTGCGGCAGCGGCTCAACGAAAAGTACTCTTTCGTGCATCCCGACAATCCCGGCATCGACCGGCTGTCGCATATGCTGTGGACGGGGGCGCCGACCGACAGCCAAGCCGATGCGCGCAACGCCGTTTTCTACGGCGACAAGGCGATCGACCGCTCGCCTTGCGGCACCGGCACCTCGGCGCGGATGGCGCAGCTTCACGCCAAGGGCAAGCTTAGAGCCGGCGACGATTTCGTCCATGAATCTATCATCGGCTCGCTGTTCAAGGGCAGGGTCGAGAAAGAAGTCACGGTGGCAGGCAAGCCCGCGATCATTCCCTCGATCGGCGGCTGGGCGCGCATGACCGGATTGAACACGATCTTCATCGACGACCGCGATCCGTTCGCGCACGGATTCGTCGTCAAATAGAGAGGATCCTAACCCAAGGGAAACGAATGGAATGCAAAGATCGACTGCGTCGGCGGCGCAACGATCCCGCTCATCAACTTATTTTGACGGCGATTCCTTCGAAACGACGTGCATTTTGACGCCGAATCGTCAAAGACATTGCGTTATGCCAATGATAGGGTCCGCGATAGTCCAGAGGCCGGAAGGGAAAGAACGGGCAATCCGAGCGGCGTGCTTCAAAATCACGCATCACGATTAAAAAATGACGTTGCAATCCGGGCTCGAAACTTTACGACTAGGGGAAATACGAAAAGGAATGCGTCTGCATGGGCGACATTCCAGGGGAGCCACGACAGCATGCAGTATTTTGTCCAGCAGCTTATCAACGGGCTGACGCTGGGATCGATCTATGGACTGATAGCGATCGGCTATACGATGGTCTACGGCATCATCGGCATGATCAATTTCGCCCATGGCGACATCTTCATGATCGGCGCCTTCACCGCCCTCATCGTTTTCCTTATCCTCGGTGCGTTGTTCTATTCGGTGCCGGTGGTGATCGCGCTCCTGGTCATGATGATCGTGGCGATGCTGCTGACCAGCCTGTATAACTGGACGATCGAGAAGGTGGCCTACCGGCCCTTGCGCGGCTCGTTCCGGCTGGCGCCGCTGATCACCGCTATCGGCATGTCGATCGCGCTGTCCAACTTCGTCCAGGTGACGCAAGGCCCGCGCAACAAGCCGATCCCGCCGATGGTGTCCAAGGTCTACAATATCGAGGGCATCAGCGTATCGCTGAAGCAGATCATCATCGTCGTCGTCACCGCGCTGCTGCTGGCGCTGTTCTGGTACCTGGTCAACAAGACCTCGCTTGGTCGAGCGCAAAGAGCGTGCGAGCAGGACCGCAAGATGGCGGCGCTGCTCGGTATCGACGTCGACCGCACCATCTCGATCACCTTCGTCATGGGCGCGGCCCTTGCCGCCGTCGCCGGCACGCTGTTCCTGATGTATTACGGCGTCATCGCCTTCTCCGACGGCTTCACGCCCGGCGTGAAGGCGTTCACCGCGGCCGTGCTCGGCGGCATCGGCTCGCTGCCCGGCGCCGTGCTCGGTGGGCTGATGATCGGCTTCATCGAGAGCATGTGGTCGGCCTATTTCTCGATCGACTACAAGGACGTCGCCGCCTTCTCCATCCTGGCGATCGTGTTGATCTTCCTGCCTTCCGGCATTCTGGGCCGGCCAGAAGTCGAAAAGGTCTGAGATCATGGTCGGCACCGTATCTCCGGAGCGCGACATCGTCGCCACACCTGTGCAGCGCGCCACGCGCGAGGCGCTTTATGCCGGCGCCATCGCGCTCGGCCTGTTCGTGCTGTTCATCGGCCTGAGGACCGATCAGAACATCTCGAACGAACTGATCCTCGTACAGCGCTGGTGGCTTCTCTTTACCGTGGTTGTGCTGACCATGGTCGGGCGCTTTGTCTATGTCGCCTATGGCCAACCCTTCCTGGCCAGCCAGAAGGTCGTCGACATCGCCACCGGCCTGTTGCCGGAGAGCGCGGCGACGCGGTTCTTCCGGTTGCCGTATTTCATCGCGGCCATCGTGATTGTTGCCGTGCTTGCTCTTCTGGCCGGCTCCCTCGATGATTTGCTGGGGCCGGGTCTTGCCGGTTACGCACGGTTCGCGCGAGCGCTGGCGATCATCTATGCCCTCGCCTCGGTGCTGTTCTATTTCCGCAGCTTCATCCATGCCCACTTCTCGGCATTGGGCATCGCCGCACTGGCGATTTATCCTGTCGTCGTCGTGCTGGTGCTTGCGGTGTACAGCGGATCGATGGTGGGCGGCTTTCAGGGCTCGCTGAAATGGGTCGACAATTTCGGCATCCAGATCCTGATCTATGTGATGCTGGCGTGGGGGCTGAATATCGTCGTTGGCCTCGCCGGCTTGCTCGACCTCGGCTATGTCGCGTTCTACGCCGTCGGCGCCTATGCCTATGCGCTGCTCGGCACGCATTTTGGTCTGTCGTTCTGGATCCTGCTGCCGGCCGCCGGGGCCATGGCCGCCTTCTGGGGCGTGCTTTTGGGCTTTCCGGTGCTGCGCCTGCGCGGCGACTATCTGGCGATTGTGACGCTGGCCTTCGGCGAGATCATTCGTCTCGTGCTGATCAACTGGCGCGAGGTCACCAACGGCTCGGCCGGCATTTCCGGTATCCCGAAGGTCTCTTTCTTCGGGCTGATGTCGTTCAACGTCGCGGACGAAAACTATATCGCCAAGGTGCTCGACATCGCCCAGTCGGGCGCCTACTACAAGATCTTCCTCTACTACCTGATCCTCGGGCTCTGCCTGCTCACCGCCTTCGTCACTATAAGGCTCAGGCGCATGCCCGTCGGCCGCGCCTGGGAAGCGCTGCGAGAGGACGAGATCGCCTGCCGCTCGCTCGGCATCAACACCACCACCACCAAGCTCACCGCCTTTGCCACCGGCGCCATGTTCGGCGGCTTCGCCGGCTCGTTCTTCGCCGCGCGGCAAGGTTTCGTCAGCCCTGAATCCTTCATCTTCCTGGAATCGGCGATCATCCTCGCCATCGTCGTGCTCGGCGGCATGGGCTCGCTGGTCGGCATCGCCGTCGCCGCCATGGTGATGATCGGCGGCACCGAGGCGCTGCGCGAACTCGATTTCCTGAAGCAGGTCTTCGGTCCAGATTTCACCCCGGAACTCTACCGCATGCTGCTGTTCGGTATAGCCATGGTCATCGTCATGGTTTGGAAGCCGCGTGGCTTCGTCGGCAGCCGCGAGCCGACAGCCTTCCTCAAGGAGAGCAGGGCCGTATCCGGCTCCTTCACCAAGGAAGGCCACGGCTGATGAGTGATGCGAGCCTATCCATGAACGATGCCATCCTGCAGGTCGAGCATCTGTCGATGAAGTTCGGCGGTCTCGTTGCCATCGGCGACCTGACCTTCCAGGCCAAGCGCGGCGAGATCACCGCGCTGATCGGGCCGAACGGCGCCGGCAAGACCACCGTGTTCAACTGCATCACCGGTTTCTACAAGCCGTCGGAAGGCATGCTCACGCTCAATCGGCGCGACGGCTCGAGCTATCTGCTTGAACGCCTGCCGAATCATGAGATCCCGGCGCGCGCCAAGGTGGCGCGCACTTTCCAGAACATTCGTCTGTTCTCGGGCATGACGCTGCTGGAGAACCTGCTGGTGGCGCAGCACAACAAGTTGATGAAGGCATCCGGCTACACCATCCTCGGTCTGTTCGGCTTCGCCGGCTACCGGACAGCGTCGGCCGAGTCGATCGACCTGGCGAGACACTGGCTGGAAAAGGCCGATCTCGTCGACCGAGCCGACGATCCGGCCGGCGACCTGCCCTACGGCGCGCAACGGCGCCTGGAGATCGCGCGGGCCATGTGCACGGGTCCGGAGCTGCTCTGCCTCGACGAACCGGCCGCCGGCCTCAATCCGAAGGAATCGATGGCGCTCAATGAGCTCCTGATGGACATCAAAGACAACACCGGCACCTCAATCTTGCTGATCGAGCACGACATGGCGGTGGTCATGCAGATTTCCGACCATGTCGTGGTGCTCGAATACGGGCGCAAGATCTCGGACGGCAGTCCGCAAGCGGTACGCACCGACCCGCGTGTCATCGCCGCCTATCTCGGGGTCGAAGACGAGGAAGTCGAGACGGTGCTGACCGAGGTCGGCGACGAAGACGTCATCGAGCAATTGGATACGGGCCCGGATTCGGCGCACGGGCCGGGCACATCATCTTCGTATCTTGCCGGGCCGGTGACCGACACGGTCGGCCATAGCGAGGGCGAACGCGTCACGGTGTCGAAGGGCGCCTCGAAAGCCGGGCAAGTCGATGCAAGGTCGAGTGCCGCAGCAAGTAAGCCAAGCTCGAAGCTTGCCGCAGCCGAGCCCCGCGCGAAATCTTCTGCCGCTGCAAAGCCAGCCACCAAGGCACCGGCCAAAAAGGCCGCGGGCGTTTCGAACCGCCTCACAGCACCGCGCGGCGGCAAGGCCGACAATCTGACCCGCATCAAGGGCATCGGCACGGTCAACGAGAAGAAGCTCAACCAGCACGGCATCTTCCATTTCGACCAGATCGCGGCATGGAAGAAGGCCGACGTCGTCGCCGTCGAAGCCTATCTGGCCTTCGACGGGCGCATTGCACGCGAGGACTGGGTTGGCCAGGCCAAGCTTCTTGCCGCTGGCAAGGAGACGGAATTTTCGCGTCGCGTCGATGCGGGGAAGGTGGAGACAAGCCATGTCTCTGCAACGCCTGCGGCGGGCAAGCGCGGAGGGCGCAAGTGATGGCCGGCACAACGCTGCTCGATATCAAGGGTGTCCAGACCTACTACGGCAACATCAGGGCGCTGAACGGCGTCGATGTCACCGTCAAGCAGGGCGAGATCGTGGCGCTGATCGGCGCCAACGGCGCCGGTAAGTCGACGCTGATGATGACCATTTTCGGTGCTCCACGGGCGCGGGCGGGTACCATCACCTTCGCCGGCACCGACATCACCCAGCTGCCGACCCATGAGATCGCGCGCATGCGCATCGCCCAGTCGCCGGAGGGCCGGCGCATCTTCCCGCGCATGACGGTGATGGAAAACCTGCAGATGGGCGCCAGCCTCGACAACCTCCAGCATTACGACGAGGACGCCGAGAAGGTGTTCACGCTGTTTCCGCGCCTGAAGGAACGCATTGCCCAGCGCGGCGGCACGCTGTCGGGCGGCGAGCAGCAGATGCTGTCGATCGCGCGCGCGCTGATGGCGCGGCCGAAGCTGCTCCTGCTCGACGAGCCGTCGCTGGGCCTGGCGCCGCTGATCGTCAAGCAGATCTTCGACGCCATCCGCGAGTTGAACCGCACGCAGGGGCTGACCGTGTTCCTGGTCGAGCAGAACGCCTTCGGCGCGCTGAAGCTCGCCACGCGGGGCTATGTCATGGTCAACGGCAATGTGACGATGAGCGGCACCGGCAAGGAGCTGCTCGCCGATCCGGACGTGCGTGCCGCCTATCTCGAAGGCGGCCATCACTGAGTTCAGGAGTCTTCATCATGCAGGGCATTCTCTATGAGGAACCCTCGGTCTGGCAGTTCTTCTTCGTCACCTGCCTGCTTGGCGGCTGGGCGGCCTGGATGACGGGCAAGGCCTGCGCCCAGACATGGCGCAGCTTCGTCCAGTTGTTCGCTTACATGCTCGGCCTCGGCATCGCCGTAAGGTTCATCCATCACGCGCTGTTCGGCGGCACGATGTTCTCACTGCAGTACTACATCGTCGATACCATCGTCCTGATGATATTGGGCTTCATCGGCTATCAATACACGCGCACCAACCAGATGGTGACACAGTATAGCTGGCTCTACGAAAGAGCATCGCTTTTGAGTTGGAAACCAAAAGGTTGATGTTCATCATTAACGCCGTTTCGGGGATGAATCGGCGTGACAAGCGCCTGAAAATCGGCAAAGTACGTTTTCTGCGAGTAAAAGTGGGCATCGCATGAAAGCATCATTCACGCCCACTCTGTAAATGGGAGCGTTTTACATGAGAAAATCACTTTTGTCCGCCGTCGCCCTGACCGCGCTCGTCGCGTTCAGCGGAAGCGCGTGGGCTGACATCCTGGTCGGCGTCGCCGGTCCGATCACCGGTCCGAATGCCGCTTTTGGCGCGCAGCTGCAGAAGGGCGCCGAACAGGCTGTCGCCGACATCAATGCGGCCGGCGGCATCAACGGCGAGCAGATCAAGCTCACCGTCGGCGACGACGTCTCCGATCCGAAGCAGGGCATTTCGGTCGCCAACAAGTTCGTCGGCGACGGGGTCAAGTTCGTGGTCGGCCACTTCAACTCGGGCGTTTCGATCCCGGCATCGGAAGTCTACGCGGAAAACGGTATCCTCGAGATCACACCGGCCGCGACCAATCCGAAGTTCACCGAACGCGGCATGTGGAACACGTTTCGCACCTGCGGACGTGACGACCAGCAGGGCAGCATCGCCGGCGCTTACCTCGCGTCGAACTTCAAGGATGCCAAGATCGCGGTCATCCACGACAAGACGACCTACGGCCAGGGCCTTGCCGACGAGACCAAGAAGGCGATGAACGCTGCCGGCGTGACGGAAGTCATGTACGAAGGCGTCAATGTCGGCGACAAGGACTTCTCGGCGCTGATCGCCAAGATGAAGCAAGCCGGCGTTTCCATCATCTATTGGGGTGGTCTGCACACCGAAGCCGGCCTGATCATCCGCCAGGTGGCTGACCAGGGCCTCAAGGCCACGCTGGTTTCCGGCGACGGCATCGTGTCGAACGAGCTGGCCTCAATCGCGGGCGACGCGGTTGCGGGCACGTTGAACACGTTCGGCCCGGATCCGCGTCTGATCCCGGCGAACAAGGAACTCGTTGAGAAGTTCCGTGCGCAGGGCTTCGAGCCGGAGGCCTACACGCTCTACTCCTACGCCGCCATGCAGGCTATCGCGGGAGCCGCCACAGCCGCCAAGTCGAACGATCCGATGGAAGTTGCCAAGGCTCTCAAGGCGAATGGCCCGTTCAAGACGGTGCTGGGCGATCTTTCCTATGACGCGAAGGGCGATCCGACGCTGCCTGGCTACGTCATGTACGAATGGAAGAAGGGCGACGACGGCAAGTACACCTACATCCAGAAAATGTAAGCCTGTCGACGACGGCAGTTCCGGAATGCCCGGCGCTTCGCGCCGGGCATTTTTCGTTTGATGTGTTACCCGTTGTTAAAGCGTCCTTTGCGCATTCGAGGGAAACACGCGGCGCTCAGAGCAAAAAGAATCGATTTAAATCGGTTTAATCGCCGCCCGATTTTGTTTGCGCTGCAGCATTTTCGCGTTAATCATGGCGCCAGTTTCCTTCCCCGTCAGCGTCCGGAGCCTTGTCCTTGGCAATTTCGAAGATCCTTGTCGCCAACCGGTCCGAAATCGCCATCCGCGTCTTCCGCGCGGCCAACGAACTCGGCCTCAAAACCGTGGCGATCTGGGCCGAGGAGGACAAATACTCGCTGCACCGCTTCAAGGCCGACGAAAGCTACCAGGTTGGGCGCGGGCCGCATCTGACCAGGGATATGGGACCGATCGAAAGCTATCTGTCGATCGAGGAGGTGATCCGCGTCGCCAGGCTTTCGGGCGCCGATGCCATCCATCCGGGCTATGGGCTGTTGTCGGAAAGCCCCGAATTCGCCGAAGCCTGCGCCAAGGCCGGCGTCGTCTTTATCGGACCCAAGCCGGATACGATGCGCAGGCTCGGCAACAAGGTCGCCGCGCGCAACCTGGCGATCGAGGTTGGTGTGCCGGTGGTCCCCGCTACCGAGCCGTTGCCGGACGATATGGAGGCGGTGAAGGCGCTCGCCAAGACGATCGGCTATCCGGTGATGCTGAAGGCATCGTGGGGCGGCGGCGGCCGCGGCATGCGCGCCATCCGCTCGGAAACCGATCTCGCCCGCGAAGTGACGGAGGGCAAGCGCGAAGCGAAAGCCGCCTTCGGCAAGGACGAGGTCTATCTCGAAAAGCTGATCGAGCGCGCCCGCCATGTCGAGGTGCAGGTGCTGGGCGACACACACGGCAATGCCGTGCACCTGTTCGAGCGCGATTGCTCCATCCAGCGCCGCAACCAGAAGGTGGTCGAGCGCGCGCCGGCGCCGTATCTCGAAATGTCACGGCGCGAAGAGCTTTGCGATCATGCGCTGAAGATCGCCCGCGAGACGAGCTATATCGGGGCCGGCACGGTCGAGTTCCTGCAGGATGCCGACACCGGCAAATTCTACTTCATCGAGGTCAACCCTCGCATCCAGGTCGAGCACACCGTCACCGAGCAGGTGACGGGCATCGACATCGTCAAGGCGCAGATCCACATCCTCGATGGTTTCGCCATCGGCACGCCTGAATCGGGCGTGCCGGCGCAGAAGGATATCAGGCTCAACGGCCACGCGCTGCAGTGCCGCATCACCACGGAAGATCCCGAGCACAATTTCATTCCCGACTATGGCCGCATCACCGCCTATCGCGGCGCCACCGGTTTCGGCATCCGCCTCGATGGCGGCACCGCCTATTCGGGCGCGGTTATCACCCGTTTCTACGATCCGCTGCTGGAGAAGGTGACGGCCTGGGCACCGACGCCGGCCGAGACCATCGCCCGCATGAACCGGGCGCTACGCGAGTTCCGTATCCGCGGCGTGGCGACCAACCTTACCTTCCTCGAAGCGATCATCAATCACCCGAGTTTCGCCGACAATTCCTACACGACCAAGTTCATCGATACGACGCCGGAACTGTTCGCCAGCGTGAAGCGGCAGGACCGCGCCACCAAGCTGCTCAACTACCTGGCCGACGTCAGCGTCAACGGCCATCCCGAGACGCGCGGCCGGCCGCAGCCGAAGGCGGATGCGGCGGCGCCCATGGTGCCCTATCTCAACGGCAATGTGCCTGATGGCAGCAAGCAGAAGCTCGACGCGCTGGGGCCGGAGAAATTCGCGGCCTGGATGCGCGCGCAGAAAGAGGTGCTGGTCACCGACACGACGATGCGCGACGGGCACCAATCCTTGCTCGCGACGCGCGTGCGCACATATGACATCGCCGGCATTGCCGGCACCTATGCGCGCGCGCTGCCGCAGCTTTTGTCGCTCGAATGTTGGGGCGGGGCGACCTTCGACGTCGCCATGCGCTTCCTCACCGAAGACCCATGGGAACGGCTGTCGCTGGTGCGCGAGGCAACGCCCAATTTGTTGCTGCAAATGCTTTTGCGCGGCGCCAACGGCGTCGGCTACACCAACTATCCCGACAATGTCGTCCAGCATTTCGTCAAACAGGCCGCCGCCGGCGGCATCGACCTGTTCCGCGTCTTCGACTGTTTGAACTGGGTCGACAACATGCGTGTCGCCATGGACGCGGTCGGCGCCGAGGGCAAGCTGATCGAAGCGGCGATCTGCTACACCGGCGACATACTCGACCCGGCGCGAGCCAAATACGACCTCAAATACTATGTCGCGCTGGCCAGGGAGTTGCAGGCGGCCGGCGCCCATATCATCGCGGTCAAGGACATGGCAGGGCTCTTGAAGCCGACGGCGGCGCGCGCACTGTTCAAGGCGCTGCGCGAGGCGACCGATCTGCCGATCCACTTCCACACGCACGACACGTCAGGCCTGTCGGCGGCGACGGTGCTGGCGGCGGTGGACAGCGGTGTCGACGCCATTGACGCGGCGATGGACTCCTTGTCGGGCAACACCTCGCAGCCTTGCCTGGGCTCGATCGTCGAGGCGCTGAAGGGCACCGAGCGAGATCCGGGCCTCGACCCGCAATGGATCAGGAATATCTCGTTCTACTGGGAGGCGGTGCGCAACCAGTATGCCGCTTTCGAAAGCGACCTGAAAGGGCCGGCCTCGGAGGTCTACCTGCACGAAATGCCGGGTGGGCAGTTCACCAACCTCAAGGAACAGGCGCGCTCGCTCGGTCTGGAGACGCGCTGGCATGAAGTGGCGCAGACCTATCACGACGTCAATCTGATGTTCGGCGACATCGTCAAGGTGACGCCGTCGTCCAAGGTTGTCGGCGACATGGCGCTGATGATGGTAAGCCAGGACCTGACGGTTGCCGATGTCGAAAATCCAGCCAGGGACATCGCCTTCCCGGACTCGGTCGTTTCCATGCTGCGCGGCGATCTCGGCCAGTCGCCCGGCGGTTGGCCGGAGGCGCTGCAGAAGAAAGTGCTGAAGGGCGATAAGCCGATCACCGTGCGACCTGGCTCTCTGTTGAAAGCAGCCAATCTCAAGGCCAGCCGCAAGGAGATCGAGGACAAGGTCGAGCGCAAGCTTAGCGAATTCGAATTCGCCTCGTGGCTGATGTATCCTAAGGTCTTCTCCGATTTCGCCGCAGCGCAGGAAACCTACGGGCCAGTCAGCGTGCTGCCGACGCCGACCTATTTCTACGGCATGAGGCCTGAAGACGAGATCTTCGTCGACATCGAGAAGGGTAAGACGCTGGTGGTGCGGTGCCTCGCCATCGGCGATGTCGACGAGAAGGGCATGGTCACTGTGTTCTTCGAGCTCAACGGCCAGCCGCGCCGGATCAAAGTGCCGGATCGCGCGCATGGCGCTTCCGCCGCCAAGGCGCGGCGCAAGGCCGAGCCGGGTAACGAGGCGCATGTCGGCGCGCCGATGCCGGGCGTGGTCTCGGCACTTGCCGTCGCCGCCGGCCAGGCGGTCAAGGCCGGCGACGTGCTTTTGTCGATCGAGGCGATGAAGATGGAGACGGCATTGCATGCCGAGCGTGACGGCACAATCGCCGAAGTGCTGGTGAAGGCCGGCGACCAGATCGACGCCAAAGATTTGCTGATCGCCTTCGGGTAAGGTGCGTTGACATTCAGGTGATGCCGGCCTGCAAACGCCAGCTGCCTGCGCTTCCGGTGCTCACGTACTTAAGTACGCTCCGCTCCGGTTCTCGGCAGCCACCGTTTTCGGCTCGGCCTGACCTGAATCTCAACACACCTTGGGGTGTGCCTAACCCTTCATGCCGCATCGATAACAGCTTGACCGGTCGCCCCCGGTCGGGCATCGAACCGCTGCAAATTCGCCGCGACACGTTCCTGAGTCGCGGCATGGAAAACGACGCGGAGAAAAAAATGGCCGACGACATCACCGAGACCAGCCAGACTGTTGCCGCCGGCCAGCTGCGTGCCTTCATCGAGCGCATCGAGCGGCTCGAAGAAGAGAAGAAGACGATCGCCGACGACATCAAGGAAGTGTTCGCCGAGGCCAAGGGCACCGGCTTCGACACCAAGGCGATGCGGTCGATCATCCGGCTGCGTAAGAAGGACCAGGCCGAGCGGCAAGAGGAGGAAACCATCCTCGACCTCTACAAAGCCGCGCTCGGCATGGTGTAAGGCTGGTAACAGCCCTGGGCGGCGGTTGCGGCGCCATCAACGGGGTCGAACCATGAGCGAATTCGACTTTGGCGTCCGTCGCGCCTCTGAATTCCGCCAACGCGGCTTCTGGACGCTGTTCGCGGAACGGCATCCGGAAGAAAGGGCTCTGATGGCGCGGCGCGGACCCTGGTTCTGGCAGCGCGGGCTGCCCGACTTCGCCTTGGTCCTTTCCATGTATGTCGCGCCGGCGCAGAACCATGTCGGCGTCTTCTTCGGCCGCAACGAGAAGTTCGGTGCCACGCAAGCCTGGTCGCGGTTGAAGCCGTTCCAGCCGGCGATCGAAGGCAGATTGAAACTCAGGCCGGAACAGAGTTGCGAGGGCCTCGGCATCAATTCGATGTGGCGGGTGAACTGTTTTGCCGAGGACAATTGGCCGGCCATGGCCGACTGGCTGGTGACGGAAGCATCGCGTTTCGAATGCGCCGTAGCCGAGGTTCTGGGAGACGATGGCGCAGCCGGTTCGTGACTTCACCTGCCTGTTGGCCGCTTGAGCTAGTTCGGCTTCGGCGTGTCGCGGCCGATCGCATCGATATGCTGTTGCAGCGCCAGATGGTCGAGCGCACCCATCGGCAGATTGGTGAACAGCGAGATGCGGTTGTTGAGCATGCGATAGGCATCGGCAAAGGCAAGGTGAAGTTCGGCTTCGGCGCCGTCTGCCTTGGCTGGGTCCGGTATCGACCAGAGTGCGGTCATCGGATGACCCGGCCAGATCGGACAGGATTCGTTCGCGGTGCTATCGCAAAGCGTGAAGATGAAGTGCATCTCCGGCGCGTCGGGCTCGGCGAACTCGTCCCAGCCTTTCGAACGGGCAAAGCTCGTATCGTAGTTGAGGCTTTCGAGCAGTTGCACTGCGTAGGGATTGACCTTGCCCTTCGGCCGCGAGCCGGCGGAAAAGGCCTTGAACCTGCCGACACCAATCCGATTGAGGATGGCTTCGGCCATAATGGATCGCGCCGAATTGGCGTTGCAAAGAAACAGCACGTTGTAGACATTATCGCTCATCTCAAGACCTCCTTGACAGGCGACTGGATGATGGGGGCGGCAGATTCCGGCAATTTATCTCTGCCAAGATGCCGGCAAGGGCGACGTAGAAAGGTTTCACGACCGTTTGATGACGATCTGTCAAATCATATGCTTGCGTGCCGATGATCGACTTGCGTTGACAGGCTTGCTGCGTTCGACATTCCTGCGGCTGTCGATAGAGAGAAGGCCGCGTCGATGAGTGCTCAAAAACCCCTGGAAGGCGAAGGCGGTGAGGCAAGCCGCGCTCTGGGCTTCTTCCGCTCGCGCTGGCAAGGCATGGCCCCGCTCGATCGGCTGTTCTGGCGCGATCTTGTCCTTGTCGGCACGGCGATCAACATCGCAGTGTCGGTGCTGGCGCTGATCTTGCTCGGGCTAAAGCTGCCGCTCGCTCTCGTTCTGGCGGTGCATTTCGCGCCGGTGCCGTACAACTTCTTTCTGACTTTTGCGGTGTGGCGGATCGCCGAGAAATCCCCCAGCATCAAGGCTTCGCTGATGACGCTGGGGGCTGTGCTGTGGCTGATACTGGTGGTGGTGGTCTGACAGGACAGTGCTGCCAACGTCGAATTCCAGTCAGGCAGCCGGCTCGAATTTCAGCGCGACGCCATTGATGCAATAGCGCAGGCCGGTCGGCGGCGGACCGTCCTCGAAGACGTGGCCGAGATGGCTGCCGCAGCGAGCGCAGTGGCATTCTGTGCGGACCATGCCGTAGCTGCGGTCGACGGTCGTCTCGACCGAACCGGGCACCGGGTCGTTGAAGCTCGGCCAGCCGGTGCCGCTCTCGAATTTCAGCTTGGACTCGAACAAGGGCTGGTCGCAGCCGACACAGGAAAAGGTGCCGGCGCGCTTCTCGTGGAGCAAGGCGCAACTGCCTGGCCGCTCGGTGCCGTGGTTGCGCATCACCGCATATTGCTCTGGCGACAGGCGCGCGCGCCATTCGGCATCGGTGCGGGTGACTGGGTAGGTATGGCTATCCATTTTTTGCCTCTTAGCTCATGCCGCTATTTGGGTTGCCTTCCCAAGTTCGCCTAAAATAGGCATTCGTTACGGCGTTTGCCCATATTTTCGATGCCGCGAAGAATTCCTCAGGCGATCGCCGCGAGATACCGCGCAACCGACGCTGCAAATGCCGCCTTTGCGTCTCCGAGGACGTTCTGGTTCCACCATGCGCCATAGATATGGTCGAACGCGAAAGGCTCCAGCGCGGCCTTGATGCCGAGCACTTTCGCCGCATTGAGCGGGATGTAGTTCGGGTAGCTGTACATGAAGCTGACATGGCGGCGCGTAGGCGTCACCTGCAAGATGTCGCCGGCCAGGATGGCGTCGCCGCCGTCGCGCTTCCAGTGCAGCACCTGGCCGCCGGCAAAGTGACCACCACAACGGATAAGTGTCAGCGAGGGATTTAGGGCACGCGTCTCGCCCTCCCAGCTGATAACAGCCGGATGCGGTCGCATGATCCACTTGCGATCATCGGTGTGCAGGTAGATCGGCACGCCGCCAAACGCTTCGCTCCACTCGACCATTGCCGAATAATAATGGCAGTGCGAAATGGCGATCGCGGCCAGGCCGCCCCGCCGGTTGATTTCGGCCACCGCCTCGTCATTGACCATCGAGATACAGTCCCACAGCACATTGCCGTGCGGCGTTTGCGCCAGCAACGCACGCTGACCGATGGCGAAGCGTGGCTCGATGCCGAAGGCGAGCACGCCGGCGTCGTCTTTCATCACGATCCGATGCCCGGCGGCGAGCTCTTCCGGCGTGATCCAGGCCTGGCCCTCCCAACGCACATATTGCCGCTCGTCCTCACAA
Source organism: Mesorhizobium mediterraneum (assembly GCF_002284565.1). Classification (GTDB taxonomy): domain Bacteria; phylum Pseudomonadota; class Alphaproteobacteria; order Rhizobiales; family Rhizobiaceae; genus Mesorhizobium; species Mesorhizobium mediterraneum. Next base: position 266,450 of record NZ_NPKI01000032.1, on the reverse strand, counting down.
ATCGGGCAGTGGTCCGGCGGCGCGGCTGCTGCCGCGAACTGGACGCCACATTGCAGGCAGAGGAAACAGGTCATCGGTCTTCCCGTCTTGCGTTCCGAAAGCCCGCTCAGTGCTTCCTTGAAAGCTGTTTCGTCGCGGCTTCGAGCCCTGCGAGCGTCAGCGGAAACATGCGGCCGCCGAAGATGTCGCGGATCATGGCGATCGAATGAGTATAGCCCCAGTGCTTCTCATTTTCCGGGTTGAGCCATACCGCGTTCGGCCATTGCTGCAGCAGACGGCCAAGCCAGACGACGCCGGCCTCCGGGTTCCAGTGCTCGACCGAGCCGCCGGGATGCGCGATCTCGTAAGGGCTCATCGAGGCATCGCCGACGACGATCACCTTGTAGTCCAGACCGTATTTGTGGAGGAGGTCGAAGGTCGGAATCACCTCCGCATGGCGGCGGCGATTATCTTTCCACACGCCTTCGTAAAGGCAGTTGTGGAAGTAGAAATATTCGAGCTGGCGGAATTCGGCGCGGGCAGCCGAAAACAGCTCTTCGACGCTTTTGATGTGATCGTCCATCGAGCCGCCGACATCGAAGAACATCAGCAGCTTCACGGCATTGCGCCGCTCGGGCCGTGTCTGCACGTCGAGATAGCCATGTTCAGCCGTGGCGTGGATGGTGCCGGGCAGGTCGAACTCCTCCTCGGCGCCTTCGCGCACCCAGCGGCGCAAGCGCTTCAGCGCGATCTTGATGTTGCGGGTGCCGAGCTCGACGGCATCGTCGAAATTCCTGAATTCGCGCTTGTCCCAGACCTTCACCGCGCGGCGGTTGCGGCTTTCATGCTGGCCGATACGAACGCCTTCAGGGTTGTAGCCATAGGCGCCGAAAGGCGAGGTGCCGCCGGTGCCGATCCATTTCGAGCCGCCCTGGTGACGGCCCTTCTGTTCTTCCAGCCGCTGCTTCAGCGTTTCCATCAGCTTTTCGAAACCGCCGAGCGCCTCGACCAGCTTTTTCTCCTCATCGGTCAGGTGCTTTTCGGCAAGCCGGCGCAGCCATTCCTCGGGAATGTTTTCGACGTCGACCGCGTTTTCGCCCGCCAGCGCTTCGACCCCCTTGAAGATATGCGAAAAGACCTGGTCGAAACGGTCGATGTGGCGCTCGTCCTTCACCAGGGCTGCGCGGGCGAGATAGTAAAAACCCTCGACATCATAGTCGACCAGACCTGCCTCCAGTCCTTCCAGCAGCGACAAATATTCCCGGAGCGAGACGGGAACCCGCGCTGCCTTCAGTTCGAGGAAGAAGGGGATGAACATCGCATCAAACCAAGGGAGATGGTAAGACGCGGAACCACCGCTTGGCCGGCAATAAATAGAGATCGACAAGATCCTGTCGGCCGAGCTGTAAAAGTTCCTGCAGGAAAGTACCTCGGTCACTGTGGTGGTCGCGATAAAAATTGGCTAGTTCGACCAGTTTGGGAGGCGTTTCGACGACTTCGTCGGCGATGTTGTCGCCGATCGCCCCTGCAACAGCGGCAAGCGAACCAACCAGTTCTCCAAAATACGCTGGAGCACAAAGGATTGTCTCAATGTGCTCAAGCTCGTGAAGCTCATAATTCAGCTTCCCACATAGGCGGCTGAGATAAGCGTATTGGTAGCGTGGATGGGATGGTTCCAGCAGAAACGCGACTTCCTTGCCATCGACATCACGAGATTGATTGCCAAAATTGTAGACCCAAGCCTCGGGATTAGCAGGCTCGCGCTCTCGCCATTCGCACCAAATCGGCCCGATCAGCGTCTGCAACATTTGTTCAGGCATCTGCCAGTTGTCTGGAGCTGGCCAATAGTCCCACGACCCCTCAATTGCACCAATGAGATGCTGGGCTATCGAAAGGCGTATTTCAAACGGGTCAGCTATGATTTGACCAATAAAGACATCAAGCTGCGAAAACGACTGCTTCCTCAGCCCGCGTTCACGCAGCTCCAGATATCTTATGTAGCTGGCATAGAGCGGCTCAAATTCGCTTTCTTGCAAAGCGGTACGGACGCGTTCCAGCGCTTCAAACCGATCAGCGTTCCAAGTCAGCTTTGCTCGCTGAGCCGGCGATTTCATTACAGCAGATCATACTCGATGAAACCGGTCCTGCGCGCCACGTGGTCGTAGAGTTTGCGCGCGGTGGTGTTGGTTTCGTGCGTCATCCAGTAGACGTTCTTGACGCCGATCTTGCCGGCTTCCTGCTTCACCGCCTCGATCAGGGCGGCGCCGACGCCCTTGCCGCGCACATCAGCATCGGCGAACAGGTCTTGGAGATAGCAGTTGTTTACCTGGGACCAGCAGGAGCGATGGTAGAGGTAGTGCGTCAGGCCGACCGCCTTGCCGTTGAGGGTGGCGATGAAACCTTTCGGCTCGAACTCGCCTGCCGTGAACAGGCGCTTCCAGGTGACGGCGTAGACGTCCTCCGGCAGCTTGGTTTCGTAAAAGGTGAGGTAGGCGGTCCACAGACGCTGCCAGTCGGCATGGTCAGATTGTGCAAGTGGGCGGACGGTGATCTCGGTCATTTCATTTCCCTCTGAGGTCTGCAACCCGATCCATCCAACAGAATCGGGATCAGGAATATCTTTGCCTATCCTGCTGGCAAATTATACTCGCGAAAAGCGGTCGCGAGCATACGCAGCGCCTCTCGTGCCCGCGGCGCCAAAGCGTGCGAGTGCAAAACGATCTCCGAAGACGGAATTGGCGGCAGGCCGAGTTTGCGGCCCACGTCGACAAGGCCGGGGGGAACGACACGGTGGGCGAGGGCGGAAATGGCGAAGCCGGCCGATACCGCGATGTTGACGGCCGCGCCGCCACCGCCCACGAAAGCCTCACTCCAGGCGATGCCTGCCCTATCCAGCGTCTCAACCGCCCTCAGGCGGTCTGGGCAATTGCATACGGTGCTCAAAAGGGCCAGGCGCAATGGCGTTCCGGGTCGCCATTCGAAGGCAGGGGCCGCGAACCAGCCATAGTGGGTGCGCGACAGGGCTTCGCCGCGTCGGATGTCATCTTCCTGGTGCACGATCACAGCGTCGAGCTCGCCGCGATCGAAAGCTCCTTCCAGCATGGAGCTGGTGTCGATCCTTATGTTGAGCGCGAGCGACGGATCATGGGCATGAAGCTGGGCTATCAGTGTGGAAAGCTTAGGCCCCGCGACATGATCGACAAAACCGAGAGCAAGCCGACACGGCGCTGCGGAAAACTCCGCGACGGCGCGTTCATGGGCGGCAAGGAATTCACGGGCCGCGGGAAGGAAGACCGCTCCCCTTGCGGATAGAGCCACACGGCGCGGGGTTCGTTCGATCAAACGCGCGCCGAGCTTTTCTTCGAGCCGGCGCAGCTTGACGCTGATCGTCGCCTGGGTGCTCCCCATCGCGGCAGCTGCCCGGGTGAAGCTCTGCAGGTCGGCCACCATGACGAAGGTGCGCACGGCGTCGACATCAAGGCTAGCCATTGCCATCATTCCATTTTGTCATTTCTGAAATAGAAACGCATAGCCTTTTTTCATAGTCAAGGCTCGTCTATGTCATGTCGGCCGCAGTTTGAAGGGCGCCGCTCGCAGCCCCTGTGAATGCTCCGATGGAAAGTGATCGATATGACGTTTCAAATTGACCGAAATACCGTTGCGCTTGCGGGCGCCTGCCTTGCCTCGCTGCTGTTCGGCCTCGAAATCTCCAGTGTGCCGGTGATCCTTCCGAAACTGGAAAGCGTGCTCGCCGCCGACTTCAAGGATCTGCAATGGATCATGAACGCCTACACCATTGCCTGCACCACTGTGCTGATGGCGACGGGGACATTGGCCGACCGTTTCGGCCGCAAACGCGTGATGGTGATCACCACCGTCGCCTTCGGCTTCGCCTCTCTGCTATGCGGCCTCGCACCGAGCGCTCCACTTCTGATCGTCGCGCGCTTTCTGCAAGGCCTTGCAGGCGGCGCGATGTTCACTTGCAGCGTGGCGGTGCTGTCCCACCAGTTCCAAGACGGCAGTGAACGCGGCAAGGCCTTCGTTGCGTGGAGCGTCGTCTCGGGCATCGGGCTTGGTTTTGGTCCCGCCATTGGCGGATTGATCGTAACGCTGTCGAGCTGGCAGTGGGTGTTCCTCATCCACGTGCCACTCGCTATCCTTGCCCTGGTCTTCATCGGCGCCGGTGTCACCGAATCATCCGATCGCAACGCCCAGAAGCTTGACCGGACCGGCATCCTGACGCTCTCGCTTGCGGTGTTCGGCTTCTCCTATCTGATCACGCAAGGGGCCGATCTCGGCTCTGGCGCCCGCATCGGTGTGACAAGCGCGGCCGTGCTGGCCTTCATCGCGTTCCTTGTTGCCGAAAAGATCAATCCCTATCCGATGTTCGATTTCTCGGTATTCCGCATTCGCCAATTTTCGGGAGCGATCATGGGCGGCATCGGCATGAATTTCAGCTACTGGCCGTTCATCATCTATCTGCCGATCTATTTTTCGGGAGTTCTCGGCTACGACAGCACCACGACCGGCCTGTTGCTGCTCGTCTACACGCTTCCCCTGATGCTGATGTCCTCGATCGCCGAGCGCTTGCGCGCCCGCTATCAGGCGCGGGTGGCGATCCCGCTCGGGTTGCTGACACTGGGGATCGGTTTTATCGCCATGTGGATAGGTTCCGGGCTCGACGGAGCCAACTGGCTGACCATGCTGCCCGGCACGTTGATTGCCGGCATCGGCATCGGCCTGACCAATTCGCCGACCACCAACACCACGACCGGCTCAGTGTCGCCGGATCGTGCCGGCATGGCTTCGGGCATCGATATCAGCGCGCGCTTGATCACGCTCGCCATCAATATCGCGGTGCTGGGTCTGCTGTTGACGCAGGGGATTGTTTCTTATCTGCGGGACGCATTTGGCACGACCTTCGACCCGAATGAACTGCAGACGCTGGCGGAAAAGATCGCCGCCGGAAATCTCGACGGCCTCTCGCAACACTCGCCCAAGCTGGCGACCCTCGATCCGTCCGGCACCATCGTGCATGCCGCCCTGGTCAACGGTTTTGGCTGGGTCATGCTCTATAGCGGGATCGGCGTTCTTGTTCTTGCCGTGATCAGCTTCATCATCTTCGGCCCCAAAAATGTCGCGCTACAGGAGGCAAGAGGCCATCATCCTGCTCACAGCGCAGGCGAAGCCCGCTCATAGCAACGCCTTCTAGCTCGGCGTCAGAGGCCGAGTTCTTGCGGCTCAGGATGACCGTTCCTCACCCCTGCCTTCGCGCCATGAAAGCCAGTCGCTCGAACAGATGCACGTCCTGTTCGTTCTTCAAAAGCGCACCGTGCAGCTTGGGCAGCGCGTTCTTTGGGTCGGCGCGCAAATCCTCGGGCGCGATGTCGTCGGCGACCAAGAGCCTGATCCAGTCCAATGCCTCGGAGGTCGACGGCTTCTTCTTCAGGCCCGGCACATCGCGGATCTCGTAGAACTGGGTCAGCGCGGCACGCACCAGGTTCTGCTTGATACCGGGATAGTGCACGTCGACTATTCTGTGCAGCGTCTCGACGTCGGGGAAGCGGATATAGTGGAAGAAGCAGCGGCGCAGGAATGCGTCCGGCAGTTCCTTCTCGTTGTTGGAGGTGATGATGACGATCGGGCGCACCGCGGCGCGAATCGTCTCGCCGGTCTCGTAGACGAAGAACTCCATCCGATCGAGTTCCTGCAACAGATCGTTGGGGAATTCGATATCGGCCTTGTCGATCTCGTCGATCAGAAGCACCACCTTCTTGTCGGCGGCGAAGGCGTCCCACAGCTTGCCGCGCTTGATGTAGTTCCTGATGTCGTTGAACCTGATATCGCCGAGCTGGCTGTCGCGCAGCCGCGAGACGGCGTCATACTCGTAGAGGCCCTGCTGCGCCCTGGTGGTCGACTTGACGTGCCATTCGATCAGTTCGAGGCCGAGCGCTGCGGACACTTGCCTGGCCAGTTCAGTCTTGCCGGTGCCAGGCTCGCCCTTGACCAGCAATGGCCGCTCCAGCGCGATCGCCGCGTTGACCGCCACCATCAGATCCTTGTCGGCGACATAGGCCGCCGTGCCTTCGAAACGCATTCTTGCTCCTCAGTTTTCATGGCAACCGTAAGGAGACAGCCCAGCCTGTGCAAGGCGCAGCGGCGAGGGCGCGGCAAAACCTCGTGCCGACGCAGTTCCCAGGCAGGCCATCGTGACGAATTAAGCCGCCGAACATGGTCGTGTCTCTGGCGCTTGGCCGACCGCCGGCCTATATTGGTTGCGACGGTCTGCGCTTCCCGGCAGGAGAACATTTTCCCCGGGGCCTTAATGATCCCTAGGGAGCTGTCCCTGGGAAGACCCGTGGGTTTTCTCATACGGCGCCCACCTACTTTGTAGGTTCCCGGGATCGCTCTCTCCACCGGTTGTGTGGATCGTCACTCGACCCAAAGGATTCACTCGCGTTTCGGTGGATCATGCGGTGGAAAACGTCGCTCCCAAAACCTCAACCAGATCCGACCTTTTCTACCTTGGCTCCATGATTTCTCCCAAAGAACTGAAAAAAAATTTGCGACGCGAAGCGCTCAGGCGACGCGACGCGCTCGATCCGTTCTGGCGGGTGGAAGCGGCGCTCGAAATGGCCGAGACGGCGCGGGATAACATCGCCATAGAGCCGGGCCAGATCGTCTCCGGCTTCTGGCCGATGCGCTCGGAGGTCGACGTCCGGCCGCTGATGTTCGCCTTGCGCGAAAATGGGGCAAGGCTTTGTCTGCCGGCCATTCTCGACAAGACTACCATCGTTTTTCGCGAACTGGTGCGTGGCGCGCCGATGGTCGAGATGGGCTTCGGCACGGTCGGACCGCACGAGGAGGCGGAGGTGCTTGATCCCCAGGTGATGCTGGTGCCGCTCGCGGCTTTCGACGCGCGCGGCCATCGCATCGGCTATGGCGCGGGCTACTATGACCGCGCGATTGCACGTCTTGCCGACAAGGGGCAACCGCCCCGGCTGATCGGCATTGCTTTCGACTGCCAGGAGGTGGCGCTGGTGCCGGACGAGCCGCACGATGTGATCATTCCGGAAATACTCACCGAGAGCGGGTTGCGCCGGTTCGCGCCGAAATTGTAGATAAGTTCCTGGACGCATGGTCTTTTGCGAAAGTCATGCAGGTTTTTTGCTTTGCTGACCTTTGGTTCTGGATCATGTTTAGATGAGACTTCTCTTCCTCGGCGATATGGTCGGCAAGACGGGACGTACGGCGGTGTGGGAACAACTGCCCGGCTTGATCTCGGATTTCAAACTCGACTTCGTTATCGTCAATGGCGAGAACGCCGCCGGCGGCTTCGGCATCACCGAAGAGATCTTTCGCGAGACGATTTCGGCGGGCGCCGATGTCGTCACCACCGGCAACCATGTGTGGGACCAGCGCGACGCACTGGTTTTCGCACCGCGCGAAGAGCGGTTCCTGCGTCCGTCCAATTTCCCCAAGGGCACGCCGGGGCGCGGCTCCGGCGTCTACATCGCCAGGAACGGTGCGCGCGTTCTGGTCGCCAACATCATGGGCCGGGTGTTCATGCATCCCGAACTCGACGATCCATTCCAGGCCGGTGAGCGCGAGCTTGCCGCCTGTCCGCTCGGCGAGCAGGCCGATGCGGTGGTCATCGATTTCCATGCCGAGGCGACCTCTGAAAAGATGTGTTTTGCGCATTTCGTCGATGGTCGCGCCAGCCTGGTCGTCGGCACCCACACGCACCAGCCGACCGGAGACCATCATATCCTCAATGGCGGCACCGGCTACATCTCCGACGCCGGCATGTGCGGCGACTATGATTCATCGCTCGGCATGGATAAGGAGGAGCCGCTCAACCGGTTTTTGTCGAAGGTGCCGAAAGGACGCTTCGAGGCGGCGACCGGCCCGGCGACTTTGTGCGGCGTCGGCGTCGACATTTCGGATCGCAGCGGGCTGACCGAGCGGATTGCGCCGTTTCGTCGCGGGCCGCGGCTCGAGGAAACGGCGCCATCTTTCTGGTCGTGATATTGATATCAACGCCTGCGATACCTAACTGCCGGCGACACTGCTCTAGATCGTAAGAGGGGACGACCTCCATGCAGCTCATCGAATTCCTGGCGCCACATTTCGCTTTTGTCTCCGATCCGACCGCATGGGTCGCGTTGCTGACGCTGATCGTGCTGGAGGTCGTGCTCGGCATCGACAATCTGATCTTCATCTCGATCTTGACCAACAAACTGCCGGAGGCACAACGGGCCCGCGCCCGGCGGCTCGGCATTTCTGCCGCGCTGATCATGCGGCTGGTGCTGCTTGCCACCATCTCGATCATCGTCCAGTTGACGGCGCCGGTATTCACCGCTTTCGGCCATGGTTTTTCCTGGCGCGACCTGATCCTGATCGCTGGCGGCCTGTTCCTCGTCTGGAAGGCGACCAAGGAGATCCACCACACGGTCGATCTCGAGGATCATCAGGACACGATGATGGGCCAGACGCTGCAGCTTTCACTGGCCGGCGCGATTTTCCAGATCCTGCTGCTCGACCTCGTCTTCTCGATCGATTCGATCATCACCGCGGTCGGCATGACGGACGAGATTGCCATCATGTACATCGCCGTCATTGTGGCGGTCACCGTGATGATGCTGGCGGCCGGGCCGCTCGCCGACTTCATCGCCAAGAACCCCAGCATCGTCATGCTGGCGCTCAGCTTCCTGCTGATGATCGGCATGACGCTGATCGCCGACGGCATGGGCTTCCATGTGCCGAAGGGCTACATCTACGCCGCCATGGGTTTTTCCGCCCTTGTCGAGGGTCTCAACATGCTGGCGCGACGCCGGAGGAAGGCAAAGGCTGGCGGGCACTGAGATCGGGCGCTTAGGGACGCCGGTGCGTTTTAACTCGCAGGCACCCCCTTCGGGTGACGGTCGCCGATCAGGCCAAGCGTCAGGCCTTGCTCCAGCCACGCCTTGGCGCCGGCGAGCACCAACGCGAAGCCATCGGTCGAGCCGATCGCCTGCTTGACCTGCTCGTCGGCACTGCCGGCAAAGCCGAAATTGCGAACTTCGACGAAGGTCGTGCCGCCGGGCATCTCGGTAAAGGTCCAGACCACCGTGGTCGGCGGATCGCTCCATTGCATGACGATCTTTTCGTTCCTGACGAATTCGCTGACCGTGACCGGCGTCGAGACGCCGTACATGCGCCATTCCCAGCGAACCTCCTTGCCGCTGTCCAGCCTGCCGCTGCCATGAGTGAACCAGAATTTCGTCGTGATCGCCGGATCGACGATGGCTTCGAACATTTCTGCGACCGGCCGCCGGATCAGCATGCCGGCTTCGGCGGTCGGTGTCTCACGGATTTCCATATCGTCCTCCTTTCCGAACAGGCCTCCGTCACCAGGCGTCGGGTTCGCGCACCATGTGAACGATGTTGGCCGGGTTGGTGATCCAACCGCCACGAAAACCCTCACCCAGCGCCTCAATGGCGTCGCAGCGCACGATACCGGCCTTGGCGAGATGATCGGCTGCGGCCGGAAAATCGTCGGTGAACAGTTCCAGCCAGATTTCGGCCTGGCTCAGCATCGGCGCTTCGTCGATCCATAGGCGATTGGGGCCGAGTTCGAAGCCGATAGCCGGCGCCTTGGCCGTGAACGGCTTCAGGCCGACGACGTCCCGGTAGAAGGCGATCGTGTCCTGGTACTGGTGTGGCGGCACTTTCATGGCGATGTTGATGCCGCCGGTGATCTTCGCAGTCATCCTTCCTCCGTCTTCTCAGATATTGTCTTCGCTGGCCGGCTCGCCCTTCATCTCGCTGCGGTAATAGCCGTCGCGCAAATTGATGCCGTATTCGACATAGGCCTTCATGCAGGCCAGCATCTGCGACCAGCCCTCGCAATTGAGGTAAGACTTCTTCAGACCGACGGCGTCCTCGTGCCAGCCGGTCTCGGCGATGGTGACGAAGGTGCCGCCGTCATCCAGCGGCTCGAAATTCATCTCGATGCGCGTCTTGTAAGCCGGCTTGCCGTCGGCGTCGGTGGCGTCCCAGCGCAGCACGATGCGGCTGTCTTTTTCCACCTGGTCGACCTCGACCGGGACCTTGCCCCACCAGACGACGCCGGCGCCTGCCACCAGCGGCGCGCTGGCGCCGCCGATCGTGGTGAAATAGCCGCTGAGCTTGGTCGGATTGACGACTGCGTCGAAGACCTCGGCGACCGGTTTGCCGATGCGGCCCGAAACTCTGAATCCAAGAGACATATCCACAGCTCCTTCCTTGATCAGGCCGATATTATGTTATAAAAATATAACATGTCAAGCAAAGCGCAGGACGACAATGTTTTCAAGGCGCTGGCGCATCCGCGCCGGCGTGCGCTGCTGGACGAGCTGAAGGACGCGCCGCGGACCACCGGCATGCTGTGCGATGCCTTTCCAGACATGGACCGCTGCACCGTCATGCTGCATCTGAAAGTGCTGGAAGAAGCCGACCTAGTCGTGGCGCGGCGCGAGGGCCGCGAACGCTGGAACCATCTCAACGCGCTGCCGATCAAGCAGATCCACGACCGCTGGATCAGCCAATACGCCACGCACGCGATCAGCATTCTCGACCGGCTGAAATCCGATCTGGAAGAATGAATGGCCGCAGGAATGCAGCTGGCGGGCGCATTGCGCGCCACCGTTACGGCGCGGCTGGACGAATTGAGCCGATTTATCTATAAGCCGGCCATTCCGACATAGAGCGCCGTACGTCCATCCGGACGCACCAGGGACGTTCTGAAATTTTGAATTCGAGCATTTTGGCAAAAGGCGAGGTGACTACCTTGCTGCAGAATGCTCTGCCAAGAAGACGACAGGGGTGCCATGGCTGGCCATTCACAGTTCAAGAACATCATGCACCGCAAGGGCCGCCAGGACGCGGTGCGGTCGAAAATGTTTTCCAAGCTGGCGCGCGAAATAACCGTCGCCGCCAAGAGCGGCACGCCGGATCCGTCGATGAACCCGCGCCTGCGCTTGGCCGTGCAGAACGCCAAGGCGGTGTCGATGCCGAAAGACAATATCCAGCGCGCCATCAACAAGGCATCGATGGGCGACGCCGAGACTTACGAAGCCGTGCGCTACGAAGGCTACGGACCCGGTGGCGTCGCGCTCATCGTCGAGGCGCTGACCGACAACCGCAATCGCTCGGCGTCGAATGTGCGCGCCGCCTTCACCAAGGCCGGCGGGGCGATGGGGGAAACCGGCTCGGTGTCGTTCATGTGGGACCGTGTCGGCGAGATCTTCTATCCGGCGTCAGTCGGCAGCGCCGAGAAGGTCATGGACGCGGCGATCGAGGCCGGCGCCGACGACGTCCAGTCAGACGAGGAAGGCCACACGATCTATTGCGCCTTCGAGAATCTCGGCGAGGTGTCGAAGGCGCTGGAAGGCGCGCTCGGCGAGGCAGAGTCGGTGAAGCCGATCTGGAAGCCGCAGACCAACATTGCGGTCGACGAGGAGCGGGCACAGTCGCTGATGAAGCTGGTCGCGACGCTCGAGGACGATGACGACGTGCAGAGCGTCTACGCCAATTTCGAGGTCGACGACGAGACCATGGCGAAGCTCAGCGCGGCATGAGCGGAACTCAGCCAGACATGAGCGGACCTCAGTCCGAGATATGAGCGGAGCTCAATCTGACATGACCGAAAAGCCGCTGCCGACCATCCGCATCACCTATTGCACGCAGTGCCAATGGCTGCTGCGGGCCGGCTGGATGGCGCAGGAGCTGCTCTCGACCTTCGGAACGGATCTGGGCGAGGTCACGCTGGTGCCCGGCACCGGCGGCATTTTCACCATTTCCTGCAACGACACGCTGGTCTGGGACCGCAAGCGCGACGGCGGCTTTCCCGATGCCGCAAAGCTCAAGCAGCTGGTTCGCGACGTCATCGATCCGGACCGCGATCTCGGCCATGCCGACCGGAAGGGCCATAAGTCAAAAGACCCCACATCAAAAGACTCTGCCTGACGTAGGGTCTTTTGCGTTTCTACCCCTGCATTCACCGCCATCCCATGATGAAGCAGCCCAGAGCTGCGATGGCGGTGATGGTGCGGACATGGTTCCACATCACCCAGTCCCTGAGATAGGTGGTCCACACGGCGGCGCCGATGGCGCTTGCCGGATCGACGGCGGCCAGAGCGTTGTTGAGCGGCACGTTGAAAATCATGGTCACGATCAGGTTGCCGACGAGATAGATCAGGGCGCCAGCGAGAAGCCACAACGAACCCGGCTGGTTCCAGCCGAGGATGGCGCCGACGGCGAGGACAAGGCAGATCAGCCCTGTGCCGAAAAGCGCGGTCATGAACATCGGCGTCACCGCGGTGACGTTGATCGAATTCATCGCGGCGATGCCGCCCGCGGCAGGCATGCGGGCGAGGCCCGGCATGACGAAGCTGGAGAAGGCGAAGAAGACACCAGCGACGACGCCGGAGCCGAGCGCGGCGATGAAGGTGAGGGTGGGAAGCAGTTTCATGATCATGTCAGTTGCTCCAGATGCCGGTAGCGGCGGTTTCGGTTAAATAGGCGGAAAAATCTTTTGGGGCGCGGCCGAGCACGCGCTGGACGCCGTCAGTCAGCGCCTCGTTGCGGCCGTCGAGCACCTCGATGAACAGCTCGTTGAGCAGCCAGGCGAACTCGGCCGGCAGCTCGTACCCGGCTATCGCTGCAGTGAACTCGGCATGCGAAATCCTGACAAACCGGATGTCGCGACCGCTCGCCTTGCCGATCTCGGCGACCGCGTCGGCGAAGCTCAGCAGCCGTGGCCCGGTCAGCTCGTAAAGCTGGCCGATATGGCTTTGCTTGGTAAGCACCGTCACGGCGGCGTCGGCAATGTCGTCAGCGTCGACGAACGGTTCTCCGACATTGCCGACCGGCAAAGCCACCTCCCCGGCGAGCAGCGGATCGAGCAAAAAACTCTCGCTGAAGTTCTGGGAAAACCAGGCGCAGCGCAGGATCGTCCAGTCGGCGCCTGAGACTTTCAGCATCTCTTCGGCACGTTGCGCTTCCGTTTCGCCGCGCCCCGACAGCAGCACCAGCCGGCGCACACCGCGCTCCACGGCAAGGTTGGCGAAGGCGCCGACCGCTTCGGCCGCACCGGGCACCGCAAGATCAGGATAGTAGCTGATGTAGACGGCGCCGACACCATCAAGCGCAGGTTCCCAGGTCGTGTCGTTTTCCCAGTCGAAGGGCGGCGTGCCCGAGCGCGAGCCGATCCGCACCGGCAGGCCCTGCGCCGCCAGCTTGTCCGCGAGACGACGGCCGGTTTTGCCTGTGCCGCCGAGGATCAAAGTCGGTTTTTTCGCTGTGTCGTTCATGGTGGTTCTCCTTGCTTGAAAACATGAGTTTTCCTCACATTTGCAAAACGTGATAAACCCTCGTATTTTGTGAGTCAAGCCAGTTTGTTGGTCAATTTGTTGGATCATTCGCCAGGAGACAGTGATGGAAGGCTCGACCGTATCGGGTTCACAGGATGGCCAGATCGCGTTGCCGCGCCGGGCGCCAAGCCAACAGCGCAGCCGCGAGCGGGTCGAGCGGATGCTGGCTGCCGCCTCCGCGCTGATCGCCGAGCAAGGCAGCGATGCCATGCGCATGGGCGAAGTGGCGGAACGGGCCGGCGTGTCGATCGGATCGCTCTACCAGTTCTTCCCGGACAAGCGGGCGATCATCTGGGCGCTGGCCGAGCGTTACACCGCCGAAAGCCAGGCCTGCATCTCAGCGGCGCTGGCAGATGTCATCGATGCCGAAGGCCTGCGGCGGGCATTTTCGGAGCTGGTGGATATCTATTACCGGCTGTTCCTAGCGTCGCCTGTCATGCGCGACATCTGGTCGGGCACGCAGGCCGACAAGGCGCTGCGCGAACTCGAGCTCGCCGACAGCCGGGCCAACGCTGACTTCCTCACCGCCGTGTTGAAGCGGCTGCGGCCTGCCGCCGATCCGGCGGCGTTGGAAACGACGGCATTTCTCATCTGGCAGATGGGCGAGGCCACCATGCGGCTGGCAATCTCGGTCGAGCGGCAAGAAGGCGACGACCTGGTCGCCGCCTACAAGCGCATGGCGCTGCGCGAACTGGTCAGCGAATAGGCCGCATTTCGGCAACAAAAAAACCCGCCACGAGGGCGGGTTTCTTCGATCCGAGAAAGGCCTGCGGCTTAGAGGCCGAAACCTTCGAAACGCTTCTTGAACTTCGACAAGCGGCCGCCGCGATCGAGCAGGGTCTGCTGGCCGCCGGTCCAGGCCGGATGGGTGGTCGGGTCGATGTCGAGGTTCATCGTGTCGCCTTCCTTGCCCCAGGTCGAACGGGTCATGTATTCGGTGCCGTCGGTCATGACGACCTTGATGGTGTGGTAGTCGGGATGGATGTCGGTCTTCATTGTGCTATTCCTGGTTCGCCGGCGCTGACGGGCATAAAGCCTGCGTCGATGCGCCCCTTTTTAAAACTCGAAGCCGCAGCTATTGAGGAGCCACGGCTTCTAAAACGGTCGGCGAGCCTATACATCAGCCGGAATTGAATCACAAGGCCGCGGTAAGCGCATATTGAGGCGCATACCCATAAGAGCCAGAGGAAACGGTCATGGCGCACACTAGCGGCGATGCAGACGAGCGTAGGCGCTCGCTCAAGCCGCTGCGGCGCCTGTTCCCCTACATCACCCGCTACCGGAAAATGGTCATTGGCGCGGTCGTCTCGCTGACCGTCGCGGCGGCGACGACGCTGGCGCTGCCGCTGGCGGTGCGGCGGATGATCGACCACGGCTTTTCCGCTTCCGATTCCAGTTTCATCGCTGAGTATTTCGCCATGCTGGTGGTGATGGCTGCCTTGCTCGCTGCGGCGTCAGCCAGCCGCTACTATTTCGTCATCACGCTCGGCGAGCGCGTCGTCGCCGACATCCGCAGCGATGTGTTCCGCCATGTCACGACGCTGTCGCCATCCTTCTTCGATACCGCCCAGTCGGGCGAGATCGTGTCGCGGCTCGCCGCCGACACGACGCAGGTCAAGTCGGCGGTCGGTGCCACCGCTTCGGTGGCGCTGCGCAACGTCATCCTCGGCCTCGGCGCCGTGGCGATGATGGTCTTCACCAGCCCGAAACTGTCGGGCCTCGTCATCGCCGCCATTCCGGTGATCGTGCTGCCGCTCGTCGCCTTCGGCCGTTCGGTGCGGCGCAAATCCCGGCTGGCGCAGGACACGCTGGCCGACGCCACGGCCTATGCCAGCGAGCAGATCGGCGCGGTGCGCACGCTGCAGGCCTTCACCAACGAGAAGCTCGTCACTGGGCATTTTTCATCTGCCGTGGAAACCGCGTTCGAAGCGGCGCGATCCTCGATCTTTGCCCGCTCCTTCCTCACTTTCTTCGCCATCTTCATGATCTTTTCCTCGGTGGTGGCGGTGCTGTGGTTCGGCTCGCGCGACGTGCTTGACGGCACGCTGTCGCCGGGCACGCTCGGCCAGTTCCTGCTTTATTCGGTGTTCGCCGCCGGCGCCCTCGGCGCGCTGTCAGAAGTGTGGGGCGAGCTTTCCCAGGCGGCGGGTGCTGCCGAACGGCTGACCGAGATCCTGGCCGAGAAGCCCGCGATCCAGGCCCCCGCGCATCCGAAACTGCTGCCGGCGACGGCCAGAGGCGCAATAAGTTTCGACGACGTATCGTTCTCCTACCCCGCTGGGCCCGACCGCGCCGCCGTCCACGGCCTGAGTTTCCAGGTCAAGCCCGGCGAGACGGTGGCGATCGTCGGCCCCTCCGGCGCTGGCAAGAGCACTGTCTTTTCGCTGCTTCTGCGCTTCTATGATCCCGAGACGGGCAAGATCATGATCGACGGCGTTAACGTGCGCGAGGCCGACCCCGTCGCCATACGAGAGCGCATCGCCATCGTGCCGCAGGATGTCACCATTTTCGCGGCCAGCGCACGTGACAACATCGGCTTCGGCCGTCCGGACGCCAGCGACGCCGAGATCGAGGCGGCGGCCAAGGATGCGCTTGCCGACGAATTCATCCTCAAACTTGAGAAAGGCTACGACAGCCAGGTCGGCGAGCGCGGCGTGACGCTGTCCGGCGGCCAGCGCCAGCGCGTGGCGATTGCCCGCGCGATTCTGCGCGATGCGCCGATCCTTCTGCTCGACGAGGCGACCTCGGCACTCGACGCCGAAAGCGAGACGCTGGTGCAGACGGCGCTGGAACGGCTGATGCAGGACCGCACCACGATCGTCATCGCCCACCGGCTGGCGACGGTGCTGAAGGCCGACCGGATCCTGGTCATGGATGGCGGCTGCATCGTCGAGGAAGGCACCCACCAGAGCCTCGTCGCCAAGGGCGGCATCTATGCGCGGCTGGCCAAGCTGCAGTTCGAGACCGGGGCGAGTGCTTTCAGAGGTGCTGCCGAGTAGACAGGGGTATCTGCGCCGCGATTCTACTGCCGCCTCACGCCGCTCCATACCGCTTGCGCAAGTGATCGGTGAAGTGTGCGGCGTTCAGTTTTTCACCTGTCGCCCGTTCGAGCAGCTCCGGCGTCGACCAGCGCGAGCCTTGCCACCAGATCTTTTCGCGACGCCAATTGTTGATGGCGCTGAAGTCTCCCTTGGCGAGATCCTCGTCGGCGGAGGGATGGTCTCTGGTCAGCGCCGCCCATTGCTGCGCCGCCATCATGGCGCCCAGCGTGTAGGACGGGAAATAGCCGAAGGCGGCACCCGGCCAGTGCACGTCCTGCATCGGCCCGTCGGCCGGGTTGTCCGATGTCGACAGGCCGAGATAGTCGCGCATCTTGGCATCCCAGGCCTCTGGCAGGTCGGCGGCCTCCAGCCGCCCCGAGACAAGCTCCTGCTCCAACTCGTAGCGCAGGATGACGTGCAGCGGATAGGTGACCTCGTCGGCGTCGACGCGGATCAGGCCGCGCTCGACCCGATGCACATGCGGCAGGATGTCGTCGATCGACCACGTTTCGCCGAGGTGCCTTTCGACCACCGGCAGCGCCCAGCGCCAGAATTCCGGATTGCGACCGATCTGCTTCTCGACGAATAGGCTCTGGCTTTCATGCACGGCCATGCCGCGCGCCTTGCCGAGCGGCCAGTGCGCCCACGCCTTCGGCAGGTTCTGTTCGTAAAGCGCGTGGCCGGTCTCGTGCAGCACGCCCATCAGCGCCGACAGGAAGTCGGTCGTCTTGTAGCGGGTGGTGATGCGCACGTCGCTCGGCACGCCGCCGCAGAACGGATGATGCGACACCGAAAGCGAGCCGTGCGTCAGGTCGAAGCCGACCGCCGCCATCATGGCGAGGCCAAGCTCGCGCTGCTTTTCGATCGCATAGCTGCCCGAAAGTGGCTTCAGCGGGCGCTTCGTCAGCCGCGCCTCCTGCACGGCCAGTGCCTCCGGTACGAAATCCCTGAGGAAGGTCTTCAACTCGGCGAAGACCGGCGTGATGTCGGCGACGCGGTTGCCGGGATCATATTGCTCCATCAGCGCGTCATACGGATCGAGGCCGAGCACGTCGGCGCGAAGCGCTGCTTCCTCGCGCACCAGCGCCACGACGCCTTCGAGCGCCGGCAAAAACCCTGCCCAGTCGTTTTTCGCGCGCAGGTCGCGCCAGAGCTGCTCGGAGCGCATGCGCGCCGTCGTTTGGCGCTCGACGAATTCGACCGGCAGGCAGGTCAGGTTGGTGTATTGCCGCCGGAACTCCTTGACCGCTGCCTGCTGTTCCTCGTTCAGCGTTTCCTGCTCGGCCGCCGCGATCCAGTCGGCGATCTCCGGCGCGGTCGCTCTGGCGTGATGCATGCCGGCCAGCGCCGACATCGCTTCGGCGCGCTTTTCGCCGCCGCCGACGGCCATATGGGTCGCCTCGTCAGCACCGAGAATGGCGAGCGCATGTTCCAGCGCTTCGAGCTTGTGGCCGAGGTCGTCGAGTTTTTGAAAGGACATGGCAGGTTCCGCTGAATTTGAACGGCGGGAAAAGATACCAATGCGTCGGCATTGGCAACCCTGAAGGCCGTTTTGCGACGGGGCGCTTTGATCGCGCCATACCTCGACGTGATCCGGCGGAAGCAAGGGCATCCTGCGGAAGCGAGGACGGCGTGATCAATATCGCCTCGCCGGCCTTTGCGCGTCCCAAAAGGATGCGCGGCGCTGTCATGAAAGAGGCGCCCGCGGGGCAAAAACCCCGAGGGCGCCGGGCAGTCCATTCCTCGATATGATCAGCCGTTTGGATTTCCGCCATCGGTGTAGTCGCCGATGTTGGAGGCGTTACCAGTGTCGAACAGCAGCGCCTGGTCGACATTATCGAGCCGGCGCAACAACTGCCGGTATTGCGCGCCCGGTATCCTGCCATGATCTGTCGTAGCCAGTCTTTCAAAGGCCTGGCTGATATGGGCCGCTCGCATGTGCAGCCTTTGTGCCTCGGCCGGCGTGATCGTGTTCTCCTGCCTCGCGTCCGCGATGCCCTTGTCCACGCCCTGAACCTGATCGATCAAGCTTGTCACGCGCGGACCGTAGAAAACGGTCGGCGTCGCCTCGTCGAGGGCGCCTTTGTGATGTCCGGCGGCGTAGGCGCCCGCGAACGGAACGGCGATGAGAAATGCGGTGAGGGTTGCAGTCCTGAGAGTCTTGAAAGAGCGCACGGCGGCGTCTCCTTTTATCGGGGAAGACGGCGGCTTGGGCCGCTCCGCCTTCCAGTCGCGGGCCGTCCGGTTCCGTCGCGTCGCGATGAGGGAGGGCATCGCCGGCGGTTCTCGGCCTTGCAACGGAAGCTAGGAGCGGGCCGCAGCAAAGTGTAATTAAAAAAAGATAATCTTTTCAGGCCTTGTTGACCACGAACCGGCGCCCTAGCTGGCGCCGCTCCGCCACAAATCGCCCCCCGGACCGATGTCTGGTGTCCCGCATTCCCCACAGCATGCGAGATAAAAGCCTGCCGACAAGCAACGAAGGCCCGCATCAGCGGGCCTTCGTTGCGGAAGGGATCATGCGCAAAATCAAAGGATCATGCGCAAGATCAACTGCGGCGCTGTAATGGATGATTTCAGCCCCTTGGATAATTTTGGCCGTAGCCGTTTGGATAATATCCGCCATCGGCGCCGTTGCCGATAAGGAAGGCGCTGCCGGTGGCAGCCCGCAGCTTTTGGCTCACATCATCGAGCTGCGCCAGCAACTGCTGATATTGCGTGACCGGTATCGTTCCATCTCGCGCCGCCCTCTGGGCGGCCCGATCAAGTTGGGTGATCTGCGTGCGCAAGTCACGCGCCTCGCCCGGCTCGAG
Source organism: Mesorhizobium mediterraneum (assembly GCF_002284565.1). Classification (GTDB taxonomy): domain Bacteria; phylum Pseudomonadota; class Alphaproteobacteria; order Rhizobiales; family Rhizobiaceae; genus Mesorhizobium; species Mesorhizobium mediterraneum. The sequence continues at coordinate 247,226 of NZ_NPKI01000032.1, read as the reverse complement.
CTGGTTCGCCTGCATGGCGGGCCCGGATACCCGTATCCACGCTCTGGATCTGATTGATCAAAGCTGTCTCACGCGGGCCGGCGTAGGCGCCAGCAAACGGAACGGCGACGAGAAGTGCGGCAAGCGTTGCAGTCCTGAGGCTTTTGGGCCTGAGGGTTTTGGGAGTGAAAGAGCGCATGGTTGCGTCTCCTTTTACTGGGGAAGGCGGCGGTTGGGACGCTCACCTTCCGGCCGTGGGCCGTCCGGTTCCGTCGCGTCGCGATGGGCGGTTCCACCGCCGGCGGTTCTCGGCCCCTTGGTACAACCTAGGAGCGGTTCTCGGCAAAGTGTAATCAAAAAAAGGTAATCTTTTCAGACCTTGACGGTCTGCGCTGGCACGCTAAATCCGCGCGTTCGCCCTGAGCCTGCCCGGTCTGAATCAACGCTCGGTCAGTTTCAGCTCGATGCGGCGGTTCTTGTTGCGCGCGTCTTCGGTGTCGGCGGGGTCGAGCGGCTGGAATTCGCCGAAGCCGGCAGCAACCAGCCGGTTGGCCGGCACGCCGTTCTCGATCAGGAACTTCACCACCGAGGTCGAGCGCGCAGTCGACAATTCCCAATTGTCGCGATAGCGGCCGGTGCCCGATAGCGGCTTGTCGTCGGTGTGGCCGTCGACGCGCAGCACCCAGCTGATCTCCGGCGGGATCTCCTTCTGCAGGTCGATAATGGCGTCGGCGAGCTTCTTCATCTCGACCTTGCCGGCGTCGTTGATCACTTCGGAGCCTGTTGGGAAAAGCACTTCCGACTGGAAGACGAAGCGGTCGCCGACGATGCGGATGTTCTCGCGGTCGGCGAGGATTTCGCGCAAGCGCCCGAAGAAGTCGGACCGGTAGCGGTTCAGTTCCTGCACACGTTGCGCCAGTGCGACGTTCAGGCGGCGGCCGAGATCGGCGATCTTGGTGTTGGACTCGCGATCGCGCGTTTCGGACACGTTGAGCGCTTCTTCGAGCGCTCCGATCTGCCTGCGCAGCGCTGCGATCTGCTGGTTGAGGATTTCAACCTGGCTCAGTGCCTGCTGGCTGATCTGGCGCTGGCTGTCGAGTTCGCCCGAAAGTGCCGTGGCGCGCTGGTTGGCCGCGTCGCCGGCACCCGCACCTTGCGCCAGCAATTGCTCGAGCCGGCTCTTTTCCGCCTCCGACGCCGACAGCGACGCCTGCAAATTGGCGAGCGAATCTTCCTTGTCCTGCGTCGTCGAGCGCTCCAGCGCCAGAAGCTGGGTCAGTTCGTTGATCTGCAAATTGAGGCGGTTGAGCACCGTGTCCTTGCCGGAGATTTCGCGACCGAGCAGGAACTGCGCCAGCACGAAGACCGTGAGCAGGAACATGATCGCCAGCAGCAACGTCGACAGCGCGTCGACGAAGCCCGGCCAGTAATCGATGCGGCGATCGTTACGCCGGCCCCTGGCGAGAGCCATGCTAATGGACTCCAGGCTTCTTCAGGGCGTCGGCGATCTTCTCCAGCGTGGTGCGCATCGCCTTCTGCTCGTCCGATTGGGCCTCGACCCAGTCGCGCATGATCTGCTGCTCCGAGCGCATGTTCTTGACCAGGCCCGAAATGCCGTCGGCAAGGTTGGCCATGGCGGTGGCGACGCGCGGATTGGCGCCGCCGCCATTCTCCTGCATGTTGCGCAGTTTTTCAGACAGGACGCGGATCTCGTCGGAGGATTCGGTCTTGGCCGGATCGGCGACGACGATGTCGGACGACAGGTCGGTGACCGAGGACAGCCAGTTTTCGAGCTCGGTGTAGAAGCGCGTCTGGGCGCGGCCAGCCTGCAGGTCGAGGAAGCCGAGCACCAGGGAGCCGGACAGGCCGAACAGCGAGGACGAGAAGGCGGTGCCCATGCCGGCCAGCGGCGCGGAAAGCCCCTGCTTCAGCGATTCGAGCACGGCGGCGGCATCGCCGGTGCCGGGATCGAGCGACTCGATGGTTTCGCGGATCGAGCCGATCGTGTTGAGCAGGCCCCAGAAGGTGCCGAGCAGGCCAAGGAACACCAGCAGCCCGACGAGGTAGCGCGAGGTGTCACGGGTCTCGTCAAGGCGGGTGGCGATCGAATCGAGCATGGTGCGCATCGAGCTGGTCGAGAAGGCGATCGTCGACGAGCGGCCGATCATCGCCTTCATCGGCGCCAGCAGCACCGGTTCGGTGGTTTCGGAGCCGGCCCGAAATGAGTTGACCCAGCGCACTTCGCGAAACAGCCGGCCGACCTGCACGAAGGCCAGCAGGATGCCGACGACAAGCACGCCGATGATCAGGCCGTTGAGGCCGGGATTGGTGACGAAGGCGCTCGAGATCTGACGGGTCAGGATGGCGGCGATGAAGGCGACGATCATCAGGAAGATGACCATGGTCAGGAGAAAGACCTGCGGGCTCGACAATTTGTGCGGGTCGTACATCAGAACGTCGGAGCGTTTGCCCATGCCGAAAGATTTGAAAAAAGTCATCCGTGTGCCGTTTCCGATGCCGCCGATCACGTTGAGCGCGACTCTAAACGGAATTATGACGAAATTGAATGGCGTGTGGCAATATTGCCGACCGGATCATTGGCGTTAGAGTCGATTGATGACCAGGCAGTCGACCATGGCTGCCAGATGCAGGCCGGCGCCGGTGACGACAAAGCCGTGCCACAGCGCAGTGTGGAAGCGCAGGCCCTTCCAGGCGAAGAAGATGACGCCGCAGGAATAGACGATCCCGCCGGCAACGATCAGCGCGATCGATGTCGTCGGCAATGTCTGGACGAGCGGCTCGACAAGAACGATGCCGCTCCAGCCGATGGCGAGATAGAAGACGATCGCCAGCCGGTCGAAGCGGCCGGGAAGAAGCACTTTGATGGCGATGCCGATCGCTGCAGCAGCCCAGACCAGGACGATCATCGAGATGGTCAGCGGCGAGCCGTCGAGCTGCGCGAGGAAGGGCGTATAGGTCGTGGCGATCAGCAGGTAGATCGCGGCATGGTCGAAGCGCCGCAATATCCACTTGGCTGGCGACGACACCGGCCACAGATTGTAAGCCATCGACACCGACAGCACGGTGAGCAGCGAAACCACGTAGAAAGCGGCGGCAATGTATTCGCCCGGACCGGTATGGAAGGCGGCCAGCGCCAGCAGCGCCGAGCCGGCGGCAATGGCCAGCACGATGCCGACCGCATGGACAATGCCGTCGGCGATCATTTCGGCGCGCGAATAGTGCCAGCGTCCCATAAAGGGGATTTCGATCTGGGATTCTGGCCCGATGTCCGTCATGAACAATCCTGCATCACCTCTTATCTGGGCGGATGCAGGATAGTATTTCAAGCTTTGGTTGCGGTTTTGCGACTGCGGCGGTTCAGCGCGCCAAGTCCGCTAGAGCCCGATCCGATAGAATCGGGATGGGCTCTATCTTTTTGATCTAGCGCGGCGCCACCGGCTTCCGGACGGTCTTCAACAGCGCCCGCTGAATGATCTCGTTGCCGGCGACGACCGAGCCGCCATCCAGCATGTTCTGCCCGCCGGCGAAGTCGGAGATGAAGCCGCCCGCCTCGCGGATCAGCAGGATGCCGGCGGCAACGTCCCAGGCCGACAGGCCGGTTTCCCAGAACCCGTCCATGCGGCCGGCCGCGACGTAGGCGAGATCGAGCGAGGCGGAGCCGAGGCGGCGCACGCCCGAGACTTCGGCCATCACGTTGCGCAGCTCGACCAGGAAATTGCCGTGCTGGCCGCGGCCGAGATGTGGCACGCCGCAGCCGATCACAGTATCGATCAACTTGGTGCGGCCGGCGACCCGCAGGCGGCGATCATTCATGAAGGCGCCGCCGCCGCGCTCGGCGGTGTAGAGCTCGTCCATCGCCGGATTGTAGACGACACCGGCAACGATCTGGCCCTGGCGCTCCAGCGCGATCGAGATAGCGAACATCGGAATGCCGTGCAGGAAATTGGTGGTGCCGTCGAGCGGGTCGACGATCCAGCGGTGCTGGCCGTCGTCGCCTTCGATCAGGCCGCGCTCCTCCATCAGGAAGGCATAGCCCGGCCGCGCCTTCGACAACTCGGTGAAGAGGATGTCCTCGGCCTTGCGGTCGGCCTGGCTGACATAGTCGCCCGGGCCCTTCATCGAGACTTGCAGGTTCTGCACTTCGCCGAAATCGCGCGACAGCGAGCGGCCGGCCTTCATGGCGGCCTGGACCATGACATTGAGGATCGCGGAACGCGCCATTGTGCTTCTTCCTGCTGCGCTTCTTCCTGCTGCCGGCGCCTTAGTCGGCGCGGCGCACGTAAGTGATTTCGTTGGTGTCGACGATGATGCGCTCGCCCGAACCGATGAAGGGCGGCACCAGCACGCGGATGCCGTTCTCAAGTATCGCCGGCTTGTAAGACGAGGCCGCGGTCTGGCCCTTCACCACCGGATCGGCCTCGGTGATGGTCAGCGTTACCTGGTCGGGCAGCGAAATGCCGATCGGCCTTTCGTCATAGAGCTGGACCGTCACCATCATGCCGTCCTGCAGGAAGGCGGCGCGGTCGCCGACAAAGTCCTTCTGCAATTCAAGCTGCTCGTAGCTTTCGGTATCCATGAATACCAGCGCTTCGCCCTGCTCGTAGAGGAAGGAAAAGTCCTTCATCTCCAGCCGGATCTGTTCGACGGTTTCGGCGGAGCGGAAACGCTCGTTGAGCTTGGTGCCGTTGATCAGGTTCTTCAGCTCGACCTGGTTATAGGCGCCGCCCTTGCCGGGCTTGACGTGATTGGTCCTGACCGCCACCCAAAGGCCGCCATCATGCTCGATGACGTTGCCGGGACGGATTTCGTTGCCATTGATCTTGGCCATGAGGATGTGATCCGGGATGAGATTTTCGCAATGAAAGCGATTTGGTGCCTCCAAGACCACAAATCTCCGGGAGAGGCAAGGGAGTGGCGGGCGCACAGCCATCCCGTGGCGCTCTACGGCAGGCGGTTGGCCTTCTGCAGTGCCTGCTTCGTCTGGTCGTCGGTCAGGCCCTGCAGAAAATCGTCCATCTGCGGGTCGATGAGCCCGGCACGGCGGGCGACGACGTACCAGGCGCCGGCAAGGATCGGATCCGGATCGGTGCCGATGCCGCCCATGTAAAGCTTGGCGAGGCGGTTCTGGGCGGCGACATTGCCGCCTTCGGCGGCCTGCTTCATCCAGCCGAAGCCGGACTTCAGGTCGCGGGCGCCACCACGTCCTTCGATCATCCAGGCGGCGAGATCGATCTGTGCCGTATCGTAGTTCTGCCGTGCTGCCTGTGCCAGCAGGCCTCGCGCCTGGACATCGTCGCGCGGCTTGCCGCCGACGCCATTGGCATAGACCTGCGCCATCGCATACTGCGCGTCGGCAAGGCCGGTAGCGGCGGCGCGCTGATAGTAGGACACGGCCTTTGCGATGCCGGCATCGCCGGGATCCTGCTGGACCAGCAGCTGCGCGAAATTGAACTGCGCCAGACGATTTCCGGCCTCGGCGGCGGCCTGCATCAGCGCGTAGGCCCCCTTTTCGTCCTTCTTGACGTAGCGGCCGTCGAGCAGCATCAGCGCATACTGGAACTGCGAGTCCGGTACGCCCTGCTCGGCGGCAAGCGCGTACCACTTTGCCGCCTCCGCCGCGTTGACCGGCATGCCAAGACCGCGCGACAATATCTCGGCGACTAGCGTCTGCGCCGCCGGATCGCCGTTCTGGGCGCGGGCCAAGGCGAGGTTGTAGGCCGTCTTGTAAAGGCCGCGCTGGAAGGCGCCATAGGCAGAATCCGACGGCTTTGCACCAAAGCGATCCGGATTGATGGCGTCGGCCGACGGCAGCGGGGCCGTGGTGGCAGGCTGCGGCAGCGGCGTGGCGATCGGCTTGTCCGTCTTTGCACCGACGTTGGGTTTGGCTTGCGGCAATGGGACGGTTTCCGCCATGGCGGTCTGCACCGCGAGCGCCACAAGCAAAGCACCGAAAAGGATTGTCCGCGTGGGCACGTCAGTCCTCGAAACGCGGCGCGGCCTCGTCGAGCAGCGTATTGGCGCTGGCGACTGCCATCTTTGGATCGACGCCTTCGGCAAAGATGGCGCTGGACAGCGCCACGAATTCGGCGCCGGTGGCAGCCACCGCTTCCACCGAGGCGATGTCGGACCCGGCCATGACGATACAAGGAATCTGGATCACATCTGCCCACCATTGCCCCAGCGACAGGTTGCGTGGGTGCGGCTCCGGCTTGTTGTCGTAGCCGAAACGGCCGAAGAAGATGTAGTCGGGCCTGAGCTCACCGAGTTCCAGCGCATCGTCGCGGGTCTTGGCGCCGCCGGTGCCGACCATCATTTTTTCCTGAAAACGTTCGATCGTCTCGGCGAGTTCGGCCTTGCCGACCTCGATATGGATGCCGTCGGCCTGAACGCGGCCGGCGATGCGGGTGTCGCCGGCAATGACGACGGCAACGCCTGCCGCTTGCGCCGCCGGCACTATCTGTTCCGCGAAGGCCTGGAAGGAGGCCTCGTCCATGCCGTTCTCGGGCAGGATAAGCGAGGCGACGTCGCCGCCCTCGAACGCCGCAACGATGCGCTCAGCCGACACGCCCGGCGGCGTGATCAGCACGATGCGGCAGCGATTTGGAGGCGTTGCGTCGTTCATTGGTTTTCGATCCCGGTTTTCGCCTATGCCGGGCGAAGATGGTTGCATTGCGGCATAGAGCAAAGTGCCGGCCTTGAACAGGCGGGCGGGGCAGGATCATTGGCGCAGGATTGTCGTCCGGCGACGTTCTTGCCTCACTTGATTGCCTGAGTGCTCCCGGCTGGGGTCTTCGATTTCCACAGCGTCCAGCCAAGATTCATGCCGGCGGCGGCGATCAGGATGGCGGCGGCGCCGACGATCTGGGCCGGATGCAGCCGGTGGCCGAAGGCGACGACATCGACCAGGATCGCGACCACGGGGTAGATGAAGGACAGCGACCCCTGCAGATGCGTCGGCAGTTTCTGAATGGCGCCGTACATCAGGATGTACATCAGACCGGTATGGACGACGCCAAGCGTCGCCAGCATGCTCCAGCTCCACGCATCGGCGGGAAGTTGGGAAAAATTGGCGAAGGGTGCCAGCATGACGACGCCGACGCAGACCTGGATCAGGGCGATCAGGTGCGGTGGCGTGCCTTTGAGCTTCTTGGTGACGATGGCGGCGACGGCCCAGAAGAAAGCCGCACCCAGCGCCATCGCGATACCGGTAAAATAATCCGTGCCGACATTACCTGTATTGGGGCCTGCATCGGAGCCGGCATCAGGCGAGCCTTGCACGATCAGCAGCATGCCGGCAAAGGCGATGCCAAGCCAGGCCAGCTTTGTCATGGTCAGCCGCTCTGAGAAGAAGAGCGCGCCAAAGCCGACCAGCATGAAGGGCTGCGTGTTGTAGACAGCCGTGGCGATCGAGATCGAGGCGCGGGAAAACGAGCTGAACAGGAGCAGCCAGTTGACGACGATGGCAGCACCCCCCAGAGCCGCGATCGCCACGATGCGCAGTGACAGCCTGCCGCGCAGCAGCCCCAAGGCAGCGCAGATGATCAGCAGCGTTATCGCGCCGAAGGCACAGCGCCAGAAGACGACGTCCATGATGGGCTGGCCCGACATGACGACGAACCATCCGATCGTGCCCAGGATCGTCATTGCGGCCGTCATTTCGATCGTGCCACGCACCGTCCTGTCCATGAAATACCCCTGAGATCTGTTGAGACTTGATAATCTCACATGGTTCCGGCGCTTTCCATGATTTGCAGAAGGTGTTATCCCTGCTTTGCCTAATTAAGTGAGGCAAATCTCGTTTTCGATTGAGGATCGTAAAATGCTGGACGACCTGGACAAAAAGCTCCTCGACATCCTGATCCGGGATTCACGAACCTCGCTGAAGGAGTTGGCCCAGCAGGTCGGGTTGTCGTCGCCAAGCGTTTCGGAGCGGCTCCGACGTCTCGAGGATCGCGGCGTTATCAGGGCTTTCACCGTCGAGATCGATCCCCAAGCGCTCGGCTACACCTTGCAGGCGATCGTTCGCATCCGGCCCTTGCCGGGCAAGCTGCATATCGTCCAGAAGCTGATCGAGGAGATCCCGGAGTTTGGCGAATGCGACAAGGTGACGGGCGACGATTGCTTTGTTGCCCGGCTGTTCGTGCGCTCGATCGGCGATCTCGACAAGCTCCTCGACCGTATCGCCGACAAGGCCGAAACCAGCACAGCCATCATCAAGGCGCAGCCGATCCGGAGGCGCCCGCCACCGCTCGACATGCCAAACATCTGACAGGCTCCGCCGGCTGACGGGCTCAGGCGCATTGCGTTCGTATTTTGCGGTCGCGGCGTGCACATTTCTGGTCTATTCCCGAGGCCAACCTTCCCTCCAACTGCTCCCCTCCGATGTCAGGCCTGCTTCTCGATCCGTGGTTCTATGCCGCCGCCATTCCAGCCGTCATCCTGGTCGGTCTGTCCAAGGGCGGCTTTGGCGGTGCGGTCGGCTTCGTCGGCGTGCCGCTGATGGCGCTGGCCATGCCGCCGGTGCAGGCCGCCGCCATCCTGCTGCCTATACTGTGCCTGATGGACATCGTCTCGGTGTGGACATGGTGGCGTGTCTACGACCGCAAGATGCTTATAGACATGATGCCAGGCGCGGTGATCGGCATCGGCCTCGGCTGGCTGACCGCGGCGCTGGTGACAGCGGAAATGGTGCGGCTGATCGTCGGCGCCGTGGCGATTATCTTCGTGCTTCGCTGGGTCTATCTACAGATGCGGCACGGTGCAAACCACTCAGCCGAGCCCAACCGCGCCGCTGCCGCTTTCTGGGGGACGGTCGCCGGCTTCACCAGCTTCGTCGCCCATGTCGGCGGCCCACCATTCCAAGTGTATGCGCTGCCGATCCGGCTCGATCCGAAAGTGCTGTCGGGCACCGCCGCAATCTTCTTTGCCGCCACCAATGCTTTGAAGCTCATCCCCTATTTCGCGCTCGGACAGTTCGACACCACCAACCTGACCGCGTCGGCGGTTCTGGTACTGCTGGCGCCGCTTTCGACCATCGCCGGCGCCTGGCTGGTGCGGCGGATGCGGCCGGAACTGTTCTACCCCTTCACCTACGCGACCGTGGCGGTCGTCGCGGTCAAGCTTCTGTGGGACGGGATCGCCGGCCTTCTATAGATCGCCGTGGCCGAGTTGCCGTCAGCTTCACGGCAAAGTTCGGGCGGCACTCGGCACCGGCATCGTTCAACGATTGCGCAAGCGCGTCACGCTGTTTTCTGCTATTCTGACAGCGCCGGGAAGGGTCGGGCGCCACGCGACATCGTCCAGAAACATTGCCGATGCTAATGCGCCGATGCCGGGGACCCCGGTGGCGGGTCGACCGCCTGAATTCAACCCATTCCCATAACGGGAAAAGGCAAATCGGGGGATACTATGCAAAAGGTAGCACGAAATTTCTTCACGCTGGCCGTCATCTACGCGATGTTCGGGATGGCGCTTGGCCTTGAGATGGCGATCAGCAAAGACCATGCGCAGATGCCGACCCACGCCCACATCATGGTGGCCGGATGGCTGATGTCGGCGGTGTTCGCCTTCTTTTACCATCTGTTTCCGGCAGTCGGGCAAAAGACGCTCGCTACTGTCCATTTCTGGTTGACGGCAATCAGTGGCATCGGCCTGTTGAGCGGCCTTTACATCATGCTTGGCGGAAACCCGGCGATCGAGCCACTGGTGGCAACGTCCTCGATGGGCTTTTACGCGGGATTGCTGCTGTTTGCCTACATCGCACTGCCGGTGGTTTGGAAAGCCGAGCGGCTTCCTGAGGCGCAAAAGGCCTGAGCCCAAAGGGTTGAGCCCGGGCCTGAGCATGTGCTGTTACGGCACAGGCGGGCGGCGCTAGCTCAAAAAATATCCGCGCCGTTAAGGCTTCATTAAGCTTTACAGGCGTTTACTATGTGCATCCAGTGATCTGGATTCTTACCGAGTGGTTGGAGCCACTTTGTTTGACGCCTCCCTGTTAAACTCCTGAGAGCCGCCTTATCCGCGGCTCTTTTTTTGCCCGCAATCCGGATTGCCCGGGCGTCTGCGCTGCCGTTAACCGTTTGTTAAACATGTGCTTGCCTTCACCCGCTCCGAAGCGCATTTTCAAGCCTCGGTTATATAGGGTGCAGGACGTGACGGCGATGACGCCGATTCGGCCGGCTGTAAGGCAAGTGCAGGGCGTATCGATGAACGAGACTTCGAAGGGAAGCGCGAAAACCATCAAGCTGGCGGAGCGCCGGGTTTTCTCCCAATCCTTCAAGCCGCTCTACCAGGAAGGCATGGGCCTGGTCGAGCAGGCGGCCGAATATCTGGACGGCAAGGGCCGGGCCGAGGCGAAGAAATTGTCCAGGCTGGCGGCGACGCTCTATGCGGCCGAGTCGATGCGACTGACCACAAGGCTGATGCAGGTCGCTTCCTGGCTGCTCTTGCAGCGTGCGGCGAATTCCGGAGAGATGACCCGCGATCAGGTTGCTTCCGAAAAATCCAAGGTGCGTCTCGACACCGCTTCCGCCAACAACGATGCCGCAGGCTGGGTCGAATTGCCCAAGGATTTTCTTGACCTCATCAACCGTTCGCTGCGCCTGCAGGCGCTGGTGCGTCGCATGGACGAGGAAATCTACGGCGGCGCCGTGCCTGACGTGTCGCCATCCGGCCGCCGCGTCAATCCGGTTTCCGATCAGATCACGCTGCTCAACACGGCTTTCGCCCGCGGCTAAGAGACTGTTTGGAAACTCTACAGCGCCGCTCGTCCTTTGGACGCGACGCTGTAGCGCTTTTGATTTTGCGCATGATCCTTTCCGAAATCTTTCCGATTTTCGGGGTCATGCGCGGGCTCACGGACCCAAATGTCCGCTGCGCTCCGGTTCTCGAAACCGCCACCATATGACGCGCCGGAGCGACTTTCGAAACAGTCTCTTAGGGGCTCTCCTGGGGACGTAGCGGACCTGTTTCTGGTTTGTTCACATTTCGCTGGCATCGCTGTCCGCTAGGGGTAGACTTGGCGGATGGGGGAAGCGATTCGCATCATCGGCATTGATCCGGGGCTGAGGCGCACCGGCTGGGGCATCGTCGAGAGCCTCGGCAATTCGCTGCGCTTCGTCGCCTCCGGCACCGTGCGTTCCGACGACAAGGCGGCGCTGGCGACGCGTCTTTGCCAGTTGCATGATGGGCTCGCCGAGATCCTGCATGCCGCCATGCCGCACGAGGCGGCGGTCGAGCAGACTTTCGTCAACAAGGATGCGGCAGCGACGCTGAAGCTCGGCCAAGCGCGCGGCATCGCCATGCTGGTGCCGGCGCGGGCAGGCCTGGTCGTTGCCGAATATGCGCCCAACGCCGTCAAGAAGGCGGTGATCGGCGTCGGTCATGGCGACAAGAAGCAGATCCACATGATGGTCAAGGTGCTGATGCCGAAGGCGACTTTCGATACCGACGATGCCGCCGACGCGCTGGCCATTGCCATCTGCCATGCGCATCACCGGCAGAGTGTTGCCTATAGGATGGCGCTCGCCTATAGCGACGAGCGTCCATTTGGACGCACAAAGCACGTTCTAGCACTTTGAATCTACGCATCGTGCTTTCCGAAAATCGATTCCGATTTCGGAACGATACGATAAGTTTGTTCTTGACTTGTTCTCAGGGTTGGCAATAAGTAATACCTGAGAGGTATTACCATGCGGGTGACAACCAAAGGACAGGTGACGATCCCGAAAGAGATACGGGATCGCCTGGGCATCGGCCCAGGCTCGGAGGTGGAGTTCTTGCCCACTGACGATGGAGTTCGTGTCGTTGCGGTCAACGAAAACGTTTCCGAAGAGGAGGCTTCCCGTAGCTTCAGCCGGCTGCTCGATCAGATGGCCGGCACGCTGGATCTGGGAGGGATGACGGCAGACGAGTACATCGAGTGGCTGAGGGGTCCACGTGAAGATCTCGACATTGATTGACACAAATGTCCTGATCGACGTTTGGGGTCCTGCCGGACGGGAGACGAAGTGGTCGGCGTCGGCGATCACCGCATGCCGGCGCGATGGCGCACTCGTTATCAACACAATCGTCTGGTCCGAACTCGCGCCGCTGATAGCGACGGAAGCCGCACTTCGTAAAGCAGTCGAGACGCTCAAGATGGATCGCGAACTCTTGCCATGGGAAGCGGCGTTCCTTGCCGGCGTCACGCATTCCCGCTATCGCCGCGCAGGGGGGCTCCGCGAACGAACGCTGCCGGATTTCTTTATTGGAGCCCACGCCGTCGTTGCGGGACATCGTCTGCTGACACGCGATGCCGCGCGCTATCGCAGCTACTTCCCGGACCTCGACATCATGTCTCCGGAAACCTATCCATGAGGGCCTTGCATCCATGAGAGCCTTGGCATGATCGGCAAGCTCAGAGGCACGCTGGACGAGATCGACGAGGATTTCTGCATCGTCGATGTGCACGGCGTCGGCTATGTCGCCCACTGCTCGGCGCGCACGCTTGCCGCTTTGCCGGCACCCGGCGAGGCGGTGGTTCTTTTCATCGAGACCTATGTGCGCGAGGACATGCTGCGGCTCTACGGTTTCCAGTCGGTGCTCGAGCGCGAGTGGTTCCGGCTGTTGATGAGCAATGTGCAGGGCGTCGGCGCCAAGGTGGCGCTGGCCATCCTGTCGACGCTGGCGCCGGCCGATCTCGCCAATGCCATCGCGCTACGTGATATTGCCATGGTTAGCCGCGCGCCGGGCGTTGGCAAAAAGGTGGCCGAGCGCATCGTCACCGAACTGAAGAATAAGGCGCCGGCCTACGCGGGCACTGCCTCCGGCACCATCGGCCTGAAGCAGGAGCTCGGCGAAGGCGTCGCGCCGGCGCCGATCACCGACGCCGTCTCGGCGCTGGTCAATCTCGGCTATTCGCGCGATACCGCCGCCAATGCGGTGGCGGCAGCGCTGAAAAGCGCCGGTGGGGACGCGGATGCGTCGAAGCTGATCCGCTTCGGGCTGAAGGAACTGGCGCGGTGAGTCTACGCTTGTCCAGCTCCCTGCCCTGTGCAAGGAAGGCGGCATGAGCCTTTCGCCACGCCTCATTGCTCCCGACAAGCGCGGCGAGGATGCCGAGCAGACCTTGCGGCCGCAGACGCTCGGCGAGTTCGTCGGCCAGGCGGCGGTGCGGGCCAATCTCAAAGTGTTCATCGAGGCCGCCAAGGGCCGCAGCGAGGCGCTCGACCACGTGCTGTTCGTCGGCCCGCCCGGCCTCGGCAAGACGACGCTGGCGCAGATCATGGCGCGCGAGCTCGGCGTCAATTTCCGCTCGACCTCCGGTCCGGTCATCGCCAAGGCTGGGGATCTCGCAGCGCTGCTCACCAATCTCGAAGATCGCGACGTGCTGTTCATCGACGAGATCCATCGGCTCAATCCGGCGGTCGAGGAAATCCTCTATCCGGCGATGGAGGATTTCCAGCTCGACCTGATCATCGGCGAAGGGCCGGCGGCGCGCTCGGTCAAGATCGATCTTGCCCGCTTCACCTTGGTCGCCGCAACCACCCGGCTCGGTCTTTTGACCAATCCGCTGCGCGACCGTTTTGGCATTCCGGTTCGTCTCAATTTCTACTCGGTCGAGGAACTGGAGCAGATCGTGCGGCGCGGCGCCCGCATCCTTGCCATGCCGCTCGGCGACGATGGCGCGCTGGAGATCGCGCGGCGGGCGCGCGGCACGCCGCGCATCGCCGGCCGGCTGTTGCGCCGCGTGCGCGATTTTGCCTCCGTCGCCGGCGACGGTCATGTCGATCGCCAGATCGCCGACGAGGCGCTGACGCGGCTCGAGGTCGATGCACTCGGCCTCGACGCGCTCGACCGCCGCTATCTCTCGATGATCGCGCGGAATTTTGGCGGCGGGCCTGTCGGCATCGAGACCATCGCTGCAGGGCTCTCCGAGCCGCGCGATGCCATCGAGGACATCATAGAGCCCTATCTGATCCAGCAGGGTTTTATTCAGCGCACGCCGCGCGGCCGCGTGCTGACCGCCAATGCCTGGCGGCATCTCGGCCTCGACGCGCCGAAGGACCTTGCGCAGCAGCAGATCAGCCTGTTCCAGGAAGAGTAGCGTCCGCGCGGCCCTTCGTTCCTGCGCAAAATCTCCTAATCCCGGTCAGCTTGCCGGCGCATTTGCGGGCTCTAACGCCTCGCGCTGTGGGACCGTCGATCCCACGAACGACGGAGCTGAGCGATGATCACCAGACGTGGCTTCCTGCGCCTCATCGGCGGTTCGTTCTTATCCGCCGTGTCGCTCAGCGCTTATGCGGTTGGCCTGGAGCCGATGTTGCTGACGCATGTAAAGCGCTATTCATTGACGCCGCCAAACTGGCCTGCAGGATTGCGGCTTCGCGTTGTCGCTCTCGCCGATATTCATGCTTGCCGGCCATGGATGACGCCGGAGCGGATTAGGTCGCTTGCCGAACGGGCGAACACCCTGCAGCCGGATCTGATTGTCCTGCTTGGCGACTATGCATCCGGCACGCGCCTGGTGACGGACTGGGTGGATTCCTCTGAATGGGCGCCGGCCTTGTCCGATTTGAAGGCGCCGCTCGGCGTGTGGTCGATCCTCGGCAATCATGACTGGTGGGAGGACCTTTCCGCGCAAAAGGCCGGGTTCGGGCCGACGGTGGCGCGCAGGGCGCTCGAGAGCGCTGGCATCCCGGTCCTGGAAAACGATGCCGTCCGCCTTGAAAAGGACGGGCATGGCTTCTGGGTCGCCGGGCTTGCGGACCAACTTGCGCTGCGGCCGGGCAAAGCCTGGGGCCGCAGCAGATTCAAAGGGCTGGATGACCTGCATGGCACGCTGGCAAAGGTGAGCGACAAGGCTCCCGTTATTCTGCTCGCGCATGAGCCCGACATATTTCCGAAGGTCCCGTCACGGATATCGTTGACCCTTTCGGGCCATACCCATGGCGGACAGGTGCGGCTGCTCGGCTATTCTCCGGTCGTGCCATCCCGCTTCGGCAACCGTTTTGCCTATGGCCATGTCGTGGAGGAGAGCCGCAACCTGATCGTCTCCGGAGGGCTCGGCTTCAGCATCCTGCCGGTGCGTTTTGGGGTGCGCGCCCAGAGATTCTTTCGATCGAACTGGGTTCAGCCTGAACCGCTTCAATGAAGCGACTTGATCATCTCCATCACATCCGGCTCGGCTTTTTCTCTGTCAAAAGCGTCGACGATGCCGAAGGCGCCGCCATAGCTCCAGACCGACCAAGAGAAGCCATGAGCTTCGGCGCGCGCGACCATGTCCCTGACATAAGCGGCGCGGTATTTGGCCGGCATCACATAGGCATTGCCGTATTCCTGGAGGATCATGCCGAACTCGCCGAGCGTGATGTTCTGCGGCTTGATGCCGTTGGCCTTTGCCCATGCCTCGACCTTGGTGAACGGCGCATCCATCATCTCGCGCAGCTTCTCATCCGTGTCCATGCTGGCGACCTGCTCGTCGAGATAGGCAAGCAGCCCGCTCTGCCGCGTCCATGGCGCCTCGGCCTTGATCCTTGCTCGGATCGTATCGAGCGTAACATCCAGCTGGGCGCGCGGGACGGCGGTGAGCGGATAGGGCAGGCCGGTCACGTAGGGGATGAAGTCGCCGGCCCAGGTCGCACCCTGGTGGGTGAGCAGGAACGGATCGTAGGAGTGGAAGGTCCAGATGATGTTGTCGTCCGGGATCACCTTCGGATCGATCTTTGCCAGCGATGCCGCATTGGAATAGCAGGCGCCGGTCAGGATCAGGGTGAGCTTGGTGGCCGACGAACGCGCAGCGGCGAACAGTTTCTGCTGGCGCTCCGGCCAGAGGCTGGTGACGTCGCTGTCGCAGTCGACGACCGGCTCATTCATCGGCTCGAAGGCGACTTGGCGCGGATCCTCATCGGCCAGCGTGCGCGCCATCTTGCGCACCATTTCGACATAGGCTTCGAACACTTTCGGGTCGTCCATCACCTCGCCCATGCCGATCTTGCGGCTGCTGCCGCTGGGGATCAGATGCATGTCGACGATCACCTTCAAGCCGGCACGATTGATCATGCGCACCGAGTCCAGCACGCTGGCATAGAGCTCGTCGCGCAGCGCCAGCGTCTCGCCCGACAGGAACGGCGACGGATCGACCGGCATGCGCAGGAAATCGAAGCCGGCGCCCTTCAGCGCCTCGAGGTCATCATCGCCAAGGAACTTGCGCCATTCCGGATAGGGCAGGATTGCCTGCCGGTCGCCCCATTTGTCCTCGCTCGGCCAAGTCGTCCATTGGTCGAGATTGAGGCCGCGCTTCACCGAAAAGCTCGCCGCCTGGCCCGGCAGCGCCAGCGCGGTCAGCACAAGCAGCGCCGCCATCAAGGTCTTGATCATCGCCGTCAACAGTGCCATCGGGTTCATGCGCCAAGCTCAAGCTAATGCGTGTCGCCCAAAAGTGTGTAGCGGCTTTGGGACAACGACACGCACGGAAACAACTACCTAAAGCGCGTCGCGCTTTAGGTGCCCGGTCAGGCCCAAAAAGGAAAGCGCGATGGACGATCATGGTGAATCGGCGGCGCTCGGCGCCGGGCTTTCCGGCGCGCTGACGGAATTCGGCCACCGGCTGATGGCACGGGTCTATTATGCCGACACTGATTTCTCCGGCGTCGTCTATCATGCGCGCTATCTCGAATTCTTCGAGCGCGGCCGTTCCGACTATCTCAGGCTTGCCGGCGTTCATCACACCGAGCTCGCCGAGGGCAAGCACGGCGAAAGAATAGTCTGGGTGGTGCGGCGCATGGAGATCGATTTTCGCGGATCCGCCCGCATGGACGACATCCTGACCATCGAGACGCGAACCGAGGACATTTCGGGCGCCCGCATCTTCATGGCGCAGCAGCTGAAGCGCGGCGGCGAGGTGCTGGTCGAGGCGCGGGTCGAGGCGGCGATCGTCGGCGAGAATGGCCGGCCAAGACGTTTCCCGAAGGAATGGATCGCGGCCTTCATGCCCAAGGCAAATGGATAAATTACTGACGCCGATGATCCGCTGACGATGCCTGGCGGCATGCCCAAGGCGCGGCAATGCGCCGCGCTGTACGTCCTAACCCATCCTTAACCATAACGGTTCATGAAGAGAGTGGTGAAGATTGGAGGAATCCAGCGCCTTCCTTTCACCAACATTTGCCCCGAAAAGGCCGCCAACGGTGCATTTTGGGGTTATTCCGGAAGCTTTGCGCGAACGGACCACAAGGGATGCCCATGGGCCAGCCGCCAGCCGTGCCCGGAAAATCTTAAGGACGTAACCATGGAAAATATCGCACTCGCCGAACCGGGCGCGCATTTGTCGATTTGGGCGCTGTTCATGCAGGCCGGCTGGGTGGTCAAGCTGGTCATGATCGGGCTGCTCTGCGCCTCGATCTGGACCTGGGCGATCATCGTCGACAAGCTCGTCGCCTATGGCCGCATGCGGCTCGCGCTCAATCGCTTCGAACAGGTGTTCTGGTCCGGGCAGTCGCTGGAAGAGCTTTATCGCACGCTCGCAGATCGCAAGACCACCGGCATGGGCGCCATCTTCGTCGCCGCCATGCGCGAATGGAAGAAGAGCTTCGAGAAGGGCGCGAAATCGCCGCTTGGCCTGCAGAACCGCATCGACAAGGCGATGGACCTGGCGCTGACCCGCGAAATGGAAAAGCTGGAAGGGCGGCTTGGTTTTCTCGCCACCACCGGCTCGGCAGCGCCCTTCATCGGCCTGTTCGGTACCGTCATCGGCATCATGACCTCGTTCCAGGCGATCGCCGCATCCAAGAATACCAGCCTGGCGGTGGTCGCGCCCGGCATTGCCGAAGCGCTGCTGGCCACCGCCATCGGCCTGCTCGCGGCCATCCCCGCCGTCATCGCCTACAACAAGCTGTCGTCGGACGCGAGCAAGATCGCCGTGCGCATGGAGGGATTCGCGGACGAGTTCTCCGCCATACTCTCGCGCCAAATCGATGAAAAAGTCGCGCAGAAGACCTGAGGAACAATCATGGGAATGTCTGTAGGCGCGGGTGGTGGTGGACGCGGTGGTCGTGGCCACAGGCGGCGCGGCCGCCATCACGCGATGATATCGGAAATCAACGTCACGCCGATGGTCGACGTGATGCTGGTGCTGCTGATCATCTTCATGGTCGCCGCACCATTGCTGACGGTTGGCGTGCCGATCGACCTGCCGGACACGCAGGCCAAGGCGATGAACGTCGATACGCAGCCGATCACCGTCTCGATCAATCCGGCCGGCCAGATATACCTCCAGGAGACCGAAATCCCGATCGAGGAGTTGGTGGCGAAACTGCAGGCGATCTCGAAGACTGGCTATGACGAGCGCATCTTCATCCGTGGCGACAAGTCGACAGACTATGGCACGGCCATGAAGGTGATGGCCCGCATCTCGGCCGCGGGCTACAAGAACATCGGCCTGGTTTCGCTGCAGGAACAGGATCAGTAGACGCAAGATGAGGACGGGCCTCACCACATCGGTTATCTTGCATACGGTAGCGTTGGCCTTCGGGCTGTTCACGCTGTCGTCGCCGCCTGCCATGCCCGCGTCCGACGTGGAATCAGTGTCGGTCGAGATCGTGCCGATGGAAGCAACCGCGCAGATTCTGCAAGGCGACAAGAAGGCCGTGATGCACGAGAAACCGGCGCCGGTGCCCACACAGCGCCCCGACATCGTTCCCGATGCCCAGAAAGTCGGCGAAAACAGCGTCGACACCGACAAGCCGATAACGCCGGAAGCCAAGCCCAACCCCGTGGATCTGGCTGAGGCGCCGCCGCCCGCGCCGACACCGAAAGAGAAGCCAAAGCCCGAGGATGTGCCGAAGCCGAAGGAACAGCCCAAGCCTGTTCCGGCGACGGAGGTCGCACCGGTCCCGCAGCCGAAGGAAGAGGTCAAGCCCGAGCCGGTCAAGCAGGCGGAGCCAAAGCCGACACCGGCCAAGGAGCCGGCGCCGACGCCGCCGCAGGACAAGACCGCCGCCATCGACCCGAAGCCCGAGGTCAAGCCGGACGCCGTCGCCGAAGCAATAACGAAAGAGCAGCCCACCGAGACGACGCAGCTTCCGGACTCTGCGCCTGCGCCGCAGGCGCGGCCGAAGCCGCAGCCGGCCCAGGCCGAAAGCGCCAAGGCGCCGGAGCGGAAGGACGCCGACAAGCCAGTCAAGGAAGCGTCATCCAAGCCGAAGTCGGAAGACAAGCAGTTCAACGCCGACGAGATTTCCGCGCTGCTCGACAAGCGAAAGCCGTCCGGCGGCGGCGCCAAGCGTTCAACCCAGCAGGCATCGCTCGGTGGCGACAAGGACCAGGGCCAGAAGCTTTCAAGGTCGGAGCAGGGGGCGTTGGAGGCCCAGCTTGGCGGTTGCTGGACGCTGCCGGCGGGGCTCGAGGGTTCGGAGAATTTCGTCGTCGTGGTCCGGTTCAACCTGGACGCCTCCGGCAAGCTGGACGGACGGCCGTCCGTCGAACAGTCGAGCGGAAACCGCCCGTTCGACGAAAGTGCCGTTCGTGCGGTTCAGAAATGCGATGTGGCCGGCCTGCAGGTTCCCGCGGGCAAACAAGACATCTGGGCCGACGTTCGGGTCACCTTCGACCCGAGAGAGATGCTGGGCCTGTAGGCCTAGCGCCCCTAAAATCATTGAAGAGAAGCGAGAAGACATGAAATCCATCCTCAAGCCGCTCCTGATGATCGCAGCGATGGCGCTGGGTATGACTGCCGCCGCCACTTTGCCGGCGCGGGCGCTCGTTGAGCTCAACGTCAACAAAGGCAATGTCGAGCCGCTGCCGATCGCCATCACCGATTTCCAGGGCGGCGATGCGCTGGGTGCGGAGATTTCCGGCATCGTCAGCGCAGACCTGAAACGCTCCGGCCTGTTCGCGCCGATCGACAAGAGCGCCTTCATCGAAAAGATCTCGAACCCGGATGCGACGCCCCGCTTCGAGGATTGGAAGGTGATCAATGCCCAGGCGCTGGTCACCGGCAGCGTCAGCAAGGAGGCCGACGGCCGCGTCCGCGCCCAGTACAGGCTGTGGGACACCTTTGCCGGTCAGCAGATGTCGGGCGAGCAGTTCTTCGCCAACGATGCCAATACAAGGCGCGTCGCCCATATCATTGCCGACGCCATCTATGAGCGGCTGACCGGCGAGAAGGGCTATTTCGACACGCGCGTCGTCTTCATCGACGAATCGGGCGCAAAGAATGCGCGCAAGAAGCGCCTCGCCATCATGGACCAGGACGGCGCCAATGTCCGCTACCTGTCGAACGGCAAGTCGATCGTGCTGACGCCGCGTTTCTCGCCGAACCGGCAGGAAATCACCTACATGTCCTATGAAAGCGGCCAGCCGAAGGTCTATCTGCTGCAGATCGAGACCGGGCAGCGCGAGCTGGTCGGCGACTTTCCCGGCATGACCTTTGCACCGCGCTTCTCGCCCGACGGCCAGAAGGTGATCATGAGCCTGCTGCGCGACGACGGCAATTCCAACATTTTCGCCATGGATTTGAGAAGCCGCTCGACGACCAGGCTCACCAATTCGGCGGCCATTGACACCTCGCCGTCCTATTCGCCTGATGGCAGCAAGGTGGTGTTCACTTCCGACCGCGGCGGCCGCGCGCAGATCTATGTGATGGGCGCCGACGGTTCGGGCCAGACCCGCATCTCCTTCGGCGACGGCGTCTATTCGACGCCGGTGTGGTCGCCGCGCGGCGATCTGATCGCCTTCACCAAGCAGACCGCCGGTGAATTCCAGATCGGCGTCATGCGCATCGACGGTTCGGGTGAGCGCATCCTTTCAACCGGCTTCCAGCAGGAGGGGCCGACCTGGGCGCCCAACGGCCGGGTGCTGATGTTCTTCCGCGATTCAGCCGGCGGTCCGAAACTCGTTTCGGTCGATCTCACCGGCCGCAACGAACAGTCGATCCCGACCGCGAATTTCGCGTCGGATCCAGCCTGGTCGCCGCTGCTCGAGTGAGAGGAATTGGAGAAATGAAGAATTGAAGAATTGAAGAGATGAAGAAAACGGGATTCCTCAACTCTTCAATTCACTCCTTTCCACGGCTTGGTCGCGTTTTAGCCGCATTTCCGCCTAGGGTCCGCGCACATTGTGGACCCCTTGGGCGGCCCCTGGCAAAACGGCTGCGGACGGCAGCCGAAACCAAATTTTAACCGTGTTTCTTGAACGCCGGTTAACCCAAACGTGGTTACTGGACGATCAACGAAATCACTCGAATTGCGAAGGAGAGGCGGCATGGGCCGTATCGCAGCACTTACCAGAAACCCGGTGATGATCGCGCTGGTGGCGTCGCTCGCCATCGCCGGTTGCGCCTCGAAGAAGACCCCGAACAGCGCCGCCGATCTCGGCCTCAGCGGCGCCGGCGCGGCAACGCCCGGATCGGCCCAGGACTTCACCGTCAACATCGGCGACCGTATCTTCTTCGACACGGATTCGTCCTCGATCCGCGCCGACGCGCAGACGACGCTTTCGCGCCAGGCGCAGTGGCTGAACCAGTATGGGCAGTATGCCATCGTCATCGAAGGCCATGCCGACGAGCGCGGCACGCGCGAATACAATCTGGCGCTCGGTGCCCGCCGTGCCGCCGCCACCCGCGACTTCCTCGTCGCCAGGGGTGTTTCCGGCCAGCGCCTGAAGACCATTTCCTACGGCAAGGAACGTCCGGTCGCGGTTTGCGACGACATCTCCTGCTGGTCGCAGAACCGCCGCGCCGTCACCACGCTCAGCGGCGCCGGTTCTTGATCGGCAATTCCTGATCGGCAGAAATGCAACACATATATGCGAAAGGCGGCGACGGCCGCCTTTTTCATGTCCGGCACCCGGATATGAGACTTGAAACAAAATTTGGCCGAAGTCCTGCGTCCTGCTAAGAGCCAAGGCGCCTGACGGTCCCACTCCGATCGGAAGGCATGCAACAGGCAAACAATTTCACGGCGAGAGGCACATGCATTTCAGATCGGTCTTGAGCGGCACGCTTGCGCTGCTGCTCGTATCAAGCGTCGCCGCACTTGCTGCCGGTACCGGGGCAAGCGGCAACGAGCAACAACCGTCGAAAGGCGGTTTTTCCTTCCACCTGCCGACGCTCGGCATTTTCGGTGAAAAGAAAAAGCCGGATCAGGTTCAGTTCGCACAGGATGGCACCGGCACTACCGCACTGCAGGAGCAGCTCCGGCAAATGAACGGCAAGATCGAGGAGCTCAACTTCCAGGTCCTGCAGATGCAGGAGCAGATCCGCAAGCAGCAGGAAGACAACGAGTTCCGCTTCCAGCAGCTGGAAGGCGGTTCGCAAGGCGCGCCGCAACCAGCGGAGCAGAAAAAGTCGGACGCCACCACCAACACCGACAGCAGCGTCGCCGAGGCTCCGGCGACGCATGCGCCGGCCGATGCGGGCACACCGCCCGCCGGCGCCCAGGGCGAGGACGTCATCGTCGAATCGCCGACTGGCGAAC
The DNA here is from genome assembly GCF_002284565.1 of Mesorhizobium mediterraneum. Lineage (GTDB taxonomy): Bacteria > Pseudomonadota > Alphaproteobacteria > Rhizobiales > Rhizobiaceae > Mesorhizobium > Mesorhizobium mediterraneum. The sequence goes on along the minus strand of NZ_NPKI01000032.1, from coordinate 224,775 downwards.
CCGGCAGGGTGATCCCGGGCACGCCTCCGAAGACGTTCGGCACCATCACCGTCGACAAGAACGGCAATGTAGTCGACGCCGACGGCAACACGCAGGCACATGCACCGGCGCAGAACACCGCCCCAGCCACTAACGATCAAGCCGGCACGCAGGCCGGCAAGTCCGACAATACGGTGGTTGCGGCGCTGCCTGCCACCGACGACCCGGAGGAACTTTACCGCAACTCCTACCAGTTCATCTTGTCGGGCGACTACAGCACTGCCGAACAGGGCTTTCGCGACCACATCGCCCGCTTCCCCAAGGACGCCAAGGCGGCGGACGCGCATTACTGGCTGGGTGAGTCACTGCTCGGCCAGCAGAAATACCGCGACGCGGCCGAGACTTTCCTCGCCGCCAGCAAGGACTATCCGAAGGCCAAGAAGGCTCCCGACATGCTGCTGAAGCTCGGCGTGTCGCTGGTCGGATTGAACCAGCGCGACGTGGCCTGCGCCACTTTCGGCGAGATCGGCAAGCGCTATCCTAACGTTTCCGGCACGCTCAAGGAACGTGTCAAACAGGAAAGGGCGCTCGCGGCGTGCTAGTTTTTCTCTTGCATGTCGTTGCCCCAAAACCGGGCCCACTTTTGGGCGACATGCATTGATGCTCGAAACCGAGCCTGACCTTTCGGTTTTTTCGCAGATCGACTTTACCAACGGCGCTGTTGCGGCCGTGTCCGGCGGCAGCGACTCGACCGCCCTTCTCCTTCTCATCAAAGATCACCTCGACCGCAGCGCGCCCGCAACGAAATTGCTGGCTGTGACGATCGACCACAATCTGCGGCCGGGCTCGGCAGCGGAAGCGCAAGCCGTGGCCAGGCTTTGCGCCGCGCGCGGCATTGCCCACCGCATCATGGTCTGGTCCGGGCGCAAGCCGTCGACCGGCCTGCCGGCTGCCGCGCGAGAGGCGCGCTACCGGCTGCTGGCCGAGGCAGCGCAGGCGGAGGGCATCGGCCTGATCCTGACCGGCCACACTGCCGACGACCAGGCCGAGACCGTGCTGATGCGGCACGCGCGCCAGGAGGGGCCGCGAGAGGCAGGGCGAGGCCTTGCCGGCATGGCGCCCGCAACCCTTTACGACTGGCGGATCTGGATCGCACGGCCGCTTCTCGGCACACGGCGTGCGGCGCTGCGCGAAGTCCTGCGGCGCGCGAACGTCGGCTGGGCCGAAGACCCGACCAATGACGACGAGGCTTTCGAGCGGCCGCGCATCCGCGCAGCACTTGCCGATGGCAATGGTGCGCAGGAAGACGCGATGGCGCTGGCCGCACGGGCTGCCGTGGAGCGCGAACAGCTTGGCCATCGCGCGGCCGCGTTGATCCGTGGCTTTGCCAGCAGGCCCGCCGATGGCCTTATCCGTCTCGATCCGGGTTTTGCGACGGCCGGCGACGACCTCGCGGCCGTCTATGCGCTGCGCATCCTGCTGGCGACTGTCGGCGGCGTTGCCTTTCTGCCCGACCAGGCTCGCAGCGAGGCGCTGTTTGCCCGGCTGAGGCCCAGGCCATCTTGCGTGATGCCATTTTATGCTAACCCGTTTTGCGCCACATTGTCGCGGACGGTGGTCGATGCACGGCGTGCCGGCATTTTCCTGCGTCGCGAAACCCGCAACCTGCCGCCCGCTGCTCCTGCCGTGGACGATGCACTCTGGGACGGCCGCCGGAGGATCACATTGGGCGACGAGCCAGATGCATTTTTGATCGCGCCGCTCGGCGCGGCTCGTGCCGCAAAACGTGAAATTGCCGAAGACGGCACGCCGCCAAGCCTTGTCCGCGCGGCCCTGGCGGCCGAGCCGGTGTTGTGGCGCTCAAGTGAACATCCAGGCGAAAGCCTTGGTCCGGTGCAGGACAGCCCGGCCTTGCCACGAATGGCGGTATGCCCGGTCGTCGCGCCCTTTGCCCGCTTCCTGCCGTCCTTCGACCTGGCGCCGGCCGGAACTGTCGCCGCGCTGATCGGCGCGCCGCTCCTCCCTACCACGCCTTTCAGCGGCCATACTGCCGGTTGATGATGGGCGAAAGCTTAACCGCGACATGCTGTTCTGCTTGGCAAGGGAGGACGCCATCCCTATGTTAGACCCAAGTTTCCTCTCACGACGCGTGTCCGCCAGCGGACGCCAACGGGACAATTGATGAATCCGAATTATCGCAATCTCGCGCTCTGGGCGATCATAGCGGTCCTGCTCATCGCTCTCTTCAATCTGTTCCAGACGCCGCAGACGCGCGGAGCGGCGAGCGATGTCCCCTATTCGCAGTTCCTGCAGGATGTCGCGGCCGGCCGGGTCAAGACGGTGACCATCGCGGGTGCCCGCATTTCCGGTACCTATACCGACACCTCTACCGGCTTCCAGACCTATTCGCCTGGCGATCCGTCGCTGGTTTCGAGGCTGCAGGACAAGAACGTCACCATCAATGCGCGCCCTGAATCCGACGGCTCCAATTCGCTGTTCGGCTATCTCATCTCCTGGCTGCCGATGATCCTCATCCTTGGCGTCTGGATATTCTTCATGCGCCAGATGCAGTCCGGCTCCGGCCGCGCCATGGGCTTCGGCAAGTCGAAGGCCAAGCTTTTGACCGAAGCGCATGGCCGCGTCACCTTCCAGGATGTCGCCGGCGTCGACGAAGCCAAGCAGGATCTGGAGGAGATCGTCGAATTCCTGCGTGATCCGCAGAAGTTCCAGCGGCTTGGCGGCAAGATTCCGCGCGGCGTGCTGCTTGTCGGCCCTCCCGGAACCGGCAAGACGCTGCTTGCCCGCTCGGTCGCCGGTGAAGCCAACGTGCCGTTCTTCACCATCTCCGGCTCGGACTTCGTCGAGATGTTCGTCGGCGTCGGCGCGAGCCGCGTCCGCGACATGTTCGACCAGGCCAAGAAGAATGCGCCCTGCATCATCTTCATCGACGAAATCGACGCGGTCGGCCGCCATCGCGGCGCCGGCCTCGGCGGCGGCAATGACGAACGCGAGCAGACGCTGAACCAGTTGCTGGTCGAAATGGACGGCTTCGAATCCAACGAAAGCATCATCCTGATCGCCGCCACCAACCGACCGGACGTGCTCGACCCGGCGCTGCTCAGGCCCGGCCGTTTCGACCGCCAGGTGGTGGTGCCGAACCCCGACATCGTCGGCCGCGAGAAGATCCTGAAGGTGCATGTGCGCAACGTGCCGCTGGCGCCCAATGTCGACCTCAAGGTGATCGCACGCGGCACGCCGGGCTTTTCCGGAGCCGACCTGATGAACCTCGTCAACGAATCCGCCCTGATGGCAGCACGGCGCAACAAGCGCCTTGTCACCATGGCCGAGTTCGAGGACGCCAAGGACAAGATCATGATGGGCGCCGAGCGCCGCTCGTCGGCCATGACCCAGGCCGAGAAGGAACTCACCGCCTATCACGAGGCCGGCCACGCCATCCTGGCGCTGAACGTGCCGTCGGCCGATCCGCTGCACAAGGCGACCATCATTCCGCGCGGCCGGGCGCTTGGCATGGTCATGCAGTTGCCGGAAGGCGACCGCTATTCGATGAGCTACAAATACATGATCTCGCGCCTCGCCATCATGATGGGTGGCCGCGTCGCCGAGGAGTTCAAGTTCGGCAAGGAGAACATCACCTCGGGCGCCTCCTCGGACATCGAGCAGGCAACCAAGCTGGCGCGCGCCATGGTCACGCGCTGGGGCTTCTCCGACAAGCTCGGCCACGTCGCCTATGGCGACAACCAGGAGGAAGTGTTCCTCGGCCATTCGGTGGCGCGCACGCAGAACGTCTCGGAAGAGACGGCGCAGATCATCGACGCCGAAGTGCGCCGGCTGATCGACGAGGCCTATTCGACGGCGAAATCCATCCTGACCAAGAAGAAGAAGGAATGGATCGCGCTGGCGCAGGGGCTGTTGGAATATGAGACGCTGTCAGGCGAGGAGATCAAGCAGTTGATCGCCGGCCACAAGCCCGCCCGCGATCTCGGCGACGACACGCCGCCGAGCCGTGGCTCGGCCGTGCCGAAGTCCGGCAGCCGACGCAAGAAGGGTCCGGAGCCCGAAGGCGGCATGGAGCCTCAGCCGTCAAGCTAGGGTCCGGCCCAAGAGGTTGATTTCGAAAACGCCGCGGCTTGGACCGCGGCGTTTTTTGTTCAGGAGGTGGAGAGGACTGCGGAATTGTCCGCGACCTGTACCCGACCTGCAACGTTGGCGATCGGCGAAAGCCGGTGTGGCGGCCAATCTCCCCCCTCGTGGGGGAGATGTCCGGCAGGACAGAGGGGGGCACTGTCCCGCCGGCATCTTGGGGCTAGGGCGAACTTCACTCTGGCTGTTAGTTCGAATTTCCCTCATCGCCTCGGTTTCGCCGAGCCACCTCTCCCCCTTTTCGGGGAGGCGAGGAATCCAAACTAGAATGAAAGCAGCGATCCTTCGCGCCCCCCTCTGCCCTGCCGGGCATCTCCCCCACGAGGGGGGAGATTGGCAGCGTCGTCGATGGCGCCTCCTTGCAACGCAAGAGTGGCCTCTCCTGAAGCGGCGAACAAAAAAGCCCGCGAACCTTGCGGTTCGCGGGCTTTCGTTCAGATGCTGCTATCTATCAGCTCTTCAGCGCGGCATTGCACAGGCTGTAGAAGCCGCCGCCCTTCTGGATCCACTTGAGGCCGCCCAGCGCGTTGGCGTCCTTGTTGGCGTAGTACTGATCGAGGCAGGTATGCATACGGCCTTTGGCCGGGGTCTCGGTGCTATATTTCTGGGAGATCGCCTTCGGAAACTTCACACCTTGGGGAGCGGTGACGGTCGGTGTTTCCGGGTCGCTGGTGTAGCTCGCCTCATCGGCAGCCGGCACGGTGTCGTCGTCCGATGCGCCGGCACCGCACTGGCTCTTGCGGAAGTCGTTCCACTTCATGCCGTTCAGCGCGTTGCCGGTCTTGGCCGCCTGATACTTGGCGCTGCAGTCCGCCATGCTGAGGCCTTTGCCGGCGTCAGCAGTTGCCGCTGCCTTGGTCGTCGCTGCGGCCGGTTCTACCGTAGCGCTGCCGCCGGCGGCGCATGCGCTCTTGCGGAAGTCGTTCCACTTCATGCCGTTCAGCGTGCCGGCAGCCTTTGCAGCCTGGTATTTGGTGCTGCATTCTTTCGCCGTCAGGCCCGGTGCCGAGTCATCAGTGGCCGCTGCCGTCGCAGCCGGTGCTGCCGCGGCCGGTGCTGCCGCAGCGGTAGCGCCGGCGGTGCATTCAGTCTTGCGATACTGGTTCCAGGTCAGGCCGTTCAGTGTGCCGGCGGCCTTGTCTGCCTGATACTTGGTGCTGCACTCTTTCGCCGTCAGGCCCGGCGCGACGTCATCGCCAGTGGCTGCTGCCGCCTTGGTCGTCGGCTTGGCGGGTTCTGCCGTGGCGCTGGCGTCGGTGCCGCATTCGGCCTTGCGGAACTGGTTCCAGTTCTGCCCGCCAAGTGTTCCGGCGTCCTTGGCCGCGTTATACTTGGTGCTGCACTCGGCCATGGTCAGCGCATTGGCAGGCGCCGCCAGGAACAAGGTCACGACGGCAAGACCCGTCAAAGTGGCAAGTCGATGGATGAGCATGCATTTTCTCCCTACAGCGGTTCATGATATGTCCCAGCAAATCAATAGCGCTCAACGGCTGGTTGCGCCAGATGCCAAGTAGCGTAAAAAGTGCCGGAAAGTGTATTCTTTCCGATAAGGTGATGAAATCGTTGCCGGGCGCTGTCTCGCAGCCAAGTTTTTCCGGGTGCATTTGCACGGAGAGCGCGTATATAGCGGTTCGCAGTCAGGAGACTGCCTCGCATGACAGCCAGTCGAACCGGCTGGTGCGGCGGATCCTGAATTCACCTCGTCTGGAGCAGAACGACGCGCGGATTCCGAATTCAAAGCCATACTGACACACATCAAGAATCCAGATGCGGTTTGAGTTGAAGTTCCTGAACGCTGCTGCCGCAATCAGAGCAGGGAACTTGAAAATCAATACAGTGGCGTGACACAAAACACACAAAACAACAATTTTCTAAGGATTGGAGGCATATAATCATGCATTGTGATGATAGGGCTCGGGCCAATTTGTGGCATGACGTGCCGGGAAAGAACCATCGGGAAGCTGACTAGCATGGCAGGAAGTTATTTCGGCACGGACGGCATTCGCGGGCGCGCCAACAGGTTTCCAATGACGGCGGAGATCGCCATGAGGGTCGGCATGGCCGCTGGCCTTTCGTTCCAGCGCGGCAATCATCGCCACCGCGTCGTGCTCGGCAAGGACACCAGACTTTCCGGCTACATGATCGAGAATGCGATGGTGTCGGGCCTCTGCGCCGCCGGCATGGACGTGTTCCTGCTCGGCCCGATTCCGACGCCCGCAGTCGCCATGCTGGTGCGCTCGTTGCGCGCCGACATCGGCGTGATGATCTCGGCCTCGCACAATCCTTACTATGACAACGGCATCAAGCTGTTCGGCCCGGATGGCTACAAGCTCTCCGACGAGATCGAGGAGCGTATCGAGGGGATGCTCGACGAGGATATCGAGCTGGCGCTCGCCGATTCGGACGGGCTCGGCCGCGCCAAGCGCGTCGACGGCGTCCATGACCGCTATATCGAATTCGCCAAACGCACGCTGCCGCGATCGATGTCGCTTTCCGGCCTCCGCATCGTCGTCGATTGCGCCAATGGCGCTGCCTACAAGGTGGCGCCCGAGGCGCTGTGGGAACTCGGCGCCGAGGTCGTCGCCATCAATGTCGAGCCCAACGGCTTCAACATCAACAAGGAGTGCGGCTCGACCCATCCGGCCGGCCTGCAGAAGAAGGTGCACGAAGTGCGCGCCGATATCGGCATCGCGCTCGACGGCGACGCTGACCGCGTCGTCATCGTCGACGAGAATGGCGCGATCGTCGATGGCGATCAGATCATGGCGCTGATCGCCGAGTCCTGGCATCAGAGCGGACGGCTGGCCGGCGGCGGCGTCGTCTCGACGGTGATGTCCAATCTCGGCCTTGAACGCTTCCTCGGCGACATGAACCTGCAGTTGCACCGCACCAAGGTCGGCGACCGCTATGTCGTCGAGCACATGCGTGCGCACGGCCTGAATGTCGGCGGCGAGCAGTCTGGCCACATCGTGCTGTCCGATTTTTCCACGACCGGCGACGGCCTCGTCTCGGCGCTCCAGGTGCTCGCCTGCATCAAGCGGCAGAACCGGCCGGTCAGCGAGCTGTCGAAGAAGTTCGAGCCGGTGCCGCAGCTTCTGAAGAACGTCCACATTTCCGGCGGCAAGCCGCTCGAGGAAGCCCCGGTCAAGGCGGCGATCGAAGATGCACGCCACCGCCTGGGCAAGGCCGGTCGCCTGGTCATCCGGCCATCCGGCACGGAGCCGCTCATCCGCGTCATGGCGGAAGGCGACGACCAGCAACTGGTCGAGGCCGTCGTCAACGACATCGTCGAGATCATCTCGGAAACGCGCAGCGCCGCCTGATCCTGCAGCTTTGCTGGTCTGAAAAGCCCGCCTTCCGGCGGGCTTTTCGTTGAGCCATGGCCGCAAGCTTTCTCGAATTCTAAAGATTCGTGGTTAAGCAACACGGTTAAACGCCTTTTAACTTTTCCAATTCATTATCCACGACTGAAGCCAATCACATTCGGACGCGTTCGCTGTGCCGAGGGTTCTCAGGGGTGACAAGCATGTTCAATACAGCAAAAATGGCGCTATTTGCCGCGCTGTTCGCGGGCGTAGCCGGACCAGTGTTCGCCGCCGACTTCGTCGAGCCGCCCGTGATCGAGCCGGCTCCGCCGCCGGCCGTCTACGAGCAGCCGGCCGAATATGGCGGCTGGTACATTCGCGGCGACATCGACTATCATTGGTCGAAGTTTCGCGGCGCCGACTACATCACCTACGGGCCGGATCCAGGCACCGGCCGCTTTGACAGCGGCAAGCTGGAGAGCGCCTTCTCGGCCGGCGCCGGCGTCGGTTACCAGATCAACCAGCATTTTCGCACCGACCTGACCGCGGACTGGATGAGCAAATCCGATTTCCGCGGCTCGACCAGCGGCTTCTGCGGCATCAACCCCTGCACTTCGACCGACACGTCGTCTTATACGGCGCTGCTGCTCCTGGCCAATGCCTATGTCGATATCGGCACCTGGCACGGCATCACGCCTTATGTCGGCGCCGGCATCGGCGGCGCCTGGGTCAAGTGGGACAAGCTGCACAACACCATTGACGACGATACGTTTGAGCATAGCGGCGGCAAGGGCTGGCGCTTTGCCTATGCGGCGATGGCGGGCGCCTCCTACTGCCTGACCGATCGCGTCAAGCTCGATCTCGGTTACCGCTTCAGCCATATCGAAGGCGGCAAGATGTTCGACTTCGCCAGCGATGTCGGTCCCGGACATGACAAGGGCATCAATGTGCACGAAGTGCGCGGCGGTCTGCGCTATCAGTTCGGCAACTCCGGCTGCGCCCAGCCGGAACCGATCGCCTATGAACCCGAACCGGTCTACACCAAGTAATCGCTTCGACAGCAGGTTTACGGACCGCCCGGCAAAGCCGGGCGGTTTTCGTTTGTGTCGGGAAGCTCATCAAAATCAATTCGCTAACGTCCTGTTATCCTTAACCGCCACTTAACCACTATGGTTAACAATGCTCTCAAACGGCGCTTGCGATTGCGATGGCGCCACCTTCGGGAGCCGGATCATGACAGTCAAATCGCGCATAGCGCTGGCGCTTGCAGCAATCGCCCTGACGCCGCTGTCGCAGGCACTCGGCGCCGACTACGACCCGCCGATCTATGTCGACCAGGCGCCGGACTACGTGCCGGTCGAAGTCGGTTCGGGATGGTATCCGCGCGGCGATGTCGCTTATTTACCGGAAGAGAGCTTCGAAAATGAGGATTTCGCCTTCACGCCGGCGAGCTTCAGCGACAAAGAAGATCCGATCTTTGCCAGCATCGGCTTCGGTTACCATTTCAACGACTATCTGCGTGCCGACCTCAATCTCGGCTATCTGCCCGGCAACGAGATTGGCGTCGGCTATGACGATTCAGCGATTGCGGCAGAGGCGACCGTGGCATCAGCATCCCTGGAGAACTACGCCTTTTCGGGCATGCTCAATGGCTATGTCGATCTTGGCACCTATGTCGGGATCACGCCCTATCTCGGCGCGGGTATCGGCGTCGTCCAGAGCAAGCGCAAGCTTTCGGCGAGCTATTTCACCGACAATGATGACCCCGCCGACGATTTCGTTCTGCAGGACAACAAGACCCAGTATTCCCTTGCCTATACGCTGAATGCGGGCCTTGCCTATCGAGTGTCCAAGAATGTCTCCGTTGATCTGGGCTATCAGTATTTTTCCGCGCCCGACGCCGAATATGCCACCGCAGAGGATCTGGATTCGTATCCGATCCGCAAAGGGATCAGCAATCATCAGGTCAAGATCGGGTTGCGTTACGACCTCTGGTAGGAGCCGCGCAGGCGACAATCAAGACGGCGGATCTTCGGGTTCGCCGTTCGTGTTTTTAGGCCATGACATTCTCACCACAGGTGACCAGTATCCTGCCAGCGACAAAAACATTCCCCTTGACGCCTGACGCCTGAACGCATATCGCCGACCGTGGGCCACCCCTCCCCAACGAGGGGCCACTATCTGGAAGGATAGACCACGATGACGACGCATACGAAGCCCGGACTCCGTCCGGCAAATCCCAATTTTTCCTCAGGTCCCTGTGCAAAACGCCCCGGCTGGTCGGTCGAGGCGCTGATCAATGCCGCGCTCGGACGCTCGCATCGCGCCAAGATCGGCAAGACCAAGCTCGAGCAGGCGATCGAGCTGACGCGGGAGATACTTCAGGTTCCGGCAGACTATCGCATCGGCATCGTGCCGGCGTCGGATACCGGCGCGGTTGAGATGGCGCTGTGGTCGCTGCTCGGCGAACGCGGCGTCGACATGGTCGCCTGGGAGAGTTTCGGTTCCGGCTGGGTCACCGATGTGGTCAAGCAGCTGAAGCTTGCCGACGTGCGCAGGATCGAAGCCGGCTACGGCGCGCTGCCGGACCTGACAAAAATCGACTTCGACCGCGACGTGGTCTTCACCTGGAACGGCACGACATCAGGCGTGCGTGTGCCGAACGGCGATTTCATCCCGGCCGCTCGCCGAGGCCTGACCATCTGCGACGCCACTTCGGCGGCCTTTGCGCAAAGGCTCGATTTCCAGAAGCTCGACGTCGTCACCTTCTCCTGGCAGAAGGTGCTGGGCGGCGAAGGTGCGCACGGCATGCTGATTCTCAGCCCGCGCGCCGTCGAACGGCTGGAAAGCTACAAGCCGGCCTGGCCGCTGCCGAAGATCTTCCGCCTGACTTCGGGCGGCAAGCTCATCGAAGGCATCTTCAAGGGCGAGACCATCAACACGCCGTCGATGCTGTGCGTCGAGGACTATCTCGACGCGCTGCGTTGGGCGAAGTCGATCGGCGGCCTCGATGCGCTGATTGCCCGCGCCGACGCCAATGCCGCCGTTCTCGACGGCTTCGTCCGCAAATCCTCATGGCTCGGCCATCTGGCCACCGACCCGGCGACGCGGTCGAACACGTCCGTCTGCCTTTCCTTCACCGACCCGGATGTCGCAGCACTCGATGCCGACGGCCAGGCGGCGTTCGCCAAGGGCATCGTCTCGACGCTCGACAAGGAAGGCGTCGCCTACGACATCGGCGCCTATCGCGACGCGCCGCCCGGCCTGCGCATCTGGTGCGGGGCGACGGTCGAGACCTCCTCCCTCGAAGCGCTGCTGCCGTGGCTCGACTGGGCCTTTGCCGCGCAAAAGGCATCGCTCAAGGCGGCCGCCTGATTCCTCCCCCCTTGAGGGGAGGGTGGCCCAGAGGGCCGGGTGGGGTTGCCTCCACCCAGCTCAACGACCCCACCATCCAGAAAGAATCGGCCGCGTCCGGCCGCAACGACCCCACCCCGGCGCTTCGCGCCGACCCTCCCCTCAAGGGGGAGGGGCGCCAATCGCAAAGGATCTAGCCCATGCCCCGCGTTCTCGTCTCAGACAAACTCTCCACCACCGCCGTGCAGATCTTCAGGGATCGCGGCATCGAGGTCGACTACCTGCCCGATCTCGGCAAGGACAAGGAAAAGCTCCTTGAAGTGATCGGCCAGTATGACGGCCTCGCCATCCGTTCGGCGACCAAAGTCACCGAGAAGCTGATCAACGCCGCCACCAGATTGAAGGTCGTCGGCCGCGCCGGCATCGGCGTCGACAATGTCGACATCCCGGCGGCAAGCCGCAAGGGCATCATCGTGATGAACACGCCCTTCGGCAATTCGATCACCACCGCCGAGCATGCCGTCGCCATGATCTTCGCGCTGGCTCGCCAGATACCGGAAGCCAATGCCTCGACCCATGCCGGCAAATGGGAAAAGAACCGCTTCATGGGCATCGAGATCACCAGCAAGACACTGGGCATTATCGGCTGCGGCAATATCGGCTCGATCGTGGCCACGCGCGGCGTCGGCCTGAAGATGCACGTCATCGCCTTCGATCCGTTCCTGTCGGACAGCCGCGCCGAGGAACTCGGCGTTGAAAAGGTCGAGCTCGACGAGCTGTTCGCGCGCGCCGACTTTATCACGCTGCACACGCCGCTGACCGACAAGACGCGCAACATCATCGACGCTGCGGCGATCGCCAAAATGAAGACCGGCGTGCGCATCATCAATTGCGCGCGTGGCGGGCTGGTCGTCGAGGCCGACCTGGTCGCGGCGCTGAAGAGCGGCAAGGTGGCAGGCGCCGGCATCGACGTGTTCGAGGTCGAACCGGCGGAGTATAATGAACTGTTCGGCCTGGAGAATGTCGTCGCGACACCGCATCTCGGCGCGTCGACCACCGAAGCGCAGGAGAATGTCGCCCTGCATGTCGCCGAGCAGATGTCCGACTATCTGATCAAGGGCGCCGTTTCCAACGCCATCAACATGCCGTCGATCACCGCCGAGGAAGCGCCGCGCCTGAAACCTTTCGTCAAGCTTGCCGAAGTGCTCGGCGCCTTTGTCGGACAGGTCACCGAGGATCCGATCAAAGAGGTCGAGATCCTGTTCGACGGGTCGACCGCGACGATGAACACGCGAGCACTGATCAACGCCGCCCTTGCCGGGCTGATCCGGCCGCAGGTCTCCGATGTCAACATGGTGTCGGCGCCGATCATGGTGAAGGAGCGCGGCATCATCGTCGCCGAGGTCAAGCGCGACAAATCCGGCGTGTTCGACGGCTATATCAAGCTCACGGTCAAGACCGAGCATAGGACGCGCTCGATCGCCGGCACTTGCTTCTCGGATGGCAAACCGCGCTTCATCCAGATCAAGGGCATCAACCTTGACGCCGAAGTCGGCCAGCACATGCTCTACACGACCAATGCCGATGCGCCCGGCATCATCGGCCTGCTCGGCACGGTCTGCGGCGAGAACGGCGTCAACATCGCCAACTTCCAGCTCGGCCGCAACCGGCCTGGCGGCGATGCCATCGCGCTGCTCTATCTCGATGCGCCGTTCCCGGAAAACGTGCTGGAACAGGTGCGGGCGCACAAGTCGATCGACTCCGCCAAGCGGCTGCATTTCGATGTGGGCGGCGCCTGAATCATGTGCGCCCCGTGTGCTTCCAAAAGCGCACGGGGCGTTTCGACAATGACGTCAGAGCGTTTGGATAATCCTTTGACGGCCGTTATTTGCAGGCGAAGCCGGGCGCGATCTTGCATTTGCCGGGACGGGGCCGGTGCGGCTTATGCGGCCGGTGCGGCCGATGCGGACGGTAATGCGGCGGGCGAACGATAATGTGCGGCCGCACGACGATCGGTCGGGAAACATAGACGCGGTCCAGATAGTTTGCGCTGGCCCAGCCCCGTATCCCGGCGGCACGAATTGCGCACCAGCTGCCCTGGCAATCGATCACCGTCACCCTGTGGCCGGCCGGCAATGTTGCGATCCTTGCATAGCCGGGGCCAGGGCCGCTTCGCACATTCAAGGTCCCGGTTGTATAGGCGGTGGCTGCGGAGGCCGATATGGGAAAGGCTGCCAAGCCAACAAAAGCAAGGACAAGCGCCGTGAGCATTCGAAAATTCATGATCGTCTCCATTTCACCGAGATCAGCTAAACTGGCGCTGGGAAGATGAGTTGCGAAAGCTGAAAAAATCAATCTCCAGGGAATGGCGCCGTATATTGTAATGTTCGTATCCTTAATACCCCCGTACTGGTTATTATGATTCTTAATACATTAGTTGTTTTGGATATTCGTCCGGCCACTGTTGTAGGGGCTTGGTTCACCATGAGGCTGCGACAGGCTCTGGATCGCACCATCCGCATCCGGCGCCGAACATTTGCCGGCTAAATCGCCATCTTCCTTCCGCTGTATTCGGCGAGGCTGATGCCGCCGAGCACCAGCACGAGGGCCAGCGCCTGATAGAGCTGGAATGTCTCACCGACGATCAGCACCGAGAGCAGCGTGCCGAAGATCGGCACCAGATTGATGAACAGGCCGGCCCGGTTGGCGCCGATCAGCTCGTTGCCCCTGATGTAGAAGATCTGCGAGATGACCGAGGCGCCGATCGCGGTGTAGAACGCGACCGCCCAGCCGCGTGCATCGGGAACGATGACCATGCCGGCCGCCACCTCCCACAGGAAGAAAGGCAGCGAAGTGGCAAGTGCGGCAATCGACAGCGCCAGCATCAGGCTCTGCCAGCGTATGGCCGGCTTCAGCCGCAGCCCGACCGAGTAGAAGCTGTAGCAAAGCACCGCACCCAGCATGATGGCATCGCCGAAATTGAGATCCAGCTTGAGAAGCTGGCGCAGATCGCCCTGACTTGCAGTCAGGCCAACGCCGATGATCGTCAGCACGACGCCGACGATCTGCACCCGGTTTACACGCAGGCGAAACAGCACGAAATTGGCGAGGATGATCACGATCGGTATCGCCGCCTGCTCGATCGAGACGTTAATCGCCGTGGTGTAGTTGAGCGCCGTGTAGAAGATGGTATTGAAGAAGGTGAAGCCGCAAGCGCCGAGCCAGCCGAGCAGCAACCAATGCCTGCGCACCACCGGCCAGTCCTCGCGCAGCGTTCGCCAGCCGATCGGCAGCATGATCAGAACGGCCAGAACCCAGCGCAGGAAGACCAGCGTCATCGGCGAAATGTGGTCGACCGCCAGCTTGCCGGCCACGGAGTTGCCGCCCCACAGCAAGGTGGTGAACAGCAGGAATAGATAGGCGGTTCGATGCATCGCGAAATTTTCCAGCCGGGGCGGGCAGGCGAAGGGTCTTTTGCCGACCTATTGGGATGGTTCGTCCAAGTAAATGATGTCAAAGGCGAAAATTGTTGTGCCTGGGGGCGCCTTCGGCGGTAAAGAATGGTCGCGCTCGCCGGGTCTTGACGTTATAGAGCGACGTGCGTCCACTTGGTCGCACACAGTACGCGTCTCAAGGCTTTGAATGTTCGCATCGTGCTCGCCGAAATCGATTCCGATTTTCGGGCCGATGCGATAGAAGCCTGTCGTTTCGAAACCATTTCAAGCCGCTCCGAGCGGCGCCTCAAGGGAAAAGAAACATGGCCAATGTGGTGGTCGTCGGCTCGCAATGGGGCGACGAGGGCAAAGGCAAGATCGTTGACTGGCTGTCGGAGCGTGCCGACGTCGTCGTGCGCTTCCAGGGCGGCCACAATGCCGGCCATACGCTGGTTGTCGACGGTAAGGTCTACAAGCTGTCGCTGCTGCCGTCCGGCGTGGTGCGGCAAGGCAAGCTGTCCATCATCGGCAATGGCGTCGTCTTCGATCCGCACGCCTTCGTCGCGGAAGTGGCGAAATTGAAGGCGCAAGGCGTCGAGGTGACACCTGAGCGCCTGAAAATAGCCGAAAACACCGCGCTTATCCTGTCCTTGCACCGGGAACTGGACGGATTCCGCGAGGACGCCGCCACCAATTCCGGAACGAAGATCGGCACGACCCGTCGCGGCATCGGCCCTGCTTATGAGGATAAGGTGGGCCGGCGCGCGGTCAGGGTGATGGATTTGGCGGATTTGGAAACGCTGCCCTTGAAGGTCGACAGGCTGCTGACGCACCACAATGCTCTGCGCCGCGGGCTCGGTCACGCCGAAGTCACGCATGACGCGATCATGAATGAGCTGATTTCCGTCGCCGACGAGATCCTGCCCTATATGGACCGTGTCTGGAAGATCCTCGACGACAAGCGCCGCGCCGGCGAACGCATCCTGTTCGAAGGCGCGCAAGGCACGCTGCTCGACATCGACCACGGCACCTATCCGTTCGTCACTTCGTCCAACACGGTCGCCGGCCAGGCCTCAGCCGGATCTGGCGTCGGCCCGGGTGCCATCGGCTATGTCCTCGGCATCACCAAGGCCTATACGACGCGTGTCGGCGAGGGTCCGTTCCCGACCGAACAGAAGAACGAGATCGGCGAGTTCCTGGGCACGCGCGGCCACGAGTTCGGCGTCGTCACTGGCCGCAAGCGCCGCTGCGGCTGGTTCGATGCCGTGCTGGTTCGCCAAGCCGTCGCCGTCAATGGCATCAAGGGCATCGCTCTGACCAAGCTCGACGTGCTCGACGGTCTGGACGAGATCAAGGTCTGCACCGGCTACCGCCTCGACGGCGAGGCGATCGATTATCTGCCGGCCAGCCAGGGCGCGCAGGCGCGAGTCGAACCGGTCTACGAGACGCTGGAGGGCTGGAAAGGCACCACCGCCGGCGCCAGAAGCTGGAACGATCTGCCGGCCCAGGCAGTCAAATATGTCCGTCATATCGAGGAACTGATCGGCGCGCCGGTCGCACTCCTTTCCACCAGCCCTGAACGGGACGACACAATACTTGTGACCGATCCGTTTCAAGACTAGATTCTCAGCCGTTCCGGGCATCGCGGCCGATTTGCGGGGGCCGGCCCAGAAACGAAATGCAGGTCGACTGAAGCATGGCAGATTTTGTTGGTGCTCTGAAAAAGACGCTCGATGGCCTTGGCAATCCGACGCCGGAGATACGCGCGAGAGTCTATGAGAAGGCTCGCTCGACCATCGCGGACAAGCTGGCCAAGAACACACCGCCGCTGGCGCCTTCGGTCGTTGCCCAGCATAAGCGCACCCTGGAAGACGCCATCGCCAGCGTCGAGCGGGGCTATGCCAAGCCTGCGCCCGCATCCGATCCGCTGGCGGAACTGGAAGACATCTTCTCCTCCATCGACCGCAACAAGAACCAACCCAGCCATGTCCGGCAGCCGGCAAAGGCCGAGCCAGCATGGCAGCCGGCAAAGACCGAACCGGCATGGCAGCCGACGCCTGCCGCCAAAGCCGCGCCGAACTGGCAAAAGCCGCCGTCCGTTGCTTCTCCTCCAGAGCGCGCCGATCCGGTGCCTTCGGACAGGGATTTTCCAGCGGCGGACGAAAAGGGCGACGTCTTGAGAAGCGATGTCTTTTCCAACGAGGAGGAACCGGCGGCGGACACCTTTCCGCGTCTGCGTCCTGCCGAGCGCAAGCGCAGCTATGGCGGGCTGATCGCCGCTGTCGTCGCTCTGCTCGTCGTTGCCGGCGGCGGCTACGGCATCTGGCTGAACAAGGACGCGTTCAGCAATATGCTGGGTCTCAACAGCACCGAGGTCGCAACGATCGAACCGCTGGTGAAGCCTGCCCCGACCGAGCCGGCTACCGATGCCGCGGCAAGGCCTCCGGCCGCAGCGGCTCCCACTGATGCCGAGGGCGCAAAGTTCACCCAGCGCCTGACGCCCGAGGGCGGTGAGGTCGATCCCGGCCCCGCTGCTTCAGGACAAAGCGGCATCGGAGAGGGCGAATCCGTCGCGGCATTGACCACGCCGCCTCCGGCCACACCTGCGCCTGCAGCGCCGGCCGGCGATGCGCCAGCCACGAATGCGCCCGCCACGCCAGGTGCAGCCCCTGCAACAACGCCGCCTGCCGATGGAGCAGCGCCGGCGCCGGCGGCGCCTACCGACAGCGCAGCCGCCCCGGCAGCGCCGGCCCCGAGTGCCACACCGGCCGCGCCGACAGCCGCGCCTGCGGAAACCGCGCTGGCGGTCGGCCAGAAGGCGATCTTCTACGAGGAGCGCACCAGCACCGCCCAAGGCTCAGCCGAGCCCGGCAGCATCGTCTGGTCGCTGGTGCAGGAATCGCCCGGCGGCAATCTGCCGCCCGAGCCGGCAATCCGCGCCGAGGCGAGCATTCCGGGCAAGGACGTGCAGTTGCGCATGACCATCCGCCGCAACACCGACCAAACGCTGCCGGCCAGCCATATCATCGAAATGATTTTCCTGACGCCCGACGGTTTCGACGGCGGCGGCGTCGACAATATCCTGCGCGTCGCCATGAAGGGCTCCGAACAGGATGCCGGTAGTCCGCTGATCGGCATCCCGGCCAAAATCGCCGACGGCTTCTTCCTGGTCGCTCTCAACGACACCATGGCGGACGAAGACGCCAATCTGACCCTGCTCCGGGGCCAGAACTGGATCGACGTGCCGGTCGTCTACAAGACCGGACGGCGGGCGCTGCTCACCATGGAAAAGGGCATTCCCGGCGAGAAGGTGTTCGATGAGGCGCTGAAGGCCTGGCAGACAAAGACGGCGGGCTGAGGGCCGCGCTCACCAGCCTAACGCTCCCCTTTGGCTCAGAAGCCTTGGAACAGCATGTCGAGTGCTGCCACGATGTCGTCGTGGTGCCTGGTGATATTCAGTCGACTTTCACCCAATTCCTTGGCCGGAACCGTGGCGATCAGATGGGTCGCCATTATCAATTTTCGTCCATTGATCTCGAGGATGGGGTGGAGCTTTCGCATCGGCGGCGGCGTCATTGTTATCGGCAGAAGCGGGATCACTACCCGTGTTTTAAAATCGTCGAGCAGGTCGGATTGAACGTCCAGCAAATAGCTGCCTTCGACCCGGCCCGCGAAGACATCATACCGTGCCATCAGAACTGCCGATGTTCTTCCAGCGGAATACCGTGCTTTTCGACGTATTCGTTCCACGCCTCGATCGTGGCTCGGTTCTCAAGCTTCCATAGTCGCGCCTTTTCGGCAGCGACAGCCTCTGCAATGCCGGCCTCCGCGGCGCGTGAGACGTTCACGTCAAGCCCCTTGGCTTCCTTCATGAGTTTTGAGTCGATCGACAGGTTTGCCGGCTGGCGAACCGCGTTCAAGGCTAGCTTGCGCATTGTGACCTCCGCAGTGTGCGCATAATCTATGCGCATTTGCCCGGCGTAGCAACGACGAAACGGCGTCTGATCGTGCGCCCAGCCCTCCGCTAGGGCTTCGGCGTTCGTCGCTCCAATCTACAAATAGTTGTCGATCGATCGGCCCGCGGCCGAACGCTCCTTACCCCTCCATTTCTTCCCTTAACATTTCAAGTTCCAGCCATTCCTCCTCGAGCGCTGCCAGCGTGGCCCGCTCCTTGTCGAGGGCGGCGATGGTCTTCTGGAATGAGGCCGGATCGCGCTCGTAATAGGCCGGGTCGGCGATGTTGTCCTCCAGGCGTGAGATCGAGGCGGTCACCGCCTCGATCTTCTTGGGCAGCGATTCCAGCGCGAATTTCTGCTTGAACGACAGTTTCTTTGCCGGGCCCTTCGGCGCAGTCGCTTCGGTCCTGGCTGCCGCCGTCGCTTCGCTGGTCTCGGTCTTCGTCCGCGCCTTGCGGTCGTCCAGCTTGGTGCCGCCGCGCTGCGCCAGCATGTCGGAATAGCCGCCGGCATATTCGATCCAGCGGCCGTCGCCGTCCGGCGCGATCAGGCTGGTCACGGTGCGGTCGAGGAAATCGCGGTCGTGGCTGACCAGGATGACGGTGCCGGCAAAACCGGCGACCAGCTCCTGCAGCAGTTCCAGCGTCTCCATGTCGAGGTCGTTGGTCGGCTCGTCGAGCACCAGCAGGTTTGCCGGCCGCGCCAGCACGCGGGCCAGCAACAGCCGCGCCCGCTCGCCGCCCGAAAGCTCGCGCACCGGCGTGCGTGCCTGTTCCGGTTTGAACAGGAAATCCTTCATGTAGGAGACGACGTGGCGCTGTTCGCCATTGATGACGAGGTTTTCGCCACGACCGTCAGTGAGATATTGCGCGAGTGTTTCGGCCGGATCGACCGCCTCGCGCTTCTGGTCGAGCGTGGCGATCTCCAGATTGGTGCCGAGCCGTACCGTGCCTGAGTCCGGCTTCAATTCGCCGGTCAGCATCTTCAAGAGCGTCGTCTTGCCGGCGCCGTTCGGCCCGACCAAGCCGACACGGTCGCCGCGCTGGATACGGGTCGAAAAGCCCTTGACTACGGTAAGGCCGCCAAAGCTCTTCTCGATGTTCTTGGCCTCGATGACCAGTTTGCCGGATTCGGCGGCATCGCTGGCCACCATGGTCGCCGCGCCCTCGGCGCCGCGATGACCGCGAAAGCGCTGGCGCATGGTCTGCAATTCGCCGAGCCGGCGCATGTTGCGCTTGCGCCGCGCTGTCACGCCATAACGCAGCCAATGCTCTTCGCGCACGATCTGGCGGCCGAGCTTGTGCTGCTCGCGCTCTTCTTCTTCCAGCACCGTGTCGCGCCATTCCTCGAAATGGCCAAAGCCCTTGTCCAGGCGGCGGGTCTGGCCGCGGTCGAGCCAGACGGTGGCGCGCGATACGCGCTCGAGAAAGCGGCGGTCGTGCGAGATGACAATCAGCGCCGAAGAGGTGCGGGCAAGCTCCTCCTCCAGCCACTCGATGACCGACAGGTCGAGATGGTTGGTCGGCTCATCGAGGAGGAGAATGTCGGGCTCCGGCGCCATGACACGGGCGAGGGCAGCACGGCGCGCCTCGCCGCCGGACAGGTCGTTCGGCCGTTCCTCGCCGGACAGGCCGAGATGATCCATCAGATAGGTGGCGCGGTAGGGATCGTCCGCGGGCCCGAGCCCTGCCTCGACATAGGCGCGGACGCTGGCGAAACCATCCATGTCTGGCATTTGCGGCAGGTAGCGCACTGTCGCCGAAGGCTGGCGGAACACCTCGCCGTCCTGCGGCTCGATCAATCCCGCGGCGATCTTGAGCAGCGTCGACTTGCCCGAACCATTGCGGCCGACCAAAGCGATCTTGTCGCCCGCCGACGCTGTCAGTTCCGCCCCGTCGAGCAGCGGCGTGCCACCGAAGGTCAGTTGTATCCCGTCGAGATTGAGAAGTGGCGGCGCCATGTCAGCTTTCAGGTAGGGGGAAAGGATGGGCGAGCAACAGCGCGCGGCCGCTGCCCAGGGCGATTTCGAGCCGGCCCTTGACCTCGTTGGAAATGGTCAGCGACGAGCCGAACGCCACCTCGACATGGTTCAGCGGCCATTTGGCGCCGGAGACGGTCAGGCCGAAAAGGTCGGAGAAGCCGAGGATCGAAAATAGCGTGCCGTCGGCGTAGTCGAAGCCGGCCTTTCCGGGAAGCAAGGGGATGCCTTCCTGTGCGCCGCTGGTCAAAAGCACCTCTATGCCTGCCTCGGCCAGCCGGATGCTGAGCGCGAGGTGCAGGAAGGCGTGGTCGGTGCGCTTGCCGCCGAACGCGCCGGCGAGCAGGAGCCGGGTCGCGCCGCGTTCGAGCGCAGCGGCGATAGCCAGTTCGCCGTCGGTCTTGTCCTTTTCTGCCGGAAACACCTGGCGAGGCACGGCGGCGAGATCATCCGGCAAATCCGCCGGCACCGAATCGAAGTCGCCGACCCAGAGTTCCGGCGTCAGGCCCAGCGTCCGGGCATGGCCGATGCCGGCGTCGGCGGCGATGACACGGGAGCCTTCGACCTGGCGGTCGAGCAGCGGCGTGCGGATAAGATCGCCGCCAAGCAGGATGGTGAATTTGCTCATATGCGTGGCCCTTACCAGCCCTGCTTGCGAAACGGAAGGCCGCGCTCCGGATACCCTGCAAACTTCAGCTTGCGCAGCACTTCGGCCGGGCCTATGTGTCGAAACGCTCTAACGGGGTGCTGGACGCGATCTTCGCGGACCAGCTGAGAGGCAACCATGCCAACCCGCTGAACCTGATCCGGTTTGTACCGGCGGAGGGATTAGACGTTTCGGACAGCCCGACGCCTCAATTCCTTTCAATGCGAACGAAGGAGGCGCCGATGCGCACGTTTTTATACTCTCTTGTTTCGGCAATGTTGCTTGCGGCGTCCGTTCTCGCCGGCATCGGGCAGGCATCCGCGCAAGAGAAACTCACCGTCTATACCTATGAGAGCTTCACCGCCGAGTGGGGTCCAGGCCCCGCGGTCAAGAAGGCCTTCGAGGCGGAATGCGGCTGTACTCTCGATTTCGTTGCGGTCGCCGACGGCGTCGCGCTGCTCAACCGTGTCAGACTGGAAGGGGCCGCGACCAAGGCCGACATCGTGCTCGGCCTCGACACCAATCTGACGGCGGAAGCCAAGGCCACCGGCCTGTTTTCGCCGCATGGCCCGGTGTCGGACGTCAAGGTGCCGGGCGGCTGGAGCGACGATATTTTTGTGCCGTTCGACTATGGCTATTTTGCCGTCGTTTACGACACCGAAAAGCTGAAGACCCCGCCGAAAAGCCTGAAGGAATTGGTCGAGGGCAGTGCCGATGAGAAGATCGTCATCCAGGATCCGCGCACCTCGACGCCCGGTCTAGGCCTGCTGTTGTGGGTGAGGTCGGTCTATGGCGACAAGGCGCCGGAAGCCTGGGCCAAGCTCAGGGCAAAGGTGCTCACCGTGACGCCGGGCTGGAGCGAGGCCTATGGCCTGTTCACCAAGGGCGAGGCGCCGATGGTGCTGTCCTATACCACGTCGCCGGCCTATCACATGGTCGCCGAAAACACCGAACGCTATCAGGCGGCGTCCTTCGAGGAGGGCGCGTATCTGCAGATCGAGGTTGCCGGCATCACCACGACTGGTGCGAAGAATCCGCTGGCGGAAAAGTTCCTGGCCTTCATGACCGGGCCGAAATTCCAGGATGTCATCCCCGAGACCAACTGGATGTTCCCTGCCGGCAAGACCGACAAGCCGCTCAACCCAGCCTTCGACAAGCTCGTCAAGCCGACCAAGGCCTTGCTGTTCAGCCCCGAAGAGGTCGCCGCCAACCGCAAGGCCTGGGTCGACGAATGGCTGGCGGTGATGAGCAAATAGCTTCTGATTGACGATGATCACTCTACGGCGCCCCCCTCTGTCCTGCCGGACATCTCCCCCACGAGGGGGGAGATCGGCCATCATGCCGGCTTTCGCCAATCTCCGACATTGCCGGAATGAGCGGAGCGCTGAACCTGCCAATCTCCCGCCTCGTGGGGGAGATGTCCGGCAGGACAGAGGGGGGCGCGAAGGAACGCAATCCTCGCTAAGAACCTCGAATCTGGTGGTCTAGCGTGCAACGCGCGCCATCACCCGACTCCCGCATCAACGCCGGCATTCTCGCGCTGGCGGCAATAGCATTTTTGATTGGCGGGGCGTTTGCCGGTCTTGTCGTGGAGGGCACGAGCGACCCGTCCGGCGCCGCGTCGACCTTCGGTCCCTATCTCTTCCGCGTTGTCCGTTTCACGCTGTGGCAGGCACTTCTGTCGACACTGCTTTCCGTCGTGCCGGCACTGTTCGTTGCGCGGGCGCTGTCGCGGCATCCGCGCTTCTTCGGCCGTGGCTTCATCCTGCAGCTCTTCGCCGTGCCGCTGGCGCTGCCGGCCATCGTCGCCGCGCTCGGCATTCTGGCCCTCTATGGCCGTGCCGGCTATTTCGCCGGCCTGCTCAGCGCGATTGGCGGTCAGGGTTGGCCAGGCATATACGGCCTGTCCGGCATCCTCGTCGCCCACGTCTTCTTCAACCTGCCGCTGGCAACGCGGCTGTTCCTTGAAGCGCTGGGGACAGTGCCGGCCGACCAGTGGCGGCTGGCGAGCCAACTCGGCATGGGCGCCAGACCGGCCTTCCGGCTGATCGAATGGCCGACGCTGCGGGCGGCGCTGCCGGGCGTCGCCGGGCTTGTCTTCATGCTGTGCATCACATCCTTCACCATCGTGCTCACGCTGGGCGGCGGGCCGCGCGCGACGACACTGGAGGTCGCTATCTACCAGGCGCTGCGTTTCGATTTCGATCCTGCCCGCGCGGTGACGCTGACACTGCTGCAGATCGCGCTGACCTTCGTCGTGGTGCTGGTTTTGATGCGGCTCGGCGCCAACACCGTCGGCGATGCCAACCTGTCGGTGGCACCGCGCCGGTATCTTTCGGCAAGCGTCGGCGAGACCGTGCTGAACGCAGCATTGATCGTTCTGGCATTGCTGTTCGTCGCCGGGCCGATGGCGGCCACGGTGGCGTCAGGCCTTGGCGCCGATCTTGGCCGGCTGGCGGGCGAGAGCGCTGTGCGGCAAGCGACGCTGACCAGCGCAGTGCTCGCCTTGCTGGCGGCGCTGCTTTCGGTGGCGCTGTCGCTGTCGCTCGTCATGGCACGACGGGCACTGGCCCTGAAGCGTCGCGTCGGCGCCAAGACGCTGCTCGAGCATGCCACCGATACCGGCGCCGGCTTCGTGCTCGTCGTTCCGCCCATCGTCATCGGCGCCGGCTGGTTTCTGCTCCTGCGTACCGTCAGCGACGTCTTCGCCATCGCCCCTGTCATGGTCGTCACCGTCAACGCGGTGATGGCGATGCCGTTTGCCATCCGCGCTATTCGCCCCGGCTATGATGCGGCGAGCGAACGCCACGAACGGCTCTGTTTGCTGCTTGGCGTTTCGGGCTGGAACCGGTTCCGGCTGATCGACTGGCCGTCGCTGCGGCGGCCGCTCGCCACCGGTTTCGCCTTTGCCATGGCACTGTCGCTCGGCGATCTCGGCGTCATCGCCCTGTTCGGTAGCGACTCCCTGCAGACACTGCCCTATCTCTTGCTGGCGCGCATGGGCAGCTACCGCACGATGGATGCCGCAGGCCTGTCGCTGCTGCTCGGCCTGGTCTGTCTCGCGCTTGTGCTGGCCGCGGACCGGCTGGGGCGGGGAGAGAAGACATGACGCTCAACAGCGCTGAAAACGGCACGGCTGTGCGGCTGGAAAAGGTTTCGTTCAGCCATAGTGAAGCGCCGTTTTTATTCGACGTCGCGTTCGCCGCCTCGAAGATCACTGCGATCATGGGGCCGAGCGGCTCGGGAAAATCGACGCTGCTCAATCTGGTGGCCGGCTTCGAGACGCCGCGGTCGGGCCGCGTGCTGATCAGCGGCGCCGATGTCGGCGCCAAACCGCCTTCGGCGCGGCCCGTGTCAATGGTGTTCCAGGAGAACAATCTCTTCGCCCATCTTTCGGTCGAACGAAATGTCGGCCTTGGCCGCTCGCCGTCGCTCAGGCTGG
Source organism: Mesorhizobium mediterraneum (assembly GCF_002284565.1). GTDB lineage: Bacteria > Pseudomonadota > Alphaproteobacteria > Rhizobiales > Rhizobiaceae > Mesorhizobium > Mesorhizobium mediterraneum. Next base: position 200,520 of record NZ_NPKI01000032.1, on the reverse strand, counting down.
CTGAGGCCGACCACGTGGCAATCGCGGGGGCACTCAAGCGCGTCGGCCTTGCCGGCAAGGAACAGCGTCTGCCGCGCGAACTCTCCGGCGGCGAGCGGCAGCGTGTCGCACTCGCCCGCGTCCTCGTGCGCGATCGGCCGGTTCTTTTGCTCGATGAGCCGTTCGCCTCGCTCGGGCCGGCCTTGCGTGACGACATGCTCGACCTGGTAGCCGGCGTCCATGCGGAGCGGCGCATGACGGTGCTGTTCGTCACGCATCAGCCGGAAGACGCCCACCGTATCGGCCAGGACATGGTGTTCCTGGACAATGGCGCGGTTGCCGCGACTGGGGCTGTCGCCGATTTTTTCACCAAGGCTGGACCGGAAGCATTCCGGCGTTATATCGGTGCAGGTCCGTTTGGCCAAGGATCACGAGATGTTGCCCGGAAGCGGACATAATTTACGGCCAAACCGGCTTCAGGCGATGTGGCGTTTGCTTGCCTTGGTCAAAGTAGTGTGGCTAGGTCCTCCGATACTGGTCCGGCATAGACTGTGATTTGCCACTACAGTGCCGCGTGTGCTCGTGCGCGCGAAGGATGCTGTGGCAGTTTGATTTTGCGCATGATCCTTTTCTGAAAATCGATGCCCGATTTTCGGGGTCATGTGCCGAGACCCGAAAGGAAGCTGTTCTGCCGACCGGCACCGACAGAGTGAGAAGGAAACCGCTGGCGCGCTTCCTCGCGCTGGCCGGCTTTGCCATGGCGCTGGCAAGCTGCCAGATGTTCACGCCGCCGGACGTTCAGGAATCCGGCTTCCAGCCTTCCAGCAAACCGATCACAGTCGACAATGTCGCCGCCAACAGCAAGCTCGCCGAAATGGCGAAGGCGCAGCATCCGCGTATCCTCGCCACCTATGGCGGTGAATATTCCGATCCCAAGCTCGAGCGCATGGTCGCCAAGGTCGTCGGCCGCCTGACCGTGGTGTCGGCCAACCCGACCCAGACCTACCGCATCACCATCCTCAATTCGCCCAACGTCAACGCTTTCGCATTGCCGGGCGGCTATCTCTACATCACGCGCGGCCTGTTGGCGCTGGCCAACGATTCGGCCGAGCTCGCCGCGGTGATCGCGCATGAGATGGGCCACGTCACTGCCAACCATGGCTTGCAGCGCCAGCAGCTTGAGGCCGAGGAGGGGTTTGCTACGAAGGTCGTCTCGGATGTGCTCGGCGACAGCCCGACCGCCAAGGCGGCACTGATCCGCGGCAAGCTGCGGCTTGCCCAGTTCTCGCGCAATCAGGAGCTGGAGGCCGACGGCATCGGCATCAAGTCGATCGGCGAGGCGGGCTTCGATCCCTTTGCCGCCGGCCGCTTCCTGCAGTCCATGTCGGCCTACACCGATTTCCGCTCGATCAGCGGCGCCACCGACGCCAGCCTCGACTTCCTGGCGACGCACCCCAACACGCCGCAGCGCATCGATCTGGCGCAGCGCCATGCCCGCCAGTTCGGCGCGCCTGGCGTCGGGACGCGCGACCGTGACCCCTTCCTCGCCGGTATAGACGGCCTGCTCTATGGCGACACGCCGGAGGAAGGCTATGTGCGTGGCGAAACCTTCCTGCATCCGGGGCTCGGCGTGTCATTCTCGGTGCCCGGCGGCTTCATCATCGACAACTCGGCCGCGGCGGTGACGGCAACCGGGCCGGGCGACATAGCGATCCGCTTCGACGGCGTTTCGATCGACAAGAGCCGCCCGCTGACCGACTACATCCGCAGCGGTTGGGTGGCTGGTCTCGACGAAAGCAGCGTGCGCCAGGAAACGATCAACGGCAACGAGGCGGCGACGGCGCATGCCAGCGCCGAGGGCTGGCAGTTCGACATCGCGGTGATCCGCGCCGGCGGTCAGGTCTACCGGCTGTTGACGGCAGCCCCCTCTGCCAGCACCTCGCTGGACGCGGTGGCGCGCTCGGTCAGCGGCTCCTTCCGTATCTTGAGCGCGGCCGAGAAAGCGGCGCTGAAGCCGCTGCATATCCGCGTCGTCACGGTGCAGCCCGGACAGACCATGGGTTCGCTCGCCGCGCAGATGGTCGGCGTCGACCGCAAGCTCGACCTGTTCAGGGTGCTCAATGCGATGTCGCCCGGTGCTGCCGTTTCGGCCGGTGATAAAGTCAAGATCATCACCGACAGGTAGGGTGTGTCGATATTCAGGTGATGCCGGCCTGCAAACGGCAGTTCCTGCGCTTCCGGTGCTCACGTACTTTAAGTACGCTCCGCTCCGGTTCTCGGAAACCACCGTTTTCGGCTCGGCCTAACCTGAATCCCGACACACCCTAGGCGGCTGTCGCCAGAAACTCGGGGTTTTGCTTCACCAGCGCTATCTTGAGCTTTTCCATGGCGCGTGCCTCGATCTGGCGGACGCGCTCCTTGGAGATGCCGAGCGCCTCGCCGAGCGCTTCGAGCGTCGCGCCCTCGTCGCTCAGCCGGCGCTCCTCAATGATCCTGAGCTCGCGGGCGTTGAGCGCGCCGAGCGCCGTTTTCAGCCAGACAGAGCGGCGTTCGACATCGATCGTGTCACCCACGACCTCGTCCGGCAGAGGATCGTCCGAAACCAGGAAATCCATCCGCTCGGTGGCGCCCGCATCGTCGGCGAGCGGCTGGTTGAGTGAGCTGTCCGGTGCCGAAAGGCGGGAATCCATCATCGCCACGTCGGCCTCGGAGACGCCGAGCGCCACTGACACCTCGCGATAGAGCGAGGTATTCGAGATCGGCTCGGCGCCGTTTGCCAAGCGGGCGCGCAGGCGCCGCAGATTAAAGAACAACGCCTTTTGCGCCGAACTGGTGCCGCCACGCACGATCGACCAGTTGCGCAGGATGTAGTCCTGCATCGAGGCGCGGATCCACCATGTCGCATAGGTCGAAAACCGTACCTCGCGCTCCGGTTCGAAGCGGGCCGCTGCCTCCAGCAGGCCAACATGGCCTTCCTGGACCAGGTCGCCGAGCGGCAGGCCATAGTGGCGGAACTTCGAGGCCATGGAAATGACCAGCCGCATATGTGCCATGGCGATTTGGTGCAGCGCCTGCTGGTCGTTGTCTTCCTTCCAGCGCAGCGCGAGAAGATGCTCCTCGTCGCGCTCGAGATAGGGGGCTTTCATCGCCGCGCGGACCATGGTTCGCCCTGCCGTATCTTCCATCATGCCACGCTCCCTGTTCCGGGCGTTGTGGTGCGACCCTGAGCTGGCATCGTGGTTGAATTGGCGACGCCGCGCCCTACAACAGCCAAGAACGTGCCACGCGGGTGAATGGTTCCGCCGCTGAGGTCGCGTGGATTGCACTGTCCGAAAGCTCGTTGCGGCGGTCGCTACGCGGTCGGTTGGCGTGACTCGATGTGGGCTTTAGAATTGGATTTCGAAATCATATCATTTTTGAAATCTTATTCCTTATTTTGCAAGCCTGCATCTGTCAGTTTCCGGCGCTCACAAATGCGCCGGACACCGGCCAAGGACGGGATCACAGAAAAATGAAATGGCTCAAATCGCTTATCGTCGCCGCAACATTGCAGGTTCTGGCCGTCACATCAGGCCATGCCGGCGCCAATCTCGATCAGATCAAGCAGGCCGGTGTCTTCAAGGTCGGCACGGAAGGCACCTATGCCCCCTTCACCTATCATGATGCCTCGGGTGCGTTGGTCGGCTTCGACGTCGAGATCGCCCAGGCGATCGCCAAGCGCCTCGGCGTCAAGGCCGAATTCCTCGAAGGCAAATGGGACGGGCTGATCGCCGGCCTAGACGCCAAGCGTTATGACGCAGTCATCAACCAGGTCGGCATCACCGAGGCGCGCAAGGCCAAGTATGATTTCTCCGATCCCTACATCGCTTCCAAGGCGGTGCTGATCGTGCGCGGCGACAATACCGACATCAAGAGCTTTGCCGACCTTAGGGGTAAGAAGGCAGCGCAGTCGCTGACCTCGAATTTCGGCAAACTCGCCGAAACGAACGGCGCCGAGCTCGTCGGCACCGACGGTTTCGACCAGTCGATCCAGCTGCTTCTTACCGGCCGCGCCGACGCCACCATCAACGACAGCCTGTCCTTCCTCGATTTCAAGAAGCACAAGCCCGACGCCGATGTGAAGATCGCCGCGCAGGAAGAAAACGCCGACTATTCCGGCGTCATCGTGCGCAAGGGCGATCCGGAACTGGTCGCCGCCATCAATCAGGCGTTGGCCGACATCAAGGCCGACGGGACCTACCAGAAAATCGCCGACACCTATTTCGGCCAGGACGTTTCGAAGTAAGCGCATTTCATGGAGCGGGCCGGGTTTGCCGGCCCGCATGGCAAGCAAGTCTCGCGGCGAGCCGTCTTTGACGGCCGCCGCTTTTCGCGTGATATGACGACCGTATGGTCGCGCCTTGATGCTGCCGGGCCGGTTTTTGGGCGGCAATCTCGCAAGGAGGGTTTTCGTGCCGCATTGGCTGCAATTGATGCTGGACTCGTTGCCGACGCTGTTGTGGGCGGCGCTTATCTTTACCGTGCCGCTGACGCTGCTGTCGTTCGCCTTCGGGCTGTTCGTTGGGCTGGTCGCGGCGCTGGTCCGGCTGTTCGGCCCGAAGCCGCTGGTCGCCGTGGTTCGCTTCTACGTCTGGATCTTCCGTGGCACGCCACTTCTGGTGCAACTCTTCCTGATCTTCTACGGCCTGCCTTCGGTCGGCATCCTGCTCGACGCTTTTTCAGCCGCGTTGATCGGCTTCACGCTCAACATCGGCGCCTATACGTCGGAAATCATCCGCGCCGTCATAGGCTCGGTGCCGAAGGGGCAGTGGGAGGCGGCCTATTCGATCGGCATGACCTGGAGCCAGGCGATGCGGCGCACCATACTGCCGCAGGCCGGCCGCGTCGCGGTGCCGCCGCTATCCAACACCTTCATCTCGCTGGTCAAGGATACATCGCTGGCCGCCGCCATCACCGTGCCGGAGATGTTCCAGGCGGCGCAGCGCATCGTCGCCACCACCTATGAGCCGCTGATCCTCTATATCGAGGCGGCGGCTCTCTATCTGGCGCTGAGCTCCGTGCTGTCGGCATTGCAGACGCGCTTGGAAAAGCGGCTCAACCGCTATGGCGGCTTCCTGGAGGCGCGCTCATGATCGGCCTCACCGACATCGAGAAGCGCTTTGGCGACAACCTCGTGCTGAAGGGCGTGACCGTCACCATCGAGGAAGGCAGCGTCACCGCCCTTGTCGGTCCCTCGGGCGGCGGGAAAAGCACGCTGCTGCGCTGCATCAACCTGCTCGAGATCCCGACTTCGGGCACGGTGCGCATCGGCGACGACGCGCTCGAATTCCAACCGGGCGGCAAAGTTCCCGGCAGGGCCATCCAGCGCCTGCGGTTGCAGACGGGCATGGTGTTCCAGAATTTCCAGCTGTTTCCGCACCGCACGGCGATCGAAAATGTCATGGAGGGGCTGGTGACGGTGCTGAAATGGCCGACGGCGAGGGCGCGCGAGCGGGCGCTCGCCCTGCTCGAAAAGGTCGGCATGGCGCACAAGGCCGATGCCTGGCCGGCGACCCTGTCAGGCGGCCAGCAGCAACGCGTGGCGATTGCCCGGGCGCTGGCGCCGTCGCCGAAGGTGCTGCTGTGCGACGAGCCGACCTCAGCGCTCGACCCGGAATTGGCGCAGGAAGTGGTCGACGTGCTCAGCCAGCTCGCCCGCGAGGGCACCACCATGGTGATGGCGACGCATGATCTGCGCCTCGCCTCCAAGATCGCGCAGGAGGTGGTGTTCCTCGACGCCGGCGCCATCGTCGAGAAAGGCCCCGCCGCTGTTCTGTTCAGCAATCCGGAGCGCCAGCGAACCAAGCGGTTCATCGCGACGCTGAGGCAGGAGGCGGAGAAGGAAGGCGGCGGCGAAGATTAATGCATGCTGCCCCAAAAGGGCGTAGCGGTTTTGGCATAACGACATGCAAAAAACAAAAAACCCGGCGCGAGGCCGGGTTTTTCTGAATTCTAAGGCGAAAGCGCTCAGGCAGCTTCTTCCTGCTCGGCTTCTTCGTTGTCGGCCTTGGCGCCGCGCTTCGGACCCTTGTTGAGGTTCACCTCGATGAGGCGCACCGCTTCGGTTTCCGACATGCGGTTGACGGCCGCGATCTCTCGCGCCATGCGGTCGAGTGCCGCCTCATAAAGCTGGCGCTCGGAATAGGACTGCTCCGGCTGGTTGTCGGCGCGGTAGAGGTCGCGCACCACTTCCGAGATCGAGATCAGGTCGCCGGAATTGATCTTCGCGTCATATTCCTGGGCGCGGCGCGACCACATGGTGCGCTTGACGCGGGCGCGGCCCTGCACAACTTTCAGCGCGCGATCGACATAATCTTCTTCCGACAGCTTGCGCATGCCGATGGAGGTCGCCTTCGCAACCGGCACCTTCAGGCGCATCTTGTCCTTCTGGAAGTCGATGACGAACAGTTCCAGCTTGTGGCCCGCAACTTCCTGCTCGTCGATCGAGACGATCTGGCCGACGCCATGCGCCGGATAGACGATGTACTCGCCGGTCTTAAAACCGTGACGCGCTGCGCTGGACTTCTTCTGCGGGGTGATAGTTGCCATTACGCCATGAACTCCTTGGTGTGGTACCGGCATTCTGCCGGCCGAACTCGCGCGATCGGGTAACCGATCGTTAGCCGCGCAACGATGAACCCACCGGAAAAGCCGAGGCCGGCAAACCGCATAATTGCGATCGCCTGCCCCAGATCACTCTGGTCCGGATTGAGAAATTCACCTTTCAGTGATTTGGGGCGTTTGCGCCATAAATCGACGTTGTGTCACCGGCATGTTTGGTTGATGTAGCACAAAAAGTCGGAAGAATCAAGGTTTTGCTGCACGCGCGAAGGCCATGCGCCATCGCCGCCTGTCAAGGCGGTTAATGTGCCGTGCCTATTACGCGGCGTTATGCTGGCTGACTCAGCGGTCTTGTCAGTCGCCTTCGCCGGGCTCGGCGGAGAAATATTTCTCGAACTTGCCGGCCTCGCCATCGAAGGATTTGGCGTCGGCCGGCGGCTCCTTCTTGGCGGTGATGTTGGGCCATTTATCAGCATATTCGGTGTTGATCTGCAGCCATTTGTCGAGACCCGGCTCGGTATCCGGCTTGATCGCGTCGGCCGGGCATTCGGGTTCGCAGACGCCACAGTCGATGCACTCGTCGGGATGGATGACGAGCATGTTCTCGCCTTCGTAGAAACAGTCGACCGGACAGACCTCGATGCAGTCCATGTATTTGCATTTTATGCAATTGTCGGTCACGACATAGGTCATCAGTCGGCTCCGGGACGTCCCGTTTTTGTTGGGCTTTTTTGGTCAGGTAACGCCTTTACCCGCTGCTTGCAAGGGCAGCCATTGCCGCGCGACACCGATGTTCCGGAATGGAATTCCAGAGGGGCGATGCGGCTAAGCCCGGTTATGCGTCAGTCGTCGTCGAACAACCGGTCGGTATCCCGGCGTTCCTTCTTGGTCGGGCGGCCGCTGCCGGCATCGCGCAGCGCGGGAATCGCATCCGGAACGGCCTCGCCTTTTGGCACCGGCGGTGGCGACATATCCTCGTAAAGCAGGCGCGCTTCCTCGGCCGGGCCGCGCCGGCTCCCCGTGCCGAGCACCTTCCAGATGAAGATGCGTCGCTCAAGAGTGATGGTCAGGACGTCGCCGACCCGAACCATATCGGAGGCCTGCGCTGCTTTGTCGCGATTGATGCGGACGCGTCCGGCCACCACCAGCTTCGCGGCAAGCGATCGCGATTTCACCGCACGCGAAAAGAACAGCCATTTGTCGATGCGCTGGCGGGCATCAGTGACCATCGGAGCGAGCGGGGCTTACTTCTTCAGCTGGTCGCGCAACGCGGCGAGCTTGGCGAATGGAGAATCCGGGTCGAAGCGCACAGGACGCTCCTCGCGAGGCTTAGGCTGGAACGCGGGCTTTCCACCTGGCGCGCCACCCTTGCCGTCCTGCCTGCCGCCCTTCCAGTCAGGCCGGCTTTCGCGACGATCGGAACGCTCGCCCTGCGGCTTGCCGTCGCGCCGCTCTCCCGCCTCGCCCTGGGGCTTGGGCTTGAATTTGCTGCGGTCGAAGCGCGGCTTGCCGGCGCCGTCGCGGCGTCCTTCATGGGTGGGCCGGCTGCCTGGAGCGCCGGCCGGTTGTCCGCCGGTGGCATCTGCGGGCGCGTCGCCACGGCCGTCGCGCGCGGCTTGCCCGTTGCGCGGGCGATTGTCCCGTGAATTGTCACGGGGCCGGTTGTCATGGTGGCGGTGGCGCGGGCGCTGGTCGAAGCGGCCCTGCCGCCACAACAGAATGGGTTTTGGTTCCTCGGCCTCTGGAACAGCCTCGCCAGTGGCGGCTTCCGCCGCCGCGGCAGGCTCGGCCGAAACTGCTTCCGTTGCAGGCGAGGTTTCGGAAGCCGGCTCTGCCGGTGCGACCTCAACCTCGGCGGCTTCGGGTTCTGCCTCTGGCTGAGCCGCTGATACCGCAGGCACTTCAGCTGCGGTTTCCGCTGCAGGCAGCTCCTCTTCCGTGACCTCAGCCGGAGTTTCCAGCTGAGGTTCCGCGACAGGCTCCGCTTCGGTTGCGGGTTCCGCGGGAACTTCGGCTGTGGCCTCTGCCGCGGTAGCCGCTTCCGATTCCGAACTCTCGGCCGGCGCCTCGGCGGCTGTGTCCGCAATCGCGGCTTCCACTGCCTTGGCCTGCTCGGCTTGTTCTTGCGCCGCCTGCTTAGCCGCGGCGGCTTCACGCGCGGCATTGTCCTGTGCCTCGAGCCGCGCCTTCACCTCGGCCACCGGCTTCGGCTCGGCGCGATAGCCGAGACCTTTCAAAATCTCTTCCATGTCGTCGGCAGTGGCGCCGAGGATCGACATCATCGGCGGCGTCACCATGAAGGACTGACCGTCATAGGCGCCCTCGGGCCGCTGACCGAGGCCCGGCTTCCAGTTGGTTGCCGGCCGAATCAGATCGGCCAGCCGTTCAAGGATGTCGACGCGCACCGCGCGACGGCCGAGATTGCGGTAGCCGGCCAGCTTGTAGAAGGTCTTGTCGAAGGTGGGATCGATGACCACCGAGGTGCGGCCGGAGGCCAGCGCGTGAACCACGTCGCCAAAGCCGGGCTTGTCCTTGCCGTCGTTCCTCAGGGCCCATAACAGCGTCACCAGTCCGGCCGGGGCCGGCTTGATCAGCGCAGGCACGAAGACGTGGTAGGCGCCGAAGCGCACGCCGAGCCGGCGAAGGGCGGCGCGGCCTTCCTGGTCGAGCGACTTCATCTCCTCGGCGATGTCGCGGCGGTTGATGAGGCCGAAATGCTCGACGAGCTGGAAGGCGATGCCGCGGCCGATGCCGGTGATCTGCTCGGCGTTCTTGAGGTCGACCAGCGGCTTCAGCAAGGACTCGATCTGAAAATTGACGAAGCGCTCGGCGCGCGCCGCGACCTTGTCGCGGGCTGGACCGGTGAGCTGCTCGTCGGCCAGCAGCACAAGGCGCGGCTTCAGCGGCTCGTCGCCTGCGACCAGCGTGCCGATCGGCGCGCCGATCCAGCGCAGCGTGCCGTCGGAGCCGAGCGCGATGTCGCCGTTGGCCGAGGCGCCGAAGCGCTCGGCCCGCGCCTCGAATTCGGCTGCAAGCGCCTTTTGGGCTGCCGTGCGCACCGCCTTGGCGTCCTCGCCGCCGGCGCTCTGGTCGGCGGTGAAGCGGAACCCCTGCAGCTCGCCGACATGGTGGCCTTCGACGAGGACGGTTCCGGTTGGGCTAATTTCGGCTTCAGGCATGGTATTTTCTCTAAGGCGCCGCATGAGGACGGAAGTCCTGCGGTCTACGAAGCGTTTCGTCAACCGCTCATGCAGCGCATCCGACAATCTGTCTTCGATTTCGCGCGTCTTTTCCTGCCAGTGTGCCTGATCGGCCAGCCAGCCGGGCCGGTTGGAGACGAAAGTCCAGGTGCGGATCTGGGCAATCCGGTGCGACAGCGTGTCGATGTCGCCCTCGGTGGTGTCGGCACGGCGGACCTGCTCTGCCATGTAATTCTCGTCGACATGGCCATGCCTGGCAAGGTCCGTGTAGATCGAGGCGATCAGGTCGGCATGCTGGGCCGGCGCGATCTTCCTGTAGTCGGGGAGGGCACAGGCCTCCCACAGCAGCGCCACGCGCCTGGCGTCGGTGGCAAGCGCCCGGATGTCCTCGTCGCGGGACAAATGCTCGAGCGCCTGTGCATCCACTGCCGGCAGCGCACGGGTCAGGCCTTCGACCGGTGCGTTGGTCTCGATGGAGCGCTTCAGCGCATCGAGGCTGGCGAAATCGAAATGCGCGGTGCGCCATTGCAGCACCTTCACCGGGTCGAACTCATGCCCTTCGATCTTCTTGACCAGATCTTCGTCGAGCGGATCGACCTGGCCGGTGACGCCGAAGGTGCCGTCGCGCAAGTGCCGGCCAGCGCGGCCGGCGATCTGGCCGAGCTCGGCCGCCGTCAGGTTGCGATACTGGTAGCCATCGAATTTACGGTTCTGGGCGAAGGCGACATGATCGAGATCGAGGTTTAGGCCCATGCCGATCGCATCGGTGGCGATCAGGTAATCGACATCACCTGACTGGAACAGCGCCACCTGCGCGTTGCGAGTGCGCGGCGATAGCGCGCCGAGCACGACGGCCGCACCGCCCTGCTGGCGGCGGATCAGTTCGGCGATGGCGTAGACCTCGTCGGCGGAAAAGGCGACGATCGCCGTGCGCCGCGGCAGGCGGGTCAGCTTCTTCGAGCCGGCATAGGCGAGATGCGACAGCCGTGGCCGAGTCACCACCGACACGCCCTTCAGCAGACGCTGGAGGATGCCGTGCATGGTGGCCGCGCCCAGCAGCAGCGTCTCCTGACGGCCGCGCAGATGCAGGATGCGGTCGGTGAAGATGTGGCCGCGCTCGAGATCGCCGGCCAGCTGGACCTCGTCGATGGCGACGAAGGCGGCGTCGGTCTGGCGCGGCATAGCTTCCACCGTGCAGACCGAATATCTGGCGCCGTCGGGCTGGATCTTCTCCTCGCCGGTGATGAGCGCCACCTTGTGAGCGCCGACCTTCTCGCAGACGCGTGTATAAACCTCGCGAGCGAGCAGCCTGAGCGGCAGGCCGATAATGCCGCTTTCATGCGCCACCATGCGCTCGATGGCGAGATGGGTCTTACCGGTATTGGTCGGCCCGAGCACGGCAGTCACGTCGCGGCCCGACAGGATCAGCGGCTCAGTGTGTTTCGACTGGATGTTCATCGACCTGGAAATAAGGCTCTCTGCCTCGCGTTGTCGGGAGCGCGCCCCATGGTGGCGCGTGTGACAAGCGACACATAGGGATTTCGGGCGCGAAGCGAAAGCGGAATGTTCCAACGGCAGCTCGAAGGCTCCCGTCTGGTGTTGTCAACCGGTCCTGATTTAACAGTTGGAACGAGTCTGGAACGAATCAGCTACGAATCGCTGACTCTTGCTGATTCAGGGTTTGTTCACGGCTATATCTGGGTTTTTTGCCGGCGAGTCTCACCACATGCTGAATCGCTGAACTGGCCCGATTCATGCAGGGCGGACGTCGTCGTTAACATTTGCCGGTGAACGATCGGCGCAGGCCGGCAGGCGTCACCCAACATTATGAAATTATTGATCTTTCCTAACGCGCCTTAACGGTTCGAGGGGTGTTTTCAGCCTTTGTCGTTAACCTTCCGGTCAAAGCCGGAACGAAACGGCGACGAATCAGCGCTGGCGGAAGTTTCCCCGTTTGTTCACCCCAACATGTTGTGTTGTGAACAGGTTTTCCACCGAGAATCCACAGGCGGGAACAGGGTTTTGCACAGGCTGCGCGACCGCCGTTAACCTTTGCGTGCCGCTTCGGCACAAATCGGCCTCCCGCAATCGGTCGGCAGCAGTCGTTGCAGGACCAGACTCGGCCACCCGCTGAACGGCAGGTTCAAGATACGTCCTCTCCCACGACATAGCGCTGCAAAGTAGGGCCGATGTTCTGGATGATCTCGTCGTGGGACAGGGCGACGACGGGCGGAAGCCGCAGCAGGTATCGGCACATCGCCAAACCCAGCAACTGGCTCGAAACGAGCCCCGCCCGTCGGCCGGCGTCGGCGGGGTCGGCGGGGTCGGCGACCGCCGCGACCACCGGCCTCACCTGGTTGCCAAATACGTCGCGCAACTTTTCGGCAGCGAATTCGTTCGACGTCGCCGAACGCAGCAGAATGGCCATGCCAGGACCGCTGGCCGGGCTCTCCCAGATTTCGAGAAAACGCCTGATCAACGTTTCGCCGACGGCGTTTCGGTCGAGCACCCGCAGTGCCGGCAATTGCAAGTCGATTACCGCCGCCCTGGCGAACAGCTCGTCCTTGCTGCGGAAATAGCGGATCACCATGGCCGGATCGATCGAGGCATGCGCGGCGACGTCGCGGATGGAGGCGCCGTCGTAGCCGTGCTCGGCGAACAGAAGCCTCGCGGCCTTAAGGATTTGGGCGCGCGTGCGGTCCGACTTGCTGGGTTTCTTCGGCTGATTCTCGGTCATGAAAATTCATATGCCAACGACCGTTGACAAATGCAATAGGTCCAACTAGAAAGTCAACGATCGTTGACAAATGGAGAGAGAAATGTTGCCCGATACAACAGATACAACAGAAGTCCTGATCATTGGCGCCGGCCCGACCGGCATGGCGCTGTCCATCGTGCTGCACCAGGCCGGTGTCGATCATGTTCTGATCGACAGACTGGCGCAGGGGCTTCAGACCTCGCGGGCTGGCGTCATCCACGCCCAGACGCTGGAATCGCTGGAGCCTCTCGGCGTCACGCAGCGGCTGAGCGAACTTGCGCTGAAGCTGCAGAATTTCGCTATTCGCGACCGCAATCGGGCGCTGCTCAAGCTCGATTTCGGCAAGCTTCCGTCGAGGCATCCCTATTTGATGATGCTGCCTCAGAACCTGACCGAGCAGGTGTTCGCCGAACGGATTGCCGCCCTTGGCGGCGTGGTTCACCGCATGGTCGAGGCCAAGGCGGTCGTTCAGGGCGTTGACGGCGCGCGCGTGACGGTGGTCGAGAACGGCCTCGAGAAACTGATATCGGCGCGCTATGTCGTTGGTGCCGACGGCATGCACAGCCTGGTGCGTAAGTCGACCGGCATCGAGTTCGACGGCGCGGCCTATGACGCTTCGTTCGTACTCGCCGATGTTCGTCTCGACTGGCCGGTTGGGCCGACCGAAGTGTCGCTGTTCTTTGCACCAGCCGGGCTGGTGGTGGTGGCACCGCTTCCGGACGGATCATACCGGGTCGTCGCAACCATGGATGATGCGCCGGAAAAGCCCGAGGTCGCCGACATCCAGGCGCTGCTCGACAGCCGTGGACCGACCAAAAACAGAACCCGGGTGCTCGAGCTGTCGTGGAGTTCGCGTTTTCGCGTGCATCACCGCCTGGTCCGCTCGTACCGCAAGGACCGGTTGTTCCTCATGGGTGATGCCGCGCACGTGCACAGCCCGGCGGGAGGGCAAGGCATGAACACCGGCATCATCGACGCGGTCGTGCTTGGTCAGTTGCTTGGCGACGTGGTGAACGGCGTGCGCCCGGAAGCGGAGCTCGACCTCTACGAAGCGCTGCGGCGTCCTGCGGCCCAAGAGGTGCTTGAATTGGCGGGCACGATGACCGAGATGGCGCTTACCCGCAGTCCGGTGAAGCGGTTCGTCCGCAATCTCGTGCTTTCCGTGCTGAACCTCAACCCATTCCTGAAGCGTCGCATCGCCTTGAAACTGTCAGGCCTCAGCCGGGCGCCGCTTGCCCGCCTGCCCGCACACCTTCGCGCGAGCCAGGTCCGATCGCCCAGACCAAGCCTGCAGCCGAACCAGGGCTGAAGTTTGTCGCCTGACAGCCGCGATTATCCGGGCCAGCGTCGATCTTGCCCGTACCGGCCGCTGGAGTGGCAGATCAATTATCGGCGAGGAGCCGACGCCTCAGGCGATATACTGACCGCCATTGGCTGATATGGTCGAGCCGGTGATGAAGCCGGCATCGTCGGAAGCGAGGAAGACGACGCAGCGTGCGATCTCTTCCGGTTCGCCGAGGCGGCCGACCGGGATCTGCGGAATGACACGCTCGTTGAGCACCTTTTCATCCATCGCCCTGACCATCTCGGTGGCGATGTAGCCGGGGCAGATGACATTGACGGTGATGCCGGCCCGCGCCCCTTCCTGTGCGAGCGCCTTGGTGAAGCCGATGTCGCCGGCCTTCGACGCCGAATAGTTGACCTGGCCGGCCTGTCCCTTCTGGCCGTTGATCGAGGAGATGGTGATGACGCGGCCGAACTTGCGGTCGCGCATGCCGCCCCACAGCGGGTGCGTCATGTTGAAGACGCCCGACAGGTTGGTATCGATGACCTCTTTCCACTGCTCGCGCGTCATCTTGTGGAACATGGCGTCGCGGGTGATGCCGGCATTGTTGACCAGAACGGAAACCGGGCCGAGATCGGCCTCGATCTGCTTGATGCCGGCGGCGCAGGCATCGTAGTCGGCGACCGACCATTTGTAGACCGGGATGCCGGTCATCGCGTTGAATTTTTGCGCCGCTTCGTCATTGCCGGCGTAATTCGCGGCAACCCTGTAGCCGGCGTTTTTCAGTCCGATTGAAATCGCGGCGCCAATACCGCGCGACCCGCCGGTGACGAGTGCTACCTTTGTCATGCTGTCCTCCCCTTTCTTAATTCGTGCGTGGCAGGCGGGGAACGCTCTAACGGCGATTGAGCCCCGTTCGCCACCGACTATTTCACGGCTTGCCTGGTGCATGAACCCCGAAAATCGAAATCGATTTTTCGGAAAGGATTATGCGCAAGCTCAAAGTGCTACAGCGTGCGCGTCCCAAGGGACGCGCGGCGCTGTAGCCTGTCTTCACAGCGCTTCCACGCACATAGCAACGCCCATGCCGCCGCCGATGCACAGCGTGGCGAGGCCTTTCCTGGCATTTCTGCGGCGCATCTCGTAGACCAGCGTGTTGAAGATGCGGGCCCCCGAGGCGCCGACCGGATGGCCGATGGCGATGGCGCCGCCATTGACGTTGACGATGGACGGGTCCCAGCCCATGTCCTTGTTGACGGCGCAGGCCTGCGCGGCGAAGGCCTCGTTGGCCTCGACCAGGTCGAGGTCGCCGACCGACCAGCCGGCCTTGGCCAGCGCCTTGCGCGAGGCGGGGATAGGCCCGGTGCCCATGATCTGCGGGTCGACGCCCGCGGTCGCCCAGGAAACGATGCGCACAAGCGGCGTGATGCCGCGTTTTGCGGCTTCGGCTTCGGTCATCAGCACCACGGCAGCGGCGCCATCGTTGATGCCGGAAGCATTGGCTGCGGTCACGGTGCCTTCCTTGTCGAAGGCGGGCTTGAGCTTGATCATCGCCTCGATCGTGGCGCCGTGGCGGATGTATTCGTCCTGGTCGACAATGGTGTCGCCCTTCTTGCCCTTGACGGTGAAGGCAACGATCTCGTCCTTGAATTTTCCGGCCTTCTGGGCGGCCTCGGCCTTGTTCTGCGAGCCGACGGCGAATGTGTCCTGGTCGTCGCGGGTAATCTGGAACTGCCGGGCAACGTTCTCCGCCGTATTGCCCATGTGGTAGCCGTAGAAGGCATCGGTCAGGCCGTCCTTGATCATGGTGTCGATCAGCTTGAAGTCGCCCATCTTGACGCCGCTGCGCAGGTGCTGCGCATGCGGCGCCATCGACATCGATTCCTGACCGCCGGCGACGATGATTTTTGCATCTCCTATAGCGATCTGCTGCATGCCAAGCGCGATGGCGCGCAGGCCCGAGCCGCAGAGCTGATTGAGGCCCCAGGCGGTCGCTTCCTGCGGCACGCCGGCCGCCATCGCCGCCTGCCGTGCCGGGTTTTGGCCTTGAGCCGCGGTCAGGATCTGGCCGAGGATCACCTCATCGACCTCCTTGCCGTCGACGCCGGCACGGGCGAGCGCTTCCTTGACGGCGACGGCGCCCAGTTCATGGGCCGGTGTGTTGGCAAAGGCGCCGTTGAAGGAACCGACGGGCGTGCGCGCCGCACTGGCGACGACAATGGCATTGGAAGCGGGCATGTTCTTCTCCAGACTTCAGGGGTCGAATTTGAGGAGCGGTTAGGGACTTTTCTTGCCCTTTCCGTGACCCAAGTCAAACCGGAAATGGGCATGCCGCCCATGCGCGGCAAGCAGGTTGCGCGTCGCCATGGAAACAGCCCGCCCGTTGCCGCGCAGCATATTTAGGCTGCCGTGCAGCATTAATCGATCCCGCACTGCACAAACCACTTGGAATTGTGACGCTTTTGCGCATATCCTTGAAAAGCGCAATCGTTACCGGCCGCTTACTCAAGTGCGCCGGTGTCCCGGGAGGATACTGATGGCCGCGAAAGACGAACCGATTATCATCAAGAAATATGCCAATCGCCGCCTCTACAACACCGGCACCAGCACTTATGTGACGCTCGAGGATCTTGCCGACATGGTCAAGAAGGGCGAGGAGTTCACCGTCCAGGACGCCAAAACCGGCGACGACATTACCCATCCTGTGCTGACCCAGATCATCTTCGAGCTGGAGAACAAGGATGGGCAGAACATGCTGCCGATCCCGTTCCTGCGCCAGTTGATCGCCTTTTACGGCGACCAGATGCAGATGATCGTGCCGAGCTTCCTCGAGCAGTCGATGATCGCCTTCTCAAAGGAGCAAGAACGCTTCCGCGAGCAGATGAAGGGTGCCTTGGGCAAGTCGCCGCTGGACATGATGAAGATCGCCACGCCGATCAAGGCGCTGGAAGAGCAGACGCGCCGCAACATGGAGATGTTCCAGAATGCCATGCGCCTGTTCACGCCCTTCCCACCCGCAGGCTCGAATGGTTCGTCTGCGCCGCCGGCAGAGCCGGCCAGGAAAGAAGGGTCGGAAAAACCCGATGACCTTCAGGAGTTGAAGGAACAGATCGCCGCCATGCAGCGCAAGCTCGACACCATGTCGTGATCACTGGCCGGACAAGGTCCGGCCGAAACCATCCTCTGCAGCCTTGTCAGAACATCTCCGCCTCGAATGAGGCAGAGATGCCATCCGGCCCACGCTATTTCGTCGTCACGGTCACCAGGGCGGTAACGGGTTTGCCGTCCACAAGGACGGGATTGTGATGATCATCGGCAAGCAGGATGCCGATCACGTGCTTGCCGGCGGCATCCGGGCAATGGCCGAAACGAGCCTTGATAAGATCGCCGCCAAGGTCGCTATTCATGCTGTTGTATGGCCTGCCGGGGATGTTGCAACTGTCTCCGTCGGGATCGATCTTCATATGCACGTGGCCGCATTGGCTGTTGTCGCCGCATTTGCCTGCAGGAAGCAGCGTGAGGTTGCTCCTGACGATGACGCCTATCGCCTTTTCCGCATCATTGCCGAGCTCGATGACCGAACCGGCGGCCGGCCAAACAATTTCCAGGGTAGGCCGATCTTCGGCCTGGGCAGACCCGAGCAATAAGGAGAAAGCGAGGGCAGTCGTTGCGATGATGCGATGCATGGTAACCTCCGTTGTTGTGTAATCACCGATTACATATGAATCGCTCCGGAGCAAGAAAATAATCAGTGATTACATTTTGGCCTTGTGCTATTGGAAAGGCATGACCAGCACCACGGATTCCGGCGAAGCCGCCAACCCCAAGCGCTATCATCATGGCAATCTGGTCGAGGCTTTGATCGCTGCAACCGTGGAGATCATCGAAGAGCGCGGCGCGGAGCATGTGTCTGTGCGCGAGGCCGCAAAGCGTGCCGGCGTTTCGCCCGGCGCTCCATTCCGGCATTTTCGGTCGAAAACAGCACTGCTGACCGCAGTCGCCGAACAGGCCATGAGCCGGCTGACCGAGGCCGTTGCCGATGCGCAGTCAAAAGCCGACAGTGCAGATCCCATTGCGGCCTTCGAAGCAATCGGACAAGGCTATCTGGAATGGGCGATCAGCAATCCCACGCATTTCCAGATCATCAGTTCTCGAACGCTGATTGATTTCGACGCGTCGGACAATCTTCGTGATCAGAATGAAGCCATTCGCCGGAAGATGATCGACCTGCTGACCCAGGCGCAAAAAAAGGGTCGGCTTTCCCCGGACACCGACTTCGATCATCTGGTGCTTGCCGCACGTGCCTTTGTCTATGGGTTGGCGCGCATGGCGATTGATGGCCATTTTCCGGAGTGGCATCCGTCGGAGCAGCCGTCCCTCGCCGTGCGGAGGGCCCTGCGTCTTTTCATGAGCCAGATGACCATTTCCAAAACGCGGTCTTAGGAACACCCCAAAGAGGCTCCCCGGGATCGCTGACGAAACTGTTTTCACAGGGCCTGTCAGGCGCACAACTTCGACTGAGGCCGGCCTCTTCATGACAAAAATTTCATGTCGTCGCCGATCCGTGCCGCTGTTCTTGCGCGGCACGAGACATATATGCTGCACTGCAATATGCTTCCGTTAGCACCTACCGAAGGATTCCGCCTTGCCCAGCAGAAAAACCGCCATCGTCACCGGGTCTACCTCGGGCATCGGTCTGGCCATCGCCCATGCGCTCGCGGCGGAAGGCTACAACGTCGTCGTCAATTCCTTTTCCGACACGGCCGACGACCGGGCCATCACCGATGCGATCGCCAAACATCACAAGGTGAAGGCCGCCTATATCAAGGCAGACATGTCGAAACCGGCCGAATGCCGGGCGCTGGTTGCGAAGGCAGCCGAAACCTTCGGTTCGGTCGACATACTGGTCAACAATGCCGGCATCCAGCATGTCGCGCCGGTGGAAGAATTTCCGATCGAGAAGTGGGATGCCATCATCGCCATCAATTTGTCGTCGGCCTTCCACACCATCGCCGCCGCCATCCCGCTGATGAGAGAAGCCGGCGGCGGCAGGATCGTCAACATCGCCTCGGCCCACGGGCTGGTCGCCTCGCCGTTCAAGTCGGCCTATGTCGCGGCCAAGCACGGCATCATGGGGCTGACCAAGACCGTCGCTTTGGAGCTGGCGCGCGACAAGATCACCTGCAACGCCATCTGCCCCGGCTATGTGCTGACGCCGCTGGTCGAGGCGCAGATCCCCGACCAGATGAAGGCGAACAAGATGGACCGCGACACGGTGGTCCGCGAGGTCATGCTCGAAAAGCAGCCGACCAAGGAATTCGTCACGGTCGAGCAGGTTGCCGCTGCCGCGGTGTTCCTGTGCTCGGATGCGGCAGCGCAGATCAACGGCACGCATATTTCGGTCGACGGCGGCTGGACCGCCCAGTGAATTTGGGCGCGCAAAACACATCTGGCCGACAAATCAAGGGCAACGCCATGACGACAAACGGCAAGGCGGAGGAGCCTAAGAAGATCAACGTCGCGCTGCAGGGCGGCGGCTCGCACGGCGCCTTTTCCTGGGGCGTGCTCGACCGGCTGCTTGAGGACGGACGGCTCGACATCGCGGCGGTTTCGGGCACCAGCGCCGGCGCCATGAACGCGGTGGCGCTGGCCGACGGCTTCGTCCGCGGCGGCGTCGAGGGCGCGCGGCGGAAACTCGACGATTTCTGGCGCGCAGTGGCGCTGAAGGGGCGGTTCAGCCCGGTGCAACGCATGCCGTGGGACGTGGCCTGGGGCAACTGGTCGATCGAGAATACGCCCGGCTATCTCTTTTTCGACACCATGTCGCGGGTGTTCTCGCCCTATGTCGCCAACCCGCTCGGCCTCAACCCGCTGCGCGACGTGATCGAGCAGGAGATCGATTTCGGCAATGTGCGCGCCTGCAAGTCGATGGAGTTGTTCATCTCCGCGACCAATGTCGAGACAGGGCAGTTGCGCGTCTTTTCCGATGGCGAGATCGACCTCGACACGGTGATGGCGTCGGCCTGCCTGCCGCAGCTGTTCCGCGCCGTCGAGATCAAGGGCGTGCCCTACTGGGACGGCGGCTATGGCGGCAATCCGGCGCTGTTCCCGTTCTTCAAGACGGCTGCCACCGAGGATGTGCTGTTGGTGCAGATCAATCCGGTGGTCCGCGAGGGGACGCCGAGGAGCGCCAACGAAATTCAGAACCGCATCGACGAGATTACCTTCAATGCCGGGCTGCTGCGTGAATTCCGTTCGATCGCCTTCGTCAAGGAACTGATCGCCGCCGGCCGGCTGCCGCATGGCGAATACCGCGACATCCGCATGCACCGGATCGATGCCGACGAGGCGTTCAAGGACCTGTCGGCGTCGTCCAAGGTCAATGCCGAATGGGCGTTCCTGACCTATCTGCGCGACCTTGGCCGCACCGCCGCCAGCGACTGGCTGGAGGAGAATTACGACGCCGTCGGCAAGCGGCCGACGCTTGATCTCTCAGGCGAGCTCGACGACGGCTTCAAGCCGGTGCGTGGTCCGGCACCGGGCCGGCGGGTCAAGGAGTTCCTCGCGGCACGCAAGAAGCCGGAGGCGGCGCGCCGCCAAGCCTGAGGCATTTGGAGACGTCAGCCTTTTTTCAAGGCTAGATCGATCACCCTGATCAGTGCGGCCGCCGCTTGCCGCTGTTCGTCAGGATCGCTGATGCGCGTCTTCATGCCTTCCAGCCCGTCGAGCAGCATGTCGGCCAGCAATTTTGCCGACAGGCCCTTGGCGGTGAGATCGACGCCATTTTCGACGGCCTCGTCCTCGATTGCGGTTGCGACATGCTCGACAAGGCCGCCGCGCCAGCATCCGACCAGATCGGCCACGCTCGATTTCATGTCGAGGAGTTCAGCGCCGTGCGGCGAGGCGTGGACGGTGCGCATCATCGAGATCAGCGCTTCGTCGATGGCCCGCGTCATGCGCTCGGCGAAGGCGCCGTCGCCGGCAAGCGCCGCTTTCGCCTGCTCGATCGAACGGCCAAGCAGCATCATGGCGATGGCGCGGTAGATGTCGGTCTTGTTCTTGAATTGGAGATAGAGCGCCGGCCGCGACATGTCGGCGGCCCGCGCAATGTCGTCCATGGTGGTGCGGGCGAAACCATAGGCCAAAAACACCTTCATCGCGCCGTCGAGGATACGGGCGCGTTTGGGGTCTATGTCGGCGATGTCTTCGATCTCGATCATGGTGCAACTTTATCCTGCAAAAGCTCTGTTGACAAAATAACGAAATTTGTCAAGATGTTTGAGGGACGAAGCGAGCGCTTCTCCCTTGGGCTGTGGACGACAACGAAGGGTATCCCCATGCGCCTCACCGTCGACGGGCAGGCATTCGATATCAATGCCGATCCCGAAATGCCGCTGCTGTGGGCGCTGCGGGATCTCATGGGCAAGACCGGGCCGAAGTTCGGCTGCGGCATTGCCGCCTGCGGCGCCTGCACGGTGCATGTCGACGGCCAGCCCGTGCGCTCCTGTTCATTGCCGGTCGGTGAGGTCACTGGCGCGGTCATCACGATCGAAGGCATCGGCACCGAAGGCAGACTGCATCCGGTACAGCAGGCATGGCTGGAAGAGCAGGTCGCCCAGTGCGGCTACTGCCAGGCCGGCCAGATCATGAGCGCGGTGGCGCTGCTCGACGAGGTTGCCGACCCGACCGATGCCGACATCGACAATGCCATGGGCGGCAATCTCTGCCGCTGCGGCACCTACCCGAAGATCCGCGCGGCGATCAGACGAGCGGTCGTCCTCAAGACGGCGGGGATCTGACCATGGCCAGTGTCGGAAAGATCGCCCGCCGCACGTTTCTCATCGGCGCGGCTGCCATCGCAGGCGGCGTCGCCGTCGGCTACTATTACTACCGCAAACCCTATCCGAATCCGCTGGAAGGCGATCTCGTCGCTGATGAAGCGACCTTCAATCCCTATGTGAAGATCGGCGCCGACAACACCATCACCATCGTCGCGCCGCGCGCCGAGATGGGCCAGGGCATCTCGACGACGCTCGCCGCCATGGTTGCCGAAGAGCTCGATGTCGGGCTCGACCAGGTCAAGGTCGAGCACGGCCCGGCCTCCTACGCCTATTACAACTCAGCGATCCTGGAAGAGGGCGGTCCGTTCGCCTTCTTCGACGAAAGCATGACCGCGGAAGTAGTGCGCGCCGGCATGGGCGTGGTCGGAAAATTCCTCGCCCTCCAAGGCACCGGCGGCTCGGCCTCGACGCGCGACGCTTTCCTGAAGATGCGGCAGGCAGGTGCCGCCGCGCGGCAGATGCTGATTGCAGCGGCCGCGCAAAAGCTCGACATAGCTGCCGCCGATCTGGAAACGGCGAATGGCTCGATCCTGCACAAGGCGTCGGGCAAGTCGGTGACCTATGGCGCTGTCGCCGCGACCGCTGCGACGATGGCGCCGCCTGCGGATGTCCGGCTCAAGGACAAAGCTGACTGGAAACTGCTCGGCAAACCGCAAAAACGCATCGACATGCCGGCCAAGGTCACCGGGGCGCCGATCTTCGGCATCGACGTGACGTTGCCGGACATGCTGTACGGGACGATCAAGATGAGCCCGCGCTTCTGGGCCAAGCCGGTCAAGGCGGACCTCTCCAAGGCCGGCAAAATGCCGGGCGTGATCAAGATCGTGCCGATCGAAACGAATTACGGCCACGGCTTCGGCATTATCGCCGAAAACACCTGGGCGGCATTCAAGGCGGCGGAGGCGATCGACGCCGAATGGGCCGATCCCGAATATCCGTTGGACAGCGCCGCCATTTCCGAGGTGCTGAAGCAGGCGCTCAGCACCAAAGGCTCGGTGATGCGCGACGATGGCGATGTCGATACCGCCTTCGCCGACGCGCCGCGCGAAAAGATCGTCGAGGCCGACTATACGGTGCCCTATCTGGCACATGCGACGATGGAGCCGATGAACGCCACGGCGCGGTTGAAGGACGGCGTCCTCGACATCTGGTGCGGCAATCAGGCGCCGACCTTGGTGCGCCAGCTTTGCGCCAGTGTTGTCGGCATCGAGCAGGACAAGGTCAACGTCCACACCACATTCATGGGTGGCGGCTTCGGTCGACGTGTCGAGGTGGATTATGCGCTCTGTGCCGCGCTGATGGCGAAGGAGACCGCAGGCCGGCCGATCAAGGTGATCTGGACGCGCGAGGAGGACATGCGCCACGACGCGTACCGGCCAGCCGCGATCGGCAAATTCCAGGCGCGGCTTGGCGGCGACGGCATGCCGGTCGCCGTCGACATGACAATCGCCTCGCCATCGCTGATAGCCAGCACCTTGCGCCGGCTGTTTCCCTCGATATCGCCGCTCGGCCCCGACAAGTCGATCGTCGACGGAGCCCATAACCAGCCCTATACGATCCCGAACTACCGGGTGACTGGCGTCGCCGCACCCGTCTCCATCCCTGTCGGCTCCTGGCGATCGGTCGGCAGTTCAATCAACGGTTTCTTCCATGAAGGATTTCTGGACGAGATCGCCGTCGCCGGGAAAACCGATCCAGTCGAATTGCGCAAGAAGCTGATGGCTGCCTATCCGGCAGCGGTGAAGGTGGTCGAGAAGGTCGCCGAATTGGCAAAATGGGGTGAGGCGCTGCCCGCCGGCAAGGCCAAGGGCATGGCGTTCACGCTGTCCTTCGGCAGTTGGGTCGGCGAGATTGTCCAGGTCGCCGACACGCCAGCCGGAATCCGCATTGAGAAGGTGTGGATCGCCGCCGATGTCGGCACCGCACTCGATCCTGGCATCATCGAGGCGCAGCTCATCTCCGCCGCCATCTATGGCCTGTCGGCGGCGATGGCTCAGGAAATCAGCTTTGCCGACGGCATGGTCGAACAGTCGAATTTTCACGACTACGATGCCATGCGCATCTCCCAGTGTCCGGCGTTCGAAGTCGCAATACTGGAGAATTTTCACAAGATGGGCGGCGTCGGCGAGGTCGGCACGCCGCCGGCGGCACCGGCACTCGCCAACGCCATCTTCGCACTGACCGGCAAGCGCATCCGGACACTGCCCATGTCGAGGGAGGTGACCTTCGCATGAAACTGGTTTCCACCATGCTGACAGCTGCTGCCACGCTGTTTCGATGGCGCCTTTCCCAACGGCACCGGAAAGCCGAACACAGAACCGATGATGGTCGACGCAACCAAGGGTTTGCCCGAGGAATGCGGTCTACACGGTACTCTTGCATCCGCGTTGCGCCGAGTGCGATGTCGCAGACGAACGGCCGCGCTTGTCCGGCGCGCCTCATGGCGGCGAGCGCGTCCTGCCCAGCGAAGTAATAACCCATCAACTTTTCTGACTATATTGCGGTGCAACTTTGATGTAGAAGCTCGTTCGCCGATCACGGCAAGTTGAACACGGCCTTGCGCGCACCCATATCGGCGACGCGCCGAGTTAGAAGACGCGGCCTGGCCGATTCCCGCGCACTGGAAAAACGATGATGCCGAAATACAGGTTTCACAAGCTTGCAGCCATTGTTGTGCTTGTCGGGTTCGCTGCCTGGATGGTGACGGGCGAGTTCTCGTCCGTCGGGAGCGCGTCTGCCGACAACAAGCCCAAGGCAGGCGAAGTCGAGCAGCCAAACACGGCTGACGCGGGTAAGCCCAAGCCCACTGAGGCAGAACAGCCAAAGGCAGCCTTACGCACCGTCGCGGTCATAACCCCGCCGCGGCGCACCTATGCGCGCGCCATCCGGATTTCCGGACTGACCGAAGCCGATAAGCGCGCGGTCCTGGCGACGCGTGTCGCCGGCGTCATCGACAAGCTGCCGGTCAAGCAGGGACAGCGCGTCAAGACCGGCGACCTCGTGCTGATGTTGGCAGCCGAGGAAAAGCTTTCGGCGGTCAGCAACGCCAAGCAGCTTTTGGTTCAGCGTCAGGCCGAACTCGATGCAGCGTTGCGGCTGATGAAAACCGGCAATCTGCCCAAGCTGCAGCTCGACACGGCCCGCTCCAACCTTACGCTGGCCCAGTCGCACCTGGAAGCCGCGCAGGCCGAGCTCGACCGCAACGAGGTGAAGGCGCCGTTCGACGGCGTCATCGACCGGGTGCCGGTGGAGCTTGGCAGTTCCGTGATGCAGGGCGGTGAGGTGGCGACCATTCTGAAGCTCGATCCGGTAATTGCCCGCGGCGAAGTCAGCGAACGCGATCTCGGCTTTCTGAAGAATGGCGACAAGGCAAATGTACGGTTGGTCAGCGGCCAGAATGTCGAAGGGACCGTGCGCTACATCAGCCGCGACGCCTCCTCCGCCACCCGCACCTTCCGCGTCGAGATCGCAATCCCTAATCCCGAAGGCACCATCCCAGCCGGGATGACGGCCGAGATCGCGCTGAGCGCGCAACCGACCGACGCCGTCATGCTGCCGCGATCGGTGGTCACGCTCGGCGACAAGGGCGATCTCGGCATTCGCGCCGTCGATAAGGACGACAAAGTCGTGTTCTTCCCGATCGACCTCGTCGACGACACGCCAACCGGCCTGGTGCTCGGTGGCATCCCTGCCGATGCGCGCGTCATCGTCGCCGGCCAGGAACTGGTGAAGGAAGGCGAAGTTATCAAGCCGGTCGAGGCCGATCAGGCGACCATTCAGAAGCTGTTGGGCGAAGCGACGGCCGGGACGCAATAATCATGGATATCGTCAAGCTCGCAATCAACAATGCCCGGCTGACCATTTCGGTCCTGATCTTCCTCATCCTTGCGGGTGCGGTCGCATATCAGTCGACGCCGAAGGAAGCGGAACCCGACGTTCCGATTCCGATGATGTATGTCAGCCTGATCTATCAGGGCATCTCGCCTGAGGATTCGGAACGCCTTCTGCTGCGGCCGATGGAAGCCAAGCTGAAGAGCCTCAAGGGTCTCAAGGAGATGCGCTCGGCCGCCTTCCAGGGCGGCGGCTATGTGCTGGTCGAATTCCATCCGCAGACGGATCTGGCGACGGCGTTGCAGGACACACGCAGCAAGGTCCAGGACGGTAAGGCCGACCTGCCGCAGGCAGCCGAGGAGCCTGTGGTTACCGAAGTCAACATCTCCGAGTTCCCCGTCATGGTCGTGACGCTGTCGGGCGAGGTGCCCGAGCGCGTGCTCACGACGGCGGCGCGCGAGTTGCGCGACCGCATCGAGGAGGTGCCCGGCGTGCTGGAAGGCACGCTGCAAGGTGCCCGCGACGACCTCGTCGAAGTCGTCATCGATCCGATGAAACTATCTTCCTACGGGCTTCAGCTCGAGCAGCTGATCGGTGCGGTCGGCGATTCCAACAGTCTTGTCGCTGCCGGCAACATCGAAGGGTCCGAAGGCAAATACGCGATCAAGGTGCCTTCGCTGATCGAGACGCCGGAGGACGTGGCGGCGCTTCCGATCGTCGCCGGCCCCAATGCCGTGGTGCAGGCCAAGGATATCGCCACCGTCCGCTCCACCTTCAAGGACGCCGAGACGGTGACCCGTCTCGACGGTAAGCCGGCGATCGCCATCGAGGTGAAGAAGCGCATCGGCTCCAACCTGATCGACACGATTGCCAAGGTCAGGGAGGTGTCCGACGCCTTCATAAAGACCATGCCGGCAGGCATGCATGTCACCTACACGCAGGACAAGTCGGTCTTCGTCAACCAGTTGCTCGGCGATCTGCAGAACCACGTCGTGATCGCCGTGATCCTGGTGTTCATCGTCATTCTCTACGCGCTGTCGGGCCGGGCCTCGGTGCTGATTGGCCTCGCCATTCCATCGTCTTTCCTGATCGGCATCCTGCTGTTGGCCATGATGGGCTACACGATCAACATGATCGTGCTGTTCAGCCTCATCCTGGCGGTCGGCATGCTGGTCGACGATGCCATTATCGTCACCGAATTCGCCGAGCGGCGCATGAGCGAAGGCATGCCGAAGGCAGAGGCCTTCGAGCTTGCCGCCAAGCGCATGGCCGGTCCGGTCATCGCCGCGACGATGACGCGCATCGCCGCCTTTTCGCCTCTGCTGTTCTGGCCAGGCATCATCGGCGACTTCATGAAATACATGCCGATCACGCTGATTGTCACGCTTTCGGCCTCGATGCTCTATGCGCTGGTCTTTGCGCCGACGCTGGGCGCCTTGTTCGCCAAGGCGCCGCCCCATGACGAGGACGACAACCGTGATGGCTGGTACATGGCCGTGGTCAAGCAGGCGGTGCGCTTTCCCGTCACCGTGCTTCTGCTCACCGTCGCGCTTTTGTTCGGTGTCGGCTTTGCCTATTCGAAATACGGCGCAGGCGTCGAGTTCTTCCCGAATGTCGAGCCTGACTACGGCCTGCTCTATGTGCACGCCCGCGGCAACCTTTCGCTCGCCGAAATGGATGCCTCCACAAAGATCGCCGAGGACCGGCTTCTCGGCTGGCCAGGCGTGAAGTCGGTCTATACCCGTGTCGGCAAGACGCAAGGCGGTGGCCAGGACATACCTGAAGACGTGGTCGGCGTGATCCAATACGAATTCGTCGACTGGCGCGAGCGCAAATCGGCGAATACGATCCTGGACGAACTGCGCGGCGTCATGGCCGGCATTCCCGGCGTCGACGTCGAGGTTCGCGTGCCCGAGGCCGGCCCGCCCACCGGCAAGCCGATCCAGATCAGGCTTTCGGCCGTCGATCCGAAAGGTCTCGACGACAAGGCGCGCGCGGTCGCCGCCCGCATTGCCAAGGTGTCCGGTGTGATTGACATTTCCGACGGCCTGCCGCCGCCCGGCGTCGACTGGGCGCTTGAGGTCGATCGCGCCAAGGCGGCACAATACGGCATCAGCCCGACCTCGGTCGGAACGGTGGTGCAATTGGTGACGAATGGGCTGAAGCTCAGTGAATACCGGCCAGCCGGGGCGGATGACGCCGTCGACATCAGGCTGCGCCTGCCGGAAGACCGGCGCACACTGTCGGCGCTCGACGATCTCAGGGTGCAGACCTCGCAAGGCTCGGTGCCGATCTCGAATTTCGTCGTGCGCAAGCCGGAGCCGACCGTCGGCATCCTCAACCGCATCGACGGCGCGCGCACGGTGGTCATCCAGGCCAATGTCGCCGCCGGCGAACAGGTCGCTGCTGTCCAGCAGCAGGTCACCCAGGCCGTCGCCGACATGGACCTCGGCAGCGGCATACGCTGGAAGCTCGCAGGCTCGAACGAGGACAGCGCGGAGGCCAGCGCCTTCCTCAGCAAAGCTTTCGGCGCCGCGATCTTCCTGATCTTCATCGTGCTTCTGGCGCAGTTCAACAAGTTCACCAGCGTCTGGCTGGTGCTGTCCTGCGTGGTCATGGCGACAATCGGCGTGTTCCTGGGACTTCTGATAACAGGGGAGACCTTCGGCATCGTCATGTCGGGCATCGGCGTCATCGCGCTGGCCGGCGTGGTGGTGAACAACAACATCGTGCTGATCGACACCTATGACCGGCTGCGGGAAGAGGGCTGGGATAAGGTCGAAGCGGTTCTGCAGACGTGCCGCGAACGCGCGCGCCCCGTCGTGCTGACCGCCGTGTCGGCGATCCTCGGCGTGCTGCCGATCGCCTTCGGCCTCGGCCTCGAAATCTTCCATCACGAGACGACGATCAACGCGCCGTCGACGCAATGGTGGATTTCACTGTCCTCGGCGATCGTCTTCGGCCTGTCCTTCGCCACCGTGCTGACGCTGGTGGTGACGCCGTCGATGCTGATGGTGTTCACCCGGGCCAAGGTCAAGCCCGGCGCACGGCGCGGCTGGCTCAGCCGCTTGTTCGGGCGCGGCAAGGGTGCGATCTCGCCGGAGGAGTCGACACCAGAGCTGGACGCCGAACCGGCGATCGCCTTCCCGAAGGCCGCCGAATAGGCCGATTTTGCTTGGAGTGCCGCGCGTCCATTGGACGCTCAAAGAAGAGGCCGCTCGGGAACAACCGGGCGGCCTTTAGCATTGTAGCGGTATAGTAGCACCTCATGGCGAGGAATCTCTCATGACGCTCAGCACCATTCTCATCATTATTTTGATCCTCATCCTGATCGGCGCAGTGCCGACGTGGCCGCATTCGCGATCCTGGGGCTATGGCCCTTCCGGTATCGTCGGCGTCATTCTGATCGTGCTGCTGGTGCTGCTGTTGATGGGCAGGATCTGAAGCCTTGTGCGTACGGCAAGCCGCGGAGGCCTATCGGCCGCCGCTGCTTCTCCTGATCAGGCATCTTCTGTCAGGCGGCGATCCGGTTGCCTCCTGCACCGGCGGTTGGAATGCCGATGTCGTTCAGGGCATCCGCGATGGCTTTATCCAGCTCCGTATGCGGGATCGTGCCAATGATGCCTTCCAGCCTTGCCGAGGTTAGCTGGTGTGGCTCGAAGCGGAGATAGGACATCGAGACGAGCTCGCGCCACATCGCCACGAACGGGCTGCCGGCGCGCAGCACCCACCACGGCATCGACGTTAGTTTCAGCGTGCGCCCCAGGGCCTGTTCCGCGGCCGCTTTGATCTCCAGATCGGTGACGGCGTGGCCCGGAAAGTTCAGCGCCTCGTAGGAGCCGAGCTTGTTGAGGTTTTCGGTCAATCCGACGAAAGCCTTGGCCAGGTCTGGCAGATAGGCCCATTCATGCACGAGATCGGCCGGTCCGGGGGCCGTATAGACACCCTTGTCCATCTTGGCGGCCACAATCAAATCGAACCACGAGCCGGTGCCGGTGCCACCAAAAAAGTCGCCGGCGCGCAGCAGAATGGTCCGCACGCGGCCCGCTTCAGCCTCGCGGCGAAAGAGGCCTTCCATGGCGACGCGGATGCGGCCCTTTTCGGTCGTCGGGAGAAATGGCGTGTCTTCGGTGATCACCGCCGGCATCGGCGAGCCGTAATTGTAAACGTTGCCTGGAGCGAGGTGCAATGCGTCGTTCGCCCGGCACGCGGCCATGACGTTCTCCGCCATCGGCAGGCACTTGCCCCAGTCGGTGTAGATCGGGTTGAGGCCGTTGAAGATGATGTCGACGCCTTCGGTGGCGCGGATAAGCGCTTCGCGATCAAGGCCATCGCCGGCGACGGCCGTGGCGCCGGTGAGCTCTGCCGGTATCCTGCCGCTGCGGGTGATGGCGCGGACATCGTAGCCAGCGTCGATAAAGGCCTTGGCCACCACGCGGCCGAGCCGGCCATTGGCACCCAGAATTGCGATCTTGGTCATTTTTCGTCTCCGTGTTTGCGTTACGTTCACAATATGATCTGCTCGCAAACGAATGGAAATTGACTGAATTTGGAGATCTGATATTCAGTTCTGAATGGAAATCGACTGGAACCTAATCAAGAGTTTCGTCACCGTGGCGGAAACCGGCAGCCTGTCTGCTGCCGCGCGCAAGCTGGCTGCAAGCCAGCCGACGCTCGGCCGCCATATCGCCGAGCTGGAGCAGGCGCTCGGCGTCACCCTGTTCCGGCGCGGGCGGCGCGGCTATGCGCTGACCGAAGCCGGTAGCACGCTCTATGAACGCGGCCGAGCGGTAAGCGAGCAGGCGAGCGCCTTTTCGCTTTTGGCACTGGGATCGGTCGAGGCGATCGAGGGCACGGTGCGGATTGCCGCCAGCGAGGTGGTGGCGGCCTATGTCCTGCCCGAGATGACGGCGCGGCTGGGTGCCGAGGAGCCCTGCATCGAGGTCGAGATTGTCGCGTCGAACCAGGTTGAGAACCTTTTGCGCCGCGATGCCGATATCGCCATCCGCATGGTCAAGCCGGCGCAGAACGAGCTGGTGGCGCGCAAGGTGACCGACATTCCGCTCCGCGCCTGCGCGGCAAAATCCTATCTCGACCGACGCGGTCGTCCGCTCAAGCCCGGCGATCTCGTCGGCCACGAGCTGATCGGCTTCGACCGCAGCGACGAGATCATTCGCGGCTTTGCGCAGTTTGGCGTCCCGCTCACCCGCAATGCCTTCCGCTTCAGGACCGACAACCAGATTGTGCTGTGGGAGGCGGTGCGGGCGGGAAACGGTATCGGTTTTGGCCAAGGACCGCTGGCCGACCGCGATCCGTTGGTGGAGACATTGCTGCCGGGCCTCGCGCTGCCGACGCTGCCGGTATGGCTAGCCATGCACCGCGACGTGCGCACCAGCGTGCGCATCCGCCGTGTCGCGGATTTTCTTTATGAGGAGTTGAAGCGCTATTCGGCTGGTGCTGCGTCGGGAGCGAATTCGGCGCGGTGAGCGAGCCCGGCCATCAAAAATACGACGACCAGCAGCCCCGACAAAGCGACGAAGATCGGACCGAAGCTTGAGTGCTCGGCGATGAAGCCGATTGCCGACGGCGCCACCAGAATGCCGGAATAGCCCATTGTGGTGACGACGCTCATGCCGGTGCCGGACGACATGCCTTCCTGGTTGCCGCCGGCCGAAAACAGGATCGGCACCATATTGGCGATGCCGAAGCCGCAGAAGGCAAAAGCCGCGATGGCGAGCCAGGGCGAGGGCGCCAGCCCGGCCACCAGCATGCCGGCAGCGGCGACAAGGGCCGAAACGCGCAGTGTCGTCACCGCACCGAAGCGGTTGCGGACGCCGTCGCCAAAGAAACGCATCACGGCCATGATGCCGGAAAAGGCCGCGTAGGCAAGGCCAGCGATGGCAAGATCGGCGCCGAGTTCCTGCTGCAGATACAGCGCCGCCCAGTCGAGCACCGCGCCCTCGGAGATCATCGTCATCAGCGCCATCAGCCCGACCAGATAGACCAGCGGATTTCCAGGCAGGGCAAATTTGCGCTGCCCGGTGCCCCTTGATGGTCCTCGGAGCGGCTTGTCCTCGGCGATCAGATAGCGGACTGCCACTGCAATCAGGGCGAAAGCGAACGCCGTCACTACGATCGCATGGGCGAGATGACCATAGTTCTGGATGGCGAACCCGCCGAGAGCGCCGCCGGCGAAACCGCCAAGGCTCCAGAAGCCGTGGGAGGACGACATGATGGCGCGGGACAACCGCCGTTCCACCACCACCGCATTGGCATTCATGGCGACATCCATGCCGCCGATCGAACCGCCGAAGATGAACATGGCGATGGCCGCAAGCGGCACATTGGGCGCGAGCGCCACAACCAGCAGGCCGAAGCTTCCGATGAGACCGAACCAGCGCAGCACGGTGCGCGACCCATGCCTGGAGATCAGGTGGCCGCACCAGGTCATCGCCGTGACCGCGCCGGCGCCGAACAGCAGGATCAACAGGCCGAGCGTGAACTTCGAGATGTCGAGCCGGGTCAGGAACACCGGGATCTGCGGCGCCCAGGCGCCGGTCAGAAAGCCGTTGGCCAGGAACATGGCCGCCACGGCCCATCGTCCACGAATGGCGGTCTGCATGATTTTTTGCGCGTGCATCGCGTAGAATCCGGTCTGAAAATGGCCTCGCGAGGCAAATTAGATCGATTCAATTTCCAGTCAAGCGCTCAGGGCTGAAAGTGCTTGGGCCAAGCCAAAAGCTTCCTTCATGGACCTCTCGTTCCCTCGCGTCGGCGAACCATCTCGGCGATCCACATCGGTGCGTAAGGTGGCGTGCAGCCGGGTGATGCAGGATAGTCGATGAAGACAGCGAGCCGTTCGCCAATCCCGATTGCTCGCGTTCGAAGTTTCGGGTGGTGAATGCCGATCTCGGCGAGGCAGTGGTTCATTGCCCATTGTTTCTGAGCAGGCGCCTTCCTCAGCTCCTTCTCAATCTGGTCGACAGGGCATCGAGATCGAGGCCCTCGGCGTTCCTGACGACCCTTTCGGTCGTCAGGCTCCAGCCTGCGCGACCGACAAGGTCGTCGCCGTCCTTCCAGCCCAGACGAAGTTCTTCGGCGTGGCGACCGGGCTTCACCACGTTCACGATGAACCAATCGAGCAGCTTGGGAGAGCGGATGTCGCTTATCATCGTGTCGAGCTCGGCCGCAGAGAAGGCCTTCGGCCTGCACACCAGGGTCGCGACAAGGCGCGCGGCGGTATCGCCTGTAGCCCAGAGCTGAAGTGCGAGGTCATGCTGGGTCTTCAATCGCTTGGCGAGAGCGCGAAGATGGGTGAGGTTCACACCGTGATCGTCGCCACGGCGTTCATTGGCCTCGCGCATCTTCGGATCTTCGAGCGCGGCGAGCTCGCGCAAGACGTCCTTGACTGTTGACATGATGCTCTCCTCCCTTCGCAGCGTTCCTCTCGCTTTGCGCTGACCGGCTCGGGCCGAACTCGGTCGTTCAGCGATCCTAATGATCTCTGGGGCGTCTTGCCTCGAACTCCGCCTTCTTGGCATCGGAGGCGTCAAGCTGGTTGAGCGTCTGCCATTCGGCATAGGGCATGCCGTAGATGATCTCGCGCGACTGGTCCTTGCTGAGATCGACGCCCTCGGCCTCGGCGGCGTCGCGATACCAGTTGGAGAGGCAGTTGCGGCAGAAGCCAGCGAGGTTCATCAGGTCGATGTTCTGCACGTCCGTGCGTTCGCGCAGATGCGCAACCAGCCGGCGGAAGGCGGCGGCTTCGAAATCGCGTTTTTGCTCGTCGCTGAGTTCGGTCATGTGTTCTTGGCCTCCTCGGGCTCTCCTTACAGCGGCCCGGTGCGCGAGCCGAATCGTTTGACCTGATGTATATCGGGACGGCTGTTTATCGCGTCAACGATCGGCGCCAGCCGTTCGGCCCAGGCGCCTGCATTCTTCCGATCGGCGATCAGATCCTGGCGGATTTCGATCAGCGCATGAGCAAAGCCGTTGACGATGGCATGCCTGAACATGGTGTCGCCACGTAGCGCGCCGTCATAAGGCTCGTTATCGCCGACGACGAGGTCTTTGTCGGCGGCCAGCATATCGATCAGCGGTCGCGCCACTCGGTCGTCGCGATCCCACAAGATACCGACATGCCAGGGGCGCACGAAGCCCTGCATGAACTGGGTGAAGGAATGTACCGAAAAGATGAAGGGCGCACTCGCGGAAGCCTGGGCCACCGAGGCGATCATTGCGCCGACCGCATCGTGATAGGGCCGGTAGAAGCGATCGATCCGCCTTTCACGTTCTTCCGGGGCGAGCGGATAATTTCCCGAAATGACGGTGCCGTCATAGAGTTGGCGGATCAGCGTAGGATCGTCCTCGCCGCGATTGGGGTCGATCAGAAGCCGCGAAAAGTTGGCGAGCACCGCCGGCACGCCGAGCAAAACGGCCAGCTCGCGCGTCACTGTCTCGACACCGATGTCGTAGGCGATATGGCGGTCGAATTCCGCCGCCGGCAGGCCGAGGCTGCCATAGTCCTCCGGCAGGTCGCGACGAGCGTGATCGGCCAGGAGCACGATGCCTCTCTTACGGTCGCCTTCGACGATGTCGAAAGGCGCGAAAACTGTGGATCGGGTCATTGGCGGGAAATGGTCTGTTCGCTGGCTTCCGGGGAGGGTGGTATCGTCATTCCACGAAGAGGACGCGTGCGCAATGCCGTCGTTTGGCCACGGTTTCTACGGAAATCTGGCGGAAGGTGACAGACCATGCGCCGGAGCCTTTCTAAATCGATTGGAATTGAGCAAAAGGGCGCGTTGACATGCGCCCGGACTTTTCCGAAAAGGGGCGTTGAGAGATGCAAATGTGGTTCTTGAAGGGTTTCAGGATGGGTTCCGCCGGCAAGTCGCGCGTGCGCTACGGCTTCGCCATGCCGCTCCTGACCCTTGCCGTGGGCCTCGCCGCGATGGTTGCTGCCTCGCCCGCGCGCGCCGATTTCCGTGTCTGCAACGCCACGCAGAATCTGGTCGGCGTCGGCATCGGCTATCGCGCCAAGGCCGGCTGGATCACCGAGGGCTGGTGGCATATCGAGGGATCGAGCTGCAAGACGTTGATCGAAGGGCCGCTGTCATCAAGGTTTTACTATCTTTATGCAGAAGACGCCGAGCGTGGCGGGCGCTGGGATGGCCCGATCAACATGTGCGTGGCTGAAAAAGAGTTCAAGATCGCCGGCGTTGCCGATTGCGTCGCTCGGGGCTTCCAGCGCGCCGGATTCCAGGAATATGACACGGGCGAGCAGGCAAGCTGGATGGTCCAGCTGACCGATGACCCCGCAACGGGGGGCGCTCCAGCCGCCCCGGGAACAAACAGTCAATGAGACGCAGCCGCAAGGTCAAGATACTCGCCACCATCGGTCCGGCCTCCTCCTCCGAGGACATGCTGAAGAAGCTCTTCGAAGCCGGCGCCGACGTGTTTCGCATCAATATGAGCCACACCGATCATGAATTGATGCGCACACTTGTCGGTCGCATCCGCAACGTCGAGAAAGCGGTCGGCCGGCCGATCGGCATTCTCGCCGACCTGCAGGGGCCCAAGCTGCGGGTCGGCAAATTCGCCAACGGCAAGGAGGCGCTGACACTCGGCCAGACGTTCACGCTCGACGACAATCCCGAGCCCGGCAATTCGACCAGGGTCTATCTGCCCCACCCCGAAATCCTGAGATCGGTCGAGGCCGGTCACCGCCTTTTGATCGATGACGGCAAGCTCGAGCTGAAGGCGGTGAGAAGCGACGGCAAGGCGATCGTCTGCACCGTCGTCGCCGGCACCACCATCTCCGACAAGAAGGGCGTCAGCCTGCCCGACACCGACCTACCGGTCGGCGCGCTGACCGAAAAGGACCGCAGGGACCTGGATGCGGTGCTGGCCACCGGCGTCGACTGGGTGGCGCTGTCGTTCGTGCAGCGTCCGGAGGATCTGGCGGAAGCGCGCAAGATCGCGCGCGGCCGGGCACTCATCATGGCCAAGATCGAAAAGCCGCAAGCCGTCGCCCGGCTGGCCGAGATCATCGAACTTTCGGACGCACTGATGGTTGCTCGCGGCGATCTCGGCGTTGAAATGCCGCTCGAAGCCGTGCCCGGCATCCAGAAGCAGATCACCCGCGCCGCGCGCCGCGCCGGCAAGCCGGTGGTGATCGCCACGCAGATGCTGGAATCGATGATCACCGCGCCAGTGCCGACCCGCGCCGAAGTGTCGGACGTCTCGATCGCCGTGTTCGAAGGCGCCGACGCCATCATGCTTTCGGCCGAATCCGCGGCCGGCTCCTACCCGGTCGAGGCGGTGGCGATGATGAACCGCATCGCCAGCAAGGTCGAAACCGACCCGACCTATGCCGGCATCATCAATGCACAGCGCTCGGAGCCTGAAGCGACCGGCGCCGACGCCATCTCGCTCGCCGCCCGCGAAATCGCCGAGACGCTGAAACTGTCGGCGATCATCAGCTATACGGCGTCGGGCACGACCGGCCTGCGCGCCGCGCGCGAGCGGCCGCAGGTGCCGATCGTCGCGCTGTCGCCGATTGTCAACACGGCGCGGCGGCTGTCGCTTTTGTGGGGCACGCATTGTGTCGTCTCGCCCGATGCCATCGACCTCGACGACATGGTCGACCGCGCTTGCCGCATCGCTTTGGACGAAGGGTTCGGCAAGCCGGGCGACCGGGTCATCATCACGGCCGGCGTGCCGCTGAGGACGCCGGGCTCCACCAACATGCTGCGCATCGCCTATGTCGGTTCAGACGCCCAGATCAGGCGCTAGAGCAAATCACCCAAAGATGCGCAGCGATTTGGGTAAAAACAAAGACTTAAAGCGCGTCGCAAGAATCCATTCAAACGCGACGGCTTTAGGCCGCTCACGCCGAATTCACCAAGCTGAAGCCTCGCCTCGATGGGACTGGGAGCGTAGCGACTTATTGCCGATCAAGAAGGTGAGGCGACGGCGAGCACGATCGCGATTATCAGCAAGAGCGGTCCCATCCATTTGAAATGGCTGGGAAGGCGTGCCAGCCAAGTCTGTTGTCCGGTTTGGGGTTGGTTCGGCAGCTGAAAGAACCCGTAGCCGACGCCCGACATCCATAGACCGGCGCAAAACATTATGAATTCGTCGATGTAAGCTGCGATCATGATTGCCGAACCGCTCCAACCCTAGACAGGAAACCACACCTCGCGCTCACCGACAAGCAGCACTGCAAGAACGGCAGCAATGTTGAAATTGCCGTGGAGCGTCGCAGCCAGGCGCACTGGTCCACCGGCATCAAATCCCTTCGCCGGCAAGTTCTTCCGAAAGCGTGCCGACCTGATCCTGGGCGCTGCGCAGCATCGGATAGATGCTGAGCACGCGCTGCCAGGCTTCCAGCGCCGATTCCTTGTGGCCGGTTACGGCCATGATCTGTGCCAGGCCGGACAGCGCGCCGAAATGGCGCGGCTCGAGCTGCAGCGTGCGGTCGATGTCCGCCATCGATTTCCCAAAATTATTCATCATGAAATGTACGGTGGCGCGCCGGTTCCAGCCTTCCGCATAGGCCGGTTGCAAGGTCACCACCTGGTCGAGGAAGTCGAGCGCCACGTCGAACTTTTTCTCTTCGACCGCCTTTTGCGACCATTGCATCATCAGGTCGATCGAGGCGCTGCCGGATTGCACCCACTCGTTCGAGATGCGCGCGGCGATGCGCTCTGCGGCTTTTTCGTTGCGCTCGCGCTTCAGGTCGACAAACAGCTGGTCGAGCCTTGCCTCCCTGGTCGTGGCAATCGGAGGGGCGACCGTGTCCTCCGCTTGAGCCGGAGGTACGGCGGAGCCGAAAAGAAAAAGCGCCGCGAAGAATGCAAAACGAATCCGCATGGCCGAGAATCTAACCCCGGACGGCAGATCGTCAAACTGAATTTAGCGTGAGAGGGCCGGGAGGCCAGCAATTACATCATGCAAGCGTGGAGGCAGGCCTCCACGCGAAAAGACTCAGCCCTGGCGCGCCTTGTAGCGCGGAGCGGTCTTGTTGATGATGTACACGCGGCCCTTGCGGCGAACCAGCTGGTTGTCGCGGTGACGCGCCTTGAGCGCCTTGAGCGAATTCTTGATCTTCATGGTCTTGCCCGTCGGTCTGGGCCCGCTTGGGCCGAATTATTAAGGCGCGCTCGGAAAGCGCGCCTCTCAACTTGTGCGTGGCTCATAAACGAGGAGCCTTGCCCGTGTCAACCGCAGCATGCTTCATGGTGCGGCGGATTTTGAGTTTCTGCTCTATCGACGGCGTTAGAGCGGCGCCGTCCAATAGCCTCAGCGGCGACGGCTCATTCGCGTAAAATGGCCCATTTTGCGGCCGGGACGCGCCTCGGCCTTGCCATAGAGATGCAGCATCAGGTCAGGCTCGGCGAGCAGCGCTGGGACGCGCAGGATGTCGTCGCCGATCAGGTTTTCCATGACGCAGTCAAAATGGCGGCCGGGATTTCCCAAGGGCAGGCCGGCGACAGCACGAATATGCTGCTCAAACTG
Source organism: Mesorhizobium mediterraneum (assembly GCF_002284565.1). GTDB lineage: Bacteria > Pseudomonadota > Alphaproteobacteria > Rhizobiales > Rhizobiaceae > Mesorhizobium > Mesorhizobium mediterraneum. Next base: position 162,507 of record NZ_NPKI01000032.1, on the reverse strand, counting down.
CGAGACGATGCAGGCGGCTTCCGTCCAGTGGCCGGAATTGTGAACACGCGGCGCGATCTCATTGGCCAGCAGCGCGCCGTCGGCAAGGACAAAGAACTCGATGCCGATGACGCCGACATAGTCGAGTGCGGCAAGTATCTCTGCTGCTGCTGCCTGCGCCGCAGCGGCGGTTTCGGAGCCTATCCTGGCTGGCAAGGTCGAGCTGTGCAGGATGCCGTCGCGGTGGACGTTTTCTGCCGGGTCGTAGGCTGCGAGCGAACCGTCTATGCCGCGCGCCGCGATCACCGAAATCTCGCGTTCGAAGGCGACGAAGGATTCGAGGATCAACGGCACGTTGCCCATCGCCTCGCAGGTGCCGGCAAAGCCGCCCGTTTCCATGTTGCGGAAGACACGCTGGCCCTTGCCGTCATAGCCCATGCGCCGCGTCTTCAATATGCCGCTGCCGTCGAACTTTTTCAGGGCCGCCGTCAATTCGTCGTCATTGTCGACGGGACAGAAATCCGCGGTGGGAATGCCGATGCCGTTGAGGAATTTCTTCTCTGCCACCCGGTCCTGCGCCACTTCCAGTGCGCGCGCCGGCGGATAGACCGGGACCGTGACGGCAAGCGCGCTGGCGGCCATGACCGGAACGTTCTCGAACTCGTAGGTGACGACGGCGCTGACTGCAGCCAGTTCGGCGAGCGCTGCCGTATCGTCGTAGGCAGCGGTGATCTGCCGGTTTGCGACCTGTGCCGCCGGGCAATCCGGCTGCGGTTCCAGCACGACCGTGCGGTAGCCGAGGCGGGCCGATGCCATGGCCAGCATGCGGCCGAGCTGGCCGCCGCCGATGATGCCGATGGTCGATCCCGCGGGCAGGCTCATGGCGTGTCCGTCGGCTCGGCGGCGACCTTGGCGGTCTGGGCGGCGCGCCAGGCGTCGAGCCGGGCAGCGAGCTTTTCGTCGGTCAGCGCCAGCACGGCAGCGGCCAGAAGGGCGGCATTGGTGGCGCCCGCCTTGCCGATGGCCAGCGTGCCGACCGGAATGCCGGCCGGCATCTGCACGATGGAGAGCAGCGAGTCCTGTCCGGAAAGCGCCTTCGATTCCACCGGTACGCCAAAAACGGGGAGCGGCGTCATTGCCGCCGTCATGCCGGGCAGGTGCGCCGCACCGCCGGCGCCGGCGATGATCACCCGAAGACCGGCCGCCTTGGCGCCCTTGGCGAAGTCATAGAGCCGGTCGGGGGTGCGATGGGCCGAGACGATCAGCCGCTTGTGCGGGATGCCCAGCGCCTCCAGCGTTTCGGCGGCGTGGCGCATCGTCGCCCAGTCGGACTGGCTGCCCATGATGATGGCGACGTCGGCGCGTTGATCGTCCAAGCTTCTGCTCCCGGCGGCAAAGGCGCGCATTAGCGGAATTCGGGATCGACGGCAAGGATGCGATGCCTCTACGCCCATTCGGGCGCATGGCGCCATCGTCACCTAATCCGGCCAGCGCAACGCGCCGGCGGTGTCCTTGCGAGCCGGCTTCATCGCATCCGCCGGGCGGTCGGTTGCGTTCAGCACAGCCTGCAGGCGTTCGGCGACGATCTCCGCCTCGCCGGGATGGAGATTGCACGGGTCGAGGAAGAAGTGACCGCGCTCGACCTCGTGGTTGCGCACGATAATAGGAGGCGAGCCTGCCGCCAGCGCCGAGGCAAGGCCGGCGGCGCTGAACCTGCTCTCAGGCGTAACAAACACCTGCAGGCGGTCGAGCGGATTGTCGGTCGGATCGGGAATAATATGCGCGGCGATGCCGGGCAGGCCCTGCAATGCCTCCTCCCACAGATGCAAGGCCGCATCCTCCCGCTTGCGGATGCCGGCGTGATCGCGACGCTCCCAGGCCTCCAGCGCGGCCATGGTGCCGGCGATGCTTTCCTTGCCGACCTTCATCGCCCGCGCAACGCCGCGATTCTGGAGATAGGCAGCACGCACCAGATCCTTGCGCCCCGTCACGATGCCGCTAGTCGGTCCCGAGAGGAATTTGTGCCCGCTATAGACGACGATGTCGGCGCCGCGTGCGAAAAAGCCGCGCAGGTCGTATTCCGAGGCGGCGTCGACGATCACCGGGACGCCCTTGGCGTGGCAGATCTCGCAGAATTCCTCGAGCGAGAGCATGCCGTATTGCACTGTGTGATGCGCAACGACATAGAGGCCGGCCGCGGTGCGGTCGCGGATCGCCTCGCGCACATGATAATCCTGCGTCACGCTGACCGTGCCGGCCGGTACGGCCTTGGCCCCGGCAAGCCGGATCGACTGGTCGATCGGCGCGCCGTAATTGACGATGTGGCCGAGCTGGACGATGACCTCCGACTTGAGGCCCTCGGTATCGTCCGGCAGCCGCTCGATCGCCAGAAGGTTGGTGCCGGTCATCGTGCCGGCAATCGCCATGGTGATGCCGCTGGCGCAGCAAGCCGTGACGAAGCCGGCCTCGCCCCCTGTGAGGCGCGCGACGATCGTGCTTGCGGCGCGTTGCAGATCGTCCATCTCCACCCACTGCGACGCGATTTCCGACATCGCGGCGATCGCTTCCGGGACGATGATCGAGGCACCGAGCGCCGTCATCGTGCCGGAAACGTTGATGATCGGGCGAAGGCCGAGTCGTTGACGAATTGTCGTGTTGGAGCCGTTTTCGGAATAGGTTTTCATCTCTAGAGGTCCCGTTGGTAGACGTCAGGCGGCGGTCTCGACGACCGCCTCGATTTCGACCGTGATGTTTCCCGGCAAAGAGCCAACACCGATCGCCGAGCGGGCGTGCCCGCCGATACTATCGAAGACTTCGGCGAAAAGATCGGAGCAGCCGTTGACCACCTTCGGATGGTCGCTGAAGGTCGGGATCGCGTTGACGAAACCCAGCAGCTTGACGACGCGCACGATGCGGCCGAGGTCGCCCGCTGCGGCATGCATGACAGCGAGCAGGTTCAGGCCGGTGAGACGGGCATGTCCATAAGCCTCCTCCACCGTGACGTCCTCGCCCACCTTGCCGGTGCAAAGCGTGCCATCGGCGCGCAATGGCCCCTGGCCGGAGAGGAAGATCAGCCGTCCGCTCTCGGCGTGGGTGACGAAATTGGCGATCGGCTTCGGCGGCTCGGGCAGCGTCAGGCCCAGTTCGGCGAGCCGGATGTAAGGCGACATGAAAAGGCTCCTTGCGACAGCTTTCGCCGTCCGATGTCAGAAATGCGAGGCGCGGAACCGCGCCAGAAAGCTGCGAAGACGTTCGTTGTCGATGTCCGCGCCCAGAATCTCGGCTGGCGGGCCTGCGGCGCTGACACCGCCATCCGCCATGAAGACGATGCGGCTCGAGGCGTCGCGCGCAAAGGCCATCTCGTGTGTGACCATCACCATGGTCATGCCGTCCTCCGCCAAGCTGCGTACCACCTCGAGCACCTCGCCGACGAGTTCCGGATCGAGCGCCGAGGTTATCTCGTCGAGAAGCAGGATTTTTGGCTCCATCGCCACCGCGCGGGCAATGCCGACACGCTGCTGCTGGCCGCCGGAAAGCTCGGCGGGCAGGCTGTCTGCCTTGTGGGCGAGGCCGACCCGGCCGAGCCAGTGCTCCGCAATCTGGCGGGCTTCGGCGCTGCTTTTGCCGCGCACCTTGCGCAGGCCAAGCATGATGTTGCCGGCCGCCGTCAGATGCGGGAACAGATTGAAACTCTGGAACACCATTCCGGTCTCGGCCCGCATCTTCGCCAGGTCGCGCTCACTGCGGCGCTGGCGTGTTCCCGTCTCGCGGAAGCCAACCTCCTTTCCGTCGATGCGGATGGAGCCGCTATCGTAGCTCTCGAGAAAGTTGACGCAGCGCAGCAGCGTGGTCTTACCACTGCCGGAAGGCCCGATGACAGTCACCACCTCGCCGCGTGTCACCTTTAGGCTGACGGAGCGCAGGACCTCGACGGATCCAAAGGATTTGGAAACGTCGCGGATATCGAGAAGCGCCGGATTGGCGGGCGGGGCGATGGACATCTTGCTATTCCCGGATGAAGGAGAAACGCCGCTCCAGCCGTCGGCTGGCCAGGGAGAGGGCGTAATTGACGGCGAAGTAGATGACTGCGCCGAGGATGTAGAGCGGCATCGCCTCGTAGGTGCGGCCGATGACCTGGTTGATGGCGTGCATCAGGTCGGTGATGCCCAGCAGCGAGACCAGCGCGCTGCCCTTTACCGCATCGGTGACGCCATTGATCCATGGCGGCAGGAAGCGCCTGAACGCTTGCGGAAAGATGACGTAGGCCAGTCGCTGGCGAAAGGTCAGCCCGATCGCCATCGCCGCCTCGGACTGCCCCTTCGGTATGGAACCGACCGCGCCGCGCAGATATTCGATGACCTGGGCCGTCTTGAACAGGGTGAGCGCCAGCACGGCGGCCCAGAAGGACTCCAGATGGATGCCGATGGCAGGCAGGCCGTAATAGACGAAGAAGATGAGCACCAGGATCGGAATGCCGCGTATGGTGTCGCTGAAAATGCGCACCACCCAGCGCAGCGGCGTAGGGCCGTAGACAAGGCCGACGCCCATCATCACGCCGGCGACGAGCGACAACACCACGACAAGCAGCGACACCCACAGTGTCACGGCAAAACCCTGGGCTAGGAAGGGCAAGGCATAGGCGATCTGGCCAAGCATGTTAGTGCGCCGCCCTGAACCGGCGCTCGACAAGCCGAAGCGCATAGAGAAGCGCGTAGCCGGTCAAGAGGTACATCGCCGTCACCACAAGGTAGACCTCGACGATCCGGAAGGTGTTGAAGTTGATCCATTGGGCGCCGTAGGTGAGCTCGGGCACCGAAATGACCGAGGCGACGGACGTGTCCTTGAAGAGCGATATGAACGTGTTGGAAAGCGCGGGCAGCGTTATCCGCAGCATCGTCGGTAGGCGCACATGGAGCAGCCGCTGCCAGGGCGTCAGGCCGATCGCCTTGCCAGCGTCGATCTGTCCGCGCGGCACGGCTTCGAGCCCCGAGCGAAACACCTCGACCAGATACGCGCCGCTATAGAGCGACAGTGTCGCGACAAACGAGGTCTGGGCGCTGTAGGCGAGATCGACCACGGTCGGCAGGCCGTAGAAAACGAGATAGACAAGCAGGATCAGCGGCACGTTGCGGATGAATTCGACATAGGCGGCGATTATGGACCGGACGACGCGCCCGGCCGAGACGTACCAGACCGCCAGAACGAGCCCGATGACGATGCCGATGGCTATGGAGATCACGGCGAGCTCGAGACTGAGCAGCAGGCCGCCCCACAGCTTGTCGAAATGCCGCCAGATCAGGTTGAAATTGAGGGCGTAGCCCATGCGTCTGCCTCAGTGCCGAGGGCCGTCGAGGAGAAGGAGGCGGAAGGGCGCCGATTGCTGCCCTTCCGCCAGCTGCATCAGATGACCGGAAAACCGGGATGCCGGGCCGGCGGCTCCAGCCCGAAATAGTCCTTGAACGCCGCGTCGTAGAGCGCCGTTTCATGACCGAACATTGCCGTCGCGAAGGATGCGTTGACGAAGGTCAGCCAGTCGAGATCGCCTTGCCTCAGCGCCGCGCCGTAAAGCATGCTGAACCAGCTTTTGCCGGCATCGAAGTAGCGGTCCGGGTTGCGTGAGGCGAGCCAGCGCACCGTGGAAAGATCGACGGCGGCCGCGTCGACGCGCTTCGACTCGAGTGCCTGCAGCACGTTGGCCTGGGTGTCTATCTGCATCACCTGCGACTCCGGCAGGACAATGTGCACATTTGCCTCGGCATCGACATTCTGCAGGATGGAAATACGCGTTGCCGAACCGCCGGCAAGCAGCTTGTCGAAGGTCTTGTTCTCGGCGGTCGGAAGGGTCAGCAGAGCGATGCCTTCGACGTAATAGGGCCGCGAGAAGTTGATCAGCTGCGAGCGCTGGGCGGTCATGGTCATGAACTGGATCGAGATGTCGACCTTGTTGGTGGTCACATTCGGAATGCGCTGGGCCGGATCCTGCATGACGAAATCGACCATGGTCGGATCGTCGAAAAGCCCCTTGGCAAGAATGCGCCCCATGGTGACGTCCATGCCGACGAGTTCGCCGGCATCGTTCTCGAAGTGCCAGGGTGCGTTGGTGCTGCCGGTGCCGACGATCAGCTTGCCGCGATCGAGAACAGTACGCAGCAGGCTGTCCGGCGCCGCTTGCGCCGCCGCCTTCTGAACATCGACCGTTGCTGCTGCGCCCATCACTCCGGCCGTTGCAAGCCCGGCCATTTTCAGAAATTCACGTCTTTTGGATGTGTCGTTCACGGCGACCTCCTTCGTGTTGTGTTCCCCTTTGGATGAGCAACATGCGTCGTTGCAATGAACGTGATTGTCCCTTACAAGAGACGCATGTACTCTATACAAGACAGATACTAACATCAGGAGCCGGTAATGCAAGATGGCAATGCCTTGGCAGTTCGACCGGACGCCGGCCTGGACGAAGACAGGGCATCGGGCTCTCGCGAGAAGGGTCTCAACCGGGTGCTCCAGATCCTGGAGTTTCTCCACACGACCCAGCGTGCGATCGGGATTGGCGATCTCGCCAAGGCAGTGAATGCGCCTCGCTCGACGACCTACACGCTTGTGCGCTCGCTGGTCGATGCGGGCCTGCTGGAAATGGCCGGCGACGGCAATCGCGTCTATTTCGGAAAAAAGCTTTACCTCTACGGAATGGACTATGTGCGCGGCAACGACCTGCTCAGGAGAGGGCGGCAGGAGGTCGACAATCTGTCGCGCGAGACAGGCGAGACCTCTGAATTGTGCATGCTGCAAAGCGGCCGCTACACAATCGTCCATTCAAGTCCGGGCACCAGGCCGTTCCGGATCAGCTCGGCCACAGGTCTGCAGATCCCGCTTCCCTGGACCGCTTCGGGGCGGTTGCTTCTCGCCGGTTTCGAAAGGGCCGTGATCGAAGACATGGTGTCCGAAGACGATCTCGTCCTGCCAGACGGCCGCAGATTGCTGCTCGACGACTTCATAGAAGATATCGCCGTGGCTGGCGGTGTCGGCTACTGCGTGACCTCGGGTCTTGTCGACGCCTACACAAAATGCCTTGCCGCGCCGGTCTTTTCAGCGCCCGGCAAGGTCGAGGCGACGATATGCCTTGTGGTTCCCATCGATACTTCCGGAGAAAAGACCGACGATCTCATCGCCATGCTGCGCGAACGCGCTGCGAGGCTTTCGATCACAGGATGAGCAGGTTTGCCGAGTCGCCAAGTGGGAATTCGCTCACGCGATGATGTCGGGGATGATCCGGTCTTCCAGCGCCATCAGCCGGTCTTTCAGGAATAGTTTTTTCTTCTTCATGCGCTGGATCTGCAGCGGGTCGCAGCCCATGGCGATCATCGCGTTGATGGCCGCGTCGAAATCGGCGTGCTCTTGCTTCAGCCGAGAATATTCGAGGCGGATATCGGCCTGTTCCTGTTCGGACATTATCTACCGTCTGCACGTCTGCGGCGCCCAAAAATGGGCCTGATTGGGCGGGGCCGGGGGCTCTCTTGCACCGGCGCGCAGCCAATATCACATTTCACATTGTCGTGGAATGCTACCACGCAGCATTCGACATCGCTGCCCGATGGTGGCACACTGTCATTATGCCGTCACAGAAGCGAGCCTGCGGTGGACACGCCTTGACGGCTGCAATCGAGGAAACCATGAAAGGGAGAACCAATCATGTCTCTTGCATCCCATCTTGATGAGTTGCAGCGGAAACACGGCGACATCGAACGCGAAATCGATGACGCGATGAATCATCCATCAGTGGATGACCTCGAAATCGTGAATCTCAAGCGGCGCAAGCTGGCACTCAAGGACGAGATTGAAAAACTGAAAGCGAAACCGACCACGCATTGACGCTTTTCCTCGAATAGCTGCGCCGGTTTCGGCGCACGAGCATCTTTCCGGTGGCGGCCATGCCGCCGGAGCGCTGCTTCACACGACTCGGAGATGGTTCCGGCCGCCAGCGGCACGGATACGATGGGCTGTTTGTCTCCTCTCCCGTTATCGATTTGGTAGGTCTGCCTGCCTGTCGCCATTGACAAGCCATCTTTGCTCCTCCACCTCATGCCCGGACCTTCTACAGCGCCGCGCGCCCTTTCGGGCGCGCAAAGGACACTGTATTTTGATTTTTGCGCGTGATCCTTTCCGGAAACCGATTCCGGGATTCGGGGTGATGCGCTAACAAAGGGCAGCCGGCCATGACCGGATATTTTTCCTCTCCCTTCCCGCGCCGCACGTCGGTCGGTGTCGATGTCGGCGGCGTGATGGTCGGCGGGGGTGCCCCTGTCGTCGTTCAGTCGATGACCAACACCGACACCGCCGATGTCGACCAGACAGTCGCTCAAGTTGCGGCGCTGCATCGTGCCGGCTCCGAGATCGTGCGCATCACCGTCGACCGCGACGAGAGCGCTGCCGCCGTGCCCGCCATCCGCGAGCGGCTCGAACGGCTCGGCATCAACGTGCCGCTGGTCGGCGATTTCCACTATATCGGCCACAAGCTGCTCGCCGACCATCCGGCTTGCGCCGAGGCGTTAGCCAAGTACCGCATCAATCCCGGCAATGTCGGCTTCAAGGACAAGAAGGACCGGCAGTTCACTGATATCGTCGAGATGGCGATCCGGCACGACAAGCCGGTGCGCATCGGCGTCAATTGGGGGTCGCTCGACCAGGAGCTTCTGACCCGGCTGATGGACGACAACCAGCGCCAAGGCTTTCCGCTGACCGCGCAGGAAGTGACGCGCGAGGCGATCGTGCAGTCGGCGATCCTTTCGGCCGAAATGGCCGAGGAGATCGGTCTTGGCCGCGAGAAAATCATTCTGTCGGCCAAGGTTAGCGGTGTGCAGGACCTGATCGCCGTTTATACCGAGCTTGCCACCCGCTCCAACCACGCGCTGCATCTTGGCCTCACCGAGGCCGGCATGGGTTCAAAAGGCATCGTCGCCTCGTCCGCAGCGATGGGCATCCTTCTCCAGCAAGGCATTGGCGACACGATCCGCATCTCGCTGACACCGGAGCCGAATGGCGACCGCACCCGGGAGGTGCAGGTATCGCAAGAACTCCTGCAGACCATGGGGTTCCGGCAGTTCGTGCCGATCGTCGCCGCCTGCCCCGGCTGCGGCCGCACGACCTCTACCGTGTTCCAGGAACTCGCCCAGAACATCCAGGCGGATCTGCGCAAGAACATGCCGGTGTGGCGTGAAAAATATCCCGGCGTCGAGAACCTCAAGGTCGCGGTGATGGGCTGCATCGTCAACGGTCCAGGTGAATCCAAGCATGCCGATATCGGCATTTCTCTGCCCGGTACCGGCGAGACGCCGACGGCGCCGGTATTCGTCGACGGCAGGAAGGCGGCGACGCTGCGCGGCCCGTCGATTGCTGCGGACTTCGAGAAAATGGTCGCCGACTATATCGAGCAGCGGTTTGGGCAACTTGGCAAGGCCGCGGCGGAGTAGATCTATGCGGCTCCCTTGGGCGACGCCGGTCTTGCTTGGTGGGTTTGTCTTGCTTTGTGGGCTGGGCTGGGTGACAGCCGTCCAGGCCGATCCGCCGCGCCCCGCCAAACAACGACTGCTCGACCGGGTTTGCAACCTGATCGAGGCTCATGCGGACCAAAACGGCCTGCCCAAGGACTTCTTTGCCCGGTTGATCTGGAAGGAAAGCCGCTTCGATCCCAGTGCGGTCAGCCCGGTCGGCGCCGAAGGCATTGCCCAGTTCATGCCGGGTACAGCCAAGATACGCGGCCTCGCCAATTCCTTCGATATCGAGCAGGCCATCCCGGCCTCGGCAAAATATCTCGCCGAAATGAAAACCGGCTTCGGCAATCTCGGCTTGGCCGCCGCCGCCTACAATGCCGGTGAAAGCCGGGTGTCGCGCTGGCTGAGTTCTGGCGGTTTCCTGCCGATGGAGACCGAAAGCTACGTTCTGGACATCATGGGCGAGCCAGCCGACAGGTTCACCGACACCGCCTATGCCGGCACCATCCGGCCGCTCGACAAGAAAGCGAGCTTCGCGGTCGCCTGCCGCAAGCTGCCGGTCATCAAGTCCCAAACCGTGGCCATGGCGTCGATCAACATCAAGCCGTGGGGCGTGCAGGTGGCCGGCAATTTCCGCCGCGCCGCGGCGCTCAGTCAATGGAATGGTGTGAAGCGCCGGTTTCCGGCCTTGCTTAAGGGCCAAAATCCGGTGGTCAGCCGGGTGCGCTCGCCGATCGGCAGGCGCGGCATCTATGCGGTCCGGATCGGCGCCGACTCCAAAGCCAAGGCCGACAACATTTGCCAGAAACTGCAAAGCGTCGGCGGTGCATGCATTGTGGTGCGGAACCGGTGATGGGTACCGACCGATTTGCCCGACAAACCATCGAAGCTGCGCTTTGACTCCACGAATTCTGCTGCTCCACGGCTCCAACTCCAGGCCTTCCATGACCGACCGTCTCTACAGCGATCCCGACCTCGCCCAGTTCTACGATATCGAGAACGAAGGCGGCGTCGACTTCGACTATTGCGTCGGCTTTGCCAAGGGTGCCGGATCGGTTCTCGACCTCGGCTGCGGCACCGGGCAATTGGCCGCCGCGCTCGCCGATCGGCGTAATGTGACCGGTGTCGATCCGGCGCCGGCGATGCTCGACATCGCGCGCCGCCGAGCCGGCGGGCAGAGGGTCGACTGGGTCGAGGCCGATGCGCGAACCGTCCGGCTCGGACGACGCTTCGATCTGGTTCTTTTGACCGGGCACGCCTTCCAGGTGTTTCTGACGCCGAAAGATCGAGAGGCGGTGCTTGCCACGATCGCTGCTCATCTGGCTCCCGATGGGCGCTTCATCTTCGACACGCGAAATCCAGCCACCGAGGAATGGCTCGAGTGGACGCCGGAAAGGTCCGAACGGGACCTGAGTCATCCCGGATTGAGCACCGTAAGAGCGTGGAACGATTTCCGGCGCGATCCCGCTACCGGTGTCGTCACCTACTCGACCCATTATGAAATCCCCGACAGCGGGCGGGTGCTCAGCGCCGAATCGAAAATAGCCTTCCCGACAAAGGAAAGCCTTGCGGGGATGATGGACCAGAGCGGGCTGGTCGTCGAAGAATGGCTCGGCAACTGGCAGGGCGAGCCGTATGGCCCGGCCTCGCCGGAAATCATCCCGATTGGCCGGTTGCGCTAGCCCGGACGTTGCTTCGCTCTGGGCGTTTTCCCATCTTTTGCGGTGACCGGTTGAGCACGCCGATAATCCGGAGACACCACCGCCCGATTGCGGCGCTGCGCTGACGACGTGCCCACCGATGCAGCTCGTGACCATCGCGCAGGTTTGGCTGTTCTGAACGCATCGCACTCTCCTCACCAGCATTTCGGATGCTGAGGAGGGAATCATATTATGTATCGCAAATACTGATAATTGGTGATAATTTCCGTTCATCTGTGACGAATTGGAATAGATATCATGGACCGACAGGAAACGATGGGTGTGTTCCTGTCAGTTGTCGAGGAAGGCGACTTCTCGGCAGCGGCACGCCGGCTGCGGATGACCCCATCGGCCGTCAGCAAAATCATCGGTCGCCTTGAGTCCCGCCTTGGCGTGCGCTTGTTGCAACGCTCGACGCGGCGCATCAGCTTGACAGCGGAAGGCAGCAGCTATGCCGATAGCGCTCGCCGGATCCTGAACGACATCAAAGAGGCTGAAATCGCGATTCAACCCGGCGCAGAACCGCGCGGCCGGCTGCGCGTCAGTCTTCCGAGCGCCTTCGGCCATCGTCTAATCGTGCCGATGCTACCGGCTTTCATCGATCGCTATCCGGCCATTGAGCTCGAGCTGATGTTCACAGATGCGATTGTCGACCTGTTGGCTGAGGAAACGGACGTCGCCGTGCGCGTTGCCGCCCAGAGCGATTCCAGGCTGGTGATGCGGCGGCTGGCGCCCAATCACCGTGTCATTTGCGCGTCAGCTCAGTATCTCGAAAAACACGGCATACCGATGACGCCAGGCGACCTTCAACATCATACTTGCCTCGGCATCACATCACGCGGCGGCCTTAACATCTGGGAATTCGATGGCCCGGACGGTCCGCAAAGCATGCGTATCCGCAGCCCGATAGAGGCCAACAGCACGGAAGCCCTGCGCCGGCTGGCGCTCGCCGGTGTCGGCATCATCCGCATGTCGGAGATATTGGTCGGACCGGATATCAGGATAGGCAGGCTGACCGCACTGCTCACCGGATACAATCATCATGACGGACCGCCAATCTGCGCTGTTTATCCGCCTGGCCGGATCTTGTCGCCGCGTGTCCGCGTGTTCGTGGATTTCCTGGCCGAACAGTTCACCAACCCTCCTTGGCTACGCAGCGCGCCACAAGACGTCGGGCATACAGTTTAGAGCAGCATCAGCTGTTGCGGGTCGCCACGAATGTCGCCGCTTGCTTCAGAAGCACGGCGGCTTCGCCATAGGGATCGAGCAGCGCGTGGGCCTGGTCGACGAGGCCTTGAAGCTGGTCCTGCGCCCAGTTCGCGCCGTGCAGCGCCACCAGCGTCGCCTTGCCGGCTGCTGCATCCTTGCCGGTCGCCTTGCCCATCTGGTGCGCGTCCGCCGTCAGGTCGAGCAAATCGTCGGCAAGTTGAAAGGCAAGCCCGATCGCCGAGCCGAACTCGGCCAGCCTTTCGCGGTCGACCGGTGGCGCGCCGGCAATGATTGCGCCCGCCTCGCAGGCGAAGCGGATCAGCGCGCCGGTCTTCATCGCCTGAAGCCGGATGATGCCGGCTTCGTCCGGCCCGATGCGCTCGGCCTCAAGGTCGAGCATCTGGCCGCCGACCATGCCGCCGGCTCCGGCGGCGCGGGCCAGCGCCAGCACCAGCGCCACCCTTCGCTCGGCCGGTAGCATCATCGCTTCGTCGGCAATGATGTCGAAGGCGAGCGCCAGCAAGGCGTCGCCGGCGAGGATGGCGGTCGCCTCATCGAAGGCCTTGTGCACGGTCGGCTGGCCACGGCGCAAATCGTCATCGTCCATGGCCGGCAGATCGTCATGGATCAGTGAATAGCAATGCACGCATTCGAGCGCCGCCGCCACGCGCAGCGCCGCCTCGCTGTCGGCGGAAAACAGCGCGGCGCTTTCCATCACCAGGAAGGGGCGCAGGCGCTTGCCGCCGTTCAGCACGCCATGGCGCATCGCCGCCATCAGACGTTGCGGCCGCGCGATCTCGCCCGAAAGCGGGCGGTCGTCGAGGAGCCGCCTGAGCAGCGCCTCGATCGGACCTGCGCGCGCGAGAAGCGCTGCCTCGAACGGAATTTGGTCGTCTTTCGTCATCGCCGGGACCGGTAGCCGACACTCAGACGTTGCGCAAGAAGCCAAGCGCCATTATGCCGGGGCAGGGAGCAGCATGGATTGGGCGGCTTGGCGGAACCGATCGTCGATCACGAAACCGAAGGGTTGGACATGGTGAGGCCGAAACGCGGCAACCGCATCGGTCTCAAACGCTGGCCCCGGCTCTGGGTCCGGCGCGGCATCACCGTCGCCGTCGTGCTGGCGTTGATGCCGGTGGTGTTGACGTTTCTGTATCTGCCGCCGTTCGTGCATCCGGTGTCGACATTGATGCTGAAGGATCTGGCGACGTTTTCCGGCTATGACCGGCGCTGGGTCTCGATCGACGATGTGGCGCCGGCGCTGGCGAATTCGGTCATCATGTCGGAGGACGGGCAGTTCTGTTTCCATCGCGGCATCGACCTTGGCGAGTTGAGGGGCGTCGTCGACGACGCGCTGGCCGGCGAGATGACGCGCGGCGCATCGACCATCACCATGCAGACCGTGAAGAATCTCTATCTGTGGTCGCGGCCGCTGGGCTCGGTCCGGAAAGTCGTCGAGCTGCCGCTGTCTGTCTATTTTGACATGGTGATGTCGAAACGGCGCATCATGGAAATCTATCTCAATATCGCCGAATGGGGGCCGGGCATCTATGGCATCGAGGCCGCCGCCCAGCACCATTTCGGGGTTTCGGCAAAACGATTGTCGCGTCGCCAGGCGGCACTGCTTGCCGTCACCTTGCCGAACCCGATCGCGCGCAACCCGGCGAAGCCCGGACCGGGGCTGAGGCGGCTGGCTGCGCTGATCGAGCGGCGCGCAGGCCGGTCCGGCGCCTATGTCGGCTGCCTGCGATAGCTTAAAAAAATTCGCGACGGCGCTGGCCAAAACGGCGCAGGGCGTGTATAGGCACCCGACTTTCTCAGATTCCGGCCCTGACGCGGCCCTTTCACGAGGGCAGCCGGGGCGTTTTGACCATGTAGTGGAGCATATCCATGGCCGTACCGAAACGAAAAACCTCTCCGTCGAAGCGCGGCATGCGCCGTTCGGCCGACGCATTGAAGGCCCCGACCTATGTCGAGGACAAGAATTCCGGCGAGATGCGCCGCCCGCACCATATCGACCTGAAGACCGGCATGTATCGCGGTCGCCAGGTTCTGGAGCCGAAGGAAAGCTGAGACAGCTTTCGACGGTTTGTGACTACCGAAGGACCGGCCATCGCGCCGGTCTTTTGCATTTTGGCGCTGAGGATCGCTCACCGAACCAATTTCAGCCATCCAGCAACCGTTTAGGATGTCAGCCGGGCCGGCTGACATTGTTATTTCGCACCGTCTTTGTCCGTGTTCGCGGTCGCATACGAAAATTCTTGACGGCGAACGCCGGGCGCATACTACAGAGGGCAGTCCAACCGGAGCCGCCTGATGTTCGGTGCCATCCCGCTGCTGATCGTGCCCTTCGTCCTCTATAATCTCGGGCTTCTGGGAATATTCGGCGGTGGCGACGACCCCTGGGCAAGCGAACTGGTCTCGATCCGCATGATGTCGGGCGGGGTGTTCTCGCTGACGCTCGGCGATCTGATCGTGCTGATCGGGCTAATCCTCTTCTTCGTCGAAATCGTGAAATCGACGCGCACGACGAGCGCCTCGATCATGGACCACCTGCTGTCGACCTTCGTCTTCGTGGCGTTCCTGGTCGAGTTCCTGCTGGTGAAGGGCGCGGCGCACTCGGTTTTCTTCACGCTGATGGTCATCGCGCTGGTCGACGTTCTCGCCGGCTTCTCCGTGTCGATGCGAGCGGCCACCCGTGACATAAACATGAACTAGACTTGAGGCCGGCCTTAGCCGGAGGCGGCGGTGAAGCCAGCCGCCTCGATACCGGCGATGGCCGCCGCTTCATCATTGTCGGAAATGCCGACAGCGCCGACGACGGCGCCGGTCGCGAACCAACTCTATTTTTTCTTGGCGCGCGCCGGCTTCTTCACCGGAGCAGCCGGCGCATTGGCGAGGTCTTCGGCTTCCTTGGCGAGGCGCAGCGCCCGCAGTTTGTTGGTCTTAATCTGGCGGGCGTCGCTCTCGGCGACATATTCCGCCATCGCCTTCTGACGAACCGTGGCTGCCTCTTCCTGCTTTTTGAAACGCAAATCGGCCCGCGCGCGGGCAGTATCCTTAGAGTTCTCAACCAAGGGCTTTTCCAATCCCGTAAATTATAGTTTTCAATGCCTTTAATAGCAGAGCCGGCCTGCGATGGGGAAAAATAAGTTGGTCAGGCGCGGGGATCGCACCCGGTGCCCGGCGCCTTTCGGGCGACAACCGCCTCGTATCCAGCCTGCAAGGTCGCACGCACGGTGGCGTCCGGCGGCGTGTCGGAAGGTGTGCCCAGATGTTCGTGGCGCAGCTCGTCCATGAACTTCTCCCACATAGGCGGGCCGCCCTTTTCCAGGAGCTCGGCGCGGATCGAGAGTTCCTCGCTGACCGGCAGCCAGACGCGACCCCAGGCGCCGAGATGCGCCAAGATCGGTACCAGCGTTATCGCCATTTCGGTCAGGCTGTAGATCGCCTTCTGCTTGTGAGTGGGGTCGTCGGCCCTGGTCAGCATGCCGAGCTCCATCAGCCGCTTCAGCCGATCGGCGAGGATGTTGGAAGCGATGCGTTCCAGCGATCCGTTGAGCAGTTCGCGAAAGTGGCGTTTGCCGCCGAATATCATGTCGCGAAGGATGATCAGGCTCCACCGGTCGCCAAACACTTCAAGCGACAGGTTGATCGGGCACCCAGACCGGTGATCGATGCTCATGCGATTCTCCAAGAAACCGGTTGCATAATTATATCGGTTTTATTATCGTGCAACTGATTGCAAAATGCAATCGGTTTCGCAGAAAGGAGACTACGATCATGATGAAGGTTGCGGAACCCGAAATCGCATCCCAGACGTTTGGCGATCCCGCGCATCCACCGATACTGCTGATCATGGGCGCCATGGCTTCGATGCTCTGGTGGCCGGAGGCGTTTTGCCGGAAACTGGCCGGCAAGGGTCTGTTCGTGATCCGCTATGACAATCGCGATACCGGCCGTTCGACCAAATATGCGCCGGGCGAACCGCCTTACACATTCGACGACATGGCGGACGACGCTATCCGCGTGCTCGACGGTTACTGCATCGCGAAAGCGCATGTGGTCGGCATGTCGATGGGCGGCATGATCACGCAGCTTGTGGCGCTGAAGCATCCATCGCGGGTCATCTCGCTTACGGCGATCAGCACTTCTCCCGTGGGAACCGACACGTCGCATCTGCCTGGGATGACCGAGGTCTATAGGAAACATTCGGCCGAAGGCGCTGATGTCGATTGGTCGGACCGTGACCAGGTGGTCGACTTCATCGTCAAGGACGCGCACGCGATCGCCGGCACCGCGCATCCCTTCGACGAGAAGCGGATGAGGGCGTTTGTCGAACAGGATTACGACCGATCCGGCGGCTTCTTGAGCGCGACCAATCATTTCATGCTCAAGAGCAGCGAGGATCGGGGCGGCGAGGACGGGAAGGGCCGCCTGCACGAATTGAAGGTTCCGCTCCTCGTGATCCACGGCACCGATGATCCGATCTTTCCGATCGAGCATGGCGCCGCTCTTGCCGAAGCAGTTGCCGGCGCGAAGCTTGTCCGTATCGAAGGCGGTGGCCACGAACTGCATCCCGACGATTGGGCCGTGATCGTCGATGCCATCGTCACCCATACCCATGCCAGGTAGGTAGCAGGCCGAACCTCGATACCGCCCGTCCGCGAGGCGAACCACCAAAGGAACGAACAAAACAATGTCCCTGACGATGCATCTTCATCCGCTGGCGTCCTTCTGCTGGAAGCCGCTGATCGCGCTCTATGAGAACGGCACGCTGTTCACGTCGGTCGTCGTCGATCTCGGCAATGAACAGTCGCGCGCGGCGTTCCTGAAATTGTCGCCGGCCGGCAAGATGCCGGTGCTGCGCGATGAAGCGCTGGACCAGACTGTGCCGGAATCGACGATCGTCATCGAATATCTCAACGCGCATTATCCCGGACCGGTCGAGCTGATCCCTGCCGATATCGATCTCGCCCGCCAGACCCGCCTCGCCGACCGATTTTATGACTTCTACGTGCAGCACCCGATGCAGAAGATCGTCGGCGACCGCCTGCGGCCGGAAGGCATGACCGATCCGTTCGGCGTCGAGGAGGCGCGCGCCCAGCTGCGCAGCGCCTACGCCATCATCGAGCAGGACATGCAGTCGCGGACATGGGGCATGGGCGAAGCCTTCACCCTGGCCGACTGCGCCGCCGCCCCGGCATTGTTCTATGCCAACAAGGTCGAGCCGTTCGGCGACAGATATCCCGCGGTGAGGCGCTACCACGACCGGCTGCTGCGGCGGCCGTCTGTCGCCCGCGTGATCGAGGAAGCGCAGCCCTATTTTAAGCTCTTCCCCTATAACAACGGTTAGGCCCGATGCTGCACGATCCCGCCCAACGACGCCCCTGGCGCTTCGCTGGCCAAGACGTGACGGCGCATCTCCGGGTCAACCCAGTTGCTCTGCGTCCCAGAACTGGTCGAGCCAGATGTTGAGCTTCAGGAAGCCGGCACTGCTGACCGTGTAGACACGCCTTGTCCCTTCCGGCTTGGCATTGACCAGCCCGGCGTCGAGCAGCACCTTCAGATGCTGCGAAACAGCCGGGCGCGAGACCGGCAACCCGGCGGCAAGTTCGTTGACGGTCTTCGGGCCGCGCCGGAGCTCTTCCAAGAGATAGCGCCGGTTGGGATCGGCAATCGCCATAAAGGCGTCGGAAAACATCATGCCTTATTTGTGAGGCAAAGTTTTCCAAATCTCAACCGTTGGTTTCAGGCTTTCTGCGCGGATCGAGCCGCAGTGCCTCCGGCGTGATCGAGCGCTCGGCCGGTTGTGTCTTGAAGGCGTCGCGGTCTTCGATCGGCACCGGCGCGCGCCGGCTGATGCGCAGCAGCGTATAGCCCGCCAGGCAAAGATGCGCGAAGGCAGTCGCAAGGAACAGGGCTTCCGGCCGCATCCAGCCCATCAGGCCGGCGGCCAGCAGCGGCCCGATCATTGTGCCGAAACCATAGAGCAGCAGCAGCCCGCCCGACACTTTGACGAAATCCTCGGCCCGGGCGTGATCGTTGGCATGGGCCACGGCGATCGAATACAGCGTGTAGGCAAAGGCGCCGTAGGCGGCAGTGCAGACGATGACGAAGACGCCGGAGCGCGGCTCGAACAGGAAGACCGCGACGGCGAACAGTGCCGCGCCGAAGGCCAAGCCCGCAAGCACAAAGCGGCGGTCGGTCTTGTCGGAAAGACGCCCGGCCGGAAGTTGCATGGCTGCGCCGGCGACGACCACCAGGCTCATCATCAGCGCAATCTCGGCCGTGGAAATGCCGATGCGGGCGCCATAGACGGCGCCGAGCGTGCCCCAGGCGCCGTTGGCGATGCCGATCAAGACGCAGGCGATCGCCGACACCGGCGAATTGGCATAGAGCCCCTTGACGTCGAGCGAGACGTCCTGCAGCGGCTTGGGGTGTGACGCCGTCGACACCGCGGTCGGGATGAGCGACAGGCAGAACAGAATGCCGGTGATCATGAACAGCGAGGCCGACTTCACGTCGCCGCCAGCAACGATCATCTGGCCGCCCATGATCGAGGCATAGGTGACCATCATGTAGAGGCCAAAGACGGCGCCGCGGTTCTCGTTGGTAGACTTCTCGTTCAGCCAGCTTTCGATGACCATGAAGGCGCCGGCCATGGTGAAACCGGTGAAGGCGCGCAGCAGGATCCAAAAATATTCGTCGATGATCAGGCCGGTGAGCAGTGCGACGATGGCTCCCGATGCCGCAAAGGCGCCGAAAGCGCGTACGTGACCGGCGCGACGCACGATGCGCGGCGCAAAGAAGCAGCCGGTGACGAAGCCGCCGGCCCAGGCCGTGCCCATCAGGCCGAGCGATGCGGTCGAGAAACCCTCCAACTGGCCGCGCAGCGGCAATAGCAGCCCGTGCAATCCGGTCGCCGCCAGCAGGAAAGCGGTGCCGCGAAGCAGCGAGAGGATCGGTCGGTAGCTTGCAAACATTTAGCTGATCCGGCTGGAATTAGGGAGGATCTGAAGACAGTCGCATTCGGGCTTTTCGGCGGCGGGCGCTTCGGCTCTGGAGACTATCCGCGGCGGAACAGCGCCTCGGCCGCTGATTTGGTGGTGCCCTTGGACTTGAGCTCGGCTTCCAACCGGGCGATCTCGTCGCGCAGGATGCCGATCCGCTCGGACAGTTCGTCGACCGAAAGCAGCGACAGATCCTGACCGATCTCGTGCGGGCGCGCTTTCTTTTTGGGTTCGTCGTCGAGGATCGCCATCGTCGCTCCTCCCTGATGCGCAAAAATTAGACTGCTACAGCATCCATAGCGCGTCCAATCGGACGCCCGGCGCTGCAGTGGCCATTTGCCTGATTTGGCAATCAGCATACATAGGGCAGGGGCATGGATGCAAATAGTCGGCAAGAAACTGGCCGCTGGCAAGAAACTGGCGAAGCGAGACGGGAAAATTCATGGCGAATGGACAGAACAGAATTCCAGCGACGATGATCGCCATTGCGATCTCGGAACCCGGCGGACCACGGGTGCTGAAACCCGAAACGCGCGACGTGCCGGTGCCGGGTCCCGGCGAAATCCTGATCCGGGTGCGCGCCGCCGGCATCAACCGGCCGGATGTGCAGCAACGCAAGGGCGTCTACCCACCGCCGCCCGGTGCGTCGGACCTGCCGGGTCTCGAAGCGTCGGGCGAAGTTGCAGCCCTTGGCGATGAGATATCGCGCTGGCGCGTCGGCGATCGGGTCTGCGCGCTGACGCCCGGCGGCGCCTATGCCGAATATGTCAAGGTCCATGCCGGCAGCGTGCTGCCGCTGCCCGCAGGCTTCACCCACACCGAAGCGGCGGCAGTGCCGGAAAACTACTTCACTGTCTGGCATAATGTCTTCGAGCGCGGCGGCCTTAAGAGCGGCGAGACACTGCTCGTGCATGGCGGCTCGTCGGGGATCGGCACCACGGCGATCCAGCTCGCCTCGGCCTTCGGCGCCTATGTCATCACCACTGCCGGCAACCAGGAAAAGTGCGACGCCTGTCTGAAGCTCGGCGCCGACCGGGCGATCAACTACCGCGAGGAGGATTTCGTCGCAGCGGTTAAGGACGCGACCGACGGCCGCGGCGCCAACGTTATCCTTGACATGGTCGGCGGCGACTACGTGGCGCGAAACTACGAGGCCGCGGCGGTGGAAGGCCGCATCGTCCAGATCGCCACGCAGGGCGGGGCGACAGCCACCGCCGATTTCTCGAAGCTCATGGTCAAGCGGCTCACCCACACCGGCTCGACGCTGCGGCCGCGCACCGTCGAGTTCAAGGCGGCAATCGCCGCGGCGCTGGAGGCGCAGGTGTGGCCGCTGCTCGGCACCCGCAAGGTGGCACCGGTGATGGATATGATCTTCCCGCTCAAGGAAGCGTGGCGGGCGCATGAGCGGATGGAGGAGGGCGAGCATATCGGCAAGATCGTGCTCGACGTCGGCTGACGGGCGGTAAACAAGCTGAACAAAAGCTTAATTGTGCAATGCAACAAACGCATTGCGGCCATGCAAAAGCGTCTGTTCAACTTTTCATCAACGATGCCTATTTGAGCGGCATCGAAACGATGGAGGACTACCATGAACCCGATCCGTGCTTTCCGTAACTGGCGCATGTACAATGAAACCGTGCGCGAACTGAACCGCTTGAACGCCCGTCAGCTCAACGACCTCGGCATCAACCGTGCCGACATTGAGAGGATCGCCCGCAAGGCGCTTTGATCTCGAGTGTAATCTCGCCCGAAAGCATCAAGCCGCCTTTTTGTGCAGCGGCGTTTCGGTCCGAGATCATGCTTTAGAAGCCAGAGCCGCAACAGACGGGTTTTCCCGTCGCCGGTTCCGAGCCCGCTGGACCCTGTCTGGCGGGTTTTGTCGTTTGAACTCTGTGTAACAGCGGCGGCTGCGCGTATCTTTCTCAATAACCAAGTGCGGCAAAGCCGAGCGCCACCAGGGCCCCTCCCAGCACGATGTCCGCATGCTTTCGGAAACGACTGTAAAATCGCCGTGTGGCCGGTTGGGAGATGGAAAGGCCGAGAAGACCAAACCAGGCGATCGCAATGGCAAACACCAATGCGACCACGGACAGGTGAGTTGCCCCGCGAGCATTTAAATTCAGCGTCGAGGATGCGAAAAACAGCGCGGTGGCAGGATTTGCCGCTGCCGTGATAAATCCCAGCCGGAAGTATCGAACGATTGGAACCGGCTTCGGCGCGTTGGCGCCAGCCTTGATCGACAGCGCCCGCCGCATCGAATTCCAGCCGATGAAGACCAGCATTGCGCCGTAAAGGCTGGCGGCCATCTGGTGTGCGATGCCCCCCGGCGGCAGCGCGCTGGCTCCCGTTGCGACGATCGCCGCCAGCGAACTCGCGCCAAGGGCAATACCGGCGGCAGCCGAAAGCGCCGTGGCGCGCGAAGCGGTTAGCCCGGCCTGCGCGACGACAGCGAAGTTGGCGCCCGGCAGCATTGCCAATAGCGCATAGGAAATGGCGAACGGAAACAACCCCGCCGCGACAGCGTGCCCGGTTTCCAACATCGATCAGCCCACATCGGCGGCGTCAGCTCTCCCAAGGGCAGATCGCCGCTACCGAAGCGAAATGTGGATGAAACACTTCCCCTCTAACAGTCGGCAAATGCCGACATGAGGACGTTTTGTTGGTGGGTTACGGGCCGCGCCCGCTGAGCGGCTCCGTGTTCTTGAGCAATGCAACCAACTCGCTCTGCTGATGGGTGCGGGTTTTGGAGAAGATCCGTTCCAGATAAGTGCGGCAGGTCTTCACGGTTATGTTCGAATTCGCCGCGGTTTCCTTCAGCGACCGCCCCGATGCCAAGGCTGTTGCAAGCTTCGCCTCAGCCGCCGTCAGATCGAACAGGTAGCGGATATGGGTCTCGAAACTGTCGGGAATGCGCCGGGCGACCTCCGTGACCATGATCACCGCGCAACGCTCCGACGCCAGGCCATAGGCGCGGGCGTCGACGAATGGGGCAACCGTCAGCACCAACCGTGTCAGGTCAAATCGCTCGCGGTCCGATGGCACCAGCAGCGTTCCTCCGGTCCCGAGCATGGCGCCGCCATGGAGCGAGCAGGCATTCGCGACCAGCCGCTGAAGCTGCTGCGCATCCCTGAGATTGGAGGCGACGATCGTGCCGCCATTCAGTGCCAGAGGGCTGTCGGGCCGTGCCAGCATTGCCTCGGCGGCCTCGTTCATTTGGGCGACACGCTGAAAGCCGTCCACCAGAAACACGCCGAAGGGCAGATGCGAGAAGGCCGATGCCAGCGCCGACGTGTTCTCCAACTGCCGGCCGATCTCCCCAGCGCGCAGCATATGCGGCACGATCTTCTGCAGCAGATCGATGTCGTCGGCACCGAATGCGCCCTGCTTCGAGCCGCGATGGATATCGAAAAACCAATAGGAGCCGTTGGAAGCCAGAAGATTGGAGGCGAGCCCGTGATGCATGTCGCGCGGCCTCATCCAGTCTTGCCAGAGTTCGCGGCGACGGAACGCCGCCACGTCTCCAGCTATCCGCGTCCGATCATAGATTTTGCCCACCGGCAGCGCTGCCGCGACCGTGCTGATGGGGTCACGCATGTGTGCCGCTGCCGCCTCGGGAGAACACAGCCCCGGGTCATCGACAGTCCCGACCGCGCTGAACGCCTGCTGATCGAGCCGCGCGATACAGCTTCGCGATGCCTTGAACAGGTCGCGCAGCCCCACGACCACATCAGGCCAGCGCTCCTGATCATAGGCGGCCTCGTAGATCTGACCAACAACGGTGGAGACTGATTCAATGGTGACCTCAGTCATGATGGCCTTCCGTTGCTGCGCACATTTGGCTGATGAAGCCTAGCACACGGAAGCTCTCGCGCAAGTTGCATCGCCGCTGAATAAGGCGATCCTGCCCTCAATCCCATCTCGCCGATGGTGTGCTGATCCTGAGCAGGACTACTCTTCTGGCGCTCGGCCAAGCCATAACCTGCGGAGCCGAAACGCCGATGCACGGCGCCGAAGCTGAAGGGCTGCCTTGACAGGTTCGATATCTCCCGCCGTCCTCGCCGCCACGCGCCAAAAACGTTGCGAAATGGCGAGAGAGCGGTTATACAGACCGCGAATTTCCCATTTTGGTGGCTCTAAAACCACCGCCCGCGCGGGAACGCGGGCGAACGAGAAGGATATTTTAAAATGGCCAATACGCTGCTGATGCCCAAGGCGACCGCCGTCTGGCTGGTCGACAACACCGCGCTGTCCTTCGAGCAGATCGCGCAGTTCTGCTCGCTGCATCCGCTCGAGGTCAAGGCGATCGCCGACGGCGAATCGGCGCAAGGCATCAAGGGCATGGACCCGATCATGACCGGCCAGCTGACCCGCGACGAGATCGCACGTGCCGAGAAGGATGCGAACCATCGGCTGAAGCTGTCCGACCCCAAGGTGCGGGTGCCCGAATCCAAGCGCAAAGGTCCGCGCTACACGCCGTTGTCGAAGCGCCAGGACCGGCCCAACGCCATACTCTGGCTGGTGCGCAACCATCCCGAGCTGAAGGACGCGCAGATCGCGCGCCTCGTCGGCACCACCAAGTCGACGATCGACCAGATCCGCGACAGAAAGCACTGGAACTCGGCCAATCTGCAGCCGATGGATCCGGTGACGCTGGGTCTCGCCTCGCAGATCGATCTCGACATGGAAGTCAACCGCGCCTCGCGTGGCCGCGAGCAGGCACAGCCGGCCGGCGACACGCTGCTGCCGGCTGCATTGACCGAGCGGCTGGTGCCGGCGCCGGAGAAGCCAAAGGACGAGGATGCGGAACTCGACGCCAACGCCGTCTTTGCCAAGCTTTCGGCGCTGAAGTCGAAGGACGAGGATACCGACGACGAGGATTGAGGAACGGCGCCCCGTCCTTCTCCCCTTGTGGGAGAAGGTGGCCGAGCGAAGCTCGGTCGGATGAGGGGTGCCGGACGGATCGCGGCGTTGGAGTTTCTTCCAACACCCCTCATCCGTCTTGGCGCTGCGCGCCAATCCACCTTCTCCCACAAGGGGAGAAGGAAAGGCGCCGCGCCTAAGTTCGCGCGGCTCGGTCCGGTGCCATGCCGTAATCCTCGCTGCGCTCAACCGCACGATAGAAATCGGCGAGCTGCTTGCCGCGCTCCGGCTTGAAGACGCGGCCGGCTATGACCACCGAAGCGATGCGATCGATACGGAAAGCGCGGAAATCGTCGCGCATCTCGCACCATGCGACCAGCGTCCACACCTTGCCCCAGAACCATAGGCCTAGCGGCCTGATGTCGCGCGCGGTGCTGCGGCCGGCCTCGTCGGAATAGTCGATGGTCAGCACCTGGCGTTTTTCCACCGCGCGCTCGATCAGGTCGATTGCCTCGCGGGCGGCGTCGCTCACCACCCACATCGGCGTGTGGATCTCGGTGCGGGCGATGCGGTCCTTCTCGGCGTCGGGCAGCACGGCGCCGATCTTGACCAGCGCCTCGTCGGCGGCCCGCGCCATGGCAGCGCCGCCAAACGCGCGCACCATGCGGGCGCCGGCGACCAGCGCGACGATCTCATCACGCGTGAACATCAGCGGCGGAAGGTCGAAACCCTCCCTCATCATGTAGCCGACGCCGGCCTCGCCGTCGATCGGCACACCAGTCGATTGCAGGTCGGCGATGTCGCGGTAGATGGTCCGCTCGGAAACCTCGAGCCACGTGCCCAGCTTCTGGGCGGTGACCAGACGGCCACCGCGCAGATGCTGCACGATCTGGAAGAGCCTGTCGGCACGGCGCATCGTATGGTCCCTCGGTGTTGTTTCTATGCATGTCGTGGTCCCAAAACCGGTTCCCACTTTTGGGCGACATGCATTATGGTTCGAGCCCTTCGCGCTTGCGCTGCGCGGCGACGAATGCCGCGCCGAAGGACAATTTCCCTGTTGTCGGCGTCTTTGCATCCAGCACCCGCCAGAACGGCGCGATGTCGCTCAGCGGCATGCCGCGTTCCAAATCCTCGTTGGCGGCCTCGGCGACAGTGCGCAGATGATAGCCGATAGTGACCGGACATGTCACTTCGGCACCGTGCTCGATGGCGAGCGCGGTGCGCAATGCACGGACGTCCATGTCGACGCCCTTTGGGATGGAGCGGATGAAATCATCGACCTGCCGTGCCGTCGGCACCAGCATCGGCTGGCCCTCGACGACGTCGCCAACAGTGCGCGGCGTCGGCTTGATACCGTTGATGCCCGGTGCGTTCAGCCTGTCGTTCCAGCTTTTTGCCATGCGGCACCTAGACGAAGAGCCCAAAGCTGTTGCCGTCCGGGTCGAGGCAATAGGCGAATGTGCCGGCCGGAATGGAGATCGCCGGCGAGACGACCTGGCCGCCGTTCTGCCTCACCCGTTCCATGGCATCTTCGATCGGTGCGGCAACCGACAGATGGATGGTCGGGCCGGTTCCCGGTGCCGCGGGTTTTCCGGGGTAGACGTGACCGGATGCCATTCGGTCCTGCGTGGCGAACATGGCCAGTGGGTTCGGGCCGCTCTCCTCCAGAGCGAGATCGTTCTGAAGCACCGATCCATAAAGGGCGCGCGCCCGATCCATGTCGGTGACGGGGATCTCGAACCATGCCGAGGCTTTTGCAGGGATGAAGGCCATGTCAGTCTCCTGATACTGTCGCACTATTGCACGCCGCTCCTGACACCATACTGTCAGGAGGCTTCAGCATGTTCCCCTTCGGCATACTCCCTGGCGAACAGCGTGCGCATCTGCGCGAGGTCGCTTGTTCTCTGGGGATAGAGCGTCTTCAAATAGGCAAGAGCGAAGGTGCCGGGAGCCGAACCCGGCGCGGACACGATGCGGCCGTCGGCGACGGCATAGGGCACGTCCTGATAGTTCTGGGCGCCGGGGTAAGCCGGTTCCTTTTCATTGATCCAGTCACGACCATTGCTGGTGTGTTTGGCCTTGTCGAACAGGCCGGCACGCGCCAACGCCAATGTGCCGGCGCAGATGCCGCCGATCACGCCGCCGCGTGCCGCAATTGCCGTCAGCAGTCCGGAGATATCAGGCGGTGCATCGACCCATAGGTCGGAGCCGATGACCGCGACGGCGTCGAGATCGGTGTTTTCATCAACCTCGGTGGAGCGATCGGGCGTCAGCATAAATCCGCTGGCCGAGGTCACCGGCTTGCCGTTCGGCGTCAGCGACACCGCGCGTGCGCCGAACCATTCGACCGCCGAAGCCGCCAGCAGGCCGTATTCCCAGTCGGCGAAGCGATCGATGAAAACGACGCCGATGGTTTTCTGTTCGGACATTTCCTGCTCCGTCCTTCGGCCCGCCGGATCTATATCTGGGCGCCTTGGCGTCCGCATCCAGCCGCTGCCGCGAAAAATCACCCGCGACCGTGGCGGCCTTCGTAATTATCCGGCCAACCGATGTCCTTGCGGATGCTCTGCGGCAAGCCATTCATGAAACGCCGGGTGCGGATCTCGTTGCGCATCGTCCGGATCTTGCCGACATAGCGCTGCACGCTGTGCGGAATGGTAAAACCGTTCATGGCTGGTCTCCTCTCTTTCGATGGAGACACTATCGCACACCCCTCCTGACAGCAGTCTGTCAGGAGGCTGAGCGGTCTTTGGCGAGCGTGCCAGGTTTTGCCGGTTCCGATCCCGCCTGCACGAGAGAAGCAGGCTTTTTTGTCGCTCTGCCGGGGTTGAGTCGTTTAGCTTTCAACGACGGACGGTTGGAATTCGCAGCAGCGATAGGGCCGGCGTTCTGATATTGAGGGAGAAAATTCCTCGGAGATCAGGGAGATGACCATGAGCCTGCAACTGACAGGAATTCACCATCTGACCGCAATCACGGCCAATGCGCCGGGAAACCTTCGTTTCTACACCGGCACTTTGGGGCTGCGGCTGGTCAAGAAGACGGTCAATCAGGACGACACGTCAGCCTATCACCTCTTCTATGCCGATGCAGAGGCGACGCCTGGCACTGACATCACCTTCTTCGACTGGCCGGTCGGACGCGAACGGCGCGGCACCAACAGCATCGTGCGGACGAGCCTGAGGGTCGCCAGCCCCGAAAGTCTTGCCTGGTGGAAGGATCGCCTGGCCGGCGAGGCCGTCGCGACGGGAGAGATCGGCGACATCGGCGGCTATCCGTCGCTGGATTTCGAAGATCCAGAGGGCCAGCGCCTGCGCCTCGTCAGCGATGGCGGCAAGGGCGACAGCCATCCCTGGTCTCAAAGCCCAGTCCCAGTCGAGCACCAGATACGCGGGCTCGGGCCTATCATCATCAGCGTTCCCGACATCACCAACACCGAGGCCGTGCTGACCCGGGTGATGAACATGCGCAAGGCGCGTGATTATGCGTCGCCAGATGGCGAGGGTCTGGTTCATGTCTTCGAAATGGGAGCAGGCGGGCCGGCGGCGGAGCTTCATGTCGCGGTGCAGCCGGGTCTTGCGCCGGCACGTCAAGGCGCCGGGGCGGTCCACCACGTCGCGTTCAGGGCGCCCGACCAGGAGACCTTGCATCAATGGACGGCGCGGCTGGCCGAGTTCCGTCTGCCGTCAAGCGGTGAGGTCGAACGATACTACTTCCGCTCGCTCTATTTCCGCGAGCCGAACGGCATATTGTTCGAGATTGCCACCGACGGCCCCGGGTTCACCGCCGACGAGCCGCTGGAAACGCTGGGCGAAAGGCTGGCCTTGCCGCCGTTCCTCGAACCGAACCGGGCTGCGATCGAGGCCGGCCTCAAGCCGCTGGCATAGCAACTCTATCGCGAGCGAGCGAAAGGAGCGCTTTGACAGCCGCTTGTGATGCTGGTCAAAGGCGGCATGTCGAAACTCCTCGCGCTCGTCATCGTCGCCATGATGGTCATCCAGCTGATCAAGCCGCTCGGCTGGCCGGGGCTGAAGCGGCGCAGCGATTTCTGGAAACTGGCGGTGCTGGCGATGGCGGCGATTTCGATCACAGCGGCGCTGGGGCATTGGACCTAAAGCGCGTCGCGTTCGACCGACCTCACGCGACGCGCTTTAGGTTGTTGTTTTATGCATGTCGTTATCGCAAAACCGCTGCACACTTTTGCGCGACATGCATTAGGGCCGGCGGCCCGCTACGCGACGCGTGGTTCGTTGGCGAGCACCAAGCCGACGAGATGTTCCGCCCAGGCCCGGTAGCCGGCTTCCGAGGCATGAAATCCGTCGGACGCAAAGCCGGCTTCGGCATCGGTGATCGGCAGGCGCGGCGCCGGCACCGCGCCGCGTTCGAGGCAAAGGCGCTCGCCCATCCGGTTCATCTCGGCGGCGCGGATTTCCAGGATCTTTCCGAGCAGCGGCGGCATTGCCGGTGCCCGGGTGAATTCGAGCACCGGCGACCACACCACGCGCGCCTCCGGCCATTTGGCGCGCAGCGCGTAGAGCAGGCCGCCAAAATCGCTCTTGAAACGCGGCACCGAGTGGAAGTTCTTGGTGTCATTGGTGCCGATGGCGAGCACGATATGCGTCCAAGGATCGGCCGACAGATTGGGCAGCACATGGTCGCGGATCTGGCCTGAGGTCGCCGAGTTGAAGCCGGCTGCCCGCCAGCGCACCGCACGGCCAGTGCGTTTCGAGATCAGATCAGCCAGTTGCGCGGCCAGCCCATACTCGGAATTGCCGATGCCGACCGAAGCGGCGGAAGAATCGCCAAGCATCAGAAGCGAGACCGCCGGCGCCTGGCCTGATATCTCGTGCATGACCGGACCCTGCGCCGGCAGCATGCGGGTGGTGCGGCGGCGCACGCCGAGCCCCTGCCAGACATAGACCGGAAAGGCGAGCCAGGTGAGGAGGGCAAGAAAGCGCTGCATCGCAAACCGTTAATGGGCAAGTCCGTTAAAGGGCATAGCGAGCAGCACTTAGCGCATATCGGGCTAAAGGCGAAAGACCTTGCGTCGACGGCCCGTCGTCAATGGCAACAGGCGTCCGGCATCTCGGGCCGGTCTGCATATTCATCGTGCAGCCGCACCCAGTCCATCAGGCTGTGGTAGGGGCCGGTCTCGTTGCGGCCCTTCGGCGTCAGGTCGAGATAATGATAAGCGCCGATCAGCGGATCGCCGCCCCTGGAGCGCGACATGAAGGTTAGGAAGATGTCACCGTTGTCATCCCTGTAGAACACGCTGATGCCGGGAAGGTCTTTTGATTTGCGCGCGCGCTGCTCGAAATTGTAGGTCGTGTCGCCTGATGCGATCTGCTTGTCGGTGAAGGAAACCTGCATGTCGAAGTTGAAATCCGAGGCGTAGGACGACACCCAGTCGAATTTCCAGCCCATGCGCTGTTTGTAGGGCAGAAATTCAGCCAACGGCGCCCGCGAGATCACGACAAGCGACACATCGTGGTGCTTGAGGTGCTGGTTGGCGCCGTCGATGTGGTCGGCAAGGAAGGAACAACCTTCGCAACGGTAATCGGCGCCCGGCCCGAACATGAAGTGGTAGACGATCAGCTGGCTTGCGCCGGCGAATAGTTCGGCCAGTTTCTTCGGGCCCTGTTCGGTCTCGAAGACATAGTCCTTCCGGACCTTCAACCAAGGCAATTCCCGCCGTTCGGCAGCGATGCGGTCGCGAAATCGCGTCAATTCCTTCTCGCGGGCCAGATGCGCCTTGTGCGCCTGGAACCAGTCTTCCCGTGAAACGATCTTGTTGTTTGGCATGGGTCTGCTCCTCTTTGAGACCCAAGGACGTTTGGGCTCAACGCAAGCCGACACGGTCCTCGCATTTTTGGAGCGATTTCGGAGCACATGGAACCCGGGCACATGACCCGGGTCCGGATGAAGGCAGAAAAAACCGGTCAGGCGGCCTGTTCCAGTTCCGGCTGCCATTTTCCAAGCGCGGCCAGATGGTTCATGTGGGCGCGGTGGGCGAAGGCGGCCTGGGCAGCGGCGACGTTGGCCGCCTTGCCGCTCCACGCCTTCTGTGGCGCCGCCTGCAAGGCGCGGCCGTAGGAGAAGGTCAATTTCCACGGATGCGGGCCGATGGCGTTGATGGCATTGAGGTTGGCGGTCGCCTCCTCGTCCGATTGTCCGCCCGAGAGAAAGGCGATGCCCCCAATTGCGGCCGGCACCGTTTCGCGGAACAGTTTTATGGTCTTTTCGGCGACTTCCTCGGGGCTGCTCACCTTGCCCGACTTCTTTCCGGCGAGAACCATGTTCGGCTTCAGGATGGTGCCTTCGAGGACGACGCGGGCTGCGTAGAGCTCGGTGTAGAGTTTCGTCAGCGTTGCCTTGCTGATCTCGTAGCAGGTGCCGATGTCATGGGCGCCGTCCATCAGCACCTCCGGCTCGACGATCGGCACGATGCCGGCCTCCTGGCAGAGCGCCGCATAGCGGGCGAGCGCATGGGTGTTCGAGCCGATCGACGTGGCGGAAGGCACGCCCTTGGCGACGTCGATGTCGATCACCGCACGCCATTTGGCGAAACGGGCGCCAAGTTTGTAATAGTCGGCGAGCCGCTCACGCAGGCCGTCGAGGCCTTCGGTGATCGTGTCGCCGGGGTAGCCGGCCAGAGGCTTGGCGCCGGCATCGACCTTGATGCCTGGGATGGCGCCGGTCGCCTTGATGATGTCGACAAGCGGCGTGCCATCGGCGGCCTTCTGGTGGATGGTCTCGTCATAGAGGATGACGCCGGAAATGTATCTGGTCATCGCCTCCTTGGCGCGGAACATCATCTCGCGATAGTCGCGGCGGCTGTCGGCGGTCGATTCGACGCCGATCACGTCGAAGCGCTTCTTGATGGTGCCGGAGCTTTCGTCGGCGGCCAAAAGACCCTTGCCGTCGGCCACCATCGCGGCGGCAATGTCTTCGAGACGTTCGCTCATGATGCATCCTCCTGAAACGATTGTTCCAGCCTAGCAGACCACTAGAGCAAGGCAGGTTCAAGTCGAACCATTCCAAGCGGAAAGCTCGAATCGATTGAAACGCGCAAACGCCCCGTTTGCTTTCTCGCCTCAGCGCTTCAGCACATCGACGCCGGGCAGCGGCTTGCCTTCCATCCACTCCAGGAAGGCGCCGCCGGCGGTCGAGACGTAGGTGAAGTCGTCGGCGACGCCGGCGTGGTTGAGTGCGGCCACCGTGTCGCCGCCGCCGGCCACCGAGATCAATTTGCCGGCCTTGGTGCGGGCCGCGGCGTGCTTGGCTGCCGCCACCGTCGCGTGGTCGAACGGCTCGATCTCGAAGGCGCCAAGCGGACCGTTCCAGACCAGCGTCGCGGCGCGATCGATCCAGTCGGCAATGGTCTTCACGGTTTTTTCGCCGACATCGAGGATCATGCCGTCGGCCGGCACCTCTGATATGGCGACGGTTTCGCTGGCGGCTCCCGCCTTGAATTCCTTGGCGACGACACCGTCGACCGGCAGGATGATGGCGCAGCCGGCTTCGGCCGCCTCGATCATGATCTGCTTGGCGGTGTTGGCGAGATCATGCTCGCACAGCGATTTTCCGACATCGGTGCCGCGCGCGGCCAGGAAGGTGTTGGCCATGCCGCCGCCGATGACCAGCGCGTCGACCTTCCTTACCAGGTTCATCAGGAGGTCGATCTTGCTCGAGACCTTGGCGCCGCCGACAATGGCAACGACAGGGCGGACGGGATTGCCGAGGCCCTTTTCCAGCGCGTCGAGCTCGGCCTGCATGGTGCGCCCGGCGAAAGCCGGGAGCAGGTGCGCAAGCCCTTCCGTCGACGAATGGGCGCGGTGGGCGGCGGAAAAGGCGTCGTTGACGAAGATGTCGCCATTGGCGGCGAGCTTTTCGGTGAAGGCCGGGTCGTTCTTCTCCTCGGCCTTGTAGAAGCGGGTGTTTTCGAGCAGCAGCACGTCGCCGTTGCCCATGGCGGCGACGGCGCTCGCGGCCTTGTCGCCGATGCAGTCGGATGCGAAGCCGACAGGGCGGCCGAACACCTCCGCGGTCGCCGTGGCGATCGGCTCAAGCGAGAATTCAGGCGACGGTCCGTCCTTTGGTCGGCCGAAATGGGCAAGCAGGATGACCTTAGCGCCCTTGCCGGAAAGCTCGGCGATGGTCGGCGCGATGCGCTCGATACGGGTGGCGTCGGTGACCTTGCCGTCGGCGACGGGAACGTTGAGGTCGACGCGCACCAGCACGCGCTTACCATCGATATTGCCGATGTCGTCCAGTGTCTTGAAGCCGGCCATGCTGTTCCCTTTCGCGAAAATCGCCGGGACCTTAACCCGCAACAACGACGATGCAAGACCTGCAATGGTGCTACGCGGAAAATATGACCTAGGCCCGTGTCGGGAGCAGTCAGCCCTCGTCGGTTGCCTTTTCCACCATCGGCTGTGGAGCCGGTTCCGCGTCCGCCAGCGCCTCGGCACTCTGCTTTTTGACCCGCTTGCGCCAATTGCGCGCAAAGGCAACGATGCGGTCAGCGATTTCCCCGGCACTCAGGAACACCGGCACCCGTGCCACCGGCGCGGTCGGCTCGAGGGAAAGACCGAGGCCGGTGATCTTGCCTTTGTCGTCGACGTCGCGGACGATCAGCTCGATCGGGCCAATCAGCACGCGGTCGGCATATTCGGCATGGCCGCCGAGCCGCTCCGTCACCAGGTCGCCGACAGTCAGCTTGCGTTCCTCCTCGGTCAGGCCCGGCGCGTAGGCCGCTTCCAGTTCCGCGGCGGAGCGCGCCGGATCGACGGCGAAGGCGCCGAAGAAGTCCGCATCCTCGGGATCGACCACGGCGCGGCTGGCGAACAGCTTGTCGAGCAGGGCTGGATAGCGATCCGGCACGAAGATGTAGACATGGTCGCCGGCGGCGAGCCTGCCCATGTCCTGGAAGCGCATCGAGCGCCCGTCGCGCAGCACAAGCGACGGCCGCGCCCAGCGCGGAATGCGCTCACCGCGCGCCACTGGGCTGCCAGGTGCTACGCGATAGGCGAGAAGCTCGTGATGGGCGGAGCCGGGCAATTCGAGCTCGACCTTGTCCAGTGGCCCCAGGCGGGCCGGCACGATCAGGCCGAGGCGGCGCGCCAGCGGTCCGACAGTCCATCCCTGGATGACCAGCGACACCAGCACGACGATGAAGGCGGTGTTGAAGATGAGGCGGCCGTTCTCAAGGCCGCCAAGCAGCGGCGTGATGGCGAGCAGGATCGACACCGCGCCACGCAGGCCCACCCATGAGATGAAGGCGACTTCCGGGCGCGGCAGACGGAACGGCATCAGGCAAAGCCAGACGGCGATTGGCCGCGCCACGAAGATCAGGAACAGGCCTAGCAGCACCGCCGGCAGCAGGATCGCCGGAAATTGCGAGGGCGTCGCGAACAGGCCGAGGATCAGGAACATGATGATCTGTGCCAGCCACGACATGCCGTCCTGGAAGCGCTTGAGGATGGTGACGGCGCGGATGTCGGAATTGCCGGCAATGAGGCCGGCGAGATAGACCGCCAGAAAGCCGGAGCCGCCAATGGCGCCCGCGGCGGCGAACACCATCAGCGACAGTGTCAGCACGAAGATCGGCAGCAGCCCGTGGTCGAGATTGAGCCGGTCGACGAGGCGCACGATGGCAAGGCCGCCGAAAATGCCGACGATAGCGCCAAGCCCCATGTTGAGAAGGAAACCGAGGACGAGGTCGGTAGCCAGCACCCCGGCCTCGAGATTGGCGTTGACGGCGATGATTTCGACCAGGGTGATGGTCAGGAAGATGGCGATCGGGTCATTGGTGCCGGATTCCACCTCGAGCGTGGAACGCACGCGCTCGCGCAAATTGATCTCGCCGGCGCGCAACAGGAAGAACACCGCTGCTGCGTCGGTCGAGGCAACTGCGGCACCGAGCAGGAAGGATTCCAGCCAGCTGAGATCGAGCAGGTAGTAGGCGACGACGCCGAACAGGCCAGTGGTCACAAGGACGCCGATCGTTGCCAGCGACAGCGCCGGTCCGGCCGCCTGCCGCAAGACATTGAGCGGCGTGCCGAAACCAGAATCGAACAGGATCACCGCCAGCGCCAGTGAGCCGGCAAAATAAGCCAGCCGCGCATTGTCGAACTGGATGCCGAGGCCGTCGGTGCCCGTGGCCAAGCCGATGCAGAGGAACAACAGCAAGAGAGGAGCGCCGAAGCGGAAGGCGATCAGGCTCGAAAACGCGGCTGCAACGACAAGTGCGGTGCCAACCAGCGTCACGAGATAGATCGCATGCTCCATCCGAAAACCGCCCCCTCAATTTCGTGTACCTCTCGCTTTACGGGAGAGTGAGGCGAAGACATGACCGGTGCAAGGCGGGAGGGTGGTTTTTTGCCCTATCCCGCCCAACTTCGTCATCCTAGGGCGAAGCAGCCGCGAAGCGGCGTCGCGCAGACCCTGGGATCCATGCCGTGACATCAGCCGGAATGCG
This sequence comes from Mesorhizobium mediterraneum, assembly GCF_002284565.1. Lineage (GTDB taxonomy): Bacteria > Pseudomonadota > Alphaproteobacteria > Rhizobiales > Rhizobiaceae > Mesorhizobium > Mesorhizobium mediterraneum. The sequence goes on along the minus strand of NZ_NPKI01000032.1, from coordinate 127,784 downwards.
GCGGAACAGAATTCTGCACGGCCGCAACGCTCCAACGGCACGGCATGGATCCTGGGGTCTGCGCCGCGTCGCTTCGCTCCTTGCTCCGCCCCAGGATGACGAAGCGCGATGGCCGTCAGGCCAATCTCCAAGACGTGCGATCTGCCGACACAAGAACGCGGCGCTCCAATGAAAAACGCCCGGACAGAGCCGGGCGTTTCCAAGTCGCGAGAAGATGGTCCTGGGATCAGGCGATGGTCTTGCCGAATGCAACGGCTGTGTCGGCCATGCGGTTGGAAAAACCCCATTCATTGTCATACCAGGACAGCACCGAAACGAAGTTGCCGTCCATGACCTTGGTCTGGTCGAGCGCCATGATCGAGGAATGCGGATCGTGGTTGAAGTCGATCGACACGTTCGGGTGATGGGTGACGGCGAGAATGCCCTTCAGCTTGCCCTTGGAGGCGGCGATCACCGCCTCGTTGATCTCCTGCACGGTCGTTGGCCGCTTGGCGATGAACTTGAAATCGACAACCGAGACGTTCGGGGTTGGCACGCGAATGGAGATGCCGTCGAGCTTGCCCTTGAGGTCGGGCAGCACGAGGCCGATCGCCTTGGCCGCACCGGTCGAGGTCGGGATCTGCGACAGGGCCGCGGCGCGGGCGCGGTAGAGATCCTTATGCATGGTGTCCAGCGTCGGCTGGTCGCCGGTGTAGGAGTGGATCGTCGTCATCATGCCCTTCTCGATGCCGACGGCCTCATGCAGCACGGCTGCCAACGGCGCCAGGCAGTTGGTGGTGCAGGAGGCGTTGGAGATGACGATGTGGTCCTTGGTCAGCTTGTCATGGTTGATGCCATAGACGACGGTGAGGTCGGCGCCTTCCGCAGGCGCCGAGACCAGGACCCGCTTGGCGCCGGCGGTCAAATGCGCCGCTGCCTTGTCGCGGGCGGTGAAGATGCCGGTGCATTCGAGCGCAATGTCGATGCCGAGCTCCCTCCAAGGCAGCTGCGTCGGATCCTTGATCGCGGTGACCTTGAACTTCTCCGTGCCAACAGTGATCTGGTCCCCGTCAACCGTCACTTCGTGCGGGAAGCGGCCGTGCACGCTGTCGAAGCGCAGCAGATGCGCATTGGTCTCGACCGGGCCGAGGTCGTTGACGGCAACCACATCGATGTCCTTGCGGCCGGATTCGTGGATGGCGCGCAGGATGTTGCGGCCGATGCGGCCGAATCCGTTGATGGCAACTCTGACGGTCATTTTTTTCTCCCTGGGAGTTGGAGGCCGAAGATCAAGTCCGCAGCTTCATAACGGCGGGCTGCCAAAGAATCCAGCCGTCGATGGGTTGGATTTAAGTCCACCAAACTGAGGCTGCCCGCAAAACCGCTACGCGCGTTTTCGCGGGCGCCAAGCTTTATTCGCCGTGCAGGCGGGCTTCCGCCGCCTTCACCGTCGCTTCGGCGGTGATGCCGAAATGCGGATAGAGCTGTTCGATCGTGCCAGAGGCGCCGAAGCCGGTCATGCCGATGAAGATGCCGTCGGTGCCGATGAAATGATCCCAGCCCTGGCGGATGCCGGCTTCGATGGCGATCTTGATCGGCGCGTTGCCGATCGTCTTCTTGCGATAGTCGGCGCTCTGCTTGTCGAACAATTCGAAGCAGGGGACCGAGACGACGCGGGTCGGATGGCCGTGCTTTTCCAGCGCCTCGCGCGCCGCCAGCGCGATTTCGACCTCGGAGCCCGAAGAGAAGATCGTCACCGCCGCATCGCCATTGGCGGCGGCCAGCTCATAGGCGCCCTGGCGGCTGAGGTTTTCCGCAACGAAGTCGTTGCGCACCGTCGGCAGGTTCTGCCGGGTCAGCGCCAACGTTGAAGGCGTCTTTTCCTGCTCAATGGCCAATTGCCAGCATTCGGCGGTCTCAACCGCGTCGGCCGGGCGGAAGACATTGTGGTTCGGAATGGCGCGCAGTGCGGCCAAATGCTCGACCGGTTGATGGGTCGGACCGTCTTCGCCGAGACCGATGGAATCATGGGTCATGACGAAGATCGAGCGGATGCCCATCAGCGACGCAAGCCGCATCGCCGGACGGGCGTAGTCGGAAAAGCACATGAAGGTGCCGCCATAGGCGATGAGGCCGCCATGCAGCGTCAGTCCGTTGAGCGCGGCCGCCATGCCGTGCTCGCGAATGCCGTAGTGGACGTAGCGCTGGCCGTAATCGTCTGATGTGATGTTCTTGGTCTGGCTGGTCTTGGTGTTGTTGGAGCCAGTCAGGTCGGCCGAGCCGCCGATCGTTTCCGGCACCGCGCCGTTGATGATCTCGAGCGCCATTTCCGACGATTTGCGGGTGGCGACCTTTGGCTTGTCCGTGGCGAGCTTCCTCTTGTAGTCGGTGATGACGGCGTCGAAATTCGCCGGCAGCTTGCCACTGATGCGGCGCTCGAATTCGCTGCGCAAATTGGCATCGGCCTTGGCGAGGCGGCCTTCCCAGTCGGTGCGTGCCTTGACACCCGTCTTGCCGGCGTCGCGCCAGGCATCGAGGATATCGGCAGGGACATCGAAAGGTGCCGAATCCCAGCCGAAGAACTTTCTCGCCCCGGCGATTTCATCAGCGCCGAGCGGCGAACCGTGCGCCTTGTTGGTGCCGGCCTTGGTCGGCGCGCCGAAGCCGATCGTGGTCTTGCAGGCGATCATCGTCGGCTTGTCGGAATGGCGGGCCGCCTCGATGGCATAGGCGATCGCTTCCGGATCCTGGCCGTCGATGTGGCTGGCGTTCCAGCCGGACGCCTGGAAGCGGGCGACCTGATCGGTGTTGTCGGCCAGCGACACCGGGCCATCGATCGAGATGTTGTTGTTGTCCCAAAAGACGATCAGCTTGTTCAGCTTGAGATGTCCGGCAAGCGCGATGGCCTCCTGCGAAACGCCTTCCATCAGGCAGCCGTCGCCGGCCAGCACATAGGTGTAATGGTCGACAAGGTCATTGCCGAAGGCGGCATTCATGATGCGCTCGCCGAGTGCGAAGCCGACCGAATTGGCAAGCCCCTGGCCGAGCGGGCCGGTCGTCGTCTCGATGCCGGCGGCATGGCCGTATTCGGGATGGCCTGCCGTCCTCGATCCCAACTGGCGGAAATGCTTGATCTGGTCGAGGGTGATGTCCTCGTAGCCGGTCAGGTAGAGCAGTGAATAGAGCAGCATCGATCCATGACCGGCCGACAGGATGAAACGGTCGCGGTCGGCCCAGTGTGGAGCCTTGGCGTCGAATTTCAGGAAACGCGTGAACAGCACCGTGGCAATGTCGGCGCAGCCCATGGGCAGGCCAGGATGGCCGGATTGGGCCTTCTCGACAGCGTCCATGGAAAGAAAACGGATTGCATTGGCCATCCGGTCATGTTGTTCACGCGAGGTCATGCTTCCTCCAGTGTGGGGGTTTGGGGCCTTGGGAGAGCCCTGGAAAGGGGTGCGCGACACATAGCAGGCGCGGCTTTTTAGTCAATAAACCGGCGCGCTTTTGCCGGTCTTGTGATGGCGCCAGAAGGGTCTTGGAGGCCCTACATTAGCGTTAGCAGGGGACAGTCGCGAGACCTTTATTGACGTCGGCTTCACACGGCGCGTAATGTTTCAGACATAACGCGTTCTGAACGTGGATGATTCGGTGATGGGCAGGGCGCAGGACGAAAGCCATGACCGGGGAAACGACACTCAAGGAAGTCATCGCGAGGCTGGGTAAGGCCATCGAGGGGCTGGAAAATGCCGTCGCGGCCAAGCTCGAGCACGAGCGCGACTATACGGAAGCCGAGGCGGAGGTGCAGCGCATGAACGCCGACCGCTCGCGGCTGGCGCAGGAACTCGACAATTCCGAAGCGCGCGCCGAACGACTGGAAGACGCCAACAAGGAAGTGTCGCGTCGGCTGGTGACCGCCATGGAAACCATCCGCGCCGTGTTGGATAGATAGGGGCTGGCCCAATGGCACAAGTCACGGTTTCCATAGACGGCAAGCAGTATCGCATGGCTTGCGACGAGGGCCAGGAAGAGCATCTGATCGACCTCGCCGAGCGCTTCGACCGCTATGTCTCGCATCTGAAGGATTCTTTCGGCGAGATCGGCGACCAGCGGCTGACCGTGATGGCCGGCATCATGGTCATGGACGAGCTTTCGGAACTGCAAAAACGCGTCAAGGGCATGGAAAGCGAAGTGCTGACGCTGCGCAAGACGCGTGACGACGCGCTGACCAAGGCCGATAAGAACGATTCCGTGCTGACGAATGCGCTTGGCGCGCTCGCCCAGCGCATGGAAGATCTGGCGACGACGCTGGCGGTGAACAAGGCCTGAGCCAGCGCAGCGGAAATTCCTGCTGCATTTGCCGAGAAGCAATGAAAATTTTTCGCCGCCGGCCTCAATGCCGGTGGCAACAGGCGTTTGAAGGATGACACCGGAGTGGTAGAAGGGCAGAGCAGCGCCGGTGGGTGCCGGCTGCGATCTGCAAATCTGCAATCACAGGGTAGGGACACGTCATGAGCCTTCGTATCAACGATATCGCGCCGGATTTCACGGCCGAAACCACGCAAGGGACGATCAGCTTCCACGAATGGATCGGTGACGGCTGGGCGGTGCTCTTCAGCCATCCGAAGAATTTCACGCCGGTCTGCACGACCGAGCTCGGCACGATGGCCGGGCTGGAAGGCGAGTTCAAGAAGCGCAACGTCAAAATCATCGGCATTTCCGTCGATCCGGTCGAAAACCACGCCAAATGGCAGGACGACATCAAGACGGCGACCGGCCATTCGGTGAACTACCCGCTGATCGGCGACAGGGATCTCAAGGTCGCCAAGCTTTACGAGATGCTGCCGGCCGGTGCCGGCGAAACCTCGGAAGGGCGCACGCCCGCCGACAATGCCACGGTGCGCTCGGTCTATGTCATCGGCCCCGACAAGAAGATCAAGCTGGTGCTCACCTACCCGATGACCACCGGCCGCAACTTCGATGAGATCCTGCGCGCCATCGATTCCATGCAGCTGACCGCCAAGCACCAGGTGGCGACGCCGGCGAACTGGAAGCAGGGCGAGGACGTCATCATCACCGCCGCCGTTTCCAACGAGGATGCGATCAAGCGTTTCGGCGCCTATGAGACGATACTGCCGTATCTCCGGAAGACCAAGCAGCCCGCTGCCTGAGCAGGGCAGAGGCGGCACAGGAGATTTTTCGGTTTTCTCGTCTGCACGAGCATGCGGTGCTTGACGGCGTGGCGCTGGCGAATGACCATGCTCTTCTTTTGCCCCGGCAGGGAAAACCATTCCTGCCGGGTAGGAGTTGAGGGAGCCGGGATTGGACGCGACATCGGCCAAGCTGCAGGTGGCAGGCTTTTACGACAAGCCGAGCGGGTCCATCCAGTATGTCGTCGCCGACCCGCAGACGCGACGATGCGCAATCATCGATCCGGTCCTGGATTTCGACGAGAAGTCCGGCGCCACGGCGACGAAGAATGCCGACGCCCTGCTCGACTTCATTAGAGATCAACGGCTGGTCGTCGAATGTATCCTCGACACCCACCCGCATGCCGACCATTTCTCGGCGGCGCACTATCTCAGCGCGAAGACCGGAGCGCCGACGGCGATTGGCGAGAAGATCATCGACGTCCAGAAATTGTGGAAGGTGATCTACAACTGGCCGGATTTTCCTGCCGACGGATCCCAGTGGAACAGGCTGTTTGCGGATGGCGAGACCTTTTCGGTCGGCGGCATTCCGGCAAAGGTGCTTTTTTCGCCGGGCCACACGCTGGCATCGATCACCTATGTGATCGGCGACGCCGCTTTCATCCACGATACGCTGTTCATGCCGGACAGCGGCACGGCGAGAGCGGACTTTCCCGGCGGCAGTGCCGCCCGGCTCTGGCGCTCGATCCAGGATATCCTCGCGCTACCGGACGAGACACGCCTGTTCGTCGGCCATGACTACCAGGCGGAGGGGCGCGAACCCTTGTGGGAGAGCACTGTCGCGGAACAGAAATCCAAGAACACCCATATTGCCGCCTGCAGGACCGAGGCCGATTTCGTGGCGTTGCGCGAGGCGCGCGACAGGACGCTGCCCATGCCCAGGCTGATCCTGCACGCGCTGCAGGTCAACATGAATGGTGGACGCTTGCCGGAACCGGAATCCAACGGCCGCCGGTATTTGAAATTTCCGCTCGATTGCTTGTGATGAGATGGGTCGCAGACGCCAGCTAGTCTAGCTTCAGGGTTTTGTTCTGCGGGCTAAATGTTCATACGTGATTTGCCAAGGGTCGCTCTCGGAAGATCTTTCCTCGCCGATCCAATGGAAGCTGTTGGTAGTGATCTCAGTGAAACGCCATCGAGTTTTCAGACCGCGCGAGTCATTGCCGAGCTGGACAATGTCCTTACCCTCGGCCCGCCCGATCTGGCGCGAGTGATCTCGGTTTGAGCGGGTCGTTCCATATGATGTGCCAGCCATCGATCCCAGGATCGAAGATGCGCAAAGTCGTGCCAAACATCGTGGACGGCGCAGGGCGCTTGGGCCTGATCCAAACGTCCTGAATCGCGCGGCCTTCGAGCACCCAGCCAAAATGGCATTCTCCATTCCATTTCTGGATTGTGCCGTCGTCGAGGTAGTGGACCGTGTCCATTTCCCAGCTTCCAATTAGCCATCCATACAGGTCCATCTCTTTCGCTCGGTCGGCTGGGGGACCTTCGGATTCGAGAGCGGTGAGAAACTGAGAAATCGTCATCGTCATCTCCAAATAGACGAGGTCGGCGCCCCATTGTCGCGCCCGCCTGCCGCAAGTGCCGCTTCGTGGAATTTCGCGACGGAAGCTCGTAAGGCGCCGGAACATTGCCGCCACAATTTGCAGCGTTGCGGTTTCCGGGGCTTGGGGAAAATTGCTATAATGCCGCTATGAATAAGATCGTTTGCGAACGCGATGGCGAGGCCGAAACCGCCGGCATCTTTGGTGGAGCGGTAGCGCGTCGCATGGGCGGGCAATAACCAACCCTAGCTAGAATATGGCACCAAGGTACAGCTCTCCCGGCAGTCGGAGGACCCATAAAAAACGGCGGCGCCAGTTGCCTGACGCCGCCGTTATTTGTTTCGTCGGAAGCCTTACGCCGCCGGCTGCGCCTCGATGGTGCGCAGGGCCTGCATCTGGCGCTTGGCCGCGGCCTTGACCGCGTCCTGCACCTTCTCGAAGGCGCGCACCTCGATCTGGCGCACGCGCTCGCGGCTGATGTCGAACTCGGCCGACAGCTCTTCCAGCGTCAGCGGCTCCTCGGCCAGGCGGCGCGCCTCGAAGATGCGCCGCTCGCGCTCGTTGAGCACGGCAAGAGCGCCGGACAGCATGCCGCGCCGGTTTTCCAGCTCGTCCTGCTCGATCAGCGCCTCTTCCTGGCTTTCGTGGTCGTCGACCAGCCAGTCCTGCCATTCACCCGATTCACCTTCGCTCGCCCGGATCGGTGCGTTGAGCGAGGCATCGCCCGAAAGGCGGCGGTTCATCGACACCACCTCCGCTTCGGACACGTTGAGGCGGGTGGCGATCTCGGTGATCTGATCGGGCTTCAAATCGCCGTCGTCGAGCGCCTGGATCTTGCCCTTCACCTTGCGCAGGTTGAAGAACAGGCGCTTCTGGTTGGCGGTCGTGCCCATCTTGACCAAGCTCCACGAGCGCAGGATGTATTCCTGGATCGAGGCCTTGATCCACCACATGGCGTAGGTGGCAAGCCGGAAGCCACGCTCCGGTTCGAATTTCTTGACAGCCTGCATCAGGCCGACATTGCCTTCCGAGATCACCTCGCCGATCGGCAGGCCGTAGCCGCGATAGCCCATGGCGATCTTGGCGACGAGCCGAAGGTGGCTGGTGACGAGCTTGTGCGCAGCCGTGGTGTCCTCATGCTCAGCGTAACGCTTGGCGAGCATGTACTCTTCCTGCGGCTGAAGCATCGGAAAGCGACGGATTTCTTCCAGGTAGCGGCTGAGGCCGCCTTCGCCGGAAACGATACTGGGTAATGACTGGGCCATGATAGCGCCCCCTCTCTCTTGGAGTGGTGCCCCCGAAACGCGGCGGGCATATGTCGCGAACGCCAAAAGGCTCGTCGCGACAGCGGATGTATATAGGAACAAAACCAGAAAGGACAGCATTGGTTCAACAGGAAACAGTGTGTCACGCCAAAGTGAACAACGACTGTCAGGTTTTGCCAATCAGGTTTTGAGTGGATGGAAGGCGGTTCAGAGTTTGCGAAAACCGTCGACGAGTTCCTCCATATCCCTCGGTACCGGCGCCTCGAACCTCATCGGTAGATGGGTAGTCGGATGCCGAAATTCAAGGAGGCGGGCATGCAATGCCTGTCGCGGAAATGCCTTCACCCGGCCTTTCAGCGGCTCGGGCAGCCGGTTCGCCTTGGTGCGAAACGCCTGGCCATAATCGGGATCGCCGACGACCGGATGGCCGATATGAGCCATGTGGACGCGGATCTGATGGGTGCGGCCGGTCTCGAGCCGGCATTCGACCAGGCTTGCCGTGGCAAATTCCTTTTGCTGCTCGCCAAAGCGCTCGATCACGGTGAAATGGGTGACGGCGTGGCGGGCATCGTCGCGGCCCTCGGGCACCACGGCACGGCGCACGCGGTCGGCGGCGCGGCCAAGCGGCTCGTCGACCGTGCCTGTCGGTCTCATCGGTATGCCCCAGACCAAAGCCAAATAGGCGCGTTTGAGATCGCCGGTCAGGCCATGGTCGGCAAAGGCCTCCGACAATGACTTGTGGGCGCGGTCGGTCTTGGCGACGACCATGACGCCGCTGGTCTCCTTGTCCAGGCGGTGGACGATGCCCGGCCGCCGCACACCGCCGATGCCGGAAAGACTGTCGCCGCAATGGTGGATCAGCGCGTTGACCAGCGTGCCGGTCCAGTTGCCGGCGCCGGGATGGACGACCAGCCCCGACGGCTTGTTGATGACGATCAATTCATTGTCTTCATAGAGGACGTCGAGCGGGATGTTCTCGCCTTGCGGCTCCGCCGGCTCCGGCTCCGGCATGTCGACCGACACGCGGTCACCGGCCGCCATCTTGCGCTTGGTCTCGGTGACCGGCTGGCCGCCGACCTTGACGGCGCCCTGCCTGATCAGCATCTGCACCCGGCTGCGCGACATGTCCGGACCGAGCTTGCCCGCCAGCCATTGGTCGAGGCGCCGGCCGGCCGCATCGGGACCCGCTTCCAGCATGATCGATCCCCCGTCTGGCGATCCCCCGTTTGGCGATCCGCCCTCCATCAATCCATCCTCTATCAATATGGGGGCCTCTTCGTTATGAGCGCTCATCGAAAAAAAAGTTCCGGAATGTTTGCCATGGCCGCTGCCGATGAAGACGAGGAAAAGCCGCTCGACCCCGAAGTCGAAAAGGTGCGCAAGAAGCTCGTCCGCTTCGTCGCCATCAATCTCGGCCTGCTGTTCCTTGCCCTTATGGTGGTGATCGCAGCCCTTGTCTACAAAACGCGCACCGCGCCGCCGGCTAGCCCGCCGCTGGCCGGCGACATCCAGGTGCCATCAGGCGAGCCGCTGACCGGCGACATCGTGCTGCCGGTCGGCGCCAAGGTCATCAGCCAGTCGCTCTCCGGCAACCGCGTCTCCATCGATGCGGAGCTTGTCGACGGAAGCCGCGCCATCTTTGTCTATGATATCACCGAGCGCCGCATCATCGGTCGTTTTTCGATCCGGAACAAATGACTGCGTTCGCGGAAAATCGCCGCGTTGCCACGGTCGCACTCGTGGTCAGCAACTATGACGAGGCGATCGCCTGGTATGTCGGCAAGCTGGGCTTTGTACTCACCGAAGACGTTGATCTTGGCGGCGGCAAGCGCTGGGTCACGGTGGCGCCGGCAGACGGACAAGGCGCGCGGCTGCTTCTGGCAGAAGCGGCCGATGATGCGCAAAGGGATAGCATCGGCAACCAGACCGGTGGCCGCGTCTTTTTGTTTCTCGAAACCGACGACTTTGCCCGCGACCACGCGCTGATGCTCGAAAAGGGCGTCGAATTCCGTGAGGCGCCCCGACACGAGGCCTATGGCACTGTGGCGGTTTTCGCCGATCTCCATGGAAATCTCTGGGACTTGATCCAGCCAAAACGCTAAGCCTGCAACGGATATTTTCCCGGCACTAGAGACTGTCCGAAGCCCAGTTGCTTTTTCCCAGCCGTCAGCCTATATCGCCGGTTCTTGAACGCGCCCATCGTCTAGCGGTCAGGACACCGCCCTCTCACGGCGGGAACAGGGGTTCGATTCCCCTTGGGCGTACCACCTTCATCTAATTTCCCTTTTCTTTCAAAGCCTTGCGACGGTGAATGTCCAACTTTTCTACAGGGTTGGACAAATCCTGTTCTCTTTTTGCCCTAGACACCTTCTCCATGCCGGTGTCGCTGAGGCGCTTCCTGTTGAACTTCTTCACGTAGGTTCGCGCCTCATCTGGCGTGCGGTGGCCGAGGAAAGCCATGATCTCCAGTTCGCTCGCGCCGGCATTACCAAGGCGCGTCGCACCGGCCTTTCTGAGGCCATGTGAGGAGCAGTGCGGCAGGCCGGCGGCGATGCACTGATCGTGAAACCAGTTGCCGAATGTCGTCGGCTTGTACGGCCGATCGCCGGTGTGCGTCAGGAACAGCAACCGATCGCCAGGAACTAGCGCCAGGACATCCTCGAGATCCTCGAGGATGGGCAAATCCACGTCGCCGCCGGTTTTGCCGCGGCGATAGGCGATGCGCCCATGGCGCACGCTCTGACGCCCCAGCTTCACAACGTCTTGCCTGGCCGCGCCGGAATTGAGGATCAGCCGAAGTGCGAGGACCGCCTTGGAGGCGAGGCCATGATGCGCTTCGAATTGGCTGATCTCGTCTTCGGTCCATGTATGGAAGCCGTCCGGGTTTTCGGCATAGCGTTCCACGTCGAGCGTCGGGTCGACGGCGATCAGCTTCTTGCGCATTGCGAAACGGCAGAGCCTGCGAAGCAATTTCAGCAGGTGATTGGCCGCCGACGGCGTGTCGGCTTTCTTGCCGATGATCGCCTCCACGTGCTCTGTCCGCAAAGTAGCGACACGCCGCTTCCCATACGCCTTGCTGAAGCGATCAAAGTCCTTGCCGAGATTGTACTGCGAGATCGGTCGAAGCTTCTTCCACTTCGGCGAGCGCTTGTAGTGCTCAATCAGCCAATCGAATGTGCCGTATTGGTGCCGGGAAGGCATCGCGGCCGCGCGGGATCCTTGCAGCGCGGCCTCATAGGCCTTGCGGAATTCGATCGAGCCGTATTCGCCTGGCAGGTAGGTCTGCGGCACGCCCTTTTTCCGGAGGCGCCAACGCATTTTGCCGTGGCGATCGGGGGCCGGCGAAACGCCGGGGAATGGGTTAGCCGCGCGGCGTTTCATTTCAGCACGTCGTCCCATTCGTTAGGCTCGTCGTCACCGACGGTGGCGCGCACGGTCTCGACGAGCACCTCGACACGGCCGTCTGGATAGGACACGAAACGCGCGCGATCGTAGCCGGCGAGCTTTGCCGCCTTGAACAGTCGAGTTGCATCGGCTTGGGTGATCAACGCGGCGCGGGGTGCCATCTCCTACCGGCCTTCCCCGACGAGGCGGCCGGCGCGTGTGGCCGAGCGCTCCCCGGCGTCCTCGGGCGTGGCAAATAGCCGTTTGACGCGGCGAACTATCTCTCCGACTCGCACCATCGAAAACACTGGCGCATCATTGGGCTGGGTCGAAGTCAGTTCGTCGAAGGAGATTTCGTCCAGGCTGTCGGCAGCTTGGGCTGTTTGGAGATCTCCCGCCACGAAGACCACCCATTCGCGACCTTTCGCATTGCCATGATCATGCAGCTTGCGAATCGTCGCATCTGCGATCACCACGCCGAGCTGAGGCGGAACGCCGGCCTTCGCATAGCCGTTGATCAGAGCGAGTTCCAAAACGTTGTCGAAAGAGAAGCGGCGCGCACTGCCCGGCACTGTTGTGGCATAAGCCGTCTTGAGTTCCAGCCGCTCGATCCAATTGCTAATATCGCCTCTCTTGGCGCCAATCGTGTCGCAGAATTCTGATAGCTTTTTCACTCACAAGCTCCATCGCTGATAAAGCTTGTATCGCGCATGCCGCATGTTTTGTCAATGATGTAGGTTACGTGGCAAGTGGCACGCGGCGGGTGACGGTGGGGAATTTCCCCACCGTGGCTAATTTAGCCACCACATCAGATGGTTACAGCGCCGGTCACCCGTGAGACACCCGGCCGCATTTTTCGAACGCCACCCTCCAGGCGGCGGCCTGTTTCAGTGCTTTTCCTGTGAAACGTCTAACCCGGCAGGGGGTGCAAATCTGCACGCCCTCGGGTGGGTCGGCAAATTTGCAGACCCGCCGCAACTGGGGAATTTCCCCACCTGAACAGGCGCGGTTGAATGGTGGCGAAATTAGCCACCTTCTCAGCGGACCTTGTTCCCAACTGGAACGAGGTCGGTGCGTTGAACCGTCTCATATTCCCGCCGAGAACATGAGAACTAGGGTCCGCCGGTCAGCGACTTAATGTCGTCGACCAGGCTGTTGAGAATTGCTATCTCGCTCTCCTCGTCGTCCGTGTAGTCGCGCTCGCGAACTCTCACCTTCACGGCCAGGCCTTCAATGGTTCTGGCCCGGGTCTTCATGACCCTGTCGAACGCGCGGCCGAAAGCAGCGGCCCTTTTCTCCTCCTTCTTTTCCGCCTTTTCGATGCGCGAGATGAGGCGCGACTTCAGTGACCTGAGACGTTCGTCAAGCTCCGCTTCGAGCTTCTCCGTTCGGTCGGTCGCCGCGTTCCATCGGTCGCTCGCAGCGTTGAATTTGGCCTCAAGCCGGAGGAGCCTGGCGTCGGCCTCGCGCGCCCTGGCGCCCATTTTATGTCGCCTCCCCTGCGAGCCGCCTGATATCCGCGGCGATCGACGAGAAGACCGCGCTTTCGGCGGCGAAGGATGCAAAATCCATCATATCGACCGCCCGGAGCTTTACGAGTATCCCCTCCAGTGTGTTGGCCGGCGTTGCAATGATGCGATCGCCGATCTTGTACAGCTCGTCGACGCGCGCGCTGAGAGCCTTTTCGGCGGCGTCCACGCCGGACTGGCGGTTTATCTCATCCACTTTATCGAGATAGGCTTCCTGCAATGCCTTGCTCGCGGCCCGCTGCTCGTCAAGCAGCTGTCTCCAAGCGAGAAGATGCGCCGGGGGGTTCGATTTGAGGTCATGAATTGTCGAATTGCCAATGATTTTACGAAGGGAGTCCGGCATGTCCGGCGGCTCCCACTGCGGAGGCGCCGGCGGAAAAAGCTTCTCGCACTTCTTGCCGATCCGCCGGCAGGCTTTTGCAGCCAGATTCCGCTGAACGTCGGCTTCTTCCATTTCCTTATCGAGCCAGAGCAGATCGGCGTCGGGATGCTCGGCCGTCTCGGCCAAGGCCGGCAACGACGCGACAGGCAGCGTTGCGAGAGCGCCTAGGACAGACCGTCGCGACAAACCGTTCTTGGCTGGAACGTTGTTCTCTGCTTGGAAGATTTTCGGCAAGCCTTCGGCGGCTGCCGCGACACGTGCGTTCGGCATTACATTTTCTCCGTTGAGCGAAACCTCTAACGGTGATAGCTTTCGCTCAATTCGCGCTGACCGTCAATAGGTTTCAATCATTGTGAGCGATAACGATCAAATTTCAGGACGGCAAATTGCAGCTGCGCGAGCGCTCGCGGGGATAGCCCAAACGGATCTAGCCACCTCGGCTTCGATATCTGTCCCGACGCTGCGACGCATGGAAGCGAGCGAAGGCCCAGCATCAGGCTTGCCAAACAACGTAGCAGCTGTGCGGCGCGCCCTCGAGGCGGCCGGCGTCGTCTTCGTCGACGAGAACGGTGAAGGACCAGGCGTACGGCTCAGGAAGGCACGCTGAAAACCGCGCTAAGGCCAAAGCCTCTTCCTGGGGGAAAGTCTTTCCGTCTTCCCGACTTTTCGGCCTGCCCCGCCCAATTGCCTTGGGCCGCTTCATGGTGTGCACCTTGTTCCCTGGCGGAACGAGGTGGGCGAATCTGCGAATTAGCCGGCGAGCGCCAGCCCGACGGCGATCCCAAGGCCGATCGCAAGGCCGGTGGCGACGTTGCCGGCCAGCTGCAGCGCCACGATGGACAGGCGTCCTCGCCAGCCGGTGCGGGGAGCTGTGAGGATGCGGGCTAGATCATCAAGGGCGGTTTCCATCCAGCCAAGATAAAACGAAACAACGGGAATGTGAATCCCCCGTGATCGCGTAAGTTGCGTAGGCCCAGCGCGAACAAGCTTTGGCCTCTCTTTGAGAAGTGAGCCCAGTTTGGCGCGCGCCTGTTTCAGTGCTTTTCCCGTGAAACACGCCGTGATCGCAAAAAATTCACGGGAAAAGCAGCCGCTTTCCCCCCAGCGGGCCAGAGCGGAGTGCCCCTTGACGAATTCCAAGCCCCCGCGCCATCATCCGGTGATGGCAGCAGCGTAGAGTACGCCGCGCACACCTCGAGCGGCGTGGCAATCCGAAAAGGCAAATAAAGTTCGTCATGAAGCCTGGAATCTTTGAAGAAGTCCCTTGGTCCGACTCCATCACGGTTTACGACAAAGAGAATTTCACCATCTACATGCGGATCCTGGACGCCTGCGCCGACAATGCCAGCGAAGAGGAAATAGCCCGGCTCATTCTCGGCATCGATCCGACTCTTGAACCGATCCGCGCGCGCAACGCTGTTCGCAGCCATATCGACCGGGCGAACTGGATGGTAACGACTGGCTACAAGGAATTATTCGCCAGCTGACCAATCGCGCTGCGCGTACTGCTGTTTTCACGCCATCGATAGCCCCCGCTCAAACCCGCGGCCCGCGGACGCCCTTGCGTTTGTCCGCCGCCGGCGCGATGCTGCCGGCGGTGCATTAGGGGGGGAACAGAAAATGCCATCGCGTCTTTTGCAATTCACTTCAGCAGTCCTGCTGATGGCGGCAACGCCGGCATCGGCTGGGACAGTTTGCAAGGTCTTATCTGGCCTGCTGGCCGATACTGGCTGCCAGGCGGGCGACAACGTCAGGATGTCATTGATTAGCGAGCGCGAGTTGCCCGACGCAATCTTGGATTTTTGCGATATGACCTCCCAGGTCATAACGCTTCCCGACAGTGCCATGCCGGCGCTTGGCGATGAAAGAAACTACGTGGTGCTCTGCAGATTTCACCAGAACTGATCCTCCTGAGTGGCGGTGCTGGGCGGGTTTCAGGATGCGAATACCGCCACTGCCCGGCGATCAGGAAGACAGTCGCAAGGGTGCATCGGCGAAGCGTGAGCACGATCGTCGCTCGTCCTCATGATGGCCACCAAGCGAACCAAGCAAGCATGTGACGGACCTCAGAGGCCAGCGAAAGAGACGAGCACCAAGGAGCCGCCTGTCGTCTGGCTGGTCTCGGCTGTCACGCTCACCGTCGATGCGCTGTCGATCAAGCTGCCGGCCGTCGAGTGACGCTGATTGGCGCTGCCGTTCGGGTCGAGATCGGTGATTTCCGTCAGGTTGGTCCAGGCGACCGTGGCGTTCTTGTTGTTGCCGCAGAAGGCGCCCAGCACGATGCCGGCGTCGTCGGCATCGACTGACTTGTTGAACGTTGTGCCGAAACCGCCGGTGTCGACAAGGGTGTCGCTGTCGAACACGGTGGCGGCCACGCCGCGCAGCGCCATGACGGCGGTGCGCACGAAAATGTTGGTGGTCGAGACCGTGAGCACGACATCGCCACTGGCGCCGGTCGGCAGCGCGACGAAATAGATTGCTGCACTGCGGCCGGTGTTGGTCCTGGCGCCAAGCGTGGCCGCGTTGCCGTCGATCGTCACGCCGGTGACCTGATGGTCGGCGCCGGCGCCTGTGACCAGTACGGCAATGATGCGTGCCGGGTCTTCAGCGCCGAAATTGACCGCCACAAGAGTCTTGGTGGCTGATCCGAAAGCCGGATCCTGTCGCTGATCGACAAGCTCGATCGGCCCGACCGGATCGCCGCCGCCCCCCGCCGGCGGCGACAATGCGGCTAGCGATGGACCCATAAAGCCTCTGTTGAACCGGAACATCACGGTAGGATCATCCTTTCGCCGTCGATCGAGCGCCCCGCAAGCTGACTTCGGACAAAATGGTCGCGGCTTGCGACGGTGCGGAGATCCCATAGGCGGCCTTCGGACAGCTTGATCGCGAAAATCCGATGTACGGCATGGAGAGCCGATCGAGGAATAGTCACCTGCTCTATAGGGTTCAGCGCGACCAAGGTGATGGCATCGTCCGTCATCCCGACGAGTATCTTGACCCTGGTTTGACCGCCCGCGGAAAAGGCGTCCTCGCGGAACCAGGCGGTGACGAGATCACCTACCAGAATTTCGGCCTCGGTATCGTTGTAGCAGATGGAGCCGGTCGCAACCAACGGCTCGAGGCAAGCGCCTACGGCGTACTGGCAATATTGCTTTGGGAAAGGATTAGGCGGTGCTTTGAAGGTCTTCTGTCTCATGAAGGGCGGCCTCTGCTGTAGCTTTCGGACAGACCGTCGAACGACAGCTCTTCAGGCCCGTAGCCGGCGAGGAACGCGAGCTTGGTGAGCATGACCTCGACATCGATCAAACCCGGAAGGATGTTCGGCGGCCGATATTCGGTCCAGACATCGTCGCCGAACGCTTGGTAATAGGCGAGCTTGTTCTGATCGAAGATGCCGGTTGTAAAGTCGATGTTGTCGATCGCGGTATTCTCGGCGAAGGTGGTGATCGTCTTCGACCCAATGTTGAGCAGATAGACCCTGCCATCGGCGTTGAGACCTTCCGTCATCATGACATAGCCAGGCCTTGGCCAATATCGCTCCTTGCCTGTCGCATTGGTGCCGGTCGTGATGAAATAAGACCGATCGACAGTCACACTGTCGGCGGTGATGCCGGTTTCCGGATCGACATAGCGGACGTAGTAGGCGCCTGCGACCGTCTCAAAGACGATCAGATAGCCGGTCTGTGGATCATACCAAAAGCCAGTCGGAACGCCGGCTGATGTATAGACCGTGGCGACGGTCCAGGCGTCACCATCGAACACCGCCTCTTTGACGGTTCCTCCGCTGCTGCGGATGAAGAAGGACACCGTTCCGGCCGTCTGGCGGCCGTAGACCAGATCGCCACCAATGACAAGCGTATCTGAGACGGTGCCGATCGAGATGTTGCCGGTGATGTCGATCAGTGCATAGGGAAAGGGAGGGTCGTCTCCGAAGGCGTATCCGGTGAAGATGTAGTTCTGGCCGAACGGGAAACCGATCTTCCAGTCGAAGTTCGTGCTCGTCTCAGTGTATGACGAGACGATCTTTCCGGTCGCGACATCGTAGACGACATTGATTTCCGGAAGGGTCGGACTACCAAAGCGGACGAGTACGAAGTTCGATCCACGGATCGCATAGATCCATTCGATATTCGGCTCGTAGCCCTCCGAGCCCTCCAGCGGCACGCGATAGCGTTCGGTGTGCGTGACCGTATCGAGGACGGCGAGATAGACCTGCGCCGAACCATTGATCAGCTGATAGATGACATCCTGCGTCGGATCGTAGGCCGCTGCACGGCCGGCGGCGTTTTGTGTAAAGGTCACCGGCGTCGCCCCGGTCCAGACGATCTCCTGCGTGCCGCCGCCACCGCTTGCGGCGTTGGAAATGACGCACTTGACCGACGGCGCGCTGTCCGCGGCGTAGCCGTCGATAAAGATCATGGCGAAGTTCTGCCAGGCCCCGGCGTTGGCGCCGATTACACCTCTGGCGATCGGGTCGACTGCGGTATGGGTGCCGCCATAATAGCGGAACTGTGTCGAGGCGACGATACCGTTTTCGGCATCGAAGACAACGGCATCGTCGATCTCGACGCGGATCAGTTCATAGCCGTCGCCGAACGGATCATAGGCCAGGAGATAGCCGATCGCCGCGACCTGTTGTGAGCCAGAGATGGGGACCAGAGCAACCCGGCTGAACGGATCGTTGTTCAGCCACTTGCTGCCCGAAGGATAATCGCTGAGGTTTTGCAGCGTCGTCAGGCTGACCTGAGTGTAGCCGGTGACGATCGAAGTGGTGAGCGCCCCGCCGACGACAGGGATTCCATCCACCTTGTCGGTGCCGATGACGATCGGGATCGACCGGCCAAGAACCTTCGAAACCGAGAACGGACGATCGGCTGAGACATTTTCCGGCGGCTTTGTCGTGTCCTGCTTTACACCCGTGCCGCCCCAAGAGGCGCCCGATCCCGATCCGGGCGAAGAAAACCACACCATCAGTTCAGCCCTACAATAACGTTATCGACCACGGAGGGACCTCAAAGCGTCCTGAATGCCAAGTGCGGTGGCGCGGCGGAGTTCGGCCAGGCTTTCCTTCGAAGGAGGCGCCGATCCTTCCCAGCGGTTGGTCTGGCTGAACTGGATCGGTCGATCGCGGCCGCTGGAGTTCGATGAATCGGAACGCCGATCCTCGAACTGATCGGGCCTCGCCACGATGACACGCTCATTCGGGTTCTTGAAGAATTCGACCTTCTGAGTATCGCCAGGTGCGATCATGCCGCCGCTGTCGAAGCCGACGTTCTGGCCACGGAACACGCTCCGCATGGCGTAATTATTGTTGGCGGCCGAGCTTCTCTCATAGGACGTCGACCCGGCGCTGCCGAGCGGCGATTGGCCGCCATAGACAATGTTGCGAGCGATTGTTTCGGGAGAGGCATTGAGCCCTTGGAGACCATAGCCTGTGATGCCACTGCCGACGATACCAGCTGCATGAAAGTTGGATTTGACGCTGGCGAGGACCCTTCGGTATCGCGCGGAGAGCGCGTCATCCTCGCTGACGCTGCTGCTGGACGATGATCCGTCATAGGACGAACCACCGGAACCGCCGTACCCGCTGGATGAGAGCTTATCGATGCTTTCGAACGTCTTGCGGGTGTTCGCCTCGATGTTCATGAGGACCGTCCAGAGGCGGTCCTGTTCACGCGTCGCATCGCGACCGGTGAAGGCAGATTGCGGATCGGCCAGACCTCCCTGCAGCGCATCCACCTGGTTCGGCGTGAAGATGCCGACGGTCTCCTCCGGCGACTTGAAGAACGAGACCCGCTGCGTATCGCCAGGATGGATCATGCCGCCGGTGGCGAAGCGGGTGACGTTGACTGTGGAAGTGCCGAGATTGCCCGACCCGCCCATGCTCCCGTAGCCGCCCGTGCGCGGGACGCTATTCGAAGTGATCGATGGGCCGGACTGCTGGCCGGCGACACCACCGTAACGGGTGACACCAACTGTGCTGGTGCCTCCGCTCTGGTTTGGCACATCATAGAGCGACTGCGTGCCCGACCCGACCTGCTTGGTGACGACGGTGATGGTGACCGTCTTGTTCGGGATGTTCTTGATGCTGGCCGACAGGTTATCGACACCGGATTTGAGGTCGCGAACCTTGAGCTCGCCGTTGATGATGCTGTTGATGAAGGAGTTGATCGCGGTCGGATCACCACCAAGTTGCAACAGGCTTTGGCGGAGCAGTTCGGTGCTTTCGTGAAGCGACCCTATCGAAACATTGCCGGTGTCATAGGCGTCATAGAGCTTGTCGATCGCCGTGACCGTGCGCTCAATGGCCTCAGTGGCCTTGTCCTGGTCTCCTGAGAAGGCATCGCCGAAGACCTCGGAAACGGGCGTTACAGAAGCCGCGTCGAGCGTCTCCTGAATGTCCTTGGCCTGGTTCTTCATCGTCTGCAGCTGCTGCGACGACTGTTCCAACCCGATGAGCTGCGCCCGTTTCGCATCCTCGAATGCGCGGGTGACGTTGATAACCTCCTGGCCGACGCCGCCGATCTGAACCGATACCCCGCTTGCTGCCTTGCCGACGCCGCCTATGGCGGAACCGAGGCCGTTGGCGCCGCCGATCGACTTGTCGAAGCTGACGTTGCCGAGGGCCTCGAGGCCTTCCAAAGCATGGTTGGTCTGGATCTGATCGACGACGCGTTGTCCGAAGTCGCGCAATGGCGTCGAATTCAGTATCGCCATCACCTCTTTCAGATGCTCGGCGTTTGCGGCGGCCAGATCAGCCGACGCGGGGTTCTCGATCCGACCGAGATCGACATTGTCGATCTTGGTCAGCATTCCTCCGAAGGTGTCGTTCAAGTGATTGATCGCGGACGCCACCTTGTTAATCGCGGCTTCCATGATGGACACCAGCGCGTTGGCGGCGCCAATAGCCGCAGCCTCCACAATCGTTGGGAAATTGCTCCAGATGAAAGCGATGTCGGAGCCGACAGCCCTAAACGCGTTGATCGTCCATTCCGCCAAATCGGTCGCCGCCGATCTGAGC
Organism: Mesorhizobium mediterraneum; assembly: GCF_002284565.1. Taxonomy (GTDB): domain Bacteria; phylum Pseudomonadota; class Alphaproteobacteria; order Rhizobiales; family Rhizobiaceae; genus Mesorhizobium; species Mesorhizobium mediterraneum. Next base: position 107,467 of record NZ_NPKI01000032.1, on the reverse strand, counting down.
TTCCCGAAAGCGTAGCTGATCGGAGAGACGATAGCGGCGTCGATCATAGGTCCGATATTGAAATCGCGGTTTAGGGTTTGGAAAATAGCGTGGAAGGTCTCGCCGAACCCGACGACGCGGTGCTCCGCCTCACTCGCCGCGTCTCGGATCGAGTTGAAGCCAAGCGCCAGGCCGCCGACGGCGGCACCCGCCAGTGTGCCGGCAGCGCTGGCGGCGACGGAAGCGAGCCGCGACAAAACCCCGCCAAGCATACCGCCGATCTCGCCGAGGGCGGCCCTTAGGCCGCCGCGGCCCATGAATATCTGACCGATCTGGGCGACCTGGAAGCCCAGGTTCTGCAGGAAGTAGAGCGGCGACTGGAACGCCAGCGGAATCGACTGCGCGATGTCGATCATCTGGAACTGCAGATTGCGCATTTCGAAGGAGGCAAGCTTGCTGCCGCGGCCGATCGCCGCCGCGGTCGCGTCGAACCTGGTCCTGACCATCGTTTGCGCCGCGGCCAACTCCTCGGCCGAGATCGCACCTCTCTGCGCCAGGACAGCATACTCGGCCAGTTCGGCGTTGACCCGCTCCTGAGCGGCGGCGAGCGGATTGAGCTCAGCACGCAGCCCGGCGACCTTCGCCGCCATAAGGTCGGCTTCCCGACCAGCCTCCTCGAATATCGAGGCCGAGGCGCGTGCCGAATTGCCGCCAGCGCCGATGCCAAAGGAGGCATTGAGGTCGGCCTGGAATGCCGCTCCGATCTGTGCGGCCTTCAAACGCGCGACATCCTCGACCCGGTCTAGCTCGGCGGCAAAGACCGATGCGGCGTCGCGCGCCGATTTCGTGGTTCCGGCGACAAGGCTGCGATCGAGGTCGATCCCGAACGTCTGCCCAGCTTGTTGAGCCTTCAGCGCCGCGATCTCGTCGAAGCGGTCGAGCTCGGCCGCGAAGACGGACGCCGACGCCCGCGCCGATCCGGCGCCGATGTTGCCGATGCCGAGCGTCCGGTTGATGCTCGCCTGCGCCTGTTCGGCGGCAAGTGCCTCGCGGCCCGCCGCCGCCAGCTCTCGATAGCTCTGCGCCTGTGCCTCGGCCGCGGCGGCAACGGCATCGTGTTTCAGTATCGCGAGATCGAGGACGCGCGCGACCTCCTTGTTATCGACACCAAGTTTGATGCTCGCCGCATCAGCCGCCAGGATTGCCTTCTCCAGCATCTGCGTGGATCGGAAGGTAGGGTCGACAGACGCCTTCAGGCGGTCCCAAGCGCGCGCCGTTGCGGTGATCGAACCGGCCGAACCGACCATGACGGCGGTCTGTTTTTCGATCGCGGCCGTTGCCGCCTGTTCCCGTTGGACGAAACTGTTTTGCGAAGCCGCCGCCGCCTGCATGGCCCTCACATAGGCGGCTGCGCCGACCTCTGCGGGCCTCGCGTCGATTCGAAGCTCGGTAATGACGACTTCGTTAGCCATGCCGTGTACTCTTCCGCTCCGGGAATGGATCGAAGATCTCGTCTGTGAAAACGAAGTTGAGCTTTACGAATTCGGTTTCCTCGATCTCCGGCGCGGCGACGGCTTGCCGTAGTGCCTTTCGCGCTTCCATCTTTCGCCCCCTCTCGAACAGAGCAACGATTGAGCGCAGCCTGGCCAAGCGGTCATTGAGCAATTTGCGCAGCGAAGCGACCAGATCCACGCCGGCCTTCAAGTCACCATAGGCGATCAATGCGGCCTTCCTCGTCACTTCGACCTCGTCAGCCAGGTCGAGCGCGTGCGCGGCGATCTCGGTCGGCGTCATGCGCTGGTGCGCAACAGCCAATGTTTCGCGAGCCGACATCAATTCATCGCCTTTGCTCGCGGCGCCACGCCGGTGCGCCGACGCTGAAACTCGTCGGCCAGGATGAGGCAGATACGACGCCAGAGATATTCGGCGGCCATTGAGCGGCGAAGCAGCTGCGCCTGCAGCTCGGTCTCAACGCCGTCTTCGATCGTTTCCATCGCGATCGCCTTCACCTCGTCGCAGGTCTTTCGCGCATCGACCGCCACCTCCTTCAACTGGTCCATGCTGAGAAAGGTGACTCGGTTTGGCATCTCCTCCAGATCGGCGAGCTGCTTCTCCGTCATCTGGGCTCGCGCGAGCCGGTCGTATTCGGCGTGAGGGTCCTCTTCAAGCGCGCGCTCGTCGAGTACCGGAATATCCGTCATGCTGCTTCTCCGTTGTCGGACAGCGGAAAGCGGGGGACCGCCAGACGCGGCCCCGCCTCACGTCGTGATCAGGTTGAGCACTTCAGCTTCTTGATCGCTTCGGCAAGCACCGCGGCTCCGCCGACACGCCTACGTGCGTGAAAGCGAATCAATCCGCTCGTCGCCTGGCTGTAGGGGTCACGTAGGAGCGACAGCGAAACGCGATCGTAGATCCTGTAGGCGGTTTGGAAGTCCCCAACAGCGATCGGATAGAGGTTGGCTCCCTCGGACGGCATATCGACAGCTTCAACGACTGGTCGGCCGAGGATGGTTTCGGGCTGCCCGGCAGCCAGAGCGGGCTGCCAGATGTAGTTGTTCTGCCCATCCTTGAGCTTGCGGACCGAGGCCAAGGTCGTGCCGTTCATCATCCAGGTGGACCGGTTTCGATAGAAGGGCGCCAGCGAGTAGAGAAGGTTGATTAGTCCGTTCGCCTGGCCGTTTACATCGGCGATGGTAGCCGCCGTTCCCGAAACTGAGGAGCCAATCTCAGAACTGCTCATGAAGCCGGCGGGCTTATTTACGCCGTCGCCCAAGACAAAGGCGGCCCCCTCGAGGCGGCCGAACTCCTGGGCGAGATCGAACGCGAGTTCGGAGTTCATATCGACTGCGGCATCTTCGACGAGTTGCTGAGAGATGTCCACGTAGCAGCTCGCTTCGTAGACGACGATCTCCTTCTGACCATAGGACGGCGCGCTCTCGGGTCGCGTTTGCGTCTCCGTCACCCACTGCGCCGTCGGCGCTCCGGTGCGCACCGGGAGGATCACGCTCTTGCTCATCGTCGAGCCGACGCGAGCGGCTTGACGCACCGGAGAAAACTGCACGACGCCCTTGATCACCTCGCCAACGAAATCACTTGGAGCGAGATACCCGCCTCGGGTGTCCTCACCAACGATCAGCGACTTCACCTCGTCCTGTGGCATTCTCTGCTCGCCGAAGGAGATGTAGCTCCCGAACGCCTTCATCTCCTCGGACTCCTTGAGGCCAGCCGGAGTGACGCCTCCTGCGGGAGCGCGCGCGATGGCGACCTCCAGTTTTGACAAATGGTCGGCCATCTTCTTGAAGTCGGCCTCAAGCTTCCTCTGGCCTACGACTAGCGTTTTGACTTCGCCGTGATAGCCATCGAACGCCGTCTTCAGCTCTGCAAAATCGTCCATTTCAACGTCCTTTCAGGTCTGTTTTTGCCCCCTGGATCGATGCGATCAGGTCGGCAATTTGGTCGTGGTTGTTGTCTCCGTCTTGGGTCGGCAGAGAAGTCCAGCCGCTTGCGGCGATTATGCCGGCCGCAGCCTTCGAGAAGCCGGCATCGCGAAGGAAGTCCTGGAATTCACGGATCGTCTTGATACCGTCGGCGGGCGCGTCGTCGCCCAATAGGCGCTTCACGTCGTAGACGCGGGACAACACATTCGACGGATCGTCGACGAGCGAGACCTCGCGCAGGTTGGCGGTCTTTATCCAGCGAGCAGGCTCGCCTAACTTGCCGGATCCTTTGCGGGATCCGCCAGGCGGCACCCGATATCCAATCGAGAGGCCACTAAGACCGCCTTCCCGGAGCTGGGCGTAGTTCCATTTGCCCTGTTCGGTGTCCAGGCCGATCAGTCGGCCTTTGACGTGGAGGCCGTTCGGATCCTCCGACATCGCATCCCAGACGCCGATCGGCTCGTGTCGATTGCCTGTCATGGCGCCGTGCATCTTGTACATCGGCGGCAGCGACCGACCCTCGCGCTGACGATCGAGCAGCGATTTCGCGAAGGCACCAGGCTCGATGACGTCGCCATGGCTGTCGGTGTTGCCGAAAACAGAGCCATAGCCTTCGAAGGTTCCTGGCGCTCCGCCGCTGGCGAATTTCGCCTCGAACGGCGCGCCGATGCAGCCGAAAGACGGCTGCGTAGCTGGGTCATGAAGGGCATCGCGCGTCATAGGCGCACCTCGAGCGATATTGCGAAAGGGGTTGAATTCACCACTTCGCCCGGCATCCCGCCGGCGCTTTGAGGCGCGGTCTCAGCATCCCGCCGATGACACGCAAGGTGGAATCTACGCATCGTTGCCCTTTCCGTCAACACTACCCGGCGAGGATGTGGATAACTGACCTTGGGTGTTGATGCCCAAGTGTCTAAGTTCGCCTGCCTCGGCGCGCTGGACGAGCTCGGCCGCAAGTGCTCGGCCCTGCGCGTTGTAGGCTTCACTACGCCGGCGGCTGCGCTCCCTCCGGCAGGCTTGGCTGCAAACCTGGCGAAGGCCTCGGCTCCCAATCTGGATTTGGTCGAACGGCTGGCCGCAGATGCTGCAATCGCATCGGACTTGCGTCCGAGGAGCCTCAGTAAAATATTCGTCGGTTTTGCGTTCCCGCTTCGCGACTTCGCCAGTAAACATGTGCGTTTTCAGGTACTTAAGTGCTTTCATGACCACATCACCCCCTCTTCCGGGCCTTCCCCGAAAATTCCGCGAAAATAAAAAACCTCTGAATGAGCCCGGTTACGGCCCCCGTATCCGCCCAGAGATTTGACCCTCCCCCCCTCACCGCGCTTGCCTCTGTAGGCGACGCCAGGCCCGGAGGAAGCCGGCCGCAGCGGCTCTGGCGTATGGCTCTAGCGCGCGGCTACCAATGCCAGCGTCTGCTGCTGGCTCCCGCATCGAATCCCTCATGATGTCGACGACAACCTCGGTCGGATATCGATCGTCGGGATAGAGCCGGTAGTGACGTTCCGCCATGTCATCGCCGAACTCGCGATGACGGCTAAGTGCGACTGGATCGAGCTTCATGATTTGGACCTTTCCCCCTCAGCGAAGAGCTCGGGATAGAGCTCGGGGCGTTGGCGTTGGAACTTTGTCGGCTGCTTCACTGCTGCTGGCCGCGGCGTTGTTGCCGGCGCTGGGCTCGCCTTCGGCCGCTCGGGCAGCGCTTTCCACATCCTTTCGGCGAGATACCTGGTGAGGCTGCAGATCAGCTTTCGACCGGCCGATCGATTGATCGCGACGAACCTGTCGATCTCGCTGACGGCATCGAGGCGATCATCGAGCGACAGCGCGTCCCATGCTTTCCGTGCAGCCTTTGGGCTATCGATAACAGGCCAACGCTTCAGTGCTTGATCGAAGTCATCCATCGCGCGCTCTCTCTCAATTGATGGTTCTTCTGACGAGTCGGGGCGCATGGGTGCGCCCCGTGGGGGCGCATGGGTGCGCCCCGTCTGCTGGGTGTCACGGGGTGCATGGGTGCGCCCCGTCTGCTGGGTGTCACGGGGTGCATGGGTGCGCCCCGTCGACTGGGTGGTACGGGGTGCATGGGTGCGCCCCGTCTCGCCCTTTTTCTGACGCCGCTCATCGGCCTTTTCGAACTCCGGCAACTTCGGAAATGTGTCCAGCCGAGCGACGTTCATTTCGTAGCGCCTGGTCATGCCAGGAGCGCCACCCTTGTCGTTTCCAACGACCCGAAACCACCAATCGCCGGCCGCGTCATCTCCTGATGGCATGAGCGAGCGGAGGACGCGTTTTGCTTGAGATCTGCTGACGCGCATGGCCTCGGCGAGCAGTGCAATTGAAGGATAGAGGCTATCGCCATCGTCGTTGCACCAATTGGCCATGACCAACATGCACGTGAGCTTGCTGCCGGCCACCGGCGCGCGCTGAATGACCTTAGTCATGACGTCGATGCTCATGCCCGCGCGGCCTCGCGCAGCACGGCGATGGCCTGCAGCGGCGTCAGGCCAAATCGGGACCGAAGCGCAGGAATGACCGGATGTTCGCAGGTGGCCGCGTTCGCTCGGTACCACGCTGCCGCGATATCGATGGCGGCTGTTGACTGATGGCAAAGGCCAGTCGTTCCGCCGACAGGCAGGTTGGACAACGCGCCAAAATCGCTAATCGTTTCAACGAGGGGGGTTAAGAGGGTTGGACGAGCTAAGCCACTGATTTTGCGGTTTACTGCCACGCCCCTTGGGCGTACCAAGGATTTCAAATTTGCGTACACGGATATCGCCGTCGGTCAAAGCCGGAGTCGTCGCTTCTGGTGCGGCGCCCTCAATTGAATTAGCATCGCTTCATGTAACCGAAGGGCCAAGGGTCCAGGACGGTGCGCAGAACGCCGCCGGGACGAATCTGTCGCGCGGCGAATAGATCGACGCTCGTCGGGAACGAGAAGATCTAGGGAGAGGGCCAATGCAAAAACTGCAATCCCAGGGCGTCCATCACATCACGCTGGTCGGCGCCGGGCGTCAGACCTCCATCGATTTCTGGGAAGGCGTGCTTGGCATGCCTTTCATCTTCGAGCAGCCCAACCTCGACAAGGCCAGCGAAAGCCACCTCTATTTCGATCCGGGCGATGGCCGGCTGATCACCATCTTCACCGACGAGAGCCGCACGCCGGAGAAACGGCGCACGCCGACCGATCCGGGCTGCGTCCATCACATCGCGTTTGCGGTGTCGCGCGTCACCTTTCTGCAGGCGGTCGCCCGGCTCGACGAGCGCGCCATCAAGCATAGCGGCGTCAAGGATCGCGGTTTTATGGATTCGATCTATTTCGAGGATCCGCTCGGCCTGCTGATCGAGCTCGCCTCCTACCGTTTCGAGCCGCCGGCGGGCTTCACCCACGCCGACGTTCTGATGCAGGCGCACAAGATCCGCGTCGCGCGCGGCGACTATGCAATAGCCGAAGTGCATCTCGCCGACGCGATCCAGGCGCTTATCGAGCGCTCCCGTGCGACTTTGTCGGACGACCGGACACCGAAAAATCCATACTGACGACAGCAACCGCGAGGGAGGACCATAATGGCAAAGACGACAACCAAGAGTGCGAAGAAGCCGGCCGCCAAGGCCGCTACGAAACCAGCTGCCAAGGCCGCGACAAAGCCTGCAGCCAAGGCGTCGAAAGCTTCCGCCAAGTCGGCAACGAAAGCCGTCGCAAAACCTGCAGCCAAGGCGTCGGCGAAGTCCGCGCGGAAGGCCGTAGCGAAATCAGCGAAGAGGCCCGGACTGACGCTCAGCATGCTGAAGCCGAGCGTCAATAACATGAGCGTTCGGGTGTTTGCACGGGCGGCGGGGCTAGATCATTCCGAGACCGACGTATGGGGCCACACGCGCTCGCCTGAATACATGGCGCGAAACCCAGCCCATCTGACGCCGATGATCGAGGACAAGGGCTTGCCGAGAGGCGTCTTATGGGAAAGCTGCGCCATCATGCAGTATCTCGCCAACAAGCATGGGCTGGAGAAATTATATCCGAAAGCGCCGGCCAAGCGGGCGATGATCGACAGCGCTATGTTCTACCTGATCGGCACGCTCTACCCCTATGTGGCGCGCGCCACCTATCCTGCGCTGAACTTCCCGCAATATGCCGGCGAGGTCGGCCACAGCGACGCCCACCCCGACAGGAAATCGGAGGCCCAGAAGGCCGCGGCGGCCGCAATTGCCGAGCCGCTGGAGGTCTTTCACTCCTTCTTCAGGAACGGCAAGCCGTTCATCGGCGGCAAGAACCCATCGATCGCCGACATCCGTCTAGCGGCGACGCTCGAATTCCTCGCCGTCATCGACTACGCGCTGCCCCAATGGGCAAAGGAATATATGGCGGCGATCGAGAAGAAGCTCGGCAAGGCCTACGCGGAGCCGGCCAGCGACGTGCGCGGCTATATCGCCTATGTGAAGTCACAGGCCGAGGCGTGAGGCTTTCGCTCTAACGGTTGCTTCCTAAGCCGACCTAAAACAGAGGTCGAAAGCCCTGCCTTTTACTGGACGTAAGAATGTTTGAAGCGTCGACGAAGAAGCGACGGTTGACCTGGGGGCATGGGTCCCGATGATGGGGCCGCGCGGGTGGCGTCCATGGAAGGGACTGTACATGACCCGCAAACTACCTTTATTCGCCGCGTTCGGTTTGGCGCTTGCTGCCCTGGCGGCGTGTGACCAAACTCAATCAGGAGGAACGCAGGCGACGACCGCTGGCCAATTGCCGCCACCTCCAGCCGACACGATGACGCCGGCACCCGCAACCCCGCCAGCTCAGACCGCCCCTGTTCAGTAGCAGATCGTAGCTTCAAAAATGGAACCCTCGCCCAAGGCGGGGGTTCACTTTCGGCATCGCCAGAGCCCAACAGGTTGTTGCGCTTGTCGTTCAGGGACCGAATATCACAAGCTCGGTGAACGTCAGATCTCCAAGCGAGGGTGGTTTGGGGCCCTTGAAATATTTCAGCCCCCTGTTGTGGCGGTACCGCCCGTGCAGACCTGCAATCGGCTCCTTGGCGTCGACGACGCAAAGCAGGATGCCGCTTCGCAAGAGAAAGCGCCCCACAGCGCCGGCGCACCGGCTCAAATCCGCGAGGGAGCGGCAATAGATGACCTGATAGCACGGGACAAGACCGCGCAATATTCGGCGCGGCATCAATACGAAAGGAAACGCCACGCCGTCGCAAATGCAAATCAATGACATGCAGCCCAGCGCGGAGTGTTCCGAGAGTATGTATCTCTCACTGTCGGGCAGCATCGCCATTTCCGCAAGATCGGGACGAGCCTCGAGCACGCGATATGACTGCGGCACTGAATTCAAAGCCGGCAAGAAGGCGAATTGTCCGGTGGAAAAGGGGCGAAAGCCGAGCGCCCAGTTAGCCTTTAATGTCGCGGGCGCCGGCGAAATATTCGTGTACGTCACGTCCCTTTGCTTGAGAATCGTCGTAACCAATTTGGCGCCATAGGGACGGGATTCCGCGTCGACGGACCAGCTTGAAAGGTTGCAGCGGACTTCGTCCCCTTCCTGCCCGCGATAACGGGTATATAGGGTCAGCACAACGCCAACGATCCGACCAGCCTTCTCCAAAGCCAAGCCGTATTGTGGGAACTCGGCGACGGCAGGCCGCTGCGACAAACGGGTCAGCGCCTGTATCCAGTAATTCCGGTCACGCTTCGGAAAGCCCCGGCACAGGCAGTCGACCACCCCTTCCCAATCAGCTTCGCGAATTGGTCGACAGAGAACGTCGGGAGGGAGGGCGCCAAGCACGGCCATAAATCGACTTCCAGAATACGATAGTTACTTCGATATGTCTCACGCGCCAACATGTTGGTGCACAACGATTAATAGTCTGTGCTGGTTTTAAAAACGACTTTCCGCATTCATCACGAGAACGCCGATCAAGGTTGGCCAGGACACGTCGGTGAGCAGCCCCGCCAGCTAAGGATTTGTTAACCAAAGCCCTATCTACTGATCGGCAATTCACCCCCAATTCGTGACCACGGATGTACTGGCGCGGGCGAGGTGAAAAGGAAAGGTCGGCCATGTGCCGGCCTTTTTGCTCTCAAGGGCCATTTCGCCGGGGAAACTGCGGCCTGACTTCGCGATTGCCGGGCATCAAGCCCTTGCAAAACATATTGTCATCGTCGCCATTGTCCGTACCATATCGCTGTGCGGGCAAGGCGGAAGGACGAGGACTTGCAATGAAACGCGCTGCAGGGCTTTGCGTGATTGCGGGCGCGATATTGGCAGGCGCCACCTGTCAATCGAATGCCGCATCGCTCAACACCATGGACGATGTCGGGGCTGCGATCCAGGCGTGCTGGACCCCGCCGGCAGATGCCGGGAATTCAACCGTCACGTTGAGCTTCAGCTTCAAGCGCAATGGCACGCTGATCGGCCCGCCCAGGCCGGCTGCCATCAACGTGACCGGCGACGCGAAGGCACGGCAATCCTTTGTCGATGCCGCGATCGCCGCCGTGGAAGACTGCTTGCCGCTGAGTTTTTCGCCGGCGCTCGCCCAAGGGATTGCAGGCAACGTCTTCACCCTGCAATTCAGCTCGCCCAAACAGTAATCGGGCGTCACCCCAAGGCAAAGGGCCGGGCGGGCGCATTCAGCCACGCGTAACCGGTGGCGCCATCCCAAAGCGATCGGGCCGAATTCCGGTACGAGATGTCAAAGCGCGTCGCGTTGAAACGGATTCAATCGCCACGCTTTAAGCCTTTGTTTTTATGCATGTCGTTATCCCAAAACCGCTGCGCACTTTTGGGCGACATGCTCTAGTGCTGCCCACGCCTCGCATTGACATGGCGCGCCAATTCCGGCGTTTCGAAGACGTAGTCGCTCCAGGCCGATTCCGGAATCTGGCCGGACAGATAGCATTCCAGCAAAAGACTTTGCTCAGGACTGAGAGGTCTCGGCGCGCGCTCATGATCCAGTCCAAGCGAATGAAACAGATTTCTGGTCAGGCCCGAGACAGTGAAGTGAATCGACATGTACGTCTCCTTTGACCGTCCAGCGCATGGTCCCAAGACCGGAAACGACATGCGCCAAATCAGCGTCCTTTGTGCATCCAAAGGGACGCGCGGCGCTGCAATGGCCATTTAACGCCGAAGACAGGACAAAGGTTTCAGTGCGAAACTGCCGGTAACGCCGGATTGATCGGAAATTCACCGGTCGATCGAGGAGTCCGAAACCTGCCAGTCTGGTCAAATTTTCGGCAGTGGCGCGGGTAGCCGGCGTTGTTTTTGGTTTCGTCTCAATCTTGAAACAAAAGTGCAATATTGAATTTACGCGAATACATGTAATACACTAGTATTAAGGTCTCTTGAAACTGCAATTTCGCTGGAATTAGGTGGTGCTCATTTAGAGAACCCTTATTCACCATCAACAAAGAATGCGGTTCCAGGTTATCGGCAGAAACAATGGCAATGGTCGCTCCAATGACACGCTTCTGGTCTGACATGTTTCTTTTGCCGGTATTGGTGACGGCATTTATGCTCGGCACTTCCTCTTCATACGCGGATAGTTGCAGCGCGATCAAAAGCCAAATGCGTTCGGCCGAACGCGGCGGCGGGTCGAGCCCGCAGCTTGCGCAGTTTCGCCGGCAGCTTGTTGCGATCCAACGGTTGGAGAAACAGCGCCAATGTTCGGCCAAAAGTTCGCTGGTCGGGTTCTTCTTCAACCCTTGTGCCGATCTCGTCAGGAGCAAGGCAGAGGTGCAACGCCAGATCGCGGCCGCATCGAATGCGCGCAGGAATACAGCCGGCCTGCGGGCCAGGTTCGCCGCCCTGGGCTGCGCGCCCACCGCCAAGCAACAGAATCGGCAGAAAGAGCAGCAGCAGGACCAGCGTTCGGCAGCCAAAACCCAGACCGCTGGCCTGAAATATGCTGGCAGCCCGATGCTGTTTTGCGTGCGCCTGTCGGACGGATATTTCTTCCCCGCGCCAAAATCGCAGTTCGCCAAAAGAGACGATCTGAAGGAGACCGTCGATCAGTGCCGCTACATTTGCGACGATCCAGGTGTCGACCTCTATACGCTGGAGGATGCCAGCCTCGAGACCGAAGCGATGGTCGCTCTCGAGACGCGAAAACTCTACACAGAGCTTGCGACCGCTTTCAGGTACCGCGACGACGCGAATTTCAAGGCGTGTAGCGTCAAGCGTTATTCTCGGCGGGTCGCCGAACTCAGGGCGCGGACGGTAACGCCCGCCAACATGGCCAACGCCATCATTCCATTGCCGACGACAAAGCCGGATCTTGGCGCCGTTGCAGAAATTCTCGGACCCGATGCCAAAGCTCCGGATCTCGGGGCTCCCAATGCCGAAGCCAAGGGCGCCGCTCAGCATCAGTCGATCGAAAAATTAACCGAAACGCGGCCGGTAAGGGTGGTCGGGCCGGCTTTCTTCCCCGAAAACTGACCCCGTGGAGCTTAATTTAGATCACCGTTTGAATGCCGGTCGGCTATTCGCAGACCATGCGGACCCGTTTTCCGGGTTGGCTGATATTCCTGCAAGTGAGCGGTTTTGCCGGCTCGGATGACGGCGTCGGCGGATCTTTGGAAATCCTGGTGATTTGCCTTCTCGGCGCCACGGGGGTGTTGGTTCTGCGGACCTCGGCTTTTTTCGGCGTTTCGGGCGCCACAGGAAACACATCGGTCTGCAACTGGGGCTGTTCGGCTTGAGCCTGCTGCGGCGGCCTGTCCCAGAACCGCCGGACATCGAGCGGCCTTGGAATGACGACGGTGCCGTCATAACTGCGCGAGCAGCCGCTCCCGAACAGCAGCATCGGGCATAGCAAAAAAGGCAGAATCCGTCCCAACATCGACAACACCCTTACGGGATTGTAACGCGGCTTCGGTTCTAGCGGCAACGAGCGAATTCCAAATCCGCCGCACTGGTCACGATCTGTTAAGGTTAGCGGAACGTTAATGCTTGTGGGACACATTCCACCGACGAGCCGCCGGCCGGCGGTTCCGAGAACGACATGGCGCAGTCATCGCCGGTGCAACCGCCGCTGCCCGTATACGGAGCCGCGTCCGGGCGGGCGCTGCTGCAGCCGCCACCGGTTCGTCCCCGCACCAGCACGCCGGCAGGCCACCGGGCATCGGCTGGATGTCCTCGTTGCCGAGGACAACGAGGTGAACCAAATGGTTTTCACTCAGATTCTCGGCGAAACCGGCTACGGCTTCGAGATCGTCGGCAATGGCCGCAAGGCGCTCGATGCCTTCGGCAGGCTCAATCCGCGCATGATCCTGATGGATGTTTCGATGCCTGAGATGAACGGCCACGACGCGACCGCCGCTATTCGGCGGCGGGAAGAAGAGACCGGCACGCATGTCCCGATCGTCGGCGTCACCGCGCACGCGCTGAAGAGTGATCGCGAACGGTGCCTGGAGGCGGGCATGGACGATTACCTGCCCAAGCCCATCAGCCCCAGGGCCTTGCTCGAAAAGGTCGAGCGCTGGCTCGGCGCGGACGGCGAAATCCAGCGCAACGCGGGGTAGGCATCCGCGTCAGGCTGCAGAAGTTCACTTGAGATTCGGCGACGCGTTGCGGACGAGACTATGGTGCGATCGCACCATACCAAAGCGTGCGCCAGGTTGGGACAATAAGCACATTCGAGTTCCGCTCCTCCAGTTACGGGCGGGAGCAGCGACCGCCGGCAAGAAACAGGGTCAGATTTACCCCAACGGACCTGTTTCGGCGATGGCGCGGCCATGACCTCCTTTGGCCGCATGCAACGCGCTCCCGCCCGGATTTTCTTTTTCGACGCAAATTTGCACCGCCTGTCCGAGGAAATGCCGGCTGGAAACCGTGCAAGCTGCTGATTCCAGCGGCAAACCACGGCTGTGCCGGCGAGACCCGCGGCGCTTCCCTTTCGACATGGCTGTGCGGCGTTACCGGGCTGACATCAAACTGTCATGCGACTGTTGTAATCGGGGGCTATTGGCCTCAGCGGGCGCCGAAGGAATGGCGCCGAGAGACCATATTCCGAACAGGAGCAGGCCACATGAAGAAATTTCTCCTTACGGCGTCGGCCGCGGCGCTTGCGCTCGCCACGTCGGCTGGTTATGCCGCCGCGCGCGACCAGATTCAAATCGTCGGTTCGTCCACAGTGTTCCCATTCACGACGGCTGTCGCCGAAAAGCTCGGCCAGAGCGGACAGATCAAGACCCCGGTCGTCGAATCGACCGGCACCGGCGGCGGCATGAAGCTGTTTTGCCAGGGCGTCGGCGAAAATACCGCCGACTTCACCAATGCCTCGCGCGCCATCAAGGACAGCGAGCTTAAAACCTGCAAGGCAAACGGCGTGACGCCGGTCGAGATCAAGGTCGGCTTCGACGGCATCGTGCTCGCCAACTCGAAGGCAGGGACTGTCGTCGATCTGACCAAGGAACAGGTTTTCAAGGCGCTCGCCAAGAATGTCGCAGTTGACGGAAAGGTCGTCGCCAACCCCTACAAGAACTGGTCGGATGTCGATGCGTTGCTTCCCGCGACAAAGATCGAAGTGCTTGGCCCGCCGCCCACGTCTGGCACGCGCGACGCGTTCGTTGAACTCGTCATGGATGCGGCCTGCCAGGAAGAGGTGAAGGCGGCTAATGAAAAGGGCTGCGGCGAAATCCGCGAAGACGGCGCTTTTGTCGAGGCCGGCGAAAACGACAATCTGATTGTCCAGAAGTTGGAAGCCAACCCCAATGCCTTCGGCATCTTTGGTTTCTCGTTCCTTGACCAGAATGCCGACAAGCTGCAGGGCCACAAGGTCGACGGCGTCGAGCCGACCTTCGAGAACATCGCATCCGGCAAGTACGGCGTTTCCCGCTCGCTCTACATCTATGCCAAGAAAGAGCATGTCGGCGTTATCCCCGGCATGCAAGAGTTCATCGCCGAGTATACCTCGGAGGGTGCATGGGGTCCTGAGGGTTATCTGGCCGACAAGGGCCTGATCCCGCTGCCGGACGCCGAGCGCGCCACGTGGGCCGAAAACGCCAAGGCCCTGAAGGGCATGGGCTCCTGATTTTTTCGGGGTCCGGGCAAATATCCGCTCTGACCCTCATGCTCTAAAGCACAAAGCGCGGGACCAACGTCCCGTGCTTTGAGCCGGTGAATGGCCGGCGGTCGAGGGGACGTCCTGAATCATGGTCGGTTATCTCGTTGTTCTTCTCTTAGTTCTGGCTGCTGCGGCCTATTGGATAGGTCGGACACGCGCCATCGCCAGTGTCAATGGCGACGTCGCGCGGTTGCATTCGCTGCCTGGCCAACATGGCATGTTTCTGGCGCTTTTTGCTGCCGGTCCCGCGCTGCTTGCGATCGTGTTGTGGTCGATGGTTACGCCGGGAATTGAATCGTCGATCATCGCCGACCGCTTCTCCGCCGAGCTGTCGGGAATGGGCGTTCCGCAGGTCGAAGCTTTCATCCGCGACGCTCGTGCGATGGCATTTGGCGGGCTTGTCGGCTTCGCCGATCCCACGAAAGAGGCAGCCGCGGCCGTCTACAAATCGATCCATACGACCAGCGCCTGGATCATCTGGGCCGTCGCGCTCCTACTTTCCGCGTCCGGATTTTACTGGGCCTATTCGCGCATCGCACAGGCCTATCGGGCGCGCCACGTTGTCGAGCGCGTTCTTCGCGCATTCTTGATCACCTGTTCGGCGGTCGCGATCCTGACGACGATCGGCATCGTTTTGTCGCTCATATTCGAATCCTTGCGGTTCTTCCAGCAGGTGCCGCTCTATAAGTTCCTGTTCGGCACGCATTGGTCGCCGCAGAGCGCCTTCACCGGCGCCGGAGCGGAAGCCGGGGCGGTCAACCAGGACATTTTTGGCATGGTGCCGCTCTTTGCCGGCACGTTGCTCATCACCTTCATTGCCATGCTGGTAGCTGCGCCTATCGGGCTGATGGCTGCGATCTACCTTTCGGATTACGCCTCCAAAAGCGTCCGCGCGGTCGCAAAGCCGGTATTGGAAATCCTTGCTGGCATTCCGACCGTCGTCTACGGTTTCTTCGCTGCGCTGACGGTTGCGCCCTACTTCCGCAGTATGGGCGAAAGCCTGGGCCTCAACGTTGCGTCCGAATCCGCGCTCGCCGCAGGCGTGGTCATGGGTATCATGATCATTCCCTTCGTTTCCTCGCTTTCCGATGATGTGATCAACGCCGTTCCGCAATCCCTGAGAGACGGTTCTGCCGGCCTCGGCGCGACCAAGTCTGAAACCATCCGCAAGGTGATCCTTCCCGCGGCCCTTCCGGGCATCGTTTCGGCGATGCTGCTCGCAGTCAGCCGCGCAATCGGTGAAACAATGATCGTGGTCATGGCCGCAGGGCTGGCGGCAAATCTCACGGCCAACCCGCTCGAAGCGGTCACAACAGTGACGGTGCAGATCGTGACGCTGCTTGTGGGCGATCAGGAATTCGACAGCGCCAAGACGCTTGCAGCCTTCGCGCTCGGCCTGGTGTTGTTCTGCATCACGCTTACCCTCAACATCGTCGCTTTGCGCGTCGTCCAGAAATACCGAGAGCAATATGACTGATGCGATCGCGTCATTCGGCGCCGGCAGACGGCCGGTCAGCATTCATACCGACGATGCCGCGAAGGCACGGCTGAAGGGCCGTTACCGCGCGGAAACGTGGTTCAAATGGCTTGGCGCCGCAGCCGTCGCGTTGGCCGGCTTGTTCCTTGTGCTGCTCTTGTCGACGATCGTCACGCAGGCGATCCCGGCGCTGCGGCAGAACTATCTGACGCTGCCGATCGATCTTTCGGCGGCCAAGGTAGACGCGGCGAAACTCGACGCCGTCAACTACGACGCCATCGCCCAGGAAGCGCTTACGGCAAAATTTCCGGATGTGACGAGCCGTCAGGACAAGCGCCTGCTGCGCGGACTGATTTCCACGGGCACAGGCGTGTTCCTGCGCAAAGATATCGCTGCTGATCCGGGGATGCTCGGAGGAACTGTGGACTACGCGGTTCCACTTGACGATTTTGCCGACCTTTATCTCAAGGGTTTGCTTGCCGACGTCGGTTCGGACGAGGCGATTTCGACAAGCGTCACGCCTTCGCAAAGCAGCGGCGACATCGATCTGACCTTCGGCGACGATGCCATGCTGGCGTTGGCGCGTGGCCATGGTGCGACCGAGGGCGAAAACGGCATGCTCACGCTGACGAGCGGCGCGTCGTCGCTGCTGGTCGCGTTCAATGGCGGCACGGTCAAGCTGACCGCGCTGTCGCCTGGGGCCAACGGAACGGCGGTCGCAAAGGGCACGGTGATCGAGGCGCTGGACAGCACGGCGCCAGCCGCGAGCGGCCAGGCATTCCTGCGGGTCATCGACACGCCGGAAGCATCGCGAAAGATTTCGGACAAGGTGATCGTCTGGCTCGATACGCTGAAGAGCGCCGGCCTGATCGAAAGCCGGTTCAACTCGATCTTCTTCTTCACCGGCGCAAGCCGCGAGCCGGAACTGGCTGGTATCTGGGGCGCGGTCGTCGGATCGTTCCTGACCATGATCGTAACGCTCGCCATCGCCTTCCCGATCGGCGTTTCGGCGGCGATCTATCTTGAGGAATTTGCGCCCAAGAACCGGCTGACGACGATCATCGAAGTGAATATCAACAATCTGGCGGCGGTGCCTTCGATCGTCTTCGGCCTGCTTGGACTTGCCGTATTCCTGAATTTCTTCGGCCTGCCGCGCTCGGCCCCGGTGGTCGGCGGCATGGTGCTGGCGCTGATGACCCTGCCGATCATCATTATCGCCTCACGCGCTTCGCTGCGCGCCGTGCCACCGTCGATCCGCGAGGCGGCGCTTGGCATCGGAGCGTCCAAGGTCCAGACCGTATTCCATCACGTCCTGCCGCTGGCGATGCCGGGTATCATGACCGGCACCATCCTCGGAATGGCGCATGCGCTGGGCGAAACCGCGCCGTTGCTGATGATCGGCATGGTCGCCTTCATCGTCGACATTCCCGGTGGCTTCACCGATCCCGCGACGATCCTGCCGGTGCAGATATTCATGTGGGCCGATTTTCCTGAAGCGGGGTTCCAGCAGAAGACTTCGGCGGCGATTTTGATTTTGCTGGTGTTTTTGGTCATCATGAATGCCATCGCGGTGATACTGCGCAGGCGCTTCGAGCGGCGCTGGTAAGGAGTAGAGGATATGAACATCATGACGGAAGCCAGCGTCGAGCAGAAACTGAGTAGCGGAACCAACGAGCCTTCGATCAAGATGAAGGGCGAAAAGGTCTCCGTTCATTACGGCGAGAAGCGAGCTCTGTTCGACGTGGATCTCGATGTCCGCGAGAACCAGGTGACGGCGTTGATCGGCCCATCGGGCTGCGGCAAGTCGACCTTTCTGCGTTGCTTGAATCGAATGAACGACACGATCGACATCGCGCGGGTAAGCGGCAAGATCACGCTCGACAACGAGGATGTCTACGACCCGAAAATCGATGTCGTCGAGCTGCGAGCTCGCGTCGGCATGGTGTTCCAGAAGCCGAACCCGTTTCCGAAGTCGATCTACGAAAACGTCGCCTACGGTCCGCGCATTCACGGTCTGGCCAGGAGCAAGGCGGAGTTGGACGGCATCGTCGAATCGAGCCTGAAGAAGGCCGGCCTGTTCAACGAGGTCAAGGATCGCCTGCTCGAGTCGGGCACTGGCCTTTCCGGTGGCCAACAGCAGCGTCTGTGCATTGCGCGCGCCATCGCTGTGTCACCGGAAGTGATCCTGATGGACGAGCCGTGTTCTGCGCTCGATCCGATCGCCACCGCCCGTGTCGAGGAACTGATTGACGAACTGCGCCAGAACTACACGATCGTCATCGTCACCCATTCGATGCAGCAGGCAGCGCGCGTGTCGCAGCGCACGGCGATGTTCCATCTCGGCTATCTGGTCGAGGAGGGCGCGACCGATAAGATGTTCACCAACCCCGACGACAAGCGCACCCAAGACTACATCACCGGCCGGTTCGGCTAAGCGGTCCGGCGAATTTCGAGCACGAGGACAGTATCATGGGTGAACATACCGTCGCATCTTTCGACGAGGAATTGGAGCACATCGACAGGCTGATCCGCGACATGGACGAGCTCGCCGCCGCGATGGTCGCAGCGTCGATCCGCGCGTTGCTCGCGTCAGACAATGCGATGGCGCAGCGCGTCGTCTCGGATGACGCCATCATGGATGCGCGGCAGCGTGAACTCGACGACAGCGCGATCACGCTGATCGCCAAGCGGCAGCCGATGGCGCAAGATCTGCGCGCCGTGGTTGGCGCAATCCGGATGGCCGGCGATCTCGAGCGCATCGGCGACCTGGCCAAGAACATAGCCAAGCGGGTCAACGCCGTCGGTCAGAGCGCCACGCCGCGTAATCTCTCGCACGGTATCGACGCGATGGCGGATCTCGTTCTCGAGCAGCTCCGCGGCGTGGTCGAGCACTATGTGTCGCGCAACGCCGGCGCGTTGAAAGAGCTGCGCGCCGCCGACGAGAAGATCGACGTGAAATACACGGCGGTTTTTCGCGAACTCCTGACCTACATGATGGAGGACCCGCGCAACATCACCGCCTGCACGCATCTTCTGTTCTGCGCCAAGAATCTCGAGCGTATCGGCGATCATGTCACCAACATCGCCGAAAACGCCTACTATGTCGTGACCGGGCAGCAATTGCCGGCGGATCGACCGAAGCTCGACGAAACGACGATGTCGGCGTCGGCGACATGACAGGGGTAACCGGCCGATGATCGCGCCGCGCATCATGGTGGTGGAGGACGAAGAGCCGCTGGGCGTCCTCCTTCGCTACAATCTGGAATCCGAAGGCTATCAGGTCGAGGTGGTGACGCGCGGCGACGAGGCCGAAATCCGGCTTCAGGAAAACGTGCCCGATCTTCTGGTGCTCGACTGGATGGTGCCGGCGGTTTCGGGCATCGAGCTTTGCCGTCGCCTTCGGGTGCGTCCCGAAACCGAGCGGCTGCCGATCATCATGCTGACCGCGCGCGGCGAGGAAAGCGACCGGGTGCGCGGCCTCTCGACCGGGGCCGACGACTATCTGGTCAAGCCGTTCTCGACACCGGAATTCATGGCCAGGGTCAAGGCGCTGCTGCGCCGCGCCAAGCCCGAAGTGCTGTCCAGCGTGCTGAAGGTCGGTGACATCATGCTCGATCGCGAATCGCACAGGGTCTATCGCAAGAAGAGCGAGATCCGGCTCGGGCCGACCGAATTCCGGCTGCTCGAATTCATGATGCGGCACCCGGGTCGGGTGTTCTCGCGCAGCCAGTTGCTCGACAATGTCTGGGGCGAGACGATCTACATCGACGAGCGCACGGTGGACGTCCATGTCGGCCGGCTGCGCAAGGCGGTCAACAATGGTCGCATGCCCGATGTCATCCGCACCATCCGCGGCGCGGGCTATGCGATCAGGGAAGACTGAACAGACTGCCTAAATTCAAGCTGCGTTCTTCCGTTCAGGCCACGTGCTTCCTGGCCGTGCCGGACTTCCCTTGCGCGCCCGGCGCGAAAATCTCCTGGTCGACGAAGCTCAGCGCTCGCATGGCGCAGCCTTCGCGGATCAGCGGCAGCTCGTTCGGCTCGGTGTCGAAGGAAATCGAACCCGAATGCTGACCGCCGGCGGTCTGAGCGATGGCCTCGCGCAGGGCCGGCTCGATCAGGTCGAAAGCGGCAGCGCTGGCGCCGACCATGGCGACCGGCGCCGGATCGATCAACGCGAACAGGCTGCCGAGCCCGAAGCCGAGCGCTTCGCCGGCCTTGCGGTAGGCTTCGCGCTCCGGTCCGTCCGTCTGGCGCGCCCGGGCCGCCAGTGCCCGCATCTCGGCGTCGCTGACATCGGCGACCGGCTCGGCGTTCTCGCTCAACTGCCTTGCATTGCGCCAGATGGCGTAGTTGCCGGCATAGGCCTCGACGCAGCCGCGCCGCCCGCAGCGGCAAAGCGCGCCGCCCGGCCGGTGGATCATGTGGCCGAATTCGCCGCCTGAGGAATGGGTGCCGGTGAACAGTTCGCCCTTCAGCACCAGCCCCATGCCGATGCCGTGGGAGAGCAGGATGGCGATGAAATCGTCGCGGTAGCGATCCGGGTCGCGCCAGCGCAGCGCCACGGCCATCATGTTGCAGTCGTTCTCCATGATGGCCGGGATGCCGAACTCACGTTCCAGAATGTCGGCGAAGGCAATGTTCGTCTGCGGCGTGATCGGCGACCACAACATGGCGCGCGCATGGGAATCGGTGATGCCCTGGATCGCCAGCGCGATGCGGGCGACGCTTTGGACATCGAGATCGGGATCTTCGAGCCGGCGCCGGACGATGGCGACACATTCGTCGATCAGCTCGTCGCGCGACATGGTCAGCGTGTCCAGCCGGCGCTGTTCCTCGGCGACCACTTGTCCGGCATAATCGATGACGGCGACCGAAAGGAAATTCAGCGACAACACGACGGCCAACACCGCTGCCGCTTCCGGATTGAGGCTAAGGCCGACCTGCGGCCGGCCGCGTTTCAGCGAAACGGTCTCGCTCGCTTTGCTCTCGGTCAGGATGCCTTCCTGGATGAGGTCGGAAGAGATCGCCGATATGGTCGAATGGCTGAGGCCGGTGGTCGCGGCGATCTCGGTTCGCGACGGCTGGCCTGCCCGGCGTACGGCCGAAATCACCATCGCCCGGTTGCGCCGACGCAAATCGTCATGACGGATTCCAACCGACATCCTTTGCTTCCTCCCTCTTGCCGCGGCCGCTCATGAACCGGAAGCCGTCGGTAGCGTCCGACAAATACTGGCAGAAGCAGAAGGCCCTGTCATTGTTTATTCCGGGGCTCGAAAAAAGTCGGCAGGGACATCAAAATCCATCAGAATTGATGTTGACAGCGCTTCGGCGTTGGACCAGTATTTTTTCGAGGCTCGAAAAAATAGAGCCTTTGTGCCGGCCTTCGGGCCAGTTTGGTAGCGCCGTATCGCGGCGCAGGGAGGACTATCATGAAGAGATTCGCAGCCGCCATCCTGGCGGGGGTCGCCATGTCGCTGACGCTCGCGTCGGTCGCACAGGCGAAGGACAAGGTCATTGGCGTTTCGTGGTCGAACTTCCAGGAAGAGCGCTGGAAGACCGACGAAGCCGCCATGAAGACAGCGATCGAGGCCGCCGGCGACAAGTATATTTCCGCCGATGCGCAGTCCAATCCCGGCAAGCAGCTGACCGATGTCGAGAGCCTGATCTCGCAGGGCGCCAACGCGCTCATCATCCTTGCGCAAGATGCGTCGGCCATCGGGCCGGCGGTGCAAAAGGCGCTGGACGAAGGCATTCCGGTCGTCGGCTATGACCGGTTGATCGAGAACAAGGACGTGTTCTATCTGACCTTCGACAACCAGGAAGTCGGCCGCATGCAGGCCCGCGAAGTGTTCAAGGTCGCGCCGGAAGGCAACTACGTCTTCATCAAGGGCTCGGGCGCCGATCCGAATGCCGATTTCCTGTTCGCCGGCTCCATGGAAGTGCTCAAGGATGCCATCGACAGCGGCAAGATCAAGAATGTCGGCGAGGCGTATACCGACGGCTGGCTTCCCGCCAACGCCCAGAAGAACATGGAACAGTTCCTGACCGCCAACGACAACAAGGTCGATGCGGTGGTTGCCGCCAATGACGGCACCGCCGGTGGCGTCGTCGCGGCGCTGACGGCGCAAGGCTTGGCCGGATCCGTCCCGGTGTCCGGCCAGGACGGCGACCATGCAGCGCTGAACCGCATTGCGCTCGGCACACAGACCGTATCGGTGTGGAAGGACGCGCGAGAGCTCGGCAAGAACGCCGCCGAGATCGCCTCGCAGCTTGCCGATGGCAAGCAGATGACCGACATTGCGGGCGTCAAGGACTTCACCACGCCGGGCGGCAATGCCGTCAAGTCGCTGTTCCTGACGCCGATTGCCATCACCAAGGACAATCTCAACGTCGTCATCGACGCCGGCTGGATCAAGAAGGACGAAGTCTGCGCGGGTGTCGCCGCGGGCAGCGTTGCGGCCTGCAACTGATCTGGATCATTTCGCAAGGAAACGAACGCCGCGGCTGTCAGGCCGCGGCGTTTTTCGAGAGGCTTTCCGCTTCAAATGACCGTGGAAAGCAAATAGCATTCTGTTCCGGCATCCGCGCCAGACGGCAACCCGGTCGGAGGACATCATGACCGACACGGCATCCAACCCACCGGTCGCCCACACGGCCGAAGACCGGGCGCGCGAATCCGAGCTCAGCGCCATCGGACGGTTCCTCAAGGCAACCGAGCTCGATATACGCATGCTCGGCATGGTCGGCGCTCTGCTGGTCATCTGGGTTGGAATTCACATCCTGTCGGGTGGGCTTTTCCTCACGCCGCGCAATCTCTGGAACCTGTCGGTGCAGACCTCCTCGGTGGCGATCATGGCGACCGGCATGGTGCTGGTCATCGTGATGCGCAACATCGATCTTTCGGTGGGCTCCGTCGAAGGCGTGATCGGCATGGTGATGGGCGTGGCGCAGGCCGAATTCCTGATCCGCGTCATGGGGCTCCAGGTGGGAAATCCCTGGATATGGATTATCGCATTGGCTGCCGGTGTGGTGCTCGGCCTCATGATAGGCGCGCTCCAGGGCTTCATCATCGCTTATCTCGAGGTTCCGGCCTTCATCGTGACGCTGGGCGGCTTGCTGATCTGGCGTGGCATGGCGTGGCTGATGACGAGCGGGCGCACCGTCGCGCCGCTCGACGCCACCTTCCAGCTCATGGGTGGCGGGCCGCGTGGCTCGATCGGGGCAACCGCAAGCTGGATCGTCGGCGTTCTCGCCTGTGCGGCCGTCGCTTTCATGCTGCTCAACGGCCGGTCGCAGCGCAAGCGGTTCAAGTTTCCGCTGCGTCCTGTCTGGGCGGAGAGCTTGCTTGGTGTTGTCGCCTGCGCCGCCATCCTCGGCGCCGTGTGGATCGCCAATTCCTATCCCTGGCCAATCGGCATCGTGCGCCAATACGCGCAGCGGAACGGCATCACCGTCCCCGAAGGCGGGCTGTTCATCGCCCATGGCATCGCCATACCGGTGCTGATTGCGGTCGCAGTGGGCATCGTCATGACCTTCATCACCAGGCGCACCCGTTTCGGCCGCTATGTCTTTGCCATTGGCGGCAACCCGGAAGCGGCGGAACTCGCCGGCATCAACACGCGCTGGGTGACCATGAAGGTGTTCATGATCATGGGCATATTGGCCGCAATCAGCGCGGCGATTGCGTCGGCTCGCCTCAATGCCTCGACCAATGCGCTGGGTACGCTGGACGAGTTGCTGGTCATCGCCGCAGCCGTCATCGGCGGCACGTCGCTGGCCGGCGGCTCCGGCACGGTGCTCGGCGCCATGCTGGGCGCGCTTCTGATGCAGTCATTGCAATCCGGCATGGTGTTGCTCGGCATCGATTCACCGCTTCAGAGCGTCGTCGTCGGCGCCGTCCTGGTGATCGCCGTCTGGCTCGACACCGTCTACCGCAAGCGCGTTTAGGGAAGGGCGATCATGGTTGACACAACTGCTCGCACAGGCACGCCGTTGATCGATATGCGGAACATCTCGATTGCCTTTGGTGGTATTCGCGCGGTCGACGACGCGTCGATCGACCTTTTCCCGGGCGAGGTGGTGGCGCTGCTCGGCCACAACGGTGCCGGGAAGTCGACGCTGATCAAGATCCTGTCCGGCGCCTACAAGCGCGACTCGGGCCAGATATTCGTCAATGGCGAGGAGGCCTCGATCTCCAATCCGCGCGATGCCAAGAAATACGGCATCGAAACGATCTACCAGACGCTGGCGCTCGCCGACAATGTCGACGCCGCCGCCAACCTCTTCCTCGGCCGCGAGCTGATGACCGGCTGGGGCACGCTCGACGATGGCGCCATGGAGGCCGAGGCGCGCAAGGTGATGGGCAGGCTCAATCCCCGCTTCCAGCGCTTCAAGGAACCGGTGGTCAAGCTTTCGGGCGGCCAGCGGCAGTCGGTGGCGATCGCGCGCGCCATCCTGTTCAACGCCCGTATCCTGATCATGGATGAGCCAACGGCGGCATTGGGGCCGCAGGAAACGGCGCAGGTCGGCGAACTGGTCATGCAGCTCAAGGCCGACGGCATCGGCATCTTCCTGATCAGCCACGACATCCACGACGTGTTCGAGCTTGCCGACCGCGTCTGCGTGATGAAGAATGGTCAGGTCGTTGGAACGGCGCGCACCAGCGACGTGACCCAGGACGAGGTGCTCGGCATGATCATCCTGGGGAAGTGTCCGCCCGGTGCCATTCCGGGGCCAGGTGCGCTGAAGATCGCAGCCTGAGGCTTTAAATAGCCGGCTAAATATCTGCGACATGATATGCCAGCCGTCATGATGGTTTGGCCGCGCCATTGTGTTGGCGCGGGGACTTGCCCATAAAGGTCAGGAACCGTTCATGGGCCGCAGCAGCAATTGAAGAAGTTCTTTCCGACCGTCGCTTTCATCGCCGTCGCGCTGATCAGCCTGACGATGGCGGGATTCGCCTATTTCGCGACGCAGGAAGCGGCGCGCATCAAGTTCGAGGCGACGGCGGACGACGCGCTCAACCGGATCGATAGCCGCATTGACCTGCATCTGTCGCTGCTGCGATCGACCCAGGCGCTGTTCGACGCCCGCAATGGCGGCATTTCGCGGGGCGAGTTCAAGGCGTTCTTCCATGCGCTTGGCATTAACGACAATTTCGCCGGCCTGCGCGGCATAGGCTTTCTCAGACTGGCGAGAGCCGGCGACGAGGCAGCGGTCGAGCGTGCCATCCTGCACGACTATGGCACCAGCCATGCCGTCTATCCGGATACGACATTGCCGTGGCGTACGCCCATCATGCTGTTCGAGCCGCTCGACGCTTCCAATCAATCCAGCATCGGCTACGACATGTTCACCGACCCGGTGCGGCGCGAGGCGATCGAAAAGGCGATGGCCGACGACCAGCAGCACGCGACCGGGCGCGTGCAGCTAGGCCAGGAGACAGGTGCTGCGCAAACCTTCACCGGCTTCCTGGTTTTCGTGCGGCTCAACGTCGAAACCGCGCCGGACGGCATCGATGCGTCCAGATCCTCGACATCAGGCTTTCTTTATGCGGCCTTCCGCGCCCGCGATCTGTTCCAAACCGCGCTCAGCCGGACGCCGCTGCTGCCGGTGAACATCGAAATCTATGACGGCAAGGTGGATGCCGACCATCTTTTGTTCCAGTCGGAAACGCCGCCGGTGTCGACCTTCGGCGACAGGCTGCTGGCTTCCCGCAAGATCACCATCGCCGGACGACCGTGGACGATCCTGTTCAGGCCGACAAGCGCCTTCTCGCAACCCTCCTCGCGCGCCATTCCGGTGATGCTCGGCCTGTTCGGGCTGTTGCTCGCAGGCACCATCGCGCTGGTGGCACGCTATCAGGAGCGGGCCTATGACGCGGTCTCGCTGCTTCACGAGACGACGGAAAAGAGCCTGCTCGAAAAAGACCTGATGCTGCAGGAAATGAAGCACCGCATCAAGAACTCGATCACGCGGGTGCTGGCGATCGCGCGCCAGACGGCGTCGCACGCCACCGACGTCCACGAGTTCTCCTCCTCCTTTTCGGCCCGGTTGCAAGCGATGGCGGCCTCCCAGGACATGCTGACGCGCTCGCGCTGGCAGAAGGCCGATCTCGGCGATCTCTTGCGCATCGAGCTTGGCCAGGTGTTCGGCAAGGAGCTTCCCGAGGGGATATTGTCGGGGCCAGAGGTGCTGCTCGACGAGACGACAACGCAAGCGCTCGGCCTGACCTTTCACGAACTGGCGACGAATGCACTGAAATATGGCGAAACCGGCAACTCAGTCGGCTCGCTCAAGGTCGACTGGTCGGTCGAAGGTCGCAGGCGCGATAGGACGCTGGTTCTCAACTGGCGCGAAGTTGGCCAGAAGAAGCTCGAAGCACCTGTCAAAACCGGTTTTGGCACCAAGCTGATCGATTTGAACGTGACGCGCGAATTGCGCGGCACGATCAATCGCGATTTTCACGATGGCGGATTGAGCGTGGAAATCAGGATTCCACTGTCGGGCTGAAACGCTGCCGCAAACCGACCGTTTTCGAAGGCGCAAGCAAGCAGAGACCGGACGAGCCGGTCTCTGCTTCTATTGCCTCATGCGTTTGAACGGATCAGCAGCGAGCCGTATAGAGACGGCCACGGTTGTCGCGGTACTGGCAATAGCCATTGCGCAGGTTGCGCACCAGCAAGCCGGAACCGGCACCGATGGCTGCGCCGACAAGCGCACCCTTGCCTCCGTCAATCAGGCCGCCAGCCAAAGCGCCGACACCGGCGCCGACGCCGACATCCCGCTCGGTGGTGCTGCAACCGCTGACTGCGACCACGGCAACCATGGCAATAATCATCTTCCGCATAGAGTCACTCCTCGCTTTGTCCTCACTTGTAGCTCCACCCGTCACTTATCATGCGAAAAAGGGTTTTGCCTGCTCGATTTTATTGTTGGCTAAGAGAATCTTTTACGGGGCGCGCGCCGTTCGAAACAACCTCGACGTTGGAAATCTCAACGGAAGCGTCGAGCGTGCCGTCTGGACGCACATTCCAGACGATCTGGTCGTAATCATCCTCCAGTGGCGGATCGACGGGCAGGCATTTGGCAATTACGCGCGGGGCTTGACCTTGCACATCGCCCAGGGCGAACGGACGCTCGGCGGTGCATTCCTGAGCGGTTTCGAACACGCTCATCGATGCGGGCAGTTCGCGGCATTCGGTCATTGTGTTCGAACAACCAATGACCAGCAGCACGGCAGCGATGTGTTCCATGGCGACGGTCCTCTCGCCATAAGAAACGGGCCACATTCGCCAAAGTTCCTGCGATGCAGGCTGGCGCGCGATTGATTCGAGAAACAGGTCAACATGAGGCAAGCACAACCCGCCGGCCACTTTGGTTCCGATGCTCTAGATCAACTGGAACGCGGCGGCCAGGACGACCGCCGCGGCCAGCGCAATTGCGGCGACGCCGAGGGTCGGGAGGGAAGCACGGGGCGATGGCATCGCGGATGCTTCGATATCCTGAAACCCGCCCATCGAAACGCGTGCGGCCTGTTCCAGCCTGTTGATGTCGGCAACCGTCAAAGCCACTCCTCCCGTGCTGCGCAGCAAACTGCGATCGAAAACGTCATGCGTAGCGGTGCTGGGAAAAACAGCATCGGACTTTATGGTGAATAGGTGGTTAAAGCCGGGGCGGCCGTGATCAGTCCACTTTGGCTCGGCTGTTGTCCGTTCAATCGGTCTCGAAATTGCCGCGAGGAACAATAAGGCGATACTCGAGGCGGTCCCTGGTGATTTCAAGTGTCGCCGTGCCGTTCAGCGACGCAGGGACGACGCGCTCGAGCGCGACACTGCCAAAACGCTTCTCGCTGGGCTGATTGTCATTGGCTCCGATGGCTTCGGCCCATGTCAGCGACAGGGCGGTCTCACCAGCGGAAGCAGCCGTCAGATCGGCCGTCACCTCGACGAATCCGTCGGCTCGCGACAGCGCGCCGTAGCTGACCGAATTGACGGCTAGCTCGTGCATGGCCAAGCCGATATGCAGGGCGGCATTGGGGTTGAGGTATGGATTTGCACCCTGGAAACGCAGGCTGCGCGAGGGGTCGGCTCCATAGCGGCCAACCTGACCGGACACCAGTTCGCGCAGTGCCGCTCCCCGCCAGTTGGACGAGGTCACCAGATCCTGGGATGAGGCAAGCGACTGCAGCCGGCCGCGAAAGCGTGTCAGGAAATCACCGAGCGTGTCTGAATAACGGCTGGTCTGGGTGGCGATGCTCTGGATGATGGCCAAAAGGTTCTTCGAGCGGTGGCTGACCTCGCGCAGCAGCGTCTTCAGGGTCTGCTCGCGACGTTTCTGCTCGGTCGTTTCGACCATGGTGGTGACGACGCCCTGCACGGCGCCGCCGTCGTCGTGATCGGCATCCACCCATATTTGGAACCAGCGAACGCCATCGTCGGCGGGAATGCTGAGCTCAAGATGTTCGGGATTGCCGGATGCGATGACGTTGCGTTTGGCCGCACCGATACGCTCCGCCTGCGCCAGTGGCAGGTTGCCGTTGCTGTCGGCCGTATCGGAGGCCCATGGCGGGCGCATGTTGCGGGCCCAGACGGTTTTCATCTCGCGATCCTGATAGAGAACCGAGATGCCGGCATTGTGCAGCGCATGGAGAAGGGCCCGGCCAAGCTGCATTCCACTCTCAGCGGAATGCAAAGCGATGATCTCATCACTTCGTCCGCTGTCTTTCATGTCTCCGGCTCTGGATTGCATCGCACTTCACCCGCCCAGTCCAGGCTGAACGGATGACGGAAAAATGGGTTCCCAAAACAGGTCCGCCGAGCGACGTCCCGTTGAAGGACACCGCCCGGCGGTAGCTGGAAACCGCTTGAGGGGTGCGGCTCCCAGTGTCTGATCGCACCTAGCGTTCACGACGCCCGTTTGAACAAGCCCGCGATAAGCGAAATGATCAGGAAAGCGAGAAAGATGAAAAACAATATCTGCGCTATACCGGCAGAGGTGCCGGCGATGCCGCCGAAACCAAG
This sequence comes from Mesorhizobium mediterraneum, assembly GCF_002284565.1. Taxonomy (GTDB): domain Bacteria; phylum Pseudomonadota; class Alphaproteobacteria; order Rhizobiales; family Rhizobiaceae; genus Mesorhizobium; species Mesorhizobium mediterraneum. The sequence continues at coordinate 78,489 of NZ_NPKI01000032.1, read as the reverse complement.
AGCGCCTGCAATGATCGCGACGACGAGAAATACGAGCGCCCAGTAAAGCATGATCCATCTCCTTCGAATGGTGTGGCAAAAACGCCTTTCGCTGCCGTTTGTTCCACCATTTCCCGAAAAAGACGATCCCTGGAAATCTTTCCGGCCCGAATTGAATCGTCACGAGCAGGGAAAGTTCTAGGCGCAAAGGACGTTTGCCAGCCGCAAAGGGCCAGCGTCGTTTGATCTGTGGAAAACAGAGCGGCGCTAGGCTGGGCCTATCCGGTCCTATGCAGCGGCTTTCGCATGCCGGTCGAAGAACAGCGCCTGGCTGATCAGGGCCTTGACCATCTCCGGATTGAACGGCTTGGTGACGAGGAAGGCCGGCTCCGGCCGCTCGCCGGTCAGGAGACGTTCGGGAAAGGCGGTGATGAAGATCACCGGCACCGGCGTGGACGACAGGATTTCGTTCACCGCTTCGATGCCCGAGCTGCCGTCGGCAAGCTGGATGTCGGCCAGCACCATTTTTGGCCGCGTCTTTGCGAACATAGCCACCGCCTCGGCGTGGGTACGCGCAGTCCCGACGACGCGGTGACCCAGGCTTTCGACCATTTGCTCGATGTCCATGGCGATCAGCGGCTCGTCCTCGATGATCAGCACATCGGTTGCCACCTGGCGGGAAATCTCGTTGCTGGCCTCGGTGAGAAGTTCGGAGAACTCCTCATCGTCGACGTCGAGAATCTCCGCCGCCTCGTCTTCGCTGAAACCTTCGACGGCGACCAGCAGGAAGGCCTGGCGGGGGCGCGGTGAGATCGCGTTCAGATTGGCGGCGGCGCGCTGTTCCCACGCCGACTGCGGGTGCTCTTGCGGAACGCGGATGGCGACCGAGGTGAACAGCCTGGCGAAGACTTTGTAGAGCGCGATCCGGTCGTTCGACGCGTTCGGAAAGATGTCGACGTCGGCGATGATGGCTTCGAGCATCGCGGCGACCAGCGCGTCGCCACTCTCCTGCGATCCGGAAACCGCCCGCGAGAAGCGGCGCAGGAACGGCAGGTGTGGAGCGATGGTTGCGGATAGGCTCATGACGGACGTCTCCCTCTGACGTAAATGCATAGATTGCAGGCTAAGCTGATTACAAGTCCCGAAAATAGCCCTGAAAACACAAACGCCGGATTTCCGAAAAAGTTCCGATGGTTGTGGAACTAATATAATGGGTCGGCGTTTGAGGTCGGGATGGGGCAACCCGACGAGGGGGCCGCTTGCTTTGCGTCTTGTGTTTAGGGGCGGCCGGGTGCTGGGAACAAAGGGCGAAATGAAGACATGACGAAAAATACCACGGCTGGCGCTGCAAACAGGCGCCGGGCTGCTTCCGGCGACCCGCTCGGGCCAAATTCGGAAATCGGCCGCAAACTCAAACAATATTACGACGAGCTGGTCTCCGACAATGTGCCGGATCGCTTCGCCCAATTGCTCAGCCAGTTGGAACGGGCCCAACCTGCACAGAAAAAGGACTGAGGCATGGCGGCTGTCTCCCAGAGCTTCAAGACCGATCTGCTCGGCTCGATTCCGAGCCTGCGGGCCTTCGCCGTATCGTTGACGCAAAACGCAGACAAGGCCGACGATCTGGTGCAGGAAACGCTGGTGAAGGCCTGGGACAAGCATGAAAGCTTCGAGCCGGGCACCAATCTCAAGGCATGGCTGTTCACCATCCTGCGCAATGAATTCTATTCGCAGATGCGCAAGCGCGGCCGCGAGGTGCAGGACAGCGATGGCATCATGACGGCCAGGCTAGCCGTCCACCCGGCCCAGCACGGCCAACTCGACCTCAAGGACTTTCGTAGCGCGCTCGAGCAATTGCCCGAGGACCAGCGCGAAGCCATCATCCTCATCGGCGCTTCGGGCTTTTCCTACGAGGAAGCCGCCGAGATCTGCGGCTGTGCGGTCGGAACGATCAAGAGCCGCGTCAGCCGCGCCCGCACGCGGTTGCAGGAAATCCTGAAGATTTCCGGCGATGACGAGTTTGGCCCGGACGCGATCTCGGCTCAGGTGACGGGGTCGAACGCCGCCTGAACACTGACCCCGGCAATGCGCGCCTCCGTTTCCGGACCCTCAAACAAGAGGTCCGCGCCCGCACGCCGCCGCCACTGCCTGCACGAGATCGTCTCCCGAATAGGGCTTGGTGACCAATCTGATATCGGGAAAGGACACCTTGATTTCGTCCATGTCGGAATAGCCCGAGGCGAAGACGAAAGGCACGCCCGATTCGCGCAGCCGCGAAGCGAAATCGAGCGTCGAAGCGCCGCCCAGCATGAGATCGACGATGGCTGCGTCGAATCGCAAGGCAACGTTCTTGCGATCGATCTCACCCAGATCGCGGGCGATGGTCACGTCGCCGGCGCCGTAGTCGCGGCAAAGCTGCTCGACATCCATGGCGATCAGGAATTCATCCTCCAAAACAAGAATCCGCAATCCGTCAAGCAGGGGTGGCACGTGGCAATGTCTCCGTGGCGCGCAGGGAAAAGGGGAAGCGCAGGGAACAGAGGAGTCATGATCGCTATTTGGTGTCCTGTCATCTAAAGTTATTTGGCATTCTGTTATGTAAAAAAACATGTCCGTCGCAGACGACGGAATCTCGATCGTTCAACAGACGATCCGCAGGCTTAGCTCGCGCTGGGGGGTAGCCGGCTGCTGATCTGACGCCGGTCCTGGGATGTTCGGTTCGGGCTGGACTCATACGCGGAAACACCCTTTCATGGACCTTGTTCCGATTTCGGAACCTTGGTGAGTATCGAGCGTTTGAAACCAAGCAAGCGCAAGGAGTTAAGCAATGGCGACTGCCGCAGGAAAGACCGCGAACGCAAGCCGGGCGAATTCGGATCTCGAGGCCGACATCAGGCAATTGAAAGCCGATATCGAAAAACTCACCAAGCAATTGGCCAAGACCGGCGAACATGGTTACGGGACGGCCCGCCGCGCCGCGACCGAAGGCGTCGAGCAACTGCGCGCCCAGGGCGAAGCGGCCTTCGACACCCTGCGCAGCAACGCCAAGGACCTCGAAGCGCAAGTGGCGGCGAGCGTGCGCGAAAAGCCGGTGACGTCGCTGGCGATCGCCGCCGGCGTCGGCTTTCTGTTCGCGCTTCTCGCGCGCCGCTAGCCTCAGCCCAGATGGGAATGCTGGCATCGCTGATCTCGGGCCTCGCCTCGGGTGAGACCGTTGCAGCCGTGCGTCGCGCGCGCACGGCTGCAATCGTCTATGCGCTCGCGGCACTTGCAGCACTGTGCGGCCTCGGTTTCCTCGTCGGAGCGGCCTATATTTGGGTGGCGGGCCGCTACGGGCCGATGGCAGCCTGCTTTGGTTTCGGAATCGGCTTCCTGGTGATCGCAGGGGTCCTCCTGCTTATTTATCAGCTGTCGGCCGGCGCGCGCGCCCGACGCAGGGCGCGGAGGCGCAATGCCGACATGAAGGCGGTCGGCATCACGGCTGCGCTCGCCATACTGCCGACGCTGCTCAAGGGGAAAGGTGGCCTGGGCACCATTCTCGGTCCGGCGATCGCACTCGCCGCCTACGCCATCTACCGCGAGAATATAAAGCCCGATGCCGACGATCCGGATGCCGGCGAAGCGAAATAGCTCGAAGCGATTCTTCTTCTTGCTCGACCATGATCTTATCCGAAAACCGGACCCCACTTTTCGCTGACGAGGACCTTCGGTTCGGGATCAGGGTCGAGCCATCACTTCGACAGATCCTCCAGCGGCATCGATATTTCGGCAAACACGCCTTCCGGTCGGAATTCGTGGGTCACTTCGCTGGAGATGACCTTAGCCAGGCTGCGGCGGATCAGGATCGAGCCGAAGCCGTGGCGTTCGGGCGAGGCAACTTCAGGCCCGCCGCTTTCGCGCCAGGTCAGCACAAGACGCCGTGCGCCTTTCCGGCCCTGTGCCTTCCAGTCGAGATCGACCTTGCCCGCAGCCGCCGACAGCGATCCGTATTGCAGCGCGTTGTTGGCCAGTTCATGCAGGATCAGGCCGAGCCCGACCGCCTGGTCGGGCGAAAGCAGGAGATCGGCGCCTGAGATCGTCATGCGCGGCTGTTGGGCGGTGTCGAACGGCTTGACCTCGATCTGCACGAGTTCGCGAATGCCGATGCCGCGCCACTCGCGGTCGGACAGCAGGCTGTGGGCGGCGCCTAGCGCCTGAAGCCTGGCGCTAAAGGCTTCGAGGAACTCGCTCGGCTGGCGGGCATGGCGAACGGTTTGCGTCGCCAGTGCCTGCACGGTCGCCAGCGTGTTCTTGACGCGATGGTTCAGCTCGCGCAGCAAGAGCCGTTGCCGCTCGTCGCCGAGCTTGCGTTCGGTGACGTCGTAATTGACGCCGAAGATCAACGTCGGCTTGCCGTCGCCGTCGCGCTCGATGACACGGCCGCGCGTAGCGAGCCAGCGCGGCGGACTGAAGCCCTTGACGCGGTATTCGCCAAAATAGTCGTCACCGCTGGCCAGCGCGTCGCGAAAGTGCGTCTCGGTCTGGTAGACATCGCGCGGGTCGATGGCAGCAAGGATATCGCGCGCCCTTAGCCGATTCGAGCGCGGCAGGTCGAACAGCTCGGACAGCCGGACATCGCATTCGATTATATCGGTGGGGATATCCCATGCCCAGCTAGCGAGCGAGGCGGCGTCGAGCGCTATGGCGCGCCGCTTTTCCTCACGCGCCAGCGCCGCAGCGGCGCTGGCGCCGTTGCGGGTGGCGTCCTTCAATGCGAACAGGCTGGCGGCGAGCCTGGCGAGCGCCGTCAATTGTTCGAGCTTGGCGTTAGACGGCGACGCGCGCGGCTTGCGGTCGAGCACGCAGAGCGTGCCGATCCGGGCGCCGGCTACCACAATCACCGCACCCGCATAGAAACGGACATGGTGCTCGCCGGTGACCAGCGGGCTGGCGTTGAAACGCGAATCCGTGCTCGCATCGGTCACCACCATCGGCTCGTCGCCGGCGGCAATGGCGTGGGCGCAGAAAGATGTATCGGTCGCGGCCTCGGTCTCATCCAGGCCGACACAGGACTTGAACCATTGCCGCTCGACACCGAGCAGCGTGACGAGCGCGATAGGCGCTTGCATCACCGCGGCGGCAAGAGCGCTGATACGGTCGAAGTCAGGATCGGCCGTCGTGTCGATTGCATCGAGACCGTGGAGCACGGCAAGCCGGTCCGCGGCGCCAACCGCGCCAAGCACATCGACCGGCAGAGTCGGCTTTTTCACTACCCTGCTATCCACAAGGCCCCCAAATGCATCGGCTTGCAGCCATTCGCGCTAGGCCAGTTGCCTGGCTCTGAAACCGGAACCTTCGCCTTGAGGAACCGTTACCCAACCACGTTTTGCCAGCCGCGCCCGCCGGCGCCAAACAATATGCTTGCGCCAAACAACATGGAGGCCGATCATGCCCAAGATCGTTCCTGAAGACAAAGCCCGCCAGGGACGCTGGGGGTGGCACACTTTCCGTATCTTGATCGCCGCGCTGCTTTTGGCGTTTATCGCCTGGGGCATCGCGGAGATTTACGGCAACATGATAGACAAGACGTCGACAACCGAACAGGGCGAGCTTCCCAGGAACGAACAGGGCGAGATTCCCAAAGGCTGAAGCCTTCCGATCGACTGTGCCGGCCTGCATCACGCGGCCTTCGCTTGGACAGCGCGCGCCGGGACGAGAACGTTCAGCGCGCCAGGACGGATTTCGATCGTCGTTTCGCGGTCAAGCCTGACCAGTTCGCCATCCATGACGGCTCGGAATTTCTTGGTTGCCGAGTGGACTTTCAAAACGGCCCGGTCGGCCTGGTGGATTTCGACGTGCTCGCTGTCGCGCCATTTGCCGCGCGCCATGTCGAAGAGGACCCTGATCAGTTCGCCACGCCGCCGCGCCACCGTGACATAGATGCCGAGCACGCCGCCGGCGGGATTGTCGGCATAGGGTAGATGACCCTCACCGAACAGATTGTTGGTGATGCCGATGCCGGTGGTGCGCGTCACGATCTCGGCTTCGCCGATAGTCAGCGTCACCTTCATTGCCGACGGATTGTTGATCGCCGCCCAGGCAGCCTTCGCCGAGGCCCGCATCTTTCCCAACCGCGAGCCGAACTCCATGGTCTGGCGAAGTTGAACCATCCTGGCATGCATGCCGATCGAGAACTGGTGCACGAATGGCTGGCCATTGGCGGTTGCCATATCGACTGCGATCACCTCGCCGTCGGCAAAGGATTTCACTGCCGCGTCAAGGGTCTGTGGGATGCCGAGCCCGCGCGCGAACAGGTTCATCGTGCCAGCCGGCAAAATGGCAAGTGCCTTCTTCTTGCCCATCAACCGAGCCGCCGCGGCCGAAATCGTGCCGTCGCCGCCACCGGCCAGAACAATGTCGATGCTGTGCTTCGAAGCGATGCGGTCCAGCGCTCTAACGATGTCATTGCCGGCAACGATGTCGATATCGATGGAGTGACCTGCTGCCTCCAATGTCTGGCGCATCCGGTCGGTGAACGCGGAAAGATCAATCGTGCGCAAGGTGCCGCCCTCCTGGTTCAGCACCGCCGCAAATCGCATCCCCCCGCTCCGTTTTTTCTTGTCAGCCATTGGGTAATCATCGACCAGGACAGACCCAGCCACAGGCTGAAACGGGGCGGCTGAAAAAAAGTTCCGCAGCTCTAACGAAAATACAGGCGCGAATCTCACCGGCCGACTGCCTGATTGGCGCGGTTCGGAGGGTTTTTTCACGACGCTCGCCATGGTTTCGGAACAACGGCGCGGTCACGACGTTGTGAATATGTAACGCCGCGACCAATCTCCCACCGGCGGCCCGTGGCGTGAACGAAATAACGCACGAGGAGATTACAATGATCCGCACCCTTTTAACCACCACCGCACTCGCAGCGTTGATTGCGACCGGCGCATACGCGCAGACGGCCACAACCCCGGCGCCGACGCAGGATCCAGCAGTCCAGGATACCGCTCCGGCTGCTCCCATTCCGCGCGCCGAGGGCAGCCTGGTAACCAATATCATCGGTGAATCTGTCTACAATGGCACAGCCGACGATGCCGAGAACATCGGCAATGTCAGTGATGTCGTCTTCGATGAAAACGGTCAGGCGAAGTCCGTCGTCATCGGCGTCGGCGGCTTTCTTGGCGTCGGCGCCAAGAATGTCACTTTCGACTACAGCAAGCTGCAATGGGCCGAACGGAATGGCGACCGCTGGCTGATTGCCCAAACCACAAAGGATGAATTGACGGCTCAGCCGGACTTCGATCGCAAGCCCTATGATCCGGCTCCTGTGGCCAGCGATACCACGGCTACGGCTCCTCCAGCCCCTTCTGGCACGACCGATACCACCGCACAGAACGCTCCGGCGGCTCCGGCTGAACCGGCTCCGGCCGAGCCCGTGAAGCGCGCCGATGGGAACCTTGCCACCAACATCATCGGTGAAACCGTCTACAACGGCACCGGCGACGACGCTCAAAACATCGGCGACGTGAACGACATCGTCCTGGCCAAGGATGGCAAGGCCGAGTCGCTGATCATTGGCGTCGGCGGCTTCCTTGAGGTTGGCGAAAAGAACGTGGCCTATCAGTTCGACAAGGCCAAGTGGGCGGAGAGGGACGGCGATCGCTGGCTGGTGGCCGAGACCACGAAGGAAGGTCTGGAGGCGTTGCCGGAGTTCGACCGCAGGCCCTATGATCCCGCCCCGGCGACTACCGCATCCACTGACGCGGCGGCGCCGGTGGCTACCACCCCTACCGTCACTCCGGCTCCAGCCCCGGCGGATAAGACCGCGGAAGCCCCGGCGGCAACGCCTGACACCGCCGCTCCGGCTCCAATGGACAAGACAGCCGAGGCTCCGGCTGCAGCAACGCCTGACGCCTCAGCCCCCGACCAGACGCAGACCGCGGCGATCGACAAGTCGGCGCTGACCGAAATGCCGGTCGACAAAATCCGGTCCGAGGATCTGGTTGGAACCACCGTCTATGGCGCCAATGATGTCAATGTCGGTGAGATTGGTGACGTCGTGCTGACGGGCGACAAGAAGGTCGACGCCGTCATCATCGACGTCGGCGGTTTCCTTGGCGTTGGCGAGAAGGAGGTGGCGATCGGCATGGACAACCTCAAATTCATGACCGACAAGGATGGCAAGCGCTATCTCTACACGAACTTCACCAAGGAGCAGCTCGAGGCGCAGGCCCCCTATGACAAGGCTACATATGCGCAAAACCGCGACACACAGCGCATGATCATGCGGTAGTTCGCTCCAACGATGAAAAAGGCCCGTGCCGGCAACGGCGCGGGCCTTTTCATGACTGGAAAGGTGGCAGGCCTGCGACGTGGCCGGCAACGCCATCCTCGGTCAGTTCGGCAAGCGCCAGCGACTGGTCGAGATGTTCGGCCCGCCAGGCAAGCAGCCTTTCGGCAAGCTCCAGCCGGACTGGCAAATAGGCCGGGTCGCCAGCGACATTGGTTAGCTCGTCTCGATCCTTCTCCAGGTCGAACAGCAGTGGCGGCAGGCCGCCGCCGAAATGTACATATTTGAATTTTTCCGTGCGGATGACGGCCAGATTGCACTGGCGCGGACCGATGCCGAAGTGGCGCTCGGCATCACCGTCGGCTACCGAGCGGAAATCGAACTCCCAATGCGCGGCCTCGCGCCAGTTGTCCGGCTCCCCGGCATCCAGGAACGGCTTCAGCGATTGTCCGTCGAGATGCGGCGGCGTTTCCTCGCCAAGCAGATCGAGCAATGTCGGCGCTATGTCCACCGCCTCACTGAAGCGGTCGACGCTGGCGCCGGCCGCATTGCGGCGACGCGGGTCGCGGATGATCAGCGGAATATGAAAACTGCCGTCGAAGAAGCCGCCCTTGCCCAGCATGTAATGGTCGCCCATCATCTCGGCGTGGTCCGAGGTCAGCACGATGATGGTGTCATCCCATGCACCCGCCGCCTTGACCGCCTGCCAGATGCGGCCAAGCTGCGCGTCGACCTCCGAGATCATGCCGTAATAGAGTGAGCGGATGCGGCGAAAATCGTCGTCGCCCCAATCGCGCACCTTGCCTTCGGCGCCGGGGCGGAATTTTGCCCGCTGCTGCTGGTCAAGATCATAGGCAAGGTAGGGGTGGCTCTCCGCCTCGGCCTGCCAGCTCGCGGCGCGGCGGAAGGCTGTGCCGTCGGCCGGATCATACATCATATTGTAAGGCTCCGGCACGATGAAGGGCGGATGCGGGCTGAGGAAGGAAAGATGCGCAAACCACGGTGTGTCGCGCTCCTGTTCGCCAAGCCAGCGGACGAATTCGCCGGTCAGGAAAGCGGCTGGGGTCTCGTCCTTCGAATAGACGGGCGGCGCGCTGGTCACCGCGCTTTCGATCCTGCCTCCAATCTCGCTCGCTGGCCGATGGATGTCGGGAAAGCCGGCGCCGCTATCGATGCCGCGCGCCTTGAGCCAGGACAGCCACGGTTTCTGATGCTCCGGCAGGAGTTGGCGCACGGTGAAGCCGGGCAGCACGCCTTCGTAGCTTTTCAGCCGCGGGTCGCCTGGCGCCAGAGCGCGCGGGTCGGGCGACACGTCGGTATAGCCGAACAGCGTCGGATCATAGCCGAGGCTGCGCGCCCAGAGCGCGATGTTGCCGTGGCGTGCGTCGAGCGGAGTGCCGTTGCGGCAGACGCGGTTGTTCATCTGGTAGAGGCCGGTGTAGAGGCAAGCGCGCGCCGGCGAGCAGGGCGCCGCGCCGCCATAGTGTTCTCTGAACAGTACACCCTCGGCAGCGAGTGCGTCGACGTTTGGGGTCCGCACCACCGGATGACTGACAGCCGACAGACAATCGCCGTGCCACTGGTCGCAGGTGATCAGGAGAATGTTCTGGCGTCTGCCTTTTTCGGCCAATCGCTGTATCCTTCCCAATCATGTATCCGTGCCGCTCATGGAGCCGAATTTTGGCGATGACGCAAGCCTGACGGGTTTTCTGAATAGTGAACAGAAATCGCCATATTGTTCACTTTTCCAGCACAGTCTATTCTGCGTTTGCGGCCTTTGCCGCCGGCTGGCGGGTCCTCATATTGGCGTGGACCGCGGCATGGGCCGCACAGGACAAGGGAAGGAGCAGGAAAATGCTCGACCAGATCAAGGGCCTGCATCATGTCACCTCGATGGCCAGGGATGCACGCCAGAACAATGAATTCTTCACAAAAAAGCTTGGCCTGCGCCGGGTCAAGAAAACCGTCAATTTCGACGCGCCGGATGTCTACCACCTCTACTATGCCGACGAGGTCGGCACGCCCGGCTCGGTGATGACCTATTTCCCCTTCCCCAACATCGGCAAGGGCCGCCACGGCGTCGGCGAGGTCGGCACCACGGTCTATTCGGTGCCCGAAGGCACGCTCGCCTATTGGGAAAAGCGTTTTGCCGATGAGGGCGTCATGGGGCTGTCGCGCGAAGAAACATTCGGCGAGAAGCGGCTTGCCTTCGCCGGTCCCGATGGCGACGGGTTTGCGCTGGTCGAGAACAAGGCCGACCATCGTGCGCCATGGGCGAAAGCTGGCATTCCCTCCGACGAGGCGATCCGCGGGTTTCACTCGGTGTCGCTCAGACTCAAGGATGGCGGCGCCACAGAAGAGCTGCTGAAATTCATGGGCTATGAGGAAGTCGACACATCCGGCAACGTAAAACGGCTGGCAGTGAAGAACGGCAATGGCGCCAATTTCGTCGATATCGAAGCGCTGCCGGGCGCTGCTTTTGCTGATCTCGGCGCGGGATCCGTCCACCACGTCGCCTTCGCCGTCGAAAACCGCGCCAAGCAACTCGAAGTGCGCAAGGCGCTGATGGACACCGGCTATCAGGTGACGCCGGTGATCGACCGCGATTATTTCTGGGCGATCTATTTCCGCACGCCTGGCGGCGTGCTGTTTGAGGTCTCGACCAACGAGCCGGGCTTCGACCGCGACGAGGATACGGCCCATCTCGGTGAGGCGCTGAAGCTGCCGACGCAGCACCAGCATCTGAGGCCCTATCTCGAACAGCATTTGCAGAAGCTCGAAGACTGAGGACAGGGCCATGAGCAAGGACGCTTACATCCACAAGGTGCTGCCCGGTTCACCGGGCAGCGCGCTGCTTTTCGTCTTCCACGGCACCGGGGCCGACGAGAGCCAGCTTCTGTCGCTCGGGCGCGATCTCGGGCCGCAGGCGACCATCATCTCGCCGCGCGGCGATGTTTCGGAACACGGTGCGGCACGCTTCTTTCGCCGCACCGGCGAGGGCGTCTACGACATGGGCGACCTGGCGCGTGCGACCGACAAGATGGTGGGTTTCATCAGGGCACATGTCGAGGCGGCAAAACCCTCGTCGGTGCTTGGCCTCGGCTATTCCAACGGCGCCAACATCCTGGCCTCGGTGGTGTTCGCGGCGCCGACGCTTTTCGATGCGGCGGTGCTGATGCATCCGCTGATCCCGTTCGAGCCGCAGGTGCACGGCAGCCTTGCCGGCCGCCGCATCCTGGTCACCGCCGGCAGGCGCGATCCGATCTGCCCGCCCAACCTGACGTCGCGGCTGGAGGCGTATTTGCGCGCCGATGGCGCCGATGTCACAGTGGAGTGGCATGACGGCGGCCATGAGGTGCAGTCGAACGAGATCGAGGCGGCGCGGCGATTTCTGTCCGCTACGCCGGTAGAAGGAGCGTAAGCAATGCTTGACCAATTGCCGGAGATCGAACTGGAGGACCGCGGCTCCAAGGGCCGTTATCTCTTGCGCGGGCCTGATGGCGCCGAGGCGGAGATGACCTTTACCAAGGTCGGCGAGCACCAGATCATCATCGACCACACCGAGGTGCCGGATGCATTTCGCGGCCAGGGTGCCGGGCTTCGCCTCGTCACCCGCGCCGTCGAGGACGCGCGCGCGGCGGGCAAGAAGATCATCCCGCTTTGCCCGTTCGCCAACGCCCAGTTCCATCGTCACAAGGAATGGGCCGACGTGCTGAAACAGTAGGTTCGGCTCAATTCGGCCACCTGAGCGCGCGGGATGACGGTGGAAGAGCGGGTGGCCACAAGGCGATAACGTCTCTGGCATTTGCGCAGTTCGCACATCTTGCCTAATTAGGCGTATCGCCTGCAGACTGGCTGCGTGCTGAGGCACACCCCCTTAACCGAATGGCTCCCTGATGACCGAATCCGATCTCGTCCCCGTCTTCGACGGCCACAACGATACGCTGCTCCGGCTCTATCAGTCGAAAGACACCGATGTCGAAAAGCTGTTCATCGAAGGGACGCAGGGCGGCCACATCGACCTGCCCCGCGCGAAGAAGGGCGGCTTTGCCGGCGGCATGTTCGCGATCTTCCCGCCGCCGGCTGAGAAATCCAGGCGCAGCGCGGTGCCGCCGGCACCCAGCGACAACGAGCCGTTGCCGCCAGAACTCTCCCGTGCCGAAGCGCTCGATTCCACCATCGCCATGGCCTCGATCCTGTACAGGCTGGAACGGGCGTCGGCGCTCACCGTTTGCCGCAGCGCCGGCGACGTGCGAAACGCGATGGCGCAAGGATCGATCGCTGCGGTGTTCCATATCGAAGGCGTCGAGGCGATCGACCCCGAACTGACGATGCTCGACGTGCTGTATGCCGCCGGCTTGCGCTCGCTCGGCATCGTCTGGAGCCGCCCGAACGCCTTCGGCCACGGCGTGCCGTTCCGCTTTCCGTCGACACCCGACACCGGACCTGGCCTGACCGATGCTGGCAAGGCGCTGGTCAAGGCCTGCAACCAGCTCGGCATCATGGTTGACCTTTCGCATCTCAACGAAAAGGGGTTTCGCGACGTCGCCGAGATCAGCGACGCACCGCTGGTCGCGACCCATTCCAATGTCCATGCGATCTGCGGCCATTCCCGCAACCTCACTGACTGGCAGCTCGGCGCGATCCGCGACTCGGGCGGCATGGTCGGGCTGAATTTCGCCACCGGATTCTTGCGCGAAGACGGCAGGATGAATGCCGACACCAGTCTCGACATCATGGCGCGCCATGTCGATTCGCTGCTGCAGGCGCTGGGCGAAGACGGCGTCGGCCTCGGGTCCGATTTCGACGGCGCCATGATCCCGGCTGTGATCGGCGATGTCACCGGCCTGCCGAAGCTCATCGATGCGCTCGCCGCGCGCGGCTTCGGTCGCGCGCTGATCGAGAAGATCGCCTATCGCAACTGGATCAGCATGCTGGAAAAGACGATTGGTTAAGTGCGTGAGGGCTACTCGAAACTCATGCGCTTCAGCCAATCCTGGCCGACGCCGCGGTCGCGGATGATCGGCAGCGGATCCGTCGAATCCAGCCGCGCGCAGATGCGGTAGACTTCGAGCGTCTCGGCGCTCATCTCGCCGCGCTTGTAGAAGAACATGGCCGCGGCATAGCGCGTGCGCCCCGACCATTTTTCGCCGAGCGGCGTGTTGACCAGCTCCCACTGCTCGCTGGCTTCTGCATCGACGTCGTGCTTGTTTGCCTCATCCGTCATGGTCAGAAATCTGCCGGCGGATTGGCGGTGCGCCGGTCGAGCTTGATGAAGGGTCGCTGCACCACCTTGGCCCGCTTCATCAACTTCTGGTATTGCAACTCGCGCATGGCGTAGATTTCGACCCAGAGGTCGTCGACGACCGTGTCGCCAAACGGCCGCGCAAGAGAGGCGATGGCGATGTTGCGCTTGGCCATCGGTGACCACATGGCGGCACTGACCAGCCCGACCTCCTGGCTTTTCCTATAGTAGACGATGGCGTGTTCGGCGGGAATGTTGCCCTCGATCTCAAGCCCGACCAGCACATGGCGAAGACGCCTCTTCGCCCGCGCGCCTTGAATGGCGCGGCGGCCATTGAAATGACCCTTTTGCAGGTCGACCATGAAGCCGAGACCGATCTCATCCGGCATGCGCAAGCGGTCGGCGCGAATGGCATGCTGGGACGTCGTGAAATCCGCATTGGCAACGATCAGCCCAGCTTCGAGCCGGGCGCGATTGAGCGCGGTGTAGCCGATGGCGCGGATGCCGCGTAATTCGCCGGCCAGTATCAGCCGGTCCCAGAGGCTGAGCGCCTTGTCGGCCGGCACGAACAGTTCGTAGCCGAGATCGCCGGTGAAACCGGTTCGCGAGATGGTGATGGTGCCGTGGTCATGCGGGAACTCGGCTAGATCAAAAACCCTCAGCCTTTCGACGCCGGCGAAACCGGCATCGCGCAGCACGGCAAAGGAGGTTGGGCCTTGCAGCGCCAGACCGGCGACGGCCTCTGTTTCTTCCTCGACCGTCACGTCGAAGCCTGTGGCGCTATCCAGCAGCCAGGGCAGATGCCGTTCCTGCGAGCACAGCCGGAACCGTGTTGGCGACAGGCGGAACAGCGTGCCGTCGTCGAGGACGAAACCGTCGTCGTCGCACCAGGCGGTGTAGTGGACGCGGCCCGACTTCAGCTTGGTCACGTCGCGCAACGTGACGCGATTGAGGAAGGCCTCGGCGTCCGGCCCGGCGATGCGGTATTTCGTCATCGGCGAGATGTCGAACAGGGCCGCTTGGCTGCGGATGGCGAAATATTCGAGCTCCTCGTCCCACAGCGAATGTGGGGCACGGTAGCCGGCCCAATTGTACCAGTCATTGGTCCTGGCCAGCGCGTCGATGCGCGGCTGGAACGGCGTGCCGAGCCGCAAGGTACGGAAATGGGATTGTGCTGCGGCGCGGGCTGCTGAGGCGTCGAGGGTAGGTAGCTGATTCATGACTGCATTCCTTCGCGCCCCCCTCTGTCCTGCCGGACATCTCCCCCACGAGGGGGGAGATCGGCAGCTTGGGCGCCTCCTCTTGTTCCTCGGGCGTTGGTGATTGGCGAAAGTCGGGATGGCGGCCAATCTCCCGCCAAGTGGGGGAGATGTCCGGCAGGACAGAGGGGGGCGCCGTAGAGCACGGCCTTGGCCGATTGAGTATTCATGCCTACCCCTTCATCCCAATAATGCGCCGCGCGGCATTCAAGCCGGGCGCGCCGGAAACGCCGCCGCCCGGATGCGAGCCGGCGCCGGCGAGGAACAGCCCGTCGATCGGCGTGTCGTAGCCCGACCAGCCGGAGACGGGGCGCGACATCAGCATCTGGTCGGCCTGCAGTTCACCGTGATGCCAGTGACCGCCCGGCATCCGGTAGCGCGCCTCGATGTCGGCCGGTGTCAGCAGCTCTGCATGAAGCACAGTCTTGCTGATTCCCGGCGCAGAGGTCTCCAATTGAGCCATGATCGCCTTGAGGAATTTCGGCTTGCCAACGCTCCAGCCTTCTTTCAGCGCATAGGGCGCATACTGCACGACCGCAGACAGCACACAGGCGCCGTCCGGCGCCAGCGACGAGTCGGCAAGGCTGGGCAGCGTGATCTCCATCACCGGCTCCGGCGAGAACTCGCCGTACTTCGATGGATTGAAGGCGCGCTCGACATGATCGGGCGAGGGCGCGATCACCAGACGGCCCTTGTGGCCGGCGGCATCGACGCCGGTGAATTGCGGCGGCCGGTCGAGCGCCAGATGCAGCTTCGCCGCATCGCCCTTCATGCGGATATTTTTCATCTTGCGCACGAAGCCTGTGTCTAACTCGCGCGGCCCGACAAGATCGAAAAAAGCGGTCGCCGGATTGATGGCGGAGACGATCGTCTTGGCGCGGAGCATCTCGCCGCTGGCCAGCACAACGCCGACGGCGCAGCCTTTCTCGACGATTATCCTTGCCACCGGAGTCGCCGTGCGGATGGTCACCTCTGCCTTTTCCGCTGCAGCGCGGATGGCTGAAATGACAGCACCCATGCCGCCCTTTGGCAGAACCTGCGCGCCGGCTGTGCCGCCTGCCTCGCCTGCCAGCCGAAAGTAGAGACCGAGCAGCGAGGTCGGCGAGCGCGGGCCGAGATGGCTGCCGAGCGTGGCATCGAAGGCGAGCAGCCCCTTCAGCCTGATATCGGCAAGCTGCTCATCGAGCAGGTCGGCAACGTTCATCAGCAGCACGCGCAGGAAATCGCGCATATCCTCCTTACCAAGCTTCTTCAATGCCAGCGCGGTCTGACCGAGCGATGCCGTCTCAAGCAGCGACATGCTGCCGAGGTCGGGCGGCCGGCGTGCAAGGAACGGCTTCAGGATGCCGGCGTAGCGCAGCAGTTGCGCACGCAGCTCCTTCCAGGCGGTCTGCTCGGAGGAACTGGCGCCGGTCAGCACCTCGCCATAGGCGCCGTGCAGGACAAGCGACGGGCCGTCTTTCGACAGCGCCACGGACGGCACGAAGTCGTCGCGCGCGAATTGCAGGCCGTGCTTCTCCAATTCCAGCGTCTTCACCACTTCGGGGTGAAGACGGTTCAGCAGGTGAGCGATTGAGGAGACGCGAAAACCCGGCGCGAACTCCTCGGTGCGCGCCGCGCCGCCGACGTCTCGGGCGGCTTCCAACACCAGCACCTTGCGGCCGGCTTTCGCCAGCGTGGCGGCAGCGACGAGGCCGTTGTGGCCGCCGCCGATGACAACAACATCAAATAACGTCATGGGCCGGGCTCATATGCTTAGTCGGCTTGGCAAGGTCGCGCAGGATTTCGGCCGCTGCATTGCGACCGGGCGCGCCCATGACGCCGCCGCCGGGATGGGTCGAGGACCCGCACATATAGAGCCCCGTGACCGGCGAGCGGTATTGCGCGTAGCCCGGCACCGGGCGGTTGAACAGCAGCTGGTCGAAGGTCAGTTCGCCCTGGAAGATATTGCCTTCGGTGAGGCCGACCTCGGCCTCGATCTCACGCGGCGTGCGCACCTCCATATGGACGATGCGGTCGCGGAAGCCCGGCGAATACTCGGCGATCTGCGAAATCACGCTTTCGGCAAAACCATCGCGGTCGGCGTCGGTCCAGTCGCGGCCGTTCACCTTCGGTGGCGCGTACTGCACGAAGCAGCTCATGAAGTGCTTGCCAGGCGGCGCCATGGTCGGGTCGAGCGTCGTCGGGATCACCATGTCGAGGAAAGGGTCGGCCGACCAGCGTCCGGCCTTCCAGTCGTCATAGGCGCGCTCCATGCGCTCCATCGAATCGGTGAAATGCATATCGCCGCGATAGACCGGCGAATCCTTCGGCAGCGCCGGGAATTCGGGCAGCGAATCCAGCGCGATGTTGACCTTGCCCGACGAGCCGCGGATCTTGAAATTCCTGACTCGGCGCAGGAAGACGTCGGGCAGTTCCTTTTCCTCGACCAGCTTGAGGAAAGTGCGTTTCACATCGGCGTTGGAGACGACGAGCTTGCCATAAATCTCCTCGCCGTCGGCCAGCATGACGCCTTTGGCCCTGCCGCGCTGGATCAGCACATGATCGACCTCGGCGCCGGTGCGGATGGTGCCGCCGGAGGCCTGGAAGCTCGCGGCAAGCGCCTTGGTGACGGCGCCCATGCCGCCGCGCGCATAGCCCCAGGCGCCGACGGAGCCGTCGACCTCGCCCATATAGTGATGCAGCAGCACATAGGCGGTGCCCGGCGACATCGGGCCGAGCGCAGTGCCGATGATGCCGGACAGCGCGAAATTCGCCTTGATGACATCGGTCTCGAAATATTCGTCGAGGAAGTCCGAGATCGACATGGTCCAGAAGCGCAGCGTCAGCGCCATTTCCTCAGGCGTGAGCCCGGCGAACTTTCTGCCCAGATACAGAAGTTCGCCGAGGTCGCGTGGCCAGAAACTGGTCGGGTCGGGTGCAGTGCGCATCAGCAATGGCTGGATGAAGCGGCACTGCCGCGTCACGTCACGGGAATAGCGGTCATAGGCTTCCGCGTCGCGCCTGGAGAAGCGGGCGAATTCGCGCCGGTGGGCATCGTGGTCCCGGTAGTTGGCGAGGTAGTCGCCGTCGCGGGTGAACACCGCGCCGCCCTCGTAGGAAATCACCTGCAGGCCGAAGCGCGGCAGTTCGAGGTCGCGCATGATCTCGGGGCGAAACAGCGAGCAGACATAGGAGCAGTTGGAATAGAGGAAGCCGGGCGTCAATTCCCTGCTGGTGGCGGCGCCGCCGACCCAGCCGTTCTTCTCCACGACCAGCACATCGAGCCCGGCGCGCTGCAGATAGCAGGCATTGACCAGACCGTTGTGGCCGCCACCGATGACGATCGCATCCCAGGATTTCATCTTGGCTCAGCCTTCATTTCTGCCCGACCGCTTCGTGTGATCGATCCCGAATACGCGAAATCTGGCATGGCCGTCGCCGCATTGTCCAGCCATTTTGAATGAATGTTCAACAAATGATGTTGCGTTTTCGCGTTAATCCGCTAGGCTTTGCCAACATTCGATATGGGCTTTGGACTGAGGTCTGATGATCGAAACGGTAGATGCCGAGCCGGAGTATGACGACACTGCCATCCGCTTCCTCGAGGCGCTGTGGGGCGACGGCTATCTGTCGCCTGGCGGGCCGGATGAGGTCGACCGGGTTGTCGAGGGCCTCGCGCTCGAGGGCAAGACGATCCTCGACATAGGTTGCGGCTCGGGCGGCATCACGCTGCATCTGCTCGAGCGCCATGGCGCTGCCCACGTTACAGGCTTCGATGTCGAGCCGCCGGTGATCGAGATGGCCAGGCAAAGGGCGGCCGCACGCGGGCTTTCCGGTCGCGCCAATTTCGTCCAGACGCCGCCCGGGGCGTTGCCCTTCGCCGACAGTTCCTTCGACGTCGTCTTCTCGAAGGATGCGCTGCTGCATGTGTCTGACAAGGAAACCTTGTTTGCCGAAATCTTTCGCGTGCTGAAGCCGGGCGGTGTCTTCGCGGCATCGAACTGGATGATCTCGCAGGACGGCGAGCCATCGCCTGAGATGAAGGCCTATGTCGCCGCGGAAGGCCTGTCCTTCGCCATGGCATCGCCGGCCCGCTATGCCGCGGCGATGCGCCGGGCAGGCTTTGCAGACGTCACGGTGCGTGACCGCAATCCCTGGTATCGCGACGTCGCGCGGAAGGAATTGAAACGCCTCAAGGGCCCGCTCTACCCGGCGGTTGCGGCTGCGGTCGGTGCGGCCTATGTCGACAAGAACATACGAACCTGGGAAGCCATGCAGAAGGTTCTTGACAGCGGCGAGCACCGTCCCACTCATCTTCGCGGTCGAAAGCCGGTTGGATAGCCGGCGATGCTGGAGACCATCACGCCCATGAAGACAGCCGAGGCCAGGGAGGCCCTCCTCGAATCAGCGCGCAAACACGAGCCCGAAAAGCGCGGTCGCAAGGCGTCGAAGGAGGTCAGGCAGCTGCAGCTGATCGAGGCGACAATCGATTCGCTGGCCAAGCGCGGCTATTCGGAGACGACGATGGCCGATGTCGCCGATGGCGCCGGCCTGTCGCGCGGGATCGTCAACTTCCACTTCGAGAGCAAGGAGAAGCTGCTCGTCGCCACGTTAGCATACATGGCCGACGAATATGCCGCGCACTGGCGCGCTGCCCTCACCAAGGCTGGCGACGATCCTGCCCGCCAGTTGCAGGCTCTGGTTGCCGCCGATTTCGACCGCTCGATCTGCAACAAGCGCAAGTTGGCCGCCTGGTGCGCCTTCTGGGGCGAGGCAAAGTCGCGCCCGACTTATCAAGCGCTGTGCGGCGCGCGCGACGCGGCCTATCAGAAAGTCTTCATCGATCTTTGCGCGACGCTCAAGCAAAGCGGCGGCTATGCCTTCGAGCCGCAAGTCATGGCGCTGGCGCTCAGTGCCATGCTGGAGGGTCTGTGGCTGCGGCTGATGATGGGCACCGAGGACGTCACCCGCGAAACCGCGCTGCAGGCGGCGAACGAGTTCCTGTCGTCTGCATTTCCAAAGCATTATCCGTGGCCAACAGCCGGCAGCGACAAGGCGGCATGAAACAATCAAAAAGAGGATGGAACAGCAATGAAGACCATGACCCGACGGCTGACACTGACATTGGCACTAGCCGGAACCTTGGCGGCCTCAGTCGCAGGGCTTGCGATCGCTGCCGACAAGGACCTGGTCGTGTTCGACTGGTCCGGCTACGAGGATCCCGGTTTCCACCAGAAATATGTCGACAAGAACGGCGACTCGCCGACCTTCACCTTCTTCGGCGACGAGGACGAGGCGTTCGAAAAAGCCCGCTCCGGCTTCAAGGCCGATCTCGGCCATCCCTGCTCGCAGAGCGTGGTGAAATGGCGCGACGCGGGCCTGCTGCAGCCGCTCGACACCTCGAAGATATCGGCCTGGAAAGACCTCAATCCCGGTATCATGGCGATGAAGGATCTCGCTACCAGCGCCGACGGCAAGGCCTGGTTCATGCCTTGGGACTGGGGCAACTCGCAGCTGACCTATAATTCCGACAAGGTCGATGAGAAGGACGTCCAGTCGCTGAAGGCCTTGGCCAATCCCAAGTTCAAGGGCAGGGTTTCCATCGGCGACAATGTCGACGACGCCTATGCGCTGGCCTCGCTGGCGATCGGGCTCAAGGACTGGACAAAGATGACCGACGACCAGTTCAAGCAGGCGTCGGACTTCCTGCGCCAGGTGCACAAGAATGTTCGCTCCTACTGGACCGATTCCACCGATATCGTCCAGCTGTTGAGCGGCGGCGAGGTCGACCTTGCCTGGGCGTGGAACGACGCGACGGTGCAGTCGGTCGCCGCCGGCGTGCCGATCAAGGCCAAGAAGGATACCGAAGAGGGGATTTCGACCTGGGTCTGCGGCTATGTGCTGTTCAAGGATGCGCCGGGGAATACCGACAAGGCCTATGATTATCTCAATGCCGTCAACGATCCGGAAGTCGCCAACATCCTGGTCAAGGACTGGGGCTATGGCCAGGCCAACGCCAAGGGCATGGCCGCTGTCGATCAGGCCGTGCTGAAGGAAAAGGGCTACGACGACGTGCAGAAATTCATCGACAAGACGCTGTTCCAGGCGCCGGTTCCATCGGATCTCAAGCTCAAGATGATCGCCGAGTTCGAGAAGATCAAAGCCGGCTATTGAGCTTGTTTCACCTATCTCGCCTGCCCACCAAACCGGCGGGCAGGCGGGCTCGCCAAGGTCACTGAAATTCCGTAACGTCGCTGCGCCACTTCCAACGATGAGGAGTTTCGCGCCATGGGTTCCATGCTTCGCCGCCTTGCCGTTGCTGCCGCATGCACGATCGGCCCAGCTGCCCTCGCCGTTGCGGCGGACGGGGGCGACCTCGTCGTGTTCGACTGGTCGGGCTACGAGGATCCGCTGCTCCATCCGGCCTACGTCGTCAAATACGGCACTGAACCGACCTTCGCTTTCTTTGGTGACGAGGACGAGGCCTTCCAGAAGATGCGGGCCGGCTTCAGGGCCGACATTGCGCACCCCTGCTCGCAAAGCGTGGTGAAGTGGCGCGAGGCCGGCATGCTGCAGCCGCTCGACACCAGCCGCATCGCCGGCTGGAAAGACCTCAATCCCGGCATCATGGCGATGAAGGATCTCACTACTGCCGCCGACGGCAAGGCCTGGTTCATGCCTTTCGACTGGGGCAACACATCGCTGCTCTATCGCACCGACAACGTGACGGCGGAACAAGCGCAGTCGCTGCGGATCTTCTCTGATCCGAAATTCAAAGGGCGCGTCACCATAGGCGACAATGTCGACGACGCCTATGCACTGGCAAGCCTCGTCATCGGGTTGAAGGACTGGACCAAGATGACCGATGCGCAGTTCAAGGAGGCGTCCGATTTCCTGCGCCAGGTGCACAAGAACATCCGCTTCTACTGGACCGACGATACCGACATCAATCAGGCCTTCTCCGGCAACGAGGTCGATCTGGCCTGGGGCTGGAACGAGACGTTTGTGACGCTCAAGGGCCAGGGCGTGCCGATCGCCATGAACCGCAACACCAAGGAGGGCCTGTCGACCTGGGTGTGCGGTTATGTGCTGATGAAGGACGCGCCGGGCAATCTCGACCACGCCTATGATTTCCTGAACGCCGTCAATGCGCCTGATGTGTCAGGCTACATGGTCACGACATTCGGCTATGGTCATGGCAACGGCGCCGGCATGGAAGCGATCGAGCCCAAGCTGCTGGCCGAGCGGGGCTTCGACAATCTCGACAAATTCCTCGACAAGACCTTGTTCCAGCAGCCGGTGGCGCCGGAGCTCAAGCAGCGGATGATCGAGGAGTTCGAGAAGATCAAGGCCGGCTATTGAAGAGCGGGATCGAACGAACCGATGTCGTCATCGTCGGCGCCGGCTTCACCGGCCTGTCGGCGGCGCTGGAACTAAAGAAGGCCGGCGTCGATTTCCTGCTGCTCGAAGCGCGCGACCGTGTCGGCGGGCGGGTCGAGTCAATGGAGATCGGCCTCGGCGAGCGCGTTGACAGCGGTGGCCAATTCCTGTGCGAGGACATGCCGGAACTGATGGCGCTGGTCGAGGCCCGCGGCAAGACGCTGGTTGAGACCTATGTAAAGGGGGAATTCATCACGCAACCGCGGATGAGCGCTCAGCAAGCCGACCGAGCTTACCTGGGTTCGATGGCGATTCGCGACCGGATGAATGCGATCGCGCCGGACGAGCCTGATATTGCCGGATTGACCGTCGCGGTATGGCTCGACCGTCAGCCTGATCCCGACCAGGCCAAGGCGGCCTTCCGTTCGATGATCGAGGGCTTGTGGTGCCAGGCGCTCGAAAAGCTGCCGCTGTGGCACCTGATCGACAATGACCGTCGCATCACCAACGAGGTTTCGGAGCTGCAATATTTCGTGCGTGAAACCATGCAGTCGCTGGCGGACGATCTGGCCGGCGACCTCGGCGATCGCGTGCGGCTGAACACGCCGGTCGAAACCATCGAGCACGGGCCGGAAGGGGTTCGTCTCGTCTCGGCGATGGGTGTGGTCGAAGCGCGGTCGGCCCTGGTCGCGGTGCCGCCGATGACGGCCTCGAAGCTGGACTTTGCACCGCCGCTGCCGGCTGGCCTGAGAAGGGCGCTCGGTGTCTGGCAAAGCGGCGCGGTGATCAAAGTGCTGGTGCGCTATCCCAGCGCCTTCTGGCGTGCAAGAGGTCTGAGCGGCGTGGTGATGTGGCGCGACCTGCCAGGGCTGTTTGCCTGCGACGTGAGCAAGGACAACGACCATGCCGCGCTGGTCGTCTTCGTCGGCGGGCCGCTGGCCCTGCGCTGGCGTGAGCTCGGCGACACGGCATTGCGCGCCGAGGTGACGACGAGGCTGAAGGATGCGCTCGGCACGGAGGCCGCCGACATGCTCGATTTCAGCTATCGCGACTGGACGCATGATCGCTGGAGCGGCGGCGGCTACAGCGATCTTATCGTCGATGCGACGGCGACCGATGCCGAACGCATCATCCTTGCCGGCGCGCAGCCACTGCATTTCGCCGCGTCCGAACTGTCGCCGTCATTCCCGGGCTACATTGAGGGCGCTGTTATGGCTGGGCGCATCGCTGCACGAAAGATCATCTCGGGCCTTCAGTCTGCCATCGCCACCAGCGCCTCGGGATCGTAGGCGAGGCGGATCGAGGTGCCGACCGGTATGTCGTCGGCGCCGAAATCGTTGGTTTCGGTCACCGAAAGCGGCTTTTCCAATCCCGGGATCTCGACGATCAGATGGGTGATCTCGCCGAAGTAATGGCGCTCCACCACCTTGCCGGCCACCTCGAACTTCGCCGTGGCGTTGTCCCACAACACGCGCAGACGCTCCGGCCGGATGCCGAGCGTCGCAGCGCCGCCATTGCGGACGAAAGCCCTAGGCTTGTCGGTTTTGACGCGGCCGAAGCCCAGCGTGTCGAGGACCAGCGAAGCGCCGTTCTCCTCGACGATCTCGGCCTTGACGAAATTCATGCCGCCGAGGAAGTCGGCGACCTGACGGTTGACCGGCCGCTGGTAGATCTCCTTGGGCGAAGCGACCTGCGCGATCCTGCCGCCGAACATCACGGCGATGCGGTCCGACATCGCCAGCGCCTCATACTGGTCGTGCGTGACCAGGACGAAGGTGATGCCGACCGCCTGCTGCAGGCGGCGCAGCTCGACCTGCATCTGCTCACGCAGCTTCTTGTCCAGTGCCGACAGCGGCTCGTCGAGCAGCAGCACCTTGGGCCGCATGACCAGCGCCCGGGCTAATGCGACGCGCTGGCGCTGGCCGCCGGAAAGCTCGGTGGCGAGGCGTTTGCCGAGGCCGGTCAGCGACACCTGGGCCAGCGCCTCTTCGACGCGGCGCTTTTCTTCCGACCGTTCGAGCCTCAACCGCTTCAGCCCATAGGCCACGTTCTGCTCGACATTGAGATGCGGGAAGATCGCATAGCTCTGGAAAACCATGTTGGTTGGCCGGCGATTGGCCGGGATGCCCTCCATCGACTGGCCGTCGACCGAGATCAAGCCGCTGGTCGGATTGTCGAAGCCGGCGATCATGCGCAACAACGTGGTCTTGCCGCAGCCTGACGGGCCGAGCAGCGAGAAGAATTCGCCCTCCTTGATGGTCAGCGAGGCGTCGTCCAGCGCCTTGAACGACCCATAGTTGCGGGTGACGTTGCGAATCTCGATCATTGGTCGTTCGGTTTGGTGGGATCGTTCGGCTTGAGGCGGCTTAGGCATGGAGGCCTCCCTCGTTCTGAGTGCGCCTTGCCGCGCGGCGACGCAGGATTTCAGCGATGGTCATCAGCAGGAACGAGGCAGCCAGCAAGAGCGTGCCCAGGGCCAGCACGCCGGGCAGCTTCGAGGCGAAGCGCAACTGGCCCCAGATATAGATCGGCAGCGTCGCCTCGGTGCCGGTCAGGAAGAAGGCGATGATGAACTCATCGAGCGAGATGGTGAAGCAGACGAGCAGGCTGGAAATGATGGCCGGCGCCACCATCGGCAGCGTCACCCGTCTAAAGGTGCCGAAGGCGCTCTCGCCGAGATCGGCGGAGGCTTCCTCCAGGCTGCGGTCGAAACCCTCGAAGCCGGCGGTCAGCACGGTCATCGAATAGGGAATGCAGATCAGGACGTGGCCGAGCACGATGGTGAACAGCGACAGGCTCAAACCCAGTTGCAGTATCACCAGGAGCATGGATATGGCGACGATGATTTCGGGCAGCACCAGCGGCGCCATGATCAGGCCGTTGATGGCGCGGCGGCCGGGGTAGCGATAACGGGTGATCGAGCGGGCGGCGAGAATGCCAAGCACGGTGGAGAGGATGGAAGCCGATACGCCGACGACCAGGCTGTTCCAGGCAGCGTCAAGCAGCGCCGGCGTGCGTGGCAGGTCCTCATACCATTTGAGCGTGAAGCCGGAGAGCGGGAATTTCGGCGTCGCGGCGCTGTTGACCGAAAAGATCGGCAGGAAGATGACCGGCAGGTAGAGGAAAACGACATAGAGGAACGCATAGGTCGACAGCCAGCCGCTGGCCAGGAAGCGCCGCATCGCCGTCATCGCGCCAGCCTCATCGTGCCAGCCGTCATCGTGCTAGCCTCTGGGCGGCGCGGATGATCAGCACGGTGGCGCCGGCCATCAGCGTCACGATCAGCATGGTGGTGACCGAAAGCGCGGCGCCAAGCGGCCAGTTGGAGGCCTTGCCGAACTGCGCTTGGATGGCGTTGGCGATCATGACGCCGTCCTTGCCGCCGACAAGCTTCGGCGTGACATAGTCGCCGACGGTCGGGATCATGACGATCAGCGCCGCCGAGATGATGCCGGGCGTCGACAGCGGCAGCGTCACGCGCAGAAAGGAGCGAATGGGACCGTCGCCGAGATCCTTGGCCGCTTCGACCAGCGTGCGGTCGATTTTTTCCAGCGAGACGAAGATCGGCAGTATTGCGAAGGCCGCCCAGGCATGGGTCAGCGTGATGATGACGGCGCTCGAATTGTAAAGCAGCGCGGTCGACGGCTCATCGATGACGCCAAGACCCATCAGGCCGGAATTGAGCACGCCATTGTAGCCGAGGATGACCTTCCACGACATCACGCGCAGCAGATAGCTGGTCCAGAACGGTATCGTGATCAGGAACAGCCACAGGCTCTTGTGGCGGCCGCCATGGAACGAGATGAAGTAGGCGATCGGATAGGCGAGGACCACCGTGAAGAAGCTCACCATCAGCGAGATGTAGAGCGAGCGCCAGAGCAGGTCGCGATAGATCGGCTCGGTCAGCGCAACTCGGTAGTTTTCCAGCGTGAAGGTGCGATCGATGGTCAGGTAGTTCTGCGTCCAGAAGGAGTGCGCGACGACGACCAATATCGGCAGCACCAGAAGCACGAGCGCGTAGAGAAAGGTCGGGCTGATCAGGGCAAAGCCCTGGACGGGTTCGGACTGCAGAAGGGCGTTTCGCCTGGCCCGCGTCGTGCCAAACGTGGGCGATCCTTCTGCAGCCGCCGTCATTGCGGGCCCTCGGGCAGGGCCCTGGGCGTGATCTCGGTTGCTGGCGCGGATTGTCCTGCCATGCGGCGTCCCATTGCTAGCGCACCGGCTGTTTGTTCCCAATTTTGTACCCAGGGCGCCATCGCGGATCGCGCTCCGAGCTTGCCGGCTTTCTTTCATCATGCGCGCATCCGTGGATTGAAATCAAGCGCTATTTCTGCAATGTTGATTGAACGGACATTCAAAATTGTGCCAAGAAAGCCGGGTTTTCCGGTGCTTGGCGCCGAAATTCAGTCCGATGAAATTTGCGATGAAACGATGCGAGGCAACGATGGCGGCTGCAAGAGATTTGAGGGCGATTGAAACGGCTGGGCCTAGCGATGCCGTCGAGCTGGCCAAGCGCCACCTCGTCCAGCCCTGGCCG
Source organism: Mesorhizobium mediterraneum (assembly GCF_002284565.1). Classification (GTDB taxonomy): domain Bacteria; phylum Pseudomonadota; class Alphaproteobacteria; order Rhizobiales; family Rhizobiaceae; genus Mesorhizobium; species Mesorhizobium mediterraneum. The sequence goes on along the minus strand of NZ_NPKI01000032.1, from coordinate 51,841 downwards.
TTCGCCGGCTCGGTCGGCGCAGAGGCGCGCGCCCTGATCGGTGAGGGTGACGGCATCTACATCACCGACGGCACCGGCAAAAAGCTGATCGACGGGCCGGCCGGCATGTGGTGTGTCAATATCGGCCACCGCCGCGAGGAATTGGCGCGGGTGATGTACGATCAGGCGATGGCGCTGTCCTACAACACGCCGTGGTACACGATGAACGCGCCGTCGGCGGAACTCGCCATGCGCATCGCCGGCTATGCGCCCGGCGACCTCAGCCATGTCTTCTTCACCACCGGCGGCTCTTCGGCCGTTGAGACGGCGCTGCGCTTCATGCAGTTCTACAACAATGTCCGCGGCCGCCCGGAAAAGAAGCTGATCCTGAGCAGGGGCGGCGCCTATCATGGCTCGACCTATCTGTCGGCCTCGCTCAACGGGCGCCCGCGCGATCGCGACTGGATGGACGGCGCCGACGATCTGGTCGTCAAGCTGTCGTCGCCCGATCCGTTCCGCCGTCCGCGCGGCTTGAGTATTTCAGCCTTCACCGATGTCCTGGTCGACGAATTCCGCGATACTGTCGGCCGTGTTGGCGCCGACAGGATAGGCGCGTTCGTCGGCGAACCGGTGCAGGCGTCGGGCGGCGTCATCGTGCCGCCTGACGGGTATCTCAAGCGCATCCGCCAAATCTGCCGCGACAACGACATCCTCTATGTTTCCGACGAGGTGGTCACCGCCTTCGGCCGGCTTGGCCATGTCTTTGCTTCCGGCGATATGTTCGGCATCGATCCTGATATGATCACCTTTGCCAAGGGCGTCACGTCAGGCTATTTCCCGCTTGGCGGCGTCATCATCTCGGAACGGCTTCTCGAGCAGCTGCGCCGCTCAAACCATCCGGACGCCATGTTCGGCCATGGATTGACCTACACCAGCCATCCGGTCGGTTGCGCAGTGGCGCTGAAGAACCTCGATATCCTGGAAGAAAGCGTGCTGGCCCATACGCGCGAGGTCGCGCCCTACTTCCAGGCGCAACTGAAGACGCTGGAAGAGCTGCCGCTGGTCGGCGAGGTGCGCGGCCTGGGGCTGATGGCTTGCGTCGAATGCGTCGCCGATCGCGAAAGCAACGATCCGCTGCAGCTCGACAAGGATGTCGGCAAGCGGATCGATGCGCATTGCCATGAACTTGGCCTGCTGGTCCGGCCGCTAATCAACATGTGTGTGATGTCGCCGCCACTGATCATTACGCGAGAGCAGATCGATGACATGGTGTCGATCCTGCGCGAAGGCATTTCGCGCACGATGGACGATTTGCGGAAGGAAGGGGTGTGGCAAGGGTGACAGCCGATCTCCCCCCTTGAGGGGGAGATGTCGCCGAAGGCGACAGAGGGGGTCGGTTCGACCGGACGCGACCTACTGCGGTAGATGGAGGTTGGCGCTCTATGTGGGGCGACCCCCTCTGGCCTGCCGGCCATCTCCCCCGCAAGGGGGGAGATCGGCAGCTTCTCCGTCTCGCCTTTACATCTGCGACCGCAGCGCGTCGTTCAGCGCCCACATATCCTTTTCCTTCGGCGCCGTTTCCAGCCCGAGCACGGGGATTTGCTTGCGCAGATGGTCGTGGTGGGTGCGCACGCCATATTCGAGGTCGGAGAGATAGAAGCCGCCGAAGGCTTCCGACAGCATGGATTCATTGGACCACACGGAAAGCTGCACGTCCTCGTTCATGGTGTCCCGATCGATGCGGTAGGCGAGATAGCGTGCCGCTGCCTGCTCCCTGGTCTCGTCGGGGTAGCGGTAGATGGCGCCGCGCAGCAGCGTCTCGCCGGTCGATAGCGGAAACTCCTGATAGAACTGCACGGATTCCGGCATGATCGACAGCGCGTTGTTAGGGAAGATGCCGTAATAGATCCAGGCCTTGCGCAGGTGTTCCGGCAGACGCGTCGCCTCGGGCGCGATCTTGATGTATTGCCCGACGCTCCAGCGCCGTCCGGCATGCGGATTGTAAGTGGCGAAGGAACGCGACACGCCATTGATGAACGGCTCGTCGAAATAGGTCGCGCCGTAAAGGTCCTGCAATGCGGGATGCGCCATGGCAACGTGGTAGCCTTCATTGTCGACATCGCGCACCGACTTCCAGTTGACCGGGCTCTTCTGGGTCCAGATACCCCAGGACGGCACCATCTCGGCGACATTGTAATGGGCGATCTCGGTCTCGATCGGTTTCAGCAGCTCTGCCACCGACGGCTGCGGGCCGCCCTTGCGGAAGCGGATGAAGATGAGGCCCATCCAGATCTCGAGATCGAGCGGCATCAGGCCGAATTCGGTCTTGTCGAGATCCGGGAAAGAGCGCGGACGGGCGGCGCCCCGCAGCGTGCCGTCGAGATTATAGACCCAGCCATGAAAAGGGCAGACCAGAGCATTCTTACAGGTGCCCTGGCTGTCGGCGACGACGCGGCTGCCGCGATGGCGGCACATATTGTTGAAAGCGCGCACGACGCCGTCCTTACCGCGCACGATCAGCGCCCGCTCGCCGACTACGTCCATGGTCAGATAGTCGCCGGCGTTCGGCAGGTCGGAGACGTGACCGGCGATCTGCCAATGATTGCGGAAGACGTATTCTTTCTCGAGTTCGAGCAGGGCGTCAGAATGATAGCTCCAACCCGGCAGACCCCGCCGGTCCCATTCGTTGGGGATCGCCACGTCACGGAGGTGTGGGTTCATAAAAGACTCATCTTTTGTTGAATGCTCATTCAATAAAAGCATATTTTTCATTGAATTGCAATGGCTTGTCGGAATTGGTCCAGTTCTTGCCGCGAAATCTTCCGACGTTGTTTGTCGGAAGCCAAACGCTCAAGGCTTGAGAAATCTCGAAAATTCCGGGTGTTAGCCAAGGTTCGCATAGACGTCTTATCTCGGCTTGAGCCATGAGAGCCGCGTGGAAAACATGGCTCCCGAAGATGGAAAAAAACCGCCCAGGGCTCGCCTGTTTTCAGGGCAATTCCGATGTCCGCCGATGCTCGAACCGGTTTTGTCCAAGATGCCGAAAAACCGGTTTCTTGCCCGTTACATTGCCGGATGCGCGTCATCGTTGGCTTGTTACAAAGCGCGAGTACGTTCGTTTCAACAGAAAAAGAAAATCAACGAAGGGAACGGCGATGTATACGAAAATCCAGACTGCCTACAATGACCGCCGTGTGCAGGCGCCGGAGCGCAACGACCGCCGGCCAAAGCTGGCACTGCGCCAACGCGCCAACGACCATCCGATGGCGCTGTTCGCGGTGCTGGCTGCCGCCGCATTCGTCGGCATGGCGTTCGCGCCGACTGTTGGTCCAGCCTTCGCCTCACTCAATCCACCGGCAAACATCGTCGACGGCGCGCCGACCACGACCAAGACCGCGCGCCTGCCGATGCCGGAGATCGATTTTGTCTGCAAAGGGCAGGCCTGGGGCGCCGAGAGTGCGGACTGCCTGCGCGTCATCGCCGAGCAGTCCGGCATCCACAAGGCTCGCACGGTCCGCGTGATCGCCAATGCCGCGCCAGCCACCGATACGCCGAACGTTTTTTGATGCCCCCCGAGCGACCCTCCAGCGCTCCAGGCAGGCTCCCACCGCATCGTCGGTCGGGAGTCTTTTTTCTCCGGGCGCTAGCTCTTTGTTGAGAATCGCATTTTCCAAAAACCGGTTTCCACCGGTCCGAAGTTCTAGCTGCCCAAGGCGGCCTGCTCGGCAATGGCCGAGAGCACGCCGCGCACGTCCAGTGTGCTGAACGGCTTTTCCAGGATCTGCGGCCGCTGCGGCGCAGGCAACCCCTCGATTTCGGCTTTCGCACCGATCAGATCGCCGGTGACCAGCACGAAACGCCGCGCCAGATCAGGTTTTTCGGCGAGCAGCTCGCGATAGATGGCGATGCCGCTGATGCCGGGCATGCGCAGATCGGAAAAAACGATGTCCGGCGGCATATGGCCGTTCAAGGTCGCGGCGGCCGATGCCCAGGCCGGCACGATCCGCGACTTGATTCCCATCAACTCCAGAATGTCGGACAGCGACGCCGCGACATCCGGCTCGTCGTCGATGATCAGGGCATGACGCAATCCGCTCGAGCGCGCCGGGCTTTCGCCGGCGATGGCCGCGCCGGCGGAGATCGCCGGCAACTGGACGACGAAACGGGCGCCCCTCGGCAGAACTTCTTCGAACCAGACATTGCCATTGTGCCGTTCGATGATCGATTTCGAGATCGACAGGCCGATGCCGGTGCCGACGCCGACCGGCTTGGTGGTGAAGTAGGATTCGAAGATGCGGGAGCGTATCGCTTCCGGCACGCCCAGCCCGTTGTCCTCGACCGAAAATCCGGGATTGCCGTGGTCGCCGCGAAACGTACGGACCTTGATCAGCCGGTCGCCGGCGATGCCGGCCAAAGCATGCTGGCTGTTGATAAGGAAATTGGCCGCCACTTGCGTCACATGGTCGGCGTCGGCCATGGCCAGCAGCGGACCGCTGGCGAAATCGGTGTCGATGATGATGCCGCTCGACCTGGCGCCGTAGGCGGTCACTTCGAGTGCCGCGCGGACCACCTGGTTGAGGTCGGTCTCGGCCTGCGACGCGGGATGCAGGCGGACCATCGAGAGAAAGCTCTTGACGATACGGCCGCAGCGCTCGGCGGCGGCGCGCACCTTCTCGGCGCGCACCTTGGTCTGCGGGTCAGATGCGAATTCATGCAACAGCGTCGATTGGGCGACGACCACGGCAAGCGGGTTGTTGAGCTCGTGTGACACGCCGGCTAGCAGCGAGCCCATCGCCGCCATCTTCTCGTTCTGGTGCAGCTTTTCACGCTGGCGGCCGATCTCCTCCTCGGCACGCAATTTGTCGCGAAGGTCGCGGATCGAGCCGAAGATCAGGCGGCGGTCGGCGACCCGCATCTCGGTCGCTGTCAGTTCGATCGGAAAGACCTCGCCGGCCGCATTCTGGGTGACGGTCTCGATCCGCTGGCCGACCATCGGCGCGCCGCGGCCCGACATGTATTCGGCGCCCGACACATAGCCCTTGCGATAATATTCCGGAACGACGGTGTCGAGCAGGTCCTTGCCGAGGATGTCGCTGCGCTGGTAGCCGAACATCTTTTCGGCGGCTGGATTGAATTCGATGATAGAACCGGTCTCGTCGATGACGATGATGGCGTCGAGAGAAGCCTGCAGCATCGTGCGGCGGATGACTTCGCTGGCATGGGCATCGGAAAGTGATCGTTCGATGGCGTCGCCGATGGCCAGTGCCACGATATGCAGCGTCGCCTCTTCCTCGTCGCTCCATTCACGCTCGTTCACGCAGTCGTTGACCGCCAGCGTGCCCCACAGATGGCCATGCGCAAAGACCGACACCGACAGGAACGACTTGATGTGCTGCTTTTCGAAGTCGGTCCTCAGAAAGCCTTCGAGGTCGCGCGTGTGTCCGGCGAAGATCTTGCCTTGCCGCTCGTCCTCCGCCACCCGTTCCAGCAGTGGGTCCGAATTGACGACCGACTGCATGATGATCGTCGGCGACGCCAGCTCGCCGCCAAATCGGGGTTCGATCCAGTAGGCCGCGACCGACTGGGCAAATCCCTGGCCGGGCAGCTCGCGCAGCCGGAACAGGATGCCGCGCTGGCAATCCATGGCCCCGCAGAGCGTTTCAAGAATGCTGTCCATCTCGCGCTGCCAGTCGCCAGCTTCGCGAAGCCGGCGAACGACATGGACAGCGGCCATCGCCGCGCCCTGCCTGACGCCGTGCATATCGCTGGGTGCTGCTTCAACCGTCATGGTCAGCCATCACTTCAGAATCGTACCAAGCCAGAGTGACGCCGGGCTAGATGATACCAGGCGGTCGCTCCGCTCAGTTGCTTTCGCCGGTCGGCAGCGAGAAGATATAGCCTTCGCCGCGCACCGTGCGCAGGAATTTCGGATTGGCCGGGTCCGCCTCGATCTTCTTTCTCAGCCGCATGATGCGGATGTCGACCGCGCGCGACGATTCAGGATCTTCCACGAAGCCGATCGCCTCGGAGATCGCCGCACGCGTCAACAATCGGTTGGCGCGTGTCAGGAAGACCTCCAGCACGTCGAACTCGCTCTTGGCCATGTCGATGACCGTCCCATTGGTGCCGGTGACAAACCTGCCGTCGAGATCGGCATGGAAGGGGCCAAAGCTCATGTAACGGCGATTGGCTGTTGCTTCGGCCTTGGCGCTCTGCGGCTCGGTCGGCTGCGGAACGCGGCGCAGCACGCTGCGGACCCTCGCCAGCACCTCGCGCAATTCATAAGGCTTGACGATGTAGTCGTCGGCCCCAAGTTCCAGCCCGACGATGCGGTCGAGCGCGGTGCCGGCGGCGGTGGCATAGATGATGCCGATCGGCATTTTCGAGCGCAGCCAGCGGCCGAGTGACAGGCCGTCTTCGCCTGGCATGGCGATGTCGAGGATGGCCAGGTGAAACGACTGCGTTTCCAGCAAGGTTCGCGCGGCGCTGGCACTCTCGGCCGTGGCGACATCATAGCCGCTGGCGCCGAGATACTCGGCGACCGCGTCCCTCAGATCGGGCTCGTCCTCGACGATGACAATTCGTGCCCGCACTATGCTCTCGCTCCCGCTTTCAGTGGAAAGTAGATTGGGTATAAACATCATGTCCAGCGCTCATCTTGGGTTGCCGGTTGCAGGGTGGGGAAAAAAATGGCTGCACGATCCATTATCGCGCTTGTTTCCGTCGCCGAAGTGGTCGCGACCAATCTCGCTGACCATCTTGAACGGCGCGGTCATGACGTGCGCGCGGTGCGGCAGCCGTGGGAGGCCGAATCCCTGCTTTCCGGAAAGGGCATCGATGTCGTCGTCGTCGGCGACAGCCTCAGCCAGGCGGAAGGGCGTGATCTGCTCAGGCGCCATGGCGGCGAGGGCGGGCCGGATTTCATCCTGATCTGCCGGCCGGCCGATCTCGTCGATAAGGTGCTGGCGCTCGAACTCGGTGCCGCCGATGTCGTCGAAAGCCCGCTCAACGTCAGGGAACTCGCCGCCCGTATCGGCGGCTTGCTGGCACGGCGCGGCAGGAACGCCGGGGAATTGGTCGTGCTGGAGAACGCGACGGTCGACCTCCGGTCGGCCATGGTCATGCATCGCTCCGGCACTGAAGAACAATTGTCGCCGGGTCAGGTGGCGCTGCTCAGACTGTTTCTGGCCAGCCCGCGCAAGGTTTTGACGCGCGACGACATCATTGCCGCCGCGCCCGCCGAAAATGCCGATGCCTTCGATCGCTCGATCGATTCGCGCATCGTGCGGCTGCGCCGCAAGCTCGACACCGAAACCATCACCACCATAAGGGGGGCGGGTTACCGGTTCGATCCGCCGACGCAGTTCGCCGACTGACGGCTGGCCCACCTCGCAAAGGATACTGTAGCACTTCAATTTTGCGCATGATCCCCAGCGACAATCGTCTCCGATTTCGGGGGCATGCGCTTGCAACTCAGCGCACCACGAGGAGCGACGGCCCTGACGGCCTTTCGTAGGCCGTGCCGAGTTCGCTGGCATAGGCCCGATCTTTCAGGAGCACGGTGGCGAGGCCGGCAAAGCCGAGCAGGCCCTGCGCGTAGAGCAGTGCGGAAAGCACCGAAGCAGCAAATTTCGTGTTCATCGTCTTTGTTCCCCAAATTCGGTTTCAGGTTCGCTTCAGGGAAACCCCCGAAGCGCCCGCGCCGCCAGCGGAGCCCCCCGTCGCGGCGCGGGCCTTCGGTCCTCTCGGCTGCAAGTTGCCGGAGGGGCCGCGCATCTTCTTCAGCCCAAAACCGACCCGCCAGAGGGCCTTGAGCCGGTTAATGCGCAGGCTGGACACAATCCAGACCGTGGCGAAAAACAGTGCGGCATGTAGCGTCGAAACTTCGCTTGAAGTCATCCCCGCAAGCTTCGTCGTCGGGCCGCCAGCGAAGGTGCCGACGCCGCCAAGGACCGCTGCGGCTATGCTTATCCTGAAAAGCCAGGACATCGCGTTCGATTGCAGGTTCATCTTCGTTTGTGCCGGCTGTTTTCGTTGGGTCAACTCTGCGGGTCGCCTGTATCCAGATCATGCCGCTAGCGCGCGCGCTTTGTTGCAAATTGGTTTCGATGCAAGTCAAATTTCTTTCATATGAGGCAATATTACTTTCGTTTAGCAATGACTGCGCCTTCTGCCGGCCCGGATCCGGTCAGACGAGGGCGTCATGTCCTCCGGTTCCGCCTTCCGGATGTCCCACGGATAGGCTTCCGGTCGTTAACCAGAGGAAACAGATTCGAAACAGAAATGCCTGCCATACGAAATCAATTCGAAACATCGCACGACGATAAGCCGGTCATCGAATTGGAGCCGGCCATGTCCGGCAGACAGGGGGATCTCATGTACACTGCCATTTCTGCCAAGCTCATCAACGTCGCTGCCGCCGCCCTGACGGGTGCAGCTCTTCTGTTCGGCGCCGGTAATGGCGTCGCCCATGCCGCCAATCGGGCCGCCAATCAGATCGTGGCGCGGATTTCGATTTCGCAACAGACGATGGAAGTCCTGGTCGACGGGCGGCCGACCTTCGCGTGGAAGGTCTCGACCGGCGCCAAGGGGCATGTCACCCCGACCGGCTCGTTCAAGCCGACCCGCATGCACCAAATGTGGTATTCGAGGAAATACGACAACGCGCCGATGCCGCATTCGGTCTTCTTCAAGGGTGGCTACGCCGTCCATGCGACTAATTTCGTCAAGCGCCTGGGACAGCCGGCCTCGCATGGCTGCGTGCGGCTGCATCCGGCCAACGCCGCCGATTTCTACCAGCTTGTCGAGATTTTTGGCCCGGCCAATACCCGGATCGTCATCGTCAAATAGCTAGCCGAGACGATCGGCCTGACGAGTATGACTGACTGCCCAAGAAAAAGGCCGGAAGTTCCGGCCTTTTTTCGTCATTCAATCAATCGGCACCGGCATCAGCTTCGGGTCCGGCTTCTCGGCATGATGCGGCAGGTCCTTGCTGGCGATGAAGGTGTAGAACATCGGCACCACGAACAGGGTGAACATGGTTCCCACCAGAATGCCGGTGAAGATCACCAGGCCCATCGAGTAGCGTGCCGCAGCACCCGCGCCGCTGGAGATGATCAGCGGCACCACGCCGAGCGCCATCGCCGCCGTCGTCATCAGGATCGGCCGCAGCCGCACCTTGGCCGAGGCGATGATGGCATCGCGGCGCCGCATCCCGTGGTGCTCGCGCTGCTGGTTGGCGAACTCGACCAGAAGAATGCCGTGCTTGGTGATCAGGCCGATCAGCGTGATCAGGCCGACCTGCGTATAGATGTTGAGCGTTCCCAGCCCCAGATTGAGCGGCACGATCGCGCCGAAGATCGACAGCGGCACCGACATCATGATGATCAACGGATCGCGGAAGCTTTCGAACTGCGCCGCCAGCACCAGATAGATGACGAGAACGGCTGCCGCGAAGGCGATGATGATCGTGTAGCCCTGTTCCTTCTCCTGCCGCGACTGGCCGGTATAGTCGATGAAGAACGTGTCGGGCAGGCTTTCCCTCGCGATATCCTCGATGGTCTTCAGCCCATCGCCGGTGGTGACGGTGGGCAATGGCAGAGCGGAAATCGTGGCGGAGTTCAACTGGTTGAACTGCTCGATCACGGCCGGCGAGGCATTGGTCGAGATCTTCACCACTGCCGAGAGCGGCACCATCTCGCCCGACGCGCTGCGCACGAAATACTCGGCCAGCTTTTCAGGGTTGTCGCGGAATTTCTGCGGCACTTGCGGGATGATGTCGTAGCTGTTGGATTCGCGGTCGAATTGCGCCACTTCGGCGCCACCGACCAAGAGGGTCAGCGTCCGACCGATGTCGGCGATCGGCAGGTTGAGCGCCGCGGCGCGGTCGCGGTCGATCGTCACCGTCACTTGCGGCGCGTCGAAGGTCATCGAATTCTGCACGACCATGAAGCGGCCGGAGGCCTGCGCCTTGTTCTTGATGTCCTCGGCCGCCTCGTAGACCTGGGAGGCCTCGCCGGTCGAGCGCACCACCATCGTGATCGGCAGGCCGCCGCCGGAGCCTGGGAGCGTCGGCGGTGCGAAGACGAAAGCTTCGACGCCCGCCACCTTGCTTAGGCGACCCGTGATGTCTTCCTGGAGTTCCTTCGAGCTGCGCGTACGCTCGGCCCAATCCTTGAACGCAAAGCCGACGAAAGCGGTGTTCGTCTGGCCGCCGCCGAAGGCGACCGCCGAGAACCGTGCCCGCGTCTCAGGCAGGTCATCGACCAGGCCGAGTATCTGATTGACGTAGCTCTCGGTATAGTCCGATGTCGCGTAGCGCGGCGCGGTCACCAGGGAAAGCAGGAAGCCCTGGTCTTCTTCCGGCGCCAGTTCGCTCGCGGTCCTGGTGAACATGAAGCCGGTCGTGGCGACCAGTGCGATGACGATCATCAGCGTCACCGGGCGATATTTCAGCGAGCCGCTGACCAGCCGCTCGTAGAGGTTTTCGACGCGCCCGAACGTGTTGTCGACAATGCGCTGGAAGCGGCTGTGCGAGCCGGCCCTCAGGATGCGTGCCGACATCATCGGTGTGATGGTGAGGGCGACGACACCCGAAAGCACCACCGAGCCGGCAAGCGTCACCGCGAATTCGCGAAACAGTGCGCCGGTCAGGCCGCCGGTGAAGGCCAGCGGCGCGAACACGGCGGCCAGCGTTATCGTCATGGCGACGACGGCGGAGGAGATCTCCCGCATGCCGTTGAAGGCCGCCTGCATCGGCGACATGTTGTCTTCTTCCATGTGGCGGTGAATGTTTTCCACCACCACGATGGCATCGTCGACGACGAGGCCGATCGCCAGCACCATAGCCAGCAACGACAAAAGGTTGATCGAATAGCCCAACGAAAACAGCAGGAAGCAGACGCCGATCAGCGACAGTGGAATGGTCACGATAGGCATCAACACCGAGCGGAATGAGCCGAGGAAGAGCAGGATGACGACGATGACGATGATGACCGCCTCGCCGATGGTCTTGAACACCTCCTCGATCGAAGCGCTGATCTGCTCGGTCGAATCGTAGACGATCTCGATCGTCATGCCGAGCGGCAGCGTCTCCTGGATGGTCGGCACAATTTCGTGGATCGCCTCCGCTGTCGTCAGCGGATTGGCGGCCGGCGTCGGGAAGATGGCGAGGAAGATGCCGGGCTTGCCGTTGAAGCTGACCCTGGTGTCGGTGTTCGCCGCGGCGAGCTCGACGCGCGCGACGTCACGCAGCCTCACCACATTGCCGTTGTTGGAGCGGAGCGGAAGGGCGGCGAAAGCCTCCGGCGTCTGCAGCGTCGAGCGGACGGTGATCGAGGAAGCCACATACTCGTTTTCGGTATTGCCGGGCGCGGAGAGGAAATTCGATTCGTTGATGGCGGTCAGCACTTCCGCCGCCGTCACGCCGCGCGCCGCCAGTTTGATCGGGTCGATCCAGACGCGCATCGAATATTCGGCGGCGCCGAAGATCTGCACGTCGGCAACGCCCTCGACCGTCGACATGCGCGGCCGCACGACTCGCTCGATATATTCGGTGAGCTGTTCCGGCGTCATGTTCGGATTTTGCATCGAGATATACATCATCGCGAACTGCTCGCCGGTGCCCTTGACGATCACCGGGTCTTCGGCCTCGTCCGGCAGCTCGCCGCGCACGCCTTGTACCTTCGACAAGACTTCGTTCAGCGCGATGTCGGGGTTGGAGCCGAGTTTCATCTGCACCGTCACGGTGCTGGAGGACGGCCGGCTCGCCGACGTGACATAATCGATGTTTTCGGTTGAAGCGACGGCACGGGCGATCGGCGCGGAAATGAACCCTTGGATCAAGTCGGCGCTGGCGCCGGGATAGGCCGTGGTGATGGTGATGGCCGTTTCTTCAACTTCCGGATACTGCCGGATCGAAAGGTTGAAGATGCCCTGGAAACCCAGAAGCAGGATCATCAGGGCGAGCACGGTCGAAAGGACCGGACGGCGGATGAAGAGGTCGGAAAAGCTCATTACTGGGTTGCCTGCTGGTTTGCCGGCTTGGTCGGGTCGATCGTGTTGTCGACGGCAACGGACATGCCGTTGGAGAGCCGGTTCTGGCCGGCGGTAACGACTTCGTCGCCGGGCTGGATGCCTTCCAGGATCTCAACTAGGCCGGCGTTGCGGCGGCCGGGCTTAACGAACACCTGGGCAAGCATGAGCTGCGGCTTCTGTTCTTCCGCTTTCGGTTCGGCCGGGGTAGCAGCCGGTTTTTCCTCCGGTTTTGCCGCGGGTGCTTCGGCCGCGGGCTTCGCGGTGTCCGTGGCGGGCTTTTCTTCCGGCTTCGCAGCAGCAGGGGCCGCGCCACTGGCTGCGGCCGGCTTCGCCGGACGCACCACAAAGACAAAGTCACCGTACAGGCTGGACGTCAGCGCGGTCTGCGGCACCGTCAGCACGTTGTTTTCCTCGGGCAATTCGACGCGCACCTGCACGAACTGGCCAGGGGTCAGCTTGCCTTCGGGGTTAGCGACCTCGGCCCTGACCGTCACCAGCCGGCTGGTCGGGTCGATCTTCGGGTCGATACCGCGGATGGTGCCGGCGAACGGCAGCTCGCCGTCGCCAATGCCCAGCCGCAGCTTCTGGTCGATCTTCAGTAGCGGGAGCTGCTGTTCGGGAATCGAGAAATCGGCCCGCATCGTCTCCAGGTCCTGCAGTGTCACTACGGAAGTGCCGGGTGAGAGATACTGGCCGAGATCGATCCTGGGAATACCGACCGTGCCGCCGAAGGGCGCTGTCAGCAGCTTCTGATCGAGCACCGCCTGCAGCCTGTTGACCTGCGAAGCGGAAGCCGATGCAGTTGCCCGCGCCGTGTCGAGCGTCGATTCCGAGCCGACACCGCGTTTCTGCAATTCAAGGGCGCGTGTCAACGCCGTCTGGTCGAGCGCTGCTTGCGCCTTCGTCGCATCGAGATCGGCGCGCTCGGCGGCATCGTCGAGCTGAAGGAGAACCGCGTTGGCTTCAACCTTCTGATTGGCGTGAAATAGGATGTCCTTGACGATGCCGGCGGTTTCGACGGTCAGGTCGACGCCGCGTACCGCGCTTACCGTGCCGATCGCTTCGACGCCCGGCGTCCAGCTGGTCGGCTTGACGATTGTCGTCGACACCGTCGCGGCCGGCGGCTTCATCGTGGCGAAGAATTGCTGGATCGCATTGTCGCGGAACAAATTGAAGCCGACGATGCCGCCGCACACCAGCACGAGCAGAATGAAGGCGATGATGAAGCGCTTGATCACGAACAGTCCCCTTGGCCATGGCCCGGCATAACGGTCGGATGACCGAAACACATACCTGTGACTGGTCCCGATTTCAAATGACGGCGATCTTACTGTACCGTCTGGACGGTCTTGTCAATTCCGCATAGGCTAATGTATGGGGAGGCGATTGATGAAAGCCCGCAGAGCAAATTCGCGTGAGAAGATTCTCGCCGCCGCCGCCGATGTGGCACGCGAGACAGGGCCCGGCAGCCTGTCGCTGGACGCCGTCGCCAGCCGTGCCGGCGTGTCGAAAGGCGGCTTGCTGTACAATTTCCCGACCAAGGCGAAACTGATGCAGGCGCTGGTGGAGGATTACCTGCGCGCCTTCGAGCAGGCGCTGGAGTCCGCCCGCACGGCCGGCGTCATCGGCGAAAGCCCGCTTGCGACTTACATCAAGCTTTCAGCCGAACATGCCGAGGAGTCGAAACCGTCGGCTTCCTGGATATTTTCGGCGATCGCCGAGGATCCCGATTTCCTGACACCGATAAAATCGTTCAGGCGGCAGGTTTTCGAGCGGCTCAAGGGAGAGACGCCGGACCTCAAGGCGCTGCTGGTCTGCTATCTCGCCATCGAAGGGCTTCGCAGCATGAACCTCTTCGATTCGGACGTCCTTTCACGGGACGAACGTCGATTGCTGGTATCGTCCTTGCTGGAGATTGCGGGATAGATCGAGGATGCCATCAGAGCCGTCCGGCCAGCGGTTTCTCGTCCGATGCGGTCCAGCGCAGCCTTTCCATACTATCCAAAACCGGTGCGCACACTCGGGTCAGGTCGATAGCAGCGCTTTTGAGCGCGCCAACGTCACCATCAACGGCCTGGGCGAAGCAGCTGCCATCGAGCGCGCCGGCATCGAAGCGGATTTCGGCGTCAAATGCCGTTACTCCGGCGCCAACATGATGGATGGGGCAGCGGTGAGCGCCATGGTGCGCGAGGCCGAAGAGACCTTCGGCAGTCTCGACATCCTGGTCAACAATGCCGGCATCCAGCATGTCGCGCCGATCGAGGAATTCCCGGACGACAAATGGGAAGCCATCATCCGCATCAATTTGCTCGCCGCCTTCTATGCAATCAAGGCGGTGCTGCCCGGTATGAAGGCGCGCAAATGGGGCCGCATCATCAACACTGCGTCGGCGCACGCGCTGGTCGCCTCGCCGTTCAAGTCCGCCTATGTGTCGGCCAAGCACGGCATAGCGGGCCTGACCAAGACAGTGGCACTGGAGGCGGCACTTGACGGCGTCACCGTCAATGCGATCGCGCCCGGCTACGTCTGGACGCCGCTGGTCGAAAAGCAGATTCCCGACACAATGAAGGCGCGCGGCATGACCGAGGAAGAGGTTAAGCGCGACGTGCTCCTCGCCGTCCAGCCGACCAAGGAGTTCGTCACCGTGGACGAGCTTTCCGCACTGGCGTTGTTCCTATGCTCGGATGCGGCAAAGCAGATCACCGGCACAACCTTGCCGATTGATGGCGGCCGGACGGCGCAGTAAGCACCGGCGCCATTGCCGCAGCCATCATTGTCACGGCCGGATTTCCAACGTATGCCGACGCCATGCCGCACCGGTTGCGTGAACAATCGGCGGGACACAATGATATGCCGATTGGTGAAGCATGAGCGAAATCAAGGTGGAGCGTCTCACCAAGCGGTTCAACGAAACCGCAGCGCTTGACGCCGTTTCGCTGGACTTCGCGGCGGGCTCGTTCACCGCGCTGCTCGGCCCCTCCGGGTGCGGCAAGACCACGATGCTGAGACTGATCGCCGGCTTCGAGGCGCCCAGCCAAGGCCGCGTGCTGTTTGGCGACGAATTGATGGCCGATCCGCAGCGGCAGGTGCCGCCGGAAGCGCGCGGCGTTGGTGTCGTCTTCCAGTCCTATGCGCTTTGGCCGCATATGGATGTCGCCGAAAACGTCGCCTATCCGCTGAAAGCCCGGCACGTCAAACGGGGCGAGATCGCTGGCCGTGTCGGCGCGGTTCTCGATATCGTGGGACTCAATGGGTTTGAAAGCCGCCGCATCGAGGAACTGTCCGGCGGCCAGCGCCAGCGCGTGGCGCTGGCGCGCTGCCTCGTTGCCGACGCCAAAATTATCTTGTTCGACGAACCGCTCGCCAATCTCGATATGCATTTGCGCTCGTCGATGGTCGACGCCTTTCGCGACATCCATCGCCGCACCGGCGCCACCATCGTCTATGTCACCCACGACCAGGCCGAGGCCCTGGCGCTGGCCGACCGCGTTGCCATTATGAGCCGAGGCAAGGTGCTGCAGGCGGCGGCGCCGCAGGAGGTCTATCGCGCCCCGGCCAATGCCACGGTTGCCGGCATCGTTGGGCGCGGTTCCATCGTTGGGGGGACAGTCATCGATCATGCCGAAGAAACCGCGACGGTCGACATAGCCGGGCATCGCCTCGTGGCGCGAAGTGCCGGGACATCGGCAGGGCCGGTGAAAATCCTGCTGCGACCGGAAGCGCTGCGGATTTCACCTGAGGGCATGCCGGCGACGGTGCTCGACAGCGTCTATCGCGGTCCGGTGCATGAGGTGCGGCTGGCCTTGCCGATGCCAGGGCGAGGGCCAGGACCAGGACCAGGACAGGAATTGCTGATCGACAGCACCGAGGCAGTGGCAGTCGGCCAGAGCGTGAATGTCGCCGTCTCGGACGCCTGGATTATTCCAGGCGCCTAACGCTGCTTACCGCCAGGGCAAGACGCCTGCCGGAAGCCGCCGGCCGAACCGGTCGAGCACAAGCAGCAGGACGACGACAACGGCAATCGTGGAAACGGCGATCGCGGCGGCCTGCGTTCCCAAGCCTGCTTCCTCGAGGCTGAACAGCACCACGCCGAGCGTCTCATTGCCGCTCGACCAGAGCAAGGCCGAGACCGTCAGCTCGTTGAAGGCGCTCATGAAGACGAGCAGCCCGCCTGCCACTGCCGCGGGTGCGGCGAGCGGCGCGGTTATCGTTGCAAGCCGGCGCAGGGACCCGGCTCCCGACACCGCCGCCGCCTCGTCGAGATCGCGTGAAATCTGCCCGACCGCGGTAGCCACCGGTTTCAAGGCGAGCGTGAAAAACCGCATCGCGTAGGCGACCACGATGATCGAGGCCGTTGCATAGAGGCTGCCGACCAGCGGCAGCGGGCGCAGGAACAGGAGGATGCAGGCAATAGCAAGCACGACGCGGGGGACCGCATAGGGAAGGTCGACGATGCCGCTGAGGAGACGCTGCCAGCGCCGGCCGAGCCGTTCGAGCACGGCGGTCACCGGAATGACGCCGATGGCGAGGATCAGTGCCGCAGCACCGGCAAAAAGAAGGGAATTGCGGAAGGCGCGAACGGTCGAAGCCTGGCGGACAAGAACCTCGGCATAGTTGGACGCGGTCAACGTTTGCCAGCTAAGCGGGACACCGAAGGACGGCACGAGCGACGTCGCCAGCAGCGCGCAAGCCGGAAGCACGAGGATGAAGCCGATCGCCAGCCAACCGAGACCGGCCAGCAGCAGGCGGCAGCGCCCGAGCTCGAAACGCGCCGGCGTGCCTGAAGTAAAGCGGTGAGCGGCGCCGCGCAGAGCCAGCGACTGGCAAGTGACACCGGCCAGCGCCAGCACGCCGACCAGCACCGACAGCGCGGTGATCTGCGGCAAGACGCCAGGTCCAAAACTCGACAGGTCCTGATAGATCAGCGTCGGCAACGTCAGATAGTTGACCGGCATTCCAAGCAGGGCCGGGATACCGAAATTGCCGACGCCGGAAACGAAGGCGAGTGCCGCCGCAGCCACGATATAAGGACGCACGATTGGCAGGACGATGGTTCGCAGCACGAAGAGCGGCCTGGCGCCGGAGGCCCTGGCTGCTTCGACGAGATCGCGAGGAATCTGCGAAAGCCCCGCCCGCAACGTGATGAAGACGATCGGCGCGTGCTGGACGGCGTAAAGCAGGATGATGCCATTGCGGCCGAGCATCGGATTGGGTGTGCCCGGTGGCGGCGCCATGCCGACCATGCCGAGAAGCGTGCTGGACGGGCCAAACAGATGCAGCCACGACAAAGCGGTCACCTGCGGCGCGATCATCAGCGGCAGCAAAAGCAGGAAACCAAGGGGCTTTCGCCCGGGCAGGTCGGTCATGGTGATGGCGATGGCGACGGGGCCACCGAGGCAGACCGCCAGCACGGCGCCGAAAAAGGCAGTATCCAGCGTATGCCACGTCGCCCGTAAGGCGGCGGGCTTGGCCAGGCGTTCGGCGAATGCGCCGAAATCGAGCTCACCGCCCGGCGCAACGGCCGCGACGAGGAGCCTGACCATCGGCAGCAGACTGAGCAGGGCGATGACCAGCAGAACGGCGAGCGCCGACGCGCGAAACCCCGATGTGGTCCGCACCCCGGGCCCGCGCCGTGCCGGCACGGACTGCCCGGGGAGGATATACTGCGCGGACGATACCACTGGCGGCTGGACTCGCTACTGGCTCATCACGGCGCCGAACTTTTCCTTGTTGGCGGCGTCGTTGGCGAGCGCGGCGGCCGCATCGTAGCGCAGCACCTTGATCGACGAGCGATCGGGATAGCCGGCCGGCAAGGCAATATCGGCGCGCGCCGGAATGTAGCCCATCTTCGCGGCGGCTTGCTGTCCGTCCTTGGACAGCAGGAAATCGACGAAGGCCTTGGCCGCCTCGGTGTTCTTGGCCGTGGACAGTATGGCGACAGGCTCGGTGACGGCCGAGACGCCTTCCCTCGGGAATACGAACTCGACGGGCGCGCCCTTGGCCCTTTCGCGGATGGGCATGTAGTCGACAATCATGCCGAACAGCTTGTCGCCGCCGCTGACGGCCTTCAGCACGTCGCCATTGCCGCCGCTTGCCTGGGCGCCGTTCTTGGCGAGCGCGTTGTAATAATCCCAGCCTTCCGGCAGGTTTCCGGTCAGCGTCACGGTGTGGATCATCGCCGCACCCGAGGTCAGCGGGCTGGGCATCGCGACAAGGCCCTTCGCCTCCGGCCTGGTGAGGTCTTCCCAGCTCGCCGGCACGAAGGGCGCCTTGGTGTTGTAGACAATGCCGGTGGTGATCAGCTTGGTCGAGAAATAGGTCTTGTCCTTGTCGTAGAGGGTGGCGTCGATGCCGGAGACATCGGCCTCGGGATAGGCGAGCAGCCTTCCTTCCTTCTTCAGCCCTTCCATGGTCACAACGTCGGCGATCAGAAGCACGTCCGCCTGCGGCTGGCCGGCTTCGATCTCAGCACGCAGCTTGGCCAGGATCTTCGGTGTTCCATCGCGCACCCATTCGACCTTGACTGCGGGGTATTTCGCCATGAAGGCATCGACAGTCTGCTGAGCGTCGGTGTTGGGCTGGCTGGTATAGAGGACCAGCGTGCCGTCGGCAGCTGAAGCGCCTGCGATGGCGGATGCCAAAAACATGGCGGCGAGAATGATCTTGCGCATGGAAAACCCCACTTCGTGTGAAGAGACGGATCCGGCTGAGCGCCGGATGCGAGAACGCTCTCCCTAGCGCCGCAGGATAAACCTATTGTGACAGGCGGGGATCGGCAAGGATGGCAGGTTTTTCGTCGCCTCGGACGATCCGGGGAACTTTTGCTCGGCTGGCGATTTTGGATGTATGGTGAGACGCTGAACGGCCAGAAGGTGATTGCCGATGACGACAAGACGCTTTGCGATCCGCGTGCTCGCTCTCGCGATAGGCTGTAGCCTATCCGCTTCCGCCTTCGCGGGCGACAAGCACCGCGACCACCGGGTTCAATCCGAACGCTACGTTCCCGCCGAAGACGATATCATCGACATCCTGTTTGGCGGCCCGCGCTACTATGACCAGCAGTTGGTCACCACGGCCGCAGGAGCCTGCTCCTACCACCGGATCGGACCCGACGCGAATGCGCTAAACAAGATCAACGATCACCATTGCGGGAAGTAGGCGCGGGCACTCAGCGCCCGCCAGCCTCCTTCATCCGCGCGATGATCTCGGCCATCAGCGCCAGGTCGCGGCGCGAATCCGCCAGGTCCGTCAATGGCCTGGTGCCATCTGAGATGTGGCGGTGGAAAGTCTCCAGCTCGTTGGAGAAGGCGTCGCCATAGAGCGGCCCGAAGGTCCGCGTGACCGGGCCGAGCGGTCCGGCTTCCGTCACTTCGAGCCGTGTCGGCAGGCTGCGGATATAGGGCGTGTCGTAGACGATGCGGATGCGTTTGGTGTTCGAGCGCACCTCGATCATGGCATCGAACAGGCCGAGATCGTCGACCACCGCGTCATACTGGCAGGCGAAATGGCCGTAGTCGAAGGTCACTGAGGTGTTGGCGCCGCCATTGGTCCGGTGCGCGGCGAGCACGCGAACCGGTTCGCCGATGAGCCCGCGCATCGCTGAGATGTGGTGCGACGACAGCGCGGTCAGGCCGCGATAGGCGCGCACGAGATCGGCCGGCGCATCGGCACCTACGACTTCGCGGATCAGCGTGTCGCGCTCCCTGGCGCCGCGTGCCAGTAGCGCCGAGTCGATATCGCTGGGATAGAGGATGTTCTGGCTCTTCTTCAGGAAATGCCGGCCTTCGGAGATCAGGTCGAAGATGCGCACATGAGTGATGTCGGCGAAGGCGGGTAGTTCGTCCCTGGCAGCCAGATAGGCAGGTGCATAGCGGCGCATGTAGCCGACGAAGATCGTCTTGGCGTAATTCGTCGTCAGCACCAGCAGTTCGTCGATCTCGCGCACCGTCAGACAAGCGGGTTTTTCCAGAAGGACGTGCTTGTCGGCTGCTACGGCAGCTCGGACGAAACGGCTGTGGGTGTCATCTGATGACAGAACAAAAACTGCGTCGATGTCGGGCGAATTGATCAGCGCTTCTGCCGTTTCGAAGGCCTTGGCGGTTGGGTATTCGGATGTGCACAGCGCCACCAGGCTCGGCGAGACGTCATGGACGCCCGCTATCACCCAGCGATCGCGCTGGTCGGCCAGCACCGGCAGATGGATCGACTGCGCGACCTCGCCAAGACCCACAAGTCCGACACGGATTATCGCCACTCGCAAACTCCCTTTGTATCGTTCAATTCGTAACGAGATGGCCGGATGGGTTGCCTCTACGCCGCGCCGGTGACAAGTGCGACGAGTTCGTTGCCGGTGGTCTCGGACGATCGGACCGTTGCCACCATCCGTCCCGCCCGCATCACCCAGATCTGGTCGGACAGGCGCCGCACCTGATCAAAATTATGGCTGACCAGAATGACGCTGACGGCCTGTTCGCGCAGCCGCCGGATCAGGGCTTCGACATTGGCCGTCTCCTGCACGCCGAGCGCTGCCGTCGGTTCGTCCATCACCACCACCTTGGCGCCTGAACCCGCGGCGCGGCAGATTGAGATCGCCTGTCGCTGTCCGCCCGACAGGCGCCGCACGCGCTGGCTGACCGAAGGCATGTTGATCGACAGGCGTGACAGCATGGCGCGCGCCTGTTGTTTCATGGCTTTGCGGTCGAGCAGGGCAAAGGGGCCGATCCGGCGCACGATCTCGCGGTTGAGGAACAGGTTCTGCGCCACGGTCAATTCGTCGATCAGCGCCAGGTTCTGGTGCACCGTCTCGATGCCGGCCTTGCGCGCCTCGTCGGGGTTGGCGAAGGGACGCGGCTGGCCGTCGAAGAAGATTTCGCCGCCATCCGGCACATGCACGCCGACCAGACAGCGTATTAGCGTCGACTTGCCGGCGCCATTGTCGCCGATGACAGCGGTGACCTCGCCGCGGCGGGCCTGGAACGCGACGTCGGTGAAGGCGCGAATGCTGCCGAAATGCTTGCTCAGCCCTTGGCAGGCGAGGATCGCCTCGGATGGCGGGATATGATGGACCGCGCTCATTTCTGGTACCGCATGATCAGAGCGGCCAGCACCACGATGGCGCCCACGGCGAGCGGCTGGTAGAACGCCGAAACGCTGAGCAGGGTCAGTCCGTTGACCAACGCGGTGAGCATCAGCGCGCCGATCGCCGGCCCAAGAATGCTGGCGCGGCCGCCGAACAGGCTGACTCCGCCGAGCACCACCGCCGCCACCGAATTCAGGAGAAGGCTGGTGTTGATCTGCGGTTCGGCCGAGCCGATGCGCGCCACCAGGAGCAGTGCGGCGATGCCGGCGCAGAAGCCTGAAATCGTATAGGCGGCGATCTTGACCCGGTTGGTGCGGATGCCGAGCGCGCCGGCGCTTTCGACCTGGCCGCCGGTCGCCAGCAGATGCACGCCGAAGCGGGTGTGGTAGAGCGCTATATGCGCCACGATGACGGCTGCGATCGCCACCCAGACGGGATAGCCGAACGGCCCTAAGGAACCCGAAGCCAGCCGCAGCAGGAAGGTCGAGCCGACCATTATCGGCTCGCCGCCTGACAGGATTAGGCCGAGGCCGGTGACGCCCGAAAGCGTGCCGAGCGTCACCACGAAGTCGGGTATTTTCCCGGCTGTGATGAGCACGCCGTTCAGGAAACCGACCGCGCTGGTGGCGGCGACAGCCAGCGCGCAGGCGAGGAAGATGCCATAACCCGCGGCGTCGACGAGGCCGAGGATGATGGCGCCCAGCATAACCGCGGCAGCCAGCGAGAGATCGATGCCGGCGGTCGCCACGACGAAGGTCTGGCCGATCGACAGCACGACCAGGATCGCCGCCGCTAGCAGCAGGGCCTGCAGATTGGCGATGCTGAGAAAGACCGGCTGGGCGATGCCGAAGACGATGACGAGGCCGACAAGGCCGACGACCGATGCCCAGTCGGCCCAGAAGGAAGGATCCAGGAGGAGAGCCGACAGGGAGGGGCGGCTCTCCTCCGCCGCGCCCGCGGTATGCACGGGCGCGTTTTGTTCAGGAGTGCTCACTTCAACATCTCGCGGAAGGGATCGGGATAGTCGCCGCCCGGGCGCGGGAAGTTCTTCAGCGAGGCTTCGGCATTGTCTTTGTTGATCAGCAAGACCGGCGCCGGCACGTTGGCGGGCAGTTCCTTGCCCAAGGCCGCCGCCTTACAGGCCTCCACGCCCATGGCGCCGACGACATAGGGATACTGGGCGACGGTGGCGGAGAGTTCGCCGGCCGCGACCGATTTCAGCGCATCGACGATGCCGTCAAGGCCGATCACCTTGACGTCCTTGCCCGAGGTCTGGACGGCGCGCTGGACGCCGAGCGCCATGATGTCGTTGGCGGCGAAGAAACCGGCGAGATCGGGATGCGCGGCCAGGATATCGGTGGCCGCGGTCAGCGCCTTCTCGCGGTCCCAGTCGGCGCTGACCATCACCACGACTTCGAGCTTGCCTTCGACGGCCTGCTTGAAGCCCTTGATGCGGGCGTTGCTGCCGACATCGCCGACGATGCCGGCCACCAGCGCGACCTTGGAGCCCGCAGGAACCAGCTTCAGCATCTCCTCGCCTGCCAATACGCCGGCGGCAACGTTGTCGGTGCCGATATAGGTTGAGATGGTGAAGCCGGCGGCCTTGGCCTGCTCGGCGTCGATGGTGCTGTCGATGTTGATGATCGGCTTGTTCTTCTGGGCGACAGGGACCAGTGCCTGGACGAGGTTGCTGACACTGATCGGATTGACCAGATAGCAATCGAAATCCTGCATGGCCATGGCGGTCAGCCGATCGGCCTGCCCGGTGGCGTCGCCCATATTGGCGGCTGCCTGGATAGTGACGGCCACGTTGTCGGCCTTGGCCTGCTCTTCGATGCCCCGGTGCATGTACTGGAAGAAGGGATTGTCGAGACCTTTGACGATAGCGGCGACCTTCGCCGCGTCTTCGGCGTGGGCGGGCATGGAAATAACGGTTGCAAACAGACCTGCGCCAAGCGTCAGGCAATTGAACATGCGCATGCTCTTCCTCCTCCTAATTGTTGGTTGTGTCGCAATCGAACCGTTGTACGGCTAACGGAGTGCCTGTGCCGGCGAAGGCCAGCCCGGCGCTTGCGATGACAAGCTGCCGACCGATCAGCGATTGCGGGTTCCGCGCCCGGTTCGGGCCACTTTTCGTCAGGCATTTCTCCTCCCAGAGCGCTGACCGATGCCTGTCAGCATTTCCGCATGTTTTAGAAAAATTTGACACGCGTCAGGATTTAAAATGGTATGCAGCGGCTTTTGATGTGCTGCAGCGCAGCAGGGAAAGGGAGGAAGAACGCGGCGATGAAGGACAGGCGCTGGCGCTGTCCCGCCAAGGTCTCCCGAATGTCGGGGAATTCAACTCAAGACAGCGAGGCCAGCGCCGGGCCATCCATACGAAACAGATGGCAGACCGCGGGAGAAATATCGAGCGCGATGGGGCTGTGCAGCGGCGTGGTGTCGCCACCTTCGGCCTGCACCACCAGGGTGACATCGGGCGCGACCTCGACATGCAGTATTGTCAGGCTGCCCAGCCGCTCCGCCAGCACGGCTTGCCCCTTGAACTGTCCGTTGGCCGAGGTGCGGAGATGCTCCGGCCGCATGCCGAGCAGCAACTCGTCGCCGGGTCGGGTTGCGCCCGCCGCAACTGGCACGGACAAGGCCGAGCCGTCCGGCAATGTGACGGAGACGCCTTTGGGACCAGTCGCGGCTACTTTCAGCCTCAGCAGGTTCATCTTCGGCGAGCCGATAAAGCCGGCGACGAAGATGTTTGCCGGCTTGTTATAAAGATCGAGCGGCGAACCGACTTGCTCGATGTTGCCGCCGTTCAGCACGACGATCTTGTCGGCCATGGTCATGGCCTCGGTCTGGTCGTGGGTGACATAGATCATCGTCGCGGCCAGATGTTCATGCAGGCGCATCAGCTCAAGCCGCATGCTGACCCGCAAGGCGGCGTCGAGATTGGACAGCGGCTCGTCGAACAGGAAAACTTTGGGATTGCGCACGATGGCGCGGCCGATGGCGACACGTTGACGCTGGCCGCCCGACAGCGCCTTCGGCCGCCGGTCGAGAAGATGCGAAAGCTGCAGCACCTCGGCTGCCTCTCGCACCTTGCGTTCCTTTTCCGCGGCGGAAACACCGGCGATCTTCAGTGCAAAGCCCATATTCTCGGCCACCGTCATGTGCGGATAGAGCGCGTAGGACTGGAACACCATGGCGAGCCCCCGCTCGGACGGATCGATGTCGTTGGCCCGCACGCCATCGATCAGCAAATCGCCGGCGGTGATCTTTTCCAGGCCGGCGATCATGCGCAGCAGCGTGGACTTGCCGCAGCCGGACGGGCCAACGAAGACGACGAATTCGCGGTCCTCGACGTCCAGGTCAAGGCCCTTGATGATCTCGACGGATCCGTAGGACTTGCGCGCACCACGCAGCTTGAGCTCAGCCATGGCTTGTCTCCCTGGCATCGGCACGTTCGGTCGCGCCGTGTTCGTTGTCGTCGTCCTGCGCCATCGCCAGTGGGGCGCCCGGTTCGCCCTCCCACAGGATCAGGCTGGCCGCGCCGATCAGTCCTGCGCGGTCGCCGAGTTGTGCCGGCACGATCGGCACATCCCGGTAGGCCGGCATGGCCCGCTGCTCGACGGTTGCCCTGATGGTTGGAGCCAACAGGTCGAAACCGTTGGCGAGGCCGCCGCCCATGACGATCAGGTCCGGCGAATAGAGGTGAAGCAGGTTGGTGAAGCCGATGCCGAGCCACTTCGCTTCCGCCTCGATCAATTCGAGCGCACTGATATCGCCGGCACGCGCGGCGTCGACGACGTGCCTGGCCGAAACGTCGCCGTCAGCCGAAAGGCGCCTGAGCAGGGAGCCATCGCCCGGCGCTGTCAGCGCCGTGGCGCGCCGCCCGAGCGCGGTTCCGGAGGCGACCGCCTCGAAACAGCCGACAGCGCCGCAGAAGCAGCGATCGCCCTCGCCGGTGATGGTCATGTGGCCGATCTCGGCCGCCAGACCGCGCCGGCCGTGATAGATATGGCCGTCGGCAACCACGCCGCCGCCAATGCCGGTCGACACGGTGACGAACACCAGCGAGCCGCTGCCACGGCCGGCGCCGAGGCGCCATTCGCCGAGAGCCGCCGCATTGGCGTCGTTCTCCAGCCGCACCGGCAGGCCGAATTGCCGGCCGAGAATGTCGATCAACGGCACGTCGTGCCAGCCGGCCAGGGTCGGCGGGGCGATCACGATGCCGGCCTTGGGATCAAGCGGCCCCGGCGCGCCGATGCCGATGCCGACGACATCCGCCTGTGGGCGCTGTGTCAGAAGAGCCCCGGCCAGTGCAATGATCTGGCCGATCACCGCATCGGATCCCGCGATCGCCATCGTCGGCGCCGAAACTTGCGCGACAACGCGGCCGCCGCTCTCGACCAGCGCGCCGCGCAGCTCCGTTCCGCCGAGATCGAAGGCGAGGGCTAGTCTTGTCATCAGGCGGCGACCTTCAGCCCATGCAGCCAGGCCATGCGTTGCGCGAGGTCGGGGTCGCCGAATGCCAGCGATCCGAGCACCACCGTCTCGGCCCCGGCGGCGCGCAAGCGCGGCACCGTCTCGTGGCGGATGCCGCCGTCGGCAGCCAGGATGATGTCGGTTTCACGGCCGGCTTGCCGCATCAGCGTGCGCGCCTCTAACAGGCGTGGGCAGGCCTGGTCGGAAAGGCTCTGGCCCTTGACGCCGATGGATGTGCCGAGAAGCGTCACGAACGCGACTTGCGACAGGAAAGGCGTGACCGCAGCGACCGGCGTTTCCAGCCTGAGCACCACACCGGCCTCGGCGCCGAGATCACGCGCCAGCCGCACGGCGCGCAGGCCGGCTTCGCCGTTTTCGGCATGGACGCTGATCAGGTCGGCACCGGCCTCGATGAACTGGCGGGTCTGCTCCTCGACGATCTCCGCTTCGACCATCAGGTGCACATGGATCGGCTTTGCCGTCAGCCCGGCGATCCGCCCCACCAGATCCGGGAAGAACAGGAATCCGGGGGTGAAGCGGGCGTCCGCGACGTCGATGTGGTGGAGGTCGACAAATGGATCTATGCGCTTCAGGTCGCGCTCCATATTGGCAAGGTCTGACGACCACAACGAAAACTCGCCCAGCAGCCGCTTGCGCGGCAGGGCGGCGATGGCAGCGGGGCCGGACAGGGATTTGATCGTCATGACGGAACGAGGCTCCGGATGTTGAAGTGAGCGTGAAGGAAGGTGGTGATCTCAGTCTGTAGCTCGGCGAAATGCCTGACGCTGTCGAGCGCCTTGGGAGTGATTTCGGCAAAGGCCGCGCCGGGGATGGGCGAGGCAAGCGTGTGGGCGGCAGAAAGGGGATGCACCGCATCCATGGCGTTGCCGATGACCAGCGTGGGGATGCCAAAGGCCGCGGCGTTGTTCGCTGAAACACCTGGGCCGTCGGCGGCGATGTCGGCGAGTACCTGCGCGAACGCGGCGGCATCCGGCCGGTCGAAATAGCCGAACAGCGAAGCGAGATTGTCGGGTGCGTCGCGCTGGAGGCGCGCTGCCGTCTGCGATTGTGCGAAGATCGTTCTCGCCTTGCCAGGGCCGTGGTCGAGGATGAGGCCGGCAACCTCGGCGATCGGCCGCATGTTCACGGGTGCGCTGCCGAAAATCCAAGCCGGACGCACAAGCATCAGGCCCGCGACACGGTCCGGATGACGGCAGGCAAGGCGCATGGCGATCGCGGCGCCCATGGAAATGCCGCCGGCGACGAAACGGTCGAGACCGGCTTGATCGGCGGCGGCAACAACATCGTCCGCGAACATGCTCAGGGAAAAAGGACGGCTGGTGCCCAGTTCGGAGGCGCCGTGCCCCCGGCATTCCAGCGTGACGCGCCGCGACCCCGACCCGGAAGGGAAAGCTTGGGCGACCTGCGCCTCGCCACCGCCCAGCCCGTGCTGGAACACGACCGCCAGCCCGTCGCCTGTGTCGGAAACCCGCAGCGCGGCGTCGTCGCGAAGCAAGGTAGTCGGGCGGGTCATCACACCAGCCCCTTGAGGAAACGGGCGACTTCGGGCGCTTCCTCAGCCGAAAGCCCATGTGTCACCAGCGGCCCGTCAAAGCCTGATGCCTTCAGTCGGGCGACAAAATCCGGGAAATTGACGACACCTTGCCCGGCGGTGGCGAAGCGTCCGTCGGCGAAACGGTCCTTGGCATGGGCCATGGCGACATGGCCGGCCGTGGTCTCGACCGCAGCGGCCACGATGGCGCGTGCTTCGGCGGGGCTGGCCTGCTCGAACAGGTTTGCCGGATCGAGCACGATGCGCAGCCGTTTAGAGCCCATCGCTGCAATGAGGCGCATCGCGTCTCCCGCCGAGGTGACGATGTTGGCCTGTTCGGGTTCGATGCCGAGGTCGACACCGTGACGTTCGGCGAGATCAAGCGCCTTTTCCATTTCGCCCGCCATGTCGGCCCATGCCGAGGGATCGGGATTGTCGGGATGGTGCGCCCACTGGTCGTCCGGGTTGCGGGTTCCTGTGCACAGCGTGACCAAGGGAACGGAAAGATCTGCCGCGGCCTCGATGATCACGCCAAGCCGGCGCAGGCCGTCGTCGCGCACAGTCCTGTCCGGATGGGCCATGTTGTAGGTGCCCGAGAGCGCCACCAAGGCGACACCGCAAGCATTCGACGCGGCCGCGATGGCGCTGATGGCGTCGTCAGGGACCGCATCCGGCATCGAGGGCAGGCCGGCGCAGGCCAGGTTGAACTGGGTGACGGCAAATCCCGCGTCGCGCACCGCCGCCAGCACACTGGCCGGCTCACGCCCCGGGAAGGTCTTGGCGAACACCCCGATCTGCATCAGACCGCTCCCGTCACGCTGGCGATCTCGACGCGCTCGCCGCTCTCGACCGAACGGGCGATTGCCACCATGGCGCGGATCGAGGCAAGGCCGTCCTCGACGTTGGCGCCGCGCATCGGCTTGTTGTCAAGGACTGTCTCGGCGAGGCCTTCGAGCTGGCGCCTGAAGAAATGCCCGTCGGCGCCCAGCGGCTTTCGTGATGTCGCATCCTTCTCGTGAAAAATATCAACCTCGCTCGCCCGGAAATACCAGGGATTGAAGGTCTTCGCGATCACTGAGCCGTTCTCGCCATAGAGCTGAAAACCCTCGTGCCAGTCCATGCGGACGGCCACGGTGAGATCGAGATGGCCAAGCGCGCCGTTGGCGAACTCCGTTTCGACGAACCAGCAATAGGCGCCGAAACGCTCGTTGAGGCGGGCACGCACGGCGACGATCTCGCCGCACAGGAAGCTCGCCGTGTCGACGAGGTGCGAGCCGTGCGCGAGCATGAAATACTGCCTGAGATCGGCTTTCGGATTGCCGCCAGGTTTCCTTGCCAGCTTGCTGGTGACGGGAAGCGGCTGGACCGCATCAGTGTTGGTGTAGCGATGGGTGGAATCGCAATACCAGGCCTTCAGCGCCAGGATTTCGCCCATCTCGTCGCGGACGAAATCGCGCGCCGCCTCCAGCGCCGGATCGAAGCGCTTCATATGGCCGACCTGCAGCACCTTGCCGGAGCGCCTGACCGCATCGGCGAGCATCTCGCCTTCCTCGACCGAGACGCCGATCGGCTTCTCGCACAGCACGTGCTTGCCGGCCTCGAGCGCCTTGATCGACATCGGAACATGATAGGCGTCCGAGGTCGCGACGATCACCGCCTCCAGTTGCGGGTCGGCGAGCATCTCATCGTAATCGCCATACATCTTTTCGGGTTCATAGGTCGCGCCCATGCGCGCCAAGAGATCGGGGGCGGCATCGCAGATCGCATAGAGGTCGGCATTACTGGCCTTCACGCAGGATTCGAGATGGGCGAATTGCGCGATCGGCCCGCAGCCGAGCACACCGACACGAAGGCGACGGTCTTGCTTCCGGATCATGGTCTCTTCCTCACGCGCCGTAGCCGCGCATGGTCTGGCGGTTGGTCTTGACGGCGGCCGCTGGATCGGCGGCGGCAGTCTCGGATTCCTCTTCCAGCACCAGCCAACCGTTGAAGCGCGGTGCCGCACTTGCGATGTCGATCACTGCCGCGGTATCGCAGACGCCCTTGCCGAGCATCGCCCATGTGCCGCCGGCATCGACGTCCTTCAGGTGGACGTAGCGGATGCGGTCCCGGTAGGTGGTGAGCGTGTCGATCATGTCTTCATGGCCGCGCAATATGTGGCCGGTGTCGGGCACCCAGCCGACGAGCAACGGATCGACCAGCCCGAAAATCCGGTCATAATCGGCACGGTCAAAGAGCAGCGTGTTGTGATGGGAACTCGGATGGACGGCGACATTGACGCCGGCCCTGCGACCGAGTTCGCCGGCCTTGTTGTAGAGGTCGGCCGCGATGGCGAATTTGTCGTCGCGCGGGCCGTCGGACACGACGGTGGCCGAGCCCATCGAAATCAGCGCGCCTGGAAAGGCGGCGGCGAAGTCGATCCAGCGCTTGGCGGTCTCGAGGTCGGTGCCGATCTTCTCCTTCAGCGTGAAGCCGCTTTCCGAGCCGAAGGCGAAGGAAACCAGGGTGAGGCCGGCCGACTTCAGTGCCGTGGCGAATTCCGCCGGCCTGTCGACATAGCGGCCGATCATCGTGTCGGTGATCTCGATGCCGGCATAACCGCCATCGGCGATCGCCTTCAAGAGATCGTCGGGGCCACCGGAAAACCGGTCACCGAGCATTTCCCAGGTAAAGGTCTGGCATCCGACTTTCAGGTCTTTCACGTTCATCCTTTCATTCCTTGATGCCGCTCATTCTTTGATGCCACCTTGGGTCAGCCCTTCGATGATGTGCCGCTGGAAGAACAGCACCAGCACGATCAAAGGAACGGTGACAACGGCCGAAGCTGCGGCGATGTCGCCCCAGGGCACGTAATAGAGGTTGGTGAAGTTGGCGATGCCGACGGGGATCGTCTGGCGATCGATGTTGGAGGTGAAGGCGAGGGCGAACAGGAATTCGTTCCAGGCGGTGATGAAGGCAAGCAGGCCCGTGGTCACCAGGCTCGGCAGCGACATCGGCAGGATGATGTGCCAGAGCAGGCCGGGAACGCTGACGCCGTCCATGCGCGCCGCTTCGTCGATCTCGCGCGGCAGCGTCTCGAAATAGCCGAACAGCACCCAGGTGACGAGCGGCAGCCCGAGCGCGAGGTAGGTTATGATCAGCGCAGTATAGGTATCGAGCAGGCCGAGATTGGTAGCCACCAGATAGAGCGGCCCGACCAGCGCGATCTGCGGGAACATCGACACCGAAAGGATGACCATCAGGATGCCGAAGCGGCCCTTGACGTTCAGCCGCGATAGCGCGAAGGCAGCCAGCGATCCGACGAAG
Organism: Mesorhizobium mediterraneum; assembly: GCF_002284565.1. Lineage (GTDB taxonomy): Bacteria > Pseudomonadota > Alphaproteobacteria > Rhizobiales > Rhizobiaceae > Mesorhizobium > Mesorhizobium mediterraneum. Next base: position 21,410 of record NZ_NPKI01000032.1, on the reverse strand, counting down.
AGGCACAGGAATGTCGTGGCCAGCGAGACCACCAGCGAATTCCAGACATAGCGGTGCAGCTGCTTCTCGATGAAGGCGTTGTAGTAGTGCTCAAGCGTGAAGGGCGCGGGGATCAGCGATGGCGAGCCCGAGGTCAGCGCCTTGTCGAGCTGGAACGAGGTCGAGAATTGCCAGATGAACGGGCCGCCGGACCAGACCAGGATCAGCAGAGCGCCAAGATAAATGGCGATGGTCTGCAGCGGCGAGCGTGTGTCGTTCATTGCGCCCTCCTGATCTGCCTGATGAGATAGAGGCAAAACGCCAGTGCGATGATGCCCTCGGTGACGAACATGGCCGTCGAAACGGCTGAGCCATAGCCGAATTGCAGCGTCGAGAAGAGCACCTTGTAGGACAGAGTCGACAGCGTCTCGGTCGAATCGGCCGGACCGCCGCCGGTCAGCACATAAACGAGGTCAAAGACGCGAAAGGCGTCGAGCGCGCGGAACAGGCCGGCGATCAGCAAGGTCGGCATCAAGAGCGGCAGGCGGATGTACCAGAAGGTGATCCAGCCCTTGGCACCATCCATGCGCGCTGCCTCGATCAGCGAATTAGGCACCGTCTGCAGCCCGGTCAAAAGCAGCAGCGCCATGAACGGCGTCGTCTTCCAGACGTCGGCGATGATGATGGTGGTCATCGCGGTGTCGGGAGAGCCGTACCAGTTGACCTTCTGGTCGATCAGCCCGGCATGCAGGAGAATGTAATTGATGATGCCGTTCTGGCCGTCGAACAGCCAGCCGAACATTTTCGAGGTGACGACGGTCGGCATCGCCCAGGGAACCAGCATGGCCGCGCGGACGAGCCCGCGGCCTTTAAAAGCCTCGCACAGGATGAGCGCCATGCCGAGCCCGATGACGGTCTCCAGTATCGTGGATGCCGCGGTAAACCACATCGTGTGCCACCAGGCGTTCCAGAACTGCGCGTCGCCCCAGAGCTGCACATAATTGGCGAAACCGGAGAATTCGTTCTCCTGGGTGATCAGCGAGGTGTTGGTGAGCGAGAGATAGAGCCCGTTGATGATCGGGTAGAAGGAAACCGACGCCAGGGACACGAAGGCCGGCGTCAGCAGGAGCAAGGCCCAGAGCGCGCTGGGAAGCGCCTTGCCAAGCCGCGGCCGGCCAATGCCAGAAACAGTGGCCGCAGCGGTCATGGGTTCAGCCGACGATCTGGTCGATTTGCGCCGCCAGCGCGTCCATCTCGGCCTGGACATTGCCCGACACCAGCGCCTTGGAGATGCCCGACTGCAAGGCCAGCGTCACCTTCGCATATTCGGGTGTGATCGGACGGGCCGTGGCGCCGGTGAATACTTTTTCGAGGCTCGCCATGAACGGCTGTTCGGTCTTGATCTTCTCGTCCTGGAACAGTGCCGGGCGCGTTGGCGCGAGGCCGAAGTTTAGGGCGATGCGATGCTGGGTTTCGGTCGACGACAGCCAGGTCAGCAGCTCGATCGCGGCTTCGCGCTGCTTGGAGTTGGCGTTGACGCCGAGCTGATAGCCGCCGAGACAGGCCGAGCTCTTGCCGCCGGGGAAGGCCGGTAGCGGTGCGACACCGACCTTGTCCACCACCTGGGAGGCCTTGGCGTCCTGGGCGATCGGATAGACATAGGACCAGTTGCGCATGAACATCGCCTTGCCCGAGGTGAAAGGCTGGCGTGACGGCTCCTCGTCCCAGGACAGGACGTCCTGCGGGCTGATCTTGGTCCCGTTGACGGTGTCGTGCAGGAACTGGATCGCGTCGACCGCCGCCTTCTGGTTGATCAGCGACGACTTGCCGTCGGGCGCAAGGATCGCGCCGTTGTTGGAGGTGATGATCTCGACCGCGTCGCAGACCAGAACCTCGGCCTGCTTGCCTTGCCAGAGATAGCCGAAATCGACATCGCCGGCCTTCTGCGCGGCGGCGGCGATGGTCGCCATGTCGGCCCAGTTTTCCGGCACCTTGCCGCCATGCTTTTCCAGCATGTCCTTGCGGTAATAGAACATGCCCGAATCCATGAACCAGGGCAGGGCGGTCAGCTTTCCGTCATAGGTACAGGCGTTGAGGGTTCCGGAGAAGTAGGCGCTGCGCTTGTCCGCCGGAAAGTACTCGTCGAGCGGCAGCGCCCAGCCGGCGGCGGCGAAGCCGGCGATCCAGATCACGTCCTGACTGAAGACGTCGGGCGTGCCGGTGCGCCGGGCAAGCTGCTGGACAAGGCCCTGATAGACCTCCGTCGAGGAACTCGGCGGCGGCAGCTCGATGTTCTTGACCAGAATGCGGTCCTGCGATTCGTTGAAGGCCTTGATCAGGTCGCCGAAAGTCTCCTTGCCGAAGAAGGCGGCACTGGCGAAACTGATTTCGGCGCGCGACTGTGCGCGAGCCCGGCGAACGCCCAGCCCGGTGCTCAGCCCAAGTGTTGCCGCGCCCAGCAGTCCGGCGCTGCCAATGAGAAACTGCCGGCGGTCGGCGATCGTCACATGCGCAACCGGCTTCGAGCCGGAGACCGGCCCTTTTTTGATGTCAGTCATTTTCTCTCCTCCTTGCGCTGGCAGCCTCCCCAGCCAGCATTTGCGCATGTTCCAGAAAAATTTTACGCGCGTCAAGATTTAAAATGCTGTAAAGCGGCTTTCGAATGTGATCCGTTGCCGGTGCAATGATTCACGGCGTTGGGAGGTGGAAAAAAAAATGCGAGGACAATCAGGAGCTAAGCTCGGCATCGGCGTAGTCGGGTGCGGCAACATCTCGATGACTTATTTGCGCAATGCGGCTCTGTTCGGTGAGGTGGAACTGCGCGCCTGCGCCGATATATCGCCCGATATGGCGGCCCTGCGTGCCAGCGAATATGGCATCCGGGCAGTCAGCGTCGATGCGCTTCTGGCCGATCCCGAAATCGATCTCGTCCTCAATCTGACCATCCCGGCGGCGCATTTCGACATCTCGTTTTCGGCGCTTTCGGCGGGAAAGCACGTCTTCACCGAAAAACCGCTGGCGACCTCGGCTAGAGACGGCCGCCGCCTTGTCACCGAGGCGACGGAGCGCGGGCTGCTGCTGGGCTCGGCTCCGGACACCTTCCTCGGCGCCGCCGGACGGCGGGCACGCCGCCTCATGGACGACGGCGCGATCGGCCGCGCGGTGACCGGCACTGCCTTCATGATGGGGCGTGGCATGGAGCACTGGCATCCCAATCCGCAATTCTACTACCAGCCCGGCGGCGGACCGGTCTTCGACATGGGCCCCTATTACCTGACGATGCTGGTCAATTTGCTCGGGCCGGTGGCTCGCGTGATGGCGATGGCAACGCGGGGCCAGGAAGAGCGGTTGATCACCGCCGAAGGCCCCTACAGGAACACCAGCTTCAAGGTCGGCACGCCGACCAACGTCCTGTCGCTGCTGGAGTTTCGCTCGGGCGCCACCGTCACCTTCGGTGCCTCGTGGGACGTCTTCAGGCACTCCAATCATCCGATCGAGTTGCATGGGACCGAAGGCTCGCTCAGGCTGCCCGATCCGGATACGTTCGGCGGCACCGTCTCGCTGTCGGAACGTGGGGCCGACTGGGCCGATTTTCCCAGTGACAGCGAACTCTACGGCGCGCGCAATTGGCCCTTCGCCGCGCCCGACCGCGCGAATTACCGCATGCTCGGCGTTGCCGATCTTTCGCGCGCGCTGATATCAGGAAGAAGGCCGCGGGCGTCCGGCGACCTTGCGCTGCATGTGCTGGAGATCATGGAGGCGATCCTCGCTTCGGGAGAGAGCCGCGAGTCCGTCGCCGTCAACGCAACGGTCGGTCAGCCACCGCTCCTCCAGGAGGACGAAGCGGCCAGCCTGCTTGCCTGATATCGGAGGACACTTACGATGACGACCTCGCTTTCGCCCCTGCTCGATCCAGAGGCCCGGCATGTGCTCGACCTTGGGCGAGAAGCGGCAGCCCCGCCGTTCGAAAGCGGCACGCCTGAAGAGGCGCGCCGCGCCTATGAGCAGGACTTTCCGGCACTCCAGGGCGAGCGCAAGCCGGTCGGCTCACTGACCGAGCGCACCATCGCCGGCCCTTGCGGCTCGTTGACGCTCAGGATCTATCGCGGACAGGGCGCGGTCGGGGCCGCTGCCCCGGCGCTGCTCTATCTGCATGGCGGCGGCTGGGTGATCGGCAATCTCGAGTCGCATGACGAGATCTGCCGGTGGTTTGCCAATATGGCGGCGTGCGCCGTCGTCTCGCCCGACTACCGGCTGGCGCCGGAGCACAAATTCCCGGCGGCGATCGAGGACTGCCGCGCTGCACTTTCTTTCATGCAGAACGGCGCGGGCGATCTCGGCATCGATGCAGGAAGGATCGCTGTCGCCGGCGACAGCGCCGGCGGCAATCTCGCCACCGTGCTTTGCCTGCTTGCGCGCGGCGACAAGAACCCGCCGACCGCGCAACTGCTGTTCTATCCGAACACGGACGCCTCGCAGGCGGCAGACAGCTATCGCCGCTTTGCCGAGGGCTACGGTCTGACATCGGCGACCATGGCCTGGTTCCGCGAACACTATATCAGGGATGCCGGCGATATCGACGACTGGCGCGTGTCGCCGCTCAAGGCCGCAAGCCTTGCCGGCATAGCGCCGGCTTTTGTCGCAATCGCCGGTCATGACATCCTCGCCGACGAAGGCGAGGCTTATGCCAAGCGTCTGGTGGATGACGGCGTGCGGGTCGTGCTGCGGCGCTGGCCCGGCCAGATACACGGCTTCGTCTCGATGGGCCGCCACGGCCCGGCGGCGAGGCAAGCGGTTGGCGCAGCGGTTGCCGCATGGCGCGGCTTCGATCCTGCCTTTGGAACGCTCAGGCCGACTGACGCATGACCAGAGTCGCGTCGAGACTGACCTTGGGGGCAACTGCCGCGTCGTCCTCGTCCAGCAAGGTCAGCAGCGTCTCGACGCTGCGTCCCGCCATGGACGCGAAATCCTGCGCCATGGTGGTGAGGGCAGGACAGGTATAGCGGCTTAGCGGATGATCATCATGGGCCGCGACCCGCAGGTCGCAATCGCCTCTGCGACCGACTTTGCGGCCTTGCGAATAGGCGGCAGCCATCACGCCGAAGGCGAGACGGTCGTTGGCGCACAGGATGGTCTTTCCCGGCAGGCCACCATTGCCGAGCATCTTTTCCATCTGCTCGTAGCCGATCCGCTCGAAATCCCAAGTATAGTCTTCGGTGTTGCCGATGATGACTGGCTCATGGCCGAGCCGCTGCATGGTGGCGACATAGCTGTTTACTCGTTCTGGCGAGTTGTGGTTGACATGCGGGATGTCGAAATAGACCGGCGCGTCGCCGGAGCGGGTGAGATACTCGACGATCGTCGAGACGCTCTGGGCATTGTTGTTGCCGACGAACGGCGTGCTGCCTTCGAGATAGGTATCGAAATAGACGATTGGGATCGCCTGTGTAAGCTTCTCCAGCGTGCGGTGGTCCGAACGCAGCCCAAGCGGCGCAATCAACGCGCCGGAAACTTTCAGCGAAAGAATGGTTCGTGTCGCTTCCACTTCGAGCTCGCGCGAGCCATGCGAGGAGATCACGATCGGCCAGTAGCCCTCATCGCGCAGCCTGAGTTCGATGCGGCTGACCATCTCGGAATAGAAGGGATCGGCGACCGTCGGCACCACGATGCCGATGCTGCGGGTCCGCTTTCGGTTCAGGTTGCGCGCAAAGAGATTGGGCTGGTAGTCGGACGCGCGCAGCGCCACCTCGATCCGCTGCCGTGTCGCCGGCTTGACACTGGTCGGATCATCAAAATATTTCGACAGCGTCGGCCTGGAGACGCCGCAAGAGCGAGCAAAATCCTCCATCGTCTTGTGCGTCATCGGCATTATTCCCTCGCGCCGTTCCTCAGCGCTGCCCGGTTCCCTACATACGGTGCGCTGGCGTGCAACCGCAAGTCGAAACTTTACAGACAATTCCAGCAGTTTCCATGCGTAAATTTATTAATTGACGCGAAAAAGCACAAGCCGTATTCACTTCCAGTGGGCGAATTCGAAATTCGTATCACCCGGAAAGAGCTCGCGCGGTTCATCCGAAGCGAGGCCGGGCGAAATGCCGGGAGGGATTCCGCGAGATGAAGAAGCTGGTCAGTGCCGGCGAGATACTCGTCGAGATCATGGCCGAGCGGATCGGCCAGAGCTTTCTCGAGCCTGGTCCGCTGCTTGGGCCCTACCCGTCCGGAGCGCCCGCCATCTTCATCGGCCAGGCGGCGGCGCTCGGCCAGCCGGCCGGCCTCATCGGCGCCGTCGGCGACGACGATTTCGGCAGGCTGAACATCGAGCGGCTGCGGACGCTTGGCGCCGACGTGTCGGCGATCGCGGTTCACACGGGCCAGGCGACGGGCACGGCCTTCGTCACCTACCGGGCCGACGCCAGCCGGCATTTCGTCTTCAACATCGCCAACAGCGCCTCCGGCCTGATCGAGACCGACACGGCGGCAACGAAGCTGCTCGCCAGTGCCGATCACGTCCATGTCATGGGCTCGTCGCTGTTTTCCGACCGCGCCATCGCGGTGGCGCTATCGGCGATCGAGACTGTCAAGGCCGGGGGTGGAACCGTGTCCTTCGATCCGAACATCCGCCGCGAGATCATGCAAGCTTCCGGCATGCGCACGGCGCTCGACCATGTGCTGGCGCGAGCCGATATCTTCCTGCCGAGCGGTGAGGAGCTCTTCCTGTTTTCATCCGCCAAGGACGAGAAGGGCGCGGTCGACGAATTGCTGAACCGTGGCCTGTCCTGCATCGTCCTGAAGAAAGGCGCCGCGGGCGCCACCTATCATGATCGCCACGGCACGGTCGCCTCACCCGGCTTTGCCGTCGACGAGGTCGATCCGACCGGCGCGGGCGATTGCTTCGGTGCTGCTTTCGTCTCGTTCTGGTTGCGCGGGGCGGCTCCCGCAGACGCAATGCGGATTGCCAATGCCTGCGGTGCGCTCGCTGTCACCCGCAAGGGACCGATGGAGGGCATTTTCCCGCTTGAAGCGGTCGAAGCCTTCATCGCCACAGGGAAGAACATGCAGTGAGTGCCGCGACGCAGAGGTTTGCAAACATTGCGGCCAGGCGCGCTGCAGGCGCGAGAAGCGGCATCGCCTCGGTCTGCTCGGCGCATCCGCTGGTGATCGAGGCCGCCTTGCGTCATGGCGCGGCGCGGCATGCGGATGTTCTGATCGAGGCCACCTGCAACCAGGTCAACCATGAGGGTGGCTACACCGGGATGACGCCGCCCGACTTCCGCAGCTTCGTCGAGGCGCATGCGAAGAAAGCGGGTTTCCCGGTCGATCGCCTGATCCTTGGCGGCGATCATCTTGGACCCAATCCGTGGAAACACATGGCTGCTGCCGCCGCCATGAAGAACGCCGCGGCGATGATCGATGCCTATGCGAGCGCCGGCTTCACCAAGATGCATCTGGATACGAGCATGGCCTGCGCCGACGATCCTGCCGTGCTTGCCGACGAGACCATCGCCGCGCGGGCGGCCGAACTTGCCGCAATCGCCGAGGCGGCGGTCGAGCGGGCAGGCGGCGAAAGACCGGTCTACGTCATCGGCACCGAAGTGCCGGTGCCGGGCGGTGCGCTGGAGGCGCTCGACCACCTGCATGTGACGGCGCCCGACGATGCTTTGCGCACCGTAGAGGTACACGCCCGAGCGTTTTCCCGCGCCGGCCTCGACGACGCTTTTGGCCGTGCGATCGGCGTCGTCGTCCAGCCTGGTGTCGAGTTCGGCAACGCCGAGATCGTGCCCTATGCGCCGGCCAAGGCGACTGAATTGGTGGCGGTGCTCGACCGCGTGCCGCAATTCGTTTTTGAGGCGCATTCGACCGACTACCAGCCGACCGAAGCGCTCAACGCTCTCGTGCGCGATGGTTTTGCCATCCTCAAGGTCGGCCCCTGGCTGACCTTCGCGCTTCGCGAGGCGCTGTACGGGCTCAGCCACATCGCCGATGTGCTCGCGCCTGACCCTTCGCGTGAAAGCCTGCCTGTCGCGATGGAGCGCATCATGCTGGCGTCGCCGGACAATTGGCAGAAATACTATCCGGCCACGCCGGAAGAGCAGCGCGTGCAGCGGCATTTCTCGTTCAGCGACCGCATCCGCTACTACTGGCCGACGCCGGACGCGCAGCGCGCCACGCAAAAGCTATTGGATGTGCTGGGCGAAAAGGACATTCCCCGGCCTCTTGTCAGCCAGTATCTGGGGCAGCTCGACGCCGAGGTTGCGGCAGGCCGGATCAAACCTTTCGCGCACGACCTTCTGATCGGCAGCATCACCCGTGTCCTCGACATCTACGCAGGCGCGACGGGACAGTAGGGCGGATCGGCCCTGGGCGGTGTGCCTGGTCGCACCGCCGAAAAGCGTCACGCGCGAAACCTCTCTGTTCATGTCCGACTCTCGATATCGCCAGCGTTTCGAAAAAGACACTGCTGCAATTTACAACTAACATGTTAGCGTGTTAGCCGTGCTTGCAGATCGACATCTGGAGAAAATAGCAGTGGCTTCGCGCTTTGGTCTTTCGGTTGCCCTCACCACGCCTTTTGATGCGTCCGGGCAAATCGCCATCTCTCCCATGGTCGCGCAAGCCCGGGCTTGCCTTGGCGCCGGATGCAGCAGCGCAACGCTCTTCGGCACCACGGGGGAAGGCGCCTCGGTGGGGACTGGAGAGCGGCGGATTGTCACCGAAGCCATGCTTGCCGCCGGCATTGCGGCGCATCAGCTCGTCGCCGGCGTGCTGGTCGATGCGGCCGAAGACGCCGCCGAACAGGCGCGGCACGCCTTGCAGCTCGGCGTCCGCAACATACTGCTGGCCCCGCCGAGCTACTTCAAGAATGTCGGCGAGGACGGGCTGTTCGGATGGTTTTCCGCCGTCTTCGCCGCGCTCGGCCCGCTGGCTCGCGGTGTCCTGCTTTACAACATCCCTTCTGTCACCATGGTGCCGCTCCCGCTTAGCCTGATCGGTCGGCTGCGTGCGGCCTTCCCCGGCGTGATCGCCGGTGTAAAGGATTCGGGTGGCGACTGGAGCTATAGCGAGGCGTTGCTAAAGGCCCATGGCGACCTGGTGATTCTAATCGGCGACGAGCGGCATTTGGCGAGAAGTGTGCGCCAGGGCGGGCAAGGCGCCATTTCCGGCATGGCCAATTTCGTCACCGGTGAAATCCGCGCCATGGCCGAGGACGGGCGCGACGACGCCCGCGTCGAGAGCTTCGTGCTCGAATTGCTCAAATATCCGGTCACCCCGGCGGTGAAGGTCATGGTGGCGTGCAAGACCGGCGACGAGCGCTGGCTGGCGGTCCGTCCGCCGCTCGAGCCGATCGCTGCGCAGGGGCGGCAACAGCTTACTGCTGCCTATGACAGGCTGTTTGCGACAGAGCCGGCCTGACCGGCAAGGAAGAAACCGCTGAAATGGACGACAGCAGCGAACCGGCCACCCTCAGGGAAAAAGCCTATGCCAGCTTCACGCGGCATTTGCTGGCTCGTGATCTGCGGCCGGGACAGTTCGTGTCGCAGCGCGAACTGGTTGCCTTTACCGGGTTGCCGCTTGGCGCCATCCGCGAGATCGTGCCGCGGCTCGAAGCCGAGGGGCTTCTGATGACCATCCCGCAGCGCGGCATGCAGATCGCCCATATTGATATCAGCCTGATCCGCGAGGCTTTTCAGTTCCGCCTGTTCATGGAGCGCGAAGCGGTGGCGCTATTCACCGTCAACGCCTCCGACGCCGAACTCGCCCGCCTGCGGCGCGAACATGAGGACATGCTGGCTCAAGCGTTGTCGCAGCCGCCGACGGCGGAAATGGAAGCCAAGGCCCAGAACATCGATTGGGCGATGCACGACACCTTCATCGATGCGCTAGGCAACGAGATCATCGCCAAGGCGTATCTGGTCAATTCGGTAAAGATCCGCCTGATCCACCAAGAGCGCTTCCGTATCGATGGGCGCGTCGTGCCGGTGATGCATGAGCACCTGACAGTGATCGAAGCGCTCGAGAGCCGCGACCCACAAAAGGCTGTCGAGGCGATCAGCCGGCATATCGACAATGCGCGCCGGTTGGCGCTCCAGATCTGAGGACGTATGGTTCGCGGCTGCCGCGACGCAATCCACAACGACAGCAACCCAAGGGAGGAAGAAATGTCGTCCAATCCGTTCAAGCCAACAAGAAGGCAAGTCCTTGCAGGAACCACGGCGCTCGCCGCGGGCCTGGCGGGCCTTCGCCCGAGCTTTTCCGCCAGCGTCGACTGGAAGCGTTTTGCCGGCACGACGCTCGACGTCAATCTGGTCAAAAGCCCGCGCAGCGACACCATCCTGAAATATATCGCCGAATTCGAGGAGCTGACCGGCATCAAGGTCAATGCCGAGGCGACGCCGGAACAGCAGCAGCGGCAGAAGACCGTGATCGAGCTCAGCTCCGGCAAACCGAGCTTCGATGTCGTGCATCTGAGCTATCACGTGCAGAAGCGCCAGTTCGAAAAGGGTGGCTGGCTGGCCGATATCGCCGGCTATCTCGCCGACCCGACCTTGACCGATCCTGGGCTGGTCGAAGGCGATTTCGCCGAAGCCGGCATGCTTTTCGCCAAGGACAGTCAGGGCGTGCTGCGTTCGCTGCCCTTCTCGGTGGACTACTGGATCGTCTACTGGAACAAGGAGCTGTTCGAGGCCAAGGGCCTCAAATACCCTGAAACGTTTGAGCAGATGGTCGCCGCCGCCGAAGCGCTGACCGATCCGTCGACCAACACGTTCGGGTTCGTCGCCCGCGGCCTCAAGAATGCCAACACGCCGGTGTGGACATCGCTGATGCTCGGCTACGACATGACGCCGCTCGACGACAAGGGAAAGCTGCGCACCGAAACGCCCGAGGCGATCGAGGCCGCCGCCCTCTACCAGAGGCTGATGACCAAATCCGCCCCTCCTGGCGTCACCGGCTTCAATTGGGCTGAAGCGCAGTCCGCCTTTCTGCAAGGCAAGATCGGCATGTGGTTCGATGGCGTGGGTTTTGCTCCGCCGATGGAGAATCCCGAAAAGTCGCGGGTGGTCGGCAAGGTCGGCTATGGCGTGATGCCCAAGGGCCCGAAGGCGCATGCCTCCGGGACGTTTGGTGACGGCCTCGGCGTGACCGCTTCCAGCGAAAAGAAGGAAGCTGCCTATCTCTTCTGTCAGTGGGCGGTTTCCCCGGCCATGGGCGCGCGCCTGCTTCAGGCCGGCGCCGGCGTGCCTTTCCGCAAGTCGATACTGGAAGACCCCAAGGTGCGCGAAGGCGTCACCATGCCGGCAAGCTGGCTCGATGCCGTCGTCGGCTCGGGCAATATCAGCCGGCTGGCGCTGCCGGTGATCATCCCGGTCACCGAGTTTCGCGACATCTACGGCGTGGCGTTGACCAACATGATTGCTGGTGCTGATCCTGCCGAAGAGCTGAAGAAGGCCACCGAACAGTTCCAGCCGGTGCTCGACAGGAGCGAGCAGGGCTGATGTCCGCCATCGCCCCTGAACGCACCGGGGTAGCGACGCAAGCCATTGAAGGGAGCCAGACGATCCGGCTGGCTCCCAACTACTGGCCCTTCGTCGTTCCGGCGCTCGTCGTCGTTGGCGCCGTGATAGTCTTTCCCTGGGCTTTCACGCTCTGGATGAGCGTCAACCGCTGGACGCTCGGCCAGTCGCGGAGCTTTGCCGGGATGGAAAACTATCTCCGTCTGGCCAGCGATCCGCGATTCTGGGAATCCCTGGTTCATACGTTGACCTACACCTCCTTGTCGGTGGCAGCGCCGATGTTCCTGGGCACTGTCGCCGCCCTGATCTTCGACGCCAGGTTTCCGCTGCGCGGCCTGCTGCGCGGCGTCTTCGTGATGCCGATGATGGCAACGCCCGTTGCCGTGGCGCTGGTCTGGACCATGATGTTCCATCCCCAGCTCGGCGTGCTCAACTACCTGCTATCGCTGGTCGGCATCCCGGCGCAGGAATGGATATTTAATGCCAAAACAGTCATCCCTTCGCTGGTTGCGGTCGAGACCTGGCAGTGGACGCCGCTGGTGATGCTGATCGTGCTGGGCGGGCTGGCCTCGGTACCGCGCGAGCCCTTCGAGAGCGCCGAGATCGATGGTGCCAATGCCTGGCAGCAGTTCCGCTACCTCACTCTGCCGATGATCGCGCCGTTCCTGATGATCGCGTTGATCATTCGCACCATCGATGCGCTGAAGAGCTTCGACATCATCTTTGCAATGACTCAGGGCGGGCCGGGCACGGCGTCGGAAACCATCAACATCTACCTCTACAACACCGCCTTCTCCTACTACGACATTGGCTATGGCTCGGCGATGGCCGTGGTGTTCTTCATCGTCATCGTGGCGCTGTCCTTCATCCTCCTGATGCTGCGCCAGCGCTCGCAGTGGATCGACGCGGAGGGCAAATAGATGAGCTCACGTCTGCTCAACCAGATCGGGCTGTTTTTCGCGGCTCTGGTCATTGTCTCGCCGGCGATCCTGTTCTTCCTCTGGATGATCTCGCTTTCGCTGAAATTCGAGATCGACAACGGCGCCTATCCGCCGATCCTGATCCCCGAACGTTTCGCCTGGTCGAACTATGTAAAGGTGTTCGAGGAGAACAATTTCCTGCTCTATCTCTGGAATTCGGTTCTGGTGACCGGCACGGCGACACTTCTGGCGCTGCTGATCGGCGTACCGGCCGGCTATGGCATAGCGCGGCTCAAGGCCGAAAAATCGGCGGTCGTCATCATGATCGCCCGCATGACGCCCGGGCTATCCTATCTCATCCCGTTGTTTCTGCTGTTCCAGTGGATTGGGATCCTCGGCACGCTCTGGCCGCAGATCATCATCCACCTGGTGGTGACGGTGCCGATCGTGGTCTGGGTGATGATCGGCTATTTCGAGACCACGCCGATGGAGCTGGAAGAGGCGGCTAACATCGACGGCGCCAGCTCCTGGCAAGTGTTCCGGCTGGTCGCTCTTCCCATCGCCAAACCGGGCATCGTTGTCGCCTTCATCCTGTCCGTCATCTTTTCGTGGAACAATTTCGTTTTCGGCGTGGTGCTCGCCAGCCGTGAGACCCGCACGCTGCCGGTCGCCGTCTACAACATGCTCTCCTATGAGCAGGTGAGCTGGGGGCCGCTCGCCGCCGCCGCACTGGTGGTGACGCTGCCGGTCCTGGTCCTGACCATGTTCGCGCAAAAGCAAATCGTCGCCGGGCTGACCGCCGGCGCGGTCAAGGGCGGCTGAAGCCGCATAGCTCGACATCACTCTTTTCCCGGAGAAATCCAATGGCATCGGTAACAATCAACAACGTGCAGAAGGCTTTCGGAGCCACCAAGATCATTCACGACGTCAGCGTCGACATCGCCGACGGCGAATTCGTCATCCTGGTCGGCCCGTCGGGATGCGGAAAGTCGACGCTGCTGCGCATGATCGCCGGACTTGAAACGATCTCGGGCGGGAAGATCGCCATCGGCGAACGTATGGTCAACAACCTGCGGGCGCGGGACCGGAACATCGCCATGGTGTTCCAGAACTATGCGCTCTATCCACATATGACGGTGGCCGACAATATGGGCTTTGCCCTGAAGATAAAGAAAGCCGATCCGGCCGATACCGCCGGCCGCGTCAGGAATGCGGCCAACATCCTTGGGCTGGAAAAGCTGCTTGAGCGCTATCCGCGTCAGCTCTCCGGCGGCCAGCGCCAGCGCGTCGCCATGGGCCGCGCCATCGTGCGCGACCCCCAGGTCTTCCTGTTCGATGAGCCGCTTTCCAATCTCGACGCCAAGCTGCGCGTCCAGATGCGCGGCGAGATCAAGGCGCTGCACCAGCGGCTGGGCACCACCACCATCTATGTCACGCATGACCAGATCGAAGCGATGACCATGGCCGACAAGATCGTCGTGCTGCATGACGGCCTGGTCGAGCAGATCGGCGCGCCGCTCGACCTCTACGACCAGCCGGCCAATCTCTTCGTTGCCGGCTTTATCGGCTCGCCCGCCATGAACTTCATTGCCGGCCGCATCGAGGAAGGCGTGTTCCGCAGCGCCGGTGGGCTGATCCTGCCGCTGCCGGAAGGCGCCCACCCGGCCGATGCTGCAGGACGCGAACTTGTCTACGGCATCCGCCCCGAACATATCCGCGCAACCGCCGGGGGAATGCCAGGCACGGTCACGCTTCTGGAAGCCACGGGTTCGGAAATCTTCGCCAAGGTCGACTGCGCCGGTGAGGAAATTTCCTGCCTGTTCCGCGAGCGGCTTCCGCTCAAGCACGGCGCGCAGGTGCGGATCGAGATCGATCGCGCCTGCGCCCACCTGTTCGACGCGAAAACCGGCCGGCGTATGTGATTGGCGTGGGTTGCGCGACGGGCTCGCTCACGGCTGAGGTTCACCAAGACTTTGAAACTATGGTGATCCCGACAACGTCATTGAGGAACTGGGGCGACAGCTACCGCTCTTACAGCATGCCAGCGGGGCATCACAGTTCAATGGCCATGCAAGTCCGAAGCCACTAACCCCTCGCCTATCCTCCTGCACGCAACGGCGCTGCGGCACTTTGATCTGCCGCATCACCCGGCCTTGGGCCCTGGCAAAAAACCACTCCGATTTTCGGCGACGCCGACCTTCGGTTCGTGGATCATGCGCTAGAGCCAGATACCATCTTTGCGGTCGAGCGGGCCAACGCTCTCGGGTCCCGGATCAGCTTCTGCGGCTTCTGCGCCGTAGACCGTCCAGAGCATGTAGACAAAATACCCGACCTGCAAAACTATCGGGCTAATGATCGCCCAGCCGATTGAACCCGTTGCCCAATACGTCGAGATCGAAACAAGGCACGACGTAGTGAGTATCCCCACCAGGACCTGCAGAACGTTCATCTGTTTTTTCAAAGCGTCCCGGAACTGACAACAGCCGAGAGGCTCCCCCAACCCAATACTCGATACTCAATACCCCGAGCCAACATCTCATTATTTTAGGGGTGGCGCAAGTACCATGTCGGGTAGCGGCTGAGGCATGCAACCTTCAGTTTTAAGTTGTTTAATTCCGGCGGTCTGTCGGCTGCCAACTAAGGGTGTAAAAGCTGGTGGAGGCGACTCTCGCGGATGGCTGCGCCTGGGGCGATCGGGGTGTGTCCTCGTCGTCGTTCGCCTTGGCCTGTCCTGCAGGCCATTCACACCGCAGCCGGAGCAAGTTGCCGCCCTGCAAGCGATCGTCAACTGGGCAGACGAGACAGTTCGAAGTCAGTTCCATTTCTGGATAGCAGCTGCTCGGCGGACCGGAACATGTCGTCAAACGCGAGTTCATTCTCGAAGACTACCCCTCCGACGCCTATGCTCAGGACATCCTCCGCTCCTTTTGGCGCAAAATAGACTTGTGCGACGCGCGCCCGGATACGCTCACCGACCTCCTTGGCGTCTTCTTCGGTGGCACCAGGTAGAAATACCCCAAAGATGGATATCCCTATGCGGCCGATCAGATCCTCCTCGCGCACTGATGACTTTATGGTCGAGGCTATGAGCCGCAAGGCCTCGTCGCCCCATTCAATACCAAATCGCAGGTTGATGGATCGAAGGTGTTCGGGATGGATGACCAGGAAGGCGCCCGAACGAGAGCCACGCTCAGATGGCTTCTTTACTCTGCGTTCGATGATCGAAGTAAAAACCGTTCCGTTCAAGCAGCCCGTCAGGCCATCGTAGGTCGCTGACTTGTTTAGCTCTTGCCGATAGCGGCGGATCTCAACCCGACCCCAGCCGATCAACAGGAAAAGCGGTAGCCCAATGACGAGGGGGACGAGCGTTGCCGTGACAACGCCGCGTCCGAACGGCGTGAGCCCATCGGCGAACAGGAGCAGATAGTTGAGGCCTAGCGAAAAGCCCAAACTCCCGGCGGTCCCCAGAAGCGTCAGCCACGCGATACTCTTCCACGCTTGGGCAGAGCTGTTCGCCATCGATTTTGTCACTACCCGATCTCCTGTCAGATAGGCTGGCATAAGGCCGGCAAGTTACAAATTCGGTCTCAAAAGCCAATACAATTTGATCGATCGGACTGAACGAGCTCTGGCTGACCCACATGTGAAGCTGGAGTTGCCCGCGAGGAAGATGGAAGACAACAGTTAACGAACCAGGTGTCGGCGCAGGCTGAACAACCAGCAGCGCAGGCAACCGCCTGATCAGCATGCTGCTCTAGAGCCTGCCCCGATAAAATCGGGATGGGGCTCTATCTTTTTGTTTGAGCATGATCGTTTCCGAAGCCGGATTCCACTTTCGGGATCATGCTCCAGTTTCGGCAAATACGGTTCCCTGAGGGCTCAAAAGGCGAGCTGACTATCGAGGCGGGCCGAATATACCCATCTCCGTATCCATCGCTGTCACCTCCGCCTTGCCGTAGATACCGCTCGGCAATGACAGGGCCCAGCCATTGGAGACCAGCCAGGCGCCGACATCCTGCCTGCCGAGCCTGCATGGGGCGGCGATAGCGAAACGATCCACTTCCGGTGGCACGAAGCAATTCAGCGCGCGTCCGCGCAACCAGGAGTTGAACGCTGCGCGCGCGCGTTGGCCGCAAGGCCAGACGACGTCATGAAAGGAACAGGTCTTGTCCGTGGCAATGCTCTGGACCCCGCTGATGACCACCGTCCGTCCCATCGATTCGAAGATCGCGGACGAACTCGCAATCGGAGCGTAGAGCAGGACCTCCCGCCAGTCTTGCGGCATCGGCGTTTTCGGGGGCACGGCGAGACCGAGTTCGCTGAGTGGCGGACGGGGCTCAATCCGTTCGATTTCCGAAGAATCAAGTTGTGGCGGAGCGATGAGGTCCTGAGCAATCTTGCGTGCCGGCACTCGCCATTGAGCGTCGAGAACGGTTGCGCCCGGTCGGGTTGGCCGCTTGCCGCGAATATCAGGAGACGGCGCAGGAACAGGCCGGTCGACCGAAAGCAAAGCCCCGCCCTGAATGATCAGGAGGAGCCCGGCCAGAAGCTCCAGGCTTGCGAGCGCGACAGCCAAGCGGATGCGGCTCGGCCTGTCCATCAACTCGATAAGGTCCTGCGGGTTCGCGCCGGGTCAAAAACCCGACGTCGATCTGGCAACCAATTTGAGCGCACCCTTTTCAACTCGATAGAACGGCATCGATCGCTGGCTGGATCCGTCGGCGCGAAACCGGAATAGACCTGTGGATCCGCGAAACCCGCTCGGATTTTCGAGTACCTGTTTGCTGAAGCCATCGGGTCCAACCGCGCTGGCGATCCCAGCAGTCAGCGCAACCATATCATAGGCGTAGGCGACATTGACGTCGGGCTGATAGTTATAGGTAGTCTTGAAGCGGTCGGCGATTGGTCCGGTTTCGCGCGGATCGAGCGTGGCGATATAGGCCCCTTCAAACAGCGGCTCGATGGGGCGTTCCAGCCAGCGGTTTGTTCCCACCACAGCGATTGTTCTTCCCGGGATACCCTTGGATTTCAGGGCGGCAAGGATTTGCAGCGGGCTGTCGTCTCCGCTGGCGACAATGACGGCGTCCGGAGCATCCACGAGTGAGCCCATGTCGGTGACCGCTTTGGTGCCGCCGTCGCCTGCCGAGTACGGGATAGTGACCGCCAGCGTTGCGCCATAGATGCTTAGGCTGTTCGCGACCCGCTTTTCAACGGCACTGCCGTTCGAGCCAGCTGCGACAATCAATACGAACTTCTTGCTGCCTTTCGCCGCGATGCCTGCGGCGCCCGCAGCCGCGCTGTCTGCCTCGCTGAGGCGCACGGCATAAACGCCGGGACCGCCTGTGAAATTGTTGGCAAGTGCCAACACTGGCGGCCGTTTCGGTCCCGACAATTTGGCGATATGCTGCGCCGCCGGTAGTTCGGTCGGACCGATGACGACTTTCGCTCCCGTCGTGATCGCCTTTATCGACAATTCGCTGGCGTGTGCACTGTCGCCCTGCGTGTCCTCGACCGTCAGTGTGAGCAATCCATTGCCAAGATCCGCCATTGCGAGTTTTGCGGCATCGAGCATCTTCCTGCCGGTTTCCCCCGTGGCTCCAGGGGCGGACAAGGGCAGCAGCATCGTGATCTTCGTCGAACCACTGCCGATCGATTGCGTCGCCTGGGATCGGCCCGCAACTGCGGCGTCATTCTGCACTCCGGGTGCGGCGATTGCAGCCGGATCGAGCACTTCGGAAATGCTGCCTTTCGACTGGCAACCTGACAATGTCACGGCGAGCGCAAAGGCGATTGCCCTCGTCCGCAGCCAGAGGACCTGTCGGCCAGCTTCCATGATTTTCCACCCTATGTGCCGCCGGGTCACTTCCCGGTCTGATCTTCCAGTCATGTCACGGCTGAGTTGCGCCGTCTTGTGGTTCTTTAGCCTGCAAAAAGCCGGGCTCTGAGCGTCCTGATCTGTCTGGCTTGCCTTGCATTTCGATAGTCGGCGCATTTCATGTATCGCGGCCCAGGCACGAACACCCGCCGCACGCACACGCGTTTTCCTGCGGCAGGGGCGCTGTCTTCTCCTCCTGCTGAAAATGTGGAAAAGCCGAATGTTGCCACCGGCAATGGCCCGTCAACCTCGAACCCTTCCCTTGCCAGGATCGAGCGCGCGCGCTGGCAGTAGCGGACCGAAAGTGCCGAGAAACGGCTTTCGTTGTGCCCGGCGCGATACTTCATGACGGTGGTGCACAGGTCGCCGTCGGCGAGCCTGTTCGCCTGAGCGAGATATTTGACGCCCAGCGCGATGTTGGTCTTCGGCGCACTCAGCTCTTCGAGCGGGCCTTGAAAGCCAAGCATTCGTGCTGTCGCGGGCATGACCTGCATCAACCCGACTTCCCCGTCGGCACCGCGCGCCTCGGGATCGAACCCGCTTTCGATCTCCATCACGGCGTGTGCGAGCCGCGGCTCCAGGCCGTAGATCGACGACTGGCAGGTCGCGAATGCCTTCAGCGTTTCTCTCGTCCATTCCTGGGTGGCATCGCAGCGCGTCGGCCGCAACCGTTCGGGCAAAGCATTTTGTATTTTAGTGGATTGTTCCGACGCACCCGCGCCGGCATGCATGGCAAGCAGGTCAAAACCGGCCAAGGCGATCGTTCCGACGATCGCCCGCAGCAGTGTTCGGTCGGCCATCATTGTCAGCCAGCCGCGCGTCGCCGCCTTTTTGGTCAGTTCATGTACTCGACCATGCGGTCGTGGAAACACTCGCATTTATTCAGGTAGTCTTCGTCGCGATAATTTGCCTTCAAATAGCCGTAAGCCTTGCCGCAGGCGACCTTGGCCTCGGAGGCCCAGACGAAGACAGGCCGTGACGAATGGATCCATTCCGAGCTGTTGGCGACGGCGACAGACTCGTCCATCAGTTGCACCACCTGGTTCTTGAGATCGACGATGTTGTCGGTCTGCACCAGGTTGGACGTGCCGACGACGCGACAATAATCGACCGACGGACCTTCGATGATGTCGGCGGCATACCCCGTCGATCCAACAGCCAGGAACAGTGTTGCACCGGCAGCCAGAAGTCTTGCAGACTTTTTCATGATGAATTCCCCTCTACCATTCGAATCTATAGCATAGCACCTAGCCCTTGCACTATTCCCCTAAACCGCATTGGCCGTGGTCGTATGCTGGGTTATTCCGTCGTCATAAAGCAGCGTGATCGTGCTGGACACCGGCACGTTCGTTAGCGTGGCCACATCCACGAAATTGGTGCCGTTGGCCGTACCGTCGGCATCGACGCTTAGCGTGCCGGTTCCCGCATCGTAGTTCACGAACTCGCCGATGTTGGCTCCCCCCGGGGCTGTGTCGAACAACGACGTCAGGTCGATCACGTCGCCCTGGCCGCCGGCGCCGCTGTAGTCGGAGATGAGATCCTTGATGTCCAGTTGGTCGAGTTTGAACGTATCAGCGCCGTTTCCTCCAGTCATTGTGTCTTGGCCGAAACCTCCAACGAGGAGATCGTTGCCGTCGCCACCGCTGATAAGATCGCTGCCACCGCCGCCGCTGAGGAAATCATTGCCTCCCCTGCCTATGATGACGTCATTGCCGCCATTGCCATTGAGGTGGTCGATACCGGATGTGCCATAGATCTGGTCGGCCAAGGTGGCATCGCCATTCACCGTTATTCCAGGATCGCCTGGATCATGGGAGAAGAATTCGAATCTGACTGCGCGGGCCTGGTAGTTGCCGCCATCATTGTCGAAATAGGAAAGTGTCCATGTGTCGCCGGCGGCCGGTGGATTTGCGATCAGATAGTCCGCGAGCGTCGTCGTCGTTGCGACCCCGGCGCCGTCGAGAAGGAAGATATGGTCATAGTCGACGGTCGCCTTCATCAGGCCGGTGGCCGGGTCGTAGGTCCAACTCTGCTCGAATGTTCCGGCAGTCAAATCGTCTTCAACAACTGCAAATCGGTTCGCTCCGATCCTGATCTCGACTTGAACTTCCTGTTCGCGATGCGATCCTGCACTGCCATCTCCGAAGACGCCTGGATTGCGCTCCCCTAGCGGGATCGGAGTTACGAAGGGAGACTCCTGGAAGTCGGTGTAGATTACGACTGTCGAGCCATGAGGATCGGCCGTTATGGCGCTTACCGTGGCTTGGGACAGACTCAGGTTCTGGGTCTGGTCATTTCCGGAGGTGAGCGGGCTGTTACCATTACCCACCTGTGCGGTATCGCTGGGCAAGCTGGTCGGCGGGACTTCGTGGATGCCAACAGTCTGAGTGACGTGGGCGGTGCCGTCGAAGACGTCCAGCGATAGATTGACGTTGACGGTGTCGGTTACCGTTGCGGTCGGCCTGTAGACCAGGTCGTCCAGCAGGTTGATGCCGCCGGCCGGATCGTAGAGCACAGTGCCGGCCGTCAGGGCGACGTAGGTGACGCCATCGAAATAGAACGTGCCTGTGGGGATCGTCCCCGTCGCGGTGACAATGAGGTTATCGCCATCCGCATCGGTCGGGATAGTCACCAGCAAGGGATATCCGTCGGGATAGCTCGGCGTGCTCAAAGTTTGCTGTGCCGGATCGCTCGACATCCAGTTCTGGGTGTTTGCGGCAACCGGCGCATTGTTGACNGCCGCCGGAGAGGTTGTCGGCGACCGTGCCGGTCACCGTCTCGGCCGGGCTGGCCGGATTGCTGCCGATCGCCAGTGCTGCTTCATTGACCGTGGCGTCGTCATTGGCGGCCGCCAGGCCGCTGTCCGACAGGGTGATGGTCAGCGTCGTCGTCGACAGGTCGCCGTCGCCGTCCATGATGGTGTAGACGAAGGTGTCGGTGGCGCCGCCGGCCGGCACGGCGTTGGCAAAGCCGTCATAGCTGTAGCTGCCGTTGGCGTTGAGCGTCAGCGTGCCGTAGGTGCCGGCAATGCCGGCGCCGCCGAGGCCGCCGCTCACCGGGCTGGCGGTGTTGCTGCCGGCGGCCACGCCGACAACGCCGCCACCGGCGGCCGCACCGTCGGCGCCG
>NZ_NPKI01000036.1 GCF_002284565.1 Mesorhizobium mediterraneum | reverse complement strand
CCCCCCCCCCGCGATGCGGCCGATGGCGACCAGGGTGTCGTGGGCGCACAAGGATGGCGCTTTCCTGATGACGCCGTGCTCCAGGTGTGATCGCACCGTTGCTGCGCAAGCCATTTACTTGCTCGTCCCAGCGAGGACCGTGGCCAACTGGAACGCAGGGCCACGCCGCTCACCGGCCGCACTTTGCGGCGCAGATAACGATTCGATCTCCCCGGCGAGATTCTGGTTGAAGAAGCCACCAAGCTTGTCGAAGGACACACGGTCGTAATATCGACATGCCAGTATCCGCAACCCAGAAAAAGCTCCTTCGGCTCCGCTGCGCGCGCCACGAACAACCCGATCTTCTCTGCGAAAGAGGACGCCGTAATCCCAGGTTGAAGCCAAACCGGGGGGCGGCCGTGACGTATGCTACACAGGCGAAGGGCTAGGAGGCGGGTTCGGTGAGGAACGGCATTGATGTCCACGCCGTCTCCTGGAAAGACAGAGGAATGCGGTGTCACCGCCTGGCGCCGGAGGTTGATCCGGTGATTAGGAGGAGCACTCGTTGTCGGATTCTCGACGATGTCGGACATCTGACACAACGCTGCCAGAGCGATCGCATTGTTCCGAAACGATTTTCCCAGTTGGCACGACAATTGCGGTCCTATGCGCAAAAGCACTGCGATGCCGCACCGACTGGAAGAACTCATCAATGATCACGCTTTTCGAACATGTGGGCGCCGCTACCAACACTAAGCGTTCCCGATCAAACGGAAGCCTCTATCCCTTCTTTCTGAAGGCTGTCCGGACATGAACGCATTTGATGTCCGTCCAACGCTGGATGCTCCCGACGACGATCTCTATCTTTGGCTTGAAGATGTGGAAGGCGAGCGGGCACTTGCCTGGGCCGCCGGCCAGTCGGCAAAGACCCTGAAGCACTTCAGTGGAACGCAGTTCGAGCGCGACCGCGCGACTCTGAAGGCAGGCCTGTTCCCTAAGCGGCGTCGCATCTCCCCCGGCCGAGTCGCATGGCTTGAATCCGATATCAGGGCTTGGATGGAAACTAGATCTGAGAGCCGCACCGCATGNTCTGAAGGCAGGCCTGTTCCCTAAGCGGCGTCGCATCTCCCCCGGCCGAGTCGCATGGCTTGAATCCGATATCAGGGCTTGGATGGAAACTAGATCTGAGAGCCGCACCGCATGGTAGCCTCCCAATATCTGCCGCTTGTGGCGCATCACGAAGCCGGGCACGCGGTGGCCGCCATCGTTTTGCACCGTCAGATGTTCGACGACGACCGTGAACTCCCTGCTTTCTCAAGTGTTAGTATTTACCCCGACGCCGGTGACGGAGAGTGCGGTGGTTTTGTCGAAGGCACGGTTTTCTATTCAGCGCAAGGATTCACCTCGGAGCGAAAGCCGATTTTCGAGAACGATATGGATCGACATTTCCAACGCGATGAAGCGATCCAAGTGATAGTTGCGTGTCTGGCAGGTCCTTTTGCAGAATCCGCATTCGAAGGCTATCTGGACCCGCGCGATTTGGCGATGAATGCGTCCGATGGGAATGAGGGGAGCAGCGACTACGCGGATGCCAAGCGAATCTATGGTGAGTTGCGGTTCCTGATGCCGCGCCGCCCCCGTTGGAGGCGGATCGAAGATCGCACGGCCCGGCTAGTACTCGATCACTGGTCAGCCATCGAAGCATTGGCCGCGCATTTGCTGGTCAAGCGTGATCTCCAATTCGATGAGGCTCTGACGATTGTTGCGCCGCATCTTCCGCCCATGCCAGCAGCTACGCCGCCAGAGCGTCATCCGCAGCCTGCTTGATCAGCCATTCGATGTGATTTGACCACATCTGCAACACCTCGCGCTTCTCCTTGACGTTGCTATAGAGATCGTAGATTTCGCCAATGTCTCCGGTTCGGGCTCACAGCCCGTCCATATAGCCGCCAGTCTGCTGCCTTCGAGTGGCCCATGTTGGCCGCGGCCAGGAAGTGGCGACGATTGAAAGGACAAAATCAGTTGCCGAAACTCATCGCAGGTGACGGTCTGGTGGCAATTTGGGCACATCTTGTGTCTCGTCGCCAGTAAACACGGATGCCCGGCAGGAGACTGAGCTCGCTGCCGGCGGAAATCGTAGAGCGCCAGCGACGCATTCTGATCTTTCGTCAGGCAGTCGACCGCCTTGGCATACGCCTCGGCCTCCATCTCGATCGACCTGAACCGGTATCTTGTGCGCCATCCGGACGATCTGGGAAAGCTTGGCCGGGCCGGCGCCTTCCCAGGCGCACGGGAAGAGCGACGACCCATGTGGACCTTGGATTTCACTCCGCACTTACGCTGCTTTGGCCTTGTCAGCAGCCTGAGCATAAAGCGTGCTCAGCTTTCAGGCCGAGCACTCTTCCAGTGTTGACAGCATCTGTCGTCATTCAGGATCGCCCCATTTTCGCATGCCGCTTGCAGCTTTCAGGCTGTTGTCAGCCAGGGCCGCCATAAAGGGTCTCGTTAAACAATTCAGGAGGCCGTTCCAATGATCAATCAGTTTGCGAGACTTTTTCGAGGACCAGGTATGCAGGCTTGTTTCAGGACAAAGAACTTTCTGGCGGCAACCACCGCGATGACGACGGTATTCCTGCCGGCTGTGTCTCTCGGGGTGGGTCTGGTAGCATTTCCAACTGGAGAAGCGTTGGCCGACGACCCGATTTCGATCCCGCTGGAGTATGTCGGGGAAGGCCATGACCGCCTGGGCATCTGGGCCAAGATCAACAATGGCAACGCGCAGCGATACGTATTCGACACGGGCTCGGACCAGCTCAACACGCAGATCGGGTCAGAGGTGACCGGGGTCCGCCCGATTGCCGACACGCCTTACGTATATACGTACGGGGACGGAACGTATGGTAATAAGCTTCAGAACGTGGAAATTGATAAATTTACATATGTCGATCCAGATCAAAAGATAACAATCGACGGGCCGTCTGTAAGCGATAAGAAATACCGGGCTGCTCGCATTCTCGATTTTGTCTATACCCATGCGTATTGCAAGGACAACAATCTTAAGTGCACGCCGGGATCCGTGACGGATGGACTTAAAGATATGTATGGTCAGGATCTCCAAGAACCTTATCACGCCGATAAGGAGCAGCGGGCGAAAATGACCGCTGGCAAGATGGCAGACGAAGGCGGCGATTTCGCAGGTACATTCGGGGCCGGCGATTTTCTTGGCAAGACAAGTGTCTGGGGCATGATGGGCAGTGTCACCAGGTCTGGCTACGTGGTCTCCGCCAATGTGAATCCGGATTCCGAGAGCGACCAAACGCCTGGCTGTTCCCCCTGCACGATTGTCAACCTCAATCCAAGCCTCCGGGCCCAATATACTAATGCCATGCCATGGGGAGAACCCGAGGAAAAGATCAGGATTCTTATCAGAATTTTCCTGGCTCTGGCGCCAATGCCTCGACCGAATACGAAGGCAGCTACAATCTGCAGTACACGGTTAAGGATGGAGCCCCACCAATCACCGACCCCAACAAGACCGCGGTATTGCTCGACACCGGCACACCGGGCGGTGGCAGTCTGGAGATCAGTGATGCGATGCTGAAGCAATTTCAGGATGCGGGCGTCAAACTTAAAAATGTTCGGAGAAATGAGCAACGCGAGATCGTAAGCGCATCGGGCAACATCCCGAGCGTTACAATCGCAGGAACGGATGGCGATCCGGTAAGGCTGGACAATATCGACTTCACCTACACCAGCGGCACGACGGAACAACCCAATGACCAGACCAGTTTTGTTGCCGGTCTTGACTTCTTCAAAAACAGATCGGTCATTTTCGATCTGGAGAAGAAGTATACCGCTTATACGTCACATTTCGTCACTGCCAGCAACTTCTCTACCGATTCATCCGCACCCGAAGGGACCGGTCTGAGCAGGATAACGACGAGCATGGGGAATGAGGGCGGGTTCGGCATAGCGGGTGTCGTCTCCGGCTCCGGATCGCTGACGCTTGATACAAAGACGGTGGTCCGGATGACGAATGTCAACACCTACACCGGCGAGACGAATATTGCTCAGGATGCCTATCTCTCGCTTGCGGGGCTCGGCAACATCCAACGGTCAGCGAAAGTCGTTGCAGACGGCACGTTCGATATCTCCGAACATGGAAATGGCAGCGACTATTGGGGAATCTCCGACGCCTACAACGATGCCCGTATTCGTAGCCTGAGTGGCAGCGGAACGGTCGAACTGGGCAAGCGTACCCTGGTGCTAACGGATTCGAACGACACGTTCGCCGGCAGCATCAACGACCTCGACGTTGATAACAATAATATGGGCGGCAAACTATTCGTTGCCGGTGGCGTGCAAACGCTGAGCGGAAAGAACAATTTTTCCGGCATGACGACGGTCGGTTCCGGCGCGGGATTGCTGCTTGCCGATACAGGTGTGCTTTCCCATGATGCGACCACGTCCGGCTTTCTCGGGAATGACGGGCAGATCGGGGGCACGGCTATCGCAAACAGCGGCGGTGTCGTCGCAGGCGGCGGCACCTACGGTGCGGTCACCATTTTCGAGGGCGGCACGGTCGCTCCTGGCAGTGCGACCGATCCGAGCAGGATCGTCACCACACTGACTGTCACGGGCGATTTCGCGCAGCAGTCCGGATCGATCTATCAGGTCGACCTCGCAAGGTCGTCCGATCTCATCGATGTTGGCGGAGTAGCGGCGATCGACAGCGGCGCGCAGATCGAGCTGCTGCGGCAGGGAACGCTATCGGTCGATGCCCGATATACTCTGCTCTCCGCAGCAGGCGGCGTAAGCGGCACCTATGGCGGGCTGACGGGGGCTCTGGCGACAGACGCGACGCCCTTCGTCGATTTCCAGCTCGTCTACGATGCCAACAATGTCTATCTCGATATCAGCCGCACATCGACGGCGTTTGCCGATGTAGCCAGCACCTTCAATCAACGCTCGGTCGCCGCAGCGGCTCAGGCGCTTGGAAGCGGTAATCCGATCCAGGACAACATCCTGTTCCTGACGGCGCCGGAAGCCCGCAACGCTTTCGATATGCTATCAGGCGAGGTTCATGCTTCCATTCATAGCGGCCTCATCGAGGACAGTCATTCTGTACGCGATGCCGCGAGCGAACGGATCCGTGCGGCGTTCGACGGCGTCGGTGCCTCCAGCGTTCCGGTGATGACTTATGGGCTGGGTGGTCTGGAACTGGCCCCGGCAACGAGTGAGAATTTCGCCGTATGGGGCCGTGGCTTCGGCGCCTGGGGTCATCTCGACAGCGACGGCAATGCCGCCGGTCTCGATCACTCGACAGGCGGCTTTCTGGCTGGCGGTGACGCGGCTGTCGGCGAAAGCTGGCGGCTCGGCCTCATCAGCGGCTACAGCCATACCTCCTTGGAGGCGGACGATCGCGCGTCGTCGGGCTCGAGCGAGAATTACCATCTCGGTCTTTTTGCCGGCACGCAGAACGGCAATCTCGGTTTTCGTTCCGGCCTTGCCTATACCTGGCACAGCATCGAGACCGGCAGGTCCGTGGTCTTTCCAGGCTTCGCCGACAGCCTTTCGGCCGATTACGACGCCGGCACGTTCCAGGCCTTTGGCGAGCTCGGCTACCGTATCAATACGGCTTCGGCTTCCTTCGAGCCCTACGCTAATCTCGCTTATGTGAATTTTGACGCAGATGGCTTCACCGAGAAGGGCGGCGCAGCCGCCTTGTCGAGCGGGGATCGCTCGAGCGACACGGCGTTTACCACGCTAGGTCTGCGTGCGTCGACGGTACTGACCCTCGGCACCGTGACTGCTACCGCGCGCGGCGGTCTTGGCTGGCGCCACGCCTTCGGCGACGTCAGGCCGGATACCGCTCTTGCCTTTGCTGGCGGTTCCTCCTTCGCCATCGAGGGCGTGCCGATCGCAAAGAACGCAGCTCTGCTCGAAGCTGGGCTGGACGTAAACATCACCGAGAACGCGACGTTCGGCATCGCCTATCAGGGACAGATCGCCTCGGATGCCCAGACACACGGGTTCAGCGCCAAGCTCGGCGTCCGTTTCTAAATCACCCGCAAAAGAGATTGGTTATGAAGTCAGTGAGTGCATTTTCTTTTACCGTCGTTCTCGGCTCAGCGACGGTGATGTCTGGGTCCGCCGCGCGAACGGACGATGCCTGCTACAACAAGGCACAAAGCCTATGATGACGCAATGTTCAATCGACGACGTGAAGCCAGTCGATGACGAGCTCGACAAGCTCTACAAGGAGATGGAGACCCGGCTCAGAGAGTCCCGGCGCATGTCCAGGAACTGGTCGAGACCGCGAGGGACTACAACGCCACCTCGGAGAACACGCGCGACGCCTACCCCAAGGATTGGCGGCATTTTTTTGCTCCTGGTGCCGGCGCGCTGGCTTCGATCCCCTGCCTCCGGGCTCGAAGGTGATCGGGCTCAATATCAGCGCCTGTGCCTCGGGCACCGCCGCCGGCGATCCGAAGCGTGGCGCCCCTGCCCTTTCGGTTGCGACCATCGAGCGGCGGCTCTCCGGCCTCGCCTGGAACTTTACCCAGCGCGGCCGGCCGTTGGACCGCGCGGAGCGGCATATCTATAAGGTTCTTGCCGGCATTCGCCGCAAGCACGCAAAGCCACCGCGGCAGAAAGAGGCGGTCCTGGCGACGATCTGCTGGCGATGATCGCCACGCTCGGCCACGACCTCAGGGCCTGCGCGACCGCGCTATTTTGCTCCTGGGCTGTGGCGGCGGCCTGCGGCGCTCCGAGATCGTCGGTCTCGACGTCATGCGCGACGACAACAGCGATGGCGCCAGCTGGATCGAGATTTTTGACGGCAAGGGCTGCTGGTCACCCTGCGCGGCAAGACCGGCTGGCGCGAGGTCGAGGTCGGCCGCGGCTCCAGCGACCACACCTACCCCGTAGTCGCGCTCGAGAGCTGGATCCGCTTTGGCCGCATCGCACGTGGACCCCTGTTCCGCCGCATCTTCAAGGACAACAAGACCGTCGACGTCGAACGGCTCTCCGACAAGCACGTCGCCGCCTGGTCAAGCAGGTGACGATCGCCGCCGGCGTCCCCTCCGATCTCCCGGAAGGGTAACGGGCGCTGCTGTTCTCGGGCCACTCGCTGCGCGCCGGACTTGCCTCGTCGGCCGACGTCGAGGAGCGTTACGTGCAGAAGCAGCTCGGCCATGCCTCGGCCGAGATGACCCGCAAATATCAGCGGAGGCGCGGCAGATTCCGGACCAACCTCACCAAGGCGTCCGGGCTCTGAGAAACCCCTCCCCTCCCTCGGTTGGTCGCTAGGTCGTGGGGGTCAGGTTCTTTGAGTGATGACAACACCTCGTCGAGCGCAGCGAACGCTGCGTCCAGACTGTCGGCGGCCGACGCTTCGTAGTCAGGGCATGATCATCAGCTGTGCAATGGCCGACGAATTCATTGTTGAGTTTTTCCATCCGCTGTCTGGTTCGAGCGACCTGTTCTGGGAGCGCACGCAGAGCGTTGACGACCTCGCCCAATTGCGACCGGGCTGCGGCGGCGATGTCGAAGATGTCGCGCGGGTTGGCTTCCGAAATCCCCGGTAATAGACCTTTTTGGCGATGATTTCCGGGATGGTCTCGAGCCGCACGGTCCTGCCTTCCACCACGCGGGTCTAGAACGGCTTCGTTGTTAGCGCTCCGGCAACGATGAAGTCGATTTCGCCAACGTCTTCGAAGGCGAATTTCTGGAACCGAAGCCCGTCCCCCAAATAGTCGGACGGCATCGTTTCAAAGTGCAGGTGGCTTTTGGATGGTCGATGACCGAGCAATTGAGGGTCGTCGAGGAAAATATCGATGTCGTGGCTTTCGCGATGGCCGATCTGGATCATCATAGCCGTTCCGCCGCCAAATGACCATTCAAAGTCGTAGCCCCGGCATTCCCGCGAAGCTGGTCGATCAGGTCGATATAATACGAAAAAGCCGCCGCCATTCGGACGGGCGTCGGCTATCATGTCCAGCCATTACGCGGCGAGCGGATAGCTTTCGCCGGACCAGGCAGAGAACTTGGCGGCAAAAGCCTTCATCTCGTCGACCGCGAATGTGGTGCGCGGTTGCGAACTCGACTTGCTGGGCGAGAGGGACCTCGCCGAGAAAGGCGCTGACATGAGCGGGATGCTGCTTGGCCAAATCGAGATCCGCAAAGCAATCGGCCAGCGCCGCGTCGTCCAGCTGTACGCTGCAGGGCGCGTTCACGGTCGTCAAGACGGATGCCAAATGCTTGCTCATAGGCCGCAAGGTAATCGTTTCGGGTCGGAGACACAAGTTGCCGCCTCCTTCGCCGTAGAGTGGCCCGATACAATCACGATCGATATTGCCACCTCTTATCGATAGTGATCGCATAGTTCCCTGATTCGACTCTCAACCGCTCATATCAAGCGATTACTTCCATGTATCTGCTGCGCTAGCCCGTCCTGGCCTTGGAGTGTCGCTCCTCACCTCCTCCACCACTCACCAGCCCGACGGGAGTATCGCCCGCCAGCAGCTTCTCCTTGCTGAGCAGCGCGGCAACCTCAATCGCCTCGAAATCGGGCAAATCCCGCAGTGTGTCGAGGCCGAAGTGCAACAGGAAGGTCTTGGTCGTGACGTAGGTGTAAGGCGTGCCAAATTCAGCGGGCAGGCAGACGTTGACCCACACTTAGAGCATTGAGGCACTCGAGCCGCCCTCAGGCGGTGCCTCAAAAGCTCGCGGGCCAGATCGCCTCGGTTCGGAGACAGACAGGCTCAAGATATCCACGCCAGAGACGGCGAGCTGGAGCGTATGCTCGGCATTGCGAAGAAGAACATGTTGGCCTTTGCCGGGCGCCAGGCAGGACCGTCGCACGACATGGCAATGCCAAGAGTTCGCACGGCGTTGTCTCCGACGATGCTGGCAGATGTTCTGCAATGACTGGCAACACATGGACGCACCAGAGCGGAACCAGAAACGATCGAATTTCGCCCATAAGACTCGGCGAAACAGAACACCCCAGCGTAACAGGTCGCCGGCCGACGCGACCAGGTCAAGCAAGGGTTGGTAAGACCAGCTATTGGCCTGCTGGCTTGCAGCGGTCACCTCACGCTGGAATGCTGGATTGCGGCGCAAAAACTCCCATGCCCTTTCGCGCGGCGTCATACCAGTGGTGCAGTCATATGATCGTTCATCCCGCCCATCAGCCTCGACCGCGCCAGTCACGAGAACTGCAGGCACGACTGTGCCCCCTTGCCCGCCCCCAGGGACGTCCAAACATCATGCAATTTGGCAAAGCACCGGCGCCGAAGCCACCCGACCTCGATGACGCCATTTCGTCGAAGCATGTGTCGTCGGCACTGTGCAGGGCAGAAGCAGGCTGTCGGTCCCGCGCAGCGACAGCAAGCGCGGCCTGAGCATGCGAAGGGAGTCGCTTTGATAGGAGTGCCCGGCTGGGTTCCGTTCAGGACGTTCCCTGAAGACCTGGTGGCGTGGCGGTGGCTTCGACGCTGGTTGTGGGCAGGTTGTCGTAGCCCGGGTGCTATAAGCTTAGTCATCTAGGTCTCCTGGGGGAAATTTCCGCCATTGGAGGCTAAGTTTCACGCTATGCCAGCCCGTATTGTACAGGTGAAGCCGACTGGTCAGTGGACCGCAAAACGAACGGCGCGCCGCTTCTCTTTGGTGATGCTCGCGCCGCGCTTTCTTCGCGGACGGTATGGAGATGAAGCGCGGCATGCCCCTGTAGCAGCCGATTTCACAACCAGACTTGCGCCCGAACGCCCCTGTTGCTGCGGCATACCAATGCGTGGCGTCAGGAAGACTTCGTCGACCATTAGCCGTCTCGCTGAGATACTACCGAGCCCGAGCTCCCCTATCCTAGACCCTCGTA
The DNA here is from genome assembly GCF_002284565.1 of Mesorhizobium mediterraneum. GTDB lineage: Bacteria > Pseudomonadota > Alphaproteobacteria > Rhizobiales > Rhizobiaceae > Mesorhizobium > Mesorhizobium mediterraneum. The sequence continues at coordinate 47,882 of NZ_NPKI01000036.1, read as the reverse complement.
TCGCATATCGACGGCCCCACATCAGCCCAAGTTGCCATGGGGACCAGCCCCATGCGTTCGCCCGAATGCAGCTTCCTGGCTTGATCGACAGCAATCAAGGGGACGGTGCAGGCCAAGATTGCGGCAGGGCTTGGGCAACCATCAGGTCGCCCAAGGGGTGCCCCACCCTTCTCGTCAGAACTCAGCTGCTTCCAGCTGGCGGCTGAAACTCACAGGCGCAGCCAGCTTGGTCTCTAACCGCATCGATCGCATCATGGTGTCTGCCATGAATCCGTGTGCGTGAAGCGCTCCAGAGCGAAGATGTTGGGCGTCAACCAGGTTCACCAATGAGCTTCACTGCTCGAGTTCTGCACGGTGTCACCGCCTGGCGCCGGAGGTTGATCCGGTGATTAGGAGGAGCACTCGTTGTCGGATTCTCGACGATGTCGGACATGTGACACAACGCTTCCAGAGCGATCGCATTGTTCCGAAACGATTTTCCCAGTTGGCACGACGGTTGCGGTCCCTATGCGCAAAAGCACTGCGATGCCGCACCGACTGGAAGAACTCATCAATGATCACGCTTTTCGAACATGTGGGCGCCGCTACCAGCACTGAGCGTTCCCGAGCCGACGGAAGCCTCTATCCCTTCTTTCTGAAGGCTGTCCGGACATGAACGCATTTGATGTCCGTCCAACGCTGGATGCTCCCGACGACGATCCCTATGTCTGGCTTGAAGATGTAGAGGGCGAGCGGGCACTTGCCTGGGCCGCCGGCCAATCGGCAAAGACCCTGAAGCACTTCGGTGGAGCGCAATTCGAGCGCGACCGCGCGGCTCTGACAGCCATTTTCGACAATCGCGACAATCTTCCCCTGATCGCGCGCCGTAGTCAGTACCTCTACAATTACTGGCGAGATGACGGTAATCCACGCGGACTGTGGCGCCGGACCACCCTTGCCGCCTACATGAAGGCGGATCCCCAATGGGAGCTACTGCTCGATCTGGATGCTCTCGCGGCTAGCGACGGAGAGGACTGGATCTGGGACGGCGCGTCCATCGAGCCGGAGAGACGGGAAAGAGCCGTTCTGCGCCTGTCGCGCGGCGGCAGCGACGCGGTCGTGCATCGCGAATTCGACCTGATCTCTCTGAGCTTTGTCGCCGACGGCTTCAACCTCCCCGAGGCCAAAGGCTACGTTAATTGGCTGGACCCTGACACGCTTCTGCTTTCCAGTGCGCTTGGTAATGGCATGGCCACCCGCTCCGGCTATGCGCGCACCGTTCGACTGTGGAAGCGTGACGCGGATCCCCTCACCACGCCGGCAATCTTCGAGGCCGGGTTCGAAAGCTTCCAAGTGTCTGGTCATTCGGACCGCACCGGCCGCAGCGAGCGCCTTTGGTTCATCGAGCAGCCGGCCTTCTTCGAGAAGATCAGCTGGATCGGCGATAGGAGCGGGCCGAGGAGGCAGATCGATCTTCCTCGCGACGCGTCGTGGCGGGTCTTCGGCGACTGGCTGGCGGTAAGGCCGCGCAAGGCCTGGACGGTGGGAGGCACCACCCATCCCGCCGACGCGCTGATCGTCATCTCGCTTTCCTCTTTCCTCGCTGGCGGACGCCGTTTTGAGACCCTGTTTCAACCAGGGGAAAGGCGCTCCATGCAGTCATTCTTCTGGAATGACGGGAAGCTCATTATCTCTTACCTCGTCAATCTCGCACCGCGTTTCGAGATGTTCACTCCCGGCCACCAGGAATGGACGCGCCGAGTCCTGAACACCCTGCCCGCCGAAGGTACTGTCGACGTCTGGTCATTCGATGCGGCAGTTCACGAGACCAATGGAGAGGTCCTGATCTGTGCTCAGGATCCGATCACGCCGCCGCAGCTCTTGCTGTTCGATCTGAATGCCGCGCCGTCTCTCAGCGCTTCAGCAATCCTGAAGCGCAGCCCGGAGAATTTCGATGCATCCGGACTGGTGGTCACGCGCCACGAGGCAGTCTCTATCGATCATGAGCTGATCCCCTATACGCAGGTTGGTCCGGCGAACGGGAACGGAGATGCTCCGATTCACCTTTCCGCTTATGGCGGGTTCGGCGTATCACTCCTGCCCTACTACAACTCCCCTCTGGGCAAGCTGTGGCTCGAGCGCGGCGGCACGTGTGTCGAGGCGAACATCCGCGGCGGCGGCGAGTTCGGCACCCGCTGGCACGAAGCCGGGCGCAGGGAGGGCAAGCGTCTCGCCCATGACGATTTCGCCGCCGTTGCCGCCGACCTCGTGCGAAGGGGCATCACCCTGCCGAGGCGGATTGCCGCCGAGGGTGGCTCAAATGGCGGCCTGCTGATCGCAAACATGCTGACCCGCTATCCTGAGCATTTCGGGGCTCTGTTCTGCACAGCACCGCTTATCGACATGCGTCGCTACACCAAGCTCTTGGCGGGCGCGAGCTGGATCGACGAATATGGCGATCCGGACAAGGTTCACGATTGGGCTTTCCTGAAGGAAATCTCCGCCTATCACGCCGCAGCGCCGGGACAGCCCTATCCGCCTATCCTGATCGCCACCACGAAACGCGACGACCGCGTCCATCCGGGCCATGCGCGCAAGATGGCCGCAAAACTGCAGGCTCTTGGCTATCCCGCTTACTTCTACGAGGCCAGCGCAGGCGGGCACGGCTGCGGCGAGGACAATCGGGAGCAAGCCGCATTCATCAGTCTAGGCACCAATTTTCTCCGCAGCGCAATCGGCTTCAACGATCACTTTCCGGAGACGGCGGAACGCGTTGCAACGCAAGTGGGGCATTTGAGGTCCATCAACAATTCATTCGAGCAGGAGACGAAATAGTGCAGTGCATCCTTTCTGAACATCAAGGAGTGAATCTCATGGCGAGAACGCGAATGGGCGTAGCGCGGGCAACAGCAGCGGCGGTGGCCCTGATCATGGTGGGACAGCAGGCCGTCGCCGCGGAGCCTGCGCAAGCAGAGACCGTCCTGGCGGAGACGGGAGCCTCGGTCACCGAAGCGCCAATCCCTTGGCAGGTCCGCCTGCGGGCGTTGGGCGTCGTTACGAAAGATCTGGGCTACGTTGATACGCTTCCCGGCTCCGGTCTTTCGTATTCGGACACGGTGACGCCGGAACTCGATATCTCGTATTTCTTCACCGACAACATCGCCGCCGAACTCATACTCGGTACCACCTATGCCAACATCGCGGGCCAAGGGACGATCGGAGGGTTGGGCAACATCGGCAAAGTTTGGCTGCTGCCGCCGACGCTCACGTTGCAGTACCATTTTACCGATCTCGGCGCGTTCAAACCTTATGTCGGCGCAGGCGTGAACTACACGATCTTCTACAACCAGGACACTGGCAGCGCTGATGCTCTCAAGGTGAAGAACACGTTCGGCACGGCGCTGCAGGTCGGATTCGACTACATGGTGGACCAGCACTGGGGCCTCAACTTCGACGTGAAGAAGCTTTTCCTGAAGCCGGACTTCGACGTCACGGTGGCCGGCGCGAAGCTGACGGGGAAGGCGGAGCTCGATCCCTGGCTGATAGGCGCAGGTGTCACCTACCGCTTTTGAATATCAGAGTGAAGTCTGCTTCCCGACTGCCGGTTTAAATGAAGGGCGCCTCGCGCGCCCTTTTTTACGGTCGACACTGCAGGGCGAGACCTCATGAAGCCGATTGTCGAGAGGGCGGGGCTCTCTTCCGGCGGACCAAGAAGGTGCACTGGCCAGCAGGCCTCGCGCCTGAGATGGAGGGCGTAGAAGCGCTTTGGATTGGGACGGGCTTTGGTATTGTGGGTGGAATGCTTCAGCCAGACTATTTGCCAGCATCGTCTCCCGGACGTTATGTCTGAGCTTCGTGTCAGCGCAAGGCGAACACGCGGCTCCTAGATGCCGACACGATGGCTGGTTCAGCCATGCTGCGACAGTTGCCTGTTTTTTCGGTTCCTTTGCTGTTCGCGCGCTAACCGCAACGCTCCATACTAGTCTCGCGTGCCTGTCCCCGTGGGGCGGGCGACAGAAAGCGATTAGGCCCGCTGAAAGAGGCAGACCGCATCCGAAGGACCGTAACCAAGAGAAGGACCTGAAGCGAGAGCGAAGGTTGCGGCAGGCCGCGGCGGGCCTAAAAGGGAATGCCGACCACCCCACGTCCCAGGAAAAGCTGACAAAAACGCAGCGGCCGACTGTCCAATAGGGTGCGCCCGCGCGAGGGCGAGCTAAATGGCAGGGGCTGCCGGGGGACCTAAGAAAAGCGTGGGCTCACAAGCACCCGGCGCGCGCCATCAGGCCGCCAGCTACTTGGAGGGCGGGGGCATCAGGCCTGTTTGTCGGGCCGAACCAGATCCATGTGGCTGACGCCGAGGGCCAATGCCAGTTCATAGATCGTGATAATTGTCGGATTTCTTCGGCCTTTCTCCAAGCCGCTGATGTACTGCTGACTGAACCCGGAAATCTCCGCAAGCTGCTCCTGCGTCAGGCGCTTCCTTTGCCTGATCCTCTGCACATTCCGTCCGACCAACTTGCGCATATCCATGCACGCAAGCCAGCGGATCAGGCGGCTTGAGTTTATCAACTATAATATGTAATCCACATTTAGCAGGCACAGGGCTTCGCGGGTCCATTGGCCGGAGATAGAATTAGCGATGTTGCAGCCCAGATCGAACACGCCGTTCGCCGACGAGGTCCCCTGGTCGGACCGCATTACAGCCTACGACAAGGACCACTTTACAACCTATATGAGGCTCCTGGACGCCTCGGCAGACAACGCCACTGAAGAGGAAATGGCCAAAGTGATCCTCGGCATTGATCCGGCACGCGAACCTGAGCGCGCACGCAACGTTCTTCGCAGTCATCTCGACCGTGCAAACTGGGTGGTGACGAGCGGCTACAAGGATTTGTTCGCCAGTTGACGAAATGGGCGGTGCGGTCGCTTCGCTTCAAGCAACGAAGTCGCGTAACACCATGCATCGACGTATCACCACAGCGCGGATGGCCCAGCGCTTCGCTGTCTCATCATTTTGTCCTCCGCTCGCCAATGGCTGCTTCCCAGGAATGGGTGCGTCGGCGAATCATGACAGGAACGGGTCCGCCGTCTGAGCCGCACCGCATCCGGAGGACCGGATGGACGACCTACTGAAAGCTCACAGCTGGCTAAGGGTTGCGGGACGCCGCGGCGGGCCTAGAAGGATGCGGCGCCACCTGCTGGGAAAGGCACAAATAGAGCGAATTGCGAGAGTCTAACGACGCGCTAGGAGGCGCAGCGGAATGGTCGAGACGCCAGAGCCAAGAAAAGCGGGGCTCGACCCACCGGCACACGGCACGCGCGGTGATGGGCGCGGGCGCCCACTACGTGCGCAGGCTCAACAGAATCTCACACGGATCAGCACCGAGGGCCGCAGTTACGTCGAGAAACTCAATGATATCGAGACGCCGCTCGCCACCCTCATATTTCGCCACGAAAGATTGCGGACGACCAAGCTTCTCAGCCACCTGCGCCTGCGTCAGCCCTTTGACATTGCGCAGTGAGATCAACTGGGCCAGAAACCGCTGGTGGCGGGGAGATCGAAGAGATTTGGGCATTTAGGTGAACCGGTCAGGTAGAGACCGGCTCAGCGACTAATCCCCGTTTCGGATTATCCCATTTTGGGATATTCTGCCTTGGATCCAGCGATCAACATGCGAGGTTCGCGGCAGACATGAATCGATCAACGGGAACAGATAGGACTCAAAGCTCAACACTGCTCGACGAAGTCCCTTGGTCTGACCGTCTTACCGCCTACGACAGGGCGCACTTTACCATCTATATGAGGCTCCTGGACGCCTCAGACGATGAGGCGCCCGAAGAGGAAATGGCCCAACTGATCCTCGGCATTGATCCGGCACTTGAACCGGAGCGCGCCAGGAAGGCGCTTCGTAGTCATCTCGACCGTGCGAACTGGATGGTGACGAGCGGCTACAAGGAATTGTTCGCCAGCTGACAAATTCGCAGTGCTCGGTCATAGAAGCAGGCAGTTCCTGTGCCATTGGTCAGGCTGATCGGGGCCTGCACCACAGACGCGCCGGCAAAATGGACCCGGTGGCGAGCACAATTCAGTTCCCAGGAAATCGGGTTTTGGCAATTGTCCGAGCGTCTGACGTGATAGAAGGTTCCGCTCTGTCTGGATGGGTATTAGCCCGGAGCAGCACTCCATATCGTACCGGCGCTCGACGAAGGGTCCACCTCTTCGCTTTCAAGCCGCATAACCGATAGCCATCGCCCTAAGTCAAGGGTTAGAGATTACCGGCAGGCAGGTATGCAAGCGGGCCATCCTCGGAAACTATATAACCGCACGACTAGCTCGTCAGCGACGAAACACCCGCTCGAGCACCCATAGACTATGATCACCGGCGCGGACTGGAAGAATACGGCTGCATCGCCCGAGCCGGCGGAACAGAAGATCTCGGCATCCAGTCAACGCTCGATACAAAGCGCGCGATCGAATGGCCCGAGCACAAGGGGATCAAAAAGCTTCTCAGAGAATTGAGGACCCTTCGGACCCCAAAAGGGCTATAGCCTGATTTTGGGTTCGCACGCCTAGCTTCTTCTTGGCATTGTCCAAATGAAAAGCGATCGTGCGTGGCTTGATACCCAAGATGCGGCCGGTCACCCAGGCTGAATTACCCCGCGCTGCCCACCTCAGGCACTCATATTCGCGGGATGTCAGCGAAATCCCATCCACTGTTCGATCGCTCGGCAATTTGCGGCGAACGCAACGATGAAAGCAGGCCGCCATCAGTTGAAGAGCTTGTTCGTACCGCTCAGCGACCCGAAGAAATACTGGACGAGGCTCATCGGCGGCAAAAGTAACCGCAGCGATGCGGCCGCGGAGATCGACAATTGGGATCGTCAAACCGCAGCAGATGCTGAATTGAGCCGCCTCATCGAATAGCTGCTGTTGAGCCGGCGACATTTTATCGCCTCCCAAATTCGATCCCCAGTGAAACGGGCAGCCGCCATTTCGAGCACGCAAGACCACAGGATCGAGTTTCTCATACTGATTTTCCAGATACTGTCTGGTCCAGCGGGGTGGATAGTTCGAGATTAACCTCGGTTTGCCGGAAGGCCGTACTGGCAAGGAGAGGTAGGCAAAGAAGATTAGGTCAAGTCGTCCGGCCGCCTCAGCCATGGCATCCCGGAAATCTGCCTCATCGATACTCTGTGACAGTCTTTCAAGGAATGTCTCGAAAACAAGTGGCATGTCCCTCGTCATCGTCGCGCTCGATTCTTCCTCTTTCTGCACGCCCTCCGGCTGCGTCGTGTATGGCCCGACAACGCGATTGAATTCGCGGGCGTCGCTGGGCTGACCGGGCTCCAGAATGCTGCCACACTTTCGATCTTCGTCGGTCATCCCAATCATGCTGGGCTCACCCGATGGGCGTCTGGCAGACGCCTCATGATCTCAACAGCTCAATCAGAGAATCTCCATGCATTAAATCATGACCGCCCCTGCACCGACCAAACCAGGAGAAATCATCCTGCGCTGACCAAAAGGCATCATTGACCCCAGCTTTTGCAGGAATTTGGGTCGGCATTAGCATAACAATTCGGATAGCCGCTCATCCCGCACCCGGGGCGCCGTGATCCGCAAAGAAGTGTTGCGATGCTTTCTTTCCTTTGATAGGCGAATCGTCTCAACAATATTAAAATGCCTTTCCTTGTGAACGGGGTGGCGTGTGAGTATCGTCCTTTTATATACCTGACGTGATAAAATTCACCGCAATTATTATTCTGCTCTTTGTGATGTGAAGGAAGATAACCTTCGGCATTGCCGCACTTTGGAACCGGCGACCGTGGCCCGCTGCAATGATGTAAAGGGCACGTCTAAGCTCAATGTGCATCGGAACGTGCAGATGACCTTTACCAGACCCTCGATTCCGCACGGGCCATAATGATACTGATTACGTGGGTCAAAAAGGGCGCCCTGCCGGCGGGGAGGTACACCCGCAGGGCGCGCCGCACAGAGGTCCTGGTCGTTGGGCAACAGGACAGCGGCGGCAGAACTGATTCGGTTACAAATCGTGACTGAAATAGCCCGGAGCATGCTCAAGATCAGATATCTGGAATTCAACAGTTTTGGGTCTGCTCGGCGCAGTAGCGCGCAGGGACATGCCTGCCTCCGGACTCGCTCCTTCGCGATCGCAAAATCATACGGCACCCTCGGCCTTCAGCGCGCGATAGGTGGTATCGACCGACTTTACCGTCGCGTCGACAATGATGTCGATCTCTTTTCGGGTAATGATCAGGGGGGGTGCATAACCGAGGATGTCGCCATGCGGCATGGCCCGTCCGATGACACCATTCTCAAACAGAGCAGCTGCAGTGCGCACCCCGACCTGAAGGTCGGGTTCGAATGGGATCCTTTGTTTTGGGTCCCGCATCATCTCTACGGCCGACAGGATACCCACTCCGCGAACTTCACCAACGATGGGATGTCCCGCCAGCTCGGCCTTCATCCGGTCTTGCCAATACGGTCCAACATCGCGGACATGCTCCAAAATATTTTTTTCTTTAAGCAGTCGAATATTGGCGAGCGCGGCTGCGGCACAAAGCGTGTGCCCCGAATATGTCCAGCCGTGGCCGAGTGCGCCGTGCTTCTCAGTTCCTTGTTCCAAAACCGACCAGACACGGTCGCCAATGATTGACCCGGAGATGGGGAGGTAGGCGGAACTCAAACCCTTTGCGATGGTCACGAAATCCGGACGCATGTTATACAGGTGGGAACCGAACTTCTCGCCGGTTCGCGCGAAGCCGCAGACCACTTCATCCGCGATTAGAAGGATATCGTATTTGTCGAGCACCGCTTGAATGGACGTCCAGTACCCTTTGGGGGGCGGCACAATACCTCCTGTCCCAAGTACCGGCTCTCCGATAAAAGCTGCAACCGTTTCCGGTCCTTCGGCCAGGATCAAGGCTTCAAGCTCATCGGCACAGCGCCGGGAGAACGCTTCCTCGCTCTCCTCGACACGCGCCTGGCGGTAATAGTGCGGCGTGGTTGTATGGCGCACCAAATCCAGAGGCAGGTCGAAGAAATTGTGAAAGAAGGGAAGGCCAGTTAGGCTACCCGTGACCAATCCAGACCCGTGATAGCCGCGATTTCGCGAGATGATCTTTTTCTTTTCGGGCCGGCCAAGAATGTTATTATAGTACCAGACCAGCTTGATGTTGGTTTCGTTGGCATCGGAACCGGAGAGGCCGAAATAGACCCTTCGCATGTTCTGACCGAAATACTCGACCACGGCCTCTGCCAACAGGGCGACCGGCTCCGTACCTTGGCTGGCATAGACGTGCGCGAACGGCAATTCGTGTGCTTGCCTGGCAATGGCCTCGGCGATCTCCGTGCATCCATATCCCATGTTGACGCAGTAGAGTCCTCCGAAACCGTCGAGGCTCCTTCGGCCTTCGGTGTCCCAGATATAGACGCCTTCCGCACCGGCCATAATCCTATTTGGCGTTTCGCCTCGGCTGTGCTTGGCCAAATGCGTAGAAGGATGGAAGACGAAGCTTCTATCCTTCTCCCGGAGTTGCTCGGTTCCCAGATTGCTCAAGCGCATTTTCCTCTCCTCGCGATAAATTGGCGGAGGGCACTCGGCCAGCCACCTGTTAGCAAATAGCATACCGGAAACGTCCCTTGAGTTTCTCGGGAATGCAGGTTATTCGCCGTGGAATTCGCGGGATCGGCCCGAATTGCCGTGAAAACTAAGGCGTCACCTTCGCCTTGGCTGAGGGTCGGGGGCGCGTCCTGCAAACACGAACAGCTTACGACGCGCATGCGCCCAGCATAGTGCCCGATTAGCGGGCGATATTGACGGATGAATAGCGCTCGGGACGCTGTTCCCGCCGGCCGCGCGAGGCACGATAGAGCGCCGGCGGCCATGTTCCGCCGAACTGCCGGTCATCCCTTACATTCTGACGGTCCGGATCGGTCTTGCCCTTTCCCAAGGGTGGTAATGCAGGTGATCAGGGGCAAAGCACATTCGCCTCGATCAGCAGGCAGCGGGTTCCGTGCCGCGGCACAGGCTCCAACCTGGTTGGCCAGCGCTGAGAGGCTGAGGTCGTGCCCTCGCGCATATTGATCGCTTTGGCGGTGCGGCGGCTGGTGCTCGGCAGACTTCTCGAAGGAGCATAGCCAGAAGGTTCGGCCCGGCAAAGACGCTCGGCGAGAGCTCCTTGCCATCGACATCTTGATTCGCAGCCGACCAGCGCCGCCAAGTTCTATCGTCGGCGTGTTGCCTTTCTTGCGATCGCAAATTCGTGGTTGCTGCGCAGGGCGAGCCGAGCTGCGGCTCGCAGGAGGCGGCAGCATGCCTCCATCAATGCTGGCCGCTCGTGCAGTCTCGAAACGCTGGATCAAGCCTCAAACGTCGAACAGCCGCTCCTTTTCCTCTCGAAACCAGCGCCCTCGCGCGACGTGATCTTGTCTGACGATCCGACGCTTCGAGCGGGGCTCCTCTAATAGGTTGCACATGACCTGCAGCTTTCAGCCAAACTCAGCAAATCGGACGTCTCTTCTTATCATCGCTCGGCAAGCTCGGAACACGCTGGCGGACGTTGCTAAGGCTAGTCGCCGCCAGCGGATGGCGAGGATGTTTGGGCGGCTAAGTGCTTTTAGGTGGGCGATTATAAGCCGAGATCGCGATAGGTGCTTTCGCCATAGCTCCTGGCGCCATCGCCACGCTGAGCGTTTGAAAGCCGATGAAATTCGCTCGGCCAATTGGCTAGCGCGTGCTTGATGGCCTTCATCTTGAACGGCACGTGCACAACACATTTGTCCCTGATGATAGGCGGACAGCTCACATCTTGTTGCCGCGAGCCGTTAAGGTTTGCTGCGATTATCGGCAGACCTAGATCAAGAGCCAATTCCATTTCCCAGCGCACGAAGCGAAAAAGGTTTTTCGTCTTCTCACCGATCAGGACAAGTACCTGGCTCGATCCATTCATTCTGTTGCGAAGATTGCGTTTAACATAATCTTCGTCCTGTGCTCGGCTCGTCATATTGTCCAGATCGTGAGCGTTCGCGAATTCAAAACTCACATTCTCGCTGGCGTTCCACCCTTTCATAAAGCGGTATGCCCAAGCGTCTTCATCGCCGTCAAATATTACATAGGTCGGATCGCTGTATGCCATTGTTGTCTCTTAGTTGTTTTGACGAGCAACCCACTGGGTGTGCTCCCGTGAGAAAGCCAGTTCGGCTTCGTTCACCGCGGCGGAGAATGCCTCATCCGAGTTGGCGTCCGTAATAAGGTCGGCAGTCAAGCCGATCTCGTGAGCTGTCAACGTGTAAGCCGATGCCAATTCGTTAAATTTCTTGATCTGGGTCCACCCGATAAGGGAGGCGGCGATGACAATTAGCGGCTCGGTCGGCCAGCCTGGCATCGCGGGGTCAGCGATGCGTACTACGATGAACGAGAATCCCAGAGCGTATGCAAAAATACCAAGGCCCATCCAGACTTTCGCGGACCTCTTGTTCGAGCGCGCCTTCTTCTCGTACCACTTCCGTTGGTCGCAGATTCGTCTCTGCAGATATAGGTCTTTTCGTTCTTTTCGCGGGGAGTCCCTTATCGACATCATCTCGTCCGTTGTTTGGGGCGATGCTGAATCGGTGCCGCTCAACGCGCTACCAAGGTGACGATTGCTATCAAGGATATCTTCCATAAGCTTTCGAAAATCAGCTCTGGCGTCAGCCGCGCGCGCGTCATCGAACGGCTGTGCTCGCATCGCGAAGCGCCAAGTCAATGTCTTCACCGACTCTGCCAGAGCTCGAGCCTGATACCAGACCTGCTCGGGCTTTGTGACCGACCGGAAAATGAGGACTCCCATTGAGCAAAGAAATACCGCAGCATAGACACCGAAATAGGCTTTTGATGACGACAAGTCCAAAGAGAGCACCGACGCTAAAAAAAGAAGAACGTACTCTGCCCGGATCAGGCGGAGAAACGTCGCCTGCTGCTCGTTGGATGCCACGTCGGCGCTATTATAGAGTCCAGGATATTTCATTTTTGAAGCACACCAGTCTATTTTGTGGCGGTAAATTCTTTAAGCCAGGATTTGGCAAACGTGAGGTTAGCAGTCGAGCTTACAGAGCCTATTCTTGAGCGAGGCGCGATCCCTCTGTTCATAAACAGGAATGCAGGTCCTGTCCCATCAATGTAAGGGTATAGGCCCAAAAATTCTTGCCCGGAGAATGTTTCCGAAGAATTTTTTGCCACGGGCAGAACCGCTACCGCGGTCCGAAACCCATCGAAAAAGCCAAGCTCCCAAGGCATCCATCTGGATCCTGGAGAATTGTTTGAATGCACATAGATTAGCGTCTTTGACTGCCTCATACGGGTCCGCAGCAACTCGGCGGTGGCCGAGGAGACCTTTGTGCGGTCCAGTTGTGAATCTTCGACCCAATCTACGTAAGCAGTGAACCCAAGCTCCTCGAAAATTCGCTTCACACCGAGAATGATCTCTGCGTCCTTGAAAGAATGTGACAGAAAAACGTCGAATGACGATCTGGCTGTAGCTGCGGCCGTCTCTTCCTTTAGAACGATCGATGCGGCTCTATGTCCTCGACTGGCATTCGCAACTCTTTTCAGCTCTGCCTCGGTCAGTAGCACTATTCAAATCCCCCCATGATCTGTTCGCAATCTATGAACTTGACGCCCATTCGATTAAGCGACCCTTGTCTTGTGAAAACTGGCACCATGCTCTCCAGCCGGGTAGCGCAACCTCCACCTTCTCAAAGACCACGTCGGCTGGCAGGAGTGACCGGCCTTGTCACCCACCTACGCGACCCCGGCACAGCCATGCTCCTCGCTTAGAAGGCTGCGGAGACCAGCAATGTCAAACAGGACAGACGATCTCCTAATCTCGATCAGCAACGAACTTAGGACGTAAAAACGCGATGGAGCGATCTCCGAATGTCCGCAGGCGTTGAGGGCCGGGTTGGTCGCCAAGGCCAAGCGGGCCAGCTTGCACTCCCGCTATCCGTCGGCTTGCCAAACCCTCGCTGTAGATTTCGCCCCCTACACGGATGCGCTGACCGCGACTAAGCTCAATCGCCACTGATCGCCAATCCAGGGCGAAAGTTCCCCCCTTGAAGTAGCGGTAGAGGCATTTTTCGGCACTTCGCATCTTAGATATGGACGCCTCCTCAACCAGGCACGATCCGGTTTGGCTTCTCGCCGTAACCGTGCTGGGCAAGTGCGTCCGATGGCTGCTTCGATTCGTCTCCTGGAATGATCGGTTCCAGATTGCTCAAGCGCATCGTCCTTCCTTGCCATCAACCGGCGGATAGCGCTCGGCCACTTTTTTCCAGCAATTAGTATACCGCACATGTCCCTTGAGTTTCGTCGGAATGGGCGCCTTTTGCCGACGAATCTACGGGATCCGTGCCAAACGCCGTTGAAACTTAAACTTTCGGTTTCACCGTTGCCTCAGTGCGGACAAAGGTATCGGTGAATTGGACTTCACTGGTTTCGTGACGACAAGGCTATAGTATTGATCAATCCCCAAGCCTGCCTGCAGCAGTCCCTCCATGAAATCCTGATAGGCGGCCATAGAAGGAGATGCGACCCGCATCAGATAATCGACGCGCCCCCCAATTGCCCAGCAGTCCAGGATTTCCGGGATCTCTTGGATTGCAGTTTCGAAGTGTCGTTGGTCCTCAAGACGATGGCGATCCAGCACGACTTCTACCATCACAAAGATCATGCCGCCAATGAGGGCAGGACTCAGTCGCGCATAGAATCCCTCAATAATCCCTGCGGCCTTGAGTGCTCGGAGCCGCTCCGAACAGGCCGACGCCGAAAGATGAACTCGTTTTGCAAGCTCACTTTTTGAAATCCGACCGTCTGCCTGAATCTCGGAGAGAATCCGGACGTCCCAACTGTCGAGTTGCACGGGGTCGGGTTTCGACTTCATAACCTGTCTCTCAAGCAGCGATCGACATCGCGTTGTGTGCCGATCAATTCTATCATCAATTGAAACGAGCGAATGTAGCAGTGGAAGGCATCCGTTCCAGGCCCGAGATGTGCCAGAATGGGTACCAAAATCAGCTGAGGGAGAGCGATCAGCTGAGAAAAGCTGCAGAAGTAGTTTGGCTATCGCCCCGACGCCTAACGGGGCAATGATGCAGCTGGAGAGGATAGCCGGCCGCGGCGGAGACCTCCTGATAAATAGATAACCCATTTACTGAACTCCGCTGCCGTACTTGATAGACGCCGCGACGGCATTCGAGCCTCGATCGCGTGTACGGCATATTCAATGCAGTATTCACTGGCACATTCAGCTATTGGAGTGAATTGAAGGCCTTGCTCGTCCGGCCCGCCAAGGCGCATGGCACCGCAAATGCCGCTCGTCTTACGGCTTGCCCGACAATTTGGCGCGGGAGTCTGGCCGAAATCGCCCAACGGAAAGACTCAAACACCGATGTTGCGTGCGATGCTGTCGGCCGCCATACGCTTACGCCACTCAAGAGGCCCGGAATTGTGAATGGAGTTTCCCTCAACATCGACGGCCATGATAACAGGCATGTCCTGCACCTCGAATTCATAGATGGCTTCCATGCCCAGGTCTTCAAAGGCAACGATCCACGCCGCCTTAATCGATTTTGAAATCAGGTAAGCAGCGCCACCCACTGCAGCAAGGTATGGCGTTTTGTGTCTTACAATCGACGCTATGGCCGCCGGTCCCCTCTCCGCTTTGCCCACCATCGCGAAAAGGCCGGTTTCGGCGAGCACCTTGTCCGTAAAATCGTCCAAGCGGCTGGAGGTTGTTGGACCAGCGGGTCCAACGACCTCATTCCTCACTGCCCGGACGGGGCCGACGTAGTAGATCACCCGTCCCCGCAGATCGACTGGAAGCGGCTTGCCGGCATCGATCAGTTCGACCATTCGTTTGTGGGCAGCGTCACGGCCCGTCAGCAACTTTCCAGACAGCAGGAGCGTTTCACCGCAGCGCCACGATGCCGTCTCTTCCTTCGTCAGCGTATCTAAATTGACCCGCCGGACGCCGGCTGGGTTCAATTCGTCGGTTCCGATGTCGGGCCATTCGCGCAAATCGGGCGGCTGGAGGCTGATGGGTCCAGAGCCGTCCAAAGTGAACTTCAGGTGCCGGTTGGCGGCGCATTGCGGGATGAGCGCCACAGGCTTGGACGCTGCATGAGTAGGATAGGTCGCAACCTTGATGTCAACGACTGTCGTCAGACCACCAAGGCCTTGGGCGCCGATACCAAGCGCGTTGATCCGCTCATAAAGCTCAATCCGCAGCCCCTCCTCTGCGCTTGACGCCCCCCTTGCGATCAGTTCCGCCATATCGATGGGCTCGTTCATGGCCTCCTTGGCCAGCAGCATCGCCTTTTCAGCGCTACCACCGATGCCGACAGAGATCAGTCCAGGTGGACACCACCCGCTGCCAAGAGTCGAAACGGTATTGACCACCCAGTCGGAAACGGAGGCGCTGGGATTGAGGGTGGTAAAACGTGCCTTGTTCTCCGACCCGCCGCCTTTCGCGGCGATGGTGATCTCAATCTGGTTACCTTGCACCAGGTCGACATGGACAACTGCCGGCGTGTTGTCTCGGGTGTTGACCCGTCTAGCGAGGGGATCCGCAACGATCGATGCCCGAAGGGGATTGTCCGGATCGAGATAGGCTTGACGTACGCCCTCATTCACAAGATCAGCGAAACTGGCCGTTGACTTAATGCGGGCATCCATGCCGACCTTTGCGAAGACAACCACAAGTCCGGTGTCCTGACAAATCGGGCGCCGCCCAAAGGCCGCCATGCGGGAGTTCAGCAGAATCTGACCTATGGCATTCTTCGCCGACGGGCTCTGTTCTCGCGTGTATGCGTGAGAAAGAGACCGGATATAATCTGGAGGATGATAGTACGAGATGTACTGAAGGGCGTCGGCGACGCTCCTTGTGATGTCGCTACCGGCCATGGTCCGTGTTCTGTTTCCCACCGGATTTTATCCAAATGAACCGAGGCCATTGACCACTTTCAGAATCTGGAAGCTTCGCACCCCCTGCTCGCCGCCTTCATATCCATAGCCGCTTTGCTTGACTCCTCCATAAGGGGCATCAGCGGAAACCCCTTTCAGGTAATTCACACTAACAGCGCCCGCAGAAAGACCGCCCACAAGCCTCTGTTGCGTATCGGCCGCGCCAGTAAACAAGTAGGCGGCCAGACCGTACTCCGTGGCGTTGGCTTCATCGATCGCCTCTTCGATCGTATCGAAAGGAGCCACGGTGAGAATTGGTCCGAACGGCTCTTCATGAAGCACTCTCGCTTCCTTCGGTACGCCAGTCAGGATGGTTGGCGGCCAGTAAAACCCCGGTCGGTCAAGGGGGGTGCCACCGGTCTCGATTTGGGCGCCGCCCTCTACCGCATCTTTGGTCAGGCGCTGCATGGCCTCGATTCGCCGCGCGTTTGCCATGGGACCCATCTGCGTTGCAGGGTCATCCGGTGGACCGATCCTGATTTTTCGGACCGCCTCCGTCATCCGGAACAGGAATTCCTCATAGCGGGATCGGGCGACAAGAATCCTGCTGGGCGCATTACAACTCTGGCCCGCGCACTCGAATTTGTATTCCGAAATAGCCGGTATCGCCGTTGCCAGGTCGGCATCTTCGCACACAATAACCGGGGAATGTCCACCGAGCTCAAGGATGCAGCGCTGCAGATTATTCGCGGCCAGTGTGGCCAGCTGTTTCCCAACAGCGGTCGACCCCGTGAACGTCAAGACTTTCACAATTGGCGAACTGAGCAGATGCCGTGATATATGCACAGGAACACCGAACACCAGGTTGACCACGCCTTGCGGTATCCCTGCTTGACGCAAAGATTCCACGATATGGACAGCCACGCTTGGCGTCTCTTCGGCCCCTTTGAGGATCACCGGGCAGCCTGCCGCCAGCGCGGGGGCGAGCTTGCGGGCGATGAGAACGGCTGGATAGTTCCACGGCGTAAAGGCAGCGACGACACCGAGGGCCTCCGGGACGATCATCCTGTTCGGACCCAACGGAATCGGGGTCGACAACTCATCGGCATGCCGGCCATTCCATTCCAGCGTTTCGACTGCGCGCGCGTACTCTCCTGTTGCTTCGGCAATCGTCTTTCCCTGTTCGGACGACAGGTCCCTGGCTGCGGCGCCAGCTTTCTCTGCCAGAATGCTGGCGGCAGAGACGAGTATCTCGCCACGCTCTTTGGCGGGTCGTGAGGACCACGCCTTGCGGCTGCGTTCTGCCGAAGCAAGAGCTTCATCCAAGTCTGAAACCGTAGCCGAGGCCACTGAGGCAAATACCTTCTCCGTCGCCGGGTTGATCACCGGCAAAGTGGCTCGGCTACCACCGGCTCGCCATTTGCCATTAATGAAGAGCTCGTAACTCTTGGCGTCGGACATCGCGGGCTCCACTTGACTGAATTCTTGCATACGAGCGCAGTTTCGATATCGAAACTGCTGAACTCGCTTGAGCCAGTTTCATCGCGATGGTCGCGGCGGGTCAAATATCGAATATTGCCGAAATCCATCTGGAATCCAGATCGGGCTGGTCCTAATGGCCGCAAAAGATGATGCCCAGCTTTAAAGGTTAGTTTGTCAGGTCGCCTCAGGCGCCACCGCTGCCCAGCTCCGGATTTCAATCAATTCTCGAGCGACCTTCGGAATGAGCTTGCGGACTGCGGACACGGCGGCGGAACGCTCATCTTTCGGGTTTACAGCAAGCACAACGGAGCGGGAAATCACCGGATCCACGATCTTGACCGTACGGACCAGACCCTGAGAGGCTTCTTTCTGAACCGCAGACGCGGCGAGAATAGAATGCGCTTTCCCCTCTACGACCATGTTGATGATCGTTGAAAGCGAGTCCACTTCAAACCTGACGTCCAGCGCGCAACCGTGCTGTGCGACGACGTCAGCCACCGAACGCCTGACATTGTTATTGCGCATGGGAACCGCCAGGGGGAATGCATGCAGGTCGGCCAGAGATATCGCATCTTCGAAAGGCGGCTCACCCGACGGTACCACCAGACAAAGGTTTTCGCTCGCTATCACCGTCATTCGGCCTACGCTATCCGCAGTGCGGTAGAGTACCGCCAGATTGAAGCGTCCAGCAGCCATCCACTCCTCCAGCGGTCCCGTCATACCCTCGACCATCTTGAGGGAGACCCTGGGCAGTTCGTTTCTCACCGACTCAAGCAGGGGGCCGCTCAGGACGCGGGCAGCTCCAGACGGAATGCCAATCGTCACCTCCCCGGCGGGGGAAGCAGCTGTGTTGGTCAATTCCACCTCGGTAAGTCGAATTTCTTTAAGAATCGCCCGAGCGCGATCGAGCAGTTTGGCTCCTGACGCCGTCACGCTCACACCGGTCCTGTCGCGTATCAGCAGTTGAGTGCCGAAGGCTTCCTCCAGTTGACGCACATGCAGGCTCAGCGCACTCTGGGCAACATTAAGGAAGCCAGCGGCCTTCGTGAAACTGCCTGCTTCGACCACACCGACGAAGTATCTTAACTGCCTGATTTCCACGAGTACCCATCCGAGAGCGGACTGCAATTAGTTTAATCTATCTCGAAATGCGATGGCGCGACAGCAATAATTGTGCCGAGTTGCATAACGCCTAGCCGTAGGGTCGGTAACCAACCTCTGAGGCCTCAGACGCCCAACCCGGCGCCCGGATCCGTGGCGATGATATCTCGGGCCCTTTGGATAACCGGTGGATCGACCATCCTTCCGTCCAGCGCGAACGCGCCTATGCCCTGCGCCGTCGCATCTTTCTCCGCCGCGAGGACACGACGGGCCCATTCGAGTTCCTGTGGGCTTGGCGAAAAAGCGTCATTGAATATGGCGACCTGGTTTGGGTGGATCGCCAAAGCTCCGGCAAAGCCGAGCCGCCGTGCACGCTCCGCAGCCTCACGAAGTTTGTGAGTGTCAGAGAACGCGCCAATGCTTCCTATGAAGCCCAGCGGGAGCAACCCGGCCGCACGGGCGGCAAAAAGAACAGAAAGGTTTGGCGTCAAGAGAAGATCAAGTTCTGGGGCGCCGCCAACAGCGGCACTAAAGTCTTCAGGGCCAAGGGCCATTGCGACCATCCTGGGATGTGACGAGGCAATGGCCGATAGCTCTTGCAAGGCACCTGGGGTCTCGATTTGGGCAAGAAACCGGATACGTCCCAACGGAAGATTTCTTTCTCGTTCGAGTTCCGATACCGCATTCGCGATCTCAGCTACCCACGCTGCCGAATCCACTTTCGGAAGAACAAGTGCATCAACGCCCGCCATCACGGCTGCGTCGAGATCGGCCGCCAAGGCTCGCAAACCGCGATTCACGCGAACTAAAACAGAAGCGCCCCTGCGGCCCACCTTTGCCACGGATGCACCAAGCTGGCGCCGTGACTCACCTTTTTGATCCTGGGGAACGGAGTCCTCTAGGTCGAGTATGATGCCATCTGCCCCGCGCTCATGAGCCGCCTCCACAAAACGCGGAACATGAGAAGGAACGAAGAGCAGAGATCTCCATCGGCGAATGGACATCGGGCTTTCAACGGCCGGAATGGTGCCCTTCATGAAGTCGCCTCTGGTGCCGGTTTTAGCGCGGGCTGTGTCAGTGAGCTGGCTGGGCGGCCGTGGGACTGGAAAGGGTTAGGAGTAGGCATGCACTCTGTGGGTCGCAACCGCGCCCCCTTCCCGACAAGGCGCGCGCTCACGCTGACGCAGCTCGTTCGCGCAAACGTCCCAGAACCTCCTCGCGGACAGCCTCGGTATGAGCTCCAAGAGCCGGAACGGGGCGCAGCAAAGGGCGCTCAGAGTTGAAGATCGCCGCCGGCGCTATCGCCTCGATGGTTCCTTCGGGTGTTCCGACCTGCACCTTGCGAATGTGTGGGTGCTTTGAAACATCCGCGACTTCGTTCAGTCGGCCATATGCCAACCCGGCCGCCTCAAGCTCCTGCATTGCTTCGTGGCATAACAGTTCGGAAAACCGCTGTTCGATGATCTCATCAAGTTGCGCACGGTGACCGAGGCGCTCCATATTATCGGCGAAACCAGGTGTGCGTATAAGCCCCGGCTGCTTCAGGAACTTCTCGCAGAAATTCACCCATTCACGGTCATTCTGAACCGAAAAGATGACCTCTTTGCCGTCGGCACAGCGATAGGCGCCATACGGCGCGAGCGACGGGTGTTTTACGCCCGCGCGCACCGTGTGATAGCCGCCGTATTCGTTTTGAAGAACCGGCACGTTCATCCAGTCGGCGACGGCATCGAACAGTGACACCTGAATGCTGGTCCCGTCGCCAGTGACCTCGCGATGATACAGCGCCTGAAGTATGGCGCTATGTGCCGTCATGCCCGCCGAGATGTCGCACACCGACACCCCTACCCGTGCCGGCCCCTGCTGCGTACCCGTGATTGCGCACAGACCTGTTTCGGCCTGAACAATGAGATCATACGCCTTGAGGTGAGAAAATGGCCCCCCCTCCCCAAATCCCGAAATGTCGCAGGTGATTAGCCGCGGAAAACGGCGACGCAGATCCGCAGATCCGTAGCCGAGCTTTTCGATGCTGCCTGGCTTCAGATTCTGGATAAAGACGTCGGCAGCAGCAACAAGCGTGTCCAGCACGGCACGGTCCGCCTCCAACCTCAAATCCAGGCAGACTGACTCCTTACCCCGGTTGAGCCAAACGAAGTAAGCGCTTTGCCCCCGCACCAACTTATCGTAATTCCGGGCAAAGTCTCCCTCAGGCCTCTCAACCTTGATCACGCGAGCGCCTGCATCGGCAAGGCGAGACGATGCATACGGTGCAGCAACGGCCTGCTCCACAGCTACGACAGTGATCCCCTCAAGAGAGTTCTGCATGCAACACCGCTCTATTCATCCAACATTTTGTCTTAAGCCCGACGACGATTCAGCATCGCCAGCAACCGGTTCTGTTCATTGCCCACGATCGAGAATGCCTCGTCGACGCCCATTCCAGGCTTCGCAAGCATCATGTCTGCCTGGGTCGCCACCGATACGTGGACAGAAGCCTGGGCAGAGAGATCTGTCTCGGTACAGCTTCCCCCAACGTACGCGCCTATCTTGTTCTCCTTGCACAGGAGCACGGCACGTGCCGTATCAGCCAATGAGCCGACATCGGGCGTCTTGATTTGAATGAGATGCGCGGCCTTCGCTCCTGCAAAGAGGCGGATATCCTCAAGCGTGTTGCACCTTTCGTCCACGACAATACGAGCACTAGAACCTCGGTCGTTCAAAATCGATACAATCCGGGCGTAGTTGTCAATTTGGGCTTGCGTCGAACCAAAGTCCGCCGGACACTCAATGTTGAGCACGAAATCCGGGACGGTATCTGCAACCCTGCATATAAAGTCAGCGATGCTTTGCAGCTCCAAGCCGATTTCCTGGCCGATCCAGCCATACACATCAAAATGCAGCACCGGATGATAACCCGGGCGGCCGATTTGCCGCGTACGCGTTGCAACCCACGTCACGAACTCCATGAAGGTCTGGCCGCCGACGCCGAATTTCTGCCGTGAGTTGATCAGGCCGTGGGGAAGCACATCCACCCCCTTCAGGATCATTTTGTCCACGTTGATTTCGCGAGCATCGCCGCTCTGGCA
This sequence comes from Mesorhizobium mediterraneum, assembly GCF_002284565.1. Classification (GTDB taxonomy): domain Bacteria; phylum Pseudomonadota; class Alphaproteobacteria; order Rhizobiales; family Rhizobiaceae; genus Mesorhizobium; species Mesorhizobium mediterraneum. The sequence goes on along the minus strand of NZ_NPKI01000036.1, from coordinate 26,272 downwards.
GTAAATCGGGACCCCGCGCTTCGGCAGCGGCAAATCAAATTCGGCACATATGACCTCTGCCATCGTCTTTCGATGAAGATGGGCCACCGCTCGGAGCAGCGCTTGGCTGACGCCATACTCAACCGCGAGGGGCAGCCGTTTATGTTCGTGAGGTTCGAATACCAGGGCGCATGCTTCCAGGTAGCGATATGCATCAACATTGAGTAGCCGCGGCGCAACAACCCGTGACGTCATATCGGAGATTTGATCGGCGTCGAACAGCGAATCGCGTCCGCCAGCACCAGAGTACTGGACGTTCATCATGTCACCCCAGACTACGGTTTCGTCGGTAAGGACGAGCCCGACGCTGAGCGAAGATGCTGGAATGCGTATCGACGCGAACCCAGGGGTTATCGGTTCGCCGACATAGATGAAGCCGTCCGGGGTCGCCCCGGACCTAACGGCAGCTTGATCGTCATAGAAGAACGCCCCATTGCCAGGCGCCAGGAGGACATCTTTGATCTGCAATTCAGTCACTCGATTCATTTTTGGACGGCGTTGACGTGCGGAAGCAGTTGGGTCCGCTATCCGCCGAGTATGTGCCACTCGGCGTTCAAGTCGCCAATATAATGTCCCGGACGGTCCCATCGCGTTTTCAGATGGCTGGCGCTTGCACTAACGGAACCGCCGTCGCTCCGATCTCCCTGGTCTATCTTTATATTAGCCGTTGTCTAATCGACATAAGCAGTGGCTCCGCAATTCCCCGTGCGATTTCCCGAATCCTGAACAAACCTGCATCGCACACCACAGCATCAAGAGCGGTGCGCGTGAATGAGACAAACGGGCTGGCGGTGTATTCTCATTCATATCACAGGATCGCTTACGACAAGGAGGCGCTGAAGCGCTGTTTTGTCGACTTGTTCCTTGGTGCCCATGACAAGGTGCCACGGCAGGTCGTGCTTGATCTCCACGCCACCGATGATCCGCTGCACGGCGACCCTTTTGGCGCCAGGGAACGAGAAAACGTGGTGGAGCAGCGAAACCAGCGAAGAGCTTCGGAAGGTCGCAGACCGATATGTAATCCCGTATTTGCAGTCAATGGACGAAATTTCCATCCAGCCTGGAAAATTCACGGCGGGTTGGCGGATTTGGGGCAAGCGGTTGAAATGACGTATCATTTGGTTGCTAAGGCCGATCCGAATCATTTCCGGAGACCACACCCGCCGTGAATGATCTTACGCTGCCGCTGAGCGGTTTGTCATCTGTGGGCGGCAAGGCCGTCGTCGCCCGCTTCGACGGCGGCATGCTGTCCTCCAACGGGGGTTGTCGCTCTAGCCGAGGTGGAGAAACGGCTGCGTCTGGCTGACCGTCTGGCGCGTTGCCTCGACTATCCGCGCTGCCCGGACCAGGTCGTCCACAGCCTGCCCGATATGATCGGCTTCCGCATGAAGATGATTGCCGCCGGCTATAAGGATGGCAACGACGCCAACCGGTTGCGCTGCGATCCGGCCTTTAAGATGGCCCAGGATGCGCTGCCTTCGGGTCGCGATCTGGCCTCCCAGCCGACGCTGTCCCGGCTGGAGAACCTGCCCGGCATGCGGGAGCTGGTCGCGATGGGCCGGGCGATGATCGATCTTTACTGCGCCTCCTTCCGGCAGGTGCCGAAGCGGCTCGTGCTGGATATCGACGACACGTTTGATGCCGTGCGCATGGCGGCCAGCAGCTTCGCCTGTTCAACGCCCATCACGACGAGTACGGCTTCCAGCCGATGGTGGTGTTCGATGGCGATGGCCGCTTCGTCGGTGCGGTTCTGCGGCCGGCCAAGCGGCCGAGTGGGGCAGAAATCCGCCCCCACCTGCGCCGCCTGATGCGGGCGATCCGAAGCAATTGGCCGAGCACCTGGGTGCTGATCCGGGCCGACAGCCATATTGCAGTCCGCCGGTAGACGGCGTCGTAGAAGGCCAACGGGCGCTGAGCGACCCTGTCGCCCGAGCCATGAAGAATGACCTCGTCGTTCCTCAGTCTATGTCGGCGCTTGTGGACGTGGATGTTGCGATGACCTGGCTCGACATGACGCTGGTGCCGGTCTTCGAGAGTAGGATGGGTGGCAATCAGTGCGCCGTCCTCGAAGATGCGCAACTTTTCGGCCAGCGTGTGTACCTCGACGACACGGCGCCTGGTGGCGTCGGGCACGCTGTAGAAATTGCCGCCGACGCTGACCATGCCCTCCCGGCTGATACGTCGCTCGAGCTTTAGGACCGATCGGAACGGAGCCAAGGGCAGCGGCCGCAGCGCTGCCCGCTCCTCGGTGGAAGCTTCGTTGACGACCGCCTTGTGGTGGCGTGAACCCTCGGGGTTGCGACCGTGTCCAGCCAGTGACGCAACTGGGCGTTCAGGTCTTCGCGATTGCGAAAGGACCGGGCCGGAAGAAGTCCTCGCGAATGTAGCGGAACGGCCGCTCGACCTTGCCTTTGGTTTTGGCGCGGTAATGCCGACACGCCTTCGGATGGAAACCATAGTGGCGGGCAAGATCAACGAGGGCACGGTGGTAGACGATGCCGCAGGTATCGCCCCGATCACAGCCGTCTTCATACGGTCGTAAAGCACTTCGCGAGGAGCGCCGCCCAGCGCCTCGAAAGCACCAATATGGCAGCGCAAGACAGTCGGCAGATCTGGTGGACGACGAAGCGTGCCCAGATAAGGCGACTGAAGCCAAGCACCATGGAGAATAGCCAGACGATCCTCGGTGTCGTTGGCTCTTCGGTAAAGACGACATTGAACTGGGCGAAGTCGACCTGCGCCTGCTCGCCGGGCGGGGTCTCGAAGCGAACCTCGTAGCCCCGCTCCGCTGCCGCAGGACGGACGTCGCGCAGGAAGTCGGTAACGGCCGTGTAGCCGCCGGCATAGCCGAGGTCCTTCAGTTCGCGGAAAAACCGGCTGCCGGTGAGCCCAGGATATCGCGTGACACGCTCGCGAAGATAGGCCGTGAAGGGATTGATCACCGCCTGACGCGGCTTGCAAGGTCCGTAGGCCGGAGCCTCGAGCCCGCGCTCAATGTATTTGCGCACCGTTGCGGTCGATCCCGCTCTCCCTGGCGATCGCCGACACCGACAGGCCCTGCCGATGCAAATCCAGTATCATCATCATCTCCCTCATCTTGGTCACCGAAATCCCTCTCCCGACCATCGGGAGAAGCATCGGCGATATCACGCGCCGCCGGTCTCCCGGAGCGCGCTCCGGAAGACCGGCGACAGCGCTAAACTGGGGAAGATTCAAACGGCACTTCTGGGGAGTATTGAGCCGGCATCGACACGCCGGTCATCGAGTGGTGCCACTCCAACGGTGTCGACTTCATTCTCGGCGCAGCGCCCACCACCACCTTGCGCAAGCTATGTCGCGGAGCTGGAAGTCAGCACGCTGGCGCGTTTTGAAGCGTCGGCGAAGACGGACAAGGTCCGCAGGTTCAAGGAATTCTTTGACGGCGCCGGCAGCTGGAGCCGTGTCGAGCGCATCTTCGCCGAGGTAGAGGTCGGCGCCCAAGGCGCTGACACCCGCTTCATCGCCACCAACCTTGCCGGTGGCAAGGCCAAGGCGCTCTACGAGGATGTCTACTGCCGGCGCGGCGCTGCCGAGAACCACATCAAGTCGTGGAAGACGCTATCTCGCCGCCGACCGCACCTCCTGCACAAGAGCGACGGCCAACCAGTTCCGGCTGTTCCTGCATGCCGGCGCCTACTGGCTGATGTGGGGCCTGCGCGCCGCGATGCCGAAGCGCTCGTGCTTCGCAGTCGCCCATTCGACACGCTGCGACTGCGCCTCATCAAGATCGCCGCGCGCGTGGTCGAGATGAAAACCCAAATCCGCCTGCACCTGCCGACATCCTGTCCCGACCAGCGCTCCTGCGCATCGTCCTCGACCGCATTCCGAGGCTCGTGACTAGCCGACGGGGGCGCAGACGCCCCGAAACGAACCCGCCGACCGCAACCTGCAACCCCCCGCTTTCCATCACGACGGATCACCGCCGGCGCCCAACCAGCTTGTCAAAAAGAACGAGACGGCGACCAGATCAACACCTCGCCGCCAAACGTTCAGCGATGTGCATAAACCCGGCTAGAGCAGGTCCTGTTTAATCCGGTGCATATCCTGCGGCTTTGAAAGTAGTTGGCACATTCGGCTGGGGTGAAGAGGTCGACGACCGCGCCGACCGCGTCCCACAGAGCCTTGATTGTTTTCTCGGCCTTTGCTGCAGTAGCGCCTTGATTTTGGCGAAGGCGTTCTCAATTGGATTGAAGTCGCGACTGTAGGCGCCAGGTAGAGCAGGCTCGAGCCTGCCGCCTCAATCGCGTCGCGCACGCCGGCGGCCTTGTGGGCGGGCAGGTTGCTGGGGTTGTCTAATCGCCCCGTGGGGACGTCAAGTATCTTCGCTCTTGGGAGATGCGTTTGCCGGGTATACGGTTGTCTTCGCGGTCGACATCGGTTGCCGCGTGATGGAGCTTCGCGCTAAGTTCGTCGAGGGGTAAGCAGCGCCCCTAACACTTCGGTTGGGTCGCAGACCGTTGATTTCGAACAGACTTCGATCTTTTTAATCAAAAACACGTAAATTATCGGCTTTTACAGCCGTCGCCGGAGAAATCTCAAAACACATCATCGCCTTATTTTTATATATTGTGTCACTTACGTAGTAACAACCGACCTTTATGTTCTTTATAAGCGAACGCAGGTTATTTTTAAAAATGAATACATTCACTTTTCTCAAGCTTTAAATGATCGAAAGCAAATTGGACTACTGCCCTGCTGGCCTCGACCGCGATCCCCTTCCCGGAAGCCGCAAGGTGGAGGCAGGTTACGCTTTCCACGTTATTCGGACCTTCGGGCAAATACGGGCCTCTGCACTTCAATCCAGAGTAGCCAGCGAATTTCCCGCCTTGGCCTTCATCTTTGACGAACACCATCCATAAGCCGAAACGATTCTGCTGCCAATGATTGATGAACTGAAGCAGCTCAGCTTTCGACTGCTCTATCGTCGGATAGACCCCATCCCCGAAAGCGTTTACTACGAACGGATCGCTATGAAGTCCATGTAAAAGAAGCTCATCGCTGTGCGACGGCGGCCTCAGGATTAGACGCGGCGTTTCTAGGATGTGCATGAGAAAAGTCCTTTTCTGAGCCGGATTGACAAGCGAGCGCACCCACAAAAAACGTGGAACTGTTATCTACTAAAATGCGCACTCCTTCCGTTAAACTTCTAAGAAATATCTGCTATAATCTTGTTTCCGGGATGCTGAAGGTTCTTTAAAACCGCAGAGTGGCGTGGCCATTGCACGCTGAAGATGTTGCTTAAGTGACCTAAGGAGGTCGCATGCCTTGCCTGGGTGCGTCGAGAATCACACCCTTGGTGCAGGCCCATACGGATCGTGCCCACTGGAGTGGTGTAGCTGACGGCATTGTCGCCATGCTCTCCGGCATGGGCCGGAATTGATCAGCGCGCCACTGCCGGCAGGCTGATGAGCGGATCATCGCTCATTTGGCTGATGGTCTCAAGAGTCATGTAGCGCGCCCGCTGCACGGCCCATTCATCATTCTGTTCAAGCAGCAACGCGCCGACGAGACGGACAATGGCATCGTCATTGGGGAAGATGCCGACGACCTCGGTGCGCCGCTTGATCGCGCCGTTGAGACGCTCGATCGGATTCGTCGAGTGGAGCTTGGTGCGATGTTCCTTGGGGAAGGTCATGTAGGCCAGCACGTCGGGCTCGGCCTCGTCCATGATTGTCGCCAGCTTAGGCACCTTCGGCCGGATCTGGTCGGCGACGGCACGCCATTGGGCGCTGGCAGCCTCGGGCGTCTCCTGGGCGAAGGCGGTCGCGATGAAGGCCGAGACGACCCTGCGGCCGCTCTTGCCGGCGTGCGCCAGCACGTTTCGCATGAAGTGGACCCGGCAGCGCTGCCATGTGGCGCTGAGCACCTTGGTGACGGCGGCCTTGAGGCCCTCATGAGCATCGGAGACGACAAGCTTGACGCCGCGCGGGCCGCGACGGGTCAGCTTGCGCAGGAACTCGGTCCAGATCGGCTCGGCCTCGGAGGTGCCGACCTCCATGCCCAGCACCTCGCGGCGGCCGTCCGCGTTGACGCCGATAGCGATGATGACGGCGACCGAGACGATGCGGCCACCGCGGCGCACCTTCAGGTAGGTGGCGTCGATCCACAGGTATGGCCAATCGCCCTCGATCGGCCGCTCGAGAAAGGCCTTCACCTTGCCGTCGATCTCCTCGCAGAGCCGGCTCACCTGGCTTTTGGAGACGCCGCTCGCGCCCATCGCCTTGACCAGGTCGTCGACCGAGCGCGTCGAGATGCCCTGCACGTAGGCCTCCTGGATGACCGCGGTGAGCGCCTTCTCGGCCATGCGACGCGGCTCCAGGAAGCTGGGGAAGTAGGAGCCCTTCCTCAGCTTTGGGATGCGCAGCTCGACCGTGCCGGCCCGCGTCTCCCCAGTCCCTGTCGCGATAGCCGTTGCGCTGGACAAGCCGCAGCGGGTTCTTCTCGCCATGGGCCGCGCCGGTCGCCGCGCCCACTTCCAGCTCCATCAGCCGCTCAGCGGCAAAGCCGATCATCTCGCGCAAGATATCGGCGTCGGGGGTCTTCTCCACGAGCGTGCGCAGGTCCATCATGTCGTCGGTCATCGGTGCTTCCTTCGAATCAGGTTGTGTCAGCAACCCAACCCTACCGAAGAACATCGATGACCACCGCTACGCCGCTCGCTCGCTACGGCGCTGTTGAGGGCGCGCTCGCGAGCGGCTTCGCTACCGCCGAGCTACACCACTCAGCGGGGCACGACCCCCATACGCAAGCAGAGTTCTTCCGAGAGCTGACCGGCGACGCGATTCAGCTCGCGCTGAGGCAAGATCGCCAGGTAGGTCGTCCACATGAAGCGCTTGAACAGGCGACACCGAGAGAAGCAAAGTACTTCCCTTCCACTTGGATACCGTGTCTACCAGCCGTCTGGCCGAGCCCCTAGTCTCACTGAGTCAGAAAGTCCCGGCTGCTGGGGGATTCGCGCTGGTCGCGGATTTGTTAGCGTGCTGCTTCGTGATCAGGGAAGCGCCCCGCCATGCCCGACTGGACAGCCGAGAGTGAAGCAGCATTCGACACCTATGTCGATGCCTTGATCGGGGTGATCGGCCACGCCGACCGAGCTGAGCCGCCGAAGGATTACTGCCTGGGACTCCTGATGCCGCTGGAGCGCAAGAGCGTGGAGCCGTTGGCGGCCGTCACGGCGCCGTCGCGGGTGGCGGCCAGCATCAGTCTCTGCTGCATTTCGTGGGACAGGCGCCGTGGCCGGACGCGGCCTTGCTAGCGCGGGTTCGCGGCTGGGTTCTTCCACGGATCGAGCAGCGTGGACCGATCCGGGCGTGGATCGTCGACGACACGGGCTTTCCCCACGAAGGGCAAACACTCGATGGGCGTAGCGCGCCAGTATTGCGGCCAGTTGGGCAAGCAGGACAACTGTCAGATTGCGGTTAGCCTATCGATCGCAAATGACGCAGCCTCGCTTCCGATCGCCTACGCATTGTATCTCCCGCACAGCTGGGCGGAGGATCCGGAACAACGCAAGAAGGCCAAGATTCCGGCCGCGATCACGTTCCGGACCAAGCCGCAGATCGCGCTCGAGCAGATCAGGACGGCCAAGGCCGAGGGCGTCGCGCCCGGCGTGGTTCTGGCCGACGCCGGATATGACGCCGACGGCGGTTTCCGCGCGGGTCTGTCCGAGCTCGGTCTGACCTATGTTGTCGGCGTTCAGCCCACACTCAGCGTCTGGCGCCCAGGCGAGAGCCCGCTGCCGCCCAAGCCTTGGAGCGGAAGAGGCCGGCCGTCGTCTCGAGTCGGCCGAACCGACAATCACAAGCCGGTCTCGGCCAAAGCCCTGGCCGAGGAGTTCGACGCCGAGACTTGGCGCACGACCGACTGGCGTGAAGGAACCAACACCGAGCTCAATTCCCGCTTCGCCGCCATGCGCTTGCGGCCGGCATCCAGGGACTACAATCGGCCCGAGGCGCACGCCGAAGAGTGGCTCCTGATCGAGTGGCCTGAAGGCGAGGTCGAGCCGAGCAAGTATTGGCTCTCCACTTGCCGGCCGACGCTACGATCACCCAGTTGGTCGACGCCGCCAAGCTTGCGTTGGTGCATCGAGCGAGACTATCAGGAAACAAGCAGGAACTGGGACTGGGTCACTACGAAGGCCGAGGGTGGCGGGGCTTCACTACCACGCCAGCCTCTGTATCGCCGCCTATGGCTTCCTGGTCTCTCTGCGGGAGACGATTCCCCCCTCAACTCCAACTCGCGCCCAGGACACGCCACACCATGCCGACATAGATATCCGCTGCGTTGAGGAGGACGGTAATGCCCCTATGCCTGGCGATGATCCGCCACCTGCCCCCCCGGACCGATTTGGCGAGATCGAGCATGCCGGTCACCTGGTACGCCTGTTGGCGAGCTGACCTTCAAGGTCTTTAACCCGTCGACCGGCAAGGTGCTGGCAGATCTTCCAGACATGAGCGTAGAGAAGACGCGTCGCAGAAGCCGGATGGCGGCGTTGAACGCTCGCGAGCGCAGCGACATGCTGTGGCCGCTGGCATCAGTTGTACGCCGACGACCTCGCCGCGTCGCGCCCGCCTTCTTCACCCATTCATGCAGCGTCTGCGCCGTGCGGATGATCTTGGCGGCGATCGACGAGACCGCCGCACAGCGCGAGGCATGCTCGCCTTCGTGATCCAGAATCAGCCGCACCGCACGGGTCCTGACCTCCGGAGAGAACTTGTTGGTCGCCTTACTTGTCATGGCTCCGCCCAACCCAGGAGCGGTTTTACGGCGGTCCAGAGAATGGTATCAGAGCAGCGTGAACAGAGCTAACTCATGAACCTTACATAAGGCAGCATGTCACGGCTTGGCGGCCCTCAATCGTAACCATCTATCTGAGCAACGTTCCGAGGCATTCGCAAAGATAACGGCGCTCGAATGCGACTGACGGAAGGAACGCCAGTCGATCAAGACGTTATCGCACTGATTGACCATGCGGCGGCTGGCTCTCAGAAACGACGCAAGAAACGATAGGCGAGGTAAGCCTCCAATCCAAATCCCTCCCATCCCCGAGTGTTTCTCCGCTTTACGGCCTGATAAGCAGGTCGCCGACTTTCTTCACGTGCAACTCCAACCGTTGCAACAGATCCTTCAAATAAATTCACAGGATCTTTGCGGCCGCAAATCGCTGACGATGATACGCTCACGGCAAGGTCGGAGTCAGGCACGGATGAAGAAACCAACACCGATTTAGGCTCGAACCGCCACATAGCACGCAATGTCGGAGTTAAGCCTATGGCAAAAAGAGCGCTCATTATGGTTGGTGGGTCAAGAGGTAATGGTCCGCCACACATCCAAGCGGCCCAGCGTCTTGGTCTTCATCCAATCACCCTGGCGGCGGATCCAACCCAATACGACTATCTTGCGGCAAAAGGGATCGAGGCTAGCCGTATCGATACAGGCAATCTCGATGCGCTGATCCACGAATGTTCCCGGCTGCGTGCGACCTATGACATTGCCGGCATTATCGGGTTTGCGGACCTCGACGAGTCGATCCCTGCAACAGTTGGCAAACTCTGCAGGCATTTCGGTCTACCGGGACCGAACTCCACATCCGTTGAACGGTGCTGCGACAAATTCACTCAACGTCAGCTGCTCGCAGAGGCCGGCATTCCAATGCCTGTTTATCGTTTAGCAGCGAATGCGACGGAGGTAGAAAGCTCTGCCGCAGAGATCGGCCTGCCTGTGGTGGTTAAGCCAGCCATGGGCTGCGGCAGCATCGGTGTCCGACTGTGCCGCAACGTCGATGAGTTGACCGAACATACGACCTATCTGTTAAGTGGGAAGCATGTGTGGCGCTCTTCGCCGAGGATACTGGTCGAAGAATTCGCAGAAGGCCCCCTTTATGTCGCCAATTTAATGGGAAATGAGCTCATTGGAATTACCGCCTACGAGTTCGGCCCGCCACCGTATTTCGTCGTTCATGAGTGCGCTAGTCCGGCCCCGCTGACTGACGAGGAGCATCAAGGTATCGCAGATGTTTCGCTGAGCTGTTTGCGAGCTCTCGGCCTTGGCTGGGGGCCATCGAATATCGAATTCCGGTGGACAAAGCTTGGCCCAGTGGTCATCGAAGTCAATCCGCGTCTTGGCGTTGGGGAACCTGAACTGATCCGATTGGCTTACGGTGTCGATCTCGTCACCGAACACATCAAGATTGTCGTCGGCGAGGAATGGGATTTGCGCAAACAGCATTCGCAATCGGTGGCCCAACGGAACTTAGTCCCTGATCGCGATGGCATCCTCGATTGGAACGGTGGCGACCGTCGGGCGGCGGCTGTACCAGGTGTCGTCGATGTCAAATTTTATATTGAATCCAAGAGGCCGATAGTCAGGAAAGGCGACGGCGGAGACTCTATGGGATACGTTACCGTCGTTTCACCCAGCCTCGCTCAGAGCAAGGCGATCCTTCAGCGTGCCGTCGACTTAATCAGTTGGTCGATCACACCATTTCCGGGGCTTCGCGAATAGATGTTTGATCCCAGGCTTTGAGGGGCATGCTTGTCCTTCGAATCAAAGGATGCGTTATGGGTCAGGTTCTTCATGGGAGCGTCAGGACGACCGAGGCAGTCCTCGAGCGGACGGCGCCCGCTGATCAAGGGATTGTTTCAGCGATGGGATGGTCGCGGGCGCGGTCATGTCTCCGGCCTGTTGCTGCGGTCTTGTGACCGCTGGCCCTAATGGTATCCGCTGATCCTTTGGCCTGATCAAGAGAACGAGATCGAAGCTCCGACTATGCTGCAGGCTTTCAGGATCTGTCCACGTTCCCATCACGTCATTGTCACCCCCCTCGATTCCGGTTCGTGGCCTTTCCCGATACTGTTGTTAGGCCCGCGGGGCGGCATAGTGTGTTGCGTCGCGCATGAGTGCAAAAACGATACGGGCGAGCTAGTTGGCAGTCGCCACGGCGACAAGCTTGAAGGGCTTGGTCTCCAGCAGGCGATCTGCCCAGTTTCTCAACGTATCGCTGGAACGCTTGCGATGGAACAGAACGGCATGAGCGCCGACTACAAGCAGCTTGCGCAAATATCGGTTACCCATCTTGGAGACGCGTCCCAGCCCGCCTCGATCCGTTCGATCCTCAAGAACGGCCTTGATCGCGCTTTCCTCGACGAGACGCCCGACCACCAACCCCTGCGCCACGGCAACATCCGCGGTCAGCGCTATTTCCACTGAACCCTGGAGTTCTCAATGCTCGCCCATCCCACCCATGAACGGCTGATCGCACTCGGCTTGACCGGAATGGCCAAGGCCTTCGAGGAGCAGCGACGATCACAGGATCTCGATGCCTAGTCGTTCGAGGAGCGCATCGGGCTTCGTCGATCGCGAAGCGGCCGAGCGCGACACCAAACGGCTCACGCCGCGTCTCAAATTCGCCGCGCTGCGCCAGAGCGCCTGCGTAGAAGATGTCGATTTGCGCACGCCTGCGCGGCATCGACCGCGCCGTCTTCGCCAGGCTCGTCGGCGGCGACTGGATCGACCGCCATGAGAATTTGCTGGTTACAGGCGCAACCGGCCTGGGCAAGAGTTGGCTCGCCTGCGCCCTTGGCCACAAAGCCTGCCGCGACAACCGGTCGGTCCTCTATCATCGCGGCCCGCGTCTCTTCGAGGCGCTCGCGCTGGCGCGGGGCGACGGGCACTATGGCCGCCTGCTCAAGACGCTCGGGCGCGTTCAACTCCTCATTCTCGACGACTGGGGCCTGTCGGTTCTCAATGCGGCCGAGCGCCGCGACCTGCTGGAGATCCTCGACGATCGCCATGGCCGCGCCTCCAACATCGTCACCAGCCAAATCCCCGTGCAACACTGGCACGACGTCATCGGTGATCCCACCCTCGGTGACGCGATTCTGGATCGCCTCATTCACAACGCTCACCGCCTCCAACTCACCGGTGAAAGCATGCGAAAACACAACGCTCGCGCCCATGCTCTTGACGCAGCTTCAAACACGTGAATCAATGACCAGGTCGGTCGAAGCGGCCGCTCATGATCGCGTGAAATCCCTGCTCACAATCAGCGAAATGCGCATGTTTCCCCGGAAGCGATCTCACGATGGAAGAAGAGGTCGAGATAGCCCTTGATCGGGATTTCGGTTGCGCGCATTTTTTCCTGTCACCGGCTGTGTTGGACGTCGGACGGCCTGTTGCTCGGGCTACTAAGGTTCAATGCATCATCGTCATCATCGCAGCGAGTTGGGCCGCAATCTGATCACACCGACGTCGTTCTCGATGGCGATCTCGGTTCCATATGGCTTCGAGAGTGCCTGTAGACGCTCGAGAATGGCTGTTGCTTGCTGCGTGAGTGCGAGAGTTGGAACTCCGCGGTTTGCAAACCTCTTCGAGTGACCGAGTTCGATCGGATATAGCCGCAATTCGGCAAGCTGGTTCAGCTCGAATCGGCTGACGGTGACAACGCTTTCATAGAAGAGCGGGTGTGTGAATGTTCCCGCCATCTCGGCGACTTTCACCTCGGCATCCGTGTCGACCCGTGGGTCCTTAGCATATTCGTCGAACATGTCGGCGCCGGACGGGGTCCCGAGGTCGTCCTCGAAGAAGTTACCAAGGCCATAAAAGATCGGTCGGCCCTTGTAGATCTCTATGCCCCGTAACTGGTGCGATCCATGCCCGATATATGCATCGGCCCCGGCATCGATCATGAGATGCGCAAACGATGGTTCGTAATCAGGGACTACCTGGCGACAATTATCAGGCTCGTGCCCGTGGTTCGTTAAAATGCAGAAGTCGGAGAACTGCTTGCCCCGTCGAATGTTTCGTAGAATGTCGGCGATATCATGCTGGTTTGGTTGATAGCTGACTCCGGCCGTGTCGCCCGCTTTGAATGTCGTTCCCTCGATTGCGACCACGTTGGGATCTTCACCACCAGGCCAGTGGCAGGGCAAGATAGCACGTATCTGTCTCAAACTCTCGAGCATCTCGGGAGGAACCACGATGGTTTTCGCCAAACGAAGGGCGTTGAGACCTGGTCTGCCGGGCGCTTCGCCCGCGGGATCGCCAGCACGAGCCATAGGCATGAAGGTTGTAGCACAGGAAACCAACGCCACGCGACCGCGTCCGGTCTCTAAGAACCGAGCGGCGCCGGCTTGTGCACGATTTTCGCCCACGCCAGCATGGATGATCCCACTCTGATCGAGCACCCGGCTCGTTTCGCGCATGCCCTCAACGCCCCAGTCAAGCGAATGGTTGTTAGCGCGACCTACCATGTTGAACCCCATCGCCTTCAAATCAGGACCGACCTCTGGCAGGCTGAGGTGATACGCACCGCCGTATTCAGCCTGCGGGTATCCACTGAACGATCGGATATCGACGATGTTGACCTCAAGGTTGCCAAACGTGACATCAGCATCATGAAGAATTTGGGCGACGGCACCGAAGCCAGAATACAGAAATTTGGTCACCGCACGCGACACGATGAGGTCGCCAACTGCTACTATCTTGAAACCGTCCGCCACGTTCGTTGCAATTGAACCGACCACATCAAAGCCAGCATCTCGCCTGGCAGGACTATCTCTATCCTCGTTTTCCATTGACTTTCTTTCATCTATACTTTGGCGGAAATTTGTATCACTTCGTCTATTACTGAGTAGCGCATTCGTGCGCTTCGATCGGGTGAAATGCTCCAGCTATGTCCCAATGAAAGAAACATTGGCCGCCACCGGCGGCTTGGGCGGAATTACCGTGGCCGGAGCGCGCACATGACAGGCCACGACGCGCCCGTCGGCCATTGGCACTAGAGGCGGCGCTTCGACGCGGCACCGCTCAACCGCGAGTGGGCAGCGCGGGTGGAAGGCGCATCCGCTCGGCGGATTAATGGGACTTGGCACCTCGCCTTCAACTGGTGCCTCCAGGCGAACGCGCGTCGGATCCGGCACCGGAGCTGCCGCGATCAGCGCCTCTGTGTAGGGATGCACCGGTTTGGCGAAGAGCGCCTGACTTGGGGCGAGCTCCACTATCCGCCCAAGATACATGACCGCAACACGATGCGCGATATGCTCCACGACACCGAGATCATGCGAGATAAAGACAAAGGCGATGCCCATCTGCTGCTGGAGATCCAGAAGCAGATTCAGAATCTGCGCCTGAACGGAGACGTCAAGGGCTGACACCGCTTCGTCCGCGATGATGAGCGAGGGCTGCAGGGCCAGCGCCCGCGCTATACCGAGCCGCTGGCGCTGACCGCCTGACAATTCGGAGGGGAGTCTGTGGATCATCTCAGGCGACATTCCGACCTTTCGGAGAAGATCCGCGGCAAGTGCCTGACGCTGCTTCCGGCTGAGACTCTCATAGTTCTCGACAGGCTCCGTGATGATCTGTCCGGCGGTAAGGCGTGGGTTCAACGACGAGTAAGGATCCTGAAAGACCATCTGCATCCGACGGCGCCACGCGTGAAGCGCGTCCTTCTTGAGACCTGCAATGTCGGTTCCGTCGATCAGCACGCGGCCAGCAGTCGGCTCGATGAGCCGCATCAGGAGCCGCGCCACGGTGGACTTGCCGCAGCCGGATTCACCGACGATGCAGAGCGTCTCGCCGGCGTCGACAGTGAAGGATACATCCTCCACTGCCCGGATCACCGGAATGGCTTTCTTAAAGAGGCCCGAGCCAAACGGATAATGCTTGGTCAGGTTCTCGACTTTCAGCAAAGGACCATTCATGCGCCCATCACCTCTTCGGCGCGCCAGCAAGCCGCGGTGTGGCCCGCCCTAACATCACGTAAGACGGGTGTTTTCTCGCGGCAAATATCGATCGCGAACGGACAGCGTGGCGCAAAGCTGCAGCCCACAATGGGGTCGCGCAGACTTGGCACGATCCCCGGAATTTCTGGAAGGCGGCGCTGTCGGCCGCGCCGCGGATCAGGCATCGATCGCATGAGGCCCTGGGTGTAGGGATGCGCGGGACTCGCAAACAGATCATTTATGGTCGCTTGCTCCACGATCCGGCCGGCATACATGACAATGACACGTTGACACGTCTCGGCTACGACGCCCAGGTCATGCGTGATGAACATGACGGCCGTTCCCGTGCGCTCTTTTAGATCGACGATGAGCCGGAGAATCTGTGCTTGGATCGTGACGTCAAGCGCAGTCGTTGGCTCGTCGGCGATCAACAGTTCCGGCGAGCAGGCAAGTGCCATGGCGATCATTGCGCGCTGGCGCATGCCGCCCGACATTTCATGCGGATAATTGCTGACGCGCCGTTCCGGGTCCGCGATGCGGACGAGACGGAGCATCTCTTCGGCCTTTGCCTTGGCCACCGAGCGGGACGCTTTCGTATGGATCTGCACCGCCTCGGCGATCTGGTGGCCGATCGTATAGACCGGGTTCAAGCTCGTCATCGGCTCCTGGAAAATCATGGCGATCTGGTCGCCACGGATTTTTCGCATCTCCCGATCCGACAGCTCAAGAAGGTTGCATCCATGAAAGCGGACCTCGCCGCCGACAATTCTGGCGCTCACCTTCGGCAGCAGCCGAAGGATTGATAGAGCGGTGACGCTCTTCCCGCATCCCGATTCACCGACGACCCCAAGCGTCTCGCCTTTCATCACCTGGAAGCTGATGCCGTCCAAGGCGCGGGTGACGCTTTCTTCGCCGTAAAAGCGCGTCTCAAGGTCTCGAAGTTCGAGAAGCACGTCGTTTCGTGCAGTTTGATGCATCTGCATGTCAGCGTCTCCTCTTTGCGCGGGGGTCGAAAACGTCTCGCAGACCATCGCCCAGTAGGTTGACGGCAAGGACCGTGATGGCAAGGCAGATACCGGGCGCGAAGATCGTCATTGGCGCAATGGCAAGATACAGGCGCGAACTGGCGATCATGTTACCCCAACTAGGGATCTCGGGCGGCACGCCCACGCCGAGGAAGCTCAGCCCCGCCTCCGTCAGGATTGCGCTGGCGCAGACAGTAGCGCCCTGGACCATCAGCGCAGGAATGGTACTCGGTAGGATATGCCGCCACAGCACCTTGGGCAGGCTCGCCCCGCCGCAGAGCGCCGCCTCCACATAGGGACGCTCGCGAACCCCCAGAACCACCGAACGAACCAGCCGCGCGACGGCTGGCGTCTCCGGGATCGCGATCGCAACGATGAGGATGCCGATTCCGGGTCCTGTCAGAGAAATGAGGGCAATGGCCAGCAGAATCGTGGGTATCGACATGAGACCATCCATGACCCGCATGACGACGTTATCGAAGCTGCGGCTATAGCCGGCGATGACACCGATCAGCAGCCCGGCAAGAGCCGCGCTCGCTGCGGACAGCATTCCTACCACTAGGGAGATGCGGGCACCGAAGATGGTTCGCGCAAACACATCCCGACCCAGATTGTCGCTACCGAACCACATTTCGGCGGAAGACGGCTGGAGGCGTTTGAATGGATCGATGTTAACTGGATCGCCAGCGTAAAGCGGAGCGGCGAGGGCCAAGATGATCAGAAGCCCCATCAGCCCGCCTCCTGCAATGATCAGCGGATGACGCCGTGCCAGACGAGGAAGGTCGGATATGCGCAGGCGACCCGTAGGAAGGTATTCAACTGGTGCGGATAAAATCGTCATATCAGTACCGGATACGTGGATCGATCAAGGTGTACGCCAGATCGACCGCGAGATTGATAAGGACGTACAGACCCGAAGTCAGGATGAGCACGCTCTGAATGATCGGATAGTCGCGGTTGTTGATCGCATTCACGACCAGGCGACCGATACCGGGTAAGTTGAACACCGTTTCCGTGAGGACGACTCCGCCGATCAAATAGGCGAAGCTTATGCCTATGACGGTCAGGATGGGGACGCCGGCATTCTTCAAGGCATGCTGGAAAAGCATGGCATAGGACGAAGCGCCCTTGGCAGCGGCCGTTCGCATATAGTCTTCCGACAGGACCTCAAGCATGCTCGCCCTCGTAACCCGGGCGACGAATGCAATGTACCCAAGCCCTAAAGCCACGGTGGGAAGGATCAGGTGCACAAACCAAGGCCCGAGGCCCTGGTTGAAAGGGACGTATCCCTGGACCGGTAGCCAGTGTGTCCTGATGGCGAAGAAGTATATGAGAAAATAGCCGATGACAAAGACCGGGACGGAATAACCAACTGCCGAAAAGGCCGCGAGGAGGCGGTCGACGAGCCCGCCAGTTCGCCACGCGGCAAGAATGCCGAAAGAGACCCCGACCGTCACCGAAAGGATCATCGTCAGGATCGCTAGGGAAAGGGTCGGCTCAAGCCGTTGCGAGATCAGTTCCAGAACCGGTCGTCCGGCAAAGATCGAGGTGCCGAAATCGCCGCCGAGAATGTCGCGCACCCAACGCATGAACTGAACCGGGATGGGGTCGTTCAGGCCCAGCTGTTCTCGGATACTGGCGATCAACTGCGGAGCGGCATTTCTGCCGGCGATCATGGCCGCCGGGTCGCCGGGAGCCAGCCTGAGAAGCAGGAATATGAAGATCCCGACCATCGCCATGACGGCGATGGTCGAAACGAATCTGCGTAGGATGTAGGCAGCCACTAGGCGGGAACCTTCTGCATGTTCCACATCGCTGTGAGCGACGGCATTTCGATCAGACCAGTGAGCGTCTTGCGGCGCGCGATTGGCGAGAGAACTGATCCCAGTAGAACGGTGCCCGCGATGTCCCACTGTATACGTTGCATCTCGCGCGCCAGTGCCTGGCGCTCTTCGAGTGTTTCGACATTCGCCCATTTGGCCCGAAGAGCCTCATACTCATCGCTCTGCGGCCAGCCCCACCAACCCTGCTCGCCATTCGCGGTCAGAGTGGGATTACTGAGCGTAGTGCTGCGCTCATAATCGGACTCGGACGTGATGAAAATGCTCCAGCCGTCGTTCTCAACGGAGCCCTTGTTCCTTAGGCGGGCGCCATTTAAGGCCGAATCGCCCGGCGCAAGCTCGGCATTGACCCCAATCTTGCGCAGAGTGACCGCCAAGAGCTGCGCACAATTGCCGGCCTCCGCCCAGTCCGTGCGCTGCAGGATAACGACTTTCTCGCCCGCATATCCCGCCTCCTTGACGAGCTGCTTGGCTTTTTCCTGATCACCGCCCTTCTTGTACCACCCCGTATTTTCGTCGTTGGTATAGGGCGTTTGGTTTCCGAAAAACGAAGTGATGGTGCGGGTGTATTCTGCGGGAAACGAAGTACGCATAAATGCCTCCTGATCGATCAGGTGAAGCATTGCTTGGCGTGCCTTGACGTTGTCGAACGGCTTCTGCAGGCAGTTCATGCGCATGAAATATACATCGCCCGCCTTGTTAAGAACCTGCAGTGCAAGGTTAGTATCGCTCTCAATCGCTGGGTAAAGATCGGCGGGTGGCAATAAGTGAAAATCGACCTCGCCCGCCTGCAAGGCCGCAAAGGCAGTCTGCTGATCAGTGATATTTTCCCAGATAACGCGATCGACGTTGACGACCTTCCCGCCCGCGAACCCGTCTGTCGGCTCGTGGCGGGGTACATACTTTTCATTGCGGTCGTAGGTGAAGCTGGCGCCCGGCTTAGCAAGAGCATGGTTAAACTTGAACGGACCAGATCCGATGTTCGCGGTCACCTGCTCTGTGGCAGCGAGACTCGCGTCCTTTTCGCGCATGATGTACAAGACCGGCGTGACCGCTCCCGCTAGGATTTCGATAAGAAGCCCCATCGGCTCCTTGAGTGAGATTATGAATGTTTTATCGTCCTGCGCCGAGATATCGCTGGCTCGTTCCATGATCAGCTTTCCGCCAGAAGGCACCTGGCCCCAGCGACGGATCGAGGCGACACAGTCCGTCGCGGTGACGGGGGTGCCATCATGCCAGCCCAGACCATCCCGCAGCTCGAACGTATAAGCTTTCTTGTCATCGGAAACGGCCCACTTCCCCACCATTTGCGGTTGTGGAATCAATTTGGAATCAAGCGAAAACAGCATGTCGTAAATCGCCAAGCCATGATTGCCGGTCATGGTAGCCGTCGTAACGATCGGATCGAACGTGCTGAGGTCGCCCATCACCATGCGGACCGTCCGCGCGTCGGTTGGTGCTGTTTGTGCCCTCAGGACTGAGGGGATCGACATAGCCGCTCCGGCGGCCAAACCCGCCTTGATCATTTCACGTCGAGAGATCATGGTTCATTTCCCCTTTTTGCCATAGCGCCGTTTATCACGCCTATCGGTCAGATACTTGCCAAGAGGAGCATTCATGCAATCTATGCTCCGTCGCGCGATCTATGCTCCGTCGCGCCGCGGCCTACGTCAAATTCAGTTTGGGTATCGTTGCCATCTGGTTTTGCGATAACTCAGAGCGATCTGGATTGTTGATACGAAGTATCCTGGGCCTTTCCTCTGTTGAAGACCACCGTGCTCGCCCGTCCTGACATTGCCGCCAAAGGAGCGCCTACCGAAAGATCAGCCAGTTCTAGCCGGGTAACCGCGCTCGATCACCGCGCCCCACAGGATCAGGATGTTGATGCCGGAATAGGTGCGGCTGGTGGCGGCGTTCTTCGGCAGTTCGAAGGCCGCCTTCGCCCTGCCCCAAGCTTAACGCATGGCACGCAGCCCCCAGATCGGCGATGATGCGAACGGTAATTTCGGAATAAACGCTCGCCTTTGGTGGCCCACCCGTCTTTCCATCAGCCTCGGCACGGGCACAGTTTGCCGTTCTCGCGCATGACACTCGCCTCCGCTTCGCGGGTCCTTCCCCGGGAAGCGGGGTGGATCGGAAGGCAAAGGCCCGCTGTCAGAGGCGGCCGGCATCCGCCGCGGCGGGCCTAGAAGGAAAGTGCCGCCCACACCGCGCCACCTGGAAGGGCCACCGACAAAGCCTGCTGCCAGCAAGGGCAGCGGCCTGTCACAGCCCAGTGGCCTGCCTGCTCCGAGGGGCGAAGCGTATGGCGAGACCGCCGAGCCTGTCGAAGAAAAGCGGGCTTAGTTCACGAGCGCCTGGTGCGCGCCGTCGAGCCGGAGCACCAGCATACCCGATTGAACCAGCACCTCGTTCCTGATAGCATTTCGTGAATAACGCGCGTCCCAACGGTCACGCGGAAACGACGTCAAAGGGTGCTGGCATTGCAGAAAAGGCTTTCGATAAGGACCTCTCTGCTGTCACCAATGTCGTCCCCATTGAAATAGAGGATTGCGCCAGTCCCGTCCTTTTCACGCAAGCCCATAAAAGTCCTGACACCAGGATCGCTGCCAGCGTGCCCCCAAATAACATCACCATTTTCAAGGATGAATTTGTGCCAGCAGAGGGGGCGACCATCGTGGACTTGAGAGAGCATCAGGTTGATGGTTGAATCTTTCAGCAACTGATTTCCGCCTCGGTTTCCATAGGTGGCGAGAAAGAGCGACAGTTCCTCAATGCTCGTCCGCGCTAGTCCCTCCATATAGGTGGGGTAACTGTAGAGGCAAAGCTGCATCCGGCTCCCCGGCGTAAGCTCATCAATTGTCAAGCTAGGAACTGCAAATCGGGAGGAAAAGGCCTGCCCGCCCCCCTCCCACTTTTCTTTGGTGCCCCTGCTATAGAGAACTGCATGCCGGTTAATGTTAATATCGCGCACATACCAGCCAGTGCTGTTCATGCCCAAGGGGGTGAAGATGTGGTCGGCGCAATATTCGGTGAAGTGCGCGCCAGCTACGCACTCGACAAGGTGGCCGAGCAGGCCATAAGCAACATTGCAATACCCGCCGGGGTGATCCGGATCGAGTTTGCCGGGCGCCCACCCGTGGAAATTGTCGTTGGCGTCAAAATAGACCCCTCCTGGCGTTAGGTATGCCTTGAGCCAGTCCCCAAGAGCAACCGTCGGATCGCCGCAGGCGTAGCTGTCCGAGTAAGACTTCCCGTCTCGGATTGACGAGCGATGATTCAAGAGCCGCCGTGCTGTGATGGCCAGCGATGGGTGTTTCGGATTGACGACCTGATAGGGAAGATACCTACTGACATCCGCATCCAGGTCAATTAACCCTTGTTCCCAAAGCTGCATCACGGCTGTTGCAGTAATTGTCTTGGAGACGGAGCCGATATTCATGATGGTTTTGGGCGTCATCGGAACGTTGCGTGTCACATCTGCCCATCCATAACCCTTCGCCCAAACAAGCCTGCCATCTTGCACGATCCCAACTGCTGAGCCTGGAATCGAAAATTCCTTGAGCTTGCCCTCGATGATCGCATCAATAGATGATCGCATAGATCCTACCCCCTTCACGCAAATCGCCAAGTTCTAGAAGGACGCCTCACTGGAAATCGAGGCTTCAAAATCGCCGCCGCGGGCGACAGCCCCGCCCGAGGACCACGACGAAGCAGGGCGGCAACAAAAGATAGCGCCCGACCGAGTTCGCCTACATTAAGTGCCAGCGTTTTACCAAGAACGCTCATCCTCCCGTCTGCAATTCGGCTCTTAATTAGTCAGTTGATTTTCAATTGCCGCGGGGTTTACGTCAAATTCAGTCTTTGTATTGCGGCCATCTGGTTCTCAGATGAAACTGCTTCCGGAGGGCAGCAATTCCGTTGCCCTTAGCAGCATCCCGTATTACCTGGCTCGTTCATGGTGTCCTCCTTGTGGCTGCCGAGATTGCGGCGCATCGCATCCAGCCGAGCATGAGCCGGAATGGCAACCCTTATGATAATCCAAAGGCTGCATGATAATCCCAAGGCTGCGTACGCTGAAGGACGAAGAAGTTGATGGCCGAAGCTGTCGTGGATATGATCGATGCTAAGAAGAGCATCGTCCAAATTCATCGAGCGGGTCTACAACAGGCAGCGCCTGCATACCGCGCTCGACTATCTCTCGACGGATGAATACGAAACCGGCCTAACGCGATTGCGCCAGGGATCCCCGGACCGCAATCCAAAACCTTGAGACTGTCCCTAATTAGTCCCGCCGGCTGTGCTCGTCAGCGCGATGCCAAGCCATCAATTTCGCATCGATGCCACCCAATTCCTTTCTGCTGATATTCCGGCGGTTGCGCGTTCGGCGCCCGGCGATCGCCCATGTGCCCATGTTGCCTGAATCGATACCAGGAGCAGATAGGTCCGGACCCGAGTGGCTCCGATGCTCTCGCCTGTCGCGGCCGGATACCGACGATAAGCTTTTCGGCCGCCTTCTATGATGGGATTCGGTCACGCCTCCTTCGTGCATCGAACTAACCTACGGTTGTGTGCGTCAAGTTCTGCAAAAAGGGGCGGCCATGGTGCTGGTCATGCGGCTTGGCGCAGAGCGAGCTTCTTGTGCTCGCGCAGGTCGTCCATGTTGATGTAGCGGTTGGCCTCCATCCAGTTTTCGTTGGTTTCCACGGCCAGCGGCCTGACGAGGCGCAGGCAGCTCTGTGAGTTTGGAAAGATCCGCACGACATAAGTGCGGCGCCGGATTTCCTCGTTGAGCCGTTCAAGCATGTTGGTGCTCTTGAGATGCTTGTGGTGCTGGCGTGGCAGACGAAAGAAGGTCAGCGTGTACTCGATGGTCTCCTCCACCCACGTCGTCAGTCGTGGGTAGCGGGCCGACCATTTGGAAAGCCATGCGGCGAGATCGGCCTTGGCCTCGGCGAGATCGCGCCGGTCGTAGAGCCAGCGCAGTTCCTGCAGGCAATCGTCGCCATGCTTTCTCGGCAGGTGATCGGGCGCATTCCTGAGGAAGTGCACGTAGCAGCGCTGCCATACCGCCTCCGGGATCACCTCGCCGATCGCCGCGACCAGGCCGGCATGATCGTCAGACACGACCAGCTCGACGCCCTTGAGGCCGCGCGCCTTCAAGCCGACGAGAAAGTCCCTCCAGGCCGAGCGGCTTGATCTGACGCCGGCCGTCCCAGTCGATGCCAACCGCGATCAGCACCGCCTGGCTCATGACGATGCCGGCTTCGCGCACCTTCTCGTAGCGAGCATCGAGGATGAGGTAGGCAAAAAGGCTCTTGAAGCGGGCGCTCGGCAAACGCTTTCAGGCTCTCGTCCAGGCGTTTGTTGATGGCCGAGATAGATGAGGCCGAGAACGAATGACCGCACAGCTCTTCCGTGATCGCCTTGACCTTGCGGGTCGAAACGCCCTGCACATACTCTCCGCAAGCGTGGCCACCAAGGCCCGCTCGGAACGCTGGTAACGCTCGTGACCTTGCCCCTCTGATCTAATCCGGTTTGAAGTTCGTTCTGGCCCATCGAGAGGACCAGGACATGAAACGCAGCCGCTTCTCTGAAGAGCAGATCATCGGAATTTTGAAGGAACATGAGGCGGGGGTATCGGTTGCCCATCTGTGCCGCAAGCACGGGGTCAGCGACGCCTCGATCTACAACTGGAAGGCCCGCTTCGGCGGGATGGATGTCTCCGAGGCTCGGCGACTGAAGGCTCTGGAGGACGAGAACACGCGGCTGAAGCGGCTTCTGGCCGACGCCATGCTCGACAATGCCGCGTTGAAGGATCTTGTGGGAAAGAATGTATGGTCCGCCCCGTCCGTGCAAGGGTTCGCGACATCGCCGATGACGATTCCAGTTGCATAAATGTATCCGGCCTCTCGCAAGTGGACTGCTGTTGCAGCCAGGCCATGATGAGATCCGCGCACGCCGTTCCCAATAAATGGTTCGGGCACGAAGCCCGCTTTTTTGCACAGGACTTACGGCATGCTGATCCACTGTTTCGTCATCGCTATTCCCGAGCCTTGCAATCGAGCCGGAAGCGTCAGGCGAATGCGGGATCCCTGCGTTCGTAGAGCGCTCCCGGCTTGGTCAGGACAACCCAGACAATGCGCGCCATCTTGGCGGCCAGTGCGACAACGGCCTTGTTCGGGTGCATCCGGCTCTGCAGCCCATCAAGCCAGCTTCCAAGGCGATCCCGGGTTCGATCCAGGTGTCGGAAGCAGGACCGCGCGCCATGAACGAGGAGCTTGCGGACGTAGCGATTCCCGCGCTTGCTGATGCCGAGGAGCTTCTGCTTGCCCCCGGTCGAGTGTTCCCGCGGGACAAGGCCCAGCCAAGCGGCCAGATCGCGGGCCTTCTGGAACTGGCGCGCATTGCCGACGGCCGCAAGAAGCGTGAAGCCCTACGTGAAGTCGAACAAGAGCGACATTATCGATGCCGAGGCCATCGCCGAAGCTAGCGGTGGCGCCCAGCGCTCCGATTCCGGGGATCGTCATAAGCCGGCGGGCAACATCTTCTCGATCTGCTATCCCAGCGATCTCCCTCGTCACGTCGTCGATGCGCCGCTCCAGCCGGCGTAGGTCGGCGAACAGGTCCGAGAGCAGTTTGCGCATCGCCGACGAGAGGTCGTTCGACGCGTCATCCAGAACCAGTGGCAGGTCGAGTTTGAACAGGCCCGCTCCCTGTCTCAACGCGATTCCATATTCCAGGCAGAACGCTCGCATCTGGTTGATCAGACGGGTTCGCGTGCCGATCATCTGGTCGCGTACCCGATGCAGCGCCTGGAGGTCAGCTTGTTCCTCGCTCTTGATTGCTGCGAACCGCATCGTCGGCCGAGTGGCAAACTGCGCTGGGATTAGGCGAACCTTGTGCCCCAGAGCATGCAGTCTCCTGGCGATCCATTGTGACCCTGCGCACGACTCCATCCCCACGACCGCTGGCGCTGCTCGTTCAAAGAATTGCAGCAGCGTGTCGCGTCGGAAGCGAGCTCGCTGGATGGGCTCGCCGCCGCTGTCCAGGCCGACGACGTGAAAGATGTTCTTGCCGATATCGACTCCATAGACTGCCGCAAGGCGCGGCGCATTGCGTGGGGACATTGCAACCTCCTTTGGTGGGACCGCCCCGAATGATGCTGCGGGAGGACGGGGCGGACCGTCCCATTAATGGTGACGCCCGCGGCCAAGCGGAAAGCTGTCGCTCGCCTGAAGGAAGGCTTCGGGATGAGCGAACGGCGGGCGTGTAAAGCCATCGGCTGTTGCCGCATGACGGTTCGCTACGAGACCAGCAGGCCGGACGACCGCGAGGTTCGCGAGCGGATGAAGGCGATCGCGCAGGAGCGTCGCCGGTTCGGCTACCGGCGTCTTCTCGTGATGCTGAGGCGGGAGGGCCTGGTCGTGAACCACAAGAAGTGTTCCGGCTCTATCGGGAGGAGAAGCTCGCCGTTCGCCGCCGCGGCGGCCGCAAGCGGGCGATCGGGACCAGGGCGCCGATGCTGGTGCCGCTGAGGCCCGACGAGCGCTGGTCGCTCGACTTCGTATCGGACCAGCTCACCGACGGGCGCCGCTTCCGCATCCTGGCCGTCGTCGACGACTGCACGAGAGAGTGCCTGGCACTCATCGTTGATACGTCTCTCTCGGGCATGCGGGTTGCCCGCGAATTGGACCGGCTCATCACCGAGCGGGGCCGGCCGAGAATGATCGTCAGCGACAATGGCAGCGAGTTCACCTCGAACGCCATCCTCGCCTGGGCAGATCAGAACCGCGTCGAATGGCATTACATTGCGCCCGGCAAGCCGATGCAGACGGATGTTGTAGAATAGCCCCTTCTTCTCATTCGGCGGCTTTTTCCACAGCCTTCTGCCTTTCCGGCCTCGTTCGCCATCGGGAAGTCTCTGCTGCATAGGCAGCTTCTGCCTTTTCGACTCGGGATCGTTCTTCGGCGCGCTTGGCCGGGATGTTGTAGTCGAAGGCGGTGCCGCGCCTGGCATGGCTGGTCGGGAGGCCGGCACGCAGCTCGACCGATCTGAACTTGCGGGCGAGCAAGGCCGGCCGGGCCCAGATGTAGTCGGCATTTTTGCTCAGCATGTGCCAGATGATCTTCGCAAGCTTGCGCGCGGTGGCGACGGCCGCGATATGCTTCCCGCGACGCGAGGCGATCCGCTTGTAGAAGGCGCGCAGAGGACCCGGTGAGCGGGCAGCCGCCCATGCCGCCTCGACCAGCATTCCCCGTGCATGGCCGCGGCCCTGCTTCGTTATGCGTCCATGATAGGCCGGTCCCTCACCGGACTGCCGCACGCTGGGATTGAGGCCAAGATAGGCGACAAGCCTCTGTGGATCGCCGAAGCGCCGAATGTCTCCGATTGGCCGCGGCAACGCTCCCAGCCACGGTGACGTCGAGGATGGGCAACGTCATTAGGCGGCGGATTGTCGGGTCCTGGAGGGCATGCACCGCGATATCCGCCTCGACCACCGTCAACGCCTCGTTGACCTGGTTGATCAAGCCGAGGTGGCGCTCGATGGCGGCGCGCTCATCGGCAGGCAATATTTGCCTCGCCAGCCATTTGCGCCCGCTGATC
>NZ_NPKI01000026.1 GCF_002284565.1 Mesorhizobium mediterraneum | reverse complement strand
ATCGGCCTTCGATACGTTCATCGGCTACGCCGGCAACGTCATGAACGATACGCTGGTTCCCTATGGCGGCTTCGACACCAACGTCGTCCAGTACTACTTCGACGCCGGCAACGGCTTCTCCGCCGTCGTCTCGCTCGAAGAAGGCTACGGCCCCTTCACGATCGACAGCTACGTTCCGCATGTCGTCGGCGGCGTGAAGTGGACGCAGGGCTGGGGCGCGATCACCGGCGTCGTTGCTTACGACAGCGCCTACGAAGAGGTGGCCGGCAAGGTTCGCCTCGACATCACGCCGATGGAGAACCTGTCGCTGTTTATCATGGCCGGCTACGGCACGGACGACAACCTCACGGATCCGGACTGGAGATTCCCCGCCGGCGGCCGCGGCATGTACAAGCTGTGGAGCGGCAATTGGGCAGTCTGGGGTGGTGGCACCTACACCATCAACGAGAAGACCTCGTTCAACACCCAGATCTCGTATGACGAGGGCGAAAACCTCGGCGTCGTGGCGAACATCGCCTATGACATCGTCCCCGGCCTGACGATCACGGCGGAAGCCTCCTACTTGCACGCCGGAGAGTTCGGCGAGGCCGGCTTCTCCAACTGGACCGGTGCGGACGACGAGGACAGCTTTGGCGGCCAGCTCCGCTTCCAGCGCTCGTTCTAATCAGCATCGTCTGACTGAACTCGAACCCGGCGGGCAACCGCCGGGTTTTTTCGTATCGGCCTGGCTGTCAAATTGCGTATGCATGCGCCGCTGATACCGGCCATGGATCGTTCTCTGTTAGATCGGCCTGCAGCCGCCAATCTCCAACACTGGCGATTGGCCAAAAGCCACCATGCCTTCGTCGTCCCAGGGCGGAGCGAACGCAAAGCGGGAGCGCAGCCCCTGGGATGCATGCGGTCCTCACTTGGAAACAGGTTAACTCAAAGGCTGGCGATCCTTCGCGCCCCCTCTGTCCGGCAGGCCAGAGGGGCGCGCTGTCCCTCCAGCGTCTCGAAAGATTCTGCACCGCAGCAGCGCTTGGCGGCTGAAGGTCGGTTGGTAGCGAACCTATGCGATCCAGAGTCTCGTGCCCCCCCCAACGCGGACCGCCTACCTCAAGTCAAATCTCTGCAAGATCGCCCAGCGACTGTATCAGCGGCTGAATTTCGTTTTCATAATTCTTCCAGCGCTTGACGGACGATTTGTAAATCGGTTGCCGAACCTGCCAGCGACTGGGCGTGTTGACCGAACCATCCCTGTCGAAAAAGCGCAGGCAGGCGTCATCCCAAGGCAGCCCGAGATAATCTATGAGGCGGCGCGACTGCGCCTCCTGGTCCTCAACCAGTGTTTCGTAGCGATTTTCGAAGATGAGGCCGGGAAAAACCTCGTTCCAATGCCGCATCAGGCGGTCATATTCGCGATAATACAGGCCTAGTGTTTTCAGGTCGGTATTGTAGCTGTGTCCCTCGCTGAAGTTGAGGACAAAGCAAGAGACGCAATTGTCGATGGCGTCACGACGGCAATGAATGATGCGCGCGTTGGGAAAGAGAAGGCCGATAAGGCCGATCAGTTCAAAATTGTGCGGCTCCTTATCGACGACGCGAAGCGCGGCAGGCGCCCGCTCCCGCAAATAGGACAGGTGCTCTTCGGCCAAGGTTCTGGACAGGTCTTCCGTGATCGACATGATTGGCTGGTTCAAATTCCCAGCCGCTGAGGTTTTGAGGCCGATTGCATTCGCGACCCGCCTTAATTTGCTAAGCTCCCCTGCACCATGAACAACTGGATGGCTGGCGCAGATCTGCTCCGTCAGCGTCGTCCCCGAGCGGGGCATGCCAACCACGAACACAGGCACTTCGGAAGGATTTGCATAGCCGGCCCTGGTAGCTAAAAAGTCCGGCGTGAAGATTTCAATCATCGAGTCGACCCAGCGACGATACAAGTCGATATCGAACTCGTAGCCGGAGGCCTGTTTCGCCTTGTTGAAATGGTCGAATGCCTCACTATAGCGCTTGAGGTCGTTCAGCACCTTGCCGGCGGCATAATGGAGTTGCAGCGCGCCGGCTGGATGGAGCTTCGGGCTGGCGAGTTCACGAAGGATGAATTGGAGTTCCTCAGGCTCTTCGGTGAACTTTCGCGTCTGTACAAGGTCGTTGTAGGCGCTCGGCACCTCAATGCGACGTTCGATCGCTTCTTTCAGGTAGACGGCGGCTTCATCCATGCGCCCCAGGCCGCTAAGCGCGCTGGCCAGACCCGCTCGAACCTTGGGATGGTCGCGGTTGATTTTCAGCGCCTTCTCGTAGAGCGGCAATGCCATGTCTGGTTTGTCAAACGCTATGTAAGCGCGCCCCAGTGCACAAAGTGCCTCGATAAGGTCCGGCTGCAGTTTCAAGGCGTACTGCATATGCTTGATTGCTGGCGAATATTCGCTGACCTTCACATAGGCCTCGCCCAGGCTGAGGTGGTAATAGGCGTTTTTAGGTTCCTCGCCGACCGCCCGTGCGAAATATCGCAAGGCCATCTCATTATCATAACCCAGATATAAGGTCCCCAAGATGTACAACGCGAGCGGATGGTTTGGTGTGCGCGCCAGAACGCGAAGGCATAGATCCTGAGCCTCGTCGAGGCGCTTTGCCTGCTGATGGATATATGCCTGTTTCAGCAGCGCGTCGTCGGCCTGCGCACGCGATTGAGCGTTTCCTTGATTCACTATCGGCGTCAGTATCGGCGCCTTCGCTTTTGGCGCGGGGCCGGGCTTGAGGTGCTTGGACCAGGCAGGCGGGAGTCGATTGTTCATGATATCTCGCTAGCAAAACGAGCGGGGAAAATCCAGCATGCTGGTTGCAGCCAAGGGGAGCTTGCGCGGCCAACTGTGCCGCGCTAGCAAGAAGCCCCTTTGGAACGAGCCTTTGCCATGCGCCAGCGCCCTCCCCTCACGCCAATCATCAGCGCGCTTCCTTCGACGGTGCCGTTTGTCGGCCCGGAGGCGCAGGAGCGGGACCGCGGCCGCGCGTTTCGCGCCCGCATCGGCGCCAATGAGAGCAGTTTCGGGCCGTCGCCGCGCGTCATCGCCCGCATGGCCGGTGTCGCCCGCGACATGTGGATGTATTGCGACCCCGACAATCACGATTTGAAGGTGGCCGTCGCCGCGCATCTCGGCGTCAGCGCCGAAAACGTGGTTGTCGGCGAAGGCATAGACGGTTTGCTCAGCCTCGTGGCGCGCATGTATGTGGCGCCCGGCGATGCGGTGGTCACCTCGCTCGGCGCCTATCCGACCTTCAACTTCCATATTGCCGGCGTCGGTGGCCGGCTGGTCGCGGTTCCCTACGAGAACGACCGGGAAAGCCTGGACGGCCTATTGGCTACGGTCGCCAAGGAAAACGCGCCGCTGGTCTATTTGTCCAACCCAGACAATCCGATGGGAAGCTGGTGGGAGGCGGCCGAGCTCGTCCGCTTCATCGAAGCCCTGCCAGAAACCACCATGCTGGTGCTCGACGAGGCCTATGGCGAGATGGGCCCGGCCTCGGCGCTGCCGTCGATCGATATCTCCAGGCCGAACGTCATCCGCATGCGTACCTTCTCGAAGGCCTACGGATTGGCCGGCATACGCTGCGGCTATGCGGTGGCGGACGCCCAGGTGATCCGCGATTTCGAGAAGATCCGCAACCATTACGGCGTCAGCCGCATGGCGCAGATCGCCGGCGTCGAGGCGCTTGCCGATCAAGACTATCTGGAGAGTGTGGTGGCGCGGGTCGCTGCCGGCCGCCGGCGCATCGCAGAGATAGCCGAAGCGAACGGGCTGAAGCCGCTGCCTTCGGCAACAAATTTCGTCACCATAGACTGCGGCGGCGACGGCGCCTTCGCGCTAAGTGTGCTGCAGGCGCTGCTGTCGCGTGACGTGTTCATCCGCAAGCCGATGGTGCCGGTGCTCGACCGCTGCATCCGGGTCAGCGTCGGCCTCGACCACGAGCTCGACATCTTTGCCGAGGAGCTGCCCGGTGCGCTGGCGGCGGCTCGGGGGAACTGAGGATCGCAAAGTCGTCGTTTCGGCCTGCCGCTATTTCCCCCCGTCACCGAGCAGGCACATGACCCGCTTCAAGGCGTCCGCAAGCTCGGCGGCTTCGTTGTCGGCCAGGCCAGCCGTCAGCCGGGTGAGATCGCGATCCGCCGCCGACTGAAGCGTGGCCAGCTCCGAGTTTCCCCGCGCGGACAGCGACAGGATGCGCCGACGCCGGTCGCCCGGGTCTGCACGCAGTTCGGTCAGGCCCATGGCGGCGAATTTTCTGAGGATCCGCGTGACATAGGCCGGGTCCAGCCGGAGTTCGCCGGCAATCGAGGACGCCGCCGGCCCGAGATCGAGATGGAATGCCTGCGCGAGAAACCCTGCCTCGCCGCTCGGGTTGGCAGCGCCGACGCCCGCCCGGTGACCCAGCTCGAACAGCACCCGCGCCTCGGTTAGCGTGTAGGTACTCTGCATCAAGGTCTCGTCGAGCAGCCCGATCAAGCTGGTGTAAAACCGGTTGAAATGGCGGATTTCGGTGACCATCGCATTCCGCACATCCGGCATGTCGGGCTCCTTCTCAGGAAATTCTACACCCAGATCATCACCATATTATTTGACTTAGTCAACCATTCGAAAAAACACAATCCCTATCCTGCAATGCATTCAGATCTTGAATTAATTGAACGTTCGTTTTATTATTGCACCTCTCGATGAGGTGACCATGGCGCGCACGACCGGTTCCGACGGGGAAAAGACCGAAGCAGCGGTCCGCGAGGCGGCGGTCAGCCTGATCGCGCGTCTTGGCTACGAGGCGATGTCGATGCGCCAGCTGGCCGCCGAGGTCGGCGTGCAGGCGGCCGCGCTCTACCGCTATTTCCCGACCAAGGAAGACCTCTTGTTCACGCTGATGCGCGAGCACATGGAAGGGCTGATCGAGGCGTGGGACGCGGCGCGCCCGACCGTGGCCGATCCGGCGACGCGGCTTGCCGCCTATGTCGAAAACCACATCGCCTTCCACATCGAGCGGCGCCACTCCACCCATGTCTCGAACATGGAATTGCGCAGCCTGTCGCATGACCGCCTGACGCAGGTCCTGCGCATGCGCACGGCCTATGAAAAGGAACTGCGCGCCATTCTGCGCGACGGCGCAGAAGCTGGCGTCTTCAGCGTCGAAGACACCGGGCTGACGGCCATGGCTCTGATCCAGATGATGACCGGCGTCATCGTCTGGTTCCGGCCAGGCGAGCGGCTATCGATCTCGGAGGTAACCGCCACATATCTTTCAATGACGATGCGCCTGGTTGGGGCAGCCCATGGCGCGACTACGACCTACGGCGCCGTGCGCGCCTTCGAACGCGCAAGGACGCTGTAGCACTTTGATTTTGCGCATGGTCCCTCCCGAAATCGGAATCGAATTCGATTTCGGGGCCATGCGCCGGGAGGAACGGCATGTACACGCACACACTCAACTTCGGACTTGACGAAGACATCGAGGCGCTGCGCGACCTGGTGCGGCGCTTCGCCCAGGAAAAGATCGCGCCGATCGCCGCCGAGATCGACCGCTCGAATGAGTTTCCGGCGCATCTGTGGCGCGAATTCGGTGGGCTCGGCCTGCTCGGCATCACCGCCGATCCGGATTTCGGCGGCACCGGCATGGGCTATCTCGCCCATGTGGTCGCAATGGAGGAGATTTCGCGTGCCTCGGCCTCGGTCGGCCTCTCCTACGGCGCCCATTCCAACCTCTGCGTCAACCAGATCAATCGTTGGGCGACGCCGGCACAGAAGGAAAAATATCTGCCTACGCTGTGCAGCGGCGAAAAGGTCGGCGCGCTGGCAATGTCGGAATCCGGCGCCGGCTCCGACGTCGTGTCGCTCAAGCTGCGCGCCGAAAAGCGCAACGACCGCTACGTGGTCAACGGCACCAAGATGTGGATCACCAACGGCCCGGATGCCGAGACATTGGTCGTCTATGCCAAGACCGATCCGGAACTCAGTTCGCGCGGGATTACCGCCTTCATCGTCGAAAAGTCGATGGCCGGCTTTTCCGTGGCGCAAAAGCTCGACAAGCTCGGCATGCGCGGCTCGAACACCGGCGAACTGGTTTTTTCGGATGTCGAGGTGCCGTTCGACAATGTGCTGCATGAGGAAGGGCGCGGCGTCGAAGTGCTGATGTCGGGCCTCGATTACGAGCGCACCGTGCTCGCCGGCGGTCCGATCGGGCTGATGGCGGCGTGCCTCGATGTGGCGGTCCCCTATGTGCACGAACGCAAACAGTTCGGGCAGCCGATCGGCGAGTTCCAACTGGTGCAGGGCAAGCTCGCCGACATGTATACGGTGATGAACGCCGCACGCGCCTACGTCTATGCCGTCGCCGCCGCCTGCGACCGCGGCCAGACGAGCCGCAAGGACTCCGCCGCTTGCGTGCTGTTCGCAGCCGAGAAGGCGACGCAGATGGCGCTCGACGCCATCCAGCTACTGGGCGGCAATGGCTACATCAACGACTATCCGACCGGCCGGCTTTTGCGCGACGCCAAGCTCTACGAGATCGGCGCCGGCACCAGCGAAATCCGCCGCTGGCTGATCGGGCGGGAAATCATGGCAGAGGGAATGTAGTGGCACTATCTTGAAAATTGCCATTTATAGTACAACATGCCATATATTCGAAATATGGCACGTTTCTGGAACGAGGCGACAATGGCGAGCGGAACGAGAAAAGCTGGGTTTGACGAAAATCCGCAAACGCAATTCGAGGCCGGATCTCGGAAGGCTCCGCTCCGGGTTCCAGCGAAACGCGAGCGCGTGAAACTTGGCGAAGGCGGACGCTTCGTTATCCCGGCAGCGATGCGCGAGGAAATGGGCGTGAAGCCTGGTGAGGACTTGATCCTTCATGTCGAGAACGGCGAGTTGCGGGTAAGGTCGTGGCTCCAAAATCTGCGGCGCGTCCAGGCGGAATTGTCGGCTTTGAAAAAGCCGGGCGAAAGCGTCGTCGACGAATTTCTCAAGGAGCGGCGCGAAGAACAGCGCCGAAGCGATGAGCGTTTGGACCGGCTTCATGCCGAAGGAACGGCGAGGAAGGGAGCGAAGTGAAACCCTACGTCATGGACAGCTCCGCGGCGCTTGCGATCCTGCTCAACGAGAAAGGCACCGATATCGCCTTGGGTTTCGCGCCGGACGCACAATGCAGTTCCGTCAATGCGGCCGAAATCATCGCCAAGCTGATCGACAGAGGACGCAGCATGGAGGAGGCCGCGGACGACCTCGCCAGCCTCGGCATGCCGGTCGCCGTCTTCGACGAAGCGATGGGCATCGCAGCCGGGCAGCTTCGCGAGCTGACGCGACATCGCGGCTTGTCGTTGGGCGACCGGGCCTGCCTCGCACTGGCAATTTGCGAGAATGCCATTGCCGTCACCGCCGATCGCGACTGGGGCGACCTGGATATCGGCTGCAAGATCGAACTGATCCGGTAACGCCATGACCACCCTCACCTCGCAGATCTCGCCCGCCTCCGACACCTTCCGCGCCAATGCCGAGCGCATGCGGGCGCTGGTCGTTGACATTGCGGAAAAGGCGGCAACCGTCGAGCGTGGCGGCTCGGACGAAGCGCGCGAACGGCACCAGAGCCGCGGCAAGCTTTTGCCGCGCGAGCGCCTATCGCAATTGCTCGACACCGGCTCGCCATTTCTCGAGATCGGCCAGTTCGCGGCGTGGTCGATGTATGGCGAAGACATCTCATCGGCCGGCCTCATCGCCGGCATCGGCCGTGTCGAAGGCACCGAAGTCATGGTCGTCGTCAACGACGCCACGGTGAAGGGCGGCACCTATTATCCGCTGACGGTGAAGAAGCATCTGCGCGCGCAGGAGATCGCGCTCCAAAACAAACTGCCTTGCGTCTATCTGGTCGACAGCGGCGGCGCCAATCTGCCCAACCAGGACGAGGTGTTCCCCGACCGCGACCATTTCGGCCGCATCTTCTACAATCAGGCCAACATGTCGGCTTCAGGCATACCGCAGATCGCCTGCGTCATGGGTTCGTGCACGGCGGGCGGCGCCTATGTGCCGGCGATGTCGGACGAGACGATCATGGTGCGCAACCAGGCGACCATCTTCCTCGGCGGCCCGCCGCTGGTGAAGGCCGCCACCGGCGAGGATGTCAGCGCGGAGGAGTTGGGTGGCGCCGATGTGCACACGCGGCTTTCCGGCGTTGCCGACCACTATGCGCTGGACGACGAGCATGCGCTGGCGATCGCACGCCGCATCGTCAAGAACCTGAATCGAAAGAAGGAGATCGGGCTGGCACTTCGCGATCCGATTCCGCCGCTTCATGCAGCCGATGAGCTCTACGGCATCGTGCCGACGGATCTGCGCCAGCCTTATGACGTGCGCGAAGTGATCGCGCGCATCGTCGACGGCTCCGAGTTCGACGAGTTCAAGCAGAATTACGGCACCACGCTGGTCACTGGCTTTGCCCATCTCAACGGCATGCCGGTCGGCATCATCGCCAACAACGGCGTGCTGTTCTCCGAAAGCGCGCTGAAGGGTGCGCATTTCATCGAGCTGTGCTGCCAGCGCAAGATCCCGCTGATCTTCCTGCAGAACATCACTGGTTTCATGGTGGGGCGAAAATACGAGGCCGGCGGCATCGCCAAGGACGGCGCCAAGCTGGTGATGGCCGTCGCCACGGCGCGCGTGCCGAAGGTGACCATGATCATCGGCGGCTCGTTCGGCGCCGGCAATTACGGCATGTGCGGACGCGCCTATTCGCCGCGTTTTCTTTGGATGTGGCCTAATGCCCGCATTTCGGTGATGGGCGGCGAGCAAGCGGCAACCGTGCTTGCGGTCGTCAAGCGCGAGGGCATCGAGCGCAAGGGTGGCGAATGGAGCGCGGAGGAAGAGGCGAAATTCAAGAAGCCGATCCTGATGAAATACGAGCATGAGGGCCACCCGCTCTATTCGTCAGCCCGCCTCTGGGACGACGGCATAATCGATCCGGCCAAGACGCGCGAGGTGCTGGCGCTCAGCCTTTCCGCGGCGCTCAACGCCGAGATCGAGGAGACAAGGTTCGGCGTGTTCAGGATGTGACGATGAGCGAAAGCGATCAGAGGATTCGCGTTCATATCGGCGACATCACGAAGCTGGCGGTCGATGCCATCGTCAACGCCGCCAACACCTCGCTCTTGGGCGGCGGTGGCGTTGACGGCGCCATTCATCGAGCGGCCGGCCCTGAACTTCTGGCGGAATGCCGAACACTCAATGGCTGCAAAGTCGGCGACGCTAAGCTCACCAAGGGTTACAGGCTGCCGGCACGCTACATCATCCACACGGTCGGGCCGGTCTGGCAAGGCGGCGGCAAACGCGAAGCCGAGTTGTTGGCCTCCTGCTATCGCCGGTCGCTCGAACTTGCCGCCGCCAAGGGTTGCCGGACGGTGGCATTTCCGGCGATCTCGACCGGTGTATACCGATATCCAAAGGACCAGGCGACGCAGATCGCCGTTGGCACCCTGCGTGCCTTCATCGGCCAAAACGCGATCCCGGAAACCGTCATCTTCTGCTGCTTCGACCAGCAAACGGCGGAACTATACGAGCAGGCGTTGCTGCTTGGCGGAGCGTGACCGGCACAGGTAAGAAAATCCATCCATAGTTTTCAGATTTATTTTCATTCACCGATCTGGCCAGATGAAAGAATCGCGGCTATTGCTCATTGCAAATACCAATGGGGATTGGGCGAAGATGAGACTGCCGCTTTTTCAGAAAACAACTATGTCTGTACTTGCAGGATTGCTTATGTTAGCGGCACCTGACGCTAGTGCAGCCGAATCGCTGGCGGGAAGCAAAGGCGACAGCCGCTACCCTGTGTATTTCGCGCCGGGCTCTACGGGAGGCTGTCAGAAGGCATACAAGGCCTATGTGGCGACTGGCAGCCATTCCGCCTATGCGTCGACCCCCTTCAATTGGGCGACCGAGTTCGTGGTTTGCGCACGTGCGAATGCATCGTCGCAAAAGGCTGCAGAGACGCTGGCGCTGAAAGACTGTCAATCCGCCAGGAAGCAATACAAGGTCACGACAGCGGGAGTCTGCAGCATCGCCGCCTCCAAGTAGCAATGCCTGTTGCCTCAGTTCATTCCAAGGGGGAAAAATGAAACCGAGATACGTCCAGAGAACAATTACATCGATACTTGCAGGATTTCTTATACTCACGGCACCTGGCATCGGAGCGGCGGAATCGTTGGCGGGAAGCAAAGGCGACACCCGTTTCCACCCGTTTTTGCCGCGGAACTCGAAGGATCCGTGTACCAAGGCTTACAACGCCTATGTAGCGGCCAGCGGCCATTCAGCTTATGCGACCACCCCATACATGCGGGTGACTTCATTGTACATCATCTGCGGGTCGCGCTTGAATGCACCGTCACAGAAAGCTGCCGAAGAGCTGGCATTGAAATCCTGTCAGGCCACCCGCAACAGTTACAAGGTCACGACAGGTGGGGGTTGCGAGGTCGCAGCCTCCAAGTAAGCAGTCCTCGCTTACCGATACTTTGACAATGGCCGGACTGCAAAGCAGGGTGTTGCCACAGCTCGCGTGAAGGAGCATTCGCGCCGTTGGCGGCAAGCTCTGGCTTTGGAGGTCCCATGTTCGCCAAAATCCTGATCGCCAACCGCGGCGAGATCGCCTGCCGGGTGATCCGCACGGCACGCAAGTTGGGCGTGCGTAGCGTTGCCGTCTATTCCGACGCCGACGCCGGGGCCCTGCATGTCGAGATGGCCGACGAAGCTGTGCATATCGGTCCCTCGCCTGTCGGCGAAAGTTATCTGCGCGGCGACAAGATTGTCGCGGCGGCTTTGGCCACCGGCGCGGAAGCCATCCATCCCGGCTACGGTTTTCTGTCGGAAAACCCTGATTTCGTCGACCAGGTGACGGCAGCCGGGCTCGTCTTCATCGGCCCGTCGGCCGCCTCGATCCGCGCCATGGGGCTGAAGGACGCGGCCAAGCGGCTGATGGAGAAGGCCGGGGTGCCGGTGGTGCCCGGCTATCACGGCGAGGCGCAGGAGATCGTGCTGCTCGCCTCCAAGGCACGCGAGATCGGCTATCCCGTTCTGATCAAGGCGCGCGCCGGTGGCGGCGGCAAGGGCATGCGGCGCGTGGAACATCCCGACGACTTTTCCGAGGCGTTGTCGGGTGCGCGGCGCGAGGCCAAGGCCGCTTTCGGCGACGACCGCGTGCTGGTCGAGAAATATGTCGAGAAGCCGCGCCACATCGAGGTCCAGGTGTTCGGCGACATCTTCGGCAATGTCGTGCATCTCTACGAGCGCGACTGCTCGGCGCAGCGCCGCCACCAGAAGGTGATCGAGGAAGCCCCCGCCCCCGGCATGACACCGGCATTGCGCAAGGCGATGACGGAGGCGGCGGTGAAGGCCGCCAAGGCGATCAACTATTCCGGCGCCGGCACGATCGAGTTCATCGTCGACGCCTCGCAAGGGCTGAAGGCCGACCGCTTCTGGTTCATGGAAATGAACACCCGGTTGCAGGTCGAGCATCCCGTCACAGAAATGGTCACCGGAGCCGATTTGGTCGAATGGCAGTTGCGGGTGGCCGCCGGCGAAAAGCTGCCGAAAACGCAGAGCGAGATCACGCTCTCCGGTCACGCCTTCGAGGCGCGCATCTATGCCGAGGACGCGGCAAAGGGTTTTTTGCCGGCGACGGGCACGCTGCATCACCTGAAATTTCCGGATACTGCGCCCGAGGGCGCCAGCATGCGGATCGAGACCGGTGTGCGGGCGGGCGATGTCATCTCGCCCTTCTACGACCCGATGATCGCCAAGTTGGTGGTGCACGGCAAGAACAGGCAGGCGGCGCTCGAAGCCTTGGGCATAGCCCTTTCGCGGACCGAGATCGCCGGCTCGACCGTCAACACCGCCTTTCTCGCGGCTCTTGCCGCTGACGCGGATTTTTCGGCAGGCGATGTCGATACCGGTCTGATCGGCAGGCATCAGCAAGCACTGACCGCAGTCCCGCCGCCGAGCAGCGAGATCGTCGCCGCAGCTGCATTTGCGGCATCCGGGGCCGGGGCTCAGGCGCCGTCCAACGACCCGTGGTCGTCGCTTGCCGGCTATGCGCATTTCCACACTGTTCCGCGGCGCACGCGGCTGCGCTACGGCGAGGACGAGATCGTCGCGCTTGTGTCGGTAATGCGGCCGGACGGGCGCTTCCAAGTGGCACTGGACCCGCCTTATGACAGCGCCAATCCGCTTGATCTTCGCGCCGCCCCTCGCCTCGCCCGCTGGCCAGGCAACGTCACCGTGTTCGAAGGCGCCGTCGGTTACAGCTTCGCGGTGCCGGACCCGTTGGCAAGGGCCGACGAAATCGCCGCCGGTTCAGACAGCCTGCGGGCGCCGATGCCGGGTCTGGTCAAGCTGGTGCGTGCAGCCAAGGGCGAGGTCGTCATCAAGGGCCAGCCGCTGCTGATCCTGGAAGCGATGAAGATGGAGCACACCATCGCCGCTACCCATGATGGGGTAATCGCCGAAATCGCGGCCGAGGGGGCGCAGGTCACCGACGGGACGGTGCTGGTGCGTTTTGCCGAGGAAGCCCACGGCTGACCGCTGTTCCCCATCCATAAGGCGACGTCGACACGCGCCACAAACGCACCGCCCAAATGAAAATGGCCGGGTCAGACCCGGCCATCTCCGTTTACCGCAGGCTATGCCAGTTGTTACGGCTGGATCGGCGCGTATTTGCCGTCGTGCCACTGGTTGATGTCGTAGCTGACGTTCTTGAGGTCGCCCTTTTCGTCAAAAGTGACCGAGCCGACGACGGTGCTGATCGGCTCGCCGTTCTTCAATGCCTCGGCAACCTTGGCCGGGTCGTCGCTGCCGGCGCGCTTGATGCCCTCGGCAAAGGCCTGGATCACGGCATAGGAGAACAGCGTGAAGCCCTCGGGCACGAAGCCGCCCGCCTTGATCTTTTCGACGGCCTCTTTGGCTTCGGGCTTCGCCTGCGGATCCGACGGGAAGACGAACATGGTGCCTTCGCCGGCCGGACCGGCAACCTGCCAGAATTCCGGCGTGGCAATCGAGTCCGGCATGATCAACTGATACTTCAGGTTCTGTTCCGCCGACTGGCGCAGGATGAGGCCGGCTTCGGGGTGATAGCCGCCGAAATAGATGACGTCAGCCTTCAGGTCCTTCAGCTTGGTGACAAGCGCCGCGTAGTCCTTTTCACCGGCGTTGATGCCCTCGTAGAGTATCTCGTTGAGACCGTTCTGGTTCATCGTTGCCTTGACGGCATCGGCCACGCCCTGCCCATAGGCGCTCTTGTCGTGCATGATGACGACGTTCTTGCCGGCATATTTCTTGGCGATCCACGGGCCGATGAAAGCGCCCTGGGCATCGTCGCGCGTATAGAGGCGCATGATCGTCGGCCAGCCGGCTTTCGCGGCCGCGTCGGTCAGTACCGGGTTGGACGAAGCCGGGCTCATCATCAGCGCGCCGGCTTCGGCGTAGACGGCCGAGGCCGGAATGCTCGAGCCCGAGCAGGCATGGCCATCGATGAACTTGACGCCGTTGGCAACGATGCGGTTGGCGACCGAAACCGCCTGTTTCGGATCACACTGGTCATCCTGGACGTCGAGCTTGATCTGGCGGCCGTCGACACCGCCGGCCGCGTTGATCGCGTCGGCGGCGGCTTGCGCGCCCTGCTTGAACTGGTCGCCGATGGTGGCAAGCTGACCGGTCATCGGTCCGACCACCGAAAAGGTGATGTCGTCAGCGAAGGCAATCGGTGCACTCATCATCAGGCCTACTATGGCCGCGCTCAAAATACCCAACTTTTTCATGGTGATATTCCTCCACTCTCGCGCGGCCGCACCGGCCGCGCCTCTTCCAGAGTGGGCGGGAGAATTTCACCCTTCGCCAAGCCTGTCTAGGCGCATCGCCAGCACTCGATTGGGCCTGCACCTTTCTGTTTGACCATGATCTTTTTCCAAAAACCGGTTCCACTTTCTGGGATCATGGTCCCGAAAACGCAAAAGCCGCGCCGGCCTTGTTCCGGCCGGTCGCGGCTTCGTCGATCGAACCATCCCCGAACGCGCCCGCGCCCGAAAACCGCTCGCCTTCCCTGTCGTCGCGCAGCTTGGCCGTATCGGCCTGCCGCTTTCTTGTCATTGTTGGTGAGACCGTCTTGCGCGGCCTTGTTCTTGCCGGTCCGGCCGTCTTGCGCGGCCTCGACCTGAAGCGTCCCTGTCGGTGATCTCAATGCCTGATGAACTCAGGGCCCGATGAACTCAGGGCCAACTTAGTGCATCGTCATCCATTCGCGGGCTTCACGCAGCGCCCTGGCGATCTCGACCTTCGACATGGCGGCCGACAATTCCGAGCGCAGTTCCGCGGCGCGGACCGAGCCCTTGATCGCAGCGATGTTGAACCATTTGTGGGCGGCGACGACATCGGTCTCGCAATCGCGGCCGGTCGCATACATCATGCCCAGTTCGAAAAGAATGTCGGCCTGGGCAGTTGCCCCCATGGCGCCGAAGCCGGCTTCAGGCATTTCAAAACGTGCCATTTCAATCCCCTGTTCTAGCCCCTGTCAGGCTCCCGAGAGCTGCCTCCTTCTGTCCCTTGGTATCTGTTGATAACCCTTGGGGCGGCCGCTCTTTCGATGCTTTCGAGAATGAACCGGAGGCTTGAATCCGTCGTTAAGTGGCGTGCTTAATTTGAGGAAAACAAAGCTAAAACAAGAGGTAAACGCGGGAATTCGTTAAGGATGCAAAGCCAGCAATTTCGCCGGTTTGGGCTAAATTTGACGAAAATTTGCGAGGCGC
Organism: Mesorhizobium mediterraneum; assembly: GCF_002284565.1. Taxonomy (GTDB): domain Bacteria; phylum Pseudomonadota; class Alphaproteobacteria; order Rhizobiales; family Rhizobiaceae; genus Mesorhizobium; species Mesorhizobium mediterraneum. Next base: position 429,552 of record NZ_NPKI01000026.1, on the reverse strand, counting down.
AAATCAAGACTCCGCTAACCACGGGAGACAAAGCCAGCATACCCGTCGTTTCATTTTTCGCCGACGAGACCGTCTCGGGCGGCCAGAAAATCCTGAAGTCTTCCCCAGCGGCACCGCTTTTGTTTTGCCGGGAGGTGGATTAGCTTACGTTTGCGTAAAGGGCAGACCGGCGGGCGGAACATCCGACCGGAAGCCCACAGGGAGGAAACATGTTTCGCAAAATCAGCATGGCCCTTGCGGCCACATTGATCATGGCCGGCACGGCTTGGGCCGATCCGATCGAAGGCAACTGGAAAACGCAAGCCGGTTCGACTGCCGCCATTGCTGGCGGCGGCGGCGCATTTTCCATCACGCTCAAATCAGGCAAGTTTGCCGGCAAGCGCATCGGTTCGTTCAAGGTGTCCGGCGCCGACAAATATACGGGCACCATAACCGACCCGGAAACCGACAAGACCTATTCAGGCAAGGCCTCGGTCTCAGGCGCCTCGCTCAAGATGAGCGGCTGCGTGCTCGGCGGACTGATCTGCAGGAGCCAGACCTGGCACAAGCTCTGATCGTTTCCGCTGCCACAAATTTGAAAACGGGGCCGCGAAGGCCCCGTTTTTGCTTTCGCCGTCTGTTTGGGACGGATCGATCGTGCGAGCCGCGCGCCTTCTGCACTTAACAGCAATTTTTGCGCGTCCTTCATCCGTATCACCAGCAAGATCGGGAACAGCAGCAAGACTGCGGCGACGCTCGTGGCCGGCGACGGCGCGGTGGGCGGCGGGCACTCAACACCCCGTCAATGAATTTGAACCGCGGATGAACGCTGGCATCAGAGCCGGTTCAGTCGGGCTCGGGCATTTTCGTGCGTATTGAAGGAGACACCACGCAATGCTCGCTCGCCGCTTCACCATCGTCTGCCTGCTGCTGAGCCTGTTCGGAATGTTGTTCGCCATCCTCGTCGCCGAGGCAGGCCGTCCGGCCCGCTCCCGGGACCAGGCCAATTCCTGCCGGTTCGGTTGCGTGAACCATTTTCGCCCCTGAACCGACAAAGACCTCGAGAGACAAAAGCAAAAGCCATGAACCGCATCGTCGCCAACGCCCTGAAAACCCTTCGACTCCTGCCTCGGGCGGCGCTTATCCTGGCCGTGCTTTCGGCACCGGTTCTGGCCGTGCCCTCGATGCGCGCCGATGCCGGATCGACGATCGAAGCGCCGGCGTTGAAGAAGAACGGCGTCGGCTTTGTGCTGTTGATCAGCCTGCGGCGTGGTTAGAGCCAATCCACCTTCATCGAAATCCCAATCGACCTTCATCGAAATCACTGAAAAAGAAAAAACGATGTTTTGGCCGCGTTCAAGGCGGCATACCCCTCCCAACCGCATGGCCAAGCCTCTATATTGGGTCATGGAAAAGCGAATCTATCCCCAAGCCATAGACTCAGTCGTGATGCCGGAGCCGTTTGGCCGGCAGAGCTTCAATGATGCCGGAAAGGCCGTCGCGGCCTTGCAGGTCCTTTACGACCGCAACACCAAATTCCTGCGCGATTCGTTTACGGCGCTCGCTGCAGGCGGCGACAACAACAAGCGCTACCGGGCCTTCTATCCCGAGGTCGGCGTCACCACGACTTCGTTCACCCAGATCGACTCGCGGCAGGCATACGGCCATATGCCGACGCCTGGGCATTTCTCGACCACCATCACCCAGCCTGCCCTTTTCGAACGCTATCTCACCGAACAGCTTAGCCTGATCATGCGCAATCACGGCGTTCCAGTCACGGTTTCGGAATCGACGACGCCCATCCCGCTGCATTTCGCGTTCCTGGAAGGCTCCCATGTCGACGGCACCGCAGCCGAGCGCATCAGGCGGCCGATCCGTGACCTGTTCGACGTGCCGGATCTCGACGGCACCGACGACCAGATTGCCAACGGCACGTTCGAAGTGGCGTTAGGCGAAGCCAGGCCACTGGCGGCGTTCACGGCGCAACGCATCGACTATTCGCTGCACCGGATGTCGCACTACACGGCGACCAGTCCCCAGCATTTCCAGAATTTCGTGCTGTTCACCAACTACCAGTTCTATATCGACGAGTTCGTCGCCCGTGCGCATGAGCTGATGGCGAAGGGCGGCGGCGGATATGTCGAATTCGTCGAGCCGGGAAACGTCGTCACCAAGGCTGGGCAAAACGCGCCTGGCGCTGGGGTGGCGCCGCCGCGCCTGCCGCAGATGCCGGCCTATCATCTGAAGAAGCCGAACCATGGCGGCATCACCATGGTCAATATCGGTGTCGGCCCCTCCAACGCCAAGACTATCACCGACCACATTGCGGTGCTCAGGCCGCATGCCTGGGTGATGCTCGGCCATTGCGCCGGCCTGCGCAACACCCAGGCGCTGGGCGACTATGTGCTGGCGCACGCCTATGTGCGGGAAGACCATGTTCTGGACGATGACCTTCCGGTCTGGGTGCCGATCCCGCCGCTGGCTGAAATCCAGGTGGCGCTGCAAGAGGCGGTCGCCGAAGTCACCGGCCTTTCCGGCTACGACCTCAAACGTATCATGCGCACCGGCACCGTCGCCACCATCGACAACCGCAACTGGGAGCTGCGCGACCAGCGTGGGCCGGTGCAGCGGCTGTCGCAGTCACGAGCGATCGCGCTCGACATGGAATCGGCGACGATCGCAGCCAATGGTTTCCGTTTCCGCGTGCCCTACGGCACCCTGCTTTGCGTCTCCGACAAGCCCCTGCATGGCGAATTGAAGCTGCCTGGCATGGCGACCGAGTTCTACAAGCGGCAGGTGGCACAGCATTTGACCATCGGCATCAGGGCGATGGAAAAGCTGGCCGAGATGCCGATGGAACGGTTGCATTCGCGCAAGCTCAGAAGCTTTTCGGAAACGGCGTTCCAGTAGGACCGATCGGCTTCATCGGCCTGAGCATGGCCGGCATGATAACATCGCGGCAGGGCATTTCGTCATCTTGATTGGCTGCATTTCTGCCGATAAGCAAAGTAGATGGCACGCGTTCGAAACATGATGGCGTCGGTGGCATTCGTCGCAATGCTCGGCTGCTCGGTTGCGCTGGTGGCCGGGTTTTTCGGAACGCTGCATCCGGCCTTCGATTCCTTCGCCCATTTCCGCGTCCATCTTGCCGTGCTGATGGCGCTTTGCGCGCTGCCGCTGCTCGTGACTTCATTTCGCCTGCAGGCGGCCACAGCGCTGCTCTTTGCCGTGGCTGCCTTTGCCACCACGTCGAACGCGCTGCCCGTGCCCCGCCTATGGCCGGTCCAGGCAGCCTACGAAGTTAACCCCGGTGACCAGACGGTCTACCCCGATGACCAGCCGGTCTATCGCCTGCTGCAGATGAACCTGCGGTTCAACAATCCGACGCCGAAGAAAGTGCTGTCGCTGATCGGCCGGACCAATCCGGACGTGATCGCTCTCGATGAAGTGTCGGAGATGTGGACGACCGAGCTTGGCTATATTGCCAGCGCCTACCCCTACCGGATCCTCTGCCCCTACCCCAATGGCGTGTTCGGCGTTGCGCTGCTGTCCAGACGACCGTTTGCCGCCGGTACGCAACCGCGCTGCGACAGGCGCGGTGCGATGGCCATCGCGACGGTCGATTTCGGCGGAACCGACTTCGACGTCGCCGCCATGCACCTCACCTGGCCATGGCCGCGCAACCAATCACGGCAGATCGGCGGATTGTCGGAGGAACTCGCCTCGCTTGGCGAGACGTCGATCCTAGCATGCGATTGCAACGCAGTGCCGTGGAGTGCCGCCGTCCGGCGCGTCGCAGATCTTGGCAAGCTGACAGTGGTGCCTTCGCCGGGGCCGACCTGGCTCTATATCAAGCTGCCGGATTTCCTGCGCTTCGCCGGATTGCCGATCGACCAGGTTTTCAGCAAGGGCGCGGTTCTCATCCATTCGGTGTCGAGGCTGGAAGGCACAGGCTCCGACCATCTTCCGGTGATGGTGGAATTCTCGCTTAGGCCGGAAGAGAAAAAGCCGGTCGACGAAGATGAAACCGCGACCGCTTCCGTGACACAGAACGGCAAGTTTCGAAGCTGAGCGCCTACTGCTTGCGCAGGGCACCAACGAGGTGCTCGACATGGCCGCCGTCGCGATGCTCGCGCGCGTCGAAGGCGTTCTGTTTCGCCTCGTATTCGGCATAGACGGCCTTGATCCGGCGCCTCGCCTCGCGGTGCGTCTTGCTGCACAACCAGTTGTCGGCGAACTCCAATCCAGTGATCGATTTCTCGGTGGCCCGCATCATTGTCCTGGCGATGCGGCCGTGGCTATGCTCGTGGGCACGAACGCCCGCGAAAAACCGCTTCCAGCGCTTCTGAAGCGCCGGCGTCGCGGCTGAGGCCATGCGGGGCAAGGTGTAGGTGAGATCGAGTGTCCCATTGGCCTGCCGCAGATGGCAGACACCACCCTCCCTGCGAACCTCAAGGTCCCAATTTACGGTATAGGCGGTCAGCGCGATGGCGTGTGTCATGAAGCCGTGCCTCTTTGGACCCTTGCGGTCCATGGCCTCGATCAGGGCGGCGCCCGTGGTTCCTGATATGTCGTAGGTCCGGGTCTTGACCAGCACCTTCGTGTCAGCCGATGCCGATGGTGCGAAGCCGCACAAGGCGCCAATCGCTGCAAGGCACGTCAGGACCGCCACGCGCATGGTCATCTCTCCGGGTTAGAAAGGAAGGGAACCACAAGCGCCGCGCCGCTTCAACGTTTTTTAGAGGCCGCAAATGTAGCGGGCCTCACCGACTGACGGTCGAGACCGACGCGGCGATTCTGGCGGACTGCCGTTTGATAAGCTACATGTTCTGGTAGACAGGTCCCTCGCCACCTTGTGGCGGGACCCAGGTTATGTTTCGGTTCGGGTCCTTGATGTCGCAAGTCTTGCAGTGGACGCAATTCTGCGCGTTGATGACGAAGCGCACGTCCTTCGCCTCGGGATCGGCGGCGGCGTTGCCATCCTTGTCGACCCATTCGTAGACGCTGGCCGGGCAGTAGCGTGTCGAGGGCCCAGCAAAGACATCGTGCTCGGAACGCTGCTGCAGATCCATATCCGCGACCAGCAGGTGGACAGGCTCGTTTTCCTCGTGGTTGGTGTTGGAGAGAAACACCGACGACAGGCGGTCGAAGGTGAGCACGCCGTCCGGCTTCGGATAGACGATCTTCTTATGCTTGGCGGCCGGTTCCAGCGTCGCATAGTCGGCGTTGCCGTGCTTCAGCGTGCCGAAGGGCGAAAAGCCGAACAGCGTGTTCAGCCACATGTCGAGGCCGCCAATGCCGACGCCGACGACGGTGCCGAAGCGCGACCACAATGGCTTGACGTTGCGCACCTTCTTCAAATCCTTGCCGATGTCGGTCGCCCGCCATGCCGCCTCGTAAGAAGCCAGTTCGTCATTGCCGCGACCGGCGCCGATCGCCTCGGCGACATGCTCGGCCGCCAGCATTCCTGAGAGCACGGCATTGTGCGATCCTTTAATGCGCGGCACGTTGACGAAGCCGGCGGCACACCCGATCAGCGCGCCCCCGGGGAAGGACAGTTTCGGCACCGACTGCCAGCCGCCCTCGGTGATGGCGCGGGCGCCATAGCCCAGCCGCTTGCCGCCCTCGAATGTGCCCTTGATCGCCGGATGGGTCTTGAAGCGCTGGAACTCGTCGAACGGCGACAGATAGGGGTTCTTGTAGTTGAGGTGGACGACGAAGCCGACCGCCACCTGGTTGTCCTCCAGATGGTAGAGGAAGGAGCCGCCGCCGGTCTTCATGTCGAGCGGCCAGCCGAAGGAGTGCTGGACAAGGCCTGGCCGGTGGTTCTCCGGCTTGACCTGCCAGAGCTCCTTGAGGCCGATGCCATATTTGCCGGGCTCGCGGCCGTCGGAAAGATGGTATTTGGCGATCAGTTGCTTGGCCAGCGAGCCGCGCGCGCCCTCGCCGATCAGCACATATTTGCCCATCAGCGCCATGCCCGGCGCGAAGCCCGGGCCATGCGTGCCGTCCTTCTCGACGCCCATATCGCCGGTGACGACGCCGGTAACCGCGCCCTCGTCACTGTAAATGAGGTCCACGGCGGCAAAGCCCGGATAGACCTCGACGCCCAGCGCCTCGGCCTTGGTCGCCAGCCAGCGGCAGACATTGCCGAGGGAAACGATGTAGTTGCCATGATTGTTCATCAGCGGCGGCATCAGGATGTTGGGCAGACGGAACGAACCGGCGGGGCCGAGGACCAGGAAATGGTCTGCCGTCACCGGCGTCTTGAAAGGATGACCCTCCTCCTCGCGCCAGCCCGGCAACAACCGGTCGATGCCGATCGGGTCGACGACGGCGCCGGAAAGGATGTGGGCGCCGACTTCGCCACCCTTTTCCAGAACGACGACGGAAAGCTCGGGATTGACCTGCTTGAGACGGATCGCGGCGGCGAGGCCGGCCGGACCGGCGCCGACGACGACCACGTCGAATTCCATGCTTTCGCGTTCGATATCGCTCATCAACCCCTCACTGCCCAGAGTGCCGCGCGCCCATTGGACGCGCAAAGGACACTCTGGCAACTTTTATTTTCGCATGATCCTTTCCAAAAAGTGATTTCACTTTTTGGGGTCATGCGAGCGCATTTGCGCATCTTGCTGGCTTATCCGCTGCATAGCGCATCAATTCGCGACGCGAAACCGGCGCTGACGTGACAATGCCGATTTCGTCAAAAAGTCGCGCATCGTACTACAAAATCGCGATTTGGGGTCCACCCGAACATCGATCTGGGCCAGGCTCATTTCCAAAAGAGAGCCGTCGCCCTCACGTTTTTAATTGTTCGACGGCTTGCTTATCGTCCATACTTCGCGCCATGCGCATATACGGGCCGACTGGCTTTTCATCGACGCGCTTTTTTTCCTCGCCCGGACGGATTTGCCGGGCGCTCGTTTTGGCCCCTTTGCCGCTGGCGCCCATTGGCGCACATGCCGAGCCGCAAAGGGTCTGGGCGGCCGGAGCCTACTCCTTTTCCGACGAGCTCGGCGGCTTCCGCATCACCAGCGCCTCGGGCGTCGGGACAAAGGAGGACCCGCTTGTCATCACCGAAGAGCTGAATTCGGCAACGCCGGTGACACTGACTATCCGCACGACAAAGCCGATCCAGCCGTTCGGCACCGCGGGCCAATTTGCCAACGGCCTCATGTATATGCGCATCGACGTGCTCAACAACAGCGGCCAGGCCTGGGTCGAGTTCCAGTTCGAGCTCCAGGAGGTGCTCCACCGGCCGAGCGTGTTCGGCGACGGCCTGTCATTCGACCAGCGCAACAAGACGCCTGACAACATCTGGTCGAGCAGCTTTGCCGATTTCGATCGCGACTTCGAACCCTATGACCGGCTGCTGTTCAAGAGCGGCAAGATCGACCCGCTGAAGACAGCAAAATTCGATTACCTGATCACCGACTACACACCGCGCTGGACGTTCTATCTGGTGCAGGATCCCCGTATACCGTCGAGCTGAACTTGCAAATTCCTGCCGCGCGGCCGAATGTGAAGGCATGACTGCCGTTCCCCGAGACAACCGACCTGATATCGCCGACCTTTTGACCTTCTACGCCAGCGCGGGCGTCGATGAAGCGCTCGAAGACGAGCCGGTGAACAGGTTTGCCGAGGCTGCGTCAAAGCCACCTGGGCGGGCGCCAGCGACGGTTACGCCGCCAACTGGTGAAAAAGGCGCCGCACTGCCACGCTCGACCAGCGTCTCACGCGCCGAAATGGGCGAAAGGCAAGCTGCGGCACCGGCGGTGCGCGCGCCGTCGGGCACAGCGACGGTGCCCGACGAAGCGCAAGCGGCATTGGCGCGCCAGTTGGCAATGACGGCCGCAACCCTGGAGGAACTTCGCCAGCACATGGCGGCGTTCGACGGCTGCAATCTCAAATACACCGCCAAGAACCTGGTGTTCGCCGACGGCAATCCGAATGCCGCTGTCATGCTGGTCGGCGAGGCGCCCGGCCGCGACGAGGACATAGAGGGATTGCCGTTCGTCGGCCGCTCGGGCCGGCTGCTCGACCGAATGCTGGCTGCGATCGGCCTCGACCGCACATCGGCCTACATCGCCAATGTCATCCCCTGGCGGCCGCCGGGCAACCGCACGCCGACACCGCACGAGACCGAGATTTGCCGGCCGTTCATCGAACGGCAGATCGAGTTGGTCAATCCGAAGGTGCTGGTCAACCTGGGCGGCCCTTCGGCAAAGACCCTCCTCAACACCACCGAGGGCATCCTACGGCTACGCGGCAATTGGCGCGTCCACACGACCGCCTCCGGCATTGCCATTCCCGCCATGCCGACCCTTCACCCGGCCTATCTCTTGAGAACCCCCGCGCACAAGAAGCTGGCGTGGCGGGATTTCCTTGAGGTGAAGGCGAAACTGCGGGCGCTGGGTTGACGCCATAACCTGCCAGGTAATTGAAATGCATCCGCTAGCGGCCTAGTCATGCGCTCATGACAGCAACCCAGACCTCCGCCGGCAGCCTCATTCGCGAATGGCGCACGCGCCGGCGCATGAGCCAACTCGATCTCGCCATGGAAGCCGAAATCTCACAGCGGCATCTGAGCTTCGTGGAGAGCGGTCGCGCGGCACCTTCGCGCGACATGGTGCTGCATCTGGCCGAGCAGCTCTCGATCCCGCTGAGGCAGCGCAACCAGCTCCTGCTGGCCGCGGGTTTTGCCCCTAGCTTCAGCGAGCGCTCGCTCACCGATGCCTCGCTGGCGCCGGCGATGGCGGCCGTCGAGATCGTGCTCAAGGGGCACGAACCCTTCCCAGCGCTCGCTGTCGACCGGCACTGGAACCTGGTGTCGGCGAATGCCGCCATCGGCCCGTTCCTGGCCAATGTCGCCGAGCCCTCCTTGCTGAAGCCCCCGGTCAACGTGCTGCGACTCAGCCTGCACCCGGGTGGCGTCGCGCCGCGCATCGTCAACCTCGCCGAATGGCGCGCGCACCTTCTCGACCGGCTGAAACACCAGAACGACGCCTCAGGCGACCCGGTCCTGGTCGAACTGGAACGCGAGCTTCGGACCTATCCGTCCGGCCTGAACGGCGCACGACCGGTGCCGGTCGAGCCGAACGCGATCGTGCACCCGCTGCGGCTTGCCCATGGCGATGCTGTGCTGTCGTTCATCAGCACGATCACCGTGTTCGGCACGCCGCTCGACGTGACGCTGTCGGAACTGGCGATCGAATCCTTTTTCCCTGCCGATGAGCAGACAAGGACGGTGCTGGTGCGATTGGCGAAGGATCGGGCCGAGCCGTTCTGATCATCCTTGCGGCGGGGTCGCCTGTCGGGTGCGCGCACGTTCGAGGCCAAGCTGGCGCTCGCGCCAGATGATAAAGATGCCGGCGGCAACGACGATCAGGCCGCCGATGAGCATATGAACCGTCGGGACGTCGCCGAAAGCAAGATAGCCGACGGCTATGCCGAGTATCATAGACGTGTACTCGAAGGGCGCCACGACCGAGGCCTCAGCATGGCGATAGGCTGCCGTCATCAGTATCTGAGCGACCCCGCCGCAAAAGCCTGACACAACCAGAAGGCCTGCCTGCATCGGTGTCAGCGCCTGCCAGCCGAACGGCAGCGAAAGCAACGCCAGGACGCTCGCCGTCACCGAAAACCACAGCACGATGGTTGCCGTCGGCTCGCTCTGGACGAGATTGCGCACCAGCAGCATGGCTACGGCCGAGATCGCGGCCGCGACCAGGGCGGCGATGACGCCGAGCACCTCCTGATCGCCGAGTGCTGCGCCCGAGCTCAGCAGGGTCAGTTCCGGCCATGAGATGACCAGCACGCCGACCAATCCGACCGCAACCGCGCTCCAGCGATAGACGCGGATCGCTTCGCCGAGGAAGATCGAACTGAACACCACCACCAGCAGCGGCTGTGCGTAGTTCAGCGTGATCGCCTCGGGCAGCGGCAGACGCGTCAGCGCGAAAAAGCCGAGGCCCATGGCGCAGACGCCAACAACGCCGCGCGCAATGTGGTTGAGCGGGCGTTTGGTGGAAAATGCGGTGCCAAGCTTCCCCTGGAAGGCCAGGAAGATGATGATAGGAAAGATGGCGAAGAAGGAGCGGAAGAAGACGATCTGGCCCGCCGGTACGGTGCCCGCCGCCTTGATGCAGGACGACATGCCGACAAAGACCGCCACCGACACGATCTTGAGCATGATCCCGGTCAGCGTGTTGTGTCCGCCGGGATGATCTGTAGGGCTCACTTAGCAGTTGCTTCCTGGATCGCTGCCCAGATGCGCGCCGGCGTTGCCGGCATGTCGATGTGCCTGATGCCGTAGGCGCGATACAGCGCATCCGTCACCGCGTTGAGCGCGGCCGGCGTCGCTCCGATCGTGCCGGCCTCGCCGGCCCCCTTGATGCCGAGCGCATTGGTGGTCGATGGCACATTGCGGGTCTCGAAATGGAAGAACGGTAAATCGTCGGCGCGCGGCATGGCGTAATCCATGAAGCTCGCCGTCAACAGCTGCCCGTCCTCGTCATAGACCGTGTTCTCGGTCAGCGCCTGGCCGATGCCCTGGACGACGCCGCCATGCACCTGGCCAGCCAGCAGGATCGGGTTCACGGTGACGCCGAAATCGTCGACGGTCGTATAGCGAACAATCTCCGTCGTGCCGGTGTCGGGATCGATCTCGGCCTCGCAGATGTGGGTGCCGTTCGGATAGGTGCATTCGTCCTGCACGAACTCGCCAAAGCCTTTGAGATCGTCCGGGTTCTTGGCGGCCTTGGCGACGCTCGAAAAATCGATCGTGCGGTCGGTGCCGACGATTCGGGCGACGCCGTTGGACAATTCGATATCGCCGGCCGAGGCTTCCAGTTCATCCGCGGCGATGCGCTTGATCTTGTTGGCCAGATCCTCACCCGCGCGAGAAGCTGATACACCGCCAAGAGGGATCGAGCGCGAGCCGCCAGTGCCGCCGCCGGCCTTCAGCTCGTCGGTGTCGCCTTGGCGGACCTGGATCTTGTCGATATCGAGATGAAGCTTTTCCGAGAGGAATTGCGCATAGGCGGTCGCATGTCCCTGCCCGTTGGTCTGGGTGCCGATCTTCAGCGTCACCGTGCCGTCGCCGTTCAGTTCGACAAAGGCCGGCTCAGAGCCCGGAAACGCACAGGCCTCGATATAGGTCGCCATGCCGATGCCGCGGATCTTTCCTTCAGCCTTCGACTGCGCCAGCCGTTCCGGGAACGCCTGCCACTCCGCCTGTTCGATGGCGCGGTCCATATGGCCTGCGAATTCGCCGGTATCATAAAGGCGGTCGGTCTGGGTGCGATAGGGAAACTGCGCAGGCCGAATGAAATTGCGCCGGCGGATCTCTTCGACGGGAAGGCTGAGATCGTGGGCGCAGGCGTCGACGAGCTTTTCCAGCAGGAATGCCGCTTCCGGGCGGCCGGCGCCGCGATAAGCATCGACCGGGCAGGTATTGGTGTAAAGGCCGGTCACCGAAACATCGAGCGCCTGGATATCGTAGACGCCGGTCGACATGGTGACGCCGATATAGGGGATGAACGGGCCGTATTGCGAGATGTAAGCGCCGATATTGGCGAGGAGATCGACCCTCATGCCGAGGAAGCGGCCGTCCTTGTCCATCGCCATCTCGGCGGTCACGACATTGTCGCGGCCTTGCGCATCGGTGAGGAAATGCTCGGTGCGGTCGCCGGCCCATTTGACCGGGCGGCCAAGACGCTTGGCAGCCTCGAGCACCAGCGGATGCTCGCGATAGACGAAGCTTTTCGGTCCGAAGCCGCCGCCGACATCCGGCGTGATGACGCGCAGCTGGTTCTTCTTGATCTTGAACACATCGGCCAGGATGTACTGCATCGAATGCACGCCCTGCGAGCCCGTGGTCAGCACGAAGCGGTTCTCTTGCGTGCTCCACTCGCCGATCGCCGAGCGCGGCTCCAAGTAGTTGCAGACCAGCCGGTTGTTGATGAATTCGATGCGAGTGACATGCGCCGCCCCGGCGAATGCTGCCGCGGTCTTCGCCTTGTCGCCGATGTGATAGCTGAAGGCGCGGTTGGAGCCGAGTTCCGGCCAAACCAGCGGCGTGCCTTCGTCAAGCGCCGTGGCGGTGCCGGAGGCGGCATCCTCGCCCTCGTAATCGACCTCGATCAATTCGGCCGCGTCCTGCGCCAGCGCGCGGCTGTCGGCGACGACGAATGCGACGGCGTCGCCGACATAATTGACCCGGTCGCGGCAAAGGACCGGAATGTCGCGGGTCGGCGCCTTGGTGCCGTCCGGCTGCCTCTGCATGACGCCGGATTTCAGCTTGCCGAGATGAGCAAGATCCGCACCGGTCAGCACCAGATGGACGCCAGGTGCCGCCTTGGCCGCCTCGGTCGAACCGATGGTGAAGCTTGCCTTGGCCACCGGCGAGCGCAGGACGTAGCCGTGCAGGAGGCCGGCCGGCTGGATGTCGTCCGTATAGCGACCGAGACCTTTGAGGAAGGCCTGGTCCTCGCGACGCAGCACAGATGCGCCCATGCCGAATTTCGGTGTGACCACGGTCATGGATACCTCGCGATGATGTGGAGAACGAGTGCCTGAAATAGGCATTGCGCCAGTTTTGTCGAGTGACGGTTTCGTGTAAAGAGCGCGGGCTTCAAATTTTTAGACCAGCGGACCCACTTGCCGCTGCGGGAATCGACAGGAAACCCCACCGAATGCGCACTGACACCGGCCAGGTCTTCAAGCTCGAAGACTATCGCCCCAACGACTATCTCATTCCGGAAACCAGCCTGACTTTCCGCCTGTCGCCAGAAGCCACGCGCGTCACCGCCGAACTGACGGTCGAACGCCGCGACGGCGTGGCGGCGTCAGTGCCACTGGTGCTGGATGGCGATGGCCTGACGCTCAGCCGCATCGCAATCGACGGCCGGACACTCGCGCCGATGGATTTTTTTGCCACGCCCGATCAGCTGACGATCACCACGCCGCCCGCAGCACCCCGCTTCCAGCTCCTGATCGAAACCGAGCTAGCGCCGGCACACAACGAAGCCCTGATGGGCCTCTATCGCTCCAGCAACGTCTATTGCACGCAATGCGAGGCCGAGGGCTTTCGGCGCATCACTTATTTTCTCGATCGCCCCGATATCCTGTCCGTCTATACGGTGCGCATCGAGGCGCGGCGCCACGAGGCGCCACTGCTTCTTTCCAACGGCAACCCGGCGGGCAGCGGCGAACTTGCCGACGGCTGGCACTATGCGGTCTGGCACGACCCCTTCCCCAAGCCGTCCTATCTATTCGCACTGGTGGCGGGCGCGCTCGGCAAAGTCGCAGACAGCTTCATCACGCTATCCGGTCGCAAGGTCGATCTCGGCATCTATGTCGAGCCGGGCAAGGAGCCGCTCGCCGGCTACGCCATGGACGCCCTGAAGCGGTCGATGAAATGGGACGAGGAGGCGTTCGGCCGCGAATACGACCTCGACGTTTTCAACATCGTCGCGGTGTCCGACTTCAATATGGGCGCGATGGAGAACAAGGGCCTCAACATCTTCAACGACAAATATGTGCTGGCCGACCAGGAGACCGCCACGGATGCCGATTTCGCCAATATCGAGGCGATCATCGCGCACGAGTATTTCCACAATTGGACTGGCAACAGAATCACTTGCCGCGACTGGTTCCAGCTTTGCCTGAAGGAAGGGCTGACGGTTTTTCGCGATCACGAATTCTCGGCCGACCAACGCTCGCGAGCGGTAAAACGCATTGCCGAAGTGCGCACGCTCAGGGCGCATCAGTTTCCCGAAGACCAGGGGCCGCTGGCGCATCCGGTGCGGCCGCGCCGCTACCGCGAGATCAACAATTTCTACACGGCGACGGTCTACGAAAAGGGCTCGGAAGTGGTGCGCATGATCCGCACCATTCTCGGCGCCGAGACGTTCCGGGCCGGCATGGACCTTTATTTCCAGCGCCATGACGGCGAGGCTGCGACGATCGAGGACTTCATCAAGGTGTTCGAGGATGTGTCCGGCCGCGACCTGTCGCAATTTTCGCTCTGGTACCATCAGGCGGGCACGCCCAATCTGACGATCAGTTCGACGCACAATGCGGCAGCCCAGGAATTCACGCTCGAGATCGAGCAGTCGGTGCCGCCGACGCCGTCCGAAAGCCGCAAGCGGCTGATGCACATTCCGCTGGCCTTCAGCCTGGTCGGCGCCGATTGCAAAGCGATAGCCTATAACGGCGTCGAGGGAGCTTCCGTCGAGGACGGCGTTATCCACATCCGCAAGCGCCGGCACATGGTGCGCTTCTCGGGCGTTGCCGAGCGCCCGGCCATGTCGCTCAACCGCGGCTTCTCGGCGCCGGTGACGCTTTCCGTCGAGCAGAAGGCCGACGATCAGTTCTTCCTTGCCGGCCATGACGACGATACCTTCTCGCGCTGGCAGGCGTTCAACACGCTTTTGACCGACTCCCTGATATCCGCCTTCCGCCAGGTCCTTGGCGGCAAGCAGCCCAATTTCGCATCACGGTTGACCGATCTTGCCGGCAAGATAGCCGGCGACGAGACACTTGAGCCGGCCTATCGAGCGCTGGCTCTGGCGCTTCCGAGCGAAGCCGATATCGCCCGTGACATCGGCAAGAACATCGACCCCGATGCCATCCTCTCGGCCCGCGAGGCGCTGACGGCCGCGATCGCCGAGACCAACAGCGAGATATTCTCCCGCCTCTACGATCGACTGGCCGACAAGGACGCTTTCAGTCCGGATGCGGCGAGCGCCGGGCGGCGGGCGCTGCGCAACATCCTGCTCGACTATCTCTCGCTGCTGCCGGGAAGCGCGGCGCTTGCGGCCCGGCATTTCCAGTCCGCGACCAATATGACGGACCGCGCCGCTGCATTGACCGTGCTTGCGCTCCGCCACAGGGGTTCGCCCGAGACGGTCAAGGCACTGGCTGACTTTGGAGCGAAATATGCGACCGATCCTCTGGTGATGGACAAGTGGTTCCAGATCCAGGCCAGCGTGCCAGGCCCGCAAACCATTCATGCGGTGCGCGCCCTGACCGGCCACCCGGCCTTCTCTATGGCCAACCCGAACCGGGTGCGCTCGCTTGTCGGCACGTTTTCCAGCGCCAACCAGACCGGCTTCCATCGCGCCGACGGCGAAGGCTACCGGTTTTTCGTCGAAACGGTCTTGCAGGTCGAAAAGCGCAACCCGCAGTTGGCCGCCAGGCTGGCGACGGCACTCAGATCATGGCGCTCGCTCGAACCTGCCCGGCAGGCCAAGGCAAGGGAAGCGCTGCTATCGATTGCCAATGTCGAGAACCTGTCGGCTGATTTGCGGGACATCGTCGAGCGCACTCTTGCGTGATCCCTCCCCCTTGAGGGTCCCTTGAGGGGAGGTTGGACAGCCGCCGAAGGCGGATGGACGGGTGGGGTCGCTGCGGCAGTGCGCGGCCTCGACCGATCCCACCTGCCTCGACCGTTGATTCAAAGATGGAGCGCTTCGCCGACGACCCCTCCCGGCCCTACGGGCCACCCGCCCCTCAAGGGGGAGGGAGATCGGCGGCTTTAGCCATTATTTTAGTCGATTTTTAATCTTTTTTCGCCGCGCCTCTGGACAAGGCGAATCACCTTTGATTCTTTAGCTGAAGATTCGGAAGTGCGGCGTCGCCGGATCGTCAAGCAGATTCAAAATCGGGGAGAGCCATTTATGGCGAAGGCGGACGCGTGGGGCGCGCCCGGAGGGACGGCTTTTGAGCGGCGTGAGGCGAGAAGCGATGGTCTCGCCGGCAATGCGCGGCTCATCGCCGAACCCGCCTACCGACGGCTCCTGGCAGCCGAGCCATTGTTGCGCCGATCGATACCGGCCCTGATCATCATTTTCCTGCTCGTCATCGCGGCGCTGCGGTTCCTGTCGCTGATGAACGAGCGCGACGACGTGGAACGCGACGCCAAGGCGATCCTCTCGCTCGCGGCGGGCCAACTGGCCAGTTCGATTAGCGTCGATGCGAAGATGGCGCCGGGCGCGACGCAGGACCTGTTGGAGGGCATTAGCCGTCAGGGCGCCATGGGCCGAAGCCACGTGCTTGCGGTCACTGACGGCGCGCTCAAGATCATTGCCGTGACACCGCTATCGACGCGCTGGGAGGGGCGACCGCTCGACGGCATCGTCCAAGGCGGTCAACCGCTGTTCATGTTCGGCGACCGCGCCGGCGTCATGGAGGTCAGCATCGGCGGTCAGGACTGGTATGCGGCAGTGAGCCTGGCAAGTGGCGGGAAAGGCGCTGCCGCAGCGCTCGTTCCGCAGGAAGCGGTCTTCGACACGTGGCGCAAGACCGTTTCGCTCAACGTCACCCTCTTCGTGCTTACAGCCGGCGTGCTGATCATCATCCTCTACGCTTATTTCGGCCAGGCGGCGCGCGCCCAGGCCGCCGACCGCATCTATCTCGAAGCGCACCAGCGCATCGACATGGCGCTGGTGCGCGGCCGCTGCGGCCTGTGGGACTGGGACATGGTGCGTGGCAAGATGTACTGGTCGCGCTCGATGTACGACATGCTCGGCTATGAGCCCTGCGACACGATGCTGTCGTTCGGTGAGGTCGACGAGATCATCCATCCCGAGGACGGCGACCTGTTCGAGCTTGCCAACAGGATCGTCGCACGCGAGATCGATCACATCGACCAGGTGTTCCGGATGCGCCATGCCGACGGACAATGGGTGTGGATGCGCGCAAGGGCGCAAGTGATCGACCCGGAAGCGCCGGAGATCCAGCTGATCGGCATCGCCGTCGACGTAACCGAGCAGCGGCACCTGGCGCTGCGCTCCGAGGCTGCGGATCTTCGCCTGCGAACGGCCATCGAAAACATCAACGAATCCTTCGTGCTCTGGGACTCCGCCCAGCGTCTGATCATGTGCAATTCCAAGTACCAGCAGGACAACGGCCTGTCAGATCGCGACGTGATGCCGGGCGCCTCGCGCACCGTTCTGGAAGAACGCATGCTTGCCTTCGCTTCGGAGCGACGGCTTGCCAACACCAACGGGCAGCAAGGCGGCGTGACCTTCGAGCGGCAGCTTGCCGACGGGCGCTGGCTGCAGGTCAATGAGCTCAGAACCAGGGACGGCGGCACCGTCTCGGTCGGCTCCGACATCACCCAGATCAAGCTGCACCAGGAGAAGCTGGTCGACAGCGAGCGCCGGCTGATGGCGACGATCCACGACCTCAGCCTTGCCCGCCGGGCCGAGGAAGAGCGGTCGCGCGAACTGGTCGAGCTCAATCGCGAATACATGAAGGAAACCGAGCGCGCCGAGGCCGCGAACCGGGCCAAATCCGAGTTCCTGGCGAACATGTCGCACGAACTGCGCACGCCGCTCAACGCGATCATCGGCTTCTCGGAGCTGATGGAACAGGCGCTGTTCGGGCCCTTGGGCTCGCCGCGCTACGAGGAATATGCCACCGACATCAACGGCAGCGGCAAGTATCTTCTGGGCGTCATCAACGACATCCTCGACATGTCGAAGATCGAGGCCGGCCAGTTCTCGATGGATCAGGAGGAAATCGACCTCTGCCCGCTGATGAGGGAAACGGTGCGCGTCATCTCGCTGCAGGCAGCGGAAAAGTCGATCACTGTCGAAACACGCATCCCAGATTCACTGACGCTTTTCGCCGACCGCCGAGCAATCAAGCAGATCGTCATCAACCTCCTGTCGAATGCGGTGAAATTCACCGGCCAGGGCGGCCGCATTGCGGTAAGGGCCCGCAACACATCCAGCGCTCTGGTCCTGACGATCGAAGACAATGGCTGCGGCATCCCGAAGGAGGCGCTGAGCAAGCTCGGGCGGCCGTTCGAACAGGTGCAGAACCAGTTTTCCAAGAGCCATGCCGGGTCCGGCCTTGGCCTCGCCATCTCACGCTCGTTGGCCGAGCTTCAGGGCGGCGCCTTGAAAATCCGCTCCACCGAAGGCACCGGCACGATCGTGTCGGTGCGCATTCCGATCAAGAAGTCGACGCAGCCGATCAGGGCCGCCGCCTGACCCTCAGTTGTCGTGAAGCGGTTGGCACTTTCGGGAACGCCGGAGGGGACAGCACCCCCGATGCTCTCGCTGAAACAGCCGTTTGGCGTTACGCCCTCATGGTCGCTTCGCACGAAGCAGAAGGTCGAAATCCTTCCTGACCTTTTGCGACGTCTCCTTGAGATGCGCTTCCAGCACACCGAAATCCGGCAGGTCGGTGACCGCCAGGAGCAGATCCGAAAGCCCCGGCGGAACGTCGTCGCGTTCGAACACGCCAGTGAGGCAGAGCCGTATCATCTGGGTCAGCGCCAGATAGAGCGCATAGGCATCGCAAAGCTCCTGCCTGATCTGGGCCTCAGCGAAATCCGGCGCCAGCCTCGACAGGACTTCCGCTGTCCCGATGACCCGGCGGCCGGCTTCGACCTTGCCCGTGATCACCGCCACCTGCGCGATGAATTCGAGGTCGATGAGACCACCCGGGATCAGCTTTATGTCCCAGAGATCGCGCGGCGGCTTCTCCTTCTCGATCATCGCGCGCATCTCGGACGCCTCGGCCATCACCTTGGCGCCGTCGCGCGGCAGGGCAAGCATTGCCGCCACCTCGGCTTCGACCTCGGTGCACAGCGCATGATCGCCACCGATCGCGCGAGCCCTGGACAGCGCCATATGTTCCCATGTCCAGGCGTCCTGGCGCTGGTACTTCTTGAAGGCATCGACATGGGTCGCCACGGGCCCCTTGTTGCCGGACGGCCGCAGGCGAAGATCGAGTTCGTAGAGAACGCCCTCGGCCGTCGGCGCCGAGACGGCCGATATCAGCCGCTGCGTCATCCTGGAGTAATAGTGGGATGGGGCGAGCGGCTTGTCGCCATCGGATTCTTCGGCATCGGTGTCGTGATCATAGAGCAGGATGAGATCGACGTCGGAGCCGGCCGTCAGTTCGCGACTGCCGAGCTTGCCCATGCCGAGCAGCGCAACAGTGCCGCCGGCGACGCGGCCGTGCCGCAGCTCGAACTCGGCGATGACAGCTTGCAGCGCCGCGTCGATGGTAAGATCGGCCAGATCGGAAAAGGCACGGCCGGCGCGGACCGGATCGATCGAGCCGGCAAGCAGCCTGACGCCGATCAGGAATTTTTGCTCGGAAGCAAAGATGCGCAAGCGGTCGAGCACGTCCTCGTAGGCCCTGTCGCCTTCGAGGAAGGCGGCGAGACGGCCTGACAGATAGGCGCGGTCCGGCAGTTCGGTCAAAAGGGCCGGATCGAGCAGGCCATCGAACACGTGCGGCCGGCGCGTGATGATAGCGGCCAGCCGGGGGGCTGCGCCCATGATCGTCGCCATCAGCTTCAGCAAAGCGGGATTGGACTGGAGCAGCGAGAAAAGCTGGATACCGGCGGGCAGGCCGGCAAGAAACTCATCGAAGCGTATCAACGCCTCGTCCGCCCGGCGCGTCTGGCCGAAGGATTGCAGCAGCGCCGGCGTCAGTTCGGTCAACCGCTCGCGCGCCTCGGCCGATCGGGTGACGCGATAGCGGCCGAAATGCCAGCCGCGGATAACGCGGCAGATGTCGCTCGCCCGCTGGAATCCCAATCTCTGCAGGGTCTGCAACGTGTCGGGATCGTCGACATCGCCGGTAAAGACCAGATTGCCGATGCCCGCCGAAAGCTCGGGCGCGGTTTCGAAAAGCGCTGCGTAGTGGCGTTCGACCTGATGGAGCGCAGCGCGGAACGCCCCGGCAAAGGCCGCCGCATCGGCAAAGCCGAGCATACGCGCAATGCGTTCAAGCCCTTCGTCATCTTCCGGCAGTATATGCGTCTGCTCGTCGGCGACCATCTGGATGGCATGCTCGACGCGGCGCAGGAACCAGTATTGCCGGGCGAGCGCGTCGCGCGCATCGGCAGTGATCCAGCCGCGTGCCGCAAGCTGGCCAAGCATCGGCACGGTCTCGCGGCCGCGCAGCTCGGCGAAGCGGCCGCCGGCGATGAGCTGCTGGGTCTGGACGAAGAATTCGATCTCGCGAATGCCGCCGCGGCCGAGCTTGATGTTGTGGCCCTTCACGGCGATCTCGCCGTGGCCCTTGTGGGCGTGGATCTGGCGCTTGATCGAATGAACGTCGGCAATCGCCGCATAGTCCATGTATTTGCGCCAGATGTAGGGCTGGAGGTCCTTCAGGAACGCAGCACCGGCTGCGAGATCGCCGGCCACCGGTCGCGCCTTGATCATGGCGGCGCGCTCCCAGTTCTGGCCGCGCGCCTCGTAGTAGCGCAGTGCCGCCTCGACCGGGATCGCCAACGGCGTCGAACCGGGATCGGGACGAAGCCTGAGGTCGGTGCGGAAGACATAGCCGTGTTCGGTGCGGTCCTGGAGAATGCGGACCAGCCGGCGCGTCAGGCGCGAAAACAGCTCCGTCGCGTCGAGCGGATCGACGACGGCAGGCGCCTGCGGGTCGAAGAAAACGACGAGGTCGATGTCGGAGGAGAAGTTCAGCTCATGCGCGCCAAGCTTGCCCATGCCTAGCAGGATCCAACCCGACCGGCGCGCCGGATCCTCGGGGTCCGGCAGGTTGAGCTTGCCTTGTCCGTGCGCGTCGCGAAGCAGGAAGTCGACAGCAGCGCGGGTGCAGGCGTCGGCAAGACTGCTGAGCCGCCGTACCGTGACGGCGGTTTCGGCCTCGCCTGCAAGATCGGCCAGCGCGATCAGGACATGCGCTTCCGCTTTCCATTGCCGCAGCTCCATCATCAGGCTGCTTTCGGAGATGGCTTCCGCCCGCGCGGCCTTGTCGATCGCCGTGCCGATCGTAATCAGCCGGGCCTCGACGGTTTGATCGAAAAGCGCATCGAGTATCTGCGGGCGGCGGCGCACTGTGTCGCGCAGAAACGGCGACAGGTCGAACACTGCGGCGAGGAAGTCCTGGACGGCGCCCTTGCCGGGCAGGAATTTTCCCAGCCGGGTAAGCCCCTCTTCCTGCGCGGCGGAAGCGATCCCCGACAATTCGTGCCGGGCGCGGCTCTGATCCAGAGGAACGAGCTTTGCCGCCGGCTTCAAGAGCCAGTTGGGCTGTTCCGCAGCCGCCCTCACCGCCATCAGCGATCCTCCCTTTCGGGAAAACTCATAACGACGGACAATCCGGGATCGGCCGGCAGAAGATCAAGCCGTCCGTTGTGGAATGTCATGATTGCCTTGGCGAGGCTGAGGCCCAGGCCGGAACCCGGCTGCGAGCGACTTTTCTCCAACCGCACGAAACGCTCGGTCGCCCTGGCGCGATCGGCATCGTCGGGGATGCCGTGGCCGTTGTCTGTGACGGAAAGCCTGATTTCCCTGCCGACGCGATCGAGCGCCACGCGGACGGACGGCTTGGCTGTCGAGTCGGTAGAATATTTGATCGCGTTGTCGACGATGTTCGACAGCGCCTGGCCGATCAGCTCGCGATTGCCTTCGACGGCGAAGGCATCCTGCACCGAAGTCTCGAGTGTCACCCCCGCCTCCTCCGCCACCGGCTCGTAGAGCTCGACGACATCGCGCACGGACGCAGCCAGATCGACCCGGCTGGTGCTTTCGGAGGAATAGCCCGCCTCCAGCCTGGAGATCATCAGGATGGCGTTGAAGGTTTTTATCAGCTGGTCGGACTCGGCGATGGTCCCTTCCAGCGCCTGCCGGTAGTCGGCGGCCTTGTACTTACCGGAAAGCGTCGCCTCGGCGCGGTTGCGCAGCCTAGTCAGCGGTGTCTTCAGATCGTGGGCGATGTTGTCGGAGACCTGCTTCAGCCCTTCGTTGAGCGTGGCGATCCTGGCCAGCATGGAATTGAGGTTTTCGGAGAGGCGGTCGAACTCGTCGCCTGCGCCGGTGACCGGCAGCCGGCCGGAAAGATCGCCGCCCATGATGCGGCGGCTCGCCTCCGACACCGAGTCGATACGCTTCAGCGCCGCGCGTCCGACAAAGAACCAGATCAGAAGCCCGCCAAGCCCCATCATGCCCAGCGCCAGCATCAGCGCGCGGCGGATGACGGCGCGGAACCGCTCCGGCTCGCCGAGGTCGCGACCAACCAGCATGATCATCTGGTTCGGCAGGCGCAACACCAGCGCAATGGCGTTATGCCCCTTCTCGCCCTCCACTTGCACTTCGTTCTGGCCGGACTGGGTGTCGTTCGGGTCGGCGACCGGATTGCGTTGCCGCTCGAGCTCGGCCTCGCCGAAGCGCCGGTAGGAAAACGGCTCTGTCGTCCAGCCTTCGGCCTCGAGAACGCCGGGCTCCAGGCTCTGCACGTTTCCGGTCAGGATCTGGCCGTTGGTGTCGGCGATCAAATAGAGATTGGCGCCGGGCTGGCGGGAGCGCTGCTCGACCACGCGGACCAGCAGCGGCAAGCCGCCGCGCTGATAGGCCCGGGCGAGGCCGAGCACCTCGTCGTTGATCGTGTCCTGGGTCTGGCCGGTCAGCATGCGCGCCGACAGCGAGGTCATGTAGAAGACGAGCAGCACCGCGCAGATGGCGAACAGCAGGAGATAGAGCGCCGAAAGCCGCGCTGCCGTCGTCCTCATGATGGCCGGCATGGAAAGAGCCATGCTACCCGCTCTTGAGCATATAGCCGGCGCCACGAACCGTGTGCAGGATCGGCTTGTCGAAGCCCTTCTCGATCTTGCCGCGCAGCCGCGAGACGTGAACGTCGATGACGTTGGTCTGCGGATCGAAATGGTAGTCCCAGACATTCTCCAGCAGCATGGTGCGCGTCACCACCTGGCCGGCATGGCGCATCAGATACTCCAGAAGCCGGAACTCGCGCGGCTGCAGCGTGATCTCGCGCGCCGCGCGCCGCACCGAATGCGAGAGCCTGTCGAGCTCAAGATCGCCAACCCGGTAGACGGTTTCGGCTTCCCTGGCGCTGGCGCGGCGGTTCAGCACCTCGACCCGGGCCAGAAGCTCGGAAAAGGCATAGGGCTTGGTCAGATAGTCGTCGCCGCCGGCGCGCAAGCCGGTGACCCGGTCGTCGACTTCGCCGAGTGCCGACAGGATCAGCACCGGCGTCGTGTTGCCTCTTGATCTCAGACCGGCGATGACCGACAGGCCGTCGCGGCGCGGCAACATGCGGTCGACGACCATCACGTCATAGTCGCCGGAATCAGCGAGCGCGAAGCCGGTTTCGCCATCGCCGGCGACATGGGCGGTGTGTCCGGCCTCAGTGAAGGCTTTCTGGAGGTAATCGGCCGCTTCGCGATCGTCTTCTATGACGAGAATCTTCATGGGACCGTTATACGCGATTTCGCTGGAAGATTGAGTGGCCGGCATATGCATCGTGGCCTCACCAGAGCGTATCGCGAACAAAGTGATTCAAGGATACGCCGTAAGTCTTTGTTTTGGAATGTCGTTGTCCCAAAGCCACCGGCACCCTCGGATCAAGACCGAGGCGGGCTTTTGGGCGACATGCTTCGTTGTTTGAGCATGTCGTCATCCCAAAACCGCTTCACACTTTTGGGCGACATGCTTCGTGTTTGAGCATGCCGTCATGCTCTGTTCGAGCGGCAGCGGGCGATGGGAGTCCGCTGCCGCTGGGGAACACGATGACTGACTGACTAACGTATTCAGGCCCCGTGCTTTCCGGTGCGGCGGCTCGGGGGGTGTTGAAAACCGCCGCACCGGAAAAGTCTGGAACGTCAGCCCTTGGCGACAGGCAGCGCGACGAAGCGGTTGCTATCGTCGCGGGTGATCTGCATCAGCACCGCCTTGCGGCCCGACTTCACCGCGTCGGCCATCGCCTTGGCGACATCGTCGGTGCCATTGACCTCCGTCGAATTGACCGAGGTGATGACGTCGCCCGGCTGGATGCCGCGATCGGCGGCATCGCTGTCGGGGTCGACATCGGTCACCACAAGCCCTTTGCCATCGTCGGATCTGGTGACGGTGAGGCCGAGATCGGCCAGCGTGTCGGCCTTTGGCGGAGCGGAAGGCTGCTGGTCGGCCGAAGCCTGCTTGTCGCTCGAAGGCAGCGTGCCGAGATCGACCTTGACGGTCTCACTCTTGCCGTCACGCCACAGCGTGACCTCGACCGGTTTGCCGGGCTGGTAGGCGCCGATCAGACGCGCGAGTTCCTTCGGCGAAGCGACGTCCTTGCCGTCCACCTGAGTGATGACGTCACCGGCTGATATACCGGCCTTCTTGCCCGGACCATCGTTCTGGGCGCTGGAAACGAGCGCGCCCTTATCGGACTTCAGCCCAAGCGATTCGGCGATTTCGGAGGTGACCGGCTGGATCTCGACGCCAAGCCAGCCGCGCTGGACGGTGCCGTCCTTCATCAGATCCTGCACGACAGCCTTTGCCGTCGAGGCAGGAATGTCGAAGGCGATACCGACGCTGCCGCCGGACGGCGAGAAGATCGCGGTGTTGATGCCGACGACCTGGCCGTTAAGGTTGAAGGTCGGGCCGCCCGAATTGCCGCGGTTCACCGAGGCGTCGATCTGGATGAAATCGTCATAGGGGCCGGCGCCGATATCGCGGCCACGAGCCGAGACGATGCCGGCGGTGACCGTGCCGCCGAGGCCGAACGGATTGCCGACGGCCACGACCCAGTCGCCGACGCGAACCTTGGAATCATCGGCGAAGTCGACATAGGTGAACTTGCCGTCGCCTTCGACCTTGAGCACCGCGAGATCGGTGCGTGGGTCTGTGCCGACCAGCTTGGCGTCGAGTTCCTTGCCGTCATGCATCACCACCGTGAAGGACGAGCCATCTCCGACGACATGGTTGTTGGTGACGAGGTAACCATCATCGGAGATGAAAAAACCGGACCCCTGGGCGACCGGCCGCGGCTGGCGGTTCTGATCACGGCGTCCGAAGCGCCGCATTCCATCCTGGCCCCCCTGATCGCCAAAGCCACGGAACTCCCTGAAGAAGCGGCGCAATTGCGGATCGTCGGGAAGATTGCCGAAGCCGTCGGGCAGGTCGGAGCCGTCGTCGGCGGTCGATTCTATCTTGGCTTTGACGCGTACACTGACGACCGCCGGCGAAACGCGCTCGACCACATCGGCGAAGCTCGGGACCTGCGGCGCCTCGACACGCACGGCCTCGGCCAGGACCGGGGCTGTCACGGTGGCAACCGCGCCGAAGCCGATCGCGCCGGCAATGGCCACTGAAGCTGCGGCAGCCATCAGGCGTTTGCGGGTGCGGGGATATGAACTGGGGGCAATATTCATGGGTCTCGTATCCTCTTCAAGGGATGCGCTTCGGTCGGCATCCTCGGGCAAGAGAAATAGAGGGGCGCACATTACGGCGCCATTTCCGGTGCATGAAACTTTCGTAATGTTTGCGGGGGCCGCCGCCTTCAGTCCCGGTGCAAAATAGTGTCCAGCTCCGCCTGTTCCTCGGCGGTCAACGCATTGGTTGGCGCTGAGCGGCGCGAGCGGGCGCCGAGCACGATGACGGCGCCGCCGGCAAGGAGCAGAAGGATCGGCGTGCCCCAGAGTAAAGCATTGCGCAGGCTGAAGCGCGGTTTCAACAGCACGAACTCGCCGTAGCGGGAAACAATATAGTCTATCACCTGCTGGTCGGTGTCGCCGGCAACGAGGCGCTGGCGCACCAGCACGCGCAGATCGCGGGCAAGGTCTGCATCGGATTCATCGATCGACTGGTTCTGGCAAACCATGCAGCGCAGCTCTTCCGAAAGCGTCCGCGCCCGCGTCTCGAGCGCCGGGTCGGCCAGAACCTCGTCGGGCTTCACCGCAAGTGAAGCGCCGGCAAACAACAGCGTCAGCAGCAGGATCAGCGAGGCCAGTGAAAATCTTGCGGTCATGGCAGGCTCGCGGAAGGCACTGCGCCGGTCGACTTGCGGCGGCGCGACGGTGCCCCGACGCGCAGGCGCCGGTCCATGAGCGACATCGCAGCACCTGCCATCATGACCAGGCTGCCCCCCCAGATCAGCGTCACCAGCGGCTTCCACCAAAGCCGCACCACGACGGAGCCGTCGGTCCCTTCGTCGCCAAGCGAGAGGTAGAGCTGGCTGAACCCAATCGTCTTGATACCGGACTCGGTCGTCGTCATCTGTCGGACCGGATAGGAGCGCTTGGATGAGGTGATTATGGCGGTTGTGCTTCCATCGGCGTCGAGCAGCGCAAAGCGGCCACGATCCTCGCTGTAATTAGGCCCCTGAGCGGGATAGAGCCCTTCGAAACGCAGCGTGTGGCCGGACAGTTGCACGGTCTCGCCCGCATGCATCGACAATATCTTCTCGGTGCCGAAGCAAAGCGTGCCGACGATGCCCAGCGTCGTCAGCCCGAGGCCGAGATGGGCGAGCGCGGTGCCGAAGACCGAACGCGGCAGGCCGGCGAAGCGCCTGAACATGGTGCCGGTTGCGACAGTGCCAAAGCCGGACTTGACGGCAATATCGGTGAGCGCGCCGCAGATCAGCCAAAAGGCCAGGCCGACGCCAAGTGCTGCGAACACCGACGCGCCGTCGATGAACAAGGCCGTCACCAGCACGGCCAGAAGCGCTGCGGCGAAGGCCGCCATCAGGCGCTGGGCGACGGCGAAGATGTCGCCGCGCTTCCAGGCCAGCAGCGGCCCGAACGGGACCACGACCAGAAGCGGCACCATCAGCGGGCCGAATGTCAGGTTGAAGAACGGCGCGCCGACCGAAATCTTGTCGGCTGAAACGGCCTCGACCGCCAGCGGATAAAGCGTGCCGATCAGCACGGTGGCGGTGGCCGTGGTCAGGAACAGATTGTTGAGGACCAGCGCCCCTTCGCGCGAGATTGGATGGAACAGGCCGCCGGCCGTCAGCCTCGACGCGCGAAAGGCGAACAGCGCCAGCGATCCGCCGATGAACAGTGTCAGGATGCAGAGGATGAACACGCCGCGCGTCGGATCGGTGGCGAAGGCGTGGACCGAAGTGAGCACCCCGGAGCGCACCAGGAAGGTGCCGAGCAGCGACAGCGAGAAGGTCAGGATCGCCAGCAGCAGCGTCCAGATCTTCAGGGCCGAGCGCTTCTCCATGACGATCGCCGAGTGGAGCAGCGCCGTGCCCGCCAGCCATGGCATAAAGGAGGCGTTCTCGACCGGATCCCAGAACCAGAAGCCACCCCAGCCAAGTTCGTAATAGGCCCAGTAGGAGCCCATGGCGATGCCGCCTGTCAGGAACATCCAGGCGACCAGCGTCCATGGCCGCACCCAGCGCGCCCAGGACGCGTCGATGCGGCCTTCGATGAGGGCGGCGACCGAGAAGGAAAAGCAGATCGAGAAGCCGACATAGCCGAGATAGAGCAGCGGCGGATGGATGGCGAGACCGAGATCCTGCAGGATCGGATTGAGATCGCGGCCCTCGATCGGCGCCGGATTGAGCCTGGCGAACGGGTTGGACGTCGCCAGGATGAACAGGAAGAAGGTGGCGCCGATGGCCCCTTGCACGGCCAGCACATTGGCTCGAAGCGTCGCAGGAAGATTGCTGCCGAAAGCAGCGACGAGCGCGCCGAAGAAGGTCAGGATCAGCACCCAGAGCAGCATCGAGCCTTCGTGATTGCCCCAGGTGCCGGTGATCTTGTAGATCAGCGGCTGCAGCGAATGCGAGTTGTCCCAGACATTGGCCACCGAAAAATCGGACGTTGCATAGGCTATCGCCAGCGCCGCGAAGGACAGAGCGGTCAAGGCGAAGCCGGTCACCGCGACCGGACCGCCGACGGCCATCATCTTCTGGTTGTTCATGCGCGCGCCGAACAGCGGTACCAGCGTCTGCACCAAGGCCAGCGCAAACGCCAGGACCAGCGCGAAATGTCCGGTTTCAACCAAGGCTGTTACTCACTCTTGCTCTCCTGCCACACGCCCTTGGCCTTGAGACCGTCGGCCACCTCCTTGGGCATGTAGTTCTCGTCGTGCTTGGCCAACACGCTGTCGGCGACGAAGACGCCGTCCGGGCGAAACGTGCCTTCAGTGATGACGCCCTGCTCCTCGCGGAAAAGGTCGGGAAGAATGCCGGTGTAGGTGACTTTCACCTGCTTCTGATTGTCGGTCACCGAAAAGGCGACAGTGGCCCCCTGGCCGCGCTCGATCGTGCCTTTTTCGACGAGGCCGCCGAGCCTGATACGCTGCCCGGGCTGCAGGCTGGCGGTGGTCAGATCGGCGGGCATGTAGAAGTAGGAGGCCTTCTGGCCGAGCGCGTAGAAGGTCAGACCGGTGGCGGCACCGAGAAAGGCCAACCCTCCGGCGATCACCGACAGTCTTTTCTGTTTGCGCGTCATGTTTTACTCCGTCGCCGTCAGACCAAGCGAGACGGCAAAGGCGGTGAATTTCTTCGCTTCCTCACTATCGGAGCCAAAAACGGCGATACCGCGATTGAGCGCGTCGCGTGCCTGATCGGCCTTGCCCAGCACGACATAGGAACGAATAAGCTGCATCCATCCTTCCGCATCGCGCGGGTTTTGACGAAGTTTTTCATCAAGTCCCGCAACCATGGTGTTGATCATCGCTTCCCTGTCCTGCGGCGACATCGACGAGGCGGCATCGACATCCCCGGCGCCCGGGCCTTTTGCAGGCTCTCCCGAAGCGACGCTCCGCTTGGCGGATTCGGCCAGTGCCTGCTCGACGGCGCCGCGCCAGGCTGAGTCCTGCGGCAAGGCCGCTAGCATTTTCTGCCAGCCAGCTGTCGCCTCCTCAATGCGGCCTTCCTGCGCCATGCCCATCGCGAGATAAAAGCTCGCCTTCGGATTTGCCGGATCGAGCTTCAGCGCCGCCTCGAAAGCGGCCTGAGCGTCGGACGAAACAATGCCGCCCGCTGCGTTGGCGATCGCCTCGCCGAGGCCTGCCTGGCGGGCGGCGCTGTCACCGTCGAGGCGAATGGCGTTGCGATAGGCCGTCACCGCATCGGCGAAGCGCTGCATGCGCAGATAGATGGGCGCCAGAACGTCCCAACCCCTGCCATCGGACGGATTGGCGGCAAGGTGAGCCTCGGCGCGTGCCACCAGCTCGTCCACCGAACTGTCGGCGGGATTCTTGGTCAGCCGCTCGCTGAGCGGCTGCGACGGCAGATCGGGCGAGCCCAGCTGGCTGTACAAGCCCCAACTGACCAGCGGAACCACCAGGACCGCGGCCGTCGCAACCAGCCTGGTCGCCATCGACGGCTGCCGCGCCGCGGCCTTGTCGGCCGGATCGGCCCCGGCCCCGGCATTGTCCAGGCGAAGGATGCGGCGAGCGATTTCGGCACGCGCCTCTTCGGCCTCCGCCGGCTGGATCAGGCCGCGCGCCACGTCTCGGTCAAGCTCCGACAGCTGGTCGCGATAAACTTCAAGGTCATGATCGCTGCTCGCCGAACCATCCTTCGGGCCGCCGGCCAGCGGCAGCAGAACCGCCAGGCTTGCACCCAGCGTGAGAATGGCAGCTATGACCCAGAACAGCATGCTTCTTCCAATAACGGCAGAGCCCTGCCCTGCCAACACAGGCATCCTGCGACGCTTTGACGGCAGGTGCGTCGCATGTGCTTGATTGATGTCAACCGGACCTATCCGCCCAGTCGTTACGTCAGCGGCGTCCAGCTGCCATCGGCGTTGCGGCAAGCGGTTCCGCGCGCGGTGGCGCCGGCGGCCCCGGTAAAGACCGTATGGGTGTATTGCCGGCAGTCCTGCGAGCCGACACGATAGGGCTGGGCGGCGACAACCTCGCCATAATGCGCCGACCGATCGCTCTTCCACGTCACCTTCTGGCCACTCGCTGTGTACTCGAGCGCCTTGTATTCCGCCTCCAGCGCCTTGCGCTTCTCGGATTCCTTCAAGCCGGCACCGATCGATCCGCTGACGAGGCCGCCGCCCATGGCGGAAATGATCGTCGTCGCGATCTTGCCGTCAGTTGGCGGCGTGACGGCAGGCTGCGGCGCCACCGTGGGGGCCGGGCTGTTGCCCAGCGTCGTGCAGCCGGAAACGGCCAGCAGTGCGGAAACGAGCGCGACGCGAATCTTCATGCCAACAACCGGTTTTCTTGAGTTAGAGCTGGGAGCCGCGCCATCGGGGAAGTCGGTGTGGCCATTAATGTTGATGTTTGTCCGAAATTTGGCCGCGGCCGACGCTACGGGACCAATCGACATGCCGCCATATCACGCACCGTCGATCAAGCATCATTGAAGGCTCCGCAATCGAACCACTGCCTTCAACCCGCCCATGCCGGACCGTTCCAGAGCCAGAACGCCTCCATACTCATTGACGAGGTCGGCGACAATGGCAAGTCCAAGCCCGGTCCCCGGCTTGGTCTCGTCGAGCCGCCGTCCGCGCCTCAGCGCCTCGCGCGCCTTGTCTTCGGGAATGCCCGGGCCGTCATCCTCGATACTGATCTCGAACAGATTGACGGCACCCTCCTTGCCGGCGCCACTCGTCTTGTCGGAGATTGGTGCCACCGACACTGCGACCGCGCTCTTTGCCCATTTCATGGCGTTGTCGAGCAAATTGCCAAGCAATTCTTCCAGATCCTCACGTTCCCCGGCAAAGACGATATCGACTGCCGGCAGCGAAAGCGAGAGAGCAGTCTGCGGGTTGAGTTTTTGCAGCACGCGCACCATGCGCTGGACCAGCGGCGCCACCGGCGTACGGTAGACGACGCTGTCGCGTTGCGCCGCGACGCGGGCGCGCTGCAGATAGTGGTCAACCTGCTTCTGCATCGAGGCGGCCTGCTCGGCTATGAGCTTGCCCTTGGCGCCGCCAAGCGCCCGCCCCTCGTTGATCAGCACCGCCAGCGGCGTCTTCAGCGAATGGGCGAGGTTGCCGACCTGCGTGCGCGAGCGCTCGACAATACGCTTGTTGTTTTCGATCAGCGCGTTGGTCTCGTTGGCAAGCGGCTCGATCTCGGCCGGGAAGCGGCCGTCTAGCCTTTGCGCGGTTCCTTCCCGCACCATGGCGAGAGCGTTCCTGACCCGGCGCAATGGCTGCAGGCCCAGCAGGATGGCGATGGCGTTGATGGCGATCATGCCGACGCCGAACAGGGAAAGATAGGTCAGAAGGCGACGCTGGAAGGCGCCTATCTCCTGCTCGAGCTCGGTCTGGTTGCCCATGACACGGAAGCGCGCCGCGCGATTTTTCGCGTCGAGAACGAATTCGCTCTCGAACACTTCCAGCTCCTCGCCATTGATGCCTTCGGTGGCATAGCTGCGCTGGAAGCTGGCATTGAAGGGAACCTCGGCGACGCCTGGCGACGGGATCGTCTTGGTCATCGAGGAGGAGTGCAGATCGCCGCGCACGCCTTCCGACGCAGGCTCCACCGACCAGTACCAGCCGGAATTCGGCTCCGAGAACCGAAGATCGCCAAGGTCGGGAGCGCCGGTCAGCGAACCGCCTTCGGACACGCCGACCGAGCCGATCAGATTGAACAGATGCGCCGACAGCAAGCTGTCGAAACCGCGCTCGCTCGCCTGGCGATAGAGCGTCGTGATCAGCGTGAAGATGACGACCAGGGTGAGTATCGCCCAGACCGTGGAAAAGGCGATCACCCGGAACGCCAGCGAACGCGGCCAGAACCGCAGCGAAAGCGGCGTTCTTGCAGTCTGTTTGAGCGGTTCCGCCTTACGCCTCCGGCTCACGCATTCGATAGCCCATGCCGCGAACGGTTTCTATCATGTCGATGCCCATCTTCTTGCGAAGCCGCCCGACAAAGACCTCGATTGTGTTGGAATCGCGGTCGAAATCCTGATCGTAAAGATGCTCGACCAGCTCGGTGCGGGACACGACCTCGCCCATATGGTGCATCAAATAGGCAAGCAGGCGGAATTCGTGCGACGTCAGCTTCAGCGGCACGCCGTCGACATCGGCCTTGGAGGCCTTGGTGTCGAGCCGCAACGGCCCGCAGGTCAACTCGGACGACGCATGGCCGGCCGCGCGCCGGATGAGCGCGCGAACCCTGGCCAGCACCTCTTCGATGTGGAACGGCTTGGTGACGTAATCGTCGGCGCCGGCGTCGATGCCGGATACCTTGTCGCTCCAGCGATCGCGCGCCGTCAGAATCAGGACCGGCATCTTGCGGCCGCCGCGTCGCCAGCGCTCAACCACACTGATGCCGTCCATCTGCGGCAAGCCGATGTCGAGCACCACGGCGTCATAGGGCTCGGTATCGCCAAGGAAATGCCCTTCCTCACCGTCGAAGGCCCGGTCGACGACATAGCCGGCATCGACCAACGCGTCTGATATCTGCCGGTTGAGATCCTTGTCATCTTCGACGACCAGTACGCGCATGCTGGGATCAACACCTGTTGAAGAATTGGTCAGATATAGGCCGATTCCGACACGCTGGGAAACGGCGGGTCAATTCTGCGGAACGACGATCTCTGTGCGGCGCGGGCGCTGTCCGTCCTTGCCTGGAACCAGCACGACGATGACGCAGACCGGCTGGCCACCGCGCGTCGACTGTGATGCCTTGGCCAGCGTGCCGCCATTCTGCTCGGCGACCTGCTGACCGATCGCGTAGCAGTCGGAGGCAGCCAGGACGACCGGCCGGTTCTGCTCGGGCACGACGACCGGCAGCGCCGTCGCCTGCGATGCGAACAGAGCGGCCGCTGATAGCGCCAATGTCGCGGTTCGGAAGTGGGAACGAAGCGTTTTCATGGTCAGCGTTCTAACGCATCGGTGCTGAACGTGAAATGAACAGTGAACGCCTGCAACACATGCCTATCCCACCCCTGAAACGCGAGACAACCGACCTTATGATTTCGCCGCCCCAACCCGGCAAAATTCATCGAAGCGCCAGTCTAGACTGTGTTGCAGCCATATTGAAAGCGCGTCAGGCGTTTTCTTCCGTCACGGCGCGAAAGCGCAGCAGCCCGTGATAGGCCGAAAGGTCCTCGTCGTAACGGCCCTCGGTGAATTCGAGCCTGAGATTGAGTCGGTGATGCTCGTCGAGCGCGAGCGCCGCATCCTGGAGCCGGGCGCTGACCATGTCCATCACATCGAGCATTTCTTTCCTGGCCTCGGACTTCGACCAGAAATGCAGCGTGAAAAGCTGCTCGGCGTCGTTCTCCATGCCCGTTGTCCAGTCGTAGACGCTGGTCCGGCCAAAGGTGACATAGGGAAACGGGACATTTTCCGGGGCATGGTCGAACAGTTTAGCGCCGCCCAATGCCGCTGACAGGAAACCATCACCGTTCAGCGTTTCGAACAAGGCCTTCTGCAGCGCGGCCGCCGGCGCGGTCATCGTCTTCTCCCTCGCCCGTCACGACTGAACAGGCCTTCACCGTCAGCGATTCCTGCTTGCAGCGTAGCCGCGTTGACGTTCTGGCGCCAGATCACGGGACGGTCGGGATTTATCGAAAATCGGCTGCGGTCAGCACGTACATGCTCTTGCCGGTACGGGCATAAGCATTCCTTGCGACGTCATGTATGGGACCGACAGCCGCATCGAAGGCGGCGAGATATGTGGCTTCGGCTGTCGCCGTCCCCGACGGTGCCGTCGAGATGGCATCTGCATCGACAAAGAAAGAAATCTGGGACATGCCGTCATAGCCGACGAAGCGGATCCGTCGGCTCGCTTCGTCGTAGCTGCGGCTTTGGTTTGGAAATGTCAGGCTCATGACTTGACGCCGTTAAGCGGCACCCGCCTTCTTGACTGCCGCCCGCTTTTTCTTGGGGGCGACGGGATTGAGGGCCTCCGCGGCGCGGTCGGCCTCTTCCTTGGCCAGCCGCAGCGCCCGCAGCCTTGCCGTCTTGATGATCCTGGCCTTGGCTTCCGAAACATATTCGGCCGTTGCCTGGTTTCGCTCCGCGGTTTTCTTCTGCTTTTCCATGAAGCGCGCCTCAGCTTTTTCCATTATATTCTGACTGAATTCCGCCATCGATAAAATCTCCTTCTTGACTGAGATTATGAAAGTGAGTTTCTCATCTAAAATAGGTACTCGGGCAGAAAAAATCAATTCCAGGATTATTTTATGCTCATCGAATCCATGGAAATGAAACTGCCAAATAATACTGTCAATAGTTTCCGATAAAGGACTAATATTTTTTGGCACTCCTATCTATCGAGTGCCAAAACGCCTATACAAGGGCGTGGCCGCCTAAGCCGGCCCCAGAAAGAAGTTCCCATGAAATTCCGGCCACTCCACGATCGCGTCGTTATTCGGCGCGCCGAAAGCGATACCAAATCCAAGGGCGGCATCATCATCCCCGACAATGCCAAGGAAAAGCCGCAGGAAGGCGAAGTGATCGCCGTCGGGCCAGGCGCGCGGGACGAAAGCGGCGCGCTGATCGCACTCGATGTCAAGGCCGGCGACCTCATCCTGTTCGGCAAATGGTCGGGAACCGAAGTCAAGATAGACGGTGAGGACCTTCTGATCATGAAGGAGGCCGACATCATGGGCATCATCGACAAGAGCGAGATGGGCATCACCGACAAGATCGTGGCTGCCAAGAAAGCCGCCTGATTGGAGCGCCGCGCGTCCTCTTGGACGCGCAGAGGATGCTCCAAGTTTTTGATTCAGGCGGGTGCTGCCAGCGCCTTGCCACAACCAATTGAACGGGACGAAAAAACATGTCTGCCAAGGAAATCAAATTCTCCACCGATGCGCGTGACCGGATGCTGCGCGGTGTCGAAATCCTCAACAACGCCGTCAAGGTGACGCTCGGCCCCAAGGGCCGTAACGTCATCATCGACAAGGCCTATGGCGCGCCGCGCATTACCAAGGACGGGGTGACGGTGGCCAAGGAAATCGAGCTTGCCGACAAGTTCGAGAACATGGGCGCCCAGATGGTGCGCGAAGTGGCCTCGAAGACCAACGATCTCGCCGGCGACGGCACCACCACCGCCACGGTGCTTGCCGCTTCCATCCTGCGCGAGGGCGCCAAATTCGTTGCCGCGGGCATGAACCCGATGGACCTCAAACGCGGCATCGACCTTGCGGTCACCGCCGTCGTCAAGGAAATCCAGGCACGCGCCAAGAAGGTCAAATCTTCCGGTGAAATCGCGCAGGTCGGCACCATTGCCGCCAATGGCGATGCCACCGTCGGCGCCATGATCGCCAAGGCGATGGACAAGGTCGGCAATGACGGCGTCATCACTGTCGAGGAAGCCAAGACCGCAGAGACCGAACTCGACGTCGTCGAGGGCATGCAGTTCGACCGTGGTTATCTCAGCCCCTATTTCGTCACCAATGCCGAGAAGATGCGCGTCGAGCTGGAGGACCCTTATGTCCTCATTCACGAAAAGAAGCTTGGCAATCTGCAGGCGATGCTGCCGATCCTCGAAGCCGTGGTGCAAAGCGGCAAACCGCTGGTGATCATCTCCGAGGACGTCGAAGGCGAAGCGCTGGCGACGCTGGTCGTCAACAAATTGCGCGGTGGCCTCAAGGTCGCGGCAGTCAAGGCGCCGGGCTTCGGTGATCGCCGCAAGGCGATGCTGGAAGACATCGCCGTGCTCACTGCCGGCCAGATGATCTCGGAAGACCTTGGCATCAAGCTCGAGAACATCACCATCGACATGCTCGGCCGCGCAAAGCGCGTGCTGATCGAGAAGGACACGACGACGATCATCGACGGTGCAGGCGAGAAGGCCACGATTCAGGCGCGTGTCCAGCAGATCAAGGGGCAGATCGAGGAAACCACTTCCGACTACGATAAGGAGAAGCTGCAGGAGCGGTTAGCCAAGCTCGCCGGCGGCGTCGCGGTCATTCGCGTCGGTGGTGCGACCGAGTCCGAGGTCAAGGAAAAGAAGGACCGTATCGACGACGCGCTGAACGCCACGCGCGCGGCGGTGGAAGAAGGGATCGTTCCCGGCGGCGGCGTCGCTCTGCTGCGCGCCAAGGCCGTGCTGAACGGGCTGACCGGAGCCAATGCCGATGTGACGGCGGGCATTTCGATCGTGTCGAGAGCGCTCGAAGCGCCGATCCGCCAGATCGCCGAGAACTCCGGCGTCGAAGGTTCGATCGTTGTCGGCAGGCTCATGGACAGCAAGGATCACAACCAGGGCTTCGATGCTCAGAACGAGATCTATGTCGACATGATCAAGGTCGGCATCGTCGACCCGGCAAAGGTGGTGCGGACCGCGCTCCAGGATGCCGGTTCGATCGCGGCATTGCTGATCACTGCGGAAGCCATGATCACCGACATTCCAGCCAAGGATGCCGCGCCTGCGGCCGGCGGCGGCATGGGGGGCTACTGACCATCGCCTAGACAAGCCTGCAGCGCCCGGCCGGAAAGGCCGGGCGACCGATCCCAACACCAACCAGGAAGGAACTGTTCCGTGGCCACACAAAGCAGCAAGCCATCTCTCGCGCGTCGATGGGAAGATTACCAGCCGGCCAAATCCACGCTTTTGTGGGCATGTGCGGCAACCGTCGTCGCCACGCTGATCATCGGTTTCAACTGGGGCGGCTGGGTGACCGGTGGCACCTCACGCGCGCTGGCGACAACCGCCGGCGACGTGGCGCGCGGCGAGCTGGCCTCGGCGGTCTGCGTCGATCGCTTCAATACGGCACCCGATGCCGCCGCCAAACTTGTAGAGTTCAAGGCCATAACCGACAGTTACAAGAAGCGGCAGTTCATCGAGACGGGCGGCTGGGCGACCATGCCCGGGAAAACCTCGCCCGACAGGCTGGGTGCGCAAAGCTGTGCGGTCGCTCTCGCCGCCTGATATCATCGACCTCTCCGAGAGAAACGAACTCTACACGAGAGCCTGAAAGAAAACCGCCGGGGCATCTCCCCGGCGCGCGGCCCGCCGGCAAGGAGATCGATCCATGATTGCGTTCGTCCCGAAGCCAAATGCCGTCGCGACAATCAAAGCGGTTGAGGAAAGTCGCTTCGATCGCATTCGTAGACTTGCCGATAAGCATAGGAAAGCTGACACCGGCACGATACGCCGCGACCCGCAAAAGACCGGCGACAAACGCCCTATGTGACGCCCGCGTGCCGCCACCTCACGAAACCGGTGC
The DNA here is from genome assembly GCF_002284565.1 of Mesorhizobium mediterraneum. Lineage (GTDB taxonomy): Bacteria > Pseudomonadota > Alphaproteobacteria > Rhizobiales > Rhizobiaceae > Mesorhizobium > Mesorhizobium mediterraneum. The sequence continues at coordinate 392,733 of NZ_NPKI01000026.1, read as the reverse complement.
CGCACCGCCCTCTTCGGTACGCCGCGCTATGAATTCGTCGAGGACGTCTGATGTGACAGCGGCCGAGGGCGGTGGCCGGAAGTCGGCCAACAGTCGTTTCCAGATGCCGGTGGCGCGCTCCGTGGCGGTTCTTGACCCGGCCTGCGTCCAGTTGCCGAAATTCGACCAGTCGGCCACCAGCGGCTCGTAGAATGCGGTGCGGTAGCGCGCTATTGTGTGTCCGGCCGAGAAGAAATGCCCGCCCGGCTGCACTTCCGCGATGGCCTCGAAGCCGATCGCGTCCTCGTCGCCAGGCGTCGCCGCGCAGAGTTCGGCGACCGTCTGCAGCGCCTCGATATCGGTGATCAGCTTCTCGAAGGAGACGCTCAGCCCGCCTTCGAGCCAGCCCGCGGCATGGATGCAGACCGTGGCGCCAGCAAGCACCGAGCCCCACAGCGCGAACTGGGTTTCGTGGGCTGCCTGCGCGTCCGAAATGTTGGCGGCGCTGCCGCCGCCGGACCGCCAGGGAAGGCCGGTGAAGCGTGCAAGCTGACCGGCGCCGAGCGTCGCCTTGATGTGCTCCGGTGTGCCGAAGGCCGGCGCTCCGGATTTCATGTCGACATTGGACGAGAAGGAACCATAGACGACCGGCGCGCCTGGCCGCACGATCTGGGCCAGCGTCAGCCCGACCAGCGCTTCGGCATGCTGCAGCGTCAGCGCGCCGGCCACCGTGATCGGCGCCATGGCGCCGGCCAGGCAGAAGGGCGTGATGATCAACACCTGCCCCGCCTTGGCAAAGTCGATGATGCCTTGCGCCATCGGAATGTCGAGCTGACGCGGCGAATTGGTGTTGATGACGGTGTAGCAATAGGCCCCCGAACGGAATTCGTCCTCGGACAGGCCGCGCGCCAGCCGCAGCATCTCGAACCCGTCCTCGACCTGCGGCGTGCCGCGCGCGAAAATGAACGGGAACTTGTCGGACAGCGTCAGCTGAGCCCGGTTGACGGCATAATGGCGCAAACGGTTGTCGATGTCCTGCGGCTCGATGCAAGGCCCCAGCATATGCAGGACGTCGAAATGCTGCACCAGCCGAATGAGATCCTCGAAAGCGGCAAGCGTCCCCGGCCGCCGGCCGCGCTCTAGATCGGTGACGTTCGGCGCGCCGGATCCCGCCAGGAACGTCATCGAGCCGAGCTCGAGCATCAGGTCTCGGGCACGGTCGCCGGCGTGCGCCCGGATCGATTTCGGCGCCGAGGCCAGCGCCGCCGCGACGATGTCGCGGCCGAGGCGCACCATCTGACTGTCCTCGTCGACCAAAGCGCCGGCACGGGCAAGAATGAGACGCGCTTCCGGCAACAGCACCTTGACACCGAGTTTCTCGAGCACGCGCAGCGCCGTGTCGTGGATCGCGGCGACGTGGTCGGCCGAAAAGACAGGCTGCGGCAGGAACGGGTTCTTCAGCGAACGATAGTCCGGCCGGCGGCTGCTCTCGCTGCCAGCCTCGCCGGTTCGTCCGCGCCTGCGTTCGCGCCTGAGGTTGCGTGCGGCGTCATCGACCATGGCGGATACTCCTCATTGCCGTATTGCCTTGCCCTGGGGATTGTAGGGAGAGGCCGCGATGACGCGCCGGCCGTTCGTTAGAGGCGGCAGGATACTTGCACTGTACATATGTGTCTAGTATGGTTGTATGCAGCTCTCCCCCATGCCTATTGTGCGGCCATGATCATGATTGCTCCGCGGGACGAGCCGGCGCCCGGCAACATCAAGGTGACGCGCTGGGACTGGATCAGTCTTGCGCTCCAGACATTGATTTCAGACGGCATCGAAAGCGTGCGCGTGCTGCCGCTCGGCCAGAAGCTCGGCGTTTCGCGCTCAAGCTTCTACTGGTATTTCGATAGCCGTCAGGATCTGCTCGACCAGTTGCTTGCCCATTGGCGGGATACCAACACCAAGGCGATCGTCGAACGCGCGCAGCGGCCGGCCGAAAGCATCATCATGGGCGTCATGAACGTGTTCGAATGCTGGGCGGACGAGCGCCTGTTCGATCCTAGGCTCGACTTCGCCATCCGGGAATGGGCGCGTCGCTCCGATGACGTGCGCCGGGCAATCGACCAGGCCGACAATGACCGCCTGGGCGCGATCCGCGACATGTATCGCCGGCATGGCTATGATGAAGAGGATGCCTTCATCCGCGCCCGGGTGCTCTACTACATGCAGATCGGTTATTATGTGCTTGACCTCAAGGAGCCGGTCGAGGCGAGGGTCAGTCATCTCGCCGCCTACCTGCGCAGTTTCACCGGCCAGGAGCCAAGCGACGCCGACGTGGCGCATTTCATGCGCTTTATCGCGGCGCGGTAATATTGAAAGCGGATGCGCGCCTGCAAAGCGGTGGAGGTGGCCCCTCAAACTCCTATCTAAAAACTGTAACGCGCAAGTCTACCTCGCCCTTGTGAGCGGCGCCAAAATGAACGAATAGTCTTGGTAGGCGCGTCGCCCTGAAATTGCCCCCGTGCAGTTTCTCACTGGGAGGCGTAGCCGCAGCCGGATCCTGGAATGGCCAGCCCTTTGAAACCACGCAAGAGAAGAGGTCCGATTGCCGCAAGACTGCTGGCTGCGGATGCGTGGTTCGATTCCTCGCTCTACGAGATCGGCTTCAAGGCGCGCCGGTTCTGGGAAGCGGCCACCATTTTTTTCCGGCGCTTCCGCGTCTCCGGCTGGCGCCGCGGCATCATCGAACTGTTGAGCGAGGGTTTTACGCTCGGCGCCGGCGGCATCGTCGTCATGCTGGCGCTTGCGCTGCCAGCCTTCCAGGAGACCGCCGGCGACTGGCGGGCCCAGGGTGATTTCGCCGTCACCTTCCTCGATCGCTACGGTAACGAGATCGGCCAGCGCGGCATCATCCAGCGCGATTCGGTGCCGGTCGACGAGATGCCCGACCAGGTCATCAAGGCGGTGCTGGCCACCGAGGATCGGCGTTTCTTCGATCACTACGGCATCGATGCGCTCGGCCTTTCGCGCGCGATCTTCGCAAATGTGCGGGCGAATTCCGTGGTGCAAGGGGGCTCGAGCATCACCCAGCAGCTGGCCAAGAACCTGTTCCTGACCAATGAACGGACATTGGAACGCAAGATCAAGGAAGCCTTCCTGTCGCTGTGGCTCGAGGCCAATCTGTCGAAGAAGGAGATCCTGCAGCTCTATCTCGATCGCGTCTATATGGGCGGCGGCACCTTCGGCATCGAAGCGGCCGCTGATTTCTATTTCGGCAAAAGCGTCAAGGATCTGAACCTCGCCGAAGCGGCGATGCTGGCCGGCCTGTTCAAGGCACCGACCAAATACGCGCCGCACATCAACCTGCCTGCTGCCAGGGCGCGGGCCAATGTGGTGCTGTCCAATCTCGTCGAGGCCGGCTTCATGAGCGAGGGCCAGGTGCTGCAGGCGCGGCTGCATCCGGCCGAAATCGTCGACCGCGGCGAGCAGAAAAGCCCGGATTACTACCTCGACTGGGCATTCGAAGAGGTCAAGAAGATCGCGGCGAAATCCGGCCAGCATTCGCTGGTCGCTCATACCACTTTCGACGCCAACATCCAGAAGGCGGCGGAAGAATCGATGGAGTTCCATCTCCGCCAGTTCGGCAAGGAATACAACGTCACCGAAGGCGCCATGGTCGTCATCGAAACCAATGGCGCAGTCAGGGCGATCGTCGGCGGCCGCGACTACGGCGCCAGCCAGTTCAACCGCGCCACCAAGGCGCTGCGCCAGAGCGGCTCATCGTTCAAACCCTATATCTATGCAACGGCGATGGAGCACGGCTTCACTCCGGACTCCGTCGTTTCCGGCGGGCCGATCTCCTGGGGCAGTTGGTCGCCTCACAATTACAATGGCGGGTCGGCCGGCAAGGTCACGCTGATCACGGCGATGGCCAAATCGATCAACACCGTGCCGGTGCGGCTGGCCAAGGATTATCTCGGCATCAAGCCGATCAAGGCGATGGCGGAAGCCATGGGCGTCGAATCGCCGCTCGAATCGCACAAGACGATGGTGCTCGGCACTTCGGGCATGACCGTGATGGACCAAGCGACAGGCTATAGCGTCTTCGCCCAGAACGGCTTTGTCGGCTCCCGGCATGGCATCACCCAGCTCGTCACCCATACCGGCGAGATGGTTTACGATTTCGCCAAGGATGCGCCGCCGCCGCATCGTGTGCTGTCGGAACAGGCGCTGAAATATATGAACACCATGCTGGCGGCGGTGCCGGTGATGGGCACGGCGCGGCGCGCTGCCCTTCCCAACATCGTTTCGGCCGGCAAGACCGGCACCACGCAATCTTACCGTGATGCCTGGTATGTCGGCTTCACCGGCAACTACACGGCTGCCGTGTGGCTCGGCAATGACGACTTCACCCCAACCAACAACATGACCGGCGGCTCGCTGCCGGCGATGGTGTGGCAGCGGCTTATGGTCTATGCGCACCAGAATATCGATCTCAAGCCGATCCCCGGTCTCGATCATCCCTTCGTCGACGAAAAAATTGCCGCCAAGGCCGAGGACGCGGAAAAGAAGAACGCCGAGCAGGCAGCGGCGGACGCCGCCGCCGAGCGCCCGCCGGTGCTGTCCAGCCAAACCACGCGGGCGCTCAAGGACATCACGAGGCTGTTCCAGTCGGCGCCCGTCCTCAAGGCACCTGCGACGCCGGAGACCCTGTCGGCGCTTTGACGCCCGCACACGACGGGTCATGCTCGCGCAGGCAATTCCACAGAGGTCCGCTTGCCATGGCCCCCTGCCCCGCGATATCCCCAAGCGGCACTCCTCTTTCCCGCGGCTCCTCATGCTCAAAAACGCATTCCTGACGCTCCTTGCGCTTGCCATAGCCATCGGCGGCGGCGGCGGCGGCGTCTGGCACGCTCTCAAGACGCAGGATGGCATCGGCGCGATCCGGATCGGCCCATGGACGGCGTTTCCCGATATCGGCACGCAGGCGGCGGACCCCTATTCGAAAGCCCGTGTGGCGCGCGAGGGTGTGCTGGCGCTCGGGCAGGCAGAGGGCCTGTCTTTTGTCGCCGAACGCGATTCCGGCGGCGAGCAATTGAAACGTCAATGCGCCTATGAAATAGAAGGCGGATTTCCAACGGCCCGGTTCTGGACCCTCTATGCCGCCGATCAGTCGCTCGGCGTGATCGAGACCGACAAGCCGAGGCTTGCGGCACTTCAATCCTACCAGGTGCTGCGCCAGCCCGACAATTCGGTGGTGATTTCCGTCGGCCACCGCCCCGCGCCCGGCAACTGGCTGCCTTCCGACGGCTCCGGTCGGATGTATTTCGTGCTGACATTCTACGACACGCCGATCGCCAGCAGCACGGGTCTTTCGGATATCACGCTACCGCAGATCCTGAAGGTCGGCTGCAATGCGTAGGCTGCTGCACGCGATCTTGCTCGGCCTGCTTGGCGCCGGTGTCGTGCATATCATCGTGCTGCTGCTCGTCCCGGAATTTTCCGAACGCGATGCCTGGTCGCGTCTGGCCATGGCCTCGGACCTCTATAGGATGACCAGGCTGGACGCAGAGGCCGGCGGCACGCCGGTGGTAAAATCCGTCGATCCACTGTTTTACGCGGCGGCTTGCCGGTTCGATCTGTCCGAAGGGATGGTGCGGATCAAGGCACCCGGAAACGTCCCGTTCTGGTCCGTATCGGTCTATGACCGAAGCGGCCACAACATCTATTCCTTCAACGACCACAGCGCGACCGGTAGAGTGCTGGACAGTATCGTGCTGACGCCGGCGCAAATGATCGAGATCCGCAAGAATCTTCCCGAGGAATTGCAAGGGGCAATCTTCGTCGAGGCGCCCATCGACGAAGGCATGTTCGTCATCCGCTCCTTCGTGCCCGACGACAGCTGGAAGCCGGTCGTGTCACGGTTTCTCGAGCAGAGTTCCTGCGAGCTGCAGGATTTCTAAAGGGATCCCGAAACTCAGTGGTGCGGAACAGGCAGCGTCCCTGACGAGCCTGGCATCGAGCCCGGCTTGTCCCGACCGGCGCCTGTCCGGCTCTCGCCCGTCAGTGGCCGTTGCTCATAACGGACGCCGGGGAAAATGATCACCGCCGCCGGCGTACCGGTGTTTCGTTCTGCTCGATTGGTTGCCGCCGTTCGCGGCACGAAAGACAGTACCATGCCCATGGTTCGTGCATTCCTCTCGGTTGCCCCGGAGCACAACGCAACGCCTCCAATCTGATTAAGGACGGCAGTAGGTTAACGGAACGCTAACGGATCGCCGCTAACTTGATCTTTGTTCTTGGGAAATGCGAAACCGACACAGTCCCGGTCGAGCATGGTCCAGATTGTGTCGAGTGTCAGGCGTATCCTTCGTGTCAGCTTCGGATTTCAGGCAAATCGCTATACGGGCTGAATCGGGAAAGGCTGAAAGGCTGTTCCGCGCCGCGGTGTCGGCGTTCTGTTCGCTCACCCGCCCTTCGCGCCGGGAGATTGCACAGCTTGAAGATCTGACGCTTCCACTTTTCGCCAATGTGTCGGTCGAATCGCGCCGCTACGTCGCTGCCGCCCTTTCCGAGTGCGAATATGCGCCCACGGCGCTGGTCCGGCGGCTTTGCGAGGAGCCGGTCGACATCGCCGCCCCGCTGCTCATCCGCTCGCGCGCGCTCAGCAACATCGATCTCATCGCGCTGATCGGGCGGCACGGCCTGCCGCATGCGCGCGCCATTGCGCGCCGCAAGGACCTGAACCCGACCATCGCCCACCTGATCAAGGCGCTTGAAAAGCCGACGCTGGTGAGCGTGCGTCAGCCCGAGACGATCGCCAAGACGGCGCCTGAAAGCGCCGAAGTCGTTGTGCCCGGTCCCGACCGGCAGCAGGTGCCCGGCGCCGGCGCCGAAAATGCACGGCGCCGGCTGCGGTCGATGATGCATGCCGACGCGGAGAGCGGCGGCGCAACCATCAATCCGTTCACCGGTGCTGAAACCTATGTCAAACTGCGCGAGACGGCGCTGACCGGCAACGCCGCATTCTTCCAGACAGCACTGGCCGACGCGCTCGAAATCGATTTTTCAACGGCGCGGTCGCTCACCGCAACCCAGAACTACACGTCGCTGCTGGCCGCCCTGCGCGCGCTCGACCTCAGCGAAGACAAGGCGTTCCTGATCACCGTTGCCGTCTACCCCACAGAGTTTCCGCATCCGCAGGCCATCCGCATCTTCCTCGACCGCTACCGTCTGCTGCGTCGCGATGCAGCGCTGGACAGGGTTCGCGGCTGGAAGGCCGAGATACTGTCGAAGGCCATTCGCAGTACCGGACCCGTTGCGGCAAACGCCGACATCCGCAAGGCAGACAGCGACAATGCTGCCATCAGCCTTAAGGTGCGGCGCGTCTGAAGAGATTCAAGCGACGCGCCTTAAGTTTTTTGTTTTTATGCATGTCGTTATCCCAAAACCGCTGCGCACTTTTGGGCGACATACATGAAGGCGCGGCGCGTCTGAAGAGATTCAAGCGAACGTTTCAAGCCTTTGTCTTTCATGCATATCGTTAGAGCGACTTGACGGAAATAAGCTCCTCGACGGGAACAGCGCCGGCCTCGATCTCGACCACCCAGATGTCGGGATCGAATTTTTTCTCCCTTTCCAGTCGCGCGTCAAAGACGGCGGCATCGTCGCCAGCGCCGAGCAGGCTGAAAAACCGGTCGTCGGGTTTGGCTGAATCGTAGCTCGTCTGCGGCGCCGGCCCAAACAGGGCGATCTCGCCCATGCGGCCACGCGCCAGCACGAAGACCGCGCCGGCCTCGGTCGCGCCGCGCTTAACCACGGCGGCGAAGCCCCCGGCGCTGAAAACCCGGCGCAAAAGGGCCGACACCCACAGATCGGTGGTTACGCGCATGGCAAGGTTCTGGACGACATCGGACGGTACTTAGAGCAAAGGTCCGAAAACCGAAATCGGTTTTTGCCCATCCGGTTGGCGAACGCCTCGACCGTCAGGCGTCGACTGTCAGTTGGTCAGGCCGATCTCGCGCATCTTGACGTAGACGACCTCGTCGGGCTCGCCAGTCTCCGGTAGCCCGAACAGTGACTGGAACTCCTTGATCGCTGCCTTGGTGCGTGCCCCAACCACGCCATCGAGCTGCATGTCGTCATTGCCAAATGCCTTCAAACCGGCCTGAATCTTGATAATGCGGGCGTCAGGTGCCTGCGCCGACGCATCCGCCGGCGCCGAAGCGGAAACGGGAATCGCGGCCATGTCGTCCGGGCGCGGCGCCGGATGCGGCACGACCGTCGAGGCGGTTGGCGTGGCGCCTAGTTGATCGAGCAGCACACTGTCGATCTCGCCGGAAGCGTTGAGCCCGACCTTCTGCTGATAGGCCTGTATGGCGTTGCGCGTGTTGGGGCCGGAAATGCCGTCGACGGTGCCGGAATAGAAATCGAGATCCTTCAAGATGCCCTGGACCTGCTCGACGACCGGATCGCTCTTGATCGGAGCGGGGGCCGAGCCCGGCCGCACGATGTTGATGGTGGTCTCGGGCTCGTCGGCGTCTGCGCGAGGAAAGCCCTCTATGCTCCTGGTCGCGAAGAATGCGCCGGCATGAGGAAAAGGCTGATACCACAGGGCATTCGCCGAGACGTAAAACAGCGTCACCAAGAAGGCGGTCGAACCGCCGACCAGAATCGGATTGCGCGAGATCAGGCTGCCGACGGCGACCGCGCCACCCTGGAAGGCATTGCCGCGGCGCTTGACCGCCTTAGGCTGTTTTGCGGAGCGAGCCATGCCTGTCCCCTTTCGTCTCCGCCTTGGCCACGGGCATCGGCAGCACGCCGGGCTTGTCCGTCGAACGTCCCTTCGGTCCGTTCACCGGCAAGCTGATCGTTACTGTGGTGCCCTCGCCCGGCATGCTTTCGATCGACATCGTGCCCTCGTGCAGCGCCACCAGGCCCTTCACCAGCGACAGGCCGAGCCCGGTTCCCTCGAAGCGGCGCGTATAGTCGTTCTGGATCTGCATGAACGGCTTGCCGAGATTGGCAAAGTCTTCCTCGGCGATGCCGATGCCGGTGTCTCTGACCCAGAAATGCAGTCGCGAGCCGATCCGCTTGGCGCCGACGATGACATCGCCGCCATCGGGCGTGAACTTGATGGCGTTGGAGACGAGATTGATGAGTATCTGCTGCACGGCACGGCGATCAGCGTTTATCTCGCCGGCATCCGGTGCGATCTGAGCCTGCAGATCGATGTTTTTTGCCTCGGCCTGCTGCCGCATCATGGACTGGCACATTTCGACCGCTTCCACGAAACGGAACGGTTCCGGCTCGGCCGCGTAGGCGCCCGATTCGATCCTCGACACGTCGAGTATCGAGGTGACGACGGCAAGCAAATGCTGGCCGGACTCCTTGACCAAGCCGACATATTCCTTCTGGCGCGGATCCTTGAACGTGCCGAACATCTCATGCAGCAGCATGTCGGAGAAACCGATGATGGCGTTCAACGGCGTGCGAAGCTCGTGGCTGACGACCGCCAGAAACCGTCCCTTCGCCACTTCGGCAGACGCGGCCGCCTCGTTCGCAGCGGCAAGCTCTTCGCGCAATCCGGCGACTTCGTCGTTTTCGCGCAAGACGAGCGTGAAGACGTCCTGCTGCTCCTTCGCCCGCGTCAGCTCAAGGGAAAACGGCCGGTAATTGTCCGCCGTTGGGCCGTGGCCGTTTTGCGGCAGCCGGACGCGAAAATCGAGCCGGCGCGTCGACGCGCCATCGCGCATGTCGGCCAGCGCGCTGAGGTATGCGACGCGATCGGACAGATGGATACGATCGAACAGGCCAGTACCGAACAGCAGCTCCGGCTGCAGTTTCAGGATCGTGCGCGCTTTTGCCGACGCATCCAGAACCTCGCCATGCCTGCCGACCCGCAGGACAACGGCGTCGATGACGTTCTCGAGCCGTTCGTCGGTCGCCGGATCAAGCTGCGCGCCGGCCGGGCTGCCAAGTCTCGCGACGCGGGGAACGAGGGTGAGCACCCAGGCCAGCGGCAGCAACCAATGCCACGCAGCGATTTCTGCCGCGCCGAACGGGAAGACGGAACCGGCAAAAGCCTGCAGCACGATAGCGACAAATGCGGATACCGCACCCCACAATGCAGCGCGACGAGACGCGCCAATCCACCAGGCTTCGAACGGGAGCGCCACGACAAGCATGGCAACTGGAGAGGCCAGACCGCCCGCCGCGGCAATGACGCCGGCAAGGGCAAGACTGCCCATCGCCAGGGCGACCTGGCTGGCGAACGCCATCTTACCCGATGCTGCCACCAGCAAGGCGGCAAACCAGCAAAGGCCGAAAGCCGCAAAGATCGCAGCCATGGTCAGGGCCGCGCCCATGCCCGAGGTGACCAGCGTGACTGCTGCACCTGCGGCGAAGAACGGAGCGGCCAGCATGACACCGATAAACCGGCGCTGGCACCGGCGATCGTTCTGTCCGAGGATGGACGGATGAACCATACGTTCGCAACCGGCTGCCATCGCGCCGGGCAACTCAACGTATCTGGCCCCGATCGAACTCAACTCAACGCACTCGCACCCGGTCGTGAACAGCCCTGCTTCGCAGGTTGCTTTTGTTGCTCTGAAACTCGCATCCAGCGTTTAAGGAATGGATAAGGCGGGACCGACCAATGCCCGGCCTGAGGCAAATATTGGGAGACCGGCGCGGCAAAACCTGGGCAATTGCAGCCATAGTAAATGGAGCGTTATCCGGGCGGATCGTCCTTCTGCCTCTGACAGTCGCCACCGGCACGCCGCACTTCTGGGAAATACCTATAGAAAACAGCCAGACGGATGGTTAACCCCAAGTGAAGAAAATCATCTGGATTTGAGGCAAACGCATTGCAAAATGCTTCGTTTCGAATTTGCCTAAAATTTGAGGAAAATTTTCGCTGACCAGGCAAGCCGTCCTTTGCGCGTCTATGCCACTATCGTATCCAAAGAGGTCATGCCGCACGAATGCATGATCCGATCACGGATGAGAGGCATACAGATGGGCTTTCTGATAAGAATGGCTTTCTGGTTTTCGCTGGTGCTTCTGGCGCTGCCGCTGAATGTCGGCTCCGACGAGACAGGCCACCAAAGCGTCGGGCCGATCCAGGCCTTGTTTGCGGCGCGTGAAGCGGTCGGCGACATTGCCGGCATATGCGAGCGCAAGCCCGACGTCTGCGAGACCGGCAAGTCCGCAATGCACACGATCACCGCCCGAGCCAAGGAGACCGCCAAGATCGCGGCCGCCATGTTGGACGACAAGACCGCCGAACCCGACACGGCGACAACGACCGGCAGCGTGCCCGAAGACATCGTCTTGCCCGCAAAAGTCGACCTGCCGGCGAAGAACTGAGATATTTTGTCAGCGCATCTGTCGCTGCATCGCAGGCCCTCCGCCCTCTCGACGCCTATGGTGTTTTTCCTCTTTTTCCGTGACGCGGCGTCGCCGGATGACTATATCCGTGGTGATGACCACGACGATCCAAACGATCCGCGACGACTTCTCCCTGCTTGACGAGTGGGAAGACCGCTATCGCTATGTGATCGAGCTGGGCGAGGCCCTGCCGCCGTTTCCCGATGAGGAACGCAACCCCGCCAACAAGGTGCCTGGCTGCGTCAGCCAGGTCTGGCTGACCACTGAATATGGACCGGGGCCCGACCCAGTCGTCACCTTCGCCGGTGATTCGGACGCCCATATCGTGCGCGGCCTCGTCGCTATCATGCTGGCGCTGTTTTCGAGACGACCCGCCAGCGAGATCCAGAAAACCGACGCGGAAGTCACGCTGAAGGCACTCGGCCTCGACGAGCACCTGTCGCCGCAACGCGCCAATGGTCTTCGTTCTATGGTCAAGCGCATCAAGCGCGACGCCGAGGCGGCCTTGAGGCAGACCGCCTGATTAGGCCACAGCGGGATTGGCCTGCATGATGGCGAGCCCTCGCATATGGCGCAACGCCTATCGATTGCTCCAGCAATGCCCCAAAAGCAAAACGGCGCCCGAAGGCGCCGTTGATCGTCTAACCCAGGTTGGGAAAGACAGCCGGTATCAGCGCCCCTTGCGCTTGCGGCCGAGACCCATCTTCTTGGCAAGCTGTGAGCGGGCGGCAGCATAGTTGGGAGCAACCATCGGATAGCTTGCGTCCAGGCCCCATTTTTCACGATACTCGTCGGGCGTCAGACCGTAGTGGGTCATCAAATGGCGCTTCAGCGACTTGAACTTCTTGCCGTCTTCAAGACAGACGATGTAGTCGTCATGGACGGAGCGCTTCGGGTTTACTGCCGGCTTCTGCTTGTCGGCAGGAGGCTGTTCACTGGCCCCGCCCACGCGCCCGAGGGCGGCATGGACATCGGCGATAAGGCTCGGCAGCTCGCCGACCGGCACCGGATTGTTGCTGACATAGGCGGCTACGACATCGGCCGTCAATTCGATCAGCGCATCACTATTTCTGGAAGGTGTTTCGATAATATCCATGGCTTCATGGCCCCAACGAGAGTTGTTTCTATCCGCGCCCTATTTTTGGCAGGTCGGGCACCGCGCGAAATTTTTGCAGGAAAGAGCCTCTGCGATTCGCGTCGCAGCATTCTAATGAGCCAGTGCACCAAGTAAGTCAATTCGCTTCTTGTGCTATATTCATCGATGTTAATAAAATATTCCACGATTAGCTTCAATCTTTCGTGCACTCTGTAACTTTGCGATATTTTCTGGTCAGACCAGTGGCGGCTGACGCAGCGTCAAGCTGCCGTTACATCCGTGATGGACAGTAAAAATATCTGAATGCTTGGCTATGCTTGGTTGTAGCGTAAGCTATTTGGTTGTTTTCAGAGTCTACGAAACCATAGGTTGCGATTTATCCCTGCTGTCTGCGAGCAAGCCGGAAATCGGCGCTGCGGACCGGCACCGGGCCTTCATTGTGGCGTGATGTACTTTCCATAGACCCAGCCGGTGACGAAATTGCCGCTTTGGGCCGGATCGTGCCAGACTTCGCACCAGCGATAGCGGACCTTTTCCACCTGCTGCGAGGCCGGCTGATTGGCGATGTCGAGCAGGTTTATGCCGCCGGTGCATTTGCCGGTCATCTGCAATACGGCACCGTTGGGATAGGCGGCCTGCTTCTGCGATGACCCGGCCGGATATTTGCGCACGTTGAGTGTGTCGCCAAACGGAACGTTGGTCACTTGCCAAGCTGCGAACACGGTTGCATGAGATTGGCCGGTAAAGGCCAAAACAGTCGAGGCGACGGCGAAAGCCGCGGCAGCGTGAAAACGGAATTTCATTTTTTCTCTCTCCTCCGGCTCATCTTCTGGAGCTCGGCGCAAAACATATATTCCGGCTCTTGAACCTGCGCTGATCGGCGTGTTCATTCTCCATTCAAGTAACTTCCACAGCGAGACGCAATGACCAGAACCCCAGCATTTCCGACTGTCAGCCCGCCACAACCAGAGAAGCGACCGGTCTTCGATATACATCATGGAGTAAACCGGACGGACGACTATGCCTGGCTGAGAGCCGACAATTGGCAAGAGATGTTCAGGGACCCGTCCCTGCTCGACGGCCAAATCCGCGCCCATCTCGACGCCGAGAACGTCTATCAGGCAGCGTTGATGGCCGACACCGCCCAGTTGCGGACGCAGCTTTTCAAGGAGATGAAGGGCCGCATCAAGGAAGACGATTCTTCGGTGCCGATGAAGGATGGGCCATACGCCTACGGGTCATCTTTCAAGCTTGGCGGCGAGCAGCCGCGTTATTTCCGAACACCGCGCGATGGCGGCGACGAGCAGATCCTGCTCGACGGCGACCTCGAGGCCGAGGGCAAGGCCTATTTCCGCCTCGGCGGCGTCGACCATTCGGCCGATCAAGGCAAGCTCCTGTGGGCGTTCGACGACAAGGGCTCTGAATTCTTCACGCTTCGCGTGCGCGATCTCGCCAGCGGCGAAGAGTTGCCGGATAGGATCCCGGACACAGGTGGCGGCGGCGTGTGGGACGCCGGCAACGACGGGTTTTTCTACACCCGCCTCGACTCCAACCATCGCCCCTCCAAGGTGCTGTTCCATGCCCTTGGCGACAGTCATGAGAACGACCGGCTGATCTATGAGGAAACCGATCCAGGCTTCTTCATGAATGTCGGCGGCACGCGCTCCAACGAGTGGATCATGATCGGCATCAACGATCACGAGACGTCGGAGTACCGACTGATGAGCGCCAGCGAGCCGTTCGCCGAACCGAAGCTGGTTTCGCCGCGCGAGACCGGCCTGCAATACGACCTCGAAGAAGGCGGCGACATCTTCTTCATTCTCACCAACGCCGACGGCGCCAAGGATTTCAAGATCATGACGGCGCCGGCGAACGACCCGGTGCGTGCTAACTGGCAGGAACTGGTGCCGCACGAAGCGGGCCGGCTGATCCTCTCGGTGATCGGCTTCAAGGACCATATGGTCAGGCTTGAACGCAAGGAAGGCCTTCCGCGCATCGTCGTGCACGATCGCAAAAGCGGCGAGGAACACCTCATCTCTTTCGACGAGGAAGCCTTCTCGCTCGGCCTGTCGGGATCCTATGAATACGACACCGAGATCATGCGCTTTTCCTACTCGTCGATGACGACGCCGGCGCAGGTCTTCGACTACAACATGCGCACCCGCGAACGTGTGCTGCTGAAGACCCAGGAAGTTCCGTCCGGTCACGACCCGGACCATTATGTGACGCGGCGGCTGATGGCGCCCGCCGCCGACGGCGAACTGGTGCCGGTCTCGCTCATCCATCACCGCGAAACACCGCTCGACGGATCAGCGCCTTGCCTGCTCTACGGCTACGGATCCTACGGCATCACGGTGCCGGCCGCGTTCAACACCAACTGCCTTTCACTGGTCGATCGCGGCTTCGTCTACGCAATTGCCCATGTCCGCGGCGGCAAGGAAAAGGGTTACGGCTGGTACGACGACGGCAAGCGGGCGCACAAGATGAACACGTTCACCGATTTCGTCGCAGTCGCACACCACCTCGTCGCCGAGCGCTACACGGCCCATGACCGCATTGTCGCCCAGGGCGGCTCGGCCGGCGGCATGCTGATGGGCGCGATCGCCAACATGGCGCCGGAATGTTTTGGCGGGATCGTGGCCGAGGTTCCGTTCGTCGACGTGCTGACCACGATGCTCGACGCGACCTTGCCGCTGACGCCACCGGAATGGCCCGAATGGGGCAACCCGATCGTCTCGGAGGAAGACTACCGGACGATCGCAGCCTACTCGCCCTACGACAATGTCGCCGCGCTCGACTATCCGCCGATCCTGGCGCTTGCCGGCCTCACCGACCCGCGTGTCACCTACTGGGAACCGGCCAAATGGGTAGCGCGGCTGCGCGACCGCAAGACCGGCGACAATCCGGTGCTGTTCAAGATCAACATGGACTCCGGCCATGCCGGCGCATCCGGCCGGTTTTCCAGGCTCGAGGAAATCGCCTTCACCTATGCCTTTGCGCTGAAGGTAGCGGGCAAGGCCACCACAGCGCCGACCGCCCTTATGGACGCGCAAAGGGCGCTGTAGGAGCTTGATCTTGCGCATGATCCTCAGCGGAAATTCGATTCCGATTCCGGGTCATGCGCTACTGATTTTCTGCTCGCAATTGCGATGGCCGCGCGCTACCCAATGCGCGGCTTTTCGCGGCCGCGCCAACCAAAATCACCCAGTCACTCCAAAGGGTCTGCCATGTTGCTCGTCGACGTCTATCTCGACAAATCGCCTATCCAAGGCATTGGTGTTTTTGCCAAGAACCACATTCCCCGTGGCACACTGCTTTGGAAGCTCGATCCCAATTACGACCGGCGCATCCCTGTCGAGACCTATGAGCGCGAAACCGGGCCGATCAAAGCCTATCTCGATCGCTATTCCTATCCCGACCGGCGCGACCCCAACTACATCGTCTTCGAAGCCGACGACGCGCGCTACATGAACCATGCCGATGACCCGAATTGCGACGTCGCCTCGCCCGAGGAGACATATGCGTTGCGCGATATCGCGGCCGGCGAGGAATTGACCTGCGACTACAATCATTTCTTCGAAACCGGTTTCGATTTCCTGGGCGATCGCCACCCGTAATCGAACATTAGCTCGAAGGCTGCTTGCGTGCCGGATAGCCGTTGGGATGCGGCGGTATGGCCTTCAGATAGGCTGCGATCGCCGCGCGGTCCTCGGGCGTCAGCTCGGCCATGTTTCTCTGCACATCGACCATAGCGCCACCCACGGAATCGAAATCCGGCGTGAAGCCGGTTTCGAGATAGTAGGCGATATCGGTCTCTGACCAGTCACCGAGCCCGCCTTCGCCCGAAGTGATGTTCGGGACGATGCCGCTGCCTTCGGCGGCCGCAGCACCCGCTAGCCACTGGCTTTTCTTGCTGCCACCGATGAAATCCCGCGGCGTATGACATTCGCCGCAATGGCCAGCCCCTTCGACCAGATAGCGACCTGCCAGCACCGGCTGCGGCGTCCCGTCCGGAAAGGAAACCACCGGCTGATCGCCCAAATAGAGACGTTTCCACAGCCCGATGCCGCGACGGATGTTGAACGGGAATCCTAGCGCATTGGGCGGCGCCTTGCCGGTGACAGCGGGGAGCGTCTTCATGAAGGCATGGAGATCGGCAATATCGGTCGGCTTCATGCGCGCGTAGGATGAATAGGGAAACGCGGGGTAAAAATGTTCGCCGCCCGGCGACACACCCTTCAGCATGGCGTTGGCGAGGTCTTCCACCGACCAGGCGCCTATACCGTCCTTGGCATCCTGCGAAATGTTTGGCGGCACGAAAGTCCCGAACGGCGTCTTGAGTTGGAGACCGCCGGCCAGTTGAAGGCGGGTATCGCCCTGCGAGCCTGGCTTCGCATGACAGGACGTGCAGCCGCCGGCATAAAAAATACGCTTGCCCCTGGCGGCATCGCCGGGGCCGAGCTGCGCCAGGGTCTCAGTGTCTAGCCTGACCGGCGCCGACAGGAACCAGCCGGCAACTGCGCCGGCGGCGCCTAGAAGAAGAGCGGCGCCGACGAGTTTTTTCGGCAGGCGCATCGCCCGCTATCAGCCCTTCTTTATCCTGTAGGTCTGGTGGCAGGTGCCGCAATCACCGCCAATGGTATTGAACTGCGCCTTCAAGGCATCGACGTCGGCAGGGGCGGCGGCCGCCGCAGCCTTGACGTTGGCGAGATACTTGCCCTCAACCTCCTTGAAGCCGGCCATATCTTCCCAGATCTTGGGAGCAGCCGTGGTGTCGCCGGTGTCGCTGCCCGCCGGGAAAAAAGTGTCGACGTTGGCATGGAATTTCTCCGCGTTGGCCTGCAGCGCCTGCAATGCCGTCAGCACGGCGGCGGCATCGTAAGGGGCCTCGCCCTTGACAACTTTCGACAATTGGCCGGCGATCTTTCCACGTTCCTTCATCAGGGCCTGCCGGTCCTGGATCGGATCGGCAAACGCCGCCGAACCGGCGAAGGCGAGCATCGAGATGGCGAGGATAAGCTTTCTCATTCAACTGGCTCCTTGGTGAAGACGTTTTCGGGTAAAGGTCGGTACCGATCGATAACGGCAAAGGTGGCTTAAAAATTCCGGAAATTCGCCTCACGCTTGTGTGAATTTTTGCGACAGTCGTTCTTGTGTGGAAATGAGCGACCGATCTCGAGCCAAAAGAAAAGCCCCGTTTCCGGGGCTTTTCTGCAACTCGAACGGCTTACGCCTTTTCGTATGTCTCGAGAACGTAGTCCCAGTTGATGAGACTGTCGACGAAAGCTTCGAGATATTTCGGCCGGGCGTTGCGATAGTCGATGTAATAGGAGTGCTCCCAGACATCGACGCCCAGGATCGGCGTCGCGCCATGGACCAGCGGGTTCTCGCCGTTCGGGGTCTTCGAGATCGCCAGCTTGCCGTCCTTGACCGAAACCCAGGCCCAGCCCGAACCGAACTGAGTGGTTCCGGCGGCGATGAAGTCCGCCTTGAATTTGTCGTAGCCGCCAAGGTCGCTGTCGAATGCCTTTTGCAGCGCGCCCGGCAATTTGTTGCCGCCGCCGCCCTTCTTCATCCACTTCCAGAAATGGATGTGGTTGTAGTGCTGGGCGGCATTGTTGAAGAGCCCGGCATTCTTGCCGAAGGACTGTTTTACAACGTCTTCGACCGACAAATCGCCCAGGCCGGCTTCGGCAGCCAGCTTGTTGCCGTTGTCAACATAGGCCTTGTGGTGCTTGTCGTGATGGTACTCCAGCGTCTCCTTCGACATGTAAGGCTGCAAGGCCTCGTAGTCATAGGGCAAGGCGGGCAGTTCAAAAGCCATCGGTCGTACTCCTCGTGGAAAAAATCCGGTGTCGATACCGGACTAACATAGGTCTGGATTGATGTGGAGCAACTCCGGAATGAAGCGCCGGTTCGCTTTTTAGCCAGTCAGCTTTAGCCAGTCATCCGGCCGAAGTCGAATGCGCCCAATCCCAATAGAGTTCGCGCGCCTTCTTGGCTACAGGCCCGGGTTGTAGATTGCGGTCCTCGATGCGGGTGACCGGCACGACTTTCGAATGGTTTCCCGTCGAGAATATCTCGTCTGCTTCGAGGAAATCGCCCACCGACAGCGTCTTCTCGGTGGTCTTGAACCCGTACTCGCCAAGCAGCGTCATCGTCCGCGAGCGGGTGATGCCGGACAGGAACGTGCCATTCGGCGCCGGCGTCAGGACATGGCCGTCCTTGACCAGGAAAATGTTCGAGGTTCCGGTCTCGGCGACATTGCCCAACATGTCGAGCACCAAGGCGTTGTCGAAGCCGCGCATCTTGGCTTCGAGGATGGCACGGCCGTTGTTGGGATAGAGGCAACCGGCCTTGGCATTGGTCGGCATGGTTTCGATGGTCGGGCGCCGGAACGGCGAGACGCTGACCGAAAAGCCCGCTGGCGAGATCATCGGCGATTCGTAGAGGCAAAGGCAGAAACGGGTCGAGGCCGGATCGGCCGGCACGCCCATGTAACCACCATGCTCGGCCCAGTACATCGGCCTGATATAGACCGCCGTCTTGCCATCGAACTTCTTCAGCCCGTCCCAGGTTAGCCCGACGATTTTTTCGGTGCTCATGGATGGTTTGAGGCCGAGCGCGATCGCCGAGGCGTTCACCCTCGCGGCGTGGCGATCGAGGTCGGGGGCGACGCCCTCGAACCAGCGGGCGCCGTCGAACACGCTGGTGCCGAGCCACATGGCATGGCTGCGCGGCCCCAGAATGGCGACGTTGCCTTCGTGCCAGTCGCCGTCCACGAAGGTCCATGTCGCGGATTGCGCCGCAGTCGCCAGTGTCATCGCTTGGTTCCGTTTCAGAGCTGTCCTGTGTCGCCAATGGAAGATGCTTTGGCGTCTGCCGTCAACGGGCATCGCTGAGATTTGTTGAGGCCAGCGCTATGTGAACTGCAATCTGTGCTTGCGCCTTGCCCTGCCTCGCCGCAAAACTGTCATCATGCACCATGCGGCTTACGTTTTCGACGCCTACGGCACGCTGTTCGACGTGCATGCCGCCGTACGCCGTCATGCCGACCAGATCGGGCCAGACGGCCAGCTGCTTTCGGAGATCTGGCGCGCCAAGCAGCTGGAATATTCCTGGGTGAGGACGCTGATGGGCGCCTACGCCGATTTCTGGCAACTCACCGAGCAGGCGCTCGATTTCGCCTTGCGTAAGGTTCCCTCCGCAGACAAGGGGCTCAGGGCCAAGCTGCTCGACGCCTATTGGCGGCTCGACTGCTATCCGGAGGTGCCGGCCGTGCTCAAGGCGCTCAAGGCATCGGGCGCGAGACTGGCGATCCTCTCCAACGGCTCGCCTGAAATGCTGGAAGCGGCGGTCAAATCCGCCGCGCTCGACCAGGTTCTGGACGACATCTATTCCGTCGATGCCGTCAGGCGCTTCAAGACCGATCCGTCGGTCTACGACTTGATCACGACAGGCTGGCGCCTCTATCCGGGCGCGGTGTCGTTTCAGTCATCCAACCGCTGGGACGTCGCCGGCGCGACCAAATTCGGCTTCCGGACAGTCTGGATCAACCGCTCCAACCAGCCCGAGGAATACCGGGACTTTCCGCCGGCCCTGATCCTGCCCTCGCTCGAAGGCCTGTTGGCCGGAGGCTAGCGCATGACCCCAAAGTCGGAATCGATTTTTGGAAAGGATCGTGGGCAAAGTAAAAGTGCCACAGCGTCCTTTACGCGTCCAAATGGACGCGGCGCCGTAGGCCTGTTGCCTCGGTGCAACAGCGGCGGCGCCGTCACAGCTTTGCCTTTGTTTGTCCACCCTCAGGCCAGAATCGGAACCGCCTATCGCGCCGGGGCATTGGTAGGGCTGGCGCCGTAGTGATCGGCGTATTCATGTTTTGTTTCGATTTGAGACCTAAAAAAAGGCAACCATGTCCACAACCGAAATCGAATCCTATCGCCTGAGCCGTCGCGGCTTTCTCAACGCCGCTGCGCTCGGCGCCGCCTCGATTGCGGTTTCCGCCTGCACCACGGTGGGAGGGCAGCCGGTTCAGCCTCCGCCGCCAGTCAGTGTCGAGCCGCCGCTCCTGGACTATGCAACAATGTACGCTCCGGTCAGCGACGGTGGGTTCGACCTCCCGGGCATACCGTTCGAGAAAATCGACGAGCAATTTCTGCGTCAGATCGTTCCCGATCCGACCGGCCAACGGCCCGGCACCATCGTCGTCGATACGGCCGGCCACCACCTCTATCTCGTGCGTCCGGGCGGACAAGCCATCCGTTATGGCGTCGGACTGGGTCGTGCCGGTTTCGAATGGTCGGGCGACGCCGTCGTCCAATGGAAGCAGAAATGGCCGAAATGGACCCCGCCGGACGAAATGATTGCCCGGCAGCCTGAGCTCGCAAAATACAGCGCCGACAATGGCGGCATGCCCGGCGGCCTCACGAACCCGCTCGGCGCGCGTGCGCTGTATCTCTTCCAGGGCAACCAGGACACACTTTACCGCCTGCACGGCTCGCCGGAGTGGAACTCCATAGGTAAATCGGTGTCATCTGGCTGCGTTCGCTTGATAAATCAGGACATTATCGATCTCTACGACCGCGTGCCCGGCAAGGCGCCGGTGATCGTTACCTCCGGTATCGGTGAACCGATGGATGCCCCAGCAAACCGGAAGGCCATTCCGATCGATGACGGCGTGCCGGAAGGATCGATCCTGCTCGGCGCGGCCAGAACAATCTCGGACTCGATTTTCTGAGCTGGTCGAAAGTGCTGGAGGAGCGGACATTCGCCCTTCTCACTGTCGATCCGGACACGCCAAAGCATTCACGCACCCCGCCGAGTTCTCTGCCGCCGTCACTTGGCGGAATCTCGAAACACGCCGGCGTCCACGTCGAGCATGAAGCGGCTCACAAGAGCCGCGCATTCTCTATGATGGGTTTCCAAAAGCTGGTGTCCGCTTTCGAAGACGTGGATCTCCAGCGCATCAAGGGTGCGGTTGTATGCCATGATCTCGTTGATATCAAACAAGGGATCGTGCCTACCCCAAAGCAGAAGGCACGGCGGCTGATGCTCGGAGTGGTAGGCCCGGATGGTCGGGAAACGCGCAATGTGCGACCCGTAATCGGAGAAGATCTTGAACTGGATATCGATGATTCCGGGCCGCGACAGACGCTCCCAGTCGAGATGCCAACCCTCGGGAGGATAGAGAGACGCCAGGCGCTCCGGCTGCTCTCCGACATACTGGTATCGGGTCGTCTCGAAATTCATCCAGTCGGGGAGCTTGGCCCTGTTCTCCTCGGTCGGGTCGGCAAAGAACGCCTTCGGGGCGTCCCATCCCTGCCCCAGCCCCTCCTCATGCGCATTGCCGTTCTGGACAATCAGACCACGGATGCGGTCCGGCCGGCGTGTTGCGAGGTGATAGCCTACCGGGGTGCCGAAATCGTGGATAAACAGGAAGAATCCCTCGAGGTCCAGCGCAGCGAGGAACGCGTCGATCGTGTCGGCAATGTTCTCGAACGTGTAGTCGTAGGCATCGGCGGATGGCGCGGAGGAGTAGCCGAAACCAGGCAGATCCGGCGCAAGGACATAGGCGGTTTCCGCCAATGGCTCGATGATGTTGCGATACATGTAAGACGAGGTCGGATAGCCGTGCAGCAGCAGGATCGCCGACCTCGCCGGGTCGCCGGCATGCCGGTAGAAGATGTCCAGGCCTTTGACATCGATGGTCTCGTGGCGGGTCTTGTGGTGATGGTTTTGCATCTCTCATTCCTCCTTCTCGTGCCGGACGTGACATCGCCCTGGCCTCGAAACCGGATTTCCATATTATAGCGGTTACAGTGCTTGTAACCGGATAACAGGTCAGACGAGGTTAGGTTCCGTGGCGAACGCACATACGCAATGGGTGCAGGAGCACTTCATTGGCGGGCACCCCGCCCTCGACCTGGCGAACGCCGTGTTCAATCGGCGGGTGCCCGAGCAGGATAACGAACTGCTTAAATCCGCCCGGGACATCGGAAACTGGTTCAAGGCATCGGGGCTTGCAGATGCTCGCCAGGCAGAAGCGGTCGCCAGCATAACGGGCGAACCGCTCATCGAACGGGTCCACGCGGTGCGGGAGGCGTCGGCCCGGGTCTTCGGGGCGATCGCCGCGGGCCGGCCCCCCGCGATGGAGGCGCTGAGCTTCCTGTTTTCCGGTGCGGCAAGCGGGCTTGCCGCCGGGTCCATCTTACCGACCGACGCGCGACCGGAACTCACTTTGGTCGAGTGGCGGAACCCGGCCGCCGTCACGGCCTTCCTGGCCGTGCTGTCGGTGGAAGCCTTCTTCACCCTGTCGCGGGAAAGGCTGCGCTCCTGTCCGCGCTGCGGCTGGCTTTTCCTGGACACGTCGCGAGGCGGGAAACGCCGCTGGTGCAGCATGCGGACTTGCGGAAACCGCGAGAAGGTGTCGCGCCACAGGGAGCATGCCTAACCGAACGGCTTCATCGTGATGTAGCGGCAGAGACAAGACCACAGCGGATGCCGTCGGCCGCCACATCTATCTTGGCGCTACCGCGTCCAGTTGCGCAAATGCGCTATGGCTGCTCAGGTTCGGACCACGTCGAGGCCCGCGGAAGGCTGAAGGTCCGCTTCCAAGAAATCAAGCCTCAAAGCTGCCAATCCTGCTTCGGCCCAGAAGCAGTCATCAAAAAGGAGCCGAACTCGCCGGCTGAACTGGCCAAGAACTCTCGTGAATAACCGAGGTTTCTCGAGCCTACATGGCAGGTCAACACGGTTGTCCAGTCATCCTCCGGCAAGACGCGGCAGCAGGAAAATTTCAGCACCTTCTGGCAATTCCTTCGACCAGGTATCGCGATAGATCGTCCCGTCTATGGCGACGGCAATGCCGCGATCGATCAAGGGCTCCAGGCCGGGATACTGTTCAGCCAGCTTCCTGAACAGCTCCCTTATGTCCTTTGCTTCGATGTCGACCTTGTTCTTGCCTCCGGCGGCCGCGCCAAGCGATCCCCAGAGCGTCACTTCAACCATCAGCCTGCCCGTTCGGCCTCGATCGCCGCCAGGATGCGCGGCGGCGACATCGGGATATGCGTCATCCGCACGCCCGCGGCGTTCGACACCGCATTGGCGATCGCCGCCAGCGGCGGCACGATCGATGTCTCGCCGACGCCGCGCACCCCGTAAGGGTGGTTGGGGTTGGGGATCTCGAGGATCTGCGTGTCGATCATCGGCAGGTCCGAGCAGACCGGGATGCGGTAGTCGAGGAAGCCAGCATTCTGAAGCCGCCCGTCCTTGCCGTAGATATACTCCTCGTTGAGCGCCCAGCCGATGCCTTGCGCGGCGCCCCCCTGGTACTGTCCCTCCACATAGGTCGGGTGCACCGCCTTGCCGGCGTCCTGGACGACGGTGTAGCGCAGCACCTTCGTGGCGCCGGTCTCGGGATCGACCTCGATATCGCAGATATGGGTGGCGAAGGAGACGCCCGCGCCATCGGCGACGAGTTCGCTGTGGCCGGCAATCGGCCCTCCAGTTTTGCCCGACTCGGCCGCGATCTCCTTCAGCGACAGTTTTCCGAGGTTGCCGTGCTTCTCGCCCTTGGCGACCGCATGGCCCTGTTCCCAGGCCACGTCGTCGACGGAAATGTCCCACATCTGCGCGGCGCGTTCCCGCAGGACCTTGATCGCGTTGCGGGCGGCCGAGATCGTCGCCATAGAGGACGAGAAGGTGCCCCGACTGCCGTCCGTCATATCATTGTAACCGAGGCTGGAAGTATCGGCGACCACCGCCTTGACCTGCTCATAGGCGATGCCAAGTTCTTCCGCGGCCACCAGCGACAGCGAAGCGCGCGAGCCGCCGACGTCAACGGTTCCGACGGCAAGCGAGACCGAGCCGTCCATGCCGATGTTGAGGTCCGTACAGGTCTGGCCGCCGAAGTTGAACCAGAAGCCGCAAGCCATGCCGCGGCCCTGGTTCTTGCCGAGCGGAGCCTTCATGTGCGGGTGGTTCTTCGCCGCTTCGAGCGTCGGGCCGATGCCGATCGGGCCATATACCGGGCCGTAGGACGATCTGGTGCCCTCCTGCGCGGCGTTTCTGATCCGGAATTCGACCGGGTCCATGTCGATCTCCTTGGCCAGTTCGTCGATTGCGCTCTCCACCGCGAAGGCAGCCATCGGCGCTGACGGCGCGCGATAGGCGGCGGTCTTCGGCCGGTTGACCAGAACTTCATAGCCGACCGTCTTGACGTTCTCGAGCCTGTAGCAGGCAAACGCGGTCATGGCACCGATCTCGGCCCACATGCCGGCATAGGGGCCGCAGGAATAGCGCAAGGTCGCCTCGGCTGCGGTGATCGTGCCGTCCTTGCGGGCACCGATCTTGACGTCGATCGAGGTGGCACTTGTCGGCCCAGAGGCGCGGAACACCTCGTCGCGCGTCATGACCAACTTAACCGGCCGGCCAGCCTTGCGCGACAGCGCCAGCGCCACCGGCTCGGCCCAGACATGAGTCTTGCCGCCGAAACCGCCGCCGATCTCCGACGAGGTGACGCGCAGCTTCGAGGCTTCCATGCCAAGCAACTGGGCGCAATGCTGGCGATAGACGAAATGCCCTTGCGTGCAGACCCAGAGGTCGGCGGTCCCGTCGGAGCTGACATTGGCCACGCAGGCATGCGGCTCGATATAGCCCTGATGCGTCTGCTCGGTCTTGAAGGAACGTTCGACGACGAAATCGGCCTGGCCGAAACCCTCATGGATGTCGCCATGGCCATACTGGGTGCGCTTGGTGACGTTGGAAGGCTTGACGGGCTTCTCCTCAAGGCCCTCGGTGAAGATCGCGTCGTTGAGCAGGGGTGCCGTGTGCTTCATCGCCTCGTCGACATCGGTCACATGCGGCAGCACCTCATAGTCGACCTCGATCAGCTTCAGCGCTTGCCTCGCTATGCGGGCGTCGACCGCTGCGACCGCGGCCACCGCATGGCCGTCATAGAGCGCCTTCTTGCGCGCCATGCAGTTGTCGAGGATGTCGTACATGGCGGCATCGCCATCGGTGAGGTCAGGCAGGTCGGCGGCGGTGATCACCGCCTTGACGCCGGGGAGCTTCTCCGCCTTCGACGTGTCGATCTTCCTGATCGTGGCGTGGGCGTGCGGGCTTCTCAGAACACGCCCGACCAGCTGGCCGGCCATGTTGAAATCCGCGCCGTAGCGGGCGCGGCCCGTCACCTTGTCGACGCCGTCGGGACGGATGGGGCGAGTGCCGACGGATGTGAAATTGCGTCCCGAATAACGCGGATCGAAATTCATCGTCAGGCTCCCTTCATCACGCTGGCGGCGTCCTGGACGGCGCGCACGATCTTGTCATAGCCGGTGCAGCGGCAGAGATTCCCGGCGAGGCCAAAGCGGATTTCCTCCTCGGTCGGGTCGGGGTTCTTGGCCAAAAGGTCCTTGGCCGCAATCAGGAAGCCCGGCGTGCAGATGCCGCATTGCAGTGCTGCGTGTTCGAGGAACTTCTGCTGCAGCGGATGCAGCCTGTCGCCATGCGCCATGCCTTCGACGGTCTCGACGCGCCGGCCCTCGGCCTCCGCGCCAAGCACCAGGCACGAGCACACCAGCCGGTCGTCGAGGATGATGCTGCAGGCGCCGCAGTCGCCGGTGCCGCAGCCTTCCTTGGCACCGGTCAGGCCGAGGCGGTCGCGCAGCACATCGAGCAGCGTCTCGTCCGGTTGGCAAAGGTATTCGAAATTGTCGCCGTTGATTGTCGTTGAGACTGCTACGCCGGCCATCATTTGCCTCCTGCACGTGCATAGGCGGTCATGGCGGCCCGCCTGGCCAGCACACCCGCAACTTTTCTTCTGAATTCGACGGTGCCGCGCTTGTCGTCGATCGGACGGCAGGCCCCCGCGCAGACCTTGGCGAGCCGCTCAAGTGCTGCTTCGTCCATCTTCCTGCCGATGAGGGCCTCGGCGGCCTCCTCGACCAGCAGCACCGTCGCGGCCACGGCGCCCAGGGCCACGCGGGCCGCCTTGACGACACCTTGCTCATCAAGCGTCAGGTTCACGCCGGCGCTGACCACGGCGATGTCCATCTCCGTGCGTGGAATGAAACGCAGATAGGCATCGCCGGAGCGCGGCGCGCGCCTGTCGAGCAGGATCGCCTCGATGATCTCTCCCTTGGCGAGCGACGTCTTGCCCGGCCCGGTCGGCACGGTTTCCACTGGGATTGTGCGCTTGCCTCCGGGCCCGATAACCAACGCCCTGGCGTGGGCGGCCACCAGCGCCGGCACGCTATCGGCGGCCGGCGAGGCGTTGCAGAGATTGCCGACGATGGTGCAGCGCCCCTGTACCTGCTTGGAGCCGATCAGCTTAGCCGCTTCGACGACGCCAGGCCATGCTGTCTTCAGGGCCGCGTTCTCTCCCAATGCAGCGCAGGGGACCGCGGCACCAATGCTGAAGCCCTCCGCCGTTTCCCTGATTTCGCTGAGCCCATCGATCGCCTTGATGTCGACGATCAGCTCGGGTTCGATGAAGCCGCCTTTCATCCTCACCAGCAGGTCGCTGCCTCCGGCGAGAATGGCGGCTGTGCCGGACGAGCCGGTCAACTGGCCAACGGCGTCTTCGATTGAAAGCGGACGTATGTAACGCATCGTCTCCCCTTGGTTATCGCAATCTCATCAACCGTTATAAGGAGTCTCCTCACAATGGCCACCCGGTTCTGCATTTGCGGCAATTCAGCTAGGGCCAACCTGAAATGACGTGTGCCGTGACGGGATTTTTCAGACTCGGCGCGCCCGGCCGATTCCCACCTTTTTGGGTCCGATGCTCTCACCGCCCCCTGGCGAGACTCCCCAGAATGCCGCGCACGATCGCCCGGCCCACGGACGAGCCGACGGAACGAACCACCGATTTGATCGCCGCCTCCGCCACCGTCTGGCGATTGGACGGTCTGGGTGCCGATGTACGCCTGCTGCCGGTGGTCTGGGGCGGGGGGCTGTCATTGTCGAAGCCTGGAATGGTCCAGCGTGAGCGGCCGCTCTCCTGCTGCTGCGCCTCTGCGTCCAGAGCGTCCTTGGCTTTTTTCTGCAGCATCTCGAAAGCCGATTCGCGATCGATGGTCTGGTCGTACTGCCCCGCAACCGGGCTCTCAGTGATCAGCTTGCGGCGCTCGTCAGGCGTGATCGGACCAAGTCGTGACGACGGCGGGCGAACCAGCGTCCGTTGGACCATCGAAGGAGCGCCCTTCGCTTCCAGCGTCGAGACCAACGCCTCGCCAGTGCCGAGCTGTGTGATCACGGTCGCGCAGTCGAAGTCGGGATTGGGCCTGAACGTCTCGGCGGCCGTCCTCACCGCCTTCTGCTCCCGCGGCGTGTAGGCGCGAAGCGCGTGCTGCACCCGGTTGCCGAGCTGGGCCAGAACCGTTTCAGGGATATCCAGCGGATTCTGGGTGACGAAGTAAACGCCGACGCCCTTCGAGCGGATCAGGCGGACCACCTGCTCGACCCGGTCGATCAGCACCTTCGGCGCATCGTCGAACAGAAGGTGCGCCTCGTCGAAGAAGAAGACCAGCTTTGGCTTGTCGGGGTCGCCGACTTCAGGCAGTTCCTCGAACAGCTCCGACATCAGCCACAAAAGGAATGTCGCATAGAGCCGGGGATTCGCCATCAGCTTGTCGGCGGCCAGCACGCTGATGGCGCCGCGCCCGTCGCGGGTGGTGCGCATGATGTCGGCGATCCGCAGTGCCGGTTCGCCGAAGAAATTCGTCGCCCCCTGCTGCTCCAGGACCAGCAAGGTGCGCTGGATAGCGCCGACCGAAGGCTTGGTGACATTGCCGTAGCGAGCTCCGATTTCTTGGGCGCGATCGGCAATGTTGGCAAGAAGTGCTTGCAGGTCCTTCAGGTCCAGCAGCAACAGGCCTTCTTCGTCGGCGATACGGAAGGCGATGTTCATGATGCCTTCCTGCGCCTCGGAGAGGTTCATCAGCCGCGACAGAAGCAGCGGCCCCATTTCCGAGACGGTGGCGCGTATCGGATGGCCCTGCTCGCCGAACAGATCCCAGAAGATGACCGGAAACTCCTGGAATTCATAAGGATCGAGCTTGACCTGCTCGGCGCGCTTGACCAGAAAATCCTGTGCCGTGCCCATCATGGCGATACCGGACAGGTCGCCCTTGATGTCGGCGCAGAAGACCGGCACGCCGGCATTGGAGAAACCTTCCGCCAGAATCTGCAAGGTCACGGTCTTGCCGGTGCCGGTCGCACCGGTGACCAGGCCGTGGCGATTGCCATACTGAAGCAGCAGATTTTCGGCGCGCTGGTAGCTGTCATCAGGCTTGCGGCTGGCCCCTATGAAAATACTGGTGTCGTCAGCCATGTGTCGGGTCTCCGCAAACCTGAAGTGTTGAACGCCCTGATCTATTGAAAGTAACCGGGCTCGCCGCAGGTATAATGACGCCATTGCGCAGCGACAATGGCCATGGTCGAAATTGAGTTTTTTTGGAGCTTGCGGATTTTGCGCATGTTTGGCAATCGGTTGACGGTTCACTGTCGCAGGAAGCGTGTTGCATTGTGATCTGCGACTGGGAACCGTAGACTGACGTTCCAGGCCGATGCGGCCGATAAGACGAGGAGAGCGGATGGGCGCCGGTGCCTTGAACCATGATGCCGAACTTCCGAACCCTGACCGGCAGCGGTGGCTGGCCCTTGCGGAAAAAGCCCTGGCCGGCGGAACCTTCGAGGAAAAGCTCGTGTCCCATACGGACGATGCGATCCGCATCGAGCCGCTCTATGATCGTTCGGTCACCGCAGAGCCTCTCGCGCGGGCAAATCCGAGATCGCCGTGGATCGTCAGCCAGCGTATCGACGATCCGGATATCGGCCGCGCCAAAGCCCAGGCCCTGGAAGACGTCGCACAGGGCGCCACCGGATTGTCGCTTGTCTTCGAAGGCGCGCCGAATGCGTTCGGCTATGGCCTGCCGAGGACTGCCGAGGCGCTGGAGACCGTGCTGGACGGTGTGCCGCTCAATCGCACCCAGGTCCGCATCGACGCCCATCCCTGGAGCCGCGCCGTGGCCGACTGGCTGGTTGCGTTCTTGAGCAAGCGCCGGTCAGATCCGGCAAAGCTCAACCTTTCATTCGGCATCGATCCGGCGGCGATATTTGCCGGAACCGGCCGGTTGCGCATGTCGATCGAAGCCCTGCAGGCGTCGATGCCGCAGTCCCTGGCGCATTTTTTCTCGATGGGCGTGCCCGGGGTTCTGCTGGAGGCAGACGGGCGCGTCTTCCACAATGCCGGCGCCACCGAAGCGCAGGAGCTGGGCACCATGATGGCTTCGGCGGTCTCCTATCTCCGGATGTTCGAGGAGGCGCGCCAGCCGCTTGTCTATGCGGCGCCCCATATCGGCTTTGCGCTGAGCGTCGACCAGGACCAGTTCGTGTCGATGGCCAAGGTCAGGGCCCTGCGCAGGCTGTGGGCGCGTGTTCAGGAGGCATGCTCGATCTCCGCCTCCACCGCCAACATCCATGCCGAGACGTCGTTCCGCATGATGACTTCGGCGGACCCAGAGACCAATATCTTGCGCAGTACCATTGCCGGTTTTGCCGCCGCGGCCGGCGGGGCGGATTCGATCTCCATCCTGCCGCATACGATAGCGCATGGCCTGCCGGCGGGCTTTGCCCGCCGTGTCGCCCGCAATACGCAACTGATCATGGCCAACGAAAGCCATATTGATCATGTCGTCGACCCTGCTTGCGGTTCGGGCGCCGTCGAAGCACTGACCGCCGAACTCTGCGAAGCGGCCTGGGAAGAATTCCAGCGGATCGAGGCGGAAGGTGGCGTGCTGTCCAGCCTGCAGCAAGGACACATCCAGAAACGGGTTCAGGCCGCCTCCGCCCGCCGCAATGCTGCCTATCAGGCGGGCGAGCGGGCCATCATCGGCACGACGCATCACCCGTCGAAGACCGAACGTCCGGTCGAGACGCTGGCGGCAGAGCCGCGACCCGCCTTCACGGAAGGCGTGGCGGTGTGCGAGCCGCTGTTTCCGATCCGCATCGATCAATCGATCGGAATAGCAACATGATCCCGGATTTCAGCCAAGTCGGCTGGTCGACGCCGCGCCGGGCGCCGGTCGAGGTCAAGGGCCAACGGATGACGCCGGAAGGTCTGGCCATCAAGCATCTGTATAACCAGGGCGACCTCAAGGGATTGCCGCATCTCGACACTTATCCGGGCCTGCCGCCATTCGTGCGCGGCCCCTACCCGACCATGTATGTCCAGCAGCCCTGGACGATCCGGCAATATGCCGGCTTCTCGACGGCGGAAGAGTCGAATGCTTTTTACCGGCGCAACCTTGCGGCCGGCCAGAAGGGACTGTCGGTCGCTTTCGACCTCGCCACGCATCGCGGCTACGACAGCGATCATCCGCGTGTTGCCGGCGATGTCGGCATGGCCGGCGTCGCCATCGATTCCATCCTCGACATGCGCCAGCTCTTCGACGGCATCCCGCTTGATGAAATGACGGTGTCGATGACGATGAACGGCGCGGTGCTGCCGATCATGGCGCTCTACATCGTGGCGGCGGAAGAACAGGGGGTTGCGCAGAAGGATCTCGCCGGGACCATTCAGAACGACATCCTGAAAGAGTTCATGGTGCGCAACACCTACATCTATCCGCCAAAGCCTTCGATGCGGATCGTGTCCGACATTTTTTCCTACACTTCGCAGCACATGCCGAAGTTCAATTCGATTTCGATCTCCGGCTATCACATGCAGGAGGCAGGAGCGACCGCCGACCTCGAGCTCGCCTATACGATCGCCGACGGCATCGAATATGCCCGCGCCGGCGTCGCCGCCGGTCTCGATATCGACCGCTTCGCGCCGCGCCTTTCGTTCTTCTGGGCGATCGGCATGAATTTCTTCATGGAGGTCGCCAAGTTGAGGGCAGCCCGCCTTTTGTGGTCGAGCCTGATGCTGAAGAACTTCTTGCCGAAGGACGAGCGCTCGCTGTCGCTGCGCACCCATTGCCAGACTTCGGGCTGGTCGCTGACGGCGCAGGACCCTTACAACAACATCGTCCGCACCATGATCGAGGCAATGGCGGCGACGCAGGGTCTTACGCAATCGCTGCACACCAACGCCTTCGACGAGGCGATGGCGCTGCCGACGGATCATTCGGCTCGCATCGCCCGCAACACCCAGCTGATCCTGCAAAAGGAATCCGGCACCACCCGTATCATCGACCCGTGGGGCGGCTCTGCCTATCTCGAACGGCTGACGCATGATCTGGCGGCGCGCGCGCTTGCCCATATCGAAGAGATCGAGAGCCTGGGCGGCATGGCCGCTGCAACCGAAAAAGGCATACCCAAGCTGCGTATCGAAGAGGCCGCCGCGCGCACGCAGGCACGGATCGATTCCGGTGAGCAGATACTGGTTGGCGTCAACGCCCACCGCCCCGGGACTGATATCGAGGTCGACGTGCTGAAGATCGACAATGCCGAAGTCAGGGCTCGGCAATTGTCGAAGCTGCAAAGGCTGAAAGGCACGCGCGACGTCGGCGCTGTCGAGAGCGCGCTGGATGCGCTGAGCCGCGCTGCGGAGGGCGGCGAAAATCTGCTGGAGTTCGCCATCCGCGCCGCGCGCGCCAACGCCACGGTCGGGGAGATTTCGCTGGCGCTGGAAAAGGTCTTCGGCCGCCATGTCGCCTCGGTCCAGACGATCTCCGGCATCTACCGCAAGGCGCTTGGCGACAATCCGGTGGTCGACCGGCTGCAGGACAAGATCGTGGCGTTCGAGGAGAAATCCGGCGGCAAGCCGCGCATTCTCGTGGCCAAAATGGGACAGGACGGCCATGACCGCGGCCAGAAGGTCATCGCCACCGCCTTTGCCGATCTCGGCTTCGACGTCACCGTCGGGCCGATGTTCCAGACGCCGGAAGAGATCGCGAGGCTCGCGGCCGAGCATGACGTGCATATCGTCGGCGCCTCCTCGCTGGCAGCGGGGCACCTGACGCTCATTCCCGAACTCAAGGGTGCGCTGAAGAAGCTCGGGCGCGACGGCATGCTGATCGTCGCCGGCGGCGTCATCCCGCCGCAGGATTACGATGCCGTGTTGCAGGCGGGTGCCGCGGAAATCTTCCCGCCGGGCACAGTCATCCCTGAAGCGGCGGAACGGCTGATCGATCGGCTGCTGCAAGTCGGCTGAGCCTGTTATAATATCCGTTGTAACGGAGAGCAGGTCGCGTTATAATATGTGTTGCAACAAGGGTGCAGCGCTATGAACACGACCATCCGCAAGATCGGCAATTCCGAAGGGGTGATCCTGCCGAGGGAGCTTCTCGATCGTCTGAACCTGAAGGCTGGCGACCAGCTTCAAATCGTTGAAACAGGTGACGGCCTTGCGCTGAAGCCGGTGGACGATAACTTCGAGCGGCAAATGAAAGCTGCCCGCGAGGTGATGGACAAATACAAGGTCGCGCTTCAGAAGCTCGCCGAATGAGCTTGCAATTCCTGAGCCGGCGCGCCGTGGAAGCGATGCACGCGGAGCAGCTGCGCCGGCATGGTGGCGCGCAGCGTTTGAGAGACGAGAATGCTCTTGAATCGACGCTCGCCCGCGCCGAGAACAAGACGAACTACGGTGATCCATCGATCGAGGATTTGGCTGCGGCCTATATCTTCGGCATCGCCAGAAATCATGCCTTTGTCGACGGCAACAAGCGCACGGCCATCGTCGCCGCCAGCGCGTTCCTAATTGTCAACGGCTATACGCTGACGGCCGACAACGGCACGGTCTACGAATTCGTCATGGGCGTTGCCGCCGGCGAGATCGACGAGGCCGGCGCGGCGGCATTCTTCCGCGACCATGTCATCAAGGTCGAGGACTAATTGTCGGAGAGCTTGACGATCTCCCATTCCTTGCCGTTCACCACGGCAATTTCGCCGATCCTCTTGCCGTACAAGGCCAGGGCCATCGGTGAAACATGTGAAATTGTGCCCTTGGCCGGATCGGCCTCATCCTCGCCGACGATCTTCCAGTGTACCTTCCTGCCGTCATCGCCTTCCAGCGTGACGCCCATGCCAAAGCGAACCAGGTCGCTGCCCGGTTCCGGTAGGGAAAGCTCGGCGCTTTCACGCCGCGCGGTCCAGTAGCGCAGGTCGCGCGATATGAGCGCGATGCGCTCGCGGTCGGCCCTCTTCTCCGCCCTGCCCAAATCATCGCGCAGGGCAGCCAGTTCGGAGTCGATCATCGCCAGGCCGCGTTCCGTCACCAGATTGCGGTGATGGCTGATCGGCCGCTCGCCGATGCCGGCAATGGCGTTTTCGCTATCCTCTTCGCGCGTGAAGGCTCTGCTCATTAATCGAACTTATGCCTCGCGCGGCGACTTCACAAGCCATTGCCGCAAACCGGGCCGGGGCCGATCCGGCCTGGCACGATTCCTGCGGTGCGATGGCCGAACGCTGGGAAACTGTGCCGATGTTGAACAGACGAAAATTGCTTACGCAGACCGCCGGCTTTGCCGTCATGGGCCTCTCGCTCGGCAAGGCAGCGGCGGCCAGCCTGCCCGCCGTCGACAATGCCTCGATGCGCGGCTCGATCAACGCTGCCGACCTCGGCGTGCGGCCCGGCGCACTTGACGACCAGAGCAAGGCCTTCACCAGGCTGCTGCGCGACGCAAGCGATCGCGACATGCCGGTGTTCCTGCCGCCGGGAACCTATGTCCTATCCAACCTTTCGCTGCCTAGCCGTATCAGACTTTCCGGGGTGCCGGGTGCATCGCGGATCGTCTATGGCGGCAACGGCCATCTGCTCATGGCGGAACAGGCCGAGCACATCGAATTCACCGGGCTGGTGTTCGACGGCACCAACCGCTGGATGGGCGACTACGCGCAAGGACTGCTCGACCTGCGCCGCGTCGCTCACCTCGTCATCGACAATTGCCAGATATCAGGCAGCGGCAAGAACGGCCTGGCGATCGAGCACGCTTCGGGCCGCATCGAGCGCTCGGAAATATCAGGCGCTGCCGACGCCGGCATCTATTCGGTCGAAGCCACCGGCTTGGCGATATCAGGCAACACTGTGTCCGACTGCGCCAATGGCGGCATCCTCGTGCACCGCTGGCAAGCGGCCGAGGACGGCACGATCGTCAGCGGCAACCGCGTCGAGCGTATTCAGGCGCGTAGCGGCGGAACCGGCCAGAACGGCAACGGCATCAATGCGTTCCGCGCCGGCAACGTCATCATCTCGGGCAATATCGTCTCGGACTGCGCGTTTTCGGCGATCCGCGCCAACAGCGCCAGCAATCTGCACATCACCGGCAACACCTGCTCGCGGTCGGGCGAGACCGCCGTGTATTCCGAATTCTCGTTCGAGGGGGCGATCCTCAGCAACAACATCGTCGACGGCGCCGCCAACGGCATCTCGATCGTCAATTTCAACGAAGGCGGCCGTATGGGCGTATGTTCAGGAAACATCGTGCGCAATCTCTCGACCAGCGGCCCCTATCCTGCCGATCCGCCCGGTTTCGGCATCGGTATCAACGTCGAGGCCGATACCACCGTCTCCGGCAACGTCGTCGAGAATGCGCCGCTCTACGGCATGCACATCGGCTGGGGGCCGTTCATGCGCAATGTGGTCGCTACCGCAAACGTCATCCGCAAGGCCGGAACCGGCATCGCCGTCACCGTGGTCGAGGGCGCCGGAACGGCGGTCATCTCCGACAATGTCATCGACGGCGCCCAAAACGGCGCGATCGTCGGCCACCGCTGGGCCGAGCCGGTGACCGGCGACCTCGCCTCATCAGGCAATGCCGGCTATGCGCATCTGACCATCGAGCGCAATCAGGTGAGCTGAATGCCGTTCTCAGCTCAATGCGGCGGTGGGCCTGACAGCGCCAACCTTGGCGCCAACCCGGCTTTGGATGGGTGGATTTGCCTGCTCGATCAGCTTCGCCGCCAGCGCCCTGTCGGCGTGCAAAAGCCTAGCCATGCATGCCGCGACCATGACTTCCGCCGCGCGGCCAGCGCCATCATCGCATTTCAACGCCACGCCAAGGCCAAGCTCGGGCAAAGCCGCGCAATAGACGCCTTCGGCCCCTCCCTTCACAAAAATCCGGCCGGGTGCGGCCTCCATCAGCGCAACATCAGCCCTGCCCGTGCCGGCGACCAGAAAGGGCTCGGCCATGCAGGCGCAAAGCAGCCGCTTTGCCGCCTTGGCGCGCACGGGTTCAAAGCCGACGCCGGTCGCCATGCGGGCAAAGCCGAGCGCGAAGCTGCGTAGCGGCACGGCATAGGTCGGGATCGAGCAGCCGTCGGTGCCGCAATGATCGATGTCATGGGCGGCCCCGGTCACCGCTTGCATCGCATCGCGCACCATCTCCTGCGAGGCATGGCCTGATTTGACATAGCCGCGATGGGCGATACCGGCGTGAACGCAGGTGCAGAGGAAGCCCGCATGCTTGCCTGAGCAATTGTTGTGCAGCGCGTTTGGCAAGGTGCCGGCGCTGGCCAGCGCAACCGTCGCATCATGGCTGGACGGCCAATGCGCGCCGCATTCCAGCGCCGCCTCGTCCAGTCCGGCTTTCGCCAGCATCGCCCGCGCCAGTTCGACATGCGCCGGCTCGCCGGAATGCGAGGCGCAGGCAAGCGCCAGTTCGCGGTCGCCGAAGCCAAACGCGTCGGCGGCGCCGCTTTCGACCAGCGGCAGCGCCTGGATAGCCTTGACCGCTGAGCGCGGAAATACCGGGCGGGCCGTATCGCCGATTTCCCAGACCGAGTTGCCGTCGGCATCGAAAACCGCAACGGCGCCACGATGCGCGCTCTCGACCACAGCGCCGCGCAAAACTTCGACCAGAACCGGATTTGTCATGATTTCCCCGCTAACGCATGACCTCGAAAATCGGAATCGATTTTCGAAAAGGATCACGCGTAAAATCAAAGTGTTACAGCGTCCTTTGCGCGCCCTAACGGGGCGCGGGGCGCTGTAATGCGGGCCGCTTTTATCTGATCCGGTCGAGAATGGAAACGTAGTTGGCGACTGCGGCGCCGCCCATGTTGAAGATGCCGCCGAGCTTGGCGCCCGGCACCTGGATGCCGCCGGCTTCGCCGACGAGCTGCATGGCGCTCAGCACGTGCATCGACACGCCGGTAGCGCCGATTGGATGACCCTTGGCCTTCAGCCCGCCGGACGGATTGACCGGCAGCCGGCCGTCCTTCGCCGTCTCGCCATCCAGCGCCAGTTTCGCGCCCTCACCCGGTTTCGCCAGGCCCATCGCCTCATATTCGATCAGCTCGGCGATGGTGAAGCAGTCATGCGTCTCGACGAAGGACAGATCGTCGAGCGTCACGCCCGCCTTCTTCAGCGCCTGGTTCCAGGCATGCTCGCAGCCTTCGAAGGCAAGGATGTCGCGCTTCGACATTGGCAGGAAATCCTGCACATGCTCGTTGGCACGGAAGGCGACCGCGCGGCGCATCTTCAACGCCGTCGCCGTGTCGGCAAGGACAAGGGCTGCGGCGCCGTCCGAGACCAGCGAACAGTCGGTACGCTTCAGGGGACCGGCAACGAATGGGTTCTTCTCGCTCTCGTGCCGGCAGAACTCATAGCCGAAATCCTTGCGCATCTGCGCATAGGGATTGTCGACGCCGTTCTTGTGGTTCTTGGTGGCGATCATCGCCAGCGCGTCCGACTGGTCGCCATAGCGCTGGAAATAGGCTTGCGCGATCTTGCCGAAAACGCCGGCGAATCCTGCCGGCGTGTCGCCCTCCTCGGGCAGATACGAGGCCCTGAGAAGGTTCCTGCCGATCTCTGGGCCGGGCGTTGTCGTCATCTGCTCGGCGCCGACCACGAGCACGATACGGGCCGCATTGGCGTCGATGGCGCGGATGCCTTGCCTGACCGCCGCCGAACCAGTCGCGCAAGCGTTCTCGACGCGGGTTGCCGGCTTGAAGCGCAGCCGGTCGTCGGCCTGCAGGACCAGGCTTGCGGTGAAATCCTGCGCGGAAAAGCCGGCATTGAAGTGGCCAAGCACGATCTCGTCGACCTCGTCCGGACCGATGCCGGCATGATCGAGCGCTTCGGTTGCGATCTTGGTGATCAGACTCTCCAGCGTCTCGCCTTCGAGCTTGCCGAAGCGCGAATGCGCCCAGCCGACGATGCATGCTGTCATGGCAATCTCCATCCTGCAGGCCCGGGCTACGCGATGTCACGGCGCGCCTCAGCATTGTTCAAGCATGAACCGTTCCGCCGACTTCGTGAAGGGGCCAGAACCACACAATCGCTTGATCTTGATATCTGGTCATAGCGCCTGACCTTTGCCACAAAATCAGGCTGGATTTTTGTTGATTGATCCGTCAATAAAAAATAATCTTGTCGCAACAGGGCCGGAGCAAGAATGCCGAAAGTCGGAATGGAGCCGTTGCGCCGCAGGGCGCTCATCGACGCGACGATCTCAGCGATCGGCGAGCGCGGCTCGCTTGATGTGACGATGTCGGAAATCGCCGGGCGCGCCGGCGTGTCCTCGGCGCTTGCCCATCACTATTTCGGCGCCAAGGACGAACTTTTGCTGGCAACGATGCGGCATATCCTGGCCGAGCTGACCGCCGACATGCGGCGCGCGCTTCGATCGGCCAGCACGGCACGCGAGCGCGTCTCGGCGGTGGTCGCCGTCAATTTCTCCGACGCCCAGTTCCAGCCGGAGACGATTGCGGCCTGGCTCGCCTTCTATGTCGAGGCGCAGAAATCGGCAGCACTTCGCCGCCTGCTTAAGGTCTATGCGAGGCGCCTGCATTCCAATCTGTTGAGCGGGCTGACCGGCATCCTGCCGAGAAGCGAAGCCGACCGTGTCGCCGAGGCGACCGCTGCGCTGATCGACGGGCTGTATATCAGGCGCGCGCTGAAGGACGGCGTGCCCAATGCCGCGACTGCGATCGCACTGATCGAGGATTATCTCGAAACGAAACTAAGCCGGCGGAGCGCGCAGTGACGTCCAAGCGACCCAATTTTCTGATCGTCATGGTCGATCAGCTCAACGGCACATTGTTCCCGGATGGGCCAGCGGACTTCCTGCACGCGCCGCATCTGAAGCTACTGGCGGCGCACGCGACGCGCTTCAAGAATAACTACACCGCCTCGCCGCTCTGCGCACCGGGCCGGGCAGCGTTCATGAGCGGCCAGTTGCCGTCACGCACCGAGGTCTATGACAACGCTGCCGAATTCGTCTCGTCGATCCCGACCTATGCGCATCATCTGCGCGCCGCCGGCTACCATACTTGCCTGTCCGGCAAGATGCATTTCGTCGGGCCGGACCAGTTGCACGGCTTCGAGGAGCGGCTGACCACCGACATCTATCCGGCCGATTTCGGCTGGACGCCGGACTATCGCAAGCCCGGTGAACGGATCGACTGGTGGTATCACAATCTCGGCTCGGTGGCCGGTGCCGGTGTCGCCGAGATCACCAACCAGATGGAATATGACGACGAGGTCGCTTTCCACGCGGTGCAGAAGCTCTATGATTTCGCTCGCGTCTCCGACGACGCTTCGCGCCGGCCGTGGTGCCTGACGGTTTCCTTCACCCATCCGCACGACCCCTATGTCGCCCGGCGGCGCTATTGGGATCTCTACGAGGACTGCCCGGCGCTTGAGCCCGAGGTGGGCTTCATTCCCTACGACAGGCAGGATCCGCATTCGCAGCGGCTCTACCGGGCCAGCGACTATGACAGCTTCAAGATCACGCCGGAGCAGATCCGCCGTGCGCGGCGCGGCTATTTCGCCAACATCTCCTATCTCGACGACAAGGTCGGCGAATTGCTGTCGGTGCTGCAACGCACGCGAATGCTCGA
Organism: Mesorhizobium mediterraneum; assembly: GCF_002284565.1. Classification (GTDB taxonomy): domain Bacteria; phylum Pseudomonadota; class Alphaproteobacteria; order Rhizobiales; family Rhizobiaceae; genus Mesorhizobium; species Mesorhizobium mediterraneum. The sequence continues at coordinate 353,492 of NZ_NPKI01000026.1, read as the reverse complement.
CGATACGATCATCCTGTTCTGCTCGGATCACGGCGACATGCTCGGCGAGCGCGGCCTGTGGTTCAAGATGTGCTTTTTCGAAGGCTCGGCGCGGGTGCCGCTGATGATCGCCGGCAAGGGCATACACGCCAAGCTGATCGAGACCCCAGTCTCCAATCTCGATGTCACGCCGACGCTTTGCGACCTCGCCGGCATCGACATGAGCGCGATTGCGCCATGGACCGACGGCCAGTCGCTGCTGCCGCTGCTCGACGGTAAGGAACGCACTGCGCCGGTGCTGATGGAGTATGCTGCCGAAGGCTCCAACGCGCCGATGGTGGCGATCCGCGAGGGCCGCTACAAATTCATCCATTGCGAGATCGATCCGCCGCAACTGTTTGATCTTGAATCGGATCCGCTCGAGCTGACCAATCTCGCCGCCGACCCGGCACATGCCGCTTTGATTGCTGGTTTCACCGAAAAGGTCCGGGCGCGCTGGGACATGGCGGCCTTCGACGCCGCCGTGCGCACCAGCCAGGCGCGCCGCTGGGTGGTCTACCCGGCGCTGCGCAACGGCACTCACTACCCCTGGGAATTCCAGCCGCTGCAGAAAGCTTCGGAACGCTACATGCGCAACCACATGAACCTTGACCTGCTCGAAGAGCAGAAGCGCTTTCCGCGAGGCGAATGATGGCACTTGTTCCCTCGCTCGCTGATTTCATGGCGCATATGAACCATGCTTGAGGCGGATTTCGTCATCATCGGCTCCGGCTCGGCCGGCTCGGCCATGGCCTACCGCCTGTCGGAGGATGGCAAGCATTCGGTGATCGTCATCGAGTTCGGCGGCAGCGATGTCGGGCCGCTGATCCAGATGCCGTCGGCGCTGTCGATCCCACTCAACATGAGCCTCTACGACTGGGGCTTTGCCAGCGAGCCGGAGCCGCATCTCGGCGGCCGCGTGCTGGCGACGCCGCGCGGCAAGGTCATCGGCGGCTCGTCCTCGATCAATGGCATGGTCTATGTACGCGGCCACGCCCGCGATTTCGACCATTGGGCCGAACAGGGCGCGGCTGGCTGGGGGTTTGCCGACGTGCTCCCCTACTTCAAGCGCATGGAGGACAGCAACGGCGGCGAGAATGGCTGGCGCGGCCACGGCGGCCCGCTGTCGGTGCAGCGCGGCTCAAGGACGAACCCACTCTACGGCGCCTTCGTCGAGGCAGGCCGTCAGGCCGGCTTCGAGCTGACCGACGACTATAACGGCGCGAAGCAGGAAGGCTTTGGGCCAATGGAACAGACCATTCGCGGCGGCCGCCGCTGGTCGGCGGCGAGCGCCTATCTCAGGCCGGCGCTGAGGCGAAAAAATGTTAGCCTTATCAAGGGTTTCGCCCGGCGGGTGATCATCGAGAATCAACGCGCCACCGGTGTCGAGATCGAAACGCGCAAACGGATCCAGGTGATCAAGGCGCGACGTGAAGTGATCGTTGCCGCCTCCTCGATCAATTCGCCCAAGATCCTTATGCTGTCCGGCATCGGTCCGGCCGAACATCTCAGGGAATACGGCATTCCGGTGGTCGCCGACCGGCCCGGCGTCGGCCGCAATCTGCAGGACCATATGGAACTCTATATCCAGCAGGAATCGACGCAGCCGATCACGTTGAATTCGGTGCTGAACCCGTTCTCGAAGGCGCTAATCGGCGCGCAATGGCTGTTCTTTAAGTCGGGTCTTGGCGCAACCAACCATTTCGAGGCGGCCGCCTTCGTGCGCTCGCGCGCCGGTGTCGACTATCCCGACATCCAGTATCATTTCATCCCGGCGGCGGTTCGCTATGACGGCAAGGCAGCGGCGAAGGCGCACGGTTTCCAGGCGCATGTCGGGCCGATGCGATCGAAGTCGCGCGGTTCTGTCACGCTGCGTTCGCCCGATCCCAGATCGAAGCCGGTGATCCGCTTCAACTACATGTCACATCCGGACGACTGGACCGAGTTCCGCCACTGCGTCCGGCTGACGCGCGAGATCTTCGGCCAGCCGGCATTCGATCTCTATCGCGGCGAGGAGCTCTCGCCGGGCCCGCATGTGCAGTCGGACGACGATCTCGACGCCTTCATCCGCGAGCACGCCGAGAGCGCCTACCACCCTTGCGGCACCTGCAGGATAGGTCGCGCCGATGATCCGATGAGCGTCGTCGATCCGGAATGCCGTGTCATCGGCGTCGAAGGGCTGCGGGTCGCCGATTCCTCGATCTTCCCGCGCGTCACCAACGGCAATCTCAACGCGCCGTCGATCATGACCGGCGAAAAGGCCGCCGACCACATTCTTGGCCGCACGCCGCTGGCGCCGTCCAACCAGGAACCATGGATCAATCCGCGCTGGCAGGTGTCAGACAGATAGGCCATGATCCGGCGGACTGTCCGCTCTGCGAAGACGATTGGAGAACAGCTATGCGCGCCCAGCCAACGGCATCGCACTATGTCAACGGACGCTACATCGACGACGAGCAGGGTGCGCCACTGCCGGTCATCTATCCGGCAACCGGCGAAACCATCGCGATGCTGCGTTCGGCGACGCCGAACGTGCTGGAACTCGCGATCGAAGCGGCGCGTGCAGCCCAACCGGCCTGGTCGCGGTTGAAGCCGGTCGAGCGCGGACGCATCCTGCGCCGCGCCGCCGACATCTTGCGCGCGCGCAACGCCGACCTGGCGCGCATCGAGACGCTTGATACCGGCAAGGCGATCCAGGAGACGCTGGTGGCGGATGCGCCGTCGGCAGCCGACTGCCTCGAATATTTCGGTGGCGCGGTCGCTGCCTATAATGGCGAGGCCTTCGATCTCGGCGGACCCTTTGCCTATACGAGGCGCGAAGCGCTGGGCGTCTGTGTCGGCATCGGCGCCTGGAACTATCCGATCCAGATCGCCGGTTGGAAATCGGCACCCGCACTCGCCATGGGCAACGCCATGGTGTTCAAGCCGTCTGAGAACACGCCATTATCGGCGCTGGCGCTCGCCGAAATCTATACCGAGGCCGGTCTGCCCGACGGGCTGTTCAACGTCGTGCAAGGCTATGGCGATGTCGGCGCCGGCCTCGTCGGCCACGATGTCGTCGCCAAGGTCTCGGTAACCGGCTCGGTACCGACCGGCCGCAAGGTGCTGTCGCTCGCCGGTTCGAAGATGAAGCATGCCACCATGGAGCTTGGCGGCAAGTCGCCGCTGATCGTCTTCGACGATGCCGATCTCGAAAACGCCATTGGCGGCGCCATGCTTGGCAATTTCTATTCGACCGGCCAGATCTGCTCCAACGGCACGCGGGTCTTCGTGCAGAAGGGCATCCACGACCGTTTCGTCGAACGGCTGGTCGAGCGGACGAAGAAGATCCGCATCGGCGATCCGCTCGACCCGGAAACGCAGATGGGGCCGCTTGTCTCCAAGGCCCAGCACGAGAAGGTTATCGGCTATATCGAGGCCGGCAAGCAGGATGGCGCCATGCTTGCTTGCGGCGGCAACGTACCTTCGCTACAGGGCTTCCAGGGCGGCTTCTTCGTCGAGCCGACGGTCTTCACCGGCGTCACCGACACCATGCGCATCGCGCGCGAGGAGATTTTCGGGCCGGTGATGAGCGTGCTCAAATTCGACGGCGAGGACGAGGTGATCGACCGGGCCAACGATACCGAGTTCGGCCTTGCCGCGGGTGTGTTCACGCGCGACCTGCCGCGCGCCCACCGCGTTATCGCCGAGCTGCAGGCCGGGACCTGCTGGATCAACGCCTACAATCTGACGCCGGTCGAAATTCCGTTCGGCGGCTTCAAGCAGTCCGGTATCGGACGCGAGAATTCGCTTGCCGCGCTGGCGCTCTATTCGCAGCTGAAGTCGGTCTATGTCGAGACCGGGGATGTGGCGAGCCCGTATTGAGGCTCGCGGCTACTGCTGGTCAGCCACAGTATTTGCCAGACTGGAAATCCGGTCGGCCGCAAGCTCGATGAATGCCTTGACGAGGGGCGAAAGATGCCGGCTGCTCGGATATAGCACATGCAGCCCGCCGGCCGGCGTCGTGTAGTCCCGGAGAACGCGGCTCAGCCGTCCCCCATTGATGAGGGGTTCGGCGATGCTGTGCGGCAATTGCGCGATGCCGAAGCCTGCGAGCGTGGCCGCAACGACCGCCTGCATTTCATTGGCGGCGAAGCGCCCGGCCACCGTGACCGTTTCCTGACCGTGTGGCCCATCCAGCACCCAATGGGTGCCCGAGGTCGAAGGCCCTGCGATGACGCACTGGTGGTGCGCGAGATCCGCCAGGCGTTTCGGCATCCCGTGCCTTGCGAGATAGTCCGGGCTGGCGCAGAGCAGCCTGTGCGTGGAGCCGAGTTTGCGGGCAATCAGCGTCGAATCCTGTAGGATGCCGGTTCGGAAGGCGAGATCTATGCCGTCCTCAACCAGGTTGAGCTTGTCGTCGGTCAGGCGCAGTTCGACTTTGGTCTTCGGATACATTGCCAGAAAGTCGACCACGGCAGCTGTGAGGAAATGGCCCCCGAAGCCAACGGGCGCCGAAATGCGAATCGTGCCCGATGGTTCCGCCTTCGCTTCCGCAAGGCGCAGATTTGCTTCCTCGATCGTCCGCAGCGCCTGACTGCTCTGCTCGTAATACAGACGCCCGGCATCCGTCACATTGAGGCTGCGCGTCGTGCGCTGCAGCAGGCGGACCCCAACCTCACGCTCGAGCGCGGCAACGCGTCGACTGACCGTCGTCTTGGGCATGGCAAGCAGCCGCGCGGCAGCGGTGAAGCTGCCAGCTTCGACGACGCGAGCGAACACCACGATGTCATTGAGATCGATCATTGTATCCGCACATGGGACAAAGTTTTCCAATTATATGCAATTGTGCATCAATGTGACAGACCTTAATTTTGCTCCACCGCAAAAAAGGAGCAACCACATGACCACTAAACGAAGAGTTCTAGTCACCGGCGCCACAGGCCAGCAAGGCGGCGCAGTTGCGCGTGCCTTGCTGTCGAGCGGACATCGCGTCAAGGCATTGACGCGCAGGCCGGACAGCGATGCCGCGCGGCAATTGGCGTCGGCAGGCGCCGAGATCGTGACCGGCGATCTCGGCGATGCGGCCTCCGTTATGAAGGCTGCAAAAGACGTCGACACCATGTTCTTGATGGGCAACAGCTACGAGGCCGGGATGGAAGAGGAGACCCGCCAGGGGATTCTAGCCGCCGATGCAGCCAAGGCTGCCGGCGTCGGGCATCTGATCTATTCGTCCGTTGCCGACGCCAACAAGAAAACCGGCATCCCGCATTTCGAAAGCAAATATCTCGTCGAGCAACATGTCGAACGGCTCGGCCTTCCCTATACAATCAGCGCCCCGGTTGCTTTCATGGAGAATTTCGTCGCGCCGTGGTCGATCGGCGCGCTCAGCCAAGGCACGCATGCTTTCGCAGTGCCCGCCAAACGCCCCCTCCAGCTGGTCGCCCTGGCGGACATCGGCGCCTTTGTTGCCACCCTGGTCGAGCGGCGCGAGCGCGTGTTCGGCAAGAGTTTCGATTTCGCCGGAGACGAGTTGTCCGGCGAAGATCAGGCCAAGATCCTTTCGCAGGCCATCGGCCGCCCGATCAACTATCAGGAAATTCCGATCGCGGTGGCCCGCCAGCAAAGCGAGGACGTAGCGCTGATGTTCGAGTGGTTCGACCGCGTCGGCTACGACGTCGATATCGCGGCTTTGCACCGAGATTTCCCGGAGGTCCGCTGGCACAGTTTTGCTGACTGGGCGCGGAAGTTCGACTGGAACGCTCTTGAGCAGGCATCTTAAGCCCGACTGAGTTCCCCGTTTGCGATGATGCCCGGCGGAAGCGGATCAGCGACAAGCTGGACCGCTTCCCTTGCATGGTCCTCTCACCCTGGATGCGATGAGGCGCTACCTAGAAGGTCTGATTATAAGCGCCGACTTCCGGGCTGCGGCGCAGCACTGCATCGACGCCTTCGAACATCTGCCGGCGCCGCTCCGACGACACCGGGCTCTCCACCACCACGACAAGCTCCGGCTTGTTCGATGACGCCCGCACCAGGCCCCACGTGCCGTCCTCGGCAACGACGCGCACGCCATTGACTGTGATCAGCTCGGCGATCTTCTGGCCGGCGAAGACAGTGCCGTCCTGCTTCATGGCCTGGAAATCGGAAACGACCCGCTCGACCACACCGTATTTCAGTTCGTCGGCGCAGTGTGGCGACATGGTCGGCGTGCCGAAGGTCAGCGGCAGGGCGCGATAGAGATCGGCCATGCTGCTGCCCGGGCTGCGATCCAGCATCTGGCAGATGGCGATGGCTGTGATGAGACCATCGTCATAGCCGCGCCCGATCGGCGGATTGAAGAAGAAATGACCGGATTTCTCGAAACCAGCGATGGCGCCAAGCTCAGCCACGCGCCGTTTTATGTAGGAGTGGCCGGTCTTCCAATAATCGGTGACGGCGCCATCGTCGCGCAAGGCGGCGTCGGTGTTGAACAATCCGGTCGACTTGACGTCGACGACGAAGGTCGAGCCGGGATGCAGTCGCGCGATGTCGCGCGCGAGCATGACGCCGACCTTATCGGCGAAGATCTCGTTGCCTTCATTGTCGACCACGCCGCAGCGGTCGCCATCGCCGTCGAAGCCGAGCCCGACGTCGGCTCCCGTTTCCAAGACCTTGTCGCGGATCGCGTGCAGCATCTTCATGTCTTCGGGATTGGGATTGTAGTTCGGAAATGTATGGTCGAGCTCGACATCGAGCGGGATCACCTCGCAGCCGATCCGCTCCAGCGCTTCAGGCGCGAAGGCGCCGGCGGTGCCGTTACCGCAGGCGGCGACCACCTTGAGCTTTCGTGATATGCGTTTCCCAATGGTCAGGTCGTCCAGATAGGTTTTGCGGAAATCCGCAACGAAGTCATAGGAGCCGCCGCCGACAAGGTCGAAGTCGCCGGCAAGCACGATCGTCTTCAATGCGCTCATTTCTTCCGGACCGAAGGTCAGGGGACGCGCCGCCCCCATCTTGACGCCGCTCCAGCCGTTTTCGTTGTGCGAGGCGGTGACCATGGCGACGGACGGCGTGTCGAGCGCGAACTGGGCAAAATAAGCCATCGGCGACAGCGCCAGCCCGATATCCCTGACCCGCGCGCCGGCGGCCATCAGCCCGGAAACCAGCGCCAGCTTGATTGCCAGCGAATAGGAACGGAAATCATGCCCGGTCACGATATCCGGCCCGGCGCCCAGGCGCCGGATCAACGTGCCGAGCCCCATGCCGAGCGCCTGAACACCGATCAGGTTGAGCTCCGGCGGCTCCGCAGAGCCCGAATGGCCGAACCACCAGCGCGCGTCATACTCACGAAAGCCGGACGCCTTGATAAGCGCCGAGGTTTCAAACTCGAAGGTGTTGGGACGGGCTTCGCTAACGATCTTCAGGGGCAAGACAGCAACTCCAAGCGGCTGGAATCAGAGTGGTTTCAACGCAGGTGGCCGATGCCTATAACACGAGCCTTTAAGCCGTGTTTATCCCCCAGGAAACTGAAACCTGTATGACGTTAAAGCGAAAGCGGAAGAAATGCGACAGAAGCGCTGCCATTGGCGCTTGCAGGAACGAAGTGCGGCGGCTATAAGCCCGCGGTCTGGTCACGGAGTGTAGCGCAGCCTGGTAGCGCACATCGTTCGGGACGATGGGGTCGCAGGTTCAAATCCTGCCACTCCGACCAGAAAAAACAAATACTTAGGCGGCCCGAATACCGCCTACCCCACAGAAAACCGGAAACAGCATCTAGGCACCTCGGTGCAGCTGGCAGACGCATGATTATCAAGCGCTATCTATGCCATTGCACCCGCCAGCCCGGATCGGCTTGTTTCCGCACCGACCAAAGCCAAGACCACATTAGCCACTCGCGATTTTGCAGATGGTGCTCTCTGAGGCCGCGCCATCCAAACTAGTCTGCTGTGCGCCAAAAGCTCGCAACCGCCGACAGCTGTCGAATGACTTCAATGGGCAGGAAGCGGTCCGACCGGTTCTGGTAAGACGCGCGAGAATGCAAACATTCCGGTGGGTCCGACGTCTCGAACTGACCCGAAGACAACATCCATACGTCGAGCTACGGCCTGCCCCTCTGCGCCTCCATATCGCAACTGGCGATATGACCGCCTCGCGACTACAGCGCGGATTGTTTCGTTGTTTCCGCTGCGTCCTCAGTCCCGCCGCCCTCTCATCGAGTGGACCAGTCTCGTTTCGCGTGCCCCGTTCCTTAGAATTGAGGCGATGGAACCGCGAATGGAATAGGACAAGATCGAGCAACGGTCGCCGGATAGTGCGCCGCCTCAGCTTTATCCACCTATGGAATAGATCGATAGGGGGATAGACACATGATCGAGCCCGAACAGGAATTCGTAGCCCGTAGTGCGGCAAGTGGTCAGGCCGGACGCGTCAGCGTCAGCATTCCTCTTCCCGCATTCGTTCATCGACCGCACAGCGAAGAAGCGTGCGCTTTTCTTGCGGCATCGCCATGAACGCTGCGTTTGAACTCAGGCCTCGGCGTCAGCGTTTTCATGATGAAAATTATCGGCCGCATCGAGCGCGCCGGCAACCGCCACGCCGCCGAGCGAGCAAAGAGCGAGTGTCCCGAGACAAGCCGGGAGCCTTAACCGCCTGATGCTTGCAACACCTTGATCTAAGCGCGATTTGCCTCATTCAAACAGACGAGGACAGTAGGCCAGCCTGCCCCTACGGTAGGAGACCGTTCTGTCGAACTCGTCCGGGGGCAATTATTGTGCGGAAACAGGGGCAAACTCGCGATTCTTCATGCAGACACTATGGCAGTTCATGCGCTTGCATCCGATAGGGGCGACATTGTCGAAGAACGATTGGGGAAATGACGATTTTCTCGGTGTTACCGCAAAAATCTACAAACCCCATTCGGAGATTGGCCGCCAGGATGACGACAACCATGAGATATTCATCGTAAAATCGGGTTGGGCCATCCTTTACCACGGGCTACCGGACGGAGAACGGCAGATCATCGACACTCCCCTCACGGGGGACATTGTCGGTTTCCGTTCTGTGGACGGACCACGTTTAGCCTCGCTGGCGTCCATAACCGAACTAACTGTTTATGAAATTTCCAGTAAGGAACTTGTCGAGGCCATCTTGTCGGAAGGCCGTCTCGGGAAGAAGATCGTCTGCTCCCTGGCCCGCCTGAACGCCATCCTTGCCGAACATCTCATGAATACCGGGCGGCGGACCGCGATGAGCCGCACCGCCCATTTCCTGCTCGAGTTGGAGGAGAGGCTCTCCATGGTTGGCTTGTCGGCCCATGGAAGATATGAGTGTCCCCTTACGCAATACGACTTGGCCGACATTCTCGGAATGACCACCGTTCACGTCAACCGAACGTTGGGGGAACTCCGCAGGGCCGATCTCGTCTCTTTCAAGGCGGGCCATGTACAGGTGATCAACCGCAAGAAGCTGGTCGAAATAGCCGGATTCGACAACGAGTATCTCAGGTAACGGCTATCTCCTAGAGCGGCAGCGCACGGGCCATTAGCAAGTTTTCCGCTGGAAGACGACCCTCCGCCGTTGCTGGACCGGTTCCAGCCAAATGTTTCCGGGCGACTGGTCGTGCGCAGCCTGGCGGGCAGTGATATATCTCGACCACAGGGTATCAGCATCCGGCGTGCGGTGAAGGACGGGCCGAGCGGAACCTAACCTCGTTCGTGTTGAGCAATATGCAAAAAGGCCCGGCCATCATGACCGACGGCGACACGGCCTATCGCGCGGCGAGAGCGTGCCGCCGAATAAGTGCAAGTGGTTCACACACTGCAGCAGATCCATCGGGTGTTCTCACACCTAAAGCGTTGGGCAACGATATCAAAGCGCTGCGACCTGACCATGCCAACCACCCCTTCAGGAATCCTCGCCTATCGCTGCAATCGCCGCAGGCACCATCCTCGTTCAACTCCTAAGGCTTGAGATGGCTAAGCCGTCCCACACTTGCGTCTTCAGGCAGATTGCAGCGCCTAGGGTTCCAGTTTGGCGTCCGTTGCCGGCAAAATTTACCGAAAAAGCAACCTATGTTAGAGACTGCTTATAAATAGACCTTACACTGCCCAACCTGTTCTCGCCAAGGAGGGAGTGAGGAACTGCAAGAGACTCAAACCGGGGGCATCGAGTGCGGTTGGCGCGTGGAGTGCCCTACTCGACGCGTGTACCTCAATCGCGCCGGATTGAGAGGCAATGATGGCAAGACAATCTTTTATAACAGTACTTGTCGGGCCGAGCGAGTTACTCCGAGAAGGCCTTAGTCGAATCCTGAATGCGGCAAAGTTTCGTGTCCTTTTCTCGGCGGCTTGTGTTCACGATCTTCTGCAGAAGCCGCTAGCCCAGCACCGGCCCATCTTGCTCATCATAGATGTCGGCGGTACTGATGCGGGCGCTGAATTCGCACAAATTGCAGAATTCAAAGCGATTTATCCGACCAGCCATGTCGTCGCGCTAGCCGATCACTGTCGATCGACCGATATAGTTTCAGCTTTTCGTGCGGGGGCAGACGGGTATTTGATAAAAGTCGCTGCTTACGACACCTTTATCAAAGCTCTCGAATTGGTTATGCTTGGGCAGACGGTGTTACCTGCCGAAACTTCAACGGCTATTCAAGATATAAGGCATGATCTGAAACCTGACGCGGTAGCTGATGAGTTAACAAAGGTGGTTGTTAAATTGGAGAATGAGGATCAAGAACTATCAATTTTGTCGAATCGGGAAAACTGTATTCTACGTCGCTTAATCGAAGGGGAGTCTAACAAAGCCATCGCGCGCGAGATCAACATTGCCGAAGCTACGGTGAAGGTACACGTCAAGGCCATCCTCCGAAAGATCCGGGTCCGCAACCGTACACAGGCTGCAGTTTGGGCGATGAACCATGGCATGCTTACTCCCGCGTCTGGCAATGGCCCGTCAGGGAACGAAAAGATAGCAACTCAACCGTCTCACCATCCGCAAGATCTACTTAAGGCACAAAAGGGGTACCACTTTCTCGATAATATTCATTCAATGAGACCCGCTTCCCTGCCTTGATATCGTCATTCGGGCTGGTGCATTCACTTGCCAAGCCTCACCCTGATACGAGGCTCCGCGATCAAGAACGTCCAGGTTCAAATCACCCTCGGCGGTGGCAGCGAAGGAGGTCCGCCGTTTGTACTGGCAGCGGGCCGTCTCCGATCGGTTTTCCTCAAATGATGCGGCAAGCGTTGTCGTCTGTTCCTGCGTCGGCGGGACGTGCGCGACGCGGTAGCGTTGTCCAAGCGGCACGGGCTTCGGCCGAGGACGTGAGAGCTGACGAAAGGAATATGAGGCGGGGCCAGGTCCGCTATGGTTACCTCACCTCGATGATGAAGTTGGAAACAGCCCAGCCATCCTGCGAATGCATGCCGGAGCCGCAGACGGTTCGAGGCGCTGCGTCGGTAACCAAGATTTCCGCCTCTTCGTTGCGTTCGATCGCTTTTGTCCCGTTTGCCATCAAACAAGTTCTCCTGCAGCGCAGCAGTCTGGCTATTGGACGAAGGCCGCGCTTTATCCGGAAGGAGTGCCCACAAAGGGATAGTTGTGCCGCTGGCGGCGAAGGGTCACGATAAGGCAGAGCCGTGCCCGTCGACCCGTGCTCGACCAGTTCGGGACGGGATGGCCGCCATTGAAAGCCACGCGCCATGGCCATGGATACAAAATACAATTCCGACCCCGTCGCTCCTTCGTCACGGGCGGCTCGCCGCAGGGGAATGAAGGCCATCCTGCTTGCCTTTGGGCTCTGCGGGGTCGCCGCCCTGGGAGGGGCCGCGATCGGAAACTGGCCGGCCGTCGAGGTTGTTTCCGGACCCGTGATGCAGAAGATCGAGGATATCTCCGGAGCCGTGATGCAGAAGGCCGAGGATGTCTCCGGCGCCGTGGTGCACAAGGCCGCGGATGTCTCCGGAGCCGTGGTGCAGAAGGTCGCGGATGCCTCCGGAGCCGTGATGCAGAAGGTCGAGGATGCCTCCGGAGCCGTGGTGCAGAAGGTGTCTGCTGCTATCGATAGCTGGCAAGGACAACCGGTCCAAGCCACGGCCGAACCCTCTCGCGCGATCGTGTCGGGACCGGCTGCGGCGGCGCCGGTCGAACAGAGCGCCGTCCCTGCGGTCCCCACCAGTGCCGAGCCCCCCAAAACTCTCAGCACGGGACCGGATGCGTCCGCCGCGGCGTTGGTCGAGCGGAGCGTCGTCCCTGCCGTCCCCACCAGTGCCGAGGGCTCCAAAACCCTCAGCAATGCGCCAGGCGTGCCAACCGGAGCCCTGTTTGGCATCGGCGACCGCCTCAAGGTCACGTTCTACGAGCGCGTCGACGTCGAGGAAGACAAGTGGGGGCGCGCGTCCTCTGCCTTGCACGGCATCCTGCAGCGTCCGGAACTGAGCGGCGAATATATTATCCAAGAGGACGGCACGATTTCCGTGCCCTTGCTTGGCTCCATTCCGGTCGCCAACCGGTCGACGCAACAGGTACAGGCCGACCTGGTGGAAACCTTCAATCAACTGCTGGGCCGCGAGGGACTGGTGAACATCCTGCCGCTGGAGCGCCCACCCATTTACGTGCTGGGGCCGGTCAAGAATCCAGGCTCGTTCAAGTATGCGGCCGGCATGACGATCCTGCATGCGATCGCGCTGGCCGGCGGACTCGACCGGGCCGAGAGCGAACCGTGGCAGAAGATCGAAACCGTGCGTGAGACCCAGAAGCGGAGCGCGGCGATCGATGCGATGTTGAAGTTGCTCGCGCGCGCGGCGGTGCTGAAGGCCGAGCGCGACGGCACGGCACCCACTATCCCGCGCCAGTTGCTGGAGCTGGCCGGCGCGACCGAAGCTGCTAACCTCGTCAACGAGCAGAGCGACCGGCGCAAGGCCGTCGCCACGGCCCGCAAGGATCGCGAGCGCGCGAGCCTGCGGGCGCTGGAGGCGGCCAGGCAGGATGTTGTCGCTTATAGGCGCATGGAGTCGCTCGACGAATTGGTCAAGCTGCGCCAGGAGCGCGTCAACAGCATGCGCACGCTCGTGGACCGCAAAGTTCTCAGCATGACGGTGATGGCTCAGATCCAGAGTGAGTTGTCCGACGCGGAACAGCGTCGGCAGGACGCCCTTAACCAGTACGCGAGCGCCAACCAGCGCCTCGCTTGGTTAGAGTCTGAGGTGTTGCGGACCCGGGCCGACCTCAGGAACGATCTGGAGGTCGAGATCGAGACCGCGGAGAGCCAGATCGCGGCCAATGTGCGCGAGTTGAACGCCAGCGAAGGCATCCTTTACACGTTGCCGGTGACCCGCGCCCAATTTGCGAAGGACGCAAACAGCGTAATTTATCAAATCGTGCGGCAATCGGCAGCCGGGCCGGTCAGCATCGAGACCGTTGGGATGACCCTGTTGCAGCCAGGCGACCTCGTCAACATCATCGTGGGCGAAAGCGAGCCAAGAGAACCGGCCGATTCGTCGGTCCCGACCTTGTCGCCGACCTGCGAGAGCTTGCCTGCCGCGTGCAACCCAAGCGACGTCGACCCTGCCCGCGTGGTGAGGGAGGAGAGGATCGATCCGAATTGATGTGGCTGCTTGTCTCCTGCCAGAATGGCTTCTGCCAGTGATGCGTGCCAGTTGATGCGGTCACTACTTTCTAAGCCTGGTCTTGGAAACGTCGAAAGCCCTGATCGGCGCCAGCCTGACGGGCCTTCGCCGCGACGAAGCGGCTTCGGCCCGCGCAGGCGGCAGACGCGGCATGAAGACCAACAACGCTGTCGATACCGCCAAGTTCAGCCTGCTCCCCAACGAACTCCGCTTGCCGCCAAGCGAAGTTGTGGGATCGAGATTCCCATCATGTCGAGACCAATCCTGCCCATCCGACGAATACGCCATAATAGCGTTGTATCGGACGCCAGTGATCGGTTGTAAGATGCTTCAGCAAGCGACCATTCATCACAGGCAACTTTGACGGGATCACTGTAGTACGTCTGAATTTTCTCGACGCCCATTCCGGGCGTGGCTAACCATGTCGGAATATGATGGCATAACCGATCAACATCGGTTAGCACTTTATTGAGACCGGTACCCGCCGCCGGATCGCTGGTAGCAAAACTGTCACCGGCCAATACCAGACCGGGTTGCTGTTCGTGATTCTGCGCGGCGTAAAGATCAACGGGTCGAATTTGAATATCGCTTGACACGACAGCATCACCGAGGAGACGCTTCAATCGGGGCATTGCCGCATACAATGCAGATAACGGCGATGTGCGCACTTCCTGACACCACGGATGGCGTATATCACCATGGTAGACGAACACATTGGCGCGCATTCTTGAACCAATCGGAAACATGCTCACGTAACCCATAGGCCCTGGCTTTTCCGCAAAATACGTTAAAGCTTGAAATTTGAAACCAGCTTTAGAGGTGAGATCAAAACCAACACTGATCGAGTGGCATTTGCTGATCTCGGATCGCGTGATCGCACCCCGGACGACATTGTTTAAGCCGGTCGCCACCACAATCAATCGGGTCGACCATGTGTCACCATTTGACAGGGTAATTTCCTGCCGGTCGGAACTCGTCGTTATTTTGGTCACTTTGGCGCAGATGAATTGGACACTATCTGGAATCTGGCGGCGAATAACATTAACCAAATCCTGATAAGCCACCCCATATTCGCAGGGCTCGCCGTGTTTCCCATGCTTTTTACCGATGACATAACCGTGACGGGCCACCCATATCTCAGTCATCGGTGTCGCAGCCGCCAATACGGCATCCGCCAGCCCGGTTTTTTTGAGCAAGTCGACTTGATCGTCATCGAGTTTTTCGCAGCGAAACTCCCCTGGATAGACTTGATGGATATCAACAAGGATGGTCGAAATCTCCATCCGGCCAAGCATCGCAGCGGCTAACGAGCCGGCGGTACCACCCCCGAGGACCGCTACATCAATATTATTCAATTCCCGCTCCTTCGCCCACCACTTCATTGACAGCACGATCGTGACGGCGAACCAAACGGTGTCGAAGAAAATTCAAGACTCCGTCTTTTGCTGCAAAACCAAACCAGGGGCGCTTGTTTATCACCCGACCAAACCGCGCAATCCACAGTTCGGTAAACAGCGTTGACGCGGCAACAATCCCAATTTTCTCGCAGCGAAAATCCTCCGGACAGGGATGATGCGCGTCGATCAGGACGACCGAGAATCCGGCTCGCCCGAGCGTCGCGGCGGCGATAGAACCCTCCAGACCGCCGCCGACAATCCCAATATCTGCGCTATACATCATCGTCTCCCACAAAGTAATCGCATTATACTATACTCTTTCGCGAAGCTCGATGATTGCATCCCGCGCCGAGATCAAAAACTCGTGATCGCCCGGTCAGAGAAACATGCGATGCAAGGATCGTCTCGTCTTACGAAGAACCTGCCGCAGCGGTGGCTTTAATAACGGCGTTTGATTATACCATGTATCCACATAATTGATTGCCATTTTCATCGCAATGACAATACGACCGCGCAAAGTTCTGCTATCAAAATGGAAAAACAAAAGCGAATTTATATCGGACCATGAGAGCTTATAAGGCTCGTCGCCGATCGTAAAATCGAATTTCTGCATCTTTTGGCCAATGGCATATTGCATAATTTCCTGAATATGCTGACGCCCGGGACTGTATTTGGCGAACTCCTCCTGATAACTCGACATCACCAGTGAATAACTGGAATTTAACTGGAGACCCAGACCCGTCGCCACCGGAATCCCATCCAAATCCAGCCGCGTGACATGGATGACCTCGCGCAACCGAGGATTGGCGACAATCGCCAAATAAAATTCGCGAAAACCCGGACGTTCGAACATATCATGAACACCCATTCGGGCATAGCTGCTCCGTTTTTGTTCGATCAGCTTTGCAATGGTGCACTCGATCTCGGCCTGATCTTGCACGTCTACAAAGCGAACCGCCCCGCCACCTTGCTTGGCGAGGTTTTTGGCCTTGCGCCGGTGGGTATGCAGCGTCGAATTCGAAAACTTTGACGCATAAAACCGATCCCAGTTCGCTTCCGGGAGGGTTGCGACATGTCCGGCGCAATTAGCCAGCAAGACTGGCAAGTCGAGAAAGGGATTAGGTTGAGAGCCGACAACACTAGGCATATTGTAAAGTTCAACAGCGTCGAAACGAAGTTGAGGATAGTTTTGAATCGCCCGAATTATGTCTTTCCACAGGCGGCCGAATTGCCCAGGTTTCACGTGATCGCTAAAGTTTATCGCCAGAATGGGCGAATTATAATCGCACAATTCCGATCCAAACCAGACAAGCCGGCGGATCAGACCATGGCGTTCGATCGCCAATGGCAGAATAAAAATCGCCGCGCCCGTATCGTCGAGACCCAGCACGATCACCGGAATCAGTTTCTCTCTGGAGCCGATGTGGCGATACCATTCCATCTGCCAATCAAACAATTGGAATACGGTACAATCCGCATGCTGCTCTAATGTTCTCCACTGAGCTTCCACCGCGTCCATATCGGTGAAGATTTGCAGAGCAATATTCGCCGTCGTCATTGGGTGTGCCTATGTAACAAAGGTTTTAGCCAGTCTGCTGCTAGAGATGTTCTGGTTGAAATCCCAAGAGCTAGCGTGCCTTGTCCGGGTCGCCGATCGAATTATAGGGAAGAACCTGCGGATGACTTCGCCCGCAGGGGCTTGCTCCAGTCTGAACAGCAAGTTGCGCGTGATCAGGAAGCCACTCAGGACGAAGAACAGTTGGACCCCCAGCGCTCCCGCCCCGATGGGGAAGTGCGTTCTGACCCGCGGCCCGCCGAAGTGCTCGACGCCGACGAGTCCGGCCGCGATGGCCCGCAGGCCATCCAATTGCGGTCGATAACCCAGCGCCATGATCGGTGTCTCCTCAAGTCTGGAGCGGCGACGCGGTCGGTCGTTCGTGCGCGGGGCCGGCGGCAGAATCCAGTTTCATCGCGAAGGCCAAAATCAGGGCCGCACATGCACCCTCGATGCTGACGGCGAGCGTCCAGCCTAGGACCAGGCCTTGAAGTCCATCAAGCTTCGCCCCCGCGACCACGAAGCACAGCTCCAGCAATCCGCCAAGCGCGAACCAGCGAGATGCCTTGCGCATCCTGTCGCGCAACCGCGCCAGCGTACAGGCATGAAATTTGAGCGTTGATCCCAACAGGCTGAAGCCGAGGAAGCGCAGGCTCGAACCGGCGATCTCAGGATAGACGGGATTGAAGACCGCAAGGATCTCCTGCGAATAGGTGAAGATGAAGGCGGCGCAGACCAGTGAGAAGAGCAATGACGCCGTCAGCGACAAAAGGATATCGTGCCTGGATTGTTTCGGGCTTGCTCTGACCACGGGGAACAGCACCGTGGCCATGGCTGCGGGAATCAAGGAGGCCATGGAGACCAGCATCCACAACGGCACGAAGGCGGCATTGGTGGTCGGCGACAGGAGAACCAGCACAAGGTAGGGCATGATGACGCCCGGGGCCTGTGCGGCCACATCGAGCGCGTAGTGACCGAATACCTTGCGCCGAAGCGTATGGAGCAGCCGGAAATCGGGGCGCCCAACGAGGCGACGCGCACCGCCCCGGGTCAGGAGATCAAAGCCGATCCAGGACGCCGGCAGCGCGGCCACCCACGACAGAAGAATCGCGGCATTGGAGGCGTAGCCGGCAGCCGCGAGGGCGGCGATCAGCATCAGCTTGACCACGGAGAACAGCACCTGCCGGATCATCTTGCCGCTGCTCCGCAAGTGGCCGACGAGCGCCTGATCGCCCACCATGCTGAGACCAGTCAGGCCGCAGCCGAGGACGAACGCAGCGCCCACGAACCAGCCGCCGATCAGCCCGGTCGAGCTATTGAGGTGCGCCTCCTCGAAGACAAACAACAAGGCCAGGCCGACCGTCAGCGCCACCCCGACGGACGCTGCTGCGGCCACGAGGCCGCGCTCCTTGCCGGGATGCCGGACGATCTCCCCCATCAGCAAGGTCCCCAGCCCGGCCTCCCCCAGCAGACCGACGAGGCCCATCACGGACAGGAGGGCGGAGGCCTTGCCGATCACCTCCGGCGGAAACAGCCGGGCGGCGAGCCACCAATAGACAAACCCAAGACCGGCCGCTGCAATCGTTCCGATCGCCAGAGCGCCGGAATTCAGAACGAGCGCGGCGCTCTTTCGAAGCTCTCGTCGGGCGCGAATAGTGGCCGTCCCGACGAGGCCTACCGGCATGATGGCTCTCCCGAACCTTGGTGCGCCGGCACCGCGGACCTGCTGGCGGTTGGGCGCAGGACGTCCCGGTAGACCTGCTCGATCCGGGTCACGACCGCTCCGGCCTTGAGGCGCCCAACCCTGGCGAGGCTTGTCGCCTCCAGGCGGGCAAGCAAGGCGCGGTCCTCCAGAAGTGTCTGCATCGCGTGGGCCAAGGCTGACGCATCACCGGGCGGCACGAGAAGCCCCGTTTCGCCGTGATCGATCATATCGGGCATGCCTCCGACGTCGGTTGCGACGACGGCCTTGCCGGACGCCATCGCTTCCATGATGACGGTCGCACAGGGTTCCAGCCCAACCGATGGCGCCACGCCGAACAGTGAGCGCCGCCATGCGTGCATGACGGCGGAATGAGGCCACATGGTGAACACATGGACGTTCGGCGGAAACTCAGTCGGTGTATCGGCGAGCGGGCGCCCGATCAGGACCAGCGGAGGCGCGCGCTCGAGGTCGGCATAGGCTTGCAGGAGAGCGTCAATGCCCTTGAGGCGCATCATATCGCCGACGAACAGGATGAATCCATCCCCGGGTAGCTCCCGCAGGCAGGGATCTTCCGGGCCAAGCACCTCGACATCGTCGGGCACGAAATTGGTGATGACCTCGTAGGGGGCGCGGCCTTGGGTCAGGCCGTTGTGACGCGCCACCGCGTGGCTCACCGCGATGAAACGGTCCACCACACGCCGGGCGGCGAAGCTCGACCCCCAGTTGCCAAACGTGGTCACGGCTGCCTTCACGGCCCCGTAATGCCCGGCAGCGCAGGGCAGGCACTTCGCCAGTGCTGGGCCACCGCAGAGATGGGTGCCCAAGTGCATGAAGTTCTTCCTGGCGCAGACAAGGCCGTAATCGTGGAGCGTGACCACGAGGCGTGCCCCACTCAGAACTTTGAGCGGCAGGAAGGACGCGTAGATCCAGTTATGGGCGTGGACGATGTCCGGCCTCTCCTGGGCGACCAGCCGCCTCAGGGCTAGCACCAGTTCGGGATCCGGGAAGGGTGGTGCGTGGCGGCGCTCGGGATCGCTGTGGAGGTCTGACAGGCGCTGGAGCGTGCCGCGCAGGCGGTGCACGCGGACCGCGCCGTCCAGCTCGGTTTCGGGCGATCCGGGATGCATAAAGGTGCCGACGCTCACGTGATGGCCCCGCTGCGCCAACGCCGCGCCGAGGTTGCGGACATGCCGCTCCTCTCCCCCGATCACCGGAGGATAGAACTGCGACAGTAGCAGGATGCGCATGGTCGGGCTCCGTTTCAGATGTGCGGCACCAGCGTCGAAACGCTGCGATAGAGTCGGTTGTCTTCCGGCCGATAGAGCCGGGCATCTGCCTTCTGCGGGGTGGCCAAGACGGGCACCGGGATCTCCCGCGCCCAGGTCTCGCCCGGCGCGATGGTGAGCGATCGGAAGATGGCGAACGGTTGCCCGTCGAGGGTGATTTCCAGGTCGAACAGCTGAGGTTGAGTCTCGGCGCTCCTGATGCCGACGGTGATCCGGCCGGACTCGCCACTTGCCGACGGCAACAACCAGAACGCGGTGTATTTGAATTCCCGGTAGGCCGCTTCGTCCCGGACGGCCAGCGCATAGGCTCCGGTCGCCACAAGCAGCGCTAGCATGAACGCGGCCCCCTGCCAGAGCCGGACCCGCGCCGGAGCCGGCCAGGCTGGCAGATCGGGAGTGTCGCGGCGGCCGGCGGCCACCAGTGCCGCGGCGGCCGTCACGGCCCAGAACCACAGCGCCCAGCCGAGCGGCGTAAGGGAGCCCGCGGCGTTCAGGGCAAATCCCCCGGCGATGCCGGCGGCGAGGCTTGCTCCGACCGCGTAGACGAAGTGTTGCAACGCGGAGCCGGTCCTCACGCCAATGGCCCGCAGCACCGTGTGGCCCGAGACGAGGAACACCATGGGCGCGCCCAGGGCAGTACGGATGAGCAAGCTGTCGCTGACCGCAACAGCCGCCACCGCGGCCCCCGCCCACAGGCACGCGGCCAGAAGGTCCAGCTTGCTACAAATTCTCATGCAATCCTCTCACGTCATAGATGACGATCCAGCCGTTGTCGTAGATGCGGGTGACGCCCTTGATGTCATTGAACTTGAGCAGCTCTGCGCCCGAGAGCGGCGTTCCCTGCCGTTGCCACGGCTCGAAGTAGAAGCCGAGCACCGGGGGAGCCGTCGTCAGGCGTAGGTCAATCATCAGGAAATCGATGTCGCTTCGCGCCAAGGCCCAAAACTCGTCGGGCCCCAATGTCTCGGCCTCGAATATGCGCGCGGAATAGACGCCTTCGATGATCCTGACCCTCACGTCCTGCCGGCCGTAGCTCGCAAGCAGAAGGCGGTTGATGCGGTCGGAGGTGAAGCGGTTGCCGGCACCGAGCCATTCCTTGGCCCAGCGTGCCGTTTCGATCCCCATGGGCTCGATTGATGCCTGATCTGCCGCCACCCTGTAGCGCCCATGGATCGGATTAATCGTAGAGCTCGCGACGCCGCCCAGGACGATGACCGCCAGAGCGACGGCCGGTGCGATGCGGCGCCACCCGCGTGGCGTGCGGCCCTGCCAGAAGTGGACGATGCTCACCGCGACGACCAGCCCGACGGCGATGAACACGAACGTTCCCATGCGGTTGCCGATTTCCCATCCGGCGATGGTCAGTCGGAAGGCCACCGAGACTGGGAGCCCGAAAGCCAGCAAGGCGAGGAGCACGAGGCGGCTGTCGCGCCAGCGGCGTTTGAGAATGTCCCGGATCGGACGCCAACCCGACCGCGCACCACTCGGCGCTGCCATGGCCAGCGACCGAAAGAATCCCGTTGCCAGGCCGAGTGCCAACAGCAGGATCGCCAGCAAGGTGGTCAGCCGCATGTAGAGGGCCTTGTCCGGCGCTCCGGGGTACTCCGACCGTGGAGTGGGCGCGCCCAGGATCTTCCCGAGCAATGTGTCGAAGCCGGATTCGACCATCGGGCCGAGATAGCCTGTGAGAGGGATGCCACGGGCCTGCACCCAAAGGGACGGCAGGGCTATAGCCAGAAGCGCCGTGAAGCCCGCGGCGGTCCTGGCCCCAATCCGCAAGGGCCCCTGCCGGCGCAAAGCCTCGAGGGCCGCCAGCGCTCCGAAGTAGGTGGCGGTGAAAGTGGCCGAGAGGTGGTGCGTGACCGCGAGGCTCGCCAACAGCAAGGCAATCAGCCCGAGCGCCTTCAGTCTCGGTCGCCCGACGAGATCCTTGGACGCTGCTTCGACCGCGAAGGCCAGCACGCACAGCACGATGCCGAGGCTCTCGTAGGAGAACATCGACTCGAACAGGACGAAGGTTGAGCAGCCCATATAGGCCAGGCAGGCGATGGCCGAGATGCGCGGCGATCCGGTGATGCTTTCGAAGAACAGAAACAGGGCACCGATGAACGTGCCCCTGAGGACGGCCAACAATAGAGTCCCCGCCGCAAACAATGGCAAGCCCGTCAGATTGACGATCGCCGTCGTCAGGATTTCCAGGGCGGGATACGTTGGCCCGATTGGGAAAAGCGGGTTGGACAGAAATAGCCGGCGGGCCGTCATAAGATCGTCGGCTGCGATCCAGTGCAAGAACTCGTCGTGATTGATGAAGCTCGTCGGGGAATAGACCGTCTTGTAGTAGAACAGGGCTTCGGCAAGCAGAAACAGGAGGAACAAGCGCTCACCCCGGGCTACCATCGGCCAGGTGATGCGAAGGCTGGTCGGAACGACCAGGAGGACGACACCGGACCAGAAGAGCAGCGGCGCCACGTCATAGCCCCGGCGCCCGGCCGCGTGCCCGGCCACGACCAGGAGTAGAGCCGTGGCGATCGTCAGGCATAGAACCGCGATCCACCCGGAATTGGCGCGTTGCGACGGGGCATCGGCGCCGCCGTCGCGAAGGTCGGGGCCGATAACGGCCGAGACGAATCGTATCCCGGCCCGGAGCGGGTTGATCCTGGTTCCCGCGGTGAAATGAGCCGGCATCATCAGCCTCATACCCCCGTCGCAGGAGGCCACGACATCACGCCGCCGGGGGGCAAGCGGACCACGGATCGGCTGCTCAGGACATCACAATAAACGTCGCTCAGCACTTGAGCGCAGGCATCCCAGTCCGGTAGCGCCAAATCCGGGACCTCCCGATGGGCCTTTAGCTCGTCGGCCATGGCGGCGGCCAACTCTTTCGGACCGGCGTTGGGCGGAATCGCCCGGCACAGGCCCTTGGCGGCCAGCTCCCGCAGACCGGACGTGTCGCTGACAAGGACCGGACGGCGCAGCGACAGGGCTTCCATTACGGCGATCGGATGGGCTTCGTAGTCGCTGAACAGCACGAACAGCGCAGCCCTCGCCAGAAGGTCTGCCATTTTCTGCCGCTCGGATCCGGCGATACCCGCAATGGTGACCCGCTTCTCGAGGCCTAGCATCGCGACGAGGCGCCGCAACTCTCTCTCATACGGGCCTGTACCGACGACGTGCAGTCGCGCGTCTGGCACCCTGCGGATCAGTTCGGGCAAGGCCCCAATCACCCGGTGATGGCCCTTGTAGCGCTCCAGCCTGCCGCCCGAGACGATCAGGTGCGGATCGACCTTGATGCCGGGGCTCGGAGCTGGCATCGCGGCGCCGTTCGGGATAACGACAAACCGCTCCCGTGGCACGCCCATCCTCCCGCTGAAGAAGCTGGCTTCGAATTCGGAGACGCCAATCAGCCGCGCGGCCTGGGCCACCAGAGGCCGGAGCAGCGCGTGCTGCGTGCCGCGCACGGTGTTGCGCAGCCGGGAGGAATGCCCGCCGCTATGGAAGGTCAGGATGAACGGCAGGTCCCCGCGCACGGCCGCGAACAGTCCGATCGGCGCCACGAAGGTGTTGTAACCTTGGAAATGGATCAGATCCCAAGTCCCGCGCCGGATCGCGGTATAAATGCGGGGCGCAAAATAGAGGTCCAGCTCCCTCGGCCAGGCCCGCACGCGCCGGACGCGCATGCCGCGCACCTCCTCCTCAACCGGCAACTCCCCCGAGGGATCGGTGGTGAGCACGTCGACGGCGTGGCCCAGCGTTACCAAGCGGGGGCCGACTTCCTGGATGTGAGTTTCGATGCCGCCTATGAGGGGGTAGCAGCGGGCGGCAACCATCAGGATTCGCATCAGGTCTGTCCACCGACAACACAGGCTGTCGCGCTCCGCCTGCGCTGTTGGTGTATCCTCTCGCGCAGGATGGTTTTGAGGACGCGCCAGCCGTCCGGCATGGCGCGCAGATGGCTCACACCGCTGATGCGCTGAGCCTCGAAGCTCGCCACCTCTACGATATTGAGGTGGTTCTTCAAGGCCCGCACGTTGATGAGCGTCTCGATCTCGAACCCATCGCAATCGCAGTCCAGCGTGGCGACGTGTTTGGTCCAGAAGGCTATGTATCCGTAGCATAGATCGGAGTACCAACCGCCATAGAGCAGCCGCACGAAAAGGGTCAGCCCCCTGTTGCCGAACATCCGGACCAGGGACATATCGTCGGTGCCGGCGCCCTGGATAAAACGTGAACCCTTGACGAGATCCGCGCCGGCCATCAGCGCACTTACAAAGACGATCGCCTCCTCCGGGACCATGGAGCCGTCGGCGTCCAGCATGACGATGATGTCGCCTGTGGCGGCCAGGAATCCCGCTTGCAGTGCAGCGCCCTTGCCCCGACGGGGCTCCATGACAACCTTCACGTCCTCGCGCAGGCGGCGCGCGACCGCGACCGTGTCGTCGGTCGAACGACCATCCACGATAATGATCTCATGCGCCCAGTTGGGGATGCGCGGCAGAAGCCAAGGGAGGTTCTCGGCTTCATTGAGCGTCGGGACGACGAAGCTGACTCGAGGCAGAGTCAACGATCGCCGCAGCGCGAAATCGATCGGGTCAGGCGGCGATGCGGCACCGATGGGGGCGACAATGCTGGAAAGACGGGCGTTCATGGCAGCGCTTTGAGGTCGTACGATGGGACCCAGGGGGCGGGCTGGAAGCGCGCCAGGACTGCCGATAGGTATCGGGCGAGATGATGGGCCGGGTGATACGTCCGGTGCTCCGCATCGCGCGCACGCAAATGCGCGGCCAGCGACAAGCCGTGGGGGCCAGATCCAATGACCGCCACATCCACGGATGTGCTTGATCCAACCATATGCGGACTCCCGGCCATAATAAAATGAAGATGAGATGAAGATCGGTACGCTTGCAGCCCCCTAATCTTAGTTTGTTATGCGAGCATTACTGATGCATATCTTAAATGGAAGGACGATGGATGGTTAGGAAAAGACAATAGATGATTAGCTCTCTTGGGGTATCCCTTCAGGGTATTTCCAGCCCATACCACCAGCGCGGATAGCACGGCAGCGGCACCGATCATCTTCAGCAGCTGTGTTGGCAGCGTTGCCAAACCCGTTTAGACCTCTGGGGCCACCTTCAACGCCAGCGAGGACATCCATCGACCCGCGGCCGGCACTAGCTCACAAGCGACAATTTCTACTGAGCGAGCCGTCGGGGCGAAGAAATGAACGTCCAGCGCAACGCTGACATTGCCACTGGCCAGAAGCTGCGATGTGCAGGTGGGCTCGCTCCTTCACTCGGCCGTGATTTCCGAGCTTATTCTGTGCCCGAGAAGGGTCGAGCGCGCCCGGCCCTTCGCAGGCGGGGTACCTTGCGCTCGACCGCCTGGCTACGGGTAGCTAGCCGGACGAGACCGGCCAAGAGAGGGACTGCCCACGCGGTCCCGAGACCCCACGCGGTCCCGAGACCGGCGCGTCGGGTACCAGCAAACGATAGGAGGTCGTGACCTCTCGCAAACCCCGGATATGCCCGAACAGGTCGATCACCTCCAGGCCAGACCGGCGGTTGTAGGTGTGACACCCCAACGCTCCGGACCAAATGCGACCGACCGGGGTCTGGGCAAACTCCGACACGCCGAGCGCATCGATCTGGCAGAACGTCACCGCGCCGCCATAACCGCGCGCGCAGTCTTGGACCGGGCGTAGCGTGCGTCCGCCGTGTCGGATGACGGCGCCTGCGGGGCGGCTGAGCCTGGCATCGAGCAGGACGGGGTTGGCGGCATGGGGCATCCAAGACCCGGTCAGGCTCTCGGCACGGTAGAGGCTGAGGGCATCCCAGGACGTGGACCTCCACAGCCTTGGGCTGACGAAAAACCAAAAGCCGCCCGCATGGCAGAGCGGCGTGGTATCGTAGCCCTCAATGCCTTCCATGAGGCAGGCCTCCCGCGTCCACCGGTAAGGGAATTCCACTGCCCGGTAGAGGCTGACATTCCTGGCCGCCCCCGATTCGGGGATCATCCAGATCTGCCCATCCTGCTCGAACAGGAACGGGTACGAGAGGTGATGCGGTTCCTCCACGACGATCCGGGATGCGCCGGCGGTCCCGTCCCGGTTCACTGTCACGACCGCAATGCACCCCCGGTTCTTCGAGTAGAGGTACTGTTCGACAAAGATGAAATCCTGCCCCTGGTGCCGGAACGGGAACGGGTCGGCAAGATAGCTGTCGGCATTTCCGGTGAGCACCCGGAAGGTCGCTTCGCCTTTGTCGAGCAGGCTCGCCGATTCATCGAAGCGCCAGCCAATCCCCCACATCCTGCCGCCCCTCGCCAGGACGTCCAAAAGCCCGATCGCCTTCGATGCAACCGTGCCGGTCGCCCTTGCAAGGGCCGAAAATGCGCCAAGCGAAGGCACGGCCGTCCGTGAACCGGGGACACCGGACGCAGCTGAACCGGTTTCCTCGCGCAAGACTTTGAGGATCAGCAGCACAGCGCAGGAGAGGACGCTGTCGAGACTCGCTGAGAACACTCCACGGTCTACACTGGCCGGACGGGCCATCCACGGCCGCAACGGGCGCGCCGTGTCGTGCAGGTCGACGAGAAGGTCCTGATCATTCGCCACGGCCGCCATGACGCCGATCTCGCCGGGTACGCCGTTGAAGAGCGGCGTCAGCACGCGCAGCCCCGCCGGGCGCGTCTCCTCTCCGCTCAAATCGATCACCACGTCCACTTGGTCGGACGGAGGCGGCGGCAGGGACCGCAGCGCCGCCTCGACGGAGTCAGTGGCGCCGTTCCCGCGAAAGCCATAGACCAGTCGTTCGAGTTCGAGCAGCAGACGGCAGGTCAACGGCAGCGGGCGGCGACCGGCCGCCAAAGCGCAGGAGACCTCGTTGCCGGGCACTTCAGCAAGCGCTTCTGCCAGCCAGAGGTGCCACCGAAGTAGCCGCGATGGATCGAGACTCAGGCAAATGCGCATTGTTGTTCTGACCGCGGATTTCAAAAGGACGCCGGCTCACAGCTTGACGAGAACCGCCTGCGGCGATCCGCCTTACCAAGACTCCGCCGCGGGCCTGCGGGCCAGGGAGGTAGATGGAAAGCGATGGCGCGTGCCACAGCGCGAGAATACTTCCGACCTATTACTACCGCGGGGACTCGCCAATACGAGGAGCCGAACTCTTGGTTGGGAGCGATGTCTGACAGCACGGGTCTATACTCGAGCGACCGGAATCGGCCAAGCACCACTATGCCCGAACGACGCCCGGGCTGTGCGAGGTCAGAGGAGGTAATCCTTCGGGGCTGTTGCACTCGGCGCCCGGCGAGAGCCACATGCCCGGGTGATTGTCGGCTGGCAACGAGTGAAAAATAGGCTGCGCAACGCCGGACTGCGGGTGCTGGTGTGCGCGTTGCTGTCCGTTCCGGCAGTCGTGAGCGCCGCGGATGATCCGTCGGCAACGTCCTTCATCAAGACTTCCGGAACGAACTTCACCTTGGACGGCAGGCCGTTCTTCGTGACCGGCGTAAACAACCACTATCTGACCTACGGGTCGCCGGATGAGGTCACCCGCGTTCTCGATGACGCGGTGGCGATGGGCGCCAATGTGGTCCGCACCTTCCTCCAGCCGGTGATCGGGTCGCTCGACGGAAGCAAGCCTACGATCTGGGATTGGCGGCTTGAAGGCGAAGCCAGCAATCTCGCGGTCAAGGGCACGTACCTGCTCTACTGGGACCCGAGCCAAAACAGGATGGCGGTCAATGACGGCGCCGACGGCATGCAGAAGGTTGATTTCCTCATCGCCGAGGCCGGCAAGCGACGCCTGAGGCTGATCATCGCCGTCCTGGATTTCTGGGCCTTCACAGGCGGCGCCCAGCAGATGCGGGCCTGGTATGGGAGCCGGGACGCCCCAGGCGTGCAGAGCCAGTACAACACCGACCTCAGCAAAGAGAAGTCGGAGTTTTTCTTCCAGGATCCGCGCACGAAGCGCGACTACAGGACCTGGGTCAGCCACGTCGTGCAGCGAGTCAACCCGCTCACCGGGCTCGCCTACCGGGATGATCCGACCATCATGGCCTGGGAGCTAATGAACGAAGGCAATGCGCAGCCGGAGGCCTTACGATTGGCTTGGACCACCGAAATGACGGCCTACGTGAAGTCGCTCGATCCCAACCATCTCGTCACCTCAGGGCACGCTAACGTCGAGTCGAAGCTATCGGATCTGACGATCCCGACTCTCGATTTCGGGACCTGGCACGGCTACCCGCTCTACTACAAGCTCACCGTCCAGCAGTTCGACAGCTTGATCACCGAGTTCTGCCGGTTGGCAGTTCGCGCCGGAAAGCCGGTGCTTCTGGAGGAGTTCGGCTATGCCCGCTCCAATCAGAACTTTGCCCAGGCTTACGCGATGTGGCTCGACACGCTGACGCGCGAGCGCAACTGCGCCGGCTGGATGGTGTGGCGGCTGGTGTCGCGGCAGGACAGCGGACGCTATCCCGTCGACGAATATGACAAGTTCGATATTCACAACGACGGAGGTCCGCTCTGGAGCATCCTCAAAGCCGCCACGGCTCGGGCGACGCAGACACGCGAAACCAGCCCGGCCTCAGAAACCAGCCGGCAGTTGCCATGACCGAAGCCTCCGTCGTGATCTGCGCCGACACACTCGATCGCTGGGACGATTTGAACGCGGCCATCGCGTCGGTGCGCCGCCAGACCTGCCCGGCCCGCGAGATCATCCTCGTCGTCGACAACGATGAGGCGCTCTTGGAGCGCGCCCGGCGCGGGATCGAGGGTGTCGTCGTCACACCTAATACCAACGTGCGTGGACTGTGCGGCGGTCGCACGACGGGAGCCGGATTGGCGTCCGCGCCGGTCATGGCGTTTCTCGATGACGATGCGATCGCCGATGAGCGCTGGCTGGACGAGTTGCTGATGCCCTACGCCGACCCGCGCGTGCTTGGCGTCGGCGGCCGCCTCGAGCCTCTGTGGCGCAAACCTCGGCCCTCGTGGTTTCTTTATGCTGAGAACCGGCTTCCGGGTAAGCCGAATCCAGCGCGTGGAAGTCTGGCTTTTCAAAAACCAAGACCATCGCACCGTCTATCGAAGAGCTTGGGGGCAGACATTGGCAGCTCAAGTCGGGAGAATTCCTAGATGCGTATTCTGATGCTTGCGCAATCCTGTACGCCGATTGGCGTTGGCCAGCGGGGCCACGTCCGGAACCTAAGTATCGGTCTCGCCCGCCGCGGTAATGACGTTGCCGTTGCCACAACCGGTCAGCCTGGATCGAAAACCGGGCAGACCGAGGATGGCGTCACCAGCGAACGCCAGCAGGTCCCGCGCCCCCCCACGATCTCGGTGATTATCTGTGCCTACACCGAGGACAGATGGGAGCTGATGCTTCAGTCGGTGGCCTCGGTTCAGGAGCAGACCTTGCAACCCTGTGAGATCATCGTTTGCATCGACCATAATGAGACCCTGTTCCACCGTTGTGCCGCGTACTGGGCTCACTTCGCCGCATCCACCCCTCCGATACGGGTGATCCAGAACAAGTACGACGGGCACCTGGGGTCGGCCCGAAACACGGCAGCCGAGATAGCTGCCGGAGACATTCTGGCGTTCTTGGATGACGATGCAGCGGCCGACAAGGACTGGCTCGGGATTCTCACCGACCCGTATCAGGATGAGCGCATCGGGGCCGTCGGCGGTCGTCCCATACCGGTTTTCAAGGCTGGCCGCCCGGCCTGGTTCCCTGTGCAGTTCGACTGGGTGTTCGGATGCGCTTATGACGGCCTTCCGACCAGCCGAGGCCCTTTGGCTCACCTCATAGGAGCCAACATGTCGGTGCGGCGGACCCTCCTCGAGCAGGTGGGAGGGTTCCACTCCGACAATCACGACGACATGGACATGTGCCACCGCGTGGCGCATATCAAGGGCAGTGAGGCGGTCATCTACGAACCGGCGGCGACCGTCCGCCACTTTGTACCCGCCTCACGGCCGACTTGGAAGTACTTCTGGCGCCGCTGCTTCTTCGTCAACAAGGGGAAGGTCGAGGCCTTTGCCCAGATGGGCGACGCCGCCACACTGGGTGCAGAGGCCCGCTTCGTCTGGTACGCGCTGACCAAGGGCGTACCGCGGGGGATTTCGCAAGCGGCCAAGGGTGACGCCCACGGGCTGGCCCGGTCCGCGGCGATAATCGCTGGCGTGGGGCTGGCCGCGGCAGGCCACGTCGCCGGCCGGATCGAGTTGGCGCGGCGATTGCGCCGGCAGGGCCAACAGGCAACCAAGCAGATGCTGGACACAGCCGCGCAGCCGGTGGGCGAGGGAAGTAAATGCCGTCTTCGATAATCATTGGTTCGGGTCCAGCTGCAGCCGCCGCCGTGTTGGCGCTGTCCGAGAAGCCAGACGAGAAGATAACCGTGTTCGATCCGGGCACCGTGCTGGACGCGGAGACGCAGGAGGTAATCTCCAGGCTGTCCAAGCTGCGTGTCGACGACTGGGATGAGGAGGACGTCCGCCGGGTCAGCCTGCAACCCAAGCAGGTCCAGTCCGATTCGCTGCCAGAAAAAAGAAGCTACGGATCCGATTTCCCGTTTGTCAACAAGGGCCAGCTCGACGGCGTGCACTGCGAGGGTAGAGTCAACTCAGCTGTCATCTCAAGCGCCTACGGGGGGTTTAGCAATGTCTGGGGGGCCCAGATCATGCCCTTCAGCGCCGCCACGTTCAGAAGATGGCCGTTCGACTTCTCGGACATGGAAGAGCACTACAGGACGATCCTGGGTCACATTCCTTTCGCTGGAGAGTCCGACGATCTCGAGGAGTGGTTCCCGCTCATCGGATCCCCGGACCCGCTTCCGCCCCTGGCACCGCGGACGCAGATGGTCCTGGCCAATTACGACCGGCACCGCGATCGTGTGCGCTCCACGGGAATAACCATAGGCCGCGCCCGGCTCGCCTTCTCAGCGCCCGAATGCCAGCCCTGCGGCCTATGCATGACTGGGTGCCCGCAGTCGCTGATCTTTTCGGCCTCGCACAGCTTCGATCGCTTCAGGCGCAGCGGGAGGATCGACTACCGCAGCGGGCTGCTCGCGGTGCGAGTCGACCAGGAGGGCGACACGGCCGTCGTACACGCCCGGGAGCTGTCCAGCGGCCGGATCCAGCGATTCACAGCCGACCGGGTCTTCGTGGGCTGCGGGCCAATCGGGACCACCCGGCTGATCCTGGGCTCGCTCGGATCGGACCAGCCGGTACATCTTTCGGAATCGGCTCAGTTCGTTCTTCCAATGATGTCCATGAAGCCGACCCCCGACCCACGTACAAGGCGCGAGTTCACACTCAACCAGTTCAACATGGTCATCGGCGAGGACGACGAGGGCTTCGATGTCTCACAAATTCACTTCTATCCGTTCAACCAGGCATACTACGATGCGCTGCCCGGCTTCCTCCAACATCCCGCCGCCGCCTTCGCGACGGATCGGCTCCTGAGCCGGTTGACGGTAGGCCTGGGCTACTTGCCGTCCTGGGCATCACCCAAGGTCCGGGTCACCGCCCAGATGTCCGCAGCTCCTGATGAGCTACCCCAGATCACCCTCACTTCGGAGGGCTTCAGCGAGGCCAAGGTCAAGGGCAAAGACGTGCCTCCGATGCTGCCTGACGTAATAAAGCGGATCCGCAGGGCGGCACCTTACCTTGATTTGTGGCCAGTCACACCGCAGATGTTGTGGTCGGGCGGGGCCAAGAGCTACCACTTTGGCGGCAGCTTTCCCCACGCCAGTGAGCGGAATACTGGGAGGGCGACGACAGACCGCCTCGGGCGGCTGGCGCGCTGGGACCGGATCCATCTTATCGACGGGTCGGTTTTCCCAAATGTTCCAGCTACTACCTTTACCCTGACTGTGATGGCCAATTCTCATCGCATCGCCTGCGAAGCGATGGAGCTGACGGGGTGAGGGTTTAATGCGGGTCGGTATCACCGGAGCCAACGGATATGTCGGGACTATCCTGCGTGCCGCCTTCGCCGAAGAAGGGCATGAGGTCATCGCGTTCGCCCGTTCGAACCGGGTGACCTCCGAATCTGCTGCCGCAATGGTCGGCATCGCCGAGTGGCGCCCATACGAGATCAAGCGCCCGCCATCGGGGGCCGCATTCAGCGACCTAGATGTGCTCATCCACGGTGCATGGGACCTGACTCTCGTCAGCGCCGGCGATGTGTGGGGTGTCAATGTGTCCGGCTCGCAGCAGCTCCTCCGCAATGCCGCCGACGCAGGGGTTCGCCGGGTTATTTTTATCTCCTCGATGTCCGCCTATAAGGGAACCCGACAGTTGTACGGCCAGGCGAAGCTGGCCTGCGAGCGCACCGGCAGCAGTCTGGGAGGTGTCTCCACCCGCCTCGGACTGGTGTACGGCCCCGGTTGGGGCGGGATGGCGGGCGCGCTCCGCAAGCTCACCAACCTGCCGGTCACACCTCTCATCGGGGCGCGCTCCCATCAGTTCACTGTGCATGAGGCGGACCTGGCAGCCGCCATGGTGCGTATTGCCGAGTCGGACATGCCCCTGCCGGAACCGGTAGGGCTGGCCAACCCCGAACCGGTGCCGTTCCGACGGCTCATGAAAGAGATCGCCGCGTCACAAGGCAGAACACTGCGCGCCGTCCCAGTGCCCTGGCAGCTTGTCAGTGGCGTCCTCAAGGCAGCTGAGGCCCTGCGTGTCCCCCTCCCCTTCCGATCCGACTCCATCCTTGGGCTCGTGCACCCGGCGGCAGAGGTTCCCGGTGTAGAGCGGCTCAAGCAACTCGGAATCGAGTTTCGGAGCTTCTCGCTGGACGGCGATCAACGTTGAAAGTATGCGAGATCCGCCCGGCCTTGCGGGTGACCGTAGCAGTTTGACGTTTTCCGGGGACCACTGTCAACTTTGCCTTCGTGAGCCTCCACGCACACAAAAGGTCAGTTCGCGCTGGACGAGTTTGAGTACCAGCCGAGACTACAAATTGCCACGTCGCTTCATGCTGAAGTATCAGCGCAAGAGGTCGTATGGGCATCTGCGCAAGCACCGTGGCGAGGTTCCGCGAATAGCGAATTCATGCGGTCGGCGCGATCGCAAGGAGCAAGCCGACCCGATCTCGGGAACACCCGACATTGCTGAAGATCGCCGGCGTCGAGCAAAATACGATACTGCAGCGTCTCGCCCTCGAGTCTCGCCATCTCCCTTGCTGCCACCACTTGGAGTCGGTTGTTCTGACGCCTAACACCACCTCAGCTAGTGAGGACCATCAGTGAGGCGCCGCCGAGTAAGCGCACCGACAGATCCTCTCCGGCAATAGTCCGGACAATGCGCCGTGCGGCGTTACCGAGGATGGCTGTCGTGGTTCGCCATTCGGGATGGATCAGCAGGATATCTTCCGTCCTAGTGTACTGTGCGTCAATAATCTTAAAGCCTGTGTCGCGCAGAGTCGCTAGAGCTGTTGCCTGATCAAAGTAATGCAGGTGACCGACCTCCTTGCGTTGCTTAAGGTGCTGACCGCGCAGAAGGCCGACAATACTGATATCGAGAGGAATATGAAACGCATAGTATTTTGAACGTCCTCTGAGCCTCCGAAGAAAGCCCATATAGTCATCTATGTGCTCGAAAACATCGATGCACAAAAGAAGATCGTAATTTTCGTTGGTTTGCAGGAAGTCGCCGCAGTGAAATCTTAGGTTTTTTCTTTCTCGCTGCTTCGCCAAATTTATAGCATAGGGAGCGATGTCGTAGCCGGTAGCCACTGAGTCACGGAAGATATCGTGTTGAAGAAGGGCATTCAGAACGCCTCCCGTCCCGCAACCTGTGTCGACGATTTTCTGGCAACTGATTTTGTTGGCGCGCACGATCTTGGCGATGTTCGCGGCCTTAACACCGCCATCTTCGTCATGCCAAGTCGGATTGGCAGCAGCATAGTCTTTTCCGGTATAGAGATCGTTACTTGAAATCATCTCTGCCCACATCAGTGCGCTTGAGTTGCCTCTTCGAATACTTCGACCTAACAATAGCTTTGTTGCTTTGAATGAAAACAACCAGCGATCGAAATCTCTGCATGGCCCCAATGCCAGTTCCAGAAGGGGAATCCTAAGTCGCTCCAGTTGATCGAATTTCACATTTTGAGAATGAACGGATCTTAGGACGGCATTGAGGTCGCTCCAGAGTTCTAGAGTTCCTCCCTTGCCCGGGCTGCACGTTAGGGACCGCGCACCTCAGAAAGTGGGCGCAACCGGATAAAAACAAAACAAATGTAACGACACCCTCGATCCAGTCAAGCCGCCGGCTGCGAAGCTTCCGGGGGAGGCACCCTCAAGCACGCGGCCCATCTGAGGTAGCTCATAAGAAAGAACCAAACTCTTCACTCCACAGCGACGCTGCCGGTAGAATGTTGTCGCCGATCAGGGACAAGCGATGCCGCATTATCGCTGTGCGTCCTGAACGAAAACGGCCAATTCTGGGTGCGTCAATCTAGCCTGCATTGGGCTGCGCTCGATAACGGTGCCAGGTTCCATCTTCGATCATTGAAAGCGGATGATGCGGGACATCGCCGCCCCGTGCCGCCGGCGACGTCGCTCAGCAACACGTGTAGAGACTGGAGCGTAGTCAACGCCGCAACGGCGGACCTCGGCCAAGCGCATCTGCCGCGCAAACGGCACGGTCGAACATCGGGATCGGCAGCTCCAGCCATAGCTCCGACGGCTCGTCCGCCACGCAGCATCGCAAGACATCCCGGCCGTCCTTCTCGACGATCTCATATGCGAACGACCCGCTCGAACCACTGGCGCCCAAACCAGCGCAACATTTCAGCCGACGGACACGGTTTTTCGTAGGACGTCCGGAAGGCTGTTTCGGTGCGGCCGTTCGACACACCCCTACATTAGAAGGTGTTAATAAGTTTTCGCCCAGCCTCATTCTCGCCGCATATGGCAGGTTGGGTTACGTACATCGTCCTCGAGTGATCAACTCACGTAGATACAAGACGGTGCGTGAGTAAGCCAGAAAGCGGAAATACCAGCGCTTGACTTAGGGGTGTGGGCGTAATGAAAACAAAAAACAGGCACGACTAAGGATTCTACTGTGATTATACTAAAATGCAAGCCCGGCGATACTTCTGCCGGAACAGCTGCGCTCGACTTTTGTCCGGCTACGGCTCGATCCGTTGACCCCCTTGCGCCCGTCTGCAGCGACACCGTTTATGGTTTCGAGGACGAGGGCCTGATGAGCATTCCCGTCGACAAAACTCACCTTCTATGGCGAGTTCAACGTTAAGTTCGCTCGACAATAATGTCTGGGCGAGGACTTCCAAATCTCCGCTACTTTGAAATCCGTTCGCGGTGCCGAACTGCGAGCATGCGATATGTCGTGCGCCTTGGCGATGCGCGGCTGTTTTCAACGCCACAGAGGATCACTGAATGACTCTTTCCGCACCCGCAGGCTTTGCCTCTAGCGATCTCGTCTTCGAGGAAACCTTCTCCGGTACGGCGCTCGACAGCGACTGGAATACCTACATCACCAGCAATGCCGCCAACGGCTGGCCATGGAATAGCAATGGATCAGGAGGAAGCAACGCAGGCTCGCAGTATTATGCCGACTACGATGTGCCGAGCCAAGTGTCCGTGACCAACGGGCAGTTGGATCTCACGGCGATCAAGCAGCCCATCAGCGGCATAAATCAGGGGACGACACAGACATACCCGGTCACGTCCGGCGCGGTCAGCAGCTACGGCAACTTCGAATTCAATGGCGGCTATCTTCAGATCAGCATGAAGGCGCCGAGCGGCGATGGCGCATGGCCGGCCCTCTGGATGTTGCCCGGCGAAGGCGCCGGCAGCAGCGGCGACAATTTCGAGATCGATATACAGGAGGGTGGATTTACCGGTTCGGGGCCGGCAGACCAGATGTTCTCCTGGCACCTCCACTCGCCGTCAGGGTGGGTCGGCAACAGCATCGATACCGGCACCGACCTCACGGCCGGCTTCCACACGTATGGGATCAACTGGGTGCCCGGTGAATCGATCACCTGGTATCTCGATGGGCACCAGATGGCGCAAGTGACCAGCGCACAGGCCCCGATCCCGGATGAACCGATGGAATTGATCATGAATAATGGGGTCGCGAATTCGAACGCGGCCGGATGGCATACGACTCTCGATAGCTCGACCCCTTCGTCGATGCAGATGCAGATCGACGAGGTGCAGCTCTATCAAAAGGCAGGTAGCGGCGACACTGTAACGGGCGCGAACGTCACTCCCCCGACCACTGGCTCGACCGAGACTGGGACTGGGACCGGGACTGGGACCGAGACTGGGTCTGGGACTGTCCCTCCTTCCGGCGGCACCGGCGATGGCACCTTGTACGGCACCAGCGGCGCCGATGTACTTCAGGGAACTGGTGCCGACACGATGACAGGCTACCTCGGCAACGACGAATACTATGTCGACAACGCGGGCGACAAGGTGGTCGAGGCCTCTGGCCAAGGTCAAGACAGGGTGTGGGCCTCTGTGAGCTATGCGCTCTCAGCCGGCTCGTCGGTTGAAGTCCTTGGCACCACGAGGGACGCCGGCACCACGGCAATCAACCTGACCGGCAACGAGTTGGCCCAAACCATCCAGGGCAATGCCGGCGCCAACGTCATCAACGGCGGCGGCGGTGCCGATAAGTTGAGCGGCTTTGGCGGCAACGATGCGTTCGTTTTCAAAACCGCTCTTGGAGCCGGCAATATTGATAGGGTCACCGACTTCAACAAGTCCCAGGACAAAGTCCACCTCGACGACGCGATTTTTGCCGGGCTTAAGTTGGGAGGGCTTTCATCGGACGCTTTCTTTACCGGCAAGGCCGCGCATGATAGCTCTGACCACATCATCTACAACAGTTCGACTGGGGCGCTCTCGTTCGACAGCGACGGGATCGGCGGCGCAGCTCAAACACAGTTCGCCACCCTTTCTCCAGCTCTGTCGCTTACGGCAGGCGCATTCTTTGTGACCTGAAGGACCTACACGGGGAAACAACATCCCGCGAGGGTTCGCCGTGGCCAAACAAGGACTGGATAAGCAACACCTCAAAGCCATGATCCCGAACCGTAGGTCAGGGTAGCAAAAAGCGGGAGCCCGGTCTTCGGAGGAGATCATGCTCAAATAAAAGAGATGGAGTTCCATCCCGATGCAGGGATGGAACAGGCTCTAGTTGTGAGCTTTCTGTAGGTTGTCCATTCGGACCGAACCGAGGAGACTGGAGTTACCAAGCTTCAGCACTCACCGGACGGTCCGAATGAACATCCACAAGAATGCCCCTCTGACGTATGGTGTGTCGAAGCGAGCTGGCCTGCCGCGGCTGGGCGCGTGCTGGTCGATGGCGTCGATCCGGCGTCACCCCGCACATCTTCCGCCACACGGCCGCGACCCCGGCTGATGCAGCAAGGCTCGGACCCTTGGGCGGCCGCCGGCTTCCTCGGCATGACCGTCGAGATGCTGATCCAGACCTATAGCCACCATCACCCCGACTTCCAGGCGGATGCCGCCGAAGCGATCGTCTCCAAGGCGCGCTCGCGAAATCTACCGAAAAACGTCGTCCGAATGCCCGGGGCACAGAAGGCGAACGCTCCCGTCACTCCTCACATCCCCACAGATAAGCCGGAAACAAAGGTGAACAGGAGCCGCCGGCCGTGATGAGGAATGCCGGAAATCCGGGCTTTTGCTGGCCGACACGCTCGTTCGGGACGATGGGGTCGCAGGTTCAAATCCTGCCACTCCGACCAGAAAAAACAAATACTTAGCGTTTTCCCGAGATTCGCTCGCCACTGGCCGGCGGACTGACCAATGTTCCGCAGCTGGCGTGACGGATTCTTCCCGCGGCGGATCGCGTCGGCCCAACCGTCTTCAGTCCTTAAATTGCTAATGCGCCATAAGGATCGGCATCGGCGGATCTTCAAGCATCGAGATGGTGACGCCGCCGAAGATGCGCTCGCGCAACCGGGAATGACCATAGGCGCCCATCACCATCAGGTCGGCGGCGATGTCGGCCGCGTGCCGGCGAAGCACGTCGACGACTGAATGGTTCAAGCTGGGCAGCCGGTCGACCGTGACATTCACGCCGTGCCGCGCGAGATAGGCAGCGGCGTCGGCTCCGGGTTCCGCTCCATGGTCGTCCTCCACCGGATCGACCATGACGAGGTGCACCTCATCGGCGCCTGCCAGCATGTCGAGGGATTCGCGGACGGCACGCGATGATTCCAGACGGGCGTCCCAGGCGACCAGCACGCGTTTCGGCTTCAGTGTCGGCCGCGATCCCTGGGGGATGAGCAGCAAAGGCTTTCCCGACGAAAACAATGCGCCTTCGATCGTTTTGCTCTTCAGCGTTTCGTTGGCAAGCAACTCCGGTCCAAAAACCGTGATGTCGGCATAGCGGGCACGACGGCCGATGGTGTCGTCGGCCCAGCCGGCTTCCGGATATTCGCTGGAGACATCGGCCAAAGGCGCCCTGCCGGCGAGAAAAGCCGATACGGCAGTAGCTCGCTTCTTCAACAGATTCTCGTCGGACTGACGCGCCTCGAGCCAGGCTTCTGAAACCACCGCGGCATACTCTCCGACTGGTGGCGGCGCAGCAATGGCAACGACGAGAACAGCAAGATGCGCGCCGATTTCGTTGCACAGGTCGGCGGCGAGTTTGAGATCGTTGTCTCCCGTGTTCGGCCCGGTAACGGTAAGTATCGTCCTGAAAGCCATGGCGGCTGCTCCCGATTTTGCGTCAAAGTCCAATCGTCGTAATAGCGAGACAGCTCGGTGCGTTCCTTGCGCTGAGTGAAGAACGTCGCCGCGCATCATTCGATCCTTATTAACGCGCCCACGTGTGCCGGAACATGCGATCGGCGCCGGGAGAAGTCGCACTAGGGAACGCATCCGTGACTTGGCTGGTTATACCCAGACGCTGCGGCAGTAAGGGCCCGATGGCGCGGAATTTCAGCGAACACGCTCGTCGGATTCCAAAGGTTCGATACAAACAAAGAGGCATGCGATGATCGTCGAGGATCAGGAATCCGTGGCCGCGATGTTGATGGACCCTGCCGCGTATGGCGAGACCGGGCCGGTCCAAACGATCGAAACCCACATCTCGCGTATCTTCCTGGTTGGCCAGCGCGCCTACAAGATCAAGCGAGCCGTCAAGCTGCCCTATGTCGACTTCTCGACCCCGGTGCTGCGGCTCGCCGCTTGCGAGAAGGAGGTGGAGCTCAACTCCAAGACCGCGCCCGGCCTCTATCTGGGTGTGCGGCGCATCACGCGAGAGACTGGCGGCAAGCTCGCCTGCGACG
The DNA here is from genome assembly GCF_002284565.1 of Mesorhizobium mediterraneum. GTDB lineage: Bacteria > Pseudomonadota > Alphaproteobacteria > Rhizobiales > Rhizobiaceae > Mesorhizobium > Mesorhizobium mediterraneum. Next base: position 314,644 of record NZ_NPKI01000026.1, on the reverse strand, counting down.
GAAGCGGCAAACTGGTCGATGCAGCGATCGAGATGGTCCGCTTCGATCAGTCGAAGCTACTCGATCGAATGGCAATCGGTGGCGAACTGACGCCTGCGCTGATGACGGCGGTCGCGCGCATGATCGTGCGCTATCATCGCGGCGCGCCGGAGATCCACAACGGCAGTGGATTCTCGAACCTGTCAGGCGTGCTCGACATCAACGAAGCCGGCTTTGCCACCAGCAATGTTTTCGAGGGAGCCGAGATCAAGGCATTCACCGGGATTTTCCGCACCGCCCTCGCCCGTCATCGCGAACTGCTCGACCGGCGGTCGGCGGCAGGCAAGATCCGGCGATGCCATGGTGATCTGCATCTGCGCAATATCTGTCTCTTCGATGGAGAGCCCTGCCTCTTCGATTGCATCGAATTCAATGACCAGATCGCCAGCATCGATGTGCTTTACGATCTGGCGTTCCTGCTGATGGACCTTTGGCATCGCGGCTTTCCGGAACTCGCCAATCTGGTGGCGAACCGCTACCTCGACGAAGCAGACGACGAGGACGGCTTCATTCTCCTGTCGTTTTTCATGGCAATGCGGGCCGCAGTGCGCGCGCATGTCACCGCAACCCAGATCGAGGAAGGCAATGCCGATTCCGACAGGCTGATTACCGAGGCCAGATCCTATTTCGAGCTCGCCCGAACACTTCTCCAGCCAAGGCCTCCTCGGCTGATCGCCATCGGCGGCTTAAGTGGTTCTGGCAAGACGGCCGTTGCCGAGGCACTCGCCGCACATGTCGGTGCGCCGCCCGGTGCGCGCATTGTCGAAAGCGACCGCATCCGCAAAGCGATGCATGGGGTACCGGCCGAGACGAAGCTGCCGGATAGGGCTTATCGACCTGATGTGTCCGACCGCGTCTACCGCGAAATGGCATGGCGCGCCGATTTGATCCTTTCCGAAGGCGGTTCGGTGGTCGCCGATGCCGTCTTTGACAGGCCGGGCGATCGCGACCGCATCGAGAAGGCGGCAAATGGCAGAGACGTCGCTTTCGCCGGATTCTGGCTGGAGGCGGATCCGCTCGTTCTTTGGCAGCGGGTGAGCGAGCGCAGGGGCGGTCCTTCCGACGCGACCGTCGACATCTTGTCGCGGCAATTGCAGCGAAATGCCACCCCGTCCACATGGCGCAAGCTCGACGCCGATCGAAAGCTCGGGGACATCGCCGCAGAGTTGGCGAGCTTCTCGGATGCGGCAGCTTCTGCGCAGGGTGCTTCACTCAAGACTGCATCCTGACGGCGGCGATCGACTTCAACAGGTGAATGGCCATGGCGCAGGAAAATCTGGTGGTTTGCGGCAAATGCGGCGGGGTCAATCGCCTGCCGCCGGCACGCAATGCCAGGGACGCGAAATGCGGAAAGTGCGGCTCCAAGCTGTTCTCGGGTCACCCGGCAGACGTCGATGCACCGACTTTCGATCGCCAGGTCGCGCGAAGCAGCCTCCCCGTCGTCGTCGATATCTGGGCACGGTGGTGCGGCCCCTGCAAGATGATGGCGCCGGCATATGAAGCGGCAGCAAACGAACTGGAGCCGCATGTTCGCCTGATCAAGCTCAATTCCGACAATGAGCAGGCCGTTGCAGCCAGGCTCGGCATTCGCAGCATCCCGACCATGATCCTCTTCCATGGCGGACAGGAGGTTGCGCGCACATCCGGGGCAATGACGGCGGGGCAGATCGTCAGGTGGGTCCGCGATCACCTGCCGACGGCCGCAGCCTGAAAGCCGCCACGCCGTGGCTCCGCTCATCGCCGTGACCGTATCAGCAAAGGTGCCCACGAAAATCGCTCCAGGCGACTTGAAGACCCATATGCGGAGCGCAGAAGCCATATGATGACATAAAGACATTCGACCTCGGATACGAATTTTCATATGATGACCTCGCTTTTGCCCTGCGCCGGGAGTATGCAATGTCTCGACCCGGCAAAAGTTTGGAGGACCCATGCAGCAGGTCGAACATCGAACGTCCCGCAGGTCGTTCGTTTCTCAGGTTGCAGATGCGTTGCGCGGGCAGATCGAAGCCGGCTTTTATGCACCTGGCGACAAGTTGCCGACGGAACCTGCGCTGATTGACCGGTTCGGGTTCAGCCGCACTGTGGTCCGGGAGGCCATCGCCGCCCTTCGCGCCGACGGGCTGGTGGAATCGCGGCAAGGCGCCGGCGTCTTCGTTCTCGGCCCGAAACCTGTCGATGAGGGATTGAAGCTCTTCACCGACGAAACGAACAAGATCTCGGATATCATCGAAGAGCTCGAGTTGCGCATCGGCATCGAAGTCGAGGCAGCGGGCCTTGCCGCAGCCCGCAGTTCGCCGGCGCAGGAGGCTGAAATCGAGGCCCAGGTCGAAAGGTTCGCCGATCTTATGGCGCAAGGGCAACCCACCGACGAGGCGGACTTCCAGTTCCACATGGCGATCGCCACCGCAACGAACAACGCCAGGTTCAAGGCATTCCTCGAACATGTCGGCCGGCGGATGATCCCGCGGGTGAAGTTCAAGACGATGATGGGCGGCGTCGACCCCTTGCCCAATCGCGACCATCCGATTCTGGAGGAGCACAGGGAAATCGCGGATGCGATTCTGGCCCGCGACCCGGAAAAGGCGCGTGAGGCGATGCGCCGCCATCTGGTGACGGGTATAAAGCGCTATCGCGCGCTGACCGTCCGGCGCTCGACAAACCAGGACAAAACCGGCGGTTGACTCGTCCGAACACTCATCATATGACTCTGGATGACATCATATTAATTTGTGGGATGAGTTCCTTTGTCGCCAGATGAAATCAAGTCGCGTGTCGCTTCAGGGCTGCTGTCGTTTCCGGTCACACACTTCAATGAGGATTTCAGCCTCAATCTCGAAAGCTATCGCGCGCATGTGGCATGGCTCTCGGGGTTCGGTGCCGCTGCCCTGTTCGCGGCCGGCGGCACGGGCGAGTTCTTCTCGCTATCGCCGGAAGAGGTCGCCGACGTTACCCGTGCGGCCAAGGAAGCCTCGGGAGACGTGCCTATCATCGCCGGCTGTGGCTACGGCACGGCGCTCGCCACGGAAATTGCACGCCGCGCTGAAGCTGCGGGGGCCGACGGTCTTTTGCTTCTGCCTCATTATCTGATGGAAGCCTCCCAAGAAGGGATATTCCGACACGTCAAAGCCGTGTGCGAATCCACCGGCCTCGGCGTCATCATCTACAACCGTGCGAACTCGGTCGCCAATGCCGACACGGTTGCTCGCCTTGCCGACGCCTGCCCAAACCTCATCGGCTTCAAGGACGGCACAGGCAAGGTCGATCTTGTCCGCCACGTCACCGCAAAACTTGGCGATCGACTCTGCTACATCGGTGGCATGCCCACGCATGAGCTCTTTGCCGAAGGCTTCAACGGTGCCGGAGTGACGACTTATTCCTCTGCGGTGTTCAACTTCGTGCCGGAATTGGCACAGCGCTTCTACAGGGCCATGCGGACAAACGATCGCGCTGCAATGGAAGAAATCCTGCACAGCTTCTTCTTCCCCTTCGCGGCTTTGCGCGATCGCGAACAAGGTTATCCAGTGTCGATCATCAAGGCAGGCGTCGAGCTCATAGGACGGACGCCCGGCCCGCTTCGTCCGCCGCTGACGGATCTGAAGCCGCAGGAAAAAGACATGCTGCGCGGACTGATCGAGAAGATCGCCGCCTAGTCGCCGGGAAATCGGCAAATTGTCGGACGAACGGGACGAGGAGGTTCGCCCTGCGCACGACAGCCAAAACGGAAGATCAAAGGGAGGAAAGACATGGATAGAAGCGTTCATACGATTGCAGCTGTCGTACTGATGACCGCTGCCGCGCCATCGGCCGTCGCACAAGAGGCGGCGCAGGAAATCCGTATCGTCCTGCCGGAGCAGCCGGCCAATCTGGAGCCCTGCGGCACCATCATCACAAATGTCGGCCAGATACTCAGCCAAAACGTCGTTGAATCGTTGACCGTCATCGATCCGATCACCGGACAACCTCAGCCGAAATTGGCGACCGAGTGGACCAGCGTGAACCCGACGACCTGGCGGATCAAGCTGCGCGAGGGCGTGAAGTTCCAGGACGGAACGGAGCTCAACGCGGATGCGGTTGCGTTCTCCATCAACAGGATGATCAGCGGCAAGATCACTTGCAGCAACATAGCGAAGTTCGGCGATGCCAAGCTAACGCTGACGCCGGTCGACGATCTAACCGTCGAGATAAAGTCGGACAGGCCCGAGCCCATCATGCCGACGCTGTTGAGCGTGGTCATGATCGTCTCGCCGAAGACACCGGTCGACAAGGCGGTGAACGATCCGGTCGGGACCGGCCCATTCAAGCTGTCGACCTTTTCCCCGCAAACCGTAGTGCTTGACGCGTTCGACGGCTATTGGGGCAAGAAGCCGGAGATCACGAAGGCAACCTATGTCTGGCGGCCCGAATCCTCGATCAGAGCTGCCATGGTGGAAACCGGGGAAGCCGACCTGACGCCGTCGATTGCTATCCAGGACGCCAGCAATCCGGAGACGGATTTCGCCTACCTGAACTCCGAGACCACCGCGATCCGTATCGATGCCGCCAAGCCGCCGCTCGATGACCTGCGCGTCCGCAAGGGGCTCAACCTCGCGATCGACTGGGAAGGCCTTGCGCAGCTGTTCGGCGACGACGTCAAGCGTGCGTCGCAGATGGTCGTCTCCGGGATCAACGGGCATGACGATGCGCTCGAGCCTTGGCCGTACGATCCGGAAGAGGCGAAAAAGCTCATCGAAGAGGCGCGCGCGGCAGGTGTCGCGGTCGATACCGAGATCAAGCTCATCGGGCGAAACGGCATCTATCCAAACGGCGCGGAAGCGATGGAGGCCATGATGACGATGTGGCAGGATGCCGGCCTCAACGTCAAGCTTACCATGCTCGATGTCGCCGACTGGCTGCGCTATCTGCAAAAGCCTTTCCCGCCGGAGCGCGGCCCCAATCTCCTGCAGATGATGCACGACAACAACAAGGGCGATGCGGCCTTCACGGTTCCGATCTTCTACCGATCGAGCGGGAGCTACTCGACCGTGGCCGATCCGGCGTTCGACAAGGAGATAGACGAGGCCCTGGCTGCGACCGGCGAAGCCCGCACCAACAGCTTCAAGGCGATCTTCGGCAAGGCCCGCAACGAAGTGGTGGCGGACATCCCGATGTTCCACATGATCGGCTATACCCGCGTTGGCACCAGGCTGGAATGGAAGCCCGATATCACCACCAACAGCGAAATACCGCTGGCCAATATCGCTATCAAAAAAGACTGAGTGATACGGGGGCGCTGGGTCCGATCGTGATCCTGCGCCCCTGACCTGTTGCCTCCGTCGATATCCGTCCAAGGGCATCCCAAATGATTACCTATCTTGGACGCCGGGCGTTCCACAGCATCCTGTCGGTCATAGGTCTGTTGACGCTGGTCTTTTTCCTGACACGGCTCACCGGCGACCCTTCCGCCTTGTACCTGCCTCTGGACTCGACTGCGGAAGCTCGGGCCGCGTTCGCGCGGTTGAACGGCCTCGATCAGCCGATCTATTGGCAGTTTCTGGAATATTTGCGCGATCTTCTGCAGCTGGATTTCGGTGAATCGCTACGCCAGAACCGCTCGGCGATGCAGGTCGCGCTTGAGGCGTTCCCGGAAACGCTGAAGCTTGCCGCCGTCGCGATCACACTGTCGACCGCTTTGGCTATCCTTGTCGGCTCTCTTGCGGCCGCGCGACCGGGCAGCATGTTCGACCGTGTCGCCAGCCTCGTCTCTCTGGCCGGCGCAAGCGCGCCGGATTTTTGGGTCGCCATCGTCGGCATCCTTGTCTTCGCTGTGGGGCTCGGGCTTTTGCCGACATCCGGCACCGGAACCTGGGCCCATTGGATCATGCCTACCTTCGTGCTGATGCTTCGCCCCTTCGGTCTCCTGGTGCAAGTCGTGCGTGGAACGATGCTGTCCGCGCTTGCCTCTCCATACATCAAGACCGCAAGGGCCAAAGGCCTGCCCCGACAGAAGATCATCTTCGGGCATGCGCTTCGCAACTCGCTGCTGCCCGTCGTCACGGTCGCCGGCGACCTGGCGACCAGTCTCGTCAACGGCGCCGTCGTCGTGGAGTCGATATTCGGCTGGCCCGGCATCGGCAAGCTGATGATCGACTCGATCATCCAGCGCGATTTTGCCGTCGTCCAATCGACGATTCTGGTGACGGCCACCGCCATCTTCATCCTGAACATCGCGATCGATCTGCTCTACGCGGTTCTCGATCCGCGCATCCGGTACTGAGCCATGACGATCATCACCCCCGACATCAAGCCAGCGGCGGTTCCAGGCAGCGGCAGCGTGCTTCTCGCCTATTTGAAGCGCGACAAGCTTGCGCTCGCCGCCGCTATTTTCCTGGCGATCGTCGTGATCGCTGCGGTCCTCGGCCCGTGGCTGGTGGGCGACGCCGCTTCGCGGCTTGGGCTGCGCCAGCGCAACCTCGCCCCCTTCTCGCTGGCCAGCGGCTGGATCTACGTCCTTGGCGCCGATACCCTTGGCCGGCCCATCCTCGCCAGGCTGATTGTCGGCGCGCAGAATACGTTCGGCATTGCCGCGGCGGCGGTATTCGCGTCCATGCTCGTTGGTGGAACACTGGGCCTGATAGCGGGCTATTCGGAGCGCTGGTACAGCCATCTCATTCTGCGCCTGGCCGATGTCGTCATGAGCTTTCCCTCGCTGCTGCTGGCGCTCATCGTGCTCTATACGCTCGGCCCGAGCATTACCAACCTGGTGATCGTTCTCGCCGTCACGCGCATGCCGATCTATCTCAGAACGGCGCGCGCAGAAGTACTGGAGTTGCGCGAGCGCATGTTTGTGAGCGCGGCGCGAGCCATGGGTGCGAAGCCGGCCCGGATCATCGTCCGGCATATCGCACCCCTCGTCCTGCCGACACTGGTGACGATTTCCGCCATTGATTTCGCAACCGTCATTCTCTCGGAATCGGCGCTGAGTTTCCTTGGCCTTGGCATTCAGCCGCCAGACTTTACCTGGGGTGCAATGGTGGCAAACGGCCGCGGCTATCTCGCCACCGCCTGGTGGATCGCATTCTGGCCGGGTCTTGCAATCATGCTGACGACGCTGTCGCTCAACATCCTCTCGAACTGGGCGCGCACCGTCGTTGATCCGCAGCAACGCTGGCGTCTTCAGACATTGCGAAAAGCCGCCCGATGAGCAACGCGACCAATCCCATTCTCAAAGTCGACGGACTGACCGTCGATTTCCTTTCGGACGATGAGCCGGTACGCGCGGTCGACGATGTCTCTTTCCACGTCAGCCGTGGCGAGACTCTCGTGATCCTCGGCGAAAGCGGTTCGGGAAAAAGCGTCAGCACCAGCACGGTGATGGATCTCATCGACTGTCCGCCAGGTGATATCGTGGCCGGCTCCTGCCTCTTCGATGGCGTCGAACTCTCGGGCCTTGGCGCGGAGGCGCGCAGAAGCATCAACGGCAGCAGGATTGCGATGATCTTTCAGGATCCGCTCGCCTACCTGAACCCCGTCTATACGGTGGGGCGCCAGATCGAGGAGGTCTATGAGAGCCACGGCGCGGGAGCCGGCAAGGACGCACGCGCCAAGACGATAGAACTGCTTCGGCGTGTGGGCATTCCAGAGCCGGAAAACCGCGTCGACTTCTATCCACATCAGTTCTCGGGCGGACAACGCCAGCGCGTGATGATCGCCATGGCGATCGCGTTGAAACCGGACATCCTGATCGCCGATGAGCCGACGACCGCTCTGGACGTCAGCGTGCAAGCGCAGATCCTCGATCTGCTGCGCGATCTCCAGCGCGAGACCGGCATGGCATTGATCATGATCACCCACGACCTCGAAGTCGCCTCGTCCATGGCGGACCGGATTATCGTCATGAACGGCGGGAAGGTGGTGGAGACAGGCATCGCCAAGGAGGTCTTCAGCAATCCGCAGCACGCCTACACGCGCCGCCTCATCTCCGCCCTGCCCCACGGCAACGCAGCGGAGGCGCCGAACAGGCGTTCGACGACGATCGCCGGCAAAACCCTGCTCAAGGTGGAACATCTCACCAAGCACTATGTGCTTGCTTCCGGAGCTTTCAGCAGCAAGCGGACGTTCAAGGCGGTGGATGACATAAGCTTCGAGGTCAGGAGAGGCGAAACGCTCGGCATCGTCGGCGAGTCCGGCTCCGGCAAATCGAGCGTCGCACGCATGCTGTTGGGGCTGAACGCGCCAAGCGCGGGCAAGGCCGTCTTCGCCGGCGAGAACATCTTCGAAATGAACGAGAAGCGTCTTATGGCGTTTCGGCGCAAGGTCCAGATGGTGTTCCAGGATCCGTACGGATCGATGAACCCGCGCATGCGCGTTTACTCCATCATTTCCGAACCCTGGGTAATCCACCGCGATATTCTGCCGAAGAACAGGTGGAAGGCTCGAGTGGCAGAGCTCCTGGAATTGGTGGGGCTGTTGCCGGAACACGCCGACCGCTACCCGCACCAGTTTTCCGGCGGCCAGCGACAGCGCATCGCCATTGCGCGCGCGCTCGCGAGCGAGCCGGAACTGATCGTCTGCGACGAGGCGGTTTCGGCGCTCGACGTCTCCATCCAGGCGCAGGTGATCGACCTTCTGGCCGACCTTAGGACGCGGCTTAGACTCTCATATATTTTCATCACACACGACTTGCCGATCGTCCGCCATTTCGCCGACCGGATCATGGTCATGAAAGATGGAAAGATTGTCGAGGAAGGTCAAACCTCGGCGCTGTTCGGGGCGCCTCGCCACGAATATACGCAAAGCCTGTTGCAGGCTGTGCCTAAGCCCAAATGGCTTACGCAAGCTCAATAGCTCTCATCCAAGCCTAGCGCGAGCAAAGCCTTGCCGGTGCCACCCCCGCGTCGCGGTGCTCGGGCTCGATGCGAAGGGCGCCTAGAGCGGTTCAGCTTTTGATAGAACCGCTGACCCGCTCTAAGCATTTGTTTTTACGCAATTCCGGACGGAAACCGCTCCGCACTTTTCCTGGAATTGCTCTAGGGCGCTTTCTTCCGGTTCCGCCCCGGCCGGCGCTCGCAGAGCGGCTGGCGCGATCTCCGCGACCGATGGGAACTGTCTCACGTGATCCGCACAGTTTTCCGCCTGACAGCGCCAACCAATAGAAATCACGCCAAGGGATTAATCCGGCCAGCTTTAGGTTGGACCGGGATCATGGCAGCCTTTCCTGATGCTAGTCAGCCCAAACGTGAACAACTTGTCGCCCTTCCCTCTGGGGGTCCTCCAACACTCCCTGCGAGACCCGGGATTGGAAATGAAGGTCAGGGTGACCATCATCCGTTTCGAGCAATGGTTGTTGTAGTAGACACGCGCGGTCTGAATCCCGTTATTCCAGGAATAGTTGGCTTTGGCGCCTGTCTCAGGGCGTCCGGAGCAGTCGATTTTCTTCCGCTCGACAGCCCCAGCTGGAGTTGTGGCGCCCAACATTAGAGCGCCGGCGGCCGCAATGAGGATGCTCATGCCAGCCGTGGTCCGGTTGATTGATTTACCGCGCATTGTGCTGTCCTTTCACTCTTGGTTCACTCTTGGTCGCCCCACGCAGGCCCTTCAGGGCGCTCAACCCGGGGCGGCGTTGAAGGTTTGCATCGACCAGTCAACGTCGCTCTCGTTATTCTCGACGAACTCGGCTACCTGCCTTGCTGGTCTTGTTGTTCTATCGACGATGAGGGTTGCACGTAGATTTCATGATCGGCGGAAACTGATTGCAATTGAAATACGAAGAAACCCTGGGGGCGCATCGCCGAAAGCGCCGCCGTCCGCGATGCCTACGAGGCAAGGCGCCCGGACGGGACGAGGTCGTTTGCGAATGTGACGTGGCCTTGTGGTGCCCTAGGGAGACTAACGACGCTGTTCTGCGCGCTGCGCCTCACGCCAGCTTGCCTAGGCGATGTCGTCGCGAATGCAGGCCTTCAGATGGCCATCTGACGTTGCCCGCAGCGGCGGGACGATGCCGGCACAAGCGTCCAGGGCAACCGGGCAACGGGTTCGGAAAACACACCCGGTTGGCGGATTTGCGGGGCTTGGGATGTCGCCCTTCAGCACCTGCCGGGTCTGCTTGGCCAGCGGGTCGAGCGACGGAATGGCCGACAGCAGCGCGCGCGTATAGGGATGCTGTGGCCGAGCATAGAGCGCGGCCGCCGGTGCAACTTCCATGATGCGCCCGAGATAGAGAACGATCACCGTGTCGCAGATATATTCGACGACGGCCAGGTCATGCGAAATGAACAGCATGGTGAGACCGAGCCGGATCTGCAGGTCGCGCAGAAGATTTATGATTTGCGCCTGAATGGAGACATCGAGGGCAGAGACCGGCTCATCGGCGACGATGAATTCGGGTTCGAGCGTAAGCGCCCGGGCGATGCCGATGCGCTGACGCTGCCCGCCCGAAAATTCGTGGGCGTAGCGGTCATAGGCATCGACTGGCAACTCGACCGCAGCAAGTGCTTTCTCCGCCCTCGCCCGCCGCTCGGGCCTGTTGCCGATGCCCTGAATATCCAGGCCTTCGGTCAGGATCTGCCCGATCGTCATGCGCGGCGACAGGCTGGCGAACGGATCCTGGAAAATATACTGCATCTTGCGGCGCTGGCGAGCCAGCGGCCCGGCGCTCAGCTTGGTTATATCGACGCCGTCAAATCTTATTTCGCCGGACGTCGGCTCGATGAGACGCAGCACCGAGCGGCCGATCGTGGTCTTGCCCGACCCGGATTCGCCGACGAGGCCGACCACCTGGCCGCGCGCAATATCGAAGGAAATATCATCCAGCGCCCTGACGATGGGACCGCGCGAGAACGCCGTCGGCGAAAAATGCTTGGTCAGGTTCCTGACCGAAAGGAAGGGGGCATCCATTGTCAGAGATCCTCCCAGCGCAAACAACGGCTTTTCTGGGTCGACGTCGCAGCGAACAATGGCGGTACAGCAGCGCGGCAGGCATCGATAGCCAGGGCGCAACGCGGCGCGAAGGAGCAGCCCTTGGGCAGCAGAGCCAACGACGGAACATTGCCGGCGATGGTTGGAAGCGGCGTTCCCGCTGCCTTCAGCGTGGTGGCTTGGCCAAGCCGTGGCACCGAACGCATCAGCCCGGCGGTGTAGGGATGACGCGGACGGGTGAACACCTCGCTCACCGGACCCGATTCCACGATGCGCCCGGCATACATCACCGCGACCCGGTCGGCGATCTCGGCAACGACGCCGAGATTGTGCGTTACGAACAGAATGCCCATGCCGCGTTGCGCTTGCAGCTCGGCCAGCAGGTCGAGAATCTGGGCCTGGATGGTGACGTCCAACGCGGTGGTCGGCTCGTCGGCGATCAGCAAGGTCGGATCGCAGGACAAGGCCATGGCGATGGTGGCGCGCTGGCGCATCCCTCCCGACAACTCATGCGGGTATTGCCGCGCCCGCCGATCGGGATCGGGAATGCCGACCTGAGCCAGCAGCCGCACGGCGTCGGCGGCCGCATCACGATGCGACTTGCCGAGATGGATGCGGATCGGCTCGGCGATCTGCTCGCCGATAGTGTAGACCGGATTGAGGCTGGTCATCGGCTCCTGGAACACCATGCCGATGTCGTTGCCGCGCACCTTGCGCAGCGACTCAGGATCGAGGCCGGTCAGCTCGGTGACTGTGCCGTCCCTGCGCCGCAGCGCGATCGATCCGTCGGCGATGTGTCCGATCTTCTTCGGCAGCAGGCCGATGATCGATAGGCTGGTAACGGACTTGCCCGATCCGGATTCGCCGACGAGCGCGACCGTTTCACCCGATCCGATCGTCAGATCGACGTCCTGCACGGCGGCGATGTCGCGTCCGGCGATACGGAACACGGCCCGCAGACCGGAAATCGAGAGAATCGGAGCGTCCACGGTCAGCGCATCAACCCGACGTCGCGCAGGATGATTTCGACCTTTGCGGTTTCCTCGTCGTTCAAGCTGCGTTGCGGCCGCGCCATGGTGTTGGAGGCGATGATGCCGAGGCTCTTCATCGCTGTCTTGAAGGCGCCTACGCCGGCCGAGCCGGCGCTTGTCCTGCCGAGCGAGATCCAGACGATCTCGAACAGCTTCAACAGCCGCTCCTGTTCCACGCGGGCTTCGACGTGCTGACCCGCCTGCATCAGGTTCCACAGCTTGACGTAGCCGTGCGGATCGACATTGGCGAGGCCCGGCACGACGCCATGCGCGCCCATGGCAAGCACGCTGTCGACCAGGATCTCGGATCCGGTCATGCCGAAGAAATTCGGATCGTTGGCCATGTCCTTGAGCACATAACGCAGATTGCCGTCATCGCCGCTGGAATCCTTGATCCCCGCGATAACCCCCTCGCTGGCCAGGCCGACGGTGGTCTTGCGCTCCAGCTTGACATGGACGCAGACCGGAATGTCGTAGGCGATAATGGGGATGTCGACCGCATCCTTGATATAACGGAAGTGATCGCCGATCTCGGGCTGGCTGGTGCGGGCATAAAAGGGCGCGGTGACCACGACGGCGTCGGCGCCGGCCGATCTGGCTACCTTGGCGTGGTTGATGACACGATCGGTCGTCGGGTCGATGACCCCGGCGAAGATCGGAACGCGGCCATTGTTGACTTTGACCGCATGCTCGATGATGGCCCTGCGGCCGGCCTCGTCATGGAAGACGACCTCGCTGGTCGAGCCGAGCACGAACAGCCCGTGAATGCCGCCGGCGAGCAGGTTCTCGATGGTCCGCGTGAACGACGGGAAGTCGACACTGAAATCGGAATGGAGCGGGGTGACGACAGGTGGCACGACACCGGTAAACAGGGGCATTTTGAAAACCTTCAGGTTCAGTTGAGATCGGAACGGGGATCGAATGCATCGCGCAGGCCGTCGCCGATGAAGTTGATGGCCAGAACGGTGAGCACGAGCACGGCGCCGGGAAACATCCATTGCCAAGGATATTGCTCGAGCACCACGGTGGAGCGGGCGAGATTGAGCATGTTGCCCCAGCTGGCTTCGGGCGGCGCGATGCCGAGGCCGAGGAAAGAGAGGCCAGCTTCGAGCAGAATGGCGTTGGCGATCTGCAAAGTGGCGTAGACGACAAGAATGTCGATGCAGTTCGGCAGGCCGTGACGGAACAGGAGATGCGGCAGCCCCGCCCCCATGCCACGGGCGGCGACGACGAAGTCGCGCTCGCGCAGCTCGAGCAGCCGGGCGCGCACCATGCGCGACAGCACCGGCCATGAGAGCAGCGAGATCACCAGGATGGTCGGCGCGATGCCGGTGCCGGCAATCGAAGCGAGCACGAGCAGGAAGATCACCGGCGGCAGCGTCATTGCGAGATCGACGAAGCGCATCACCGTGCCGTCGACAACACGGCCGCCGAAGCTGGCGACGGCGCCGACCAGGAAGCCGATGACGATCGAGATGGCGACCGAGCAGACGGCGACCAGCAGCGAGATCCGCCCGCCTTGCAGCAACCGGGCCATGACGTCGCGGCCGACGCCGTCGCTGCCTAGCCAATGAATGGCCGACGGTCCCTTGTTGATCGCCCTGAGATCGATCGCGTTGGGGCTGAACGGCCACCATAAATGATAGGTCGAAACCGCCAGCAGGATAGGGATAACGATAAACAGACCGGCGCGCGCCGCACGATTTTCAAAGAAGCGGTCGAGCGCGCGGCGGAGCGGTCCTTTGGTTTGCGGCACAGCTGTCGGATCTGGCGCGGTGATCGTCATCACGACACCTGAATGCGCGGATCGACGGCGGCATAGACGATGTCGGTCAGGAGATTGACCAGAATGACGCAAATGCCGATTACCAGAGTGGCGCCCATGATCACCGGGTAATCCCGTGTGCCTACGGCGTTGACCAGCAGCAGGCCCATGCCCGGCCAGTTGAACACGCTTTCGAGGAAGATGGCGCCACCGATCGCGATGCCGACCGTCGACCCGATCAGGGTGATAACCGGCAGAAGCGCATTGCGGGTCGCGTGCTTGATGATCACCCAGAACTCGCGCACTCCCTTGGCGCGCGCGGTCCGCACATAGTCCTGGTTGAGCACTTCCAGCAGCGATGCGCGCATGTAGCGCATGATCAGCGCGGCGTGTCCGATGGACAGCAGGCAGGCGGGCAGGACGAGGTGCGCGAGCACGTCCGATATGGAAAAAGGTGCGCCGGCGGTCTGCATGCCGCCTGATGGCGCCCAGCGCAGCAACACCGAGAAGAAGTACAGTCCGAGAAGTGCCGTCAGAAAAGCCGGGCTGGAGACGCCGATGAAAGAAACCACCGACAGCGCGATGTCGGGCAGCGCGTTACGGCGGACGGCACTGAAGATGCCGGCGGAAATGCCGAGCACGATGGCGATGGCCAGGCCGGTGCCCATCAAGAGCGCGGTCGGGCCGATGCGCTCCATGACCAGCGGCAGCACGGCAACGCCGCTGCGCTGGATCGAATAGCCGAAGTCGCCGCTGAGCGCGGCGCGAAGCCAGGCGAGGTATTGCACGGGAAGCGGCTGGTCGAGCCCAAGCCGGTCACGCAGGACTTCGAGGTCGGAAGCAGACATCGGGCTGGACGGGTTGATATACGCGTCGATCGGATCGCCGGGCGCCAGTCGCAAAAGGATGAAGATGAGGACGCTCAGAGCGACCAGCATCAGCAGTCCTGTAGCGCTGCGGCGGGCAATGAAACTCAGCATTGGCTGTCCGTGGTGATGGTGAGCGGAGCCGGCATCAGGCCGGCTCCGTGCAAAGGTGGGCCTGGAGTGGCCCGCCAGGCGTTTTTACTGGATGTCCCAGCGTTCCGGGTGAGCCGCGAAAGGACCGCCGGCAGGCGCCGGCGTCCAGACAAAATCACGCAGCTTGTTGGACGCGACGCCATAGCGGTTGGCTACCCATAATGTCGCCCAGGGCAGATCCTTGTTCATCACCTTGCAGACTTCCTGCCAGGATTGATCGATCTTGGCCGGATCGGTCTGGCCGAGCGCGGCGTCCAATGCAGCGCTCAGATCGTCGAACTCGATGCGCATGGTGTTGAAGCCTGCCGGCGGAATCTGGGACTTGTTGAGACCCGGGCTGATGCCAGCCGGATTTGGACCGTTCTGCAGGCCGGCATAGACCATCGCAAACGCGTTCCAGTCCGGCGTGCCTTCCTTGTAGACGATGCCATTATAGGTCGGCGTATCGACGACACGCGGCACAACATTGATCCCGACCTCGGCCAGCATCGACTGGATTGCGGCCATCACATTGGCCGCTTGCGGCGAGCCGTAATAGGTCAGCAAGGTGATGGGCTTATCGCCGTTGATCTTGTCCCAGCCCGCCTCAGCAAGCAGAGCCTTGGCCTTTGCCGGATCGTAAGCATAGGTCTCGAGGCCTTCGGGAAGCAGATGCGGCGCGACGTAGCCGCAATTGGCCGGTTTGGCCGCCCCGCCATAGAGGCTCTCGATGATGGCATTGCGATCGATCGCGTACATGATCGCCTGGCGGACGCGAACATCCCTGAAGAGCTCGACCTTCTGGTTGAGCCCGATGTAGTTGACTACATAAGAAGCGCCCTCGATCACCTTGAAATTGCTGTCGCTTTTGAAAGATACCGCGTCGTCGGGCTCGACATAGGTGAACTGGATCTCGCCGGCGCGCAGCGCGGCAACGGCCGCCGCCGGGCTCTCGAAATACCGGTTGATGAGAACGTCGGCCTTCGGCTTGCCGCCGCGATAGTCGTCATCCGCGGCCAGCTCGACATATTGATCGCTGACGTAGCGATTGAATTTGAAGGGGCCGGTGCCGACCGGCGTGGTGGACCACCAGGTGCTTGTGGCCAGCGTTTCCGGTGGCATCGCGGCCAGGGCATGCTCCGGCAGGATCATCACCTGCGAGAGAATGGACAGGAACGAGCCGTTGGGCTTCGACAGTTTGACGACGACGGTGCGGTCGTCCGGCGCGTCGACCGACGCGATATCGCCGAGACGCGCGGCAAACAGACTGCCGGACGCTTTGTTCCTGGCGAGCTCAAGCGTGAACTTGACGTCCTTGGATGTGAACGGCTTGCCGTCGTGCCAGGTCTCTTGGACAAGGTTGAACGTATAGGTCAGCTGGTCGTCGCTGACCCTGTAGTCCTTGGCCAGATCGCCTTCGAGTTCGGTCAGGTCGGAGTTGTAGATGACCAGCGGTTCAAAATAGGTGCTGAGCCAGGTAAAGCCGCCGGTCGCAGCCAGCGGATTGAAGTTCTTGGGAAAGCCGCCGGGGCCGACGTCGAAGCCCCCGGTTATGGTCTTGGCACCCTGTGCCTGGACGCTGGTGGCAAGGCCGATGCCGCCGAGCAGCAGCCCGGTGACGGCCAGATGACGAGCGATAGTCTTGATGCGCATGGTTTCCTCCCTTGGCATTGTCAGGTAGTTCGGCGTTGGGTCAGGTCGTTCGGTTTTTGGCGATCACTTGCTGAATCCCCCTGTAGTGGTCGTCGAGGCGCTGACGCGCCCGGTCGACATCCTTGGCGGCAACGGCCTCGACGATCTCGTGATGGTCGCGCCACGTCGCCAGCGGTGTCGGATTGTCGAGGCTGGTGAAGTTCGAGGCCTTGTTGAACGCCACCCAGAAGATGTCGATCAGCGCGCTCAGCATGTGATTGTTCTGGCAGCGGAACAGCAGTTGATGGAATTGCTGGTCCTCTTCGGCAAAGCTCTCCTGGCGCTCGGCGCGCCGCCGCATGCTTTCGGTCAGCTGGCGCAGCGCGGCGATGTCTTCGGCGCTGATCATCTCGATGGTCTTGGCGATGAGGCCGGTTTCAAGGACGCGGCGGATCTCGCGCAGCTCCTCCACGTCGCGCAACGAATCCTGCAGGCCATATGCCAGATTATCCAGCAAGGGTTTGAACGAGAATTCCTTGACGAACACGCCGATACCGCGGCGCGTCTCCAGAATGCCGATCGACTCCAGCGCCTTGATAGCTTCGCGCACCGAGTTGCGGCCGACGCCGAGCCGCTGCGCCAGGAAGGTCTCCGGAGGCAAGGGATCCCCCGCCTTGAGCTTGTTGCTCTGGATATATTTCCTGAGGCTCTCCTGCACGCTGACGTGAAGCAGCGGCGGTCTGGTCAGCGGCTCGATCGACTTAGGTTCCGAGATCGGCTTGGGTTCTGAGATCAACTTGGGTTCCGGCATTTTGCTCCCAGCGCCGCTGCAATTGCGCCCGATGGCGCGTCACAAAGCGGTCGATGCTTGTAGCATAGCGACTTGTAGGATATCCTGCAAGCAAGAGGATACGTCACTGAAATGAAGATTGTCCTGGCCGGATCGAGCCATTGGCACGCCGAAATGCATCTCGACGCCGCACACTCTTATGGCACTGAGATTGCCGGCATTTGGGATGAGGACGCGGAGCATGCGCGCGCCTTCGCGGCGCGTCATCATTTGCCGCTCATCACCGATTTCGCGAGAATCCTCTCCAGCCCGCCGGATGCGATCCTGCTGATGGGACATCCTTCGGCGGTGCCGGCGCGGGCGCGCGCCGTTATCGAAGCCGGTATACCGCTGATCCTGGAAAAGCCGGCGGCGAGCAGCACCGGAGCGTTGGCCGCGCTGCGCGACCTGGCGAGGCAGCACCAGGCCTTTGTCAGTGTTCCCCTGCCCAACCGCTTTGGGCCGGCCGTCACTGCCTTTGAACAGCTGCGCCAACAAGGCCGCGCCGGCGCGGTTGCGCATTGCCAGTTCCGGCTGGTCAACGGCCCGCCGCAGCGCTATGCGGCCGACGGTGTCGCCTGGGTCGTGGATCCGGCGATCGGTGGCGGCGGCGCGCTGAGGAACCTCGGCATACACGGCGTGGACGCCGCGCTCAGCCTGGCAACCGGCGGGCTTGGGCTGAAAGCCGTTTCGATCGGGAACCGCATTCACCGCGCCGAGGTCGAGGACCATGCGCTGCTTGTGCTGGAAGACGCTGCCGGAGCCTTGTTCGTCATCGAGGCAGGATACACTTTCGCGTCGATGCGCCCCGGCGGCGATTTCGAATGGCGCATCGTCAGTGAGAATGCGACCCTCATCGACTATGGCGACCGCGCCGTCTGTGCGACGCTCGACGATGGCGCTATCGTCGACTTGCCGATCGAATTGCCGGCGACGCGTTACCGTCTGTGCATGAGCGACACGCTCGACCGGCTGGCCCGAAAAGCGCCGCCGGCGATTTCGATCGATGACTATGTTGCGGCGATGTCGCTGATCGACGCCGCGTATGAGAAGGCAGGACGATGATTGGAATAGGCATTATCGGAGCGGGCGATTTCGGCGCGGCCCATGCAAGGGCAATCAAGGAGGTGCACGGGCTGCATCTCGTCGCATCGTGCCGCGGGAACAATGACGCCCTGGCCGGCTTCACCAGCGAACACGGTGGTCGCGGCTATACCGACTGGCGCAAGCTGCTGGACGACAAGGAGGTCGACGCTGTCCTCATCGCCAGCCCTCACCATCTCCATGCCGAAATGGCCATCGGCGCAGCGGAGGCCGGCAAGCACATCATGCTCGAAAAGCCGATGGCGCCGACGGCGGCGGCCTGCGATGCGATCAACGCCGCTGTGGCCGCCGGCGGCGTCAAGCTGATGGTCGCTCATCTCATGCATTTCGCCCTGCCCTGCATGGCGGCCAGGCAAATGCTGGAGGGAGGAGCGCTCGGCCGGCCGCTCATCGGATCGAGCTGGATCATCAAGCTGTGGATGGAGCACAATCGCCGCGACTGGCATCTGCGCAAGGCAACCGGCGGCGGCATGCTGTTGACGGCCGGCATTCATGCGCTCGACCGCCTGGTCTGGCTGATGGATGACGATGTCGTATCGGTGAGCGCCATGCTCGGCGCCAAGTTCCATGACCAGGAAGCCGACGACACCGCCCTGCTCGGACTGCGTTTCGCCGGCGGCGGGCTCGGCCAGGTGCAGAGCATCGGCTACCGCAATGGCGCGACCAGCTACGCCATGGACCTGGTCTGCGAGCAGGGAACGCTGCGCATCGACATGGACCGAGGCACGATGCTGGGGCGCGATGCGGTCTGGACCGACCTGCCCGGCTCGTTCGAGCCAAACTGGATGCACAACGCGCTGGTGCGCGAATGGACGGCGATGGGCGATGCCATTGCAAACGACAAGCCGGTGCCGGTCGATGGTGCCTATGGACGCAAGATCATCGGCATCATCGAGGCCGCCTTCGCGTCGAACGAAACCCGGCGCGAGCACGAGATCGCCGGTGCGCGCTGAGCTGAACGACCATCTGACCCGTTTGCCTGCACAGGCGCCGCTCGGCGTCTGGGGCGCGGTGATGCTGGCCATCGACGATCGCGGCGCAATCGATTGGGAGGCGACGGAAGAGACGATCGCGCGGCTCTGCGCGGCCGGTGTCGACGGCATCTATTCCAACGGCACGGCCTGCGAATTCCATTGCCAGACCGAGCCCGAGTTCGACCGGCTTTGCGACCTGGTGGCCGCGACAGCGGCTCGCGCACGCCTGCCCTTCCAGATCGGCATCAGCCAGTCCAATCCGCGCGTCGCGCGCGAGCGGCTGGTGCGGGTATCGGCGCTCCGCCCGGCGGCGGTGCAATTCACCTTGCCCGACTGGTGGCCGCCCAGCGACGATGAGGTCATGCGCTTCGTCGGTGGTCTTTGCGAGACTGCGCCTGACATGCCGCTGGTGCTGTACAATCCACCGCACGCCAAGCGCCGCCTGACGCTCGAAGGCATCGCCAGGCTGCGTGCAGCCGTGCCGTCGCTGGTCGGCGCCAAGCTGCCGGCCGGCGACGCCAGCTGGTACGCCGACATGCGCCGCGAACTGCCGGGATTTTCGGTCTTCGTGCCCGGCCATACGCTGGCGACGGGATTTACCCAGGGCGCCCATGGCAGCTACTCCAACGTCGCCTGCCTGAACCCGAAAGGCGCTGTGATGTGGTGGCAGATGATCCGCACGGATGCGGCAGCCGCTGCCGAGGTCGAGACACGCATCCAGGCCTTTCTCGCCACGCACGTTCTGCCTTTTCGCGCTCGCTACGGTGTCAGCGATGCGGCGCTCGACAAAGCGATGGCGGCCGCCGGCGGCTGGGCGCCGCTTGGCCCGCGACTGCTCTGGCCCTACAGCTCGGTTCCCGACGAGGAGATCGCGACGCTGGCCGAAGCCGCACGCAAGGCCTTTCCCGAATGGTGGTTGTGACCCCTCGGTTAATCGAGTGCGCCTGCCCGCCCTGATCCAAAAAGGAACAACCATGGCCTTTGTTCCGGATTTGACGCATGGCGGACTCGTGGTCATGCTGGACCGATGACAAGGGGTGTACTGCTGGACCTCGCAGGCGTCATCTATGATGGCGAGACCGCCATACCAAGCGGGATCGACGCCGTCGCGCGTTTACGCCAGGCCGGTTTGGCCGTACGCTTCGTGAGCAATACCACGCGCTCGTCGAAACAAAAGGGTTCTCGAACGTCTGGAGGCGATGGGACTCACCGTTACCGAGGCAGATGTTTTCACGCCGGCGCACGCTGCACGCGAATGGCTGCTTCGCAATGGCCGTGCCCCATATTTGTTGATCCACCCCGGCCTTGCGCAGGACTTTGACGAACTGCCGGATCGCGACAAGCGCGCCGTCATCGTCGGCGATGCCGGAGACGCCTTCACATATCCGGCGTTGAATAACGCGTTCCGTGAGCTCAGTGCGGGGGCCGAATTGCTGGCCCTTGCCACCAACCGGACGTTTCGGGACGCCGATGGCGGGCTCAGCCTCGATGCAGGGCCATTCGTCGCGGCATTGGAATTTGCCTCCCTGAAACGCGCCACCGTTCTCGGCAAGCCCTCGTCGGCATTCTTTCTGTCGGCGCTGGCAAGCATGGACTGTCCGCCGGATCAGGCGATCATGGTCGGCGACGACGCCGAGGCGGATATAGCTGGCGCCCTGCGCGCCGGACTTTCGTGCGCATTGCTGGTGCGGACAGGCAAATACCGGCAGGGCGATGAGAAACGGTTTGATCCGCGCCCGACCGCAACCGTCGCCGATCTCGCGGCGGCAACCGACTGGATCATTGCGCACCGCGGATAACAGCGCGCTTCGCTAGGTCATTTGACGCTCCATTTCCACCTCGGCCCCTAGACTTTCGATGTCGCGGAAGATCGAAGCGACAGCCAGCGTGCGCCCTTCGCGCTTGAAGCGGAGCAGGCAATCCTTGGCAATGATGTCTCCATCGACCACGATCTCGTCCCATTGCGCGGCATGGCCGACGTAGTTGATGGGAACATCGTAATGCTGGCTCCAGAAGAACGGCACGGCGACGAATTTCTCGCGATGGCCGAGCATGTTGAGGGCCGCGGTTCGCCCCTGCCTCTCCGCAACCACCCAATGCTCGATCCGAATGTTCTCGCCACTGTGAGGATCTGGCCACCGCGCAATGTCGCCAGCCGCGAAGATGCCTGGTGCGCTCGTCTCCAAAAAGGCGTTCACGACGACACCGCGGTCAAGGATGAGCCCCGCCGTTTCGGCAAGCCCCGTCCGCGGTCGCACGCCGATGCCGACGACGACGAAATCCGCCGCCAACGTATCGCCGCTGCTGAGTTTCACCTTGCTGCCGTCGATGCTGCTCGCGGTGTCCTCGAGATGGAATACGACACCATTCTCCTCATGGAGGGCGCGGATGAAGTCGCCCATTTGCGGACCCAGGACCCGTTCCATGGGCCGTTTTTCCGGCGCCACGACGTGAACTTCGATCTCGCGCGAGCGCAGGGCCGCGGCAACCTCCAGGCCAATGAAACTGGCGCCAAGCACGACGGCGCGGCGCGCAGTCGTGGCTCGCTCGATGATCGCCTTGCAATCTGCGAACGAGCGCAGCGTGTGAACGTGTGGCTGGTCGGCGCCTTGTATGGTCAGGCGAACCGGTTCGGCTCCGGTCGCAAGGAGCAGCCTGTCGTAAGGAGTCCGTGTCCCGTCCGCGAGCACAACTTCGCCAGAACGTGCATCGATGCTGGCGACGTTCGCGTTGAGACGCAGGTCGATGTCGTTCTTCGAGTAAAAGCTGTCTCCGCGGAGCGGAACCCAATCCTCCGGCGCTTTGCCGGCGAGATAGTCCTTGGAAAGATTGGGCCGATCAACGGGCGGCGCTTCGTCGTTGCTGAGCATGACAATGCTACCTTGATAGCGTTCGCGCCGCAGTTTTTCTGCCGCCGCGAAACCGGCCGCGCCGCCACCGACAATGACGATTTTCTCTGGAGCCTGGCCGGAGCCTCCATCGCGCTGCTTCGGTGCCGTCCGCTTGCGCTTTTCTCCCACGAATATCCGATCATCGCGTTGTTCCACCGACCAGCAAGCGAGTGGATTGAAAGCAGGGGCGCGCAAGGCCTCGCCTGTACGCAAATCGAAGCACGCGTGATGCCAAGGACACCGGACGGTGTCTTCCACCACAAGACCGTCGACGAGCGGCCCGCCATAATGTGTGCATGTCGCCCCGATGGCGAAGACCTCGGCCCCGCGGCGCACCAGCAGCACCTGCTCATCGCCGCAATGGCCGAGGAGCTTTCCGCCATCGGCAAGGTCGGATAACGCGATGCCCTCGACCAGATCCGGCCCGTTTGGTTTGGTATGACCTTCAGCCATTTTCCTCTCCGTTGGCGCGATCCAGTGTCAAAATCGCCTGTACGGCCGAGAAGTGGGAAATCTTCAGGTCACCAGCCTCGGAATACCTTCTGCCTGGCTAGCGCGCCTTCAGGTTCTCGGACACCGCTTGTGCCCAAACGTCCGGCCGCATCATTCGTTGCCAGTTGGGCAGTACGCGCCGTCGATTCCTGGCGTTTTGGGGTCGCTGCGATCAAGAACATTCGGCGCCTGCTGCCAAATTGGGAGGGCGATTCTCATCGGCGGTTTGTCGAAGGCTAGGTGGCGCTCATCACTCGTTGCCGCGGCTGCAATGGTCGCTTGTCGAACGCATCGCGGACTGAAGAATGACGCCGTCGCGTAAACTTTTTCGCCAGACATGCGTTGTTCATCCTCCAAGCCAAGGAGGCAGCCATGCAGATGAAATCGGAAATCGCCGGCGAGGCCGCCAAGCAGCGCCACATCCAGCGTCGGATCGATGCCAAGGACAAATCTAAATCCAGCGGCAAGCAACAAGGCGCCATGCAGGCCGGAGCACGCAAATATCCCGAGCCGCCCTTTCCTGAGCAGCACCAGCCGAAGCCGGGGCACGAATGGGCGATCGAGCCAGCGCCGCTTTACGATGCGCCATTCTATATCGGATCGAAAAAGCTCGACGGCAAAGTGGCTGTCATTACCGGCGGCGATTCCGGCATCGGCCGCGCAGTGGCCGTGCTCTATGCGCGCGAAGGCGCGGATGTAGCGATCGTCTATCTGTCGGAGGACAAGGATGCCGAAGAGACAAAGAGGGCCGTCGAAGCCGAAGGCCGGCGCTGCATCCTGATCAAGGCTGACGTCAGCGAACGCGACCATTGCCACAATGCGGTGGCTGAAGTGGTGAAGGAATTCGGCCGGATCGACGTGCTGGTCAACAACGCCGCTTTCCAGATCCATTCCAGCGAATTCAGCGAGCTGACCGAAGAGCATTTCGACACAACGCTGAAGACCAACCTCTACGGCTATTTCCACATGGCGCAGGAGGCCGTGCCGCATATGAAGCCCGGCTCGGCGATGATCAACAGCGGCTCCATAACCGGCATCGAGGGCTCAAAGCAACTGGTCGACTATTCGATGACCAAGGGCGGCATTCATGCCTTCACGCGCGCGCTTTCGGGCAATCTTATCGAAAAGGGAATTCGGGTGAATGCCGTGGCGCCGGGCCCGGTGTGGACGCCGCTCAACCCATCGGACAAGCAGGCCGGTGACGTGTCGAAATTTGGCGCAGACACGCCGATGAAACGGCCGGCGCAACCGGAGGAGATCGCGCCCGCCTATGTGTTCCTCGCCTCGCCGCACTGCTCGAGCTACATCACCGGCGAGATACTGCCGATTATCGGCGGCTACTGAGTGGGTATCCTGCGCCGCAACACTTGTCCGCTCGGCTCGATCACGCCTTTGCGGAATGGCATCTCGTCGTGCGACCTCGCGTGTGGCGGTGGTAGCGGCGATCTCAGACATGAAATGGTCGACAAATGTATTTCATCGCCTTGGCAACAGACTATGACGGCACGCTGGCGCACGAGGGGATCGTAGCTGAAAAGACGGTTGCGGCTCTCGAACGGGTCAAGAAAAGTGGCCGCAAGCTCATTCTCGTCACAGGACGAGAACTGCCCGACCTCAAGCGCGTTTTTCCCGAGATCGGCCTGTTCGACAAGGTCGTCGCCGAAAATGGGGCGTTGATCTACACGCCTGCCAGCGAGGAAGAACGTGTGATTTCACCGGCACCGGCGCCCAAGTTCGTCGCCAAGCTAAAAAAGCACGGCGTCAAGCCGCTTTCAGTCGGACGGTCGATCGTTGCGACCTGGGAACCACACCAGGCAACAGTTCTTGAAGTGATCAAAAAACTTGGGCTGGAACTGGAAATCATCTTCAATAAGGGCGCGGTGATGATCCTGCCGAGCGGCATCAACAAGGCAACCGGGCTGGCCGCTGCACTTGAGGACCTGCGGCTTTCACCACACAATGTGGTCGGTATTGGCGATGCTGAAAACGACCACGCCTTCCTGCAGGCCTGCGGCTGCAGCGTCGCCGTCGACAATGCACTTGTGGCGGTCAAGGATACAGCAGACCTGGTGACGCGCGGCGCGCGTGGAAAAGGCGTCGAGGAACTGATCGAGAAACTGGTAAAGCGCGATCGGGAACTTGTCCGAAAACGCCGCGACGGCATTCTTCTCGGCTCGGTCGGCGGCGACGAAGTCTATCTGACGCCGACCGACACGGTTCTGATCGCCGGAAGCTCCGGCATCGGCAAATCCACCTTGGCCACCGCGCTGACGGAACGCTTCGTCGAGAACGGCTTTCAGTTCTGCATTTTCGACCCGGAAGGCGACTATGATGGCCTCGAAGGTGCCGTCCGGATAGGCGATGGCTCGAGCGCACCGACAAAGGCACAAGTGCTCGACCTGATCGAGAAGCCGGACACCAGCGTGGTCGTCAATGGGCTGGCGTTACGGGTCAACGAGCGACCGGACTTCTTTGCCGATCTGCTCCCCGGCCTTGGCAGTTTCCGCTACCGTACGGCGAGGCCACATTGGCTGGTCATCGACGAGGCACATCATCTTCTGCCCAAGAAGCGCGACGACACACGCGCCGTCCTATCGTTGGAATTGCCGGGCACCGTCCTGATCACCGTTCATCCGGAAGCGATTTCGACCGATGCCCTGCGCCTGGTCACTGCCGTCATTGCGCTCGGTCCCAAGGCCAAGAATGTCATCAAGGCCTTTTGCCATGAGACGGATACCAAGCCGCCAAAGGATATTCCGTCGCCAAAAGGCGAGCGCGTGTTGCTCTGGCGGCCTCAAACCCGCAAGAAAATTGCCATGGTCAAGGCGATCGAGCCGCGCCAGTCACTCAAGCGTCACAGCCGCAAATATGCAGAAGGTCACCTAGACGAGGCCGGCAGCTTCTATTTCAGAGGTCCCGACAACGCGATGAACCTGCGGGCCCATAACCTGATGATCTTCGCTCAGATCGCCGAAGGCATCGACGACGGGACTTGGGAGCATCACCTGCGTGCCGGCGACTATTCCGAATGGTTTCGGCATCAGATCAGGGACAAGGAGCTGGCGCGCGAAGCCGCCGAGGCAGAGAAGGACGAAATGCTCTCGGCGCAGGAAAGTCGCAAGCACGTTCTGGATGCAGTACGTCGCCGTTATACGGCTCCCGCCACCGCCCCGGAGGAATAGGGAGCGAAAGGATCGGCCATGAACATCATTCTCGGGGGCACGGGCCATGTTGGTTCTGCTGCAGCCATGTCGCTTTTGCAGCAGGGCGAAGCGGTCACCATCGTAACTCGCGACCCCTCCAAAGCCGCCGACTGGACCCGGCGTGGCGCTGAAATCGCGGTGGCGGATGTCCACGACAGCGAGGCCCTTCGTCACGTCTTTCGTCAAGGCGAGCGCCTGTTTCTGCTCAATCCGCCAGCAGACCCATCGACCGACACCGACGTTGAAGAGCGCAAGACCGTTGCCGCCATCATTGCGGCCCTTGAAGGATCTGGATTGCGAAAGATCGTCGCGCAATCAACCTACGGCGCTCAGCCCGGCGACCGGTGTGGCGACCTGAACATCCTTTACGGGTTGGAGCAGAAACTGCGCACCCAGCCGATCCCTGCCAGCATCATCCGGGCCGCATATTATATGAGCAACTGGGATTCTGCTCTTGAAACTGCGGAGCAGGATGGGGTGGTGAACACCTTTTTTCCGGCGGACTTCAGATTGCCGATGGTGGCCCCGGACGACCTTGGGCGCGCCGCCGCCCGTTTGCTGAAAGAGCCGATCGAGCAGACAGGTACCCACTATGTCGAAGGGCCGGCGCGCTATGCTGCGTCTGATGTCGCGGCTTGTCTGAGCGACGAGTTACGAAAAGACATTCAGGTGGTGACGGCACCGCGTGAAAAATGGCAAGAGACCTTTGAGGGCATGGGCTTTTCCAGGGCGGCTGCCGAGTCGTATGCGCGCATGACCGCCCTCACTCTGGACGAGCTTGAACTGCCCGCCGATCCCGAGCGTGGCACTGTTTCCCTGCAACGCTACATTTCCGATTTGCTGGCCCGACGCAATTAGCGCCGCAAGGCAGCGGTGACTATCTCTGTGTTTTCAACCCGTTACCGGAGCAAATTATACTATTAAATCCTCTATTCTGATCGGCAGATCGCGGATACGCCTGCCGGTGGCGTGATACACCGCGCTTGCGACGGCGGCTGCCGTTCCGACATTGCCGAGTTCGCCCAATCCCTTGACGCCGGCCGGGTTGACCGCGTGATCGACTTCCGGGACTAGGATCACCTCAAGCTGCTTTATGTCGGCGTTGACCGGCACCAGATAGTCCTGCAGATCGCGGTTGACGTAGCGGGCATGGCGCTGGTCGATTTCGGTCGCCTCGTGCAGGGCCTGACCAATGCCCCAGATCATGCCGCCCATCAACTGGCTGCGCGCGGTGCGCGTATTCATGATGCGGCCGGCGGCAAAGGCGCCGACGATGCGGGGTACCCGGATCTCCCTCGTGTAGCTGTTGATGCGCACTTCAACCAATTCTGCGCCATAGGCGTATTTCACCGAATCCTCGTCCTGATCGCCGCCGTGGAATTCCGCCTGCCCGGCATAGAGCTTCTTCAAGGCCTCCGGCGACGAGCCTTTCGGCGCAAACTCGGCATATTCTTCGAGCGCGCCGATCTGCATCGCGTTGAAGACGTCGGACAGTCTGGCCGACTTGCCGCTATCGGTGACGACGGCCTCCTTTTCCATTTCCAACTTTGCCTTGCCGGACCCCGCCAGCGGTCCGCCTTCCCCGACAGCCGCGGCGAAGAGTTTTTCGCGAATCGCGTCGCAGGCTTTCAGAACCGCCGAGCAGACACTTGCGGTCGAAATCGAGCCGCCAGAGACCGGCGCCGGCGGCAAGGTGCTGTCGCCCATCTCGACGCTCACCTTGTCGATATCGACGCCAAGCCGTTCGGCCGCCATCTGCCCCGCTACGGTGCGCACGCCGGTGCCGATCTCGTGCGAGCCGGATTGGACACGAACATGGCCGTCGTCGGTCAGGCGGACACGGGCTGCGCAGGGTGCTGCGGCGGTCGGGTAGATGGCGGTCGCACAGCCCATGCCGACCAGCCAGTCGCCATCACGCATCGAGCCTACTGCCGCTTCGCGCTTTGACCAGCCGAAGGCCTCCGCGGCCTGGTCATAGCACTTGATCAGCGATCTGCTGGAGAACGGCTTGCCGCCGATCGGTTCCTTTTCCGGCTCGTTGATGCGGCGGAATTCGACCGGATCCATGCCGAGTTCCACAGCCATTTCGTCCATGGCGTTTTCGAGCGCATAGACGTAGGGCGTCTCGGGCGGCGAACGCATGTAGCCGGGTGTGTTGCGGTCTGCATGCACAAGAGAGACGCGGGTCAGCACCGAGCCGTAATTGTACATGCGGCTGGTCGCCGAGGTGCCGCCGACGACATAGGGATCGAGTCGCGAGGTCACTTCCCAGCCTTCGTGACCGAAGGCGGTGATGCGGCCGTCCCTGTTCGCGCCGATACGGATGCGGTGCCGGGTCTCCGCCCTATAGGTTTGTGTGTCGTAAGCCTGCAGGCGGCTGACCACGCAGCGCACCGGCCGGCCGACCCGGCGGGCCGCGACCGCCACGATCGCCGTGCGGGCGGTCATCGGCCCCTTGGAGCCGAAAGCACCGCCGATATAGGGACTGACGATCCGTACATTGGCCGGGTCGATCTTCAGTTGCCGTGCCAGTTCGGTCTTCCAGCCGGTGACGTTCTGACTTGGCTCGTGCACGGTGAGTTGGTCGCCCTGCCACCACGCCGTCGTGGAAAACAGCTCGATCGGATTGTGGTGCTGGGTCGGCGTCGAGTATTTCTGGTCGATCTTCACCGCAGCCGCAGCATAGGCCGCGTCGAAATCGCCGGCTTTAAGGTTCTCCTTGTACATCGGACTTTTGCCGGCGGCAGGCTCGATCCTGGTTCCCCGGGAATCGAAGCTGGCGCTGGGTGTTTCTTGCGCATAGTCGGCGCGGATCAGCATAGCTGCCTCCGCCGCCGCCTCGAATGTCTCGGCAACCACCAGAGCGATGATCTGGCCGTCATGGAAGATGGTCTTGTCGTGCAGCGGAGCGATCGAGCTTGCGCCGGTATTGCCGAATTCTGGCTTGTCGACCTCATCCATATCACCGACGCTGACGATATCGAGGACGCCGGGCACCGCACGGGCCCTCTCGAGCCGGAGGGCGGAAATGCTGCCCTTGGCGATGGTGCTGGTGGCAAGCACGCCATAGGCGACATTCGCGGTCGCAAGGTCGGCTGGGTAACCAGCCTGGCCGGTAACCTTCAGGCGGGCATCGATCCGGGGAACGGGATTTCCCATATTCTCTTTCGGCGCGGGGGCAGCTTGGTTCATGATGGGACCTTCATGTCGCGTGTTTCGAGCAAGGCTCGCACCAGAGTGCGTTTGCCGAGTGGCACCTTGAATGCATTGTGTTCCCTTGGCTTCGCCTCGGCGAATGCGATCTCGGCGGCGGCCTCGGCTGCATCGCGATCGAGCACCTTGCCGTGCAATGCCTCTTCAGCCGCCCTTGCGCGCCAAGGCACGGTCGCCACGCCGCCAAGCGCTATGCGTGCTTGCCTGACCTTGTCACCGTCCATATCGAGAGCGACGGCCGCCGAGGCCAGCGCAAACGCATAGGATTCGCGATCGCGGATCTTCAGGAAGCGCGAGCGGTGGCTCCAGGCCCTGATTGGAACATCGATGGCTACGATGACTTCGTCGGCTGCCAGATCTGTCTCTATGTTGGGCGTATCGCCGGGCAGGTGGTGCAGCTTGGCGAAAGGTATCCTGCGCAAGCCCTTCCTCCCCTCGGCTTCGATGACGGCGTCGAGCGCGATCAGGGCCTGGGCGAAATCGCCGTGATAGGTAGCTATACAGGTGTCGCTGGTGCCGAGGACCGCATGCTGCCGGTTCAAGCCTTCCAGCGCAGCGCAACCGGATCCCGGCTCGCGCTTGTTGCACGGCCAGGATGTCTCGCGAAAATACTCGCACCGCGTCCGCTGCAGCACATTGCCGGCCAGGCTGGCCATGTTGCGGATCTGGCCGCTGGCCGCCAATTTCAGGCTTTCGGCAAGCAGCGGGCAACGGCGCTTGATCTCGGCCCTGTCTGCCGCCTCGCCCATGCGAACCAGCGCGCCGAAACGGATGGTGTCGTCGCTGATCCTGATCTGCCGCAAGGCCGGTTCGGCCAGACCGTTGAGATCGAGCAGGCGCTCGGGCTGCGCCACGCCAAGCTTCATGTAATCGGCCATATTGGTGCCGCCGGCGATGAATTGGGCGTTGGCCTGTGTCGGGGGAACGCGCGCATCAGTAAAATGCGAGGCGGCGGCGACGGCCGCGGAAACGTTGGTCGGTCTTTCGTAAGCGAAGGGGCGCATCTCAGGCCCTCCTGGTCTCGTCTCGCGCCTGGACAATGGCGGCGACAATGTTCGGATAGGCGGCGCACCGGCATAGATTACCGCTCATATATTCGCGGATGTCGTCTTCCGAACCGGCGTGGCCCTCGTTGACGCAGCCGATGGCTGACATGATCTGGCCCGGCGTGCAGTAGCCGCACTGGAAAGCATCGTTGTCGATGAAAGCCTGCTGCATCGGGTGCAGACTCCCGTCGACGGAAGCGATCCCCTCCACGGTCGTGATTTCACGACCTTCATTCATGATGGCGAAGCTCAGGCAGGAAAGCACACGCTTGCCATCGACAAGCACAGTGCAAGCCCCGCACTGGCCGTGGTCACAACCCTTCTTTGTGCCCGTCAGGCCGACATGATCGCGCAGCGCGTCAAGCAGGCTCGTGCGATTGTCGAGGGCGAGATTGTAGGCTTGCCTGTTGATGCGAATCGAAATCGTCGACAGATCGCGCGGCCCGGCCAAACTTGCGGTTGATTGTTCAGCCGCTTTCACCGACTTCGCCAGCAGCGGCGCAGCCGCGGCCGCCGAAACGGATCCGGTCATGAAGCCGCGTCGGCTGAGGACGGGCAATGTGGGTTTGCTGGGGGATTTGGCATCGGACATGGCTGGCTCCAGGCTGGCTGCGTCTCAAGCCGGCCAAACCATCCGCTGAAGCCAAGGTTCCCTCCCTCACGCGCCTGTGATCGCGTCTCCTCCAGACGCGCGGTCCAATCGCCAGCTTCGAATTGGCATTCGGAACTCTCCAGCCGTCATTTCGTTCAAACTCAGTCGACTGAAAAGACGACAACGCAAAAGCCGACATGGCGTCTGGAGTGAAACCATGAAATCGCAGCTCGTCGCCGAAAGCGCCGGACAAAGGACATTCGTGGTGGTGCTTGATCCTGGCGAGGAAGCGTTCGCAGCGCTTACCTCTTTCGCGGTCGATCAGGACATCGGCGGCGCCTCGCTGACCGCGCTCGGCGCCTTCGAAAGGGCGACTGTCGGCTGGTTCGACCCCAGGGAAAAGACCTATCGGAAAATCCCGGTGCTGGAACAGTGCGAGGTGCTCAGCGCGATCGGCGATATTGCGATCGGCGACGACGGCAAGCCCAGCCTTCACGTTCACGCGGTGCTCGGGTTGCGCGACGGCAGCACGAAGGGCGGACATCTGCTCGAAGGCATCGTTCAGCCGACACTCGAAGTCACTTTGGTGGAAGCGCCTGGGCATCTGCACCGCAGGAAACGCCCGGAACTCGGTATCGCCTTGATTGACCTGGACGCCTGAAGCCGAATGCGGATCAGGCCAGGTCCGCTGAATTGCGATTCGGCCCGATTATCCCTTTTGTTTGACTTGCCTGACGTCCGCGGGCGCCTCGGGTGCGGGCTCCCAGCCGAACACGCTGCGACCGCCGAGCAGATGCGATTGGTCGAACTCTCCGGCAATAATTTCCTTCAGGCTGGGGCCCGTGACATAGCGCTCAACCTGCCGCGATTGGTCGTCCAGCCGCTTCAAGGCACCTATTTCTTCGTCGCGGCCGAGCCTGGCCTTGTGGACGGCGGACTTCAGCACGCCGATCGTCTCGTCATAGACCTTCAGCGGCACAGGAAACGGATGCCTGTCCTTGCCGCCATGCGCCAGCGAGAAGCGGCCGGGATCGGAAAACCGGCATGGCGCGCCATGCAGAACCTCGGCCACCAGCGCCAGCGCCCGCACCGTGCGCGCGCCGACGCCGGGGACTAGGAGAAGCTCGGAGAAATCAGCGGGGCCACGCTCCGCAGCCGCCGCCATGTTCCCATGAAGACGGTGCATGACGATATCGCTTTCGCGAACGTCGTGGTGTGCCGGCATGACGAGGTGCGGCAGCATTGGCTGGTCCGGTTCCGGCGCCGTAGCCACGTCACGCTCGAGCGCGGCGAATTCCCTCAGAATGCGATCCGGTCCGAGGTCCTGCAGGAGCTCCAGCTGCCCCTTGCGCGATGCGTGGGCCCGGCGGTCGGTCAGGTTGACGATCTCGCCCTGGTTGGCGCCCTCGATGGCGGCATGCGGCTGGTCGACGAAGCTCTTCAGGCCTTCGGACAGCCAATGATAGCGGCGCGCCACCTTGCTGTCGCCATTCATCCCCTGCTGGACCACGACCCAGTCGCCGTCATCGGTCACGATGAAGCCATGCAGATAGAGATCGAAGCCGTCCTGAACGGCGGCACTGTCAACCTTGGCGACGAGCCGGCTGGCCGTTGCCAGGCCTGCTCCGTCGAAGCCGACGCGCTCGCCGATGACCGCAAGCTCGTGCGGGGTCTTGCGCGAATGCGAGCCGCGGCCGCCGCACACGTGAATGCCGAGTTCGCCGGAGAGCGGCGCCAACCCGCGTTTCAAGGCGCCGATGACGCTGGTCGTGATGCCGGAGGAATGCCAGTCCATTCCCATCACGGCGCCAAACGACTGGAACCAGAAGGGATGCGCCAACCGGCGCAGCAGCTCCTCGCGGCCGTAGTGGTGAATGATCGCCTCGCACATGACTGCGCCAAGGCGCGTCATGCGGTCGCCGAGCCATTTCGGCACGCGTCCGCCATGAAGTGGAAGGTCTGCGCTTCCCGATCGTTGTGCCAAATCTTGCCTATTCCCGATATACGCCTTGCACTCGACAGATAGGTATCGAAAGCAGCGTGAAGAAGCGATCATGCCCGTTTCGTGCAGCCGATGCTGCCGGCCTTGGTGCCCGGCCCACCTGGCAATCCCGGCTCACTTAGCAATCAATGCAGCGGTTATCGCGCTTCGCTGAGGAGATCAAACTTCTCGATCTCGCAATGCTCACCGACCAATGCCAACAAATCCGTCGGCGGCGGTGCCCTGTCAGGCCGCCTCCAACTGATTTCGAACGACATCACGGGGTTGTCGCGATCCGGGCGCCGCTCCATTCCAACCAGGCGTGGCCGATAACCGGAAGGGCCGACGATTGCGTCAAGCTCTTCATGATCCGCCGCCTTCCAGGTGAGCGCCAGGGTAGCATGATGTTCGCGCGGTATCACCAGATCGACCCATTTCAACACGAGCAGAATGATCAGCGTCAGCGCCGTCCCGGCCGCGCCCAAGGCGTATTGGCCACCCCCGAAAGCCAATCCGATCATTGTCATCATCCACAACGTCGCTGCCGTGGTGACGCCGCTGACAAGACTGCCCCGGCGAAGAATGGCGCCGCCGCCGATGAAGCCGACGCCTGTCAACACGCCCAAGGGAAAGCGCAGCACGTCCATCCGGGCAAAGGAATCCGGATCTTTGCCGCCGACCCCCAGCAGAATAGTGGCCTGTGTCATTGCGATCGCAGCCGCCAGCCCGACCAGGATCGTTGTCCTGAGGCCGGCCGCCTGTCCGCGCGCCTCCCGGTCGAGGCCGATCAATGAACCGGCGAGCACGGTCAGAAGCAAGCGCGCGGCGATGTCTTGCCAAACTGGGATAAGAGACATCGGTAAACCCTGATCGCCGCTGGTGTTTGGATTACGAACTTGATCGCAATTCAATTCGGCTAGGGCCATTCGGGTTCCATCGGCGGCGTTTTGCCGGTTACCGATCGGCTGGATTTCCGACCGCCGGATCGCGCCGTCTTGAATATCTTCCCACGCGCGGCAGATCGTCGGGAAATTCCACCCACGGCAGCTTCATGTCCCAATAGGCATGAGCCTGCGGCGCAAAGCGTTCGGGGTGGTCGAAGAAGCCGATCGTCAGATAGAGTTCTTCGGGAAGCCCCTGGTCGAGATAGGCTATGGATGTGCCGCAATCGGCGCAGAAGGTGCGGAGCACGCCTTCAGTCCTTGAGAACGTCTTCGGCGCGCCGGTCAGCAATCTGAATTGCGCCGGTCGATAGCCGACCCAGACGGTCAGCGGGCTCCCTATGGCCTTGCGGCAATCGTCGTCGTGATCGGAGCAAATCCAGAACGGGTCGCCATGCATCTCAGCCGTTATCGAACCGCAAAAACAGGAGCCGGTCTCGATCCTTGTCATCGAACCACCCCTTTCGACGGAAGCGAACGTTGCGGCCGCAGGCTCCGCAAGGTGATCGAATAGCGGTGCGCGGCAACCGGAGGGATGCTGTGCTCCCATTCGGTGCGCGCCGGGCCCGTCATCAGGTAAGCAGACCTTGGCTCGACGATGATGGTCTCGCGATCCCATCTCGTGCCGTTCTTCCGGCGCAGCCGAAAGCTGCATGGCGCAAGAAGGGAAACGCCGGCCACGGCATCGAAATGCGGCTTGTCGCGATGCCATCCGATACCGGCGCCGGGTCGGTACTCGTTGATCAAGACCTGCACGAAAGCGTCGACGGGCAGCCGCGCAAATGCTGCCGCCTTCTCCCTAAGCGGCATCAGAAAAGCCGGGATCGGCGGCGCCGCGACGACTTTGCGTTGGTCGAAATCGTAGCGCAGGCCAAAACCGGCGACGCGCCGGTTTGCGAGGTGGCCATGAAAGTCGAAAGGCTGGAAGGCGAGACTTTCGAGCTGCCGCACCAGCTCAGCCTCTTCCTCCGCCGTGATCAACTCCGGCTGGTAGTGAAATCCCTCCGGCAGATCGTCGAGCGCACGAAAATCGGGCGCGCCAAACAGGTCGCCTTGGCCGGCGATTTCCGGTTGCTTGGTTTTGAGCGGTGGCATCAATCCTAATTGGTGAAGCCGCCCGGTGGCGGCAAGGTCTTGGAGGCGCCGAGCCGGCCGGATCATCGCCTCCTATCTTTACGAGGCGGAACCTGGATCGCCGGGGCGGGTTATTGCCCAGACGCGTCGAGTGTTGGGAAATGCCTTCAACTGCTATCCAAAGCATCAATTACGATCCGGCGACGAGGACCCTCTCCGTATGGTTTGTTCCAAGTGGGAATCGCTACGATTACGACGACGTGCCGCCGCAGACTTACACTGAATTCCGCAAAGCCCCGTCAAAAGGCCGCTTCTTCAACGCGTTCATTCGAGATCGGTATAGCTACCATTTGGTCGAGCAGAGCCGGTCGGGTTGAAACCCGGCGCCCTTGCGTCGAGAATGCATCCGGGAAGAGACGGCTTCCTCGTAGAACCGGTCGGTTGACCGGTTTCATTGCGCCGGCGGCGTACCGGGTTGATCGCCGCCCGTCGACGACTTGGGCGTAGGATCTTTGTCGACCTCGGGACTTTGCTCGACGGTGTTGGTGTTGCTCTGAGTCGGTTCAGTGCTGCTGGTGCTGCCCTGTGTCGGTTCGGCCTCGTTGCTGCAGCCCGCTAAAGCCAGAGCCGCAACCAGAGCCGACAAAAACGACAGTCTCGTCAATGATAGTCTCGTCATGGCCAACCGCTCCCTTCCTGCTCGACAACGGCGGGTCATGAATTTGGTTGCAGCGGAACGGTTTGTCTGTAGGCCAGGCATCCGATCATCGCCGTGTAGGCACCAAGGAACAAATCTGCGCGCCGCCACGTTGCATTTCCAGTGCAAACGCTTGTGACAGTGAGGCTGTTGTCTTGGCGCCGAGAGCAAATTGGAAGGGCTTCCTGAAAATTGGAGAACTTAGCTGTCCGGTGGCGCTCTATACGGCTGCCTCGACTTCAGAACGGATCGCCTTCCACACGGTAAACCGCGCCACGGGACATAGGGTGCATCGCGCGTTCGTCGACAGCGATAGCGGCAAATCCGTCGAGAAGGACGATCAGGTCAAAGGCTATGAGATCAGCGCGGGTGACTACGTCGTGCTCGAACCCGATGAGGTCGCAGCCGCCGTCCCCGAGAGCGACAAAACGTTGTCCGTCTCGGCCTTCATCGGCTGTTCCGATGTCGACGACGTGTATTTCGACAAGCCGTATTATCTGGCCCCGCCGGACAAACACGCGGAAGAAGCATTTGGGCTGATCCGCGAAGGCATGCGCAGGAAGAAAGTCGCCGCGATCGCCCAGACCGTCCTGTTCCGGCGCGTCCGGACCTTGCTCATCCGGGCCTATGACGAAGGGCTGGTCGCAACGACGCTGAATTTCGACTACGAGGTGCGCTCGGCAGAGGAGGCCTTCGACAACGTGCCCGACATGAAGATCACGGGTGAGATGCTCGAACTGGCCGAACACATTATCAAGACCAAGAAGGGCAAATTCGATCCGACCAAATTCGACGACCGTTATGAGGCAGCGCTGGCCGAGCTTGTGAAGGCAAAGCTCGAAGGCAAGAAGATCGCAGTTCCGAAGCAGCCCAAGCGGGAAAAGGTCGTCGATCTTATGGACGCGCTGCGCCAGAGTGCCGGCGGTGGCGGCAAGCCGCCCTCGACCAGAAAACCCGCGGCAAAATCAAAGCCGGCTCGTCACGCGAAGCCGAAGCAGACAGCGCCGCGTCGGAAGGCCGGCTGACCGATGGCGCTCGAGACCTACCGCAAGAAGCGCGATTTTTCCGTCACCCCGGAGCCCCAGGGCCGCAAGGCGCCGAGGACGGGGAACAGCTTCGTCATACAGAAGCATGATGCGACGCGGCTCCACTATGATTTCCGTTTGGAAATGGACGGCGTCCTGAAGAGCTGGGCCGTCACCAAAGGGCCGAGCCTGATCCCCGGCGAGAAGCGCCTTGCCGTTCATGTCGAGGATCATCCCTTGGAGTATGGCGGTTTCGAAGGCACCATCCCGAAGGGCGAATATGGCGGCGGCACCGTCATCCTGTGGGACAGAGGCACCTGGACGACGATCGGCGACGCGCATCGCGGCTATGCAAAAGGCCATCTCGATTTCGAACTTCACGGGGAGAAGCTTGGCGGCCGCTGGCATCTTGTGCGGATGGCCGGAAAGCCGCGGGAGAAGCGCGAGAACTGGCTGCTGATCAAGGGCGACGATGACGCCGCGCGCACGGAAGGCGATCCTGACATTCTGGACGAGCGGCCGGAATCCGTCGCCACCGGCCGCAAGATCGAGGATGTCGCCGGAGAAGCGCCCGGCTGGTCGTCGAAGACGGGGCGCATTGGCAAGCACCGCGGCCGCACGAGGGCCGCTCCCCCGGAAGAGCAGCCCGCCACCGTTGGCGTTCCGGAGCCGTCAAAGATCAAGGGTGCCAAGAAGGCAGCGCTTCCCGATTTCGTCGAGCCGACGCTGGCGACCCTCGTTTCGTCCGCGCCGTCCGGAGAACGCTGGCTGCACGAAATCAAATTCGACGGCTACCGGCTGCAGGCACGGATCGAAGCCGGGCGCGTCAAACTGTTGACGCGCAGCGGTCTCGACTGGACGAAGAAGTTCGGAAAGGCGGTCATTTCGGCGCTGGCCGATATACCTGTCGGGACGGCGCTGATCGATGGTGAACTCGTGGTCGAGACATCCGCCGGCGCGTCGGATTTTTCCGCGTTGCAAGCCGACCTCAGCGAGGGCCGCAGCGATCGCTTTCGCTTCTACGTCTTCGACCTGCTTCATCTCGACGGGTACGATCTGCGCGACGTTGCGTTGATCACGCGCAAGCAATTGCTGGAAAAGGTCATTGGTAGTGATAACGGCATCATCAGCTACAGCGGACATTTTGAGGAGGATGGCACGCTGGTCCTGCGACACGCCTGCCGGCTGAGCCTGGAAGGTGTTGTCTCCAAGCTTCGCGATGCGCCTTACCGCGCGGGCCGCAGCAAGAACTGGGTGAAATCGAAATGCTCGGCGCGACAGGAATTTGTCGTGGCCGGCTACGTCCCCTCGACAACCTCGCGCAATGCGATCGGCTCGCTCGTCCTGGGTGTCTATGACGATGGTAAGCTTCATCATGTCGGACGCGTCGGCACCGGCTACACGGCAGCAGTCGCACAGGACCTGTTCAAGAAGCTCGAGCGGATACGCATTCCGTCAAGCCCGTTCGATGAGCGGCTGAGCGCCGAGGAGGCTCGGCAAGCCCGCTATGTCAGGCCTGAACTCGTCGCCGAAGTCGAGTTCCGGGCCTGGACCGCCGACGGCAATCTGCGCCACGCCTCGTTCCGCGGATTGCGAGAAGACAAACCGGCGAAGGAGATCATCCGCGAAACGCCGAAGACGAACAAGGCAGCACCCAAACCTCAGCGCCGGACCGTCAAGCTCACCCATCCCGACCGCCTCTATTGGCCTGACCAGGGCGTGACCAAGGAAGGTCTCGCCGACTATTATGCCGAAGTCTGGCGCCATGCATCGCCCTACATCGTCGGCCGGGCGTTAGCGCTGGTGCGATGCCCAAGCGGCATTTCGGGCGAGCAGTTCTTCCAGAAGCATGCCTGGAAGGGTCTCAATCCCAACATCGTGCTGGTCCACGATCCCAAGGACCCGCCCGACGAGCGGCTGATCAGCATCAATGATCTCGATGGGCTGATCGGCCTTGTCCAGTCGGCGGCGCTGGAGATCCACCCCTGGGGCTCGTTGGTGAGCGATTGGGAGCGTCCAGACACGATCATCATGGACCTCGATCCTGGCGAGGGCGTGAGCTGGGAGGCGGTGATCGAAGCCGCCGTCGAGACGCGCGACCGGCTGAAGGATGCAGGGCTTGTCCCCTTCATCAAGACCTCCGGCGGCAAGGGCCTTCACGTCGTGGCGCCAGTGAAGCCGAAAGCGCAATGGCCTGTCGTAAAGGCCTTCACCAAGGCGATTGCCGACTCCATGGCGTCCGACAGCCCAGGCCGTTACGTCTCGACCATCACCAAGTCCAAACGACGCGGAAAAATTCTCGTCGACTATCTGCGCAACCAGCGCGGTGCGACCGCAGTCGCCCCCTATTCGACAAGAGCACGACCGGGTGCGTCGGTGTCGATGCCGCTTGCCTGGGACGAACTCGGCCCCGGCATCGGACCGGCCTATTTTACGGTCGAGAACACACCAACCCGGCTTGCCTCGCTGTCGTCGGATCCCTGGCAGGATTTTCGAGCAGCAGCAGCGCCGATCGAAGAACCGGGAAGCCGGCGCAAGAAAGCGGCTTGAAAACCGTATACGGAGAGCACGCGCCGCAGGGACTCAGGCGATCTGCTCAAACGTGCATTGCTCCGGAGCCTTGTCCGGCCGCCAGCGCAGGAACTTGGTGCCGTGCCGGAAACGGTCGCCGGTGACATGATCGAAGCGTACTTCGACCACCAATTCGGGCCGGACCGGCTCCCATTCGCCGCTGCGCTCGGTGCTCCAGCGGCTCGGCCCGCCCGGCGCCTTTCCGGTGAAGCCGGGTGGCTCGCGCATGGCTTCGAGTTTGCGGGTAAGTTCGGCCCTGTCGTCCTTGGCGATGGTCGAGGTGAAGCCGACGTGATCGAGCTTGCCGGCCTCGTTGTACAGACCCAGCAGCAGAGAGCCGACCTGCCGGCTGTTGCTGAGATAACGAAAGCCGCCGACCACGCAATCGGCCGACCGCAACCGCTTTACCTTCACCATCGCGCGCACCCCCGGTTGGTACGGACCGTCCAGCCGCTTGGCGACCACGCCGTCTGTCGCCCCATGTCCGGCAGCCCCTAGCCAGGAGCGGGCTTCTTTCACATCGCGCGTACAGTGCGAAAGCACGATGTTCCTGCGGTTTGCCGAAGCGACGAAAGCCTCAAGGATCGCTCGCCGTTTTTTCAGGGTCCGCGCCAACCAGACGGTTCCGTGCTCGTCGCAGAGCATATCGAACAGGACGATGTGCGCCGGGGTTTCCGCAGACAGCTTGCGGATCCTGCTCTCGGCGGGATGAAGCCGCATCTGGAGGGCGTCGAACGATGGCTTGCCGTCGACCGAGATGACGATTTCACCGTCGACGACAAAACGGCGCGACGGCAGTTCCTTCAATGTCGCGACTAGTTCGGGAAAATAGCGTCCGAGCGGCTTGCCTGACTTTGCGCGCAACTCCACCGCATCATCCTGCCGGAACGCCAGGCAGCGAAAACCGTCCCATTTGCGCTCGTATTGCCATCCGTCTCCTTCGGGAATCGCATCAGCCGCCTTGGCTTCCATCGGAGGCGTGTCGAGCGGCAGGGGGAAGCCGCCGTCGCGGGGGATGACCTTCATTGTGCTGCCTTTGTCCCCCCCGACCAAGCCTGCTCCCAGGCACTATTTTCGCTTTCCGCCCTCCGAGCCGATGCTCTTGCGCAGCGCATCCATGATGTTGATCACGTTGCTGGGCGGTTGCTCGGCCTTGGCCTTGGCCGGACGCTTCTTGCCCTTCTTCTTCGAGGCAATGATCTCCAGCAGCCGCGCCTGGACGGGATCTCCGGTCATGGCGGGATCCCACTGCTTGGTTCGCTCATCGATCAGGGTCGAGACCAAATCCATCATTTTCGAGTCGGGTTTGGCTTCGCTGATCTTGCCAAAATAGTCCTCGGGATCGCGAACCTCGTCGCCATAGCGCAGTGTCCACAGCACGATGCCCTTGCCTCGTGGTTCAAGCATGACGGCGCGCTCGCGGCGATACATGACCAGTCGCGATATTCCGACTGTCCCTGTCGACTGCATGGCGTCGCGAATGACCGAGAATGCCTCCTCTCCGACCGGGTCGTCAGGAGTGAGATAATGGGGCTTGTCGTACCAAATCCAGC
The DNA here is from genome assembly GCF_002284565.1 of Mesorhizobium mediterraneum. Taxonomy (GTDB): domain Bacteria; phylum Pseudomonadota; class Alphaproteobacteria; order Rhizobiales; family Rhizobiaceae; genus Mesorhizobium; species Mesorhizobium mediterraneum. The sequence goes on along the minus strand of NZ_NPKI01000026.1, from coordinate 274,097 downwards.
CGATGCTGTCGGCATTGACGAACATATCGATGTCGATGGTGCGCGTGCTCTCCAGCCCGACCGCGTCGATCTCATCGTCCTCGAGCAGCACGTATTCGTCCTCACCGCGCTGATACCCCTTCACCTCGTCGTCTTCAGCAACGGGCTTGCCGCTAACGGCGTCGACATATTGGCTGACGACCCGATGCCCGCTCTTGCGATTGAGCGTGTGGAACCGGACCTTTTCGCTCTCGGTGGTTGCGGGCGTCATCGCGACCGGACAGGTCACCAGCGAAAGCTTCAGATAGCCTTTCCAAAAAGGACGTGGCGCCATCAAGGACCCCCGGGGCAGGTGTAAAACAGTCGAACGCGCCAGGGCGATCGATTGTTCCAGCAGCGTTTTTTTCGCGCGCCCAAGACTCGCCAGCAAGAATCCATCATTTTTCCGGCTCGAGACGGAACCGATGAGCGCAAGCGCAGTTCGGAACAGACAAACAGCTCGGCCTCAGCAAGGACCATTTCAATGTCGGAAGCGATCCGGATCGCAATCGGCGCTCCATTGTCGGGAAATGCCGCAGCGCTTGGCGCCGAGATGAAGCAGGCGATCGAGCTCGCGGTCGAGGAGCAGAACGCGGACGGTGGCATTGCAGGCTTTCCCATCATGGTTGAGGGTGCGGACGATCAGGGAAAGGTCGAGACCGGACGGCAAGTCGCGGACGACTTTTGCAACCGGTCGGATCTGCTTGGCGTCGTTGGCCACTACAACAGCAATGTCACTATCGCTGCGGCGGAGATCTATGCCGCCCACGACCCTCCCGATGATCACGCCGATCGCTTCCGACACGGCGCTCACCGAGCGCTCTCTTCCGAATGTCTTTCGCTTCACCAACCGGGACGACCAGACCGGAGCAGCCATTGCCCGTCATCTCTACGACGTCTTGGGCAAGCGCCGCGCCGTCCTGGCCGAAACCGAAACCATGTACGGCCACAGCATGGGCATCGCTTTTTCGCGGGCATTTCTGTCGCTCGGAGGCCGCATCGCCGAGCGGCGAACGGTTCGCGAAGGCAGTCGCGATTTTGACCCGCTGGTCGCATCCCTGCGGGCCGATTTCGATCTGTTGTTCTACGGCGGGAGTTTCGAGGGTGCTTTCATTCTGCGAGCGATGCGGCGCGCGGGTCTCCATCAGCTTTTTGCGAGCGGTGACGGCTGTTGGGACGCGGTGAATTTCCTTGAGCCTGCGGGCGAAACGGCGACATTGGGTGAAGGCGTTCTCGTGCTGTCCGCCACGCCCGAAGTGGGTAGGGTCGCTGGTTCAAGCGATTTCGCCGCGCGCTATGCGGCGCGGTTTGGACCGATCGGCAACTATGCCGTGAATTCCTACGATTCAGCCCGCGTGCTGATCGCCGCAATCAAAAACGCGATCGCTGAATCCAAAGGAAATCCGAGCCGGCGCGACGTTCTGACTGCGATGCGAAAGCTACGCTTCAAAGGCATTGCGTATGGCGATCCCGTGCAGTGGGACAAAAAAGGCGACAACCTGGCCGCCGTCACGGCGCTCCATGTGGTGGAGAATGGCCGATTTCGACAAGTTGCCGAAATCCCGCAGATGCAAAGGGCCCGATAGACGCGGCTTCACGACGGCCGCGGCAATTTTTACCAAGGTGAGACGAAACAATTGCCTCCGATCGCCGTTTCGCCAGCAAGGTGAATTTTGGGCGAGGATGATGAGTGCAACCGGCCCGGATGTTTTCGACAAGACGCAGCAGACCGCGAACATCTAGACACGAGCTCTGCACTGATCCCAGGTCCCGTCCTTGGAAAGGTGAAGACAATGATCTTCGACGCGCCAAAATTCAGGGATCGAACGGATGCGGGGCGCCAGCTTGCCGCCGCTTTGACCGGGTTTGCGGCAAGCGATCCGCTGGTGCTGGCGCTGCCGCGCGGCGGAGTGCCGGTTGGCTTCGAAGTGGCGAAGGCACTCCGTGCCCGGCTCGACGTGCTGCTTGTGCGCAAGATCGGCGCGCCGGGCCATTCCGAATATGGCATCGGCGCGGTCGTCGACGGGGAGAATCCGCAGCTCGTCCTCAACGAGGAGGCGATGGCTCTGATCCAGCCGTCAGACGAATACGTCGAGGCGGAGAAACAACGGCAACTGCTTGAAATCGAGCGCCGCAGAAAGCTCTATCTCGGCAGCAGGCCCGCGGCTTCGGTGCTGGGCCGGACAGTCATCGTTGTCGATGACGGCATAGCGACCGGAGGAACGGTCCGAGTGGCGCTCAAGGCGCTAAGGAAGGATCGCGCCGCGCATGTTGTCTTGGCCGTTCCGGTAGCACCCCAGGACACGCTGGATCTGATAAATGCCGATGTCGACGAAGTGGTCTGTCTCGCCACGCCCGAGCCGTTCGGCGCCGTGAGCCAGTACTATGAGGATTTCGCGCAGACCACGGACGTGGAGGTGGTCCGGCTGCTGCAGCAGGCAGAGCAGTTCGAGAGGAAATCGTCGATGCGATCAGCCGGTTAGAGCGGGATGCCTTAGCTGGACCGGGCATCCCGCTCTAACCGTTTGTTTAGCCGCATTTCTGCGACGCCAGCCCTAGCTCATCGCCACCAGCCGAAGGAGCACGCCATGGCCAGCAAGGACCGACAACAGATGGAGATCGTCGAGCGCGGCGATATTTTCTTTCTCTACCGGCCCAGGGTGGGCCAAACCGATCCAGAAAGTCTTTCCGACGTGCAGCGCTTCTTCGTCGTGCTGCGGCCGGAGCACGCGACGAAGGCGCGGCTTCTCGTTGTCGGGCGCAAGCGGCTGCCGGATGCGCATGAGCACGAGCGTAACTGGGGTTTCGTCGGCGCGATTGCAGGTTCCGCCGCCGCGTTGGAAAAAGACCTTCGCGAAGAGAGGTATGACACCAAGACGCGCGGCCGCCAGCGCCTGCCCGCAGCACGCCCGGCGGGCGAAGGCCGTTATCTTGTCGCGCTGCTCAATGGACAATTGCATCTCAGCTACGCACTCGAGCTTCCAGAGCGACCATCCGAGGTGCAACGCGCCTTCAAGATCGCACCGCAGGCAAGCTTCGCGCTTTCGGTGAAGAATCCCGAAAAGCCCAGCCCTCCCGGTTTTGGATTGGGACAGGCTCAGGAGCCGGACTATCCAGACAGGCTTCAGCGGGAATTCCGCGGCCGCAGATTCGCTCGCGAGGACATAACGCTGCTCGACGTGCAGGGCGCCGAATTCATACTTGTCGGCGCGCGAACCGATCCGGAAAAGGCATACAATGTCGAGCTCGACGTCGAGAAGGAGGACGAGCGCCATTCAGAGATGCTGCGCGAACTCAAAATGGCCAAATCTCGCCATCCGCTAGAGCCGCTTTTCAGTGGCTAATGGGCCTGAACCGCACGGTTACCGTGCCCTCCCCTGGAGGGCAGACGACCGCGCCACACGGCGGATCAGCCGTCAGTCCCGCAAACGATTGGCAGCGTGATCCTGGCGCTGCTCAGTCGCGACCTGCTTGGAATCCAGACCGCGTTCCTTTGTGTGCTGGGCCTTGTCCCGGTTGGACAGGACTTGGTTTTCCTCGATCTTATCCTTGGGGGTCGTGGTCATGGCACCTGTACCAGAACCCTTCCCCTGCGAACCCACTCCGATGTGCTTCTTGCTACCTTTTGCCATGGGCTTTCTCCAATTCGTGTGAGACGACGCAGTGGCCAGCCGTCGGGGGTCAGTCCTCGGGACTCAGTCGTCGGGGCGGTTCTTGTGATGAACGCTCTCCTGATTTCTTCCGCGAAGGATGTTGCGGTCGTCAGGATCGACAAGATCGGGTGTGTCGGGCCTGATTTCCGATCCCTTGCGCAACGCTTCACGTTCTTCTGGCGATCGCTTCAGATCCGCCTCTGCGTCGAAATCCTTGTCGGCGCCCTTCGTGTTCTCCCGCTTTTCGATGATGCGCAATTGCTGCTCATGGGTTCTGCGTCCAGCCATTGGTTCCTCCAAAGTGCCTTGCGTTCGTTTTGATGCCCAGATCGCTGGCGGCAATCGTCGCTTTCCTGGTGATTACAGGCGCCACGGTCTTTGCCGAAGCGGACCAATCGGAGGCCGCCATAATCCGAGCCTGTCCTTATGGCGATAATGGCAGGGTGGCGGGATCGTTCCGAAATGGCGGTCAAATAAAACTGTCCATTGCATATCGGCTCCAGTTGCTTATCCGCACCTGCCATGGTCCGTCAGTCTTCCTCCTCGCGGTACAAGCGCTCGGTCGCCTGCTTGCTCTCCCTACGTTCTGCGGGACCGCGGCGGCGTCGCGTGACGAGTGCGTAGGCGAGCAGGATTGCCAGTATCAGGGGCCCGCCTGCAACGACGAGCAACCACATGCTGTTCTCAAACATGGACCATCTCCTTTCCCTCACAACCGAGAAGGCGCCATAACCGTTCCTGGGTTCTGTGAAATGGCACGATGTTCGCTGCGGACGACGCTCGACAGGCGCAAGCAGAGAACGTGCACTCGGCCAAGGATAAGATTCGGCCAAGGATAAGATGAGGAACGGGCCAAAACCGAAGCGATTGCCTGCGTTGCGAGCTCGCGGTTCGTTGCTTTGTGACGGCAGTTATGCTAGTAATTTGGCCATGGTGCTGATTTGCGCCAGCGACCCGCCGCCGAGGCGGGTTTTTTGTTTCGGCGCCATCCCTCACAGTCTGCGAGTAGCCGTTGACGGCGCGACTTGGTCTCGCCGGGCAACTTCCGATCCGCTTCAGCTGCCCGGCTCGCAACGGCTGTCGTTCCGGTGGAACAACAAGACATCTCCGTCGTTCGGCACTGATCGCCAATATCCACGTCTGACGCCCGACGCCGCAGCGAGAGCGTAAAGCCGCAGGCCCAGGACAAAAGCATACCAAACACAGGAGGCAACCATGCCCAACACTGCCGAGATCCTTGTCGACACATTGATCGCCTGGGACGTGCGCGTGATCTTCGGCCTGCCGGGGGACGGCATAAACGGCATTATGGAGGCGCTGCGCACAAGGCAGGACAAGATCCGCTTCGTACAGGTGCGGCACGAGGAATCCGCGGCTTTCATGGCGACAGCCTATGCCAAGTGGACCGGCAAGCTCGGTGTCTGCCTCGCCACCTCTGGGCCAGGAGGCACGCACCTGCTCACCGGTCTCTACGATGCAAAGCTCGACCAGGCGCCCGTCCTTGCCATAACCGGCATGCAATTCCACGACCTGATCGAGACGTTCACGCAGCAGGATGTCGATCTCACCCGCGTTTTCAACGACGTCGCCATCTTCAACACTCAGGTGACCGACGCAGCGCATATGGAAAACGTTGCCGGCCTCGCCTGTCGTTCCGCGCTTGCGGGACGCGGCGTTTCCCATCTTTCGATAGCCAGCGACGTGCAGGAGCAGACGTCGGCAAAGCGCTCGCTCCGCAACCTTCCAAAACATACGCCCGAACGGTGGTTCGAAGGGGACAAGCGACCCGACGAAGCCCAGCTCGCTCTTGCAGCGGACATCCTCAACACGGCCTCAAAGGTGGCGATACTCGCCGGGCGCGGCGCGCTCAATGCAAAGGCCGAGCTCGAGAGGACGGCGGAACTCCTTGCCGCACCCGTTGCCAAGGCTTTGCTCGGCAAAGCCGTCCTGCCGGACGATCACCCGCACGTCATGGGCGGAATAGGAATATTGGGCTCGCTGACCTCGCAGGAGATCATGGAGCAATGCGAGGCGCTGCTGATAGTCGGCTCGACCTTCCCCTACATCGAATACTACCCCAAGCCTGGCAAGGCACGTGGCGTGCAGATCGACCGCAATGCGCAGCGCATCGGCCTTCGCCATCCCGTCGAGGCCGGTCTCGTCGGTGATGCGGCCATCACGCTGCAATTGCTCAACGAAAGGCTGAAGCCAAAGCAGGACAGATCCTTTCTCGAAAGCGCGCAGCAGAACTTACAGCGCTGGCGCAAGATGATGGCCGAGGCGGAAAGCAGGGACGACGTGCCGCTCAAGCCGCAGCGCGTCGTCAGGGCATTCGGCGACCGAATGCCGGCCAACGCCATCCTCGCTACCGATTCCGGTCAGAATACAGAACTTGCCGCCCGTCATATCGATATCAAGGCTGGACAGGATTTCGCCGTCTCCGGCTCGCTGGCATCGATGGCCTGCGGGCTGCCATATGCGATTGCCGGCGGGATTGCCTTCCCGGGCCGGCCGGTTTTCGCGGTGGTGGGCGATGGCGGACTGGCGATGCAGCTTGGCGAATTTTCCACCGCCGTGCGTTACAAGATTCCGCTCAAGCTTCTGGTGATCAAGAACAACATGCTCAACCAGATCGCCTGGGAGCAAATGATGTTCCTCGGCAACCCGCAATTTGCCTGCGAGCTCCAGCCAATCGACTTCGCCATGGCCGCCGAAGCTATGGGAGGCATCGGCTACAGCGTCACCCGGCCTGAGGACGTCGATGGGGTTCTTGACGCCGCCTTTGCCGCGGAAGGTCCGGTGATCATAGAGGCGGTCGTCGACGCGTATGAACCTATGCTACCGCCGCGCATGCCGGACGAATATCGCAAGAACATGCGCACAGCGCTGCGGCAAACGCCGGGCCGCAAGGAGATCGAGGCGAACCTCGCTCAGGAGCCGCTGAAGACGATGATGGGCTGACTGCAGGTTCCCTGGCCGGTCAGTCCTTGACGTAGGCGCCTGGCTGGCGGCCGCTCTTCGGAGCCTTGGCATCCTTGGAACGCTCGGCGATCGATGGCCCGGCGCCGGACGTCTTTTCTGTCGAGGCACTGGGGGTGGACTGTCCGGGCGGATTTTTCCCTTCGGACTGATGGGTTTTGTCCTCCACCTCGTCCCTTGACCGTGTCAGGCCCATCCCGCCGGCAGGTTTCTTGTTGCCGGCCGCCTCCTGGGAGAATTGATCCGACGCGTCCGCATCTTTCTTGGCCGGGTACTTGGTTGCGCCATGTTCATAACGGGTCTCGTTTTCAGTCATAGCGTCTCTCCGATTGCCTCATGCATGGCGGTTAAACATTCCTGCGACGGTCCGGTTCCAACCGCCGCTAGCGCTCCAGACGGACGCCATATGCGACGCGCGCGGCACCGTGCCGTCAAACGGATGCCGCGCCCGCTGGCGCGGCAACGCTCAGGCGTCTCGCCAGTCAGGCCTCTTGCCATGGCGTGTGCAGGATGTCGGCGCCCGGCTGCTCGTCGAACAGGACCGCGCAGCCGCGCTCCAGCGCCACCGGCGACAGGGCATTGGCCACGGTTTCGTCCGGCGAGATGAAATCACCGGTCAGCACCCGCAACTCTTCCACGGCTTTGGCCATCGACACCAGTCGCCCTGCGGCGCGGCCGGTCATGCAGGCGTCGATGACGGAAACGAGATCGATCATATCGAAGTGGCCCATCATAGGCCTCCGCAAACAGCGTCCCTTCCCGGCTATGAACGCCGCAGCGATCGACAATGTTCCCGGCCGGGCCGAATAGAGTGAGCATTCCGAACTTGCCGTCAACCATTCGGCTTCAAGCGCGGTGCATCACATCGCCTCTCAGAATTGCCCGCGCATACGCTAAATCTGGTCTATCCCGTCCTTGAGCTTGCTCAGGAATGCCACCAGGGCATCCTCCGGCCGATCGGCCTCCTCGGTCAGCATGTCGATGCCCCAGCGTCCGAGGACCGCTTCCTGGACGACGCTCGGTTGCGGCATGAAGACGAACGATTTCGGACGGCTCTTCTCATAACCAGACCGGCGCCAGGTTTCCCAGAGCCGATACAGCAACAGACGGATGTTCATATCCGACATGCTGTAACCGATGAACAGGATAGTGCGCCCCAGCGCGTCAGCGCGAAATTTTACATCCAGCGGGGAATCGAACGACAGCCGCTCGAAATACTCGGACTCCGCCAGAACCAGCGATGCGTCGTCGTCGAAATCGCCGTGGTATTTGATGATCTGGGTCACCTCGTCGCTCGCCTTGGCGACGTCCTTGGCATTGGCCACTTTTACGAACGGGCGGTCGTGGATTTCGAACGCCACCTCAAGATTCCGATCATAATTGGTGGTGTAGATGATCGGGAAATCGAGCGCCACGATCAGCTTGTGGATCGCCGAACCCTTCACTTTGTCCCGCGAGACGCTCCATTCGCGATCCATCCAGCTGCGCAAGCGGCCGAGACTGCCATGCTTTAGCCGGTAATATTCGGCAAGCGCCTGGTAGCTGGATTCAGGCGTGTCGACCGTGTCGCGGTCGAGGCCGAGTTCATCCACCATATGTTCGATGAGCTTCTCCCAGGATGGCAGGCCGACGCTCATCGATACTCCCGCCCCAACGAACAAGATCGCTCGTCGCTCTTTCACGGATTGAGCCAGTTGCTCGAGGGCAGACGGCATGGCCAACTCACCAGGCAATGATCCAACACAACTGTCAAAAGCGTCCTCCGTTCCGGAGAGGCCAGGATCACCGCCAAATGTGTTCAGCAAATCAGGTGTGAGTTCAACAAATCGGGCGCAGACTGGAACCGCTGAGGCAGATCGAAGTTTGGTTGCCAGGGAGACCCGTGATGGCCGCACAACCAGATCAGACGCCTGCTAAGGCGAGAGGCGATATCCAGGCCGGGGCGACGCAGGATAAAACCCCGGGGTTCGACCCTGCCGCCGCACCTGAAGAGACCGACGCCGAAGCGGCAGATGTGCCAAATCCTGGCGCCGAGGCTCGTTCTCGTCGACAGCCAGAGTTCACGAATGAAGCCAGCTTCGCCGACGCAATGCGGCCGGTAGAAAGCAAGCCTGATCTTCAGCCTCGCAGGAGCTGGCCACTGTTGGTGATTGCCGCAGTCGTTCTCGTAGCGGCCGCGGTCTTTGTGATAGCGGCCATGCTGCGCTAACGAGGCACGTTTCCAGAGCTTATCGGCCCTCGAACAGCGCCGAGGCCATCACATGGATGGCACTCAAATAAATCGACTCGGCGCTTCACACGCCACTCATAATCATTTTCCCGACCGCCAACTCGCTGGCGAGATAGCCGCTGTATTTGGGCACGCTATCGGGCATGTCCAGCACGCGACGATGATAGAATATGTCGATCCGAACCGGCGGCAGCCGGGCCTCGGGCTCGAAATTGCTGGCCGGGATGAACATCACTTTGAACGGCCCGAAGCCGGCAACCTCCACAACCCGCTTGCCGCAGGTCCGGCAGACCCCGCGATTGAAGTTCGGCGGCGGGCGGTATTTCTTGAATGAGATGTTGCCGGCGTTTTTCAGCACGACATCCTTGCCACGAACGGCGACCACATCCGCGAACGGTTTGCCGTTGAACGCCTGGCAGATCAGACAGTGGCACCGGAATCTGCCCTTTGGCGCAGTATGCACCTCGAACGAGCAGGCGCCGCATTCGCAGGAGCCGCGTAGCGGCAACGACGTGTCAGTGGTCATGTGCTGATGCTCCTGAGCTGGATTTGATGACGGCATGCCGATCACCGGAGCATCACGTTGAGGATGGTATCGATCGGCTGTCTGAACGGGGCGTGGAGCAGGTTGGAGAGGTTCCAGCGACCCTGCTCATAGATCCCCTTGGCATGGCTGAGGGTACGGAAACCCTCGACGCCGTGGTAAGCGCCCATGCCGCTGGCCCCGACGCCGCCGAAGGGCAAGTCATCCTGGGCGATGTGCATGATCGTCCCGTTGATAGTGACGTTGCCGGAGATCGTTCGGCTCAGCACCTTGCGTCGGTCTTCGTCATCGGCGCCGAAGTAGTAGAGCGCGAGCGGCCGGGGCCGGGCGTTCACATAGGCGATCGCTTCTTCAACCTCGCGGTAGGGAAAAATCGGCAGGATCGGGCCGAAGATCTCCTCATGAGCGATGCGCATGTCTTCTGTGACGCCGAGGACGACGGTTGGCGGCAGTGTGTTGGCGCGCATAGACGCCTCACCGGGCCGATTGCCGACCTCGATGATCCGCGCTCCTTTGGAACGGGCATCGTCGATCAGGCCCTGGAGCCGGGCATAATGCCGCTCGTTGATGATGGAAGTATAGTGTTCACTCCTCGGCCCGTCCGCATAGAAGGACGCCACTTTCCGATCATACGCCCCGACAAACGAGTCGACGTCGTTTTCGTGGACGAGTGCGTAATCGGGGGCGATGCACGTTTGACCGGCGTTGAGCAGCTTACCGAAAGCAATGGACGCCGCCGCCTGGTCAAGGGAGTGACCTTTGGCGACGATGACCGGTGATTTGCCGCCCAGTTCAAGGGTGACCGGTACAAGGTTCTCGCTAGCGGCCTTCATCACCGACCGCCCCACCGCGGTGCTGCCCGTGAAGACGAGATGGTCGAACGGCAAGGCAGAGAATGCCGCCCCCGCGGCCGCATCACCGGTCACGATCGCGAACTGGTCCTCGGGGAAGACCTCGGCCAGCATCTTCGCGAGCAGCGAATTGGTGACCGGTGTAAACTCCGAAGGTTTCAGCATCACGCGGTTTCCGGCGGCGATGGCCGTTACGACCGGCATCAGCGCGAGGTTCACCGGATAGTTCCACGGCGACATCACGCCGACGACGCCAAGCGGCTGATATTCGATGCGGGCGTTGCCGATCCGCATGTGCAGAGCAACGTGGCGGCGGGTCGGCGCCATGAATTTGCGGAGATTGCGGATCAGATACTTCGTGCCCTCGGCGACCGCTGCAACCTCCATGATCGCCGTTTCGTGCCTCGAGCGATGCCCGAAATCGGTATTGATGGCATCTTCGATCGCTTTGCGGTGCCCGATTATCGAGGCCCTGAACTTGGCCAGATCAGCGCGTCGCTGCGCCAGCGAAGGCGCTCCGTCATGCAGGAAGGCAGCGCGCTGGGCCGCGAGGAGACTGCCCAGCCGATCAGCGTCGGCAATTTTTGCGATTGCGTTCATGGTCCACTCCGATGTAGACAGGAGAAACTTACGCCCTCGACATAGCCCCTTAAGTAGCCACTGTCAACAATGTATTCACAAGAAACTTTGAGGTACCATGCAGGATGCACCCAACCGCCCCTATCACCACGGTGATCTCCGTCGTGCGGTTATCGAGACGGCGTTGGATATGCTTCGGGAGGAGAAAGGCTGGCAGTTCACGCTGCGGGAAGTCGCCCGCCGGGCTGGCGTAAGCCACGCGGCACCCTACAAGCACTTCCCCGATAAGGCGGCGCTGCTTGCGGAGATCGCCATGATTGGGTTCGACCGGTTGCGCGCGTCCCTAGCGGCTGCGACGCCAAAGGCGGCCAAAACCCTGCGCGACGAAATTGCTCCGATAGCTCGTGCCTACGTCGCGTTCGGAACGGACAACCCCGCTCTCTACCGCCTGATGTTTAGCGCGGACGAGGGGAAAGCGGTGGGAATGCATCTCAATGAGCGGGCGCTGGCGGTATTCGATATTCTCCTCGAAATCCTCCGACGCGGCCAGGCCGCGGGGAGCATTCGCAAGCGGCCTATAGAAGGTCAGGCGGCAGCCGGCTGGGGGCTCATCCACGGCATGACCATGCTTGCGATCGATGGGCTCCTGGTGCCCGAGAAGGTGGGATCGGCCCCGTTGGATGCGGCATTGAGCACGCTGGTGGAAGGGCTAGGGAACCCAGCAACATGACACTAGCTGGCGCCATCCCGTTCGACCTATAATCCGCCTACCATACATCTGTGCCCCTTTATTCGTACCCGAGGGCAAAATCATTGTGAGCATCGGTCGCGGCTATCGCAGCCTGGCCGAAAGCCACTGCGATCTGGTTCAGGGCCTTGACGAGGTCGCCGATGGCATACACCCCCTCGACCGAGGTCCGCTGATGCTTGTCGACGACGACGTAGCCGTCGTCGCAGCATTTGACGCCCATTGCCAGCGCGAGTTCGGAACGCACTTGGCATCCCATCGCCGGATAGATGACGTCAAAATGGCGCACCTCGCCATCCTCGAGGAGGGCGTCGTAGCCGCTGTCGGCAGGAACAAACCTTTCGAACGCATCGCAAATGGCAATGTGTTCTTCCATCGCCACGCGCCGTGTGCTGACGGAAAAATCGGGAAGGTAGCGAGCGAGCATTGTGACGTGCTGCGTATACTGCTTGAGGAACATGGCCTCTCGCAGTGCCTTCGCCTCCTCTCCGATGACAGCGATCCGGTGATCGATCACCTCGTAGCCGTCGCAAACCGGGCATAGGCGTACGCTGCCTCCGGCGATGGCCTCGCGCAGACCCGGAATTGCAGGCACAAGGTCGACGATACCCGTCGCCAGGAATATCTTGCGGGCGACGATCCGCCCTGTGTTTGTCTCGGCGCCAAACCCGCCTACGGTCGGCTCGATCGACGACACCTGACCCTGCACCAGTGTCGCTCCGTATTTGTCGGCCTGCGCACGAAGCCGGTGCAGAAGATCGGCGCCGCTGATGCCTTCCGGAAATCCCGGACAGTTGCGGCTTTCCGCAATCAGCATGGCGCGCGCCTCATTCGCGTCCACCACGACGACCCGATGGCGGAACCTGCCGAGATAGATCGCGGCCGCCAGTCCGGCAGGTCCGCCGCCAACGATGAGAACATCCGCGTCAGTCACGGATGAGGCTGAATGTCGGCGTTTTCGCACGGATTGATCCATCCGCGCCGAACGGACTCATGGGAAAGAAGTTCCAGCGCCGAAAATCGAAAGCTGCGCGACATGTGCCGCGGCAAGGCGTTACCACTCGATCGTCGGTCGCGCGATCATCAGCCAGAAAATCCCGAGAACGGCAGCAAAGGCGGGAAAGCCAAAGGCGAACCACAGCCAGAAAAGCCTGATATACCGGGCCGGCAGCGGGTCCCCTGCTTTGGCGGCTTCGGACGCCAGATTGCCCATCTCCATCTGCATCCATACCACCGGCAGCCAGAACACACCGGTGAGGATGTAGAGCGCGATGGAAAGCACGATCCAGCCTTCGGAGAGCGAGTAACCCGCCAGCCAGGCGAGCGCGACGCCGGTGATCGGCTGCGCCACGACGGCGGTCGCCGTGAAGAGAAAATCGGCGATCACCACAATGCGCGCCACTGCCGCTATTGTTGCGGTGTTGCCGGTCCTGTGGGCGAGAAGCATGAAGAAGGCGATGCCGGCGCCGGTGCCAAGCAGCACGCTGGCTCCGATGACATGCAGGTACTTCAGCACGAAATAGAGCATCAGCGCTCCTCCAGGATCGCCAGGGCAACAAAATGAAGGACGATGATCGGCAAGACCTTCAGGAATGGCCCAAGCGGTTCGTTCCACAGGTCCGGGCGCAGGAAAGTGCCCACGATCAGATAGAACAGCGAGAGCGCAATACCAGCGTAGATGCCTTTTCGCGCCGTTGGCCGCCAGGCTATGAGTGCGCCGACGACGATGTCGGCGAGAGCGCCGGCGACCACGGTTGGCACCGACAACATACCAGCCCCTGTGCTTTGCATGAGGCTGATGCCGTTGCCGAAGCCAGTGGTCAGCGACACAATCCCCGTCATGATCCAGAAGAAGGGCAGGACGACAAAGATCGCAGGCTTGGTAAAATAAAGCCCGGCAAACCATTTTTCCTGCACTGTTGCCGGATTGAGCGCGAGGAATTGCGCCAAGCTCTGTGGCTGTATGCCGGTCAAGGAAATCCAGTCCGAGGGATCTCCGAGCGCCCCTCGTGTGATCTCCCTGGCGGCATTGGTGCGCATTGGAGGTCGCCAGCCGAGCATCGCGGCAAGATCGCCGAGGCGGTATAGAAGCCGCGCAACCCATCCCGGCAAGACAAATCTGGCTGCAGGAGCCCAGCCGAGCCAGCGGCGGAAAGTGCCGACAATCTCGTCCATGGTCAGCTGTTGGGGACCTGCAAGTTCCAGCGCCATACGAGACCGACTGCTGGGATTGAGAAAGAAGAGGACCGTCGAGACCACATCCTCGAGCTGCACGACCTGTAGCCGGCCGGTATCGGGCATTGACGGCAGAACCGGCAGCGAGGCCAGACCGCGAAACAACGCACTGGCCCCAAACACAGGCTGGCCAAGCACCACGGAAGGGCGAAGGATTATCCAGTCCAGATCAAGTGCCATCAGGGCCTGATCGCCGGCATATTTCGTCGCCGAGAATGACGACGGCTGTGCCCGATCCACACCCATTGCCGAGAAGTGGATCACCTTGGCAACGCCGGCCCGCGCGCAGGCGAGAAAAAGAGCCGCCGCCGCATCGCGATGAACTTGCCCCGTTTTTTCGCGAGGGCTGTCCTGCAAAACGCCGGCACAGTTCACGATGGCATCGATGCCGGCCAGATGCGGCAACCAATCTTCAGGGCGGAGCGCGGTCGCCACGTCCAGCACCAATGTCTGGCAATTGCGGGCCTCATTTGCCCGAGGGGTACGGACGACGCCGACCACCTCATGTCCTTCGGAAACGATGCGGGCGCAGACCGAAGCGCCGATCAGGCCGGTGGCGCCAACAACAAGGACTCTCATGGGATTCCGATCTCGGGTGCTGGAGGCATATTGTTCATTCTACTGTCCGAGAGCGCGGAACAAACCATCGATAGCGGGATTAGGACAGCACCAGGAGGTCTATCGTGGACAGGGAAGAGCGTATCAGGCGGCGAGCCCATGAAATCTGGGAGCGTGAAGGCCGGCCGCAAGGGCGGGAGCGCGAGCATTGGGATCAGGCCGTGCAAGAGATCGAGGCAGAGGGTTCCGAAGCAGAACGTGGTCCGGTCGTTCCCGACCCGACCGTTGGAGCCGGCTCCGATCCTGCACGGGCGACGCCAATTCCCGGAGCTAACGGCAAGCCGAAATCTTGACCGGCTGCTCGGTACGGAAAGGAAAATGCCCATGCCTCGTCTTATCGCCTTGGGCGTGATCGTAGTGGCGGTACTCTTCATCGTTTGGCTATGGGTCGACCAGACCGGCCGGACCAGCGACGGAACACAGCCTGCGCCCCATGCAATAGACCAAGACGGATGACGACGGTACTCCATTCCGAACAGGACCTGCTAGGTTCGCAATTAACGCGATCCTCGCCTAGTTCGAGGGCGCTGGATCCTCATTCCTGTACTCGTGAATGAGGCCAAGGATTTGCGACCGGACCAACTCACGAGCCTCGGGCTGAACGAACGGCATCAAGAGTTCGACCCGCTCCTCGATCTTCTCGGGAAGATCCGCAGCAGGATCGATGAGGTCGTTACCGTGCGCGTAAAGATTGTCCGTCAGCTTTTTGTCGAGATCGGAAAAAATGCCCATTCATCTGCTCCAAGCAGCTTCTCTGCGTCAATTGATAGGCTGACGATTTGTTCCCGGGGTGGCCGGTAACAAAGCTGTTTCTCCGACCGAAACGCTGGGTTTAGAGCGACAGAATTGCTCCTGAGCTATTCGAAGGAATAGGTGAAACCTCCTTCGGAGGCTCCGACAGTCACCTTCGTCATCTTTTCGCCCTCGAGCGACCGGTTCAGCACCCCGCGGCTCAATTCCGGCAGAAGCGTGTTTGCCAAAATGGCGTCAATCATTCGCCCGCCGGATTCGATCTCGGTGCAGCGGGCCTTGACGAGATCCATGACACCGTCACCTATCACCAACTCGGCATCGTTGCTTGAACGCAGCCGGCGGGCGATCTTGGCGAACTGATGGCGGGTGATCGCTTCGATCATCGTGTCCGAGAGCGGGTAGTAGGGGATGGTTACCACCCGGCCAAGGAAAGCCGCGGGGAAAACCTTCAACAGCGGGGAGCGTAACGCTGTGTCCAGATCGTCGAGCCCCGCCCGTACGGTGCCGCTTTTGGTCCGGTCCATGATGACTTCGGAGCCGACATTCGAAGTAAGCAGGATCAGTGTGTTTTTGAAATCGATCCGTCGGCCCTCGCTGTCGTCCATCATCCCCTTGTCGAAAACCTGGAAGAAAATCTCGTGCACGTCCGGATGCGCCTTTTCGACCTCGTCGAGCAGGATCACCGAATAGGGCTTGCGCCGGACCGCCTCGGTCAGGATGCCGCCCTTGCCGTAGCCGACATATCCGGGTGGCGCGCCCTTCAAGGTAGAAACCGTATGCGCCTCCTGGAACTCGGACATATTGATCGAAATGAGGTTCTGCTCGCCACCGTAGAGCGTCTCGGCCAAGGCCAGCGCGGTTTCGGTCTTGCCTACCCCGGAGGGACCGCAGAGCAGAAAGACGCCCACTGGTTTTTCGGGCGCGCCGAGCCCGGCCCGGCTGGTCTGCACGCGCTTGGCAATCATTTCCATGGCGTGATCCTGACCGACTACCCGTTCGGACAGAGTGGCAGCGAGCCGCAGCGCTTTTTCGGTCTGGCTCGACAGCATCCGGCCAGTGGGAATGCCGGTCCAGTCCTGTACCACGGCGGCCACGGCGTTGCGGTCGACTGACGGCAGGATCAGCGGCGTCTCGCCCTGCGCTTCGGCCAGTTCGGCCATCAGTTCCCGCAGCCGAGCGAGATCCGCAGCCGGATCGAGTGGAGGAGGATCGGCAGTGGCGGTTGCATCCGCATCGGTTTCATGCGTTTCGATCTCGGGCACATCGGCGCCTGCGGGTTTGGCGACCGCCTGCGGAGTCTCCACCGCATCGAGCGGCACACCCTCGCCGCGCAGCCTGGCGCGCAATTCCAGTATCTCGCCAACCAGCGCCTTTTCCCGATCCCAGCGTTCCTGCGCGGCAGTAAGCGTGAGTTCGGTCTCGGCGAGCCCCGCCTCGACCCGAGCCTTCCGGTCGGTCACGCCGATGCCGATCGCTGCTTCGCGGCCGATGATGGCGCGCTCGACTTCCAGCGCTTGGCGGCGGCGCAGAATGTCCTCGACCTCGGCAGGGGTGGCATGCTGCGAAATGGCGACACGGGCGCAGGCGGTGTCGAGAAGGCTCACGGCCTTGTCGGGCAGTTGCCGCGCCGGGATGTAGCGGTGGGACAGGCTGACCGCCGCCTCGATCGCCTCATCGAGTATCTGCACCTTGTGGTGCTGCTCGAGGACACCGGCCACACCACGCAACATGAGAACAGCCACCGCTTCCGACGGCTCATCTATCTTGACCACCTGGAAACGGCGAGTCAGCGCAGGATCTTTCTCGATGTGCTGCTTGTATTCGGCCCAGGTCGTTGCGGCGATCGTGCGAAGCTCACCGCGCGCCAGCGCCGGTTTCAGCAGATTGGCCGCGTCACCGGTTCCAGCCGCGCCGCCG
The DNA here is from genome assembly GCF_002284565.1 of Mesorhizobium mediterraneum. Classification (GTDB taxonomy): domain Bacteria; phylum Pseudomonadota; class Alphaproteobacteria; order Rhizobiales; family Rhizobiaceae; genus Mesorhizobium; species Mesorhizobium mediterraneum. Next base: position 256,972 of record NZ_NPKI01000026.1, on the reverse strand, counting down.
GCGCCGATCAAGGTGTGAGCTTCGTCAATGAAGAGGATGACTGGCGTTTCGGAGGATTGAACCTCATCAATGACCGCCTTCAGCCTTTTTTCGAATTCACCCTTTACGCTCGCGCCCGCCTGCATCAGGCCGACATCGAGCATGCGCACGCTGACGCCCTGCAGCGTCGGCGGCACGTCGCCCTCGGCGAGGCGCAAGGCAAAGCCCTCGACGACCGCGGTCTTGCCGACCCCGGCCTCGCCGGTCAGGATCGGGTTGTTTTGCCGGCGTCGCATCAGGATATCGACGATCTGCCTAATCTCGGGATCGCGCCCGACGACCGGATCGATCTTGCCGTCGCGGGCGCGCTGGGTCAGGTCGGTCGCATACTTCGCCAGCGCCGAATCTCCGCCCGGAGCCCGCCGCGGTGTGTCGGCGGCGGGAACCGCAGTCGAGGCGCCGGCTTCGAGTGAACCCTCCACGACATCTGCGAACCGCGCGATGATGGCCTGCGCATCGATCTTGTCGAATTCGCCGCTGATCTTTGACAGCAGGCCCTCCAGCGCCGGCGTCTTCAGGCAGGCGAGCAGAATATGCGCACTGCGGACTTCCTCGACGCTGAATTCCAGCCCCGCCAGGCTCCAGGCTTCCTGGATGGCGTGAAAGATATGATCGGAAAATTCCTCGATTGAAGTGGCGCCATAAGGCAGCTTGTCGACGGCGCGGGTCATATCGGCCGTGACCCGGCTCGCATCCACCCCTGCGTCTGCCAGTATCAGTTGCACATCGGAGCGCTCGGAAAGCACCAGTTGCTCGACGAAATGAACGAGCTCGACGTAAGGATTGCCGCGCAGTTTGGCGGTGTCGGCCGCAGCCTTGAAGGCGCGCAAACAGACGTGGTTTAGCTTGCCGACCAGTTCCTTGCGTTTGAAGCTCTGCGACGACCGGCGCTGTTCCATCGAACTTGCTCCTGCGATCTGCCAGTCAATAACCTGCCACATAAGCAGCAACTTGACAAAGCGCGTTATCGACGGGGCGAGTGGGTGTTCGATTCAGTGGACTTCTTCCGTCCCAGCAACAGCCCACGCCATCGGCTACAAACAGCCCTGGAATGCCCACTTCTTTGCGATGCATCCAGATAAACGGTTCGATAACTGCGCCACCGATTTCGAGCTCAGGACCCGGCTTGCGAGCTCCCATTATGATTGAGCAGCAACTAAATTGTGGTAAAGTGTCGCAGTGTGATAACGTGGGCACGCACGGCCGAAAGAGCCGCTCGCTGGGGGTTGGTGTGATTGATCTCGCACTCTGGCTGAATCCGCTGGACGGTGAAAATCCGTCAGGGGAGGATTTGCGCAACGATCCAGCCTTTCATGAGCTGGAACGTCTCACGGAACCCCAGGTCAAGGTCATCCATGACGGGCATAACAAGCCCTCGTCGCAAAGCACCATTCCGGTCGACTGGCCTGCCGTCCTCGACAAGGCGGAGGAGTTGCGTGCACACGGCCGGGATCTGCGCCTGCTTGTCATTGTCACACGTGCGCTGGCCAATGAGCAGGGGCTCGCCGGGCTCGCGCATGGTCTGACCCTTATTGCGCGGACCTTCGATCAGCATTGGGAGACCTTGCATCCGGCCCTGCGGCCCAATGCTGCACCACGCGACGCCGCCTTGCGTCGTATCAACGCCCTGCTCGACCTCCAGAATGGCCAAGACGGGCTGTTAGCCAATTTGCGGCAACTGACGTTCTTCGCACCGCGCACGATCGGAGCGATCAGCGGGCGCGATCTGGAACAAGGCGCGCTCGACGAACGTGTCATGCTTCTGGAAGCGGCTTCAGGATTGAATGCAGCCGAAAAGGCAGCGCTGGTCAGCGCCCACGGTCAACTTCTGAACCGGGTGCATAGTGGATGCAAGGCGCAGGCCGATCAGGCCAATGCGGAGATGATGGCGCTCATCGCCGATGCCCAAGCGGCGATCTCGGCTCTTGATGCGGTCGAGACGGCTCTCAACGTTCGTCTAGAGGGCGGCGGCACCGCTGTCCCGGAATTGAAACGGTTTCTGCAGCGTTTGCTGTCGACCCTCGAACGGAATTCGGTAATCGAGGCTGCGACGAACGGCGCGGCGAACCCCGCCCCCACGACTGCCGATCCAGAAATGCCTGCCCGAAACGGTCATGCAGCCGAGGCTATGGCAGGCACGACAAGTTACGCGGAACCGAGCACCGGGCTCCCTGATCGGATTTCCTCGCGCGACGACGTCGTCAAATGCCTCGACCTCGTCGTCGCCTTCTACGACCGCACCGAACCGTCGAGCCCGATCCCGCACCTCGCCCGCCGCGTGCGCCGCATGGTGCATATGGATTTTGTTGAACTGATGGAAGATCTCGCCCCGTCGGGGCTGAAGGAATTTCGGCTTCTTGCCGGCGTTCCCGATGCCAAGAAGACGGCCCAGAAGGATGAAAGGTAACGAGCCATGGCAGCCGAAAGTAAAGCGAAGGTCATCGAACGGAATCGCGCACCGCGCGTGCAGATCGCCTATGACGTGGAAACCTACGGCAGCCCGACGACGATCGAATTGCCGTTCGTCATGGGCGTGATGGCCGACCTTTCCGGCGCTTCACAGACCAGGGAAGCGATGAAGTCGGTACTGGATCGCTCCTTTGTCGAGACCGACGCGAACCGCTTTCCCCGTTTCATGGAGGCGCTCGGACCGCGCGTCAAAGCCCGCGTGAAGAATACGCTGCCTCAGGCCGAGGGTGCCGAGCGCGACGAGGAACTTGCCCTTGATCTCACCTTCACCAAGATGGGCGATTTCGCCCCGGACAAGATTGCCGAGCAGGTTCCGCAATTGGCCGAAATCCTCAAGATGCGTCGTCAGCTCGAGGAACTGCTTGGCTTCATGGATGGCCGTGTCGACGCCGAAAAGCGCATCGCGCAACTTCTGAACAACGAGCCGCTGCTCGGCAAGATCGCCAACCAGGCATTATCCGACGACGATAAGGTTGAGGAGTAAGTCATGGCCGAACAGCAAAAGACCGCAGCCGTCACCGCCGAGGCGGAAGCCATCGACCTCGGAGAATTCAGCGGGCTCCTCGAGAAGGATTTCAAGGTCAAGAAGGACGACAGCGAGAAGCTGCAGCAACTCGTCCGCAATCTCGCGCTGGCGGCGCAGTCCCGTTCCGACACCACGACCATCTCGTCCAACGCGATCAAGTCGATCAAGTCGCTGATCGCAGGCATCGACAAGATGCTGACGACGCAGGTCAACGAGATCCTGCACGCGCCGGAAGTGCGCGAAATGGAAGGTACGTGGCGCGGCCTCTGGTATCTCGTCAACAACACCGAAACGGATCAGAAGCTGAAGATCCGGGTGATGAACATTTCCAAGGAGCAGCTCGCCGACACGCTTGAAGACTATGAAGGCCAGATGTGGGATCAAAGCCCGATCTTCAAGAAGGTCTATACGGACGAGTATTCGATGCTGGGCGGCGAGCCGATCGGCTGCCTGGTCGGCGCCTACGAATTCTCGAACCATCCGCGCGACGTCGGCCTGCTGCGCAATATGTCGGGTGTCTGCGCCTCCGCGCATACGCCGTTCATTGCCGCCGCTTCGCCGCGCCTGTTCCGCATGGACAGCTGGCAGGAACTGCCGAACCCGCAGGACCTGCAGATGATCGTATCGAACCCGGCCTATGCCTCGTGGCAATCGCTGCGCGAGAGCGAGGACGCGCGCTATATCGGCCTCACCATGCCGCGCGTGCTGGCCCGGCTGCCCTACGGCACCGACACCGTTCCGGTGAAGGGCTTCACCTTCGAGGAGGAGGTGGAGGGCGATCACAACAAATATGTCTGGATGAATGCCGCCTTCCCGATGGGCGTCAACATCAACCGCAGCCATAAGCTCTACGGCTGGGGCACGCAGATCCGCGGCGTCGAGAACGGCGGCACGGTGCTCAACCTGCCGGTGCACAGCTTCCCGACCGATGACGGATCGATCGCGATGAAATGCCCGACGGAGGTCGCCATCGACGACCGGCGCGAGGCGGAGCTCGCCAAGCTCGGCCTGATGCCCATCCTGCACCGGAAAAATACGGATCTCGCGGCGTTCATCGGCGCGCATTCGTTGCAGGACGACGAGACACGTGCCGGGCGGCTGGTCGATCCAGACGCACAGTCAAACGAGCGGCTAAGCGCCAACCTGCCCTATCTGTTCCCGGTTTCGCGCTTTGCGCATTACCTCAAGGCCATTGCGCGCGACAAGATAGGGTCGTTCAAGGAGCGGTCGGACATGCAGATCTGGTTGACCGAGTGGATCAACCGATACGTGCTGGCCAACCCGGCCTTTGCCGACGACAAGGCGCGCGCCAAGCGCCCGCTCGCTGCCGCTGAGGTCCAGGTGGACAGCGTGGAGGGGCGGCCGGGCTACTACAATGCTCGCTTCTATCTGCGCCCGCATTACCAACTGGAGGGCATCAACGCGTCGCTCCGGCTGGTGTCGGAACTACCGTCCGTAAAGTCTTAATTTGCAGCAACATCATCTGTTTTGTTTGAAAGCGCTGGAGAAAGACAATGCCAACATCAGTGAAAATCGACGGCTTTCTAAAGGTTCCGGACATCAAAGGGCCAAGCGTTCGAGACGGCCACGAAGATGAAATCGAAGTCCATGGGGTCGATTACAAGATTGTCGCGCCATACGATCCGAATTCGCTCTCACGCCGCGGTCGTGTGTCCCTCGGCATGATCAAGTTCACCAAGCACTATGACAAGTCGTCGCCCTATCTGAAGAAGGCGCTATTCGACAACAAGGCGCTGGACGAAGTTGTGTTCTCCGCACGCCGGACCATCGATGGGGAAACCAGCGACTACCTAGTCGTTACCCTGACTGACGCCTCGATCATGGAGTACGACATGACGCAGGCCGAGGACGAGGAAGACCTGATCCAGGAGGAGGTCAGCTTCGCCTACAAGAAGATCAAGTTCGTCTATGACAAGGATGACGAAATCGAAATGGATGTCTATGTCGGCAAGTGAGGCTCGGCGGCCCGGCGCGGACAAGCTGCAGGTTACCGGCAGTTCGCGAGCGAAACGCGAAGCGGTCCAGCCCTCTCTTTGGGACCGCCTCGTCAATGACCTGCCGGGCGTGGCCTCGGAAATAGACGGGCTGCGCCAGGTCTTGCTCGACGAGCTTGGCGCGGACCGGCTGGACATCCTCATCGCAAGTACCACGCGGATCATCGACGCCGACGCCGAGCTCACATCCGATCAGAAGCGGCGTCTGCACCGCCTGATCTTTCAAACCCAACACCGCGCGGAGATCGAAAGCCGCGGCGTGGTCGTATCGGCCCGCGTCCTCAGGGAGGCCGTGCGACGTGACATCGAAGCTCTCTTCAATACCGAGCGCTTCGAAGCCGTTCCGCTTCTTTCAGATCTTGAAAACGAACAGTCCGCGGACAATCCGCCGTCGCTTGCCGATTTTCCGGAAGTGCGTCGAAGTGTGGTCAATTACGGCGTGCCCTCCTTCTCGGGCCGTTCGTCCCGCGACTTTGATCGCGAAACCCTGGCGCGCGAGATCCGTTCCATCCTTGCCACGTTCGAGCCACGTCTCAAGGAAAGCGCAACAAAGGTAACGGTGACCCTTGGTGACAAAAGTGTGGGCCTGAAGATCGAGATAGACGCTGTGCTGATCATGACGCCGACGCCGGAACGCATGCGCCTGCGCACCACAATCAATCTCGATAACGGCTTGGCCCGGACCGAATTTAGGGAAAGCTGAGATGGATCGCGTCTTCGTAGAATATTACGAGGAGGAACTGTCCCATATTCGCGGACTCGCGGCAGAATTTGCCGACATGCATCCGGCGGTGGCGCGCAATCTCTCGCTCGATACGGTCCCCTGCCCGGATCCGTATGTGGAGCGGCTGCTTGACGGCGTCGCCTTTCTCGCTGCGCGCACCCGGTTGAAAGTCGATGCCGAGCGCTCGAGGTTTTCACGCAGCGTCCTGGATGTCCTTTATCCCGATCTGGTTACGCCGGCGCCGGCAACGGCGATGGCAGTGCTGAAACCCGGACAGCAGGTCCAGTCGATGGTTGCCGGCCATGTCGTCAGGCGGAACACGCGGCTGGTGTCCGGTCTGCAACCCGGCCTGTCGACGCGCTGCACCTTCACCACAGCGCAGGAAATGACGCTGTGGCCGATAACCATCAAGTCGGTTAGTTATTTCCAGGATCGCAGCGGGTTGGCAGCGGCCGGCATAACACCGATCGGCGGCGTAGGCGGCGAGGCGGCGCTGCGTATCACGCTTGGTCGGGCCGGAAAAGGCAAGCTCGACGAACTGGCGCTTGACCGGCTCGATTTCTATTTTGCTGGGCGCACCAAAGCGCCATTGCTGTTTGACGCAGTTTTCGGCGTCTGCTCGGCCGTTGGTGCACGAGCCGAAGGCAAGGCCAACCCCCTATCGCCGTTGCCGGCACCCGAAATGGTCGGCATCAGCGACGACGAGGCGTTGATGCCTCGTACCCGGCCGACATTCGAAGGGTACCGTCTGCTGCGTGAATATTTCATGATGCCCGAGCGCTTTCACTACGTGCGGGTTTCAGGACTGCAACCGGTCGTGCGCAGATGCGACGCCGGGATCGAAATCATCTTCATGTTCCGGCGTCCAGCACCCGAACTTGCCGATGTGACGCCGGCGGATTTCGAACTTTTTGCGACGCCGATCATCAACCTCTTCGAGCGTGACTGCAACGTCATCGAGCTTGATCCCCGCAGAACGCGGCAAGTGCTGCATGCCGACCGCACGCGGGCGCGGGACTTCGAAATCTATCGGGTGACCCGCGTCGAGGACGCCGATTCCGAGGGCACCGACGCCGAAATTCCGGAGCTCTTCAGCCTGGGGCAAAATCGCAACAATGGCTGGGTCTTTTCCACCGAACGGCGCCCTCGCCGGGCCACCGAAGATGAACGGCGCGACGGGTTGACCCGCACCTCATACACTGGAGACGACGTTTTTCTATCGATTTCACGGCCGGTCGGAAGCCCGGCGAACCGACCGCTGAAGCGTGTCGACATCATGGCGCTTTGCACCAACCGCGATCTGCCGATCCTCGACGACAACCCTACCTTGACGCTGGAGACAGGCGATCCGGTCGAAACGGTCCGGCTTCTCGGTGCGCTGCGTCCGCCCCAGCCGGCTATCCCGGCCGCCCTGCCCGCGGGCGCCGAAGGCGAATCCCGAGCCGACAATCTCGCCTGGCGGCTCGTGGCGCAGCTGGCGCTCAACTTTCTCAGCCTTGCCAAGGAAGGTCGTGGTGTCGATCCGCTGCATGCGCTGCTCGATCTTTATGCCGACCGGGGAGATCCGAGCCTCGCACGCAATGTGCACTCGATCGTTCGTATTGACTCGCGGTCCGTCATCGAACGGCTGCAGATCGATGGGCCGATGTGCTTCGGAAGGGGCACGGAAGTGACATTGCATGTGGACCAGTCGGTCCTGGCAGGGCAAAGCACATTGCTGCTTTCAGCCTTGCTTGCGCGGCTGTTTGCCCGCCACGCAGGAATAAACGGCTTTGTGCGGACCCGCACGCGGCTGCTGCAGAAGCAGGAGGATGTGCCATGGCCGATGACGCCCGGCAATCGCCACCTGATCTAGGCGAACTCGACCTGAACCGGGTCGAGGGGCTGTCTGATACGTTCGACTTTTTCGAGCTTTTGCGCCGGCTCGAACGCAGGGGTGGGCTGTTCGGCTATTCCGGCCACGCGGATCGCGAGCCGGCAAGGCTCGGGCAGCACGTGCGTCTGAGCTTTTCCGCCAAGGACGTGGTTGAATTCCGCGAAGCGAAGGACAAGACGCCGGCCCGGGTCACGATCGCGAATCTCGGGCTGATGGGACCGGAAGGCCCCATGCCGCTTCATTTGACACGCTGGGTACTCGATCGTCTGTCGCAGCGCTGGTTCACCGGCGCTGACGCACGGCAGACCAGCGACACGACGTTCGTGGACTTCGTCAATATTCTCCAGCACCGCATGATCGCCCTGTACTATCGGGCCTGGGCGGATGCGCATCCGGCGGTACAGGTCGAACGTGCGGTCGGCGGCCGGGTAAGGGCCATGCTTGAAGCCATGGCGGGAATCGGACTGCCCGGCACCCACAATCCCGATCTCGACGCCGTGAAGCTTCGCCAGGCAGCATCGCTCGCCGGCCAGGTCGACGGCCCGGAGCGGCTGACGCTGTTCCTGGCGGAAGCGTTCAAGGTGCCGGTGCAGATCAAGGAGTTCGTTGCCACCTGGATGACCATCCCAGCATCGCTCCAGACCCGCCTTGCACAAGCTTATGCAGTGCTGGGTCGCGGGGCGACGATCGGCCCGCGCGTTTTCAGCCGCCAAAGCAGGATCGAACTCCGCGTCGGCCCGCTCGGGTATGAGGAGTTCAAAACGTTCCTGCCGGGCGGTCAACGTCTGAAAATGTTCAAACAGGCCGTTCGCGACATGGTTGGGGAATCGCTCGACGTCGATCTGCGGATCGTGCTCGCGCGTGAAGCCGTGCCGCAGCCCCGCATCGGAGCGGTACAGCTCGGCCGAACCACCTGGCTTGTGCGGCCTGCTGAAAGGGGCGATGCTGACGATATGCGGCTGCGGACAATTGTCGGATGGCGGCCGGAAATGGCGGGGGTCGCGGCATGAGTCTGCTGCTGACTCTGGAGCAAGGACCACGGACCCAGGCGGTACGGCAGACCCGACTGGACGAGGGTGAGTTGGTGATCGGCCGCAGCGCGGACGCAGGCTGGCAGATCGACGATCCCGACATGTTCGTTTCACGCGCCCATTGCAAGATCACCGGCGGGCGGGATGGATATTTCGTCACCGACACATCAAGCAGCGGGTTGTTCATAAACGACTCTGACAGTCCGCTCGGCGCTGGCACGTCGGTCCGTCTTCAAAACGGCATGCGGCTGAGACTGGGCGATTACATCGTATGCGTCGATCTGCAGACGCCGGTCGCTCAAGCACCAGCAACCAGCCAATCGGTCCCGGAACGGTCGCCGCCAGCATCACGAGCGCCGGTAAGCATCGGCCGCGATGATTTCTTTTCAGCCACGGTCGAAGAAGAGCCGCGACGACCGCGTCCCGCCGATCTGCCGAACCCGTTCGAGCAGCCGATTCCAGGAGCGTTTGAGCGCGCCAACCAGCGCAGTTCGCAGGCCTTCGACGACCCGTTCAGCCTCGACCCGGTATCAACGCCCGCGCCGAATGGCGCCGTCTATTCTGAACCAAGTGGTGCGCCAGGCCCCGCAGACCCATTCAGCCTCGATTCGGTGCCGTCCGGCGCAACCGAGGCCGCTTCAAAAAGGTCATCCGAATTTGATGACGATTTCGGTTTCGGGCCGGCCGCGTCGCCCGATTCGAGAAACGGCGCCAGCTCGACCGGTCAACGCAAACATCTCGCCGGAAGACCGCAATCGGCCGATCCCTGGGATTTGCGTGGCCAGGCGGCAGATATCCCTTCTCCGCCACGTGCTGGCGTTGCTCCCAAACCCGCCCCCTCCCTGGCAGCGGCACAACAGGCGAATACGGCCCTTCGCACTGCGTTCTTGCGCGGCATGGGCATTGAGGAAGCCGATTTTCCCGGACGCGACAGCGTCGCGGAAATGGAGAAGTTCGGTCGCGAGTATCGGCTCATGATGGAAGGCCTGATGCAGCTGCTGCGCAAGCGGGCCGAGGAAAAGGGAAACGCTCGCGTCGCCCAGACGGTGGTGGGAGCCTCTGAAGTCAATCCGCTCAAGTTTCTGCCGACGGTCGACGACGCCATCGTGACCATCATAGCGGAGCGCAGCCCCGGATTTCTGGCCGGCGAAGCGGCAATCGCGGATGCGGTCCGCGATCTCGCGCAACATCACGTGCGCGCCTGGCGAGGCGTGCAGTCGGCCTTGCGGCGGATGATTGACCGTTTTGACCCGGCAGCGATCGAGGAAGAGTTGAAATCAAGTTCAGCGATCGGCACCCTGCTTTCTGGCGGGCGCAGCGCCAAGCTGTGGGAGCTATACCAGAAACGCCATCGTGAAATCGCCCAGAGTGCGGAATCGAGCTTCCTCGGCGAAATCGGCGCTGATTTTCGGGATGCATATGAGGAGGAGTGAAAAATGATCGATCGACGCGAATTTATCGTTGCCCTGGGCGCAACCGGGCTGCTTGCGGCTTGTCAGAGCGGTCCGCCAAAACCATCCGCGGTCACCGTCAACCTGACCGGCGCGGCCGGCATGAACCCGGGACCAGGTGGCGGCGACCGGCCCGTGACGGTCCTCGTGATGCGGCTGCGCAGCACCGGTAAATTCAACTCGGCCGATTATTTCGCGCTGCAGGGGGATGCCGGCTCCGCACTCGCAGGCGATCTCATTGGATCCGACCAGATCTCCGTCGGGCCGGGAAAGACCGCATCCAAAACCATCACCGTAGAGCCGGACGCGGCTGCGCTGGGCTTCGTTGCCCTCGTTCGCGAGCCCGGCGGCCGGAGCTGGCGCACAACCAAGTCGGTGTCGTCGGGATCAACAGTTACCGTCAACGTCACGCTTGGCAGCGGCGGCATTTCCGCCTAGCGGCCAGGGCAAGGGGTGCTCGATGCAGGAAGTAGCGGCATGAGCGATGCAAACAGGGTGCTGTGGTCCGAAGGCCTGTTTCTGCGGACCCAGCATTTTCAGCAGCAGGATCGCTTTTTCGAGGCGACGGTGCGCGGCGCGTTGCAGGCCGGGCAGTTGCATACGTTCGGCTTTCAGCAGCTGACGCTGGACCAGGCAATGCTCGATGCCGGCCAGGTCTCGATCCTGTCGGCACAGGGCATCTTTCCGGATGGAACCCCCTTCTCCATCCCTGACCTGATGGACGCGCCACGACCGCTGCCGGTCACCGCCGATACGGGTGCCGGACCGGTGCTGGTCGCCCTGCCGATCGAGCCTGCTGGCGGTGTCGGCTTCGATCCGGCGCACGCGGCCTCGACAGGAGCACGCTATCATGGGCGCATCGTTTCGGTGCGCGACGCCGTCCAGGGCGGTTCGGATCCTGAAGAAATCGAAATCGCCCGACCGCAGGCGCTGCTGCTTGCACCGGGAAAATCGGTTGGCGGCTACACCGCCTTGCCCATAGCCGACATCAAAGGCGTTCGAGCCGATGGCGGCGTCTCCCTGGATGAGACGTTCCTGCCGCCGACACTGGTTACCGGAGCAGTGGCCTGGTACCGGCAGTTGCTTTTGGAAGTCGTCACCGGCCTCGACCAAATCGCCGAGGCGCATGGCAAAATGGTCATGGGTGGGCCAGGGCGTAGCGTCGAAGACCTCTTGATGCTCAATCTCGCCAATGCGGCGCGTCCACGACTGGCGCACATGCTGGCGCAGGATGTTTTCCATCCGGCCGAGCTTTACCTGGAGCTTGCCGGTCTTGCCGGTTCGATGGCGACCTATGGCTCGAGCGCGCGACGGCTGAGCGAGTTGCCCGCCTACGATCACATGGCGCCCGGCCCCGCATATTTGGCGCTGGCGGACGCCTTGCGCTCACTCATCCTGAGCCTGCGTTACATCGAGCCTAAATCCCGCGCACTGCCGGTCATGCGGCATTCGACCAACGTCTGGAAAATCCGCATCGACAACCCGAAGCTGCTGGTGGCCAGCCGGATCGTTATCCGGGTCGGTTCCGAGCTGTCGGAAGATGCCTTGCGTAAGATTTTCGTCAACCAGGCGACTGTCGGTTCGGCCGATCAGTTCGAGGGTCTATGGAAATCCCGTCTACCCGGCATTCCACTGAAACCGCTTCATTCCCAGCCCCGCGAAATCCCCTACGATGGCGATCGGCTGTGCCTTGAACTGGATCAGAAAAGCGAGCACTGGGCCTCGCTGCTCGATGCCCCCGGCTTCGTTATTGGCGTGTCGGGTGTGCTGCCGAGCGAGCCGCAGGTGGACTGCTATTCGGTAAACAGGTGAGATCATGAGCCGGGATGATCCTTTCGGACTGTCGGAGGATCGCGAACGCACTCGCATACGGCTGACCGGCGCGCCGATGCCGCGACCGATGACGCCACTCCTGTCGGGCGCGCCAATGAAACGGTCGCGTACGCATCCCAACACCCTTGTCAACGCATTCGCGCCCTTGCTCGAGTTCGCGCCGGAGCTTGAAAGCGCGCTGCCACCGGAAAACCCGGAGGCGATGCGCACCCGGTTGCTCGAAGAGCTGGTTCGGGCACGCGACGCGGCAATGTCGGCGGGATCCTCGCTGGAGCGCGCCGACCAGGCAGCCTGGGTGGTGGCGGCGTTGCTCGATGATCTGGCCTTGAACACGCCATGGGGCGGTGCCAGCGCATGGCCGCGCCAGCCGCTTGTGGTGATGCTTCGAGGCGATGTCGATGCCGGCACGCAGTTCTTCACGCGTCTCGACGAACTGGAGCGCCACCCGAACCGGGATCGTGAACTGCTGGAATTGCAATATCATTGCCTGGCGCTCGGCTTCCGCGGCAAATATCGTGTGCCCGGCCGGTCGGGCGACCGCTCGCTCAATGCCGTTCGCGTTGCTGCGGCGCGCTTCCTGCGCGATGCCGACGCCGACGGCGCGCCACTGTCGCCGAACTGGAAAGGCGTGATCGCATCCGACGAGCCGCAGCGCTTCATCGTTCCGATCTGGGTAATGGCGCTCGGTGCGGCGGTTATCGCCACGGCAATCTATCTCGGGCTGTCGATGGGACTGAGCAGTCAGGCAGTCGAGCTTTCTACGCTCGTTCGTGCTCTGCCGCCACCCACGCGCGGCGATATCAGCCGCACATCGCCTCAGGTCGAAGCGCCGCCGCCGGAGGCCGTGGATTTCGCGCTGGTGCCGGAGTTTCAGGCCGGAGCGCCGGCGAATCTCAGGGCCGCGCTAAGCGGCACCGAGAGCGTTTCGCTGGCCAGGCTGATCATTCAGGCCTCCAACCCCGAACTGTTCCAGTCGTCGCGGCCGACACTGACGGAAGGCTTCGAGCCGCTGATTGGTTCGATCGCCAAAGTGATCTTGGCCAATCAGGAACTGATCGGAAAAATCACCGTGGTCGGCCATACCGACAGTATTCCTTTGCAACGGTCCAATCCGCTTTCCACCAACCAGCGGCTGTCGGAAGCGCGCGCAGCAACCATTACCGAGATGCTGGTCCAGAACGGTGTGCCGCAGGACCGCATTCGCTTCGAAGGACGTGCAGCTACCGATCCAGTGGCCGACGACAGCACGCGCGCGGGACGGGCCTTGAACCGCCGCGTCGAGGTGCTGGTCGAAAAGAGGCTATGAGATGTTCATCCTGCGCTTCCTCTGGGCGGTTCTGACATCGCGCTGGCTGTGGACGCTGATCGGCATCACGCTGCTTTCCCTGGTTATCTGGGTGTTCGGCCCGATCGTGAAGGTTGGTGCTTACGGACCCTTCGCCTCGGAAAATGTGCGCATCGTCATCATTGCGCTGCTGGTCATCTTCTGGCTGATCTGGCTGATCGTCGCGCAGCGCCGGGCGATCCGAGCCAACCGCATGTTCGTCGCCGAAATCGCTGCGCCCGTGGTGGAAAAACCGCTGAGCCCCGGCGAAGAGAACGTCGCCGCAGTCGGCGCCAAGTTCGCCGAGGTGATGGCCGAATTGAAGCGTCGCAGGCTGGGCGGACGCAAGTTCCTGCGCGAGATGCCTTGGTACGTGATCGTTGGGCCACCGGCCACCGGCAAGACCACGGCTTTGCGCCAGTCCGGTCTGAACTTTCCGATCGATCTCACCGACGACCTGCAGGGGGTTGGCGGCACGCGCAACTGCGACTGGTTTTTCTCTGAGAACGCAGTTCTGATCGACACGGCGGGCCGCTACGTGCAGCAGGAGAGCCGGCCGGACGTCGATGCGGCGGAATGGCTAGGCTTCCTCGACCTCTTGAAAAAGCATCGCGGCCGCCGGGCGCTGAACGGCGTGATCGTCGCGCTGTCGATCGACGCGCTTTCAGAGGGCGACGAAGCCATCAAGGCACATGGCCGCAAGATCCGTCGGCGCTTGGCAGAGCTCAACGACCGGCTCGAAATCCGCCTCCCGGTCTATCTGATGCTGACCAAGGCCGATCTGATCAAGGGTTTCGAGGCCTTCTTCGGCGGCCTGTCGACGGCCTCGCGCGAGCAGGTGTGGGGGACGACCTTCGCACTGGATGCGCGTGTCGACGCAAAGACCATAGAGCGGGAAATCGCCACCCTTGCCACGGAACTCGAGCGGCGGCTGGTGCCACGCCTGGAGGATGAGGACAAACTCGCTGCCCGCGCCGAGATTTTCAGATTTCCCGCCCAGCTCACAAGCCTGTCCGAGCCTATCCAGGTGCTGATCGAGGCGATGTTCGGCGAAAGCCGGTACGAAGAAGCCGCCTGGCTGCGCGGCCTCTATCTGACGTCGGCGACCCAGGAAGGGGCGCCCATCGACCGGCTGACCGCGGCACTGTCTTCATCCTTCGGTCTTCCGCCGCGGCGTGCCATGCCGGCGCCGCGCGTTGAAAAACGCAGTTTTTTCCTGAAGAACCTGCTGACCGAGGTCATCTTCAGGGAGGCCGGCCTGGGGACGTTCGATCCGCTGGCGCAGCGCCGCCGCGCCTGGATCTGGCGCGGCGCCGCGGCAGCCTGTGCCGCCGCCGCCTTGTTGGCCGGTGCGATGTTCACCTGGTCCTACTATGACAACCGCAATGCGATCACAGCACAGGCGAGCCAGTTCGAAGCGCTGCAGGCGCCATTGACCGCAGCAGCCGCGAGCCCGGCATCGGTGGAGCAGCCCGCTATCGATGGCGCGCTCAACGCGATGGCCGAGGTCGCAAATGCCCGAACGGCACCGCCGAGCAGTGCCCAGGATCTACTGGGACCATCGGCATCGGCGGAGCTGCTGCGGGCGCAGACCGACACTTACGACCACGCACTGCGCAATGTTCTCGAGCCGCACATGGTCGCTTTGCTCGAGGCGACTATGTGGCGGCAGATCCGCGATCCGGATTTCATGCTGGGGGCGCTGAAAACCTATCGCATGATGACGGGCCTGTCGCAGATGGATGCCGATTTCGTCCAGAACTGGTGGGTCAGTGATTTGCCGGAATTCGCACCGGCAGCGCCCTTTCCGACCGCCGACGCGGAAGAGCACCAGCTTGCCGCGATCCGCCGCATGGCGGTCGATGACAGCTACATCGCCGCGGATCAGGCGCTGGTTGCCGAGGCGCTGAAAACCGTCTGCACGATTTCGCTGCCGGCGCGTGGCTACAGACAGTTGCTGGCCGATCCGGCGGTGGCCGGCCTCAAGGAATGGATCCCGGCGAATTTCGCCGGTCCCAACGGCGCCAAGGTCTTTGCACGGCGTTCCGACAAGACGCTGCGCGTCGGCATTTCAGGCGCGTTCACCTATTCCGGCTTCCACGATGCCATTCTCGACCGGATCGAGGATGTCGCCGCCCAGGCCGCACTCGATCGGGCGGTCTTTGCCGGCGGCTGTTCGGAAAATTCCGAAACCTCGGTCTCGGCGCTGTCCGAGGATATTCTAAAACTCTACTACGAAGACTACATCGCACAATGGGACAGCATCCTGCGCGATATCAGGCTCGCGCCATTGGCCGACCTGAATGTCGCCAGCGAGAACCTCAAGGACCTTTCGAGTGCTGACTCTGCGCTGAAGCGCCTGCTTACGGCGGTCGTTCAGGAGACCGAGCTTACCCGATCCGATGAAGCGCCGGCCGATAACAAGGCAGCAGCAAAGGGCGGCTCGAAACTGCTCAGCAAACTCGGCAAGCTTGGCAAACTGGCCAAGACAGGCGCAAAACTGCTGCCACGCGCAGGCTCCGCAGACGAGGTGGATCTTACCGGCAATCTCGTGGCCGAACACTTCAAGCCGCTCAAGGGCGCGATCGCCGAGGTCGACGGCCAGCCGCCGGCACTCGACGCCGCGGTGGTGGCGCTGACCGCACTTTCGAACGTGCTGCAGACGGTCACGGCCAATCCCGACCCTCAGGACGCCATCAAGAAACAGGGCGGCCTCGCCGAGCTGACGGGAGCGGTCGCCAGGCAAGCGCAGATCCTGCCCGATCCAGTCGACGACTGGCTCGGCGGCATCGCCGGCGACACCAGCGGCCTGACACAGAAGGCGGTCACCTCGGAGCTTAACGCCATCTGGCGCGCCGACATCCTGCCGTTCTGCCAGGCGGCGCTGAACGACCGCTATCCGTTCAGCCCCGAAAGCGCGGTCGACGTCAATGTCCGCGATTTCGCCCGCCTGTTCGGGCCGGCCGGGATGATCGACACCTTCATCAACGACCATTTGATCAGCTATGTCGACACCGCCAGCCAGCCATGGAAATGGCGCGCCGACTTCGGCCTGGACCCGGCGGCTCTGGCGGCATTCGAACAGGCCAGGCGTATCCGCGACGATCTCTTTCCGGGCGGTACGGGCCCGGTGATGAGCTTCACGCTCGAACCCAAGGACCTGTCTCCCAACGTCACGCGCGTGACGCTCAATCTCGATGGCCAGAACCTCGTCTATTACAACAACGCGACGCGACCGCAGCCGATGACCTGGCCCGGCAAGGACGGCACCGGCGTCATTTCCCTCGCCTTCCAGCCGATCGACGGCTCACCCGAAATCATGCTCAACGAGACCGGCAGCTGGGCTTGGCTGAGGATGCTGCGCAGCGGCCGTTTCACCGGCACCTCACTGTCCGATGTCTACAGCCTGCGATTGGGCACGCAAGGCATGTACGCGGATTTCGAGCTCAAGGCCGCCAGCGTCGAAAATCCTTACAATCTGGAGATGTTCAAGAAGTTCTCATGTCCGCCACAGATATGATCACCGGATTTTTCGGCAAGATTCCGGCGACTGGAGATTTCGTCGCTTGGAACCTGCCGCGGACCTTCATCGACCGCTGGGATCGGTGGATGTCGATGGAATTGCGCGTGCGACCCGATGAAGGCGACCTCGACCCGCGCGCTTGGCGCTTTATTGTCCAGGCCGGGATTTTCGGTGACCAGCCCTGCGCCGGTGTCTGGCGCATGAGCGAGGACCGCGTCGGCCGCCGTTATCCGTTCGCCATCGTCCGGCTTGGGCCCCCGCCGGAGCCGGGCGACCCGTGGTACGATGCCGTGGCCTCGCTTCTTCAGAATTGCGTCGACAACTACTGGGCGCAGACCCGGCTGGCCGAAAGCCTTCAGATTTTGCCACCTCCGGGCGCCGCCGCCGCGACCGACAAGATCGCATTCTGGAGCGACGACTGGGAGGTCAGGGAGTTCGGCTTCGCCGACATCCACGACCTTGCTCAAAATGCCCTGCCCGCGATGCGCGCGGCACGGCCGGAGACGGCGGAGTCCTGAGCCATGGGTAACACGGTCTACGCCGAAAAGATGGGCTTCTTCCACCAGGCAAGCGGCGGCAAGGGCGTCGCGCCGGGCGACGTCTGCCTCAGCCCGCCGCCGCCGCCGGCGGGACCGGTGCCGGTTCCATATGTCAACATGCTTTCTGCCAGCGATCTCATCAAAGGCAGCAAGAGCGTCAAGGTGCAGGGAACACCGACGGCGCTGGAGAACTCTTCCGAAGTGGCGCTGAGTACGGGCAACGAAGCGGCCACGCCGGGACTGGGCGCCGGCGTGGTCACCCATCGCATCAAGGGCAAGGGTGTCTTCAAACTGTGGTCGTTCACGGTCAAGGCAGAAGGCAAGGGGGTCGACCGTCACGGCGACATGATGGCTCAGAACACGGCGAGCGATCTGCCCAACTGCATCGATGGGCAGGCCATGGTCGATTTCGAGGCTGAGTTGGGCGAGAACTACGGCAAGCCCTGCAAAAGCAAATATAAGGCGAGCGTCCATCGGCCAAAACGGGATCCTTCGCCGGCGCAAGTCAAGGAGGTCAAGGACAAACCGTGTTGGGAATGCGAGCGGGATCACGGCGAGACCGAAGCGGCATGGCGCACCCAGAGCGATGAATCGAAGGGCGCTGGCGGCTGGCTGAGGGGCAAGCTTTTCGTCAAGCTGAAGAAGGTCAGGAAGCACGGCACCAAGCATTCGAGGGGCAAGGGTCATATGACCCACGACCATCAGCCACCTTTGGCCGTTGCTTGGGAGATGGGTGGTTGCCACATGGGTGCCGAGAAGTTTCGCAAGCGTTTCGAGAAGGACGATGTGGTGAAGTCGCATTGTAAAGCGCATTACAAGAGCCAGGGGTCACAGGTAGACGAGTACGCAAAGAAACTGCGTGCGCAATTCAAGGCAGCGGCATAGGTGCGGCATGGCGAATAAGATCGACAAGCTTCAAAAGAACTACATTCGAGACATGCGGGTAGTGCAGCCGGTGGTGCAGCACTGGTGGAGCGGTCTGGTCGAAAAGCTCGGCCTTGATGAAGCCACCAGACGCTGGCCGACAGGCCCTTCCGGACATCCGAGCGTCATAGAGGTTTTTCGCAGCTATTATTTCGAGATCGAGGAATTGAACCTGGAGGCCGAGGACGAATTCGAGGAACGGCCGCCGAAACCGTGGGAAGAGATGTGGGGTGCCGAGGACGACGACGAGGCGCCGCGCGTGGAACGCGAGATCGATCGCCTGATCTATGATATGACTGAGAAGGCGCCGGACCTTGAGTTGCTGGTCTTCGGTCTGGTTTTTGTTCCCATTGGCCTCGACCAGAACGACGAGAGCTGCTGATGACCCTGATTACACTCCGCAGCACCGAAGACGGCATTGCCCGACTGCTGGCACAGCCAGGCGACATCAAGCCGCGGCGCGACGATATCCGCCGCAGCACTCTGGAAGAGGCGTCGGCCGAACACCAGGAGGTTTTCGGCGACTATGTTGCTGACCTCACCACTGCTTGCGGCATCGCCGAAAAATGGTGGGAGGACACCGTCAACGCGCAGGTCAAGAAAGGCATGGACCGCGACGACGCGATCGCCGTCTCGTTCAACCGGCGTTGGGCCGGGCCCGCCGCCCATCCCAAAGTGGTGTGGATCGTAAGGTTGTATTGGTTGGCCTGCGACAAGATCAACACCGATTTCGTGCCCGGCAAACCGGTCTATCCTGAGACGTTTCTGCTGAAGTGGCTCGTCGACGCTGGTGAGAAGGAACTGGTCCAGCTGATCGCCTGCATGCCCTACTGGCCGGTCGGTCTCGACGAAAACGGCGATTGGTCCTGAGCCATGGCCTTTGCTGTATGGCTGGAGAACCGCACGCCATTTTCCGCAGCGACCCATGTGCAGGTCAACTCCGACGGGCAGGAGGTGCTGGTGGCGATGTTTTCCGCCAGTTTTCATGCACCGAAGGAAGGCAGCGACCTCGAGCCATCCGGCGAGCAGTTGCCAGTCATCTTTGGCGACACCCCCTTCGGCAATCCAGCTCTGTCTTCGACCCGTTATGAATCCGATATCGTGCCGCTCAAGCCGGCTTCGGAGATCATCGTCAACGGCACGGCTTACGCTCCAAATGGCAAGCCGATTCGTGAAATGCAGGTTGGCCTTCGTGTGGGCGGTATGCGCAAGGCGCTCAACGTCGTCGGCGATCGCACGTATGACATGGGTAGCTACAGCGCGCCGAACCCGTTCCTCACCATGCCGATCGTCTATGAGCGCGCCTATGGCGGCACCACGGCGGATGGCAACGCCGATCCGCGCAACCCGGTCGGCGTCGGTTTCCACCATGCGCCGTCGGCCGATACGCAGGTGCGCACTCAGGCGCCCAACATCACTTATCCAGGCGAGCCCTTTCTCAACCCTTCCGACCGGCCGAAGCCGGCTGGCTTTGGCGCGCTTGGTCGCGGCTGGCAGCCGCGAATCGGCTATGCAGGCACCTACGATCAGGCCTGGATCGAAACGCAGTGGCCGTTGCCGCCGAAGGATTTCGACCCGCGTTTCAACATGTGTGCGCCAGCCGACCAGCAGGTGCCGCGCCTTGTCGGTGGCGAGCAGGTGACGGTGATCGGCATGACGCCGTCCGGCCGTTGGGACTTCCGGCTGCCACGCATTGTTGCGCCGCTGCGTCTCATTTTTGCAGATCGCGTTGAAGAAGCCATTCTCCAGCCCGATACGCTCATCATCGAGCCGGACTTGAGACGTCTCACCCTGAAGGCCCGCCTTTCTTTCGTGACCCGGCGCAATGCTCCGCAGTTGCGCGAAATAGTCTTCGGCCATGTGTCGCCCGTCCTGTTGAGCGCCCACTTTAAGCGCAAGCAATATCTTAACCCACTCGGCACCGACGGCACGTTACATGACCAGCCGGTATTCCTGCCATGAAGCGTCCGCTCTACATAACAGGCGCAGGTGCGGTGACCGCAGCCGGGCTTGACGCGAGCCAGACCTTGGCGGCGATCCGGGCAAGCTTGTCGGCTTTCGAGGAAATTGACCTCATCGATCCCATGGGCGCCATCCAGATCGTTGCGCGCATCCCTGTCCATTGGCAATTGCGCGCCACCGACGGCGCATGGCTCGTCAATATGGCGTCGCGCGCCATTGTCGAGGCGTTGCGAACAAGTATGGCCGGCCCGGCGGCTACGGCGATCCTGCTTGCCCCACCCGAAAGCTTCCGCAATCATCCGGCATACAACGATATCCCGCCATCCGGCTTTCTTGCGGCCGTGATCAAGGCGACCGGCAATCGCTTCCACGCCGCCTCGCGTGCGATCGATGGTGGCGCGGCGGCAAGCGTCGGCCTTCTCGATCGAGCGGTGGAACTGCTGGAGCAGCCAGACGTCGGACAGGTCCTGCTTGGCGGAGTAGACAGCCTCGTCAACGAAACCGATCTTTCCCGACTTGGCAAAGCCGGTCGCCTCAAAGGTGCGGAAAACGCGCAAGGTCTCGTGCCTGGCGAGGCCGCCGCTTTCGTTCGGCTGACGCGGGAGCCGGAAGGAAAGGCTGCGGTGGTGGCTGCCATTCATAGCGTCGGGACAGCCCAGGAGACTGACAGCGTGCTTTCGGACCGCTATAGCCAGGGCCGCGCCATGCTCGGCGCCTTGCGCGATGCGGTGAGGGGATCGGGACCATCGGAACCAAACATCAATTTCGTCGTCAGCAACGGCAACGGCGAGCGGTACAGCGGCTGGGAACTGCTGATCGCCCGTCCCCGCTTCTACCGCACCCGCCGTGAAATCCTGCCCACCGCCTATCCGGCGATGACGATCGGCGATATCGGCGCTGCCGGAGGGGCGATGGCCCTGATGCTGGCGGCTGACAGTTTTGTGAACGACTATGCGCCGGGGCCGACCGCCATCTGCGAGGTGGCTTCCGAAGGCGGCCTGCGCGCCGCCGCGGTGATGGCCGGCATGACCCGCCGCTGAACTCAAAACGTTGTTCGTTCACATCCAGGCCGGGAACCGGCGCGTCCTGCGCCAATCGGTCAGCGGCGCGTCCGGCTCGGCGAGTGCTGCGCGCAACGCATCCAGCCGAAGTCTGCGCATCGAGTGGAAGAGTGCATGATTGCGCCCGCCGCGCCCCTCGTCCCACCATTCCGCTACGCGATCCGCGACCGGAAGCGGTGTTTCGTTGAGGGATTCGAAGTCCTTACCCAGCAAGGACGGGTCCGTCGTGAACAGGTCGAAGTCGTTGAAATCCACCTCGAACAGATCGCGAAGCGCAAGTCCGGCAGCGAATACGAGGTCGGGTTCCCGCATCTTGGCGATCAGCCAGGGCATGACCGACCGGTCGCCAAAGAGGCCGATTGCCGCTGTCGCGGTGGCGCGCAAGGCAGGCTGCTTCAGACGTTCCTGCAGCCACGCCTTGCCGGTCTTCAAGGGCGTCGTCAGCAGGCGCAACTCGATCGCCGCGGCGGCCAGATCGGGCTCGGCTAGCACGATCCGGTCGAGCACCGGGTTGGCCGAGCGCGTTTCGCCAAGAAGGCAAGCAGCAAGGGCCGCCGTCAGGCGTTCCCTCGACGTGTCGCCGTCAAGTCCGTCCAGCACCGCCGGAAGGAGGTCGCGCCGTTTGAGCCCGCCGGCAAGCCGAAACGCACGCCTGCGAACATCCGGGTCCGGATTGCTCAGCAAATCGCCGAGGCGGGCACCGGGATCGACGCGATGATGCCAGAGTGCCGCGAGGCCGAGGCCGCGCAGCCGCGCATCGCGCGCGTCCAGCCATTCCGCCACCAACGGACTCAGATTTTCGCGCGGCGTGCGCGCTATCGCGCCGGACAGGCCCGACACGCCAACCTCGCCCAGCGTCGCCGCGGCGTCGACCGCCGAGGCAACGGCTTCGGCCTCGCCCCAGCGCAACGCCAGCACGCCGAGCACGAAAAGCTCGCCGGGCTCGGCATAATCGGCGAAATGCGCCTGGGCCGCCTCCCAGCCGGCCTTTCCGGAAGCCATCAGCCCTTCGAGATTTGCATTCAGGCGCTGGTCGATGCGGCCGATATCGGTTTCGCCCAGGATCGGACCATCGATTTCACGGCGGCGACGAAACCAGAGGAAGGCCGCGTCGCTGGCGTGCTGGTCCACCATGGCAGCGATAGACGCGATCCGCTGCATCGTGAACGCCTCAGTTGAGATGGATGGCTCCGCCACGGATGCGGTTGGTGCCGCTGGCGTGGCTCGTTAGCTGGTTGCCGCGAATTGTGATGCGCCCATCCTTCTCCAGGATGATCGATGCCAGGCCGCAGCGCAGTTCTATACGTTCTTCTCCGGTGATGACGACGCGATCGCCTTCGCGGACAACTGACAATTTCCTCTCCTTGTGAGGCGGATCGACGATGCGTCCGACGACCAGCGGCCGCGTCGGATCACCATCCTCGAACAGGAGAGCCAGTTCCGAACCGACCGCCGAGACGTCCAGCTCCGCCAGACTGCGCGCCGCAATCGCGGTCTCGCGCGGATTACCGACGAAGACAACCAGCGGCGCGCCGTCTTCGAAACCGATCAGCAGGCCGATCACGACGCCGTCGATACGATCCAGCACTTCCATGATGACGCCCTCAATTGTTGTGGATGTTGCTTCCCTTGACGACCACGTCGCCACCGGCCTTGATATTAATCTTGCCGCTGCCCTTGATGGTAATGTCCTTGCCGTCGGCAACAATGGTGCCATCCTTTTTCATAGTGATCGACGCGTCGCCGCATTTGAGCGTGATCGAGTCGCCCGCCTCGATCACCAGATTCTTGCCGACCTTGATCGAACTGTCTTCGGCGATTTGGATTCCGCTGCCCTTGCCGATCTTGAGCGCATGCCCGCCTCCGACATCGGTTGCGTCGTCAGCGCCGATCTTTGCTGACCTGGCTTTGCCGATCTGCGACGACTGCGCTCCGCCGATGGCGAAACTCTGGTCCGTGCCGATCTGAACACTCTGGGCGGCGGCGATTGTCCAGTTGTCCGCCGCTCCGATCGTGTGAGTCTGTCCGGCCCCCACCGTCATCGACCGCGATGCGCCGATCTGATTGGTCTGGACGGCTCCAACGCTTCGGGTTTCCGCTGCACCCACTGAATCGACACGCGCCGCGCCTACTGTGATCGTCTGGACTAACCCGACAGTCTGTGTGTGATTGGACCCGATCGTCTCAGTCGAGTTCGACCCGATACCGATCGTCTCGTTCGATCCGACGGTCAGCGAACGGTTCACGCCTACCGTCTCGGTGTCGTTGTTGCCGATATCCGTGGTCTGGTCGACGCCGACCTTGACCGTCTTGTTGTTGCCGACGTCCTCGTCGAGGTTGTGGCCGACTGAGTGCTTGGCGTCGTGGTCGATGCGGTCGGACTGGTCGTGTTGCACCAGCTTGGTGCGGTCGTTCTTGATCAGAAGGTTGTGGTCCTTCTGTGCCTGGAAATTGACCAGTTCGGAGCCGGCCTTATCCTCGAACATCAGCTCGTTGTAACCGCCGCCGCCTTTCGAAGAGTCGGATTTCCAGCCGGATTGCGTAGCGCTGCCCGGCAGTCCGTAGGGCGGCATCTGCGAGGCATTGTAGACCCGGCCGGTGATGATCGGCAGATCCGGATCGCCTTCAATGAAATCGACAATGACCTCCTGGCCGATGCGCGGTATCTGGATGAAACCCCAGCCGCTGCCGGCCCAGGTCTGCGAGACCCGCACGAAACAGGAGCTGTTCTGATCCTTCTTGCCCAGACGGTCCCAGTGGAACTGGACCTTCACCCGGGCATATTTGTCGGTGAATATCTCCTCGCCTGATGGACCGACCACCGTCGCCGTCTGTGGGCCGCGCATGATCGGTCGTGGCGTGATCCGTGGCGGGCGATAGGCCAAGGCGGTCGGCGCCACGCCGAGGATCACCTTGAAGTTCTCGCTTTCGACGTCGGCAAGAGCTCTGTAGCCGGGATCGAACAGCCTGTATTCGGCGCTGACCACCAGATATTCCTGGTTCTGGTCTTCTCTTGGGAAGCCGTCCAGCTTGAATGTGCAGCCCGAATACAACCCGCGCACGGTGCCGACAGCGGCAATGCGCTGGTGCACGGCCTGGATCTCCTCGCGCCGGATCGCGGCGAGGCTGTCGCCGCGACCGACTTCAAGATGCGCCCCCGGCTGGCGGTAGTTCTCGCCCGCGGCCAGCTTGTGGCCGAACGGCTGGGCCGACTTGGCCATGAGGTCGGCGCCCGGCTTCTTGAAATCATAGTCGGTGTGGACATAGGCGCCCGGCCGCACCGAACTGCCTGGAATCCATTCGGTGATGTATTCGACATCGCGCCGGGAGCCCTGCCCTTCGAAGTGATATGGCACCTTCTCATAGCCCGGCGCCGGCTTCAGCTTGGTCACGGCATCGGCCAGCACAAGCGTGTGCTTGCCCTCGTCATGCTCGAAAAAATACAGGATGCCTTCGTGCTCCAGCAGCCGCTGCACGAAATCGAGATCGGTCTCGTCGTACTGCACGCAGTACTCGCGCGGCGGATAAGAACCCTGCAGGCGTTTCTCGAATTTCGCCGTGCTGTATTTCGAGAAAACCTCTTCGACGATTTCGATGACGCTCATGTTCTGAAAAATGCGGCAGTCGGTCGTATTGCCGAGAAACCAGAGCCAGGGCCTGATGGCTGCTTCGTAGTACGCTAGGCGGTCCTCGATCCGGGTGAGCCGAAACTCGGACACAAGCCCGCTGAACCAGCGTTTCGGATCGGATTCACCTTCGATCGATACGGCACCGCCCAGCATCTTCAGCGGATCGATATCGGGGCTGCTGCTCACGAACCCGACCGTATAGGCCAAACAACGACTGATCTCATCGCGCCCGACAAGATGCGTGAAGGTCAACAGGTCAGCGCCAAGCGGCGTCTGCACAACCGTGGCGCGTTCGTCCGGCATGGGTCTTGCCCCTCCCGCCGCTCGTTTCTGCTTGAGCCTAGCACATGTCTTCCAGCGACCAAAGGGGACCGGACCGGTGGCTGCGGCGTGTCACCTCTCGAATCATCGACTTGAAAGCTTCGTAACGCCGCGCTCGTGATTTTGCTGGTATAATGGAAGTCCTGGGTGAGTGTCCCGACAGGCGATCGACGGCGATTTTTGAATGTTCATCAGGCTGCAGATCAACAATGCCGATTCCCTGCCGGCCGGTATTTCGACCGGCTACTCAGCTCGTGATCGCAGCTTCGAAATCGGGCGCGAGGCCTGCGACTGGACCTTGCCCGATCCCGACAAGTTCATCTCCGGCCGACACTGCGACGTTCGATACGAGGCAGGCGCGTTTCGGCTGCACGATGTCTCGCGCAATGGAACCTTCATAAACGGGTCGACCCATCGCATGGCCGGCCCGCATCGGCTTGACCATGGAGACCGGTTGCTGATCGGCCGCTACGTCATCTTGGTATCGATTGACGACGAGCGCACCACGGAGGGTCATCCTCAAAGCAGGCACGGTTCGACGCAACGAGAAATGCCGATCACGTCAGGTCGGCCGCTGGACTTCGGAGGCGAGCCCTTCTTCAATCCGGTAGAGCACCGAGCACCGGTGTCGACGTCTTCGCCGCCCGCGCCTCTCCCTTCGACGAGGGACGAGGTGCTGCGGGAAATCGCGATCGGAGCTGGCATCTCTGCGGAATTGCTCCAATCGCGTGATCCGCATGAAGTCGCTGCCGAAATCGGCGCGGTGCTGCGGACGGTTGTCGAGGAACTGGCCTTGTTGCTGAAGGCACGTGCGGCTGCGAAAATACTGGCCAAGAGCACACATCGGACGATGATCAGCGCTGCCGATAACAATCCCTTGAAGTTCGTCCCGGGAACCGACGACATCCTTGAAATCATGTTTGCACGACGCAGAGCCGGCTATCTTGATGCCAGGCACAGTATCGAAGACGCATTCCGCGATCTCAAGACGCATGAATTTGCTACCTACGCAGCCATGCAAGCTGCGCTCTCCCGGCTGCTTGACGACCTGTCGCCCGAGGCGATCGGCAAGAAACTTCCGCCAGCGTCATTCACTTCGAAGAAGAGCTTGGCTTGGGACGCCTTTGTCGCCAAATGGCGGACCATGGAAGAAACACACGAAAACGGAATGCTGGACATATTCCTGGCTTATTTCAGCGAAGCCTATGCCAAAGCCGCCAAGCAAAAATAGGCTGAGAAGACTGAACCTGGCGCATTCCCGGAAGCCGGATCGGTTTTGCTGTGCTGATCTTCAGTTGCGGAACGGACCACATGCCAACTGGAAAATATTAGAGCGTCCTTTGCGGTTTCAAAGGACACGGCGCTGCCGCTGGCGGAAGAAAAATCCTTTCGCAGCACTGCATCCTGTTCCAATCGACAGCTTCTGAGATTACGATCACATACGACAGTTCGCCAGCGGGTAAGGCTGATTGACCCGGGGGTCTGCGGCAAATGTCATGTTACGGCGGGATAGAATTTTGTAGCCGACCTTCCTCCAGACACTGCCCTCATCAGCAGCGCCTGCATTTCCTGTGCCTGACCAGGGACCGTTTTACCCGGTTCTGGCGCACACGCAGCAACCAGGTGTGGACGGACGTTTGGCGATGAGCTCGAAGGACGATCCGTTCGGCCCAGCGGGCAAGACCGTCATTCGCGCACCGCGCCCCGCTGAAAAATCAGCGCCAACTCCTCAAGGGCCTGTTCCTGATAGCAGGCAGCCCGGTCCTTCGCGGGCTAAGGATTCAACGGTTTTCGATCCGGGTGTCGGTCAGCACACGCCGCCGGGCTGGACATCCGGAACCGTGATTTATCAGGGTGCAGATCCCGGCGCAGCGACCGGAAGCGGTTCCTTTGCGGCGACGCCGAAGCCAGCCATCCAGCAGGAAATCCTGCTGAATGCCACGGATGGCGTCAGATATTCAGCACCGAACCCGATCCTCGCCGCGGCGGCGCCTTTGCTGATGCTGTTCGGCCAGCTCAGGCTCATGCCCGTCGAAAGACAGGCGGAACAACTAGCGGAACATGTCGCTGAGGCGATCGAAAAATTCGACCGGACAATGCAGAAAGCTGGTGTTCCCGAAGAAGACGCCAGGATCGCAAAATTTGCCCTTTGCGAAACCGCTGACGATCTCATCGGCAACCTGCCTTGGCCCAAGCGAGACGCCTGGGCGCAGCACAGCATGCTGTCGCAGTTCTTTCACGTCGAGCCCACCGGCGCGGGCTTCTACGAAGCACTGAACAAGATATTGGCCGCGCCGGAGGCACACTACGACCTGCTTGAATTGATGCATGCCTGCCTGTCGCTTGGGTTCGAAGGCCAGTATCGGGGCCTCGCACGCGAGGACACTAATCTCGAGCGCGTTCGACGCGACGTATACGAAACGCTTCGCTATTTCAGGGCGCGCGCCGACGAAGACATCTCGCCCCACTGGCAGAGCTTGGCGGTGTCAAGCGTACAGTCGTCGGCCCGGTTGCCGCTCTGGGTCATTGCGGCCGCAGCGTCGGCGCTGCTGACAGCGACATTCTTCGCTTTGCGGGTCCTCATCACCAACGAGGGCGACGCCCTTGCCGGCGGGTTGCTGGCGCTCAATCCATCGACGCCGATCGCCATCGAACGCGCCAGCGTGGTGCCGTTGGCTGAGCCGATGAAAGTTACCCAGCCCGCCGCCACCAACCAGATCGATCGCATCCGTGCCGCACTGGCCAAGGATATCGCACGCGGTGGGCTGGCCGTCGGCACGCAGGGTATGTTCATTGTGGTGGAGATCAACAACGTCCTGTTGTTCCAGTCCGGCAGGGCCGAGATAAACCCGGAGTTTCAGCCGATTGCCGCAGACATCGCCGCCGCGCTGGAACCCGAGCCCGGACCGATCAGGATCGTCGGCCATACGGACAATGTGAAGCCGCGAAAATCGAGCGCATTCAAATCCAACTTCGACCTTTCGGTCGCCCGGGCGAAGGCTGTCGAAGCGATGATGGCGCCGAGGTTCAGCAAGCCTTCGCGGATCACGGTCGAGGGCAAGGGTGAGGACGAGCCGATCGCCGACAATGCGACGCCGGAAGGCCGCGCCCAGAATCTCCGCGTCGATGTGATGATCCCCAAGGAGGAGACATTGTGAGCACGGCCATTTGGAAGCGCCCATGACGCGTTGGCTGCTGCGGATATTCAGCGTCATCGCGTCGGCCGGTTTCGCGGCAGCCGTCTGGTTTGCCGGCCCCTTGATCCGCTTTGCCGATACCCGCCCGCTGGCACCCGTCTGGCTGCGCGTGACGATCATCGGCGTGATCGTTGCGACCGTGACGCTCTTCTATGGATTTCGTTTCTGGCAAATGCGAAAGGCGCAAAAAGCGATCGAGACTATAGTTGCCCGCAACGACGACAAGGATGACGATTCACAGGTGCTCGAGGCTCGTATGAATGAGGCCATCGCTGCGCTCAAGCGGTCGAGCGGCAAGCGCAATTTCCTCTATGAGGTCCCCTGGTACGTCGTCATCGGCCCGCCTGGTGCCGGCA
Source organism: Mesorhizobium mediterraneum (assembly GCF_002284565.1). Lineage (GTDB taxonomy): Bacteria > Pseudomonadota > Alphaproteobacteria > Rhizobiales > Rhizobiaceae > Mesorhizobium > Mesorhizobium mediterraneum. Next base: position 228,172 of record NZ_NPKI01000026.1, on the reverse strand, counting down.
AAACAACGGCGTTGGTCAATTCGGGTCTGAATTTTCCGCTTGCCGGTTCGGGGGACGCCCAGCCGGTCGCCGGCGTTGGCGGCACGCGATCCTGCGACTGGTGGTTCACCGACCAGGCGGTGCTGATCGACACCGCCGGACGCTACACGACGCAGGATTCCAACGCGCAGTGCGACAAGAAGAGCTGGCTCGCCTTCTTGTCGGTGCTCAAGAGATACCGCGCCAGGCAACCGATAAACGGCGTTGTTCTGGCCATCAGCCTTGCCGATCTCATGAGCCTCGATGATCAGCAGCTTGGTGTCCATGTCGTTGAGATACGCAGCCGTCTGCGCGAAATTCACGAAACACTGAAAATCCAGTTCCCGGTGTACCTGCTCTTCACCAAGGCCGACCTTGTCTCCGGTTTCATGGATTATTTTGGCGGTTTCGACGAGCAGCGCCGCCGCAAAGTATGGGGCGCGACATTCCAGACTGCCGATCGCAGCAAGAACATGGTCGGTGAGGCACCGGCCGAATTCGACGCATTGGCAAAACGCCTGGCGGAGGAAATGGCCGACCGCCTGCAGGAAGAGGCCGATCCGGTCGCACGCATATCCATCTTTGGCTTTCCAGCCCAGTTTGGCGCGCTGAAGGGCCGTATTGCCAGTTTCATTGCAACCATATTCGATCCGGCCCGCAGCCAGGTGAACGTCAGCCTGCGTGGACTCTATTTTTCGTCAGGCACGCAGGAGGGTACGCCGATCGACCAGGTGCTGGGCGCAATCGGTCGCAGTTTCGGCAGCGCTTCTCGCGCCCATCTTTCCGGCACGGGCAAAAGCTTCTTTTTGCATGATCTTCTGACCGGCGTCATTTTCGCGGAATCCGGGTGGGTTTCATACGACAAGTCGGCCGAAAGGCGTGCAGCGATCGCCAGATATGGCGGCCTAGGCGCAATAACATTGATCGCGGCAGCGGCTCTGGGCACCTTAGCCTTGAGCTTTACGGTCAACAGATCGCTGATCGCCTCTACCGCACAAGCTATAAGCCAGTATCGCGAGACGGCAGACCCGCTACTCAAAAGCACGACGGTCGCCGATGTCGACCTCGAAAACGTCATTGGCCCGCTCGACCAGTTGCGCGATCTGCCGGCTGGGTTCGGCACCAGTGAATTGCCGACACCGATCGAGGAAACGTTCGGCCTCAGTCAGCGGGAAAGAGTTCTTTCGGCATCAAAAACAGCTTACCGGCAAGCGCTGGAGCGCATGTTCCGCTCGCGCCTGCTGCTTCAGGCCGAACGGACGATCCAGGCCAAGATGGCTGATCCCGCCGCACTCTACGAACCGCTGAAGATCTACCTGATGCTTGGCGGCAAGGCGCCGAAGATCGACGACGAGTTGATCGTGTCCTGGATGAGGCAGGATTGGGAGCAGAACCGGTATCCGGGCGAAAACAACCGCGCGGGACGGGCGCAACTCGAAAAGCATCTGCGCGCCATGCTTGCGTTGGATGACGCCTATGATCCGGTTTTCGAACTCAACCAGCCACTTGTCGAATCCGCTCAACGCTCGCTCGGACGCATGAGCCTTGCCGATCGTGCCTCAGCCTTGGTCAAGTCGGCGGTATACGCGGCAGCGCTGGACGATTTTTCCGTCTCCGTGAAAGGCGGCCCGGAAGCGCAGCTGCTGTTCGAGCGTGTCGATGGTGGCGATCTGTCAGGCCTTCGCGTTCCCGGTATCTACACCTATGGCGGTTTCAACAACTTCTATCTCGGACAACTCTCGCGCATTGCTCAGATGCTGGTCGACGACCAGTGGGTTCTCGGCGGCGGCGGCGAGCAAGGCGGCATCGATCAGGAGTTGCTCAAGCTCGGTCCCGAACTTCTCGAGCGCTATGGAAGGGAGTTCGCCGCGGCATGGAACGGCGTTCTCGATAAGTTGAAGTTCAAGGCGATGCTGAAGGACAAGCCGCACTATATCGCGCTCTCCGCCGCCGCGTCACCGACCTCGCCAATCGACCAGCTTTTTACAGCGATCGCCGACGAAACAGCTCTGACGCGAGAAGCTGGTTCCAGCGAAGGCCTTGGCTCCGAGGCCGAAGCCGACGCGTTTCAAAACCAGACGCAGAACGCTGCAGATGTCGCCAGGGGATTAGCCCGCATCGGCATTCAAATCGCCATCGGCAAATCGCAAAGCCGGGCCGGTACAGGGTCTGCTAGCGCGCAAAACCCTGGGGCGAATATCGAAGCGCAATTCAGATCATTCCAGGCTTTGGTGAACGGTCCGGCTGGACGCCGCCCAATCGATGCGTTGACCCAGAATTTCCGCGATATCTATCAGAGCCTGCAACTGGCGGCCGACGTCCCTTCGCAAACGGAACGCGTCAACATGAATCTACAGCTGCAGATATCAACCCTTCGCGCCAACGTCTCGCGTCTGCCCAAGCAACTCGCCCGAATGGTCACCGCGACCGCCGACGAGTTTGACGGCAATGTCGCAGAGACCTCCTTAGCGAATTTGAACCAGATGCTCGACCAGACGGTCACGCGCACTTGCGAGGAGGTGGTTGCGGGCCGTTATCCTTTCGCCGGCAATGGCCCGGAGGATATTGCGATGGCGGATTTCGCGAAACTGTTCGCTCCAGGCGGGCTGATGGACCGGTTCTTTGCACAGAATCTCGCATCGCTAATCGACATGACCGGCCAGGACTGGAGCTGGAAACAGGATGCGCGCTTTGGGCGCGACCTGTCGAAGTCGACCTTGAAAAACTTCCAGCTGGCCGCGGAAATCCGCAACGCCTTCTTTCCTTCAGGTGGCTCGGTGCCCTCGGTCAGCGTCACCTTTACGCCGTTTTCACTGCATGGCGATGCCGATACGGCGGTCCTCGACGTCGATGGCCAGATTGTCCAAAGCAACCAGGCGGGCAACGCGCCAAGCACGGTGACCTGGCCGAGCGGCATGGCTTCCGCGTCCGCGAGCCTGAGCCTCATGCCGGAAATGCCGGGCCGTGAGTCCGCGATCAAGTTCGATGGTCCGTGGGCGCTGAAGCGTCTGCTGGACAAGGCTGATATCACCAGCACAGGCGGCAACGTGGAAGCCCGCTTCGTGATCGGCGGACGTGATGTCGCCTATACGATCCAGACCAATTCGGACCCCAACCCTCTCTTCCTTGCCGCGCTTTCTGGGTTCAGCTGTCCAAAGGCGTTTTGAGATGACCTTTGAGCTTTCCAATACGGTTAGGCTGCCCATCGGCAACAGACGCGCGGACGTTGATTTCGATATTTTAATGTTCGAGCCTGTGGCAAACTGGCGCGAGCGAGCGCCTGACAGTGCGCCGCAGAGGACGCTTGAGAAGCGCTTGGTGGCAAATTGAACAATGTCGCCCTTCCCTTTGAAAGCTTCGGCGTTAGCCACAGAGGCTGTGTCCGTGAGCTCAATGAAGACAGCTATCTGGTCGAGCCGGAAACTGGCCTTTGGGTGGTGGCCGATGGAATGGGTGGACATGATGCCGGGGAAGTCGCCTCGGCCAGCATCGTCGATCATCTGGCAACGATCGGCATTGCAAGCTCTGCACCGGATCTTCGCGCGCGCTTCGAGGATAGGCTGAGCCGCGCCAACGCGGAAATCCGCAGGATATCGGAATCCCGCGGAATAACCATTGGCTCCACTGTCGCCGCCCTGCTGGCGATGGATGGGCGGTTTGCCTGCCTGTGGGCGGGCGACAGCCGCGTCTATCTGATCCGCAACGCCTCGATCTCCCAGATTTCGAAGGACCACACCGAGGTTCAGGAACTTCTCGACAGAGGCATGATCAGCGCAGCCGAAGCGCTCACCTGGCCGCGCCGCAATGTGATCACGCATGCAGTCGGTGTCAGCGACGAGATCGTCATCGATTTCCAGCAAGGCGAAATCATGCCGGGGGACATATTTGTGTTGAGCACCGACGGGCTGACAGCGCATGTCACAGACGCCGAGATCGAGGCGGCTGCGGTGTCCGCGACACCGCAGGCGGCATGCGAAAACCTGCTACAAACGGTGCTGGCGCGCGGGGGAACCGACAATGTCACCATCGTACTCGTGAAGATCGGAGACGGGCGCCATGAGGCTCGTCCCGATCCTTCCAGAGCGGTAGGTTGAGGCAGATGAGCGCCGACGACAAGACGCGGATATCGCCTAACGTGGCCAACACCGCCGTAGGCACGCAACTCAGCGGGATCTATGAACTAGACGAGCGGATCGCATTCGGTGGCATGGGCGAAGTCTACCGTGGCCATAACATCCAGACCGGGGACCACGTCGCGATCAAGATCGTCTTGCCCGAGTTCGCCCGTGATCAGACGATCCTGTCGCTGTTCCGTAAGGAAGCGTCGATCCTCAATCACCTGTCGCACGACGCGGTCGTGCGATATCACGTCTTCACCATCGACCCCGGTATTGGTCGCCCCTATCTTGCCATGGAATTCGTCGACGGCCAGTCGCTGTTCGATATCATGCGACATGGCCCGATGCCGACGGAAGACGTGCGCAAGCTCTGCCATCGCCTCGCTTCCGGCCTGAGCGCCGTGCACCAGGCGGGAGCAATACACCGCGACCTCTCCCCGGATAACATCATCCTGCCAGGAGGCCGGGTCGAACGCGCAAAGATCATCGATTTTGGCATCGCGCGGTCGGCGACCGTCGGCGGAGAGACCCTGATCGGCGGAAAGTTCGCGGGAAAGTACAACTACGTTTCTCCCGAACAACTCGGGTTGTACAGCGGCGACGTCAGCGAGCAATCCGACATCTACAGCCTGGGGTTGGTGCTGGCCGCTGCTCTGCGCGGCAAACCGATCGACATGGGCGGCTCCCAGTTCGAGATCGTGGAAAAACGCCGAACCGTTCCGGACCTATCCGACATCGACGGGGATTTTCGTGGAATTGTTGAAGCCATGCTGCAGCCGGATCCACAAGACCGGCCGATCAGCATGGCGGACATCGCCAGGGTCACACGTGACGATACGGACGAGGAGACAACACCGCCAACGTCGATCACACCGCGCGACCGGACGGGTTTGCCGCGAACGGGGGGGACCGCCGCGCCTGGCCCCAACGTCCACAGTCAGCCTCCAGCGGCTCCCGGCGAGCGGGTCTTCGTTCCACATGTCCGACCGGCGCATCTGTCCGAACCGAGGCCTTCGGCAGTTGCCGGTCCTCCTCGGGCGGTTTTGCCAAAGGTCCCTGCAAAGTCCGCCAAGACCCGATCGATCGCGATCGCTGCCTTGGCGTCACTAGCTGTCGCGTCCGGTGCAGGCATCTATCTGACCGGCTTGATGACGCCTTCCACGCCGACCGCCGACGATACATCGCTTTTGTCTCCAAAAGTATCAAAACCGGCCCCGACGGACAGTGCTGCAAATTCGCTGGGCGATGAGCCGGCAAAGGCAGTTCCGTCTGAGCAGTCACAAACGGAAGCCACTGCTCCGCCAGCTGAAAGTCAGGCAGGCGCCGCGGCGGATCAAAAGTTGGAGCCGACACGGCCCGCCGAAGTCCTCTCACCAACCGAGGAACCCCCGGAGCCGTCGGCATCCGAGGAAGCGGCGGCAGCCGAGGCACTGTCGCCAGCTGAAAACCAGGCAGATGCCGCGACGCAAAAGTTGGAGCCGGCACGGCCTGCCGAAGTCCTCTCGCCAACCGAGGAAACCCCGGAGCCGTCGATAGACGATGCACAAACGACACTCGAAAAGCCACCGCCGGCAATTCGGCCGGATACCGCGATCAGCGACAGCCAGCAAGTGGCCCCGCCGCTCGCCGAGGTCGTGCCAGTGCCGCCGGCCGAGAAAGCCTCGCCGCCCCCAGCGGTCCAGCCCGAGGTGATGGAGAGCCGGAAGCCCGAGCAACCGGCCAGCCCGCCGGCAGAGTCCAAGGCCGCGCAACGGCCAGAACCCACTGGAAGCGAGACGGAAGCCGCGAATGCACCGGCGCAGCAGGCCGAACCGCGGGCAGGCAAGCCGCCGGGCGACGCCGCCGTCGCCTTGAATTTGCCCAAACCGGAAGCTCCGCCGGTCCCTCCCGTCGATGCGATGGCGCAACGGGTCTCCTGGGTGCGTAACTTCAACGGCGGCGACTGTTTCTATGCGACGTTGACATCGGCAACCGAGACCACCGCCGCGATCGAAGGGTTTGGCACAGGGGTCCAGCCATTCGAACGAATGTTGTCCGATTTCCAAGCAAGATTCCATGTCGAACCGGACATCAGCGTCCGCCTCATTGAACCGGCCCAATGCGAAGTCACCAACTTTCTGCACTTTCTGGACCAGATGCCGGCTGACAAGCCGCAGCTTGTTCTCGATCGAACGACGGTGCCGAGCGGGTCGCCGATCGGCGGCACGCTGATGACGCATGGCGGCCTCATTTCCAGCGTGCTGCTGATCGACCACAGGGGCATGGCATTCAGCCTCGACGATCGTATCTTGGCGCAAGCGGACAAGGCCACCTTCAACATTCCGATCGATCTCGGCGCAGCCGACAAGGCGGCCGGCAAGGTCGTGCCGCAGATCATAATGGTCATCACCGGTCCACAGGATATCCAGGCTGCGGCGTTCTCCGCGCCAACACCAGCCACGCTGCTGTTGCCCAAGATTCTCGAAGAGATCGAGACTAACCGATCTGAGTTCTCCGCGACTGCAAAGTACTTCCGGCTCGGCGGGTAGCATGGACGCCGATGGACCTCCGCCGCTCGCGTTTTTCCTTCCTGACCGCTGTCCCGCCCAACAATCAGCGTGACTGGCTTCGCGGCCTGCTTGCCCTGAGAAGCCGTACCAAACTCACGGTCGTGTCGGGGGCGATATTGCTTGCTGTCCTGTCGTCCCACGAAGCGCGCGCCGAATTCACCGTCTGCAATCAGACGCTCGACGTCGTCAATCTCGCCGTCGGCCAAAAGGTCGACAATGCGGACCAGACCGACGGCTGGTGGACCATCGGTGCAAATCAGTGCGTGAACGTCATCCGCGAGGAGCTCACGAACCGCTACATTTACATCTATGCGACGGACGTCTTTGGTCATGCGACCCTGACCGGGTCGACCGAAATGTGCATCGACCGGCGGCGCTTCTCGATACGCGGCATCGATGAATGCTGGCAGCGCGGCCATATCGCCGCACGATTTCTCGAAGTCGATACGCTCGAACAGGTGCGGTGGACCTTTTTCCTGACCGGAAGCAATCCGTGACGCACAGTATCGACACAAGTTTCAGGTTGAAAAGGCAGGCGCGCGCCGCCCTGCGCAGACGCAGGCTCTGGCGCAGACTCCTTGCCGGTCTTGCTGTGATTGTCCTGTTGTCGATCGCTGCCGGCTTCTATCTCACCGCGGACCATTGGTCGTTCGGCGATGAAGACGAGGAGTTGCACGCGGTCGAGGGAACCGACGATGTGCCAGCCGATGCATCGGTCTATGTGCCTGCCATCATCGATCTCGCAGGCGATCCGATGTGGATCACCCTTGCGCCCGACACCGGCGCCGCCACAAAAAGCCAAGTGATCCCGCGCCCCGCAGAACTCGATCAGGCTGGAGTTTCTCCCCAGATTGAAATTCTGTCCGACGTGATGCTTAGCGCCAGCGAAAAATTCATGACAACGATACCCTCCACGCAAGAAGATTTCGCATTCTTCCAGGCACAGCGACAGACTGCGGCGGCGCCATCCAACGATCTGCAAAACGACCTTCAGCCACCGCCCGTTCTAAACGAGGCTCCGGTTGCTTCGGACCCGCAGGTGGACGCCGATGACCCCGAAGCAGGTTGGGGCGAAACAATCGATGCAGGCGAGGCAGCCCTTCCCGCGTTCCAGAAAACCCAGATCGAAAACAACACAAGCGTTGCAAATGTCACCAGCGAATATCAGCGATATGAGGCTACCGAGGACACGTTCGTAAAGATTCTCAACGACCGCAGCTTGGACAGCGTTGCCCTGGATGCACATTTCTCCGCCGAGGACGCCAAGCTGGCAGGCGAAGCCTTGAAGGCGCTTTTCAATCGGGAAAGCCTTGAGCCAGGTCATGTCGTCGCGATGCGCGGTTTCAGGCCGACGCGCGAGACGACAACCATGTCCCTCATGCAGGTTTCGATCTACGCCAAGAACGTATTTGTCGGTACGCTGACGCGCAATGACGCTGGTGCGTTTGTGTCTGGTGTCGACCCCTGGGTCCGCGAAGATCTGTTCAACTACTCGGGCGCACAGGCACAAGGCACCCACAAAAGGCAATACCGACTACTCGACGCAATCTACTCGACAGCAGCACGCAATAAAGTCCCCACCGGCGTGATCGGAGAAGCGATCATGTACCTCTCGAGAGGACAGGATCTGGATGCCTTCGCCAGCGAAGACCAGCGTCTGGTCCTGATCTATTCGCAAAGGCCGCGTGGCAAGGAAGAGACGGCCGGACGGGTGCTATATGTTGGCGTCCAAGGCAGCGAAAAAAGCCTCGACTGTTTCGTGTTCCAGCAGACCGACGGCCAGTTTGCATGCGTTAGCGGCGACGATCAGGTTCGCTCGCTGACAGTCACCAACGGCATGGTCACCCCGGTCAACGGGGTCATGACGTCCACCTTCGGCCCACGCAAGCACCCGATCCTCGGCACCGTTCGCATCCACAAGGGTGTGGATTGGGCGGCGCCTCTGGGTACGCCTATTGCAGCCGCCTTCGACGGCGAAATCGTCTTTCAGGGCGATGGCGGAGGTTACGGCAATCTGGTGAAGATTTCGCACGGAAGCGCGCGCGAGACGCGCTATGCGCATATGCAGAAATTCGCGGTCAAGGGCGGTGTCGGCGCGAAGGTGAAGGCAGGCGATATCATTGGTTACATCGGCACGACTGGTCTTTCGACTGGGCCGCACCTGCATTTCGAACTCTATCGCAATGGCGAGGCGATCAATCCCTTGGGTACGGTTACGGCAATCGCGACGGACGCTTCTGCTGTCGAAACACTGACCGACCGTATCGTTCAAGTCGAAAGTGGCGGCAGTGCCCGCGCCAAGAATCCAAATTCTTCGGCAACCGGCGCCGGTCAGTTCATAACGAAGACCTGGATCAGGATGATGAACACCTATCGCCCCGAACTTGCGCGGACACTGTCAACCGCCGACCTGCTCGCTCTGCGTTTCGACGCCACCATCTCGCGCGAGATGGTCAGCAATCTTGCGCGCGAGGGCGAAGCCTATCTTCGCGCGCGCGGCCACCAGATCACAGCCGGCCGGCTCTATCTCTGTCATTTCCTGGGAATGGAAGGCGCCCATCAAGTGTTGTCGTCGCCGGGTTCGGCGCAATTGAGCGCGGTGCTCGGGTCGGCCGTCATTCAAGCCAATCGGTTCCTCACTGGCAAGACTGCCAGCTATGTCGTGGGCTGGGCCGAAAGGAAAATGGGCAGGAAGCTGAGCCCGGCGACGACCGAGGTGAGTCAACAGACAACGACAACGACAGAAGTCCGGCAGACATCGCCGGAGTTCGAAAAGTACAAGCAGGCGATCACAGCCCTCCTAAGCCCGACGCAGAATACCCTTTGAACCTGCTTCTCGCGGCGTGCGAGTTCGCCGTTAGACCATTGGTGTTCCTGTTGCCAAGTGTTACTATGGCCAACTTTTTTAGGGCCCTTTGTGAACCAAAACTGTGGTCGAGATCACATACGCCCAAGAGCCATTTGGCATATTATGTCGCTGATGAATTTAGCATGCGCAGACATCAATAGTGCGCCCATGCGGGGTGGAGGGCTGGACGATGAAAGCATTTGCCGTCTTTCTGAGCGGGTTTATCCTACTTATCATCGCGTCGCTTGGCGCCGAGGCTGCTGCGCCTGATGCCAAACGCGTGGCGCTGGTCATCGGCAACAGCAAATACGTGCATGCCGTTGCATTGCCCAATCCCGCCAACGATGCGCATCTCATCGCTTCCACGCTGCGCAATGCCGGCTTCCAAGTGATCGAGGGGGTCGATCAAGACAATGCAGGCATGCACAGCCTTATCAGCCGGTTTACTGAGCAATCCTACGACGCCGACCTCGCCGTCATTTTTTATGCCGGGCACGGCATGCAGGTCGACGGCAGGAATTTTCTGATTCCGGTAGACGCCGAGCTGACATCGCCCGCTTATCTCAAGACCCGCACAATCCAGATCGATGACTTCATGGCGGCGTTACCGCCCGAGCCGGCGATCGGCGTCATTATCCTCGATGCCTGCCGCGACAATCCACTGGCAAGGACGCTGGCCGCCTCTATGCCGAAGAGCCGTTCCGCCTCGTTTGGCTCCGGTCTGGCGCCAATCGACGCAAAATCGGACGGCGTTGGAACCGGCGGAATCCTGATTGCGTATGCAACCGATCCAGGCGCCATCGCTTTCGACGGCAACGGTGTCAACAGTCCTTACTCCACTGCACTCGCCAGGCACCTGACTGAACCCGGCGTTGAAATCCAGAGCGCGCTGACGCGTGTGCGCGGCCAGGTAACCGAAACGACACAAGGTCGCCAGAGACCTTGGCACAACGCATCACTGGGACGCGAGGTCTTCCTGGGACAGTCCGTAGCGGAAGCGGCGCCTGCCACAAAACCTGTCGCTGGCGCATCCGGCACCGCAGCGACACCGGCTCCTGCCCCGGTGACCAGTGAGCCTCCTTCCTGGGAGGTGGAGCAGCGTCTGTGGGATGAAGCTTCCAAGCGCAATACCATTCCGTTCTACGAAGCCTATCTCGAACAGTTTCCAAATGGCCGCTTCGCCACGGTGGCACGGCTGAACATCGACCAGTTGAACGAACCGAAAGCCGAAGATCGGCAGGTGGCGGCAGTCGATGAGGACGAAGCGAACGCAAATTCCGGCTCAGCCGTTCGCACCTCGGTTGGCGTTTCGGATGAGGTGAAGCTGGCCCCGGGCACCGAGTTGACGGAAAGTGCGATCGGTCTCGATCGCCAGGGCCGTATCGATCTGCAGTTGCGCATCGAAGCCTTGGGCAACGAACTTGGCCGCATCGATGGAAACATAGGTCCAAAGACCCGCCAGGCGATCGGCATCTGGCAAGCGAAAAATGGTCTGCCGCAGACCAATTTTTTGACACGCAAGCAACTCGCGTTCCTGGTGATCCAGACGGATCCAATGATGGAGTCGGTGCGCGCCAGATACGCTGCCGATCAGGCTCGTGCAGCACAGCCGAAAAAACAGGTGCAGCAGGTCCGCACACAAAAGCCGGTGGCACAGAAGGCCCGGACAAAAAAGTCGGTAGTGGCACAGAAGCCGCGCAGGCAGCAGGTCGTTCAGAAGAGGCGCAACCGCGAGGTGGTTCGACAGGACAATCCACCGCCGCCGGACAACAACGACTTCCTGACCAAGGCGCTGATTTTCGGCACAGGTGTGGCCGTGGGCGGTGTGCTCAACAACAACAACTGACAAGCCACCGTTTCAAGCCTGTCCCACGTGAGCGGTGCCTTGGCGTACCGGCCCCCTACTCAGTCCTTATCCGCATCTCCACCCGGCGGTTTACCGGATCGTATGGGTTGGGATTGCGCGGGTTCGTTTCGCCCAAGCCTGTCGCTTTGATGCGGGCAGCGTCGATGCCGTTAGAGGTCAGGAAGGTTGTTACCGATCGGGCTCTTCGTTCCGACAGTCCCTCGTTGTAGTGAGCCGAGCCGGACGCATCGGTGTAACCTTCAACAACGAAGTCGAGGGCGCTCAGTCGGCTGTCCTTTAGCGCCTTGGCGAACTCGTCGAGTTCAGCACGCGCAGTCGCGTCGAGTTCGGCAGAATCCAGGCCGAAATTGATCAGCATATCGAGGCTGGTTTTTTCGGCCGGCGCTTCTTTCTTCTTGCCCTTGCACTCGTCTTCGGTGCCGACGCAGATTCCACGCGCCGGGCCGAACTCGCTCGCCCCGGAAAAAAACTTCACGATGTCTTCTGACTTCTGAAGTGGATCAGCGGAAGCGTGGGTCGAAAAAAGCGCGACCGTCAACACGAAGGCTAAACTGCCCAACTGCATAACGGTTACTCCTGTCTTGAACATCCGATTTTTTCGGCTGTGGAGTATACCAAATTCCGAAGCGATTGTCTGTCAATAAACGTCAAGCATACGGGGAGTGGACGGCATTTGCATCTTGCTACGGACTGAGACTTGACCCGCACCCTGTCCAGGGCTTCAGTGTCGATTATTCCCCGATAAAAGCGTGGCGGCCATGGCCAATGAGCTTCGATTCAAAACGGCACGGGACCTTTTCATGGCCTACCCCGCTGTTGCCAGGGACATGGTGGCACGTCCGACCGAACAGCCTTCAATCGAATTTTGCCGCGCCCTCCTTGCCGGGCGCGTGCCCGAGGAGGCGATTACGTTCTGTGCCTATCTCCTTCCCGAGCGGGCTGCGGTGTGGTGGGCCCATGAGTGCCTGAGCCATCTCACCGTTCTGCTCGACCACAGGGATCAGGAGTTGCTCGCGCTTGTTCGTGACTGGGTCAGCGAACCGGATAGCCCTCACCATCGCCCGGAAGTGAGCAAGGCTGCGGCGATGCCGCCAACAACGCCGGCTGCCTGGATTGCCCTGGCTGCAGGACGGCATGGCAACGGTTCAGCTATGGAGGCGCCAGCGCTATCGGCCTTGCCGACAGCCGCCCGCGCTGTGAGTGCGGGGGTTCTGGCCGGACTGGCACGCGTTGCACTGGAGGATCGCTTTTCAGTTCTTTCCGCGTTTGTCGAAATGGGCATTCAGATGGCGGAGACAGAGGCGCTGCGCCAGTCAGCGGATGCGAGTTAGACCGTCGCCCGGATCCGCGAGCGGGATACGTTCAAATTGAGCTGAGCATCCGGATCTATCTGTTTGATTTAGCCGCATTTCTGCGACGCCAAGTGACTCCACTTGGCCGTAAATGCTCTAATTGGCTTACTTGCAGCAGCCATTCAACGCTATCCTCCTCCCCAGCCGCCTCCTCCTCCGCTGCTCCCGCCACTCCCGCCACTCCCCCCACTCCCGCCAGTCCCGCCACCACCTCCCGAAGTCGGAATGATTACGGGAGCAGCCGGCTCGTCCGCGACCGGTTTAACCGCTTTCCTGGCGGCTACCGGTTTGGGAGCCGGGTTGACGACCTTCCGCGGCGCCGGGGCTCTGCGAACGACCTTCGGCGCCGGTGCTGGCGTCGCCACCAGCGGCGTCGGTTGAAGGGGTGGCCAGGATGTGCAGCCCATGACCCCCGCCAAGGCGATGGACAGAGTTATCCCGATTGTTGCCTGCTTCCGATTTCTGCCCACCATTGCCTCCTTGTTGATCAGAACAAATCCCGACGCGGATTGGCTTGTTCCCAGACCGCCCTCGCCACTTTGACCAGTTGCTTGTCGACAGAACCGCTCAACGGAATCTTCGACTTGAGTTCCCCACGCAGTTGCTTCAACGCCGCCGCTTTCGGCTTGGCCCCGAATTTCGCCAACGTCGCGCGGGCGTCAGGCAACTCATTGCGAAAATCGAGCGCTACTGTGAATGCCAGGAAACGCACGGCGACGGCCTGGTCGGCCTGGTCGCCCTTTTGCATCTCGAGAGCCGCGCGATCATAGGCGCCGGACTGGTCGCCGCGCGAGGTTGCCAGTTCAAACAGGCGTTGGGCTTCATCAAGGTTCTGCTCGACGCCAACGCCATCACGGTACATGCGCGCAAGACTGGCCGGCGCATAGGGCTGGCCGAGGTCGATGGCCTTCTGAAAAAGCGCCAGCGCAGCCTTCGGATCCTTCTCGACGCCTCGACCGCTGAGGTAATTGCGACCGAGCAAGTTCATCGAATACATGTCCTGGCGCTGGACACCGGCCTTGAGGAAGGCAACGGCACGGGCCTGATCGGCGGGCACGCCGTTGCGGCCTTCGGTGAAGATCGCGCCGAGATCGTTTATGGCATAGGTGTGCCCCATCGATGCCGCCTTGAGCAGCAGATCCAGCCCCTTGCCGGTGTCGCGCTCGACGCCGTTTCCATGGAACAGGGCACGACCCCATGCCGTCATGCCGTAGGGGTCACCCTTGTCGGATGCCACCGCGTAGAAGGTGTTGGCCTGCTTGCGGTCGACAGCCTGGCCCGTTCCCGTCGCATGGAGGTAGCCGAGCTCGAACACCGCGCGCACGTGCCCCCTGTCGGCGGCCTGCTGGATGGCTTTCCTGGCCTGGTCGACCTTGCCGGCTGCAAGCAGCGCGCGTCCCAGTTCATAACGGAAGCGGGCGACATCGGGATACGCCTTCACCGCAGCCTCGCACAGCTCCACCGCGTCGGCGCCGATTTCATTTGGCAGCAGGCCGGGGACCACGCCTTGAAGGTCGAGAGGTTCGCCGGCAGCCAGGTCGCACGGATCCACGCTCGGCGACAGTTTCATTTTGGCGGGTTTGGATATTGCGCTGTCCGCCCGAATTTCGAAGGCGATCTCGACCGGTGCACTGGCTCCGATCTGGGGTTCATAGCGCAGCCCCTCGACTTCGCCGACCGTCAAGCTCGATTCGGGCGACAGGGTCCGATCCGGCAGGGAGAGCGTTCCCGTTGCCGGATAGTTTGTGACTTTCAGGCTGACCGCCGCATCGTCTGTCGGGACATCCAGGTTCAGAGCAACGGCGCCCACGCCGACCGGAACGTCGACCTCCCGGTTCTCGATCGCCTCGGCCGCACCGGTGACATGAATGCCGCGCTGCAGCACCTGCTGCTTCTGCTCGGCTTCGAGCGAGGCCATCACCTGTTCGCCCTCGGCTCCTTCGCCGCTCTTGACCCGGAACACCAGCATGCCCTTGGCTTCGCCGCCCCAACTGTCGCGTGCGGCGTAGGCCAGCATATCCATCTCTTCCGGCTCGCCAGCTCCCTTGGGAACATCAAACTGCAAACGCGGCAGATCCTTGCCCTGGATCAGTTCTCCCGCCTCGATGACCTTGCCGTCCAGCATCAGGCGTCCCAAGGCGGGTGGTCTTTCGATGCTGACGGTTATTGTCCCGCCGTCGACCTGGACCGGTTCCGGAAGGTCCAGATCGATGGGGCCGGCCCCGGACAGCACGACCTTCTCCAATACCGGCGGCAGTGATGGGCGGCTGCTGCGGCGCATCAGAACGACTTCGTCGATCAGCGAAGAGTTCTCCCAGGGAACCTGCAGGCCTTGGGTAGCCTCAACCACATCCCGGCGGACGGCCGCCATGACCGTGCGGATCTCCTGGTTGGGGGCGAGCGCGCGACGAGAAAACGCCAATGAAAAAGGACTGAGGTCGCCGGCGCCGTCATAGGCAACCGCACCGGGTTCGGTGGCAAAAGCGATCAGCGTGTTCAATGAGCTTCTTACTTGCGCAAGGCCGGTGCCGCTTGCGGTAAGAAGCTGGTCCCTGAGCCAATAGTCCTTGCGAGGGAATGGATTGTTGCGGCAGGCATCGAGGATGATCACCTGGATCTTCGATTTCGAACGCATCTGCTGCAGCACATCGTTCAGCTTGATTGCCTGGACCTCGACGTCCGCCGCATCTTTCAACGAGGCATCGACAGGGATCAGGAAATTTTCGCCGCCGATCTGAAAGCCGTGGCCGGAATAGTAGACGACAGCGATATCGGCGCCATCCACGGCGGCAAGATAGTTACGGAACTGATCTTCAAACTGCAGCTTTGTAAGATTGCTCGCGACGAAAACATCAAAACCAGCCGCCCGAAACGTGTTGGATACGTCCACCACATCTTTGGCCGGGTTCTTGAGGGCCGAGATTTCTTGGTAATCGGAGTTGCCGATTACAAAGGCGACCCTTCGTTCGACGGCAGAAGCCTCGAAGATCACGAAGCTTGCGAGCATCAAGGCCGCAACGAATCCGCAACGTCGAAGCATGGCAAATCCCTTAACCGCTGTTACCCGGCGACCACAACAACCAGCTTGCAGTGTCAGGTCCGTTAGAGAGCATGCTATCTGCCGAGACAGAAAAGAGAGAAAAGCCGTCGCGACAGCGGGCATATTCCTCACGTGATCAAGTTCTAAATTACATCAGAGGCCGAGTGTCCGCAATGATTGTCAGACGCTTTCTCAACCTGGCTATTCGGCCGTGGTCGCTTTGGCCTCCCCGGACCGGGCGCGGCCGGCATTCTGATCTTAGCAGGTTGGGCTGAGTTCTGGTCGGCGATGCCCCGACAAAATAGCTCGTGCTGGGACACCTACATTTTGCCCTAGCGACGAATGTCTACTGCCGCCTGCCAGGCCCGACGGCGGCCCTGCACCCTTCAGTCCACACACCACGCGGCAGAGCGCGCCTGAGTTTTCCACTACTAATGTTGGCCTACCGCTGATTTTTTCTACCTACCATTTCCGAGACTCAATTAGCGTGCGCTTATGGAGCACCGGCACGCCATTCGAAGAATCAAGGATGGGCTTTGGGAAGTCTACGACATAGACGACCACAACGTTGTCTTCTCAGATGGGGTGGCTCTGACAAATTTGCTGGATGAGGACGCGCTCGACGCCCTGGAGTTGCTAAAGAGTGGATTCCTGGTCCCGAGCACCGCTCCCAAGGCCAGTTGACAGTTCCTTGAGGGATACGCTGAGGTCGCACTATCCGCAAGATGAAGCGCTGAAGGCGGATGGCTGACAGGCAAAAGCGTCGCCGGTTGGCGGGCTCCTTCTCCAAAGGGAAAATCAGGCGTCAGCCGAGCGTTCGCTCGTCGAGATCTGCCATCCTATTTCGGTGACCTTGCAGGTGCGGTGCGGAAAGTATGGATCGGACGCGCGGACAAGGAGCCGACACTGCAGGTTCTGAGATCGATTGTTCGAGAGTGACCTCAAGTCCGCATCGAACCGGCGCTGCCTGCGCCCAAAGGATCCCCGTTATTTCTGATCCGGCATCTCGGTATTCTCTTGAGGATTCTTCTTGATGCCCGCTGCAGGCGAGGTATCGGCTGGTGCGTTTCCACCTTGGTTTTGCTCAGGCGCTCTTTTGAGTGGCGAGGTGCGCCAGCCCATATCAGCGTACAGAAAGCCAATGAGAAAGCCGACGATAATGACCGCTGCTATCACCAGCGAAAGTATAGCGTTACGTCGCTCCATGTCCGGCTCCTTCCTGCGAGCCGAACAGCCAGTAGCGAAAATGGTTCCGGCCAGTCAGGTGGAAATCGGCGGTGCTGGACTCATTGCCGTGCACAAGGCTTAATCCTGCGCGGGGATGGCGGGATTGCCGGGGGCGATTATGAGATCACCACAGCAAATGACTGATGGCGGCGAGAGGCCGGCAGATCGTCAGCCGCCGCTTTGGGCCGCCACGTCTGGCGCATAGTTGCCGTGCCATCAGGGCTGCGATTCCTCGCCAGCATCCAATTTAAGATTTACTGTAAACGTGCGGGCGGTACACCGCTTACCCTGCAGCATACGTTGGCACCGAAGAGGACACCTGAAGCTCCAGGCCGTGGAACTTCGCACCTTGCCGGCGGTTGAGATGTACGAGCTGTGGGCTAAGAACGAAACCATCCGTTCTTTCCGCCGCAGCAGGAAGGAGATCCCATGGCAAACACCACATCGAAGCCGGCAATCCGGCAAGTGAATGCCGACGGCTTGCGGCATCCAAGACGCGATGCCAACGAAACGGACGCGGGAGCGAAACCGCCGACGCCAAAAACCGCGGGAACATCGAAGCCATCGACCGCTCCGCTGGATAATCCGGTGGTGAACCGCAATGCCGGCGGGCCGCGCCAGTCGGGCACCACGCCGCGGCCGACAGACAAACCGCTGGACTGAAGGCGATGGCAGGGGTCGAACGGGACGGCGGTTGTCTGTGCGGCGCCGTTCGCTTCAAGGTGAGCGGCCCACCGTTGCGGGTCGGAATTTGCCACTGCCAGGATTGCCGCCGCGCCAGCGGCAGCTTTTTCACGCCGTTTGGCGTCTGGCCCATGTCAGCCTATGAAGGCAGCGGACAAATGAACACGTTCGCCAGACGCAGTTTCTGCCCGCAATGCGGTTCGCACATCGCCTGGCTGCGGGACAACGAGGCCGAGATCATGCTCGGCTCGCTCGATATGGCTCCCAGCGACCTCATTCCCGACTACGAACTGTGGGTACCGCGCCGTGAGAACTGGCTCATGGCATTGCCTTGGGCGGAGCAATTTGCCGGTGATCGCTTTCCGCCCTTCGATCCATGACGAGTCTGCTGAAATAAGCTAGGCCACCCTGACCAATTCAGCCAAGGCGCCCAGAATGGCAGCCTGATCTGCCGGCTTGCGAACAAATTTGAAGTTGGCGAAGGCTGATGGAACATCGCGCGGCCCAAATCCGGTCAGACACGCGAACGGGATGTGGCGGGTTTGCAGTTCTTCTGCGATCGCCAGGCTTGTTTCGCCATGCAGCTGAACATCCAGCAGCGCCACGTCGACATGATTTTCGCCGATAAGACGCAGGGCCGCCGCCACCGAAGGGGCCGGGCCGATCACCTGATGTCCCGAAGCGCGCAGACACGCAGCGATGTCCTCGGCGATGAGCCATTCATCCTCGACCACCAGAACGCGCAGCGGATCGCTCACGGCGTCTCTTTGCCCATCATCGGAAATGTGATCTGGACCTCAAGGCCGTCACGATTGAAGGCGGTCTCGACGTTTCCGCCTAGCCTGTAGCCGATCTCGCCCTGCAACAGGGAAAGCCCGAAGCCGTTTACTTCTGGCTTTCTGACGGGCGGCCCGTTCTTCTCGCGCCAGGCAAGCCTGAAAACGTCGCCGTCTGCCGACCACTTCAGCGCCACCCTGCCCTGCTGCTTCGACAGCGCGCCATATTTGGCGGCGTTGGTTGCCAGCTCATGAATGGCCATGCTGAGGGAAAGGCCCTGTTGCGGGCTAAGTTTCTCTTCAGCGCCGTCAAGCTCGAACCGGTCACTGCCGAAAGGTTCGAGTTCCTGCCGCAGCAGTTCGCTGATCGAGGCTTCTTTCCAGCGCTCCTTCGACAGCAGACCGTAAGCCCGCGACATGGCGTGCAAGCGACCGATCAGCGCTTCGGCGAACTCTTCCTTCGATTCCGAATTTTCGCGGGTGCGGTTGGCGATGCTGGCGACGACCGCCAGCATGTTCTTGACGCGGTGATTCAGCTCCGAAATGAGCACCTGGTTTTGCGTTTCCGCCTCGGCCAAGGTGGTGACGTCGACCAATGTGACCACGACGCCCTGGATTCTATTGTCCTTGTCGCGATACGGATTGATACGAACCATGTGAAACCGGCCCTGGTCGTCACGCGCCAGATGATGTTTCAGGGTCTCTCCGGTTTCGAACACGGCATCGATGTGCTGTTTTAGCTCGGGATAGTCGAGCTGGCTCGAAAGCTCGGTCAGTGGCCGGCCGACGTCGGAGGGACGTAGGCTGAAGAAAGGTGAGGCCGCCGGAGTAAAGGTCCGCACCACCAGATTGCGGTCGAGGAAAATGGTTGCGATCTGCGTGCTCTCGAACAGATTCCGCAAATCGCTGTTGGCGCGATCGAGTTCCTCTATCTTGCTGGTCAGCTCTGAATTGATGGTGTTGAGCTCCTCGTTGAGCGACTGCATCTCCTCCTTCGAAGCCTCAAGCTCCTCGTTGGTCGACTGCGCCTCCTCATTGACGGAGACGAGTTCCTCGTTCGACGATTTCACCTCTTCCAGCGCGGTTTCGTACTCCTCGATCGTCGATTGCAGTCGCTCGCGCGTCTCGCGCAGCTCCCGCTCGAGATCGGCAGCACCTTCGATATCACGGTCTTCGCGCCCCACATCCGACCGCGCCTGTGCTGGCCCGAACGGTTCGAACAGGACAAGATAAAGCTGTTCACGCTTGCCGAGTTCCGCCAGGGGCTCGACAGTGAGTTTGATCGACTGGACCGGTTCGTCGTCCTCATCGACGACGACATTCTCACGCACCACGGTGCGGCGAGTCGCGGCCGCTTCCCGCAAGGCCGCACGCAGGTCGAGCCTCAGCCCGCGGCGAGCCAAAGTCAGCACTTGCCGGCTCGGAATGCCCTGCGGCGCTTCGAGATATCTGCCTGTCCGGGCCGAATAGTAGACGACGTCGCCATCGCCATTGACCAGGACGTGCGGCGGCGCGAAACGCTCCAGCACCTGTGCCTCGACCGCCTGCCGAAGCGGGTAGCCGGCGGTTCCCTTCTTGGACCCCGTGCCTTCGGCCAGGAAGGCGCCCGAACGGGCGTCGCCGATCAGCGTCGGCAGCGTTATATGGGGCGAGGCATGTTCCCGCGCCTGAAAAATGCGCTGCTTCTTGTCGACCGTGGCGAAGAGGTTGTCGTGCTGACCCACGCTTTCGGACGTGCCGAGGAAAAGGTAACCGCCCGGCTTCAGCGCGTAGTGAAAGATCGGAATGACCCGGTTCTGGATGTTCGAGCCGAAATAGATCAGGAGGTTGCGGCATGAAACCATGTCCATGCGCGAAAAGGGCGGGTCGCGGACGACGCTGTGAGGCGAAAAGACGCACAGCTCCCGTACCTCGTTGGTAAGCACATAACTGTCGCCGTCGCTGCTGAAAAAACGCTGCTTGCGTTCGGGCGAGAGCCCCTGCAGCAATGCCGCCGGGTAACGCGCTGCGCGCGCCACCGCGAGCGCCGGCTCATCGATATCAGTCGCAAATATCTGGACGCGCGGCACAACCGAAAGTGTCTCCATGTGTTCGCGCATCAGCATGCCGATGGAGAACACCTCCTCGCCGGTGGCGCAGCCAGGCACCCAGATCCTGACCGCATCGCTGGCAGTCTTGCCCTCGAAAAGCTGCGGTACGATCTTCTCCTCAAGCAGCTTGAAAGCGTCGGGGTCACGGAAAAAATCGGTGACGTTGATCAAAAGATCGCGGAAGAGGTCCGTCACCTCGCGAGGGTCTTTCTTCAGCCATTCGACATAGTCAGCAATTGACTGAAGCTGTGCGATCTGCATGCGCCGTTTTACGCGACGCAGGAATGTCTTGGACTTGTACCCGGAGAAGTCGTGGCCGGAATGACCGCGCAGAATGCCGTAGATTTCCTCGCGCAGCCGACCGATGTCTCCCGTGCCGTGCTCGCCGCCGTCGTCGGCAATCCCGTTCAGCAGATCGAAGCTGCGGGCGAATCCCTCCAGCTTCGCACCGATGCGCTCCGCGGGCGCCGCTATATCGATCAGTCCGCTGGAAATCGCACTTTTCGGCATGTCGGGGTTGCGCGGACCGTAGCCGTTGGGGGCCTGGGCGACCGTCAGTCCGCCGCGTTCCTTGATCGCCTTTGCGCCCAGCGTGCCGTCCGAATCGCCGCCCGACAAAATGACCCCGACCGCATATTCGCCCTGGTCCTCGGCAAGCGCGCTGAAGAAGATGTCGATCGGCTTGCGCTCGCGGTTGAACACGTTCGACGGCCGCAGATGCAGCACCCCCTTCTCGATCGTGAGAACGACGTTTTGCGGCATCACGTAAATGTGGTCGGATAGGACGGTGGTGCCATCCTCTACGACGACAACCGGCAGCCGCGTATAACGCCCGACCACTTCGTGAAGCAGGCTTTCGCGCCCGGGACTGAGATGGGTCACGATGACGAACGCCATGCCGGGCTGGCCGCTGATGCCTTTGAACAGACCCTCCATTGCGGGAATGCCGCCGGCTGACGCGCCGACGCCCACAATGGGAAATCTCTTCATCTGGGATGTCACCGCAAGCCCTCGGTTGAACAGCCTAGACGACAAAGCCGCCAATCGACCCAAAACCCGCAACCGGGCTGAACGCCAGCATACAACGTGCAAGAGGGCCGGAACAAGTCCGTGCAGACGGCGTTAACGTCGGGACTTTTGTGGAAACTTCAATGTCAAAACGCACACCTGACCTAAAGCTGACAAAACAAACGCTGTTGCACTCTTCGGATTTGCTGGGTTTGCCGGGAAATGAATCCATTCCGCCGCGCATGCTGGTTTTGGCCAAACGATTGCAGGCAGCCTTGCAGCAACATTCTGAACAAGCCCCCACTGACAATCGGAAATCTCGCTCGAAGAAAGGTCGATGAGGTGCGCGACCTGCAAGGTTTGCACATCCTGATCGTCGAAGACGATTGGCTATTGGCCGGCGATCTTGCGAGATACTTCGGCAATATGGGCGCGGTCGTCCTCGGCCCTGCGGCGACAGTCGAGCAGGCGTCTACGCATACCGATACGGCTGAGGCCGCGATCCTTGACGTCAATCTCAACGGCCGGCGGGTGTTTCCGATCGCCGACGAACTGATGCGCCGCGGCGTGCCTTTCGTCTTTTTCAGCGGTGACGAGGACATCGTCATTCCGGAACGTCTGCGTCACGCCAGCAATCTTCGAAAATCGTCGGATAGCTACGCAATCTTTGACGCCTTGTTTCCTCCGGAACGATCCGCCTTGGCGGGTCGCCCTCCCGTGAACTTGTCCGACAATGTATTTTCACTTCTGCCGAAGCTCAGGCTCGCGGCGCGTCTGCTTCTTGGCGACGTGGGCGCTTCCGACCGGCTGGTCGAGCGAACGCTGGAGAGCGCCATCGGCGAGATCGACAGAAGGCGGGTCGGCGTGTCGACCGAAGATTGGCTGAACGGTATTATGCGAAGTGTCGCAAGATCGAGCGGAACGAGCCTGTTGCACTGAAGCGCGACCGATCGGCAACGACCGAGGCCCTGATCTCTCTGATTTGTACTGTTGAGTCCGAATAAGACCGCTCCATATTTGACAAACGGCTCCGAAAAAGCATGCAAACACAATGATCTGGAGTGAACCTCTCCATCAAAACGCAAGGTGACCTAAGAGCTACCGAGGGACCATTGACGTAGAAGCCCTATCAGCCGCTCTGGTTACGCTCGATGAATTTGTTGAACCGGCTTGTTTTTCCGCCGCCGGTTTCGTCCTGGTAGAGGAAGGCCAGATCGTTCTGGTCGAAAATCCGGAAGAACTCGTCCCATTCGATGGCTTCGAACTCCTCCTCGGGCTCGCCAAAATCGATCCGCAGGATGCCGCCCTCGCCTCTGGTTCGTACAACCGCAGGTCGGCCACCCCGATCTTGGGCCCACTGGCGGATCTCGTCGTGATTGGTGGTTGTCTTCGATTCAGACATTGAAATCTCCTTTCGATCCTGTGGGCGTCCCGGCCAGGCCTAGCTTGGTGTGCGCGTCTCGCTCGATGACAACTAACTACCTGTCTGCTGCTTCCGATTACGGCCAGATGAGCGCCTAACCCCAAACGAGCTGCAATGTTCCAGCGCAGGCCCAAGGCCTGTTCGCGATGCGTTCACCTCGGTGTGAGGGACCCCAAACCATCTTTGTTGAAGGAGAGGGAACAAACCTTTTGTCAAACAGTTCGGGGCGCCAAGGCCATCTGCACAAGGAGTTGTCGTGGAACGCATACTGGTTACCGGGGGCTGCGGTTTCATCGGCCGCCACGTCGTCCAGGAACTCGTCGAACATGGTTATGCCGTCTGCATTCTCGATGCGCTGCTGGAACAGGTGCACGGCGGCGAGGCGATCAGCCTGCCGGCGGGAGCCGAACTGATCAAGGGCGATGTTCGCGATCGCGACGCTGTCGCCGAGGCGCTCCAGGGCGTCGACGCCGTCATCCATCTGGCGGCCGAGGTCGGCGTCGGCCAGTCCATGTACGAGATCGCCCGCTATGTCGGCGCAAACGACCTCGGCACCGCCACACTGCTTGAAGCACTGATCAAACATCCGGTTGAGCGGATCGTTGTCGCCTCATCGATGAGCGTCTATGGCGAGGGCCTCTACGGCACGCCGGACGGTCGGCGCGTCGACAATGCACGGCGCCAGCCGAGCGACATCAAGAGCGGCCAATGGAACCCGCTGTCGGCGGCGAATGAAAGCCTGTCGCCGCTGCCGACGGACGAGGAAAAGCCGGTCGATCTCGCCTCGATCTATGCGCTGACGAAATATGCCCAGGAGCGCGCCGTGCTGATCTTCGGCGAGGCCTATGGCGTCGACGCAGTGGCGCTGCGCCTGTTCAACGTCTTCGGCGCCGGACAGGCGCTTTCAAACCCGTATACCGGCGTTTTGGCGAACTTCGCCTCACGGCTCGCCAACGGCCAGAGGCCGATGATCTTCGAAGATGGCGAGCAGAAACGGGATTTCGTCCATGTGCGCGACATTGCCCACGCCTTCCGCCTGGCATTGGAACAACGCCAGGCGCGCGGCCACGTCATCAACATCGGCAGCGGGCGTGCCTATGCCATCAGCGAGGTCGCGCGGCTGCTCGCCGACGCAATGGGTGTGCCGGACCGTCAGCCTGAAATCCTAGGCAAAGCGCGTGCCGGCGATATCCGCAACTGCTTCGCCGACATCTCCAAGGCGCGTGAATTGCTTGGATTTGAGCCGCGGCAGCTGTTGGAGCATTCACTCGATGAGTTCGTCGCGTGGGTGCGCAATACGGTCGCCATCGACCGCGGCGCCGACATGAGACGGGAACTCGAAGAGCGGGGACTGGTGTCATGAGACCCGATGGTTTTCGCGAAGCGCCGGTTACCATCGTCGGCGGCAGTGGCTTCATCGGTTCGAACCTCGCCGACAGCCTGTTGTCGGATGGAATGCCGGTACTGGTCATCGACAATCTCAGCCGTCCAGGCGTTGAGCAGAATCTGGCTTGGCTGGCCCAGAAGCACGGGAATCAACTTGCCGTGGAAACCGCCGATGTCCGGAATGCGGACGTTCTGGCGCCGCTTGTGGCGCATTCCAGGGCGATATTCCATCTAGCCGCCCAGACCGCCGTCACCACGAGCCTCGTCCAGCCAAGCGAAGATTTCGACATCAATCTTCGCGGGACATTCAACATCCTGGAAGCGGCCCGCCGGAGCGGCAAGCGCATCCCTGTGATCTTCGCCAGCACCAACAAGGTCTATGGCGGCCTGCCCGACGTCGCCGTGCGCGAAGAAGACGACCGGTGCGTGCCCTGCGATGCCGGCATCCGAGCCAACGGCATAGACGAGACCTGCGGCCTCGATTTCTGCACGCCCTATGGTTGCTCCAAAGGCGCGGCGGATCAATATGTGCTCGACTATGCCAGGTCGTACGACCTGCCTACGGCGGTCCTGCGCATGAGCTGCATCTATGGACCGCGCCAGTTCGGCACGGAAGACCAGGGCTGGGTCGCGCATTTTCTGCTCAGCGCGCTTTCCGGCCAGCCGATCACGATCTACGGCAACGGCAAGCAAGTGCGCGACATCCTTCATGTCTCCGATGCGGTTGCGGCCTATCGCGGGGCACTTGCCCGGATCGAGGACATCAGGGGCAAAGCATTCAATCTCGGCGGCGGACCGAACAACGCCGTCAGCCTGCGCATGCTGCTCAAGGAGATCGGCGAACTGACCGGTCGCAAGCTTTCGATCCTCTACGACCGGGAACGTACCGGCGACCAGCCCTTCTTTGTCGCCGATACCCGCAAGATAGAAGCGACGCTCGGCTGGAAAGCGCATGTCTCGTGGCGCGACGGTATCCGTGACCTCGCCGATTGGCTGCAGCATCATCGCCTCGAACCTGAAGCAGCGAGGTACGTGGCATGAAAGTCGCCCTGGTCAATCCGTTCTGGACATATGAGGACAGTATCTATTTCGGCTGCCGCCAGCCGCATCTGCCGCTGGAACTGGGCTACTCGAAAGCCCTGCTGGAGGCCGACGGCCATAAGGTGCTGATGCTGGACGGGCAAATCCAGAAGCTGGACAACGCGGCACTTGCCGATCGCGTCGCCGCCTTCGCACCGGCCATGACCGTCGTCAGCACGGCGCCGACCTATCTGTTCTGGCGTTGCGCGCCGCCCGAGCTGCGCGTGCCTGCCGAATTCCTCAACTGCCTCGCGGGGCGCGGCGGCCGCACCGTCGCTGTCGGACCGCACGGCTCGGCGACGCCGGCGCCGACGCTGCGCAAGCTCGGTGTCGACGTCGTCGTGCGCGGCGAATGCGAAGAAATCGTCGCGGAACTCGCCCGCCGTGACGATTGGAGCGCGGTGCCCCACACCGCTCATCTCCACGAGGGAAAACTCGTCGGCAATGGCGGCGTCCACGCCAGTTCCTTTGTCGGTCATCCGGCTCTCAAATGGCCGTCCGACTGGATTGCCGCCCATTCGCACCACCATCACCGGTTCGACGACAACCAGGTGGGTTTCGGAGCGGAGGTCGAGGCCTCGCGCGGCTGCCCCTACAATTGCAGCTTCTGCGCCAAGATCGATTTCCGCGACGCCTACCGCCGCAGGAACCACGATGCGGTCATGGCGGAGATCGACCGCCTGATCGGACAGGGCGTCGGCTACATCTACTTCATCGACGAGATCTTCCTGCCGCAGAAGGCACTGCTGGAGGCATTGGTCGACCGCAACGTCAAGTTCGGCGTGCAGACCCGCATCGATCTTTGGAAGCCGGAGCTCCTCGAATTGCTGGGTGCCGCCGGCTGTGTTTCGATCGAGGCCGGCCTCGAAAGCCTGACCGTGGAGGGCCGGGCCATGCTGGCGAAGCGTTGCCGGCTGGGCACCGAGGAACTGGCTGCGCTGCTGGTCAACGCACGACGTCACGTTCCGTTCGTCCAGGCCAATCTGATCGGCGTGGTCGAGGATGATCCCGCTCTGGTCGATCACTGGCGCAAGCACCTCATCGACCGCGGTGTGTGGGCCAATGAACCGGTGCCGCTCTATCCCTACCCCAGTTCGCCCAGCTATCGCGAGATCTGGGGCGAGCCCGACGATCTCGCCTGGGAGCGCGCCCATGAGCATTACCTGGCCTCGTTCCGGACATTCAGCGACATCCAGGAGAAGCGTCCTCGTGCACTGGCCGAGTTGGAGGCTACATGTTGCAGTCACTGATCCGGCGCTCGCGGCGAATCCTGATGACCGTCGACGCTGTCGGCGGTGTCTGGCGCTACGCGCTTGATCTGGCGCGGGAGCTGGCCCACGGCGGCGACAGCATCGTGCTCGCCGGATTAGGCCCGGAGCCGTCCGAGGAGCAGGCGAAGGAGGCGCAGGCTTTCGCGGCCCTGGCGTGGCTCAAGACACCGCCGGACTGGATGACCCGGAATGAGCACGATCTGGAAATGTTGCCGCAGGAACTGCGCGCACTTGTTCGTGATTACGCAATCGACCTCGTCCATGTCAATGCGCCGACGCAGGCCGTGGGACTTGATGTGCCGTGCCCGGTCGTAGCGGTCTCGCATTCATGCGTTGTGACGTGGCTCCACGCCGTCAGGGGACAGACTGTGGACGGCGCATGGGGCTGGCAGAAGGATCGCAACAGACGCGGTTTCGATTGGGCAAATGCGGTAATCGCCCCCAGCCGCAGCCATGCCAACATGCTCGAAGCCTGCTACGGGCCGATCGCCGGCCTGAGCGTTGTCAGCAATGGCACGCGGCAGGGTCCAAAAGCAGAGAGGCGGGAAGCGGTGGTTCTCGCCGCCGCGCGCTGGTGGGATGAAGGAAAGAACGCAGCTACGCTGGACCAAGCGGCATCGCTGACGAAATGGCCGGTCTTCGCTGCCGGGCCGCTGCAGAGCGCCGATGGGCAACGCGCCAATTTCAGCAGCGTCATCCCTCTGGGCTCTGTCTGCCACGATGAGGTGCGTCTGTTGATGGCGCGGGCCGGCATCTTCGTGTCGCCGTCCGTCTACGAACCCTTCGGCCTTGCCGCGCTGGAGGCATCCACATCGGCTACACCTCTGGTGCTTGCCGACATCCCAACCTATCGCGAATTGTGGGACGGCGTGGCCATGTTCTACGACGCCCACGATCCACGCGATCTCGCCAGATGCATCGATTATCTCTCATACGACGCCCAGTATAGGCGCCGGCTCGGCGAAGCCGCCGCACGCCGGGCGCGCAAGTTTTCACCGGCAAGACAAGCGGCCGCCATGCACGACATCTACGATCGGGCCGCCCTGGCCGTTGCGGAACGCTGATGATGCGGTTTGTGTTCTATACCCATTCCGTCGTTTCCGACTGGAACCACGGCAACGCACATTTCCTGCGCGGCATCATGCGGGAGCTCGTTGCACGCGGGCACCAGGCGATCGCGCTGGAGCCGGCGGACGGCTGGAGCCGTTCGAACCTGCTGGCAGAGAAAGGGCCCTTCGCGATCGAGCGCTTCAGGAAGGATTTTCCGGAGCTGATGCCGGTAACCTACGACGCCTCCTTCGATCATGAAACCTGGATTGCCGACGCCGATGTGGTGATCGTGCACGAATGGACGGACCCGGCGCTCGTCGCGCGCATCGGCAGGGCCAAGGCCAACGGAGGCGGCTTCACGCTTCTGTTCCATGACACCCACCATCGCGCCGTCTCGGCGACGCAGGCGATCTCGGCTCTGCGGCTGGAGCATTATGACGGCGTGCTCGCCTTCGGCGAAGCGTTGCGGGAAAGCTATCTTCGCGCCGGCTGGGGCAAACGTGCCTTCACCTGGCACGAAGCGGCGGATGCATGCCTGTTCAAACCGCACCCGGAGATCGACCCTACATCCGACGTGATCTGGATCGGCAACTGGGGCGACGACGAGCGCAGTGCCGAAATCAAGGAATTCCTGATCGATCCGGTGGAACAACTTGGCCTGAGCGGCACTGTCCATGGCGTGCGCTATCCACGCGAAGCGCTCGCCGATCTTGCCGCCGCCGGCCTGGGTTACGAAGGCTGGATTGCCAATGCCGACGTGCCCAAGGCATTCGCGGCGCATCGCGTTACCGTCCATATTCCGCGGCGTCCCTATCGGGAGAGCCTGCCCGGAATCCCGACGATCCGCATGTTCGAAGCGCTCGCCTGCGGCATCCCGCTCGTTTCGGCGCCTTGGGCCGACGTCGAACAACTCTTCAGGCCAGGTATCGACTTCCTTTTCGCGCGCGACGGAGCCGAGATGGGCCGTCATCTTCGCGACGTGCTGGACGATGCTGACCTGGCCGCCTCCCTCGTGAAATCCGGCCTCGAAACCATCC
Source organism: Mesorhizobium mediterraneum (assembly GCF_002284565.1). Classification (GTDB taxonomy): domain Bacteria; phylum Pseudomonadota; class Alphaproteobacteria; order Rhizobiales; family Rhizobiaceae; genus Mesorhizobium; species Mesorhizobium mediterraneum. The sequence continues at coordinate 199,348 of NZ_NPKI01000026.1, read as the reverse complement.
GGACGCGACACACGTGCCGGCACCGGGCGGACGAGTTGTTCGACGTACTCGCCGAATGCGGCAGCCGCCAAGCCATCGATTCCATCGCCGTAGAGGAGACAGTCGTATGAAGATTGCATTTTATGGATCGAGCCTGCTGTCGTCCTATTGGAACGGCGCGGCGACCTATTATCGCGGATTGCTCAAGGCTCTTTCCCAGCTCGGTTACGAGATCACCTTCTATGAACCGGACGTCTACGACAGGCAGAAGAACCGCGATATCGAGGCACCGGACTGGTGCCATGTCGTCATCTACGAGGCGACCCCGCATGCGCTGATGCAGGTGGCAGCAAGCGCCGGCGAAGCCGACATCGTCGTCAAGGCAAGCGGGGTAGGCTTCGAGGACGAGGCGCTGCTGCGCGCGGTGCTCGACCATGCCCGCTCCGATGCGCTGACAGTGTTCTGGGATGTCGACGCACCGGCCACTCTGGGCCAGTTGCGCGACGAGCCGGACCATCCCCTGCACCGCGCGTTGCGGGAGATCGACCTTGTCCTCACCTATGGCGGCGGAGATCCGGTCGTATGGGCCTATCGTGCGCTGGGGGCGGCCGAGTGCGTGCCGATCTACAATGCGCTCGATCCCGAAACGCATCATCCTGTCGCGAAGGATGCGCGGTTCGCTTGCGACCTCGCCTTTCTCGGCAACCGCCTGCCGGACCGTGAAGCGCGCGTCGAAGCCTTCTTCCTCGATCCGGCCAGCCGTTCGCGCGATCAGCGTTTCCTGCTCGGCGGATCGGGTTGGGGTGACAAGCAGCTTCCGGCAAATGTTGCATGGCTCGGCCACGTCGGCACGCGCGATCACAATGCGTTCAACGTCACATCCAAGGCGGTGCTGAACATCAGCCGCGACAGCATGGCCGCCAATGGTTTTTCACCTGCCACACGCGTCTTCGAGGCTGCGGGTGCCGGCGCATGCCTCATCACCGACGCCTGGCTCGGCGTCGAATTGTTCCTGGTCCCTGGCGAAGAGATCCTGGTGGCGCGCGACGGCGACGATGTCGCCGAAATCATGCGGACCCTCACACCCCGGCGGGCAAAGGCGATCGGCGCAGCTGCGCTTCGGCGTGTTCTCGCCGAGCATACCTACGCGTTAAGGGCAGCTGTGGCCGACGCTGTCTTCAGGCGCCATTTCGAGCGCCCCACCGTGGAGGCAGCGGAATGACCAAGCGGCTCGATATCGTCTTTCTTGGCCTGTCTTTGTCCTCTTCATGGGGAAACGGCCACGCCACGACCTTTCGCGGGTTGCTGAAGGGCCTGCACGAGCTCGGCCATCGCGTCACCTTCCTCGAGCGCGACGTACCGTGGTACGCAAGCCATCGCGATCTGCGCGACCCGGACTTCTGCACGTTGCGCTACTACGAAACGACGAACGATCTTCGTCGCACCTATGCTCGCTGCCTGCAGCAGGCCGATATCGTGGTGGTTGGGTCCTTCGTCCCGGAGGGGCGCGCAGTCGTCGACATCGTTGCGTCCCTGTGCACGGGCCAGTTCTGCTTTTACGACATCGACACGCCAGTCACGTTGGCAAAGCTCGCCGCGGATGATTGCGACTACATATGCCGACGGCAGATTCCGTATTTCGACGTCTATTTCTCATTCGCCGGCGGGCCAACGCTCGCCCGTTTGGCGGCGGACTTCGGTGCACGGCGCGCCGAGCCGCTCTACTGCTCCGTCGACCCGGAGCGGCATCGCCGAACGGCCGATCCGATCTGCTGGGACCTTGGTTATCTCGGCACCTACAGCTCGGACCGGCAGGCGACCCTGGATGCACTCCTGCTTGAACCGGCAAGACGCATGCCGGACCGCCACTTCGTCGTGGCCGGCTCGCAATTCCCGTCCGAGACCGTCTGGCCGAGCAATGTCGATCGCATCGAGCACTTGCCGCCGGCGGACCACGCCGCCTTCTACAGCCGCCAGCGCTACACGTTGAACGTCACGCGCAGCTCCATGATAGCGGCTGGATGGTCTCCCAGCGTACGTCTCTTCGAGGCGGCTGCCTGTGGCACGGCCATCATCAGCGATCGCTGGACAGGTCTGGATAGCTTCTTTCCGACAGCCACGATCAACACGGCCAGCCAAGCCGAAGACGTGATCGACATCCTATCCAGGCAGTCCGACCGCGCCAGGCTGGCTATGGCCAAGCGGGCACGCAAAACGATCCTGGCAGCACATACCGGCGCCGCGAGAGCCCGTGAATTCGTTTCGCTGCTGGCGCGGCCAAGATCGGCACGTCCGGCCCTCGATCTGGACATTGAAAGTGCAGCATGACTGGCAGACAGGAGAAAATAGAGATGCGGCAATCAAGAAGGACGCAACGGACCAGGACGGCGCTTGTCGCCGGCGGCGCGGGTTTCCTCGGTTCGCATCTTTGCGAAACACTGCTTCAGGCCGGGTATCGTGTGATCTGTGTGGACAATTTCCTTACCGGTCGGATGGAAAACATCATCTCGATCGTGGACCGTCCTCGTTTCCGCTTGATCGAGCAGGATATCTGCCGACCATTGGATCTTACTGAGCCTGTGGACCGCATTTTCAACCTTGCGTGCGCCGCGTCACCGCCGCGCTACCAAGCCGATCCGGTTCACACCACGCGAACCTGCGTGATCGGAACGCTAAATCTGCTTGAGCTCGCCGCCCAAAACAGTGCGCGCTTTCTGCAGGCATCGACAAGCGAAGTGTATGGCGATCCCGAACAGCACCCGCAAAGGGAAGACTATGTCGGTCACGTGAACTGCACCGGTCCGCGCGCCTGTTATGATGAGGGCAAACGAACCGCAGAAACCTTGTGCTTCGACTATTTGAGAACCGAAATGGCCGACATCCGGGTCGCCCGCATCTTCAACACCTATGGTCCGCGGATGGATCCTGCCGACGGCCGGATCGTCTCGAACCTGGTGATGCAGGCCCTCGAGAGGAGACCACTGACGATATTCGGCGACGGGCTGCAGACCAGATCGTTCTGCTACGTCTCCGATCTGGTTGACGGTCTGGTCCGCCTTATGAATATCGATTCGAATCCGCGCCAACCGGTCAATTTGGGCAATCCCGGGGAATTCACCGTCCTTCAACTGGCCGGATTGGTGAGAGATATGACCCATAGCAAGTCGGCCTTCAAATTCCTGCCACTGCCGCAAGACGACCCTCGCCGGCGGCAACCGGACATTTCCCGAGCAGAAACCCTTCTCAATTGGTCGCCAAAGGTGCCGCTCAGGCAAGGCCTGATGCAGACGATCAGCTACTTTACGGAGCTTGAAGCCAGCCGGAGCGAGGATCGAATTTCCCCGATTGCAACAAGCGTGAGGTCCGCTTCGGGCCGACTGCAAAACCTGCCCGCCTGAAGTCAGGAAGGGCTGTGCGCTCGGGTATGGTCGTGGTGATACCGCGACCAACACGGGCTTCATTTTTTCTCATTGGGGGAACATCCAGCCGAGCTCGCCGTTGGGCGATGATACCGGCATGGAGAACGGACCCGTGCATCGAAAACGATCCGCCAAGGACATCGAGCAAATGGCCGCAAGGGAAACGGCTGCCTTTCTGAGACGTGCCTCAATCACCTACCTTGAATGCTGTGTGAGCCTGATGATGACGCATCTTGAACGCGAGGAGGTGGTCACCATCCTGGAAAAAGAAGCGGATATGCTGCGAAGGCTCGACTGAGGCTTGCGGCGCCCAGGCATCGATCGGCTCAGCCTCAAACACAGCGCGCAGTTGTCATCTCGCCGTAACGTTCGTGATTTTTCCAGGTCGCAAGGAACATTCCTGGCAACTGGCAGTTCGGCGCGAGGAACTTACCTTCAACAGCGATGGCGGCAGTTTCGTGGGATCGAAAAAGGTACGGATTGGAATAGCCGGCGTCGGCAATTGCGCGTCTTCCCTTGTCCAGGGCCTCTCATATTATCGGGACGCCAGAGGTAATGAGCGGATACCCGGCCTTATGCATGCCGATCTCGGCGGCTATCACGTCGATGACATCGAAGTGGTCTGTGCTTTCGACGTCGCTAAGGGCAAAGTTGGGCGAGATGTGGCGGAAGCCATATACAATCCACCCAATAATACCTTCCGCTTTGCCGATGTCGCAGCAACCGGCGTTCGCGTCGAGCGCGGACCAACGCTCGACGGCATCGGCAAGTATCTGCGCGATGAGATCGAGGAGGCAGAAGAGCCGGTCGCGAATATCAGCGCGCTGCTTCGGGAAAGCGGCGCTGACGTATTGGTCTCATATCTGCCGGTCGGCTCGGAAGAGGCTACGCGTTTTTATGCCGAGTGCGCGCTCGAGGCCGGCTGCGCCTTCGTCAACTGCATACCGGTTTTTATTGCGTCGCGGCCGGAATGGCGCCAACTCTTCGAACAGCGTGGCCTGCCATTGATCGGCGACGACATCAAAAGCCAGGTCGGCGCGACAATCGTGCACCGGTTGCTCGCCAATCTGTTCCGCGAGCGCGGCGTCCGCATCGACCGCACCTATCAGCTGAATTTCGGCGGCAACACCGACTTCCTCAACATGCTGGAACGCGAGCGGCTGGAATCGAAGAAGATCTCGAAGACACAATCCGTAACCAGCCAGCTCGACGTTCCCCTGGAGGCCGGCAACATCCATGTCGGCCCCAGCGACCATGTGCCTTGGCTCACCGATCGAAAATGGGCCTACATCCGCGTCGAAGGCACGACGTTCGGCGGCGTGCCGCTGAATGCAGAGCTCAAGCTGGAAGTGTGGGATTCGCCCAACTCGGCCGGAGTCGTGATCGACGCTGTGCGCTGCGCCAAGCTGGCGCTTGACCGCGGCATCGCGGGAGCGCTGACCGGCCCCTGCAGCTATTTCATGAAGTCGCCGCCCGAGCAATTCACCGATGCCGAGGCACGCCTGCGCACGCTCTCTTTCATCGCCGGAAGGGACGAGCCGATGCTCGATGCCGCGGAATGACGACGACGTTCTTCTTGATCCGCCATGCGGCGCACGACAATGTCGGCGACTATCTTGCCGGACGTATGGCCGGAATTTGCCTTGGCGAAACCGGCAAGGCACAAGCCTCGCGCCTGGCCAGCCATATGGCGTCAGAGCCACTCGCAGCCATCTGTTGCAGCCCGCGCGAACGAACACTGGAAACCGCAAAACCGATCGCAATCGCCTGCAGTCCCGACAAGATCACAATCTGCCAAGAGCTCGATGAGATCGACTTCGGCGCGTGGTCGGGAAAGACCTTCGAAGAGTTGAACCAGGACGCCGACTGGCGGGTGTGGAACAGTCAACGTCAGCAGGCGAGGACGCCGGGCGGCGAGACCATGCTGGACGTCCAGCAACGTGTCATCTCGCTGATGCAGCAGCTTCGCAAACGCTATCAGAACCAGTCCGTGGCGCTGGTCAGCCATGCCGACGTGATCAAGGCCGCCGTCTGCAAGGTGCTCGGCTTGCCGCTGGGAGATTGTTTTCGCTTCGACATCGACCCCGCTTCGATCACCACGATCGTATCCGGTGACTGGGGCTCCAAGCTGATCCGATTAAACGAAGCCGCCTGACGAGGACTGCCGGATGCGAATGGTCATTTTCGGTCTCACCGTCACCTCCTCGTGGGGAAACGGACACGCGACTCTGTGGCGTGGGCTTATCCGGGCGCTCGGCGGGCTGGGCTGGTCCGTCACCTTCTTCGAACGCAACACTCCCTATTATGCCGGGGCGCGCGACCTTGACCATCTCGATGGCGGCAATGTCGTTCTCTATCCGGACTGGGAAGACATCCGCCATGTCGCGGAACAGGCGATCGGGCAAACGGACGTCGTCATCGTCACATCTTATTGCCCCGACGCCGTGGAGGCATCGCGCCTGGCGCAGCAGGCCTCTCGCGGACTGAGGGTTTTCTACGATCTGGACACGCCGGTCACACTCGCCCGGATCGAGCAAGGTCAACGGCCGGCATATTACGGGCCCGAAGGCCTTCGCGATTTCGATCTTGTCCTGAGCTATACCGGGGGAACCGCAATCGACGCGCTCAAAACGTTGTTGGGTGCCCGGCGTGTCCTGCCTCTCTACGGCCATGTCGATCCCGAGCGACACCGACCGGCACAGCCCCGGGCCGAATTTGCCGGGGACCTGTCCTATCTCGGAACTTATGCCGCAGATCGCCAGGCCGGCGTCGAAAAGCTGCTGGTGCGCACGGCAGCGCGCCTGCCGGACCATCGCTTCGTCATCGGCGGCGCCCAATACCCGCACGAATTTCCGTGGGGCGAGAACATCTTTTTTGTCAGGCACCTTCCGCCTGCGGATCATCCGGCTTTCTTCTCCTCCTCGCGTCTGACGCTGAACGTGACCCGCGAGGCAATGGCCAAGAGGGGCTGGTGTCCTTCGGGCAGGCTGTTCGAGGCGGCAGCCTGCGGCGCAGCTATCGTGAGCGACACCTGGCCCGGGCTGAGCAGTTTTTTCCAACCTGGCAGCGAGATCCTCCTGGCGGACACCACCGACGACGTGGTTGCCGCAGTCTGCTTGTCGGACAGCGAAATTGACGCAATTCGGCGCCGTGCGCGCGAGCGGGTGTTGGACGAGCATACCTCTGCGCAACGCGCCAGGGAGCTGGACCGCCTCCTGTCAGATTCATTGCAGACGGCGGGCGAGCCGTTGAAGGAAGCAATCTGATGTTGGGCATCGTGCCTGCTGCCGGCCGCGGCAGCCGCATTCAGCCACTCGGCTTCTCGAAGGAACTCCTGCCGGTCGGCAGCCGCATCGACGGCCAAACCGAGCGTCCCTGCGCGGTGAGCGAATATCTGGTGCGTCGCATGGTGCGCAACGGCGTCGACAAGATCTGCTTCGTCATCGGATCGGGAAAATCGGACATCCTCGAATATTATGCCGCCGGCTATGGCGATGCCGCAGCACTGTTTGTCGTGCAGCCCACCCCTGTCGGTCTTTGCGATGCGATCTTCCGCGCTGCGCCGCTCGTCGCGCCGGACGAGACAGTCCTGATCGGCCTGCCCGATACGATCTGGCTTCCCGAAGACGGTTTCTGCGCCCTGCGGAACGATTGCCTGTCTTTCCTGCTGTTCCCCGTCGACCGTCCGGAATTTTTCGATGCCGTCATTCTCGACAACGACAGCCGGGTGAAGGAAATCCAGGTCAAGCAACAAGACGCCGGATCGAATTGGATTTGGGGTGCATTCAAGATGCCCGGCCGCATCTTTCATCAGCTTGCGACGCTCTGGCGCGAGCGGAATCGCCATGACGAATACGTCGGCACGCTAATCAACGCCTACCTGGCGGCCGGCGGCGAGGCTTACGGCGTCAAGGCAGGCACAGCCTATGTCGATGTCGGCACGTTCAACGGCTACCGCACGGCACTTCGGCTGCTTGAGAACAACGACGCTACGTCGGAGGACCCGAAAAACCTCATATTCGTGCTGCCAGGGGAGTCGCAAATACCAAGCCATCCAGGCGAAGGAGGCTAGCCATGCTGCATTCCAACGCCGAAATCCGCCGCCGCATCGATGCCCTAGGCCCGTGGTTCCACAATATGGAGTTGGCGGGGGTCGAAACCGCCCCAGACCATTTCCTCGGCAACTACCCGCTGATCAAATGGCGCAAGTTCGCCGACGCCATTCCTGCCGATCTGTCCGGCAAGGCCGTGCTCGACATAGGCTGCAACGCCGGCTTCTACTCGATCGAGATGAAGCGCCGCGGCGCCCGCCGTGTCCTCGGCATCGATTTCGATGAAGCCTATCTGGCGCAGGCGCGCTTCGCCGCCGAAATCGCGGACTGCGACATCGAATTCCAGCAGCTGTCGGTCTACGAGGTGGGCGTCCTGCGGGAGAAATTCGACATCGTCCTGTTCATGGGCGTGCTGTATCACCTGCGCCACCCCCTGCTCGCTCTCGATCTGATCCGTGAGCACGTTGCCGGCGACCTGATGATCTTCCAGTCCATGCAGCGCGGCAGCGCCGACCTGCCTGCACTCGATGAGAATTATCCTTTCTGGACCCACGATCTGTTCGACCGACCGGAGTTTCCGAAGCTGCATTTCGTCGAGCATCGCTATGCCGACGACCCGACCAACTGGTGGATTCCCAATCGCGCCTGCACCGAAGCGATGCTGCGCAGCGCCGGCTTCGAGATCGTGCTGCACCCGGAGCAGGAGGTCTATTTCTGCCGCACCGCCGGTGAGCCGGCCGGCGGCGGCGCCGTTTACCCGTCGAGAGGACAACTTCATGATTGAAGCTGCAATGATCTGGAACGAGCCAAACAACAAGTCCCATTGGGATCCCGAACTCGACCCCGACTGGAGCCGCTTCGCCAATATGGCAATACTGGCCGCCGATGCGATCGCAGCTGAAAACCCCGCCGTGACCAAGATCCTCGGCGGCATTTCGCCGATCGATGCCGATTTCATGGCGCTCATGAAGCAGTATGGTGTGCTCGATCACGTCGATGCCGTCGGCGTGCATGGTTTCCCGCTCGACTGGAACCTTTGGCAGATTCAGGAATGGCCGCAGAAGATCGGCGAGATTTCGACCGTCACCGATCTGCCCGTATGGGTCAGCGAAGTCGGTGTGTCGAGCTTCGGTGCCGAGGAGGTGCAGCGCTGGGGCTTGCGCCGGACCGCCGAACTGCTGCTCGGCAATGCGCCGCGCATACAATGGTACAGCCTCTACGACCTTCCGCGCGAATGGGGGGCAACGACGCGTCACCGCGAAGCGGAAGGCTCCTCCTACTATCGCCATTTCTACATGGGCCTGCTGCGCGAAGACGGTACGCCCAAACCAGCGCTCGAGGAATTCCTGCGTTATGCCCCGGCCATGGGACTGGCGCAGTGGTTCCATTTTGAAGATCCCCGGCTGGACGACGCCGTCGCCTGGATGAAGCGGCTGCGCGTCACCAGTCTGCGCACCGGGCTTTCCTGGGCCGACAGTTTCAGGCCGAATGCGCTGGATTGGTACGACCGGCAGATGGAAGCACTGGCCGATTTCGACGTGACCGTCACCTTCTGCTTCACTCCAGAGCATCGCGGAGTTATGCCGCATCACACCAGTCCGCCGCTGGTGCCGGAGGAGTTCGCGGAGTTTTGTGCGACGATGATCCGTCGCTATGCTCCCGGCATGGCCGTCTCGCCGGTCAGGTCCGTGCGAGCTTCGGCAGCATGAGTGTGTCATGCAACACCAACCTGACGGGTCCGGAACGCTTGCCGAATTCGCGGCCCTGTTGCTAGGTACCGCACCATACTCATCGGACGGTGCTGAAATCATGATCGTCGTCGCGCATCCTGACGACGAGAGCATCGGCATCGGCGGGCATCTTGCCGGATTGCGCGGGTCTCGCATCGTTCATGTCACCGACGGGGCGCCGCGAGATCTTGACGACGCGCGGGCGTACGGCTTCGAGACTTGGCAGGACTACGCCGCAGCTCGCCACAGGGAGTTGGAGACGGCGCTCTCGGCGGCGGGTTTTCCGCCGACCGGATTGATCAGCCTCGGTTATCCCGACAAGCAAGCCGCCGGAAACCTTAGCTCGCTCGCACGGGAACTGACCTGCCTGCTGGCCGATTGCGACATCAGCTTCGTCTGCACGCATCCTTATGAAGGCGGTCACCCCGATCACGACGCGACCGCCTTTGCCGTCCATGCGGCCTGCCATTTGCTGCGCCGCGACGGACGCCAGGCGCCGGCCATCGTCGAAATGGCGTTCTATTGCGCCGGACCTGAGGGCGTGGTCCTTCAGGATTTCAACAGCCGACCCGGCAGTGAGTGCATCGAACTGCACCTTACGGAAGCGGCTTTCGAACGAAAGCAGTGCATGCTGGCCTGCCACCGGACACAGCAACGGACGCTGGCGCCGTTTACGGCGCGCGCCGAACGTTTCCGGGTGGCGCCCGCCTATGATTTCCTGGCCCTGCCGAACAACGGCAAGCTCTATTACGAGGCGCTGCCGCTCGGCTTCGAGCCGGCGGTTTGGCTTCACGCCGCGGCGGCTGCGTATGAGGAGCTTCGGCTCGACCGGCCATGACCCTCACCGTCCTGAACGTCGCCTACCCTCTCGCGCCAGTCGGCCTGGATGCGGTTGGCGGTGCCGAGCAGGTGCTATCGATGCTCGACCAGGCACTGGTGCGCGCGGGGCACATTTCCATCGTGATCGGCTGCCAGGGCTCCAGAGCGTCGGGCGTCCTCATCGAGACACCTGCTGAACCAGGTGTGCTCGACGATGCGGCGAAAACACGGGCACAGCGCTCCCACCGCGCCGCGATAGACGCGGCACGCTCCCGTTGGTCGATCGACGTGATTCATCTGCACGGCATCGATTTTCATGCCTATCTGCCTGACCATGGCCCGACACTGGTAAGCCTGCACCTGCCGCTGGATTGGTATCCGGCCGATGCTCTGCGCCCGGTGCGCAACGATCTATGGCTCCACGCCGTCTCAGTGGCGCAGCAGAAGACAGCACCGCCGGGCACCAAGCTCGTTGCACCCATTCCAAACGGCGTCGATATCGATGCGCTGAGCGGCCCGCAGTCCAAGCGCAACTTTGCATTGGTTCTCAGCCGCATCTGCCCGGAAAAGGGCATCCATCTGGCGCTGGACGCCGCCAAGCAGGCTGGCGTGCCGCTGGTCATCGGCGGCAAGGTCTACCCCTATGAAACGCATACGCTGTACCTTCGTCACGAAGTCCAGCCTCGCCTTGACAAGCACCGCCGCTTCCTCGGTCCGCTCGGCTTCACCGCCAAACGGCGCTTTCTCAACGCCGCCCGTTGCCTGGTCATTCCCAGCCTTGCCGCGGAGACCAGCTCGCTTGTCGCGATGGAGGCCCTCGCCTGCGGCACACCGGTTGTCGCCTTTCCAAACGGCGCGCTGCCGGACGTGGTCGAGCACGGCAAGACGGGCTTTCTGGTGAATGACGTCGACGAGATGGCGGAGGCCATTATCGCAGCATCCGGCCTGGATGCCGAGACATGCCGGGCCGAGGCGCGGCGGCGCTTTTCGCTCGACCGCATGATTTCGTCTTACATGGACGCCTACCATGCGCTGGCGGGGCTTGGTGGCGGCCGCAGGCGCCTCGCGGCGGCGCAGTGAGTGCATCCATGCTCCGCTCGGAGATCATCGACGATGCGGCCGCCCTTGAGGCCCTGGCGCCGCGCTGGTGGGAACTCTGGGCGCATAGCCGGACGGCGACGCCGTTCCAATGCCCCGCCTGGCTCGTGCCGTGGTGGCGCACGTTTGCGCCCGGAGAGCTGGCTACGATCGCCGTCTGGCGTGGCGACGATCTGGTGGGATTGGCGCCGTTTTATCTGGAACACACACCTTCCGGGCCGAGACTGCTTCCGGTCGGGATTTCGTTGAGCGATTATCTGGATGTCCTGTGTTTCCCCGGCATCGAAGCGACTGTCGCCGCCGAAATCGCCGACCAGGCTCTCGCGATCAATTGGTCGCAATGGATTTTGCCGGATTTGCCGGCGGGTGCTGCGGGTCTCACTATTACGCACCCTGCGCTGGAGGCGGGTCAACTCGTCGATCACGCCGCTTGTCCCGTGCTCTCGATCATTGGAGCCGATGCGCTTGCGGTCTGCGTTCCGGCGCGGCGAAGGCGCCAGCTGCGCCGCGCGCATAGAGCCGCAGGCAGGCGCGGCTGCGTCTCCGTCATGCCGGTGCAAGATAGTCCCAAAGCATTCTTCGAGCACCTGATCCGCCTTCATGGCGCACGTTGGGCCGGGCATGGTGACGGCGTGCTGGCCGATCCGGCTGCGGAAGAATTCCATCGGCAGGCGCTTGCCCTGCTTGCCGCACAGGGTCTTGTGCGATGCTGGCTTGTTGCTATCGATGACGCGGTCGTCGGCGCCTACTATGGATTTCACCATCGCCACCGCGCCTACGCCTACCTTGGCGGTTTTGATCCGGCCTATGCCGAGGAAAGTCCCGGCGCAATCCTGATCGGTCACGCGATTTCCGAGGCGGCCCGCGAAGGGGCGCGGGAGTTCGATTTCCTGCGCGGCCAGGAGACCTACAAATATGGCTGGGGTGCCGTCGACCAATGGACGATGCGAAAGGTCTGGACGCGGAGCATGGCTCAATGAGCACGACTGGACGAAAACCGTCGTTACAGGCGTCGACGGCAAGAATGGTGTTCGAAGAGTGCATGGCCGACGGCGCCTGCGTCGAAGCCGTCGTTGCCAGACTGGCGCTTCGCTTTGAAACCGGGCTCGATGCTGCGGAACTCGCTGATGTGGCGCTGGATATGTGTTCAGCCGACCTGCGGAACGGGGACAGACTGGAGCGGATCGCCGAGCTGCTTCGTCGCAGGCCTGACATCTTTGCCATGCTGCGCGAAACAGGCGCGGCCGTTCGCCACGAACGCGGTGAATGGGAAACGGATGCCGCTGTCGTCAGGCGGCTGGCCGCCGGCTTCGATGCCGCGGCGGCGATTTCCCTGGCGGCGAGCGTTCAGCTGTCTTCGTTGGGTGACGAGGAGAAGCTCACCGCCACTACCGACGAGATCGTCGCATGGCTGGAAACACAAGGCTTCACTGGCGCCGACCGGGACATATTGGACATTGGTTGTGGCATCGGGCGTTTCGAAAGCGCGCTTTCCAGCGCGGCGCACCGGATCGTCGGCATCGACATATCCTCAAAGATGATTTCGATCGCTCGTCAGCGATGTGCCAGCCTGCGCAATGTGGAAGTGCGGCCGACCTCCGGTCTCGATCTTGCGGACTTCGGCAATGCAAGCTTCGATTGCGTGCTGGCTGTCGACAGCTTCCCCTACCTGGCGCTAGCAGGCTTGGCGGAGCGGTATTTCAAGGAAATCGCGCGTGTTCTGAAGACGTCGGGCATGGCAGCACTTCTGAATTACTCCTATCGCGGATCGCCGGCGCTGGATCGTGCCGATGTTCACCGCCTCGCCGGAGCCCACGGCATGCAGGTCGTCGTTGACAGCGAGAAGCCGTTCCGGCTGTGGGATGGCAATGCCTTTCTTCTTGCTGCATCCGAGGGAACATTACGGCTCAATAACTGTTCGGGCGTCACATAGAAAAGGCGCCTGTAAGTGCCCACAATCCTAAGGAGGACTAGGTGGCATACGGCGGCAAGGGACATCACCTCGGCCGTCAGAACAAAGGCTCCGGCGACGGCGCGATGACCGGTTTGCTCAAGACTAGGCCGAGGAAAGCGGTTGCATCCACCAGAGCCTAGAAGCAGCACACCGAGCAACGCAGGCTCGATGGCAATCGGATCAACTCCGATCAGTATCATGCCGCGGATCGGCTCGCGTAAGGCCGAATGTTGCAATCGCAGACGCGATTATGACCAGCGACCAGCTGAGGTCGCGAGAGTCGAATTTGTCGAGCGCGCCTGGGCTTATTGCCGGGGAGGATCGAAGGGAACGCACAGGCTTTCCCGACGATACCAGCGGCTTCGAAACAATGCTGTGCAAGGGTCAGCGCTGACTGTGAGAACGGCGCGTGAATCCTTGCAAACTCTGATTGCTGACACCACACTGGTGAAGGGATCAATTCGTTAAGAGAACATGATGTCTCGCTCGAGCGACGATACGATCAGCCCGCGACTCCGGCTGGCAATAGACCGGAAGATCGCATCTCTGCTGATTGCCATCGAGCAGGAGAAGGTCCCCGAGCGGTTGACCAACCTTGCGGTTCAATTGCAGAACGCGCTTGTCGAGAAGCGTCGATGCAAAGCAAAGAAAGAGGACTAGCTATCGACGCCTGTCGACTGCCAAGTTTCCTTGTACCTCGGACAGGTGATTGCGTCTTTCTACCAATGTCTGCAACGAACTTTCGCCGAGATATTCCAGCGCGCTGGCGCGCGCTCGGTTAAGGCGGCTCTTTACCGTCCCCACCGCGCAACCGCATATTTCGGCAGTTTCTTCATAGCTGACGCCAAGAACCCCGATCAGCATCAGGACCTCGCGCTGATGTTCCGGCAGTTTCTGGACCGCGCCATAGACTTCCTTGCTCTGAACGGACCACTCCTGTGTAGCTTCCGAAATCGGGATCAGAGAGGCACAGTCGAGCAGGCCGGGTTTTTCCCTGTCGGCGGCCTTGACGCGCGTGTAGTGGGTGTTGCGCATGATGGTGAAGAGCCATGACTTCATGCGTGTCCCAGGCTCGAACTTGTCGATGTTGGCGAGCCCTTTGGTCAACGTCTCCTGGACCAGGTCATCGGCATCGTCAGGAACACGGCAGAAGGTGCGGGCGAAGGCTCGCAAGGCAGGTATCAGGTCAACGATGGAAACTTCATCCGTTTCCTGGTTGGCCAAGGCATAGCCCCTGGAGGACAATGGTCCAGCTCCCAGCAAGAACGAGTTGATGAACGCAGACCTAGCTAAATGCATGAAGGTTTGGATCGTTCCGGACATCGAAATAAGTCGCTAGAAAATCTCGGATTGCGCGGACGCACATCGCGAAACTGCGCGGCTGAACTCCTGTTGCGGGTGAGTGCCGCCCGCCCGGAACACGGCCAGGGGTTCGCTCCATTGACAGACAGCGACGTCAATTCGCCATTGTTCCGCAAGCAAAGGCGCCAGTCCTTTTGCTGGAACAAAGCGGCGTGCCGGAAGTTCGACGCCCTGAGCCGGTGGTTCCGGCCTTCATTCATCGAGGAGCAATATCATGGCGCAGTCCCGGCAGCGTTCAGAAAGACGGCCCGCAAGCGGTCGCAACCAGAATGTCGAGCGGGGAAACGGCGGTGAGCTTCACCAACTGGCGGAAGGCGAGACGCCTGTCCTCACCACTGCGCTCGGTACGCCTGTCTCTGACGATCAGAACACTCTGAAGATCGGCGAGCGTGGCCCGTCGCTGATCGAGGATTCCCACTTTCGTGACAAGATTTTCCATTTCGATCACGAGCGGATTCCCGAACGGGTCGTTCATGCTCGCGGCTACGGCGCACACGGCTATTTCGAAACCTATGAATCGCTAGCCAAATACACGCGCGCCGACATTTTCCAGCGTGCTGGCGAAAAGACGCCGGTTTTCGTGCGCTTCTCGACAGTCGCCGGCAACAAGGGCTCGTTCGACCTGGCCCGCGACGTGCGCGGTTTCGCCGTCAAGCTTTACACCAAGGAAGGCAATTGGGATCTGGTCGGCAACAACATCCCGGTTTTCTTCATCCAGGACGCGATCAAGTTTCCCGATCTGATCCATGCCGCCAAGCAGGAACCGGACCGCGACTTCCCGCAGGCCCAGACCGCGCATGACAATTTCTGGGATTTCATCAGCCTGATGCCGGAATCGATGCACATGATCATGTGGATCATGTCGGATCGTGCGATCCCGCGCTCCTTCCGCTTCATGCAGGGCTTCGGCGTCCACACCTTCCGCTTCGTCAGCGCCGACGACGAATCCACCTTCGTCAAATTCATCTGGAAACCAAAGCTCGGCATGCAGTCGGTGGTATGGAACGAGGCAGTCAAGATCAATGGTGCCGATCCGGATTTTCATCGCCGCGACCTGTGGGAGGCGATCCAGTCCGGCAACTTCCCGGAATGGGAACTTACCGTGCAGCTCTTCGATCAGGACTTTGCGGACAGCTTCGATTTCGATGTCCTCGACGCCACGAAGATCATTCCCGAAGAAATCCTCAAGCCGATCCCGGTGGGACGATTGGTCCTGGATCGTATGCCCGACAATTTCTTCGCCGAGACCGAACAAGTGGCGTTCATGACGCAAAACGTGCCGCCCGGCATTGATTTTTCCAATGACCCGCTGCTGCAGGGACGCAACTTTTCCTATCTCGACACCCAGCTGAAGCGGCTCGGCAGCCCGAATTTTACCCACCTTCCAATCAACGCACCGAAGTGCCCGTTTGCTCATTTTCAGCAGGACGGACACATGGCTATGCGCAATCCGGTAGGCCGTGCAAATTATGAGCCAAATTCGTGGGGCATGGGTCCGCGCGAGGATCCCCAGCGCGGCTACCGTTCCTTTGCCGATGCCGAGCAGGGCCAGAAAGTGCGGCTGCGGGCGGAAAGCTTCGCCGACCACTACAGCCAGGCGCGGCTGTTCTTCAACAGCCAGACGCCTCCGGAACAACGCCACATCGTCATGGCTTTGACATTCGAATTGAGCAAGGTCCAGACACCGGCAATCCGCGAGCGAATGGTTTCCCATCTGCTGAACATCGACGAGGCGCTGGCGGCCACCGTTGCCGACAAGCTTGGCATTCGAAAGATGCCAAGTCCGGCGGACGCTGCGGTGCCGCCGCGAGACGACCTGGAGCCCTCGCCGGCGCTCAGCATCATCAATAACGGGCCGGAGAGCTTCGGAGGCCGTAAGGTCGGGGTGCTGGTCAGCGACGGCGTGGATGCTGCGCTGTTCGAGCAACTCCGAACCGCGGTCGAAAAGGAAGGCGCGGTGATGGAGGTCGTCGCCGCAAAGGTCGGCGGCGTAGATGCGGCCGATGGCACGCAGATCGAAGCGAGACACATGATCGACGGCGGTCCGTCGGTCCTGTTCGACGCGGTCGTGCTTATGCTCTCGGAGCCGGGCGCCGAACTGCTGGCCAAGGAAGCCGCCGCAAAGGACTTCGTTTCCGATGCGTTCGCTCATTGCAAATTCATCGGTTTCACGTCGGGAGCCGAGGCGCTGCTGGCCAAGGCAGGCGTCGATGCGGATGCGGATGAAGGGCTGATAAGGCTGGAATCAAACAAGACGGCTGAGAAGTTCGTCCAAGCCTGCCGGAAGTTGCGGCTGTGGGCGCGGGAGGCGGCCGTCAAGCTCTGACGCCGGTGCATGCTGGCCGTCTGTTCGCATGGTTGACTGGAGCCGTAGAATCAAGCGGGCGGAAGCATCCCTTCGCTCTGACCGGGCCGTCTATGACCGGTCGCTATTCTTAGCCGCCTCCTCTCGCTGCTTTTTCAGGACTTCGTCGGTCCCGACCAGCTTTTTCGACCCGCCGGGAATCGCTGTGGACACCACGGCAGGCGGGTCGCTCGCGGGGAAGGAATCCTCAAGGCCGGCCTGCAACTGGTCTTCCAAGGTTTCCGGCTTTTGCGACCGACCAGGTGTCCTTCGGGTTTCTGTCTCCTCCAGCGGCTGTTTCATGTCAGGTGAAGACTTGACCTCTCGAACGCAGGCGTAAAGCTGTTCGATGGCAAATTCCTTCAGTGTTTCGAAGTTGGCCCTATCATCATCTTGCATTGCCTCGATCTGATCGACCATGTTTTTCTCGAACCGCTCAAGGCTATCGCTTCCGCACACCTGGCAAAGTCGCAATAGTGATTCTTTGAGCATTTTCGGGCCAAAGTAAGCCGACGCTTCGAGCTTGAGCCGTTGCAAATCCTCTGGAGTTGCCGCCTGAAGTTTTGACATGTGCGCCCCTTTCGCCTGATGAGCATATCAACGGCAATTGTCGGCAGATGTTCCATTCATCCGGCCGGATGCATCGCTCTCGTTCAGAAAACCAGGGCTGCTGGGGGTAAGCGACCGCAGCCGCCTCGTTTTTCCGGGTTGGATGCGACCAGAAGGCTATCGCCGGGGCCTATTGCGATCCAAGCCCGGCGCATACTCGGACTCCTTCTTCCGATCGTCTGGGTCGGCGCTGGCCGGGCTGTTGCCGTTGCTGGCAGGGCGGCGGAGCCGAGGTGAAGGAACGGCGGAAGCTCCGTCGTGATCCTTGCTCCTGGCTATAGCTCCCGGTCGTCGCGATGATCGGCGAGCCCGCTCGCCTCGCGCTGGGTGACCTTCTTCATGTCCATGTCGACGCCGATGCCGGACTGTCGCTGCAGCCCGTAGACCTCTTCGGCAAAGTTCATCTTGGCGAGGACGGCGTCGATCTTCTCGTGCTTGTCGGGCGGGAACATCTCAGCGGGATCGCCGACCGCCACCCATTTGATCGGGACGAGCGAGTTCGGCGGCAGGACGCTGCGCACGTGGACCACGCCGTCGATGCGAACCTCTGTGCGTCGCCCAATGACCGCGCCCTGATAGATTTTGACGCCCGTTGCCAGGAAGCACTCGTCCGCGACGATACAGCCCTTGAGTGAACAGAGCGGCCCGATCAGGACATTATCGCCGATCTCGACGGCGTTCCGACTCGTGCTGCGGATGTTGAGGTTCTCGCGGACGACGCACTGGGCGCCGATCCGTACCGGCGCGCCATGCGCCTCGATCACCGCCCCGAACAAGACGTGCGTGTGTGGACCGATCGCCACGTCTCCGCAGATCACCGCTGTCGGAGCCACATAGGCGGTTGGATCGATGTTCGGCCGCTTGCTCTGGTGCTCGATAAGCATGGCGGGCTCCTGTGCGAAGGATGTCGACCGAAAAAAGCTAACGGGCGAGAGCAGCGCGAGTTCCGCTGCGCCCAGCCGATCTGCTTCAGCCGTTGGGTTTGCTGATTGCGAAACTTGGTCGAGCGCTTCTTCAACAGATCGCGCGATGCCGGCGTATCGCTAGATGAACCAGGTCGCCACTAGCCCGACTGACGCAGCAAAGGTCGCCAATGTCGTCACGCCGCCAAGGACGTTTGTGCTGGGGCTGTTCACCTTGTCGCCCATGATCTTGCGGTTGTTGGTCATGATGAGGATCAGCAGCAGCAGAGGCGGAGTAGAAAAACCCTGCACAATACCGGACCAGACCAGGGCTTTCATCGGGTTGAAGCCGATGAAATTGAGCCCCACCGCCAACAGTGTGATCACTCCGGTCGCGATGTAGAATTTGGGAGCCTGGCGAGGTTTGTCGTTCATGCCGTGCTTCCAACCCATCGCCTGCGCAAGATCAAAGGCGGCGCCGGTCGTCATGACTGGAACGGCCAGAAAGCCGACGCCGATCACGCCGGCTGCGAAGACAATTCCTGCCGCATCACCGGCAAGCGGCCGCAGCGCTTCGGCTGCCTGGGCGGCTGTCTCAATCTGGGTCTGACCTGCCTCATAGAGGGTTGATCCCGTCGAAAGAATGATGAAATACATGATCAAATTGGAAAACGTCATACCGATCAAGATGTCGCGGCGAGACCGGCGAAGTTCGCCTTCCGTCGCTCCCTTCCGCTCTTTGAGAGTCGTCCTGCCCTCTGCAATCTCTTCCTCGACCTCCTGGTTGGACTGCCAGGTATAGAGATATGCCGAGAGCGTCGTGCCGATGATGGCAACGAGGATGGACAGGTACTCACGGCTGAACTCGATTTTTGGGATCAGAGTGCCGTACAGAACAGACAATGCGTCCGGTTTCGCGAGGACGGCGGAAACCACATAGGCAAGCAGCGTCAGCGCCAGCCACCGGAAGGCGTTTCGGATCAGTTTGTAGGAGCCGAAAACCTGCAGAGCGAAAATAATGGCGGCGACGCCAACCACGATCAACGGAACCGGCAGCGGGACGAACAGATTGAGAGCCGCAGACATCGCCCCGAGATCCGCGGCAGCCTCGATGGTGTTGCCGATCAGCACGCCCACCAACACCGACCACAAGAGCCATCGCGGGTAAAAGTCGGAAATGACCTGGAAGAGCCCGCGTCCGGAGACCTGGCCCAGCTTCGATGAGAGATACACGACAGTGTACATCATCGGCAGGGTAAGTGGCGCGGTCCAGAGCAGGTCGGGACCGAACCTGGCCCCGGCGCTGGCGTAGGTTCCGATGGCCGAGCAGTCGTCGTCGGCCGCGCCGGTGATCAGCCCGAGCCCAAGGGCCCGGCCGATGCCGCTACCCTCCCGTCGCGGCTTTTTTCGGCCGGGGTCCTTGCGAGCCAGTTCGCTCATTGGGCACGCACTGCCGCTGGCGTGACGTGGAGGCCAATGGAGACATCCATCGGATTAATCATCCTCTATGGCAACAAGCTGCAGCAGGCGATCATCGGACGGCTCTCGTGTTTGGAATCGAACAGTCAAGCAGGCGCTTTGTTCCGTTGGCAGGCATGCCGCATTAATGGTGGCGGGCAGAGCCGGATGCACAGGACGCCTCGCTGATTGTAGAAAGCGCCGATCGGGCGGCCTGCCAGCAGGTGGGATAGGAACCTTTTCTGAAACACGCCGTTTGCCAGCAGGCGGTTGCATTAGCGACCTTTAAACAACGGAAAGGGTCTTGCCATGAACTACAAGATGATCTGTTTAGGCGCGATGGCGCTTTCTTTGGTAAGCGGCGTTTCTCTCGCGGCAGGCGCCGACACAGGCACGTCTGCCTTGGATGACCCTGCAAAGATGGAGCCGTTCTACACGGACTCCAGCATGAAGACTCTGCGGTCGGACGACGCGTTCACGACGGCGTGGAAAGCGCTGACGGACGAGGACCGCATGGCAATGACAAAAGTCTGCGATGAGGAGATGGCAAACCCCAACGCCGCCAACACCCACCCTGAATTCTGCAGCAATGTCAAAAAGCTCGGCGGCGAGTCGAAGAACTGAACCATGGGAAGGCGGGCAATCGCCCGCCTTTTGGTTAGCGACTGTGAAGGCAAGAGGGATACGATAGCCGAGGGGTCGGCTAGTTTAACGGGTCGCTCCGCCACTCACGGCCATGCGAATGCCCAGGCCAATGATAAAACAGCCGGCGATGCGCTGCTGCCAGAGCCGTATCTTTGGCTGCTTCAGGATCCACTCGCCAACCGCACCGGACGCGAGCGCGTACGCGCCCAGCACCAATACACCTGTGATTTTCTGTGTCCCACCCAGCAACAGCAATTGCAGCGTCACCGATCCTCGAGCCGGGTCAACGAATTGCGGCAGGAACGCAACCATGAACATCATTGGCCAGGGATTTATGAGGTTGGCGATCATTCCTTCTCGTGCAGCCGCTAGCGGACCAAGATTTCTATGCTCTTCGATGGCAACTTCCGTGGCTGACGAGAGCAATAGGCTTATTCCGAGCCAACACAGGTAAGCGGCGCCGGACCATAGGAGCAGACTGAATGCGAGGGGCGACGCCCCAACCAATGAAGACACGCCTAACGCGAGGAGAGGCAATTGAACAAGCCCCGCTCCGACGGTCATGCCCAGCACCGTGAAAAACGCCGTACTTCGTCCGTGAGCAATTCCGCGTGCTGTCACAAGCATGCTGTCGGGGCCGGGCGGGGCCTGCATCGAGATTACAGTCCCCAGGAAAGCTATCCACAACACGGGATCCATGATCCTGCTCTCTCCGCCTGACAACTGCGCAGTGCCTTTCCTGCAACTGACGGTCAGTCAGGCCGGTTCAAGAATTCCGGATGGCAAGCCCGATACCCGCCTCTTCGGAGCGGAGCCCTGGCGATCCCTGCCGGGGCTCCGCAACCCGGTGGCACAAGCAATTATGCGGCCGCTTGAAGAGCGCGTTGGTTGACACCCCCCTCGCCTAGACCCGTCAGCGCTTCGTCCGTTGCGACCTCTTCCTTGAGCGTCGCTTTGAGAAGGGCGGCAACGTCGGCCTTTCCCATCTGTTCTGCCCAGGCGATCAGAGTGCCGTACCGGGCGATCTCGTAATGCTCGACGGCTTGCGCCGCTGCGACCAGTCCGGCGTCGAGCGCAGGAGCACCTTCATAGTCTTCGAGGATCTCGGAGCCCTCTTCAATGATGCCGTCGATCGCCGGGCAGGTCTTGCCGCGTGCTGCCTTGCCGAATTTCTCGAACACTTCCTCGAGGCGGTCGACGTGACCTTCCGTTTCCATGCGATGTTTTTCGAAGGCGGCAGTCACCTTTTCCGACTCAGCACCTTTCGCCATTTTCGGCAGGGCCCTTAGTATCTTCTTTTCGGCATAGTAAAGATCTTTGAGCCCGTCGAGGAACAGGTCCTCAAGACCCTTGGTTGTCGCTTTCGTGGATTTCTTCGCAGTGGCCATGGTCTTCTCCCGCTGGGGTTGGAGCTAGCCTTCCTAAACGTGAAGGCGTCCGATAACCCCACCGGCCAGCAACAAGTTCCACATCAATTCAGCATCGCCAGAAATTTTCCGGCGACTCGCGTCGCATGGTCAGGCGCTGCAAGCGTTACGCTGGTGAGCAGAGGCCGCCGAGGCGATGGTTGCCTCGCTTGCGGCTCAATCGATCCGCCTGATGCGGCCCTTGTCGAGACGGAATACCCCATCCTGCCCGCCCTGCCTCTCAAAATCGGTAAGCAGATCGTCCCAGGTTCCCAGGAACTCGCCACAGTCGTCGCAAAAGATCCGGTCGTCAGGACCGGCGTCGGCCGGAATCCTCAGCCTTATTGTCAGGCAATAAGGGCACTCCAACTGATGGTTGAGATACTGCTTGGTCATGGACGATGGCGAGAATGCACTGGAAATGTGGTCCCTGCAACCTCGCTCGTGCTGGCCCGACGAACTCGGCAAGCAACGTACAGCGATGGGGGCATTACGGCGATTGTTGCGATCCTCCGGGAATAACGAGCGCGCCTGCATTAGGAGCCGAATATTCAAAGCCTATGAAAAACGCAGCAAGAATTAGCGCGCAGATAAGTGCGATTGCTGCCAGTGCGGTTCTGGACAACGGCTTACGCGGTTCGCGATTTTGCAACACTGAATCGGTCCGCTCTCTGTTCGAAGACGACGGAGGGATCAAGACACCTGAACCCATTATATGCCGTCTTTAGCCGGAGGCCACCCGGACTGAGCCGTCGGGGGAATATTGTCGGACGTCAGTTCGCCCCGCTTGAGCCTTCTAATGGCTTCGTTGGCTTCAACTTCATCCAGCCCGGAAAGCGGCATGCCGTCAACTATGACGGCTTCCTCGCTCTCGCCGTCATAGACTTCCCACAGGCCTTCCGAATCCTGCCGCTTGTTGTAGGTGGTTGGCATGGCGACTCCCTAAGGCGGTCTGAAGATCAGCTAGATGCTGCTATTGGACACCTGCTACCCACTCCAGAGCCTGGGCCTTTTCGTCCTTCGGGAACACCCTCGCCTCGATCTGCGGGAAAAGCGCGCCCGTCATCTCCGTAGCTGCCTTGATCCACTGTTTTTCGGACACCACTGCGGCACGCTGGAAGCGGTGGAATTCGCCAAGTTTGCTCAAGCCGTACTGCAGATCGCGGCGCAAAGCGTCGCCCGTCATGTCCTCCAAATCCGTAAGGTCCGCCAGGACGCCGATCTCCTCATGTTCGCTCAGCTTCTCCTCGATGGCCGGGATGACTTTGTCGTAGTCCTGCGCGGTCACGGTACCGGCAACGCGAAATGCGGCGACGTTCTCAGGAGCAGAAATAACCTCGATCACTTTTTCCTCCTTTCGAATTGGCTTCACGGGTTATCCCGAACAACTCAAGCCGCCCATGGATGTTCCCTGATTTAAGCGTTTTGCGATCTAATTTGACACTCATGAGCCGGCGCAATTGGCCGGCTCCCGGATCGCTTGCGTGATGACAGTATAGCGCGTGATGGGGCCCTCATCGGGATCTTCTCCGTGAAAGTGAACGTCCGCGTTCACCGGTGGCCGGCTGTTGTTGCCGAACTCCTTAACTGCGGACGCACGGACGAGTTGGATGTCCGGGTCCTGCTTCATGATCTTTATTGCTGCAAGCTCGGCAGTACTGCCGCCGCCAATGCGCCAGCTGGCTTCGAGCACACCGGATCGCCAGATGCCCGACGAATCGACGCCCTGGCCGATATCGTAGTTGCGCCGCGAGGCGAAAAATCCAGGATAGTCAGCCATCGCCGTGTCATAGGCCCTCGCCTGCACCGTTGCCAAAGCCAGTGCGCGAGGAAGCTGAAGGTCTTCGAGCGCTTCCCATCCGCCGCGCACTACAATGAGATCGGATCCGCCATAAACGGATTGTCCCGCATTATCGGTGGTCGTCCTTTGAGTGCCGTAATAGGCGACAATGATCTCATCGATTTCCGTTCTGCCGACGCTCAGCGTGACGATGTCGCGGAGGTCCGCTTCGAGCACCAGACCGCACTCGTCCAAGTCGGAGGAGCGGTACCGCTCAAGCAGCCTCTCGACGTCAGCAACCGTCAGAACAATGTGTTGGTCTTGGCCTCGCGAGGAAAGCGGCGGCTTAAGCCGGGCAACCCCGAGCCTCAGCAGACGTTCGGCCGCCCGCAGCGCATCGTGCCGCGAAAACACCGTGTAGCCAGGCAATACTGCTGCGCTGACAGTTCTGCCGAAGCCGGTTGACCATGCTTTCGGTCGTTCGGCCAAGCCGTCCACCAGTTCATGGGTTATGGCCTTGGTCATTGCGAAACGCCAAGGCACCACGCCGCCGAAGAGGTCTTGCGGTCCGCCGATACCCAGCCGTGCCGCATCGGTGACAAGCAAGCTGTCGTCGGGCACGAAATACAAGCCGCCGCCATTGCCGATGCTGTTGCCTAGGCCCCGCCGGAAGGCAAATCCCTTGAGGGTCGCAATCGTGCGGGCAACGGCAGCCACGGCTTCCCGTTCGTGAGCGTAGAGGGGCTCGCAGCCCGGCGCTGAGAATGCGATCACCGTCCCCTTTGCCTCGCTCGGCTGAGTGCCTTTGTGCTCGGTCATGTCGCTCGTTCTTGGTGCTACCTCGTTGTGACCGCGGGTTGCCCGCGTTGCGGTCTGCTCCTCGCTCCGAACCGAGACAACGCAGAAGGTGGCAAAAACGTTCAGTCTGATTTGGCCGGCTCGCCGCCTTCTGCATCATTTCGAACGATATCCATGGGAACCGCTACCCAGAGCGCACGATTAGAGAGGATAGACCTCAGGTTCAGGTCGTGTCTGAAGGTGAGCGCCTAGTGGCGAAATTCGAAAACGGTATCGGGTGAATTCCGTGACGTTGCTGGTTCAGCCGCGCCTGGTCAACGATCCCTTCTCGGATGCGGGGCTTCTTCTGGACTTCCGATTCGGCAACCGGGCGATGCTCTTCGACATTGGTGATCTGTCGCCACTTTCGCCGCGCGAAATCCTGCGCGTCAGCCACGTATTCGTATCACACATGCACATGGATCACTTCGCCGGCTTCGATCGGCTCCTGCGGTTATTTCTATACAGGAATAGAACAGTGCATTTCTTCGGCCCGCCTGGGTTGACCGAGGCCGTGCAAGCCAAGCTCAACGCATACACGTGGAATCTCCTCGACGAACAGTCCCACGACTTCATGATAGCGGCCTGCGACTGGACGCCGGCCGGATTTCGTCATTCCCGCCTCTTTCGGGCGCGATCGGGCTTCGCACGGCAGGATACGGCCTCAACCCCAGCTGAGGGAAATATCCTGCTCGATGATCCCGATTTCCGTGTCGAAGCAGCAATGCTCGACCACGGCGTTCCGTGCCTTGCATTCGCGTTTCAGGAAAAGATCCAGGTCAATGTGCAAAAACCACAACTGGAAGCGTTGGGTTTGCCTGTCGGAGCTTGGTTGAACGAAGCCAAGCGTGCGGTCCGGCGCGGAGCTGATCCCGAAACGATACTCGCCCCGACCGCGGATCGGCATATCTCGGTCGGCGAACTCCTCGGTGCCGGAGCCCTGAGAACCGGTCCCGGACAGAGGATTGTCTATGCGACCGATCTCGCATTCAACGAGGCAAATCTCGCGCCTGTCGTTGCGCTTGCGCACGGCGCGAACCAACTGTTTATCGAAGCGGGCTTCCTGCAGGAAGATCGGCGGCTGGCCGCCGCGAAGCGGCACCTCACGGCGGCCGAAGCCGGCACTATCGCCCGGCTTGCGGGTGTTGAACATGCTGTGCCGATGCACTTTTCTCCTCGTTATCTCGGACACGAAGATGAACTGCATGCGGAGTTCGCAGCAAATCTAGCCGCCGGAAGCATTCCTCACTCGGGGACAATGAATACCAACATGTAAGCAACAGCCGGATGATCCGCGTTTTTGATCACTTGCGTTGAATATCGCGGCGGGCCGTTCGCCGACGCCTGCGGGCAAGGATGACGGAAAGGGTGACCGGTCGAAAATCCCAGCTGTCGACGCCGGCGTCGTACTGGCGTGTAACCGGGGTCAATTTGCCGTGGGAATGGCCATGCAGATCGATCGATTTCTTGCCGATCTGATTCCAGGTGCGAAAAGGATAGTGGCAAAGGATCAGCAACCTGCCGTCTATCGTCAGCTCCTTATAATGTTGTGTGCTGGCCCAACCTGCGGCGCCGATAGTCGCTGCGCCATCGTTGTTGCCTATGATCAAGTGCTTCCGGCCATGAAGAGACGACAGGAGCGATGAAACGAATTCGGCCGATCCCTTCGCGAAATCGCCGAGATGCCAGATCTCGTCGTCCGGGCTGACGGTTTCGTTCCAGAGCGAGATCAGCGTTCGATCGTGTTCTGCCAGCGAGCCGAACGGGCGACGATCGATACGCAATATGCGGGGATCGCTGAAATGTGTGTCGGCCGTGAAATAGATCATCCAGCAGCTCATGGCTTAAGCCTGTCTTCCCCAACGCGACGCGACGATGGGCAAGCTAAAGATCGTCGGTCACCCGCAGGCAATCTCGACAATTATCCGAGTGTCCTCATCGTAGCTGATGTTCATCCGGGCCCAGCCGAGATCGGAGGTGCGGGCGCATGTCGAGCAGTGGGTGCTCCAGACAGCTTCCTTCGGCGGATCCGGCATTTCAGTGAGCGGTCGACCCAGAAGATGCTGGTAACGGGACGCCTGACACTGATCTCCGTAATAGTATCGCTGCGGCTGGCCGGCGACTTGCGCGACCCAAATCGCGGGATTTCGCGGATGGTTGCGTATCGTGGAGCCTTCCGGTGCCCAATATGTGAACGGAGGCGCAGGGTCGGCCTCGATCACGACCCGCGGCTCCGCCAATTTCACCGGCGGGCTCGAGATACCCAGTTGTTGTTCATCGGATGAGGTACATGCCGACACGAACAGAGCCAAGCAGCCCCCAATTGCAGTCAATGATTTCATAACACTGCCTGGCCCCCTTGAAGCACAGCGTCGGGTCTGCTCCTAAGCTGGCAACTGATAGCCAAATCCAGCCGACAATATGGCTGGGAGATCACCTTCGCGGGGTGACCTTGTATTACGCCAAACTGCGCGGCGTGGTGAGGTCGCAAAGCCTCGCATGGACAGGGCAGCAGCAAGTCCGACAGCAATCAACATTTGAGGTGGCCAAGAAGATCAGACGCGGCTAACATATTGCCACTTTGGAGAGTGTCGTGCGTACGAGACGTTTCAGAAAGCCGATTGTTGTTCAACCTGGCCGGATCGATCGCGACAGGGTTGTTTTGTCGGTCTCCGACGCGGCTGAAGTGCTGCTGAGGGACTGGCCGGCGCCGGCCTCCAAGACGCGACTCGCTGCAATCGAAGCCTGCCTTGCCGTTATTCGCGGCGAAAAGCCGCCGAGGGTCGCGCGCCAGGCGTTCATCGTCGCGGCCAAGGATGCGAGAATCCTGCTCGGCGAACAAATCTAGATGGGCGCCGTCAGGCAGAGCCTCGTTGAGGCAGCTCGATCTCTTCCTCGACCTGCTGCTGCAGATCGTCACGCGCGCGCTTCACCTCGCCGCGAGGTGCCTCCGATTGTTTCTGTCTGTCCAGTTCGTGCTCCACCGTGTCGCGCGAACCTTCTGCCGGATCCTCTTGCGGAGGGTTTTTGTCCCGCTCGGCGGCTTGATCTTGTCGCTTGTCCTTTCTGCCCTGATGACCATCGGGACTGCGCTCATCGGCGTGCTCGGTATTGTCTGTGCTTGAGCCTATCCGATCTCCGCCAATTGTTTCGTCTGGCATGTTGGTCATACTCCGGCTCCCCGATTTTGGTTGCGCGAAACCTTGCGTAGTGCGTCTCGCCTTCTGCACGTGTTTCGTTGATGAGGCCAACGGCAGATTTGCAGCTTGGTTCCATCCAACCTGCTGCGGACTAACAGCCACCAGATATCGGCTGAACCAAGCGCTTCCAAGCCTGCGATTAATGTAGCGCCCGGCCGCGACAAAACCGTCCCTGAGGGAACTTTCAATTTCCGCGTGGGTTAAGGCCAAACAGCCAATTTCGAGGGAGAAATGATCATGGCTAACGCCCAGCAGGAACTGGCCGAATTCGTCATCAGCAAGGCCTTCAATCCGGTCATGCGAGCGAAACCGGGTGGAAAATCCGATGCCGATCGCAAAACCTTGGAGCACGTGCAGCAGGCGACCAAGGCCGAGATCGAGCGCTATCGCAATTACGACTCCGCTCAGCAGGTCGTCGTCAATTTCAAACGCGACCTGAGCTCCGACGCCGCCAAGAAGGTGCACTCTCAGCTGCGGCGCCTGCATCTGCCGACAATCGAGGACATCAAAGATGACTTCGAAGATAAGGCTCGCAAGCTCGGGGTCAAAGCCTCGTCGTGACGGACCTGGTCACTGCACCCGTGACGATATCGGCTCAGATCGCCAGGTGCTGAAGTCGAATTGCTCACACAATCGCTCGATCCCAACCGCCATAATGTTGGTCGCTGCGCGTGCCGCGCGGCAAGCTGAGCACGATCAGCGCCAGACCGATCACAACGTCCGCCGCGATCGCGATGGTTCCACCGCCGGCAAACACGAAGGGTGACACCGCGATCCATGCACCAAGCACTACATTGAGGAAGCGCAGCGGCCGGACAATTTCGGCCATGGCCGTGACTGCGACCATGACAATGAGACAGCCGACGACGTGATCGCTGAAATAGAGCGGCGGTTGCGTGCCAAAGATCAACGGCGTCGTCATCAGCAAGGCGCCGAGCAGTGTGCTCGCGACCAGCGTCCACGGGAAGTTCACGCCGCCGGTGACAAATTCCTTCAGCAACGCGGAAGCTGGACGGTCTAGGTCGGTGTCAGGCGTCTGGTTCTCCGACAGCGCTGGTCCGCCCATCCAGAAGGTACGCCAGAACGGCTCGCCCGCCCTCGTGGCGCCCCAGAGATACTGGATGGTAGCCAGCACCTCATCGATCGAGTAGGGGATCAGCACCACCGTGACGGCGGCCTGGAGGATGCAGAGCGTGCACAGCGCACCAATCAGCGGTGGCTGGATGATGATGAAGGAGACGCTGACCACGCCGAGCGGAACGATCAGCAAGCCGAAGAGGAGCACCATCCACGGCATGGTGCGCCAGCGCCGGCGGTCGCCGATCGCGCCAGCGAGAATATCGAGGCTATAGGCGAAGGCGCCGAGCCCGGCATCGGCTATTGGAAAACCTTGCGAGACCCATGACGTCACCACCGCTTCGCTGCCGTTGCGCACCGGTGCGCCGCCGGGGCCGAAGAACGGATCCCATAGCCCATCTATGTGGCCCATCTGGTAGGCGGCGAGATAACGCGAAACGAATAGGCCGACGAAGGCCAGCGCCACGATGGGAATCCGCTGCGTGAAGGTGGATGGCGAATAGGTCCAGCCCAGCGGGCGGTCGTCGTCGGCCGCCAGCGCGCGGCGGCTGATGCCTGGGGTCGGCGGGATCATCACCGCAAAGGCGACGATCAGCATGCCGACAAGCGTGTCGATAGCATAGGCGGCAGGGCTGGTCGTCCAGAACAGCAACGGCGCAAGCATCACCCAAAGACCGAGCGACGCCGTGATCCACTGCACCCAGCGCCAGCGTTGGAGCATGCCCAGCAACGCAAAGACCGTCACGAGCAGGCCGGAAACGATTTCGCTAACACCGAGACCGGCGTTGCGGAATTCGGGCTCCGCAATAGCATGTCCCAGAGCGGGAGGTATTGCGGCTGCGACGGGATCGAACAGGCCAACCGTCATCGGCGACGTGACCAGCCACAGTCCGAGCGCAGCGTTGGTCATCGGCGCCCAGAGCGTTCTGAACCGATGCCGTTTTGTGGCCACTTCGACGTCTTCCTTGCTTCGTTCGAGCGGTCCCTTGAGGCGCCTTTCGGCCTGCTCGATCTCGGGATCCGAAGCCGCGACAACGGGCGGATTGAGCTTGTTGGCCGCGTACCAATCCGTTGGGTCCTGTTTCAGCCGCCGGATCATCTCCGGCAGTGTGTCCAGCAGGCTGTGTCGTGGTGCCCAACCCAGCAGAGCCTCGGCCCGCGAGATATCGATCTCGTAGTGATCGTCCGAGTTCTCGATCATCCACGGCTTGATGTCGGTGTCCTGATCGAGCACCTCCGTCTGCAACCAGGCGCCCAGCTTCGTCAGCTCCTTCGGCAGCGCCAAGGTTCGCCAGTCCTCGCCATGGATGAGCCGGCCGATGCGCTTCTGCATCTCCTCGTATGAGGGTGTGTCTTCTTCGCCGATCAGAAGCACGGTCTCGACTGGAAGTTCGGCGCGCCGGTCGACGGTGCGCACCACCGCATCGACGAGATCGTCCTTATGCAGATAGGGCTGGCCGGCGGTGATATCGCCGGCGAACAAATACGCGGTCGGCAAGCGCTCGAATATGCGAGCGATCTGCTGGGCAATGAAGGCCGCCCGGCAGTCTTCGTCATAGACGCCGGCGAGCCGCAGGATCACCGTCTTGATTTCGCCGCGCTCCCTCGAGATCAGCGCCTCGGTTTCGGCTTTCGATTGGGGGTAGGCCCAGGCCGGGTCAAGCGGCGAGTCTTCATTTATTTTCGTGCCCTTCCCCGGACTTGGCGCATGAACGAGAAGCGTGCTGGAAAACACGAACTGCTCGGTCTTGATCGCCGTCAGCGCATTCAGGAGCCGGCGCGTGCCCTGCACGGTGACGGCATCATATTTCGGATTGTCCTTGCCGGTCGTGTCGTAATAGGCAGCAAGATGAATGACTGACGCGATGCGACCGCCGCTGCGCTCTCGTGCCGCCTCCACAGCCCTGCTCACGCCCTCATCGGAGGTGAGATCGATCTCGATCGTTTCCATGTTGGCGGGGGGATGTTTCGGCATTGCTACGTCGAGGCCGATGATGCGGTAGCGGTCAATCAAGCCTCGCGCAATCGCCTGCCCGAGGAAGCCGCTGCTACCGGTGATAAGAACCGTCGGAAGGGTCGTGCCGTCATTTGCCATAGGTCAGGCCCGTTTCGTGTTTTAAACAAGACCCGATGGCCCGATGCGCTTTGGCCATGGTGCAGCATCGCACTCGCTGGGCTCGCGATTTCAGCTAGCCCCTCTTATGGGTGGCTCGTCCGTGTCGTTCCATTCCGCCTTGCGTGCCCGCGCTTCTTCGGCGATCAGCTTGAACTCCCGCATCATCGCGCTCTCAATGGCGAATGCACTGCTTGGCAAGGCGCCGGGGTCTTCCTGATTATTCTGGAATTGAAAACGGGCCTCCAGTTCTGCCCATATTCGCTCGGAAGTGGCGTCGGGGCCGGCAAGCAGCGCGACGACTAGCGACAAAGTCTCCCGCTGGGCATTCAGCCGCCCCTCGATCTCTTCATTCGTCAACTCGGACATGTGGGATCGCTTCCAGTTTCAGGCCAAACGGCAAAATCGCGCCCTTGTTCCGGAATTTAGCTCGTCGGCTCGCCCAGAGACGCAGCCTACTCTTCCCTGAATGCCCGTTGGACTTGGTCCGCCAAAGGTTTCACGAGATAGGACAGCATGGTGCGGCTGCCGGTGGAAAAGAACACCTCGACGGGCATTCCAGGCGCCAAAGTCAGGCCGTTGAGCCTGGTAAGCTCGGTGCGCGGCAAAACAACATGCACGGTGTAAAAGCCGGCGCCTGTTTTCTCATCGAAATTCAGGTCGGCGGAAATCTTGCCCACGGCACCGTTCAGCTCCGGTGTTGTTTGCTGATTGAATGCCGACAGCCGCAAGGTCGCGCTTTGCCCTGGCGTCAATTGATCGATATCTTGGGGTGCCACGTGCGCCTCGACAGTCAGGTCGTCGCTCACCGGGACTATCAGCATGATGAGTTCTCCGGGAGAAATCACACCACCGACCGTGTGCACGCCGAGCTGATGAACGACGCCGGTCTGCGGACTGCGAACATCGATACGCTTGAGCTGATCTTCAGCCGAGACCTTGCGCTCGACGAATTCAGAGATCCTTGCCTGGACGTCACGCAGTTCGGTCGCCACCTCGCTGCGCAAATCCTGGTCGATCTGAATGATCTGCAAACGGATCTCCGACGTACGACCCTTCGATTGCGCTATGGCCGCAGTCAGTTGCCCGTGCTCACCTTTAAGCCGCACGGCATCGCGTTCAAGCGCAGTTATGCGATCAATTGAAACCAGCTTGCGTTGCCAAAGTCCGCGCATGCCTTCGAGCTCAAACCCGATCAACTTGATTTCCTGGCTCTTGGCATCTCTTTGCTCGGTCAGGCCGGAAACTTCTTCGGCAAGCTGCGCAATGCGCTCTTCCAACTGAGCCTTCTGACCGGCGCGTGCCTGTCGGCGAAATTCGAATAGAGATTGCTCGCCGGCCATCGCCCGACCAACCTCAGGGGCATCCTGCCGTGACACAAGCGAAGCTGGAAAGGTGATGATTCCTTTGCCGTCGCGTTCGGCCTCAAGGCGAGCCAGTCGCGCTTCGAATTCGTCCAAGCTCTTGGTAACGATTGCCAAATTGGCCCGAGTGATCGTCTCATCGAGGCGGATCAAAACCTTGCCCGATTGCACGGCATCGCCTTCCCGGACGAAGATTTGACCGACCACGCCACCAGTTGGATGCTGGACTTTCTTGACGCTGGAATCGACGACCAATTTTCCCGAAGCGATAACGGCTCCGGAGAGCGTGGTGACGGCAGCCAAACTCCCCGCCCCGCCGACCAGCAGGATGCAGGTTGCGACACCGCCAAGCAGATAGCGTCGAATAGTGCGATCCGCCGCGAATATCGTGGGTTGCGCCATCAGGATGCCGTCTCTTCAAGCCCGGAAACGACCTTCAAGGGAACGCCTGGTGGGCGAGTTATCTTGTTCAAGATCTCATTCTTCGGGCCAAAGGCCTGGATGCGGCCGTTCGCCATCACAAGAACCTGATCCAGGCTTGCCAGCGCGCTCGGCCGGTGTGCGACCACGATGGCAACGCCGCCTCGAGCGCGGACCCTTTGAATTGCTTCCGTCAACGCGGCCTCGCCTTCCGCATCGAGGTTGGAGTTAGGCTCGTCGAGAATAACAAGAAACGGATCACCGTAGAGAGCCCGTGCAAGCGCAACCCGCTGTCTCTGGCCAGCCGAAAGTGCCGACCCGGCCTCGCCGATCCGCGTCTCATAACCTTCCGGCAGGTGGATGACGAGATCATGGACGCCGGCCGCGCGCGCAGCCGCCAGTATCTTGTCCGAGGGTGCTTGTGGTTCGAAGCGCGCGATATTCTCGGCAATGGTGCCGTCGAACAATTGCACATCCTGCGGCAGATAGCCGACATGGTTGCCCAGCTCTTCCGGCGACCACTGGTCGAGCGTTGCGCCATCCAGCCTGACGGTCCCACGAACCGGGAGCCATATACCGGCAATAGCGCGCACGAGCGATGACTTGCCAGAAGCGCTCGGCCCGACGATGCCGAGGCCGACGCCCCTTTCCAATGCAAAGGTGGCGTCCTGCACGACCAAACGGCGCTCTCCCGGCGGTGTGACACTGATATTTTCGACCGAAAGAGCAGATCTCGGTGCAGGCAGGGAGACACTTATCGCAGTTTCGGGAAGCAGGACCAAAAGCTGGGTCAACCGGGTCCAGGCCTGGCGGGCGGTGACGAAACCCCTCCAGTGCGCGATAGCCAGTTCGATTGGTGCGAGCGCCCGGCTCATCATGATCGAACTGGCGATCATGATGCCTCCGGTCGCTTCCTGATGGATGACCAGATAAGCGCCTATCGCCAAGATACCCGATTGCAACATCATGCGCAGGATCTTCGAGATCGTTCCGAGTGTCCCGGCAAGGTCACTCGCCGTTGCATTGGTGTCGAGATAGTCAGCATTGATCCCTGACCAGCGCTCGGCGATGCGTGATCCAAAGCCCATGGCCTGCAGAACCTCGACATTGCGACGTGTCGCTTCGGCAAGCGTATTGCGCGCTGCCGCTTGACTGTTTGCCTTTCTGGCGGGCTCTCTCGTGCGAATTTCGGCAAGCAATGTCAGGCTGAAGAGAATCACCACGCCGGCCAGCGCCGTCATGCCGATCCAGAAATGGAACAGGAAGCAAATTGCGAGGTAGAGCGGCATCCAGGGCAGGTCGAAAAGCGCGGTCGGACCGGCGCTCGACATAAACGATCGCACTTGGTCAAGATCACGCAACGATTGGAGGCCGTCGCCTGCGAGCTTGGTGCGCAACGGCAAACGCATGAGAGCGGCATAGACCTGTCCGCTCAAGCGCGCATCCAGCGCCATTCCGATGCGCACCAGCAAACGCGACCGGATGAGTTCGAGAACGCCCTGAAAGACGAAAAGTGTGCCGGCAAACACGGCAAGCCCGACGAGCGTCGGCACGCTGCGGCCGGGTATGACGCGATCATAGACCTGCAGCATGAAAAACGAGCCGGTCAGCGCCAAGACATTGACGACGCCGCTCATCAAGGCAATTCCCGCCAACGCCCGCCGGAAGGAAGCCAGAACCGCTGCGAGGGTCGTTCGCGGCGGCTCGGATGGATGGGGATGCGACATCGCCTTCACATCAGTCCCGGTTCAGTCTCAGGCGGCAATGACCGCGCCCGAAATCAGGCCTGATGACGAACGTGTCCGTGCAGAGCCCACCGTCAGGAGTTACGCCTAGATAATCCAATCGTTCAACGCATAGGCATGGATGTAGTCGATCTGCATTTCCGCGGGCGTCGCAAGCCCGTCGGCAGGCGCTCCCGCGATGCCACCAACCGCCAGATCGACCAGCATATACATCGGCTCGTGCATATCGGCAGGCGTTGCGGCACGAGCAACTTCGACGTCATCGAAATACCAAACGAGTTCGTCTTCTGTCCACAGCACGCCATATGTGTGGAACCCTTCGGTATCCGCGGCATACGCCGTCGAGGTCACTGTCGTCTGAGTCCCCGTCTCGTTCGAGTGGCTTGTCAGAATGAGCTTGTTTGGATCCTGACCGACCATCTCCACGACGTCCAGTTCCGGTGGCCAGGAGCCGTCCGCCGGGAGAAGCCAGAAGGCCGGCCATACACCCTGTTTTTCGGGCATGTCGGCCCGAATTTCGAAATAGCCGTAGGTCTGCGCGAAGGATTCGTAGGTCGTCAGCAAACCTGACGTGTATTGGTAGTTGTTTATCTCGGGCCGGATCGCCGCAGGAGCCTTGGCGGCGGTAATCGTAAGAATACCGTCATCAACGCTGAACGGGTTGACGGAACGCGTCGGGGCGTAGTTGGTATCGATATACCATTGAAGCTCTTTGTTGCTCGTGAGCGAGCTGCCGTTTGCGGCTCCCCACCAGAAATTCGAGTCCCAGGTGCCGCTCGAGCCATTCCACAGGTCCAGCGTGTCGAACTCGTCCGAAAAGGTGAGTTCCAGAGCCGACCGGTCCACGGCCATCTTGAACTGACTGGCGGTAAACTCGCCGATGGTCTTGTTGGCGAAGACGAGAAACTCGTTGTCGGACAGATTGAGTCGGACGTTCGCTCCCGACTGGACCATGTTGGCGCGCACCTCCTCGAAGGAGGTGAAGCCGTAGCTCCCGACACGGACGGTATCCTGAGCGCCAAAGTCCAGGATCAGATCACTGCCGTTGCCGGGGGTCACGATGAAAATGTCCCCCCCGGATCCGCCCTTGAGCACGTCATCGCCCTGTAAGCCGTCGAGCGTCTGTTGGCCGGAGCCGCCGGCAATGATGTTGTTCAGCTCGTTTCCGAAAGCATAGCGTTTGTCGCCCGTGACCGTCAGGTTCTCGAAATTCGCTGGGAGCTTATAGCTCATCCAGGTCGAGATGGTGTCGACACCCTCGCCGGGCCGCTCGACCGCCTTGTTTTTCGAGGAATACAGATAATAAATGTCATCGCCCTTGCCGCCATACATCGTGACGGTGACGCTGCCGTCCCCATACATCGAGTCGTTGGACGTGCTGCCATAAAGTGTTGGGCCGGAACTCGTCGCCGAATACCACTTTACGGAGGACCCGCTGTAGGGAAGTGGAACGCCCTTGGCGTTCAGTACCGTGGCCATCCCGGTCTTTTCTCCTTTGTCTCGCCCCGATGTCAGCCCTAACACCTATCGCGGGCAAAAGGAGCCAATACCTTTTGGCTTTCGACTTAGGAGGGTTACCAAAAGCTTAACACGTCGTGGGACCGGTGTCGGAAATCCGGATCCCAGTCCCAAGCACCGGGTTGCAATTCTCCGTCTCGACACCCGGAGGATCCGACCTTGCCGCGCGATACCTGAGCGCCGCGGCAAGGTCAGCAGTGACCTATTTAGCTGAACCCAATAGGACNGGGTTGCAATTCTCCGTCTCGACACCCGGAGGATCCGACCTTGCCGCGCGATACCTGAGCGCCGCGGCAAGGTCAGCAGTGACCTATTTAGCTGAACCCAATAGGACGTCGAGATCGACCGCGTCTGCCATCGCCTTGTATCCCGCGTCGTTGGGATGAAGATTATCGCCGCAGTCGTAGTCGTCGCGCAGATACCCCGGTTTGGCCGGGTCTTCCATCACCTTGTCGAAGTCGATCACGCCATCGAAGCCGCCACCGGTGCGTATCCATTCGTTCACAGCGACGCGTATCTTTTCCTTCTCGGGTGTGTAGTAACCCTCGGTGGGAAGCCCTTTGAAGGTGTCGGCGAAGGGGGTCAACGTCGCGCCTACAATGCGTATGCCATGGGCATGCGCGCGGTCGGTGAGCTGTTTGTATCCGGTGATGATGTCTTCGGCGGTCGGTTCCTTGTCGTCCGGCGTGATTGCATTTTTGCCGGGCCAGCCGATATCGTTGATGCCCATCATTACGACGACGGTCGAGACTTTCGGATGGCTCAGGATATCAGAATCGAAACGCGCCAGCGCATTGACACCCATACCGTCGGTCAACACGCGATTGCCCGAAAAAGCTTCGTTAATCACCGCAACCTTGTGGGCGGTCTCCTGCAATCGCTTGGCGATATGGTCTGGCCAGCGGTTATTGGCGTCGGGGGTCGAGCAATTCCCATCCGTGATGGAATCCCCGAAAAACACGATCGCCTGGGATTCCGGCGCGGCGTCAACCCATATATCGCTCAGAAAAAGACGTGATTTGAGTGTGCTGTCAGCCTTGAACGCCGCGTCGTTTGTGAAATTTCCCGGGCCGGAGATGTAGGCGGTTTGCACACCATCCCAATGCACCGACGAGAGCGCCGTCTTCTTCGGCAGGAAGATGCTGACCGAGATTTCGGA
This sequence comes from Mesorhizobium mediterraneum, assembly GCF_002284565.1. Taxonomy (GTDB): domain Bacteria; phylum Pseudomonadota; class Alphaproteobacteria; order Rhizobiales; family Rhizobiaceae; genus Mesorhizobium; species Mesorhizobium mediterraneum. The sequence goes on along the minus strand of NZ_NPKI01000026.1, from coordinate 162,358 downwards.
AAGCGCTTCTGCCGGCAGGTCGACGGGGTCGCTGAGGATCGGGGCTCCCGGCGGAACGACCACAGAACTCTTGCCGCCCCAGGTCAGGGGCTTCAGGGTCGCCTGATCGACGTCGCCGTTCTTGCCTGCTATTCCGACGCTGCCGGCCCCGATAGTCAGCGGCCTAGCGCCGAAAGCATTCGATAGGACGACCCGGACGGTATTGCCGCCAACGCTGATGCGGGCAACTTGGCGGACGGTCTGATTCTCCAATACCTCCGGCACTCCAAAAGGCGCAGGAAGATCATCCAACCAGCGCGGAGCAGGTGTGGCAGCCCAAGTGGTGATCCAGGCTCCCGTTTCGGCGCTTTGTGCCCCGAAACCAACCGTCGCGGAACCGGCGGCCACAGCTGCACATATCAGGATAGTCTGACGCAGACGCCGTTTCCTCCCTGCTGCGGGAGAAAGCACCGATGAAACCTTACCTGCAAAATTGAAACACCTATTGAGCCGCATTTTCATCTCCTCCTCGAGACATGCTGGTAATGCCGCCGCCGGCCTAATTATGACGGGCATCAGAGGAAATGAAATTGAACTTCCGTTGCGATCTTGGACCAGCGCCAGGAGCAAGATGTCCAACCGTGGCAGAGAGATGCCGCCTGCCTATTTCCGGCGAGCGGCGGACTGAGCAGGCTCTCGATCGTGACCGCGGTACTATATCAAAGTCATCGCTGCGGTTCGAGTGAAGGCCCCCAGAACCAGACTTGGCGTGCGGAAGGCATCAGCTTTGCCCCAAAAGTGCACGCGCTAACTCTTGCCATTCCTCACCAAGCGTCAAGGTCGACGGCGCGGCGCCGCAGCGACGATACCAATATTCCGCATTCGATTGATCGCCTTCCTTGCGATGGAGGTAGGCATGAACGCGCATACCCGCCGTATCGTCGCGCGCCTGCGCGCGCTCGTGCGCCTTATCCCAATCGCCCTTTGCATCCCACCACAGCGCCTGCAGGGCGGGGCTCAAGCCGGCGGGCGGCTGTGATTGCGCAATCGAATCTCTGAAGGCTTGCAGATCCATTTTTGCTACCGACGTGATGTGTATGGGCGGCGCCGATAGTGTAGCCCCGGATTCTCCAACAGTGAAGTCGCACGGTGCACAGCAGAGAGGCGGTCCTCTTTGTGCGTGCCACGATCAACTGATCGTTATCTCCGTGCCGAGATGGTGACGAGGCCTGTCACAAGCCGCTCGTATTGATGGCCATAATTCTCGCCGAGAATTACAGAGAGGACTTTCATGCGCATTCCAGCCAGCGCCGCCATCTTCATCACCATAACGACATCGGCTCTCGCCCAGGACCCCGGCGCGACCGCCTCCGGTGCCGTCTATGGCCCTCGACTGGAGGGCTTCAGCTATGCCCATCCGGTCAAGATCCACAGCTTCACGTCGCAGCGCCAGCCCATCGAAATGGCTTATCTCGATGTTCCGGCGCGCGGGAAGGCGAACGGCAAGACCGTCGTGCTATTGCACGGCAAGAATTTCTGCGCCGGAACCTGGGAAGTGACCATCGACGTGCTGACGACAGCGGGTTACCGCGTCATTGCGCCGGATCAGGTCGGCTTCTGCAAGTCGACCAAGCCGCCGAAATATCAATTCTCGTTTCAGCAACTGACCAATAACACCGCTGAGCTCATCGAATCCCTCGATGTATCCGACGTCATCCTTGTCGGCCATTCCATGGGCGGCATGCTGGCAGCACGCTACGCTCTGCAGTTTCCTCAAACCGTGGAGCGCCTGGTGCTGGTGAATCCGATCGGTCTCGAGGACTGGCAGGCGAAAGGTGTTCCCTATGCCACCCTCGACACGGCATACGCCAGCGAACTGAAAACCAGCTTCGCCAGCATCAAGGCCTACCAGCAGCGCGTCTATTACAATGGCGACTGGAAGCCGGAATACGACCGTTGGGTGAGCATGCTGGCTGGCATGTACGCTGGCGAGGGCAAGGAGATAGTGGCGTGGAATCAGGCCCAAACCTCGGACATGATCTTCACCCAACCTGTCATCCATGAGTTTGGCAATATCTCCGTACCGACAACGCTGATCATCGGAGGCAAGGATCGCACCGCCCCGGGCAGCAATCGCGCCAGCGCGGAGGTCGCGAAGACGCTCGGCCAATATCCAAAACTCGGACGCGCTGCAGCCGCGGCCATTCCAAACGCGACGCTCGTCGAGTTCCCAGAGCTTGGACATTCACCACAGATAGAGGCACCCGGCGAGTTCCACTCAGCACTCGTGGAAGCGATAAAGTAGCGGCATCCCCGGGGCTTTGGCTCGACGTTGTGGGAACGCCCGTCGTGGCATTCCGCTGCCCGAAGCCATGCAGCAGTCGCAGCATCGCTCGGTGAAACCGGCGTCCACTACTACAACGACGACGTCCCGATCGAGATCGCCGGCTGCCCACGCATGCGGCAATTCAGCCGTTCGTCGTTCGATCACCGCGAGCTAGGACATACCGTTATGGTGACATGGCACCGGATCTCCAGGGCTGCCGCCGGTATATACCAGACGCAACGCTAAAATTGCCTCCGGTCGCGGTGGCCACCCGCAACTGGAAACCATGACGGGCATTGCTGTGACGAACAGGATATAAGCCTATTTGGCAGCAAGCTGGTTGAGGAAAGCCCCACCGTCATGAAGCCAATGAACGAACAACATCTCGCAGTTTTACGCCGACACATGGTTGAGATGATTGCGATCCATACCGACCTTGCAAGCGACGAACTCGGCAAGGCGGCGCTCGATGAACGGGTGATGGCAGCGATGCAGCGTGTGCCGCGCCATCTCTTCGTGCCAAGCTCAGTCGCTGCTTATGCTTATCAGGACATGCCACTGCCGATCGGCTTCGACAAAACCGTCTCGCAGCCGTTCATCGTCGCTCTCATGACCGATCTCCTTGCTCTTCAACCGCACGAGGCGGTGCTCGAGATCGGCACTGGCCTGGGCTACCAAACCGCAATCCTCGCGGAACTCGCCGGGCACGTTTGGAGCGTCGAAATCATTGAGGAGTTCGCGAGCCATGCCGAGGCTCTCCTGCAGGGCCTCGGTCTATCCAATATCAGCATTCGTGTCGGAGACGGGTCTCGCGGCTGGCCCGAGCACGCCCCGTTCGACAAGATCCTAGTCACCGTGGCGGCTGGGCGGGCGCCGTCGGCTTTGCTTGAGCAACTCAAGCCGGGGGGCCGCCTGGTTATGCCTGTGGGGCCCGAACAAGGGCAGTTGCTGACGGTCATCGACAAGGATTCGGTAGGGCAACTGAAGACCCGCAAACTCATCCCGGTTCGGTTCAGCCGGCTCGAAACGGTCTAACGAGGGTGCGGACATCGGCCCACAGGGTCAGCAACTTCGCTATGCCAGAGGACGCAGGTCGCGCGTGGATCGTTTTTAACCCGACTGCGCCCGTGCCAGCGCCTCACGTTTTCCACCGGCCAGACCGTTGTCATGACCGCCTTTTCTGGGCCAGGGCGCGCTTTGGAAACGTGGGAGCAGATCGACCAGACGGGTCTCCCAGGTGAGGCTGCCGTCATCGATGCTTGCGTTATGGATTTCACCGTCTCATGGCTGCTTCGCGTCCGCTCGTTTGAGCATCGCAAATGCGCGATTGGTCCGTTGCAGCGCTGTGGCGTTTGCCAGCAGTGCGTAAAGCGCGAACCCGCCCGTGAGAATCCAGGGCGAAGTGGCGCCCGTGGCGATCGCGATTCCGTCGGCGACCAATAGCACGCAAATGAACACCAGGCGCTCCATCCGTTCGAAGAAGTCCGGCCACGCCTGATTTTCTATGGGGATTTCGATCGCCGTCCGCGCCTTGGCGTAGCTGGTGAGGATTCCGCCGGCGAACGCGATCATTGCGATCGCCCACAGATCGGCGACCCAGCCTATTGCCGCAAACACGGCAAGTTCCTGATACCGGTCGGCCATCGCGTCGAAATAACCACCGGCCTTGGTGCTCATATGTCTCCGACGGGCAACCGCGCCGTCCAGCGCGTCGAAGGTAAACGCCAACGCGAGGCAAAGGCCAAAGGCAAGGGTTGACTGGTGGTACACATAAGCGGCGCACGACAGGGCGACGAGCACCAGCCCGCCTGATGTAACCTGGTTCGGGGTCATGCCGATCCCGATCAGCGGGGAAGCGGCGTGCTCCCATAGCGGGTCGATACGACGTTTCATGAGGCCGGCGATCATGATGACTTGGCTCCTCTGATGATGTCGCTTTGCGAAGTTTAACCGGCAAATTGTGGGTTCGTTCCAGCCCGTCGGCGCAGATCGAGGTGGTCAGCGCGGTCGAGACCGGATCAGGCTCTTCCCCGGCTCAAGTCTTGGCGAATGCGCCCATGGATTGAGGCAGTCAGAGAACTGTCAAGCCGACGGCGAAACACAAAAGCTCCGGTCGCTGCGATAACATCCGATGTTGTTTCGAAGTTTCTGCAATGCCCCTTGTGTCCGCCGTCGCAAATCGACCGGCGGTTTAGCGGCAGTAATCGGAAAGATGTGAATATAATGCCTATTTACAATTCACGGGGAAGCCGCCCGAAACTCGATGCGTAAATTTCTGCCTAAGTTCGCTTACCTGCTCGCGACCTCGGCCGGCGCAGGATTATCCCCGTTATGGCCGGGCACGGGCGGCGCGGCTGTTGGAGTGGTTCTTGCCGCGATCCTGATACCTGCATCGCCTTGGCTGGTCGTGGTTGCCTACATGGCCGTATTCGCCGTGGGAGTATGGGCGTCGTCGCATGTCGTCTCCCGTACCGGAACGGAGGATCCGCAGATCGTCGTCATTGACGAGACCTTCGGTACCGCCGCAACACTTTCCATGCTGCCGCTCGACCCGGTCTGGTGGGCAGCAGGTTTCCTTGCATTCCGGTTTTTCGATGTCGTCAAACCCTGGCCCATCCGCGTCATGCATGACAAGGTAAGGGGTGGTCTCGGCATCATGCTGGACGACGCGGCTGCGGCTGTGTTCGCCGGGGCGTCGCTGCTCTTGCTGAACGATTTGATTCAACGTTTGTCATAAGGGCGACATTCAGTCTTCACCTGCCACAGTCGAGCTCAAGGCGGCGATTGGGATAAAGCGAGAACGATTGGCAGGCGATCCCTCAGCCTCGCACAGCCGCCGCCAGTCCGCTGCCCACGCGGCCTCACTAAAAATCTGCCAAAGCCGTGCTAGGCCGCAGCACCGCGCGGCCGCGCCAAATCGTTCGTTCCTTCCGGATCCGGCGCTTGGCCATAGCTCATCTTCTTCATCTGCTCGATCACCCGCGCCATCTCTTCGTCGGAAAGGACCGGCGGCTCGCCAAGGGTAAGCGCCTGGACATACATGCGCGACAGGGTTTCGACCTCGTTCGCCAGCCACAACGCGGCTTCCATGGTCTTGCCGAGCGAAATCTGACCGTGCTGGCCGAGCAGGCAAGCGAGGCGATCCTTGAGAGCAACCAAGGCATTGTCGGACAAGGCCTGCGTGCCAAAGGTTGCGTAGCCCGCGCAGCGGATGGTCGTACCGCCCGCCACTCCTGTCATATAGTGGAAGCTCGGGATCGTCTTATGATGGCAGGCCAGCGTCGTGGCATAGAGCGAGTGGCAATGCAGCACGACGTTGATCTCCTGCCGCTCCCTCAAGATGTCACGGTGGAAGCGCCACTCCGAGGAGGGTCGTCGGCCGACATAGGTGCCGTCAAAGCCCATCTCGACGATGTCTTCGGGCGTCATCGTTTCGTAGGGTAGCGATGAGGGCGTGATCAGGAAACCGTCGCTGGAGCGCACCGACAGGTTGCCGGCATTGCCCTGGTTGATACCGCTGGAGTTCATCCGGCGGCAAACATCCACCATCTCGCGGCGCAGAGCGCTGTCATCAGTCATCGGTCAGTCCTTCTGTCTTGTCTCGGAAGAATGTGTCTGTTTGCCAGTTCGCGCCACCGCTGCGCATAGGCCGCGAGCGCCGCACGATCGCCGGCAAAGGCGGCCGGCAGGCTGAGCGCGATCGGAGCCGGCGTGTCACGGGCTTCATGTTCGCCAAGTAATGCCGCACCCGAAGCGGTGCCGTAGGAGTCAAGGTTGTAAACCGTTTCGGCGTTTGGCCGCAGCGCGGCAACTAGCGTGGCGTAGAGCGGGTCCCGCAGGAAGGTGCCATCCAATGCAACCAACCCGTTTTCCTTCAGCGCATCGATACATTCCGCTGTCAGCAGCGCGGCATAGAGCACCGCGAGCGCCTTGCGCTCCTCAGGGGTTTCTGCAGGCGGCCCTTCAAACCGGCCGCGCCCAGCGCTGCCGGGAAACAGTCCGTCATCGTCGCCGAACGACGGCAATGCGAAGGTGCCTCGCCCAATCAACGAACTGACCAGCGCGGCGTCGGCCGCATTTCCTTCTTGCCCCTGCCCTGCCACATGACTGAACTCTCGTCCGCCCATGGTCAAAACACCGCCAACCGGGCGTCCTGTCACGTCGCTGTTCAGCACCATTCCGCGATTTTCATCGAGTTGGTCGAGAGGTGTCGCGGCGCACATTCCGACAATCCAGGTTCCGGTAGAGATCACGCAGGCGTCGCGCATGCCTGCCGCCTGATAGCGGTAGAGGTTCAGGCTGCTGTCGTGGCCGCCGGTCAGAACAGACAGCTTTTCCGATATGCCGTGCCGGCGCGCTAGATCCTGCCGGATTGGCCCCAACGTCTCCCAGGCCGGATGGAATGGTGGCATGAGGCGCTTCCAGCCCTGCCCCGCCACAATGGGCGACCACTCCTTGCGCACGTTGTTCCATAGATGTGATTGCGCCGAAAGAACCGTCGTTTCGGCCGATGGCACGCCTGACAGCCGCCAGGCCCAATATTGGGGCAAGCCCAAGTACCAACGAGCTTGAGCGACGCGCTCCGGATCAACCTGCTGCATCCAGTACAGCTGGCGCGCCTGGTGGGCGGCCTTCAGCATGATCGAGCTGCTGCGATCGAAGAAATCGCCCGAAAGGGGCGCGTAGCCATCGCGAATTGCAGGCGGCAGGTCCTGCTCGTAGTTAATCATCGGCAGGGCGGAAGTGTCGTCGGGATCTGCGTTCACCAGAACCCCCGCGGAGCCATGTCCGGTGCCGACCATTTTTTCCAACGGATGACGACGGCACAAAGTGGCGAGCGAGCCGAACAGCCAGTCGCTAATGCCATTGAGATCGTGGTGCCGCCAAGGTGGACCGGGCCGCACTTCGTTGCGGACGCAGAGGCTCTCCGCGAGCATGCCGTCGAACGTCATCGCGGAGAGCTTTATATTGGTCTTGCCGACATCGAGGACGGCGATCCTTGCGCCGTCCACCTTCTGCCTGTCACCCATGGTTTCAGATCAGACCGTATTGGCGAGCCTTGTTGCGCAGGAACGGCAAGCCATTGCCCATCACTTCGGCCTCGTCCTTCGCGACTGGCCGCCAGACTGAGAGACCGTAGGAGACTTCCGGCGGCATGTTGATGAAGCTTTCCATGGCAAGTCCGCCCTTGAAGCCGATCGCCGCCAGCGTCGCGTAGATCTCGTCCCAGGAGCAGTTGCCGGTACCTGGTGTGCCGCGATCGCTCTCAGACAAGTGGATGTACTTCAGATAGTCGCGTGCGGCCAGAATGCCATTGGCGGCCCCCTTCTCCTCGATGTTCATGTGGTAGGTGTCGAGATGAACAAAGATGTTGTCGGCCCCGACCTTCTCTACCATCCAGACGGCCTGCGCGCCGGTGTTGATCAAATGGTTCTCATAGCGGTTCACCGCCTCGATTCCGAGCTCTATGCCGCGCTTCTTGGCGTGCTTGGCGGCGACGGTCAGCACATGCGCAATATTGTCGTATTCCTTCTCGGTCGGTGGCAGGCCGGTGCGTTCGCCGATACCGCCGAAAATCACGCCGGAAAGCGCCAGCGCGCCCATCTCGGCGGTCTTGTCGATCGCCACTTCGAGATGTTCGATGGCAGCATCTGGCCGCACCGAGGCCCAGGCGTGCTCCGGCAGGCCAAGCGAGCAAACGGCAGGAAGATTGTGCTGTTCGAGCAAGGCGCGCGTATGCGCGGCATCGACCGCCGGCGCGTTCAGAAGCGCGATCTCGATAAAGTCCATCCCGTATTTGACGGAAGCCGCGATCGCCTTCTCCGCGCCGGCCCGGTCCCAGTTCATCGTCCACATCGAGGTGTGGACCCCAAAACCATGCATCTAACTCACCCTCTGTTTGTGTTTAGGAATTTGAGACGCCCGGCAAGCCAGCGCAGGATCATAACCGTGATCATCAAAATGCCCCAGACCGCCGTCGCAAGATGCTGGTTTGCGCCCATCAGATTGAGCCCCGAGGACAGAAGCTGGAGCACGACCAGCGCAACGAAGACCGGGATCACCCGACCGAAGCCGCCGAACGGATTGACCCCGCCAAGAAAGCAGGCAAGCACGGTGATCAGCAAGTAAGACTCGCCGTGGCCGACACGCACCGAATTGAAGCGCGCCAGCATGATGATACCGGCGACCGCGCACATCGCGCCGGACAGTGTGTAGACGAGAACCTGTACCTTGCGCGTATTGATACCGGAATAGCGCGTGGCTTCGATGTTGGAGCCGATCATGTAGGTGTTGAAGCCTAGCTTCATGCGTGTCAGCAGGATGTGCCAGATCAGCACGCTAGCGATGAAGATGAGCAACGGCACCGGAATGCCAAAAATCGAACTATAGCCGATCCGCGCCAGGAACCCGGGAATGCCGGACACGTCGCCGCCCCGCGTCAGGAATTCGCCGAGACCGCGCAGGAAGATCATCATCGACAGCGAGACCAGGATCGGGTGAGCCTTGGTGTAGGCGATGACGAGCCCCATGATCAGCCCACTCAGTGCTCCGACCGCGACGGCAAGGACCGAGCCAAGGACAAAGGCGCCGATGCCCGCGTCGACGCCTCCCTGGCTTTGCAGTACCCAAGCCAGCGTCAGGCCGGCCATGTTGGCCGTGAAGGTGATGGCCAGGTTCAGGCCGCCGGTCAGGATCGGCAGCAGCATAGCGAGTGTGAGGAGGCCGAGCTCCGGCAGCTGGAAGGCGACGGATCCAAAGGTGGCGCGGGAAAGGAAGTTCGGCGCGGCAATGCCGAACACGACCATGACCACCGCGAACGCGGCAAGCGGACCTGCCAGTTCGGGGCCAAGCGCATTGCGGGCGCGGTCAATCAAAACCGTCATGAAGGCACCCGTCGGCTTTTCAGGAACGGCAGCAGGCGTTCGATGCTGGTGTTCGACAGGGTGATGGCGGCAAGAATGATGGCGCCGACGATCATCTTGAACGCGAAAGGCGACACACCCATCAAATTGAGTCCGTTCTGGGTGATCGAGACCAACAGAACGCCCAGAATGCAGCCAAGCACGCTGCCTTTGCCGCCGCCGAGCCGCGCACCGCCAAGGACTGCCGCTGCCAGGACGTCGAGTTCGCGCCCATAAAGGGCGTTCGGCACGACTTCCTGCGCGTAATGCCCTTGGACGAGACCGGCGATGCCCGCCATCATGCCAAGCCAGCCGAAGGCGATAAATTGCATGGCACCGATATTGATGCCGAAGCGGCGCGCGCCCTCCGGATTGTCGCCAAATGCGTAGAGCTGGCGACCAGTGGTGGTGCGCGTGATCAACGCCCAGGTAGCGAACACGCATATGGCCATAATGAGCACAGGTAGGGTGATCTCCGCCCAGGTCCCGTCAGCCATCTCTCGCTCGAACAGCACGACGCGGGTGGTGAGCCAGTCCGGCAGATTGTAGATCGACACGCCACCTGTGAAGAACATCAGCAAGCCGAAGAAAATGTTGAAGGTCGAAATCGTGGCGACGATCGAGATGATCCTGAACCCGTGGATCAAGAAGGCATTGATGCAGCCCAACGCGACGCCCAAAGCGCCAGCGATGATGAGGCCGACAATCCAATTCCCGCCGCCGACCCAACCGAGGACAGTCGCCGTCAGATATTGCACAACGGAGGCAGCAACCGCGAAGGAGATGTCAATGCCGCCGGCAATCAGCACAACGAGCAGGCCGACAGCGAAGATGATGTTAACCGAGCTGGTGTTGAGAAGGTCAAACGCGTTGCCGAGGGTGAAGAACCGGTCTGTCGCAAACGAGAGGAAGACGCAGATGACTGCGATCACGGCGAGCAGAGCCAGTTCCGTTGCGTGGGAGCGGACAAACCTACGCATAGACCGCCTCCTCGATCGCCTGGAGGGTCGTAGCGCACGGTGCATATTCGCCGACAATGCGCCCCTGAGCCATGTGCAGCACACGGTCCGCGTTGAAATAGACTTCAGGGACCTCATCCGAGATCAGGATAATAGCCAGGCCGCTGTCCGCCAGCTTGGAAACGATGTCGAAAATGCCGGCGCGCGCGCCGACATCGACGCCGACTGTCGGTGCGTCGAGGATAAGCAGTTTCGGATCGGTCGCCAGCCATTTTGCGATGGCGACACGTTGCTGATTTCCCCCAGACAGGGTCGAGATCGCGTCGTCCTGCTTTCCGATCTTGACGCCGAGATCCCTTATCCAGCGATTGACCAGAGATCGCTTGCGATCGCTCGAAATGAAACCGCGCGAAAGGATCTTGTCTAGCGACGCGACCACCATGTTATCGGCGATTGCCTGGGGCTGAATGAGACCGAGCGACAGCCGGTCTTCCGAAAGATAGGCGACGCCGGCGGCGATCGCGTCACGGTTGGAACCGAAGCGAACGGGGTTGCCATCCAGGACGACAGAGCCCGACTTCGGCTTGCGCATGCCAAACAGCGTCAGCGCGAGCTCGGTGCGCCCTGCCCCGAGAAGCCCGGTGATGCCGAGTGTCTCGCCGCGCCGAACCGTCAAGGATACATCCTGGAATTCACCGGGCCGCGACAGCCCCTTAACCTCAAGCATGACCGGGCTCGTGCCCAAATCCCGATGCAGGGCGGAATAGCCGAAGGTCTTGCCTGTCATCAGCTCGGTGATGCGCGATTGGGTCAGGCCTTTGGTTGGATAGACGCCAACGAGCGCGCCGTCGCGCAGCACGGTCACGCGGCTGGAGATTTCAAGAACCTCCGCCAAGCGATGGCTGACGAACACAACGGCGACGCCCGACGCCGACAGATTGCGCACGATATCCAGCAGATAGTCGGTTTCGGATTGAGTGAGCGACGCCGTCGGCTCGTCCATGAAGACGAGCTTCGCCTGGCCGACGAGGGCGCGTGCGATTGCTACGATCTGCCGCTGTGCGATGGGAAAATGGTGAAGTGCGAGATCGACATCGAGGGTAACACCAAGACGTTGCAAGGCATTGGTCGCGACACGGCGCATCTCGGCATAATTCACCAGCCGCGGCCAGCGGGCGATGACCGTCTGGAACGCGATGTTCTCGGCGACAGTCATCTCGGGAAACAGGGCGAGGTCCTGCCAGATGACCTGAATCCCGCCCGCCTGCGCCGTTACCGGCGACATGTGGGAGTAGCTCTGGCCGTCATAGTCGATCACGGCGCCCGCCTCGGGCCTGTACACGCCTGTAATGACCTTGATCAGCGTGCTCTTGCCGGAGCCGTTCTCGCCGGCCAGGCAATGCACCTCGCCCGGCAGCACCTCAAAGCTGACATTCTTCAGCGCCTTCACGCCGCCGAACGTCATGTTGACGTTGCGGAGCGACAGCAGCGGCCGTGATGCGGCGCCATCGAGTGCCTGATCAGCCATCGAGTTGAAACCCTGGATCCAATCGCATTTGCAATCCTGCAGCCGGGCGGCTCGAGGCCAGCCCGGCTGCCATAGCCTCGGGAGGCTTTACAGGCCCATCGCCGCGAGATCGTCGACAGTATCCTTGTTGATGGGGACCAGCTGATCAACGATGATGTTACGGTTTTCGAAGTCGGGCTTAACTGTCCCTAGCCCTTCGATCGTATCACCATCCTTGATCTCGTTGCCCTTCATGAGATGGTCGGCCAGCGTGACGAAAACCTCGCCCGCCTGCTTCGGATTCCACATGAAGCCGCCGGAGATCGCGTCGCTTTTGATGAGCTTCTGGCCCTGGCCTGGCGAGAAGGGGCCGAGCACGAATATTTCGCCCACCTTCCGGCGCTCTTCGATTGCGCGGCCAGCGCCTATCGGTCCTTGGCTGCCGAAGGCGAGAAAGCCCTTCAAGCCGGGATTGGCGGAGATCAAGTCAAGTGCAGTGCTGCGGCTCTTGTCCACATCCTCGGCGACGCCATAACGTTCGCCGACAAGTTTCATGTCGGGATTGTTCTTCTTCAGATACTCGATTGCCGCATCGGCCCAGGCATTGTGCAGCGGCACCGTCAGCGAGCCGACGAACACTGCATACTCACCCTTGCCGCCCATCTTCTCCGCCAGGAGCTTGGCATGAGCTTCGCCGAAGCCGGTGGCAGACGCGAGTTCGAAGTCCCAGTCGGCGCCCTTCTGGCCAGGCGATTCATGCGTGATGACGATGATGCCGGCGTCCTTGGCCTTCTGCAGCACTGGTTCAAGCACTTTTGCATCATTCGGCACGACGCCGATGACTTTGACGCCCTGAGCGATCAGATCCTCGATTGCGCGAACTTGCAGTGCCGGATCAGCGCTGGTCGGGCCGACCATGAATGCGTCGATCCCGAGCTTCTGGCCGCGTTCCTTGATACCCGCCTCCATTGCGTTGAACCACGGAATGCCGCCGATCTTGACGACGACGCCGACCTTGCCGGCCTGCTGTGCCATCGCAGCGAATGAACCGCCAAGCATAAGGGTCGCGGCAAGCGCCGCGATCATGAGCTTTTTCATCTGTACTCCTCCCATAACGTTCCTAGTGGAAACACACTCGAGCCGTCGAACGACGGCGGCCGTTAGAAACCTCCCCGAAAAGACGGGACACTCCCCCATCGATCATGCAGCGGTTTTCGCTTGCACAATCGATGGTGCAGAAACTATTGTGCATCGAGAAGCTCTCGTCAAGCGGGATGTTGCTCTAAAAAGACGCGCCGGAGGCGCCAGATGGATCAGCGGGTCAAGAAGAAGGCGACGATCTATGATCTGTCCGTGCTATCGGGTAGTTCGCCGTCGACCGTGAGTGCCGTGCTGAACGGCACTTGGCGCAAGCGCCGTATCAAGGAAAGTACGGCGGAAACAATTCTCGGCCTCGCCGAACGCCACCAGTACACCACCAATCTGCAGGCGCGGGGTTTGCGACGCTCGCGATCGGGCCTGGTCGGCCTTATGCTGCCCGTCCACGACAATCGCTACTTCTCCTCCATGGCGCAGACGTTTGAGGGGCATGTGCGTAGCCGCGGTCAATGCCCGGTGGTGGTCAGCGCCAGTCGCGACCCGGAAGAGGAACGGCGGACCGCGGAGACGCTGATCTCTTATTCAATCGACCAACTCTTCATCGTCGGCGCCACCGATCCGGACGGCGTGCATGAGGTCTGCGAACCGGCGGGGCTGAAGCATATCAACATCGACCTGCCGGGAGCGAAGGCGCACTCGGTGATCAGCGACAATTATGAGGGCGCGCGGATGCTGACGGAAGCAATCATCCGCCACTTCGGCAATGACGCTCCCCTACGGCCGGACGAGCTGTTTCTGTTTGGCGGCCGCAACGACCACGCCAGCCGCGAACGCATCGCCGCATTCCATGCGACCAAGAAGGCACTGCTGGGCGCCGACCCTGAAGACGGTGTGCAGTCCTCCGGGTATTCGCCTGATATAACTTTGCGCGCCTTCGAGACGTTTTACCAACGCCATGGCAAGCTGCCGCGCGCGCTATTCATCAATTCGTCGATTAATATGGAAGGTCTGCTGCGTTTCATGGCGGGCCGGCCAGCGGAAATGTTTAGCGAGCTCGTCGTCGGTTGCTACGACTATGACCCATTCGGCTCATTCCTGCCCTTCCCTGTGATCATGGTGCGGCAAAATGTTGAGGCGATGATCACGAAGGCATTCGAGCTGATCGATGAACCGCCGATGGTACCGCAGACCTTCCTGATTGCGCCAGAGTTGATCCAGCCCAGATCTGCGCTGAAAGGGCCGCTGGACACTCTGAAGGATATAGCCTGAGTGTGAATCGACGCTACAGGGTGACCCCGCCCGCCCTGAGACTTCAACCCTTATCCTGCCGCTCGGTATTGAGACCCCCATGCGGAACCACACTCCTGGCGGCTTCGCTCACATGATCCCATATTGGAGCCATGGTCAGCATATCCCGTGCAGATGTCGCCGTCTCCACTGACAGCCCAATACGGCACGTTGCCGCCTGCAAAAGGCCAACAGCACCGAGCGTTAGAAGCGATACCGGATTCCAAGAGTGTTCGCATTAGAACCCTCTTTCATATTTCCAAATGTACCGTCGGCGCCGGATCTATGGTGGAGTTGGTAGACAAGTTCGACATTGGGTGCTTGCCTAGCTCTGAAAGAAAGCTCCGCACCAACGAAGCCGAGGAATGATGCATCGCCATCGTCGCGGATTTCGCGATTGCGCTCGATCTCGGTGGGGCCCGTAACGGCACTAAATCCAGCCGTCACTGCGGGCGCAATCGCCAAATCACCAATGACAAGGCCCTGATGGCGAAGTCGCGCTCCGGCCCAAAGTTCGCCAGACGTATCATCGTCCTCGCCAAATCTTATGGCCGCGCCGGTGACGCCACCAAGAACGAAACCAGCGCCTATATCGACGAGATCGCGACCATATGCGGCCCCGATTATGTAGTTGTCTGTATAGTTGGCATCAAAAAGGTCGATTGTATCCCCGAAGGACCCGCGCGCAAAGACGCCACCAAAGACATAAACATCATTCTTCGTCGGCAGACCGTCTGTGAAAGGGTCTTGGGTCGCAAAATAGATAAAGGGGGAGTTGTCATCGGCGCGTCCAGAACTGACTGAAGTGCTCAAGATCACCGCAGCCAAGGCCGCTTGCAGTCCGCGCATAGACAAGCTCCGAATCGATCCCTCAGTCGACCATCCATGCTTCGTGAATTTCACGGGAAAGAACAAGGTGCGAATTGGTTTGTCGCCAGAATGCTGAATGCGGGTACGTTCTGGTAGCTCAAACGCTTGTTTAGGCTTTGCCAGCCGGTGCGTAACGACAATGGCCTCAGTCAGACGGCCGTTCCGGCAGAACGGGCTTTCTTGAGAAGAGCGGAGCGAACTCGAAATGCCGTCCATCTTCTGTTCTTATCGCGACGGCCAAGGAACCCGCCGCCGACCAGTTCGTTTCGCGATATCTGACGCAGACTAACCGGAGGCAAACATGCTCGACATGCCGCATGCTCGCAATCGCAGCGTCGACGCGCATATAACCCGGCGGGACTTCGCTCGGGCCGGAACATGCCAAGACCGGAGCACCCGTACTTATACGTTAGAGCTTTAGATCGCGGCTATGCTGCGCGACGTTGACTATGTCTTGCGAAAGCTCGACTGGATGCGCGCCGAAGGCATCTGGCCCAACGGTCTGCGCTACCTTTGGACCGATGCTTTCGGGGTCGTACTCTATGTCTCGCTTTACAAGGAGCTCGGCGAGGAACGTTGGCTGGGTGAGGCCGAGCGACTGGTGGCGGAGGTCGAGCGTGTGCTCGGTCGTCTGCGCGGAGTGAGGATCGGCGAAGCGGCAGATCGCGACGGACAGTATTTCCATTACCTGGCGATGTGGCTGTTTGCCTTGGCGCGTCTCGGTGATCTGAAGCCGCGATACCGCACGCGCGGCATCGCGCTGGCGCGGGACATTCATCCGGCCTTCGTGATCCCCGGCCGCGGCGTTATCTGGAAGATGCAGGAGGATTTGAGCAGACCTTATCCCGGCTACGGCCTCGGCAGCATGGACGCCTATGATGGCTACGTCTCCTACCGGATGCTCGACGAAGACGCACTTGCGCCCGAGATCGCGCAGATGCGTGACCTGATGGAGCGCGACTGGCGCACCCTCGACATCGAACAGGATCTCGGCCTCGGCATGATGCTGTGGCTCGCGCACTTCTTTCCTACCGAGCCATGGGCTGAGGCGCAGACGAAACGTTCGCTGGCAACGTTGGAAACGATGTGGGTCGACCCGCCGGGTTGTTTCAGCCGCGCGCCGTGGCTGCGCGATACGAAGTTCGCCTTCACCAATTACGGCGTGTCGCTGGGCCTTCAAGCCGCCGGCGTCTGGCCGGAGCGTGTCGAGAGGCTGAACGCTTTCTTCGAGAACTGGCGCTCCGGCGACGAATACGATCGCGAGGCGATCACCTGGGTGATGGCTTGCACCTCGCATCTTCCCGGTGCGTTTGTAGCTTCCGGACGGCCAAGGACCGATTGAAGACGGTAAATCCCGGGAACGTTCTCGCGCCGGCGCGGGTTGTCGATGACAAGTGCATCGAAAACGCAAAGGATGCAGGTGAAATGGCCATTCTTTCGGGAAAACCGGGAAGCTGTTGGGTGGCTGCCGCCACCGCTACAAACTATCCCCCGCTCGATGGCTCGATCCATGCGGAGGTGGTTATCGTGGGCGCTGGGATTGTCGGGCTGACGACGGCGCTTCGCCTTTGCGAGGCCGGTCGGTCGGTAATCGTCGTCGAAGGCTTGCGGACAGGCGGCCAGGTGACCGGCCGCTCGACGGCCAAGATCACGACGCAGCACGCGCTGATCTATCGCCATCTCATCGACACATTCGGCCGGGACATGGCGCAAGCCTATGCCGATGCGAATTCCGCCGGCGCCGTCCAGATCCGGGAATGGGTTCGCAACTATGCCATCGCCTGCGATCTCGAGACCAAGGACGCCTATACCTACACCTGCGACACAAGCCGGGGCGCGGAGATCGCAGCCGAGGCAGAGGCCGCGCGCCAGGTTGGGCTGGACGCCGATGTTCTCGAGCGCGCGCCGCTGCCTTTCGAAACGGCCGCCGCTTTGCGTTTTTCCGACCAGGCGCAGTTCAATCCGGCGGCGTATCTGGTTGGCCTGGCTCAGGCGGTGACGGCCCGTGGCGGACGGATTTTCGAAAACAGCCGCGCGATCTCGATTGGCGAGGCAAGCCGCTGGCGCGTCGTCACCGACGGCGGCACCGTTCACGCCGAATATGTGGTCGTCGCCACCAACATGACAGTGAAGAGCCCCATCGGCATGGCGAACCGGACCCAGCCGCGCTGCCACACTGCCATGGCGTTTCGGGTCGATGACCCTCTTGCTGTCGACGGCATGTTCATCGGCATCGACGATCCGACGCACTCCATCCGCACGGGCCGCGATGCCGAAGGCCCGCTGCTGGTCACGCTCGGCCCCAAGTTCGATACAGACCAGGACGGCGACGTGGCGAAACGGTTTGTCGAGCTGGAGCAATGGGCAAGAATTAGTCTTCCTGTTGGAGACATTGCGTGGCGCTGGTGCAACGAGGACTATGACACGGCCGACAGAGTTCCGTATGCCGGCGAGCCCGATCCGGACAAAGCCTCCGGTTTTCATATCGCCACGGGATTCAACGCCTGGGGCATCACCAACGGAACGGCCGCAGGCACGATGATTGCGGATTTGATCTGCGCTCGGCCCAGCCCATGGCAAAAGCTCTACGATCCGGCGCGGTCTTATCCTGAGGACTTTCACAAGAATGGCCGCAGCCAATCCATTGTCTCAAGCGTCGACGACATAGCGCCGGGCATGGGCGGTGTGATCGTCAGGAGTGACGAAAAGATCGCGGCGTGGAGAGACGCTGAAGGGGTGCTCCATCCCGTTTCCGCGGCATGCACCCACAAGGGCTGCACCGTGACCTGGAACAACGCTGACAACACCTGGGACTGTCCTTGCCATGGCTCGATCTTCGCTGCCGACGGTTCGGTCATCCACGGCCCGGCTCGAAAACCGCTATCCCCGGCCGCGCTGTGGAAAGGCGACGACTGACACGGCCCGGCGTCACGGCCGGGATCGTCGAGATTCCCGAGTCATCTCACGCCGCTTGCTGCGCTTCCGCGACGCGCCTGATTTCTGCTGGCAAGGATTCCCAAACCTTGATCATCTGCCCCTCTCCCACGTGGTGAGCGAGAACCTTGGATACGACCTTGAATGCATCCTTGGAATCGACCGGTCGGGTGAACTCCAGCTCCGCCTTGATTTTGGCTAGAAACTCATCGAGCGATCGCAACTTCTCGGGCGTCTTGGAGGGCTGATATTGGTCATAATAGGCACCGCGCACGAGGATCGGCAGCTGCGAACCGAGATGGGCAGCAAGATCCGGCTGCATGCGATCCCGCAGGGCGTGGAGCACCGCCCCAAGAACGTGCCATGCGATCTGCCGATCCGGTCCGATCTCGGCCATGATCTCGTCAAGCCAGATGTTTGTGGTCTGCAGCGTCTTGTCGAATACGTCGAGTCCAGTGGCGCTCATCGAAGCCTCCTTTTTCTGCCAACTGTTCGAACAACTCATTGGACGAAACGACCTTGGTCGGCTGTTGTTCCCGTTGCCAAGCGTAAAGACCCTCGCCCGCAAAGCGTGTGATCCGTCCGGCCAAGCTTACGCTCCATGCGTTCCTATCAAGATTTGCCCGTCAAGATTTGGCCATAGCCACGGCAACGAAAAGCGTTTGCCCTTGCCTGTTGATGCGGAACAAGATGGGCTTGTTCTGTTGACGGGATTTCGTCCACTCCGCTTCGATGTCGGACGGCTGGCTTACGTTCTGATTGTTGGCCGAAACGATCACGTCGCCCGCGCGCAGGCCGTTTTGGTCGGCGAGGCTGTTCGGCGCCACTTCTTGCACGAACAGCCCGGTGGTGCCCGGCGGGAGTCCGAGCTGCTGGCGCGCCTCATCGGGGATGGGACTGAGCGACAACCCGAGACGTTGGTCCGCCGCTTCCGGTCCGGGAATGGCGCCGGTCGGTTGCTCTTCATCGTCACGCTGACCGATGGTCAGAGCTATTTCCTGCTGGCTGCCCCCGCGGTTTCTTGTGAGCGTCGTCCTTGTCCCCGGCTTTTGGCTCGCAGCCGCGAGCGTCAGGTCGTGAACGCTCTGGATGTCCTTGCCGTTAAAGCGCGTTATCACGTCTCCCGCCTGTATGCCTGCCTTCTCCGCCGGACTGCCGGGCTCGACCGAGGCGACGAGCGCTCCCTTGCTGCCCGGTATTCCAAGCGCCTCGGCAATCGAGGGCGTGATCTCCTGGAGACGCACTCCGATGAAACCGCGCTCGATCCGACCAGTGCGGATCAACTGGTCGACGATCCTCTGCGCGGTCCGGGATGGCACGGCGAAACCAATGCCTATGCTACCGCCCGAAGGCGAGACGATGGCTGTATTGACTCCGATCACTTCGCCGCGTGCATTGAACAGGGGACCGCCGGAATTGCCCTGATTGACGGAGGCATCCGTCTGGAGAAAGTCGTCATAGGGTCCAGCCTGAATGTCGCGCGAACGGGCTGAAAGCACGCCGACGGTAACGGTCCCACCAAGCCCGAACGGACTGCCGATCGCGATCGTCCAGGCGCCGGGCTGTACTGCATCGGAGTCACCCCAGGCGGTCGTTGTCATATTGGGCCGCGGATCGACCTTCAGCACCGCGATGTCGGTCGCCGGATCCCGGCCGACGAGCCGTGCAGGCGAAATCTGCTTGTCGGAGAATACGACATGGATTTCGTTTGCATCGGCAACGACATGGTTGTTCGTGACGATGTACCCCTCAGGACTGATCACAAAGCCGGAACCAAGGGCCTCTCGCACCTGTGGTTGCGCCGGCTCGAGGCCGGGACTACGGAAAGGACTAAAAAAATCGTCCAGCGTCGTCTGGCCCTGGATAATCTGTTTGGTCGTTATGGCGACCACGGCCGGAATTTTCTCCAGCACGATCGCCGTGAAGTCGTTCGGGATTTCCTGAGCTGCGAGCGGAGCAAGGCCGCCGGCCGGGAATATCAGAATTGCGGCAATCAGGCCGGCGCAGAGTCTTTTGTTCAACACCGGAAACATGGTCTGAGACTCCTTCAGCGTTCAGTGATCAAGCATATGGCCGCTCCAGCAGGCGCAAGCCGCTCACCAGCGGATTACGACGACCTTGTCGTTCCCATTGGTGAGTTCGACAGCTTCGGTGCCGTCCGGCTTGCGGCTTTCGATCCGGGCGCTTTCTACTGTTTCTATGCCAGCAATGTTGGCCGCAAAGGCCTCGTCAATCTCGGCAGTACAGACCAGGGTATCCGGTGGCAGATCCTTCACTTGGTCCATCAATTCGCGAAGCTTCATGGCGAATCTCCTTGGCACAGGCCCGGATTCTTTCGGCCGCACATTCCAACCATGTCCCTCCAGAAAAGTTCCAAGACGAGATTGCGGCGATGTTGCAGGATGATCTCCGCGCAAGCTCTCTCGTAGAACTCGAGAGAACGGTCTTTGAATGCCACGACCGACCTCGGAACTTCATTGGAACTTCCAGCCCGCAATCCGGTTAGGTGGGCAAGGATTTGAAGCGGATTGAGTGGAAGGTGATGTCCTCAGTGATTGGTGAAAATCCGCGCTCGACTGCCGGGATCGCAGGTTTCCCATTCACCCAATGCTCGTACTGTTTCCGGACCTGCGCTGGGCCCCGAAACGAGGAGGAAACCCATGGCGACCATGAAAGCAGTTCGTATTCACACTTTTGGCGGGCCGGAGGTCCTTTCGCTGGACGAGGTTCCCTTGCCTCAGCCCCGTGACGACGAGGTCACGCTCAAGGTCTGCGCAGCAAGCGTCAATCCGATCGACTCCAAGACCCGCGAAGGATCGGCGGGCGGGGATCTGCCCGTTACGCTCGGCCGCGACGTGTCCGGCGTGGTGGAACTGTGCGGCACGCGGGCTCATACGTTGAAGAAGGGCGATCCGATGTTTGCCATGCTTGGTCATGGCCGGGGCGGCAATGCCGAATACGTCGTCGTCAAGGCGACGGAGGCGGCAGCAAAACCGGAACGTCTTAGCCACGTGGAAGCCGCCGCCGTGCCACTTGCCGGCGTTACAGCGTGGCAGGGCCTTTTCGACCATGGCGACCTCAAATCCGGGCAGCGGGTTCTCATCCATGGCGGCGCCGGCGGTGTCGGGCATCTGGCGATCCAGTTTGCCAAGGCTGCGGGCGCGTTTGTCGCGACGACGGTCGCTGCCGAGGATTTCGATTTCGTCCGCAAGCTTGGCGCCGACCAGGCCGTCGACTACAAGAACCAGCGCTTCGAGGACGAGGTCGAAGACATCGATATGGTTTTCGATCTGGTCGCGGGCGACACACAGGATCGCTCCTGGAACGTGCTGAAGCCCGGTGGGATACTTGTTTCCACCGTTTCTGAGCCCACGGCCGAACAGGCACGCCTGCATCAGGCGCGTGGCGTTTCCTATCTGGCTGAGCCAAACGCGGCGCAGCTTGCGAGGATCAGCCGCCTCATCGACGCCGGCAAGGTAACTCCGTTCGTGCAGGCAACTTATCCTTTGGAGGAGATCGCCAAGGCCGAGGAACGGCTGGAGAGGGAACATACGCGCGGCAAGATCGTGGTTGAGGTGGCCGCCTGAGCCCGGAATGCTCAAGTTCAAAGTGAACCAGTTCTGCTGGCAAGCCATTCGGGAGGTGATCGGTGCGTGGCCGACAGGCAGCCCGCCTGCAGGACTTGGCGCTGATTCATCCGTAAGTGCCGATTAATTCCGCCTCACCCAGCATGTTTTCACGGGCAGCCTGCCACACGACCAGGGCATCGGGTTCCGGGCCGATGGGAAGGTTGGCAATGCCAAGGGCGGCGAGCCTGAAGCGGTAGGTGTGTGGTTTATCACCCGGATGCAGGTCGGGTCCATCATAGTGAAGATTGCCGAAATCATTGAAGCCATGAGGCAGGTCCTCGGTTCGCGCTTTGGAACTGCGCCCTTCGGCCAAATGACGCCGGTCGCCGCCGATGTCGTAGACGACCCAATGCCGGGACGCCTGTGACGGTGCATCCGTATCTTCCATGACGAGCACGTAGCTCCGAGTGCCCGGCGGCGGATCGCTCCATTCCAGAAACGGGGAGAGATTGTCGCCGCGCCGGGCGTGACGATCTGGAATAGGCTGGCCGTTCTGAAAGGCGGGACTGGTCAAAGTGAACGCCATCATTCTCCTCCTTGCTCGGCTAAACTCGTCGAAATAGACGCTTCGGGCGCGCCCGTCGCGGCCTTCTCTCCATCAGACGACCCCAACAACCACAACCGGCTATGGATCGTACCGGCGCGGGCCGTGCTCACTTGAAATTGGCGCCCCGATTGCTCCTCAATGTGCTCGCCGAAAAAAGAACCGCGCCCGGGCGAGCATGAGGTCTTCACCCGGCTGCTTTGAAGCAGTGCGGTGGCTCCACCATCCATGGCGTTGCCGGCGATGCCGCCGGCAGTTGGCGGCCAATCGCTAACGAGAACGAGCAAGACTTTTCGTCACCGTCCTGCGAGGGCCTCAATGCACAAACTTCGTCCTCAGCCAAGCCAGAAGTCTGTTCCCGACAATTGTCCGGCGGACTCTGGCGGCAGCCCATCGCGCTTGCATCGTGGCACCAACCTGGCAGTGACAGACGATGTTGTGCAACTGCCAGTCACTTAGCTCGAAGAAGCGCTTTGCCTCACCGTAGGTGTCATCTTTCAGACCCATGGCGCGCAGCACCGGATCCTCATAGGCAACGGTGATCGGCGATCCCGCACCACGCGCTACAGCACGGGCTTCAGGACTGAGATATTCGGTGCCTGAAAGCGCTCCGAGGCAGCGCCGTGGATTTTGTTCGAGAAGATCTGCCCAACGCTCGATCCGCTGCGTCCGAGTCATGACAGGGTATGTCGCCGAGGGCTCAACTTTTGCAATTGTCTGCAGTTGGTCGAGTGTTTGGTGTCTCATGGTCGGCTCCTTTTGATAGGTGCACCCACGCCCTAACAAAAAATTATTGCGCTGCGACGCGCCGACAAGGCCGGGAATTGGCAATCTGAGGAGTTCACCCCCTCACGGCTCGTATCCGGAACCTTCTCAGGGGCCTGCTTGTTTTGGCTGGTGAAAGGAGACCGTCATGAGCACAAAACCACCACCCGTTCCGGCAGAGAACCAGAGCCCTAAGGGTCCGGGCGATAAGAAGTCGGTTCCTGTCGACCAAACGCAGCACAGCCATTCCGCCCCAAATCCCGACAAACAGGGCCAGCAGGGCAACACGAGGGTCAATACGACCCACCAAGGCTACCAGCAGGACCGTTAGGTGATTTTCATGTCCACGTCGAAGAAGACCCGCGCCAGCATCCGCCACGGCGGTCCTGGCGCATCGCACGAGAATGCCAAGGAGCCGCTGGTGATAGAAAAGCCGCCAGCCGATTCCGATCTGCGCAGTCGCAGCAAGATCTCAGGCGGCGGAGGTGAACGCGACAGCCACCATACTCATGATCCTGAAAAGAAGGGCGGCGGCACCCGACCGGCGCGAGAAGGAAGGTGAATGGTCGCTGAAGCCTGCGGCGTCGCGCCTCGCATTCTTTGCTGAAAATGCGGGGCGCGAATAGGCCGTCTGATTGTGAGCACCGCCTGACGGCGCGGTGGTCTAGGCAGCGCTTTGGTCCGGGGGGACGACCCGTTCTTCGGCCAAGCGCCACATGGTGCGCAGCTTTTCCGGTAAAGTGGCTTGGACCTTGGCGACCTGACCACGCGAGACATGCCGCGATAACGTGGCAAAGACAGAACGCACCGCATCATCGGCATCCATGAGCCGTGAATCGGACAAACGATCGGTGACTTCGATGACAAACTCGTCCCAGTCCCAATCGCTCGGCTGCCTTGCCGGCTCGAACTGATCATAATAGGCGCCACGCACCAAAACTGGCAGTTCTGCGCCGAGATGCGCCGCTAGCCCCAAAGGCAGCCGGTCACGCAGCATCTGCAGGACTGTCGACAACACCTTCCAGCAGAGCTGCCTGTCTGGGCCGAGCTCTTCCATCAAGTCATTGAGCCAGACGTTGGTTGTCTGAAGCGTCTTGTCGAAGACGTCGAGGCCTGTCGCGCTCACTATACCGTCCTCCCGGTCACGTCCGCCGCGCACAGTTATTCGTGAACGGATTACATCCGCATGAGTTCCCTCAGGTCTTCAAATTCCGCGACTACTGTCTCGTTGCAAGATGCGGACACCGTCTCGGCAGTGGCTGTGGGCTTTTTTGGCTTACCGTCGCAACTTCGGCCCACGTTATGCATTCTTACTTTAGATCGCCCGTCCCTCCAGGCGGTCCGGGGCTGAAAAAGCCTGTTGCCCGCTGGCTCCCGGCCGGCGGGCTTTCTCGTGGGCCTACCGGCTTTGCCGCTAGACAAGCCATAGCAAATGCTACTTCCGGTGGAACAGGAAGCCCTTCTGGGAGTTCATGCTTCATCAACAGGCGCATGGACGTGCCCCTGTGAGTGGCGCGCCGGCGCAAGAATGGGAGGACCACCATGAGCCTCGGAACCATACTCATCATCATTTTGATCCTTGCCTTGCTGGGCGGGTTCAGCGGTCTGGGTGGTGGACCGTTTTATGGCACTGGCTACTATGGCGGAGGCGGCCTCGGTCTCGTGCTGTTGATCGTGATTATCCTGGTCCTTCTCGGACGCATTTAGGGCCCGCACGATTTAGCCGATAACTTCACTGGTGATCCTGTGTCGGCCTGGCACCTCGTCCAGGAATGTCGCCGCAGCCGGCGGGGCAAAGGGGGGATTGTCACGACGGGGAACCGAAATTGCTCAAGCGCATTATAGCCTTCTGCAGAAATCCACTGGAATGGCGCCGTACGTGAACTTCGTTCAACAAGCCGATGTCGGCCTCGGAGTTCCGGGCGTTCCCTCTGCCGATCTGCTGCAGGCACTGCCCGTTGCCGTCTATACCGTCGACGAGCAGGGACGCATCACCTTCTTCAACGAAGCCGCAGCTGAGCTCTGGGGCCATCGTCCGGTTATCGGCCGGGACCTATGGTGCGGCTCGTGGAAACTTCGTCATCTAGACGGTCGGGATATGGCACATGGCGAGTGTCCGATGGCCGTGGCGCTGCGCGAAGGACGGGACGTCTCATGGGACCAAGCGATTGCGGAGCGGCCGGACGGTGAATTCGTCCCGTTCAAGGCTCACCCACGCCTGCTTCGCGACGAAGCGGGCAACGTTGTCGGTGCCATCAACACGCTGCTCGACCTGCGCACGCAGACGCTGGGCGATGAAGCCCGCATGCGTCTTGCCGCCATTGTCGAATCGTCAATGGACGCCATCGTCTCGAAGGACATGAACGGCATCATCACCAGTTGGAACGATGCTGCAGAACGCTTGTTCGGCTACAAATCTGCCGAGGCGATCGGCCGGCCGGTGACGATCCTCATTCCACCCGACCGTCTCGACGAGGAAGTCTCAATCATCAGCCGGATCCGCGTCGGCGAACGCGTCCCCTCCTATGAGACGATGCGCCTGCGCAAGGACGGCACGCTGGTTTCGGTCTCGCTCACCGTCTCGCCGATCCGCGACGCCATCGGGCGGGTCGTCGGCGCCTCCAAGATCGCGCGCGACATCAGCTCCCACAAGGAGAACGAACGGCGCATCCGTCTGCTCATGCGCGAGGTCAACCATCGGGTGAAGAACCAGTTCTCGGTCATCATCTCGATGATCCGCGAGACCAGCAAGCTGACGAGCACACCTGAGGCTTTTCTCGGGCAGGTTCGGGAGCGCATCACGGCACTTTCTGAATCCCATGATCTCCTGGTCAATGCCGAGTGGCGCGGCGCGACGGTCGGCGAGCTCATCCAGGCACAACTCAAGGCCTTCGCAGCGCAGCCTCGCGTGTCGACGGCCGGGCCACTGGTGATGCTGCAGCCGAACGCAGTGCAGTATCTCGGCATCGCCTTTCACGAACTCGCCACCAATTCGGCAAAACATGGAGCGCTGTCCTGCAGCGACGGACGTGTCGAAATCGATTGGAATCTGATCCCTGCCGGCGACGGTGCCGAAACCTTTCGACTAGTCTGGCGTGAGTTGGGCGGGCCGATCCTGGACGCTGTCAGGGGTCGCGGTTTCGGATCCGTCGTCCTTGAGCGGGTGGCGCCGCAGGCTTTCAGCGGCAGCGGCCGGCTGGAGTTCCATGAGCAAGGCGTCACCTGGACACTCGAGGCACCGCTGCACTTCGTCCAGGCGTCAGTGGCGGATAACGCGGCCGTTTGAAAGCGCCCGTGAAGCTAAACCCTTCCCCTCCGACTCGACTGTGCTGACGCTCGGCCGGACCTATTGCATTCGATCCGGCTCGCGATGATGGAGCGAAACAGTTCTGCCCTCCAGAACATCGAGGTTGCCCCTCTCGGGCAAAGCATCGCGATTAACTGAAAGCCGATGGACGTTATCTAATTCAAAGACGCTCAGGCTGTCGAATTCCATGGCTGCCCCGTAGAACTGGGCCGCTTGCAGCACCAGGCATTCGATGTCTTCAAGTGCGACGTTTTCTGCGAGGTTTCGCAGCCGCGCGGCCTCAGCCACCGCGGTGACATTGACGATCCCCTTGCACCGGGCGGCTGCCCAAACTTGGCGGTTAACATCGTGACACAAACGAGCCGAATAACCGTCTCTCATGGAGAACCCTCCTTTCAGGAGCGGTTTGTCCCTTGAGATTAGCATCTGCCACATCGGCTCCAATAACAAGCGAAATCCATAAAATAATTCGTGAATTCAATAAGTTAGCATAGAACGCAGGCTGCACAATCGACTTCTCACAGTAACTGCAAGCCTTTCACGCCGACGGCCCATAAACCGATCTTGACGTTCGGCGAGCCTTTTCCTAATTCTTAGGTAAATACTAACTTTGAGCGGCTGGAGGCAAAAGTGGCCGAACTCGAACGACCCGAACGACTGCAGATCATGCTAACTGCTGACGAATTGGCTGCGTTGGAAAACTGGCGCTTCGAAAGGCGCATGCCAAGCCGGTCGGCGGCCGTGAGAGAGTTGCTGCGGCGCGGTCTCCATGCAGACGGGTTTCTGACGGCAGCACAGGGTGCCAAGTCACAGGATTTTGGAATTCTGCCCAATTCCGGGATTGTCGATGGACCGTCCGACGGCGGCTAGCCGCCTCACACCGCGCATCTGGCCTGTCGCTCAAGGCTAGCAACCTATCCCGGTGTTCCCAAAGATCGGCGACGGCACGCTATACGGCAGGTTCGGTGACGCGAAGCTGGAGACCCTTCGGCAACATTCGGCAACAGTGTGTCGGAGCCCTGCCTGCGCTCTGGAACCTCAGGCAATCGTCGCGCGTTCGGTGACACGGGCTACGGTGCCACACGCTTTTTTTGAGGCACGTTCCGGTTGCATCACCACACACAGGCCAGCAAGGATCGAAGCAATGAGCGTGCTTTACCGCGCCGCAAAAATAGCCGAACAGGCTCATGCCGGGCAGACAGACAAGACCGGGCGCCCCTATATCGAACATTGCCGCCGGGTCGTTGACGCCGTCGAAACGCTCGACCAGAAGGCCGTTGCCTATCTTCACGACGTTCTAGAGAAAAGCGACGATTGGGATCGCGATCGGCTCGAGGCGGCTGGTTTCGGAACCTCCATCGTGTCGGCAGTCGATGCCATGACACGCAGGCCCGACGAGGACGACCCCGCTTTCGTGCGCAGAGCAGCAGCCAACCCATTGGCGCTGCCGGTGAAGCGCGCGGATCTCGCCGACAATCTGTGGCAGGCACGGCAGGTCGGCACCTCGACATCGAAATATGAAGCCGGCCTGCGGATCCTCGACGAAGAATTCACCGATTGACGGAAAAGATCGCCGTCTGCGGCGTGACCGCCCCGATGTGGAAAATTCAAGCGCCGCGCTACTCGGGGATGTGAGGCGTATGTCGCTTATCCTCGGCAGGATCGGCATCGATCCGCGCCTTGTCGGGATCGAAGGCGCCATGGCGGGCGATGGCCAATGCTGGCGCGTCGGGCGTCTCGTAGGCCCACATGAAATCATCAGCCGCTCCGCCGACCGCGTGAACCCGCCAGTAGCTCGCCGTGCCCTTCAACGGGCTGCGCGTTGTGGTGTTCGTCTTCTCCAGAAGGTCGAAATAGATGTCCTCGAAAGGGATATAGAAGACAGGATCATGTCCTTCTTCGTGAAGCACTTTTGCCCGCTCGGTTGAGGCAATAATCGCGTCGGAGAACCTGACCGTCACCGTCCCATTGAACGGGGTAATAGTAAGCGCGCTGGGGTGGCGGGCGGAATTTGCGGCTAAGGGCTGCATTCGACTTCTCCGTTGGCTGCGTTGGCTGCGCTGTCTCCCTGAAACGTCGTATTGTCCATCAGGGTTCCAGTTTGGCCAGTCGTTGGCGTTTGTCGCTGCGGCGGCAGCTACGGCGATGGGCGCGCATTGGAGCGCACGACCGTGGGTGGTTCGACTTCGCGTCAAAGACATACCGCAAGATCCTGGCGATGTGGGCTTTCCCAGCCCTTCCGGCTGCAGGTGAGAGACCTGCTGCGGGCCGTTCAGATTCGAGGGAACGTTACTGCCGAAGAGTTCGTTTCCTAGGTCGACACCAAAACCGGCGGCAGGGCTTCGCAAGTAGAAGGGAGATTGCCATGAAAGTCGGCAACTGCATGACGAGGAATGTCCAGGTCGCGAACCCCGAACAGTCCATTCGCGAAGTAGCGCAGACTATGGAAAGGCTCGACGCCGGCGTGATGCCTGTGGGCGACCACGACCGGCTGGTCGGGATGATCACCGATCGTGATATCGCGATCCGCGGCGTAGCGTTGGGCAAGGGACCTGACGCCAAGGTGCGTGATGTCATGAGCCCGGAGGTCAAATATTGCTTCGATGACGAAGACGTCGAGCATGTGCTTGAGAATATGGGCGACCTGCAGGTGCGTCGGCTCCGGTTCTGAACCGCGACAAGAGGCTCGTCGGGATCATCTCTCTTGGCGATCTCGCGACGAATGGCGAAGCGGCAGAAGCGGGAGAGGCTTTAAGCGGCATCTCGAAGCCGGGCGGCGAGCACTCGCAAACCACTCACTGACCGACGCCGCGACACGTCGGCGCCTGATATTCTCGAACGATTGCAAGCGCCCTGCCAAAGCCTATGGTGAAGGTGGGGCCTCTCGGAGTGGATAGATTTGGGTTGGTCGCTGAACCTCGGGACGATCGCAGGCACCACCGTGCGCGTTCACTTTACCTTCCTGCTTCTGCTCGTCTGGATTTGGTTGACGCACTATCGGATCGGCGGCACGCCGGCGGCCTGGGAAGGTGTTGCGTTCATCATTGCCGTCTTTGCCTGCGTGGTCCTGCATGAGTTTGGCCACATCGCTGCCGCACGATATTTCGGCATCAGCACGCCGGACATCACGCTTTTCCCGATCGGCGGCGTGGCCAGGCTGGAACGCATGCCCGACGAGCCGGGGCAGGAGTTCGTGATCGCGGTCGCGGGGCCGCTGGTCAATGTCGCGATCGCCGCGCTGATCTTCGCCTTGCTCGGCGGGTCGGCGGGTGTCGAACAGATGGCCGGGATCGAGGACCCGCGCACGAATTTTCTCGCCAGGCTTGCAGGGGTCAATGTCTTCTTGGTCCTTTTCAACATGATCCCGGCCTTCCCGATGGATGGCGGCCGTATCCTGCGCGCCGCCCTCGCCGCCCGCCTCTCCTGGTCGCGCGCGACCCAGATCGCCGCCACGATCGGGCAAGGATTGGCCTTCGTCTTCGGTTTCCTTGGGCTGTTCTACAACCCTCTGCTGATCTTCATCGGCATCTTCGTCTATCTCGCCGCGGCAGCGGAAGCCCAGAACGCACAGATCCGCGAGGTCGCCACAAGCGTGCTTGTCGGGGACGTGATGATCACCGAGATCGCCCGGCTGGACCGGTCGGCGACGCTCGACGAGGCAATCGAGATGCTGCTCGCGACCACGCAGCATGAATTCCCGGTCATCGATTCCGCTGGCCATCTTGAAGGACTGGTGACACGCAACGACATGATCCGGACATTGAAGGAAAAGGGCCCCGCTGAACCGGTCGCGAGCGCAATGCGCAACGATATCCCGAAAATACATTACCGCAAAAGTCTCGAGGAAAGCCTGCGCCTCATGCAGCGGGCAGATGTGCCTGCCGTTGCGGTCGTGGACAATTCCGATCGACTGGTCGGGCTCATGACACACGAAACCATAGGCGAGATGCTTATGGTCCGCTCAGCCGTTTCAGATGGCTTCCGATTTGGTCGTTTGCGTGGGGGCAAGCCGCGACTTACGCAAATCTGAGCACCAGGATATTCTTTCTCTATCGCCGGATCGAGCGGGTCCGCTCTAAATCGTAAGGGAGCGGGTCGAGGGAGGAATAACTTTCGATCAAGCTTGCTTAGGAACAGACCGGCCGGAACGATGCGGTTCCGGCCGATCCACTTTTTGCGTCTTAAGAGCCCGCGACGTGAGGCATAAGTTCAAGAGTACCGCGATAGATCATGTCGCCAGCTACGTAGAGGATGACCACCAGGCCGACATAGGCAATCCAGCGATGCTTCTGAAGCAGATTGGCAATGAAGTTTGCGGCAATGCCCATCAGCGCGACGGAGAGGACAAGGCCGAAGATCAATACGTTCGGATGTTCGCGCGCAGCACCCGCTACCGCCAGAACATTGTCGAGCGACATAGAGACATCGGCGATGATGATCTGCCAGGTTGCCTGCGCCAGCGTCTTGCGTGAGGCTTTGCCAGCTACGACGCCATCGTAGTCAACGTCGCTTTCCGAAAGCGCTTCGATCGCCTGTGTTTCCTGTGCATGGTTTTGCCGAAGTTCGCGCCACATCTTCCAGCAGACCCACAACAGCAATATCCCGCCGGCAAACAGCAAGCCGACGATCTGCAGGAGCTGGGTTGTGGCGGCCGCAAAGCCGATGCGCAGAACGGCCGCTGCGACGATACCAATGACGATGGCGTTTCTGCGCTGCTCTTTGGGTAGCCCGGCCGCGGCAAGGCCGATAACGATGGCATTGTCGCCGGCCAGCACCAGGTCGATCATGATGACCTGCAAGAGAGCGGTCATTGCTTCAGGACTGAAAAATTCTGTCATACGGCACCCTTGCGTTCAGCTAGGGGTGACGAGGCTTGCGAGCATAACCGTAGAGCAACGCGGACACCGCGTATGATGAGAGAAATGCCGCTACAGCTGAAGAAACTCAAAGCCAGGCCACCCGGATTGGAATTCCAGTCCGACATCACAGTCCTGATGGACTGCCAGAGGGGCCCGGCCTGGTAGCACCTAGCTATTGCCGGAAGCGTGAAAACTCAAGGCTTAATTGTGATCCGGCCTATGCGGCATCGAGCTCGGCCAATTTCGTTACGCCAAGTCGGTCGTGCACGCGGCCATTGAACGGGCCGGCAGCCGCAAGTAGACTGACACCATGGGCTTCGGTCAGTCTCTGTAATACCCAATCTGCGACCGTCGATGGGATGAAGGAAATCCGTCTTGGCTGTTCATCGACGACCGATCGCCCAATATCTGTTCCCAATCGGTTCCTTGGGCCTGGCCGCACTAATTCATTTCGGCGGCGCGTCGATCGAGCATTCGCTGCTTTCGATCAAGATCCTGGCTTTGATCGTGGTCGCCATCCTCATCTTCGCGACCGTGTTTGTGGTTTTGCATCATGCAGAAGCCGTCGCACGGCGGCTCGGTGAACCTTACGGCACGCTGCTGTTGACGTTTTCGGTCACTGCCATCGAAGCATCGGTCATCGTTTCGATGATGCTGCACGGCGCGAACAATCCGACGCTGGCACGCGAGTCCGTGTTCTCGACGGTCATGATCGTGTGCACTGGTGTGGTCGGGGTCTGCCTCACCCTGGGTGGGCTGAAGCATCGATATCAGGACATCAAACGTCAGGGCACCAACGCTTCCCTTGCCGTCATTATGGCGCTGACGGTTCTTACGCTGATCCTTCCAAACTACACCCTTGCAACAAGCCCCGGTGTGTTCTCCGCATCGCAACTCGCATTCGTGAGCGTCCTTTCAGTTCTCCTCTATGGTGCGTTCGTCTTTGCACAGATGGTGCGCCAACGGGGCGATTTTATCGAGGATCTGACGTCCAGAGCCGAACATGAGGAGCATGTATCTGAGGGTGGGAAAGTGACTACCAACGTGCTCCTTTTATTTGTCGGGCTGGCAGGGATCGTTCTTCTGACCGAGCAGGTGGCCGGCAGCATCGAGGATGGGCTCGCATTTCTTCAAATTACCCAGGCGGACGCAATCGTGGGCTTCTTCGTCGCTGCGCTTGTGCTTATGCCGGAAGCGGTATCGGCCGTTCGGGCAGCGCTTAATAACGAACTTCAGCGAGGACTGAATGTCGCCCTCGGCTCCGCTTGCGCGACGATCGGCCTGACAATCCCGGCAATCGGGGTGGCGAGCCTGCTCACAGGACGAAGCCTGATGCTTGGTCTGGGTCCGGGGGATACTGTGCTTCTCCTCCTCGCGCTTGCCATTAGCATCGTGAGCTTTGGGACGGGCCGAACAACGATGCTGACGGGGCTCGTTCATCTCGTCGTGTTTGTCGCCTATCTGTTCCTTATCTTCGTGCCCTAGGATGCGGAACCGTGTCGTGTCGATTTTGCACGCACATGGCCGCAGCTACTGGATCTTCGAGCGCAAGCGATCCGTCGCGAACTCCATCAACACCACGACGACGAAGATCACGAGAATGATGGTCGAGGCGTTCTTGTATTGGAGAAGATCGAGCGGTCTTTCCCGCTCATCTCTTTCCCGACTTCGAGCAGAGATACGATGTGTGTCAGTCGGTGACTGATGTTTTCCGCACGTATGGCGCTACCGGCAACCGGCTAGTGTACGGGACCGGTTCGCTAGAGAAAGGTTTCTGGAATGGGGCTCCAGCCGTCCTTGCCTAATGCGAATTGCGGGATATGCGCAAGGCTGTGGATCAGTGCCTGGTCCGGCCCAAGCGTTTCTTGCCAATCCCGCGCCTCGGTGAGGATCACACCGATGCCGACCACTTCCGCGCCCGCGCTGCGCGCCAACTCGACCGAGCCCTTTAGGCTTGAGCCGGACGCCACGACATCGTCAACCACCACGACGCGTTTGCCTGCTAGGAACGGTATCGCGCGGCGGTCGAGAAGCAGGCGCTGCTCGCCCTTCGAGGTGATGGAGGAGATGTGCTGGACGAGCGCGTCGCCCAGATGGATCTTTGGCGATTTCTGCAAGATCACGTAGTTATCGAGGCTCAAGGCGCGGCTCACTTCGATGGCGACGGGAATGCCAAGCGTGGCCGCGCCCACGATCACGTCGGGTTTGAGCGGTCGCAGTTTCTCGGCCAACTTGCGGCCGACATGCTCGCCGAACCTTACTCCGAGATCGATGACCATCATCAGCGAGATGGCGAAATCCGGCCTGATCGCGACGATCGGCAAGTCGACCTGCAAGCCGGCGACGTCGACCGGCCAGTTTTGCCCGGTTATCGGCGAAAAGGCGGTTTCCTGGGTCATTTTGTTTGTCCTTGATGAGCGAGTCGGGGTTCGATCAGCAGGCCCACATTGCGCCACGTTGTGCGCTTTCGGTTCATGTCGAACCCGTAGATGGAAAGCGAAAGCGAGATGGCGTGCGCCAAGCGGATGGCCTGCACTAGAAGCGGCACACCGCGTGCGAGCGCAAAGCGCAATCGAGTGGGTAGCGAGACGTTGTCGATCTCCATGCCGCGTGCGCGCTGCGCGTCGGCGATGCGCTCGAAATCCTCGCGCAGCATCGGGATGATGCCGAAGGTGAGCGACAGGATCAGAGTGACAATGGGCGGGAGACGAGCTGCACTGGCCACTGCCAGGATAGAGCCTGGAGTGCTTGTCTCCATGACGAAATAGAATGCCGCGGTCGTCGTGATGAGGCGTGCAGCCATCCCGGCGGCGATCGGCAGGGCATCGGCAGGCGAAAGCCCCTGCAGCAGGAGATTGCCGATCCAACTCGCCATGACCAGAAGCACGAGAAGCGCCGCACCCTTGAGATAGCCGCGCAAGCCGGGCACCTGCATCACGCTCAGGAAAACGAGAGAAAGCAGGGCCAGGGGCACGCCAAAGCGCCAGTCCGGCGCAAGCCAAGCCACCAGCATGATCGTGAATGCACCCGTCAATTTCACGAAAAAGTTGAGCTCATAGATCCGTTTCATGCCGCTGCTCCGGTCGATAGAGCCGTCGGTGCGGGCCAACCGAGCTGGGAGAACGCGCTCGACGCCCAGGCTTGCTGCGGCGCGCCGTCGAAGACGATCTGCCCTTCGTCCAGTATCAGCGTGCGCGAGGCGACATCTTGGACGAGGTCGAGATCATGCGAGATGAGCATGATCGCGCGCCCCGACGACAGCATGGACCCGATGAACAGGTCCAGCATGCGTCTGCCCTGCAGGTCGCGCGCAAGCAGCGGCTCGTCCAGGATCGCTATCGATGCCTGCGCCGCATCGGCGCAGGCAAGCCCCAGCAATGCCTGCTGCCTCGTCGAAAGCGCGAAGGGGTTGGCTTCGGCCAACCCTTTAATTTCGTATTTCTCTAGCGCGGCATGCGCCTCCCTCCTTACTAAATCGTCGGCTGCCGCGCCTGCGGTCATGGAGAAAATGACTTCCTCGAGCACAGTCATGTTGAACAGGATGCGGCGCATGTTCTGCGGAAGATACGCGATCGCGCGGGCGCGGCGCGCAACGGTCCAGCCGTCGGCCGGTTCGCCGCCAATACGGATCGATCCTGCGGCGAGCTTCGCCAAGCCGAGGATCGACTGGAACAGCGTCGTCTTGCCTGCGCCGTTGCGCCCTATCAGCGCCACGTGCTCCCCGGCGCGAATCTGGAGCGAGACATCACGCAATACCGGGACGCCGTCGGGGCGCGCAAGCCGGGTGCGGATGCCGGAAACCGAAAGCAGCACGTCGCCGGCAGGAAAGGACGGAGTGCAGGTCGTCCGATGATTGGGCGGCAGGATGCCCGCCTCCAGCCATGGCTCTTGCTGTGTCATTATCGTGCGCGCGGCGACGGCCTCCGAAAGCCTGCCCGACACGAGCAGGCGCACATTTTCAGCGACAGATTTGAATGCACCCGGATCCTGCTCGGCGACAAGCAACGAGGGCACCTCGTCGGCAAGCTTCGCGAGAATTCGAACCAGCCGTGCACGGGCAGCTGGATCGAGCCCTGTCGTGGGCTCGTCGAGCACAAGCAGCACAGGCGTAGCCGCAAGGGCAGCTGCGATTGCCACCATCCGCCGTTCGCCGCCGGAGAGAGTGAGTACTCGCCTCCCCCGCAGCGGATTGAGTTCAAGCTCATCGAGCAGAATCTGCAGCCTGCGGCGGATAAGTTTCTTTTCCACGCCCCGGTTTTCCAGCGGGAACGCGATCAGGTCCTCGACACCGAGGTCCCAAAGCTGGTCCTCGACATTCTGAGTGACGATGCCGATCTTGGTAAAAAGGGCATCCTTCGACAAGGTCGACAGCGGCTGGCCATCGAATGAAACCGAGCCGGAGAAGTGGCGAGGGGCAACGAGGCGGGGGATGATCCCTCCCGCCACGTTGAGCAACGTGGTCTTGGCCCCGCCTGCCGCCCCGCACACGAGCAGGCGCTCGCCACGTGCAATGGTCATCGTGGCTTCGGTGACTGCCATCGGCGCATCGCCGAAGCCCACCGTCACATCGTTCAGTTCAAGCACTTTTCAAATCTTACCTGCGCTCAAAAGCGCGTGAAACCGGCCGGATGCGCGCTCTTGAGTATCTTCAGCGCTGGGACAACAAGAAGCGGCGTGCCTATGATCATCGGCACGATGTCCGACAGGCCCAGATACATCACCGCCCACCAGAAGGGGAAAATGCCGAGATAAGCGAGACTGGCCGAGACCGCGACGACCATCACAAGGCCAACGATGAGGCACACTGCCGCAATTTTGATCAGCGTGTTGCGATCGAATTTCGTCCTCGCTGGGTCGAATATCAGCCCGGGCAAGAGGCCAGTGAGGCCTACCATGATGCCGTCGACGATGAGCGAATGAGCGGGGATGAAGGTACCGGCCAGCAGCGACCAGACTATGGTGCCGAGATAGCCGCAGATGAAACCGCTCTTCCAGCCGAGCAGGATGCCCACCAGCGGGGGCAGAAAGGCGAAGATGCGCCACTGGATGACGCCGGGAACGAGTTGGATCGGGTTCGCATAGGCCCAGAGCACTCCGGTCGCCGCTGCAGCGACGATCGAAAGCACGATCGGGAAGAGGGTATTGCCCTCAGGATGAGTTGCAGTTGCTTCTTGCATGACGAAATTCCCCTGATGTGTCTCCCGTATTTGATAAGCAAGTTATGTGCCGACCTTGGCGGGCACATCGGACTGGGCCGCGGTTGCCGCTTCTCACGGACTGCACACCAACTCCGCCAAACGTTAACTTTGCCTCGCGTAAATGCCCGGGAACAAATTCGGCCCCTGAATGTTCGGCTTTCCGCGGACCGGCGGCTTATCTGTTTCGCACCTAAAACCAGAGAGACAGGAAATTCTTCGACGTATACGGTCTTTCTCACTGCAAGTTGAAGCCGTTGCTGAGGGAGCTGATTTCGCGTCGATGCGCATAGTTTCGGCCCGTGGCCGGTGGCCACGAACGAACCGGAGCCGGGTGACTATGTGATCACCTACCATAGGGACGAACATGAAGCGGGCTGGCTCGTCAGGCCTTACCATTCTCTTGCTGGGCACGGTCGAGCTCGCCGGCTGCGCAGGCGGCGTGCTCGACCCACAAGGGCCGGTCGGCGCCGGCAATCGGACAATCCTGCTCAACTCGCTGGCCGTCATGTTGGTGATCGTCGTCCCGACCATCGTCGCCGCGCTATGGTTTGCATGGTGGTTTCGCGCTTCCAACACCCGCGCCAAATATGATCCAGGATTCACCTATTCAGGCCGGATAGAGCTCATCGTTTGGTCAATTCCCACGCTGACGATCCTCTTTCTCGGGGGTCTAATTTATTACGGATCCCATCAGCTCGACCCTCGCAAGCCTCTATCGTCGACCAATTCGCCGCTCGAGGTGCAAGTCGTCGCGCTCGATTGGAAATGGCTGTTCATCTACCCCGACCAGCAAATCGCGAGCGTCAACGAACTGGTCATGCCTGCAGGCACGCCGGTGCGGTTCCGTCTGACCTCGGCGAGCGTAATGAACACATTTTTCGTTCCGCAGCTCGGGAGCATGATTTACGCGATGAACGGTATGGAAAGCGAGCTCAACCTCCTGGCCGACAAGCCTGGCGTCCTGTATGGCCAGTCGGCCCACTACAGCGGCGACGGTTTCTCGGACATGAATTTTCGGGTGCGGATCGTGCCGCCCGAAGCGTTCGCCCAGTGGACGGCGGGCCTCCGCGGCGGCGGCCAGACCCTGAACGCGGGGGCGTACCGCGAACTCGCTCGACAAAGCCAGGACGTCGCTCCGTTTGCGTTCTCGCATGTTCAGCCAGGGCTGTTTGATGCGGTGGTGCGTCAATACCTGCCGCCAGCACCCGGGCCAAACGAAGGCCGCGGCGGCAATCCACGGGTCCACCCCGATCCTTTGGGTCCAGCCACGCCGGCGGACCCGAATGCCAGACATGAACGACACGGAGGCGGTTGAACCATGCTGGGAAAGCTCGACTGGTCCGCGATTCCCTTCGATGAGCCGATCCCCCTCATCGCCGCTCTCGTCGTCTTCCTTGCGGCTATCGGCGTGTTGGCCTGGATCACCGTCAAAGGCTTCTGGCCCTACCTGTGGCGCGAGTGGATCACCTCGGTGGACCACAAGCGGATCGGCGTCATGTACGTACTTTTGGCGGTGCTTATGCTGCTGCGCGGTTTCATCGACGCGATCAT
The DNA here is from genome assembly GCF_002284565.1 of Mesorhizobium mediterraneum. Lineage (GTDB taxonomy): Bacteria > Pseudomonadota > Alphaproteobacteria > Rhizobiales > Rhizobiaceae > Mesorhizobium > Mesorhizobium mediterraneum. The sequence continues at coordinate 124,643 of NZ_NPKI01000026.1, read as the reverse complement.
GATGCGCACCCAGCAGATCGCCGCCATACATGGGCCAGGCTATCTGCCGCCCGACCACTATGACCAGATATTTTCCGCGCACGGCACCATCATGATCTTCTTCGGCGCAATGCCGTTCATGATCGGCCTCATGAATCTCGTGGTGCCGCTGCAACTCGGCGTGCGCGATGTGGCCTTTCCGACGCTCAATTCCGTCAGCTTCTGGCTGACTGCGTCGGGTGCACTGCTTGTCAATATTTCACTGGTGATTGGCGAATTCGCCCGCACCGGGTGGCTCCCCTACGCGCCGCTATCGGAGCTCGACTACTCCCCGGGCGTCGGCGTCGATTACTATCTCTGGGCGATCCAGATCTCGGGCGTCGGCACGCTGATGACCGGCGTCAATCTGGTTGCCACGATTCTGAAGATGCGCGCTCTGGGGATGGGCTATCTGCGCATGCCCATGTTCTGCTGGACCTCGCTCGCCGCCAACCTCCTCATCGTCGCGGCGTTTCCCATCCTGACGGCGACATTGGCGATGCTCACGCTCGATCGCTATCTAGGGTTCCACTTCTTCACGAACGAGGCTGGCGGCAACCCTATGATGTTCGTGAACCTCATCTGGGCCTGGGGCCATCCGGAGGTCTATATCCTCGTGCTGCCCGCCTTCGGCATCTTTTCGGAAGTGTTCTCCACCTTCTCGTCAAAGCCGCTGTTCGGTTACCGTTCGATGGTGGCCGCTACGCTCTTCATCTGCATCGTTTCTTTCATGGTGTGGCTGCATCACTTCTTCACCATGGGCGCCGGCGCAGATGTGAATGCCGCCTTCGGCATCGCCACCTCGATCATTGCAGTCGGTACCGGCGTGAAGATCTACAACTGGCTCTTCACCATGTATGGCGGACGCATTCGCTTCGACACGCCGATGCTGTGGGCCATCGGCTTCATCACCACCTTCACCGTCGGCGGCATGACCGGCGTGCTGCTGGCCGTTCCGCCTGCCGATTTCATGCTGCACAACTCGATGTTCCTTGTTGCGCATTTCCACAATGTCATCATCGCAGGCGTGCTGTTTGGGGCTTTCGCAGGCTTCACCTATTGGTTCCCGAAGGCGTTCGGCTTCCGGCTGCATGAAGGCTGGGGCAAGGCGGCGTTCTGGTTCACGCTGCTCGGGTTCATTCTCGTCTTCCTGCCACTGTATATCGTCGGGCTGCAGGGGATGACGCGCCGCCTTCAGCACATCGAAATCGACCCTTGGGTGCCTTGGCTGATCGTTGCGGCCTGCGGTATTCTTGTGATGATCGTTGGTGCGGCCTGTCAGATCACGCAGCTTGTCGTATCAATCAGGCACCGTGATGAGTTGCGCGACGAAACCGGCGACCCATGGGACGGCCGCTCGCTGGAATGGTCTACATCGTCTCCGCCGCCAAGCTTCAATTTTGCCAGACTTCCGCATGTGGGAGGCGAGGAAGCCTACTGGACCATGAAGCAGCGCAGGATCGAAATGCAGGATTCGGGCGAGGAGCCGGCCTATGAACCGATCGAGATGCCGAAGAACAGTCCTACCGGATTCGTGGCCGCCTTCTTCGCGACCCTCGTTGGATTCGCGCTCATATGGCACATCTGGTGGCTAGCCATCATCGGTCTTATCGGCGCCTACGCCACCTTCGTGGTCTTTGCCTGGCGTGACGTCGCCGAATATGAGGTGTCCGCCGAAGAGCTCGAGCGCATTGAACGCGCCGGTCAGCCTGCTTGGTCTAAGCACGGGGAGGAACTCGCATGAGCGCGGTTTCGGGAGCGCTGCCAGGCGCCATTTCGCCTGGCAGGCCAGATCCACATCGGCTCGGCCACGGCTCCGGCCATAGTCATGGTGCGACGGGGCACGGCGAAGGTGGACCGGCTTCGAAATTCGTGACCGTCGCCTACGGCTTCTGGATTTTCCTGCTGTCCGACATCATCATGTTCTCGGCCTTCTTCGCGGCCTACGCCGTGCTGGCGAAGGAGATCGCCGGGGGCCCGTCCGGCGTCGATCTGTTCGAGCTCCCCAGGGTCGCGATCCAGACCGGGCTGCTTCTCACCTCCAGCTTCACTTGCGGTCTGGGAAGTCTTGCCAGCCACCGGCGCGATATGGTCTGGACACAGATCTGGCTGCTTGTGACAGGGATCCTGGGCGCCGCATTTCTTGTCCTCGAGGTGCAGGAATTCGCCGGAATGATCGAGGAAGGTGCCGGTCCTTCGCGCAGCGCCTTCCTTTCTGCCTTCTTTGCGCTGGTTGGATGCCATGGCCTGCACGTGGGAATGGGCCTGCTCTGGCTGGGCACGATGATCGCGCAGCTTTGGGTGAAGGGTTTTCGCGCCGACATCTTGCGTCGCCTTCAGTGTTTCAACCTGTTCTGGCATGCGCTGGACATCATCTGGATCGCGATCTTCACTCTCGTGTATCTTCTGGGAGCCAGCGCATGAGCGATCGTGACCACCGCCCCGAAGAATTCGCCGACCTTGACGATTCCGCGCCTGGCGAAGAGCGCATCAACGAGCAGGAGGTGGCCGGCGGCCTGCTGGGCTACGTGACAGGGTTTGGCCTGGCCATCCTGCTGACCATCGCCTCTTTCGTCGCGGCGCAGAGCGGTCTCATCTACCAGCCGGCGATCATCTCCGCGCTCGTTGTGCTCGCCATTGCGCAGATGGGCGTGCACCTCGTCTTTTTCATTCATCTCACCACAGGCCCGGACAACACGAACAACGTCCTGGCGCTGGCCTTCGGCGTATTCATTGTCGTGCTTGTCGTGCTCGGTTCCGTCTGGATCATGACGCACCTCAATCACAACATGATGCCGATGAACGGAATCCAAATGCAGTAGTGCAGCAAACGAGAACTGGGCTATCTGCCTTCTCCGTCTGGGCGCCTGGCTATCTCCAAAGGTTCGGGGCGCCGATACATCCTCGCGAATTTGTGGCTCGTCGAATGCTGAGCAACAGAAGCATGAACGGCTTCAAATCTATCTATTTCTTCTCAAACTATTCCGCGGCCAATGCCGTGATCTCGCGACGGAAGGGCAGTGCGTCGCCAATATCGGCTTCATCCAGCTCGCGAGCAAAGCGGTGCCCCGCATAAGTTGCCCACGCGATCGGCCCCGGCGCCTCGGCATCGCCGATGACCTTGATCGAGCGAATGCCGTTATCGGCCCATTCGTCCCTCCGCGCCTTCAAGCCCTGCCAGACGCCATCGTCCTGTTGGCGCGACGTCACCAGCACCACAGCGTCTGCGGCGATGTCACGTCGGTTGCCAGTATATGCACAGGCGGTGGCAACACCTCCCGGCACAATGCGCGTCACGATCCGGTTCAACACGATCTCAACGCCGAGGTCAGCCAGCCGGCGATGGATGGCGCCCTGCTCCAGCGTGTTGCGGGTCCAGTCGGATACATAGGCGGATGGCGTCACCAGCGTCACCTTCGCGCCCTGGCGCGCCATAAGCTCCGCCAGAACGCCACCCATGTAGTAGTGGTCGTCGTCGAACAGCACGACATTGCCGGTCGGCACATTGCCGCCCATCAGATCGTCCGGCGTGTAGACCGGCATGACCGGATCGATCGGCATCGGCACGACATGCGCGCGCGCCACGCCGTCGCTGCGCCATGTCGAGCCGGTGGCGATGGCAACGTTTTGAAAGCCGAAGGCCAATATGTCCTCGGCAGACAACCGGCTTTCGAAGTAGACGTCGACATTCGACATTTGGCTGAGCTGATACTGGCGATAGTCGCGCACGCGGCCCCATGCGGAGAGGCCAGGCAAGCGGCATTCGCGCGCCACGCGGCCGCCGAGTTCGGTGCCGGCTTCGGCAACGGCCACCTTATAGCCACGCAGGCCGAGTGCGCGAGCGGCCTCCAGCCCGGCAGGGCCGGCGCCGACGATCAGCACGCTCTCGCTGTCGCCCTTGGCCTGCATGTGTTCCGGATGCCAGCCTTTGCGCCACTCCTCCATGAACGTTGGATTCTGCGTGCAGCGCGAGATGGACATCGTCATGTCGCCGGTAATGCAGATGTTGCAGCCGATGCATTCGCGAATATCCTCGATCCGCCCCTCCTCCACCTTCTTCGGCAGGAAGGGATCGGCAATCGATGGCCGCGCACAGCCGATGAAATCAAGCGTGCCGGACCTGATCATCTTCACCATCACATCGGGCGACGTGAAGCGACCGACACCGACGACCGGCTTCGAGGTCAGCTTCTTGATGCCGGACACGAGGCTCTCCTGCGCGGCCTCCTCCTTGAACCGCGACGGCCCGGAGCAGTCCTCCCAGGCGCCATGAGCCAGATCCCAGAGATCGGGCAGGTCGGCGTGCATCTCGATCATGTCACGCACTTCGGAATTGGCGAAGCCAAGCTCGCCGATCATCTCGTCCAGCGACAGCCGCAGCGTCAGGCCGCAGGTGTCGCCGATGGCATCCCGGCCCTCTTCGATCAGCTCACGCATCAGCCGCGAGCGGTTTTCCAGCGAGCCGCCATATTCGTCGCTGCGCTGGTTGGTGGCGGTAGACAGGAAGTGCTGGATGATGCCGAAGCCATGCGCGCCGTAGAGACAAACCAGGTCGAAGCCCGCCCGCCTGGCACGCTTGAAGGCATTGCGGTGCCAGCGGCGCAGGTCGCGGATATCTTGCTTATCCATGGCGCGCGCCTGAACCGGATCGTTGGTGAAGGTCCGGATGGGCAGGGCCGACGGTCCGCGTGGCACTTCCTTGGTGTAGAGATTCGGGCCGTTGATGCCTGAATAGGCCAGCTGGATGCCGGCCAGCGCGCCATGCTGGTGCATGGCGCTGGCCATCTTGGCCAGTGCTGGGATATCGGCGTCGTCCCACAGCCTGAGCTCGATGAAGGGCGTGATCTCCGAGGTATGGTGCATTTCGGTCTGCTCGGTGAAAATGACGCCCCAGCCGCCTTCCGACTTGATGCGGCGCATCTCGGCCGCAGCAGATGGATCGCGGTAGCCGCCGCCATTGCAATGCGGAACCTGATAGAAGCGGTTCTTGGCGGTCACCGGACCGATCTTCATGGGCTCGAACAGAATGTCGTAGCGTGGATCGCGCATGGAGCTTTCCTCGAGCCGCGGCGCAAGCCAGTCTGGCGAGCGCCATTAGGTTGATGCCGAGAGACTACTCATAAGTTGAGGCAGGCGCCGGAAAACTACAGATTTCTTCCGTGCCGATTAGGACCCGCCTAATCGGCACGGCCTGGATTAGCATCCGGTGAATCCCGGCTGAGCCAAATGCGACTTCAAGGCCGTGGCCACGCGATGCTAGATAGCTCGCACGGGCAACGAGATTTAGACGCATGGACAGCATCCGGATCCTTGAAAAGCTGATCGCATTCCCGACGGTGAGCCGTGACTCGAATCTCGACCTTATCGGCTACGTAGCGGACCTGCTGGACGCGCATGGCATTGCCTGCCAGATCATTCAAAGCGAGGATGGCCATAAGGCCAACCTCTTTGCCACTATCGGACCGGCCGGCACTTCCGGCATCATGCTGTCCGGCCACACCGACGTCGTTCCCATCGACGGCCAGAACTGGACGCTGCCGCCCTTCGAGATGAGCGAGCGCGACGGCAAGCTTTACGGACGCGGGGCGGCCGACATGAAGGGCTTCGTCGCCAGCGCGCTCGCTGCATGTGTCACGGCCTCGAAAATGACACTGCAGACCCCGTTGCACCTGGCACTCTCCTACGACGAGGAGATCGGCTGCATCGGCGTGCGCAGCCTGATCGACATGCTGCGAGGAGCCCCGCAACGGCCGTTGCTATGCATCATCGGCGAGCCGACCGGCATGAAGGTGGCGACGGGTCACAAGGGCAAGCTTGCCGCACGCGCCATCTGCAAGGGACGCGAAGGCCATTCGGCGCTGGCTCCACTGGCGCTCAACGCCATCCATCTCGGCTGCGACTTCGTCGCCGCCTTGCGCCGGGAACAGGACCGGCTGGCGCGTGATGGCGCCCGCGATGGCGACTACGACATTCCCTACACAACCGTCCACGTCGGCAAGATGAACGCCGGCGTGGCGCTGAACATCGTGCCGAACCTCTGTCAGATCGACTTCGAGATCCGCAATATTGCAGCCGACAACCCTCAGGAGATCCTCGACGGTCTGCGCGCGGAGGCAGCGCGCATTGCCGTCGAAGCTTCGGCCATCGCGCCCGAGGCGGCGATCGACATCGACATCACCAACACCTATCCCGGCCTGGATACGCCGCTCAGTTCGCAAGCCGTCGCTTTCGTCAAATCGCTGACCGGCGCCAACGACACCATCAAGGTTGCCTTCGGCACGGAAGGTGGCCTTTTCAGCAGCGATCTCGGCACGCCGACGGTCGTATGCGGACCGGGGTCGATGGCGCAAGGGCACAAGCCGGACGAATTCGTCAGCGTCGAGCAGATGCGCCGCTGCGACAACATGCTGGACGAATTGCTGCGGCGGCTTGCCGACGACCAACTTCGAGCTTAGCAACAGAGCGGTTCCGATTTGATTGGGTGGCTGATCTAGCCAATCGACTGGTGTTCCACCGCCCGCCCGGCGCCGAATACGCCTTGCTCAACCACAAAATGCCGGCAGTGATCGATGAACGCCTGGACGGTTTGCGTGCGATGTTCAGAGTTGGGCAAGGCGACGCCCATGGTCAGAGGTCGCAAGTCACCATCCAGCGGCACAAAGACAAGTGGCTTGCCGTCCGGCGCCAGGGTGTTGAGCGGCCGCATATTGGCGATGCCGTAGCCGAAGCCATTGGCCACCATAGTGCGCATAACCGCAATGTCGCCTGTGCGCTCGGCGATGTTCGGTCGGATTCCCCGCTGGTGGAACGCCGACAGGAAATATTCGCGACTGAAAGGCAGGTCGAGCAACACCATCGGCTCGTCGGCCAATTCTTCCGTCGTGATCGACGCCTTTCCCGCAAAGCGGTGCCCCGCTGGCAGCATGACATAGGCTGGCACCAGGATCAGCGGCTCAAAGGTCATGTCCTGCGACAGTTCGAGATCGTATGTCAGGGCAAGGTCGATTTCGCCGCGCTGCAGCATCTCGAGCAACTGCCCTTGATTGCGCTCGAACTGCCGTACGCGCACATCAGGATAGGCGCGCTCGAACTTCATGCGCAGAGCCGGCAGGACGATCTGCGCGAACGTCAGCAAGCATCCTACTGCCAGCGGGCCGCGCACCTTTTCTGCAATGTCGCCAGCGACGTCATGCAAGGCGTCGGCGTCGTTGAGCAAGCGGGCGGCTTCCTTAAGGAAGACGCGACCGCCGGCGGTGAGCGAGAGGCCGTGCGAATGCTTGCGGACAAAAAGCTGGACGCCGAACTCAGTTTCCAGCTGCGCGATGGAGGCCGAAATCGATGGCGGTGACACGTTGACCTGTTCGGCCGCCTTTGCAATGGAGCCAGCCTCGCCAACGGCGACGAAATATTCCAACTGTCTGAGCGTAAAGCGTAGCGGCATGGCTGGCTATGTTGCCGGTTTAGGTGCTTCGATCAAGCCTTTGCCATCCATCAGTATTTGATCCACGTCGTCTTGAGCGCGGTGTACTTGTCGAGCGCATGCAGCGACAGGTCGCGGCCGAAGCCGGATTGCTTGAAGCCACCGAACGGCGTCATCGGGCTCAGCGCATCGACCGTGTTGACGGAAACCGTGCCGGCATGGAGCCGGCCGGCGATGCGGTGTGCACGCGACATGCTGTCGGTCCACAGCGATGCGGCCAGCCCGTATGGACTGTCATTGGCCATACGGATCGCCTCCGCCTCGTCGTCGAAGGCGATGACAGAAAGCACCGGCCCGAATATCTCGTCCCGCGCAATCGGATCGGTATGCGCGACATCGTCGAAGATGGTGGGCTGGATAAAGCTGCCGCGCCCGTTGACCGTGACCAGATCGCCGCCCGCAACCAAGCGCGCGGTTTTCTTGCCGGCCTCGACAAACCGCATGACATTGGCCGCGTGACGGGCATCGACCATTGCGCCCATTTTCGAAGCCGGATCGAGTGGATCGCCGGGCTGCGTGGCCGCCGCGCGCTGCACGAGCCTTTCCACAAGAGCGTCCTTGATGCCGCGCTGCACGAGCAACCGTGAATTGGCGGAGCAGACTTCGCCCTGGTTGAAGAAGATACCAAAGGCCGCCATATCGGCCGCTGCGTCGAGGTCGCTGCAATCGGCAAAGACGAGGTTGGGGCTCTTGCCGCCGGTTTCCAGCCAGACCTGCTTCATGTTCGACTGACCGGAGTACTGCAGGAACATCTTGCCCACGGCAGTCGAGCCGGTGAAGGCAAGGCAATCCACATCCATGTGGCGGCCAAGCGCCTGGCCGGCGGTTTCGCCAAGGCCGGGCACCACGTTGAGCACGCCAGCCGGCAGGCCCGCTTCAACAGCCAGTTCCGCCAGCCGCAGGGCCGACAAGGGCGACTGCTCGGCCGGTTTCAGCACGACCGAATTGCCCGCCGCCAGCGCCGGCGCGCACTTCCAGGTCGCCATGTCGAGTGGAAAATTCCACGGCACCACTGCGCCGATCACGCCAAGCGGCTCGCGCCGCACCAACACCAGATCGCCTTCACCGGTCGGCGCCACTTCGTCATAGATCTTGTCTATGGCCTCGCCATACCATTGGAAGATCGCTGCCGAGCCGGGAACGTCGACCGAGGCCGCATCCTTGACGAGTTTGCCCATGTCGAGCGATTCAAGCAGGGCCAGTTCATGCAGGTTTTCGCGCAGCAATTGCGCCAGCCGCAACAACACCTCCTTGCGGTGCGCCGGACTGGTCCGTGACCAGACGCCGGCGTTGAAGCTGCGCCGGGCCGCGGCAACAGCCAGATCGATGTCTTCTTCGCCACAGGACGCCACTTCGGCCAAGACTTCGCCGGTTGCCGGATTGACGCTGGCGAAGGTTCGGCCAGAACGCGCCACAACCGCCTTGCCGTCGATGAACGCCTTGTCGCAAAAACGGATCGCGGATGCTTTGCCGATCCAGTCCTTGTGGCTGAGTTCGCTCATCGCAGATGTTCCGTGGCTGTCTCTTGACTATTCATCGCCGGGCACGCCGTAGCTCGGCGCATCGGATGGATTTATCGCGCGGGTCACATAGGCATCGAGCTGTGGCTTGTAGAGTTCCCACAGCGTCGCCAGTTGCTCGATCGGGCAGTCGTCGGTCCAGTCGCAGCGCAGGTCGGCGACCGGCCACGCAACCTCGCGCACCAGCTTCATTCCGGCGGAATGGATCGGGCCTGCCTCGCCACCTGCTTTCAGCGCGGCGCGCATGGTCGCGATGAGGCGGTCGCCCAGATGCCCTTCCGACACCAGAAAGGCCTCGACCATGGCTTGCGGCACTCCGTCATGGGCCAGCATGTTTCCGCCGCAAGCAACATTTTCCGCGCGCGCTTCCGCCCAGATGCCAAGCGCCCTGGGGCCTGAATGAATTGCGGTCGTCCCAGTGGCATCGACAGCCAGCACCTGCCGGTATTCGCTATAGGCGCCGGTGCGCTTCAATATGGCGACCGCCTCGGCCGCCGAAGCGCCGCGCGCCAGCAGTTCGAGGCCTCGCAGACCAAGCGTCGGATCGGTGACGTTCTGGCTTGCAATGGCGCCGACACCTGCCTGCGCGTAGGCGCAGCGCGCTGCTACCGCCGGCGACGAGGATGACACCGCGACCCCGAACATGCCGGTGCGGCTGCACCGCGCGACAATGGAGAATGTCATCGCCGTTAATCCGGGATGATCGAAGTGCGATCATCCGGAATGACGGCGGTGCCGTCGATCTCGACCAGCCAGTCCGGCCGCGCCAGGGCCTGCACGACAAGGCCGGTTGAGACGGGATGCACGCCTTTGATGTATTCGCCCATGGTGCGGTAGACCGCCTCGCGATGGCGCACGTCGGTGATGTAGACCACCACCTTGACCAGGTGTTCCATGGTGCCGCCGCACTCCTCGATCAGTTGGCGAATGTTCTGCATGACCTTGTGCGTCTGCTCGACGGGATCGTGGCTATCGATGTTCTTGGCCGTGTCGAGGTCCTGCGGACACTGGCCACGCAGATAGACGGTTCTGCCGCCCCGCGTAACAACCGCCTGACACAGATCGTTGTCGAGTTTTTGCTCGGGATAGGTGTCTTTCGTGTTGAACTTGCGAATTCGGGTATGCGCCATCTTGGTCTCCGTCAGATCAGGCTCGAGGTCAGGACATCCGTTTCAGTTGCCGTTGGCTACGCCACCTTGGTGTCGCGCTTCGCGGACGCATGGTAGGCTAGGTATTTGCGCTGCGTGGAAATATGGTCCGCCACATGCTGGGCGTCATGCCAGACGCCCCAGATGAAGCTGGATCCCCTGCGCGATTGCCACGGCAGGCCCAGGAAATAGATTCCGGGCTCGGTCGACACACCGCGCTGATGCCTCGGCTTGCCCTTTTCGTCGAACACATCGACTTTCAGCCAGTTGTAATCGACGGTGAATCCCGTTGCCCAGATGATCGAACCTATTCCTGCTTCTGCCAAGTTGAGATCGAGAATCGGATCGGTCACGCATTGCGGGTCCGACCCGATCTTGCGGGCCTCGGGCTCTTCGGGAAGGTCAAGGCCGTTTCGGGCAACATAGGCGTCGGCCTCGTCCAGCACCGACATATAGTTCGCATCGCCGCGAGCGATATTCCTGGCCAGATCGGGCGCGAAGGTCATGATACCGTCCCTGTACAATTCCGTCCGGCCAACCAGCGTCATCCCTTGCGCGGCAAGGCGCCGGAAGTCGATCGTTTGGCCCCCACGCGCACCGCTCACCGCGATGGTGACATGTTCCGTGCCGGGCGCCGGCGCCTGGGCGTCCCACTTGCCCAAAACCCCCAGCCACCAGCAGAAGTCACGCTCGCGATAGGCCCGCGGCGGGCGATCATGCGGCCCGACCGAGAGGTAGACGCGCCTTCCCGCACACAAGAGTTCGTCCGCGATCTGCACCCCCGAGGATCCCGAACCGACCACCAGCACCGCACCGTCGGGCAGTTGGCCGGGATTACGATAGGCGCTGGAATGGATCTGCATGAGCCCGGCATCTGCGGGAACGATGGCCGGGACAACGGGATGTTGGAAAGCGCCGGTGGCGGCAACCAAATTGCTGGCCTCGATCACGCCATCCGAGGTTTCGACCTGGAAACCGGGGCGGCCGACGAGCCTGCGGACTTTTTTTACCTCCACGCCGCAGCGGATAGGGGCTGCGATCATTTCCGCGTAAGCGGCAAAATAGTCCGCAACCTTCTCCTTCGGGACAAAGGCATCGGGATGGGTATCAGGAAACTCCATGCCCGGAAAACGATCGTGCCAAGCGGGACCATTGGCAACCAAGGAGTCCCATCTTTCGGAGCGCCAGCGTTCGGCGATGCGGCGGCGCTCGAGGACGAGATGAGGCACGCCGCACTTGCTCAGATGCTCGCTCATAGCCAATCCCGCCTGGCCGCCGCCAACAACGAGCGTGTCTACTTTTTCAACTGACATTTCAGCGGCCCTTTCTGGCTCTCCCCGAGAATTTCTGCGGATGCGACGGAGGTCTGATCGTTGGTTTACTGGAGGGACCGGGCAGCGAAAATTACGATTTCATGTGGCACTGGTTAGCTTGTCCCTAAATGCCGGGAAGCATGGCCGAAGATGTGGACCGCAGGGCACGGATCATCGCCATTGAGACGGACGAAAGGACGGCGGGATTCAGAGATAAAGGCTTCTGGCCGCCTTGGACGAGAGCAGCTCCTTTGCCGGTCCTTCCTGGGCGACTTTGCCCTTGACCAGGACATAGCCGCGATCGGCGATGCCCAGCCCCATTTCCGCGTTCTGTTCGATCAACAGGATGGTCGTGCCGCGGCGATGGATCTCCCGGGTGATCTCGAAATACTCGCCGATGAGCTTGGGCGACAAGCCGAGCGACGGTTCGTCCATGATCACCAGCCTGGGTTCGCCGATCAGCGCGCGCGCCAGCGCGACCATCGCCTGTTCGCCGCCGGACAGAGTGCCGGCCACCTGGCGCAAACGCTCCTGGATGCGCGGAAACAGGTTACCCATTTTGTCCAGTTGCGCCTCGAAATTGGACCCCCGGCCGGACACCGCGTCGTAGCCCAGACGCAGGTTCTCGATCACGCTCAGGCTGGGAAACAGCCGGCGCCCTTCCGGAACAAGGCCGACACCGAGCGACGCCAGGTTTTCCGTCCCAAGCGTCGCCATGTCCCTGCCCATCACCTCGACCTTGCCGCGCTGGGCGCGCACAACGCCGCACACGGTCATGAAGGTTGTCGTCTTGCCGGCGCCGTTCGGCCCGAGCAGGCAGACCAGTTCGCCGGGATGCACGCTCATCGCCACGCCGCGCAGCATCGGCACCGCCCCGTAGCTGGTATCGACACCCTTCAGCTCAAGCATCGGCGACCGCCTTCCCGAGATAGGCCTCCTGGACGCGCGGATCGGCGCGCACCGCCGCAAAGTCGCCTTCGGCGATCTTGCTGCCATAGTCGATACAGGTGACGTGCTGCGGGAAAGCCTCGACCACCCGCATGTCGTGCTCGATCAGGATCACCGACAGCTCGGGGTTTTCCGCGCGCAACCGCACGATGTCGGCCACCAATGCGTCGGTTTCCGTATCGTCCATGCCGACCGACGGCTCGTCGAGCAGCAAAAGCTTGGGCTGCGAGGCCAGCGCGCGGGCGATCTCCAGCCGGCGCCGGTCGGCCTGCGCTAGCGTTCCCGCTGGCCGATAACGCTGTTCGAACAGACCGCCGGATCCGAGCTTGAGCAGGATTTCGGCCTTTTCCACGCAGGCCGCCATCTCGCGGCGCGACGCGCCCGGCCGGAACAGCGCATCCAGCACGCCGGTCTTCGTGCGGGTGTGCATCCCGATGATGACGTTGTCGAGGACGCTGAGGTCCGAGAACAGCCGCGACGACTGAAATGTGCGGGCGATGCCACGATCGACGACTTCATAGGACGGGCGGCTGGTGATCTCGGCGCCGTTGAACGTCACCCGGCCGGAGGTCGGCCGGTAGACGCCAGTCACGACGTTGAACAGCGTCGACTTGCCGGCGCCATTCGGGCCGATGACGGCGAGCACCGCGCCCTTGTCGATCGAAAGGCTGACATCGTTGAGCGCGACCAACCCGCCGAAGCGCATCGTCAAATTCTCGACTTTGAGAAGCGCGCTCACAGATCGCCCCCGTATCGCCGCATGCGTTGCGGGAACAACCCCTGCGGCCGGATCATCAGGAAGCCGATGATGACGACGCCGAAGAACAGCAGGCGGTAGTCGGCGAAGGCGCGCAGTTTCTCGGGCAGGATGGTCAGCATGAACGCACCGACGATGACGCCGAAAATGTTGTCCATGCCGCCGACGATGACCATGGTCATGATGGTGACGGAGACGAGGAAGGTGAAATTGTCGGGGGAAATGTAGGACACGTAGAAGGCGTAGATCGTGCCGGCAAAGGCGGCCAGGAAGGCATCGACCGCGAACGCCAACACCTTGAACCACGCCACATTGATGCCTTGCGCCTTGGCGGCGATCTCGTCGGCGCGCAGTGCGTTCCAGGCCAGCCCGATGCGCGAGCCATGCAACCGATGCGCCGTGACGATGGCGACGACGACCAGCGCCGCCGCCAGATAATAGAAGTTCGCCTGGCTCGGCAGCTTCCAACCGAAGATCACCAGCGGGTCGGCGAAGGAATGCCCGAACAGGCTGGGCGCAGGAATGCCGACCAGTCCGTTGGGCCCGCCGGTCCAGCTGAAGTTGTTCAGCAACTGCTGGACCACGACGCCAAAGGCGATGGTGACCAGCGCCAGATAGGTGTCACGCGTGCGCATCGAAGGAATGCCGATGATGAAACCGAACAGTGTTGCAGCCAGCGCCGCGACCGGCAGTGTCAGCCAGAAACTGATACCGAAGTTGATCGCCAGCAACGCCGACACATAGGCCCCGATGCCGTAGGAAGCGCCGGTGGCGAAGTTCGGAATGTTGGCACTGCCGAGCTGGAAATTGAGCGCCAGCGCGAGCACGGCATAGAGCTGGGCGACAATCAGCAGATGCAGCATATAGGTATTCGAGCCGACGACGAATGGAAAAGCCACAACGATGACCGCCGCGGTAGCCATCGCCACAAGGGGAGCACGGGCAAAGCTGGCCAACGCGTAGTCGCCGATCCACGGCAGCCTCTCCAACAGGTAGAAGCCGAAGCCGAGCAAAGCCAGCAGGCCGACCACCTGCCAGCCGCCGTCAACCTTCAAAATGAGGTAGAGAAACGCTGCCCCGCAAAGTTGCGAGGCGATGGCGAAGACTGCGGCCGCCGCCTTGCCCGGCGCAGCAAGTGAAGCGCTACCCTGCATGCTAGACTTTCTCCATGACGGTGCGCCCAAGCAGGCCGGCCGGGCGGAAGATGAGCACGGCGATGACGAGCAGGAAGACGAACACCAATCGATAGGAAGCACCATCGGGCACAAATGTCTGCGCAAGCACCTCGATGCCAGCGATGATCAGTCCGCCCAGTATGGCGCCCGGCATCGAGCCGAGGCCGCCGATTACCGCAGCGGAAAAGCCGAGCAGGCCGGCCATGACACCGAAGTCGAACCGTGTCACGCCGGCATAGCTCGCGAACAAAAGGCCGGCAGTGGCGCCGATCGCTGAGGCGATGAAGAAAGTTGCACGAAAGACGCGTGCATCACGGATGCCCATCATCCGCGCCACGATCCGGTCCTCCGAGGCCGCCCGGATGCGCAGGCCGAGCGGGGTCAAGCGCAGGAAGACGAACAGCATGACCACCAACGCGACGGTCAGCACAACCACGAGCAGCGCGAACCAGCTGATGGCAACGCCGGAGACTTCGAAAGCCATGCCCGACACCAGGCGCGGGAAGGCATGCGGGTTTGATCCCTGTGGATAGAGATGACGGATCAGTTCGCGGATGACGATACCCAGTGCCACCGTCGCCACCAGCGCCATCATGGCAGGGGCGTCGCGAAAGCGCCTGATAACCAGCTTGTCCAGCAAGACGCCTATCAATCCGACGGCGAACATGGCTGCCGGAACCGAAATCACCAGCCAAGCGGGGCTCGAGGCCCCAACTGCCGTCGCTAACGCCTGGGCGAGCGCCAGCGAGATGAACGGCGCCGTCGTTGCGACGTCGCCGTGAGAGAAATGAATGACGTTGAGGACACCGAAGATCAGGCTGAATCCTATAGCCAGCAAGGCATAGATGCAGCCAAGGGTTATCCAGTTCACCAGCTGCTGGACAAGCAGTTCCGTCATCGTGCTCGCCTCCATCGGGAGCAGACGGGTATCAACCGCCATGCCGTGCGGACAGAACGAATCTCCGAACTCACGAGTCACAATTTCCGAATTTCATCACCGAATACGCGCCAATACACTGATGATCAGCCGACGATCACGATCGGCCGGGTCGCTACGACGGCGGCAGATAATTCTATTGAGGTGGAACCATGCAAAACAGGCGCAGCGCGCTTATCCGCGTATCGTCAATTCTGGCTGGGTCTCTGTTCGCCATTGCACTGGGCGCCGCCCAGGCTCAGGCCGACCAGATCAAACTCGGCTTCATTGGACCGCTCTCCGGCGGAAACGCCCAGCAGGGTCTGGGCGCCCGCAACGGTTTCCTGCTCGCGATCGAGCAAGCCAATGCCAGCGGTTATCCGCACCAGGTGGAAGGCATCGTCCTCGATGATGCCTCCGATCCGGCCGTCGGCGTTTCAGCGGCCCAAAAGCTGGTCAACGATCCGTCGGTGATTGCCGCGACCGGACATTGGAACAGCTCGGTCGCGCTGGCGACGATCCCGGTCTTCAATCGCGCGCAGATGCCGTTCATCATTTGGGGCGCGGTCAGCCCGAAGATCACCGAGCAGAATTTCGCGAACGTGACCCGCGTGACGCCAACGCTGGTCAACGAAAACAAGCCGCTGGCCGAAGCCATTGCCAAACAAGGCAAGGTCAAGAAGATCGCGATCATCTCCGACACGACCGACTACGGCGCGGCCAACACCAAGTGGTTCGGCGATTTCTTCAAGGCTGCTGGCGGAGAGATCGTCTCGTCGGACGCAGCCGCGGTCGGCACCACCGATTTCCGTGCCATGCTGACCACGGCGAAGGCGGCGGCGCCTGATGCTGTCTACTTCGGTGGCGTTGTCACCGAAGCAGCGCTTGTGCGCAGCCAGATGGCCGACCTTGGAATAGGCAGTCTGCCCATGTACGGAATTTCGGGCATATACGATCCGAAGTTCATCGAGATCGCAGCCGCAGCCGCCGAGGGCACGATTGCGGGAACCCCGGCCGTACAGTCGAACCCGAAGCTCGACGAATTCAGTAAGGCCTATGAAACCAAGGGCTACACCGATCCTGCCGGTTCCTACGCCAAATATGCCTATGAGGCCACGCAGATGCTGCTCGATGTCATCAAGGAAAAGGGCATCGACGACAAGGAGGCCCTGAGCAAAGCCATTCGTGACATCCATCACAACGGCATTCTGGGAGAAGTCTCGTTCGACGCGAACGGACAAACAAACATGGCCATCGACGTCGACATGTTCGTCGTCCGCAACGGCAAATGGGAGAAGATGTAGCCTCTGATCGACGCCGCGCCCACCCTTGGTGGCGCGGCGTTGAAAATCCTTCATCGCCCGAGTTCGCAAAGACTTACCGGAGCGCCCAGACCATGAATGACGAGGCCTGCCTGCGCGCACCTCGAAAGGCTGTCGAGATCAAGGGCGTGTCCAAGGTATTCGGCACCTATCAGGCGTTGAAGCCCGTTTCCTTCGACATCTACGACAATGAGTTCTTTACGCTGCTTGGCCCGAGCGGCTGCGGCAAGACCACGCTGTTGCGCATGATCGCCGGCTTCGAGCAGCCAACGACGGGGAAAATTTTCCTGCACGGATCAAATATACAGGGACTGCCGCCGCATAAGCGGCGGGTCAACACCGTGTTCCAGAGCTACGCCCTGTTTCCGCACATGAGCGTTGAACAGAACATCGGCTTCGGGCTTGAAAACCTGGGTTGGTCAAAGGACCGCCGCGATGCGCGCGTCGCTGACATGCTTCGTCTGGTCCATATGGAGGCATTTGCCGGGCGCAAGCCGCAGCAATTGTCGGGCGGCCAGCGCCAGCGCGTCGCGCTCGCCCGCGCATTGGCGCCCGAACCGGAAGTCCTTTTGCTCGACGAACCCCTCTCGGCACTCGACCTGAAGCTACGCCAGGCTATGCGCGACGAGCTGCGCATCCTGCAGCGCAAGACCGGTATCACCTTCGTCTTCGTCACCCATGACCAGGAAGAAGCTCTCGACCTGTCGGATCGCATCTGCGTTCTCGGCGATGGCGAAATCCAGCAGCTTGGCACGCCTGCCGCGATCTACGAGGAGCCGTCAAACCGCTTCGTCGCCGACTTCATCGGCGAGACCAATTTCCTCGACGCCGAGGTGATTGCCGTCGACGGCGAGCAGGCGACCGTGACAACGCAGCTCGGCATGACCTTGACGGCTTCTCACAAGAAAGCAGTCGCCGGCCAGAAGGCCTTCATGTCGATACGCCCGGAGAAAATCAGCCTGCCTGCCCAGGACAACCCGATAGCTGTCGATGGCACGATCATGGGCACCAATTATCTCGGCGGCTACACATACTATCTCGTTGAAACGGGCGGCATCAGGCTGCGCATTTCCAAGCGCAACAGTGTCAGCCGCGGCCAGATGTTCGAGATCGGGCAGTCGGTGAAAGTCGGCTTTGCCGCCGAATCCGTGCGGATCCTCGGTGCATGACGCGGCATATCAAGAGCCCGGGCTGGAACGTGCTGGGGCTTTTGCCGACGCATCTGATCATGTTCCTCACATTGATCATACCGGTCGGCATCATCGTTCTCGTCTCGTTCTCTACCCGTGGACCGTATGGTGGTTTCGAATATGTTTTCACCACCGCACCCTACAAGCAGATACTGTTCAATGAAGGCTGGGCGGGCGAGCTCGAATTTAATCCACAATATCTGATCGTCGTTGCGAGAACTCTCCTGCTTTCGGCCGGGACGACGCTGATCTGCTTGGTCCTCAGCTTCCCGGTCGCCCATTTCATCTCGTTGCAAAAGCCGTCGCTCAAGGTCGCTCTGATCTATCTCGTAACCTTGCCGTTCTGGGTCTCGATGATCGTGCGCGTCTACTCCTGGATCATCATTCTCGGCAATGAAGGCGTGATCGAAAAGACGTTGCGCGCGCTCGGGTTGATCGATGATATGGACAGTTTGCTGTTCGGTGACACCGCCATGCTGATCGGCCTCGTTTACAGCTACATCCCGCTGATGATTTTGCCGATTTTCGCCTCCATCGAGAAACTCGACCCGGCGCTTATCGAGGCATCGCACGATCTTTACGGAAGCCGCCTCATCACGCTACACCGTGTCATCCTGCCTCTCTGTCAGCCGGGAATGCTGGCTGGCGCTATTCTGGTCTTCGTTCCGTGCCTCGGCGCAGTGCTGGAGCCGACGCTGCTCGGCGGCGGCAAGTCGATGATGATGGGAAATCTGATCCAACTGCAATTCGGCGCGGCGCGCAATTGGCCGTTGGGCGCTGCCATATCCATCGTTCTGATGACGGCAGTTCTGATATTCCTTGTTGCCAGAGGATTGCGGGCCGTACGGAGGGAAACGACGGAGCTCGCACTATGACAAACGGTTCCGATGTCAGGCGCTACCCCGGTTTCGGGCTCTTCAGCCTGCTTTTCTTCGTCTATCTCTATCTGCCCATATCGGTGGTGGTATTCTACTCGTTCAACGCCAATCGCATCGTTTCCAATTGGGGCGGTTTTTCGCTTCATTGGTATACGGCGGCGCTATCCAACTCAGCGCTGGTTTCCGCCGTGAAGGTGTCACTCATCGTCGCCGTCATCGCTACCACGATCTCGACAATCGTGGCTCTAATGGCCGCATTGGTAATCGTGCGCGGAAGGGACGTTCGTTTCCGCGGCCTTTCCGAGACAGTCGTCAATCTGCCTCTGCTGCTGCCGGAAATTGTCGTTGCCGTTGCCACGCTGATCCTGTTTTCCCAGATCGGCCTCGCGAATGGCATCGTAAAGCTGATCATCGCGCATACGACTTTCTGCATCCCGTTCGCATTCCTGCCCATACGTGCCCGCCTGCAGGGCATGGATGCTGATCTGGAAGAAGCCGCGCGCGATCTTTACGCGTCGGCATGGATCGCTTTCCGACGCGTAACTCTGCCGCTCATTCTACCGGGAGTGCTCAGCGGCGCGATGCTTGCGTTCGTCATCTCGATGGACGATTTCATCACCAGCAATCTCTTGAATTCCGGCGGCGCGACCACTCTGCCCGTTTACGTCTTCTCGCTGATCAAGCAAGGCGTGTCGCCGCAGCTCAACGCAATATCGACATTGATAATGCTGGCCTCTATCGCGCTGGCGACGGTCGCTTTTCTGCTGCAGCGGCAGAGATAGCGAAGCAAGTTTTTACCTAACCACCACATCGGCGAATTCAAATTTATTGCTGGCGCATGTGGGCTATCGTTGCCTTGGAGAACAAGAAATTAAGGGGAACGACATGTTCAAAAATCCGCGTGTCACATCACTCGTCGTCGCCAGCGCGCTAGGACTGGCCTTCAGCGTCTCGGCTCATGCTGAAGGCAAGCTTTCGATCTACGCTTGGGCCGACTCCATCGCTCCGGACGTCGTCGCAAAATTCGAAAAGGAAACGGGTATCGACGTCACCGTCGATGCATTCTCGTCTAATGAGGATCTGCTGACGAAGCTCCAGGCAGGCTCCTCCGGCTACGACATCGTGACGCCCTCGCAGCATTTCGTGAAGATCATGATCGACAGCGGACTGCTCGAGGACATTGGCGCCAGCTCCATGGCTGCCTACCAGCAAATCCTGCCGGAATGGCAGAAGCCATGGTGGGATCCGACCGGCAATCATTCGATCCCGCTTGCCTTCGGCAACGCCGGCTACACCGTCAACCGCGACGTCTACAAGGGTCCGGTCGATAGTTGGAAGACCTATTTTGAGCCGCCGGTCGAACTGCGAGGTAAAATCGCCAGCCTTGCGCAACCTGACGAAGTCGTTTCGGCTGCGCAGAACTATCTCGGCATCAAATATTGCAGCGAAGATCCTCAGGAAATGAAGCGCGTTCTGGATCTCTTGCAAGCGCAGAAGCCTTACGTCGCTGCCTACTCCAGCGACAATATTGAGAACCGGATCGGTGGCGGCGAGGTTGGCGCCCACTTCTGGTGGGACGGCAATACCATGCGCGTTCGCCGCAACGACAAGGCCAACGTTGAGTACGCGATGCCTAAGGAAGGCCTGGTCGGCTGGCTGGATTCCTATGTCGTGCCGAAGGGTGCGGCCAATATCGACAATGCCAAGAAGTTCATCGACTTTATGGCTGAGATCGACAACGCGACGGACGAGTATAATTATTACGGCCATTCCTCCCCGGTGAAGATCGACGAGACGAAAGCGCTCTACTCCAAGGAAAACGCTCCCGAGCTTTTCCCAACCGTTCCGGTGAAAATGGGCGAAGCGTGTTCGCCTGCAGCCCAGGAACTTGTCACGAAAGTCTGGACGCAACTCCTCCAGTAAGGTCGGCGGGCCGGTTACCAAGATTTCCGGCCCGTTCCATTTTCTTTGAAGGCGCGGTGAATGTCGGCCGATACTTATGATTATGTCGTGGTTGGCGCAGGTTCGGCAGGCTGCGTCCTCGCCAATCGCCTGAGCGCGAACCCATCCGTGCGGGTCTGCCTCGTCGAGGGCGGCGGAAGCGACAACAGCGTGCGGGTGAGAGTGCCGGCGGGAATCCTCTCGCTCTACGGCAATCCGAATTATGACTATTGCTTTGTCGGCGTGCCTCAGCCGCACCTCGATAACCGCAGGATTCCGGTCAATCGTGGCAAGGCGCTGGGCGGTTCGAGCTCGATCAACTCGATGGTCTATATCAGGGGCGCCGCCCAAGATTATGACGAGTGGTCGCGGCTCGGCTGCACAGGTTGGGCGTATAGCGACGTGCTTCCCGTCTTCAAGAAGCTCGAGCGCAATCTGCTTGGCCAAAACCCCCAGTACCACGGCACAAGCGGAGAGCTGCTGGTCGACAGCCCACGCGATCCGAACGTGCTTTCAAAGATGTTCGTCAAAGCCGGGAACAATTCAGGCCTCCCTGTCAACAACGATTTCAATGCCGAAAGCCAGTTCGGCCTCGGGATATACAATGTCACGCAAGATCGCGGTCAGCGCTTCAGCAGTTTCACCGCTTTCGTGCGCCCGGTGCTCGATCGCAAAAATCTCACCGTTCTGAGCGAATGCGAGGTTATCGACCTCAAAATAACGGAGGCGCGTGCAGCGGGCGTAAGGGTGCGGCACCAGGGCGAGCAGAAGACGCTATCTGCTAACCGCGAGATCGTGCTCTCGGCCGGCGCGATCAACTCACCGAAGATTTTGCTAGCTTCCGGGATCGGCCCGGCGGCCGAGCTCCGAGAGATCGGCATAGATCCGATCCTTAATCTGGCGGGAGTGGGCAAGAACCTGCAGGACCATGTGGACGGCATGATCACAGTCCGCTCCTCAAGCACCAAGACGCTGGGCCTGTCGCTGCTGAATCTCCCCCGCATGTTAGCAGCGCCTTTTCAGTATTTCGTCGGCCGAAAGGGCATGCTCAGCACGAACTATGTCGAGGCCGGCGGCTTTGCCAAGACGAAGTACGCAGATGGCATTCCCGACATTCAGTTCCACTTTGTGCCCGGCTATCGCAGCCATCGCGGCAGACTGCTGGAGTATGGGCATGGGTACGCAATTCACACCTGCGTCCTTAGGCCCAAAAGCGTTGGCGAACTCAAATTGTCCGGCCATGCATCGAGCCGGGATGTCTTGATCGATCACCGGTTCTTCTCCGACGAGGAGGACGCCAAGGTGCTGGTCGAAGGCATCAAGATTGCGCGTCAAATCTTTGCCGCACCCGAGTTCGACGAGATCAGAGGCAGGGAGATGCTGCCGGGCAAGGATGTGCGTAGCGACGACGAAATCCTGGCCTATCTGCGCGCCGAAGCGCTGACCGTTTATCACCCAGTGGGAACCTGCAAGATGGGGACGGATGCGATGGCTGTCGTCGATCCGGCAACGCTCAAGGTGCGCGGCATCGCAGGCTTGCGGGTCGCGGATGCGTCTGTCATGCCGAAGTTGATCGGCGGCAACACCAATGCGCCCAGTATGATGATCGGACAGAGAGCTTCAGACATGATCTTGGGCCAGTAAACGCCGCTTTTGGTCTCGGCGTTAGAAAATACACGCATCGGACTTGGCGCCTGCCGCGCCGCGCAGGTGCTAGCGTGCGCACAATGCGTGGTCCCCATGCTGAACGGCAAAGCTGCCGACAGTAGTTGCGTATCTTGTTCTGGGGGGTGGTAAGAGTCAGAATTAGCGCGTATTAATAAGTTAGGGTTAACAAAGGCTTTCTCGGTGATGCTGTTTCAAATCACCTCTATCGCAGTCGAACTCGCGGTCTCCTACGTCACGATTGCACTCACCTATCTGGCGGCTGTGTACGCGATTTGCTCCCGCTACGGGTGAGCGCGGCCCACCAGACGCGGCAGAGGGTCCCGTTGCAACGCTGCCGGGAATCGTGCCGTCGAGCGGAATCGGCACAAATATCAGCCGGACACTAAAGCGCGTCGCGTTTGAACGGATTCATGCGACGCGCTTTAAGTTCTTGTTTTTATGCATGTCGTTATCGCAAAACCGCTGCGCACTTTTGCGCGACATGCATTAGGCAGCCAGGATTCATGATGCCCAGCGGATCGAAGGCGGCCTTGATCGCCGCAACAGCCTTCCGCTCTTCCGGCGCCAGCCATTCCCAGTAGACCGCACGTCCGCCCGACTCCGACGATCCACCTTTTCAGCGGCGCACTGACCAATAGAGATCAAAGACGATTGGGTCGTTGCGGCAGGGGAGCACCCGTGCAGAGCTTACGCGGCTTGATAGTCCCGCTCATCTGTCTCGCCATTGATCTCGCAGAGCAGTCTTTCGATGTCGGCTTTCGGAAAACTGCGGCGAAGCCGGCGGTCGAAGGTCGTGAATATGCCGAAAAAGGAATTGGCGCAGTGCTCCAGCATCGTATCCGCCTCCTGCGCTGAGATGCCGAGCTGGCCTTGCAGAAAGGCGACGAATTTTCGACGTGCGATCGGATTTCGAAGCACGAAGACCGGCTGTGTGTCCCATTCGATGGGCCGATGTTCCGAGATGGAAGAAATGGTTCGCAGAGGCGCCACCAGCCGGATATCCCTCGATGACGAACCGACCTCGATCCCGATCGTATCGCCATCGAGCGTCCAGTCTCCGCGCGCCGGGTCGAAGGCGCAGAGATCCTGCGCTGTCAACTCGATGCTGACCCTGCGGCTTTCGCCGGAGCGCAGAGCAACCTTGCAGAAGCCCTTCAGTTCGCGGATTGGCCGTTTGAGGCGGGGCTTGCCGTAACGGGCGTAGAGTTGGCAGATTTCCTTGCCTTCCACCGCTCCGGTGTTGGTAACGGTAAAGCTCGCGGAAACGCGTTCACCACGCCGGATTTCCGACCGGTCCAGCGAGAGATCGGAGTAGGCGAACTCGGTAAAACTCAATCCGAAGCCGAACGAAAAAAGCGGCTCGATGTCGCGGGCATCGTACCACCGATAGCCGACATGGATGCCTTCGCTGTAAAGGTGGCGCCCATTCTCGCCCGGATAGGTGAGATAGGCCGGCATGTCCTCCATTCGTTTCGGGAAGGTCGTGGTAAGCTTGCCGCACGGGTTAACCCGGCCGAACAGGATATCGGCGAGGCCGCCGCCCATGGCCTGACCGGAAAAGAAGGTTTCGACCACGGCCTGCACCTTGTCGATCCACGGCATGACAACGGCGTCGGGGCTGGCAATGACGACAACCAGATTTGGATTGGCGGCGGCAAGCCGTTCGATCAATTCGTCATGGCCGTGGGCGAGATCGAGCGTGCGGCGGTCGGAGCCCTCGCCGTCATAGCCGCTCTCGACATTGACGAACACGATCACGACGTCGGCCCCGGCGGCACCCGTCTCGGCTTCAACAATCAGCGTCTCGCGGTCCTCGGCGATCCCGCTCGTGCCCCGGAAGATTTCGATCTGGATATCGGCGCCGGCGAGTTTGCGGATTTCGTCCAACGGCACGTCCACCGAGGTCGGTGGCGTCGTGGCGCAGCCGGAGCCCTGGATAACGGGGGTGCGGGCTCCCTCGCCCACGATCGCAATACGCTTCACCTTCGCTGGCGAGATCGGCAGGAGTGCGCCCTCGTTTTTCAGCAGAACGATGGATTCGGCCGCCATCCGGCGGGCCAGCGAATGATGCTCGGCACGATCGAAAACCCGCCCCCGGGCTTCCCCGCGCTTGGCGCGCCGGATCAGACCGAGCATGCGTGCACAGGCCTTGTCGAGCACGGCGCGGTCTATCCTGCCCGCCTTGATCGCCTCCTGCAGGTCGGCCTTGCGCGTTTCGCTTTCCGGCATGTCGAGGTCGTTGCCGGCCGCCAGCGAGGCGGGTCGATCCTTGATGCCGTGCCAATCGGAGACAACCACGCCGTCATAACCCCACTCCCCTCGCAACACCTCGTCGAGGAGCCAAGGGTTCTCGGCAGCTTGGACGCCGTTCAAGCGATTGTAGGAACTCATGACAGTCCAGGGATTGCTTTTGGCGATCGCGCGCTCGAAGCCGCCGAAATATATTTCCCGCAGCGCGCGTTCCTCGACCACGGAATCCATGGTCGTTCGCTCGACTTCGGAATTGTTGCAGGCGAAATGCTTTAACGACGCGCCGACGCCGTTCTCCTGCAGACCGCCGATGACGCCCGCCGCGAAATCCCCTGTAAGGATCGGGTCTTCGGAATAATATTCGTAGGAACGGCCGCCGAGCGGGGTGCGACGGATATTGATCCCCGGTCCGAGCAGCAGATGAACGCCAAATTCCTGGCATTCGCGTGCGAGAGCCTCGCCCAACCCACGCGCAAGGTCTGTGTCCCACGAACAGGCGATGCTGCATCCGTTTGGAAAGCAGGTCGCGGGTCTGACCTGTCCCCAGGCAATCTGCACGTCATCGGCCTTCTGGTCGACGACGGAGAGAAACGCCGCGAAATCCTGGCCCCCGGCTTCATCCTGATCGATCTGCGGGATGGAGTAACGCACTCCGTAGGTGCCGTCGGTCATGACGATCTGCGGGATGCCCAGACGCTCGATCGCCGCCGTCTTCCACATGCGGTGGCCCGAAACAAGCGACACCTTCTCCGCATCCGTCATCTCTTCGATCAGCGCATCGAACGCGCCATCCATCAGCTTTTCATACGACAACCGAAGTCTCCATGGATGCCTCGGCGGCGTTTGTGCCGCCGGTTGATTGAGTTCTCGTGTTCCTCACAGCCGCCGTTCGGTCGACGCTGAAAAGAAGGAAGCCTTCGCCATGTCGAACCGAAGGCCGACCTCCTTGCGCATCGAGCGGGCGGCATCGACGCCGAGCCTGACGCTCATGCGTTTGCCCAGGCAGTCGAACCAGCCGAGGGCATCGGCGCCCAGAAGTTCGGTGAAGGCGAGCTTGGCGGGAATGCTGTCAGGCGAACCCGGCTCGACGACGTCGATGTCCTCGCACCGAATGCCGAGCACCGCCTCGCCCGCGGTTGACGGATCTTCGAAAGGATAGGCGGAAGAGCCGATGCTGCGCTGGCCGACCAGAAAGCGCCCCGCGCCGTCCAGGCTGCCCTCAAGAAGATTCATGGCAGGCGATCCCACGAAGCCGGCGACGAAGAGGCTTGCCGGCTTCTCGTAGATCGACTGCGGAGGAGCGAACTGCTCGACCCTGCCCTTGTGCATCACGGCCACGCGATCGGCCATTGTCATGGCTTCGATCTGGTCATGCGTCACATAGATCATGGTGGACTTCAGCGTCTCGTGCAGTTGCTTGAGCTCGACGCGCGTCTCGGCGCGCAGCTTGGCATCGAGGTTCGACAGCGGCTCATCGAAAAGGCAGATGCTGGATGAGCGCACGAGCGCTCGGCCGATCGCGACCCGCTGGCGCTGACCGCCTGACAACTGGCCCGGCTTGCGGTCGAGCAGCGCCTCGATTTGCAGGAGCTTCGCCACCCAGTCTACCTTTTGCACGATCGTCGGCTTGGGCGTGCCAGCGACTTCCATGCCGAAGGAGAGATTGCGCCGCACGGTCATGGCAGGGAAAAGCGCATAGGATTGAAACACCATCGCCAGTCCCCGCTGGCTTGGCTCCAGGCCGCTGACATCGACTGCGTCGATCACGATCTGGCCGGACTCGCAATCGTCAAGTCCGGCGATCACGTTGAGCAGGGTCGACTTTCCGCACCCCGAGGGACCTAAAATGACAATGAATTCGCCGGGAGCGATCTCCATGTCGACCGAATCCAGGACGGTCAGACCGGCGAAGGATTTCCTGATTTTCCGGATGGATACACTGGACATGGCTAACCCTTCACAGCACCGGCGGCGATGCCGCGCACGAAATAGCGGCCGGAGAGGAAATAGACGATGAGCGTCGGAATGGCGGTGATGACCGCGGCGGCCATGTTGACATTGGGCGAGGCCGAACCCCGAGCATTGTTGACGATGTTGGTGAGCTGAACCGTCATCGGCAAATTGTCGTTGCCGGCGAAGATCAGCCCGAGCAGATAGTCGTTCCATATGCCGGTGAATTGCAGGATCGCCACGACGACCAGGATGTTGGTCGACAGCGGAAGAATGACGGACCGGAACGTCCTGAGAAAACTGGCGCCTTCCATGCGCGCGGCCCGGCTGATCTCCTCCGGCACGCCAACGTAGAAATTTCGGAACAGCAGCGTCGTATAAGGCAAGCCGTAGACGACATGGACAAGAATGATACCGCTATAGGTGCGGAACAGACTGAGGCTGCTCAGGATCTTCACCGTCGGATAGAGCATCGCCTGATAGGGGATGAATAGGCCGACCATGACGAGAAGCATGATCAGGTTGGCGTGGCGTGACTTCCACTGCGCCAGCGCATAGCCGTTGAGCGCGCCTGCCAGCGTCGAGATCACGACGGCTGGAACGGTGATCTTGATCGAGTTCCACAGGCCTGGGCGCACCCCGCCGCATTCGAGCCCGGTGCAAGCACTTTTCCATGCCGTCAGCCACGCATCGAAAGTCGGCTTGACGGGGAGAGCGAGAAGATTGCCCTGGCGGATTTCCTCCATCGGCTTCAGCGAGTTGCTGATCACCAGCAGCAGCGGCAGGAGAAAGAAGGCGGCCGAAGCGAAGAGAAACGCATAGAGACCGAGACGCGCCGCGCGTGGGCCGAACACGGAGCGTTCGCCAGGAAGGCTTCGCGTCACGTGCGCCTCCTGAACTCACTGTAGAAATAAGGTGCCAACAGCAAGAGCGAGAGGACCAGCATCGCGATCGAGGCGGCGGAAGCCAGGCCGAGATTGACCCGTGCGAAATAATAGTCGACAGCGAACTTCGCCGGCATTTCCGTGGCAATGCCGGGCCCTCCCTTGGTCATGGCGATGACAAGGTCGTAGCCGCGAATAACGTCCGACATCAAAAGCACGACGCAGGAAGCCACGACCGGCCGCATACCGGGAAAAATGACTTGCAGATAGGCGCGCCAGAGGGGAATGCCCTCCATGCGGATCGCCTTCCAGAGGTCTTCGTCCACACCGCGCAAGCCGGCGAGAATGATGACCATGATCAACCCGGCCGAATGCCAGATGCCGGCAATCACCAGCGTGTAGATCGCCCGGTCGGGATCGGTGAGCCAGTCGAAGGTGAAATTCTCCCAACCCATGCCGCGCACAAGCCCCTGCAAGCCGTTCACAGGGTCGAGCACCCAACGCCAGGAAAGACCGGTGACGATCAGCGATACGGCGAGCGGATAGAGGAATATGGTTCGAAACAGCGACTCGGCCCTGATGCGGCGGTCGGCGAAAACGGCAAGCAGCGTGCCGAAGGCGAGCGTGCCAACGATGTAGAGCACGCCGAAAATCACCATGTTCAGGCAAGACACCAGCCAGCGGTGGTTCGTGAAGAGCTTGATATATTGGTCGAAGCCCACGAAATTGTAATTGGGCATCAGCGTCGACCGCGTCAGGGACATGTAGCCGGTCCAGACGATCGATCCGTAGAAAAACACCGCCACGATGCCGAAGAAGAAGACGACCGTCATGTCCGGCCTGAACGTCTGCCGATGCAACCAGGTTCTCATGAAACCGCTTTCAGGATCATAGGTGCGTCATGCCGAGCGACCCGCGAGTGCAAGGGTTGGCAACCAGCCAGCGATGCCGCCAGCCGGTTGCGTGATTCTTACTCGCTCTGCAGAATGTTGCTAAAGCTCTCGACGGCCGCTTGCGTGGTCATGGACTTGTCGGTCCAAAACTGCCCGGCCAGATCCGTCACCTGGCCGTTAAGGTCGCCTGCGAGCGCATCATAGGCTGCCTGGACCGCGGCGCCCGGCGTGGCAAGCGCCTTGGATCCGATTTGCGCGCAGGTGTCGAGCTTGGACGTATCCACATCCGTCCGCGACGGGACAGAGCCTTTGACCTCGGCGATCGTTTCCTGGACAGCGGGCTCCATGATCGAGTCCGCGAGCAGCGTCTGGCCCTTGATTCGGTCGTCGTCGGTGTTCACCGGGAATGCAAAGACATCGATCAGGATCGCGTATCCTGGCTTTTCAGCCGGCGTCAGGAAGCACCCGAAGTCCTTACCCGCGACTTTGCCGGCAGCGAGGAACTCGCCCCGTGCCCAGTCGCCCATGAACTGGAAACCGGCCTTGTCCGTCACGACGAGGTTCGTCGTGTCGTTCCAGGAGCGGCCGGGGCTCGCCGGATCCGCATAGGTCGATACCTTGCGAAAGATATCGAAAGCCTGGGTCAGGACAGGCGATTTGAGCGCCTCGGGGGATCGCTTGACGATCAATTCATTCCAGTACTCGGGACCGCCGAGAGCGAGAAACACGCTGTAGAGGATGCCGACTTGCTGCCAGGGTTCGCCGCCGGTGGCGATGCCAATGCCGCCCGACGCCTTGATCTTGTCGGCGGCCGCAAAAAGCTCGTCGAAGGTCTTCGGTTCGCTGATTTTGAGTTTCTCCAGAACGGGCTTGGAATACCAGACCCAGTTCTGCGCATGCACCCCGACGGGCAAGGCAACGAGGTGGCCGTCGACATTGAGCTTGTCCCACACAATCGGCGCCATCACCTTTTGCCAGCCGCCCTTGGCGGCGAGGTCGTCGAAATCTCGAAGCTGACCGGAGCTGGCCAGGTCGCGCAGCGCCGAGCTTGGCGTCATCAGGATCGCCGATGGCGGCTGGCCGCCGGCAATCCGGCTGGTTGCCGCCGCAAGCGCTGCGTCGAAATCGGCCGACGGGCTATCGATCCATTTTCCGCCGCGCTCCTTGAAGCTGTCGGCGATCGTGTTCATCGCCTTGGATTCACTCGAGCTCGTCCAGTAGTGCTGCACGTCGACGGTCTGAGCGAGCGCGGGACTTAAGGCCGCGAACGTGCCGAGGATGGTCATTGTGGACAACAGGTAGCGAAATTTCATGGCAGTTCCCCTTGGTTGGCATTGATTGCACGGTCTCTGTTCCCGAGACGCTCGGTCCGGCATCGCGCAAGGCGGCGCCCGGGTGTCTATGCAGCCTTGATGAGCGTCATCCCCATCTCCTTGTTGAGGCTGTCGAGGAATGCGGCCATTTCGGCCTTGGAGATTGTCTCGCCCGCGACCCAGGCGACGGTCTTGTGGATTCCGAGGAAGGAGCCGGCGCAGTATTCGAGCATCTTGTCGGCTTCCTGATCGCTGAGATCGAGCCGCTGCTTGAGGAAGGCACGGAAGCGCTGGCGGGCGAATTCGTGCTCGAAGACCAGGAAGGGCTGGCTTTCGACATTGAGGACGGTGGAGGCCAGTGCCGCGGCTTCGACCTCGACCGTCCGCTCCAGACGGATGTCGCGAGAGGACGCGCCGACCTCGAAGGTCAGGCTGCCGGCATCGAGCAGCCACCGGCGATACTGCGGGTCATAATACCGCAAATCGCGGCTCTCGATCTTGATCTCGACGCGCTTGGTTTCGCCCGGCTCGAGAGAGACTTTCGCGAAGCCCTTGAGTTCACGGATCGGGCGGATCAGCCGCGGTTGGTGCGGGCGCGCATAAACCTGCGCGATTTCCTTGCCGGCCACACTGCCGGTATTGGTGATATCGAACGCCAGCGTGATCGTGCTCGACGCATCGATCCGATCGGCATCGACCGACAGGTTGGAATATTCGAAGCTGGTGTAGCTCAGCCCGAAACCGAAAGGAAACAGCGGCGTGAGCTTGCGCTTGTCGTAGAAGCGATAGCCGACGTGGATGCCCTCCGAATAAATGTGGCGATTGCCCTCGCCGGGATAGGTGAGGTAGCCCGGTATGTCCTCGACCTGGACGGGGAATGTCACGGTCAGCTTGCCGCTCGGATTCTGGCTGCCGAACAGAACATCGGCGATCGCGCTGCCAGCACCTTGCCCGCCGAAGAAAGCCACAAGCACGGCTGCAACATGATCGGCCCAGGGCATGACCACGGCGTCCGGCGTCGCGAGAATGACCACGACTTTACTTTTACGTGCGGATAGTCGCTCGATCAGGGCGTCCTGGCCGTCATGCAGATTGAGATGCTTGCGGTCAGAGCCCTCGCCGTCATAACCGACCTCGGTGTTGGCGAAAAACAGGACAGCGTCGGCGGCGTCGACCGCCGCAAGCGCCACCGCCTCGGAGCTGCCACCGGCCTCGAAATCCGCGACCGTGTGATAGTCGATGTCCACGCCGGGTGCGCGTTTGCGGATTTCCTCCAGCGGGATGTCGACCTCGGTCGGCCTCGTCGTGGCGCAACCAGAACCCTGGATGACCGGTTCCACGGCGGCGGCTCCAACGACCGTGATCCTTTTGAGCTTCTCGGGGAGCAAGGGAAGGCTGGCGTTCTCGTTTTTCAGGAGCACGATCGACTCGGCCGCCATGCGCCGGGACAAGGCATGATGCTTTTGGAAGTCGGCCTCGGCATTCGGCTTCACACCGTTTCGGGCCAGACGCACAAGCTTCAAGATGCGCAGGCACGAGCGATCAAGCGTCTCCATTGACACCTGGCCGTCTTCGACCGCTGTCAGAAGTTCCTGCTTGCGGGAGCCGCTTTCGGGCATGTCGAGGTCGTTGCCCGCATTCATCGAAGCAGGCCGGTCCTTGATGCCGTGCCAGTCGGACACCACGACGCCATCATATCCCCACTCGTCGCGCAGCACTTCGGTCAGCAGCCAGTGATCTTCGGCGGTTTGAACATCGTTGAGCCGGTTATAGGAGCTCATGACGGTCCAGGGATCGCTCTTGCGGATCGCCCGTTCGAAGCCGGCGAGATAGATCTCCCGCAGGGCGCGTTCCTCGACGACCGAGCTCATCGTCGTGCGCTGGACCTCGGAATTGTTGCACGCGAAATGCTTGAGCGAGGCCCCCACCCCGTTGCGCTGAAGGCCGCTGATGACCGCGGCGGCAATATCACCCGTCAGCAGAGGATCCTCTGCGTAATATTCATAGCTTCGCCCTGCCAGCGGCGTACGCCGGATATTGACACCTGGGCCGAGCAATATGTTGACGCCGAACGCCTGGCATTCGGCAGCGAGCGCTTCGCCAAGTTCATATGCGAGATCGAGATCCCACGAACAGGCCAACGACGAACCATTCGGAAAGCATGTTGCTGGACGGGTGGAGCCGAATGCACTGTCGACCCCTGTCGAGAGATCGGTGTTGACGACACTCAGGAATGAGGCGAGCTGGTTGTCTGCGTCATGCGCTCCGTCGATCTGTTCGATCGAATAGCGAACACCGTATGTGCCATCCGTCATCAGCAGTTCGGGAATGTTAAGACGGTAGTTGGCGACCGTCCGCCAGAGGCCGTGGCCGCTGACCATCGCGACCTTTTCCTCGATGCTCATCTGCGTCAGCAGACCGGCCAGCTCCTTGTCGGAAATATTCCAGGTCATCGTCATTCCATATGCTGTTGCGGACGCGCGCCGGTCATCCCTGGTGGTTCGCCTCACCATTGCGGCATCGCCGCTGCGCCAAGAGATGATCTATTGATGACACGAGGCCACGGCTCTCTTCTAGCCGCGAAACTTGCGCTGGAACTACGACAGTTTTTGATGTCTAGTAAGCAGGTTGGCCTGGGAACCATGATGAATATCGCTTATCTCAAAACCGACGGCGAACTGCAAATCCGCGACAGTAGCTTCGAGGATCATGCGCCTGCGGAGGATTTTCACTGCCGTGCCTTCATGCATGGCCGTGCCAATGTGCCCTATCATTGGCATCGTGAAATGGAGATACTTTTCGTGCTGCGAGGCAGCTTCCGCCTAGTCGTTGACGAGCAGGCTTGCGAGATGAAGCAGGATGATGTGATCATCATAAATAGCGACGTCCCGCACAATTCGACTTCGATTTCGCGCGATGCTCTGATCTGCGGCGCGCATCTCGATGTTGGATATTTCGAGCGCATGGGCCTGCCCGGTTTTGCATCCCGGCATTACCTTTGCCGCTCCTTCCTCCATAGCCGTCCGTTCATGAATCGGATCGCTCCGATAAAGGCTTTCATGGCCCGGCTGATCCTTGATCAGACGAGTCGCCCCGAGGAGGTCATAGTTCGGCAGACTGTTGCCAATCTTCTTGCCTGTTTCATCTATCGGCAGATCCCGCATCTGAAAGCAGATAGCGATGCAGCGCCCCTGCGGTCCGACAGTCGAGACCGAATCCTGAGGATTATGGGTGCAGTCGAAGGGCAATTAGACAATCAGCGACTGAGTGCGATTGCCGCGGCTGAGGGACTGACGCTGAGCCACCTTTCCCGCCTGTTCAAGCGCCATTTGGGCATTGGTTACCGCGACTATTGCCAAAGCCTGCGCTTGGACACCGCAGCGGACGAACTCCACCGGACAGATCATACTGTTGGTGTGATCATGGAGCGAAACGGTTTCGGCAATCCTGCTGTGTTCTACAATAAGTTCAGGGGCCGTTTCGGGTGCAGCCCCGCAGAGTTTCGACGCGCGCGCCATCTGCCGGGGGTACAAAGCGTACTCACGGAAGAAGATACCGTGGAGGCACAAAGGATTCTCCTCCGCTATGCAGCCGATCTTGGCAAGGCCGCCGAAATTGCGGTTGGCATCAATGTAGCGGGACGCAAACAAATCGCGCTTCGTGCGCCACATAGTGCAAGTTTGGATTGAATTCCCATCTCCGCTTGTACGAGTTGTGGCATGAGGTCTGCGCCGGTCGACTGCAGCGCCCATCGCCTGAAACCCGAGCCATGCTAGCGAGCGGAGGCCGTCTAGGCCTGTCACGCAAATCGCGTTTCACACGACCTCTGTCCAACTCTGCTATTCTCGGACATGGCATGGGAGGTGCCAAAGTGTAGTCCAGGCGCGATTCTCGAGGCTTAGTCGACTGCCCCGACCAGAACATCGGGGTGTTCAAGTATCGCAACCCAGCGCCCTGTGTCTGTGGACGATTGCCTTTTTAGAAATCTATATCCAGTTTCCGACCAAAGCTTCACCTCGTCGTTGAGGTTGTCGAGCACATAGTCGCCTTTGTCGGTCTTGACCGTCAGCACTGCGTGCCCCTCGCCGTCCTTCTTTTTGACGACAGTGATCAGAAGGTTCGAGAGCGATACGCCCGCCAAATTGAGCATCTGGCGCTTAAGCAGGACGTAGTCCTCGCAGTCGCCGACCGCGCTGTCAGGATAGGACCAGAATTCCATCGTTCCGTGAACGGCAAGATCACTCACGGGCCTGATCGATCTGTTCACAAGCTTGGTGACGGACGCGAGCTTGTCTTCCATTCCTCTGCTCATAAGGATTGGCGGAGCCTTGCCTGATCGTATTCTGCATTCTGCGGCCTGCCTTCGGCAGAATTCGATATAGCCGACCGGGACGGAAGTCCGTTGCCCGATGGCCATGGCACCATGCACCGCATCGGCCGAAGCTTGCTCGATCGGCGTCGCGGACATCATCAAGCCTATCAGTAGGCCGGCACACAGCCATGCCCGCGGTAACACTAATCCCATTCGCCCCGCCCAAAGTAACGACCCGAAACACTATTTAATATTGCGTTACCATCTTTTCATGAGCACATCAACGCAGCCGACGCGCGGCTTAAAGCCGCGATCGCGAGCCACCAGCGGCCTGACGCTGGGCACCGCGCGGCCGTCGCTGGAGAACTTCCACAGCCACTGGAAGGTCATGACCTTCGCCTGTTGTCGCATGGCCGCATCGGCGAAGTTCGGTCATAGGCGGCCCAAACGCGGACAAGCGACCGAATAAAAATTGTAGCCAAATTTGTCGAAGCGACGGAAATCCGGGGAGCCACGAGGCTCTCGCATACATTCGGTTACATTTCGATGGAGCTCGGGCAAACCTCTGCGACAGGCGTAGCGTAAATTCAATCGTGAGCAGGAAGTCTCGTCATGGTGACGAGACAGAAAGCCGACCGCGGTTTCGCAAGCAGGAGTCAATACGGCACCGCGCGCGAGGCGCCGATTGGCAAGTCTGCTCATTCTAAGAAAGGAAAAATACGATGAACAAGCTTGTAACAGTCTTGGCCCTCCTCGCCTTGTCGACAGGGGTCTCTCTCGCTGCCAATCAAAACCCAGACCGCGACCCGACCCGCGGGTTCGCCACTGATGCCGACAAAAGCGAAATGACCTTGGATACCAATCATGCCGCTTCCTTGCCCGTATCCGAAGCACCCCCGAAAGAAGGACAAACGCAACTCGGCAAGGTCCATGGGAAGCGTGCACCATGGGCGGGCCGCTAACATACTGAACTTGCCCGATGCAAAATTGTCCAATCACCCTCCATGCAACGAGGGTGGTTGGACAGGCGGCGCTAGAAAATCGTACCGCCAAGGAAGACTGGCTTCTCCCCTGCAGGACGGTCGGTTGATTGCTGCCGACCCGTAGATTCCCTCCACGCTCCGTAGGTCCTGGCAAGGGAAGATCCAGCGCCGCGCCATTTTGGTGGCGACCGCCCCCGGGCAATAGCGCAAGATGTATAGACAACCGGCCGCAACTGGTGTTCGTTTCCCGCATGCAATTTTCGAGAATGCAGGAACCGTGACGCCATGGACGCCGCTCGCTTATTCGACCTGACGGGAAAAAAGGCACTGGTGACGGGCGCCAGCCGCGGCATCGGCCAGGCTATTGCGGAGGCGCTCTGTGCGGCTGGTGCCGACGTCGCGGTGACCGCCCGCGACGAAACATCCCTTCGTGAGACGGCGGACCGAATTGGCGCACTCGGGCGACGGTCGCTTTGCCGGTCTCTCGACGTGCTCGACACAGATCGCATCCGCGTGGCGGTCGACGAGGTCGCGGAAGTCTTTGGCGGGCTCGACATTCTGGTCAACAACGCCGGCTATGAGCAAGTCCAGCCCTCGCTCGACGTAGACGAGGCGGTGTGGGATCGCATCGTATCGACCAACCTGAAGGGCGCCTTCTTCTGCGCGCAGGCTGCGGCGCGACGGATGGCTGCCGGCAAGAGCGGCGGCGCGATCATCAATCTTTGCTCGCTGACCTCCTATGTCGGTATTCCGACCGCGGTGCCTTACGGCTCATCCAAATCTGGCCTTCTAGGCATGACGCGCGCGCTTGCCACGGAATGGGCATCGCTCGGTATTCGCGTCAATGCCATCGCTCCGGGTTATTTCCATACGGCGATGACTGATGTCTTCTATGAGGATCCCGATTGGCAGACGGCAATGCTGGCCAAGATCCCGCAGCGGCGCTTCGGCACGATGCAGGATCTGGCCGGAGCCGTTGTGTTCCTGGCGAGCGGGGCATCCGCCTATGTCACCGGGCATTGCATTCCCGTCGACGGAGGCTATCTCGCATCCATCTGAACGATATAAGTGCGGTGCAACAAGGACCGTGTAGACCCGACTTGTATATGGTTGTATATACCACCTAATACGCTGATCGTTCTTGCATGCGACCGGCGACAAAAAGGGGAACCACAATGCAGGAGGCTTTCCGAACCGTAGCTTCACGCGAAGCAGAAGGCGGCAGGGAAATCGCAGTTGCGGTCCGCAACGTCGGGATGGACTTCGATGGAGTTCATGCCGTCAAGAATGCGTCCTTCGATCTGCCGAAGGGCCGGTTCCTCACCATTCTGGGACCTTCGGGGTCCGGCAAGACAACCCTCCTGCGAATGATCGCCGGGTTCCAGACCCCGAGCAGCGGCGAGATCTTCATCAATGGCGAAGCAGTAAGCGCAGTGCCACCGCACAAGCGGTCGATCGGCATGGTCTTTCAGAGACTTGCGTTGTTTCCACATATGACGGCGGCCGAGAATGTCGCCTTCCCGCTGAAGATGCGTCGGCGCGACGCACGCACCATTCCCGAACGCGTCGAGCGATATCTCGCGCTGGTCCGGCTCGGGGGCTATGGCGGCAGGCGCATTCACGAGCTTTCCGGCGGGCAGCAGCAGCGCGTCGCGATCGCGCGCGCGCTGGTGTTCGAGCCCGACCTGCTGCTTCTCGACGAGCCGTTGGCTGCGCTCGACCGCAAGCTGCGCGAGGAAATGCAGCTCGAATTCCGCCGCATCCAGCGCGAGCTCGGCGTCACCACGATCAACGTCACCCACGACCAGCGCGAGGCGCTGGTCGTTTCCGACGACATTGTCGTCATGGATCAGGGCGAGATCCAGCAGAAAGCGCAGCCGATCCACACCTACCGCCAGCCCCGCAACGCCTTCGTCGCCAATTTCATCGGCGTCACCAACTTCATTGCCGGTACGGTACGGGCCGTCTCGGAAGGCGGCGACGTCTCCATCCTTCGGGGTGATCTGACGCTTGCCGGAAAGATCGGCGATCCGGCCAATCCACCCGCGGAGGGCGACAAGGCGTCGGGAGCGATCCGCGCCGAACAGATCCGTCTCGCCAGCGATGCTGCCCAGCTGTCGAAGCTCGATTGCGTGCTGGCCGGGACTGTCACCGACACGATCTTCGAAGGCGAGCGCATGGTCTACGAGATAGCCTGCGCCGCGATCGGCGACGAGGTCATGCGCGTTTTCGACCATGATCCCGCCGCGCACATGCAGTTCGAAATAGGCGAAAGCGTGTTCCTGGGGTGGAATGCCAGGGATATGCTTGTTTTTCGATAGAACCGGAAACCGGTCAAACCCAGAGGAGAATGCAGATGAAGCGCTTCAAGCCGACATTATCCCATCTTTCCCGCAGAACCTTCCTTCAGGTCACCGCCGCGCTTGGCGGCGCCTCAGCGCTCGGCCTGCGCGGTGCTTATGCGCAGGAGCCGGAAAAGCCGGCGGAGATCATCGTGCGCGCCTGGGGCGGCAGTTGGGTGGACAGCCTGAAGGCCGGCGTGTCCGACAGCTTCACCAAAATGACGGGCATTGCCGTCCGTCACGACCTGACCGAAGACAACGAGATTCAGCCCAAGGTCTGGGCCGCCGTGGCGCAGAACCGAGTCCCGCCGATCCATATCAACTGGGACACCACCACCAATGCCACGAAGTCGGCATTGCGCGGTGTGACGGAAGACCTCTCAGACCTGCCGAACCTCGCCAATGTGACGGACCTTGCCAAGCCGGCCGGCCTGGAAGGCTTCCCGATCGTCAATACCTACGGCTATGTCTATGTGCTTGCCTATCGGCCGGAGGCGTTCCCGGACGGACCGCCGAAATCCTGGAAAGATCTGCTCGACCCGAAGTTCAAGGGCCGGCTTGCCTTCTACAATGACGGCATCGGCTTCCATTTCCCCGCCCAGGTCGCCGGTGGTGGCAAGCTGGAGGACATCCCCGGCAATATGCAGCCGGCTTGGGATTTCATCACCAAGATGAAGGCGCAGCAACCGCTGCTCGGCGAGGATCCCGACTTCACCACCTGGTTCCAGAACGGCGAGATCGACGCTGCCTGCACCATTTCGACCAATGCCCGGGAGGCCCGCAAGAATGGAGTGAAAATCGAATGGGTCGTGCCGGAGGAGGGTGCGAAATTCGACACGGACGGTTTGTGGATTCCCAAGGGCCTGCCGGAAAACGAACTCTACTGGGCCAAGCAGTACATCAACCATGCGCTGACCAAGGAAGCGCAGCAGGTCTGGCTGGATGGCCTCGGCTTGCCGGGCGTGGTGCCGGGCCTCACACCGCCGAAGGATCTGGTGGGCGATCCGTCCTATCCGACCACCGAAGCGGATTTCAAGCGCCTCATCCGCGTCTCGTCGAAGATCCAGGTCGAGAATGAGAGCGAGTGGTTTTCCAAGTTCAAGGCAATCATGCAGGGTTGACACCGGGTCGGCCGGTGCCGCCCTCGCGGCACCGGCTCCTTCACGACGTCGGATACGGATTTTTTCATGCGGGCAGCCAGGACAGCCTATCCCCTGAAATGGCGCATCATGGATGCGCTGGAAGGCGTTGCCGCCGCCATCTGGCCGGCGCGGTTCAGGCGCGCCACGCCCTATCTGATGCTGCTTCCGGCGGTGCTGCTCGTCGGACTGCTCGTGCTCGGTCTCATTCAGATCGCGGATGCAAGCCTGCGCACGCTCGACACCACCACCTTCCAGTTCTCGGACGACTATTCCATCGCCAATTTCCGGCGGGCGCTGACGGAGCCGCTGTTCCTGGTTGTCGCGCAGCGCAGCCTCATCGCCGCCCTGATCGTCACTGCGGTGACGCTCGTCTTTGCCTTTCCCTACGCCTATCTGATGGTGCGCACGCGGTCGCCAAGATTGCGCAAGTTCCTGCTGATTGCGCTGTTCCTGCCTTTCTTCATCGGCCAGGTGGTGCGTGCCTATGGCTGGCTGATCATCCTCGGCAACCAGGGCATGGTAAACGAGGCGCTCGGCGTTGTCGGGATCGCCCCGATGCGGCTCATCTACAACTATCCCGCCGTGCTGTTCGGCCTCGTCCAATACATGCTGCCGTTTGCCGTGCTGATGCTCGCGCCGGCGCTCACAGCCATTCCCGAAGAGCTGGAGGCGGCCGCCGGGTCGCTCGGCGCCAACTGGGTTCGCACATTCATCCATGTCGTTTTGCCACTCGCTCGCCCGGGCTTCATCGGCGCCGGCGTGGTGGTGCTGACGCTTTCTCTTACCGATTTTGCAGTCCCCGCGATCCTTGGCGGCGGCTCGCAGGACTTCATCGCCAACGCCATCTACGACCAGTTCTTCCGAACGTCCGACCAAGGCCTCGGCGCGACGCTGGCGCTTATGCTGGTCGCGCTCGGGTCAATCCTTGTCGGCCTCGTGTTCGCGCTGTTTGGAGCGGGAACGCTCGCCATGGGGAGGTCCCGGGCGTGAGCGGCTCGCGCAGCAAATCGATTGTCCTGTGGACCCTGGTGACGATCGCCTTGATCACGCTTTCGGCGCCGACGGTCGTGGTGCTTGGCGCTTCCTTCACCGGCGGCAACATCATCACATTTCCGCCGGACGGGCTGTCGCTGCGGTGGTACGCGCGCATCTCGCAGGCCTCCGACCTGCGCAACGCTTTCCTGCGCACGCTCCAAGTCGCGACGGTCTGCACGCTCGTTGCCATTCCCGTGGGCACGCTGGCCGGGATCGCGCTGGCGAAATATGCGGTGCGTTTCGAGAAGTCGATCCAGATCTATCTGCTGCTGCCCTTCACCATCCCGCTGATCGGATCGGGCATCGGCCTCATGCTGGTCTTCGGCAAGGCCGGCTTTCTTGGCCAGCTCTGGCCTGTCGGCATCGCGTGCTGCGTCATCAATCTTCCCTTCATGATCTGGGCGGTCACGGCGAGTGCCACCGGGCTTGACCCGGACCTGGAACT
This sequence comes from Mesorhizobium mediterraneum, assembly GCF_002284565.1. Taxonomy (GTDB): domain Bacteria; phylum Pseudomonadota; class Alphaproteobacteria; order Rhizobiales; family Rhizobiaceae; genus Mesorhizobium; species Mesorhizobium mediterraneum. Next base: position 84,820 of record NZ_NPKI01000026.1, on the reverse strand, counting down.
GGCCGCCGCCAATTGCGGCGCGCCGCCGCTTCAGGTGTTCTTCTCCGTCACCTTGCCGGCGGTGATGCCGGGGGTGATTACCGGTTCGCTGCTGATGTTCATCCTGGCGCTCAATGAGTTCCTGGTCAGCCTGCTGCTCGTCGATGCGCGTATCGTGACGCTGCCGGTGCTGATCTACAACTCCATTCGCTCGATCATCACGCCGGACCTTGCCGCGATCTCCGTGGTCTTCATCGCCTGCTCGGCTGTCGCCATCTTCCTGCTCGACAGGCTGGTCGGGCTCGACATCTTCCTGAAATCGAAATGAGGAATGCCGGCCCGCCGGCCGCAAAGGGAAATCCGATGCCAAACGTATCATTCCACGACTTGAGCCAACTCGACGCCGCTAGTCGTGCGGCACTAATGCGGCGCTCCGAGACCGATCTCTCCAGCTTTATGGAAAAGGCCGCACCGATCATCGAGGCGGTGCGAACAGAGGGCGACGCCGCGCTCGTCCGCTTCGCCCGCGACTTTGACAAGGCGGATCTCGATGCCGCGCGGCTGAAGGTCAGCCCCGCCGAGTTCGACGCCGCCTTCGGCATGGTGGACGAGGACGTGGTCGCCGCCATTCGCTTCGGCATCGACAATATCCGGCATTTCCACGAAGAGCAGAAGCCGGAAGCGATGTGGCTTAAGGAAATGCGGCCCGGCGCCTATGCCGGGGACCGCTTCACGCCGATCCGCTCGGTGGCACTCTATGTCCCGCGCGGCAAGGGGGCGTTCCCTTCGGTCACAATGATGACCGCAGTGCCCGCCGTGGTGGCGGGCGTCCCGGAGCTTGCCATCGTCACGCCGCCAGCGCCCGATGGTTCGGTGGACGCAGCAACGCTGGTTGCGGCGCGCCTCGCCGGCGTCGAAACGATCTACAAATGCGGTGGCGCGCAGGCGGTTGCCGCGGTTGCCTATGGCACTGAGACGATCAGGCCCGCGCTCAAGATCGTCGGTCCAGGCAGCCCCTGGGTCGTTGCGGCCAAGCGGCTGCTTGCCGGAGTGATCGATCCAGGTCTTCCCGCCGGTCCGTCGGAAGCGATCATCCTCGCCGACGACAGCGTGCATGGCGGACTGGCCGCGCTCGACCTCCTCATCGAGGCTGAGCACGGACCGGACTCATCGGCCTATCTGGTGACCCACAGCCGCCGCGTGGCGGAGGAGGCATTGGCCGCGCTGCCCGAGCACTGGGCGCGCATGACCGAGCAGCGGGTAGCGTTCTCCACCGCGGTGCTGACCGGCGCCTGTGGCGGCATCGTGCTGACAGGGTCGATCGAGGAGAGCTACCGCTTCATCAACGACTACGCGCCGGAGCATCTGGAGATCCTCTCCACCGACCCCTTCGCGCACCTTGGCCACATCACCGAAGCTGCCGAGATCCTTATGGGGCCGCACACGCCGGTCTCGATCGGCAATTTCGGGCTGGGCCCCAACGCCGTCCTGCCGACCAGCCGCTGGGCGCGTACCTGCGGACCGCTCTCGGTCACGGATTTCGTCAAGCGCTCTTCCATCGGCTACGTGACGGCCGCGGCCTATCCCGAATTCGCACGTCATGCCCGCACACTTGCTCGCTATGAAGGCTTCTCCTCGCATGAGCACGCCGTCTCCGACGTGCGCGATCGATATCTGGTGCGGTAACGGACGATGAAGGCGGCCAGACTCCATGCGGCAGGCGATTTGCGGGTTGAGGATGTGCTGCCTCCCGGCGAACCAGCGCCTGGCTGGGTGCGGCTCAGGGTGACGGCCGCCGGCATTTGCGGCTCCGATCTCCACAATTTCCGCACCGGTCAGTGGATCAGCCGCGCGCCGAGCGTCGCCGGGCATGAGTTCGCCGGCGAAGTGACCGCCGTGGGCGCCGGCGTGTCCGAGTTGGCCCGCGGAGACCGAGTCGTCGCCGATTCGCGTTTCTGGTGCGGCGAGTGTGCTGCTTGTCGGGCCGGCCTGCATAATGTCTGTGCCAGACTGGGCTTTGTAGGCGAGGTCTGCGATGGCGGCTTCGCGGAAGAGACGGAGCTGCCGGCGCGGCTGCTCCTGCGCCACGACCCCGCGCTCGATCCCGCAATTGCCGCCATGGCGGAGCCGCTGGCGGTCGCCCTGCACGCAGTGCGGCGTCTGTCGGCGCCGGCCGGGACGCCGGTGCTTATCGCCGGTTGCGGCCCGATCGGCGGGCTGGCAGCGCTGCTCCTGTCGCGGCCCGGCGAGAGACCGGTCCTTATCGCCGACCGCAATGCGGCGCGTGCGGAACTTGTGGCGGAGGTGAGCGGTGCGACCGTCGTCGACTTGGACGCCCTACCCCACGATCCCAACCTGCGTCATGCCGTCGATGCGACGGGAAGCGTGGCGGTCATGGCGCGGCTGCTCGATCTTTTGGCGGGCGGCGGCACGCTGGCGCTGGTCGGCATTTCGCATGGCCGCCTCGACCTCGATCCCAACCTCCTGGTCGAGCGCGAGATCGCGCTGGTTGGCTGCCACGCCTTCGCCGACGAGCTTGCGCCGGCCGTCGCCATGCTTGGCGATCTCGCCCCCGCGCTGTCGCGTTTCGTGGCCGAGGAGATCGCGATCGGCGAAATTCCCGCCGCCTACCAGCGCCTGATCGCAGGGGCGAGCGGCGGCCTGAAGACCATCGTCCGAATGGAGAGAGGACGATGATCAAGCTTCCCGAAACCGCCGGGCCGCTCTACGAAAAGGTCAAGGACTACGTGCTCGGCAACATCGGCAGCGGCAAATGGCCGAAGGACCGGAGGCTGCCTTCCGAAAACGAGCTGGTCAGCACACTCGGCGTCTCGCGCATGACCGTGCATCGGGCGCTGAGAGAACTGACCTCGGAAGGCCACCTCCTGCGCATCCAGGGCGTAGGCACCTTCGTGGCGCCGCCGAAACCACAATCCGCGCTCATCGAAATCAGGAACATCGCCGGCGAGATCGCCGCGCGCGGCGCACGCCACAGGGCCGAGGTCGTCGTGCTTGAGAAGATCCGCAACCCGGCGCTTGAGCTCATCGTCGCCTTCGAGTTCATGCGCCGCAGACCGGTCGCCCATTCGATCATCGTGCATTTCGAGGACGATGTGCCCGTCCAGCTCGAGGAGCGCTTCGTCAATCCGGCTCTCGCACCGGACTACCACCGGCAAGATTTTGCTGCGACTACCACCTACGATTATCTGCAGCGGGCGACGCCGCTGACGGAGGTGGAGCACGTGATCTCGGCGATCGCCGCCGACGAGGTGGCCGCCGGCCGCTTGATGATCCGGCCCGGCGACCCCTGTCTTCTCCTGCATCGGCGCACCTGGTCAGGCGCGGCGGTCGCCACCGTCAACAAGCTCACTTATGTCGGCAGCCGCTATTCGCTGGGCAGCCGCTACGCGCCCTCGCCCGCTGCATGAGCAGGAACACGCAGCGAAGCAGGGCGGGCGACGCCTCGTATCAAATATGCTCGATCCAATGGCGACGTTCTGATGCGTCGTTATTGAATTTTCGCGTCGCGGGTCACCTTGACGTCGTTCACCCCCTTTAGGGCATTGCGATTTCCTGTCCCTGCAGCGGCGCGGAAGACCTGTTCCGCATGGCCGAAACGCCGCAATTTCAGATACGCATAGGCGCGCAACACCATCAGGCCGGTGCGCTCAGGCGCAATGCGCGACCGTTCATCCAATGCCATCAGCGTCTCGACATATCGCCCCTGATCGAAAGCGCTTGTTGCCTGGCTTCCAGCAGCACAGTTCGTACTTCGACACTGCGATCTCATGATCCAAAGGTGCCTGCGAGGACACCGCGCCGCTGGTCGCGGCCGTTCGGCTTTGTCGCAAACTAGAGCGCTTTTTCATGGTGTTGCTGCGCACGATTGTAGCAGCCACCTGCTACCAACAACACGAACTTTGGCGCTATCTAATATGAATGGCGGATCTGACTGAGGCGGTGTAGGCTTGGCCTAACAAGAAGAAGAATGAGCCGTATCAACGGCAACGCTGAGCGAATCTGGGAGGATTCATGGTCGAAATCATCTCCAAGCGGGATGGCCCGCGGCGCGAGGACCTACAAGTCAAAAGACTGATCGAGCAGAACCGTTCGACTATCGTTCGCCTTGCCGACCAGATCAGCGGCGGCGGCTATTCGGCTTCCAGGAAGCCACGCCAGCAACCGAAGACGAAAGGCCTGATCATCCATGTTGGCGGCAGCACGGCACCCGTGGCCGAAGCCAGGCCATCCATCCAGGTTACCATGAACGGCCGGGTGATCTCAAAGGACCAGAACACAGGCCGCCAGCTTCACCATATCGGCGACATCCGCAATCGGGGTGACGACCAGATCTTCGTCCTGGCGACGAAGCAAAATGGCTTCTTCTCGCCGGTCGACGAAACCGTAGCGGAGGCCCTTGCCGACCTGGACGGCTCCCGCCTCGCCGCCGCCTATACCGAAGAACAGCTTGCCTTCGACATCGGCGCGAAACTCGGCATCAACTGACGGGCAGACGCTTGGACGTGTGCACGTCCAATGCATGACAGCATACAGCAATGGCATGCCTCAAAGGTTCTTGTGATGACGGAATGAAACGCGAGATAGGCCCCAATCACATGAAGATCAATGCTCTTCCGGCGCGTACGTCGCTGGCCACTGGGCAAATGGTTCTGGGCAACATCGACTATGACGAGCGCGCCACCATGCGCGCCTGGGAAAGTTTTCTGGCTGACGAACCCAGATGTGCCCGCGATCCGGTCCACCCAAGCCACGTCCGCTCCCTCATTCACGATTCCTGGTATCGCAGCGCCACCGGCGGCATCAACGCTCAAGGCATTGAAGCGCCACTGAGCAGTGATCGCGACGAGATCGAATATCTGACCCGAGCCAATGCAGAACTGCTTTCGGCGGCGCGGCGGTCGTTCGCCTCGCTTGGCCAGTTGCTGGACGGGACCGGCGCGATGCTGGTTCTGGCCGACAGCGACGGCGTGCTGATCGACGCTATCGGCGACAAGAAGACGCTGCATGACGGCATGGATATCCACCTCGCCATCGGCGGCAAATGGAACGAGGATGCCGTCGGGACGAACGGCATTGGTACGGCGTTGTGGACGGGTGAGCCGACTTTCGTGCATGCGGCCGAGCATTTCTGCGCCGGCATCAAATCCTGGACCTGCGCCGGCGCGCCGATTCGCGACCCGCTGGACGGCAAGATCATCGGTGTGGTCGACCTGTCAGGCTATTCGCCGATCTTCAGGCCACACAACACCGCGCTCGTCGCCGCCACAGCCCGGCAGATCGAAAAGGCATTGGCCGAACAGCAGCAGGAACAGCGCACGCGCCTGCTCGAAGCTTTCATTTCATCGGCTCCCAGCTACCGCCGAAAGGACGGGCTGGTAATCGTCGACCATCGCGGCCGTGCCATCTTCTGCAACAATGTGCCTGACGGCGAGACCACCGAGATGATGGACGGCCCGATGGAGCCAGGTCGTGGCCGCTGGCTGATGAACCTTCCGTCCTCCGGCTCCGAGGCCGACCTTGCCAGGGCGCTGCCGGCCCACCTGCGATCCTGCCACATCACGCCGCTCAAGCTCGATGGCGACCTCCGCGGCGCGGCGCTTGTGTTCCCCTCCGTGCCGTCCGTCTCCAGCACCGCGGTGGTCCACCAGGAAGTGAACAAGCATCTTCAGGATGCTGTCGCCATGATCGTCGGCGAAAGCGAAGCGCTGCAGGCCGCCATCGACGTCGCCTGCCGCGTCGCCCGGTCGGGCAGCGTGACATCGCTGTTGGTCGAAGGCGAAACAGGCGTCGGGAAAGAGCTGTTTGCGCGACTTGTCCATGCCGGCAGCCGGCGCGCGGCAAACGATCCGTTCATTGCGATGAATTGCGGAGCGATCACCAGGGACCTGTTCGGCAGCGAATTGTTCGGCCATGTCGCCGGCGCCTTTACCGGCGCCTCGCGCGAAGGCAAACCGGGCGTTTTCGAGCTCGCCAATGGCGGCGTCCTCAGTCTCGACGAGATCGGCGAATTGCCACTCGAGATCCAGCCGTTTCTGCTGCGTGTCCTGGAAGAGCGCGTGGTCCACCGTATTGGCGACAGCCGGGGTCGCCCGGTTGATGTGCGCCTGGTCGCCTCAACCAATCGCGATCTCAAGCAGGAAATTGCCGCAGGCCGCTTCCGCCGCGATCTCTACTATCGAATTGGCGCGGTCTCGATCATCGTTCCACCGCTGCGCGAGCGCGGCGAAGATGTGCTGCTACTGATCGAACATTTCAACCGGCAGATCGCCACCGCAGCGGGTGACGACCCGCTGGAATTCTCGCGCGAAGCACTCGATGCCCTGCTCGCCTATGGTTGGCCGGGTAATGTACGCGAACTGAAAAACCTCGTCGGGCGGCTGCATGTCTTGACGCGCGGCCGCGACGTCGGGCTTCACAACCTTCCCGAGGAGATCACCGCGTCCGGCTCTGGATCGGAAGCCGGGTCGGACAGCCGTGTACCCGCGCATGAATCGGGAGGCACGCTCGTCGAGGCCGAACGCCAGGCAATGAAGAACGCCTTGGCGGCGGAAGGCGGCAACCTCAGCCGGGTCGCGAAGCGGCTCGGCATCTCCCGGCCAACGCTCTACCGCAAGCTCGACCAATACGGCATCCGGCGCGGTTTCATCTAGGATCAGAGCCTGTCACCGGCACGAAAGAAGCCCGCGGCATTCGCGCCACGGGATTGGGAAAAGTTAATCACTGAAGCGGTAGCGGGGGTTAGATCAGCTTTTCACGACAGCAGCTGTCAGTTTCTCGGAAACGTAGCCGAGACTGTTGCCAATGATCAGCGAAATCACCACAGCCGCCGCGACCTTGCTGATGCCGCTTGGACCCTCGCCATAGGCGGCAGCGCCAAGCAGAAAAAGTGCCGCGGTCGTTGCGTAGCCCATAGACCGCTGATGGAATGGCACTCAGCAATGGCAGCTTGGCAGCGAGAATCAGGATTACGATTGAGACGACGACGCAAATGCCGGCCGTGAGAGCCGTAACACCTATCGACGTCAGTGCTATCAACGCGCCTGCGGCGCAGATCGCTCCCCAAAGGTTTGCAAGCGCCGAATTCTTGAACCCGGCTTCCTTGCCGCCACAGTGATAGAAACTTCCCCAGCCCACAAATACCGCCCAGATCAGCAGATAGGGGTTGCCTATCGTGATCGCTGCCCACGTTGCAATGCCGCCCATAATGCCGATGACGACGGCCAATCCTGTAATAAGATCCATATTGTCCTCCCATTTTTTCAAACCGCGAAGAAAGAACTCGTTTCAGGACCACGCTTCGCTTACGTCCCGATACGGAAAAGCCAGGGCATCAGCCGCGGCGCTCAGGAAAAACGGTGCCGACGCTGGCAAGCAGCCAGACCGGCCTCTTCGGCGACACCGACTCGGAAACGGCGATGTCGGCACGCGGACCAAAACGCCGGGCCTGCTCCGTGCAGGCCCGACCCAGACGCTTCACGGCACGATGACGCCGCGGCCGGTGAACCGGCGGTTCTTGAAATCGTCGAGCGCGGTGTTAATGCTTGCGAGGTTGTATTCAGTGTAATGCATCTTCACCTTGCCATCGGCGTTCAACTCCATCAGTTCGACAAGCTCGGTGAAGTTGCCGACGAGGCTGCCGCCGATGTTGATCTCCTCGATGACCAGATGCGCGGTCGGCACGTTGACCGTGCCGCCATAGCCGACGACGAACAATTGGCCGCCCTTGCGCACCATCTTCCAGCAGATGTTCTCGACACCGAGTTCGCCGACGAAGTCGATGACCACATGGGCGCCGCCGCCGGTGATCTGGCTGACCTCCTCGACGACATTCGGCCCGCCATCGAGGACAAAGTCGGCGCCGAGGTCCTTGGCCAGCACCTGGGCCGCCGGCTCGCGATCGACTGCGATGATGCGGCAACCCGAAATCGCGTGCAGCGATTGCAGCGCGATATGGCCAAGCCCGCCTATGCCGAGCAGGACGCAGTAACTCCCTGGCCTGAGCAACTTCGCGGCGCGTTTGGCGGCGCGGTAGGCAGTGATGCCGGCATCGGCCAGCGGCGCCACCTCGATCGGCGTGACGTTGGCGTTCAGCTTGATCAGCGAACGCTCGCTGGTGATGAAATATTCGGCGAAGCCGCCATTCATGCCAAGGCCGGGAAACTGGCCATTGTCGCAGTACATGTCCTCGCCATGGCGGCAATTGAGGCAGATGCCGCACGAGCGAAACGGGTGACAGATCACCGCGTCGCCGCGCTTGACCGATCTGACGCCGCTGCCGACCTCCTCGACCCAGCCGGCATTCTCGTGGCCCATGATGTAGGGCAACAGCGTGCCTTCGGGGTCCATGGTCGGCTTCCACACACCTTCGATGATGTGAAGGTCGGTGCGGCACAGGCCGGCGGCACCCACCCGCACGATCACCTCGTCGGGAGCAGTGATGGTCGGTGCCTTGACCTCCTCGATCTTGAGCTGGACGTTCATCTGCGGATCGTATTCGTACAGTCTGGCGGCTTTCATGCCTGTGTCCTTTCAACGTCGAGATTGTTCGGATTGCTTCAGGCGCGGCCGAGCTTCTCAGAGCCGCCGCCGCGCGCCGGTCCGGCCGTCGGGTCCTCGTCCTCGGCGAGATGACCAATCAGCGTTTCGGTGGTCAGGATCAGCGTCGCCACCGAAGCTGCGTTGGCGAGTGCTGTGTAGGTGACGCGGACCGGATCGATGATCCCTGCCTCGAACATGTTCTGGTAGCTGCCGACAGAAGCGTTGTAGCCGTAGCCGCCGTTGATGCGCGTGACTTCCGCCACGACTGCCTCGGGATCGGCGCCGGCATTGGCGGCGATACGCCACAGCGGCCGCGACAGCACCGACCGCACTAGTCGCACGCCTTCGGCGACATCGCCGTCGACGCCGGCCGCCACCTTGTCGAGCAGCGGTGCGATCTGGGCAAGCGCCGAGCCGCCACCGGCAACCACGCCCTCTTCGCATGCGGCGCGCACCGCATTCAGCGAATCCTCGATGAGCTGTATGGTTCGCTTCTGCTCGACCGGCGTTACACCGCCGGCATAAAGGATCGCGGTGCCACCAGAGAGCTTGGCCAGGCGTTCGCGCAACTTGTCCTGGTCGATGTTCGGCGGCGAGGCTTCATACTGCCGCTGCACCTGGGCGCGGCGCGATGCGACTGCCGCATGGTCGCCGCCCCCGCGGATGATCGAGGTATAGGATGAACTGGTCTTCACCCGGTCAGCCGTTCCAAGATCGTCGGCGGTGATGTCCTCCAGCCGGCCGCCGAGGTCGCGCGCGATCACCTTGCCGCCGGTGATGATCGCCAGATCCTCCATCATCGCCTTGCGCCAATGGCCATATTCCGGCGGATGGACCACGAGGTATTTTCCCGGTCCGTGCTTGCCGAGCAGAGTTACCACAACTTCCGGCGACATTTCCTCGGACACGATCAGCAGCGGCCGACCGGCCTCGTCGGCAATGCGACGAGCCGCATCCAGCGCCTCAGGCTCCTTGATCTTGAGATCGGTCATCAGGATGTAGGGTCGTTCGAGAACAGCCTCCATCTTCTCTTGATCGGTGACCATGTGGTGCGAAAGATAGCCGCGTTCGAAGGACATGCCCTCGACCACATCCAGCGTGGTCTCGGTCGTCACGCTGAAGTCAGTGGTGATGACGCCTTCGGCCCCTACCCGCTGATGGGCTTCCGCCACCAGCGCGCCAAGCTTGGTATCGGTCGCCGCAATGTTGGCGACCGAAGCGAGAATGCCGTTGCCCTTGGCGGGCTTGGCCGAAGCCTTGAGCGCCGCCACCACCGCTGCCACGGCAAGATCGATGCCCTTGCAGAGATCGACGGGTTTCGCGCCTCGTTCATTCGCCTCCACACCGCCCTGGATGAGCGCATTGGCGAGCACGATGGCAGTCGTGGTGCCGTCGCCGGCGACCTCATTGGTCTGCATCGACACTTCGCGCACGACCTGCGCGCCCATGTTTTCGAAACGGTCGTGCAATTCGATCTCGGAGGCAATGCTGACGCCGTCACGGGTCACCATCGGCGTGCCGATCGGCCGGTCGATCATGGCGTTCATGCCTTTGGGGCCGAGTGTCGGCTCGACGGCAGCGGCCAGCCGAAAGACACCACGGGCAAGTGCACGGCGCGCTTCGGAATTGTGAAGCATTATTTTGGGCATGGTTTCTCCTTCCGCCTTACGGGCGGGTTGTTGGTTAGGGGCCTCGTGCGAGGGAGGCCGTTGTTTCAGCTCTGCTTCAGGCGGTCGGCGCGGTTCGTGCCGGCACGCGATCCATGATGAAATCGACCAGCGTCGGTTCGCCGTCGACCACATCCAGTTCCTTGTATCTGGTCTGCTTGAGCCCACGGCACAGCGCGCCGTTGAACTCCATGTTGATGCGCACGCCGCGCAGTTCGGCGAGATGGGCACCGAGCGCCGCAGGTGGTATTTTCTGGCCTTCCCAAGTCACGAAGACAGGATCATCCGCCTGGCGGTCGGGAAAACGCTCAAGCAGAGCCGCCCTGTATCTCGGCTTCTGTTTGGCCGCCTCGCCCGGTTCGAACCGTGCGACGTCATATGCCGGCAGGTCCATGCCGAGGATCTCTCGATCGGTCAGGCCGTGCTGCCGCAGGCCGCGCAGGACCGCCTCCTGGCGCCGCTTGAACGCCTTCATCCTGAAGGTCTCACGCAAGCCGCCAAGATCCTGATCCTCGGCAAGTACGGCGAAGACATCGCCGAATGTCTTGCCGGCTTCCATGCCGCGATTGACCTCTTCCGCGAACATGTGATCGTGCAGCTTGACGCGATAGGCCGGCGCCCAGGAGAGCTGGTCGAGCGCCTTGCGGACGCCGTCCAGCATGAGGAACGCGAAGTTGGGCGAGCACCAGTAGGTCGGCAGGCGGAGGTCGATCTCCACACTGCCATCGCTCGTCATTTCGGCCCGCTCGACGAAGCCCATCTCGGTAATCGGTTCGTCGAGCTCCGGGTCGTTGACCTCACCAAGGCGCCGCCAGAGTTCCTTCTCGCGGTTGCCGGAAACGCTGGCAGTTGCCATGGCCCCTACTCCGCCGCGATGCTGAAGGGCGAACTGGCGAGCGCCGTCTTCTTGGCTTCGATGTCGATGTTGTAGAGACGCGCCGCATTGAGGCCCAGGATCTTCTCCTTGATCTCGTCGGTCAGTTGCACACCGCGTTCGGCGGCGATGTCCTCTGGGATCTGATAGGCCCAGAACTTCTCGACCAGCCAGCGCGGCGTCCAGATCGCGTAGTCGGAACCGAAAAGGATTTTTTCCGGGCCGATCCAGAAAAGCAGTTCGGCGATGACCTCGCCGAAATAGCGCGGGCGCGAATGGATGAAGGGCAGCGCTACCGCAAGCCCACCATAGACGTTGGTTTCTTGCGTTGCGATCCAGCAGAAATCGTCGAGGCGCGGCAGGCCGCAATGCTCGATGATCCAGTTGAGGCCCTGGAAGTCAGTCGCCGCATGGTCGACGTCATGCACGTCGAACGCATCCTTGCTGAGCGGCAGGATTGTCGGCCCTTTGTGGACATGGATATTCCTGATGCCGAGTTTGTCGCAGAGTTCGAAGCATTTGTAGGCATCGGGATCCGTGAGCTTCCAGCCCTTGGAAGCCCCGTTCCATTCGGCCGTGTACATCTTCACGCCCTTGACGTCGTAGGTCTCCTTGAGGAAGTGGATGTACTCAAGCGCCTTCTCACCATCGCGCGGATCGAAGGCGCCGTTGACGATGAACCGTTCGGGATAGAGCTTGGCCACCTCGGCGTTGCGCTCGATCGTGTTGAAGCCGTTCTTGTAGAAGTCCTTGAGATAGGTCGACTGGACGATCGCCACATCATCGGGGCCGTCGATGAACAGGTCGCGATAGAGATCGTCGGCGCTGTACTTCTCGAACTTGCTCTTCTCCCACAGCTGGTCCTTGGGGCTCAGCCCGGTGTGATAGGCATAGAAGCACTCGATGAACTGCTTGCCGTGGATATTTTTCTGGTTCTCCGGGCTGCCGTCCCAGAAATGGGTATGGCCATCGACAATGAAAATATCCTTGCCTTCTGGTGTTCTAAACATTTCTACCTCCACAAGATGTGCGATTGATCGGTTCGGCGCGCCGCAGCCAGGCGGCGCGCCTGATTTTCTGGAGCGTCTATTCGATGTATTCGAACATCTCATCCATGTTGCCGAACAGGATCACGGTGTTGTCGTCGATGCGCACCATCCGTCCGTAGTGGGTCGAGCTGTTGACCTCGAAGGTTTCCGCCGTCATCTCGCGGCCGAGATATTCGCTGATCTCGTCCATCTTGAAGATCAGCTTGCCGGTGCCATCGATGCGGATCATCGCCGGTTGGTAGGTGACCGTTACGTTCGGCTTCAGGCCCATGAATTCAGCGATGGCCCTGGCTTCCACCGAGTCGTTCATGGTGACGCCGCACTGGTGCGAAATCGTCTGTTCGAAGGTGATGTCCTTCATCGACCTGAAAATGTTGGATTGCGATGCGTCGCGTGCTGCAGTTGACATGACAGTTTCTCCCTGTGTCAGCGCTTGAGGCCAAGTTCGCCGAGTATCTGATCAATCCGTTCCTCGGACTTGGCACGGACATCCGAGAAAGCGACCGGCTTTGAATGCGGCATCGACCAGATCGGCTGCAGGCCGATGGCTGCCTTGTCGGCGAGCGCGCCGTGCTTCTTGACCCAGCCCTGGAAGAGCTTCTTGTTCGCCGCGCCATGCTTCTCGTCGTTGGCGAGCATGTGCATGAGGTCGATCGTGTTGGCGAGATTGCGCTCGTAGTCGGCCTCGGCTGCCGAGATCACCGCAGGCGTGATGAAGTCGTGGTTTGCGGCGGCGATCTGCATCAGGAAGCCTGAGCGGAATGCTTCCCCGACCAGCGGTTCGAAGACGATGTTGATGGCGAAGTACTGTTCGAGATAGTCGGTCGCGCCCATGATGGTCTCGACCGCTTCGCGGGTGCCTTGCCAGTTGTTGTCCTCGAGCCAGGCCGTCTTGCCGAGTTCGTCGTCCCAGCCGGGAAGGTCCATGCCGATCTCGGCAAGGTAGAGCGTGATGTCCTGGGCAAGCCGCAGCTTGTAAGACGAGTTGGTCAGCGTGGCGTTGTTGATCATCTGGGTGTAGCCGTAGCGCTGCGCCTGCATCAACGAGGTGCCGAGCCCGAATTCGGCGTGCTTCCAGGCGCCGAGCTGCGTCTGCAGAATCTTGATCCAGGCCTTGTCGAATGTCTTAGGCGCCCCCGACTTGCGGGCGTTGTTGATGACGCTCTGTACCATCGTCTCGATTTTCGACTGGCGTTGGTAGTGCGTGCGTTCCCACTCCTGATCGGGGGCGCGGAAGGCATGCCAGTTGGAGCTCTGAGCGGCGGTGTTCTGCTTGACATAAGCGCCCTTGCCGTCGGCAAAAGAGATGATCCAGTCCTGGATCAGGTAACGCTCCGGGTCAGGCTGCACGTCGACTGTCATGTCCTCATAGTGGGTGGCGCGCTGGCCCTTCGGGTCGAAATACCGGTACTTCCGGCTGTCGGAGTCGGCAAAGATCGCCGCGCCGGCGGCTCCGGACCCGACTGAACTCGAGGTAGCTGGCATAGTCTTCACTCCCTTGTTGCAGTTGTGGTTGCAGTTGCGTTGCCGCCCCTCAGTGGGCCGGTGTTGCACCTGCCGATGTGGTGAACTTGTCGAAGAAGATCCGCTCCGTCTCGAACCCGTTCATGAACAGAACCGGCTGAAGCGCATCGATCATCGGTGGCGGGCCACAGGCATGGACATCGCCCTGTCCGTCGACCGCCAATTGCTTGAGCTTGGCGTCGACACTCTGGTGCACGAAACCGCGTTCGCCTTCCCATTCGGCGTCGTCTGTCGCGTGCGACAGCACGGGAATGAAAGTGACATCCGAATGCTGACCGATCAGCTCGGCGATCCTGTCGAGATAGAACAGGTCGTTGCGCGTCCTGGCACCGTAGAAGAAATAGACAGGGCGTTTCTCGCCGCTCTTCAGATGGTCGTTGAGGATCGACCAGATCGGCGACATGCCCGATCCGGCGCCGACCAGGATCAGGGGTCCTTGCCGTTCGTCGCGTCGGAAACAGGTTCCGTAGGGTCCGACGACGGTGACTTCGGCTCCGAGCTTGATTCCTCCGGAATCGAGTTCTCCGGAGAACTTTCCCTCGGGGTATTTTTTGATGATGAAGCAGAGTTTTTGGGTTTGGTCCGGCGTATTTGCCATGGAGAACGAGCGCGTAATCGTCTCCCCCTTTTCCGTGGTAACCGTGATGTCGACATATTGCCCCGCCCAGAACTTTATCGGCGAGCCGAGTTCGATCTCGATGCCGCGAATGTCGTGGGTCAGGTGCTCGATCAGAGCAATCCGGCCCTTGAACGTCTTCACGGCGATCGCTTTCGCCAAAATCTCCTCGTCGTAGTTGAGAAGCTCGACTTCCAGATCGGAGTAGGCGATGCAGCGGCACAAAAGGACGTGGCCGCTCTCCTTCTCCATGTCGTTCAGTGCGAAGGTCGAGTATTTGAGCATGTCGACTTCGCCATCGAGCAACACGCTCTTGCAGGCCGAGCATTGCCCTTCCTTGCAGCCGTGCGGCAGGGCGATGCCCTGGCGGAAAGCGGCGTTGAGCACCGTCTCGCCATGCTCGACGTCGAATTCGACGCCGACTGGGCTGAGCCTGACCGTGTGGGTTTCCGACATACGGACCTCCAATGAAAGAGAGGGCGGGACGAACCCGCCCCCTTGGCCTGATCAGTTGCAGGGATTGATGGTGAAGCCCTTGGCGTAGTCTGCCAGGTGCTGCGCGCGTCCTTCCGGCGTCATGCCGCGGAGCGCGTTCAACGGCGATCCCAGCGTGTTGCCGCGCACGTCGTCCAACGTCCACATCTCCTTGTCGTCGAAGCGCATATGCGGCTGCGGTACGAGCGTCTTGCCATCGGAGCGGACGAAGTTCAGGTCCTTGATGGCATCGGCCAAATCCCAGCCGTCATAGAGCGTCTCCCATTCGCGCTTGCCGCTGAAGCGGCCCATCGCGGGTGTCGGACGGCCCTCATACTCGTCGGCGAAGGCCACGGTCGCGGTCCACTTGTCGAGTTCGTGGGCGAAGGTGTGCAACTGGCCGTCGATCTCGCCGACCACCATGTCTTCGCGGATCAGGCAGGGAACAAGGCAGGACCAGCAGCGGTGTGGATAGACGTAGCCCACGTCGCTGTTGAAGAGCAGCACCTTCTCGCCCTTGTGGCTAAGCTTGGCGTACCATTTCCAGAAATCGCCGAACTCGGCATACCAGCCCGGATACTTATGCTCGAACCACTCGAAGTCCTTGTCGGTCTGGGCTTCGATACGCCAGAAATTGACCGGCCAGCCGACCGCGAAGAACTGTCCGACCTTGTGGACGTAGTTCTTCTTGGTGATGCGTTCCCAGGCCGCCTGGACGTCGTCGTGATGGACCTTGATGCCGTATTTCTCGAGCGGCAGCATGTAGGTGCGGTAGTAGTCCTCATAGATCCAGCGGTGCCACATTTCCGCGTAGGACTCCTTGTTCTTGTCGCGGTTGGTGGTGCCGTATTCGATGAAGGTGCCGATGGCTGCATCGACGATCGCGTGGTTTTGCCAGAAGGCGTAGCGCAGGTCGCGCTCGAGCAGCAGGTGGTTTTCCGGCTCCTTGAGCGCCGCCATCAGCAGCGAATGGCCATTGCCGATATGCCGGCTCTCATCGGACTGGACCGACAAAAAAACGGTCGGCAGCGCATAGTCGCCGTTACGGGCGGCTTCCGAAGGCATGGCGACAAACAGCGTGTTGGTGAAGGCGGTCTCGGCGACCACGGTCAGGTACATGCAGGCGGCGGTCATGGTGTCGCCGGTGATGAAGCCTTCCGCGAACTGCCGGCCGATGGTCGTGGCGTAGCATTTTCCGAAGGCTTCCTCGGTGATGTCGAAGCCGGCCGGATCGATGTAGTTTTCCATGTACCATTTCTTCAGGTTCATCTGGATCGTCGAGTGGCGGAACTCGTCGATCATCTGCATGGTGAAGCCGGTTCTGAGCTCCTCGCCCGGCGCGATACGGGCGACCATCGCCATCGAGCGGGCAGCAGAAATTTCCGGGAACGGAATGATCGCAAGGAAGAGTTTCATCCACTCGACCCAGCGCGGTTCCACATTGCGGAACATGTCGCCGCGCAACGCCGCGTCGAGCGCACCGTAGACACGATTGTCCTTCTCTTCCTGCATCGGGAAGTAGGATCGCAGAACCTGTTTCATCGGGTCGCGCGGCGTCTTGTTGATCTTGTAGTCCGTCGGAAACGTCATCGCTTCCTGGACGTAGGAAGGGTTCCAGCCGAGATCGGCAATCTTCTTGGTTGCCTCGCCCACGGAGATTCCGCGTTGCGAGGTAATCTTGTTGAGCGTCAGAGACGTCATGGTCATAAGCCTCCACCAGGTTTGAGCCGCAGGTCCCTTGACCCCGGCATGAAGCGGCGGCACAGCACCGCCAGTGAGAATGCGAGCGGCACGACAAAGGGTTGCGCATCAGGCGCGACTCATGGTCCGGCCGTTCAAGTGGATCGCGGCAAAGGTGTTAGGCGGCTGGCAGGGCCCGCGGCGCCAACCGCATGTGCGATGGGCGTATCGAAGCGGACGTGACTTGTCCCTGCTTCCTCCGTTCCTTCGTTCTTTTGGCACCGCGTCAAAGCGCGATGGGCTTCTTGTGGAAATGTACAAAGCAAGCGCCGTGCCAATTTGAAAATAGCACCCATGGCAAGGGCTCAAAACAAAATCGCTGCTCTTTCGGCATACGGGCAGATAGCCAAATGTAACGTTCTTTTACATTTGTAACGTACGCCTGTAATATCTAATATCTATTCGCAATTGCAATACGTCTAGTTCGCAGATGCAGCAAGTTCGAAAACAAATATCATCTATTCAATTCTTCGTCTTTCTCTACTATTTGAAGGCGACGGCCCATGGACGGGCCTCGCGCTGGAGAGAGACCGTGCCGAACGATAAAGACAGCCGAAGACCGCCCGAGCCAATGTCCAGCCAAGCCGATGGCGTCACCGGCGAACTTGTCAGGCTGATGCCCCGCGATCTGGTCTTTGTGATGCGCTTCATGGGCGAGAGCCAACATCGCCTCCAGAGCCACTTCCAGGACTTCATCCGGGCCGAGCTTGCCGCCGGCGGCGTCACCACGGAAACGCATCCGATGATCCATCTGTTCATCGAGAACCACGCGATTCTGTTGCGGGAATTCGTGTTTTCCGGCGTTTCGCTGTCACGCCAGTTCCGCGTCGACGAGATCGAGCGCCTCACCGGCGATACGACTTCGATGATCCGGGTCGACATCTGGGATCAGCTCAAGAGCCACATCGAAACGGCTGAAAGACAGTTCCATTCGCAGGCCGGAACATTGTCCAAATTGCTGTCGGCTTTCGAAAAGCCAGCCTGACCGATGGCTGGGCGAAAAATGACAGGAGGACCCGATGGGCCAAACTACCAGGCGTGACGCGTTGCTCGCCCGCCGGCTCGATCTCGTCGCCAACGTCTCCGCGCTCACTGCCGAGGCGCTGCGGCTCAATCAGAAACGCGCCGGTATCGAGATGGAAGTGCTGCGCCTGGAACTCGAAATCGGCAGGAACGGCGTCAGCGCGCAACTGGTGCGGGACTTGCATGAAGCGCAGGAGAAAGCCGCGGCAGTCATGCACGAATGCGCGGCATGTGAGGACAGCATCGTCGCCGCGGAAGGTGACGTCGAGGACGTCGATCGCAGCCTCGCGGCGACGGATGGAAACTGACGAAGGGAATCGCCATGAACCAGCACGCGATACAGAACCTGACCTTGTTCGACCTGCTGGCGAGAAGCTGGCGTCGTCCGTCGGCGATCGCCGATCTGCGCTTTAGCGCCGATGACTCGACTGTCGCCTTCGCCTGCGTCGATGGAACGGTCGCCATAGCCGCGGTCGCCGACCAGGAACCGCCGCAGTCGCGGATCAGGGTGAGCGGCGATCTCGGCCAGACGACGATCCGCCCAAGGGAAAAATTTCCGTTGCCATTGATAGCCACTGCTGTGTTGGGAGATGGCGACGTTCCGCTCGCCAACTACCTTTCCTCCGGCTTCCTCGTTGGAACGGCGGCTGGCGAAGCGGTGCATCTGGCCGCGGACGGCAATGTGATGGAGACGCTGGTCAAGATCGACGGGCCGGTCGTCGCCGTCGACCACAGCCCCCGCACAGCCATCACAGCCGTCAGCAACGGGCAGGATGTCTTCCTGGCACGAGGCCAAGGCGATGCGGTGCGACTGCGACACGGTACGACACCGTCCACGGATGCGCTTGCCTTTTCGCCAGGCGGAAGGCGCCTCGCCCATAGCCTGGACGACGGATTGTCGATCTGGATGGTCGATGGCGACACCACCCTGATACGCGATATCGCCTTTTCAGCGCGTCCGATATCGATCCGCTGGAGTGGCGACGGCACCTGGCTGGCCTGTGGGCTCGAAGCCGGAGGCTTTGCCCTGGTGTGCATAGCCGATGGCCGCACTGGCATTATCGCGGGATTTCCATCCCCGGTCCGGACGGTGTGCTGGAGCCTGCCGGAGAATGCGCTGTTTGCATCGGGCGCCTTCCGGATCGCCGGCTGGTCGATGACCGCGCCGCCACTTGACGGCGAAATCTCCGGCGCGCTGGAGACTGGTCGCGCCGGGCTGGTTCCGGTCGAGACAGTGGCTGCGCACCCGGAGAAAAAACTGATTGCGGCCGGCTATGCCAACGGTCGGATCACCATCGCCCAGATCGGCGCGCGGGACGAACTCCTCGTCAGACCCCTGGGCAGCGCGGTGACCGCGCTTGCCTGGTCCAGTGACGGACAGCACCTGGCGGTGGGCACCGTCGACGGCACCGCCGCGATCGTCACCTTTCCCGCGTCGATGTTCAAATAGCAAAGGCAGGCCGCATGCAACAGGAGCACCAAATGCAAACCGAACCCACCCCCGAGGACGAGAGCAAGGACGAATTTTTCGACCGGCTCGCCAAACTGTCGGAAGAAATGGTGGCCAAGCATGGCAAGGATTTCAGTATGGGAGCATTGGTGCTTGCCGCCCGCTGGATTGCCGAAAACCGAGTCGGCCAGTTGAAGACCAACTAGGCTCCTGACCAACCAGTTTCGCTCGTAAGCCGTAGCTTCGAAGGAGCTTCAGGCGAGGCCATGGCTTGCGGTCGTCTTGATTGCGAGACACTCGCTGACTCCCAACACGCCATGCCCGCGCGCTACATTCCATATCAATGGAATTTATACCTTAGCTACGGATCAAGTAGCGCACTTGGATTTGATAACGTCAAGCCTTTCCTGCGGCCAATGTCGCAACGATCGGTAATGGTCTTGATGCTGATAGGCGCGTGACCGCAGCCGTGCTTTCCAAGGCCCACATCGCACGATCGCCAGCGACTGAGCTGGATTTGCTACGTTTCGACATTGATGCTGCGGCGGTGCAGGCGAACGATCCGAACCAGAAGGCTCTCAATGGCGTCATTGGACTTGACCCCGCACTAGCGCGTCGCAGATGAGATCGGGATATCGAGGTTGACTGCGGTCAATTTGCCTCCCGATCGGATGTGATACCAACCGCTCGCCAGCTTCTCCAGGCGATCCTGTGCCAAGGACAGTGACTGAGCGTTTCACGAAGTTCGAGCATCTGAAAAATTGCAGCCTTGACGCGATGTGCATTAGGTCGTTTGTTGCGGGTGGGAGTGCCACGGGAGGAAACCATGGAAGTCACCCTGGGGGCGGACAGCCTCGCAGCGCGGTTCCACGTTTCACGTCGATGAACGGCGAAGGCTCCCGCGCATGAATTCCGGAGCGATCCTCGAAGCAGTGGGATTGACTAAGGAATTTAAGGGTTTCGTCGCTGTCAATAATGTCGACCTGACGGTCGAGCGAGGATCGATCCACGCGCTGATCGGCCCCAACGGCGCAGGCAAGACGACCCTCTTCAACTTGCTGACCAAATTCCTCCAGCCGACGCGCGGCGCAATCCGCTACCAGGGCCGGGACATCACCAGGATGCAACCAGCCGACATCGCGCGCTTGGGCCTTGTGCGCTCCTTCCAGATATCGGCGGTGTTTCCGCACATGACGGCACTGGAGAATGTCCGCATCGCGCTGCAGCGCCGGCGCGGCGACAGTTTCGATTTCTGGCGTTCCGAGAAACTGCTGTCCACATTCAATAGCGAGGCCGCGGCTCTTCTCGCCGATGTCGGCCTGACCGAGTTTTCCGATATCCGCGCTAGCGATCTGTCCTACGGCCGCAAGCGCGCGCTTGAGATCGCGACGACGCTGGCGCTGAACCCTGAAATGCTGCTGCTCGATGAGCCTATGGCCGGCATGGCGCAAGAAGACATCGAGCGGATCTCGGCGCTGATCCGGCGCATCTCCAAGAACCGCACTATTTTGATGGTTGAGCACAATCTGTCGGTCGTAGCCTCGCTGTCGAACCGCATCACCGTGCTCGCGCGCGGCAAAGTCCTCGCCGAAGGCGACTATGCCGCGGTTTCCAAAGATCCGCGTGTTATCGAAGCCTATATCGGGGCCGGACATGTCTGAAGTTGGACTTACGAGCAGGCCGGCTGCTGCCCCCTCGGAGAGACCCCTCCTGCGTGTCGATGGCCTGCAGGGCTGGTACGGCGAGAGCCATGTGCTTCACGGCCTGAGTTTCGAGGTTGGCGAAGGTGAAGTGGTGACGCTGCTCGGCCGCAACGGCGCCGGCAAGACGACGACGCTGAAGGCGGTCATGGGCATCCTGTCCAGGCGCTCGGGATCGGTCACCTACGACGGCCGGGAGACGATCAAGCTGCCGTCGCGGTTGATCGCACGGATGGGCATCGCCTACTGCCCAGAGGAGCGCGCGATCTTCTCAAGCCTCTCGGTCGAGGAGAATCTAATGCTGCCGCCGCAGGTGCGCCCCGGCGGGCTCACCGTCGAGCAGATTTTCGAGCTCTTCCCGCACCTGAAGGAGCGGCTTTCGAGCCAAGGCACCAAGCTTTCGGGCGGCGAGCAGCAGATGCTGGCCATCGGCCGGATCTTGCGGACGGGCGCGAAGCTCTTGCTGCTCGACGAGCCGACCGAGGGGCTTGCGCCCGTCATCGTGCAGCAGATCGGCCGCACCATTGCCCGGCTCAAGGACGAGGGATTCACGATCGTGCTCGTCGAACAGAATTTTCATTTCGCCGCATTGGTCGCGGACCGTCATTACGTGGTGGAGCAGGGGCGCGTGATCGACATGATTCCCAACCGCGAACTCGACGCCAACATTGACAAGCTGCACGCCTATCTCGGTGTCTGAGACAGCCATCAACGGGCGCGTCGCGCCGCAATCGGAGGAGAGTAGTGATGAAAGCAACAGGGTTCATTCTGGCTTCACTGGCGAGCCTTTTGTCGGCCGGCGCAGCCTACGCCACGGATGTCAAGATCGGCGTTCTGAATGACCGTTCCGGCATCTATGCAGACATCGCCGGCGAAGGCTCGGTCATCGCGGCCCAGATGGCGGCGGAAGACTTCAAGGCGACCGACAAGGGCATCAACGTATCGATCGTCTCCGCGGACCACCAGAACAAGCCGGACGTCGGCTCGAACATCGCCCGCCAGTGGTACGACACCGAAAATGTCGACGTGATCGCCGACGTGCCAACCTCGTCGGTGGCGCTCGCCGTCAACGAGATCACCAAGGAGAAGAACAAGATCTTCCTCGCCTCGGGTCCGGCCTCGTCCGACCTCACCGGCAAGGCCTGTTCGCCCAACACCGTCCACTGGACCTACGACACCTGGGCGCTTGCCAACGGCACGGGTTCGGCGATGGTCGCGCAGGGTGGCGATACATGGTTCTTCGTCACAGCCGACTATGCCTTCGGCCATGCGCTCGAGCGCGATACGTCGGCGGTCGTGGAAGCATCGGGCGGCAAGGTTCTCGGCGCCGTGCGTCATCCTTTCCCCGGCCAGGATTTCTCGTCCTTCCTGCTGCAGGCGCAAGGGTCGGGTGCCAAGGTCGTCGGCCTCGCCAATGCCGGCGGCGACACCATCAACGCGGTCAAGCAGGCGTCGGAATTCGGCATCACGCAGGGCGGCCAGTCGCTCGCCGCCCTTTTGATGTTTATCAATGACGTGCATGCGCTTAGCCTCGAAGTGGCGCAAGGCCTCGTGCTTACCGGCGCATTCTACTGGGACAAGAACGATCAGACGCGTGAATTCTCTGCCCGCTTCCAGGAGCGGAACAGCGGACAGAAGCCTTCGATGATCGAGGCCGGAGTCTACGCTTCGGTGCTGCATTACCTTAAGGCCGTCGAGGCCGTTGGCGACAAGGATGCGGCCAAGGTGATGGCCAAGATGAAGGAAATGCCGACGGACGATCCGCTGTTTGGCAAGGGTACGATCCGCGCGGACGGGCGCAAGCTGCACGAGATGTACCTGTTCCGCGTCAAGAAGCCGGACCAATCGAAGGGGGCATGGGATTATTTCGAGACCGTGGCCACCATTCCGGCCGACAAGGCGTTCCGCCCGCTCGCCGACGGCGGCTGTCCGCTCGTCAAATAAGCGGGCCTCGCCAACGACGCGCCGAACCGCTCGGCGCGTCCTCTCGTCGACAAGTCAACTGGAGCGACCATGTTCGAACTCCTTGGAATTCCGCCACAGGTCCTGTTCGGCCAATTGCTGCTCGGGCTGATCAATGGGTCCTTCTATGCGGTTTTGAGCCTCGGGCTGGCGGTCATCTTCGGTCTCTTGAACATCATCAATTTCACGCATGGTGCGCAGTACATGCTGGGCGCCTTCGGCGCCTGGATGCTGCTCAACTATCTCGGCGTCAGTTACTGGTGGGCTGTGTTCATCGTTCCGCCGATCGTCGGCCTCACCGGCATCGTGCTCGAGCGCGTGTTGATCCGACGGCTCTATCACCTCGACCATCTCTACGGGCTGCTGCTCACCTTCGGCCTGGCGCTGATCATCGTCGGCTTCTTCCGCCAGTTTTTCGGCGTATCTGGCCTGCCCTACCCGCCGCCGCCGCTTCTAACGGGGGGGCACAATCTCGGCTTCATGTACCTGCCCAATTCGCGCGCCTGGGTGATTGTGGCCTCACTCATCGTGTGCCTCGCGACCTGGTTCATCATCGAAAAGACCCGACTTGGCGCCTATCTCAGGGCAGCGACCGAGAACCCGACCATGGTCGGTGCGTTCGGCATCAACGTGCCGCTGCTGGTCACGCTCACATATGGTTTCGGCGTCGCGCTCGCCGGTTTCGCCGGCGTGCTCGCCGCACCGATATACGCAGTCAATCCGAACATGGGCGCAGACCTGATCATCGTCGTCTTCGCCGTCGTCGTCATCGGCGGCATGGGCTCGATCCTGGGCTCGATCCTCACCGGTTTCGGGCTTGGGCTGATCGAAGGTCTGACCCGCGTGTTCTATCCGGAAGGCTCGGCCGTGGTGATTTTTGTCATCATGGCGCTGGTGCTGCTGGTCAAGCCCGCCGGCCTGTTTGGGCGGAGCGCGTGATGGTAACCGACACCAACCCGATTGCCATGACGGCCGTCACGTCCGTTGGCGCCGCCGGCATGCCACGCCATCACCTTGCGATCTTCGCCGCGCTTTTCGTCTTCCTCATCGCCGCGCCTTTTCTGCTCTATCCAATCTTTGTCATGAAGGTGCTGTGCTTCGCGCTGTTTGCCTGCGCCTTCAACCTGTTGCTCGGCTATGGCGGGCTCCTATCCTTCGGCCACGCTGCCTATTTCGGCATGGCGAGCTACGTCTCGGCCCATGCGGCAAAGGTGTGGGGTTTGACGCCCGAACTTGCCATTATCGCGGGCACACTGGTGGCAGCCGTGCTCGGTCTCGCCATCGGCTCCCTCGCCATTCGCCGCCACGGCATCTATTTCGCCATGGTGACGCTGGCTTTTGCGCAGATGGTCTATTTCTTCTCGCTGCAGGCAGCGTTTACCGGCGGCGAGGACGGCATCCAGGCCGTCCCGCGCGGCTATTTGTTTGGACTGATCGACCTGCGCTCAAACGAATTGCTCTATTTTTTCGTGCTCGCCATCTTTTTCGCCGGCATATTGCTGATCTACCGGATCATCCATTCGCCGTTTGGGCAGGTGTTGAAGGCGATCCGCGAGAACGAGCCCCGCGCGATATCGCTGGGCTATCGGGTCAACCGCTACAAGCTCACCGTATTCGTGTTGTCAGCCGCGCTCGCCGGCGTTGCCGGCGCAACCAAGGCGATCGTGTTCCAATTGGCGTCACTTACCGACGTCTACTGGACCATGTCCGGCGAGGTCGTGCTGATGACGCTCTTGGGTGGCATGGGCACGGTGTTCGGACCTATCGTCGGCGCGGCAGTTATCGTCACGATGCAGAATTACCTCGCGACATTTGGCGACTGGGTCACGATCGCCCAGGGCACCATCTTCGTTGTCGCAGTGCTGTTGTTCCGGGAGGGCGTCGTTGGCATCCTGGCAAAATGGATCGGGAAACCGCTCTGAACAGGTCATGAAACCTAAATTTCGATTGATCGACGGTCGAGATTGAGAAGTCGACCTACGAGGGATGTTCGAGCGTCAGGTTCGGCCAAGTTGGCCGCGGTGGATACGTGCACACAGCGTCCTCAACTGTGCCGATTCCTGATCGGATGTGACAACCAGCAATTCGGGCTGTTACGAAAATTCAACTCTGGGTCTTCCCAGGCGCGCCTGTTGGCGTCGTAATCCGCAGGCAAGCACCCTATCTACGCCGCATGAACGAAATCACGACCAGACGCGCGCTTCTGCTCGTCAATTCAAAGGCGCGACGCGGGCAGGAATCTATGGCACCGGTCGTCGAGCGGCTGCAGGCCGGTGGGCTTCGCGTCACCGTCGAGACGTTTGAGGCGCTGCCCGAGATAGCACGCGACATCGTGCGCCTTCGCCATAGGGCCGACCTTGTGATCGTGTGCGGCGGCGATGGCTCGGTGTCCTCGGCGGCGGTCGCGGCCATGGAAAGCGGGCTGCCGATGGGCATCATTCCGATGGGGACGGCGAACGATCTGGCGCGCACCCTCGAAATACCGTTGGATCTGCTGAAGGCTGCCGACGTGATTGTACAGGGCGGAAGGCGTCTGATCGATGTCGGGACCGTCAATGGTCACGCTTTCTTCAACGTTGCGAGCATCGGCATCAGCACCGACCTTGCCCAGGGTCTCGACCCGGCGCTGAAGAAGCGTTTCGGCAGGTTTGGCTATGCCTTGGCTGCCATGAAAGTGTTGACCAAGGCTGGCCACTTCGAAGCAAGGATTACCGAAAAGGGCGTAACGACCGAAGTCGAGACCTACCAGATAGCGGTCGGCAACGGCCGGCACTATGGCGGCGGCAACGTCGTCGAGGAGACGGCGGAGATCGATGACGGCCATCTCGACCTGTACAGCCTGGAAATGACGAATCTCTGGAAAATGGCGCTTATGCTGCGCTCGTTCCGCTCAGGCACACACGGCGCCTGGAGCGAGGTTCGCACGGCCAGATGCGTCGAGTTCGACATCGAGACGAAAAGGCCGATGCCGGTGAACACTGACGGTGAGATCGTCACCTCGACGCCGGCGCATTTCAAGGTCCACCCGAAGGCGATTTCGGTCTTCGCGCCGGCCGTCGCGCGCCTGCAGCCCCGCACCAAAATGCTTCGTGATGCGGTCAGCGCAAATAGCGGGTGATCAGTCTTCCGCTTCGGCGATTCGACTTCAACCCTAAAGTTTGATGGCTAAGCTGCTATCGACGCAGCCGCTGCCGTTTCATCCGCAACGCCATCCACCATGACATGACCGATGCCCCGCGAGCATCGCTCGACCCGCGCCTCGACGCGATAAACGTCACGAAGGAGCGCCGGCGTAACGACCTCTTCCGGCGTACCGCAGGCGAACATCCGGCCGTCGGCGATGACGATGCATTTGTCGGCGAAGCGCAGGGCCTGATTGAGGTCGTGAATTGCGATCAGCACTGCAATCCCGTGCTTGCGTGCAAGCCCGCGCATGAAGCTCAGCACCTCGACCTGCCGGTGCAAGTCAAGGGCGGACGTCGGCTCGTCCATCAGCAGGATTTCAGGTTCGCGGGCGAGGGTCTGTGCGATGCTTACCACCTGCCTTTGCCCGCCGCTCAGTTCTCCGACATTGCGAAAGGCAATATCCGAGATGCTGAGCGCGGCCAGGATACCGTCTATGAGCGCGAGGTCGCCGTCACCGACCGACCAGGCCGAGCCCTGCTTGCGGGCGAGCAGGATCGATTCATAGACGGTCAGCACCGCGTTGGCTGCCGTATCCTGAGGCATGTAGCAGATGCCGTCCGGTCCCTTGGCCGCTCCATCGAGGCAGACGCGGCCCGGGCCCTTCAAAAGTCCTGCGATGCGCTTGAAAAGCGTCGACTTGCCCGCTGCGTTGGGCCCGATGACGGCAACCACCTCGCCACCCCGAAAAGTGGGAGTTGAAACGTCCGAAAGGACGAGCCGCGCGCCGTGAAACGCTCCGAGACCATCGAGCCTGATCGTTACCATGAGCGCCTCACATTCGAGAGGATCAGCGAGATGAAGAAGGGAATGCCGACAAGCGAGGTGACGATGCCGATCGGAAAGATCGTGCCTGGGATGAGCGACTTGCTGGCAACCGAGCTCGCCGAAAGGATGAGGGCGCCAGCAAGCGCGGAAGCGGGCAGGAAGAAGCGCTGATCTTCTCCAATCAGCATGCGGGCGATGTGCGGGCCGACCAACCCGATGAAGCCGATCGTGCCGACAAAGGCGACGGGAATGGCGGCGAGCAGGCTCACCATCATCATGGTTTCGAGCCTCAGGCGCGCGACCTTGATCCCGAAACTCGCGGCCTTGTCTTCGCCTAGCCGCAGCGCCGTCAGCGCCCAGGCGCGGCGCGCGAATATCGGAAGCGTTGCGAGAAGGATGAGGCTGGTGATGATGAGCTTGGGCCAGGTGGCCTTGGTGAGACTTCCCATCGTCCAGAACACGACCGCGGCGAGCGCCTGCTCTGAGGAAAGATACTGGACGAGCGACAGCAGCGCATTGAAGGTGAAGACGAGCGCGATGCCGAGAAGCACGATGGTTTCAACCGTCACGCCGCGCTTGAGACTCAGCAGGTGGATGACGAGCGCGGTCAGCATCGCAACCACGAAGGCGTTGAGCGGCACGACATATTCGATCGCGGCGGGGATGAGCGCGACGCCGAAGGCAAGCGCAAGCGCGGCGCCGAAGCTGGCCGCCGCCGAAATGCCGAGCGTGAACGGACTGGCGAGCGGATTGTTCAGGATGGTCTGCATCTGCGCCCCGGCGACCGACAGTGATGCGCCCACGACCACCGCCATCAGCGCGATGGGAAGCCGGATTTCCCACAGCACCACGCGCACCTGAAGCGGCACGCTGCCCGGAGAAACGAGGGCGAGCACCACCTGGTCGAGGCTGTAGCTGGCAGGGCCGAGGGCGAGGTCGATGCAAAGGCTCAGGAGCAGCGCCAGGACGAGGCCTGCGAGGATAAGCTGCTTGCGCAGGACGAGGGTGCGGTAGAGGCCGCGCCCTTCCTTGGCCGATAATGCCGCTGGCTCACTGCTCATTGGAGAGCGAGACCCAATGGCCAGGCCTGTACTCGACCGGCAGGAACTTCTCGTGCAACTCCTTGAAGGTGGCCTCGGCGTCCAGATCGGCGAACAGTTCGGGGTGCAGCCACTTGGCCATCTGCTGGATGGCGACGAACTGATAGGGGCTGTTGTAGAACTGGTGCCAGATGGCGTGGACCTGCCCGTTTTCCACCGCCTTGACGCCGGTTAGCGCGGGCCGTTCCGTCAGACCCTTGAGCTTCTTCAGTGCTTCCGCCTCGTCCGCGCCGGGACCGACGCCGACCCATTTGCCGCCCGGCACATACGCTTCCCAGCTACCGCCCGTCACAATCACCTGGTCGGGATCGCTTGCGATGATCTGTTCGGGGTTGAGCGCGCCAAACGTGCCCGGGATCAGGTCCGCCGCGATGTTCTGGCCGCCGGCCATCTCCACGAACTTGCCGAAATTGTCGTTGCCGAAGCTCATGCAGCAATCGTCGGAATAGCCTCCGGCGCGCTCGATGAACACGGTTGGGCGCTTGGGAACATTCTTTGCGATAACATCGGTGACCCGCGCGATCTGGGCCGCGCGGTAGGCGATGAACGCTTCCGCCCGCTCCTCCTGGCCAAAGAGCTTGCCGATGAGGCGCATGCTCGGCTCGGTGTTGGTGAAGGGATGCTCGCGGAAATCGACATAGACCACCGGGATGCCGACGGCGGCGAGCTTTTCGATGTATTGCGCGTCCTCGGTTGCCTGCTTGGACTCGATATTCATGATCATCACGTCCGGCTGAAGCGCGATGGCCTGCTCGATGTCGAAGGTGCCGTCCTTGAAACCGCCGAAGGTCGGGATCGTGGCCATCGAGGGGAATTTTTCCAGATAGACGGCGTAATTGTCGGGATCGGCCTGCGAGAAATCCTCGCGCCAGCCGACGATCCGCTTGAAGGGATTGTCGGTATCGAGCGCGGCAATCAGGTAGGTCTGCCGGCCTTCGCCGAGGATGACCTTCTCAACCGGCGTCTTCACCTCGACCTTGCGGCCGCTAATGTCGGTGACGGTTTCGGCGCGCGCGCCGAGGGTAAGCGGCATGAACGCCGCGAGGGCGACCGCGGCCGCAAATATCGACTTCAAAATCATTGTGCTCTCGTGATTTAGTTTGCCGCCACGGCTTAGAAAACATGAGTTGTGTAATCAAGAATTATCTTTTAGAGCAATTCCAATGTACGGCTTTGGGGGAGAGCGTTTCGGGCGATGACGGCTCACGCAAACTATTCGCTGCGCGACGAAATTCGGGACTACTGGTCCGACCGCGCCGAGACGTTCGACCTGCAGGTCGGCCACGAGATTTTTTCCGAGCGCGAGCGCGCTGCCTGGCATGCGCTCATAAGCAGGCACCTTGGGCAAGGCGCAGGGCGGACATCTCTGGACCTCGCCTGCGGGACGGGCGTGATTTCGCATCTGATGCACGAGTTGGGATTTGTGGTGACGGGCCTCGACTGGTCGGAAGCCATGCTCGCCAAGGCGCGCGCCAAGGCACAAAACCGCGGCGCCGATATCCGCTTCATCGTGAGGGATGCCGAACGGACGCTCGAGGACAAGGCGAGCTACGATGTCATCGTCACCCGTCACCTCGTCTGGACGCTGGTGGATCCGAAGGCGGCCTTTGCCGAATGGTTCTCGCTGCTGAAGCCCGGCGGCAAGCTGCTGGTCATCGACGGGGATTTCGTCAGCCGCAACTGGGCGACGAGATTGCGGGACGTTTGGGAGAAGCTGACGGCAGGCAAGTCGCGGGTCGCAGACAATGAATGCACCGCCATGGCCGGACGCCACAAACGCATTCTTGCCCGCGTCCATTTCTCAGGCGGCGCACGGGCGGGAGAGATAGTGCGCTTGCTGGCCGAAGCCGGGTTCGATCAGCCCGTCGTCGACTGGAAACTGGGCGCGATCCATCGCGCTCAGGCTCGACAGATGAGTTGGCCTAAGGCGATCGAGCGAGCCATCCAACACCGCTTCGCGATCTGCGCGACGAAGCCGAAGTAAACTCCTCGGCGCTGCCAGCGTCGGTCGTTTCATGCCTGCTTCGTTTGAAGCCGTTCGTCGCCTCAAAGGAGCGGGGCGGCGACACGCCAACGAATAGCTGCCAGTCTGCTTTAGCTTACCTTCGCGGCAGCGCAGATCAGCGACGACATCGGCCGGGTTTGCGCGAAGCGCATATTGGACGATGCACTGCTGACCGTAGTCAGTGTCGATCACCAGGGTCATAGCCCCTTTTCGGGTATCGGAAATACGCGAGAATTCCAGTTTAAGTGCCGGGCCATCATCTTCCCAGGGGACATGTTTCATCGAATTCGGGGCGCTTGTCCCAGATCAGAGAGCCCCAGCCAAGGATTGCTATCCGCGGGCGTTGCCCCAACTCAGACATGAGAAGCCTCCAGAGAATTTGCGACGAGCTGGCTGCGGTGCTTGATGGCCGCCACTGTCGAGGTCACAAGCTGATCGGGGAAGCTACCGGGCAGCGACCCGACAACAGCTTGTACTTGCCGATCGGCATTGGCTTCAATGTCTTCAAAAATCGCCCGCATCGCCGGAGTGCCGACACCAGCGACATCGGCCGTCTGCATGAAATGTCGTGGCACGATGTCACTGATGGCATAGTGGCGATTTGTTCCGACGGACATCGCAAGTTTGAATTTCTTGCGTTGAATTTGGCCCTGGTCGAGGCTCGGCTGCGCTGTCAGCACATCGTACAGCGGCGTCATGCGATAGCGCCCGCCGGGACCGAGGAAAATGCTGAAATTTTTTGCATGCCCATCGGTTGCGCCGAGCAACCAGAATATGATGCTCGCACGCATGAAAGTCGTGATGTCGGCATCAGGCGTGTCGCTGCCTTTGAGCAGATTGATGATCTCGCGCATACCGGGACCACCATCAGACTGGTACTTTCTTGTCGGCGGGATCGATAGCGCCTGGCAGATGTCTTCCTGCGGCAGTCGCAGCAGTCGCCCATCTCTTGCCCAAAGACGATCGAAGCGTTCGACGATCAGTGTGCGGCGTTCCCCGAAAACGGCGATTTCAACGGGGGGTGTTGGGATACCAAACGAATGCAGCAGTCTGAGGCATAGATATTCGTTCTCGACGCTGTTGGAGAGGTCGATGCCATTGGGAAGCTGCCCGATCTGCGGTTTGAGGATGTGGGTGGTTGCCGTCGTTCCTGTCGGCTTGAACCATTGGCCGTCCTTACGCAGCAGCGCGGTTTTTTCCTGAGCGCCGGCGATCGAGATTCGGAAATCTTCGTCTTCGCCCATGCCGAGGGGTGCTGCCGCGAGATTCTTGATAATGTCGGTGATCTCGTCGTCAGTGATCGGTTTGCCGTCGGTGTCGCCGGCGGTCCCGGGCTCGACGCCATCAGGCAGAAACTGGAGTGCGCCGACGCAATCATGACCGAGGGCGGTCAGCAGGCTGAAGGCGTCTGTGCCGTCTGCGCCAACGCGTTCGGCGACGCGCTTTCGGATGAGGTCGCTGTCAGGCAGCAGGTTGTCGAACACATTGATGACGGGGGTGCCAATATACCGATCCTCGCGCAAGGGCAGCGACAGTGACACTGGGAACGTGCCGCGCCAGTTCAGCCAGTCGCGTCCGTACTGGAAGTCGATAGCACCTGTCGCCTCACGGCGCAGGACGCCGACATGGCGGCTGTTCAGAAAGACATTGAGAGGAGCGTGAGCGCGTTTCCGTGCCATCAGAACAGGTCCTCGATATCGGCGGCACTGCCTTGGGTGCGTGGCCGGACGACCAGTTCAAGGTTCAGAGCCGAAAGCGCTTCCATTAAAGTGCGCAGCTGGACAGCGGGCTCTCCGGCTTCCAGACGTGAGACAGTGCCCTGGCGCAGATGGATTTGTTCGCCTAGAGCTCCCTGGCTCAGCCGTGCCTGTTTTCGAGCGCGGCGCAGGATGGCGCCAAGCTGTTTTTCTGTGCGGGCGATCTGATCGGTCATAGCAGTCCTCCACACATCAATATACGCGAGAGCGTATAAACTGTCAATATACGCGTTCGCGTTTAAAATTTAGATATACGCGAAGTCGTATAAAAGACGAAAATACGCGTTTGCGTATGGCGCTTCCAAAGCCGCAGGTCTGAATTGGCGTGGCAGGCGAGCGGTTCAATAACTAGATAACGAAAACGCCTTTCACTCTGACGTGGCATTCTCATGAAAAAAATCGGGTTTCTGTCGTTCGGACACTGGGCGCCCTCGCCGCAATCGCAGACGCAATCAGCCTCCGACGCTCTGCTGCAATCCATCGAGCTTGCCGTTGCTGCCGAGGCGCTGGGCGCCGACGGGGCATATTTCCGTGTGCATCACTTCGCACGGCAACTCGGCTCGCCATTCCCGCTGTTGGCGGCAGTCGGCGCCAAGACCAGCCGCATCGAGATCGGCACAGCGGTGATCGACATGCGCTACGAGAACCCGCTCTACATGGCCGAGGACGCCGGTGCCGCCGACCTGATCGCCGGCGGGCGTCTGCAGCTGGGCATCAGCCGCGGCTCGCCCGAGCAGGTGATCGACGGCTGGCGCTACTTCGGCTACGCCCCGCAGGAGGGTGAGAGCGACGCCGACATGGCCCGGCGGCACACGGGAGTGCTGCTCGAAGTCTTGCGCGGCAAAGGCTTTGCCCAGCCGAACCCGCGGCCGATGTTTCCAAACCCGCCCGGCCTGCTTCGCGTCGAACCACACTCGGAGGGTTTGCGCGACAGGATCTGGTGGGGCGCCGCGACCAATGCCACCGCGGAATGGGCGGCGAAACTGGGAATGAACCTGCAGAGCTCCACGCTCAAATTCGACGAGGGCGGAAAGCCTTTTCACATTCAGCAGGCCGAACAGATCCGGGCCTTTCGTGCGGCCTGGAAAGCGGCCGGTCACGAACGCGAGCCGCGGGTGTCGGTGAGCCGTAGCATCTTCGCGCTGGTGGACGATCGCGACCGCGCCTATTTCGGCAGCAATGAGAGCGAGGATCATTTCGGCTACATCGAAGCGGACAGGCGCGCCGTGTTCGGCCGCACCTATGCCGCCGAGCCGGACGACCTCATCGAGGAACTGAAGAAGGACGAGGCCGTTGCGGAGGCCGACACGCTGCTGCTCACCGTTCCCAACCAGCTCGGCGTCGATTACAACGCGCATGTCATCGAGGCGATCCTGACCCATGTCGCCCCGGCCCTGGGCTGGCGCTGACGCCTGCGGCCGAAGCCCCTGCCCTTCCGCGAATGCTTCATCGCCAGGACAGCTAGTCCTTCGGCAGCCGGCCGCTCGGATCGAACACGTTCACCTTGTGCGAAAGATCCGGACCCCAGTCCCACAGCACCAGGTTGCGGCCCCTCCGTCTCGGCGCCCGGAGCAAACTCGGAATCAGAATACCGGCAATGCCTTGAGGTCGCAGTCGGTCATAGATGGACCAGGACGCAGGACGCTCTCCCCCGCTGAGAGCCGTCGCCCAGGCGATGAGCTGCAAATGCCGGGCCCTCTTCCATATTGGCGATAGTTCAGTGCCTAGATCGGCACCGCTTCGACCAGATGGATTGCAGATGCAGTTTTCATCGTTCGCGTGAGCCGGAAGCCGGCTTTTTCCAACAACGCCGCACGATCAGACTCGCTGCGGAGCTTTCCCCCGAAAATCATGAGCATGAGCATGTCGAAGCTCCGGCCGTAGAGGGACTCTACGCCCGGGTCGGCGATCAGCAGGGCGCCTTGTGGGGCGATGGCGGTGCGGACGTTCCGCAGCACCGCCATTGCCGTATCGTCGGTTTGGTCTACGAGAATGCGCTTCAGAATGTAGAGATCACCGCCACCCGGGACCTCACGAAGGAAGTCACCGCCGACGATCTTGCACCGATCAACGACGCGCGCCGCCAGCATCTCCTGCGCCTCGGTGGCCACGTGCGGCAGATCGAGCAGCGTTCCCCTAATGCCCGGATGGGCTTCGAGAATGCTCAGCAAAAGTCCGCCACGCCCGCCGCCGACGTCGACGACCGAAAGGTCCGGTGCGAATTCGTAGGCGTCGCAAATGGCTACGCCTTCCTGGCTGGACATCTCGCTCATGGCCTGATTCATGACTGCTCCCGCCGCTGGGTTCATGCGGAAGTACTCGTATATCCCATGGCCGTTCGTCTTCTCGAACGCGCTCTCGCCGGTGCGCATACTATGCAGCAGGCACGGCCACGAGGCGGCTAAGCACTCCTGCGCCATCAGCATGGCATAGTGGCGGACCGAGCGTGGCGCGCCAGTCTGAAGGAGCCGCCCCTTGCTGGTGTTGACGAACATGCCGGGCGTCGGTTCTTCCAGAATACCGAGGCTGGCCAGAACGCGCATCAGACGCAGCAGCGCGCCTTGATTTGTCTTCGTTGTCGCGGCGATTTCCGCGACCGACCGGGGGCCGTGCTTGAGCAGGTCGGCAATGCCTAGTTCTGCAGCGACGCCAAGTACGTGGGTTTTCGCTACGCCGAGTGTCATCGCCAGGACGTCTTGCACGTCGGAAATGTCGGCAAGGGTGTTCGACATGTCATGTTTCATCGTGAGCCACTTTGTTTGCATTGAAGTGGAAACTCTCGCGGCCAGGTGAGCCTTTTGCCTATGGCGGCTGTCCATTTGAAAACAACAGAACTGGCCGGCCTCATTCCCGGCTGAAACGACGCGGGTCGAACGGGAGGTCGGCGAGTTGGGTCAGCGACATCACCTCGAGATCTGGATGCGAGAGTGGGTCGCGCAACCACTGACGCCATCTTGCAGCGTCGTCCCCGCACGCCTTGACAGGAGGTGGGAATGAATGAGGACTGAGAGCGTCTTCGTGGACGAATCTCCATTCCACGTGCACTCTTCGGATTTTCCAGATCATCTGGCTCCTCCTCTGCTCAGAAGTCATTCGCGGCTCGGCTCGTGCGTTCGCTTGGATCAGGACACTGCGCCCCCCTGGAAAGAGGCAGCACAAAGGCGTTTGCGCCAAAGCACGGCCGGGCAACCTCGCCGCCGCGAGACTTGAGTTGTGGCGGCCATGACAAACGCATGTCGAATACTGCCACCAAACGGAACGTCGGGTTCCTTCCTGCGCTGCGTAGACTTGGAGAACTGCCGTGGATCAACAGGCCATCGCAGCGTCGTTTCGTCTATCGCTTCGAAAGGTCGTGGCGTTTTTCACCGTGCGCGATCACCATGTTTGTTGATGCTACCGAACCCGGCTCGTCGAGTCGTGGGCAGAAGCGAACGCGATTATGGACTCGCGCGAAAACGTGATTTTTTACTGGAAAGTTGTATTTCTCGTCGATAAGTTGCAATTCTCGCACAAATCGGGAAGCACAGAGAGGGTTTAAATGGCCTGCTCAGCCGCCGAGTTTGCGTCAATCTGCTTTTCAACCGAGGGGTTGCCAGAGCCGGACCGCTTCGAGTTTTGGCGCGAAGTGCTCGGGCGCGCGATTACGAAATTCGAGATTGACCCCGTGCCGGACAGCTCGCCTGACGCAAGCATCACGCTGCGTGCGCTGCCCGGTGTTGACATTGCCAGTGGAGCAGCTGCCGGCATGCAGTACAGGCGCACACCGGCGCTGATCGACAGCTACGACATCGTTCTGTTTGTGGCTTTATCCGGCGCCCAAACGGTCGACCAAATCGGCCGCGAGTGCACGATCAGTGCGGGCGAGGCCACAGTGTTTGCATGTGCTGAGCCGGGCCTTGCAATTCCTCGTGAACGTCAACACCGGCTCGCCTTTCGCACCCCGCACGATGTGCTCGCCCCGATGGTCGGCAACGTGGAGGACGCGATCTGCAAACCCATTCCGTCGACAGTCGATTCCTTGCGATTGCTCGTCAGCTACGCTGCCACACTTGAGGATGTGGACCAGCCCTTAACGCCAGCGGTTGCGAACCTTGCGGCAACCCATATCCAAGACCTCGTCGCGCTGGCGATCGGCGCGACCCGGGATGCCGCGGCGATCGCCGAAGGTCGCGGCCTGCGTGCAGCACGGCTCAAGGCTGTCAAGGCCGATATCGTCAGCAATCTCGGCTACCACGACCTCACCGTCGGCGCCGTTGCACTGCGCCAAGGCGTCACGCCACGCTGCGTTCAAAAGCTGTTCGAGACCGAGGGGAGGACGTTTTCCTCCTTCGTGCTCGATCAGCGTCTCGCGCGCGCCCGTCGGCTCCTCAGTGATCCACGTTACGCCGACTGGACGATCAGCTCGATCGCATTCGAAGCCGGCTTCGGGGATCTCTCCTACTTTCATCGCGCCTTCCGGCGGCTCTACGGCGCGACACCCTCCGATATCCGCCAGGGGACGCTCGGCTTTTAACAGCCAATGAGTGTTTGGGCATGTCGCCCGCGAAGCCTCTGAGGGACCTGAAGTTCGACCATACGCCGATGCTGTTGGCCGATTCGGGCGTCCCGCGGCGGTGTGCCAGCCCAGGACTGGGCACTGCTGGCTACTTTGGTCCATCGCCGCGAAGGTACTGATGGCGCGATTGGCGCATCGGCACGCTGATCCTCAAGTCAAGAGGTGTCACTCTCGTGGTTGCGTCCTGCAAGATCATTTCCGATGCCTTCTCCGCGATCATCACCACTGGAGAGTTGGTGTTGCCGGAAACGATCGTCGGCATAATCGAAGCATCGACGATGCGCAGGCCTGAAATGCCGTGCACCCGCAGCCGGCCGTCGACAACCGCCATCGGGTCTGCGCCCATCTTGCAGGTGCCAACCGGGTGGAAAATCGTCGTGCCGATATCGCCAGCCTTGCGGACGAGATCTTCATCGCCTTCATATTGTGCGCCGGGCAGCATTTCCTCAGGCGCGAAACGGGCAACGGCGCGCGCCTTCATCAAGCGGCGGACATGGCGGAGCGATGCTACAGCCACCGTCCGGTCTCCCTCGGTAGACAAATAGTTCGGCCGGATCTTCGGGGCAGTCTGCGGATCGGGCGTCTCTATGTGGACAGTGCCGCGGCTTTCCGGTCTGAGGTTGCAGACCGAAACCGTGACCGCGGGGAAGCGATGCAGCGGCTCGCCCAGCCGGTCGGTGCTCAACGGCTGAACATGGTATTCGAGATCGGGCGTCTCCAGGCGTGGGTCGCTTCTGGCGAAGATGCCAAGCTGGCTCGGCGCCATCGACAGCGGTCCGGTGCGACGGATGGCGTATTCGACGCCCATGGCCGCGCGGCTGAACAGATTGTGGTAGCGCTGGTTTAGCGTCGAGGCATTGGCGACCTTGAAGACTGTGCGGATCTGGAGATGATCCTGCAGGTTCTCGCCGACGCCTTCCAGCGCGTGGCGGACCGGGATTCCTGCTGCGCCAAGCACGGCAGGTCGGCCGACGCCGGAAAGCTCGAGCTGCTTCGGCGAATTGATCGCGCCAGCGGCAAGTATCGTCTCACCTGCCCGCGCACGATGCAACTGACCGCCCATCCGGAAGACAACCCCGGTGACGCAAGCTCCGTCGAAATCCAGGGTCTCGGTCTCGGCGCCGGTCACGACGCGCAAATTCGGCCGCCGGAGCACGCTCCGCAGGAATGCTTTCGAGGTATTCCAGCGCACGCCCTTCCTCTGGTTGACCTCGAAATAGCCCGACCCCTCGTTGGTTCCGCCGTTGAAATCCTCGGTCCGGGGAATGCCGAGTTCTTCGGCAGCATCGCGGAAGGCATCCAGGATTGGCCAGGACAGGCGCTGGCGCTCGACGCGCCATTCGCCACCGGCACCATGAAGGTCGTTGGCGCCACCAAAATGGTCCTCGGACTTGCGGAAATATGGAAGTACGTCGTCCCAGCCCCAACCAAGATTTCCGGCTTGCCGCCAGCCATCATAGTCGGCCGCCTGGCCGCGCATATAGATCATGCCGTTGATCGACGAGCAGCCGCCCAGAAGCTTGCCGCGCGGATAGTTGAGCGCACGACCGTTCAGCCCGGCCTCCGGCTCGGTCTTCATCAGCCAATCGGTACGCGGGTTGCCCATGCAATAGAGATAGCCGATGGGAATGTTGACCCAGTGGTAGCGGTCACTTCCGCCAGCCTCCAGAAGCAGCACGCGCATGCCTGGGTTGGCCGACAGTCTGTTGGCCAGCACGCAGCCGGCTGAACCGGCGCCGACAATGATGAAGTCGTATTGTCCAAAATCGGCAGGCGTCTGTGTCAATTAGAGGTCCGTTCGCTTGCCATCCTGTCCCATAGCGGACCCATGGCCTGGTTGATCTCACCATACAGACGATAGCGCTGCTCATAAGCCGCTGCGATCTCGCCATTGGGCTGGTAGCAGCGGTCGGGCGCGGTCATCGCGGCCGCGCCTGCAGAGAAGTCGGCAAACAAGCCGACACCCGTTCCGGCTGCAATTGCAGCTCCCAGTGCACCAGTCTCGCGGCTGCGCGCTACGGTCACCGGCACGTTCAGCACATCGGCGAATATCTGCGGCCAGATGGCGCTGCGCGAGCCGCCGCCCGAAAGCACCGCCTGGCTGACATTGGCTCCCGCTTGGCGCAGCGTCTCGACATGGCGCCGATGTTCGAAGACGACGCCCTCAAACAGTGCGCGCAGCATGTGCGCCCGCGTGTGCCAGCCGGCGATACCGTAGAAACCTGCACGCGCCTTGCCGTTCTGCTGCGAGCCGTAAAGGAATGGGTGGTAGATCGGGATGTCTCCCGCGGGATCGACGGAAGCAACAAGCTCGCTGCAGATCTCGAATGGCGATGCGCCTGCCGGCGGCGCATGCTCGAAGAACTCACGAACGATCCACTCGAGATTTGCGGCCGAAGTGGCGCTCGATTCGATGGCGAGATAGCGCACCGGATCGAACGTCGACAGCATGAAGATCGACGGATCGTGGATCGGCTCTTCGGTGATGACCTGGTTGATGCTCCAGGTGCCGGCAATGATGGAGGCGGCGCCGGTGCTGGTGACGCCCGAACCGATGGCGCTGGCGACGA
Organism: Mesorhizobium mediterraneum; assembly: GCF_002284565.1. Lineage (GTDB taxonomy): Bacteria > Pseudomonadota > Alphaproteobacteria > Rhizobiales > Rhizobiaceae > Mesorhizobium > Mesorhizobium mediterraneum. The sequence goes on along the minus strand of NZ_NPKI01000026.1, from coordinate 46,265 downwards.
CGTCGAACAGGCCCGCCACCACAGGCGTTCCCGCACGAAGGCCGGTGGCGGCGGCGACATCGGGCGTGATATGGCCGGCGATCTCGGAGGCTTCCAGCACGTTCGGCAACAGGTCCATGCAATCGTCGAGACCGTAGGCGGCCAGCAACTCACGCTCGTAGCGTCGGCCGGGCATGTGCAAAAGCCCGCAGCCCGACATATCCGAGGTCTCGGTCGAGCGCGCGCCGGTGAGGCGGTTGACGACAAAATCCTTGCACAGGAAAACCGTGCCCATTCGGGCAAAAAGCGCCGGGTCATGACGCTTGAGCCACGCCAGCAGAGTCGGCGTCTGCGCCGCCCAGGGCCGTTGCAGGCAGTGGACATAGGTCCGGTCGCCAACGCCTGCGGCGGCCCATTCGCTCACGATGTCGACGCCGCGCGTGTCGAGCGACTGGATGCCGAGCAGCGGGTCGCCGCCGCGGTCCAGCGCGTAGAGCCCGTTGCCGTGACCGGCGCAGCCGATCACGGCGATGTCGCGCGGGTCGATGCCCGACTGGTCGAGGCACTGGCGGATGACCTCGACGGCGTTGCGCCACAGTTCGCCGAGGTCCCGCTCGACATGGCCGGGTTTTGGCATGCAGGAGCGGCCGTCTCGAGCGGCGAGCGCGAGTTCGCGACCGGCGGTGTCGAAGATGATGGCCTTGATGACGGTGTTGCCCGCATCAAGACCCAGAATGTATTGCTGCATTGAGCTCCTCCCAAGCGCCAGGGTTATTCTTGTTGGTAGAGCTCCCAGGCCGCCGCGCCGTCCGCATTCTCATGGATGATCGCCATCAATCCTCTCACGACGGCACGAGGGTTGGAATGCTGGTATATGTTGCGGCCATAGACCATGCCTGCCGCGCCCTGGGCCATCAGCGCCGCCGACTTGTCGAAGACGGCGCGCAAGTCCTCCCTGCCCCCACCGCGCACAAGGACAGGACAGCGCGCCGCCGCCACGACGCGGTGGAAGTCGTTCGGATCGGTGGTCGGGTCTGCCTTGATGATGTCGGCGCCCATCTCGCTTGCGAGCCGGGTCAGGGTGACGATCTTTTCGGGATCGCCGTCGACCATGTAGCCTCCGCGCTCCGAGTTTGGCAGCATTGCCAGCGGCTCGATCATCAGCGGCAGGCCGTATTTTTCGCAGTCGGCGCGAACGCGGGCAATGTTGTGGACGCATTGCCTGAATAGGTCCGGCTCATCGGGCAGCATGAATAGATTGACGACCACGCAAGCTGCATCCATTTCCAGCGCGCCGATCAGTGGCTCGGCTTCGTTCTGCAGGATGGCCCACATCGAACGATGACGGGTTTTGTTATATGGATTGCCCATATCTATGCGCATGACCAATGCTGGCTTATCCTTGCCAGGCAAGGACTGCAGCAGATCGGCCTGGCCATAATTCATCTGAATGGCGTCCGGGCCCGCAGCGACCAGCTGGGCGACGACGCCGGCCATATCCTCTAGCCCTTCCAGGAACGACGGCTCGTTGCACACGCCATGGTCGATTGCGACGTCGAGACAGCGCGCTCCGCCGAACAACCGGTTCATGCGGACTTTCTTGTTGATGCGCATTCGGCGCTCCTTCCTTGGTCTTTTTTTGATAGCTGGTCGAGATCGACGCCGTGCCGGCGTTGCAACAGGGCGAGGAAATCGGTGCACTCGAATGCCTTGCGCGCGGCGTCCCAGTTCTTTTCGACAGCGAGAATGTCGAGAACCGCATCGAGAAGGTCGGCCGAAAGCGCACCGGTAATGGCGATTGTCGTGCGACGGAGCAGCAGGTCCCCCAGCTGTTCGACATATTCATTGGCGATGAGATATTGAATCTCCCGGGCCGAGTAGTCGCTGCCGGGCAAGAGTTCGTCATGTCCCGCTGCCATATAGGCGGCGACGGTATCCGCCGCGGTACCGTAGCGCTCGAAAAGGCTGCGCATACGGTCGAGCGATAGGCCGTGTGCCGCCGCGCGCTCTGCGCACCATTTTGTCGGCGCAATCGGAAAATTCCGGCCGCCGCCGATCGGCATGTTTTCGGTGCCGACGACGCGCTGTCGGCGCAATCGCTCAAGCACGATATCCGCTGCCAGTTCGCCAAACGATCGGAAGGTTGTCCACTTCCCGCCGATCATACAGAGCGTCGGCGGCAGCATACCGGCGCCCTCGACGAGTTCGCAGAAATGATCGCGGGGTATGCGCCCGGTAAAACTGTCCTGGCTTATCGGCAGCGGCCTCACTCCGGTGAACTGAAAGACGATATCGGCATCGGCGATCTCTATCCCAGGAAACACGAAGGACAGGGACTGAAGAATGTATTGCCGCTCGTCATCCATGCAGCGCGCCTGGTCGGGATCGTCGACACGGATATCCGTCGACCCGACCAGCACGTTGCCGAGATAGGGAAACAGGATGCAGATCCGGCCGTCCTCGTTCTCATAATAGATCATGTGCCCGTCGAGCGCGTCATGAAGCTCGCGATTGTCGACGATCAGATGCGAACCTTTGGTGCCGCCCATAAGCTTCGGCGCAACGGCTCCGATCGCTGAATTGGTCAGGTCGATCCAGCCGCCTGTTGCGTTGACGACGAGCCGCGGCTTCACGGCTACCGTTTCGCCGGATAGTCCGTCGTTAAGCACCAGGCTCGCGTCACCGAGCGATACGCGTGCATAGTTGAGCGCCCGAGCGGACGGCTTTTCCTTCATGGTATCGCACAGCATCTCGGTACCCAGCCGCTCGGGGTGGCTGACCCAGGCATCATAGTATGTCGCCGAATTTCGAATAGCAGGATTGATTGCAGGCCAGACCTTGAGTGTCTCAGCGCGGCTTCTGAATTTATGCATCGGGACGACACGCCGTGCGGCGGTGAAGAAGTCATACATCGCCAAGCCGGTCTTGATGACCAATGCGCCGCGCCGGCCCGGACGACGGCTTAGCCCAAGGAAGCGGACTGCGCCATTTGCTATGCCTGAGAACAGGTCGAAGATCGGCACCGTGGTTGGCAATGGCGCGACATAGTGCGGCGCGTTCTTCAACAGCCGGTCGCGTTCGAGCAGAGATTCGCGGACCAGCTTGAACTCACCGTTTTCAAGATAACGCAAGCCGCCATGAACCATGCGCGAGAGGGCTGCGCTGGCGCCGGAGCAGTAATCGCCCTTTTCCGCGAGCAGCACATCGACGCCCTGCAAAGCGAGTTCGCGAAACACGCTGATGCCGTTAATGCCGCCGCCTATGACGAGCACGTCAACATCGGGGTTCTCGCGCAAGCCGGCGATCGTCTGGATGCGATTCATCTCAGGATGCGCTTTCGATCACGCATCTATCGCCACGAGATGCCCGGCCACCGCCGCATCGACGGCCGTCAGTTCCGCGGCGCTCAGCGAAATCTCCCCTGCCCTGGCATTGTCGACCGCCTGCTTCGCGTTTCGTGCTCCACACAACGCGAAGGTGATGCCGGGCTGCGCCAGCGTCCAGGCGATGACGATCTGCGCCATGCTTGCCTGGTGGGCCTCCGCGACTGGGGTCAGGGCATGCTTCAAAGCGGCTATCTTGCGCCGGTTGGCCTGAGAGAAGCGCGGATTGTCTTTGCGCTGGTCGTCGCCGCTGAACTCACGTGCCGGATCGATCGCACCCGAAAGCAGGCCGAGCGCAAGCGACGAGTAACTGAGCGTAGCCACTCGATGCCGGCGCGCGATCGGCAGCAATGTCTGCTCAATCTCGCGATCCAGCATCGAATATCTCTCCTGGATCGCGTCGAGCTGGCCAGCTTCTACATACTGCTGCAGCTCGGCGGCGTTGAGATTGCTTGCGCCGATGGCGCGGATCTTGCCAGCTGATTTGAGGCGTTCGAGCGCTTCCATTGTCTCGGCAATGGGGGTCGTCGGGTCCTGCCAATGAGTGATGTAGAGATCGATATAATCGGTGCCGAGCCGCCTTAGGCTCTGCTCCACTTCATAAGCGATGCCGTCGGCGCTCAGATATCGGTTCACGGGCTTTCCGTCCTGATCGAAGAAGTGGTTGCCCTTTTTCGAATGCCAGTTCAGGCCACATTTGGTGGCGATGACCGCGCGATCGCGCCGGCCCTTGATGGCCTTGCCGACGATCTCCTCGCTGCGGCCGAGACCGTAAGCCGGCGCGGTGTCGATCAGCGAGACGCCGGCTTCGATGGACGCCTGAATCGCAGCGATCGATTCTGCTTCATCGGTGCCACCCCACATCCAGCCGCCGATGGCCCAGGTGCCGAGCCCGACCGCCGAAGTGACAACGCCGGACTTGCCGATTGAGCGGGTGATCTGTCGAGAATTCATGCTGCATTTCCTTCGGCGAGCTCGAGGATTTTCAAGCCGGTGGTTTCGTCGGTGACGAGCGTATCGAAATGGGAGCCGCGCATGGCACTGAGGATCGGGACCACCTTGCTTGCGCCGCTGGCGACCCCGATCGATTGCGGAATGGTCGCGAATTCCTCGAGCGTCAGCGAAACGAGCGAGTGGTTGAGGCGGTAGTCCGCGAGCTTGCCGTTGCCGTCTATGAGATGGGCGAGCAGCTCGCCCGCCGCGCCCGAGCGCTCGATGGCCAGCCGGTCGGCGCTCGAGGACGGGTGCAGATCGTAGTAGCTCGAATCGTCGGTCAGGATGGAGCCGATGCCGACAACCGCAAGCGTTGCTTCCCGCGCCTTGCTGAAGACATCCGATACGGCCCGGACGCCCATCAACATGTCGCGTTGGGCCGGGCTGTCGGCAAACAGCGGCGCGTGAATCTGATAGGCGCGCCCGCCGAGCTTGTCGGCCATCAGCGACGCGACATGATTGACGTCTGTGTAATGCTTGCCCTGGACCAGGCCGGTCGCGGGAACGACCTCGACGTCATAGCTGCGGTTCGGCTTGAGGCCGGCGACGACGGCACTCACCCCCTTGCCCCCGGTTATGGAAATCGTATCGCCGTCCTTGATCGTCTCGAGCACCAGCCGGGCCGCGGCCTCGCCGACGCGCTGGAGCGCGGTCTGCGGATTGTCCGATACGGAAGGGACGACGACGGCCCTTTGGATGCCACCTATCGCGACAAGTCGCGCCTCGATGTCGACCAGTTGCTCGATCGGCGACTTGATCTTGATCTCGACAAGCCCGAGTTGGTGACCGCGTTTGATCAGCCGGTTGACCGTCGCATGCGAGATGCCGAGCTCCTTGGCGATTTCAGCCTGCGTCTTGCCTTCCATGTAATGAAGCACAAGCGCCTGATACATCTGGCGGACGATTGTGATGTCGTCCCGCGAATTGGTTGGTGACATGATGGATGCTCAACTCTTGCGCTGCTGCTCAGGATTTCCTGCTGTGCAGGAAATGGTCGATGGATACCGCCGCGAGCAGGATGCATCCCTTGATCATGTCCTGCCAATAGACGGAGACGTCGAGCAGGATCAGCGAGCTTGTGACGACGGAGAGCAGCGCCATGCCCAGTATGGCGCCGAAGATGGTGCCCGAGCCGCCATTGAGCGATGCCCCGCCAATCACGGCCGCCGCGATGATGTTGAGCTCCATGCCGGCGCCGAAGGTCGGGGTCGCAGCGCCAAACCGCGACATGTAGATGACGCCGGCAAAGCCCGCGAGGGTCGAGCAGAGGACCGTGACCCAGAATTTGACCTGCTTGGTCTTGATGCCCGAAAACTGAGCCGCCTTCTCGTTGCTGCCGGTATAGAAGACCTTGCGGAACGCGGTGGCGCGCCGAAGCAGGAAATCGAAGATGGCCACGACCACGACAAAGATGACGATGACATAAGGCACGTTGCCGAAGCTGCCCTGGCCGATCGCCTTGAACCCGGGCGGCAGGGTGAACAGCGAAAGCGGAGTTCCCTTGGTGATGACAAGGCAAAGGCCGCGCACGATGACCATTGCCGCCAGCGATGTGATGAAGTGATTGAGCCCGATGACGGTCACGAAGAAGCCCATCGCCGCGCCGATCAGCGCGCTGGCGCCTATGCCAATGAGGCTCGCGGTCCACGGGTCCAGTCCCATCAGGAAGAGAGCGCCTGACACGACCATGGAGAAGCAGACCACCGACCCGACGGAAAGATCAATGCCGCCGACAATGAGGAGTATCGTCATGCCGACCACGACGATGCCTTCAATGGAGAAGCTCATCAGCATGGCCCGGAAATTTCCCCAGGTCAGGAAATGCGGCGAGGCAAATGTCATGGCGACGCACAGCGCCAGCATGATTGCGATCAGCCCCGCTTCGCGCATTGACCCCAGACGCAGCCAGTTGCGCCCGCCAAGCCCCGGGGCGCTCGCCTTGATTTCAGCGTCCATGAGGGTTCTTCCGGTCTGTCTAAGCGACATTGTGGGCCTGCCTTGCGTTTGATCGTTGCTGCCGGACACCCGACGCCAGCAGCATGATCGCCTCTTCAGTCAATTCGTCCGCCCCTATTTCGCCGACGATGGCCCCTTCGTGTATGACGAGCACCCGGTCGCTGAGCCCGATCAATTCCGGAAGCTCGGATGAAATCACGATGACGCCGACGCCTCGCTCGGCAAGGTCGCGAAGCAGGCGATGGATTTCCACTTTGGCGCCGACATCGACCCCGCGTGTGGGCTCGTCCAGAATGACCACTTTGGGGCCAACGGAAAGAAGCCTGGCGATGGCTACTTTCTGCTGATTGCCACCACTAAGCGTCGACACCTGTGTCTCGATGCCGCCCATGCGCACACCGTGGCGCTCCACCAGCTCGGTGGCTTGCTTTGCCTCGGCGCGGCGATCGAGCAGCCCAAGGGGTGTGGTCAGTTTCCGAAGGTCCAGCGCGGAGATGTTCGACGCAATCGACAGGTCCAGGAACAGGCCCGACGCCTTGCGGTCCTCGGAGAGATAGACCAGGCCCGCGCGCACTGCATCGCTGTAGTTCCTGATGCTGACCGGCTCGCCATTGAGTTCGACCGATCCCGACACTTTCGGGCGCAAGCCGCAGACGGTCTGAACCATCTCGCTGCGGCCGGCGCCAATCAATCCGCCAATGCCAAGAATTTCGCCTGCACGAAGCGCGAAGCTGACGCCGTCGGAACCCTGTCGATAGGTGAGATTCCCGACCGACAGGACAGGGCGATCGCTGCGCCGCTCAGGCGAGAGCTTTTGCGGATAGAGCTGCGTGATTTCGCGCCCGACCATCTTGCGCACGACATCATTGGGAGTGACCGAAGCGATAGAATCGGTCGCCACATATCTGCCGTCACGAAAGACCGTGACGCGGTCGCACAGGCTGAAGATCTCGGCCATGCGGTGGCTGATGTAGATGATTGAAATTCCGCGCGCCTTGAGATCGCGCACAATTGCGAAAAGGCGCCGCGCCTCGGTCTCGGTCAGGGCGGCTGTCGGCTCGTCGAGCATCAGCACGCGGCATTCGAGCGTCAACGCCTTGGCGATTTCCACAAGTTGCTGGTTGGAAATCGAAAGATAGGCGACCGGCGTCTCGACCGGGATCGGCGCCAGCAGGTCCATTATCTTTTGCGCATCGGCGTAGAGCCGGCGAAAGTTCATCAGCGGCGCGCGCCGATTGTTGATCGCCGCCATGAGAATATTCTCGGCGACCGTAGCATCCTGGCAGAGCGCAATTTCCTGATGGACAAGGCCTATGCCAAGCCGCTGCGCGGCGGATGGCGATGCGATGGTGACCTCCTTGCCTTCGAGACGGATGGTGCCTTCGTCGGGTTGCACAATGCCGGCGATGATATTCATCAGCGTGGATTTGCCCGCGCCATTCTCGCCGCACAGCGCGTGAATTTCACCCCCCTGCAGCGTGAAATCAACCCCGGTCAGCGCTTTGATGGCGCCGAAGGATTTCGAGATGTCGCAGATTTCAAGTATGGCGGCGGCAGTCACTGCGTCCCCCTGCAGCGTTGATATTGACGACAATGGCCCAGTCGACGGGGCGCGAGCGCCCCGTCCGGTTCGAGCATCTCCGAAGAGACCTTATTCCTCGATGCCCTTGGTGCCGCGCCGCTTGAGATAGGCGTCCCAATAGAAATCATCGGCATTTTCCGCAGTTACGATGGAAAAGCCGTTGTCGACGAAAGGCACGCCCATGCCGTTGAATCCCGACCGCCGAGCGTCGTTCATCGGATCGATCAGCTCCGGATGCTTGGCCAGCCACAGCAGCATGAACCCCATGTAGCCCTGCATGCCCTGGTTCGGGTTGACCGAGCCAAAGATTTCGCCGGCCTTGATCATATCGAGGATCTTGGCGTTGACGTCGGCCAGCATAACCCGGATCTTGCCGCCCCCCTCCTTCGCGGCCTGCGCCGCGCCGATTGCCGAGTTGGCTTCCGGCATGAACACTGCGCCCAGTTCGGGATGCGCCTGGGCAAGGCTGAGCACGGCCTGATAGGCTTTCGTCGCATCCTGGTTCGACGCCGCGCGGCCGACGAGCTTCATCTCAGGCCATTTGGCTTCCATGCGGCCGATGAAGGCGGCGATGCGCTTGTCGTGATTATCCTGTCCGGGGTTCTCGAGAACCGCGTATTCGCCCTTGCCGTCCATCGCCTTGGCAACGGCATCGGCGGCATAGGTGCCTTCAGCGACATTGTCGGAGGTGATGTAGGACACGCGTTTGGAGTTGGGCGAATCTGCGGCGAATGTGACTACTGCCGTTCCCTGGTCGATAGCCCGATTGATCGGCTCGATGAATGGATCGGAGTTCATCGGATGCACCAGGATGCCAGCCGGCTTTTGAGCCAGCGCCTGGTCGAATGTCGCTATCTGTTTGTTCACGTCGTACTCGGGCGTTCCGGTGTATTCGGTCTCGCAACCGAACTGCTGTCCAGCCTGCTTGAACATCTCGTAGACCGGGAACCAATATTCGACGCCGGAAACCATGACGTTCATGACGTATTTTTCACCCGGCTCGCATTTGAACGGGTTGGCGGCCTGGGCCGCGGCGTGGCTTGCCCCCAACACAGTGGTGGCTGCTGCCGACATGGCGAGCATGCTCAAAAATTTGCGCAAGAATCCTCCCTCGGCCGAAGCCTGGTCAATTGGACGGTCGGACACTTACGTGCCGCCGCTCGTGGTTGCTGACACCGAACCTCCTCCCGAGGCCCAGCAGTTGATCATTTGCAGGAGTTCGCTCAACTGTCAATAAAATTCATATGCAGAAATATATTTCATACTTGCTTGGCGCATCCGCCGAGCGAGACACCATGCTCGCCATCGCAGCGGCTGACCTCGTGCATGTGGACCGGCGCCGGAGCATGACCCTAGCTCGACTTCCACTATGCTATTGATATTGCAGTTATTATTAATTTGTGTCGGAGGTCACCAACCTCAAGGTCGCATTGCGCCATCTCAAAGTCCGCATGCTGCCGCTATCTATGAATTCCGCGAAACAGTCCGGCGGGCGTGAGTTGCAGCCTGCTTCGTACGCTGGCGCTCGAGCCGCGCCTCGCCCCATTTCGAAAGCATCTCCACAATAGGCCGGAGACTTTCACCTTCCTCGCTGACGCGGTACTCCACCCGCGGTGGAACTACGGCATAGACCGTCCTGCTGACCAGGTCTGCCTCCTCCAGATCCCGAAGTTGCTTGGTGAGAAGCCGGGCGGTGATACCGGGTACACGGCGATGCAGCTCGTTGAAGCGCAAGCAGCCGGCGTCGAGCAGATGAAATAGCACGACGCCCTTCCAACGCCCGTCGATAAGGTCGAGCGTAACCTCCACCGGGCACCCCGGCACATCAACATAGTGCTTTACCTTCATCCCGACGGTTCCCTTTTGGGAAGTTAATACGCCAAACAGCCGTATTGGCAAAGTCTGTCGCAATGGCAATTTGCTCGGTGTTTCAGCATCGAAAAGGAATTCCCATGCAGGCTATCGGCTACCGTCCAGGCTCCGCCTTGTCCGACCCTCAATGCTTCGTAGAGATCAGCAAAGAGTATCCCAAGCCGCGCCCGCGCGATCTCTTGGTCTCGGTACGCGCGGTCTCTGTCAATCCGGTCGATACCAAGATCCGCAACGGCCAGGTTTTCCTAGGCGAAGAGATCGACGTCCTCGGCTGGGATGTTGCAGGGGTCGTTGTCGATGTTGGTGCCGACGTCACGCTCTTTCGCCCAGGCGATGAAGTCTTCTATTCGGGCAATCTCAATCGGCCCGGTGCCAATGCGGAATTGCACGCGGTAGACGAACGTCTCGTGGGTCGCAAGCCGGCCCGGCTCACATTCATGCAGGCGGCAGCGCTGCCTCTTACGTCGCTGACGGCCTGGGAGTTACTGTTCGACCGCCTCGACGTTACGCCCGGAAGCCTGCACGATGGCGGCACGCTGCTGATCATCGGCGGGGCGGGCGGTGTCGGCTCGATGCTGATCCAGCTGGCGCGACGCCTCACCGGCCTGACCGTCATCGCGACCGCCTCACGGCCCGAGAGCCGGGAGTGGTGCCTGTCGCTCGGGGCGCACCATGTCATCGATCATTCGCGATCGATGATCGAGGAGCTTGCCGCTACAGGCGCTTCGGCAATCACCCACATCGCAGCCCTCAACCAGACAGAGCAGCATTGGGCTGCGATCGCAGCGATCATTGCCCCCTACGGCAAGGTCGGAGTCATCACCAACCATGCAATCCTTGATGCGACGCCGCTTCGGTCGAAAAGCGCTTCGTTGCATTGGGAGGACGTGGTGACGCGACCTCATTCTGGCGGTGCCGACATGGTCGCTCATCACAGGATTCTCGAAGAGGTCTCGGCGCTCGCTGACTCCGGTGTCCTGCGCTCCACAGTGACGACCGACCTTGGAAAGCTCACGCCCAGCAGTCTTCTGGAGGCGCATCGGCTTGTTGAGGGCGGCCGCATGTTGGGAAAAGTCGTCTTAGAGGGATTGTCGACCGAAATGGGGGCGCGCCACTACCCGCGACGATGACGGCGAGGGCTGATGATCGCAGGCCAATTGCTGTCTTGCATTTCCAGTTCGTAAGGGCCGCTTTCCGGTCAGCCCTCGATGGAACGCGACACCGGCTTTCGCATGCCACAAGCCTGTCCGCCTCGGCGTGACCCAAAGACGGACAGGCTCAGCCCGGCTTACGGCCGGATGTTGTGGTTGACGCGGAAGAGGTTCGCCGGATCGTATTTGCGCTTAACCGAGACGAGCCGCTCATAGTTGGCACCGTAGGCGGCGCGCACGCGCGCTTCACCTTCATCATCCATCATGAAGTTGATGTAGGCGCCGCCATGCGGGTTGTGCTTGTGCACCGCGGCCCAATACTCGCTTGCCCAGCGCCTCAGCTCCGACGCCTTCGTCGGGTCGGGATCGATGCCCGCGATAACCATGGACCAACGCGCTCGCCGCGCCCCCCAGGCGGTGGCGTCCGGAGCCACGTCCTGAACCGCTCCGTCGATGGGGTAGAGATGCATCAGCGACAGCTCGCTCGGGGTCTTCGAGCCGTGCTCGGCATGGGCAGCGATGGCCGCATCGGACAGCTCGTCGACATAATCGCCCTTCCAGTACCACTGCAAGCCCTTCGGCAGCAGCGGATCAAACAGCGCCTGCAGATCGACGAAGGGCATTTGCACCATACCGTCCATCAAAGGCTTGGGAAGCGCGTCGCGCACGGGCTGCATCGCCCGGATGCCGTCCTCCTCTGCGCCGTTGTAGCAACTGATCAGCGCGCATATGCGCCTTCCCCAGATCTCGCGCGGGAAAGGGTCGCAGGAGGGCACCGTCTTGATGCCGAAGAACATCCCGAGCTCTCGCGGCGCTCCGGGCAGGAAGTCGCGGTACCAGCGCATGATCTCCGCGGCATCTGCGATGTCGAAGAAGATCGGCCCGGCATAGACATCCTTCGCCGGATGCGCCTGAAATATGAAGCGCGTCACAACGCCGAAGTTGCCGCCGCCGCCGCGCAGCGCCCAGAACAGCTCCGGGTGTTCGTCCTCACTTGCCGTCACGACGCTGCCGTCGGCCAGCACGACCTCGGCCGCAAGCAGATTGTCAATGGTGAGGCCGTGTTTGCGCGTGAGATGGCCGGTGCCGCCTCCCAGCGTCAGTCCGGCGACGCCTGTGGTCGCGACGATGCCCGCCGGCACCGCCAGCCCATGAACGCTGGTGGCGCGGTCGACATCGCCTTGGGTGCAGCCGGCCTCGACGCGAACCGTTCGAGTCGTGGGATCGATATCGACCCGTTTCATCGGCGACATGTCGATGACCATCCCGCCGTCGCAACTGCCGAAGCCTGGACCGTTGTGGCCGCCGCCGCGAATGGCAAGAAGCAAATGCTTCTCTCGGGCGTAATTGACGGCCGCGACGACGTCGGCGACCTCGGCGCAAGGGATGATCCAGCGCGGCCTCTTGTCGATCATAGCGTTGTAGAGCCCGCGAGCCTCTTCATAGACCGGATGGTTTTGGTCAATAAGGCTCGCGCGGAGCCGGTCGGGGAAATCATACGAAGTTACTGGCTTATCCATTTTGAACCCTCAGGTTTCGGAGCAAGACGCGTCGGCAACTCGCCAAGACTAGATTGTTCGTCCTGGGCGCCGGACATTTGCGTTTCGCCGGTTGAATCTGCCGCACTGCGGCTCTTCTTGTCATACACCGCCTTCGTTTCAGACGTTTTTCTGTGACGCCGTGGGAATGTTTCGTTTGTTTCAGCGGCACGCTCGAAGGGGATGACAGGCGGCATTTTGTGGCTGGTTAAGATCCCGAGTCGTTAGCTCGAGCCGTGGTTTCGGCCGTGCAATCTAGGCCATTCATGTTTCGGCCGTTTTTCTGGAGCGTTGGATAGATTTCGTTTTCACGCCAGCGCTGGCGAAGACTCCCACGCGCCGAAACAGTTGAAACAAATCACGCAGCGTCTGAATGTGTGCTGAAACAAAGAGGGTCTAGTATCCGCCCTCGGGACATCACGCGAACAAAGGGAACGTCCATGCGGCCTGATAATCCGGTTACATCCACACCCACAGGCTATGCCCTCTTTGACGCCAACAATGTCCTCGTTGGTAGCAATCCGGAGATATTTGGAAGCCAGCGGCTCGACCGCGGCGAGATGCAGCCGATGGACGCCATTGCCGCAATCGCCGAAGCCCTCTCATGTCTGAAAAGTTTCGACGGCCGCCCCATCGAGCCGGGCAACGCGTTCGCTGAAAGCGCTGCGGCGCGATGGATGCAAATCGACGACGCTCCTGTTGAAGCGGAGACTTTGGATGGGCGGTGGAAGTTGCTCACGGCACATCCTCGGCCGGACGGTGGCATCGCCCTGGTAAGCGTCGACATTACTGACATGAAGCGAGCGCAGATCGCGCACCTGGAAAACGCCGAGATATTCCGCTGCATCACGGACAGTCACCCGCTGCCCGTTTGGGTGGTGGACGCGGGAAGCGGGCAAATCCTCTATGAAAGCCTCGATGCGTCGAACCTGCTTGGCCGAAAATGGACGTCGAACGAACCGCAATTCCTGACGGATCATTTCGTGAATACTGGCGAATTCGATGAAATCAGGTCTCTTGCCAACAACAGCGACATCGTGCGGGATCACGAAATCCAGCTTAGAAACGCGAGCGGATCGACTGTCTGGTGTTCGACCAACTGCCGTCGCGGTGTTTATGGCGGGCGCCGCTCGCTCATCATCGGGGTGTTGGACATCACGGAACGGAAGCAGCGCGAGGATCTGTTCGGTTTCTTGATCAAGCATCATCCGTTGCCGGTATGGATGAACGACGCGAGTTCGGGGGAACTCATCTACCAGAGCAATGCTGCCGAACGGCTGCTTGGATGGAGCAAAAAGGCGCAACGCGAGACGGTGCGGCTCGGCGATTACTTTGTCGACCCCGAGAAACACCGGGAAATCAATCGGGAGCTCATGCAAAAGGGCGTCGTCGAAAATTGCGAGGTGCTTCTTAAAAGACCCGACGGCCAAGAGTTCTGGGCCACGGGCAATCTCAGGATCGTCGAGTTCCAGGGCCGGCGAGTGGTTCTCGCCGGCATCGCCGATGTGACCAAGCAGAAGAAGCGTGACGGCGAGGTCGCTGCGGCGCGGGAGATGCTCGCAGACGCCGTTGAATCACTCTCCGAGGGGTTCGCACTGTACGACGAAGATCACCGCCTGGTCATGTGCAACAGCCTTTACCGCGAGCTGAACCACCCGGTGCGGGATCTCGTTAAACCGGGCGTGGAATGGGCCGAACTCCTTCGCGAATCCGCCAAGCGCGGCGTGTACCGCAATGCGGTTGGGCGCGAGGATGAGTGGCTGGACGAGCGGATTCAAGGCCGGATCGAGTTTCACTCCCATTTCGAAGTCCCCCTCTCCGACGGCAAATGGCACTCGGTATCGATACATCCCACCGATCTTGGCGGCTTCGTCGTAACGCGCGCCGACATCAGCGAGCGCAAGAAGGCCGAGGCTGCCGAGCGCGACGCCACGGCACTGCTGCAAAAGGTGCTCGATGCCTGCCCTTCGCCGATACACATGACCACGATCGAGGGAGAAACGCTCTACCGCAATCCTGCTACCAGAGATCTCTACGCCGACCGTCCTCGAATAACCGACCACTATGTCGATCCAGACTATAGCGCAATATTGGAGCGCACCCTGATCGAAAAGGGCAGGATCGATGATTTTCGGATCCAGCAGTACGACACCGAGAACAAGGCCTTCTGGGCTTCGATTTCCGCTCGCCTGATCGATTTCCAGGGAAGGCAGGTGATAGTGTCGAACACGACGAATATCACCGACATGATCGCCGCCCAGCAAGAAACGCGCAAGGCCAACGAGCGGCTGATCGACGCGATCGAATCTCTGGCCGAAGGGTTTGCCCTCTACGACAGGAACGATTGCCTGGTGCTGGCCAACAGCAGGTACCGCCAGATGCACGCGATAAGCGCGGATGTGCTCGTTCCCGGCGTGAACTGGTTCGAGTTCCTCCGCGTGACCGCAGAGCGCAACCAGTTTCCGGTTCCACGGGACAAGATCGACGACTGGCTTGCCGAGAGGGCAAGGGACCGCCGCGAATTCCGGCAACAGGAATTCCGTCACACAGACGGGGGTTGGTTTTTCGTCTCGAACTGTCCGACCCGCGAAGGCGGGTTCGTGGTCACCCGTGTCGACATTACAGAGCGCAAGCGGGCCGAGGAGGCCGCCAAGGAAGCGGATGAAATGGTCCGCAAGGTCCTCGAAGCCTGCCCCGTCAACATCCAGATGACCCGCGCGCATGACGGGAAGCTGCTTTACCGCAGCCCCGCCACCGTTGAGCTGCTCGGCAACGTGACCAGCGCCATCGACTACTATGTCGATCCTTCAGCGCGGATGCGATACGTTGAGCGGCTGCTCGCGATGGGGTTGGTCGACGATTTCGAAACCCAGCTCAAACGCAAGGACGGTGGAACCTGCTGGTGCTCGATTTCGTCTCGACTGATCGATTACCACGGTGAGAAGGTGATTGTTTCCCACGCCTACGATCTTACCGACCGTATCGAAATGCAGCAGGAATTGGAGCGGCAGCGCGAGACGCTGCACCAGAACGAGAAAATGTCGGCGCTCGGCGGATTGCTGGCGGGGGTGGCGCATGAACTCAACAATCCGCTCTCGGTGGTGCTTGGCCTGTCATCGCTGTTGAAGGAGACCGCAACCGACGCCAAGGTCGTGGAACGCGCCGACAAGATGAGCAAGGCAGCCGAACGCTGCGCCAGGATCGTCAAGACTTTCCTGGCTATGGCCAGACAGCAGCCGACGCGAACCTCAAACGTTGCGATCGATGACATTATTTCCGAAGCGGTGGACGTGGCGAGCTATTCGATTCGATCGTCGGACATCGGGCTTTCAGTTCATCTTGAACCTGGTCTTCCCCCGATCTGGGCGGATCCCGATCAGCTTGCCCAGGTGCTGATCAATTTGCTTGTCAATGCAGAACAGGCGCTGCACGGCTGGGAAGGGCGACGGACAATCACGGTTTCAACGCGGCTTCATCCCACGACCGGCAACATAGTCGTCAGCGTTGCCGACACGGGTCCGGGAATTTCCAAAGAGATACTTCCCCGCATTTTCGAGCCGTTCTTCACGACGAAAGAGATTGGGGCAGGAACCGGGATCGGGCTATCCTTCTGTCATCGGATCGTTCAATCCCATGGAGGAACCATCGAGGTCGAATCCCCCGAGGGGGGTGGCTCGACCTTCATACTTTCGCTGCCTGCTTCGGACCGTCTCGACGAACGAGCCGAAACGGCCGAAGACGAGCTCCCGAATTCAACCGGCATTGCTTGTCTGGTGGTAGACGACGAAGAGGAAGTGGGTGAGCTGGTCGCTGAGGTGCTCAGACGAGATGGTTTCAACGTCACCTTTGCCAGATCCGGCGAAGAAGCGCTGCTGCACCTCCAGAACCGCACTTTCGCGCTGATCCTGAGCGATCTGAAAATGCCGAACATGGACGGACGGGGATTGTTCAACCAGATTGCCAAGCTCCATCCGGCCGAGCTCGACAGGTTAGCCTTCCTGACGGGGGACACGATCAGCCCGGACGCGCAGATGTTCCTGCGCGCCGCGAAACGGCCCTATCTTGAGAAACCGATCAAACCTAACGAGCTCCTTTCGTTTGTCTCGAACTTGGTTAACAACAATACTTGACAGATCCATTGAATTGCACGTCACTCCAGAGGCAACTTTTCCATTAGGCTAGTTGCTCGGTGGTCGATTTTGACGACGCACGCACACGTAGTTGTCTGCGATGACGAACCGGATATCCGCGACACGGTGGCGGAATATCTGGAGCATCATGGCTATGCCGTGACGCCGGCCAATGCAGGGCCTGCCCTGCGTGAACTTGTTGATAGCCAGCACGTCGATGTGGTCATATTGGATATCCGAATGCCAGGAGAGGATGGCCTCTCCCTGGCGCGATATCTACGAGAGCACTCAGACGTTGCCATTATCATGCTGACCGGATCGGCGGAAATCGTCGACCGCGTTGTCGGATTGGAGATTGGCGCCGACGACTATGTCGCGAAGCCCGTGGACCTGCGGGAGCTGCTGGCGCGGGTAAAGGCCGTGCTGCGCAGAACATCGGCGAGCGAAAGAGCTGCGGAGAAAGCGAGCACTCCGGGCCACCAGGTCCAGTTCGGCAAGTGCCGCTTCGACCCGGACGCACACAAATTATACAACGCCGACGGGGCCGAAATAGCGATCACCGCGATGGAGTTCCGGCTTCTGAAAGTATTCAGCGAACATCGCGGACGAGTACTCAACCGCGATCAACTGCTCGAACTCGCCCACGACCGCGGATGGGATCCCTTCGATCGCAGCATCGACATTCGCGTTTCGCGCCTGCGGAAGAAAATTGAGGTCGATCCCTCCAAGCCGGAGGTGATCAGGACAATCCGCGGCATGGGTTACCTCTACTCTTGAGCGCGCCGCTGCCTAGTTGGACCGGCGCAGCCCTTGCGGCCGAGGTATTGCGATTTTGTGGCTCCCCCGCTCAAACTTCTGATTTTCGGGATCCATGCTGCGTTGGGTTGCGGTTCCACTATGACGTGTGGGCACTGAAAGGCAGGCGTGCAGGCCAAGCCTGTCTTCTCGACACCTGGAATTGTGTGCCGCAGCCGCCGGGTTGCGAGGCTGCGACACGTTTCCTGAGCCGACAACGACGCCGGCACCTTAAGCGCGGCTCAGAGCCGTTCGATGCCGAGAAAGTCCGGCGCTCCCACCCAGGCGGCCTTGAGGCGTGCATCCATCTCTTCGGCGTCCGCTGCCCTGCCGGTCCTGCGGAAAACCTCGCGCAGGCCCCACAACGCCCAGGCGTTGTTTGGAGTCTGCTCCAGGACGTGCTCGAAAGCTGCCGCGGCCGCCTCGTGCTCGCCCATGGCCATGTGGATCGCGCCGAGCGTCTGTCGGACCGGATAATACCAGTAGGCCGGTTCCATATAGGCAAGGCCGTCCTCGATCGCGACCGCCGCCTCAAGCTTGTTGCGCGCTTCCTGTAGGTCACCCTGGTGCTGGGCAATGCGGGCCTCCACGATTAGCGCGCTCAATTCCAGCAGGTCCGGCGCCGGAAGTCCTCCCGCCGTCTCCGTGGAAAAATCGGTCTCGGCGGCGAGCTTGCGGATTGCGGTGGCTTCTGCGCGCGCCGCCTCGCTCGCACCCGTTGCGGCGAAGGCGACACCCCTCGCATATCGCCAGGTTGCCTCGACATACGGCAGGGCGTTTGCCGGCACCGGCAGCGCGAGTATGACCTCGGGATCGCTGTACTGGGCGTGCGCAAAATAGGTGGCCGCCTTGATCGGCTGCAGCCCAGCCACCTTTCTGGCCATGGTGTCGGAGACCAGCGCTTCGAGCTTTTTGGCCGCCCCGGCGATTGCCTCGACGTCGCCCGCCATCTGTGCGGAGGTCATCAAGAAATGCAGGTTGTGAGGATAATAGCCGTCCGTGTAGACACCGGGCGTGCTCTCCGGCGCTATGCTGACGCGCTCGAAATAGGCCTCGTCCGCGACCACCGCCTCGCGGTTGATCTCCAGGCTGTCGATCCACCGGCCGACCTGGTGATAGATGTGAGATGGCATGTGCACGATGTGTCCGGCGCCGGGCATGAGGGCGGCAAGCCGGTCGGCGTAGGGTTCGGCCCTTTCCGGCGTCTTGGACGCTTCGACGGCGTGGATATAGAGATGGATCGCGCCGGCATGATCCGGATTGCGGCCCAGCACCCGCTCCAGTGAGGCCACAAGCTTGATCGTGTCCGGCTTTGGCGTTGCTCCGCTGTCAAGCCAGTAGTCCCACGGCATCAGGTTCATAAGCGCGTCGGCGTAGAGCGTGGCGATCTCGTCGTCCTGCGGATGGCGTTCGGCCAGTTTCGCCATCGCCGTGGCATAGGCCCGGTTGAGGGCGCCCTGGTCGGTCGAAGTGTCGGCGCTGTAACGCTTGGAGAGCGCGGCGATGAGGTCCTTTTCCCGGCTGGAGGCGAGGTGCGCCAACTTGCGCGCCTGCGCGACGGCTTCGGCGGCGTTCGCGGCTGCCTCCGGATCCATGCCGGCGTTGATGTTGGGGCCGAGCACGTAAGCCTCGCCCCAGAAACACATGGCGCAGGTCGGGTCCAGCTTCTGCGCGGCCCTGAAAGCGCGCTGCGCCTCAGAGTGATTGAACGCCCACGCCCAGCGCAGGCCCTGGTCGAAATAGGCCTGCGTCAGCGGGTTAGCGGTGGTGACAAGGTAGGAATGGCTGCCTAGGTTTTCGAACAGCGGGACGCTTGTCGAATCCTCGGCAACCGCCGCCGCCTTGGCCTGGCGGTGCGGAAGGCCCGAGTCATGGGCATTGGCGGCGGGCGCCGCCAGAAGGGCGGCCACGCTCGCACAGGCCAGTAGCGGGAGCCTAAATGAAAGCTTCATGGTTTCAGCCCGCCTTGTCTTCTTGGCCGCGCTTCAAGCCGCGGACCACCAAACCAATTTCGGACCGGCTGATCCCGATGTCCTTCAGGAGGGCATCCTCCATTGCCGCAAGGGTCCGTTCCGCCATACGGTGAACCCGGTAGTCCCGGAAAGAGCGGTAAGCTGCTCGCATTATCGACATTGCAACGCTCCATGATTAACGCCGCGGAATGCAGCGGTGCCGTTGCATTTAAACCATCCCTGTTTCAGGCGTTTTTCCGCGCTGAACGCGAAGTGTTTCGTTTGTTTCAGCGCCGAGGAGCGCTTCCCCGGTGGTGTGAATTCCGAGCTGCCAGAGGCGCGGGAAACTTCTTTCTTGGCGCTGGATCGTGAAACCGGCGTCCGCGATCAGCCACGCTGGCTCGCGCGTCAGATGCCAGCCGCCGGCAAGCCAGCCCCACAGTCCGACAAGACGCCCTTGCAGCGTGCTCGGGGAGCGGAGTTTCGCCGCCGCCATGCTCTATGAACACCAGCCGCCCGCCGGCCTTCAGGACGCGGCGGAACTCAGCCAGCGCGCCGTTCGGGTGCGGGATCGTGCAAAGCGAGTAGGTGAGGACCACGGTATCGGCCATAGCATCAGCCAGGCGCTTCTGGTCTGCATTCTGCCGCCACTCATTGTTTGACATCCATGGCTCGGCAACCGACGGCATCAACCTGCGGACCTTATTGGTTCGGACAGTTTCTCATCGGCATTTCGATTGGCTCTCGCTTCAAGAGGGAGGTGGTCTTGCGGCTTCCTCGCGTCTTCGTCAGCAGCGCGGTTTTCATTCTGATCCTTGCCACCTTGCTTTTCGGTTATGCTGCCCTTCTGTGCTGGCTAACGGGACTGGACCTGGCCAGTGCGACCCTCGGCGCCTCGCCTGGCGGCCTGGTCGAAATGGCCATCACCGCACAAACGCTGCACTTGTCCGTCGGGCTTGTGACAGGGTTTCATGTTGTCAGGGCATTTCTCGTCAACGGATTCGCGACGAAGTTTTGGGTAGAATTTCATCGCGTCGGATTGTTTACCGGCCTGGACTGGATCGCCAGCAGATTAAAGAGACATCGATGATGCATCGAGAGACCGGCAGGTACACGAACCGAGCCGACGAAATTTCCTTTCAGCGGAAGAGATAGGCTGAAGACGGATGCAGCAGTCCAGGCGCGAACGCAGCGTCCCACAGCCGTCACTTTGTGGAGTCACTGCGCGTCGCCACCGCGTCCTTGACGGCATTCGCAAGGTTGGCGAGGATTCTCCATTCCTGCTTGAGACCTTCGAGCGTCGCCTCAAACGAACGGGTGCGGGTAGCTCGGGCACCAGCATGGCTCGCGACAGCGTGCGAATAGAGATCGACGGTCTGCTGCGCGGTCGAAGATTGTGAGTAGGAGGCCGCAGTCAATCTGGCTTCTTCTTGCAGTGCTGCTCGGCCCGGCGGAGTGAGCGCGCGGACTCTGGCGAGAGCCTTGGAGAATTGGCCTGGGGACGCATCGGCTGACAGGAGATAGCCGTTCTTTCCGGTGCGTACTACTTCACGGACTCCA
Source organism: Mesorhizobium mediterraneum (assembly GCF_002284565.1). GTDB lineage: Bacteria > Pseudomonadota > Alphaproteobacteria > Rhizobiales > Rhizobiaceae > Mesorhizobium > Mesorhizobium mediterraneum. The sequence continues at coordinate 25,374 of NZ_NPKI01000026.1, read as the reverse complement.
GGTTCATCAAGCCCAACTACCGGAACGCCGGTCGCCATCGCCTCGACGAGCACAAGACCCTGGGTTTCGGAACGCGACGAGAAGGCGAAGACGTCCATGGCGGCATAGACGTCGGCCAGATCGGCGCCTTCGACCACGCCTAGCAGATGGCACCTGTCCTGAAGACCCGCCTCGTCCAGCATGCGGCGCATTTCGGACGCTGACGCACCGTCGCCGGCGACGACAAAATGCGCGCGCTCATTTTGCAAAAGAAACAGGCAAACCGCTTCAGTGAGGTAAGTCAGGTTCTTCTCCGGCGCCAGCCGGCCTACGTGCCCGACGATGAAATCGGTTTCCACTATTCCCAACCGGCTCCGCAATCTCAGCCGATCTCCATCGGCGAACCTGGCCAGATCAATGCCGGTCGGGATTGTGGTGATCGGTTTGGTGACGTCGTGGTGGCGCAAGAGGTCGGCAATGCTGTGAGTTGGAGCGATGATATGATCGCACAGGTCACAGTAGCCAGCCGCCAGGCTGAGCACGAGCCGTTGGAGGACCGGTGCATCCTGCGCAACGTAGTGGCCGTAGAGTTCGTAGCGGGTGTGATAGGTAAATATCGTCGGCAATGCTCGCGACGCCGCGGTGCGAAGGGCGGTGTCGCCGAGAAGAAACGGGTGGTGCGAATGGACGACATCCGGTTCGAAGGCGTTCAGTGTCTTCTCGAGCGAGCGGGTGAACGGAATCGGCACTGAAAAATCGCTGCCGTTAAAATTCTGGATCGCAGGGACACGAAGGATGTCGCTTTCTGATCGAGCTGCTTCCGCATAGTCCGGCGCGACGATCAGGACTGCATGCCCCAACTCACGCAGCATTTCCGACAACGACGCAACGCTGTGTGCAACGCCGCCGACATGCGGGCTGAATGTGTTGGTAAACATCACAATGTTCATGCAGGGCCTGTCGAGTACCGCGCCTATCGATCGAAGGGAGGTAGCCTCCAAAGCAATCGCCGCGTCCAGCTTGTCGAGCCATCGGATGATCGAAATCCGATCTTCCACAGTCCGGACTCCCTGCGACAACCAGGCAGCAAGTTTGGGAGCCTGGCGCTCGGACTAAACCCTGACCTTGCCGTCAAGGATCACCTTACCATCCTGAACATTAACGCGGAAAGCCTGAGCTTCGGCCTCGCGCTTCAGCGCTGACTTGCGCGTTTCGATGTAGGAAACTAGGGGCCTGGTGTGCCGAGCAAATACCAACTCGTCCGACCGCGCTCGTGACCTCTAGGACCGCGTCAAACGCCTCGCTTCGAGAACGAAGATCCCTCCCTCCTGTTCGCCGAGGTCGGCAAGAAGTGACTCTCGAAAACCCGAAACCAGAATCAACACAGTCCGTCAAGAGCCGACATTCGGCGGACTTCGAGGAAGTCTGAATCACGTCAATCCCGGCTGCCAGATCGAAAGCGGTGCCCCAAAGCGAAATTCGACTCCCCACTTTTTCGTAGACGCCGGCGATACCGCCAGACGGTCTGCCGCCCGCCGCAGGGTAATCCATGCGCTAACTAGGGTTCTCCAAGCGGTTTGTTTTGCGCCACTCCTCATACTCCCCGCGGGCATCGTCATGCAGCGGGTAGTAGCGCTGCAACGAACCGCCTCCCATGAGTTTCACTCGCGAGAACTCCTCCCAGTCGTGATGCTTCTGCGATTCTTCGATTACCTTTGCGGCCATCGCGACGGGGAGCACCACCACGCCATCGTCGTCGGCGACGATGATGTCGCCGGGGATCACCGTGACACCGCCGCAGGCAATCGGAACGTTGACGGCATTGGGGTAGATGCTGGTCTGCACATGATAATTTGGCGTCCAGCCGCGCAGCCATAGGGGCAGATCGAGCTTTTCAACATTGGGCCGGTCGCGCATGCACCCGTCGATGACGATACCCGCGCCGCCTCTGCCTTTGAAATACGTCGACATCATATCGCCGAAGACGCCCGAGCTCATGTCGCCGCGCGCGTCGACCACGACCACATCGCCCTCCTGCGCGTGATAGAGCACGTGCCGATGCAACTGCGTCTCCGGATCGGCATATTCTCCCTCGCTGAATAGATCCGGCCGCTGTGGCATGAACTGCAGCGTCAGCGCCGGCCCGACGATCGACTTCCCGTGGTTTTGGGCTACCGGTCCGACCATGTGCGGATTGCGAAATCCCATGTGGCCAAGCGTGCCGGCAACCGTCGCGGCGCCGATCTCCCTTAGCGCGTCGATCAGGTTTTTTGGCGGCCGCGTGATGTCAGGAGCATGTGTCATCGTGGACTCCGGTTGAAAGAGAACTACCAGTTCGTAACGGAACCGTCGCGGCGCTTAAGGTGAGGCGCTTCCCAGAAACGAAAGCTCTCCGCCTGGACCGCCTTTTCGTCGACCTCGACGCCTAGCCCCGGCAGGTCACTGACCGGATAGTCGGCGCCATCGAGTTGTGGTTGCACCGGGAAGAAGTCGGAATTGTCGAAGCCCAGCTTTCTTTCGGGCGCCCTGGTCTCGAGCCACGCGAAGTTGGAGACCGCGGCAGCGAGATGCATGGTCGCGGCCGTGCACACCGGGCCAAGCGGATTGTGCGGCATCAGGTCGACGTAGTGCGCTTCGCTCCAGCCAGCGACTTTCATCGCCTCGGTGAGTCCGCCGACATTGCAAACATCGAGCCGGTTGAACTGGTGGATGCCGCGTTCGATATAGGGCAGGAACTGCCACTTGCTGGCAAATTCCTCGCCGATGGCAAAGGGGATGTCGGTCATCGTGCGCAGGGATTCGTAGGCCTCCGGTGTCTCGTCCCGTATCGGCTCCTCGAGGAAATTAAGCACGCCGCGGCCGAGCTTGTTGCAGAAGCTCGCCGCCTCCGCCACCGATAGCCGATGATGATAGTCGATGCCGAGGACGACGTCGTCGCCCAGCGCCTCGCGCGCCTTGTTCATCATACTCGCGGTGGCGCCGATCGACTCGCGCGGCTCGAAGATGTCCCTGCCGTTTTGCCCGACGGGGAAGAAGCGGATCGCCTGCCACCCTTGCGCGCGGAGTTCGCGGGCTCGTTCTATGGCGACATCCCCCTCGGCCTCGTCTCCGGTCGAGGCGAAGGTGGGGACGCGGTCGCGCTGCTTGCCGCCCAGCAGCTCGTAGACAGGCACCCCCAATGCCTTGCCCTTGATGTCGTGAAGGGCGATGTCGATGGCGGAAATCGCCGCCTGCAGAACTCGCCCGCCCTCGAAGTACTGGCTGCGATAAATTTCCTGCCAGATCCGGCCAATCTGCATCGGGTCGCGGCCGATGAGGAACTCGCGATAGTGCTCTACCGCGCCGGCCACGGCCTTCTCGCGACCGCTCAAGCCGCTCTCGCCCCAGCCGAAGATGCCTTGGTCGGTCTCGACCTTGACGAGCATCTGGTTGCGCGTTCCTACCCATACTGGATAGGGCTTGATCGCGGTGATCTTAAGCCTCTCAGTCATCTACGCCCACGTTCCACGCGCCGCCCTATCTCAGTTGGCCGTGAGGGCCATTTCAGTTTCGCCGTCGAACAGATGCATCCGCTCCTGATCGAACTCGAGCCAGATCTGTTCGTCAGGTGCGACGGCGATGTTGGGAGGCACGCTGATGTTGACGATGGCGCCGGAGAGGAACGCCTGCACGAAGGTGACGTCTCCGGTTGGTTCCACCGTAAAGGCCTTGGCCGGAATGGCACCGGGGACCGCGCTGTTGTGCAGCTTGATCGTCGAGTGTCGCGCTCCGAGCACGACCTTCTTGGTCGTCGCCCTCTGGACCTTGCGCGCGTTGAGTTGCGACAGCTCGAGGCTCCAGCCTTCCGCGCTGGTCAACACGGTGTTGCCGTTTGCCGTCGATGCCTCCAGCGGAATAAGGCTCATCGCCGGGCTGCCTATGAAGCTCGCGACAAACATGTTCACGGGATGGGCGAAAACCTGTGCCGGCGAATCGTATTGCTGCAGATAGCCACCGTTCATTACCGCCATCCTGTCTGCCATGGTCACGGCCTCGAGCTGGTCGTGCGTTACATAGATGATCGTCGCCTTCAGGTCCTGATGGAACCGCTTTATTTCGGACCGCATCTGCACGCGCAGTTTGGCATCGAGGTTAGAGAGCGGCTCATCCATCAGGAACACAGCGGGGTCGCGGACGAGGGCACGGCCCAGGGCCACACGCTGCTGCTGTCCGCCCGAAAGTTCGCGCGGCTTGCGCTCGAGCAAGTGCGTCATGTCGAGCACTCGCGCCGCTTCCTTGACCTTCTTGTCAATCTCGTCCCTGGGGAGTTTGCGCATCTGCAACGGGAACGCCAGGTTCTTGTAGACCGATTTCTGCGGGTAGAGCGCGTAGTTCTGGAACACCATTGCGATGTCGCGGTCCTTGGGGTCGAGGTCGTTGACCACTCGTTCCCCGATGACGATGTCGCCCGATGTGATTGGGATCAGCCCCGCGACGAGATTAAGCGTGGTCGTCTTGCCGCAGCCTGAAGGGCCGACTAACGCAACGAATTCGCCGTCATTGACCGTCAACGAAACGTCGTTGACGGCTTTGAAGCTGCCATAGGTCTTGACGAGATCTTTGAGGACCACGTGGGCCATCGGCAACTCCTTAATGCTTGACCGCGCCTTCTGTAAGGGCGCGTACGAAGTATCGTTGCAGGACGAGGAACAGCACCACGACGGGCACGCTCATCATAAAGCTGGCCGCCATCAGGCCCGGAAAGTCCGTCGTATTTTCCGAGAAGAAGCGCTGGATGCCGACCGGCAGTGTCAGCTGGTCGTTTTTGGAGAGGAAGGTGTAGGCGTAGATGTATTCGTTCCACGCGCCGATGAAGGAATAGATCGCGGTGGCGATGATCCCCGGCGTCGAGAGCGGCATCACGATCAGGATGAAGGCCTGGAACCGCGTTGCGCCATCGATGCGCGCCGCCTGCTCGAGCTGCACCGGGATGTTGTCGTAAAAGCCCTTGAGCAGCCAGATCGCCAGCGGCAGGCCGAAGGTGAGATAGGTGAGGATCAGCGAGCCATGTGTGTTCACCAGCCCCAGCACGCGCATCAGGATGAAGAGCGGCACGAGAAAGATCACGGCCGGGAACATGTTGCGCAGCAGCACCGAGAAGAACAGGAAGTTTCGGCCGGGGAAACTGAAGCGGGAAAACGCGTAGGCCGCAGGGACAGCCACGATCACCGAAAGGATTGTCGTGACGGTCGAGACGAAAAGGCTGTTCCAGAAGAAGCGGAGGAAGTCCTGACCGACGCTGTTCTGCGGATCGAGCAGCTTTTGATAGCTGGCGAGGGTAGGCTGGTCCGGCCACCATTGCGGCGGGAATTGCATCGCCGCGAACCCAGACTTGATCGAAGTGATCAGCATCCAGATCATCGGCAGCGCGGTGTAAAGCAGCATGAAAACGAGGAAGATGCGCCCGGCCCACCGCCATCCGTCGACACGCATGCGGCGCCGGGTCTGACCTCGAGGGGCTGTCTCGACAATCGTGCTCATGCGCTCCCTTCTTTCCGCTCGTTGCCGCTTAGCGCACGGACGTAGAAGTAGCCCAGCGTCATCAGGATGAGGAACAGGAGCACCGAATAGGCCGATGCCACGCCCCAGAGCTGTCGGCCGAAGGCGAGCTCATAAATGTGGGTGATCCAGATATGCGATGCGTTCGACGGCCCGCCGCCGGTCATGATCCAGGGGATGATGAAGGAATTGAAGTTGGCCACCGCGAGCAGCAGGATCGTCACTGTCGAGACGTTGCGCAAATGCGGGAAGGTGACGTGCCAGAAGCGCTGCCATGCACTGGCTCCGTCGACTTTTGCAGCGCTCAGCAACTGTTCGGGGACTGTCTGCAGGCCGGCCATCATCATGATCATGGCAAACGGAAACTCGCGCCAGATATTGACAACGATCAGGGATGGCAGCACCGTGCTGACGCTGTCGATGAAATTCGGCGGCCGGTCGGCCAATCCGAGGCCGACCAGCACTGCGCCGATGATCCCGAAGTCCGAATGGTAGATCCACCTCCAGATATAGGAGGCGGCGACCGCGCTGATGACCCAGGGAACGATCAGGACAGCGCGCAGGACACCACGGCCGATAAAATCGCGGTGGAGCGCCAGCGCTGCGGCAAACCCCAGGACAAAAGAGATGAAAGTGGATCCCACTGTCCAGATCAGAGTGTTCCAGGTGACTTTCCAGAACACACGACTGGCGAGGATGGTCGTGTAGTTGTCGAAGCCGATAAAGGTCTTGTCGCGGAGCTGTAGGCCAGGCGGCGTCTTAAAGAACGACAGCTCGATCGTGTAGTAGATCGGATAGGCGATGACGATGAGCATCACGGCGATCGCAGGGAGCACGTATGCGTAGTCGGCGCGATGCTCCCATATCTTCCGCAACAAGCCGGATTTACCGGGTTGCAATATTCGGCGAGCCTCGGCCTTGCCGGTCACGATCGTCACTGTGGCGTGCCCTCGTTCTTCGGAACGAGCCGGCTGCACTATCGGCGCAGCCGGCCAGATCGCAGGTCAGGCTTGGACTAGAGTCCGCCCATCAGATCTTTGACCTTCTGGGCCGCGTCGTCCGCTGCCTGGTCGACGGTCATCGCTCCGGTCAGGGCATTCTGCAGCATGTCCGGGACGATGATGTTCATGATCTCGGGGGATTGCGGCAGCGCTGGGAACGGGATGCCATATGGCAGCATCGAGGTCGTCACATCGAGGAACTCGATGTTGTCGAGACGTTCCTTCATCCATTTGGTCTTGAAACCATTAAGGTTGCCTGGGTTCGAGCCGGCGTAGGCCATCTTCAGCGACCACTCAGGGCTCGCCCACATGCAGATGATGGCCTTTGCAGCCGGCTCGTCTACCTTGCCGCCCTCGACATATTCGGGCTTCAGAATGTGAATGTTCGAGCCGCCGAACACGACGGCGCGCTTGCCGTCGGGGCCAGTCGGAATCAGGCCGTAGCGCATGTTGTCGATGACGGTCTGCGCCTTGTCTTTGTCGGTGCCTGTCGCCTTCTTCTGCAGGTCGAGCATCACGTCGTAGTCGGACGGGTGCGAGATCATCATGCCAAGCTGGCCGGCGAGGAACAGGGGCTGGTTATCGGCCTGCTGGTTGGTGAGTGCCGAAACCGGAACCGATTTGTCGCGAACGTACATGTCGTATGAGGCTTGCAGCGCTGCCTTGCTCTGCGGGCTGCCGAGTTGGACCTCCTCATAGGTCGGGTTCGCGGTGGCTTCGTCGAAGACGCCGCCGCCATAGGCCCATAGCTGTGGCATGAAACGGTACGGCGTATTGCCGGCATTCTTGCGAGCCACGAGGCCGTAGCCGGCAATGCCGAGCTTGTCGTGGATCTGCTTGGAATATTTGACGACGTCGTCCCAGGTTGCCGGCGGCTTGTCCGGATCGAGGCCCGCCCGCTTGAAGATGTCGGCGTTCCAGATGAATGCCATCGTCTCGTTGTTGGTCGGAATGCCGTAGGTAACGTCCTCCCAGGTTACGGCCTTCATGGCGCCGGGCCAGAAATCATCGGTCGAATAGCCGACATCTTCGGGTTTGAGCGGTTCCAGATAGCCCTTTGACGCGAACTCGGTACCACCCAGGATTTGCAGGCGGACCGCCATCGGCGCGGCATTGCCCAGGAGCGCCGTGCGGAACTTGTCAAGAAGGTCGTTATAGGTGAGGGCTTGTTCCTCGAGCTGGATGTTCGGATAGGTCTTGCGGAAGGTCTCGAAGAATTCCTTGTAGTACTGGCGCAGGAGGTCGGGGTCGCCCTCGAACACGCCCTGATACCAGAAAGTCAGCCGTCCCTTGTAGTCGAGCGGGGTGACCTTGGCGCAATCGGCTGCCGTGTCAAAATCCTGTGTGCCGGCAATGGAGCGCACATATTCCGGCGACCACTTGCTCAGGTCGACCGGCGGCGCACCGAGTGCCGATGTGGACATCAGCGATGCCATCAAAGCAGTGGCGACAGTGCCGCGCAGGACCGCACTGCCGAGCGTAATCCTCGTCATAGGTATCCTCCCTGGTTCTCCATGCCGCCCTGCGCCGAGGCAAAGCGGCCTAGCTCGTACGACCGCGGGACGCCTCCCTATTCTATGTATCCCTTCGATCACCTTGTACGTTTTCAGATCGTGGATTGCCTGTCAACGCATAGGATCGTACATTGTTTGGGGAAACCGTGTGTGATATCGGGCAGAGTATGTACTGAATAGGGGAGCCGGCCTTGGCCGAAATAAGCGATTTTAAAGCCATGCCACCGGCTGAGATTGACCCCATAGGGGCCTCCAGCGAGGGCGCCTCAGTTTACGAACTGATTAGGGAAGACATCATCGAAGGGCGGCTCGTCGCCAACGAACGGCTTGTGGTCACCGACCTCGCCCGGCGTCATGGCACCTCGACCAACCCCGTGCGCGAGGCCCTGCAACTCTTGCGCGGGGAGGGTTTTGTCATATTTCTCCCCAACCGCGGGGCGCGCGTCCGACCCATAGATCAGGATTTTGTGCGGGATATCTATGAAATCGGTGTTCTGATCGAGCCGGCCTTGACGCGATGGTTTGTGAATATGGCGACCGGCGAGGACATCGCCGAGCTCGAACGTCTCCAAGGCCTGATCGAAGAGAACAACTTCGCCGACACGTTCAGGCACAGCGAGCTGGATACGGCTTTCCACACCGTGATGTACCAGCGGCACTATAACCGCCATGCCGCCGAACTTTGGTGGAAGCATCGCGAAGTGCTGCGAGCCGTGAGCCGGCGTTTCAACTTCACGCTTGCACGGCGTGCCGCGATCATTCGCGAGCACCGCGAACTCATCGCGCTCGTAAAGGCGGGAGAGGCCGACAAGGCGGCCGAACTCGTTTCTCGCCATGTCGAGGGTTCAGGCCGGCATATTCTCGAACAGATGCGAGCGCGCAACGCCGCTCGGGCCGGATAGAATGTCCGGTCCAGAACATCGTTAGCCCGACCATTTCGAAAAAGGTAGTTGAGATGAAAATCACGAGCATTCGGCCGTGGCTGATCAAGTCCGATGCTTCCTATTGGGGAGAGTTCCTTTTCGTCGAGGTGACGACCGACGAAGGGGTGAGCGGCTGGGGAGAGATCACGACAACCACAAGGCTCGCCAACCGCGCCCTGTGCACGATCCTGCGGCAGATCGGCATCGCCGTGACAGGCGAGAATCCAGCTCATATCGAGCGTCTCTGGCACAAGATTTTCCGCAGCTTCACCTACATGGGCAGCCGCGGCGCCGCCGTCGAATGCGTGAGCGCCATCGATATAGCCCTCTGGGATATCCGGGGCAAAGTCCTCGGTAAGCCGATCTACGAGCTGCTAGGCGGACCGGTGCGCGATGAAATCGCACTCTACACCCATCCTAACCAGGCCAAATTCACCAGCAAGGAGGCTGTGGTCCGCGAAATTTTGGACATCGTCGAGTCCGGACACACAGCGCTCAAGTTCGATCCTTTCCCCCACCAGGGCCGCACCGCCGATGGCCTGTCCCGCGAACAGCGGGACGGTTACCTCGATGGCAGCATGACTCGCAAGGACGAGCGCGAAGCGGCCGAACTCACGGCGCTGATCCGCGAAACGGCGGGGCCTGATGTCGACATTCTCATCGACGCGCATGGCCGCTTCGACGTTCCCACCGCTATTCGCCTATGTCGGAGCCTGGAGGAAGCCGGCCAGATCGACTGGTTTGAGGAGCCCTGTCCGCCCGAGAGCCTTAACGCACTCAAGCAGGTGCGTGAGAAGGTCAGTGCCGCGATCTCGTGGGGCGAGCGCGGCCACACGAAATGGGATTTCGTGCCGGTACTCGAGAACAAGCTCGCTGACTACATCATGCCTGATGTGACCTGGACCGGCGGCATTACCGAACTCAAGAAGATTTCCGCCCTATGCGAAGCCTACTACATCCCGGTCTCGCCGCATGACGCCGCTGGGCCGATCAACGTGGTTGCGGGAGCGCAGGTGATGATGACCGTTCCCAACTTCTACAAGCTCGAAACGTCGGAGTGGAACCTGGGCAAATACGATCACCTCATCGACAGACCTCTCGACGTTTCGAACGGCAGCCTGAAGCTGACATCGAAGCCTGGTCTGGGTGTTGAGATGGACCGCGACTACCTGCAGGCCCATGAGATCGAGCTGGACTAGCAACTCGATGCTCAGCGTGCGGGGCGGCAAGCTCCGCTGACCTAGAACGAGGACAAGCCATGCCAAAGACGGGTGGCGCCGACGAGGCGCTCAATCGGGTGAACGCGAACTCCAAGCCGTCCGACCTTCGCATCACCGACATGCGGGTAGCCGAAATCGTCGGTGCGCCGTTCACCTCGGCGCTCATCAAGATCTACACCAACCAGGGCATTGTCGGCCTGGGCGAAGTGCGTGACGGCGCTAGCGCCACCTATGCGCTGATGCTGAAGAGCCGGTTGCTCGGCGAGAATCCCTGTGACATTGACCGACTGTTCCGCCGCATCAAGCAATTTGGTGGCCATGGCCGGCAAGGCGGCGGCGTCTCGGCGGTCGAAATCGCGCTGTGGGATCTCGCCGGCAAGGCCTATGGCGTGCCGATCTACCAGATGCTCGGGGGACGGTTCCGCGACAAGGTGCGTGTCTATTGCGACACCGACGCCGACAAGCCAAGTGGCACCGAGACCGGCAAGCGCCTCAAGCAGCGCATGGAACTCGGCTTCACGTTCCTCAAGATGGATCTGGGGCTGGCGCAGATCTCCCACATCCCGGGCGCGGTGGTCGCGCCGGCTGGCGTGCTCGACGGTTTCCGCACGCATGCCAGCCGCGGCCGGGCACGCACGTTGGACGAACGCCGGGCGCGCAATGCCGCCTATGACGCGCAGAACGTGCCGCATCCCTTCACCGGCCTCCACTTCACCGAAAAGGGCATCGACCTGCTCGATCAATATATCCACGAGGTCCGCGAGGTGATCGGCTACGAGGTCCCGCTCGCCATCGACCATGTCGGCCACATCTCGCTGCAGGATGGCATCCGTCTCGCCCGGCGGATCGAGAAATATGCACCGGCCTGGCTCGAGGACGTGATCCCCTGGCAGTACACCGAGCAGTATCGGCAGTTGCAGCAGGCTACGTCCGTGCCGATCTGCACGGGTGAGGACATCTATCTCAAGGAAGGCTTCGAGCCGCTGCTCAACTCAGGCATCTCGGTCATCCATCCGGACTTGCTGACCACCGGCGGCATCCTCGAGACCAAGAAGATCGGCGACGCGGCACAGGACCATGGTGTCGCCATGGCGATCCATATGGCGGAAAGTCCAATCGCGGCAATGGCTGCGGCGCATGTCGCGACCGCGACCGAAAACTTCATGGCGCTCGAATATCACTCCGCCGATGTCGACTGGTGGGACGATATCGTCACCGGCGTTCCCAAGCCGCTCGTCAAGGAGGGCTTTATCACTGTTCTGGACAAGCCGGGCCTGGGGATTGACGACGTAGTCGACGAGGTAATCTCGCTGCACCTGCAACCGGGGGTCACGGGGATATGGCAATCCACCGAGCATTGGGACAATGAATATAGCTGGGACCGGACCTGGAGTTAGCCCAGACCCCTTCCCTCATTCCCCCAGGCTCACAGGGCCAACGACCGACCATTCGTGTCGACCTCTCCCAAGGGAGAGGCGAAGAAAGAAACGGACGAAACCATGATCTACGAACTGCGTATCTATGACTGCCTGCCGGGCAGGCTGCCGGCTTTGCTCAAGCGCTTTTCCGACCAAACGCTGGCCATCTGGGAGAGGCATGGCATCCGCCAAGCCGGGTTTTTCACCACGGCGATCGGCGAAAACAGCAATCGCCTCACCTATTTCCTCGCCTGGGAATCGCTGGCCGAGCGTGAGGCGAAATGGGCGGCTTTCGTCACCGATCCGGCATGGCACAGAGCCCGGGACGAGTCTGAGCGCGACGGGCAGATCATTGCCAATATCAGCAGCCAGCTGCTCACGCCGACAGCTTTCTCGTCTGTGAAATAGGACTGCGCCATGAAGATCACCGATCTCCGCTGTGCCGTCATCGGCAAGCACCCCATCGTTCGCGTCGTCACCGACGAGGGCCTCTATGGCCTGGGTGAGGTCGAGTACACCAAGCCCTACCTCAAGCCCTGGGTGCTGCATTTCCGCGAGGCCCTGATCGGCGAGGACCCAACCGACGTCGAGCGGGTGATGCTGAAGATCCGCCAACGCGGCTCTTTCAAGCCCTATGGCGCGGCGGTGAGCGCTATCGAGCATGCGCTATGGGACATTGCCGGCAAGGCTGCAGGCGTGCCGGCCTACAAACTGCTCGGCGGCAAAGTGCGCGACAAGGTGCGCGTCTACAACGGCTCGATCCGCCAGAAACGCACGGGCGACCGGCCGGAGGACTACGCCGCTGATGTCAAATGGATGATGGAGCAGCCGCAGAACTTCTTCATGATCAAGCAAGGAATCTCGTTCCACTCCAACATGAAGGACACCATTGAGGGCTTCCATTACGGCGTGACGCAGAAGAAGGCCGGCTATCACGGTGCCATGGATCAAGGCGTGATCAGCGAGCGCGGTTTCAATCACATGCTCGACTGCGTGATCGCGATGAAGGAAGTGCTGGGCGACGAGGTCAGCCTGGCGCTCGACTGCGGCCCGGGCTGGATGCTGCCCGATGCGATTAAGTTTGCTCGCGCGGTCGAGAAGTACAATTTGATGTGGCTCGAGGACATGCTGACTGGCGACTATGTGCCGTGGGTCAATCCGCAGGCCTATCGGGAGCTGACCACCTCCACCTCGACGCCAATCCATACCGGCGAGCAGATCTACCTGCGCCATAATTTCAAGGAGCTGATCGAAACGCAGGCGGTCCGTATCATCGGTCCGGACCCGGCCGATATCGGTGGCATCGCCGAGCTCAAATGGGTAGCCGAGCACGCCCAAATGCACTCGATCCTGATGGCGCCGCACGGCACGGCGAACGGCCTGCTCGGCCTCGGCGCGTTGATCAATGTCTGCGCCACCTTGCCCGCCAACTACATCGCCTTCGAATACCCGAGCGCCTCCGACCCCTGGTGGGAGGACCTCGTAATCGGCCTGCCGTCGCAGATCGTGAAGGACAGCATGGTGGACCTGCTGGAAGCGCCGGGGCTGGGCCTCGATATCGACGCCGAAGCAACCAGGAAGTATCTCAGGGAAGAGGACGCGGGCTTCTTCGACTGAACCATTCTCGCCGGCATCTGCCGCGCTCGACCCGACTAGCGACGTTTTCCTACATCGACCTGCGCTGGATGTTCGTTAACAACAGCCAACTGTCACGCAAATCAGGCGGGTGCTCTGTCTGGAATGCAAGCTCAAAGCATGCGTGGTTTATCCCCATTGCGCATTTACGCTTTTGTGGGCGTTGATCCCGAAAGGTCAATCACGTGGGTCCCACTCTTCAGGGTTTGTGTGGTCAGACTTGATACTAATCACCTAGCCGGAATGAACTGTCTCCTTCTCCCGGAACGGCCAGTGGTTGGCTGTTTTGCTCCCGAAAAAATCTCCCTCCGCTGCAGGCCTGACTGATCGCGTTACGCGCTTAAGCGAAACCGAGTGACGTCGATGGCCGCGGCCATCAGCGTCTGCGTGTAGGTAGCTTGCGGATTGCTGAAGATCGCCTCGGTCGGCCCTTCCTCGACGATCTTGCCTTGCTTCATGACGATGATGTAGTCGGCCATGGCGCGCACGACGGCGAGATCGTGGCTGATGAACAGATAGGACAATTCATGGTCGGCCTGCAGCTTGCGCAGCAGCTCGACGATCTGCTTCTGGACGGAGCGGTCGAGCGCCGAGGTCGGCTCGTCGAGCACGACCACCTTGGGCTTGAGGATCATCGCGCGCGCGATGGCAATGCGCTGGCGCTGGCCGCCGGAGAATTCGTGCGGGTAGCGATTGCGCGCATTCGGATCGAGCCCGACTTCGCGCAAGGCCTCGACCGCGCGCAGATCGCGTTGCTTACCCGACAGGGTCGGCTCATGCACCAGAAGCCCTTCGGTGATGACCTGGCCGACGGTCATGCGCGGCGACAGCGAACCGAACGGGTCTTGGAAGACGAGCTGCAATTCACGCCGCAGCGGCCGCATAGTCTGACGGTCGGCGGAGGAGATATCGCGATCGCCAAAGCGGATGAGGCCATCGCTTGGCAGAAGCCGCAGTAAAGCCCGCCCGAGCGTCGATTTTCCCGAACCGGATTCGCCGACGATGCCGATGGTCTGGTTCCGCTGAAGGCGGATCGAAATGTGATCGACCGCGCGCAGCACCAGCGGCTCTCCGGCAAGAAACCCGCCGCCGATCTTGAAGTTCACCTCGACATTCCTGCCTTCGAGCAGGACAGGCGCGTTTGGCGGCGGCGGCGCTTTGGTTCCGGTCGGCTCGGCGGCCAGCAGCATCTTGGTGTAGGCATGCTGCGGGTTGACGAAGATCGCTTCCGCCTCGCCCTCCTCTACGACTTCGCCGTAGCGCATGACGTAGACGCGGTCGGCAAAGCGCCGGACGATGCCGAGATCATGGGTGATGAAGACGATCGCCATGCCGAGCTTGCGCTGCAGCTCGGCGAGCAGCATGAGGATCTGCGCCTGGATCGTCACGTCGAGCGCCGTCGTCGGTTCGTCTGCGATCAGTATGTCGGGATCGTTGGCCAGCGCCATGGCGATCATGACCCGCTGTCGCTGGCCACCCGACATTTCATGCGGGTAGGATTTCATCCGCCGTTCGGGATCGGGAATATGAACCAGCCGCAAGAGCTTGAGCGCCTCTTCGCGTGCTTGCGCCGCACTAAGCCCGCGATGCCGGCGGATCGGTTCGATCAGCTGATTGCCGATCGAATAGAGCGGATCGAGCGATGTCATCGGCTCCTGGAAGATCATGCTGATCTTGCGGCCGCGGACCTTGTTCAACTCGGGCTTGCTTAGGGTTAAAAGGTTGCGGCCGCGATAGTCGACGACGCCTGTCGCCTCGCCGTTCGAGGCCAGCAGGCTCATCGCTGCCATCATCGTCTGGCTCTTGCCGGACCCGGATTCACCGACCACGGCGACGGTTTCGCCTGCATTGACGTGGATGTTGATGCCCTTGACCGCCTCGACCACGCCGTCGAGCGTTCGAAAGCGGACGCGAAGGTCTTTAACGTTGAGGATCGTTTCGGAAGCGTCCATCTCAACGATCCCTAGGGTCGAGCGCATCGCGCAGGCCGTCGCCAACGAAGTTCAGCGCGAACAGCGTCGAGACGAGAAAGAAGGCAGGGAACAAGAGCAGCCAGTTGGCGGTGCCGATGTTCTTGGCGCCGGTCGAGATCAGTACGCCCCAGCTGGTCATCGGTTCCTGCACGCCAAGCCCGAGGAAGGACAGGAAACTCTCCAGGATGATGACATGCGGCACCAGCAGCGTCATGTAGATGACCACTGGGCCAAGCAGGTTGGGAATGACGTGGCGGATCAGGATGCCGCGCTGGCCGATGCCCATCGCCTCCGCCGCCTGGACATATTCCTGCCGCCGGATCGACAGCGCCTGACCGCGCACGATGCGCGCCATGTCGAGCCAGAGCACGGCGCCGACCGCAAGGAACATCAGCACGAAGTTCCGGCCGAAGAAGACCACCAGCATGATGACGAAGAAGATGAACGGCAGCGAATAAAGCACATCGACGATGCGCATCATCACCTCGTCGACCTTGCCGCCGGCAAGGCCGGCAGTAGCGCCATAGAGCACGCCGATGACGCCGGCGACGACCCCGGCGAGCAGGCCGATGGCCAGCGAGATGCGCCCGGCCATCAGCGTCCGCGACAGGAGATCGCGGCCGGTATTGTCGGTGCCGAACAGGAAATACTGCTGCCTGATCGAAGCGCTCATCACCGCTTCAAGGCCGTCAGGCGATTTGCTCTCGATCTTCGTGTTGTCGAAGGCATCGGAACGGTCGAGGTAGCGGACATTGCGGTCGTCGATCGGCTTGGAAGATGTGACGGTGACGAAGATGCGATTGTCTTCCTGCCGCCACTCCTTGATGTCGACACGCATACGCTTGATCGCCTCATTGAGCGCCGTTTCGATCTTGTCGGCCTTCGGATAGGCCGAGAAGCTCGGCGGCGTGCGCACATAGTCGGCGTAGATGGTGGTGTATCGATGCGGCACCAAAGAGGGCCCGAACACGCTGAGGAGCGCGATGAAGGCAAGATAATACAGGCTGAACATGGCGGCGCGATTGGCCTTGAGGCGCGCCCAGGCATCGGCCCACAGGGAGCGGCCGACGACGGCCGGAACGGTGGCTGCGATGTCAGTCATAGCGCACTCTCGGATCGACGAAGGCGTACATGATGTCGACGATCAGGTTGAAGACGATGGTGAACAGAGCGATGACCACCACAGTGCCCATGACCAGCGTGTAGTCGCGGTTGAGCGCAGCCTCGACGAAATAGCGGCCGATGCCGGGAACGGCGAAAATCGTCTCGACGATGATCGAGCCGGTGAGCAATGCCGCCGCCGCCGGGCCGGTGAAGGAGACGATCGGCAGAATGGCGCCGCGCAGCGCATGCTTGACGACCACCGACCAGTCCGACAGACCGAGCGCGCGTGCGGTGCGGATGTGGTGCGAGCGCAACGATTCGATCATCGAGCCGCGCATCAGGCGGGCGACGATGGCGATCTGCGGCAAAGCCAGGGTCAGCACAGGCCCGACCTTGTTGAGGAGAGCGCCATCCCCCCAGCCGCCGATCGGCAGCAGCTTCCAGGTCAGACCGAACAAAAGCTGGATCACTGGTGCGATGACGAAGGTCGGGATAGTGCTGCCAGCGGCAGCCAGCGCAATCACCGAATAGTCGGCAAGCTTGTTCTGATTGAGCGCGGCAATGGTGCCGAGGAGACTGCCGAGCAGCAGCGCCAGGATCAGGGCCGAGGCGCCGATCTGAATCGAAATGGGCAGCCCCTTGGCAAACAATTCGGTGACGGTGAAATCCGGCATGTTGTAGCTCGGCCCGAAATTGCCGCGCAGCAGATTGCCGAGATAGTGGACATATTGCAGCCAGAGCGGATCGTTCAGGCCAAACTGCGCTTCAAGATTGGCCTTGATCTCCGGACTCAGGCCCCGCTCCTGATTGAATGGCCCGCCCGGCGCGACGCGTATCAGGAAGAACGCCATCGTCACGATGACGAACAGCGTCGGAATGGCGGTCAGGAGCCGCCGAAATACGTAACGCAGCATCGGTTCCCCGCTTTGCTAGCAAACCGGAACCGCCGCCCTAACTCATGACCCCGAACCGAACCGAAGGTTCGGAAGGGCCATGCGCAAAATCAAAGCGTTACAGCGTCCTTTGCGCGTCCCGAAGGACGCGCGGCGCTGCAAAAGAGCGGCAGTTCGGCCAAGGAAAATCAGTCCTTGGAGATGAAGCGCGACGGATGCACGTCCATGACGTTGTCCTCGAAGCCATGAAGCTTCGGAGAAACGATATCGTGATAACTATAGTAGAGAAGCGGGATGTTGCCGACCTCATCGACGAGGATGCGCTCGGCCTTGGCGAGTTCCTTCATGCGCTCTTCGGGCTTGCCGCCGGCGGCTGCCGCCTTGTCCATGGCCTCCTCGTATTTCGGGCTGTTGTAGACCGAATAGTTGTTGCCACTGGCCTTGCGGGTGATGCCGAGGAAGGTTTCCGGATCCTTGTAGTCCGCAATCCAGGCGGCACGCGCGACGTCATAGTCGCCCTTCTGCTCCAGGAAGGAGTAGTGGGTCTTGGTGTCGGTGTTGAGCAACGTGATTTCGATGCCGAGCGGCTTCAACTGTTCCTGGATGGCGACCGCGGTGTTCTTGTGGTTTTCCGAAGTGTTGTAGCGGATTTCCATCTTCAGCGGATTCTCGGGCGTGTAGCCAAGCTTCTCAAGCACCTTCTTGGCTTCGTCCTCGCGGTCGATTTGCGACATCTCAGCATACTTGGCCATTGCCGGCGTGTAACCCTCGATGCCCGGAGGCACCATCGAATAACCGGGCAGCATCGAGTTCTGCCAGACCTTTTCGGCAATGAAGTCGCGGTCGATTGCCATGGAGATGGCGTTGCGCAGCTCGACATTATCCCATGGGGCCTTGTCGGTCTTGATCGCATAATAGTAGGTGCCGAGATACGGCCCGACGCGGATTTGATCGCCAAACTTGGCCTTGAGATCGGCGAGCTGTTCGGTCGGGAGATCATCGTAGCTGTCGAGTTCGCCGGCCTCGAAGCGCTTCATCGCCGACGAGCGGTCTTCGGTCGGGATAACGTTGACGGTGTCGATCTTGACGGTCGCAGCATCCCAGAATTTCGGATTCTTGACCAGTTTGATGTGGTCGTTGGGAACCCACTCCGCCAGCGTAAAGGCGCCGTTGGAGACCAGGTTGCCCGGCTTGATCCAATCTGCGCCAAGCTTTTCGATGGAAGCCTTGTTGACCGGATAGGCCGCCTGGTGGGTCAGCATTTCGAGGAAGTAGGGCGTGGGCGCCTTCAGCGTCACTTCCAGGGTACTTGCGTCAATTGCCTTGACGCCCATCTCCTCGGGCTTGGCCTTCTTGGTGTTCACCTCCTCGGCGTTCTTCACGGGATAGAGCATCGAGGCATATTCGGCGCCGGTGGCCGGGTCTTCCAGCCGCTGGAAAGAGTAGACGAAGTCATCTGCCGTCACCGGGCTGCCGTCCGACCAGACGCCGTCCTTGCGCAGCTTGAAGGTATAGACGGTGCCGTCGTCCGATACCGTCCAGCTCTCGGCGGCGCCCGGAATGACATTCGCCTTTTGATCTTGCATGACCAATCCCTGGAACAGGTCACGCAAAACATTGGCTTCGTAGACTGTCGAGGTCTTGTGCGGGTCGACCGACTCCACTTCGGCGGCGCTGCCTCTGTTATAGACGACCTCGGCGAAAGCCGGCGCGTAGAACGTGCCCGCGGCCAACGTCATGGTTGTGGCGAATACCGTCGCCTTCAGCATATTTTTCAGCATGAAGTTCTCCCTGTCGAGACGGCCCTACAGCTACGCCTCTTGAGTGTTGACGCCCCGAAACCGATTAGATGGCCCCTTTGAGCGCGCCGCCGGTTCCCTTTCCGGCAGCTGGTGGCCAGACAGTAACGTGGAGAATTTTTATTTCAACAGGCTCTAGGGGTCACCCAAAGTAAGGCGCGCCGAGAGCTACCTCGTGGCCGATAGAACAGTAATTGAAACCATAGGCTTGGCTGCGTTTTCTCACTTCGAGATTTTCGTTTCCGGCAAGAAACCTGTCGTCGATTCCACTTTGTCGAAATGTCTTAAGCCGCCTTTAAGCAACCATGGGTTACATTGCACGATGGGCTTCGATAGATCTCACACATCTCCCAACGGGCAAAGGGTATGAACAGCACAGAAAGTAAGGCAGCCGCCACAAAGTGCCAAAAAACACTCCACTTAAGAATAATCTGGCGTCTATGTAGAGAAAATTCCGGCACCTCTGCAATCGAGTTTGCACTGCTTTCGCCCATTTTCATCCTGCTTTTGCTCGGCATGGTTGCATATGGTATCTATTTTGGTGCAAGCAACTCCGTGCAGCAGATCGCGGCGGATGCCGCACGCACGGCAATTGCCGGGCTGAACGAAACCGAGCGCCAGGCGCTGGTGACCAGCTTCGTCAACAACAACGCCAGTGGATATCCCTTTGTCGATTCCGACAAGCTGACCTATCAGGCTAAAGACAGCACGGCCGACGGAAAACAGTTCGTGGTCTCCATCCAATACGATGCCAGCAACCTGCCCGTCTGGAATCTATTCCCGGCGCTGCCCATGCCGGGAAGCACGATCTCACGCAAGTCGACAATACGGGTCGGGGGCATCTGAATGTCGGAACCTTTACTGGGGAGGATCGGCCGGGTTGCTCGCTCAATGCTTGGCGACCCGAAGGCGAACTTCACCGTCATGACGGCGCTGTGCGCACCGTTCGCGCTGGCGCTGGCTGCCTTCGCCATCGATGAAGGTTCGATCTATGTGGAGCGCCGGGAGGCGCAGTCACTGGTCGATCTTGCCGCGATCACGGCGGCTTCCAACATCAACAACATAGAGGCCGCGGTGGTGACCACGCTCGGCGATAACGGAATGCCGGGTATTGTTGTTCAGAAGGCAGGACAGACAATCGTTCCTACTCTCGGAAAAACCGTGGTGTCGGTCACCGCCGGCCGATATTCACCAGAGTCGTCGCTCGGCGTTGACAAGCGCTTCGAGGCCGGCAAGACGCCCTACAACGCCGTCCATGTCGCGCTGCAAAAGATACCCGCCCGCTATTTCGCGAGTTCGCTTATCGCGACTCCGGTGATCGGCACCCAAGCCGTTGCCAGCATAGCGCCGCAGGCGATGTTTTCGGTCGGGTCCAGGCTTCTCAGCGTCAATGGCGGCATCCTGAACTCGCTTCTCAGCGGCCTCCTGGGCGGCAACATTTCGCTCAGCGTCATGGACTACAACGCTCTGATCGCTGCCGACGTCAACCTGCTTTCGTTCTTTGACGCACTTGCCGTTCAGTTGCAGCTGACAGGTGTCAGCTATTCGGAGGTGTTGGCTTCGAAAGCTACGGTGGGCCAGATAGCGACGGCCATGGCTGACGTTTCACCCGTTGGCAGCACCAGCAAGCTTGCTTTGCAGACAATCGCCTCAAGGACCACCAGCACGGTCAAGATACCGCTCAATCATCTTGTCGACCTTGGATCAATTGGCCAACTGGGCCTCGGGCAAAAGTCGGCCGGTTTCTCGGTCGACGCTAGCGCCATGGGCATACTGACTACCGCCGCCGCACTGGCCAACGGCTCGAAGCAGGTCGAGCTCAATCTCGGAGCCACGATTCCGGGGCTTGTCTCCACCACGCTTGCCGTTGCCATCGGCGAACCTGCGCAATTCTCGCCATGGCTGACAATTGGCGAGAAGGGCGCCGTGGTGCGAACGGCGCAGACACGGATCAAGCTGGTGGCGTCGGTCGGCGGCAGCAATGCGACTCTCGGTGGCGGCATCAGCCTCCTGGCCGTCAAACTGCCGCTGCATGTCGAGGTGGCCTCTGCCGAAGCCAAGCTGACCGACATCAGCTGCCCGACGGGGCATCCCGACAGTTTGAAGGTTTCCATTGCCGCACGGCCGAGCCTAGCATCGCTGCACCTTGGCGCCAGCGATGCCGACAACAGCCCCTCCGCCTTCGCCGATTTCAGCAACCCACAGTCGTTTCAAAATGCCGAAATCGCGCAGGTCAGCGTGAAGCTTCTGTTTCTCACCCTAAATCTGATCGGCGTGAATGGCTCTGCGGCCTTCGAGATCACCAACACCGAGCCGACGGCATTGACCTTCAACAGCACCGAAATCGCAAACAAGACGATAAAGACCGCTTCCACGAAAAACCTGACGCAATCTCTTACCACGTCGCTGGTCAACAATTTGTCGCTTTCGGTCAGTGCGCTGGGCCTCGGGCTTGATGTAACCGCGCTGCTTGGAACGGTGAAGCCAGCAATTGTGGCGCTGCTGAACGGTGTGACTGCACCTGTCGACGAATTGGTTTATAACGTGCTTGCGGCACTGGGCGTGCGTGTCGGCGAGGCCGATGTCCGGGTCTTGGGCGCGACTTGCGGGCGCTCCGTGCTCGTTCAATGACGGCCAGGTAGGAAGGTCAGCCGGCTCGCCCGAGGAAGCAGCCCAGCGGCGGCAGCGACAGAATTTTGCTCTGCAAGGCGGCCCCAGTGCCGCCAAGATCGATTGTCTCTGCAACATCTACATCCGGCGCCAACGGCCAGTTGGCCGGCGCGTCGGCGAAATTGAAGACGCAGAGCAGCTTCTCGCCGCCGCCTTCACGAATGAAGGCAAGGACATCACCCTCTGCATCGAGAAACCGGATCGAGCCCTGTACCAGGGCCACATGCTGCTTGCGCAAGGCGAGCATCGCCCGGTAGCTGGCTAGAACCGACTTCTCCTCGCCGTTTTGGACATCAACCGCGCGGGCGCGATGGCTATCCGGCACCGGAAGCCACGGCCTGCCGGTGGAAAAACCGGCATTCTCGGCGCCTTTCTCCCAGACCATCGGCGTGCGGCATCCATCCCTGCCCTTGAACCCGGGCCAGAAGCGGATGCCGTAGGGGTCGCGCAGATCCTCGAACGCCAGTTTCGCCTCCTCCAACCCAAGCTCCTCACCCTGATAGAGGCAGATCGATCCACGCAGGCATGACAGCAGCGCGATCGAGAATTTTGCGACCCTCTCCGGATCGCCGTGGGGTCTTGTCCAGCGCGTCACGTGGCGAACGACGTCGTGGTTGGAAAACGCCCAGCAGACCCAGCCGTCGGACACTGCGCGCTCGAAGGCCTCGACGCAGCCACGTACGTGTGCTGCCGAGAATTGCGGACCGAGCAGGTCGAAAGTGTAGCACATGTCAAGCTTGTCGCCGTCGGCGGTGTAGGCGGCGAGCGTCTGCAATGAACGGTCCTCGTCGCCGACCTCACCGACAGCGGCGCGACCCTCATATCCATCGAGTAGCGCCCGAAAACGCCTGAGGAAAGCGAGGTTTTCAGGCTGCGTCTTGTCGAACAGATGCTCCTGGTAGAGGTAGGGATTGGTTTCGGTGTTGGTGCCGGCGACGCTCGATGCCAGCGGCGGGTTGCTGCGCAGCCAGCGGTCATGGACGTAGTAGTTGACCGTATCCAGCCGGAAACCGTCGACGCCGCGCTCCAGCCAGAACCGCACCGTCTCCAGCAAGGCGTCCTGAACCTCCGGATTGTGGAAATTCAGGTCCGGCTGCGAGGCGAGGAAATTGTGCATGTAATATTGCCTGCGGGTCGCATCCCACTCCCAGGCAGGGCCGCCGAAGACCGACAGCCAGTTGTTGGGCGCGGTGCCGTCAGGCCTCGGATCGGCCCAGACATACCAGTCGGCCTTGGGGTTATCGCGGCTTGAGCGGCTTTCGACGAACCATTCATGCCGATCGGACGAATGCGACAGGACCTGGTCGATGATGACTTTCAGGCCGAGACGGTGCGCCTCGGCGACCACCGCGTCGAATTCCTCCGACGTGCCGAACATCGGATCGACGGCTGTATAGTCGGACACGTCGTAGCCCATATCGGCCATCGGGGATTTGAAGATGGGCGACAGCCAGATGGCGTCGACGCCAAGCGATGCAACATGAGCCAGCCTTGAGGCAATGCCACGCAGATCGCCGCCGCCGTCCCCCGTCGTGTCCTGGAAGGAGCGCGGGTAGATCTGATAGATGACGCAGCC
Organism: Mesorhizobium mediterraneum; assembly: GCF_002284565.1. Classification (GTDB taxonomy): domain Bacteria; phylum Pseudomonadota; class Alphaproteobacteria; order Rhizobiales; family Rhizobiaceae; genus Mesorhizobium; species Mesorhizobium mediterraneum. Next base: position 2,131 of record NZ_NPKI01000026.1, on the reverse strand, counting down.
GCGCCACCACTCGGCATTGTCATCAGCCATCATGGGTTCTCCTCGATGCGGGCCGGCCCGACCTTGCGCTCGATCATGAAAACGACCGTTCGCCCAGGCACCGGCTGCGAGATGTCGAAAGCGCCAGCCGATGTTTCCATGGCCGGGCCCCAGAAAAATCCCTCGCGCTCCGGTAGCGTGAACATACAGGCCCGACGATCGCCATTGACGACGACCGCAAGACGGCAGCCCCCGTCGCCAGTGCCGCCGAGCACCATGGCCAGGCGATGCCGCTCAGGGTTCTGCCAGCTTCTCTCATCGACTGGCGCCCCGGTCTCGGTCAGCCAGGCAACATCCGGTACTTCCGACCCGGGCCGCGGCTCTCCGGTCAGGAAACGCGTGTCGGAAAGTGCCGGCGCGGCGCGACGCATCGCGGCAAGTCCAGAGGCATAATGCTCCAGCGTCTGGTCACGGCCGGCCCAGTCGAGCCAGGTGATTTCGTTGTCCTGCGCATAGGCGTTGTTGTTGCCCTTTTGCGTGCGGCCGAATTCGTCGCCTGCGGTCAGCATGATCGTTCCACGCGAGGCAAACAGCGTCGCCAGCAGCGCGCATTGATCATCAAAGCGGGCCTTGGCGATGGCCTCATCGCCGGCTTCGCCTTCGACGCCGTTGTTCCACGACAGGTTCTCGTTGTGGCCATCTCTGTTCTGCTCGCCATTGGCCTCGTTATGCTTGTGCTCGTAGGCAACGATATCGGCCAGCGCCATGCCATCATGCGCGGCGATGAAGTTGACGCTGCGGCTTGTTCGCTCTCCCGCTTTGGCAAAGACATCGGACGAGCCGGCGAGCCGCGTTGCCAGCGCGCCGATCATGCCGCGATCGCCACGCCAGAAGCGGCGGATATCGTCGCGATATCTGTCGTTCCACTCGAGGAAAGGCGGCGGGAAGTTGCCGAGCTGATAGCCGTCCGGCCCGATATCCCAAGGCTCGGCGATCAGCACCCTGTCGCCAAGAACCGGGTCGTTCCGAACAGCTCTCAGCAACGGCGCATCGGTGTCGAAAACGCCCTCGACCCGCCCTAGAATGGGCGCCAGATCGAAACGGAAACCGTCGACGCCGGCATGGCGGACAAAATGACGAAGCGTGTCGAGGACCATTTCCTGGACGACCGGATGATCGCAAGCGACCGTATTGCCGGTGCCGGTGTCGTTAGCCAAGCTGCCGTCCGGCCAATGCCGGTAGTAGGCGCGGCTGTCGAGGCCCCGCAGCGACAGCGTCGGTCCAAACCTGTCGCTTTCGCCGGTGTGGTTGAAGACCAAGTCGAGGATAACACCGATGCCGGCCTCACGCAGTGCGGCGACCGTCTGCCGCAATTCCGCGAGACCGCCGGGCGCGAGGCGCGGATCGAGCGTCATGAAGGTCACGGGATTGTAGCCCCAGGCGTTGCGGAGCCCGAGTGGCGGCAGATGTCGTTCGTCGATCGACGCCGTCACCGGCATCAATTCGACCGCGCCGACCCCGAGTTTTTTCAAGTGCTCGACGACGGCCGGATGGGCAAGGGCGGCAATCGTGCCGCGCTGCTGCTTCGGGATGTCCGGATGCAACATGGTGAAGGCTCGCACCGGCACTTCGTAGACCAGTCCACCGGGCTGGAACAGCGGCGGCAAAGCAGCCAGCGGCTCTGCCAAGGCGCCGGCAATCGCCTTCGACAGCAGCGGGGCGGTGTCGGTCCCCTCGCCCCGGCGAGCGGCGAGCCGGTCGTCACAGACATACGGCCTGTCGATCTCGACGGCATAGGGGTCGACCAGCAGCTTGTCGGGATCAAACCAGAGCCCTCGCTCGGGCGCATAGTCGCCATCGGCGCGAAAGCCGTATCGGGTGCCGGCAGCGAGGCCGGCAACGAAAAGCGCGTGAACGCCCTCGCCTTCCGACCGGAGTTCGAGCCGGTCGATCTCGCGGTTTCCCCGTTCGTCAAAGATCGAGACCCAGAGCCGGCTGGCCGCAGACGACCATGCGGCGAAGCGGATACCTTCGGGGGTAATGGTAGCGCCGAGCTGGCTCATGCGGCGAGCCCTTCTCCCCTTGTGAGGGCTTTGCACGGGGAGCGAAGTGGATTTCGGTGGTCAGTGAGGGCCTTTTTGAAGGCCGGCAG
>NZ_NPKI01000037.1 GCF_002284565.1 Mesorhizobium mediterraneum | reverse complement strand
GCCGATGCCGAGGATCACCGCAGAGCGGGTCGGGAAACTGTTGCGCGCCAGCGCCATAAGCGACAGCACTCCGCCCTCGCCTCGATTGTCGGCGCGGAGCACGAACATGATGTATTTGATCGTCACGGTGATCGTCAGGGACCAGATGATCAGCGAGNTGCCGATGCCGAGGATCACCGCAGAGCGGGTCGGGAAACTGTTGCGCGCCAGCGCCATAAGCGACAGCACTCCGCCCTCGCCGCGATTGTCGGCGCGGAGCACGAACATGATGTATTTGATCGTCACGGTGATCGTCAGCGACCAGATGATCAGCGACAGTACGCCGAGGATGTCGCCACGGCTGGCGACGTTGCCACCCGCTGATGCATGCAACGCCTCGCGAAATGCATAGATCGGGCTGGTGCCTATATCGCCATAAACGACACCTAGTGCGCCCAACATCAGCGCCTTGGTGCTGTGCTGCTCGACCTCAGAATGGCTCGATTGTTCGACAGGTTCTGCCTCGTTACCAGCATTGGTAAGGGCCATGGACGACACTCCGATAAGCGCGCGGTGCTCTACGCTTGCTGCACTGCAATATCAAGTTCCGTCACGTAGTGTCTGCGTCTCGGTATTGGCTGTCGCTCGTCGGCTTCGCAGACTCGTCAGCCCCGAAGCGGCTTGGGAATTTTTGCGAGACTATGCTGAAGCTCCGGGAGCAACGATGCCCCGAGCCAGTATCGGATTTTTGAGACTGCCCGCATAGTGGAATCGATTGGCTGCCCTTCGCCGCAAACCTACTCGAGCTCCGCGCAGCCGGTATCGCTCGGTCGTGTTATAGCGCGGCCGAGGGGCACCTTTTCAATCTTTTGCCTGAGCTGGCGGACGTAGACTCTGAGACATTGACGTCGGTGGAATCGCCCCAGACCTCGCTGAATAGAAATTGGTGGGTGAGAACCTTGCTGGCTTGCTGTACCAGGCTGAGCGGTGCGGCGGAGCGCCAGTTCCCTACGCCGTCAGGTTACCCGGCGAGAAGTAATTCTTGATGGCGCGGTGGCGGTGCTGGGGATATTGACCTTGCCTTCCTCGAGCCGCTTGATTAGGTCGATGCTCGGGCGCGCGAGCTCAGATGCCGAGAGCTTAAATTAACGCTGTAGCCGTGTAACAGACTGTGTAACAAATGCCGCGAAAACCTCAATATTTTCAATGAGGTAAGCGTCAAGTCGAATCCCGCTCTCTCCGCCAACTATCGTCCTATCCAGCTGAAAACACTTGGCTTTACGGCTTGGTTGTACTCCTTCCCCATTTCCTTCCCCCCTAGTCCCTCCGAGTTCAAGCATATGCGTTCGCCGGTACCTGCCCTTCGATTGCCTGCGAACCGTGTGGAACCTACCCACCACCACCCCCGCGATGGACCGGTCGGCTTTTAGCAAAGATGCAGACTAACCTCTGCAAAGGGTGATCAAAAATTTTGCTAAAAAAAATAAGGATGCCGACGCGCTGCAGCAATCGCCCGCGCTCGCCGCGTCGGTAGGGCATGGTCTTGCTTCAGTTCCGGGAGCCGTGAAGCTTTCAGCGGAGCGTATGCTCAGGCGGTCGGCCTCGTCGAGGGGCACCTGACGTGCGGTCGGCAATCACCAGTTCATCGCGCTTTGATGGCGGCTTCGTCGGTTCCCACTACGTCGCGGTTATCCAGATAGTCTTGCAACCGGGAGGGACGGAATCCCTAAACTTTGCCTGAATATGCGCTCAAGGCCGAAGGACTGCTGCCTCGAACAAGTCATCATGAGTGCTGTCGCCGATGAAGTACAGGTTGGAGACTTTGTCCACGCCGCCGAGCCCGTCGGAGAAGGGCGACCTGTGCGCCGCCCCTCACTCTGGGTTAGAAGATGAAGTCTGAATCGGTTATGAGAGCTGCTGCCCTCGCGCCCACTGACACGTCGAGGTCGATTGTGCCGGCGTCGTCGCTGAAACCGATGAGGGCTCCGGCAGAACCGTCGATGACCTTTACTACCATGCCCTCGGCGGATATTTCGTTGGCGTCGAGGTAATCGAGGGCCGACTGTGCCGAGTTGAAATCGACACCTTGCAGAAACGAGGTGGCGTGGGTGTCCCTAAGGTCGAACTTGTCTTGGCCGTGCTTGAAATCTGTTATCGTGTCCTTTACCCCGTCGTGGAAGATGAAGGTGTCGTTTCCGCCGCCTCCCGTCAAGGTATCACTCCCGGAACCTCCGAAGACATTGTCACCCCCGTCGATGATATCGTTGCCGGCACCGCCGTCGATGGTGTCGTTCCCAAGGTAACCGATGATGGTGTCGTTGCCTTTGTCGCCGAATAGGATGTTGTCCCTGCCGGATGGAAGGAATTCATCACCGTAGATGATGTCGTCACCGGCACCGCCGTGAATGATGTCGGTGCCGTTACTATTGAGGCTTCTGCCGCCGTCGCCGCGGATGGTGTCGTTGCCGGCACCGCCGTAGATGGTGTCGTTACCCTCGCCGCCGCCGATGATGTCGTTCCCGGCCCCACCGTTGAGGATGCCGTTCCCACGACCGTCGCTGATGGTGTCGTTCCCGGCCCCACCGTTGACGGTGTCGTCACCGGGAGAGGAGTGAGCTCCGCTGTCATCGCTGCTGCTGATGAAGTCATCGCCAGCCCCACCGTTCAAGATGTCATTACCGTCACTGCCTCTGATAGTGTCGTTGCCGTGACCGCCGTTAATGGTGTCGTCGCCGATACCGCCGCTGAGGGAGTCATCCCCGGCCCCGCCGTGCAGGAAATCGTTGCCGAGGCCACTGAAAAAAAGGTTGCCGAAGTCGTCACCCATCATTCGGTCTGAGAAGTCCGAACCGAACCAGATGCCGGTGTACGTGAAATCTGTTGTCACCGCGGTCCCGCCGGCGAAATAAGCGGCCTCGTCGGTGACTGTCGCGCTCGGCGGGACGTTCTCTTCGAGTTGGACTCTGTGTGCTTTCAGGTTCAGGTCGACACTTGCCGCCGACAGCGAGAAATCCGGGCCGACTGGTACTAACACTGGCTTTGCCATGAAATAGTCCTCCCAACCCGCACACCATGATCGCGTGCGTTTAGAGCATTATAATGTGTGGAAAGGTTAGTAGATATAGAGGACAATGTGCTGCGGTGGATCCAGAAGGCGTAGTACTTATGGTGTATTCTGGCGTCACGTCAATGGACGACAGTTGGTCAAAGAAAATCACCTATTTACAATAGGTTGGTGGACATCAGAAGACGATGGAGGACATAAGTATGGCGGGCGCTCCGCCAACTGACTTCCATAAAAGTCGTTATTTTTCAAAAACCTCGCTATAGACCTTGCCCGCCGGAGTCACTGCGTGAGGCACTTGTGGCCCATTGCCATTGCCTTGTAAGTCCCCTTCAGATCGACGACAAAGGCCCCCTTGGTTTCCGGAAACACGGTCATTTTATATTTCTTCGCTACGTCGCGCTTGAACTTCGGGTCGTCTGTCAAGATGTAGCCGCCAGAGTATCCGCCCTTGAGTTCGCCGCTCGTGCTAGTGGCCACACCACGATAGAGATGGCCGTCAATGGAGACGAAGATGTCCGACTTGGTCCCGTTCTGAAGGCCGATATCCTCTTTGGTGAACACGCCAAGATAGCCGACCTCCCGATTTGCGGTAACACCCATTTGCACCGAACTTGGGCCATCTGAGTGCACGATCAAGCAATCACCGCGGGTTTGATTGGCATAGACGGTCCAGCCCTCGACGTCGTCCCCGTATCGGACAAGCACATCGCTGGCCTTTGGAAGGGGGCTTTGATCTTGTGCGTAGGCTGCCATCGCAGTCGAAAGTGCTACTGACGTTGCCGCGATGCGTGTCATGTATTTTCGCATTGCTATTCCCCTTGTGTGCAGGCTGAATTGTTCTTTGGCTACGGGCACCATTTGCTCCAGAGGCTGCTGTCCTCTTGCGGGGCGATGGGATATGACGGCTATGAGTGACCTTGGCCGATCGGCTCACGTCAGGGAACGTAACTAACTGTAACCTACGGGCTAGTATTGGCCCAGCGCACGCGGACCATTCAGTCCGCGACGCCATCGATAAATGGCCGTTGGCATCTCATACGAACGCCACCTAAGGGTCGATGTCTTGGTATCTGACTACGTTCGCCAAAACGTCCGCAACGACGGCAGGATGCCCGGGTTTGACCCCATTGCAGCCGTTCTCTGAGAGAAGGTTTGCGAAAAGCCATGACCCGAAAGCAAAATCCATCCGATCCCGTTCAATAGCTTATCCCGCCCTCAAACACGGTCAGCTACAATGATCGACAGCCGTAACGTTTGAGACGACCGGGTTCGACAGGCTGTCGCGGAATGCCTTTAACCAGCTCTATTGCTGCACCAGCTCGAACTCGCCCGGCTTCCAGGTCTTGTCGAACCAGGACTCGAGCGGGCCATAGAGGCGAAGAAGGACGTTCCAGCCCTTGCCGGGAACTGTCTGGACCCAGTTGGCCTCATGGCCTTCCGGCGCTGTCGGACCGAACCAGACATCGACCGAGGAGTCCGCGTTGATCACAATGTCTTTCTTGTCGCTGCCGATGCTGGGGAATTGCTGGTCCGTCTGCAGCATCGAACGCGTTTGATTGTCATACGCAACGAACGACCAGAATTCTTTTGCCGGAATGTTTGGCGGCAGGTGGATTTTATAGGTCTTGCCGCCATCGAACGGTTTGCCGTCCTTGTCGGTGGTGGCGCCGGCGTATTGCGAACCGATGCCGACGCGCTTTATCGCCATGGCCGGCGTGATACCCGTGGCATAGTAGTGGAACAGGACACGGGCATCCAGATAGCGAACGCCCGGCTGCAGAAGAAACTCGTGGTTGCCGCCGACAAAGCCGGTGAACCAGGCACTGTCCGGATAATAATAGGCGTCCTTCATGCGGGTCTTGAATGTGATGGTGCGCGCCGTCGCATTGCCGACGGCGACGGCTTCGGTGAGGATCTTCTTCATCCGCTCGTCGGGTGCGAAGGGTTTGCCCTTTTCGATGCCGATGGCGGCGAGCTGTCCGAGCACTTCCGGGTGATAGGCCTCGTTCGGCTCGTACTGGACGATGTCGTTAACTTCCTCGAAGAAGTGAAAATCATTGGCATGGATCGTGTTGTACTCCTTGCCCGAGGTGTTGATGATCTTCATCGGCGGCGGATTGCCGGCTTCCGAAAGGGGATAAACCTTGGCGAATTTCTTGGTGTTTTCGACCGCGGTTGCAGTGCTGCCGTTTTCGAGGAAGCCGCGCCAGAAGAACAGGTTTCCGTAAGTCGAGGTTCGAAACACGAAATAGCCTTCGGGTATCTCGCCCTGATAACCCGGCGGCAAAAGCAGGTATTTTCCACCCTTGCCCTTGTCCGGGCCGGCATTGCCGACATCGCCGACATATTGGAACCAGTGATTGTCGATCATGCCCAGGATATTGGGCGGCGTCTCGATGACCAGCGGACCGGCCTTGGTATCCAGCCACATCAGATTGTAGATGCTTTCGGTGTTGCCGGTGAGGAACAACGAATGCGAATCCATCAGGTTTTCGAAGATCAGAATGGTCTGATTGTTGTCGGCGCCCTGGCTAGCCAATCCAACCCGCAGGGCTTCAACCGACGCGCCGGGCATGGCGTTGAGAAAAGCGTCGACGCCGCGCATGAAATCGAGATTGTCGTAGATCTTCTCCGAGGTGGCGTCATCCGGGAAGCCATCGAAAAAGTTCAACTTGCCAAGCCTGGTGTCCACACTCTCCGGCGTGACGATCGAATCCGGTATCGGCGTCGTCATTTTCATCTTCGGCGCTTCGGCGGAAGCGGTGCCCAAGCCTATCAGGACCACCGCGGCGGTGGCGCAAAGCATTCTCGTCGTGCGTATCATAACTCTCTCCTCATCGACATCTCAGCATGGTCGGGATAATTCACGGTCGGGATAATTATTGCGCCACATTGATACCGGGCGGCTGCCAGCTGCCTTCGCCGGCCGGCAGAATTGAAGGCGCTTCCGTCTTCGGCCAGTACAGGCGCATCACGAGATAGATCGTGCCATTGGGCGTAGGCAGCCAGTTAGCTTCCTTATCCGCGCCGGGGCTGTCTTTCTGGATATAGAGGGTGAGCGAGCCATCCTCGTTCTTCATCATGCCGGGCAACATCGGCGAGTTGATGAGGTAGCGGTTGATCGGGTTCTTGATCAGGAACTGGCTCTTGCCGTCATACATCGTTACCGACCAGAAGGAATTCACCGGCGGGAGTTGCCCGGCGGGAAAGGTGAGAGTGTAGTTGTGCTTGCTGCCGTCGAGCGGTTCCCCGGTGGCATCCGTTCTGGTGAAGGGGTACATGGCCTCTGCTGCATCGTTGCCATAGAGGCCTGCCTTTGCAGCTCCGGCCCGCAGCAACCAATCGCCGTTGTAGAAGGCTTCGTCGCCAAGAAGCGAGCTGACGTTCCAGCCGTTGATGGGCTTGTTTCCGCTGGCCAGCCATTTGTTGATTTTATCGTCACCTTGCTTCATGCCGATCAGCATTTCGGCTTTGTGTTCGAGCGATAGGTCCTTCAACTCGAAGGTTTTGCCGGGACCGATGCCAATCTTCGCTAGTTTCGCACGGATCTCCTTGTCCCTTGGCGTCTCGGGGACGTATTCCAGCGCCGCATCGAGATATTGGAAGAAGTTCTCCTTGATCCCGGCACTGGTGGCAGGAAGGAACTCGATCGTCGGTGCGGCGGGCGGGGCGGGTTTTTTTAGAAACGCGGAAAGCGGCTGCGCCTTGTAGCCGGCCTGCACCTTTTCCACGTTCGGCATATCTTCGGCGTTGATGAGCTGGGTCCGAAAGTTGGCAAATACGAACGGGGTGGTCGAGGAAAAGACTTGGCTGATGCCGACGGGCTTCTCGCCTTTCCAGTCGGGTCCGACAACGAGATAGGAACCCGGCTCGTTTCCCGTGGCGCGCGAGCCGATATAGCCAAAATTGTAGGTGTTGCCGTCGATCAACTGAACCGAGTAGTAGCGGTCCTTCTCCACCGCCGGCACCGAGATCACCATCGGCTCGGCGCGCAAATCCAGCCATAGGATCGAGTAAGGAGTGTCGCTGTTGGGGGTGACGACTGCCGTGTCCGCCGGTGAGGCGACTTGATGCATGTTGTTGATTTCGTTGAACGGCGCCTTGAATTGGCTGGACTTCGGGTCGACGGCGAATTCATTCATCACGGCATAGTTCATCACGAGCGGCAGGCCGTAGATGAAGCCTTCCTCGGCGATGTCCTTTGCCTCGATGATGCCGGGGTAGCTCTGCGCCATCAGCAGGCTTGGGTTCGCAATCGCGGCGCCAGCGGCAATCGCCGCGACCGAGCGAAGTAAATCTCGCTTTGTCAACATTTGCCGTACTCCTTTATCGAGTTCGTGTATTTCACAATTCTTTTCGTCAGTTCGCGCCGGCAGGCGGCGCCGGTGTTCTCATTTTTTTGGGTCTTGGCGAGCTCCTGCGCGTCGTCCTGTGCTGACGCTGCGATAGCAAGGCTGGGACAAAATGGATGACGCTCGCAGGCGCCGACTAATCAGCCGTTCGGGCGCGGCTTCACGAGCCCCTCCTTGTCCTGCAGTGCGGTTCCGACTTCCTCGGTCAACCTGCTTATCAATTCTTGCCATTCGGCCCCCATCGTCTCACGCAATTCCACCGCAACGGTGTAGACCTTCGACAATGCGTCTTCCGCTTCAGCAAGTTCTTCGCACATGTCACAAAAAGCTTCGCTTCGGTCCATCAACCGAAGGATCAAGAATTCGGACTGCGGGAACCGTCGTGCTGCCGCTGAAAATGCGCTCTCTCTGCCCTTTAGTCTGGTACTCGCTGCCATTGCGCCACCCGCTGTCAAAGCAGCCTAGGCTCGGCATTCGTGGTGTTCCAGCAGCAGTGTGTAAGTTACGTGGCCGCCACGTAATTGCGATGTGGCGGGACCTGCTATCAATCCTGCGGGTCCAGTTACGTCGCCGTCCATGGGGACTAGTAGCCGCTCCCCCGACCGAGGTGCCGCTGACCCTGTGCGGCGCCCTGTGGTGGGATCCCGCCCATTGCGCGTGACCTGTTGCGTCGCGGGGTCGCAAACGACCGTCATTTCGTCGCGAATTGATTCTATCCCCTATAGCGCAAGGGTTTGCGAATTACGGTGACAGTGCACTTATTTCCATGTTTGCTCGGCTATCGCTGCGAGTAAATTGAACGCACGGCTCGACTTGCATTGCCGCGCCGCCGATGTCGGGATCTGCGCGGCCGATGGGCGGCGAAGCACTTCTGGACCGGATTGCCGCGCAAACCGGAAAAAGCCGTGACATCGGGAAAACGCGGCAGGCGGGCGGCCCGGCAGCCTATTGGGGGTGACCGGCCGGCTACCGGGCCTAACCGGCTTGCGCCGGCTGATGAAAACATGCGCTTACGCTAATGTAATTGCAACATCGAGATGCCGGTGCGTCCAGCGAGGTTGACGATCTGGACTCCGCCCCAAAAGGATGGTGGGCTGGTCGGTGCCGCCTCGTAGGTCTTGTAGAACATGCGCGTCAGCACGGCGTCCTGCCATGCCTTCATCAGCGTCCGCGCCGAAACGCGCTAACCAAAACGCCGTAGGTGATCGACAAGGGCGCGCAGCTTCGGCGCTACGTTGCGACGGCTTGGATAATAGAGGTAGAAGCCGGCAAAGCGCGGGCAATAATCCTCAAGAATCGGCACCAGCTCGCCTCGATCGATCCACGGGCGAAAGCTCTCTTCCATGCCGAAGGTGATGCCGGCGCCGGCGATGGCGAGCTTGATCATCAGCGCCATGTCGTTGGTCGTGATCTCCGGCGCAACGGCGACGCTGAACTCGTTGCCGTTCTCGGCGAATTCCCAGCGATAGGGCGCGACCTTCGGTGCGCGGCGCCAGCCAATGCAGCGATGGCCCGCGAGCTCCCTCGGATGCGAAGGCGCCCCGAACCGATCGCGATAGGCCGGCGCGCAGACGGCAAGCTGCCGCTCGTCACCGGCGACAGACACCGCGATCATATCCTGCTCGATCACCTCACCGAGCCTGACGCCGGCATCGTATCCCTCTGCGACGATATCGAATTCCTCGTCCGTCACCGTGATGTCGATCTGTACCTCAGGATTGGCTTCGGCAAAGGTCGCCAGGAACGGCCCTGAAAGAAAGCGCTCGGCGATCGACGAGACGGCGAGCCGCAGCTGCCCGCGCGGACGCCCGCGCAGGTCCCCGGTGGTCTCGATTGCCGCGCGCATGTCGGCAATGGCGGGCGCTATCTCGGCGTAGAGGCGTTCGCCGGCCTCGGTCAGGCTGACGCTTCGCGTCGTGCGCCGGACAAGCGCAATACCGAGCGTCTCTTCCAGCCGCTTCATCGTCTGGCTCACCGCCGAGCGGGTGACGCCCATACGGTCCGCAGCCGCGCGAAAGCTCCGCTCCTCGGCAACGAGGGCGAAGACCGCAAGCGCATTAAGATCCGGCTGCATTGGTTAGCTGTGCTTTCCTCTCTGGGAAGGAATGATCGTCTTATCGCAACAGTGAAACAGATCCATCTTCGTGGCAACCGCTGCATCGCGGTTCGCAAGATCAACCAGATGGAGACGAAACATGTCCCTCAACAAAGTCGTGCTCATCACCGGGGCTTCGAGCGGCATTGGCGCCGCCATCGGCCGGGAGCTCGGTGCTGCCGGAGCAAAGGTCATGCTCGGTGCGCGCCGCACCGATCGGCTGGACGCGCTCGCGGAAGAGATCAGGGCAAAGGGCGGAGAGGCAATGACACGCCGACTGGACGTGACCGACCGCACCGATGTCGCCGCCTTTGCCGACGCGGCGCGCCGGGCCTGGGGACGCGTCGACGTGATCGTCAACAATGCCGGCGTCATGCCGTTGTCGCTGATGGCCTCGATGAAGATCGATGAGTGGGACCGAATGGTCGACGTCAACATCAAGGGCGTGCTCTACGGCATCGCCGCGGTGCTGCCGGAGATGACGGCCCGAGGCTCCGGCCATGTCGTCAACATCGCCTCCATCGGCGCGCTTTCGGTATCGCCGACAGCCGCTGTCTATTGCGCAACCAAATATGCGGTCCGCGCCATCTCCGATGGCTTGCGGCAGGAGCACGACAACATCCGCGTCACCTGCATCCATCCCGGCGTGGTCGAGAGCGAGCTCGCCGACACGATCACCGATCCGATGGCGGCGGAAGCGATGAAGACCTATCGCGCCATTGCGCTGCAGCCCGACGCGATCGGCCGCGCCGTGCGCTTTGTCATCGAACAACCGGACGATGTCGATGTGAACGAGATCGTCATCCGGCCGACAGCCAACAAATAGGGAGGCAAAAATGGATTCCCGTTTTCACAGCTCGTGCATCGCGATTGGCGCCGCGTTGCTGCTCGGCGCGGTACCCCAAACGGCTCTCTCGCAGACGATGGAAGAGCGGCTGCAACGCGGCGATGCCGTCGTCAGGAGCCTGAACAGTGGCGCTCCGCAGCCGACGCTGGAGCGCATGAGACAGGAGTTTCCGTTCCTGGCCAGAGCAACCCAGGGCTATGCGCTCGGCGACGTCTGGTCCCGTCCGGGGCTCGACAACCGCACACGCCAACTCGCCGCCGTCGCGGTATTCGCAGCCATGGGTGAGGCCGCTTTCATGAAGATCCACGCCGGCTATGCGCTGAATATCGGCGTGTCCGAGGGTGAGCTGAAAGAAGTCATCTACATGGTGACGGTTCCGGCCGGATTTCCCCGCGCGATCGCAGCATCGCAAGCGCTCTCCGAGCTGTTCGCTGAGCGTCGCGCCGCTCCCGGCAAACAACCCTGAGGAGCTGTCCCATGAAACAGGTTTCGATGCTTGCCGCTGCCATGCTTCTTGCCGGCGCGGCCGTCCTACCGGCACAGAAAGGTCTCACCCAGATGAATATCGAGCAAACCACATCTACCCAGGTTTCGGAAAGCCACCCCTATGTCGGGATGTGGGTCACGGCCGATGGCCATATCCGTCACAACTTGCTTCCAAACGGTCGTTATGACGAAGCGCGCGGAAACCGTGAGAGCGCATACCAGGGGCGCTATGAGATCCGGGGCAACCACATCGACTACTGGGACGACACCGGCTTTACCGCCGATGGCGAATTTATTGACGGCGTGCTGCACCACGCAGGTATGATGTTGTACCGGAAGAAGTAGGTGACGTTCGTCGAATCTCGATAAAAAGGTTACCGCTGCACCATATGGCATTATGTCATTTGGTGCGAAGCCAGAAACAGGGGGCCCACCGTGCCAACCGAACCGCGTTCTCCACGGCTTGCTGTGCTGATCGACGCAGACAATGCCTCGGCCAAGATTGGCGACGGGCTGTTCGAGGAAATCGCAAAGATCGGCGAGGCAAGCGTTCGTCGCATCTATGGCGACTTCTCCAGCACCCGTTCGAAGGCGTGGGCCGATGTACTGTCGAAGCACGCGATCATCCCGCAGCAGCAATTCGCCTACACCACCGGCAAGAACGCATCCGATATCACGCTCGTCATCGACGCGATGGACCTTCTCCACAGCGGGCGGTTCGAAGGCTTCTGCCTGGTGTCCTCCGACAGCGATTTCACCCGCCTTGCCGCTCGCATCCGGGAGCATGGGATCGACGTTTATGGGTTTGGCGAGCAGAAGACACCGGAGAGTTTTCGGCAGGCATGCCGCCGGTTCGTATACACCGAGAACCTGCTTCCGACTGCGCCAGCCAACGCTCAGGATGCGGCGCCGACGAAATCTTTGCAGCCGCCCAGCGCCGCGACGCCGATCATCACCAAGGTCATTTCACAGATGGAAACCGAGGACGGCTGGGTGCCGCTCGGCATTGTCGGCAATCAGCTCGCAAATCTGGCATCGGACTTCGATCCCAGAACCTTCGGCTTTCGCAAGCTGAGCGATCTCGTGCGGAAAACCAATGCCTTTGAGATCGATCATCCCGAGGGTGGGGCGGTGCGTATAAGGATCAAGCCAGCTGCGAGGAGCCGAGAGAAATCGAAATCGGCAGCGTCGCGCTGACCCCTGCAAAAAGGTGAGCATCCCCGGCCCGATTGGCCTCTGGTCTGACCACTATTTCGCTGGCGAAAACTGCCATTCGGCGTAATATTCTCATGGGAGAGGGGCGGAGGAGGCCAATGAACATCGTTTCGAGAGCGCCTGCCGTTGACTTGACCGTCCAGGAACTTGTTTCATCTGCGCTTTCAAAATTCCGCGCCGGCGACACCATATCGACCAGAGCCGCAATAGATGCCATCCGCCGAGCAGACCCAGCTTGTGAGGACAGCGACGACCATCTGGTCGAGCTTGTCGTCATGACCGCAATTGGTAGGACCATGGGGGTCGTGTTCGACCATCGGTCCCGCTAGTGCATGCCGCCCCTAGCTTGTGCACTGTCTGAACTACCGGCGACGTAAGCCACTCAGTAACCATGAATTGTGATCGGGATGGATCACGCCATTCGTCATCGGAACGTATAACCCCGCTGCGCCGTTGCTGTCTTCGGAGTCAAGGAGTGGCGGTGATGCGTGACGAACAATTCGACATTCCCGTGACGATCGAGAGCGAACGGATCGGCCGCCCCCTCGCTGTGACGAGGACGGTCCAGGCAGCCTCGCTTCTGGTCGACAAGTGGCCAGACGAAAAGCGCGGGCCGAAATATCGCGCGGCCTTGAAAGCCATGATGGATGCGATGGAGCAGCGGCGGGCGGTTGGCAGTGCGCGGCGGGCATTCGCGGCCGCCGCCAAGGAAGCCGATGTGTTCGTGCGCGAAGGCCGGCACTAAGGAACCTCACGAAATCTCCGTCGTTATGCCCTAGGTCGAAACGAGGAGAACTGCCATGGCCGACGACAAGACCAAGACCGACAACCGCGATCGCTCACAAGTAGCCGGCGACGAAGACTATGAGGTGAGGCATCTCGCCGAGGAAGCCGGCATCACTCCCGACCAGGCACGCACGCTGATCAAGCGCCACGGCACCGACCGCAAGGTGCTGAACGAAATCGCCGAGAGCATAAAGGCGTTGTGATGGCTGACAAGAAGACCGCAATGGCCGACCGGAAGAAACGCGAGCCGGACGACAAGGAGGCCCTGCGCCTGGCCGAGACCACCGACGTTTCTCCCAACCAAGCGAAGGATCTGATGCGCAAGCACGGCAAGGACAGCGCCAAGGTCGAGAAGGAAGCCAAGAACTTCAAGGCCGAAGGCTGAACGGCCGATTTGGCGGAGCGTCCGCCCTCTCCGTATCCCCGTCGCATGTGTCCGTCACGCGTCGTTTGTCTGACGTCGCGGGCCGGCCTGAGCGGTTTATCGGTTTTCTAACAAATTCGGCCTATTCCCGTTCTAGTAACGGGAGCTGGGCTTTTGGCGCAAACAGAGAGAATCGCCACGCGACGCGCTATCGCGCTGTCTGTTGTCGTGCCGTGCTACAACGAAATCGACGGAATCGCCGAGCTTTACCGGCGCGTGACAGCCGCTTGCCGTGAACAAGCGGGGCATTCTTACGAGATCATCTTGGTCGTCGATGGAGCAACCGACGGTACCCGAGAGGCCATTTTCGATCTCGCCAGACAGGACAGCCACGTCGTCGGATTGGATCTTGCCCGCAACTACGGCCACCAGATTGCGCTCAGCGCCGGCCTGGAGTTTTGTCGCGGCCAGCGCATTCTCATTCTCGACGCCGACCTTCAGGACCCGCCGGAATTGCTCGAAGCCATGATGGCAAAGATGGATGAGGGATTCGACGTCGTCTATGGCCAGCGGCTGAAGCGGCAAGGCGAAGGCTGGTTCAAGCGCACGACCGCGGCCGTGTTCTACCGCCTGCTGCGCAAGATGGTCGATGTCGACATGGCGCTCGATTCCGGGGACTTTCGCCTGATGAGCCGCCGTGCGCTCGATCATCTCAATGCGATGCCCGAGCGCTACCGCTTCATTCGCGGCATGGTGAGCTGGATCGGCTTGAAACAGGTGGCCTTTCCCTATGAACGGCACCAGCGCTTCGCCGGCGCCACGCACTATCCCCTGAGGAAGATGGTGTTGCTGGCGATTGATGCGATGACGAGTTTCTCCACCGTACCCCTGCGGTTTGCCTCGCATCTCGGCATGATCTTCGGTTTTCTCGGGCTTGCCGCTCTCGGCTACACACTGTTCTCGTGGTTCGTCGGCAGCGTGTTGCCGGGGTGGACCAGCCTGGCTGCGATCGTCCTGATTCTCGGCAGCGTTCAGCTTCTGGTCCTCGGGATTTTCGGCGAGTATCTCGGGCGCATGTATATGGAGACCAAGCGACGGCCCCTCTACCTGGTAAACGAGATTGCCGCCCACGATCCCGCCTCCGAGAAGCTGCCCGTCCATCGCCTGCAGGAGATGGCCGGGGAGCTGACGAAGGGAGCCGCGCGTGCTTCAGGCAGAATTTGACCAATTCGCGCAGGAATATCAGCAGCAGCATGCCGCAAGCATCCGGCTGAGCGGCGAGACGCCGGATTTCTTTGCGCAGTACAAAATCGATGACGTCGCGGCAAGGCTCGCCCGCTCGGGCGTGAAGCCGCGGCGGATACTCGACTTCGGCGCGGGCGTCGGAAACTCGCTGGGACCCATGCGCGCCGCCTTTCCCGACAGCGAAATCACCTTGCTCGACCCGTCCTCGCAGTCGCTCGACATCGCCCACAAGCGCTTTCCCGGCCAGGCTCATTTCAGGCACTTCGACGGCGAAACGATCCCATATGAGGACGCGAGTTTCGATCTCGCCTTCGCCGCCTGCGTGTTCCATCACATCCCTGAAAACCTCCATGTCGGCCTGATCAAGGAGATCGAGAGAGTGCTGGCCAGTGGCGGCAGCTTCTTTCTGTTCGAGCACAATCCCTTGAATCCGCTGACGACGCACGCAGTGCGAAGCTGTGCTTTCGACGAGAACGCGGTTCTGATCAACGGCCGCGACATGCGTGCGCGAGTGGCCGCGGCGGGCTTCTCCAGGGCCGATATCGTCTACCGGATTTTTTTCCCGCGCCTATTCGCAAGATTGCGGCCGTTCGAGCGCTTCCTCGCCACGGTTCCCCTTGGAGCCCAGTATTTCGTGCATGCGATCAAACCTGCCGTCTGACCATCAATAAAGATGCTCGGCAGCAAGCAGCTCAGGGATATTCTATGCTCCAGATACAGGCTTCCCGTGAAGCACCGCCGTTGATAGACGACGCCCGGCGCGCAAGGCTGGTGTTTTGCCTGGTCGCCGCGGGTGTCATGGCGGCTGCGCTCCTTGCCCTCGCCGCTTCGTTGCTCCAGGACCCCGACAGTTGGTGGCATATCAAGGTCGGGCAGGATATCCTGGCAAGCCGCGCATTCCCGACGATCGATACCTATTCCTACACCTTTGCCGGCCATCCATGGATCGCCAAGGAATGGCTCGGGCAGGTTCTTCTAGCGCTTGCCTATGACGCAGCTGACTGGAGCGGTGTGGCGCTGCTGACGATCGCCATGGTCGTCCTGACGGTCTTCTTGATGTCGTGGCATCTCAGCGTCTGGCTGAAGCCGACACTGGCGGCGGGACTAACGATCGTTCTGGCGCTCCTGATCGACCCCGTCTATATCGCGCGGCCGCACATCTTCACCTTGCCCATCATCGTCGTCTGGACCGCGTATCTTTTCGACGCCGCGCGCAACGAGCAGGCCCCGCCTCTATGGCTGCTGCCGCTGCTTTGCCTGTGGGCCAACCTCCACGCGACGTTCACCTTCGGCTTCGTCATCGCGGCTTTTGCCGGCCTCGATCTCCTCATGCGCATACGCCTGTCCAACCCCGCGCTCCTTGCCAAATGGGTCGCCTTCGGGCTGCTATGTCCGCTGGTCAGCCTGCTCAATCCCTATGGCGTCAAGGCCATACTCGCCACATTCACGGTGGCCCATGGCAATGAAGCGGTTCCCTACATCATGGAGTGGCGGCCGTTCAACGCTTCTGAGCATGGTTTCCAGGAGATGGCCCTGCTAACGGTCTTTTTCGGGCTGCTGGTTTCGAGACTGCAGATCGGCTGGGCCAAGGCGTTGTTCCTTGTCTTCACCTTGCATATCTATCTCACCCACATACGTTTCATTTACCTGTTCTTTCTGCTTGTCCCGATCGTCCTCGCCGTGGAGGTTGCGCAGCAATATCCAGCACTTTCGGCCCGGAAATGGGCGGAGGAAAAGCGCGACGGGCTTGAACAATTTTTCGTGCGGCGGTTCCGCCAAGTCTGGGGTGGAATTGCCGTCTTGCTGGTTTTGGCATCGGCGGCCTTCATTGCCACCTATCCGGTCGCGCCGAGCCAGAAGACCTCGGCCAAGAATGCGCTCGCATTCGCCCAGACCCGCAATTTATCAGCCAATCTGCTGAACTCCTACGATTTCGGCGGCACGTTGATTTTCCATGGCATCAAGACGTTCATCGATGGCCGCACAGACCAGCTCTTTCTGAATGGCTTCGCGAAAGCAGATGAGCAAATGGGGCGCAGCGGCGGAAAGCCTGTCCTCCAAGCCCAGCTCGATAAGTATGCGATAGACTGGGCCTTGCTGACGGCGGACGACAGCCGCATTCCGTTCTTCGACGAGCTGGGCTGGAAGCGGGCATATACGGACGACTATGCTGTGATCTACATGCGCGATCATTGATTTTCAGCAGCGTCTCGCGCCGGCGCACGGCCTGTCCGGGCCATCTTGTTTTCAAACGCCGTGCCTCTGTTGAGATCGCGACAGCAAAATCCCTATAGGATTTTTATTTCTTTCCCGCTCGCCACGTCTCGAACCTTTATGGTGTTTCGAGCCATATTCTACCGGAAATACACATCTCGGTCATTCTGCCGTTGTGGCGGGACGTTTCCGCATGATTTCGGCCTGCCGCCTGCAGGAGACGCGAAAACAAACGAAAATAAGGAACATGCACGATGGACATCGTCGTTCTCGGGATAGGGGTTTTGTTCTTCGCCCTTTCTTTTGCCTACATCAAAGCCTGCGACAGTCTTTAAGCGGGAGGATCGCAACATGCTTCTCGACTACATCCTCGGTGGCGGCGTGACTTTGTTCCTGCTCGCCTATCTCACCTACGCCCTCGTTCGGCCAGAACGCTTCTGACAGCAACTGGCCAGGCACGGAAAGCTATTTCAATGACTCTCAACGGATGGATACAGATCCTCGTTTATTGCGGGATCGTCATTTTGCTCGTGAAGCCGCTCGGCGGCTACATGTATAGCGTTTTCAGCGGCGAACGCACATTCCTGTCGCCGATTTTGGGGCCGCTCGAACGGAGCCTTTATCGCATCTCGGGAACCAGCGAGCGCGAGGAGCAGCACTGGACCTCCTATGCGGCGGCCCTGCTGTTCTTCAACCTGGCCGGCTTCCTGGTGCTTTACTTCCTGCAACGGCTGCAGGGCAGCCTGCCCTATAACCCGGCTGGCATGACCGCCGTCGAACCCGGGCTCGCCTTCAACACCGCCGCCAGCTTCATGACCAATACCAACTGGCAGAACTACGGCGGCGAAAGCACGATGTCCTATCTCGTGCAGATGGCCGGCCTCACCGTGCAGAATTTCCTGTCAGCGGCGACCGGTATCGCCATCGCGATCGCGCTGATCCGCGGCTTCGCCAAGGCTTCCGGCAAATCGATCGGCAATTTCTGGGTCGATATGACCCGGTCCACCCTTTACCTGCTGTTGCCGCTCTGCATCGTGCTGACGCTGATCTATGTCTATCTCGGCATGCCGCAGACGCTCGGCGCCTATGTCAACGCAACGACGCTGGAAGGCGCGCAGCAAACGATCGCAGTCGGGCCTGTCGCCTCACAGATCGCCATCAAGATGCTCGGCACCAATGGCGGCGGCTTCTTCAACGCCAATGCCGCGCATCCCTTCGAAAATCCCGATGCGATCTCGAACCTGATCCAGATGGTGACGATCTTCGCCATCGGCGCGGCGCTGACCAACGTCTTCGGCCGCATGGTCGGCAACCAGCGCCAGGGCTGGGCGATCTTGACCGCGATGGGCGTCCTGTTCATCGCTGGCGTCGCCGTCTGCTACTGGGCGGAAGCCGCAGGCAATCCGCTGGTGCATGCGCTCGGTATCGACGGCGGCAACATGGAAGGCAAGGAAACACGTTTCGGCATCGCTTTATCGGCGCTGTTTGCGGTCATCACCACGGCCGCGTCCTGCGGCGCCGTTAACGCCATGCATGACAGCTTCACCGCGCTTGGCGGCATGATCCCGATCATCAACATGCAACTCGGCGAGGTCATTGTCGGCGGCGTCGGCGCCGGTCTCTACGGCATCCTGATGTACATCGTGATCGCTGTCTTCGTTGCCGGGCTGATGGTCGGACGCACGCCCGAATATCTCGGCAAGAAAATCGAGGCCAAGGAGATCAAGATGGCAATGCTGGCCATTCTCTGCCTGCCGCTGGCGATGCTGATCTTCACCGCCATTGCGGTGGTGCTGCCGACAGGCGTCGCTTCCATCGCCAATGCCGGCCCGCACGGTTTCTCCGAGGTCCTCTATGCCTACACCTCGGCTGCCGCCAACAACGGCTCGGCCTTTGGCGGCCTGACCGGCAACACCCCTTGGTACAACATCACGCTCGGCATCGGCATGCTGATGGGCCGCTTCCTGGTCATCATCCCGGCTCTGGCAATCGCCGGTTCGCTGGTCGCCAAGAAGACGGCCCCTGCCTCAGCCGGCACCTTCCCGACCGACGGGCCGCTATTCGTCGGGCTGCTGGTCGGCGTCATCCTGATCGTCGGCGGCCTCACGTTTTTCCCGGCGCTGGCGGTCGGACCGATCGTCGAGCACCTGGCTGGCATCCACGGGCAGACATTCTGAAACCGCCCCACCTGGATCCCCACCTTGGATCAATGTCATGTCCTGGTTCGAAACTATTCGTCGCAAGATCCGGCATCGCGCCGATCGGAAGGGGGAGGCAACCCCTCCTCCTTTCCCGACCATGTCCACCTTCCTTGGCATCGCGGCAGTCATGATCGTGATCTGGTTGCTGGCTTACGGGCTTCCGCATCTGCTTTCGGCATCCGATCGGTCGGTGCCATCCAACAACTTCGACACTGGAGCCACCAAATGAGCCAGTCCAAATCCGCTGTTATCATGGATGCTCGTATCCTGTTGCCCGCCATCGGCGGCGCCTTCAGGAAGCTGAACCCGCGCACCTTGATGCGGAACCCGGTGATGTTCGTCGTCGCTGTCGTCTCGGCGCTCACGTCAGTCCTGTTCGTCAAGGATCTCGTCACCGGCGGCGGCGATCTCGGCTTCTCCCTGCAGATCATCATCTGGCTGTGGTTCACCGTGCTTTTCGCCAACTTCGCCGAAGCGGTCGCCGAAGGCCGAGGCAAGGCGCAGGCCGATTCGCTGCGCAAGGCGCGCACCGAGACTCAGGCCAAGCTGTTGACCGGCGACGACCGCACCAAATTCAAGCTGGTGCCCGGCACCAGCCTGAAGGTCGGCGACGCGGTGTTCGTCGAGGCCGGAGACATCATTCCGTCGGACGGCGAGGTGATCGAAGGCGTCGCTTCGGTCAACGAGGCGGCGATCACCGGCGAATCCGCCCCGGTCATTCGAGAATCCGGCGGCGACCGTTCCGCGGTGACCGGCGGCACTCAGGTGTTGTCCGACTGGATCCGCGTGCGCATCACCGCGGCCTCCGGCCATACGTTCCTTGATCGCATGATCTCGCTCGTCGAAGGCGCCGAGCGCCAGAAGACGCCCAACGAGATCGCGCTCAACATCCTGCTCGTCGGCATGACGCTGATCTTCGTGCTGGCGGCGGCGACGATCCCGAGTTTCGCCTCCTATTCGGGCGGCTACATCTCGGTGACCGTGCTCGTCGCCCTGTTCGTGACCTTGATCCCGACGACGATCGGCGCGCTGCTTTCGGCGATCGGCATCGCCGGAATGGATCGCCTGGTGCGGTTCAATGTATTGGCCATGTCGGGCCGCGCCGTCGAGGCGGCGGGCGATATCGACACACTGCTGCTCGACAAGACCGGCACGATCACACTCGGCAATCGCCAGGCGACGGAATTTCGTCCGGTCAAAGGCGTCACCGAGCAGGAATTGGCCGACGCGGCGCAGCTCGCTTCGCTCGCTGACGAGACGCCGGAAGGCCGCTCCATCGTCGTGCTGGCCAAGGAGAAATACGCCATCCGCGCCCGCGACATGGCAACACTGCATGCCACTTTCGTGCCCTTCACCGCACAAACCCGCATGAGCGGCGTCGACATCGATGGTTCATCGGTTCGCAAGGGCGCGGTCGATTCCGTGCTCGCCCATGTCAATCAGTCGACCGTCGCCACCCATGCCACGCGCCCCAGCAGCGACACCGTCCGCGACCTGCAGGCAATCGCCGACGACATCGCCAAATCCGGCGGCACGCCGCTGGCGGTCGAGCGCGACGGCCGCCTGCTCGGCGTCGTCCATCTCAAGGACATCGTCAAGGGCGGCATCAGGGAACGGTTCGCCGAGCTGCGCAAGATGGGCATCCGCACGGTGATGATCACCGGCGACAATCCGATGACGGCGGCGGCGATCGCGGCGGAAGCCGGCGTCGACGACTTCCTTGCCCAGGCGACGCCCGAGGACAAGCTGAAGCTGATCCGCGACGAACAGGCTAAGGGCAAGTTGGTCGCCATGTGCGGCGACGGCACCAATGATGCGCCCGCCCTTGCGCAGGCCGATGTCGGCGTCGCCATGAACACCGGCACGGTCGCCGCACGCGAAGCCGGCAACATGGTCGATCTCGACAGCGATCCGACCAAGCTGATCGAGATCGTGGAAATCGGCAAGGCGCTGCTAATGACGCGCGGATCGCTGACCACCTTCTCCATCGCCAATGATGTGGCCAAGTATTTTGCCATCATCCCGGCCATATTCGCCGTCTTCTACGTCGCGCCGGGGCAGACATCAGGCCCGCTACAGGCGCTCAACATCATGCATCTGGCAACGCCGCAGAGCGCCATTCTCTCGGCCATCATCTTCAACGCGCTGATCATCATCGCGCTGATCCCGCTATCGCTGAGAGGCGTCAAATATCGCGCGATCGGCGCCGGCGCGCTGCTCAGCCGCAACCTTCTTGTCTACGGCCTCGGCGGCATCATCGTCCCGTTCGTCGGCATCAAGGCGATCGACATGGCCATCACCGCGCTTGGCCTCGCATAAGGAATTACGTCCATGCTCAAGCAAATCAGACCCGCGATCGTCATGATTGTCTTCTTCACCGTGCTAACCGGCCTGGTCTATCCGATCGGCATGACCGGCATTGCTCAAGCTGTGTTCCCGCGCCAGGCCAATGGCAGTCTGATAGAGAAAGACGGCAAGGTCATCGGTTCCGAACTGATCGGCCAGGCTTTTGCCAGCGACCGCTATTTCCACGGTCGCCTATCGGCCGCCGGCGACGGCTACAATGCCAGCGCTTCGAGCGGTTCGAATCTCGGTCCGACCAATCCCAAGCTGATCGACCGCATCAAGGGCGACGCCGACAGGCTGAAGGCAGAAAATCCGGACCAGCCGGTACCGATGGATCTGATCACGACTTCAGGCAGCGGCCTCGATCCGCATATCAGCCCAGAAGCCGCCTATTTCCAGGTCGCCAGGGTAGCCAAGGCCAGGGGGATGGATGAAGCCGGGATCAAATCCCTCGTCGACAGCCATGTCGAGAACCGCGAGCTCGGTTTCATGGGAGAGCCGGTGGTCAATGTGCTGACGCTCAATCTGGCACTGGACGAGGCCACCAAGCAATGAATGGTGGGCCGGGGATCGACACCATCCCCGGCGCCATTCATGATCGATTCTGATGCCGGACGACAGCCGCAACGAAACCAGACCCTCACCCGACGCGCTGCTTGATCATGCGGAGCGGGAGGCGCGCGGTCGCCTGCGAATATTCCTGGGCGCAGCGCCCGGTGTCGGCAAGACCTATGAAATGCTGATGTCGGGCCGTGCAAGATTGGCCGACGGGGTCGACGTGGTGATCGGCGTCGTCGAAACGCACGGCCGCAAAGAAACCCAGGCGCTGGTCGACGGCTATGAGCTGATTCCCCGTCGTCAGGTCGACTACAAGGGGCGCATCCTCGAGGAGATGGACCTCGATGCCATCCTTGCCCGGCGTCCAGCGCTGGTCCTCGTCGATGAGCTTGCCCATACCAACGCGCAGGGCAGCCGCCATCCCAAGCGCTATCTCGACGTTCAGGAAATCCTGACGCACGGCATCGACGTCTATACGACGCTCAACATCCAGCATGTCGAAAGCCTGAACGATGTCGTGGCGCAGATCACCCGCGTCAGGGTACGCGAGACGGTCCCAGACTCTATCATAGACCAGGCTGACGACATCGAGATCATCGATCTCACTCCCGACGACCTGATCAAGCGGCTCGAGGAAGGCAAGGTCTATATCCCCAGCACCGCCCAGCGCGCCATCGAGAACTATTTCTCGCCGGGCAATCTGACGGCGCTTCGGGAACTGGCGCTCCGCCGCACCGCCCAGCGCGTCGACGAGCAGTTGCTGATCCACATGCAGGCCCACGCGATACCGGGGCCCTGGGCGGCCAGCGAACGTGTCCTGGTCTGGGTCGACGAGGATCCGCGCAGCGCGTCCCTTGTGCGCTATGCTCGCCGCCAGGCCGAGCGGCTGCGCGCACCATGGCTCGCGCTCTACGTCGAGACGCCGCGTTCGACGGGCCTGTCCGAGCAGGATCGCGACAGGCTAGCATCGACGCTTCGCCTTGCCGAACAATTGGGCGGCGCTGCCGTCACCATACCCGGCCAGGACGTCGCCGCCGACATTCTGCGCTACGCGGCCGCGAACAACGTCACCCACATCATCACTGGCAAGCCGCGCAAGCCGCGCTGGCGGCAATTGTTTGACGGCGCCGTCACCTATGATTTGATACGCGACGCGGGAAAGATCAGTGTCCATGTCGTCTCCGGCGACGTCCAGGCACAAGCGCAGCCGTCGCGCGGTATCACCCCGGCCCACCCGGCGCGTTTCGACATCAAGCCCTATTTGATCGTTACCGGCTACGTCGTCGCGGGGCTACTTTTCGGGCTGCTCTTGTCGCGTGTGCTCGACGTGCGAAACATCGCCCTAGTCTTCCTCATGGCGGTGCTGGTATCTGCGGTCACCGCGGGTCTGTGGCCTGCGATATTCGCTTCTGTTCTCAGCACCTTGGCCTTCAATTTCTTCTTTCTCGACCCGCTTTACACCTTCAACATCAGCGACACGGAAAGTGTCGTCGCGCTCGGCTTCCTCTTCTGCGTCGCGATCATCGCCAGCAATTTGACGGCACGAGTGCAGCGCCAGGCCGTGGCGGCACAGTCTCGCGCTCGCACCACCGAGGACCTTTATCTGTTCTCAAAGAAGTTAGCGGGAACTGCCACGCTCGATGACGTGCTTTGGGCGACTGCCTTCCAGATCGCCTCCATGCTGAAGCTGCGGGTCGTGCTGCTTCTGCCCGAAAACGGCTCGATCACCGTCAAGGCCGGCTATCCGCCCGACGACACGCTGGCCGAGGCCGACATCGCGGCCGCCCGTTGGGCCTGGGAACACAACCGCGCCGCGGGACGCGGCGCCGACACGCTGCCAGGGGCAAAACGCCTCTATCTCCCGCTGCGGACGGGGCGCACCGCCGTCGGTGTCGTCGGCCTCGACAACGACAAGCAAGGCCCGCTGCTGACGCCCGAGCAGCAGCGCCTGCTCGATGCGCTCGCCGACCAGGCGGCGGTCGCCATCGAGCGCATCCAGCTTGTCGCCGACGTCGACCGGGCCAAGCTCGCCGCCGAGGCGGACAGGCTGCGCTCTGCGCTGCTCACCTCCATTTCCCATGATTTGAAAACACCGCTTGCCGCCATCATGGGCGCGGCCGGCACGCTAAGGGAATTCGCGCCGGCACTTCCCGAACAGGACCGTGCGGACCTGCTTTCGACCGTGCTCGACGAATCGGAAAGGCTAAACCGCTTCATCGCCAATCTGCTCGACATGACCAAGATCGAATCCGGAGCGATGGAGCCGAACTACGCGTTCCACTATGTCGGCGATATTGTCGGCTCCGCGCTGTACCGAGCCAGGAAAATCATCGGCGAACACAAGACCGACATAGACATTCCCGCTGACCTGCCGATGCTGAGGCTTGACCCCGTCCTGTTCGAGCAGGTGCTGTTCAACCTCCTCGACAATGCCGCAAAATATGCGCCGCCTGGTTCGACGATCCGCTTGCAGGGCTGGCTCGACAATGGCTTCGTCATCCTGCAGATCATGGACGAGGGGCCGGGCATTCCGCCGGCCGATCTGCAACGCGTTTTCGACACATTCTACCGGGTGCGCAAGGGCGATCAGGTCCGTGCCGGCACCGGGCTCGGGCTGTCGATCTGCCGCGGCTTCATCGAAGCGATGGGCGGGACAATTTCGGCGGCCAGCAGGACCGACCGCTCGGGTGCGGTTTTCACCATCAGAATGCCGGTGCCGACGGAATTGCCCGCCGTGGACGACCCCAACGGCGATGACCAAAATGTGGGCGGCCCCGATCTGGATGATTTGGCATGACGAATCTGGACGTCAGGATATTGGTCGTCGATGACGAACCGCCGATCCGCAAGCTGCTTCGCGTCGGCCTTGGCAGCCAGGGCTATGCGATCAGCGAGGCGCCGAACGCCAAGGCGGCGATCGAGCTCATGGAGACGGAAAAACCGGACTTGATCCTGCTCGATCTCGGCCTGCCCGGCATGGGCGGCCACGAATTGCTGAGCAAATGGCGAGATGATGGCCTTGACGTCCCCGTGGTCATCCTCTCCAGCCGCACCGATGAGGCCGGCATCGTCTCGGCACTTGAACTGGGCGCCGACGACTATGTCACCAAGCCGTTCGGCATGAACGAGCTTGTCGCGCGCATTCGCGTGGCGCTTCGCCACAAATTACAGCAGCAGGGCGAGAAGCCTGTTTTCCACACTGGCGATCTCACGGTCGATCTGGTGAAACGGATCGTCACCGTCGAGGGCAGGGAGATAAAGCTCTCGCCGAAGGAATATGACATCCTCCGCATCCTCGTCCAGCACGCCGGCAGGGTTCTTACCCACCGGTTTCTGCTGAACCAGGTCTGGGGCGATTCGACCGACGTGCAGTATCTCAGGGTTTATGTGCGGCAGCTCCGGCAGAAGATCGAGAAAACGCCCGACCAGCCGCGCTACATCACCACCGAAACCGGCGTCGGATACCGCTTGCGAGAAGTTGACTGAATACAATCCGGGTGGACAACGCTCAGTCTGCCGAGAGTTCCGCGGTTCGGGCAAGCGCGCCGCTGAAGCCGGCCAACGAGATGGGAAAGCTGATCGGCTGGCCCGTATCGACCGCGACCGCGTTGATCTTCAAAATGGTGGCGGCCTTGAGCAGCGGCGTGATTTTCGCGTCGAATGTCACGGGAACCAGGCAACCGACGGCCTGACAGGTGCTGAACTGCAGGATGCCCTCCAGCTTCTTGTCGTCAACTTCGAGATTGATGCCCTTGGCCAGGGCCAGCCCGAACGGCAGCGCCAAGGTGCCGTCGGCTTGCTCTGCGGCCTTGGTCGCCAATTCTATCGCCAGAAGGCGCTGGCCGTTCTGCTTGTTGAACTGCTGATGCGACAGGCTGCATGCCTTGGTTTTGCCAATGATCTGGCAATTGACCGTCCAGTCGCCATGCGTCTCGGACAGGGCCGACGCGCCACCGGGCAGTTGCGGCGGCTTGGCCACGTCGGCCGGCACGGCTTTGTCGGTCTTGGTCTGGGCCAATGCCATTGCCGCCGGCAGGCCGGCGATGAAGGCGATGCCCAGCACAGCCGCGAAATACGCCCGCTTTCTCATGAAGACCCCCTCTT
Source organism: Mesorhizobium mediterraneum (assembly GCF_002284565.1). Lineage (GTDB taxonomy): Bacteria > Pseudomonadota > Alphaproteobacteria > Rhizobiales > Rhizobiaceae > Mesorhizobium > Mesorhizobium mediterraneum. The sequence goes on along the minus strand of NZ_NPKI01000037.1, from coordinate 163,594 downwards.
GCCCTCCACCTCAAGCCAGCTAGAAGCTGACCTTGAGGGACGCGCTGACCGCGTTCTGTTTTACTGTTTCCCCGAAGGCGCCATTGTACCTGACGGCCATGCCGACGCCGTTCACGCCATTGAGTTCGAGGCCGGCACCGACGCGATAGAGCGGCGAATCGACCTCCTGTGTCAAGTGCAGCGCCGGATTGCCGGGTAGATCTTCCGCGGCCGCGAATTGGCCGTCGATCTCCCACTTCTTGTTCGAGAACTCCACGCCTGCCTTTCCGTAGACGCGAAGGCTGGCGATGTCGCTAAGCGCGATGTCGGTGCCGAGCTCGAGGCCTGGCGTCGCGGAATAATAGGTGTTGGAACTGTCGTCGAAATTGAAGGCGGCAACCGAACCCTCTTCCTTGCCGGAGACGCGAAGCCAGCGTGCATCGAATTGCAAGGTCGGCTGCAGGTAGAACGCGCCCATCTGCTGGGTCACGCCGAACCGTGCCGAGCCGCCGAACTGGGCGGTCCTTTGCGTATAGGTGACGCTGTTGCCGATGCCCTCGAGCAGCAGTTCCGGCAGATAGACGCCTTCGAGCGTTTCGCCGGGAATATAGCCGACCTGGTCGACATGCGTGTCGCGTTGGCCGTCGAACATGCCGGTGCCGCCGCCAACGGCGAAGTCGACGAAATAGTTCTTGTTCTCGTATTTCGCCAACGCGTAGGCCTGCCAGGATTCACCCTGGGTGGTCGACAGCAGATCCTGGTTGAAATGGATCTCGGAATCGAACTCTGTCCGCCCGATCGTGCCGCCCAGCGACCAGTTCTGGTTGACCTCGCCAATGGCGCCGAACGACATCGTCTTCAACACATCGTCGCGGCTGGTCGTTCCCGCCCCGGCGTCCCGGCTGTAGTCGGCCTGCGGGCTGATCACGCCCCAGACGCAGCGCCCGTCGGGATTGCTGTATGCGGGAACGCCGGTGCATTCGCGCGCCGTTTCCAGCATGATGTCGGCCGAGCGGTTGACCATCTCGAACGCATGCACCGCGTAATGCGGCGTCAGTCGCGTCAGCGCTGCGCCGAGTGACGCCTCATCCGGCAGGAACCGCAGCATATTGATCAGCCGCGCCATCGGATTGTCCGGGCTCGACGACGCCTCGACATCGTCGAGATACTGCGCCATCTCGAACACGCCCGGGTCGTTGGTGCCGGAGTTGGGATCCTGCGCCAGTTCCAGGAAGGTCGGATTGTCGGCGTAGAGAACGAGATCGGTGCCGTCGTCCACCCTGGTCAGGAAATTGAAGCCGACCGCCGGATGCAAGGTCGTCGGCGTGATGCCGGAATCGACCATCGAGGAGCCTTTCGCCAGCAGATATTCGGTAAACAGCTTGTCGATCGACAGGAAGTTGAGCGGCGCCTCGCCGTTGAAGTCGCCGGCGCCGGTCAAGGCAAGGGCGTCGGTGATCTGATCGTTGAGATCGACGTCGGTGACGAAATCGCCGGTGGCCATTTGGGTGAAGCCGCCGGTCACATCAACTGTCTCCACGACCGCGATACCCTTGTTGGTCATCAGGCCGTCGTTGAGGAAGGTGCCGCCGCCGAGGTCGATGGTCTTGAGGCCGACCATCGAGGAATTGGCGAAGTTGTGGAAACCGTTTATGCCGCCGCCGAGATCGATATTGCCGATAACGCGGCCAAGCGTGCTGGCTGTCCTTTGATTGTTGACCAGATCGTTGCCCGAGGTGCCGGTGATCGACAACGGGCTGAAATCGTCCAGCAGCGATTCCAGGATCGCCTTCTTCGGGGCAACGGGTCCACCGGCCACAAGCTCCTGGAGGTATTCGGCCAGGTCTGCCTCATTCTGGAAAGAAAAGGATCCCGTCAGCCCCATCGCATAAGTCAGGCTGTTGTTGTTCAGCGTATTGTTCTGACCGCCGACCAGCATGGCTGCCACGCCAGTGCTGCCGCCGCCTATTGTATACTGGCCTTTCAGGTCCAGACTGATATTGCCCTTCAACCCGCTGGCCGTGCTTTCGGCATAGGCTGCGACCGAATCCGCACCCTGTGCGAACAAATTGCCCTCCGCGATCAGGTCGACTGCGCCGGAATTGCCTTGGCCGGTGGCGCTTTGCCCGAACAGCGCATACGAACTCGCGCCCTTTACCCAGACCTGGCTCATCGCCGTCGCTTCGGCCGCGGCTGCGTCGCCGATGCCGCCTTGCGAGCCGGCAGCCGATTGGCCCATCGCCAGCGAGGCCATGCCACCAGCGCCACCGCCGCCGCCGACAGCCTGCGCGATAATGCCATGGGCGCGGTCGCCGTCCGTCTCGATCTCACCGTCCTGGATGATGGTAACCTTGCCGCCGGTGCCCTTGGTGCCGCCAGGGGTGTTGAAGCCGATGGCGTTCGGGCCGCCGCCATCGTCGTCGGCGCCGAAACGGCCAAAGCCGGCGCCACCGAAGCCGCCGCCGCCGCCGACCGATTGCGCGATGATGGCAATCGAATCCTTGCCCGTCGTCGTGATCGTGCCGGTGCGGATGACGGTGACGTCGCCACCATCGCCGCCATTGCCGCCGAGCCCGCCAATGGCGAGCGCATTCGAGCTCTTGCCCTTGGCGTCGCCACCATAGCCGCCACCGCCGCCGACCGATTGCGCGACAACACCATGCGCGCGTTCGCCATGGGTGATAATCGCACCAGAGATGGTGACGTCCACCTCGCCGCCATTGCCGCCATTGCCGCCGAAGCCGCCAAGTTGCAGCGCAATCGAGTTGTCTCCGGCCGTGTCTGCCGACACTGTGCCGCCATAGCCGCCGCCGCCCCCGATCGACTGCGCGAAGATGCCGATCGCGCCGTCCTTAGTGGTTTCGATGACGCCGTCATTGTTGACGATGACATGGCCGCCATTAGCGCCGTCGCCGCTCGGCAGCGAAACCGCGCCGCCGATCGACATGTCGGCTGTCGAGGCGCTGGCCGCGGCGCCTGATGCGCCGCCGCCGCCGCCGACCGACTGGGCGAAGATGCCGTGCGACAGATAGCCGGTGGTCTGGATCAGGCCATGATTGTCGACCGTCACGTCGCCGCCGCGACTGCCTGCGCCGCCGATGCCGCCGATCGACAAATTGACCGCCACCGACTCGGCCTCGCCGGTTTCGGTCGAGCCGCTGCCGGCCGCACCGCCGCCACCGCCGATCGACTGCGCGAAGACGCCATAGGAATTGTCGCCCTGGGTGATGATGGTTCCGGTCGTATTGTTGATGACATGGACGAACTTGCCGATGCCGCCATTGCCGCCAAGGCCGCCAAGAGCCGCCGAAATGGAAACAGAGGCGTCGGCGGATGTCGAACCGGCCGCGCCGCCGACACCGCCACTGCCGCCGATCGACTGCGCCATGATGCCGTGCGAATTGGCCTTGTCCGTCAGGACGATACCGCTGTTGGTGACATGGACCTCACCACTATCGCCGCCGCCGGCGCCAAGACCGCCCATCGAGAACTTGACGTCCACGGTGCCGCCGTCGCTGCCCGTGCTCTTGCCGGCGCCGCCGGCGCCGCCGCCACCGCCGATCGACTGCGCGAAAATGCCGATGGAATTTTCCTGCCTGGTCCAGATCAGGCCGGTGGACTGATTGGTGACCTCGACGAGCTTGCCTTCGCCGGCGCTGCCGCCGAAGCCGGCTATGGCGCCGCCGATCGCGTATTCGGCTTCGGCACCAGCCGACGCCGAGCCGCCTACACCACCGCCGCCACCGATGGAGCTGGCGCTGATGCCATAGGAGAAGGCGCCGTCGGTGATGATCCAGTTGCTGTTGGTGACCGACACTTCGCCGCCGTCGCCGGCCGTGCCGCCCGGCAGAGAGAGCGCTACGCCGATCGAAACCGTCGTTTTGCCATCGTCGCCGGCACCGCCGCCGACGGTTTCGTCGGATGCCGAAGCCGCGCCGCTTGCGCCACCACCGCCGCCGACCGCCATCGCCATGATGCCGGACGAGCCGAAGCCTTGCGTGGTGATGAGGCCGGAATTGTTGACGGTCACCTTCCTGGCTTCGCTGGCGCCGCCGCCATGTCCGGCCAGGCCCATGTTGACGTTGACGCTGGTCTGGCTGCTGCCGCCGATATTGTAGGACTTGGCGGTGCTGGAGCCGCCGATGCCGCCACCGCCGCCGATCGACTGGGCGATGATGCCCGACGAGAAGGCGCCGGTCGTGGTCAGCGTGCCCGAATTGATGACGTCGACCGTGTTGCCGTAGCTGCCGGTGCCGCCGCCGCCGCCCATGGCGAAATTCGCCGCGACATTGACACCGCTGCCGCCGCCGACATTGGCCGACCCACCGGTGCTGGTGCCGCCATTGCCGCCGCCGCCACCGATCGACTGCGCAACGATCGCGCTGCTGGAATCGCCGGTGGTCTTTACCGACATCGCATTGGTCACATGGACGTCACCGGCGAAATCGCCATTGCCGCCGCCGCCGCCAATATTGACGGTGGCGCTGACCGTCACATTGTTGCCGTAGCCGCCCGCGCCACCGAACGTATCGCCGGCATTGCCGCCGCCGCCGCCGATCGACTGAGCCATGATGCCGACGGCCTGGAAGCCTTGGGTTTCGATCCTGCCGCCGCCGGCAAGCCCGGTCTCGACCCGGACCGTCCTGCCCTCGCCACCGCCGCCACCGCCGCCGCCCACGCCGACGCCGAGATTGACCGCCACGCCGTTGCTGACGGCACCCGCAATCGAGGTCGTGCGGCCACCATTGCCACCGCCGCCGCCGATCGATTGCGCCACGATGCCGCCCGAACCCGTGGCATCGGTAAGTGAAATGAGGTTACCGTCCGCCTTGAGCGTGACAGCGCCGCCCGAGCCGCCATTGCCACCGCCGCCGCCGACGCTGACCGCTACGGCGGCGGATGCATAGAGACCGGCACTGAACGCGCCGGAGAACGCTTTGCCGCCATTGCCGCCGCCGCCGCCGATCGCCTGTGCCAGAATAGCCTTGGATTCCGCGCCGCTGACCGTGATGTCGCCGGTATGCGTGACGTTGACCGCCATCGCGTCCCTGCCAACGCCGCCGTCGCCGCCGACCGCCACGCCGACGCCGACAAAGGCGCCGACGGACACCGCACCGGCGCTGCCGCCATTGCCGCCGCCACCGCCGACCGACTGGGCGAGTATGCCGTGTGACAGGTCGCCTGTGGTGGTGATCCTATTGGTGTTGACGACCTCGACCTCGCCGCCATTGCCGCCGCCGCCGCCATGGCCGCCGACACCAACCGCGGTGAACAGGCCGCCTGCTCCGGCAAAACCGCCGTCGCCGCCGCCGCCGCCGATCGACTGCGCCAGCAAGCCGACCGAGAGGTCGTCTGCGGTGGAAAGTTCTCCCGTGTTGCGAACTGTGACCTTCTGGCTCGAGCCGCCGGCAGCGCCGGCACCGCCGATGGCCAGCGACGGACCACCAATGGCGATCGAGAAGCCACCCGATCCACCGCCGCCGCCGACCGACTGCGCCAAGATCGCATGCGACTGCACGCCCTCGGTGGCGATCCTGGCGCCATTGGTCACGTCGACCGTCTTGCCGCCACCGCCGCCGGCGCCCTTGCCGGCTATGCTGACATTGAGGGCAAAGCTGCCGGCGACACTGCCGCCGCCAGTGCCGCCGCCACCGCCGACCGATTGCGCGATAATGCCGGTCGAACGGTCCTCGATCGTATGGATGGAGCCGCTGTCGACAGTGACCCTGACCGTGCCGGCTTCGCCGGCCGCGCCGCCCTGGCCGCCTACGCCGACCGCAGCGCCCGCCGACAGATTGAAGGAAAAGCCGCCATTGCCGCCGCCGCCGCCGATCGACTGCACGACAAGGCCTGCCGAATCGGCCTGATGAGTGGTGATCGTGGTTGTCGCGGATCTGTATTCCGCAGCATTGGCATCGCCACCGCCGGCGCCATTGCCGCCGATGCCGACTGTGAGGCCAAGGCCGACACCAATGACGCCGCCGCCATTGCCGCCGCCGCCGCCGATCGACTGCACGATGATGCCGGCCGAGCGCTGCTCCCACGTTTCCACGGACCCGTTATAGGTCGCGTCGACCGCCAGGCCCCGGCCTGCCGCGCCGGCGCCGCCGCCGATGCCCAGATTGGCGATAGCGCCGAATGTTCCGACAAAACCGCCATTGCCGCCGCCGCCGCCGACCGATTGCACGATCAGGCCGGCGGAATCGGTGCCATGCGTGATGATCGATTGGCCGCCGCCAGCGGTGCGGAAGAACACCTGGCCGCCGTCGCCGCCCCCGCTGCCCTTGCCGCCAACGCCGACGCTCACCCCCAGACTGCCTGCAACCACGAAGCCACCATTGCCGCCGCCGCCGCCAAGCGACTGCGCGATGATGCCGGCCGAACGTGCCTGGCTGGTTTCGACCGTGCCGCCGGTCGTCATATCGACTTCTTGCCGATGCCACCCGCGCCTGCGTTGCCACCCACGCCGACCGCAACGACGTCCGCGCCACCCAGGGCAAATCCGCCATTGCCGCCGCCGCCGCCGACCGATTGCACCAGGATGCCGATCGAATCGGCGCCGCTTGTCGTGACATGCGAATTGCCGACGTTGTAGTTGACCTCGTCGCCGTCGCCCGCGGCGCTGCCGCTGCCGCCGATCGAAACCGAAGCAATGCCGCCGGCGGCGAAGCTGCCGCCGCCATTGCCGCCGCCGCCGCCGATGGATTGAGCGAGGATACCGATAGCCGAACTGCCATGCGTGCTGACTGTCGCGCCGGCGCCAGCCTGATTGACGTTGACGACGCCGCCATTGCCGCCGGTGCCGCCGCCGCCGCCGATGGCAACCGCCGCGATCGGGCCAGCCGACAGCGCGAAGCCGCCATTGCCGCCGCCACCGCCGACAGACTGGGCGAGCACGCCATGCGCGCCGTCGCCACTACCGTCGGAGCCGGTGATTATCTCACCGCCGACATTGGCGGTCACCGTTCCCGCAGTGCCGCCGCCAGCGCCAATGCCGCCAACAGACACGATGCCGGCTGCGCCACCGCCGTCGCCGCCACCACCCCCGATCGATTCCACCAACATGCCGATCGCACCAATGCCGTTGGTCGTGATCCTGTTGGTATTGGTCGCCGTGGCGTTTCCACCGTTGTTGCCATCGGCACCGGCTCCACCGCCGCCGAACAGACCGAAAGCACCGCCGCCACTGCCGCCGGCGCCGCCGACGGATTGCACGACCAGGCCGGAGGCGAAGTCGCCATGGGTCGTTATCTCACCGGAGTTTTCACCCGAAGCATTGCCGCCGCTGGTGGGTGAGCCGCCATTGCTGCCGGATCCGACAAAAATCGAAGACGATTGATTTCCGTCGCCGCCGCGGCCACCGGCGGAGCGGACAATCATGCCATATGAAAATCGACCGCCTGTGGTGATCTGCCCGGCGTTGCTGCCGTTCGCGGTGCCGGCACTGCCGCCATTGCCGCCTTCGCCGGCATTTGCATAACCGGCGGAGACGGCGTTACCACCGGTGCCGCCATTGCCACCGCTGGCGTCTACGATGATCCCGAACGAGTTTTCACCGGTCGTTTCGATGATGCTCGAGGCTGTGGCCGTTGCATTGGCGTTGCCGCCGGCGCCGCCATGGCCAGCGTCACCTTCATCTGCGAAAACGAGACCGCCGCTGCCGCCGCCATCACCGCCCTGACCGCCGGTGGCCGTCGCAACCATGCCGTGATGAAAATTGCCCTCCGTGAACAGGCTGGCGGTGTTGGTGGCACTGGCGCTTCCGGCGTTGCCGCCATTGCCGCCCTCGCCACCATTGCCTACGAGCAACAGAAAGCCGTATCCGCCATTGCCGCCATTGCCACCATCCGCCGTGACATCATAGGCGCTAACATGGGGCAGAGCCGGCGCAGGCACGCTCTGGTCGGTGTTGTTGACATGCACTGCGTTGCCGCCCGCGCCGCCATTGCCGCCGTCGCCGTCATAGCCGCTGCCGTTGCCTCCATTGCCTCCATTTTGATTGATGAGGACTTGCGCATGAACGACATCTGTCGAAACGGGAAGGAGCCCTGCCAAGGCCGTGGCGCCGAGCAGCAGCGCCAGGCGATTTGGCAGAATGGCCCGGCCGGGCAAAATGCGCCGGTTCTCGCCGCGCGCGGCTTCCGGCGCGGGTCCAGCTTTCTTGCTCGATCTGATATCGACAGGGCGTTCCGTCGAAACGGCCTTATTGCCGATGACGGTCCGCCGCACGGAATCCGACACGGAGAGCCTTGAGAACAAAGCCATGCACTACCCCCTAGAGTGCGACGTTCCCAATCCCTACTTGGATCCGCCGCTGCCGCCACATCTACTCAGGCAGTAAAAAATGCTGGATATTCGTAATAGAACTCAACGCATTAAGGCCAGCGCTCCCAATTCGTTGTGAAGCGCTGGCTTGATTAGAATACATTAACTTCTGCCCAATGGAATTCGAATTGTTGAACTTGCGCTTGATGGAATCGAAGTGTTGCGTGAAGGACACTGGCCAAAACGTCTGACGTTTCATAGTCGTCATATGACGGCAATGCTTCAATCGGCCTGCCGAAATATTAGAGATTACGAATATAATGTCCTGGCGGCAGGCGCATCGATTCCACTACGATCGGGGCCTTGGCGATGGCATCGCCACGCAGACATCCTATATTAGGAGGGTGTCTCCTCCGCGCGGGAATGAACGGATGTCGCAGTCTCGTCTTTCAACGATTTTCACGTCGGCATTGCTGGCAACAGCGATCTTGCCGGGCGCAAGTCCGGCCGCCTTGGCACAGGTCCTCAACCCCGCCGACCGCAACGCGCTGGTCCGGCAAAACGAATTGCAGGTGCTCGAGAACAGGCTGCGGCGCCAGCAATATCAGCAGCAGCAACAGCAGTTCCGTGCCCAGGATCGCGAGGTCGCGCCGCAACGGCCAGATGTGCAGCAGATGCAGCCTACGTGCCAGTTGCGACGGTCGGGCAGCCGCTTTATCAGCACCTGCCGCTGATGAGCCGGTACTTTTCATTTATTTAGCCGACTTATAGCCTTGAACACCGCTCTACTTGAAGTAGCATCGAAGGCGGTTTTGATTTCGCAACGTGCCTTTGTGCTTGGGCACTGCCCTGATTGGATCGTCGGGAATGGCAGCCACCAAGAAGAAGGCCGTACGCAAGGCAAGGAAGGGGGAGCGGGTCCGTCAGGTCGCGGCTATTCCTTTTCGGCTGAGCGAACACGGGGACGTTGAGGTGATGCTGGTCACCTCGATATCGACAAGGCGCTTTATCGTGCCCAAGGGCTGGCCGATGAAGGGCAAGAGTGGGCGCAAGGCAGCCACCATCGAAGCGCAGGAGGAAGCCGGCGTCCTCGGCAAGACGCTGAAGCAGCCGGCCGGCACCTATTCCTACTGGAAGCGGCTGACAAACCGCTTCGTTCGCGTCGACGTCACCGTCTATCTGCTGGCGGTGACCGAGGATCTGCCCAACTGGCAGGAAGCCAACAGACGGCAGCGAGCATGGCTGACGCCGGAAGACGCAGCAGTGCTTATCGACGAGCCCGACCTTTCAACGCTGCTGAAGAACTTGAAGGTTCCCCAACCTGCGCCCGCTTGAACCGGGGCCTCATTTGGAATCGTCGTCTCCCTGAGGGAAAGGCCGGACCGGCGTGCCGGCATAGGCCCACAACCATTCGCGCGGCAGCGGCCCCTTGTTGCGGTCGCTCTGCTGCGACTGCTCCCACGCATGCGCCAGAATGCCGACCGAGCGCGACAGCACGAAAAGGCCGCGCGTCAGCGGCGGCGGAAAGCCGAGCTCGCCATAGATGACGGCGGTGGCGCCGTCGATGTTGAGCGGGATTTTCTTGCCCTTGCGCCGCGCGACCTCGGCCTCAACAGCCTCGGCGATGTCGGCGAAACGTCCGCTGATGATGCCGCGCGCGGCAAAATCTCGGGTCAACTCGATGAGGCGCGGCGCCCGCGGATCGACCGGATGGAAGCGATGGCCAAGCCCCGGCACATAGGATTTTTCTTCGGCAAAGAAGCGATCAAGCCGCGCCGTGACAGCATCGGCAAGCGTCATGCCTCCGTCCAGTGCCGCGGCGATGTCGCCGTAGAAGGCAAGCGCCTGCTCGCCAGCTCCGCCATGCACGTCGCCGAGCACATTAATGGCTGAGGCCATGGCGCTGTTGATGCCGACGCCGCAGGTAGCAGCCATCCGGGCAATGGCGATCGACGGCGCCTGCGGCCCGTGATCGACGGCAGCACCGAGCGCGATGCCGAGCAGCGCCGCCTGCTCCTCACCAGGCAGTTCGCCACGCAGCATCAGCCAGATCATCGCCGGAAAACTGACGCGGCCGATCAGGTCCTGGATCTCATAGCCGCGCAGCCGGATCACGCCGGGGCGCATTTCGATGATATCGGTCTGCCACCATTCCTCGCCGCGCTCGCGGCCGGTTTTTTTCCCAACGTTGCTCATGGTCTCGCGTCGCTCATGCCTGCGCTCTTTTCTTGACGCGGGGCGGCAAGCCGGCAAACACCTCCTCCATATGCTCGCCCAGCGTCGGCGGCGGCTTGGTCGGCAAGGGTGCTGCGCCATCAACCAAGAACCCGCCGCGCACGACGGTCAGCGGCCGGTCGATGTTCGGCATGCCATCGAAACGGGTGGTCATGTCGCGCCCGATCACTTGCTGCTCGGCCAGCACCTGCGGGATCGTCAGCACCCTGCCCGCCGGCACGCCTGCACGATTGAACGTCTCCTCCCAGCCCGCGGCCGAGCCGCTCGCCAGGGCATCCTCGATCAGCGCCTTCAAGGCGATGCGGTTGCGCTTGCGCGTCTCGCGCTCGGCAAAGCGTGGGTCCGACGCCAGATCGGGCAGCCCGATCAGCCGGCAGAGCGCCACGAATTGCTCCTGCTTGTTGGCAGCGATGTTGAGCAAGCCATCGCCGGTGCGAAACGTTCCAGAAGGTGCCGCCGTCATGTTCTCATTGCCCATCGGCTGCGGCTCAACATCAGCCGTCAGATAGTTGGAGACCGGCCAGCCCAGTGCGGAAAGCGTGCATTCGAGCATCGACACGTCGAGAAAAGCGCCTTCGCCTGTCGTCTTCTGCTTCACAAGTGCAGCAGTGATGGCAAAGGCACCAACCAGTCCGCCCAACGTGTCGGCAACGGGATAGCCGACACGCAGCGGCGCGGTCTCCGGCGTGCCGGTGATACTCATGATGCCGGACAGTCCCTGTATGATCTGGTCGTAGGCCGGATTGTCGCGCATCGGCCCGGTCTGTCCAAAACCCGAAATCGCGCAATAAACCAGGCTGGGGCGGACCTCTTTCAGCTTCTTGTAGCCAAGCCCCAGCCGGTCCATCACGCCGGGGCGGAAATTCTCGACCAGAGCGTCGGCGGAGGCGACCAGATCGAGGAAGCGTTCGCGATCGGCCTCTTTTTTGAGATCAAGCACCACCGATCGTTTGCCCGCGTTCTGCGCCAGGAACGAAGCGCCCATTCCGGCACTGTTGAGCTCCGGCGAGCCGCCGAGCTGGCGCGCCAGATCGCCGCCTTGCGGCGCCTCGACCTTGATCACGTCCGCCCCGAGCAGCGCGAGCTGATAGGCGCAGTAAGGACCTGCCAGAACATTGGTCAGGTCGAGGACGCGGACACCGGACAGCAGATCGGTCATGATGTCACAAACAGGTCAGGCATCGCCCGGCACATGCTCCGGCCCACGCCTGCGCCTGCGCTCGACGTAGGCCCAGATATGCGGCCCAATCAGCCCGATGAACGCCAGCGTCAGCAGTGTCAGCGACAGCGGATGCTTGTAGAACACCGACCAGTCGCCATTCGAGATGGTCATCGCCCGGCGGAACTGCGCTTCGGCGAGCGGCCAGAGGATCATGCCGATGATGACCGGCGCCGTCGGGAAATCGAAGCGCCGCATCAGGAATCCGGCCCCGCCGAGCAGATAGAGGATGACGAGGTCGGTCGGCGACTGAGAAATGCCGTAGGTGCCGACCGTGGCGAACACCAGGATGCCGGCATAGAGCTGCGGCGCCGGGATTTTCAGCAGCCGCACCCACAGACCGATCAGCGGCAGGTTGAGGATGACGAGGATGACATTGGCGATGAACAGGCTGGCGATCAGCCCCCAGACCAGATTGGCCTGCGTCATGAACAGCATCGGCCCGGGATTGATGCCATAGCTCTGGAAGGCCGACAGCATGATCGCGGCCGTCGCCGAGGTCGGCAGGCCGAGCGTCAGCATCGGCACCAGCACGCCGGCAGCCGATGCGTTGTTGGCGGCTTCCGGTCCGGCAACGCCTTCGATGGCGCCGACCGTGCCGAACTCCTCCTTGTGTTTGGAGAGCTTCTTCTCGATCGCATAGGACAGGAACGTCGGGATCTCGGCGCCGCCGGCCGGCAGGGCGCCGATCGGGAAGCCGAGCAGGGTGCCGCGCAGCCAAGCCTTCCACGAGCGTGCCCATTCGGCGGCGGTCATGTAGAGCGATCCCCTCAGCGGCACGATCTCGTCCTTGCCGGCATAGCGGCGCGAGGCCATGTAGAGCGTCTCGCCGACCGCAAAGAGGCCGACGGCGACGACGATCACGTCGACGCCGTCGAGCAACTGGCTCATGCCGAAGGTGAAGCGCGGCTGGCCGGTCTGCAGGTCGACGCCGACTAGGCCGATGACGAAGCCGACGAACAGACTCGTGAGGCCACGCACCGACGACGAGCCGAGCACCGCCGAAACCGTGATGAACGCCAGCACCATCAGCGAAAAATATTCGGCCGGGCCGAAAGACAGCGCGAATTTGACCACGACCGGGGCCAGGAAGGCGACGCCCAGCGTGCCGAGCGTGCCGGCGACGAAGGAGCCGATCGCCGAGGTGGCAAGCGCAGCGCCGCCGCGGCCGGAACGGGCCATCCTGTTGCCTTCCAGCGCGGTGACGATGGTAGCACTTTCGCCCGGCGTGTTGAGCAGGATCGATGTCGTCGAACCGCCATACATGGCGCCGTAATAGATGCCGGCAAACAGGATGAAAGACGCTTCCGGCGCCACCTGATAGGTGATCGGCAAAAGCAGGGCGATGGTCAGCGCCGGTCCGAGGCCGGGCAGCACGCCGATCGCGGTCCCCAGCGTCGTGCCGAGCAGGCACCACATGAGATTGACCGGCGTAAAAGCGACCGAAAATCCATGCGCGAGATGGCCAAGCGTTTCCATGCGTCACGCCCTCAACATACGGATAGTCGCATCGAGAACCGTGTTCAGCTGGTTCTCGATGAAGCCGGCGCCGATATTGACGCCGAGAGCCCTGGCGAAGCCGAAATAGGCGGCAAGCGCCAGGATAAGGCCGAGCATCACATCACGCAGCGGATGTCTGCTGCCGAACCCATGGCAGATGAGAACGAACATGATCACCGAGGCCGCGGTAAAGCCAAGCGGCTGGATCAGCACAAGGTTCGCGACCAGTCCGACGGCGACGATGCCCATCGCCTTCCAGTCGGTTGGCGTTTCCTTTTCTTCCTCCGGCTGCCAGCCGCCCCGCAGGGCGGCGACGATCAGCAGGAGGGAAAGGATCGTCATGCCGACCATGGTGATGTAGGGAAAGACGGTCGGGCCGACCTTGGAGTAGAGCGGCGACACCGGAATCGACAGCGTCTGCCAGGCTACCGCGCCGGCGCAAGCGAGGAGCCCGATGCCGATCAGCAATTCGGGCGCGGCAAGGCGCGGCCGCGCCGCCTGCTGGTCGCTGGTGCTCATGATCGTCCTCCCTGGATAGCCGGTCTCCCACAGCCGACCTCACCGCAGTTTCACCCGCGCTGGATCGTATGTCCATGCGGCTGGCGAACATCGGAAAGGGGCGGCGCAGGCCACCCCCTTCCGAGGGTATCAGGCAAGGCCGAGGTCCTTGAGGATGGCCGCGATCCTGGTCGTGTCTTCGGCGAGAAATTTCGCATAGTCGTCGCCGGTGAGCAGGATTTGCGTCCAGTTGCGGTTCTTGCATTCGGTGGCCCAGGCATCGCTTTTGGCCATGGTCTCGACCAGCGTGATCATCGCCGCCTTGTCGGCGTCGGAAACGCCCGGCGGTGCGAAGACGCCGCGCCAGTTGAACAGTTCGACATCGATGCCGGCTTCCTTCAGCGTCGGTGCGTCGATGCCTTCCTGTGGCTTGTCCGCGGAAATGGCGAGCAGCCGAAGCGCGCCTGCCTTGACCTGTTCGGAGAACTCACCATAGCCGGAGATACCGGCCGCGACCTGGTTGCCGAGAAGCGCCGACAGCGCCTCGCCGCCGCCGGCGAACGGCACATAGGAGAGGTTGGCTGCCGGAACACCGGCCGTCTTCGCGATAAGGCCGAACAATATGTGGTCCGAGCCGCCGGCCGAACCGCCAGCCACCGGGACCTTGGTCGGATCGGCTTTGAGGGCGGCGACGAAATCCGCTGCTGTCTTGAACGGCGAGGCCGCCGGCACCACAAGCGCCTCGAACTCGCCGGTGAGGCGGGCGATCGGCGTGACTTCGGTGAGATTGTTGGCCGATTTGTTGGCGATGATGGCGCCAACCATGACCATGCCGGCAACCATCAGCGAATTGCCCTTGCCGTTCCACTGGCTGATGAACTGCGGAAGGCCGACCGTGCCGCCGGCGCCGCCGACATTGGTGATCTGCGAGCCGGAGATCAGCTTCTCACTGCGCAGCACCTGGTCCATCGTGCGCGCCGTCTGGTCCCAGCCGCCGCCGGGCGCTGCCGGCACGAAGATCTGGATCTGCGGTGCATCCTGCGCGAAAGCGGGCGAGAGATGCAACGCCGCGAAACCGGCGGCGCCGGCAGCAGCGGTGCTCATTAAAAATCTGCGTCTGTTCAGCATGGGGATTCCTCCAATCACGACACCTCCTCCGGTGCCTGCCAGCAACGTAGCCTGAATTCAGACCCGCTCGACAAAAATTCATGCAGGCTTTGCCTAGTTCTGTCAACAGGAACGACGTTCTACTAGACAGAACTGATTGCGTGCGGCACAGTTGCTCCGATCGGCCCCTTCTGTCCAACGGGAACGGAACGACGTGGTCAAGCAGATGACCGTAACACAATCCAAGCCTGCCTCGACCGCCGGCGTTGCCGCGCTCGATCGTGCGATCGCTATCCTCGATGCTTTCGCCACTGCCGACCGGTCGCTCAGCCTAGCCGAAATCGCGGCGCGGACCGGCCTCTACAAGAGCACGATCCTGCGCCTGGCGAACTCATTATTGCGCGGGCAGTTGCTGGAGCGTCTCGACGACGGCCGCTACCGTGTCGGCCCTGCCACCTTCCGGCTGGGCGCGCTATACCAGCGTTCGGTCGTGGCGATCGACATCCTGCTGCCGATCATGCGTGATCTGGCCGAGCGAAGCTGGGAAAGCGTCGCTTTCTATGTCCGCTCGGGCGACGTGCGGACCTGTCTCTACCGCGTCGAGTCCAAGCATCCCATCCGCTACACCATACGGGAAGGCGACGTGCTGCCCTTGCTGGCTGGTTCGGGCGGCCGTGTCCTCGCGGCGTTTTCCGGTCAGCAGGACGAGCCTTACGAGACGATCCGCAAGACCTACCACTGTTTGTCGGTCGGCGATCGCGACCCCGAGACGGCGGGCGTCTCGGCACCGGTGTTCGGGCCAGGGCATACCTTGCTCGGTGCATTGACGCTTTCCGGCCCGAGCACGCGCGTCGACGCGGCCTTTCTCCAGCGCATGAAAAAACCTTTGCTCGAGGCGGCCGCGCGCGCCACCCGCGCTTTCGGCGAAGACGCCTCAATGCTCGAACAGGCTGCCCGCAAGGCCGAAGTGGAAGGCCCGGTGCTGAAGCGAAAGGCGTAGAAAGCCTCGATTCGGCCTGACCGCAACCACGGAATGACAGGCAGCACTCTCAACACTGCCGTTCCAGCAGTATCGTTGCATTGTCGTGATAAATGGTCCGCAACACCTCCCTGTAGCCGCATTTTGCCGCAACGTTCAGCGAACCGGTGTTTTCCGGATCGATGATGCAGACAGTCCTTGCGCGCCGGAATGCTTCATCGCCCCAGGCGAGAACCCGTCCGACGACTTCGCTGGCGAACCCTTGGCCATGTGCGCTCGAAGCCAGCGCCCAGCCGGCCTCCGGAACGCCCTCGATCGACGGCACGATATCGCGCTTCAGATCGTGAAAGCCGGCCTCGCCGATGAAGCGGCCGGATGCTTTGTCCTCGATCGCCCAAAAGCCGTAGCCCAAGAGCGACCACAGGCCGGCATGACGCAGGAAGCGCATCCAGCTTTCTTCCGTGTGCGCGGCTTGCCGCCGATGAAGCGGGTGACGGCCGGATCGGCCCACATGGCGACATAGGCATCGAAATCATCGAGCCGGTGCGGCCGCAGCACGGTGCGCGGGGTTTCAATGACGGGAGCGACGAGCGCCTGTGGATTACCCATGTGTCATGCCTTCGGTTGCGGTTGCCTATGTGCTTAGTGCATGTCGCCCAAGACTGCTCGGCGGTTTTGGGGATAACGACATGCGACAGAGATCCAAATCGCCTGCACCAAACAAGAGCCAAAGCCTGTGCAGATCATCTTCCAGCCCAATGTGAATCCTGCCCAGCGGTGCTACTTTTCACAGCAGCTGATTCAGCGTCCGCTGTGCCATCCGACGGAGGGAAAAGGGCATGGATACCACCGACCTTCTGCTTGCCATCTTTCATCATCTGCTGGTGTTTTCACTGGCAGGCATCATCGGCGCCGAATTTGTCCTGATCCGCGGCGATCTGCCCGCCGCGACGCTCCGGCGGCTTGTCGGCATCGATCGCCACTATGGCATCATCGCCATGCTGATCATCATCGTCGGCATCGCCCGCGTCATCTACGGCCTGAAGGGTTGGGAGTTTTACGTCTACAACTGGGTGTTCTGGGCAAAGATGGCGACCTTCGTCATCGTCGGCCTGTTGTCGATCGTCCCGACGGTCCGCTTCGGCTCCTGGAGCAGGCAGGCCTCGGCCAGCCCCGGCTTCCAGGTGCCTGCTGCGCAACTTGCATCCGTTCGAACTTATGTCCGCGCCGAAGCGTTCATCTTCCTGCTGATCCCGGTCTTCGCGGCGGCGATGGCGCGCGGCTACGGCTACTGAATTTCGCCTACCGGTTCGAGTGGCGCAATCTCGACCAGCGGCGCCGGCACATCGTTCGTCTTTTCGTCAGCCTTGCAGATATCGGCGATGACGCAGACCGGACAATCCGGCTTGCGCGCCTTGCAGACGTAGCGGCCATGCAGGATCAGCCAGTGATGGGCGTGGCGCATATATTCGTCCGGAATGATCCTCAACAGCCCCTGCTCGACCTGTTCCGGCGTCTTGCCGGGCGCCAGCCCGAGCCGGTTGCCGATGCGGAAGATGTGTGTGTCGACCGCCATCGTATGCTGGCCGAAGGCCATGTTGAGCACGACATTGGCGGTCTTGCGTCCGACGCCCGGCAGCTTGACCAGTTCGTCGCGGTCATCAGGCACCTCGCCGCCATGATCGCGGATCAGCGCTTCCGACAGTGCAATGACGTTCTTCGCCTTGTTGCGCCAAAGCCCGATGGTGCGGATATAGTCGCCGACCTTGGCTTCGCCGAGCGCCAGCATCTTTTGCGGCGTGTCGGCGACCTTGAACAGCGCCCGCGTCGCTTTGTTGACGCCGACGTCGGTCGCCTGTGCCGAAAGCACCACTGCCACCAGCAGCGTGAATGCGTTGATATGTTCGAGCTCGCCCTTCGGCTCGGGCCGCTGAACGGAAAAGCGTCGGAAAATCTCGTGCACCTCGGCCGGGCTGTAGAGCGAATGGGACCGCACCGGCCGGGCACGCGGCTTGGCAGTTGGGCCGTCGCGTCGGCCGCGGGGCAGGTCGTTTTTGGGTGTGGAGGAATTTTTGGACTTGGGGTTCGCCATCCCCTTCCTATAATATCCCGCCATGAGCGACACAAACGCCTCATTTCAGGCCGACGAGCCATTCTTCCAGGCGTTGCTGATACCGCATCGGTCGCTCGGCAAAACCGGCTTTGCCATCCTGATGGGCGCTCTGCTGTTCGGCTCGTTGGTCACCGGAGCGTTTTTCCTGTCGCGCGGCGCCTGGCCGGTGTTCGGCTTCCTCGGTCTCGACGTCATCGCCGTCTACATCGCCTTTCGCGCCAATTATCGTGCCGCCCGCGCCTGCGAGGAGGTGTCGGTCTCACGCACCAGTCTCGACATCCGAAAGACGGCGCCATCAGGAAAATCGGAAGCGCATCGCTTCAATCCGTTCTGGGCGCGTTTTTCGGTCGCCCGCCACGCCGAGATCGGCATCACCAGAATGGCGGTTGAAGCGCAAGGCCAGAATGTGCCGATCGGCGGCTTCCTCAATCCCGACGACCGCGAGAGCTTTGCGTCAGCCTTTTCGCGTGCCCTGGCGACCGCCAAGGCACGCTAGATGTGAGCGAAACCGCCTCGTCCGCGAAATGATTTTTCAGCAGCGATTGAGGCAACCGGTTCTCCGGTGCCTTGCGATAGACGGTGATCAGCAGCGTCTCCTTCTCCTTGGTGAGATGCACCTTTTCGCCAGCCATCATCGGCTCCTTTCCCGAAGCCAACTCTATCTGGGGATGTGCGGAAAGAAGGCAAGTTTCGGGTGGTGATCGGCGCCGCGAAGGACGATATTCGCGTCAAGGAGACAGTCCTATGAACGCACAGACCGCTATTCTGAAGAAAGACATCACGCCCGAAGGCGGTGACTACGAAGTTGTTCGGCGCGCGATCGAGAAGATCAGCCTTGACTACCGTGACCAGCCGTCGCTCGAAATACTGGCCGAGGAGGTTGGCGAGACGCCGACCGGGCTGCAGAAGCTGTTCACCCGCTGGGCCGGCCTGTCGCCCAAGGCCTTCTTGCAGGCCGTCACGCTCGACCACGCGCGCAAACTGCTCGATTCCGGCATGCCGCTGCTCGAAGCTTCTTTCGAGGTCGGCATGTCAGGTCCCGGACGGTTGCACGACCTTTTCGTCACCCACGAGGCGATGTCGCCGGGCGACTACAAGACGCGCGGCGCCGGGCTGACGATCCGCTACGGCTATCATATCTCGCCATTCGGCATCGCCCTGATCATGGTCACCGACCGCGGGCTTGCCGGCCTCGCCTTCAACGATGCCGGCGGCGAGCGTGCGGCCTTCGCCGACATGTCCAGCCGCTGGCCGAACGCAAACTATGTCGAGGACATGGCTGCGACGGCGCCCTATGCCGCGCGCGTCTTCGATCCGGCGCTGTGGCGCGCCGACCAGCCGCTGCGCGTCGTCATGATCGGCACCGACTTCCAGGTTCGCGTCTGGGAAGCCCTGCTGCGCATCCCGATGGGCAAGGCCTGCACCTATTCCTCGATCGCCGCCCGCATCGGCGCACCGAGCGCCAGCCGGGCGGTGGGTGCCGCGGTCGGTGCCAATCCGATGTCGTTCGTGGTGCCGTGCCACCGGGCTCTCGGCAAGTCCGGCGCGCTCACCGGCTACCACTGGGGCCTGACCCGCAAACGCGCCATCCTTGGCTGGGAAGCGGGACAGGTCGCGCCTTGAAATAGTTCACGGCCTCGTGCGCTGATACCCAAACAGACCTTGCGACACCGGCGAGACGCTTTCGCCGGTGTTTTTCGTTAACCCGCGAAATGACTGCCCGCTCTGGAAAGCAGCTGTCTTCCGGGCTAGCTTCCCGCGCAGTCAGCAGGGAGGCACCACTTGATAATCGTTGTCGGCTCGATCAACCTCGACCTTATCGCCAATGTCGACCGCTTGCCCGCACCGGGTGAGACGGTTCGGGGCTCCGGCTTCACCACCGCACCTGGCGGCAAGGGCGCCAACCAGGCGCTGGCCGCCGCACGCGCCGGCGCCAAGGTGCGCATGGTCGGCGCCGTCGGCAAGGACAACTTCGCCACTGAAGCGCTGGCGCTGCTGCGGGACGGCAAGATCGACCTGTCTGGTGTCGGTGAAACATTCGCCTCGACCGGCACGGCATTGATCATGGTCGCCGACGACGGCGAGAACGTCATTGCCGTGGTGCCGGGCGCCAATGATTCGGTCGTGACGGGCGATCTTTCCAAGGCTTTCATGAAAAAGGGCGATGTCGTGCTCTTGCAGCAGGAGATCCCGCTGCACACCGTCGATGCCGCACTGGACGCGGCACGGGCGGCAGGCGCGATCACCGTGCTCAACACGGCACCCTTCCGTGCAGAGGCGACCGCCTTCCTCGGCAAGGCCGACTATGTCGTCGCCAACGAAACCGAATTCGATCTCTATGGCGAGGCGCTGTCGCTGAGCGGTCGCGATCGCCCGGCGCGGATGCGCGATTACGCCGGGAAGACCGGCCGCACAATCGTCGTCACGCTCGGCGGTGACGGCGTTCTGGCTGCCACGCCAGCCGATCTTCTGATGGTTCCGGCGCTGAAGATCACTCCGGTCGACACGGTCGGCGCCGGCGACACGTTTTGCGGCTATTTCGCCGCCGGCCTGTCGTCCGGCCTGCTGCTCGAACAAGCGCTCGCCCGTGCTGCAGCCGCTGGTTCGCTCGCTTGCCTGAAGCCCGGCGCCCAGCCGTCGATCCCGCAGGCGAAGGAAGTCGACGCGGCGCTACAAAAATCCGCCAGCTAGGTGAGAGCCATGCGTCCTGCCACAAAACACGCCGTGCCGCCTGCCGGCGATATCTGCCGCCTGTCCGCCGTGGACCTTGCCGGCGCGATCCGGCGCCGTCAGCTTTCCGTCCGCGAGGTGGTGACGGCATTCCTCGACCGGATCGACGCAGTGAATCCGCTGGTCAACGCCATCGTCTCGCTGCGCGACCGTGCCGACATCTTGCGCGAGGCCGATCAGGCAGACGCCCATCTGGCGCATGCAGGGCATTCCGGCCCCCTGTTCGGCCTGCCAATCGCCATCAAGGATCTCGCGCAGACCAAGGGCCTCAGGACCAGCTTCGGCTCGCCGATCTTCGCCGATTTCGTGCCGCAAGAGGATGATTTCTTCGTCGAACGCGTCCGCAAGGCCGGCGCCATCATCATTGGCAAGACCAATGTTCCCGAATTCGGGCTTGGCTCCAACACTTACAACGCCGTGTTCGGCCCGACGCTCAACGCTTTCGACCCAGCCTTGACCGCCGGCGGTTCGAGCGGCGGCGCGGCGGTCGCGCTGGCGCTCGACATGGTGCCTGTCGCCGACGGCAGCGACTTTGGCGGCTCGCTGCGCAACCCGGCCGCCTACAACAATGTCTTTGGCTTTCGCCCGTCGCAAGGACTGGTCCCGGCGGGCCCGGACCTCGACGTCTTTCACGCACAGATGGGCGTCGAAGGGCCGATGGGCCGCAGCGTGCGCGACATGGCGCTGCTGCTAGACGAGCAGGCCGGCTACGACCCTCGCGCGCCGCTCTCACATCACAAGCACGGCTCGTTCCTCGAAGGGCTGCAAACGGCGGCGGCCGGCGGCCGCATCGCCTGGTTCGGCGATCTTGGCGGCCATCTGCCGGTTGAACCCGGCATCCTTGATCTTTGCGAGGCCGCTCTCGGCCGCTTCGCCAACATATCCTTTCAGACCGAAGCGCTGGTGCCGGATTTCGACTTCGAAGCGCTATGGCAGGCCTTTGTGACGCTGCGCCAGGCGAGCAGCGGTTGTGCGCTCAAGGCGCATTACGACGATCCCTTGAAACGCAGTCTTCTGAAGCCGGAGGCCGTGTGGGAGGTGGAACATGCGCTGCGCCTCACGGCGCCGCAGATCCACGCTGCCACGGTGAGGCGCTCGTCGTGGCACAAAACCCTGCTGTCGCTCTTCGACCGCTTCGACCTCATTGCGCTGCCGACCGCGCAGGTCTTCCCCTTCGAAGTCTCCACCCACTGGCCGACACAAGTGGCCGGGCGTGCCATGGACAGCTATCACCGCTGGATGCAGGTTTCAGCGCTCGCCACGCTGGGCGGCTGCCCTGCGGTCAACGTACCGGCGGGCTTCGATGCCAGAGGCAGGCCGATGGGCATGCAATTGATCGGGCGGCCGCGCGGCGACATGGCCGTGCTGAGAGCAGCGGCGGCCTACGAGGTGACGCTGCCGTGGCCGGCCGGAGCCTAAATCCAGGTCAAGGCTGCCAGCGACATATGCTGCCGGCTTGCACCGTCGTTGCTGTCATGCATTGATCACGGTCGGCCGCGTCGCAAAGCCGTATATTGTCGAGGAAAACCATGTCGCTGGAACTCTACGCTACCTATGTCGTTGCCTGCATCGTCATTGTCCTGGTGCCCGGACCGACGGTCACGCTGATCATCGCCAACAGCATCCGCCATGGCTCCCGCGCCGGCCTCGCCAACGTCGCCGGCACACAGGCCGGGCTGGCCATCATGATCGCCATTGTCGGCATCGGATTGACCTCATTGATCGCGGGCATGGGCCATTGGTTCGAGTGGGTCAGGCTGATCGGCGCCGCCTATCTGATCTGGATGGGCGTGCAGATGTTCCGCTCGAAGGGCAAGCTGAACGCCGACGGATCGGCGAAGACGCCGCGCGGCGGCTTCTTCCTGCAGGGCCTGCTGGTAGCGATCAGCAATCCCAAGACGCTGGTGTTCTTCGGCGCCTTCTTTCCGCAGTTCATCGCCCCTGAAGGCAACTACACATTGCAGATCGTCGTCATGGGTCTCACCGCCCTGATCTTCGCCGCCGTGTCGGATTCGACCTTCGCGCTCGCCGCCGGCCGCGCCGGACGCCTGTTGTCGGCCGGCCGCGTCAAGCTGCTGTCGCGGATCAGCGGCAGTTTCCTGGTTGGCGGCGGGTTGTGGCTGGCGTTTTCAAAGGCGAAGTGAGAGCCCTTCCCTCGCCCCGTTTACGGGGAGAGGGTGGTCGCGCAGCGACCGGGTGAGGGGCAGCTCCAAGGTTGCAAGCAAAAATACCGACGGGTGCGCCGCCCCTCATCCCCCTGCCGGGACTTCTCCCCGTGAACGGGGAGAAGGAGGCTTTCACAGCCGCCCCAGCCTTTCCAGCAGCAGCGCGAAAAACGCATCATGGTCGATGTCCCGCATCACCATGGCGTTCTTCGGCCGCTTGGTCACGCCCCACCAGTCGATCACGGTCATGCCCATGGTGAGCTCGGAGGCGGTTTCCACGGTGACGTTGCAGTTGCGGCCGCTGAACAGCTCCGGCTTCAACAGATAGGCGATGACGCAGGGGTCGTGCAGCGGTCCACCATCGGTGCCGTATTTCTCCTCGTCGAAGCGCTCGAAGAACTCCAGCATCTCCGCCGTGGCCGTGCCGACCCTGGTGCCGAGCTTGCGGAAGGCTTGAGTGCGCTTGGCCGTGGTCAGCGCCTTATGGGTGACGTCGAGCGGCATCATGACGATCGGGGTGCCGGATTTGAACACGACATCGGCGGCATGCGGGTCGACATAGATGTTGAATTCGGCGGTCGGGGTGACATTGCCGCCTTCGAAGAAGCCGCCGCCCATCAGCACGATTTCCTTGATGCGCGGCGCGATCTTCGGCTCGCGGATCAGCGCCAGCGCGATGTTGGTGAGCGGTCCGAGCGCGCAGAGCGTGATCGTGCCGCTCTCTTCCTTCATCAGTGTCTCGACGATGAAATCGACCGCATACTGGTCCTGCAGCTTCATTGTTGGCTCGGGCAATTGCGGTCCGTTGAGGCCGGTCTCGCCATGCACCTCCTCGGCGGTGACCAGTTCGCGCGCCAGCGGCCGGATGGCGCCCGCATAGACCTTGATCTCAGGCCTGCCGGCCAGTTCGCAGATCTTGCGTGCATTCTTTTCGGTGAGCCTCAGCGGCACGTTGCCGGCAACGGCGGTCATACCGACGATCTCCAGCTCGGCGC
Source organism: Mesorhizobium mediterraneum (assembly GCF_002284565.1). Taxonomy (GTDB): domain Bacteria; phylum Pseudomonadota; class Alphaproteobacteria; order Rhizobiales; family Rhizobiaceae; genus Mesorhizobium; species Mesorhizobium mediterraneum. Next base: position 139,809 of record NZ_NPKI01000037.1, on the reverse strand, counting down.
TGCCAAGCGCCAGCAATATGGCGACGGCATCATCCTGGCCGGGATCCGTGTCGATGATGATCTTGCGGGATTGGGGCATTTCAATTCCTTGTTTGGGGAGTCTTTTTGGGCGGGGCTTTCGACGGCTTGAACTTGACCGCGGGGCGGACCATATCAAGACCATCGGGAAAAATGCCATCCGGGTTTTTCCGCTTTATGTCGCTCTTGAGAGGACAGTGTAACATGAGCCGAATGACGCCTTTCTCCAGCCCGCTTCTTCTGGGTTTCGACGCCATGGAAAAGACCCTGGAACGTCTGGCGAAGTCGGGTGACAGCTACCCTCCCTATAACATCGAGCGCCTCAGCGGTGCCGACGGCAAGGCCGAAAGGCTGCGTATCACGCTCGCTGTCGCCGGTTTCGCTGAAAACGATCTCGATGTGACCACGGAGGAAAACCAGTTGGTCGTGCGCGGCCGTCAGAACGACGATACCGAGCGCGAATTTCTTCATCGCGGCATTGCCGCGCGCCAGTTCCAGCGCTGTTTCGTGCTGGCCGACGGCATGCGGGTGATCGCGGCGGAGCTGAAGAACGGCCTTTTGTCGATCGATCTCGATCGGCCCGAGTCCGAACGGCTGGTACGGAAAATAAACATATCGGTGAAAGACTGATCTTCACCGATGGCTCTCATGCGAGGCGGCCTTGAGCGGCGTCCTCGCGACAAGGAGGCTTAAATGACCAGAACTGACGAAAATCTCATCATGACCAGCGGCGAATTCGCCCATCTCGGCGAAGGCACGGTCGCCTATCTCAGGAAAGTGTCGAGCGACGATCTGCGCGGCCGTTTCCCGGGCCTCGGCGAAATCGCGCCCGGCCTGGAACTGTGGGCCCTGTTTGCCGCCAATGGCCAGCCGATCCTGCTTTCGGACGCTCGCGACCGGGCGCTGGCCGGCGCCCTGGAAAACGACCTGACCCCCGTCGCCATCCACTAAATTAACAATACGGCACAGCGATCTGGTTGGAACGGACAGGGCCGCCCACGGCGGCCCTTCAACGGATCTGATCAAAAAAAGCTCAGGCCGCGTGCGAGGCCTGTGTATCCGATAAAAGCGCGTGGATCGCTGCGGCGTCGCGGGTGCCCCTGATCTTGGCCACCGTGTCGGCGTCGCGCAGCACCCGCGCGATACGCGACAGCGCCTTGAGGTGATCGGCGCCGGCGCCTTCGGGCGCCAAAAGCAGGAACACCAGATCGACCGGCTGGTCGTCCAGCGCCTCGAAATCGACCGGCGTCTCCAGCCGTGCGAAAACGCCGGCGATCCGCTTCACCCCGGCCAGCTTGCCATGCGGAATGGCGATGCCGTTGCCGACACCGGTCGAGCCCAGCCGTTCACGCTGCAGGATGGTGTCGAACACCTCCCGTTCCGGAATGCCGGAAATCGCCGCCGCCCTTTCGGACAGCATTTGCAGCAGTTGCTTCTTGGAGTTCGCCTTCAACGCCGGCAAAATCGCCGGAACGTTGATAAGATCGCTCAGATCCATACTTGAAATCCCTTGTTCGCCTGCCGTCGCCAGTCCTCACTCTCGCGTGCGGCTGGTTCCTTATCCCAGTGCGGCCTTGGCCGTCATCTCTGTGCGATCCTGGGTCGTCATCTCTGTGCGACCCTGGGTCGTCATCCCTGCGCGACTTTGGTCGTAGATGGGTCGATCCAGCCGATATTTCCGTCCGGCCGACGATAGACGATATTGAGATGCTCGTTTCCGGCATTGCGAAAGACGAGGACCGGGGTGTCCTTGGTGTCGAGCTCGATCACGGCTGACGCCACCGACATGGTCCGCAGCGTCATGGTTGATTCGGCAACGATGGCTGGCGCGAAATTCTCCGGTATTTCCTCATCGTCGTCGGCAAGCGGCGCCATCACCGTATAGGCGATGTCGGTGAGCTCGCCATTGGCATTGCCTAAATTATGTGACTTCAGCCGACGCTTGTAGCGTCGAAGGCGGGTTTCAAGGCGATCCGCCGAGGCCTCGAAAGCGAGCGTCGGGTCCTGGGCTTCACCGGTCGCCTGCAGCGAAGCGCCGGAATCCAGCCGGATCATGCAATCGGCCGTGTAGCGCGATCCCGATTTGACGACTACGATTTGACCTGAAAAGCCCCGATCGAAATATTTCCCGATCACTTCCCCGACACGGTCGTTGATGCGCGTACGGAACGCATCGCCGATATCCATGTGTTTTCCTGATATGCGCAGTGTCATCTGAAAACTGACCTTCCTTGCTCAGGCTTCAAACTGTCCCGAGTTTATACCCGTGATCTGTGCGCACAAGCTTTGCGGCGTCACTTGCGCCGATTTTAAATCCGAACTTTCCGGTTGATCACAAGCCGCCTTCTTTGACCGTCCCGTGGCCAACGTCGTGACGGACCATCCGCATGCGGGCAGTAGCCCGTCTCATGCGGGCGGGCTTCTAGCCACTTCGTTGCGGCTTGTCAATGAAGCGCAAAAGCTGTGGAAATTCCGTCGGAGATCACCGCCCGGCGCTGGCCAAGGCGCGTTTTTCACGCCGCCTCTGCACCGACGAGGGAATATTCATGCCCTCCCGATACTTGGCGACCGTGCGCCTGGCGATATCGACGCCGCTTTCCCGCAACATATCCACAATCGCGTCGTCGGAAAGCACGTCGACGGTTTTCTCCTCGTCGATCAACTGCTTGATGCGGTCGCGCACCGCCTCCGACGAATGCGCGTCGCCGCCACCCGACGAAGCGATCGAGGCGGTGAAGAAATAGCGCAGTTCGAACACGCCGCGCGGCGTCAGCATGTATTTGTTGGCGGTGACCCGGCTGACGGTCGATTCGTGCATGCCGATGGCATCGGCCACCGTGCGCAGGTTGAGCGGCTTCAGGTGACGCACGCCATGGACGAGGAAAGCGTCTTGCTGGCGCACGATTTCCGAGGCGACCTTGAGGATGGTCTTCGCCCGCTGGTCGAGGCTACGCGTCAGCCAGTTGGCATTCTGCAGGCATTCCGCCAGGAAATCCTTTTCCGTCTGGTTCTTCGCATGCGGTGAAACCTGGGCGAAATAGATATGGTCGACCAGCACGCGCGGCAGCGTTTCAGAGTTGAGTTCGATCACCCAGCTCCCGTCATTGGCCGCCCGCACTTCGACATCGGCGACGATCGCGTCGCTGGCGCCGCCCGAAAACGCCATCCCTGGGCGCGGATCGAGCGCACGTATCTCGGCCAGCATGTCGAGCAGATCCTCCTCGTCGACCCCACAAATCCGTTTCAGGGTCTGGAAATCTCGCCGCGCCAGGAGCTCGAGATTGGCAATCAAAGCCTTCATCGCCGGGTCGAGCCGGTCGCGCACGGCGAGCTGCAGCGACAGGCATTCGGCGAGGTCGCGGGCAAAGATGCCGGCCGGCTCGAACGTTTGGCAGACAGCGAGCGCATTCGTCACTGCTGTTTTGTCGGTGCCGAGACGGGCGGCGATCTCGGCCATGTCGGCGCGCATATAGCCGGCCTCGTCGAGGCCATCGGCCAGTTCGCTGGCGATCAGTCGTGCTGCCGGGTCAGCGAAGGCAAGCGCGACCTGTTCGCCGACATGCTCGCGCAGCGTGATGGCGGCGGCCGCCATGTCTGCGACGTCGAAGCCGTCGGACGAGGACGCGGAACCATTGCCGGAGGCCGACTTCCATTGGGCCGTCAGGTCGGGACCGAGCCGCTCGCTGGTGCCGGGATCGTCGGGAAACAGGTTTTCCAGCGAAGTATCGAGCTTTTCCGAGATCGCCTCGGCACTCCACGCCGTTTCCGTCTCGAACCAGTCGCCGCCGGGGGCCGTTTCCGGCGCGACGTCGATCTTCTGCGCCTGGTCGCTGACGGCATCGTCCTGCGGCTCGGCGCGCTCGAGCAGAGGATTGCGCTCGATCTCGTCGTCGATGAAGCGTTCCAGCTCGATGTGGGTGAACTGCAGCAGCCGTATCGACTGCATGAGTTGCGGCGTCATCACCAGCGACTGGGACTGTCGTAGCTGTAGTTTTGCCGCCAACGCCATGGTTCGGTTTCAAACGCCCTGTCTACGCATCCGGACTGCCGGAAGGAGTTGGGCATAGAAACTGGCCCGGCTTTTGCTTGTCAAGGCGATGGCGATCAAAACTCGCCTATCGTCGCGTTATTCGGACGAGAAATCGGAGAAAAAGGCCTGTCTCGCGTCAAAAAACGCGTTTGGACAGAAATATTCACGCTCAGAGTGTAAATCCCTCACCGAGATAAAGCCGCCGCACATCCGGGTTTGCGACAACTTCGTCGGCCCGACCGTGGGTCAACACCTGGCCGGCATGGATAATGTAGGCACGGTCGATCAGGCCGAGCGTCTCGCGGACATTGTGATCGGTGATGAGCACGCCGATGCCCCGCGCCGTCAGATGGCGCACAAGTTGCTGGATATCGGCGACGGCGATCGGATCGATGCCGGCGAAAGGTTCGTCGAGCAACATGTATGCGGGTCGGGTCGCCAGTGCGCGCGCGATTTCTAGGCGCCGCCGCTCGCCGCCGGAAAGCGACAGCGACGGGGCCTTGCGCAGATGACTGATGTGAAACTCCTCGAGCAATTCGTCAAGACTGCGTTCGCGCTCCTTGCGGCTCTTTTCGACCACTTCGAGCACGGCACGGATGTTTTGCTCGACGGTCAGGCCGCGAAAGATCGACGCTTCCTGCGGAAGGTAGCCGATGCCGAGGCGGGCACGGCGGTACATCGGCATCGAGGTGACATCGAAGCCGTCGATTTCGATCGTGCCTTCGTCGACCGGCACCAGGCCGGTGACCATGTAGAAGCAGGTCGTCTTGCCGGCGCCGTTGGGCCCGAGCAACCCGACCGCCTCACCGGCGCGCACGCCGATCGTCACGCCGCTGACGACTTTGCGGCCCTTGTAGCTCTTGGTCAGGCCCTTCGCGATCAAGGTTCCCTTGAACTTTACCGTGTCGACAGTGACCGTGGCCGGCGCCGCAAGTTTGCCGGCGGCGCGTCCTGAGAGACGCGCCATCAGCGATGCTACGTCGGCCATCAGGGCTTCGCCGCTCCCGACTTCGGCGGCGTGATCGACATCATGACGCGGCCCCCGCAGGCGTCGACCTGGGCCAGGCCGCTCTTCATCTGCACGGTGAGCTTGCAGCCGACCAGCACATTGTCGCCTTGCGAAAGCACGACCTTGCTGCCTGAAAGCACCAGCACTTCCGTCTTCATGTCGAAAGTGCCGCGGTCGCCGGTGGCGACCTGGTCATCCGATTTGATATAGACCTTGTTGGCGACCTCCAGGCGGTCGATGTTGGCCGAGCCGGTCATCGCGGCACCGGCGGCCTCCGTGCCCTTGGCGGCAGCGCCGGCATCCTTGACGTAATAGACCGTCATCTTGCCGGCCTTGAGCACGGTCGGACCCTGGACGACGCTTACATTGCCTGTAAACACGGCGACGCTATCTGCCTGGCGAACCTCGAGCTTGTCGCTTTCGATCTGGATGGGCTTGTCGCCGGACAGTTTGAGGCCCGACAGCTGGCTGGTGGCCTTGGACTGCGCCAGAGCCGGCGTCATCCCCAAGCCCAGCCCCAAAACCAGCGCTAGGGCCGGCAACGCCGAAGCCGCGGCCACAAGCCGTGCCGAACTACTGAACCGCATTGGATGCTCCGCTCATTGCCTCTGCCGCCTTCAAGCTGGCGGGATCGATGTTGACACGCACTCTGTTCTCGAAAACCACGATCTTGCCGTTGTCCTGGATCGACATCGAATCTGCGGTAATCCGCGACCCGCCACGGCTGACGTCGACCGGATCACTCGTCTTCATAGTGCCTTTGCCCATGTCGAGAAAGACCGATTTGAACTTTGCCTCCAAGCCGTCGGTGGTGGTTATGGTGACATCGCTGGTCAGGCTCATCGTGTTGCCATCGCGATTGTAGGTGCCGCGCGAGGCATTGACGGCCGCCACATTGTCGGCCGAGATCGGCAGCTTGGCGTCGATGCCCTCCAGATCGATGATGCCTTGCTTGCTCACGTCCTGTATGGCGCGCAAGGCGGTCATGGAATAGGGCAGTTTCTGCTTGGTGAACCCGTTGAGCTTGGGGTTGGCCATCACTAGCTTGCCATCGGCGAAGGCGCTGCCGTCGGCCTGGACCTGGATCGAGACAGGCGCCGCGAGATACGAATAGACCGGGAAGGCGACCGCGATCACGGCAGCGACCAGCGGCACCGCCAGCTTCAAGATACGCACGCGGCGCGAATGGCGCTGGGCAATGCCGAAGGCGTCGACCCGCGTCGGGCCTACGTTCGGGGGGGCCAACTCCGTCTCGGTGTTGGTCGGTTCGATCGGTCGCGCTAACATAACTACTTTCTTTTAAACCCCTGCCGCCAAGCACCCTATAGGTGGGATGCCGGCGCCCTCAAGCAAGCACAAGCGGAGGAAAACCGCAAAAGTGTGACGGTTGCTGTGGCACAAACGAAAATGAAACCGCCACAACTTGCACGTCATACCAGATACAGCGGGACAGCGTTAGGGCCTGTGGATTGGTCTTGATGTCACTTGAAACGCCGGCTCGCGAACGTCGACACCCTGTCCTTGGAGCGAACTCGTCAGGAATCGGTAGCCGGGCGCGGATGGTTGCTTTAAAAGCATCTGCTCCCACCGACTATGAGGCTGACCATGGCACTGAGAGCCGACGACCTGATCGACCGCCGCCGCTTGCGCCGCAAGCTGACATTCTGGCGCGTCGCAGCGCTTGTTGTCGCAGCGGCCGGGCTGATTGCCCTTTCGACCTGGATCTACGGTGACGACTTCACCGGCACGGCGGTCGACCACATCGCCAAGGTCAAGATCGAGGGCACCATCACCGAAGACGAAGACCTGATCAAACGGCTGGATGACATCCGTCAATCATCGAGGGTGAAAGCTGTGATCCTGTCGATCGATTCACCGGGCGGCACCACCGTCGGGGGCGAATCGATTTACGAGGAAGTGCGCAAGCTGGCCGCCGAGAAGCCGGTCGTGGCCGAAGTCGGCACGCTGGCCGCATCGGCGGGCTATATGATCGCCACCGGAGCCGATCATATCGTCGCGCGCAAATCGTCGATCGTCGGCTCGATCGGCGTGCTGATCCAGTATCCGGACGTCAGCGGCCTTATGGACAAGCTCGGCATCAAGCTCGAGGAAGTGAAATCGTCGCCGTTGAAAGCCTCGCCATCGCCCTTCAAGCCGACCAATGACGACGAGCGCACAATGGTCCGCAAGCTCATCCTGGACAGCTACGACTGGTTCGTCGGCATCGTCGCCGAACGCCGCAACATGACCAAGCCGGAGGCGCTGGCGCTGGCCGACGGCTCGATCTTCACCGGCCGGCAGGCTCTTGCCAATAAATTGATCGATGCGGTCGGCGGCGAGACCGAAGCGATCGACTGGCTCGCAACCAAGGGCGTCGATGCCAAGCTCAAGGTGGTGGAGTGGAAGGATACCGAAAGCGGCGGCTTCCTGTTCTCCAAGGCGATGGCGCGAACTATCGGCAGTGCGCTCGGCCTGCCCGACTATGGCGGCGACATCATCCACGAACTTGGTGCCGACCGCTTGTTTCTTGACGGTCTCGTTTCCGTCTGGCACCCTTGAGACGAGTGAAAAAGCAAATAAAATCATCCTCATAATTTTGACCACAGTGTTTTCACGGGGAGCCTTCTCATGATCAAATCCGAACTTGTGCAGATCATCGCCACACGCAACCCGCACCTTTTTCTGCGCGACGTCGAAAACATTGTCGGCGCGATTTTCGACGAGATCACCGACGCGCTTGCCGAAGGCAACCGGGTCGAGCTGCGCGGTTTCGGCGCTTTCTCGGTGAAAAACCGCCCCGCCCGCACCGGCCGCAATCCGCGCACCGGCGAATCCGTCGAGGTCGAGGAGAAATGGGTGCCGTTCTTCAAGACCGGCAAGGAATTGCGTGAAAGGCTGAACAGCGGCAAATAGGCGCCGCGCGGGTCACGCGCCGGCCTTTTCAGTAGGGCCCGGCCCTCGGTAGAGCCCGCCTTCGACAGGAAATTCCATGTTCAATCGCTTCATGCTCATCGTGGTCTTCGTGCCGCTGGCCGTCATCCTGATTGCGCTGGCGGTCGCCAACCGCGATCCGGTTGCCTTCACCCTGGACCCGTTCAATCCCGGCAATCCGGCGCTGACGATGACGCTGCCGCTTTTCATCTTCCTGTTCCTGGCTCTCGCCATCGGCATGATCGTCGGCAGCCTGGCAACCTGGGTCAAGCAGGGCCGCTATCGCAAGCTGGCGCGCCAGCGCGGTGTCGAAGCCGAGAACCTGCGCCAGGCGGTCAGCCGCGCACCGGCTGCACCACAGGGCCCGGCCTTGCCGAAGCCGACGAGCTGAGCCAATACAGCGCCGCGCGTCTTTTTTTGACGCGCAAAGGGCGCTGTTCCATGTGATTTGCGCATGATCTTTTCCGAAAATCGGTTCCGATTTTCGGGGTCATGCCGAGGCGTATTTCTCTCTGTGGAGTTTCCCCATGCTGACCATTTCGGCGGCCGAGGTCGACCATGCACTGACCTTTCCCGGACTGGTCGAGACGCTGCGCGCGGCCTTTCGCGATGGCGCGGTGCAACCAGTCAGGCATCATCATACAGTCGAACGGCCCGACGGCGCGGCCTCGACCCTGCTCCTGATGCCGGCCTGGACCGACTTCAATGCGGCCGGCACTTCGGCAGACGGCCATATCGGCGTCAAGATCGTCACGGTGTCGCCCGACAACAACGCCGTAGGCAAACCGGCGGTGATGGGGCTTTACCTCTTGCTCGACGGCGCGACGGGCGAGCCCGAAGCCATGATTGACGGCCAGCGGCTGACGCAGTGGCGCACGGCCTGCGCCTCGGCGCTGGCCGCCTCCTATCTGGCCCGCGAGGACGCTTCACGGCTGCTGGTGGTCGGCGCCGGCGCGCTGTCGCCGTTCCTCGCCAAGGCGCATTCGGCGGTGCGGCCGATCACCACGATCCGCATCTGGAACCGCACGCCGGCCAATGCCGAGAAGGTCGCGGCGAAATTGCGCGCCGAGGGTTTTGCCGCCACCGCCGCGAGCGATCTCGACGCCGAACTCGGCCAGGCCGACATCGTTTCGTCGGCGACGATCACGACCACGCCGCTGATCAAGGGCGCGCTGTTGAAGCCGGGAACCCATGTCGATCTGGTCGGCGGCTTCACGCCTGATATGCGCGAAAGCGACGACGATGCGATTGCGCGTGCCCGCGTCTATGTCGATACCCGGGCCGGCGCCACCAAGGAGGCGGGCGACATCGTCCAACCACTGGCCTCGGGCGTGCTGAAGGCGCAAGCCATCGTCGCCGATCTGCATGAACTGGCGCGCGGCCAGAAGAAGGGCCGGCAGAGCCCCGGTGAGATCACGCTGTTCAAATCGGTCGGCGCGGCCCTTGAAGACCTCGCCGCCGGCATAGCCGTCTACAAGGCGCTCAAGAGTGGGGGAGTGGGGGAGTAGGGGAGTAGGGGGAGTAGGGGAGTAGGGGAATAAGGGAGTAGGGGAGTAGGGGAGTAGGGAGCCATACCAACCGTACGGCTTCGTGCTAGTCATACTTTCCCTATTCCATTACTCGCTTATTCCCTTATTCCCTTATTCCCCTACTCCCTTATTCCCCTACTCCCCTACTCCCCTACTCCCCTACTCCCTTATTCCCCTATTCCCCTACTCCCGTTCGGACGGGAACGTCTCCGGCGTCACGCCGTTGTTCGGACGTTATGGAGATACGCGGATTCCTGTTGTTCTGGTCCATCTTGGCCGCTGTCGTCGCGGCGCTCAGCCTTGGACCATCCTTCGCCCATGTCCTGGAATCGGCTCCTCGGCTGAAGTGGCCGCCTTCTCTCTGGCGCGAGACGACTGTCTTCAACGCCCAGTTCCAGCTGTTTGCCGTGATTGGCGCGCCGCTTGATGTGGCAGCGATCGCCTGCCCGGCACTTCTCGCATGGATGCTGCGCAACGACCGTCCGGCGTTCTGGTTCGCCTTGGCCGCCGCCGTGCTCTTTGCTATGTCTCTTGCGACGTGGTCTGCTCTCGTCAAACCGGCGAACGATGTTTTAGCCACCTGGGCACCTGGACCGATCCCGGAAAATTTCGAAGCGATCCGGCGGCGCTGGGAAACCGGCCATATGATCGTCGCCGGCTTCAAGGCCGTCGGTTTCGTATCGTTGGTTGTCGCCCTGCTTTGGATCAAGCGCGGCTGATCGTTTCGGAAATCTCCAGCGACCGCGTTTGTTGCACCGGTGAATGTGCTGTGGCAGAAGCGGGCCAAGTCGCCCCGGAGATGCTCTTTTGAAACCTTTTCGCGACAAACGCCGCGACAGCCGCTCGCATCAGCCCGCAAAGGGCGGGGCGGAACAGCCGCGCGGAACCGGCACAAAACCGGACGACCGGTCTGTTCCGAAGCCCACGCCGCGCGTCCTTTCGCTTCGCGACGGCGCCCTGCCGGTCGAACACCTGCCGCTGATCCTCGAAGTGGCGCCCAACGCCGACTATGCGCTTCTCGACAGCGGCGCCGGGCAAAAGCTCGAGCAGTACGGCCCCTATCGCATCGTCCGGCCCGAAGGCCAGGCGATCTGGCAAAAAGCGTTGCCGGCCAAGGACTGGGACCGCGCCGACGCCATTTTCACCGGCGACACCGACGAGGAAGGCATCGGCCGCTGGCGCTTCCCGAGGACGCCGCTCGGCGAGACCTGGCCGATGAAGCATGACGGCATCGATTATCTCGGCCGCTTCACCTCGTTTCGCCATGTCGGCGTGTTCCCCGAGCAGGCCTCGCACTGGGACCACATGGCCGGGCTGATCGCGGCGGCGAAGCGACCGGTCAAGGTGCTGAATCTGTTCGGCTATACCGGCCTTGCCTCACTGGTGGCGGCGCGTGCCGGCGCCGAGGTGACCCATGTCGATGCGTCCAAGAAGGCGATCGGCTGGGCCAGGGAGAACCAGGAGATGGCGGGCCTGTCGCAAAAGCCGATCCGCTGGATCGTCGACGATGCCATGAAATTCGCTGAGCGAGAGGAGCGCCGCGGCAGCCGCTACGACATCGTCCTGTTCGATCCGCCCGCCTATGGCCGTGGCCCCAAGGGCGAGGTCTGGCAGTTGTTCGAGGATCTGCCTGATCTGACCGACCTCTGCCGCTCGATCCTGACGCCGAAGCCGATTGCTGTGGTGCTGACCGCCTATTCGATCCGCGCTTCCTTCTTCGCCATCCATGCCTTGATGCGCGACACTTTCGCAGGCATGGGCGGCACGGTCGAATCCGGCGAGCTGATCATCCGCGAGAAATCCGCCGGCCGGGCGCTGTCGACCTCGCTGTTCTCGCGCTGGGTGGCCTGACAATGAGCGAGCGGCATGCAGGCGCGCCCGGACAGGTGAAAGAGGTCACCAGCCTCGCCAACCCGCTGGTCAAGGACATCAAGGCGCTGGCGCTGAAGAAATTCCGCGACCAGCAGAACGCCTTCATGGCCGAGGGGCTGAAGCTGGTCATCGACGCGCTCGACCTCGGCTGGGCGATCCGGACGCTGGTCTTCGCCAAGGCCGGACGCGGCAATGCGGCAGTCGAAAAGGTCGCGGCGCGCACGGTCGCCGCCGGCGGCACCGTGCTCGAAGTTTCGGAAAAAGTGCTCGTCGCCATCACCCGTCGCGACAACCCGCAAATGGTGGTCGGCGTCTTTTCGCAGAAGTTCCTGCCGCTGAAAGACATCCACGCTCAAGACAGCGATGTCTGGGTGGCGCTCGATCGCGTGCGCGATCCCGGCAATCTCGGCACCGTCATCCGCACCGTCGATGCCGTCGGCGCCAAGGGCATCATCCTGGTCGGCGAGACCACCGATCCTTTTTCCGTCGAAACCGTGCGCGCCACCATGGGCTCGATCTTCGCGGTGCCGGTCGCCAAGGCGACGCCGGAAACCTTCCTCGCGTGGCGAAAAAGCTTTCCTGGCCTCGTTGCCGGCACGCATCTGAAGGGTGCCGTTGACTACCGTTCGGTCGATTTTTCCCAAGGCCCGGTGCTGCTGATGATGGGCAACGAACAGCAGGGCCTGCCCGACAGCCTGGCCGAAAGCTGCGACAGGTTGCTGCGGATTCCACAGGCCGGCCGGGCCGATTCGCTCAATCTGGCGGTGGCCACCGGCGTCATGCTGTTCGAGATCCGGCGCGGCGCGCTGAAACTTGCCCCGGAGGACGCCAAACCGTGACATCCCAAATGGTGACATCCCAAACGGCAAAATCGTGGTTCCCCTACGTCCTGCTGGTCGCCGCCGCGGTAGCGCTCGACCAGTGGGTGAAATACCTGGTCGAGACCGGTCTCGCCTTTCAGGAAAAGGTCGATCTTGTGCCATTCCTGGCATTGTATCGCACCTACAACACCGGCATTGCCTTCTCGATGTTTTCGTCCTTCGGCGACACCGGCCTGGTGGTCATCGCCACTTTCGTCGTCGCTTTCGTGCTCTATCTCGCGGCCCGCACTCCGCCCGGCCACGTGCTGACCCGCATCGGCTTTGCGCTGATCGTCGGCGGCGCGCTCGGCAATCTGTTCGACCGCGCTACCTATGGTCACGTGATCGACTACATCCTGTTCCACACCCCGGTATGGTCCTTCGCCATCTTCAACCTCGCCGACGCCTTCATCGCGGTCGGCGCGGTGCTGGTCGTCTTCGACGAACTCATCGGTTGGCGGCGCGAGGCCAAGGCCTCAAACGATTGACCTGGCCTTCCGTCGCCATACAGTGCCCATTCGAAAAGCCCGAGGAGAAGACATGCCCGAAACCTTCAAAGCCATCCTCGTTTCGCGCGACGCCGAGAAGAAACAGTCGGTCGTGGTGACCGACCTCACCGAAGCCGACCTGATGGAAGGCGATGTCACCGTCGCCGTCGAGGCGACGACGGTGAACTACAAGGATGGCCTCGCCATATCAGGCAAGGCCCCGGTGATCCGCCGTTGGCCGCTGGTGCCGGGCATCGATTTCGCCGGCACCGTCATCTCGTCCTCCCATGCCGACTGGCGCAAGGGGGACAAGGTCATATTGAACGGCTGGGGCGTCGGCGAAACGCATTTTGGCGCCTATGCCGAGCGCGCCCGTGTCAAGGGCGACTGGCTGGTGCCGCTGCCTCAGGGCATGAGCCCGCATGATGCCATGGCGATCGGCACCGCCGGCTACACCGCTATGCTTTGCGTCATCGCTCTGGAACGGCACGGAATCGTGCCCGATCGCGGCCCGGTGGTGGTGACGGGCGCGGCCGGCGGCGTCGGCTCGGTCGCGGTCTCGATCCTGTCCAGCCTCGGCTATCACGTTATCGCCTCGACCGGCCGCAGCGCTGAAAGCCCCTATCTGATCGACCTGGGTGCTGCGGAAGTGATTTCGCGCGAAGAGCTTGCCCAGCCGGCAAAGCCGCTCGCCAAGGAACGCTGGGCCGGCGGCGTCGATGCGGTCGGCAGTCATACGCTGGCCAACGTCCTTTCGATGACCTCCTATGGCGGCGCCGTCGCCGCCTGCGGCCTGGCCGGCGGCATGGATCTACCGGCGAGCGTCGCCCCGTTCATCCTGCGCGGCGTTTGTCTGCTCGGCATCGATTCGGTGATGGCGCCAAAAGCGGTCCGCATGGAGGCGTGGCGCCGCATCGGCACGGACCTCGACCTCCAGAAACTCGCCAGCCTGTCCACGACCATTGGCTTCGACGGCATCATCGACGCCGCGCACGACATCGTCGACGGCAAGATCCGTGGCCGCGTGGTGGTGGACATGTGAGTTCTGTCGTCTGCCGTTTTTGCAAGAAAGGAAGGCAAAAACCGCGCGACCGATAAAATTCGAACGATCGGCCGCAATTTTCCATAATCTCTGTCTGGCAAGGATTTCGCATGGTCACGGAATCCGGCATCAGAGAAACGGAGAGCGCCGAAAGCGCCGATGGGATCGGCCCGGAGGCGCCAAGGCGGCAGCATATTGCAGCGCCGCCACTAGCGCCCGAACTGCCCGCTGCCAATCGTGAAGGCCTGCCGTTCCTGACGCTCGTCGCCATCGTCGTGCTGGCAGGCCTGTCGCATCTGACCGGAGCGCCGATCTTCATCACCGTCGGGCTTTTGGCGACTGGCATGGCCGGTCTTGCCGTGCATTTGCGTGCCAGGCGCACGGATCGTCGCGCCGTTGCCCTCCTTGGCGAGACCGCAGCTCGCAGCCGCGCCGAGGTCGAGACCCTGGCCGACCGCATGTGGGAGATGCAGGAGAGCGAGGAACGCTTTCGCGGGCTGATCGACGCGCTTGGCGATCTCGTCGTCCACCGCGACCGTGACGGCCACATCGTCTATGCCAACAAGGTTTTCGCCGATCTTGTCGGAAGCGACCAGCGCGACCTTGCCGGCAGGACTCTGGCCGAGCTCGGCATCGACGTCGGCATCGTTCCCGATGCCGCCTTTTCCGACCACGAATGCCTGAGTTCCACCGACGTCGCCATTAACATGCCGAGCGGCCCGCGCTGGTTCTCATGGATCGAACTGTCCGTGCGCGACAAGGAGAGCGGCGCCGTCTCGCATCGCGCCATCGCCCGCGACATTACCGCCCGCAAGCACGCAGAATCGTCGCTGATCACCGCCCGTGAGCGAGCCGAATATGCGAGCCAGGCCAAATCGCGCTTCCTCGCCACCGTCAGCCACGAGATCCGCACGCCGATGAACGGCATCATGGGCATGGCCAGGCTGCTGGCGGACACCAATCTCTCGCCTGAACAACGGACCTATGTCGGCGCCGTATCGACCTCGGCCAGCGCGCTGCTGGCGCTGATCGAGGATCTGCTCGACTATTCCAAGATCGAGGCTGGCCGCTTCGATCCCGAACCGCAGCCAATGTCCGTGCGCGAGATCGCCGACAACATCATCGAGCTCCTAGCGGCGCGCGCCTTCGCCAAGAATATCGGCGTTGGCTGCCATGTCGAGTCCGACGTGCCGCAAATGATATCAGCCGATCCGGGAAGAGTCAGGCAGGTGCTGCTCAACCTGATCGGCAATGCCATCAAGTTCACCGACAGCGGCGGCGTGCTGGTGACCGTCGCCCGTGCCCGCACCGAAACCACCGATCGCATACGCTTCAGCGTCACCGACACCGGTCCCGGCCTCGGCGAGGACGACCTAGAGCGCATTTTCGAGGAATTCGAACAGGTCGATGGCTCGTCAACCCGCGCGCACGGTGGCGCCGGTCTCGGTCTTGCCATCTCCAAGCGCCTGGTGACCGCCATGGGCGGCACGATTTCGGTGTCGAGCCGGCTCGGCCAAGGTTCCGAATTCGTTTTCGAAATCCCCGTAATATCGGCCATCGAAGCACCGCAGATGCGCCAGAATGCGCTGTCTGGCCGGCGCGCCGTGATCCTGTCGAAGAACGCCATCGAGGCCGACGCCATCGCTCGCACCATCCGCGCCAATGGCGGCATGGTCGATCTGGCCGCGACCGCCGCCCAGGCAGAACCCTTCGCCGAAGGCTGCGACGTGCTTCTGGTCGACGCGGCCATGGAGGACAGCGACGGCAGGTTGCTCAAGCGCCTTCGCCAGAGCGGCTTTGCCGATTGCGAGGCGATCACGCTGATCGCACCGACCGATCGCGGCATGTTGGGCGAGTTCCGCGCCAGCGGCTACTCCACCTTCCTGGCAAGGCCGGTGCGTGGCGAGACGTTGCTGCGCGTGCTTTTGACCAGCAGCGTACCCGCCCTCACCCAGCCACAGGCGGAAAAGCGCGGCGCGCCATCCGTCCGCGCCATCGCCGGCCGCCGGCAGGGCCTGTCCGTGCTGATCGCCGAGGACAACGACATCAACGCCATGCTTGCCCGGGCCACGCTGCTGAAGGCCGGGCACCGCGTGAAAGTGGTCGGCAACGGCAAGGCCGCCGTCGAGGCCGTCACTGGCACCGGCCACAAGCACCGCTTCGACGTGGTGCTGATGGACCTGCACATGCCTGTCATGGACGGGCTGGACGCCATCGCCGCAATCCGCCGCCACGAGGAGGAAACCGCCGTGCCGCCGGTTCCGATCATGGTGCTGTCGGCGGATAGTCAGGAAAAGACCCGCCACGCCGTGCTTGCCCATGGCGCCAGCGGCTTCGTCACCAAGCCGCTCGACCCCGACGCGCTTGTCCATGCGGTCGAAGGCCAGGTGGCGGCGTGATCCGCCGAGCTGTCCTACCAAGTTTCCCGGCGTAACATAGCCGGTTGAAGGATTACCCAGCCGACGAAGTATTGCCGGCAACGCCGTATCACGGTACTGTCACAATCCTGTTGCACCTACACCGTATCCCCGTGCCAAGAGGGATGGCTCGAAGGAGAATCACTCGTGCATACAGTTATGCCGGAATGTGACGCTCGGCCGAACGCCAGCGGTGCTTTGCTCACCGGGCGGAACGTCGATGCCGTCATAAAAGGCGAAGCGCTCGGCCGCATAGGCAACCTCGAAGTGCGGCTCGCCCGCAACGAGGCCGAGGTCGCTGCCGCGCAGGAAGTGCGCTACCGGGTTTTCTACGACGAGCTTGGCGCCAGGAAGAACCTGTTCCAGGCGCAGGACCGCCGCGATGCTGATCATTTCGATCCGCTTTGTGATCATTTGCTCGTCTTCGACACCTCGCTGTCGGGTCCCGAGCACCGCCGCATTGTCGGCACGTACCGCCTGCTGCGGCAGGAAATCGCGGCAGCGGCCGGCGGCTTCTATTCCGAGGGCGAATTCGAGCTGACCAATCTTATCGCCCGTCACCCCGGCCAGCGTTTCCTCGAGCTCGGTCGCTCCTGCGTCTTGCCGGAATACCGCTCGAAGCGCACCATCGAGGCGCTCTGGCAAGGCATTTGGGCCTATATCAACCATTACGGCATCGGCGTGATGACCGGTTGCGCCTCTTTCCAAGGCACCGTGCCGGCGGCGCACGCCGAAGCGCTGACCTATCTCGCCAATCATTGCCGGACGAACTCGGCCTGGGACGTGCGCGCGGTCGCCGGCCGCTACTGTTCCATGGATTTAATGCCGATCGAGGCGGTCAACGCCAAGGCCGCGATCGCGGCTATGCCACCGCTGGTCAAGGGCTATCTGCGCGTCGGAGCGCGCATCGGCGACGGCTGCGTCATCGACCGCGAATTCTCGACGGTCGACGTGTTCGTGGTGATGCCGGTCAAGGAGATCGGCGCCCGCTACGTCAGCTATTATGGCGGGGAAGCCCAGCGCTTCGCGGCCTGAGTAGGGCAGTAGGAGAATAAGGCAGTAGGGGAGTAGGGGGAGAGAAGGCAACGGCCGGAGTAGGCAATTGCTCTACTTTGCCGTGCGTAGCGTTATTCCCTATTCCCCTACTCCCCTAGTCTAATTTAAGCATCCTTCTCAGCCTGCTCATTCACCGGCCCTGGCTCGACCGGCGCTTCACCAGCCACATGCTTGGGGCCGCCCTTGGCAACGCCGACCATGGCCGGCCGCAGCACCCGCTCACCGATCGAATAGCCTGGCTGCACGACTTGGACCACCGTGTTGGCCGGCACCTCTGGATTGGGCACCTCGAACATCGCCTGGTGGAAATTCGGGTCGAATTTCTCGCCTTCCGGCTCGAGCTTCTTCACGCCGTGCCGCTCCAGCGCCGACAGCATGGCGCGCTCGGTGAGCTCGACGCCCTCGATCAGCGCCTTGAAGCCGGCATCGCCCGACGCCTTGGTCTCAGCTGGGATCGCGTCCAGCGCGCGGCGCAGATTGTCCGATACCGACAGCATGTCACGGGCGAAATTGGCAACGGCATAGGCACGCGCGTCGTGCACGTCGCGGGCGGTACGGCGGCGCAGATTCTCCATCTCGGCCGCGACGCGGAGCGCGCGGTCCTTCAACTCGTCGTTTTCCTTCAACAGCCGCACAAGCGCTTCGTAGTCGCCGTCGACGCTGCCTTCCGTGTGTTCGGTGGCAGCCCCGACCGTCTCGGCTTCATCGGGCGCGCGTTCGTCTTTTGCCTGGTCGCTCATCGCCGTTTCCCGTCATTTCGAATGATGTGGATTTTGTGCCCGATATCGAGGTTTGGCGGCCAAAAATCAAGGGGCAAGCGATACTGGAGAGGCCGCTCGCGCTTTGACGACGCATCATGAAGACCTTTCGATATTAATTCAAATTTTACTGTAACCGCTAGCTTTGCTTGCCAAGATGCTGCGATGGGGGAACCATTCGTCTGCTGGAAGAGTTTCGAAGCCGACACAGGATTTTGAGATGACGACCCGCAACAACGGCGACCGCAACAAGAATGGCGACCGCAATAATGATGAAAGACGTGAAAGGCTCGCGGCCGGCATCAGGCGCCAGTTCGGCACCGAGGCAACGATGGGCTTTCTGCGTGCGTTGCCGGCGTTTCGGATGGAGAACGATATTCCCGATCGTTTCAAGGAATTGCTCGACCGCCTGGACGGTATCGAGAGCAGCGTAGCCGCCGGTGGCCGCCGGCGGTAGACGAGCACATTCGCCTGTCGTCGCGTGCCGTCGGAACCAAGCATGCCCTTCCACATGCAGCCTCTTGCGCGTCGCGCGACAATTACGCGCAGTAACTTGGCGTGATCCCTGCCTTGCGGCGACGGTATGGTCCGTCTATGCTTCCTGATGAACATGATTTCCCCCGAAGCTGTGGCGAACAGCAAACGTGCCTGGTTGAAGATCCTGGCGCGCTACAAGACGCCTGACAGGCGGCGCAGCGCCGTCGAACTTGCCATCACACTTATCCCCTTTGCCACGCTGTGGGCCCTGTCCACGGCTGCCTATGCCCATGGTCATTGGTGGGGTCTGATCCTCATCCTACCCGCCGCCGGCTTTCTGGTGCGGATCTTCATGATCCAGCATGATTGCGGCCACGGCTCCTTCTTCGCCAACCGCACTGCCGACGACTGGATCGGCCGCGGGCTGGGCATCCTGACCTTGACCCCCTACGATTGCTGGCGACGCGCCCACGCAACCCATCACGCCAGCGCCGGCAATCTCGATGAGCGCGGCACGGGCGACATCAGGACGCTGACTGTTGCCGAATACCGGCAAATGTCCTGGCGGGGCCGCCTTGCCTATCGTCTCTATCGCCATCCGCTGGTCATGTTCGGCCTCGGCCCGATTTGGCTTTTCATCTTTGAGCAGCGACTGCCGGTCGGCATGATGCGAGGCGGCCTCACGCCCTGGGTTTCCTCAATGGCCACCAATGTGGCCATCGCGGTTGCCGCCGCTGCCCTCATTTGGTTCGTCGGCCTCGAAGCGTTCCTGGTTGTCCATTTGCCCATCGTCGTCCTCGCCGGTTCCGCCGGCATCTGGCTGTTCTACGTCCAGCACCAGTTCGAAGAGACCGAGTGGGCGAAGGATTCCGAATGGGAATTCCAGCATGCGGCGCTGCACGGCTCGTCCTACTATGACCTGCCGCCGGTGCTGAACTGGTTCACCGGCAATATCGGCGTCCATCACGTGCATCACCTCTCCGCCAAGGTGCCGTGCTACCGGCTCCAGGAGGTCCTGAGGGACTATCCGGAACTGCGCGAAATCGGCCGCGTCACGCTTCTCGACAGCCTGCGCTGCGTCAAGCTCGCACTGTGGGATGAGAGCCGCAGCAAGCTGGTGTCGTTTCGCGAAGCGCGGATGACTGCATAAAACGCGCAGCCGCACCTAGAGCAATTCCAGGAAAAGTGCGTAGCGGTTTTCCGTCCGGAATTGCGTAAAAATAAATACTTAGAGCGGTTCGGCGATTCTATCAAAAGCTGAACCGCTCTAAGTGCGGCGGTTTTCCAAGAGCCGACTCAAGCCGCTTTGCGTTCGTCGCGCATCAGGATCTCGCCGTGGCCGGCGCAGGCGATCAGTCGGCGCGCACGCGCCGCCAGGAATATTTGGGGCCTTTGGCCTCCGGCTTCTCGGTCGGCTGATAGTGCAGAGGCAGGCCGCCAGTGCGGCCGGCCTCGAGCCTTTTCAAGAGCACCGGATGCGACACCTCGAACTCATCGAAGCCGAGGCGCAGCATATGCGGTAGCTGATCGACCAGAACCTGCCCGGTGGCGCGGACCGCGCCCTCGAAACGGTGGCGGCTGCGCAGCAATTCGCCCTTGGAGAAAGACCGGCCGTCACTGAAAGCCGGGAAGGCCAACGCCACCAGCGATGTCTGGTCGAGCAGGTCGGCGATCTTTTCGAGCTGGTCGCCGGGCTGAAGCAGGACACCGATGCGCTCCTTCGCCGACCGGCGCACCACCGGGTCGAGGTCGAGAAACACCTGCAGCGGCAGGATGAAGCGGCCATTGCCGGACAGTGCGTCGGCGCTCTCGGCATGGCTCCACTCGTCCTCGCTAAAACCTGTCGGGGTCCAGAGGCGGGTGGCGTTTTCCGCTATCGATTCACTCATCGAGAAATTCCCAAGTCCACAAAATTCTAAAGTTCAAAACGCCCGAGGGTGTGTTGAGATTCAGGTCAGGCCGAGCCGAGAATGGTGGCTTCCGAGAACCGGAGCGGAGCGTACTTTGGGTACGTGAGCACCGGAAGCGCAGGAAGCCGCCATTCGCAGGCCGACCTCACCTGAATATCAACATACCCTAAAGCGACGCGTCGGTCAGTGACTTCTCCAGCCCCGACAGATGGATGCCGCACTCGGTCTTGGCATGCCCTGCCCAGCGGCCGCTGCGCGCGTCCTCACCCGGCTGCACCGGCTGCGTGCACGGGAAGCAGCCGATCGAGAGATAGCCATAGGCGACCAGCGGGTTTTCGCGCAGCGCATGGGCGCGCATGTAGTTGGCCTGGTCAGCGGTCGTCCAATGCGCCAGCGGATTGATGCGGATGCGCGAGCCGACCGCCTCGAACACCGGAAGCGCCGCCCGCGTCGTCGCCTGAAAACGCTTGCGGCCGGTGAACCAGGCGCGGAACGGCTCAACGCCGCGCGCCAGCGGCTCGACCTTGCGGACATCGCAGCAGGCGTCGGTGTCGGTCTCGTTCAGATTACCGGTCGGATCGATCCGTTCGAGCGCCGCTTCTTCGGGCGTGATCACCCTTATATCGGTCAGCCCGAAATCGGCAACGAGCGCGTCGCGATAGCCGAGCGTCTCCTCGAAGTGCTTGCCGGTGTCGAGGAAGATGATCGGCAGCGTCCGGTCGATCTTGGCGATCATGTGCAGCAGCACGGCTGAATCGGCGCCGAAGGAGGAAACCGCGGCGATTTCACCGTAAAAGAATTCCTGGGCCGACCGCTCGATGATCTCCAGCGGCTTCAGATGACCATAGAGCGCATCGAGCCCCGCCGCTTCGGCAGCGATGCCGGCCTCTACGTCGACGATACGATCAAGCGGCCTTGGCTTCGCCAGCATAGAGCGCCTCCTTGAACGGCGCGGGACCGACACGGCGGTAGGCGTCGATGAATTTTTCGTTTCTGTCGAGCCGGAGGCCGAGATAGGTCTCGACGATCTGCTCGATGGCGTCGGTGATCTCTGCCGACGAGAAGCCTCGGCCGATGATCTCGCCGACCGATGTGTTCTCGTCGGCCGAGCCGCCGAGCGTGACCTGATAGAGCTCGGCGCCCTTCTTCTCGACGCCGAGGATGCCGATATGGCCGACATGGTGATGGCCGCAGGCGTTGATGCAGCCGGAAATCTTCAGCTTCAATTCACCGATCTCGCGCTGCCGATCAAGCGAAGCGAAACGAAGCGAGATTTCCTGTGCCACCGGAATGGAGCGCGCCGTGGCCAACGCGCAATAATCGAGGCCAGGGCAGGAGATGATGTCGGTGATCAGGTTTGAATTGGCCGTCGCCAGTCCGATGTCAACCAGAGCGTCATAGACCGCCTTGAGGTCGGCGCGCGCAACATGCGGCAGGATCAGATTCTGCTCGTGGCTGACGCGCAGCTCGTCGAAGGCGTACTTTTCGGCAAGGTCGGCGATCGCTTCCATCTGGCTGTCGGAGGCATCGCCCGGCGCTTCGCCGATGCCCTTGAGCGAGATGGTGACGGCGGCATAATCGGGATGGCGGTGGGTCACCACGTTCTGGTCGAGCCATTCCGAAAAGCTCTTGGAATCGAGGCGGGCAAGCTTGACCGCCTCGTCGCCTTCCGGCCGGTCCGTCAGCGCCGGCGGCGCGAAATAGGCATCGATGGCGCGAATGTCGGCTTCCGGCAGCTTCAGGTCCGCATCCTTCAGCTCCTGCCATTCGGCCTCGACCTGGCGGGTGATCTCCTCGACCCCGGTTTCGTGGACGAGGATCTTGATGCGCGCCTTGTATTTGTTATCGCGGCGGCCGTAGAGGTTGTAAACGCGCAGGATCGCTGTGCAGTAGGACAGAAGGTCGGCCTCGGGCAGGAAGTCGCGGATTTTCTTGGCGATCATCGGCGTGCGGCCCTGGCCACCGCCGACATAGACGGCGAAACCGAGTTCGCCGGCCGCGTTCTTCTTCAAATGCAGGCCGATGTCATGCGTCTGGATGGCGGCGCGGTCGCGCTCGGCGCCGGTCACCGCGATCTTGAATTTTCTCGGCAGGAACGAGAACTCCGGATGAACCGACGACCATTGGCGCAGGATTTCCGCATAGGGGCGCGGATCGGCGACTTCGTCGGCGGCGGCGCCGGCGAAATGGTCGGCGGTGACGTTGCGGATGCAATTGCCACTGGTCTGGATGGCGTGCATCTCGACGCTCGCCAGATCGGCCAGGATCGCCGGAATATCCGACAGCGCCGGCCAGTTGAACTGGATGTTCTGGCGCGTCGTGAAATGGCCGTAGCCCTTGTCGTATTTGCGGGCGATATGGCCGAGCATGCGCAGCTGCTTGCTGTTCAGCGTGCCGTAAGGCACCGCGATGCGCAGCATATAGGCGTGCAATTGCAGGTAAACGCCATTCATCAACCTCAGCGGCCGGAACTGATCCTCGGTGATCTCACCGGCAAGCCGCCGCGCGACCTGGTCGCTGAACTCGGCGACGCGGGCCTGGACGAAATCGTGATCGAACTCATCGTAACGGTACATGTCTGGTCTTTCCGGGCGCGTTCGCCCGTTTCATCAATGTGGTCGTTTACGCCGCCCGAGCGGCTTCCGGGCGCGCCTGCTTGCCTAGGTCGTTGCGGTTGGTCGGGCCGGCGGCGCGGATCTTTTCACGCAGCCGGACCGGCTCGACCACGCCATTGGCGACGGTCACGTCGATCAGATTGACGTCGACCACTTCGTTGTTGGCATAGGCCGTGGCGCCGATCGCCTCCAGCCGGTCTTCAGCCCCCTTGTCATGGGCGACGTCGGCATGGTCGATGGTCTCGGCCCAGCCGCCATTGGCGTACCAGACGGCTTCGCCATCGGCGAGGCGGTTTGCGGTCAGAACTTTCATCGTTCAACTCCAACGGCCGTTTGGGCCGCGCCTTCATGCCTGTGTGTCGCGAGCGGCTCAGAACGTTCAAAGTTGGCGCCGGCGACCGCATCGCCAATGATCGTCATGACCGGGCCGGTAAGGTCGGCGCGGACCTCCAGCGACGGCAGGTCGGCGAGCGTGCCGTGGAAACGGCGGCGGTTGGCAAGGCTGGCATTCTCGACCACGGCGACCGCCGTGTCCGGCGACAGTCCGGCCTCGATCAGCCGGCCGGCAACCTCGGCCGCGACCGAGCGGCCCATATAGACGGCGACGGTGGCGCCGGAAATGGCGAGCTTTGCCCAGTCGGGCAACGAATTTCCCTTGAGGTCGTGGCCGGTGGTGAACACCATCGATGACGACACGCCGCGCAGCGTCAGCGGCAACTCGAAATCAGCGGCGGCGGCGAAGGCCGCGGTGACGCCCGGAACCACCTCATAGGCGACGCCGGCATCGCGCAGCGCTGCCATTTCCTCGCCCGCCCGCCCGAACACCAGCGGATCACCGGACTTCAGCCGCACGACGCGCTTGCCGTCGCGGCCGAGTTCGATCAGCAGCGCGTTGATCTCGGCCTGGCTCTTGGTGTGGCAGCCCTTGCGTTTGCCTACCGGCAGGCGCTCGGCGTCGCGGCGGCCCATGGCGACGATCGCCTCCGGCACCAGCGCATCATGGACGATGACGTCGGCTTCCATCAGCAGGCGGTGAGCGCGCAGCGTCAGCAGGTCTTTGGCGCCCGGACCAGCCCCCACCAAGGCAACATGGCCCGATGCCGGCGCATTCGAAAGCAACAGATCGACGGCGGCATCATGCGCCTGCGAAAGCTGGCCGGCCGCCATGGCGCGGGCCGGCGAGCCGCCGAAAAAGTCGCTCCAGAAGCGGCGGCGGGCATTGCCTTTCGGCAGCAATCTCTCGGCGGTGCCGCGCAACGAGGCAGCAAGCGAAGCAAGCGGCCCGAGCGACGGCGACAGCATGCGGTCGATGCGGCTGCGCAGCATTTGGGCAAGCACCGGGCCGGCCCCTTCCGTGCCGATTGCAATGGCGACAGGCGCGCGGTTGACCAGCGCCGGAGTGAAGAAATCGCACAGCTCCGGCCGGTCGACGGCATTGACCGGAATGCCCAGCCGGCGCGCATCCTCGGCAACGCGACGGTCGAGCGCCTCATTGCCGCTGGCGGCAAACACCATCACCGCGCCTTCGAGATGCGCGGCATCATAGGCAGCAGCGATGTGTATGGCGGCGCCATTCGTGGCGATGAAGGCCAGCAACTCAGGCTCGGCGGCATCGCTGACGATGCGCAGCACCGCGCTCGACTGGCCGATCAGCCGCGCCTTGGCCAGAGCCTCCTCGCCGCCACCGACGATGGCCACGGCTTCGCCCTCGACCCGCATGAAGACGGGAAAGGCGTTGAGCTTGCGTGTGGCCTGCGGCATGGCGAGTGGAATCCTGAATATGCTGTCAGTTCTACGCGCGGGAGCGAAAAAGCAGAAGGAAAGCACTCGCGCATCGCTTCGTGCGAAGCAATCGCTTTTCTGCAAGCACCAAAGGCAGGAGAAAAAAATTCCACACCCACGAATGGAGCGGATCCAAGCCGCTATTGCGGGCCTTGATCTGCGGCCGTTCTAGCGGCAAGCGAGGTGTATCGCAAAACAATTTTTTCTAAATTCTACCAATCTAGTAGATTAAAGCCGACACGCGCGGAACACCGTCATCCTCGTGGTCGGTTTGCTCGCTCGCTGTTCTTATCGTCATCGGAACATTCCTGCCTCGACGCGCGTTTGCCCTGCGAATCCGAGCCTGGCTGTTCAGCTGCGGCAATGGCTCCAGAGAAGGGCCTAGAAAACCATGAAAAACAGGAAAAAGGAGCGCTCCGTGAACAACCTCAAGCTGAAACGCGGACTGTGGATCGTGGTGGCCGACGGCGAGAAGGCGCTGTTCCTCGAGAACCGTGGCGACACCCAATATCCCGACCTCCAGGTCGTGCAGGAGATGGAGCAGGCAAATCCGGCGACGCGAGAGCAGGGTTCGGACCGCCCCGGCCGCTACAGCGACGGCCCTTCCGTCCACCGCAGCGCAGTCGAGGACACTGACTGGCATCGCCTCGGCAAGGAGCGTTTCGCCGACGAAATTGCCGAGCGGCTGTACAAGCTTGCGCACCGCGGCGCCTTCAAGGAAATGGTGCTGATCGCACCGCCGCAGGTGCTGGGCGACATGCGCCGAAAACTACACAAGGAAGTTGCCGAGAAGATCACAGTGGAAATTCCGAAGACACTGACCAACCACACCATCGTCGATATCGAGAACCTGCTGCAGGCGGCCTGATCGCAGGCATCAGCCGCGCAAGCCTTCTCCTTTTTGCAGCAACCATTGCCAGCCTCGAGGCGGCTTGCCTTCTGCCATTCTTGTCATCGATTTCATGGCATTGTGGGTTGCCTCGCGGCCACCCAAGCCCCCATATTGCCAAAGCGGCGGCTTCTTTTGGCGGCGCATATCCGACATCGTGATTTTTGAAAGGCGCTCCATAGACCATGCCGCATGACACGCCCCTTATCGCCACCATCGTCGCCGGTCTGGGGCTGGCTTTCGTCTTCGGCGCAATTGCCAATCGCTTCCGCATCCCGCCGCTGGTCGGTTACCTCATCGCCGGCGTGCTGGTCGGGCCGAACACGCCGGGCTTCGTCGCCGATGCCGGCCTCGCCAATGAACTCGCCGAGATCGGCGTGATCCTGTTGATGTTCGGCGTCGGCCTGCATTTCTCGTTGAAGGATTTGTTGTCGGTCCGCGCCATCGCCGTGCCCGGCGCCATCGTGCAGATCGGCTTCGCGACAGCGTTCGGCGCCATTCTTGCCTGGATGCTCGGCTGGTCGATGGGCGCTGGACTGGTGTTCGGGCTGGCGCTTTCCGTCGCCTCGACCGTGGTGCTGTTGCGTGCCTTGCAGGAACGGCGGCTGATCGAGACCGAGCGCGGCCGCATCGCCGTCGGCTGGCTGATCGTCGAGGACCTGGCGATGGTGCTGGCGTTGGTGCTCTTGCCGGCGTTGGCTGGCGTGCTGGGCGGCCAGCAGCAAGTGGAGGCCCATAGCAGCCTGCTGCCGGCCAGCTACGGCATCTGGGGCGTCGTTGGCGTCACGCTGGCCAAGGTCGCGGCCTTTGTCGTCGTTATGCTGGTGGTCGGCCGCCGGGTCATCCCCTGGATCCTGCACTACGTCGCCCACACCGGGTCGCGTGAATTGTTCCGGCTGGCGGTGCTTGCCATCGCGCTCGGCGTCGCCTTCGGCGCGGCCAAGCTATTCGGCGTCTCGCTGGCGCTGGGCGCGTTCTTCGCTGGCATGATCATGAGTGAATCCGAACTCAGCCATCGGGCGGCCGAGGAATCGCTGCCGCTGCGCGACGCTTTTTCCGTGCTGTTCTTCGTTTCGGTCGGCATGCTGTTCGACCCGTTCAGCCTGATCAGCAATGGCTGGCCGGTCCTGGCGACACTGGCCATCATTGTCATCGGCAAATCGCTGGCCGCCTTCGTCATCGTCGTCGCCTTCCGCTATCCGATACCGACCGCGCTGATGATTTCGGCAAGCCTTGCCCAGATCGGCGAATTCTCGTTCATCCTGGCCGAGCTCGGCGTCGGGCTGAAGCTGCTGCCCGAACAAGGACGCGACCTCATCCTCGCCGGCGCTATCCTGTCGATCGTTCTCAACCCGCTGATGTTCCTTGCCGTCGACTGGATGAAACCGTGGCTGGAAAGGCGCGCCGGCAAGACGGCGCCGCTCGACGAGGCAAAGCCGATTGGCCCCGCGACGGAGCCAGGCCAGTTGGCTTCGGTTGCGGCACCGGTGAAAGAGGACGGGCCGCCGCCCAGGACAGCGCTTACCGGCCATTCAATCCTGGTCGGCTACGGCCGTGTCGGCAGCCTCGTCGGCGCATCATTGAAGGAGGCCGCCCTGCCCTTCCTCGTCATCGAGGATGCCGACAAGACGCTGGCGAAGCTCAGGGATGACGGCACCGAGACCGTGTCCGGCAACGCCGCGAACAGCGAGGTGTTCGCCGCTGCCAATCCCGAGGGCGCGAAGCGGCTGATCCTCGCCATCCCCAATGCCTTCGAGGCGGGACAGATCGTGCTGCGCGCCCGCGCCGCCAACCCGAAGATCAACGTCATCGCCCGCGCCCACTCCGATGCCGAGGTCGAGCATCTCAAAGGGCTCGGTGCCGACACGGTGATCATGGGCGAGCGCGAGATCGCCCGTGGTATCGTCGAAGTGGTGCTTGGTCACAAGCCAGAGGCGGCTGAACCGTCCGCTGCCTGAGCCGATCCTGCACGATCATGCGTACTGGTCGCCACTGGCCGATGGCCGGCGGAAGATCGCACAGTCGATCTCCGCCCGCAGCGAGTTGATCACGCCACGAATGCAGAGCCACCATTTTGAGTGATACTGCCGAGGTATTTTGCCGGCGGCTTCCCAAGCGCCTTCTTGAACATGGTGATGAAGGCCGTGACGGAACCATAGCCGAGATCACCCGAGACCTGCTGGACGCTGGCACCGGAGGCCAGTTCTCGAATTGCGACGATCAAGTGCAATTGCTGGCGCCAGCGCCCGAAGCTCAGCCCTGTCTCCTTAACCACGAGGCGAGCGAGACTGCTCTCGCTGAGCGCGACGCGGTTGGCCCATTCCGCCAATGTGCTACGGTCGGCAGGGTCTTGCGCCAACGCTTCGGCGATCCTCCTCAAGCGTGGCTCGGATGAAATCGGCAGATGCAGCCGCTGGACAGGCATACGCGGCAATTCGGTCAGCAGGATCTTGGTCAAAAGCTCATCCCTCGCGTGGTCGTCCTGCACGCCATCAGACAGCTCGATGATCAGTTCGCGGAGCAGCGGCGAGATCGAAAGGGTGCAGCACCGGTCCGGCAGATCGGCGGCTTCCGGCTCAACGTACACGAAAAAAATTAGGGCGTTGGCCGTCGCAACATTGCTGTGCTCCATGTCGCCGGGAATCCAGACCCCGCAATGAGGCGGGACCATCCATAGGCCGCTTGGAACGTGGCATGTGACGCCGCCTCCGAGCGCGAAGACGAGTTGGCCTTTGCGGTGCCGATGGACGGGCACCTCCGCTCTGGTTTCGGTGACGTCAACGCGCACCGCAATCGCCGGCGCGAGCACATCATCCACATCGAGATCGGGCCAGGGCCAGCGAAGAGGCTGTCTCATGATTGACGGCTTTTAGCGATTAAACGCCATGATAGCTAAATTCTTTAACCGGGAAAGTCGATAGGCTTCGGTTTGCGCCCCCCGGTCAAAAATATGGCAGGCAGCAGTTGATCGCGTTGACGCTGCGCGCGCGCCCATCGCCGGCATGACTTGCGATCTCGATGAGTATTCTGAGTGGGCCAGCTTGCCGTGCTTTCCAGGAGGAAGCTGGCGTCCACAAACCAGTAAGAAGGTACGATCCCCATGCTCGCCCTAGTCACGTCTCCCGACAGCGCCACCGGGCTGAGGTTCGCCGAGTCCGAGGAACCTCAGCCCCTCGCAAACGAGGCGCTTGTCTCGGTCCACGCAACCTCGTTGAACCGCGGCGAGCTGCGCCTGCTCACCATACGTCCGAACGGCTGGATACCCGGCCAGGACATCGTTGGGGTTGTCGAACGGGCAGCAGCCGATGGCTCCGGGCCAGCCGTGGGCAACCGGGTTGCGGCTTTGGTCGACCAGGCCGGCTGGGCCGAACGTGTTGCCGTTTCAACCGATCGTCTCGCCGTCCTGCCGGATGGAGTCAGCTTCGTTTCCGCAGCCACGCTTCCGGTCGCGGGCACGACGGCGCTAAGGACTTTGCGCCATGGCGGCGACCTGGCCGGCCAGCAGATCCTAATCACCGGCGCAAGCGGCGCGGTCGGTCGTTTCCAGATCCAGATCGCCCGTCAGCAGGGCGCGTCTGTGACCGCGATCGCCGCCGCCCGGCATGCTGACGATCTCCGCGGCCTTGGAGCCGAGCAAGTTGTCGAGTCGATCGAATTGGCTGAGGGGCCGTTTTCGCTGATCACTGAGTCAGTCGGCGGTGAAAGCCTCGCACACGCGATCGAACGTGTCACACCTGGCGGGATCATCGTCATGTTCGGTTCGAGCAGCGGCGAACTCACATCAGTTGGATTCCGTCAGTTCGTTCCGGGTCACGAGGGGGCGAGGCTTCAGACTTTCGCCTACTACGCCTCTGGCCCGGGCATTGGCGCGGACATCGCCTCGCTGCTCGCTCTGGTCGCGGCTGGCCGGCTAGAAACCCGCGTGGCCTTGACCGTGCAGTGGACAGACATCGCCCAAACCCTGGACGCACTGCGACGGCGCAGCATCAGCGGCAAGGCTGTTCTCACCATAACCGGATGAGCAGTCCTTAGCCTCAAGTCTCACACGTGCTGGCCGCCATTGATGTGGATTTCCGAGCCCGTCACATAGGAAGCCTGCTGCGAGCACAGGAAGAAGATGATGTCGGCGACTTCTGCCGTGGTGCCCAGCCGCCGCAGCGGAATCGTCTCGACGATCTTTTCGGTGCCCGGCGACAGGATCGCCGTGTCGATCTCGCCGGGTGCAATGGCGTTGACGCGGATGCCGTGCGGGCCGAAATCATGCGCCATTTCGCGCGTCAGCGAGCCGAGCGCGGCCTTCGACGTCGCATAGGCGGTGCCGGCGAAGGGATGCACGCGGGTGCCGGCGATCGAGGTGACGTTGACGATCGAGCCTTTGGCCGATGCCAATTCCCTAAACAATCCTCGCGCCAGCATGATCGGCGCGAAGAAATTGACCTGGAATACGTCGCGCCAGACATGCATCGGCGTGTCGATCGAATTCATGCGGCTGTTGCCGTCCTTGAGCTTCGGCGAGATGCCGGCATTGTTGACCAACGCATGAAGCTGGCCGCCATGCGCCTCCAGCCGATGGCGGATTTCCGAGATCGCGATGCCGACATCCTCCTGGTCGGCGAGATCGACCTTGATGTGGTCTTCCGGACCGGCCGGCCACGGGCAGTCCTCGGCAAAGGCCTGGCGCGAGCAGGTGATGACGCGCCAGCCTTCGCGCGAAAAGCGCTTGACCGTGGCATGGCCGATGCCGCGGCTGGCGCCGGTCAGCACGATTGTCTTTCTGGTGTCGGTTTCGGCCATTCGCGATCTCTCTAGGGCGACGTGCGTCCCTTTGGACGCACAAAGTACGCTCTAGCACTTTTAACCCGGAGATGTAGCGGAACACGGCAGCGATGACGAGGGGTCAGCCGCCGGTGAGGATGTCGAGGATCGAGGTCTGCCGCTTCTTGACCGGGCCGCCGACATCGCCCGGCGGCACCGGGCGCTTGATCGATGCGGTGGCGCTGTCACCGCCCGGGATGCCGAAGCCGCCGCCATCGATCGTTTCGGCGGGACGCACAGCGCGAGGCGATGACGCTTTTTGGGCGGACGGCGCGGATTGGCCAACCGAAGCGGACGGCACCGGCGCCGGTTGCGCCGTGTTGGACGGTATTTCGTCCTGCACGATCGTATCCGCAGGCGTCGACCGCCAAGTTCCAGGCAGCGGCCGCACCGGCACGCCTTCATGCGCAGCGACCATGAACTCATGCCAGGCCTGCGCCGGCAGCGCGCCGCCGGTGACCTTCTTCATCGGGCTGCCATCGTCATTGCCGAACCAGACGCCGGTGGTGAGATTGGCGGTATAGCCGATGAACCAAGCATCGCGCGAATTCTGGCTGGTGCCGGTCTTGCCGGCTGCCGGCCAGGCAAAGGCCGCCTTCCTGGCAGTGCCGATTTCGACCGTGCCGGTCATCATCGAGTTCATCATACCGACGATCTCGGGCTTGACGACGCGCGGGGCGCCGCCGCCATTGTTGTCGTAGAGCACCTTGCCGCCGGTTGTCGTCACGCGGCGGATGAAATGGACCTCCGGCCGGTAGCCGCCATTGGCGAAGGGGACATAGGCCGACGTCAATTCCAGCGGCGTCACTTCAGATGTGCCGAGCGCGATCGAGGTGTTGGCCGTGAGGTCGGACTGGATGCCCATGCGATGCGCCGCCTCGACCACGGCGTCAGGTCCGACTTCCATGGTCAGCTGGGCGGCCACCGAGTTCAGCGACTTCGCCAGCGCCGTCGCCAGCGTCACCTTGCCGAAATACTTGCCGCCGTAATTGGTTGGCGTCCATTTGCCTATTCTGATCGGCGCGTCATTGCGCACGCTGTCGGGCGTGCGGCCGGCCTCCAGTGCCGCCATGTAAACAAAGGGCTTGAACGCCGAGCCCGGCTGGCGGCGCGCCTCCGAGGCACGGTCGAACTGGCTGGTCGAATAATCATAGCCGCCGACCATGGCACGCACCGCGCCGGAATTGTCGATCGACACCAGCACACCCTGGCTGGCATTGAGCTTCTTGCCGCTCCCGTCGATCAGCCGGCGGATCGATTGTTCGGCGAGCTTCTGCAGCGTGAGGTCGACGGTGGTGTCGACTATGATGTCGCTGCGCACATCGCCGATCAGGTCGGGCAGTTCTTCCACGATTGTGTCGGCGACATAGTTTTCCGAGCCCGTCCAGTAGGATGCCACCCGCGTCGCTGGTGCGCTCATCGCCGTGGTCAGTTCCTTGGCGCTGATCTTGCCTTCGTCGCGCATGGCGGCAAGAACGAGCTGCGAGCGCTGCTCGGCCGCCTTCGGGTCACGCGCCGGAGACAGTCGCGACGGCGCCTTCAACAGGCCAGCGAGAAGTGCGGCCTCGGGCAGCGTGACATCGCGCGCGCTCTTGCCGAAATAGCGGCGCGAGGCCGCTTCGACACCATAGGCGCCGGAGCCGAAATAGACCCGGTTGAGATACATTTCGAGGATCTGGTCCTTGGTGTGCTTGTGCTCGAGCCACAGCGCCAAAAGCACTTCCTGCACCTTGCGTTCCAGCGTGCGATCGGGTGTCAGGAACAGGTTCTTCGCCAATTGCTGGGTCAGCGTCGAGCCGCCCTGCGAAAAACGCCCGCCGACAACGTTGGCCACCATGGCTCTGGACAGACCAATCGGATCGATGCCCAAATGCGAATAGAAGCGGCGATCTTCGATGGCGATGACAGCCTCGGGAATATAGGTCGACATTTCATGCAGGCCGACGGCTTCGCCGCCGCTCATGCCGCGATTGGCGAGCAGCTTTCCATCGACGGAGACGATCCTGATATTGGGCGCGCGGTCGGGAATGGCCCAGGTGGTGGCCGCCGGCATTTTCGCACCGTAGTAGACGACGATGCCGGCAGTCGCGATCCCGCCCCAGATGGCCAGCACGAAGCACCAGTAGAACAACCGGCCGAGCACGCCGAACAGACCGCGCCGGCTTTTGCCGCGTCCGCGACGCGACGATTTTGTCTTGGCCGATTGGCGCTTTGCAGAGGTCTTCCGGTTGCTCGGCACGACGCGATCCTCCTCGCTCACCGAAAAACCGGCCGAGGATTTCGCCCGTGGCGGTCCCTCGAAGCTGGGTTCGATGCGGCTGTCTCTGCGGTTCGCCATGCGCTGTGCTGTCTATCCCGATGCCTATCGCATCGGCCCGAAATCGGAATCGATTTTCGGAAAGCACGATGCGAAGCTTCAAGAGCGTACTCTGTGCGTCCGAACGGTCGCACGTCGCTCCATGGCGTCCGGGGTGGAGAGTAGATGCGGCGATTTAAGGGCGGGTTAAATGGTTCAAAGTTAATTCAATGCGTTATGCATGTCACCGCTGCGTTTCTTGCTTCTGGCGGTCTGCAACAACGGAATCCCTGGCGAGACGGCGGCGCCTTCTCGCATTCGGCGTCAACTGCTCAGCCACCGTCGTTCGGCGCGAACCGCTCATAGCAAGGTAGCCGTAATTTATGCCGTCATTAGAGCGCGACCGGTAAAGTGGGTTTACATTCGATCGCGCTCTAAACAATTGAATCTGCATATGACTTGTCACCAAAGTCATTCACCTTGGTGGATCATCCGTTAGTCGATCGCATCACGAACGCAAAGCGCTGCCCGGGATGATTGCATCGTCTCGCCCACATGGCAGTAGCAGACGATTTCGTGGAGCTGATCGTCGGTCAGTTCGAAGAAACGCTTTGCTTCGCCATAAGTGTCGTCTTTCAACCCCTCATCGCGCAGAATCGGATCGTCGAAGGCAACCGATATTGGCGAGCCTTCGCCACGCATTACGTCGCGCTCGGGCGACGAACGATATTCGGTCCCGGTAAGTGCGGTAAGGAGCCGATTGGGCTGCCGTTCGAGAAGTTTTGACCAACGTTCGAGACGCTGGGTTCGGTCCATTCCAGGAGGTGTTGGGTCTCTGTGTACCTTTGCCACCGTATGCAGTTGGTCCAGTGTTTGGTGCCTCATGGCAACCTCCTAAAAGTAGGTGGGTTGGCCCCAAAACTCCCTGTGCCAAGATCATACCGCGGATGTGTCGATACGTCACTCTCATTCGATATTCGGCCTGGCTTTTCTCTCCGGGCGCATCGAAGGATGGAGCGGCCCTGCCTTGGCGTCAATTTTTGGTCTCGTCGGCAATAGCGGCAACAAAACCAATGACTTGCATTAACTGGGCTCAAACTTCGGTGGTCGACCGGTTATCGATGTCAGCGAGAAGAAGGCCAGCGTCTGCTCTTCGCAGGTCACCGCCACAACGCTGTTCGAGCGATCGATGTCGAGACCCTTCGGGCCGCCTTCTTCGACACTGGCCCTGCCGCGCCCGAAAGTCTCGTCGTCAAGGACGGCAACAGAGCGGGAGGGCGTGCGGCTGCCGCTCCAGCCCGCGTCGCGATCGTACACGTGAAGCAGTGGGCTGCCTGCATCGGCGACAAGGATCTGCCGGTCATCGCCCGTAAAACGCAGGCCATGCGGGTAATTGGCGTTCTGCAGGATTCCGGCGGGTTCGGTATCCGGCCCCAGCCGCGCGGACATGTTGTAGAGCTTCACATCGTTGGTGCCGTGGCTGCTGACGGCGATCCATTGGCCATCATGACTGAGCGCAATGCCATCGGGTATGCTCAGGCCGCGCTTCAGAAGCGCCTGGTTCTTCCACGCGCGGTAGCCCCACCGGTCGACGACATGCCGCGTGACCCGGTCCCTGTAATTGTTGCAGACCAGGAGGCTGACTCGGCCACGCGACTCATGCCTGGCCGCGACCGACCCTGGCGTTTTCAGCTTGCAAAACAGCCCGCCCGTGATCTCGCGAATGGGTACAATGTCGCACTGGCGGCCGGCCGGCTCTCCCGAGGGCAAGGCAAATATCGCAACCAGCCCATCACGATTGGCAATCACCAGGGTTCGGTCATCGATGAAATCGAGACCGTGGACCTCGCCCATGCTTTCCGACGTCAGCTCCATGAAATCATGGACGGTGACTCGTGGGCCGCTCGGCGCCGCTTCGACGTCGACCCGCAGGATCAGACAGCGCTCTCGCGTGTATCCAGCAATTGCCAGCAATCGATTGTCCGGCGAAAAGCGCAGGTCTTCCGTGCGTCCGATGGTCGAGAGCGCGGCTCGTACAGAATCGCTGGCTTTGAAGTCGATTCGGGATATCACCTGAGAGCCTGGCCTGAAGGGCGAGAACGACGGACAGGATGGGGTAATGTCATCGGCACCCTTGCGCGGCAGAACCCGGCGCGCTCAGTTCTGCAGGATCGAAATACCTTTATCGTCGATCTTAAGCTCAACGCCCTTCGGCCTGGTTTGCTCGCGATAGACATAGATGCCGAGCGCGATGACCACGACGACGAGCGCGCCGATAATGAGATAGAGCGAGTTCTGTTTCATGGCGCGCCCTTGATGTCTTTCGAAGGATCAGGCCTGCTTCACCAGCTTGATCAGCACGAGCAGGATGACCGCGCCGATCGTGGCGTGGATGATGGAGGCAAATATACCGCCGCCTATGGCGAACCCCAGCCTTGGGAAGAGCCAGCCGGCGATCAAGGCACCAACGATGCCGACGACGATATTGCCGACCAGGCCGAGGCCAAAACCCTTGACGATCAAGCCGGCGAGCCAGCCGGCGATCGCACCGATGATGATGAAGACAAGCAGGCTCTCAGTACCCATTGCAGATCCCTCCTGAGCGAACGGTCGCGGAGCAGAAAGCTCCGAATCGACCCCCGATTGCAACAGGCCCAAACTATTGGAAACGAGACGGCCCCGCCAGCGGCGTCATTCGCCGTCGTCATCCCCCGATGCAGGCCGCCAGCTGATCGGCTCGATCTTCTTTTGCGTATGACCGTCCGTATAGGCCCACCAGCCGGTGTCATTCTCGTCCCAGTCGCCGCCGGCCGCTTTCAGCCGATCTAGCGACCGGTACTGCGCGATGGATTCGTTCATCACGCCGTCGCTGTCCTTCCAGTAGACGGTGACCTTGGAACCATCCTTAGGCGCCGTTTCGATTGGTTTCCGGGCAGCCATTTCATCCCCTCCGTGGACCGACAGAACGTCGCGGCGAACATCTGGTTCCACCTTAGCTGTGGGCGAAGATGTCTGCCTCATCCCAGCCCATCAGGTCGAGTTTCGCACGCGTCGGCAGGAAGCGGAAGCAGGCCTCGGCCTCCTTGGTCCGGTTGTCGCGCGCCAGCCGGGCCGTCAGCACATCGCGCAGCTGGTGCAGATAGAGCACGTCGGAGGCTGCGTATTCGAGTTGTTCGGGAGACAGCGTCTCCGCCGCCCAGTCCGACGATTGCTGCGCCTTCGACAGGCTGACGCCGAGAAGCTCAAAGCAGATGTCCTTCAGCCCGTGCCGGTCGGTGTAGGTTCGGGTAAGCCGCGAGGCGATCTTGGTGCAGAACACCGGCTCCGGCATGACGCCGAAGGCATTATAGAGCACGGCGAGATCGAAACGGCCGAAATGGAAGAGCTTGGTTATGCTGCGGTTCCTGAGCAGGCTGACGAGGTTTGGCGCCTTCTTCTGGCCGGGCGCGATCTGGATGACGTCGGCGGAACCGTCGCCCGGCGAGATCTGAACCACGCAAAGCCGGTCGCGATGCGGATTGAGCCCCAGCGTCTCCGTGTCGATAGCGACCGACCCGACGTCGTAGTGCAAGAGCCCGGGCAGGTCGTTCTTATGGAAGCGGATATCGCTCATCGTATTCTCCGGTCGCAGCCCGTGCGGTGATTTGTGCACCCAACCGGACGCACGTCGCTCTAGCCCGTCCTCGCCGCGATCCGATGAAAAATCAACAGAAAGTTGAATTCTTGCCCTGTCAGCGTGTCAGCGCATCGAGAATGCGTGCCCAGGAGCGTTGTCCCTTGTGGAAGGAACTCATCTCGTACTTCTCGTTCGGCGAATGGATGCGGTCATCGTCGAGCCCGAAACCGACCAGCAAGGATTCGATGCCGAGATAGGTCTGGAAA
Organism: Mesorhizobium mediterraneum; assembly: GCF_002284565.1. Lineage (GTDB taxonomy): Bacteria > Pseudomonadota > Alphaproteobacteria > Rhizobiales > Rhizobiaceae > Mesorhizobium > Mesorhizobium mediterraneum. The sequence continues at coordinate 103,133 of NZ_NPKI01000037.1, read as the reverse complement.
TCGCCGACCACCGGGATCGAGCCGCCGCTTCCCGTCGTCACCGCCGGCTTCGGCCACTCGTCGGACAGCGCGTCCTTGGCCTTGGCGAGAAACGGCGAGTCGTAGGAAAGCTGGATCGCCGGCGAGCCGCCATGTGGGTGGAAATCGACTGAGCAGTCGGCCGGGATGCGCTCCCTCACGAAGGCCTGGAAAGCGGCGCGGATCCTTTCCGGGTCTTGCTTGTGGACGAGGCGGAAGGACACTTTTGCCGAGGCTTCCGCTGCGATCACTGTCTTGAACCCCTTGCCGGTATAGCCGCCGGTAATGCCGTTGAACTCGGCCGTCGGTCGCGCCCAGGTGAGCTCGAGCACCGAGCGGCCCTTTTCGCCAGACGGGATCGACAGTCCGACAGGCCCAAGGAATGTCTCGGCGGTCTCGCCGAGCGTCTCCCATGACTTCAGGATCTGCGAAGGGGTCTCCTCGACACCGTTATAGAACCCCGGAATGGTGACATGGCCGTCCTTGTCGTGGATGTCGGCCAGGATCCTGGCCAGGATGCGAATTGGATTGGCGGCAGCACCGCCATAGAGACCGGAATGCAAGTCGCGGTCGGCGGCTTTCACCGTGATCTCCTCGCCGACCAGCCCCCGCAGCGCGACGCAGATCGACGGCGTATCGCGGTCCCACATGCCGGTGTCGCAGACAAGCGCGAAGTCGGCCTTGAGTTCGGCGGCGTTTGCTTCGAGGAACGGCTTCAGCGAGGGCGAGCCGGACTCCTCCTCGCCCTCGAACAGGATCGTGATGCGGCATGGCAGCCCGCCATGCACCTGCTTCCAGGCACGGCAAGCCTCGACGAAGGTCATCAATTGCCCCTTGTCGTCGGCCGAGCCACGCCCCGTGATCACCTGGTGGCCGGGCTCGATCTCCTTCACCGAAGGCGAGAACGGGTCGCTTTCCCAGAGCTCGATCGGGTCGACCGGCTGCACGTCATAATGGCCGTAGAACAGGACATGCGGCGCGCCCGCCGGCCCGTCATGATGCGCCACCACCATCGGGTGGCCTGGCGTGTCACGCACGCTGGCATCGAACCCGATCAGCTTGAGTTCCGCCACCAGCCATTCCGCCGCCTTGCGGCAGTCGGCGGCGTAGGCCGGATCGGTGGAGATCGACTTGATCCTGAGCAGGCCGAACAGGCGCTCCAGGCTCTCGTCGAGATTTTTGTCGAGACGGTCGAGGACGGGGGAAATTGTGGACATTTTTATCAGCCTTTCGATTCTGAGCGGCAACCCTAAAGCTGCGAGGCAGAAACGAAAAGCCGGCGGTCGTTGGACCACGGGCGTCGAAAGGTAAAAAAATGCCGCCGTGGTGGAGGGGGAACCACGGCGGCCTTTACTCGAAACGATGCGGCAGCCCGGAGAGGGGGGATAGGCTGCCGCAAGTGTCCGGGATAGGCGGGGGACGGGCCTTGCTCCGGACTTCGGCGAAAAATGCCGATGGCGTTTATCTGTGTCTCCGAACGTGGCGATTCAAGGGCACGAAGATTACACTTTTGTAACATACCCGTGATCCGATCGACTTGTCAGGGATGTTGCGGGAACCGGTGGTTGAGGCCGCCTTTGGCATGGACCACGGCGCTGCGCCGCGCTATCCCTTCGTCCCATGAAAAAAGGCGATCATCTCTTCCTTGTCGACGGCTCCGGCTACATCTTCCGTGCCTATCACGCACTGCCGCCACTCACCCGCAAATCCGACGGGCTGCCGACCAGTGCCGTGCTCGGCTTCTGCAACATGGTGTGGAAGCTGACGCAGGACGCCCGCAACACCGATGTCGGCGTGGTGCCGACGCATTTCGCCGTCATCTTCGACTATTCGTCGAAAACCTTCCGCAACGATCTCTACCCCGAATACAAGGCCAACCGCTCGGCGCCGCCGGAGGATTTGATCCCGCAATTCGGCCTGATCCGCCAGGCGACCAGGGCCTTCAACCTGCCTTGCATCGAGATGGAAGGCTTCGAGGCCGACGACCTGATCGCCACCTATTGCCGGCTTGCCTGCGAAGCCGGCGCCGACACCACCATCATCTCCTCCGACAAGGACCTGATGCAGCTGGTCGGCGCAACGGTCGGCATGTACGACCCGATGAAGGACCGCCAGATCGGCATTCCCGAAGTCGTCGAGAAATGGGGCGTGCCGCCCGAAAAGATGATCGACCTGCAGGCGCTGACCGGCGATTCGGTCGACAATGTTCCGGGCGTGCCCGGCATCGGGCCGAAGACGGCGGCGCAATTGCTCGAGCAGTTCGGCGACCTCGACGGGCTGCTGGCGCGCGCCGGCGAGATCAAGCAGGACAAGCGTCGCGAATCGATCATCGCCAATGCCGACAAGGCGCGCATCTCGCGTGAACTGGTGACGCTGAAGAACGACGTGCCGGGGATCGGTGGGCTCGATGATTTCGTGTTGCACCCGCCCGACGGGCCAAAGCTGATCGGCTTCCTCAAGACGATGGAATTCTCCTCGCTGACCCGCCGCGTGGCGGAAGCGACCGGAACGGATGCGGCTGATGTCAAGGCCGTTCCCGTCATTATCGAGCGCGCCGACACCGCGCATGGTCCCGATGTCGGGTTTGGAGTGCCGGCAGCCGCCGAAAGCGCGGCAGGCGCAGTGACAGACGAAGCCGGGGAAGCGGTGCCGGCCACCGTCAAGGTGGAACCCAAGGAAGGCGACACCCCTTCGCTTCTCTCGGCGCTTCGCTTCGAGGACGCCACCGCCAGCAAGATCGACACCAGCGCCTACGTCACCATCCGCGACACAGCAGCGCTGAAGGCGTGGGTGGCCGAGGCGATGGAGACCGGCATCGTCGCCTTCGACACCGAGACCACGTCAGCCGATCCGATGCAGGCCGAGCTGATCGGCCTCTCCATGGCCACCGCGCCCGGTCGCGCCGCGTATGTGCCGCTCGCCCACAAAAGCGGCAACGGCGACCTGCTCGGCGGCGGAGTGGTCGAAAACCAGATCCCGATCCGTGAGGCGCTTGGCATTCTGAAGCCGTTGCTGGAGGACAAGTCGGTTCTCAAGATCGTTCAGGAGCTGAAATACGACCTCGTCGTCATGAGCCGCCACGGCATCGATGTCGCCCCCTTCGACGACACCATGCTGATTTCCTACGTGCTCGACGCAGGCACGTCCGGCGGCCACAGCATGGCGGCTCTGTCGGAAAAGTGGCTCGGCCACTCGACCATTGCCCTCAAGGAGCTGGCCGGCTCGGGAAGAAGCTTCGTCGGCTTCGACCAGGTCGATATCATCAAGGCAACGGCCTATGCCGCGGAGCACGCAGATGTGACGCTCAGGCTCTGGCGGGTGCTGAAGCCACGGCTTGCCGCCAAGGGCCTCGTCTCGGTCTACGAGCGGCTGGAACGGCCGCTGGTGCCGGTGCTGGCAAGAATGGAGCAGCGCGGCATCTCCGTCGACCGGCAGATCCTGTCGCGGCTCTCCGGCGAACTGGCACAGGGCGCCGCGCGGCTGGAGGATGAAATCTACCAGCTCGTCGGCGAGCGCATCAATATCGGCTCGCCAAAACAGCTCGGCGACATCTTGTTCGGCAGGATGGGCCTGCCCGGCGGCTCCAAGACCAAGACCGGCCAGTGGTCGACCTCGGCGCAACTTCTGGAAGACCTCGCCGCCGAAGGCCACGAACTGCCGCGCAAGATCGTCGACTGGCGCCAGCTGACCAAATTGAAATCGACCTATACCGATGCGCTGCCCGGTTTCGTCCATCCCGATACGAAGCGCGTCCACACCTCCTATGCCCTTGCCGCGACGACGACAGGACGGCTGTCGTCCTCCGATCCCAATTTGCAGAACATTCCGGTACGCACCGTCGAGGGGCGGAAGATCAGGACGGCCTTCATCGCCGACAAGGGCAACAAGCTGGTTTCCGCCGACTACAGCCAGATCGAGCTGCGCGTGCTCGCCCATGTCGCCGAAATCCCGCAGCTCAAACAGGCCTTTGCCGACGGCGCCGACATCCACGCCATCACCGCGTCGGAAATGTTCAACGTGCCGGTCGAGGGCATGCCCTCGGAGATACGCCGCCGCGCCAAGGCGATCAATTTTGGCATTATCTACGGCATTTCCGCCTTTGGCCTCGCCAACCAGCTGTCGATCCCGCGCGAAGAGGCCGGCGCCTACATCAAGAAATATTTCGAGCGCTTCCCGGGCATCCGCGACTATATCGACGCAACCAAGGCCTATGCCCGCGAGCACGGCTTCGTCGAAACGATCTTCGGCCGCCGCATCCACTATCCGGAGATACGCTCTTCCAATCCTTCGGTCCGCGCCTTCAACGAGCGCGCCTCGATCAACGCACGCCTGCAGGGCACCGCGGCTGACATCATCCGTCGCGCCATGATCCGCATGGACGATGCGCTGGAAAAGGCGAAGCTGTCGGCCCGCATGCTGCTGCAAGTGCATGACGAGCTGGTCTTCGAGACGGTGGAAGCTGAGGTCGAGGCGACGATCCCCGTCGTGCGCCATGTGATGGAGAACGCCGCGATGCCGGCGGTGTCGATGTCAGTGCCGCTGCATGTCGACGCCCGCGCCGCCAACAATTGGGAAGAGGCGCATTAGTTCGGGGACGCTATCGATTTCCCGTTTAGGAAGGCAGTATCGGGTGTGGCTCGCGCTTCTCAGGTTGTGCGCCTGCCGTCGAGCCATATTTCGGTTCAAGCTTCACGAGAAGCAGCGGTGTGCTATACTGCCTCATGATCACCAAGACACTTGAGAACCTGGTAAAGCACGCGGAAGCTTGGCCTCGCGAAGACCAAGAAGAGCTCGCCGACTATGCCCGCGTCATTGAAGCGCGCCGAACCGGTCTGTATGCCACGTCGGAAACAGAGCGCCGCGCTGTAACAGCAGGACTCGCAGAGGCCGATCACGGCACCTTCATAGATGAGGATACGGTTCGCGCTGCCGACATTCGCCGCAGGCTATGAATATCCGATTCACACGGCAAGCCTTTGCCGAACGCGAAGCGATTTCAACTACCTCGAAGAGCGGTCGCCTCAGGGTGCTTATTCAGTCATTTCCCGGATCCAAGCTGGAATTTCGCGACTTGCCGAATTTCCAGAAAGTGGTCACGCGACCGATATCGCTGACGTTCGCGTTCTCTTCATAGGTCACTATCCCTACAAAGTTTTCTACCGCGCCCATGCCGATGCAATCGAGATCCTGCACATCCGGCATACCTAGTGCCATCATTGGCACCCAGCGAGGCTTCGAACCGATCCGCTTCCTTGATCTAAGCTGCCTCGGCCAGGCATTTCGCACAGGTACCGCGGAACTCGATCACGGCTTTCTTGGCGGCGAAGCCGGTCGAGCGCACCCATTCGTCGAGCCGGTGCCCGACATCATGGTCGGAAAATTCGGTCACCTGCCCGCATGTGTCGCAGATGGCAAAGGCGGTCATCGAATGGCTGTGGTCGTGCGGCTCGGCGCAGGCGACAAAGGAATTGAGGCTTTCGAGCCTGTGCACGAAACCGGACTTCACCAGCGTGTCGAGCGCGCGATAGACCTGCAGCGGTGCACGGAAGCCCCGCTCGCGAAGCTGGTCGAGCAATGTATAGGCGCTGAGCGGCCCGCTGGCGGCCTCGAGCTTCTCGAGCACGCACAACTGGTTTTTCGTCAGCACATCCCTTGCCGCCATGATTCTGTATCCAACCCGTTTTGCGCCGGTTGCACGTCATTTCCGCATGCAAGCGGCTTCAATTCTATCCAGATAGCGACGAACGGGCGTTTTTGCTACTGTTTCTGTGCCGGCATGGACCAGAAGCCGGCCAACTCCGGGCCGAGTAAATGAAACGGCGGGAGCAGTTCCCGCCGTACCTGTTCGGTTATGTGTCGCCCGTCATTTCCGTAGTGGATCACTTCCGTAGTGGATCACTTGCGTGGTGGTCCTTTGCGCTCGGCGGAGGCGGCCCACAGATTGATATCGGCTTCGCGCGCGTACGTGTCGATTTCGGCGAGCTCGGCATCGCTGAAGTCGAGCACCTTCAGCGCGCCGACGCAGTCCTCGACCTGTTCCGGCCGGCTGGCGCCGATCAGCGCCGAAGTCACCCGACCCTTGCGCAGCACCCAGGCCAGCGCCATCTGCGCCAGGGTCTGCCCGCGGCGTCCGGCGATGGCGTTCAGCGCCTTGATGTTGGCGATGGTCTTGTCGTTGATGAAGGCCGGCCTCAGCGACTTTCCCTGGCTGGCGCGGCTACCCTCGGGGATGCCGCCGAGATATTTGTCGGTCAGCATACCTTGCGCCAGCGGCGTGAACACGATCGAGCCGACGCCGAGCCCCTCCAGCGTGTCGAGCAAACCATCGTCCTCGACCCAGCGATTGAGCATCGAATAGCTCGGCTGATGGATGACGCAAGGCGTTCCGAGCTGCTTCAATATGTCGGCGGCCTCGCGCGTGCGCTGCGAATTGTAGGAGGAGATGCCGGCATAAAGCGCCTTGCCCGAGCGTACCGCGTGATCGAGCGCGCCCATCGTTTCTTCCAGCGGCGTTTCAGGGTCGAAGCGGTGCGAATAGAAGATGTCGACATAGTCGAGCCCCATCCGCTTCAGGCTCTGGTCGAGGCTGGCCAGCACATATTTGCGCCCGCCCCATTCGCCGTAGGGTCCGGCCCACATCTCATAACCGGCCTTGGTCGAGATGATCAGCTCGTCGCGATAGGAGGAGAAATCGGTCCGCAGGATTTCGCCAAAAGCTATTTCCGCCGAACCAGGCGGCGGGCCGTAATTGTTGGCGAGGTCGAAATGCGTGATGCCGAGATCGAAGGCTTTGCGCGCGATCGCCTGCTTGGTCCGGTGCGGCGTGTCGTCACCGAAATTGTGCCAGAGCCCGAGCGAGATCGCCGGCAATTTCAGGCCGGATCGCCCGCAGCGATTGTAGACCATTTTCTCGTAGCGGTTTTCGGCGGGCACATAGGGCATGGGAGATCCTCAAATCAAAAGCGAGCCCGGCAGTTGCCACCGCGAAAAAGGGTGAGTCGGCTCTGCCCCTCACCCTTAGCCTCTCCCCGTTTCTATGGGGAGAGGGACGGTAAACAGCACGTGTCCGCAAATCACTAAAGCGCTTACCCTACTTCTTCTTCGCCGAGAGCCCTTTCTTCTTCGCCAAAAGCGCTTCCGCATCCTTGACGCCCAGTGCCGCAGGCCGTTCGCAGGTGGTCTGCATGGCAACGAACTTTCCGCTCGCGCCCGACCGCAACATGCCGGTCATCACATCGACGGCATGCAGCGCCAGTTCCATCGAGCACCGATGCGGCCGGCCTTCCGCAATCGCCAGTGCCATGTCGGCGAGACCGGCGGTGCGGTAGTTGGCCATCATGCCATGCGAATGCATCTGGTTGGGCACGCCGAACGGATGCTTCCATTTCGGCAGCTTCTTGACCGGCTTGGCGGCGTCGGTGACGCGAACGTCGCCGCCGAAGAAATTCGGATCCGGCAAAAACACCGTACCCAACTCGCCGTAGAGCTCCATCGGCGCATGGCCATGGCTCCACACGTCCCAGCTGGTATTGAGTGTCACCACGGCGCCATTCTCGAACTCCATTACGCCGTGGATCGTCGTCGGCGTTGCGACCAGGATTTTTTCGCCGGCGCGCGGCTTCGAACTGATGGTGCGCTCTGTCTTCGGGATCGAAGCGAAGGCTGCCACCTGCTTCACCGGCCCGATCAGCTGGATCAAATTGGTGATGTAATAGGGTCCGATATCGAGCACCGGGCCAGCGCCAGGCTGGAAGAAGAAGTCCGGATTGGGGTGCCAATGCTCCATCCCATGGCTCATCACATGGCATGTGCCGCTGGTGATCTTGCCGAGCTTTCCAGTATCGATCAGGTTGCGGACAAGCTGGTGCGCGCCACCGAGGAAAGTGTCGGGCGCCGAGCCGATGCGCAGTCCGTCTCTCTCGGCCAGCTTCTTCAGGTCGAGCCCTTCCTTGACCGATAGCACGAACGGCTTTTCGGAATAGACGTGCTTGCCGGCATCGAGGATCTGTTTCGACACCTCGTAGTGCACCGCCGGAACGGTGAGGTTGACGATGATGTCGATATCGTCGGCCTTGAGCAGCCCTTCGACTGTCTCGGCGCGCAGCTTGAACTCCTTCGCCCGCGCCTTGGCCGCATCCATGTTGATATCCGCGCAGGCGCGCATCTCGATGCCGCGAAACAGCGGCGCAAACGAGAAATACGCCTTCGAGATGTTGCCGCAACCGATGACGCCGATCCCAAGTTTTTTTGCCATGCTGGTTTGCTCCTAATAGGTCTTGGCGGCTGCGATCGAGCGGCGGGCGAAGCGCGCGATGTCGTTGGGGTTGTCCTGTTCCATGACGTAGTATTTGGCGGCGCTCTTGGCGCGCAGCGCCGTGATCAGACCGGCCCAGTCGATCGTGCCGTGGCCGACATCCGACCAGCCGTCCTCGTCGAGACCCTCGCCGGGCTTGGCAATGTCCTTGACATGGACGGCGGCGATGCGTTTGCCATACTTTTCGATCCAGGGCAGCGGATCGTCGCCGCCGCGCACCACCCAGGCCACGTCCATCTCCCAGGCGATGTCGGGCGCTGCCGCCAGGATATGGTCCTGCGGCACAGAGCCGTCGGCAAGCTTCTTGAACTCGAAATCGTGGTTGTGCCAGGCAAAGCCGTAGCCGGCTTTCTCAGCCGTCTCGCCGACCTTGGCCAGGCGTGCGCCGAAGCCGCGCCAGCCTTCCGTGTCGGTCGGCCTGCTCTCGGCGACCAGATAGGGGCAGATGAGCAGCGTGATGCCGAGCGCGTCGGCGATTTTGCGCACACCGTCGAAATCCTTCTCGAGCGCATCCATCGAGAAATGGCCGGTCGGCATGGTGAGCCCGTTCTTGTCGAGTTCAGCACGAAATGCCTTGGGGTCGTCATAGACGCCGCCGAACCCCTCGACTTGCGCGTAGCCGAGCTCGCCCAGCATCTGGAGCACCCCTTCCCAGGGTTGGAAATTGCGGGCGCTGTAAAGTTGGAATGACCAATTCATCGTCTCTGTCCGTTCTCTGGGGATGGATGTGTTTGAGGTGAAATTGTTGGGAATGAGGTTTTGCGGCGTTAAAGGCGGGTGCCGGTTGTGGCGTCGAACAGCGAAGCGCGCATCGGATCAAAACCGATGCTCACAGCGTCGGCGTTGTTTGGCGTGCGCTCAGATGTCACCCGCACCGTGAAATTCTGATTTGCGAGCTTCAGCCAGACCAGCGTGTCGGAACCCATGGGCTCGACGACCACGACATTTGACATGGCTGTAAACGGCCATCCAGCGCCGCTGTTGAACGCGACATGCTCGGGCCGGATACCGAACACGGCCGCTCCCGGCACGGGCTCCTTTTCGAAAGCGTAGGTGGCAAGCGGGATCCGCACATCCTCGGCCACGAAGTGCCAGCTGCCATCGTCCTTCTCCAGCCTGCCGTCGAGGAAATTCATCGCCGGCGAGCCGAGGAAGCCGGCGACGAAACGGTTGACCGGGCGATTGTAGATCGTCTGCGGTGCATCGAGCTGCTGGATCACGCCGCCCTTCATCACCGCGATGCGGTCGGCCAGCGTCATCGCCTCGATCTGGTCGTGGGTGACATAGATCATGGTGTTCTGCAGCTTGCTGTGCAGCAGTTTGATTTCGACACGCAGCTCCGCGCGCAGCTTGGCGTCGAGATTGGAAAGCGGCTCGTCGAAGAGGAAAACGTCGACGTCGCGCACCAGCGCCCGCCCGATGGCGACACGCTGGCGCTGGCCGCCCGAAAGCGCCGACGGCTTGCGTTGCAGCAGCGGCTCGATCTGCAGGATCTCGGCGGCCCGCGCGATGCGCTTGGCGATCTCGTCTTTGGCGATGCCGGCGACGCGCAGCCCGAAGGACAGGTTCTTCTCCACCGTCATCTGCGGATAGAGCGCATAGGATTGGAACACCATGCCGATGCCACGGTCCTTGGGTTCCTCCCAGGTGACGTTCTTGCCCTTGATGAAGATGCGGCCGTCCGAAACGTCGAGCAGGCCGGCGATGCAGTTGAGCAAGGTCGACTTGCCGCAGCCGGACGGACCGAGCAGCACGATGAACTCGCCTTCGGCGACATCGATGTTGAGCGTCTCCAGCACCGAAATCGCGCCGAAATTCAGCGACAGGTCCCGGATCGAGACGCTGGGATTTTCCATTCTTGTCATCATCATCCTTTCACCGCGCCGGCGGCGATGCCGCGCACGAAGAGCTTGCCGGAAACGAAGTAGACGACGAGCGGTACCAGGCCGGTCAGGATGGTGGCGGCCATGTTGACGTTGTATTCCTTCACGCCTTGCACCGAATTGACGATGTTGTTGAGCTGCACCGTCATCGGATAGGTGTCGGGGCGGGTGTAGACGACACCGAACAGGAAGTCGTTCCAGATGCCGGTCACCTGCAGGATGATGGCGACGACGAAGATCGGCAGCGACATCGGCAGCATGATACGGAAATAGATGCCCCAGAAGCCGGCGCCGTCGACGCGCGCCGCCCGGAACAATTCCTCCGGCATGGAAGAAAAATAGTTGCGGAACAACAATGTCAGGATCGGCATGCCGAAGATGGAATGGACGATCACCAGACCGCTCAGGCTGCCGTAGAGGCCCACTTCGCGCAGGATGATGACGATCGGATAGATCATCACCTGATAGGGGATGAAGGCGCCGACGATCAGGATCACGAAGAAGGTGTCGGCTCCCTTGAAGCGCCAGTTGGCAAGCGCGTAGCCGTTCACGGAAGCGATCGCGATCGACAGGATGACCGACGGAACGGTGATGCGCACCGAATTCCAGAAGCCGCGCGAGAGCCCGTCGCAGTTGAGGCCGGTGCAGGCGCTGGACCAGGCCTTCACCCAAGGCTCAAAGGTGATTTCGAGCGGCGGTGAGAAGATGTTGCCAAGGCGTATCTCCGGCATGCCCTTGAGCGACGTCACCACCATCACATAGAGCGGCAGGAGATAGTACAGCGCCACCACGATGAGCGTGCCATAGAGGAAGATGTTGCGGCGCGAGAACACATGCCGCGGCTTCGGTCCCCGCGGCCCGGATGCCTCAAGCCCGATAGAGCCCGTACCGGCAGGCAGGGAAACGGCATGATCAGCCACGCTTCTTGCCTCCGAATTCGAGATAGGCCCACGGCACGATGACGACCACCACCGACAGCAGCATCATGGTCGAGGCGGCGAAGCCCTGGCCAAGGTTCTGGGCGAAGAACATGTAGTCGTAGACATATTTGGCCGGCACTTCGGAGGCGATGCCGGGACCGCCGCTGGTCTGGGCGACAACCAGGTCATAGACCTTGACGATACCGGCAGCGATGATGACCAGCGCGGTGATAAAGACCGGTCGCATCATCGGGATGATGATGAAGAGATACGTCTTCAAGGTGGGTATCCCATCCACCCGCGCGGCCTTCCAGATATCCTCGTCGATGCCGCGCAGGCCTGCCAGCATCAGGCACATGATGAGCCCCGTGCCTTGCCATAGCGCGGCGATCAATATGCCGTAGATGACAATGTCGGAATTGTAGAGCGGATCGAAGTTGAAGCTCTCCCAGCCGAGGCCGCGCACCACCCCCTGGATTCCGAACTCCGGATTGAGCAGCCATTGCCAGACAAGGCCGGTGACGATGAACGAGAGCGCGAAGGGATAGAGGAAGATGGTGCGGAACGTGTCCTCGAAGCGGATCTTCTGGTCGAGCAGCGCCGCCAGCAGGAAGCCGATCACGAGAGAGAACACCAGCGACAGCACGCCGTAGACCAGGAGGTTCTCAATGGAGACCAGCCAACGCGGCGTCGACCATAGCCGATAATACTGGTCGAGCCCGACGAAGTTCAGCCGCGGCAGCAGCTTCGAATTGGTGAAGGAATAGAGCACCGTCCACGCGCTGCCGCCGACGAAGATCACCAGTGCGGTGAGGACCATCGGAATAGAGGCAACCTTGGCGTTAAGGTTGCGGAAGAGTTGATTGGGACGTTCGCTCTTGCTCATCTGCACAGCCGGGCTGGATTGGGTAAGGACGGGAGGGTCAAGGCCGAAGGGTTAGGGCCTTGACCCTGAGCTCCCGGCCCCGCGGCGGGCCGGGAGCGAGCGGTTCGTCGATCGTCAGTCCGCTGAGGCGACGATGTCGGCGAAGCGCTTTTGCGCTTCTTCCACGGTCATGTCCGGCTTGGCGAAGAACTCGGAGAAAAGGTCCTCTTTCTGCTTTTGGGTGTCCTGCGACAGCAGCTGGTCCGTCCAGGGCATCACGCTGCCCTTGGCCAGGATGTCGAGCCCTTTCTTCATGCAGTCGTTCGCGGCCTTGAGGTCGATATCGCCGCGCACCGGCAGCGAGCCCTTCTTGAGATTGAAGGCGACCTGCGTCTTGGGATCGAGCAGCGTTTCGGCCAGCGCTTCCTGCGCCTTGGATTTTTCAGCGTCCTGCAGCAGCGGGAAGTAGAAGGCATCGCCGCCGGTGGCGATGACCTCGTTCAGGCCAAGGCCGGGAAGACACGTATAGTCCTTGCCGGCGGTCTGGCCGGCAACCTGGAACTCGCCCTGCGCCCAGTCGCCCATGATCTGGCCGCCGGCCTTGGCGGAGATGACAAGATTGGTGGCCTGGTTCCAGTCCTGCACATTGGTGTTCTTTGCCATCTTGCGGGCATCGTCCGCGGCCTTGAACACCTTGGCGACCTCGGGCCCGGCGGCGAATTCCGCATCCTTGTCGCGATAAACCTTCAAGAAAGTGTCCGTGCCGCCGACCGCCGTGAGCAGCACATCGAAGGCGCCCGAGGATTGCCAGGGCTGCCCGCCGAGCGCGAGCGGTATGATGCCTGCCTTCTCCAGCGCGGGCGCAGCTGCAACATATTCATTCCAATTCTTCGGCACCGGCACACCGGCCTTTTCGAATGCCGCGTTCGACAGCCACAGCCACTGCCAGGAGTGAATGTTGACCGGCACGCAATAGATCTTGCCGTCGAGGGTGCAGCCGTCGAGCAGGCTCTTCGGCTGCACGATTTCCGCCCACTTGTCCCTGGTGGCGAGATCGGTCAAGTCCCGCATCAGACCGGCCTGCACCAATTCTTCCGCTTGCCGGCCATGGTTGAACTGGGTGGCGCCCATCGGATCGCCGCCGGTGATGCGGCTGATCATGATCGGCCGTGCCGTGCCGCCGGAGCCGGCGATAGCGCCGTCGACCCAATGATTACCTGTCGCGTCGAATGCCTTGGCGAACTCGGCGACCGCCGCCGCTTCGCCGCCCGAAGTCCACCAATGGGTGACTTCCAGATCCGTCGCTGCCGCCGGGCCGGCGAATTGCAGCGCGGTTGTCACCGCCAACGCAGCGGTCATGACTTGGTATCGCATTTCGGCTCCTCCCAGAATCTGAAACGTTACAGATTTTCGATACGGCAATTGCGTTGGGCGTGCAACCCCCGAAATAGGAGCGGCTCGACATTTTTTTCGAGCCGCGAACAAATCCGCATGCCAATTGCCGGCCGTTGCGTCGCAGCAAGACAGGTTGCACCGCAAAAAATGATGCTGCACGCATGAAAGTCGGCCAAATTCTGTTTCCCGCTGGCAAGCCCTTGCCAACGTCCAACGACTTTGCCTCGAATGAAACGTCGCGCGTGCAGAGAACCTGCCCCGAACCGCTGCGCGATGGCAAGTGACAATCTGTAACGTTTCAGTATATAGGATGTTCACCAGGCGGAGAGTCGCTGGCGAGCCGCAATCCGCCGATTGCCGGCCTGCACGGCAACTGCTATGCGCCTGACGGGCGGGGTGAATGGACAGACATCGAACGGAAAAGGACGACGAGGCGTCGGGACAGGGCCGGCCGACGCTGAAGACGCTTGCCTTCATGACCGGGCTGGGCGTCACCACCGTGTCGCGGGCGCTGAAGGACGCGCCCGAAATCGGCGCCGAGACCAGGCGGCGCGTCCAGCTCGTCGCCAAGCAGATCGGCTACCGCCCCAACCGTGCCGGCGTGCGCCTGCGGACCGGAAAGACCAACGTCATCAGTCTCGTGCTCAACACCGAGCACGAGATCATGAGCTTTGTCTCGGATATCATCTACGGTGTCTCGGAAGTCATCGCCGACACGCCCTATCACCTGATCGTCACGCCGTACTCACGCTCGCAGGATCCCCTGGACCCGATACGCTATCTGGTGGAAACCGGCTCCGCCGACGGCGTCATCATTTCGCGAACCCAGCCGAATGACCCCAGGGCCCGTTACCTGCTGGAGCGTGGCATCCCCTTTGCCACGCACGGCCGCACCGATATGGGGTTGATCCACCCCTATCATGATTTCGACAACTACGCGTTCGCGACCGAGGCTGTGCGCCACCTGGCCGGCATCGGCCGCCGCAGGCTGGCTCTGCTGGCACCACCAGTCGAGCTGACCTATCACCGCCATGCGCTGAACGGCTTTACCGATGCGCTGAGCGAGGTCGGCGCCAGCGAGATCCCGTTCAACACCGTTTCGATCGACCACTCGATCGAGCAGATCAGGATGAGGACCGCGCAGCTGATGCGTCGCGACGTCAGGCCGGATGGCTTCGTCAGCAGCGCCGCCGCCGCGACACTCGCCATCGTCGCCGGCATCGAGGACGCCGGCCTCAAGCTCGGCCGGGACGTCGATGTGGTGTCCAAGCAATCGTCGGACCTGCTGCATCTGTTCCGCAGGGAATTGCTGGTCGTCAACGAGGACTTCCGGCTGGCCGGCGCCGAGCTGGCCCGTTCCGTGCTGGGCTGGATCGGCGGCGCCGCACCTGGCTCACTGCAGAGCCTGAGCGTGCCGACCGAAGTCCTGGCCTATCGCCGTCCCGACTAGAGCGGGATACGTTCAAATTGAACTGGGCATCCGGCTCCATCTATTTGCCTTAGCCGCATTTCTGCGACGCCAGTGATTCCACTTGCCTGCAAAAAACGCGCTGCTGACTGGCAGCCTTGGGGCCGAAAGCGCCTGTCTGCTTTTTGGCGTCGAAACGCGGATAGCGGTCACTCCGACGGGACCACCGTTCGGATGGCACACGCACCGGATTGCAAATCAGCTGCAACATCAATGATTTCAACAGAGGCTGCGGCCATCGACGATCAGCCTCGCCAGATAGCCCTCCAGGATCTCGACCACGGTCGCTGGATCGCAGATGCAATCCACGTCGGCCACGAAGGCCGGCTCATGCGAGACCGGCATACCTTCGCCCGTCCGGCCCGCTGTGGTCCTCGTCTCGCCCTCCATGAAAGTACGAACATAATTTAATCGTTGCTTTGCGACTACCAAACGGCTATTGTCGTACGAACGTAATTCAAAACTTCAGGAGCTCATGATGACAACAACTCCGCAGGTTGCGCTCGTAACAGGCGCCACCTCAGGCATCGGCAAGGCCACAGCGATCGCCTTGGCCGCCGCAGGTTTCCAGGTGATCGGAACCGGCCGCAACACCGCGCAACTCACCGCGCCCGCCGGGGTGACCTACCTCGACCTCGACGTGACCAGCGACGAATTGGTCGCCTCAGCGGTCAAGCAGGTGATCGATCGGCTCGGCCACATCGACGTCCTGGTCAACAACGCCGGCGTTGGCACAACCGGCGCAGCCGAGGAGTTCTCGATTACCCAGACGCAGGACATCTTCGACATTAACGTCTACGGCATCATGCGGACGACCAAGGCGGTCCTGCCGCACATGCGCGTCCAAGGCCGCGGACGCATCATCAATGTCTCCTCCCTCAGCGGATTCGTCCCCAGCCCGTTCATGGCCCTCTACGTCTCGACCAAGCACGCGGTCGAAGGCTACTCCCAATCGCTGGACCACGAGGTTCGCGATTACGGCGTCCGGGTCCTGCTCGTCGAGCCCGGCCCGATCAACACTCCGTTCGCAGGCCACAGCGTGGAGGCCGACACCCCCATGCCGCTCTACGCGGCGGGACGGCGCAACTACGACGAGCTGCTGGAGAAGAACCTCAGCAGCGGCGACGACCCCGCCGTCGTCGCCAAGGTGATCGTCGCGGCGGCCACCGACCGGAACCCAAAACTACGGCGCACCGCCGGTACGACCGCCCGGATCATCAACGCGGTGCACCGCGTCGCCCCGGCCCGGATCTTCGACCGCGTCATCCGCAGATTCAACCGGATGCCGAGCTGATCGCTGCTTAGATCCACTGACAACTGACCAAGACATAGCGGTATCCGGAGCGCGAAGCCCGGTTGAGATAGAGGAACGCATGGTGCGTTACACGAAAGAACACAAGCAGGAGACAAGGCAGCGGATCGTTGCGACGGCCGGTCGACGGCTCAAGCGGGACGGTATCGACGGCTCCGGAGTCGCGACGCTGATGAAGGACGCGGACCTGACCAACGGCGCCTTCTACGCCCACTTCGAATCCAAGGACGGCCTCGTCGCGGAGGCGGTCACCGACCAACTGCACACACTGCACGCGAACATCGTCGAGCTGGCGGAGCCCGGCCTGGCCGGCCTCGAACAGATCGTGCGCTGGTACCTGTCGGCCCACCACCGTGACAACCCCGGCGACGGCTGCCCCAACGCCGCCCTGCTCGACGAGATCGGGCGCAGCGCGGACGCAATCAGGCAGGCGTACACCGACGGCGTGCTGGTCGTCATCGACGGCCTCGCCGCCCGCATGGCACCCGAAGATCCGCCCTCGGCCCGCGTGAAGGCGCTCAGCCTCCTCGGCCTGATGGCCGGGACGCTACAACTCTGCCGCGCCCTGACCGACCGACAACTCTCCGACGACCTCCTCGAGCAGGGCCTCCGCAACGCCCTGGCCCTGGTGGACGCCGAGCTCCGACCATGACCCTCATTTCTGTGACAAGCCCCGGCACACCCGGCGACGTCGCCCTCCATCAGACAGGAACCACGATGACCGAGCAACCCTTCAACCCACAACTGCGAGCCGCGCGGTTCCTTCCCCGCACCATCATCACCGCCGGAACGCTTCCCGCGCTCCGTCTCCTCACCAAGCTCACCGGGATCACCCGGCGGCCGGACGCGCAGGTCGTATCCGTGGACGCCAACGTGTCGGTACACGTCTTTCGCCCGGCTTCGGCCCGGCCTCGGACTCCTGCACTGTTGTGGATCCACGGCGGCGGAATGGTGCTCGGCGACGCGGCGCAGGACAGCGCCTTCTGCCGCCTGATCGCCGATCAGCTCAACATCGTCGTCGTCTCGGTGGAGTACCGGCTCGCGCCCGAGCACCCGTTCCCGGCGCCGCTGGAAGACTGCTACACCGCGCTGCAATGGCTCGCCGGCCAACCCGACATCGATCCCGCACGCATCGCCATCGGCGGCGCCAGCGCCGGCGGCGGTCTGGCCGCCGCGTTGGCGCTGCTGGCGAAGGAACGCGGCGAGATCCGTCCGGTCCTGCAACTGCTGTCCTACCCAATGCTGGATGACCGGACCACCACCCGCATCGACATCGACCCGCGGCGGCTCCGCCTCTGGAGCCCGGCCAGCAACCGGTTCGGCTGGCGCTCCTACCTCGGCCCAGCCACCCCGGACGGCAACGTGCCCCCGCTAGCCGCGCCGGCCCGCTATGACGACCTCTCCGGCCTGCCGCCCGCATGGATCGGCGTCGGCACCAACGACCTGTTCCACGACGAGGACGTCACCTACGCTCGGCGACTGCAGCAGGCCGGCGTCGCCAGCACCCTGCACGTAGTGCCCGGCGCCTACCACAACTTCGACGCCATCGAAGCGAAAGCCGCCATCTCCCAGGCCTTCGTCAAGGCCCAGACGACGGCACTGGACGAAGCACTCAACAGCGGCTGAACGGAACTCCGATGACCGCGCCCAAGGCCGGCCATGCCTGCACCACGCTGCATGTCGGCAGGTCACCGGCAGCTTTCACGGCAGCCTCAAGGCGACCCAACCGGCCGAAATGTAGCGCAGTCCCGACGTCCAGATGGCGAACCGCCGGACCGGCCCGAGAACTCCCAACGGCGCGCTTGAGATCACCCGCGCGCGGCTCTACTAGTCCGAAAACCTCACGCTCACGCCGCGCTGCCGAAAATAGGCCTGCATCAACTTGCGCCCCGAGCGGTTGTTCTGCGCCAGCTTGGTCGGATCGAACACCGCCTGTTTTATCCCTTCTCGTGTCAGCGCCGCTTTAAGCGTCGCGATATGTGCGTCGATGTCGGCATTGTCCGCCCGCAGCGAGGCATAGATACTTTCGGTCGCCTGGGCCACGGTCGGTTCGCTCACAGGTGTCGTCCTTTGGTTGGTTGAGCGGCGGCTTACCACAGATTCGCGGCTCCGCCGATACCGATGAGACCGTCAATCGTCTCTACCGGCATAGCAGGTTCCTGGCGCGACCCGACACCCAGTTGGTCGCTGGAGATGTCTGCTTTCTGGCAACCGCAAAATTGGACTCTAGGTCCAAGTCGCGGCGCTAACCCGCCGCTCCGCTCCCCCACGGGCCATGGAATGCGCCCGGCCCGTCGATGCGTTCGAAGCCGTGCGCTCCGAAGAAATCGCGTTGTGCCTGGATCAGGTTCGAGGTGCCGCGGCCCTGGCGGTAGCTATCAAAATAGGCCAGCGCCGACGACAGCGCCGGCGCCGGCGAGCCAGCCTCCGACGCCCTTGCCACGATGCGCCGCAGCGACGGATGCGCCTCCTTCATCATCGCAATGAACGCCGGCGCCATCAACAGATTGGTCGAAGCGCCACCGGCGCCAAGGGCTTCTGCCATCGTGTCCAGCATTTGCGAACGGATGATGCAGCCGGCCCGCCAGATCTTTGCGATGGTCGGCATCGGCAGGTTCCAGTTGAATTCCTTCGAGGCTCCGCTCATCACCGCGAAGCCTTGCGCATAGGCAGCGATCTTGCCGGCGAACAGCGCCAGTTCGAGATCCCCGAGAAGAGCAGCCTTGTCGCCGGCAATCTTCGTCACGCCGCTGTTGCCATAGGCCTTTTCGGCGGCCAGCCTTTCGTCCTTGATCGACGACAGCACACGCGCTGCCACCGCGGCCTCGATCGCGGTGGCGGGAATGCCGAGCTGCTGCGCCTCGATGACCGACCATTTGCCGGTGCCCTTCTGGCCGGCGCGGTCGAGGATGATGTCGACCACCGGCTTGCCGGTCTTCGGATCGTCGGCGGCCAGCACCTTGGCGGTGATCTCGATCAGATAGGAGTTGAGCCGGCCCTTGTTCCAGCCGGCAAACACTTGTGCGATCTCCTTCGGCCCCATGCCCAAGCCGTCGCGCAAGATGCCGTAGATCTCGCCGATCATCTGCATGTCGGCATATTCGATGCCGTTGTGGATGGTCTTGACGAAATGCCCTGCGCCATCGGTGCCAAGCCATGCCGCACAGGGCTCATCCCTGAACTTGGCCGAAATGGCGGTCAGCACCTTCTCGACGCGTTTCCAGGACTCTTCCGTGCCGCCGACCATGATGGACGGTCCATGCCGCGCGCCCTCTTCGCCACCGGACACGCCCATGCCGATGAAGGTGAGACCCGAATCGGAAAGCTCGGAAAAGCGCCGCATCGTGTCACGGAAATTGGCGTTTCCGGCATCGATGACGATGTCGTTGGCCGACAGCACGCCGCGCAGCGCCGCAATCTGCTCGTCGACCGGCTTGCCGGCCAGCACCATGATGATGATCGGACGCGGCGGCCGGATGGCGGCGGCGAGTTCCTCCAGGCTGTAGCAGGGCACGACCATGTTCTTCAGCGCCCCGGCATTCTCGACAAAGGCGTCGGTGCGTGCGGCGGTGCGGTTGAAGACGGCTATGCGGTGCCCCTTCTCGGCGATGTTGAGCGCCAGGTTGGAACCCATCGTGCCAAGGCCGATCAGGCCGATTTCGGCTTTTTCCATCGTTTCTTCCCTGCTTTCGGATCTTTTGTTGAGGCCGCGATTTGTAGCGATGCCCGTTCTTCTTGGGATGCCATTCTTGTCGAAAATGAATGACGGGCCTTCAAGCCTGCGTCAACCGCCTCGCCGAAATGTGTGCGCAGACTGCCGGCTGGTCGTCATCGCCTGATATCGATCGGGGCCTCTATCTTCACGATCTCGAAATCCGAGACGAGAATATCGAGCCGCGCCGTCCATCGGCCCGGGACCGGGACGACGAGATCGTCGACACGCCAGGTGCCATCGCCGCGCTTTGTCGCCGCGCGTTTGATCGGCTCGATGCCGGCATCGGGTTTTGACAGCACCACCGTCACTTGCTTAGCGTCGAGCGGGCCGAAATCGCCGGTCATGATGACGATAGACGCCGTGACCGGCCCAACATGGCCGGGCGTGATGCTGAGGTCGGCCATCGCCTTCGGCGTGTGGATATGGATCGATGCCGGCTGCGCTGCTGCGATCGCCAGGGCGCGTGGCGGCGACGTGAAGCGCCAGCCGGCGGCAACGCCGAAGATCGCCAGAATGATCAGCATTTCAACGCCGATGGAGCGGACCAGCCTCCTCTGCACTTCCGTCTCCCCCGCTTCGGCCGGAGCGGTCAGCTTCCAGCGGTTGGTCGCGGCGAGCGTGAACAGGAAGAACAGCAGCCCCAGCTTGATCAGCAGCAACTGGCCATAGGCAGTGCCGAGCAAAGCCGCGGGCGCCTGCACCTGGATGACAGCCAGCACGATGCCGGTGGCAGCAAGCACGGCCACCACGAGCAGGATCGCTTGGGAAAACCGGCGCAGGAAAGGCGTGGCCTCGACAGGCTTCCGCCTCATGGCGAGACCGAGCGGCGTCAGCGCCCCGGCCCAGAAGGCAATGCCAGCACCGTGCAGAAACACCATCGGCCTTGTCAGCCATTGCGGTTCGGCGGCACTTGCGTGCCCACTGGCGGCAAGGGCGGCACCGACACCGGCCAAGCCGGCAAGGGCAAACAGTCTTGCACTGCCGCGCGGCCCGACCAGCGACAGCAGGCCAAGCCCGAGCGCCACCAGGGCGACCAGCACCGTCCAACCGAAGCTGGTGCCGAGCCCGGCCTGCCAGACGCCCGGCTGCGCCAGCCGGACGAGCGGTGCACCGAGCGCGTCCAGTCCCTGCAAGCCGAGCGACAAGGGTGCCGCGACAAGGCCGCACAGGATTGCGGCGATGACGAAGCGCTGGCCGGAACGCCCGCCCTTCGCCAGCCAGGCGATGGCAAAAGCACCGCCGACGCCGAGAAAGAGGCCGACATAGAGAAAGACCTTGCCGATCCAGATCGCCGACCTCAGACCCCGGTCGACAGCTTCGGAGACGGCCGGCTCAGCATTCGGCGCGCCGATGGAAAACAGCACCGAGCCGCCGACCGGATGGCCATCGGCGGAAATCACCCGCCAGCTCAGCACATGTGTGCCGGATCCAAGCGTCTGCGGATTGTCGATCTCGACCGTCTGGCCATTGAGCCGAAAGGATGTCAGCGGAACCGCCGTCCCGTCAGGCCGCACCAAGGTCAGCACCAGCGGCGAGACCGGCTCGCTGAAAGTCAGCGAGAACTGCGCTGGGCTCTGTGCCAGCACCGTGCCGTCGGCCGGATCGGCTGTGACCAGCGCTGCGTGGGCAAAAGCCTGATTTGGCGCGGTAATGACGGCGAGCAGCATGATCGCGGCCAGCAGGCCAATGGCAAGCCAACCGGCGCGCTTGCCGAACCTGCAGGTCGTCCACCGAAAAGATGCCAGGCTCATGTCAATGTCACAAAGGCGGCGGCGCGCTCTTTCGAACAAAGCGCGCCGCCAAAAATCATTTCTTCGGCGAAAGCTTGAGGCCGGGCGCCGGATATTCCAGCGCATCCTCATCCTGGCCGGCCGCCGGAATCTCGATCCAGCGCTCGGCAACGCCGTCGCATTCCTGCACCACCGGGAAGTAGAGCGTTTGGCCGGCCGGCAGGTCTACCGCCAGAGTCCCGCGGAAGACGAATTCGTCGTAGAATTCGTCCGGCAGGCTGCCGCCGCTCCAGTCGACTTCCTTGACGCCGTTGCTCACCTCTTGACCATGGAGCTGATAGGATTTCTCGTATCTGCCTTTCTTGACCTGCAGCGTCCAGTCCGGCTTCGGCATCGGCTTCACCGAAATCACGCCTTCCGGGATCTGCACGCGCACGGCGGTCGTCGCCTTGCCGTCGCAGCCATGCGGCACGCGCAGGACGGCCTTGTAGGTCGAACCGACCGCCGCCTCCTGCGTTTCGAGTGTGATGTGGGCAAAGGCCGCGCTTGTCCCCAAGACAAAAAACGCGCCGGCCGACAAAAGATATCTGTTCATGATGGTCCCTCAAATTTCGAATTATCCGGATCTGACCGCGTCAGTTGGCGTGCCGGATCAGTTAGCGTGATTGTCCATACCGCCCGTTTCGCCGATGCCTTCCACGGCGAAGTCGACGGTGACGGCGCCGGCCTTCTCGAAGGTCAGCGTGGCTGGAAACGCTTCGCCTTGCTTCGGTTGCCGCTTCAGCCCGACGAACATCAGATGATAGCCGCCGGGTGCCAGCGCGACCTTGCCGCCGGCCGGAATCTCAAGGCCACCGGTGACTGGCCGCATGGTCATGACGCCATCGCTCACGCCCATTTCATGCAGTTCGGCCTTGGCCGAAATTTCCGAGGAAATCGACAGCAGCCGGTCCGGCGAACTGCCGGTGTTGGTGACGGTGAAATAGCCGCCGGCCACTTTGGCGCCGGGCGGTGTGGCGCGCGACCAGGGATGCCCGATCTCGAGGTCCCCAACCCTGAACTCATGCGCGAAAACGGCCTGGGCGCTGACGAACAGGAGGGCGAGGACGAACACGGTGATGCCGAGCCGCTCCTCGAAGCTGTGCAGGAAGAGGCTGTTGCGGCCGAACCGCGCGCGGAAAGAATGAGACATGATAGCTCCAAGAACTGAGAAATCGCGCCGTCGGCCGGTCGCGAACAGTTTCGATGTTGAATGAATGCGCTTGCGAAGGCTTTCGCAAGGCGATCTGGAACGGATCAGGCCGACGCCGGCGGCGCGCGCGGATTCGACGGCGAGCGGTCGCGGCTGAAATCGAGGTGCCGGAACGCCGGCAGCACAAACGCGACGGTTTCGACGGGAAAATTGCCGGGCACCATCCCGGCAGCGGGCGGCGGCACGTAAGCAGCCGAGGCCACACCGCAGCCAAGCATGCAGCAGGCCGGCATGTGCTGCTGGTGCGGATCGCCGCCCGGAAGCTGGGCGGCGCCCTCCTGAGTGCAGATGACATTGCCGAAAGCGTCGAGTTGCGAGGCATTCGGGCTTAAGCCGAAGGCGAATGCGCCAAGCACCGACTGGAGCACGAGCAAATAGGCCGCGGCGAACGCGGCCGGCATGCTCCATCGTCTCCGCCGGATATTCAAAGACCTGCCTCTTCACGCAGCAACGGCCAGATATCTAGCACGGGCTCAGCAGGTGGAAAATCGTCAAATCATTGCTGCGGCAACGCGGCGCGATCAATGCATGTCGCCCAAAAGTGCGCAGCGGTTTTGGGAGAACGACATGCACAAGAACAAGAACTTAAAGCGCGTCGCATTGTTCAGACGCGACGCGCTTTAAGCCCGTTGCGGCTGCTGGCCCTCGGGGATCGAAGTCAGCAGCGTATTGCGCGCCGACTTCAGATGCTTGCGGCAGGCGGCGTCGACCTTGCCGAGATCGCGCGATTTGAGCGCGGCGATATAGGCCAGATGCTCCGTGACGGCCACCTCGTTGCGCTCGCGCTCCTGCGCCTTGTTCCATTGGTAGTGGTAGTGGAAAATCATGGCGATGACGTCGTAGAAATCGACGATGAAGCGGTTGTGCGATGCGCGGTGGATCAGCCGGTGAAAGCGCTCGTCGAGCTCCGAGAATTCATTGAAGCGCGTGGCGATCTCGCGCGCCAGCAGGCGATGCTCGCCTTCCAGGAGGTCGAGGTCGGCCCAGACCGGGCTGTCTTCGGGCAGGGCGGCGAAGGCGGCGGCCGAGCGCAATTCGAACATCTCGCGGATTTCGGTCAATTCCAGCGCGAAAGCGCGGGTAAAACCTTTCAGCACCCAATGGCTGTTGCGGCGTTTCTCGATCAGCCCGAAGCGGGAAAAGCGGATCAGGAACTCGCGCACGCTGGTGGTGCCGACGCCGATCTCGCGCGCCAGCTCGAGCTCGTTGATCTGCATGCCGGGCTCGGCGCCGCCGGCAAGCAGCCGCCGCATGAAAGAGCGCTCGATGATCTGCGACAGCGTGTCGGTCTCTTCCTCGGGGAAAAAATCGTCCGGTCGCGGCACTCGCAAAACCGTCTTGCTACGCTTGTTCCAGGCGATCAGCCCCGTCTCTTCCATGCGCGCAAGGATGGTGCGGATGGTGGTGCGGCTGACGCCGAGCAGCGTGCCCAACTCGGGCTCCGACGGCAGGCTTTTCGTTTCATCGAGCAGCCGCAGACCGCGATTGTAGGCGTCCTTGTAGACGTTGTTGCTCTTCGACATCCCCTGCCTCATTGCGCGCCAGCGCTTGCGGCGGCCGGCTTGAAGCGCGATATGGACAAACGTTGCTAGCGCAGGCTCCCAAAAAGCGGAGTCGCTTTTCGGAAGTCAGCCCTGGTTCCAGTGTCCGGCCCTCTGCACATCCATTAAGAACGCACGACGCTTTCGCGAAAAAACAATTGACGCAAAACTGTTTTTTCACGATAAAAGACATTATCTTTTAACAGGCGCGTGTCAATCCGCTCGCACATCCCAGGAACACCCAGGAAACTGCCCGTGAACGCCGCAAACAGCATTCTTCTGTCTCCCGCCGACAATGTCGCGGTCGCCAATGGCCGCATCGAGATCGGCGCGGTGCTGCCGGGCGGCGCCGTTGCCACAGCGTTGATCGAACCCGGGCACAAGGTTGCGATCAAGCCGATCGCCGCTGGCGAGGCCGTGGTCAAATACGCTCAGGCGATCGGCCGCGCCACTGAAGCCATCGCGCCCGGCGAGCATGTTCATTCGCACAATCTGGTCTTCGAGTCCGGGCGTCTGCCGGTGGTGCCGCCGAGCGAAGCCGTGCACGCGACCGAGGCCGATCGCACCCGCACCTTCATGGGCTATCGCCGCGCCGACGGCCGCGCCGGCACCCGCAATTTCATCGGCATCGTCGCCAGCGTCAATTGCTCGGCCACCGTTTGCCACTCCATCGCCGATCAGGCCAACCGCGAGCTGCTGCCGAAATATCCGGGCATCGACGGCTTCGTTCCCATCGTTCACGGCCAGGGCTGCGGCATGAGCGCCACCGGCGACGGCATGATGGTGCTGCACCGCACGCTTGCCGGCTATGCCCGCCATCCGAATTTCGGCGGCGTGCTGATGGTCGGTCTCGGCTGCGAGGTCAATCAGCTCACCCTCTACGGCCAGAAGGGCGTCGCCGCAGGAAAACGCCATTTCAACATCCAGGAAGCCGGCGGCTCGCGCAAATCCGTCGAGAAGGCGATGCTGGTGCTGGCCGAGATCGCCGAGGAGGTCGGCAAGCTTGAGCGTGAGCCTATCCCGGTCAGCGAGATCGTCGTCGGCCTGCAATGCGGCGGCTCGGACGGCATGTCCGGCATCACCGCCAATCCGGCGCTGGGCGCCGCGGTCGACATCCTGGCGGGCGTCGGCGGCATCGGCATCCTCTCCGAGACGACGGAAATCTACGGCGCCGAGCATCTGCTCGCCTATCGTGCGGCGACCCCGGAGATCGCCGCCAAGCTGGACGGCTATGTGAAGTGGTGGGAAGACCATGTCGCCAAGCATGGAGCCTCCATCGACAACAATCCCTCGCCCGGCAACAAGCGCGGCGGCCTGACCACCATTTTGGAGAAGTCGCTTGGCGCGGTCGCCAAGGGCGGCCAGACGCCGCTCAACGGCGTCTTCGGCTATGCCGAGAAGGTCACCGGGCACGGGCTGGTGTTCATGGACACGCCCGGCTACGACCCGGTTTCGGCCACCGGCCAGGTTGCGGGCGGCGCCAACGTCATCGTCTTCACCACCGGCCGCGGCTCCTGCTTCGGCTGCCGGCCGACCCCGTCGATCAAGGTCGCCACCAACTCGACCATGTATCATCAGATGGAAGAGGACATGGACGTGAATTGCGGCGTCATCGCCTCGGGCGAAAAGACCATTGCCGGCATGGGCCGCGAGATCTTCGAACTGATCGTCGAGACGGCTTCCGGCCGCAAGACCAAGAGCGAGGAGTTCGGCTACGGCGACAACGAGTTCGTGCCCTGGCACCTCGGCGCGACCCTCTAGACCAGCCACTAACTGACTTACGACATAGACGGCCAGGCAAATGGCCGGTGGGAGGCTTTGCATGAAGAAACGCCGTGTCGGCAGCACCGCGCTGGAAATAACCGAGGTCAGCTTCGGCGGCGCGGCGGTCGGCGGCCTCTACCGAGCTTGCCCGCGCGAGGCGGCGATGCAGACGCTGCAGGTCGCCTGGGATGCTGGCCTGCGCTATTTCGATACGGCGCCCTTCTACGGCTTCGGCCTCTCGGAACGCCGCTTCGGCGATTTCCTGCGCGACAAGCCGCGGGACTCCTACGTGCTGTCGACCAAGGTTGGGCGCCTGTTCCGGCCGGTGCCGAAAGACCAGGTTCCGGACCATTCCTATGTCGATCCGCTGCCCTTTGCGCTCGACTACGACTATTCCTACGACGGCATCATGCGCTCGGTCGAGTTCAGCTATGCGCGGCTTGGCCTCAATCGAATCGACATCCTGTTCGTCCACGACATCGGCGTCTACACGCATGGCGTCGAGAAAACCAAGCTGCATTTCCGCCAGCTGATGGATGGCGGGCTGAAGGCGCTGGAAAAGCTGAAGTCGTCCAGGGTCATTTCCGCCTACGGCCTTGGCGTCAACGAGGTGCAGATCTGTCTCGATGTGCTGCACCAGGCGCCGCTCGACTGCATCCTGCTTGCCAGCCGCTATTCGCTGCTCGACCGTACCGCCGAAGCCGAATTGCTGCCGCTTTGCCGGCAGCGGCAGACCTCGCTGATCATCGGTGGCGTCTTCAATTCCGGCATCTTGGCGACCGGCCCGGTGCCGGGTGCGCATTTCGACTACCTGCCGGCCACCCAGAACATTCTCGACCGCGTCGGCGCCATGGAAAAAATCGCCGCCGAGGGCGGCTATCCGCTTGCCGCGGCGGCGTTCCAGTTTCCGCTGCATGAGCCTGTGGTAGCTTCTGTGCTGACGGGCACCGCCAAACCGGCCAATCTGGCGCGAAATCTCCAACTGCTCGACATCCCGGTGCCCGAAACAGAGTTCGCCAAATATGATCCCTACACAGTCGTACAGAAACTTGGCTGATGCGCCGCGGCCTTCGCCGTTCGCCGGTTAAACGGCGGACGGTGCGATCAGGAGGCGTCACAATCGTACGCCTCAAAAAAGAATGAATATTCCATATTGACTGGTTGGTGGAATTAATATTCCATACCTTTCGAAGAGGATCTGTAGGGTTGGAAATGAGGATCGGCAAGGAGGCCCCTTCCGGTCTAGCCATCTGGAGACCGATACGAAACACCGCTTGCGCCGGCCCATCCTATGCACTATCAAAATGCGGTAAATGTTTTTTATTGATAAAGTTCCGTTTGGGCAGCGCCTATCCAAACCGAGCTTCCGCAACGTTCACCGGGCGACTTAGGGAGGAAACCTAATGAAATTCGTGACCAGCATTCTCAACCGCCGCGCATTCGTGGCGCTCGCTGCCGCCTCGATGCTTGCCGGCGTGATGCATTCGGCGCCGGCTTCGGCGGCGGACGTGACCATTCCGATCATCGTCAAGGACACCACCTCTTTCTACTGGCAGATCGTTCTGGCCGGCGCCCGCAAGGCCGGCAAGGACCTCGGCGTCAACGTGCCGGAACTCGGTGCCCAGGCGGAGACCGATGTCAACGGCCAGATCTCGATCCTTGAAAACGCCGTCGCCGGCAACCCGGCCGCCGTCGTCATCGCACCGACCGAAGCCAAGGCGCTCGGCAAGCCGATCGATGAGGCTGCCAGCAAGGTCAAAATCATCGGCATCGACTCCGGCGCCGATTCCAAGGCCTTCACCTCGTTCCTGACCACCGACAACATCCAGGGCGGCCGCGTCGCCGCCGACGGCCTGGCGGCAGCCATCGGCGAGGCCAATGGCGGCAAAGTCGAGGGCGACGTCGCCCTGATCACCGCGCTTCCGGGTGCCGGGTCGCTCGAACAGCGCGCCCAGGGCTTCAAGGAGCAGCTTGCCGCCAAATATCCGGGCCTCAAGCTCGTCGCCGACAAATATGCCGACGGCCAGGCCACGACCGGCCTCAACATCGCGACCGACCTGATCACCGCCAATCCGAACCTCAAGGGCATCTTCGCCTCCAACCTGATCATGGCGCAGGGCGTCGGTCAGGCGATCGCCGAGAACAGCCTGGCCGGCAAGGTCGGGCTCGTCGGCTTCGACAGCGACGAGAAGCTGATCAAGTTCCTCAACGACGGCGTCATTTCGGCTCTCGTCGTCCAGGATCCGTACCGGATGGGCTATGACGGCATCAAGACGGCGCTCGCCGCCTCGAAGGGCGAGAAGGTCGAGGCCAATGTCGACACCGGCGCCAACCTGGTCACCAAGGCCAATATGAAGGATCCGAAGATCGACGCGCTGCTCAATCCGAAACTCGACTGAGCATCGGCGTAGGTGCATTGTTTCCGGGGCCTTTCTGCCCCGGAAACACTCCAACCAAGTGCCAATCGTGAGGCCAATCTGGGAGGATTGTCATGACGTCGACGGCGCAGGAACTGCATCCGGCCCTAACGCTGGAGCCGGGCAGGACGATCCTCGAACTCAAGGGACTGGAAAAGCGATATCCTGGCACGCACGCGCTGAAGCCGGTTAACCTCGCCTTCAAGGCCAGCGAAATCCACGCCATTGTCGGCGAGAACGGTGCCGGCAAATCCACCCTGATCAAGCTGCTGACCGGTGTCATGCCGCGCACCTCCGGCGACGTCATCTGGGAGGGCAAGCCGGCAGCGCTGGCGACGCCGCATGAGGCGATGGCGCTCGGCATCAATGCCGTGCATCAGGAGGTCGTTCTGTGCCGCCATCTCACTGTCGCGGCCAACATGTTCCTTGGCGAGGAGGATTCCCGCTTCGGCATCCTGCAGCAGCGGGCCATGGTCAGGGAAGCGCAGAAGATCATCGACGATCTCGGCTTCGA
Source organism: Mesorhizobium mediterraneum (assembly GCF_002284565.1). GTDB lineage: Bacteria > Pseudomonadota > Alphaproteobacteria > Rhizobiales > Rhizobiaceae > Mesorhizobium > Mesorhizobium mediterraneum. The sequence continues at coordinate 74,025 of NZ_NPKI01000037.1, read as the reverse complement.
TCTGCCGGCGCATGTCGTGCTGGGTGACCTGACCATAGGCCAGCAGCAGCTGATCGCCGCCGCCCGCGCCACCGTGCGCGGCACCAAGTTCCTGATCTTCGACGAACCGACTGCCTATCTCACCCGGAAGGAAGCCGATCAGCTGTTCACGCTGATCCGCCGGCTGAAGGGCGAAGGCGTCACCATCATCTACATCAGCCACCGCATGGAAGAGGTGTTCGAGCTCGCCGACCGCGTCTCGGTGCTGCGCGACGGCACGCTTGTCGGCACCAGGAACATCGCCGAGACCAACGACGCCGAGCTGGTCAAGATGATGATCAACCGCTCGATCGAGCAAGTCTATCACAAGGAGCATTTTACCCCGGGCGCGACGCTCCTCGAAGCCAGGAATCTCTCCGGCAAGGGCTTCGAAAATGTCTCGATGACGGTCCGGGCCGGCGAAATCGTCGGGCTCTACGGCCTGATCGGTGCCGGGCGCAGCGAGTTCGTCACCACGCTCTACGGCCGTCATCGCAAGTCGGCCGGCCAGATCCTCTGGGAGGGCAAGGAGGTTCAGGTCAACTCCGAGCATGACGCTATCAGGCTTGGCATGGCGCTGGCGCCGGAAAGCCGCCGTGACCAGGGCCTCTGCCTCAACCTGCCGGTCGGCCTCAATCTCAATCTGCCGATCTACAAGCGCATCTCCAGCAATCTGCTGATCTCCAGCGCACAGGAGAAGACCGAGGCGGATCGCCAGATCGCCAATCTCAGGATCAAGACGCCGACGCGCAACGCGCTCGCCTCCAGCCTGTCCGGCGGCAACCAGCAGAAGATCGTCATCGGCAGATGGCTGGCGCACGGCGCCAAGCTGTTCATCTTCGACGAGCCGACAGTTGGCGTCGATGTCGGCACCAAGGCGGAGATCTACCGTCTGTTCGGCGAACTGTTGTCCAAGGGCGCCGGCATCATCCTGATCTCGTCCTATCTGCCCGAGGTCTATGAACTGGCCGACACGCTGCATGTATTCCGGCGCGGCAAGCTGGTGGCCACGCATGGTTTCCGCACCGCCAATCATGAGGACATTCTCAATCAGGCGCTCGCCGAGAAACAAGAAAAACCGGGAGGACAGATATGAGCACCGAGGCGATCCCGGCCGAAAGGCCGAAACGCAACTACAACGCGCTGTTCGGGCTGACGCTGCTGGCGCTGCTGGTTCTTTTGTGGATCATCCTGTCGGTGGCGACGCCGAGCTTCGCCTCCGCCAACAATATCTCGAACCTGCTGCGGCAGGGCTCGATGATAGCCATCCTGGCGGTCGGCCAGACCTTCGTCATCATCACCGGAGGCATCGACCTTTCCGTCGGCGCCGTGGTCGGCTTCGCCACCGTCATCGTAGCGATGCTGATCAACGCCGGGGTGCCGGTCTTCCTCGCCATCCTGGTCACCTTGCTGGTCGGTGTCGCCATCGGCATGTTCCACGGCTTCGGCATCGTCAGGATGGGCCTGCCGCCCTTCATCATCACGCTGGCGACGCTGACATCCTTGCGCGGCATCGGCCTCTTGATGACCAACGGCAACTCGATCTCGATCAACAACGACGCCTTCCAGTTGTTTTCGCGCAGCTCGTTTCTCGGCGTCCCCAATCTGTTCTGGATGGTGATCCTGGTCGGCATCCCGGCCTATATCTTCCTGCATCACAGCCGCTGGGGCCGGTATCTGTTCTCGGTCGGCTCCAACGCCGAGGCCTCGCGTCTGTCCGGCGTCAATGTCCAGCGCACCATCTACATGGCCTATACGCTCTCAGGCCTCTGCGCGGCTTTCGTCGGCGTGCTGCTCGCGTCGCGCATCGGCATCGGCAATCCGACGCAGGCCGAGGGCTGGGAATTGCAGGCGATCGCCTCGTCGGTGATCGGCGGCACCTCGCTGTTCGGCGCCGTCGGATCGGTGCATGGACCGCTGCTCGGCGCCTTCATCCTAGCCACCATCAACAACGGCGCCAATCTGCTCAACGTCAACGCCTTCTGGCAACGCATCATCACCGGGGTGCTGATCATCGTCATCGTCTATTTCGACGGCCTGCGCCGCCGCGGCAAGTAGACCATATTAACAACCGCCGGCCCGGCTCTAGCGGGGACGGCGGTTCCATGAACAGACTGGATTGAAGCATGAAAGCCGTCGTCTGCCGGTCGCCCGGCGAGCTTGTTCTGGAAGACCGTCCGGCGCCGAGCACGCCACCGCCGGGCTGGGCGCTGGTCGCGGTCAGTCATGTCGGCATCTGCGGCACCGACTATCACATCTTCGAGGGCAAGCATCCGTTCCTGGCCTACCCGCGCATCATGGGCCACGAGGTTTCCGGCACTATGATCGAGGCCGGCGACGGCGTCGATCTGGCCGTCGGCGAGCCGGTGGTCATCAACCCCTATCTCGCTTGCGGCAAATGCATCGCCTGCCGGCAAGGAAAACCGAATTGCTGCGTGAAGATCGAGGTGCTCGGCGTGCATCGTGACGGCGCCATGTGCGAACGCATCCTGGTGCCGGCGCAAAATCTTTATCCGGCAAACGGCCTGTCGCTGGCCGATGCCGCCGCCGTCGAATTCCTGGCGATCGGAGCGCATGCCGTGCGGCGCTCGCTGGCACAGCCAGGCGCGCGCACCCTGGTCATTGGCGCCGGGCCGATCGGGCTCGGCACGGCGCTGTTTGCCCGCATCGCCGGTCTCGACGTGACGCTGCTCGACATGAGCGCGGAGAGGCTGGATTTCGCCGCTAGCGAACTCGGCTTCGCGACCCTCGACGGTTCGCGGACGTCTGCGACCGATCTGGTGCGGGAGGCGACCGGCGGCGAAGGTTTTGACGTGGTTTTCGACGCCACCGGCAACACCCAGTCCGTCCAGTCGGCCTTCGCCCATGTCGCCCATGGCGGGACGCTGGTCCTGGTCAGTGTCGTCAAGGACGACATCGTCTTTTCCGATCCCGAATTCCACAAGCGCGAAATGACGCTGATCGGCAGCCGCAATGCGCTGCGCGCCGATTTCGACCATGTCGCCGCCTCGATCCGCGATGGCGCCGTGCCGCTGGCAAAGCTCGTCACCCATCGCACGACGCTGGGCGAGACGCCGCGCGACCTCGCCCGCTGGGCGCATGAGAAATCCGGCCTGATCAAGGCGGTGATCGAAGTCGGGTCATAACACGGCAGGCGGTGAGCCCGGCCCGAATGACAACGCCCCGCGCAGGTCGACCCCCACTCCGTCTCGGCTTCGCCGAGCCACCTCTCCCCCGAGCGACGGGGTAGAGGAAGGGTGCGAGCCTATTGCAGCCAACGCTCCTCAACCAGACTCCCTACTTCTCTCGCCGTCAGCGGGCTCCCTTCCTCTCCCTCCGGAGGGGGGAGAGGTGGCTCGGCGAAGCCGAGACGGAGTGGGGGAAGGCGGTCCTCAAACGCCAAGCCGCTGACATGTAAGCGCGACCGAGCTGGTATGATATCAGCGTGGGTCAGATAAATCACGGTCTCGTATAAGGCCGGCACTACCTACAGCGCCGACAGTTTGAGCTCGACGCGCTCAGCCGGAAACCGCGTTTCGGCGAACTGGATCGGCTGGCCGTCCGGCGTGACGTTGACGGCGACCGTGACCAGCACGATGGCGCCGGGCTGCAGATCGAGATCGGCAAGGTCGGCGGCATCCGCGTGGCGCGCCGACAGCACCGTCGATTGCCTGAGATAGTCACTGATGCCGAAACGCTGGAGCGAAGCGGTCACCGATCCAGTTTCCGCGATAGCGGTCTCGATGCCTGCGAAGCGTTTTGCATCGAACCAGCCGGTGGCACGCGAGACCGGCTGTCCATCGGCTTCACCGCGTGTCTCAAGGCGGATGACGCTGGAACCCTTGGCTAGACCTAAGCCTTCGGCGACACGCCGGCTGGCCGGCTCGACCGCCGACTCGAGCAGCACGCTGCGGCGCTCAGACGCTTGCCCTTGCAAGCCCTCCGAAAAACGGGTGCGGGCGCCGATCGGATAGGACAGGCGCTTGCGCGAAAGCACGAAAGTGCCGCGCCCCTGCTCGGCCCTGAGCACGCCATCCTGCACCAGTGCTGCGATGGCGCTGCGCACCGTATGGCGGTTGACACCATAGCGCTCGGCCAGCGCGACTTCCGGCGGCAGCGCGGTATTCTCGGCAAAGTCGCCGACGGCGATCGAACGCAGGATTTGATCGGCGATCTGCCGCCACAGCGAGACGCCGCTGCGCCGCTCTATGCTGCTGGGCTGCCCGATCATGTCTTGCCCCGATCTTTTCGCCCGTGTCATGCACCCGTCATAGACACGCATTAGATAATAGGTATAAGTTGTATAATTGTCTATATCAATAGACAAATTTTCGATGCAAGGGAATGTTAACCATGCGAGGACAGGAAGCGCGCGATCAGGCTCAGCGCAAGGCCGTTATGGCAACGCTGGCGCAATCGACCGGCGACGATATCGTCCGGCTGTGGAACGAAGCCGGCCTGCCTTCTGAGGCGGAACTCCTGCGCGGCCCCGAAACCGGCTTGGTCACCGTGCGCGGCCGCATCGGCGGCGGCGGCGCGCCGTTCAACGTTGGCGAGGCGACGGTCACCCGCGCTACCGTCCGGCTCGCCTCCGGACAGGTCGGCCACTGCTACGCGCTGGGCCGTGACAGGCAGAAAGCAAAACTGGCGGCGATCGCCGACGCGCTCTGGCAGGACCCTGCCCTGCGCCGTGAGGTCGAGACCAAACTCATTGCGCCGCTGCAGGCCGCACTGGCCAGCGCACGTGAACGGCGTCGCGCCGAGACGGCGGCAACGAAGGTCGATTTCTTCACCATGGTACGCGGAGAAGACTGATGGACATCGTAACCCAAGCGATCGAAGGCGGCTTTGCCGATCCGGTGTTCGACGCCCAGACGGTGTTCCGCGCCGTGATGGACGCAATGGCGCGGCCGGGCACCCTGCAGCCTCTGCCGGTCTTTGCCCGCCCGCCGGCGCCGCTATCAGCCACCGCGGGCGCCATTGCGCTGGCGCTGTGCGACAACGACACGCCGCTGTGGCTCGACCCCGTTTTGCAGGCCCCGGTAGCGGTGAAATCCTGGCTCGGCTTCCACACCGGCGCGCCCCTGGCCAACACGCCGGCCGATGCGCATTTCGCGCTGATCGCCACGCCGGCCGAAATGATGGCGCTCGACGGCTTCTCACAAGGCACCCAGGATTATCCCGACCGCTCCACGACGCTGATCCTGCAAGTCGGAGATCTCGTTTCAGGCGCCCCTCTGTTGCTCGAAGGTCCTGGCATCGAAAAGACTGCAAGCATCGCGCCGGCACAGATGCCGCGCCATTTCGTCGAACAGTGGAAGCAGAACAACCAGCGCTTTCCGCGTGGCGTCGACATCGTCCTCGCCACCCCGGACGGCGTCGCCTGCCTGCCGCGCACGACGCGCATCAAGACGATGGAGGCGTGATATGTATGTCGCGGTAAAGGGCGGCGAAGCGGCCATTGCCAACGCCCACGCCCTGCTCGCCGACCGCCGGCGCGGCGACCGCTCGGTGCCGGCGCTTCGCCTCGACCAGATCGTCGAGCAACTTGCGCTCGGCGTCGACCGGGTGATGAGCGAAGGCTCGCTCTACGACAGGGAATTGGCGGCGCTCGCCATCGTCCAGGCGCGCGGCGACATGATCGAGGCGATCTTCCTGGTTCGCGCCTATCGCACGACGCTGCCACGCTTCGGCTACACCAAGGCGATCGACACCGGCGCGATGCTGGTCGAGCGGCGTGTCTCGGCGACCTACAAGGATCTTCCCGGCGGCCAGCTTCTCGGCCCGACCTTCGACTACACCCACCGGCTGCTCGATCCCGAGCTTGCCGCGGGCCGCGACGTCGCCGAGCCGCAGCAGCGTGCCAGCGAGGCGGAAGCCATGCCCCGTGTCTCCGCCATCCTCGCCCGCGAAGGCCTGATCGAGCCCGACGGCGACATGCCGCAGGACCATGTCCCCGGCGACATCACCCGCGAGCCGCTGGAATTCCCGATGGCGCGCGACATCCGCCTGCAGGCGCTGTCACGCGGCGACGAGGGTTTTCTCCTCGCACTCGGCTATTCCACCCAGCGCGGCTATGCCCGCAACCACCCCTTCGTCGGCGAGGTTCGCATCGGTGAGGTCGAGTTGGAACTCGATGTCGCGGAGCTGCCCTTCGCGGTACCGCTCGGCTCCGTTCGCGTCACCGAGTGCCAGATGGTCAACCAGTTCAAGGGCTCGGCCAAGGCGCCCCCGCAATTCACCCGCGGCTACGGCCTCGTCTTCGGCCAGAGCGAGCGCAAGGCGATGGCCATGGCGCTGTGCGACCGGGCGTTACGCGCTTCGGAATTCGGCGAAGATGTCGTCGCCGCGGCCCAGGACGAGGAGTTCGTCATCTCGCATTCCGACAATGTCCAGGCGACCGGCTTCGTCGAGCATCTGAAGCTGCCGCACTATGTCGACTTCCAGGCCGAGCTCGACCTCGTGCGCCGCATGCGCGCCGAGCATGATGCTCGCGAAAACGCCGGCAAAGCCGAGGAGAAAAGGGAGGCAGCGGAATGACCGCACAACCGACCGACATCGCCACCTACAACTTCGCCTATCTCGATGAGCAGACCAAGCGGATGATCCGCCGGGCGATCCTCAAGGGCATCGCCATTCCCGGCTATCAGGTGCCGTTCGCCTCGCGCGAAATGCCGATGCCCTATGGCTGGGGCACCGGCGGCGTCCAGGTCACCGCTTCGATCATCGGCCCGGACGATGTGCTGAAGGTCATCGACCAGGGCGCCGACGACACCACTAATGCCGTTTCGATCCGCGCCTTCTTCAAGAAGGTCGCCAATGTCGCTGTCACCACCGAGACGGCGAAGGCGACCATCATCCAGACCCGCCACCGCATCCCAGAACATCCGCTGACATCGGGCCAGGTGCTGGTCTATCAGGTGCCGATCCCCGAGCCGCTGCGCTTCCTCGAGCCGCGCGAGACCGAAACGCGCAAGATGCATGCGCTGGAGGAATACGGCCTCATGCATGTGAAGCTCTACGAGGACATTGCCAGGCACGGTCGCATCGCCACCACCTACGCCTATCCGGTCAAAGTCGAGGGCCGCTATGTGATGGACCCTTCGCCAACACCGAAATTCGACAATCCGAAGATGCATCGTTCGCCGGCTTTGCAGCTATTTGGCGCCGGCCGCGAAAAGCGCATCTATGCGCTGCCGCCTTTCACCGATGTGGTCAGCCTCGACTTCGAGGACCATCCGTTCGAGGTGCAGACCTTCGACCAGCCCTGCGCGTTGTGCGCGGCTGAGAACGTCTATCTCGACGAGGTCATCCTCGACGATCATGGCGGCCACATGTTCGTGTGCTCCGACACCGATCATTGCGAGAAGCGGCGCGAACAAGGCCATCGCGGCCGCCTTGCGCCTGAAACCCCTCTTGCCCTGGAAAAAACGGAGCCGGCGCAATGACCGACGAGCCGCTGCTGCGCGTTTCAGCGCTCTCCAAATTCTATGGCTCGCGCGTCGGCTGCGAGAACGTCACCTTCGGCCTGTGGCCGGGCGAGGTGCTGGCGGTGGTCGGCGAATCCGGTTCCGGCAAGACGACGCTGCTCAACTGCCTGTCGACCCGGCTGCTGCCGAGTTCCGGCGCCGCCAGCTACCGCATGCGCGACGGCCAGTTTCGCGAGCTCTACCGGATGAGCGAGGCCGAGCGCCGCTTCCTGATGCGCACCGACTGGGGCTTCGTCCACCAGAACCCCGCCGACGGACTGCGCATGACGGTGTCCGCCGGCGCCAATGTCGGCGAGCGGCTGATGGCGGTCGGCGACCGTCACTATGGAAAAATCCGCGCCACCGCCGTCGACTGGCTGTCGCGCGTCGAGATTGACGAAGACCGCATCGACGACGAGCCGCGCGCCTTTTCCGGCGGGATGCGCCAGCGCCTGCAGATCGCGCGCAACCTCGTCACCGGGCCGCGGCTGGTGTTCATGGACGAGCCGACCGGCGGCCTGGACGTATCGGTGCAGGCGCGCCTGCTCGATTTGTTGCGCGGCCTGGTTACCGATCTCGGCCTCGCGGCCGTCGTCGTCACCCACGACCTCGCGGTGGCGCGGCTTTTGTCGCAACGCATGATGGTGATGAAGGATGGCCGCGTCGTCGAAAGCGGCCTCACCGACCGCGTGCTCGACGATCCGCGCGCGCCTTATACGCAATTGCTGGTTTCCTCGATTTTGCAGGTTTGACGATGGCGCCAAGTCACCCCCCTCTGGCCTGCCGGCCATCTCCCCCTCAAGGGGGGAGATTAGCAGCTTTCATGCCTCGCCCCTTCTGCAACGCAGGAGAATGGCGAAACCGAATACGACAGCCGATCTCCCCCCTTGAGGGGGAGATGGCCGGCAGGCCAGAGGGGGGTGCTGTCCCGCCAACGAACGACGATTGGAGCACCTTCTGATGGCAACCCCTGTCGTCGTCTCCGATGTCGCCAAGAGCTTCACCATGCATCTGCGCGACGGCATCAAACTGCCTGTCGTCGCCGGCGTCTCGTTCTCGATCAGGAGCGGTGAATGTGCAGTGCTCGGCGGCCCCTCTGGCGCCGGCAAGAGCTCGATCCTGAAGATGCTCTACGGCAACTACGCCGTCGACGCAGGCCAGATCATCGTCCAGCACGAGGATGGGCTCATCGATCTCGCAACGGCCAGCCCGCGCACCGTGCTTGCCGTGCGCCGGCTCACGATCGGCTATGTCAGCCAGTTCCTGCGCACCGTGCCGCGCGTCTCCGCTCTCGATGTCGTCGCCGAACCGCTGGTCGAGCGCGGCGCGGACCGTGAGGTTGCGCGCAACAAGGCGCGCGCCTTGCTGGCGCAGCTCAACTTGCCGGAAAAACTCTGGATGCTGCCGCCGGCGACGTTTTCCGGCGGCGAACAGCAGCGCGTCAACATCGCGCGCGGCTTCATCACCGAGCACCCGATCCTGCTACTCGACGAGCCGACCGCCTCGCTCGATGCCAGGAACCGCGATGTGGTGATTGCGCTGATCGCGGCCAAGAAGGCAACCGGCGTCGCCCTGCTTGGCATCTTCCACGACCACGACGTGCGCGAGGCGGTCGCCGACCGCGTCATCGACGTGACCGCCTTTGCCGCCGGGAAAATCGCCGCATGACCAGAAAGCTGTCGGAAACACCGCTGGTCCACGACACGGCGGAAGTCGAGAACTCGACGCTCGGCCGCTGGACCGAGATCGCCGACCGCTGCCGGGTTTCGGAGAGCACAATTGGCGACTATTCCTACATGATGCAGGACTGCGGTGTCTGGTGCGCGACGATCGGTAAGTTCGCCAACATCGCCGCCAGCGTCCGCATTAACGCCACCAATCACCCGACCTGGCGGCCGACGCTGCACCATTTCACTTATCGCGCCTCGGACTATTGGGACGACGCCGAACACGAGAGCGAATTCTTCGCTCAGCGTCGCGCCAAGCGCGTCACCATCGGCCATGACACCTGGCTTGGCCACGGCTCGACCATCCTGCCCGGCGTAACCGTCGGCGATGGCGCGGCGGTCGGCGCCGGCGCCGTGGTGTCGAAGGACGTTGCGCCCTACACCATCGTCGGCGGTGTGCCGGCGAAACCGATCCGCGAACGCTTCGACCGCCGCACGGCGGAACGTTATCAGGCGCTCGCCTGGTGGGATTGGGACCATATCAGGCTGCGCGCCGCGCTCGACGATTTTCGCGCGCTTTCGGCGGAAGCGTTTCTGGAGAAGTACGGTGAGTAGTGAGTAGTGAGTAGGAGATAGGAAGTCGCGGATTGGACGAAGGTCTCTCTTTTCACTACTCACTACTCACTACTCACTACTCACTCCCAACACACTACTCACTCCCACCACCACACCATTCATATCCCTGACACATGACTCGGACAAAGGCGGTCTTTCCCTGGAGATCGCCATGCCCATCAAACCTTCGCTCGCCGGATTCTTTGCCGGCTCGAACCCGAACCCTCCCGTGCATCTCGGCACGCGCTACGACACGTCAGGCAATTTCCTGACCGAGCCCGGCAACACGGTCGTCTGCCATCTCGTCAGCGGCTCAGCTTCCGAAACGGCGGTCATCGAAGTGCGTGAGCGGATGCGCGTTATGCCCGATGCCGACAGGCTGGCCTTCACGCCGATCTCCAGCCTGCATATGACGCTGTTCCAGGGCATCATCGAATATCGCCGCCGGCTTCCCTACTGGCCTGAGGATGTGCCCCTCGACACAAGCATCGACGACATGACCCGGCTCTATCTGGAGCGCCTGAATGGCGTCGGGGACCATGGCGCGTTTAAAGTCAGGGTTGTCGATGTCGTGCCGACCGGGCTTACCGTTACCGGCGTGTCGGACCAGGACGAGCGCATCATGCGCGCGTGGCGCGATGCCCTGTCGGTGCCGTTCGGATACCGGCATCCCGATCACGACAGCTATACTTTCCACATAACTTTCGCCTACCAGATCCGGCGCCTCGACGACGAAAGGGCCTCGCAATGGCAACAGCTATTCGATGACTGCCTCTCGCTGCTCGCCCTTCAGGCTCCGGTGATCGAGCTGCGGCCTCCGGCATTTTGCAGCTTCAAGGACATGAAGCATTTCGAGGAGCTTCTTGTCCTGGGCTGACGGCGCGACGTCTCTGCCTGTGGGCAGTAACAAAACTGACATCAATCCGACACCGCAGGTTCATGCGGCTGCGCTAGCGAAGGTTAACAGACCTTCGAAACGCGACTGGACTGGAACTTGCCTATGTCAGCAACCTCAGCCACGCTTGAAATCCGCGGCGTCACCCGCCGGTTTGGCAAGAACACCGCCGTCAGCAATGTCGATATCTCGATCCCGCATGGTCAGATGGTCGGCATCATCGGCCGTTCCGGTGCCGGCAAGTCGACCCTTTTGCGCATGATCAACCGCCTCATCGATCCCAGCCAAGGGTCGATTTTCTTTGACGGCGCCGAAGTCTCCAGCCTGCGCGGCTCGCTGCTCAGGCGCTGGCAGCGCGACTGCGCCATGATCTTCCAGCAGTTCAACCTGGTGCCGCGTCTCGACGTGCTGACCAACGTCTTGCTCGGCCGGCTCAATCACCGCTCGACCGTTGTCAATCTGCTCGGTGTCTTTTCTCGCGAGGAACGGGCCGAGGCGATCGCGGCGCTCGAGCGTCTCGACATTGCCCGCACGGCGCTGCAGCCGGCCGGCACCTTGTCCGGCGGCCAGCAGCAGCGCGTTGCGATTGCCCGTGCCATGATGCAGCAGCCGAAGGTGATCCTTGCTGACGAGCCGATCGCCTCGCTCGACCCGCTCAACGCCAAGGTGGTTATGGATTCGCTGCAGGACATCAATCTGCGCGAGGGCATCACCGTCGTCACCAATCTGCACACGCTGGATACCGCGCGCACCTATTGCAACCGCATCATCGGCATGGCCGCCGGCAAGGTCGTGTTCGACGGCCCACCCGAAGACCTCAACCGCGAGGCCGTGCGCCTGGTCTATGGTGCCGATAGCAATGGTGGCGAAATCTCCGAGGCCATCACCTCGACCAGCGTCACCATCAAGCAAAAAATCGCCGCATCCGCCGGACCGCTCGAGCCCGCATTTCCGGGCTACTAGTTCCATGATCCCGACAAGTGGATACCGGTATCCGGAAACGATCATGGACAAGCAAAAGAGCGCCTGGATCGCCGGCCCGCGTCAAGGGCGCTGTCAAAATTCGAACGCTACCGGCGCGATGCCGGAACCAACAGGAGAGACGCGACATGTTTAGAAAGATGCTTTTCGGTGCTGTTTCCATCGTCGCCATGGCGATGGGCGCGGTTCAGGCACAGGACCTGAAGGAATTCCGCGTCGGCATTTTGGGCGGCGAGAACGAAGCCGACCGTCTGCGCAACTACCAGTGCTTCGCCGACCACATCAAGGAAGTCCTCGGTGTCGAGAAAGTCTCGCTGTTCCCGGCCGCCGACTACGACGGCGTCATCCAGGGCCTGCTCGGCGGCACGCTTGACTATGCCGAGCTCGGCGCTTCCGCCTATGCCAAGATCTATCTCGAAAACAAGGACGCGGTTGAGCCTATCCTGACGACGGTCCAGACCGACGGTTCGACCGGCTATCATTCGGTCATGGTCGCCCGTGCCGATTCCGGCATCAAGACGCTCGCCGACATGAAGGGCAAGAAACTCGGTTTCGCCGATCCCGATTCGACTTCGGGTTACCTGATCCCGGTCACTTCACTGCCCAAGGACATCGGCATGGATGTGAAGAGCTACTTCGCGTCGACCGGTTTTGGTGGCGGCCATGAACAGCTCGTCCTCGAGGTCCTGAAGGGCACCTTCGATGCCGGCACCACCTGGGCCTCCGGCGTCGGCGACTTCAAGGACGGCTACAGCTCGGGCAATCTGCGCAAGATGGTCGACAAGGGCGTCCTCAAGATGGACGATCTTGTCGAATTGTGGCAGTCGCCGATGATCCCGAACGGCCCGCTGGTGCTGCGTGCGTCGATCGATGCCGGCGCCAAACAGAAGGTCACCGATTTCCTGACCAAGCTTCCGGAAACCGATCCAGCCTGTTTCTCGGCGATACAGGGCGGCGACTTCAAGGGCTATTCGCCGGTCACCCCGGAATTCTATCAGGCAATCATCGACGCCCGTAAGGCGAAGATCGGCTCGTAAGTAAACTGCCACAACGCCGCCGGGGCCATGTGCCGCCGGCGGCGTTGCCGCATCATGGGCCAGGGATCGATAAATGAGTGCGACCGACGTTTATCGTGCGCCTGCGCTTTCACCGGAGGGAGCCACTGTCGAGCGGCACTGGCGTGACCTCGCCGCCCGCCGGCGCCTTTACACGATCGGAGGCCTGGTTTTCCTGTTTCTCGCGCTCTCTGGCTCGCTCTGGTTCGCCAACGAAACCAACGCCGGAAAGTTCTTCGACCGCCTTCCATATATCGCCGACTTTTTCACGGAATTGAAGCCGCGCGACTGGTTCGATCCGGTGCGCGCGCTGTTCGACCTGCCGTCCCCCTACGACGATGGCAGCCTCAAGTTCGACTACCCAGAAGGCCGGGTCTATCTGACCCAAAGCATCTACGTTCCGGAATATTTCTACCGGATGATCGAGACGCTGAACATCGCCCTGTTTTCGACGCTGGTGGGCTCCACATTCGGTTTCCTGCTCTGCTTCCTGGCTGCGGGCAATATCACGGCCAGCCGCTGGCTCCGTTTCACCACGCGCCGCTTCCTTGAGATCGTCCGCGCCTTTCCGGAAATCGTCATCGCCGGCTTCTTTCTGGCGGTCTTTTCGCTAGGACCCATTCCGGCGATCCTCGCGGTTAGCATCCACACCGTCGGTGCGCTCGGAAAAATGTTCTTCGAAGTGGTCGAGAATGCCGACATGAAGCCTGAAGAAGGTTTGCGAGCCGTTGGCGCCAACTGGGTCGAACGCGTGTGGTTCGGCATTGTGCCTCAGGTTCTGCCCAACTTCATGAGCTATTTCCTGCTCCGCTTCGAGATCAATGTGCGCGCTTCGACCATTCTCGGCGCCGTCGGCGCCGGCGGCATCGGCGAATCCCTGCGTCTTTCGATCAGCCGGGGCCATGAGGCCAAGACCATCGCCATCGTCTTCCTGCTGTTCTGCACGATTGTCGGCGTCGATCAGTTTTCGGCGTGGCTGAGACATCGTCTTGTCGGCCGGCAAGCGTTCGCATACGGGCGCGGAGAGTAATGCGATGAACGCCGACGCCATCAACGACATCGCCACTCGCCATCCGGACGCGTTCCGGCTACCCCTATGGAAGCGCTATGCCGCCCCGCTCGGTATCGTTCTCTGCATCCTCTACACATTCTATTGCGCCTGGTTCTTCTCGGTCGTTACCGTTCTCGAAAAAGCGAACTGGAACCTTGCCGGCGCGTATCTCGCCGACTGGGTGTCTTACGAAATCCGGCCTGACATCGAATTCAAAGACAACCATCTGACGATCGACTACTCCCGCTTTTCCAAGCTGGGATCCAATCCAAATCCCGACTGGGTGGCCAAGCAGATGGCGGTGATCGAGCGGCGGGTCGACGCCGCACCTGCACCGGCGGCCGCGACGAACAAGTCGTCGCAGGAATCGTTTATGGCGCCTGGTGCGCCAACTGCCGAGAACCCGGCCGCCCCGTCAAACCAATCCGCTCCGGCTGTGCCTGAAACGGTGCGCGAAAACGCAGTTGTGGCGGCGACTGTCACTCTTGGCAGTGGTCAGATCGCCATCACGCCAAACCTTGTCACCGTGACGCGCGGCGGCGAAAGCGTAATTTTCGACATTGCCAAGGACAGCTCTGTGACGCCGCGCACACCGCTGCCTGACTGGATCGAGCAGCGCAGGCCAGGCTCGACAGCCTATGTCTCGTTCGGATTTCTCGGTCGCGCTGAAGTCCAAAACGACGAAGTCGTTGCCTGGAGGCGTTTCTTCGGCTGGGCCAATTTCGTGTTCGACACGAACTCGCCATTCTGGGGAAAGCCGTTCGGCGAGGTCGCTTCACTGATTATCTCCGGAGCACGCATCGATCCGTCGCGATCAAACGCGGCGCTCGCCTGGGACAACATCCTCAACAACGCCGAGTGGCAGCACGGCGACGTCTGGCTGAAGCTTTTGCAGACCATCGTCATGGCTTTCGTCGGCACGGTGCTGGCATCGATCGTCGCCTTTCCGCTCGCCTTCCTGGCTGCGCGCAACGTCACGCCGAGCCGGATTGCCAACCAGGCAACAAAACGCTTCTTCGATTTCCTGCGCTCGGTCGACATGCTGATCTGGGCGCTGTTCTTCACGCGTGGCTTCGGTCCGGGGCCGCTGGCCGGCATGTCGGCGATCTTCTTCACCGACACCGGAACCCTGGGCAAGCTCTATTCCGAGGCGCTGGAAAACATCGACGACAAGCAGCGCGAGGGCATCCGCTCGGTTGGCGCCACGCCGGCAATGGTGCAGCGCTATGGCGTGCTGCCCCAGGTTCTGCCGGTATTCCTTAGCCAATCCCTCTATTTCTGGGAATCGAACACCCGGTCAGCGACGATCATAGGCGCTGTCGGCGCCGGCGGCATCGGCCTGAAATTGTGGGAGGCCATGCGCACCAACACCAATTGGGCCAATGTTTTCTATATGGTTCTGTTGATCCTGGTTGTCGTCTTTATCTTCGACAACATTTCCAGTTTTCTCCGCCGCAAACTGATGGGATCGGTCGGAAACGGCAACAAGGAGCGGCGCGAGCGAGCGCCCGCCGGCCTGCCGCCGGCAGCTCGGGTCGCCTGAGAGGAAGGCTTAGCTGCGTCCTAAGCACCAGCCCTCTTCCAGCCGCTCTTGATGTGCTTGTAGCCGTCGCGATAGACGGCTTCCGGACTTTCCGAAAAGTCGCGCCAGACCTTGGTTGCCGCCGCCAAATCCTTCAGCGAGCGGCCGAAGGCCTCGATCGTCAGCCAGTCGTCATAGCCGCTCTTGCGGATGGCCGAAAACGTCTCCTTCCACGGAATGTGGCCGCGCCCAGGCACGCCGCGATCGTTCTCCGAAATATGGATATGGACGATATTCCTGCGGTTGCGCGTATAGGCGCCGATCGGGTCGGCTTCCTCGATATTGGCGTGGAAGGTGTCGTACATCGCCTTGATGTGCGGCCGGTCGATTGCGTCGACATGCTCCGACAAATCGTCCATGGTGTTGAGCAGATAGCATTCAAAGCGGTTGAGCGCCTCCAGCCCGATTGTGACGTTCTTCTTGCCGGCGTGGTCGCCGATGGCGCGTTGCGAGGCGACCGAGCGCTTCTTCTCCGCCGCCGTCGGCCCGCTGCCGGAAAATGCGCCGAGTGTCGAATGCAGCGGGCCGCTCAACGTTTTGGCGCCGAGCGCAGCTGAGCAGTCGATCGCCCATCTCATATAATCGATGCCGACCTTGCGCGTTCCGCCATCGGCCGAGATCAGATTCATCGCCGGATCGCCCATTGCCGAAACCGCGGTGCGCTCCAGTCCGATGCGGTCGAGCAGTTCGCCAAGTTTTGTGTAGTCGTCGGGCGTGCCGGAAAAGACCGGAATCTCGACGCCATCAAAGCCGGTCGCCTTGATATCTCTGAGCAATGACTCGTGTTTCTTCGATACGGCCGTCGTCCACAAAAACATGCACATGCCGATTTTCATCGACGCTCCCTCCCCTTTGACAGCCGGCTGGCTCCTCCGCCGACTTCGCCACAAGCCCCCTCATCCGGCCGCTTCGCGGCCACCTTCTCCCCGCTGGGGAGAAGAGGCAGACGCCAGCGCCGGCGATCTCCTCTCCCCTCGGGGAGAGGTCGGATTGCCCCGAATTGCCCTTGCAATTCGGCTGGCAATCCGGGTGAGGGGGCTTCCCGTTAACCGGGCGCAGCGATTAAAGCTTCGTCCAGGCTCCATTCTTCTTCGACGACTTCACGCAGGCCTCGATAAAGGCCATGCCTTCGACGCCATCCTGGATGGTCGGGAAGACGACATCCTTAGCCGGCTTACCGCCCTTGCGGCGCGCCGCGCGGATGGCGCGGGCCGCCTCCTGGTAGATGTTGGCGAAACCTTCGAGATAGCCTTCCGGATGGCCTGACGGAACCCGGCTGACGCGCCCGGCGACGGGCAGCGCGCCAGCGCCATTGCGGGTGATCAACTGCTTCGGCTGGCCGAACGGCGTGTACCAGAGATAATTCGGATCGGCCTGCACCCATTCAAGCCCGCCCTTCGACCCATAGATGCGCAGCTTCAGCCCGTTCTCGTGGCCGGGCGCCACCTGGCTCGCCCAGATCATGCCCTTGGCCGGGTGCGACTTGCCGACCGGTTTGAAGCGCAGCATCACGTTGACATTGTCATCGAGCTGCCGCCCCGGCACGAAGGCATCGAGATCTGCCGATAGCGAATCGAGCTCCAGCCCGCAGACGAAGCGCGCGAGATTGTAGGCATGCGTGCCGATGTCGCCCAGCGCACCGCCAGCGCCGGCCTGCTTGGGGTCGGAGCGCCAGGACGCCTGCTTCTGGCCGGTGGCGGCGAGGTCTTCGGTCAGCCAGTCTTGCGGATATTCCGACTGCACGATCCGGATGTCGCCGAGCTGCCCCTTGGCCACCATCTCGCGCGCCTGCCGTATCATCGGATAGGCGGTGTAGTTGTGGGTGAGCACAAAGACCTTGCCGGTCTTTTCAACCAGTGCCGCCAGCTTCTTCGCTTCCGCCAACGTCGTCGCCAGCGGCTTGTCGCAAATGACGTGAATGCCGGCTTCGAGAAATGCCTTCGCCGCCGGCACATGCACATTGTTGGGCGTGACGATGGCTACCGCTTCGATGCCGTCCGGTCGCTTGGCCTCGGCCTTGGCCATCTCAGCGAAAGAGCCGTAGCTGCGCGTGGGATCGAGCCCGAGTTCCGCGGCCGACGCTTTCGCACGCGCCGGATCCGACGATAGGGCACCTGCCACCAGCATGAACTCATTGTCCATGCGCGCCGCGATCCGGTGCACGGCACCGATGAAGGCGCCTTGCCCGCCGCCGACCATGCCGTAGCGGATCGGGCCGCCTCCCGTTTCCGACTTCGATGCGCCGACCATGATTTTCTCCCTCGTCGTTGCTTACCTCCCCCTTGAGGGGAGGTCGATCCGCGCAGCGGATCGGGTGGGGTCGCCGGGCGTGGAACTCGGCATGGACCGACCCCACCCGGCCCTTCGGGCCACCCTCCCCTCGAGGGGGAGGGACAGCGGCGTTAAATTCCCATCATGGCGCGCAGCATCTTTTTGTCGGTCGCGCCGCCGGCGAAGTCGTCGAAGGCCTTTTCCGTCACCCTGATGATGTGGTGCTCGATGAAGGGCGCGCCTTCGGCCGCGCCGTCCTCCGGATGCTTCAGGCAGCACTCCCATTCCAGCACCGCCCATGAATCATAGTCATATTGAGCAAGCTTGGAGAAGATGCCGCCGAAATCCACCTGCCCGTCGCCGAGCGAGCGGAAACGCCCGGCCCGGTTTGTCCAGCTCTGATAGCCGGAGTAGACGCCTTGCCGGCCGGTCGGATTGAACTCGGCATCCTTGACGTGGAACGCCTTGATCCGCTCGTGATAGATGTCGATGAATTCGAGGTAGTCGAGCTGCTGCAGCAGGAAATGCGACGGGTCGTAATTGATGTTGCAGCGCTTGTGGCCGCCCACCGCGTCGAGGAACATCTCGAAGGTCGCGCCGTCGAACACGTCTTCGCCCGGATGGATCTCGTAGCCAAGGTCGACGCCATTGTCCTCATAGACATCGAGGATCGGCTTCCAGCGTTTGCCGAGTTCAGAAAATGCTTCCTCGATCAATCCCGCCGGCCGTTGCGGCCACGGATAAAGGTAGGGGAAGGCCAACGCTCCGCAAAAGGATACCGACGCCTTGAGCCCAAGATTTTTCGAAGCCTTGGCGCCGAATTTCATCTGTTCGACCGCCCACTGCTGCCTGGCCTTCGGATTGTTGTGAACCGCAGGCGGCGCGAAGCCGTCGAACTGCGCGTCGTAAGCCGGATGCACCGCCACCAACTGCCCCTGCAGATGCGTCGACAGCTCGGTGATCTCGACGCCGGCCTCGGTGCAGATGCCCTTTACCTCGTCGCAATAGGCCTGAGAAGACGCCGCTTTCTCGAGGTCGAACAGCCGGCTGTCCCAGGTCGGGATCTGCACGCCCTTGTAGCCCAGGCCGGCCGCCCATCTGGTGATCGACGGCAGCGAGTTGAACGGCGCGGCATCGCCCGCGAACTGCGCCAGAAACAGCCCAGGCCCCTTCATCGTCGACGGCATCGGCATCCTCCCTAATTTTTCCACGACCAAGCATAGCGCCGATTGAAAGCAGGGCCAGCCTCTTTGGTCTTTTCGCACAGTGCGTTACGCACCGCTATTCTGGTATTACCAAACATCGAAATCTCGTCAAGCCACCTTGCTTGCCATCCGAAGCCTGCAACTATACCGAGTTTCGCGACATATTGCAATGTAATCAATGAGGTAAGCCAGGCATCAGAGCGGTAATCCTGCGCTTCTTGCCGTTCAGATCAAATTGCTGTAGACCTCGCTTCAGGCCCAATTGGTCGAACCAGTTTACGAAGAACGCTGGAGCGCCTTGGGGAGGAATCGTGCTGCGCGCTCCGATGGGTGCGTTGCAGGCGAGCTGTTACAGGCGAATTCTGGGAAGGACAGACCATGCATCTTTCGACGCACAACTGGATGCGGGCCGAACCGTTGGAGACGACGCTCAAACGCATCAAGAAATTCGGCTACGAGTCGATCGAGATTTCCGGCGAGCCCGCGCAATACAAGACCAATGAGACGCGCGCGCTCCTGAAGGAGCACGGCATCCGCTGCTGGGGGGCGGTGACGCTGATGCTGGGTGAGCGCAACCTTGCCGCCAAGGACCAGGGCCAGCGCGAGCGCTCGGTGCAGTACGTCAAGGACGTGCTGACCATGGTCAGCGAGCTCAATGGCGAGATCATCACGCTCGTTCCCGCGACCGTCGGCAAGGTGGTGCCGGACGGCACCGAAGAAGAAGAATGGAAATGGGTGGTCGACGCCACCAGGGAGTGCTTCACCCATGCCAAGAAGGTCGGCGTCAAGATCGCGGTCGAGCCGCTCAACCGCTTCGAGACCTATCTGTTCAACCGTGGCGCCCAGGCGCTGGCGCTGGCCGATGCGGTCAGCCCCGAATGCGGTGTCTGCCTCGACGCCTACCACATCCACATGGAAGAATTTAACGTCTATGACGCCATCCGGCAGGTCGGCAAGCGGCTGTTCGACTTCCATGTCGCAGACAACAACCGCTTCGCCGCGGGGCTCGGACAGATCGACTGGCCGAAGATCGTCGGCACGCTGAAGGAGGTCGGCTACGACGGCGCGCTGACCAATGAGTTCGTCGCCCCTGTCGACCGCACGCCGGCCGCTCCCTATCCCGACATGGTCGAGCGCAATCCAGTCGACATCTCGCCGGAGCAGCTGAAGTTCATCCAAGACCACGGTTCCAGCGTGCTCACGGAGAAATTCTACACCGACCAGATGCGCATCAATGCTGAAACGCTGCTGCCGCTGATCAAGTAGTCGGTCCGTTTGGGAATGAGCCTTCCGCCCTGACCGGCGGCAGGGCCGGGGATGAACATGCGCATCAAGACGGTCCAAGCCTGGTGGGTCCGCATACCGATCGAAGCCGCGAAGCAGCATCGCAGCGACTTCGGTCAGGTGACGACGTTCGACGCCGCCATCCTGCGCATCGAGACCGACGATGGGCTGGTCGGTTGGGGTGAAGGCAAGAATGCCGCCGGCAGCACCGGCAGCTATGGCGCCCTCGTCCACATGCTGAACCACGAGGTCGGCCCGCAGCTGATTGGCTGCGATCCGGCTGACATCGGGGTGATCTGGGAGATGCTCTACAATGGCGTGCGCCACGACAGCGCCGCGCAAAACGGCCACGCCATGCCGCAACTGGCGCGGCGCGGCATCAGTGTCGCGGCGATCAGTGCCGTCGACATCGCATTGTGGGATATTCTGGGCAAGTCGCTGGGGGTGCCGGTCTGGCGGCTGCTCGGCGGCCGCAAGCTCGAACGCATGCCGGCTTATGCTTCCGGTGGCTGGGCGTCCACCGAGGCGATCGGCGACCAGTTGAAATCCTATATCGCCAAGGGTGGCTTCAAGGCGCTGAAGATGCGGATCGGCGCGATGGACGGCACCCCGCACAATTCCGCCGCCCGCGTCCGCGCCGCCAGACAGGCGCTCGGCCCCGAAGTCGACCTGATGGTCGATGCGCATGGCACCTACACTGTGGCGGAGGCCAAGCGCTTCATCCATCTTGCCGGCGATCTCGATCTGGCCTGGTTCGAAGAGCCGGTCATCGCCGACGATAAGCCTGGGATGGCCGAAGTGCGGGCGTCCGGCTCCATCCCGATCGCCGCCGGCGAAAGCGAGGCGACGCGCTACGCGTTCCGCGACCTCGCCATGCTCAAAGCGGCCGATATTTTCCAGCCGGATCCCGCCTTCTGCGGCGGCATCAGCGAGGCGATGAAGATCGGCACCATCGCCAGCGCCTTCAATTTGCGCTTCGCGCCGCATCTGTGGGCCGGCGCCCCTTGCTTCTTTGCCGGGCTGCATGTCTGCGCTGCCTCGCCGGCTAGCTTTACCGTCGAATATTCGCTCGGCGCCAACCCGATGATCCACGATCTTATCGAAGAGACTGTCGAAGCAAAGGACGGTATGATAGCGATCCCCGAGAAGCCCGGACTGGGATTCACCCTTTCGGAACGGTTCCTGGAGGCGCACGCGCTACGCGGCTGATCATGAAAGAAAAGAACCTCCTCGCGGAACTCGCCGCCTATCTGTTCTCCCATTCCGACAAGGCGACGGGCCGAACGCCGTCTGAGCGTGAACTGGCGGAGCATTTCGCCGTCAGCCGTGGCCAGATCCGCGAGGCGCTGGCCATCCTCGAAGCCATGCGCATCGTCGAGCGCCGGGCCAAATCCGGCATCTATATCGACACCAAGCAGCCCAGCGTTGAGGCGATGGCACTGTTTGCGCGGGCCGGCCTGCCGCTCGACCCGATTATGATCTACGAGACGGTCGAGTTGCGCAAGATCCACGAAATCAAGGCCGCTGAGCTTGCCTGCTCGCGTGCCACCGAGGAAAATTTCGAGCGGCTGCGCGAAATCCTGAAGGCTTCGGAGGATCGCATTGCTGCGGGCGAAGGCCTCGCCAAGGAGGACCGCGAGTTTCACCTTGAGATCGTGCGAGCAACCAAGAACAGCGTTTTTCACAACATATGCAGCGTCTACTACATGATGGGCGAGCAACGCCTGCCGATCTATTTCAACGATCCCGAACGCAGCGTGCGCTCGCATGCGGAGCACATCCAGATCTATGAGGCGCTGCTGCGCCGCGACGGCAACCTCGCCCAGGCGCTGATGAGCGCCCATTTGCAAGGCGCGGAGAGCTATTGGAAAGGCCTGATCGAAGGCCGCGAAGAAGCTCAAAGCCCAGCGCTCGAACAGGTCTGATATGCCTAGAATCCTGTCGACGCACACGCTGCACCCGCGCGCCTCCGCCATGCTGACCGGTGCCGGTGAACTCGTTGTCGCCTCCGCCCTCGATGCGCACACGCTGGCGACTGAGGCGAGGGACGCCGATATCATCATCGTTCGCGCTCCGCTGCCATCAGCGCTTTTCGAGGGCACGACGAAGCTCCGGGCCGCAATCCGCCATGGTGCTGGGCTCGACATGGTCCCCATGGAAGCGGCCACTGCAGCCGGCGTGCTGGTCGCCAACGTGCCGGCAGTCAATGCGCGGTCGGTCGCCGAATACGTGATGTTCGCGGCCCTGGCGCTGCTTCGGCGTTTCCGCATGGTGGACCGCGACTTGCGGGCGAAGGGCTGGCTGGCCGGCCGCGACCACACCACTCTCGCCAGCGAGCTCGCCGGCAAGACGATCGGCATTGTCGGCTTCGGCGCCATCGGACAGGCAGTCGGCCATATCGCGGCGCATGGTTTCGACCTGAACGTGGTGGCGACGACGCGCAGCATGGGGCCGGCGCTGGACAGGGTCGGCTTTCTGTCGATCGACGCGCTGGTCGAGCAGAGCGACATCATCGTTCTGTGCTGCCCGCTGACACCGGAGACGCGCGGCCTGATCAACCGCGAGCGCATCGCCCGCATGAAGCCACATGCGCTGCTGATCAATATTTCGCGCGGGCCGGTGATCGACGACGACGCGCTGATCGAAGCGCTGCAAAAGGGCCGTATCGGCGGTGCCGCGCTCGACGTCTTCGCGACGCAGCCGCTGCCTTCCAATCATCCCTATTTCGGCTTCGACAATGTCATCGTCACCCCGCATATGGCAGGGATCACCGAGCAGTCGATGATGCGCATGGGCGTCGGGTCGGCTGATGAAACCTTGCTGGTGCTGGCCAACAAATTGCCGGTCAACCTGCGCAATCCCGAAGTGGTCGAGCACTACCGGCGGCGGTTTCCGGCCGACGCGTAGCGTCACCGCCGTTTCGCCCTATTTCTCCACGACGCTGGACCCATGCTCGTTCTTCGCCGCATGGCGCTGCTTGCTGCCATCTTTTCGATCTGCGTCCTGCCCTCGCTCGCTGTGGCGGAGAGCAGTTATGTCTATTGCGACAACGGCTTGCGCTGCGTGATGGCGCCCTGTCCATCGAACAGCGCGCTCGATCTTGCCACCGGCAAAATCATCAAGGGCGTGTCGATCGACATCGATGAATTGCCGCGGGAGGACAAGGCGCTCGATCTCTCGGACAAGCTCTACGCCGGCAAGGTCGTGGTTTTCGGCTCGATCGAGAACCGGACCCAGACCCTCAACGGCAAGCGATACACTCTGCCATGGCTGGTCGCGGCCGGTATCGAACGCGCCTCCAGGGACAGCGAACGCGGCCACTGTTCGTCGCATTGACGTTCACGTCTTCAGTGGCCAAGCAGTGCCTCGACCCCCGCAGCGATGCGCAGGAGACGGTGGTCGTGGCCGTTGCGCGCCACCAGCATCAGCCCGGCCGGGCGCGCCATTCCCGGCATCGGCAGCGAGATCGCGCAGAGGTCGAACTGGTTTGCGACTTGCGTGTTGCGCAGCAGAAGGCCTTCCGTACGTTCACATAGAACTTCGTCGCTGGTCATCGACACGATGGTCGGGGCGGTGACCGGCGTGGTCGGCAGGGCCAGCACATCGATCGACGCCAGCCGCTCATCCATGGCGGCGACAAGCGCCGTGCGGCGGCGGATTGCCCTTATATAGGCGGTGGCCGGAACGGCGGCAGCGCGCGACAACGGCTCGCTCACCCGCGGATCGACCGGCGTCGTCGCACCTGTCGCCAGCCAATCTGCGTGGACCTCGGCACCCTCCATCGCCGCGATCGAGGCCCGCTTGGTTACCGCGCGCAGATCGGCAAGGAGGTCATCGATGGACAGATCGGCGAGGCGTGCACCCGCAAGCTCTACCTTGCCAACACATCGGTCGAACGCCGCCGCGACCTCTTCTTCCGTCTCCTCGAAGAGCACGCCGCGTGGAACGCCGATGCGCAGTCCGGCAAGCGGAAGCGGAACCAGCGCCACAGGCTCCTCGCCCGCCATCACGGCGTCGGCTGCGGCACATTCGGCAACGGTGCGCGCGAGTGGGCCGATGGAGTCGAGCGTGTTGGACAGCGGGAAAACGCCATCGCGTGGCACACGCCGTGCGGTCGGCTTGAAGCCGACGACACCGTTCAGCGACGCCGGAATGCGGACCGAACCGCCGGTGTCGGAACCGATCGAGATCTCGCTCGTGCCTTCGCCGACCGAAACGCCGGCGCCTGAAGACGAGCCGCCCGCAATCCGGCTGGTGTCGGTCGCATTGCCAGGCGTGCCGTAATGCGGATTGACGCCGATCGCGGTGAAGGCAAATTCGGTCATGTTGGTCTTGCCGAAGATGACGGCACCCGCCTGCCGCAGCCGTTGCACGATGACGGCATCCCGCAACGCCGGCGCCGCGGTGCTGAGCAACAGCGAACCGGCTGTGGTCGGGCTCGCCGGCGACGTCGAACAGATCCTTGATCGATACGATCGCTCCGTCGAGCGGTCCGAGCGTCACGCCGGCCTTGCGCCTGATATCGGCGGCATCGGCTGCTGCCCGCCCGGCTTCCGGATAGAGTTTTACGAATACGCTTTCATTGTCCGCGCGGACGGCGAGACGCGAAAGGACGACTTCGAGGCGGTCGCGGGCAGATTGCATTTTCGGTGTCGGACTCCGGACGCCTGCAACGTCTTACAGGCAACGACTGGTGCGTGACCTGCAGAGACATAACCCGGCACAAGCACATTTGCACCCTGTCGAAAGAAGGAGGAGACCTGATGCTCTACAAAGGCAGCTGCCACTGCGGGAAGATCGCCTTCGAGGTCGAAGGCGATCTGACCGGAGCCGTGCGATGCAATTGCTCGATCTGCTCGCGCAAGGGCGCACTGCTATGGGCCGTGCCGCATGCGGCATTGCGGGTGCTTGCCTGGGGTGACGATCTTGGCAAATACGCCTTCGGCAACCATGTCATCGCCCACCGATTCTGCCGGACCTGCGGCATCCACCCCTTCGCCGAGGACGTCAGCGAAGGGATGGAACGAAGCGCCTACGTCAATGTCCATTGCATAGACGATCTCAATCTGGCCGCTGTGCCGGTTTTCGATTTCGACGGCCGGGCGGTTTGAACCTACCTGTACCCAGTCGCATCAGCAGGTTTGCCGGCGTCCTGAACCTCGGGAACGTAGCGCCACGCGTCGGGCCGCGAGCCGTCGAGATCGGTAAAGCCATAAACCCGCGCCAGCCCGCCGCTGGACAGCGACTGCCCGTTCCAGCGTGAGAGATCGGCGTCCGTCGCCAGCGCCGTCACCGCGCGGCCGACGAAGCGCGGTGTCTCCGAAATGATGAAATGCGGCACCTTCGCTGTCGCATCACGCCAGTTATCCTCCGTCACCCCAAAAGCTTCCAACATCATTTCCGAACGCAGCCAGCCGGGTGTCAGCGAAATCGAGGTGGCACCGTGCGGGGCAAGATCCTGGGCATGGGCCCAGGCCATGCGGGTCACTGACACTTTGGCGAGGTCATAGAACGGGGAAAGCCGATAGTGGTCTGCATTATACTCGGAGGTGCCGTCGGTGACCTCGACAAGCAGCCCACCCGGACGCTCGATCAGCAACGGCAGCGCGTGGTGAGCTGTGATCAGGTGCGTGTCGATTGCCAGCCTGAGCATGCGCAGGCCGTTCTCGAGATTGTGCTGCCAGACCGGCTTGTTCCATTCGAACAGCTTTTCGCCGCCCCAGATGTCGTTGACCAGTATATCGAGACGGCCCTGCTCCGCACGGATTCGGTCGACC
The DNA here is from genome assembly GCF_002284565.1 of Mesorhizobium mediterraneum. Lineage (GTDB taxonomy): Bacteria > Pseudomonadota > Alphaproteobacteria > Rhizobiales > Rhizobiaceae > Mesorhizobium > Mesorhizobium mediterraneum. Next base: position 48,155 of record NZ_NPKI01000037.1, on the reverse strand, counting down.
AATTTGCGCACGTCTTCCGAAATCAGATGATCGACCTGCACGGCAATGCCCTTGCCGCCAAGCGCCGAAACCAGTTCCGCCGTTTCGTCGATGGTTTCAGGACGCGCATATTCGGACGGATGCCCGCGCGTCGACCTGCCGGTGACGTAAACAGTCGCGCCGGCAGCGCCCAGTTCGACTGCAATGCCTCGGCCGGCGCCACGCGTGGCGCCCGCGACCAGAGCGACTTTTCCACGAAGCCTCATTAGGCTCTCCCAAAGCTCGATTCGACCAGGAGGTGCTGGTCTCTGCCGGTGCCATAATATATAAATGATCATTCGGTTATAAATGGATGTCAAGATGCCCCGGCCAAAAACCCAGTCCGACGAAGACGTGCTCGAAGCGGCGAACCGGCTGATCCACGCGCATGGCCCGGAAGCGCTCACCTTTGAGCGGCTGTCCGTAGCCTGCGGGCTGTCCGGCTCGACGCTGGTGCAGCGTTTCAAAAGCAAGGCCACTCTGAAGCAGAGGGCTCTGTTGCAGGCATGGGACCGGCTTGATGACAAGACGGCGAGGCTGTCGAAGACGATCCCAAGAACCCCTGGTGGAGCGATCGGGCTGATGGTGGCGCTGTCGCAGGACTACGGGGGCATCGAATCCTATGCCGAAGGCCTTCTGGTGCTGCGCGAGGATCTGCGCGATCCGCTGCTTCGCGCACGCGGCGCGTCGTGGAAAGCTTCGCTGTGTACCGTGCTCGACGCCTGTTTTGCCTCAGCAGCCGATGCGCCCGAAGGCGTCGGACTGCTCATGGCTTCGCACTGGCAGGGCTCGCTGCTGTGGTGGAGCTTCGACCCCAAGGTCGAAGTGGCCGCTTATGTCGAAAACAGCCTGACCCGTTTCGTAACGGCGATAACGGCCCGAAGAGCGTAACCGATCTCCGGGCCGATCAAAGATGAATCCGCAAGGGCGGACGGGCTAGTCTGCGTGCTTCGGACCAAGCAGGAACGCCGCCAAGGCCGCCAGCAATGTCGCGATTCCGCAATAGGCGAACGCACTGGCAACGCCGGCGTTGTCGACCAGCAGGCCGCCGAAAACGGCCCCCAGCGCGATGGCCACCTGGAACGTGGCGACCATCAGCCCGCCGGCGCTTTCAGCCTGGTCGGGAGCGGCTCGCACCAGCCAGGTTTGCAGTCCGACCGGCACCGCGCCGAAGGCAAAGCCCCAGGCGGCAACCGCTATCGCCGCAACGACTGGCGAGGCTCCGAGAGTGAGCAGCAAGGCGGCTGCCACAGCAATCAGCAGAGGCGCCAGGCCGACGGCGGTTTTGAGGCTGCGCTCGGCCATGAAGCCACCGGCAAAATTGCCGAAAAACCCACCGATGCCATAGGCGAGCAGCACCAGAGAGATCGTCTCGATGTCCAGCGCAGGCACCTTTTCAAGAAACGGGCGGACATAGGTGAAGCCGGCAAAGTGTCCCGAAGCGACCAGCAGGACCACCAGAAGCGCAATCCTGATCATCGGGCGCTTCATCACGTCCAGCAAGGTCCGAACGCTTGCCACGCCCGCCGGCGGCAGCTTCGGAAGGGTGGCGATCTGCACGAGCAGCGCCAGGGCGCCGACAACAGCTGCGATCATGAAGGCCGTTCGCCATCCCCAGATGTCGCCGACATAGGCACCGACCGGGGCGGCGCAGACCGTCGCCACCGAAACGCCGGTGAGGATGATCGACATGGCGCGCGGCATCAGCCGCATCGGTACAAGCCGCATCGCCATGGCCGCCGACATCGACCAGAAGCCGCCGAGACTGATCCCGAGCATGATGCGAGCGATCAGAAGAACGGGAAGCGAGGAGGCAAACGCCGCCACCAGGTTCGACAGGATCAGCAGCACCGTCAGTCCCCACATGACCAGCCTGCGGTCCAGGCGTTTGGTGATGATGGCCATGGTCGGAGCGGCTATCGCGCCGACAACGGCCGTCGCTGTCACCGCTTGGCCCGCAGTCCCTTCCGTCACGCCGAGGTCCTGTGCCAGCGGCGTCAGCAGACTGGCAGGCAGGAATTCTGCGGTCACCAGCCCAAACACCCCAAGCGCAAGGGACACGACCGCCCCCCACGCCGGCTCGGCTCGTTCGTCGGTTTCCGCGGGATCAAGAACGGCGTCCATGACGCCTGTCGCGGGTTCGGTCATGATGGAATCTCCGGTCTGGTTGCAGCGCAGTATTTGGCTGCAATGCAACATAGGGAGTGACCGCCTGGAGTTTCCATGCTAGAAACACCATCATGCTTGACTATTCGTCCAAAGTTCCGATCACCGGCGATCCGCTGACAGACATATTGCGCGGGTTACGGCTCGACGGCGTCGAATACGGCCGCTGTGAAATGCAGGAGCCCTGGGGCCTCCAGTTTCCGGCCCAGACGGCGGCACGGTTTCATTTCATCGGCCGCAAGGGATGTTGGCTGCTGCAGCCGTCCGGCGAATGGGTGGAGCTCAAGGCGGGCGACGCGGTGCTGCTGCCGCGTGGTGCGGCACACGTCCTGGCGAGCGAGCCGGGTATCGAGGCTTCGCCGATCCAGGGCTACAAGGTCGCCGAGGTCTGCAAGGACGTTTACTGCATGTCCAATGAAGGTCGCCGGCCGGGGACGCTGCTGTTTTTCGGCAGCATGTATTTCAATCTCGACGGTTTGCACCCATTGCTCGGCATGATGCCGGACGTAATGCGCGCGCACGAGTTGGAAGCCTATGAACCCGGCATCCCGCATCTGCTGGAAGCCATGGCCCGCGAAGTGACGATGGAGCGCGTCGGATCCGGCGGCATCCTCGCACGGCTTGCCGATGTGCTCGCCGCCACCGTCATCCGCTCGTGGGTCGAGCGCGGCTGCGGCGACTCGTCCGGATGGATCGCGGCGGTGAGAGACCGCGAGATCGGCCGCGTGCTGGCGGCAATCCACCTCGAACCGGACCGCGATTGGACCGTGGAAACGCTCGCCAGGATGATGGGCGCCTCGCGATCGGGTTTCGCGGAACGCTTCGCGACGATCGTCGGCGAAACCCCGGCGAGATATGTCACCCAGGTGAGGATGCACCAGGCTCGGCAATGGCTAGTCCGCGACCGGCTGAAGATTTCCGTCGTCGCCGCTCGCCTGGGCTATGAATCCGACGCGTCCTTCAGTCGGGCGTTCAAGCGCGTCATCGGATCGGCTCCCAGCCATTTCCGGGCCGAGGAACAGGCTGAGACCCGCCAAGCCGGCTAAATCTGGCCAGGGGCTTCGAGCCGCCGAGCATCCTGCTGCCCAACAGACGCGCTCTAGCCCGCGTGACGGAGGCTTATTCCGCTAGCCTTGTCGAACAGCACCACCTTGTCCGGATCCCAGGCAAAGCGCACCGGCTGCTCGATCTCGACATCGGTTCTGGCCGGCACCGTGGCCCGCAGCATGGCATCGCCGACCCGCAGCGTCAGGATCTTTTCGACGCCATGGTTCTCGACATCGTGGACGCGCGCTTCCACCGGGGCCCCGCTCTCGAGATAGACATCCTCGGGACGAATGCCGAAGACGAGCGGGCGACCGTCGGTCGCACCGCTCGTCTTGGCCCCCCCCGCAAAAGGCAGTTCGAAATTCAGCGGTGCCATCACCGCGCGGCCGTTGACGAGCTTGCCGTCGATGAGGTTCATCGGCGGCGAGCCGACGAAGCTCGCCACATAGGTGTCGCGCGGATTGTTGTAGATCTCATACGGCGTGCCGGTCTGGACGATGCGGCCATGGTTGAGCACGCCGACCTTGTCGCCCATCGACATCGCCTCGATCTGGTCGTGCGTCACGAACAGGAAGGTCTGACCAAGGTTCATCTGGATGTTCTTCAGCTCGGTGCGCAGCGCCTCGCGCAGCTTGGCATCGAGCGCCGAAAGGGGCTCATCCATCAGGAATACGCGGGGCTTCCTGACGATGGCGCGACCAATCGAGACGCGCTGCATCTCGCCGCCAGAGAGGCGATCCGTCTTGCGCTCGAGCAGATGCTCGATGCGCAAGGTCTTGGCAACGCGGTCGACGCGCGTCTTGATCTCGTCCGGCTCGATGCGGCGGATTTTTGGCTTCAGCGGGAATTCGAGGTTTTCGCGCACCGTGTAGCGCGGATAAAGCGAATATTGCTGCAGCACCAGCGCCACGTCGCGCTCGGCCGCACCCCAGTCAGCGACGTCAGCGCCGTCGATGAGTATTTGCCCCTCGTCCGGCTTTTCCAGGCCGGCGATCATGCGCAGCGTCGTCGTCTTGCCGGCTCCGGTCTCGCCGAGCAGCACGAAGAACTCGCCGTCGGCAATGTCGAGATTGAGCCCGGTCAATGCGGTGTGATTGCCGAATGTCTTCGAGATGTTCTTGAGCTGGATATGGGCCATCAGAGTCTCACCCCCAGCGAATTGCCGCTTGTCGTGTCGAAGAAGTGCGCCTGCGCCGGGTCGAGCTTGGCGAAGACCTGGACCCCCGGCTTGCCGACGAAACCGGAACGGGTGCGGGCACGCAACATCTGTGCCCCAACCTTGAGGTCGACAATGTCGTAGGAGCCTAGCGGTTCGATGATGTGCGCCTCGACCGGCAGATAACCGTCCGCCGCCTCGCGCGAGACCATCACTCCTTCGGGGCGGATGCCGAGCGCAAGACGGTCCTGCCCGACGTTCGCGGCGTCGAGCTGGCCGACCAGCTCGGACGGAAAAAGGAACCCTTCCGCGGCCCCGTCGACGGTGACCCTGGCGCCGGAGCCGTTCATCGTCACCGCCGCGTTGGCGACGTTCATCACAGGCGAGCCAACGAATTGCGCGACGAACAAATTGGCCGGGTGCGTATACACGTCCGATGGGCTGCCTACCTGTTGCAGAACGCCCTCATGCATGATGACGATGCGGTCGGCTAGGCTCATCGCCTCGATCTGGTCGTGGGTGACGTAGATGGTGGTCGAGCCCTGCTTGATGTGCAGCCGCTTGATCTCCGCGCGCATCTCCTCGCGCAGCTTGGCGTCGAGCGCGCCGATCGGCTCGTCCATCAGCATCGCTTTCGGCCGCCGCACCAGCGCCCGGCCGATGGCCACGCGCTGCATGTCGCCGCCCGACAGCGCCGACGGCTTCTTGCCGAGCAGGTCGGTGATCTGCAGCACTTTGGCGACCGAGCGCACCTCGCCGTCGATCTCCGCCTTGCTCTTGCGCATGGCGCGCAACGGAAAAGCGATGTTCTCGTAGACGCTCATATGCGGATAGAGCGAGAACGATTGGAACACCATGGCGATGTCGCGGTCGGCAGCCTTGAGATGCTGAACCGGCTTGCCGTCGATGAGGACATCGCCGCCGTCGATCGTCTCCAGCCCGGCGATGGCGCGAAGCGTCGTCGTCTTGCCGCAGCCCGACTGTCCGAGCAGCACGATGAACTCGTTGTCGTCGATCTTGAGATTGAGGTCCTTGATGACCTGAACGGCGCCAAAGAATTTCTGGACGCCACGAAGCTCGATCTGGGTCATGCGTGACCTTCTTTTTCCGGGGTGCCGGTCGCCTGCGGCTTCTGCCTTGGACCGACCCAGCCGGTGATCATGAACGTCACCAGCCCGACGATGATGATCGTCAGCCCGTAGCGATGCAGGAAGAGATTCCACGGCTGGCAGAGCGCGATGATGCCGCACACCATCACGATCTCGGCCGTGCGTTGGATTGTAGCATGGCGGATCATTTGCGGATCGCTCCGAAGGACATGCCGCGCAAGAGGTGGTTGCGGAGCAGGAAGGTGAAGATCGCGACAGGCAGCAGGAACAGGAAGGTTCCGGCGGCGATCACCGTCCAGTCCGACAGGCCGGAGCCGACCTGGCTGGGAATGAAGGGCGGTGCCGTCTGGGCGCGTCGGTTGGTCATGATCAGCGCGAAGGCATATTCGTTCCACGCCGTGATGAAGCAGAACACGGCGGTGGCGGCGATGCCGGTGGCGGCCTCAGGCAGCACGATCTTGAAGAAGGCTTCCATGCGCGTGTAGCCGTCGACGAGCGCCGCCTCCTCGTACTCCTTCGGAATTTCGTCCATGAACCCCTTCATCAGCCATACAGAGAAGCTGAGGTTGAAGGCGGTGTAGAGGATGATCAGGCCCCAATGCGTGTCGTTGAGGCCGACGACCCGGTACATCAGGAACATCGGGATCGCCACCACCACCGGCGGCAGCATGCGCGTCGACAGGATGAAGAAGAGCAGGTCCTGTTCCCCCTTTATCTTGAAGCGCGAGAACCCGTAAGCCGTGAAGGTGCCCATGCCGACGGCCAGGATCGTCGAGGTGATGGCGACGATCAGCGAGTTCATGAAGCGGCTCGGATAACCGGACCACTGCACCTCGCCCCTGCCCGAGCGCACCACCTTCTCGCCGCCGTCAAACACCAGCCGCTCCCACCACGGGGCGGCGGCGTATTGTTCCGGCGTCGGCGCAGTGCGCAACTGCGACCGCTTGGTGAAGAGCTTTACGAAGGGTGATATCTCAGGCTGGAACATCACCGTCGGCGGAATGGTGGTGGCAAGGTTGCGCGGCTTGAAGGCCGTCGAGGCTATCCAGTAGATCGGCGCCAGGAAGATCATCGTGATGATCAGCACACCGACGATGGCGAGCTTGTTGAGCGAACGCTCGGTAGAGGTGGTGACAGCGGCCATTCTAGCGCTCCTTCACCTTGTTCAGGTATTTGACGTAGATGTTGGTGATAGCCAGGATCATGATCAGCACGATGTAGGCTAGCGCGCAGGAGCGCCCGGTCTGCCACTCCTGGAACGCCATCTTGTAGAGCCGGATCGAGATCACCTCGGTGGTTGGCTGGCTGGTCAGGATGTAGGCGAGATCGAAGGTCTTGAACGCCTCCATGGTGCGAAAGATGATCGCGATCATCAGGATCGGCGCGACCAAGGGCAGCGTGATGCGAAAGAAGGTGTAGAACGAGCCGGCGCGGTCGATCGCCGCCGCCTCGTAGAGGTGCTTCGGGACTGCCGACAGGCCGGCGAGCGACAGCAGCATCACGAAGGGTGACCACATCCAGATGTCGGTGATGGCAACCGCGTAGAGCGCCATGTCGGGGTTGGACAGCCACTCGAAGGAGCCGAGGCCGAGCGTATAGTTGATGATGCCGAAGGACGGATCGTAGAGCAGCTTCCAGAACAGGCCGACGACAGCCATCGACAGCATCATTGGCAACAGCAGCAGGGTCGTCAGCAGGCCCTTCAACGGGATATCGCGGTTGAGCAGCAACGCCACGCCGAAGCCGACGATGACCTGGCCGACGACGGAGACGATGACATATTTGGCGGTGATGGCGAAATTCGACCAGATGAACGGGTCGTTGAGCAGCTCGCGGTAATTCTGCAGTCCGACGAAATTGGCCGCCGCCGGGCTCGATGCGCGAAAGTCGGTGAACGAATAGCCGAGCGAATAGATCAGCGGAAAGATGTTGAAGACGATCAGGAAAACGATCGTCGGAATGATGAAGAGATTGCGGATCGTGAGATCGCTCATGCCGCGGGCGGCGGAGCGCGAGTTGGGATCCAGGGTGGTCATGACTGCAGTGGCCAAGGCCCGTTCCTTCCTTGTCCGGAAAAGAAAACGGAAGGGGCAGGCTACCGCCCCCTCCGAGCGTTAATGCCGTTTACTTCACGCGGTTGTATTTCTTGAACGTCGCGTTCCAATCCGCGGCGAGCGAATCGAGCACTTCCTTGGCCGTGCCCTGATTGCCGGTGATGTACGGATAGACGCGCTGGTTCATCTGGATGAGCAGCTCGGCATATTCCGGCGTCGCCCAGAAGTCCTTCACCTTGAACATGGTTTCGTAGAAGGCCTTGTTGTAAGGCGTGGCGTTTTGGAATTCAGGCGACTCGAGCACCTTGGCGCTTGCCGTGTAACCGCCGAGTTCCGCCCATTTCTTCTGCGTATCTTCCTTGATGAACCATTCCAGGAACTTCATCGCCTCTTCCTGATTCTGGGAATAGGAGATGACGGAGATGCCCTGGCCGCCGAGCGCGGCGAACTGGTCGCCGTTCGGTCCTGGAGGGTTGGCGAAGAAGCCGGTGGCCTTTGCATTCGGGTTCGAGGCTTCGTTGATGAGCGCCGGGAAGAAGGCGAAATAGTTCATGCTCATCGCCGCCAGGTTTTCGGTGATCGCCTGGTTGTCCTCGATGAAGAAGCTCTTGGCCCAACCAGGAGGAGTGAAGGAGTAGAGCTCCTTGTAAGCCTCGAGCGCCTTGACGTTCTGCTCGGAGTTGATGATCCCGTCGACCTTGTAACTGGCATAGTCGCCAAGTTCGCCGCCGAAGGAGAAGATGGCGTTCTCGACGCCCATCACCAGAGCGTCATACGAGTTATCGGTATAGATGGCGACGCCGTAGCGCTTCTCGTCGGGACGGTGGAAGAATTCGGCGATGTCGCGCAGCTGCTTCCAGTCCTTCGGTATGCCGAGATCGTAGCCGTACTTGGCCTTGAAGGCCTCCATCTCCTTCGGATCCTCGAACCAGTCCTTGCGATAGGACCAGCCGACCGCGTCGCCCTCGGCCGGGATCGACCAGTATTTGCCGGAGTTGGACGGATATTCGGCGTAGTATTTCACCGTCGCCGGCGCCATCACTTCCTTCAGATTGTGCTTGTTGAAGAAGTCGGTGAGGTCGACATAGTGGCCGGCCTCAGAGGCGGCGCCGATCCACTGGGAGTCGCCGACCACCATGTCGTAGGCGCTGCCCTTGGCGTTGAACTCGGTGAACGCCTTGGTCTGGAAGTCGGGCCAAGGCGTGGTTTCGACCGTGACCTTCACGCCGCTTTCGGCCTCGTAAAGGTTGACGAGTTCCTGCAAATAGTTTGCCGGATCCCATTCAGCCCAGAATATGGTGAGTTCCTTATCCTGCGCGTAGACGGACGTTCCGCAGGCGAGCACTAAGCCGATACCAGCAAGCATACTGGTCATTGTCTTGCGCATAATGATTTCCTCCCTTGTGCGCATTCTACCTTATCATGCGAGCCGGCGGCGAGCCGACCCTGGTAGTTCCTCCCGTGACGGCAGCGTTCCGGTTTTGAGCCTCCTCGCCCAGCCAGAAATGGCTCGCAGCCCTCACTTTTAATCCGCTTTATTGTCCTGATCTGGTATTACCAATTTCCGGCGCACGTCAAGCTCTTTCTTGGACGATGGCAGGCCCTCAGACAAGCGGATTCCAGCAACATCTGCCTGTTTTTCTTAAATTTTCCTACTCCTTGATACGCAAGAGCCTTGTTTTGGCTACGGCGCTACGATAATTGTCGGTACTTGACATCCCAATCTGGTCGAACCAGATCGATACTATTTCGTGGCTATCGCCGGCGCGCTTCTGTCTCCTTTGGCCATCGATTCCACCACTGCAGCTCGTACCAGGGCGCTGGCTGCCCATTGTGCTACCGACATCCTCTTGCGGCTGTCCAGCCCCCATATATCCTTCAGCACAATGAGCACTTCAACGCCGAAGATCAGCGACAGGGCCTGGGCCAGGCGCTTGAATTCGCGTGGCGGCAGCCGGTCCTTGAGCGGTGCGATCGCGTCCTTGAGCAGATCGACGCGGTGGCCGCGCGTAAAGGCCGGCTCGCCGCCCAGCGTGCCCGCCTGCCGGCGCGCCCACTGGTCGAGCGACAGCTTCAGCGCCGCCTTGAAGGTTGCCTCGAAGGCCTCGATGCGAGGCATGGCCGTATCGAACAGTTCGACGACGCGGCGCTCGGGATCGGTCGAGGCTGATTTCCAGGTGAGGATCGGCCCGAGGCCTTCGTTGACCACCGCTTGCACCAGCGCCGCCTGGCTTGGAAAATACCGATAGGCAGTGGCGCGCGAGACTTCCGCCGCTTCGGCGACCTCGCTGACCGAGGGCGTGGCGCCCGCCTGCATCAGCCTTGTCGCCGTCTCCAGCATCAACCGCCTTGTGCGCGCCCGCGGTCCGCGCGCGGCAGAGCCGGCGTCTTCGGAAACCGCCGCTTGTTGACGTGAGACATTCATGTCAATACGATACGCGCGTCTCAAAAAATTGCAATGGCCATCCCTCTGGTTACGTTGAAGCCCTACGGCGCCCCCCTCTGTCCTGCCGGACATCTCCCCCACGAGGGGGGAGATTGGCTGTCATCTGCACCTTCGCCAATCTCCAACATCGCATGGAAGGCGCCGATCGAGCGAACTGCCGATCTCCACCCAAGTGGGGGAGATGTCCGGCAGGACAGAGGGGGGCGCCGTAGCGCACTCCGTTCTCATGTACTGAACGCGGCCACCGTTCAGCCAGCCCCCAGGGAGGCACGCCCATGAAGCGCGTCTATGTGGTGGGCACCGCCGACACCAAGGGTGAGGAACTAGCTTTTCTGGCCGATGCGGTCGCTGCCACCGGTGCTGCTGTCGCCCGTGTCGATGTCGGAACGCGCGATGCCACCGTGCCGGTCCATGTCCCGGCCAAAGAGGTCGCCGGCTACCATCCCGGTGGCAGCAGTGCCGTATTGGGCATCGACGACCGCGGCACCGCGGTCGCGGCAATGGCCATCGCCTTCACCCGGTTTGTCCAATCGCGCACCGATATATCAGGTGTGATCGGCATCGGCGGTGGTGGCGGCACTTCGATCATCACATCAGGCATGCGCGCTCTGCCGCTCGGCCTGCCGAAGATCATGGTCTCGACGCTCGCCTCGGGCGACACCGCGCCTTACATCGATGTCTCAGACATCGTCATGATGCCGTCGGTGACCGACATGGCCGGCCTGAACCGGCTTTCTCGTGTCGTGCTGCACAATGCCGCCCAGGCGATATCAGGCATGGCTGCAAAACCGGCGGCGCCGCCCGACGGCAAGCCGTCGATCGGGCTCACCATGTTCGGCGTCACCACGCCATGCGTGACGTCCATCGCCGAGCAGCTTCGCTCGACCTATGACTGCCTGGTCTTCCATGCCACCGGCACCGGCGGCCGCACCATGGAAAAGCTGGCCGACAGCGGCTTGCTGTCCGGCGTCATCGACATTACCACGACCGAGGTCTGCGACCTCTTGTTCGGCGGCGTGCTGCCTGCAACCGAAGACCGCTTCGGCGCGATCGCCCGCACGAAACTGCCCTATGTCGGCTCGGTCGGTGCGCTCGACATGGTGAATTTCTGGGCGCCGCCGACCATTCCGGAACGCTATAGCGGGCGGCTGTTTTACGAGCACAATCCGAACGTGACGCTGATGCGCACGACACCTGACGAAAGCCGCAAGATCGGCGAATGGATCGGCGCAAGGCTGAGCCTCTGTCAGGGACCGGTCCGGTTCCTCATTCCCGAAAAGGGCGTCTCGGCGCTCGACATCGAAGGCGGCGCCTTTTTCGACCCTGAAGCCGATGCAGCACTCTTCGAGGCCATTGAGCGCACGATCGTGCCTGATAACACGCGACGCGTGACGCGCCTGCCGCTGCACATCAACGACTCCGAATTCGCCAAGGCGGCAACAGCGGCCTTTCTCGACATCGCCGGACAGTGAGAGAAGAAAACATGGCCGCCATACCGCGCAAGAAAATCCTGGAAAAGTTCCGCAAGATGATTGCCGGCGGCGTGCCGATCGTCGGCGGCGGCGCCGGCACCGGCCTGTCGGCCAAGGCCGAGGAGGCCGGCGGCATCGACCTGATCATCATCTACAACTCCGGCCGCTACCGCATGGCCGGCCGCGGCTCGGCCGCCGGCCTTCTCGCCTATGGCAACGCCAATGAGATCGTCAAGGAAATGGCCTACGAGGTGCTGCCGGTGGTCAAGAAGACGCCGGTGCTGGCCGGCGTCAACGGCACCGATCCCTTCGTCATCATGCCGCTGCTGCTGGCCGAGCTGAAAACGATGGGCTTTTCCGGCGTGCAGAACTTTCCGACCATCGGCCTGTTCGACGGCCAGATGCGGCAGAGTTTTGAAGAAACCGGTATGGGCTTCGGGCTCGAGGTCGACATGATCGCCGCGGCACACGAGCTCGACCTCCTGACCACGCCCTATGTGTTCAACTCCGACGAGGCGCGCGCCATGACCAAGGCCGGCGCCGACATCGTTGTCGCCCATATGGGGGTGACCACCGGCGGCTCGATTGGCGCCACGTCGGCCAAGTCGCTGGACGACTGCGTGACGGAGATCGACGCGATCGCAGCCGCTGCGCGCTCGGTGCGCAAGGACGTTATCCTGCTTTGCCATGGCGGGCCGATCTCGATGCCGGATGACGCCCGATACATCCTCGAACGCTGCAAGGGCCTGCATGGCTTCTATGGCGCGAGCTCCATGGAACGGCTGCCGGCAGAAGCGGCGATCGCCAGGCAGACCGCCGATTTCAAGGCGGTCACGCTGGAGCATCGGACCCAAAAGTGGGAACCGGTTTTGGGAAAATCCGATGCGCAAACGAAAAAAAGCGGTGCCAAAACGACTGCGAAGAAAAAGAAGGGATGAGACGATGACCGACAAAAGCAAGGTGTTTGTCTATCCGAAGGATGTCAGCGCCTTCGGCTTCGACTGGGGCAGGCTGTCGTTGACGGTGGCGCCCGAGGTGAACGGCGCGACACGCTTTTCGGGCGGCGTCGTCGACCTTCCATCCGGCAAGGGCCACACGCGCCACAACCATCCGGGCGCGGAGGAGATCATCTTCGTCATATCGGGCAATGGCGAGCAGATGGTCGAGGACGAGAACGGCAATCCAGTTGTTGCGAAGGTCGGCCCCGGCTGCACCATCTATGTGCCGGAAAGCCGCTTCCACTCAACGCTGAACACCGGCGATGCGCCCATGCAGCTGTTCGTCGTCTATTCGCCAGCCGGACCGGAACTGACGCTGCGCGACCTGCCGGATTTCAGGCTGCTGCCGCCGGGTAGCGGCTAAGCCACCCCACCTCTGTTCCAACCCCTGCCCCGGTCGCCGAACATGACGTAGCCGCTATCGGTGACCGCCACGGTGTCTTCCAGCTTGATGAAGCCGCGCGTCGGGTGAAGCATCGTCGTCTCGACCGAGAGCACCATGTTTTTCTCCAGCGGCTTTTCGGCATAGGTGCCTTCATATGTCACCGGATGGTTGGTCATCAGGAACGGCGCTTCATGCGTGATCAGTCCCATGCCGTGGGCGAAGAAATCGGTGTAGGGCGCGACCTTGGATTTCTTCAGCACGCCCTCCGCATAGGAGATCATATCACCACCACGAGTGCCCGCCCTGACCTTGGAAAAAGCGGCCTGCTGCACCGTCTCGACTTCGGCCAGTAAATCCTCCAGTTCGGCGTCTGGCTCGCCCAGAATACCCATGCGGCAAAGGTCGCCGATATAGCCGTGATAGTTGCCGCCGGAATCGATCGACATCACCTCGCCCTTCTTCCACGCCTGTGACGAGCCGGCGCGGTTGTGGCTGGAGCCGAGCGTCAGCAGGCAATATTCGAAATGCGCGCCGCGATTGGTCTCCTCGCGCCGAAGTTGCTCGATGATCTCGGTCTTGGTCGTGCCTTCGCGCGCCCAGGCAATGGTCGCCAGCATGGAATCGGTGATCAGTTCGGAGGCGATGCGCAGCTTCTCCAGCTCAGCTTCCGTCTTGATGGCACGCATCCGCTCCAGCATATCGGTCGCGTCGATCAGCTTGGCGTCCGGCAACGCCTTGCGGATCAGGGTGTAGGCATCCGACGGCAGGAAAGCCGGCTCGATGCCGATGCGGGCGTTGCCCTTGCCGATTTTCGTCAGGTGCTCAACCGCAAGATTGGCAGCGTCGAGCGTGCCCCAGCACGCGGCGTGCAAGGTCGGCGTCCAGAACGGGTGGTTCTGGTGCTCGCCGCCCTCCATGCGGTTGCCGATATAGGCGGCATGCTCCGGCCCACCCTTCTCGTAGACGACAACAGGCAGATAGCGGCTGTGGCCGATCGCATCCATGGCGGCGAAGAAGATGAACTTGTAGCCGCCAAGCAGATATTGCGTGTTGTGCTTGGAGGTGGCGAGCAGCACATCGATGCCGGCCTCCTCCATCAGCCGATCGACCCTGGCATGATCGAACGGAATGGTGCTGACGGCATTCTTGCCCGGGGCGACGTTCATCTTTCTCTCTCCCTGAATTCCCTGGCCGGCCGGTCGCATCGCCGGCTGTTTTGGTCATGATCGGTCAAATCTGCACTATTTTGTCCAGTCTGGTCCAGCCAGAATAGGTGAAACGGCCGTTTCGGCACAGTTCGTCGTCGTATATCGCGATGCCTAAACCTGATCTGGTCTTACCAGATAAGCTCGGATTGAACCGCTTCCCGGTAACTGGTCCAGCGGACGAAATTTTCAAAGCCACGCCAGGATGCGCCAATTCCCTCTCTGGCGAAACCCTCGACAAGGCTCATAATCAGCCTTGCAAGGATGCCGTCTGGCGTCCGAGGGTATTGGCCACCCGGCCGGGTGGCTGAGAGGGACGGAGTTCGATCATGTCAGATGTCACGATTTCCAGACGCACCGTGCTTGCCGGTTCGGCATCGCTTCTGGCTTCGACGGCGCTGCCGACCATCGGTCTGGCGCAGACGCCCAGGAAAGGCGGGCGTCTGGTCGTCGCCGCCGATTCCGAGCCGCGCAACCTCAACTCGGCGATCGTCGCTTCCAACGGCGTGTTCTTCATCTCAAGCAAGATCGTGGAAACGCTGGCCGAGGCGTCCTTCGACGGCAAGGACGGGCTCGAACCACGCCTGGCGACAGGCTGGGAGGGCGCCGCCGACGGCCTGTCGGTGACATTCAAATTGCGCGAAGGCGTCAAATGGCATGACGGCAAGCCCTTCACGTCCGACGACGTCGCCTTCTCAGCGCTGCAGATCTGGAAGCCGCTGCAGAATCTCGGCCGCACCGTGTTCAAGGACCTGGAGACCGTCGACACGCCCGACGAACTGACCGCGGTATTCAAATTCGCCAAGCCGACACCGTTCCAGTTGATCCGCAACGCCTTGCCGGCGCTGAGCAGCGTGGTGCCGAAGCACATCTACGAGACCGGAAAGATCGAAGAGAACCCCGCCAACAATGCGCCTGTCGGCACCGGCCCGTTCAAATTCGCCGAACACAAACCCGGCGAATATTATCGGCTGGAGAAGAATGCCGACTATTGGGGCAAGGACCAACCTTACCTCGACGAGATCATCTACCAGGTGCTGCCCGACCGCACTTCGGCGGCAAGCGCGCTTGAGGCCGAAGAGATCCAGCTCGCCGCCTTTTCCGCCGTGCCGCTGGCCGATCTCGACCGCATCTCCAAAGTGCCTGGCCTCAAGGTGATCACCAAGGGTTACGAGGGCCTGACCTACCAGCTCGTCGTCGAGATCAACCATCGCCGCAAGGAGCTGGCCGACCTCAAGGTGCGCCAGGCGATCGCCCACGCCATCGACAAGGATTTCGTCGTCAAGACAGTGTTCCTCGGCTACGCCGCCACAGCCACCGGCCCGGTGCCAAAGAACGATCCGCAGTTCTATACTGCCGACGTGCCGACCTATGCCTTCGACGTGGCCAAGGCCAACGCCCTGCTCGACGAAGCCGGCTACAGCAAAGGCGACGACGGCAAGCGCTTCTCGCTGAAACTGTTGCCGGCGCCCTACTTCAACGAAACCAAGCAGTTCGGCGACTATCTGCGCCAGGCGCTCGCCGCCATCGGCATCGACGCCCAGCTGGTCAACAACGACTCGGCCGCGCATATCAAGGCCGTCTACACCGACCACGCCTTCGACCTTGCGGTTGGGCCGCCAGTGTTCCGCGGCGATCCGGCGATCTCGACCACCATCCTGGTGCAGAGCGGCATTCCCGACGGGGTGCCGTTCTCCAACCAGGGCGGCTACAAGAACGACGAGCTCGACGCCCTCATCGCCAAGGCATCCGAGACGCTTGATACCGCCGCGCGGACGGAGCTTTACAAGGAGTTTCAGAAAAAGGTCGCAGCCGACCTGCCGCTGATCAACGTCGCCGAATGGAGCTTTATCAGCGTTATCAGAGACACGGTGGGGAATGTCGCCAACAACCCGCGCTGGGCGGTATCGAACTGGGCGGACACCTGGCTGGAGGGGTGAGCTGCGGTTAATTGAGATTGACCTTCGCCAGTAGGTGAAGTTGGTAATGTCCGTGCTCGACGATACCCCCTCTGTCCTGCCGGACATCTCCCCCTCAAGGGGGGAGATTGGCTTGCTTTGATGCCGGCCCTTCCCTTAGCGATGTTTGCGATTGGCGCTACGGCGAGTGACGGCGGATCTCCCCCCTTGAGGGGGAGATGTCCGGCAGGACAAAGGGGGGCGCCTAGGCACTGCGCATCCCAGGATCGGCACATCGCCAAGCAGCCGGCGCCGCCATGACCCGCACCCTCATCCTTCTTCGCCGCCGCCTCATCGGCAGCATCTTCGTGCTGCTGATTGTCGTCATCGGCACTTTCCTTTTGCTGGAATCCGCGCCCGGCGATGCGGTCGACGCCTATATCGCCTCGACCGGCGGCGACGCCGGCATGATCGAATTGCTGCGTCATCGCTGGGGCCTCGACCAGTCGGCGCTGACGCGGCTGGCGAACTATCTCTGGGCGCTGCTGCATCTCGACCTCGGCCAGTCCGTCACCTTCTCGCGACCGATCCGCGAGGTGATCCTCCAACGCCTGCCCAACACGCTGCTTTTGATGGGCAGCGCCACCGCGGTCTCCTTCGGGCTCGGCTCGGCGCTCGGCATTTATGCCGGCGCCAGACCCGGTAGCTTTCGCGACCGTTTCCTGTCGATCGGCTCGCTGGCGGTCTATGCCGTGCCGGGCTTCTGGCTCGGGCTGGTGCTGATCATCGTCTTTGCCGTCGACCTGCGCTGGTTTCCGATCGGCGGCATCGAGAGCCTCGCGTCGGGCAAGACCGGCCTCGACCGCGCGATGGATATCGCCAGCCATCTCGTCCTGCCGGTGTCCGCACTCGGCTTCATCTATCTGGCACTTTATCTGCGCATGATGCGCGCCGGCATGGCCGAAGTCTGGCGGCAGGATTTTGTCCTCGCCGCTCGCGCCAAAGGCCTGTCCCGCCGCCGCATCGTGCTCGCCCACGTCGCCCGCAACGCGCTGCTGCCGCTGGTCACCATGCTCGGCCTGCAATCGGCGCAGATGCTGGGCGGCAGCGTCGTCATCGAAAGCGTCTTTTCGGTGCCCGGCCTTGGCCGGCTGGCGCAGGAAGCGGTGGCCGCGCGCGACACGCCGCTGCTGCTCGGCATCATTCTCACCAGCGCCGTTCTGGTCGTCATCATCAATCTTCTCGTCGACATCGCTTACACCGTCCTCGATCCGCGCGTCGGCGCCAGCGAGGCCAGTGCGTGAACCCGCTTCGCCGTTTTTTCCGCACGCCGGAAGCGGTCGCCGGCGCGATCATCCTGGCGGCGCTGTGCGCCATGGCGCTTGCCGCACCACTGTTCTTTCCCGGCGATCCGCAAGCCATTGCCGGGCCGGCATTGCTGCCACCCTTTCAGGACTGGTCGCTGCCGCTCGGCACCGACAGGCTCGGCCGCGATGTGCTGGCCGAGCTTTTCCACGGCGCCCGCACCTCGCTGGCGGTCGGGCTGGCGGCGGCAGCCACAGCCCTTGCCGTCGGCGCGATAGTCGGCACAGTGGCCGGCTTTGCCGGCGGCGGCGTCGACGAAGTGCTGATGCGTATCACCGACGCCTTCCAGACCGTGCCGAGCTTCCTGCTGGCGCTGGCCTTCGTCAGCGTCGTCGGCCCATCGCTCGGTGTCGTCGTCGCGGCGATCGCGCTCGGTGCCTGGACGGGGCCAGCGCGTGTTGCCCGTGCAGAAGTGCTGTCGATCCGCGAGCGCGATTTTGTTGCTGGCGCCCGCGTCATCGGCATGCATCCGCTGGAGATCGCCTTTCGCGAAGTGCTGCCCAACGCATTGCCGCCAGTACTGGCATTGTCGTCGGTGATCGTCGCCGCCGCGATCCTCACAGAGGCGGCCCTTTCGTTTCTCGGCCTCGGCGACCCAAACCGCGTGACCTGGGGCGGCATGATCGCCGAAGGCCGCGCCGTGCTGCGCACCGCGCCTTTTTTGTCGATCATTCCCGGTGTAGCGCTCGTGCTGACCGTGCTCGGTGTCTATCTCGCCGGCGAAGGCGTCGTCGAGACGACAGCGGTGAGAAGGAGCCTGTCGTGACGGCGCTGCTTTCGATCCGCGATTTGACGGTGACCTATCGCCGCGATGGCAGCGAGGTGGCGGCGCTGAAACATGTCAGCCTCGATGTCGCCGCCGGCGAGCGCCTCGCCATCATCGGCGAGAGCGGCTCGGGCAAGAGCACGCTGGCGCTGGCCATTGCCGGGCTGCTGCCGGCTTCCGCCAGGATTGGCGGCCGTATTGACTGGTTTTTGCGATCGCCGTCATCCTGGGGCGCCAAGGCACCCCCCTCTGTCCTGCCGGACATCTCCCCCTCAAGGGGGGAGATTGCGCTCTCATCTCCGCCTTCGCCGATCTCCAAGGTTGCAGGAAGGGACCCAACAGCGAAACTGCCAATCTCCCCCCTAGAGGGGGAGATGTCCGGTAGGACAGAGGGGGGCCTCATGGAACGCGACGCTCAAAAATCCGCCGCCAAACCCACCCACATTCCCCTCGGTGGCCGCGACATCGGCTTCGTCTTCCAGGACCCGTCGGCCAGCCTCGATCCGGTGATGGCGGTCGGCGAGCAGATCGCGGAAGTCGCGCACGCGCATCTCGGCCTTACCTGGTCGCAATCCTATGCCAGGGCAAAAACCCTGCTTGAACGCGTCCGGCTGCCCGATCCAGACGCCGCTTTGCGCGCCTTTCCGCACCAGCTTTCCGGTGGCCAGAAGCAGCGCGTGGCGATCGCCGCCGCAATCGCGGCCGGTCCGAAACTGCTGATCGCCGATGAGGCGACCAGCGCGCTCGACACCATCGTGCAGGCCGAGATTGTCGCCCTGATCCGACAATTGGTAGCGGAGGACGGCATGACGCTGCTGTTCGTCAGCCATGACATCGCGTTGGCCGCCGAGCTGGCCGAGCGCATCGCCGTGTGCCGGCACGGCGAGCTGGTCGAACTCGGTGCGACGGCGCAGATTATCGCTAGCCCGCGCCACGCCTACACAAGAGCGCTGCTCGACGCCCATCTCGGCCTCGACGCCGAACCGTTGTTGGAGCGGGCAGGAGCGTCGAGGTGAGCAGTCCATTGCTGGCCGTTTCCGGCCTGACCAAACGATATCGTCGCGGCGGCAAGACGATTGCCGCCGTCGATGACGTTTCCTTCGACATCGAGCCCGGCGAGACGCTGGCGCTGGCCGGGCCTTCCGGCAGCGGCAAGTCGACGATCGCGCGGCTGCTGCTGCGGCTGATCGAGCCCGACGCCGGCCGCGTCGAGTTCGAAGGCGGCGATTTCCTGTCCCTGAACGGCGCTGCCTTGCGCGCCCAGCGTGCTCGTCTGCAAATGGTGTTCCAGGACCCGCTTGCCGCCTTCAACCCGCGCGCCAGCGTCGCACGCGTGCTCGACGACCCCCTGCGCATCCATGGCATCGCCTCTCGAAAGGAGCGCCCGCGCCGCATCGCTGCTTTGCTGGAGCGCGTCGGCCTGAGCGCCGATCTCGCCGGCCGCGCCATCCACGAGATTTCTGGCGGCCAGCGCCAGCGCGTCGCGATTGCCCGCGCCATCGCGACAAAGCCATCGCTGATCGTGCTCGACGAAGCAGTGTCTGCGCTCGACGTATCCGTGCGCCGACAGATCCTGCAATTGCTGCTCGATCTGCAACGCGAGGAACGGATCGCCTATCTGTTCATTTCGCATGATCTCGGCGTTATCAGCGCCATTGCCCATCGTGTCGTCATCCTCGACGCCGGCCGCACCGCCGAGAGCGGCGACGCCCGTGCCGTCATCGACGCGCCGCAGTCGGCGATCGGCAAGGCGCTGGTGGCGGCAGCGCCAAAACTGAACAGGACCAGCAAAGACTCAGACGCGGCCGATCGTCAGTAACCGAGCGCGCAACCATCCTTGCGTGGATCGGACGCGCCGGTAAGCGTCCCCTTGTCCCAGTCGATCAGCACCAACTGACCGCCGCCATGCGGCTCGGTCGCGATGGACAGCTGATGGCCCCGCTCGCGCAGGCCGGCGATCGCATCGGCCGGAACGCCACGCTCCACCTCCACAGTATCTTGTCTGTAAAACACCCTCGGCGCATCCAGCGCCTCCTGCGGGTCCATGCCGAAATCGATCATGTTGGTGAGCAGGTGGACATGGCCGAACGGCTGGTAGCCGCCACCCATCACGCCGAACGGCATGATCGCCCGGCCCTTGGCTGTCACCATGCCCGGCATGATGGTGTGCATGGGGCGTTTTCCCGGTGCGATGCAGTTTGGGTGGTCCGCCGCCAGGCAGAAGCTGCTGCCGCGGTTCTGCAGCACGACGCCGGTCTTAGGGCCGACCACCCCGCTGCCGAACGAATGAAAGGTCGAGTTGATGAAGCTGACCGCATTACGGTCGCGATCGACCACCGAGATATAAACGGTATCGCTCGGCTGAAGCTCAAGCCGAGGCAGATGCGTCATCGCGCGCGCCGGATCGATCTCGGCGCGAAGCTGGTCCGCATGGGATCTGGACAACAACTGCTGCACGGGGACATGGACCTGGTTCTGGTCGCCGATGAAATTGTCGCGGTCCTGATAGGCAAGCCGCCCCGCCTCGATCTCGAGGTGAAAGCGCTCGGCGCCGTTCGGTTCCAGCGAGCCGAGCGAAAAGCCCGACAGCACATTCAGCATGATCAGTGCCGTCAGCCCCTGGTTGTTCGGCGGCATCTGATGGATATCGTAGCCCCGGTAGGACGTGCCGACCGGCCTGACATAGTCGCCCTTCGTGGCCGCAAAATCGTCGAGCGCATGCAGCCCACCGAGAGCACGCAGACGCGACACCAAGTCGTCGGCAACCTCGCCTTCATAGAAGCCGGCACGACCGCGGCGCGACACGATGCGTAAGGTGTCGGCCAGTTGCGGCTGTCGGTGCAGCTCGCCGGCCAGCGGCGCCTTTCCATCCGGCAGAAAAATCCGCGCGGCATGTTCGTCGGCGGCCAGCAAGGCAGCACTGTCAGCCCAGTCGAAGGCGACGCGGTCTTGGACGACATAGCCCTGCTCGGCGTAACGTATGGCGGGCGCCAGCGCGGCGTCGATGCCCTTTCTGCCGTGATCCTCGAGCAGCCGGCACCAGGCGTCGATGGCCCCCGGCACGGTAACCGCGTGCGGACCTGATTCAGGCAGTGCGTCATGCCCCCTGTCCAGATACCACTCAGCCGTCGCTGCTGCAGGTGCGCGGCCCGAGCCGTTGAAGGCCAGGACCTCGCCTTGGCCGTTGGGGCAGTAAAGGACGAAACAGTCGCCGCCGATACCGGTCGATTGCGGCTCGACGACTGCCTGCACCGCAGCCGCGCACACGGCTGCGTCCATTGCGTTGCCGCCGGACCGCAGCATCTCGACCGCCGCCAGCGTCGCCAACGGGTGTGATGTCGCGGCCATCGCTTCTGTCGCACGAACCGGCGACCGCCCAGGGAGTTGAAAATCACGCATGCAGGATCAATAGCCTCCGACCAACCAGATGTGAACTGGCAACGGCAGCCAAAGAGCTACGCCACCGAAAGCACCACGACCGACATTACAATCACCGGGCAGCGCTCAACCCTGGGAGATCACCGAGCTCAATCCGCAAACTTGAAAAGATCTGTCGTGTAATCCGGGTATGCGTTCAGCCCATCGAAAAGATCGGCCAGGTCAGGGGTGTCTGCCAATATTCCGGACAAGACCAGCGCAGTCGCCACGCCGGCGCCAATTCCACCGGCGATATCGTGTTCGACGCTGTCGCCGACACAGACCACGGTGCTGCGGTCCGGGTTGCCCGCCAGCGCCAGCGCTGCATCGAAGATCGGCGTGTAGGGCTTGCCGATACGGGTGACGCTGCCGCCGAGGCTCTCGTAGAGATCCGCAAGCTGACCGGCGCCAAAACGAGGCCCCACTGCCGTCAGCATGATTTTGTCGGGGTTGGTGCAGAAGCATGGCACCTGCCGCATTGCTGCCGGTTCAAAAAGTCTGCGATAATGCTCGAGATCGTAGCGATCGCCCTCGCTGGCGGCGATCAGCACCAGCTCGGCATCGTCGCCGTCGCTGGTCAACGCGAAAGACAGACCTTCAATCGCCGAGCGGTCGCCTTCCCTGCTGATCAGCAGGCACTTGGTGTTTGGGCGCAGCTTTCCGGATTTCGCCATTTCGTGAAAAGATCGCCACGCGATCTCGCCGGAAGAGACAAATTGATCCCAGCTTCCTGGTTCGAAGCCGAGCTTCAGCAAGCGGGCCTCGTTGGGCCGTGCCCGCCTGCCGGAGTTCGAGACCAGCACAATCGTCCTGCCTGCGCGCTTCAGCGCCGACAATGCCTCCACGGCGCCCGGATAAGGATTGGTGCCATCGTGCAGCACGCCGAACTGATCGAGCAGGAACACCTGATAGCGCTCAACCAGCGCGCCGATGCCGTCTAGATGCTCAACTGTTTTCGTGCTCACAAAAGCCCCGCTTCGATTGCGCCCATCAGCGCCAGCCGCGCCGTGCCGGCGGCCGCCTCGTCCGAAAGCGCCGGCAGGAAACCGACGCCCAGCTTGCGCTGCCGGATCGCGGTCCAGGCAGGATTTGCCGCACCGCCGCCGACGCTTCTGACCGACGTCAGTCGCGGGGCGCCGAGCTCGGCAAGCCGGCGATAGCCGAGCGCCTCGATCCCGGCAATGCCCTCCAACATCGCTTTCAGATAGTCGGCGTCGTCCGCAGGCCGCGGCGTCAGATGTGGCGGCAGAGCAGGATCGGCGATCGGAAAGCGTTCGCCGACCGCCGGAAGCGGATAATAGTTGAGGCCCGTCTCCGTCGTGGGGTCGATCGCCGCACTCAGCTCGATGATGCGCGCGAGGGGAAAATGCTGCGCCAGCACCTTGCCCCCCGAATTCGACGCACCACCCGCCAGATAGGCATCTCCCAACCGGTGACTATAGATGCCGAACTGCGGCGCCGAGATCGGTCGGTCGGAGAGGATCTTGATGGTCAGCGAGGACCCCAGCGCGGTGACGCCGTCGCCAACTGCCGCAGCACCCGTCGCCAGGAACGACGCGCAGCCATCCGTCGTCCCGGCGACCACGGCGACGTCACGCTCCAGGCCGAACAGGTCCGCAGCGCTCGCGGCGAGCGTTCCGACCACATCGCCCGGTTTGATGACATCGGGAAGGAATTCCATGCGCATGCCGGTTGCCGCGATCCAGTCCGGCCAGCGGCGGCCCTCGACGTCGTAGCCGGTTTTCAGGGCATTGTTCTCGTCGCTGATATCGAAGCGGTCGGAGAACTGCCCCGCGATCCAGTCGGCCTGATGCAGCACCGCGGCGACGCCAGGCAGGCGCTGGAACGACAGCGCCTTGGCGAGACCGGACGTTGGCCCAAGTGCTGCGCTCGTTGCCGGCGCCTCGCGCGCGATCACGGCGAGGATCGCGTCGTCGTCGACTTTGTCGTTGTACATCAGCGGCTCGACCAGCGGCCGCCCGGCGCCGTCGACCGGCAGCAACGTGCCCGAAGTGCCGTCGACGGCAATCGACCGGACCGCCGCGCGATCGATGCCTGAAAGCAGTTCCGTCAGCGCCGCGCCGACCGCTGACCACCACACCGAGGGGTCGCGGGCATCCTGGCCAAATCTGTCGAGTGGAACGGCGGAACGCGCGGCAATCGAAAAGTCCGGGCGCATGGCGACGGCGCGCGCACCTGATGTGCCGATGTCGACGCCGATCGAAAGCTGGTCGATTGAACGCGCCATGTCAGCCGCCGGCGGCATTGAGTTTCTGGCGATACTGCTCGGCGTCCCAGTTGATCAGCTCGTCGTTCTCGGCGGCGGTCAGATAGTTCAGCTTCGCCACGACGTCGACCCGCGCCGTCACGTCGGCGAGGCAGCGTTGCATGGCATCGGCGCCGGCACCGGCGTCGCCGCGCATCAGCACGCCAAGCCCGGGAAACAGGATTGCCGCGGGTGCCGCGCCGCACCGTTCGGTGACACACTTCACATCCTCGCCGGATCTCGCCACGACTGAACCCTGGCCGAGAAAGATGACATGATCGGGATAGAGGCTGCCTCCCGACGCCATGCGGCAGCTTTCCGGATCGATCGCGGCCGCATGCGCTTCGATATCCGCCGGCAACCTGTAACCGGTGCGTCCGATGAGCGCGGTCAATGCCGCTACGTTGGGCTCCACCACCTCGCGCGGTGGCCGCGCCAGCAGCCCTGTGACGCGACGCAGCAGTGCCTCGGCGTCAGCGACGGTCTCGGCAGCGACGACCAGCCCGTGATTGCCAAGGATCAGCACATCGACGCCTGGCCGAAGGCGCTCGGCAATGCCCTGGGCAAGCGGCAGGCCCGGTCGGCGATAGGCAACATACGCCCATTCGAGCCCATCGAGGCGCTTGGCGAGCTGAGCCTCGCAGTCGGCCTGCACGGCAAGCGAAATGGTTTCGACGCAGTGGACATGCAGAACGACGCGCTGCGGCATCAGCGCATGAACCGTGGTCTCGATCGAGGGACGCAGCTTGCGGGCATTGAGCGCCTCGATGGCGAACGCCTGCGGCTGATCGGCGGCCGGGTCGCGCTGTTCGACAGCCTTAAGCAGCGGCGCGATCGCCACCGGCACCATGATGTCCTCGGCGAGCGCATTCTTCAACCAGGTGCCGGAAGCCTTGATCCAGAGCGTGTCGCCGGCCTTCAGCGAAGTGTTGCCGCCCGCGGCCTGGGTCAAATGCGGGTCGCGCCCGATGCTGGCCGAAAGCGACCGCAGAGCAGCCAATTCCTGCGCATCCGCATAGTTTGCCATCGAATTCCTCCACAAACCGGCCGCGTGGCCACGGCTTTGGATGTCCCGCTGCCGGGATATGGTTGACGTTGGTATCGCAGATGCGAGTAAGTTACGTCAATAGTGATCTTATCTCGTCAAATCGAGCTTGCAATCCGATGTGTGTTGAGTAAGTTGCACCAATTGCCGTGGCAAAATGGCATTTTCGGGAGGTATCCGTTGAGCGACTCCGGCCGCCAGCGTCAGATCGTCGAGTTGTTGCGGGATCGCCCCTTCGCCTCGGTGCGCGAGCTGCAGGAGCGGCTCGGCGTGTCGGCTGCGACGGTGCGGCGCGACATCGACAAGATCGATGAGGCCGGTGAAGCACGGAAGGTTTATGGCGGCATCTCGGCGCTCGATGGCGCTTCTCAAGCCGGCGTCGCCTATGCCAGACCCTATGACGAAAACCGCGATCTCGCGGTCGAGGCCAAGCGGCAGATCGCCGCTCTCGCGGCGACCATGGTGCGCGATGGCGATGCCGTCATCGTGCATGGCGGTTCGACCTGTTTCCATCTCGGCGCCAAGCTCGCCGACCGCAACATCCGGCTCTACACCAACTCCATGCCCCTCATCGCCTATTTGAGCGACCACGGCCATTGCAGCTTAACCATTGCCGGCGGCGAACTGCACCGTGAGCCTGGCATCATCCATTCGCTCACCCAAGCCGTGCCGTTCTATGCGTCGAAGTTTTTTCTCGGCGCGCAAGGCATCGGCCAGGAGGGCCTGCTGGAATCGCATCCGCTGCTGGTCCGCTCCATCGTCGAACTCAGCCTATGCGCCGACCAGATCGTGGTGCTGGCCGACAGCCGCAAACTGTCGATCCACGCGCGCAACGTCGCGCTGCCCTTGTCCCGCATCGGCACTCTGGTCACCGATGAAGACCTGTCCGACGCTGACGCGCGCATGCTGGAAGACGCCGGCGTCATGGTGCGGATCGCCTCTGCCTCGGGAGCCATCCAATGAAGGTGGCTGTCCTCGACTTCGGCAAGACCAACTCGAAGCTGTTCGTCTTCGATCAGGACGGGCGGATCCTCGACGAGCGTCGGACCCAGCCGAACTGGACACGCAAAGGCGGCTTCAGCGTGCTCGACGAGCCAGCGCTTCACGATTGGGCGGCTCGCGCCGTCGACGACGCGGTCGACAATCATGGCATAGAGGGCTTGATGGTTTCGGGCCATGGCTGCACCTTTGCGTTGGTCGACGATGCGGCGCTGACGCATCCGATCCTCGACTACGAGCAGGAGCCGCCGGCCGAGATTGCCGCGCAGATCGATCGCCGCATTCCGGATTTTGCCGAGACCTTCTCGCCGCATCTGCCGCTCGGCTTCAACTATGGTCGCCACATGCTGTGGCTGAAGGCGGTGCAACCCGGCGCGTTCGCTGCGGCAAAGTCGATCCTCGGCTATCCGCAGTACTGGAGCTGGCGCTTTGGCGGCCGGGCGGCCTCGGAAGTGTCGTATCTGGGCTGTCACTCGCATCTGTGGGCGCCGCGCAAGCGCGATTTCTCCTCGCTGGTCGACGCAGAGGGATGGCGCGGCAAGATGCCCGCCTTCGAGCGTGCCGGCGCGGTCATCGGCGAGCAGCGCTTCGGCGATAAGGCGCGGCCGATCGCCATCCACAACGGTGTCCATGACAGCAATGCGGCGCTCTATGCCTATCGCCGGCAGGAGCTTGGCCCGGTCACTGTCGTCTCGACCGGCACCTGGGTCGTCGTGCTCAACCCGGACTGCCCGCTCGACGCGCTCGATCGCGACCGCGACATGCTGGTCAATGTCGATGTCGACGGTGGCCCGGTGCCGACCGTCCGCTTCATGGGCGGGCGCGAATTCGCTGTCATCAGCGAGGGCTGGCAAGGCGCAATCGATCGCTCCTCGGTACAGCAGGTGATCGACGCCGGCATCATGGCGCTGCCCAGCTTCGCGCCAGGTGGGCCGATGCCTGGCCATCCCGGCGAACTGGTCGGGCGCACACCCAACGCGGAGGAGCGCGCGGCCGTGGCGCTGCTCTATGTCGCGCTAATGGTCGATCTGTGTCTCGACCTGATCCATTCGAACAACACCGTGATCGTCGATGGCGGGCTGAACAGTGGTGGCCTGCTCGCCAGCCTGCTGGCGCAGCTGCGTCCCGGCCAGGCCTTCATGCAGGGCGCCACGCTGGAGGGCAGCGCCACCGGAGCGGCGGCTCTTGCGTTCGAGAGTGTTGGACGCGAGTTCGCCGCCGAGGCGCCGGAGCCTGTCCGTGCATCAAGCTTCGCCGGGCTTGCCGGCTATCGCGACAGCTGGCGTAGTCTCGCCACCGACCGAGGCGTCGCTGATGCTGCAGCGGGAGGTGCACGATGACCGCCGCGGCCCGGATCGAAACAGTGAGCCAGCCGGTGCTGGAGATGCGGCATATCTCGAAGACGTTCGGTCCGATCCGCGCCTTGCAGGATGTGTCGCTGACCGCTCACGCCGGCGAACTGCACGCGCTGATGGGCGAAAACGGCGCCGGCAAGTCGACGCTGATGAAGGTGCTATCCGGCGCCTACCGGCCGGACCCCGGCGGCGATATCTTGATCGACGGCGCGCCGGTCGCCACCGGCGACCCGATCAAGGCACGCGCCAACGGCATTGCCGTCATCTATCAGGAGCTGTCGCTGGCGCCCAACCTGACGGTCGCGCAGAACATCTTCCTCGGCAACGAGCCGAGACGGTTCGGCATCGTCGACCGCGACCAGTGCAATCGGCGCGCCAAGGAAATCATCGCGCGGCTCGGCGTCTCCTTCTCGGCGCGCGCGCTTGTCTCCAGCCTGTCGCTCGGCGAGCGCCAGATGGTCGAGATCGCCCGCGCGCTGTCGACCAGCGCGCGCATCATCGTCATGGACGAGCCGACCACCTCGCTGACCTCGCGCGAGACGGACAGGCTGTTCGAGGTCATTGCAACGCTGAAGTCGCAAGGCATCGCCATCATCTACATCAGCCACCGCATGGAAGAGGTCTACCAGCTTGCCGACCGCGTCAGCGTGCTGCGCGACAGCGGCTATGTCGGCACGCTCGATCGCGCCGATCTGAACGCCTCGCGCCTCGTCTCGATGATGGTTGGCCGCGACCTATCCGCCTTCTACAAGAAGGATCACCGCCCGCCGGACAGCAAGCGCGCGATCGCGCTATCAGTGCAGGGCATGTCGGACGGCAATCTTTTGAAGGACTGTTCCTTCGACCTGCACAAGGGCGAGGTGCTGGCGCTGGCGGGCCTGGTCGGCTCGGGCCGCACCGAGCTCGCGCGGCTGATCTTCGGCGCCGATAAGCACACATCAGGCACGCTGGAGCTCGACGGAAAACCGATAGCCATCGGCTCGCCGCGCGAGGCGCTGGATGCCGGCATTGCCTATCTCACCGAAGACCGCAAGGAGCTCGGCCTGTTCCTAGACATGTCGATTTCCGACAATATCAGCATGGGCGTGCTCGCAAGGGACGCGCGGGCCGGAGGCTTGCGCGACTTCGCGACGGCCGAGAGGCGCGCTGCCAAGGCCGTTTCCGACCTGTCCATCCGCACCCGGTCGGTGCAGGCCAATGCCGGCTCGCTGTCGGGCGGAAACCAGCAGAAGGTGCTGCTGGCCCGCCTGCTCGAGACCGAGCCGCGGGTCCTCGTCCTCGACGAGCCGACCCGCGGCGTCGATGTCGGGGCGAAGTCGGAAATCTACCGGCTGATCGACGATCTCGCCAAGAAGGGCATCGCCATCCTGATGATCTCCAGCGAACTGCCGGAGGTGATCGGCGTCGCCGACCGCGTGCTGGTGATGCGCGACGGCACCATCGCTGGCGAGGTGACGTCATCCGAAGGCCAGCCGCTCAGTCAGGAAGCAATCATGGAACTTGCAACGGGAGCGGCCAAGCGATGACCGACAAGGCAACCGAGATGAGCGCTGGCGACCAGGCTGTCGGCAGGAGCCGGCGGCTACGCACCGCCTTCGCCGCCCTTGGCATGCTGCCGGTTCTGATCCTTTTGGCGGCCGGCTTCCAGTTCATGAACCCGCGCTTCCTCACCGAGACCAACCTGCTGATCGTCACCCAGCAGTCGTCGATCAACATCGTGCTTGCGGCCGGCATGACCTTCGTTATCCTGACCGGCGGCATCGACCTGTCCGTCGGCGCCATCCTTGCCGCCTCGGCGATGGTGGCGGTGATGGTGTCGCTGGTGCCGGAATGGGGCATGCTCGGCGTGCCGGCGGCCATTCTGGTCGGCCTCGGCTTCGGCGTCATCAACGGGCTGCTCGTCGCCTACATCAAGCTGCCGCCCTTTATCGTCACGCTGGGTTCGCTGACAGCCGTGCGCGGCGTCGCCCGCCTGCTCGGCCAGGACACCACGGTGTTCAACTCGGACCTGCCGTTCGACTTCATCGGCAACGGTTCGCTGTTCGGCATCCCCTGGCTCGTCATCATCGCTCTGTCGGTCGTGGTGCTGTCCTGGCTGGTGCTCAAGCGCACCGTGCTCGGCACCTGGATCTATGCCGTCGGCGGCAATGCCGAGGCCGCCCGCCTCACCGGCATCAAGGTGCCGCTCGTGCTGCTCTTCGTCTATGGCGTGTCCGGTCTCCTGGCCGGCCTTGGCGGCGCCATGTCGGCGGCCCGGCTCTACGCGGCCAATGGGCTGCAGCTTGGGCAGTCGTACGAACTCGACGCCATCGCCGCGGTCATTCTCGGCGGCACCAGCTTCGTCGGCGGCGTCGGCTCGATCTGGGGCACGCTGATCGGCGGCCTGATCATCGCGGTGCTCTCCAACGGGCTCATCTTGGCCGGTGTTTCGGACATCTGGCAGTACATCATCAAGGGATTGGTCATCATCGTGGCGGTCGCCCTCGACCGCTACAGGCTCCAGGCAGGAGCAAGAACGTGATTGACCTTAGTCGCCGGCGTCAACGACCGGTTTCATGTAACGCACCGTGAGAGGCGCGGGGCATCAGGAGGAAAAGAATGAAGACCATCGCTAAACTGCTCTGCGGCGTTGCCCTTACGGCCGTCGCCATCGCACCGGCTTCGGCCAAGGATCTGAACAAGGTCGGCATCTCGGTCGGCCTGCTCGGCAACCCGTTCTTCGTCGCAACCATCAAGGGCATCGAAGACGCGGCCAAGAAGATCAACCCCAACGTCGAGGTGACGTCGGTGTCGGCCGACTACGACCTCAACAAGCAGGTCTCGCAGGTCGACTCGTTCATAGCGGCCGGCGTCGACGTGATCATGCTCAACGCCGTCGATGCCAAGGCGATCGCGCCGGCGGTGAAGAAGGCGCAGGCGGCGGGCATCGTGGTTGCCGCGTTCGACGTTTCGGCGCCGGGCGCCGACGTCACCGTGATGACCAACAACGTCAAGGCCGGCGAAGCGGCCTGCCAGTATCTGGTCGACCATACCGGCGGCAAGGGCGACTATGTCATCCTGAATGGCCCGGCATCGTCGTCGATCCTGGAGCGGGTGAAGGGCTGCAAGGACGTGCTTGCGAAGCACCCGGATATCAAGATCCTCTCCGACGACCAGAATGCCGAAGGCTCGCGCGACGGCGGCCTGAAGGTGTTCCAGTCGCTGCTGACCCGCTTCGACAAGATCGACGCGGTGTTCGCCATCAACGATCCGACGGCGATCGGCGCCCAGCTTGCGGCCAAGCAGCTCAACCGCTCGGAGTTCATCTTCACCGCGGTCGACGGCGCGCCCGATATCGAGAAGGAACTCTCGTCCGGCACATCGATGATCAAGGCCTCGGCCTCGCAGGACCCCTATGTGATGGCTGGCCAATCGCTGCAGATGGCGGCTGAAGTGCTCGCCGGCAAAAAGCCGGCCGAGGCGACGGTGCTGCTCGACCCGCAGCTGATCACGGCCGAGAACCTGAAGGACTACAAGGGCTGGACCGCAGCCCGCTAAGCCTCCCAAGGCTGGTGCGGCCGGGATGACCGGCCGCGCCGTTTTTTTGTTTGAGCATCGGATTCTCCCAAAACCGGTTTCCACTTTTGGGTCCGATGCTCCCGCGCAACCGGAGACGATTATGTCGCGCATTGGAATCCATTCTTTCGTCTGGTCGGCAAGCTCGGCGCAAGGCGACCTCGAACGGACGCTGGCCAACACCAAAGAGGCCGGCTTCGACCTGATCGAATTCTCCTATCTCGACCCTGCCAATGTCGACATTGGCGGGCTGGCCAAGCGCATCGCCGACCTCGATCTCGGCGTGGCGATCAGCATCGGACTGCCGGCCGACGGCGACATTTCGAGCGCCGACAAGACGATTGCCGCGCGCGGCGTCGAAATCCTCAATGATACCATTTCGCTGACCCGCGATCTGGGTGGCCAGAAGGTCGCCGGCATCCTCAGCACGGGCCATGGATTGCAGACGCAGGCGCCGACGCGCGATCAATGGAACCGCAGCGCCGGAACGCTCGCCAAGGTCGCGGAGACCGCTAAGGCCGCCGGCGTCACGCTCAACCTCGAGATCGTCAATCGCTTCGAGAGCAATCTGCTCAACACCGCGGCGCAAGGCTTGGCCTTCATCGAGGACACCGGCTCCGACAATATCTTCCTGCATCTCGACACCTTCCACATGAATATTGAGGAGGCCGATGTCGGACTGGCCATCCGCCACGCCGCGAAGAAGATCGGCTATGTCCATATAGGCGAGAGCCATCGCGGCTTCCTCGGCACCGGCAACATCGACTTTGCCGCGATCTTCGATGCGCTGACCGCAATCGGCTACAGCGACGATCTCAGCTTCGAATCGTTCTCGTCGGAGATCGTCGACGAGAACCTGTCGAAGAAAACCGCTATCTGGCGCAATTTGTGGACCGACAATATGGAGCTGGCTCAGCATGCACGCCGCTTCATCGCCATCGGGCTGGAGACGTCACGGCGCAAGGCCGAGCTTGTTTCATCAAGCCATCGACCTTAGCACCCACCCCGGCCTCATCCATCAGGCGTGGCTCGAGCATCGGACCCAAAAGTGGGTACCGGTTTTGGGAAAATCCGATGCTCAAATAAAATCTAGTTTGGAATTGTGGCCAGGTCGATCTCGGTAATATGCCAGCGACCCAAATTGGCCGTGTAGAGTTTATCGCCCTTGAAGGCGATGTTGGTGGGATGCGCCAGTGTGGTCGCGGCCGGGTCCTCGATCAGCACTTCGAGGCCTCTGTCCTGGCGCCAGCGATAGATTCGGCTTGGCTCGTAGCATGAGATGAAAAGCGAGCCGTCGGGCGCAAAAGCCAATCCGTCCGGGACATTGTCGACGCCATCGACGACGATCTGCCTGGCGCCAGCCGCGCCGTCAGCCAGGATCGGCACATAGCTGATGCACGCCGCATTGCTTTCCACCACATAGAGCCCGCTGCCGTCCGGCGCCATCGTCATGCCGTTGGCAAAGGCCATGGGTTCGCGACACCACAGGCGGCCTTCACCGGTCTTCAGATCATAGCGGAAGATGCCGGAGCGGTTGTCTTCGCCTGCGCTGTCCGACACGTAGAGCCAGCCTCGTGTCTCGTCGACGATCGGATAGTTCGGCACGCGGATGCCAGCCGAGGCGAAGCGCTCCATAAGACCAGTCCCGGCATTCCAGCGAAAGATCGCCGAATGCTTCAGATCGCAGGCGAAACAGTTTCCCGCGCTGTCGAAAGCGATGCCGAGCAGAAAACCTTCCGTGCCACCCATGCGTTCGGCCGAGCCACCATCGGCGGAAAGCCGCAAGAGATCGCCGGTTTCGGTGCCGCACCAGATCGACCCGTCGCGGTTGACGGCCACACCCTCCGGATGGGCGACGCGCGGACTGGTGAAGATACCGTCGAAGAAGACCCGGGCGGCGGCCATTTCAAGCAACGGCTTTGCCATTGGAGCTTCAGCCTCCTGCGGTCTGCGCGGCGATGCAACGCTCGACCATGATGCGGTCGGCGGCGAGGATCTCGGCTATCAGTGCACCCCGCTCCTTGGCGCTGACGAATTCCAGGCGGCGCAGACCGAGGGGATCGATTCTGTTTCGCAGGACATCAAGCGTGTCGTTTGAGGGCAGCGGAATTTGCCGGCAGTCGGCATCGAATGACACGGGAAAACCAGTGGCATCACGGATCTGCTGCTGCGTGATATCAGGCATGGTTTCGATGACGATCAATTCCCGGCTCGATCGGTCGAGCCGAAAGACGCAAAGATCGGTGAACACCAGCGCCTCACCGGTCCGATAGCCCATCGGCTCGCGTTCATTCTGGGTGAGCAAGCCTCGCGCCGAACTGGCGATCTCGACGTCGTCCACCAGCGACTGCACCGAATGGCGGGGAACGTAGAGCAAATAGTCGCGATGCATGTTGGCGACATCGGCCATGCCGCCCTGCCCGGGCAGCCGGATGAGGCCGCCATCGCGCTTGCGCAGCGCGATGGTGTTGACGCGACCGCGTCGATCGACTTGCGCGGCCCCGACGATCTCATGGGTCACCGCGCCGGCCTGATAGTAGGTCGAGTAGGTGTCGTCGCCACCGGCATGCGCCACCGCCGTCTCGCAATCGAGGCTTTCGATCAGCGACAGTATCATCGGGCTCGGCGCGATATCGAGGTGGCCGCAACTCATCGTCGCGATGATCATGTCCGGCGCGTGGGTCGCCTTGGCCAGCCGGTAGGCGACGTTGGCCAGCGGCGACACCGCGCCGGCACTGGCAAAGCTGTCGTTGTCGAGCTCGGCGGCGATACGGGCGGCGATGATCTCGTCGATCGACGCTTTCTTTTCGCCCTGCGCGAGAGCGGGCGTTGCGAGGGCCGTTTCGGCGCGGATTTTCGCAGCATCCTGAACCAGCTCCGGCACGCCTTCGGAAGGCAGGCGCAGAGTGTCCGCCAAAGGTGCTTCCCTGGCTGCGAACGCCCCCGACAACGCTTGATAATCGGTCACATAGAACGGCAGGCAGGAGGCCGGATAGGCGCCGCTCGGCGCCAGCGCTATGGCCGAAACCTGGTTCCGCGTGAGAATGCTCTGGCGGCCGTCATGCCGCAGCGCCCCGACAGGGACGATCTCCTCGACCGTGACCAGCACCTGCCGCGCCGCGCCCGCCATGGCAAAGTCCAGCGCCCGAGGCCCGATGATCTGGACATTGCCGCTCTCGTCGGCGCGCTGGGCGTGGACGACGAACGTATCGAGCCGCAGCGGCGGGATGAACCCTGTCTCGGTCCCGGCAACGGGATCGGGAGCGGCGAGCGCGCCCGGCACACGCGCGAGCATGTCCGAGCCCTGCGGAAGCTGGAACGGCATCGACGGCAGGTTTTGCTGCGCCGCCCGCAGCGCCTGGATCATCGCCAGCGCCGTCCAATCGCGGACGGGCACGGCATTCGTCTCGGCAACCGCGCGGAAACGCGGCGGAAGGCCAAAAATGTCCAGGCTGGAGAAGCAGAGGTCGATTTCCGCTACCGCATCCGCTTCGAGAAGCAGTTCGAGCGGCAGCCCACCGGCCCAGCAGACGTAGCGCAAATCCTTGATATCAGAGCCGGCGATGGCGCGCAGCAAGGCGATCGGCAGCCGGGCGAAATGATGGCCGCCGACGCCGAAGACGTCGCCACTTCCAACCAAAGCAGCCAGCCCTTCGACATCGGTGAAGCGCGGGCGGTTCGGCTCGACCAAGGAGGTCATTGCGCTACCTTCGCCCGCGCCGCGCTTTTCTCGGCGAACGCCTTCACTCGCTGCTGGCCGATCTCGCTGCGATAGAGCCCGCCCAGAATGTCGCGTTCCATGGCGAGGCCATCGGCCAGGTCGCCCGATACGGCATGCGCCGTCAACGCTTTCAGTCCCTCGATCGCTGCAGCCGGTTCGGCGGCGATCATCTCGGCGAGTTCCAGCGCCCGCGGCATCAGCCTTTCGACGTCGACGACCTCGTTGACCAGTCCAGCGTCGATGAATTCGGAAGCCGGCACGATGGCGCCGGTCATCAGCAGGAGATTGGCGCGGTTGCGGCCGAGTTTTTGGACGCTGCGCTGTGTGCCGCCGCCGCCGGGGATCAGTCCGAGTTTGATCTCCGGCAGGCCGAGTTTCGCGAACTGGTTGGCGATCACGATGTCGCAGCACAGCACCAGCTCCATGCCGCCGCCCAGCGCGAAGCCATTGACCGCGGCGATCACCGGCTTGCGGTTATTCTCGATCGCCGCATACATGCGAGTGCCGGCGGCCTGGAAGGCGTCGAACTCGGCAGCCGTCTGGGCGGCGTATTCCTTGATGTCGGCGCCAGCCATGAAGCCGCGTCCTTCGCCGGTCACAACGATCGCACCGACACCGTCATCCCCGGACAGCGCCTCGAAGGCGCCGGTGATCTCGCCTTGCATCAGCCGGTTCATGGCATTGAGCTGGTCGGCGCGCCGAAAAGTGACGACGGCGACGCGACCCGAGATTTCGACCGTAAGCGTCTGGTAGGCGGGCATCGTCAGGTAGCGTCCACGGTCATGTCGCCGGACGCCTCAAGTGCTGCAATCTCGTCTTTGGAGAGGCCGAACTCGGCCAGGATCTCGCGACCATGCTGGCCGACCAGCGGGGCGGGCCGTTCGATGGTTGCGGGGGTCTCGCTCATTTTGACCGCCGGCGCGACCACCCTCACCTTGCCGCCGCGCGGATGATCGTAACTGGTGATCATGCCCATGTGCTTGACCTGCGGATCCTCGGCAGCGCGGCGGATATCCTTCACCTCGGCGCACCAGATATCGACTGCAAGCAGCCGCGCCAGCAGGTCCTGCGTCGCAAACTTCCTGGTCTCGGCGTTGACCTTCTCGAACACCTCGTCGCGCTTGTCGAACAGCGTCTTCAGATCGTCGTAGACGGCAAGCTGCGGCGCCTCCAATGTCTCATACAGCGTCTTGAACGGGCTCATGGCGATCGACACATGGCCGCCGTCCTTCGCTTCGTAGATGCCGAACGGAGCCTGCATGCCGGGATGGCCGATACCGGAATTGGGCCGCACGAAATCCTCGCCGAGATTGAGCACGGCGACATAC
This sequence comes from Mesorhizobium mediterraneum, assembly GCF_002284565.1. GTDB lineage: Bacteria > Pseudomonadota > Alphaproteobacteria > Rhizobiales > Rhizobiaceae > Mesorhizobium > Mesorhizobium mediterraneum. Next base: position 12,384 of record NZ_NPKI01000037.1, on the reverse strand, counting down.
TCCTGGTTGAGATGCGCGAGCATCCCGGCCAGCAAATTGACCTCGATCTTCTGGCCCTTGCCGGTTTTCTCGCGATAGTAGAGCGCCGACAATATGCCGTAGACCATGTTCATCGCGCCGATCTGGTCGGCGAGGCCGGCGCCGGCCGGAACAGGAGCCTGGTCACCACGGCCGGTGTTGGAGATCAGCCCGGACAGCCCCTGGATCAGCATGTCCTGGCCCGGGCGCTCGACATAAGGGCCTTCCTCACCATAGCCGGAGCCCGAGCAATAGATGATGCCGGGATTGACTGCCTTGAAGTCCTCGTAGCCATAACCGAGCTTGGCCAGCACGCCGGGGCGAAAATTCTGCACGACGACGTCGGCCTTCTTGGCCATGTCCATGACGATCGCATGCACCTTGCGGCTCTTCAGATTGAGCGCGATCGAGCGCTTGTTGCGGTTCCAGGCGAGGAAGTTCGGGCTCTCGGAGCCGCCGACCCATTTGGCGAAGAAGGTCATGCTGCGGAACATATCGCCGGCGCCGGCGCGCTCGATCTTGATGACGTCGGCGCCCATGTCGCCGAGCAGCTGCGTGGCGAACGGCCCTTGCAGCAGATGGCTGAAATCGAGGATGCGGACGCCTTCGAGGGCCTTGTTCATTTTATGTCTCGTTTCGTGTGTCAAAGCAGATCGGGAACGTAGCGTGGCGCGGCGGTCAGCCCGCCATCGACGCGCAGGTCGGTGCCAGTAGTGAAGCCGGCGGCATCGGAGGCGAGATAGACGGCGGCTTCCGCCACTTCGGAAGGCTCGCCGATGCGGCCGAGCGGATGCATCTTCACCCACGCCTTGGCGAGATTGCCGCCGATCTCCTTGATTAGCTTGTCGTTCATCGGCGTGTTGATGGTGCCTGGCGAGATCGAGTTGAAGCGGATGTTGAGCGGGCCGAACTCGACCGCCATCTGGCGCGTCATCGCCATCACCGCGCCCTTGGCGCCGGCATAGGCGGTCCAGCCGTCGAGCCCGATATGCCCCTGCGCTGAGGCCATGTTGATGATCGACCCCGATTTCTGCGCGATCATGTGCGGCAACGCGTATTTGCAGCCGCGAAAGACGCTGGTCAAATTGACCGCGATCAGCCGGTGCCACTGCTCGTCAGTCATCTCGTGGACCGGCATGCCGCCGATGGCGATGGCGGCGTTGTTGACCATCACGTCGAGGTGGCCGGTCTTGCCGACGGCGGTAGCGATGAGGTTGACGATGTCGGCCTCCTTCGACACATCGCAATGCACGTAGTCGGCAGCGTGGCCAGCCGCGCGCAGTTTCGCCGCGAAATGTTCCCCGCTCTCGTCGGCGATGTCGCTCAAGAAGACATGCGCACCTTCCCTTGCCATCGCCGCCGCGATCGCATGGCCGATGCCTTCGGCGGCGCCGGTGATGATTGCGCTTTTCCCCTTGAGACGATCCATGTCAGCCTCCAATGATGCGCCGGCGCTTCGCTTCGTCGAAAGCGACAGCGGCAATGATGATCATGCCGGTGATGACCAGCTGCCACTCGGTCGGCAGGCCGAGTCCGCGCAGCCCGTTGGACAGGAACTGCAGGATCAGCACCCCGAGCGCCATGCCTGTCAGGCTGCCGATGCCGCCGGCAAGGCTCACCCCGCCGAGCACGGTGGCGGCAACGACCTGGAACTCGAAGTTCAGTCCGGCCGTATGCTGCGCTGAGCCGACGCGGGCCGCGAGAATAATGCCGGCAACCGTCGCCAGCATCGCGCTGATGATGAAGCAGATGAACTTGACCCGGCGCACGTCATAGCCGGCGAGCCGTGCCACTTCCGGATTGCCACCGACAGCATAGATCTGCCGTCCGAACGGCCGGTGCCGCATCATGTAGGCGAAGGCAGCGAGCAGGACGATCGCAATCACCGCCGAATAGGGAACGACATTGAACAGGCGGCCATCCGACAGCGCGATGAAGCTGTCGAGAGCGGCATCGGCGGGGATCGCCCGCTGGCCGGTATAAAGATACACCCCACCGCGCATGATGAACATCGTGCCCAGGGTCACGATCAGCGAGTTGATCCCGGCATAGGCGGTGAGATAGCCATTCACCACACCGATGATCAGCCCGAACAGCAGCGCACCGCCAACGCCGAGCAGCAGGGAGTTCGTGTCGTTCATGATGATGATCAGCGGCAGGGCGATGGTCGCCAGCAGCGACCCGATCGAAATGTCGACCTCGCCGGACATGAAAACGATGGCGCAGCCGATGCCGGCGGTCAGCGCCAGGGACGCCTGCCCGAGCACGTTGGTCATGTTGCGCACGGAGAAGAAATTCTCGGCGGTGAAGGAAAAGAACGCGATGACCAGGATGAGGCATAAGAGCAACGCCAATTCCTGCCGCGCGAAGAGCCGCGCCAACATGGACGGCCCGGCTCTCATCGTCTCTGTGCTTGCCAGGCTCATAGCTTGCCACCATCGAAGGCGTCGGCCGAATGCCAGGGAATGCGGCTGCGAAGCGTCATCGTCTTATCCGATCGCTGCATTGAGGATTTTCTCCTGCGTGGCGTCGTCGCGCGACATGATCGCGGTGAGCCGGCCCTCGCACATCACCGCGACACGGTCGGAAAGGCCCAGCAACTCGGGCATCTCCGATGTCATCATGACGACCGCCAGGCCCTCGCCGGCGAGCCGGTCGATGAGCGCGAAGATCTCCGACTTGGCGCCGACATCGATGCCGCGGGTCGGCTCGTCGACGACGATCACGTTCAGGCCCCGCATCAGCCAGCGCGAGATCAGCACCTTCTGCTGATTGCCGCCGGACAGGTTCTTGATCTCCTGGAACAGGCTGGGCGTCTTGATGCGGAAGCGGTCGACATAATCCTGCACCGCCTTGCGTTCCCCGGCCTTGTCGATGAAGCCCATACGGGCGAAGGCGCCGAGCGAGGCGAGGCTGGCATTCTGGTAAACCGGCAATTCGCCCATCAGCCCTTCGCTCTTGCGGTCTTCGGTAAGCAGGCCGATGCCGAGCCGGACACCCGTATGCGTGTCGTGCGGCAGCAGGCGGTGACCGTCGACGGAAATCGTGCCGGAGGTGATCGGATCGAAGCCGACGACCGCCTTGGCAAGTTCGGTTCGGCCGGCCCCCATCAAGCCGAAGAAGCCGAGGACTTCGCCGGCATGCGCTTCGAACGATACGTCCTTCAGCTTCTTCGCCGTGCTGAGCCCTTGCACGGATAAGGCGACCTTGCTGCCCGGTGCGCCGCGCTTGCGCGGAAACAGGCTTTCGATGCGACGGCCGATCATGTCCTGGATCAGCGTATCATTGGTGTGATCGCCGATCGGTCGGGTCGAGACATGCCGACCGTCGCGCAGAACAGTGACCGTGTCGGCGATCTCGAAAACCTCGTCGAGCTTGTGGCTGACATAGAGCACCGCAATGCCGAGCGCGGCCAGCCGGCGGATGACGGTGAACAGCAGCGAAATCTCGTTTGGCGTCAGCGAGGACGTCGGCTCGTCCATGACCACGACGCGGGCTTCGTGGGCGAGAGCGCGCGCGATCTCGACCATTTGCTGCTGGCTGACCGGCAGCGATCCCGTCCGCGCCGCCGGATCGACATTGAAGCCGATGCGGTTGAACAGCGCGGCGGAATCGGCGCGGATTTTCCTCCAGTCGATCGAGCCGCCCTTGCCGGTCGGATAGCCCTCGAGGAAGATGTTCTCGGCCACGGTGAATTCGGAGATCAGCGCGATCTCCTGGAACACGACCTTAATGCCCTCTTTCAGGCTGTCGCGCGGCGACTTGATGTCGAGCTCGCGTCCGCGCATGCGGATGGTGCCGGCATCCTTGCCGTAGACCCCGGCCATGATCTTGATGAGCGTCGACTTGCCGGCGCCGTTCTCGCCCATCAAGGCGTGGATCTTGCCGGGCTCCAGGGTGAGGTCGACATTGTCCAGCGCCACCACGCCCGGAAAGCGCTTGTCGATGCCGCGCATCTCAAGCGCCGGCACGCTTGTGTCGACGGCCGCGCCTTCGCCGGGGTGAAGGAAATCAACGGACATTGGCTCTGTTCCGGATGATGTCGAGATAGGTTGCCAGAATGATGACCACGCCGGGCACCACCATCTGCAGGTCCTGGTTCCAGCCCAGGATGATGATACCGTTGTCGATGACCTTCAGCACCAGAACGCCGAGCAACGTGCCGAACAGCGAGCCGCGCCCGCCAAGCAGGCTGGTGCCACCAAGGATGACAGCGGCGATCACCGTCAGCTCGAAGCCGCGTCCGGCGGTCGGCTGACCCGCATTCATCAGCGACGCCAGGATCATGCCGGCAACCCCGACGCACAGGCCGGTGACGACGAAGGCGAACAGTTTCAGACGCTCCGAGCGCACACCGGAAAGACGAACCGCACGCTCATTGGCACCGACCGCATAGAGGTAACGGCCAAGCGTGGTGAAGCGCAGCGTCACGGCTGCGATGGCGAAGATGGCCACCGCAATGACGACGGGCAGCGGGATCGCGCCGATGTAGCCGGCACCGAGATCAGTGAAGCTGACCAGCCGGTGATGGTTCTGCACGGCCTCACGGGTGAATAGATAGACGCCGCCCTGCAGCATCATCATCGTGCCGATGGTGGCAATCAGCGAATTCACCTTGAGCCTGGTGACGACCAGCCCGTTGAACAGGCCGACCCCGCCGGCAAAGGCGAGCGCCGCCAGCATGCCGAGCACGAGGCTGTGCGTCGAGTTGAGCACGGCCATGCCGATACAGCCGACAAAGGCGAGCGACGCTCCGACCGAGAGATCGACCTCAGCGGTGATGATCAGCATGGTCATGCCCGAGGCGACGATCAGCACCAGCGCGCATTGGCGCAGGATGGCGATGATATTGGCCTCGGAATAGAACTGTGGCGCTGCGATCGAGATGGCGATGCAAAGCACGGCCAGGATAATCCCCAGCACGAGCTGGCTGCTGCCCAGCAGCTGGCCGCCGATGAAACGCCTTGGCGCGGAAGATTGCGTAAGCTCGCTCATTTCCATTTCATTTCCGGGGCGGCATCGGGTGCCGTCGCTATTTGGAAACCTGCCTAAACCGGGCGGTTGACCTGTTTTGCCGTCGGCATCCGATCAGTTGCCCTTCCCGCCGAGCGGGAAGGGCGATTTTGGGATCCTACTTCTTCAGGTCGGCGGAGGTTTTCATGCACTTTTCCGGCGGCTGAAGCGCGTTGACGGCATCCCATTTGATCGTCCGGACAGTGCCGTCGTAATCGTAGTACTTCTTCCAATCGTCGCCGTTCATCGGCGCGGTCGGGCTGACGATGTGCTCGGGCACCTCTTCGCCGTTGAACAGCTTCACTGCGGCATCGATGGCGGTGTAGCCTTCCTTTTCCGGGAACATCGCGGCTTCGATGCGGTAGGACGGCTCGTTCTGTATCGCATTGATGAAGGCAAGGCCTTCGCCACCCGTGCCGACCGTTAACAAATTATCCTGCGACTTGCCGGCCGCTTTCCAGGCCTGCAGGCCGCCCAGCGACGAGGAATCGTTGATGCCATAGATGATGTTGATGTCGGCGTTCTTGGCAAGCGCCGCCGAAGACACTTCGAGCGCGCGGTCAGGATTGCCGCCGCCGTCGAGATCGTGGACCATGACCGCGTCAGGGATGATGGTCTTCAGGCCGTCCATGAAACCTTGCGAACGCAGGACGGTGGCAGACAGGAGCGGCAGGCCGACATTCATCACCTGGGCTTTGCCGCCGAGCTTTTCCTTGGCGTATTTGCCTGCTTCGACGCCAGTCGTGTAGCCGGTATCATAGTCGCAGATCGCGACCATGGTCGTCATGCCCTTGACCGGATTGCCTTCCAGAACGACGGGGACGTCATTGGATTTCGCCTGGCGCAGCAGCGGCACGACGCCCTCTTCGTTGACAGGCGTGACAATCAGCACGTCGACGCCCTTGGCCATGAAGTCTTCCGCGGCAGAAACCTGCTTGGCGATGTCGAGATTGGCGTCCTGCACCTCGAGCTCGATGCCGAGTTCCTTGGCGCGAGACTGCATGCCCTTGATGACATTCTGATACCACTCATGGGTGGCGTAGTTGGTGACGTAGCCGATGCGCTTCGGCATGTTTTCGGCCTGCGCGGCAGCGGCGCTCAGGGCCAGCGCGGCCGCCGAGGCAAACAGGATTGATTTGGACCAATTCATCTTCTTCTCCCTGATATCATCTTGTTAGTTGCTGAACGGATAGTCCCGCCGTTCCGGGTCGGCACGTGACGAAGCGATGATTTCACCCGCGCCCAGCGCCGCCGATATTGTCTCGGCTGCCGCTTTCGCCCGTTCGAAGACGGTTTCGCGATCGAAGCGAGCGGCTTTCTGCGGCAGGAACGGGACTGTGAGCGCGGCAATGACCGCACCCGTGTGGTCGCGCACCGGCATTGAGACGTTGGTGCAGGCCTCGACGGCCAGCGAGGGGCGCATCTCATAGCCGAGCCTTGCGACCTCGTTCAGCCGCGCTTCGATTTCCGCCCGCGTGCCCTGCCCCTCGCCGGCGGCCACAATCCGCTCGACGATGCGGTCGCGCTCGGCCTGGTTCGAATGTGCGAGCAGCACTGCGCCGGAGCTCGTTTCTAGGATCGGGAAATGCGAGCCGAGCGCGACCGAGTAGCGCATCGGCAAAGGCGAATCGATCTGCAACACCACCAGCGCGCTCTCGCCTTCGCGAACAACCAGATGGCAGCTTTGATCGGTATTGGCCGAGAGCTCGCGCATCACCGGCAGCGCGCATTCGACCAACCGGTTTACCGGCGGATGCATATGCGCCAGCTCGAACAGTTTTAGCGAAAGGCGGAAGCGGTCGGATTGCGTCCGGAAGATGTAGCCGCGCTTCTCCAGCAGAAGCAGGATGCGGTATATCTCATGGATGGAGCGCCCCAGGCCGGCGGCGATCTCGGTCTGGGTCAGCGGCTCGGCACTGGACGCCATGAACTCGAGAGCGTCGAGCGCCTTTTCCACCGCCGGCACGCGATAGCCGTTGCGGCCGCTTTCGCCTTCTTCGACGATCTGGGCTATGTCGGCGGCCATTATGCGACGCTCCGTTCCGGTTGGCCTCGTCTGGTCTCGCGGTAGAGGCGGTTCAGCCGATCCGCGAGTTCGGTCGCGGGCATGCCGCCGGCGATGGCAGCGGCCGCATGCGGAGCGCATTCGCGGAAAAAGGTGATGAAGCCCGGATGTGTCGGGCGCAGGTAGGACGCTTCGATCGTCGCAAGCGTCGAGCTGAAGAAATTGCCGGAAAGATCGTTGACTTCGGCGTCCTTCCACGCCGCCAGCGATTCCGGCTGTCCGCCTGACTTCACGTAGTCGCCGCGCTGGTAGCCGGGCGAGCATAGGAAAAGCGCGTAGTCGATGGCGGCCTGCCTGTGTTTCGATTGGGCGCTGACCCCGATGCCGGCACCACCGAGCAAGGCGCCAGCGGATCGCGGGGTCGGCACGTCGGCGAAACGCAGATACGGCCTGTCGGCGTTCGAGGCATAGTTCACATAGCCGAAGGCGAACGGCACATAGACCACATCGTCATGCGCGATCATGTGGTCATAGCAGCGGATCGGATTCCATTTCGACGAACTCGGATGCGACAGCTCGGCAAGCTGGCGCAACTGCGCGACAGCCTGCTCGACCTTGTCCCTTGCAATGAACTCCTCGCCGTTCTCCTGCGGATGGCCGAGCGTCAAGAGCAGGCACATGGCGTCCGTCGGCACGAACGGCAGGCCAAGCCACTTGCCGTCCTTGCGCACGCGACGGCCAAGCTCCAGCACCTCTTCATGAGTAGTGGGCACCGCTGCGTAGCGCTCCAGGAGATCCGGGCGATAGGAGGCGACCTGGCAGGCGGCATCGATCGGCAGTGCCCACTGGCGGCCGTTCCGTGCATAGGATCGCCAGGACGCGCCGACCGAGTCGTGCTCGAAGAAGCGGCGCTGCTCCACCGACAAATAGCCGTCGAACGGCACCATCAACTCGCCGTCGGCGATGTCGCCGATAAAGGGATGATCGAATACGATCAGATCGTAGGTGCCTAGCACCGGACCAAGCACGCCCTCGCCGAACTCGTAGAGGCTGCGGCGGTCCCATTCGATTTCCAGACCGGGATTGTCGGAGCAGTACGTCTCGATGCTGGCGTCGAGCGGACCCCAGCAGCGTCGATGATCCCACGCCAGACCGCGCAGCCTTGTCATTCCTGAAAAATTCCTCCCGAACCGGGCGCTAGCCCGATCCGAGATTACTAGCAGGTATTTTTACCTGCGCAAGATATTTTCACATAGGAAAACTACGTTTGGGCTTCCTGTTTGGCGATCTCAGGCCAGCCCAAAACGCTCCACGGCGCGCATGATGCCACGCAGCTCGGCGAGGCCCTTCAGGCGGCCGATCAATGAGTAGCCGGGATTGATCTTGGTCTTGCCGATATCGTCGGCGAGCAAATGGCCATGATCGGGACGCATCGGAATCCGCCAGTCGGCGCGACCTTCCCTGCGACGGCGCGTCTCTTCCTGCATCAAAGCGAGGATGACATGCGCCATGTCGGTGCCGCCCTCCAGATGCTCGGCCTCGTAGAAGGAGCCGTCATCCTCGATGGTTACATTGCGCAGATGGACGAAATGGATCCGGTCGGCGAATTCCTTGACCATGCCGACAATGTCGTTGTCGGCGCGCGTGCCATAGGAGCCGGTGCAGAACGTCAGCCCATTGGCCGGGCTGTCGACGGCGTTAAGGATGAAACGCGCGTCCTCGGCGGTCGAAACGATCCGTGGCAAGCCATAGAGCGAGAACGGCGGGTCGTCGGGATGGATGCACATGCGCACTCCCTCCTGCTCGGCCACCGGAATGATCTCGCGCAAAAACCAGGCAAGATTGTCGCGCAACTCCTTCGGCCCGATCGAGTCATATTCCGCCAATGCCTCGCGAAAGCTTTCGCGATTATAGCTGCGCTCGGTCGCCGGCAGGCCGGCAATGAGATTGCGCTCTATCCTGTCGATCTGCTCGTCGCTCAGTTCCTTCAGTCGCGATTCCGCCTCGGCGATACGGGCGGCGCTGTAGCCGGCCTCGGCATTCCTGCGCGTCAGCACAAACAGGTCATAGGCGGCGAAATCGATCGCATCGAAACGCAGCGCATAACCCGTTGTCGGAAGCCGATAGGCCAGATCCGTGCGGGTCCAGTCGACCACGGGCATGAAATTGTAGCAGATCGTCGAAATGCCGGCCTTGGCGAGCGCACGGATCGTGTCCTTGTAGAAGCCGACATAGCGAAGCCGTTCCGCCGAGCCGATCTTGATCGAGTTGTGAACGGGAATGCTCTCGACGACCGACCAGGTCAGCCCTGCCGCCTCGATGATCCGCTTGCGCTCCAAAATGCTGTCGAGCGGCCAGGCACGCCCGTCATATATGTCGTGCAGGGCCGTCACCACGCCTGTCGCAGCTGCCTGCTTAACATGATCGAGCGTCACCGGATCGTCCGGTCCATACCAGCGCCAGCACTGTTCCATTGAGACTTTCCCTTTGCGATAAAAACAGAACAGAAAGGTATTGTTGGGCCACAATGGAAGTCAAACTAAAGCCGGCTTCCGACGACCAATGAAGGAGTTTTCCGCAATGAAGGATTTCGACGGCAAGATCGCTCTGGTGACGGGGACGACCGGGATCGGCCTGGCAACCGCCCGACGTCTTGCGGCAGGGGGTGCTGCGATCATCGCTTGCGGCATCGACCGCGCGGCCAACGCAGCGATGACGGCGGAACTGGACAGATCCGCGCCGGGGCGCTGGTCATGGCCGTCGACGTGTCGGTGCCGGATCAGGTTCGCGACGCGGTCGCGGCCGGTGTCGAGCGGTTCGGCGGCCTCGATATCATCGTCAATTCCGCGGCGGTCCATCCATATGGAACCGCTACCAGCACCGATTTCGACACCTGGAACCAGGCGATGTCAGTCAATGTCGGCTCGATCTACCTGACCGCGCATTTCGGCATCCCGGAAATGATCAAGCGGGGCGGCGGCGCCATTGTCAACGTGGCTTCGGTGCAGGGCTTTGCCTGCCAGCAGAACGTCGCCGCCTATGCCACGACCAAGGGTGCCATCCACACATTGACGCGCTCTCTGGCGCTCGACTACGCACGCTCCGGCATTCGCGTCAACTCCGTCAGCCCTGGCTCGATCCGCTCGCCAATCCTGGAAAAGGCGGCGCGCGGCGAGAATGGCACCGATGCCGATGTCGAGGCGGCCTACAGGCGCTTCGGCGAAGCCCACCCCATCGGACGCATCGGCGAGCCGGAGGAAGTGGCGGAACTCATCGCCTTTCTGTGTTCGTCGAAAGCCGGGTTCTGCACTGGTGCGGACTACAAGATCGATGGCGGCCTGACGGCCGGCATCGGCGTGAAGTAGAACAGGAAGATCGCCCCGGCCCTACCCAGAGACGCTGACATCAGACAACTTTCGAAGCACTGACGGCGAACCAATGGCGCGTAACATGCGCGAGTTTGCATAGTGCACTTGCAGCCGAGTCAACCGTCTGATTCCCTTAGGCACGCTGGGCTGTCCTGATTCGCTCACTGTCCAAAGTCTTGCAGTGCGTCGGGAACAAGCCTTCCACCGACCCCTGCGCTTGCGCATTCAACGGGAGAGACGGCAAATGAACACTGCAACGAGGCCGGTAATCTCCGAGATGAGGCCCAAAATATCCGTCATCGGAGTTGGCGGCGGTGGCGGCAATGCCATCAACAACATGATCGCCGAAGGCTTGCAGGGCACCGAATTTATCGTTGCCAACACCGATGCTCAGGCGCTCACCATGTCGAAGGCAACGCGGCTGATCCAATTGGGAGCTCACGTGACGGAGGGCCTGGGTGCAGGATCGCTGCCCGAAGTTGGCCATGCCGCTGCCGTGGAATCGATCGACGAAATCATGGACCATCTCGCGGGAACGCATATGTGTTTCGTGACCGCAGGCATGGGAGGCGGAACTGGAACCGGTGCGGCACCGGTCATAGCGCAGGCCGCGCGCAACGCGGGAATACTGACGGTGGCCGTCGTCACCAAGCCGTTCGTGTTCGAAGGGAACCGTCGAATGCATGCGGCCAATGAGGGCATCGAGCGGCTCCGCGAGAGCGCCGATACCGTCATCGTCATCCCGAACCAGAATCTCTTCAGGATCGCCGATGCCAAGACGACGTTCGCGGACGCGTTCGCCATGGCGGACCGCGTCCTCTACGCGGGCGTCGGCTGCATCACCGATCTCATCGTCAAGGAAGGGCTGATCAATCTCGACTTCGCAGATGTGAAGTCGGTGATGCGCGATATGGGTCGCGCGATGATGGGCACCGGCGAAGCCACCGGGGAGGACCGCGCCAGGAAGGCGGCCGAGGCGGCAATCGCAAACCCGCTTCTCGACGAAGCGTCCATGATGGGCGCCAAGGGCGTCCTTGTCTCGATATCAGGCGGCACTGATATGACGCTGTTCGAGGTCGACGAAGCTGCCACCCGCATACGCGAGGAGGTCGACGCCGACGCCGATATCATCGTCGGCGCCATTTTCGACAAGGCGCTCGCAGGAAAATTCAGGGTGTCGGTCGTTGCGACGGGATTGCGGCGAGGGCTTGAGATACCGCTGATGGCGGGGTCGGAAAACCGTGTGAATTGAGCGACGCCCTTATGGCAGCACCGCGGCAGGTTTCGACTAAGGGTCCGCAGCTCTGAGACCGCCGACGGACGGCGGACGGGCGGGCTTGCCCAAACCGCAATTGTTGCGGGATGAGCTGCGGGTTAAATTGTCGATTCTGTCTGCGCGACTCTACCGTTGAATTGGAACGCCTGCTCAGCGCTCATGCGCCGGCCGCGTGAACAGGGTCTCGACCGTGCCGGGCCGCAAACGCAAAACGGCCCGCGTGAAGCGGGCCGTTTTTGATTTGGTTGCGGGGACAGGATTTGAACCTGTGACCTTCAGGTTATGAGCCTGACGAGCTACCGGGCTGCTCCACCCCGCGTCAATCTTAGAAGTAAGCGCTGGCTTACTGGGTTCAAGCTTCCGCCAACTGAAAGGGCCGCTTGCGCGGCCCGGGCTCCCGTATGGCGGGCCTGTTTTGTAAGGAGAAGATTTTTTCAACGTGCGTTTTGCAGACCTGGCAGCGACCTACTCTCCCGCGTCTTGAGACGAAGTACCATCAGCGCTGGAGCGTTTCACGGCCGAGTTCGGAATGGGATCGGGTGCAGCCGCTCCGCCATAACCACCAGGTCGGCAAAGCGCACGTTGCTCGAGAAGCTGTTTTCTGTGCCATCCATCTCGGCGCAATCCAAAGGATTGCGCTGGTGATGGGCATAAGGAATGAGAACGATCAAGCCGATCGAACTATTAGTACCGGTAAGCTTCAA
>NZ_NPKI01000025.1 GCF_002284565.1 Mesorhizobium mediterraneum | reverse complement strand
AACGCCTCATTCCTTCCAACACCCCTCAACCGTCTCGGCGCTGCGCGCCGATCCACCTTCTCCCACAAGGGGAGAAGGGAACAGGCTCCCTAAACCAGCGGCTTCAGCGCCACCCACACAGCGCCGCCGATCAGGCCAAGGAAGACCAGCCAGCCGACCTGGTTGTTCGACCTGAACAGAAGCATGCACTGGTCCGGATCGTCGATGTCCAGCATGGCGATCTGCCTCGTCATATGGGCGCCGGCGGCGACCAGCCCAGCCAGCGCCGGCACTGGCGCCTGTGCCGACGCGAAGGCGATGGCGAAGCAGACCAGCGCCCCGCCATAGAGCCCGACGAGCCAGGCCTTGGTGTTGTCGCCGAACAGGCGTGCGGTCGAGCGCACGCCGACGATGGCGTCGTCTTCTTTGTCCTGATGCGCATAGATCGTGTCGTAGCCGATCACCCACAGGATGGAGCCGATATAGAGCATGACGGCCGGGCCATCGAGATCGCCGAACTCGACCGCCCATCCCATCAGCGCACCCCAGGAAAAGGCAAGGCCGAGAACCAGTTGCGGCCAATTGGTAAATCGCTTCATGAATGGATAAACAGCAACGATGGCAAGCGAGCAGATGCCGAGCAGGATGGCGAAGCTGTTGAATTGCAAAAGCACAGCGAGGCCGGCCAATGCCTGGATGACGAGAAACGCCCAGGCCTGCCGGCGTGTGACCTTTCCCGCCGGCAGCGGCCGCGAACGCGTGCGCTCCACCTGGTTGTCGATGTCCTGGTCGACCAGGTCGTTATAGGTGCAGCCGGCGCCGCGCATGGCGATGGCACCGATCAGGAACAGCACGAGATACCATGGCGCCGGTAGCAGCGAGAGCAGCGGGTCACCGGGGCGAGGGTAGGCGCTTGCCGCAAGGGCTGCCGACCACCAGCACGGCCACAGCAGCAACTGCCAGCCGATCGGCCGGTCCCATCGCGCAAGCTGCGCATAGGGCCACAGCCAGCGTGGCAGAATGCGGTAGACCCAGTGGCCGCTCGGCGCATCGGCGACGCGGCCCTGGGCTGCTTTCGACTGGACGGGTTCCATTGTGCTGGAGTGGCAGCAGAGGCGAACGCCGTCAAGCATCAAGCCAAATCGTCATGGCGTAAATATCGTAGGCGGCGAACCAGCCTTTCCCCCGATATCGGGCATTGATGCCCGACGTTCCCGTGCGCAATTGGTCCCAAATCATCCAAATGTCTTGACCCATCGTCCGAGGCGCAATAGCGCAGTCCTGATCGTGGAATGGCAAGGGATCTGGGCATGCGTGTTTTGTTGATCGGCTCCGGCGGCCGCGAACATGCCTTGGCCTGGAAGATTGCGGCCTCGCCGCTGCTGACGAAGCTTTACGCGGCCCCCGGCAATCCGGGCATCGGCCGCGAAGCCGAACTGGTGACGCTAGATATTGCCGATCATGCGGCGGTGGCCCGGTTCTGCATGGAGGAAAAGATCGACCTCGTCGTGGTCGGGCCGGAAGGGCCGCTGGTCGCCGGCATTGCCGACGACCTTCGCGCTGAGAACATTCGCGTCTTCGGCCCGTCCAAGGCGGCGGCGCGGCTGGAAGGCTCGAAAGGCTTCACCAAGGACCTTTGCGCGAAATATGATATCCCGACCGCCGCCTATGGCCGTTTCGGCGACCTGGCGTCGGCCAGGGCCTATGTCGAAAAGATGGGTGCGCCGATCGTCATCAAGGCCGACGGCCTCGCCGCCGGCAAGGGCGTCACCGTCGCCATGACGCTGGATGAGGCGCTGGCCGCGCTCGACGCCTGTTTCGACGGGTCTTTCGGACAGGCCGGCGCTGAGGTGGTGGTCGAGGAGTTTCTCACCGGCGAAGAGGCGAGTTTCTTCTGCCTGTGCGACGGCGCGACCGCGCTGCCGTTCGGCACCGCGCAGGACCACAAGCGTGTCGGCGACGGCGACATCGGCCCGAACACCGGCGGCATGGGCGCCTATTCGCCAGCACCGGTGATGACACCGGAGATGATCGACCGCACGATGCGCGAGATCGTCGAGCCGACCATGCGCGGCATGGCCGAACTTGGCGCGCCGTTTTCCGGCGTGCTGTTCGCCGGGCTGATGATATCAGACAAGGGGCCGAAGCTGATCGAATACAACACCCGTTTCGGCGACCCGGAATGCCAGGTGCTGATGATGCGGCTGAAGGACGATCTCTTGGTCCTCCTCAACGCTTCTGCCGATGGCCAGCTTGCACATATGTCAGCGCGCTGGCGCGACGAGGCGGCGCTCACCGTGGTGATGGCGGCCAGGGGCTATCCCGGCACGCCGGAAAAGGGCTCGGTCATCCGCGGCGTCGAAGAGGCCGCGGGCGATTGCGTCGAGATCTTTCATGCCGGCACCGCCATCAACAGCGGCGCGCTGGTCGCCAATGGCGGCCGTGTGCTCGACATCACGGCTGTCGGCGGCACCGTCGGCGGGGCGCAGAGACGAGCCTATGCCGCGCTCGACCGGATCGATTGGCCGCAAGGCTTCTGCCGCCGCGACATTGGTTGGCAGGCTGTGGCGCGCGAGCAGGTGCGCTGACCCTTCAACGGCTTTCAGATTTAGCGCAGCCCACGGTCGAACTCGGTCGATGCGGTGCTGACCGGATCGCTGGCGGCGGGCGCCGCTTCAGAGGCCGATGCAGAGCGCTTCTCCTTCCGCGTCCAGGCCACATATTCGGCAACCCCGCGCGGAAGGCGCGGCGCGGCCTTTACAAAAGGCAGTTGAAAGCTGCTGCGGAATTTGGTCCAGCGTGCGCTAAACGCGGCGGTTATTTCGGCGAAGGTCGGTGGTGCCGCCACGGTCGCGTAGGTGATGGCATTGCCGGCTAGCCCAGCCTCGCGCGAGAGAGGCACCGGTATCGAGGCGAGGTAAACCGGCTGCACGTCGATCAGGCCGCCGAAGGGCCATTGCGCGCGCAATGCGGCGGCATCCATCGGTGCGACATTGACATCGATGTCGTTGGGCGTGCCAGCCACCCGGTAAGGGCAGCGGAACCGCCCGCAATTCGCTTTTGCCGAAAACTGCCAGAGTGCGTAGCCTTGCCAGTTGCCCATCGGGAAATGCACGCCGATGTCTGGCTTGTAGCGCGCATACCAGAGCGGTAGCCGCGACAGGAGCCGGTATTTGTACTTGTTGTCGGCGATGTGCTTGGCGGTCTTGCCGTTGGTGTAGAGCACCGGAAAGCGGCCAATCCGCCGATGCACGTGGCGCACGAACTCCTCGGCATCCTCGAGCGACATCCATTTCGTGGGGTCATCATCCTCGATGTCGAGAGCAAGCAGGTCATCCGGCCCAGGCTTCGCGAAATTGATGAAATTGTTCGCCTGTCCCACGGGATTGCCGGGGCGGGCGAGATGATAAGCGCCCCATTTCAGGCCGAGCGCCTTGGCCACCACCTTGCGCGTCTGGAACAGTTCCTGCGCTACCGCATGGCGCTTCCACAGCGTCTTGCAGAGCCTTGTCTCGGTCTCGGCACCGAAACAGAAATAGGGTGGCGGCATCCCGTCGGACGCCTTGTTGATGAAGCCGACGATGCGTTTGTCGGTGGCAAGTTCAGCCCAGTCGATGGAATTGTATTCGTAGGCGTCGATCACCAGCGCCCGGTCGGTGTTCTTCCACGGCTCGGAGAAATCCGAGGCTTGTGCCGGCCCCAACGCCATTGTCATCGCGGCCGCGACGACGAGGAGTCCTAGGCGGCGAAGGGGGTGCGCCGGCGGTTTCAAACAGCAGATCCTTGCTGGCCAAAGCCTGATCCTGAACCGCCATGGTTAAGGAAATGCTTTCGGCGGCCCGCGGCGAATGCCGCAATTCTGCCGGTGGCGGCTTCGCTTGCCATCAACGGCGGGAGAGCGGCTGGATTTGGAATGGGTCGGGCGCCGGCGCTTGCGGCAGCGTTCCCTCGGCCTCGCGTTTGCGATGATGAGCCACCGAGCATTGCGGCGAACACAGAATGCCGCGATCCGACCAATAGGCGGCGCCGTCCTCGACCTTGCCCCGATAGTGCCAAAAACCTGCCGCTCGATAGGGCAGCCCGCATTCGAGACAGCGATAGGCGTCAGGTCTGGCAAGCACGGGCGGTCCGATCCGGTGTTCTTGATCCGTCGCCGGTCGAACTTGTCCGGCTTTTGCCGAATTTAGCCTGTGTCGCAGCAATTGCAAAATCTGCGTGACAAATTTTGACGTTTACGTAAAAAGAAGGTGGGAGAGGCGACCCAAAGGCGGATGGTTTTGTGTCGGCACGGATCTTAAGTTGACCTGCCGGACACAGGAGGAGCGAGCGGCATGTATCGGGCACCAGTCGAGGAAATCGCCTTCACGCTGAAGCACGTGGCCGGCCTGAAGCCGGCGCTCGACGCCGGCACCTTTGGCGACCTTGGCGAAGATCTCGTCGACGCCATTCTGGCGGAAGCCGGCCGCTTCGCCACAGAGGAGATCGCGCCGCTCTACAAGATCGGCGATGAACAAGGTGCGGTGCTGAGCGGCGCTGCCGTCACCACGCCGCCTGGCTGGAAGGCGCTTTATCGTCGCTGGATCGACGGCGGCTGGAACGCGCTATCCGCACCGGAGGAATTCGGCGGCCAGGCGCTGCCGACCATGCTGGGCGTCGCGGCGCTCGAAATGTGGAACTCCGCCGCCATGGCCTTCGGCATCGGCCCGACGCTGACCATGGGTGCGGTCGAGGCGCTCGACAAGCACGCCTCGCCGGCGCTGAAGGCCAAATACTTGGAAAAGCTCGTCTCCGGCGAATGGATGGGCACGATGAACCTGACAGAGCCGCAGGCGGGCTCGGACCTGAATGCGTTGCGTGCCCGCGCTGAGCCGGCCGGCGACGGCACCTACCGCATCTTCGGGCAAAAGATCTTCATCACCTATGGCGAGCACGATTTCACCGACAACATCATCCATTTGGTGCTGGCGCGGCTGCCGGATGCGCCGGCCGGCACGCGTGGGCTTTCGCTGTTCCTGGCGCCGAAATTCCTTGTCGGCGACGATGGCGCGTTGGGCGCGCGCAACGACGTGTTCTGCTCCGGGCTGGAGCACAAATTGGGCATCCACGCCTCGCCGACCTGCACTATGATCTATGGCGATGGTTTCGAAGGGACAGTGCCTGGCGCGATCGGCTGGCTGATCGGCGAGGAAAACAAGGGCCTCGCCTGCATGTTCACCATGATGAACAATGCGCGGCTCGCCGTCGGCATGCAGGGCGTGGCGGTCGCCGAAACGGCCACGCAAAAGGCGCTCGCCTACGCCAATGACCGCCGGCAAGGCAAGGCTGCAAGCTATGATGGCGACGGCATGGCGCCGATCGTCCATCACCCGGACGTGCAGCGCAATCTCCTGACCATGAAGGCGCTGACCCAGATTGCGCGCGCCATCAGCTATTCCTGCGCGCATGCCATCGACAACGCGCGGATATCCAGTGGCGATGAAGCCACCCACTGGCAGGAGCGCGCCAATCTGTTGACGCCGCTGGCCAAGGCCTTTGCCACCGATGTCGGCGTCGAGGTCGCCTCGCTCGGGCTGCAGGTGCATGGCGGCATGGGCTTTATCGAAGAGACGGGTGCGGCAGCACTTTATCGCGACGCGCGCATCGCGCCGATCTACGAAGGCACCAACGGCATCCAGGCGATCGACCTGGTGGCGCGCAAGCTGCCGCTTGGCGGTGGCGAGCATGTTCGTGGTTACATCGCCGAACTGAAAGCGGTCGCCAGTCAGGTGCGGACCTCAAATCTTCAGGGGTTTGGCCGCACCGCCGATGGTCTCGACAAGGCACTCGACAATGTCTGCGAAGCGACACGTTTCCTGCAAGGGCTGCTTGCCGACGGCCGTTCGGACGAGGCGCTGGCCGGTGCGACGCCATATCTGAGGCTGATCTCGCTTGCGGCGGGCGGCGCTTATCTGGCGCGCGGCGCGCTTGCCGACCAAAGCCGCATCGCCCTTTGCCGTTTCTTCGCCGAAAACCTGCTTGGCGAGGCGGGCGCGCTGAAGGAGCGCGTCATCGGCGGCGCCGAAAGCCTTGCCACTGCCAGCAAGGCACTGATTTCTGCCGGAACTTCCTGACGTTCACAAGTTCACGTCCACAAGGGGCCGACTATGACAGACCATATCCTCGTCGAGCGCCAGGGCGCCATCCAGATCATCCGCATCAACCGTCCGGAAAAGAAGAACGCGCTGACGCGCGCCATGTATGCGAGAATGTCCAAAACCCTTGCCGAAGGCGATGCCGATCCGGCGGTCCGCGTTCATGTCTTCCTCGGTGTTTCAGGGGCCTTCTCGTCCGGCAACGACCTAGCCGATTTCATGGTCGTCGCCACCGGCGGTGAGGGCGGCACCGAAGTCTGGGATTTTCTGATGGCACTGGCCAGGGCGGAAAAGCCATTGGTTTCCGGTGTCGATGGCATCGCGGTCGGCATCGGCACCACGCTCAACCTGCACTGCGACCTGACCTTCGCCACGCCGCGCACTGTGTTCCGAACACCCTTCGTCGATCTCGGCCTGGTTCCCGAGGCGGGATCGAGCTTGCTTGCGCCTGAGATTCTGGGCCGGCAAGGCGCTTTCGCGCTGCTTGGTCTCGGCGAAGGTTTTTCGGCCGAGCGGGCGAAGGCCGCCGGGCTGATCTACGCGGTGGTCGAGGAAAACGAGCTCGAAGCCTCCGTGCTGGCAGCGGCCGGCCAGATCGCAGCCAAGCCGCCGCAAGCGCTGAAGATCGCGCGCGACCTGATGCGCGGCTCGCGTGAAGACCTCGTTGCCCGCATCGGTGAGGAGAGCGAGCATTTCCGCGAGCGGCTCAAATCCGACGAGGCCCGCGCTGCCTTGATGGCCTTCATGACCAGGAAGAAAGCAGGCTGAAGGCGGTGTGGCCTGATGACGCTAGCCATGGTGTTGGGCGATTTTAGAGGGCTTGTGGCCACCGTTGGGCGGTGTGCATGACGGTGAGTATTTCGACAGTCTCGCCGTTGACGCGATAGGGTACGATATACGGAATATCAACCAAAACGAGTTCCCGCGTCGCCTTGATGCGCCCGATGCGCCCCATGGCCGGTTGCTCGGCGAGATGTTCTGCCGCCGTCACGATGCGCGCAATGACTCGGGCGGCCGCTTCGGGGTTGTCTTTCTCGATATGCGCGCCGATTTCGTCAAGCCGACGCAGCGCTCGCATGGTCCAGCGGATTCTTTTGCGGCTCATGCTCGGCGGGCGGACTTGACGTATTTTCCGACAACACCGGCTACATCACGGTCACTGGCAAAATCGCCGCGCTCAGCTTCGGCCAACCCGGCCTCTATCTCGGCGAGTTGCCATTCCTCACGGGCTACAAAGTCCTCAATGGCCTGCGCAGCCACATAGGAGCGCGAGCGGTCGAGCTTTTCGGCAAGCTGGTCAAGCCTGTTTGCGGTTTCATCCGGGACGCGCACGGTAAAAGCCGTCATGGTCTTAACTTTCGTTTGGTTCACGATGATTATTGGTGAACCAACGTGGTTCGTCAAGGATTACCGGGGTCCTCCTGGGGCCTGGTGCCCCTTACTTCAAGGCGCGCCACCCTATATCGGCGATGCCATGTTGCCGCGCGCCCAGTTCTCCCGTTGGTGAAGCTGCTTAAGGGCCACCCTTATCAGGGATAAAGCCTTGTCTTGTCCCAGCCGCCCTTGGCGTTGCGTGAAAAGACGACGCGGTCGTGCAGTCGGAAGGGCCGGTCGTGCCAGAACTCGATCGTCTGCGGCACGATACGGAAGCCAGACCAGTGTTTCGGCCGTGGGATCTCGCCGATCGCATAGCGCGCCGTGTATTCGGCAACCGCTTTTTCCAGTGCGAAGCGGCTCTCCAGCGGCCGCGATTGCTTCGACGCCCAGGCGCCGATGCGGCTGCCGCGGGGGCGCGTCGCATAATAGGCGTCCGCTTCCGCTTCGGTGACGATCTCCACCGGCCCGCGCACGCGCACCTGCCGGCGCAGCGATTTCCAGTGGAAGCACATCGCCGCCTTCATGCTGCCAAGAATCTCACGGCTCTTGGCGCTCTCGAAATTCGTATAGAAGACAAATCCGCTTTCATCGAACCCCTTGAGCAGCACCATCCGCACATTCGGCATGCCCTCGGCATCGACGGTCGCCAGCGCCACGCCGTTGGGATCGTTGATCTCACTCTTCGTCGCGTCGTCGAGCCATGCGGCAAAGAGGCGGAATGGCTCGGCAGCCTCGGTAAAGTCACCGCTTGTTAACTCAGTTTCGCTCATAGTTTTTCCAAATTCTGTTGCCGGCTGGGGAGATTGCCGATTGTCGCGTATCGCGCAACTTTTTGACAGCAGGCAATGGAGCCTTATTGCTTCGGCCAGCGCCCAGGCTGCGGTCAAGGTCGCGATCGTGCTGGTAGCCTTGTCGCTTGCCGGCTGCGGTGGCGGCGGCTTCAGTTTGGAGCAGGCGGAGGTCGACCGTACAATCCTCACCAGCAGCACCCCTGTTTCTGCCTCGCCGATCGATCAGGATCGCGCCTCGGACCAGACGACGATCCGCAACGCGGTGTCTTCCGCCGATATCCAGGAACTTGGCGGGCAGGCCGTGCCCTGGGCGAATTCCGATACCGGTTCGCGCGGCTCGATCACGGAACTGGCAGAGTCTAGGGACAACGGCCAGCTTTGCCGCCGCTTCACCGCCTCGCGCGAAAGCTTCGACGGCGTCGCGCTGTTCAAGGGCGAGGTGTGCCTGGCCGGCGCCGGCGCCTGGCGGATGCAGGACTTCAAAGCGCTCTGATTTTCCGCCATCATATGACCGCGCGCCACTGGAATTTCTTCCTATGCGAGCGCATATAGATGGCAATCGTGGACTCACTCCTTCTCCAGGGCAGGAAGCATGCGCGACCCCTATGAGGTGCTGGGCGTTGCTAAGAACGCATCGGCCAAGGACATAAAATCGGCGTACCGCAAACTCGCCAAGGAGTATCATCCGGACCAGAATCCGGATCCCAAGGCGAAGGAGCGGTTTGCCGCGGCCAACCAGGCTTACGAGATCGTCGGCGACGAGAAGAACCGTGCCGCTTTCGATCGCGGCGAGATCGACGCCGATGGCAAGCCGCGTTTCCAGGGCTTCGAAGGTGCCGCGGGCGGCGCCGATCCGTTCGCCGGCTTCCGTCGGCAGCAAGGACCGGGCGGCTCGCGCTTCGAGTTTCGCTCAAGCCGTCCGGGCGGCGATCCGTTCGACGGCAACAGCGACATCTTCAGCCAGATTTTCGGCGAGACCTTCTCTCGCGGTGCCGGCACGGGCGCCGGCCGGCAGGCGCCGTCCGGCGCCGACCTGAACGTGACGCTCGACGTCACCATCGAGGAAGCGGCGACCGCGGAGAAGGTGACCGCGATGTTCCCCGACGGACGCAAGGTCGCCGTCAAGCTGCCGGCCTATGTCGAGGACGGCCAGACCATCCGGCTGAAAGGCCAGGGCGAGCAAGGGCCGGGGCAGCCGGGCGACGCGCTGGTCAAAATCCACTTCCGCCGCCATCCGCGCTATCGTGTCGAAGGCCGCGACCTCCATGCCGACTTGGCCGTGGCACTGGCGGATGCCGTGCTGGGTGCCAAGGTGGCGGTCGAAACGCCGACCGGCAAGCTTGCGGTCAATGTCCCCGCCTGGTCGAGCTCGGACAAGGTCCTGCGGCTGAAGGGCAGGGGCCTGCCGGAAAAAGTTGGCGGTCACGGCGATCTCTACGCACATGTGCGGCTGATGCTGCCTGAAGGTGGCGACAGCGATCTCGAAGCGCTGATGCGCAACCGAAAACGCTAGCTTGGCGCGTCAAAGGCGGGCTGCGCCGCAAACGCTCCTGTCTCTCACCTGTCCGTTTTGATCGATTGCAGGACTCAGCCGCATTCCGCGACATCGCTCGATGACGAACGCCCGCCCGGAACATGGCCGGCTCGCGCCAGGCGGGTCAGTCGCTCGTCGCCGACAGCGTTTTCTTTTGCGCGGGCGGAATAAACCCGCGGCCGCCCCGTTTCCAGACCATGCCGGAGGCCGATGAAGTCGCGGTCAAAAACCGCCAGGACCGAGCTCAGCCGAGCGGGCTGAACGTCGAGGGGCGGTCCAAGAGCACGTCTTGCCCCAATCTGGATCTTTTGGTTGACTAACGAAATTGTCCGTCAAACGAGTAGCAACGAAGGAGCGCGTCGGATTGCTGGGTCATGCGTTATCGAGTTTGGAAAGTGCGTTCGGGGAAATCCGGGCGATGCATCGAAACGACAGGCTCAGCAGGGTTTTCGCGCTGATAGTAATATGCCTGAATATCTTCGTCATCACCGTTCCATTCGCGATCGAGGCGCTTCGATCTGTCGGAATTTCACGCTACGATCTGCCTGCGCGTCTTAACATCAGCAGGGATGGATCGCTGCCCGAGATGTTCAACTACGGGCAGGCCGCGCTTTGCGCCCTGTTTCTGTTCGGCATCTGGCTTCGAACCAGGGAGCATATGTTTCTTGCCTGGTCGCTGATTTTTAGTTTTGTGACGCTCGACGACGCCACCCGTTTCCATGAGCGCGGCGGCCTGCTGTTGGCAGCGACATTCGACCTCGTTTCGCTGCCGGGCATGCGGGCTCGCGACACCGGAGAAATCATCACCTGGTCGGTGGTCGCGCTCGGCCTGCTGGCGCCGCTGTTGTGGTCATTCCGCCAAAGCAGACCCAGGCAACAAGCCCTCGGATCGGTGTTTTTGCTGCTGTTCGCGTGTCTTGTCGGCTTTGCCGTGGTGGTGGACATGCTGCACTTCCTGACGGGCTCGAAGCTCGTTGGTTACGCGGAAGACGGCGGCGAGATGCTGTCGATTGCCGTCGCCTGTTGCTGTGCGTTCATCCTCTATCGCGGGCTGGGGCGTGATGCGGATCTTCAGGCAATGGATCCGAGCCTGCCGTTCTCGAAGCGGACATAACCGAATTGCTGAAACGGCCGCGCGAACAGGAGGAATAAGTTTGGCTCCGGCCCGTTACCCCCGGGAACATTCCTGGAGGGCCAATGCTGTCGCACCTGTTTCCGTCCGTTCCAACGCGCAGGTTCTGCGCCGTTCAGAACACCAGGAGGTGAAGCCGAAGCCTGCTATGCCGGCGAAACCTTGCCGCTGGCGCGCCCTATATCTCGCCCTGCCATTGATGGTCTTCCTGTGCGGCACGTCGCCAGCGGCCAAGGCGGTCGTGCCGGGCACCGACGCCAATGTCGTCACAGCAATCGACGTATCGGACTCGATCAGCCGATATGAGGAATGGCTCCAGCAGACCGGGCTCGTGCGGGCGCTCGTCCACCCCGACTTCCTGCGCGCCGCCACCGCCGGCCCGCGGCGTCGGATCGGGTTCGCGTCTTCACATGGTCAAGCGATGGCAAGTTCGACCTGTTGGCGCTGGACCGTCATCGGCTCGGCCGAGGACGCCGCGCGCGTGTCTCAGGCGCTCGCTTCGGTGACGCTCATCGACCGGACCCATTACGGAGGCGGCGATATGGAGCAAGACCGCGACGGCGACGCTGATCCCGCGGCGATGCACGATCGTCTGACAGACATGTCGGAGGCGATCGACTTTGCTTCGCTTCTGTTGACGTCATCGCCGCACGCGACGGAGCGCGCGGTCATGAACATCTGCGCCAACGGAACCGACAATTTCGCGGGCGGAACAGAATCCTCGCGAGACGCGGCGCTGGAACTACTCTTGCAGAACTGCTGCATGGCATGGCGTGCCGTCTTTTCGTCAATTTTCGCTTGAGCACGCCACAAGCGCTTCGCCCAGGCAATCGATCCTCCGGGCCGGAAGGTCAGGTGGGCGGGCACTGTCCGTTTTTGAGCGCTTGAAGGGACTCTGTGCCTGTGCGATAGGCACTCCACAAAGCAGAAATTGCGGAGAGCGCTCACATGGCGGGTGGACAAGGCATTATGGCCGGCAAGCGCGGGCTTGTGCTTGGCGTCGCGAACAATCGGTCGATCGCCTTCGGCATAGCCAAGGCCTGCGTCGACCACGGCGCCGAGATCGCGTTGACCTATCAGGGCGAGGCGTTCAAGAAGCGCGTCGAGCCGCTGGCGGCGGAACTCAACGCCCATGTCGCCGGCCATTGCGACGTCACCGATCCGGCAACGCTCGATGCGGTCTTCGACGACATCGCCAAGCATTGGGGCAAGCTCGATTTCCTCGTCCACGCCATCGCCTTTTCCGATAAGGACGAGCTGACGGGCCGCTATGTCGAGACGACGCGTGACAATTTCCTGCGCACTATGGACATTTCGGTGTTTTCTTTCACCACCATCGCCAAGCGCGCCGAGGCGCTGATGACCGATGGCGGCTCGCTGCTGACATTGACCTATTACGGCGCGGAAAAAGTGATGCCGCACTACAACGTCATGGGTGTCGCCAAGGCAGCGCTCGAAGCCAGCGTGCGCTATCTGGCGGTCGACCTCGGCGGGAAGAAGATCCGCGTCAACGCCATCTCCGCCGGTCCGATCAAGACGCTCGCCGCCTCCGGCATCGGCGATTTTCGCTACATACTGAAGTGGAATGAATACAATTCACCGCTGAAGCAGACGGTGACGCAGGAGGAAGTCGGCGATTCAGCGGTCTATTTCCTGTCCAACCTTTCACGCGGCGTCACCGGCGAGATCCACCATGTCGATTCCGGCTATCACGTCGTTGGCATGAAGGCGGTCGACGCGCCTGATATTTCGACCGTCAAGGAATAGACTCTCCTCGAACTCTCCCGCTTCCCGCCTACTCCCCGGATGACCTGATGTATCCGCTCGTCTACATCGCGCGCCACGGCCAGACGGAGTGGAACGCCGAGGCCCGGCTGCAAGGACAGGCCGACACCGACCTCAACGCGCTCGGCCGCGAGCAGGCGACCCGCAACGGTCTTCGGCTGGGCGAATTCGTTCATAACCCTGGAGATTTCGACTTTGTCGCCAGCCCGATGCGGCGGACGCGCGAGACCATGGAGCGCATCCGCGCTGCGATGAAGCTCGATCCGCAAGCTTACCGCACCGATCCTCGCCTTGTCGAAATGAGTTTCGGCGACTGGCAGGGTTTCACCTTTCCCGAACTCGAGGCCCGGCATTTGGGCTCGGCCAGGGAGAGGCGCTTCGACAAATGGAATTTCCTGCCGCCCGGCGAGGGCGCCGAAAGCTATCAAATGCTGCTCGAACGGATAAAGCCGTGGTTCGACGCGCTGGACCGCCAGACGGTCTGCGTGACCCATGGCGGCGTCGTGCGGGCCCTGTTCCGCATGGTGCTGGGAATGCCCGAGAAAGAAGCCGCAAACCTGGATGTGCCGCAGGATCGCTTGCTCAGGCTAGAAGGACGACGCCTGGAGTGGCTCTAAGGGGCGAAATCCAATCATTCGGAACGACCGGGGTTTTACTCCTTCTCGGACATTGATGCCAAGTCGGGGACGACGGAAAGTTGACCCGAAGCAGCCCATTGCCAAGCCAGAATGCCGTCTCAAATGCCGCCATTCTGGGGAAACCGCCGGCGGCGGTTGGTACGGCCTTTGCAAAGGGGGATGCGGTCCCGCTCTGCAATGTCTCAGATCAAGGCCGCCAGGCAAACTTGACATCCTGCACGTGCTCAAGCCGATTGTGCGACAAACCGGCAATCTCCGTGACGATCTTGCGGCGGAGGACAGGAAAATAGTCGTCTATCGTACGAGCTGTAGTCGCGAAGCTGTTGGGACCGCCGGTAACGTGGCTGTAGAGATAATCGGTTGGGTGCTGCCACGCTCCTTCGTCTGGGTCGAGGCTGGCGGCTAGGTCCCTAAGTGGTAGCACCGGCGCGGGGATGGCAAGCGCATTGATGATGTGGCCCATGGCCAAGGCATGGTCCCGCGCGGCCTCTGGCGCAGGACCATCATTATTGGGTCCATTCGCTGAGATGTCGATAATCGTGCGGTCGGGTGTGGCGGGGCAGTGGGCCAGGCTCTGAGAGGCGTAGGAAATGGCCCAGCTGAGGCCGGTGTGGCCAAGGCGGTCCTGACCGGGCCGGTTGCCCATATCTCGAATAACGTCAGCTGCCTCTCGTGCGCCGCGCGCATTCTCTATGATGCGCCAAGGCAATATGGTGTGGGCGGTACGATGGCTAGACCACTCGACATAGGTAACGGCGATCCGCCCAGTGCGGGTCACGGCTATGGCGGACACAACGTCGGGATGACTCAACGCCTGGGCGTGACCCTCACGCTGCATATGGGCTGTGCCATCAGCGATGCTGGCCGATATATCGCCGGCCAGGACGAGGCACACGTCAACCGCGGCGTCGGCCTTCTGCGCGCGGACGGATGCAGCTGGGATAAAGAAGCTCGTGCAGATGATAAGGGTGCGCGCGAATGCGCCCAAGTGTTTTGGTGCGACTGCGGGGCTCGCCATTGGGGCGTGGAGAGTTCCGTTGTTGGGGGCAATGACGCCATTGATGTGGATGGTGCGTCCGCCGTGCGTTGCAATTTCAGCCACCGATCCCCCCATTCCCAAAGACGCTTTTCGACCCAGCGACGTTCGCCCGGCTCCCAAAGGCTGTTCTTATAGAAATCCAAATTCTGCGCATGCCCCAACCGGGTCAGACGAGGTACTAGTCCTGCGTATCAGGTGCCCCTCGGCCGCGGACGACTGGAAGTTTCAAGTTAGCTAATATAAGGTCCGATTTCTTCTCGGATGCGGGATGGAGATGGGCGCGTTCGATCTCGACGCAGTGGGCAATGCCATAGCCGAAGCGGCGGCCGACCCGACGCGCTGGGACGCTGCAATGGACGTGGCTGCGGACGCCACTGGAAGCTTTGGCGCAATGCTATTCGACGCGAAAGGGCATCTCCCCGGCATACCGAAAAGTCGCCGAATGGGTCCATCGCTCGAGACATACATCAAGGATGGCTGGATCGACCGGGACGACCGATACAACCTGTTGCCTCTGTTGGTTCGCAGAGGAGCCGTCAGCGAGCTTGACGTCCTGACGCCCGAGGAAATCGTCAGGCATCCCTACTATCAGGAATTTCTCGCGCCATTCGGTCTGCGGTGGTTTGCGGGTGTGAAGGTTGCGGCAGGCGATGACCTCTGGTGCCTGTCGATCCAGAGGTCGATCCAGCAAGGCCCTTTTTCGCCATCAGAGATGCAGAGCTTTGCCGACTTCTCAAGACAGTTGGGTTCCGCGGCCGCGTTCGCGAGAATGCTGAGCTTCGCGCGGGCCGAAGGCGCGATGGATGCATTCAGCGCAAGCGGCACGCCTGCGGTGATGCTTGACCGGAACGCCGCCGTGATCCTGGTGAACGAACCTGCAGAGAGGCTATTCGGTCGAGACCTTTGGGTGACCGGCCGCCATTTGGCGTGTGCCGACAAGAACGCCACCGATGCCCTCAAGTGCGCATTTCATGTGCTGCTGCGAAATCCGACCCCGCCAGCAATGGCGAACCCCGTCTCGCTGCCCCGCCTCGGAGGCAGACCTCTGCTAGCCTACCCCATGCGCCTGCCAAGAATTACCACGAACGCCTTTGCATCCTGTCAGATAGTTATCTGCTTTGTCGATCCGGACATTTATCCTCAACCGTCGGAGATTGCCTTGCGGACTTGCTTCGGGCTGACCCCTGCCGAGGCGCGACTGGCTCGCCGGATTTCATCGGGCGCAGAGTTGAAGGCCGTCGCGGATGACCTGGGGGTCTCCTACGAAACCGCCAGGAATCAGCTGAAAGCCGTCTTCGCCAAAACCGACACCCATCGCCAGCCGGAACTGGTCGCGTTGCTCGCGAGAATAGCGAGTACAGCTCAAACTGAATGACCGGAAACACGGGCCTGTGCCCAAAGGCCGGACGGGTCAATCATCTGCGGGGCAGCGATAGCCGGTCGCCGCCGATCGCTCCGAGTATTGAAGCAGAACGATATGAAGGTCACACACCCAAGGCATTGCTGCAAATGCTGGGGGATCCCGACAGGGACAAAGCCGGGCGGGTTCTTCAGGCGATGTGCGAGATGAAGAAGATCATCATCGTGGACCTCGAGCGCGCTTACCGGGGCTAACGAACTCGCAGGCCGGTCAAAAAGCAGAGGAGGGCAGCGCTTTGCCTATAAGCCAACAGTGCGATACGAGGAGTCCCTGCAGTGGGTCCATGCTGCTTTAACCTGAGGGACGAGCTCAATTGCGCGAACGTATGCTCGAGATCGACGGCGGGCTGCTCCTAACGCTCGATGCTCTTCTGAAGGAACGGAACGTCACCCATGCCGCAGCTCGGCTCGGCATCACGCAGCCCGCTCTGTCCGCTCGTTTGCTTCGGTTGCGGCAGTTGTTTGGCGACCAACTCCTGATCCCGGCATCATCCGGCCGCGGGATGGTGCCGACACCGCACGCCGCCGCGCTCCAGCCCGAACTCGCCAAGCTGATCGAGCGATTGCGCGAGTTCGCCAACGTGGCGCAGTTCTTCGACCCCGCCACCAGCCGCCGCGTCTTCCGGATCGCCGCAACGGACAATCCGGCGGCCATCCTCGCACCGGAGCTCATCCCTTTCCTGAAGGCGAAGGCACCTCACATCCGCCTCGCTTTTGTGCTTCCGGACAAAGCCCGGATCGCCGCTCACCTAGAGCAGGGTGACATCGATCTCTTCATCGGCGCGGCCGAGGACGTAGCGGGTGGACTGATCGGAAGGACACTGTTCGACGAAGCGTTCGTCACGGCACAGCGCAAGGATCATCCAAGGGGTAGCAAGCCCTTCGATCTGGATGAGTTCTGCTCGCTTGACCACCTCCTGATCTCGACCAGCGGAGGCAGCTTCTCCGGCATGATCGACGAGGCGCTGGCTACTATCGGACGTGAGCGCCGGGTCTCTGTCTCTATCCAAAGCTATGCGCTTGCCCCTTTGGTGCTGATGGGCAGCGACTGCATCTGCACCCTGCCGCGCCGTTTCCTGCAGCGTTTCACCACGTCGCTCGATCTCTTCGAGCCTCCCCTGGCCCTCGCCAAGTTCCAGATGTCCGCCTTCTGGCATCAGCGCATGAGCGGCGATCCCGCTCATGGCTGGCTACGTGAACAGGTGTTTCAGACGGCGCGGGCCCAAGGCCGCTGAGCGGGCCTGGTGATCGCTCGCCCCTTGCAGCCTCGGCCCTGAGTCTACTGCCCTTGGCTTTCTTCACGGTTCCGGTATTCGGCCGGGTGCCAGGTGAACGAGCCGCCGCCCTCGGCGCGGATGTGCCCGACGCCGGGGAACGGGAGGTGAGGCGCGGCAACGAGTTGGCGAGCGTCCGCGAAGGCCGAAAAGGTCTTCTGCCGCTCGGCCGCCGCCTCTCCTGGGTTCACGTCATATACGATGGTGATAGCTGGATCGGGAAACTGCACGGCCGCAACGTGGATGACGTCGCCGATAAATGCGATCGAATGCCCTTTGCTTGATACCGTGAAGAAGGCACTGCCCGGCGTGTGACCGGGATGCAGCGTCGCCACGATTCCCGGGAGGATTGTTTCGTCGTCGGAGAACGCCCTGACCTTGCCCGCCCGCTGATAGACGCCGATCGTCTTTTCGGCTTCGTCGAAGTACTGGCGGGCGTAGCCTGTCCTTTCCGAGTTCGACGCGTCCAGGAAGAAGGTGAGATCGGGTGCTCCGACGTGAACCGTTGCATTGACGAAGACAGGCTTGCCGTCGGCGACAAGGCCACCCGTATGGTCGGTGTGGATATGAGTGATGAGGATGTCGGTGATGTCCTGCGGCATGACACCGATACTGGCGAGGCTGTCGCGCAGCTTCCCACCGTTGCCTGGCCCGAAGAGTTGCCCCGAACCCGTGTCGACAAGGATGAGCCGCTCGCCGTCCCGGATCAGGAAGGCGTTGATGGAAGCTTCCACCGGGTTGGACAGGAACGCGTGGTTGAGGTGCTCGTCCACCTCCGCAGGTGACGTCCCTGTCAGGAGAGCGTGCAGGTCCTGCCGAACGGTGCCGTCGGACAAAGCAATGATGCCGAGCTCGCCCAGCGGAAACGCGTAAGTGTCAGTGGTTTGCGAGTAAGCGGCAGTGGCGCTAGGGGCCGCGCTTTCGGACAAAGCCGGCACCGCCGTGCCGAGCAGCAAGCTTATTGCGGTCGAGGCGAGAAGGATACGGAAGGTCATGATTGTTGAGGTCCTGGTCAGTTGTGGTTGTCGGTGGACCTTGGTTACGGGTTGTGCGCTTCGGATTGAAATTCGATAGCTGGATCGGACCTATCGACGAGCCTTATACCTCTCGAAGCGGAAGCACCGGGGAGATTGGTCGCGTGGATGCCTTCTGCCGGCGCACGATCACTGAAGCGAGAATGGTGGGCAAGTTGAACCGGACGCTGCTCGGTTGGGCGAACTACTTCTCAGTAGGAGTGCCGGCAAGGCGTATCGTGCACTCGACAGCTACACCGCAGTGCGGTGCGCCGTGGTTGAGCTTCAAACAAGGGAAGGCGAAACAAAGGCGGGTTTAGCCAGGACTTCATCCGCGCCTTTGGGGATGGGGCAGCCGGAAACGTTCTATTCGGTTGAATCGCTGTCCGGCAATTGCATGTCGGTGATGATGTTCTCGCCGTTTGTCTCGTCATAGGCGATCACGATATCCATGCCGGGTTTCAGCGCCTCGAGATCGGTTTCGGCATTCAGCTTGTAGGATTTGCCGTCGTCGAGTGTCAGGGTCAACGTGTCCTTGTCGACTTCTTTGATCAAGCCTTCGGTCTGGCCGGCGAAGGCGGCGGTGGAAATCAGCAATGTGGCGGCAACGGCGCCGATCAGGATACGCATCATCGTCCTCTTATCATTGCGCCGGCACGGTTGCGGCGGGTGTTCAACGGGCAGATGGAGCTGACCAGAAACCAACCGAATGTGTCAAAACTAAATCCGCCGGATCACAGTTTGACCACCGCGGAAAACGCCAATAGAACGCAGACTACAGCACCGCGCGTCCTGACGCGCAAAGGACGCTGTAGCACTTTTGATTTTGCGCAGGATCCTTTCTGAAAGTCGCTCCGATTTTCAGGGTTATGCGCAAGGCCGGCTCCGATGCCGGCAGGGCTGGTTTTCATGTCTCACAATACGTTTGGGCATCTTTTCCGCGTCACCACCTGGGGCGAAAGCCATGGCGCGGCGCTCGGCTGCGTGGTCGACGGCTGTCCGCCCGGCATCCGCTTCACACGCGCGGAGGTCCAGGCCGAACTCGACAAGCGTCGCCCGGGTCAATCGCGTTTTGTGACGCAGCGTCGCGAACCCGACGAGGTCAAGATCCTGTCCGGCTTCATCCTGGATGAGGACGGCGAGACCATGATCACCACCGGCACGCCGGTGTCGATGCTGATCGAGAATGTCGACCAGCGCTCCAAGGACTATGGCGAGATCTCCCGCCAGTACCGGCCGGGCCATGCTGATTACACCTACGACACCAAATATGGCCTGCGCGATCATCGCGGTGGCGGCCGCTCTTCGGCCCGCGAGACGGCGGCGCGGGTGGCGGCCGGAGCCTTGGCCCGCAAGGTCGTGCCCGGAATGGTCGTGCGCGGCGCGCTGGTGTCGATGGGCGAAAAATCGATCGACCGCGCCAACTGGAACTGGAATTTCGTCGGCGATGCCGAAAATCCGTTCTTCACGCCCGATCCGGCGTCAGTCGCCGTGTTCGCCGCGTATCTCGACGGCATCCGCAAGGCGGGTTCCTCGGTCGGTGCGGTCATCGAGATCGTTGCCGACGGCGTTCCGGCAGGCCTTGGGGCGCCGATCTACGCCAAGCTCGACCAGGATATCGCCTCGGGCCTGATGTCGATCAACGCCGTCAAGGGTGTCGAGATCGGCAACGGCTTCGAGGCCGCCCGCATCAGCGGCGAAGAGAATGCCGACGAGATGCGCATGGGCAATGACGGCAAGCCGGTCTTCCTGTCCAACAATGCCGGCGGCATCCTCGGCGGCATCTCGACCGGCCAGGCGATCGTCGCGCGCTTCGCCGTCAAGCCGACCTCCTCGATCCTGACGCCGCGAAAGTCGATCGACAAGGATGGCAACGACGTCGAGATCATGACCAAGGGCCGGCACGATCCGTGCGTCGGCATCCGCGCCGTGCCGATCGGCGAGGCGATGGTTGCCTGCGCGATCGCGGATCACTATCTGCGTCATCGGGGACAAACGGGGAGGGCAGTAGGGCAGTAGGGCAGTAGGGCCCGCTGTCACTGAGCCCCAGCAATTTTTTCCTTTCCCCTACTGCCGTACTGCCCTATTCCCCTGCGAGTGAAACGAGCGCCTATGTCTTACGACCAGAAGAGAATCGTCGAAGCTCTGCGCGCCTTCGAACGCGGCGAGATCGTCGTCGTCATGGACGACGACGGGCGCGAGAACGAGGGCGACCTGATCGTTGCCGCCGTCCATTGCACGCCGGAGAAGATGGCGTTCATCGTCCGCAACACCTCCGGCATCGTCTGCACGCCGATGCCGCGCGAGGAAGCCAAGCGCCTCAACCTGTCGCCGATGGTCGCCGACAATGATTCGGCCCACACCACCGCCTTCACCGTAAGCGTCGATTTCAAGCACGGCACCACAACAGGCATTTCGGCCGACGACCGTACATTGACCGTGCGCAATCTCGCCAACGGCAATGTCGGCGCTTCCGATTTCGTCCGCCCCGGTCACATCTTTCCGCTGATTGCGCGCGAAGGCGGCGTGCTGATGCGTTCGGGCCATACCGAAGCCGCTGTGGATTTGTGCAAGCTCGCCGGCCTGCCGCCGGTCGGCGTCATTTCCGAGCTGGTCAACGATGATGGCACCGTGATGCGCGGCCCGCAGGTGCAGGCCTTCGCCGAAAAGAACGGTTTGAAGCAGATTTCGGTCGCCGATCTCATCGCTTACCGCCAGCGCAAGGAAACGCTGGTCGAGCGTGTCGCCTGTTCGAACATCGACACGCCTGGCGGCAAGGCGCAGGTCTTCACCTACACGCTGCCGTGGGACTCGATGCACCATGTGGCGATCGTCTTCGGCGACATCCGCGACGGCGAGGAGGTGCCGGTGCGGCTGCATTCCGAAGATGTGGTGACGGACGTCTTCGGCACCAGCCACAGGCTGGACGGCATCATGAAATCGATGGGCGAGCGCCGGCGCGGCGTTATCGTCTATCTGCGCGAAGGCTCGGTCGGCGTCGCCCATCAGGAGCGCAAGCGGCCGACTGCCGAAGACCGCGAGGACCATGAAGAGGCGCGCCGCCGCGAAAACGAATGGCGCGAGATCGGCCTCGGCGCGCAAATCTTGAAGGATCTGGGTATTTCCTCGATCAACCTGATCGCCTCGCGCGAGCGCCACTACGTCGGGCTCGAAGGCTTCGGCATCCATATCGCCAAGACCGAGATTCTTTAGAGGCGGCGCGCCCCGCAGCCCCCTGTTGACCTGAGAACTACTTCAGCGCCGTGCGGCTCAGGGCGGATTGCGCGTCCCGAGCTTGGCCGCAGCGCGCGTGAAGCTGCGCTCCTCCGCACCTGCCAGAAAGCCACTCAGGCCGGCAAGCTCCTCATGTCGTATTCATGAAGTTCCGATTTGCGCAATGATCTTGATGCAAGTGAGCGGCGCTGCCGGCTTTGACAGGCCCGCGGATACGCCGCGCCTTTCTACGCGTCTGCCTGACGGCCACTTCCGCCAGATGAATGATGAGCCGCGCGCCAGCATTCATGACGCTCACGCATAAGAGCATGCGGAATTGAGCCACTAATCGCGAGCGCTGCTCAAACTATCTTCCTGTTGGGACAGCTCGGTCCCCGATCGCCACGACCAACAGGACGTTGCCGAAAAATCGGCACGCCTTCAGCGGCCATTGATGTGCTCGCTCTGACAGAGAAGAGGATCAAAAGCGACATGACGACCTCCGCAGACTTTAGTATCACCAGACGGGATCTGTTGATGGCAGGAGCCGCCGCGGTAATGACCGCGGCGCCATCCGGGGCGAACGCTCAAGCTGGCACTGGTGATATGCCTTCCGCCGTCGGCGAACCTGCCATGTCGAAAGTAGCCATCACTGTGAATGGCGAGGCCCGCGAACTGGACCTCGACACGCGGACCACGCTGCTCGATGCGTTGCGCGAGCACCTGCATCTCACCGGCACCAAGAAGGGCTGCGATCACGGCCAGTGCGGCGCTTGCACGGTGATGGTCGACGGCCAACGGATCAATTCATGCCTGACGCTCGCCGTGATGCACGAAGGCGATACCATCACCACCATCGAAGGGCTCGGCGCGCCTCAGAACCTGAACGCGATGCAGGCTGCCTTCGTGAAGCATGACGGTTACCAGTGTGGCTATTGCACGCCCGGGCAAATCTGCTCCGCCGTGGCGGTGCTGGACGAGATCAGGGCGGGCATCCCGAGCCACGTGAGCGGTGATTTGACCGCAACGCCGCAAGCCACAGTCGCCGAACTGCGCGAGCGGATGAGCGGCAACATCTGCCGTTGCGGCGCCTATTCCAACATCGTCGAAGCGATCGCCGAGGTCGCCGGGAGGCCGGCATGAGATCCTTCACCTATGAGCGCGCGAGTTCTCCTGCGGAAGCAGCTGCCGCGGCGAGTGCCGAAGGCGCCAAGTTCATTGCCGGCGGCACCAACCTGCTCGATCTGATGAAGCTCGAAATCGAAACGCCGACGCACCTGATCGACGTCAACGATCTCGCGCTCGATAGGATCGAGACCACGCCAGAGGGCGGGTTGCGCATCGGCGCCCTGGTGCGCAACACCGATCTCGCCGCGGATGAGCGCGTGCGACGCGACTATGGCCTGCTCTCTCGCGCGCTGCTCGCCGGTGCCTCGGGCCAGCTGCGCAACAAGGCGACCACCGCGGGCAACCTGCTGCAGCGCACGCGCTGCCCCTATTTCTACGACACCAACCAGCCATGCAACAAACGCCAGCCCGGCAGCGGCTGTGCCGCGATCGGCGGGTTCAGCCGTCAGCATGCCGTGATCGGCGCAAGCGAGATGTGCATCGCAACCCATCCGAGCGACATGGCCGTGGCGATGCGGGTGCTCGACGCAACAGTGGAGACGGTGCGCCCCGACGGCACGGCGCGGAGCATACCCATCGCCGAATTCCACCGGCTGCCCGGCGACACGCCGCATGTCGAGAACGCACTCATACCCGGCGAGCTGATCACCGCAGTCACGCTGCCCAGACCGGTGGGCGGAACGCATATCTATCACAAGGTGCGCGACCGGGCTTCCTATGCCTTCGCGCTGGTCTCGGCCGGCGCAATCGTGCAGCGCGACGGCACCGGGCACATCGCTCTCGGCGGCGTGGCGCACAAGCCGTGGCGTGTCGAGGCGGCCGAGGCCGAGTTGCCGCGCGGCGCCAAGGCCGTAGCGGAGCAGCTGCTGGCCGACGCCAAGCCGACGCAAGAGAATGCATTCAAGCTGCCGCTGGTCGAGCGCACGCTCGCCGCGGTTCTGGCGGAAGCAAGGACCTGACCGATGAGATTCGATACCCCCGCCACGACCAATCCGATCGATCAACTCAAGATCGTCGGCAAGCCTACCGATCGGATCGACGGTCCGCTCAAGACCACAGGCACTGCGCCCTATGCCTATGAGTGGCACGATGTCGTACCCAACCAGGCCTATGGCTACGTGGTCGGCTCGGCCATCGCCAAGGGCCGGATCGCCTCGATCGATTTGACCAAAGCCAGGGCCGCGCCAGGCGTGCTGGCCATCGTCACGGCTGAAAACGCCGGCAAACTCGGCAAAGGTGACTGGAACACAGCCAAGCTGCTCGGCGGTCCCGACATCCAGCATTATCATCAGGCGATCGCGCTTGTCGTCGCCGAGACGTTCGAACAGGCGCGCGCCGCGGCACAGCTGGTCCGCGTCGACTATATCCGGGCCCAGGGCGCGTTCGACCTCGCGAGCGCCAAGGATTCCGCGATCGTGCCGGATGGGGCCACGCCTGATACCGCGGTCGGCGACTTCGCCAGCGCCTTTGCCAGTGCGCCGGTCGAGCTTGATGCGACCTACACCACGCCCGATCAAGGGCACGCGATGATGGAGCCGCATGCCTCGATCGCCGCCTGGGACGGGGACAAGCTCACGCTTTGGACCTCGAACCAGATGATCGCCTGGAGCACAGGGGACATGGCCAAGACGCTGGGCATCCCCAAGGAGAATATTCGTCTTATCTCGCCGTTCATCGGCGGTGGCTTTGGCGGCAAGCTGTTCGTGCGATCCGATGCGGTGCTTGCAGTTCTTGGCGCACGCGCCGCCCGGCGGCCGGTTAAGGTGGCGCTTGCGCGGCCTTTCATGTTCAACAACACCACGCACCGGCCGGCAACGATCCAGCGCATCCGTATCGGCGCGACCCGGGATGGCAAGATCACCGCGATCGGCCATGAAAGCTGGTCTGGCGACCTGCCCGGCGGCGGTCCAGAAAATGCAGTCCAGCAGACCCGCCTGCTCTATGCCGGCGCCAATCGCATGACCGCCACACGGCTTGCTGTGCTCGATCTGCCCGAAGGCAATGCGATGCGTGCGCCGGGCGAAGCGCCGGGCTTGATGGCGCTGGAGATCGCGATGGACGAGATGGCGGAAAAGCTCGACATCGATCCGGTCGAATTCCGCATCCTCAACGACACCCAGGTCGATCCTGAGAACCCGGATCGCCGGTTCTCGCAGCGCCAGTTGGTCGAGTGCCTGCGCATCGGCGCCGAACGCTTCGGCTGGAAGACGCGCGGTGTCCGGACCGGCCGGGTCCGCGAGGGGCGCTGGCTGATTGGTGTGGGTGTCGCCGCGGGTTTTCGCAACAACCTCCTGACGACGTCTGCCGCACGTGTCCGGCTCGATCATCGTGGCGTCGTCACGGTCGAGACCGACATGACCGACATCGGCACCGGCAGCTATACGATTATCGCCCAGACGGCGGCGGAGATGATGGGCGTGCCGCTCGACAAGGTGGTGGTGCGGCTTGGCGACTCGATCTTCCCGGTTTCGGCCGGCTCAGGTGGACAATGGGGCGCCAACAACTCGACATCAGGCGTTTATGCCGCGTGCGTCAAGCTACGCGAGGCGGTGACGCAAAAGCTTGGATTCAACTCTGCCGAGGCCCTCTTTGAGGATGGCAATGTCCGCTTGGGCAGTCGCAGCGTTTCGCTCGCCGAGGCCGCAGGTGAAGCAGGCCTCGTCGCCGAGGACGCGATAGAATATGGCAACCTCGCCAAACAATACCAGCAATCGACCTTTGCTGCTCACTTCGTTGAAGTCGGTGTCGACGTCGCAACCCGAGAGATCCGCGTGAGGCGGATGCTCGCGGTCTGCGCGGCCGGTCGTATCCTCAATCCCAAATCGGCGCGCAGCCAGGTCATCGGCGCCATGACCATGGGCGTCGGCGCGGCGCTGATGGAGGAGCTTGCAGTCGACAAGCGCCACGGCTTCTTCGTCAACCATGATCTCGCCGGCTATGAGGTGCCGGTCCATGCCGACATCCCGCACCAGGAGGTGGTCTTCCTTGACGAGACGGATCCGATCTCCTCGCCAATGAAGGCCAAGGGCGTCGGCGAGCTCGGCCTCTGCGGCGTCGGCGCGGCCATCGCCAACGCGGTCTACAACGCTAGCGGCGTGCGCGTGCGCGACTATCCGGTCACACTCGACAAGCTGCTTTCGGGTTTGCCCGAGATATGAGCGTTGCTGTCGTTCGCGTGGAGCAACTGTCCTCCCCGCGGCCACGCCTCGCGCGCTTCTGTTCCTCGCGATGCGTCTCTTTCGCTGGGCGCTGCCATGCGCCTCCGACCACGAACGGTCGCCCCAAGCGCCCGCCTTCGAATGACAAGTCTCTATCCGGAATGGAGAATTCCTCATGAAGAAACTCGCGGCTTCCCTGGTGATCTCGTCGCTCGCTGCCTCGGCCGGCGAGGCGCAGGAGCGGCCCGCAGGCCGGATCGCGCCGCCGGACGTCTATGTTGTGGCGCCTGGTCTCGGAGATTATACGGACGAGCTGCTGTTCGGCGATGTCTGGCTGCGCGACGAGCTCAAGCCTCGTGATCGCAGCATCGTCACCGTCTCGGCCCTGATTGCGTCGGGTCGCATTGCGCAGGTGGGTGGGCATGTCGGTCGGGCGCTCGATAACGGCGTGATCCCAAGCGAGATCGGCGAGATCATCACCCATCTCGCCTTCTACTCCGGCTGGCCGAACGCCATTTCCGCCGTCAACGCGACAAAGGAGGTCTTCGATAAGCGCGGCATCGAGCCGGTTGCGGCCGAGGCGGGGCAGCCACTGGAACTCGATCCAGCTTCCGAGGCGGCAAGGGCGGCGAGCGTGGATACGTCGACCGGCCCGGTCGTTCCGGGGCTCGCGGAATATACCAACCGGGTGCTCTTCGGCGAACTCTGGCGACGGCCGCAACTCTCGGCGCGTGATCGCAGCCTTGTCACCATCGCCGGTCTCATCGCAACGGGCAAAGCCGAGCAACTGCCTTTCCATCTAAGTCGAGGGATGGACAACGGCCTGACACGAACCGAGGTCGCGGAGGTTCCGACGCATCTAGCCTACTATGCCGGCTGGCCCAATGCAATGTCGGCGGTGCCGGTCCTGCGCGGGGTCTTCGAAGCTCGCAAAGCTGCTGCGCCAGGGGACGCCGGTGCCGACGCGCTTTCTGTGCAGAAACACGACCCAGAGGCCGCCGCCACGGGATCACCTGAAAACTTCACCGGCTCCGTGCGGGTCGAGTCGCGGTTTCAAACCGAGGAGCCGGCGCGAGTCGGCGGGGCGACGGTGAGCTTCGAGCCGGGTGCGCGCACAGCTTGGCATACGCATCCGCTTGGCCAGACGCTGATCGTCACCTCGGGCTGTGGCTGGGTACAAAGCGAAGGCGGGCCGATCGAGGAGGTGAGGCCTGGGGATGTGGTGAATATTCCGCCAAATGTTCGTCACTGGCATGGCGCTTCGAAGGGGGCCTCCATGACCCACGTGG
This sequence comes from Mesorhizobium mediterraneum, assembly GCF_002284565.1. GTDB lineage: Bacteria > Pseudomonadota > Alphaproteobacteria > Rhizobiales > Rhizobiaceae > Mesorhizobium > Mesorhizobium mediterraneum. The sequence goes on along the minus strand of NZ_NPKI01000025.1, from coordinate 134,152 downwards.
CCGTGGCGGAGTCCCTCAATGGCAGTGCCGTCACCTGGATGGAGCAGGTGACGGACGACCAGTATGCCCGCGGCCCCGAAGCCGCCGATCAGTGCCGCGGCTGATTTGCCGTGTCGGCCCCTCAGGCCGTCGCACCAGAGGCGGGCGGCCGTAGACGCCTTCGAGAGGAGGACGTCCGGCCCCGCTCGGGACCGGACGCATAGAGACTATTCGGCAGGAACCGCGGCTGCGTCGCATGCGGAGGTTTCGCAATCCGCCGTGGCAAGGCTGCGCTGGCCGGCGAGCACGATGACCAGTGCGATTGTGCCCGCCGCCACCGATACCAGGAACCCGCTCTGTGCGCCGAAGGCGTCCACCACCCATCCGGCGGCGAAGGAGCCAAGCGCCATGCCGATGCCTATGCCGGTCATGACCCAGGTGATGCCCTCGGTCAGCATTGCCTCCGGCACGCGCCGCTCGATCAGGCCGAATGCCGTGATGAAGGTCGGCGAGATCGCCACGCCGCTAACGAAGACGGCCAGTGCCAGAAGAGGCACCGTGTCGGCCACGAGCAGCGGCAGCGTGGTGAGCGCGATGATGGCGACCGCGATGGCAAGTTGAATTTGCAGCGGTGTTTTCAGGTTCATGGCGCCGATGATGATGCCGACGACGAACGATCCGAGCGCGTAGACGCCGATGACGAGGCTGGCAGCGCCTGGCTGGCCAAGCTCCTTGGTGATCGCCACTGTGCTCACCTCCGTGGTTGCGAAGGTCGCGCCGATGAAGATCAGGGCCAAGGTGATGATTTGGACCGGCCGCAGGCGGATTGCCGAGCCGCTCGAGCCCTGGTCGATCGGTCGCACTCGCGGCTCGGTCGAGCGCTGCAGGATGAAGGCTGTCGAGCCGAAGGCGAGGAACAATGTGCTCGCCAACATTCCCGCTTCTGGGAAAAGAGCGACGCTCAGGCCCACCGATAGCGATGCCCCGGCGATGTAGACCAGCTCGTCGGCCGCCGACTCGAACGCAAACGCGGTGTTCATCTCGGGGCGATCCCGGAAGAGCTCTGTCCAACGCGCGCGCACCATTGCCGGGATGCTGGGCATTGCAGCGGCCAGCAGCGCCGACACGAATAGCGTCCATATCGGCCAGTCCTGATTGGCCGCCGCAATCAGCACCACGAAAGCGAGCACGGAAATGACGGTGGTGGGCACCACAATCCGCGCTTGGCCGAGGCGGTCCACCAGCCGCGATATCTGCGGCGCGGCGAAAGCATTGGCCAGCGCATATGTCGCGGAGACGGCGCCGGCCAGCCAGTACTCGCCATGTGTCTGCGACAGCATCGCGACGATCCCGATCGGAGCCATGGCCATCGGCATCCGGGCAACGAAGCCGGCTGCGGCGAAGCCCTTGGCTCCCCTTGCCTTGAAGATTTCGCGATAGGGATTGGGCATGTGAATACTCCTGGATTTTTGAGGCCGGGCCACTTATATACGTGGCGTATGCAAATCAGATAATAGCATACGAGACGTATGTCAATTAATATACGAGACGTATGTGAAGGAATGGGCGAATGGCGCACAAACCACGCAAGGAGATGATCGCGGAGACCCGCGCCAAACTGGTCGCTGCGGCGCGCCATGCCTTTGGCACTGTCGGCTATGCCGAGGCCTCGATGGACGACTTCACCGCATCGGCCGGGCTGACGCGTGGCGCGCTTTATCACCACTTCGGCGACAAGAAGGGCCTTCTCCAGGCGGTCATCGCCGAGATCGACGCGGAAATGTTGGCCCGGCTGAAGATCGTTTCGGCCAGGGCGGACACTCTCTGGCAGGGCTTTGTCGACGAATGCACCGCCTATATCGAGATGGCGCTGGAGCCGGAGATCCAGCGTATTGTCCTTCGCGATGGGCCGGCGGTGCTCGGCGATCCTTCGCAATGGCCGAGCCAGAATGAATGCATCCGCTCAATGAGCGAGAACCTTCAAAAGCTGAGGGACGAGGGAACCATCGTTGCCGTTGATTCCGAAGCCGCGGCAAGGCTGGTCAGCGGCGCCTCGCTGCATGCGGCGCAGTGGATCGCAAATTCGGAGGATCCCGAAGCGACGTCGAAAAAGGCGGTGAAGGCATTCAACGTGCTTTTGGAAGGGCTGCTCAAGCAGGGCCGCAGGACTGGCCGTCCGCAAGTACTGGCTGAGATTGGAGAAGAGGGCCGTCCCTGAGGGGGAGGTCGGGGCATATAGGATGGCTTGCGCTGGACCCAACCGGCGCCCAACATCTAAACCCTGTTGAACGTCTGCCTTTGGTGGCTCCAAAACATGGTCAAAGCCGCCGGGCGCGCCTATATCGGGGCATGGTCACAAAGCTTTATACCCACCCGATCTTTCTCGAGCACATAACGCCGCCCGGTCACCCGGAGCGGCCCGACCGACTGCGCGCCATCGAACGCGTGCTCGACGACGAGGCCTTTGCGGCCCTTGACCGTGCCGAGGCGCCGGAAGGCGACGAGGCCACCATCCTCTACGCACATCCGCAGGAATTCGTCGATCGGGTCCGCGCAGCGATACCGGATACCGGTATCGCCCGCGTCGATGCCGACACCACCGCCAGCCCGAAAAGTTGGCAGGCGGCTGTGACGGCGATCGGTGCCGCCAACGCGGCCGTCGACGATGTCTTTCGGGGCAACGCCGCCAATGTCTTTGTCGCCGCCCGGCCGCCCGGCCACCACGCCGAAAAGACGACGTCCATGGGCTTCTGCCTGTTCAACACCGCGGCGATCGCGGCGCGCTACGCGCAAAGGCAGCACCAGGCCGAGCGCGTCGCTATCGTCGACTGGGACGTGCACCACGGCAACGGCACGCAGGACATTTTCTGGGACGATCCGTCGGTGCTTTATTGCTCGACGCACCAGATGCCGCTTTACCCAGGGACCGGGGCCGTGAGCGAAACCGGCGCCGGCAACATCGTCAACGCGCCGCTGGCGCCGCAAACCGGCAGCGAGGTTTTCCGCGACGCTTTCCTGTCGCGCATCTTGCCGGCGCTCGATAATTTCGCGCCCGACCTCATCGTAATTTCCGCCGGCTTCGACGCGCACCACCGCGACCCGCTGGCCGAGATCAACCTGACCGAGGACGACTTCGACTGGGCGACCGGCCAGTTGATGCAGCGCGCCGGTCGCTACAGCGACAACCGGCTCGTCAGCCTGCTTGAGGGCGGCTACGATCTGCAGGGATTGGCATTTTCGGTCGCCGCCCATGTCGGGCGACTGATGAAAGGATAGACGATGGCTGGTGAGACCAACGAAGACGTCAGGGCGATGAGCTTCGAGCAAGCGCTCGACGCGCTGGAGAAAATCGTCGATGATCTGGAGCGCGGCGACGTGCCGCTCGACCAGTCGATCCGCATCTATGAGCGCGGCGAGGCGCTGAAGGTCCATTGCGATCGGCTGCTCAAGGCGGCCGAGGACAAGGTCGAGAAGATCAGGCTTTCGCGCGACGGCAAGCCGGTGGGGACAGAGCCGCTGGACGCGGAGTAAGGCACGGCCCCGAAAGAAGAGTTCGCCTTGCCGGCTTTGGGCATGATGATGATTGAGGACAAAACTCATCCCGATTGAGATGGCTCCAGGACGAGAGGAGATTGCGAAAGATGTGCAGAAACATCAAGACCCTGTTCAATTTCGATCCGCCGGCAAGCAATGACGAGGTCCGCGACGCCGCACTTCAGTTTGTCCGCAAGCTGAGCGGAACGACACGGCCGTCGAAACAGAACCAGCATGCGTTCGACCACGCCGTCGAGGCCATAGCGGCGTCGGCGCGCGAATTGCTCGACAGCCTTGAGACGACGCAGCGTCCGCGCAATCGCGAAGAGGTGGCGGCCAAGGCGAAAGCCAAATCTGCACTCCGCTTCGCCTGAGGAGACCGCATGAGTTTCTTCCCTGGAAATGACCCGCAGGCCGGCGATGCCTTCGCCAGCGACCAGATCGAATTGATGGTCATTCCGAACGCCAAGGATATTGGCGGCTTCCAGGTTCGCCGCGCTTTGCCGACCGCGAAGCGCCGGCTGGTCGGGCCTTTCATCTTCTTCGATCGCATGGGGCCGGCCATCTTGCGGGCCGGTCAGGCGCTCGATGTCCGTCCGCATCCGCATATCGGCCTGTCGACGGTCACTTACCTATTCGACGGCAATATCCGACACCGCGATTCGCTTGGCACCGAAATGGTAATCCAGCCCGGCGACGTGAATTTGATGACCGCCGGCCGCGGCATCGTCCATTCCGAGCGCACGCCACAGGAACTGCGCGGCGCACCGATGTCGGTGTCCGGCCTGCAGACATGGCTGGCGCTGCCCGACGATAAGGAAGAGGTCGATCCAATCTTCGAGAATACGGCGGCCATGCGTCTTCCCGAGATCGACGCCGAAGGCGTCAGCGGGCGTGTCGTCATCGGTGCCTTTTCCGGGCTGCGGTCTCCGGTCGCGACCGCTTCGGACACGCTCTATGCTGACCTCAGCCTGGCGCCCGGGGCCAGCGTGAAAATCCCTGCCGATGCCGAGGAGCGCGCCATCTATACGTTGGAAGGCGAGGTTTCGATCACCGGCGACCGCTTTCCAGCGGAGCGGCTGCTGGTATTCCGGCCCGGCGACGAAATCGTCGTGTCCTCGGAGGGTGGAGCGCATTTTATGCTGTTCGGCGGTGCCTCGCTCGGCTCCAAGCGCTACATCTGGTGGAATTTCGTGTCATCTTCGAAGGAACGCATCGAGCAGGCGAAAGAAGAGTGGAAGACAGGCCGCTTCGATATCGTTCCTGGGGATGAAGAAGAGTTCATTCCGCTGCCGGACAATTAGAGCGCCGCGCGCCCTTTTGGACACGCAAAGGAAACCCTAACACTTTGAATCTACGCCGCGTCACTCACACGCATTTACATTCGCCGGCCAGCAGCCTATTTCGCAGATGAATAAAAAGCAGGCCCTACCACCAGTGAACGCAAAGCTCCATACGCCGCTTCTCGACAAGGTCCGCATCCCGGCCGACCTCAGGACGCTCGACGAAGGTGATCTGCCGCAGTTGGCATCGGAGCTTCGCACCGAGTTGATCGACGCTGTGTCCCACACCGGCGGACATCTCGGTGCTGGCCTTGGCGTGGTCGAACTGACGGTCGCATTGCATTATGTATTCAACACGCCCGACGACCGGCTGATCTGGGATGTCGGTCACCAGGCCTATCCGCACAAGATACTGACCGGCCGCCGCGACCGTATCCGCACGCTGCGGCAAGAGGGCGGCCTGTCCGGTTTCACCCAGCGCGCCGAGAGCGAATACGATCCGTTCGGCGCCGCACATTCCTCGACCTCCATTTCCGCCGGCCTCGGCATGGCAATGGCACGCGATCTCGTCGATGGCCGCAACAACGTCATCGCCGTCATCGGCGACGGCGCCATGTCGGCCGGCATGGCCTACGAGGCGATGAACAATGCCGGCGCGCTCGATGCCCGTCTGATCGTCATCCTCAACGACAACGACATGTCGATTGCTCCGCCGACCGGCGCGATGAGCGCCTATCTGGCCCGCCTTGCATCCGGCAAAGCCTATCTGGGCTTGCGCGATTTCGGCAAGAAGCTGACTTCCTATCTGGGCGAGCGCGCCGATCGCGCCATCAAGCGGGCGGTCGAGCATGCACGCGGCTACGTCACCGGCGGTACGCTGTTCGAGGAAATGGGTTTCTATCACATCGGCCCGATCGACGGTCACAACCTCGAGCACCTGATCCCGGTTCTGAAGAACGTCCGCGACAATGCCGACGGCCCGGTGCTGATCCACGTCGTGACCCAGAAGGGCAAGGGCTATGGACCGGCCGAGGCGGCGGCCGACAAATATCACGGCGTCAACAAGTTCGACGTCATCACCGGCGCGCAGGCCAAGGCGCCGGCCAACGCGCCGAGCTACACGAAGGTCTTTGCCGAAAGCCTGATCCAGGAGGCCCGAGAGGACGACCGCATCGTCGCCATCACCGCTGCCATGCCGAGCGGCACCGGCCTCGACCTGTTCGGCGAGGCGTTTCCGGCGAGGACCTTCGACGTCGGCATCGCCGAGCAACATGCGGTGACCTTTGCCGCCGGACTTGCCACGGAAGGCTTCAAGCCTTTCGCGGCGATCTATTCGACCTTCCTGCAGCGCGCCTACGACCAGGTCGTCCACGACGTGGCGATCCAGAAACTGCCTGTGCGCTTTCCGATCGATCGCGCGGGCTTCGTCGGTGCCGACGGCGCGACCCATTGCGGCGCCTTCGACACGACCTTTCTGGCGACGCTGCCCGGTTTCGTCGTCATGGCCGCAGCGGACGAGGCGGAACTGCGCCACATGGTGCGCACGGCAGCAAGCTATGATGACGGGCCCATTGCCTTCCGCTACCCGCGCGGCAACGGCGTCGGCGTCGACATGCCGGAGCGTGGCTCGGTTCTCGAAATCGGCAAGGGCCGTATCGTCAGGGAGGGCACCAAGGTTGCGCTGCTTTCCTTCGGTACGCGGCTGCAGGATTGCCTGGCTGCGGCCGAGGAGCTCGGCGCGGCAGGGCTTTCCACCACGGTCGCCGATGCTCGTTTCGCCAAGCCGCTCGACGAGGATCTGATCCGGCGGCTGGCCCGCTCTCACGAGGTGCTGGTAACGGTGGAAGAGGGCGCGGTCGGCGGCTTCGCCAGCCATGTGCTGCAATTCCTGGCCCATGAAGGACTGCTGGAAAACGGCCTGAAGGTACGCCCGCTTGTGTTGCCGGACGCATTCACAGATCACGCCAAGCCCGAAAAGATGTATGCCGACGCCGGACTGGACGCCGCCGGCATCGTGCGCACCGTCTTCGTGGCGCTGGGACACACCGCCAGCGCGCAAAGCGCCTGAATCAAAATCTCAACAGCTTGACCCAGTTTGCCGGCGGGCGGCCGTAACCGACTGCTTACGCTGCGATTTGGCGTTTGCTTATCGTGTCTCTTGGCACCGTCGGTCGAACGTCGGGTTTCGCGGCCAATCTTCTAGAAGCTAGAACCACATATCGCGCACACATCGACCATCGCTCGGCAGATCCTCGAATTTGTAGAGACCATCGAAATGGTCGATTGGCAGGTCGGCGACTGCTTCAGGCGGCGCAAGCCTCACATTGACGGCGATTCGAGTGCGACCGGTGGCGCTAGAGCGCAAACCACGCCAGGCCAGAACACAGGCGCATGTCGGACAGAACAGAATCTCGAGCGACGGGGCATCCTTTCCGGCGCGCGTATAAGACCTTGTCGGTCCCGCAAGGCGGATGCGTTCGTCAACATAATCGTAAGCCCACAGCGCGCCATAGCGGCGGCAAGCCGTGCAATTGCAGGCTGTGATCGAGCCGGGATCGCCCTCCAACGTCCAGTGGGCCGCGCCACAATGGCAGGTTCCGGTCAGCATTCGCCCTCCTTCGCGTTCGGCAGCAAAACGCATATCGTCCCTGACATTGTGCCGGACGCGGTGCGATATTCAACAAGCTGTGGCAGCTTGATACGTTCGCTGCTTTCCGAAGATGTTCGTTGTCCCGCCCAATATCCTTGCCATCATCGTCGGCTTTCGCCATGAAGGCCCATGAACTTCCCTTTGCCAGCCAGCACACGCCAGCGGCTCGACGAACTGCTCGTCGCTCACGGCCTGTTCCCCAGCCGCTCTCGCGCCCGCGACGCGATCGAGCGCGGTACGGTGACGGTCGACGGCGTCATTGCCCGCAAGCCCGGCCAGACCGTCTTGGCTGATTGCCTCATCGCCGTCGATGATCCGGCGCAAGGCTATGTTTCGCGCGCGGCGCTGAAGCTGATCGCCGGGCTCGACCATTTCGGTCTCGATCCCGCCGGCAGCGAAGCGCTCGACGTCGGCGCCTCGACCGGCGGTTTTACTCAAGTGCTGCTCGAACGCGGCGCGGCGCATGTCACGTCGATCGATGTCGGGCATGGCCAGATCCATCCGGATATCGCTGGTGACCCGCGCGTGACGGTGATCGAGGGAATGAACGCCCGCGATCTCTCAGTCGCCGATCTTGCCGATCGCATTCCGGATTTCATCGTCTCCGATGTCAGCTTCATCTCGTTGAAACTGGCGCTGCCGCCGGCGCTCGCCATTGCCAGGAGCGGCGCCAGGGCAATATTTCTGGTCAAGCCGCAATTCGAGGCAGGCCGCGAGGCGATCGGCAAGGGCGGCTTGCTGAAAGACCCATACGATGCCGCGCGGGTTGCCGGCCTGCTGCAGGACTGGCTCGACGGCGTCCCCGGCTGGCGCGCGCTGGGACTGCATCTGTCGCCGATCGAAGGCGGCGACGGCAATCGCGAATTCCTGCTCGCCGGGATCAAGGACGCCGGCGTGAAGAACGGCGGGATCGGCGGCCGATGAACGCGCGCTACACGATCACAAGACTGGGATCCCAGGGCGACGGCGTCGCCGAGACCGAAACCGGCGAGCTTTTCATTCCGTTCACGCTGCCCGGTGAAATCGTCACCGCCGCGCGCGAAAAAGATCGCGCCACGCCGATGGCGGTGCTGGAGGCTTCGCCGCTTCGTATCGATCCCGCCTGCCGGCATTTCACCGAATGCGGCGGCTGCGCCATCCAGCATCTCGAGGCCGAAGCCTATCATCGGTGGAAGCACGACAAGGTTGCGCATGCGCTGAACAGCAAGGACATTGTTTGCGACGTTGACGCGCTACTGCCGTGCGCGCCGCAGACGCGTCGGCGCGTCGTGTTCACCGCCCGACGGAGTGAGGCCGGCATGCAGCTCGGCTTCGTTCGTGCGCTGTCGTCGGAAATCATTTCCATCGAGGAATGCCCGATCTCGCTGCCCGAGATCGTCGCAAAGCTCGACCGTCTGAAAGCACTCGCCGAATTGATTTGCGCAACGACGAAATCGTTCCGCATGACGGTCACGGTGACCGGTTCCGGCCTCGATGTCGCGGTTCACGAGTCCGGCAAGCTTGGTGAGAACCAACGCCGCGTCGCCTCCAACTTCGTCATCGCTCAGGGGCTGGCCAGGCTCTCGATCGATGGCGAGATCATCATCGAGCCCAAAAAGCCGGTTGTCACGTTCGGCAGCATCGCTGTCGCGGTGCCGCCGGGCGCCTTCCTGCAGGCCACCGAGGCCGCCGAGCAGGCGATGGCGGATATTGTCGGCCGGCACCTCGCGCGCGCCAAAAAGGTCGCCGATCTCTTCGCCGGCTGCGGCAGCTTTGCGCTGCGCCTCGCCGCGAAGTCGGAAGTCCATGCGGTGGAGGGCGATGCGGCAGCGCTTTCGGCACTCGACCGGGCGTTCCGTTTCGCCAGCGGTCTGAAGCGGGTCACCAGCGAACGCCGCGACCTGTTCCGGCGGCCGCTCACTTTCAAGGAGCTGAATGCCTTCGACGGCGTCGTCTTCGATCCGCCCCGCGCCGGCGCCGAGGACCAGTCGAAGCAGATCGCCCGTTCCGATGTGCCGCTGGTCGCCGCGGTGTCCTGCAATCCGGTGACGCTGGCGCGCGACCTGCGCATCCTCATCGACGGCGGTTATGCGCTGAAAAGCGTGACGCCGATCGACCAGTTCCTGTGGTCGCCGCATGTCGAGGCCGTCGCGCTATTGGAGAAGCCGAGGCGAAGGCGATAAGCTGGCAGGAATGCAGGTTGGCATCTGTTGAGCTTGAATTGCGCGTCGATTGAGCATATTTTGATGAGATGTTGTCAAAGTGTGGTAGGAAATCGCCATGGCTGTAGCCCTCGACGTTCCAGCGTCGCGCTTCGGCGAGGAGCGCACGCCATTTCTCTCGGCAAGGCGGGTCGCCGAACTGCTCGGCGTCAACCTGACGGAACTGGCCGGCCTGATCGGTGTCGCGCGCAACACGCTTGCCGCCAAGGCCGGCGCGCGCAAGGTCGACGCTGCACTTAGTCCCGTCGTTCGCATTCTGGCGATGGCGGGCGAAATGGCCGGCAATGAGCAGCGTGCGGCGATCTGGTTCAAGCATCAGCCGATCCCCGGCTGGGCGGGAAAGACCGCCTACGATCTGGTTCGGGAAGGCAAGACGGACAAGGTGCTTGCCTATCTGGAGGCAGTCCGCTCCGGCATCTATGCCTGAAACCAGGCTGAGCCTGTGGCGTGCCTTCGTGCCGCGTTGGGCGCATCTGCCGCTTTCCGGCGAAGGTGCTGCCCGCTTTGGCGGCCGCTGGAATCCTCTCGGCGCCCCGACGATCTACGCGGCACGGGAACTGTCCACCGCCTGGGCCGAATACAATCAGGGCTTCGTCCAGCATCCGGCGTTGATCGCCCAACTCGAACTTTCAGGCGCGCGGCTAGCCGACCTGACCGACGCCGATACGCTGACCGAACTCGAGGCAACTACGGACATTCATCGGTGTGAGTGGCGCGACATACTGGATCGAGGCCTTGTGCCAGAGACACACAGGCTAAGAGATCGCTTGCTTGCCGATGGGCTGCATGGCGTGATCTACCCATCCTTCATGTCGCCCGGCGGCACATGCGTCGCGCTCTGGCGCTGGAACGAGGACGACGCCCCGCGCCTCGGTGTCATCGATCCCGATCATCGCCTGCCGAAAACACCGGCTTCATGGCTATAACGGGAGTTTCGAACAGGCCTACCTCGACAGGCTGGCCGCTCAAACCCTGGTGCCACCCACCGTCATCTGGTTCATCCTGAGATGTGGCTGGCCGACGCCTACCGGCACGCCCTGGCCGGCCTTGCCGCACATGCCGATGCCGGTGTCGAGCTTCATGTCGTTGCCGATCATCGAAACGCGGTGCATGGCGTCAGGCCCATTGCCGATTAGCATGGCGCCCTTGATCGGCTGCGTCACCTTGCCGTTCTCGATCATGTAGGCCTCGGTGCATCCGAACACGAACTTGCCCGAGGTGATGTCGACCTGGCCGCCGCCGAAGGAGACGGCATAGATGCCGTTCTTGACCGTGGCGATGATTTCGTCCGGCTCCATGTCGCCTGAGGTCATGTAGGTGTTGGTCATGCGCGGCATCGGCTGATGCGCGTAGCCTTCGCGCCGTCCGTTGCCGGTGGCGTTCATGCCCATCAGCCGGGCGTTCTGGCGGTCCTGCATATAGCCGACAAGCTTGCCGTCTTCGATCAGCACGTTGCGGGCCGAAGGTGTTCCTTCGTCATCGACGGTCAGAGAGCCGCGCCGCTCGGCCATAGTGCCGTCGTCGACGACGGTGACACCTTTCGCGGCCACCTGTTGGCCCATCAGGCCGGCGAAGGCCGATGTCTTCTTGCGGTTGAAGTCGCCTTCCAGTCCGTGGCCAACGGCCTCGTGCAGCATCACGCCCGGCCAGCCGCTGGACAGGACGATGTCAAAGGTGCCGGCGGGCGCCGGAATGGCCTCGAGATTGACCAGCGCTTGCCGCAGCGCCTCCTTGGCCGCGTGCTTCCAGCTCTCCTCGACCAGGAATTCGCCAAACGCCTTGCGCCCGCCCATGCCGTAGGAGCCGCTCTCCTGGCGGTCGCCATTGCCGACCACCACCGACACGTTGACCCTGACCAGCGGGCGGATGTCGCGCACCACCTGGCCGTCGGCGCGCACGATCTCGACATGTTGCCAGGAGGCGGCGAGCGAAGCCGTCACCTGTCGCACGCGCGGATCCTCGGCTCGCAGCCACGCATCGATTTCCTGAAGGAGCTTGGCCTTGGCCTCGAAGGAGGGCGAGGGGATCGGGTTCTCGTCGCCGTAGAGATGACGGTTGGTGCGGGCAGGCGCCGCGGCAAGCGTGCCGGAATAGCCGCCCTTGACCGTTGAGACCGCGTCGGCCGCGCGCAGCAGCGATGCTTCGGAAAGATCGCTGGAATGCGCGTAGCCACTGGCTTCGCCGGCGACGGCGCGTAGCCCAAAACCCTGGTCGGTGTTGAAATTGGCGGTCTTCAGCCGGCCATTGTCGAACATCAGCGCTTCGCTCTCGCTGTATTCGAGGAACAATTCGCCGTCGTCGGCGCCGTTGATGGTCTCGGCGACGATCTGCTTGATGCGATCGTCGGAAATGTCGAATTGGCCGATCAGGCTGTTCATGGCAGGTCCGTCCGTGGAAAGAGATTGTCCTCACGATGTAGGCGCGAAGGCGCGTCCAGACAATCGGCAATGACCATTGTCTGCGCATGACCCCGAAAATCGGAGTCGATTTTCGGAAAGGATCATGCGCAAAATCAAAGCGCTACAGCGTCCTTTGTGCGTCCCTGGACGCGCGGCGCTGTAGCTAAAGGCCGGTCACAATCTCTTTCATTGGTAAGGATTTGGGCGTCTGACCGGTTCAAGGCAGGGCGGCGAAACCGTCGGCAAAACCCTTGAGCTCTACGGGAATGCCGATGCCTTCCTCCGGCGTCTGGAAGACGATGAAGGTGGCCGACGTTCCGGTCTTCAGCGTGTCGAGCAGCGGCTTTTCGAGAATGACCTCGGCATAGCAGCCGTCCTGGAAGCAGCGCACGAAATAGGCCCGGCCGATGTCCTTGCCGTCGACATTGAGGCCAAGCCCGTTGGGCAATAGAACACCGAGCGGCGCCAGCACGCGCAGGATTTCGGCCTTGTTGTCGGCGGTGCGCAGCACAACGACCGAAAGCCCCATCTCGGGACGGTCCTCAGCGACGACGTTCTGCATCATCACGCATTGTTCTGATGTGGCGCCGGCCGGCGTGTCGCAGATAATCGACCACGCGCCATGCGTCGACCGCACCTTGCCGCTTGGCTGCGCGGCATTGACCTGGCTGACAACGGACAGGCCAGACAAGCCAACGAGAAAGATGACCTTCGCCAAGGTCCTCGAAATCCTAAGTCTCGAAAGCCCAAGTCCCCAAAGCCAAGAGTTCATGACGGCTCCATTGCGAATCACGGCACTTTAAGCCGCGCCAAGGGCAAGTAAAGGATGAGACCACTGCCGGCCTGCTTCGACAAAGCAATTGTGCGCTTTTCCGTGCCAAATTCGCCCGAATTGCGACCGGCCGGCGCATTTTGCCAGGACACTCCGCCGCTCGGGCTTCCACCGCCGCGGCCGCCGCCAAAATGTGCCGCCGCGCTTGCGCGCAAAAATGCCGCACGGTTTCCTCCGCTCCTTTCTTGCAGAGGCAAATAGAGTATGGTTTGAACCAGCCTCGGGACTGTCCGGGATTCCCGTCCCGGCGTTGTTCGATATTCTTGCGGTCCGATCGCGAGGAACTGGGAGATAATGACGGCAATGAGAAAATTCCTAGCAGGCGCCAAACTCCTAGCAAGCGCTTGGGCTGCCACACTGTTCACCGGTGCATCGGCCCATGCCGCCCAGCCTGCGCCGTGGGAAGTGACCTTCCAGCCCGCCGCCACCGAGATGATGCGGCAGATCGCCTGGTTCGAGCACTACACGCTGTGGTTCATCGTGCCGATCACCCTCTTCGTGCTCGCTCTTATCGCCTATTGCATCTTGAAATTCCGCGCCAGCGTCAACCCGACCCCCTCGCGCACCAGCCACAACACGCTGATCGAGGTGATCTGGACGGTTGGGCCGGTCGTCGTCCTGCTCTGCCTCGCCATCCCGTCGTTCCAGCTTCTGACCGCGCAATACACGCCGCCGGAAGAAGCCAAGCTGACCATCAAGGCGACCGGCAACCAGTGGAACTGGGATTACGAATATCAGACCGACAACACGCTTTCCTTCAATTCGGCGATCCTGGCGGATTCTGACCGCGCTGCGGCCGGTAAGGAAGATCGCGGCGTTTATCCGCGCCTGCTCGCCGTCGACAACGAGATGGTGGTGCCGGTCAACACCATGACCCGCGTGCTGGTGACAGCGGCAGACGTGATCCACGCCTTCGCCATGCCGTCCTTCGGCATCAAGACCGACGCGGTTCCGGGCCGCATCAACGAGGTCTGGTTCAAGGCGGAAAAGGAAGGCCTCTATTACGGCCAGTGCTCGGAGCTCTGCGGCAAGGACCACGCCTTCATGCCGATCGCGATCCGCGTCGTCTCCGACGCCCAGTACAAGACCTGGCTGGCGGCAGCCAGCTCCGACCTTCCTGGCGCCAACAAGGCGCTGATGGCCGAGGTCGACAGCAAAGATAAGGTAGCGGCCGCCGGCAACTGATGCCGCGACCAGAAAAGATCAGGGAACGGAGCCGAACATGGCAGACGCTGCAGCTCACGACGATCACGACCACAAGCCGTATCATGGCTGGGTCCGGTGGGTGTATTCGACCAACCACAAGGATATCGGCACGCTCTATCTGATCTTCGCGATCATGGCGGGCTGCGTCGGCGGTGCCCTTTCTGTCGTGATGCGCATGGAGCTGCAGGAGCCGGGGATCCAGATTTTCACCGGCCTGGCGCAGATGGTCTACGGCTTGAACGCCGACGCCGCGCTCGACGGTGGCAAGAGCATGTACAACGCCTTCACCACCGCGCATGCGCTGATCATGATCTTCTTCATGGTCATGCCGGCTTTGATCGGTGGCTTCGCCAACTGGATGGTGCCGATCATGATCGGCGCGCCCGATATGGCCTTCCCGCGCATGAACAACGTCTCGTTCTGGTTGCTGCCGCCGGCTTTCATCCTGCTGATCATCTCGGCCTTCGTGCCGAGCGCGCCTGGCGCTTACGGCGTCGGCGGTGGCTGGACGATCTATCCGCCGCTATCGACATCGGGCCAGCCCGGACCGGCGATGGACCTTGCGATCCTGTCGCTGCACATCGCCGGCGCATCGTCGATTCTCGGCGCCATCAATTTCATCACCACCATCTTCAACATGCGCGCGCCTGGCATGACATTGCACAAGATGCCGCTGTTCGCCTGGTCGGTGCTGATCACCGCTTTCCTGCTGCTGTTGTCGCTTCCGGTTCTGGCCGGCGGCATCACCATGCTTTTGACCGATCGCAACTTCGGCACCACTTTCTTCGCGCCGGACGGCGGCGGCGACCCGATCCTGTTCCAGCACCTGTTCTGGTTCTTCGGGCACCCGGAAGTCTACATCCTGATCCTGCCGGGCTTCGGCATCGTCAGCCACATCGTCTCGACGTTCTCGAAGAAGCCCATCTTCGGCTATCTCGGCATGGCTTATGCCATGGTCGCGATCGGTGCGGTCGGCTTCATCGTCTGGGCGCACCACATGTACACGACCGGCCTGTCGCTCGACACGCAGCGCTATTTCGTCTTCGCCACCATGGTTATCGCGGTGCCGACGGGCGTGAAGATATTCTCGTGGATCGCCACGATGTGGGGCGGGTCGATTTCGCTTAAGACCCCGATGCTGTGGGCGATCGGCTTCATCTTCCTGTTCACCGTCGGCGGCGTTACCGGCGTCCAGCTTGCCAATGCCGGTCTCGACCGCCCGCTGCACGACACCTACTACGTGGTCGCGCATTTCCACTACGTGCTGTCGCTGGGCGCGGTCTTTGCCATCTTCGCCGGCTGGTACTACTGGTTCCCGAAGATGACCGGCTACATGTATTCGCCTGTCATCGCCAACACCCACTTCTGGGTCACCTTCGTCGGCGTCAACCTCGTCTTCTTCCCGCAGCATTTCCTCGGCCTCTCCGGCATGCCGCGCCGCTATATCGACTATCCGGATGCGTTTGCCGGCTGGAACATGGTGTCCTCCTACGGCTCGTATATTTCGGCCGTCGGCGTGGTCATCTTCCTCTATGGCGTGTTCGAGGCCTTCCAGAAGAAGCGGGTGGCCGGCGCCAACCCGTGGGGCGAGGGTGCGACGACGCTTGAATGGCAGCTGCCTTCGCCGCCGCCCTTCCACCAGTGGGAACAGCTGCCGAAGATCAAATAGGCGGCTGCCTGGGCGAATACGGAACCGCCGGTCCGCCCGGCGGTTTTGGCCAACGGAATGATGGACTTTAAGTACGCATGGCCCTTGTCGACGACACATTGACTGACGAACCGGGCTTTCGCATGTCGGAAGCGACGGCGGGCGATTTCTTCGCCCTGTTGAAGCCGCGCGTCATGTCGCTGGTGGTGTTCACCGCCTTTGTCGGCCTGGTCGCGGCGCCTGTGACCATCAATCCGCTTCTGGCGGTGATCGCGATCCTGGCTATTGCCATTGGGGCTGGCGCTTCCGGCGCGCTCAACATGTGGTATGACGCCGATATCGATGCGGTGATGACCAGGACCGCCGGCCGTCCGGTGCCGGCCGGCCGCATCCGGCCCGGCGAGGCGCTGAGTTTCGGCCTGGTTCTGTCGGTGCTGTCGGTGATGACGCTCGGCGTGCTGGTCAACTGGCTGTCGGCGACGCTCCTGGCCTTCACCATCTTCTTCTATGCCGTCGTCTACACGATGTGGCTGAAGCGCTGGACGCCGCAGAACATTGTCATCGGCGGTGCTGCCGGCGCCATTCCGCCGGTGATCGGCTGGGCCGCGGTGACCGGAACGGTCAGCCTGGAAAGCGTCGTCCTGTTCCTGATCATCTTCCTGTGGACGCCGCCGCATTTCTGGGCGCTCGCTCTCTTCAAGTCCGAGGACTATGCCAGGGCCGGCATCCCGATGATGCCGAATGTCGCCGGCCAGGCTTCGACCCGACGCCAGATCTTCGCCTACGCGCTGATCCTTGCGCCGGTTGGCGTGCTGCCATGGATGCTCGGTTTCACCACGCCCGCCTATGGCGTCCTTGCGGTGCTGCTTGGCGCCGGCTTCGTCTGGTATGCGTGGAAGGTGCTGCGGATGGCGGACGACGACCACGTGATGAAGCCGGCCAAGGCATTGTTCGGTTACTCGCTGCTCTACCTCTTCGCCATCTTCGCCATCTATCTTGCCGACTGCGTTGTCGGGCGCGCGCTGGCGGGCGGAGCATGACCATGGCCGACAAGAAGCTTGAACTCGTCACGCTGACCGAGCGCCAGCAGAAGGCGCGGCGCAACCGTTCGGTAGCCATCGGCCTGGCGCTGGCGGTGCTTGTCGTCATCTTCTATATCGCGACCGTCGTGAAATTCGGTCACAACCTCACCGGAACGATGTGAGGCTCAAGATGAACCGCCAAACAGTGACCTATCCCCAAACGAAGAACACCAACCGCATCGTCGCCGGCGTCTGCATCGCCTTTTTTGGCGGCATGATCGGCATGGCCTATGCCGCGGTGCCGCTCTACGCGATGTTCTGCCAGGCGACCGGTTACGGCGGCACCGTGAAACGCGCAACGCAGCAATATGCCGACCGCGTGCTCGACCGCGACATCACCATCCGTTTCGACGCCAACACGGCCGGCGTGCCATGGCAGTTTGAGCCAGTCGCCCGCTCGGTCACCATCAAGATAGGCGAGACGGCGCAGGCGCATTATAGCGCGACCAACAAGTTCGTCCGCGCCACCACCGCCCGCGCGACCTTCAACGTGCAGCCGGAACTTGCGGGATCCTACTTCAACAAGGTCGAGTGTTTCTGCTTCACCGACACGACGCTGAAGCCTGGCGAGACACTGGACATGCCGGTCGTGTTCTATGTAGATCCCGACATCGTCAATGCGCCGGAGCTGAAGGACTTGAAGACGATTACCCTGTCCTACACGATGTTCCCGGTCGAGAAGAACGAGAAGAACAAACCGGTGGCGTCGTCGGCGCCGGCCGAAGGCACAAGCAACAAAGTTTCACACACCGAACGAAGCCTCGGGGGTTGATATGGCAGACGCGCACGCAAAACCACAACATGACTACCATCTCGTCGACCCGAGCCCGTGGCCGTTCCTAGGCTCGGTCGGCGCGCTGGTCACCGCGATCGGCGGCGTCTGCTACATGCAGTATCTCAAGGGCGGCGATTTTCCTATTTTCGGCTTCAACATCGCCAATCCGTGGCTGTTCTTCATCGGCCTCTTGATCGTCATCTACACCATGTACGCCTGGTGGTCGGACACCATCAAGGAAGCGCATGAAGGCCACCACACGCGTGTCGTGTCGCTGCATCTGCGCTACGGCATGATCATGTTCATCGCTTCCGAGGTGATGTTCTTCGTCGCCTGGTTCTGGGCTTTCTTCGACGCCAGCCTGTTTCCCGGCGAGGCACAGCAATACGCCCGCGCCGCCTTCACCGGCGGTGTCTGGCCGCCGAAGGGCCTCGAGGTTCTCGACCCCTTCCACCTGCCGCTCTACAACACCGTCATCCTGCTTTTGTCTGGCACCACGGTGACCTGGGCGCACCACGCGCTTATTCATGGCGACCGCAAGGGGCTGATCAACGGCCTGGTGCTGACCGTCGGTCTCGGCATGCTGTTCACCATGGTGCAGGCTTACGAATACATGCACGCGCCGTTCGGCTTCAGGGATTCGATCTACGGCGCCACCTTCTTCATGGCGACCGGCTTCCACGGCTTCCATGTCATCATCGGCACCATCTTCCTGCTGGTCTGCCTGGTCCGCGCGATGAAGGGCGATTTCACGCCAAAGCAGCATTTTGGCTTCGAGGCGGCCGCCTGGTACTGGCACTTCGTCGACGTGGTCTGGCTGTTCCTGTTCGCGTCCATCTATGTCTGGGCATCGAGCGGCGCGGTGATCGAAGGTCACTGAAATCTTTTAAGGGAATGTGACGAGGCGGCTGCGGCGACGTGGCCGCCTTATCTTTTGGTGCGAACGGCACTAAGGTATCGCAATGAGCGACGACAAGGCGATCTGGGCACCAATCGATCCGATTTCGGCCGGCCTGCACGGCCGCTGCCCGCGCTGCGGCGAGGGGCGGCTGTTTTCCGGTTTTCTCACCGTCGGCAAGCGCTGCGCCAATTGCTGCCTCGACTATTCCTACGCCGATGCCGGCGACGGTCCGGCGGTGTTCGTCATCCTGATCATCGGCTTCATCGTCGTCGGGCTGGCGCTGTGGATGGAGGTGACGCTTAGTCCGCCGCTTTGGCTGCATCTCATGCTGTGGATACCGCTGACGCTGGTGCTATGCCTTGGGGCGCTTAGGCTGATCAAAGGCGTGCTTTTGACGCTGCAGTACCGCAACAAGGCGGCCGAGGGCAGGCTGGACCTCGGCGAATGAGCACGACATCCGGTTCGGTCGCAGGCGGTTCGCGGCCGAAGACGGCATTGCTGCTTGGCTTCGGCCTCGTGCTGTTCTTCATCTTGCTGGCGCTCGGCACCTGGCAGGTCCAGCGCCTGTACTGGAAAGAGGGTCTTCTCCAGACCATAGAACAGCGCACGCACTCGGCGCCCGTGCCGTTGGCCGAGATCGAAAAGCGGTTTGCCGCCACCGGAGACGTCGACTACACGCCGGTGACGACATCAGGCACTTTCCTGCATCAAGGCGAGCGGCATTTCTTCGCGACCTGGGAAGGCCAGTCCGGTTTCGATGTCTTCACACCCTTGCATCTGGAGGACGGCCGTTTCGTCCTGATCAATCGCGGCTTCGTGCCCTACGATCTCAAGGATGCGGCCAAGCGCCCGCAAAGCCAGGTAGAGGGCCAAGTGACGGTGACGGGGCTCGCCCGCAACCCGCTGCCGGCGAAGCCCTCGATGATGCTTCCCGACAATGATCCGCAGAAGAACATCTTCTACTGGAAGGATCGCGATGCCATGGCGGCGAGCGCGGGTCTGCCGGCCGGCGCGGGGCTGGTGCCATTCTTCATCGACGCGGACGCCACCCCGAACCCGGGTGGGCTGCCGATAGGCGGTGTTACCGTCATCAACCTGCCGAACAGCCATTTGCAATACGCCGTAACCTGGTATGGCCTTGCCGCTGCCCTTGCCGGCGTCCTCATCTTCAGGCTTCGCCGCCCGGCGAAAGAGAAATGATCGCCGCTGGCGCCCTTGACAGGGCAGGGGTGCGCACCTCATTTCGCGCCTTGAGTTCACCTGGGTTCACGATACGACCAACCGGCCGGGAATCATGCTTCACACGACCACAAAGCCACCGCTGACGATAAGGCTCTGCCAGCCCAGAGGCTTCTGCGCCGGCGTCGACCGCGCCATCCAGATCGTCGTTCTGGCGCTGAAGAAATACGGCGCGCCGGTCTATGTCCGCCACGAGATCGTGCACAATCGCTACGTCGTCGAGGGGCTGCAAAGCCTGGGTGCGGTGTTTATCGAGGAACTCTCCGAGATACCGGCGGAGCATCGCCAGAGCCCGGTCGTCTTTTCGGCGCATGGCGTGCCGAAGTCGGTGCCGGCGGACGCCCAGGCGCGTAGCCTCTTCTATCTCGACGCCACCTGCCCGCTGGTGTCGAAGGTCCACAAGCAGGCGATGCGCCATCAGCGGCTTGGCCGCCACGTGCTTCTGATCGGCCATGCCGGCCATCCCGAAGTGATCGGCACGATGGGGCAATTGCCGGACGGCGCCGTCACCTTGATCGAGACCGAAGCTGACGCCGCGAAATTGGTGCCCGCCGACCCGCAGGCACTCGGTTTCGTCACCCAGACGACGCTCTCGGTCGAGGATACCGCCGGCATCATCCGCGTGCTTAAGGATCGTTTTCCCGATTTACATGCGGCGGCCGCGGAATCGATCTGCTATGCCACCACCAACCGTCAGGAGGCGGTCAAGGAGACCGCCGCTGGTGCCGATCTCTTCCTGATCGTCGGCGCCCCCAACTCCTCCAATTCGCGGCGTCTTGTCGAAGTGGCCGAACGCGCCGGCGCCTCGATGTCACTCCTCGTGCAGCGCGCCTCCGAAATTCCGTGGACTGACATTGCCGGCATCTCGACGCTCGGCCTGTCGGCAGGCGCTTCGGCGCCGGAAATCATCGTCGACGAGATCATCGATGCCTTCCGGCAGCGCTTCAATGTGACGATCGAGCTGGCGGTGACGGCCACTGAAACGGAGGATTTTCCGGTGATGCGGGTCCTGCGCGATGTCGAACTGACGGCGGCCGACATGGCCTTCGTCAATGGGGCCGCGTAAGGTCCATGGCGGTCTACACCGACGTCAATGAAAGTGAGCTCGGCGCGTTCCTGAAGCCCTACCCGGTCGGCGATCTCCTGTCCTACAAGGGCATCGCAGAAGGCACCGAGAATTCGAATTTCCTGCTGCACACCACCAGCGGCTCCTACATCCTGACGCTCTACGAAAAGCGCGTCGACAAGGCCGACCTGCCGTTCTTCCTCGGCCTCATGGGCCATCTCGCGAGAAAAGGCATTTCGTGCCCGCTTCCGGTCACCGCGCACGACGGCACCGTCATCGGCGCGCTTGCCGGCCGGCCGGCGGTCATCATCACCTTCCTCGAAGGCCTGTCGCTGCGGCGACCGACGGCAGCGCATTGCGGTGAGGTCGGCAAGGCGCTGGCGCAACTCCATCTCGCGGGTCAGGACTTTCCCATGACCCGCCCGAACGCCCTTGCCATCGATGGCTGGCGTAAGCTGTGGAACGCGTCCCACGCGCGCGCCGACGAGGTCGAGCCGGGATTGGCGGCGGAAGTCGACGCCGACTTCGCCGATTTCGAGCGGAACTGGCCCAAAGGCCTGCCGAAAGGCATCATCCATGCCGATCTTTTCCCGGACAATGTCTTCTTCCTCGGCGAAAAACTGTCCGGGCTGATCGACTTCTATTTCGCCTGCAATGATCTCTACGCCTATGATGTCGCCACCTGCCTCAACGCCTGGTGCTTCGAGAAAGATTTTTCTTTCAACCTGACCAAGGGCACGGCGCTGCTTGCCGGCTACCAGAGCGTGCGACCCTTGAGCGGCGACGAGAAAGCCGCGCTGCCGATGCTGGCGCGCGGCTCGGCGCTGCGCTTCATGCTGACCCGACTTTACGACTGGCTGACTGTTGCCAACGGCGGGCTGGTCATAAAACGCGACCCGACCGAGTACATCCGCAGGATGCGCTTCCACCGGGCGATCAAATCCCCTTCCGAATACGGACTGACATGACCAAGCGCGTTGAAATCTTCACCGATGGTGCCTGTTCGGGCAATCCGGGGCCGGGCGGCTGGGGGGCGGTCCTGCGCTTCAACGGCGTCACGAAAGAACTGTCGGGCGGCGAGGCTGCTACCACCAACAACCGCATGGAACTTTTGGCCGCCATCTCGGCGCTCAATGCGCTAAAAGAACCCTGCGCCGTCGATCTTTATACCGACAGCAACTATGTCAAGGACGGCATTTTCAGCTGGATCGATGGCTGGAAGCGCAACGGCTGGAAGACGGCCGCCAGGCAACCGGTGAAGAATGCCGAACTGTGGCAGGCACTCGACGAGGCGCGCAGCCGTCATCAGGTCGTCTGGCACTGGGTCAAGGGCCATGCCGGCCATCCGGAGAACGAGCGTGCCGACGAGTTGGCGCGGCTCGGCATGGCGCCGTTCAAGAACAAGTCGGCCAGGCCCGCGCTCCTTTCGGCCAAGGAAAGCACCCAAGCCAAGCAGCCGGCAGCCAAGAAAATGGGGCGCTCGACCCAGAGCTACTAAACCAGTCTGGTCCCCCGTATTCAGCGGATCAGCAGCGCCGTGCCGAAAAGCCCGAGCGCGAACACCGTATGCGACACCAGGTTGAGGGCGCGGATCTGCATGGGGTTGGGGCGCTTTGATGCGGCCCAGCCGGCGCCCATGCCGGGTGCCAGCAGGAACCAGCCGGCGCCCACGGTGACGATGCCGAGGATGAAGGCCGGCAGGAAGGTCGGCGCCGCCAGCCACGCTGCGCCCGCCAAAACGGCAAGGATGATGCCGTAGACGATGCCGACAAAATAATGGAATGCCCAGCCCAACGCCGATTCATGCGCGTAGGGTGCTGCCTCGCCGATGTCGTCGTGGAAAACCTTGCCGTCCCTCAGATGCCAGACCCAGCGACCGACCAGCCCCCAGTTCGGCCGCGGCTGAGCAAACACCGTGTTCAGGAAAATCGCCCAGAAGTCCATGAGCGCCGTGGCGCCGATGCCGATCGCCACAGCGCGCCAGAAGATGTCAAACATCATTGAGGTCCCCCAAAAGCAGGCAGTCCCGAAGAGCCAGCGCACGATCCCGAAAACCGGAATGGGCTTTCGCAAAGTTTCATGCGGCCGATTCGAAAGTCTTGAAGCGTCCTTTGGACGCGCGACGTTCTAAAAGGCGGCTGCGGCAATTCCCGGCCTATGCTGTCGCCAAAACGGAAAGCTGTCCGAGAATGTGAGCCGCACCGGATTCATCAACGCCAGGCTTTGTCTCGACATTGAGCGCGATGACCTTGCCGTCGTCGACGATCATCGAGAACCGCTTCGAACGCAGTCCCATGCCACCGCCGGAGAGGTCGGCGTCGAGGCCGATCGACTTGGC
The DNA here is from genome assembly GCF_002284565.1 of Mesorhizobium mediterraneum. Lineage (GTDB taxonomy): Bacteria > Pseudomonadota > Alphaproteobacteria > Rhizobiales > Rhizobiaceae > Mesorhizobium > Mesorhizobium mediterraneum. The sequence goes on along the minus strand of NZ_NPKI01000025.1, from coordinate 111,019 downwards.
GAAGTCGCCATTGCCGTCGGCAAGGTAAAGGATCTTGCCTTCCCCGCCGCTGAAGCGGGCCCAAGCGCCCATGACGTGAACATCGTTGACGGCGACTACGGCGATGGTGTCGACGCCACGCGCCAGGATGGCATCGAAATTATCCAGATAGCCGGGCAGATGGTTGTTGCTGCAGGTCGGCGTGAAAGCGCCGGGAACGGCAAACAGCACAACCTTCTTTCCCGAGAAAATCTCGGCCGTCGTGATCGGTTTTGCCCCGTCGGCAGTCATCGTCTTGAAGGTCGCTTGGGGCAGCTTGTCGCCAACGGATATCATCATGATGGTCCTCATTTGACAAATAAAGGGAGTATCCTTGCGATAACGAACTCAGACTTTTCCCGCAACCGTTTGGGGGAGCCTGGAGCAAAAGGATGTTCGACCTGAACATCCTTTGCTCGGGATCAAGGGAAAGGCAGCTGTCCCTCGACCGCGCCGACCGCAGTTGTCAGCGTGTAGTAAAGTCCGCCATCCGTCGGCGTCGTCGTCGGCCTGTCGAGGATCGGCACGGTAAACACCAGCTTGCCGTCCTTTTCGCTGCGAGCCGGCACGCCGAACATGTAATCCCGCTCACCCGCGACGAAGAAATCCGCCGCCTTCGGATTGCCCGGAAAGCTCGCCTCGACAATCAGTGTCTCGTGGTCGCCTGGTAGCATATTGATGCCGAAATCGGGCCTTGCGGGGGCAGGCAGGGTTGCGAGGGCCGCCTTCACCAAAGCGGCGTCTTCGACATTGTCCGGATCGGAGCCCGGATCGACGGTCAGCCTCGTCTGCACCGGGATGCAGATCGTCTCGCAAATGCCGAGAAAGATATCGGCATCGATGACGGCCGGCTCGTTCGGCGCCGACAACGTGAACGTCACCGGCAGCGAAACCGGATGGTCATAGCCGGCCCATTTGCCGTAGCCGTCGTCGTGGCGCTGGGGCGGCGGAAACGAAAAAATCGCGTTAGCAATGTTGGTGCTGGCCGAGACATCGATTTGCGGCGGCACGCCCGCGTCGCCCGGATCGCGCCAGTAGGTTTTCCAGCCAGGCTTGAGCGCAATATCGAGGACGCCATGGATGCGCCCGGCTTCGTCGGGCTTGCCGGTGGTCACAAGCCGCACTTTGCCGCCTTCGGTGTTGTACCAGATCGACGAGGAGGCTGCAGCGGGAAGGCCGGTTCCACATCCAACAGCGGCGCTGAGCAGCAGGACTTTCAAGCTTTGCATGGCGGTGATTTGAGCGTCCGTTCATGGCTGCGCAATGATTTCATGGCTTCGCTGTTATCATATTTGCGTGACCTTAGATGCAAAGCCGAGACCAAATCGCGCGCGGCACATCTTTTCGGCGCTTCCAAAACGCGTTACGCTGCCTGTCATGGACTTGTTGCGCCACAAGAAGATGGTCGCAGGACGCGGCTTTCTCGACGACCAGTTCCTGATTGCCATGCCCGGCATGAAGGACGACCGCTTCACGCGCTCCGTCATCTACATCTGCGCGCACAGCGACGAAGGCGCGATGGGCCTGATCATCAACCAGACGCAGCAGATGCTGTTTCCGGATCTTCTCGTCCAGCTCGGCATCATGAACGAACAGGAGGCGATCCGCTTGCCCGCGCAGGCCCGTGACTTCGTCGTGCGCAACGGCGGACCGGTCGACCGCAGCCGCGGCTTCGTCCTGCATTCGGGCGACTACCGGGTGGAATCGTCGCTGACCGTCTCCGACGAGATCTGCCTGACCGCGACCGTCGACATATTGCGCGCCATTTCGTCGGGCCGCGGACCTCGGCACGCGCTGATGGCGCTCGGCTATTCGGGCTGGGGCGCCGGCCAGCTGGAAAGCGAAATCGCCGAGAACGGCTGGCTGACCTGCCCGGCAACTGCGGAGCTTCTGTTCGATACCGACATCGAGCGCAAATACGACCGGATTCTCGCTTCGATCGGTATCGACCTCGCGCATCTCAGCGTCGCTGCCGGTCACGCCTAGTGCTGAAAACCTGACACCATCGCCAGCCGTTTGCCCAAATCGTAGACGATATTCTCGATACCGGCTGTCCAGGACAGGTCAGCCTCTTTCACGCGGGTTTCGACATCGCTGTATTTGCCGATGCGGGCTTCCAAGAAGGAGCGCATGCGCTGGTGAAACTGGCCGACGGTGAGCTGTTCTCCCTTGACCCTGAACATCGCGGTATTGAACCGCGCCGCCTCGGGGAAGATTTTGCTGGCTTTGGCATTGGGCGTTTCGTCGGCGTTCGACAGGAGGTTTGCTGCGCCGTTGGTGCCAAGGAAATGGGGGAGGTAAAGATCCCGTTCGTCCATGGCCTTCTCGAGACGGGCTTCGATGCGTTCCCTGGCCGCAAGAAGGTTCTTGGCCGCAAGTGCTGCCGACAGATAGGGATCGCGCCTGAATTGAAGGATGCGCTCTTCTTCGGCCTTGTCGTCGACGAAATGGTGTTCGCGCTTGCCCTCGAGGCGGATCCGGATCAGTTCCGCTTCATCGCCCAGGCCGAACTCTGCACCGTAGTCCTTCACGGCCTCGAGCCATGTCTGGTCGAGGAACTCTCGGCGATCGCGAAAAGGGTGTCGGCAGGAAATTGGGTGTCCTTGGCTGCACGCAGAATCTCGCTGGCAATGTACTGGGACACCTTGTATTCGCCGAACTCGTGCACCGACATGCCTACGACGATCTGTTCCGCGCCTTTGGAAAGGATGGAGACGGTGCCCTTCAATGCATCGGCCAAGGTGCCTTCTCCCTTGCGTCGGGAGGTCGATATGGTCCCCGGATCGATGATGTCGAACTCGGGCGCGGCCGAGAGGAAACCCAGAGCGGAGGACGGAACAGCAGTGGCAACCGCGGCTTCGGTCGCTCCGTTGACCAAGGCTCCCGAATAGACCGGCCATGGCATGGCTGCCAGTGTCGCCGCCAAGCCAAGCCCCGCGATCCTTTTCGACAAAGGCCGCACGCCCGAAAGAATGACGCCTCCGCAAGCAAAGAATTCACGTGTTCTTTGGAGTGACGCCAAGTCCTCCTCCGTTCCTTGTCTGTCCCAGGTATTTTGGGAAGATCTATTTCCAACGTTGAGCCGTCAACGTCGAAAAGACAAGAAGAACGGTCAGTGCCTCCGCTAGCTAGTCATGGATAATGGCGGTACAATGGCCGCAGTGCGGCGAAATAATTCGTAATGTACAATGGGTTGATTTTTACCGAGCGTTGCGTAGGCAATGCGTTGCTTGTGAAGAGAGATCATTTACCCTTTGGCTGTCGCCAGATTGGTGCTGAGCTCGAAGGCTAGTTTCGACCCGTTGGTGTACGGCTGCAGCACGGGCGCACTCTCGCTCACGATCTCCTCCACGACGCGCTTGCGTTCCTGATCGTCCATTTCCTTGGCTAAAGAACTCATCCCGACCAGCGCCATCGTATTCAAATGCAGGAAGGGTGCGCCTTCCCCGAAATGGATGGTGCGCGAAATAGTCCTTGATCGGACCTCGTGGAAGCCGGCGTCTCGCAGCAGCGCCTCAAGTGGCGCCGCTTCCCCGAAGCTGTACCGTTGATCGGCGATGGCGCCCAGGTGGCGCTCCGCCACGCGGCGCAGTTCGCGAAAGAACGGGATTTCGTCATCCGGGCGCCACGTGGCAAGCGCCAGCCTACCACCCTTCGCCAGCGCGCGACGCATCTGCGCCGCCGCCGCGGGTTTGTCGGGAAAGAACTGCAGTCCTTGCTGGCAGACGACCACGTCGAACGTCTCACCGTTACGCAGAGGCAGCTCGCCGGCATTGCCCCGACGCCAGTCAATGGCTGGTTCTACAGCCCGCGCCACGGCAAGCATGTCCAGGCTGATGTCGACGCCGACGATGTATCCGGCTTCACCGAGCCGCTCTCTTGCAACGCGCGCCACTATTCCTGTTCCGCAAGCGATATCGAGTACGCGATCGCCCGAAGACAATTCCAGCTCGTCAAGAGCCAACTCGGCCCATGGACGGAAGAGAGGGCCGACGAGCCACCGCTCGTACATTTCCGGGAAACTTGCCTGGTTCATTGCGTAACTGGGCAAGGTCATAATTGTCCTCCCTCAGATTTCCATCCGGCCATCGCGAGCCTTCTCCGCTGTTCCTTGGCCGCGTGCGATTCCAACCAAGAGAAAGTTGCAGCCGTTTAGGAGAAAGAGAGAAGCATCTCAAACCAGCAGCAGCTCAAGCTTCAGCAATAACGCCTAGCCTGGCCAATCGAAACTTTGGGCAGCTCGGACCATTGCCGCCGTCGCCGGGCTATAGGGCCGGCCCGGAACGCTAGCCAGGGACACCGTGCGTGCCACCGCGGGTTCGATCAGCGGGCGCTGCAGAAGTTCAGGCGATGTCACCGAATATTCAGGCATGAAGGCGAAGCCGATCCGCGCCAGCACCATTGATTGGACCCAATCCTCGCGCTCGGAACGAAAGCGGGCATAAAGGCTAACGTTTCTTTCCCGGCACACCCCCATCACAAGGTCCCGCATTTCGCAGGACAGACGATCGACATAGGGTTCTTGAGAGAGGTCGACCAACTTGATTGCATCGAGGGTCGCAAGCCGGTGATCCGGCGCGAATACGACGACGTAACGCTCACTGTAGAGATCATGGACGCGGAAAGCCGCTCCCAATCCCTCCAGCGGATTGAGAACGGCCAGATCGAGATCGCCATGCTCAAGCCTGTTTTTCAGTTCCTGAACGCTCGCTTCGCTAACTTCAAGCTCGACGCCATGATAGTCGCGCTGGAACTTTGCGAGGAACCGGGCGAGCTTCACATGGCCGATGGTCGACATCACGCCGAGGCGGATCGGCACCTGATTGAGTAGCCTAAAATTATCGGCAAGCGTCCTGGTTGCGTGGGCCTCCTGCATGATCTGCTGAAGATGCGGCAGAATGGAGCGCCCGAACTCACTCAGGAGGACGCGCTTTCCCTCGCGGTGGAACAAGGGCGCGCCAAGCTCATCCTCGAGCGTCTTGACCGCTTTGGTGAGCGCCGGCTGAGACACATTGCAATCGGTGGCGGCCTTGGTGAAATTCAGTATTTTCGCGGCCGCAAGCACGTAGCGGACCTGAAACATCTCCATGGCGAGCCCTCCCGAGGCGGTTCCACGAAACGACATTATAGCCCCTTCATCGATAACTGTCGGCTATCGATCGATAGAAAAAATGTCGTTTTCTTTCGCCCGCCATTGCATTCAACTCCTGTAGTCACTGAACTAGGAGGAGATCTGGAAATGACCGTCTATATGGTGGAACGCGACCTCAAGGGCATCAGCATGGAAGCTCTGGGAGATGCACAGAAGGCGGCGATCAGCAAGGCCGCTGAGATGACGTCCAACGGCACCGACATCAGCTATCTGCGCTCGACCTTCGCACCGGAGGACGGGCGCTGCATGTGCCTGTTTGACGCTGTCTCCAATACCGACGTGAAGCGTCTAAACGACGATGCAGGACTGCCCTATCACAGAATCGTGCCGGCGCTCGATCTGACCCCATAAGGCCATCACGACCGGGCTCGTGATGACCATCCGGGCCCGGTGTTCTGGAGAAGTCTTGCGCAGCGCGCGAGGCTAATCATTTGGAACGGCGGGAAGACCAACGACGTTCGTGCATAACTGCATTCGCTATCGACAGGTTCAACGCTTGTTGTTCCCGAAGTCGGAGGCGTCCATGTTTGGGAACTCGGGCATCATTCTTCTGCCTGGCCCGCTTGAGCGTCGTGTGGACACTCTTGCGCAGTCGTTTATGCGCCAGCGGCTCGGATCTCAGATGGATTTCTCGATCCCGCAAGGCGAGCCGGCGCTGTTGCCGCCCAGCTCGGTGTCCTGGCGTATTTTCAAGAACCCTGTTGCGCTGTTCGTCGGTGGGGTTACTGCGGTGCTGCTCGAATTGGCGGAGCCGCGGGTTCGCGACGCCATTTGGCAGCACAGCACATTCCGCTCCCATGCGCTCCGACGATTACAGCGCACTGGCCTCGCTGCCTTGGTCACTGTCTATGGCCCCCAAACCAAGGCTAAGGCCATGATCGAAGGTGTAGTCAGGATGCATGGCCGCGTTTCAGGTCGAACCAGCGAAGGTGAGCCATACCACGCCACCGACCCGGAGTTGCTGGACTGGGTGCAAGCGACGGCCGAGTTTGGTTTCATGGAGGCGTATCACGTCTATGTGCATCGTCTGCATTTTTTCGAACGGGACGCGATGTTTGCTGAGGCTCGCCCCGTCGCGCTTCTCTATGGTGCGGTTGACGCGCCCACGTCTCAGGCCGAGCTTTACGCGCTGTTCGACGTGATGAGGCAAAGACTAGTCGCGTCGCCGATCATCTTGGAATTCCTGGAGATCATGGAAGAAGTTCCCGCCTTGCCGGGAGTGGCTCGACCGCTTCAGCGGCCATTTCTGAAGGCGGCAGTCGAGATCCTACCCCGCTGGGTCCGCGAGCGGTTGGCGCTCGGCGACCGCTGGACCCTGAAGCCGTGGGAGCGTGCTTTTGTGAAGATGACGGCTGCAATCTGCGAGAGCATCGTGCTCCCCTCATCACCAGCCGTCCAGTCATGCCGTCGCCTCGGTCTTTCCGAGAGCTATCTCTATCGCCGCCGTTAATTCAGGCTTCCAACATTGGTAGAGCCACGCCACGGGTCGGGAGTTAAAGTTTTCGATACTGCGGACCAGAAGGGTTGACTTGCAACCTCCGAGCGCCGGGAAGCGGCCGGCATAAGGCCGCTCTGGTTAGGAATGGTCGTTCTCTGCCATTCCAAGCGGGTACGCATGTCGCCCAAAAAATGCTCAGCGGATTTGGGACAACGACATGCGCAAAAATCAAGCCTGAGTCAGCGGATACTGTTCCTTCAGCGTCTTCAGCACCTGATCGCCGGGCATCGGTGCGCCGAACATGAAGCTCTGCACATATTCGCAGCCCATCTGGCGCAGTTCGAGCGCATCGCTTTCGTCCGAAATGCCTTCGGCCACGACCGAAAGGCCGAGCTCATGCGCCATATTGACCATGGATTTGAGCAGCACCGCGCGCTTCGGTGTCGAGTCGTCGACAAAGCTCTTGTCGATTTTGATCGTGTCGAAGGGGAAGCGCGTCAGATAGGCTAGCGATGAGTAGCCGGTGCCGAAATCGTCCAGCGACAGGCCGATACCAAGCTTCTTCAGCTTGTTCAGCACATGGGCTGTCTGCTCGGGATTGTCCATCACCAGCGATTCGGTGAGTTCGAGCCGGAAGCAGCGCGGCTTTAGATTGGCTCGCGCGATCACCGAGCGGACGTCGCTGACCAGATCGCGGCGGATGAGCTGACGGCTGGACAAGTTGACCGAAACCGACAACGGCGCATCGCCGATCTGCTTTTGCCAGCCCGCCAGATCTTCGGCGGCCTGTTGCATGGCAAAAAGGCCAAGCTGCACGATCAGGCCGCAGCTCTCGGCGACCGGGATGAAATCGCCCGGCGGGATCATGCCGCGGCGCGGATGGTCCCAGCGCAAAAGCGCCTCGAAGCCGGCAACGCTGCCGTCTTCCAGCCGCACGATGGGCTGGTAGGCGAGTGTGAATTCGCGCCGTTCGATGGCGCGGCGCAGATCGGACTCGAACTGCAGCCGGTCGGTGCCGACGGTCCGGAAGGCGGGGCGGAAAGGCTCGATCCTGTCGCCGCCGAAACGCTTGGCCTGGTGCATGGCAAGCTCGGCGTCCTTGACCATGTCCTCGGCTGAGCTCTGCGCCGAGGTCCAGGTGACCAGTCCGATCGAGGCGGTCAGCACGATCTCGCGTTTGGCAAAGGTGATCGGATTGTTGATCGCATGCTTGATGGCGTCGGCGACCGCCGCGATGCGGGCCGGGTCCTGTTCGGAAAGCAGCATCAGCGCGAACTGGTCGCCGGCAAAGCGCGACAGCGAATCCTTCGGCTTGAGCAGCCGGTGCAGGCGGCGCGCAATGGTCAGCAGGATGGTATCGCCGGCCGATATGCCGAGCCCGTCATTGACCTGCTTGAACCGGTCGATGTCGATGACGAAGACGGTCGGACGCACCTTCTCTTCCGTGCGCGCGATCGAGATGATCGCCTCCAGCCGGTTCATCAGCAATTCCCGGTTCGGCAGGCCGGTGAGATTGTCATGCACGGCATCGTGCAGCAGCCTCTCCTCGGACTTTTTCTGCTCCGTCACATCGACCATGGTGCCGACGCAGCGGATGACCTCGCCGTCCGATCCGATCACCGGCCGGGCGCGCAGCGAAAACCAGTGATAGTGCCCGTCGGCGCCGCGCAGGCGGAAGTTCTGCGACACGCGGCCGCGCCGGTGTTCGAGCACCACGTCGAGCGTCGTGCGGAACGTGTCGCGATCGTCGGCATGCAGCACCGGCAGCCAGTTGCGGGCGGCCCCGCCCAGACTGTCGGGCGCAAGGCCAAGCTGGATGCTGACATCCGGCTTGGTGACGACGCGGTCGCGCATCACGTCCCAGTCCCAAACCGTGTCGCCCGATCCGGCGACGGCCAGCGCCTGCCGTTCGAGATCGGAGAACAGACCCTGATGCAGCGCGCCACCGGCAAAGGCGTGCTGCATGACGGTGAAGCCGATCAGCAGGATGATGAGGATCAGCCCGCCGCCCAGCGCCGGCTGGGCAATGTCGTTGTCGAGCATGCCGGTGATCGCCATCCACGACCCGCATAGCCACAACAAGACCATGACCCAACTGGGCACCAGCATGATGGCACGGTCGTAGCCGCGTATGCCGAGGAAAATGATCAGGCCGAGGCCGGTCAGGGCGGTGGCGGCGAAGGACAGCCTGGCGATGCCGGCGGCGACCGCCGGATCGACGATGGCCACACCCGCGATCAGCACCAGCCCAAGAATCCAGACCAGCGCGCCGTAGCTGAAATGGCCGTGCCATCGGTTGAGGTTGAGATAGGCGAACAGGAACACCACGAAGGTCGCCGCAAGCGCCACCTCCGTTCCGGCTCGCCACATCTGCTCGTTGCCGGGCGATATTTCCAGGACCTTGTTGAGAAAGCCGAAATCGATGCAGATATAGGCGAGCACCGCCCAGGCGAGTGCGGCGGTAGCCGGGAACATCGAGGTTCCCTTGACGACGAAAAGGATGGTCAGGAACAACGCCAGAAGGCCGGCGATGCCGATGACGATGCCGCGAAACAGCGTGTAGGAATTGACCGAGTCCTTGTAGGATTCCGGATCCCACAGATAGACCTGCGGCAGTTTGGGCGAGGCAAGTTCGGCAATGAAGGTGATCACCGTTCCGGGATTCAGCGTCACCCGGAACACATCGGCGTCGGGGCTGGTCTGGCGGTCGAGCGCGAAGCCCTCGCTGGGCGTGATCGCGGCAATGCGGGTCGAGCCGAGATCCGGCCAGAAGATGCCGGAATTCACCAGCCGGAAATGCGGTGCGACGATCAGCCTGTCGAGCTGCTGGTCGGTGGTGTTGGCTAGCGCGAACACCGCCCAGTCGCCGGTCGAGCGCGCATCATTGGCCTCGACCTCGATGCGCCGCACGATGCCGTCCGGTCCCGGCGCGGTCGACACCTGGAAGTTCTCGCCCTGGTTGCGGTAGATTTCGACCGCGCCCGAAAGGTCGAGCGCCACGTCGTCGCGGGCGATCTTGATCGGTTCGACGGCGAAGGCCGAGGACGCCGCGCAGAGCGTGACGATTGCCGTCAGGACAAAGGCGAACAGCGACCCGATTCGCAGGAAATTCGTCAAAAATCAGTCCTTCGTTCCCGCGCCGGGCAGATCGTCCTCGATCCGGGCGTAGAGGTAATGGTCCTGCCAGATGCCATTGATCCTGAGATAGGATCGCAGAAGTCCTTCGCGCCGGAATCCGGCTTTTTCAAGCACGCGGATCGACCGGGCGTTGTCGGGAATACAGGCAGCTTCGATCCGGTGCAACCTCAGCGTATCGAAGGCGAAGCGCGTCACCACCTTGACCGCGTCGGTCATCAGGCCGTGGCCGCTGTAGCGCTCGCCGATCCAGTAGCCGATATGGCCGCTTTGCGCGACGCCGTGGCGGATATTGCCGAGGGTGATTCCGCCGACAAGCTTGCCGCTGCTTTTGTCGAAGATGAAGAAGGCTATGGCCGTTCCCTGCGCGTAATCTTCGCGGTAACGGCTGAGGCGATGCCGCCAGGCCGTGCGGTCGAGCTCGTCGGGGTTCCACCGCGGCTCCCACGGCTCCAGGAAGCGGCGGCTTTCCCCGCGCAGCACCGACCATTCGCGATAGTCGTTGGTCAGCGGCACGCGCAGCGTGACGCGATCGCCCTTCAGTGCCGGCAGGTCACGGCGAAAGAAAGGGAGCGCGAACATGACGCTTTGATGGACTTAGCCGGCGAGCTTTCGGGCCGTGGTCTGCGTGCCCGAAAGCGACTCAAGGACCGCCTCATAGGGAGCGAGCGTGCCCACCGGTCCGACGGCAGTCAGCGTCGGCTTGGTCGAAAACAGCCGTGACGACAGGTCCGTCAACCGCTCGACCGTCAGCGCCGACAGCCGTTCCATCAGCTCTTCCTTGGCGATCGGCCGGCCGAACAGAAGCATTTGCCGGGCGATCTGCGAGGCGCGGCTGGCCGGGCTTTCGGCGGACATGATCAGGCCTGCGCGATACTGGGCGCGTGCCCGGTCGAGTTCCTCCTGCAGGATGTTCTCGCCGGCCTTCTGCAACTCGTCGATGACCACCGGCACCAATTCGGCGATGTCGCTCTGCCCGGTCGCGGCATGGACGCCGAATATGCCGGTGTCGGAAAACCCCCAGTGGAAGGCATAGACCGAATAGCACAGCCCGCGTTTTTCGCGGACCTCCTGGAAAAGACGCGACGACATGCCGCCGCCAAGGATCATCGACAGGACCTGCGAGGCGTAGAAGTCGCGCACATGATAGGCGCGGCCCTCGAACCCCAGCACGATCTGCGCGTCCATCAGGTCGCGGTCCTCGCGGAAATCGCCGCCGACATATTGCGCATATTCCGGCATCGTGTTGTCGGACTTGCTGCGGAAACCGCCGAGGTGCTTCTCGACCTCGCGCACGAAATTGTCGTGCTTGATGTCGCCGGCGGCGACGACCACCATGCGCTCGGCGCCATACTGCCGTTCGATGAATTTGTGCAGTTGCTTCGAGGTGAAGGATTTGACGGTTTCCGGCGTGCCGAGGATGGAACGGCCGATCGTCTGGTGGCGGAAGGCCGTCTCGGTGAAGCGGTCGAAAACGATGTCGTCGGGCGTATCGTGAGCGGCGCCGATCTCCTGCAGGATCACATGCTGCTCGCGCTCCAACTCCTGCGGGTCGAACTCGGATTCCTGCAGGATGTCGGAGAGGATATCGACGGCCAGGGGCACGTCGTCGCTCAGCACCCTGGCATAATAGGAGGTGGTCTCGACACTGGTGGCCGCATTGATCTCGCCGCCGACATCCTCGATTTCCGAGGCGATCTCGAAGGCGCTGCGCCTTCTGGTTCCCTTGAACGCCATATGTTCAAGCAAGTGAGCCATTCCGTGCTCTTCGTTACGCTCGTTGCGGGCCCCTGATTTGACCCAGGCACCAAGAGCGACGGATTCGAGGCTTGGAAGGGTTTCGGTGGCGACTGTCAGGCCGTTCGACAGACGGCTTACCTCAACACCCATATAGCAAATACTCCCTAACTTGCCGCCCGCGTGTGACGGCTAACATAATCTTCCACCATTTTCAGGTCGGATGGAAGTACCGTGTATTTTTCCTCTGATGTCATCAACCCGCCGAGCCATGCGGGCAGGGCAGGCGACACGCCGCTGGCGGCTTCGACGGCGGCCGGAAACTTTGCCGGATGGGCGGTGCCGAGCACCACCATGGGCACGGCATTGGTGGCCTTCGCAACCGCAACGTGCATGGCCGCGGCCGTGTGCGGGTCGAGCAGATAATCACTGGCTGCGAGCGTCGCGCGGATCATGGCGGCGACTTCGTCCATCGTCGAACGACCGGCATCGAATTCGGAGCGGATCCTGGCGATCTCGACCGCTTCGATGGTGAAGGCGCCGGACTGCTTGAGGCCGTTCATGTAGCGCCGCACGGTCGAGGCGTCGCGGCCGGACGCCTCGAACAGCAAGCGCTCGAAATTCGACGAGACCTGAATGTCCATCGACGGCGACGTGGTCGAAAAGACGCCTTTCGTGCGGTACTCGCCGCTCGACAGCGTGCGCGCCAGAATGTCGTTGTCGTTGGTCGCGATGATCAGACACTCGATCGGCAGCCCCATCTTCTTGGCGGCGTAGCCGGCGAAGATGTCGCCGAAATTGCCGGTCGGCACCGTGAAGGAAACCGGCCGGTCGGGCGCGCCGAGCGACAGCGCCGACGAGAAATAATAGACGATCTGGGCCATGATGCGGGCCCAGTTGATCGAATTGACGCCGGACAGCGACACCCGGTCGCGAAAACCGTGATCGTTGAACATCTCCTTCACCAGGCCCTGGCAATCGTCGAAATTGCCTTCGACCGCCAGTGCATGGACATTTGCCGCAGTGGACGTCGTCATCTGCCGCTGCTGCACCGGCGAGACCCGGCCGTGCGGGAAAAGAACGAAGATGTCAGTGCGATTGCGCCCGGCGAAAGCATCGATGGCAGCCCCGCCGGTATCGCCTGATGTGGCGCCGACAATGGTGGCGCGCTGGTCGCGTTCGGCAAGCACATGGTCCATCAGCCGGGCGAGAAGCTGCATGGCCACGTCCTTGAAGGCAAGTGTCGGGCCGTGGAAGAGTTCCAGAACGAACATGTTCGAGCCGGTCTGCACCAGCGGGCAGACAGCCTCGTGACGGAAGGTCGCATAGGCTTCGCGCACCAGGCGTTCGAACACCGGCATCGCGATCTCGTCGCCGAGAAACGGTGACAGCACGCGGATGGCGAGGTCGGGATAGGCAAGGCCGCGCATGGCGCGGACCTCTGCCGCCGAAAACTGCGGCCAGGTATCAGGCAGATAAAGTCCGCCATCGCGCGCCAGACCCGCCAGCACCGCGTCGGAAAATCCAAGCACGGGCGCTTCCCCGCGGGTACTCACATATCGCATCGTCATGTTCCATTGCTGCCGGGCGGTTTCGTCCGCGGCAAAGTGGTTAATTTCCGTGCTTGCTCAGTCGCATTTTTGCCGCGCGGTTGATATACGTCACCCGCTTTGCGAGAGGGAAGTGCAGTTCATGGCGTTTCATTCATTCAACGGTCGTTTTATCGCGGGTCTGGCCCTCACTGGCTTTATGCTTACCGCCGCCGGCTGCCAATCAGGCGGCAGTAGCATTCTGGGCTTCGGAAAAAAGGACACGACACCGCCACCACCTCCGGACCCGAAGGTTCTTTCCAGCCAACTGCTGGCCTATTGTCCGAAAGTGACGCTGCGCGACGGCACCGCTTTCTTCAACACCTATGCCAAGGGCAACCAGAAACCTAAGAAAAAAGCCGCCGCTCAGGACGCCGAGGCTGCTGCGCTCGACGCGAGCAGCGATCAGCAGGACGATTCGGCGAAGGTCATCTATCAGGCCTCGATCACCGATGTGACCCGCGACTGCAACCGTGCCAACGGCTCGCTGACGATGAAGATCGCCGTCGCCGGCAAGGTCGTTCCGGGACCGATGTTCAGCCCGGGCACGATCACAATGCCGATCCGTATCGCAGTGATGCATGGCACCGAGGTGCTTTACTCGCAGCTTCATCAACATCAGGTCCAGGTTACCAATCCCTCGAGTGCCACCCAGTTCGTCTTCACCGATTCGAACGTCGTCGTTCCCGAGCCCACTGCGCAGGACTATCAGGCGTTCGCCGGCTATGACGAAGGCCCGGCGAAGAAGACCGACAAGAAGATTGCCGCAGCCGAATAGCGGCGGCATTAGGGCCGCCTCCGGTCGGAGGCGTATGCATCACGCATCCGACCATTCCGACAGGGCGGCGATCACGCTTTTCAGTTCTGCCCAGCGGCGGATGACCGTTTCGGCGCCGGCCTCGGTCAGCGCGTCGGCATGCCCGGGATAGCTGTGCGCCGCGCCGGTAAAGCCGATAACGCGCATGCCGGCTGCCCTGGCGCCGGTCACGCCATGCACGGAATCCTCGATGACGAAGGTGTTGGCCGGATCGGCCTTGAGCTTTGCCGCGGCAAAGAGAAACACGTCTGGGGCAGGCTTGGACTTTCCGCTCGGTGTTTCCAGAGAGGAAAAAATCCGGCCGTTGAAAAACGGCAGCAGATGCACCTTCTCCAGCATGAATTCGATCCGCTCGGAGCGAGAATTCGAGCAGATGCAGCGCGGTGCAGTCACCGCGGCGACCGCCTCGTGCACCCCGTCGATGGCGCGCACATCGCTGCGCAGCCTGCGGTCGACCAGGTCTTCGGCGCGGTCGATCAACGAGGCTTGGAATGGGATGCGGGACTTCTCCTCGACCCGCATCATGATGTCCTTGAAGGTCAGCCCGGCATAGGTTTCGGAAATCTCCTCGGCCGATATCTCGTAACCGGCCGATGTCAAAAGCTCGGCTTCGATGCGCGCGGCGATGATTTCGGAATCGACGAGCACGCCGTCGCAATCGAAGATGACAAGGTCTGGCTGGGGCATTGGCGATCCGGAAAGCGGGAGGGAGGAGGCTGAGACGCTCAGGCGGCGCGGCATACACCAACAGGCCGGCCTTCGCAAATTACCTGTGGTCCGAACCCTCAACCTTCATCGAATATTTACGCTGATCGGTAACCATAACAGGGAGTAAACAGTAACGCGTGCTTTGGGTGTCACAATGTCTGCCGTGCGTCTTCTCGACGACCTTTCCCATGCTCCCCAGCAGTCCGAATGGCTGGATACGATCCTGAAGGGCGATTGCGTCGCCGCGCTCGACCGGCTGCCCGAAAAGTCCATCGACGTGATCTTTGCCGATCCGCCCTACAATCTGCAGCTCGATGGCGATCTGCACCGGCCCGACCAGTCCAAGGTCGATGCCGTCGACGATGACTGGGATCAGTTCGCGAGTTTTGAGGTCTACGACGCCTTCACCCGCGCCTGGCTGCTGGCGGCGCGCCGCGTGCTGAAACCGAACGGCACCATTTGGGTCATCGGCTCCTACCACAATATTTTCAGGGTCGGCGCCAAGATGCAGGATCTGGGGTTCTGGATCCTCAACGATGTTGTGTGGCGCAAGACCAATCCGATGCCGAATTTCCGCGGCCGTCGCTTCCAGAACGCCCATGAGACGATGATCTGGGCCTCGCGCGATCAGAAGGGCAAGGGTTATACCTTCAACTACGAAGCGCTGAAGGCGTCGAATGACGACATCCAGATGCGCTCCGACTGGCTGTTCCCGATCTGCACCGGCGGTGAGCGCCTGAAGAACGAAAATGGCGACAAGCTGCATCCGACGCAGAAGCCCGAGGCGCTGCTCGCCCGCATCATGATGGCCTCGACGAAGCCCGGCGATATCGTCCTCGATCCCTTCTTCGGCTCCGGCACCACCGGCGCGGTAGCCAAGCGCCTCGGCCGCCATTTCGTCGGCATCGAGCGCGAGCAGACCTATATCGACGCCGCCAACGAGCGCATCGATGCAGTCCGGCCGCTGAATGGCGCCGATCTTACCGTGCTTACCGGCAAGCGCGCCGAGCCGCGCGTTGCCTTCGTCAGCCTCATCGACACCGGGCTGATGTTGCCGGGTGCCACGCTTTATGACGCCAAGAAGCGCTGGGCGGCCAGGGTACGCGCCGATGGCACGGTGGCGATCGGCGACAGCGCCGGATCGATCCACAAGATCGGCGCGGAAGTGCAGGGGCTGGACGCCTGCAACGGCTGGACCTTCTGGCACTATGAGCGCAGCGGCGGCCTGACCCCGATCGACGAGCTTCGCCGCATCGCCCGTCTTGGCATGGAGCGGGCAGGGGCCTGACGACGGAATCTATGGATCCGTCATGTTAAAGCGGATTATCGATCGGCCTGTCGAAGTGATTCAAATCACACTCTGATCCCCAGCTCTCTAAGGTCCGCCTTGAGCGTCTTGGCGTCGGTGAACAGCACGGACTGCCAGCCGGCCGCCTTGGCACCTTCGACATTCTTCTGGCTGTCGTCGATGAACAGCGTGGCCGCGGGCTCGAGGCCGAAGGCGGCGACGTGATGATCGTAGATGCCGCGATCCGGCTTGATCAGGCCGATCTCGCCCGAAATGGTCACCCCGCGCGGACGGTTGAGGAAGTCGAAACGCTGCCGGGCTTCGGCGAGCGTATCGGAGGCGAAGTTGGTCAGCATGGTGACGTCGTGGCCGGTGTCGATCAGCTTCTCCATGATCTCAACGCTGTCCGCATAGGCGTGCGGCACCATCTCGTGCCAGAGGCGGCGGAAGCTGCGGATGTTTTCGGCATGGTCGGGATGTTCGGCGATCAGCAGGGCTTCGGCTTCCTCCCATGCCCGCCCTCGATCCTGCTCGATGTTCCAGTCATGCGTGCAGACATTGTCGAAGAACCACTTTCTCTCCTCGGCATCCGGAATGAGACGGCTGAACGGAAGGTTCGGGTCATAGTGGATCAGCACTCTGCCGATGTCGAAAACGATGTGGCGGATTTCAGTCATTCTGTCCTCATTCAATGCAATTCAATGCGGGCGCTGCTTTTTGGTCGCGCCCGGTATCGCCGCTTCGATTACCTTTTTCATGACAGTGGGTAAGGCTTCCCCGGAAATTTCATGGGCCAGTGACCAGAAATGCCCCGCCGGAGCAGCGCCTTCTGTCACCGATTTGAACACGTCGAGTTCAAGCCCGAAATGGGTAAAGACGTGGCCAATCCGCCCGGCGGGCCGCCAGTCGCCGGGAAAGGGGGCTGCCGCATCCGTGGTGGCGCCGTCAATCCGTGCTGTCCAGCCGGTCGTCGGCACCTCGGTCATGCCGCCGAGCAGGCCTTTTTCCGCACGTTTTCGCAAAAGAATGGCGCCGTCGGCCCTGACGGCGACAAAGGCGGCGCCACGCCGCAATGGCTTTTCCGCCTTCGGCAGGCGCACCGGAAAATGCTCGGGGTCGCCCGAGACAGTGGCGCTGCAATCGTCTCGCAGCGGGCACAGCATACAGCGCGGCCGGCGTGGCGTGCAGATCGTCGCGCCCAGATCCATCATCGCCTGGGCGAAATCGCCCGGTCTGGTCGCTGGAACCATGCGCTCGACATAGGCGCGTATGTCTCCCTTGGCTTCGCTTAGCGGCGTGGCGATCGAGAACAGCCGGGAAACCACACGCTCGACATTGCCGTCGACGACCGCGGCTGGCTGGTCGAAGGCGATCGCCGCGATCGCCGCCGCCGTGTAGGCGCCGATGCCGGGCAGCTCTCTCAAGGCAGCTTGCGTATCCGGAAACCTGCCGCCTTGCCGTGCGACGAGATCGGCGCAGGCCTTTAGATTGCGCGCGCGGGAATAGTAGCCGAGCCCGGCCCAGGCCTTCATGACATCTTCGGTCGGTGAAGCGGCCAACGCCTCGACATCCGGCCATTTCTGGACAAAGGCCCGGAAATACGATTTTACCGCTTCCACCGTGGTCTGCTGCAGCATGACTTCGGAAAGCCAGATGCGGTAGGGATCGGGACGCACCCCGCGTGCCAGCTCGCGCGGCGCAATGCGCCACGGCAAGTCGCGGTGATGCGCGTCGTACCAGGCGAGCAGGCGGGACGCGATCTCGGCGCTCTCCCCCGATGCAGCCTTGCTGCTATCGTCGGACGCAGCTTTGCTGCTGTCTCTAGACGCGGCTCCGCCGCTGTCTCCGGATGCGGTCTTGCGGGTCTGGTCGTGCAGTGCCATTGATCGAGGACAGGCCTAGCCGATGCTTGGTGAAGGTCGTGACTGGAGAACGCACATGGCAGGGAAAAGGCCCTTCGGCAATCCCGTTCCGGTGAGTGATCTCGCAACCCAGATCCTCGATCCGGTGTTGCGCAAGCGGGCCGGCATGTCGATCGGGCTCGTGCAGTCTTGGGAGGAGATTGCCGGGCCTCGGCTCGCCAGCCGTTCGCGCCCTGAAAAGATCCAGTGGCCGCGGCGCATGCATGAAGACGATCCGTTCGAGCCGGCGGTGCTGGTCATCGCCTGCGAAGGCATGGCCGCGCTCCATCTGCAGCACGAAACCGGCGAGATCATCAACAGGGTCAACGCCTTCCTCGGCTTCAACGCTATCGGCCGGATCAGAATCGTGCAAAAGCCGGTGACGGCGGACAAGGGGCGGCCTAAACCAAGCTTCCGGCCGCTGACTGCGGCCGAGAAGGTGAAGCTGTCAGGCACTGTCGGAATGATCGAGGATGACGGGCTGCGTGCTTCGCTGGAGCGGCTCGGCGCCACCATTCTCGGTCAAAAGAAGGTATAATCTCGCGCTTTCGTGATCGCGCACACAAAGTTTGGCGATTGGAATGGGGACGGCGATGCCTTAATTCGCGCCAACTCTCGCCTTTTCTAGTCTTTGCATTGCAAAATCCAACTATTGTCAGGTGATTCGTATGACCCGTCCTTTGTCCCGCAGAAACCTCCTGTCGTCGCTGGCCGCCATTCCGGCGGTGGCTCTGCTCGCCGCCTGCAGCGACTCGGGCGAGAAGGCCGTCGCGCAGGATGCGGCTCCCGCCGATGCGATGAAGCCGGCCGATCCGGCGAAGCCGGCAACGCCGGCCGCGGTCAAGGCGCCTGAGGCCCAGGGCACGGTGGACATGGCGGCCTTGCTGAAGCCAGGCGCGCTGCCCGACGCGCAACTGGGCAAGGACGACGCGAAAGTCACAATCGTCGAATATGCCTCGATGACCTGCCCGCACTGCGCGCATTTCCACGAAACCACCCTCCCGGAGCTGAAGACGAAATATATCGACACCGGCAAGGCCCGCCTTATCCTGCGCGAATTTCCGTTCGACCCCAGCGCTGAGGCCGGTTTCATGCTGGCGCGCTGCTCCAAGGACAATTATTTCCCGATGGTAGACGTTCTGTTCAAGCAGCAGGCGAACTGGGCAGGTGTTGCCAATACCAAGGATGCCCTGCTGCAAATCTCCAAGATGGCCGGTTTTACACAGGAGTCCTTCGAGGCCTGCTTGACGGACCAGAAACTTCTGGACGATGTGAGGTCGGTCCAGAAGCGCGGCGCCGATGAATTCAAGGTCGACTCGACGCCGACCTTCTTTATCAACGGAAAGACCTACAAGGGGGCGCTGTCGATTGAGGAAATATCGGCCATCATCGACCCTCTGCTCTGACGTTTCCGCAGCGCCGAAGCGGCTGCGCTTCGGCGTGCGCAGCTTTTTGCTGTGCCGCGGATTCTCTTCGCAAAACCGCGGAACACTTTTGCGGAACTTGGCTATGGGGCGGCGCGAATGAAGTTCTCGCGCCTTCGCCTGCTCGGGTTCAAGTCCTTCGTCGAACCCGGCGAGTTCGTCATCGAACGCGGCCTGACCGGCATCGTCGGGCCGAACGGCTGCGGCAAGTCGAACCTTGTCGAGGCTTTACGCTGGGTGATGGGCGAAAGCTCGTACAAGAACATGCGCGCGTCCGGCATGGACGACGTCATCTTTTCCGGTTCCGGAACGCGTCCGGCCCGCAATACCGCCGAAGTCACGCTTTTCCTTGACAACAGCGACCGTACTGCGCCCTCGGCCTTCAATGATGCCGATGAGCTGCAGGTTTCGCGCCGCATCGAGCGCGAGGCCGGTTCGCTCTACCGCATCAACGGCAAGGAAGCCCGCGCCAAGGACGTGCAACTGCTTTTCGCCGACCAGTCTACCGGCGCGCGCTCGCCTTCGATGGTCGGGCAGGGCCGCATCGGCGAGCTGATCCAGGCAAAGCCGCAGGCGCGCCGCGCGCTTCTGGAAGAGGCGGCCGGCATTTCGGGCCTTCACACACGCCGCCATGAGGCCGAGCTGCGGCTGAAGGCGGCCGAACAGAATCTGGAACGGCTGGACGACGTCGTCGGCGAACTCGAAAGCCAGATCGAAAGCCTTAAGCGCCAAGCCCGCCAGGCGTCGCGCTTCAAGAACCTGTCGGCCGATATCCGCAAGGCCGAAGCGACGCTGCTGCACCTGCGCTGGACGCTGGCCAAGACGCAGGAAGGCGAGGCCCGCTCGGCGCTGGCGATCGCCACGGCGCTGGTCGGCGACCGCGCCGCCGCCCAGATGGCTGCCGCCAGGGAGCAAGGGATCGGCGCGCACCGGTTGCCGGACCTGCGCGATGCGGAAGCCGCGGCCGCTGCCGCCTTCCAGCGCCTGTCGATCGCCAAGACGCAGATCGAGGAGGAAGCGGGCCGCATCCGCGCCCGCCAAGTGGAACTCGACCGCCGCCTCCAGCAGCTCGACGGCGACATCACCCGCGAGGAGCGGATGGTCCGCGACAATGCGGATATCCTCGAACGCCTCGCCACCGAAGAAGCTACGCTCAATGCCGAGAACGCCGGCGCTGCCGAGCGCGAGACCAGCACCCGCGCTGCGGTCGAACAGGCGGCGTCGACGCTTGCCGCGAGCGAAGCCAAACTCGCCGGGCTGACGGCCGAACGGGCGGAGGCCGCCGCCTCCCGCAACCAGATCGAGCGAACGCTGCGCGATACCGCTGAGCGCCGCGACCGTTTCGCCCGCCAGCTCGCCGATGTCGACCGGGAATTGTCCGACATCGCCTCCAGGGTCGCCGGCCTGCCGGATCCCGCCGAAAAGCAGCTTCTGGTCGAACAGGCGCTGGCGCTGCTGGAGGAGACCGAAGCCGCGGCGATTGCCGCCGAACAGTCTGTCGCCGAGGCGCGTACGGCGGAAAGCGCCGCCCGCCCGCCGGTTCAGGATGCAAAGGCCGAGCTGGCGCGGATCGAAACCGAGGCCCGCACGCTGACCAAGATCCTGAATGCCGCCAGCGGCGACCTCTTCCCCTCCGTCCTGGAGCAGATCAGCGTCGAACGCGGCTACGAGACGGCGCTGGGAGCGGCCCTTGGCGAGGATCTCGACGTGCCGCTCGATCGCAGCGCGCCGGTGCATTGGGGCCAAAGCGAGATCCAGCCCGGCGACGCCGCTGTGCCCGAAGGCATCAAGAGCCTTGCCAGTGTGGTGCGCGCGCCGGCGCAACTGGCTCGCCGATTGGCGCAGATCGGCATCGTCGAGGCCGGCGACGGAAAGCGGCTACAGGCGCTGCTCGCCCCCGGGCAGCGGCTGGTAAGCCGCGAAGGAGCGCTCTGGCGTTGGGATGGGTTCACCGCCAGCGCCGACGCGCCGACCGCTGCCGCGCAGCGGCTGGCGCAGAAAAACCGGCTGGCTGAGCTCGACGCTGAGGCGGTCCACGCAACGCGCATCCTGCGCCAGGCCGAAGAGGCTCTTGCCTATGCCGAGCAGGCGCTTGCCCAGGCGAGTGAGGCCGAGCGCTACGCCCGTCAAGCCGGGCGTGATGCCCAGCATGGGCTGGACGCCGCCCGCAACGCGCTGGCCGAGGCCGAGAAGGCCGGCGGCGAGCTGTCGAGCCGACGCGCAGCACTTGACGAGGCGCGCGCGCGCATCGTCGACAGCCATGAGGAGACGGCGGCGGCCTTCGTCGAGGCGGAGATGTTGCTGCAAAGCGCCCCCGATCTCGGTGATCTCCAGTTGCAGCTCGAACAGTCGGCCGCCAACGTTGCTCGCGACCGCGCCACCCTTGCCGATGCACGCGCCGTCCATGAAGGCTTGAGGCGGGAAGCCGAAGCGCGAACGCGCCGCCTCGACGCCATCGGCGCGGAACGCCGCAACTGGCTGGAGCGTGCCGAAAACGCCTCGACGCAGATCGCCGCACTCGGCGAACGCAAGGCCGAGGCCGAGGCCGAGCGTGAAAGACTGGCCGACGCACCCGATGAGATCGACGCCAAGCGGCGCGCTTTGCTGTCGCAGCTTGCCGAAGCCGAAAGCCTGCGCCAGGCAGCAGGCGATCGTTTGCAGGAGGCGGAGAACCGGCAGTCCGAACTGGACAAGGCCGCGACATCAGCAATCCAGTCGTTGGCCGAGGCGCGCGAAACGCGCGTCCGCGCCGAAGAGCGGTTGACCGCAGCCGACGAAAGACGGCTCGAGGTCGAGGCCCGCATCCAGGAGACGCTGAACACGCCGCCGCATCTGGTCATCCGCCACACCGGCCTGGAGGCCGACAGCCCGATGCCGGAGATGACCGAGATCGAGCGCCAGCTCGACCGGCTGAAGATCGAGCGCGAACGGCTGGGCGCCGTCAATCTGCGCGCCGAGGAAGAACAGAAGGAACTGTCCGACCGGCTGGAGACCATCGTTTCCGAACGCGAGGACATCATCGAGGCCATTCGCAAGCTGCGGCAGGCGATCCAGAGCCTGAATCGCGAAGGCCGCGAACGGCTGCTGGCTGCCTTCGACGTGGTCAATGGCCATTTCCAGCGGCTGTTTTCGCATCTGTTCGGCGGCGGCACGGCGGAACTGCAACTGATCGAGTCCGACGATCCGCTCGAGGCTGGTCTCGAAATCCTTGCGCGGCCGCCCGGCAAGAAGCCGCAGACGATGACGCTGCTTTCCGGCGGCGAGCAGGCGTTGACGGCGATGTCGCTGATCTTCGCCGTGTTCCTGACCAATCCCGCGCCGATCTGCGTGCTCGACGAGGTCGACGCGCCGCTAGACGATCACAATGTCGAGCGTTTCTGCAATCTGATGGATGAAATGGCCGCCACCACCGAGACGCGCTTCGTCATCATCACGCACAACCCGATTACCATGGCCCGCATGAACCGGCTGTTCGGGGTGACCATGGCCGAGCAGGGCGTGAGCCAGCTCGTGTCGGTCGACCTGCAGGCTGCAGAGGCCCTGCGCGAGGCGAGCTGACGCGTCGACTAGACCGCTTGTCGGTAGCGCTTATAGGGACTCTCGATTGTAGCACGAACTGAAACGGTCGGTTCCGTTCATTCGGATGTAGCATTTTGATGTTGTGCATGATCCTTTCCGAAATCGATCTCGATTTTGCGATCATGTGCCGGCATATGCGTGGAGAACCTTGTTGCCTATACTTGTCACTGGAGCCGCGGGATTCATTGGCAGCCATGTTTGCCACTACCTCCTGAACAGGGGGGAAGCAGTCGTCGGCGTCGACAACATGAACGACTACTACGACCTGGCGCTGAAAAAAGGACGGCTCGCCCGCCTTCAGCCTGACAAGAAATTTTCATTTCATCAGATCGAGATCGCCGAACAGGGCGCGCTCGCTACCGCTTTGGCCGGGCAAGGCATAACCAGGATTGTCCATCTCGCTGCTCAGGCGGGTGTGCGCCATTCGCTCGACAATCCGCGCCTCTATGTCCGTTCCAATGTCGTCGGCCATCTCGAAGTGCTTGAATTCTGTCGCGCGCAGCCCGCATTCGAGCATCTGGTCTATGCCTCGTCGAGCTCGGTCTATGGGGGCAACCGCAAGGTGCCGTTCAGCGAGACCGATCAGGTCGACAGGCCCGTCTCGCTCTACGCCGCCACCAAGAAGTCAGATGAATTGATGAGCCATACCTACGCCCATCTCTTTGGGGTGCCGCAGACCGGCTTGCGGTTTTTCACCGTCTACGGTCCCTGGGGCCGGCCCGATATGGCCTATTGGATATTCACCAAGGCGATGCTCGAGGGCAAGCCGATCCGGGTGTTCAACAATGGCGAGATGTGGCGGGATTTCACTTATGTGGACGATGTGGTGAGGGCGGTCGTTGCCGTGCTCGACCAGCCGCCCGTGGCCGAGGTTCCGCCGAGCAGGGTTTACAATGTCGGCAACAACCGGCCGGTGCGGCTGGGCGATTTCATCGACACTCTGGAGAAACTGCTCGGTGTGAAGGCGATCCGCCACAGCGAGCCGATGCAAAGCAGCGACGTCGAGCGGACCTATGCCGACATGACCGCCATGGAGCGCGATTTCGGCTTTAAGCCGAGCGTTTCAATCGAAGACGGGCTGAAGAAATTTGTCGACTGGTACCGGTCGGAATGGGCTGCGGGATCAACGACAAGATGATGGCGGCCTGAGTATCGTCATCGCCGGGTTCTCCGCGCGTCAGCATATACCGAAGAACTTGCCGGTGATACGCGCCACGTCCCACCGAGGCTCCGTCGTCTGCATTGTGACGTGGCCGGTTTGTAGCCTTGAGCCTCGCGCCATAACCAGCCCAGCTCGATCATCGCCTCAGCCCGGCCATGAAGGCCTTTACTCTGGCGGGGTCGACCTGGTTCCACCAGACGCCGTCATGCTTCAGCGCGCTGGCGATGATGACGCCATCGACGATGCCAAGAATATCGTTTGCATTGTCGGGCGTCACGCCGCTGCCAACCAGCGTCGGTAGGCCGGCAGCCTCTTTGATCATGCGGATGTAGCTCAGATCCGCAGCGTGCCCGGTGCGCTGACCGGTCGCTATGATGGCATCGGCATCGAAGAAGACCAGATCCTTGACCAGTTCCTCCACCGGGCGGTCGGCAACGATCGCGTGCGCGCCATGCTTGACATGAGCATCAGCGAAAATGCGGATGCCGTTGGCGCGCAGCTTGGCGCGGTAGCGTGCTGCGCGACCCGACTCGCCCTCGACAAAACCCTCGTTGGCGACATAGGCATTTGCCCATTGATTGACGCGGATGAAGCCCGCGCCAGCGGCACTGGCGATGGCAAGGGCCGGGATCGCGGCGTTAGCGAGCACATTAATGCCGACCGGCTTGCCGAGTTCGCGGCGAATACGGTCGGAGATAACAGCCATATAGGCCGCTGTCTCCGGCCCAATATCGTCAGGTTTGGCAAAGGGGATGTCGCCATGATTCTCGACGATCACCCCGTCACATCCGCAATCGAGATAGGATCTCGCATCATCGAGGCCCCGCTGATAGATCGCCTCGACCGCCTCGCCGTCAAAGCGCGGCGCGCCAGGAAGCGGCGCAAGGTGAACGACGCCGATCACCACCTTGGTGCGGCCGAAAAGTTCTACGAGCGCGTCGCCGCCTGATTGGCCGAGTTGGGTCATGAGAACTCCGTTTGATCGATGAGCGCCGCCATTTCAGACGCGGAAGGACAGGATATCAGTGTGCCCGGGCGAGTCACTGCAATTGCCGCCGCCGCGAGCGCGAACTTCAGCGCTGAGATAACCGACATTCCCTTGGCAAGCCCGCCGGCCAGACAGCCGCAGAACACATCGCCGGCACCGCTGGTGTCGAGCGCTTCGACGCGCGGCGCCGGCAAACGACGCGGTCCTGCCTGGTCCGGGCCAAGCACGAGACAACCTTCAGCGCCAAGCGTGACCACAACTGTCCCGGCGCCTTTGGCCGCGAGCGCGTCGGCCGCGGCTGCCATATCACCCTGGCCTGTCAGTGCTTTCGCCTCGGACTGATTCACCACCAATACCTGCGCCAGACCGAAGTCAGGCAGAGCCGCCGCATCGATAGGGCTGGCGTTCAGGACGGTGCGCGCGCCATTTTGCCGTGCTGCCCGCAGGCAGGCATTTATCGCGGCGGCTCGCAGGTTTCCTTGGCAGACAAGGATGTCGCCAAACGCGATCCGGCGGGCAAGCGCAGTTTGCGCGATCGGATCGAACGCCTCGCTGCAGGCGACACCGCTGACGATGAAATTCTCGCCGCTAGCCTCAATGACGATAGTCGAGCGGTCGCTTGGCAGGTCAAATTCGCTCGCCTCGAGGTCAGACAACTCCCTGTCGAGGCGGCTCCTGATCCATGCGCCTGCGCGGTCCTTGCCGAGCGCCGTCCAAAACGTCACCGCAGCACCCGTGCGCGCGGCCGCAACCGACTGGTTTGCGCCCTTGCCGCCGAGGCCGTCGGCGTAGCTGCTGGCGTTTAAAGTCTCGCCGGCGGCAGGGAAGCGGCCGACGCGAAACATCGTGTCGACACAGGCATTGCCCACGACGTGGACGTGCATCGCTCAGCTCTCGCCGGTCGCCCAGCTCAGCATCTGTTCGAACAGGGTTTTGTAGCCTTTCCAGGCGATGAACTCCGGTGGCAGCCAATGCGGCCCGACATCGGATGTCCAGGCCACAGTGCGGCCCCTGCCATAGTGGCCGGTGACGAGCAGCGGCAGCGATCCGTAGTCCGACGACACGGTCGCCAGAACTTCCGCCCCGTCCTTCAGCGTCACCTCGTTGAAGCCGAGCAGGATCGGCCAATCCGCACCGAGACCCTTCAGGATGGGATGGCTGGACGAGGCTTGCGGCATAGGCGAAAAACCTTCCGGCACCTCGACGCGGTCGTCGAACGCGAGGCAGTTCACCGGCAGGACCTCCTCGACCGGCGTCTTGCGGTAACGCGCGCCGCCATTGATGCCTTGGAAGCTATAGTAGCCGCCGAACATCAAAAGCCCGCCGCCATCGCGCACGTAGTCGCGCAGCAGGCGCAAGCGGTTCGGCGTCGGCTTCGAGTGGACCCAGGTGTCGGGATGCAGAAGCAGCGTATTGGCGCCGATGTCGGAGAGCACCACCGCGTCATAGGCCGAAAGCGCCTCCATCGTTTGCGGAAAGCTGCGCTGTGCCTCATGCGCCGGCATGAAGGTCACGTCGAAGTCGGTCGCCTTCAGGGCCGTCAGCAATTCGTCCGCGCCGGTGTGATAGGTGACCGTCGGAAACTGGTCGAAACCCTTGATATGGGTCGCGGTCGACACCCAGGATTCACCGGCAAGCAGGATCTTTTTCTTGGACATTTGAACTCCGTCGTAAGTGTAAGCCGTAAGTCTGCGCTTAATTCTGCCGCGAGAACACGGCCTTCGGATTGGCGATCAGCATGCGGTCGATGGCTGGCCGCTCGACGCCATGCCGTTTCAGGCGCGGTATGAAATGCTTCAGGATATAGCCGTAGCCGAAACCGCCGAAGCGGGTCAGCATGATCTTGAGGAACACATCCTGCGACAGCAGCAGGCGGTCGCCGAAGCCGGCCTCGATAAGTGCCGCAATTGCCCGCGCGTTCTCTTCGTCTGAGGGCGACTGCGCGTCCTGATCGGCATAATAATAGTCCATGCCGATCATATCGTATTCAAGGAATGCGCCGCGCCGGGCGAGGCTTGTCTGGTAGTCGAGATCGTTGTGGCTCGGATTCATATGGCACAGCACGGTGTGGCGGAGATCGGCGCCCTCGGCCTCGACGACATCGAGGACCTCGTGCGCCAGCCGCTCCCAGCCCGGCAGGTGGATCGATAGTGGCACGCCCGTGATGCGCGAGGCCCGCGCCGAAGCGCGCAGCGACTTTCGTTCCTCGGCGGTAAAATCCTTGCTGACGCCGACCTCGCCGATCAGGCCGGCCAGGATCGGCGGCTGCGTCTCGCCGCCGCCGACGTCGTCGACGATGAACTCGGTCACTGCGTCGACATCCATGGTCTTTAGCCATTCGGGATGGGTGTGCTCAAGATAGAAGCCGGTGCCCATGACGATCTTCAGTCCGGACACGCGGCCGATGCGGGCGAGTTTTTCCGGCTCGCGGCCGATGCCGATATTGGTCGCGTCGACGACGGTGTGCCCGCACGAGCGCGTGCACTGGATCAGCTGCGAGGGCATTCGCGCTCAAGTTCGGCAGTGGCCGGGCCGCGGAGCGCAATTCTTCATACGAGAACAGATTTGACAGGAGTGTGGAATTGGTGATCCGCCAATGCAAATCGAGGGTGTGTTCCTGATTGGAGGCGGGGTCTGTCCAGCTATAGCTCGTCTGGCCGCGGATGACATCCGCTCTTGTTCCCAACTCACGAAACCCCAGGGCCTCTAACGCTTTGGCTACCCGATCACGCGTGTCCGACGGTACGAGGAGGTCCGTGTCACCTCTTGTACGCAGGAAAGACGTCGGATAGACACTGTAGGCTAAGGCCGTGCCTTTGAACAGAATTGGATGGATTCCAATAGCCGCTAGCCGCTCCAGTACTTGTTTCAGCATGTACTGGTGGCGCATCTCCCACAATGCTTGAGCAGTGGCCTGCTGACGACAAGTAGCCAGGATAACTTCCGGCCAACCCATGTCAACGCGTTCGCGATCTGCAATATAGTGATGAAGTAACGCCTGTACCCCGTGATAAGCACTTCGCTCGATGAAGCGGGCCGCGAAATTATTGTCGCCGTATTCCGGCCAAGTCGGATTTTCGCCACGTAAGGTAGCACAAAGCAGCTCTTCAATTCCCTGCATGACTAGAGCTCCGTTGCAGAGATCCAACAGCGCCCTTGAGCCCGGCGCTCTGGCAGATTGTTGTCATTCGTTCGGGCCTAGCCATCTGTTCGCTGCTGCGTTCATCGCAAGCTTTGGTCGTGACATGGTCCTGATGGGCATTGGCGACGAGGCTGTCAAGTTGGCATCGACGTAGCGTGCCGGCATTACGAAGTGGCTGCTGCACATGTGTCCGGAACGGACCTGTGAGCGATGGCTGGGGCGCCAGGATTCGAACCTGGGATTGTCGGTACCAAAAACCGATGCCTTACCACTTGGCTACGCCCCAGCAGCGGGAACATGCCCGTTGCGCGCGGCCTTATAGGACGAGCCGACGGAAAGCTCAATGCCGAGAATAGCGGTGCGCGGAACTGATCCATCGGTTCCCGCAGATAGGAGTTCGGACATTATCCCCTGCTGTCAGGCCATGGCGTCTACTCGCCCCAGACGGCCATTTCGTTGCCGGCCGGATCGACGAAATGGAACCGCCTGCCACCAGGGAACGAAAAGATCGGCTTGACGATCGTGCCGCCGGCATTTTCGACGGCGCTCAGGATTTTTTCCAGGTCCTCGGAATAAAGCACCGGAAGCGGCTTGGCGGGCGCTTCGCCGGCACCAGCCTGGAAGCCTCCATCAAGACCTTCCGAAAAGGCCGAATAGGTAGGCCCATAGTCGGTGAATGACCAGGAAAAGGCGGCGCTGTAGAAAGCCTTCAGCCTGTCCAGCGTTCCACCAGTTGCCGGCATTTCCAGATAATCGAGTTTTCCGGTCAGTCTCATGGCGCCACCTCGTGTTCCTACTATGTTCTACTTTGGTGACCACTAAGCCGCAAGTCTTTTTGCCATCGCTTTTTCTTAATCGATTGTAGAAGCCGGCTGGCTTTGCCGACGCTTGCCTTTCGCACTGCAGCATCATATCGCTCGGATAGGGACACGGCGGAACTTCGGCTTCGTCAATCTTTTCAATCTCCTGCAACCGGAGAGCAAGCATGACCAAATGGGTCTACACCTTTGGCGACGGCGCCGCGGAAGGCCGTGCCGGCGATAGGAACCTCCTGGGCGGCAAGGGTGCCAATCTCGCCGAAATGTGCAGTCTAGGCCTGCCCGTGCCGCCGGGCTTCACCATCACCACGGAGGTCTGCAGTGCCTACTACGCCAATGAGTGCTGCTATCCGGCCTCGCTGGAAGCGGATGTCGCGGTCGCCCTCGATCATATCGGCCGGCTGACCGGGCGCCGTTTCGGCGATCCCTCGAAACTGCTTTTGGTGTCGGTGCGTTCCGGTGCCCGCGCTTCCATGCCTGGCATGATGGACACCGTGCTCAATCTCGGTCTGAACGACGAGACGGTCGAGGCGCTGGCCGCCGATTCAGGCGATGCGCGCTTTGCCTATGACAGCTACCGGCGTTTCATCCAGATGTATTCCGATGTTGTCATGGGCCTCGACCATGAGGTGTTCGAGGAAATCCTCGAAGACCAGAAGGGCGGGCTCGGCCATGAGCTCGACACCGAACTGACCGCCATCGAATGGCAGGGCGTGATTGCACTCTACAAGGCCAAGGTCGAGGAGGAACTCGGCAAGCCGTTTCCGCAGGATCCGAACGAGCAGCTCTGGGGTGCGATCGGCGCCGTGTTTTCGAGCTGGATGAACAGCCGCGCCATCACCTATCGGCGCCTGCACGACATTCCCGAAAGCTGGGGCACGGCGGTCAACGTCCAGGCCATGGTCTTCGGCAATATGGGTGAAACTTCGGCCACAGGTGTCGCTTTTACCCGCAATCCGTCAACCGGCGAAAAGATGCTCTATGGCGAATTCCTGGTGAATGCGCAGGGCGAGGATGTCGTTGCCGGCATTCGCACGCCGCAAAACATCACCGAGGCGGCGCGCATTGCCGCAGGCTCCGACAAGCCGTCGCTGCAGAAGCTGATGCCGGATGCGTTCCAGTCGTTCGTCACCATCTCAGACCGTCTGGAAAAGCACTACCGCGACATGCAGGATCTTGAATTCACCATCGAGCGCGGCAAATTATGGATGCTGCAGACGAGGTCCGGCAAGCGTACCGCCAAGGCCGCGCTCAGAATCGCCGTCGAAATGGCGCAGGATAAGCTCATTTCGAAAGAAGAGGCCGTCGCCCGCATCGATCCGGCCTCGCTCGACCAGTTGCTGCATCCGACCATCGATCCGGAGGCCGCGCGCGATGTGATCGGCATCGGCCTGCCAGCTTCTCCGGGTGCTGCCACCGGCGAGATCGTCTTTTCCTCCAACGACGCTGAGGAGCTCAAGACGCAAGGCCGCAAGGCGATCCTCGTGCGCATCGAGACCAGTCCCGAAGACATCCACGGCATGCATGCGGCGGAAGGTATCCTGACCACGCGTGGCGGCATGACCAGCCACGCCGCGGTGGTGGCGCGCGGCATGGGCAAGCCTTGTGTGTCGGGCGCGGGCTCGCTGCGCGTCGACTACAGGGCCGGCACGCTGACGGCGATGGGGTCGACGTTGCGCAAAGGTGACATCATCACCATCGACGGCGGCAACGGCCAGGTGCTGAAAGGCGCCGTGCCGATGCTGCAGCCGGAACTCTCGGGCGATTTCGCCGCCATCATGGAATGGGCCGATTCCGTGCGCCGTATGAAGGTGCGCACCAACGCCGAAACGCCGCTCGACGCGCGCATGGCGCGCTCCTTCGGCGCCGAAGGCATCGGGCTTTGCCGCACCGAGCACATGTTCTTCGACGGCGACCGTATCGTCGCCATGCGCGAGATGATCCTGGCCGAAACGGAAAAGGGCCGGCGAACGGCGCTCGCAAAACTCTTGCCCATGCAGCGCTCGGATTTCCTCGAACTGTTCGAGATCATGGCCGGCCTGCCGGTGACGATCCGGCTGCTCGATCCGCCGCTGCACGAATTCCTGCCCAAGACCGAGGAAGAGGTGGCCGAAGTCGCCGCCGCCATGAACGTGTCGCCCGACAAGCTCCGGCAGCGCACCGAGGCTCTGCACGAATTCAATCCGATGCTTGGCCATCGTGGCTGTCGGCTTGCGGTTTCCTATCCCGAAATCGCCGAGATGCAGGCGCGCGCCATTTTCGAGGCCGCCGTCGAGGCCGGCAGGAAGGCCGGCGCGCTGGTGGTTCCGGAAATCATGGTGCCGCTGGTCGGCCTGGTGAAGGAGCTCGATTATGTCAAGGCGCGGATCGATGCCGTCGCCAAGAGCGTGATGGAGGAAACCGGCGTCAAGATCACCTATCTTACCGGCACGATGATCGAATTGCCGCGCGCGGCGATCCGCGCCCATGTCATCGCCGAGGCGGCCGAATTCTTCTCTTTCGGCACCAACGATCTGACCCAGACCACCTTCGGCATCTCACGCGACGATGCGGCCTCGTTTCTGGAGACTTATCGTCAAAAGGGCATCATCGAGCAGGATCCGTTCGTGTCGCTCGACATCGAGGGCGTCGGCGAACTGGTGCGGATGGCGGCCGAAAAGGGCAGGGCGACACGGCCGGACATCAAGCTCGGCATTTGCGGCGAACATGGCGGCGATCCGGCGTCGATCCATTTCTGCGAGGAGGTCGGCCTCGACTATGTGTCATGCTCGCCCTACCGCGTGCCGATCGCCAGGCTGGCTGCCGCTCAGGCGGCGGTGCAGGTTTCGAAGACGTCAGCGCCGCGCGCCGTTTAATTGGGACGCAAACGACGCTTCGGCACCTGGTCTTTGCGCATGATCCCGTCGAACCGAACCCCAGCGTAGCGAAAACCCGATTCGGATTTTCGCTGACGCGCACCCTCTCGGGCATGGTCTCTTGAGGCGCATTTCGCTCGCTGCACTCGCCGGTGCGGCAAGAGTCCACGCGGGAACGTCCATGCTCGCCAGAAGAGACAGACTGAACGGTGCAGTTTGTCCACCTGTCCCTGTTGGCGACCGCGGGTCCTCCCACCATGTCGCTTCCCGTCAGCTCCTTCAGGTCACAAAGAATGCGCCTGCCGTAATCGAGAGACCTGGAGAAAGGGTGGCGAACTGTGTTTGAGCTGCGCCGCCGATCCCGTCGCTGTCGAAGGAGAGCGCTCCAGTTGAACTGTTGTAGATAATATGGTCGGAGCTATCATGCGCGCCCGCGCCCGTAAAGAAAGCGGCGGATGTGAGCGCGCCCGAGCTCAGCCCGGCAAAGATGGCGTTGTCGATGTGGATTTTGTCCTGGAGCGTGTTGAAGTCAGTGACCCTGTCGATATTTCCGCTTCCAAGGGCGGAGTTGAAAACGAAAGCATCATTGCCACCGTTGCCGGTCAAGATGTCGGCACCACGGCCGCCATTGATGATATTGGCGCCGGCATTTCCCTGGATGGTCTGGGCGAACTCGTTGCCAGTGAGGTTGATTGCCGTCGTGGCGGACGGATACCTGGTGGCGAGAAGCTCGACCGCCGAGCCGGCCGCAAGCGCATAGCTCACCGTAGTGGCTATGTTGTCGCGACCGCCGCCTGCCACCTCAATCACTTTGTCGCCGGCATTGTCGACATAGTAGCCGTCATTGCCGCCATAGCCGGTCATCGTGTCGGCCCCGCCGTGGCCATTGAAGACATTGGTGCCGGCATTGCCTTGGATGGTCTGGGCGAACTCGTTGCCGTTGAGGTTCATAGCCGTCGTGCCTGACGGGTTCGTGGTGGCGAGAAGCTCGATCTGCGAGCCGGCCGTAAGCCCATGACTCACCGAGGCGAGCACTTTGTCGGTACCGCCGCCTGTCGCCTCAACCACCCTGTCGCCGGCATTGTCGGCATAATAGGTGTCGTTGCCGCCATAACCGGTCATCGTGTCGGCGCCGCCGAGGCCGTTGATCACGTTGGCTCCGGCATTGCCTTGGATGGTCTGGGCAAACTCATTGCCGGTCAGATTGATCGCCGCTGTGCCGGCCGCGTTGTTGGTGGCGAGGAGTTCGATATGCGAGCCGGCTGTAAGCGCATAGCTCACTGCAGCGAGCACCTTGTCCGAACCGCCGCCCGCCGCCTCGATCACCCTGTCGCCAGCATCATCGACATGATAGGTGTCGTTGCCGCCATAGCCAGTCATTGTGCGGGCACCGACTGCCTGAAGCACATCGGCTCCGCTTGTGCCGTCCAGAACATCGTCGGTTGGAGGCGGGGTCGTGGTGCTGGTGTTGTGCTGCAGGAAAAAGGATTGCATCGACGGAGTGTTGCCAAGCGAGGTTTCGCCGTTCTGCGAGGCCCATTTATAGGCCATGTCAAAGGCAGGATTGGGAACCAGCCTTTCCCAGTGGTCCATCATGGTCTGCATCTGGGACGTCNGTGTTGCCAAGCGAGGTTTCGCCGTTCTGCGAGGCCCATTTATAGGCCATGTCAAAGGCAGGATTGGGAACCAGCCTTTCCCAGTGGTCCATCATGGTCTGCATCTGGGACGTCGTGGGCATGACATACGATCCGCCCGTATTGGTCGCCCAGCCGCCGCCGCCAAACGCCTGATAGACTGGAATGATCGCGCTCTGCGGGATGCCTGCTTCCAACGCCGCAGCCACGGCTCTATCAATGTAGTTGAAGTCCACCGCAGTCGTGCGCACGGGATAAGGGTTTATCCCATAATAGTCGATGCCTGTGTTGGCAGGATTGTAGGTGTTGGAATAGTCCGAATCTGCGAACGACCCCATGTCCATCAGGGTGATAAAAGTCTTGGCGCCCGGAAAATGGGAATGGATCCAGTCGGATTCCGCCTTCAGGTTGGCAGCGCTCACCTGGGTATGGTATCTGCCGGTGGGATCAGGCTCGTCGGTCAGGAAAAATCCAAGAACCTTCGGATTGCCGATGAGAGGCGTTACCTTGTCGATAAAGGACTGGGTTACCCCGTTGCTCTCGCCGAGCCAGATCAGGGCCTTCGAGCCATCCGGCAATGCGTTGACCGATGACGCGTATTGAAGATCGACCAGGTTGAAGCCAGTGGCCGCGGCCTGGGCCGCTGAGGCGCCCCAGGTGAAGTGCATTGTGGCCATGCGATATCCCTCGTCTGATTCGGAAGCCCCCGATCCCTGCCTACTCGACGGCCCATATTAGCGCCTAATCAATTAGCGACACGCCATTGATAGAATCGTTGAACTTCGATGGACCGCCAATTGTCATGTGATTTGACTGCACGGGCTTTGTGCGAACCTGCGCGAATCTTAATGGCGGCAATACGATCTTCTGGCGCTGAAGGACAGGAGGCTGACCTTCGTGCGGCTCGACCTCGGCAGCGGTGGCCCCGACTGATCGGCGGGACAGGTCTCGAGCCGTCCCTGCTCAGGCTGGTTTGGCTTCGATCGTCGCCTTGTTGGGATAGAACGCGCCGTGATCGCGGATTTCGACCATCTCGTCGAAAGGCCGCTCATACGCCCACATCGCGTCCTTGCCCGCTTCGGCGGCAGACAGCACGCTCCAATAACTCGCATCGCCCTTGTAAGGGCAATGAGTCGAGAACTCCGTCTTGCGAAGCTGGTCGAAATCGATGTCCGCAAACGGAATGTAAAAGACTGAAGGATAGGGGGACTCGGTCAGTACCTTTGCTTTCGTGGACGAGGCGACGACCGTTTCGCCGCTGCGCACCGTGACGGTGCCGCGATAGGGCTCGACGGTGATGACCTTGCCGGGATTGCTTTGAAAGCCTGGTGCGGGGTTTGCGATCTGGTCCATTGGCGGGGTTCTCCTTGTCTGGCATGCGCCCCGAAATAGGTGTGGCGAGCGAGCGAATTGCGCAAGGTCGCCCTCTAGGAATAACGCACAGCCAGCCGTGTGGCTCAGGTTTCGGCCTGGTCTCCCGTTAAACCGGTCTGGAAACGATCAGGCGGCAGCCTGAAACGCATCCATCAGCTCGGCATAAGCGGCGGCGATACCGGCGACCGGATTGCTGCTTCTCGATGCGGTCTCGACCTTCAGCGCACCCCCGCCGGTCGGCAAGGTGAGCAGAAGGAACTGGCGGTTGCCGCCATCGCCGACGCATGCCGCGGCAACGTGCTGGCCTTCGCCTTCGTTCTGAACGCACATCTTGAACAGCAGTGTGCCACCGACCGCCTCAAGGGCGCCGCCGACAACTTCGACAAATTCGTCTTCGGAAACGGTCTTAGTGTCCGGCACCAAATCAGCCAGGCTTTCGGCGAGCGTATTTTCGAGAGTCTTGTCGTCGAGCTGCGCGTCCATGCGAACCTCTTTCATTCGCCAATCGCACCCTTGCCCATTAATCAAAGTTAACGCCGAGGATGGCCGGATTGTGGCGGTTTTCCTTTCTTTTCGATCAATGCATCGCTTCTGCCCGGTCATGGCTGGACAATCAGCTGGTTCGCCCCACAATGGAACGAAAAACCAATGGGAGGAAAAAATGCTCGGACTGATGCAGGAATGGCCGCTGCTTTGCCACAAGCTCATCGACAATGCAGCCAGGCAGCACTGCGAACGCGAGATCGTGTCGCGTTCGATCGAAGGCCCTATCGTCCGGACCACTTACGCCGAAATACGGCGCCGCGCCTTGAAAGCCGCGCAGCGGCTCGAGCGAGACGGTTTTGGGCTTGGCGACCGCATCGCCACATTGGCCTGGAATACGGCGCGCCACGTCGAAGCCTGGTACGGCATCATGGGTGTCGGCGCGATCTATCACACGCTCAATCCGCGCCTGTTTCCCGAGCAGATCGTCTGGATCATGAACAATGCCGAAGACAAGGCGATCTTCGTCGATCTGACATTCGTGCCGCTGCTTGAGAAGATCGCCGGCGCGGTCAAATCGCTGAGAAAGGTGATCGTGCTGACCGAAAAGGCGCATATGCCGCAAACGGCGCTGCCGAACGTCGTTGCCTATGAGGAGTGGCTTGACGAAGCCGATGGCGCCTTCGCCTGGAAGACGTTCGATGAAAACACCGCCGCTGGCATGTGCTACACCTCGGGCACGACAGGCGATCCGAAAGGCGTCCTTTACAGCCATCGCTCGAACGTGCTGCACGCGATGATCGCCGCGATGCCCGACGCCATGGGCCTCTCGTCGCGCGATACCATACTGCCGGTCGTGCCGATGTTCCACGCCAACGCCTGGGGCCTTGGCCAGAGTGGCCCGATGATCGGCGCCAAGCTGGTCATGCCTGGCTGCAAGATGGACGGCGCCTCGATCTATGAGTTGCTCGACACCGAAAAGGTGACGTTCAGCGCCGCCGTGCCGACAGTGTGGCTGATGCTGCTCCAGCATCTTGAGGAGACCGGCAAGAACCTTCCTTATCTGAAGAGGGTCGTCATCGGCGGCTCGTCCTGCCCGCGCGCGATCACGGCGAAGTTCCAGGACAATTACGATGTTGAGGTCATCCATGCATGGGGCATGACCGAGATGTCGCCGCTCGGCACCCTGTGCACCATGAAGCCGGGCTGTGCCGGGCTCGAGGGCGAAGCCCGGCTCGACGTCCAGAGCAAGCAGGGCTATCCGCCGTTCGGTGTCGAAATGAAGGTGACGGACGACGACAATAAGGAGCAGCCATGGGACGGCAAGACATTCGGGCGCTTGAAGGTCCGCGGACCGGCAGTCGCGCGCGCCTATTATGGCGGCGTCGGATCCGAACAGTTCGATCAAGAAGGCTGGTTCGATACCGGTGACGTCGCCCATATCGACCCGGGCGGCTATATGCAGATCACCGATCGCGCCAAGGACGTCATCAAATCGGGCGGTGAATGGATTTCGACGATCGAGCTCGAGAATCTCGCGGTCGGCCATCCGGATGTGGCGGAGGCAGCCGCGATCGGCATCCAACATTCGAAATGGGGCGAACGGCCCTTGCTTGTCGTCGTCCGCAAGCCGGGCCGGGAGCCGACCAAGACGGATATTCTCGCTTTCATGAACGGCAAGGTGGCGAAGTGGTGGATGCCGGACGACGTCGCCTTCGTCGGCGAAATTCCCCACACCGCCACCGGCAAGATCCAGAAGACCACCCTGCGCCAGCAATTCAGGGACTATCGCCTGCCGACGGATTGACGGAGATGACGTCTTTCGCCTTCAAGCCGCCGCTAAAGGGCTCTAAACGCCCGTTCGGGTTGGGGCAGTGCGGATAATGGAAACTCCCGAGCGACAGACGTCGAAGGTGGCCGGCTGGTCGCGGCGCACAGGCGCTTTTTCGGCGGTCCTGCTACTGACCGTTCTTATCGGCCATCGATATGGCCTGGTTGAAACGCCGGCTTTCCTCTGGGTGCTTGGCATTGTCGCGTTGCTTGCTGCTTTTGCCTTGCTGTTCGCCGGATTTGCCTTTTCGAGACTGTGGAATTTCGGCGACCGTGGCGGTCGCGATCTCACCGTCGGCACGTTGCTGGCACTGCTGGTGCTTGCTCCTTTTGGCATTGCTGCCTACTGGGCAGCGACTTACACGCCGCTCAGGGACATCTCGACGGATTTCGACGATCCGCCGATGCTCGACACCAGCACCCGGACCGGGGATATGAACGCGCTTTCGCCACCGACCCCGGGCGAGCAGCGCCTGCAGACCGAGACCTATCCGCTTGTCACCGGACGCAGCTACAATCTGCCGTTCGATCGCGTCCTGGAAGCAGTCGAAACCGTGCTCGATCGGCGGGATTGGCAGCTTACGGCGCCGTTTCCCCGCGCGATCGGGCAAAGCGAGGTGACGATCAACGCCCTGGCCAAGAGCTTCATCCTCAGCCTTCCCGCCGACGTCGCTGTCCGTGTGACCGACGATGGCGATGCGATCATTGTCGACATGCGTTCGGCGTCGCGTTACGGCCGCTACGACCTTGGCGACAATGCAGTTCGCGTCGTGGATTTCCTGGCCGAACTGGATCAGGAGGTCGCCGGCCAGGTCGGCACGGCCCCGACCGAGTAGCGCCTACGCAACGGGCGCGAAAATGCCGTCGATCGCCGGGTCGCCGTCGGTGCTCACCAGGCCGCGCGCCACCAGGTCCTCCAGATGGGCAAGCACGGACAGTCCGGCAGCGCCATGAAGGCGCGGATCTGTATTGCTATAGATAGCCATGACCATGTCCTTGATCGTCCGGTCGCCGCTTCTGATCCGTTCGAGGATCGCTTGTTCGCGCATCCTGCGATGCGTCTTCAACTCGTGCATGAAACTGCGCGGCGCGGTCACCGGCCCGCCATGACCGGGCAGCAGCAGGCGATCGTCGCGCTCGATCAGCCGATCCAGCGAGGCCATATAGTCGGCCATCGCGCCATCCGGCGGCGCAACGATGGTGGTCGCCCAGGCCATTACGTGATCGGCCGAGAACAGGACACCGGTTCCTTCCAGCGCAAAAGCCGCGTGATTGGCGGCATGACCTGGCGTCAGCACTGTTCTGATCGCCCAGCCGTCGCCGTTGACGACTTCATCGTCGGGCAGTGTGATGTCGGGAGCAAAGGCGATGTCGGCGCTGGCGTCGAGCGGATTGACCTCGCCTATGCGCAGCGGCCTCGCCGGGCGATGCGGGCCTTCGGCCAGGACAATTGCGCCGGTATGCTGCTTCAGCCGCGCTGCCAGCGGAGAATGGTCGCGATGCGTGTGGCTGACAAAAATGTGGCTGACCGGCCTGTCTCCGATCACCTCGATCAGTGTCTTGAGGTGCGCGTCGTCATCCGGTCCCGGATCGATCACCGCCAGCGTCTTGCGCCCGACGATGTAGCTGTTGGTGCCGTAAAAGGTGAACCGGCTGGGGTTTTTGGCGGTAATCCGAAGCACGTCGGGCGCTACGGTCACGCTGTGGCCGTAGGACGGGTCGAAGCGTGTGTCGAATTCCAGCGCCATGGTGAATGTCGTGACCTTTATTGGGGGGAGGGCAAAACTGATTGCCGCATAACACGGAAGCCAATATAGGAAAACGCAAGGCCGCGCTCTGCGGCAGTCCGAAATGGGGAAGACCATGGCAATTGTAACGACGATGCGCCCGCTTGTTTCTCTCGCTTTGCCTGAAAAGGGCGCGACCCGGCTAATGACCCAGCTTTTGCTTGCGATCGTTGGAACGCTGGTGCTGACCTTGTCGGCCAAGACGAGGGTTTTGCTCGGGCCGGTCGACATCTCGATGCAAACTTTAGCCGTCTTTCTGATCGCCGCAGCATTCGGCATGCGCCTCGGCGTCGCCACGCTGCTTCTTTACATGGCGGAGGGCGCCATGGGCTTCCCAGTCTTCCAGGGCACGCCGGAAAAGGGCATCGGCATCGCCTACATGCTCGGCTCGACCGGCGGCTATCTTGCCGGCTTCGTGGTCATGGCCGCGATCGTCGGCTGGGCCGCCGATCGCGGCTGGGATCGCCATCCGGTCAAGCTCTTCAATGCGATTCTGGTTGCCGAAATCATCATGATGGCGATGGGTTTTGCCTGGCTGGCGCTGCTCATCGGCCCGGAAAAATCATGGCAGTTCGGTGTTGTGCCCTTCATCGTCGGCGACCTGATCAAGGTCGCCCTGGCGGCGAGCCTAGTGCCAGCCGTCTGGTCGCTGCTCAAACGCTCCTGAACTCTGGTCGATAGATCGGGCGCGGCACTGATCGAGTCCACGCAACCACAGGCCTGTGATTGCGTGGTCCTGTTTCAGCGACGGCCTGGCCGCGAGTTCTCGTCAAAGCAGGCCGCCGCCAAGTGGTCGGTAACGCTTTGCTAACGATAACCGTCACACTATGTTCAAATCGACCGATTAAGGACCAGAAGTGCCAGCGGTTCGCCGCGAGTCAGCGTAACCAAGCAGCTACATATCGACGCAATTGCTCGATACCCCTGCTGGATAGCTAAAAAAGAAAGCGGCTCGATGACTTTTAGGTGCAGCCAAAGTTAGTGGACAATTAACAGGACTTTTTCGACCAAGCTTGATTCTCGCGAGATGGTTGCTTGCTGGTATCTTCACGCTGTCGTAACCCTTGCCGTCAGCCATGCCGAAAACCGCCGAGAGCGAGACGTGTGATTAGCCCGGAAAAAATAACTGTTAAGGCGACTGTATCGTTGCAACGGCCCGCAACCGGCACCGCCGCACGCTGGTATGCCGCCAGCGTATTTCCGGGAAAAGAAGACGTCGCCGAACGGCATCTCCGGGTGCAGGGGTTTCACCCGTTTACGCCTCGCTGCGAGAAGACCACACGTCATGCCCGGCGCATCGAGACGCGACCGGCGGCCTATTTTCCAGGGTATATGTTCATCTCCCTCGATGTCGCGCTGCAGCGGTGGCGCTCGGTCAATGGAACGTTCGGCGTGCGCTCACTCATCATGCAGGGCGAACGGCCATTGCCAGTCCCGTCGGGGTTGGTGGAGCGGTTCATAGCTCTGACTGGCAGGGACGGCCTGCTTGATTTCAGCGGAGGCCTCGTTGCGGGCGCATCGGTTCGGATTCTTTCAGGTCCTTTCGCGGAGATGATCGGCCGCCTTGACCGGCTCGATCCAGCTGGAAGAGCCCGGGTTCTGGTTGCCATCATGAATGGCGAGATCCCTATTGACATGGATTCAAGGGAACTCGTCGCGATCGCATAACCGCAATTGTCGCTCGGTCATGCGGTGTAGACTGTTGGAAAGTCGGCTCTCGGGTTTCACCCGGGAGTGCGGTAGCCATTGTTGGAGCCTAAGCATTCCGATGGAACGAAAGGTTGCCTTGCGCGCGTGGGCACGGAGCCTGACAATTTCTGCATTTCGCGTGGAATGCCTAACGTTTTCTGGCCGTTTCTCGGGAACCCATTAGAGAGCACTCTGAATTGAATGCGCCCATCATAAAGCCGCAAAACCAACGGCACCTGCTACACCGGATTAGATTTCAACTTCTCGGTGGATTGGCTTTTGCGATTCTGACTCCTGCGCTGGTTAGGATGCTGGTAGGTCAAAATATATTATATTACTCAAACGTTCAGATTACGATTTTCGCCGGAATAGTCGCGCATACTTCGGGATTTTTTTTCTTTCGCCGAATAATAAATCTGCCTGGCGTCGCGGCCGCTGGTTATATTATGCCGACTTTTGCGCTTTCCTACGGACTTGTATATTTGGCGATTTTCCTGTTCCGAATTGACTATAGCGCTTTCCAGGCAGCCGGCAGTTTGACGCTGTCAATCTTCTGGTATTTCGGTTTGAGTATCCTGAGCCGGCGCCTGGATCCGTACAGTCTCGCCGTGGTTCCAGGCGGGGCTGTCAGTCGTCTTGAAGAGATTGGCGGCGTGAATTGGCATTGGCTCCGCTCCCCCGAGACGGTCATTGACCGCGTGAGCGGAGTCGTTGCCGACCTTCGTGCCGAGCTATCCGACGATTGGGAGCGCTACATCGCCGATCAGGCTCTCGCAGGCGTTCCTGTCTATCACGT
This sequence comes from Mesorhizobium mediterraneum, assembly GCF_002284565.1. Taxonomy (GTDB): domain Bacteria; phylum Pseudomonadota; class Alphaproteobacteria; order Rhizobiales; family Rhizobiaceae; genus Mesorhizobium; species Mesorhizobium mediterraneum. The sequence goes on along the minus strand of NZ_NPKI01000025.1, from coordinate 69,675 downwards.
CAAGCAGATCAGTGAATCGCTGACGGGGCGCGTCGAAATCGAGCATTTGTCCGAAAACACGTTGGGTTCGCTTAATCCCAACCAGGCCTATATCAAGATCAAGCAGGTGATCGACTGGGTTTGCGCGCTGTTGGCCCTGATTATGCTGGCGCCGTTCTTGTTGTTGATTGCGCTGATGATCAGGCTGGAATCTCCTGGGCCCGCCATATTTCGCCAGGAGCGCCTAGGCTACGGCGGAAAATCATTTACGGTCTATAAGTTTCGGACGATGACAGTTAGCGCGCCTGAAGCGGCAAACGTTCGCAGTCTCGCCGTCACCAGGCCGGGCGATACCAGGGTTACCCGGCTCGGCCGCTTCCTTCGCAGGAGCCGAATTGACGAACTGCCGCAGTTGATAAATATCGTTCGCTCGGAGATGAGCTGGATTGGGCCCCGCCCCGAAGCGACGGTGTTGTCTTCTCATTATTCGATGGCGCTGCCGTTCTATCGCTACCGAAATATCGTTCGTCCAGGAATTTCCGGGTGGGCCCAGGTGAATCAGGGATATGTGTCTGACGACGACGACGAGATCGAGAAGCTGCACTATGATTTCTATTACATCAAGAATTTCTCGCCATGGCTCGATATCGTTATTGTGCTAAGGACCCTAAAAACGATGCTAAGTGGGTTTGGATCCCGATAATAGCCAGGTTGAATTCAGTCTGGTTCCACCAGTCGAACGCTGCACCGATTGACTGAAGAACGCCATGGTTGTGTTTCTACAGCTGCCGAAGGGAACGAAATGAGCCGAAAAACTGCGTTGATTACCGGTATCACCGGCCAAGATGGCGCCTATCTGGCGGAACTGCTCCTGGCAAAGGGCTACGATGTCCACGGCATCAAGCGGCGTTCCTCGTCGTTCAACACCGGTCGCATCGATAATCTCTACCAGGATCCGCACGAAAAGAACGTAAGGCTGTCGCTTCACTATGGTGATATGACCGACGCCACCAACCTCATCCGCATCGTCCAGGAAGTGCAGCCAGACGAGATCTACAATCTCGCCGCACAATCGCATGTCCAGGTAAGCTTCGAGACTGCGGAATATACGGCGAATGCCGACGCGATAGGTACGCTACGCCTTCTGGAAGCCATCCGGCTGCTTGGCCTGACAAAAAAGACGCGTTTCTATCAGGCATCGACTTCCGAACTCTATGGTAAGGTGCAGGAGATCCCACAAAAGGAAACGACGCCCTTCTATCCGCGCTCGCCTTATGCGGCGGCAAAGATATATGCCTACTGGATAACCGTGAACTACCGCGAAGCTTACGATATCCATGCCTCCAACGGCATACTGTTCAATCACGAGAGCCCGATGCGCGGCGAGACGTTCGTTACCCGCAAGATCACGCGCGCGGCTGCCGCGATCAGCCTCGGCCTTCAGGACAAGCTCTACCTCGGCAATCTGTCGGCTGAACGTGATTGGGGGCACGCTCGCGACTACGTCGAAGGCATGTGGAGAATTCTTCAGCATGACGTGCCAGACGACTACGTCCTTGCAACCGGCGTAAAGAATTCGGTCCGCCGCTTTGTCGAGCTAGCATTCAATGAGGTCGGGACCGAGATCGAGTGGGTTGGTTCCGGGATTGATGAAAAAGGCGTAGATGCAAAATCAGGCGCTGTCCTGATCGAGGTGGATCCGCGCTATTTCAGGCCGACTGAAGTAGAGCTTCTGATCGGCGACGCCTCGAAAGCGGAGCGCGTTCTCGGGTGGAGGGCAACAACCTCGCTCGACGCGATGGTTCAGGAAATGGTTCAGTCCGACCTTGAAACGGTAAAGCGGGAATCGGAGCACCGGCGCCTGGACGAGGATCGCATTCGCGTTGCGGCGCAGTAAGCGACTTTGGGCCTGGTCGACATGAAAATCTCGGTTTTGACGGTCTGCCGGAATTCCGCAGCAACGATCAGGCATACGCTTGACAGTTTTTTTGCCCAAGATCATGAGGACAAGGAACTGGTCGTCGTCGATGGAGCGTCGACCGACGAAACGCTCTCGATCATTCGTTCCTATGGGGACAAACAACTGCAGATCGTCAGCGAGCCGGACCGAGGCATGTATGACGCTCTGAACAAGGGGCTTGCGCTTTGCAGCGGCGAGGCGATCGGGGCCCTCAATGCGGACGACGCGTTTCACGACCGGTCTGTGCTTGGCAAGATCAGCGTGGCGCTCGCTGACGCCGATATCGTCCACGGCCATCTCGACTTCGTGGAAAACCACGACAGCAAGCGGGTGGTTCGCCGCTGGCGGGCAGAACCAAGACCTCGAGATGGGTTTCGTTCGGGCTGGATGCCTGCTCACCCGACCTTCTATGTTCGGCGTGGCGTTGCCGAAAAGGTCGGGTCGTTCGATCTGGCGCTCAAAGTCTCCTCCGACTACGACTGGATGCTGCGGGCCGTCGAGCTTCATGGATTTAGGCTCGCGACAATGGATCAGGTCCTTGTCGACATGATGGTTGGGGGGGCAAGCACAAGGAGTTTCCGTTCCCATATCGGGCACAATCTGGAAGCGCTGCGCTCCCGCCGCCGTTGGCTCGGATCAGGCCCTGTCGACTACGCGCTTGTTGCGAAGCCGATGCGGAAGATTGGGCAGTTCTTCGGCGTCAAGGGTGCCAGCACTGCCAAGCAAAGCCGGCACGGAGCAAGCTGAATAGTGGTTTCGGCAACTCATGCCGCGAAGGCCGGCGCAGGGGTGAGGCGAGATCGCGTTCACGTGTTTGCGCCCGATGGTCACCGCCAATTCTACCAGGGTCTCTTTGCCAGCCTGTTTGACCTTGAGCCGGTAATGGGACGCATTGGACCTCGATTGTGGCTTGACCTCGTTCGGGCCCGCCACCTCCTGTTCGCCACCATAGACGATGACTACGCTGGTTTTATAGCAGTTGCGTTGACAAGATCGCTGATCGGACGGCGCACGGTTGGGCTTTTTCTCAGGCCGTCCCAATGTTTCGAGAGCGGGAGGCTCGTCTATCGCCTCAAGAGATGGGCTTTCCGGTGCTTGCGATATTTGCCTCGCCTGTCGCTCTTTACGATTTTGCCGTTCACATTTGATCGTCGATTTGCCCAGGTCGCGTACGGATGGGTACACGACCCTCAGATGTGGGACATGCATGACCGCGCGATGTCCATCGAAACGTCTCAACTGTCACGCGACGTGTTGGCCGCGGCCGGTGGACGCGCGATTTTGTGCTTCCTGGGCAGCGTGAGAAAGTCGAAGGGCTTCGAATTCTTAGTCAACATCCTCTCCGACCATCCAGATCTCGCGAAAGATGTCTTTGTGGTGGCTGCCGGCCGCGTCGATCCGGCCTCTGGCCGGGATTGTGCTCGGCTGATTTCTACTGGCGGAATGGTGGTCGACCGTTTCGTGTCCGACGACGAACTTCTGAGCCTTTACAAGACCTGCGATTTCGCCTGGTGCTGCTACGAGCCCGACTACGACCAGGCCTCCGGCATATTCGGACGAAGCGTACAATTGGGGGCACGTCCGATCATCCGCAAAGGCTCGCACCTTGAGAAATACGCACAAGAAGGTGCAGTTGCGCCGGTCTGTCTAATTTACGGCGACACCCGTGACGCTGCCGCCAATATAGCAACGGCCGCAGCCAATCGATCCGAGAAGGTCGCGGACAGTCGGTCCGACAAAGCGGTTCGGCTGGGCGAAATCGTCGGTAGCTGGCGGTCTGATTTTATTCAGAAGATCCGAGCGGCCCTTTGACCCGCAGGCACATATTCCTCAAGTACCGCTGGCAGTCAGTTTCGGGTGCCTGCAAGGCGTGGTTCGAAAGTGTGGTCGGTTCCGAGTGTATCCGATAGTGAAGAAAGTTCTGTATTTTCATCATGCGACGGGCTTGGGTGGCGCGCCACGGAGCCTTTCCTTGCTCATCCGGGGGCTTGATCGCGAGCGATTCCAGCCAATCGTAGCTATGCCTAAGCGGGAGGGTAATGGTGCGGTAAAGGCCTTATTTCGTGAAGCTGGTGCCGAGGTCATCGAAGAGAGAGATATACGGCCGTTCAATGGGTCCTCAGTAGCCCGCAATGACGCATTAAAAGATCGCGCCTATGCGATCGCTTCCTATCCACTCACTGTAAGGTGTGCAAAGCGTCTAGTTAATGATGTTCGTCCCGATCTGGTGCATCTGAATTCAACCTGTCTAGTGGCCGCCGCCGCCGGGGCGCACATGGCGGCGCCAAAATTGCCGGTGATCGCTCATGTACGCGAGCCTCTGCTCTCCAATAGGTGGGGCCGAGCGCTGGCCAGCCTTAATAGGAGGCACGTGAATGCCTTTATTAGCATTGACGAAGCTGGTTTGCGGACGCTCGGAAGCAAAGATGCAGATGGGACAGTTGTGTACAATTTCGTCGACGACGAAGCATTTCACTCCGATCCTGAATCCGGTGAAAAATATAGGCGCATGCAGGCTTGGAATGCTGACGATATCGTTTTCTTATTCTTGGCTCGTGTTGCTCCGTCAAATGGCCCCCTGGAGTTAGTGAAGTTGATCGACGAGAACGCGCAAAAGTTGCATCCGTCTGCTCGATTTGTTGTTGCCGGATTCCCAAAAAGCAAGACCGGCTACGCTTTGGCTGCGTACGAAGCTGCAGGACGGAGCCCCCGATGTGTCGCAGTGGATTTCGTAGAAGATCCGGTTCCCTTGATGTTGGCTTCGGATGTAATGGTCGCTCCCTTCACAGAGCCTCACAGTGCGAGAAGTGTGTTCGAAGGTGCCGCGTTAGGAAAGCCGGGCTTGGTCGCCAACGTTCCACATTTGGTTGAATTAGTGAGGGACGGTCACACAGGCGCTGTGTTCAGTTGGGAAGAGCCAAATACCTTTGTGTCTGCTGTTAATGACTTGTGCAATAGTGATAAGCGAACGGAAATGGGGCGTGCCTCGCTCGAGTTTGCTAAGGCAAACTTTTGCAGCAAGACGGGTGTCGAAAAGACAATGTCAGTCTATGACAAACTGTTAGAGAACAGATGATCGCACGAATTGGACATCTGTATAACATAATATGCCGTTTCTACTGGTCTGTGAGAGTTCGCCTGCAACTGCGCATCCGCAGGGTCCCTTTGCCAAAAGGCTTTGTGGTACTTGGCCCATTGGGATTAAGCGCGCGGGGTCGAATTCGTATTGGTGAGAACGTCACAATCGTAAACAGCTCTCGTTTTAATCGGGCCGGTATCAACCACCCAACACAGTTGGTGGCTGGGCAGGGAGCAACACTGACGATCGGTAATAATACTGGGATATCGGGAGCAGCGATATTCTGCTCAGAGTCGATTTCGATTGGAAATAATGTACTTATAGGAGCAAATTGCAATATATATGACACAGATTTCCATCCAGTAGACTTTATGCGGCGGCGCGAGGGCATGCCGTGCAAAACCGCGCCGATAGTTATCGAAGATGATGTTTGGCTGGGCGCGGGCGTTACCGTCCTGAAGGGGGTAATGATTGGCGCGCGCACCGTCATCGCGGCGGGAAGCGTCGTCACTTCCGACATCCCGCCGGATTGCCTGGCCGCCGGCGTGCCTTGCAAGGTCATACGGTTCCTGGCGCCCACGCACGTCGCATCGATTGAATGACGACTTATTTCCTCAATGGCGGCTGGATGACGGCCAACAACGTCATTGCCCGGGTTCTGGGCCTTCTGGTCATAGTCCTCGCCGCGCGACGTCTGAGGCCCGAAGTTGCGATGCCGCCGGTCAGCGCCGTGTTTGGTAACTGGTTCTGCTCGCGCGTCGAGGCGTGCTGTGCCGTCGTTTCCAAGTTAGCCGGTGTTGTGTGGGGGGAGGAGGTTCAAGGTGGGTGCCGTTGGAGCCATTCTGGGCGTTGGATAACGTCTCGCATGATCATGGCATTTCACGACGCTGGAAAGAGCGAGCGCCGAAGATGGCGACAGGTGCCAAATAGCTACGTGCATGGGCCTGTGACCAACCGACGAGAGCGCGCTGGAATGCCATTGTGACGAAGGCTCCGTCCGGTCGTTCTGATACGTCAAAAAGCTCTGTGCTAAGCAGCGAGCATCTGACGCGCGATCTCGGGAGACGCACGGCATCTGGGGGGGTCATAGCCCTCTGCGCTCAGGCTTTGATTCTTCTTACACAGGTCGGCTACATGGCGCTAATGGCGCGGTTGCTGCAACCCGATGACTTCGGTCTGGTGGCCATGGCGGCGTCCGTCACGGCGTTTGTCGGAGTCTTCGCCGACTTGGGTCTGTCCATGGTGACTGTCCAGCGCAAGGAGGTTGATCACGACACCGTCAGCGCGTTATTTTTCGTCAATCTTGGCGTCGGTTTCGGTCTGATGCCGCTGGCGTGGCTGATGGCGCCGGTCGCGACCTGGCTTTTCAATGACCCTCGCGTTTTTCACCTTGTCTTAATTCTGGCGATCGCCATCCCGATCACAGCGGCCGGTGCGCAGCACAAGGCGCTATTAATTCGACACATGCGTTGGATGTCGCTGCATAGTGTAAATCTTGGCAGCCTCGTGTGTGGATGTGCTGTCGGTGTTGCAATGGCCTGGGGTTGGCACTTCGAATACTGGTCGCTCGCCGGGGCGACGCTCACGACGGCTCTTGTTGGCACGACTGGCCAGTGGGTACTGTCACCTTGGCGACCGACCAGGGTCGCCAATTGGAGGAATGCACGATCGGCCATTAGTTTTGGGATCAATTACAGTGGATCCCAGTTCACAAACTACATTAACCGCCAATCCGACAACGTGCTGGTCGGCTGGAAATCCGGTCCCAACGAACTCGGATTCTACACCCGCGCTTACTCACTGTTCATGCTGCCGATGACGCTTATAAGCGGACCAATTGGCTCGGTTATCATTCCGATGCTGAGCCGCCTTCAAACCCAACCCGACAAATGGGCTAGAACCTATCTCAGCGCCATGCGGCTTACACTCATGATAAACACGATATTGTGCATTCTCATTACGATCAATGCGCAAGAAATCGTAGAGATCGTTTATGGAGAAAACTGGTCAAAGTCTGGTACTATTTTGGCGATACTCTCGTTGTCCCTCATCACGAGTATTTCCGGTCAGTTTGGTGGTTGGGCGCTGATCTCTTTGGGTCGAGCGCGCGAGTTGTTTGTATTTTCCATCTTCTCTTCGTTAATCCGATTTGCGCTCTTCCTGTTCGCCATTCAATGGGGGGCTCCGGGAGTCGCTGTCGCGTGGTGCATAACGTCTTGGGTGTTCACCCCGGTACTCTGGCTTTATGCGACAAGAGGTACAGAGCTGAGATTCAAGGATCTTGTGAAGGCATCGAGCCTATTCTTCTTTTCTTATATTGCGATCGTCGCGCTCTTTATTCTCGGGGAGTCGGTCGGAACTTCATTTAACGCCCTGTCTATGCTGACCGAGGGCGGCCTCGTCTTAAAGACTATCAGCACGATGTTAATCTATGGAGCTTTTGTTGTTGCTCCATATCGTTTCGCCGGTTCCATGTGGGAGGACATGCGGCTCTTTCTAGACAAAGACGTCCATCCAGAGGATCTAAAGCATTGAAAATCATCGTCGAAACCACGGTTTTTTTGAACGGCGGAGACGCTGCGATCCAGGTCGCGACAAAACGGATTCTTAAAGCCGCGTTCGGAGACGATATCGAGATCGTTTTTGCGGACATGGATGCGCAGGTCGCCAAACGGTACTATCCGGGAAACACCTTTGTTTGCTTTCCTTCTGCACAGCTTCACAAGAGCAAATATATTAGGTTGCTGAATAGGCTGACAAAGGGACGGCTGGAATTAAATTCAGTTTATTCAATTCTGATCGCCATGATCTTTATAGAGCGGCATTTGAGCTGGTTGAAATACCTTGGGTACGGAGGCCAAGTTGCTCGAGCCTTACGAGAGTACATTGCGGCAGATCTCATTATTTCGACCGGCGGCACGTACCTTTCAAAGAAACACCGAGGGTCGGTTTCCCATCGGCTGCCGGAATATGAGAGAGACGTCTATCTTGGAAAGCCGCCCATTTTTTTTACGCAATCGATGGGTCCATTCGGCGACGATCGCATTTTTCACCGACTTGCGGAGATTCTGAGAAAAAGCCCTCTCATACTGGTCAGAGACCGGAAATCCATGGCTTTCGCGAAAGAGCTTGTCGGACATGCGGATAATATTGAGGAAGTGGCAGACTGCGTATTCATTCTGACGGACCAGGACGAGATCGAGAGACGGCGCGCAGCGTCGCAGGTTGCGAAGCCGGGACGGCGGCCGAGAATCGCCGTTTCAGTTCGGCCGTGGGCGGATTTTGGGGAACGAGATTCTGAGGTCGGCCGCGCGAAATACCATCAATCGGTAGCCCGAGCGACCGCGTGGTTCGTGGAAGAAGTCGGGGCCGAAGTGACATTTATTTCGACCTGCCAAGGGATTCCCGAGTATCGCTTCAACGACTCGGACGCGGCGCGCGACGTCTTGAAGTATCTGCCGGAGCACGTGCGAAACAGCGTAGTCATTGATTTGCAGTTCAGGGACACCGAAACATTGCTTCGTAAAATTGGCGAATTCGATGGCGCCATATGCACACGCATGCACATGTGCATTCTGAGTTTGTGTCGCGGCCTTCCAGTCTTGCCGATTTGCTATGAGAGGAAAACAGCAGATCTTTTTCGATCACTTGATTTGGAGGACTACGTTACTTTCATCGATAAGATTGAGCCGGATGGTTTTCGCAATCTCGCTGAGCGCTGGTGGCAAAACCAGGAATCGATAGCGGAAAGATCGCTGCGGGGAACCCTTGCGCTCCGCGACAGTGCTTTATCCACGGTTGGTATTCTCAAAAACAGATTTGCACCGGTGGAGTTGCAGATGGAGGCAGTATCCCCATGATTGCTGTCATTTCGCAATTCTTCAACACGCCTTCTGAAACATTTATCCGTGATCATGTTCGCCATCTCGCGCCCGGCAGGACTGTGCTCATCTGTCAGGAGCCCGATGGTGCCGATCAATTCGGTTATCCAGTTCTTTCCGGGGTCCCGCGGCTGTCACCGCTTAGCCGACTACACAGCCGCATTGTCAATGTGGCGCGTCTGGGCTGGCTTGCGTATGTGCGTGAGGGAATGTCGCGGAGCGATGAGGACCGGGTTGTCGAATTCTTGAAGGCCCACAAGGTGGATGCCGCCCTTGTCGAGTATCTTACGATGGGCGCGCTGTTCGCTCCCGCTTGTCGCCGCGCCGGCGTGCGGTTGTACGCCCACGCCCATGGGGCGGATTCAACCGTGATGCCCAGGAAGCAACTATGGCGACGTCGCTACCGGCGTCTGTTCGCCATTGTTGACGGCATCATCACGCCATCGCGTTTCATCGCCGACCGTCTGAGTCAAATCGGCTGTCCGAATGAGAAACTCCACGTCAGTCCGTGTGGAGTTTTGCCCGAGCGCTTCACACCATCGAAGCGCGAAAGCGGTCGGCTCCTTTTCGTTGGGCGGTTCGTTGAAAAGAAATCACCGCACCTCGCGATCGAGGCGTTCGCCCGGATCGCTTCAAAGTTTCCCGAGGCGCAGCTCGATTTCGTTGGGGATGGGCCCTTGATGGCGCGATCCAAGGCGTTGGTGGAGCAGGAGAATTTGTCGGATCGTGTCATTTTTCACGGCTCTCGAAGCATAGAATATGTTCAGGGCATGATGCAGGACGCTGCTATTTTCGTGCAGCATTCAGTGACGGCTCGCAATGGAGATATGGAAGGCCTGCCGGTATCGATCCTGGAGGCCATGGCGAGCGCGCTTCCCGTTGTGGCGACACGTCACAGCGGCATTCCAGAGGCCGTTGTCGATGGTAAGACTGGCATACTTGTGGAAGAACACGATATCGAAAGCATGGCAGAGGCGCTTGCTAGTCTCCTGGCAGAGCCTCACCGTGCTGCCAAGATGGGGGATGCCGGGCGCCAGCGCGTGCTGGATCATTTCACCCAACGGCACACGCGCGATCGCCTTCGACACGCCATGATGCTGCCGACAATTGCGGAACCTCTCGACTTCGCTGAGGGCCAGGTTCAATGAAGAATGCCGAGCAGTGGAAGCCTACTAAGTTCGAACGGACCGGCAAGGGCGTTTGGCGCTCGAACCGCAAGGAGGTACCGGCGCGGTCGCGATTGATCGCCGATCGATTGGCGTCCGTCTATGCCGCGGCGATCGCTACTCATGCCAAGGGTCGTCTTGTCGATTTGGGCTGTGGTGCCGTTCCGCTTTACGGGATCTATCGCGAGCATGTCAGTGATGTCTTCTGTGTCGATTGGCCGGGCAGCACCCATGGCGCCGCCTACGTCGACCTTTTCGCGGACCTCAACGAGCAATTGGTCCTGGAGCAAGGGAGTTTCGACACGGTCATCGCCAGCGACGTTATCGAACATCTGCATACGCCGCAGGCCTTGTTCGACAGTGCAGCCCGGGCTTTGAGGCCTGGTGGTAAGTTGATAATCGGCGTGCCGTTTTTTTACTGGCTGCACGAGGTTCCCCACGATTATCATCGCTACACCCGCTTCGCCTTGGAGCGGATGACGATGAAGGCGGGCCTAAGCACAATCGAGTTGTCGTCCTACGGCGGCGTCACAGATGTTATTTCCGATCTTGCCACGAAGGCGGTGGCGTCTCGGCCCCGGATTGCCAGTTCGGTCTATTGGCTGACCAGCCTGATGCGGGCATTGCCGCCTGTCAAGAAATTGGGGCTTGCGACTCGCGAGAGCATGCCGATGGGTTATCTTCTAATAGCCGAAAAAGTATCAGCCCCACCGTCTTCGGGGGGAGGCTAAAAATACAGGACCGCCGAATATTGTGCCTGCAACCGGTGTCGCCGAGAGCTGTCAGGCTCGATTTCGTCATCCGGCGCACAGAAGAGAGACACGACAACGCTTCGTTTCATTCTTGACCGGCATCCAGAAATCGAATTGCGCGAGAGGCGCCACCTTCATCGGGTTGGAGAAATGGGGCGAATCTCGTGGTGCAGCTGGCTATGCCATATCCACTAGGAAGCAGCTATCCGCGGTACGACCGATTGGCAGAAAAGGGATACGGTGATTCTCAAGACATTTATTGGCTGGAACAGGAATGCTGCAGCATGGCTCGAACGCCGTTTTCCCCGAATCTTCGGTGCGCCATCCTACAAGGAAGAACTTGAACGGCGTATCGCTGACGATGTTGCGCGCCTAAGGCCGTCGGCGATCCTCGAAGTCGGCGGGATTGACCGGCCACTCCTCAAGCGGAGTGCTGATTTTACCTATATCGGGCTCGACATCGAGGAGAAGCCAGACTGCTATCGCATCTATGATCGATTTGTCGTCCAGTCGATTGAGCGGCCAGTCGATGTCGAGGCCGGCATGCTGATTTCGATCACATTGATGGAGCATATACCGGACAACAAGGCGGCGGCGCGTTCGATGTTTTTGGCGCTACGGCCGGGGGGCGTGATGCACCACTACATCCCATCGAAATGGCACCCCTATTCGGTGGCATTGCGGCTCGTCGGACCGGTTATGCAAAAATGGCTGATCCCGCACCTTAGGCCGTCTGCCGTCGGTGTTACCGGCTACCCGGCCTTTTTTGACCATTGCTCTCCTTCGGACATGGCGAAGCTGTTTCGCGACCAAGGATTTGAGCGGGTCGACGTCATGTCATTTTACCGCGCCAGCGATTACTTTGCGTTCTTTTTACCCGCCTATCTTTCCGTCGCTCTGTTCGAGAATCTTTGCGCGGCCCTGAACTGGCGCATGTTCTGTTCCGGCTTCGTCATCAGCGCTACAAAACCCACTCACCAGTAAGAACGAGGCCATGCGACTTTTTCAAAATTCTGGGCTCAACCCAAGCTATCGGCCCCGGCTTGCTGACCTCGTCGGGCAGGCCAGGGGATTCGAGCAGCAGAAGGAAGTGTTTCTGAACGATCGCTACGGGGCGGCACACATTCTCTTGCCGATACTCGGGCGTAGCCCGGAGGCATTCTTTACGAACGGCGACGACGAATCACTGCAGCGGGCTTGGGCGCGCGAAAACGGGCTGGGCCAAGATACGCCGCTGGCCGACATTCTGCTTGCTCAGATCGAGCACCACAAGACAGATGTCTTCTACAATCTCGATCCATTTCGCTACGACGCCACCTTTGTGCGCCGCTTGCCAGGACATGTGAAACGAAAGATTGCCTGGCGCGCCGCACCAGGCAAGATTGACTTTTCAGGTTATGATCTCGTGCTTTGCAATTTTCCGTCCATGCGACAACTTTGGGAGGAGCAGGGCGCCAGGACGGCTCACTTTTTCCCCGCTCATGATCCGGAGCTCGATACCGTCGCCGCAAATCGGGACAGGGACATCGATGTCCTGTTCTTCGGTGGTTACAGTCGCCATCACCAGCGCCGGCGGCAGATATTGGAAGCTGTTGCAGGTCTTTCCAGCCGCCGCCGGGTTGTTTTCCATTTGGATCTATCACGCTATACACCGCTGGCCGAAACGCCGCTTGGCTGGTTCGGTCCCCTGAGAGCGGTGCGGCGCCCGCCTGCGATCCGCGAGGTCAGTGCGCCTCCCGTATTCGGTCGCTCTATGTACGCGCAGCTTGGAAGAGCCAAGGTCGTGGTCAACGCCTCAATCGACATGGCAGGCCCTGACCGTGGCAATATGCGCTGTTTCGAAACCTTGGGTGCCGGGGCTCTGCTGGTTTCCGATTCCGGTAACTATCCAGCGCCGATGTACGATGGGCAAACCATGGCAGTTTATGAGCACCCGCAGGACGCATCAGAAAAAATCGCACGGCAATTGGACAGCGGGAACTGGGACGGGATCGGTTGGGCCGGTCACCGCGCAATCCGTGAAGAATACAGCAAGCAGCGACAATTTGAGCGGTTTCTCGAACTGACATAGCGGAGGATTCCGTCGTTTAGCGATCAATAGCGATGGGACGCTCTGTGTGCAGCGGCTATGACCCGAGAGCGGGCTTTTGGGCGACGCGCATTGGGTGGCCAGCGCCAACCCATTGTCTTGACTGGAAGAGACATGGTATCGATCTTGCTGTTTCAAAGGTGCCATTATCGTTATGCATGTCAGCAAACCCGTCCCGATTTACAAGGATTTGTGGGCGTGGAGCTTTGCTCTGGCGCTTGCCGGTTATCCGTTGGTCGGGCTCCTTTCATCTGTGACCGGACGAGAAGATGAGAGGCTTTCGATCGCCTTTCGGCTTCTGGTAGTTTGCCTCTGTGGGCTGTCTTTTTTGTTTTCAGACCGGCAGAAAGCCTGGCGGTTCGGGGACGTATGGTTATTGTCTTTCGTCGGACTTTACCTGCTGAAGCTTGGCATTGACGCTTCCGAGATCGCTAAGGCGAGGGACGATCTTGTATTTGCCATCATCACTTCGATCGTGCCCGCGGCTTTTCTGGGCCTGTCGACGAACAGATGGTCGGAGATCAACGTGGCGTGGGCTCTTTTTGCTGTTGGGGCATTGAGCGTGGCGGGCATCGTTTGGCTTCAATATAGTGGCTCCAATGCCGTGCTGATCGATAGTACGGACCGAGTCCATTTCGCGCGGTTGAACCCTATTTCCATTGGTCACGCCGGTGTGACTACACTTATCGCCTCGTACACGCTGATAAGAATTCCCCAAAGAAAAATTCTGAAGATCGCAATTATTGCTGTAATCGTCACCTCGGCAGCCGCCATTTATCTGGCTGCTGCTCGCGGTCCGATTGTCGCCTTGGCATGTTGCGCCATTTTGCTTCCCATGCTCCGTCCCAAATTCATGACCATGATGATGTGTCTGTTGTTTCTTACGGGCGCAGTGTTGGTGTTGGCGGTCACGGACATAACGCCGTTGCTGGATAAGTTCCATTTGACGGCGATTGGAAAAGACACTTCAACAACGAGCCGTCTTGGATCGATTGCATTGTCGTGGGAGCTCTTTCAGCAAAACCCATTGTTTGGATACGGGACGCAACTGCCTTTGTACGGATATCCGCACAATATGTTCATGGAGATCCTTCAAGCCATGGGGCTTCTCGGCATGGCGATATTCGTTCCGGTTTTCGTGAAGGTAGCAAAGGCGGTAAAGTTTTTGGCCGACAGGCGCTTGGCGCTCCTGCCGCTTTTGACCACGCAAGCCATCGTCGGAGCCCAATTTTCCGGATCGCTCTGGGGTGCAGCGTTCCTTTGGATTGTCGTTACGGTCATGATCTTCCGCGTCAACGCCATGAGGTCGTTTGATTTGTGGGCACACCGACGCATGATGTCGCGCTCATATGCCCGGTTTGGAGCACCCATCAGGGCCGGATAACCGGACGCCATAGCCCGCTCGAAAACCGGTATGCACCGGACATGAGCCGGCGATACGTTGACCCGCCACTATGGAGCCTTGTCAAGCTCGTTCAGGAATCTCAAGGTAGCTTGCCACCACTCCGCTTTTTCATCCCATTTCGCTGGCCGATAAGGGGAATTGCTGCCGATGGTACCCCATAGAACGATACCGTCAGCCAGCTTCCTGCAAGTGTCCAGTTGGGTATACCAGAGATCGCCTGGCAGAAAGGCCAAGGTCTTATGAAACTGCGGCCACAGAAAGCAGTAGACCGGCTTCCCTTGTGAAATCCTTCGTGCTTCCCCGATATTGGCCCGTGCATAGGCCACCCAGGCGTCCTTGTCGCCGTAAAATGTATACAGGGAGGGAAATAGCGCATCGACATAAGGGACGAGGGCGGACCCGATCTTGGTGTTTTGCTGCTTCCAATCGTCCAGTGCAACGGCGCCCTGGTGGCCGATCGCTCTCCAATGATCCCTGAGCGGCAAGACAGCATAAAGGCCGAGCTTGACGCTCGGGTCTGACTCTCTGAAGGCGCTGAGCGTCTTCTGATATTTCGCGATGGACGACGCTTGATCCGGGCCCTCCAAGGGCCAGCTTTCAATGTCGATATTCAGATATTCGTTACTCCTCGGCATTGCCAGCGCTTGCTGCACTTGGCCAGCGTCGGGAACGTCCGGTCCCAGAACATGAGGGTCCACGATCCTCAGGTACTCGAAGCCGAACGAACGAAAATCGGGCCCGCCGGCGAAGTTCATAGCCTCGAAAAGCCTGAACGGAGCCTGCGTCTGCGCTATCGCCGGCCAAGACGTTAGAAGGCATATTATGCAGAATATTGTCTTGAAAAACATGATGCTCGCTATCCGTAGTCCGCAACGGGTGAGTTTGCGCTTCCGATATTGGCGCGGGTCGAATTCTCGTGATCTGAACTTGACGAGTCTCGAAACGGTAGCTTAGCTGGACGTCTCGAACAACCTCCTAACTAAAGCGTGATCGACGCTGGAAATTATCCGCCTGGGATGGTGGACGGGCGAAGCATGCGGGCCTATGACCGAAGCGCTATCCCACTCGTTAAGCTAAGCCTTGGCGGTGGTCGTCTCGGGCAATCTGAGAAATCTGGCGAGAGAGCGAGATTGTTGTGACCAAGAACATGCCGCCTTACGCAGTTGTCGCCGGAAATCCGGCGCGGATGATCCAGCATTTGGGTTCTCTCGATGCCTGAAGCGGCCATGAATTGGGAAGACGCCGTCCGCTGGTGCATGAGCGAGCCTTCGATGAAAGAGCTCGCCCGCGCCGCCTATTTTGACGATCCGGTTGTGGCCGCACAGCGCTATCACCAAAGCGCGGAGTTCGACGCGGTTCGCAGCATGATCCCGCGCAAGGCGGGCCGTGCTCTCGATCTTGGCGCCGGCAACGGCATTCTCTCCTATGCCTTGGCGCGCGAGGGGTGGTCCGTAACCGCTGTCGAGCCCGATCCGAGCGCACTCGTAGGCGCCGCTGCGATCCGGACTCTTGCCGAAAGGACAGGCACGCCGATCGACGTGATCGAAGCGTTCGGTGAGGCGATCCCGTTATCCGCGGCAGGCTATGATTTGGTCGTCGCACGGCAGGTGCTTCATCACGCCCATGACCTTCCGGCTTTCTGCCGCGAAATGGCGCGTCTCTCTCGCGAAGGCGCGACGATCCTGTCGTTGCGCGACCATGTTGTCTCCGGGCCGCAGCAACTCGAGCCTTTTCTGCGCGCTCACCCGCTTCATCACCTCTATGGTGGAGAGAACGCCTTTACGCTGGCGGCCTACCGCGCTGCAATCCAGGAGGCCGGGCTGACGATCGACCGCGAATTGAACTCATTCCAGTCCGTCGTGAATTATGACCCAATGACACCATCTGAGATTCGCGAGAGGCTCGCCAAAATCTTTGGCCCGTTCTCCCCGGTTGTTCGCCTGGCTCTTTCGCCTGTTCCCTTTGGTGTCGTCGCCAGGGTCGCCGCGTCGGTTGACCGCCGGCCCGGGCGCCTGGTCTCTTTCCTTTGCCATAAGCACGGGAAGGACTGATTTCTTGACACAATCACAAGAGGCTAAGCCTGTCTGGGTGACTGGAGCCGGCGGTTTTATCGGCCTGCACCTCGCTCGTTTCCTTGCTCAAAAGGGCTGCCACGTCATTGGCTTCGGTCGAAAAGAAGCACCCGAGTTTGCTATGGCAACCCACGGCGCCTTTCTTTCGGGCGGGGTGACCGTGGAAACGCTGGATGCGGCTCTGGCGGCGCATGGCCGCCCAGCAGCCGTGTATCATTTGGCGGGTGGCGCAACGGTCGGCCAGTCAATTGCCGATCCCCTGAAGGACTTTGAACAAAGTGTTGTCTCTGCGGCTCGTGTGCTTGATTTCTTGCGCCGCCACGCACCCGATGCACCTGTCGTTCTTGCATCCTCGGCTGCGGTCTATGGCGGCGGGCATGCCGGTTCGATCAGGGTCGACGCGGCGCTCGATCCCTATTCTCCGTATGGCTATCACAAACGCATGGTCGAGGAGCTTGGCCGGTCATATTGTGCCGCATACGGCCAGCCGGTCTCGGTGGCTCGCCTCTTTTCGGTCTATGGCGAAGGATTGCGCAAGCAGCTGCTCTGGGATCTCTGCGGCAGGCTCGCGGCAGGCGAAACCGACATTGTGCTTGGCGGCACGGGTACGGAAATGAGGGATTGGCACCATGTCTCGGATGTCGTGCGTTTGATCCATCGCATTTTGCCTGCCGGCGAACCGCGCTTCGCCATCTATAATGGCGGTGCGGGCGCAGCTGCGTCCGTCAGCACGATTTCCAGCATGATTTTGAAGGCCTGGGGAGGGAACCATCGCCTCTCGTTTTCTGGTGAGTCCCGGCGGGGCGACCCTGTCAATCTGATCTCGGATCCGTCCGGCGTCCCGGAGGGGCTTCAGTTGCAGGTGCCGCTCAGCAAGGGTATTGCAGGCTACGTCGATTGGTATCGCGCCGACGTTCTCGCCGAGCCTGTCGGTCGTCAGCGGCGCGCCGCGCCTTGATTACCGTCGGTTTCACTCTCATCGGCCGCGGAACTTGGTCAGGCGGCGAATCCTATCTACGCAACATGTTGAGCGTTATCGCCTCCGAGCTGCGTGGTAAGGTGCAGGCGAAACTGTTTCTTACACCCGAGCAGCATTCAAGCATTGGCGCGTCCTTCGATCATATGTTGGCTGCACCCGCTATTATTGATGACCGGGTCATGGGCGCCGGGCTCGGCAGGCGAGGGCTGATCGCACTTGCTGGCGGAAGGGATCGTGCCTTCGCGGACCTTGTCGCTGCGCAAGGCATCGATGTTGTCTTTGAAGTCGCCCAGTGGTTCGGGAACCGGTTTCCAGTACCGGTTGTTTCCTGGATCCCGGATTTCCAGCACCGGCGCCTGCCGCAACTCTTTCCGCGTAGCGCCTGGTGGCGCAGGGATCTCGGCTATCGCCTGCAGACGTCCGGAAATCGTACGATAATGCTATCGAGTGGGGATGCGCTGGCGGACTGCGAAACATTCTATCCAGCCTCGCGCAACAAGACCGCTGTCGTGCGTTTCGCTATCGACCTCGATCCCGGTGCCATCCTGGCGCGCGCCGATGAGGCGCGACAGGCACATGGTCTGCCTGCGCGTTTCTTCTTCCTCCCCAACCAGTTTTGGATCCACAAGAACCATAGGCTGGTCATAGAGGCGTTGAGGCATATAGGCCAAATGGGGGCGCTGGACTCCTTGCCGCCGATAATCCTCACGGGGCGCACCACCGATCCGCGCGACCCGACATTGTTCAAGCGCATGATGGAGCTTGCGGAAACGCACCGGCTCGGAAGCCATTTTCGACACCTCGGATTGATTCCCTATGACGATGTCGTCGCCCTGATCGGAGCCGCGGACTATCTCCTGAACCCTTCGCACTTCGAGGGGTGGTCAACCACGGTCGAGGAAGCGAAGTCGCTGGGAACGCCGATGCTGCTGTCCGACATTCCGCTGCATCGCGAGCAGGCGCCGGAATCGCTCTTCTTCGCACCCGATAGTGCAGAAGCGCTGGCGCAGCGACTCCTGGAGGCCGGGCAGCGCCCACGCTTAGCCCGCGATAGTGTCGCCGTGCTGCAGGGTCGGCAACAAATGCGCCGCCGAGACTACGCGGCAGCGCTCCTTGCTTTGTTTGAAAATGTCAGAGGTGTCACCCAATGACCGAACGGATCGTCAGTTTTGTCATGAGCGGCGGCGTTGGCTCACGGCTGTGGCCGCTGTCGCGCGAGGACAATCCCAAGCAGTTCCATGACTTTTCGGGCGATGGCTCGATGCTGGCCAAGACGTTGCGCCGGTTGACGGCGCGGCCGGATGGTGAAACGCCGATTTTCCTGATTGCCTCGGAGCGGCACGCCGACCGCGTCCATGCCGACCTCGCCGGCCTCGACCTTTCCGGCGGCGGCCCCTTGTTCGAGCCGACCGGCCGCAACACTGCCGCCGCCGTTGCCTTGGCGACGCTGCGCACCTTGTCCGAATATGGCGACAGCCTGGTGCTGGTGGTGCCGTCCGATCATGAGATCACTACCGCACGGCAATTCTGGCAGAGCGTGGAAAACGGCGCCGGTGCGGCGCGCGCGGGCCGGCTGGTGGTGTTCGGCATCAAGCCTAGCCAGCCGGAGACCGGCTACGGCTATATCGAGGTCGCCGGCGAGAAGGATGGCATCTGCGATGTCTCGCGTTTTGTCGAGAAACCGGACCTCGCGACCGCGCAAAGCTATCTGGCGGCCGGTAACTTCTACTGGAACACTGGCATCTTCCTGTTTCGTGCCAGCGCCATGCGCGACGCTTTCACGGCTTTCGAGCCCGAGATATGGAATGCCACCGAAATTGCCTACCAGGCAGCGACATCAGATCTTTCCGGTCTCTATATGCCTCTGGAGCTCTACGCCGCCATTCCCTCGACGTCGATCGACTACGCGATCATGGAGCGCGCCAGTCACATCGCCATGGTACCGGCCGGCTTCCGCTGGAACGATCTCGGTTCCTGGCAATCACTGCTCGATGTCGGTCCCTCCGACGAAGAGGGCAACGTCATCGTCGGCGACGTCGTCGCCATCGACTGCGAGAACTCCTACATCCGCAGCGACAGTCGCTTGCTGTCGGCCATCGGCCTGAAGGACGTTGCCATCGTCTCGACCGCCGACGCCACCTTCGTCGCCCCGGTCAGCCGCAGCCAGAACGTCAAGAAGATTGTAGAGCAGCTCGAAAAGAGCGGTCGGCTTGAAACCAGGTTCACGCCCGCCGACGACCGCGTGATCGAAAGCGGCGCTTGGCGGCGCCGCGTTCACCACTGGCTGTTTGAAGAGACGGTGCCGCTATGGTCCACGGTCGGTGTCGACGAGCGCCATGGCGGTTTCCACGAGGCACTCGGCTTTGACGCCACACCGCTGATGAAGCCTAAGCGCATGCGCACCATGGCCAGGCAAGTCTACGCCTTCGCTGTCGCCAAGGCGCGCGGCTGGGATGGGCCCGCCGACAGGTTGATCAGCCACGGCATCGAATTCATGAACAGGAACGGCCGCACCGACAATGGCGGCTGGGTGCGCACGCTTAATGTCGATGGCACGGTCGCCGATGCCACAGAGGATGCCTACGATCATTCCTGCGTGCTCCTTGCGCTGGCGCATGCCCATATGGTCGGCAATGCCGATGCATTGCGGCTTGGCGAAGAAACGTTTTCGTTTCTCGACGCGCATCTCGAGGATCACCGCATGACCGGCTTTCTCGAAACGTCGAGCGGCGCGGGCGAACGCCGCTCCAACCCACACATGCATCTGCTCGAGGCTTTCCTGGCCTGGCATCAAGCGACCGGCGATCTCGCCTATCTTCGCCGCGCCGCGCGCATCGTCGATCTGTTTCGCAGCCATTTCTTCGATCCGGAAAGCTGGACGTTGGGCGAATATTTCGACGCCGAGTGGAGCCCGGCGGAGGGCGAGAAAGGCGGATGGACGGAACCCGGCCACCATTTCGAATGGGCTTCGCTGCTGGTCGACTTCGCAGGGCGCACCGGCCAGAGCGAACTAACCAGCTTTGCCAGAAAGCTCTATGCCTCGGCCATCGCCAACGGCCTCAATCGCGCCACCGGCCTCGCCTATGGCGCCGTCTCGCGGCAAGGCCTGCCGCTCGACCTTGTCTCGCGCAGTTGGCCGCAGGCCGAAGCAATCAAAGCAGCGATTGCACTGGACGGTTCGGGCGGTCCCGACCTCAAGCCGGAGATCGAAGCACGTGTCGGTCGCCTGTTCCGTTGGCACATCAATCCGGCGCCGCTCGGCCTGTGGATAGACCGCATCGACGAGCGGGGGCGCTCGCTGGCGAGCGATGTACCGGCAAGCATCTTCTACCATCTGGTCTGTGCGCTGACCCAGTATCTCGACAGCACGGTCGGCGAATCTCGGTAGAGCGATTGACGGAGAGACGCGTGCTTGGCCACGGCGGGAGTGAGAATTTTTGTCGTTCAAGAAAATAGGCTTGCTGGCACTCGTTGCCTTGGCGTTTGCGATTGGCTTCTTTGCCATCATCGTGAAAAAAGGGACGCCTGTTCGTTCGCAACCCCCTAGGCCGCAAGCGGCGCTTGAGCCGTTTGATGGCAAGCTTTCCATCCAGGCGGTCGATGATCTTCGCGTCGGTGGCCGCAAGATTGTGTTGTGCGGCGTGGCGTTTACCAAGCCGCGATCTATGCGTGCGATGGTAACGGAGGCGGCGCGCCGGGATTACCAAGGGCTCGCCCTGACCTGCAAACCGGTCGGCACGGGGACGCCTTGCGACGGCAATGTCGCCTCAAAGTTTGGTGATGCCATCGTTGTGCAATGCCTCACGTCCGATGGCACGGATTTGGCGGCGAAGCTTGCCGAGAACGGCATCTTGTGCGGTCAGCCTGCGCAGGCAGGTCCGATCTACAAATCTTGCTTGTCGGGTTCGTAGCTCACGGGTTCCCTAACTGCCCCTCGCATTCCCATGGATCGCGACTGTCATAAAACGAAAGGCAGGATGTGCGATGACGCCCCCAAGTCAAACAGAGTCGACTCATAATCCCTGTACGAAGCACGGCGCGATTGGCGGTCATCAGGGCCCAAGAAATAGACCTGACTTTCCGACAATTTCCAGATGGGCCGGCGCTAAAATGCTAAATTCAAATCTGCCACGTGAGTGTGTCCGATGAAACACAGCGGAACCAAAAAGTCATCTCGCACCTGCGAAGCAGGTTGGAATCAAAGCAAAAAGCTGTTACGCGCTTGTTCAATACCTTGGTACTTGGGCGGGACGAGGTACGGCGGGAAAAAAGGATCGAAACGAATGAACCTTACTGTAAAAATTGCGTTGGCCGGATTTGTCGCCTCAATCGGCTTCGGCTCGGTTTCGTCTTTCGCTCAGGACACGCCATGCACCTGTACGACCCCTTACCAGGGAGCGGCGAATTCGATTGGTTCCATCGGGCACGCCAATGGTGACGTAATGGTTTCGCAAGCCGCCGGCTATGGCCCGGCCAAAGCGGGAAATGCGCTGGATTTCGGCAGCCGCGTAGTGGTCGGAGCCAAGGGATCGGCTTCCGTCAAGGTCGGTGGCTGCAACCTAGATGTGCCGGCTAATTCAAGCCTCGACATTTCTCGTGTCGAGAACAATATCTGCCTGAAAGTTGTGGGCTCTGAGCAGACGGCAGCCGCCGTTAGCTCTGAGTATACGGGTCAGATTCCCCCGGGCGGCAACCGGTCCAACACTCCGCTATTCATTTTCGGTGGTATGGCTGCCGCCGCCGGTATTCTGGCTGCAACGCAGGATGACGACGACGGCGTGAGCCGTTAGGCGCAACAGGACAATCGCAGCAAAGGCATGTGACTGCCTCTGCTGCGATTGTGTCGCCGGTGCCCTCTGTGCCTTGGGCTTAGCGCGCCGGCTGGAGCCGGGGTATTGATGAAACTCGTCAACCATACCGCTCTATTGCTTGAGTTGGAGCTGGGTGCGGTTCGTCTTGGGCGAACTCGCACCGTGACAGGTGGCGCGGCAACGCTGATCATTCGCTTGCACGATGACGGCAGCGCCGTCGGCGAATAGCTTGAATCTGGCAGCTAAAGCATTGCATGAATTTGATAAATGCGTCATTCGCTATCGTGCGGGTGGCGCATTTGCCTATTATCCGGGAGAAAATGTCACGTTGCTTCAGTGCGGCCACAAACGTCAATGATCGACCTGCATTCCCATATCTTGCCCGGTCTTGATGACGGCTCGCGCAGTCTTGCTGAATCGCTGGAAATGGCGCGGCTGGCCGTGGCAGACGGAACGACCCATATGGCGTGCACGCCTCATATCGTGCCAGGCATGTATGAAAACGGATCAGCAAATATTGCCCGAGCTGTTCAAGGGCTGGAGCAGGCGCTGCGCCGGGCCGAAATACCGCTCGCTCTTTATGTCGGCGCCGACGTTCATGTAGCGCCCGATCTTCCGGAGCAATTGGCTCTCGGCGATGTGCCGACGTTAAACAGGTCTCGCTATTTTCTATTCGAACCGCCGCATCACGTTTTACCGCCAAGGCTGGAAGATCTTGCTCTACGTCTCGTAAATGCCGGGTTCGTCCCGATTCTTACCCATCCTGAGCGGCTGACCTGGATCAAGGCAAATTACGACGTTGTCGAGAGGTTGAATGCAATGGGCTGCCTTGTTCAGCTTACGGCAGACTCGATTGTTGGTGCTTTTGGGCGCACGGCACTTTACTATTCGGAAAAGCTGATTGACGAAGGCAGGGTAGATATTATCGCATCCGACACTCATGGCGCCACTCGCCGGCGTCCTGGGCTCTCGCAGGCAGTCGCTGCTGCCGCGAAGCGATGTGGGGAAGATGAGGCCCGCAATATGGTGTTCAAACGTCCAGGCGAAATATTGGCGAATCGGCACCTCGAGCCGGTCGGAAAGGCACACGCAAAAAAACCAAGCCCCGGCAACGTCGGTCGCTTTGCGGGATTGGGTCGCTTGTTGAAGGGTGGGACGGCGTGATGGGCGTTTTTCATTTCGCAAAAGGCTGTATGGGCACGATGTGTGTCTTGCTCGCTTCGCTCACGATGTCTGCCTGCACAAGCACCTCGTCAACGACACCGGCTTCGGTCGATGCGCTGCAATTGACTTCAACCTCTGCGCCGCTTTCGGGCGGCGGTGCCCTGCAGGTCGTAAAGGACCTGCCTGCGCCGCAAAACACCCAGAACGGCAGCGAGCAGCCTTTGTCTCCGAACGACGTGCTCGAGGTGAATGTGTTCCAGGTCGACAATCTGAACAGAACCGTTCAAGTCGACGCCGGCGGGCAAATTTCGCTTCCACTTATCGGCACCGTCGCCGCGGCGGGAAAGACCGTCCGTCAGTTGGAGCAGGAAATCGAAACGGCATACGGCGCCAACTATCTGCAGTCGCCCGATGTGTCGGTTTTCGTCAAGGAATCGATCGGACAGCGCATTACCGTCGACGGCGAAGTTGCCAGGGCCGGTATCTTTCCGGTATCGAGCAATTCTTCTCTCATCGATGCGATCGCCCTTGCCGGAGGGTTTAATAATGTTGGAGATGCAAAAAAGGTCTTTGTCTACCGCACTATTGGCCCAAACACGTTGGTCGCAAATTACAATGTGGAGGAGATTCGTGCTGGCAAGAGCCGCAATCCACGCATCTACGGTGGTGACAAGGTTGTCGTCTTCGCCTCGAAATCGAAAATTGCGATGAACAATCTCAAAGACGCTCTCGGAGTTGCATCAAGCGCAGCGAGACTTGCGGTGGTCCCGGGACTATAAATTGCAGCTGGTCGGAATTTTCGGAACACAGACAAACCCCAGGATCATGTCGCACCATGCTCGATCGTAACAGACAGCATCAAATTGCAGGCCCAGGACACGGCCAAGCCCTGTCCGCCGACCTGTATTATGACGGCGCGCAAAACTATAGCCCCTACGGCCGCGATTACTCGGAGCAGGACGAGGGCTTCAATCCGCTCAAGCTGCTTTTTTACGTTGTCCAGTATCGGTGGCTGATCGTCATGATGGTAGCCGGCGGGCTTGTCGCCGGCGTCATCGTTACCATGATGCAGACGCCAAAATATCGGGCAACAGCACAATTGGAAGTGCTGGTTCCTTCGGCCAAGGTCTTCAAGGACATTGAAGTGGTTTCTGAAGCCAGCGACGCCTATCTGGTCTTTGAAACCGCCCGGGAAAAGCTGAAAAGCCGGGCTTTGGCGCAGCGCGTGGTTTTCCAACTAGGGCTTAGCGAAAAGCCGGATTTCCTGTTTCCGACCCCGAACTTCTCGCTTAGCAATATTTTCTATCGTGCGTTCGGAATTTCCAAATCGCCTTCCATTGAAGAGACAACCCCGGAGGAACGTGAGCAGATTGCAATCGGTCGCGTTCGAGGTGACCTCACAGTCAATTTGGTCCCCAACACCAGCCTGCTGTCGATTACGTTTGCCGACCAGAAACCGAAATATGCAAGTGATATAGCCAATCAGGTTGCGCAGAGTTTTATCGACCAGCGCCTCGATCAGACCAGCGAAACCTCAGACCTGGCACGGCAATTCATTCAGGAACAGGTTTTGCAGGTCAAGCAAAAGCTGCAGAAGTCGGAGGAGGAACTCGTCGCTTACGCAAAGGATGTAGGCATCACCATAACCGGCGACGAAAAGTCGCTGATTGGATCGAACATCGAGGCTTTGAACACGGCGCTCGCGACAGCAATCCAGGAACGTCTCGATGCCGGCCGGGTGGTGGAACAAATCGACAAAGGTCGCGGCGCAAGCCTTGGCCCGGTCTTGGAAAGCGAAGGTCTGCAGAAGCTCAGCGATAAACTGGCCGATTTGACCAGCCAGTATCAACAAAAATTGGGCATATTGAAACCCGGTTTTCCGGAAATGCAGCAGCTTCAGTCGCAGATCAAGGAGCTGCAACGGCTTTATAACAATGGCGTTTTGACTATAACCGATTCGCTGCGACAGAAATACCAGTAAGCTCAGAACAAGGAAGCCGACCTTAAGTCAAAGCTCGCCGAGATGGAGATGCAGCAGGTTATCTTCAACGACAAAAATATCAAATACACGATCCTGAAGCGCGAGGTTGATTCCAATAGGTCTCAGTATGACAGCCTTATTACCAAGCTGAACGAGGTTGGCGTCAGCTCAGAACTCAAGTCACAAAGTGCCGCAATCGTGGATTTCGCAACACAGCCTGGCAGCCCTTATTCTCCACGATTGACAATTAGTCTTGCAATCGCTCTGTTTCTTTTCATGGCTCTGAGCGCGTCAATTATCTATATCATCGAGTTGTTGAACAACACCTTCACCAATCCTGAGCAGGTCGAAAAGGAATTGGGATTGGCGATGCTCGGCATCTTGCCGCTTGTCGATGACCGGGAACTCATAGCCAGCATCGCCGATCAGAAATCCGGACTATCCGAAGCCTACCGTTCGCTTCGAACGTCGTTGCAGTTCTCCGGCGCCGAAGGTGCGCCGCGATCGCTGCTGGTCACGAGTTCGGAACCCTCGGAAGGCAAGTCGACCACCTCGTTCAAGCTCGGGCAGGATTTTGCGGCGCTCGGTGCAAGGGTTCTCATTGTCGACGGCGATCTTCGAAAGCCCAATCTTCATCGGCTGTTTGGTCTCGACAACACAATCGGACTGAGCAACCTCCTGACGAACACCGTCCGCAAGGAAGATCTGGCAAGCATTTTCAGGGCGACGAAATATCCTAATGTGACCGTTCTGACCTCTGGAACGATCCCGCCGAACCCCGCTGACCTGCTTTCTTCACCGAAGATGGCACTGATCATCACGAATCTCGGCAAGCGCTTCGATCTTGTCATAATCGATGCCCCACCGGTCGTCGGCCTTTCAGATGCGCCCATCCTCAGCCGGCTTGCCGAGGGCACATTGATGGTCATCTCTACCAATCAGGTGACGCGCAAGTCGGCGAAGACGGCGTTGAAACGCCTGCGAGCTGCCGGCGCGAACGTGGTCGGAGCGGCGATGTCGAAATTTGCAGTGAACAAGTTCGATTACAACTACGGCTACAAGTATATGAACTATCAGTATTACGACTACGGCGCGGGTACCCCGAAACTTGAGGGCAAAGTCGATGACGGAGCAGACCAGCCCGCTTATGCAAAATCTCCGGCGTTCAGGCGTTTGGTTCGTCGCATCCGTTCTGGTGTTGGCGGCTTCGTCGATCGGGCTAAGTCGATTTCTTGAAACCGAAACGCCAACCGTTTCCCTTGCGCTGGATCCGCTGAACGTCAATGCCCTGATAGGCGAAATTACCAACGACCTGAACGATACAAGCACCGCTCCCGATCTCGACGCATTGCTTGCCAAGGCCGAAAGCGCGCTTCGCTTTGACCTTGCGGACGCACGTCTCTACAGCCTGATCGGCGAGATCAAGTACCGACAAGGTGACAAAGTCCAAGCCTATGAATTTTTCGATCAGGCTCGAAATTTATCCAAGACTGAAATCCACGCGCTCCAGAGGTCGATCGGCCGCTCGATCGAAACAGGCGATCTGTCAAAGGCTGTTGGCGAGATCGATATTTTGCTGCGGCGATGGCCAGATCAATTTCCGGCGATCGCCGAGGGGCTGCCGACAATCCTCTCGAACCCCGATGGATACCAGGCTGTACTGGCGGCCATCAGGGCCGCGCCGCCCTGGAGAGCCAAGCTGTTGGTCGAGCTGGGCAAAACGCCCGACGGGCTCGATTTCGCAAATCGGCTGCTGCTCGATTTGATTGGGTCAAGCGTGCCACCAAACTCAAGCGAATTGTCCTATGTGATCTCCGGCCATATTCGACAGAAAGAATATGAACAAGCGTATCGGTTGTTTCTTTTCAGCCTGTCCGATCAAGAACGAAAGCTGGGCGGGTACATTTTCAACAGCACATTTGAGCCTGTGTCCAGCGGTAAGCCTTTTGACTGGCAGGTCGGCGATCAGTCGGGCCTGGAAGTTACGTTTCTATCATCTCAAGATGCGGTCGAAGGTGAGGGTGGAGCGACGGTCCGCTTCCTAAACACGCCCGTCAAGAACACAGCTCTTCAGCAATATATAGAACTGCCTCCAGGCTCCTATAAAATTTCTCTCGCTGCGTCTGCGAGAAACTTGAAGCTGCCAAAGGAGTTGTTCTGGTCGATCAGATGTGTGGGGCCGACCGGCGAAATAGCGCGTCTCAATATTCCGGAGGGTACATACAACCGCCAAGCGCTCAGTCAGGATTTTTCGGTTGGACCGGCTGGGTGCCCCATGCAATTGTTGAAGCTGGAAACTGCCGCCATCGCCGAGAGCTGGCGCTTTCGATATGTCGGTACGTTGATAATGCACAAATTGAGCATCGAGAGACTTTCATCTTGAGCGACCGGCCATCGGAATGGGATAAATATCTCCTCGGATCGGTTCTGTTTATATCGCTTTTGTTCGGCGGTGGCACTGCAAACGGCCTCTATACGGACACGCTGATTGAGATCGCGGCAATTGTCTCGGCGGCGGCTGTCTTTTCACAGACCTCTGGCCAGAGGGTCCCCCATTCTGTTCTGTGGCTGCTTATCTTCGCTGTGGCGTTGGTGATTTTGCAAATTGTCCCGCTGCCTGCGGCGATTTTCAGTGGATTGCGACCAGAGCTGTTGCTCGCAGATTCCGGGCTGGTTGGAGAAACTCGTTTTCGCTTCGTCAGCGTCGGAGTTGGACGGACGATTGAATGTCTGTTGTATCTGGTGGCGGCGGCGACATTTTTTTTGAGCGTATTGCGTTTGCGCGTCGAGCAGGTGCACGGGCTTCTGCCGTTCTTTTTTATGGGTGTTATCTGTAACGGCTTGGCAGGCGCGATTCAATATTCGCTCTCCGACGACATCGCCATAGAGGGATTGTTGCCTTTCACGATCAACGCCGGGCTTTTTGCCAACGAGAATCATTTTGCGGCATTACTTTTTGTTTCTATCCCCTTCGTCGTTTATTATGGTCTGTTCCGCGGACATCTTTTGTCCGGATCGCTCGGGCTGGTCACGCTTTTGCTGCTTCTTTTGGCCGCCGGTTCGCGCGCCGGTGTTCTGATTGGACTGGCGATCACCGTACTGTCCATCGTCTTTCTTTCAGCGCGTTCCAAGGCGAGTGGATTCGGCATCCTGCTGATTTTCATTGCGCTTTCGGTCTACACCATGGGCGGGTGGACAAAGATCGATGCCGAGGCGGTTGATCCGGATTTCGGGCGAGGAGAGTTTGCTCGGACCACCATTGAGGGAATCAAAGAGAATTGGGCAACCGGCGTCGGATTTGGTAATTTTCAAAAGGCCTATCAGATATATGAAAAGGAAGGGATGATTTTCAAACAGTTCGTAAATCATGCCCACAACGAGTATCTTGAAATAGCTTTCGAAGGCGGAGTTCTTGCTATTCTGCTGATGGTGCTTTATTTAGTAATTCTTCTGATAGCGTTTACTAGAATTCGCCGCGATCCTCTTCAAAAGGCGGCGTTTCTCTCCGTGTCCTTTCTTCTCATCCATTCACTGGTTGATTATCCGTTGCGGACCGAAGCGCTTGCAATGACGTTTGCCTTTATGAATGCCATCATCTTCCACAAAGGATTTGCGGACCGTTTGGCCCAGAAGAACGAATTGATCGAGATCGACCACAACGGAGACAAATTGTTCGTCCCGATCGAAACTTCGTCCCAACGCAAGCCAAGATTGACAAGCCGCCGCGCGAAACATAAGCACGAACGCGCGAGATACAAACACGAATAAGTTGCGTCGGCTGGGGAGCGCGAAGGCGGTTTTTAGGAGAGCTTGTTGAAAGGCATTATCTTGGCTGGGGGCAGCGGAACCCGGCTCTATCCGCTGACACTGGCGGTCTCTAAGCAAATCTTGCCGATATACGACAAGCCGATGATCTACTATCCGCTGAGCGTCCTGATGCTGGCGGGAATCCGCGAGGTTCTGGTCATCTCGACCCCGCGCGACCTGCCGGTTTTTCGGGATCTGCTCGGCGACGGCTCAGAGTTCGGGCTTGATCTGTCCTATGCTGAGCAGCCGCATCCCAACGGCCTCGCTGAAGCCTTCATCATTGGCCGTGACTTCATCGGCAATGACAGCGTCTCGATGATCCTCGGCGATAACATCTATTTCGGCGAAGGGCTGTCGCAGCTCTGCCGCACGGCAGCTTCGCGCAAAAGCGGCGCCTCGGTGTTCGCCTACCATGTCGAGGACCCGCAACGCTATGGCGTGGTTTCGTTCGACAAGGTCAGCGGCTCCGCTTTGACGATCGAGGAAAAACCGCAAGTGCCGAAGTCGAATTGGGCCATCACCGGCCTCTATTTTTACGACAATGATGTCGTGAATATAGCCCCGACGATCCGGCCTTCGGCGCGTGGCGAGCTCGAGATCACGGCGGTCAACAACGTCTACCTTGAGCGTGGGCAATTGCAGGTTCATCAGCTTGGCCGCGGCTACGCCTGGCTCGATACCGGCACGCATGACAGCTTGCATGAAGCCTCTTCCTTCGTGCGCACGATCGAGCATCGTCAAGGTATCAAGGTTGCCTGCCCAGAAGAAATCGCCTTCGAGCAGGGCTGGCTGACGGCGGACAAGGTTCTGCAGCGCGCCACGCGCCTGGGAAAGAATGAATATGCCGCCTATTTGCGCAAGCGCGTCATCGAGTTGACGGAGAACTAGGTGTTGGAGATCAGGCCCCTCGGCCTCGACGGCGTGCTGGAGATCATCCCGAAGCGGTTCGGCGACACGCGGGGGTTCTTTGTCGAGACCTACAACGTCGAGCGGTTTTCAGACGCCGGTATCGATCTGCGTTTCGTGCAGGACAACCACTCCTATTCCGCTGCCGCGGGTGTGTTGAGGGGGCTTCACTATCAGCTTCCCCCGCGTGCCCAGGACAAGCTGCTGCGCGTTATCCGCGGCAGGATTCTTGACGTTGCGGTCGATATTCGCCGCAGTTCGAAGACATTCGGAAAATGGGTGGCCCTCGATATCTCCGCCGAAAAAGGCAATCAAATTTTGGTGCCGCAAGGCTTTGCGCACGGTTTCGTCACGCTCGTGCCGGACACCGAGGTGCTGTATAAGGTCACCGACACCTATTCGCCGGAACATGACCGATCGATCCGTTTCGACGATCCCGCCATCGGCGTCGAATGGCCATCGCTATCAGGCGGATTTCAACTTTCGGACAAGGACCTCAAGGCGCCGCCGCTCGCCGCCGCCGAGGTGTTTGTGTGAAAGACGTTTACGTGAGGAGAGCGGCATGAATTTTCTGGTGACTGGAGGTGCCGGCTTCATCGGCTCGGCGGTGTGCCGGCATTTGTGCGGCAATCCGGCCTACCGGGTGACCAACATCGACAAGCTCACCTATGCGGGAAACCTCGCCTCGTTGCGGCCGATCGAAAACGCGCACAACTACAGATTCGTGCACGCCGATATCTGTGACGACAGGACGATTCTGGAAATGCTGCACCGCGAAGACATCGACGTCATCATGCATCTTGCCGCCGAAAGCCATGTCGACCGGTCGATCGACGGGCCGGGCGCGTTCATCGAGACCAACATCGTGGGAACCTACCGAATGCTCAATTCGGCCCTGGAATATTGGCGCAGACTTCCCGACGAGAAGAAAAACCGTTTTCGTTTCCATCATGTTTCGACCGACGAGGTGTTCGGCGATCTGCCCTTCGACAGCGGCGTCTTCACCGAACAGACGCCCTATGCACCGTCTTCGCCCTATTCGGCGTCGAAGGCCGCATCCGACCATTTGGTGCGTGCATGGCATGACACCTACGGCCTACCGGTCGTCCTGTCGAACTGTTCGAACAATTACGGTCCGTTCCATTTCCCCGAAAAGCTGATCCCGCTCGTCATATTGAACGCGCTCGACGAAAAACCGTTGCCGGTCTATGGCGCCGGCGCGAACGTGCGCGACTGGCTTTTCGTCGAGGACCATGCGCGCGCCTTGGCGATGGTCGCGACCCAGGGGGCGGTTGGCGAGAGCTACAATATCGGCGGCGGCTCGGAACGTACCAATCTGGCGGTGGTCGAGGCGATCTGCGACATCCTCGACAGCAGGCGGCCGCGTTCTGCCGGCCGACGCTATCGCGATCTCATCACCTTCGTCGCCGACCGCCCGGGCCATGACCGGCGCTACGCAATCGACGCTTCGAAGATCGAGCGTGATCTCGGCTGGACGCCGCGCGAGACCTTCGACAGCGGCCTCGCCAGGACGGTGGACTGGTATCTTCAGAACGAGTGGTGGTGGGGTCCGATCCGACGCGAGCAGTACGCCGGCGAGCGGTTGGGCGAAGCGCGGAAGGGCGCCGCGTGAGGCTTGTCGTCACCGGACGCGAGGGCCAGGTTGTCAGCAGCCTTGTCGAGCGTGCGCGCACGCACCCGGATGTCGAGGTCGTCACCCTCGGCAGGCCTGAACTCGATCTGGCGAAGCCGGAGACGATCGAACGGGCGCTTGTGGCTACCCGACCCGACCTGGTCGTGTCCGCCGCCGCTTACACCGCCGTCGACCAGGCTGAGGACGAACCGGACCTTGCCTTCGCCGTTAACGGCATCGGCGCCGGCCATGTCGCCGCGGCTGCAGCACGGATCGGTGCACCGGTGATCCATCTGTCGACCGATTATGTCTTCGATGGGAGCGGCGAGGGGGCTTATGTAGAAGAAGACGAGCCCGCTCCGCGCAGCGTGTACGGCGCCTCGAAGCTCGCCGGCGAGCAGGCGGTCGCCAAGGCCAATCCGCGCCATCTCATCCTGCGCACGGCATGGGTCTACAGCCCGTTTGGCAGGAATTTTGTCAAGACGATGCTGCGCCTCGCTGCCGATCGCGACGAGTTAGCGGTGGTGGCCGACCAGTGGGGAAATCCCACTTCGGCGCTTGATATCGCTGACGCGATCTTGCATGTCGCGGCGATGCTGCATGGAAACAAGGACTTTGCCTCATACGGTGTCTATCATCTGGCTGGAACCGGCGAGACCAACTGGAGCGGCTTTGCCCGTCATATCCTGGACACAAGCCAGGCGTTTGGTGGCCCCTATGCGCGGGTGAGGGATATCGCCACTGTGGATTATCCGACCAAGGCGCAGCGCCCGGCGAATTCTCGCCTAGCGAGGACGAAATTCACGTCCGAGTTCGGATGGACGGCGCCGGAATGGCGAGAATCGACGAAAGAGGTGGTCCGTCGTCTTCTGATCGGAGAGACGAGACAGACATTGACAGCATGAACAAGCAACCATCTCCGGAAAATTTGCGTAGTGCGACGCCCGCGCCACGTGCCGCCGACAAAGCAGCGGCGAAGGCGCGAGCCAAAGCCAAACCGACCGCCGCCAAGCGCACCTGTATTATGGTGCTCGGCATGCACCGTTCCGGCACCAGTGCACTGACCAGGGCGATCAGCCTGCTCGGCGCCGGGTTACCGAAGAATATGCTCGGCGCCAATCCAACCAACGAAACAGGCCACTGGGAGCCGCTGCGGCTTATGGAACTCCATGACCGGATGCTGGCCGAGGCTGGCAGCCGATGGGATGACTGGCGGGCTTTCGATCTGAGCGACCTGTCGAAGGCGCGTGCCCGACTCTATCGGGCCGAGATCGCACGGTTGATCGACGAGGAATATGGCAACGCACCGCTCCTGGTGCTTAAGGAGCCGCGCATCTCGCGTTTCGTGCCGCTGTATGCGGACGTCTTGAAGTCGATGAAAATCGATCAGCGATACGTGCTTGCAAGTCGCAATCCGCTTGCGGTCATCGCCTCGCTGGGCAAACGGGGCGGGTCAACGCTGGGGTTCGGTGCGCTGCTTTGGCTTCGCCATGAATTGGAAGCCGAGTGTTCGACGCGCGGGGCGCCGCGCGTGTTCGTATCCTACGAGGGGATGGTACAAAATTGGCGACTGGCCCTAGAAAAGATCGGTACTGCGCTCGATCTTGTCTGGCCACGGCCAATCGAGGAAGCCGCCGCTGAAGTCGACGCCCATATTTCAACCGATCACCAGCACCACGTAGCGAGTGACGGCATGCTCTTGGCGGACGAGCGCATCGGGAACTGGGTGAAAGATGCTTACTCTGCACTCAAGGCTCTGGAGATACATGCCAATGATGCCACGGCCATGGCAATTCTGGACCGCATCAAAGCTGAGTTTGATGCGGTCGCTCCCGTCTTCGGCGATGCATTCTTCCCTGAACTTGATGCGCGTCTTCAGGTGCTCAATCGAGAAAACACCGCCCAGCGGCAATTAATCGAACAGCGCGAAGACGAGATAGCGAGACTGACATCTGAGCAAAGGCAAAAAGATTCAGAAGTTCAGGTGTTGGCCGCGCAACTAACAGAGGAGCGCGCGGATTTTCTACGTTTGACGGAGGAATCAAACTATCTAACGCGCGAACTTCAAAAAAATCAAA
This sequence comes from Mesorhizobium mediterraneum, assembly GCF_002284565.1. Classification (GTDB taxonomy): domain Bacteria; phylum Pseudomonadota; class Alphaproteobacteria; order Rhizobiales; family Rhizobiaceae; genus Mesorhizobium; species Mesorhizobium mediterraneum. The sequence goes on along the minus strand of NZ_NPKI01000025.1, from coordinate 35,933 downwards.
ACCTTGTGTTTGATCTAAATTATCAAATACAGAATTTTAAGACCGAAAAACTAGCGCTCGAAATTCGATCAAACGGCGAATTGTCGAGTTCCGCACACGAAGCCGGCAATCACTCAGCTTCGTTCGAGGCCTTTTCCAAAATTCCGGAAGAGCAAGAAACAGTAAATATCGAAGAAGATGATTCCAAATTAATAGCTTTTTACCTGCCTCAATTTCATCGAATAGACGAAAATTCTGAATGGTGGGGGCCAGGGTTCACAGAGTGGACAAATGTTGCCAGAGCCACTCCAAACTTCGTTGGCCACAATCAGCCAAAAATTCCCCGTGATTTGGGATACTACGATCTTACCCACCCGAATACCATGCGGGAACAGGTGGAAATTGCAAAGCTATACGGATTGCATGGGTTTTGCTTTTATCACTATTGGTTCAGCGGCAGAAGGGTACTGGAAACGCCTGCCAATCTATTTTTAGAAAGTGATTTAGATTTCAAATTTTGCATGTGCTGGGCCAATGAAAATTGGACGCGTGCTTGGGATGGCGACACGAAAAATGTCTTGCTCGAGCAAAAGTATGCCGAAGGAGATGCCGAAGCATTTATCGACGGGATGCTGGCTTACTTCGGTGACCAAAGATATATCAAAATTGACGGTGCGCCTCTGTTGGTAGTTTATCGGGCCAAAGAGATACCGAACCCCCAACGCTGGTTTTCTATATGGCGTGATCGTGTCACCGCTCATGGATTTCCAGGCCTCCATATTTGCGTGGTCGACTTCTACGACATATCCGCACCCGAAGAAGTTGGGGCCGACTCGCTGGTCGAGTTTCCGCCACACAAATTTAACGGACCTCAGAATCACCCGTCTGAATTTCCCGCTATTACAAATCCCAACTTCTCTGGCGGTATCGTTGACTATCGAAAAATGATCGCCCAAAGCGCCAATCGCCTGAGGCCATCCTTCAAAATGTTTAGGGCTATCATTCCAGGTTGGGACAATACTGCGCGCCGACAGAACAACCCGACGATAATTGTTAACTCAACGCCTAAACTATTTGGTGAGTGGCTTCGCTTCTTACGCTTTCAAGCCAGGCAGGATCATGCTGAACCTGACAATCGCCTTATCTTTGTCAACGCGTGGAATGAATGGGGTGAAGGGTGCTATCTGGAACCCGACCAGCAATGGGGCCTCTCATATCTGGAAGAAACGCTTCGGGGGAAGTTCTTTCACCCAGCCAGCGAACCTGTCGGGATTGATGCAGCTCGATCGCGTTTATTCGATCGGCTTGTGGCAATGACCAACCACGGGGAGATTTCGAGTACCCCCATACCTAAGGAGATTTTTCTAAATATTCGACCTCCCGGCCGAATAGCCGAAAGAGCATCAGCGGTACTTCGACAGTCTCCAACACTGCATGCCATGGCCAGATATCTATATCGTCGTTTGCGGCAGAAGGGACGTGGTTACAGTGGATAGCGTAGCCGTTGTTGCTCACTTCGATGTAAATGATCGCGTCGAACCCAATTTTTTTGACCTATTGAGTTCTCTCTGTGGGTTCTTTGACAGAGTCGTTCTTGTGACGACTAGCAAAATTGCTCTCGATCTGATAGAAAACTTACCTAATCTCACAATAATAAGGCGCCCTAATTTTGGATATGATTTCTATAGCTACCGCGTTGGATTGACTTACGCGTTAGAAAATTGGGAAGTCGGCAACATATTGCTGATAAATTCCAGCTTTGTAATCCTATCACGCGATGTTTTTAGGCGTGCGTTAAGTAGGATGTCCGAGTTGGGTTCTGCCCATGATGTGGTTGGGGCGACCGAGTCTTTGCAGTTTTCTTGGCATGTTCAGTCGTATTTGTTATTTTTAGGATCGAGTATTCTTAGGCGACCTTGGTTTATAGCATTCATGAACAGTATAGAGCCAACTAACTCAAAAATCGACACAATTCTGAAGTTTGAGCTCGGTTTATCCTCGGAGCTAAGACGTAATGATGCTGTGGTTACAACTCTCTTACAGCCGTCCCTTGAGCAAATTGAAGACGCTAGCCATGGCTGGAGCGAAGGCGACAAGAAGCAGTATGCCGACAAGCTAGATGTCGTTTCTAGTGCAACGCCGCCAATTCAGAACTTTAATCCCGTGCACCATCTGGCGGGGCTTGTTGCACGCGAATTGGGCTATGTGAAGCTTGAGGTTTTAAGGGAGAACCCCCATCAAATCGACTTGGGTTTCGTCGATGAATTTTGCGAGAGAGAGCGCCTTGGTTCGGTACAAGAAATGGTTGGACGTAGCCGAGCTAGCTATGCGCGTGGGAGTGACAACCTTTCTGCCCTTAAGATTGATAGAAGACCTATTCCGTCAGCAAAATTGGCGCAGTGGCGGAAGACGAGGGCTGGGCAGGTTGATGTCGCGGTAGTCCTACATCTTTACTATATTGAAATGATCGATGATATTCATCGATTGTTACAAAACATTGTTGCTCCATTCGATCTCTATGTGACGACTTCGGCTGAAGCCGACTGCCCAAAGATACTCTCAACATTCTGCTGTTTGGCTCAGAGCATTTCAATTTACTGCTCGGAGAATAGAGGTCGGGATGTTGGTCCGTTCATTTCGGTTTATCGAAGCGGTGTGCTTGACCGATATAAAGCGGTCTTAAAAATCCATTCCAAGATGAGTACGTATAGCGCCAATGGAGTCGTTTGGAGAGATAGGTTGTACCGGTCTGTTGCAGGCGATTCATTGACGGTACTAAGATCCATAAAATTGCTCAGAACCGGCGAAGTCGGCATCGTCGGCCCACATCGATATTATCTAACCAATGATCGGTTCTGGGGTGCAAATCGTCAGACGATGCGCCGGTTGCTCCAAGAGATGACTATTTTCGATTCCGACGAGAATTTTGAGCTGGGATTTTTTGCCGGTTCGATGTTTTGGTTTGTGCCGCAGGCACTTGCGCCTTTGAGAGTGATTCCCGAAGCGAGCCTCACTTTCGAAATGGAAAACGGTCAGCAAGACGGCACCCTCGCCCATGCGATCGAGAGGACGTTCTGCCCGATCGCGCGGAGCCAAGGTTTTGTTGCATCGAGCGTCATCCTTCAAGGACAGGAAATCCATAGGTATTCCTCAGTCGAGAACGACGTGCCTGTATTGTGACGCGGTTGTTAAAGCGTCGTGGGCGGCTTGGGTTATCAGGAAAGCTGGGGACATGGGCTTACTGTTCCCGACCTGAACGAGCACAACAGTTCGCTGGCTTTAGGGACCTTCTGGTCGCCAGGAGGGAGATGAAAAAAGGACGTTATGACATTGATTCTCTCTCTCATCCGTCGCGAGATCGCCGGGCGGTACCGTGGTTCGGTGCTCGGCCTTTTATGGTCGCTCCTCAATCCGCTGTTCATGCTGGCCGTCTACACATTCGTTTTCGGCGTGGTGTTGAAATCGCACTGGACGACCCCTGACCAGCAGAATGCCACGCATTCGACCGGCGAGTTTGCGGTCATCTTGTTTTGCGGACTGATCGTATTCCAGTTTTTTGCAGAGGTGGTGTCGCTGGCGTCCGGGCTAATTGTCGCCAACGTCAACTACGTCAAGAAGATTATCTTCCCGATCCAGATCTTGCCCGTGGTTTCGGCCGGCGCGGCCTTGTTCCATGCGGCCGTCAGCCTTCTGGTGCTGCTCGTTTTTGCCTACATCGTGTTCGGCAAAATCCCGCTGACGGTGGTATTGGCGCCGGTAGTGTTCGCACCGCTGATTGTTCTCGTGCTCGGCATCGCCTGGATGTTAGCATCGGTTGGCGTCTATTTTCGCGACATGAGCCAGATCGTGGCGCCGCTGGTGACGGCGACGATGTTCTTATCGCCGGTGTTCTTTCAGAGGACGTCGCTGCCGACATGGCTGCAACCTTGGCTTTCGCTCAACCCGCTCGCGATTCCCGTCGAGAGTTTTCGTGATGTGGTCATCTTCGGTATACAGCCGAACTGGACAGCGCTTGGCTATTACTCACTGGTGTCGGCCGCGGTAGCGTTTCTAGGTTATGAATTTTTCCAGAAGACCCGCAGGGGCTTTGCCGATGTTCTCTGATAAATCGGGCGTAGAAGGTGGCGACCACGGTTCGGATGTCGCCATCCGCGTGCGCGATGTGTCGAAACACTATGTCATGTTCGAGCGGCCGGAGGATCGCTTCAAGCAGATGGTGGTGCCGCGGCTTGAGCGGCTGGTCGGTCGTCCGCCGCGCCGCTATTTTCGCGATTTCGCTGCCTTGTCAGGTGTCTCGTTCGAGATCGGTCATGGCGAGACAGTCGGCATCATCGGTCGCAACGGCTCCGGCAAGTCGACCCTGTTGCAGATTGTCTGCGGCACGCTGCAGCCGACCAGCGGTTCGGTCGAGGTCAACGGTCGCGTCGCCGCACTGCTCGAACTTGGCGCCGGCTTCAATCCCGAGTTCACTGGTCGCGAGAACGTCTTCCTCAATGCTTCCATCCTTGGCGTGCCGCACAAGGAGATGGAGTGGCGCTTCGACGACATTGCACGCTTCGCCGACATCGGCCCCTTCATTGATCAGCCGGTGAGGACCTATTCTTCAGGCATGTATGTGCGGCTAGCATTTGCCACCGCAATCAATGTCGACCCGGATATTCTGGTGGTGGACGAAGCGCTTGCCGTGGGCGACGAGGCGTTCCAACGCAAATGCTTCACCCGCATCGAGCAGATCAAGGACAGGGGAGGCACCATCCTGTTCGTCAGCCACGGCGCATCGACGATCGTTCAATTGTGCACGCGAGCCATGCTGATTGATGCTGGCGAGAAGATATTCGAAGGGCCCGCGAAGGCGGTGGTCAACCAATACCAGCGACTGGTGAATGCGAGTACCCAGGCGGCCGGCGAGGTCCGCGCGGCCATTGTAGGAATGCCAGATCTGAATCCCGCTCAAACGGGGATATTGGTTCAACAAACAACCCCGGCTGCCGATGGGGACGAGATAACCACGGATTCGTTGCCAAACTCTGGCCAAGAGGCTGGACCTTCGCTGCCTCAAATTCAAGATCAAGTTCAAATGGTCAAATATGCAGAGCACTTTGATCCGACACTTGTGTCGCAATCAGTTATACATCTGGAAGAACGGGGTGCCCGTATCCGTGATATTCGGATTCTCACATTCGCTGGAGAGCGTGTGAACACTCTACAGCTTGGAAAACGCTATGTATTTGAATACTTTGTAGATTTCTCGGCAGAAGCCAACAATGTTGGGTTTGGAATGTTCATCAAGTTGCTCAATGGTGTTGGCCTTGGAGGCGCCAATAGCAATCGTACACCCGGATCGCAGTTGAGGTCGGTATCGAAGACGACAACGCGCCACGTACGGTTCGAATTTGACTGTAGATTTCTCCCGGGAACCTATGTCGCAAATTGCGAGGTAACCGGCACAGTTGCAGGTGAAACCTACACGATGCATAGGGTTGTGGACGCCGAGCTTTTTCGCGTTTCGCCTGAGCCAGATCTGCTTGCAATAGGCTATCTCAACCTGGAGCCCATGCTCACCGTTTCGTATGAAGATGATGTTGCCGAAAGAACCCAGAAAAATGCCGGGACGTCTTTTGATTGATTTGGCGCTTTCCCGCGATCGAAGTCATTTTGATAGAATCAAATCGAGAAAAATAGAATAGTGAAAACGCTAGGTTTGATAATGATCGTGCGGGACGAGGCCGACGTCATTGAAAAAAATTTGAGATTTCATGAAAGTCAGGGATTTGATTACTTTGGGATAATTGACAATCTATCCACCGATGGAACTCGGGATATAATTGAGGACCTTTCAAAAGATATTCCAATGACGATTCTCTCCGAGGAGAACACCGACTATAGGCAGGATGTATGGGCGGGACGTTTGGCGGAATGCCTATCTCAAAGAGGGATAGATCTTGCGATAAGTCTGGATGCCGACGAGTTCATTTCAGGATTAGGATCAACCTTCAAGGAAATTGCAGATGAACTGCAATGCCCTTTGATGTGCCCAAGGCACAATATGGTGCCACTGAAGGCTGAATTTTCTGAATTTGCTAAGAACCCGCTCCTTGCTGCACGCTACAGGGTGGCTAGGCCGCTTTCAACGCAGTTGCCAATCATGCTTCGAAGCATGCCCGGGAAAATGCTCTTCCCGTTGCAGGGACTGCGTTCCATTGCCCGTGGGAATCACAGCATCGAACATGAAATTGGCGAACGTTCGGTCTCGGACCGCGCTCTCATTCGCCATTTCCCTGTTCGCACATACGATCATTTCCTAAAGAAGCTGGAACAGGCTAGGGCAAGATTCCGGCAGGAGCAAGATGCGCATCAAAATACATCCTGGCACATCCGCCGCTGGCTGTCGCTCAAGGACGACGGATTTATTGAAAATGAGTACGCGTCTTTTTTCGTAGGCGAAAATGATATGAAGATGTACTTGTCGGATGGAACAATTGTTGAAGATTTATTTTCAAATATGTTGTGATATAGGCTAGATTTTTGCCATATCAATTTGGGGCTTAGCACTATCGTGTTTGGCGCTTGGCACTCTTCGAGCCCCACAGCAAACCAGTGCAAACCGGGCTGATCAAGGTCCAAGTTCGGCAGGATCCGGGATACAAAATCGCGCTTGCCGCAGATCATAAATCTTCACGGTGGGTGCCACGTATGCGTAGTCGCCGTACAATCTTGAGAACTGCGCCGCGACATGGCCGTCGAGACACCGAAACATGCCGGCCAGCACGTAGGTAAGCTGGGGTTGCTCGCTCAGACCTCCGCCGCGCAGATATCGCGCAAATCTCTGCGATACGAGATAGTCGACCGACGACAAATCTCGATAGTCCCGTGTCTCGGGTGCCGGCTCTCCCATTAAATAATCCGCAAAGAAACGGGTAATGCCCCGGGTTTCGAGAAAACGCATCGCTGCGAAGCGGGTATCATTTTCCCTGCTCATAGATCCGGTGTACTCGATGCTGGCATGAGAACTGGCGGCCATGGCCAGAAGCCCCAGGCCGGCGCTCATCCAATGCGACCTGGGCGCTATCGCTTTGGAGCAGGCAATGCCGGCCGCCAGAAGCAGATAGATTACCACGGGCAAAACATAACGCATGGAGCCTATGATCTTGAGCGGCGAGAGCTCGAGCATGAAAAGCCACGCAATGGCCGCGCCCGCGAAAGCGGCGACAGCCCTGTTGCGATCGCCAAGAATAGCGATGGCGATTGCTCCCAGTGAGATCACCATCGTCGGCACCGTGAGGCTGGGAATCAGGTGATAACGGAAGTGAGTCAGCCCGTAGCCCTCGAAAAACCACTCTTTCAGATCGTGCCCTTCTTCAACATGGTTTAGTTCAATAACGAAGCCTCGGAGTATGGTCGAAAGCCCGCTGCCGGTTTCGGTCAAAAGCGACGCGGTATAGACAGCCAGAACGGTCAGTGCGCCGACTGCGGCAACGATCGCGGCTTGTCTCCACTCCAGTTTGCAATATGTGATCGCCACAACGAACAGCACCAAACTGTTGGCGACTCCGACATACTTGGCCGTGATTGCGAGCCCCAATGCGAACCCGAAATAAAGAAGGTCGACGCTGTCGGTGCGCTCTCTCAGTCGCACAAGCGCGTGCAATCCTATGCAGATCGCGAAAATAAGAACTGCGTCTTCTTTGAAGTAGTGCGCGTGGATTGTGATGGCCGGTGACGCCGCAAAAACGCAACCCCACAGGAAAGCGTTGAGCTTGTCCGCATATCGTCGCAAGACGAGATAAAAGAGGACGCTCGCCGCGACGGAAGCAAATGCACAGACGGTCCGGCCAGCCAAGCGAAAATCCCGGTCATGCACGGCACCATCGAGCCATGCTGCAAACCGCGCCAATACGATCAGCAGTGGTGGATGGCGGTAATTGTCGGGTTGTCCAAAGGCAAATCCCACTTTGATGGCTTCGTCGGGATGGACACCGAACGGAAAGTCGATGTTGTGAAAAGCCAGCAATGCGGAGATTGCCGCAACTGCTAAGGTTGCGGACAAAAGCTCAAAGGAGACATAACATCCCGATGAGCCCGTCGCCTTGAGTCGCCATGCCGCGACGAATGCCATGCCCAACCTCTGATGCATCGTGCGGGTTTTGTGAATAAACCGGCCACCAAGCCAATCCCGATGCTGTTTGTAGACCACGGAGTTGACTTATCAATACCGCCCCGCTCGGCCACATAGACTAGGCTTCAAAAAAATCGCTGGCGATGACTGCGGCTCCGCAGTATGCGATACAATCGGTGGCTGGTGATTGGCACGACAAGCCAACGTGATCGGCGGCGAATTCGCCCGTATCACACTGGCAGCCAGTCCTCGATCCTGGAGTGTAGTGCCGCGCAATGAATTCATACTTAGAAGCCGTATTCGGACTTCGGCCGGACATGCGGCGCGCCTTTATCATGATCCAGGACGCCGTCATGGTCCTGGTCGCGGTCGCGCTCAGTCTGGTTTTGTCGCGGTCCAACCTCTCTTTCGAAGCTTTTTCCTACGAGGGTCTGACCACCTGGGCGTGCATCGTCGTTTCCAGCCATTTGCTGTTCAGATATTGCGGCCTCTACAACACGGTCTGGCGCTTCGCTTCGACGCCGGACTTTTTCAACATCCTGAAGAGCTGCGCGATTTTGACCGTCGCGCTCTATTGCGCCTCACTGTCGTTTCGTTTCTTCAAGCCGGTGACGGGCATCAACGAGCGCCAGTTCATCGTCTTCTTCCTCGTGTCCTTCACGATCATATCGGCGCCTCGGCTCTTCTACCGCTTTCTTCGTGACGGAGCGAGCTGGCGTATCCTGAACAGGGCCGCCGACAAGGGATTGACGAAGCAAGCCCTGTTCGTCGGCCGGCTCGGCGAGGCCGATCTGATCATTCGCTTTACGCGCACGGCGCAGCCTGGGGACTATTCCATCGCAGGGGTCATGGCGATCGAGAACGACGCGCCGTTGGGCACCCGGATTCAAGGGGTTCCGGTGGTGGCAGTCCGCCCCCGTTTGACGGAATTCCTAGAGGACTACACAAGGGGCACGAAAAGCCTGGACCTGCTGATTTTCGGAAATGGTGCCGGGCGGGAGATCGAGGAGTATTCGGAGCTAGTTCGTGTCGCCCGGCATAGTGGCATAGCCGTTGTGCAATTCTCGGGATTTTCCGAACTGGGGCAAGGAGGAAAGCTGGTTCTCGACGCCGTCGAGATGGAAACGATCCTGCGCCGTCCAGCGGTGCCTTCCGATATCGAGCGTATCGGCACTTTTGTCCGCGGCAAGCGCGTCCTGGTGACAGGCGGCGCCGGCTCCATCGGGCGAACTTTGGTCAGGCGGTCGCTGGAACTGGGCGCCGAGGCGGTGCTGGTCGCCGATCTCTCCGAGTTCGGCATTTTCCAGTTGAGCCAATATATTGACGAGAAAGACCACGATCGTCTCAAGGCCCGCATAGTCGATGTGGCGGACCGGCGGCAAATGACGCGTGTCATAAGCGAATTCAAACCCTGCATCATCTTTCATGCCGCCGCGCTCAAGCACGTCCCCCTGCTCGAGGAAAACTGGGATGCGGCGATCCAGACCAATGTTTTCGGAACGCTTGTCTGTGCAGAGGTAGCCGCCAAATGCGGGGTTCCGCAATTCGTGCTTGTCTCGAGTGACAAGGCGGTGGATCCGACATCTGTGCTTGGCATGACAAAACGAGCAGCCGAGCAGATCGTGAGCGCCTTGCATGAAAGCCATGCGGTCCAACCAAACGGGTATCAACCGGGGGGGCATCATTCCGGCACCAAGTTCATTGCCGTCCGGTTCGGCAACGTTTTTGGCAGCAATGGATCAGTGGCGACCATATTCCAGGCGCAGATCGAGGCTGGAGGGCCTGTCACCATTACGGATCGGCGCATGACGCGCTATTTCATGACGGTGGCCGAAGCCGTCGACCTCGTCATCATGTCGGCAGCCGATGCGGCGTCGCGACAGGGCAGGGACGACTATGCCGTCTATATGCTCGATATGGGCAAGCCGGTGTCCATAGTTGAAGTCGCCGAGACGATGATCCGCATGGCTGGAAAGAGCCCCTACACGGATATCCCAATCCGGTTCACCGGGATAAGGCCAGGCGAGAAACTTCATGAAACGCTTCACGGCGAAGATGAAGAAGTCGTTGAGCTCAGCACCTCCAAGGTTTTTGGCCTCAGGACGGATGTTGTCGACTGGCCGCGGGTCGAGACCGCGCTTACGGCGCTGCAGACAGCGATGAAGAGCCAGGACAAGGGCTCGGCGCTTGCCGTGCTGGAAGGGCTCCATCAAGCAGAAAGATCCCCGGGTGACGCACGTCGGCCAACAGGTCCGAAAAGAATTGGACATGCAGGATAGGACCCTTCGGGCGGTTGTGATTGGATGATGGGAAAAAATCCGATAGCCGTTCTCAGGCATTTGCAGATGACACCACAATCGTGAGCAAACAAGATCAGCGCGTTGCCATACTGATGGGCACGAAGGACGGCGCGGCTTTCATCGAAGAACAGCTCGGCTCTCTCCTCGCGCAGTCGCATTCCCCCGTCGATCTGTGGATTTCCGATGATGGTTCGACCGACGGCACGACCGCCCTCATCGGCGCCTGGAAACCCCGCTGGCACAAGGGTCGGCTGACCTTGGTGGACGGCCCCCGCCAGGGTTTCGCTGCCAATTTTCGATCAATGATCGTCGATCCGCGGATCGAGGCGGACTACTATGCCTTTTGCGATCAGGACGACATTTGGGAGCCGGACAGGTTGGAAAGCGCTGTCCGCTGGATGCGGACGCTGGACGCAAAAATACCGGCTATGTTCTGCTCCAGAACCGCAACCATGACCGAAACCGGAAGCGTGATCGGCTGCTCGCCTCTGTTCCAACGGCCGCCGTCCTTCCGCAACGCTCTCGTGCAAAGCATTGCCGGCGGCAACACCATCATGATCAACGGCGCGGCACGCGACCTGCTGGCCAAGGCGTCGTCAAAGACCCGATTTGTCAGTCACGATTGGTGGGCCTACCTCATCGTAACGGCTGCAGGCGGCATCGTTCGGTATGATCCGCGGCCTCTGGTGCGCTACCGCCAGCATGGGGCAAATTTGGTCGGGGCCAACGTTTCGTGGAGGGCGAGATTTTCCCGGCTCGCACATCTGCTGAAAGGCGGATTTGCCAATTGGACGGATGAGAATCTCAGTGGTCTGGCCGCCAATCGTGATCTTCTCACGACAGACGCGGCTGCGTGCCTAGGCTTGTTCATCCTGGCGCGAAAGGGCAATATCTTCCGTCGCCTGAGCTATCTGCGCCAAAGCGGCGTCTATCGGCAGACGCCTTTTGGAACCTTCGGGCTCTATTTGGCAATCATCTCCGGCCGGATTTAATGCATGTTCATGGGGGCAGCGAAGCGGACCTTCGACCTCGTGCTGGCGGCCCTGCTGCTGCTGATCACGTCGCCTATCCTGTTGCTTGCCATCCTGGCTATTCGGCTATCGTCACCCGGGCCTGCAATCTTTTCCCAGACGAGGGTAGGCCGCAACGGCGGGCTTTTTCGCTGCCACAAGCTGAGAACGATGTATCTGGGGACGCCGTCCTTGCCCTCGCACGAGGCGCCGGCAAGTTCGGTTACAGTGGTCGGAAAAGTCTTGCGGCGGTTCAAGCTTGATGAATTGCCGCAGCTCTGGAACGTCCTTAAGGGGGAAATGAGCCTGGTCGGGCCACGTCCATGCTTGCCCACACAAACGGAGCTGATCGAGCGTCGCAAGCAGTTGGGCGTGTCATCCATGCTTCCGGGCATAACCGGCTTGGCTCAGATTCGAGGCATCGACATGTCGGTCCCGATGCTCTGTGCCGAAACCGATGCCGCTTATCTCGAGGCGGCGTCGTTCGGCCTCGATGTCAGGATTCTGCTTGGAACGATCTATCGGACCTGAGCAAGTCTGCTTAGCCGCGCTATTGCGGTCAGTCGCTCGATCGTATCGGTTTCCGGCAGCCAGCCCTCCGAAATGAGCAGGGACGGATCGCATATCTGCGTTGCGGTCAGGCTGTCCCAAAATTTGCGTTTGCCCAGCAACGATGCGACCGGCCGTATCAGGCCGGCAGGGGCCGCAACCAGGCGTTTCGGCCGCCCAAAGCCTTGTCGAAAGGCTTCGATGATGGCGGCGACCGGGATTGGCCGTATATCGCTGGCGATATAGACGGGGCGAAGCGGGATCGAATGGGTCAACAGGTGAAAAACCGCCCGGGCCGCTGCCTCGGAGGATATCAGCGAGCGGACGCCCGCCAGGGCCGCTGCGGGCAGCGGCAAGGCGGTGTCGGCCAAGCGCATCAGTGTCGCCAGATTTCCCTTCATGCCAGATCCGTAGACCGGCGGCAGGCGCAGCATTGCGGCATCGGAGCGGCCGGACGATGCATAAGCGTCCAGGACCCTGATCTCGCCTTCGCGTTTCGAACGCCCATAGGCGCATTGCGGGGCAGGGATAGTCTCTTCGTCGAGCCTCCCGCTGAAGCCGGCGCCGACCACAGCCCGGGTCGAAGACAGGTAAATAAAGCGTCCGTTGGCCTGTGCAGCCGCGGCGCGCGCGAGCTGCCCGGTCAATTCGGCATTGGCTTTCAGGTAATCGGCTTCGGTTGGATTGCCACGATCGTTGTTCAACCCAGCGCAGTGGACGACATGCGTGACGTCTTTCAGGATCGTCGCAAAGGCCTCGGCAGGCGCGTCGAAATTCGGCAGCCGGAGGATGTCGTTTCCCGAACCGAGCTTTTCCGGGCGCCGGGAGGCGATCCGGATCTCGAACTGCGCGTCTCGGAGGTGTCGCACGACAATGCGCCCGATGAACCCTGTGGCGCCTGTCACCAACACCTTCATTGCTGTCGCCGAATCTCTATGGGCCCGCCGGTGTCACCGGCAGCGTTCGTTCTTCCGTTATCGGAAGGGTGCGCCCCGATGCAAGATATGTCCCCGACACCAGGAATGCCATCAGCACCGAATCCAGAATATCATGACCGATAAGAATGCCCACCATTCCGCCTGAGAGATAGGTGATCACCACAATGACGATCATGGTGGCGCCGAACCGCTCGACCGGATCGGCACTGATGCGCAGCACTGTGGCAGCATTTTTAGCGGCAACGATAAGGATGGCCGCCAGCGCGACAGCTCCCACGATTCCGGCTTCCACCAGTGCGGTCAGAAAGCCGTTGTGGAAGTGGCCGAAGCCTTTATCCATGCCGAATTGGTCAAGAAATCCCTGTTTTATCAGCAGTGGCGTCGCGCCCACCCCATGTCCGAAAAGCGGCATTTCGCGAAATGCGTCGAGGCCAATTTGCCACATAGCAACGCGAAATCCCAAGGCGGTGCCGTAGTTGCCATGCGCCGTGAGCGCCTCCCAGTCGGAACGGAGGAACTCGGCCCGCTCCAATATTGTTTGGAATCCAAAGGCAGCGATCGCGAGGCCGGCCAAGCCCAGTATCAACAACAGACGAAGGACGTACTTGCCCCTTAGCTTCTGCCGATTGATCAGCAGCACGGCTATGCCTGCAATCAGCATCGCCAGCCAGATGATACGCGAACCGGAGTAGAGGATGGCGATTGTTCCGGCCAGCGCCGCGCAGGCGAGAAGGCTCCTGGCCTTTTCGATTCCCGACAAAGCGCCAGCCATGCATACCAAAACACTAAGGCAGGTGACCGTCGCGAACACGATCGGATTTCCAGCACCACCTTCAACCCTCGGCATGCCGAGCCAATAGTACTGGATGGCCGTCAGCAGCAATGCGCCGAAGCAAGCGGCCATGCTGCTCAGTATGATGACGCGGGCAAGGGTGGTTTTCTGCGAAATGCTCCAGACCGAATATGAGAAGGGGAAAAACAGGAAGGTGATCAACGGTACAAGATGCGTCGCATCCCTCGCAATCGAGTTGTTGACGATGGAGGCGAGGACAACGGCGCCGCAAAAGGCATAGATCGCGACGGTGAGGGCGGCCATGGGCCGATCGACATTGAAGCGCCGTCTCTTCAGTGCAATGAGTAGGGTCGACCACAGGCCGCCGCCATTGAATGCAAAACTAACCACCGATCCCAAAACGGAGGGAGAAAAGAAGCAAAGAATGGAAAAGTAGATATTGACCCGTGCCGGTGTGAATTGTTGTTTTATCGATGAAAGCCGGTCCAAGGGTATAATTCGCATTCTTCGGGATCTTTTGAGATGAGGATTTAACTTGACCGTGGCTGGTGCAATGATCTTCAAGATTTCATGCCCATGCGCTACGCGCGGTGGCTCATTCAGGAGCCGGTATAGCGGCTGATCATGGTTTTCGATAGTACGGCAGGGCCGGGCCTGCCATCAAAATCGAGAGTGCGGCTTAATCCACCACTCGTGACCGCAGGAGAGGATAGCCCGAGTTGACGTTGATCTCGCCCCCGCGAATATTTTTCTTGGGCCACTAGGTCCCTTAGCCCATTGAGCAGGAATTTCCGAGATCTGGCCCCAGCGTGGAAAATTCATTCCCGAACCACTCTAGGGCAGGCTTGTCTTGCATTGTTATAGACATTGGCGATCTGCTAGAACGCCTGCACGAAAAAACGAAAAAAACATTGTCCAGAAATGAAGCTTGAACCGGGTAGCTGCGAACTGCGCCCGATGCATCGATGCAAGGTCTGGATGGCACGAGAGAACGCTCACAGTCCATGAACATCGCGCTTACGCACCTTCAGCGGCTCGAGGCTGAATCCATCCATATCTTTCGCGAGGTTGCGGCGGCGTTCGCCAAGCCGGTCATGCTCTACTCGGTCGGCAAGGATTCCTCCGTGCTGATGCACCTTGCGATGAAGGCGTTTTATCCCGCCAAACCGCCGTTTCCCTTTCTCCACGTCGACACGACCTGGAAATTCCGCGAAATGATCGCTTTTCGCGATCAGATGGCGCAAAAGCTCGGCTTCGATCTCCTGGTCCACGTCAACGAAGATGGTGTGCGCGACAAGATCAATCCCTTCGATCATGGCTCGAACACCCACACCCATGTGATGAAAACCGTGGCGCTGCGGCAGGCGCTCGACAAGTACGGCTTCGATGCAGCCTTTGGCGGTGCCCGCCGCGACGAGGAGAAGTCGCGCGCCAAAGAGCGGATATTCTCCTTCCGCAACGCCCAGCACGTCTGGGATCCGAAGAATCAGCGGCCGGAGATGTGGAAGATATTCAACACCCGCATCGCGACCGGCGAATCGATCCGGGTCTTTCCATTGTCGAACTGGACCGAACTCGATATCTGGCAGTACATTCTCCAGGAAGACATCCCGATCGTGCCGCTCTATTTCGCCAAGGAGCGGCCGGTCGTCGAACGTGACGGCATGCTCATTCTGAGGGATGACGACCGCATGGTATTGCGCCCCGGCGAGACAGTGGACAACCGGCTGGTGCGCTTCCGCACGCTTGGCTGCTATCCGCTGACCGGCGCGATCGAATCGGACGCCGATACGCTGGAGGCCATCGTCGGCGAAATGCTCACCGCGCGCACGTCAGAGCGCCAGGGCCGCTTGATCGACCGGGATGAAGCGGGCTCGATGGAAAAGAAGAAGCGCGAGGGGTACTTCTGAGCATGCGCCACATCATGGCCAAGAGCCTCGCCTCCACCGACGGCATTCGTGACTATCTTGCGGTGCAGGAACGAAAGTCGCTGCTGCGCTTCCTGACCTGCGGTTCCGTGGACGACGGCAAGTCGACGCTGATCGGGCGTCTGCTTTCGGACACCAAGCAGATTTTCGAGGACCAGCTTGCCGCGCTTGAGCGTGATTCGCGCAAGCACGGGACGACGGGCGACGACGTCGATTTCGCGCTGCTGGTCGATGGCCTAGAGGCGGAGCGCGAGCAGGGCATCACAATCGATGTCGCCTATCGCTTTTTCGCCACGCCGAAGCGCAAATTCATCGTCGCCGACACGCCCGGCCACGAACAATACACGCGCAACATGGCGACAGGCGCGTCGACCGCCGATCTGGCCATCGTGCTGATCGACGCTCGCCAAGGTGTGCTGCGCCAGACAAGGCGCCACTCGATCATCGCCTCGCTGCTGGGCATCCGGCACATCGTGCTCGCCGTCAACAAGATCGATCTCGTCGGCTTCGACAAGGCCGTCTTCGAACGAATCATCGAGGATTTCAGGCAATTTTCGCACAAGCTCGGCTTCCAGACGATCGTGCCCATCCCGATGTCTGCCCGTTACGGCGACAACGTCACCAGCCGCTCGGACAAGACGAAGTGGTATTCCGGGCCGACGCTGATCGAACATCTGGAAACCGTGTCGGTCGATGAAGCCGTTGTCGAACTGCCGTTCCGTTTTCCGGTGCAGTACGTGAACCGCCCCAATCTCGATTTTCGCGGTTTTGCCGGCACGATTGCTTCCGGTTCCGTCTCAACAGGCGACGAGGTTGTTGTCGCCAAATCCGGCAAGTCCGCTCACGTCAGGCGCATCGTCTCGCATGGCGGCGATCTGAGCCAAGCGGTTGCCGGCCAAGCCATCACCCTAGTTCTCGACGACGAGGTCGAGGTCTCGCGCGGCAATATGCTGGTGTCGCCGGCGGCGCGGCCTCAGGTCGCCGACCAGTTCGCCGCCAACATCGTCTGGTTCGATGAGCATGCGCTGTTGCCGGGCCGCTCCTACATCCTGCGGACCGAGACCGATCAGACCAGTGCCACCGTCACCGACCTGAAATACCGCGTCAACGTCAACGACTTTGCCCATGAGGCGGCCAAGTCGCTCGAAATGAACGAGGTCGGCATCTGCAACATCTCGACGCGGGCGCCGATCGCCTTCGACACTTTCGCTGAGAACCGCACGACCGGCGCCTTCATCCTGATCGACCGCATCACCAACGCCACGGTCGGCGCCGGGATGATCCTGCATTCGCTGCGCCGCGCCGAAAACATTCACTGGCAATCGCTCGATGTCGGCAAGCACGGCCGCGCCGATCTGAAGAACCAGCGGCCTGCCGTGTTCTGGTTCACCGGGCTCTCGGGCTCGGGCAAGTCGACCATCGCCAACCTCTTCGAGAAGAAGCTGTTCGCCACCGGCCGCCACACCTACATCCTGGATGGCGATAATGTTCGCCACGGCCTCAATCGCGATCTTGGCTTCACCGACGCCGACCGCGTCGAAAACATTCGCCGCGTTGCGGAAGTGGCGCGCCTGATGGCCGATGCCGGGCTGATCGTCATTGTTTCCTTCATTTCGCCCTTCAGCGCGGAGCGGCGCATGGCCAGGGAGATGATGGCCAACGGTGAATTCGTCGAGGTGTTTGTCGATACACCCTTTGAGGAATGCGCCAGACGCGATCCGAAGGGTCTCTATGCGCGGGCGTTGAATGGCGAAATCAAGAATTTCACCGGCGTCGATTCCCCGTATGAGGCTCCTGAAAACCCCGAAATCCATCTCAAGACACTCGGCAAGTCTGCCGAGGAGATGGTAGAGGCCCTGGAACTCTGGCTGAACGAGCGCGACATTGCCGAAAACCAATACGATAGCGGCGGCGGCATCTGACGACGAAGCGATGCTCGGCGTGTTCGAGCGCCTTGCCTTGGCGGCGGGGCGAGAGGTGATGCGGGTTTTCGATGCTGGTTGCGCGGTCGATCAGAAATCAGACAGCTCGCCGGTGACCGAGGCCGATCGCGAGAGCGAAAAGATCATCCTCGCCGGCTTGCGCGCCGCGTTCCCCGACATCCATTGCGTGGCTGAGGAAGAGGCATCGGCCGGCATCGTGCCGCCCGACCTCGACGACGCCTTTTTTCTGGTGGATCCGCTCGACGGCACCAAGGAATTCGTCAACCGCAGGACCGACTTCACCGTCAACATCGCGCTCGTCCGCCACGGCGTGCCGGAGATCGGCGTGGTCTTTGCGCCATGCACCGGACGCTTTTTTTCCGGCCGGCCGGGCAGGGCGGAAGCAATCGAAGTCGATGGCGACTACCAGATCATCGGCCGTCGGCCGATTTCGGCCAGGGCCGGTGTGGCGCCACTGACCATCGTCGCCAGCCGGTCCCACAACACGCCCGAGACCGAAGCCTATATCCGCACGGTAGGCGCTGCCGAGATCGTCTCGGTCGGCTCGTCGCTGAAATTCTGTCTTGTCGCCGGCGCCGAGGCCGACGTCTATCCGCGCTTCGGCCGCACCATGGAATGGGATACCGCGGCCGGCGATGCGGTGCTGCGCGCCGCCGGCGGCATGACGCGCACGCTTGATGGCAAACCGCTGGCCTACGGCAAGCGCAATCAGAGCGATGACGAGGACTTCGCCAATCCGCATTTCATAGCCAGCGGCAAGGCAGTCGGGCCAACCTGACGATTATAACGTCGCTAGCCCTGCAGGGCGTGGATCGCCGTGCGAAGCATAAATCCGGCTGAGACCGCGCGTCACGATCCCCGCTTCGGTCGTGGCATCTGGCGCACAGAACTCTTCGACGAAACGATTTCGCCCAAAACATCGCCGCTCGAGTTAAAATACATGACCGGCCGCGGGCAATCAGACGTGGCCCCAAGAACAGGTTCTTCTTGGCTACGTTCGCATTCCGCCGCACACAAAACCTTATGCTCTCCTGATGGGCGGTTGCCATCACGTGTTGGCGTTTCTATATGTACGTCTACACATAGGAGAATTCGCTATGCCGCTCAACATTCGCAGTGAAGAGGTAAATATGCTTGCCGAAAAATTGGCGGCGCGCACGCGGTTGAACAAGACGGCTGCCGTGAAGCTGGCCCTGGAAAACGAACTGCGCCGTGCCGAGGAGGCGATCCCTCTGTGGGAGCGGCTGAAGCCTTTGCGCGCGAAAATTGCGGCCTATCCGGACACCGGCCTTGCGGCAGACCGGGCGTTTTTCGATGACCTCAGCGGCGACTACTGATGTTCGTCGATGCGTCGGCAATCATCGCAATTGTGACGGAAGAGCCTGGGGCCGAGAACCTTGCGGCGGCGCTAGATGCCGCGCGCTCGCCGCGGCCGATCACATCGGTCGTGGCTGCATGGGAAGCGACTGTTGGGCTGTTTCGCAAAAAGCGCATTCCCATGGCAGAAGCTGAAGCGCGAGTGCAGGAGTTCCTTGAAGCGGCTGGGGTCGAGGTTCTGGCGATTTCGAGCCGTGAGTTGACCGCCGCGCTGCAAGCCTTCGATCGCTATGGACGGCACCGCTATCCGGACGCTGAACGCAATAGTGCGCTCAATCTTGCCGATTGCTTCCATTATGCCACCGCGAAATCCTACCAAGCGCCGATCCTGACCATAGATGCGGGATTTGCGCTTACCGATGTCGCGACTGTGGGTGCCAAGACTTGAGATATCGGAAGGGGAGGGCGGCCTCCGCCATGCGCTGGCGCCGGGGAAGCGCGTCGTCGCAACTGACGCCTGTTGATGCCGCGATCGGCGTGCTGCTGGAAGGCATACCGGCTAGACTGTGATCGCGCGCGTGAAGCTCTACGCTGCGGCGACGTCCGCCGAATTCGAGCCGATATAGTTGCGGATCGTCTCGATGATCCGGTCCTGATCGGCTTCGCTCAGGTAAGGGTGCATGGGCAGGCAGAGAATCCGCTTTGGCAGCTCCTCCGAAACGGCAAGACCGGACGGCGTGCGCGGATAGTCGCGGTAGGCGATCTGGCTGTGCAGCGGCTTCACGTAATAGATGACCGAAGGAATACCCTTTTCGCCGAGATGCGCCTTGAGCCCGTCGCGCTTCGGCGTCTCGACGGCGTATTGCGCCCAGGCCGAACGGCCGCCGTCCAGGTTGCGCGCCGCCTTGAGGATGTCGCCGAGCCCTTCGGCGTAACGATTTGCAACCGCTTGCCGGGCAACCATCTCGTCTTCGAGAATGGCCAGCTTCTCGATCAGGATCGCCGCCTGCAACGTGTCGAGCCGCGAATTGATGCCGACGCGGACATTGTCATACTGGGTTTCGCCCTTGCCGTGGAAGGCGAACGAGCGGAGCTGTTCGGCCAGCGCATCGTCATTGGTGAACATCGCGCCCCCGTCACCATAGCAGCCGAGCGGCTTTGCCGGGTAGAAGCTGGTCGAGCCGACCGCGCCGAACGAACCGCACATCTTGCCGTCGATCGAGCCGCCCATCGACTGGGCAGCATCCTCGATAACCATCAGCCCTTCGCGGTTGGCGATCGCCATGATCGCCTCGTAGTCGGCGGCAAGCCCGAACAGGTCGACGGGAATGATCGCCCTTGGCTTCAGCCGGCCTTCCGCCTTGATCATGGCGATGGCAGCCTCGAGGCTGGCGATGTCGATGTTGTAGGTATTGGGATCGACATCGACGAAAACCGGCTCGGCCTTGGCCAGCGCCACCACTTCCGCCGTGGCGGCGAAGGTGAAGCTCGGCACGAACACCGCGTCGCCTGGGCCGATGCCGGCCGCAAACAGCGGCAACAGCAGCGCGTCGGTGCCGTTGGCGCAGGCGACGACATGCTTGGTGCCGATATAGGCGGCGAGCTTATTTTCGAATTCGGTGACCTCAGGTCCCAGAATATAGCGTCCCTCATCGACGACGCGGTCGATCGCCACTTTCAGCCTGTCGCGGATTCGTTCGCGCTGCGCGCCAAGATCGATGAACTGCATGTCGGCCTCAAAACGGTACTAGCCAGATAACCGGCCGCTGGTATCAGAGTTGCGCCAGCCGAGAAAGCTGCACGAACCAAACCGCGAATTGCTCAAGTGTCGCAGCCTGTTACCTCTGATTTCCGAGGTGCCCTTTGAAGATGCCGGAAATCCGGGCTTCGTCAGGCATCATTTGGTTTTCATATCGCGTCGCGTCCGGCCGGCGAAACATAAAGTGATCGCCAAGCTGGGTGTATCGCCGTGCAATCAGGCGATTTCGTGCCGCCATGGCGGATTGGCGCCGGCTCGCGACACGGTAACCGCCGCAGCCTTGGCGCCGAGCGTCAGCGCCTTGTGGATGGCGTCTTCCGGCAGATTGGCGATCGCCTCCTTCGACAGCAGGCCTTGCTCGTGCAGCGAGGCCAGGATGCCGGCGTTGAACGTGTCGCCGGCGCCGACCGTATCGACCACCTCGACCTTGTCCGGCACGACCGTGACCTTGTGATCCCTGGTGTAGCCGGCAGCGCCTTCGCTGCCATGGGTGACGACGATCAGGGTCGGGCCGCGATCCAGCCAGTTGCGGACGACGTCTTCGTGCGAGCCGGCTTCGCCGAACCAGTTGAGGTCCTCATCCGACAGTTTCACGATGTCGGCCATCGCCATCATAGAGCGGATGCGCCGGAGATGCTTGGCCTTGTCAGGGATGAAATTGGGCCGAATGTTGGGGTCGAGCATCATGACGCGGCGCTTATGCTCGCGCCGCATGAATTCCTCGTAGGCCGATCCGGCCGGCTCCGAGATCAGGCTGATGGCGCCGAACAGCATGGCTTCGATCTCGCTGCCGAGTTTCGGCAGATCGTCGACGGTCAGCATGCGTCCGGCTGTGTTTTCATCGTAGAACGTGTAGGTCGCCTGGCCGTTGTCCAGCCGCACGAAGGCAAGCGTGGTCGGCCGGGGAGATGTGTGCGCATAGGTGGAACTGACCTTGCTCTCTCCCAGTGCGTCCCTGAACTGGCCGCCGAACAGGTCCGACGACAGGCCGGAAAAGAAACCGGCGGGTGCTCCCAGCCTGCCGAGCGCAATAGCGGTGTTGAACACCGCGCCGCCGACATAGGGGGCAAAGGCCGGCTCGCCCTCCGTCGTGGTACGCGGCAGCATGTCGATCAGGGCTTCGCCGCAACAGAGGATCATGATTTGCAGTTCTCCGGCGGATAGATCACACCCTTGCGGATGATGATGTTGGCGTAGAGCTACGGCTCGTTTGTCGCGACGATCGCGTGCGCGGATCTGACCCGTAGATAGAAGCCGGCGCCGGCAAGCGCAACCGCCTTGCAACCATTCCGACCAGCAAACTCAAGCACTCCTGGAAATCGTCGTCGAACCGATGAGGAAGCGCTCGGAAAGCGGCAGGCTGGCGCCGCCCAGGGCACGTGCATGAATACCGACAGTGCCCTCGCGAACGGCTGGGAGGTTCAGGCCTTCGCCGTCGATGTTGCCGATGGCTTCGACAACGGCATCGACGAGCCGGCGCCGCACGGCCTTCGGCATCCATCCGTCGATCACCGCTGCCTCGAAATCGATAACCGAGGATGCTGCCACGATGGCATAGGCGAGCGCTTGTGAGGCGCAGGCGATCCAGTCGTCAAGCTCGACGCCGATCTCGCCCCAATCCTCCGGTGACGTCCACAGATGCGAGGCCTCGACACCGCGCGCGTTGAGCGCCTTTTCCAGCATGGCGATCGACGCCACGTCGATCAGTTGGGTCGGCTTGCCGTCCGGTCCGGGCACCGGCATCGAACCCAGCGCGCCGGCATTGCCGGTCGGCCCGCCAAAAAGGTGACCGTTGAGCACGATGCCGCCGCCGGCGAAGGCACCGATATAGAAATAGACGAAGTCGCGCGCCGCACCCGCCTTGCCGAACACCAGCTCGGCGCCGCAAGCCGAGGTGGCATCATTCTGCAGATAGACGGGGAATTCGCACTGCGCCTGGATATCGGCGCGGATGTCGCGGTGGCGCCATTCGTCCATGACGTCGCGCGGCGCACCTGCCGTATCGGCCCAGTTCCACAATTCGAACGGCATGGCGATACCGAGCCCGGCAATGCGCTTGTCCTGCGCCGGGGTGAGCTCGCCGCGCATCGTCTTCATGCCGGAGGTGACGAATTCGACCGTCTCGCGCGGTGCCGGATAGCGGTAGGAATGCTGCAGCATCGAGCGTACATTGCCGAGAAAGTCGATCAGCACGAGTTCGGCGCTGCGACGGCCGATCTTCAGGCCGATGAAATAGGCGCCATCGGGATTGAGCGCCATCGGAATGGAGGGTTGGCCGATCTTGCCGCGCAACGGCGCCTGGCGGACAAGGAGCTTGTCCACCTCGAGCTCGCGCATGATGACGGAAACTGTCTGAGCCGAAAGTCCGGTCATGCGCGCAATGTCGGACTTGGCCAGGCTGCCGTGCCGACGCACCAGAGACAGCACCAGCCGCTCATTGTGGTCTCGCATGCCGCTCTGGTTGGTGCCGCGATGAATGCGGCTTTCGGCTGCCTCGGGCGAACCGTGCCCCGTAATGCCGGTCTCCACCCTTGTTCCTCCCGTCGTTTCCCCTCAAAGCTATTGGGGCCAGAATGAGTGAACGATGCAGTCCTGTCAATAATAAATAAGAGTGATTTAATTATTGACAGAAACCTCGGCCTGGTGTTGTGTTGGGCCAGGCGTCCACGCCGGGAGAAGTCGTCTGGATGCTTGTGCGGATGCCGGTTGGCCGGCATCCGAAATGGTTCCACTGGGAGGAAAATCGTGACCAAGACAGCACTATTGAAGTCCACCGTTTTTGCCGCGGCCGGACTGGGTCTGATGGCGTTCACCTCGGCCGCGTCCGCTGCCGACGTCGGCGCCTGCCTGATCACCAAGACCGACACCAACCCGTTCTTCGTCAAGATGAAGGAAGGCGCGGCCGCCAAGGCCAAAGAGCTCGGCGTTGAGCTTAAAGCCTACGCAGGCAAGATCGACGGCGACAGCGAGAGCCAGGTGGCGGCGATCGAAAGCTGCATCGCCGACGGCGCCAAGGGCATCCTGATCACCGCGTCGGACACCAAGGGTATCGTCCCGGCGGTGAAGAAGGCACGTGACGCCGGTCTGCTCGTGATCGCGCTGGACACGCCGCTTGATCCGCTCGACGCCGCCGACGCGACCTTCGCGACCGACAATCTGGAGGCCGGCAAGCTGATCGGCGCGTGGGCCGCCGCGACGCTCGGCGACAAGGCGAAGGATGCCAAGATCGGCTTCCTCGACCTGACCCCCTCGCAACCGACGGTCGACGTCTTGCGCGACCAGGGCTTCATGATGGGCTACGGCATCGACGTGAAGGATCCCAACAAGATCGGCGATGAGGACGATGCACGCATCGTCGGCCACGATGTCACGAACGGCAACGAGGAAGGCGGCCGCAAGGCGATGGAGAACCTTCTCCAGAAGGATCCCGGCATCAATGTCATCCATACCATCAACGAGCCGGCAGCCGTCGGCGCCTACCAGGCGCTCAAGGCCGTGGGCCTCGAAGGCAACGTGCTGATCGTCTCGGTTGACGGCGGCTGTCCCGGCGTGAAGTCGGTCGCCGAGGGCGTGATCGGCGCGACCTCGCAGCAATATCCGCTCCAGATGGCGGCACTCGGCATCGAAGCGATCGCCGCTTTCGCCAAGGATGGGACGAAGCCCAAGCCGACCGAAGGCAAGGATTTCTTCGACACGGGCGTGAACCTCGTGACCGACAAGCCGGCGGAAGGCGTGAAGTCCATCGACACCAAGGAAGGCCTCGCCAAGTGCTGGGGCTGATGCCGGTCTGACAGGCAACAGAACCGATCGGCCGGGGGCTTGATCCCCGGTCGTTTCGGGCGGACGATGCGCTATCGCAAGCGCGAACAATTCCGGCGGCAGATCGGGAATGGTTGGACGGGCGTCGGCGTGGCTGAGGCCCCATGGGAGGAAACATGGCTCAGGTTCAGGAATTCGAAAAGGCTCTCTCGAACAGCGAGACAAGCGTTGCTGCTTTTGACGAGCACGGCACGTCGATCGTCAAGCGCATCCAGCATTTTTTGCATTCCACTCCGGCTGCAGTGCCGCTGATCGTGCTGGTTCTGTCGATCGCTGTCTTCGGCGTCACCATCGGAGGGCGGTTCTTTTCGTCCTACACGCTGACGCTGATCCTGCAGCAGATTGCCATCGTCGGTATTCTCGGAGCCGCGCAGACGCTGGTCATCCTTACAGCCGGCATCGACCTGTCAATCGGCGTGATCATGGTGATTTCGGCCGTGATCATGGGCAATTGCGCGGTCACCTATGGTCTGCCGACCTTGCTTGCGGTGGTGATCGGGCTTGCCGCCGGCGGGGCCTGCGGGCTGCTCAATGGGCTGCTGGTCGCCTACATGAAGCTGCCGCCCTTCATCGTCACGCTCGGCACCTGGAACATCGTCATGGCCACGAACTTCATCTATTCGGCCAATGAGACGATCCGCGACGCCGACGTCGACGTCCAGGCGCCGCTGCTCCATCTGTTTGGCCTGAACTTCAAGATCGGCACAGCGGTGCTGACAATCGGCGTCATTGCCATGGTCGTGCTGGTGCTGATCCTGTGGTACGTGCTTAATCACACGGCATGGGGCCGCCATGTCTACGCCGTCGGCGATGATCCGGAGGCGGCAAAACTGTCGGGCATCCAGACCAAGAAGGTGCTGATCTCGGTTTACACCCTTGCCGGGCTGATCGCCGCTTTCGCTGCCTGGGTCTCCATCGGCCGCAACGGCTCGATCTCGCCGTCCGCCGCTGTAACCGACTACAATTTGCAGGCGATCACCGCGACGGTGATCGGCGGCATTTCCCTCTTCGGCGGACGCGGGTCGATTCTGGGCACGCTGTTCGGCGCTATGATCGTCGGCGTCGTTTCGATGGGCCTCAACATGCTGGGCGCCGATCCGCAATGGAAAGTGCTGCTTACCGGTGTGCTGATTATCGGCGCCGTGGCAATCGACCAGTGGATCAGAAAGGTTTCGGTGTAACCATGACCCAGGAGCCCATCCTCACCGCGCGCGGCCTCGTCAAGCGCTATGGCCGCGTCACCGCACTGAATAGCTGCGACTTCGATCTCTATCCGGGAGAAATCCTGGCCGTGATCGGCGACAACGGCGCAGGCAAGTCGACGCTGATCAAGGCGATCTCTGGCGCCGTGATTCCGGACGAGGGGACCATCGAGTTGGACGGCAAGCAGGTGCTCTTCAAGTCGCCCATCGAGGCCCGCGAGGCCGGCATCGAAACCGTCTACCAGAACCTGGCGCTATCGCCGGCGTTGTCGATCGCCGACAACATGTTCCTCGGTCGCGAGATCCGCAAACCGGGTTTTCTGGGCGACTGGCTGCGCATGCTCGACCGGCCGGCCATGGAAAAGCGCGCCCGCGACAAGCTCACCGAACTTGGCCTGATGACCATCCAGAACATCAGCCAGGCCGTGGAAACGCTCTCGGGTGGCCAACGCCAGGGCGTGGCGGTAGCGCGGGCCGCCGCCTTCGGCTCGAAGATGGTCATCATGGATGAGCCGACAGCGGCGTTAGGCGTCAAGGAGAGCCGCCGCGTGCTCGAACTGATCCTCGACGTGAAGAAGCGCGGCCTGCCGATCGTGCTGATCTCGCACAACATGCCGCATGTCTTCGAGGTGGCCGACCGCATTCACATCCATCGGCTTGGCCGTCGCCTCTGTGTCATCGATCCCAAGCAATATACGATGTCCGACGCCGTCGCCTTCATGACCGGAGCGAAGCTTCCGCCGGAGGCGGCGCTGGCGGCCTGATGCATGTCGCCCAAAAGTGCGTAGCGGTTTTGGGATAACGACATGCATAAACGAGAAAGCATGTCGCCCAAAAGTGCGTAGCGGTTTTGGGATAACGACATGCACGCATCGCGGAAGCCGCCCAAACGCGACGCGCTTTAAGTTGCTAAACTGCCGCAGGGTAAGCTGCCCCGCGGCAATCTAACTCGATTGAATGTATAACAAAATATGCGCTAGCATGGGCTGGGAGGAATGGTGAAAGCCAGTATGATCATGGCAACCGCACGAGAGGCGACATGACGCACGCGATGGCATCCAAAGCTCCCATTCTCGAAACCCCAGATCCCAAGACGCTCGCTGACGAAGTCCTGAAGGCCCTCAAATACAGGGTCGGCAAGGGCACCGCAGTCGCCACGCAATACGACTGGCTCACCGCCTCGATCAAAGTCGTGCGTGACCGCATCGTCGATCACTGGATGCAGGCGACGCAAGAGGCCTACGCCCAGCAGGAAAAGCGCGTCTACTATTTGTCGCTGGAATTCCTCATTGGCCGCCTGATGCGCGACGCCTTCTCCAACCTCGGCCTGATGGACAATATGCGCGAAGCGCTGCGGTCTCTCGGCGTCGACCTCGATCTCATCGCGGCCCTCGAGCCGGATGCAGCGCTTGGCAATGGCGGTCTCGGTCGGCTCGCCGCCTGCTTCATGGAAAGCATGGCAACCGTCGACATCCCCGCGCATGGCTATGGCATTCGCTATGCCAACGGCATGTTTCGTCAGGAAATCCACGATGGCTGGCAGGTCGAACTGCCCGAGACCTGGCTCGATCACGGCAACCCCTGGGAGTTCGAGCGGCGCGAACGCTCCTTCGAGGTCGGTTTCGGCGGCGCGGTGGAATCGATCACCTCGAAGGACGGCAGGCTTGAGCGCCACGTCTGGAAGCCGATCGAACATGTTCTGGCGGTTGCCTACGATACGCCGGTGGTCGGTTGGCGGGCCAACCGCGTCAACACGCTGCGGCTCTGGTCCGGCATGCCGATCGATCCGATCCTGCTCGACAAGTTCAACGCCGGCGACCACATCGGTGCGCTCGCCGAAAGCAACAAGGCCGATGCTTTGTCGCGCGTCCTTTACCCCGCCGATTCCCACAAGGCTGGTCAGGAGCTGCGGCTAAGACAGGAGTATTTCTTTTCGACCGCATCGTTGCAGGACATCATCCAGCGTCATCTCAGCCAGTATGGCGACCTGCAGTCGCTGCCCGACAAGGCGGCGATCCATCTGAACGACACTCATCCGGCCATCGCGGTGCCCGAGCTGATGCGCCTGCTGATGGATGTCCACGGCATGGATTTCGACCAGGCCTGGAGCATCACCAAGCGCACCTTCGGCTATACCAACCACACGCTGCTTCCCGAAGCGCTCGAAAGCTGGCCGGTGCCGCTGTTCGAGCGGCTTTTGCCGCGCCATATGCAGATCGTCTACGCCATCAACGCTGAAGTGCTGTTGGAGGCGCGCGCCTCCGACCAGTTCTCGGATGAACAGATCGGTCGCATCTCGCTGATCCAGGAAAATGGCGACCGCCGGGTACGCATGGGCAATCTGGCCTTTGTCGGCTCGCACTCGATCAACGGCGTATCAGCCCTTCACACCGAGCTGATGAAGGAAACGGTGTTTGCCGACCTTCACAAGCTCTACCCCGACCGCATCAACAACAAGACCAACGGCATCACACCGCGTCGTTGGCTGATCCAATGCAATCCCGGTCTTACCGCGCTCACCCGCGAGGCAATCGGCGATCGCTTCCTCGACGACATCGACGCGATCAAGGAGCTCGATGCCTTTGCCGACGACGCCGCCTTCCGCGACAAGTTCGCGGCCGTCAAGCGGGCGAACAAAGTCAGGCTTGCCAATCTCGTCGCCGACCGCCTCGGCATCAAGGTCGATCCCTCGGCGCTGTTCGACATCCAGATCAAGCGCATCCACGAATACAAGCGCCAGCTGCTGAACATCCTCGAAGCGATCGCGCTCTACGACCAGATCCGCTCGCATCCGGAGCGCGACTGGATGCCCCGCGTCAAGTTCTTCGGCGGCAAGGCGGCGCCCAGCTATCACAACGCCAAGCTGATCATCAAGCTCGCCAACGACGTCGCCAAGGTCATCAATCGCGACCCGGCTGTTCGCGGCTTGCTGAAAGTGGTGTTCGTGCCGAATTACAATGTCAGCCTGGCCGAGATCATGATGCCGGCCGCCGACCTTTCGGAGCAGATATCGACCGCCGGCATGGAAGCCTCCGGCACCGGCAACATGAAATTCGCGCTGAACGGTGCGCTGACCATCGGCACGCTCGACGGCGCCAATGTCGAGATCAAGGAATGCGTCGGCGACGACAACATCTTCATTTTCGGCCTGACCACTGAGCAGGTCGCCGAGCGGCGCAGCAACGGCTACGATCCGCGATCCGTGATCGAAGCCTCTCCCGAACTGGCGCAGGCGGTGGCTGCCGTTTCGTCGGGCGTCTTTTCGCCTGACGATCCGGAACGCTATCGCGACCTGATGAACGGCCTCTATCAGAGCGACTGGTTCATGGTCGCAGCGGATTTCGATGCCTACGCCGCCACCCAGCGCGACGTCGACGCCGTCTGGCGCAACAGCCCGGATTGGCACGCCAAGGCAATCCGCAATGTCGCCCGCGTCGGCTGGTTCTCATCCGACCGCACGATCCGCCAATATGCGAAAGAAATCTGGAACGTGCCCGTCTGATATGATTGCATGAGGCCACGAACAACGTGGTCCCGGGGAGGGTCACTGCCTGATGAGGAAGCCGCGCGCGACCGCTGCGACAAGCGGGCCGGATGGACTGGCGTCAGCCGGTGATGTCGCGGCGATTGTCGCCGGCACGCATGGTGATCCTTTCGCTGTCCTCGGTGTGCACGAGGTTGACAAGGGCTTTGTCGCCCGCTGCTTCGTCCCTCATGCCGAGCTCGTCACTGCCTATACGCTGACCGGCAAGAAAGCGGGCGAACTCTCCAGGCGCGACGAAGGCGGCTTCTTCGAGGGCAGGCTGTCGCTCAAAAAGCGACAGCCCCTGCGCTATCATGCTCGCAATGCCGGTGGCGACTGGTGGCTGACCGATCCCTATTCGTTCGGTCCGGTGCTTGGTCCGCTGGACGACTATTATATCGCCGAGGGTTCGCATCTCAGGCTGTTCGACAAGCTCGGCGCGCATCTCATCGACCACGAGGGTGCGTCCGGCGTGCATTTCGCCGTCTGGGCGCCCAATGCCAGGCGTGTGTCGGTGGTCGGCGACTTCAACGAATGGGACGGCCGCAGGCATACGATGCGCGTCCGCCGCGACACCGGCATCTGGGAGTTGTTCATTCCCGACATCGGCGCCGGCCGGCCCTACAAATACGAGATCATCGGACCCGATGGCGTGAGGCTGCCGCTGAAGGCCGATCCGTTCGCCTTCAAATCCGAACTGCGCCCGGCCACCGCTTCGGTGACGGCGCTTCCGCCGGCGCATCAATGGGGTGACGAGGCGCACCGCAATTTCTGGCGCAACACCGACCCCAGGCGCGAGGCGGTGTCGATCTATGAGGTCCATGCCGGCTCCTGGCAGCTTCACGACGACGGCAGCTTCCTGTCGTGGGACGAACTCGCCGAAAGGCTGATCCCCTACGTCGTCGACACGGGTTTCACCCATATCGAATTCATGCCGATCTCCGAACATCCCTATGACCCGTCCTGGGGCTACCAGACGACAGGCCTCTACGCGCCGTCGGCCCGCTTCGGCGATCCGGACGGTTTTGCCCGCTTCGTCGACGGCGCCCACCGCGCCGGCGTCGGCGTCATCCTCGACTGGGTGCCGGCACATTTCCCGGTGGACGCGCATGGCCTGGCCAATTTCGACGGCACCGCGCTCTATGAGCATGCCGACCCGCGCAAGGGCTTCCATCCCGACTGGAACACCGCGATCTACAATTTCGGCCGTCGCGAGGTGGTCTCGTTCCTCGTCAACAATGCGCTGTTCTGGGCTGAGAAATACCACGTCGACGGTTTGCGGGTCGATGCCGTCGCCTCGATGCTCTACCTCGATTATTCACGCAAGGCCGGCGAATGGATTCCCAACGAAAAGGGCGGGCGCGAGAACCTCGAGGCGGTCAGCTTCCTCCAGAGGATGAACAAGGAGGTCTATGGCCATCATCCGGGAGTGATGACGATTGCCGAGGAATCGACCTCATGGCCAAAGGTCTCGCAGCCGGTGCATGAGGGCGGACTGGGTTTCGGCTTCAAGTGGAACATGGGCTTCATGCACGACACGCTGGAGTATTTTTCCAAGGAGCCGATTTTTCGCAAGCATCACCACAACGATATCACCTTCGGCCTGGTCTACGCCTTCTCAGAGAATTTCGTGCTGCCGCTCTCCCATGACGAGGTCGTGCACGGCAAGGGCACGCTGCTCGGCAAGATGGCCGGCGACGACTGGCAGAAATTCGCAACGCTGCGCGCCTACTACGCCTTCATGTGGGGCTACCCCGGCAAGAAGCTGTTGTTCATGGGACAGGAATTCGCCCAGCGCCGCGAGTGGAGCGAGGCGCGCGCGCTCGACTGGAATTTGCTCGATTTCCGGCTCCACCGCGGCGTCCGGCAAACGGTGCGCGATCTCAACTATCTTTACCGTTCGCGCCCGGCGCTGCATGCGCGCGACTGCGAGCCGGAGGGCTTTTCCTGGCTGATCGTCGACGACAGCGCGAACTCCGTCTTTGCCTGGCTGCGTAGCGCGCCGGGCGGAAATCCGGTCGCCGTCATCTCCAATTTCACGCCCGTGCCACGCGACAATTATCGCGTGCCGTTGCCGACGGCCGGAAAATGGCGCGAGATCATCAATACGGACGCCGCCGACTATGGCGGTTCCGGCAAGGGCAATGGCGGCGCCGTCGAGGCTCGGGCGGAAGGAGGAAGCATCTCGGCGACGATGCTGTTACCGCCGCTGTCAACGATCATGCTCGAATTTGCTTCGGAATGAGCGATGTCTCGCAGCGCGTAACTTGGGAGGATAAAATGGCAGAGATAAAACGAACCCAGCCGCTGGCGCGCGATGCCATGGCTTATGTGCTGGCCGGCGGCCGCGGCAGCCGCCTCAGGGAGTTGACCGACCGACGCGCCAAGCCGGCGGTCTATTTCGGCGGCAAGACGCGCATCATCGATTTTGCGCTCTCCAACGCGCTCAATTCCGGCATTCGCCGCCTCGGCGTCGCCACGCAATACAAGGCGCATTCGCTGATCCGCCACCTGCAGCGCGGCTGGAACTTCCTGCGGCCCGAGCGTAACGAGAGCTTCGACATCCTGCCGGCCAGCCAACGCGTGTCGGAAACGCAATGGTATGAGGGCACGGCCGATGCCGTGTACCAGAACATCGACATCATCGAGGCCTACGGGCCCGAATACATGGTCATCCTAGCCGGCGACCACATCTACAAAATGGACTACGAGCTGATGCTTCGCCAGCATGTCGAAGCCGGTGCTGATGTCACCGTCGGCTGCCTCGAAGTGCCGCGCATGGAGGCGACCGGCTTCGGTGTCATGCATGTCGATGCCAAGGACACCATCATCTCCTTCATCGAGAAGCCCGCCGATCCGCCCGGCATTCCCGACAAGCCGGATTTCGCCCTGGCCTCGATGGGCATCTATGTGTTCAAGACCAAGTTCCTGATGGAGCAACTGCGCCGCGACGCGGCCGAACCGGGCTCAAGCCGAGACTTCGGCAAGGACATCATCCCCTATGTCGTCGAGCATGGGAAAGCGATCGCCCATCGCTTCGCCAAATCCTGCGTGCGCTCGACCGCCGAGAACGAAGCCTACTGGCGCGATGTCGGCACGGTCGACGCCTATTGGGAAGCCAATATCGACCTGACCGACATCACGCCGGAGCTCGACCTCTACGACCGCGACTGGCCGATCTGGACCTATGCCGAGCTGAAGCCGCCGGCAAAGTTCGTGCATGACGAGGATGGCCGCCGCGGCTCTGCCGTGTCGTCGCTCGTCTCGGGCGATTGCATCGTCTCAGGCGCGTCACTGAAGCGAAGCCTGATCTTCACGGGCGCGCGCATCAATTCCTATTCGACGCTCGAGGACGTCGTCATGCTGCCCGACTGCCATGTCGGCCGGAACGCAAGGTTGAAGCGCGTGGTCATCGATCATGGCGTAAGGATACCGGAGGGGCTCGTGGTCGGCGAGGATCCCATTCTCGACGCCAAGCGCTTCCGCGTTTCCGAAAAGGGCATCTGCCTCGTCACGCAGGTCATGATCGACAAACTGGGGTTGTAGTGGATGCAGGTTCTGTCGGTCACGCCCGAAATATTCCCTCTGATCAAGACTGGCGGGCTTGCCGACGTGACCGGCGCGTTGCCCATCGCGCTCGCCGGCAACGGCGTGACGATGCGCACGCTCGTTCCCGGCTATCCCCAGATCATGGATGCCTTCAAGAAGAAAAAGGCCGTTCACCAATACTCGCAGCTGCAGGGCGGCAAAGCTTCGGTCCATGCCGTGGAGATTTCAGGGCTCGATCTTTTCGTGCTCGACGCGCCGCATCTGTTCGATCGTCCCGGCGGTCCCTATGGCAATGCCACCGGCGCCGACTGGCCGGATAATTGGCGGCGTTTCGCGGCCCTGAGCCAGGTTGGCGGCGACATCGCCGGCGGCGCCATCTCGGGCTACCAGCCGGACATCGTCCACGCCCATGACTGGCAATCGGCGATGACGCTGGCCTATATGCGCTACGGCAAGGCGGTCGGAACGCCGTCGATGATCACCGTCCACAACCTCGCTTTCCAGGGCCGGTTCGGCGCCGGCATCTTTGGCGAGCTTGGCTTGCCGGCGTCGGCCATGGCGCTCGACGGCGTCGAATATTATGGCGGCGTCGGCTTCCTCAAGGCCGGCCTGCAGGCCGCCTGGGCCATCACCACGGTCAGCCCGACCTATGCCCAGGAAATCCGCTCGCCCGAATTCGGCATGGGCCTTGATGGCCTGGTCAACATGCGGTCTGTCGATCTCTATGGCATCGTCAACGGCATCGATACCGAGATATGGGACCCGGCCACCGACAAGCATCTGGTCTCCAATTACACGGCCAAGACTTTGAAGGCGCGGCACCCCAACCGGACCGCCGTCGAGGATCGTTTCGACCTCGATCGCGACGACAGTCCGATCGTCTGTGTCATCAGCCGGCTCACTTGGCAGAAGGGCATGGATATATTGGCGGCGGTCGTTGACGGGATCGTTGCGAGGGGTGCGCGCCTGGCGATTCTGGGATCCGGCGACGCCGGCCTCGAAGGTGCGCTGCTGGCCGCCGCCGCCCGCCACCGCGGTCGCATCGGCGTCGTCATCGGTTATGACGAGGGCCTTTCCCACACCATGCAGGGCGGCTGTGACGCCATCGTCATCCCGTCGCGCTTCGAGCCTTGCGGACTGACGCAGCTTTATGGCCTGCGCTATGGCTGCGTGCCGGTCGTCGCCCGCACCGGCGGCCTCGCTGACACGATCATCGATGCCAATGAAGCGTCCGTTTCGGCAGGCGTCGCGACCGGCTTCCAGTTCGCGCCCGCCGATGCCGGCGCCTTGCTGCACGCCATCCGCCGGCTGGTCGAAGCGCACGCCAACCCCACGGTCTGGACGTCGATGCAGCGGCAAGGCATGAAGGCCGACGTGTCGTGGGACAAAAGCGCGGAAAAATATGTTGAGCTCTATCGCTTGCTGCTTTCGAAAAGGGTTGCCTGAAGCATGACACAAACCGTCCCCACCAAACCCTATCTCGACCAGAAGCCCGGCACCTCCGGGCTGCGCAAGAAGGTGCCGGTGTTCCAGCAGGGGCACTATGCAGAGAACTTCATCCAGTCGATCTTCGATGCGCTGGATGGATTCAAGGGCAAGACCCTGGTGATCGGCGGCGACGGCCGCTTCTACAACCGCGAGGTCATCCAGAAGGCCATCGCCATGGCGGCAGCAAACGGCTTCGGCAAGGTGATGGTCGGGCAGGGCGGTATCCTGTCGACGCCGGCAGCTTCCAACGTCATCCGCAAATACAAGACTTTCGGCGGCATCATCTTGTCGGCCAGCCACAATCCAGGCGGCCCGCATGAGGATTTCGGCATCAAATACAATGCTGGCAATGGCGGCCCGGCGCCGGAAAAGCTGACCGACGCGATCTTCGCCAAGACCAAGGTGATCTCCAGTTTCAAGATCGCCGACATCGACACCGTCGACATCGACACAATCGGTACCGTCGAGGCGGGCGGCATGACGGTCGAGGTGATCGACCCGGTCGCCGACTATGCCGAGCTGATGGAAAGCCTGTTCGATTTCGATGCCTTGCGCGCGTTGTTCAAATCGGGTTTCCGCATGCGCTTCGACGCCATGCATGCCGTGACGGGTCCCTACGCCAAGGAGATCCTGGAAAACCGTCTCGGCGCGCCGAACGGCACTGCCCGTAACTTCATTCCCCTGCCGGATTTTGGCGGCCACCATCCCGATCCCAATCTGGTTCACGCCAAACACCTCTATGACGAGATGATGGGACCGGATGCGCCGGATTTCGGCGCCGCTTCCGACGGCGACGGCGACCGCAACCTGATCATCGGCAAGGGTATTTTCGTCACCCCGTCGGATTCCGTGGCCATGCTCGCCGCCAACGCCCATCTGGCGCCGGGGTATAAGGCCGGCCTGAAAGGCATCGCCCGCTCGATGCCGACCAGCGGTGCGGCCGACCGCGTCGCTGAAAAGCTCGGCATCGGCATCTACGAAACGCCGACCGGTTGGAAATTCTTCGGCAACCTTCTCGACGCCGGCATGGCGACGATCTGCGGCGAGGAAAGTGCCGGAACCGGCTCCAACCATGTCCGCGAAAAGGACGGGCTGTGGGCCGTGCTTTTGTGGCTCAATATCCTTGCTGCCCGCGGCGAAAGCGCCAAGCAGATCGTCACCGAGCACTGGGCGACCTATGGCCGCAACTACTATTCGCGCCATGACTATGAAGAGGTCGAGACCGACCGCGCCGACGCGCTGGTCGACGAATTGCGCGCCAAGCTCGCTTCGTTGCCCGGCACCAGCGTGCGCGGCATGAAGATCGCCAGCGCCGACGATTTCGCCTACCACGATCCGGTCGATGGCTCGATAGCCAAGAACCAGGGGATCAGGGTGCTGTTCGAAGGCGGATCGCGCGTCGTCTTCCGTCTCTCCGGCACCGGCACCTCGGGGGCGACGCTGCGCCTCTACATCGAGCGCTACGAGCCGGACAAGTCTCGGCACGATCTTGACACCCAGGAGGCGCTTGCCGATCTGATTGCGGCAGCCGATGATATCGCCGGGATTCGCGGCCATACCGGCCGCGCCAAGCCGAGCGTGATTACTTGAGTTTGGTTCACAGCCGGCCGTCTGAGTTCGGCCTGCGTCGCGAGGCTCCCCCTTCTCCCCTTGTGAGACCTTTGCACAGAAGCCGAACGGTGATTCTGTGGTGAAGGTTGGAGCAGGGAGATTCGGGATG
>NZ_NPKI01000009.1 GCF_002284565.1 Mesorhizobium mediterraneum | reverse complement strand
CCCAAAACACGATCCGCCATCCCGAATCTCCCTGCTCCAACCTTCACCACAGAATCACCGTTCGGCTTCTGTGCAAAGGTCCCACAGGGGGAGAAGGAAGAAGAGGCGCGGCCAAAACCTCTCAGAACTCTATGCCTTGCTGCGCCTTCACGCCGGCGGAAAAGTGATGCTTGGTCACGCCCATCTCGGTGACCAGATCGGCCGCCTCGACCAGCGCCGGCTTGGCGTTGCGGCCAGTGACGACGACATGCAGACCCTCGCGGCGCCCTTTCAGCGCCGCCACCACCTTGTCCAGATCGAGATAGTCGTAGCGCAGCGCAATGTTCAGCTCGTCGAGCACCAGGAGGCTGATCGACGGATCGGCCATCAGCTCGAGCACCTTGGCCCAGGCGGCCTCGGCGGCAGCGATGTCGCGCTTCAGATCCTGAGTCTCCCAGGTAAAACCCTCGCCCATCGTGTGCCAAACGACCCGATCGCCGAAAACGGCAAAGGCGTCCTTCTCGCCGGTGTGCCATTTGCCCTTGATGAACTGGACGACGCCGACGCGCTTGCCGTAGCCGAGCATCCTCAGCGCCAGCCCGAAGGCAGCGGTGGTCTTGCCCTTGCCGGGGCCGGTGTTGACGATCAGCAGCCCCTTCTCGACCGTCTTTGCCGCGACCTCGGCGTCCTGCACCGCCTTGCGCTTGGCCATCTTGGCGCGGTGGCGTTCTTCGTCCTTGGGTTCGATAGTATCAGCCATGTCACTTCACCTTCAGCGGCAGTCCCGCCACCATCATCAGCACCGTATCGGCTATCGTCGCGACCTGCTGGTTGAGCCGGCCGGCGGCATCGCGAAACCGACGGGCGAGCGCATTGTCCGGCACGATGCCCTGGCCGACCTCGTTGGAGACCACGAGCCATGGCCCGCGCGGTCGCGACAACACATCGGCCAGCCCCCGGCATTCAGCCTCAATGTCATGTTCGGCCAGCATATGGTTGGTCAGCCACAGCGTCAGGCAGTCGATCAGGACAGGCCGGCCGTCAGGCAGGGCCTCGATCGCGCCGACGAGATCGAGCGGCGCATCGATGGTCGTCCAGCCCTCGCCGCGCCGCGATCGGTGCAGCGCGATGCGCTCGCGCATCTCGTCGTCATAGGCTTGCGCCGTGGCGATGTATGTCCACGGCGCCGGACAGGCCGTCACCAATCTTTCGGCATGCGCGCTCTTGCCGGAGCGCGCACCGCCGATGACCAGCGTCAGCGTCCCGCCGGAAGCAACGCGATCAGGCAAAGCTGTCGCGCAGGCTCGTCGCCGTGCCGGTCAAGCGGCCACGCACCACGCCGACGACGGCGCCGAGCACCAGCCAGAACACCAGATTGGTCAGCGTCACCGCCACCACGAACTGGTGATGCAGACCTTCCGGGATCGGCGACTCGAAATTGTCGGGCTGCGGCGCGCCGACGATATGCGGCGCCACGATCAACGCCACTGCAAGCAGCGCCAGCGGCAGCGACTTGCGGAAGGCAAGCAGGCCGAGACCGGCCGCTGTCGCCACCACTGTCGCCATCCACCAGATCTGGCGCTGGGCGAGATCGGCGGCCGGCATCGCCGGCAGTTCGGGTGGCAGGCCAAGGTTCGGAGCCAGCGTGAACACGGCAAAGCCAGCGAGCCCCCAGAACAGGCCCTGACGCCAATTGCCGATGCCGCCGGCAAACTCCGAAGCGGCGACCAGGATCAGAGCAAAGCCGATGCCGGTAACGACATTGGCAGCGATATTGAAGACGAAACGCTCGAAGCCATCGGCCGGCGCCCAGCCTTCGTCTTCCGGAGCGGCAGCTTCAGCCGGTGCGGCGCTGCTCATAGCAGTCGTGCTCATTGCGTTTTCGGCAGGTGCTATCGGCGCCGCGGCATGGTCATGCGCGTGGCCGCCGCCGGCCTGCTCGTAGACTTCCGCCTTCAGGATGAGCGGCACGGTGGCATAGGCCTGCATGCAGGCGAGGACGACGCCGGCCACAAGCCCTGCGATCGCCGCGATGAACACGACGTTGCGAAACAATGTCATGATGTCAGCCCCTCGTCAGTGGCAGGGAAACGCCATCGAATGGCGATAGTCGTGAGCGGCATTGTGGACCGCATCGATATGCGAGAAGCCGACAAAGCCCATGACGAAAATGCCGAGAAATGCAGCAAGCGCCAGCTGCAAGAAGCGCGACTGCGAGGAGACGGAAGCGCCGAGCGAGACGGAAGCGGTATTCATGTCTTGTCCTTTCGCCCTCCACCCGAGGGCATAGAAGTCAGTTCTCCTGTCGCCGGCAGGTCTCCTGGCTCGCGGATCAGCGCCCTTCCCCACCTTCCCGAAGAAACTCTTCAGTGGCATATGGAGAGGACTACCGCACACAGTTGCGGGGGCAGCCACGGCATTGGGCAAATTTTGCCCTCACCGCATTCCCTCTTGGTTCCAAAGGAACCGACGACGGCTGCGACTATAGGCAGAATCGTAACGCCCGGCAAACCAAATTCCGCCAGCTACCAGCGCGAATGCGCCGTCTTGGCAGGCCAGCCAGCCGGCGCCGTGATTGACAATTTTCGCGGCCGGGTGTCGGCTGGAGCATCACAGGAAGCCGGTCATGCAACCCAGCCCGAGCGAGCACGATCCCTATAACGGTTTGACGCGACTTGAACCGACGCTGCCGTCGTCGGCGTACTGGGACATCGACGCCCATCAGCGCGATCTCGACGCCATCTGGTATCGAAGCTGGCTGCTCGTCTGCCGCGAGGCCGACCTTGCCCAGCCGCTGGCGTTCAGGACGTTCCGTGTCGGCACGCAGGAGATCGTCGTGCTGCGCGACGAGACCGGCGAGCTGCGCGCCTTCCATAACACCTGCCGGCATCGCGGCTCGCAGCTCTGCCAGGCGAGCGAAGGACGGCTGAAGGCGCGGCTCATCACCTGTCCCTATCACGCCTGGTCCTATTCGCTGCGTGGCGATCTCGTGCGCGTGCCGTCGAAATCGCTACCTGAAGGCTTCGACAAGGCCGATCATTCGCTCTATCGGGTCGCACTGTCGGTGTGGCGCGGTTTCGTCTTCGTCAATCTCAGGGAAGACGCCGCCGGTTCGGCCGAAACATCCTTCGATCCCGCATCCGGCAATCTCGCCAACTGGCCGCTGGAGACGCTGGTGTCGGGCCATGTGCTGCGCAAGGTGATGGACTGCAACTGGAAGATTTTCTGGGAGAACTTCAACGAGTGCCTGCATTGCCCGGGCGTTCACAAGGACCTGTCTCGGCTGGTGCCGATCTATGGCCGCGGCCTGATGGGGCGGCACGACGACCCGGAATGGGCCCGTCACGCCGACAATGACGCGCCGGAGTTTTCCGGTGGCCTGCGGGCCGGAGCCGAGACCTGGTCGCGCGACGGGCGCGTCCACGGCCCGGTCTTTCCCGAGCTGACGTCCGCCGAGCGTACCGCCGGGCAGACCTATGCCACCAATTTGCCGTCGATGTTCATCGTCGGCCATGTCGATTATGTCCGCACCGTGCTGCTGGTGCCGCTCGGCCCGGAGCAGACCGAACTGACCGCCGAATGGCTTTTTTCGCCCGAAGCGCTCGCCGATCCAACGGCTGATATCGACAACATCGTCGCCTTCGGCAGGCAGGTGCTGGAGGAAGACGCGGATATCTGCGAGGTCAACCAGAAGGGCCTGCGCTCGATGCGCCACGAGGCGGGCGTTCTGATGCCCGAGGAATATGAATTGCACCGCTTCCACAACTGGGTGCGCGAACGCCACACAGCGCTTTCACCGACGCCCTGAACATCTGAGAGGTTTGGCCCGCCTTCTTTTGTCCGGGGCAACCGTGATAGTCGTCTTGCAGTGCTGAATCAGATTGCGAGACCATGAGCATCCTTACGCCAATCGCCCCCGTTCAGGATCAATCGAAGACGAAGCGCATTATCGCCATCGACGTCGCACGCGGCATCGCCTTGCTTGCCATGGCGAGCTACCATTTCACCTGGGATCTCGAATTCTTCGGCTACACCGATCCCGGCCTGACCGCCTTCGGCTGGTGGAAGTTCTACGCGCGCTGCATCGCTTCGACCTTCCTGTTTCTGGTTGGCGTCAGCCTGTTCCTCGCCCATGGCAAACAGATCCGCTGGAACGGCTTCTGGAAACGCTTCGCCATGGTCGCCGGGGCGGCGCTCGCCATATCGGCCGCCACAAGGTTTGCCACGCCCGACAGCTTCATCTTCTTCGGCATCCTGCACGAGATCGCGCTGGCCAGCCTGCTCGGCCTGGCGTTTCTGCGGCTGCCGGCGCTGCTGACGCTTGTCGTCGCGGCTTTCGTCATCACCGCTCCGCTCTATCTCAGGTCCGGGATCTTCGACCATCCGGCCCTGTGGTGGGTCGGCCTGTCGGCAACCAATCCACGCTCCAACGATTATGTCCCGCTGTTGCCGTGGTTCGGCGCCGTGCTTGCGGGCATCGCGGCGGCAAAGCTCAGCTCCGCCTCCGGCATGCTGACGCGGCTGGCGAGCGTCACGCCTGCCCGCTGGACAAATCCGCTGGTCTTTATCGGCCGGCACAGCCTCGCCTTCTATCTGATCCACCAGCCGGTGCTGATCGGCTCGGTCTGGCTGTTTTCGCAGATCATGCCGG
Source organism: Mesorhizobium mediterraneum (assembly GCF_002284565.1). GTDB lineage: Bacteria > Pseudomonadota > Alphaproteobacteria > Rhizobiales > Rhizobiaceae > Mesorhizobium > Mesorhizobium mediterraneum. The sequence continues at coordinate 189,045 of NZ_NPKI01000009.1, read as the reverse complement.
CACCGGTCGAAACCAGGCAGGTGAGCTTCCTGAAAGAATGCCAGATGTCGTGCGAGCAATCGCGCGACACGGAGTTCTGCTCCAGCTATTGTGTGTGCATGCTCGATACGCTCGAGGGCGAGGCCACGCTTGATCGGCTCTACAGCAACGACCAGGCTGCAGACTGGAAGGCACATCTCGACGAGCTCGCCGGCGCCTGCACAGCCAAAGCCGACAGCACTTTGATGGAGGGAGGAGCACAATGACCGACCATCAGCCTAAACCGGGGCAGCCTAAACCGGGGTTTATACCGTGGCCGCCACTGATCTATCTCGCAGCCATCGCCGTCAGCATCGCGCTTGGCTTGCTCTATCCGCTTCCATGGATCGGCGGCCTTCTAGGCGACATCCTGTTCGCGGCCGGCTGGGTGGCATTGTTCGGCGTCGTCGCACTCTGGTTCACGGCGATCCGCACCATGATCCGGGCAAAGACGACGCTCCACCCAAACGCCGTGCCGGACCACCTGGTCACATCAGGCCCTTTCGCCGTCAGCCGCAACCCGATTTATCTGGCCAACACGCTGCTGCTGATCGGCGTGGCCCTTGTCTCGGGGATTGTATGGTTCCTGCCGCTGGCGATCATCGCGGCCTTCGCAACGCAGAAGATGGCGATCGAAGGCGAGGAGAAAGTCCTGGCGACGAAATTCGGCAAGAAATACCGGGATTACGCGAAAAAGGTGCGGCGCTGGATTTGAGGCGTGCGGCAAAGGCCACTCAAGTGTTGACGCCGAGCTCCACCAGTCGCTCGACGCAGGATTCCTCAGCCTGGTCGAGCTCGGCCAGGGTCTCTTCGAGGTCCCGGCGCTTCTGGCGCAGATCCTCTCGCTTTTCCTCGATGCGCTTGATCATCAGATTGAGTTGACCGACCTCCCCGGGCGGCTCCTTGTACATCTGGATGATTTCGCGGATTTCGTTGATCGAAAAGCCGAGCCTCTTGCCGCGCATGATCTGGCGGATGAGATGCCGGTCCGACGGGCGAAACAGCCGCGTGCGGCCGCGCCGTACCGGCTGCACCAGCCCCTCGTCCTCATAGAAGCGCAGCGTCCGCGTCGAAACATCGAATTCGCGGGTCAGTTCTGTGATCGAATAATATTCCCGCATCATCACTCCAAATGCCCGGAAAGCGGCGCGATCACCCATCATGCGGCGATGCCCTTCATTCACAAAAGCGGCTCGTCCCGTACCGGAATCGATCGGTTGGCTCTCCGTCAAAACTTCGCACGCAACTTACGTAAAAGTCAATTGAAGTGCCTTATCCGGCTCCGGCGCCCAGATGCAGCCACCAGGTTGCAAGGCTAAGGAAGGCGAGGAAACCGATAACGTCGGTAATCATCGTCGTGAAGATTGATGACGAAATCGCCGGATCGGCGCCGAGCCTGTCGAGGAACAGCGGAATCAGAATGCCGCCGAGTGCCGCGGCCAGCATGTTCACGATCATCGCCACGGCAATGACGAAACCGAGGTCGGGATTGTGAAACCAGAGGCCGGCGACCAGCCCGAGGATCGCCGCAATGACCATGCCATTCAGCAAGCCGACCACAACCTCGCGGCGAATGACGCGACCGGCATTGTAGATATCGAGGTCACGTGTGGCGAGCGCGCGCACGGTCACTGTCATCGTCTGCGTGCCGGCATTGCCGCCCAGCGAGGCGACAATCGGCATCAGTGCGGCAAGTGCGACCATTTCCTCGATCGTCGCGCCGAACATACTGATCACCGAGGCCGAGATGAAGGCCGTCCCGAGGTTGACCAGCAGCCACGGAACGCGCGAGCGCGAGGTCGAGAAAATGCTGTCCGAGAGTTCTTCGTCGCCGACACCACCCATGCGCAGCAGATCCTCCTCTGCTTCCTGCTGAATGACGTCGACCACGTCGTCGATCGTCAGCACGCCGACCAGCCGGTCATTCTCGTCGACGACGGCGGCGGAGAGAAGGTCGTATTGCTCGAATTCGCGCGCCGCCTCTTCCTGGTCCATCTTGGCCGGAATGGCGTGCCTGGTCTCATGCATGACCTCTTCGACCTTGACCGAACGCTTGGTGCGCAGGATCTGGTCGAGGTCGATGGCGCCGAGCAGCTTGAAGCTCGGATCGATGACGAATATCTGGCTGAAGCGGTCGGGAAGGTTCTGGTCCTCGCGCATGTAGTCGATGGTCTGGCCGATCGTCCAGAACGGCGGCACCGCGACGAACTCCGTCTGCATGCGGCGGCCGGCGGTTTCTTCGGGATAGGCGAGCGAGCGGCGCAGCCTGATCCGCTCGGTGAACGGCAACTGCGACAGGATCTCGTCCTGGTCTTCCTTTTCGAGATCCTCGAGGATGTAGACCGCGTCGTCGGAATCGAGGTCCTGCACCCCCTGCGCGATCTGCGCGTTGGGCAGATTGTCGACGATGTCGCGGCGTATCGCCTCGTCGACCTCGGTCAGCGCGGAAAAGTCGAAGTCGGCGCCCAACAATTCGACCAGTGCGCGGCGCTGTTCGGGATGAAGCGCCTCGAGCAGATCGCCGAGTTCCGACTGGTGCAGGTCGTCGACTTCACGCTTCAGCGTCAGCGTGTCGCGATCAGCGATCGCTGCGCCGATCTGGGCAAGGAACGACGACAGAATGGCGCCGTCCTCGCCATAAATGTCGGCGTGGCTATCCTCAGCGGCCCTGGCGCCGGTCGTCTGTTCGTCCTGGCCTTCCATCAGCGCCTCCCGCCATCAGAATTCCGGAAAAGGTGCCCGTCAGGTCTAGAGCATCGAGCCCAAAAGTGGAAACCGGTTTTGGCAAAATCCGATGCCCAAACACAAAGATAGAGCGGCGGCACGTCTAGACTTGAGAGTCCGCCGCTCTATGACGCAACGCGCGGGAATATCAAACGAAAATGCGCCCTGTCCTGCAGGGAGGCGAAGGCTGATGCGACTTGGATTAGCGGACGGGCGATCGTTTACTCCTGATCGTCCGAAGCGAGAACGGATCGATCATCTGGCATCATCGTTCTCTCGTAGAGGCGCCAAGATGAAACCACGATTGCGCAACAAAACTTAACATCACTTCACGCATGCGGCCACTTTCATCTGAAATGGTGAGAGCATCAGAGGCTTATCGCCTCGCTATACTGGAGCACGCATGTTCGCCAAAATGGATTCTGGAATATTTGCCGGCCGGGCATCTCTTGCCGCAATGGCCATCCTGTTTTCAACGCATCCGGGAATAGCACTTGCCGCTGATGCCATTGCGGTGAATTCGGACGATCTCTCCCTTCCACCGCCCGAACCTTCCCGTTTCGCCCGTTTCGAGCAAAAACTGTCCGACTGGCATGTCGTCCTGGGCGGCGGCGCGATCATCGTTCCAAAGTACGAGGGCAGCGACGAGTTCAAGATCATGCCGGTACCCTTTGTCACGGCGACATTCCGCGACGTGATGACGATCAATCCGACAGGCGCCGACATCGCTATCTATGAACAAGACCGGTTCGAGTTCAGTGCGCGGCTTGGTTATGAAATGGGCCGCGATGAAGACGATGCCGATCGTCTGCGCGGGCTGGGAGACATCGGCATGGGTGGAACCGTGGGCGCGAAGGCCACGGTGAATTTCGGCCCGGCTGAAATCTTCGCGCAAGTGGACAAGACCATCGGCGGCAGCGATGGCCTGGTGGGCGAGGTCGGGATCGAGGTCAACCAGCCGCTGTCCCAATCATTGATGGTCGGCGCCCGCGCTTCCGCCGTCTTCGCCGACGAAAATCATATGCAGGCCTATTTCGGCGTCACGCCGGAACAATCGGCTCGCTCCGGGCTGGCACGCTACGATGCCGGCGCCGGATTGAAGCGCGCCGATTTTTCAGTGTCCGCCACATATCTGCTCAACCAGAACTGGATGGTGCGCGGCGAAGCGGGAGTCGGCGTTCTCGTCGGTGACGCCGCCGACAGTCCGATCGTCGCCGAAAAGATCCAGCCTTCAGGCATGCTTCTCGTCGGATATCGTTTCTGACCGCCCACACAGGTACCAGTCCAGGCAAATGGCAAACGTCGCACGACACCAAGGCGATTTGAACGCCGAGTCCAAATCGACAAGACAAGTTTGGCGTGTCCTCATTGTCGAAGACGATGTCGAAATCGCGCGCATGCTGGGCGAGACGCTCACTGAAAACAGCATGATCGTGGAAGTAGCCGAGAGTGGCATCCGGATGGACGCCGCGCTTCGCAACCAGAAATTCGATCTCATCGTGCTCGATGTCATGCTCCCCGGCGAAAACGGCCTCAGCATCTGCCGCCGTCTTCGCGCCCACACGAACGTTCCGATCCTGATGCTGACCGCGCTTGGCGAAGAAATCGACCGTATCTTCGGACTGGAGATCGGCGCTGACGACTACATGACGAAACCTTTCAGCGCGCGCGAACTGACGGCCAGGATACGAGCGTTGCTGCGCCGAACCGCCAGCGCTCCCGAAGAGCGGGATCGCTCGAAGGTGCTTCGCTTCAACGGCTGGCGGCTCGATCCGATACGCCGGCAATTGCATGATCCAAGCAATGCGCGGGTTTCGACCACGATGCATGAATTCGACCTGTTGCTTGCGTTCTGCCGCAATGCCGGCCGGGTTCTCTCACGCGAGGAACTACTCGGCGTGACCCATGCAGGGCTTGCCGGCCCGATCGAGCGAAGCGTCGATGTCCATATCAGCCGGATCCGCCAGAAGATCGAAAAGGATGCGCGCGATCCGGTGCTTCTCAAGACTGTTCGGCTGGGCGGCTACATCTTCACCGCGACGGTGGAGGAAGCATGAGGAATTTCATCCGCCGCAGCCTGCCGCAGTCAGTGCGTGGGCAACTCGCGGCAATCATTTTCGTCGCGGTGATCGTGATCATGTCTACCGGATCGGTCGTCGAAAGCTTTACCAGGAATATCGACCTGCCCGTCATTGACGACAGTCTCCTGCGAGCCACCGTGATTGCAGGCCTGTTGCGCGAAGCACCAGCGGAGGCTCGTGACGAGATTCTGGCAGCGACGGCTCGTGCGGGCCTGGATTTCAAGATACTTTCGAAGGAGCAGATCGACGGTATTCCATATTCTTATACGCAATGGCGAAACATCGAACGGTTTCTCGGGTTCGGGAGGAGGCCGATTGAGGGACGATGGGTGACCGTCGATGGTCGATCCGCGTTTGTCATTGGCCTGGATCAGCAGACCATCCTGGCTCACCTCGGAGTACCCGATGCCTTACTGACATCAGACCTCATCCGTTCCTTGTTCTACAAGTTTATGGCTTTCATCGCCTTGCCCACCTTGATCTGGTTCTTTGCTGTATGGGCCGTGACGGAGCCATTGAAACGCATCTCGGCGGCCGTCGGTTCGGCCGAGATCGAGAATGGCGACGAGCTTTTCGTCGAACGCGGCTCTATCGAGATGGCCGGCCTGGCGCGCGCTCTGAACAGGATGCGAACACGCATCCGGACGATGATCGAAAACCGCACGCGCATGTTGCGCAGCGTCAGCCACGATCTGCGCACGCCTTTGACGCGGCTGCGGCTTCGCGCCGAGCGCATGGATGATGGGCTCATCCGAACCGCGATGCTGTCCGATATCCAGCATATTGAAGATCTGATCGACGAGACTTTGACGTATCTGCGCAACGATGTCTCGACAGAGAAGCTGCAGCGTGTCGACATTGCCAGCGTGTTGCAAACCGTCTGCGCCGAATTTTCGGATGTCGGGTTTCCGGTCTCGTATTCCGGGCCGGATCGGCTTCTGGGCTGGTGCAAACCCAATGCGTTGGCGCGGGCGATCACCAATCTGTGCGACAACGGGGTTAGGTTCGCCGGCAACGTCACCGTCGCATTGACGCAGACCGATACAGCGGCGCGCATCGAGGTCGTTGACGATGGGCCGGGCATTCCGACACCCGCGCGCGCCCGTGTTTTCGAACCGTTCTTCAAGGAGGACACGTCGCGCGGCGGTACGTCGAAGCACGGCTTCGGTCTGGGCCTCTCGATCGTTGCGGACATCATCCAGGGCCACGGCGGCAAGATCGAATTGCAGGACAACCAGCCAACCGGGCTCGTCGTTACCGTCGATCTGCCGAATGGACCAAATGTCTAGCAGTCATAGACGGCCCGCACCGAGAGGGCACGGTGCGTTGGACCAGGGCGGCAAAATCGGGTCTCTCAATATTTGCCGATGAAGGCTGGGTTCCCTATATAGTTGGACCTGCGCTTGCTTCGACCGCGGGCGCGCGGAGATCAATCGTAGAGAAGGATAGAGATGCCGAACGACAACTCGGACGCGGCGATACCTAGAATTGCACTCATTTCAACCCACGGCTACGTTGCAGCCAACCCGCCACTTGGTGCGGCCGATACCGGCGGACAGGTGGTCTATGTCCTGGAACTGGCCAAAAAACTGGCCCAATTGGGGTATGCCGTCGATATCTGGACACGACGATTTGAAGACCAACCGCCTGTCGATGAAGTGGCCGACGGGGTTCGTGTCCTGCGTGTCGCCTGTGGCGGACCCGATTTCATTCCGAAGGAATATCTCCATCGCCACCTGCTCGAGTGGTGTGAAAACGCGCTGCGCCTAATTCGCAGGGAAAACCTCTCCTACGACTTCATCAACAGTCACTACTGGGATGCGGGTGTGGCGGGGCAACGACTGTCGGAGGCGCTCACTATCCCGCACATCCATACGCCGCACTCTCTCGGCATATGGAAGCAGCGCCAGATGAAGACGGACTACCCTGATAAGGCCGATACATTCGAAGCCGAATTCAATTTCACCGAGCGCATAAAGCACGAGACGATCATCTATCGAAGCTGCGCCATGGTGATTGCAACAACGCCGCCGCAGGTGGACATGCTGGTCGAGGACTACAGCCTCGAGCGCGACCGCGTGCACATGATCCCACCCGGTTACGACGACAACCGGTTCTTCCCCGTCAGCGAGGCGTCTCGCCGGCTGATCCGCCACCGGCTCGGTTTCGAGGGACGAACGATCCTGGCGCTCGGCCGGCTCGCCACCAATAAGGGCTATGACCTGCTGATCGATGCGTTTTCCGTGGTGGCGCCGCGTGTGCCAGATGCGGTCCTGAGGCTCGCCGTCGGCGGCGAGAACATGGACGAGCAGGAACAGAAGATCCTGAACCAGCTCAAGGAACAGGTTGAACAGCTAGGCTTGCAGGATCGTGTCGTCTTCTCCGGCTATGTTGCCGACGAGGATCTGGCCGACACCTATCGGGCGGCGGACATGTTCGTGCTGTCGAGCCGCTACGAGCCGTTCGGCATGACCGCGATCGAGGCAATGGCCTGCGGAACGCCCACCGTGGTTACGATCCATGGCGGCCTCTATCGCGGGATCAGCTATGGCCGGCACGCCCTCTTCGGTGATCCGTTCGACAAGGAAGATCTGGGCATCACGATCGTCAAGCCTATGAAGCACCCCCGCCTCTACGGCCGACTGGGCCGCATGGGTGCGCACAAGGCGCGCAGCCTGTTCACCTGGACAGGTATCGCACAGCAGCTTGTCAGCCTTGTCGAAGGACGTCCGGTGTTGAAAGCGGTCGACGACCATGATTGGGACGAGCCGTGGAACGACGGCGATTGAGACCGATCGCGCTTCTATCGAGTGATCTCGACGGGACCCTGGCAGGCCATGCGCCGGCGACGTCACGCTTTCGTTCCAAATGGGAAGCGCTCGACCCCGAGCGCCGACCGGTTCTCGTCTACAATAGCGGTCGTCTGGCCGACGACATTTTGAATTTCGTCGACGAAGTCGGCCTGCCAGCCCCGGACTACGTGATCGGGGGTGTCGGCACGATGCTCGCCGGTCCGCGGCACAGCTCGCGCCCCGCACACTTTACTGATTTGGAGCACTTTACCCAGAGGCTTTCGGAAGGCTGGTCTCTTGAAAAGGTCGATGCGGTGCTCGGATCGCTCAAAGACACCGTCCGGCAGCCCGACGGTTATCAACACGCCTTCAAATCGAGTTGGTACCTGCACGACGCAAGCCCGGACGCCCTTGCCGATATCGAGCGTGCGCTGGTTGAAGCCGGCCTGTCGGTGACGATGGTCTATTCGAGCGGACGGGATCTCGACGTCCTGCCGCGTTCGGCAGACAAGGGGCAGGCGCTGGCCTGGCTCTGCAATGAACTCGGCATCGGCCTTGATGAGGTGGTCGTCGCCGGCGACACCAACAACGATCGCAGTATGTTCGACCTGCCGGGTGCGCGCGGGATTGTCGTCGCCAATGCCTTACCCGAACTGCTTGACATGGCCCGGAACAACCCGCTGATTTACAGCGCGAAGGAACAGTTTGCCTTTGGTGTCGTCGAAGGTCTCGTTCATTGGTCGGTGTTTGAGGACGCCCAATCCTGAACTGGAAATAGGATCTCCTTGTCAGGGTTTGAGCGCCCATACCGTCGCGTGCAGAACGGCACCCGCTTCGGCGATGAGACGTGCGGATTGTATCGGCTCAAAACCACTGATCCGTTTCGTGCCAGCCCAACGACCGCGATCGGCGAACACCTCGATCGATCCGTAGTCGAGGAATATCCGCAGCCGTTTTGGACGGGCTCCCTTGGCGATATAGTGAGGAGATTCCGCCGCGTCGTCTCCATGACAGATGGCAAGCCCGTCGTCGTCGACGACAACGTCGAGGCGGACAGTTGGATGCTCGAGCTTCAGGTGGAAATGGACACCCGGTTTTTCCAACTCGAACAGGATTTCGACGGCGCCATTGATAAAGCTTACCTGCTCTCCGGCTGCAAGGCGTGTTCGGTCCAGAATATGGCTCCGCAGGCTCTCGGCAGCTCCGATGGGCGGGGTATGCAACTCGCCTGCAGACAGGTGGATATTGCGAGGCAGCGTCATGGCGGTGGGGAAATCGATCGCCGGTCCGGTGTCGGCCCAGTTGGCAAGCCAGCCTATACCGACAATGGCATCACCGTCGACGAAGGCCTGGAAGGCGTAATTATCCGCCCCGAAGTCCAGTTCCTGTTCGAATTCCTTGGCAAAAGTCTGTCCATCGAACCAGCCTACAATGGCCATTGTCAGGTTCTTGCGCCGGGTGGACTGGTCCTCACTGTTCATCAACCCGAGAATTAGAACCCAGCGCGTCGCGGGATCGGTCGCAGGCCCGTCGAGCGGCAGCAGACAGGGACATTCGATCGCCGTCGTCCGATAGTGTTTCTCGACCAGAAGCTTGCCGATATACGTCCAGCCGCTGGCCGCCGTATGGTCATGGGTTTCGTAGAGCAGGACAACGCCGCCTTCGCTGCTCTGGCTGCCCAGCAGCATTTTCCAAAGGCCATCCGGCCCCCTGAACACGTATGGGTCGCGAAAATCCGCTGTCAGTCCCTCGTCAAGCGGGCGGTATGGCAGGATGACGTCCGCATTTCCCGCCATGATGAGGTCGCTGGAAGTGGCAGTGAGTTGGATTTGCTGTTCTGGGATGCGGTCCTGTACCTGCTCGGTAAAAAAGACGCGAATGCCCGGGCCATCGGCAAGCGGGACTGCCGAGCCGGAATACGCACCGCCCCGTCTGTCGGGCCGTGCGGTAAGATCTTCCGATGGGAACAGGAAGATAGGCATGTGGCGCCACCGCAAATAATCCGAAGATACGGCGTGTCCCCAATGCATCGTGTTCCACCGAAGACCATGGGAATAATGCTGATAAAAGAGATGTGGGCGACCTCCAAACCGGCCAAAGCCGTTGGGATCGTTCATCCAGCCGAACGGCGGACGAAAATGATAGCTGTCAGGGATGTTCGGCGGCGCATTTCCCGGATTGGTGTGGATAACTGTAATACCTGTCTCCAGCACGTCGGCCAACGCGAACCAGTAGGCAACCGACACCGAGGTTTGATCCGTGTCGTAATCCAGTTCGACGCTGCCACCGCCGAAGACGTGAAAAATCCTGAATTCATACTCTTCGGCGTTCGTAACGCTTACCTCGCCGAATTTGCCACGGACATTGGAAAAAGACAGCGAGCCCGGAACGTCCGGCTTGGTCGCCTTGAGCCAGATATGGAACGTGGCGTTGACTGGCAGGTCGGCATGCAGGCTTCGAATGGTGTCCCTTCCCGCAATCCTTACCTGGACCTGGCTGTCACTCATGAAGATGGCTCCGTTCCGTGCGGCGTTCCCGGACAGATAGAGTATCAAACCCGGTTTTCGACCTGGAAATGCGTTGCAGAAGGTTAAAGCTGTATCTTCACTTTGGCAAAGCCGTCCGGATCGATGGTCTTCGACGTCCATCCGCCGCACGGATCGGCGCCAGCATCGGTCTCAGCCTCCTTTGGCGAGGCACGGGAATATCAAAAAAATGCGTGCTAAAAACCACGTTCTACGAAATCTTCGCGCCCGCCCGTCCGGACCAGCTGCCGGGTTGGGTCGGACGTCGGCCCGCTACGCTGAAAGCTGAATTTTAGGAGAATCTCATGGCCATCGGTCCTGACACCAAAAGTGTCTACACCATTGCCCCGACGCCGTTCGAGGCGGATGGCAAGATCGACTGGGAATCACTCGATTCGATGGTCGATTTTTACGAGCGCTGCGGCGTCGATGGGATGACCATCCTCGGCATCATGGGCGAGGCCCCGAAGCTCGACGCCGGCGAATCGCTCGAGATCGTCAAACGCATCGTGGCGCGCACCAAGCTGCCGGTCATCGTCGGCGTCTCCGCACCCGGCTTCGCCGCAATGCGCAGCCTTGCGCGTGCCTCGATGGAGGTCGGCGCCCAGGGCGTGATGATTGCGCCGCAGCCATCGCTGCGCACCGACGACCAGATCGTCACCTATTTCCGCAACGCATCCGAAGCGGTCGGCGAGGATGTTCCTTTCGTCCTGCAGGACTATCCGCTGACCCTCTCGGTCGTCATGACGCCGGCTGTCATCCGCCGCATTGTCACCGACAACCCGGCCTGCTTCATGCTCAAGCACGAGGACTGGCCGGGCCTGGAGAAGATCAGCGCGCTGCGCGGCTTCCAGAAGGACGGCTCGCTGCGCCCGCTGTCCATCCTCACCGGTAATGGCGGCCTCTTCCTCGACTTCGAGATGGAGCGCGGCGCCGACGGTGCGATGACTGGCTATGCTTTCCCCGATATGCTGGTCGACGTGGTGAAACTGTCTGCCGCCGGCGAGCGCGACAAGGCGCACGATCTTTTCGACGCCCACCTGCCCTATCTGCGCTATGAGCAGCAACCCGGTGTGGGCCTTGCGGTGCGCAAATATGTGATGATGAAGCGCGGTGCCATCGCGTCCGACGCCCAGCGCAAGCCGGGCAGCGCGTTGTCGGCGGCGGCCAGACAAGAGGTAGACTACCTGCTTTCGCGGCTGGAAAGCCGCGTCTAGCTTTCGTCTTCGGCTTTGCCGATCTTCTTTGGACACATCGATGTTGTCCCTCCCGGCTGGTTGGGAAAAACGGATGTCGAACTGGGTCAGCGGCCGGACCGCTGATAGCCGGCGTGTTTTCTGCGCGAGCCGTAGCGCTTCTCGTAAAGCGGTCGCAGCAGCGACTGAATGTCAGGATCGGACACGCGCCTGCCTGTGGTTCTTGCCGAGTTCTTGATTCGCCTCATCCGTCCATCGAGGGCTCGGCGCACTTCGTGCGGAAAGATGCCGTTTCGATACATCGCGCTCTCCTGATTGACGAAAATGTTGGGCCTGATTGACGAAAATGTTGGGCGCGATAGTCGAAGAGCCGCACTACGGAATGATTTCAAGGAGGAGGAATTTGATTACAGTTGTAGCAACGGAGGAAGAGTGGCGATCCGCCGTTCCGGAACGGCTCAGCCTATGATCAGCGCATTGTCGCCGGCAACCACAGGGCAATCTGCGGGAAGATGATCAGCAGCACTGTCGTCACGACGAGCGCAATCGTCAGGATGCTGGTGCCCTTGTATACCCTCGTCAGGTCGGCTCCCGCGGTCGTCCCAACGACGAACGCGACGAGGCCGACCGGCGGGAAGACAAGCCCCATGGCGACCATCATCATGGAAACGACGCCGAACCAGATCGGATCGAAGCCGAGCGAAGTGATGAGCGGGAACGTCAGTTGCAATGTCAGAAGCAGCAGCGGGATCTCGTCCATGAACATGCTGATGACGAAGTAGACCGCCAAAATGCCGATGATCACCATCCAGCGATTGAGATCCATCGCGGTCACCAACGCGACGATCTCCTGCGGAATGCGGCTGAGCGTCATGTAGTGGCCGAATAAGGTCGCGCCGATCAGGATCAGGAAAATCATGGCGGAGGTGCGAATCGTCGATTTCAGCGCCTCCAGCACGCCATGCGCCGACAGCCCGCCAAGTGCGACGCCGATCACGCCCGCCACCAACGCGCCGACCACGCCCACCTCGGTCGGAGTAGCGATCCCGAGGTAGAGCAGCGCGATCACGATGACGATGAGCAACAGGCTCGGCCACACGCGCGCGAGGCTTGCCCAGCGCTCCCTGGCGGGAACGCGATAGGTCTGAGGCGCATGCGACGGGCTGATCGTGACCCAGAGATAGATCGTCAATGCCAGCAGGATGCCGATCAGAATGCCAGGCATGATGCCGGCGATCAGCAGCTTGCCGACGGAAGTCTGTGTGGCAAACCCGTAGATCACCATGGCGACGCTTGGCGGGATCAGGATGTCGAGCGTAGCACCGACGCCGATCGCGCCGGCGGCAAGTTCTTCGGAATAGCCGTGCCGGCGCATCTCCGGCATGGCGATGTTCGACATTACCGAGGCCGCGGCGACGCTTGCACCTGACATCGCGCCGAACACCCCGCAGGAGAACACGGTGGCGATAGCGAGCCCACCTGGGATGAGCGACAACCAATTGCTCGCCGCGGAGTAAAGGTCGCGCGCGAGCCCGCTCGAAGCCGAGAAATAGGCCATCAGGATGAACATCGGGATCGTCGTGAGGCCATAGTCCGCCACCGTATCGAACGGCGTCAGGGCGACGATGCCCAGCATCTTGGCGAGATCGCCGGTCACCACATAAATGCCCAGCATGCCCGACGCGGCAAGCGCGACCGCGATCGGCACGCCGAGCAGCAGAAGCGCGACCAGTGCGACTAAGGGAAGCGCGGTGACCATCGGCTAGCGTTCACGACGCGGCGGGCCGGTCACGACGCGGCGAGCCGGTCAGGATTGCCAGCGCAAGAATGAGGAAGCCGAGCGGGGGCAGCAAATACGCCGGGCCGACCGGAATCGGCAGCGCGCTCAGCTTCGTGGGCTCGAAGAGCGAGCGGTATGCCTGCTGCACGGTCGCCGCCGCGAATACGAGGCAGCACAATATGGCGACGATGTATGCGAGGTGATCAGCAATCGATCGCGGCAACGGCGAAAGCCGATCCACCAGAAAGGTCACCCGGATGAAGGCTCCGCCTCGAAATGCGGAAGGCAGGCCGAGAAAGATTGCCGCGGTCATCAAGTATTTCTCGGTGAGCTCGTAGGCGATCAGGATCGGGCTGTTCAAAAAATAACGACAGACGGCATCGGCGCTGGTCAGCAGCATCATGATGGCGGTCGCAGTGACGGCGGCGTAAACGAGCATGAACTCGCAACGCCGCTGCCATTTCTCGATTCGTCCAAGAACGGTCATGTCTTGGGATGGTGGCATCGTGTCGGACATCGGCTTTTCGTTGAGGCGTCATCTCGCTCTGAGAACCGCCGAACATCAGTCGTTCAACATCTCGATGGTGGCTTCAAGAATCTGTCGGGCCTCCTTGTGGCCTTTGGCTTCCATTTTTTTGACCCAAGCGTCCCACAGCGGCTGAGCGGCGACCTTGTTCCAGCGCACCACCTCCTCCGTCGGCATCGCGTAGCGGATCATCTCGCGGTTTTCCGCCTCGGCCCCGTCGAGGGCTGCCTGCTCGGCTGCGTCGAAGAAGTTCCTGCCCCATAATTTCGAACCTTCGAGGCCGCTGACGCTCATGATGGCGTTGCGGATATCCATGGGCAGGCTGTCCCATTTCTGTTTGTTGGCGCACAGCGAGCCGTACACGGCAGAGAGCGGCGCGATCGTGTAGTATTTCGCGACCTCGTAGAGCCGGAAGGCATTCACCGCCTCCCAAGGCGCTCCCATGCCGTCGACCACGCCCTTGTCGAGGGCCTGGTAGACATCCGGCATCGGGACCAGTGTCGGCACGGCGCCCAGCGCCTTCATCTGCTCGGTCGGCGGTCCGCCGGTCACGCGTATCTTGAGGCCCTTCAAATCCTCCAGCGTCTTCACCTGTTTGCTGGTGGTGAGGATGAAGTACGGATGGCTCATCCACAGCGCCAGCGGCTGGGTCTCAGCGTATTCCTCCCGTATGGCGGGGAACCTTTCGTAGAGTTTCCACAACACTTCGCTGCCTTTCTCGGCGGACGTGATCGGCAGGCCAGGCAGGGTGATCACATCCGACAGCGGGGTGACGTCCGGCCAGTAGCCGTGGAAGCACCAGCCAATGTCGACGACGCCGGCGCGCACCGCGTTCCACGTCTCCGTCCCTTTCACCATGGTCTGCCCCGGATAGTGCTCGATCTTCACGCGGCCTTTGGTTGCTTCCTCGATCTTCTTGATCCAGGGCTGCATCGCGTGGACGGAGCCCCAGGCGGTCGGCGGATTCTGATCGGCCACTGTCAGTGTCACTTCCTGCGCGGGTGCCGCTGCGGTCAGGGCAAGCACAGTGCCCACGATCCCGATCGCCGAGAGAAGGTTTCTGACGACATCCCATGACTGCTGATAGATCATCCCTCGCGCTCCGCTACTCTCATGTCATGAATGGCGCTGTCTCGTAGAATTGCGCTACAGAATGATTTCAGCGAAACGGAATTTGGTTACGTCTGTAACAGCGGGGACCGTCGTTGTTGATCGGCGGCGCCGCCATATGGCAATTTGCTGTGGAAGGAGGCGGGCGGCTTGGCACCGATGCTGGCCAAACGGCAGCGTCAACAGCAATTGGGGAGACCCATGGCCAACGCTGAGGAACTCCGGAGCTACATCATCAAGGGTGGCGAGGAAGGGCGGTCGCGGCTCGCCCTCATCTCGCGCGTGCTGGCGCCGGCAACCCGAGCGCTTCTCGATCGCTTCGAACCGCTGAACGGAATGTTGGCGCTGGACGCCGGTTGCGGCGGCGGTGACGTCAGCTTCGAGTTGGCGGCTCGGGTCGGTTCAAACGGCCGCGTCGTCGGATTCGATCTCGACGAAGAGAAGCTGGCGGCGGCCCGCGAAGAGGCAGCCAACCGCAGCCTCGCCAATGTCGCGTTTCACAAGGCCAGCGTGCTCGATCCATGGCCAATCTCGGGCGCCGCGTTGGTCTATATCCGGTTCGTTCTCACGCATCTCGCGAGCCCGGAGGAAGTGCTGGCGAGAGCAAGGGCGGCGCTGGCGCCGGGCGGCGTCTTGATCGTCGAGGATATCGACTATGCCGGCCAGTTCTGCGATCCGCCTTGTCCAGCCGTCGATCGCTATAGCGAGCTCTTTGTCGCGACGCTCAAGGCGCGTGGCGGCGACCCGTTCATCGGGCGCAGGCTGGTCCGCCTTCTGGAAAGCGCGGGCTTTGCTAGTGTCGACTCCGGCCTCGTCCAACCCTTCGGGCGAAGCCGCGACATCAAACAGACCACATCGCTCACCATGGCGGCGATCGCCGGAGCCGTCGCAGCATCGGGCATCGCCACCGCCGAAGAGGTCGACCACGTGACGCGCGAGATCAAATCCTTTGCCGACCGGTCGGACACGACCATATCCCTCCCACGCATCTTTCAGGCGTGGGGGCGAATGACGTACTGACAGATACATTGCCTTCCGGCAACGGCCTTGCCGTATGACGGCTTTGGGTCAAACCACGCGGTTAGTGCGCGGCTTACCGCGCGCCCAAACCGCCCGCAGTTTCGCGCAGTGTTTCAGTTTGCATGAACAGTCTTGGGAAGAACTGCAAGGAAACAGAAATTGCGAGGTAGAATAATAGCTTATTGGATAAAGCTGGTGCGGTCGAGAAGACTCGAACTTCCACGGGTTGCCCCACAGCGACCTCAACGCTGCGCGTCTACCAATTCCGCCACGACCGCACGTGGTAGGAGCCGAAACGAACCGGCTCGCGGCGTGTAGCAAATCGTTTCCGGCGAAACAAGGGCGCGTCGCGCAATAATTGCCCGGGCTTCGGCATAACCCTTCAAAGAGCTGGAACGCGCCCGGAACTGGACGTTTCGCCCGATTGCCGCCATATGTGAGGCTAATGCATGTCGCCCAAAAGTGCGCAGCGGTTTTGGGACAACGATATGCATAAAACAAAAATCTAAAGCGTGCCCACGGTTCCCTTCAAACGCGACGCGCTTTAGACGAGACACGCCATGACAGAACGCAGCAAGATCGCCACGTCGTTCCTGCCCCTGCCCGGTTCGGCGCCGGTCGAATGGCGGATCGAACCCGGCCTCACCGCCTATCCGGATGCGCTTGCCGTGATGGAGGCGCGTGCCGAAGCGATCCGAAGCGGCGCCGCCGGCGAGATGGTCTGGCTGGTCGAGCATCCGCCGCTCTACACCGCCGGCACCAGCGCCCGCATCGAGGACCTGATCGAGCCGAACCGTTTCCCGGTGTTCGCGGCCGGGCGCGGCGGCGAGTACACCTATCATGGGCCGGGCCAGCGGGTCGCTTATGTGATGCTCGACTTGAAGCGGCGACGCGAGGATGTCCGCGCCTTCGTTGCCGCGCTTGAACAATGGATCATCGGCACGCTCGCCGCCTTCAACGTGCGCGGCGAACGACGCGAGGACCGCGTCGGCGTCTGGGTGGTGCGACCGGATCGCCCCACCCTGGCAGACGGATCGCCGGCCGAGGACAAGATCGCTGCCATCGGCATCAGGCTGAGGCGCTGGGTGAGCTTTCACGGCATCGCCATCAATGTCGAGCCCGATCTCAGCCACTTCAGCGGCATCGTGCCGTGCGGCGTGCAGGATCACGGCGTGACCAGCCTCGTCGACCTCGGCCTTCCCCTAGGGATGGCCGACCTCGATCTCGCGCTGAAATCCGCATTCGAGGATGTCTTCGGACCGGCCGAAATGTCGGTTGTCGAGGCGGCCCGCAAGGCCGGCTGAAATCTCGTCGGGATCGGCTCAGATCAGCCGCGCGGATTTCCACAAGTAGCTACGTCCCGGCGCAAGGTGTCAGCAAAGGACCGAGTTCCAACGCTGACGCCCCCTCTCCCCGTTCTTCACGGGGAGAGGGGGACACCAGCGATAGAGCCACGTCTTTGACCGGTCTTTCACATCGCTCCGATCCAGATTGCCATGGAAACGAGAAACGTGCTCATGCACACCAGTGACACGACATCCTGAACAAGACCGGTCATAACGCTCTCCTGTTTTCAGTATGTTCGTATTTTGTTCTAATTTTGTTCGAATGTCAACGACCGCAATCCAAGCGTGTCGCGAAATTCCGGGCGCTCAGTTCGGCAGGGTTAAGAAAAGGTTGCGAGCCGGATTTCCGCCGTTTTCGGCGCTGGTTGCGTGTGGCGAAAATGCAACCGGACAGCATGCTGATAGTCAGTCGCCAAGTGTGGAGATTCAGGTCAGGCCGGCATCACCTGAATATCGATACACCTAAAGCGGAACAACCTTGCCGTCGGCCAGCGTGACACGACGGTCCATGCGCGAGGCAAGCTCGTGATTGTGGGTGGCGATCAGCGCCGCCAGGCCCGATTGCCGGACCAGCGCGCTCAGCGCCTCGAACACATAAGAGGCGGTGACCGGGTCTAGGTTGCCGGTCGGCTCGTCTGCCAGCAGCACCAGCGGCGCATTGGCGACGGCGCGCGCGATGGCGACGCGCTGCTGCTCGCCGCCGGACAGTTCGGAGGGGCGATGCTGCGCGCGCTTGCCGATCTGCATGTAGTCGAGCAGCTGCGCCGAACGCTCGGCAGCCTCCTTGCGCGTCAGCCCCTTTATCAGCTGCGGCATCATGATGTTTTCCAGCGCCGTGAACTCCGGCAGCAGGTGATGGAACTGATAGACGAAGCCGACATCGTTGCGGCGGATCGCCGTGCGCTCGTCGTCGGAAAGCCGCCCGCAAGCGCGGCCGGCTAGAATCACATCGCCGGCGTCCGGCCGTTCCAGCAGTCCGGCTGTGTGCAACAGCGTCGATTTGCCGGTGCCCGAAGGCGCCACCAGCGCCACGATCTCGCCGCGCTTCAGCGAAAAATCGGCGCCGTTCAGGATGGTCAGCTTGCGCGGACCCTGGACATAGTGCCGCTCGACGCTCTTCAGCTCGATAATGGCCTCGGCCATCATTCGTACCTCAGCGCTTCGACGGGATCGAGCCTGGCCGCGCGCCATGCCGGAAACAGCGTCGCCAGGAACGACAGCACCAGCGCCATGAGCACCACCGAGATCGTCTCGCTGGCGTCCATGCGGGCAGGCAGCTGGCTGAGGAAATAGAGCTCGGGATTGAACAGCCTCTCGCCGGCCAACCAGGAGAAGAACTGGCGGATTCGCTCGACGTTCAGGCAGATTACAACGCCGAGCAGCACGCCGGCGATGGTGCCCACCACGCCGATCGCCGCGCCCGTCATCAGGAAGATGCGCAGGATCGCGCCGCGCGTGGCGCCCATGGTGCGCAGGATGGCGATGTCGTGGCCCTTGTCCTTCACCAGCATGATCAGGCCCGAAATGATGTTGAGCGCCGCCACCAGCACGATCAGCGTCAGGATCATGAACATGACGTTGCGCTCCACTTGCAGCGCATCGAAGAATGTCCTGTTGCGTTCTCGCCAGTCGACCATGGTGATCGGCCGCTGCGACGCCTCCTCGATCTTCGGCTTCAGCGCGTCGACATTGTCGGGATTGTCGACATAGAGCTCGATGGTCTGCGCCCGGCCATCCATGTTGAAATAAAGCTGCGCTTCCGAAAACGGCATGTAGACGATGGAGCTGTCATATTCCGACATGCCGACCTCGAAGATCGCCGTGACCGGATAACCCTTCATGCGCGGCGTCGTGCCGAGCGGCGTCACATCGCCGTCGGGCGCGATCAGCGTGATCGTGTCGCCGAGCACAAGACCGAGATTCTCGGCCATGCGGCTGCCGATGGCGACGCCCTCGCTTGTGTCGAAGCCAGCGATCGAGCCCTGCTTGATATTGTTGGCGACGATCGAAATCTTGCCCAGATCCTCGCCGCGGATGCCGCGCACCAGCGCCCCTGACCCGCCGCCGACATTGCCTTGCGCCAGCACCTGCCCGTCGATCAGCGGAATGGCATATTTGACGCCGGGCACGCCGTTGATGCGGCCGGCAACCTGCGCATAGTCCTCCAGCGGCATGTCGAGCGGCTGCACGATCAGATGGCCATTGACGCCGAGAATGCGCGTCAGGAGCTCGGCGCGGAACCCGTTCATGACGGCCATCACGACGATCAGCGTGGCAACGCCCAGCATGATGCCGACGAAGGAGATCGAGGCAATGACGGAGATCACCGTCTCCTTGCGGCGCGAGCGCAGATAGCGCCACGCGACCATGCGTTCGAAAACGGAAAAAGGTCCGGCGGCCGGGGGTTTCGCTACTGCGGCTTCGCTCATGCGGCAGAACCGAAACGCTTCTTCACGTCTGCGATCGGCAGCGTCTCACGCTCGCCGGTCCTGCGGTTCTTGATCTCGATCTCGCCGGCCGCCACGCCGCGCGGCCCGACGATCACCTGCCACGGCAGGCCGATCAGGTCGGCGGTGGCGAACTTGCCGCCCGGCCGCTGGTCGGTGTCGTCGTAGAGCACGTCCTTGCCGGCGGCGACAAACGCTGCATGGAGCTCATCGCAGACGCGGTCGCACTCGGCGTCACCGGCTTTCATATTGATCAGACCGATGTCGAAAGGCGCCACCGCCTCCGGCCAGATGATGCCGTTGTCGTCATGGCTGGCCTCGATGATCGCCGCGACCAGCCGGGTCGGGCCGATGCCGTAGGAACCCCCGGAGGCAAAATGATCCTTGCCGTCGGGTCCGGTCACCTTGGCGCCCATCGGTTTCGAATATTTGTCGCCGAAATGGAAGATGTGGCCGACCTCTATGCCGCGCGCCGAGACACGGTCGCTCGTCGCAACCTTCTCCCACGCCGCCTCGTCGTGCATCTCGTCGGTCGCGGCATAGGGCGTCGTCCATGTCTTGACGATGTCGCCGATCGCGTCGTCGTTGGAGAAGTCCGTGTCCGCGCCCGGCACCGCCAGAGCGAGATAATCGCGATGGCAATAGACCTGGCTCTCGCCGGTGTCGGCCAGGATGATGAATTCGTGGCTGAGGTCGCCGCCGATCGGCCCGGTGTCGGCACGCATCGGGATCGCCTGCAATCCCATGCGCGTGAACGTCCTGAGATAGGACACGAACATCCTGTTATAGGCCGCCCTGGCGCCTTCGAAGTCGAGGTCGAAGGAATAGGCGTCCTTCATCAGGAACTCGCGCGAACGCATGACGCCGAATCGCGGCCGCACCTCGTCGCGGAACTTCCACTGGATGTGATAGAGATTGAGGGGCAGATCCTTGTACGACTTCACATAGGCGCGGAAAATCTCGGTGACCATCTCCTCGTTGGTCGGCCCATAGAGCATGTCCCGATCTTGCCGGTCCTTGATGCGCAGCATCTCCTTGCCATAATCGTCATAGCGGCCGCTTTCACGCCACAGCTCGGCGGACTGGATGGTCGGCATCAGGATCTCGAGCGCGCCGGCGCGGTTCTGCTCCTCGCGAATGATCCGGCAGACCTTGTCCAGCACCCTTTTGCCGAGCGGCAGCCAGGAAAAACTGCCTTGCCCCTGCTGGCGGATCATGCCGGCGCGTAGCATCAGCCGGTGCGAGACGATTTCGGCCTCGCGCGGGTTTTCTTTAAGGATAGGCAGGAAATAGCGCGACAAACGCATGGACTGGTCCGTGAGAGAGAGTTACCGCACCGGAATCGGCGCAGCGCTGGGCTTGCTTGCCCCGGCTTCATAGCCATTTCATGACGGAATGGAAACCCGCCCCCCAAGCGCCGCAAAGGGTGCCGCAGTGCCGCATCCGCCTTGCTGGTCGTTTCGCAAGCAACGCTTGCCACACTATTGTGCAGTGCAGCACGAGATTGCCTATTTCCAGGCAAAATTCTGCGTGACATTTTCACCCGCCTTGGTCTAATGTGCCCCGATAACCGAGAGGGCGGAAAGAAATCTGCCCTCCTACGCGGTCAAAGTCTTGGGAGGATGCGATCTAGGCGCGGTTACTCGCTGCCGCCGGACACCGGAAACAGATCGGACGCGTTTAAATTGCAAGGCCTTGTGCCTTGCATTTTTTTTGTGCAATCATTTGGTTAGCACGACGTACTGCCAAATCGCTTTATCCAGACGTGTCGCCCGAAGGTGCGCGGCCGCTAAAGCAAGAAATTGACGCGCGTAAATACTAATCCCTTGGAGCGCGTGGCGCTCTCGCGGCAGCGTGACAAATCCGGAAGCCGGCTTTGTTTTGCCCCCATCGGCGCTCGCGTTCAGGGCGACGAATAGTGCGTCGCCGGTTATGCTAACTCTTGGGGCTCTGGCTAAAATCCGGCACGATGTGCGGGATATCGTCGATGCCGAGGCCGAGCCCCCTCGTGATGCCATAGAAGATGCCAAGAAGAACCATCGTGACGATTGTCGTCCGCAGCACGGCGCGCAGCATATGCGGTCCGCGCGGCGCGCTGTGTACAGTGCCCAGCGTCACGTCCTGATCCTCGTCCTGCGTCCTCATGCTGAACGGCAGGACGGCGAACAGCACCACCCACCATGTGATGAAGAACAGGGCGATAAACGAAACCCAGCTCATGCTTGCTCCAGTTCGACCAGCGTGCCGAAGAAATCCTTGGGATGCAGGAACAGCACCGGCTTGCCATGCGCGCCGGTCTTCGGGTTGCCGTCGCCCAGGACGCGGGCGCCGCTGGCCTTGAGGTGATCACGCGCGGCAAGAATGTCGTCGACCTCATAACAGACATGATGCATGCCGCCCGAGGGGTTCTTCTCGAGGAATGCCGCGATCGGCGAACCCTCGCCGAGCGGCTCCAGCAATTCGATCTTGGTGTTGCCGACATCGACGAACACCACCGTCACGCCATGTTCCGGCAGCGCCTGCGGTGCGGTCACCCGAGCGCCGAGCGTGTCGCGATAGGCCGCTGTCGCCGCGGCAAGATCCGGCACGGCAAGCGCGACATGGTTCAGGCGTCCGAGCATAGGGTGCTCCGAAAGTTAGGGGAGTAGGGGAATAAGGCAGTAGGGGAGTAGGGAAAAAGACATTGAGGCGTGCGAGCTTTTTTGCTCTTCCCTACTCCCGTACTGCCCCACTGCCCCACTCCCCTACTCCCCTACTCCCTTGTTCGTCACCGCGTGACGAACACTGTCACCAGCGGCTTCTTGCCCCAGGCTTCGTTGGCGGCGCCGCGGACGGCGCGGCGCACCGCCTCCTGCACGAGGTCGAGGTCTTTTCGGCGCTGACGGGGGATGGAGTCCACGGCGCCGATTGCCGCATCGATCATCAGGTCTTCCAGGCTCTCGCCGCGCGCATCGGCCTCGGCGACGCCGATGGCGACCAGATCGGGATCGCCGGCGAGCTCATATTTGTCGTCGAGCACGACATTGACCGCGACATGGCCGGCAAAGGACAGCTTGCGCCGGTCGCGGATGCCCATTGCCTGGTCGGTGCCGATCAGCCTGCCGTCCTTGTAGATGCGGCCGAACGGCACCTGGTCGATGATCGTGGCAGCACCCGGATAGAGCCGCAGCATGTCGCCGTCGCGCACCTGCGCCACCTGGCTGATGCCGGACACCGACATCAGCGACCCCTGCGCCACCAGATGCGCCGCCTCGCCATGCACGGGGACGCCGATCTGCGGCCGAACCCATTCATACATCTTGCGCAACTCGCTGCGGCGTGGATGGCCGGAGACATGCACCAGCGCATCGCCGTCCTCGATGATCTTGATGCCGAGATCGATCAGGCGGTTCTTGATCTCGAGAATCCCCTTCTCGTTGCCGGGAATGGTGCGCGAGGAAAACACCACCGTGTCGCCTGCTGTCAGCGACACTGATTTCATCTCGTCGCGCGACAGTTTCGCCAATGCCGCAAGCGGCTCGCCCTGGCTGCCGGTGCAGATGATGACGAGGTTTTCACGCGGGATGAAGCCAAAATCCTCCTCGGCGATGAATTCGGGCAGCCCGTCCATGTAGCCGAGCTCACCAGCAACATCGATGACGCGTTTCAGCGAGCGGCCAAGCACCAGGCACTGGCGGCCGGCATCCCTAGCCGCCTTGGCAATGGAGACGATGCGCCCGACATTGGAGGAAAAAGTGGTGACCGCGACGCGGCCCTTGGCGCTCTGGATGACACCCCTGAGGCCCTCACCTACCGCCACTTCCGATGGCGACTCCCCTTCCCGCAGCGCATTGGTGGAATCGCAGATCAGCGCCAGCACGCCCTTGTCGCCATAGGCGCGGAAGCGGGCCTCGTCGGTCATCGGTCCGATCGTCGGCGCCGGATCGATCTTCCAGTCGCCGGTGTGGATGACGGTGCCGGCCGGCGAGGTGATCGCCAGCGACATCGGTTCAGGAATAGAATGCGCGACGGGAATCGCCTCGATCTCGAACGGGCCGATGGTGAATTTTTCGCCGGCCCGGTAGATCGTCAACGGGATCTTCGGTGCGCCCTGCTCGCCTTGCCGCTTGGCTTCCAGCAATCCGGCGCCGAACGGCGTCATCCAGACCGGCGCCTTGAGCTTCGGCCATGTGTCGAGCAGCGCGCCGTAATGGTCCTCATGCGCGTGCGTGATGACGATGCCGCGCAGATTGGCGATGTTCTCCTCGATGAAGCGCGTGTCGGGCAGCACCAGGTCGACGCCAGGCAGGCTGGCATCGGGAAAGGTGACGCCGACATCGACGACAATCCATTCGCGCGCATTGGCCGGGCCGTAGCCATAGAGGGCGAAGTTCATGCCGATCTCGCCGACGCCGCCGAGCGGCACGAAGACGAGTTCGGCGTTTTCAGCTTTCGCCATGATCTTTCCTTTCCTGGCCGGTCAAACCAGGCCCGTCTAATCTAGGCCCGTCAAACCTGAGCCGACGCGACCGCGCCAAAATGCACATCGCCGGCGGCGATCGTCAGAACCGAACCCTCATCGTCGCGGATCACGAAACGGCAGTCCTCGTCAATGGTCTCGAACGTGCCGCGCACCACATTACCGTCAATTCTGACAGCAACCTGCCCGCCAAGCCCTGCCGCGCGCGCCAGCCAGCGCTGCCTGACGGCGGAAAGCCCGCGCCCCTCGTTCCACAGCCGCGCATTCTCGCTCCAGGCATCCGACAGCGCCAGAAACAATGTCTCGGCATCGCAAGCAGCACCCAGCGCGCTAAGCGATGTCGCGGGATAGGGCAAATCGTTGGGATAAGCCACAACATTGACACCGATGCCCACCGCCACCGCGAAGCGATCGCCTTCGAGTATCGTCGATTCCAGCAGGATGCCGGCAAGCTTGGCGCCGGAGGCGAGCACATCGTTCGGCCATTTGAGTTCGAAACGGTTCTTCCCATCGCTGCCGCCGTCGAGGCCGATTGCGATCTTGCCCTTCGGCATGACGGCGTCGAGCGCATCGGCCAGCGCCAGGCCGGCGACGAAGCCGAGCGTCGCGGCCAAGCGAAGCTCGGCATTGGTGACCACCAGCAGCGTCGCCGCTAGATTGCCCTCGGGCGTCGCCCAGACCCGGCCGCGCCGGCCACGCCCGCTTTCCTGTTTCTTTGAAACGACCCAGAGCTTTCCCGGGTCCCCGGCCCGCGCATGATCCAGCGCCAGCGCATTGGTGGAACCGACCGTGTCATGTGCCTCGAGCCGGAACCCTTCCGAGGCCGCTGTTGGAGCCAGCCGAAATGCCATCGCGTCAGAAAAATGTCTTGGCGGCGGCTTCGGCATAGGTGCCGATCGGCCCGCCGATCAGCACGTAGAACAGCACGAAGGCGCCGCAGACGCCGAGCACGACGCGAAGCTCGGTCGCCATCGGCACAAAGCCGCCGACCGGTTCGTCGAACCACATGATCTTGATGATGCGCAGATAATAATAGGCACCCACCACCGAGGCTAGCACGCCGATGATCGCCAGTGCGTAGAGGTTGGCGTTGATGGCGGCGAGGAACACGTACCACTTCCCCCAGAAGCCGGCGAGCGGCGGGATGCCGGCCAGAGAGAACATCAGGATGGTGAGGATCGTCGCCATGATCGGATTGGTCGACGACAGGCCGGCGAGATCGCTGATCTGCTCGACATTGCCTTCCTTGCGCCGCATGGCGAGGATGAAGGCGAAGGTGCCGAGCGTCATCACCAGATAGATCAGCATATAGATGGCGACGCCGCGCACGCCGGCCTGGCTGTTGGCGGCGAGGCCAACCAGCGCGTAGCCCATATGGCCGATGGAGGAATAGGCCATCAGCCGCTTGATGTTGGTCTGGCCGATGGCCGCGAAGGCGCCCAGCGCCATCGAGGCGATCGAGATGAAGACGATGATCTGCTGCCAGTCGGCGGCGATCGGCTTGAACGCGCCCATGGTGACGCGCACGATCAGCGCCATCGCCGCCATCTTCGGCGCGGCAGCGAGGAAGGCCGTCACCGGCGTCGGCGCGCCTTCATAGACGTCGGGCGTCCACATGTGGAACGGCACCGCCGATATCTTGAAGGCGAGGCCGGCCAGCACGAAGACCAGGCCGAAGACGAGGCCAAGCTGCCGCTCGCCGCCGCCCAACGCCGTGGCGATTTCCTGGAACCCGGTGTTGCCGGTGTAGCCATAGACGAGGCTGATGCCGTAAAGCAGCATGCCCGACGACAGCGCGCCGAGAACGAAATACTTCAACCCCGCCTCGGTCGAGCGCAGATTGTCCCGGTTGATCGCCGCCAGCACGTAGATCGCCAGCGACTGCAATTCGAGGCCGAGATAAAGCCCGATCATGCCGTTGGCCGAGATCATCAGCATCATGCCGAGCGTGCACAGCAGGATCAGCACCGGATATTCGAACTTGTCGAAATGCTCCGCCTTGGCGAAGCGCATCGACATGACCAGTGTCACCGCCGACCCGATCAGCGCCAGCACCTTCATGAAGCGGGCGAAGGGATCCTGGACGAAGGCTTCGCCGTAGGCGTAGCCCTGCCCGGTGGAAAAGATCGTCCAGACGCCGGCAACCACCAGGACGGCGACGGCAAGGCCGCTCACCGTTGTGGTGGTGTTGGCGCGCGAATAGGCGCCGAGCATCAGGAGCGCCAGGGCGCCGATGGCAAGGATCAGCTCTGGTGTCGAGAGCGACAGGCTGGAGAGAAGGTCCGGCGTCATGGTTCGCAAACCTCTCAGTCAGTTCGCCGCCGCGGTCTGCGCGGTGTTGATGGATGCGGTGACATTGGTGACGAGCGCCTTGACCGATTCGGCCGTCGCGTCGAAGACCGGCGCCGGGTAGACGCCGAAGAAGATGACCAGCACGACCAGCGGATAGATGATCACCTTCTCGCGCGCCGACAGGTCAAGCAGGTTTTTCAAGCTGTCCTTGGTCAGCGCGCCGAAGATCACCCGGCGATAGAGCCAGAGCGCATAGGCCGCCGACAGGACGACGCCGGTGGCGGCGAAGAACGCCACCCAGGTGTTGACCCGGAACACGCCGAGCATGGTCAGGAACTCGCCAACGAAGCCGCTGGTGCCGGGCAGGCCGACATTGGCCATAGTGAAGATCATGAACACGGTGGCGTATTTCGGCATGTTGTTGACCAGCCCGCCATAGGCGTCGATGTCGCGCGTGTGCATGCGGTCGTAGATGACGCCGACGCAGAGGAACAGCGCGCCGGAGACCAGGCCGTGCGACAGCATCTGGAAGATCGCCCCCTGGACGCCTTCCTGGTTCATCGCGAAGATGCCCATGGTGACGAAGCCCATATGGGCAACCGACGAATAGGCGATCAGCTTCTTCATGTCCTCCTGCATCAGCGCCACCAGCGAGGTGTAGATGATGGCGACGACGGACAGCGCGAAGACCAGTGGCGCGAACATCTCCGAGGCGATCGGAAACATCGGCAGCGAGAAGCGCAGGAAGCCGTATCCGCCCATCTTGAGCAGGATGGCGGCCAGGATCACCGAACCGGCCGTCGGCGCCTCGACATGGGCGTCCGGCAACCAGGTGTGCACCGGCCACATCGGCATCTTCACGGCGAAGGATGCGAAGAAGGCAAGCCATAGCCATGTCTGCATGGTCGCCGGGAAGTTGTGCGTCAGCAGCGTCGGAATGTCGGTGGTGCCGGACTGGAAGAACATCGCCATGATGGCGAGCAGCATCAGCACCGAGCCGGCCAGCGTGTAGAGGAAGAATTTGAACGAGGCATAGACGCGCCGCTTGCCGCCCCACACGCCGATGATGATGAACATCGGGATCAGGCCGGCTTCGAAGAAGACGTAGAACAAAACGATGTCGAGCGCGCAGAACACGCCGATCATCAGCGTCTCCAGCAACAGGAAGGCTATCATGTAGGCCTTGACGCGCTTCTCGATCGATTCCCACGAAGCCAGGATGCAGAGCGACATCAGGAAGGTGGTCAGGATGACGAACAGCATGGAAATGCCGTCGACGCCCATATGGTACGAGATGCCGGAATCCAGCCAGGCAAACTTCTCGACAAACTGGAAGCCAGGCTCCGAATTGTCGAAGCCGGTCCAGATGAACAGCGAAATCACGAAGGTGAACGTGGTCGTCAACAGCGCGATGGCGCGGATGTTGCGGCGCGCATTCTCGCTGTCGTCGCGGACGAACAGGATGAGCAGCACACCAACCAGCGGCAGGAAGGTGACCAGCGACAGGATCGGCCAGGCGGTCATCAGAGCATCATCCAGGTGACGAGTGCGGCAACGCCGATCAGCATGGCGAAGGCGTAATGATAGAGGTAGCCGGTCTGCAGCTTGACGACCCGGTTGGTGACGTCGACGACGCGCGCCGAAATACCGTCCGGACCCAGCCCGTCGATTACGGTGCCGTCACCGGTCTTCCACAGGAAGTGGCCGAGGCGTTTTGCCGGCCGCACGAACAGGAGATCGAAAAGTTCGTCGAAATACCACTTGTTGAGCAGGAAGGCGTAGAGCCCGCGATGCTGCGCCGCCAAATTCTTCGGCATTTCCGGCGCGCGGATGTAGAATTGCCAGGCAATCGCAAAGCCGATCAGCATGGCGATGAACGGCGCCAGCTTCACCCACAACGGCACTTCATGGATGTCGTGCAGGATGTGGTTTTCCGGCAGTGTGAACAGCGACGCCTTCCAGAACTCGGCATAGCCCTCGCCGATGAAGGCGCCATGGAAGATCACGCCGGCGAACAGCGCGCCCGCTGCCAGGATGAACAGCGGCACCAGCATGACCGGCGGCGATTCATGGACATGGTGCATCACCTCATGGCTCGCCCGCGGCTGGCCGTGGAAAGTCATGAAGATCAGCCGCCAGGAGTAGAAGCTGGTGAAGCAGGCGGCGACGACCAGCAGCACGAAGGCAAGGCCGGCGACCGGATTGTGCGCGGCAAAGGCGCTTTCGATGATCGCGTCCTTGGAGAAGAACCCCGCGGTGCCGATGACCGTCACCGGAATGCCGACGCCGGTCAGCGCCAGCGTGCCGATCACCATCATCCAGTAGGTCTTCGGAATGAGCGTCCTGAGCCCGCCCATCCTGCGCATGTCCTGCTCGTCGGAGACGGCGTGAATCACCGAGCCCGAGCCGAGGAACAGCAGCGCCTTGAAGAAGGCATGCGTGAACAGATGGAAGATCGCCGCGCCATAGGCGCCGACGCCGAGCGCCACGAACATGTAGCCGAGTTGTGAGCAGGTCGAATAGGCGATGACGCGCTTGATGTCGTTCTGGACGAGGCCGACGGTCGCCGCGAAGAAGGCGGTGAAGGCGCCGATGAAGGTGACCACGATCAGCGCCGAATGCGACAGTTCGAACAGCGGCGACAGCCGCGCCAGCATGAACACGCCGGCCGTCACCATGGTGGCGGCATGGATTAGTGCCGAGACCGGCGTCGGGCCCTCCATGGCGTCCGGCAGCCAGGTGTGCAACGGCACCTGTGCCGACTTGCCCATGGCACCCATGAACAAAAGCAGGCAGACGACGGTCATCGCAGCCTGCTTGTCGAGCGCATAGCCGAGGAAGGTCAGCACGGCAGCACCTTGCGGGGCGCCTTCGGCCGGAATGAACGTCGCCGCATTGGCGAAGATGGTGCCGAGATTGACCGAGCCGAACAGCACGAACACGCCGAAGATGCCGAGCGCAAAGCCGAAATCGCCGATGCGATTGACGACGAAGGCCTTGATCGCGGCGGCATTGGCCGACGGCTTCTTGTACCAGAAGCCGATCAGCAGGTAGGAAGCGAGGCCGACGCCTTCCCAGCCAAAGAACATCTGCACGAGGTTGTCGGCCGTTACCAGCATCAGCATGGCGAAGGTGAACAGCGACAGATAGGCGAAGAAGCGCGGCCGGTTCGGGTCGTGATGCATGTAGCCGATCGAGTAGATGTGGACCAGCGCCGACACCGTGTTGACCACGACCAGCATCACCACCGTCAGCGTGTCGATCCTGAGCGCCCATGCGGCCTCTAACCCGCCCGACTGGATCCAGCGCATCACCGGCACGGTGAATACCTCGCCCTCGCCGAAGCCGACCGAGAAGAAGGCGACCCACGACAGCACGGCTGATATCACCAGGAAGCCGGAGGTGATGTATTCGGACGCCTTGGCGCCGAGCGACGTGCCGAACAGGCCGACGATCAGGAAGCCGAGCAGCGGAAGGAAGACGATGGCCTGATACATGGTGGTTTCCGTCAACCCTTCATCATGTTCACGTCTTCGACCGCGATCGAACCGCGGTTGCGGAAGAAGACGACGAGAATGGCGAGGCCGATCGCGGCTTCAGCCGCTGCGACCGTCAGCACGAACAACGCGAATACCTGTCCGACGAGATCGCCGAGCGCTGCCGAGAAGGCGACGAAATTGATGTTGACCGCGAGCAGGATCAACTCGATCGACATCAGGATGACGATGATGTTCCTGCGGTTGAGGAAAATGCCGAACACGCCGAGCGTGAACAGGATTGCCGATACGGTCAGAAAGTGTGCGATGCCGACGGTCATCTCAGATTCCTTCGCCCGTCTTGACCTTGCGGATTTCCATTCCAGTCGCCGGCGTGCGGCCGACCTGGGCAGCGATCGACTGCCGCTTGACGCCCGGTTTATGGCGCAGCGTCAGCACGATGGCGCCGATCATGGCGACCAGCAGTATGAGGCCCGCAATTTGGAAGTAATAGAGGTAGTCGGTATAGAGGATGTCGCCGAGCGCTGCCGTGTTCGAGCGCGCGGCAAGGTCCGGAATGGGCTTTGAGACCGTCGCGGCCAGTTGCGGCGCGAACGTATAGCCGCCGAGCACGACGATCAGTTCCGCCGCCAGGATCAGCCCGACCAGCGCGCCGATCGGCGCGTATTGCAGGGCGCCTTCCTTCATTTCGGCGAAATCGACGTCGAGCATCATGACGACGAACAGGAACAGCACCATGACCGCGCCGACATAGACGACGAGCAGGATCATCGCCAGGAACTCGGCGCCGGTCAGCATGAACAGGCCGGCGGCGTTGAAGAAGGTCAGGATCAGGAACAGCACCGAATGCACGGGATTGCGCGCCGAAATGACCATGAACGCCGACGCCACCGCGACAAAGGCGAAGAGGTAGAAAAAGGCCGCCTCTAGTCCGTTCAGCATGGGTTCCCCCGGGTTTCTGTCCAAACAGGACGCTCGTCCTGTTCGATGTTTGCCACCGCCTCCGGTCGCAAGTTTCGTGTTCCTATCGCATGTTTCGATCGGGTTGAAAGACCCGGATCGAAAGAAAACATGCGACACTTTCAATTCCGGAGGAGGATCTTGTCCGAAAAGTCTGCAACTTTTCGGGATCATCCTCTGAACGAGGCCGCTCGCCCCGTCCATGCGTCAAATGTCAGCGGTACGGCGCATCCAGCGAGAGGTTGCGCGCCAGTTCGCGCTCCCAGCGGTCGCCATTGGCCAGCAGCTTATCCTTGTCGTAATAAAGTTCCTCGCGCGTCTCGGTCGCGAATTCGAAATTCGGCCCCTCGACAATGGCGTCGACCGGGCAGGCCTCCTGGCAGAAGCCGCAATAGATGCACTTCACCATATCGATGTCGTAGCGCACGGTGCGGCGCGTGCCGTCATTGCGGCGCGGGCCGGCCTCGATAGTGATGGCCTGCGCCGGGCAGATCGCCTCGCACAATTTGCAAGCGATGCAGCGTTCCTCGCCGTTCGGATAGCGGCGCAGCGCATGCTCGCCGCGGAAGCGCGGGCTCACCGGCCCCTTCTCGTGCGGATAGTTGATCGTTTCCTTCGGCGCGAAGAACTGGCGCATCGACAGGAAGAAGGCGCTGACGAAATCCTGCAGGAGCAGCGACTTGGCGGCTTGGGCTAGAGCGGACATCACGCAAACCCCGTGATCTTGAGAAACGCGGCGACAATCACCACCATCGCCAGCGAGATCGGCAGGAAGACCTTCCAGCCGAGCCGCATCAGCTGGTCGTAGCGGTAGCGCGGCACGAAGGCCTTGACCATCGAGATCATGAAGAACACCAGGCAGACCTTGAGCACGAACCAGATCAGACCCGGCACCCAGGTGAAGGGAGCGAAGTCGAAGGGCGGCAGCCAGCCGCCGAGGAACAGGATGGTGGCCAGCGCGCACATCAGCACGATGGCGACATATTCGCCGAGGAAGAACAGCAGGAACGGCGTCGACGAATATTCGACCATATGGCCGGCGACGAGTTCCGATTCGGCTTCCACAAGGTCGAAGGGCGGGCGGTTCGTCTCGGCCAGCGCCGAGATGAAGAAGATGACGAACATCGGGAACAGCGACAGCCAATGCCAGTCAAGGAAGGTGTTGGGCAGGCCAACCCGCGTCCCCAGCCCATCCTGCTGCGACAGCACGATATCGGACAGGTTGAGCGAGCCGACGCAAAGCAGCACGGTGACGATGACAAAGCCGATCGAGACTTCGTAGGACACCATCTGTGCCGCCGAGCGCAGCGCGCCGAGGAACGGATATTTCGAGTTGGACGCCCAGCCGCCCATGATCACGCCATAGACCTCGAGCGAGGAGATGGCGAAGACATAGAGGATGCCGACATTGACGTTGGCGATCGCCCAGCCCTCGTTGACCGGGATGACCGCCCAGGCCGAGATCGCCAGCACAGCCGACACCAGCGGCGCCAGGAGAAAAACGCCCTTGTTGGCGCCGGACGGAATCACCGGCTCCTTGAACACGAACTTCAGAAGGTCGGCGAAAGCCTGCAGCGTGCCCCATGGGCCGACGACGTTCGGGCCACGGCGCAACTGCACCGCCGCCCAGATTTTGCGGTCCGCGTACAGGATGTAGGCGACGAAGATCAACAGCACGACGATCAGCACGACCGACTTCAACAGGATGATCAGCGCCGGCAGCACGTAAAAGGAGAAGAAGGTGTCCATGCTTATTCCGCCGCCTGCCTGAAGCCGTTTTTCGCCAGCGCCGAGCATTCCGCCATCACGGCGGAAGCCCGCGCGATCGGGTTGGTCAGGTAGAAATCCTTGACCGGCGAGGTGAAGGTACCCTTGCTCAGCCGCCCGCCAAGCTTCGCCACCCCGGCGATATCATCGGCGTTGCCGGCCGCGACTTGATCGATGCGGGCCAGATGCGGGTATTCAGAATAGAGTTTTGCGCGAAGCTGCGGCAGCGAATCGAACGGCAGCTTCTTGCCCAGCACATCCGACAGCGCCCGCAGGATCGCCCAGTCCTCGCGCGCATCGCCTGGCGCGAAGCCGGCACGGTTGGTCTGCTGCACGCGGCCCTCGGTGTTGACGTAGGTGCCCGACTTTTCGGTATAGGCGGCGCCCGGCAGGATGACGTCGGCGCGGTGCGCGCCCTGGTCGCCATGCGTGCCGATATAGACGACGAAGGCGCCGCCGGTCTTGGCCATGTCGATCTCGTCGGCGCCGAGCAGGAACAGCACGTCCGTGTCGCCCAGCATGCCGGCGACGTTCTTGCCGCCCTCGCCCGGCACGAAGCCGACATCGAGACCGCCGACCCGGCCCGCGGCAGTGTGCAGCACCGCAAAGCCGTTCCAGTCGGCTCTCGAGGCATTGACGGCGATGGCAAGCTTGGCCGCCTGGCCGAGCACGGCCGCGCCATCCGAGCGCGCCAGCGCGCCTTGGCCGACTATGATCAGCGGGTGCGTCGCTTTCTTCAGCACCTGGAAGAACTTGCCATTGCCGTCGGCCAGATCCTTCAGCGATTCCGGTCCGGCGCCGCGCTGCTCGTAGTCGTAGCGCGTGTCGCCGACATCGCCGATGACGCCGACCGGTAGGTTGCCAACCCGCCAGCGCTTGCGGATGCGGGCGTTGAGCAAGGACGCCTCGAAGCGCGGATTGGCGCCGATGATCAGCACCGCGTCGGCCTGCTCGATGCCCTCGATGGTCGGGTTGAAGATATAGCTTGCCCGGCCGAGCGACGGATCGAGCGCCGCGCCATCCTGGCGGCAGTCGGTGTTCTTCGAGCCGAGCGAGGCCATCAGCAGCTTCAGCGCATAGATCTCCTCGACGGCGGCGAGATCGCCAGCAATGGCGCCGATCTTGTCGGGTGCAGCGTTCGACACCGCTTCCTTGATTGCGGAAAAAGCCTCGGCCCAGCTCGCCGGGGCCAGCTTGCCGTCCTTGCGTGCGTATGGCCGGTCGAGGCGCTGCGTGCGCAAGCCGTCCCAGATGAAACGGGTCTTGTCGGAAATCCACTCCTCGTTCACCGCCTCGTTGGTGCGCGGCAGGATGCGCATCACCTCGCGGCCTCTGGAATCGACGCGGATCGCCGAGCCGACGGCATCCATTACATCGATGGATTCGGTCTTGGTCAGCTCCCATGGCCGCGCCTGGAAGGCGTAGGGTTTGGAGGTCAGCGCACCGACCGGGCAAAGGTCGATGACGTTGCCCTGCAGTTCCGAGGTCATCGCGCTTTCGAGATAGGTGGTGATCTCGGCGTCCTCGCCGCGGCCGATCAGGCCGAGCTCGGAAATGCCGGCTATCTCCGTGGTGAAGCGGACGCAGCGCGTGCAATGGATGCAGCGGTTCATGATCGTCTTGACCAGCGGCCCGATATATTTGTCTTCGACCGCCCGCTTGTTCTCGTGATAGCGCGAGGAATCGACGCCGAACGCCATCGCCTGGTCTTGCAGGTCGCACTCGCCGCCCTGGTCGCAGATCGGGCAATCCAGCGGATGGTTGATCAGCAGGAATTCCATCACGCCTTCCCTGGCCTTCTTGACCATCGGCGTGTTGGTGAAGATTTCCGGCGTTTCGCCATTCGGGCCGGGGCGCAGGTCGCGCACGCCCATGGCACAGGATGCCTGCGGCTTGGGCGGCCCGCCCTTCACCTCGATCAGGCACATGCGGCAATTGCCGGCGATCGACAGCCGCTCATGGAAGCAGAAGCGCGGCACTTCCGCGCCGGCGTCCTCGGCCGCCTGCAGCAGCGTGTAGTGGTCGGGTACAGTAATCTCTTTCCCGTCGACCTTGAGCTTTGCCATGTCGTCTCAAACCCCTGCGGACGTTCCGCAATCTTTCTTTCCGGGCGCAGCCGAAACCGCGCGCGGTATTGAATTCAATGTTTGGCCTCGGCCAGCGCCGCCGCCTGGCCAAGCCAGTCGTCGCGATCGATGCGGCCGTTGAACGACAGATAATCGTCGACCCAGGCGATCTCTTCCGGCGTCCATGCCGCGATCTGGCCATATGTCCAGATGCCCAAGCCGTTCAGCACCTTCTCCAGCTTCGGCCCGATGCCCGATATCGCCTTGAGATCGGCCGGATTTGCCGGACGATCCATGGCCTTGGGCTGCTTGAAATCCTCCGGCATCAACCCGGTTGGCGCGGCACCCGCAACGGTGCTCGCATCCGCCACGTTCGGCGCATCGCCTGTGGCAGTTGCCGCTATATCGGTTACGTCCCTGGCGAAGGACTGCGCCTCGGCGATCAAGGTTTTCGTCGCCGCGCGCGCCTTGGTCGAAGAGTTCGTCCCTGTCTCTGAAAAGCGTTCGACCCTGGCCTCGAAATCGTCGACGATCGGTTGGAAGAGGCGCTGCGAGGCCTCGGCGGCACCCGAGAGCGCGCCCATCCACACCCCAAAGGCATGATTGGCAAGGCCGAAGCCGAGCGCCGACATCGCTGCCGCACCCGCGACAGGGTGCGCCAGGAGATTGACGGCGCTCGCCATCTCCTTCGGCATCATCCTGGTCAGGTCCTGGTTCATCTTCTCGAACGGGTCCAAATCTGGCATCAAATGATCGGGTCTCGAATGCAGCGACATTGGTGATCTCCTAGTCGTTTCTTCCGTTTGCCCCGAGCCTGTTTCCTCAAATCGGGCGTTTGCCCGTATTTCAAATCGGGCATTCGCCCGTATTTCAAATCGGGCGCTTGCCCGTATTTCGAACTTCTCTATTCCGCAGCCACCATCACCGGCTCTGCCCGGTGCGCATTGCGCGAAAACTCGTTGATACGCCGCTCCACCTCGCCGCGGAAATGCCGCATCAGGCCCTGGATCGGCCACGCCGCCGCATCGCCCAGCGCGCAGATCGTATGGCCCTCGACCTGCTTGGTCACGTCGAGCAGCATGTCGATCTCACGCTTCTGCGCCTCGCCGCGCACCAGCCGCTCCATCACCCGCCACATCCAGCCGGTGCCTTCGCGGCACGGCGTGCACTGGCCGCAGCTCTCGTGCTTGTAGAAGTAGGAAAGCCGCGCGATCGCCTTCACGATATCGGTCGATTTGTCCATGACGATGACAGCCGCCGTGCCAAGGCCCGATTTCAGGTCGCGCAGCGCATCGAAATCCATCGGCGCGTCGATGATCTGCTCCGCCGGCACCAGCGGCACCGAAGCGCCGCCCGGAATGACCGCCAGCAGATTGTCCCAGCCGCCGCGAATGCCGCCGCAATGCGTCTCGATCAGCTCGCGGAACGGGATCGACATCGCCTCTTCGACGGTGCACGGATTGTTGACGTGGCCGGAGATGCAGAACAGCTTTGTGCCGACATTGTTGGGCCGCCCGAAGGACGAGAACCAGGCCGCACCGCGGCGCAGGATGGTCGGCGCCACCGCGATGGACTCGACATTGTTGACCGTCGTCGGGCAGCCATAGAGGCCGACATTGGCCGGGAATGGCGGCTTCAGCCGCGGCTGGCCCTTCTTGCCTTCGAGGCTTTCGAGCAGCGCCGTTTCCTCGCCGCAGATATAGGCGCCGGCGCCATGGTGCATGTAGATGTCGAAGTCGTAGCCGGACGTGTTGTTCTTGCCGATCAGCTTGGCCTCATAGGCCTCGTCGATGGCGCGCTGCAGCGCCTCGCGCTCGCGGATGAACTCGCCGCGCACATAGATGTAGGCGGCGATCGCGCCCATGGCGAAGCCGGCAATCAGGCAGCCCTCGACCAGCGTGTGCGGGTCATGGCGCAATATATCGCGGTCCTTGCAGGTGCCGGGCTCGGATTCGTCGGCGTTGACGACAAGATAGCTCGGCCGGCCGTCGCTCTGCTTGGGCATGAACGACCATTTCAGCCCGGTCGGGAAGCCGGCGCCGCCGCGACCGCGCAAGCCTGATGCCTTCATCTCGTTGACGATCCAGTCGCGCCCCTTGGCGATGATGCCTGGCGTGTTGTCCCAGGCGCCGCGCGCCATTGCGCCGGCCAGCGACTTGTCGAAGCGGCCGTAGATGTTGTTGAAGATGCGGTCTCTGTCCTGAAGCATTGTTCGTTCCTCAGACCGGCTTCTTGCCGAAGACGCGGATATATTCGGCGACCCCGCCCTTGGCGAGCGCCTTGGCCTGCTTGACCCAGTCTTCGCGCTGAATGCGGCCGTGGAAGCTGAGATAGCCGTCGACCCATTCGCGCTCGGCCTTCTTCCAGGATGCGACTTGCGCATAAGTGAAGATGCCAAGCGAATGCAGGATGCCCTCGATCTTCGGGCCGACCCCCGAGATCAGCTTGAGGTCGTCGACCAGTGCCGGCTTTGCGATGCCGGCCGGACGGTTCTTGTCCTCGAGCGAAGGCTTGGCACGCTTGGCGGCTGCGCCGAGCTGTGCGCCCTTAGCGTCGGGCGCCTTGAAAGCGGCCGCTGGCTCAGCCTTGATTATGGGACCGCTACGCTGTTTCGAAACCTTTTCGACCTCCGGCGCGGCCTTGTTGGCGTTGGCCGCCGAATGCCGCGGTGCGGCGACGCTCGCCGCCTTTTCCGTCTCTGGTGCGACCTTTGTCGGCGAAGGCGATCTCAGCGCCGGGCTGGTTTCAGGCGCATCGGTCTTCGGCTTGCTGGCTTTCGATGGCGCAACGGGGGCAGCCAGTGCCTGCGCGACCGGAGCCGGCACCGCGGCGGCAGTCGACGCTGCACCTTGCGCGGCCTTGGCCGCCGCCTTGGCTTCCCTGTCGCGTGTCGTCTTCAGGATTGCCTTTTCGTTCTTCAGCGTCGTCAGACCGCTGATCGGCTCTGAGGTGATGCGGCCGTTCTGCGGCCCCGGCGTCACTGAGGCGCCCTTGCCGGCATCGTAGAGATCGATGATCTCGGCAAGCCGCTCCGGCGTCAGGTCCTCGAACGTGTCCTTGAAAATCATCACCATCGGCGCGTTGACGCAGGCGCCGAGGCATTCGACCTCTTCCCACGACAGCGTGCCCTTGTCGTTGGTGTGGAACTGATCGTGATGGATCTTCGAGCGGCACACATCCATCAGCGCTTCCGAGCCGCGCAGCATGCAGGGCGTGGTGCCGCAGACCTGGATATGCGCGCGGGTGCCGACCGGATTGAGCTGATACTGCGTGTAGAAAGTCGCGACTTCGAGCCCACGGATATAGGGCATATCGAGCATATCGGAGATCGTCTCGATCGCCGCCTTGGTCACCCAGCCTTCCTGCTCCTGCGCCAGCATCAGCAAGGGGATGATCGCCGACTGCTCGCGGCCCTTCGGATACTTCTTGATCCATTGCTTCGCCGCTGCCGCATTCGCCCGGTTGAAGGCAAAGGAGGCTGGCTGGAGGCTGGCTTCTGCGAGACGGCGGACTGACATTTATCGATCGACCTCACCAAACACGATGTCGAGGGAGCCGAGGACGGCGGTGACGTCGGCCAGCATGTGGCCACGGCACAAAAAGTCCATGGCTTGCAGATGCGCGAAGCCGGGCGCGCGCAGCTTGCAGCGATAGGGCTTGTTGGTGCCGTCCGAGACGAGATAGACGCCGAACTCGCCCTTCGGCGCTTCGACCGCCGCATAGACCTCGCCCGCCGGCACCCGGTAGCCTTCGGTGTAGAGCTTGAAGTGATGGATCAGCGCTTCCATCGAGCGCTTCATCGCCGCACGCTTCGGCGGCACCACCTTGCCGTCGAGGTTCGACACCGGCCCTGTGCCTTCCTTGCCGAGCAGCAAGTCGACGCACTGGCGCATGATTTTCGCCGACTGGCGCATCTCTTCCATGCGCACGAGGTAACGATCGTAGCAGTCGCCGTTCTTGCCGATCGGAATGTCAAAATCCATCTCGGCATAGCATTCATAGGGCTGCGACTTGCGCAGATCCCAGGCGACGCCGGATCCGCGCACCATGACGCCGGAAAAGCCCCAGGCCCAGGCATCGGCCAGCGAAACGGTGCCGATGTCGACATTGCGCTGCTTGAAGATGCGGTTGCCGGTCAGCAGTGCGTCGAGATCGTCGAGCGATTTCAGGAACGGATCGATCCACTTGCCGATATCTTCGACCAGCTTCTGCGGCAGGTCCTGGTGGACGCCGCCGGGCCGGAAATAGGCCGCATGCATGCGCGAGCCGCTGGCCCGCTCATAGAACACCATCAGCTTTTCGCGCTCGACGAAGCCCCACAGGGGCGGCGTCAGCGCACCGACATCCATCGCCTGCGTCGTCACATTGAGAATGTGCGACATGATGCGGCCGATCTCGCAATAGAGCACGCGGATCAGCTGGCCGCGCTTCGGCACCTCGATGCCAAGCAGACGCTCGGCGGCAAGCGCGAAGGCATGCTCCTGGTTCATCGGCGCGCAATAGTCGAGCCGGTCGAGATAAGGCACGGCCTGCAGGTAGGTTTTGGCTTCGATCAGCTTTTCAGTGCCGCGATGCAACAACCCGATATGCGGATCGACGCGATCGACGACTTCGCCATCGAGCTCCAGCACGAGGCGCAAAACGCCATGCGCCGCAGGATGTTGCGGGCCGAAATTGATGTTGAAGTTGCGAACGGAGGTTTCAGCCATTTACTGCTTTGCCTTCTCATCTCCCGGAAGCACGTAATCCGTACCTTCCCATGGAGACAGAAAATCGAAATTACGGAATTCCTGCTTGAGCTCGACTGGCTCGTAGATGACCCGCTTGGCTTCGTCGTCATAACGCACCTCGACGAAGCCGGTCAGCGGGAAATCCTTGCGCAGCGGATGACCCTCGAAGCCGTAATCGGTCAGAATCCGCCTGAGATCGGGATGGCCCGAAAACAGCACGCCATAGAGATCGTAGGTTTCGCGCTCGAACCAGTCGGCGCCGGGATAAACGCCGGTGATCGACGGCACCACGGTTTCCTCGTCGGCCTGGACCTTGATGCGGATGCGAATATTCTGCTTCGGCGACAGCAAGTGGTAGACGACGTCGAAGCGCTTGGCCCGCGACGGATAATCGGCGCCGCACACGTCGATGATCGAGATGAACTGGCAGTTTTTATCGTCGCGCAGGAAGGTCACCACCTCGATCAGATCATGCGGCTCGACAGAGATGGTGAGTTCGCCATAGGCAAACACCGCATTGCCGATCCGGCCGCTCAGCTTCTCGCCGAGATAGGTCGAGAGTTCGTTCAACGACAGGCTCATCATCCCGCTCACCGCTCGATCGTGCCGGTGCGACGGATCTTCTTTTGCAGCAGAAGGATGCCGTAGAGCAGCGCTTCCGCGCTCGGCGGACAGCCGGGCACGTAGATGTCGACCGGCACGACGCGGTCGCAGCCGCGCACAACCGAATAGGAATAGTGGTAATAGCCGCCGCCATTGGCGCAGGAGCCCATCGAGATGACGTAGCGCGGCTCCGGCATCTGGTCGTAGACCTTGCGCAGCGCCGGCGCCATCTTGTTGGTCAGCGTGCCGGCGACGATCATGATGTCGGACTGGCGCGGAGACGCGCGAGGAGCAACACCGAACCTCTCCGAGTCATAGCGCGGCATCGAGGTGTGGATCATCTCGACCGCGCAGCAGGCAAGACCGAAAGTCATGAACATCAGCGAGCCGCTGCGCGCCCAAGTGATCAGCGCCTCGGTCGAGGTGACGAGAAAACCCTTGTCGGCCAGCTCGTTGTTGATCTCGAGGAAGAAAGGATCACTCGCCCCCACCGGCTTTCCGGTGCTGGGGTCGAGAATGCCTTTTGGCTTCGGCGCGACGAGCGTGCCGGAATTGTCGCTCAATCCCATTCCAGCGCTCCTTTCTTCCATTCATAGGCAAAGCCGATGGTCAGCACCGCCAGAAACACCATCATCGACCAGAAACCGAGCATGCCGATCTGGCTGAAAGACACGGCCCACGGAAACAGGAAGGCCACTTCCAGATCGAAGATGATGAACAGGATCGACACCAGATAGAAGCGGATGTCGAACTTCATGCGGGCGTCGTCGAACGAGTTGAAACCGCATTCGTAGGCGGAAAGCTTTTCCGGATCGGGGTTGCGGTAGGCCACCAGGAAGGGTGCGGCAAGCAGCGCCACGCCGACGACCAGCGCCACGCCGATGAACAGGACGATGGGCAGGTACGAACTCAACAACGCGTTCATGCTGCGGCTTTCCGTTGGCGGCCAATCCACTCTGATTACAGCACCGGACCCACTTGCGGAAGCGTGACAGTTTAACCACTGAACCGTTTTAGGGGGCTCTATGCTGCAACGCGGCGAGGGTTAGCGCAGGCCTTTCGGCGAAGCAAGTCAAACCTTGTTCAAAACACGGTGCTGGACGGCATATCCGGATAAACTGGTCCGATCTGCTCCTGTTTGATTTCCTTCACTTTTTACTCCACTTTTCTCTCCTGACATAGATGCCGCCAAAACCCTGCTAGCATGGCGCGGAATCATCGCCCCAACCTTTGGTCGAACGCCAACAGAGTGCCGTCTGCATGAAGGAAAAAATCTCGCTCGCCATGGCCCGGCGCATCGCGCTTGCCGCACAGGGCTTTACCGATGTCAGGCCGAACGGCACGCCCAATCGCCGCCATCTGGCCCGCGTCCTTGCCCGCACCGGCCTGCTGCAGATCGATTCCGTCAGCGCAGTGGTGCGTGCCCACTATATGCCGCTCTATTCGCGGCTTGGCCCCTACCCGCTTGCGCTGCT
This sequence comes from Mesorhizobium mediterraneum, assembly GCF_002284565.1. Lineage (GTDB taxonomy): Bacteria > Pseudomonadota > Alphaproteobacteria > Rhizobiales > Rhizobiaceae > Mesorhizobium > Mesorhizobium mediterraneum. The sequence goes on along the minus strand of NZ_NPKI01000009.1, from coordinate 147,631 downwards.
CGACAACGCCGCCGTGACGCGCAAGCGCACGGTCTTCGAATACTGGGCGCATGAAGCCTCTTTTCTACCGGTCGAAACCTATCCGCTGATGCGCTGGCGCATGGAACGGGCCGAGCGCGGCGAGGAAATGTATAAAGGGCTGGCCAAGTGGGGGCGCGAACGCACCACTTACATTGAAGACATTTACCGCGAGGTCGTATCGCGCGGCCCGATCGCCGCATCGGCTCTCGAAGGCCAAAAGGGAAACGGCGGCTGGTGGGGCTGGAGCGACGCCAAGCACGCTTTTGAATGGCTGTTCTGGGCCGGCCGCATCACCACGGCATCACGTCGTGGCTTCGAGCGGCTTTATGATCTGCCGGAACGGGTGCTGCCGCCGGCAATACTCAGCTTGCCGGTGCCCTCCCCTGAGGATGCGCATCGCGAATTGCTGCGCATCTCCGCCCGCGCCCACGGCGTCGCGACAGCGGGCGACCTGCGCGACTATTTCCGACTTTCTCCGGCCGACATCAAAGGCCGCATCGAGGAGTTGGTCGAGGCAGGTGATCTTTTGCCGGTTCGCGTCGAAGGCTGGGACAAACCAGCCTATCTTCACAAGGAAGCCCGTTTTCCGCGCAAGATCGAGGCACGCGCACTGCTCGCCCCGTTCGATCCGGTCGTCTTCGAGCGGTCGCGTACGGAAAGGCTGTTCGACTTCCGCTATCGCATCGAGATCTACACCCCTGCCGAAAAGCGCCAATACGGCTATTATGTGCTGCCGTTCCTGCTCGGCGAAAGGATCGTGGCGCGCCTCGACCTCAAGGCCGACCGCCCCGCCGGCGTGCTGCGCGTCCATGCCGCCTATGCCGAGCCCGGCGCGCCGACGCAAACTGCCGATGAATTGTTCGAGGAGTTGAAGCTGATGCAGGGCTGGCTCGGCCTGGAACGCATCGAGGTGACGCCTGCGGGTGACCTGGGCCAACCCCTTGCCGACATTGCCGCCTCGTAGACGTGCGTTGACACGACTGCCTCCACAAGCCTAAATCCGGTCCAGACGGTCTCCTCTCGGCAAAGGGAGGAGCCAAGAGGGAATGCGGTGCGAAATTCCGATTTCAAATCCGCGGCTGTCCCCGCAACTGTAAGCGACGAGCCAAGGCCGAAAACCACTGGGACGGTCCCGGGAAGGCGGCACCAAGGCGATGACCCGCGAGCCAGGAGACCTGCCGTCTAGGACATAAGAATCCGATCGCCTGGCGGGTTTTCCGGGCAAGGAGCCTGATTTGGAACGCGACAGCAGTTTTTCGGCTGAGACAGCGGGCGTATTGTCCGGCGATTGTGATGCCTTGGCCGGCGTTACCGTGATCATCTGCGCCTCCTGCCGCAATGAGACCGGCTCCGATGGCCATCCCCGCGCCGGCGAACTGCTTGCTGAAGACACGCGCCGCGCCGCTTCAGGCGAAAATATCCGCATCCGCACCGTCGAATGCCTCGGCAACTGCAAGCGCCGGCTGAGCGCCGCGATCCTGCGCGACGGCTGCTGGAGCTATGTCTTCGGCGACCTGACCGCGACAAGCGGCGCCGATCTCGTCGCTGGCGCAAAGCTCTTCGCCACCTCGACCGACGGCCTCATTCCATGGCGCGGCCGCCCCGATTGCCTGAAGCGCGGCCTCGTCGCCCGCGTCCCTCCCCTCGACCTTTTGAAGGACCAGATATGACCGCTTCCGTCTCCCGCGTGCCCTGCACCGTCGTCACCGGCTTCCTCGGCGCCGGCAAGACGACGCTGATCCGCCATCTGCTCGAAAACGCCGGGGGCAAGCGGCTGGCCATCATAGTCAACGAGTTCGGCGACATCGGCATCGACGGCGAGATCCTCAAAGGCTGCGGCATCGACACCTGCCCCGAGGAAAACATCGTCGAGCTGGCCAATGGCTGCATCTGCTGCACCGTCGCCGATGATTTCGTCCCGGCGCTCGATCAGATCCTGTCGCTGACGCCGAGGGTCGACCATATCCTGATCGAAACCTCCGGCCTCGCTCTGCCCAAGCCGCTGGTCCAGGCCTTCCAGTGGCCGACGGTCAAGAGCCGGGTGACGGTCGACGGCGTCATCGCCGTCGTCGACGGACCGGCGCTGGCTGATGGCCGCGTTGCCAACGACATGGACGCCCTGCAGGCGCAGCGCGCGCAGGACGAGACGCTCGACCACGACGATCCGGTCGAGGAGGTGTTCGAGGACCAGCTGGCTTGCGCCGACCTGATCATATTGTCGAAGAGCGACCTGATGGACGCCGCCGGCTCGGCCCGCGCCAATGCCATCATCGGCGAGCACACCGCGCGCGCCGTCAAGATCGTGCCGACCTCGCAGGGCAAGGTCGATCCGTCTGTGCTGCTCGGCCTCGGCCTTGCCGTCGAGGACGACATCGAGAACCGCAAGACCCACCACGACGACGAGCTTGACCACGAGCACGACGATTTCGACTCGTTCGTCATCGACATTCCGTCGATCGCCAATCCCGATGAGCTGGCTTTGCGCGTCGCCACCGCGGCGGAGGAAGAAAACGTGCTGCGCGTGAAAGGGTTTGTCGAGGTTGGCGGCAAGCCGATGCGGCTGTTGCTGCAGGCCGTCGGTCCGCGCGTCAATCACTATTACGACCGCGCCTGGACCGCCGACGACGACCGCCGCTCGCGCCTCGTCGTCATCGGCCTGAAAGGGCTGAACCGCCCGGCAATCGAGCGTATCCTCGCCGGCTGACCTCAGGCACGAGCCGCGATGCACATCCTCACCACAACATCCGCCTCGCTCGACGATCTCGCCGAGCCTGTCGATCTCAGGCAGACGCCTGCGGATATCGTGGCGCTGTCCTTCACCGACAGCGATCTGGCCGGCTTGGCGGCGGCGTGGAAGGCGGACGCGGATCGCCTGCCGTCGATGCGGCTGGCGGCTCTACGCGATCTGCGCCATCCGATGTCCGTCGATCTCTGGATCGACAGCGTCGCCCGCCACGCGAAGGTTATTTTGGTTCGTATCCTCGGCGGTTACGACTGGTGGCGCTACGGCTGCGACCAGCTCGCCTCGACCGCCCGCGCGCGTGGCATAAAACTGGCGCTGCTGCCCGGCGAATGCCGCGACGAGGATCTGCGGCTGATCGAATGCTCGACGCTGCCGCGCGAAGAACTCGACGGCCTGCTCGACTATTTCCGCGAAGGCGGCCCCGCAAATATGACGGCGCTGGTGCATCGGCTGGCAAGTCTCGCCGGATCAGGTGTGGCGGTCGCTGAACCTGTCAGCGTGCCAAAAGCCGGCTACTATCAACCGGGACTGGGGGTCGTCGAGCGCGATGTCCCCCTCCCCCTCGAGGGGAGGGTCCGGCCGCAGGCCGGGGGTGGGGTCGCCTCTGACGCGCGCCAACAGAAAAAAACGTCGAGCACTGCCGCAACGACCCCACCCGGCCCTGCGGGCCACCCTCCCCTCGAGGGGGAGGGAGACGGCGCGCCCATCATCCCCATCCTGTTCTACCGTTCGATGCTGCTCGCCGCCGATGTGGCGCCGATCGACGCCCTTTTTGAAGCCCTGCGGCAGCGCAGCATGGCCCCCGTCCCCATCTTCGTCTCGAGCCTCAAGGACCCGGCATCGCTCGCCTTTGTCGAAACCACGCTGTCGACGCTGAAGCCTGCCGCCATCATCACCACCACGGCCTTCGCCTCCGGTGCCGAGCCCAGCGTCGAGACCCTGTTCGACCGCGCTGGCGTGCCGGTGTTCCAGGTCATCGTCGCAACGACACGCCGTGACATCTGGCAAAACAACCAGCGCGGCCTCGCCCCCGCCGACCTAGCCATGCATGTCGTGCTGCCCGAGCTCGACGGCCGCATCCTCGCCGGCGCCATTTCCTTCAAGGGCGAAAGCGAAACCGACCCGGCACTGGCTTTTCGCGCCTTCGCCAACCGGCCGGAGCCGGACCGCGTGGCGCAGGTGGCGAACCGTGTCGAAGCCTTCATCCGCCTGCAGCAGACGCCGCGCGGACAGCGCAAGCTCGCCATCCTGATTCCCGACTATCCGAGCGCCCCCGGCCGCACCGGCTACGCCGTCGGCCTCGACGTGCCGTCCAGCGTGCTGGCGATGCTGCATGACCTGAGCGAACAGGGCTATGCCGTTGAAGGGATTCCGCAAACCCCGCGTGAGTTGCTGGATGAGTTGGAGCGCGGTGGCGAAGGGTTGGGGCTGGAGGACTATCTGGCCTTCTCCACGGAATTGCCTGCAGAAGCGCGAAAGGCTGTAGAGGCGGCTTGGGGTCAACCGGCAACCGATCCGGTACCGGCCGAATCTCAACGTCGACCCTCTACGTTGCCCCCCTCTGTCCTGCCGGACATCTCCCCCACTTGGGGGGAAATTGCCCCTTCTCCGACAGTCTCACCCACGACCAACATTTCAGAAAGAGGCGGGACAGCAAAGCTGCCGATCTCCCCCCAAGTGGGGGAGATGTCCGGCAGGACAGAGGGGGGCGTGAAGGATCGCCAACGTCCACAACTGACCGTCGCCAAATTCCCCTTCCGCGCCGCCACCTTCGGCAACATCACTGTAGCCCTCGCCCCCGATCGCGGGCGTTCTGCCGATCGCCGCGCCGACTATCACGACCCGACATTGCCGCCGCGCCATGCGCTGATCGCCTTCGGTCTCTGGCTGCGCAAATCGCTCGGTATCCATGCCCTCGTCCATGTCGGCGCCCATGGCACGCTGGAATGGCTGCCCGGCAAGACCGTTGCGCTCAGCGAAACCTGTTTTCCTGAGATCGTCACCGGTCCCCTGCCCGTTATCTATCCCTTCATCGTTTCCAACCCGGGAGAGGCAGCACAGGCCAAGCGGCGCATTGCCGCCGTCACCCTCGGCCATTTGCCGCCGCCGCTGACCGGCGCCGGGCTCGATGAGAGCCAACACCAGCTTGAGCGGCTGGTCGACGAATATGCCCAGGCCGACGGGCTCGACCGCCGCCGCCGCGATCGCCTGGCGAAGTTGATCGTCGAAACCGCGCAAAAGACCGGCCTTGCTTCCGAGGCCGGCGTTGCCAAAACCGACGCGCCCGACGAAGCGCTGCGCCGCATCGACGCTTGGCTCTGCGACCTCAAGGATTTCGCCATCAAGGACGGCCTTCACATCTTTGGCCGCTCAGCCGAGGACGAGGCCGATCCGCAGCGTGAACAGAGTGCGGCGGCCGAGAAGGCCGCACTCCTCGCGGCCCTCGATGGCCGCCATGTCGCGGCCGGTCCGGCCGGTGCACCCGCGCGTGGCCGGCGCGATGTGCTGCCGACCGGCCGTAATCTGTTCACCGCCGATCCACGCACCATGCCGACGCCGACATCCTTCGATCTCGGCAGGGCGGCCTCCGACGAGGTCCTGCGCAGCTACATGCAATCGCATGGCGACTGGCCGCGCTCGCTGGTCATCGATCTCTGGGGCTCGGCCTCGCTGCGCACCGGCGGCGAGGAGATCGCGCAAGGCCTGGCGCTGATGGGCTGCCGGCCGCAATGGGATTCCGCCACCGGTCGCGTCACCGGCATCGAGGTGCTGCCGCCGGCCACGCTTGGCCGGCCACGCGTCGACGTCACCTGGCGCATATCGGGCCTGTTCCGCGACATGTTCCCGACCCAGATCGCGTTGATCGACGCTGCCGCCAACGCCGTCGCTACCCGCGACGAGGACGCGTCGGAGAACCCGCTCGCCGCAAGGACCCGCGCAGACGGGAAGATCAGCCCACGCATTTTCGGCACCTCGCCCGGCACCTACGGCGCCGGCGTCGAGGATTTGCTGTCGAGCGGCGACTGGGCCGCGCGCGAAGAAATCGGCCGCGCCTACCTCGACGCCACCTCGCATGCCTATGGCGGCGCAGAGGGCGAAGGGATTTCGGCGCCCGGCGCCTTCGAGGATCGTATCGCCGAGGCGGACCTTCTCGTCCATACCGGAGACGACCCCGGCCGCGACATCCTCGAAGGCTCCGCCGACGTCGCCTTCATCGGCGGTTTTTCGGCGGCGCTAGCCGCACTCGGCAAGAACGCCGATGTCATCGTGCTCGACACCACCGATCCGCAAAAGCCGAAGCCGCGCTCGGTTGGAGAAGCCGTGTCACGGGTCGTGCGGGCGCGCGCGGTCAACCCGCGCTTCATTGCCGGCCAGATGCGGCACGGGCCGCGCGGTGCCTCGGAATTCGCCGAGACGGTCGACCGTCTCGTCGGCTTTGCCGAGACCACCTATGCCATACCGGGCGCGCTGATCGAGGCCGTGCACGACGCCTATCTCGGCGACCCCATTGTCCGGGCGTTCATCCTGCGCGAGAATCCGGCGGCGGCGAAGGTCATCGCCGAGCGTTTGCTGTCGGCACGGCGGCGCGGTCTCTGGCATCCGCTGCGCAATTCCATCGATGACGATCTCGCCACACTGATCGCCGAGGCCCAGGCGCTGGGGGTGGCGGCATGAACGCCTTCTCCCGACGCGGCGCCTGCCCCGCTTTGTCGGCGCCGATGCAGACCGGTGACGGCCTTTTGGTGCGGCTCAACCCGGTCGCTGGAGGACTCTTGCCGAAAGCCTTGATCGGACTCGGTGAATCCGCCTTGCGGCACGGCAACGGCATCATGGAAGTGACCGCACGCGGCAGCCTGCAGATACGCGGCCTGACGCCGGCAAGCGCGCGGCTGCTGGCGGTGGAGGTCGATGCACTTGGCATTGCCGTGCGCACCGGCGTGCCGGTCGAGACCGGTCCACTGGCAGGGCTCGACACCAAGGAGATCGTCGATCCGCGCCCGCTGGCGGAGCGGATTCGGGCGGCAATTGATGAAGCTGGGCTGGCACAGCGCCTTGGCCCGAAGGTCTCGGTGATTGTCGACGGCGGCGGACGGCTGACAATGGATGCGGTTACCGCCGACGTGCGGCTCGTTGCAACGCGCACCAATGCGGGAATCAAGTGGCAGGTGGCTGTCGCGGGTGATGGGCAGAATGCGAAGCCGCTCGTTACGGTGGAAGACGATGCGGCGCGCGATATTGCAGTCGCGATGCTCAGGATGATCGCCGAAAAAGGCCGCGAAGCCCATGCACGGGATTTGACGGAAAGGCAGTTAATATCCCTCGCAAGCTGGCATTCCTTCGCGCCCCCCTCTGTCCTGCCGGACATCTCCCCCACTTGGGGGGAGATCGGCAGCTTCGCCGGCGGCTCCCCCTCGGCATCTTTGGCGATTGGCGAAAGCGGAGATGAGGGCGCAATCTCCCCCCAAGTGGGGGAGATGTCCGGCAAGACAGAGGGGGGCGCGAAGGAACGCCAGCCAATCGGAATTTTCGATCTGGCTGCCACCAGCATCGCCCTCGGCATCGGCCTGCCCTTCGGCAGCATGCCGGCAGAGAAGATCATCGACCTCTCGCAGAGCGCCCTCGCCCTTGGCGCAACCCAAATCCGCCTCGCGCCACAACGCGCGCTGCTTTTCCTCGGCCTCTCCCCGACCGCCTGCCACTCACTTCAGCACGCCGCCGCCACCCTAGGCTTCGTCACCAACCCCACCGATCCGCGCACCAGGATCGCCGCTTGCCCTGGAGCTCCGGCCTGTGCCTCCGGCCGGATCGCCACCCGCGATATCGCCGAGACCATCGCAGCGGAAGATGGTGACATCCTCGATTCCTCCTTCACGCTGCACATTTCCGGCTGCGCCAAGGGCTGCGCGCATCCCGGCCCGGCGGCGCTGACACTGGTCGGCGGCGAAAACGGGGCCGGACTTGTCGTGGACGGGACGGCGAAGGCCCTTCCCGCCGGATACAGGCCAGGCTATGACGCCGCGCGCGGCGTTGGCCGCATTGCGGCTGCGATCCGCGGCACACGACTTCGAGGTGAAACCGCCGCCATTTGCCTGGCAAGGCTTGGCGCGGCCGAAATCATCGAAACTTACCGACAGGAATGAGCATGCCCGCCCACATCGCCTACGACTATATCCATGACGGCACGGCGATCTATGAGCGCTCCTTCGCCATCATTCGTGCCGAGGCCGACCTATCGCGGTTTTCCAACGCCGAGGCCGATGTCGCCATTCGCATGATCCATGCCTGCGGACAGGTCGAGGCCAGCAGGCACTTCGTTTTTTCAGAGGATTTTGTAGCCGCCGCGCGCACGGCGCTGGCGGCCGGCGCGCCGATCTTCTGCGACGCCGAGATGGTCTCGCACGGTGTGACGCGCGCGCGGCTGCCGGCCGGCAACGAGGTGATCTGCACGCTGCGCGACCCGCAAACCTCCGACATCGCGAAAAGGATCGGCAACACCCGCTCGGCCGCGGCCATCGACCTGTGGGGCGAGCGCATGGCAGGTTCGGTCGTCGCCATCGGCAATGCGCCGACAGCACTTTTCTACCTGCTGGAAAGGCTGCGCGACGGCGCGCCGAAACCGGCTGTTATCATCGGCATGCCGGTCGGCTTTGTCGGTGCTGCCGAATCGAAGGACGCGCTGGCCGAGAATTCCTATGGCGTGCCCTACGCGATCGTGCGCGGCAGATTGGGCGGCAGCGCCATGACCGCCGCAGCACTCAACGCACTGGCGAGGCCGGGTCTGTGAACGCGATTGCAAAAGGTAGGCTCATTGGCGTCGGCACCGGTCCCGGCGACCCCGAGCTACTGACGCTCAAGGCCGTGCGCGCGCTGGCCGAGGCCGACGTGGTCGCGCATTTCGCCAAGCGCGGCAACAACAGCAATGCGCGTGCCATCGTCGGCGCCCATTTTCGTCCTGATTTGATTGAATTGCCGCTGCTCTATCCCGTGACCACCGAAATCGACAAGGAGCACAGCGATTACCGGTCACAGATAGCGGATTTCTACGAAGAGTCGGCCGAAAGAGTCGCCGAGCACCTCAGCGCCGGCAGAATGGTCGCGGTGCTTTCGGAAGGCGACCCGCTTTTCTACGGCTCCTACATGCACCTCCACGTCAGGCTGGCGCATCGCTTTCCGACCGAAGTCATTCCCGGCGTGACCGCCATGTCCGGTTGCTGGTCGGCGACGGGTCTGCCGATCGTGCAGGGCGACGACGTGCTGACCGTGTTGCCGGGCACAATGAGCGAATTCGAGCTGACCCGCCGCCTCGCCGACACCGATGCCGCCGTCATTATGAAGGTCGGCCGCAACCTGCCCAAGATCAGACGCGCGCTGGAAGCGACCGACAAGCTGGCGCGTGCCGTCTATGTCGAGCGCGGCACCATGTCGGGCGGCGTCTCGATGCGGCTGGCCGACAAGCAGGACGACAAGGCGCCCTACTTCGCCATCGTGCTGGTCGCCGGCTGGTCCGGCCGCCCTGAAGCGTTGGTGGAGTCCGGGGCATGAGCGGCCGCCTGACCGTCATCGGCCTTGGGCCCGGCAATGCCGACCAGGTGACGCCGGAAGCGAGCCGCGCCGTCGCCGAGGCAAAATTCTTTTATGGCTATAAGCCTTATCTCGACCGGCTCGATCTGCGCCCCGACCAGACTCGCGTCGCCTCGGACAATCGCGAAGAGCTGTCCCGCGCCAAGGACGCGCTGGCGATGACCGCGCAGGGTCACGATGTCGCCGTCGTCTCGGGCGGCGACCCTGGCGTCTTTGCCATGGCGGCCGCCGTCTGCGAGGCGATCGAGGCCGGACCGGCCGAATGGCGTGCCGTCGATGTCGCAATGCTGCCCGGCATCACCGCCATGCTTGCGGTAGCTGCGCGCATTGGCGCGCCGCTCGGCCATGATTTCTGCGCCATCTCGCTGTCCGACAATCTGAAGCCCTGGGACCTGATCGAGCTGCGCCTGCTGGCGGCGGCCGGCGCCGGTTTCGTCATCGCGCTCTACAATCCAATCAGCAAGGCGCGCCCCTGGCAGCTTGGCCGCGCCTTCGAATGCCTCACAGCGATCCTGCCCGGCACCACGCCGGTGATCTTCGGCCGTGCCGCCGGCCGTCCCGACGAGCGCATCGAGGTTTTTCTGCTGGCCGACGCCGATGCGGAAAAGGCCGATATGGCGACCTGCATCATCATCGGCTCGCCTGAGACCAGGATCATCAAGCGCGGCGAAAAGCCGGCGCTGGTCTACACGCCGCGATCGGCAGCGGGCCCAAGAAAATGATTGACCATCGCGGCAAGAGCTTCGACGGTCTCAGCCGACGTAACGTCCGGCAGCGCCGGCCTACGGATCATGACCACCTCGATGCCAAGCGCCCGCGCCGCCGCGATCTTGCCGTAGGTCGCCTCGCCGCCACTGTTCTTGGACACGACGACATCGATGTGGTGGTCGCGAAGCAGCGCCTGTTCGTCCGCTTCCCGGAACGGGCCGCGCGCCAGGAGATAGGTCGCATCGGGCACAGCAAGCCTCGGCTCGACTGGATCGACGCTGCGGATAAGATAGTGATGCTGGGGCGCTGCCTCGAAGGCGGCGACCTCCTGCCGCCCGAGCGCCAGGAAGGCACGGCGCGGTACAGCGCCCAGCACCTTCACCGCGTCGGTTACTCCATCGACCAGCGTCCAGCGGTCGCCTTCGGCTGGCTCCCAGCCTGGGCGCCAGAGCGCAATGATCGGCACACTGGCCTCATGCGCCGCTTCCGCCGCATTGGCGGAGATCTGCGCCGCATAGGGATGCGTGGCGTCGATCAGCAGGCCGACGTCGGTCTCGCGGAGATACGCCGCCAGCCCATCGGCGCCGCCGAAACCACCCACCCTCGTCGGAACGCCTTGCGCCACCGGGCTTTCAGTGCGGCCGGCCAGCGACAGCGTGAGCGACACATCCGGGCGCGCGGCCAGCTTTCCCGCCAGTTGCCGGGCTTCGGTAGTTCCGCCGAGGATCAGAATGCGCTTCATTGGCACCACAATGGGCGACGCCGAGCAGCCCCTCACCCTTACCCTCTCCCCGTGAAGGACGGGGAGAGGGGGACGCCAGCGTTGCGGCCAGTTCCCTTCTCCCCGTCACTATACGGGGAGAAGGTGCCGGCAGGCGGATGGGGGGCGGCGCGGCATGTCAAATAATAAACAGCCAACACCCAAATGGCTCACAATCGTCGGCATCGGCGAGGACGGTGTAGCGGGTCTCGGTGACGAGGCCAAGCGGTCGATCGCCGAGGCCGAATTCGTCTTCGGCGGCACGCGTCACCTTGCCCTTGTCGGGTCACTCGCCAAAGGCGAAGCCCGCGCCTGGCCGACCCCTTTCGATACGGAGATGCGCGACGTGCTGGCACTTGCGGGCAAAAAGGTCTGCGTGCTGGCCTCCGGCGATCCGTTCTTCCACGGCGTCGGCGTCACCCTTACCCGCAAGGTTGCGGTTGACGAGATGCGCGTCATCCCTGCGCCTTCGGCCATGTCGCTGGCTGCCGCCCGCCTCGGCTGGGCGCTGCAGGATGTCGAGACCATTTCGCTGCATGGCCGCTCGCTCGACCTGATCCGGCCGCTGCTGCATCCGGGCACCCGCATCCTTGCGCTGACCTCGGACGGCGATGCGCCGGCAGCGATTGCGCGCCTGCTGACCGAACTCGACTTCGGCGCCTCGCGACTGACGATCCTGGAGGCGTTGGGCGGCCCGAACGAAAAGCTGCGCTCGGCGCGCGCGGACGCCTTCGATCTCGAAATGATCAACCCGCTCAACGTGCTGGCGATCGAAATTGACTCAACTCCAGAAGCACGCGTCCTGCCGCTGACCTCAGGCCTTGCCGACCATTTGTTCGAGCATGACGGCCAGATCACCAAGCGCGAGATCCGCGCGATTACCCTGTCCGCCCTCGCCCCCAGGCGCGGCGAGTTGCTGTGGGATATCGGCGCCGGCTCCGGTTCGATAGGCATCGAATGGATGCTGACCCATCCCTCGCTGCGCGCCATTGCCGTCGAGGCCGATCCGACCCGCGCCGCCCGCATCCACCGCAACGCTTCACACTGTGGCGTGCCCGACCTTGTCGTCGTTGAAGGCTCGGCACCAAAGGCGCTTGCCAAGCTAGGCACGCCGGATGCGATCTTCATCGGCGGCGGCGGCAGCGATAGCGGCGTGCTGGGCGCGGCCATCAAGGCCCTGCGTGTTGGCGGCCGGTTGGTTGCCAATGCGGTGACGCTGGAGATGGAGGCGCTGCTGCTTGTCCATCACGCTTCGCTCGGCGGCGATCTCACCCGCATCGCGCTATCGCGTGTGTCACCGGTCGGATCGATGCAGGCCTGGCGGCCGGCTATGCCGGTCACTCAATGGAGCTGGGTGAAACCATGATGGTCGCGGGCATCGGCAGCCGCAAGGGCGTCAGCGCAAGGGATGTGCTTGCCGCGATAGAAACCGCGCTGGAAGCGCATGGGCTGGCGATGACGGCGCTTTCGGCGCTCGCCACCGCTTCTCTGAAGCAGAACGAAGAGGCAATCTTCTCTGCCGGGCGCGAGCTCGCCCTGCCCGTGATCATTGTCGAGGACGATGCGCTCAAGGCCGCGTCGTCGCGCGCAATCAGCTGCTCGAGCCTGTCGCAGGAGCGTGCCGGCACGCCGTCGGTTTCCGAAGCCTCCGCGCTTGCCGCTGCCGGAAAAGACGCGAAACTGCTTGGGCCGCGCATTGTGCTTGGCCCGGTCACCTGCGCCATCGCCATCAGCGGAGACGCGGCATGACCGTCCATTTCATCGGCGCCGGACCAGGCGCCGCCGACCTCATCACCTTGCGCGGCAGCAGGCTGCTGGCAAGCTGCCCGGTCTGCCTCTATGCCGGCTCGATCGTCGCGCCGGACCTGTTGCAGCACTGCGCGCCTGGCACGAAATTGATCGACACCGCGCCGATGTCGCTCGACGAGATCGAAACCGAGTACCTGGCAGCTCACCAGGCCGGCCACGATGTCGCCCGCCTGCATTCCGGTGATCTCTCGGTGTGGAGCGCCGTCGCCGAGCAGATTCGCCGTCTGGAAAAGCACGGCATCGCCTATACGCTGACGCCGGGTGTGCCCTCTTTCGCAGCCGCCGCGGCAGCGCTTCGCCGCGAGCTCACCATTCCCGAAGTCGCCCAAAGCCTGGTGCTGACCCGCATCTCCGGCCGTGCGTCAAAAATGCCACCCGGCGAGACGCTGGCCGGCTTCGGCCGCACCGGCGCCACGCTGGCCATCCACCTCGCCATCCACGCCATCGACCGCGTCGTCGCCGAGCTGACGCCATTCTATGGCGCCGACTGCCCGGTAGCGGTCGTCTTCCGCGCCTCCTGGCCGGACGAGCGCGTGCTGGCCGGCACACTGGCCACCATCGAGGCGCTACTGGCCGCCGATCCGATGGAACGCACGGCGATCATCTTCGTCGGCCGCTCGCTGGCAGCGGAAGGCTTTGGCGAGAGTTCACTTTACGACGCCCACTACCAGCGGCGTTTTCGCGGACGGGACGGATTGTGAACGACGGCACCGGAAACAGAGGCGGAAACGCCACGGTCGAACAGGCTTTGGCCCGGCTGAACTTCAAGCCACGCCAGTTGGAGCCGGGTCATGTCTGGCTGGCCGGCGCCGGCCCCGGCGATCCCGGCTGCCTGACGCTGGAAGTGCTGGCGGCACTTGGGCAGTGCGATGCCCTCGTTTACGACGCGCTGGTGTCTCCCGATGTCGTGGCAGTGGCGGCGAGTGCCGAGCTTTTCTACGCCGGCAAGCGCGGCGGCCAGCCGTCGATGAAGCAGGACGACATCACCGCTCTGCTGGTCCGGCTGGCGCGCGAAGGCCGGCGCGTCGTCAGGCTGAAAGGCGGCGACCCCTATATTTTCGGTCGCGGCGGCGAAGAGGCGCTGGCGCTCGCCCGTGAAAATATTCCGTTCCGCGTTCTGCCCGGCCTGACTTCGGGCCTCAGCGCGCTTGCCGGTGCCGGCATCCCGGCGACCATGCGCGGCATCAACAAGGCGGTGATCCTGGCAACCGGCCACGCCGCCGGCACCGATGACGACCTCGACTGGGCGGCAATCGCCCGCACCGGCCAGCCGGTTGTCGTCTACATGGGCATGGCCAATCTGCCGCTGATATCAGCCTCGCTGCTCGAGGGCGGGCTGGCGCCGTCGACGCCTGCCGCCGTGATTGTTGCCGCAACGACGCCGCAGGAGCGCATCGTCGTCGCCACGCTCGCCACCATCGCCGAGGAAGCGGCTGCAGCCGGGTTGACCTCACCGGCGCTGATCGTCGTCGGCGGCATCGTTGCGATGCGCGCGGCATTGGCGGGCGAGCCATGACCCGCGCGATCATCATCGGCGCGCCGCGTTCGGGCTCGGGCAAGACCAGCGTCACCATCGGTATCCTGCGCGCGCTCGCCCGGCGCGGCCTTAAAGTGCGCGGCGCCAAATCCGGTCCCGACTATATCGACCCCGGCTTCCACACCGCCGCGACAGGCCTTTCCGGGGTCAATCTCGACAGCTGGGCGATGCCGCCGGCGTTGCTCAACGCGCTGGCCGGTGACGCGACTGAAGATGCCGATTTCGTCTTCCTAGAAAGCGCGATGGGCCTGTTCGACGGCATTCCCGCTGCTCCGGGCCGCACCGGCTCGGCCGCAGACCTTGCCCGCCTCTACGGCCTGCCGGTGCTGCTGGTGCTCGACGTTTCCGGGCAGTCGACCACGGCGGCGGCCGTCGCCAAGGGTTTTGCTACCTACGATCCCGATGTGCGTATGGCCGGCGTCGTGCTCAACCGGCTGGGCAGCGAGCGTCACCGGCGGCTTTGCAGCGATGCCATCGAGGCGATCGGCCTGCCAGTCGTCGGCGCCATATTGCGCGACCCGACGCTAAACCTGCCGGAGCGCCATCTCGGCCTCGTCCAGGCCGGCGAATATGAGAATTTGATGGCGCATCTCGACCGCCTGGCCGACATGGTCGAACGCTCGCTCGACCTCGACGCTATCATGGCGCTGGCGGCGCCATTCGCGCCTGCATCGGGCAGTTTCGGCGATGCGCTGCCGCCGCCCGGCCAGCGCATCGCATTGGCGCAGGACGCCGCCTTCACTTTCCTCTATCCACATGTCGCCACGCATTGGCGCAAGGCCGGGGCGGAAATCGTCCCCTTCTCGCCGCTCGCCGACCAAGCGCCCAGCGACAGTTGCGATGTCTGCTGGCTGCCCGGCGGCTATCCCGAGCTTCACGCTGACCGCCTCGCAGCGGCTGCAAATTTCAGGGCCGGCATCGAGGCGTTTTCGGCAACACGGCCGGTGCATGGCGAGTGCGGCGGCTTCATGGTGCTCGGCGAAGCGCTGGAGGACGCATCGGGAGAGACGCACAGGATGCTCGGCCTGCTCGGCCACTCGACCAGCTTTGCCAAGCGAAAAATGAATCTCGGCTACCGCGAGGCGCGGCTGCGGGCCGATTGCCCGCTGGGAGCCCAAGGCACGCTGATCCGCGGCCATGAATTCCACTATGCGCAGATGATTGCGACCGGCAATGACGAACCGCTGGCCGACCTCGCTGATGGCCAGGGCAATCCGCTCGGCGCCTCCGGCTATCGGCGCGGCCATGTCAGCGGCACGTTCTTCCATGCCATTGCGAGAGGCGAATGACGGTCGTCCCCTCACCCCGGCAAGCCCTCGACGACATCGCGCTCTGCCTCGTCTTCTTCACCCGGCTGCCACTGCCGGTCGTCGATTTTCGGGACCGCAGCCTTGCGGCTGCGATCTGGGCAGCGCCGGTCGCCGGCCTCGCCGTCGCTCTGATCGGTGCCTTGGTTTACGCGGTCGGGACTTGGCTCGGCCTTGCCGCCGGCCCGGCAGCGGCACTGACCCTTGCCGCAACCTTGCTCGCCACCGGCTGCCTGCACGAGGATGGGTTTTCGGATGTCGCCGACGGTTTTGGCGGCGGCAAGACGCGCGACAAGAAACTGGAGATCATGCGCGACAGCCGCATCGGCGCCTTTGGCGCCTGCGCTCTCGGCATCTCGCTGCTGATGCGCTGGAGCGTGCTTTCGGAATTCGCCAGCCCCGTCTACGTGTTCTTGGCTCTCATCGCCGCGCATGCCGCTTCGCGCGGCTTGTTCGGCGCTTTCATGCATCTATTGCCGGCAGCTCGCAGCGACGGGCTCTCGGCCGACGCAGGCATGGTGTCGGCCGAAACCGCCATTGCCGGTGCCGTGCTCGGCGCCGTGGCGCTGCTGGCGCTAGGGTTCGGTGGCGCGGTCGCCGCGCTCATCCTGCTCGGCCTGCTGTTTGCCGCCTTCCGCGAGCTGTGCCGCAACCAGATCGGCGGCCAGACCGGCGATACGGTCGGCGCCCTGCAGCAGCTTGGCGAAATCGCAGTCCTGCTCGTCGCTTCCGTTTGCCTTTCCTGACTCTGTTTCGGAGACTTTGCCCCCATGCCTTTCAAATCGCTCGATGAACTGCGCGCGACCTGCCTCGATCTGCCTGCGGGCAGCGACGCCGCGGCCAGTGCCGTTGCCCGCCGCCAGGACACGCTGACCAAGCCGCAAGGCAGTCTTGGCCGATTGGAGAGCATCGCCGCCTGGCTGGCCCGCTGGCAGGGCCGCGACATGCCGCAGCTCGACCGCGTCAAAGTCTTCGTATTCGCCGGCAACCACGGCGTCACCGCACAGGGCGTATCGGCCTTCCCGTCGGAGGTCACCGTGCAGATGGTGGCGAATTTCGCGGGCGGCGGTGCCGCCATCAACCAACTCGCCCGCATCGCCGGTGCGGAACTCGATGTCATTCCGCTCGATCTCGATCATCCAACCGGCGATTTCACGCAAGTGCCGGCGATGAACGACGAGGCCTTCCTCGCCGCCGTTGCGGCCGGCTACGGCGCGGTGACGAAAGACCTCGACCTCGTCTGCTTCGGCGAAATGGGCATTGGCAACACCACGCCGGCCGCAGCCATTTCGGCCGGCCTTTTCGGCGGCGGCGCGGAAAAATGGACCGGGCGCGGCACTGGCGTCGACGATGCCGGCCTTATACGCAAGATCACCGCCATAGAGGCCGGCCTCAAGCGCCACGGCGAGGCCCTTGCCGACCCCCTGAAGATCGCGGCAGTGCTTGGCGGACGCGAACTCGCCGCCATTTTCGGCGCCACGCTGGCCGCGCGCCATTTAGGCGTGCCGGTGTTGCTCGACGGCTTCGTCTGCACTGCCGCCGCCGCACCGCTGGCAAAATTGCACCCCGCCGGCCTCGCCCACACGCTCGCCGCGCATGTCTCGGCCGAATCCGGCCACCGCCGCCTGCTCGAGGCGCTCGGCCTGCCGCCGCTGCTCGACCTCAGCATGCGGCTCGGCGAAGGCTCAGGCGCCTGCCTCGCCGTCAACATCGTCCGCTCGGCGCTCGAATGCCATGCCCGCATGGCAAGTTTTGCCGAGGCTGGTGTTTCGGAGAAGTAGCTGGCGCAGCGCGCCGAGGGCCGACTCGAGATCTTGAGAATCTGAGAGTCGTTAGACTAAGTTTGCTCTCAACTGTGGAAAATAGGTTGAAATCGGCGTTTCTACCTCATCCGCGTTCTCAAGTGCTCTGCGCACTTGCGATGAGATTTCAGATTGATAGCTAGCTATCTTAGGAATCAAAGTGAATATGTCCGTGGTATCGATGACGATCGTGCGCATTTGATTAATATCGAATGGAATGGGATCCGATTTTCGGACAATCTGCACAATTGGGAGCCGCATCATGTGGCGAATTGCCAATTCATAAAAAACGTTTGGATTATGATACGAAAGATCAACTATAACTAGACGTGACTTAACAATATACTCGATAATTTGCTTTGTAATGACTCCAGGTTTGTCAATTCCGTCCGCCCTCACAACAGACATACCGAAAGACGCCAAAGCTGGTTCAACAAATGACCCCAAAAATAGATCAGAATGCTTTCGTTGCTCGGATTCAGGTGAGCCAATAGGGGTTATGTAGAAGCATGTTGTCGAAAATTGAGCATGCTCAGCTGTAACAAGGGACGCAGAACCCGACGTCGAAGTTTGAACCGCAGCAGGCGCCAAATCCAATGATGGAGGTAATTTATCGAGAGCAATATCTTTGGAAACAATTCTCTCTGCACCAGAAAGAGTCAACATCAGACCAACGAATCTGAGATTCAAAATGAATGTGTCGACCGCCTCTTCTGCTGACTCCTTCGTTGCCCCTAGCTCCGCAGCAGCATCAACCAATGCCGCCTTCGCCGGCAAGGCCTTACCAAGCAAACGATCGTAGAGCTTCGCAAAAATCTCAATGTCTTCGATGGCAAGCTTAATACGAGCTCGCGCCTGCTCGCGTGGAGGCATGGTGGGGTCGACAGAGCGCACGCCGTCGGGTGTCAACTCCAACTTGTCTGCTTGAACGCCACCTTTGATCAACCCATAACGTCCTGCGTTGATAATAAGCTGCCTGCTGGCACCGCTTTCCGGAGATTTACTTAAGTGATCAAACAACGTTAGCTTTTGGACTGTCTCACCGCTTCCGAAGTCAAATATCTGCTTGGCGAATGCAAGCGGTTCCTCAAACGGAGCGGCTGGAAAAGATCGAACAATTCGTTTTCTACGAGCAACCTCGCTGGCCACGCGTTCATTCACAGCAGCAACAGAAGCGTCTACCGCATCTTTCGATGCTTTTTTAGGTCTTTGCATTTTCCCCCCTTTGTTTTCCATACGTTACGCTTTCAATCTGGGCTGCGCTAGTGATGAAGATGTCGGAGATCGCGCGCGTGGGGCACAACACGTGCTATAATACTGACTTTGATCTAGTTCTTGTTCCGGTCGGGGTGCAGGACTGTGGCCTGAGAGTCCTAGGTGGGACGTGGAACGGCTATTTACCGGCTCACGCTCTCCCTGTGTTCCAGGGTCTTTCCACCTAAGTCTTTGAAATCTTTGGTGGGTGCGACAGGGATCGAACCTGTGACCCGCTGATTAAGAGTCAGCTGCTCTACCAACTGAGCTACGCACCCACTCGCCGGTAAAACCAGCGTCGGCGGGCATATAGCCGCCGCCATCGGCCATGTCCAGCCCTGCCGGATTCATTTCCCGACAAATCGCCTCGAGCCTATCGCGATCAGACAAACAACCGGCCTTCCGCCACCTTGACGGCATGGCCGCCGATACGGGCGGCGGCGAGTTTGCCGCCTTCGACAGTCAGTTCGAGGCGGATGCGCGAAGGCCGCCCCATCTCCAGGCCTTGCTCGATCCAACGCTGGGAAACACCCTCCCTCGGGCCGTCGAAATGCATGATCGCGCCGGCAAAGGCCGCCGCCGCTGAACCGGTCGCCGGATCTTCATAGGAAGGATTGCCCGGCACAATCATACGGACATGGAAGGCGCTGTCGTGGTTCACCGTCTCGCGACAGTAGACATACGGGCTGGCGAAGGCCCAATCGCTCTTGCGTGGTGCCAGTTCCGACCACGCCTGGTTGTCCAGCCTTATCCGGGCCGCTGCCTCGAGGTCGGCGACCGGAATGGTCACATAGGGCACGCCGGCCGACCAGAACGAGACGCGATGATTCTCGAAGCCGATTTCGTGCGGCCCCAGGCCAAGCGCCGCCCCGATCGCCTCCGGGTCGGCGGACAATTCCAGCTGCTCCGGCAGTTTGGCCAGGTCGAACTCGGCAAAGGTGGCGCCGCCGTGCTTGCTGACGGCGCAGCGCACCGGGCCGATGTTTTCTTCCAGGACAAAGATGCCGGCGGTGTCGCCATCGCCAGCCATTTCGGCAAGCGCGATCGCGGAGCCGACGGTCGGATGGCCGGCGAACGGCATTTCGTAATCGGGCGTGAAGATGCGGATGCGGGCGCGGTGCTTGGGATTATCGGGCGGCAGCACGAAGACCGTTTCCGACAGGTTGAACTCACGTGCGATGGCCTGCATCGCGGTCGTGTCCAGCCCCTTGCTGTCAAGCACGACGGCCAGCGGATTGCCGGCCAGCCGCTCGGTCGTGAACACGTCGTAAAGTAAGTAATTCCGGGTCAGCATTGTAGAAAGCCTTCTGCCTCAATCCCAACATGGGCGAAATTTAATTTGATATTTGAACCATTAGGCCTGATCTGTGCACTGATTGGGACATCACTGATATTATAGGGGTCCGGCGTGGACCAGATTGTCAATCTGCCAAAAGTGGAATCCGCTTCCACCATCGAGACGGCGCTCGGGCTTGACCACCAGGGTCTGAAGAAGAAACGGCGTCGCTTCTGGCTCTATGGCCTGCTTGCTTTGATCGTCATCGCGGCTGGGATCGCCGGCTACCAATGGTATGCCGCGTCTCCCGCCAAGATCGACTATACCACGGCGCCAGCCGCTGTCGCCGACCTCACGGTCGAGGTGTCGGCGACCGGCACGCTGCAGCCGCTCACCCAGGTCGACATTTCGAGCGAACTGTCCGGCGTCGTCCGCTCGGTTGCGGTCAACGAGAACCAGCAGGTGAAGAAGGGCGATGTGCTGGCGGCGCTCGACACGGCCAAGCTGGAGGTGCAGATCGAGCGTGCCGAGGCTTCCGCCAAGGCGGCGGCCGCCAATGTCGAAGACGCCACCGTAACCCTGACCGAAAACGAACGGGCGCTTGTGCGCGCGGCGGCACTGACAAAGCGCGGCATGGCGACGGACCAGTCGCTTGAAGCGGCGACCGCGACGCGCGACCGCTCCAAGGCAGCGCTCGACAGCGCCAAAGCCAATCTTGCCATCGCCAATGCCGATCTCAAGGCGCAGCAGACGGACTTCGCCAAGAGCACCATCTATGCGCCCATCGACGGCATTGTTCTGACGCGCTCGGTCGATCCCGGCCAGACGGTTGCCTCCTCGCTGCAGGCGCCGGTGCTGTTCGTCATCGCCGCCGACCTCAGGAACATGGAATTGAAGGCAGCGGTCGACGAGGCCGACATCGGCGCGGTCAAGCCCGGTCAGCATGCTCGTTTCACCGTCGATGCCTTTCCAGACCGGCCGTTCGATGCCGAGATCCGCGACATCTCCTATGCTTCGGTCACCACTGACGGCGTCGTGACCTATGACGCGCGGTTCGAGGTCGACAACAACGAGCTTCTGTTGCGGCCCGGCATGACTGCCACCGTTTCCGTCGTCACCAGAGAGGCCAAGGGCGTGCTCACCGTGCCGGCCATCGCCTTTCGCTATCGGCCGGCGCAAACAGCCGCCCGCGCGTGGAGCCTGAGCGACCTGTTCACGGGCCGCATGGGCCGTCCAGGCGGCAACCGCCAGCGCCAAGCGACAGCACAGCCTACCGATGGCTCGCGCACGCTCTACGTGCTCGAGAGTGGCCGGCCTCGGCCCGTCAACGTCAAGGTCGGCTCCACCGACGGCGAACTGACCGAGATCACCTCCGGCCTCGAAGAAGGTGCGCAAGTCATCACCGCCGCGCAGCTGCGGAGCTGAGACCGTGGCGGCGGGCGCGACCCTCATCACCTTTGACAAGGTCTGGAAGAGCTATGGACAGGGCGAGGCCACGGTCCATGCGCTGGCTGGCGTCGATCTTGCCATCCGCAGCGGCGAATTCGTCGCCATCATGGGTCCGTCCGGCTCGGGCAAGTCGACGGCGATGAACATCATCGGCTGCCTCGACACGCCGACCGCCGGAACCTACAGCTTCATGGGCATCGACGCCGGCCGTCTCGACCGCAACCGTCGCGCCATGCTGCGCAATCTCTATGTCGGCTTCGTCTTCCAGGGCTACAATCTGCTGCCGCGCACCACGGCGGTGGAAAATGTCGAACTACCGCTGATCTATCGCGGCGTCGCCGCCCGCGAACGCCACGACCTGGCCATGAAAGCGCTGGCCGAAGTCGGCCTTGTCGGCCGCGAGCATCACACACCGGCCGAGCTCTCCGGTGGCCAGCAGCAGCGCGTGGCGATCGCGCGCGCCATCGTCACCAGGCCGACCCTGCTCGTCGCCGACGAGCCGACCGGCAATCTCGATACCGCCCGTACCCACGAGATCATGGAACTCTTGACCAGGCTGAACACCGAGCTTGGCCTCACCATCGCTATGGTCACGCACGAGGCCGACGTCGCTGCCTATGCCGAGCGCACAATTCGCTTCCTCGACGGCCACGTCGCCTCCGACACCGTGAATCTCGAGATGGTGTCACCATGATCTGGGAAACCGTCCGCCTCTCGCTGCTTTCGGTCCGCCGCAACGTGCTGCGCTCGTTTTTGACGCTGCTCGGCATCGTCATCGGCGTCGCCGCCGTCATCGCCATGCTCACGATCGGCTCGGGCACCACCGAAAAGGTAAAGGCCGATATCTCCAAGCTCGGCAGCAATCTGCTCGTCGTCCGTTCCGGCCGTCCCGCGGGGCCCGGCGGACCGGGAGGGCTCGACCAGGTGGTCCGTCCGCTTGCCCAAAAGGACCTTGCCGCGCTCGTCGCCCATCTGAGCGGCGCCCGCGCCATCTCGCCGGCCTCGCAAAAGCAGGTCCGCGTCATCTTCGGCACCGAAAGCCTGACATCGGGTGTCACCGGCACCGATAGCGCCTATCTCGATGCGCGCGACTGGAAGCTGGTTTCGGGCCGCCCGTTCAGCGATTCGGAGACCCGCTCGGGCACCGGCGTCTGCCTGATCGGCGAAACGGTGCGCCAGCAGTTCTTTGGCGCAGGCGACCCCGAAGGCGAGATCATTCGCGTCAATCGCACATCCTGCAAGATCATCGGCCTGCTCGAGCCGAAGGGCTATACCGGCTTCGGCCAGGACCAGGACAACGTCGTGCTGATGCCGCTCGCCGCCTATCAGCGACGCATCGCCGGCAACCGCGACATCGAATCGATCTACGTCGCCGCCGACGATAGGACTCCGACCACCGAGCTGCTGCCGCGAGTCGAGGACATCTTGCGCGACACACGCCGCATCACACCCGACCGCGAGGACGATTTCTCGATCCGCGACATGACCCAGATCGCCGACGCCATGGCGAGCGCCACCACGACGATGACCGGCATGCTGGGCGCGGTCGCCGGCGTCAGCCTGCTCGTCGGCGGCATCGGCATCATGAACATCATGCTGGTGTCGGTCACCGAACGCACACGCGAGATCGGCATAAGGCTGGCCATCGGCGCGCATGAAAAGCACATCCTCATCCAGTTCCTGGTCGAGGCGACCGTGCTGTCGCTGCTCGGCGGCATCATCGGCATCCTGATCGGCTTGGCGCTGGCCGGTCTTGCCTCGCTGACGCTGGCCATCCCGTTCGCGCCAAGCCCGGCGGTCATCCTGCTCGCTGTCGGCTTCTCGGCGCTGATCGGCATGGTGTTCGGTTTCTTCCCGGCGCTGCGTGGCGCCCGGCTCGATCCGATCGACGCGCTGAGGCATGAATAGCGCGCGGCATAGCGTGCGCCACCTTCAGACGTCCCAAATTTTTATCCTGCCCCCACCCTGCCCCCTGTCGCCGCGCGGTTTGCGGTGATAGCAATCGCCTTGGGGACATGGGGGGAATAGTGGGATGAGCAAGAAAGAGCGAGTAATTTTGATAACGGTGATCGTCGAGGCCGCATTGGCGGGGCTCTGGTGGTACTTGGCCAGCTATGGCATGGCCAACCCCGATCATGTCACCGCCGATTTCCAGCAGGTTGTCGGTCAGACGATGGGAACGGCGATGGGGGCGCTGCTCGGTGTCGGCGTCATGCTGTTTTTCGTCGCCGCCCGCAACGATCGCAAAACCATCGAAAACAAAATGCGCCGTTAGAGCGACGTGCATCCACTTGGACGCACAAAGTACGCTCTAACACTTTGAATCTGTGCATCGCGCTTTCCGAAAATCGATTCCGATTTTCGGGCCGATGCATTAGTCCTTGTCGGCAAAATGCCACTCGATCAGTGGCTTCATGTGCGACATCAGCCCGTCCGGCAGGTCATCGGCATTGCGGATGATGACGGGCCCTTCGATTTCCGGCTCGGCCTCGGCCGCGACAAAGGCGCTGATGCGCTGCGCGATCTCGTCGGCGGATGCCGTCTCGCGATAGCGGCGAAAGATCACTGTGCCGCTTGCTGTCGACAGGGCGTAATAACGCTTGCCGCGTGTTACGCCGGCAAGGTCGAGGCCGGTTTCTTCCCGCACCTCGCGGATCATGTTGAAGTCGACATCGACAAGGCCGCCGCGGAAATCGGTTGGCTCGAACGAGCCGGCGGCGAAGTAGACGCGGCCAGCATTGACCGTGTGCGACGCCATGCGGATCGCCACCAGCGCATTGTCGCCGGCGACCAGCATGGCATGGGCATAGGCGTGCTCTGCCCCAGCCACCTGCCGATCGCCGCGCCAAAGCATGAAGGTCGAGTAGCGCACCGCATGGCAGCGGCCGACAAGGCTGTTGTCGCGATAGCTGAGCGCCGAAAGCAGCACCACGGTGCCGTCGAACAACGCCGGATTGGCCGCGATCTCACGGCCCCAGTTCTCGGCGATCGCTTGCGCATTGTCGCGTTCGAACGGATGCGGGCCGGGGTCGAGCCTGACATTGACGGCGTCGACCGGCAGGATGACGTTGCGCGGCAGGTCAAAGGTCATCTTACTCTGAGGTGTGTTGAGATTCAGGTCAGGCCGAGCCGAAAATGGTGATTTCCGAGAACCGGAGCGGAGCGTACTTTTGGGTACGTGAGCACCAGAAGCGCAGGAAGCCGCCGTTTGCAGGCCGGCATCACCTGAATATCAACACACCTCAGGCCATGTCCAGGGTGATCGCCACCGGACAGTGGTCGGACGCCTTCGGCCGGTCCCAGCCGGCACGCGGAAAGCGGTCCACCTCCTGGCCCGCCGGAAAAATCGTGCGCCAAGGCTGGCCGTTGCGGATGATGTCGGGAACGGCTGTCGTGTTCTTGCCGGCCAGGCCCTTCGATAACAGGATGTAGTCGAGCTGGCACAGATGCCGCTCCTCAGGCCCGCGCGTGTGGTAGAAGGTCCAGCGATCCATCTCCGGCCGCCGCTCGACCGCGTTTTCGCAAAAGCCGCCGGCGGTGAGCACGTTGAGGCAGGACTGGCTCTCGTTGACCACCTCGAAGCGGTAGCCGTCAAAGGCGTCGCCGGAGACCTTTACGCGCTGCCGATAGTCGTTCATGTCGCCGCAGATCGCCCAGCGCTTGTCGGCCGCATGATCCCCACCGAAACGCTCCTCGATGATCCGGCGCACCGCTTGCGCCTCGGCAATGCGCAGCGGCATCGTCGCCTCGCGCCCGTCAAGACCGTTGCGGGGCGAACCCATCGACTTGAAGTGCACGAGATAAAGCGTCAGCGGCACGCCGCCTACCTTCAGGTCGATTTCCAGGCAGTCGCGCCGGAAGATGCGCTGATTGGCCTGATGCCCAAGCGCCGCCAGTTCAGGCGTGTGCAAGCCGAACTGCTCGAACGTGACATAGGCGTGGCTTGTCATGCGCACGAATTCGATCGGCTGGCCTTGCGCGGTCTCGTTGCGCATCATCACGGCGACGTCGATGCCGCGCGAATCGTTGCCGGCGGTGGTGTATTTCTGCCGGTAGCCGTGCCCGACCATCTTGAACAGATAGCCGTATTCGAATGCCTTCAGTGCCTCGATGTTATCGACTTCCTGCATGCAGATGATGTCGGCGCGGGTGGCCGCGATGGCCAGCGCCGTCAACTGGCGCGTATCGTCGGATTGCGCGATCGCCCGCGCCTGCTCCAGCATCTTGTATTCGGCCTCGCTCTGAATGTCGAAGAGCGCCAGCGTGCGATCTTCGTTGAGCTGGTTGCGGTATCCGGAAAAATCAAACCTGTTCATCAGGTTTTCGACATTGAAGGTGGCAAGGCGCAGCGACATGGCGGTGACCTTTGCCCGCAAGCGCGCCCGAAAACAAGGGCCTGCCCTGCCCGCTATGGTTGACGGAACCTTCCGTTCATCCTCCGTTCAGGCGCGAAGTTCCATGAATGATGTTCTTCCCCGGGGTATTCTGGGCGTGGGGCCTGAAATCTCTTGGAGAGTGCAATGAACTCGCTCTTTTCTTCGACGGTCAAATCAGGGCTGATAGCCCTCGGTCTCATCTCCGGCATCACCGCGCCGTCCGCCGCCGGCCCGATCATGCAACCCGAATTTTCGGTGCCCGCCAGCACCGTTGCACCGACAATCACGCCTGTCCGCGATAGCTGGGCTGGCGGCAACGACCGACGCTTCAACAACTGGCAATGGCGTCGCCATGACGGCCGCCGATTTTCAAGGTCGGGCAATTGGGACCGCGGTAACTGGCACCGTAGGCACTGGAATCGCGGAGACGACTGGCGTTGGCGTCATCATCGCCGCCATTACCGCGGCCGCTACTACGATGATGGCGCGGGCGCCGCGATTCTCGGCCTCGGCCTCGGGCTCGGCCTTGGCAGCATGTACAGCAACTACAACTATTACGATGCGCCGCCACCGCGCCGCTATTATCGTGCAGGGTCGAGCGCTCACGTCCGGTGGTGCTATAATCGGTACCGCTCGTATCGCGCCTGGGACAACACATTCCAGCCCTATGGCGGTCCACGCCAGCAGTGCTGGTCGCCCTACAGCTGATCGACTGATGCATTCCGGACGGCGCCGTCCCCTCGCGGCGCCGTTTCATCTGCCCCATCTTCTCCTGAACTATTCTCTGTCCGGCCGGGACACCGCGAAATCGTTTTCGCCGCCGACGATAACGCTATGTTTATCAGGCAGGCCTAATTATCTTGCCGATCGCACCACATGAAATGCGACGATCGCCGGGGATTGGGCGCGCGATGGCTGAAGACGAACACAGGGATCAACGCAGGCAGCGCGTCTTCAAGGGCGCGACGATCCTGACCGGCGTGACCAATTCCGAGGTCACATGCACGGTGCGCAACATGCATGCCGGCGGCGCCGAACTGAAGGTCTCGATCGACGCTCGCGTGCCCGACGAGTTCCTGCTCTATGTGCCGACCGACGGCATCGCCTACAAGGCAGCGGTCCGCTGGCGTCGCGAGGACCGCATCGGCGTCATGTTCACCGGCACCGCGCCAAAGCCTCACTGGCACTACGGCTGATTGCTTGCGGTGGCGAACCCGAAACTCGCATCCGGACCAACAGAACCACGGTACAAAAAAAGCCGGCGGAGCGCTCCGCCGGCTTTTCCTTGCGCATTGATAAAATTGCGAATTAATTCTTAGCCTTGTCGACCAGCTTGTCCTTCGAAATCTCCCGCGCGCCCGCAGAGCGAAGCCCGAGGACGCGCAAGGAAACGAACTTGGATTTCGATCAGTTCTTGGCCTTGTCGACCAGCTTGTTCTTCGAAATCCACGGCATCATCGCGCGCAGCTTGGCGCCGACTTCCTCGATCTGGTGGCTGTCGTTGTTACGGCGGATGCCCTTGAAGCGCGACATGCCGGCGCGGTATTCCTGCATCCATTCCGAGGTGAACTTGCCGGTCTGGATATCCTTCAGCACGCGCTTCATCTCGGCCTTGGTGTCGGCGGTGATGATGCGCGGGCCCGAAACATATTCGCCCCATTCGGCGGTGTTCGAGATCGAGTAGTTCATGTTGGCGATGCCGCCCTCATAGATCAAATCGACGATCAGCTTGACCTCGTGCAGGCATTCGAAATAGGCCATCTCCGGTGCATAGCCGGCTTCCACCAGCGTCTCGAAACCGGCGCGGATCAGTTCGACCAGACCGCCGCACAGCACAACCTGCTCGCCGAACAGATCGGTCTCGCATTCCTCGCGGAAATTGGTCTCGATGATGCCCGAACGGCCGCCACCGACGCCGCAGGCATAGGACAAAGCCAGATCGAGCGCATTGCCCGAAGCGTCCTGGTTGACGGCGACCAGGCACGGCACGCCGCCGCCCTTCTGGTATTCGCCGCGCACGGTGTGGCCGGGTCCCTTCGGCGCGATCATGACGACGTCGACCGAGGCCTTCGGCTCGATCAGGCCGAAGTGCACGTTGAGGCCGTGGGCGAAAGCGATCGCCGCGCCGTCGCGGATGTTCGGCGCGATCTCGTTTTTGTAGATGTCGGCCTGCAATTCGTCCGGCGTCGCCATCATCATCAGGTCGGCCCACTTGGCGGCTTCTGCCACGCTCATCACCTTGAGCCCGTCGGCCTCGACCTTCTTGGCGGTCGCCGAGCCGGCCTTGAGGCCGATGGCGATGTCCTTGGCGCCGGAATCCTTAAGGTTGAGCGCATGCGCCCTGCCCTGGCTGCCATAGCCGATGATGGCGACCTTCTTGCCCTTGATCAGGTTGAGATCGGCATCGCGATCGTAATAGACACGCATTTTTCTTCCTTCCCGTTGTGAATTCAGAGCATGATGCCGAAAAGTGTGAAGCGGTTTTCGGACGACATCATGCTCTATCTCTTTGATTTAGAGCCGGATTCCGATTTCAGGTCGACTTGACCTGAAATCATCCGGCTCTAGGGGCCTTGCGGCCCGGTTTTTGCTCCGTAGAGAGCGAGAAACTGCTGCGTCGCCCGGACGGCATCGCTGCCGATCGCCGCATCAGTCATTTCCAGCCGGTCGCCGAGCAGAAGGCGAATCTGCACGTCACGGGCGACCAGCCCGAAAAAGGTGCGGAATGCCGCTTCGGCATCCGAGAACTCAAGAAGCCCGGCCTGCTGGCCAGCTTCCAGCACCGGCTTCAGGCGCCTGGCCAGCGCGAAGCGGCCGTTCTCCAGCACGATGGCGCCGAGATCGTCCTTGCCGGATCCGGCGTGACTGACCGCGACGCGGTTGAGCGCGATCGAGGTGTCGCTCGAAATCACCTTGAGCCAGTCAGAAGCGAAGCGCCCGAGGCTCGCCGTCAGCGAGACAAGGTCGAGCCCCTTGCGGTCGACCGGGACCACGCGCACCTTGGAGGCCTGCCATTGCACCGTTGCAGTCAAAAGCCCGTCGCGATCGCCGAACCATTTGTAGAGCGTTTCCTTGGAACAGCTCGCCCGCCGCGCCACGGCGGTCATGGTCAACTGATCGCCCTCCTCGACCAGCAGGCGAAGGGCAGCGTCGAGCACAGCTTTCTGCCGCTCCGTCAGCGCTTCGCTGGTGTCGATGTCGGCGCTTGCCTGCAACAAACTCTTTTCCTGCTCGAAGACGGCGGCATTCACTCAGAGGCCAGTACCGTACGTTACGGTTCGGCACTTCTATGGCGTATTGTCCGAGCCGGTGCAAGCCCCTATCTCCATTTTGACGCCGTCCAAAAAGGACAGCCCTTACGGAGAACGGCGTATCACGGAGGGAAGATGCTCATCGGCCTGCTCGCCTTGACCGTTACCGCCGCTTTCGCCGGCGCCGCCATCTATGTCAGCGTCGCCGAGCAGCCGGCGCGGCTTCGCCTCGATGACCGGGCGTTGCTGCAGGAATGGCAGCCTTCCTACAAGCGCGGCGCCGCAATGCAGGCGTCGATCGCCGTGGTCGCCTGTGTTCTTGGTGTCGTTGCTTGGTGGCAGACCGGCAGTCTCGCCTATCTGGTCGGGGCGGTGCTGATCATCCTACCCTGGCCATGGACGCTGATCGCAATGATGCCGACAAACCGATTGCTGGAGGCGATGGACGCGGCTGCCGCCGATCCGCGGGCCAGGGAATTGATCATCAAATGGGGCAATCTGCATCTGGTTCGCGTCATGCTTGGCGTGCTGGCGGCACTGGCATTCCTCTGGGGCAGTATCTGAGGTCGCGCCAACGGCCACATCACTCCAGGGCGGCTGGATAGCGCAGCCGCCCAAGCAGAGCCGACAAGGTTTCCAGGTCATCGTTGGAAAGCCTGGCACCGACCAGCTCCACGATCGATCGTCCGTAGACGGCCCACATGCGGCGGCGCGTCTCGCGCCCCTTGCCCGTAATGCGGATAGTCTGTCCTCGCCCGTCATCGGCAACCCTGAGCTTCTCGACCAGCCCGTCCGCTTCGAGCCGCGCCAGCAGCCGGGAGATGTTGTATTGCGCAAACAGTGTGCGCTCGATCAGCTGGAATGGCCGCAACCCGCCCTCACCTGCTTCGGCAAGCTCATGCAGCACGTCGTACCAGGCAAGCGGCGGTAAGCTGCTGTCCTTCAGCGCGTCTTCGGCTCTTTCCACCAGCTGGCGCGAAACGCGCATCAGGCGCGCCCAGGCCTTGATGACCGCGGGCGAAGGATTGGTTTTCTCCGTCATGATTGCAGCATAGGCGATAGATGCAACTGCATCAAGCTTGCCAGTAGATGCAAATGCATCTATATAGATGCAACTGCATTGATAACGGAGGTGCTACCATGAAACATGAAATCTGCAAGATCGCCGACATCCCGGAGACGGGCAGCCTGGTGACCGACAAGCTCGTTCTCGTCAGCCACCACCTTTGTCCCTATGTGCAGCGCGCGGCGATCTCGCTCGCCGAAAAGGGCGTGCCGTTCGAACGCCTCACCATCGATCTTGCCAACAAGCCGGCCTGGTTCAAGGCGATATCGCCGCTCGGCAAGGTGCCGCTGCTGCGCGTGCAGCGGAATGGCGAGGAAACGGTGATTTTCGAATCGGCGGTCATCCTCGAATTCCTTGAAGAAACGCAGGGCAACCCACTCCACCCTGCCGACCCGCTGGCCCGCGCCCGGCATCGCGCCTGGATCGAGTTCGGCTCGGCCATCCTCAACGCAATTGGTCGTTTCTATTCCGCACCGAGCGAGGCCGCCTTCCTTGCCGAAAGCGAAGGTCTGTCGGCAATGTTTGGTCGTCTCGAAGCGGAACTGGCGACTGGCCGAGCTGGACCATGGTTCGCCGGCGAGCGCTTTTCATTGGTCGATACCGTCTATGGACCAATCTTCCGCTATTTCGACGCCTTCGATCGGATCGGCGATTTCGGCATCCTGAGCGGAAAGCCGCTTGTCGAGGCCTGGCGGAAGGGATTGCACGAACGCAAAGCGGTGAAGAACGCTGTCACCCCGGATTATCCACAGCGCCTTCATGCATTCCTGCAAGCGAGGGGTTCACATTTTTCGACCATCATCCGCCGCAACGAGGCGGCCAATGCGCTTTTTTGATCCCGATCCGCCTGAACGGATCGACCACGGTTCCAGCCACCATCGAGGCAAGGATGTTTGGCGCCGGCGGGATTTTTGCCACTGACGCCACCAGCCTGTCGCGGACGAACGGCATCACGGTCGAATCCGACTGGTAGAACGGCGTCAGCATCAGCGACAGCGCCTGAAATACCCGCGCGTGCCACCGCCGCGCCTGGGTTAGGCCTCGGTAGCGTCGAAGGCGTTCCGCGCGGCGCGCACAGCGCCATGATTGAGCTCGGCCCACTGGAGCAGCTGGTGCAGCGGCCCGAACATCGAGCGTCCGAGATCGGTCAGACTGTATTCGACGCTCGGCGGCTTGGTCGGGAATACCTCGCGATGGACGTAGCCGTCGCGCTGCAAATCGTGCAGCGTCTGGGTGAGCATGCGCTGTGAAATGTCAGGCACCAGCCGCCGCAATTCGCCGAACCGGTACGGCTTCTCCGCCAGCGCCATCATCAGCAGCGAACTCCATTTGTTGCTGATGCCCTGGATCACATCGCGAACGGGACAGTCCGCAATGTTGCCCCCGCCGCTGCCCGCTTTATAGATCTCGAGTTTCGATCTCAGACTGACGATCTTGCTGTCCATCGCTGGTTCCCTGCGCCTGCCTACCTCCCGCAAAACTGCCTTCTTTACGAGGGTCGGTCAATTCCTATTTTAGTGCTGGTCTCTTTTTGAGACTTATACAAGCACCCGCCGCTCCGGCGCAACGACAGGACTTCCCATGACCGAAACCCTTCTCGTCACCGGCGCCTCCGGCCAGCTCGGCCGCGGCGTCATCCGTCATCTGCTGGATACGCTCAAGGTCCCGCCCGCACGCATCATCGCCACCACACGCAACCCGGAAAATCTCGCCGAGCTGGCGGCGCGTGGCGTCGCCATCAGAGCCGCCAACTTCGACGACACGGCGTCGCTGGCCAGCGCATTCAAGGGCGCCGACAGGGTTCTGATCATCTCGACCGGCGAAATCGACCTGCTTCACGGCAAGCGGCTGAAGCAGCATCAGAACGCAGTCACCGCAGCCAAGCAGGCCGGCGTTTCGCATCTGCTCTACACCTCGATGCCCAACCCGGAGCCGGGATCGCCGGTGCTGTTTGCGGGCGATCACTACGGCACCGAGCAGGCGATCAAGGCGAGCGGCATCCCCTACACGATCTTCCGCAACGGCTGGTATCAGGAGAACCTGTTCATGTCGCTGCCACACGCTATTGCCTCAGGGCAGTGGTACACATCGGCGGCCGACGGCCGCATCGCCCATGGCGCTCGCGACGACATGGCCGCGGCGATCGCCGCCGGCCTCGCTTCCGGCGCGACCGAAAGCACGACGTACACGCTGACCGGCCCGCAGGCCTATACGGTCGCCGAGATCGCAGCCCTGGTGACCGACGTCACCGGCAAGCCCCTCGAGGTTGTCCAGCTTTCGGACGAAGCGCTCACCGAAGGGCTGAAGGCGGCAGGCGTTCCCGAAGGCTTCGCCCCCATCATCACTTCCTTCGACACCAACACGCGCTCCGGTCGGATCGCCATGGTGACCGACGCGGTCGAGACGCTTTCAGGCAAAAAGCCGCAATCGCTGAAAAATTTCATCGAGGCGAACAAGGCAGCTTTGGCTGGCTGACCGCGGAGGTTGCGACAAAGGCCGTGCCCTTCGACAGGGCACGGCCTTTCGACTAGATAGCCACCTGCGTTCCGATCTCAACCACACGTCCGGTCGGGATCTGGAAGTACTCGGTCGCATCCGCTGCCGTGCGCGCCAACCCGATGAACAGCTTGTCCTGCCATACCGGCATGCCGGAATTGGGTGATGCCTTGAGCGAGCGCCGCGACAGGAAGAAGGAGGTCGTCATGATGTCGAACTTCCAGCCCTGCTTGCGGCAGATCGCCAGCGCACGCGGAATGTTGGGCTGTTCCATGTAGCCGAAGGTCAGCGTCACCCGCATGAACAGCTCGTTGATCGTTTCCATCTTGACCCGATCGCTATCGGGCACGAGAGGCTGCTGCGCAGTGACCACCGACAGGATGACGTTCTGTTCGTGCAGCACCTTGTAGTGCTTCAGGCTGTGCATCAGTGCGGTCGGCGCGCTGACTGGATCGCTGGTGAGGAACACGGCCGTACCGGACACCAGCTGCGGTTTCTTCTTCAACAAATTGCCGGCAAGGAAATCGAGCGGAATCTCGTTCCTGCGCGTCTTGTCGAAGAGATAGTGACTCCCGCGTATCCAGGTCCCCATGATCAGCCCCATGAGGCAGGCAACAGCGATTGAAACCCATCCGCCTTCCACGAATTTCACAATATTTGCCAGGAAGAAGCCGGTATCTATCGTGCCAAAGAGCAGCGCGAGCGCCGCAGCGAGCGCGATCTGCCATTTCCATTGCCACCGCATCACCACAAATAGCAAAATAGTCGTCATCAGCATTTCGCCTGTCACCGAAATTCCATAAGCGGAAGCCAGGGAACTCGAACTGCCAAAGCCGACGACCAGCAGCATTACGCCGAGCGCGAGAATGAGATTCACGCGCGGCATGTAAATCTGGCCGAGTTGCATCTCGGAAGTATGCTGAACTTCGATTCTGGGCAGAAGATTGAGCTGCACCGCCTGCCGGGTCAGCGAAAACGCCCCGGAGATGACGGCTTGACTGGCGATGACAGTCGCCGCTGTTGCGAGCCCGACCATCGGTATCAGTGCCCAATCTGGCAGCATCTGGAAAAACGGATTGTCGGGCACCCCCCCGTGAGCAAGAACGAACGCGCCTTGCCCAAAATAGCTGAGTAGCAGGCATGGGAAGACGATCCAGAACCAGGCTAGCACGATTGGACGGCGACCGAAGTGCCCAAGATCGACGTAAAGGGCTTCAGCACCGGTAACCGCCAGAAAAACCGCGCCGACGGTGAGAAATGCGCCCGTTTTGGCTTCGGCAAGATAGACGACTGCATAGTAGGGGTTGATTGCCAAAAGCACCGACGGATCGTCGTGAATGTGCACCAATCCGGCAATGCCGATCGCCAGAAACCAGAGCGCCGTCACCGGCCCGAAAACGGAGGCCACTCTACCGGTCCCGAAGCGCTGCACGGCAAACAAGACGGCAAGAATCACCAGTGTAATGGGAACCACGTATGGATCGAACGCCGGGGTCACGACGCTCAGCCCTTCCACTGCTGAAAGCACCGAGATGGCCGGCGTTATGATCGCGTCGCCGAAAAACAGTGCGGCTCCGCAGAGACCAATGGCAAGAATGATGCCAGAACCGGCCGGATAAGCTTTCCGGGCCAGCGCCATAAGCGACAGGGTACCGCCTTCACCCTTGTTGTCCGCCCGAAGCACGAAAGCGACATACTTTATTGTCACGATAATCGTCAGTGCCCAGACGATCAGCGACAGAATGCCCAGAACGGCACTGCGCGGATCGGTGCCGGACGAAGCATGCAGTGCTTCGCGAAGCGCATAGATCGGGCTGGTGCCGATATCGCCGTAGACCACGCCGAGCGCGCCAAGCATCAGGACCTTGGTGCTGTGCTGTTCGACCTTAGAATGGCTTGATTGTTCGACGGGTTCTGCCTCACTACCACTGTTGGTAAGGGCCATGGACAACACTCCGATAAGCGCGCGGTGCTCTACGCTTGCTGCGATGCAATATCAAGTGCCCCAACGTGATGGCTGCCATGTAAGCAATGCGAGGCTTCCATCTCTACCACCCACAGGCCTTCAGAAATCTCTTGACCGTGCCGGCCATGCCATACTCCAACGCATCGGCTGTCAACCCATGTCCGATAGACACTTCGGCCAACGCCGGGATGCGCTTTGCCAATGCCGGCAGGTTGTTCACCACCAGATCATGCCCGGCATTGACCTGAAGCCCGGCGGCAAGTGCGGCATCGGCGGTTTTTCCCAATCTTTCCAGCTCTTTCGCGGCCTTTTCCGAATCGGAATGATAGCTGCCATACGGACCCGTATAGAGCTCGATCCGGTCCGCGCCGGTGTCGCGCGCGGCCTTCACGCCTGCTGGATCCGAATCAGAAAACAACGACACGCGAATGCCGGTTTTCTTCAGGCGTTTGACGATCGGTGTCAGGAACGCCGCGTCGGCAACGAAGTTCCAGCCATGGTCGGAGGTGGCCTGCGCCGGGTCATCCGGCACCAGCGTCACCTGCTCAGGCTGGTGCTTTTCCACAAGCGCCAGGAAATCTTCGCTCGGATAGCCCTCGATGTTGAACTCTGCCCTGGGGAATTCGTCGTCGATCAGCGCCCGGATCTCCGGCAGGTCGGAATGCCTGGTATGCCGTTCGTCGGGCCGCGGATGAACAGTCAGCCCATGGGCGCCCGCGGCAAGCGCGATGCGTCCGAGCCCGGTCACGCTTGGCCACGGCAGATCGCGCCGGTTGCGCAGCATGGCAATGGCATTGAGATTGACGGAAAGTTTTGCGGGCATTTTGCGGGTCCGGGCTGATCTTGTCGCGCATCTATACCGCCTTTGACGGGAACAGACAGGGGGTTTCCGGTGTTCCAGACGGATGGATAATGGCCAGCAAGAGGAAGAGCCGTGAACTATCTTGAAGCCGTGCCGGCGGTTCGCCGCATCGACACCGACCGCGACGACCTGTTCGCCATCGACGTCGTCGGCCATGTGGCGGCGGCCGACGCCGAAAATCTGTTCGGTTTGCTGGAGGCGGCTTACGCGCTGCACCCGAAAATCGACGTGCTGGTGCGCTTGATTGACCATGATGGCGTCGACTGGGTCGATGTGTCGGACGAAACGCTTGAACAGGGCACGGCCCGTGCCGTGGAGCATGTCGGCCGCTGCGCGGCGGTCGGCGAGCCGAACTGGGTACCCGACGCGCAGAGCTTGCTGCCTGCTTCCTTGCCCGTCGACCTCAGGCATTTCGAGGCCAAGGACGAAGCTTCCGCCTGGGAATGGCTCGGCGCCAGACCGATTGCCCCGCGCTGACGCAATCCCAGTCCACGGGGCTGCGGCTCGATCGGCCTATCTGACGATCGTCAGCCGTTCGGCCGCTCGCGTGATCGCGGTATAGAGCCAGCGCTGGCGGGTTTCCTTGAACGCCCAGCTTTCGTCGAAAAGCACGATCTCGTTCCACTGCGAGCCTTGCGCCTTGTGCACGGTCAGCGCGTAGCCGTAGTCGAAATCGTCAAAGCGCTTCTTCTGCTGCCAGGGAATATCGGCGTCCGGCTCCTCGAACGCCGCTTTGAGCAGCTTGATCTTGGCGACGCCGCGGTCAGGATCGTCCTCCTCCGGTGAGACCAGCAAATTGATGCCGGGTTTCACCGTCTCGCGCGACGAGGTCATCACCTTCCACAGCGAGCCGTTGAGCAACCCCTTGGCCGGGTCGTTGCGCAGGCAGACGAGCTTGTCGCCAGCCTGCGGATAGTCGGCATTGAACCCCTTCAGCTCGCGCAGCCGCTGATTATAGCGACGCCGCGTCCTGTTGGTGCCGACCAGTACCTGGTCCGCCTTCAGCACCAGCTCTTGGGTGACGTCTTCCTTGCCGATCACCTGCGCTGTGCCATAGTCGCCGCGCATGAATTCGCGGCCCTCGCGCACGTCTAGCGCCAGCCGGAGGATCGGATTGTCGCGTGCCTGCCGGTGGATTTCGGTGAGCAGAATATCCGGCTCGTGGTCGGTGAAGAAGCCGCCGCCCGAGATCGGCGGCAACTGGCCGGGATCGCCGAGAACAAGGATCGGCGTGCCGAAACTCAAAAGGTCACGGCCAAGCTGCTCGTCGACCATCGAGCATTCGTCGATGACGACGAGCTTGGCCCGCGAGATCGGGCTTTGCCGGTTGAGCGAAAAGGTTGGCGACATCGAGGTCTTGCCGGTCACCTCGTCGGCTACCGATTCCTCACCCTTCGGCCGGTAGATCAGCGAATGGATGGTGCGGGCATTGACCGCGCCCTTGGAACGCAGCACCTGCGCCGCCTTGCCGGTGAAGGCTGCGAACTGCACCTGGCCGTCGACATGCTCGGCGAAATAGCGCGCCAGCGTCGTCTTGCCGGTGCCGGCATAGCCGAACAGCCGGAAGAGCTGCGGCTTTCCGGTCTTGAGCCAGTTGGCGACCGCTTTCAGCGCATCGTCCTGTTGAGGAGAGAATTCCATCAGCGCGAGAGACCGGATTCGCGAGGGAAAGACAAGGCCGACGGCCACCGCCACCGATCATCGGCGGCGGGCCGCACCGCCTCCAATGACGCAAACTATCAGGCAGAAGGCGGAACGTAAAGAGAACAAAGGGGCGGTCAGCCAAGACCTTCGGTTGGCCTGCCACGACCTTCGGTCGGGCTGGGATCGTTCTCGAGCAGGATCGGCTTACCATGCGGCGTTGCATGCGCGGCGCGTTCCCAGGCGGCAGCGAGCGCATCGACGTCGCCTTTGCCGGCAACGCCTTTGGCCGACAGCAGATTTTCCAGCGCCGCCAGCCAGTGCTCATAATAATCGTGGCCATCGCTTGCGGCACCCGGCTTCTTGACCTCGGCGGACAAGGCGTCCGCCCATTCGCTCCAGGAAAACAGGCCCTTGTCGTGCAGCGCAACCGTCATGGCGAAGGCTTCCGCTTGCCATGGCTCGGCGAATACCGGCGCATCGAGGCCCGCGGGCAGCTTGGCAGCGTGTGACTTCGCCTCACGCTGGTTCAAGGTAGCTCTCCCAGGCGTCGATCGACACGGTCAACGTCGGGTCGGCGCCATCGCCCCAAATCTCCGCGCCGTCGAAAGCCACCGTATAGACCCATTGCGGGTTTTCGCCCTGGCCGTGCGCATTTGTATCAGGGAAGACAAAACCATCGCGCACAGCCTCGACGACGCCCTGCTTGCCGCGTGCGTAGCGCGGCAGCCTTGTATGGCCGGTAGGATGAAAATTCTTCGTGCGCACGAGGTCGCCCAGTTTGAACCGCGCCGATGTGGCAATCGGCCGGTCGCAGGGGCCGCCCTTGGCCAGCACCGCCGGCACGTTTTCGGCCTTCAGCACTCGCTTTGGCGTCGCCGCAGGGTCGACCGCCTTGCCCGTGGCCAGATCGCTATCGCTGACGAAGCCGTGTCGCTTCAGCAAGGTTTCGAGCGCCTTGATCCAGATCTCATAATAGCTGGAGGCATAATAGTCGGCGGGATGCAGCGATTCCCGCGCATGCCGGCTCTCGTCGATATTCCAGGCGCCCATAGCGCCGGCGCACAGCGTCACGCCCAGCGCCCGCCTTTCCCAGTCGGCATGGAAATAAGGTTCGTCCTTTTCGGGCGCGACCGGCCCGAACCCCATCTGTCCGCCGAGATCCTGCGGCCCGTTCATGCCGGCTCCCGCGCCAGTCCGGTGCCGATCATGGCGTCGCGCGTCACCAGATCCGCCAGCCGCTCCTCGCTCCAGCCCTCGGTGCCTTCAGGCCGCATCGGCACGACGAGGTAACGCAACTCGGCGGTGGAATCCCATACCCGGATTTTTGTCGTCCTCGGCAGTGTCAGTCCGAATTCCTCGAGCACGCCGCGCGGATCGATGACCGCGCGCGAACGATAGGGCGGCGCCTTGTACCACACCGGGGGCAACCCAAGCACCGACCACGGGTAGCAGGAGCACAGCGTGCAGACGACGAGGTTGTGCGTGTCTGCCGTGTTGAAGACAGCCTGCATGTGCTCACCCTGCCGGCCGGTGTAGCCGAGCGAGCCGATCGCCGCCGTCGCGTCGCGCTTCAGCCACTCGGCATAGTCGGCATCGACCCACGCCTTCGCCACCACCTTGGCGCCGTTGCGCGGACCGATTTTTGTCTCGTAGGTGTCGACGATCACGTCGATCGCGGTCGGATCGATCAGCCCTTTCTGGGTGAGGATAGTCTCCAGCGCGCGCACCCGGGCGGCAAAAGGATCAAGCTCGTTATCGTGGTGGTGATCATGGTTGTGGGACATGGCCATAAAACTACGACTGCAAGCATCTCATCGCAAGCGCCGCGGCTTGGGCCAGCCCATTGGCCTCTATTCCGCTGCCGCCTTCTGCGGCTCGCCCTGCAACTCTTCTTCGCCCTCGAACAGCGAAGGCTGGTCGACGGCTTCGACGGGTGGCTGCTCGTCCCGACGCCTCGGCCACAGCCTGACAAGCCAACCGGAAAAATGCTCCATGTAGACATAGATGACCGGGGTGACGAACAGCGTCAGCGCTTGCGATGCGACCAGGCCGCCGACCACCGCCACGCCGAGCGGCTGGCGCAGTTCGGCGCTGGCGCCGGTGCCGAGCGCGATCGGGATCGTGCCCATCAGCGCCGCCAATGTCGTCATCATGATCGGACGGAAGCGCATCAGGCAGGCTTTGTGAATGGAATCGAGCGGCGACATCCCGTCGCGCCTGAGCTCGAGCGCGACGTCGATCATCATGATGCCGTTCTTCTTGACGATGCCGATCAGCATCAGGATGCCAATGACCGCAATCACCGACAGGTCCATTCCCGCAAGCCGCAACGCAACAAGCGCGCCGAGCACCGCCGACGGCAGTCCGGTCAGGATGGTCAGCGGATGGATGAAGCTTTCATAAAGGATGCCGAGGACGATGTAGATGGTCAGGATCGCGCCGCCGATCAGCAGCCCCTGGTTGGCAAGCGAATCCTGGAACGTTTTCGCCGTGCCCGAAAAAGTAGTCGAGATCGTCGCCGGCATGCCGATCTTTTCCTTCAGCGCATTGATGCGGGTGACGCTGTCGCCGAGCGCGACGCCCTGCGCCAGATTGTAGGAGATGGTCACCGCCGGAAGCTGGCCGAGCTGATTGACGGTCAAGGCACCGGCGGTCCGATCGACACGAGCGAAGGCGCCGAGCGGCACCAGGCTGCCGCTGGCCGTTCTCACCTTGATCGCCAGCATCCTTTCTGGCGACCACTCGATTCTCGGGTCGAGCTCCATGATCACCTCGTAGCTGTCGGCTGAGCCGAAGATGGTCGACACCTGCTCGGTGCCGAAACCGCCATAGAGGCTGGAGCGCAACGTATCGGTGTCGACGCCTAGCGTCGCCGCCTTGTCGCGGTCGACCACCAGCGACGCCTGCAAGGCGTTGTTCTGCAAATCATTGGTGACGTCGGTGAAGGCTGCGTGATCGGCGGCCATCGCATCGGTGAGCTTCTGCGCCCAAACGTCCGCCGCGCCTATGTCGAGGCCCTGCACAACGAGCTGATAGGCGCTGGCCGAAGCGCGCGCGCCGAGCCGCAGGTTCTGCACCGGCTGCATGAAGGTTTCGATGCC
Source organism: Mesorhizobium mediterraneum (assembly GCF_002284565.1). Taxonomy (GTDB): domain Bacteria; phylum Pseudomonadota; class Alphaproteobacteria; order Rhizobiales; family Rhizobiaceae; genus Mesorhizobium; species Mesorhizobium mediterraneum. The sequence goes on along the minus strand of NZ_NPKI01000009.1, from coordinate 107,621 downwards.
TGGGACATTGGCCAGCTGCCGCCGCAGGTCCGAGAGCACCTTGTCGAGATCGGGGCGCTGGTCCTTATCCTTCAATTGCACATAGAGCCGGCCCTGGTTGAGCGCATTGTCTCCGCTGCCTACCGACCACCCGACATGCGAGACATAGGGTGAATGGGTGAAGACATCAGCCACTTGCCCCTGCAGCTTCACCATGGCGTCGAACGAAATGTCCTGGCGCGCGGTGGTCGTCACCGAAATCTGGCCGATATCCTCCTGCGGGAAGAAGCCTTTCGGCGAGGTCTGGATCAGCCAGACCGACATTGCGGCCGTCCCGACGAAGACGAGAAAAACCAGGAAACTGTGCCGCAGGCAAAAGGTCAGCAGCCAATCATAGCCCCGCATGAAGACATTGTGCCTGCGGCCTTCGCCCTGGGCTGCCTCGCGGTCGGCTTTCGACACCGACAAAAGCCGCGAGCACAGCATCGGCGTCAGCGTCAGCGACACGAACATCGACGCCAGGATGGCGACTGTCACCACCACCGCGAATTCGTTGAAGATGCGCCCGATCACTCCGCCCATCAAAAGCACCGGAATGAACACCGCCACCAGCGAGATCGAGATCGAAATGATGGTGAAGCCGATTTCGCGGGCGCCCTTGAGCGCCGCATCGAGGGCCGAGAGCCCGTCCTCCTCCATGTGGCGAAAAATGTTCTCCAGCATGACAATCGCGTCGTCGACGACAAGGCCGACCGCCAGCGTCAGACCCATCAGCGAGATGTTGTCGATGGAAAAGCCGAACAGGAACATGGCGCCGAGCGTGGCGATCAGTGAGATCGGCACCGCCACCGCCGGGATGATCGTCGCCGTTACCCGGCGCAGGAACAGGAAGATCACCATGACCACCAGCGCGATGGTGAGCAGCAGCGTGAACTGCACGTCGTCTACCGCCTCGCGGATCGAAGTCGAGCGGTCGTTGAGCAGCTGGATGCTGGCCGCCGCCGGCATCTGATCCTGGAACGACGGCAGCATCGCCTTGACGCGGTCGACGACGTCGACGGTGTTGGCATCGGGCTGGCGCTGCACGGCCATGATGATCGCGCGAGTGCCGTCGTACCAGCTGGCTGTCGTCGTGGTCTCAACCGAATCGATGACGCGTGTCACCTCGCCGAGCCGCACCGGACGGCCGTTCTTGGTGGCTATGATGATGTTGGAAAATCCCGCCGCGTTGGTCAGCTGCGTATTGGCGGTGATCGTCAGCTGCTGCTTGTCGTTCTGCAGCACGCCGAGCGGCGTGTTGCTGTTGGCCGAGGCGATCGCCGTCTGCAGCTGGTCGATCGAAATGCCGCGTGCGGCGAGCGCCGTCGGATCGATCTGGACGCGCACGGCGTATTTCTGCTGCCCGAAGATCGAGACCTGCGCCACGCCGTCGATCGTCGACAGCGACGGCGAGATCACATTCTCGGCAAAGGCATCGAGATCGGTCAGCGGAACCGTGTCGCTGACCAGCGACATCAGCAGGATCGGCGCATCGGCCGGATTGACCTTGCGGTAGCTCGGCGGGCTGGTCATCTCGGGCGGCAATTGCCGCTGCGTTCGCGCGATCGCCGCCTGCACGTCGGCCGCCGCGGCGTCGATATCGCGGTTGAGCACGAACTGAATGGCGATCGAGGTCTGGCCGAGCGAGTTGGTTGTCGAGATCGAATCGATGCCGGCGATGGTGGCGAACTGCTTGATCAGCGGCGTTGCCACCGAGGTCGCCATGGTTTCCGGCGAGGCGCCGGGCAGCGAGGCCGAGACGTTGACCACCGGAAACTCGGCGCTCGGCAGAGCGGCCACCGGCAGGAACTTGTAAGCGAACAGCCCGCCCAGCACGAGCGCAAAGGACATGAGCAGGGTGGCGACGGGCCTGCGGATGCAGAATTCGGAGATCATGGGCGCATCCCGCCCGCCTTGCCAGCCTCGGCAACTCTAGGAGACGCCTGGTCACTGGTGCCGGCCTCGCCTTCGCGGACCGGCGAGCCGTTCTTCAGCTTTGTCTGACCCTCGACGACGACACGTTCGCCGCTTTTCAGCCCCTCGCCGATAGCGCTGTTGTCGCCCTCGGTCAGTGCGACCTGCACGGGTCGCACCTCCACCGTATTGTCAGGCTTGATCACATAGACGAACGGTCCCTTCTGACTGGGCTGGACCGCGACCGTAGGAACGGACGTCATTTGCGGCATGATGCCGGCATCGAGCACGACATTCACATATTGGCCCGGCCACAGCGACAGATCGGCATTGGGCACGCTGGCCCTCGTTGCGATCGTGCCGGAGGCCGTGTCGACGCTGGAATCGACGAAATCGAGGGTCCCCTTGGCGATCGGTGTCGGGTCACCGTCCCTGGTCAGCGTGACTGCGCCTTCCTGCGGCGCCGCCAGCGCCTTGTGCAGCAAGGCAAGATCGCTTTCCGGAAGATTGAAGTTCACCTGCAGCGGGTCCATCTGGGTGATGGTCACCAGCGGGGTCGACGTGCTGTTGCCGTTGCTGGTGGTGACGAGATCGCCGATCGCGACGCTGACCGCGCCCAGCCTGCCGGAAATCGGCGCCGTGATCGTAGCAAAGCCAAGCTGGACCTCGTCCGCATCGATCGTCGCCTTGTCGGCATCGACCGTGGCCGCGGCGGATTTCTGCGCGGCGATCGCCTGATCGTAGGTCTGCTGCGTGCCGGCCTGCCTGGCGACAAGGTTCTTGGCGCGCTCAAGATCGGCCGTGGCACTGGCAAGCAGCGCCTGGTCTTTGGCGAGCGTCGCCTGGTCGCGGGCCAGTTGCGCCTTCAGCGCGCGATCGTCCAGCGAAAACAGAAGGTCGCCAGCCTTCACCATCTGGCCGTCCTTGACGGCGATCGATATGATCTGGCTCGAGATCCGCGCGTTCACGCTGACCACTGCGGGGGAGGACACAAAGCCGATGGCGTAGCGCCGGATCGGGAAGTCGGCTGTCGAAGCCGTGGCTGCAACCACCGAGGTAGAACGTGCGGCATTTGCGGCGGCCGCCGGTTTGTCAGGCGCCGCCTGACCCGCCGACAGCATCTGCCGGACCTTGTCCGTTGCCGCGGGCGAAAGATAGAGCCCGGCCGCGACAAGGCAGGCGACCGCAAGCACCGCAAGCACGATCTTTCCACGCATCGCCAAAAAGCCTTCTATCCGACACGCCGTGGTTCGGTGGTCATATCTGGCATAACTCGCAGCCTGGTGCCGCGGTTTCACCAAATAGATAGAAGGCGCCGAGGGCGAAAAAGTGCCAAAACCCGGCATTACGAAGATTTAATGTGCAGTGCACAATAAAGCGACGGCTACCGCAGCATCGGCCACAGCGTCGCCGCCAGCAGCACGCCCATGGCGATGTTGAACCATTTCAGCCGCACCGGATCAGACAGAAAACCGCGCAGCGCCATGCCGAAACCTGCCCACGCCGAAACGCTCGGCAGGTTGACGACGGTGAAGGCTATCGAGATCAACGCCACCGAAAGAAATGGATGCTCCGGAATGGCATAGACGGCCATGGCGGTGATCGCCATCACCCAAGCCTTGGGATTGACCCACTGGAATGCTGCCGCATCGATGAAACGCATCGGTCGAGCCTTGGCCTCGCCCTTGCCGCTGAGCGAACGCGACATGGCGATCTTCCACGCGAGATAGAGCAGGTAGACGCCGCCCGCGATCTTCAACCCGGTGTGCAGCACCGGAAACGCAGTCAGCACGGCGCCCAGACCGAAGCCGACGGCCAGCAACAGCACGAGGAAGCCGATGCTGATGCCCAGCATATGCGGAATGGTTTTGGCGAAACCGAAGTTCACACCGGAAGCCAGAAGCATGAAGTTGTTCGGACCCGGCGTGATCGAGGTCACGAAGGCATAGACCAGCAGGGCGAAGAATGCGTCGAGGGTCATGGGCTTCCTCCCAAGCAGGTCAGCAATATTGTCCTTTTACCGCAGACGCACAAAGGCCACCTCACGGCGGCAGCCGGGCCAGAAGATCAGGATCAAGGCGACAGAATAAATACAGGTGGCGCCAGAGCACTGGACCCAAAGCGCCGCACGATCACATCCCTTGCGGACCGCGGTTCAACGCCGCCACGCCGGTGCGGCAGATTTCGACCAGGCCGAGCGGCTTCATGATGGCGATGAACTGGTCGATCTTGGAACCCTTGCCGGTGATCTCGAAGATGAAATGCTCGGTGTTGGCGTCGATGACGCTGGCGCGGAAGGCATCGGCGAGCCTTAGCGCCTCGACGCGGGCTTCGCCGGTGCCGGCCACTTTCACCAGCGCGAGCTCGCGCTCCAGAGGCCGATCCTGGCCGAGCTCATGCGAGCGCACGGTGAGATCGACGACACGGTGCACCGGCACGATGCGCTCGAGCTGGTGCTTGATCTGCTCCAGCACATGCGGCGTGCCGCGCGTCACGATGGTGATGCGCGACAAATGCTTCTCATGCTCGGTTTCGGAGACCGTCAGGCTTTCGATATTGTAGCCGCGTCCGGAGAACAGGCCGATGACCCGGGCCAGCACGCCCGGCTCATTGTCGACCAGCACGGAAAGCGTGTGAGTCTCCGGCTTTTCCGTTTCCTTGGCGATGAAATAGGCGGAGCCGGTCGGTTGAAGCTGTGCGTTCATGACATGAATCTCGATTTCAAACTTTTGAGCTAATTCTCTGTTTCCGCACGGCTTCTTCCAACAAGCCCTGCCTCGGCCTGGGGGCTACACCAGTTCCCTGCCCTTGGCGTCGATGGCGTTGGCCACCGCCTCGTCGGTCGCCTCGTCCGGCAGAAGCATCTCGTTATGCGCCTTGCCCGACGGGATCATCGGGAAGCAGTTGGCAAGTGTGGCGACCCGACAGTCGAAGATCACCGGTTTCTTCACCGCGATCATCTCCTTGATCGCGTCGTCCAGCTCGTCCGGTTTCTCACAGCGAATGCCATGGCCGCCATAGGCTTCGGCGAGCTTGACGAAATCCGGCATCGCCTCGGTGTAGGAATGCGACAGCCGGTTGCCGTGCAGAAGCTGCTGCCACTGCCGCACCATGCCCATATACTGGTTGTTGAGGATGAAGATCTTGATCGGTGCGTCGTGCTGCACCGCCGCGCTCATCTCCTGCATCGTCATCTGCACCGAGGCATCGCCGGCAATATCAATGACCAGCGCATCCGGGTGTGCGATCTGCACGCCGAGCGCCGCCGGCAGGCCGTAGCCCATCGTGCCGAGCCCACCGGAGGTCATCCAGCGGTTCGGCTTCTCGAAATGATAGTGCTGCGCCGCCCACATCTGGTGCTGGCCGACCTCGGTGGTGATGTAAGTGTCCATGTCCTTGGTCAGCGCGTAGAGCCGCTGGACGGCATGTTGCGGCATGATAACGTCGTGGTTCATCTTGTAGGCAAGCGAATCCCGCGCGCGCCATTTCGCGATCTGCTCCCACCACGGGTGGAGCGCCTTCTTGTCGGCCTTGGCAGTCGCCCGCCACAGCCGCACCAGATCCTCCAGCACCCGGCCGACGTCGCCTATGATCGGCACATCGGTGTGGACGTTCTTGTTGATCGAGGACGGATCGATATCGATATGGATCTTCTTCGAGTTCGGCGAGAACGCGGTGAGCCGGCCGGTGATACGGTCGTCGAAGCGCGCGCCGATGCAGACCATGACGTCGCAATCATGCATCGCCATGTTGGCTTCATAGGTGCCGTGCATGCCGAGCATGCCCATCCAGTTCTTGCCCGAAGCCGGATAGGCGCCGAGGCCCATCAGTGTCGAGGTGATCGGGAAGCCGGTGAGGTCGACCAGTTCGCGCAGCAAATGGCTGGCTTCCGGGCCGGAATTGATGACACCGCCGCCCGTATAGAGGATCGGCCTTTTGGCGTTGGCCATCAGTTCGACCGCCGCCTTGATCTTTTCCAGGTCGCCCTGGACCTTAGGCTGATAGCTCGTGCGCGGCGCCGTCTGCGGCGGCACATAGATGCCCTTGGCGAACTGCACGTCCTTCGGGATGTCGACGACGACCGGACCGGGACGTCCTGTCGTCGCGACATGAAACGCCTCGTGGATGATTGCCGCGAGCTCGTTGACGTCCTTCACCAGCCAATTGTGCTTGGTGCAGGGCCGCGTGATGCCGATCGTGTCGCACTCCTGGAAGGCATCCGAGCCGATCAGCGATGTCGGCACCTGGCCGGTCAGGCAGACCAGCGGGATCGAATCCATCAGCGCATCCTGCAGCGGCGTCACCGCATTGGTGGCGCCCGGCCCCGAAGTCACCAGCATGACGCCGGCCTTGCCGGTCGAGCGCGCATAGCCCTCCGCCGCATGGCCCGCGCCCTGCTCGTGACGGACAAGGATGTGCTCGACCTCATCCTGCTGGAAGATCTCATCATAGATCGGGAGAACCGCGCCGCCCGGATAGCCGAAAACATGCTTGACGCCATTGTCCTTCAGCGCCTGCACCACCATTTCGGCGCCGGTCATTTCGCGCCGCTCGTTCTGTCCACTGCTCATCGGTCTGGTCCCGTACTGTCCGCCATCGGGCGATTGCTGGTCGTTTAGTCGTGTTTCGGGCAATAAAAAAGGCCCCCGAGGGAGCCTGTGTGTGCGCATGGGAGGTTTTCGCCCGGCGGTTACACCGCCTTGCCCACGCGCTTTCCTACTACGAGAATGAGTGCCGTTTTCATGGTGGCGGACAATAGAATTGGTTTTGCGCCGCTGTCAACGGCCAATGTGCACAACGCCAAAACGGTTCGGGGCGATTGGCCGTGTCAGACAGGCCCGTTGGCGCCCATCGCGTTGAACCACCATTCCGGTACGACCGCCGGCAGGATCAGTGTCCGCGATCGTCCCGATAAGCCATTGAAACCACGCCAAACTATTTGACGACGTGACGCGGCGCATAGTTTGCCGCGATACTCCGGCCAACCGGACTGGGAGGGTCCGGCAAAGCCACGATGACGACCAGGACTTCACGGGAGGAAATTTGATGCTCGACAAGGCCCCAGCCCAGAAACTGACCGACCTGCTCGACCAATTCGGTGCAGCGCTCGCCGCCAGCGACATCGACAAGGCGGTCGGGTGCTTTCAGGAAGACTGCTACTGGCGCGACCTCGTGACCTTCACCTGGAACATCAAGACCATGGAAGGTCGCGACCAGGTGCGCGACATGCTGATGAGCCAGTTGGCGAAGACAAAACCTTCGAACTGGGCGATCGCCAAGGGCGAGGACGCCAGCGAAAGCGGCGAGTTGCTGGAGGGCTGGATCAGCTTCGAAACTGAGGTTGCGCGCGGCTTCGGCCATATCAGGCTGAAGAACGGCAAGATCTGGACGCTGCTCACCACCATGGTCGAGCTGAAGGGTCATGAGGAACCCGCCGGCTTCGCCCGGCCGATGGGCGCCAAGCACGGTCACGGCAAAAATCGTCCAACCTGGAAGGAGGAGCGCGAGAAGGAGGCGACTGAACTCGGTTTTGTCCGTCAGCCCCACACGCTCATCGTCGGCGGCGGCCAGGGCGGCATCGCGCTCGGTGCCCGGTTGCGGCAGCTCGGCGTGCCGACCATCATCGTCGAGAAGAACGAGCGTGCCGGCGATTCATGGCGCAAGCGTTACAAGTCGCTCTGCCTGCACGACCCGGTCTGGTACGATCATCTGCCATATATCGATTTTCCGAAGAACTGGCCGGTCTTCTCGCCCAAGGACAAGATCGGCGACTGGCTGGAAATGTACGCCAAGGTCATGGAGCTGAATTACTGGTCCTCGACCGAGGCCAAGAGCGCCACCTATGACGACAAGAAGAAGGAATGGACCGTCATCGTCCACCGCGACGGCAAAGATATGACGTTGAAGCCGAAGCATCTGGTGCTGGCGACGGGACAGTCAGGCAAGGCCAATTTGCCGAAATTCAAGGGCATGGACAACTTCAAGGGTGATCAGCACCATTCCTCCAAGCACCCCGGCCCCGATGCCTATGCCGGCAAGCGCGCCGTCGTCATCGGCTCGAACAACTCAGCCCATGACATCGCCGCAGCCCTTTGGGAGGCCGGCGCCGATGTCACCATGGTGCAGCGCTCGACCACCCATATCTCCAGATCCGACACGCTGATGGAAATCGGACTGGGTTCGCTCTACTCGGAAAAAGCCGTGCAAGGCGGGATGACCACGGCCAAGGCCGACCTCGTCTTTGCGTCCCTGCCCTACAAGATCCTGCATGAATTCCAGATCCCGGCCTACGCCGAGATGAAGAAGCGCGACGCCAAATTCTACGAGGGGCTGGAAAGGGCAGGATTCATGCTCGACTGGGGCGATGACGATTCCGGCCTGTTCATGAAATATCTCAGGCGCGGCTCAGGCTACTACATCGATGTCGGTGCTTCCGACCTCATCATCGATGGCTCGATCAAGCTGAAAAGCGGCGTCGAGGTCAAGGAGGTCCGGGAGCATTCGGTCCTGCTTAGCGACGGATCGGACCTGCCGGCCGACCTCATCGTCTACGCCACCGGCTATGGCTCGATGAACGGCTGGGCGGCCGACCTGATATCCAGGGACGTTGCCGATAAGGTCGGAAAATGCTGGGGCCTCGGCTCCAACACTACCAAGGATCCCGGCCCCTGGGAGGGCGAATTGCGCAATATGTGGAAGCCGACGCAACAGGAGGCACTGTGGTTCCATGGCGGCAATCTGCACCAGTCGCGCCACTATTCGCAATTCCTGTCGCTGCAGTTGAAGGCGCGGCACGAAGGCATCGCAACGCCGGTCTACGGGCTGCAGCAGGTCCATCACAAGGGATAGAAATTCAGAGCAGTCACCGGGACTGGCCGATGCGCTTCCAGTAGATAAGCGTACCGGTCAGCCCGCCATGCGGCTTCAACGCGTAGTCCGGTATTTCGCCGGCTAGCGTGAATCCCAGCCTCTCATAGAGGCCGGAGGCGCCCTCCTCTGCCGCTGTATCCAGGACCAGCAACGTGCGGCCTTTCTCGACAGCGAGGCTTTCGGCCGCCCGCATCAGGCGAGTCGCCACGCCCTTGCCGCGATGATCGACACGGGTCATCAGCTTGGCGATCTCGGCCCGGTGCGGCTGGTTGGGAGGACAGTCGAGCAGCAAGGTGACGGTGCCGACCAGAGCCTTGCCATCCCATGCACCGAGCACCGCTCTTTCGCCTCTTGCCGCGGCCATAAGCGATCTGGTCCAGAAGGCGCCTGCAGCTTCCGGCGCCAGCGGATGCATGAAACTGACTGATCCGCCGGTCGCAACCGTCTCGATCAGCATATCGACCAGCATTGCCTGGGCTCCCGCAGCCTGGGTCAGAGCCTTGATTTCGATGGAGCTCATGCGTGCGATGTCCTTTGACTGCGTGGAGCGATCTGCGTGTTCCAGCCGTCAATCCAGACGACTGACTCGGCGTCGCTTTCGTGCTGCCTTGATCGCGGCGATGCGATCGGTGTCCTTTGGCTGCAGATGCAGCCCGCGTTCCAGGATTTCGAGCGTATATTCCTCATAGGTCAGGCCCAGCCGCTCGGCCTTTTCCATCCGCATCAGCATCACGTCGCGGCTCGGCGCCTTCCACGCCTTGGCATGCGCAGCCTGCCAGGCAAGGAAGATATAAGGGTCGCCCTTGCCCCATGGGGGGCCCTTGTAGTCGTCGAGTGGCGGTCCGCCATTGTCGGAGCGTTTGGGACGGCGTGCCATGCGTTCAGCCTCTTGCCAGCGCAACCAAATAGTCGGCGGCGTCCGGTCCAGGAGCATGGAAGGTGCAATTCGACGGCGCGCCAAGCGCCAGGCAGTCACCGGGTTCGAGACTATGCACGACATCGCCCTCGGTGAATTCCAGCCGTCCGGAAATCAGCCAGATCTGCTGTCTGATGAAGGCGTAGGACGCGGCCGGAAAACTCACCTTGGCTCCCGCCGGCAATTGCACCCGGATCAGTTCGAGCGGCATGTCCGAGACCGGCGAAAGATGCCGCCTGATATAGCCGGTGGCGGGATCGCGCCAGACCGGCTGATCGCTTTGGCGAAGCAGCCCGCCGCCCTGCAGCTCCGCCCGCGCGATGAGGGTGGAAAGCGTCATGCCGAAGGCCGCTGCGATGCGCACCAGAAGTGCTGCGGTCGGGCTCGTCTTGCCGCGCTCTATCGTGCTGAGCATGGCCTTAGACACGCCGGAGCGGTCCGCGAGCTCCGCCAGTGACCAGTCCTTCAAAGCCCTTTCGGCGCGTATTCTTCTGCCGATGGTCGAGGAGATATCGTTCGCTATAACAGTCATTAATCCGGTATATCGAAATTGCGGCTTCGAGCAAGGGGCCGATCGGTTCAATTTTCGCGAATGGCTTAATGCCCCCTACACCATCCGACCTCACCCCACCTTAACCTCGCCGCCGTAAGGTCGATCGCCTGGGGAAATGGGAAACAGCCTGTCCATGTTCGTCGACCGCGAAGCCTCCGTTGGAGAGCCGGCATTGCAGGAGCGCCGCAAGGCGGAGCAGAGCGACAAGCGCATTCTGGGCAATGTCGTCCAGTGCGACGGCGCGCGCGCCACCATCAGCGCCTATGCCGCCGATGTCGAAGGCACGGTCACCGGCCATTGGAGCGTCGGCAAGATGATCTCCATCAATCTTGGCACCACGCGAACCGTCGGCCTGGTCTACGAGATCGGCAAGTCGGATCGCGCCTGGAGCAATGAGGGCCAGAACCCGATCGAGGTCAGCATCGAGCTTATCGGCGAGGTGCGCGACGGCGCCGAGCCCGGCGCCAAACCGATTTTCGACCGGGGCATTACCATCTATCCGCATATCGGCGCCATCGCCCACCGCATTCGCAGCCGCGACCTGCAGGCAGTTTATGATCTCGCCGGACGTCATTCGATCACCATCGGCACGCTGTCACAGGACGAGGCGATCGACGCCAACATCGCCATCGACGACACGCTGGCGCGCCACTTCGCTATTGTCGGCACCACCGGCGTCGGCAAATCCACCGCCGTCTCGCTGCTTTTGCGCAAGTCGATCGCCGCCCGGCCTGACCTGCGCGTCCTTATCCTCGATCCGCACAACGAGTTCGCCGCATCCTTGCCCGAACACTGCGTCAGGGTCGATTCGACGACGCTGGACCTGCCCTTCTGGATGTTCAAGCTCGAGGAATTTGCCGAAGTGCTGTTTCGCGGGCGCGAGACCGTGCCGGAAGAGATCGATGCCTTGCGCGATCTCATTCCCGCCGCCAAGAACCTGTACCGCAATCCGAATTCGGGCGGCTATCTCAGGCGCGGCAGCGATGCGCTGACCGCGGACACGCCGGTGCCCTATCGCGTTGTCGATCTCATCAAGCAGATCGACGAGCGCATGGGACTGCTGGAAAGCAAGAACGACCGCCCCACTCTCAAATCGCTGAAGACGCGCATCGAATCGGCGGCCTCGGATCCGCGCTACCGCTTCATGTTCAACTCGCGGCTGATCGAGGACACTATCCACGAGACGATCGGCAATATTTTTCGCGTGCCGCATCACGGTCGCCCGGTGACCTGCTTCGAGATGGCCGGCATGCCGTCGGAAGTGGTCAATTCGGTCTGCTCGGTGCTGGCGCGCCTGGCCTTCGACCTAGCGTTGTGGAGCGAAGGCCGGCTGCGATTGCTTTTGCTGTGCGAGGAAGCCCACCGCTATATGCCGGCCGATCCGCGCCTCGGTTTTGCACCGACCCGGCACGCGCTGTCGCGCATCGCCAAGGAAGGCCGCAAATATGGCTGCTATCTTGGTGTCGTTACCCAGCGCCCGGGCGAGCTCGATCCCACCATCCTGTCGCAGTGCTCGACCTTCTTCGCCATGCGGCTCGCCAACGAGCAGGACCAGGCGATCGTCCGCTCGGCGATCGCCGATTCCTCGGCCTCGACGCTGGCGTTCCTGTCTTCGATGGGTCAGCGCGAAGCCATCGCCTTCGGGGAAGGCGTGGCGACGACCATGCGGCTGAAATTCGAAAAACTGTCCGCGGATCTGATCCCCGGCACGGCCAAGCGCGAGGAAGCCTTGCCGTCCGAGATCGGCAACGATGTCGATCTGGTGGCGATCGTCGAAAGGCTACGCAACGTGCCAAAACCGCAGCAGGCGATGGCCTTCGCCGAAGTCGTCGATTCAAACCGGCAGGCCGGCGATTCCAACTATCGCAAGCCACCCGCCCCGACTGTCGCACGCGTCCAGTCGGACGACGATTTCGACATGCGTTATGGCCTGAAACCGGCAACCTTCGGTCTGCGCCCGCAAAACGACTGAGCCGGCGGCCTCCAGCCCATCAAGCTTCCGTTGCAGACTTGTCAGCCTGTGAAGCCAGGGCAAATCCCGTCAGAAAATTCGTCAGGCTGAGTCGGATGGCGCCGTTTTCGAGAACCGGAGCGGAGCGGACATTAGTCCGTGAGCACCGGAAGCGCAGAAAACGACGCCAGACGGCCAGCATCACGAGTTTAATGACGGGATTTCAGGCGCAGACGCGGTTTCGGCCTTGCCTCTTGGCCTCATAAAGCTGGCGATCCGCGCGGCGATAGAATTCTTCGGCGGTTTCCTTGCGATCCCAGACGGCGAGGCCGACGCTGGTGGTGATCTTCAGGCGAACATTGCCTGATAGTATCGACATGTTGGCGATCGCCTTGCGGATGCGCTCGGCGAATTTGGACAGCAGTTCGGCGTCCATGTTGGGGGTGACTACTGCGAATTCCTCGCCACCCAGGCGCGCAACCACGTCGTGATAGCGCGTCATGTCCTTGAGACAATTGGCGACCGCCCGCAACACTTCGTCGCCGACATCATGGCCGTGGGTGTCGTTGACCTGCTTGAAATGGTCGAGATCAAGGATCATCAGCCCGACCGGCTTCTCGATGCGGCGGAATTCCTCGAGATATTCCTTCAGTGCATCGTCGAAATAGCGCCGGTTCTGCATGCCGGTCAGGCTGTCGGTCAGCGCCGCATGCTCCAGCGTTTCCGAACGGGCGCTGAGCGAAACCGTCATGGCGCGCAGCTTGCCTTCTTCCGTCGCCTGCTTGCGGATCAGTGGGTAGATGAAGAAAATGCCGAAGAACAGGGCAGTCGCCAAAAGAACGCCGGTCGCAAACAACAGCTTGTTGAGATAGATGATCTTCTCAACCCCGGAAGGCGTGACACTCTCGGCCGCGAAGGCCTGCAGAAGCCCATAGGCGTGAAGCGTCACCAGGCCGGCGGCCAGGATCACGAAGATGAAGACGAAAAAGGCTGATTCCGCCTTGTGAAAACGCATCTGCTCCCCGTTGGAAAATTCCCACAGACCTTATGGCATGGAGGGCCTTACGGACGGTTAATTAGGACAACTTCGACGGGAAGTCTCCCCCCAAGATCAACTTTTCAGGTTGCACTGGAAAGGGGATCCGAGATCGTGGATCCCACACGATCACCGAGGCGCAGTCTCAGCCATTCCGGACCCAACTGATGCCTGAACCAGGTCGCCTGGCGCTTGGCGTATTGTCGCGTCGCGATCTTTGCGCGCTCGATCGCTTCCGGAAAACTCAGCTCCCCGGCTATTGCGGCCTGGAGTTCGCGAACGCCGATCGCCTTCATCGCCGGCAAATCGGAATCGAGACCAAGACTGGCGAGTTGTTTGACCTCATCGAGGGCGCCCTTCTCCAGCATGCGGTCGAACCGCGCCTCGATCCGCTCCACCAGCGCCGCCCGGTCCGGTTCGATCACGAAGAAGCGTGCGCTGTCCCTGTCGATCAACGGCCGGCCGCGCGCCGTCTGCCATTCCAGGATGGAACGGCCTGACGCGTCGAGCACCTCCAACGCCCGCACGATGCGCTGGCCATCGGTCGGCTTCAGCATCATGCCTGCTGCGGAATCCTCGCGCAGCAAGATGCGGTGAAGCTTGGCCGCGCCCTGCTCCCGGAGTTCGTAGCGCCAGCGGTCACGGATCGGCTGCGGAATGTCGGGCATTTCCGAAATGCCTTGCGCAAGCGCCCGGAAATAAAGCCCGGTGCCGCCGACGAAAATCACCGGCCGCTCTGAGAGCGTGCCCTCGTCGATGAGCTTCATCACGTCGCGCAGCCAGGCGCCGGTGGAATAGGCGATGGAGGGATGGACATGCCCGTAGAGATAATGCGGGACGCGAGCGAGTTCGGCAGCGGTCGGCCGCGCCGTCAGCACGTCGAGCACAGAATAGCCTTGCATGGAATCGGTGTTGACGATGACGCCGCCCTTGCGCTCGGCGAGATCGAGCGCGAGAGCGGACTTGCCGCTGGCGGTCGGCCCGGCTATCAGGATCGCGTTCTCAACGTGGCCCTCGCCCGCCTGCCCGCCGGAATTTTCGATGCCGCTGATCGCCACGCTCGTATCCCATCCCGCCGGCCGCGCATTGTCGCCGGCGCTTGCGAATATGGCGTCACGGTCGGTCGGCGCAAGCACTGTTCGCTGGCTGGCCGAAGGCATCGCCTGCGAATTCGCTTTGCCCGAGGCGGCCGGAGCCGCTGAAACGACCGCCAGCCTGCGCGCCGTGCTCGCACCCGAACCGGTCGACGTGATCGTTCAGCAGGTCGAGGCAAGGCGAAAGAAAATCCTTATCGCCGATATGGATTCCACGATGATCGATCAGGAGTGCATCGACGAGCTTGCCGATGAGATCGGCGTCAAGGATTACGTCGCCGCCATCACGGCGCGATCGATGAATGGCGAGATCGCTTTCGAGCCGGCCTTGCGCGAGCGGGTGGCGCTGCTGAAAGGCCTCGACACTGCCGTGGTCGACCGCGTCATCACCAACCGCTTGACGCTGGCTTCCGGCGGCCGCGCGCTTGTCCAGACCATGCGCGCCAATGGCGCATGGACTGCGCTCGTGTCGGGTGGCTTCAACGTCTTCACCGCACGCATCGCCGCCATGCTCGGCTTTCAGGAGAACCGCGCCAATCGGCTGATCGAGCAGGGCGGCCACTTCACCGGGCTTGTGGCCGAGCCGATCCTGGGGCGCGCCGCCAAAGCCGATGCGCTACTCGAGATTTCGGCCGGCCTGGGGCTGACGACCGCAGACGCCATTGCTGTCGGCGACGGCGCCAACGACCTCGACATGATCCGCCTTGCCGGCGCGGGTGTGGCACTTCATGCCAAGCCTGTCGTGGCGGCGGAGGCAAAATTCCGCATCGACCACGGCGACCTGACCGCGCTTCTCTATCTGCAGGGCTACCGGCGGGAGGAGTTTGTAGAGTGACGCCGATCCGCACCGAGCGGCTAATCCTGCGCAACTGGGAGGATCGCGACCGCGAGCTCTTCCACCGGATCAATTCCGACGAACGCGTCATGGAATTCTTTCCATTTCGCCGCGACCGCGCTGCCGCGGACGCCAAAATGGACGAGTTTCGCGCCTGGATCGCCGAGGATGGCTACGGTTTCGCTGCCGCCGAGATAATTGAAACGCGCCAATGCATCGGCTTCGTCGGCCTCCTCGATACCGATCATTTGCCCTTCCTGCCCGCCGGCACCGTCGAGATCGGCTGGCGGCTGGCGCCCGAATTCTGGGGCCATGGCTATGTCACCGAGGCGGCCGAAGCGTGGCTCGCCTATGGCTTCGAAACGCTTGGCCTCGACGAAATCGTGTCCTTCGCCGTTAGGGATAATCACCGTTCCACCGCGGTCATGAAGCGCCTGGGCATGATCGCCGACCCGGCCAGCGATTTCGACCACCCCGGCATTCCGGACAGCCACGCCGCGCTCAAGCAGCATGTGTTCTACAGGCTGACAGCCAAGGATTGGCGAAAAAACCGACCCTAATCAGTGCTTGTCAAACGGAAGCTCGTCGCCGGGTTGCGGCGGTTTGACGCCGACGCGATCGAGCACTTTCGAGAAATCATCGCCCGATGCATCACCAGCCCGTCGACGCAGGAAATCGGCCGCTGTCTCCATGGCTCCCACCTTTTGCGCCACAGCCGAAGCGATCCACTGGTTCAGCGACACACCATCAGCCTTTGCCAGACGTGCAGCCGCCTCCTTGATCGACAAGGGAAGTTTCAACGGATAAGTCGCCTTGCTCATGTTCGAAATCCTTCTAACAATTCGGCGGGGCTGACGACTGGAACTTCAAAACGGCCTGCCGCAGTCACAAAATCGCGGCGATTGTGAGTGACCAATGCGTCTGCCCGACCATTGATCGCTGCCTCAAGCACCATCTCATCCTTCGGATCATTCAATTGCGGGCGCCAGAGAAAGTGCAGTTCGACCGGCTCTGCCAAGACAGCGAAGCCGGCCAGCAAACGATCCAGATCTGCAAGCGACAATCCGTGAATTGCCCGTTGCTCAGGGCGGGCCAGCACGGTTTCATATTCAAGAAACAGCGCTGTTGTCACCAATGGGCAAAACTGTCGATTTGCGACCAACCGCAAAACGGCAAATGACGCACCATTCCTGCTGCGCAGACCTGCGGTCAGAACGTTTGTGTCCAATGCGATCCGCTTCACAGGTCAAAATAGTACATCCCATGGGATGTTTCAACGTGCCTGTGAAGCTACCAGACTCAATCCATCCGGATCGTCACAAACCGCAACTCGCCGGTCTTCGACGCCAGCATCAGCAGGGCGTTCTTGCGTCCCTGCTCCTTCAATGCGGCAATCCGGTCCATGACATCCTTGGGCGTGGCGACCGATTCCTGCGCGATCTCGGTGATCACCTCGCCGGCCTGGATGCCGCGTTCGGCGGCGGCCGAATCCTTGGTGACCTCGGTGATGACGACGCCGGAGACTTCGGCGGCGATGCCGAATTTCGTCCGCGTCTCGTCGTTGAGCTCGCCAACGGTCATGCCGAGCACGGAAGCCGTCGAAACGGCAGGCGCCTTGTCGCCATTGTCCTGATCGGTGTTGCCGTCCTCGCTGCTGGCAAGCTTTTCGCCATCTTCGAGCCGGCCAAGCGTCACCTTCACGGTCTGCTCGACACCCTTGCGCACGATGACCACGTCGACAGCCTTGCCGACCGAGCTTTCCGCGACGACGCGCGGCAGGTCGCGCATTTCATTGACGTCCCTGCCGTCGAACTTGATGATGACGTCGCCCGCCAGGATGGTGCCGTTGTCGACGGGTCCGCCCTTGATGACGCCAGCGACCAGCGCGCCCTTGGCCGTCGCCATGCCGAGGCTTTCGGCAATGTCGTCCGTCACCGGCTGGATGCGCACGCCGAGCCAGCCGCGCCGCGTCTCGCCAAACTGACGGAGTTGGTCGACGACGCCTAACGCGAGCTGCGAGGGAATGGAAAAGCCGATGCCGATCGAGCCGCCGGACGGCGAGATGATCGCCGTATTGATGCCGATAACCTCGCCGCTGCTGTTGAACAGCGGTCCGCCGGAATTGCCGCGGTTGATCGCGGCATCGGTCTGGATGAAATCGTCATAGGGACCCGAATTGATGTCGCGGTTGCGGGCCGAGACGATACCCACCGTCACGGTGCCGCCGAGGCCGAACGGATTGCCGATCGCCATCACCCAGTCACCGACACGCATCTTGCTGGAATCGCCGAATTTCACCGCCGTCAGCTTGTGCCCTTTCGGATCGACCTTCAGCACCGCCACGTCGGTCTTGGTGTCGGTGCCGACCAGCGTCGCCTTCAGCGTCACGCCGTCGGAGAAATTCACCTCGATATCATCGGCATCGGCGATCACGTGATTGTTCGTCACCACAATGCCCTGCTCGGCATCGACCACGAAGCCGGAGCCCAGCGACTGCACCTTTTGCGAGCGATCGCCCTGTTCGCCGGGACGGTTCTTGAAGAAATCGTCGAAGAAATCCTGAAAGGGCGAGCCCTCTGGAAGCTGCGGCATCGGCACCGCGCCAGGCCCCTCCGTGCCCTTCACCCTCTGCGAGGTCGAGATGTTGACCACGGCACCCAGCAGGCCCTGCGCGAGATCGGCGACCGAAGCCGGGCCATCCGCGGCGGCCGTCGGCGTCACCAGCGACGGGACGGTAGCGGCGCCAATAAGAAGTGCTGCAGCACCTGCGGTGAACGTCCGCCTCGCCGCGCGCAAAAAGCTGTTGGATGTCATCGAGAAGTCTCCCGGTGTCTCAGAAAGGAAAAGCGCTCGCCGAAAACGCTGCGTCGAGTCATGTTGGCAAGAAATACGGCACGTTTGCGGCTATGGCTATCGGCACAGGATAAATCCTCCGTTATCCGAAATCATAGACCGATCACGTCACCCACCACGCACCAGCCAGACGATGCCGACGCCAACAGCGATTGCGATCAGTCCGGCGATCCGCAGCGCATTCTCCGGCATCGACAGAACTTCGCTTGCAAGTTTCTTGGCGAGGCCAGGAAAGCCGCCATAGACCAGGCCCTCTACGACGAGAACCAAGCCTATTGCCGCCAGAAAATCCTGCACCGGCCGTTACTGGCCGGTGCCTGGCTGCGCTGCCGGCGCAGCAGGTGCTGCGGGCGGCGCTGCCGGCGTATCCGCGCCGGCGGGATTGCGGAAGAAACGGAAGAATTCCGAATTCGGCGACAGCACCATCGTCGTCCCGGTATTGTCCAGCGCCGTGCCGTAGGCATTCATCGACCGGTAAAAGCCAAAGAAGGCCGGATCGCGCTGGTAGGCGTCCGCGAAGGTGGCGCTGCGTTGAGCTTCACCTTCACCACGCAGGATTTCAGACTCCCTCCGCGCCTCGGCGACGATCTCCACCACCTCGCGGTCGGCGCGAGCCCTTATGCGCTGCGCCGCCTCGTTGCCGCGCGCCCTCAGCCGCTCGGCTTCGGCCAGACGCTCAGCCTTCATGCGGTCGTATGTCTGTTGCGAGACTTCTGCGGTCAAATCGGTTCGGCGAATGCGGACATCCTCGATCTGCAGGCCGAGCGACGTGGCGTCGGGCCTCAACTGATCGCGCACTTCACGCATCATCACGGCTCGCTCTTCCGAGAGCGCCGCCTCGAAGTCGCGCAGACCGTAAACACGGCGCAAGGCGGCGTCGAGACGCGTCCTCAATCGTGCCTCGGCCAGCTCGATCTGACCGGACACAGCGGAGCGGAACACGCGCGGATCCGAGATCCGATAGGCGATGAAGGCGTCGACCTCATAGAACTTGCCGCCCGAAACCTGGACGCGGATGTTGTCGAGATCGAAGCGCAGCACCCTGTTTTCTATCAACTGCACGCTGTCGGCATCGAAGAAGGCGAACGGCGCCTTGAAATAGATGCCCGGCTGGCTCTTGACGTCGACGATCTCGCCGAACCTGAGCACCAGCGCCTGCTGGCGCGCATTGACAACGAAGACCGACGAATAAAGCAGGAACAGGATGACCGCTGCGATGACGGCGATGATGGGAAGACGGTTGGCCATCACTGGGTTCCTCCGAGGACCGGCGCCGGCGCCTTCTGCTGCAATGCCGGCAGCGGCAGATAGGGAACAACCCCTTGTCCATTGCCTTGCTCGATAATGACCTTGCTGGAATCCTTCAGAACCCTCTCCATCGTTTCCAGATAAAGCCGCTGGCGCGTCACATCCGGCGCTTTGGCGTATTCGTCATAGACCGAGATGAAGCGCTGCGCCTCACCTTCGGCCTCCTGCACGACCCGGTTCTTATAGCCGGCCGCGTCCTCGCGGATCTGTGCGGCCTCGCCGCGCGCCTGGCCGAGTTTCTGGTTGGAATACTGGTTGGCCTGCTCGACGAACTTGTCCTCGTCCTGTTCGGCGCGCTGCACTTCGTCGAAGGCGTCGGCCACTTCGCGCGGCGGCGCGGCATCCTCGATCGAAATCGCGTTGACGTTCAGGCCGGCCTTATAGCCGTCCAGCGTCGTCTGGATGATTTCGCGCACTGACGCCGCAATGCCCTCGCGATCATCGCGGAAGATGTCCTGCGCCGGCCGACGGCCGACGGCTTCGCGCATGGCGCTTTCGGCGACCTGCCGCAGCATGCCGTCGGGATCGGACACATCGAACAGATAGGCCCTCGGATCGGAGACCTGATAGGCGACAGAGAACTGGACATTGACGATGTTCTGGTCACCAGAAAGCATCAGGCCTGAACCGTTGCCGGAGGTCGTGCCGCCGCCGATATCGACGAGTTGTTCGGCGATGACGGCTGTCTCGACCGTTTCGATGGGCCACCAATGGAAATGCAGGCCGGGCTGCGAGAGCTCCGTCTTTGGCACGCCGAATCTGAGTTCGACGGCAACCTCGTCCGGCTGCACGGTATAGACGGCCTTGAACGCCCACAGCACGACAAGCGCTGCCGCGATCAGCCCGAACACGGCTGGGCTTGCCCCACCGCCACCCGGCAAAGCACGCCGCAACCTGTCCTGGCCGCGCCGGATAATGTCTTCGAGATCGGGAGGCGAACCCTGCGGGCCGCTGGGCCCCTTCGGTCCCTGCCCCCAGGGTCCTGGATTGTTGCCGCCGCCCCATGGGCCGCCGCCTCCGCCGCTTTTGTCATTCCAGGGCATGAATGTCCTTTCGCTCCCTCACGCGCCGGCCTGACGGCGCAAAATCCAGTATCGTCCTTCTATAGGGACGCGACGGCGCGCTTTCAACGCGATCGGTCGTCGACACCGTCCGTTTTGGACCGTCGCGACCCTTTATCGTCTCTCAATGCACGTCGCGGCGTCGCTCGTAAACCGAATAGCGTGTCGCATGGCTATCCTTTTCACCGGCAGGAACGTCCTGCGAGCGGACGATGCGCCACGAATCCGGGTCGATAGGCGGGAAATGCGCATCGCCGTCGACCGCGGCAAGGATATGGGTGACATGCAAGCGGTCGGCCAGGGGCAGCGCCTGGGCATAGATCTCGCCGCCGCCGATGATGCAGATTTCGTCGGCGCCTGCCATGCAGCGCCCGCGCACCTTCGCCAGACTGATCGCGTCGTCGAGCGAATGCACGACTTCGACGCCCTCGGCGCGCCAGGTCTTGTCGCGGGTGACCACGACGTTGAGCCTCCCAGGCAGAGGCCTGCCGATGCCTTCATAGGTCTTGCGGCCCATGATGATAGGTTTGCCCATCGTGTCGGCCTTGAACCGCTTGAGATCGCTGGAAAGTCGCCACGGCAAACCGCCGTCGCGCCCGATCACGCCGTTTTCGGCGATGGCGACATAGATCGCGACGTCCATCAGCCACCGCTCCCGCCATCGCCGCCATCGGTAGGCACCAGCAGAAAAATGTCGATGTCGTGCTCGGGGTAGAAATTTTGCGCCGTCATCTCGAAACGCGTCGGCCCGACTTTCCTGACGTTTTCGCCACAGAACGAGACCAGGTTCTTCGGGTCGCCCTTGTCGACAGTCAGCTTGAATTTGCCGATGGTGCCCGTCGCCCAGTTGCCGCCAGTGGTCAGGATATAGGCGATGCGGTTCTCGAAATATCTCAGAGTGCCGTCGGGATTGCCCTTCGCTGCCTTGCGGATCGCATTCTCGAACGTCTGGTCCATGCAGTAGCGGGTCTTATAGGCGGCGTATTGGCCCTGGAACTGGCCGTCATAGAAGAAGCTGACCGAGGACGTGCCGCCAACGCTCGGCTTGTAGCGGTGGGCGACGCGGACTGCCTTGTTGGCTGGAAAGGTCGAGCGCCACCAATAGGTCGAGCGCAATTGCCAGAACGGCACGTAGACGGTCTTCATGCCCGAACCATCGTCGGCGGTGTCCTCGATGATGAGGCCGCGATCGACCCAATCGTCGGCAACCGCTTGCGGCAGCTTTGCCAATGCCGCCTTGGCCGCGTCGCCGAACGGGTAAAACGGCACGTTCTGCGCCTTCAAATCGGCGCTGATGTCGATGCCGAGCGCAAACGCCTTCTGCTCAAGCTGCGGTTTTGCCGCCACGCCGTCGATCGTCACCTCGAAGCCGAGGAAATTGTCGCTCTGACCGTCGGGAATCGCCGGCATCTCGTTGGGATCGCCTTCGATGTCGGGCATCGGGAAGGCGACGATCGCGTCGACATCCCTGTCGGTGTTGTTGCGGAAGACATAGTCGACCGTCACCTTTTCCGGCGAGATATAGAGATCCTCGCTCTCCATCGCGACGGCGTCGCTGCGCGACAGGATCAGGCCGCCCGTTCCCAATTCGGCGATTGAATCATTGGCGAATACGGGCGTGGCCGAGAGCGCCAGCGCTGCGGTCAGGACATAACGGAACATGGAAGCTCCCTTGGCGAGAATGCCGGTATGACTCTAGCCGTTTCAATGTGGAGTTTCAAAGCCCTTCCGCGCACTCGTCGGCGCTTGCCAGGCTTGTCTGGACACCGACGTTCCGATCGGGCAGGAGTTCGGCCATGCGCAAGCTTCTCGTCATCGGCATCGGCGCCGGCAATCCCGACCACATGACCGTGCAGGCCATCGACGGCTTGAACCGCGCCGAGGTGCTGTTCATTCCCGACAAGGGCGCGAAGAAGAACGATCTCGCAGAACTGCGCCGCCAGATCTGCGACCGATTCGTCACCAATCCAAACTCGCGCCGCGTAGAGTTCGACGTGCCGGTGCGGGCCGAGCCGGCCCCCTCCTATCGCTCGACCGTCGACGACTGGCACGAGGCGATCGCCGCGATCTATGAAGGCCTGATCCGCGATGAGCTTTCGCAAAATGGCTGCGGCGCCTTCCTGATCTGGGGCGATCCCTCGCTCTACGACAGCGCGCTGCGCATCCTGGAGCGCGTGCGCATGAGAGGCAATGTCGAGTTCGAGCTCGAGGTGATCCCAGGCATCACCGCTGTCCAGGCGCTCGCCGCCAGCCACAGAACCGCGCTGAACCGCATCGGCGATGCGGTTCAGATCACCACCGGCCGTCGGCTCACCGAGGAAGGCTTGCCCGACAATGCCGGTAGCACCGTCGTCATGCTGGACGGCAAATGCGCCTTCAACACGCTGGACGACAAGGACCTCGTCATCCACTGGGGCGCCTATCTCGGCACGCCCGGCGAGATCCTGATTTCCGGCCGCCTCGGCGATGTCGGCGACGAGATCGCGAAGACACGCGAGGAAGCCCGCCGGAAAAAGGGCTGGATCATGGACACCTATCTGCTGCGCAAGCCCGGCGAGCCTGAGGAGTAGGAGGGGTAGGCTTGGCCGGCACAGACTCCACCGACCTCACCCGGCATCGATCTCCGCCTGCAGTGCCTCCATATGCGGCGCCGCCGCGGAAGCCGCAGCCCGTTCGATGGCGCGAAAGCGGCTGACCACCGCGAGCCCCACCGAGGTCAACTGGGCGCCGCCGCCCTTTTTCCCACCGGTCTGCGCCGCGACCAGCGGCTTGCCGAACACCCGGTTCATGTCCTCGACCAGATCCCAGGCGTGTTTGTAGGACATTTCCATGCCGCGCGCCGCAGCCGAGATCGAGCCGAAGGCGGCGATCTGCTCCAGGAGTTCGATCTTGCCCGGCCCGATGCGCCCTTCTGGATCGAGGTTTATCCGCAAGCTCAGCGACGGCATTCCACTCCTCCGCAGTCACGCCGCAGCCATACTAGAACCTCTCCAGCGATACCGCTATTCCAAATCGATATAGCGACAACCATCCGCCCGTTATCCATCCGCCTCGACAGGCAAGCCGGCGCCTGTGTTCGCCCGGTCGAAGCTTACCGTCTTGACCACCGCGTAGACTTTTCGACCGAGCTGAAGTTTCAGCGTCTGTCGTGATTGCTCGGTGATCCGGGCAATCACGGTTGCGCCATTGCAGTCGATGCCGATCTCGACCGTAGGCCCTTCGCCCGGTTCTATCGCCACGATCGTGCCCGGCAAGATGTTGAGCGCGCTGAGGCCCGTCGGCTGTCCGGTGGCGATCATCACATCGCGGGCACGGATGCGGATGCGCACCAGCGCGCCGACCGGCGTTGTCAGAAGCGGCACGCGGATCTCGCCCGCCGCAGAGCCAAGCACGGTCATGCCAAAGACTTCGTCGTGGCGCAGCACCGCGGTGTCCAGCACCGCGCCGCCCTCGCCGCGCTCTTCTGCCGGCAACAGGTCGAGCCGCTGCATGATCGCCCCGGTCGGGCCGCAAGCAGCGACTTTGCCTCGCGCCAGCACAACGACGTCGCTTGCCAGCCGCGCCACCTCAGAGATCGAATGGCTGACATAGACGATCGGGATTTTCGTCTCGTCGCGCAGCCGCTCGATATAAGGCAGGATTTCTGCCTTGCGGGCCTCGTCGAGCGAAGCCAGCGGCTCGTCCATCAGCAACAATTTCGGGCTGGCGAGCAGCGCCCGGCCGATCGCCACGCGCTGTTTCTCGCCGCCGGAAAGGTTCGCCGGCCGCCGGTCGAGCAAAGGACCGATGCCGAGCAGTTCGACCACCGCATTCATGTCCGCATAGCGTTCCGCCGTGGGCGTGAACCAGTGGCCGTAGCGCAGATTGCTGGCCACGCTCATATGCGGAAACAGCCGCGCATCCTGGAACACCATGCCGATGCGGCGCTTGTGCTTCGGCACGAACAGGCGCGCATCAATATCGACCAGCACGCGGCCGTCGGCCTCGATCCGCCCCTTATCGGGCCGGATAAGGCCGGCAATCATGTTGATCAGCGTTGTCTTGCCGGAGCCCGAGGGCCCGAACAGCGCGGTCAGCCGCCCGGCGCTCTCGAAGCGGGCGTCGACCTCGAAATTGCCAAGCCGATGGCTGATATCGACCACGACCGTCATTCGGTATCCATCCGCTTGCCGACGCGCCGCGCCAGCACTTCCGACGCGACAAGTGCTGCCATCGAGATGACGATCGAGATCAGCGTCAGCCTGAGCGCGCCGGCATCGCCGCCCGGCACCTGCGTGAACGTGTAGATCGCCGATGGCAGCGTCTGCGTCTCGTTGGGGATGTTGGAAACGAAGGTGATCGTTGCGCCGAATTCGCCCATCGCCTTAGCGAAAGACAAGATCGCGCCGGCGATCAGGCCGGGCAGGATCAGCGGCAGCGTGATAGTCCCGAACACCCACAGCGGATTGGCGCCAAGCGTTCCGGCTGCCGCCTCGATTCTGCGGTCGACCGCCTCGATCGACAGCCGGATCGCCCGCACCATCAAGGGAAAGCCCATGACAGCGCAGGCCAGTGCCGCACCCGTCCAGCGAAAGGAGAAGACAATGCCGAAATGCTCGGCCAGAAAGGCCCCGGCCGGGCCGCGCCTGCCGAAGGAGAGCAGCAGCAGATAGCCGACAACCACCGGCGGCAGGATCAACGGCAGATGCACCAGCCCGTTGAGCAGCGTCTTGCCCCAGAATTGTCCACGGGCGAGCACAAGCGCGATCAATATGCCGGGCGGCAGGCTGGCAATCATCGCCACTGTCGCCACCTTGACGGACAGCCGGACCGCATTCCATTCGTCGGGAGTGAGGTCCAGCAGCCAGTTCATCTTTTGGCGTCGTGCCTCAGTTGCTCGGCGTAAGGACCGTGAAACCCTGCGCCTTGAAGAGTTCGCCAGCCTTGGCGGACTGCAGGCATTTCAGGAATGCCGGCGTGTCCTTGTCCTTCGAATCCGCCATCTGGGCAACCGGGTAGACGATCGGCGGATGCGAATCCTCTGGGAAGGTGCCGACCACTTTCACGCCGGGCTCGGCGTGCGCGTCGGTGGCGTAGACGATGCCGAGCGCTGCCTCGCCGGTCGAAACCAGCTTGAGCGCGGCGCGCACATTCTCGGCCTGCGCCACCTTGCCTTCCACCGAGGACCAGACGCCGAGCGATTCAAGGGCCGCCTTGCCATATTTGCCGGCCGGCACCGCCTTGAAATCGCCCATGGCAAGCCTGCCGTCGCCGATCAGCACGGCAAGATCAAAACCCGTCTCGATCCTGGTTTCGACCGACGAATCCTTCGACGCCACCAGCACGATCTGGTTGCCGAGCAACTTCACTTCGGTATCCGGCTTGGTCAGCTTCTTGTCGGACAGATATTTCATCCAGTCGAGGTCGGCCGAGATGAAGACATCGGCCGGCGCGCCGCCCTCGATCTGCTTGGCCAATGCGGAGCTTGCCGCATAGGAAATGGTTGCCGCCTCGCCGACATCGGCCTCGCAGGCAGTGTTCACGGCATCCAGTGCGTTCTTCATGCTTGCGGCGGCGAAGACGATCAGTCTGTCATCCGCATGGGCAACCGGCATGGCGGCGATCAACATCGTCGTGAGACCGCCAATGGCAGCCGCCTTCAATCCGAAACCCTTGCGCACCAGCATGAAACTCTCCCGGATTTGAAAATCTGATCGGCGCGAGCCTGACAATCGATATATCCACGTGAATATAACAAGGGAAGGCTTTTTGCCAGACTTAGCCCGGACAATGGCTCAGTTAGTGGCCCGGTCAATGGCATTGCGTGTTGTTGGCACCGCTTACGATCAATTGAGGTGGATACAGCGCAACGTTGCGGGCCGGTGCCGTAGGTCAAAGCATCGGATATCGTGGTCGGCATCGACGAACGGACAGCAGCCGAGCGATTTGAGACAGGATCGGGAAAAGCCCGATGTTTGCGGCTCACACCGCGATCGGCGCCTTGATTGTCGCATCGGCGAGGTAGTTTTCCAGCCGGAAATCCTCGAAGCGGAAGGCAAAGAGGTCCTTCACCTCCGGATTGATCCATAGCGTCGGCAGCGCCTTGGGCGTGCGGCGCAACTGTTCGCGCGCTTGCTCGAAATGATTCGCATAAAGATGCGCGTCACCCAGCGTATGGACGAAATCGCCGGGCTTCAGCCCCGTCACCTGCGCCACCATCAGAGTGAGCAGCGCGTAGGAAGCGATGTTGAACGGCACGCCGAGAAAGATATCGCCGGAACGTTGGTAGAGCTGGCAGGAGAGCCTGCCCTCCGAGACATAGAACTGGAACAGGCAATGACAGGGCGGCAGCGCCATGGCTTCCACTTCGGCCGGGTTCCACGCCGAAACGATCAGCCGTCGGGAATTAGGATTCTTGCGTATCTCCTTCAAGAGATTGGCAATCTGGTCGATGGCGCCGCCATGGCCGTCCGGCCAAGAGCGCCATTGCTTGCCATAGACCGGGCCGAGGTCGCCATTCTCGTCGGCCCATTCGTCCCAGATCGAGACGCCGTGGTCGTTGAGATATCTAGTGTTGGTGTCGCCCGCCAGGAACCACAGAAGTTCATGCACGATCGACTTCAGATGAAGCTTCTTGGTGGTGGTGACCGGAAAGCCGCGCGCAAGGTCAAAGCGCATCTGGTAGCCGAACACCGAGCGCGTTCCGGTGCCGGTCCGGTCGCCGCGATCGGCGCCGTTTTCCAGCACGTGCTTCAAGAGGTCGAGATATTGGCGCATCGGCTTCGGCTCGATTCGGGTTACCGGCCATCATAACCGACTGGCTGCCGGCCGAACATATTAAAGCGCAGAATGCTCCAACAAACAGTTACACTCTGGGGCTGGCGCGAAAATCGCGCCAGCATCCGCCGCTGCAGGATGATCCTCAGAGGCTGGCGAGCTTGCCCAGGTCCTTGGCGACCAGGTAATAGAAGGTCACACGGCTCTTGGTGTTGTCGGCCTCCATCGCCTTGCAGGTCTTTTCGATGGCCGCGTCCGCCTTGCTGCCGTCGGCGATGCCGAGCTTTTTGGCAACCCAGTTGGCCTTGACGCGATCGAGTTCCTTGGGATCCGTGCAGGACACCAGCGAGGAATCCCGATTTCTGAGCGCAATGCCCAAATGCTTCACGATCTTGGCGACCGCGTCGGCATCTGCCGCGGCGTCGTACTTCTTTACGTCTGCGAAATAATCGGCCATCAAATTTCCCCTCGTCGGCGCCACGGGATCCGGTCGATGAGGGTTGTGGCGCGCTGCCGCAAAATGTGCGCTAAGTCGGTAACGCCTCACCGCCGCAAAGCTTCGGTTGAGGCCGTTCACAAGTCAAGCCTTCGCGATGCCGTTTGACTCAGCGACAAAGCATCATTGAGGCCTTTCATTTTCCACGATCGGTCCCTATATCTGTTTGGTCGGCTTGACCGACTATGGCGATAAACAGGCGATGAAATAAGCCGTTCGGACCCGGGGGCGGTACCCGGCGCCTCCACCAAAAACCGCTCTTGTTGAAGAGCGGCTTTTGCTGGGGGCGAAATAGGATCGACGAAGGTGTAAAGATCGTACTTTTGCCCGGCATTGTACCACCGTTATCGGGCTAAACTTATAGTTGCCAACGACAACTATGCGGAAGCACGTCTCGCCGCGTAAGCGGTGCGATAGCTTCAATTCAAGCCCTAGTGGTTCGCACTTCTAGGCGGGGTTCGGAGGTACCTGGCAACAGAAACCTCCACTTCTCCCCCTTCGATTTCCCCCTTTCGATATTATGACGACAGCAGGCTTGTTGGCCGCGCTTCTTGCTGCGCCCCGTCGCGAAGCTGTCTTGCTGGCAAGTGCGGGCTGCCGCATTCATCCAAAGGACCAAAAGAATGCAAAACGATTCCGATCGATTCTTCGTGCTGACCGGCGGTCCGGGTTCCGGCAAGACCACATTGATCGAAGCCTTGCGGACGGCCGGCCTCGCCACCTCGCCCGAAGCCGGACGCAGCATTATCCGCGACCAATCGGCGATAGGCGGCCTTGCCCTGCCCTGGCAAGATCCGGCACTGTTCGCCGAACTGATGCTGTCCTGGGAAATGCGTTCGTATCACGCAGCGCTCGAACAGAACGGCCCCGTCTTCTTCGATCGCGGCGTGCCGGACACCCTTGGCTATATCAGGCTAACTGGCCTGCCGGTGCCCGGCCACGTCAGGAATGCCGCCGAACGCTTCCGCTACGCCAGTCATGTCTTCATCGCACCACCTTGGCCGGAGATCTTTCGGCAGGACAGCGAGCGAAAGCAGACCCTCGACGAGGCCGAACGCACCTATCATGCGCTCACCAGTGTCTACACGGAATTGGGCTACGAGCTGATCCCGTTGCCCTTGGCGCCGGTCGAGGCGCGACTCCGATTTATCTTCGCCGAGGCAGGCTTGTAGCTTGATCTCAGACGTTAAAAAGGCCGGGAATGACCGGCCTTTTTCTGTCGTCGATAGCGATTGCTTTATTCGGCGGGCGCTTCGACAACCTCTCGACCACGACCGAGCGTCACCTTGGCCAGCGTGAAGGAGATCACCGCGCAAAGCGTGATGCCGGCCACCATCGGCAGCGGTGTGCCGTCGAAGAACACCCCGGCGATGCCCATGGCGACCGCACCGATGGCGAAGTGCAGCGTGCCCATCAGCGCCGAGGCCGTGCCGGCGATCGCGCCATGCTCTTCCATGGCCAGCACCGAAGTCGTCGGGATCACCAGGCCGAGGAACCCGTAGCCGACGAACAGCAGCGCCGCCATCACGTCGAGCCGGTCGACGCCGGACGCCATCACGGCGAACAGGACCACCATCGTCGTCGCATAGCCGACCACCGCGACCCGCACCACGGGCCTTAGCCCGAACCGTTCCGACAGCACCCCCGTCAACTGCGACATGCCGATGAAGGCGACCGCGTTGATCGAGAAGAACACGCTGTAGACCGACGGCGATAGCCCGTAATGGTCGATCAGGATGAAAGAGGAGCTCGATAGATAGACGAAGAAGCTGGCGATCCCGAAGCCGCCGATAGACGCCAGGCCAAGGAAGTTGCGGTCGCCCATCAGGAAGCGATAGGCGGAGAGCGCGGTGCCAAACGAACTGCCTGCGCGCGCCTCGACCGGCCGCGTCTCCTTGAGCGAGGTCGCCAGCAGGATGGTGGCGAGCACCGCCCCACCCGTCACCGTCCAGAACACGGCACGCCAGCCGAAATTCTCGATGATAACGCTACCGGTCAGCGGCGCCAGGATCGGCGACACCGAAAACACCAGCATCAAGAGCGACATCAGCTTGGCAGCGTCGGTGCCGGTATGCAGGTCACGCACGATGGCGCGCGGCACCGCCATGCCTGCGCTGGCGCCGAGCCCTTGCAGGAAACGGAAGGCGATCAGCCATTCGACAGAGGGCGCCAGCGCCGAGCCGACGCCGCCGACCATGAACAGTGCGAGGCCGCCATAGAGCGGCAGCTTGCGCCCGACCATGTCGGAGATCGGTCCGACGACGATCTGGCCAAAGCCCATGGACAGAAAGAAGATCAGCAAACTCATCTGCACGGCAGCGGTGCTGGCCTGCAGATCCGCGCCGATCGAAGGCAGCGCCGGAAGATACATGTCGATGGCGAACGGACCGATCGCGGACAACAGGCCGAGCACGACCGCGATGCGGAGGAATTGGGGATTCATGATAGCAGGTTCTTTCAAATCTGGTTTGCCGCCGACCGGCGTGTAATCCTAGGACGTTCCATCCCATGGAATTCCGACTTCTTCTGCGGAGGGAAACCTCTTCAATCTAAGTCCATAAATTTAGACACTCTTGTCTAATTCGTCAATCACCTCTATATAGTTTTTATGAAAGCCAACGCTTCTCCTGACACCATCCCGCCACGCGGCCACGAGGCCAAGCGCATCTCCATCATGGAGGCTGCCGGCGAGGTGTTCTGCCGCGAAAGCTTCGCCGGCGCCAACATCGACATGATCGCCGCCGAGGCCGGCGTTTCGCGCCAGACGATCTACAACCACCATGGCGACAAGGAGAAACTCTTCGTCGCCATCGTCCGCGACCTCACCGAGCGTTGCAATGCCGGCATCTTCGCCACCATTTCCACCTTTCCCGACCAGCCCAAGGACCTCGAGGCCGATCTGATCGCCTTCGCCGTGCGCATGAACCGCAACTGTGTCTGCAACCGCGATGGAAAATTCCTGCGCAAGCTGATCCAGACCGAGGGCGAGCGCTATCCCGAGCTCTTCGCCGAATGGCGAGAACAGGGACCGGGCAGGACATGGCCAGCGATCGCCGCCCGCTTCGCCCGCCTCGCCCATGCCGGTTTCCTCGACATCGATGACCCTGATGTCGCGGCACGCCAGTTCCTGGCTCTTGCCAATGCCGAATTGCAGACGACCTTCATGCTCGGCGGCACGCCTGATGACGACGAGGTGCTGCAATCGGCGACACACGGCGTGCGCACCTTCCTGCGCGCCTTCGGCAAGCGGCAGCCGGCTGCCGATGCGCAAAAGCACAGCGCACTCGCTGGCGCATGAGCGATCAAATCTGAGGCATGCCCTCTCGCATCTGCCCTCCCGGCGTCTATATCCGGTTTACGCCGCGCTCAAGCTTGATTACAGCTATGCAGACGATTCAATGGAACCCGACAGCCACATGGCCGACGACCACATCCGCTACGACATTCTGGCCCAGGAGGCATTGCGCGGCGTCATGCGCAAGGTCCTGGCCGAGGTCGCGCGCACCGGCCTTCCCGGCAACCATCATTTCTTCATCACTTTCCTGACCGGCGCCCCGGGCGTGCGCGTGTCTTCCCGCTTGCGCGAGCGCTATCCCGAACAGATGACCATCGTCATCCAGTTCCAGTATTGGGACCTGAAGGTGACCGACACCGGCTTCGAGGTCGGGCTGTCCTTCTCCGACGTGCCGGAAAAACTGGAAATCCCGTTCTCGGCCGTGCGCGGCTTTTACGACCCGTCCGTCAATTTCGAGCTCGAATTCGACGTGAAGACGGAGACCTCGGCGGATGAGGAATTGGCCGGCCAGCCCGCTTCCGAACCACTGGCCATCGTCGCCGAGAAAAAGCCTGAGAAGAAGAAGACCACTGAGGCCGAAAAGAAGCCTGCCGCGGCCGACGCCGCCGCCAAGGGCGCCGAGGTGGTTTCGCTCGACGCCTTCCGTAAGAAGTGATCCGACGGGCCGCGCTACATGGCCGACATCGTCAACCTCCGCCAGGCCCGCAAGCAGAAGGCACGAGCCGACAAGGAGCGCCTGGCCGAACAGAACCGGACGCTGCACGGCCGTTCCAAGGCCGACCGGGAGCGTGACCGTCTGATCGCCGACAAGGCAGAGAAATTCGTCGCCGGCCATCGCCGCAAAACCTCGAGCGATCCGGATTCCCCCAACATCGGACCGAAAAGTGCGCCGCGGTTTTCGGACAAATCCGATGCTTGAAGTGAAGTGAGTCACGCCCGGTGAGCCCGGTCGAGAAACGCTCGGTGACCATACGCGGCCATCGCACCAGCTATTCGCTCGAAAAGCCGTTTTTCGACGATCTCGTCGCCATTGCGGCAGCGCGCAAACTGACGCTCGCCGCCCTCGTCGCCGAAATCGACGAGGCCCGGCCGCGCGATGCCAACCTGTCATCGGCACTCAGGCTCTACGTCCTGGATTGGGCAAAGCGAGGGATGAAAGGTTCTTTGTAGGTAGATCTACCCCCCGCCCAGCGACTTCAGCAGACTGTCGATCGACGAAGGTTCAAGCTTGGGTTTTGGCGCGAATTCTGCTGGCGGTGGGTTGTCATTGGCCGGCGGCGGGTGAGGCGCGCGCTCCACTTTCTGCGCCCGCGCCGCGGCGGCCCTACGTTCGGCGGCGACCCTGCGTTCGGCGTCGAGTTTGGCCTTTTCTTCCGAAGCGATCCGCATCGCCTCTTCCGCCTTCCGGCGTTGCTGTTCTTCGGCCTTCGCCGCCTCGTCCGCCGCTTTTTGCGCCGCCTTAGCCTTCACTTCGGCTTCAGCCTTCGCCTTGGCATCCGCCTCGGTCTTGGCTTTGGCCTCCGCTTCAGCCCTCGCCTGCGCATCCGCCTTGGCTCTCGCTTCCACTTCAGCCCGCGCCTTTGCCTCGGCTTCAGCTTTCGCCTGCGCATCCGCCCTGGCCTTCGCCTCTGCTTCGGCCTGAGCCTTTGCCTCGGCTTGAGCCTTTGCCTCGGCTTCAGCCTTCGCCCTCGCATCTGCCTCGGCTTGCAGCCGCGCCGCTTCCTGCTGCTTGCGCAATTCCTCGGCTGCCCTGTCACGCTCGGCCTGCAGGGCCGCGTAGTAGCGCACCTCGCGCCGCAACCGCTGTTTTTCAAGCAGTGCCGCCTGCATGGCCTCGACCCGCTGCTGCTCCTTTTCAAGTGCGCGCTGGGTCAGAAACTGCGCCAGCGGCTCACTGTCGAATTGCCGCTTCGCGGCGCCAAACGGCCCATCGACGCTGAAATTCACAGTCGGATCGGAGCCGACCAGCGCTTCGTCGCCGGGCCGATAAGTGATCGAACCACTGGTGGCGACCGTGCTGGCATTCAGGTCCGCCGTGATGTCGGCGGACAGCGTCGCCGCCGGATTTTCAAGATTGACCGGCGGTGCCCTCAGCGTGCCGCCGGCAATTGTGAAGGCAATGTCCGTATCCCCAGCCGGAAAACTGCCGTTTGCGGCGATCTGCGGCGCGAAACCGGCGGTCTTGGCCGCATCGATATCGCGCCCGATCGCGTCGGCCTTGGCGATGAAGGCGCCAAAGGCGTCAGGATTGACGCCGGCAACAGTCAAGCCCTTCAGCGCCGCCGTGCCGGAACCGGACAGCGCCGCAATCATCGCATCGACCGATTTGCCGCTGGTCGAAAGCGTCGCCGAGAAATCGCCGCTTCCGCTGATGCCGGCCTGTGGCACTACGGTGGCCAGATCGGCCCCGGCAAGTTTCATCTGGCCGGAGAAAAGCCCGGTGCCGTCATTGTTCTTCAGCTCGAATAGCCCGGAAAGCGCACCGCCGGAGAACTTTGCCTTGAGGTCCGAGACGCGGATGCCTTCCTGGTCGAGCTTCAGCGAAAGCGCCGCGTCATAAGCTGTGGCAAACGGGCCGGCGACCAGCGATGCCGTGGTCAGGTCGAGTTCGGCGGTGAACGGCAGGCTGGACTTCCGGCCGAATGGGGCGGTCGGCCAAGCCCCACCGGTGCTCAGCAAGGCCTGGTCGCCAAACAATGCCACCGCCATCGGATCGAGATCCAGTTCATCGAGCGCCAGCGCGCCAGCAAGATGCGGCACCCCGTCCTTGACGTCGACATTGACGTCACCTGAAACCGCCGCCTCGTTGATGGCGCCGCTGAGGCCGGACAACACCAGAAGGCCATTGCCGAAGTCGGCGTCGGCCGCAAGCCACGTCGACATGCCTGTCCCCATGCTCGGCAAGCCGACGCCTGTCGTCATCAGCCAAGGCTCGATGTCGGAAGCTTCCAGGCTGACCTTGCCCTTGGCGGTGGGGCCTTGTGGCGTGCCGGCGACCGTCCCGTCGAAGCCGGCTTTGAAGTCGTCGCCGGCGAGGCTGAAGCTCGTCATCATGCCGCCGCCAAGCGTGCCTCTTGCCGAGACGTCGGTGGTCGCCTCGCCAACCATGCCGAGCGGCAGCGCCGGCAGGCCGTAAAGCGCTAGAAGCGCGGTTGCGTCGGCATTCCTGGCGTTGAACGTCAGCGACACCGGTGCCTCGAAAAGCCGATCGGCTACTCCTTTGCCGGACAGCGACGCCGAAAACGCCGAGCCGCCTGCCTTGCCTTGCGCGCTGACCGCCAGTCCCGTCGTGCCATCGCCATTGGCGGCGGCACTCGTCACCAGATCGACCCGCGCATCCTGGAACAGCTCGGGATAGGCCGCCCCACGCGCTGCCAGCCCCTTCAGCACGGCGTTGCCCGGATAGTGCTGCGCCGCGACATCGACCAACGGCTTGAGGTCGACGGCGACCACGGAGGCATCGAGCTTGCCGGTCGGGCTCGCTGGGAAATCCTTGATCCGGCCGGTGGCGCTGATCGAGGCGCCGGCAAGCCCGCCAACCGAGAGCCGGTCGATTTCGAGCAGACCGTCGCGCAATCTCAGCGCCGTATCGACCGTATCGGCGGTCAACCCGCCGGCATTGACCGGCCCAGCCTTGATCTGGAAATCGAGGTCGCGGTCGGAAAAACGGTTGGCACCCTTGTCGCTGATGAAGATCGAGGCGAAGGCGGCGAGGCCGTCGACATCGAGCTCGCCACCTTCGAGCCGCATCAGCACCGACGGCCTGGCATCGTCGGGCTGGCTGGAATCGATGCGGCCCGAAAATTTCGCCTTGCCGAGAACGAGCTCGAGGTCGCTGAAGGCCTGGCGCTTGCCGGTCAGGTCGACCTTGGCCTTGAAGCCGGCGGCCGGCAGCCGGCGGATCGCCTCGTCGACATCCTTCGACAGCCAGGCGGCAAAGCCGGAAGGCTGCCCCACGGCCAGAAGCAGCGAGCCGGTGAAGCCGAAATGATCCTCGACGCTAAGCATGCCGTTTGCTTCCAGCCTAGCGCGGCCGGGCAGCGTCGCGGCCAGCGACTTCACCGACCAGCCGGCATCGGCCGGCTCGGCGGAAAGGCGGACGTCGCGAACCGTCGTGTCGCCGGCCACCACCGCCGGCAGCTTCACCTCGACGGTGCCCGGTATGGTCGGCTTCGGCAAATCGAGCAGCGCCTGCTCCAACGCCGCGACACGCGCCGACAGCGTCAGCCCAGTGCCGGCCGCGGCACCAACCGCCTCATCGAACTGTACCTGCGCGCCATTGGCCTCGATCGAAAAGCGAGGGTTCGGCCCAAGCTCGACGGCAGCCTTGCCGTCGGCGGTGTAAGGATTGTCGAGCGGCCCGGTCTCGAAGCGGAATTCATCGACACCAAGCTTCCGGTGGTCGAGCGAGAATTTGCCGTTCAGCCTGAATCCCGGCTCCGGCTTGCCGGCGCTGGCCTTTATCGTCCCACTGTCCGCGCCGTCAATCAGCGCCGAACTCTTGTCGGCGCTATTCTTGTCAGAACCTGCGACCTTGAACTGGCCCGAATAGATCGCGGCGCCGTTGACGATACCGGCATTGCCGTCGGCCTCGACGACCAGCGGATAGGCATCCGGATCGGCCTTGAGCCTGAGCCGCATCTGCCCGTCGCCGCCGGCCCTGCCTGTGGACGCGATGACAGTGCTGCGCAGGCCGTCGAGCCGTAGCGAGCCGTCCATCCGCCAAGGCCCGGCCAGCGATTTGGCAGAGATCGTCGAATTGATCTCGGAAATGAGATGGCTGCGCCCGCCGGCGGCATGGCGCAGCGCGATCTCTCCGTCCGTCACCGTCAGCTTCTCGATCGAGATCTGGCCGGGATCGAAGGGCGACGACGGGCGTATCGCCCAGTCGACCGTGCCGTCGGCGGCAATGTCGATCGTCGCCTTCGGCCGCACCAGCCGCATGTCGAAAATCAGTACTTCGCCGCTCAGGAAGGGCGCCAGTTCCGCATCCATCGAAAAAGTCTCGACGGTCATTGCCGGCTGGCCGGCAGGACCGCCGGCAACAGTGACGTTCGAAAAGGTCACCGAGGGAAACGGCAGCAGCCTCGCCGTCGCATCGCCCTGAACGGTTACCTTGCGGCCCAGAATGGCGCTCGCCTCGCGCTCGAAATCGGCACGGTAGCCCGTCCAGTCGATAAAATACGGCACCACCAGCGCCGCACACAGCACCAGCACGAAAAGGCCACCGAAGATCACGAACAGGCGTGCGAGCATCAGCTCCGAAGCAGTTGATTGAAAATCAGCCGCACTCTACCCGCATCCGCGTGTCGATAAAGTGGCAATTTCTCAAACCGGCCGGCTTCCGGCGCGCGGAAACTCAGCGAGCGTCGCGCTTTGCCTGCGCCACCTTGGCCGCCTTGCGCTGCCGGCCGAGTTCCATCGGCCGAACCAGGTTCGGCGCCCTCTGGTTCACCACCGCCCGCATGCCTTTGTGCGCGGTACGCGTGTTGAACTCGGGACCGTCTGCCGCAGCACCTTGCTTCATGGACAGCGCCATGCGTGCATTGTCGACCAGCGAAACACGCGCCGCCAACTGGCGGCGGCGTTCGGCCTCGCCATTGAGCCGCCGCATGGCCATCGCCAGAACCTCGAGCTTCAACTGCGAGCCACCGTCGGCCTTCGAGGCGCCGGCTCCCTTTGGCGCACCCTTGCCGCGTATCTCGCGGCGGCGGCGATGCGCCTCGCCCTGCGCCTTGTCGCGCCGCTCTCGCAACAGCTTGACCAGGCCGGCAAGCTCGGCGTCGGCAAGATCCTGCACCGCCGGATGGTGCGATTTCTCGACGAGAGCATGTTCGTCGGCGCTCAGCGCCCGAGCCTCTTCCTTGCGTGAAATCGCCATGACACCATTCCTCCGTCTGTGACGCCTGCCTCAAAACCTCATGTCCTTGGAGCCTCGGTCCAAATGGTGGTGCGGTCAAGCCGAGCACCATTTCGATTTTCGTCACTATGCCGCGGGCAGTATCTTGCCAGGGTTCATGATGTTCTGCGGATCGAGCGCCTGCTTGATCGTGCGCATGATGTCGACGCTGTGGCCGAGTTCGTGGCGCAGGAAGCCGACCTTGCCTTGCCCGATGCCGTGCTCGCCGGTGCAGGTTCCATCCATGCCGATCGCCCGCATGTTCAGCCGCGCGACAAACTCTTCCGTCGCGGCGATTTCCTTGGGATCGTCCACGTCCATCAGCACCAGCACATGGAAATTGCCGTCGCCGGCATGGCCGACGATCGGCGCGATCAGTCCCATTTCAGCGATGTCGGCCTCGGTCTGCGTGACGCATTCGGCAAAGCGCGAGATCGGCACGCAGACATCGGTCGACAGGCCCTTGGCGCCCGGCCGCAGCGTCAGCGACGACCAATAGGCGTCGTGCCTGGCCTTCCACAGCTTCGTCCGCTCCTCGGCGACGCTGGTCCACAGGAACGGGCCGCCGCTATATTCCTCCGCGATCATGCCGAAGGTCTCGGCCTGTTCGGCAACGCCGGCGTCGCTGCCATGGAACTCGACGAACAGGCATGGGCTCTCCGGATAGTCGAGCTTCGAATAGCTCTTCATCGCCCGCATCTGCAGCGCATTGACCAGTTCGATGCGTGCCACCGGAATGCCCATCTGGATCGTCGCGATCACCGCGTTGCAGGCCGCCTCGACGCTGGGAAACGGGCAGACGCCGCTGGAAATCGCCTGTGGAATGCCCTGCAGCTTCAGGGTCAGCTGGGTGATGATGCCAAGCGTGCCTTCAGAGCCGATCAGGAGCCGCGTCAAATCATAGCCGGCCGAGCTCTTTTTCGCGCGCTTGCCGGTCGTCACCGTCTCGCCGTCGGCCATCACCGCCGTCAGCGACAACACATTCTCGCGCATCGTGCCGTAGCGCACCGCATTGGTGCCCGACGCCCGCGTCGCCGCCATGCCGCCGAGCGATGCATTCGCGCCCGGATCGATCGGAAAGAACAGGCCGGTGTCGCGCAGGTGCCGGTTGAGGTCCTCGCGCGTCACACCGGGCTCGACCGTGCAGTCGAGATCCTGCGGGTTGACCGCAAGGATGCGGTTCATCCGCGACGTATCCAGCGAGATGCCGCCGCCCGGCGCATTGGTGTGGCCTTCGAGCGAGGAGCCGACGCCGAAGGCGATCACCGGCACGCGGTGCGCGGCGCAGGCCGACACGATCTCCTGCACCTCCGCCGTCGTCTCCGGAAACGCCACGCCATCCGGCGCCTGCGTCGGGATATAGGTGGTGGTGTGTGCGTGCTGGGCGCGAATCGCCTCGCCGGTCTGGAACCGCTCGCCGAGCCGCTGCTTGAGGATGCCAAGCACGGCGGCAATCCCTTCTTCGTTGCGCTCGACCGGATTGAGGTCGCTCAAAGCCATCGATTCCTCCGCGAATGGACCAGCATTCACGCTTGTCATGCATTTAATGATGATGCCTAGTCTCACCAACCACACCCTGTCCAGCGCCAGAACAAGGAAGTCTTCGATGCCGATCCCTGCCCCTTTCGTTTCCCGCCCCATGGACATCGAGAAGGACTGGATCGACTACAACGGCCATCTCAACATGGCCTATTATAACGTGCTGTTCGACCGTTGCTCCGACGAAGCGTTCGAAATGATGGGAATGGGGATGGAGGAGTATGTGAAGCAGCGGCGGCTGACCATCTACACGGCCGAAGTCCATGTCTGCTATGTCAGGGAGCTGCATCTCGACCACAAGGTCATAGTCTCCTTCCAGCTCCTCGATCACGACGAAAAGCGGCTGAGAGCCTATCAGGAAATCCGCCATGTCGACGGCTGGCTCGCCGCCACTTCCGAATCGCTGTCGCTCCATGTTGACATGTCTGGACCGAAAGTGGCGCCCTTTCCGGCCGATGTGCTGGCCAAGATCGAGGCCATGCGCGCCGCTCATGCCGCGCTGCCGATGCCGGAGCGCGCCGGCCGTTCGATCGGTATCAAGGCGCGCCGCGGTTAAAAGTGTTCCGAGGGCAATGCTAAGCCATTGTTTTCATGCGTGTCGTTGCCCTAAAGCCACTATCCGCTGTTGACTGACAGCCATTCGTCGTAAGCCGGCTTGAACCGCGACCCGACCGCCGTTAACCTTACCGAGGTTTTAACGTGAACAAGCCGAATTGAGGCGTTGAACGACTCAGCACGGCGGTCGAGAACCGTCCCTATCGAGTTGCGATACGGGCGGCTGGGCGGAAGCGGTTCGGGGAACGTGCATGAAAACCGACATCAAGGTCGAGGCGGACAGGCTAGCGGCCGACCCACGCATTAGCGACTATGACTTCTGGCGCTCACTGAAGAACCTCAACAACGAGATCTTTCACATCGCCAACAACAACGAGCCGATCCCTTTCGCCATGATCCGCTGGCGCGCCATACTGAAGCAAGCGCGGATGAAACGCGGGCACGCCTGATCGGAGGTCACGCCGAGGCCAGCATTGCCCTTCCCTGAGAATCAAGCCGACCCCTTAAGCGCTCCCAGCGGCGAACGCGCCACCACCGGTGACGACTGAATAATCGCGGTGTTGGTCATCGCAAACGGAATGATGCGGTCGATCACTCGTTCGAGCTCGGCCACCGAGCCGACATGCGCCAGCGCGATGAAACAGTCCTCGCCGGTCACCCGGTCGCACTGGGCGATTTCCGGCAAATCGCGGATGATCTCGGCCACCACAGCCAGTTGCCCGGGCACCGGCCTGATCCGCAGCCATGCCGATAGTTTCATGCCGAGCGCGGCCGGATTGATCCGCACCGTGTAGGCCTCGATCACGCCGCTCTCCTGCAGCCGCCGGATGCGCTCGGCCACGCTCGGCGCCGACAGGCCGACCGAGCGCGCCAGTTCAGCCGTGCTGGTGCGCGCATCCTTTTCCAATAGGCGCAGGATTTTCAGATCCGCCGCATCCAGGTCGGCATTTTCGTTTCGAAGGCGTTTCAACGAAAAATCCTTGGCATTGGAAGATCAATGGTCTCTTTGGTTGATCATTATCCATATAAACCGGAAAGAAAGCCTGCGATAGTGATCCAATGGATGATTCAGCGCAAGCCCCCGCGGCAAGCCCTGCCCTCGCCGGCCCTGCCTTTGGCAAGCTGGCGACCTCGCTGCCGCCGCATGTCTGGTTTGGTGTCAGCGCCGTGTTCCATTATCTCGGGCCGGCTTTCGCCGTGCTGCTTTTCCCGCATGTCGGCGTGCTCGGCATGGCCTGGCTGCGCATCGTCACGGCCGCCCTGGTCTTCGCGCCAATGACCCGGCCGTGGACGGTCTTTGCCCGCGCCGACCGGCCGACACGACTGTTGCTTCTGGCCTTTGGTGCTTGTCTGGGCGTGATGAATTGCTCCTTCTACCTGGCGCTCGACCGGTTGCCGATCTCGCTGGTCGCGGCGATCGAATTCGTCGGCACCATCGGTGTCGCGCTGGTCGGCGTCAGAAGCCCGCGCAATCTCGGCGCGCTTGCCGTTGCGGTCATCGGCACCTTGCTGCTGATCGACGTCAAATGGTCGAGCGACCCGATCGGCCTGTTCTGGGCCTTCCTCAACGGCGCCCTGTTCGTTGGCTACATCGTGCTTGGCCATCGCGTCGCCCGCGCCGGCGCTGGCGACGGCATCGCCGGCCTTGGTGCCGCCATGGCGGTGGCCTTCCTCATCGTGCTGCCGATAGGCTTCAGCGATGCGTTGCCGGCTTTCTCGGCCCCGCCACTGCTCATCGCCGCCATCGGCGTCGGCATCTGCTCGTCGGTCATCCCCTATATCTGCGACCAGCTTGCCATGTCGCGGCTGCCGCGATCGAGCTTCGCGCTGATGCTGTCGTTGCTGCCGGTCACCGCCACGCTGATCGGCGTCATTGTGCTCCGCCAGATACCCAGCCCCATCGATTGCCTCGGCATCGCGCTGGTGGTGGCCGGCGTCGCTTTCCACAAACCGGCAAATGTCTGATCA
This sequence comes from Mesorhizobium mediterraneum, assembly GCF_002284565.1. GTDB lineage: Bacteria > Pseudomonadota > Alphaproteobacteria > Rhizobiales > Rhizobiaceae > Mesorhizobium > Mesorhizobium mediterraneum. The sequence goes on along the minus strand of NZ_NPKI01000009.1, from coordinate 66,704 downwards.
GGCCAGCTTTTCCCTGAGGAAGGTGCTCGTCCGGCCCCAGGCGAGGTCCGCCGCGTTCTTGTCGTAGCGGGCCGCGGATGTGTCGTTGTTGAAGGCATGATTGGCACCTTCATAGACATAGACCGTGTACTCGATCTTGGCTGCATCGAGTTCCTTCTTGAAGGCGTCGATACCGGCATTGATGCGGGTGTCGAGCCCGGCATAATGCAGCAGCAGCGCCGCCTTGATCTTCGGCACATCCTCGGCCTTCGGCTGCATCCCGTAATAGGCGACGGCGGCAGCCAAATCCGGCGTGTTGGCAGCCAGTGTGTTCACCGTGCCGCCGCCCCAGCAGAAGCCGACCGCGCCGACCTTGCCGTTGCCATCCGCGTAGCTCTTGAGGAAAGCGACCGTTGCGACCGCATTGGCGGTGGTCTGCGCCGGATCGAGCTTGGAAAACTGGTCACGCGCCTTGTCTTCGTCGGCCGGCGTGCCGCTGAGCGGCGACAGGAAGTCCGGGGCGAGCGCCACGAACCCTTCCAGCGCCACGCGCCGCGCCACATCGCGTATATGCGGGTTGAGCCCTCTGTTCTCATGCACGACGATGACGGTGCCGAGCTTGCCGGATTGGCCGGCTGGCTTGACCAGATAGCCCTTCATCTCGCCACCGCTGCCGGGATAGCTGATGTCCTCGCCCGTCACGCGTGAATCGTCCTCGGCAACGATCGCCGCCCGGGCTGAATTCGCCGCCAGCAGTGGTGCGATTGCGGCGGCCGCCGCACCTGATCCGGCAAGCCTGGTCAACTGTTCCATGAAGCGCCGCCGGTCGAGCGTCAGATGCGTGTATTCATCATAGGCGTCGATCATCGCCTGGGTAATGGCGGGTCTCGTGACGGCTGGGCTGGCAGGGCTCGGTTTCGTCATGGCGCGCTCTCCTCGGCTTCTGGAAATACTCCCGCCGCGCAACATAGGGTAGAAGCCGGCATGATCCAGTCACGGATGAGTGAGGTCCCAGCACGCAGCGCGCTCCACAATGTCGGTCGGCCTGCATTAGCTATGGACCGCCGGAGCGTTTTCCTTAGGATGTCCAAGGGGACATCCGTAAGCTTGCGGCTATGTCGAGCTTGGGTGGGGCATGCTGGCATACAAAGTGGGGAAATGGCGCACGCTCGGGCTGATGGCCCGTTTCGCGGCCGAGCCGCTGACGGCAGCGCGTAACGCGCATCGCGCCTTCGGCCTCTTCATCCGCGCTGACTACCCGCACTCGACCGCGGCAAAGCCGCGCCGCGTCTTCATGATCGCCGATGCCGAACTCTACAAAACCATGCTGTCCGATACCGAGACTTGGCGCAACGTCCAGATCAGTGCGACCAGCAAAAGGTCGGGCGCCTCACAACGCCTGTCCTACGGCATGACGAGACTGCGCGGCGAACGTCATGAGCACTATCGCAAACTTTTCGCACCGCCGCTGAAGCGACCAGCCGTCATGGCGATGAGCCCTGAGATGGCGCGGATCGCCGCTGAACAGGTCGCGAGTTGGCCGCTCGGCGCCGCCTTTCCGCTGACAGAGGCCGCAAAGACGATGGCCAAGCATTTGGCGATCGGCCTTCTCTTCGGCGACGACCACCGGCGCGCCATGCCGATCGCCGAGATGATTGCGCGGGCGATGCAGGCGAGCTGGATCGTCCCCACCCCCGCTTTCTTCCGCTGGCTCCGCGAGGCCGAGGGTCAGGAACGCGCCATCCTTTCCTGGGCGGAGGAAAAGCGCGGCAACAAGGACGCGCAGGACATCCTGTCGATCCTCGTCAACAACACCGACGAGGTGGGCAAGCCACCCTCGGTCGAACTGATCGGCGGCATCGTCAGCTTCGTCTTCGGCGCTGCCTATGACACCTGCCAGAACGCGCTGGCCTGGACCGTGATCCTGCTCACCCAGCATCCGGACGCCATGGCAGGACTGGTCGCGGAGATCGACGCGGCAACCGGCGGCAGGCCTGCTACAATGAACCGGATCGGCACGCTGCCGCTGCTCGACGCAACGATCAGGGAAGCGATGCGGCTTTTCCCGCCGGTGCCCTTGCAGATGCGCAGGGCGACCAGGACGACGATACTGGGCGCAGAGCCGATTACCCGCGGCGATCTGGTTTTGATCAGCGCCATGACGATCAACCGCGATCCATCGCTCTATCCCGATCCCGACAGCTTTCGGCCGGACCGCTGGGCCACAATCCGGCCATCGCCGTTCCAGTACACGGTATTCGGCGCAGGCGGCCACATGTGCCCCGGCGTCACCTTCGGCCTGCAGATGATGAAGATCGCGTTGGCCACCATCCTGTCGAAGCGCTCGGTGGAGCTGTCGCCGGCAGCGCGGATCGCCTACCGCACCAGAGTAACCCTGGCGCCGATCGGCAACGTCGAGGTGATCATGCGCCCGCGCGGCGAGGCTGCCCGTTCGGGCCGGGCGACCGGCCGGTTCCGCGAGCTCGTCGTGATCCCGGCACTGACATAGGAAACTGCCAATGGTCGCGCAGCAGAAAATGATCCGCATCTACGACCGGGTCATGAAGAGCAGCAAGCAGCGCCGCTACTACGGCGGCAGCGGATTCTACAATTTCGGTTACTGGGCGACGGGCGCCACGTCGCAGCGCGAAGCCAGCGAAGCGCTTGTCGACACGTTGCTGGCGCGGCTGCCGAAGAAGGACGGCCGCATCCTCGACGTCGCCTGCGGGCTCGGCGCATCGACGAAACGGTTGCTGCTGTCCTATCCGCCGGAGGCCGTCACCGCCATCAACATCTCCGCCGCCCAGGTTGCGACGGCGCGCCAGAACGCTCCCGGTGCAATGGTGCTGCAGATGGATGCCGTCAAGCTCGCCTTCGCCGACGAGAGTTTCGACGCGATCATCTGCGTCGAGGCGGCCTTCCATTTCGATACGCGTGCGGCTTTCGTCGCGGAAGCCTTCCGGGTGCTCAAGCCCGGCGGCGTGCTGGTGCTGTCCGACATCCTGTTTCGGGGTTTCACCTCTACAATCTCTGATCGCCTTGGCGTGCCGAAGGCCAATCTGGTCTCCGACATTGCTTCCTACCGAGTGCTGTTCGGCGTGGCCGGCTTTCAGGACGTCAAGGTAGAAGACGCCACCGACAATTGCCTTGGCGGCTTCCGCCGCAGCCTCGTCGCGTGGCCGGCATCGGAACGGGCGAAAGGCACCATGAGCCTGAAGTCCAGCCTCGGCACCGCCATCGTCTGCCGGCTCATCGCCGGTTATTTCGGCGCTGTCGCCAAGGCCTATCTGCTGGTCTCGGCGCGAAAGCCGTAACGCGATCGCGCCACGCCGTCATCACGTTTTTGTAATTGATGGCAAATCTTGACGTTCCTGCCACAATATAAAGGAAAGCTGCTGGTGGTGACGTCGCCCACGCTGGCTGGCTCTGACAAGAAGGAACAAACGCGCATGACCTTCCCCACCCCGATCCTCGTAAGCGCATTCGTGCTTGCCGGCGCTGCCCTACTGACGCTGCGGTCCGCAGCCTTCGCTGCCACCAGGCGATCGATGGTCAAGGTCCGCAGCAACCGGCGCCGGCCTGCAAGCAGCGTGAAAAGCAATCCTGGCCTCTGAAAGAACTCTCTACTTCGGCAGCGTGTAGGCCATCACATAATCCCCCGGCTTGGTGCCGACCGAGCCATGGCCGCCGGCGACGATGACCACGAACTGGCGTCCATCGGCGACCGTGTAGGTCATCGGCGTCGACTGCCCGCCGGCCGGCAGCCGGGTCTGCCAGAGCTGCCTGCCGGTCGTCAGATCATAGGCGCGCAAGAAGTCGTCGACCGCAGCACCGAGGAAGGCGACGCCGCCGGCGGTGATCATCGGCCCACCGATGCCCGGCACGCCGACCTTGAACGGCAGCGGCAGCGGCGTCATGTCGTAGACGGTGCCGTTGCGATGCTTGTAGACGATCTTGCCGGTCCTGAGATCGGCGCCCGCGACATAGCCCCAGGGCGGTGCCTGGCAGGGGATGCCGAGCGGCGACAGAAACGGCTTCAATATCACTGCATAAGGCGCACCTTCATTGCGGTTGAGGCCCTGTTCGCTGCCTTTGGTATCGCCCGGCGGCGGCACGTCCGCGCGCGGCACCAGCTTGGAGATGAACGCCAGGTATGTCGGCATGCCGAACATCACCTGCCGGACCGGATCGACCGCCACGCCGCCCCAGTTGAACGTGCCGAAATTGCCGGGATAGATCAGCGAGCCTTGCAGCGACGGCGGCGTGTAGCGGCCCTCGTAGCGCAGTTTCAGGAACTCGATCCGGCAAGCCAGCTGGTCGAACATGGTGATGCCCCACATGTCGGCCCCGGTCAGCGGCTTCGGATTGAAGCTCAGGTCCGAAACCGGCTGCGTCGGCGAGGTGTGGTCGCCCTCGATCGCGCCGCCCGGCGCCGGCACTTCGTTGATCGGGACGATCGGCTCGCCGCTGCGCCGGTCGAGCACATAGAGGTCGCCCTGTTTGGTCGGCCCGACCAGCGCCGGCACGACGCCGGCAGCCGTGGTGATGTCGACCAGCGTCGGCTGCGCCGGCACGTCCATGTCCCATAGATCGTGGTGCACGGTCTGCCGCACCCACCGCAATTGGCCGGTATTGAGATCGAGCGCAGTGATCGAAGAGGAGAATTTCTCGTCATTGGCGCTCCGCCCGGCGCCGAGCTGATCCGGCGTCTTGTTGCCGAGCGGCACATAGAGCAAACCGAGCTTCTCGTCGGCGCTCGCGGTCGACCACATGTTGGGCGAGTTGTTGGTATAGGTCTGATCCTGTGCCAGTGGCGTCGTCTGGTCCGGATTGCCCGAATCCCAGTTCCAAATCAGGGCGCCGGTGTCGGCGTCGAAGGCACGGATGACGCCGGACGGCTCCTGCGTTGAATAATTGTCGTTGACCGCGCCGCCGACGATGATCTTGTTGGCGACGATCAGCGGCGCCGACGTCGAATAATAATAGCCCGGCTTCGGATATGGCATGTTGGCGAGCAGGTTCAACGTGCCGCCTTCGGCAAATGTGGGACAGACCTGGCCATTCGCGGCGTCGAGCGCGATCAGCCGGGCGTCGGATGTCGGCAGATAGACGCGTGCTGCACAGGGCTGGCCGGCGGCGATTTTGGCATCGGCATAATAGGACACGCCGCGGCACGTCTGGTGCTGGCGGTCCTTGTCCAGCTTGACCTGGGGATCGAAGCGCCATTTCTCCTTGCCGCTCGCGGCATCTATGGCAATGGCGAAATTGTGCGGTGTGCAAATGTAGAGCGTGTCGGCGACCTTCAGCGGCGTCACCTGATAGGTTGTCTCAGTGACGTCGTCGGGCCCTTTTACATCGCCGGTGCGATAGGTCCAGGCCGGCTGCAAATTGGCAACGTTCTCGGCGGTGATCTGATCGAGCGGCGAATAGCGCTGGCCATACTGCGTGCGACCGTAATAGTGCCATTCGCCGGCTGGCACGTTGCCGCCGAGGTCGGCCGTCGGCGTCACCTCATCCGTATTGAGTTCGCCGGCAATATCCTTTGGATCGGTTGTCATCGAATAGCCGGCGACGGCAAGCGACGCCAGCACCGCGAGGATCAGCGGCGCGCGTCCATCGGGACCGGTGAGCCCGCGCCGCGCCCACGGCGTCGATAGCCACAACGCGATAAGCACGATGATGCCGCCGCGCGGACCGAGTTCCCACCAGTCGAAGCCGATTTCCCAGACCGCCCAGCAGAGCGTGCCGATGACGATCGCCGCGTAAAGCCACAGCGCCATGGATTTGCGCCTGTAGAGCAGCCAGCCAGCGACGAGGAAGGCGATGCCGGCAATGATGTAGTACCAACTGCCGCCCAGCGAAGCTAACCAGATGCCGCCGCCGCCAAGCGCCAGGCCGATGAGGAAAAGGATGAGGGAGGTAATGACGACAGCCAAGACGATGCTCCTTCGACTGGTGCGCGCTTCGCAACGCGTCTATGGGCAACCCGGCATTGCGTTCCTGCCCCGAGCACAACTTTCTCCGGCCCGCCGTGGCTGTCAAGCAAGCTCCGCGTTTTAGGCGTGGACCCACAGCAAGCTCGACGTTTTGGGTCGCGGACCCATCCAGATTGTGGTTCTACGGACTGGACAGAGAACAAAACGGAGACACTTCTGGCCTTTCGCTGCCGAATCACTACATTCGGGGGAGATGTCCGGCTTTTCGGAAGATATGCCTTTTTTTGACGAACCGAACGCGCGGCCCGTGGCCCCGTCGGGCATTGCTGCGCGCGCCATGGCTGCCCGCAGCGGCCACAACAATGCGCCCGATTATCTGAACGGGCTCAACCCCGAGCAGCGGCTCGCGGTGGAAACCACCGAAGGCCCGGTTCTGGTGCTGGCCGGCGCCGGCACCGGCAAGACGCGCGTCTTGACCACCCGCATCGCCCACATCCTTGCCACCGGCAAGGCCTTCCCGTCGCAGATCCTCGCCGTCACCTTCACCAACAAGGCCGCGCGCGAAATGAAGCAGCGCATCGGCCTCTTGATCGGCGAAGGCAATGTGGAAGGCATGCCGTGGCTGGGCACCTTCCACTCGATTGGCGTGAAGCTCTTACGCCGGCACGCCGAACTTGCCGGGCTCAAGTCCGACTTCACCATCCTCGATACCGATGATGTCGTGCGCCTGATCAAGCAGCTCATCCAGGCCGAAGGGCTGGACGACAAGCGTTGGCCAGCCAAGCAGTTCGCCCAGATGATCGACGGCTGGAAAAACAAGGGCCTGGGCCCCGCCGATATCCCCGAGGGCGACGCCCGCGCCTTCGCCAACGGCAAGGGCCGAGAGCTCTACAAGGCCTACCAGGAGCGGCTGAAGACGCTGAACGCCTGCGACTTCGGCGACCTCCTGTGCCATCCGATCCGCATCTTCCGCGCCAACCCGGACGTGCTGAAGGAATACCATAAGCGCTTCCGCTACATCCTCGTCGACGAGTATCAGGACACCAACACCGCGCAGTACATGTGGCTGCGCCTTTTGGCGCAGCGGCCACAATCCTCCCCCCTTGAGGGGGAGGTGCCCGCGAAGCGGGCGGAGGGGGTTGCCGCAGAAGGCACCGCCAGAGCGTCGAGCACTGCCGCACGGACCCCACCCGGCCGGGCTTTGCCCGGCCACCCTCCCCTCAAGGGGGAGGGAAGCCCGCGCCCGGCCACGGTTAATATTTGCTGCGTCGGCGACGACGATCAATCCATCTACGGCTGGCGCGGGGCCGAGGTCGACAACATCCTGCGCTTCGACAAGGACTTCCCCGGCGCCACGATCATCCGGCTGGAGCGCAACTATCGCTCCACCGCGCACATCCTCGGCACCGCCTCCCACCTCATCGCCCACAATGAAGGCCGCTTCGGCAAGACGCTGTTCACCGAAAAAATCGCGGAAGACGATGAGAAGGTGCATGTCCATGCCGCCTGGGATTCCGAGGAGGAAGCCCGCGCCGTCGGCGAAACCATCGAAGCCTATCAGCGGCAGAAGCACAATCTCAACGACATGGCCATTCTTGTCCGAGCGTCCTTCCAGATGCGCGAATTCGAGGACCGTTTCGTCACGCTCGGCCTCAACTACCGCGTCATCGGCGGCCCGCGCTTCTACGAACGCCTCGAAATCCGCGATGCGCTGGCCTTCTTCCGCGTCGTCGCGCAAGGCGCAGACGACCTTGCCTTCGAGCGCATCGTCAACGTGCCGAAGCGCGGGTTGGGCGAAGCCACCATCCGCCAGATCCACGATACCGCCAGGGCGCTGCGCATCCCGATGCTGGAGGCCGCCGCCAAGCTCGCCGAAAGCGACGAGCTGAAGCCGAAGCCGCGCGCCGCGCTGCGCGAGGTATCAGCCAATTTCGAGCGCTGGCAGAAGGCGCTGGAAACCACGCCGCACACCGAGCTGGCCGAGACCATACTGGAGGAGAGCGGCTATACCGATATGTGGAAGAACGACCGCTCGGTGGAAGCTCCCGGCCGGCTGGAAAACCTGAAAGAACTGATCCGCTCCATGGAGGAGTATGAGTCGCTGCGCTCCTTCCTCGAACATGTCGCACTCGTGATGGACGCCGAGCAGAACGCCGAGCTCGAGGCCGTCAACATCATGACGCTGCATTCGGCCAAGGGCCTCGAATTCGAGACCGTGTTTCTCCCTGGCTGGGAGGAAGGCCTTTTTCCACACCAGCGCGCGCTCGACGAGGGCGGCCGCTCCGGGCTCGAGGAAGAGCGCCGCCTGGCCTATGTCGGCCTGACCCGCGCCAAGAAAAACCTGCATTTGTGGTTCGTCTCCAACCGCCGCATCCACGGCCTGTGGCAATCGACGATCCCGTCGCGCTTTCTCGACGAACTGCCGGAAGCCCATGTCGAGGTCGCAGAGAGCGGCAACTCCTATGGCGGTTACGGCAATTCCTATGGCGGCGGCTCGTTCGCATCCGGCCGTGGCGGCCAAGGAGCAGGAAGGCAGAACCCCTATGGCGCCTCGCGTTTCGACAATGTCGGAGCCGAGAAATCCGGCGCCTTCTCCAACACCTATGCGACGCCGGGCTGGCAGCGCGCGCAACAGAACCGCACCGAGGCAACCGACCGCAACTGGGGCTCGCGCTCCGGCCATCAGGTCGAGCGCATCGGCTATGGCGAGACCGACTCGGGCTATGGTGCCGGCCGCACCAGCGTAAAAGGCCGGACCATCGACGGCGAGCTGGTCGCCAAATCCGTCGCTGACACGCCCTCCGCTTTCAGTGTCGGCGACCGCGTCTTCCACCAGAAATTCGGCAACGGCAACATTTCGGCCATCGACGGCAACAAGCTGACCATCGACTTCGACAAGGCCGGCCAGAAACGCGTGCTGGACGGGTTTGTCACCGGGGTGTGAGAGACAGCAAAATCAATAAAAGAGCTGGATCAGACGCACGCCGACCCTCGCCTCGACATAACTGTTCCAGGCAGGCGGGAGTCCTGGGCACCTCCCAGCCTGGGAAAAGATGCATGTGGAACAACCCTGCGATATCATCGCGGGCCTGATTCATATGGTCTTTTGCCGAGCTGCCCGCCATGGACGAGAAGATACCCGCGCGCCGGCGGACCGGCGACCTCACCAGTGGCCCCATCCCGCGCACGCTTCTGCTGTTCGCCCTGCCGGTGCTCGGTTCCAACGTGCTGCAGTCGCTCAATGGGTCGGTCAACGCCGTCTGGGTCGGCCGCTTCCTCGGCGAATCGGCGCTGACGGCCACGTCCAACGCCAATCTCGTGCTGTTTCTCATTCTCGGCACCGTTTTTGGCATCGGCATGGCGGCGACCATCCTGATCGCGCAATCGGTCGGCGCGTGACCTGCCCGAGGCCCGGCGCATCGTCGGCACCAGTGCCACCTTCTTCTTCGCCGTCTCGGTGGTGCTTGCGGTCTGCGGCTGGATCTGGGTCGACGCCATCCTCAATGCGCTGGGCACGCCATCCGATGCGCTGCCGCTAGCCCGCTCCTATCTGCGCATCATCTTCGTCGCCGTGCCGATGATGAACCTGCTCTCCTTCGTCATGACGGTGCTGCGCGGCGCCGGCGATTCGCGCACGCCCTTCATCTTCATGGCGCTGGCTGTGGTGCTCGACATCATCTTGAACCCGCTGCTCATCCGCGGCATCGGCCCGTTTCCCGAACTCGGTATCGCCGGATCGGCCACCTCGACGCTGATCGGACAGACGGTGAGCGTCGTCGCAATCCTGGTCGTGCTCTACGCGCGCAAGCATCCGTTGCGGCTGGCCGGCGCCAACCTCGCTCTGCTGCGGCCGGACCCGGCGCTGCTGCGCATCGTCGTTTTCAAGGGCGTGCCGATGGGCCTGCAGATGATCGTGATCTCGGCCGCGGCGCTGACGGTGATGGGCATCGTCAATTCCTACGGCTCGCAGGTCGCCGCCGCCTACGGCATCGCCGCGCAGCTCTGGACCTACATCCAGATGCCGGCGCTGGCGATCGGCGCCGCGGTCTCCTCGATGGCCGCGCAGAATGTCGGCGCCGGGCGCTGGGACCGCATCGGCCGCATCGCCATGTCAGGCGTTGCCTTCAACCTCGTCCTGACCGGCGCGCTGGTCGCTTTGCTTTTCGTCTTCGACCGCCCGGTGCTCGGCCTCTTCCTCAGCAGCGACAGTGCCGCAATCGACATCGCCACCCATATCAACAAGGTCGCGTCCTGGTCCTTCATCCTGTTCGGCGTCACCATCGTGCTCTTCGCCACGGTGCGCGCCACCGGCGCGGTGATGCCGCCGCTAATCATCCTGGTGATCTCGGTGCTTCTGGTGCGCACCAGCTTCGCCTATTTCTTCCGAAGCGTGATCGGCGAGGAAGCGCTGTGGTGGAGCTTTCCGGTCGGCTCGATCACCTCGCTCGCGCTGGCAGCGGCCTATTACCGCTTCGGCCGCTGGCGCACTATGCACATGATCGAGGACAGGCCGGCCGCCGGCGAGCCGCCGGACACCGGCCTCGGCGTGCCGCGCCAGCGCGCGCATCTTTCGCCCGAGACGCCGAACGGCTGAACGATCGGCTCACCGCGCATATCTGGCTCCGAATGCGAGCGCCACCAGGGAAAAGATCGTGATCATGCCGGCAAAGGCCAGGCTTGCCATTGTCGCGCTTATCACCGTCGACAGGATGCCAATACCGATGACCGGCAGCGCATTGCCGCAAAAGCAGCAGATAAAGAAGGCTGAGACCACTTCGGCGCGGCGGCTGGCCGGCGCGATCTGGTTGACCACTTGCAGGCCGCCACGATAGCCGAGCGCTGCCGCGACGCCGCAGAATGCAGTCGCGGCGATCATGATGGCCATCGCCACGACCAGGACGACGGTCGGGATCATCAGGGCCAAAGCCGCGAGCATGGTGCTGCGGCTCGAAAGGCGTGTCGTCACCAATATGGTGACGGCGGCCACGATCGCCATTTCGAAGAACAAGGCGCCGGCCAGGGCATGGTTGGTCACATGGAGCTGCTGCGCCAGTATGCTCGGCGCGAGCGCCGCGTAGAAACCGACCAGCGCCATGGCGCCGAAGCCGGTTACCGCTGGCGCCACGAAACCGGCGCGGATTTCACCAGGCACCGAGAACCGTGGCTGCATGGAGATATCGGCCAGTTTTCCCGGTTGTGAAATGGTTTCTCGCGTGCGCCAGACCAGCGCCGCGACAAGGGCAAGAACCGCCAGATAGACGACGAATGTCAGCCTTAGTGGCCACGGCGCATATTCGGCAAGCAGTCCCGCCGCCAGCGCACCAAGACCGAGACCAAAGAAATTGGTGCTGGTGGCAATGATGGCGGCACGTGATTTGTCGTCGGTAGCGACCAGCTCGGCGAGCCAGGCGGTGCCGGTTCCCGCACCGACGCCTATTCCCAAGCCGCTCAGAATCCGGGCGATGTCGAGCCACGCGACGTTTTCGGCGAACAGGAAAAACAGCGCGCTGACGACCGCCACCGCCATTGCCGCCAGGGCGGCCGGCCGGCGGCCGATGACATCCGACACGCGCCCGAACATCAAAAGCGCCGCCAGGTTACCCAAGACATAAACGGCATAGACCAGGGTAAGGGTGATCTGCGAGAAGCCGAACGCCTGTTTGTAGATGACGTAAAGCGGCGTCAGCACCGTGCTGCCGGCGAAAAGAACTGCGATCATGGCAGCAACGGCGGCCATTGCCGCCCTGCCGCCGAGCTCGTTATCGCGCGTCATGGCATCATTTCGACCTCCAGTTGTCAGGGAATCGTGACGCTAACGCCTGTTTCGGGCCAGGTGTTCCCCTCCTCGGACGTGCTCCTGACAGGTTTGGCGGTATTGCCGGTGGCGCTGCGCGAAATCATCTTTTAACTTCAGCGCATTGGTAAGGAGAATCCATGGGCAAGGGACGGGTCGAGGCATTTACCGATGGCGTCATGGCCATCATCATCACCATCATGGTGCTGGAATTGAAGGTGCCGCATAGCGCGGAATTTTCCGCGCTGGCACCTCTATGGCCCACTTTTCTCAGCTATGTGCTGTCCTTCATCTATGTCGGCATCTACTGGAACAATCTGCACAACATGTTCCACACCGTGCAGCGCGTCGATGGCCGCGTGCTGTGGGCCAATCTGCATCTGCTGTTCTGGCTGTCGTTGATGCCCGTGACCACCGCCTTCATGGGTGAAAACCATTTCGCGCCGGTGCCTGTCGCCGTTTACGGTGTTGTCCTGGCGCTTTGCGCGGCCGCCTACTTCATTCTGGTCGTCATGCTGCATCGGCTGCATGGCAACGACACTGCCTTCGCCAGAGCGGTAGGCACCGACCGCAAGGAAAAGATCTCGGTGGTCCTCTACATCGCCGCCATTCCGCTGACCTTCGTCAATCAATGGATCAGCGTCGCGCTCTATGTGCTGGTTGCCATTATCTGGTTCGTGCCGGACAAGCGGTTCGAAAAGCAGATCGAAAAATAGGTCTGCCTAGCCTCGCATCGCTTTCAGCTTTTCCGCCACCGAGGCAGCAAGATCGGCGTAGCGTTCCTCCAGCCGCTCGGCCGCCTTGATCACCGAAAAATCATGGCCGAATTTTTCCAGCGCCATGCGCAGCTTCTCGACGAACTCCGCCTGTTTTTCGAGCGCCGAAAACAGCGTCTTCACTTGCGCTTCGCTGATGTCGGGATTGGCAAGCATTTGCGGCACTTCGCGGCTCATCTGGTCGCCGGTAGCGGTCTGTTCTTTCAGGATCTCGATCCAGTCGGTCAATCGGTAAATCTCCTTTTTGTCAGGACAGCATGCGCAGCGCCTGCCGATGTGGTCAACCCAAGGGCGCCAAAGCGGGCTTGCGCGAGCCCCTTGCCGCGTTAAGTTCGGCGCAACTTGAACGAGGACAATCGCCATGACCACCGACGCCGAAATCCAGACCGCTTTGCCTGCGCTAGCCTCCGGCAACGTTGCCGTCATCACCGGCAGCGCCAGCGGCATCGGCCTTGCCGCGGCCAAGCGGCTGGCGGCGATGGGCCTGAAAATCGTGCTGGCCGATATCGGTGGCGCGCGGCTCGACGAGGCTGCCCGCGCCATTGCCACGATTGCCGGCGATAACGCGGTGCTTGCTGTCGCCACCGATGTCTCGAAGGCCGACGAACTAGACCTGCTGGCCGAAAAGGCATTCGGTGCCTTCGGCGAGGTGTCTTTGTTGATGAACAATGCCGGCGTCGGCAACAATCCCGGCAAACCCTGGGAGAACCGCGACGCCTGGAAGCGGCTGCTGGACATCAATTTCTGGGGCGTCGTCCATGGCGTCGAGGCCTTTGCGCCGGGCATGCTGGCGGCCGGCAGGCCAGGCCTGATCGTCAACACCGGCTCCAAGCAAGGCATCACCACGCCGCCTGGCAACCTTGCCTACAACGTCTCCAAATCAGGCGTGAAGACCTTCACCGAAGGCCTGGCACACGCGCTGCGCAACGAGCCTGGCGCAAAGGTTGCGGCGCATCTGCTCATTCCGGGATTCACTTTTACCGGCCTGACCGAGGGCGCGACCGAAAAACCCGCCGGTGCCTGGACAGGCGAGCAGGTGATCGACTTCATGCTGACCTCGCTGGTGCGCGGCGATTTCTACATCCTGTGCCCCGATAACGAGGCGACACGGCCGGTGGACGAAAGGCGCATGGCCTGGGCGATCGGCGACATCATCGAGAACCGCCCTGCTCTGTCGCGCTGGCACCCGGAGCACAAGGACGCTTTCGCGGCGTTCATGGAAAGCTGACGCTTACGCCGCACGTGTCTTCGAGCCGCGCTTTTGCGCAGCGGCTTTCTTGACCGCCGCATCGGCGATCTTCTGGTCATGCCGTTTCGCCGCCTGTTCACATTTTTTGCGGATCTCCTCGACCTCGGATTCGGTCAGATGCTCGATGCCGATAAAAGTATTGTGAGCTTTGCCGGCCCGGATCAACTCGTCGAGTTTCGTCTGAATCGCCGTGCCATCGCGGTTCTGGGTGTTCTGGATGAGGAACACCATCAGGAAGGTGACGATCGTCGTGCCGGTATTGATGACGAGTTGCCACGTATCGGAAAAGCCGAAAATCGGCCCGCTTATCGCCCAGGCCATGATGATCAGGCAGCAGATGGCGAATGTCGACGGCAGACCGGCGAGATGGGCGACGTAGTTGGCGATCTTCGTGAAACGCTTCTCTATCATGGCAGGGAGAAACAACCGGCAACCGCTCCGGGTTCCCTTGCAAGGAGGGATTTCACGGATAAAACTGTGCACGCTCCCGCAAGATCAGGGTATTTCCCAGCGGTCGAGGAAAATCTCGATGGACAGCGCCTGCATGTCGGGGACCGCCTTGGCCAGTTTCTCGACCGGCCAGTCCCACCAGGCAAGACGTTCGATCCGCGCGGCGATGTCCGCCGCGAAGCGTTGGCGCAATTGCCTGGCCGGAACGCCGGCGAAAATCGCATAGGCAGGAACGTCGCGCGTCACCACCGCATTGGCGCCGATGATCGCGCCATTGCCGATGGTCACATCAGGCATGATCACCGCGCCATGGCCGATCCAGACATCGTGGCCGATGCTGACGGATTGCGCCCGGCGCCGTTCCCGGAAAGCCGCGTCGACGCCCAGCCAGCGAAAATACTCGTTCGGGCGGTAGCTGACCTTGTGCTGGGTCAGCCGCTCAATCGGATGCTCCAGCGCGTTGATGCGGCTGTTGGCGGCGATCGAACAGAACTTGCCGATGGTCGTGTAGATCGCCTCGGCGTGGCGCTCGAAATAGGAGAAATCGCCCACTATGACTTCACGCAAGATGACCCGCTCGCCGATCGAGGCGTAGCGTCCAAGCTTGCACGCCTTCAGCTCCGCGGTCGGGTGGATACGCGGCTCGGGGTCTTTCAGGACGAGGTTTTCGGGGCGGTCCATGCCGCGGCTTTACCCCCGCGCGATTGCTCCTGCAAGGCGGGAGCAATTGTCGCGTCGCCGATTGGTCCCGCAAGCGGGACCAATCGTCCGTCGCCTGTACCAGAGCCTATTTTGGCTTGCCGTTGGTCCACACCACGTTCTGGCCGTAGAGCGGCACGGTGGTGACCGACATTTTCGCCGAACCGTCCTGCACCTGGCGCGAGTGCGACAGATAGATCAAGGTCTCATTGGCTTTGTCGTAGATGCGGTTCACCACCTGCTTCTTCCAGATCAGGCTGATGCCTTGCTTGAAAACCTCCTCGCCGGCCTCGCTCATGTCGATCTCGCTGATGGTGATCGGCCCGGTCTGACGGCAGGAGATCGAGGAATCGGACGGATCCTCGAACCAGTTGCCCTTTTGCAAGCGATCGATCACGCCGCGGTCGAAATAGGAGACGTGGCAGGTCACGCCTTCGACCTTGGGGTCCTTGATTGCCTCGACGATGATGTCGTTGCCTAGCCAGTCGACGCCGACCTTGCCGACCTCCTGGGCGAAAGCCGCACCAGCACCGATGACAAGGCATGCGGCCAAAGCGCCGCCGATCAGTTTTCGCCCAATCAGTCCTTGCAAGGAAGCCTCCTGCGGTTCGAGTTTTGCCGACCTCAGGTGGGACCGGCGGCAGCGCTTTGCAAGCGGATCATTTTTTGACAGGAATGCCGGTTGCGGCAACGCGACATCTTTGCGCGCGCGAGATCAAACCGTTAAGAGTGTTCGCCGAACCAGCTTGCGCCGATACGGCGCCAATGAAAATCACGACGGACACCCAATTGATGATGCGTTCGATACTGGTCGGCATTCTTGTCCTGATGGCAGCAGGCATCGGCTGGCTCACCTTCGACTGGTACCGCGGGCACTATGGCGGCGAGCCGTTCGGCGCGCCGTTCACGCTGGTCGACCAGAAGGGCGCTCCGGTCACCGAGGCTGCCTTTCGCGGCCACCCCAGCGTCGTCTTCTTCGGCTTCACCCATTGCCCGGAGGTCTGCCCGACCACGCTGTTCGAACTGGCCGGCTGGCTGAAGACGATGGGTGACGACGGCAAGAACGTGCACGCCTATTTCGTCTCGGTGGACCCGGAACGCGACACACCCGAAATCATGAACGCCTATATCAGCAATTTCTCCGACCGCATCCTCGGCATCACCGGCGATCCTGACAAGGTCCACGCGATGGCCAAATCCTTCGGCATCTATTCGAAAAAGGTCGATACCGACAACGGCGACTACACGATGGACCACACCGCGTCGGTGCTGCTGCTCAACGCCAGGGGCGACTTCGCCGGCACCATCGCCTATGGCGAAAGCCCGGACACCGCCATCGCCAAGCTCAAGCGGCTGGCGGCGGAAGGTTAGAGCATGATCCCGAAAAGTGAGACCGGTTTTCGGAAAAGATCATGCTCAAACAAAAACATCGTTTGATGACCCAAACGCGGCTTTATTTCACCACTGGAAAGATCGAGGCCGACCGTATCTTCGCGGCGTTCGAGACGGCCTTCGAGGACGAGGGTCTGCCGATTGCCATCCTCGAAGTCGATGAGGATCGCGACATCCACGAAGTGTCGCTCTATGCCGACGGCGATGTCGATGCCGTCGAGGCGCGTGTGGAAGAGATTCTTGCCGGGCTTGCCCTGTCGAGGCCGATTGCGCGCGAGCCCGTGCCTGATATCGACTGGGTAACGCGTTCGCTGGAGGGACTGAAGCCGGTGCGCGCTGGCCGTTTCTTCGTCCATGGCGCGCATGACCGCAGGAAGCGCCACAGCGGCGAGCTCGCCATCGAGATCGAAGCGGGCCTCGCCTTCGGCACCGGCCATCACGGCACCACCGCCGGTTGCCTTGAAATGCTGGAACAGGTCGTGCGGCGCGAGCGCCCACGCAATGCGCTCGACCTCGGCACCGGCAGTGCCGTGCTGGCGATCGCGGTAGCCAAGCTCGCCCACATCCCGGTGCTGGCGACCGACATCGACCCTGTCGCCATAAAGGTCGCCGCCGCCAATGCGCGGCTCAACCATGTCAAAGCGCTCGTCGAAGCGGTGACGGCTCCGGGCTTCCACCACCCGATCTTTGCCGCGCGCGGCCCCTTCGACCTCATCGTCGCCAACATACTGGCGCGGCCGCTGATGCGGCTGGCGCCCGAAATGGCCGGGCATGTCACCTTGGGCGGCTCGATCGTGCTATCAGGCATCCTCGACCGGCAGCGCGACGCAGTGATCTCGGCCTATGTCGGCCAGCGGTTCCGCCATGTCAGGACGTTGCACCGCGAGGGCTGGGTGACGATCCACCTCAAGCGGTGACGCGCAGCGCCTTCAAACGCAAGCGGCAAGTCGCTCAGACGTAGGGCGATCTTGCCGCCTTCCTCAGCTCTTCGCGATCGTAGCCGTGCGCTTTCAGCGTTTCGTCGTCAAAGCCAAGCAGAACGCCGCTCACATAGCGGCTCGCTTCGCGCTGGCGCGCTTCGATGAGAGCGTTCATGGCGCTTCGGAAAAATCCGCGTCTGGCTGAAATCGTGGACATGATGGTCTCCTTTGCAGTGCAATAAGAGTCGTTCCTCCACTCCAAAAAGGTAAGCTCTGCTGACCTATTTGAAAATCGCTGATTCTGCATGGCGTCTATGCGCAAAAGCGATGCTGCTGGACCAAATCCCGTCGGTTGTCAGGCGGCTGATGCTGTAGCACTTTGATCTTGCGCTGATTTTCTCCGAACCGAAGATCAGCCCAGCAAAAGTCGATTCCGATTTTCGGGGTCATGCGCTACGGTCGCGCCAGCATCCGAGGAGAGCCCCGTCATGTTCCAGACTTTTGATTCCGCCGGCGACCCAGCCGTCGGCAAGCCGCGGGTGGCGCTGCTGCGTCAATGGCTGGCGGCCAACGACCTGGATGGCTTCATCGTGCCGCGTGCCGATGAGCATCAGGGCGAATATGTCGCCGACCGCTCGGCACGGCTGAAATGGCTGACCGGCTTCAGCGGCTCGGCCGGCATCACCATCGTGCTCGGCGGCCGCGCCGTCATGTTCGTCGACGGACGCTATACGCTGCAGGTGCGCCAGGAAGTCGATCTCGACATCTTCTCGATCGAAAGCCTGGTCGACAATCCGCCCGCCACCTGGATCAAGGACAATCTCGGCAAGGGCGTGCGGCTTGGCTTCGATCCGTGGCTGCAGACGATCGGCGACGTGAAAGCGCTGAAAGCTTCGGCCGAAAAATCGGGGGCGGTTTTGGTGCCGCTCGAGAAGAATCCAATCGACGCCATCTGGAAGGACCAGCCCGAACCACCGTTGGCGCCGGTCGAGCTCCATCCGATCGCCTTTGCCGGCGAACTGGCCAAGGACAAGCTGGCGCGGCTGGCGTCGGCCATCGGCAAGGACGGCGCCACCCATGCCGTGCTGACCGACCCGTCCTCCATCGCCTGGGCCTTCGACATCCGCGGCGGCGACGTGCCGCATACGCCGCTGGCGCTCGGCTTCGCTGTGCTCGCCGCCGACGGGTCGCACCAGCTTTTCATGGACCAGCGCAAGTTTTCGCGCACCGTCGCAGCTTATCTGACGCAGCTTGCTGAACTGCACGAACCCCGTGACTTCGAAGCGGCGATCGCGGCTCTGGCCAAGGGCGGTGCAAAAATCGCGCTGGACCCGGTGCTGGCGGCGGAGAAGCTCAGCATGCTGGTCGAGGACAATGGCGGCACCGTCATATCGGCGCCCGATCCAGCCCGCATTCCACGCGCCACGAAAAACCAGGCCGAGATCAACGGCGCCCGCGCCGCGCATCGCCGCGATGGCGCCGCCGTGGCCAAGCTGCTCTGCTGGCTCGACCGCCAGAAACCCGGCAAGCTCGACGAAATCGCCGTCGTCACCAAGCTCGAGGAGTGCCGCCGCAGCACCGGCGAGGAAACGCAGATGCTGTTGCGCGACGTGTCCTTCGACACGATCTCGGGCGCCGGTCCGAACGGCGCCATCATGCACTACCGCGTTTCCCGCGCCACCAGCCGAAAGCTTCAGTCTGGCGAGCTGTTCCTGCTCGATTCCGGCGGGCAGTATCAGGACGGCACCACCGACATCACCCGCACTGTGCCGATCGGCAAGCCGACCGAGGAAATGCGCGAACGCTTCACGCTGGTGCTGAAGGGCATGATCGGCATTTCCATGCTGCGCTTTCCCCCGGGCACGCGCGGCTCCGAAATCGATGCCGTGGCGCGTCTTGCCCTGTGGAGACATGGCTGCGATTTCGCCCACGGCACCGGCCACGGCGTCGGCTCCTATCTGGCCGTTCACGAAGGCCCGCAACGCATCGCCAAGACCGGCACTGAGAAGCTGCTGGCGGGCATGATCCTCTCCAACGAGCCGGGCTACTACAAGGAAGGCTCTTACGGCATCCGCATCGAGAATCTCATCCTGGTGACGCCGGCCGAACCGATAGAGGGCGGCGACATCACCATGCACGGCTTCGAAACGCTGACGCTGGCTCCGATCGACACCAGGCTGGTGCGCACCGACCTGTTGACGCGTGACGAGCTGCACTGGCTCGACCAATACCACGCACGCGTGCTGGCCGAGATCGGACCGATGCTCGATGGCGAGACGCTGGCCTGGCTGGAAAAGGCAACCGCACCGCTGCCGCACGACCAGAAGATCTGATTTTCGGAAAGGTGGTGGGGTCAGCTATCGCCCCCTAAACGGACATCTGGCTCTCGATGTCGCGCCAATGGTGTGCCACCAGACTGGGGCCATGTCTGTCCCCCAAGCACGGGTCGCCGACGGATTTCGCATTGAAACCCGTTGAAGACACATAGCGGGTGCAGGATGACGGTCGTGTCAGCAGAAGGTCTGGCGTGGTGGAACGAGAAGGCAAAGCGTGGGCGAGACCGACGAGCGGCTGCTGGCGCTGATCGCGCAAAACAATGCGGCTGCGGTGGAAGCCATGGTCGAGCGCAAGCTGCCGCGGCTGATCCGTCTCGCCACGCGAATGCTGGGCGACCGCGGCGAGGCAGAGGACATCGCGCAGGAGACCTTCTTGCGCATCTGGCGGGCGGCTCCGGGCTGGCGCGCCGGCGAGGCGAAGTTCGACACCTGGCTGCATCGCGTCGCACTCAATCTCTGCTACGACCGGCTGCGCAGGCGGCGGGAGACGCCGGTGGCGGAACTTCCCGATCGCCCCGATGAACGACCGGGCGCGGAAGCGGATATGCTCGCGGCCGACGATCAGCACCAGGTGCGGCGCGCTCTGGCCGAGCTGCCGGAGCGCCAGCGCGAGGCGATCGTGCTGCAGTATTATCAGGAGCTTTCGAACGGCGATGCCGCAGAGGTCATGGGAATCAGCATTGAAGCATTGGAAAGCCTCTTGTCGCGGGCGCGGCGGCAGTTGCGCTCCAGGCTCGGACGAGACAGGGACGAAATGACATGACTCCAGAGAGGTTTTCCGCGCTCGTTGCCGCCTATGGCGGGTCGCCGCAGCGCTGGCCTGAAAACGAGCGGGCGGCGGCGCTGGACTTCATCGCCGCCTACCCGACTCAAGCCGAAGTCGCACTTGCACCGGCGGCGGAGCTCGACGATCTGCTGTCGCGCCATCGCGTCGCAGCTCCGGACGGCGCGCACGCGCGAAGGATCATTGCCACGGCGCCGTCTGCGCTGTGGCGCCGCACACGGCTCATCTGGCAGTGTGCCGGGTTGGCCGGCATCGGACTGGCGGGCGCACTAGCCGGTGTGCTGACAGTCGCCGTGCTGTTGTCGCTCAACAGCGCCCCTGACGATGGTGACGCCTATGCGCTGACCGCATTCGGCGACATGCAAGGGGATGTGCAATGAGCGAACGCAGCATCAGGATCCTGCTTGCCGTCTCGCTGGCGCTCAACATCTTCGTGCTCGGCGCCGCTGCCGGAGCTGGCTACATGTGGCAGGCGCAGGAGGGGCAGCGCGACGGGGCGGGCGACCAGCGCGGCCTGCGCTTCGCCGCAGCCGGCCTGTCGCCCGAACAGCGCAAGGCGTTCCGCCAGGCGCTCGCCGAGGCGCGGCGCCAGTCGGCTGCCGACATCGAAGCAGCTCGGGCCGGCCGCGAGGAGGTCGCGCGCCTGATCGAGGCTGAGCCGATCGACGCAGCGGCGATCAATGCGACGCTCGCCTCGGTCCGGCAAGCCGATATGGCGCTACGCGGCCGGCTCGAACAGGCAATCGTGACCTTCGCGACGGGATTGACGCCAGCCGACAGGGCTCGGCTTGTCGACGGCCTGCGCGGCCGCACCAACATGCTGCGCCGAGCGCACGAAAAATAGAGCCGGAAATAGCGACGGATTCCGGTCACCGCCGCGTTGAAGCCTCTGAAAAGCAATGCTGACGGAGGCACGATTGGCACGTCCAAGCGAGGTCGCGGTTGCGCTCAACCGCTTCGGCCTGGGCGCCCGGCCCGACGACGAGGCGCCTGCCGACCCGAAATCCTGGTTGGTAGCGCAGTTCGAAAACTACGACGCAAACCCAGCCGTCTTTTCCGGTGCGCAGGACTCGGCCACACTCGGTGCCGGCTATGCCGAGGCGATGCTCGAGGCCAAAGACGCCGACCGGGCCGCAAAGATGGCCGCCCGCAAGACGGCGCGCCAGAAGGCTCAAGCGCTTTATCGCGACGAGGTCGACACGCGAGCACGCGCGGCGCTCGAAACATCGACCCCCTTCGTCGAACGGCTCGTGCATTTCTGGTCGAACCATTTCGCCATCTCGGCGGAGAAACCGCAGGTGACCCTGATCGCCGGCGCCTTCGAGCGCGAGGCGATCCGCCCGCATGTGCTCGGCCACTTCGAGGATATGCTGCTCGCCGCCGAGCGCCACCCGGCGATGCTGTTCTATCTCGACCAGGTGCGCTCGATCGGTCCCAACTCAAGATTTGCCAGCCGCGCCGCAAAACGCATCGCCAAGCGCAAGCCCGGCATCAACGAGAACCTGGCCCGCGAAATCATGGAACTGCACACACTCGGCGTGCGCTCCGGCTACAGCCAGACCGACGTGACCGAATTCGCGCTGGCCCTGACCGGTTTCAGCACCGGGCGCGCTCAAGAGCGAGGCCAGGCTGGCGCCTTCACCTTTCGACCTGGGCTGCATGAGCCAGGCGAACGCACGATCATGGGCAAGACCTACCACCAGAGCGGTGAGAAACAGGCGCTTGCCGTGCTGAGCGACCTCGCGGCGGCCGAAGCGACCGCAACGCACATCGCGACCAAGCTGGCGCGCCACTTCATCGCCGACGAGCCGCCGGCAGCGGTCGTGACGCGGCTCGCCGAAGCCTTTCGCCGGTCGAAGGGCGATCTCGTCGCCGTCTACCGCGCGCTCATCGACAGTCCAGAAGCTTGGCAGCCGGCGGCGGCCAAGTTCAAGACGCCGTGGGAATGGACGATCTCGGCGCTGCGCGGCCTGGGCCGCAGCGACATCGGCAAGCCGCGCCTGGCGCAACTGCTCAACCAGATCGGCCAACCGGTGTGGCGGCCGCGTTCGCCGGCTGGCTATGATGACGTTGCCGGGAGCTGGGCCGCGCCCGACGCACTGGTGCGCCGGGTCGAGGCGGCGCAGCGCCTCGCCGCGCAGAGTGGCGACATCGATCCGCGAGATCTCGCGCGAAAACTCTTTGCCGGCTCACTCAGCGAACTGACGGTGGCCGAGATCGACCGCGCCGAGAGCCGGCGCACCGGCATCGCGCTGCTGCTCGTGTCGCCCGACTTCCAACGAAGATGATTTCCAGAGGAGATGACCAACATGAAACGCCGTCAATTCCTCACTCTCGCCGGCGCCGGCCTCGGCTCGATGCTGATTGCGCCGCGCATCGTCTTCGCCAATGTGGAAACCGATCGCCGCTTCGTTTTCATCATCCAGCGCGGCGCCGCGGACGGGTTGAACACGATCATTCCCTATGCCGAGCCCGCCTACCGCACACTGCGCGGCCCATTGGCAATCGACAATCCGATAAAGCTCGACGGCACGTTTGGCCTGCATCCTTCGCTCACCGGGCTTCGCAAGCTGCATCAGGACAAGCAGGCACTGTTCGTCCACGCGGTCGCTTCGCCCTATCGCGAGCGCTCGCATTTCGACGGTCAAAACGTGCTCGAAAGCGGCGGCACCTCGCCCTATGAACGCAAGGACGGTTGGCTAAACCGGCTGGTCGGCATGCTGCCTAAGTCTCGCGGCGAAGCGATCGCTTTTGCACCGACCATCCCGCTGGCGCTACGAGGCCAGGCGGACGTCACCTCCTATGCGCCATCCGCTCTGCCAGAGGCGCCGGACGACCTGATGATGCGCGTCGGCAAGCTCTATGACGCCGACGAACAGCTGCATGCGCTGTGGAGCAGCGCGATGGAGACACGAGCGCTTGGCGCAGTGAATGCGCAGCGCAAGGACGCGGCGAGCGTCGGCCGCACCGCTGCGGGCTTCCTCTCCAAGGCCGACGGACCGCGCGTTGCCATGATCGAAACCAGCGGCTGGGACACGCATAGCGGCCAGCAAGGCAGGCTAGCCAATCAGCTCAGAGCGCTCGACGCGCTCATTGATGCGTTGCACGTTGGGCTCGGCGACGATTGGAACGATACGACCGTGCTGGCCGCCACTGAGTTCGGCCGCACTGCCGCCGTCAACGGCACTGGCGGCACCGACCACGGTACGGCATCGGCCGCGATGCTCGCTGGCGGGGCGGTGAATGGCGGGCGGGTGCTGGCCGACTGGCCGGGGCTATCGACCAGTGCGCTCCACCAAGGACGCGACCTTGCACCGACACTCGACCTCGACGCTCTGATTGCGGTGACGGCCGCCGAAACGTTTGGTTTCGATCCGGAAGAGACGATGCGCACGCTCTTTGCAGGAGGTCGATTCGACCCCGCGATCTCCGACATCGTGCGCAAGTAGGACCGGCCTACTCAGTCGGTCCAGTCACCCGACGAACTGCCGGGCGAGGATCAGCACGGCGGCACCGGCCAAAAACATCGCCATAAGCCCGCCGCGCAGCGAGACCAGCCCGGCGACGATCAATGCCGCCCATTCCGTCGGCCCGGCGCTCAGCGCTGCCGGCGCGACCAGAGTGGTCAGCACCGCCGCCGGCACCGCATTCAGCCCGGCCTCGACGCGCGGATGGATATTTTCGAAGCGCGAGATCACCAGATGTCCGCCGATGCGGGTGAGATAGGTGGCGATCGCACCGGCGATGATGATCCACAAGGTCGTGCTCATGGCCGCGCCTCGACACCACTGTGATGCGGCGGCAGGATGACCGCGAGCAGCACGCCGGCCACGGCGCCAATGGAGACGTGCCAGGGCGAGCCCACCGTCTTGTAGGCGATGATGGAGGCAGCAGCACTTGCGACGACCACCGGCAGCCACAGCGGCCGTTTGCGAAAGCTCATGACCAGTCCGAGAAAATAGATCGGCAGCAGGAAATCGATGCCCAGCGCATGCGTATCGGGAATGAGCTTGCCGAACATCGCGCCGAGCGCGCTTTCGGTTACCCAGAACACATAGACCGGCAGTCCAAGCCCCATGTACCAGGCGAAGCCGACCGTCTCGCCGGCTTCCGCCTTATGCTCAGCCACCGCGAACTGCGGATCGGTGAGCAGGAAATAGCCTACCGCTTGCTGGATCAGCGGCCAGTGCGCGATGCGCCGGCCGATACCGGCGGAATAAAGCACATGGCGGAAATTCACGGCGAAGATCGACAGCACGATCAGCCATGGCGCGACATGCTGCCCGAACAATTCGATACCCACCATCTGGCTGGCGCCGCCGTAGACCATGGCGCTCATCAGGACGGCTTCAAGCACCGAAAAACCATTGTCGACGGCAAGCGCACCGAACAGCAGCCCGAACGGCGCCGCCGCCACCACGACGGGCATCGAGAGCCGCACGCCTTGCCAGAAATCGCTTTTCGCACCGTTTTCGGAGATTGCTTCCGCCGACATCCGTCGCTCCTGGGGAACCATTCTTTGGAGAAAGGCCGTATGTAGGGAGAGCCGCCTGCCTTGTCACACCAATTCGCTTGAGCCAAACGATCAGCGGAAATGATCGCGCAGCCATTTTGCACGTTCAGGCCTGCATCATCGGTCCGGAGCTTGGTTCACCGGGACCTTGCCTTCGATCGCCCTGCCCCAGTCGAGCAGCGGCTTGGCGCGCATGGTGAAATCGACGAGCTCGTCGGCCAATGCCGCACTGTGGATTCCCGCAGGGTCGATCTCGTGCCGGACGACGAAATGCCGATTGCGGATGGCGGCCACGAGGTCGATGTCGGTGACATGCTCGAAGCCACGCGGTGTGCGCTTCATGCAGCCTTCCGGATCAAGTTCGAGACGGTTTTGCTTCAATGCCTTGATCAGCGCTCGGAATTCACCCGGCCGTGTCCCGATGGCTTGGCGCATCGCCAGCAAAAGCGCCGGCCCGGGTTGCCACCAGGCAACGGCGGCAAAGCAGCGCTCAAGCCCGATATAGACGAACAACACGCCCTGTTCCATCTTGGTGCCGTCAGGCGAAAGAATTGCCGACAGATGCCGGTTATAGGGTCGTTTATCCTTAGCGAAACGCACGTCGCGATTGATCCGGAACAGCGACTTCTTGCGATCGCCGCGCAACCCCAGCCCCACTACAGCGAAGCGCTCGGAGAGCGTTTCGACCAGATCGCCGAAAGGATCGCGCAACTCGCTTTCGAAAAGGTCGCGGTTTTCGACAAACCACTCCCGGCGCTGATGAAAATTGAGCGCCTTGAGGAAAGGAAGGGCCTTTTGGCCGAAACCGCTAAATGCCACCGTCACGCCTTGCCGATCCGCACGAACCACGCATCCTCGTCGATCACTTCGATGCCGAGCTCGGTGGCGAGCTTGAGCTTGGAGCCGGCACCTGGTCCGGCAACGACGAGATCGGTCTTCTTCGACACCGAGCCGGCGACCTTGGCGCCGAGCTTTTCGGCCATTGCCTTGGCCTCGTCGCGCGACATTTTCTCCAATGCGCCGGTGAAGACCACCGTCTTGCCGGAGACCGGCGACGACACGCCACCGACCGGCTCCTCGTCGAGCACTGTTACTTCTGCCAGCAATGCGTCGAGCGCCTGCCGGTTATGGTCTTCAGCGAAGAAGTCGACCACCGCTTCGGCCACGATCGAGCCGATGCCGTTGATGCCGTTCAACTCCTGCCAGGCGGCGTTGCCCGGGTCGCCCTTGCCGGCCGGCATGACGGCGCTTTGCCCGGTTTCGCGGAAAGCGGCAAAGGAAAGAAAATGGCGGGCCAGCCGCTTGGCGTTGGTCTCGCCGATGTGGCGGATGCCGAGCGCATAGAGGAAGCGCGAGAACTCGACCTGCCGCCGGTCGTCGATTGCCGCGAACAGCTTGCGCACCGAGGTCGCGCCGAAACCGTCGACATTCTCGAGCTTGGTCAGCGATGCTGCCTGCCGTGCTTTCAGCGTGAAGATGTCGGCCGGCGAATAGATGCGCAGCGACGGATCCTCGGCATGGAAGAAGAACTCAATCTGCTTCTCGCCCAGCCCCTCGATATCAAAAGCGCCTCGGGACACGAAATGGCGCAGACGCTCCACCGCTTGCGCGGGGCAGATCAAACCGCCTGTGCAGCGCCTGACCGCTTCACCCTCCTCGCGCACGGCGTGGCTGCCGCAGGCCGGGCAAAGCACTGGGAATGCATATGGCATGCTGTCGGGCGGCCGCTTTTCCATGACCACGTCGATGACCTGCGGAATGACATCGCCAGCACGCTGGATGCTCACCGTGTCGCCGATGCGAATGTCACGGCCTTCGCGGATCGGCTGGCCGCTATTGCCGATGCCCTTGATGTAGTCCTCATTGTGCAGCGTCGCGTTGGTCACCACGACGCCGCCGACCGTCACCGGCACAAGCCGCGCCACCGGCGTCAGCGCGCCGGTGCGGCCGACCTGGATGTCTATGCCGGTCAGGATCGTCGTCGCCTTCTCGGCGGGGAATTTGTGCGCGATCGCCCAGCGTGGCGAGCGTGACACGAAGCCCAGCCGCTGCTGCAGCTCAAGGCTGTTCACCTTGTAGACGACGCCGTCGATGTCGTAGCCAAGCGTCGCCCGGTTGGATTCGATCAGCCGGTATTGTTCGAGCAGCCCTTCGACACTATCGAACAGCTTCATCAGCGGGTTGACCCTGAAGCCAAAGCGCTCGAACGCTGCCACCATGCCCATCTGCGTGTCGGCGGGCATGGCGTTCACCGCGCCCCAGGCATAGGCGAAAAACCGCAGCGGCCGGCTGGCGGTGATCGAGGTGTCGAGCTGGCGCAAGGAGCCTGCCGCCGAGTTGCGCGGATTGGCAAAAACCTGCTTTCCGGCCTCGGCATTGCGGCGATTGAGCTCGGCGAAATCAGTGAGGCGCATATAGACCTCGCCGCGCACTTCCAATACTTCGGGAAAATCCCCCGAAAGCACATTGGGAATCTCAGCGATGGTGCGGGCGTTGGCTGTCACATCCTCGCCGACCTGGCCGTTGCCACGCGTTGCTGCCGTCACCAGCCGTCCCGCCTCGTAGCGCAGCGACAGCGACAGGCCGTCGATCTTCGGCTCGGCCGTCATGGCCAACGGCGCGTCGGCGCCGAGCCGCAAGAAGCGGCGAATGCGGCCGACGAAATCGATCACGTCCGCATCGGCAAAAGCGTTGTCGAGCGACAGCATAGGAATGGCATGGACGATCTTGCCGAATTTTTCCGACACCGCCGCGCCGACTTTCCGTGACGGCGAATCCTCGCGCACAAGATGAGGAAAACGCTGCTCGATGGCGAGATTGCGCCGCCGCAGCGCATCGTAGGCGGCGTCCGAAATCGTCGGCGCATCTTCGGCATGGTAGCGCAAATCATGGCCGGCGATTTCCTGCGCCAACCGCTTCAGCTCGCTTGCTGCCTCGCTTTCATCAAGCGAATCGACAGGTTTTTCGGACATGCACTGCTCCTCGACGCATGATCTCGAAGCTCGGAACGATCTTCGGAAATGACTATGCGCAAAATCAAATTGCTACAGCGTCCTTTGCACGTCCGAAAGGACGCGCGGCGCTGTAGCGGCGGCGCCACAATAGATCAGGATTTTCCCGCAAGGGAGCCAGATCGTGAGAAAATCATTCCGGAACAGCAGCATGGAGCCACATCCTGACTCGATCCATAACGCTGAGAAATCTCCGCTATGCTGCGGTGTTCTCCCGCAGCAGACGCTCGGCCGCCGCGCGTGCCTCGTCGGTGATCGTCGCTCCAGCCAGCATCCGCGCGATCTCTTCCTGACGCGCTGCCCGGTCCATCTCGGCGATACCGGTGGCAACCCGGTCGGCGCTGCCGGATTTGGAGATCAGGAAATGCGTCGCCGCTCGCGCCGCCACTTGCGGCGCGTGGGTGACCGAAAGCACCTGCACGCGCTTCGACAATCGCGCCAGCCTTTGGCCTATAGCGTCCGCAACCGCGCCGCCAACCCCAGTGTCGATTTCATCGAAGACCAGGGTCGGCGCCGAGCCACGGTCGGCCAGCGCCACCTTCAGCGCCAACAGGAACCGTGAAAGTTCGCCACCGGAAGCGACCTTCATCATCGGCCCTGGCCTTGTGCCGGGATTGGTGCGCACCCAGAACTCGACCTGATCGATGCCGTCTTCCATGCGGCTCTCGGCCTCACTTGCCATCTCGACGATGAAGGCGGCCCGTTCGAGCTTGAGTGCCGGCAGTTCGGCCATCACCGCCTTGGTCAATCCGACCGCCGCCGCATGGCGAAGCGACGAAAGCTGTGCCGCGGAAATGTCGTAGGTCTCGCGGGCGGCGGCGGCTTGCTTCTCCAGCCCATGCAGGCGCTCCTCGCCGGCGTCGAGGTCGGCGAGATCGGCCGCCATCGTGTCGCGCAGTTGCGCCAGATCGTCGACCGCCACACTGTGCTTGCGTGAGGCGGCGCGCAGCGAAAACAGCCGCTCTTCGGCCTGCTCCAGCCTCCGCGGATCGTATTCGGTGGCGCGAAGTGCCGCTTCGACCCCCGACTGTGCCGCGTCGAGCGACAGCATCGCCTCATCGAGCGATTTGACCACGTCTTCGAGCAAGCCGGGCGCCTCGGTCACCTTGCGCTGCAGTCGCCGCAACAGGCTGGCGAGTTGCGGCAGGGGCGAGGACGGGCCCGAGAGCACATCCTGTGCGTCGTGGATTTCCGATGCGATCTTTTCCGCCCGCATCATCGAGGCGCGCAATTCGGCTAGGTCGGCTTCCTCGCCGGGCTGGGGATCGAGCTTCGTCAATTCGGCGACCGCGGCGCGTAGATAGTCGGCCTCGCGGGCCGCCGCCTCCACCTTGGCGCGGTGTCGCGAAAATTCCTGCTCGCAGGCCCGCCAGTGCCGCCATGCCTCGCCGGTCGCCCGGGCCGCGCCGAGATGGCCGCCAAAACTGTCCAGCAATTCGCGATGGGCACCGGGATCGACCAGGGCACGCTCGTCATGCTGGCCGTGGATCTCGACCAGCGCGTGACCGACGTCGCGCATCAGCGTCACGCTCGAAGGCTGGTCGTTGACGAAGACGCGGGTACGGCCGTCTGCCGTCTGCACGCGGCGCAGGATGATGTCGCCATCGTCCTCGATGGCGTTGTCGGCAAGCAGCATGCGGGCAGGATGGTTGCGCGGCACGTCGAACACGGCGATGACCTGGCCCTGTGCCGCGCCATGCCGCACCAGCGAAGCGTCACCGCGGGCGCCAAGCGCCAGCGACAGCGCGTCGAGCAGGATGGATTTTCCAGCGCCGGTTTCGCCGGTCAGCACCGAAAGGCCGGACGAGAAGTCGATGTCCAGCTTCTCGATCAGAACGATATCGCGGATCGACAGTCTGGAAAGCATGGTGACGCGCCGCTCAGGCGCCGGTGATCAGCTTCCCGGCCTTGGCGATCCACGACCCGGCATTCTCGCGCGGCTCGAGCCCACCACTCTGCAGGAGCTTGTAGGAATCCTTGTACCACACGCTGTCGGGATAGTTGGTGCCGAGCACAGCCGCGGCAGTCTGCGCCTCCGATGTCAGCCCCATCGCATAG
Source organism: Mesorhizobium mediterraneum (assembly GCF_002284565.1). Lineage (GTDB taxonomy): Bacteria > Pseudomonadota > Alphaproteobacteria > Rhizobiales > Rhizobiaceae > Mesorhizobium > Mesorhizobium mediterraneum. The sequence goes on along the minus strand of NZ_NPKI01000009.1, from coordinate 36,807 downwards.
TAGCTTTCGGTAAGGCGCGCGAGTGCCTCCTCGACATGGCGCGTGTTGGAATAGGTCTCCACCACGTTGCGGAACCGCTTGACGGCGGCGATATATTCACGGCGCTCGAGATAGTAGCGGCCGATCTGCATCTCCTTGCCGGCGAGCTGGTCGTTGGCGAAGCGGATCTTTTCCTTGGCGTCATCGACATACTCGGAATCGGGCCAGCGCGTCACCAGATCCTGCATCGTCTGCACGGTCTGACGCGTTTCCTTCTGGTCCTGGGTGACGTCCCTGATTTGCCGGTAGTAGCTCAGCCCGATGATGTACTGGGCATAGGCGGCGTCGTCGGTCGAGGGATAGAGTGTGAGATAGCGCTTGGCCGAACCGATTGCCTCGCTATAGTTGCCCTGGCGATAGTCGGCAAAGGCGCCCATCACCATCGATTTGCGGGCATATTCCGAATAGGGATGCTGGCGGTCGACCGCACTGAATTTGCGGCTCGCCTCCTGCAGGCGCCCGGCATTCAGATTGGCGAGGCCCTGATTGTAGAGAACGTCGGCCGGCTCGGTCTGCTCGACATAGGTCGACAGGTCGACATCCTTCTCGGACGACATGCAGGCCGACAGGAACAGCGATGGAACAACCACCGAAAGCGCCAGGAAAACAGACCGATGCGGCGCTTTCGATTGACCAATTCGCTTAAAAAACATGATTGGATTCCGCCCTTTCGGCGTCATTTCAGTCGTCATTCGCTTTGGGGCAGCAGCCATAAACCATAACCGCCGTGCCCGGCAACGCTATCCCCGGCCAATCGCACATTTTTGTGGCGGCTTGGCACGGCCCGCGCACTTACATGATTTCGCCGGCCAATGATGCATTCATGCAACACAGGCCGGCGGCTATAAAACCCGAAAAACGTTAAGAATCAGATCATCCAGGGCGCGTAAACGGGCGCATAGACGGCGCTCATATCGGCCGCACGACCGCGCTCGCGGCGTGTCGTCTCGACGATCTCGAACGCCGAACGGTCCGATAAAAGGCGGCGCAACGCTGCCGCGTTCAGCCTGTGGCCGCCGCGATACGAACGGAAGCAGCCAATGAACCGGGCGCCGGCCAGCGCCAGATCGCCCATGGCGTCCATCGTCTTGTGGCGCACGAACTCGTTGGGATAGCGCAAGCCTCCCATATTGATCACGCGGTTGTCGTCACCGATCACCAGGGAGTTCTCCAGCGAGGAGCCAAGCGCATAGCCGGCTGCCCACAGCCGCTCGACATCCTTCATGAAACCAAAGGTACGGGCCCGCGCGATATCGCGGCGGAAAATGTCGGCGTTCATGTCGGATGCGAAGAGCTGACGGCCGATCGCCGGGCTTTCGAAATCGATCTCGATCTCGAAGCGCGTGCCGTCATAAGGCCTGAATTCCGCCCAAGAGGCACCGTTCTCGATGCGAACCGGCTTGACCACACGGATATAGCGGCGCTTGACCGGCAGCGTGTCGATGCCCGCCTGGTCGATTGCCTCCACGAACGCCATGGCGCTGCCGTCAAGGATCGGAACCTCGCGGCCATCGATCTCGATGACGACATTATCGATGCCGAGCCCGAAAAGCGTGGCCATCAGATGTTCGACGGTGGCGATATGCTCACCTGCCGGGTCGCCGAGCATCGTGCAGAGATCGGTGGCGCCGACTTCGGAAACGAGCGCACGGAACTCACGGCCCTCGCTTCCATTCGAAAGCTGGAACACGACACCCGTATCGGCGTCCGCCGGCAGGAAATGAACGGTAACGGAATTGCCGCTGTGAACGCCGGTACCCGTCAGCGTCGCACGCGATTTAAGTGTCGTCTGATAGTCGTGCAAAACAAACCCCTTAGCCCACACTGCCTACGTCGCTTCATGAGCCCGAGGGCGCGGCTCTTTGATCGGCAGGCAGGGCAGTTCCCCCGAATCCCGGCAAACCGACATTGCTCGGGGCGAAGATAGTGGTCCGGCAGGAAGTCTCCAAATCACGGTTTCTTTCTCACTGTAACCGCGAGCCGAAGCGGATCTGGTCTCGTAACACCCTGTTTTGCAACTGCTTTTAACGTTAACAGGCAAACAATCTCTTGTCTGCCTGTTAACAATTGTTACGGACCGTTAACAGGTCAATTGGCCTGGCGGCGCAGGAATGCTGGAATCTCCAGCTGATCGTCTTCCTGGACAGCCCTGCTCTGCGGCGTCAGCCGGCCTTGGTCGTCCAACTGGCCGCGACGCGGCGCGTAAAGCTGCGGATCCTGGCTGGCAAGGCGGCGCACTTCGGGTGCCGCCTGGCGCAGTTTCGGCTCGCGCGGCTGCGCCGGCTGCAGTCGTGCAGGCTCCTCTTCGCGGCGGGTAAGGCCGTTCGTCAGGCGCTTGAGCAGTCCCATCGGTCCGCTGTTCTCATGGTCGGCCGGGCGGCCCTTGGCTTCCACTTCGGCTTTCACCACCGGCGGGAAATCCTCGACGCGCGGCATGCGCTGGGGTGCTGCGGCTACCGGTTGAAGCATCTCGCGCTGTGGCGCAGGCTGCATCACTTGCTGAACCATTGGCTGCACCATCGGCTGCGGCTGAGCCGGCGGCGCCTGGAAGATCTTGCTCTGCGGGCGGAAATCTTCCGCCTGGGCAGCCGGCGCGGGACGCGCCATCGCCGCGGCATTCGCCTCGGCAAGCTGGATCGCCTCAGCTACAGGATCGGCGGCGCGTGGCTCGTAGCCTCCTTGCTGGACAGGCGCCGGACGGCTTTCCGTGACCGGAGCGGCCGGGCGGCTGACCGGCTTTGGCGGAGCCGTGCGGATGGCGATCGGCGCGGCGGCGATGTCAGCCGCCGATTTGTCGATGCCGGTAGCAACCACCGAGACGCGGATAACGCCTTCGAGATCCTCGTCGAACGTCGCACCCAGGATGATGTTGGCTTCCTGGTCGACCTCCTCGCGAATGCGGGTCGCCGCCTCGTCGACTTCGAACAGGGTCAGGTCGCGGCCGCCGGTGATCGAGATCAACAGGCCCTTGGCGCCCTTCATCGAAGTCTCGTCGAGCAGCGGGTTGGCGATCGCGGCTTCGGCGGCGGCCATGGCGCGGCCCTCGCCGGAAGCTTCGCCCGTCCCCATCATCGCCTTGCCCATCTCGCGCATGACCGAGCGGACGTCGGCGAAGTCGAGATTGATCAGCCCTTCCTTGACCATCAGGTCGGTGATGCAGGCGACGCCGGAATAGAGCACCTGGTCGGCCATGGCGAAAGCGTCGGCGAAGGTCGTCTTGTCATTGGCCAGCCGGAACAGGTTCTGGTTGGGGATGACGATCAGGGTGTCGACGCATTTCTGCAATTCCTCGATGCCCAGATCCGCCGTCTTCATGCGGCGCTGCCCTTCGAAATGGAACGGCTTGGTGACGACGCCGACGGTGAGAATCCCCTTCTCACGGGCAGCGCGTGCAACGACAGGCGCGGCCCCCGTGCCGGTGCCACCGCCCATGCCGGCCGTGACGAAGCACATATGGGTGTTGGAGAGATGATCGATGATCTCGTCGATGCATTCCTCCGCCGCCGCGCGGCCGACTTCCGGTTGCGATCCCGCACCCAGGCCCTCGGTGACATGCGCGCCGAGCTGGATCAGGCGATCCGCCTTGGACATGGTCAGCGCCTGTNTCCGCCGCCGCGCGGCCGACTTCCGGTTGCGATCCCGCACCCAGGCCCTCGGTGACATGCGCGCCGAGCTGGATCAGGCGATCCGCCTTGGACATGGTCAGCGCCTGTGCGTCGGTATTGGCCACCACGAACTCGACGCCGCGCAAGCCGGCGGTGATCATGTTGTTGACGGCATTGCCGCCGCCGCCGCCGACACCGAACACGGTGATACGCGGCTTGAGCTCGGTGATGTCCGGCTTCTGCAGATTGATGGTCATTGTCTCCGTCCTTTGCCTTTCCCGCCGCTTCGCCGCCGCGGCCGCCTATGGGGCTGTCCCCGTCAATTTAAAAACTGTCTCTCAACCACTGACTCATTCGATGCAGTTTTCCGCCCGTCCCGGTCATCCTGAGACCAGAAATTCCTTTCGCCGGATGGCTCTCGAAATTCGCCATCTGCGGATAGATCAAAAGCCCGACCGGCGTCGAGAAAGCCGGCCCCTTGGCCGCCTCGGGCAGCCCCGCCACGCCGAGCGGACGGCCAATGCGCACATTGCGTCCGAGAATGCGGCGCGCCGCCTCGGGCAGGCCGGAAAGCTGGCTGGCACCGCCGGTCAGCACGACGCGCTTGCCGACGGCATTGCCGTAGCCGGATCTGTTCAGCCGATCACGCAACAGTTCGAGCGTCTCGTCGATGCGCGCCCGGATGATGCGCGTCATCACCGAACGCGGTATCTGCAGCGGCATCTCGCCATCCTCGCCGATCGGCTGTATCGAGACCAGATCGCGGTCGTCGGCACTGCCGGGCAGCGCCGAGCCATGCATCACTTTCAGCCTCTCGGCGGCGTCGAGCGAGGTCGACAGGCCCTTGGCCATGTCCAGTGTGACGTGGTTGCCGCCGATGGCGATGGCGTCGCCATGGACGAACTTGCCTTCCGAAAAGACCGAGATCGTCGTGGTGCCGCCACCCATGTCAATGCAGGCTGCGCCCATTTCGAGTTCGTCGTCGACCAGTGCGGCAAGCCCGCTGGCATAGGGCGTCGCCACCATGCGCTCGACCGACAGGTGCGAACGGTTGATGCAAAGCTCCAGATTGCGCAAGGGCGCCGCGTCACCCGTCAGCACATGCATGTCGACGCCGAGCTGGTCGCCAACCATGCCGCGCGGATCACGCACGCCGCGCTCGGCATCCAGTGAAAAGCCGACGGGAAGCGAATGGATCACCTCGCGCTCGGCCCGCAGCGCCTGCTTGGCGCCGGCGGCAAGCACGCGCTTGATGTCGGCCTCGTCGGCCTCATGGCCGCCGAGGTTGATGGTTGCCGAGAAGCTCTCGCTCTTCAGCCGGCCGGCCGTCATGTTGACGATCAGTGAATCGACGGTCAGGCCGGCCATGCGCTCGGCGGCGTCGACGGCGAGGCGGATGGCGTGCTCGGCCCTGTCGAGATCGATGACGACGCCCGACTTCACACCTTGCGATTTCTGGTGGCCGATGCCGATCACCTGGATGCGATGCGAGCGCCCGCGCAGCAGATTGCCGTCCTCGCGTGGCTTGAGCTTGGCCACCACGCAGCAGACCTTGCTCGAGCCGACATCCAGCACCGTCATGATGCCGGATCGGCGCGACGAGGCATCGCTGTTGCCGCCAAGCCAGCTCATATTTTCGCCTCCGCCTTGCGCTTCGGCATTTTCGGCTTTTCGTTGAGCGCGGCCTGGCGCTGCGTCGCCGCCTCCGGCGTCAGCTGGACGACGAGGCGATCGGAAAGGCGCATGTCGACGGCGGCGATGTCGCGCGTCAGCAGCCCGTTCTCGTGGTCCATCCTGACCAGATCGGCGATCGCCTGGTCCTCGCCATCCTCGGGAAGCTTGACCGTGATGCCGTTCTCCAGCTTCAGGTCCCAACGCCGTTCGCCGATGCGGATATAGCCTTTGACCCGCGCGGCAAGCTCTGGATACTTTTTGATCCTGGCCAGGAAATCCGGCGCCTTGGCCGGCGCGCCGGTGCCGACGATCAGCGGCAGCAGCGCCTGCTTGCCGCCGGAGAATGGCGCGATCACGGCGCCGGACCGCTCGATGACGGAAAGCTCGCTGCCCTGCTGCCAGAGCGCGAAAGGCTCTCGCTCCTCGATGCGCACCTCCAGCGTGTGCGGATAGACTTTGCGCACCGCCGCAACCTCGACCCAGGGCAGCGTGGCTATGCGCTCCCGCGCGGCTTCGACATCGAAGCCGATCAGCGACGTCCAGCCATCGAGCTGCATCCTGTCGAGAATGTCGATCTCTGAGGTTGCGCGGTTGCCAACGACCTTGATCTGGTCGACGGCAAACCCGGTGCGGGCGGTGATGCCCTGGACGATGCCGTCGACATGTCCGCCGAGATAGGCGCCATAGGCACTGCCCGATACGAGCAGCGCCGCCGACAGGATGGCCGCGGAAAACGGCGGCACCTCGAAGTCGTCCTCGCCCAGACGCGCCAGCACGCGCACCGGCCGGCGAAGCAGACGCGGCAGCACGAAATGGTCGAACGACAACGACACACCGAACAGCGTCGGCCCGGCCGCGCCCTTCCCCTTGCCCTGTCCCCACCTCAACGCAGACACGAAGCGTCCTCCACCATCCAACTCAACAAATCGCCGAACGAGTGCCCCGCCTGTGCGGCGATCTCAGGCACCAAGGATGTCGGCGTCATGCCCGGCTGCGTGTTGATCTCGAGCCAGACAATTTCGCCGTTCTCGGAGTGTCGATCATCATAACGGAAGTCCGACCGGGACACGCCCCGGCAGCCGATAGCTTGGTGAGCCTTGAGCGTCAGTGTCTGTATTTTTTGGTAAATATTCGGTGAAATTTTTGCAGGGCATTCGTGTTTTGATCCGCCCGCGACGTATTTTGAATCATAGTCGTAGAAGGAATGGCCGGTCGGGATGATCTCACAGACGCCGAGAGCCACGTCGCCCATTACCGCGCAGGTCAACTCACGCCCGTGCACGTAGCGCTCCACCATGACGGTATCGCCATACTTCCAGTCGGACGAACCGATGACCTGCGGCGGATGCGACTGGCCTTCGTGCACGATGACGACGCCGAAGCTCGACCCTTCATTGACCGGCTTGACGACATAGGGCGCCTTCATCGGGTGCTTGTTCTGGATGTCGAAGCGATTGACCACCTTCGATTCGGCAACCGGGATGCCGACAGACTTGGCGATCTTCTTGGCCTGCTCCTTGTTCATCGCCAGCGCCGAAGCGAGCACGCCGGAATGGGTGTAGGGAATGGCAAGATATTCGAGGATGCCCTGGATGGTGCCGTCCTCGCCGAAAGGGCCGTGCAGCGCATTGAAGGCAACATCAGGCTTGAGTTCGGCCAGCACCGATCCGACATCGCGCGAGACGTCGACGCGAGTGACCTGGTAGCCTTCCTTCTCGAGCGCATCGGCACAGGCATTCCCTGAAGACAGAGACACGGGCCGCTCGGACGAGAATCCACCCAGAAGGACGGCCACGTGCTTGCTTTTCATTTCCCGTCATTCCCTCTCACGGCGGGCCCTCTCACGGCGGGTCTGCATCTCACACGACCCGGAAAGGGCCACACACTCAAACGCTCGGAGCAGTCTCTGCTCCCATGATTTTCGCAACATCGCTTCCAGAGTCTCCCGTAGGTTGCCCCCGGACGGAAAACGCTGGTAACGCGTCGAAACGACTCAAATCAGGAAACGCTTCAGGGCAGAGAATCAGAGAGTTGATTCGCTGGCAAGTCCTTACGATTCCGAGAGATTCACTTTCCGCAAAAACGGCAGCGAAAACTGTGTTGTGAGTCTTTACAGCAACTGTCCCAGGAACTCCTGGACCTCGTGCCCCGGCCGGAAATTGCCGATGCGCTTGATTTCCCAATGCAGCCGGATGCCCGAGTTTTCGAGCACACGCGTGCGCACCGTCTCGCCAAGATATTCGAGGTCGTAGCCGGTCGCGGTTCCCGTGTTGATCATGAAGTTGCAATGCATCGGCGACATCTGCGCGCCGCCGATCATCAGTCCCCGACACCCCGCCCTGTCGATCTCCTTCCAAGCCGAGGTGCCCTCCGGATTCTTGAAGGTCGAGCCGCCGGTCTTTTCGCGGATCGGCTGCACGGTCTCGCGATGGTGCTGGACAGCATCCATCGCCGCCTTGATCGCGGCCTTGTCTTCCAAAACGCCTTCGAGCACGGCCGATGTGAAGATCAGCCCGGCGGGTGCTGCCGAATGGCGATAGGCGTAGCCCATATCGGCGTTGCTCAGCGTATGCACATTACCCTTGCGGTCGAGCGCCCGCACCTCGACGACGCGCTCGCGCGTCTCGGCGCCATTGGCGCCGGCGTTCATCCTCAGCGCGCCGCCAATGGCGCCCGGAATGCCGTGGTAAAAATCAAAGCCGCCGATACCGGCCTGGTAGGCAACGGCCGCAACGCGCTTGTCGGGCGTGGCAGCCCCCGCCTTGATCGTGGTCGGCGCAATCACTTCGGCGTCGCCAAAGCCCTTGGCCGAAAGCCGGATGACGAAGCCCGCAATGCCGCCGTCGCGGACAAGCAGGTTCGAGCCGACGCCGACGATAGTCAGCGGTATCTCTTCGGGCACCGCTCTAAGGAACGCGGCGAGATCGTCCTCGTCGGCCGGCTGGAACAGTGCGTCGGCAAGTCCGCCGGCGCGAAACCAGGTGATCTTGTCCATCTCGGCATTGGGCGTGATGCGGCCGCGCAGGCCGGCAAGCCGGCCGCCAAGCTTGTCGATCAATGCCTGGCCGCGCATCATGAGGCCGTCCCGCCGAGTTCCTTGGGCAGCGCGTAAGCCCATTGCGTGATGTTGCCGGCGCCGAGGAAGACGATGAAATCGCCTGGCTTCGCCAGGTCGCGGATAACAGGCGCAATCGCCGCGGGGCCTTCGATGTAGCGCGCGTCGCGATGGCCGCCGGCGCGAATGCGCGACACCAATGCGTCGGACGTCACCCCGTCGATCGGCTCTTCGCCTGCCGCGTAGACCGGCGCCACCATCACTGTGTCGGCATCGTTGAAGCAGACGGAAAACTCGTCGAACAGATCATGCAGCCGGGTGAAGCGGTGCGGCTGCGCAATGGCGATGACGCGGCCCTTGGTGGCATCACGCGCCGCCTTCAGAACCGCCGTGATCTCGACCGGATGGTGACCGTAATCGTCGAATATTTCGACGCCGTTCCACGAACCGGTACGGGTGAAGCGCCGCTTGACGCCGGCGAAAGACGACAGGCCCTTCCTGATTGCCTCGGCCGAAAGCCCGAGCTCATGCGCGACGGCGATCGCCGCGGTCGCATTAGAGACATTGTGACGGCCGGGCATCGGCAGGCGCAGGCCCGATATCGTCGACTGGCCGCGGGTCTTGCGGTCGCGGATCACCACGTCGAATTCCGAGGTCGGGCCGTCCATCCGGTGATTGGTGAAACGCACATCGGCCTGCGCATTCTCGCCATAGGTGATGACGCGCCGGTCCTCGATGCGGCTGACCAGCGCCTGCACCTCCGGATGGTCGGTGCACATGACGCCGAAGCCGTAAAACGGCACGTTCTCGACGAACTGGCGAAAGGCTTCGCGCACCTTGTCGAAGGAGCCGTAATGGTCGAGATGCTCGGGATCAATGTTGGTGACGACGGCAATCTCGGCCGGCAGCTTCAGGAACGTGCCGTCGCTCTCGTCGGCCTCCACCACCATCCATTCGCCGTCGCCCATGCGGGCGTTGGTGCCGTAGGCATTGATGATGCCGCCATTGATCACGGTCGGATCGAGCCCGCCGGCTTCGAGCAGCGTCGCCACCATCGAGGTCGTCGTCGTCTTGCCATGCGTGCCGCCGATGGCCACCGCCTGGCGGAAGCGCATCAGTTCGGCCAGCATCTCGGCGCGACGGACGATGGGAAGCAGTTTCTCGCGCGCGGCCTTCAGCTCCGGATTGGATTTCTTGATTGCCGTCGAGACAACAACCACTTCGGCATCGCCGATATTATCGGCGTGATGGCCGACAAAGCACTCGATGCCCTTGTCGCGCAGCCGCTGCACATTGGCGCTGTCGGCCTGGTCGGACCCTTGCACCTTGTAGCCGAGATTGTGCAGCACCTCGGCGATGCCGCTCATGCCGATACCGCCGATGCCGATGAAATGCACAAGACCGATCGTCTCCGGCATCTTCATGCGTGCGTCTCCTTCCTGAAGTCCGATACGCTTTTCTTCGACGCAATAGCCTCTGTCAGATCGGCGAGCAACCGTGCCGCGTCCGGTTTTCCAGCCGATTTCGCCGCCGCTGCCATTGTGGTCAGCAGCTGTGGATCCTCCATCAGCGCCCCGACGAGCACAGCGATACGCTCGGACGAAAGCGAAGATTGCTGATGCACTTCGGCGCCGCCTGCCGCGGCCAATGCCGCGGCATTGGCCGCCTGGTCGTGGTCGAGCGCGTGCGGATAGGGCACCAGCAGCGCCGGCCGGCCGATCACCGCGATTTCTGATACGGTCGATGCACCGGACCGCGACATCACCAGATGCGACGCCGCGATGCGCGCCGCCATGTCGGTGAAGAAGGGCGACACCTCAGCCTCGACGCCAAGGGCGGCATAGGCCGCCTTCACCCGCGCGACATCGTCGGCGCGGGCCTGCTGCGTGATATCAAGCCGCTTGCGTTGTGCATCGGAAAGCAGTCCAACCGCCGCCGGCACGGCATCGGAAAAGAACTGTGCGCCCTGGCTGCCGCCGAACACCAGAAACCGGAAGCGCTGGTTTCCGGTCGAGGCCGTGTAAGGCGTCTTTGCCGCTTCAAGCACTTGCGGCCTGACCGGATTGCCTGTGGTCACCGTCTTGGCGCCTGCAGCGCTTGAATCTTCCGGCAAAAACCCGCCGGCGATGGCATCGACGCGGCCGGCGAGCGCCCGGTTGGCGCGCCCCATCACCGCGTTCTGCTCGTGGATCAGCGTCGGCACCTTGCGCCGCGTCGCCGCATAGAGCGGCGGCAGCGTCGGATAGCCGCCGAAACCGACTACGACGGCGGGCTTGATCCGGCCGATCACGGCGGATGCCTGCCGCACGCCACCCCAGATTTTCCAGAAGGCGGCGAGCACAGCAAAAGGATTTTTCGAGCCGATGGTTGCCGACTGGATCGGATGGATGCCTGCGGCCGGAAACTGACCGGCAAAACGCTCGGCGCGGTCATCGGTCGCGAGATGCACCGTCCAGCCGCGCCTGATCAGCTCGTGCGCCAGCGCCTCGGCCGGGAAGAGATGCCCGCCCGTGCCGCCGGCCGCCAGTAGGATAACGCCCCTCGACATTTCACTCCGCCGGCATGGCGCGCTGCGACGGTGCGAAGCCCAACTGCTTGCGCTTTTCCGGCCGCTTGCGGGTCAGCGCCAGCACCATGCCCATCGAGATTGCGATGGCGATCTGCGAGGAGCCGCCATAGGAGATAAACGGCAAGGTCATGCCCTTGGCAGGCATCAGCTGCAAATTGACGGCCATGTTGATAACCGACTGCAGGCCGAAAACCGTGACCAGGCCGCCAACCGCATAGCGTGTGAAATCGTCCTGCTCCTTGAGCGCGGTGCTGAGCCCGCGCAGCACGATGAAGGCGAAGATGGTCATGATGAAGAAGCACATGATCAGTCCGAACTCCTCGCCGGCCACCGAGAAGACGAAATCGGCATGGCTGTCGGGTATGACCCGCTTGACGGTGCCCTCACCCGGCCCGACGCCGAACCAGCCGCCATTGATCAGCGCATCGCGGCCCATGTCGACCTGGAACGTATCGCCTTCGCCGGTCAGGAAGCGGTCGATGCGGCCGGCGACATGCGGGAACACCGTATAGGCGGCAAACACGCCGCCAATGCCGGCAGCGCCCAGCGCGATGATCCACAGCCAAGGCAGTCCGGCCATGAAGAACATCACCCCCCAGGTGCCGAGCACCAGCATGGTCTGGCCGAAATCAGGCTGCGCCACCAGCAGCGAGATGACGAGGGCAAGCAGCAGCATGGCGAACAGATTGCCGGGAATGTCGGGCTGGCGCTTATGTTCTGCAAACAGCCAGGCGCAGATGACGACGAAGGCCGGCTTCAGGAATTCCGACGGCTGGATCGACAGGCCGGCAAGTGATACCCAGCGCCGCGCCCCCTTCACCTCGACGCCGATGTAGAGCACCGCCACCATAAGGAACAGCGTAGCGCATAGCATCACCAGCGCCATGCGTCTGATCTGCCGCGATTCCAGGAAGGAAACGGCCAGCATCACGCCAAGTGCTGGAATGGTGAAGATGATCTGCCGTGTGGCGAAGTGGAAACTGTCAAGGCCGATGCGCTGGGCCACTGCCGGGCTCGCCGCGAAGGACAGCACGATACCGAGCCCCATCAGCGACAGGAACGCGGCCAGGAACCAGCGATCGATCGTCCACCACCAGGTGGCAACTGGGCTTTTGTCGAGACGACTTTGCATTATCGTGTCCCTCCGATCGGCTTCACGCCATCAATAGTGCTCGCAGCTTGCCTGAAGGCTTCGCCACGCACTTCGAAATTCTTGAACTGGTCGAAACTGGCGCAGGCCGGCGAAAGCAGCACCACCACCTCGCCGTTGTTATCATCCCTGGCCGCATCGCTTGCGGCATGCTCGACTGCCGCGGCCAGCGTGCCTGATATCTCGTAGGGCACCGCCTCGCCGAGCGTCGCCGAAAAGGCTGGTGCAGCCTCGCCGATCAGATAAGCCTTGGCGATGCGCGGAAAGAGGCCGCGCAACGGCTCGATGCCGCCCTCTTTCGGCAACCCGCCGGCGATCCAGTAGATGCGCGGAAAGCTCGACAGCGCGGGCGCTGCCGCGTCGGCATTGGTCGCCTTGGAATCGTTGATGAACAGCACATGGTCCTTGCGGCCGACCTGCTCCATGCGGTGCGCTAGCCCGGGAAAGCTTTCCAGCCCCGACTGGATCTCGCCCAGATCGAGCCCGACCTTGAGGCAGGCGGCGACGGCGGCCAGCGCATTCTGCGCATTGTGCTGGCCGCGCAACGAGCCGATGCCTTCGAGAAAGGCAACGCGGCTATACCGGCCATGCACCGCTTCCATCAGATCGGTGCCGTCGGCGAAATAGCCGTCGGTCAGTGGCAGGCGCTTGGAAATGCGGATGACGTGCCGGCCTGCCCGCTCCAGCCGGTCAGCGAGTTGGGCGCACCAGGAATCATCGACACCGACGATGGCCGTTTCGCTGCCGGCCGCCAGCCGCTCCTTGATCGCGGCGTAGTGCTGCATCGTGCCATGACGATCGAGATGATCGGGCGTCAGGTTGAGCAGGACGCCGGCGGTCGGATTGATCGAGGGCGCCAGGTCTATCTGGTAGGACGAGCATTCCACGACATAGTGCCGCCCGGGCTCCGGCGGATCGAGCGTCATCACCGCACGGCCGATATTGCCGCCCATCTGCGTGTCGCGTCCGGCCGATTTCAGGATATGCGCCGTCAGCGCCGTGGTCGTCGATTTGCCGTTGGTGCCGGTGATGGCGATGAACGGCGCTGCCGGCGCAAGCAACGTCCGCTCGCGGCAGAACAGCTCGATGTCGCCAATGATCTCGACGCCCGAAGCGCGCGCGAGCTCTACTGTCCAGTGCGGCTTCGGATGCGTCAGCGGCACGCCGGGCGACAGCACGAAGGCTGAGAACTTCGCCCAGTCGGCGCCGCGCAGGTCGCCGGTCGCAATACCGACGGCCGCGGCATTGGCGACGCTGCCGGGATTGTCGTCCCAGGCCAGCACGTCCGCTCCGCCCTCGATCAGCGCGCGCGCCGTGGCGATCCCCGAGCCGCCGAGCCCGAAGAGCGAAACGCGCTTGCCTGCGAAGGATACGGCGGGGATCACGCGGCCTCCTATCTAAGCTTCAGGGTCGACAGGCCGACCAGTGCCAGGATGACGGCGATGATCCAGAAGCGGATCACCACCTGGCTTTCGGTCCAGCCGAGCTTTTCGAAATGATGATGGATCGGTGCCATCAGGAACACGCGCTTGCCAGTCATCTTGAAGTAGCCGACCTGGATGATGACCGACAGGATCTCGACGACGAACAGGCCCCCGACGATGACCAGCACGATCTCGTGCTTGGTGGCAACCGCGACCGTGCCGATCAGGCCGCCCAGGGCCAGCGAGCCAGTATCGCCCATGAAGATCGCCGCCGGCGGTGCGTTGAACCACAGGAAGCCGAGGCCGGCGCCGATCACCGCGCCGAGGACCACCGCCAATTCGCCGGTGCCGGGCACGAAATGGATCTGCAGATATTCGGCGAACACCGCGTTACCGGACAGATATGCGATGACGCCGAAGGACGCCGCCGCGATCATGATCGGCACGATCGCCAGCCCGTCGAGGCCATCGGTCAGGTTCACCGCATTGCCGGCGCCGACGATGACGAAGCACGAGAACGGGATGAAGAACCAGCCGAGATTGACGAGAAACTCCTTGGCGAAAGGAAAAGTCAGCGACGACGAGAACGGCGCCTGGCCGTTGTGCATGATCACCCAGGCGGCGATGCCGGCGATGACGAATTCAAGCGCCAGCCGCGCCTTGCCGGAAAAGCCGAGATGCGATTGCTTCGTCACCTTGAGATAATCGTCGTAGAAGCCGATCGAGCCGAACCCCAGGGTCACCAGCAGCACCACCCAGACATAGATGCTGGACAGGTTCGCCCATAAAAGCGACGAGCCGATGATGCCGCACAGGATCATCAGCCCGCCCATGGTCGGCGTGCCGGCTTTCTTGAAATGCGTCTGCGGCCCGTCGGCGCGGATCGGCTGGCCCTTGCCCTGCCGCAGCCTCAGCGAATTGATGATAGCTGGCCCGAAGATGAAGACGATCAACGCCGCGGTAATCAATGCGCCGCCGGTGCGGAAAGTTATGTAGCGGAAGACGTTGAAGACCGAGATCTTGTCCGCGAATTCGACGAGCAGTGTGAACATGCGATTCGGCCCCCGGACCTTGCTCTAGGTCTGTTTGGTGGTTGCGGCTACAGCCGGAAATTTGCCGAGCAATGCGTCGACCAGCTTGGAAAACCCGATGCCTTTCGACGATTTGATCATCACCACGTCGCCAGGCTTCAGGGCCGACAGAAGCACCAGTTTCAGATCTTCGGCGCCGGCGCGATACTCCGTCTTGATCTCACCGGGCAGGATATCGGCCAGCGCCCGCATTTCCTGGCCGGCGAGAAAGACCGTGCGCGTTTCGGTGCCGACGATGAGATCGGCAAGGGCTGCGTGAAGCTTCGCCGAGTGGTCGCCGAGCTCGAGCATATCGCCGAGCACCGCGATGCGCCTGCCTTCGCCCGACACCGGCGTCGCGTTGAGCAGCGCCATTGCAGCGCTCATCGACGCCGGATTGGCGTTATAGCTCTCGTCGATCAGCGTGATCGAACCCCTGGGGTGGCGCAACACATGGCGCTTGCCGCGTCCACGTTCGGCCGAAAGATCGGCCAGCGCCAGCGCCACCCTGGCGATGTCGGCGCCGACCAGATGCGCGGCGCCCAGCACTGCCAGCACATTTTGCACCATGTGGCGGCCCGGCGCGCCTACCCTGGCGGTGATTTCCTGTCCGCCGATCTTGGCGGCGATGACCGAATGATCGGCATGCAGCGCGCATTTGAGCAGTTTGAAGGTCGCGCGGGCATTCTCGCCAAACCCGTAAATGTGCTCGACGCCGGCGGCTCTCGCCATCTTGTCCAGAAGCTTCCAACGCGGGTCGTCGCGATTGAGAAGAACGGCGCCGTCCGGTTCCAGCCCCTCGAAAATCTCGGCCTTGGCCTTGGCGATCTCGTCCAGATTGCGGAAGAAGCCGAGATGAGCCGCCGCGATCAGCGTGATGATGGCGACATGCGGCCGGACCATCTTGACCAGCGGCCGGATCTCGTCGGGATGGTTCATGCCGATCTCGAACACCGCAAAGTCGCAATCTGCCGGCATCCGCGCCAGCGTCAGCGGCACACCCCAGTGGTTGTTGAAAGACTGGGGCGATGCGTGCACCTTGCCGACCGCGGACAACACATGGCGCAGCGCTTCCTTGGTGGTGGTCTTGCCCGCCGAACCGGTTACCGCGATGATCTTGGCGCTGGACCGCGCGCGTGCGGCCAGCCCTAGCTTTTCCAGTGCGGCCAGCACGTCCTGCACGACGATCATCGGCGCCGTCAGCCGTCCGAGCGACGGCAGCTTGCCCTCGGCGACGACCAGCACGCCGGCGCCGGCCTTGATGGCGGCGGTCGCGAAATCATGGCCGTCCATCGCCTCGCCCTTGATGGCGAAGAAAGCATCGCCCGGCTCAAGGCTGCGGCTGTCGATCGAGATGCCGCTAATACCTTCCGGCATCGGCCCGAGCGGTCGTCCGCCCATGGCGGCGACGAGATCCTCGGAGGTCCACAGGAAGCTCATGCGACGCGCTCCTGGAGCGCGGAGCGGACTTCCTCATGGTCGGAAAAATGCAGCGTCTCGGCGCCGACGGTCTGGCCTTCCTCATGTCCCTTTCCAGCCACGATCAGCGTGTCGCCGGCATGGAGCATGGCGACTGCCTCGTGGATCGCCTTGCGCCGATCGCCGATCTCTACGGCCCCGGGTGCGGCGGCAAGGATCGCAGCGCGGATCGTTTCGGGCACTTCCGAGCGCGGATTGTCGTCGGTGACGATGACGACATCGGCGAGTCGCGAGGCGATCTCGCCCATGATCGGACGCTTGCCCCGGTCGCGGTCGCCGCCACAGCCGAACACGACGATGACGCGACCGGTGGTGAACGGCCGTACCGAAGCCAACACGTTTTCCAGCGCGTCCGGCTTGTGCGCGTAATCGACATAGACTGGCGCACCGTTGACAGTGGTGCCGACAAGGTCCAGCCGACCCGGCGCGCCTTTCAATTTCTCCAACGCCATCAGGGCTTTGGCGGCAGGCGTTCCAGTAGAAATGGCGAGGCCCGCCGAAACCAGCGCATTGGCTATCTGGAAATCCCCGGCCAGCGGAAGGTCGACCTCGTGGAGAATGCCATCGACCTCGACCTCGGCACGCTGGCGGTGGCGCTCGTGCTCGACCCGCTTCAGTCTCAGGAACTCGCCATGACGGCCAACCGTCAGCACATTCAATCCCGCCGCTCTCGCCGCCTGGATCGTCGGCTCTGACCATGGATCGTCGGCAAAGATGACGGCCGGCGCGCCCTTCGGCAGCAGCGTGTCGAACAGGCGCAGCTTGGCGCGATGATAGTCCTCGACCGTCGGATGGTAGTCCATGTGGTCGCGACCGAGATTGGTGAAACCGCCGGCTGCAAGCTTCACGCCGTCGAGCCGGCGCTGGTCGAGGCCGTGGCTGGAGGCTTCCATCGATGCGTGGGTGACGCCGGCATCCGCCAGTTCCGCCAGCAGCCTGTGCAGATCTACCGGGTCGGGGGTGGTCAGCGAGCCATATTCGTTGCGGCCCGGCGCCACCACGCCGGTCGTGCCGATTGAAGCGGCAGCGAGGCCTGACTGCTCCCAGATCTGCCTGGTGAAAGCCGCGACCGATGTCTTGCCGCTGGTGCCGGTCACCGCGACCATGGTTTGCGGCTGCCTGCCGAAGTAGCGGGCGGCACTCAGCGCCAGCGCAAGGCGCGGATCGTCGACGGCGAGAACGGGCACCGGCAGTCCGGCGATGGCGCTGCCCTTGCCTGCCACGATCGCTGATGCGCCGCGGCTGGCGGCATCGGCGGCATAGGCCGCGCCATCGGCCTTGGTACCGGTGAGCGCGAAGAAGACCACGCCCGGTCTTACCTGGCGGGAATCCGACGAAATCCCGGTAACCTCCGTATCGAAGGAAGCTGTCCCCTCGACAGGCAGGATACCGGCTAGATCTTTCAGCTTCATCGAACCCCGTTCATCGCAACAAAATAGCGCGCAGTTGCCGGCGCGCCCTAAGAATCACTGATAGGAAACCAGCGTTGCGCCATTTTCATGGCTGAAATCTGGCTTCACGCCAAGCATGGAAGCCGAACGTCGGATGATGTTTGCAGCCATGGCGCCCGCATTCGAGGCGGCCGTCGCACCCATGCCGGGCTTTTCCGGCTTCGGTTCGTCGGCGATCGTAAGCACGATGTATTGCGGATCGTCCATCGGGAAAGCCGCAACGAAGGCGTTGAAATTCTTGTCCTTTGAGTAGCGGCCGTTGACAACCTTCTCGGCCGTTCCCGTCTTGCCGCCGACGCGATAACCTGGAACCCTGGCGTTCCTGCCTGACCCTTTCTCGGCGTTCAGTGCGTAGAGATAGCGCATGCTCTCGGATGTCTTGTCGCTGACCACTTTCTTGGCCACCGACATCGCCTGTTCCTGGGTGCGCGTCAGGAAGGTCGGCTCGATCAGATAGCCGCCATTCATCAGCGCGGCGCAGCCGACCGCCGTCTGCAGCGGCGTCGTCGACACGCCGTGACCGAAGGCGATGGTGATCGAATGGACCTGCTTCCAGACTTTGGGTTCGGTCGGGCGCGCGACCTCCGGCAGTTCCGTCTGCATCTTCTCGAGGATCCCCAGGCGATGCAGGAATTCGCGGTGCCCCTCGATGCCAACCGCTTCGGCTTCCTTGGCCGAACCGATGTTGGACGAGTAGATGAACACTTCAGGCACCGACAGGACCCGGGCCTTGCCGTGAAAATCATGGATGGTCTGACGGCCGATCCTGATCGGACGCGAAGCGTCGAAACGGCTTTCCAGCGTCACTTTGCCGGAATCGAGCGCCATGGCGGTGGTAAAGCTCTTCAAGGTCGAGCCCATTTCGTAGAGGCCGGCCGACATGCGGTTCAAGCGGTCCTTTTCCTGCGCATTGTAGGGGTTGTTCGGATCGAAATCCGGAACCGAGGCCATCGCCATCACTTCGCCGGTCTTGATGTTGAGAACGACGGCGCCCGCCGCGATTGCACGGTATTTCTCCATGCCGCTGGCGACCTCGTCACGCACCACATGCTGGACGCGCAGGTCGATCGAGAGCCGCACCGGCTTCAGATCCTTGGCCACCGCAAGTCCCGACGCTTGAAGGTCGCTCAGTCCCTGTTCGTCGATGTATTTCTCCATGCCGGAGATGCCCTGGTTGTCGATGTTGGTGAGGCCGACAATGTAGGAAGAGGTTTCGCCAGCCGGATAGAAACGGCGCTTTTCGGTGCGGAAGCCGAAGCCGGGAATACCGAGCTGCATGATATCCGATTGTTGCTTGGGCGTCAGTTGCCGCTGCAACCAGACGAAGCCGGCGCCGCTCTTCAGCTTGTGGTAGGTCTGCTCGTAGTCGATTTCGGGAAGCACCGTCGCCAGCTTTTCGATCGCCTCGTCGGCGTCGACGATGCGGCGTGGCTCGGCAAACAGCGACGCCGTCTTGATGTCCGTCGCCAGCACTTCGCCGTTGCGGTCGACAATGTCGGGCCGAGACGCCGTCACCCGGCTCTGCGGGCCGCCGGACAGATCGGGATTCTGAAAACCCAGATAGACCAGACGACCGGTGATGGTCGAATAGATGCCGAAGAACACCGCCATCGTCATCACAATGCGGGTCCTGCCCTTGCCGCCGGTCGCCTTGCGGGCGCCTTCGACCACAATCGATCCGTCCTCCAACTTGGCGCCGCTCTTCAGCAGTCTGGCAACCCTGGCGATCAATGGAACCCTCGGAATCATTGGACGATGCCTCCGGTGACCACAGGGTCCTTGCCGCCACTATCGGCCATGCCGCCCAACGGCTGGGACGAAAGGTCCTCGATTGTGACGGGTTTTGCCGGCAGATCGTCCAGCCCGATGATCTGGCGGGCGCTGACCGGCTCGAGCTCGAGTTGCGATTTATAGATGTCGGCCAGCTTTTGCAGGCGCGACGGCTGGGTAAGCAGGCTCCAGTCCGCCTTGAGCAGGTCGATCGTATCCTCCTCGTAGCGGATCTGCGCTTGGATCTTGTGCACCGCCGCCAATTGTTCCTCGGCTTCGCGCTTGGTCTTGTAGGTCAGGGCCGCAGCCGAAACCATGACGGCGATCAGGACTATGTCGCTGGTACGAAACACGTGCTCACCTCTCTCCCGGCCGGTCGGCACCGGGAAGTTTTGGGTCAGGAAGTTTTGGAAGCCCGAAAATCGAAACGTCGCCGGCGCGCGCCGGTGCGTCGGTGCGGGCAGCAGCGCGCAGCCTAGCCGAGCGCGCGCGCGGATTGGCTGATATCTCGGCCTCATCCGGCGTCACGCCGCTACCCACCTTTTTGAAGGTGGCGGTGCGCGCTTGCGCCTCGGGCAGGTGCCGCGATCCGGTCGCCGCATCAGCGCGATCGGCGATGAAACGCTTGACGATGCGGTCTTCCAGGGAGTGGAACGTCACCACGGCCAGCCGTCCGCCCGGTTTCAGCACGCGTTCAGCCGCAAACAGCGCCTTGGCCAGTTCGCCGAGTTCGTCATTGACGAAAATGCGTAGCGCCTGGAAGACGCGGGTTGCTGGATGGATCTTGTCCTTCGGCGCGCGGCCGATATGCGTCTCGATGGCGTCGGCAAGGTCGAGCGTGCGCTCGAACGGATGTTTTTCGCGACGGTTTTCGATCATCCGGGCGATGCGGCCGGCATGGCGCTCTTCGCCAAGAAACCCGAAGATGCGGGCAAGGTCGCCCACCTTGAAGCTGTTGACGACATCGGCGGCGCTCAGGCCAGCCTGCGCCATGCGCATGTCGAGCGGTCCGTCGGCGCGGAACGAAAAACCGCGCTCCGCCTGGTCGATCTGCATCGAGGAGATGCCGATGTCGAGCACGACGCCGTCAGCGCTTTCCAGATGCTCGTCCAATGTCGAGAACGGCGCCTGAACCAGCCTGAGCTTGCCGCCCGATTGTTGTTCGAGGACACGACCCGCAGCGATCGCATCCGGATCGCGGTCTATGGCGACGACCGAGGCGCCGCTCGCAAGAATTGCTTTGGTGTAGCCGCCGGCGCCGAATGTGCCGTCTACGATCACCTCGCCCGCTGCAGGCGAAAGCGCCTTCAGCACCTCGGCAAGGAGGACCGGAATGTGACGAGCCGGTCCGCCAGCGGCGTGAGGGTCGTCGCCGTAGCCCGCCATCATTCCGGTCGCTCCCCAGGCTTCGTCCCCTGCCGAAGCTGCAAAAGCCGGGCGCGTGCTTCCGTCCCATAGGCGGTGAGCCGTCCAGGCTCCCAGATCTGAAAGAAATTGCCGCGACCGACAAACGCCGCTTCCGCGGAAATGCCCGTGTGCTCGCGAATGAAATCGGTCATCGAGATGCGGCCGTCCTGATCCAGCTTGAGAAAGGTTCCATCGCCATGGCAGAAGAACGACATGTCGTCCGCCGTCTGCAGGAAGGGGTCTTCCTGCGCGATGCGCTGCTCGTAACGGTCGAGCAGGTCGAGGCCGCCGACATCCATCGCCGGACGATCCAGGCAGCGCAACGCGTAGAGTTCCGAATAGCCGCGCTTCTGCACAACCGCACGGAAATGCGCTGGAACGGACACCCGCCCCTTCGCATCGATCCTGTTCACCGCGCTTGACAGAAACCGGTCCATTACGCGTTACGGCCGCTTGCGCCGCCGCACCCCTCTGCATCTTGCCGTCCGCGCCGCCCCGGCGCGGTCCCTGCCCAAAACTCACTTCGTTCTGAAAGGCGAAAGCAGGCAAACGCGCAGCCGCCGCGGCTGCCCGATTGGCGTACGCTTCACCCTGACGCGGAACGAAGGCTTGAATATCGAAATGGGATATCATGGGGCGTTATGGGCGTCAACGGGAATAGGCTTCACAAACGCGCGCGCCACAACCGATGAGAGCAGCTTTGACGGCACTCCCGTCTTTATGCTCCATTAAGCCTAACGAAGCGTTTAGAGCCGCTTGGCCTAACCGGAGTCGGCTTGCCGCGGGTCGCTGCCACGCATAGCGTCGGCCCGTCCTTTCCCGGTCAGAAACAAGGTTGAAATCCATGTCCGAAACAGCCAAGTTCCGCGCGGCCGCACTTCCCCATCTGCGTCGCGGCAGGCTTGCCAAGGGCGCCCCAATCCCTTTGCCCCTGACTATGGCGGCCATTTTCCACGCGCCCGGCGACGCCACCGGCTTCGATCAATATGGCCGCTTCAGCAATCCGACCTGGGACGCGGTCGAACACATGCTGGCGCATCTGGAAGACGCGCCGTGTGTTGCCTTCCCCTCGGGAATGGCTGCAATCTCGGCGGTGTTTTTTGGGTTGCTCAAATCCGGCGACCGTATCCTGCTGCCGTCGGACGGCTATCACACCACCAGAGCGCTGGCGGAGCGCTTCCTGAAATCTTTCGGCGTCGCCTACGATGTCCGGCCGACATCGACCTTCCTCGACGGCGGCTTCGATGGATATCGACTGGCCTTCGTCGAAACTCCCGCCAACCCGGGACTGGATATCTGCGACATTACGGCTGTCGCCGAAGCGGCGCACAAAGCGGGCGCGATCCTGGTGGTCGACAACACGACGATGACGCCCTTCGGCCAACGACCGCTCGATCTCGGCGCCGACATCGTTGTTGCCGCCGACACCAAGGCACCCAATGGCCATTCCGACGTGCTGTTCGGCCATGTCGCCAGCCGCAATGCGGATATCATTGCTGCCGTCACTGACTGGCGCGAAACATCAGGCGCCATTCCCGGGCCGTTCGAGGCATGGCTGGTGCATCGCGGCCTGGAAACGCTCGACGTGCGTTTCGACCGCATGTGCTCTTCCGCGGAAGTGCTGGCGCGGCGGCTGAAGGACCATCCTGCGATCAGCGGCTTGCGCTTCCCGGGGCTTAAAAGCGATCCGTCGCACAATCTTGGCCACGCCCAGATGGAGCGCTTCGGCTTTCTCATCTCATTCGTGCTCGCCTCGGAGGACAAGGCCGAGGATTTCATCAACAACTGCGCATTGATGCAGGCGGCGACGTCGTTCGGAGGCGTGCACACTTCGGCGGAACGGCGAGCGAAAAGAGGAGACGCTGTTCCGCCCGGCTTCGTTCGCCTGTCGGTCGGCTGCGAACCGGTGGAAGAGCTTTGGCAGGCGATCGAGGCGTCGTTGGACGGCATCAGCGGCTGAAGATCACGAGCCGACGTCGTCGGCCTCGATATTGCGCCGGCCATGCAGCACGCGCAGGATTTCGACTGAATCCTCGCCGACACGGTACAAGGTGAGATATTCGCCGACGACTAGATGGCGAATGCCGGGCGCAATGTCTTCGCGCGGCGCGCCTGAGAAAGGATGCAGGGTCAGCAAATCCCAACGCCTCTCCAAGGTGTCCACGAGGCGGACCGCCGCATTAGGATTGTGTTCGGCAATGTAGTCGCCGATAAGTTCGAGGTCGATCAATGCCTGAGGAAGCAGGCGGTATTTCACTCCTCAAGGCCCTTGGCCTCGGCTATTTTCAGATATTTGGCGCGCAATCGTTCCATGATTGGCGGCCCGTCCAGCGCCGGTCCGCTGTCGATCCCCTCCTGTACCAGCTTGCGCAACTCCTCGACCGTATAGCCGTGCAGATCGCGCCGGTCCTTCCATTGCCTGAGCGCGTCGCGGATCACCTCGCTCGCCGAAGCGTACTCGCCGGCGGCGACCACGTCGTCGACCGCCGCCGCCAGTTCCGGCGAAAGCGTGATGCTGCGTTTATCGACCTGACCCATGATGCGCTCCTGATATTGCCCGTATATATGGTACGATTTAATCGCACCAACTTCAAGAAACGCTTGTTCCTGGCACAGGCCCCGCAAGCTGATTCAGTCAATGAAGCGCCTGAACCAGCAGGCGCGCCCGAAGGCGCAACCTGCTGATATCAGGGAATTTCCTTGTAGAATCTAGAAGAAATTGCCAGCTGGCCTGTAAGCCGGGTTCTGTATGGCCCTCGCCCCTTGCGGGACGAGAACGTGGCGGCCATTCATCTTGGGCGCATGTTGCCATGCGCCTCACGCAACCTACCCGGACGGTGAGCCGGAAACAGCCCTCGAGGGTTTCCCCTCGCACCGCCCCTATTCGGTCTTGCTCCCGGTGGGGTTTACCGTGCCGCTCCTGTTGCCAGTCGCGCGGTGGGCTCTTACCCCACCCTTTCACCCTTACCACGACGGATCGTGGCGGTTTGCTTTCTGTGGCACTTTCCCTAGGGTCGCCCCCGCCGGCCATTAACCGGCACCGTGTCTCCATGGAGCCCGGACTTTCCTCACCCGCAGCCTTTCGGCTTCGCGGGTGCGGCCGCCCGGCCAGCTGGCAAGGCGTATAAAGGGGTTCACGTCCGAAAACGCAAACAAAAAAGCAGGTTGTGACTTATTACGCCGGCGCCCCAAGCGCGGCCAACTGCACCTTGACCTTGCCGCAATAGGCCGCGGATATCGGGTTCATCCGCTTGGCGCCATGCCCGGCATTATACTTCAGGATCGTGCCGCAGGTCGTGCCGCCGCCGAGGTTCCGCGCCATGGCGAGATATTTCATGCCGTATTTGATGTTGGTCTCGGGATCGTAGAGACCCTTGATCGAGCCGCTGTAACCCATCATCCGCGCCGTCGACGGCTTGATCTGCATCAGGCCGATCTCACCGGCGCTGCCGACCTGGTTCGGCTGAAAGCTGCTCTCGATCATGATGACGGCCTTGGCGAGCGAGACCGGCACACCGTTGCTGGCGGCATGACGCTCGATGATCGTAGAATACTGGTCATTGCCGCCAGCGGCCGCCGCCTTCGGCACCGTCGCCCGACTTTTCCGGCCGATCGACGCCGTCGTCGCCTGGTCGATGCGGGTCCTGTTGCGCTTCACATGCCGCTTGGAGACTGCCTTTTTTGCAGAGGTTGGCTTTTTCACTTTTACCCCAGCTTTTTCCGCCTTTGCGGATGCTGGCTTTTTCACCTTTACCGCAGCAGCTTTTACCGCCTTTGCGGAGACCGTCCTTTTTTCCTTCGCAACTTGGCCGGCTTTCGGCGTGGCGATTTTGTCGGACGCGGTAATGAAACCCTGGTCGGCTCGCTGGCTCAGTGGCGCGCCATTGGCCGCACCGATGGCAAAAGTCATTACGCCGGCAGCAACAGCTGCCGTTAAAACGGTCAATTTCAGCATGGGATCCTGTTCTGTCTGAACCGCGCGAAGAACTTCACGCAGGTACGCTAAATCAACATCGGAACATATGGGGGGCTGTAGGTCCGACAACTTGCACGGACCGCCTTTGACGGTCGAATTAGCGGCAAAGAAGGCGAGGCAAGTCACTTTAAGTGACAGATTGTAATTTAACGACTAAGATAAAGACTACCTGGTCGGAGCTGCCCTTACGGAAGCAAGCAGTCTTTCCAGCGTGCGGATTGTCGATCCGTCGGCCACGCCATCCACTTTGCGTTGCCGGAAATGCCGCTGGAAAGCCTCGACGACGATTTCGGTCTGCCGGTCGAAAGCACCTGATATCTCCACGCCATAACCATAGAGCGCCAGCATCGACTGCAACGCCTCGACTTCAGCATCCGTGTCGCCGACTTTCAGCACCGCGCCATGCCTGACGGGTGCCGCTTCGACGAGGTGGCCGACACCGGCTTCGGACAGGGCCTTCCAGGGGAATTTCTCGCCCGGATCGATCTTGCGTCCCGGCGCGACGTCGGAATGGGCGAGCACCCGTTGAGCTGGAATCGAATGGCGCTGAACAATTCCCTTGCACAAACCGATGACGGCATCGATCTGCCGTTTCGGAAAATTCCGATAGCCCAGCGAATGCCCGGGATTGACGATCTCGATGCCGACCGAACAGGAGTTGATGTCGCTGCGTCCGAACCACGAACTCTTACCGGCATGCCAGGCACGGTCGCTTTCCCTGACCATCTGGACGATGCGGCCATCCTCATGGACGAGATAGTGCGATGAAACCTCGCTCGCCGGATCGCACAGCCAGGCTTCGGCGCCGGCGCCGGTCTTCATACCGGTGTAGTGCAGCACGACCATATCGGGCTTGGCCGTCTCGCGTCGTGGACCGAAATTCGGCGATACCCTTACCTCGGCGCTCGGCTCGTCGGGCAGGAAGCCGCTCATGCGTGCCGCAGGCCTCGTTCGATCATCTCATAGGCCGCGTTGATCGCCGCTATCCTGCTCGTTGCGATCTTGATGAACTCCTGCGGCAGGCCGCGTGCGATCAGCCGGTCGGGATGGTTGTCCGAAACCAGCTTGCGATAACGTTTTCGGACCTCCTCGAACGGTTTTCCCCGCTCGATGCCAAGCACGACATAGGGATCGGCCGCACCCAGGTCGACGTGCCGAGCCAGAATGCTCTGGTAATGCGCCTCCTCGATCCGGAAGATCTCGGCGATACGATGCAGGAACTGGCCTTCGCGCTCATGAACCAGCCCGTCAGCCTTGGCGATGTGGAACAGCCCGTCGAGAATGTCCTCCAGCATCGCGCAGTTCGAATGGCCGGAGCCGCAAAGCTGCGCCATGCGCGCGGCATAGGTCTCGAAGCCGGCGATGTCGCGCTTGGCCAGATCGTAGAGCCGCGCCACATTGCGCGTCTGCTCCTTCGGCACCTCGAATATTTGCTGGAAGGCGCGCACCTCGTCCTGCGTTACGATGCCGTCGGCCTTGGCCATCTTGGCCGACAGCGCGATCATCGCCACCGAGAAGGCGACGCGCCGGCGCAGATCCGGATCGCCGGAGAAAACCGTGCGCACGGCTTCGACCACGTCGGCGACACCCGACGAGGTTGAGGACGAAACGCGCGTGATGAAGTCGCCGAGGCGATCCCAAATCGACATGAGCACCTATTAGGGCTAACCGGGCACCGCTATCAAGCGAAGACAATGCCGCAGGGCCGGCTAACCGATTTCGCGGGATGCCTGAAGCAGCTGGCGCTAACCGTCGATCATGGAATGCACCGGCATAGCGCGCAAAACCGCAGGCCTTTGCGACATCTTGCTGTTCGTTACCGCCATGGCGGCGAGCTTCGGCTATGTCGTCTCGGGGAAACGGGCGCGGGAAATGCCGGCTGATAGGGTCGTCTGCTGGGGCGAAAAAGTGACAGACAAAACGCTTGCGGTGATGGCCATCGCCGCAAGGCGCGCGTGTCTTGAGAAACAGATGCGGGGAAGGCCGGCATCTTACCGGCCTTCCCGGTCCTCAGTCAGATAAACTACTGCGCCGGCGCAGGAGCAGGCTCTGCCGGAGCCGGCTCAGCCGGCTTCGTGGCGTCAGGAGCCGGCTGCATCGGCTGTTCGGCCGCCGGCGGATTGGTGCTCTGCGTGGTTGTGGCGTCCCCGCCCGTGCCGCTGTCGCTGCAAGCCGCAACGCCAAGCAGGGCAAGCGCCGAAAACGACGCAAGAATGAGTTTCTTCATGGTATCTCTCCTCTAATCACGCCCCCGCTAACGGTGACGATCGAGGACAGAATGCATCAGGCGCCTATGAGTTTCGTAACGTTGCATTTCCGTATGTAACATCATCTGCTTTTGCCGTTGCCGGTCGGGCTACTGCGAATTAACACATTGAATCAATAAAATGCCTGGGAGAGCTGCCGTGACCGCCAAATGGGATTTCTGGATCGACCGCGGCGGCACCTTCACCGATGTCATCGGCCGTGACCCGAAAGGCGGGCTGCACCCACGCAAGCTGCTGTCCGAGAATCCTGAAGCCTATGCCGACGCCGCCATCCAGGGCATTCGCGAGCTGCTTGGATTAAAATCCGGCGCTCCGATCCCATCAAGCCTGATCGGCGACATCAAGATGGGCACCACCGTTGCCACCAACGCGCTTCTGGAGCGCAAGGGCGACCGTGTGCTGCTGCTCATCACCAGGGGATTTCGCGACGCGCTGAGGATCGCCTATCAGGCGCGGCCCGACATCTTCGCCAAGGAGATCATTCTTCCCGAACAGCTCTACGAGCGCGTCATCGAGGTCGAAGAACGCGTGCGCGCCGACGGGAATGTCGAACGGCTGCTCGACATGGCCGCCTGCCGGCCGGCCATCGAGCAAGCCAGGGCGGACGGCATTGATGCCGTGGCGATCGTCTTCATGCATGCCTGGAAATATCCCGACCACGAAAAGGCGGTTGCAAAAGTCTGCAGAAAACTGGGGTTTTCGCAGATCTCCGTCAGCCATGAAGTCTCGCCACTCATCAAGCTGGTCGGCCGCGGCGACACCACGGTGGTCGACGCCTATTTGTCGCCGATT
The DNA here is from genome assembly GCF_002284565.1 of Mesorhizobium mediterraneum. Lineage (GTDB taxonomy): Bacteria > Pseudomonadota > Alphaproteobacteria > Rhizobiales > Rhizobiaceae > Mesorhizobium > Mesorhizobium mediterraneum. The sequence continues at coordinate 9,079 of NZ_NPKI01000009.1, read as the reverse complement.
CTGTCGCGCTATGTGCAAAGGGTGGCGGGAGAGCTGGGCGTTTTCTCCCCCGTCGAGGGGGAGATGGCCGCAAAGCGGCCAGAGGGGGTAATCGCAGAAGGCGCCGCCAGAGCGTCGAACCCAGTCGAGCCGACCCCACCCGGCGGCTTCGCCGCCACCCTCCCCTCAAGGGGGAGGGAAAGCCCCCGCCTGATGTTCATGATGTCGTCGGGAGGCCTCACCGCTGCTGACATGTTCCAGGGAAAGGACGCGCTGTTGTCCGGCCCGGCCGGCGGCGTCGTCGGCATGGTCGAGACGGCAAAACTCGCCGGTTTCAACAGGGTCATCGGCTTCGACATGGGCGGCACCTCGACCGACGTCGCCCATTATGACGGCGACTATGAGCGCGCCTTCGACACCGAGGTTGCCGGCGTGCGCATCCGCGCGCCGATGATGCGCATCCACACCGTCGCCGCCGGCGGCGGCTCGATCCTGCATTACGAGGCCGGCCGCTTCCGCGCCGGGCCGGATTCGGCCGGCGCCAATCCTGGCCCGGCTGCGTACCGGCGCGGCGGCCCGCTGGCCGTCACCGACGCCAATGTCATGTTGGGCAAGCTGCAACCCGACTTCTTTCCGGCCATTTTCGGACCCGGCCAGAACGAGCCGCTCGACGTGCAGACCGTGCGCGAGAAATTCGCAGCACTCGCCGCCGAAATCGGCGACGGCCGGACGCCGGAGGCGGTCGCCGAAGGGTTTGTCACCATCGCCGTCGAAAACATGGCCAACGCAATCAAGAAGATTTCCGTGCAGCGCGGCTACGATGTCACCGAATATCTCCTGAACTGTTTCGGTGGCGCCGGCGGCCAGCACGCCTGCCTCGTTGCCGACGCACTCGGCATGGAAGCGGTGCTGATCCATCCTTTCTCCGGCCTGCTTTCGGCATACGGCATTGGATTGTCCTCGATTTTTTCGTCGCGCCAGCAAGCGCTGCTGAAACCGCTGGCGGAAGACTCCCGGCCGGCGATCGACGACCTCATCGCGACATTACAAAAAGCCGTCATCGACGAGCTTGCCGCGCAAGGCATCACCGAGGACGCTGTCGTCTCGAAACCGGTGCTGCAGATCCGCTATGACGGCACCGACACTGCATTGCCCGTGAATTTCGAGCACGGCTCGATCACACGGGCCAAGGGCGATTTCGAAACGGTCCACAAGGCGCAGTTCGGTTTCGTCTATGACGACAAGCCGATGATCGTGGAATCGGTCGGCGTCGAAGGCATCGACACCGGCGGCACCGGCCGCGAGGAAAGTGATTCAGCCCTTGAGGACATCGCCGCAAACCCTGCGGAGAATAGGAAGATCTTCGCCGACGGCACTTGGCGCGACGCCAATATCTTTCCTCGCGAAACACTGAAACCGGGCAACAAGGTTGCCGGCCCTGCTTTGATCATCGAGCCGAACCAGACCATCGTCGTCGAGCCGGGCTGGCAGGCCGAGATCACCGCCAAGAACCATGTGCTCTTGCGCCGCATCGAGAAAAAGCGCCGGCAGGCGGCGCTCGGCACCGAGGCCGATCCGGTCATGCTGGAGGTGTTCAACAACCTGTTCATGTCGATCGCCGAACAGATGGGCGTGACGCTGCAAAACACCGCCTATTCCGTCAACATCAAGGAACGGCTGGATTTTTCCTGCGCCGTCTTCGACCGTCATGGCGCGCTGGTCGCCAATGCGCCGCACATGCCGGTGCATCTCGGCTCCATGGACCGTTCGGTGGAAACCATCATCCGGCTCAACTCCGGCGACATTCACCCCGGCGACGTCTTTGCCCTCAACGCGCCCTACAATGGCGGCACCCATCTGCCTGACATTACGGTGGTGACGCCGGTGTTCGAGGAAGCGCGGCCAATCTCCCCCCTTGAGGGGGAGATGTCGGCGAAGCCGACAGAGGGGGGCGCTGTCCCGCCAACCTCTCATTCTGTCACGCCCCCCTCTGCCCTGCCGGGCATCTCCCCCTCAAGGAGGGAGATCGGCCAATCGCCGGAGATCCTCTTTTACGTCGCCTCGCGCGGCCATCATGCCGACATCGGCGGCACAGCGCCCGGCTCGATGACGCCGCTTGCCACCACGGTCGACGAGGAAGGCGTGCTGTTCGACAATTTCCGCATCGTCGACCGCGGCCGGTTCCGCGAGAAGGAACTGGAGACGCTGCTCACCGACCATCGCTACCCCGCGCGCAATCCGCACCAGAACATCGCCGACCTCAAGGCGCAGATTGCCGCCAACGAAAAGGGCGTTGCCGAGCTGCGCAAGATGGTCACGCATTTCGGTCTCGATGTCGTCGAGGCCTATATGGGTCACGTCCAGGACAACGCAGCCGAAAGTGTGCGCCGTGTGCTGGAGCGGCTGCCCGACAGTTCCGTATACGAGTATCCAACCGACACCGGCCAGATCATCAAGGTGAAGATATCGGTCGACCGGCAAAAGCGTGAGGCGACCGTCGACTTCACCGGCACGTCGCCGGTCATGAAGAACAATTTCAACGCTCCCGAGCCGGTCGCCCGCGCAGCCGTGCTCTATGTCTTCCGCGTCATGGTCGAGGACATGATCCCGATGAATGCCGGGTGTCTGAGACCCATCAACATCATCATCCCCGATGGCTCGATGCTGAAGCCCGCCTATCCGGCTGCCGTCGTCGCCGGCAATGTCGAGACCTCCCAACATGTCACCAATGCGCTGCTCGGCGCCATGGGCGCGATGGCCAACGCGCAAGGCACGATGAACAACCTCACCTTCGGCAACAAGCAGTACCAGTATTACGAGACGATCTGCTCCGGCTCGCCGGCAGGCCGGATGAACAACGGCCGCGGCTTTGCCGGCACCTCCGGCGTCCACACCCACATGACCAATTCGCGCTTGACCGACCCGGAAGTGCTGGAATTGCGTTTTCCCGTCCTGCTCGAGGATTTCCACATCCGCGAAGGCTCCGGCGGCAAAGGCAAATGGAGTGCCGGCGACGGCACCAAGCGCACCATCCGTTTCCTTGAAAAGATGGAGTGCGCCATCCTGTCCTCGCATCGCAACCGCCCGCCGCAGGGCCTGGACGGCGGCGGCGATGGCGAGGCCGGCTCGACCAAGGTCCGCCGCAAGGATGGCCGCGTCGAAGTCCTAAAGGCTTGCGACCAGACGGTGCTGGAGGCCGGCGACGCCGTCATCCTCACGACACCGACGCCAGGTGGGTTTGGCGAGGCCTGAGTTAGCTTCAACAGGTTGTCACCGGCCTGTCATAACGCTGCGCTACCCGCTTGCGCCAGAGCAAATGGGGAATCGCCTTGTCATGACGGATCTTTCCGGAGAACTGGTTTTTCGCCGCGGCAAGGAAGTTGGCAAGGCCGTCTATCAGAATCGCCCGCTGTCGAAGGCCGGCCTCTCCGAACGGCTCTTCGCCTTTTTGTTTTCCGGCCTCGTCTATCCGCAGATCTGGGAAGACCCCGACGTCGACATGGACGCGATGCAGCTTGATCAGGGCCACCGTGTCGTCACCATCGCCTCGGGCGGCTGCAACATCCTTGCCTATCTCACCCGGTCGCCGGAGAGGATCGACGCCGTCGATCTCAACACCGCCCACATCGCGCTGAACCGCATGAAGCTCGAGGCGGTGCGTCATCTGCCCTCGCAGGGCGACCTGTTCCGTTTCTTCGGCGCTGCCGAGACCCGTCACAATTCGCAAGCCTACGACCGCTTCATCGCGCCGCATCTCGATCCGGTCAGCCGCCACTATTGGGAGCATCGCAACTGGCGCAGGCGTCGCCGCATCGCCGTCTTCGACCGCAATTTCTACCAGACCGGCCTGCTCGGCCTGTTCATCGCCATGGGCCACCGCACTGCCAAGTTCTTCGGGGTCGACCCGGCCGGCATCATGGAAGCCAAAAGCCTCGCCGATCAGCGCCGCTTCTTCAATGAGGAGTTGGCGCCGGTCTTCGAAAAGCCGCTGCTGAAATGGGCCACCTCGCGAAAGGCCTCGCTGTTCGGGCTCGGCATTCCGCCGGCGCAGTACGATTCGCTGATCACCTCGGGCGACGGCACCATGGCCAGCGTGCTGAAGGCCCGGCTCGAAAAGCTCGCTTGCGATTTTCCGCTAGAGAACAACTATTTCGCCTGGCAGGCTTTTGCCCGCCGCTATCCCAATCCTGGCGAGGCGGCGCTGCCCGCCTATCTCGAAAAGCGCAACTACAAGACGATCCGCAACAATGTCGACCGCGTCGCCATCCACCATGCCAATCTGATCGAATTCCTCGCCGGCAAGGATGCCGGTTCCGTCGACCGCTTCGTCCTGCTCGACGCGCAGGACTGGATGACCGACGACCAGCTCAACGCGCTATGGGCCGAGATCACCCGCACCGCGTCGACTGATGCCCGCGTCATCTTCCGCACCGCGGCCGAACCCAGCCTGCTGCCCGGCCGTGTCTCGAATTCGCTGCTCGACCAATGGAGCTATGCGGACGAAGCCTCGCGCGAATTCTCGGCCCGCGACCGTTCGGCCATCTATGGCGGCTTCCACCTTTATGTGAAGCTGTCCGCATGAGCACGACCGAACTGCCGGCCAGGCACGCCGAACTGATGGACGGCGTCTACCGCTGGCAGCGCCATATCTACGACCTGACCCGCAAATATTACCTGCTCGGCCGCGACCGGCTGATATCAGGGCTGGATGTGCCTGCCGGCGGCACGATGCTCGAACTCGGCTGCGGCACCGGCCGCAACATAGTCCTCGCCGCCCGCCGCTATCCCGACGCCCGCTTCTTCGGTCTCGATATTTCGGCCGAAATGTTGGAAACGGCCATGGCTGCCATTGCCCGCGAAGGCCTGTCCGGCCGCGTCAAGCTGGCGCGCGGCGACGCGACGGATTTCGACGCGAAAGCACTGTTTTCTGTCGAAAGTTTCGACCGCATTTTTGTCTCATATTCGCTATCGATGATCCCCGGTTGGGAGAAGACAATTTCCGCGGCACTTGCAGCCCTGTCGGCTGGCGGCTCGCTGCACGTCGTCGATTTCGGCCAGCAGGAGGCCCTGCCCGGCTGGTTCCGCACACTGCTGCGCGGCTGGCTGAGAAAATTCCATGTCGAGCCGCGTGAATCCCTGCGCGATGTCCTGGAATCGGAATCCGAGCGGATCGGCGCAAGCCTTCGGTTCAGAACACTGTATCGCGGCTATGCGTGGCTCGCTGTGGTCGGATCGCGCAGATAGCTTTTCTATTGCAGCGCCTTCACCAGCGCTGCCAGCATCGTCTGCGGCCGATAGCCGAGCTTGGCCGGCGTCAGGCCGAGCCGCACCACCACCAGCTGCTCCGAGGGGACGATGGCGATGGTCTGCCCGTCATGGCCCTCCATCCAGTAGGTGTCCCCAGGCAAGCCCGCAGCGGTGCCGGCGCCGGGGCTCTCCTCGTCGCCCGGCCCCTCGATCCACAATTGGCCCCTGCCGTAGACTTTCGAGGCCGGTGCAGCTTCCCGCATCCAGTTGACGAAACCCGCAGTCAGGATCTCCTTGCCGTTCCAGACACCGTCCTGCAGCAGGAACTGGCCAAAGCGCGCCCAGTCGCGCGCGGTGGCGTAGAGATGTGACGAGCCGACGAAGGTGCCGTGCTCATCGGCCTCCAGCACCGCACTCTGCATGCCGAGCGGGTCGAACAGCGCAACCCTCGGCCACGCCAGCGCCTTGTTCTTGTCGCCGATCGCGTCCTGCCACAGCCTGGACAGCATCACCGCCGTGCCGCTCGAATAGGAGAACATTTTGCCCACTTCGCCGGTCAGTGGCTTGGATCCGGCAAAGCCGGCCATATCAGGCTCGAGATAAAGCATCCGCGTCACGTCGGCGACGTCGCCATACTCCTCGTTGAACTCCAGCCCGCTCGACATCGCCATCATGTCGGCGAGGCTGATGGCAGCGCGGCCGTCCGTTTTCCAGGGTCCGAACAGCCCCTGGTTCGTCATCGCCATCTTGCCGTCTTTCACCAGGGTGCCGACGATCGCGGCGTTCACCGTCTTGGTCATCGACCAGCCGAGCAGCGGCGTCTTTTCAGTAAAGCCGTCGCCATAGCGCTCGGCGACGATGCGGCCGTTCTTGACCACCACCACCGCCCGCATACCTGGGCCGGTCATTGCGGGATCGTCAAGGATTTGCTCGATTTCGGGGTTCTGCGAGACGTCGGCCTTGTCGCCGTCGGGCCAGAGCGCGTCGAGCGGCGGTGCCGGCGTCAGCGCCGCCCCGATGACCGCCTTGGCAGCGGTGACATTGCCGTCCGGAACCGACGTGCAGCCGAGCCCGTCACGAACGACCGCGACGCTCTTGCCGAACACGCCAAACAGCCCCGCCGAAACCGTGCCCTGCTTCTTGTCGACAGAGATCCTCATCAGCCTCAGCAATGGATGGCCTGGCGCCTGCACGTCGACGGCGAGCACCTCATTGGCATCGCGTCCGGCGATAAAGACATTCGAGCAGACGATCTTGGCCGAATAACCCGAGCCGACGCGGATCAGTTCCGGCGGCGCCAAATACAGCCAGGCGGCGAGTGCTGCGACCGCCAGCACGACCAGCCCGACCAGCCATTTCACCAGCCTTAGAACAGTCCGCATTTTCCGACTCCCCCGGACGCTCATCTATGTCATTGATTTGCCGCCATTGCTTCGGCAAAATCGCGGCTCCTGTCGAGCGCCGTGAACGGAATATCAACCATGATCGGCGATGACCAGGGATAGGAGCGGTCCTGTGGGGTGATCGCTTTGGGGGTACGGTCGAGGGGGCCACCTGCAGCAACAACCCATCAGCGGCCGGCTGAAACCGGTTCAGGAGTAGCGATGCGCCGTTTCGCGGCTTTCATCATGCTGACGTTGCTGGGCGCCTGCTCGACCGTCGACGATCTTGCCCCGTCGCTGCCGAGCGCCCCGACCGTTGCGGTGCGTGCACCCCGTTTTGACGACTCCGACCCGCATGAGTGGGAAAGCGGCGCGCCGTGGAGCTATGCGGTTCACGGCACCGACGTCTCCAAATACCAGACCTCGGTCGATTGGCCGGCGGCCAGGGCCAGCGGCATTTCCTTCGTTTTCATCAAGGCGACTGAAGGCGGCGATCGCTTCGACGAATATTTCGACGAGCATTGGAGCCGCACGAAAGCCTCGGGAATTCCGCGCGCGGCCTATCATTTCTACTATTTTTGCACGCCGGCCGCCACGCAGGCGCGCTGGTTCATCAAGAACGTGCCCAAAGACCGCTCGGCGATGCCGCCGGTTCTCGACATGGAATGGAACGCCAAGTCGCCGACTTGCAGGCTGCGGCCCGATGCGGCCACGGTGCGTAGCGAGATGAGCATATTCCTCGAAATCGTCGAAAGACACTATGGCAAGAAGCCGATCATCTACACCTCGATCGATTTCTTCGACGACAACGGCCTGTCGGCTTTCCGCGGCTACCCCTATTGGCTGCGCTCGGTGGCCGGGCACCCGCGCGAGAAATACGGTAGCCACCCCTTCACTTTCTGGCAGTACACCGGAACCGGCGTTGTGCCGGGCATGAGGGGCAATGCCGACATCAATGTCTTCAACGGCTCGGAAGCAGCCTGGAACAAGTGGCTGCGGCAGAACACCCGTTGACACCGGGCCTGCCGCCTGCTTTTCGACACAGCCAGTGAAGACGCCTGCAACCGCCGGTAATCTTCTTGGAAGGATGGCGATGCGATTGCGCTTGGAAATTCTCGCGGCGCTGCTTCTGGCCGCCACGGCGCCAGCGGTGGCACAGCAATGCGGCGGCGATTTCGAGGCGTGGAAGCAGGGCGTGGCGGCTGAGGCCAAGAGCGCCGGCGTCGGCACTGCCGGCCTTGAGGCGCTGGAAAACGCCACCGCCGATGAAAAGGTGCTAGCACGCGACCGCTCCCAAGGCGTCTTTACCCAGACCTTCGTTGAGTTCTCGAACCGTATGATCTCGTCCCATAGGCTGAAGCAGGGCGCGGCCAATCTGAAGAAATACGCGGATGTTTTTGCCCGCGCCGACCGGGAATTTGGCGTCCAGCCACCGATCATCGCCGCTTTCTGGGCGCTAGAAACCGATTTCGGCGCTGTGCAGGGCGATTTCCACACGCTGAACGCACTGGTCACGCTCTCGCATGACTGCCGCCGCCCGCAACTCTTCCGGCCGCAGATCACGCCGCTGCTGACCCTCATCGATCGCGGCGTCGTGCCGGCCGATGTCACCGGCGCTTGGGCGGGCGAAATCGGCCAGACGCAGATGCTGCCGTCCGACTATCTCGGCCGCGGCGTCGATGGCGACGGCGACGGTCTGGTCGACCTGCGCAGCAGCGCGCCGGACGTGATCATGACCACGGCCAACAAGATCATGTCGCGCGGCTGGAAACGCGACCAGCCCTGGATCGAGGAAGTCCGCGTGCCAGACGACATGCCATGGGACCAGACCGGCCGCACCAACAAGCTGCCGCTGACGCAGTGGGCTCAGTGGGGTGTCACCAACCCGAATGGCACGCCGCTTGTCGACAACGGCCTAAAGGCAGGTCTCGCGCTGCCCATGGGTCGCAAGGGACCGGCCTTCCTCGTCTACGACAATTTCGACGTCTATCTCGAATGGAACCAATCCTTCACCTATGCGCTGACCGCGGCAAATCTCGCCACGCGGCTGGCGGGCGCGCCGCAATTCGATCCGCGCAATCCCGAACCCGGCCTCAACGGCGACCAGATGAGGGCCTTGCAGACGAAGCTCGAGGCCAAAGGCTATGACGTGGGCACGGTCGACGGCATCCTGGGCACCAACACCCGCGAGGCGATCCGCAAGGAGCAGAAGCGGCTAGGCTTACCGGTCGACGGCTGGCCGACACCGGAGCTTTTGGGGAAGCTGTAGCTCCTCTTCCTTCTCCCCTGTGGGAGAAGGTGGATCGGCGCGCAGCGCCGAGACGGATGAGGGGTGTTGGAAGAAACGCCAGCGCCGCGATCCGTCCAGCACCCCTCATCCGACCGAGCTGCGCTCGGCCACCTTCTCCCACAAGGAGGGCTTTGCACGGGGAGCGAAGTGGATTTCGGTGGTCAGTGAGGGCCTTTTTGAA
>NZ_NPKI01000011.1 GCF_002284565.1 Mesorhizobium mediterraneum | reverse complement strand
TTCAAAAAGGCCCTCACTGACCACCGAAATCCACTTCGCTCCCCGTGCAAAGCCCTCACAAGGGGAGAAGGGAGAGCCGCAGATGCACTATTCGTCGCGCGAAATGATTTCCTGGCCGCCGATGACCAGCCTGAGGCCGAGATCGCCGGCGCGGCGGCGCGCGAGGAAGCGCGGGCGGCGCGTGTTCGAAATCCGACCCTTGCGACGGTCCTGCGCCGGCAATGTCTTGATGGCAGCGCCTAGCGATTCCTCCAGCGTGCGGGCGACGCCGTCGGATTCGATCAGAAGCATCGGCAGACGGTAAGCGTCGGCCCAGGCGCGCCAGTCGGCGGCGACATCCTCGAGATCGTCGGCAACAAGCAACGGCACCGACAGCATCGGATCATTGTGCAGAAGCTCCAAGGTCACTGTGACATTGCCATCCGGGTCCTCCATCGCGCGGGCGGCCACGCCGCGAAACGCGTTGGCGGGCAGAGCGATGATCGCCGGCACGCCGCTCATCTCCAGCATGCGGCGAATGACAGCGCCACGGTGGTCGATGGTGAAGGTAACGTCGCCATAGTCGTCGCGCGTGGCGTAGCTCACCACCTGCGGCAGGCGGAATGGGTCGAGGCGCATGTTGCGCCCGGCCCAGACTGGCTTCAGTCCAGTGTTCATATTGTGCCTTTCCTGTCTCTCCTGAGAGCCGGTCTTTCCGGGTCTCCGGGCCGGTTTTTCCAGCCTCGTTGTGGGGAAACATTAGCGCGGGCTTCTTATCGCTGCGCTTAAGAAAGTCGGTTAAATTTTGCTGATCTCGGAGGGATGGTTATCGGAATACGACCAGGCACAAGATATCGAAAGGATCAGATAACCTTACCGGGATTCATAATGCCGGCCGGATCGAAGGCCGTCTTCACCCTGCGCATCAGCTCGATCGCCATCGGCGGCGCCGTCGCGATCAATTCATCCCGCTTCAGCTGGCCAATGCCGTGCTCTGCCGAGATCGAGCCGTGGAAGCTGCGCACGACATCGTGCACGGCCTTGTTCATGGCGTGGTAGAGCGCAAGAAACGCTTCGTCATCGCCGCCGACCGGCCGGGAAATATTGTAGTGGAGGTTGCCGTCGCCCATATGGCCGAAACAGACCTCGCGCGCACCGGGGCTGACCGACTGCACGGCGCCGGCCGCCTTTTCGATGAATTGCGGGATAGCCGCCACCGGCACCGAGATGTCATGCTTGATCGAGGCGCCTTCGGGCTTCTGTGCGTCGGGCAGCACCTCGCGGAAATTCCAGAAGGCATCGCCTTGGGCGAGACTTGCCGCGATCACCGCATCGCCGACGATCTCCTGTTCAAGACCTTCCGACAGCACCTCCTCGATCAGGGCCCTTGCATCTTCCGCTGAGCGGCCCGACGAGATCTGCATCAGCACATACCACGGCCAATCCTCGGCCAGCGGCCGCACGGCGCCTGGCGCGTGCAGAAGCGTGAAGTCATAGGGCCTCTGTCCGATTAGCTCGAAAGCAGTGAGCGCGGCCCCGGCACGATCCATCGCCAGGCTGAGCAGAGACAGCGCCGCCTCGGGCGAGGACAGGCCGGCAAACGCCACCTCGCGCCCCTTGGGCTTGGGGAAAAGCTTGAGCACGGCAGCGGTGATGATGCCGAGCGTGCCTTCCGCACCGACAAACAGGTTCTTCAGATCGTAGCCGGTGTTGTCCTTTTTCAGCTTGCGCAGATCGTCGAACACCTCGCCGGTCGGCAGCACCACCTCGACGCCGAGGCAGAGCTCACGCGCATTGCCATAGGCAAGCACGCCGGTGCCGCCGGCATTGGAAGAGAGATTGCCGCCGATCTGGCAGGAGCCTTGCGCGGCAAGCGACAGCGGAAACAGCCGGTCGGCGGCATCGGCCGCCTCCTGCAGCGTCTGCAGGATGACCCCGGCCTCGACGGTGACCGTGTTGGACAGCACGTCGATCTCGCGGATGCTGTTCAGCCGCGACAGCGACAGCACGATCTCGCGGCCGGATGTGTCTGGCACCTGCGCGCCGACCAGCCCGGTATTGCCGCTCTGCGGCACGATGGGCGTCCCCGTCTCGGTCGCCAGCCGCATGATGCGGCTGACCTCGTCGACGCTGCCGGGCCTCAGGACCAGCGCCGTCCGGCCATGCCAAAGGCCGCGTCTCTCCGTGAGGTAAGGCGCGATGTCCTGCTCGTCGCGAAGCGCATATTTGTCGCCGACGATGACCGCAAAGCGTTCGACGAGGGCGGGGTCGATATCCCTGGATATGTCGTTCATGGATGGGAAACTATGGTGCTCAATCGATCTTGTCACGGGGGGCGGCCTGGTCACGAGGGGCGGCGGCGCGCGAAAGCCGGTCGTTGATCGCCTCGCCTAGCCCATCGAATGGTATGGGCTCGACGGCGATTGTCCTGGCGCCGCTGCGATCGAGATCCTGCATGTGGGCAAAGAGGTTGGCTGCGGCCTCGCGCAGGTCGCCGGTCTCGGACAGGTTGCGCAAAGCGGCGGCATTCTGCCAGCCCTCGGCACGGCGATCACCGAAGGCCAGCAAGGCTTCGCCTTTGGCAATTGTCTCGGCGTTGAGCCGCACCGCAGCGCCCGGCGCATAGTGCGAGGCCAACATGCCGGGAGCCTCGATGCCCGCCGCGCCGCGCGACAGCTTCACGCCGGCGGCCGCTTCGATCTCCTCGGCGGCAATGCCGCCCGGCCGCAGCAGCCGCAGCTTTCCGCCCTCGACCTTGACGATCGTCGATTCGAGCCCAACGGACGTTGCGCCGCCATCGACCACCAGCCTGATTTTTGAGCCGAGATCGGCCGCCACTGCCTCGGCCGTCGTGGCACTGATCCTTCCCGAAGAATTGGCGCTGGGCGCCGCAAGCGGGCGGCCGAGCCTGGCGATCAGCTCGCCGCCAAAGCCTTTCGGCATGCGCAGCGCGATCGTATCCAACCCGGCGGTGACCAGCGGATGAATGCCGTTGCCCGGCCGCTGCGGCAGCACCAGCGTCAGCGGTCCCGGCCAGAATGTCTGCGCCAGTCTTTTCGACAGCGGATCGAACAGCGCGATACGCTCGGCCATCGCCAGATCGGCGACATGGGCGATCAGCGGGTTGAAGCGTGGCCGGCCCTTGACCTCGAAGATACGCGCCACGCCAACGCCATTGGTGGCGTCGCCGGCCAGCCCGTAAACGGTTTCCGTCGGAATGGCGACGACATCGCCGCCTTCGAGCAGCGCCAGCGCCCGCTCCATCGCCTCGCCGGCGGCAAGTATCTCAGCCACTCTCATCACCTCACAGATGTGGGTGCGTAATACGGTGACGTTTACGGAGCAAGTCCGGGCGTTGGCGAATTACCAAATCGCTAAAATGCTATCTTTCCTCGCAAGCCCGCATCAATTCCCCGACGGTATGGTGCCGGCTTGTTGGGCAAGGGGAACTATCATGGTCTGGGTGCGTATCCTGGGAGCGCTTGGTCTCACTTTGGCGGCGGGCGGAGCACAGGCTTCGTCCTTCGTCGTTCTCGGTGCAGCATCCTCGACGCCGTCCGTCGTCAGGCTCGGCGCGCCCGAACCGGTGAAAGTGACTGAGAGTTCCTCGACACCGTCGATCGTGGCGCTCGGCGAACTAGTGCCCGATGTCGCCTATGAAAAAGTTGCTGCGATCCCGAGCCAGCCCAAGCATGATTTCATGCAAAGCCCGATGATCATTCGCGGCGGCATCGTCGGCGACGCCTTCGCAACACCGGCTCCAAGTTCCGCACCTGCCGCGACCACCGCTGCCGCAGCACCTGGTGCAGACACCAAATCCGACAAAAAGGCAGGGAAAACGAACAGCGAGCCGGCAACGCCACAGCCGACGCCCATTCCCGAGATCGACCAAGCCAGATAGCCGCTCGAGGCCAGGACGACGCTCACGCGCCGCCCCGGTTCACTGAGTAAAACTCCGTCGCTTGAAAAAACCTAGGCCGCGACCTCTTCGTCCGCGTCGTCGGAGGCGTCCGACTCTTCCTCTTCCTCTTCTTCCTCTTCCTCAGCGTCCGGCGCCTCGGCCTTCACGCTGTCGTCGTCATCTTCTTCGTCTTCGTCGTCTTCCTCATCGTCATCCGAGAGGGTGGCGGCTTTGTCATCTTCAGCGCCTTCCTCGACCGTCGCTTCGCTTTCGTCGTCGTCACTGTCCTCGTCCGACAGGTCGGCAGCTTCGACTGCAGTGGTGGCGGCCTGGTCGAGGGTCGTTTCGGAAGCCGACTCAAGCGTCTCGGCAGGCGTTTCTTCTGTCACTTCGATGTCGCGAGCGGAATTCATGGAAGCCTCCGTGGGTTTGGGGAACATGCTCCTTGTGCCACGCAGAGATCATCGTCATATGACTGTAAGCCGGCTCGAATCGGCTATTGGAACAAATTATTTCCAAGCCTCAGCCGGCGATCTTCGAGAAATCCGCGACCTGGTCAGTCGCTGCCCGGATGCGCGCCAGCAGTGCCAGACGGTTGGCTCGAACGGCCTGATCCTCATCATTCACGAGAACGCGTTCAAAGAATGAATCAACCGGTTCGCGCAACGCGCTAAGCGCCAGCATGGCGGCGGAAAAGTCTTCATTGTGTATCGCTTGGCCGGCTTCCTTCTCGGCCTGATTCACCGCCGCAAACAGCGTTTTCTCGGCATCTTCCCGGAATAGAGCCGGCTCGACATGGTCGGCAACCGTCGTTTTCTTCTTCTCCTCAGCGGCCAGAATGTTGGCCGCACGCTTGGTGCCGGCGAGCAGGTTCTTGCCGTCCTCGGTGTCGAGGAACGAGCCGAGCGCTTGGACGCGGCGAACAATTTGAAGCAGGTCGTCGTTTTGCGATTGGCCAATCTCCCCCCTTGAGGGGGAGATGCCCGGCAGGGCAGAGGGGGGCGTGACAGAATGAGACGCCGGCGGGACAGCGCCCCCCTCTGTCGGCTTCGCCGACATCTCCCCCTCTAGGGGGGAGATTGGCGCGCTTCCGCCACCCGCCAGCACAGCATCGATTAGATCATGGCGAGCGCCTTGATCGCGGAGATAGACCTTCAGACGATCGTGGAAGAAGGAGAGGAGGTCGGCAATTATTTCAGCCGCAGAATGGTCTGGGAGTTCTACGCCACGTACCTCCGAGGACAACAAACCTGCTCGCTTACTGAGCAGATCATCGGCCGATCCAACGCCGGTAGTGAAATCCCCCCCGTCATCCGCTCGCCAGACCACCGAAAAACGATCACCGCCATTGTAGGTAAGTCCGAACAGTGCGTTAATAAACTGGCGCTGGACCGGTAGCCTAACCTCATTCTCAACCAAAATCCTTACCACCCCGAGCGCAGCCCTCCGCAACGCATAGGGATCCTTCGACCCCGTGGGCTTTTCGTCGATCGCCCAGAAGCCGACCAGCGTGTCGAGCTTGTCGGCGAGCGCGACGGCCACCGACACTGGATCTGTGGGCACGCGGTCTGACGGTCCCTGAGGCTTGTAGTGCTCCTCAATTGCCGCGGCGACGGAAGAATGCTCGCCCTGCAGCAGCGCATATTTGCGGCCCATGGCGCCCTGCAGTTCCGGGAACTCGCCGACCACCTCGGTGGTGAGGTCGGCCTTGGCCAGGACGGCAGCACGCTCGGCGCGCTCGCGGAGATATTTCTGTTCGACGTTCAGATCGTCGGCTGACAGAAGCTTGCCATCGAAGAAATTCGGCTGCTTCGACAACGTGTCAGCAATCTCGCCAGCCAGCCTCTTGATCCGCTCAACCCGCTCGCCTTGCGTGCCGAGCTTGGCGTGGAAGGTGACACCGAGATGGTCGAGGCGAGCCATGCGCTGGTCGAGCGGCTTTTTGAGATCGAGCCCGAACTTTTCCGCCGATGCCTGCAACTGGTCGAGGTCAGGCAGGTCGCCCTGGTCGGTCTTCCAGAAATAGAGCGCGTCGGAGAGGCGCGCGCGCACCACCTTGCCGTTGCCGTAGGCGATCTCCTTGCCGCCGTCCTTGGCTTCGATGTTGGCGGTCAGGATGAAGCGGTTGGAAAGCTCTTCACCAACGCCCTGCGGCCGCGTGACGAAGCACTTCTGGTTAGCGCGGATGGTGAGCCGGATCACCTCGGCCGGAATGGCGAGAAAGTCTTGCTCGAATTCGCCCATCAGCACGACAGGCCATTCGACCAGGCCTGACACTTCCTCGAGCAGGCCCTCGTCTTCGACCAGGTCGAGCCCGTTGGCGAAAGCGAGATTCCTGGCGTCGGAAAGGATGATCTGCTTGCGCCGGTCGGCATCGAGCACGA
The DNA here is from genome assembly GCF_002284565.1 of Mesorhizobium mediterraneum. Classification (GTDB taxonomy): domain Bacteria; phylum Pseudomonadota; class Alphaproteobacteria; order Rhizobiales; family Rhizobiaceae; genus Mesorhizobium; species Mesorhizobium mediterraneum. The sequence goes on along the minus strand of NZ_NPKI01000011.1, from coordinate 597,718 downwards.
CCTTGGCTGCCTCCAGCTTTGCGGCATAGTCGTCGAAGCGGCGCACGGTGATCGCGCCCGGCGCATGAAAACGGTGGCCGTAGGTGAGGTTACCCGAGCGGAGGCCGTCGATCTCGAAATCGACCACCACCGGCTCTTCGGTCTCCGGGCCGAAGGTGCAGAGGATGGATTGCAGCGGCCGCACCCAGCGCAACGATCCGGGTTTCGCCGAGGCAGGCCCCCAGCGCATCGATTTCGGCCATGGAAAGCCGCGGATGATGCCCGGCACCAGCTCGGCGATGATTTCTTCTGCCGCCCTGCCCGGCTTCGCAATATGGGCGACATAGAAATCGCCCTTCTTCGGGTCGGCATGGACATGCGCCTCGGCGATCGAGGAAAGACCGGCCTTGCGCAGAAAACCCTGGACCGCCTGTTCGGGCGCCTTGGTCGAGGGGCCCTTGATCTCCTCGCTGATGTCCTTCGAGCGCGCGGTCACGCCGCGAATGTCGAGCGCCAACCGGCGCGGCGTCCAATATTCGCGCGCCGCCTCATAGGTCAGCCCGGCCTCGACCAGACCGTCAGTCAGCATCTTCCGCAAGTCGCCTGCCGCCTTGCGCTGCATGCGCGCGGGGATTTCCTCGGAGCGAAGTTCAAGCAATAAATCCGGCATTAGAGTTTCCCTCCCCGCATGCCTTTTCCTTTTTTGCACGTCCTCGCGCCTGCGGCGCTGCGGGCGTGCGGCTGCGCGGGGATTTCCTCGGAGCGAATTTCTAGGAGCAGGTCGGGCATAGGGTCAGCTCATGCGGGAGAACGGTCGGGCGGGGCATAGCAACTCGGCTGGCCGCTGTCACCCTTCCCTGCAAGATCGCGGCCTCTGCCAGCGATTTCCAAAAATATTCCGCTGCCTGTCGGGCCGAAGCGGGATCGTCCGTCCTTGGGTCAAAGATTTTCATGAACCTAACGCAGCGCTGAAGCGACCCACGCTCAGGCAGAGAACTATTGGCTGAACGACCATGAAGACGGCATCGACATTCCTACAGATCCTCGCGCTCAGCGCCTGTTTCACAGCGCAGGCTCATGGCACGTTCACGATGCCTGGCGTCAGGCAAGCGCTGCGGACAATGGCTGGTTCCAGCGGCCAAGGCGTATTGCCAATCAGCGCTTCGGTCGAAATCGCAAATAGCCTTTGGAGCTAAGCCGCCAGCCCGCCAGCCTGCGTCAGCAAAAACGCTTCGCCACAGGCTTTCGCCAGATTGCGCACCCGCAGGATATAGCTCTGCCGCTCGGTGACGGAAATCACGCCACGCGCGTCGAGCAGGTTGAAGACGTGGCTGGCCTTGATGCACTGGTCGTAGGCGGGAAACACCATCCGGTGCATCGCCAGATTGTCGTTCGAAGCTGGCGCGCCGGCATCGAGCAGCGCCTTGCACTCGGCTTCGGCGTCCTCGAAATGCCGGAGCAGCATCGCCGTGTTGGCGAATTCGAAATTGTGGCGCGAATATTCCTGCTCGGCCTGCAGGAAGACCTCGCCATAGGTAACCTTGTCGGCGCCCTCGCGGCCGTTGAAGTTGAGGTCGTAGACATTGTCGACGCCCTGCACATACATGGCCAGCCGCTCCAGCCCGTAGGTAAGCTCGCCCGCCACCGGCGCGCATTCGATGCCGCAGACCTGTTGGAAATAGGTGAACTGCGACACTTCCATGCCGTCGCACCAGCACTCCCAGCCCAGTCCCCAGGCGCCGAGCGTCGGGCTTTCCCAGTCGTCCTCGACGAAGCGGATGTCATGCAGCAGCGGATCGACGCCGATGGCTGCCAGCGAGCCGAGATAAAGCTCCTGCAGATTGGGCGGGTTCGGCTTCAGGATCACCTGATATTGGTAATAGTGCTGCAGCCGGTTCGGATTCTCGCCGTAGCGCCCGTCCTTGGGCCGGCGCGAAGGCTGCACATAGGCGGCGTTCCAGCGCTTTGGCCCCAGCGCCCGCAACGTCGTCGCCGGATGGAATGTGCCGGCGCCGACTTCCATGTCATAGGGCTGGAGAACGACGCAGCCATAGTCCGCCCAGTAGTTATGCAAGGTCAGGATCAGCCCCTGGAACGAGCGGCTGGGATGCATATGGGCTGGGATATCAACGGTCACGGCGGCCTCGACGGAGCGGCGGAATGCGGCACCTGTTGGATCAGGCCGCATGATCTTGTCCGAAAAGTCTGCAACTTTTTGCTGGCTGACCTTCGGTTCGGGATCAGGCTCTAGAGCGCCACCCGCCAAGCGTCAAGGCGGAAGGGTCAGCCCTTCGGCGCGGGCGCCGGTTCGGGCTTGACCTTCGGGGTTTCCTGCGCCGTGTTGGATTCGATCGGCGGCAGGCCCTTCAGCAGTTTCTGCTGCAAGGCGGCGAGCACGTCGGGATCCGGCTTCAGGTCGCGGGCCTGGTTCCACTGGAAGGTGGCTTCCAGCCTGCGGCCGACCCGCCAATAGGCATCGCCGAGGTGATCGTTCAGCACCGGATCTTCCGGCTTCAGCGACACGGCACGCTCCATTTCGCGAACAGCGTCATCAAACCTGCCCAGGCGGAAATAGGCCCAGCCCAGCGAATCGACGATGTAGCCGTCGCTCGGCCTGAGGTCGACGGCCTTCTGGATCATCTCAAGGCCTTCCTTGAGATTCATGTTCTTGTCCACCCAGGAATAGCCGAGATAGTTCAGAACCTGCGGTTGGTCGGGGAACAATTCCAGCGCCTTGCGGAAATTCGGCTCGGCTTTCGGCCACTCCTTCAGCCGCTCATAGGCGATGCCGCGCTGGTAGAAAATGTTCCAGTCGGCGCGGGTCGGGGCCTTCAGCGCCGCCACCGCCTTGTCAAAGAGATCGGCCGCGGAGCGGAAGTCCTCCTTCGAGGCATAGACGCCACCGAGCGCCTGATATGTGCGCATGTCGTTGGGATGCGCTTCGACGAGGGCTTTCAGATGGGAGATGGCCTCGTCATGGCGGTCGAGATCGGCAAGGTTGAGGCCGAGCTGCAGTTCCGAAAGCTCCTTCAGTGGCGAACTGGCCGGGATGCGGCGATAGAAGGCGATAGCGCCCTCGCCGTCCTTCAACTGCTCGGAAACGGCGGCGAGTTGGACAAGGGCCGCGTCGCTGTCGGGCTTCAGCGCCAGGGCATATTGCAGATAGAGGCGGACGAACGGCTCGCCGCCGCCGCGATTGAGCGCGGTGGCGAGATCGAGCAGAATTTCCGAGGCGCCGTCGGACGGGCCGGCAACGAAGGGTTCGATCTTCTCGCCCTTGGTGATCTTGTCGCGAAGCGCTGATATCTCCACCTTGCCGGATGCAAATGCCTCGGCCTGATCAAGCACGGACAGCGCCTTGCCCTTGTCGCCCTTGCGGGCGAGGAAAGAGGCATAGGCCTGCGCATTGCGCATCCAGGTTTCGGGTGCGGCGCTACCGGTCGCGGTGTCCTGGAGGGTCGCGGCGTAAATCGCATCCGCCTTTTCGGGCAAGCCAGATGCGTCCGCAATCAGCGCGCGATGGAAGGATTTGAAGAGGCCGAACCAGTCCGGACCCTGCAGCTTGTCGATGGAGGCCATGGCCTCGCTGGCGTCGCCGGCGCCCTGCTTGGCCCAACCGGTCATGACGCCGGAGATCAGCCGGTCGAGGTCGGATTCAAGCGAAAGCTTGAGCCAGTATTCTGCCTTGGAAAAGTCCTTCTTGTGAAAGGAACCGACGGCCAGCGCCAGGCGCGAGAACCGCTCGACGTCCGGAACCGCCTTGAGCTTGTCGGCATAGACCAGGGATTCTTCGAAGCGCCCTTGCGCGATCAGCGACAACATCAGGCTTTGCTGCAACGAGGTATCGTCGGGTGCGAAGGCGAGCGCCTGCTTGTAGTAGGCGATGGCATTGTCGAGATCATTGTCGCCTTCGGCGACCCGCGCGGCGAGATAAGCGCCCGAGAAGGATGTGATCTTGACCGGCCCGGTGGTCTCTTTGGCCAGGGCTGGCAGACCAGAGATCGCCATGCCCGTCACAATTGCCAGCCGTGTCAGCCAGCGCGCACATCCTTGCCGCATCGTATCCCTTTCAGTCAAAGCCATGCCCGCGTCAGCGGGATCGCCGTAGACTCGATCTTTTCCAAGCAAAGCATGGCCTTTTTGGGGTCACGCTTCAACCCGGCCCGAATTCACAATCGAGTCATGCGATTAGCAAAGCATGCCGAACGGCGCGCAACTGCGACCATCGACCGCGCTTTGCTGGCCTGGCGGGCTGCTGGCTTGCCCTGCTGCGGCACCGGCAACCCGATGCCGTAAGCGATCCGTAAGCGGCGGGCGTCGAAAGTTTACGCAACGGAATGATGCGTGGAACCGTGCAGATGGATGCCGTTGCTTCGCCCAGGAAGATGCCGATGCTGGAAATGCCGCAGGACGAGCAGGCCTTCGCCATTGTCGATCTAATCTACGAAGCGGCGTTCGCGGACGAGCTGTGGCCGGAGGTATTGGGAGCGGCAAGCGCGATCTCCCGCTCGGCAAGCGGCGCGATCTTTGTATTCAGCGATCAGTCGCCGGTCCGCGCCATCACCGAAGCGCATGTCCAGCCCTTGCTCGATGAATTCATGGCGGGGGATAGCTGGAAGTTTTCCGAAAGCGTGCAGCGCATGTGCAGCACACAGCCAGCAAGCTTTGTGCGGGTCGATGATTTCATGACCGGCGAGGAGATCGAGCGCGACCCCGTCCGCAAAAGCGCAACGGCATTTGGCGCTGGATCGCATGTATGCACATCCGTCCCAATGCCTGGCGGAGAGTTCGTGCTTTTTGTCTTCCAGCGCTGGCTAAAGGACGGGATCTACGATCAGGCCGCGATCGATCGGCTGGACGAACTGCGCCCTCACCTCGCGAGAGCTGGCGTTATTGCCGGGCGCCTGGGTCTGGAACGGGCAAAGACCGCCGTATCGACGCTGCGCGAAATTGGACTGCCGGCCGCTGTCATGAGCGGGTCGGGCCGCGTGCTGACGGCCAATCCGCTCCTCGAAGACATGGCCCACGTTTTCCTCCCCACGGCCCATGGCGGCATCGCGCTTGCCAATGAACCGGCAAACGCGCTTTTCCAGCAGGCCATCGCGCAGAACCGGGATAACCGCATCGTGCGGTCCATCCCTGTTCCGGGCACGAAGGGGCGGCCCGCGCTAGTTGTCCACCTGCTGCCGTTGCGCCGCGCCGCGCATGATATCTTTTCGGGTGCGGATATTCTCGTTTCGGCAACCGAGGTCAGCCTCTGCGCGACTGTTCCGTCGCCCCATATCTTTTCAGGCCTGTTCGACCTGACGCCGGCCGAGGGCCGGCTCGCCGTCGCGCTTGCCGCCGGCCGTTCGGTGCACGAAGCGGCCATCGAAATCGGCATCGCCGTCAAGTCGGCCCGCACCTATCTCGAACGAATCTTTCGGAAAACCGGAACTAGCCGCCAGAGCCAGCTCGTGGCGCTGCTGAAGAGCGCGAGGGCGTTTTCGTGATCTCGTCCACCACCCCGCCCAGCCACGATGTGATCTGCTGATCTGCCGGGAAATTCCGTTTTGACCTCCGCACGACGGTCGATGAAGCTCAGGATCCCTGGACAAGTCTTGCGTCCAACGACTGCATCGCCACGGTTACCAGAGCATGCAGCCGCTTTTTCGGCACACCGTCGCGCGCCTGCACCGAGAGACCAAACAAGAGCGTGGTGTAGTAGTCGCCCATGGCCTCGGCCTCCGTATCCGGTTTGAGCTCCCCGTCCCGAACGCCCTTTCTCAGGCGCTCGACAATCAGCGCATTGCGCGCTCGGCGACGTTCGGCCAGCCAATAAAGCACGCGATCGTTCTCGGCGGCGCAGTTGGTCGCGGCTGAGACAACCATGCAGCCCTGCGGCAGACCCGGCCTCGTATAGATTTCGATTGCATCACGCAGCAACCGCTCGACAAACCGCCGAGCGGTTGGCTCCTCGGCAAGCGCGCGGGTGGCGAAGCTTCCTTCTTTGGTCTCGTAGAGAACGACCGCTTCCCGAAACAGGTCCTCCTTCGAGCCGAAGGCGGCATAGATGCGCGGCGAGGCCAGACCAAGCACCGACACGAGATCGGCCATCGAGGTGCCCTCATAGCCGCGCGTCCAGAAGGCGTCGCGGGCCTTCTCCAACGCCTGATCCCGATCGAACTCCCTTGGCCTTCCTGCCATCGCGACCTCCATTTTTTATCAGTCAACAAATAATCCGCTTGACTTCGGATTGCAAACCCAATTCTTTATTGATCGATAAAGAATCGTCGACATGGAGATTTTGACATGAGCTCACTCGATCAAGGCGCGCCGTTCGGCGCCGCGGCAGCAGGAGGGATCGGCGCGAAGCGCGGCGCCACGCTGGCATTGCTTGCCTTCGCCCAGCTCATCATCGCACTCGACCTCAACATCGTCTTCGTGGCTTTGCCGGAAATCGGCGCCGGGTTGGGCTTTTCGGGCCAGACCCTGCAATGGGTGGTCAGCGCCTACACCGTGTTCACCGGTGGCTTCCTGCTGTTCGGCGGCCGGGCTGCCGACCTGATCGGCCAGCGCCGTGTTTTCATCTTCGCGCTTTGGCTCTATGCGCTTTCGTCCCTGGTCGGCGGCCTCGCCTGGTCGCCGGAAGTGATCATCGCGGCCCGTGCGGTGCAAGGCATCGGCGCCGCCTTCCTGTTCCCGGCCACGCTGTCGCTGATCAATCGGCTGTTTGCCGAGGGGCCGGAACGCAATCGGGCGCTCGCGGTCTGGGGCGGCGCCGGAGCGAGCGGCCTCACGCTCGGCTCGTTGGCGGGAGGCCTTCTCACCAGCGCCTTCGGCTGGCCCTCGGTCTTCTATGTCAACGTGCTCTTGGCCGGGGTCGCCATCATCGCGGCCTTCGCCATCATTCCGCGGGACCGCAAGCGGCATGAACATCGCAGCTTCGATCTGCCGGGCGCGCTGACCGTCACCACCGGCGCGACGCTGCTTGTCTTCACGCTGGTTCAGGGCCCCGAATATGGCTGGGGGTCGACTGCGATCATCGTCAGCGCCGCACTGGCGGCACTCTTCCTGATCGCCTTCGCGGTGATAGAGGCGAAGAGCGCCGATCCGCTGATGCCGCTGCGCCTGTTCCACAACCGCAGCCTGGTCGCCGGCATGACAATCACCTTCCTCTTCATGGGGACTTTCGGCGCCCTGCCCTACTTCCTCACCGTGCTGCTGCAGAACGTGCATGGCTTCACCGCCTTGCAGGCCGGCCTTGCGTTCCTGGTGCCATCGGTCGCCATCGCGGTCGGCACGCAATTCGGTGAACGCCTGGCAACGCGTTTTTCGACACGCGCCACGCTGGTCGGCGGCATGGTCATTGGCGCGACCGGGACGGCCTTGATGGTATCAGGCGCATCCGCAGACAGCAGCTATCTATCCCTCGTGCCCGGCCTGATCATCTCCGGCGTCGGACAAGGCATCGTCTGGACCGCCATGTGGATCGCCGCCGCCTCGGGTGTTTCCCACGACGAACAGGGCGTCGCGTCGGGAATGGCCTCCACCATGCTCAATGTCGGCAACGCGATCGGCATGGCGGTGTTGATCGCGATCGCCAACCGCCATGTCGGCGGATTGGCCGGTGATGCCTTGAAGATCGCTGTTGCCGACGGCATCCAGGTCGCCTTCTGGCTCGCTGCGGCAGGCATCGCCGTCAGCCTGCTCGCCGCAATGGTGCTTCCGGGGAAACCAAGATGAGGAGCGGCGCCTCTCAGTTCACCCGGCTGATGCAGAAATCGATGACGTCGATCAGCGCCGATTTCTGCGGCGTCGCTTCGAGCGGCGCCAGCGCGTCGCGGGCAATCTCGCCGAAATGGCCGGCGCGTCCAATGGTGTCGGCGATTGCCCCGTGACGGGTCATCAATCCGATCGCCTTTTCCAACCCGGCGTCGTCGATGACATTGTCCTCGATGGCGCGCTTCCAGAAGGTGCGTTCGGCCTTGGTGCCGCGCCGGTAAGCGAGGATCACCGGTAGCGTCACCTTACCCTCGCGGAAGTCGTCGCCGACATTCTTGCCCAGATCCTTGCTGGTGCCGCCATAATCCAGCGCATCGTCGATCAGCTGGAAGGCAAGGCCGAGATTCATGCCATAGGAGCGCAGTGCCGCGCGATCGTTTCGCGTCGCCTGGGCGATGACCGGACCAACCTCGGCGGCGGCCGAGAACAGGGCCGCCGTCTTGGCCTTGATCACGGCGAAATGCTCATCCTCGGTGGTTTCGAGGTTCTTGGCGGCAGCGAGCTGCATCACCTCGCCCTCGGCAATGATCGAGGCAGCACTCGACAGGATATCGAGCGCTTCCAGCGAGCCGACATCGACCATCATGCGGAAAGCCTGGCCAAGCAGGAAATCGCCGACCAGCACGCTTGCCTGGTTGCCCCAGATCATGCGGGCGGTCTTCTTGCCGCGCCGCATGCCGCTCTCGTCGACGACGTCGTCGTGGAGGAGCGTGGCCGTGTGCATGAACTCGACCGATGTGGCGAGCTTGACGTGACCCTCGCCGGAATAGCCGAACATCTGGGCGGAGGCGAGCGTCAGCATCGGCCTCAGCCGCTTGCCGCCCGAAGAGATCAGGTGGTTGGCAATCTCCGGGATCATCTCGACGTCGGAACCGGCCTTCGACAGGATCAATTTGTTAACGCGCCCCATATCGGCCGCCGTAAGGTCGATGAGATCCTTGATCGAGGCGGCTTCCCGCTTCCCGTTTTCGATGTTGAGAACGACACCCACCACAAACACTCCCGTCTATAAGTCACGCGCACGACGGCACCCTGATCCCGCCACAGACTCTAGGGCGGTACCCACAGGCACGGCAAGAGGCGATTTGGCGCGGTCGAGATGGCGACGGGAGCCACCCACATTTACATAAACGCTGCAACCTGCGAGTTTCGTCCGATGATAGAGCTTATCCGCACCAACGATGCCGTGATCATCTCCTTTGTCGAATCGCTGATGCGCGATGCCGGCATCGGCTGTTTCGTCGCCGACCAGAACATGAGCGTGCTCGACGGCTCGATCGGCATCCTGCCCCGGCGCATCATGGTCGAAGCCGATCAGGCCGATGCGGCGCGGCGCATCCTGACGGATGCCGGCATCGCCAACGAGATCCGCCAGAAATAATGTCCGCGGCGCGCGCCACCCTTGTCCAGGATACGCCGGCCCATACGGTCGATGCCTTCCATCGCGGACGGTTCTGGCTGGTTCAGCCGAAACAGGCCGGCCATCGCGCCGGCATGGACGCCATGATGCTGGCGGCTGCCGTGCCGTCCTCCTTCGCCGGCCGCCTTGCCGATTTCGGCGCGGGTGCTGGCGCCGCAGGCCTGGCGGTGCTGTCGCGCTGTCCTGATGCCAAGGCCGTGCTCATCGAACGGTCTCCGGAAATGGCGGCGTTCGCTGCAACGACGCTTGCCCACCCCGGCAATGCGCATCTCAACGACCGCGCCTCGGTGCTCGCCGCAGACGTCGCGCTGTCGGGCCAAGCGCGAACAGCCGCCGGGCTTGCCGACAATTCCTTCGATTTCGTCATCATGAACCCGCCCTTCAATGCCGCCGAGGATCGCGCCACGCCCGACCCGCTCAGAAGGGCAGCACATGTGACGGAGGACGGGCTGTTCGACAGCTGGATCCGAAGTGCGGCTGCTGTGGTCAGGCCGCGCGGCGGTCTTGCCGTGATTGCCAGGCCCGATCAGCTCGGCGCCATCCTCGATGCGATATCAGGCCGCTTCGGCGATGCCGAGATGCTGGCCGTCCACCCTCGCCCCGAGGCGGCGGCGATCCGCATCGTCGTCAGGGCGATACTCGGGGCACGCGGAAAACTGTCGATCCGCCCGCCGCTGATGCTGCATGCGCAATCGGGCGACGGCCCAACGGAGCGGACCGAGATGATCAACAACGGACTGGCTTCGCTGTTCGGCGACTGACCTACAGCGCCGCCCGTCCTTCCGGACGAGCCAGGAGCGCTGTAGCACTTTTGATTTGCGCATGATCCTTTCCTAAAATCGATTCCGATTTTAGGAAAGGATCATGCGGCTAGCCGGTCGGCGTCGCGGCATTGCCGTTGGCCGGCGAATCCCTACATGCCTTCAGGCCAATTGACCGGAGATCCCGTGAAACGCTTTCTCAACCGCCTGCTGCCGAAATCCTGGCGCTCCGACATCGTCGTCATTCCCGTCATCCGGCTGCACGGCACCATCATGGCCGGCGGCGGCCAGTTCCGGCCGAGTCTTTCGCTCGCGTCCACCGCCGGCCCTATCGAGAAGGCGTTTTCCTTCGAAGCCCCCGCGGTCGCCATTTCGATCAATTCGCCGGGCGGCTCGCCGGTGCAATCGCGGCTGATCTTCAAACGTATCCGCGACCTGGCGGCCGAGAAGAACAAAAAGGTTCTGGTCTTCGTCGAGGACGTGGCGGCGTCGGGCGGCTACATGATCGCGGTCGCCGGCGACGAGATCTTTGCCGATCCGTCCTCCATCGTCGGTTCGATCGGCGTGGTGTCGGCTTCGTTCGGCTTTCCCGAGCTGATGAAGAAGATCGGCATCGAGCGCCGCGTCCATACCGCCGGCCAGAACAAGGCGGTGCTCGATCCGTTCAAGCCCGAGAAAAAGGAAGACATCGAGCGGCTGAAGGCGCTGCAGCTCGATGTCCACGAAACCTTCATCGACCTCGTCAAGGACCGGCGCGGCACCAAGCTCAAGGACGACCCGGACCTGTTCACTGGTCTGTTCTGGACCGGCAAGAAGGGGCTGGAGCTCGGCCTTGTCGACGCGCTCGGCGACATGCGCAGCGTGCTGAAGACCCGTTTCGGGCCGAAAACCCAGCTCAAGCTGATCACGGCGCCACGCGGCCTGTTCGGCCGGTTCGGTTGGTTCGGCTCAAGCAATGGGGGCTTTTCAGCGCCCGATATCGCCGCGGCTGCCGCAAGCGGCATGATCGATGCGGCGGAAGAGCGCGCGCTGTGGGCTCGCTTCGGGCTTTGAAAAACCGGTAAAAGCGTTTAACTTAAGAGCTTGACCGACCCGACCGGCCGCCGCAGCCGGCCTTGCGAGGAAGGAGTTTGACATGCCACAGATCATTTTCTTCATCGCAGTCGGCGTCCTCGCCTATTTCGGCTATCGCTCCTTCGTCAGGGAAGCCGAGCGCGTGACGGCCAAGATACGGCGCACCGAAAAGCAGGCTACCAACGGCTCAATGGGCACGCTGGTCAAGGACCCGAAGACCGGCGAATACCGTCTGGCCAAGGACTGACATCATCCCGCTCGCGACCGACACAGTGGATTCCGGCATCACCGTCCGGGCATTGCATGCGCATGCCAAGATAAATCTCGCGCTGCACGTCACCGGCAGGCGCGCCGACGGCTATCACATGATCGAGACCCTGGCGGTGTTCACGCGCTTCGGCGACAGGGTCGAGATCGAGCTCGCCGACAGCGACGGGTTTTCCGTGTCGGGCCGACACGCCTCCGCGGTCCCGCTCGACGACAGCAATCTGGTCGTCAAAGCGCGCGACGCGCTGCGGCAGCGGGCCGGTCTCCAACATGCGCCGCCGGTCGCCATCAGGCTCGAAAAGAACCTGCCGGTCGCATCCGGCGTCGGCGGCGGCTCGAGCGACGCCGCAACGGTGCTGCGCGGGCTGGCTGAGACGTGGAGACTGGACCTCGACGAAGCCGAACTGGCGCGGATCGGCCTCTCGCTGGGCGCCGACGTTCCCATGTGCCTTACGGCAAAACCGCTGATCGCGCGCGGTGTTGGTGACGAGCTGTCTGCCGTGCCGGGCTTTCCCGCACTCGGGCTGGTCCTCGTCAATCCCGGCATCGCCGTCTCCACGGCCGAGGTGTTCAACGCGCTTTCCCATCGCGACAATGAGGGATTGCCGCCGCTGCCGCGCAGCCTCGACTTCCACAGCATCCGCAATTGGCTGGAGATCACGCGCAACGATCTCGAGCCCGCTGCACGCGCGATCCAACCCGCCATCGGCAAGGCGCTTTCGGTGCTCAACAAGGCCGGAGCGGGGTTCGCCCGGATGTCCGGTTCCGGCGCGACCTGCTTCGGGCTGTTCGAGACCGGCAATGTGGCCAAGCGCGCGGCCGTCGATATTCGCAGCCGCCATCCCGACTGGTTCGTCGCCGCAACGCGAAGCATGACATCGGAGACTGACGCACATGGCCAGGATTGACGAGAGCCGCTCCTTCATTCCCGTGCGCATCGCGGTGCTGACCGTTTCCGATACCCGCGGCCTCGCCGACGACAAATCCGGCCAGACGCTGGCCGACCGCATCGTGGAGGCCGGCCATGTCCTGGCCGACCGCGACATCGTCACCGACGACCGCGAGAAAATCCGCGACAAGGTCCTGGGCTGGGCGAAGGACGAAGCGATCGATGTCGTCATCACCACCGGCGGCACCGGCTTTACCGGCCGCGACGTGACGCCGGAGGCGCTGGAGCCGATCTTCGAAAAGCGCATGGACGGCTTTTCCGAAGTGTTCCACCGCATTTCCTACGACAAGATCGGCACTTCGACGATCCAGAGCCGTGCCACCGGCGGCGTCGTCAATGCGACCTTCGTCTTCGTGCTGCCGGGCTCGCCCGGCGCCTGCAAGGACGCCTGGGACGGCATCTTGAAGCCGCAACTCGACTACCGGCACATGCCCTGCAACTTCGTCGAGATCATGCCGCGCCTGGACGAACATCTGCGGCGCGGCGGCACCAAGACAAGTTAGGCCAAGTTCCGGAAAGGCTGCTACTGGGCTTTCCCAAAAATGAGCGCCAAAGATCAGCGGATGACGGGCTCGCCGTGGAACCGCCGCCGCGAGGGCGGCGAAACGCCGAAGCCGACTTCCATCATCAGCCGCGGTTTGCGCGTCGGCACGGTGCCCATGTGGAAGCCGAAGGGATCCTCGACAAAGCCCGACCCCGCCTCGCCGGTCAGCGTGATCGGGCTCTGCGCGCCATAGACGTTCAGGACCTCTTCCGCCGGGTGGCCGACAAGAAGCGTCATCTGGTGCTTGAGGATGCGGCGATTGTGGCTGCCGCGGACATAGACATGCGGACCGGTCTCGGTATCGACCGGATTGAGATAGAAGAAGAATTTCAGCATCCGCCAATCGTCGAGATCGAAGTGGTATTTGCCAAGCGACGCCAGGTTCTTCTCGGCGTCGGAGACGGAGCTCGTCGGAAAGCTCCACCAGACGCGCGTGGTGATCAGCTTCGCCTGGCTGCCGAGATAATGGGCGGCGATGTCGAGAAGCAGCGGGTCGCGCTGCACGGTAAGCGCAGCATTACAGTCGAGGATCCGCTCGAAAAAGTGCCCGCTGAGCAAGGGACGGCCGAAGTGCTTCTCGGCGTCGGCATGCTCGGCCGGCACAAATTCCAGCCGACGGTCGAAATTGCCGAAGCAAGGCGTGCGCTGCGCAAAGCTGGCGATCTCTTCGTGGATCGACGACGGCAGGGCAAGCCCGGAAAACAGGCCGTCCGAGCGGAGCGCGCGCACCGCCGCATCACGATCGACGCTGGTGAACATCGTTTCCTGGGCTTTTTGCGCCGGTCGAACCGGTTTTGCGCCACGCCAATGCAGCCGCCGCGCCGGCATGGTGCGTGCCAGCATGAACATCGGCAGCCATGCCGGATTCTCGCGAAGGTCCGACAGATAAGTCGGAATCCGCACGGCAATGCGGCGCAGCAGGCTGCCGTTTCGAGCGATTGACTCGAGGCTTGCAGCACCGGACTTGTCAGGGCTTGAAAAGGTCATCGGTATCCTCAGCTATGAGGGCAGCGTCGACAAAGCGTCGGTCGCTCACCGCTCCGGCGTCACCCAAGCCCATCCGCCCACAACGGAAGAATGGTAACCCTAGGCCAGATTTTGTGCAATGCACAATAAAAGGGAGACCTCGCAATTTCTCTGGGGGAATGATGCTCGCCCCATCAACTCACCCAGAGCCGACACTTACAATCGAACGCCGTCGGCGCCGAACAGAAACGCGCGTTGGAACCCGAAGATTTCCGTTTTGCCGATTTCGAAACGATCCGCGTCACGGCTTTCAACGGTGATCATCGAGCCGCTAGCGAGCAAAGCATGGCCGTAGGTGACGCCGCCCAGGCGCTCGACAAGGGAGATCTTGCCAGAAAGCGCCCCAGTCGCGCCTTTGGCGGGCACAAAATGCTCCGGGCGAATGCCGAGGCTGACAGATGTTCCCAGTTTCGGCGGCGCGCCGCGTGTGGCAACGGCCATGCCGACGAGGCCGGCCTCCGGCGCCGTGACCACAGCCCGTCCGTCTTCGACAGCCATGACCGTGGCCGGGACGAAATTCATCCGTGGTGAGCCGATGAAGCCTGCCACGAAACTGTTGTCGGGATTCTCATAAAGCTCCAGAGGGGCGCCGACCTGCTCGATGCGACCGGCGCGCAGCACGACGATACGGCTGGCCAGCGTCATTGCCTCGATCTGGTCGTGCGTGACATAGATCATGGTCGTGCCGAGTTCCTGATGCAGCCGAGCAATCTCGATGCGCATCTGAACGCGCAGTTCAGCGTCGAGGTTCGACAGAGGCTCATCGAACAGGAAGACGCCCGGCTGGCGCACGATCGCGCGGCCGATGGCAACGCGTTGGCGTTGGCCGCCGGAAAGCTCGCGTGGCTTACGCCCGAGATAGGCCTCCAGATGCAGTATCTTCGCCGCTTCCGCCACCTTGCGGTCGATCTCCTCCTTGGGGCGTTTGGCCATCTCCAACGGAAATCCCATGTTGGTGGCCACAGTCATGTGCGGGTAGAGCGCATAGGTCTGGAATACCATCGCTATACCGCGCTTGGCTGGATCCTCGTCGGTGACGTCGCGCCCGCCAATCAGGATACGCCCGTCGGACGTTCTTTCCAGCCCGGCGATCATACGCAGAAGCGTTGATTTGCCGCAGCCGGAGGGGCCGACAAAGACGACAAACTCACCATCGGCGACGTCAAGATCGACACCGCCGATAACCTCCGTTTCGCCAAAGCGCTTCCTGACCGACTGAAGTGATAGACCCGCCATAGTTCTTCCCTCGAGCCTATTTCACGGCGCCATCGGTAAGGCCGGAGACGAACCAGCGGCCGACAAGGGCGAAGAGTGCGACGACCGGAATGATGGCTGCCGTGGCGCCGGCAAGCAGGAGGCCCCAGTCGATTTGATACTGGCCGATAATGCCGGCAAAGCCGACCGGAATGGTGCGCCTGGCATCCGACACGATCAATACCGAGGCGAACAGGAACTCCGTCCAGGACGAGATGAACGCGAAGATAGCGACGCTGGCGATGCCCGGCGCAATCAGCGGCATCAGGATTCTGATCAGAATGGTGGTGGTGGGTGCTCCATCGACGACCGCCGCCTCCTCGATCTCGCGCGGAACGGTCGCCAGGAATGAACGCATCATCCAGATCGAGAACGGCAATGCGAAGGCAACGTTGACGATAACCAGCGCCACGGGGCTGTCGGTCAGCCCGACCTTCGCGAACAGGCCGTAGAGCGGGATCAGCACCACCACGCCAGGGAAGGCGTAAGCGAGCAGTATCGTCTTGTAGAGCGCGTTGCGGCCCGGAAACTCCATGCGAAAAAAGGCATAGGCGGCAGGCAAGGCGAGCAACACCGTGAAGGCCGTGGAAAACAGCGCCACAACCATGCTGTTGAGTAGATAAATCGGGAAATCCGAAGCCTGCAGGAGCTTTTCGAAATGTTGAAGGGTAAAGCTGTGCGGCACCATCGTGGGCACACGCTGGATGATTTCCTTCGGCAATTTGATGGAGCCGGTCAACACCCACCAGAACGGCAGACCGATTGCAAGAACAATGACCAAAACGCCGCCATAGAGCGAAAGCGACTGGCCGAAAGTGCGCCTCATCGATCCGCCTCCGCCGCCGTCATGGCTCGCGTCGTCAAAAAGGCAAATCCCATCAGGAGGATGCTGGTGAGAACGGAAATCGTCGCAGCTTCGCTCAAACGATAGCCCTTGAAGGCGGTTTCATAGATGAGCACAGGCAATGTCTGGGTCGCGCCGGATGGACCACCCGCGGTGAGCAGCCAGATCACATCGAAGACGTTGAAGGACAGAAGCGTGCCAACGACGCCGAGCACCATCAATGTCGGTTGCAGCAACGGCCAGGTGATGCGCTTGAAACGCTGGAACGTGCCCGCGCCATCAATCCGCGCCGCCTCGTAGAGATCGCCCGGAATGCGCGTCAGGCCAGCCAGCATCATCAGCGTGGTGAATGGAAACCAGCGCCAGGAATTGATCATGATCAGCGTGGTCATGGCGCCTTCGCGTGTGGCGAAGAAGCCAACCGGACGCTCGATCACGCCGGCCTGGATCAAAAGAGGGTTGATCATGCCGCCCGACGAGGAAAGCAACCACCGCCAGATGATGACAACGACCACGGTCGGCACAATCCATGTGAGAATTATCCAGGTGCGTGCGATCCGGACGCCGGGAAATTTCTGATTGAGGATAAGCGCCGCTGCCAGCGCCAACAAAGTCTGCACCACCGCGTTGGACAGCACCCAGACGACACTGCGGCCAAGCGCCCGCCAGAAGCCGGCGCCGCCGAGGATCGTCGCATAGTTGCCGAGCCCAATGAAGTGGCCTTCAGAGCCGATCACGCCGACATCCTGAAAGCTCAGGATGGCGGCTTGAACGAGCGGCCAGCCGAGAACCGCCAGCAGGAAGAGGAGCGCCGGCGAAACGAACGCAAAAGCGAGCGTCGTGTTCTTCATGAGCGTTCCCCGGCTTGCCCGCTATTTGGCGGCGATTTCGGACATCCGCGCCTGCCCGGCCTTGACGGCATCGGCGGCGCTCTGACCGTCGACAACAACGCGCTGCAAGGTCTCGGCGATCACATTCTGAGCCGAGATGGCGCCGATCGACGGAAACACCTTGCCGGTGGTGAAGCCGAAGAGCTTGCCGTTTTGCGAATTGGCAATCATGGTTTCGACCTGGGACTTGTATTTAGTCACGGTCTTGTCGCTCCAGAACGATTCCGCCTTGGCGCCGTCATTAGTCACCGGCAGGAACAGGCCTGGCTCCATTGTGAGAAAGCGACCGTAATTTGCAGGTTCAAGCAACCATGTGAGAAACACCTTGGCGGCTTTCTGCTTCGCCTCATCCTTTGTCGTCAGCATGATGGCGTTCGAATAGGAGATGGTCGCCGACGCGCTCTGCTCGTCGGCATGCGGAACGGGCGCCACGCCGAGATCGGCGGCGTCACCTTCGGCCTGCGTTTCGTAGGTGTTGATGACACCGAACTGCAGGATCATGCCGCAGCTGCTGTTTGCAAAGCATGCCTCCGCCTCCCCCCATGTCCACGTGCTGTTGTCGGGTGGCGAAAACTTGGCAAGCTTGCTGTAGAAATCGTAAGCCTTGACGGTTTCCGGCTTGTCGAAAGCAATCGAGCCGTCGTCATTGTAGAGATCGCCGGCACCGCTGTTGACCATGAAGCTATAGACGGTTTGGTCCGTATAGAGCTGCTTGTTGGCCGGAAGACCGATGCCGGATTTGCCATCGGTGCTGAGCTTCTCGGCGGCCGCCTGCCACTCGCTCCAGGTCTTCGGCACCTCGACGCCTGCCGCTTTCAGCACGCTGTTGCGGTACCATAGCGAGATCGCCATGTTGTAGGCCGGCACGGCCCAAACATGGTCGTCGTATTTATAGGGCGCGAGGGTCGCCTCGACGAAGCCATGCTTGCTGTCGAGGTCCTTGACCAGATCGTCGACCGGCACGACCACATCGATGCCTTTCAGGACTGTTGTGAAATCGGGAATGGTAAAGAGAAGGTCCGGACCGTTTCCGGCGGCGAAGGCCGCCGGCGCCTTAGCGTAGACCTCACCCCAGCTTTGCGGCTCCTGCTTGACCTGGATGTCGGGATGGGCGGCGTTGAATTCGTCGAGCAGTTCCTTCATGCGCTGCACGCGGTGCGGCGGCTGCTCCATATGCCAGACCGTCAGGTCGACCGGCTCGGCATAGGCGGTGCCGGCAAGAAGTGTAGCGGCGAAGCCGGCGATCGTCAGAAATCTCGTAGGGCTCATCATCATATTCCTCCCGTTGCTCCGAGACTCCCGTTGAGTCCGGAATCCCTGTGTCCTGGAATTCTCAAAGATGCGGATTGCGCGGTCGATAACGATCAACCAGCGCCTCGTTGACCTCCTTGGCGCCCGGCATATTGGCGCTGAGATAAATGGGTGCGGCGCCACCAGCCGACTGCAGACGCGCAGCTGCTTCGACGAACACGGCGTTCATCAGCGCTGCCCCAATCGAGGTTGACACCGGGCCGACACGCAATTTGCTTCCCGGCAGGTTGATGGTGGCGTCGCCAGGAGGCGCACCATTGTCAAGGACGATGTCGGCGACGTCGGCGAGCCGCGTCCGCCCTTGGGCAGCAACCTTCGAATAGGCTTCCGAGGTGATCGCGACAACGGTCGCTCCGATTGTCTTGCCGATCAGCGCAGCCTCCACGGTGGCCGTATTGACGCCGCTGTTAGACACGACGATCAGCACATCGTTTGGCCCGATCGGATAGCGGGCGAATATGGGCGCGACGATGCCCGACATTCGCTCGAATACAGTGCCCGCGACCGCACCTTCATGCACCATGGTCGTAGCGGCGAGGATCGGCACGGTCAGCGCCAGCCCGCCGGCCCGGTAGTGCGCCTCTTCGGCCATGGTGTGGCTATGGCCGGTGCCAAAAACATAGACCAGCCCGTCAGCCTTGGCCGTGCGCTCGACGGCGGCGGCGGCGAGCGCGATCGCTTCGGCATTGTCGTCGTATAGACGACCGATACGAGTAGTGAGGTCGGCTAAATAAGCGGCGGCAGTCGGCGTCTTGGTCATGTGTCTGTTCCGAGCGTCAGATTGACGCGCATCACGAAGCAGTCGCCGCGATAGACCGCCCGGACGTATTCGATCGGACGGCCCGTCGCGTCGAGCGTGCGGCGGGTGAGAAAGAGAACCGGACTCTGCAGCGAAATACCAAGTGAGGCAGCACTGGCCGCATCCGGATGCGCGGACCAGAGCTTCTGCTCGGCTTCGCTCGGGTAGAGGCCATAGTCCCCTCGCAGCACGCGATAGAGCGAATCCGTGCTGAAATCCGCGCGTTCCAGCAGTTTCGGCGCCAGCGCCGCCGGGATTTCGGTGCGCTCGAGGCCAACGGGTTCGGCATCCGCCAGACGCACACGAACCAAGCGATGGACCGGCGCATGCTCTGCAATGCCAAGCGCCGCCGCCGCTTCCCGATCCGCCGCGCCGACGCCTGCATCCAGCACGATGCTGGAAGCCAAGCGGCCGCCGCGATGCATCTCCTCGGTAAAACCGCTCAGAGTACTGAGCTGCTGTTCGATGCGCGGATGGGCGACAAAGGCGCCTCGGCCGGTACGCGTCTCCACCAAGCCGCGCCGTTCGAGAAGCTTAAGCGCCTGGCGAGCCGTCATTCGGCTCGCGCCGAGCTCCTCGGCCATCTGCCGCTCCGACGGCAATCTTTCGCCGACCTTCAGCGCACCGGATGCTATCTGCGCCGCGAACGAACTCGCGATGCGTTGATAAAGCGGCACATGATCTGCGGCGACGATTGAAGGCATGGACAGGTTAAACCAGAATTTCTCGTGGTATGTACCACCTGAAACAACTGTGTAGAGCTTTTCCGGCTATCTGCGCAAGCTGCTGTCGCGGCGGGCGCGATAATTAGCGAAGGCGCGGTCCCAGGCCGGCTTCACGGAACCGTCCGGCTCATGGCGGCGCTGTATCTGCCGGGTCGCCTTCGACGCTTCGCGGATCGAACCGAACCGTCCAATGGCTGTCGCCGCGAGGAGAGCTGCTCCCCTGGCACCAAATTCGGTCCCGGCCGGGACGAGAACAGTGATGCCGAGCGCGTCGGCGATCATTTGGGTCCACATCAGGCTGCGCGCTCCGCCGCCGGTCAGCAGGATTTTGTCGCCGGTGCCTTCCAGACCTTGGTACAGATCGCGCATCGCCAGCGTCACGCCCTCATAGACGGCCCGGATCATGTGAGGCCGCCCGTGTCGGGGTGCGAGACCGTAAAAACCGGCACGCGCCTCGTGGTCAACCACCGGCGCAATGATGCCGCTCTCGCTGAGATATGGCAAATAGGTCACGCCCTCATTGCCGATAGGTAGCGGGGCGATCATCGCCTCCATCCGCGCGTAGAGAGCGGGTTCCCCGGCTAGGTCGGGCAACAGCGTTTCGATAGCCCAGTCAAGGTTGAGCGTGCCGGCCACGTTGACCATCGCGCGAAACCAGTTCTCGCCGGGCAGGGTAAAAAGCAGGCCCAAATTGGGTGGCGTGAACACGGGCTGATCGGAGACGATGCCGACCATGCAGGTCGTACCGAGAACGGCCATCGCCATCCCGCTTTCGAGTGCGCTGGCGCCAATGACCGTCGCCGGGACATCGCCAGCGCCGATCGCCACCGGCGTGCCTTCCCTCAGGCCGGTAGCGGTTGCTGCCGTGCCGTGACGAAGCCGCCTATGGTTTCGGAATCTGCTGCTGCCGGCAGCTTGTGCGCCAGGTCGGCGACGTCGAACAATGCAAGCATTTCGGGGCTGTGGTCGCGCTGCCGCGCGCTGCCTGGCGCCACTGCAGCTTCCGTCCGATCGGCGGCTACCCGTCCGGTCAGCTTCAGGCGCAGGAAATCCTTATAGCCGAAAACATGTGCCGCCCTGTCCAGCACATCTGGCTCATATGTTCGCAGCCAAGCAAGTAGCGGCAACGTGCACCCCTGCTGCAATACGCAACCATCGGATTGGAAGACCCTTTGATAGAAATCCGGCACGTCGGCCGCCCGCCGTTCCAGCAAATCCTGCGCCCGGCTGTCTTCCCAAACGATACCGGGACGCAAGGCACTGCCGGTATCATCGACCAGCCATGCCCCTACCATGGCCGCCGACAGACCCACGGCGGCAATATCGTTTCCCACGATACCGGCGTTGGCGAGAGCTGCACGGATCGCCTCGCTCACCGCGTTCCATGCAAGGACAGGATCGAGTTCCGACCAACCCGGATACGGTCTTTGCAAACGGATGCGACGAAATCCCATGCCGAGCTGTTGGCCTTTTTCGTCGAATACCGCGACTTTGGTTACTGACGAGCCCGCGTCGATGCCAAGGAAATAATCGGTCATGAATTGGTCTTATCTCTGATGGCACGCAATGCTGGCTGCTCCACGGCCGCCGCGGTTCCGATTCAATCGTGGCCGGACATCAGTGCGCACCTGTTTTATTTTCATGAAGGGCTTCGCTGATGGCGCCGGGATCGCCCGGCAGCTACCATATTTCATCTGCCCAGCCCGAGCTCAGCAACGAAATCGTAGGCGTCTCCGCGAAAAATCGACCGGCTGGATTCAACGACGACGCCATCTTCCCTCCGGGTTATCCGGTAGATGTCGAGCGCTGCAGCGCCCGTCGGTGCGTTGAGAAGGCGGGCGCTCTTTTCGTCGAGGTTGATCGCCGAGAAACGCTGAACGGCCTTGACTGGAACATGACCAAGATCGCGCAATGTCCGGTAGAGGGAGTCTTCGATTTGCTTCGGGTCGGGCAGGATAGCAGCAGGAATCAATGAGGTTTCCAACGCAATGGGCTCTTTATCCGCCAGCCGCAGCCGGCGCATCCGAACGACAGACCCGCCATTGGGCATTTCGAGCCGGCGCGCCTCGTCGGCATTCGCCACGCTAAGGTCGCGCTCCAGCCACAGCGTGCCTGGCGACCGTCCGCGCGAGGTCATGTCTTCGGAGAAGGAATAAAGTCGGCTCAAGCTTTGCACGACGCGCTCGCGCGTCCCCGAAACATACGTTCCGCTGCCATGTCGCTGGGTAATCAGACCTTGGCGGACAAGTTCAGCCATCGCTCTACGCACGGTAACCCGCGAAATGCCAAGTTCAAGGGCAAGCTCACGTTCGGGCGGAAGAACGGCGCCCGGTTTCAAGATGCCCGAGGCGATCGCGTCGACTAGGGCTGCCTGCAGGCGCCTATAGACCGGCGCATCACTTCCATTGCTCTGCGCAGCAGCAAAAAATTCGAGGAATGTCACGCCTGGGACCCATAGCGATAATACCAACATGATACCAATTTTCGCGATGACCGCAACAACCAGAGTGGCACGTCCGGAAGCTGCCCTCGTTAGTCCTATCGGCCCGCAGAGTGGAGGGGCAGCTAACTCTGCCCCCTGAAGCCAAACGACAGCGAGTGTTTTGAGCGAGTGGAAAGAAGAGGTTGCGCACGGCGGAGAAGATCGAGACGAAGCGATCAGACCCCTTCGAGGATGATGATCGTCGGCCGGTCGGGCAGCGTCTTCAGCGAGACCGTCAGCGACCGGCCGGAGAGGAATTCCACCGCGAAATCGTCACCCATCCTACCTGTGAACTCACTGATCGGGGTCGAATGGCGATGCATCGGCAGGATCATCGATGAATAGAGCCGCGCGGTGATTTCGGTCATCCGGTCGAGCGACAGCGTCATGCCGCCGTCGATAGGCACCATAAGGACGTCGAGCCGGCCAATGGCGCCATAATGCGCGTCCTCCAGCCGGTGGTGCAGATGGCCGAGATGGCCGATGCAGAGCCCCGCCACTTCGAAGATGAAGATGGAGTTGCCGTCCTTGCCGAGATCGCCGCCATTGCGGATATCCGTCGGCACGTTGCGGATGTAGACGTCATCCACGACAAGAGCGTGGCGCGCCGGACCGCCGTCCGGATTCCAACCGCGCAGCACATATTCGATGGCGGGATCCGGATGGTCCGAATAATGGGTGCGGTGGGCCTTGTTCATGGTCACCACGCGCGGCAGCGGGTCAGCGCCGTAGACGCCGGAAAAGTCGGTGGCGATCCTGACGCCGGCGGGTGTCTCGATGATGTAGGTCGAATGGCCGGCATAGGTGATCGTAACGTCGCCGTCGACGAAGGCCTCGGCCAGCAGAGGCGTCTGCGCCTTGGGCGCCGTGAAGCTGGCATAGGTGGCCGACGGCAGCGCTTGGGCGATCGCAACGCATCTCGACGGCGGCGGCTGTTCCTGGGCCGAAGCGGCGAGCGGCCAGAATGCCAGGGTCAGCAGAACTGCGGCAGATAGGCGGAGCATGGCTGTCTCCCGTGGCAGGACCGGCGCGCTCATGCCACGATAGCGCTGGCGATTATGATAGCTATCGTCGGGAAAGTCACGTTTTCGCGAGCGCCGGAGGGGCTGAACGTCTGAACCGATTGTCGCGACTTGCGCGACAATCGCGTGAAATGGGACGCGCCATGGCCCGGCCGCCCGGATATCGCCAGCGATCAGGGCGTCGGGCGGAAGACGCCGTTCTCGTCGCGCTTGAGCGGCGCGGTTTGCCGGGAAAGCGGCGCACCGGGCGCTTCGGTGACCGAAACACCCTCCGTCCAATCGGCGGGTGCAATAGCGATGTAACGCGCATATCCGCCTGACCCGCCGAGCGGCTTGGCAAAGCCGATTGTAACCAACGCCCCGGCCTCCGGCACCTTGTCGAGGTTTGCAACGCCTTCTGCCTGGGTGAAATCGTTGTGAAGCAGCCAATGTTCGCCTTCGAGATTGGGCGTGGTGTCGGTGTCGAGCGGCTCATGGCCATGAAACAGAATCTTCCGCTCCAGATGCAGGAACTTCAGCGCGTCCAAACTGACGCCTGGAAACGGCTTCTGGTTGAAGCGGGCGGCATCGGACCATTTCTTGTACCAATCCGAACGCACGAAGACGACCGAACCTTCCGGTATGCGGCCGTGCTCCTTTTCCCACTCTTCGATGTCGGCGATCTGAAGGTGATAGCCTTCGTCAGTCTGCACCTTGCCGCTGATGTCGATCACGACGAGCGGCCGCACGGCATAAGTGGCCGGCAGGTCGCTGATCGTTGCACCGAGTGGGTTCCAGTGGGAGGGCGGATCGAGCTGCGTGCCATATTGGTCCGTCGTCAGCTCGTAGGCGGTCGCGACGAACCCATGCTTGTCGTAAGTGAACTCTTCGCCGGCCTTGACGTAGCCCTCGATGTCCCGACCGGCGACAGTCGGTTTGAACTTGGCATTGGCGAAGCCCGGCCATACGGGCTGCACCGGCTCGAAGGCATGGGTCAGATCGATGTACTTGGCCGATTTTAGCGTGTTCTCATAAACCGACCAAAGGGACGACTCCTGCGCCAACGCGATCGCCGGCACTGACCAAGCGGCTCCCAGCAAGGCGATACGAACAAATTTAGATACATTCATCTGCAATCTCCCCGAAAATGTTGCCGGAGTATCGCGAGTTTCCTGCAGGACGACAAGCATATGCATTCCTCCCAGGAGGGTCGTTCCAAGACGGCTTCCGTAAAGCCATTTTCCGCCCACGGTCGGCGCGCGGCATAACCCCAGACATAAAAGACAACCTCGGCAAAATTCACTTCGGCGAAGGACGCGACCTTCCCTCGCCCGCTTACGGGAAGAGGAAGGCCCCTCATTTCGCCGGCGCCACCCAGATCTCGGCGTCGAGCCGCTTGGTCGCAAGGCCGCGCGCGATGGCTTCGGCGCTGCGGGCGTTTTTCGACAAGGCCGCGGCCTGACGCTTGCTGATCACCAGCCCTTCGGCCAGTGCCCGGTTTCCCGAAAAGACCCGCGACAGGAACGGCACGCGGCTGCCGCGCGCCCTCGAGAACCGCGCCGGCATGGTTTGCCTGGCCGTGTGGGCGGCCACCTCGTCGATCCAGCCTTCCGCCAGCCGCGCGCCCGGCTCCAGCAGCAGCAGCCAGTCGCCCTTTGCCTGCCTGATACCGGCAGCAACGCCGCCGCTCGCCACAAAAAGGCAGCCGGCATGTTCAGCAACGCGGTGCGTCTGGTCGGTCGAGCCGCCGTCGCAGACGACGACATCGCGCACCACGCCCTCGACCGCGCCGCCGATCAGCGAGGCGAGCGTGCGGGCAAGTCTCTCTTCGTCATTCAGGGTCTGGATGAGAACGCTGAGCATCGTTAGCCGAATAGCGGAAAGCCGAACGCGACGCCAGTTTTTGCGTCGCGTCATAAAAAAGTTCTTGATTTGTTCTCATCGGCAAAATAGGATTATTTTCATGAACAGAGCGAAACGACAGCCAGCCGACAGTCCCTGGGAGAGGGCGAAGATGGAACAGATCGTACGTGCCGACATTGCCGCCTTCGGCGCCGGAAGAGCCGAGATGGCCAATGCAATGATCGAGCAGAGTGGCGTCCGCGTCCGCCCCGACCGCAATCGCGGCCGTTCCGCCGGCATCAACCCGTCCGGCCGGTTCGAGCCGGTCAGCCGGCATGTGTTCGACGATGGCTGGAATTCGCTGGAGGAACTGCCGCCCTTCAAGACCGAGGTGCAGGTCGAGAAGCCGCGCACCATCATCACCCGTAACGAGTCGCCCGACATTTCCTTCGACCGCTCGATCAACCCCTATCGCGGCTGCGAGCATGGCTGCGTCTATTGCTTTGCCCGGCCGACGCACAGCTTCATGGGCCTGTCGCCAGGGCTGGATTTCGAATCGAAGCTGTTCGCCAAGCCGGATGCGGCGCGGCTGCTCGACAAGGAACTGTCCAAGGACGGCTATCAGCCGCGCACCATTGCCATCGGCACCAACACCGATCCCTACCAACCGATCGAGAAGCAGTACCGGATCATGCGCGAGATCCTCGAAGTGCTGGAGGCGCGCGGCCACCCGGTCGGCATCGTCACCAAATCCGCGCTGGTGACGCGCGACATCGACATTCTGTCGCGCATGGCCGAACGCGGGCTGGCCAAGGTGGCGCTGTCGGTGACGACATTGGACCGGATGTTGGCCAGAACGATGGAGCCACGCGCGTCGACGCCGACCAAGCGGCTGGAGGCGATCAGGCAACTTTCGGATGCCGGCATTCCGACCTCGGTCATGGTCGCTCCGATCATCCCCGGCCTGACCGATCAGGAGATGGAACGCATCCTCGATTCGGCACGTGCAGCAGGAGCGCGCGAGGCCGGCTATGTCGTGCTGCGCCTGCCGCTGGAGGTCGCGCCAATTTTCAAGGATTGGCTGCTGCGCCATTATCCGGACCGCTACCGTCACGTCATGTCGCTGATCCGTTCGATGCGCGACGGCAAGGATTACGATTCGGATTGGGGCAAGCGCATGAAAGGTGCCGGCCCCTATGCATGGCAGATCGGCCGGCGCTTCGAGATATCAGCCAAACGGCTTGGCCTCAACGCCGAGCGGCGGTCGCTCAGGACCGATCAGTTCGTCGTCGCGGCCAAGGCAACCGAGCAACTGATGTTGCTGTGAGGACATCATGTGCCGCCGGCGCCGGCGGCACATAAAGAGATCCCGTCCGGCCTGTCTTGTCCCCGGGCTTGCAGACGGTGCCCTCTAGGTCCGGTGCCCCGCCCGACCCGGAGGGGCTTGCGGAGAATCGGAGCCAATGCGAACCTCGCCGCAACATGGCTCGCGCGCGCTCTGATTCTCCGCTTCTCTTCGAAATCGTCGAGAGACCCGATTTCTCCTTCGAGACGAAGGCGATGGCCGAAGGCCTGTGGCCGGTGGCGGGAATGGACGAGGCTGGCCGCGGCCCGCTCGCCGGGCCGGTCGTCGCGGCAGCGGTGGTGCTCGATCCCGCCAACATTCCCGACGGTCTCGACGATTCCAAGCGCCTCAGCCATCTGCAGCGCGAAGCGCTGTTCCTGAAAATTCTCGGCTCCGCTCTTGGCGTGTCGATGGCCTCAGTCAGCGCGGAAGGCATCGATGGCAGCAATATTCTCAAGGCCAGCCTCGAGGCGATGCGCCGCGCTTTGGTCGGGCTGTCAGTGCAACCAAAGCTGGCCCTCGCCGACGGCCGCGACGTGCCGCCCGGCCTGCCCTGCGCGGGAAGAGCGCTGATCAAGGGCGATCAGCGCTCGCAGTCGATCGCCGCCGCCTCGATCGTCGCCAAGGTGATGCGCGACCGCATGATGTGCGGCTGCGGCAGTCATCACGCGCAATACGGTTTCGAGGTCCATATGGGCTATGCCACCGTCCGCCACCGGACGGCGATCGAGGTGCATGGACCGGTGGCGCGGCTGCACCGCGCGTCCTTCGCACCGTTCCGGCTTGGCGGCACCGAAGTGCTCGACGAAGAGGGCCTTGCCGGCCTGGATTGAGGCAGCGCCAAATCTCCCCCCTTGAGGGGGAGATGTCGCCGAAGGCGACAGAGGGGGGTCGCTTCAGCTGGCTCGACGCCATCTGGGGCGAAGAGAAGGCTGGCGCTTCACGCGCGGCTACCCCCTCTGGCCTGCCGGCCATCTCCCCCTCAAGGAGGGAGATTACGCGCTCGCCCGCCCGCACAAAAAAAGCCGCCAGGTTTCCCAGGCGGCTTTCGATGAACTTCTCGATGAAATCGCTTAATTCAACTTGGACTTAACATCCTGAAGCGAGGCCTTGAACAGGTCGGCGCCGGCCTTGGCGTCGATCTTGCCGGCGAGCAGCGTGCGGGCGGCTTCGACGGCGATATCGACGGCACTGGCGCGCACCTCACCGATCGCCTCGCGCTCGGCCTGACCGATCTTCAATTCGGCAAGCGTGGTGCGCCTGGCGACATAGTCCTCGGTCTTCTGGTGCGCCTCGGCGGCTAGCATGTCGGCCTCGCGCTTGGCGGCGGCGACGATGTCGGCGGCCTCCTGCTCGGCTTCCTTGCGCTTGCGCTGGTATTGGCCGAGCAGTTGCTGGGCCTCCTCGCGCAGCCGGCGCGCGTCCTCAAGCTCGTTGCTGATCTTGTCGGCGCGGGCATCGAGCGCCTTGGCGATCAGCCCCGGCACCTTGGTGTAGACGGCAATGGCCAGGAAAATGACGAGGGCAACGGTGGCCCAAAGCGTCGCGAGTGATGTGGCGTCCATGATGCGCTCCTCACCGGGCCACGGATTTGACGGCTGCCGCGATCTCGGCCTTGCTGGCCTTGCCGCCGACAAGCGCCTCGACGATGGCCGAAGCGGTGTCCTCGGCGATCGTGCCGACTTCCTTCATGGCATTGGCCTTGATGGACGAAATGCGGGCCTCGGCCTCGCCAAGTTTTTTGTCGAGGGCAGCCTCGACCTTCTTGCGGGCGGCCTCGGCTTCCATCTTGGCGGCATCGTTGGCCTGCTGCCCGATCGCATTGGCCTTGGTCTTGGCTTCCGCCAGTTCCTGCTCATAGGCGGCAACGGCGGCATCGGCCTCGCCCTTCAGCCTGGCGGCATGGTCGAGGTCCTGGGTGATGCGGTCGTTGCGGACATCGATGATGCCGCCGACACGCGGCATCACCACCTTCTTGAGGAACAGATAGAACAGCCCAAAAGTGATCGCCAGCCACAGAAGCTGCGACGGGAATGTCGCCGGATCGAATGGCGGGAACATGCCGTGCGCCTCGGCAGGCACGCCGGTGCCGGAATGCGTTTCGCCTTCCGTGCCGGTATGGCCGCCTTCGACGGCGGGCGCGGACTCTTGCGCAAAGGCAGATGTCACGAACATGGACTATTCCCTGATATCAGGCCCGCCGCTGATTGCGGCCGGCCCGTCCAATTCCCAATGTTAGCCGAACAGGGGCTCAGCCGAACAGAGCCAGAAGCGCGATGAGAAGGGAGAAAATGCCCAGCGCTTCCGTCACGGCGAAGCCGAAGATCAGGCGGCCGAACTGGCCATCCGCGGCCGACGGGTTGCGCAGCGCGCCCGCCAGATAGCTGCCGAAGATGTTGCCAAGGCCAATACCGGCGCCACCCATGCCGAGGCATGCGATGCCGGCGCCGATGTACTTTGCTGCTTCTGCTTCCATTTGTTCAACTCCTTTGGATCTAAAATTCCGTTGCAATTCCATCCGGCAGCAATGCCGGAAACTCTTGGCCAGCCTGGGTCAGTGCCCGGGGTGCAGGGCGTCGTTCAGATACATGCAGGTCAGCACGGCAAAGACATAGGCCTGCAGGAACGCGACCAGCAGTTCCAGCGCCGTCAGCGCCACGGCCATCGCCAGCGGCAGGACCGATCCGGCAATGCCAAGCGTGCCAAGCGCGCTCAAGCTCACCACGAAACCCGAGAACACCTTCAGCGTGATGTGGCCGGCCAGCATATTCGCGAACAGACGAACCGAGAGGCTGACCGGGCGCGAGACGAAGGAAATCACCTCGATCAGCACCACCAGCGGCAGCAGGTAGACCGGCACGCCATGCGGCACGAACAATTTCAGGAAACCAAGGCCGTGCTTCATGAAGCCGTAGACGACGACCGTTCCGATCACCAGCGCAGCGAGGCCGAAGGTGACGATGATGTGGCTGGTGACGGTGAAGAAATACGGGAAAAGACCGAGCAGATTGGCAACGAGCACGAACATGAACAGCGAAAACACGAGGGGGAAGAACTTCATGCCCTGCGTTCCGGCTGCGTCCCTCAGCATGTTGCCGACGAATTCGTAGGCCATTTCCGAGACCGACTGAAGACGGCCGGGAACGAGGCTGCGGCTCGAGGTGGTGAGATAGAGGAACGCCGATGCGACGGCGACGGTCGCGACCATGAAAAGAGCTGAATTGGTGAAGGACAGGTCGTAGCCGCCGATCTCGATCGGAATCAGCTTGTTGATATGGAACTGGTGGATCGGATCGACCTTGTCAGCAGCCACTTTAATTCCCCATCGAAGCCGCACGCGGCTTGAGTGTCCTGTTCATTGCGCCGGCAAGCGGCGCCTCAAGTTCATTCTTTCGGATCGCGCGTTTTGTCGCCTTGTCCGAATTCCGCCATAAGCCCCGCAGAACGCAGGACGTTGAGCACGCCGGCGCCAAAACCCAGCAGCAAAAAAACGATCAGACCCCATGGCGATGTCCCCGCCACACGGTCGATGATCCAGCCGAGACCTGCGCCAACCACTATCCCGGCGATGAACTCGCTGGACAGCTTGAGCGCCTGGCCATATCCGGCCGCACTGCCCGCTTTCGCGTCGTCTTTCCCCTGGAGCCGGTTCGGCCGCCTTGTCGCAAGCGATGCTTCAAGGTCGCGCCGACGGCGCTCAAGATCGTCGTCGCGGATGTCGGCTTGACGCTGTTTGCCGCGGCCGGTTTCTCCGGTTCCGTCTGGCCCATTCTCGTCGGCCATCGCAACCCCCTTGCCCGGTCAGATCGTCACCGTCCGTCCGCTCTTAAGTCGCCGGCAACATAGTTAGAGGGTCCGCGCCCGTCAAGCCACGGGCGGAACTTCAGCCCCAAGTATTTTCCCTATTGAAATCAATGATTTGCCAGGGTGCGACATCGTGCCCGATACCGTCGTTGGCATGCCGCGACCGAATCCCTCCGGCGACGGGTCTTCGATCGGCCGCGCCGGGGGCCTTGCCGGAGCGCTCAGCTCCAGCCGCCGCCATAGGTGCGGTAGAAGATGTGCAGGCCGATCTTGGTCATTTTTTTCATCGTTCGCGCCCAACCCGGGTTGACGTAGTTGGCGTAGTAATGGGTCGACGATCCCACTTCCGGGATGAAGATCTTGCCGGCAGTGACCGCCATGGCGACATCCTGCGCAGTCTTGTAGTGGGCGGGGCTCTGGATGCGCTTCTTCCTGCCGTCGCAGGCGAAGGAGAACTGGCAACGGTTGAACCATTTATCGTTCTGGTAGACGACGCCGCAGATCGAGTTCGGGTAGGCCGGATTGCGAACGCGGTTGAGGATGACCTGGGCGACGGCAGCCTGGCCGCGCACGGATTCACCGCGCGCCTCGAAATAGATGCCGTTGGCGAGGCAAGTCTGTTCCGGCTTGGAGAAGACGCTCGCCGGCAGCGGAGTTTGCATCCACGAATGATCGCCCTTGGCCACCGGCGGAATGAAGCGGCCATCGTTGGGTTTTTCGTCCTGTAGCAAGGCCTCGAAGGGCGACGCTTGCGCATAGTCGGGCGCGGCCGAGGCGTAGGCCGTCGCCAGGACGTCGGGGTGATCGTTGTTGACCAGTGCGGCAAGCATGGCCGGCACGCCCGGATCCGGCTTCTTGTCGACGCGCGCGTGGAACGCGGCGGCAATCTGGATCTCCTTGCCTTTGATCTCTGGCTTGGCGAAAGCCATCTTCAGGCTGCTGTCCATGCTTGGGCGAAGAAGAGAGGAAGTGCGTTTGAAAATCGAGCCGGCGTTGAAATTCTTCGGCGGCGCGACCGGCGAGACCATGATGATGCGGCCCTTCTTGGCGGCTCGCACGACGCGGTCCTCGTCGGGCGTCGTGCTGGCTACGCTGCCCTTGCCGCGAAACGACACAGCGCCGATGCCGGGCAACTGGACGCCGGAACCCGAGATCGAGCCGGTGCTGTCGGAATCGAGGAAAGGCATTTCGGCGGCATGGACCGATCCGGCGACGGATTTCTCGACATAGGCGTTCCAGCGGGCGTTCGGCGCCTTGAGGCCGGAAACCAGGCTCGTCATGTCCTGGTAGGCAATGACATTGGGAAAACCGACCCAGATGCCAAGCCCGATGACCAGAGGAGACAGGAGTGAACGTCTTTTCTCACCGACGGCGGCAACCGGCGTCGAGACACGTCGGCGCATGGGGATCTTCGGAAAGCCGACCCGACTGCACAGACCAATAATGGACGGAGACAGGAGTGAACGTTTCTTCTCACCGGCGACAGCGACAAGCCGCTTCAAAACACGTCGATGCACGGAACTCTCCAGAAACGCAACTGACCCCACTGGAGAGGCACAATGATGCATTAACCTTGATGGTGCGTTAACAGGTTGGATCGTGTTTTCCCTGTCGACCTTCCCTGTCGATCCGAAGTCAGGCGCTTTTGCGGCCATGTTCGGGCCGAAGAAAGATCGGCCCGGCGATCAGTGCGCAAAAAGCCGCAGCCAGCCAGACGCCCGCCCACGACCAGAAGACGAGAAGCCCCGGAATGGCGATCGGCACCAGGAAGAAGGCGATGAAGACGAGGCTGTTGGCGAGGCCGAGCGCCGTTCCAGCGGGTCTGCGCCGGCGGTCGCCGCCGGGTTGGGACTGACGATCCGCACCGATATCGGTCTGCCGTCCACTGTCAGGGCAATGACGCCGGAGGTTTTGGGGCTGCCCGCACTGCCTGAGATGGCGCTGTTCCTGCATCGCAAGGAGGCCGAGCCGGACCCGGTGGCGGCGCGCCTTGCCGACATCCTGCTGCAGGCGGCGCTGGAATCGCTGCCCGAAAACGCGCAAGCGCGTGCCGGCCTGCGGAGCGCTGCTTAAAGGGCCGCAGAAACGCTCAGCGGCGTTTCTTCGCCCTGCTGGCGAACGGATTTTCCGAGGTGCGCAAGGCGATGCGGATCGGCACGCCTGGCATGTCGAAGGCTTCGCGCAGGCTGTTCGAGAGATAGCGGACATAGGATTGCGGCATCGCGTCCGGCCGTGAGCAGGAGACGACGAAGCCCGGCGGGCGCGTCTTGGCCTGCGTGACATATTTGATCTTCAGCCGACGCCCCGCCACGGCGGGCGGCGGATGATGCGCCAGGATGCCTTCCAGCCAACGGTTGAGCTTGCCGGTCGAGACGCGGCTGTTCCACACTCTGTGCGTCTTGATGACGGCATCCATCAACTTGTCGAGGCCGCGCCCAGTCTCGGCCGAGACCGGCACTGCCTGCATGCCCCGCGCCTGCGGCAACAGCCGCTCGGTCTTCTCGCGCAGTTCCGCCAGGAGTTCCTGGGGGTGGTCGATCATGTCCCATTTGTTGAAGGCGATCACCGGCGCGCGGCCCTCGCGGATGATCAGGTCGGCAATCTGCAGATCCTGCTTCTCGAAGGGAATGGTGGCGTCGAGCACGATGATGACGATCTCGGCAAAGCGGATGGCGCGCAAGCCGTCCTGCACCGACATGACTTCCAGCTTTTCGTGGATCCTGGCCTTGCGGCGCATGCCGGCGGTGTCGAACAGTTTCAGGCGACGGCCATGCCAGTCCCAGTCGACGGAGATGGAATCACGGGTGATGCCAGCTTCCGGCCCGGTCAAGAGCCGCTCCTCGCCGATCAGCGCGTTGATCACCGTCGACTTGCCGGCGTTCGGGCGGCCGACGACGGCGATGCGCATCGGCTTGGTATCGTCATAGCTCGGCTCGGCATCCGGATCGGTGATGTCCTCGCCGATCAGCACCTCGCTGGCGGCGGTCTCCTCGTCCGCATCCCCTTCTTCTTCGCCGAAGGCGCGCGCCTCGCCAAGCGCTGCGATCACCGCATCGCGCAAATCGGGCAGGCCCTGGCCGTGTTCGGCCGAGACCGGGATCGGCTCGCCAAGGCCGAGTTCCCAGGCCTCCAGCATGCCGCCCTGAGCGCCGCGCGCCTCGGCCTTGTTGGCGACGACGACAACCGGCTTGCCGGACTTGCGCACGATCTCGGCGAAGGTCTTGTCGTCAGGCATCAGCCCGGACTTGGCATCGATCGTGAAAAAGATCAGGTCGGCTTCGCGTATGGCGATCTCGGTCTGGGCGCGCATGCGGCCCGGCAGCGTCGAAGCAGCAGCATCCTCAAAGCCGGCGGTGTCGATGACGTCGAAATGCAGATCGTAGAGCTTGGCGGCATGGACGCGACGGTCGCGGGTGACCCCCGGCGTGTCGTCGACAAGCGCCAGCTTCCTTCCCACCAGACGGTTGAAAAGGGTCGATTTGCCGACGTTAGGCCGGCCGATGATGGCGACTTTGAATGTCATCGGACTCTACCTATTGTGCATGTCGTTGACCCCAAAACCGCTGCGCACTTTTGGGCAACATGCACTACGACGCGCTGCCCGACCCGCGGATCAGCTCGGACATCAACGTCGCCCGCTCGCGCGCGTTGCGCGGGGCGCCGTCATCCGAGGCGATCTGGTCGAACAGTTTCAGTGCGTCCGTCGCCTTGCCTTCCTTCCAGGCGGCAAGGCCGAGCGCCTCGCGCGCCGTATGGCGCAGCGTGTTGGTATCGGCGGTGAGAGCCTCGACGCGGCTGGAGACATCGGCGAAGGAACCGTGGTCGACGAGCAGCAGTGCTGCCCTGAGGCGCGCCATGTCGCGAAGACCCGATGGAATGTCTGCGTCGGCGGCGACCTCGTCGAAGTCCTTGACTGCGGCGGCGACGTCGCCCTTGTCCGCCTTGACGGTTGCCGCGCGCATGCGGGCGAGCAGCGGATAGGCGCCGTAGCCATCCTTTTCCAGCGCAGCGAGGGCCGTCAGCGCTTCGTCGCTCTTGCCCTCATTGGCAAGCTTCAGCGCCTGCGAGAAGGCATCGCCCGAGCGATTGGCGCGGGTCTCGTCCCAATAGCGATAGCCGACGAAGGCAGCGGTGCCGACCACCACCAGCACCGCGAGCGCAAGCAAGGCAGGACCAAAACGGTCCCATAGCGCATGCGCCTGATCGCGACGCATCTCTTCGTTGACTTCGCGGATAAAACTGTCGTCCGACATGGATCAAAACCATTCCTGCCCCGGCCGGGGCGTACATGAGCCCGCGTTTTAGCGAAATTCTGTCCGCATGGAAGGGGTTCGACAGGAAAATCGGCTAATCGCCGGACAGGCGACGTAAATGGCGACCGCACCCGCGCCACATTTCGCCGATAGCCGGTGCTCGAACCCTCCTCAAATCCAGATCAGATGTCGATGCCTCGTTTGTACCGCGTTGTTGCGTTTTCCATCGCGTCGCTTGCTGCGGCGGGCACTGCCGTCGCCGATCCGCCCGCGGCGCCTGCGCCGACAAAGCCGAAGCAGGTCGTCATCATTTCGTTCGATAGCGCTCGCGATATTCCGCAGTGGAAGCGCAGCCGGGCGCTGGCAGCCCGCACCGGCGCCCATTTCACCTATTTCGTGTCCTGCGTCTTCCTGCTCTCGCCGAAAACGCGCAAGGAATATACGGCGCCCGGGAAGACCGCAGGCAAATCCAATATCGGCTTTGCCGCCTCGAAACAGGAAGTCGCTGACCGGCTCGAGCAGATAAACCTTGCCGCCTCGGAAGGTCATGACATCGGCAGCCACGGTTGCGGCCATTTCGACGGCAAGGACTGGAGCAAGGCCGACTGGCTGAGCGAGTTCGGCTCTTTCTCACACATTCTCGAAAGCGCCTATTCGGATCAACGGCATTGCCCCCGAACCCGCGGGCTGGCGCGAAATCGCGCGCAAGGCGTTCGGCTTTCGCGCGCCCTATCTGTCGGCAAACAAGGCGCTCTACGAGGCGCTGCCAAAGGCGGGCTATTTGTTCGACGCGAGCGGCGTCTCGCGCGGCCCAGTGTGGCCGATGACCGCAAATGGCATCACGCGCTTTTCGCTGCCGCAGATTCCGGAAGGGCCCCGTTCAAGGCCGGTTATCGCGATGGACTACAATCTTTATGTCAGACATTCCGGCGGCTTCGAGCGGCCGAGCAAGGCGGACGAATTCGCCGACCGGACCTATGATGCCTTTCGCGCCGCCTTCGACGCCCAATACCAGGGAAAACGCATTCCGCTGGAGCTCGGCTTTCATTTCACGCTGATGAATGACGGCGCCTACTGGAATGCGCTGGAGCGCTTTGCCGGCGAGGTCTGCACCAGGCCCGATGTCGAGTGCATCAGCTATCGCGACTATGTTTCGCGCCAACGCGGCCACGAAAAGCAGGCGTCGGTGGGCGGCTGAGCCGGAAGCGCTCGCCGCCCGCCTCTCCTAGCTTGCCGGCTGATCCTCAGGGCGCAAGCCGGCTCGCTCACGCTCCAGATAATGCTGATCGATTTCGGGTAGCGGGGCCCCTTCAAGCGTCGCCTCGAAGGCGCGCAGGCGCTTGTAGATGGATATCAGTTCGACAATGGTCGGCCAGGAATTCACAAGATACTGGAACGAACTGGCGACTTGTGAAAAGGCGGTGACAATTTGCTGAAAAATTCCAAAGGTTATCTTACCAAGAGCCAAGGTTGGCACAAGAATAAGCGTGGCAAAAACGTTGTCAACCTGGAGATATAGATAGCGCACCATGTCGAAGTAGACATAATGAGCGTATAGCGTGAAGTAGTTCTTTCGAACATTTCTGAAAAGCTCGACCAGCGTTGGTGGCTGCGCTCGTTCCGTATCGTCCTCACCGAGGACAAGTTCCTTGCGCAGAGCGGCTTCAACACGCTGATTACGAAATTCCAGCCCGGGCAGCTTGACGCCGACGACTGCCAACAAGCCGGTTCCAAACAACGACCACGCGATCGCTGCAATAACCAACGGATAGGGGATTGCTCCGAGTATGGGGAGAGTTGGAACATGGAGAGAAAGGGATGCCAGTAAAGGTAGAAATGCAATCAGAGTCATGATGGAGTCGATGAAGTTCACTCCGAGCCCCTGCATTGTGCCCGAGAAGCGCATCGTGTCGTCCTGAACGCGCTGCGACGCCCCTTCGATATGGCGCAGCCTTGGCCAATAAGCCGTAAAATAGTCGTTCATCGCGGTGCGCCAGCGAAACACATAGTGCCTGACGAAAAAGACGTTCAGGACGGCAATGGTCATATAGACCAGGGCCAACGACAGGAACTGCCATACTCCGTAGTAAAGCTCGGCAGGCGTAACGGAGCCGGGCGTGGTCAGGGCCTTCTGCACCATGTCGTAAAACATGCCACGCCAGTCATTGAGCGCCACACTTATCTGCACGATGAAATTAGTGACGAAAATAATCAACGCAGAGCCAAGGATCGACCAGTTCTGCCAACGGTGTGGGGCATACAGCGCCCAAAAAAGGTAGAATACGCCCATACCCGCGAAGAAATATCCGTAGAACCAGAGGAATGCCGGTGTCAGGAATCTTATTGGGCTGATGACGGGTGCGGCCTGCGGATCGACCGGCGGCATCCCAAGCATCGTGCCAAGGTGCTCGCCGCCAAAAAACCACAGGATAACCAGCAGAAGGCTCCAGACGGCCGCCGAGATGAAAAAAAGCTTCGGCTGCGGGAAGAAGGATACGAACACTGTGGGGAAATCCTCGGTCGATGCGCAAATCAGCGGCGTTGCTGTTCAGCGGGCATAAGGTCACACATCGATCGGAATGAAAATGGCCGGTGCGTGATGCCCGGCACCGAGCAAGACCACAATCATGGCGATTTTGGAGCAGCCGACCAGGTGATCGCGCCAGAAATCAGCAGGACGGCGGCGGCCACGATCGATGCGAGGAAGAAGTCGCCCGAGGCTTGCGCAAGCAGCCCGGCGACGATCGGACCGACGATCTGACCGAGGCCGAAAGAGGCCGTCATCAACGCCAAGATCCGGCGTGGCGCTTGCGGGACAA
This sequence comes from Mesorhizobium mediterraneum, assembly GCF_002284565.1. GTDB lineage: Bacteria > Pseudomonadota > Alphaproteobacteria > Rhizobiales > Rhizobiaceae > Mesorhizobium > Mesorhizobium mediterraneum. Next base: position 560,565 of record NZ_NPKI01000011.1, on the reverse strand, counting down.
GCTGTCTTCCGGTCTGCAGGCCGAGCGCGGTGATGGCGATGAAGGTCCCGCCAAGCAGAAACCCGCCGAGCAGCGGCCCAACGTGTCCGCCCATGGCGACGCTCGCGGTGACGCCGACCACCTCGACTAGGCACCCTAAGGCATAAGCCGCATACAGGCCGATCCTTGCGGCGATCTTCTGCCAGAGCCAGATCGAAGGAATCCCGGCTAGGCCGGTGACCATCCAGACCACGGCTTCGAACACACGTCCGCCGCCACCTTGCCGGACAATGGCGATCAGAAACGTCGCCGTCACGATGTAACCGAAGCCGAACAGGCCATAGGCGACGATGATCTTCATCAGCGAGCGGTCCTTCGGCAGCGCCGGTTCGCGACCATCGGCCCCGTTGGCGGTCGAAGTGCTGCCGACCAGCAGCGCCACGACGGCAAAGGCGCAGGCTGAGATCGCGGCGGACCAGAACCAGCCTGCAGCCCAGCCGGCATGTTCGGTGACGAGGATAGCCATCAGCGCCGAGGACGCCGCTATGCCGAGGCCGACGCCGCCGAAATGCAGCGCCTGCAGGTCGTTTCGGCCGGCGGCGGCCAGATGGCCGAAAACGATGCTGGACATGAAGACCAAGACGAAGGCGCTGGCCAGACCGGCAAGAAACCGGATGACGAGAAAGGCCGCCATCGTGTCGGCCAGGCCCATCAGCCCGGTGAGGACTGCGGTGGCGGCAAGACCGGCCAGCATCAGCAGGCGCTCGCGACCATGCGCCCAGCCGCCGACGGCTGCAAGCGCACCAATGAGGTAGCCGAGATAGTTAGCGGATGCGATCCAGCCGGCATCGGCCGGCGACAGGCCAAGTTCCTCCATCATGCCGGGCAGGATCGGTGTGTAGACGAAGCGGCCGATGCCCATGGCAGCGGCCAAGCCAATCATGCCGGCAAAGGCGAGACGCAAAGGAGACGGCGAAACGGATTTCATTGCAGTGCACAATAGGTGCACGAGCCTGTGAGACAATCCGCTTGTGTTGGGCCAGAACGGGTTGCCGCAGCCGCCAGCATCCAGCCTCCGCCCGCACGTGCCGGCAGCTGAGGGCGACCGCCCGCTGCTACCGTTTCAGAAGCTTCAACCGCAACCTGCTTGCACGGTAGCCGTCTCGTAGGCAGTGCGCCGGGCCGTCAGCCGGAACGGCACGTCGCCGAGCTCGCGCTCCGACATGGTGTCGAGCACAGGATGCGACAGCGGATCAATCACCCATCGGGTGGTCTCGCTTTCAGGCGACCGGCTTTGCCGCGCGCCGGCAGCGGAAAAGACCCTGAGCAATGATAAAATCTTCATCGGATTTTCCTCCACTGGTCTGCTTGTTTCGCTAAAATCTGCCAATCAGCCCTGCGTTTCAATTGAGATTTCAATCGCGGCGGTTTAGAAAAACTGTATGGTCATGCTGAACCGCGTCCACCTCAACGGCTTGCGCGCCGTGGAAACCGTCGCCCGTCTGGGATCGCTTTCGGCTGCGGCGAGCGAACTCAACGTGTCCGCGAGCGCCGTCAGCCAGCAGGTCAAACGAACAGAAGAGCAACTCGGCCAGGCGCTGTTCGAACGAACGGCGAGCGGTCTGGTGCTGACCGAATTCGGCACCGTCTTCACCGCGCGCCTCGGGGCAGGTTTTCGCGAACTCGCCCAAGCCGTGGCGCTCGCCGACGAGGCCTCCGAATGCACGCTGGTGGTTTCGGTCGCACCGGCTTTCGCGTCGAAGTGGCTTCTGCCGAGACTATCGCGGCATTTCGCCCGCCATCCGAACGTGCTGCTGCGCATCGACGCTTCGGGCCGGATCGCCGATCTCGGCCATTCCGACATCGACATCGGCATCCGGATGGGCGACGGCAAATGGCCGGGCGTGCGCGCGGAACTGCTACTGGCGCAGGAGGTGTTTCCGGTCTGCGCGCCGTCGATCGCGGCCAGACTGAAGTCGATCCAAGACCTGGCGCAGACCTGCGCCATCACCGACGAGCGGTCGATGATCAGTTGGGACAGTTGGTTCGAGGCGGCCGGGGTGAAGCCTGTCACCTTTCTCAAGGGTGCGCGTTTCACCGACCCGATGCTTTGCCTGGAATCGGCGATTGCCGGCCATGGCGTGATGCTCGCCTGGCAATTACTAACGGCTGACGCTCTCACCGACGGGCGACTGGTCGCGCCGTTCGGCGTGCGCGCTGAGAGCGGGTTAGGCTACTGGCTGGTGACCGCCAAGACCGAAAGCCGCAAGGTCAGGGATTTCAAGATCTGGATCCGCGAAGAGATAGCGGCGACCATGGCGCAATTCGGGTCGCTCGCCAGCGTGGGTTGAACCTGGGCGCATGACCCCAAAAATCGGAATCGATTTTTGGAAAAGGATCATGCGCAAGATCAAAGTGCCACAGCGTCCTTTGCGCGTCCGACAGGACGGGCGGCGCTGTGGTAGTCGCAATCGCTGTGGAAAGCGCAGCGACGGCGATCTATGTAGGAACCAGACACCACATCACGACAGGCAGGATCATGACCACACATTCGCGCGGCGTTTCCGCAACGATCGACCCGGTGAAACTCGACAGGCTGGCCGAAGTCGCCATCAAGGTCGGGCTGCAATTGCAGCCGGGGCAGGATCTGGTGCTGACGTCGTCGATCGCAGCGCTGCCTTTGACGCGGCGGATCGTCGAGCACGCCTACAAGGCCGGTGCTGGCCTGGTGACGCCGATCTTCAACGACGATGAGATCACGCTGGCGCGCTTCCGCTATGGAGCCGATGCCGGCTTCGACCACGCCGCCGGCTGGCTCTATGAGGGCATGGCGAAGGCCTTCGCCAACAATGCGGCGCGGCTCGCCGTGCGCGGCGAGGATCCGTCGCTGCTGTCGGCGCAGGATCCGGCGAAAGTGGCGCGCGCCAACAAGGCGAACTCGATGGCCTATCGGCCGGCGCTGGAAAAAATCACCGGCTTCGACATCAACTGGAACATCGTCGCCTATCCTGATCAGGCCTGGGCTAAGCAGGTTTTCCCGGGCGATACCGACGACGTCGCCGTGGCCAAGCTCGCCGACGCCATCTTTGCCGCCTCACGGGTCGATGTCGACGACCCGATCGGCAATTGGACAGCGCATAATGCCGCGCTGCGCGGCCGCACCGCATGGCTGAACGGCCATAGTTTCCACGCGCTGCATTTCACCGGACCCGGCACCGATCTGACCGTCGGTCTCGCCGACGGCCATGAATGGATGGGCGGCGCCTCGACCGCCAAGAACGGCATCACCTGCAACCCGAACATCCCGACCGAGGAGGTCTTCACCACACCGCATGCCAGGCGCGTCGAGGGCCATGTTTCGAGCACCAAGCCGCTGTCCTACCAAGGCACGTTGATCGATGAGATCTCGGTGCGTTTCGAGGAAGGCAGGATCGTCGAGGCAAAGGCTTCGAAGGGAGAGGACGTGCTGAAGAAGGTGCTAGACACCGATGAAGGCTCGCGCCGGCTCGGTGAAGTCGCGCTGGTGCCGCATTCCTCGCCGATCTCGGCGAGCGGGCTGCTGTTCTTCAACACGCTGTTCGACGAGAACGCCGCCTGCCACATCGCATTGGGACAGTGCTATTCGAAGTGCTTTGTCGACGGCGCCTCGCTCAGCCAGGACGAGATCGCGGCGCGCGGCGGCAACAAGAGCTTCATCCATATCGACTGGATGATCGGTTCGGACAAGATCGACATCGACGGCATCGGCAAGGACGGCAGCCGCGTGCCGGTCATGCGCAAGGGCGAGTGGGCGTAAGGAGCCGCCAACAGCCGTCATGGCGGTCAACCCCGGAGTTGACGATGAAACTCGACATCAAGGTCAAGCGCATCTATGAGCCGCCCTCGCCTAACGATGGGCAGCGGGTGCTCGTAGACCGCGTATGGCCGCGCGGCGTCCGCAAAGAAGACGCCGAGCTGACGCTATGGCTGAAAACCATTGCGCCAAGCGATGAATTGCGCAAATGGTTCGGCCACGAGCCGACACGTTGGATGGAATTCCAGCAGCGATATCGCGGCGAGCTCGACAGGAACGGCGACGCGGTTGGCCAGTTGCGCGCCCTGCTCGACAACGGCCGGGTGACGCTGCTCTACGGCGCCCAAGACGAGCTGCACAATAATGCGGTGGCTTTGGCTGACTATCTCAGCCTAAAGAGTTGAGGCGGCGCGCACGCTGCACCGCGTCTATTTCCCAACCACCGCCTGCTGGTAAACATCAGGCTTGAAGCCGACGAGGATGCGATCGCCGAGCTCCAGCACCGGCCGCTTGATCATCGTCGGCTTGGCCAGCATCAGCGCCTTGGCTTTGTTCTCGTCGAGGCTCAGCTTGTCCTTGTCCGACAGTTCGCGAAACGTCGTGCTCGCCTTGTTGAGCAGGATTTCCCAGCCGACCTTGCCGGACCAGCCGTCCAGCCGCTTCGCGTCGAGCCCTTCGACCCGGTAGTCGTGAAAGCGGTAGGCGACGTCATGGCGTTCCAGCCAGGTGCGGGCCTTCTTGATCGTGTCGCAATTGGTGATGCCGTACATGGTGATCGTCAAGATTGTGATCCTCGGACTGGTCTGTGTTCGAATCCGGCGGCACCCTAAAACCGCGTTTGCGACTTTGCCAGCGGCCAGGCCGGCATCTTCAAATTTTTGGGCTTGCCAATACTAAGGAATTTTCCTAAGTATTTTCCCGAACCATCTTTGGCCATGCTCAGAGGCGCAAGAAAAACATGATCGTCGCAACAAGCTCGCGGACCGTAAGCACCCCGCCAATCGACGGCATTTTCCGGGCGCTTGCCGATCCGACGCGTCGACGTGTTGTCGAGCGGCTGAACAGAAGCCCCGCCTCGGTCGGCGAGCTTGCCCAGCCCTTCGACATGGCACTGCCCTCCTTCATCGAACATCTCAAGGTGCTGGAAGGTTGCGGGCTGGTGCGCTCGCAAAAGACCGGCCGCGTCAGGACCTACCGGCTTGCGCCAGAGCCGCTGAAGCTCGCCGAAAACTGGCTGGCCGAGCAGCGTGCAATGTGGGAGCGCCGCCTCGACCAATTCGATGCCTACGTCATGACACTCAAGGAGAAAGACAAATGAGCATGGTTCCGCCGTTCAAACCGGACCCCAGACTGGACCTCGTCCTCGAACGCGTCGTCAACGCACCGCGAGAATTGCTCTGGACCGCCTACACCAAGCCCGAGCATGTCCGGCAATGGTTCACACCGAAGCCGTGGATCGTCACCGACTGCGAGATAGACCTCAGGCCCGGCGGCCTGTTCAGAACCCGCATGCAATCGCCCGACGGCAAGGATATCAACGACCGGCATTGCTGCTACCTCGACATCGTGCCGCACGAGCGGCTGGTGTGGACCGATGCACTGCTGCCCGGCTATCGGCCGTCGGGAGACCCATTCATCACAGCAATCATATCCTTCCAGCCGGAAGGCAAGGCGACGCGCTACACCGCGACCGCCATCCACCGCGACGAAGCCACGCGGAATAACCACAAGGAGATGGGCTTTTTCGATGGCTGGGGCACCGTGGTCGACCAGCTTGCGCAATACGTCAAGACGATCTGACACGGCGTCTTCTCACATGGCGGCCACGGCGTCGTCCTGGCCGCTCAATTGCCAGCGCCCATAGAGTTGATACCGGCCCTGCCCCAGGAAACTGTGGATGAGGACGAAGTCCCGCACCGTCCAGCCGATCGGTTCGATGACCCGTTCGCCCAGCTTCGCGACACGCGTCCTGTCGCGCAGCAAGGTGACATGAGGTTCGAAGGAATTCGCCACTAAGGGCTTCAGCGGGCTATCGGAGAGCGTAGCGCCGAGGCTGCGCCAAAAGGTTTGCAAGGCTGGATTGCCGCCGCTACCGCGCAGCACCAGTGCGCCACCGCCGAGGGCCGACAGGCGATCGAGGGTAACATCGAACGATGCTGCCTGAACGAGCCCGCCGGCGCGGCAGGCGGTGTCCACAAGGGACATCGGCAATCCGTCATGGTCGCCGAGCCCAACCAGCGAGACATGCAACTGCTCCGCCGCAATGAGCTTGCCGCGCAGGCCCAACTCACGCTGCCAACCAGCCGCCTTCAGCGCCAGCGGCGTGGCAATCGTGCTGTCCAAAAGAATGGCGAAAAACAGCCGATCGTTCCGCCGCTGGTCTGGCTTGTTCCAGCGGAAGAAAGTCTGGCCGTTTTTGCCGATTCCGAATGAAGGCAGCTCGTTCATGGCTGATCCCGTCCGGTATTTTATCCGCGGGAACAGACTAGAACAAAACAGGAACCAGCTACAAGGGAGAATAGCAGCCACGCTCGATGGCGAGGCGGCGCACCAGCGCCAGCACGCTGTCGATGGTGGGCGTCGGCTGGCCGGTCAGCCGGCCAAGTTCCTGGACCGCCGTTACCAGCGCGTCGATCTCCATCGGCCGGCCGCGCTCCAGATCCTGCAGCATCGAGGTCTTGTGCTCGCCGACGTCGCCGGCCCCCTTGATGCGGCGGTCGACCGATATCGGGAAACGGACGCCGAGGCTTTCGCCGATCGCCTGCGCCTCCAGCATCATGGCACGGGCAAGCGTGCGGGTTGCCTCGTCGGCAGCGATTGCCGCAAGCGTGCTGCCGGTCAGCGCGGAAATCGGGTTGAAGGAGAGATTGCCCCAGAGCTTCACCCAGATTTCGCTGCGGATGTCGTCGCGGACGGGCACCTGCAGCCCCGCCGCTACCATTTCCTCGGCAAGCCGCGTGACACGCTCGCTCCTCTCGCCCGAGGGCTCGCCAAGCGAGAAGCGTTTTCCCTCGATATGGCGGACCAGGCCGGGCGCATCCACCTCGGCAGCGGGATAGACGACCGAGCCGATGACGCGTTCCGGCCCGAGCCGGTCCCAGATCACCCCACCGGCATCCACCGCCTGCAACCGCGTGCCCTCGAGCGACCCGCCGATCTTGTGGAAATACCACCACGGCACGCCATTCTGCATGGTGACGACGGCCGTCCCCTCGCCCAGCAGCGGCGCGATCTGGTCGAGCGCTGGTGCGACCGAATGGGCCTTGAGCGCCAGCACGACATAGTCCTGGACGCCCAGTTCCTGCGCCTGCGCGGCGGCCCTGACAGAGGCGCTGGATTCATGACCGTCTTCGATCAGGCGAAGCCCGTTCGCCCTGATCGCGTCGAGATGCGCGCCGCGCGCGACGATCGACAGATCGACCCGGCCGGCCATGGCAAGTTTGGCCGCGAGGTAGCCGCCGATCGCGCCGGCGCCAAAAATGGTGATCCGCATCATTATCCCAGACCGGGTTTGGCAAGACCGAGTTTGGTCGCGAGACCGATGCGCTGCAGCTTGCCCGTCGCGCCCTTCGGGATTTCGTCCAGGATCAGGACAATGCGCGGCACCTTGAAATCGGCAAGCCGCATCGCGGCAAAGCTGCGGATGTCGCCTTCGGTGGCGGCCATGCCTTCGCGCAGCACGATCGCCGCCGCGACTTCCTCGCCGAGCTTGTCGTGTGGCGTGGCGAAGGTGACGACCTGCGCCACCGCCGGATGGTCCATCAGCACGTCGTCGACCTCAAGCGGCGAGATCTTCTCACCGCCTCGGTTGATGATCTCCTTGAGCCGGCCGGTGACGCGCAGATAGCCATCGTCGTCGAGTACGCCCTGGTCGCCGGTGTGAAACCAGCCATGCGCGAAGGCGGTGGCGTTAGCGTCCGGATTCTTCTCGTAGCCCGCGGTGACATTGGGCCCGCGAATGACGATCTCGCCGGTTTCACCGGGCTTCAGCAATTGCCCGTCCGGCGCCATCACCGCCACTTCCGGCCCGGCGGCGGCGCCGACGCTGCCCGGCTTGCGCAGGCCCGGCGGCAGCTGGTTCGAGGCCATCTGGTGCGCGGCTTCGGTCATGCCGTAGGATTCGATCACCGGGCAGCCAAAAGTCGCTTCGAGCTCGGCCATCACCTGCGCCGGCAACGATGCCGAGGACGAGCGAATGAAGCGCAGCGGCGCCGCCGCCAATTGATCGGCATTGCGCGCGGCGCGCGGCAGGATCGCCTGATGCATGGTTGGCACCGCCGTGTACCAGCTCGGCCGCGCCTCGCCCAGCCAATGGAAGAAGCGCAGCGCGTTGAAGCCCGGCGTGCAGAAGACGCTGCCACCTGATGCAAGCGAGGACAGCACCGCCGCGATCAGCCCATGGATATGGAACAGCGGCATGATGTTGAGGCAGCGATCACCTGATGTCAGGCCGAGCGTGGCGCCGATATGGGCGGCCGAGGCGGCAAGATTGGCATGGCTGAGCGGCACCAGCTTGGGGCGCGACGTGGTGCCTGAGGTGTGCAGCAACAGCGCGATGTCGCCATACTCAGCCAGTCCGGAAAAAACAGACGGACCGACCGGTTTGCCCTCAATCTCAAAGCTGCCGGCTGGCGCGTCACCCCGCGCGATGAGCCTGAGCACAGCTATGCCCAGACGCTCGGCGACGGCGGTCGCCGGGCCGCTTTCGTCCTCGGCGACCAGGATTGCGTTGGCGCCGATGTCGGAAAGATAAAAATCGAGCTCGTCGGCCCGGTAGGCCGGATTGAGCGGCGCCGTCGAGGCGGCGGCCGCCACGGCGACAAAGGCCGTCGCCATCTCCGGGCCGTTTGGCAACACGATCGCCACCCGGTCGCCACGGCCTAGGCCGAGCGCATTGAGCCGCGCAGCCGTTTCGGAGATCAGCCGGCGCAGTCCGCCATGGGTGAGCGTGGTTCTGTCCGGCGCCGAGATCGCCGGCGCACCCTCCGCTCCGGCGGCAAGCCGTTCAATGATCGACGCTTCAGACAACGCGAACCTCTAGGTCGCCGACGCCATCGATATGACCGCGAAGAACATCACCGCGAATGACCGCGCCGACGCCCGCTGGCGTGCCGGAAAGAATGATGTCCCCCGGCATCAACGTGAAAAGACCTGAGAGATAGCTGATCATTTCGGGAACTTTCCAAATCATCTGGTTGAGGTCGCCGGTCTGTTTGCGCTCGCCATTGACGTCCAGCCAAATCGCGCCCTGGGTTGGATGACCGATCGAGCTTGCCGGAACCAACGGCGTGCATGGCGCCGATGCCTCGAAGGCCTTGCCGACCTCCCATGGACGGCCCATGTCCTTCGCCTTACCTTGCAGGTCGCGCCGCGTCATGTCGAGACCTACGCCATAACCGAATACGCAGTCCAGAGCCCTTTCGACCGGGATATCCGTCCCGCCGCTTTTCAGCGCCACGACCATTTCGATCTCGTGATGCACATCGTTGGAGGCCGGGGGATATGGAAATTCTCCGCTGACATTGAGGTTGTCGGGGTTCTTCTGGAAGAAGAACGGCGGCTCCTTGTTGGGGTCGTGTCCCATCTCGACGGCATGCGCGGCATAGTTCCGCCCGACGCAATAGACCCGGTGCACCGGAAACATCTTGTCGGTTCCCGCCACCGGAATGCTCGGGATTGCGGTCGGTTCGATGACGTAGCTTGAGGTCGTGCCGTGCATGTTCACTGTCTTGCTCCTGCATAGTATTCGACTTTGGCTTCGGCCCTCTCGATCAGCTCGGCGATCAGCAGGGCGAAGGCAAAAAGGATGATGGTCAAGGCCCAGAATTCGGCCATCCGGAAATTTCGCGAGAAGGTCTCGAACAGCGCGCCGTAACCGACGATGGCAACGAGCAACTGGCCGATGACGACGCCCTTGACGCCGCGGATGAGGCCGAGGCGGATGCCGGCAAGGATCTCCGGAAGCGCCGCCCACAGGATGATCTTGGTGTAGAGCGCCGGCCGCGAGGCGCCATAGGAACGCGCCATTTCGATCAGCGACGGCGAGATATGGCGGACCCCGGCGCGTGTGTCGAGAACGATGATCCAGATCGCAAACAGGAACACCGCAGCAACGATCGTCTTCTCGCCGAAGCCGAACAGGATCATCAGCACCGGGACGATGGCCGAGAGCGGTGCGCTTGAAAAGATGTTGACCCACATGCCGAGCAAATCATCGGCAATCTTGACGCGTCCCATCAGGACGCCCAGTGGCACGCCGATGACGATCGACAGGGCCATGCCCGTGGCGAAGGCGCGAAGGGTCGTGACCGTCGCGCTCTGCCAGGACGAGGTCTGCACGAGATTGAACGCTGCAGCCAGCACGTCGCTAAACGGCGGCAGCAGAAAGATAAGGTCCAGCCGGCCGACGATTTCCCATACGACGCACCAGACCAGCAGGGACGCCATCATTGGTACACGGTAGCCAAACAAGGTCATGGCCGGTCATTCCACATATTGCTTCAGCCCCTGCCAGATCTCATCGACGGTATCGAGATAGTGCCTGTCGCGATGGATGCGCTCCGGGTCGCCGGAGCGATCGATTTCCGGTTCGATGATCTGCGAGACCCGGCCGGGTCTCGGCGACAGCAACACGATGCGGTCGGAGATGTAGACCGCCTCCTCGATCGAATGCGTCACGAAGATGAAGGTCTTGTTCTGGTTGGTGCGCAGCCTGATCAGGTCTTCCTGGAACTTGCGCCGGTTCTGCTCGTCGACCGCCGAAAACGGTTCATCGAGCAGCAGGACGTCGGCATCGACCGACAAGGCCCGCGCCAGGCCGACGCGCTGGCGCATGCCGCCCGATAGTTCGTGCGGATATTTGTCCTCAAAGCCGGCAAGACCCACCTCGGCGATGTAGCGGCGGGCGGTCTCCTCGCGCTCGGCCTTGTTGGTGCCGCGCAATTCCAGCCCGAAGGCCACGTTGCGTGTCACGGTCGCCCAGGGCATCAGCGCAAAGTCCTGGAACACGAAAGCGCGTTCGGGGCCTGGTGCGCTGACGCGCTTGCCGTTGATCGCGACGGTGCCGCCATCGGCCCGTATCAGCCCCGCTATGATCTTCAACAGCGTCGTCTTTCCGCAACCGCTGGGTCCGAGAAGGCTGGTCAGCTTGCCCCTGGGAAAGTCGAGATCGATGCCGCGCAACGCCTCGACATTGCCGTAGGTCTTGGAAATTCCCCTCACCTCCACGATTGAATCGATCGGTGCGGGAACCGGCGACGGTCCATTTCGCAATGCGGTCGCGCCCATGTTAAGCACCTCTACTCTCGGGCCTGAAAACACGGACTTCCACCCACTGCAGAAAGACGAGCGTCAGGGTGGAAAGCGCAATGATCGAGGCAATTGTTGCGTACATCTCGGCGTAGTCTGCGCGCGAGCGGTGGAAGGTGATTAGATCGCCGATGCCGGTCGGGGTGATCAGCAGTTCGGCGAGCACCACGCCGACAAACCCGGCAGCAACGCCGAGGCGCAGACCGGCAAAAATCACCGGGCTGGCGTCCGGAAGAATAATCTTGGAGACGGTCTGCCAGCGTGTGCCCATGAACGATCGGCACATGACGAGCAGCGACCCGTTGACGTTGCGGACGGCCTTGTAGGTGTTGAGCACGATGACAGGCAGCGCCAGGATCATGACGGCGAGCGTCTTGGCGGTCATGCCTATTCCGTAGACGAAGGTGACCATCGGAATGAAGGCGGCGACAGGTGCCGCCTGGAGCACGATGAACACGGGGATCACCAGCCATTCGCCGGTGCGCCACAAGCCGCAGATGGTGCCGAGACCGACACCCAGGAACGCCGACAGGACAACGCCGAGCACCAGCGGCTGCAGTGTCGAAAGGTAGGCAGTTGCCAAGCTGCCGTCGGCGAGCAGTCCGAAAAATGCGATGATCGTGTCGGAAAAAGTTGGGAAGGCGAAGCTGACGGGAATGCGCCCGGCCACCTCCCAAACCCCCGCGAACAGGGCGATCGACACGAGCCTGAGCAGGATCGGCTGGTCCCACGATGCGCCCGTTGCGCTGCGATTGGAAAGAGGGGCGAGGCTGGCAGCCTCGCCGTCGGTTCTGATGCTTACAGCCATCCGGCAGGCCGCCTATTTCTTGCCGAGCTTGGCGACAGCGCGGTCGAGTGCCGAGACATCCCAGAAGTCCTCGACCTTGAGGCTCGCGGGATCGCCTTCGATCTGGCCGGCAAGGCTGAAGAAGGCGAAGTCGTCGGCGGCCGCATCCGCTCCGCCGCCATTCAGCGCGAGGCTGCCGGCTTCCGCGGTTTCCTTATAATATTCGGTGATTTCGCCGTCAGCCTCCGCGCCGAGATCCGGCAGCAATTTGTACTTGTTGCGGAGCTCGACCGCCACCGCCGGGTTCGCGGTGATTTCGCGCGCGGTCTTCATCAATTCCTCGACCAGGATATCGACATCGGCGGCGTTGTTCTTCAGATAGTCTGCGGTCGCGAAAAGCGCTTCGTCCGAGGCGCCGAGATCCTCGACCGGCAAGACGATGAACTTGCCGGGAGCTTCGGCCTCAAGCGCGCGCCTGTTGGCGGCATCGACGATCGAGGCCTTCAGCGTCCCCTGGAGCAGCGCATTGCGGCGGACCTCGGAACCCGGGACATAGCTGATGTTGCCGAGCTTGATGCCGTGGTTTTTCGCCATCAGCAGCATGACCGCCTCGGTGCCGGAGCCGCGCGCCTGCACTGCGACTTCCTGCCCGTCGAGATCCTTCCATTCCTTGTAGAATTCGCTGTTGACGACAGGAAAGAAGCGCAGCGTCGATATCTGCGCAAAGATGCGGATCGGCACACCCACCTTCTGGATAAGAGTATAGGGCGCGCCGATGCCAACATCGGCCTGGCCGCCGACAATGGCCTGGGCTGCCAGATCCTCGTCATTGAGAACAATGAGTTCGACATTCACGCCGCGTTCCTTGGCGCGCTCTATCGCGGCCAGTGTCTGGATGGATTCTATACCCGGAAGGTCGCCGAATGCGATGCGCATGTCACCTGCGTTCGCGGCCGACAGGGGCATTGCACACGCCAGGGCCGCAGCAAAAGCGGTGGCAAGGATGGTACGTCTGGTGATGCTGGCCATTGTCATTCCTCCCGTTTCTTGTAACCATTACCTTAATTGGTTAAGGCCACAGACCGGATTGGTCAAGGAGAAACTGCGGCGTGTCGGACACGTTCGCCCAGAAAACTCGGTAGTTGACGGTTTGCGCTAATCGTTTTAACACCAACAAAGGGAAATCTTATGCGAATTGGTTAAATTGATGGACGATCCCGGTAATGGCGGCCACGCCGCCCTGGTTCAGCTTCAGGCCTATCTTGCCCAGATGGACCATGCCGGCGAGACTCGGCTGCCTGCCGAGCGGGAACTGTCCGAGAGCCTCGGCGTATCGCGCGGCGATCTGCGCAAGGCGCTGGCGGTGCTCGAGAAAGACGGCCGCATCTGGCGTCACGTCGGCAGGGGCACCTTCGTCGGCAGTGGACCGGTCGAGGAGACGATTGGGATTTCGGAAATCGCCGGGCGCACGAATCCGGCCGACGTGATGCGCGCGCGTCTCATCATTGAGCCCGAGATTGCGCGCGAAGCGGCGCTGCACGCCACGCTTTCGGATATCGCAGCGATGCGGCAATCGCTGGTGCAGACGCGGGAAGCCGTCACATGGCGGCAATATGAGAACATCGACAATCTGCTCCACCGGCAGATTGCGCAGGCGAGCCGCAACAATGTGCTGCTCGGCCTGTTCGACGTCCTGAACGCGGTGCGCCGAACCGTGGTCTGGGGACGTCTTCGTTCAGATGGCGCCCGTCCTCCGGCGGACCATCACAGCTTTGCCGACCATGAACGGATCGTCGAGGCGATCGCCGAACGCGACCTTGGCGGCGCGGCCGCGGCGATGCGCCTGCATCTCCAACAGGTCGAGCGGCGCCTGATCCCTGTCCGCGAAGCCGCCGAATAGTTTGGATTGGCCACGCTACAGCGCCGCGCGTCCTTCTTAAACGCGCGGCGCTGTTCGGGTCATGCGCTAGGCGCCGTAGCCGATGATGCCCTTGATCTCGAGGAAATCATGGATCGCCCAGTCGGCATATTCGCGGCCGTTGCCGGATTGCTTGTAGCCGCCGAAGGGCGCGAACGTGTCCCACTCCGGATAGTTGATCGAGACCTGTCCGGCGCGCAGGCGGCCGGCGACTTTTCGCGCGTGGTCGATATCCCCGGACTGCACATAGGCGGCGAGGCCATAGACGGTGTCGTTGGCGATCTTCACCGCGTCGTCGTCGTCATCATAGGAGATGACCGAAAGCACCGGCCCAAAAATCTCCTCCTTCTCGATGGTCATGCCTGGTGTGACGTGGCCGAAAACGGTCGGCCTGACATAGTAGCCGCGGTTGAGGTGCTCCGGCCGGCCGGGGCCGCCGGTGACCAGCGTAGCACCCTCGGCGATGCCGGCCTCGATCAGCCGCTGGATCTTGTCGAACTGGATGTTGCTGACCACCGGCCCGAGCTTGGTCTCTTCTGAGCGCGGATCGCCGACCTTGTGCGCTTCGGCCGCCTTCTTGGCGATCGTCAGCGCCTCGTCGTGGCGGGCTGCCGGCACCAGCATGCGCGTCGGCGCGTCGCAGGACTGGCCGCTGTTGCCGAAACAGGCGTTGACGCCCTTGCGCACGGCCGCCTCGAAGTCGGCGTCGGGAAGCACGATGTTGGCCGACTTGCCGCCGAGCTCCTGGGCGACGCGCTTGACCGTCTCGGCCGCCGTCTTGGCGACGATAATGCCGGCCCGGGTCGAACCGGTGAAGGAAACCATGTCGACATCGGGATGGCCGGCCATGACCTGCCCGACGTCGGGACCGGTGCCGTTGACCATGTTGTAGACCCCCTTCGGCGTGCCTGCCGCTTCCATCACTTCCGAAAAGATGATGCCGCTGATCGGCGCGATCTCGGAAGGCTTCAGCACGACCGTGCAGCCGGCGGCGATCGCCGGCGCCACCTTGCAGACGATCTGGTTGAGCGGCCAGTTCCACGGCGTGATCAGCGCACAGACGCCGATCGGTTCCTTGACCACCATGGTGCCGCCGCGTTTTTCGCTGAATTCGTAATCCTCCAGCGCTTTGATGGTGGATTCCATATGCGCCCTGCCTGCCCAGGCCTGCGCCTCGCGCGCCCAGGTGATCGGCGCGCCCATCTCCTGGGAGACAGCTTGCGCGATATCCTCGTAGCGCTCGTTGTAGACCTCGAGGATGCGCTTCAGCAGCTTCAGACGCTCGGCCTTGCTGGTTTGGGAAAAGGCCGGAAAGGCCGCCTTGGCCGCAGCCACGGCGCGATCCACATCGGCCTTCGAGCCGACGGAGATTTTCGTGTAGGCCTCTTCAGTGGACGGGTCGATCACATCCAGCGTTGCCGGCACCACGGGCGCGACCCATTTTCCGTCGATAAAGAAGTTCAGATGATTGCTCATCAGGCAATGCTCCGGTTTTCTGGAAAAGATAGGGAACAGATTAGCTGGGTAGCATAGGGCAGTTAGCGCCACGGCGCAGGCTGATATGCGCCACGTCGCCGACGCTGAATTGAAAACCTTCCGCCCGGCGTGGCGCGTCGATCACCACCGGTATCCCCTGCCCCAATTCGGCGTGCAGGCGCAAGGTGCGGCCGTGAAAGACGATGCTGCTCACCCGCGCCGGCGCGGTGCCGGTCGCCGCTTCGGTTGCTGCCAAAAGATCCTCCGGACGCACGCCGATGGTTCGCACCGCGCCTTCACCCGGTGCTTCGCCGGTTTCCGACGTGGCTTCCAGCGGCAAGGCGCCGGCGTTGAAATGCAACCGATCGCCGTCACGGCCGACAAAACGCGACTGCAGCAGGTTCATCGTGCCGATGAAACTGGCGACGAATTTGGTGGCGGGCCGGTCGTAGAGCGCTGCCGGCGGTGCGATCTGCTCGATACGGCCCTTGTTCATGACGACGATGCGGTCGGAGATCGACAGCGCCTCGGTCTGGTCGTGGGTGACCATGACGAAAGTGGTGCCAAGCCGCGACTGCAGCCGCTTCAGCTCGACCTGCATCTGTTCGCGCAGATGCGCGTCGAGCGCCGATAGCGGCTCGTCGAGCAACAGCACACGCGGTTCGCAGACGATGGCACGGGCAAGCGCGACGCGCTGGCGCTGGCCGCCCGACAATTCGGACACGCGGGCGCCGAGCTTTTCGGCAAGGCCAACCATGTCGAGCGCTTCGCCGACGCGCTTTGCCTGTTCTGCCCCGGAAAGCTTGCGCAGCGACAGGCCGAAGCCGACATTTTCGGCGACGTCCATGTGCGGAAACAGCGCATAGTCCTGGAACACGGTGTTGACCGGCCGGTCAAACGGCCTGAGTGCCGTGATGTCACGGCCTTCGAGCAGCACCCGCCCGCTTGACGGGCTTTCGAAACCAGCGATCACCCGCAGGCTGGTGGTCTTGCCGCAGCCGGAGGGTCCGAGCAACGTCAGGAACTCGCCGCGGGCAATGTCGAGATCGATGGTGTCGAGACCGACGATGCCGCCGGGGAACATCTTCGACACCGCATCCAGCCGGACGAGAGGATCAGGCGCCATCGCGAACCTCGGACGGCTTGGTCGTGTTGACCCAGAGAATCTGGCAGCGCTCGACGCCCGGATTGCGGAAGGCATGCAGCAAGGTGCTCTTGAAGGCGAAGCTGTCGCCGGCCTTCAGCCCATAGGTGGTGGAATCGACCACAAGCTCGACCTCGCCCGACATGACGAACCCGAATTCGTGGCCGGCGTGCGCATAGGCCTCGGCGGTGCCGCCGCCGGCTTCCACCGTCACCAGCATGCCGGTGAGCGTGGCGGCCGGCGGCGACAGCAGCGCCTTGGCAATGCCTTCCGATTTCACCGGGATTTGCCGACGGCTGTTTGCGCGCACGCAATAGAGGTCGTTGCCGGCATCGTTGCCGTCGGCGATCAGCGCCGACGGCTCGATGTCGAGCGCGGCGGCAAGCGGCCAGATCACCTTGACGCGAAGCGAGGACAGGCCGCGCTCGATCTGGCTGAGCGCACCGATCGAAACGCCGGCCTTGGCGGCAAGCTCGGCCAGCGAAAGATTGCGTCCCAGCCTGAGCGCCCGCACGCGCCGGCCGACCCGCACATCGGCGTCGTCCTTCGGCTTTTCAGCGGTTTCGTTTCGTATGTCCATCTGTTTCCCGACCTCGTTTTCGGCACGGCGGCTTTCCCTTCTCCCCCTGTGGGAGAAGGTGGCCGAGCGAAGCTCGGTCGGATGAGGGGTGTTCCAGCTTGGCACCGACGGCACTCCGTCCAACACCCCTCAACCGTTTTGGCGCTGCGCGCCAATCCACCTTCTCCCACAAGGGGAGAAGGGAAGGCCAGACTCAGCCGCCTGCCTTGACCTTCTCAAACATCTTGGCGAGTTCGTCATTCTGTTTCATCGGCCCGGTGAAGACGGTGGTCTTCAGCATCACTTCCGGATCGGACGGCAGCTGCAGTTTCTCCAGTTCTTCCTTCGGCACCGCGGCGAAGGCCGAGCTGGTCGAACTGCCGTAGCCATAAGCCTGGATCAGGTATTTTCCCGAATCTGTCTCCAGCCGACTGTTGATGAAGTCATAGGCGAGATCGACGTTCTTGGCATCCTTGAGCATGACGAAGCCGCACGACCAGGTCAGCATTCCTTCCTTCGGCTTCATGAACTCGACCGGAACGCCCTGCTTCTTGAGCGAGGTGGCTGACGCATTCCAGGTCATGGCGGCGACCAGCTGGCCGCTGGCCAGTGCCTGTTCGACGGAGGTCATGTCGGTGGTGTAGTTCGAGAGCAGCGGGCGCTGTTCGCGCAGCTTTTCAGCCACCTTGTGCATCTGTTCCGGCGTCATGTCGAATGGATTGACGCCGGCGAGAAGGGCCGCCACCACGGGCGTGTCGTGGACGGCGTCGATCGTCGCCATGCGCCCGGCATATTGCTTGTCCCACAGCAAGTTCCAGCTCGGTTCCGGGTTCTTCACGAGATCGGTGCGGTAGAGGATCGAGGTGTTGCCCCAGTCCCACGGCACCATCCAGACCTTGCCGTCGCCGGCCTGCAGGTCGGGCAGGTTCCTGAAGACCGGGAAAATCGAATCCCAGTTCTTGATGCGCTTGGTGTCGATCGGCTGCAGCAGGCCTTCCTTGTTCCAGCGCGCCACCTTGTCGTAGCAGGGATGCGCGACATCAGGGCGGAAACCGGCCTTGACCTTGGTGAAGGCATCATCGTCGTCGCCGAACATCGAGGCTTCTACGCCATCGGGGTGTGCGACGAGGAAGCTCTTGTTGAAGTCGGGCAGTTCGTAGCCCGACCAGGTGAAATATTGCAGCTTGTCGGCCGCAAACGCGACGGTCGACGAAAGCGCCAGCGCGAAGGCGGCCAATCCGGCTTGGACTGTCTTGCGATTTATCGATTTCAGGTCGAATGCCATTGCAGTTCTCCTCTTTCGGTTTCTTCTGGTTTGGACAGGTCGGCGGGCACCGGCCGCTGAGCGGCGGCAAGCCCGCGATGGCGCAGGATTTCGGCAATTGCCGCGATGACGAAGGACACGGCCAGGATGGCAGTGCCCAGCGCCATGACGGTCGGCAGCGACTTCGGGAATCGGAGCTGGCTCCAGATATAAAGCGGCAGCGTCGGCTCGGTGCCGGCCAGGAAGAAGGCGACGATGAACTCGTCGAAGGAGGTCAGGAAGGCCAGCATGAACGCCGACACAATGGCGGGCAGGCTGAGCGGCAGCATGACCCGCCTGAATGTCGTCCAGTCGGAAGCGCCGAGATCGAGCGCGGCCTCGCGGATCGTATTCGGGATAGCGGCGAAGCGGCTTTTCATGATCACCACCGTCGTCGGCAGCGCCACCAATATGTGGCCGAGGACGATGGCGATGCGCGACGGACCGAAGCCGATGAGATTGACCAGGATCAGCAGCGAGATACCGACGATGACGCCGGGGATCAGGATCGGCAGCCGCGCGATGGCGCTGATCGTGAGGGCAAGCGGCGAGCGGCCGTAGAGGTCCATATAGGACACGGTGATGCCGCAAAGCGTCGCGCCGGTGGCGGCAATCGCGCCGATGACGAGGCTGTTGGCAAGAGCGCCGGACAGCGCCGAATTGCCGAACAGCGTCGCGTACCATTCAAACGTGAAGCCTTGCAGCGGAAACGCCGCCTGGATCGAAGCATTGAAGGAGAAAAGCGGGATCAGCGATACCGGCAAATAGAGGAATACCAGATAGACAAGCACGTAGGCGCCGAGCCAACTCCCACCTTTCTTTGCGTCTATGCGCGCCGCGCTCATGTCCGGCTGCCAAACCTGCGGTCGGCGAAACGCACGACCAGCACCACGGCGAGGATGACCAGCATGACGGCGACAGCGAGTGCTGCGCCAAACGGCCAGTCATTGGCCTTGCCGAACTGGGCCTGGATCAGCGTGCCGATCATGGTGCTGGCAGGGCCGCCGACCAGCGCCGGGGTGACATAGTCGCCAACCGTCGGCACGAAGACGACGAGGGCCGCCGCCAGCACCCCTGGCATCGAGTTCGGCAGCACGACGCGGCGGAAGCTGGTGAACGGCCTGGCGCCGAGATCGGAGGCGGCTTCGAGCAGCGATTTGGGGATGGTATCCAGTGCCACGTAGATGGGCAGGATGGCGAATGGCGCGTAGGCGTGAGCCAGCGTGACGACGACGGCGGCCGGTGTGTTGAGAAACGCCAATGTCGGCTCGGACCAGATACCGCTTTCGATGAGCGCCGAGTTCAGCACGCCATTGTAGGCGAGCACGATCTTCCAGGCGAAGACGCGCAGGAGATAGCTGGTCCAGAACGGCAGTGTCACCAGAAACAACAGCAGGCCGCGCCGCCGGCCGGCGTGGAAGGCAAGATAGCAGGCGACGGGATAGGCGGTGACGACCGTTGCCAGCGTCACCAGACCGGCGATAGCCAGCGAGCGCAGCGTCACCGTCCAGTACAGCGGGTCGGACGCCACCGTGGTGAAATTCGCAAAAGTGAAACCGGCGCCCAGCAGCGAACCGTCATTGCCGCGAAAGGCGAGGAAAAGCACGAGGCCGAGGGCAAACAGGATCAGGAAGAAGGTGACCAGTCCGCCCGGCAGCAGCATGGCCAACCGGAAACCCGGCGAAAACCGGGATTCCGGCAGCGGCTGCGTTGCAACGATGGTCGACATCGGATTGCCCATCGAAATTTTGAAATCGCCTAAGATTTTTTCATAATCGTGAAACTGTCAAGCTGTTTCCTGCGCCGGCATGAAATCAGCGCTCGAATGCATCCAGCATACGATACCAAGCGATCGTCGCGGCAACGCCGATCTGCCGAAAGGCGTGGAACGGGATCGGCCGGATCGGAGAGACCGGGAATGGCAATTGCCTGGCATCACCGCTCGCCAGATAACCAGCGATGCGCTCGCCAAGCGCGGTCATCAGGCCGACGCCACGGCCCTGGCAGCCGACCACGGCCAGCCGGCCCTGCTCGGGCTCGTGGATATGCGGGAGGTGATCCGGCGTCATCGCCACCCGGCCAAACCAGCGCTTTTCGATGGCGACGCCGGACAGCGCCGGATAGAGCCGGAGCAGCGCGCGCTCGAGATGCGCCCAGTCACCTTCGCTGGTCGGCAGCGCCATCCGGCCGCGCCCGCCAAGCACCAGCCGCCCGTCGGCGCTCTTGCGGTAATAAACGAGGATGCGGCGCGAGTCCGAAACCGCTTGCCCCTCCGGCAGAATCCCGGCTGCCACATCGGGCGGCAGCGGCGCTGTCGCGATCTGGAAGGAGTGCAGCGGAACGATTGTCTCGGCGAGACCGGGGAGCAAATCGCTGGTATATGCGTTCGTCGCCAGAATGACCGCTTTCGCCTGCAATTCGGCGCCGCCTTCCGTCGAGATGCGCCACAGGCCGGCGTTCTTGTCGAGGCGTATCACCTTCTGGCGCTCGGCAATCTTCACGCCTGCGGCCGAGGCGATCCGTGCCAGCTCCGACGTGTAGGCAAGCGGATCGATAACGCCGGCGCGGCGGTCGAGCCAGCCGCCGAGATAGCCCTGCGCGCCAGTCAACGCGGCGATCTCGGTCCGGCTCAGAAGCCGGACATCGGCGCCGCGGGCCTGCCACTGGCGGTCCCTGTTCGCCGCCGCCTTCAGCGCCGTCTCGGTGTGCGCTGCCTGGATCCAGCCGTTGCGAACGAACGGCACCGCCAGTTTCTCGTCGCGGATCAATTCGAAGACGGCGTCCGCCGTCGAGGCGGCAAAATTGACGAGGATCTCGCCGCGGTCGGGGCCAAAATGCTCCAGCAGCCATTCCGGATCATATTTAAGGCCGGGGATCACCTGGCCGCCATTCAGGCCCGATGCGCCCTGGCCGATCTCGCCGGCTTCCAGCACCTGCACGGCAAGCCCAAGCCGGGCTGCATGCAAGGCAGTCGACAGACCGAGGATCCCGCCACCGACGATAACGACATCGACACGTTGCCCGCCGGGAAAAAGCGACTGGAACGCAGGGGCCGCCGGCGGCTTCTGCCAGATCGGATCGGAAAACGGCACGGGCAAAGGTCACCTGAAATGGGTTTCGTCAAATGAAAATCCTAGTGACGATTTCATGATTTTGAAAGAGCGTTTTGATCTCGGCATCAGCGGATTGAAATGGATGACGTCCGGCGATGCGAAATACAGCGGATGGCTCGACCGCGAGGAACGGGATAGACCTTTGGCGGGAATTTGTTGAAAGTGCCGCCGCCGCGGGCCAGGCTTTTGATGAACCATTGGTCCGACAGTGACGACCGTCACAGCAGAACAAGACAGCAGAGGACCGTAGCCATGACGAACACCACTCTCCTGCCCGACGAGGGCCTCTTCATCGGCCGCGCCCGGACAAGCGATAGGTCCCATCCGCTGGTGGTCACGGTTCGCGACGGCACTGTCTTCGACATCACGTCGAGCATGGCACCAACCGTGCGCGACGTCTGCGAGATGCCGGATCCGGCTGGCTACGTCCACGCTGCCGGGGGCGAACCGATCGGGTCGCTCGACGCAATCGCCGCCAACAGTTTCCAGGCCGCGCGCGATCCGGAAAAACCATCCCTTCTTTCCCCGGTCGACCTGCAGGCGGTCAAGGCGTCGGGTGTCACCTTCGTCGTCAGCCTGCTCGAACGGGTCATCGAGGAGCAGGCGCGCGGCTCGGCGGAAAAAGCCGACGCCATTCGCGCCGACATTGCCGGGCTGATCGGTCACGATCTGTCGAAGCTCAAGCCAGGCTCGCCGGAGGCGATGGAGATCAAGGCCAAGCTCATCCAGCGCGGCGCCTGGTCGCAATATCTGGAAGTGGGTATCGGCCCCGATGCCGAGATCTTCACCAAATGCCAGCCGATGGCCTCGGTCGGCTTCGGTGCCGATGTCGGCCTGCATCCGGTTTCCACCTGGAACAATCCGGAGCCGGAGATCGCCATGATCGCCGCCAGCAGCGGCCGGATCGTCGGCGCGACGCTCGGCAACGATGTCAATCTGCGCGACGTCGAAGGGCGCTCGGCCCTGTTGCTCGGTAAGGCCAAGGACAACAACGCCTCGGCAGCACTTGGTCCGTTCATCCGGCTGTTCGACGATAGCTTTTCCATCGATGATGTGAAGCAGGCCACCGTGCGCCTGAAGGTCGAGGGCGAGGACGGTTTCTCGCTGGAAGGTGCAAGCTCGATGGCCGAGATCAGCCGCTCGCCTGAAGAGCTGGTCGCTGCCGCCATGGGTCCGCATCACCAATACCCGGACGGGTTGGCGCTCTATCTCGGCACCATGTTCGTGCCATCGAAGGATCGCGGCGAAAAGGGCAAGGGCTTTACGCACAAGGTCGGCGACATCGTCACCATCTCGTCGGAGAAATTCGGCGCCCTGGTCAACCGGGTGCGGCTGTCGCCCGACTGTCCCCACTGGACCTATGGCGCCAGCCATCTGATGCGCGATCTCGCCAAGGCCGATCTTATCTAGGTTCCGCCCCCGACTGCGACGGAGAGAAGTCTCGGCCTGATCCGCCTGCCTGGAAAATATCAGCCAAACTGATGCAATCTGATGGGACGGGTGATGGCGCATTGTCGCGCGCCAACTACCACTGGCAAATGGAGGCTTGCCATCGACCGAAAAAGCGGATGCTCTGATGCATCCAGATCGGCGCTGGCAAGAATACGATCAGGTTTGCCGTGATCGTCGTCGGAGGGAGGCAGTTTTCAAAATGGGAGGAAATCAAATGCTGACAAGGCTACGACTATTTGTATTCGGCTTGATCGTGGCGCTGGCCATTCCGGCGGCGGCGCAGGCCAAGACCTTCTACTGGATTTCGCATGGCGGCCCGGCCGACCCGGTCTGGACCTATTTCCTAGCCGGCGCCAAGCAGTGGGCGACGGACACCGGCAACACCGTCAATACCTCGTTCCACAATGGCGACGTGGCATCCCAGCAGGAGGCGGTTCGCGCGGCCATCGCCGCCAAGGCCGACGGCATCACCACCACCAGCCCCGACCCGGGCAGCCTTATCGAGCTCGCCAAGGAAGCACGGGCGGCAAACATCCCGATCATCAACTTCAACACGCCCGATCCGAAGGCGGACTTCAACGCCTATGTCGGCGGCGACAACGTCACCTTCGGCAAGAACTGGGCGCAGTATCTGGTCGACAAGGGCCTGGTGAAGAAGGGCGATTTCGTCTGGATGCCGGTCGAAATCCCGGGCGCCACCTATGGCGTCCAGGAAGAAGAAGGCATCAAGAGCGTCTTCGAGCCGCTCGGCATCACCTATGAGATCACCGAAGCCACGCTCGATCAGGCCGAAGCGATCAACCGCATGGTCGACTACCTCACCGCCAACAGGGCCAAGGTCAAGGCGATCATCGGCCTCGGCGATCTGGTGACCGGCTCGATCAAGCGGGTGTTCGACCAGGCCGGCATCAAGCCGGGCGAAATCCCGGTCGTCGGCTGGGGCAACTCGCTCGATACCACCCAGGAGGTACTGACCGGCTACGTGAATGCCGGGCAGTGGCAGGATCCGCAGGCGACCAGCTATGTGGCACTTTCGCTCGCCAACATGGCCGCCAGCGGCATCCCGCCCGGGTTCGACGTGATCACCGGCGCGCTCTACGAAAAGGACACTGCGCAGGTCTACGACGACATCCTGTCCGGGAAATAACACCGCGATCGGGATGGTCGCGGCGGTGCCTGCCGCGGTCATCCCCATCATTCCGCCGAACCTCGAACCGCTTTATGCGGCGCCAGGCTTGGCCAGTTCCAACCATGTCGCGGGTCCAACGTGGAAAATAGTTCCATCATCCAACGCTCGATCGCCAGGCCGGAATTTGGGCCCTTCGTGCTGCTTGTCGTCGAGCTCGCCGTGTTCTGGGGGTTCAACCACGACTTCCTGTCGCCGCAGAACATCAGCAACATACTGGCCTTCACGGTCGAGCTCGGCCTGATCGCGCTGGCGATGACGCTGTTGATGACATCGGGCGAATTCGACCTCTCGGTCGGATCGCTGTTCGGTTTCTCGCCCGTCTTGATGTGGACCCTGTTCAACAGCGGCCTCACCTCGCTGGAAGCCGGCTTCGTCGTGGCCTTGCTGGTTGCCGCCTTCATTGGGCTGGTCAATGGCTGGTTCGTGACGCAGCTCAAGATCCCGTCCTTCCTGGTGACGCTCGGCATGCTGCTGGTGGTGCGCGGCACCGCCCTGTTCGTCACCAACGGATTTCCGCAACGCACCTGGAGCGCCGAAGGCAGCTGGCTCGCCGAGGCGCTGGTCGGCGATTTCTTCATTGGACCGTTCCGCATCTACATGTCGCTGTTCTGGTTCATCGCGGCCGCAATCGCACTCGGCTACGTGCTGACGCAGAGCCGGACCGGCAACTGGATCCAGGCGGCCGGCGGAAATCCCAACGCGGCGAAGGCTCGTGGTGTCAACGTCAGCGGCGTCAAGATCGGCCTGTTCATCCTGTCATCGATCATGGCTTCGCTTGCCGGCGTCATCAGCTCATTGCGCACCTCCGCCGCCAATCCCAACAGCGGCACCGGCTACGAGCTCGAAGTCATCGCCATGGTGGTGATCGGCGGCACGGCGCTGACCGGCGGACGCGGCACCATCATCGGCACCGTGCTCGGCATCCTGATCCTGCGCGTCATGCGCAACGGCATCGTGCTGATCGGCGTGCCGGGCCTTGCCTACAACATCTTCATCGGCGCGATCATCCTCGGCATGATGGCGCTCCATTCATGGCTGGAACGCCGGCATCAGGCAGGGACTTGAACCATGGCTGAACCGCTTGTCCGCATGGAAAACATCCGCAAGTCCTACGGGCGCGTGCAGGCGCTCGTCGACGCCAATTTCCATGTCAATGAAAGGGAGATCGTCGGTCTGCTCGGCGACAATGGTGCCGGCAAATCGACGCTGATCAAGGTGCTGTCGGGTGCGGTTCCGCTGACCAGCGGCGACATCTTCATCCGCGGCAAGAAGGTGGACTTCCGCAGCACCAGCGATGCCATCGCCCACGGCATCGAGACGATCTACCAGGACTCGGCGCTGGTCACGCAATTGTCGATCGCGCGCAATCTGTTTCTCGGGCGCGAGCCGATCAAGCCGCCGCGTTTCCTCAACCGCATGGACCAGGAGGCGATGAACGTGGTCGCCCGCGATCTGCTCAAGCAGGTCGGCATCTCGAAGAACATCCCGCCGACGACGCCGATCGGCTCGCTCTCCGGCGGTGAGCGGCAGGCCGTGGCGATCGCGCGCGCCATGCATTTCGACAGCGACCTCATCATCCTCGACGAGCCGACCAACAATCTGGGCGTCGCCGAGACGCAAGGCGTGCTGAGCTTCGTGCGCAGCGCCCGCGATTCAGGCCATTCCTGCATCTTCATCGCCCATAACATCCACCACGTCTTCCAGGTGGTCGACCGCATCGTCGTCATGCGGCGCGGCAAGGTGGTCGCCGACGATATCGATCCGAAGAACACCAACGTCGCGGAAGTCGAACGGATCATCACCGGCATGTCCGACGAGCAGATCCACGACGCCATCGTCCAGGGGAAGCAATCGCAGGGCTGAGCGGGCCAGTTGGAAGCCGGGTTCGCCGTATCTCTGGCACGGGATCACATCAGCTCCTATGACTGCGACCATGAAAGCCACCGTTGCGGACATCGCCAGAAGCTGCGGGTTGTCGACCGCCACGGTCGACCGGGTGCTGAACAACCGGCCGGGTGCCAGCGCGGCCAACCGGCAGCGGGTGATGGAGGCGGCCAAGCAGCTCGGCTATTTGCCGGTCGTGGATCAGGTCACACTGCCCTCGCGGCCGGCGCATCTGGAATTCTTCCTGCCGATCGGCTCCAACGCCTTCATGATGGATCTGGCAAATCATATCGAGGATTATGCGGCGCGCCTGCCGCTCGTCGCCTCCTGCCGGATCCACAAGCTCGCCGGCATCTCGCCGAGCGCGTTGCAGGCAGCCGTCGAAAACCTCTCGCTTAGGGCAAACGGCGTTGGCGTCATCGCGATCGATCATCCGAGAACGCGCAACATCCTGCGCGAGATCGTCGAGGCCGGCATCCGCCTGGTCACGCTGGTGTCGGACGTGCCGGGCGCACCGCGATCGGCCTATGTCGGCATCGACAACCGTGTGGCCGGCCGCACCGCGGCGCTGTTGATGGGACGTTTCCTGGGCGGGCGCCGGGGCCATCTGGCAATGGTCGTCGGCTCACGCTCCTACCGCGGGCACGAGGAACGCGAAATGGGCTTTCGGTCCGTGCTCAGCGAGGAGTTCCCCAATCTGACCGTCACCAGTGCCGTCGAGATCAACGATGAGCCTGATATCAGCTACAGGGCGACGATGAAGGCGCTGCACAACGAGCCGGAGCTGCTCGGCATCTATTGCGTCGGCGCTGGACGCTCTGGCGTGGCGAAAGCGCTGCTGGAAGCCAAGCCGCAAAGGAAGCCGGTGTTCATCTGTCACGACCTGACAAGGGCGACACGCGGCTATCTCGTCGATGATCTGCTTGATGTCGTCATCGACCAAAACGCGCGGCTGATCGCCGAGCAGTCGGTCATTCGCCTGCTCGGCTCGATCGCTTCCTCGGCACCCTATTTGACGCGGAAGTTCATCGAACCGCGCCTGATCTTCAAGGAAAACGTCCCGGTGCAGTGACGCCGCGCAAAGGGCGACGTTCAATCTGCCCCATAGTTAAGATTTGGTTGATACAGCAAATCTGCACATCTGCTATGCATCTTTCGTTATTGCCGAATCATTGGGCAATCGGTAGTTTCGCAGGTGTCGGCCATCTACTCCTCCCAGATGCGATGCCGACGCTGAGTGCGGCACACCCTCCTCCCGTGCCGTATTCGAAATCAAGCCCGCTGCCACCTCCTCCCGGCAGCGGGCTTTTTTGTTCCGGCTCCGGGTGTTGGGCAAAGGCTGGGGTCATGACCATCACCGGACAAGATTATCGGTCCGCGCGTCGAATGGCCATTTAGCGGCGATCGCCAGCGGCTTGTTCGGCGAGCGATAGGGCATGTTGCAGCCGCGATCAGCGGATCCGCCGGAATCCCGTCACACTTGTCACTCTCACCAATTCGCCATCGGTCCTATCCTGCCTCACCAAGCAACAGGTCGCGCCGGTGGTGCGGCGACAGACCGGCAAAGGAGACGCGCGATGACGGTACATCCGAACGGACAAGAGAGCATTCGGCGGCGCGGCTCGCAATGAACACGCCACCGGTCGTTCCGCCGCCTGCGAGACTATCTGGCCCTGAAAGAGGTGATCAGGCCTTCCGCCATGCGGACGAATTGCGCGCTAGGGCCCTCGGCTCCGACGCTTTGCAGGCTGACGCGGGCGCCTTCAAGCAGCAGCGACAATGTATCGGCGAGAAGTTCCGCCTGTCCGATGCCGGCATCCCGGCACAGGCCGACCAGACGATCGCGCTGAGCCTGCTTAAGCTCCTTGATCACCCGACGGGCCGGATGGTCGGTCTCGCTCAACTCGATGGCGGCGTTCGCCATGTCGCAACCGCGACCGTCCATCAACAGGCAATCGGCAGCCATCCGGACCCAGGCGTGCAGCTGCGCAAGCTTGTCGCCCGGATGCTCGGCCTCGAATTTCTGCCACATCGCGTTGGCGCTGCAGGCGGTCGCCCGCAGGCATTCGATGACCAGGTCGTCCTTGGACTCGAAATGACGGTAGAGCGTCATCTTATTGGTACCGGCGGCCTCAGTGATCGCGTCGACGCCGACGCCCTTGATGCCATGCTTGTGGAACATATCCCGTGCCGTCTCCAGGATGCGATCCCGGGGGCGGACGCGTTCCGCAGTGCCGTCTTCCATCAAAACCTCCTTGGTTTCCGGGGTTTCCGAAAAATCCCTCGGCCCACCTCTTGACTAGGGTGTTACCGGTCTGTAACTTCTAGATGTTACTTACTGGTAACACCCCAATTGCCTCGTGTCAAATCTCGCAGGCGCCTGTGAATAGCCTCCGCCGAATCGGCCCAGGCATGAAACTGCGCCCTAGGCGATTTTTGGCCGCGAACAAGAAGACCACCCGGTCTGCGGCAAACGCCGCGGATCGCAAGCCAGGAGCCGCTACGATGTCGCAGCGCAAAGATTTGACGATCGACGAAGTTGTTAAGGATCCGATGATCCGGATGCTGATGAAGGCCGACCGCGTCGACCCGCGCTCTTTCGAGACGATGCTGCGTACGCTTGCGGATGCGCAAGGGCACGGCCGCAAGGCGCCGCATCGTTTTCTCGAAGATTCGGGTCAAAGGCGCATCCAGCGGCTGTCCAGAGTGGCCAAGGCCTTTGGCCAGGCGAGAGCATCGGGCGAGGCGTACGTGTCATGGTAAACTTCTTCATCCACCGACCGATCTTCGCATCGTCGATCGCCATCATCATGGTGCTCGCCGGGGCGATCTGTTATTTCCTGCTGCCTGTCTCGCAGTTTCCAGACATCACGCCGCCTCAGGTCGTGGTCAGCGCCAATTACCCGGGCGCCAGTGCGCAGGTCGTGGCCGACACCGTCACGACGCCGCTCGAACAGCAGATCAACGGCGTTCAGGGGATGACCTATATGTCGTCGGCGAGCTCCAATGACGGCTCGTCGACGATCACCATCACCTTCGAGGTCGGCTACTCCCTGAGCACCGCGGCCGTCGACGTCCAGAACCGCGTCTCGCAGGCGGCGTCCTCGCTGCCGGCCATCGTCAACCAGGGCGGCGTGACGATCAAGAAGCAGAACCCGAATTTCGTCCTGATCGTCAACCTCACCTCGCCCGACGGCTCCGTCGATCCGGTCGCGCTCAGCAACCTCGCCTACCTGCAAGTGGTCGACCCGCTGAAGCGTCTGCCAGGCGTCGGCGACGTGCAGATCTTCGGCGAGCGGCGGTATTCGATGCGCGTATGGCTCGATCCAGACAAGCTCGCCAATCTCGGCATCACCGCCGTCGATGTCCAGAACGCCATCGCCGAGCAGAATGTCCAGGTCGCGGCCGGCAAGATCGGGCAGTCGCCGGCGCCGGCCGGCACTGCTTTCGAAATGCAGGTCAACGCGGTCGGCCGACTGAGCGACCCCAAGGAATTCGGCGATATCGTCGTGCGCGCCGATGCCGCGAACGGTTCGCTGGTGCGGTTGCGCGACGTTGCGCGCATCGAACTCGGCGCCCTGCAATATTCGTCGTCGGCGTTCTTCGGCGAAGACCCGACCGTGGTGCTCGCGGTCTACCAGATGCCGGGCTCGAACGCGCTCGATCTGCAGCAGCGCGTCAAGGACAAGATGCAGGAACTGTCGGGCCGTTTCCCGAAGGGCGTCAGCTACGCCATGCACTACGACACGACGCGCTTCGTCTCGGCGTCGATGCACGACGTGCTGGTGACGCTCGGCGAGGCGCTTGTCCTGGTTGTCGCGGTGGTGTTCATCTTCCTGCAGAGCTGGCGCACCACGATCATCCCGACGATTGCGATTCCGGTGTCGCTGGTCGCCACACTCGTCGTCATGTACATGTTCGGCTTCTCGCTGAACATGCTCAGCCTGCTCGGCATGGTGCTGGCGATCGGCCTCGTCGTCGACGACGCGATCGTCGTCGTCGAGAACGTCGAGCGCCAGCTGGAGGCCGGCCTCAAACCGCTGGCTGCCACGCGCGCGGCGATGGCCGAGGTCACCGGCCCGATCATCGCCACGACCGCCGTGCTGATGGCCGTGTTCGTGCCGGTCGCCTTCATACCCGGCGTTTCCGGCCGGCTCTACAATCAGTTTGCACTGACGGTGGCGATCTCCTTCGGCATCTCCGCCTTCGTCTCGCTGACGCTCACCCCGGCGCTCAGCGCCGCCTTCCTGCGCCACCGCCCGGCAACGCAGTTCGTGCTGTTCCGCTGGTTCAACACGGGCTTCGAACGGCTGTCAAATGCCTACGCCCATGGTGTGCGCTTCCTCATCCGCCTGCGCTGGATCATGCTCGGGCTGTTCGCGGCCGGGCTTGTCGCCACCTATTTCGTCTGGCAGCGACTGCCCTCGACCTTCCTCCCGGTCGAGGACCAGGGTTATTTCTTCGTCGTCATCCAGTTGCCGGATGGGGCATCGCTGGAGCGCACCGACGCCGTAGCCCGCAAGGCACGCGCCATCCTGCAGAACACCCCCGGCGTCGATATCGTCGGCTCGATCAGCGGCTTGAACTTCCTCACCAACGCGGCCCAGTCGAACTCGGCGGTGGAATTCGCGATCCTGAAGCCATGGGACGAACGCGGCCCTGACCAGAGCGCCTCGAAGCTCGTCGCCGACGTGCGCTCGAAACTCATGGAACTTCCGGAAGCCTTCGCGCTGAGCTTCGATCCGCCTTCGATCCCGGGTATCGGCACGACCGGCGGCTTCGAATTCCAGGTGGAGGATCTGACCGGTCGCGGCAGCGCTGCGCTCAACGATGCGACGCAAGCCGTGCTCGCCGAGGCGCGCAAGCAACCCGAGCTCAACCCGCAGCAATTGTTCTCGTCGTTCTCGACGTCGACGCCGCAGTTCAACTACGACCTCGACCGCAACAAGGCGAAGCTGCTCGGCTTGAGCCTGCCTGACGTGTTCAACACGCTGCAGATCTATCTCGGCTCGCTCTATGTGAACGACTTCAACCTGTTCGGCCGCACCTTCCGGGTGACGATCCAGGCCGACAAGGATGCGCGTGCGGGTGCTGCCGACATTTCGCGGCTCTATGTGCGCAACGCCTCCGGCGGCATGGTGCCGTTGAGCACGCTCGGCAAGCTGGTGCCTATCGTCGGCCCGGAAACCGTCCCGCATTACAACAACAATGCATCGGCTCTGATCAACGGCGGTGCTGCACCCGGCTACTCCTCAGGCCAGGCGGTCGCGGCGATGGAACGTGCCGCTGCCACGGCACTGCCGAAGGATTTTGGCTACGAATGGACGGGCATCACCTATCAGGAGCTCAAGGCTGGATCGATCGCCTCGATCGTCTTCGGTCTCGCCATGGTTTTCGTCTTCCTGATCCTCGCCGCCCAATATGAGAGCTGGGCCATGCCCTTCATGGTTCTGCTCGCGGTGCCGCTTGCCCTGTTTGGTGCCTTCGTCGCCTTGTTGATGCGCGGCATGCAGATCGACGTCTATTCGCAGATCGGCTTCGTCATGCTGATCGGGCTGGCGGCAAAGAACGCCATTCTGATCGTGGAGTTTGCCCGGCGCCGGCGCGAGGAAGGTCTCAGCATCGTCGACGCGGCAATGGAAGCGGCGCGTTTGCGGCTGCGGCCCATCCTGATGACCGCCTTCGCGTTCATCCTCGGTGTGCTGCCGCTGATGTTCTCCACAGGTGCCGGTGCAGCGAGCCGCCAGTCGATCGGCACCACCGTCTTTGGCGGCATGGTCGCGGCGACAATCCTGTCGCTGGTGTTCGTGCCGGTCTTCTATGCGGTGATCGAGCAACTGCGCGAGCGCGGCAGCAAGAGCGAACCCGTTGCCGAGCCGACTGAACCCACTGCGGAACCCGCTTTCGAGCGATTGGCCGAAGCGGCCGAATAGGATTGGAGAATTGATCATGCGTAAATGGAAAATTGCGTTGGGAGCGGCCGTCGCCCTGGGGGCGATCTCGATGGCGAGCGTTCACTTGCTCGACATGGGCAATTTCGGCCTCAACGCCGGCACGGCAGGTGCAGCAACGCCCGAACCCGCGGCGCCCGAGCCCGCAGCATTTGTCATGCCGGTGCCGGTGGTGAGCGTCGTCAAGAAAACGATCCCGATCTATCTCGACTATGCGGCCCGCACCGAGCCGATCCGCAGCATCACGCTGCAAGCGCGCGTACCGGGTTATCTGCAGGAGCAGGTTGCGCCCGACGGCAGCGATGTCAAGAAGGGCGACCTTCTCTACAAGATCGCTCCAGAGGATTTCCACGCTGCCCTCGACCAGGCGAAGGCGCAGGTCCAGCGCGACGAAGCAACGCTTGACTATGCCCGTTCCAACCTTGGCCGCGGCACCGAGCTCGCCAAGAGCGGATACATCGCCAAGGATGCGTTCGACCAGCGCACCAGCAGCTTGCGCGAGGCCCAGGCCTCGCTCGCCGTGAACCAAGCGGCTGTGCGGACCGCCGAGCTCAATCTGAGTTATTCGGAAATCAAGGCGCCGTTCGCCGGGCGCGTCGGCCGTAACCAGGCCTCTATCGGAACTCTGGTTAGTGTTGCCGGCACGGTGCTCAACACACTGGTGCAGCTCGACCCGATCTATGTCACTTTCAATCCGAGTGAAACGGATCTGGCGCAGATCGAGGAAGCGCGCGCGGCGGGACCCATCGATGTCGACGTCCTGCTTCCCGGCGATACGGAACCGCGCCAGAGAGGTCAGCTCACCTTCATCGACAACACGATCGATCGTTCGACCGGCACCATCACCGCACGGGCGACGATCGGCAACGCCAAGTTCACGCTGCTGCCGGGCCAATATGTTCGCGTCAGGCTGCACATCAAGCAGCAGCCCGACGCACTGATGGTGCCGCAGACGGCTCTGGGATCGAGCCAGCTCGGCAAATACCTCTACGTCGTCGGCAAGGACAACACTGTCGACCAGCGCATCGTTTCGCTCGGGCCGACCAATGGCGATCTGGTGGCCATCTCGAGCGGCGTGTCGGAAGGCGACCAGGTAATAACAGGCAATCTGCAGAAGATCGGGCCGGGAATGCCGGTCTCGCCGCTGCCACAGAAACCGGCCACCTGATACCCCCCCGTCAGGTCCGGTCCAGCGGCGCCCTCGGCTCCCACGCCAAGGGCGCCGTTTTGCTATGTTTGTTTTTCCGCAATTCCGGACGGAAAACCGCTATGCACTTTTCCTGGAATTGCTCCAAGCAGCGCGACGAGCCCGGCAACATCGGCGCGCTCAGCCTTTGACGCAGGCATGAAGGCGCAATAGGGATGACCGAGGCGCAGAGATACCGACGAGGGCGCGATTAGGCGCCCGGCTTCCAAGTCCCCATGGGCCATGGCCCGCTGGCCAAGCGCAATTCCGAGACCCAGCCTTGCCGAGACGATCGCCAAGCTGGACAGACCGACACGGCGTCCATGTGAGGGATCAGGCGCGCGGCTGCCGCCTGACGCCGAAAACCAATCCGCCCATGTCGGATGCGAGGCATAGTTCGGACCCCAGTTGGTGTGGATGAACAAGCTCTCGTGCACATCCGCAAGGCTGGATGCATCGTTGCCGTATCTTTGCCAGAAGTCCGGCGCGCAGACCGGCAGGACGTCGTCATGGATGAGGCGGACCATCCGCAAACCGGGATAGTGATAGTCGCCATAGCTGATGCGAAGATCGATGTTCTGGCGCATCAGGTCGACGGGATCGTCTTCGACGCGGACGTCGATCGCCATTTGCGGGAAGGCATCGAGAAGAACGGCCAGCCTTGGCGCCAGCCACAATTCGGCCAGCGAAAACGGCTCGCTGACGACGAGACGCGTCCTCAGCCCGCCCTCCAGCATGCGCCGACCGATCGCCGCGATGTCGCCCAAGGCGCGTGCGGTCTGCGGATAGATTGCGTGGCCGGCGTCGGTCAGCGCGACGCGGTTGCCGCTGCGCACGAACAGCTGCTTGCCGAACCAGGTCTCGAGATTGCGGATCTGCTGGCTGACCGCCGCCGAGGAAACGCCGAGTTCGGTGGCGGCCAAAGTAAAATTACCAGTCCGCGCGGCGACCTCGAAGGCTTTGATCGCGTTCAGCGGGGGGAGCCGTTCCATGAACCTTCCGTAAGTTTTTCCTGCGGAAGACTAATAATTTTCGCCGTTGAGAGAAAGATTTTTTTGCCGTCTTCTACGCTCGAACCTTGGAGCATGAGACGATGAAAGACATTCTCGATCTGGAGCGGTACCCGCTCGACCGTGAGGGCAGCGCTGAGTGGAAGCGCCTCGTGGAGACCTCGGCTGCGGCGCTGGAAGCCGACGGCATGTTCAATCTCGAGGGTTTTTTGCGGCCTGGCGTGGCCGAACGGGCGGTGCAGGAAATCCAGCCCGTCATGGCGACGCGGTCGCACGTGCACAGGCGCATGCACAACATCTACTTCAAGCCCGATCTCCCGGAACTCGCTCCCGACCATCCCGCACTGCGTAAGGTCGAGACCATCAGCCATACGGTCTGCGCCGACCAGATTCCCGATAGCCTCGTGCTCGCCATCTACGAATACGAGCCGCTGCTGCGCTTCCTGGCGGCGGCGATGAGAAAGCCGCGGCTGCATGTCATGCAGGACCCGCTGGCGCGCACCAATGTGATGGCCTACCGCGCCGGCGAGGCGCTGAACTGGCATTTCGACCGCTCGGAATTCACCACGACCCTGTTGTTGCAGGCAGCGCAGCGCGGCGGCGATCTCGAATACCGCACCGATCTCCGATCGGACGACAATCCCAATTACGACGGCGTCGCCAGGCTGCTCGAAGGGCGCGACCCCGAGGCAAAGATACTGCGCATGAAGCCGGGCACGCTGAACGTCTTCCGTGGCAAGAACACCGCGCATCGCGTCACCACAGTCGAAGGCGAACGCGAGCGCATGATCGCGGTGTTCTCCTACTATGAGAAATCAGGCGTGATGTTCAGCGACGAGGAACGAGTCGGCTTTTACGGCCGGGCTGCGTGAGAACGAAGTCGCCGACATTCCGCCCGGAATCCAGAAATAACTACTTGTTAGATTGTCGACAATCTGCTTGATTTCGGTTCCTTATGGAGTGGCCGAATGGGGAAGCTGGATTTTGCTCCGATCGCGGATACGACAAGGCGCGCCGAGATCGTGGCGCTGCTTCGGCGCGCGATCCTGACCGGCCAGCTGGAACCGGGGCAAAAACTCAACGAGCTCAGGATTGCCGAACAGATGCGGGTGAGCCGCGCGCCACTACGCGAAGCGATGCGCGAACTGGTGCAGGAAGGCATCCTGACCAGCATTCCCTACGCCGGAACCTTCGTCATCGACGTGACCGCCAAGGACATCGACGATGCCTATTCGCTTAACAAGGTGCTGGATGAGTTCGCTATCGAACTGACCTGGCGGCTTCGCGACCAGCGCTTCTTCGACGAGCTTGACAGGCGCCACGAGGCGGTGAAGCAGGCGACGCGCAACCTCGACACCACCCGCCAGATCGAAACGGCGCTGCAATTGCACGGCCTGATCCATGAATGGGCCGACAATTCGGTGTTGCTGGAGACTTGGCAGCGCCTGGCCAGCCGGCTGCAGATGTATTTTGCCCTCCACCAGCGGGCGCGCAAAGAGCCGGTGCCTGCCGAAGACATCCACGAGACCTATGTGCGGCTGCTGAAGGGCTCCGACATGCGCGCCGCCCAGCGCCATGCCCGCGAGCATATCGACCTCGATTTCGAGGAACTGCTTGCCTATGCGCGCAGCCTCGAACAGCGAGCTTCAAAAGGCGCCAAGGCGACCGTTGCCAACCGGCAGCAAATCTGAACATCGCGAACAACGGATAAGCACGTGCAGATCAAAACCATCAAAGCCTACCATGTCGTGCAACCCTTCGTGGACGGGCCCTATCGCATGTCCAAGGGGCGTGTCGCCGATGCGTTCGACGCGGTGATCGTCGCCATCACCTCCGATAGCGGGCTGACCGGCTGGGGCGAGATGGCGCCGCTCGGCAATTTCTACTCGCCGGCCTTCGCAGCCGGCACGCGCGCCGGCATCATAGAAATCGCGCCGCATCTGGTCGGCCACGATCCCCGGGCCTTGGCCAGAATCGGCCGGCTGATGGACACGGTGTTCAAGGGCCATCCCTACATCAAGTCGGCGCTCGACATGGCGTGCTCAGATCTCGCGGCGCGCGCCGCCGACGTGCCGCTGGTCACGCTGCTCGGTGGACGCGAGAGCGAGACGGCGGAACTCTACAAGGTCATCACCCATGGCACGGTCGACGCCATGGCCGCACTTGCCGAGCGCATCGTCAAGGACGGGTTTCACCGGCTGCAGGTCAAGGTCGGCGGCAACGTACATGACGACATCGAGCGCGTCACCGCGGTCGCCGCTTCGGTGCCGAAAGGCACGGTGATCTTCTGCGACGCCAATGCCGGCTGGACGCCCTATCAGGCGCGCCAGTTCGCTGACGCGACGCGGGCCATCGACTACACGTTCGAGCAGCCCTGCACCACGATCGACGAATGCATGTCTGTGCGCCGCTCGCTCGACAAGCCGATGGTGCTGGACGAATCCGTCGCCTCGTTGGACGACATGCTCGACATCCACCGCAAGGGCGCGGCCGACGGGCTGACGCTGAAAATCTCGCGGCTGGGCGGCGTCACCAAGACGCGCCAGATCCGTGATCTTGCGGTCGACCTGGGCTTCATGATCACCGTCGAGGACACCGGCGGCGCCGAGATCGACACATCAGCGATGGCGCATCTG
The DNA here is from genome assembly GCF_002284565.1 of Mesorhizobium mediterraneum. Lineage (GTDB taxonomy): Bacteria > Pseudomonadota > Alphaproteobacteria > Rhizobiales > Rhizobiaceae > Mesorhizobium > Mesorhizobium mediterraneum. Next base: position 523,877 of record NZ_NPKI01000011.1, on the reverse strand, counting down.
TCGCTGTCGACGCCGGAGGAGCGCCGGCTGCACGCCATCGCCTTCCACGAATGGGTGACGGTGCGCACCGCATCGAACATGCCGCCGGTCACGGGCAGCCGCATGGGCATTCCGGAGGGGCCGGGTCTCGGCATCGATGTCGTTCCCGACCTGCTCGGCGCGCCTTTCTTCGAGGTTGGCAGCTAAGATACTGGCATGCGCCGAGCATGCCGTCTCGGTCATCGCCGTCTGCATCCTAAAGATCACCGCCCTTCTCCGCTCCCTAAAGCGCGTCGCGTTGAAACGGATGCAATTGACGCGCTTTAAGCCTTTGTTTTTATGCATGCCGTTATCCCACAACCGCTGCGCACCTTTTGGGTGACAGGCACCATCTGGCTGCGCAGTCAAGCCGCATGCCGCGTCTCAAAATCGAAATCACACAATTTTGGGAAGGAGGCTGCCGAATTGCATGTTGAAATATTTTTCATTTGGAAATAGGAATGTTCAGAACGATGATCTCGACGCTGCGACGCGTCAGGAACTGGAGGAAGCGATATGGCCCATCCGCAATTTGCAGCGGAACTTTTGCAACGCGCTGAAAAGCAGGGACCGATCACTATCGGGCTTGCCGGCGCCGGGCAGATGGGCACCGATATCGTCGTCCAGGTTGCGCTGATGCCGGGCATGCGGATCGGCGCCATTTCCGAGGTCAGGCCGCAGGCGGCGATCGACGCAGCACTTCTCGCCGGCCACGACCGCTCCGACATCGTGCAAGCCGGCAATGCGGCGGCGATCGACCGTGCCATCGAGGCCGGCAAGATCGCGGTGACCGAAGACCTGCATGCGCTGGCATCCGCCGGCCGCATCGACGTCATCATCGACGCGACAGGCAATCCCAACATCGGCACGCTGTTCGCGCTCGAAGTGATGAAGAACGGCAAGCACATCGTCATGCTGAATGTCGAGGCCGACATCACCATCGGCCGCTTCCTGAAAGAGGAAGCGCGCAAGGCCGGCGTCGTCTATACGGGCGCGGCCGGCGACGAGCCCGCCTGCACGCTGGAGATCATCGGCTTTGCCAAAAGCCTCGGCTTCAACATCATCGCCGCCGGCAAGGGCAAGAACAATCCGCTGAAGATCGATGCCATGCCGGCCGACTACGAGAAGGAGGCGGCCGAGCGCAACATGAATGCGCGCATGCTGGTCGAGTTCGTCGACGGCTCGAAAACGGCGATCGAGATGGTGGCGATCGCCAATGCCACCGGCCTGGTGCCCGACGTGCCGGGGATGCATGGCCCGACAGCAACGCTTGAGGAACTCGCCAGCGTGCTTTGCCCGCGCGAGGATGGCGGCGTGTTGCATCGCAAGGGCGTGGTCGACTATTCGATCGGCAAGGGCGTGGCGCCAGGCGTGTTCTGCATCATCGAGACCCGGCATCCGCGGGTGCTGGAGCGCATGGTCGACCTCAAGGTCGGCAAGGGCCCCTATTTCACGATCTTCCGTCCCTATCACCTGACCAGCCTCGAAGTGCCGCTGTCGGCGGCGCGCGCCGTGGTCTACAAGCGCGCCGACATGGAGCCGCTCGACCATCCGGTGGCCGAGGCGGTGGCGGTTGCCAAGAGCGATCTTGGCCTCGGCCAATCGCTCGGCATGATCGGCGAGAACGACTATCGCGGCTTCGCCATGACCTGGGAGGACGCGCGCGCCCGCGGCGCCCTGCCGCTCGGCCTCGCCGAGCGCGCCAAGGTGGTCAAGCCGGTCAAGACCGGCGACTTCCTCACCTATGAAAATTGTGTACCCGACGATTCGATGGTGATAACCCAGATCCGCCGTCGTCTCGACCAATCGGACGGGCGGTTCGTTACAAACGAAGCCTGACTCCACCGGATAACCGCCTGATGGACGATGTCGTAATCGGGATCGACGCCTCGACGACGGCCGTGAAGGCGATCGCTTTCACGCGCGACGGCAAGGAGCTGTTCCATGCGCGCGAAGCCTATCCGCTTTCAAATCCCAAGCCCGGCCATTTCGAGCAGGATGCCGAACATTGGTGGACCGCACTGCTCGGTGCATTGAAGCGGGTCGCTGAGGCGGTGGGCGCTTCGCGCGTGGCGGCGATCTCCATCGCTCACCAGCGCGAGACTTTCACGCTGATCGATCATGCCGGCAAGCCGCTCATTCCGGCGATCTTGTGGCTGGATGAGCGTGCTCGCCCGCAAGTTATAAGGCTGTCGTCCGAACTCGGCCGCGAGGCGATCCGCGACTGGAGCGGCAAGCCACCGGACCCGACGCCCGCGCTCTATGCTGTTCGCTGGCTTGCCGAACACCAGCCGCAAGCGCTCGACGACGCAGCCGCAATCGTCGACGTGCATGGCTTCTTCGTCCACCGGCTGACCGGACATCTGGTCACCAGCACGGCAAGTGCGGATCCGCTCGGGCTGCTCGATGTCAAGAATGGCACCTGGCACCCTGAGCTCGTTGCGGCCGCCGGGCTGCGGCCGGACCAGTTGCCGGAGCTGGTCACGCCCGGCACGATCTGCGGTGGCCTTATTGAAAGCGTGGCCCGACTGACCGGCCTGAAAGCCGGCACGCCTGTCGTCGCCGGCGCCGGCGACGGCCAGGCGATGGGCCTCGGCATGGGGGTCTACGACGAAGGCAAAAGCTATCTTTCGCTCGGCTCGGGCGTCGTCAGCGGCTGCTATTCCCATGGGATCACGACATCGGACGCGTTTCGAACGCTGGTCTCGCCGACCGGCTCGGGATTCATGCTGGAGACCGTGTTGCGCTCGGGCATGCAGCTGGTCGACTGGATCGTTCGCACGACCGGTTCGCCGTCTGCCGCCGCACTTGAAAAAGCGGCGGTGGACGTTGCCGCCGGCAGCGAGGGACTGCTTGTCATGCCGTACTGGGCTGGCGTCATGAGTCCATATTGGGACGGCGCGGCGCGCGGCGCCATTGTCGGCCTGTCCTTGGATCATGAGCCGAAGCACCTTTTTCGGGCGGTTTTGGAAGGCATCGCCTTCGAGCAGGCCATCGCCAGCGAGGCAATGGAAACTCAAGCCGGCGGCAAACCGGCTGCGATGATCGCGGCCGGCGGCGGCACCAATTCGGCTCTGCTGATGCGGATCATGGCAAGCGTGCTCGAGCGGCCGCTCTCCGTCTCATCGGTCAACGAAGCCGCAGCACTCGGCGCCGCCATGCTGGCGGCTTCGGCGATAGGATGGTTTGCCTCGCCCGAGATTGCGGCCGAAGCTATGGCCACGCCCCCCACCAGGCATGTCGATCCCGTCGACGGCCTGATCTCCGGCTACCGCGCGCGCAAGGCGATCTACCGCGACCTCTATCAGGCGACGCGCGATATCCACGTGCGGCTTGGTGAAGTTGGACAAGTTTAGAGATTTTGACAGGTCGGAGACCTTTCGGACTCAGCCTTTGAGATGTCGGCGGGACAGCACCCCCCTCTGGCCTGCCGGCCATCTCCCCCGCAAGTGGGGAGATCGGCAGCTTCGACGCTCCGCCCGCTCCTGCAACGCTGGAGATTGGCAAAAGCGACTGAGCGCGCAATCTCCCTCCTTGCGGGGGAGATGTCCGGCAGGACAGAGGGGGGGTGGGAAGGATCGCTACAGAGCAGAATTCTGCGCCGCTGTATTTGAGATCGGGCTCAATCTCGTTTCAACACAGTCGTTAAATCCACAGCGCAGCGATATCTAGCGGTTGAGCAGGCCCTTGGCCGCATCCTCGTCGGTGATCAGAACCGAAACCTTGGTGTTGGCGAGCGCCGCCCGCATGATGGCTATCTTTTCCTGCCCTCCCGAAACCAGGATGATGGCCGGGATGTCCGCCAGGTCCTGCAGCGGATAGGCGCAGACCCGGCGATTGACCTCATGATCGACGAGGCGGCCCTCGGCGTCGATGAAATGACATAAAATATCGCCAACCGCGCCAGCCGCCTGCAGCTCCTCGAGTTCGCTGGGCTTGATGAAGCCGTAATTGGCGATCGGGCTGTCGTTGGAAAACGATCCGACGCTGAGCACGGCGATGTTTGCCCGGCGCGCACGGAAGACGACGTCCTGAACGCTGCGCTGGCTCATGAAGGCGTCGCGCTGCTCCGGCCGGTCGGCATAGACGGGCACCGGCAGCAGGAAGCACTCGGCGCCGATCTTTTCGGCGAATTCCCAGGCGCTCTCGGTCGGGTTGAGCGGTTGGGCATGCGTCAGGCCGCCCAGCATGGAGACCACCGTCGTCCTGGCGATCGGCCGCCGCGGCAATTCATTGATGGCGAATTTCAGCGTCCGCCCCCAGCCGAGCGCGATGACATCGCCGGCATTCACGTTGTCGGCCAGATAGGCGCCCGCGGCATGGCCGATCATCAGCGGCGCGTTGCTCCGGTCGGCGGCCGACGGCACCACAACGGCCTGGCTGAGCCCGAAACGCTGCTTCAGAGCCTCTTCCAGCACCATGCATTCGACGACGCTGTCGCGGATGCGGAACTGGACGACGCCCTCCTCACGCGCGGCGGAGAGGATGCGATGCACCTTGATGCGGCCGATGCCGAGGATCTCCGAAATCCTCTCCTGCGTCAGACCCTCGACATAATAGTGCCACGCGGCACGGGCCTTCAGCTCGACATCCGGGAAGCGCGAGGCCTTGTCATTCTCTATCATCGCCATCTTTTTGCCCTCCCGCGGTCGTCCGGATCCTTAGATGCCATTCAGATGGCGTATCCGACCAAGCGACACGAAATCGTTCTGCGTGCCCAGGATTCAAGATTTAAGATATCGACAGGATAACGTCCACAACGCGAGATGAAAGCCAAATGGTCAACATTTACTTTGTCTTGGCCGTCCTGCCCTGCTCAAGCAGCTGGAATGAATTCGCAGGGATGAGACCGGACCTGAAACGCGGCATTTCGTGCTCTTCCGTAAGGCAACCCGCCTGTTGGCGCAAACCAGGGCGGAATGATGCCGCGGGCCTTGACAATTTTCCGATGAACAGTTTAGCTGAACAAAATTGCATACCAAAGATAAATTGTTCACAGGGAGGTGCCTGGTGAACAACGGCGAGCCGGCGACCCATGGCCGAACTGCTGGTGGAGGAGACAAAATGGCTGTGAGCAACGGTGCAAGCGAGTTGAAAGCCGGCCCAAATGCGCAGGCCGCGGCGGGCGCGAAGCTTTCTGCCCTGTTCGCCGGGACCATGGGACCACTGATCGGGCTGGTGCTGCTGTGCCTCGCCCTGTCGCTGACCACCGACACGTTCCTGACGGTCCGCAACATCCTCAACGTGCTCGACCAGGTCACGGTGCTCGGCATCATGGCGATCGGCATGACGCTGGTCATCCTGATCGGCGGCATCGACCTGTCCGTCGGCTCCGTCCTGGCGCTCGCCGCCATGGTGATGGGTTTTGTCGCCCACCCCGACTATCTCAATCTCGGCATGCCCGCTGGGATCGTCACGGCACTTGTCGTTGCTGGACTTTGCGGTCTGGTTTCAGGCCTGCTCGTGACCGTCACCAAGCTGCCACCCTTCATCGCCACGCTGGCCATGATGTCGGTGGCGCGCGGTCTCGCCAACATGATCACCGACGGCTCGCAGATCATCGGCTTTCCCGACTGGTTCACCAGCCTGTCGATCATTCGCCATTTCGGCTTCCTGTCGGTCACCGTCGGGCTGATGATCGTGCTGGCCATCATCTTCGCGATCTTCCTGAATTACCGCGCGACCGGCCGCAGTCTCTATGCCATCGGCGGCAGCGCCGAGGTCGCCAGGCTGTCCGGCATACCGGTCAAGTCGCTGACCAACTGGGTCTATGCGATCTGCGGCGTGCTGGCCGGGCTCGCCGGCATCGTGCTTGCAGCACGGCTCGATTCCGTCCAGCCGAGCTCCGGCTTCGGCTACGAGCTGGACACGATCGCGGCGGTGGTGATCGGCGGCGCCAGCCTATCGGGCGGCGTCGGCTCGATCGGCGGCACCGCCATCGGCGTGCTCATCATCGGCGTGCTGCGCAATGGGCTGAACCTGCTCGGCGTGTCGCCCTTCATCCAGCAGGTGGTGATCGGTGTCGTGATCGCGCTGGCGGTTGCCACGGACACATGGCGGCGCAGAACGCAATGAAGAATTCGCCCGGGTGTCCGGGCGAAAACGGATCGGTTGATCCGAACTGGGAGTTGTTCGGCCAAGGGCGCCGTGATGCGCCGGCAGAACAGATTTGAACATCAACGGAGGAAACACATGCTGACCAAACGTTCATTGCTGCTTGCTGCCGCGGCCGTCATTCCGCTGCTCGGATTGTCCGACATGGCCTCGGCCAAGGAGGCCAAGAAGCTTGGCCTTGCCGTCGCCAATCTACAGGCCGACTTCTTCAACCAGATCAAGCAGTCCGTCGAAGCCTACGGCAAGGAAAAGGGCATCGAAATCGTCACCGTCGACGCCAAGGGCGATTCGGCGACCCAGGTCAGCCAGGTGCAGGATCTGATCACGCAAAATATCGATGCGCTGATCTACATCCCGGCCGGCGCTACCGCCGCCACCGTGCCGACCAAGACGGCCAAGGCTGCAGGCATCCCGGTCATCAATGTCGACCGCAACGCCGACGGCGCGCCCGGCGACACCTTCATCGCCACCAACAGCGTGGCATCGGCCAAGGCGGTTTGCGACTACATCGCCAAGCAGGCCGGCGGCAAGGGCGAGTTGATCATCATCCATGGCCAGAAAGGCACGACGCCCGAGGTCGACCGGTCGAAGGGCTGCGGCGAAGCGCTGAGCGCCTATCCCGACATCAAGGTGGTCGGCGAGCTGTGGAGCGAAGGCTGGCACCAGGACGAAGGTTTCAAGCTGACGCAGGATCTGCTGCAGTCGCATCCCGACGTGTCGATCGTCATCGGCCAGGCCGACGCGCTGGCGCTCGGTGCGGCGCAGGCGGTCAAGGTCGCCAATCCCGGCCACAAGGTCTGGGTTGCCGGCTTCGACGGTGACGTGGCGGCGCTCAAGGCACTGAAAGGCGGCGTCTTCGACGTGACCGCAACGCAGCAGACGCAAGGCATGGGCCGGCTTGCCGTCGATGCGGCGATCAAGCTGGTGGCCGGCGAAACCGTTCCCGCAGAACAGCTGCAGGACGCGACGCTGACCACCAAGGACAATGTCGAGCAGTTCATCGCCAAGCATCCCTGACAATCGGTAGCGGAACGATGTCCTTGGATCCCAGCCATACGCAGACCCCGCATCTCGGGCTCTTCGTCAGCGGCCTCTGCAAGAGCTACGGACCGGTCCAGGTCCTGGCCGATGCGAGCTTCGAGGTGCGACCGGGAGAGGTCGTGGCGCTGCTTGGAGAAAACGGCGCGGGCAAGTCCACCGTTTCGAACATCATCGCCGGGTCGACCAAACCCGATGCCGGCAGCATCACATGGCGGGGGAAACCCTATTCCCCCGCCTCTCCCGCCGAGGCCATCGACGCCGGCGTCGGCATGATCCACCAGGAATTGAAGCTGCTGCCGGACCTGTCGGTCGCCGAGAACGTCTATGTCGGGCGCCTGTTGATGCGCGGCGGCCGCATCGACCGCGCGGCAATGAATGCGCAGGCATCGGCGCAGCTGAGGCGCCTCGGCCTCGATGTCTCGCCGGAGCGCAAGGTGCGCACGCTGCGCATCGCCGCCCAGCAGCAGGTCGAAATCGCAAAAGCGCTGACGCTCAATGCCGAGCTTCTGATCTTCGACGAACCGACGGCAGCGCTTGGCAGCGAGGAAACGGAGCTGTTGTTCAAGCAGATCCGCAAGCTCAAGGCGGAAGGCATGTCCTTCATCTATATCAGCCACCGGCTGGACGAGATCGCTGAGATCGCCGACCGTGTGGTGGTGATGCGCGACGGGCGCATCGTCGCCCGGCACGAGCGCGCCGACATCCCGGTGCGCACGGTGGTCGAGCAGATGGTCGGCCGCAGCGTCGAGCGGATGTTCCCGCCGCTCTCGGAACCGGGCAGCGAGACGTTGCTCGAAGTCGAGAACCTGTCCTCGCCGGAACGCAGCTTTCAGAATGTCAGCTTCTCGGTGCGGACCGGCGAAATTCTTGGCATCGCCGGGCTGATCGGCGCCGGCCGCACGGAGCTGGTGCGGGCGATTGCCGGCGCCGATCCGATTTCGTCGGGGTCGGTGCGTGTCGCCGGCAAACCGGTGCACCTCAATGGTCCGGCGGCGGCGATCAAGGCCGGCGTCGTGCTAGTGCCGGAAGACCGCAAGGCGCAAGGCGTGGTGCTCGACCAGACCATCGGCGAGAATCTGGCGATCGGCAATTTCGACCATGTCGCGCCGAATGGCTGGGTGTTTCCGAGGGCGGTGCAGAAATTCGCCGAGGCCGGCATTGGCCGGCTCGGCGTCAAGGGCCGGCCTAATCAGGCGATCAGCAAGCTTTCCGGCGGCAATCAGCAGAAGGTGATTATCGCCAAATGGATTTCACGGCCGCCCAAGGTGTTCATCCTGGACGAGCCGACACGCGGCATCGATGTCGGCGCCCGGGCCGCGATCTACGATGTCATCGCCGACCTCGCCCGCTCCGGCATGGCGGTGGTGGTGGTGAGTTCCGACCTCGAGGAAGTGCTCGGCCTGTCGCATCGCGTGCTGGTGCTGAGCCGTGGCCGCCAGCGCGGAATTCTCGACCGGAGTGAGGCGAGCAACGTCGCCGTCATGGAACTCGCCACAAGCTAGAACGGGAACCAGCTATAGGGGAATCGGAACAAAGCGCAGCAGGTGATATCCTCCCAAGCACCGGACCGCGCGGGGGCGCCAGCAATAGGGTTGGCGCCCCTTCATTTCCGAAGGACGGCATTTCAGGAGGCCGGCGGTTGGAGCAGAGGGACCGACGATGAAACTATTCGATCTTCATGGGGACGTTGCTCTCGTCACCGGCGCCGGCAGCGGCATCGGGCAAGCGATCGCCATAGGCCTGGCCGAAGCCGGCGCCGACATCGCCTGTTTCGGCCATGCCTCGAAGGGCGGGCTGGACGAGACCGCGCACAGGATTTCGGCACTCGGCCGCAAGGCGCTGGTGCTGACCGGCACGGTGACTTCAGAGGCCGATCTCGCGGCGGCGGTCGAACGCACGGAGAAGGAGCTCGGCGCGCTGACCATCGCCGTCAACAATGCCGGCGTCGCCTCGGCCGAGCCGGCCGAGACGCTGTCGCTGGAAAAATGGCAGAAGCTCTACGACGTCAATGTCAGCGGGGTGTTCCTGTCCTGCCAGGCCGAAGCGCGCGCAATGCTGACGCGGCGCAAGGGCTCGATCATCAACATCGCCTCGATGTCAGGCTCGATCGTCAACCGCGGCCTGACCCAGGCGCATTACAACTCGTCGAAGGCCGCGGTCATCCACATGTCGAAGAGCCTCGCCATGGAGTGGGCCGATCGCGGCCTGCGCGTCAACGTCGTCAGCCCCGGCTACACGCTGACGCCGATGAACAAGCGGCCAGAGGTCGCCGACCAGGTCCGTATCTTCGAGCGCGATACGCCAATGGGGCGCATGGCGGCGCCGGAAGAGATGGTCGGCCCGACCGTGTTCCTGGCCAGCCGCGCCTCGAGTTTCGTCACCGGCATCGACCTGATCGTCGATGGCGGCTTTGTCTGCTGGTAGGAGAGAAAATGCAGAAGCGATTCCAGGGTAAGACGGCGGTCATCACGGGCGCCAGCGGCGGCATCGGTGCGGCCATGGCCAGGCGCTTCGCGGCGGAGGGCGCGGCAGTCGTCGTCAGCGCTATCGACCCGCGCGTCGATGAGGTCGCTGCCGGACTGAAGGCTGAAGGCGCCAAGGTCGCATCGCTGCGCATGGACGTGACGAAAAGGGATGAGGTCGCGGCCCTGTACGATCTGGCCGAACAGCGGTTCGGCCGCGTCGACATCTCCGTGCAGAATGCCGGCGTCATCACCATCGCCAGGATCGAGGTGATGACCGAGGCCGAATGGGACAAGGTGATGGCGGTCAACACCAAGGGCGTGTTCCTGTGCTGCCAGGAGGCGATCGCGCGCATCCGCAAGCATGGCGACGGCGGCCGGCTGATCAATACCGCCTCCGGCCAGGCGCGGCAGGGCTTCATCTACACGCCGCATTATGCGGCCTCGAAATTCGGCGTCGTCGGCATCACCCAGAGCCTTGCCAAGGAAGTGGCGAAGGAGAAGATCACCGTCAACGCGATCTGTCCCGGTATCATTGACACCGATATGTGGGCCTATAACGACGCGGCTTGGGGCAAGCTGATGGGCGACTACAAGCCCGGCGAGCTGATGGCCGAATGGGTGAAGAATATCCCGATGGGCCGCGCTGGCAGCGGCGAGGACGTTTCCGGCCTGGTCAGCTTTCTGGCCAGCAACGACGCCGCCTACATCACCGGCCAGACGATCAATGTAGACGGCGGCCTGATCATGTCGTGAGGATACTCGGACGGCTGCGCCCGTTCGAATTTCACAATGTTCCTTACTTGAGCATCGGATTATCCAAAAGAGCGCTTCACACTTTTCGGTCCGATGCTCCGGCCGCATTATTCGTTGCGCGACATGAACGTTGGTATATATAATTTCATCCCATGAAAATGGCTTCGGCGACTGCCGACAGCCGACATCATGAGACCTTGATGGCTCGCAAGCATGAGGGCGCCGCAAGACCGGCGATCGATCCGCGGATCACTGCTTCGGCAGCACGGCAGCCATGACACGACCCGTCCCGCACGACATTTTCATCGAATTGGGCATCATTCCGTCTGCACCAGCAGCAATGTGGTGCCTATGGCCTTGCGCAACGACCAGCTTTTCCAACACAATAAAAAAGACGAGAAGAAGGGAACGAACGATAACTTCCACTAGAGCTTGACAGGAGAACAAGCATGTCACTGCGGAGTATGATTTCGAGACTATCAATGGGAGCCTTAACACTTGCCGCGGCAAGTGCACTCACGCCTTCGGCCCAGGCTGCGGCGCCGGAATCGAACGACCCAATCAAGATCGCGCTATTCGACTGGACCAGCGTCAATCTGAACGCAAAGATCCTCGGCGGCATTCTTGAAAAACTTGGATACACGGTCGAGTACCCGACCGCCGACTACCTCTCCAGCCTGACCACCGGCCTTACCAATGGCGATCTCTCTGTCGCCATGGAATTCTGGGACACGACGGCCGGCGAAGCCATGAAGGCGTCGGATGCGACCGGCCAGACCGAACGCCTCGGCAAGCTCGGGCCCAAGGCGAAGGAAGAATGGTGGTATCCCGAATATATGAAAGAGAAATGCCCGGGCCTGCCGAACTGGGAGGCGCTGAAGGACCCGAAATGCGCCGAGGCATTCTCGACGGCCGAAACGGCGCCGAACGGCCGCTATCTCGGCGGCCCCGTGACATGGGAAGGCTTCGACGACGAGCGTGCCGCGGCGCTGAAGCTGCCCTTCACCGTCATCCATGCCGGTACCGATGCGGCGATGTTCGCCGAATTGGAATCGGCCTACCAGCGCAAGGCGCCGATCATGCTGTGGGTCTATTCGCCACATTGGGCGCCAGCCAAATACAAGGGCGAATGGATCGAATTCCCCGACCATACGGCGGAGTGCTACGACGATCCGAAATGGGGCGTGAACCCCGAGGCAAAATATGACTGCGGCAAGCCGCATGGCGAGATCTGGAAGTATTCCTGGGCCGGCATGAAGGACAAATGGCCGGTCGCCTACAAGGTAGCGAAAAACTACACGGTCGACACCGACGAGCTCAACAAGATGAGCGGCGAGATCGATCTCGAAGGCAAGACGCCGGAAGACGTCGCCGCTGCCTGGATCGCCGCCCACGAAGCCGACTGGAAAGCCTGGGCCGAGTGATCGTTCAACTGGAAAACTGCGAGACCCGGTCATTCATGGCCGGGTCTCTATCCCATATTCCAGAAGGACGACTGCATGGCCGATACGACTGAACAGGTGCCGCACGCGGCAGGGATGCCAAACGATGCCCGCCCGGTAAAACTTGCCTGCCGCAACGTCTGGAAGCTGTTCGGCGCGAACGCGGCCAATTTCATCCGCCAACGCAACGGCAAGGCCAGCATGGCGGACGTCGCTGCGGCCGGGCTGGTCGGCGCCGTGCGCGCCGTCGACCTCGAAATCCGCCAAGGCGAGATTTTCATCATCATGGGCCTGTCCGGCTCCGGCAAGTCGACGCTGGTGCGCTGCATGTCGCGACTGGTCGAGCCGACGCATGGCAAGGTCGAGTTCGAGGGCAAGGATCTGCTGAAGATCTCCGATGCCGCGCTAATCGAGCTGCGGCGTCACCGCATGGGGATGGTGTTCCAGAATTTTGCCCTGCTGCCGCATCTGAACGTGCTGGAGAACATCGCCTTTCCCCTGGGCATCCAGGGGCAGGACCGGCCGACGCGCGAGAAGCGCGCGCGGGAAGTGATCGAGCTTGTCGGCCTGCGCGGCCGCGAGCATTTCTATCCGCGTGAGCTTTCCGGCGGCCAGCAGCAGCGGGTCGGCATCGCCCGCAGCCTCGCCACCAAGCCGGAAATCTGGTTTCTCGACGAGCCGTTCTCGGCACTCGATCCGCTGATCCGCCGCGAGATGCAGGACGAGCTGATGCGGCTGCAGACCATGCTGCACAAGACCATCGTCTTCATCACCCATGATTTCGACGAGGCCATCCGGCTGGCCGACCGCATCGCCATCATGAAGGACGGCGAGGTCATCCAGATCGGCACGCCGGAAGAGCTGGTGGTCAATCCGGCGACCGACTATGTCGCCGAATTCACCCGCGACGTCGACCGCGCCAAGGTGATCTCGGCGCGAAGCCTGATGCGCGCCTGCGACGGCACCGAACATGGCGGCGCGGTTGCGCCGGATGCCAAGATATCAAGTTTTTCGGCAACCATCGTCTCCGCCGGCAAGCCGTTCGCGGTAGTCAACGGCACCGGCAAGCCGATCGGCGAGGTCACGCCGCAAGCGGTGATCGATCTTCTGGCAGGCATCGAGCGTCATGGGGCCGGCGCATGACGGTGACGGCAAGCGCCAGCGCAGCGAGACCCCGGCCGGTTCAGACCTGGCTGGCGATCTGGGCCTGCGCCCTCGCCGCCGTGCTTGCCGTATTCCTACTGCAGGACAGGCTGCCATGGGCCGTCAACTATCCGGCCAGCGCAATCGTTCCCGTCGCCGACTGGGTCAGCGCGCTGATGAACCTGATAAAGTCGAACTTTTCCTGGCTGACGCGGTCGATCACCGCGGCGCTCAGCGTGCCGCTCGATTTCGCGCTCAATCTGCTCGCCAAGAATTTCAAGATCGGCCGTGGTGCGGATATGATCGTTCTGCCGCGTCTGTCGTGGGTTGGCGTCTGTGCCGCCGCATTCCTGGCCGGACGCGCCGCCGGCGGCTGGAAGCTCGGCGCGCTGGTCGGCGGCTGTTTTCTCTACATTGCGCTGTTCGGCCAATGGACCAGCGCCATGCTGACGCTCGGGCTGATCTCCATCGCCGTGCCGTTCTGCATCGTCACCGGATTGTTCGTCGGCATCTGGGCGTGGCGCAAGCCATGGGCGGAGAGGCTGTTGATCTCCCCTGCCCTTGATCTGATGCAGACCATCCCGACCTTCGCCTATCTGATCCCGATGCTGCTTTTGTTCGGCAACAGCCCGGTTTCGGCGATGATCGCGACGGCCATTTTCGCGACGCCGCCAATGGTGCGCGCGACAATGCTGGGACTGTCGCGGGTGCCGTCCGAAATCGACGATTTCAGCGAGATGGCCGGCTGCACCGCGCGCCAGAAATTGTGGCGCGTGCTTTTGCCGTCGGCGCGTCCAACGCTAATGGTCGGCGTCAATCAGGTCATCATGCTGGCGCTCAATATGGTGATTATCGCCTCGATGATCGGCGCCGGCGGTCTCGGTTACGACGTGCTGCTGGCGCTCAGGGCGCTGAAGGTCGGCGAGGCGATGGAAGCCGGGCTCGCCATCGTGGCACTGGCAATCGCGCTCGACCGGCTAAGCCAGGCGATCGCGCGCAATCACGCGCAAGGCCATGTCTATCAGGAGGTGAGCCCGAGCTTTTGGCGGCGCTACCCCAATCTGACGCTGGCTATCGCCGTCCTTGCGGCCACGACGCTGCTTGGCCTGTTCGTGCCGGCCTTCGCCGCGGTGCCGAAGGTGATCACCTTCACCACCGCACCCCTGTGGAAGACAGCGGTGAGCTGGATCACGATCAACTTCTTCGACACGATCGAAGCGTTCCGCGTGGCCCTCATTCTCAACGTGCTGAACCCGGTGCGCGCCTTCTGCGAAGGCTTTCCATGGCTGGGCGCGGTGTTCCTGCTTGGCCTTGCCGGCTACCAGCTCGGCGGCCTGCGCCTGGCCGCCCTGGTCGCCGCGCTGACCGTCTTCTGCGCGGTGACCGGTCTCTGGGGAAAAACCATGGCGACGGTCTACCTCTGCGGCATCTCGGCCTTCATCGCTTGCCTGATCGGCATCCCGATCGGGCTGATGGCATCGCGCAGCGACCGCGTCGAGAAGATCGTCACGCCGGTCATCGACACGCTGCAGGTGCTGCCGTCGTTCTGCTTCATCATTCCGGTGGTGATGCTGTTCCGCGTCGGCGACGTGACGGCGATGATCGCCACGGTCGCCTTCGCCGTGGTGCCGGCCATCCGCTACACCAATCACGGCCTCAGGCAGGTGCCGCCGGCACTGATCGAGGCGGCAAAGGTGTCGGGCTGCACCAAGCGCCAGACGTTCCTGCGCGTGCAGCTGCCACTAGCGTTGCCTGAGATCATGCTCGGCGTCAACCAGACGATCCTGATGGCGCTGGCAATGATCATCATCTGCGCCATGGTCGGCACACGCGATCTCGGCCAGGAGGTGTTCATCGCGCTGTCCAAGGCCGATTCCGGCCGCGGCATCGTCGCCGGGCTGGCCATCGCCTTCATCGGCATCGTCGCCGACCGGCTGTTCAACGCCTGGACGGCGAAGGCACGGGCAAGGCTGGGATAGGATCGCGCCCCACCTTCGTCTTGCCCAAAATGCATCCCAAGCTGGCTCCATGCTGAAGCGCCCCACAGTGATTCTAGCTTTCCTCCTCATCCTTTCCGTCGCTGCTCACGGTGCGGATGGCCTGGAGGAGCGGCTTGAAAAGCTCTTTGATGAGGCCGAGCGCCTGACGCCGCTGCGCACGGTTGCCATCGCGCATGAGGGCGCGGTGGTGGCGGAACGTGGCTATCGCGGCCACTCTCCGGCACGTCCGGCAAACATAAAATCCGCCTCCAAGTCGATCATCTCCGCACTCGTCGGCATCGCCATCGACAAGGGCATGCTCCAAGGCATTGACCAGAAGATCGCTCCGCTTCTTCAGGCCGACCTGCCCGCCGACGTGGATCCGCGGCTCCAGCAGGTTACGATCGGTCATCTGCTTTCCATGCAAGCAGGGCTGGGTCGGACCTCCGGCCCAAACTACGGGCGCTGGGTGGCAAGCGACAACTGGGTGCGGGCAGCGCTCGCCATGCCCTTCGACGACGAACCGGGCGGTACCATGCTCTATTCCACCGGCTCGACCCATCTCCTTTCGGCGATCCTGACGCGCCGGACCGGCCGCTCAACGCTGGAACTGGCACGCGAATGGCTGGGGCCGCAGGAGGGCTTTTCCGTCGCCGCCTGGGACCGGGACCCACAGGGCATCTATCTCGGCGGCAACCAGATGGCCATGAGCCCGCGCTCGCTGCTCGCCTTTGGCGAGCTCTACCGCAGCGGCGGGATGAGCCGCGGCGGGCGGCAGCTCGTGCCGGCCGATTGGATCAAGCTCTCCTGGCAGCCACGCACCGCCTCCCGTTTCACCGGTGACGGTTATGGCTATGGTTGGTTCATCCGTCAGATCGCGGGCGAAGCGGTCTTCTACGGGTGGGGGTATGGCGGGCAGATGGTCTATGTTGTGCCCGGGCGCGCGCTGACCGTGGTCATGACATCCGATGAAGACGGCCCCGCAGGCCGCAGCGGCCACCGCGACGATCTCCATGCCTTGCTCGAGCGGATCATTGAGGCGACGAAAGACGTGCGCGAGGCCCGCAGCAAGTAATGCATGTCGCGCAAAAGTGCGCAGCGGGTTTGCGGTAACGACATGCATAAAAAGAACTTAAAGCGCGTCGCATAAATCCATCCAAACGCGAAGCGCCTTAACTAGACCCTCTGCATAGAGGATTTGACGGTTCGATGGGTTGCAAGCTGGCAGGCTGTCATGCAGTCCGACCCCGCGAGGAAGTCGCTATTCCGCCGCCACCCCTTTCACCTCCAGATAGCTCTCCATCGAATCGTCCATCGCCTGCAGCCACGGCGTATGGTGCAGCGGCGCCATCGTGCCGGTCATCAGCGAGCGGTAGGCGTGGTCGCGGAAGCTCATAATGTCTTCCACCTTGTGGTGCTCCCACTCCATGAAGGTCTGGTTGACAGCCTCGACGTCGAAGCCGGGATAGTCGGTCTGCTCCATCAGCTCCTTGGTGTAGTCGCCCTGGAACCAGATCATCTGCTCGGCGTCTTCCAGCGTTTCCTCGCGCGCCCGCCACTTCCTGCCGTGTTCCGCCATCGCCTCGGCCGAAGGCAGCTTGATGCGGCCCATGATGACATCGCGGGCGAACCAGGCCTGCGCGTCGAACATGTTGAAGGTGTAGAACTGGTCCTGCATGCCGATATAGGACAGCCGCGGGTTCTTCTCCCAGACGACGCCCTCGTAGAGCCCGTCCGGCCACATGCGGTTGGCGGTCTTGAGCTTCAGATCCTCGGTGAGGAACGGGAAGGCGTGCAGGTAGCCGGTGCACAGGATGATGGCGTCGACATCCCTCGTGCTGCCGCCCTTGAAATGCGCGGTCTTGCCGATGACCTTCTGCAGCAGCGGCACTTCCTTCCAATTCTCCGGCCATTTGAAGCCCATCGGCTTCGAGCGGTAGCTGGAGGTGATCGATTTCGCGCCGTATTTGTAGCATTGCGAGCCAATATCCTCGGCCGAATAGGAGCGGCCGATGATCAATATGTCTTTGCCCTTGAATTCCATGGCGTCGCGGAAATCGTGGCTGTGCAGGATGCGGCCATTGAAGCTCGAGAAGCCCTCGAAATAGGGGACGTTGGGCACGGAAAAATGCCCGGAGGCAACGACGACGTTGTCGAACTCCTCCGAATAGGTGATGTCGTTGGCGCGGTCATGCGCGGTGACGGTGAACTTTTTCGTCGCGTCGGAGAAGGTCACCATGCGCACCGGGCTGTTGAAGCGCACCCATTTGCGCACGCCGGATTTTTCGACGCGGCCCTTGATGTAGTCCCACAGCACGGCGCGCGGCGGATAGGAGCCGATCGGCCGGCCGAAATGCTCCTCGAACGTATAGTCGGCGAATTCGAGGCATTCCTTCGGTCCGTTCGACCAGAGGTAACGGTACATCGAGCCATGCACCGGGTCGCCATGCTCATCGAGGCCGGTGCGCCAGGTGTAATTCCACAGGCCGCCCCAGTCGGACTGCTTTTCGAAGCAGACGATTTCCGGGATGTCCGCGCCCTTGTCGGCAGCCGACTTGAAGGCTCGAAGCTGGGCCATGCCGGAAGGTCCGGCCCCAATGACGGCAACACGACTTTTCATTGCGGGCCTCCCGATCTCATTTCTCTAACGAAACAAATTTCACTGACAGGACAGTAATTGCCCCTTCGATGCTGTCAACAGGCCTTGTTGCGAAACCTCGTTTTCGCCGGGCCGGATTTCAGCGAAACCTGATCGTCGTGGGTATTGGAAAACAAACAAATCGATCGTGGATCGTTGTGTGGCGGTTGCGCTCCTGTATCGGCACCGAATATGTTCACCGTGAGTGAAATAAATCCGCAAAACCCCGGGGTGGCGACATGGCGAAGAAAGCTTCCAATTTCAGGAATGGGGCAGCCCCCGCCAAGACCAAGCCATCGCCGAAGGGCGTGGCAACGATCCGGACGCCACTGACCCAGGACCCGCACGCCGTTCGCGATATCCGCGAAAAAGTCCTGGAGGTGGCGATCGGCCGCGAGGTGCGGGCGTTTCGCAAAAAACTCGGCATCACCGTCGCCGATCTTGCGGCTGCCACCGACATTTCGCTTGGCATGCTGTCGAAGATCGAAAACGGCATCACCTCGCCGTCGCTGACGACATTGCAGGCGCTGTCACGAGCGCTCGGCGTTCCGGTCACCGCTTTCTTTCGCCGCTTCGAGGAAGAGCGCAGCGCCGTCTTCGTCAAGGCCGGCGAAGGGCTCGATGTCGAGCGCCGCGGCACGCGCGCCGGCCACCAGTATAATCTGCTCGGCCATATCGGCTCGAACACCAGCGGCGTTGTCGTCGAGCCCTATCTGATCACGCTGACCGAGGATTCCGATGTGTTTCCGACCTTCCAGCATGAAGGCATGGAGTTTCTCTACATGCTCGAGGGCGAGGTCGTTTACCGGCACGGCAGCAATCTCTACCCAATGAAGCCCGGCGACAGCCTGTTCTTCGACGCGGATGCGCCGCACGGACCGGAAGTGCTGACGCAACTGCCGATGCGCTATCTCTCGATCATTTGCTATCCGCAAAGTAGTGCGGGGTGAGAGTTCGATCTCCCCCCTCGTGGGGGAGATTGGCAGCTTCGGCGACGGCAGCAGTCAGTCCGGCCCGAAGCCTGCTGACGTCGGGCTGCCATCATCCAGCTTCGACAGCCACTCGAGCAGCGTCGGCCGATAGCGCGTCAGGCCTTTGTAATTGACGAGTTCCTCGGGCAGGTCGCGGATGACGCGATGCAGGCGCCTTGCCCATTTCGGCTGCGTCACTAGCTCGTCCATCTTGATCAGATAACAGCGGATCGGGAAGACGATGCCGTTCGAGCGCGGCAGCCGCCAGAAGCTCTGCAATTCGACGCGCAGATGGACCTTGTCGCCGACGTTTTCGGGCGTCACCGTCGTCCGGTCCGGTCCCCATTTGTGATAATTTTCCGGACTGGTGTCGAGGCGCGGATTGACGGTCATCGTCCAGTTCAGGCGGCGCGCCGGCTTGCCTTGCTGGATGTTGGTAAGGAACTTCAGCGCCCGGACGAATATGCCCTTCTCATGCGCCAGCGGCACTGGCGCGTGCCATTCGAAGAAGTTCATGCCGATATCGAAATCCAGCGACCAGTCGGCCTGGGTGGTGACCATGCCGGCGTCCATCCACAGATTGCCGTCGCGCTGGTCGAGGATGCAGAAATCGCCCTGGCTCTGGCGCGTGATGTATTCCATCGGCCCATAGGGCAGTGTCGACACGTCGCCAAAGGTGAAGGTGTCGTCTATGCCGAGCGGCCGGTTGATCCAGCGCCAGCGGTCACCGTCGCGCGTCAGCGTGAAATGCTCGGGATAGCCCAGCGCCTGCTGTTCCATCAGAAGTTCGAGCAGGTCCCAGCCGGCCAGCGTCATGTGCGGCAGCGACTGACAGCGCAGCGGGTCCTCGGCGAGCACCAGCGCGCGGTCCTGCATCTCGGCGACATAGTGCTCGTCGACGTCGATCAGGTTTTCGAGCACGCTGCCCTTCGGCCCCAGAACATGAGGCTCGATGTTGACCGCATACATGTAGCTGTCTTCGTGGAACGGGAACGGAAACCGCCTGATGTGCTCCGGGCTGTTCTTGAAGGTGAAGTCGTCGCGGAACGTTTCCTTGCGAAAGGTGATGCCCAGGCTCGCCTCCTATCTTTCCAGAACCAGCGACCTGCCCTCGAAGCGCGAGACGCAGGGCATGATCTTCTTGCCGCAACGATGCTCTTCCTCGCTCAGCCAGTGGTCGTTGTGAATGAATTTGCCGTCTGAAGAAATGACGTTGGTTTCGCACTGGCCGCAGACGCCGCCGCGGCAGAGATAGGGCGGATCGACGCCGGCGGCCTCGACCGCCTCAAGCAGGCTCTGCTGCTCGCCGACGCGGATCGTCTTGCCGCTGACAGCCAGCGTCACGTCGAATGGGGCGCCGGGCTGGGGGGCTGCGAAATGCTCGAAATGCACGGTTTCCGCCGGCCAGCCGAGCGCGGCGGCACGGTCGCGCACCCAGTCGATCATGCCGGACGGACCGCAGACATAGAGATGCGTGCCGAGCGGCTGCGACGACAGCAGCCGATCTAGCTCGATGCGCTCGTCGCGGTCGTCGTGGTAGAGCCTGACCCGGCGGTCGTAACGCTCTCTGAGCACATCGGCATAGGTGCCGAGCGAGGCGGTGCGGCAGGTGTAGTGCAGCTCGAAATTGCCGCCATCCGCCGCCAGCTGCGCGGTCTGCGCCATGAACGGCGTGATGCCGATGCCTCCCGCCAGCATCAGATGCTTCCTGGCGCGCAAATCGAGCGAGAACAGATTGACCGGATAGCTGATCACCATCTCCATGCCGGGCCTGACATTCCTGTGCATGAACAGCGAGCCGCCGCGGCCGACATCGTCGCGGCGCACCGAGATCGTGTATTCGCGCGTATCGAGCGGCGAGCCCATCAGCGAATAGGGATTGAGCCTGGTCCGCTCGCCGTCGCGCATTTCGACGACGACATGGGCGCCGCCGGAGAACGTCGGCAGCAGCTGCCCGTCACGCCTGCGGAAATGGAAGCGCGTCACCAATTCGTTGACCGGAACGACATCGCTCACCACGACGTCAAGCTTGGTAGTGCCGGTGCTCATCGAAAGATCTCCTCCGCCGGAGGAATTTCGCTGCGGTCTTCCGCATTGATGCAGACGCCCTGGAATGCCGCGAGGCGCCTGGAATAGTGATCGCGTACCAGAAGAAGCAGGCCGCAATGCGAACAGGTTGCCGGCTGCGTCGTGACGTTCTCGGTGATGCCCTTGCAGTGAACGCACTGCATGCGGCGCGCCAGCGAGCCGCGGTGCTCGGTCTGGATCGAGGTATGGTCGATACCGGCTTCGAGCGCCGCCTGCATGGCTTGGCCGATTAGCCCCTCGGTGCCGGCGAGATAGAGGCGCAGGCCCATGTGGGCGTTGGCAAGGGTCTGCTTCAGCCGCGGCAAGGCGCTGGCAAAGGAAGGTCCCTGGTAGAGTTGCGCCGGCTTCAGCGCCTCAAGGGCGGCGACATGCTTGCCCTCATTGCCGGGGATGAAGATGATGTGCGCATCGGCAAAGAAACCATCGGGCACCTTGGGTGCCAGATCCGTTATCGCCAGCGCACCTTCTGCATCCGCCACGAAAAGATGGTGCTTGCCGGGTTGGGGAGACAGGGTCGCATAGACCGGCCGGCTGATGATGCTTTTCGCTGCCATCCTCTCAGTATGCCTCAGCCTTTCGCCGTGCGCTTGGTCTTCTTCGGATCATCGAACGGAAGCGGCTCAGCCGTCGCGCTGATGGCGCCGCTCTTGTTGCAGATCTCGAGCCTGGTGCCCTGGACGGCGCAGTCGACGTCGAGCCGGGCGATGCCCATCGATTTCTTGACCAGCGGCGAATACATGGCGCAGGTCACCACGCCGACCTTTTTGCCGTCGCGATAGACCGGCGCGCCCTCGTCGGCCGGCTCCTTGCCTTCGAGCAGCACGCCGAAGATCTTGAAGCGCTCCCTGCCCTTGAGGCGGTAGTGCTCCTCGGCGCCGCGAAAGCCTGTCTTGCCGGGGCTGACGGTGAAATCGAGGCCGAGTTCCCACAGCGTATCGCCGGGGCCTTCGTTCTCGAACGGATATTTCTGCGAATTGTCGTAGGGGTAGAACAAGAGATAGCTCTCGACGCGCAGCATATCGAGCGTGGTGAACCGGCACGGAATGATGCCGGCGCTCTTGCCCTCGTCGAGAATGGTGTCCCAGATCGTGCCGGCATCCTGGCCGCGGCAGAAGATCTCGTAGCCGCGTTCGCCGGTGTAGCCGGTGCGCGAGATCATCACCGGAAATCCGAACAGCCGGGTCTGCATGTGATGGAAATAGGCGAGGTCGCGAATGCCGGGGACATGCTTTGCCAGATAGTCGACGGCTGTCGGCCCCTGCAGCGAAAGGTCGTGCAGATTGTCGTCGAAGCGCAGCGAGACATCGCGGCCCATCGCGGCGCGTTGCAACTCCTCATGGCCGGTGCCCGAACCATGCACGACCATCCAGGCATTCGGACCGGTGCGGTAGAGGATGCAGTCGTCGGTGAATTTTCCCGCCTCGTTGAGCATGCAGGCATAGGCCGACTTGCCAGGATATATTTTCTCGACGTCGCGCGTCGTCGCCAGGTCGATCAGATGCGAGGCATGCGGCCCGGTGATGTGGACCTTCTTCAGGCCCGACACGTCCATCAGCCCGGCTTTGGTGCGGATGGCGATGTATTCCTCGTCGGCGTCCTTGTCGTAGGTCCAGGCGGTGCCCATCCCGCTCCAGTCTTCGAGCTTCGAACCGAGCGCGCGATGGCGATCCGCCAAGGTCGAAAATCTCCAGGATGCCGTCATGGACTTGCTTCTCCTCAACATGATTGCCGACGTTTCGCCACTGCAGGGCACTGAGGCCCATGCGGCGGTCCGCGCCATATTGACTCAAAACTCCAAAAGCGCGCAATACTAAGATGCAAAAAGTTTTACTGAGAGGCAAGGAACGTAACTAAACGGAGGGGACATGAAATGGAAGGGAATCTCAACGCTCTGACGACCATTTTCACGGAGTTCTATTACTGGGTGACCATCGTCATGATGTTCCTCATCCATGTCGGGTTCTGCATGTACGAGGTCGGCGTGTCGCGTCGGCGCAATCACCTGAAAACGCTCATGAAGAACGCGATGGCGATCCCGCTCGTCACGATCACCTTCTATTTTTTCGGCTGGTGGATCTATTTCGGCTTCCCCAACGGGCCGGGCATCGCGGGCGGACTTGTCACCGCACCATTTGCCGAACCATGGAATCCGCTGATGGGCACCCACCTCTCCGGAGTCAATCCGGGCGAGACGGGGGTCACGCCTACCGACGCCGCGCTGTGGCATCGCCTCAATGGCGTGTTCTGGGGCGCCTTCCTGCTGTTCTCCATTACGACGGCGTCGATCATCTCGGGTTCGATCATAGAACGTGCTCGCTCGGGGGCGTTCTGGATCGTCGCGGTGCTGGTCGGTTCGGTCCTGTGGATTCTCGACGCATCCTGGGGCTGGCATCCGCAAGGCTGGATGGTGAAGCTCTGGGGCTATCATGATGCGTATGCATCGGGGGTCGTGCACGCAATCGCGGGCGGAGCGGCGCTCGCCTTTCTCATCGTGCTTGGTCCGCGCATCGGCAAGTTCAGGCCCGACGGCACTGCACGCGACATCCCGCCCCACAATGTTTGGCTGGTCACGATCGGCCTGTTCCTGATCTTCACCGGCTTCTGGGGCTTCTATGCCGCGTGCAACATTCCGTTGATCAGCCCGGCCACGATTGCCGGCCAGATCACCGGCGAAACCTGGACGGCAACCAACATCTATCTCGCGCCGACCACGCTCTCGGCGATCACCTTCAACTTCCTGATGTCGCTATCGGGCGGGATGCTGGCCGGCTACATCGTCTCGAAAGGCGATCCTTTCTGGACATTCTCCATGGGACTTTGCGGCGTTATCTCAACCTCGGCCGGCAACGACCTCTATCACCCGATCCAGGCACTGCTGATCGGCGCGATCATCCCGACCATCTGCTACAAGCTGCACTATTTCGTCGAGCGCCGCTTCAAGATCGACGATGCGGTGGGCGCTGTTGCCGTGCATGGTTATGGCGGATTCCTCGGGGTCGTGGTGGCGGGCTTCATGCTGTGGGGACAGCCATCCTCGCCCTACGAGGGCTTCGCGCATATCAACCCGCTCGGCAATTTCGCTGGTGCGGTGCTGATGTTCGTGCTCGGTTTCGTCCCAACCTTTGTAGTCTGCAAGATCCTCAACAGCATGAACCTCCTGCGCGTGCCGGCGAAGGTGGAACTCGAGGGCGTCGACTTTGCCCTCAACCATGCTTTCGAGGCGTCGGTCCGCGAAGTGGGAACCGCCGAAAAGGCCATGATCAAATAGTCAACGGACAAGGAGAACCGCAATGTCTACTAATGGAATGGAAAGCTGGGCCGTGGACCTCAAGGACGTCGGCGCGATCTACCCGTTTCAGGGTTCCGAAGTCGTGATGGTGATCATCGGCCTCGTCTTCTGGATCGGTTGGCACGTCCTCCAGACGCGCCACGAGAGCGCTGAAATCGAAGCCGATATGGCTGCGGATCGCACCGGAGAGGAAACGAGAAAGGCGATCGACCGCCATTAAGTCGTCATCGGGTCGTCTGGCGCGTCATTTGCGCCAGACGACTTGTCCAACATGAAAAAAACTTTCATGCGAGTTGAATTCGACTCATGAAGCTGGTAGCACCTAATCATACCTCACCTCGGGAGCCTGACATGTGCGGAATCGTCGGACTGTTTTTGAAGGACAAGTCGCTCGAGCCCCAGCTCGGCTCGATGCTGTCGCAGATGCTGATCTCGCTCAGCGATCGCGGCCCCGACAGTGCCGGCATCGCCATCTACGGCGCGCCAACAGGCAATGAGGCTAAGATCACCATCCAGTCGGCAAAGCCGGAGCGTGACTTCCGCGGTCTCGACGCCGAACTGGCCAAGGCCATCGGAGCCCCAGTCAGCATTGCGGTGAAGTCGACCCATGCAGTCGTCAGGACCACGCCCGTCAAGATCGATGAAGCGCGCGAGGCCATCCAGACGCTTCGCCCTGATATCCGCATCATGGGCGCCGGCGATGTTGTCGAGATCTACAAGGAAGTCGGCTTGCCGGAGGCGGTTGTCGATCGTTTCGACGTGCGCAGCATGACCGGCACGCACGGCATCGGCCATACCCGCATGGCGACGGAATCTGCGGTGACGACGATGGGCGCGCATCCGTTCTCGACCGGCGCCGACCAGTGCCTTGTGCACAATGGTTCGCTGTCCAATCACAACAATGTCCGCCGCGAGCTGATCCGCGAAGGGATGAAATTCGAGACCGAGAACGACACGGAGGTCGCGGCCGCCTATCTCTCCTCACAGATGGCACATGGCAAGAATCTCGGCGAAGCACTGGAAGGCACGCTGAGCGACCTCGACGGCTTCTTCACCTTCGTCGTCGGCACCAAAAACGGCTTCGGCGTGGTGCGCGATCCGATCGCCTGCAAGCCTGCCGTCATGGCCGAAACCGACCAGTATGTCGCCTTCGGCTCGGAATATCGCGCGCTCACCAAACTGCCCGGCATAGACAATGCGAGGGTCTGGGAACCCGAGCCCGCAACCGTCTATTTCTGGGAGCACTGAGTCCATGCCGGCAATCAACGTCTCCAAAGCACTCGACCAGAGCCATGCGTCACGGGTCTTCGACCTCAGCGAAATGCCGTTGCGCGAGCTCAATCAGGCGCTTCACAATTTGACCCCCGGTTCGAACGAGACCGCCTGGGAGGTGCTTCATCCGAAAGGCAGCCATTCGGTCGCCGTCGGCGTCGACCAGCCGATCACCATCGATGTCCGCGGCAGCGTCGGCTATTATTGCGGTGGCATGAACGACGGCAGCAGCATCACAGTGCATGGCTCGGCCGGACCGGGCGTCGGCGAAAACATGATGTCGGGCTCGATAACAGTCAAAGGCGATGCCAGCCAATATGCCGGCGCCACCGGCAAGGGCGGGCTTCTGGTCATCGAGGGCAATGCGTCGTCGCGCTGCGGCATTTCGATGAAGGGCATCGACATCGTCGTTCAGGGCAATATCGGCCACATGTCGGCCTTCATGGCGCAGTCCGGCAATCTGGTGGTGCTGGGCGATGCCGGTGACGCACTCGGCGATTCCATCTACGAGGCGCGGCTGTTCGTGCGCGGCAAGGTCGAAAGCCTCGGCGCCGACTGCATCGCCAAGGAGATGCGGCCCGAGCACCTGGAGTTGCTGCAGGGCCTGCTCGACCGCGCAGGGGTGACCGGCGTCAAAGCGGCGGAGTTCAAGCGTTACGGCTCGGCGCGCACGCTCTACAATTTCAACATCGACAACGCCGACGCGTATTGAGGCAGCATGACCTATCGCAACCCGCCGACGACGCCGCGCAAATCCGCGACCTTCGACGACTACACGCTCTCCGAGATCCGCCGCGCGGCGGCGACCGGCATCTATGACATCCGCGGCGCCGGCGCCAAGCGCAAGCTGCCGCATTTCGACGACCTGCTGTTCCTCGGCGCCTCGATCTCGCGTTATCCGCTCGAAGGCTATCGCGAGCGCTGCGACACCAGTGTCGTGCTGGGCTCGCGCCATGCCAAGAAGCCGATCGAGCTGAAAATCCCGATCACCATCGCCGGCATGAGTTTCGGGTCGCTGTCCGGCCCGGCAAAAGAGGCCTTGGGCCGCGGCGCGACGCTGTCCGGCACCTCGACGACCACCGGCGACGGCGGCATGACCGAGGAAGAGCGCGGCCACTCGCAGACGCTGGTCTATCAATATCTGCCTTCGCGTTACGGCATGAACCCGCGCGATTTGCGCCGGGCCGATGCGATCGAGATCGTCGTCGGCCAGGGTGCCAAGCCCGGCGGCGGCGGCATGCTGCTTGGCCAGAAGATCTCCGACCGGGTTGCCGAAATGCGCACGCTGCCGAAGGGCATCGACCAGCGCTCGGCCTCGCGCCATCCCGACTGGACCGGGCCGGACGATCTCGAGATCAAGATCCTGGAGCTGCGCGAAATCACCGACTGGGAAAAGCCGATCTACGTCAAGGTCGGCGGCGCGCGGCCCTACTACGATACAGCCCTTGCAGTGAAGTCAGGCGCAGATGTCGTCGTGATCGACGGCATGCAGGGCGGCACCGCCGCAACCCAGGAAGTGTTCATCGAGAATGTCGGCCAGCCGACGCTTGCCTGCATCAGGCCGGCGGTGCAGGCGCTGCAGGATCTCGGCATGCACCGCAAGGTGCAGCTGATCGTCTCTGGCGGCATCCGCAACGGCGCCGATGTCGCCAAGGCGCTGGCGCTCGGCGTCGACGCGGTGTCGATCGGCACCGCAGCACTTGTCGCGCTCGGCGACAACGACCCGCGCTGGGAGGCGGACTACAACGAGCTTGGCACCACAGCCGGCGCCTATGACGACTGGCATGAGGGACGCGATCCGGCTGGCATCACCACGCAGGACCCCGAGCTGATGAAGCGGGTCGACCCGATCGCCGCCGGACGGCGATTGGCGAATTACCTGAAGGTGATGACGTTGGAGGCGCAGACCATTGCCCGTGCGTGCGGCAAGAACAGCCTGCACAATCTCGAGCCCGAGGATCTCGTCGCGCTCACGATCGAAGCCGCCGCCATGGCCGGCGTGCCGCTGGCCGGCACCAACTGGATACCGGGGAAGAACGGCTTCTAAGACAATCAGGCCACCAAAATTCCATAAGCGAGGAACTATAATGGGGAACGATCTCGCCGCATTCGCCAAAGAGAACGGCGTCAAATATTTCATGATATCCTACACCGACCTGTTCGGCGGCCAGCGCGCCAAGCTGGTGCCGGCGCAGGCCATCGCCGACATGCAGAAGGACGGTGCCGGCTTTGCCGGCTTTGCCACCTGGCTCGACCTGACGCCGGCGCATCCCGACATGCTGGCGGTGCCGGATCCGGATTCGGTTATCCAGTTGCCGTGGAAGCCGGAGGTCGCCTGGGTCGCCGCCAACTGCATCATGGACGACAAATCGGTCGCCCAGGCGCCGCGCAACACGCTGAAGCGGCTGATTGCCGAGGCAGCCGGCGACGGCATGCATGTCAAGACCGGCGTCGAGGCTGAGTTCTTCCTGATCTCGCCGGACGGCAAGACGATCTCCGACGAATACGACACGGCGTCGAAGCCCTGCTACGACCAGCAGGCGGTGATGCGCCGCTACGATGTCATCGCCGAGATCTGCGACCACATGCTGGCGCTCGGCTGGGGCGCCTACCAGAACGACCATGAGGACGCTAACGGCCAGTTCGAGATGAACTGGGCTTTCGACGATGCGCTGGCGACCGCCGACAAGCATTCCTTCTTCAAGTTCATGGTGAGGTCCGTTGCCGAAAAGCACGGCCTGCGCGCCACCTTCATGCCAAAACCATTCCCCGGCCTGACCGGCAATGGCTGTCACGCGCACATTTCGGTGTGGGACAAGGACGGCAAGACCAATGTCTTTGCCGACAATGCCATGGAACTCGGCCTGTCGGCGAAGGGCAAGAATTTCCTTGGCGGCATCATGAAGCATGCCTCGGCACTTGCCGCGATCACCAACCCGACGGTCAATTCCTACAAGCGCATCAACGCGCCGCGCACCATTTCGGGCGCGACCTGGGCGCCCAACTCGGTGACCTGGACCGGCAACAACCGCACCCACATGGTGCGCGTGCCCGGCCCCGGCCGCTTCGAGCTGCGCTTGCCCGACGGCGCGGCTAACCCTTATCTGCTGCAGGCCGTCATCATCGCCGCCGGCCTCGACGGCATCCGCTCGAAGGCCGATCCCGGCAGGCGCTACGACATCGACATGTACCAGTTCGGACACACGGTGGAGGGCGCGCCGAAGCTGCCGCTCAACCTGCTCGATGCATTGCGCGAGTTCGACAATGACAAATCGCTCAAGGCGGCGCTGGGTGAGGAATTCTCGTCGGCTTACCTAAAGCTCAAGCACCAGGAATGGAATTCCTATGCTTCCCACTTCACCCAGTGGGAGCGTGACCACACGCTGGATATCTAGAGCATCGGACTGAAAAGTGTGAAGCGGTTTTCGGATGATTCCGATGCGTCAAGAAAAAGGCCCTGCGTGGCGCGAGCGACCTCGGAATAGATTTATGAGACACTCGATCTTCTCCCTCGCCCGCGCCGCACTTTCCGGCCACAAGAATTGGCAGCGCACCTGGCGCGACGCCAGCCCGAAGGATCACTACGACGTGGTGATCATCGGCGGCGGCGGCCACGGCCTGGCGACGGCATGGTTCCTGGCCAGCGAGTACGGCATCAGGAATGTCGCCGTGCTGGAAAAGGGCTGGATCGGCTCCGGCAATGCCGGTCGCAACACCACCATCATCCGCTCCAATTACGGGCTGCCCGGCAATACCGGCTTCTACGAGCTGTCGATGAAGCTGTGGGAGCGCATGGAGCAGGACCTCAACTACAACACGATGGTCAGCCAGCGCGGTGTCATCAACCTCTATCATTCCGACGCGCAGCGCGACGCCTATGCGCGGCGCGGCAACACCATGCGCATCAACGGCATCGACGCCGAACTCCTCGACCTGGCGGCGGTCAAGAAGATGATGCCGTTCCTAAACTTCGACAATGCGCGCTTTCCCGTGCAAGGCGGGCTGCTGCAGCGGCGCGGCGGCACGGCACGCCACGATGCCGTGGTCTGGGGCTACGCCCATGCGGCGAGTACACTCGGCGTCGACATCATCCAGAATTGCGAGGTGACAGGTTTTTCGCGCGACGCCAACGGCAAGGTGACCGGGGTCGAGACGACACGCGGCAAGATCGGCGCCGGCAAGGTCGGCATGGCCGTTGCCGGCAGTTCGTCGCGCGTCGCGGCGATGGCGGGCCTGCGCCTGCCGATCGAAAGCCATGTGCTGCAGGCCTTCGTTTCCGAGGCGATCAAGCCGCTGATCCCCAACGTCATGACCTTCGGCGCCGGCCATTTCTACGTCAGCCAGTCCGACAAGGGCGGGCTGGTCTTCGGCGGCGACATCGACGGCTACAATTCCTATGCCCAGCGCGGCAACATGCCAGTCATGGAAGACGTGTGCGAGGGCGGCATGGCGCTCATGCCGATGATCGGTCGCGTGCGCCTGTTGCGGCAATGGGGTGGCATCATGGACATGTCGATGGACGGCTCGCCGATCATCGACAAGACGCCGGTGGACGGACTCTATCTCAACGCCGGCTGGTGCTATGGCGGCTTCAAGGCGACGCCCGGCTCCGGTCTTGTCTTTGCCCATCTTCTGGCCCGCGACGAACCGCACAAGGAGGCGGCGCGATTCCGCCTCGACCGGTTCCGGCGCGGCGCGATGATCGATGAAAAGGGCGTCGGCGCCCAACCGAACCTGCACTGAGGACGGTCCAGAAAACATGCGTATTGTCTGTCCCTTCTGCGGCGAACGCGAACTCGGCGAGTTCACCTATCTCGGCGACGCCAAGCCGGTGCGTCCGGCGGCCGGCGCCTCGGAGGACGACGTCTTCGACTACGTCTATCTGCGCGACAACATTGCCGGCGAGACGACCGAGCATTGGTATCATGGCGGCGGCTGCCGGGCCTGGCTGAAGATCACCCGCAACACGCTGACACACGAGATTTCGTCGGTCGAGCCGGCGGCAGGCGCCGGCGCCGCCAAGGTTGGGGCCTGATGGTCAGTCGCGCACAGACACACCGGCTGGAGAGCGGCGGCCTTATCGATCGTTCGGCACCGTTGAATTTTCGCTTCGACGGCAAAACCCTTGCCGGCTTCGAGGGTGACACGCTTGCCTCGGCGCTGATTGCCAATGGCGTCAAGCTGGTCGGCCGCTCGTTCAAATACCACCGGCCGCGCGGCATCCTGACCGCTGGCTCGGAAGAGCCCAACGCCTTGGTCGAGCTGCGAACGGGGGCGCGCCGCGAGCCAAACACCAAAGCGACCACGGCCGAGCTTTACGATGGTCTCGAAGCCGCCAGCCAGAACCGCTGGCCGTCGCTGCGCCACGATCTGATGGCGGTGAACCAGCTGTTCGCGCCGATCTTCGTTGCCGGCTTTTACTACAAGACCTTCATGTGGCCGGCAAAATTCTGGGAAGCGATCTACGAGCCGGCAATCCGCCGCGCCGCCGGTCTTGGCCGCGCAGCTGGCGTCGCCGATCCCGACCATTACGACAAGGCCTGGGCGTATTGCGACGTTCTGATCGCCGGTTCCGGCCCGGCCGGGCTGGCGGCAGCGCTTGCCGCCGGGCGCAGCGGCGCCCGCGTCATCCTGTGCGAGGAAGATTTTGCGCTTGGCGGCCGCCTGCTTGCCGATGGCGGCACGATCGACG
Source organism: Mesorhizobium mediterraneum (assembly GCF_002284565.1). Taxonomy (GTDB): domain Bacteria; phylum Pseudomonadota; class Alphaproteobacteria; order Rhizobiales; family Rhizobiaceae; genus Mesorhizobium; species Mesorhizobium mediterraneum. The sequence continues at coordinate 492,972 of NZ_NPKI01000011.1, read as the reverse complement.
GCATGACGGCGGCCGAATGGATTTCGCGCACGCTGGCCGAGCTCACGACGCTGCCCGATGTCCGCATAATGAGCCGCACGACGCTGTTCGGCGTCTATGATGGCGGCACCTATGGCGCGATCGAGCGGGTCAACGACCACCTGCCCTCCCCGCCCGAACACCAGGTCCGCCAGCGGCTGTGGCGGATCGTGGCAAAGCGCTCGATTGTTGCCGCCGGCGCCATCGAACGGCCGATCGTCTTTGCCGGAAACGATACGCCCGGCGTGATGATGGCTTCGGCAATGCGGACCTATGTAGAGCGCTATGCGGCAACCCCTGCGAAGAGGATCGCGCTGTTCACCAACAATGCGGATGGCTGGCGGACGGTCGAGGCGGCACTTGGCGCCGGATTGCAGATCGCAGCGGTCGTCGATGCACGCCCGGACGTGTCCGCCGCGCATCACGCGCTTGCCGCCAAGGCCGAGTTTCCGGTGTTGAACGGTTCGGTCGCCGGTGTCGAAGGCGGCAAGGACGGTGTGAGGAAAATCTCCGTGGCGCTCACCGGCGGTGCCCGTGCGGAGGTCGAAGCCGACGGGCTTGCCGTCTCCGGCGGCTGGAATCCGGCGGTCGGGCTGACCTCCTACCATCGCGGCCGGCCGAAATGGCATGACGATATATCGGCCTTTGTGCCGGACGGCGCCCCTCCTGGCATGGTGGCCGCCGGTGCCGCCAATGGCGCCTTCGGCCTCGGCGCCTGCCTGCGCCAAGGATTTGCCGCGGGTGCGGCAGCGGCACTGAACGCGGGACACAGCGGCAATGCCGGCACGCCGCCCGTCGCCGATGACGAGGCTTTTTCGCTGACCCCGCTCTGGCATGTCGCCGGCAAAGGGAAAGCCTTTGTCGACTACCAGCATGACGTCACCGCTTCCGACATCGAACTGGCGCAGCGCGAAGGCTTTGAATCGGTCGAGCATCTGAAACGCTATACGACGCTCGGCATGGCCACCGACCAGGGCAAGACCTCGAACGTCGCCGGCCTCGCCATCATGGCGGCGGTGTCAGGCAAATCCATTCCCGAGACCGGCACGACGATCTACCGTCCGCCCTATGTGCCGGTCGCCATCGGCGCCTTTGCCGGCCATCATCGCGACGAGACCTTCCATGCGACAAGACTGACGCCGTCGCATCACTGGGCAGCTGAACAGGACGCGGTGTTCGTCGACACCGGCTTGTGGAAGCGCGCGCAATGGTACCCACGCGCCGGCGAAAAGGATTGGCTGGAATCGGTCACCCGCGAGGTCAAGGCGGTGCGCGGCGGCGTCGGCTTCTGCGATGTCTCGACGCTCGGCAAGATCGATGTGCACGGCCCGGATGCCGGCGCCTTCCTCGACCGCGTCTATATCAACACCTTCTCCAGTCTCGCCGTGGGAAAAGCCCGCTACGGGCTGATGCTGCGCGAGGACGGCATCGTCTATGACGACGGCACCACGTCGCGGCTGGCCGAGGATCATTATTTCCTGACCACCACCACCGCCAAGGCCGGCCCGGTGATGCAGCATCTCGAATTCTGCCGGCAGGTGCTGTTTCCTGAACTCGACGTGCAGCTGACCTCCGTCTCCGACCAGTGGGCGCAATTCTCTATCGCCGGGCCGAAAACCCGAGATCTGCTTCGGGAAATCGTTGATCCGGCCGAGGATCTGTCGAACGAGGGCTTTCCGTTCATGGGCGCGCGGGAAGTGACGCTTCGCGGTGGCATCAGGGCACGGTTGTTCCGCATCTCGTTCTCCGGCGAGATGGCGTTCGAGATCTCCGTTCCGGCCCGCTATGGCGACGCGCTTGTGCGCAACCTGATGCTAGCCGGCAAACCGTTCAGCGTGACGCCCTACGGCACCGAGGCGCTCGGCGTCATGCGCATCGAAAAGGGCCATGTCGCCGGACCGGAGCTGAACGGCACCACCACCGCTGCCGATCTCGGCCTAGGCAAGATAATGTCGACCAAGAAGGATTTTATCGGCCGCGTCATGGCCGGGCGCGAGGCGCTGGTCGCTCCCGACCGGCAGGTCGTGGTCGGCATGAAGCCGACGGACAGAGCGCGCCGCCTGCGCGCCGGCGCGCATATCATTCCGAAGGGCGAGATACCGGGTTCCGCCAACGACCAGGGCTATGTCACCTCGGTCTGCTTCTCACCGACGCTCGACCAGTGGATCGGGCTGGCGCTTGTCGAACGCGGCCGCGAACGCATCGGCGAGATCGTCCATGCGCATGACCCGCTGCGCGGCGAAGACTATGACGTCGAGCTGTGCAATCCCGTCTTCTACGATCCGGATGGAGGGCGCCAGCGTGGCTGAGTTTTCCTGGGCTTCTCGCAGTCCGCTGGAGCACGCGCTTGTCGTGGGCGCCTATGGCGCGCGTGACGTCGAACCGGGCATTTCGCTCACTGAGATCCGCAATTTCGAACTGATCCAGGTGATGGCGCGGCGCGGCAAAGGGGCGGAACTGGCACGCACCGCCAAAGCCCGTTTCGGCATGGCGGCTCCGAATGTACCGAAGGCGGTCAGCGCTTCGGACGTGACGCTCATCTGGTCGGGACCTGATCAGTTCCTCGTCCTATCGAAGGGCGGCAAGCACGCGATCGACATTTTGAGCGAGGCGTTTTCGCAATCGGCATCGCTGTCCGACCAGTCGCATGCGCGGGTCCTGATCAGCGTCTCGGGAGCCAAGGCGCGGGCCATGCTGGCGAAACTGTCGTCGATCGATCTGCACCCGGCGGCGTTTCCGACCGGCACTGCCGCCGCGACATCGATCGACCATACCAGCGTCAATCTCTGGCGTGGCTATGACCGGCCGGACGGTCAGGCGGTGTTCAACCTTCTGGTTTTTGCAACCTTCGCCGAAAGCCTGTGGCACACGATGCTCGACGCGGCCGCCGAGCATGGGGCCGAGATCGGGTATTCAGAGGAATTGGGGTAGCGCCTGCCTCTTCCCTTCTCCCCTTGTGGGAGAAGGTGGATTGGCGCGTAGCGCCAAGACGGATGAGGGGTGTTGGACGGAGTGCGGCAATGCCTAGCTGGAGCACCCCTCATCCGACCGAGCTTCGCTCGGCCACCTTCTCCCACAGGGGGAGAAGGAAGAGCAGGCGTGCCACCTTCACCTTGCCAAATCCGGCCTTGCCGCCTATTCTTGCTGCTAAAATAATTTCACACACAGGCAAACTTGTTTCTCAAGACACAGGGTCGAGATGAGCCAGTCGCCCTACCCCGCCGTCGCAGCCGGACCGCCCCGGCCGAGCCTGATCCTGCGGCCCGGCCAGATCGCGTTGCCGGCCGGCATGGAGCGCTATTCCGTCCAAGGCAATGGCGCGGTGCTCATCGAGATCGAGGCCGGTGACACCATCACCGTGCGCAACGTCGAAGGCGGACAGGCCTGTGAGCTGCTGGCATGGGACAAGAGCGGCGTGACCGACGCCGGCATTTTCGGCGAGAAATCCAACAGCAACGCCGCCGGCATCAAGGCGCTGCTGGCCGACGGCGACGACAGCCTCGCGTCCTTGCGCCGGGGACTGGAGCGACGCCAGGTGCAGCTTGATCAGGCGAAGGCGGTCCGCGTCTTCGGCGCCGCCGCCCCTGCCGGCACCGAACAGGGTTTTGCCGTCGCCCGCGACGGGTCGATGCTGATCGCCGCCCCGGGCGGGCCGATGCTGGTCGACGGCCATGACACGGCGACGCCGCTTAGCGTCATCGTCCGCCGCGCCACGATCCGTCCGGCGGCGAAGTCGCAATTGGGCGATCCGCTCGCCGATCCGGTGCTCGATCTGCGCGTCCATTCGGCGACCGCGGAATCCTACTTCGTTAGGGCGGGCGACTATCTGCAGATCATCGATGTCGACGGGCGCCAATGCACGGACTTCCAGTGCTTTTCGGCGCGCAAGCTGGACAATGGACGCGACCATCCGCTCGACGTGACGACGACCCGCACGTTGATGGGCTCGAGCTATCCGATGCCCGGCCTGCATTCGAAATATTACGACCAGGACATGGAGCCGTTGGTCGAAGTGGTGCATGATACTTGCGGCCGGCACGATGCGTTCGCGCTCGCTTGCGCCGCCAAATATTACGACGACATCGGCTATCCCGGTCACCCCAATTGCTCGGAGAATTTCAACCGTGCGCTGTCGGACAAGGGAGTGAACCCCCGTGCCGGCTGGATGGCGATCAACTTCTTCTTCAACACGGCGATCGACGCGCATGGCGTCATGGTGTCGGACGAGCCGTGGTCGCGGCCGGGCGACTATGTGCTGCTGCGCGCCTTGACCGACATCGTCTGCGTATCGTCCGCCTGCCCCGACGACACCACGCCGGCCAATGGCTGGAACCTGACCGACATCCATGTGCGGACCTATTCCGGCCAGCACAAATTCTCGCGAGCGATCGCCAGACGCATGACGCCCGATTCGGAACCGAAAATGACCCGCGAGACCGCTTTTCATTCGAGCTTTGCCAAGCACACCCGCAACTTCGTCGAGTATAGGGGCTATTGGCTGGCCAACTCCTTCGCTAGGCAAGGTCCTATCGACGAGTACTGGGCCTGCCGACAAGATGCCGTGATCATGGACCTGTCGCCGCTGCGCAAGTTCGAGGTCACCGGCCCGGATTCCGAAGCGCTGCTGCAATACACGCTCACCCGCGACGTCAAGAAACTCGGCGTCGGCCAGGTCGTCTATTCCGCCATGTGCTACGAGCATGGCGGCATGATCGACGACGGCACGCTGCTCAGGCTCGGCAAGGACAATTTCCGCTGGGTCGGCGGCGACGATCTTTCCGGCGAATGGCTGCGCGAGACGGCAATGAGCCTCGGCCTCAACGTGCTGGTGCGCTCGTCCACCGACCAGATGCACAATGTCGCGGTGCAAGGGCCGAAGAGCCGCGACATCCTCAAGGAGATCATCTGGACCTCGCCGCTGCAGCCGTCGATCGAGGAACTCGAATGGTTCCGCTTCGCCGTTGCCCGCATCGGCGGCGGCAATGGCATTCCGGTCGTCGTCTCGCGCACCGGCTACACCGGCGAGCTCGGCTACGAGATCTGGTGCCATCCGCGCGACGCCGAAAAGGTGTTCGACGCCATCTGGGAGGCCGGCCAGCCACATGGCTTGAAGCCGATGGGACTACAGGCGCTCGACATGGTGCGCATCGAGGCCGGGTTGATCTTTGCCGGCTATGAATTTTCCGACCAGACCGATCCGTTCGAGGCGGGCATCGGCTTCACCGTGCCGCTGAAGACCAAGGCTGACGATTTCATCGGCCGCGAGGCGCTGATCCGGCGCAAGGAAAACCCGCAGAAGAAGCTGGTCGGCCTCGACATCGACGCCAATGTCGCGGTCGGCCATGGCGATTGCGTCCATGTCGGCCGCGCCCAGATCGGCGAGGTCACTTCGAGCACGCGTTCGCCGGTGCTGAACAAGAACATCGCGCTGGCCAGGCTTGACGTCACCCATTCCGCCATCGGCACCGAGGTTGAGATCGGCAAGCTTGACGGCCACAGCAAGCGGCTGCCGGCGCGCGTCGTCGCCTTCGCCCACTACGACCCGCAGAAGACCAGACCGCGTTCCTGACGGCAGCATCCCTTGCCTTCTCCCCGGGGAGAGAAGGTGGACCGGCTCGCAGCGCCGAGACGGAAGAGGGGGGTTGGGCGGAGTGCTGTCGGTGCCAAGCTGAATCACCCCCGACCTCGCTTCGCGAGGCCACCTTCTCCCTCAACAGGAGAAGGTAAGAGCGTGTTTCGTAAGCGCGCTGTGCACAGCTTCACAAAAACGCTTGACGTGAAAGCGTGACGGATCAATCTTCACTGCCAAGAAAAAAATACTACTGAGCGGAAAACGCCTGAGGTCGTTCAACGCGTGCGTCGGTGACGCATCGCGAGGTGTCGGCCGTCGCCGATGGGGAACATCAAAAATGGGGAATTCACGTAAATGAGCACGATAGTCTCTGCCTTGGTGCCGGCTGCCGAAGGGAAGTTGCACCGGAACATCGATTGGCGCGGTGCCTTCTGGGTGGCAAGCGGCGTTCCCGCCCTTGTGCTGTTTTCGATCGGCGGCATTGCCGGCACGACCGGGAAGCTGGCCTTCCTGATCTGGACGGTGTCCATGGTCATGGGCTTCCTGCAATCCTTCACCTATGCGGAGATCGCCGGCCTGTTTCCGAACAAGTCCGGCGGCGCCTCGATTTATGGCGCCACCGCCTGGCTTCGTTATTCCAAGTTCATCGCGCCGCTTTCGGTGTGGTGCAACTGGTTCGCCTGGTCGCCGGTGCTGTCGCTCGGCTGCTCGATCGCCGCCGCCTACATCCTCAACGCGCTGGCGCCGGTGCCGCTGTTTACCGACACCTCGCCGGAAGTCGCCGCCTACATCGCGGCTCATGCCGGAACGAGTGCCGCCGACGCCATCACGGCGGTGAGCGCGGCCGCCACACCGGCGATCCGCAACTGGACGCTCTACGGTCACACGTTGGGTCCGGTCTCCTTCACCTTCAACGCAACCTTCTTCATCGGCGCAGTGCTGATGCTGATCATTTTCTCGATCCAGCATCGCGGCATCCTGGGCACGGCCAACGTGCAGAAATATATCGGCCTGTTCGTCATCATCCCGATGCTGATCGTCGGCGTCGTGCCAATCATCACCGGCCAGATCGACTGGGCGAACTTTTCGCCGCTGGTGCCGCTGGCTGCCGCCTACGCGCCCGAGCCCGGCGCGTGGAACATCGCCGGATGGACCCTCGTTCTCGGCGGCATGTTCATCGCCGCCTGGTCGACCTACGGTTTCGAGACAGCCGTCTGCTACACGTCCGAGTTCAAGAATCCCGGCACCGACACCTTCAAGGCGATCTTCTATTCCGGCCTGCTGTGCATGCTGCTGTTCATCCTGGTGCCGTTCACCTTCCAGGGCGTGCTCGGCTTGAACGGCATGCTGGCGACCCCGATCGTCGATGGCTCCGGTGTTGCCGATGCCTTGGCCGGAATGGTCGGCGGCGGACAGCTGATCCATAGCCTGCTGGTGATGCTGATGATCCTGGCACTGGTGCTGTGCATCATGACGGCGATGGCGGGGTCCTCGCGCACGCTCTATCAGGGCTCGGTCGATGGCTGGCTGCCGCGCTATCTCAGCCACGTCAACGAGCATGGCGCCCCGACGCGGGCGATGTGGACCGACCTCATCTTCAATCTGTTCGTGCTGGCCATCGCTTCGGCCGATGCGACCAGCTTCTTCTTCATCCTCGCCGTGTCGAATTGCGGATACATCATCTTCAACTTCCTCAACCTCAATGCCGGATGGATCCACCGCATCGACAACGGCCATATCGCGCGACCGTGGAAGGCACCGAGCTGGCTGCTCGGCCTCGGCGCCATCCTTGCCTATGTGAACATGATCTTCATGGGCGCCGGTGCAAAGATCTGGAACCCGATGGCACTGTGGGCAGGGCTGATCACGGCTGCCCTCATCATCCCAGTGTTCTGCTTCCGGCATTACATCCAGGACAAGGGCAAATTCCCCGACCACATGCTGGCTGATCTCGGCATGACGTCGTCCGATCTCGCCGTCAGAAAGGCGGGCATCCTACCCTATTTGACGCTGATCGCCGGCGTCGTGGTGATGCTCCTCGCCAACTGGCTGTTCGTGATCTGACCTCCGCCTCAAGGGATCGAGCGCGCGATGCGCTCGATCCCTTGCATGTTTTGTTCTTGCTTTGTGCCGGCAGTTATGCTAGTGATTCAGCTGTAGTGCCGATTGGCACCGATGACCCGCCGCCGGCGGGTTTTTTCGTTTCAAGGCCTATTCGGCGGACTGTTCAGTCGATCTTGATGAACACGCCCTTGGTGTTGAGATACTCGTCGAGGTGCTCGACGCCGCCCTCGCGGCCGTAGCCGCTCATCTTGTAGCCGCCGAACGGCACGGCCGGATCGATGGCGTGGTAGGTGTTCACCCAGACCGAGCCGGCGCGGATTTTTCGTGATAGCTGGTGCGCGGTGGCGACATTGCGGGTGAAGACCCCCGCCGCGAGACCATAAGGCGTGTTGTTGGCCCGCTCGACTGCCTCATCGAGCGTATCGAACGGCAGCGCCGAAATGACCGGTCCGAAGATTTCCTCGCGTGCGATCTTCATGTCGTCCGTGACATGGGCAAAGACCGTCGGCGCGACGAAATTGCCGGCGGCAAGCGCGCCTTCCACGAGGCGCGTGCCGCCGGTGACGAGGGTCGCGCCCTCCGCCGTCCCGGCTTCGAGATAGGAGGCGACCCGCTGCAGCTGCTTTTCGGAGACGAGCGGGCCGATCTCTGTTGCCGGGTCGATGCCGTCGCCGATCCTGAGACCCTTGGCATGGGCCGCCAGCCGTTCGACGAACTCGTCATGGATGGAGCGTTCGACAAACAGGCGCGAGCCGGCGATGCAGATCTGGCCGGAATTGGCGAACACCGACATCGCCGCCACCGGCACCGCTCTGTCGAGATCGGCGTCGGCGCAGACGATGACCGGCGACTTGCCGCCAAGCTCCAGCGAGACCCGCTTGAGGTTGCCGGCCGACGCCCGGACGATCGACTGGCCGGTCGCCGTCGAGCCGGTGAAGACGATCTTGTCGACGCCCATATGCTCGGCGAGTGCGGCCCCTGCCTCGGCGCCGGTGCCGGTCACGATGTTGACGACGCCTGGCGGAACGCCGGCCTCGTTCATGATGTCGGCGATCAGCAGCGGCGTCAGCGGCGCTTCCTCGGAAGGTTTCAGCACCACCGTGCAGCCGGTGGCCAGCGCCGGCCCGATCTTCCAGATTGATGCGGCGGTCGGTGCGTTCCAGGGGATGATGGCGCCGACGACGCCGACCGGCTCCTTGCGGGTGAAGGAGACGATCTCGCCCGGCAGCGAGTTCTCGATCGTCTCGCCATGTAGGGACGTCGCCATGCCGGCGTAATAGCGCAGCATGCCGATGACACGGTTGCGGTTGGCGCGGGTGCGCACGATCGGCATGCCCATGTCGGTCGTGTCCGAGCGGCTGATCTCCTCCCAATGTTTTTCGAAGAGGTCGGCGATCTTGAGGAGCAGCACCTGCCGCTCATAGGGCTTGAACCGGCTCCACGGCCCGTCGAAGGCCTTGCGCGCCGCGGCCACCGCCAGCTCGATATCCTGGCGATCGCTGCGCGGCACCGTGGCAATGACCGCACCGGTGGCCGGATTGCGGGTTTCCATGGTGCGGCCCGAGCGGGCGTCGACCCAGGCGCCATCGACGAACATCTGGCGATGGCGTCCGTCGATCGGCCGGCGCAGTGACACCGGTGTCTGAGCTATGGTCATGACGTCCTCCTCCAGCGCTCCTGCCGGTGGGCGGATTTAACCCCTGGATATCACATCTGCCAACAGCTCTATTCGGCCGCCACTCTATTCGGCGGCCAGAGGCAGTCGCGGCCTGTCGTCGTTGTCTGCCAGCTCCGGCTCGGCCGCCTGCTCCACGTCCTTGGCCTTCTTGCGCTCCCTGCCGAAGAACAAGGCATAGGCTGCCGGAAGCACGAGGATGGTAAGCACTGTGGCGACGAGAATGCCGCCCATCATGGCGTAGGCGAGCGGACCCCAGAAGACGCCGCGCGAAATCGGGATCAGCGCCAGGACCGCCGTCAGCGCCGTCAGCATGATCGGCCGGAAGCGGCGAACCGCCGAGCCGATGATCGCCTCCGAGCGTTCCATGCCGGCCGCTATATCCTGGTCGATCTGGTCGACCAGGATGATCGAGTTGCGCATGATGATGCCAAGCAGCGCGATCACGCCGAGGATGGCGACGAAGCCGAACGGCGCGCCACTGATCAAAAGTGCTGCGGCTGCACCGATGATGCCGAGCGGACCGGTCGCCAGCACCAGCATCGCCTTGCCGAAATGCTGCAGCTGGATCATCAGCAGCACGACGATGACGGCCAGCATGATTGGAGCTTTCGCAGCAATGGAGGCCTGGCTTTCGGCCGAATCCTCGGCGCCGCCCTGGATCTCGACGGCGTAGCCGGGCGCCAGACCGTCGCGCAGGCCTTGCATCTCGCTGTACATCTTCATCACGACATCGTTCGACTGCACGCCATCCGGCAGCGTGGCACGCACGCTGATGGTCGGCAGGCGGTCGCGCCGCCATTCGACGCCTTGCTCCAACACCGGGACGACCTTGGCGACCTGCGACAGCGGCACGAAGCCACCGAAATCCGTCGGGACAGAGACGGAGTCGACCGCCGACAGCAGGTGACGGCTCGCCTCCGGCTCGCGGGCGACGATCGAAACGGTCTCCTCGCCGTCGCGGAAATCATCGAGCGGCGCTCCCGACATGGTCGCCTGCAGCATCTGGCGAATGCGCTGCGAGGTGACGCCGAGCGCACGGGCGCGATCCTGGTCGATCACCAGCTTCATCTCCGGCACCGGCTCGAGCCAGTCGTCGTGAACGGCGCCGAGCAGCGGATTTGCCTGGAACTTCGCCTTCACTTCGTCGGCGATGCGGCGCACCTCCTGGCGATCCGGACCCATGACGCGCATCTGCACCGGCCAGCCCGTGGGCGGCCCGAGGAACAGGCGGTCGACCTTGGCGCGGATCGACGGGAAATCCTCGGCCAGAATGGTGCGCAGCTTGACGATCAGCCGTTCGCGGGCCGGTTCGTCATTGGCCATCACCAGAAGCTGGGCAAAATTCGGATTGCGAAGCTGCTGGTCGAGCGGCAGGAAGAAGCGCGGCGCGCCCTCACCGATATAGGTGGCGATGAAGCGCTTGTCCTTGTCGTCCATCATCCTGGTTTCGAGCGCCTTGGCCTGCGTCTCGACTTCCTTGATGCTGGTGCCTTCCGGCAGCCAGAGGTCGACAAGGATTTCCGGACGCGACGACTGTGGGAAGAAATTCTGCGGGATGAACTGGAATGCCCAAAGACTGGTTGCGAAGGTCACCAGTGTCATAACCAGCACGATGATGCGGTGGCGCACGGACCAGCTGACGGTGGCGCGAAGCCGGCGATAGAAGCGCGTGTCGAAGACATCGTGATGGTTGCCGGCGTGCTTTCGCTGCTTGAGGATCATGTTGCCGAGCCACGGCGTGAAATAGACCGCCACGAACCAGGACACGACCAGCGCGATGCCGACGACATAAAACAGCGTGCGCACATACTCACCGGCCGTCGAGGCGGCGAAGCCGACCGGGATGAAGCCGGCGGTGGTGATCAGCGTTCCGGTCAGCATCGGGAAGGCCGTCGAGGTATAGGCGAAGCTCGCAGCCTCGACCTTGACCAGTCCTTCCTCGAGCTTGCGTTCCATCATTTCGACGACGATCATCGCGTCGTCGACGAGCAGGCCGAGCGCAATGATCAGCGCGCCGAGCGAAATGCGCTGCAGATCGATGCCGATCTCGTACATGATGGCGAAGGTAGCGGCCAGGACGAGCGGAATGGTGATCGCGATCACCAGGCCCGAACGCCAGCCGATCGTCAGGAACGAGACGACAAGCACGATTAGCAGCGCCTCGCCAAGCGCCTTCATGAACTCACCCACCGCTTCCCTGACGACTTCCGGCTGGTCGGCTATCTGATCGACCGAAACGCCGTAAGGCAGCGCCTCTTCGAAGCGGTGATAGGTCGCTTCGACGTCCTTGCCGACATCGGTGACATTGAAGCCTTTGGCCATGACCACACCGACCTGGACGCTGTCGTGGCCGTTGTAGCGGTATTTGCGCTGATAGGGATCCTCGAGGCCGGAGGTCACGGTGGCGATGTCGCCCAGGCGCGTTACCTGGTTGCCGGCGCGCAGGCGAAGTTCGCGGATATCGGCCGCCTTGGTCACGTCGCCCTCGACCGAAATGCGCACTGAGTTCGTGCCGGTATCGACCGAGCCCGCCGGATCGACATTGTTCTGGCCCTTGATCGCGTTCTGCAGGTCGGTGAGCGTCAGGCCGCGCTCGGCAAGCGCCTTGGACGAAACGTCGATATAGAGTTTTTCCGGCTGGTCGCCGATGATCACGGCCTTCTCGACGCCGGGCGTCGTCAGCAGCATGTCACGCGCCTGAATGGCTAATTTCTTCAGCTCGGGATAGCTGTAGCCGTCGCCGCTGATCGAATGCAAAGTGATGAAAGTGTCGCCGAACTCATCGTTGAAGTAGGGCCCGAGCAGCCCCTGAGGCAGCTCGTTGGCGATGTCGCCGACCTTCTTGCGCACCTGGTAGAAGGCATCCGCGACCTGCGCGGGGTTGGTGTCGCCTTCCACCTGCAAGGTGATTATGGCGCTGCCGGCGCGTGTGTAGGAACGGACAAAATCGAGATGCGGCGTTTCCTGCAGCTTGCGCTCGATCTTGTTGACGACCTGGTCCTCCATGTCCTGGATCGAGGCACCCGGCCAGACAGCCTGGACGACCATGACGCGGAAGGTGAAATCCGGGTCTTCCTTCTGGCCCATGCGCATCAGGCCGAGCGCGCCGGCAACGATGATCAGGCCGAACAGGAACCGCGCAATGCTCGGATGCCCGATTGCCCAGCGCGAAAGGTTGAAGGGCCGCTTTTCATTGGTGTCGGTGGTCATAGCGCCAGTCCATTTGTCTGATCGTCAGCGCACGCACGTGGCATGCCCACGGAACTTCTAATGCTGGAGCCTGTTCCATCCCGACATGATCGGGATGGGGCTCCATCTTTCCTGTTCGAGCATAATCTTGTCCGAAAACCGGATTCCACTTTTCGGATCATGCTCCAGGCTTCCGGGCGGCGAGGCTTTCCGAGCGGAGAGACACTCATCGCGGTGGGACGCGAGGATCGATGTGGGGGTTACATCGACCCGACGTCTCGACAATCGGGCACCTGCCGCCCGGAAACCATGAACCGCTTGACCTCGCGGCTTGCGCCGATGCGAGGAAAAGCCGTTTTATTCTTGGCCGTCAGCGCACGCGCTTGGCGGCGTCGCCATCATCGTCCGCAGATGCGGACTGTTGCACCGCATCGCCGGTCAGCTTGACCTTCAGATTCTCGGTCATGAATTGTGTGCCCGCCGCAACGACGACGTCGCCGGGTTTCAATCCTTCGGCAACATGCACGCCGTCGGCGGTGAACTCGGCGACCTTGACCGGACGCGCGTGGACGGTCTCGCCGTTGCGATCCACGGTCCAGACGATCTGCTGGCCATCCTTTTGCGCCAGCGCGCTCAACGGGACCGATACGCTTTGTGGGCGGTTGTTGGCCGCCGAAGCTTCGATGTTCGCGGTCATGCCGAGAAGCACGCGCGGATCGTTGGGCAGGCTGACGCGGACGGCAAAGGTACGCGACTGCTGATCGGCGCTGCCGGCGACTTCGCGGACCTTGCCGTCGAGCGTCAGCGCATCATCCGACCAGAAGCCTGCCTTGACGTCCTTGCCCGGCTTGAACTGGGCGATATCCATTTCCGGAACGGCGATCAGCACTTCCTTTTCGCCATCGACGGCAACAGTCACAACCGGTGTGCCGGAGCCGACCACCTGACCGACATCGGCGGCTACTGATGTGACGATGCCGTTCCTGTCCGCCTTGAGGTCGGTGTAGAGGACCTGGTTTTTCGCCTGGTCAAGCGTTGAGCGGGCGGAATTCCGGGTGGCGACCGCCTGGTCATAGCTGAGCGTTGCCTGTTCGAGCTGCGATTTCGACGCGAAGTTCTTGGCAAACAACTGTTCGGCACGACGACGGGCAAGGCCTGTTGTCTCGACCTGCCGCTCGGCGGCCTCGAGGCTGGCCTCGGCGCTGTTGACCGAAAGGTCATAGTCGGCGGGATCGATGCGGGCCAGAACGTCGCCCGGCTTCACGCGCTGGCCGATGTCGACCAGGCGCTCGGTGATCTTGCCGTTGATGCGGAACCCGAGATTCATCTCGGTGCGGGCGCGCACCGATCCGGAGTAGGAAAGCTCACGGGTATCGTTGGCCTTGGCGATCTCGACGACCTTGACCGGCCGAATGATGTCCTTGACTTCCACTTTTTCTTGCGAGCAGCCGGCGAGCCCGAGCGCCGCGACGACGACCAGAGCCGGACCGACGGCCGACAGCCTGTTCATAATGGATTTGGACAAAGGCACTTGCGTACTCCCGAACTGGAGATGAATTGTCGAGGACCGACGGACGCCGCCGGTCATTTCTTCAAGGCCCTGATCGCAAACTCGATAAGATCGTCCGGCATTGCCCGGTTCTCTTTGGCAAGGCACTGGGCGACCATCTGCGGGTGACAGAGGGTGATGATAGCTGCGCCGAAGCACCGCGAAGCGACTTCCGGATCCTGGTCGGCAAACTCGCCGGCTGCGATCCCGTCGCTGATCACCTCCGCCACCAGGCTGCGGATCCGGTCGATGTGCTTCTCGATGACATGCCAATCGCGTTCGATGGCAACGACGACCATCTCGTGCACCTTCTCCTGGTCGAGCATGGTGTCACGGGTCCACTGATAGTGGGTTTGCGCGTAGCGGCGAAGCTTTTCGCTGGCGGTTCCGGGACTATGGCAGGCGTCGTAGGTCAGTTGGTAGCAGGTAGCGAGCATGCGGCCGCAAACGGCCTGGTGGATCTCGACCTTGGAGGCGAAGAAACGGTAGATGTTGGCCGTCGACATGCCGAGCTCACGCGCTATGTCGGCGACATTGGTCTTGCCGTAGCCGTAGTGGCGGAACAGTCGCTCCGCGCAATCGAGGATGCGCGCGACATTCTCCTGCCGGACCAGGTCGGCCGTCGTATCGAGAGTATCATACATCTTGTTTCATCAGCCCATTACGAATGACGAATTTTGAATTTCGTCACTCGTAATTCGAAATCGACGGAATGTCAACACGTGACATTATCGGTCTTGGGCGACTGGTGACATCTGTTGACACCACTCGGCGTGAACAGCGTTAATGAAGCCTGCTGCGGGCAGTGCACGGGCCCCTCGCCATCTATGCTGAGCCGCGGAAAAGGAGATCCTGGGATGACCGTACTGCGCATCGTCACGAATATCGCAACGGACAGCATTCCGGATGTTCGGAAGTTCTATTCCGACCTGTTCGGGCTCGACGCCGTCATGGATCACGGGTGGCTCGTCACGCTGGCGTCCCGCGAAACAACCATCCCTCAGATCAGCATCGCCAGCGAGGGCGGCTCAGGCACCCCCGTGCCCGATCTGTCGATCGAGGTCGACAATGTGGACGAGGTGTATCTTCGCGCAAAAGAGATCGGTTGCAGGGTGGTCTACGATTTGACCGACGAACCGTGGGGCGTGAGACGTTTCTTCATTGCCGACCCGACCGGAAAGCTGCTCAACGTGCTCACGCATCTTCGCTAGCCCAATTGCGGTCATCGGAGGAAACATGAGCAGAACAATCCCATTTCATTTCGTCGATGTCTTCGCGGTAGAGCCGCTGACGGGCAATTCACTGGCGGTGGTCGACGGCGGCGCCGAGTTGGCGCTTGAGCTCATGCAGAACATTGCACGTGAGTTCAACCAGTCCGAGACCACCTTTGTCTTACCGGCGACCCGGGCGAACGCCGACTGGAGGTTGCGCTCTTTCACGCCGAAGGGCGTAGAGGTTTTCGGTGCAGGCGGCCACAACACGTTAGGGGCTTGGTGGTGGCTCGCTGCAGCAGGGCGGCTCGATCTGGGCGATGGGCCAACATGGTTCCACCAACAGATCGGCGACTTGGTATATCCGTTGGCGATCTGGCAGAGCCAAGGACGGCTCGAAAAGATCATTATGCAGCAAGAGGCCCCACTGGCCGGCCGGCAGCTCTCAAACCTTGGCGCTCTTGCCACCGCACTCGGCCTTCGTACCGAAGAAATAGTGGCTGATATCGTGCCTTGCCAGGTGGTCTCGACTGGAGCCGCCCATCTCCTGGTGCCAATCCGCGATCGCGAAGCCGTCGACCGGATTTTGCCTGATGCTAAACAGCTTTTCGACCTGCTCGACGAGGTCGGCGGGGAAGGCTGCTACGTCTTCTCGCTCGATCCGCTACAACCCGGAACCACGGCGTATGCACGCTTTTTCAACCCGACCGTCGGCATTTCTGAGGATCCGGCAACCGGTACGGCGGCTGGTCCGCTCGCCGCACATCTCGTGGCACACGGTCTTGCACCGCCCGGTGTAATCAAGATCGAGCAAGGCACGGCTCTCGGACGTACCAGCATCATTGAGGTCGATGTAGATGCCGGCTCAGTGAGCATTTCTGGGCGCGGCATTGTAGTGGCGAGCGGGGCGCTTTCGATCTAGAGCGGTTCATCGTTNCGTACCAGCATCATTGAGGTCGATGTAGATGCCGGCTCAGTGAGCATTTCTGGGCGCGGCATTGTAGTGGCGAGCGGGGCGCTTTCGATCTAGAGCGGTTCATCGTTTCACGGAGACGCCGAACCGCTCTATCTCTTTGTTTTTGCGCAATTCCGGACGGAAAACCGCTTCACACTTTTCCTGGAATTTCTAGTCGAAGCCACTCGCCTTCGACTGGATTCGCTTAGGTAGCCGATCTGTTTAATCTGTTCAGGCTTTCGCCCAGTATGACAAGCGCGATGCCGAGCAGCGCAATGTCCTTGATCAGGAACTGACCGGCGGGACCGAGCGCGGGAAAGCCCAGCGTAGGCTCCCAGATCGGCAGGGCAACCATGATCGAACAGGTGACCAGGAAAATCAGGGCGGCCAATGCCCCGCCGGCCACACCGGCGCGCACCGACCAGGGGGACGCAATCAGCAGAAGCGCGGTCGCAATCTCGACGACGCCAAGCACGTAAGAAGCACCGGCTTCACCAAATACCGGATACATCCAGGCGAGCCAAGGCGTGCCGCCGATTAGCGGCCTCAACGCCTCGATCTCAACAGCCGTGAACTTCATCCCGCCGATCATGAGAAGCGGCAGTATGACCCCGATGAGGGCGACGATCCGCCCGGCTGTCCTGACCGCGGCGGCTCTTCGCGCCCATGGCCGAGAAAGGGTCCCGTCTTGACCTTCAGGCTCTGATGTTCTGAGAACCGGCATGAGTTTCCTCCTCCAACTGCCAATTGCACCGCCCGCGTCGTAAATTTATCCCTTGCCCCTAGCGGCTGGCCAATCGCCGCTGTCACGGTCGCTCGATTAATCGATGCGCTGTCAGTCCGGCTTGTAAGGGTATGAGTGATGCTCGTGAGCGATGATCCAAAGGTCACCTTCCTTCCGCAGTCCGACGGTAAGCCGGAGGCGGGTTGCCGGGTCCCTTTCAAGCTCTTCCCTGGTGCCGCACCGCAGCAATGCGGTCGCAAAAGCGACCCGGTCTCCCGCCGTGACATCCAGCCACTCGATCGCGAAAACGCCGCCCTGCTTGAAGTGCTCGAAGAATGGACCCCAACTATCGCGGTAGGCCTCAATTCCACTGAGTTCGTTCGGCGGTGGGACATCGAACATCAGAAGGTCCGTCGCGTGGTCCGCAACGATTGTCTCCAGGTCTTGCTGCTGCACGGCGTTCGCCCAACGCTCGATCAGCGCCCGGATATATGCCTCGGCGTCACGCTCCATGTTCTCCATTAGAATTCTCCTCCTGCCAGATCCTCTTCTGTCGAGTTGGTTCTGTAGCGAGGACGATCGGGAGGCACTCGATCCGACACTGAGTGATGTTTTTTGCTCTTCGCGTGGCTAGGCTCCCTTGGCCATCTCCCTCAGCCGGAACTTCTGGATCTTGCCGGTCGAGGTCTTCGGGATTTCGGCGAAGATCACCGCTTTCGGCACCTTGAAGCGGGCGAGCAGAGCGCGGCAGTGATCGATGATTTCGGCCCCGGTCGCCATCTTGCCCGGCTTCAGCTCGACATAGGCGACCGGCACCTCGCCCCATTTGTCGTCGGGCCTGGCAACGACGCCGCAGGAGGCGACGGCAGGGTGCTTGTAGAGCGCCTCCTCGACCTCGATCGAGGAGATGTTCTCGCCGCCGGAAATGATGATGTCCTTGGAGCGGTCCTTAAGCTGGATGTAGCCGTCGGGATGCATGACACCGAGGTCGCCCGAGTGGAACCAACCGCCGGCGAAGGCCTCGTCGCTCGCCTTGCGGTTCTTGAGATAGCCCTTCATCACGATGTTGCCGCGGAACATGACCTCGCCGATCGTCTCGCCGTCGGCCGGCGTCTCCTCCATCGTCTCGGGGTCCATCACCGTCAGGCCTTCGAGCGCGGCATAGCGCACGCCTTGCCTGGCCTTCCTCGCCGCCCTGAGACCCTTTTCGAGCCCGTCCCACTCGCCATGCCATTCGTTGACGACGGCCGGGCCATAGGTCTCGGTCAGGCCATAGAGGTGGATGACCGCAAAGCCCGCATCAGCCATGCCCGACAGCACCGCTTCCGGCGGCGGTGCCGCGGCCGTGTTGAAGGTGACCGCCTGCGGAAATTGCCGCTTGTCCTCCTCCCCAGCATTGATCAGCACCGACATGACGACCGGCGCGCCGCACAGATGAGTGACGCCGTGATCGGCGATGGCGTCGTAGATCGGCTTTGGCCGCACCCAGCGCAGGCAGACATGGGTGCCGGCCTGCAAGGCCAGCGTCCATGGAAAGCACCAGCCATTGCAGTGGAACATCGGCAGCGTCCACAGATACACCGCATGCCTGCCCATGCCGGCATGGATGGTGTTGGCGTAGGCCATCAGTGCTGCACCGCGATGGTGATAGACGACGCCCTTCGGATTGCCTGTCGTGCCGGACGTGTAGTTGAGCGCAATAGCGTCCCATTCGTCGTCTGGCATCGACCAGGCGAAATCCTCGTCGCCGCCCGCGACAAAGTCCTCGTAGTCGAGCGTGCCGATCCGCTCGCCCTTGGGATAGGGGGCGTCAGTGGCGTATTCGGGATCGTCATAGTCGACGACCAGCGGTTTTACCTTGGCCAGCGCCAGCGCCTCGCTGACGACATTTGCGAATTCGCGGTCGACGATCAGCACCTTGGTTTCGGCATGGTCGAGCTGGAAGGCAATGACCGCGGCGTCGAGGCGGGTGTTGAGCGAATGCAGCACCGCCTTGGTCATCGGCACGCCGAAATGCGCTTCCAGCATCGCCGGCGTGTTGGACAGCATGACGGTGACGGTGTCACCCTTGCCGATGCCGCGCTTGGAGAGCGCCGAGCCAAGCTTCAGCGACCGCCGCCAAAAATCGCGATAGGTCGTGCGCTGGCGGCCATGGATGATGGCGACATGGTCGGGAAAGGTCTTTGCCGCCCGCTCCAGATAGGTCAGCGGCGTCAGCGGCTGGTGGTTGGCCGGATTCTTGTCAAGATCCTGTTCGTAGGGATTGCCCATCCCGTCCTCCCGTAACGTCGTCATCGAGATCTTCTATCCATAGGCTTTCCGCCCGTCACCACCAACGATGCCATGATAGAGCGCATTTGGCACAAGGATGATCTAGATAAAGCAAACGAAAGAGCATCGTTTGCCCTTGCTCAATTTGACTTTTGTCGAGAGCCGTGAATAATGTCAGCGAGGAGATGGCATGGCGATCCGACCGGCAGAACAGCTTATTCACAAGGCCGCCTGGCTTTACTATGCCCATGGCCTGCGCCAGGACCAGGTGGCGAGCCAACTCAAGATTTCCCGGGCCTCGGTCGCCATGTATCTGCGCAAGGCGCGCGAGACCGGCATCGTCAACATCTCGACCTCGACCCAGCTTTTCACTGACGACGTCCTGGCACGCAAGCTTGAAGACGCGTTGAAGCTCGATGCCGTCTGGATCGCGCCGGAAAACGGCCATGTCGCCGATCCTTCGACCGACATCGCTGTGCTGGCGGCGAGCGTCTTTCTCGAGCTGGTCAAGAAGGGCGACCGCATCGGCGTCGCCTGGGGGCGGACCGTCTATACGATCGCCGACATCATGTCTTATGCCGACCTGCAGGCCGTCACGGTGGTGCAACTCTGCGGCAATCTCGGAGCCCCCTATTCCTACCGGCCCGACCAATGCACCATGGAAATCGCGCGCCGGCTCAACGCCCAGGGGCTCAACTTCTATGCGCCGCTGGTGCTGACCACGGAAGAACTGGCACGCGGCCTGCGTGCCGAGCCGGTGATCCGCGAGCAATTGTCGGGCATTAGCGAATGCGACCTCGCACTGTACTCGGTCGGCACCGTCGATGCCGACAGCCATGTCGTCAAATGCGGTGCGCTGACTGCGAGCGAAATGGACGTGCTGCGCCGTGCCGGCGCTGCCGGCGTCATCGCCGGACAGATCATCGACGCGCAAGGCAAGGCGCTCGACTGCAGCTACAACCGGCGGGTCATTTCGGCAGAGCTGTCATCGCTGCGCAAGATTGAAAAGCGCCTCGTGGTGGTGCAGGAGGACAGCAAGTTCGGACCGCTGGTGGCGGCGATCGCGGGTGGGCTGTGCACGCATCTGGTGGTCGGCGCACGGATGGCGCGACGGCTGCTCGACCATGCCGGATCGGCAGCGGAAAAGGTCGCCTAGATACGCAAAACTCCGCCGCGGGCGCATTGTCATCAAAGCGTCGCGGCGTTCCTGTTCACAACCAAAAGAGAAATCGGACGAAGCGAACATGAAGAACCTATGGAATGACGGCGAGGCGGAGAAGCTGGTTGCCGACTATGCAAAGAAGGGTGTGGCCCGCGACCTGGCGCTGCGCGTCTATACGACCAGGCTTCTGGGCGGCGAACCGCGGCTTGTCCTGCATGGCGGCGGCAACACCTCCTGCAAGACAAAGGCCACCGACCTCGTCGGCGACGAATGGGACGTGCTCTGCGTCAAGGGCAGCGGCTGGGACATGGGCGTGATCGAGCCGCAGGGCCTGCCGGCGGTCAAGCTCGGCGCCCTGCTCAAGGCGCGGTCGCTCAAAAAGCTCTCCGACGAAGACATGGTCGCGCTGCAGCGGGGGAACCTCATCGATCCGTGTTCGCCGAACCCTTCGGTCGAGACGCTGCTGCACGCCTTCCTGCCGCACAAATTCGTCGACCACACGCACTCGACCGCCATTCTGGCCATCGTCGACCAGGACGACAGCAAGGCGTTGAGCAAGAAGGTCTTCGGCAGCAAGATGGGTTACGTGCCCTACATCATGCCGGGCTTCGATCTGGCGAAGGCGGCTGCCGATGTCTTCGACGCCGACCCGACGGTCGAAGGCCTGATCCTCGACAAGCATGGCATTTTCACCTTCGGCGACGATGCTAAACAGGCCTACGACCGGATGATCCACTATGTGAACGTCGCCGAGGATTTCATCGCCAGGAATGGCAAGCCGCCTGCCGAAAAATCGGCCTTGCCAGCCAGGCTTGCCGGGCCCGCGGACATTGCGCCGATGCTGCGCGGCGCGGTGGCCGTAGCGCGCGGCGAAGGCCGCTTCGACCGCATGATCGGCGACTTCCGCACGTCGGACGCGATCGTCGATTTCATCAATTCCGCCAGGATTGCCGACTATGCCGGGCGCGGCGTATCGACACCCGACCTGTCGATCCGCATCAAGACCGGACCGATGGCGCTGCCGGCACCCGACGCGGACAAGATCGGCGACTACAAATCCGCCATCCGCCAGCATGTCGAAAAATTCGCCAAGGACTATCGCGCCTACTTCGAAACCAACGACGCGCTCGACGATGTGAAGCGCACGATGCTCGACCAGATGCCGCGGCTGACGCTGGTGCCGGGCCTCGGCATGTTCGGCCATGGCCGCACGCTGAAGGATGCGAAGATCGCATCCGACGTCGGCGAGATGTGGATCGAGGCGGTGCGTGGAGCCGAAGCAGTCGGCGATTTCCGTCCACTGTCCAAAGCCGACCTGTTCCCGCTCGAATACTGGTCGCTGGAGCAGGCCAAGCTCGCCTCCAACAAGCCGAAGCCGCTGACCGGCCAGGTTATGCTGGTCACCGGCGGCGCCGGCGCGATCGGCGCCGCCACCGCAAAGCTGTTCGCCGACAATGGCGCCCATGCCGTCGTCGTCGATCTCGATGCGGCAAGGGCGACGGAAGCGGCCAAGAAGGCCGGCAACAGTTCGATCGGCATCGGCGCCGACATCACCGATCCGGCGCAGATGCGCGCTGCGTTCGACAAGGCGGTCGCCGTCTTCGGCGGCCTCGACATCCTGGTTTCCAACGCGGGTGCTGCTTGGGAAGGCAGGATCGGCGAACTCGACGACGCCACTTTGCGCAAGAGCTTCGAGCTCAATTTCTTCGCCCATCAGTCGGCGGCCCAGAACGCAGTGCGCATCATGCTCGAACAGGGCACCGGCGGCGTGCTCCTGTTCAACACCTCCAAGCAGGCAATCAATCCGGGTCCGAAGTTCGGCGCCTATGGCATCCCCAAGGCGGCGACGCTGTTCCTGTCCAGGCAATATGCCCTCGACTATGGCGCGCATGGCATCCGCTCGAATGCGGTCAACGCCGACCGCATCCGTTCGGGGCTTTTGACCGACGCCATGATCGCCAGCCGTTCTGGCGCGCGCGGCGTGTCGGAGAAGGAGTACATGGCGGGCAACCTGCTTGGGCAGGAAGTGACGGCCGAAGACGTGGCCCAAGCGTTCCTGCATCATGCGCTGGCCGAGCGGACCACCGCCGATGTAACGACGGTGGATGGCGGCAACATCGCGGCGGCGTTGAGGTAGGCTCAAGAACAGTCCAGACGCAAAAAGAGCGGCCCGAAAGCCGCTCTTTTCTTTCGCCTGCGATAAAAAGCTACTTGGCGTTCGGGTTCGGCATCCAGGCCGGCATCGCGACATCGGCATGGGCGAACTGCGGCAGCTTGGCCGAGAGGTCTTCCATGTTCTTGATGTCCTTGTCGATAAGGTCCTTCTGGGTGATCAACGTCGGCGGCACGATGACGTTGTGACCGGGGTCTTCGCCGGCCAAAAGCTGCGCCAGCGCGCGCACCGAAACCTGGCCGACGACGGCCGGATTGGTGGCGGCGGTTGCCGCCCAGGCGCTGTCGGGCTCGCGCATCGCGGCGATGTCGGAGGTCGAAATGTCGGCCGAATAGATCTTGATGTCCTTGTTGAATCCCGCCTCGTCGACGGCGATCTTCACGCCCTTGGCGAATTCATCATAGGGCGCGAACATCACTTTGATGTCGGGGTTGGCCGACAGCACCGAACGAGCCTGGTTGGCGACGGAATTGGCGATCGGATTGTCGAGCGTGCCGAACATCGCCGCCTCGTTGATGCCCGCATATTTCTTCTTGAAGTCGACCCAGGTCTCGTTGCGGCGGTCGAGCGGCGCGATGCCGGCGACATAGACATAGCCGGCCTTCCAGCTCTCGCCATTGTCCTTGATCGCCTGTTCGAGCGCGAGGCGGGCGAGGTCGCGGTCGGACTGCTCGATCTGCGGGATTTTGGGGTTTTCGACATTGACGTCGAAAGCGACGACCTTGATGCCGGCGTCGACCGCGCGCTGGGCGGCTTCCTTCATCGATTCCGTCAGGCCGTGCTGGATGATGATGCCCTGGACGCCAAGCGCAATGGCCTGGTCGACCATGTCTGCCTGAAGGGCGGCATCCTGACGGCTGTCGAGGACGCGCAGATCGACGCCAAGCGCCTTGGCCTGCGCTTCGACACCGGACAGATAGGCCTGGAAGAAGTCGCCGGTCGAGAGATAGCGGACCAGCGCGATCTTGACGGCGCCGGGCTTATCGAACGGCGCCGGCTTATCCTGCGCCATCGCCGGCACCTGCATAAGCAGCGCGGCGCCGGCAAGCCCAAGCGCTGCCGCCCCCAATAGTCTTCTTGTGATCTTCATGTTTCTTCCTCCACTTGTTGAACTCAAATTTCAGCTGGTCGAAATCCTATCTGTCGAAATCCTACCTCTTGCCCCTGCCGGAAAGGGCGAAGGTGAAGACAAGGGCAACCACGAGAACCACGCCCTTGATGAAATCCTGCGTGTAGTAGGGCGCGTTCATCATCGTCAGGCCCTGCAGCAGCACGCCGACAAACACCGCACCGACGGCCGTGCCGAAGGCGTTCGGCTTGGCGGCCCCAAGGACCGCGTAGCCGATGAGCGCCGCGGCGACAGCGTCGAGCAGGAGATTATTACCCGAGGCAATATCACCGCGTCCAAGCCGGGCAGCGAGCAAAATGCCGCCGATCGAAGCAAAAACTCCTGAAATAACGTAGGCCCAGATTTTGTATGCCTTGACAGGCGCGCCAGCGAGCTCGGCAGCCCGCTCGTTGCTGCCGACCGCGTACATCATGCGGCCGAAACGGGTGTATTCGAGAAAGAACCAGATCAGCACTGCAAGCACGAGCAGGACGACGACCGAAACGGGAATGAGGTTGGGGATGAAGAAATCGAAGCGGTGGCGGCCAAGCGCCAGGAAGGCGGCGCTGAACGTGCCGTTGGCCACCGAGCCATCGGGCATCGTCATGCCGGTGGCGATCGAGCGGCCTTCGGTCGGGATGCGCTGCAAGCCGACGAGCAGGAACATCATGCCGAGCGTCGCCAGAAGGTCCGGCACGCGCATATAGACGATCAGCCAGCCATTGATGAGGCCGACGATGACACCGATCGCGAGACAGGCGGTAACCGCGACGACGGCGTTCTGCTCCAGCACCACCATGACATAGGCTGCCGCCATCATGGCGCTGGTAGCGACCGAGCCGATCGACAGGTCGAAGCCGCCGACGACCAGAGTGGCGGTGACGCCAAGCGCCAGCACGCCGGTGATGGCGACCGACTGGAAGATGAAGACGGCACTTTGCGGCGAGACGAAGCCGCCGGCGGCGATCGCGAAATAGGCGATCAACCCAAACAGCAAAACGATGAACCCGTAGCGGATGGCAAGGTCGCGCGCGGCTGCCATCTCAATCCAACCCGAACTCATGCCCTCTCCATTCCAATTCTCACCATCTGCCCGCTCTCAGGCCGCGCTCTGCGACGGCCCGCCCGCCACTTCGGCCAGCAGACGCTCGAGGTCGATGTCGGCGTTGCGATGTTCGCCGACGATCGTCTGCTCCGACATCACCAGGATGCGGTCGGCGGTCTCCAGCGCTTCGTCGAGTTCGGTGACGAACAGCAGCGTCGCACGGCCGTTCGCGCTCGCCCGCAGCTTGGCCGCGATATCGCGCCTGGCCGAAATGTCGACGCCCTGGAACGGCTCGTCCAGAATGAACAGTCTTGCGGCCTGCGACATCCAGCGGGCGACCATCACCTTCTGCTGGTTGCCGCCGGAAAGGGCGGACATTTCATCTTTCTCCGAGCGGCAGACGATGCCCAGCTCCTGGATTTGCCGGCGCGCGGTGGCGCGCTCAATGCGGCGCTTGAGTACGCCGAGACGCGACATCCGCTTGTGGAACGGGAGACTGATATTTTCCTGGATGTTGAAGTCGCCGACGATGCCGTTTTCGCCCCGGTCCTTGGCGACAAGAAATACGCCGGCGGCGATCGCCTCGCCCGTCGAACCCGGCGCGTAAGGTTTCCCGTTCAGCACCATGGTCCCGGACAGCGGCTTGCGCACGCCAAACAGCGTCTCGGCGAGCGCGGTCTTGCCGACGCCGACGAGGCCGGTGATGGCAACGACCTCGCCGTCGCCGAGCGTCAGCGAGATCGGCCTGGACCCTTCTGCAATGCGCAGCCCCTCGATCGTCAGGACAGGCCTTGCCGAATTCCTGGCGACGATCCGGTCGAGGTGGATCTTGCGGCCGAGCATGGCGTTGACCGCGCCTTCGTAGTCGAGCGGCTTGCGGTCAAAGACGCCTGAGATGACGCCGTCGCGCATCGAGACGATACGGTCGGCAAGCCGCCTGATGTCCGACATGCGGTGCGAGATGTAGAGGATCGCGACGCCCTGCTCGCGAAGCCTGTCGAGTAGCGCGAAAAGCCGGTCGGCTTCGGCGCTGGACAAAGAGGAGGTCGGCTCGTCGAGGATCAGCACTTTCGGCTGATGCGCCATGGCGCGGGCAATCGCCACCATCTGGCGGTCGGCCAGCGAGAGATCGCTGATCCGGGCTTTCAGGTCGATCGTCAGTTCCATGCGGTCGGCGACCGCTTTTGCCTCGCGGCGCACCCGGCCCGGATTGAACAGGGTCGGCGCGCCGCTGCCGCTCAGCCTGTCCAGCGTCAAATTGGTGGCGACGTCGAGGTCGGCGACGACCCCGTCATTGATGTTCTGGTGAACGGTGACGACGCCGGCGCGGATCGCTTCCGCCGGCGTTTTTGGCGCGAAGTCTTGGAGCGCGAAGTCCTGGCCGGCGAGGCTCATCGTGCCGCCGCCGCGCTCGTAGACGCCGCTGATGATCTTGACCAGGGTGGATTTTCCGGCACCGTTAGCGCCCATCAGCACGGTTACTTCGCCGGCATGCAAATCGAGCGAGACGCCGCCAAGCACCTCGATATGGCCGAAGGACTTCCTCAGGCCGTCCACGCGGAACACGGCATCATTGCCCATTCGTTCCTCCCTGACCGTGACGCTAGGGGCTGTCCCGGCAATTGTCAACACGATTGACAATTGCCAGAGAGCTTCCTAGCTTGGACCAACCGCCATGGCTTCACTATGATGGGAGCACCTAAGCGGGAGGGTGAGGATGACTGCGAAATTGCCATTCGAAGCACTGTCGGTCGAGACATTGGCGGCACGCCTCGGCGCCAACGAGGCCCTGTGTTCGCATATCGGCAAGGATACAAGCCGCTGGAATGTTCGCGAGGTCGGCGACGGCAATCTGAACTTGGTCTTTATCGTCGAGGGCGTCGCGGGTGCTGCCGTCGTCAAGCAGGCCCTGCCCTATGTCCGCTTGGTCGGTGACAGCTGGCCGCTGCCGTTGAAGCGCTCCTTCTTCGAATA
Source organism: Mesorhizobium mediterraneum (assembly GCF_002284565.1). GTDB lineage: Bacteria > Pseudomonadota > Alphaproteobacteria > Rhizobiales > Rhizobiaceae > Mesorhizobium > Mesorhizobium mediterraneum. The sequence continues at coordinate 466,279 of NZ_NPKI01000011.1, read as the reverse complement.
TCATGCGCTGACACGACAACAGGCGAGAGCGCCCGGTTCGGTGCCGGCGATCCATCACTTCGACGAAGGCCAGGCGCTGATCATCATGGAATATCTGTCGCCGCACATCATCCTGCGGCGCGCGCTGATCGAGGGCCGGCAGTTGCCGAAGATCGCCAGAGACATCGGCCTGTTCATGGCCCGCACCCTGTTTCGCGGCTCCGACCTGCATATGGCGACCAAGGACCGCAAAGCCGATCTGGCGCTGTTCGCCGACAATGTCGAGCTTTGCGACATCACCGAGAACCTGGTTTTCTCGGACCCCTATTTCGATGCCAAGATGAACCGGCATACGAGCCCACAGCTCGACCGCATCGTCGCCGAGCTGCGCGCCGACCGCGACCTCAAGGTCGAGGCGCAGCGGCTGAAGCACATCTTCGCGGCCAATGCAGAGACGCTGCTGCATGGCGACCTGCATTCCGGGTCGATCATGGTCACTGACACCGAAACGCGGATGATCGATCCCGAATTCGCCTTTTACGGCCCGATCGCGTTCGATGTCGGCATGCTGCTTGCCAATTTCTGGATGGCGTTCTTCTCGCAGCGCGGCCACGAGCAAAATGGAAAGCGCGACACCATGCGCGCCTATCTGCTCGACGTCACGGTCGAGACATGGTCGGTGTTCCGCACCGAGTTCTCGCATCTGTGGCGGACCGAGCGCACGGGCATGCTCTACCAGAAGAGCCTGTTCGAGGATCAGGGCGACAGGCTCGGCGCTGAACAGGCGCTCGACCACATGCTGCATCAGGTCTGGACCGACATGCTGGGCTTTGCCGGCGTCGAGGTGCACCGGCGCATTCTGGGCCTCGCGCACAACGCCGATTTCGAGACCATTGCCGACGAGGATCTGCGCGCCACATGTGAGGCGAAGGCGCTGAAGTTCGGCCGTCACATCGCCGTCAACCGGCGCCAGATTCACAGCATCGATGAGGTCAACAAATTGGCCGCGCTGATCGAACGGGAGAACAGGATTTGAACGTCGGCGACCGCCACTATCGCACCATCTGGCTGAGCGACGACGGGCGTTCGGTGGAGATCATCGACCAGCGCTGGCTGCCGCATGATTTCCGCGTGGAGAAAGTCAGCACCGTTGCCGGCATCGCCACCGCGATCCGCGACATGTGGGTGCGCGGCGCACCGCTGATCGGCGTCACCGCCGCCTATGGCGTCGCCATTCAGATGGCCGACGACCCTTCGGATGCAGCACTCGACGGCGTTTGGGAGGTCTTGCACGAAACACGCCCGACGGCGATCAATCTGCGCTGGGCGCTCGACGAGATGCGCAATTTCCTGCGGCCGCTTCCATCTGGACAACGCGCCGAGGCTGCTTACCGGCGCGCAGGCGAAATCGCCGACGAGGATGTCAGCCTCAACCGCGCCATCGGCGCCAATGGGCTTGAAATAATCAAGGAAATCGTGGCGCGCAAGCAGCCGGGCGAGCCTGTCAACATCCTGACCCACTGCAACGCCGGCTGGCTGGCCACCGTCGACTACGGCACCGCCACGGCGCCGATCTATCTGGCTGTTGAAGCGGGCATTCCCGTTCACGTCTATGTCGACGAAACGCGCCCACGCAATCAAGGCGCCCAGCTGACGGCATGGGAAATGGCCGGCCACGGCGTGCCGCACACGCTGATCGTCGACAATGCCGGCGGCCATCTGATGCAGCGCGGCCAGATCGACATGGTCATCGTCGGCACCGACCGCACCACCGCCGACGGCGATGTCTGCAACAAGATCGGCACCTATTTGAAGGCGCTGGCCGCGGCGGACAACGACGTGCCGTTCTACGTCGCGCTGCCCTCGCCGACCATCGACTGGACAGTGGGCGACGGGCTGGCCGAAATTCCGATCGAGCAGCGCTCCAGCGACGAGGTCTCGCTGGTCTGGGGCAAGACCGCGAGTGGCGAGATTGCGCAGGTCCGCATCTCGCCGGAGACGACGCCCGCGGCAAACCCGGCCTTCGACGTTACGCCGGCGCGACTGGTCACCGGATTGATCACAGAACGCGGTGTCGCCAAGGCGTCGCGCGAAGGCTTGAAGGCAATGTTTCCCGGACGCTGATTCGGCTTCATTGATTTTCGAAAGCGAGGCCAGCTGCCCATATCCGTGGCAGGGGCGCTGCTTGGGTGCATCCAGAGTAGCTCATTTTCTGACAGCCGGCATTTTGACGGTGGACGATTCTGCCTGACGTCCTGATACTCGCCTCGCCGGCAGCCGGCTAAGGCAAGGCGATCGTCCATCGACGCGATAACAACCAAAGGCACTGACGAAGGGGCCGGCCGAGACTGGCCGCATCCGATTCCTATCCGGTTGCCAAAATATGGTAGTGTGATTATACCAGCTACTAAGATGACGATCGGCACGGCCATCGTTGGAGATCAGGAGTACGGCTAGATGACAACGATTGCGCTGTTTGGCGCCGGCGGCAAAATGGGTTACCGCCTGTCGACCAATTTTCGCGGCTCTGCCTACACGATACGCCATGTCGAGGTCAGCGATGCCGGCTGCGAGCGACTAAAGACGGGGCTGGGCATCGACGCGGTCAGCGCCGATGAAGCCCTTGATAGCGCCGAAGTGGTGATCCTGGCGGTTCCCGACACCCATATCGGCAAGGTCGCGGCCAGCATCGAGAGCAAGCTTGCTGCCGGCACGATGGTGGTCGTGCTCGACGCCGCAGCACCTTTCGCCGGCCATTTGCCGAAGCGGCCGGACCTGACCTATTTCGTCACCCATCCCTGCCATCCGCCGATCTTCAACGACGAGACCGATATGGCGGCCAAGAAGGACTATTTCGGCGGCGTCAAGGCTAAGCAGCATATGGTCAGCGCACTGATGCAGGGGCCGGAGGAAGATTTCGCCAAGGGCGAAGCGATCGCCAAGATCATATGGGCTCCGGTCATGCGGTCGCATCGCGTCACGGTCGACCAGATGGCGCTGCTCGAGCCGGGCCTTTCGGAGACTGTCTGCGCCTCGCTGCTCGTCGTCATGAAGGAAGCGGTCGACGAGGTCGTCGCGCGCGGGGTTGACCAGCAGGCGGCGCTCGACTTCCTGCTTGGCCACATGAACGTGCTCGGCGCCGTCATCTTCGGTGAAACCAAGGGCGTGTTCTCCGACGCCTGCAACAAGGCCATCGAGTTCGGCAAGCCGGTCTTGATGCGCGACGACTGGAAGCGGGTCTTCGAGCCGGAAGAGATTGCGGCAAGCATTCAGCGGATTACCTGAGATGACCTTTTCCTTCTCCCCGAGGGGCGAAGGAAAGTCGCGGGCGTGCCGACACATATCATCTGAATTAGTGATTGACTCATTATACCAGTTGGCTTAGCTGTACGGTGGCTAGGACCATCAGGCTTCGAAGCAAATTCGGGCCTGGGGTGGAGGATGGCTGGGGAGCGACGTTCCGTTGAGATGAACCGGCAAACGGCTTTGAACCCAGTCTATCCGCGCCCGAGCCATCTAAATGAATTGCATGCAGACAGCAGCCTTGGGTTGATCAAGGCATAGTTTTCAAAACGGGAGGAAATCATGAAACTCACTCGCAGAATGACGCTTGCGGCTTTTGCCGGCATGCTGGCGCTCGGCACGGCCGCACCTGCTTATGCGGCGGATCTCATTGCCATCATCACGCCTTCGCACGACAATCCGTTCTTCAAGGCCGAAGCCGTCGGCGCTGAAGCCAAGGCCAAGGAACTCGGTTACGAAGCGCTGGTGCTCGTCCATGACGACGACGCCAACAAGCAGTCCGAGCTGATCGACACGGCGATCGGCCGCGGCGCCAAGGCGATCATCCTCGACAATGCCGGCGCCGACGCCACCGTCGCCGCCGTGCAGAAAGCCAAGGACGCCGGCGTTCCGTCCTTCCTGATCGACCGCGAGATCAACGCCACCGGCGTCGCCGTCGCGCAGATCGTCTCGAACAACTACCAGGGCGCCCAGCTCGGCGCGCAGGAGTTCGTCAAGCTGATGGGCGAGAAGGGCAATTTCGTCGAGCTGGTCGGCAAGGAATCCGACACCAATGCCGGCATCCGCTCCAAGGGTTATCACGACGTCATCGACGACTATCCGGACCTGAAGATGGTGGCGCAGCAGTCGGCCAACTGGAGCCAGACCGAGGCCTATTCCAAAATGGAATCGATCCTCCAGGCCAATCCTGACATCAAGGGCGTGATCTCCGGCAACGACACGATGGCGATGGGCGCCTATGCCGCGCTTGCCGCCGCCGGACGCAAAGACGTCATCGTCGTCGGCTTCGACGGGTCGAACGACGTGCGCGACTCGATCGCCTCAGGCGGCATCAAGGCCACCGTCCTGCAGCCGGCCTATGCGCAGGCGCAGATGGCAGTCGAGCAGGCCAACGACTTCATCAAGAACAAGAAGTCTCCGGCCGAGGAAAAGCAGTTGATGGACTGCGTCCTGATCAACGGCGACAATGCCGCCAAGCTGGAAACTTTTGCGCTCACCAACTGAGCCGGCGTAACATCAATCGCAAGGGACGAGCTTCCGGCTCGTCCCTTGCTTCCATTTCCTGGGTGCCCTGACCGCCATGCCGAACAAGCCGACATGTTCGATCCTCGCCGCGCCGATCCTTGTCGCGATGGTCGGCATCAGCCTGACCGCCTGCAAGATCTTGCCGACACCGTCCGGGGAAAACGGCGGCAATGCGCCAGCCTTCAATGCGGACAAGATGGTCGGTGATATCTGGGCTGCCAAGGTCGTGCCCTATCTCCAGCAGAAGGCCGGATCGTTTCCCGAGGTTCACGCCCTGGCGAAAGCCGATCCAGCGGCTGCCGGCGCCAAATACGGCAATCCAAAGAAGCAGGCGAATTCGCCGTGGACCTTCGCGGTTCGTCTTGAAGGCAAGGTGGTCGCCGCAAACACGCAATCGCGCGCGGCGACCATGGACGTTGATGCCGACGGCGACGGCAAGGCCGATGCACGGGTGCAGATCGGACCCGCGATGCGTGGCACCGCGCTGCGCGACAGTCTCGATTTCATCCAGTTCAACGATTTCACCAACCAGATCGACTTCGCCCAGTTCGGCAAAGCGTTTAACATCCATGCCGACAAGACAGTGCTTTCCAAGCTGCCGCGCGAAGCGCTGGAAGGCCGGAGCGTTAGGATTGTCGGCGCCTATGTCATGGGCAGCGGCCAGGACCTGCCGCTGGTGACGCCGGCGGAGGCAGAGATCGGGCCGAAGCCATGAATGCCGCCATCGATCATGATGTCATCCTGAAGCTGGAAGACGTCTCGAAGGTCTATTCGGGCACCGTCGCGGTCAAGCGCGCGAATTTCGAGGTGCGCAAGGGCGCGGTCAACGTGCTGGTCGGCGAGAACGGCGCCGGCAAATCGACGCTGATGAAGATCATCGCCGGCGTCGAACAGCCGACGCTCGGCCGCATACTCCTGGAGGGCGAGGAGGTTTTCTTCTCGTCATCCGGCGACGCGGTGAACCGCGGCATCGGTATGGTGTTCCAGGAGCTTAACCTGTTCGGCAACCTGACGGTCGCCGAAAACATTTTCGCCACCCGCGAGATCACCAACCGGTTCCGCAAGATCGACAGCAGAGAACAGGAGCGCCGCGCGGCGGAATTCCTCGAGCGCCTGGAAGCCGGCATCCGGCCCGACATGCTGGTCGAGGACCTGCGCATCGGCCAGCAGCAGCTGGTCGAGATCGCCAAGGCGGTTTCGCTTGATGCGCGCATCCTGATCATGGACGAACCGACCTCGGCACTGAGTGCGGCGGAAGTCGAAATCCTGTTCAAGGTGATTGCCGACCTCAAGGCGCGCGGCGTGGCGATCGTCTACATCTCGCACCGGCTCGAGGAACTGATCCGCATCGGCGACTACATCACCGTGCTGCGCGATGGACGGATCACCGGCCAAGAGAAGATGAAAAATGTCGACACGCGATGGATCGTGCGGCAGATGATCGGCTCGGACGCCAAGGACTTCGCCAAGGCCGACGGCCATGTTCCGGGCGAAGAGATCTTCCGCGCCGAGGACATCTGCCTGCCACGCGTGACCGGCGGGCTTGCGGTCGATCACGTCTCGCTGTCGCTGCGCACCGGCGAGATCCTCGGCATCTATGGCCTGATGGGCGCCGGGCGCAGCGAGCTGTTCGACTGCATCATGGGTCGCCACGGCCATGCCACCGGGGCGATCTTCATTGCCGGCAAGAAAGTGAAAGAACGTGATACGACGCGCCGCATCCGGCGCGGACTGGCGCTGATCCCCGAGGACCGCCAGCGCGAAGGGCTGGTGTCGATACTCTCCGTCGCCAGCAACCTGACGCTGGCCAGCCTGTCGCGGTTTGTGCGCCTGTTCCATATCAGCGGCGCCAAGGAAAACCAGGCGGTGACGCAGATGGTGCGGGAGCTGGCGATCAAGGTCGCCAATCCGGCGCAAGAGGTCTCGTCGCTGTCGGGCGGCAATCAGCAGAAGGTGGTGATCGGCAAGGCGCTGCTCACCGGACCGAAGGTGCTGCTGATGGACGAGCCGAGCCGCGGCATCGACGTTGGCGCCAAGGCCGACGTCTTTCGCACCATGCGCAAACTGTCCCGCGACGGACTGGGCATACTGTTCGCCACCTCCGATCTCGACGAGGTGATGGCGCTGTCCGACCGGATCGCGGTGATGAGCAATGGAAAACTGACCGGCATGTTCGATCGCGCCGAGGCGACGGAGGCGGCACTCGTCGCCGCATCGGCGCTTGGCCACGGACCGGTCCCGCACACGGAGAACACCGCCCATGACTGACATCCCGGCCAAGGCGGCTGTTGCCTCCGCCTCGAACGGCTCCGTCCTGCTGACGCTGATGAAGGCGAGGACGTTCATCGCGCTGATCGCCGTCCTGATCTTCTTCTCGATCGCGGCACCGAATTTCCTGTCGGCCGCCAACCTGATCCTGATGTCGAAACACGTGGCGCTGAACGCGTTCCTGGCCATGGGCATGACCTTCGTCATCATCACCGGAGGCATCGACCTGTCGGTCGGCTCGATCGTCGGTCTTTGCGGCATGGTCGCCGGCTATCTCGTGCTCAACGGCATCGACCTGCAGGTCGGCTACACGATCTATTTCAACGTCTTCGAGATCGCGCTGATCACGCTGGCGGCCGGCATATTGATCGGCGCCGTCAATGGATTGCTGATCACCAGGCTGAACGTCGCGCCGTTCATCGCCACGCTCGGCGTGCTCTATGTCGCGCGCGGCCTGGCGCTGCTGTCGTCCGACGGCCGCACCTTCCCGAACCTTGTCGGCAAGCCCGATCTGGGCACGACGGGCTTCGGCTTCCTCGGCGCCGGCCGGTTGCTCGGCCTGCCGGTCTCGATATGGATTCTTGTCGTCGTAGCACTTGGGGCGGCCTATCTCGCCAAATACACCCCGCTCGGCCGCCACATCTTCGCCGTCGGCGGCAACGAGCGGGCGGCGCGGATTTCGGGCGTCCGGGTCAACATGGTGAAGATGTTCGTCTACATGTTCTCCGGTTTCTGCGCGGCGATCGTCGGCCTGATCATCTCGTCCGAACTGATGGCCTCGCACCCGGCGACCGGCGAAAGTTTCGAGCTCAACGCCATCGCAGCGGCGGTGCTCGGCGGCACCTCGATGTCGGGTGGCCGCGGCACGATCGGCGGCACCATCGTCGGCGCCTTCGTCATCGGCATCCTCTCCGACGGACTGGTCATGATGGGCGTAAGCTCGTTCTGGCAGATGGTCATCAAGGGTCTCGTCATCATCGTCGCCGTCGTCGTCGACCAGGCGCAGCGCCGGCTGCAACAGCGCGTTACACTGATGCAGATGGCAAAGGCGGGCTGAGCATGGCGGAGCTGCGGGGAGCGCTGATCGGCTGCGGCTTCTTCGCCGTCAACCAGATGCACGCCTGGCGCGACATCGCCGGTGCGTCGATCATCGCCATTTGCGACCGCGATCCGGAGCGGCTCAAGGTCGTCGGCGACCAGTTCGGCATCACGCGGCGCTACACCGACGCGGCGGCACTTTTTGCCGGCGAAAGCCTCGATTTCGTCGATATTGCCACCACCGCGCCGAGCCACCGTCCGCTTGTCGAGATGGCTGCGCGGCACCGCGTTCCGGCAATCTGCCAAAAACCGTTCGCGCCGACGCTTGCCGACGCCAAGGCCATGGTGAAGGCCTGCACTGACGCCGGCGTGCCGTTGATGGTGCATGAAAATTTTCGCTGGCAATCACCGATCCAGGCGGTGCGTGCTGCGCTAGACAGCGGTGAAATCGGCACACCCTTCTTCGGACGGATCTCGTTCCGCTCGGCCTATGACGTGTTTTCCGGCCAGCCATATCTGGCAACGGGAAAGCGCTTCATCATCGAGGACCTCGGCATCCACAGTCTCGACATTGCCCGCTTTCTGCTGGGCGACGTTTTGACGATCACGACACGCACCGCTCGCATTAATCCTGAGATCGCCGGCGAGGACGTCGCTACCATGCTGATGGACCACAAGAGCGGCGCAACGTCTGTGGTCGATTGCAGCTATGCGACCAAGCTCGTGACCGAGCCGTTTCCGCAGACGCTGGTCGAGATCGACGGCAGCGACGGCACGATCCGGCTTGAGCAGAATTACCGGCTTACCGTCACCGGCAGGAACGGAACGGTGGTAAGCGACGTCTCGCCGCCGCTGCTGCCCTGGGCATCGCGGCCGTGGCACAACATACAGGAAAGCGTCGTCGCCATTCAAAAGCACTGGGTCGACTGCCTGGCGAACAAAACCGAGCCGGCAACCTCGGGCGCCGACAACCTCAAGACTTTCGCGCTGGTCGAGGCTGCCTATGCGGGTGCTGCGAGCCGTGAACCGGTGCAGCTCGACGCTTTGCTGAGATGACCGCCGACGCCTTCCTCCTCTATGGCACGCGCGCGGTCGAGGCCGACCCTGTCAGGCTGCGCGCCGGCGCGCTCACCGCCGACTTCGCCAACGGCAATCTACGGACCATCCGCCATGGCGGCATCGAAGTGCTGCGTGCCATCGCCTATATCGTCAGGGATCGCGACTGGGGCACCTACGAGCCGGCGCTCACGGATTTAGTCATCGACCAGGGCTCCGATACTTTCACTGTCAGCTATTCGGCAAGCTGTGTCGGACCGGAGGGAAGCCGGCTCGACTTTCGCGCGACGATCGAAGGTTCCGCCGACGGCCAGCTGGTTTTCGACGTGAGCGCGCTTCCCGAAAGCGATTTCGAGACCAATCGCTGCGGCTTCTGCATCCTGCATCCGATCGCCGGCCTGGCCGGCAGCCAGGTCACGGTCGAGCACACCGACGGCAGCATGGTGGAAACAAAGCTTCCCGACCTGATCGACCCTTGGCAGCCTTTCAAGGATTTGCGGGCGATCACCCATGAGGTCCGGCCCGGCGTCACCGCCGAATGCCGGATGGAAGGCGACGTGTTCGAGATGGAGGACCAGCGCAACTGGTCGGATGCGTCCTACAAGACCTATGTCCGGCCGCTCGCGCTGCCATGGCCCTACATACTGCCTGCCGGCGAGATGCTGCGCCAGACGGTCAGCCTGCGTGTGTCCGGCGACGGGAAAGTGCCGGCTGCCGCCGCAACCGCCGAGCCAATCCGCGTCGAGCTCGGCGAAGCCGGACCGGCGCTGCCGGATATCGGCGTGATCATCTACCCGGACGAGGGCGAGACGGCGCTTGCAAACCTGCCGACACTGTCCGCGCTCGGCCCGCAACAGTTGATGTTCCATTATGATCCGACGCGCGGCCACGGCCTCGACGCCTTGCAGTCCTATGCCCGGCTCGCCGCCGCCTATCCGGCCAAGACGACGCTCGAATGCGTCGTTTCCTGCGTCGGCGATCTCGACGCGGAGCTTTCAGGCGTCGCCGGCATGGTCCGCCAGGCCGGGCTGAAGCTTTCGGCCATAGCCGTTTCGCCTTCGGTCGACCGGCAGTCGACGCCGCCGGGCAGCGCATGGCCTGAATGCCCGCCGCTCGAAGACATCTATTCTGCCGCCCGCCGCGCCTTTCCCGATATCCGCCTCGGTGGCGGCATGTTCAGCTATTTCACTGAGTTGAACCGTAAGCGCGTCCCGGCCGGCCAGCTCGATTTCGTCACCCATTGCACCTGCCCGATCGTGCACGCCGCCGACGATCTCAGCGTCATGCAATCGTTGGAGGCGCTGCCTTTCATCACCGCCTCGACGCGGGCGATCTTCGGGCCAACACCCTACCGGATCGGCCCGTCGACCATCGCCATGCGGCAGAACCCCTATGGCGGCGCGACCAAGGCCAATCTGCAAGGTCAGCGCATCGCCATGGCCGACCGCGATCCACGCCATGCAGGCCAGTTCGGAGCTGCTTGGACAATCGGCTATGCGGCGCGTGTCGCGCCGGCCGGGCTGGAGATGCTCACGCTTTGCAGCTTCACCGGACCATTTGGCGTGCTGGCGGCATCCGGGGAACCTGTCGGCGAAGATGAACCCCGGCCGATCTTCCAGTCCGTGCAGGGGCTTTGCCAACTGGCCGGCTTCAGGCACGTAGCGGCGAGGACGAGCGATGAGACGCGGGTGCTCACGCTGGCAGCCCGTTCTGCCTCGGGCAAGACCGTCATGTGGCTAGCGAACCTGACGGCGAGCGAAATGACGGTCGATATTTCCGGGTTCGAACGACGCCACCTTGTGATGACGCCTTACGCGATCACTCGGATCGGGTGATCAGTTGCCGGAATTCATCACATAGAGCGCGCGCGAGCGCTCGAGGTGCTTGATCATTGCCTTCTCGGCGCCGTCCGCATCCTTCTGCTCGATGCGCCCGATGATCTCTTCATGCTCGGTCAGCGTGAACTTTTCCTTGCCGGTCCAGATCAGCATTTCGGTATGATATTCCTTCAGCCAGCCCAGCATCGCTTCGCTGACCGCGACGTAGATCGGGTTGCCGGATATTGCCGCGATCTGGGTATGAAACTTCATGTCGGCCGATATGAAGGCCTCGGAATCGCCGCGAAAGCTCCGCTGTTCGGCAACGGTTGCCCGCAACCGCTGAACGTCCTCGGCAGTGGCTTTTTCTGCGGCTTCCCTGACCATGCCGCGCTCGAAGAAGATGCGCGCGTTCTTGAGGTGCTCCAGCGTGTCCTTCGACGACGACAGGATGATCTTGGCCGCGCCGTCGACCTGTTTAATGATCGACTTGGCGGTCAGCTGAAGCACTTTCGCCCGCTCGCCATGCGAGATCGCCACGAGACCCATATTGCTCAACGCCTGCATCGCTTCGCGGATCGCTGGCCTGCCGACCTCGAAGCGCTCCATCAGCTCACGCTCCGACGGCATGTCATCGCCCGGCAGCAATTCGCCGCTGGTGATCAAGCGCTTCAGTCTCAAAAATACTTCGTCGGAAAGCTTGCGCCGGACGATCGGCTCCGAACGGTTCATCGTCGCGAATCACTCCTTTGACCGGTGTCTGTTTAGCATTGTCGCCACGATTCCCGGAATGTCTGCCCAAGCGGATATCGCTTGCAATACTTATGTACTCATTATACCAGATTTCGAAGATCAGGGAACTTTTTTCGAACTATGATCACCCTCACCTATCGCATCGAGACCTCGGCTAGCATCGAGGCGTTGGCGGCCAAGATCGCCAGCGACCAGTCGACCGGAACCTTCGTCGCGCTGGCCGGCGAGACTGAAGAGCTCAAGGCGCGGGTAGCGGCGCGCGTCCTGGCGATACGGCCTCTGCCGGACGGCGATCGCCCGTCCCTTCCCGAGGCCAGCGACGGACCCTTCAAGCGCGCCGATGTCGACATCGCGTTTCCGCTCGATGCCATCGGCACCGACCTTTCGGCGCTGATGACCATCGCCATCGGCGGCGCCTTTTCGATCAAGGGGCTGTCCGGCATTCGCATCGTCGATCTGAAGCTGCCGGAGGAATACAGGGGCGCGCATCCAGGTCCGCAATTCGGCGTCAAAGGCAGCCGCCGGCTGACCGGTGTCACCGATCGCCCGATCATCGGGACGATCGTCAAGCCGGCGCTTGGATTGCGCCCGCACGAGACGGCCTCAATGGTGGATGAGCTGATCGCCGCCGGCGTCGATTTCATCAAGGACGACGAGAAGCTGATGAGCCCGGCCTATTCGCCTCTGTCGGAACGGGTCAAGGCAATCATGCCGCTGGTCCTCGACCACGAGCAGAAGACCGGCAAAAAGGTCATGTATGCCTTCGGCATCTCGCATGCCGACCCCGACGAGATGATGCGAAACCACGATCTGGTGGCGAAGGCCGGCGGCAATTGCGCCGTGGTCAACATCAACTCCGTCGGCTTCGGCGGCATGGCCTTCCTCAGAAAGCGCTCCAGCCTGGTGATCCACGCCCACCGCAACGGCTGGGACATTCTCACCCGCCACCCCGGCCTCGGCATGGACTTCAAGGTCTGGCAGCAATTCTGGCGGCTGCTCGGCGTCGATCAGTTCCAGATCAACGGCATCGCCTCGAAATACTGGGAGCCGGACTGGTCCTTCGTCGAGTCCTTCAGGGCGGTGACCACCCCGATCTTTTCGCCTGATGATTGCGCGCTACCGGTGGCCGGCTCCGGCCAGTGGGGCGGACAGGCCCCCGAGACCTTTGAGCGAACCGGCCGAACGGTCGATCTTCTCTATCTCTGCGGCGGCGGCATCGTCAGCCATCCAGACGGGCCGGGTGCCGGCGTCCGCGCCGTGCAGCAAGCCTGGCAGGCGGCGGTCGATGGCATCCCGCTGGCGGAGTTCGCCCTGACCCATCCCGAATTGGCGCGGTCGATCGAGAAATTCGGCGACGGCAAAGCGGCCTGAGCAGCGACGCTATGCAAAACCTGCTTCTCAGTTATTATGGCGACGACCTCACCGGCTCGACCGACGTCATGGAGGCGCTTGAGCTCGGCGGTATGCCGACCGTGCTGTTCATGCACCAGCCGGACGAGGCCCTGCTTTCGCAGTTCAGGCATTGCCGTGCCATCGGCCTCGCCGGCACCAGCCGAAGCGAGACGCCGCAGTGGATGGACACGCATCTGCGGGGCGCCTTCGCCTGGCTGAAGACCCTGAACGCCGATATCTGCCACTACAAGGTCTGCTCGACCTTCGATTCCAGCCCGGCGATCGGCAGCATCGGCCGGGCCATCGAGATCGGCCGCTCGGTTTTCAGCCAAGCCAGCGTGCCGCTGGTGGTCGGCGCGCCGCAGCTCAAGCGCTACACCGCCTTCGGCCATCTGTTTGCGGCCTACCGCGAAAAATATTTCCGTATCGATCGCCATCCCGTGATGAGCCGCCACCCGACCACGCCGATGGATGAGTCGGACCTGCTGATCCATCTGTCGCGCCAGACGGATCTCAGCTCGGGCCTGGTCGACCTAGCGACGCTGCAGTCGGCGTTCCGCTCGGAAGCGTTCGATCGCCTGATCGAGAATGGCAGCGATATCGTGCTCTTGGATGTCGACAGCCGCGAGACTCAGGCGCTTGCGGGCAAGGAGATATGGCGCGTTCGCAGGCCTGGCGGCACTTTCGTCGTCGGCTCTTCGGGCATCGAATATGCGCTGCTTGCTGAATGGGCGTCTGACGGGATTGTCCGTGCCGAGCCCGGCTTTTCGCCCCCGGGTGCGGCCGACCGGATCGCGGTGGTCTCGGGCAGTTGCTCGCCGACAACGGAGCGGCAGATACGGCATGCTTTGACGGACGGTTTCGACGGGATCGAGGTGGATCCTATCGAACTGGTTTCCGAAGCCTCCAGCGACGCGATTGCGCGCGCGGTCTTCACCGGACGCGCCAGCCTGGAAGCCGGGCGCAGCGTCGTCCTCTACACGGCGCTTGGACCAGCAGCCGACCGGGGCGCTGAAATCGACCGGCAGGAAGGCGCCCGCCACAAGCTTGGTCGCGGCCTCGGCGAACTTCTTCGCGAGCTGACGATCGAGCAGAAATTGCAGCGCGTGGTCATCGCCGGCGGCGATACGTCGAGCCACGCACTCGGCCAGATGGGCGTCGATGCGCTGACGGTGCGGATGCCGCTGCCCGCCTCGCCGGGCTCGCCGCTTTGCGTCGCCCACTCGCGCGTCAAGGCAATCGAAGGACTAGAGGTTGCCCTGAAGGGCGGGCAGGTCGGAACCGATCGCTATTTCTGCGCTATCCGCGATGGGCTCGGCGGTTGACAGAAGGCGCTGGATTTGACCGATCTCACGACTTCTTGAACACGGAGCGGTTACCAACGCACGATGCCTGTCCCACATAAACCGCCGTATGCGTAGCGGCGGGGCGGCGCACAACGCTCAAGCCGGGGCTGACCACGGCTCCGCGAGTGAACCAGCGGGATGCCGCGATGTCATTCAGACCGTTGCTTGGTGACGGACGGGTTCGGAGCCAGGAGGAGAAGTCGGAGCCTCTGCAAACCGCGTCATGGGTCAGCTCCTCGATCGTTTTCGACAATCGGCGGTGGGCGTGCCGGGAGGCGGAGCTCCGCTGGACAGCCCCTCATCATCTGATCGTGCTGACCGAAGAAGGCGGAACGTCCCACACATCTATCCGGCACGAGGCAAGATCCCTCTACGACGGGATGGACCGGCCCGGAGCCCTCACCTTCGTCCCCGCAGGCGCGGAGCGGCTCGGCTTTTATCGCGACGTAAACCTCTCCTACTCAGCCTTGTGGATCGATCCCGATATCGGGCTTCCCGGATGCGAACGCCTGAGAGACCTGCCGATCCTGGTGAACAAGAAAGACGTAGTCGTCGCCACGCTTCTGAGTTCGCTTCGCGACGAGATGGCACTCGGCCACAAGCCGGACTCTGCCTATGTCGAGCATCTGGTCGCCCTCGTCAGCCTCCGCGTGGCCAACCTGAACCGGGAGCAACATCCGCCTATACGTCACGGCTGTCTCAGCCGTCGGGCGCTTGGTCGAGTTCGGGCTTATATCGATGCACATATGAACTCCGACATTTCGCTAAGCGAGCTGGCAGCCGTCGCGGGCATGGCCGTCGACAGTTTTGCGCGCCGATTCAAAGCGACGACCGGCCTTGCGCCCTATGCCTATGTGATCGAGGAACGCGTGCGGCGAGCCGAGATGCTGCTGCGCGAAACGGGTTTGTCGATCGGTACCATTGCCTTTCGCCTCGGCTTTTCAAGCCAGAGCCACTTCACCACGACCTTCCGGCGCCTCAGGGGCATGACGCCTCGGGTCTATCGGGTGAATTCTTCTCCGGAATTCTGACATTGCCGCCGATTTCTTGAAAGAAAGCCGCCGCGCGCATCCCCAGTTCCAGTGTCGACGGGTGACAGAACTGCGACTGGAGATCATGCATGGCCAAAACAGACAACAGGAGCGGGCCGACGCGTCGAACGGTGCTGGAGGGCGGGGTGGCGACCGGCGTGCTCCTGGCTACCGGTATACCGGTCGACGCAGAGCCGGCCGACACCGTCACGGCGGCCGCCTCTCCGACGCCGGTACCGACGATGCCGATGTCCCTACGGATCAACGCTAGGGATCTTGCCGTCGAGCTCGACCCGCGGACGACGCTGCTCGATGCGCTGCGCAACCATCTCGGCCTCACCGGCTCGAAGAAAGGCTGCGACCACGGCCAGTGCGGCGCATGCACGGTGCTCGTCGATGGGCGCCGGATCAATTCCTGCCTGACGCTTGCCGCAATGCATGAGGGCGACGAGATCACCACGGTCGAGGGCCTTGCCGAGGGTGACCGGCTGCATCCGGTGCAGGCCGCCTTCGTCGCCCGCGATGGTTTCCAGTGCGGCTACTGCACGCCGGGCCAGATCTGCTCCGCTGTCGGCATGCTGGGCGAGGCCAAGGCCGGCTGGCCGAGCCATGCGAGCGCCGACGTAGCGGCGGCTTCCGTCGCTCTCACCGATGCCGAGATCCGCGAGCGGATGAGCGGCAACATCTGCCGTTGTGCCGCTTATCCGAACATTGTCGCTGCAATCCGCGACGCGGCAGAGGAGGCGTGAGCAATGCAATCCTTCACTTATGAACGTGCGGCAAGTGCCGAGCAGGCAGCCGCCGCGGTTGCGGCCCGACCGGACGCCAAGTTCATCAGCGGCGGCACCAACCTGCTCGACCTGATGAAGCTCGAGATCGAGCGCCCAGCGCATCTCGTCGACATCAGCCGGCTGCCGCTCGATCGGATCGAGGAGACGGCGGAAGGCGGACTTCGGGTCGGCGCCCAGGTCCGCAACAGCGATCTCGCCGCCGATCCGCGGGTGAGATCACGCTACCCGATGCTCACGCAAGCGCTGCTGGCGGGAGCGTCCGGCCAGATACGCAACAAGGCCTCGACCAGCGGCAATCTCCTGCAGCGCACGCGCTGCCCTTATTTCTACGACCGCAACATGCCTTGCAACAAGCGCGAGCAGGGCTCAGGCTGCGCGGCGCTTCAGGGCTTCAACCGTATGCATGCCGTGCTCGGCGCGAGCGAAGCCTGCATCGCGGTGCATTCCTCGGATATGGCGGTCGCCATGTCCGGGCTCGACGCCAGGATCGAGACCATATCGCCCGGCGGCGAGACCCGCACGATCCCGATCGGTGATTTCCATCGATTGCCCGAGGCGACGCCCCATGTCGAGACCGTGCTCGGCCACGGCGAGATGATCGCCGCGGTCACCCTGCCGTCCCCGCCGCCCGGCCGACAGGTTTACCGCAAGGTGCGCGACCGTGCCTCCTACGCCTTCGCGCTGGTGTCGGTGGCGGCAATCGTCGAGACGAGCGGCGATCGTATCCGAAGCGCGCGAATCGCCATGGGCGGCGTGGCCGCGAAGCCCTGGCGCGCGACGGAGGCGGAGCGGACGCTCGCAGGAGCGGCGGCGTCCGACGGCGCCTTTACCGACGCAGCCGAAGCCGCGCTCGCCGGAGCCGTCGGGCATGGCGGTAATGATTTCAAGATCCCGCTGGCGAAACGGACGATGCGGCACACGCTCGCTGCTGCCGCCGAGAGTGCGTGAGGTGACACGATGACAGAGACGAAGACCAGCGAGAACCGTCCTTCCGAACCACGCAATGGCGTCATCGGGCGCCCGATCGACCGCATCGACGGTCCGCTCAAGGTGACGGGCGATGCCACCTACGCCTACGAGAATGCGCTGGATGGTACAGCCTATGGCTATATTCTCGGCGCCGCCGTCGCCAAGGGGCGCATCGCCGAGATCGACACGGCCGAAGCCGAACGGGCGCCGGCAGTGCTGCTGGTCATGACGCACCGGAATGCGCCGGCCCAGCCGGATTTCGGCCCGGCGGTCACGCCGACCGTGCCGGAGGTCTTCACACGCGCCCGGCCCGCGCTCAACAGCGAGCGGGTGCGATATTACGACGAGCCCGTCGCGCTTGTTGTCGCGGAGACGTTCGAGGCGGCCCGCGCTGCTGCGGGCCTCATCAAAGTGCGCTACGACGAGGCGCCGGGCGTCTATGATTTACCGGGACATAAGGCCGACGCCTACGCACCAAAACGGACCAATGCCGGCTTCGAGACCGACAGCGTGGTCGGCGATTTCGAGAGCGCCTTTGCGGCGGCTCCGGTCAAGATCGATGCCACTTACCGGACCCCCTTCGAACATCACAATCCGATGGAGCCCCATGCGACGCTCGCCGCCTGGTCAGGCAACGAACTGACGATCCATACATCGGCGCAGACTTTAGCGAATTTCCGGGCGGGAGTCGCCAGCACGCTTCGCATCCCGCCCGAGCGTGTGCGCATCGTGAGCCCCTTCATCGGCGGAGGCTTCGGCTCCAAGCTGATTGCCCATGCCGATACGATCCTGGCCGCGCTTGCAGCGCAGTTTCTGCAGCGCCCGGTGAAGATTGCGCTGACGCGACAACAGATGTTCGCCAATGCCGGTCACCGCGCAGAGATGATCCAACAGGTGCGTCTCGGCGCGGACACCGACGGGCGGCTCACCGGGATTGCGCACGATGTCTGGTCCGCAACGTCCAGCTTCGAGGAATACTGCGAGCAAACCGCAGTCTTTGCCCGCTCGCTCTATGCGGCGCCGGACCGGGTCACCCGTCATCGCCTGGTTCCGCTGGATATCAACCGCGGCGAATGGATGCGCTCGCCCGGTGAAGCGCCCGGCATGCTGGCTTTCGAATGCGCCATGGATGAACTCGCCGAGCGGCTCGGCCTGGACCCGATCGAACTCAGAATCCGCAACGAACCGGCACAGGATCCCGAGCGCGGAGTGCCGTTCTCCACCCGCAATCTCGTCGCCTGCATGGAGGAAGGCGCCCGCCGTTTCGGTTGGGTGCGGAGAGAACCGACGCCGGGCCGCACCCGAGAGGGCCGGAAGCTCATCGGCTACGGCATGGCGGCGGCGATCCGTCCGAACTACATTGGCGCGGCGACGGCGCGGGTTGCGATCGACCGGGACGGTCGGGTGACGGCGCGGCTCGACATGACCGATATTGGAACCGGCACTTATACGATCCTGACCCAGATTGCTGCGGAGAGCCTCGGCGTGCCGATCTCGTCCGTCAAAGTGGAGCTCGGCGACAGTCGCTTCCCGCGTACCGCCGGCTCCGGGGGGTCCTGGGGCGCGGCGAGCGCGGGTTCGGCGCTGCATAACGCGTGCAATGCTCTCAAGCAACGGATCCTGGAGGCGGCGCAGTCGAGCGAAGCCTCGCCGTTGCGCGGCGCGAACGCCACCGAGGCGAGCTTTGCCGACAGCGAGGTCAGGGTCGGCCAGCAGTCGGCAGGCCTGGCCGATCTCATCCGGAGGATCGCTCCCGCGGGGTTCGAGGCCGAAGGCTCCGTGGCCCCAGGCGCTACCACCGAGTCATACAAGGCTTACTCGCAGCATTCCTATGGAGCGCATTTCGCCGAGGTCGCTGTCGATTGCGATACCGGTGAGATCCGCATGCGCCGGATGCTGGCTGTGATGGGCGCGGGCCGTATCCTCAATGCCAAGACCGCGCGCTCGCAAATCATCGGCGGCATGACCTGGGGGATCGGCGCGGCGCTGATGGAGCAGACGGTGCTCGACCCGCGCTACGGCCACTTCGTCAATCACGATCTTGCCGAGTATCACGTCCCGATCAACGGCGACGTCCCCGAGATGGAGGTCGTCTTCCTCGAGGAACATGATGACAAGGCCAATCCACTTGGCGCGAAGGGTCTGGGCGAGCTCGGCGTCTGCGGTGCGGGGGCTGCTGTCGCCAACGCCATTTACAACGCGACCGGCGTGCGAGTGCGTGAATTTCCCATCACCTTGGACAAGGTTCTGCCTGCCTTGCCCGTGATCGCCATTTGACGCTGCAGGTTGCCCGCGCCTCTCTTGCCCTCATGCGGAACCGATCGATATTTCTGCGCCATCCGCGATGGACTCGGCGGTTGACAGCATCGCCCTCCCCTTCCATACAAACTCCGTCAATGTTCTCAGGGCGGGGTGAAAGTCCCCACCGGCGGTAAGGGTTTCGGCCCAAGCCCGCGAGCGCTTTCCGGTTAGCCGGAGGGGTCAGCAGATCCGGTGTGATTCCGGAGCCGACGGTCACAGTCCGGATGGAAGAGAACGAACGGAAGACGGTCCGCTTTCGCGGTCGGATTCCGTATCGTGCGTCCTGATTCTGGTTCGAAACGGAAGGATGGACCCATGAATCAGCATTCCCAGAAAGACTATGAAACGATCCGCGTTGCCGTCATTCGCGCGCGCTGGCACGCCGACATCGTCGACCAGTGCGTCGAGGCGTTCCAGGCCGAACTTGCGGTTCTTGGAGAGAAACGCTTTGCCGTCGATGTCTTCGATGTGCCGGGCGCCTATGAGATTCCGCTGCATGCCAAGACGCTTGCCGAGACCGGTCGCTATGCAGCGATCCTCGGCGCGGCATTTGTCGTCAATGGCGGCATCTACCGGCATGAATTCGTGGCGGGCGCGGTCATCGACGGCATAATGAACGTGCAACTGTCCACCGGGGTGCCGGTGCTTTCGGCGGTGCTCACCCCGCACAACTACCATGACAGTGCGGACCACCACCGCTTCTTCTTCGAGCACTTCCAGGTCAAGGGCAAAGAGGCAGCCAATGCCTGCGTTCAGATCTTGGCCGCGCGGGAACGTATCGCCGCGTGAAATGTCAGTCCCCGGGTGGAAATCCCGGTAACACGCTGTACTATCTGCGAAAATACCGAAATCGGGAGGATGCAGGTGCAGACCAAGAAGATCATCAATGACGGCAACCGCACCGTCGACGAGATGCTGGAAGGCATCCTGGCCGCGCATCCCCGCCATCTCACAAGCGCTGAGGGAAGTCCGC
This sequence comes from Mesorhizobium mediterraneum, assembly GCF_002284565.1. Classification (GTDB taxonomy): domain Bacteria; phylum Pseudomonadota; class Alphaproteobacteria; order Rhizobiales; family Rhizobiaceae; genus Mesorhizobium; species Mesorhizobium mediterraneum. The sequence goes on along the minus strand of NZ_NPKI01000011.1, from coordinate 446,017 downwards.
GCTCCATCATCGCCCGCGATGGGCCGCGGGACGGCAAGGTCGGCCTCGTCATCGGCGGCGGCTCGGGCCACGAGCCGACCTTCCTCGGTTTCGTCGGCAAGGGGCTGGCCGACGCGGCCGCGATCGGCAATGTCTTCGCCTCGCCGCCGCCGGACCCGATCCTCGAATGCGCCAAGGCGGCCAGCGGCGGTGCCGGCGTGCTGTTCATGTATGGCAACTATGCCGGCGACGTGATGAATTTCGACATGGCCGCAGAGATGGCGGCGATGGATGACATCGAGGTGCGCACCGTGCTGACCACTGACGACGTGGCATCGGCGCCGCGTGACCAGCGGCACAAGCGGCGCGGCGTTGCCGGCAATTTCTTCATCTTCAAGGCTGCCGGTGCCGCCTGCGACCGGATGCTCTCATTCGATGAATGCGAGCGCATCGCCCGGAAGGCGAACGACCATACTTTCACCATGGGGGTGGCGCTGTCGCCCTGTTCGCTGCCGCAGACCCGCCGGCCGAATTTCGAGATCGGGCCGGACGAGATGGAGATCGGCATGGGCATTCATGGCGAGCCGGGCATTGCGCGGGGAAAACTGAAAACAGCCGACGAGATCACCGACGAGATGCTGGACAAGATCGTCGACGAGATGGCGCCGGCGCGTGGCGACAAGGTCGCCGTGCTCGTCAACTCGCTCGGCTCGACGCCGCTGATGGAACTCTACATCATGAACCGGCGCGTGAAGCGTCGGCTGGGTGACATCGGCGTGTCAGTTCACGCGACCTGGGTCGGCAATTATTGCACCTCGCTCGAAATGGCCGGCGCCTCGGTGACGCTGATGCATCTCGACGACGAATTGCAGACGATGCTCGACCATCCTTGCGACTGCGCCATGTTCCGCGCCGGCTGAAAGCAGCATTCATGACATCCATCGACACAGCCGGCTTGAAAACTATGTTCGATGCGATCGCGGTGGCGATCGAAGCCGACAAGGACAGGCTCTGCCAATTAGACGGTGTCATCGGCGACGCCGATCATGGCATCGCCATGGCGCTCGGCTTTGGCGCAGTGCGCGATGCGCTCGCTTTGCTGGACCTCGCGGCGACCGAGCCGACAGCTCTCCTCAACACCGCGGCGAAATCGTTCCTCAACGCCGTCGGCGCTTCGTCAGGTCCGCTCTATGCGACGGCCTTCATGCGTGGTGCGGCTGCCGTCAAGGGCAAGACGACCTTGGCGGGTGCCGATTTCATCGCCCTGTTCCAGGCGATGGCGCAAGGCATCCAGGATCGCGGCAAGGCCGAGATCGGCGAGAAGACGATGGTCGACGCCTGGCTGCCGGCGGCGCAAGCAGCGGCGGCCGCGCATGCCTCAGGCAAGACCCTGTCCGAAAGTCTCGCAGCGGCGCTTCAAGCAGCCGAACGGGGCGCCGAGGCGACCAAGGAGATGATCGCCGCGAAGGGCCGCTCGTCGCGGCTCGGCGAGCGATCGCTCGGGCATATGGACCCCGGCGCCGCATCGGCCGTCACCGTGATTGGCGCGATGCGGAAAAGCCTGGGTTAGAGCAATTCCAGGAAAAGTGTGAAACGGTTTTCCGTCCGGAATTGCGCAAAAACAAAGAGATAGAGCGGTTCGGCGTTTCCGTGAAACGATGAAGCGCTCTAGCCCAGCTTCGCTGCGTCGAGCCTGTCGATCGCCTGGACATTGCCGGCCGATGGTCCCTTTTCGTCGAACTCCGATGCGAGCCAGGCGTCGACGATCGACTTGGCCAGTTCCGGGCCGATGACGCGGGCGCCCATGGTGATGATCTGGGCATTGTTGGATTTCGCCGCGCGCTCGGCGGAGTAGGTGTCGTGGGTGAGTGCTGCGCGAATGCCGGGCACCTTGTTGGCCGAGATGGAAACGCCGATGCCGGTGCCGCAAAACAGGATGCCGCGATCGTTCTCGCCGTCGAGGATGGTCTGGGCGAGCTTCTGCGACAGGTCGGCATAGTAGCCGGCCTGGCTGAGGTCGCTGACGGCGAGGCCGGGTTTGGTGGCGAGATGCGCGGCAATGACGTCGAGCAGCGGCTTGCCGGCGCTGTCGGCTCCAATGGCTATTTTCATGGTCGTGTCCTTTCCTGACTGAATGCTTTTAGATTGGTTCAGATCGCCGCCGAGGCGCGTCCGAGGATGTCGATATAGCCTTCCGCCTGCCAGGCGGAGCGGCCGATGAAAAGCCCGTCGATATGGGGTTGGCCGATTAGTTCGGCGGCATTTTGCGGATTGACGCTGCCGCCATAAAGCACCGGCGGTATGGCCGGCAGGAGGTCGCCGGCGATCTTCTTGATCAGCGCCTGCTGCCTATCGGCATAGTCTGCACTTGCCGGAATGCCCTTGTCGCCGATCGCCCAGACCGGCTCATAGGCAAACAGGATCGTCGCCGCCTTTGCCTGGCCTTCGAGGTATTGCAGCGCGCCATGCACCTGCAAAGCCAGCACCGCATCGGCCTGGCCGCTGTTGCGTTGCGCCAATGTCTCACCAACGCAGATGAGCGGCACCAACCCGTGCTTCACCGCCGCCGCGGTCTTGAGGCCGACCGCCTTGTCGGTCTCGCCGAAATGCTCGCGCCGTTCGCTATGGCCGAGCTCGACCAGGTCGAGCCCGCAATCCGTCAGCATCACCGGCGAGACCTCGCCGGTCCAGGCTCCGGCGTCGGCCCAATGCATGTTCTGGGCGCCGACCTTGACCCGCGTCGAGGCCAACGCCTTCTTGACCTCGCGGACCGCCGTGAAGGGCGGGATGACGAAGGGTTGGATGCGGTCGTCGAAACCGGGGACGAACCCCGCCAGCGCCTTGGCGAACTCAGTCGCCTCGGCAAGCGTCTTGTTCATTTTCCAGCTTGTGCCGACCCAGTAAACCATGCGTCCTCCTTCTAGAGCCTGTTCCATCCCGCGTAGCCGGATGGGGCTCTATCTTCTTCTTTGACCATGATCTTTTTCCGAAAACCGGTTCCCACTTTTCGGGATCATGGTCTAGTCCTTCTCGATTAGTGTTAGCGAAACGCCGGCGCCATCCAACACCTCGCGCATCTGGGGTTGCAATTCGCGACCGGTGAAGACGGCGTCGAACGCCTTGAGATCGGTCAGGAAATGCAGCGCCGTGCGGCCGAACTTACCGTGATCGACCAGCAGATATTTACGCGCGGCGGCGGCCATCATCAGCCGCTTGGTATGGACCACTTCCTGGTCCTGGTGGAAGGCGGAAGCGCCGTGGATGGCCGACGACGACAGGAAGGCCACATCGGCGCGCAACGATCTCAATGTGTCCTCGGCAAGCAGGCCGAAGAAACCGTGAAACTTCTTGCTGTACTGGCCACCGAGCGCGATCAGGGTGATCCCTCCAACGCCTGCCAGATCCTGTATGACGGCCAGATTGTTTGAGATCACCGTCAGCGGGCGGAGATCCGCAAGGTGACGTGCAATGCCGCCGGCGGTCGAGCCGTCGTCGATGATCACCGTCTGGCCCGGCTCGATCATCGCCACCGCGGCAGCCGCCAGGCGCTGCTTCTCCTCACCGGCCTGCTTCTGACGGTAGCGGAAATCGCTTTCGAACAAGCCGCTCGGCTGGATCGAGGCACCGCCGCGCACCTTGCGCAGGAAGCCGCTTTCCTCGAGTTCGTCGAGGTCGCGATGGACGGTCATCTTCGATACACCGAAGCGCGTGGCAAGGTCATCGACGCTGGCCGTGCCAGTATCCATCAGAAAATCCATGATGCCTTGCCGCCGGCCGTCGCTCTTCATTGTCCAGCCTGTTCCCTGAATCCGGCTCGTTGCGAGTCCACCGTGGCGGAAACGCCGAGCCACAGCCATATAACAGAGTAAATCGCATATGCGTCAGATTTTTTGTGATGATGTTACATTTCTTTGGGATATTATTCGCTTTGATTGCTGTCTTGTAACAAGAATTGCTCCCGGCGGCATGGCCAAAGGTTGCGGTTCTCTGGAAATCCGGCCAGAAGCATCAGTGGGCTGAACGACGACCGGACGGCTCGCAACCATAGGCTTGAAACCAAATACGGGAGACTATTGGGTGGCTCGCATCACATTGAGACAATTGCTCGACCATGCCGCCGAACACGGCTATGGCGTGCCTGCGTTCAACATGAACAATATGGAACAGGGCCTCGCCATCATGGAGGCCGCCGAGGAGACCAAATCGCCTGTCATTCTGCAGGCGAGCCGCGGGGCCCGTGCCTATGCCAACGACGTCGTGCTGGCCAAGCTGATCGATGCGCTGGTCGAGATCCATCCCGACATCCCGGTCTGCATGCATCTCGACCACGGCAACAACGAAGCGACCTGCGTGACCGCGATCCAGTATGGCTTCACCTCGGTGATGATGGACGGGTCGCTGAAGGAAGACGGCAAGACGCCGGCAGACTACGACTATAATTCGGGCATCACGCGCCGCGTGGTCGACATGGCGCACTGGGGCGGCGTGTCTGTGGAAGGCGAGATCGGCGTTCTCGGCTCCCTGGAGATGGGCGGCGGCGAACAGGAAGACGGCCACGGCGTCGAGGGCGCCGTCAGCCATGACCAGTTGCTGACCGATCCGGAGCAGGCGGTGCAGTTCGTCAAGGACACGCATGTCGATGCGCTGGCCGTCGCCATGGGCACCAGCCACGGCGCCTACAAGTTCTCGCGCAAGCCGGACGGCGCGGTTCTGGCCATGAACGTGATCGAGGAGATCCATCGCCGGCTGCCGAACATGCACTTGGTCATGCACGGCTCGTCCTCGGTGCCGGAAGAGCTGCAGGAGATCATCAACAAATATGGCGGCCAGATGAAGCCGACCTGGGGCGTGCCGGTCGAGGAGATCCAGCGCGGCATCAAGCACGGCGTGCGCAAGATCAACATCGACACCGACAACCGCATGGCGTTGACCGGCGCGATCCGCAAGGTGCTGACCGAGAACCCGAGCGAATTCGATCCGCGCAAATATCTGACGCCGGCAATGGCCGCGATGAGGAAGCTGTGCAAGGAGCGCTTCGAGCAATTCGGCACCGCCGGCAACGCGCCGAAGATCAAGCCGCTGCCAGTCTCGGAAATGGCCAAGCGCTACAAGTCGGGCAGCCTCGATCCGAAATTCGGCTGACGTATTCTGGTTCTGAACAGGAGCCGCATCGGCTCCTGTTCATCTATCCCGCTTTCGGCAGGAGAGCGGCTCTGCCGGTCTCGATAAACGGCGCCCAGTAGTCGACCGACTCGCGTATCATGGCGACGACCTGATGGTCGACCGGCTCGCGTTCGCGAAACGACAATTCCAGGCAGATCTCGTTGTCGACGCCGCCGCCGCGGCGAACCGTCTCCAGGAATTTTTCCGGTGTGATGCGGCCGTCCTTGTTGTAGGCGGCAATGAACGGCCAATGACCGCCCTTATTCATCGAAGACTGCTTGATGTGGATGATCGGCGATACTTTGGGAAACGCTTCGGCCCAGGCATAGGGATCGATGTCGTCCGGATTGCTCGACGTGACGTCGCCATGGTCGATATCGACCATCATCTCCATCGGGATGGCCATGCCGGCTGCTTCGATCTCGTTTTGCAGGGCCCGGCAGCTCTCGATCGTGTGGCCGAATTCACGGCCGACCGACATCGGCTCCCAGAAGAGGTAGCTCAAACCGGCCGCCTTGGCATGCTCGGCGACCTCGCGCCAGCATTCCAGCGCGATGTCGAAAAGCCGCGCGCGACGCTCCGGATTGTCGAAATCCCTGTGCGTGAAGATCGCAAACTGCGTGCCCATGCCGCTGGCGCCGAGCTCGGCGGAAATATCGGCAAAGGTCTTGAACCAATCGACATAGTAGCGGCGCACATCGGCGTCAGGGTGGCCGAAATGATTGAGCCTGCCGTAGGGGCCGGTCATCCCCGACGTCACGCGCACGCCGGTGCGGTCGAGCGCGGCGCGGAACAGGCGGAGGAATTTCGAGATCGTCGCCGCCGGCCAGCCGGGATTGACGAATTCATGCGTCAGCTGCACGTCCCTGATGCCGATGTCGTAAGCGATCGCATCGATCAGATCGTCCGGTTCGGCAAAGCGATTGACCAGCGGATTGGTGTTGAGGGAAAGCGTAAAGGCCATCAGCTTGCTTTCACCAGCCGGCTCGCGCACCAGTCCTCGAAAGTGGCTCTTTCTGCGGCGGACAGATGCAGCGCATGCTTGGTGCGCCGTTCGAGAATATCGGCTGATGTCAGCGCCCATTCGTGCTCGAACAAATAATTGGCTTCGCGTTCGAAGAAATCCTTACCGAAGCACCGCCCCAGGTCGGTGAGCGACTGGGCCGCACCGACCAGAACCCGCGTCCTGGTGCCGTAGAGCCGGCCATAGTGCTTGACCAGCGACGCCGGCATCCAGGGATATTCGCGGCCGAGATCGCCGAGAAACTGCTCGAAGTCGGCGTTGGCGATATCGCCACCCGGCAGATAGCTTTTCGACGTCCATGGCTTGCCCATTTTCGGAAAGAACGGGGCGATCTTGTCCAGCGCGTGCTCGGCCAATTTGCGGAAGGTGGTGATCTTGCCGCCGAAGACGGAGAGCAGCGGCGCCTGTCCGGCCGAGGCGTCGAGCTCGAAAATATAGTCGCGCGTCACCGCGCTCGGATTGTCGGCGTTGTCGTCATAGAGCGGCCTGACGCCCGAAAACGAGTAAATGACATCGCTGCGGGCAAGCCCGCGTTTGAAGTAGCGGTTGACCACCTTGATCAGGTAGTCGACCTCGCTGGCATCCGCCGCTACGTCTTCCGGCCGCCCATCATAGGGAATGTCGGTGGTGCCGATCAGCGCCAGATCGTTCTGGTAAGGATTGATGAAGATAACGCGCTTGTCGCTGTTCTGGACGAGATAGGCCTGCCGCCCTTCCCAGAATTTCGGCACGACGATGTGGCTGCCCTTGACCAGGCGCACGTTCCGCTTGGAATTCTGGCCGGCCACGCGGTTGATGATATCGTTGACCCACGGCCCGGCGGCGTTGATCAGCGCCCGCGCCCGAACCGTGGTCCTGACGCCGGTTCGGCTGTCGCGCATCTCGACCGACCACAGGTCGTTTTCACGGCGGGCGGCGGTGCAGGCGGTTCGCGTAAAGACCTTGGCTCCGCGCTCCGCCGCATCGAGCGCATTGATGATGACGAGACGGGCGTCGTCGACCCAGCAGTCGGAATATTCGAAACCGCGCTTGAACGTGTCCTTGATCGGCGCGCCTTCGGGCGCGGTGCGCAGGTTGAGCGTTCGGGTGCCCGGCAGCCGCTTGCGGCCGCCGAGATGATCGTAGAGGAACAGGCCGAGCCGGACCAGCCAGGCTGGCCGGTCGTCAGGGCTGTGCGGCAGCACGAAGCGCATCGGCCAGATGATGTGGGGAGCGGATTCGAGCAGCACTTCGCGCTCGATCAACGCCTCGCGCACCAGCCGGAACTCGTAATATTCGAGATAGCGCAGGCCGCCATGGACGAGCTTTCCGGATCGCGAACTGGTGCCTTCGGCAAGATCGTCTTTTTCGCACAGAATGACAGAAAGGCCGCGGCCGGCTGCGTCGCGCGCGATGCCGGCGCCGTTGACACCGCCGCCGATGACGAAGAGATCGACGATTTCAGTGGCGCCGCTCATCTCGCCGGGTCCTCTATGCGTAACAGGTACTTCATGGCTGCTGCGCTTTCAGCATGGATTGATAGGCGGAAGACCGGCGATAAAGCGACGCACCTCTTCGGCGGCCTGCTCGGCCGCATAGGTCACCGTGCGCACCGAGGCACCGGCGATATGCGGCGTCAACGTGACGTTCGGGAGCTGCAACAGCGGCCAGTCGGCAGGCACCGGCTCGACCGCGAACGTCTCCAGCATGGCGCTGCCGATGTGTCCCGAGACGAGAGCATCGTATAGCGCGTCGTAGTCGACCAGCGGCCCACGCGCGGTGTTGACGAAGATCACCCCGGGTTTCATCCGCGCGATGGTGTCCTTGTTGATCAGTCCGCGGGTCTCTTCGGTTACTCGGGAATGAAGCGTGACCACATCGGAGCGGGACAGGAGATCGTCGAGCGCGACCAGTTCAACGCCGGCATTGCGGTCTTCAGCGCTCAACTGCACATAGGGATCGGACACCAAAATTTGGCAACCGAAGGCGCGCAGCAGGCGGACCAGCCTGGTGCCGATGTTGCCATAGCCGATGACGCCGACGGTCATTTCGTTGAGCTCACGGCCGGTACGGTCGGCCCGGTAGAGATCGCCGCGCCATTCCCCCTTGCGCAAGGCTTCGTGCCCGACCCGGATCAGCCGCGTCTCGGCAAGGATGGCGCCGATGGTGAACTCGGCCACAGCACTCGCATTGCGGCCGGGCACATTGACGACGGTGATGCCGTGGGCCTTGGCGGCGGCCATATCGATGTTGATCGGGCCGCCGCGCGATACCGCAACCAGTTTGAGCGTGGGCAGGCGCTGCATCATGGTCTCGGAGAGCGGCGCAAGCTGGGTGACGAAGATCTCGGCATCCCCGATGAAATCGACCACCTCGTCCGGATCGCCAAAATACTCCTTGACCTTGTCGAGGCCGAGCGCCGCATTGCCGAATTCCATCGGCTCGTCGGGCCAGGCCGCCTCCAGCGTGCGGATGTCGAGATTGTCGCCGCAGGCCTTCTCGATTTTTTCGCGAAACACTTCGGGAAGCATGAAGCGGTCGCCGATGATTGCAATCTTCTTACGCATGCTCGACTTCTCAGTTTGCCCTGGATGCGGCCATCGACCGCCAGACCGGCCGCAGCGCCTCATGCGCCAATGTGTAGGACGGAACCGCCCGCTCATAGATCGCGGCAAGTTCTCGGTCGCTCGGCTCCGCCGCGCCAAGCAGCGGCGTGACCCATTTGCCGACGCATTCATCCATCGACTTGTATTGGCCGACGCAGACCGCAGCGATCATCGCGGCGCCCGCAGCACCGGCTTCTTCGCGTTGGCTGGTGCGAATGGCGGCGCCGACGACAGCACCCAGGATCTTGCGCAGAGCCGGGCTTCTGGCTGCACCGCCGGTCAGCCGGATTTCGCTCGGCAGCGGCCCCATGGCGGCATAGCAATCGCGTGCCGCGAAGGCCAGCCCCTCGAAAACGGCGCGGACCATGTCGGCGTAGCCGTGCCGTGACGAAATGCCGACGAAGCCGGCCCTTGCATTGGCGTCGACGAACGGCCCCCGCTCGCCGGCCTCGGACACATAGGGCTGATAGAGCAGCGACGCCGGCTCGGATGACGATATCCATTCATCGACCAGCGCGATCATCTCGCCATTGGTGCGCGTTATGCCTTGCGAGGCGAGTATGCCGGAGGCGAGGCTAAGGACCCAATCGATGTTGAGTGTCGCCGCCATGTTCGACTGCATCTGCGCAAAGACGCCGGGCACCGGCATCGTCATCGTGTAGCCGGTCGCGGCTTCGTTGAGCAGCACCTCGTCCGGCGTTTGCGCAAGCCGCATATGCATGCCGGTGGAGCCGATGATGGAGCAGCCGGGCTTGCGCTCGCGGTCGAGCAGGCCGGCGCCGAGCGCGGTGCAGGCCACGTCGACATAGGCCAGCACCACCGGCGTGCCGGAAAGCAGCCCGGTCGCTTCGGCAGCCGCCGCCGACAGGCCGGCGCTGTGCCTGGTGCCGTCGACGATCGGCGGCAGCAGATGCCTGAGATCAGTGACGCCGAGCACCTCAAGCACATCGTCGCTGTAACCGCGCGTGCGGAAGTCACCGAAGGTGAAGGTCCCTTCCGACGGGTCGGTGGCGCGCTCGCCGGTCAGCTTGTAATAGAGCCAATCCTTGCAGTGGAACGCCGTCGCCGCCTTGCCAAGCATTTCGGGCATGTTGCGCTTCATGAAGGCGAACTGCGGTCCCTGCTGGCAGGCGGCCAGACCGCTGCCGGTCTTTTCGAAGCGCAGCCGATCCTCCGGTCGCGCCCGGATCTCCTCGACGACCCCTGCGGCGCGCGCGTCGAGCCACAGCCAGCCTTTGGCGACCGGCTCACCGTCCTTGTCGATCAGCCAGGTGCCATCGCCCTGTCCGGTCACGGCGATCGCGATGGTGCGGCTGGCGAGGTTCGGCACCTTGTCGGCAAGCTGGCGCAAGGTGGTCGCGGTATCGGCCCAGGTGCGCGCCAGATCCTGCTCGGCGCCGCCGCCCGGCAAGGTCTCGTAACGATTCGGCACCGCCGCAGCCGCGAGCTGCCGGCCCGCCGTGTCGAAGGCGACGGACTTGATGACAGACGTGCCGGCATCGATGCCGATCAGCACATCCCGCATCAGGCAAGTTCCATGCCGTGCGAAATGGCCGCGCCGCTGGACTGATCGAAGACGTGCAGGTTTTTCGGATCGATGCTGACATTGATCGGCGCGCCAAGCTCCAGCCGGGTGCGGTCGTGCTCGACCAGGACCAGCGAGCCGCCGGCGAAATCCGCCGCGATATGCGTCTGGTCGCCGAGCCACTGGTTGGCCGAAACCGTGGCCGGCACGCCGTCCTTCGAGCGGCGAACCGCATAGGGCCTGATGCCGATGACGACCCGCTCCCGTTTGAGCAATTCGTCGCGAACCGCGCCGCTGAACGCGTCCTTGTCATAATCAAGCGAAAGCCCGTCGGGTAGCCGCAGATTGATCTTGTCGGCAGCCGCGCCGATATAGGCCTCGAAGACATTCATCGGCGGCTCACCGACGAAGGTGCCGGTGAACAGGTTGGCCGGCCGCTGCTTGAGCATGTCGGGCGTGTCGAACTGCTGCAGCACGCCGCCTTCCATCACCGCGATCCGGTCAGCAAGCGCGTTGGCCTCGGTCTGGTCGTGGGTGACCAGGATCGCGGTCAAACCGCGCTCCTTGATGAAGTGCTTGATGCGGCCGCGCAGCACGGCGCGAAGCTGCGGCTCGAGCTGGCCCATCGGTTCGTCCAGCAAATGCAGATCGGCCTGCCGGATCAGCGCCCGGCCGAGGCTGGCGCGCTGCTGCTGGCCGCCGGAGATGGAACTCGGATAGCGCTCAAGAATATCCTCGATCTCGAGCAGCTTGGCGATGCTGGCAACCTTCGCGTCAACCTCGCTTTTCGGCAGCTTGGCCGCCTTCAGCGCAAACGCCATGTTCTCGCGCACGGTCAGCGGCGGATAGAGCGAATAGCCCTCGAACGCCATCGCCACATTGCGCTTGACCGGCGCCAGCGTGTGCACCTTGCGGCCGGCAACCGAGATGGTGCCGCGCGAGACCTCCTCGAAGCCGGCGATCATGCGCAAAGTCGAGGTCTTGCCGCAACCGGACGAGCCGAGCAGTGCGACGATCTCGCCCTTGTCGATTTCGATCGTCAGATTCTGGACGGCATGCACGCCCCTGTCGATCGGACCGTAGAACTTGTCGACGCCTGAAATGGCGAGTGCGCTCTGGCTCATGCCGCTTCTCCGCTGCGCAAATTGACGACGTTTTTCGAGCCGATGCGGTCGCCGCTCGCACGATCGAACAGCAAGGCGCTTTTGCCGTCGACGGCGATATGGGCCCTGCCTTCGCTTTGCCCCGGTGTTCCGGCTGGACGCGAGACCAGGATTTCGCGGCCGCGCACGGTGCGCACGAGCGTGACGATCTTTTCGTTGAGCGGCGTCTCGGCCTCGACCGTCACCGGTATGGCGCTCGGCGTGCTTTCATCGACGAAGCTCAGCGCTTCCGGCCGCAAGCCGATCACGCAGTCGCGGCCGACCATCGCGTCATAGGCGCCGGTCAGATGTACCTGGACATTCGACAGGCCGACATAGATGCCCTTGGCATCGCGTGACGGCTTGACGTCGAGCAGGTTGATGGTCGGGTCGCCGAACAGCCGTGCGATCTCGATGTTCGCCGGCTCACGATAGATCTGCTCGGGCGTGCCGAGTTGCTTGATGACACCTTGCGACATCACCGCGATGCGATCGCCGAGCGCCATGGCCTCCTTGTAGTCCTGGGTGACGTAGACGACGGTCGCGCCGCGATCGGCCAAAAGCCTCGGCAGTTCGAGCCGCATCTCGAAGCGCAGTTTGGCATCGACGTTGCGCAAGGGATCGTCGAGCAGGAGCACCGGCGGCGAGCCGACCAGAGCGCGGGCGAGCGCGGTGCGCTGCTTCTGGCCGTTGGACAGCGCCCGTGGCTTGTGACTGAGCACATGGCCGATCTTGAGCAGCTCGGCGACACTTTGGACACCCGCCTTGATCGCACTTTGCGACGAGCGGTTGGCTTCCAGCGGCGTCGCGATGTTGTCGAAGGCGGTCATGTGCGGAAACAGCGCGAAATTCTGGAACGCCATGCCGACGCCGCGGAACTCGGCGTCGAGGTCGGTCATGTCCTCACCGCCGATGAAGATCTTTCCTTCATCGGGGTCGATGACGCCGGCGACCAGCCGCAGCAGCACTGTCTTGCCGGCGCCGGACGGTCCGAACAGGACAAGGGTTTCGCCGTCGGCGACGGTCAGCGACAGATTGTCGAGAACAGTCTGGCTCTTGTAGCGCTTGACGACATTTCGCAGTTCGAGGCTGGCCATCGGAGCTATCCTTTCACGGCGCCGAGCGACAGGCCTTCGACGAGATAGCGCTGCGCATAGAGGGCGAGCGCCAGCGTCGGCGTGATCGAAAGCACGATCGCCGCCGAGATCTGGCCATACTGGATACCGGAGGAAGTGATGAAAGCCAGCGCGCCGACCGTCACCGGCTGCTTGTCGGCCGAGGCGAGCACCAGCGCGAAGACGAAGTTGTTCCAGGCGAAGATGAAGGCGAGCAGGCCGGCAGCCGCAATGCCGGGGCCGGCGAGCGGCAGCGCGATCTTGCGGAAGGTGGCGAACCAGGAATGACCGGCGATGCGATAGGCATATTCGATGTCGGCCGGGATATCCTCGAAATAGCCGCGCACGATCCATAGGATCAGCGGCAGACAGATCAGCTGATAGACCCAGATCAGCCCGATATAGGTGTTGGCCAGTCCAAGCTTCTGGAAATAGAGGGTCAGCGGCAGGAGCACCAGCAGCGCCGGCGCAAACCTGAATGACAGCAGCGTGAAGGCGATGTCTTCCGAGCCCCGGAACTTATGCCGCGCAAAGGCGTAGGCCGCGGGAACGCCGAGCAACAGCGCGACGGCGACCGAGGTGACCGACAGGAACACCGAATTCCACAGGTTGCGCATGAAGGCGATGTCGAGCGTACCGGCCGCCGTCGTCAGCTTTCCGGTGATGAGCGCGGTGTAGTTGGCCAGCGTCGGCTTGAAGACAAGCTGCGGCGGAATCCGCAGGATGGTCTCGTTGGTCTGGAACGACATCATGAAGATCCAGACGATCGGGAACATGAAAAAGATCACGACCAGCGTCAGCGCTACGCCGCGCAGGATGCGTTCGAGAAGCGAGGTGTGCTCCATCTCAGCCTCCTATGCCTGGCCGCGGGCGCGTTCGCGCAGCCGCAGCCAGTTCTTGATGAAGATGTTCGAGAGGAAATAGGTGATCGCCCACAGGATGATCATCAGCGCCGCCGAGCGGCCGACATTGGTCGACTGGAAGAAGTTGAGGTAGGCCTCGACCTGGAAGACGGTCAGCGTGTCGCCCGGACCGCCCTGGGTCATGGCATAGATGATGTCGAACTGCTGGATGGAATCAAGCAGGCGAAACAGCGTCGCCGTCAGGATGTAGGGCGTCAGCATCGGCAAGGTGATGCGGAAGAACACGAAACTCCTCGGCACGCCGTCAAGTGCCGCTGCCTCGAAGGGCTGCGTCGGCAGGCTGCGCAGCCCGGCAAGCAGCAGGATCATGATGAAGGGCGTGTAGACCCAGATGTCGACAAGAACCACTGTGAAAAGCGCGGTCGACGGAGACGAGGCCCAGCGGAAATCCTGCAGCCCGATCAGGCTGGCGAGATAGCTCAGCACGCCAAAGCCGGGATTGGTCATCAGCTTCCACATCAGCGCGGCAAGCGCCGGCGCCGTCATCAGCGGCATCAGCAGCATGATCGAGATGAAGTTGTTCAGCGTCGAGCGCTTCTGCAGCAGCATGGCGATGCCGAGACCGAGAAGCAGTTCGAGCAGGACGGTGATACCGGCATAGAGCAGCGATATCTCAAGCGTGTTCCAGAACTTAGGGTCAGTGAAGAAGGAGATATAATTGTCGCCCCAGTTGAACTGCCGCGCCCAGGGCTGGCTCAGCCGATAGCGCTGGAACGAATAGACAACCGATGTGAAGAACGGGATCAGGATGCCGATGCAGACGAGCAAGGCCGGCAGGCTGAGTACATAGGGCAGCACCCTCTTGCTGATCCTGAAGCCGGAAGGCCTGTTTCTTCGCATTGTCGCCGCAGTCATCGTGGTGTTCCGTCATCTCTGTTGCTACGCCCTGCCGGCCGCCCAGGGAGCTAGGCGGCCGGTTGGGCGAGTGGCGGCACCGCCAGTGGTTGAGCATCGGATTTTCCCAAAACCGGTTTCCACTTTTGGGTCCGATGCTCCAGGCGCCGCTTCGCAGTGGAATGGCCGGCTGGCCCGCAAAAGCGGGCCAACCGTTCGCCAGGACTCAGCCGAGCCCGGCTTCCTTGAGCTGGCCGTCGACGCTGGTGGCCAGCATGTCGAGGCCTTCGTCGACCGGCACCTCCTTGGCCACCATCTTCTGCAGCGTCGCCGCCCATTCGGTGGTCAGATCGAAGAACAGCGGCTGCGGGGTGAACTTGATGCTGGCGCCCGGCGCCGAGACGTCGAACATCTCGACATAGCCCGGATAGCTCTTGTTCAGCTTCTCGCGGAACATCTCGTCCTTCCAGACCGACTGACGGACCGGATTGACGAAATCCATCTTGGTCGCGCCGAACAGCGCATGCTCGGGCCCTGATGCCCATTGCATGAAGTACCAGGTGGCGTCCTTGTCCTTCGAGAAATTGGACATCGACAACGACCAGATCCAGATGTTGGGCGTCGGCGCCTTGGCTGCGGGATTGGCCTTGAAGGCGGAAAACGCGAGCTTGCCGGCCATCTTGTTGTCGCCGCCATTCATGAAGTAGCCGAGGATGTCGGCGTCGAAGATCATCGCCGAAGCGCCGGCGCCAAGATCGGTGCCGACCTGATACCAGGTGTAGGTCGACCAGTCCTTGGGGCCGCTCTCCTGGATCATCTGGACCCACTGCTTGTGGAAGGCCTTGGATTCGGCGGTGTTCATCGCGGCCGACAATTTGCCGTCAGCCGAGACATTCAGGTCCTTCTGGTCAAAGTTGGCGTAAGCCGACAGGAAGCCGGGATGGATCGTCGCCCAGGAGCGCGAGCCGCGCACGCCGATGCCGTAGACGCCGCCACCAACATCCTTGGTGAGCTTCGCCGCCGTAGCGACCATCTCGTCCATATTGCCGGGAACGCTGACGCCGACCTTGTCGAACATACCCTTGTTGTAGGTGATGTTGTTCTGTTCGAAGCCCCATGGAATGCACCACTGCTTGGCGTCGTCGGAGCCGAGCACTCCGCCGGGCTGGCCGTTCCAGGCGCAGGATTTCCTGACGCCGGGCAGGAAGTCGTCCCAGGCATAGTTCACGTTGGTCTTGGTCGGATCCTTGATCCACTCGTTGAGATCGGTGATCCAGCCGGCCGGGCCATAGGTCCAGGTCATGTAGGCGCCGGTCATGAAGGCATCGTATTCAGGCGAACTGGCCGACAGCGCAGCGGTGACCTTGTCGAAATAGACGTCTTCCGGAAACACGTCATAGACGACTTCCATGCCGGTCAACTTCTTGAAGTTTTCGAGGTTGGCGATCATCGCATCCGCATAAGGATGCTTGTTGAGCAAGAGCTTGATGGTCTTGCCCTTGTGCGCCTGCCAGTCGAAATCCGCGGCGAGCGCGCGGGTCTGCCCGAGATTGAGCAGCGTGCCGGCCGTGCCGGCGGCAAGGCCCATCGCGCCAAGGCCCTTGATCAGCCCACGACGATCGACTTGTCCGCGCAGGAACGCATCGATCAGGTCTTTTTCTTTCTCATGCATTTGTCTTCTCCTCCACAGGGTAGTTTCAATCGAATGGTTGCCGGCTACCCGACCGGCGTCTGCTCCACGAGTGATCGCGCCGTCCGCTCATCGGTGACCAAGCCTTTGAGATAGCGGCCCTCCAACACCGATTTGATGGCACGAACCTTCACCTTGCCGCCGGCAACGGCGACAATCCTGCGATTGCTGATGTCTTCGCGCGCCAGCGCCAGCGCCCGGTTGGAAAGGGTCGTCTCGACCGCCTTTCCAGCATCGTCGAAGAAATGGCCGAGCAATTCGCCGACGCCCCCCTTGCGGCGGATCTCCTCCATTTCGCCCTTCTCGATCATGCCCGTGGCGACCAGCGACGCCTCGCGCTCGGCAGTGCCGATACCGGCAATGAGCAGGTCGGCGGCCTTGCCGAGATCGAAGACCTCGCTGATGCCCTTCTGCCCGAGCAGCACGGTTCGATCCTCGACCGTGTTGGCGAACATCGGCACCGGCATCACATAGGCTTCCGCGCCGGTCCGTTCGGCCAGGCGGTGAATGACGTCGTGGGGATTGGCCGAGAACTTGCGCGTCAGGCCGCCAAGCAGCGAAACGAAACGGGTCTTTTCGGCCGATATGCGCGGCAGATATTCCACGCAGGCGGCGAGCGTGCGGCCATGACCGACGCCGATCAGCGTATCCTCGCCACGTTCGATCTCGCGCTTGAGAAACTGCGCGCCGGCGATGCCGAGCGCCTTGAGCGGCAGGTCTTCGCCATCGAAGTCGGGAACGACCTCGCAGTAATCGAGGCCGTAGCGGCTGGACAACTCGTCTTCGAGCGCCACGCATTCCGACACTTCGCCGTCGATATAGACTTTGACCAGCCCTTCCTGATTGGCCTTGGTGATGAGGCGGTGCGCCTTGAGGCTGGTCAGGCCCAGCCGCTTGGCGACCTCCGACTGGGTCAGGCCGCCAGCATAATGAAGCCAGGCGGCACGCGTCGCCATACTGGTTTCATCGTCGCGCAGGAGGCCGTTTCCAAAACCAACCATTTCCGCCCTAAGATATTTTTATCAGTTGGTGCAAAATTTTTCACAAGGCGCCGCCGGAGTCAAGCACTACGTGGTTCAAATCACGCTAAGCGGGCCAAAAACCAGCCTTTGGTCGCTGTAGAGCATCGGCACCTCATTGACTCGGCCCCGGATTTAAAACGTTTGCAATCCAGCTGAAACCCATTACAAACGCTTCAAACACTCGATCCGGAGGAACGGTGCCGACCCGCGTCACCACGCTCAAGGAACTTGCAGCGCAGCTCGACCTGTCGATCACCACGGTGTCGCGGGCGCTTGCCGGTCATCAGCAGATCGCCTTGAAGACGCGCGAACGCGTCACTGAAGCCGCGCGTCAGGCCGGCTACGTGCCCAACACGGCAGCCCGCACGCTGGTCTCAGGCCGCAGCGGCTTTGTCGGCATGGTGCTGCCGATCCGCGGCGCCAATCTGGTCGATTCCTTCCTCGGCGAATTCGTCACCGGGCTTGGCGAAGGGCTGGTTTCTCATGGCACCGACCTGATCCTCGCCGCCGTGGCGCAAGGCCAGTCGGAACTTTCCGTGCTTCGCCATGTTGTCGAATCCGGACGCGCCGATGGCGCCGTCGTTACCCGCATCGCCGAAGTCGACGAACGGCTCGCCTATCTGCGCCAACGCAATTTCCCGTTCGTCGCCCATGGCCGGCTGCTCGACACCGACTTCTCCTACAACTGGCTCGACACCGATGGCGCACACGCCTTCGGCGAAGCCTTCGATATGCTCTACGATCTCGGGCACCGCCATCTCGGCCTGGTGACGATCGCCGAGCCGATGACGTTTCGCCATCTGCGGCAAGACGGGCTCGCCGCAGCGATCGCGCGCCGAGGCGATCCGTCAGTCAGGCTCGATGTGGCGACGGCGCCGCGCTTCGATCGCGGCGCCCGCCTCCGGGCCATCAACCGGCTGCTGCATGCGGACGAGCGGCCGACGGCCATCGTCGCGCTGTTCGACGAACTGGCGCTCAGCGTCATGGAAGAGGCCACCCGCGCCGGCCTGACCATCCCTCGCGACCTCTCGGTCATCGGCTTCGACAACATCGCCGCCTCGGCCTATGCGCCGCCGGGCCTCACCACATTCGATGCCTCGATCCGCCAGTGCGCGCGCGAGATCGGCGAGATGCTGTTGACCGTCATTGGCGACGGGTCCGCCGCACCGCTGACGCGGCTGATCCGGCCGACCTTGGTTTCGCGGGCAAGCCATGGCCCAGCACCCACAGGACCGGCACCCATAGGAAAAAACTGACGCCGGGGCGGCGCACAAGCAGTGAGGAAGACCACGATGAATGCGTTGAAGACATTGGCCGGCGCCGCACTCGCACTGTCGATCGCGATCGGCGGCGCGCAAGCCCAGGTGCTGTTCTGGTCGACGCAGGCGCGGCCTGTGGAGGAGACACAGAAAATGCGCAGCGAAGTGCTGAAGGCATTTGACGGACAGGTCGACTACCAAGTCGCCGAGGACGGGCCCTGGCTCACCCGCCTCCAGGCCGAGCTGCAGGCCGGCTCCGGAACCATCGGCGTGCTCGGCGGCCTGCACGGAGACTTCTCCACGGTCGGCGCGGACCTTGTCGATCTGTCCGGCGTCGATGTCGGCGGTGTCAAGCTCAATGAAGACTACAAGAAGCTCGGCATGCTCGGCACAGGTGAACAGAAATATATGCCGTGGATGCAGGCCACCTTCCTGATGGCGGCCAACAAGCAGGCGCTGCAATATCTGCCGGCAGGCGTCGATCTCAACACCATCACCTATGACCAGTTGATCGAATGGGCGAAGAACATCGCCGAGAAGACCGGCTCGCCGAAATTCGGCTTCCCGGCCGGACCGAAGGGGCTGAAGCACCGTTTCTTCGAGGGTTTTCTCTACCCATCCTA
Source organism: Mesorhizobium mediterraneum (assembly GCF_002284565.1). Classification (GTDB taxonomy): domain Bacteria; phylum Pseudomonadota; class Alphaproteobacteria; order Rhizobiales; family Rhizobiaceae; genus Mesorhizobium; species Mesorhizobium mediterraneum. Next base: position 427,133 of record NZ_NPKI01000011.1, on the reverse strand, counting down.
CACCGGCTCGATGGTGACCAAGTTCCGCTCGGCGGAGGCCGAGACCGCGTGGAATAAGTTCAAGGAATTGTGGCAGTACACCAACCCGAATTCGACCAACTATGCCTTCATGCAGGAGCCACTGCTGACCGGTGAAGTGTGGGTGGCGTTCGACCACGTGGCGCGGCTTGCTGATGCCTTCAACCAGAGACCCGACGAGTTCGTCGCCTTCCCGGCGCCGGCCGGCCCTGCGGGTCGCGGCTACATGCCGGTGGTCGCCGGCGTCGCCATTCCGAAGACCTCGCCGGACGTGGACAAGGCCAAGGCACTGGTCGCCTACATGCTGAAGCCTGAAACACAGATCGCGACGCTCAAGGCCACCAACTTCTTCCCCGTGGTCGACGTCAAGCTGCCCGACGACATGCCGGCCTCTGTGAAAGCCTTTGGCCCGGTCATCGCCACCATGACCGGCGCCCCGGATGCGCTGCCGGCGCTGCTGCCAATGGGGCTCGGCGATCTCGGCGGCAAGTTCAACCAGGTTTACACAGACAGTTTCGAGCGCATCGTGCTCGGCGGCCAGGATGTGCGGGGCGTGCTCGAGGAACAGGCGACGGCGCTCAAGGCGCTCATCGACCAGTCCAAGGCACCGTGCTGGGCGCCCGACAAGCCATCCGAAGGCGCGTGCCCGGTAGACTAGAATCCTCCCGAGGGGGCGTCCGGAACTGTTGCGCTCCGGGCGCCCTTTCATACGCCGCACAGAGAACACACCATGCACGGCAAAGCCCTGCCCTATCTGCTGCTGATGCCGGCGACGCTGTTCCTGTGCGTCTTCTTCCTCTACCCGTTCGCGCTGGTCGCCTTCGAGGCCTTCACCCGCGATGGCGGCTTCACGCTGGACAATTTCCGCACCATGACCGGCAACTGGAAGTTCCCGGTCGCCTTCTGGAACACCATTCTGCTCGCAGCCATCGTCGTGCCGATCCAGCTGGTCATGGCGCTGTTGATGGCCACGGTGGTGTCCAGGCTCGAAACCGGGCGGGGTGCGGCGCTCTACATCTTCGCCATTCCGCTCGGCATCTCCGATCTCGCCGCCGGGCTGATCTGGCTGGCCATCTTCGACCAGTCGGGCTTCCTCAACACGCTGCTGTCGAACCTTGGCCTCGTCGACAGGCCTGTCATGTTTCTCGGCTACCAGAGCAAGCTGACCATCTTCGTCGCCGTGGTGCTGGCCGAGATCTGGCGCGCGACCGCAATCATGATGGTCATCCTGGTCGCTGGCATTGGGCTCATCCCGCGGGAATATCACGAGGCAGCCGAGGTCTTTGGCGCGAGCCCGTGGAAGCGCTTCGTCAAGATCACGCTCCCCTTGCTGCGTCCCAGCCTGCAGACGGCGATCATCCTGCGCGTCATCCTCGCCTTCGAGGTTTTCGCCGTGGTGGCGGCGCTCGGCGGCACCAATTTTCCGGTGCTGATGGGTGAGACCTACAACTGGCAATTCTCGTTGCAGGACCGCAACGTTGCCGCCGCTTTCGCGCTGCTCATCCTTGCCATCTCGGTCGGGCTCACGCTGTTCTTCCTGCGAGTGCTGCGCGTGCCGAAGGAAGCACGCATATGAGCGCCGTCGCAGAGATGCCAATCGCCGCGCCCGCGGCCCGTAAGGCCGGCAACTGGCTGCTGGTCGCCACCGTCATCCTGCTCTCCGTCTGGGTGCTGCTGCCGATCTATCTTCTGATGGTCAACGCCTTGTCGTCGCCGGAAGAGGTCACTGCCTTTCCGAAACGCTTCTTCCCTTCCTTCGATTTCGGCAGCCTGTCTTTCTTCATCAATTTCGCCGGCGTCGGCAGGGCGCTGTGGAACTCGGTCCTCGTCGCCACGCTGACGATGATCCTCTCGATCGGCTTCGGCGCGCCCGCCGGCTACGCGCTGTCGCGCTTCGATTTTCCGGGCAAGGGCACGTTCCGTTTCCTGGTGCTGATGACCCGCGCCTTTCCGCTGCCGCTGCTGGCGCTGCCACTTGCGGTGATGTTCATCCGCACCGGCCTCGACGACACCGCCATCGGGCTGGCGCTGGTCCACACCACGCTGGCGCTGCCCTTCGCGGTGCTGATCACCTTTTCACTATTCTCAGGCATTCCGGTAGAGCTCGAGGAAGCCGCTTGGACGCTCGGCTGCACCCGCCTACAGGCTTTTCGCAAAGTCATCCTGCCGCTGGCACTGCCCGGCATCGCGGCCTCGGCGGTCTTTGCCTTCACCATCTCCTGGAACGAGGTGTTTGCCGCCGCCGTGCTCACCATCGAGAACCGGACGTTGACCGCCTTCCTGCTGCAGAGCCTCGGCGAGTCGCCGCTCTATCTCAAATTCGCCGGTGGGGCGGCACTGGTCATCCCAGCGCTGATCTTCATCTTCGCCGTCCGCAAATACCTGTTCGCCATGTGGGGGATCGCCAACCGATGATGCGCGATAGAGAGAAAGCCGATGGCTGAGATCGCCATAAAACAGGTGGCCAAACGCTTCGGCGGCTTCACCGCACTGCATTCGATAGACCTCACCATCGCCGACCAGGAATTCATGGTGCTGCTCGGCGCCTCGGGCTGCGGCAAGACGACATTGCTCAGGATCGTTGCCGGATTGGAAACGCCGAGCCAGGGCGAGGTCTGGATCGGTGGCCGTCGCGTCGATCATCTGCCGCCGCGCGACCGCGGCATCGCCATGGTGTTCCAGAACTATGCCGTCTTCCCGCATCTGACCGTGTTCGAGAACATCGCTTTCGGTTTGCGCATGAAGAAATTGCCGCAGCAAGAGGTCGAACGCCGCGTCACCCGCACCGCCGAGCTCATGCATATCGAGCAATTGCTGAAACGCTATTCGGGCCAGCTCTCCGGCGGCCAGCGCCAGCGCGTGGCGGTGGCCCGCGCGCTCGCCATGGAGCCCGACGTCATCCTGATGGACGAGCCGCTGTCCAACCTCGACGCGCTGCTCCGGCTCGAAATGCGCGCCGAGCTCAAGGGCGTGCTCGCTGCATCGAAGACCACCACCATCTATGTCACTCACGATCAGGTCGAGGCGATGAGCCTCGCCGACCGCATCGCCGTCATGCATCAGGGCCGTATCGTCCAGGCCGCCTCGCCGGTCGAGGTCTATCGCAATCCGGCCGCACGCTTCGTCGGTTCCTTCATCGGCAACCCGCCGATGAATTGCATCCCCGCGACGAAGACTGGGAACGGAAGCTGGACCGTCGCCGGCCTGACGCTGCCCGGCCCTAAATCGGACAAGCACAGAATTGAATTCGCCATTCGCCCCGAAGATGTCGACGCAGGTGACGAGGGGCTGCATGCCACCGTGCGCGTCGTCGAGCCGCTCGGTCCGCATACGCTGGTCACCTGCGATGTCGAGGGTGGGCTGTTTCGCGCCATCCTCGAATCGAGCGCTGCGATCGCCGTCGGCGACCACCTGCGACTTGCGCCCAAAGCCGATCGCATCCGCTGGTTCGATCCTGAAACCACCAACGCCCTTTGATCCCGCCAACGCCCTTCAATCAGCCAACGCCCTTCAATCCCGAAAGTACGAACGCTTCAATGATCTCTCTTGCCGTCAACGAAACCATCGCCCGTGCCGTCGAGGTGCTCAGGGAAAACGACCACGGCGACTACACCATCCCGACCAAGGGCCTCTATCCGTTCCAGTGGAATTGGGATTCCTGCCTGACCGCTCTCGGTCTTGCCCACTATGACGAGGCGCGCGCCTGGACCGAGATCGAGACGCTGTTCGCCCATCAATGGCCGGACGGCATGGTGCCGCATATCGTCTTCCATGTCCTGAACGACAGCTATTTCCCGGGGCCGGAGATCTGGAGAACCAACCGCCCGACCGCCACCTCCGGCATCACCCAACCGGCGGTGGCGGGCTTTGCCGTTCGCCGCCTGTTCGACCGGGCCAAGGACAAGGAACTGGCGGCCGAGCGCGCCCGCGCGCTGCTGCCGAAGATCGACGCCTGGCATCGCTGGTTCTACGAAAACCGCGATCCAAGGGGCGAAGGATTGGTCGCAATCATTCATCCATGGGAGTCCGGCCGCGACAACTCGATCGACTGGGACGACGCCTTCGAGCGGGTGCCGACCGAAGGCGTCGAGGCCTACACACGCCGCGACACCCTGCATGCCGACCCGGCGCACCGGCCGACCAAGGCGCAATATGACCGCTACCTCTGGCTGCTGCAGCATTTTCGCGCACTTGGCTGGGACAATGCAAAGCTGCACGATGCCTCACCCTTCCAGATCGTCGATCCCGGCTTCAACGCCATCCTGATCCGCTCAGCGGCCGACCTTGCCGATCTCGCCGAGACGCTTGGCGAAATGGAGATCGCAAAAGCCAATCGCGCCCGCGCCGAAAAAGGGCTTTTGGCGATGGAGCGGCTGTGGAGCGATGCGCACGGCCAATATCTCTGCCTCGACCGCGTCATCGGAAAGCTCGTCGACAGCGCTTCGGTGGGCGGCATCCTGCCGGTCTTCTCGGCCATCCCGAAACCCCGTATCGCTGCAATCGCCGCCACCATCGAGCGTATCGCCGGCAAGGCACGCTATATCGTCCCGTCGCACGACCTCGATGATCCGCGCTTCGACGCCAAGCGCTATTGGCGCGGGCCGGTCTGGCTGGTGGTCAACTACATGATCGCCGACGGCCTTGCCGCCTCTGGCCACACGCAGGTTGCGCAGCGGATCACGCGGTCGAGCGTCGACCTGATCGCCGAGAGCGGCTTTGCCGAATATTACGATCCGCTCAGCGGCGAACCGCTCGGCGGCGGCCGTTTCACCTGGACGGCGGCAATGGTGATCGAGTTCCTGAAGAGTGAGAGATGAGTTAAATGGGGTTCTTGCCAAAGACCCCATTTCAGCGTGCCGTCCAGAATGGTCGAGCGGATGTTGTCGCCGACCTGCATTGCGGCCCCCATAGGTTTGACAAATAGCAGGCCGCGCCTATGGTCGACCTGTTACAGGAGCGACGCATGGCGAAAACAACCGGCTGTATTTTTGGCGGGTTTTCCGCTCGTTTGCCGGACGACAGAAATCGGCTGCCGTCGCTTTCGCGGCCTTCATCCACAACTCTCCCGGCCGCATCGAAGCGTCCGGGTCATTCGTTTCCTTGAGCCTCATGCACCAGAGAATTGCCGAGCTTCTGTCGCGGCTGGAAAAGCGGCTGGACAGATCCGCGATTGTCTCGGCCGAAGAGGCCGGACCGCGCTATCAGGAAGACCCGGACGGCAAGGACGGCGCCCCGCCGGCGATCGTCCTGCGTCCGCGCACGGCCGGCGAAGTGTCCGACATTCTGCGCCTGTGCAATGAGGTCGGGCAGCGGCTTGTCGTCCAGGGCGGCCGGACCGGGCTTGCCGGTGCGGCGCGCATTCAGCCCGGCGAAGCGGTGCTGTCGCTGGAGCGCATGACGGCGATCGAGGCGCCCGACCGCGAAGCGGCGACGATCATCGCCGGGGCCGGCGCGCCGCTGCAAATGGTGCAGGAAGCGGCCGACGCGGCCGGCTTGCTGTTCGGCGTCGACATCGGCGCGCGCGGCACGGCCACGGTCGGCGGTAATGTCGCCACCAATGCCGGCGGCATCCGCGTACTGCGCTACGGCATGTACCGCGCGCAGGTGCTGGGCCTCGAGGCCGTGCTTGCCGACGGCAGCATCCTGACCTCGCTCAAAGGCTTGCCCAAGGATAATTCCGGCTATGACCTCAACCAGCTCTTCATCGGCAGCGAAGGCACGCTCGGCGTCGTCACGCGCGCCTGCCTGCGGCTGCACCCAAAGCCGGCCACCGAGGTCAATGCCTTCTGCGCGCTCGCCTCGCTGGATGCGGCGATCGCGCTGCTTGCGCTGCTCAGGCAGAAGCTCGGACCGTTGCTCTCGGCCTATGAGGTGAATTTCGCGCCGCTCTACGGCGCCATGGTCGCCGGCATGGACGCGCCGGCGCCGCTGCCGGTCGGCGCGCCCGTCTATGTGCTGGCCGAGATACAGGGCCACGAGCCCGACCGCGACGGCGAACGGTTTGCCGAGGTGCTGATGCAGGCGGTCGAGGACGGCGTGATCGACGACGTGGTCGTCTCGCAGTCGCCGCGCGAATTCCGCGCGCTCTGGGCGGTGCGAGAGGACGCCAATCGTTTTCTGTTTTCGATGAAAGGCCTGATCGGCGTCGACATCAGCATACCGCTGGCCAGGATGGGCACTTTCCTGCAAGCGGCGGAAGCCGCGATCCGGGCAATCGACCCCAGCGCCGACATCTATGTCTTCGGCCATCTCGGTGATGGCAATCTGCACTATCAGGTCGACACCGTGGATCCGGCCGCCGCATATGACATCGTTTATAGGGGCGTGGCCGCGGCCGGCGGCGGCGTCTCGGCCGAACACGGCATCGGCCTCGACAAGAAGCAGTGGCTGCACCTGGCGCGCAGTGATGCCGAGATCGCGGCCATGCGGCGCTTGAAAGCGGCCTTCGACCCGAACAATATCCTCAATGCCGGGCGGGTCTTTGATCTCGCGCCGGCAGGTATTGCGTGTAAAGGAGTGCACCAATGACGGCTGCCGCTCTCCCGAAAGCCGGACAGGCGAATGCGGTCCCAGTCAGCCTCGACGATCGCTATGCCCTGGAACGCGGCCGCATCCTGGTCTCGGGCACGCAGGCGCTGGTGCGGCTGCCGCTTGTCCAACGCCAGCGTGACCTTGCCGCCGGCCTGAATACCGCCGGCTATGTCTCGGGCTATCGCGGCTCGCCGCTGGCCGGTTTCGACCGCGAGATGCAGCGCGCCGGCAAGTATCTGAAAGCCAACCATGTCGTCTTCCATCCCGGCTTGAACGAGGACATGGCCGCGACCGCGGTCTGGGGCACGCAGCAGACCGGCATGTTTCCCGGCTCGCGCTACGATGGCGTCTTTTCCATGTGGTACGGCAAGGGTCCGGGCGTCGACCGCACCATGGATGTCATCCGCCATGCCAACGCCGTCGGCACCAACCGCCATGGCGGCGTGCTGCTTCTGGTCGGCGACGATCACGGCGCCGTCTCGTCAACGCTGCCGCACCAGAGCGAGCACAATCTGATCTCGGCCATGGTGCCGCTGCTGTCGCCGGGTGGCGTCGGCGAATATATCGACTACGGCCTGCTCGGCTGGGCGATGAGCCGTTATTCCGGCGCCTGGATCGGCTTCAAGTGCCAGACCGAGATCGTCGAATGCACGGCGACCGTCGACGTCGATCCGGCGCGGCTTGGTATCGTTACACCAGAGCTGCCACTTCCAACTGACGGCCTGTCGCTGCGCTGGCCGGATGGCCCGCATGCGATGGAGCGCCGCTTCGAGCACAAGATGGCGGCGGTGCATGCCTTTGCCCGTGCCAATGGTATCGACCGTATCGTGCATGGCAGCGGCAAGGCGCGGCTCGGCATCGTCTCGACCGGCAAGTCATGGCTCGATCTGCTTGGCGCGCTGTCGGCGCTCGGGATCGACGAGCGGCGCGCGGCCGAGCTCGGCATCCGGCTGTACAAGGTCGGCATGGTCTGGCCGCTCGAGCCGGAGGGGCTCAAGGCCTTCTCGCAAGGGCTGGAGGAAATCCTCGTCGTCGAGGAGAAGCGGCCGGTGCTCGAGGACCAGATCAAGGCGCTGCTGTTCAACGCACCCAATCGCCCTCGCGTCTTCGGCAAGACGGACGAGCGCGATGCGCCGCTGCTGCCTTCTATCGGCGAGATCAGCGCCGTTTCGGTCGCCCGCGCCATCGTCTCGCGGCTCGGCGCGCCGGACGCGGAGCTTGGCCTGCATCTGAAGACAATCGAGGCCGTCGCGGCGTCAGCACAAGGCGAGGTGATCGCGCTGAAGCGCGATCCCTATTTCTGCTCCGGCTGCCCACACTCGATCTCCACCGTGGTGCCCGATGGCAGCCGCGCCTCGACCGGCATCGGTTGCCACATGATGGTCATCGGCATGGAGCGCGAGACCTCCACCTTCACCCAGATGGGCGGCGAAGGCGGCGCGTGGATCGGCCTGTCGCCCTTCACCGACGAGAGGCACATTTTCGTCAATATGGGCGACGGCACCTATTTCCATTCCGGACTGCTGGCGATCCGAGCTGCCATCGCCGCCAAGGTCAGCGCCACCTACAAGATCCTCTACAACGACGCCGTCGCCATGACCGGCGGCCAGCGTCATGACGGCGAGGTTTCCGTGCCCTCCATCGTCGAGCAGACGCTGGCGGAGGGCGCGAAACGCGTGGTCGTGGTGTCCGAAAAGCCTGAGGCCTGGGCGGGCGTCCTGCCGCGGTCCGTGACCATCCACCATCGCGACGAGCTCGACGCCGTGCAGCGCGAGCTCAGGGAGATCGAGGGCGTGACGGTGCTGGTTTTCGACCAGGTCTGCGCCGCCGAAAAACGCCGCCGGCGCAAGCGCGGCGCCTATCCGGTCTCGCCAAAACGGGCCTTCATCAACGAGCTGGTCTGCGAAGGCTGCGGCGATTGCTCGGCCGTCTCCAACTGCATTTCGATCGAGCCTGAGGAGACCGAGTTCGGCCGCAAGCGGAGGATCAACCAGTCGAGCTGCAACACCGACCTGTCCTGCATCAAGGGCTTTTGCCCGAGCTTCGTGACCGTGGAAGGCGGCACGATCCGCAAGCCGAAAGCGCGCGCGGTGACGGCTGGTTCCGGTGAATTGCCGATGCCGGCGCTGGCGGCGCTCGACCGCCCCTACAACATGCTGCTGGCCGGCATTGGCGGCACCGGCGTCATCACGGTCAGCGCCATTCTGTCCCAGGCGGCGCATCTCGACGGGCTCGGCCTTCTGACCCTCGACCAAACCGGGCTGGCGCAAAAGAACGGCGCGGTGATCTCGCATATCAGGCTGGCGCGCGACCCCGACTTGCTCAACACGGTCAGGATAGGCCCAGGCGAGGCCGATCTCGTGCTTGGCTTCGACATCGTCGTCTCTGCGTCCGCGACATCGCTCTCGACCTTTGCGCATGGCCGCACAACAGCCGTGCTCGATGATCATTTCGCGCCGACCGCCTCCTTTGTGCAGAACACCGCGATCGACTTCCGCCAGGAAGCGACGCTGAAGCAATTGCGCCGGGCAGCCGGCGAGGAGGCGGTCACGCTGGTTTCGGCGACGAAGCTTGGCCTCGCGCTGATGGGCGACGCCATCGCCGCGAACATGTTCCTGCTCGGCAATGCCTGGCAGCGCGGACTGGTGCCGATCAGCCTGACATCGATCGACAGAGCGATCGAGATGAACGGCGCGGGCGTCGCCATGAACCATGCTGCCTTCGGCTGGGGCCGCCGCGTGGCGATCGACCTTGCGGCGGTGCTGAATACGGCGCAGATAGGCAGCGCCGAGGCGACGAAGCCAGAGACGCTCGACGCCATGGTTGCGCGCCGGATGGCATTCCTGACCGATTATCAGAATGCTGCCTACGCAAACCGCTACCGCAAGCTGGTGGAGACCGCCCGCGCGGCCGAAGCCGGGACCTCAGCCGGCTCCGAGGATTTTGCCAAAGCCGTGGCGGTCGGGGCCTTCAAGCTGATGGCCTACAAGGATGAATATGAGGTGGCGCGGCTACATCGCGATCAATCCTTCAGGAAAAAACTGGCCGAGCAGTTCGAGGGCGATTTCAGGATCAGGCATCATCTCGCTCCGCCGATGATTTCGCGCATCGACCCACGCACCGGCCATCCTGGCAAGATCGCTTTCGGCACCTGGATCAATCCGGTTTTCGCCATGCTGGCGCGGCTGAAGGGCCTGCGCGGAACACGCTTCGATCCGTTTGGGCGCACGCAGGAGCGGCGGATGGAACGGCGCATGGTTGCCGACTATGAAGGGCTGATCTCAGGCCTTTCGGCGCGGCTGACGCAGGGCAATCATGCCGTCGCGACCGAGCTTGCCCGGCTGCCGGAAGAGGTGCGCGGCTTCGGCCACGTCAAGATGGCGGCGGTCGAACGTTTCGAGGCAAGGAAGAAAGCGCTGCTGGCAAAATTGGGCAGGGAAAGCCGGTTGGAGACGGCGGCGTGACTATTCCGCTCTCGGAATGACCAGCGCATCGAGAACGCAGACGCCCTTCTCGAACACGACGACCGGATTGAGGTCGACAGCCTCGATCAGATGGCCGTAGCGGCCGGCGAAATCGGACAGCGCCAGGATCGTCTCGACCAGTGCTTCCCGGTCGGCCGGCGGCGCGCCGCGATAACCCTTGAGCAGAGCGCCCAATCGTGTACGATCGATCAGCGCCTCGGCCGACTTGCAATCGATCGGCAGCAGATCGAATGCGGCGTCCTTGACCAGCTCGACAAGAACGCCGCCGATGCCGACGACGATACCGAGGCCGAATGGCTCGTGCCGGATGAGGCCGACCAGCACTTCGACGCCGCGCCCGGCCATTTCCTGCACCACCACGCCACGCAGTTCCGCATCCGGTGCGTAGGCCCCGGCATTTTGCATGATCGCCGTGAAGGCTTCGGCAGCTTCGGCTGCATTGCCTATGCCGAGCTGCACGCCGCCGGCTTCGGTCTTGTGGAGAATGTCAGGCGATTCGATTTTCAGCACGACCGGAAAGCCGATCGCCTCTGCAGCCTCGCCTGCCTCTTGCGCCGTTGCCGCCTGACGCTCGCGCGTCACTCTCAGACCGTTCTCGGCCAGCAACTGCTTGGCCTCCCGCTCGGTCAGCTTCTTGCCGGCAGCAAGACGCTCTGCCCACGGATCGTTTTCGCCGGCCGGTTCGATCGCCGGGGCGTTCGGTATCGTGGCGCCGGTCGCGTCCAGCAGCCGCCGCACGGCACGCAGCGCAGCACGTGTGCCGTTGAGCACCGGCACGCCGGCAAGCCTGTCCCGGACCACGGGATGGTGTCCGGAGGAGAGATTGCTCATGAAGATGACGGGAACGGTCGCATCCTTTGCGTAAGCGGCAACGGCGTCGGCAATGCCGACATATTCGGCAGCGCCGCCGGCATCGAGGCCGACAGGCGCGTCTTGCGCGGCGACGATCAGGCCGACGGCGGGATCCTGCGCCAAGATGTCGAGCACGCTGCGATAGATCGCGCCATCGGCGAAAACCACGCCCGTGGTGTCGACCGGGTTCTGCGGCGTGGCGAAGGGCGGCAGCAAGGCCTTCAGCCGCACGATGGTGTGTTGTGAAAACTCCGGGAGGTCGATGCCGACCTGGTCGGCCATGTCGGAGACATGGGCGACACCGCCACCGCTGACGCCAACGACCGCGACGCCCCTGCGCGTTGGCCTGGCCTTCAGCGACAGGCAGAGCGCGGCGGTCTCGACGAACTCGTCCATGTCGGCGACCTCGATCACGCCGGTCCGCCGGAAGAAGGCTTCATAGGCTTCGTTGGCGGCAGCGAGCGAACCGGTATGCGCGGCGGTGGCTTCCGCGCCCTTGCTGGACTTGCCAGCGCGCAGGGCAATCACTTGCTTTCCGGCGGCATGCACCGCCTGCATCGCCGAGGTGAAGGCGGCGGGATCGCGGATCGCTTCCACGACAAGTCCGATGACGCGCGTCGCGTCATCGTCGGCGAGATAAGAAAGAAAGTTGGGAAGATCGGTCGCCGCGCTATTACCCGACGATATGATGTGGCTCAAGCCGAAGCGTCCGGTGTTGGCGAGCGCGATGGCGCTGGCGCCGGAATGTGACAGAATGGCGAGCTGGCCTTTCCTGAGATTGGCCGACAGCGTCGAGGAATAGAGCGCTGCACCGCTTTGCAGATTGAACAGGCCGAGGCAGTTCGGCCCGCAAATCGCCATGCCGTATTTTCGCGCGATCCCGACCAGCGCCTGCTGGCGCGCCTTGCCCTCTTCATCGGTCTCGGCAAAGCCGCTGGCCAGCACGACGGCCGCCTTGACGCCGTCCTTGCCGGCTTCTTCAAGCGCACTCAGAACGTGTGCCGCGCCGATGCCAATCACCGCCACGTCCGCCGGCGCATCGAGCCGGTCGAGCGACGGAATGGCCGGAATGCCGAACACCTTTTCGGCCTTCGGATGCACGGGGATGATGGTGCCGGAGAATCCGAACGCCATCAAATTGCGCATGACGTAGCTCGACGACGCGTCAGCCCGTTCCGTAGCACCGATGACGGCGACCGAACGCGGCGCCATCAGCGCCCGCATCGCCTCATGCGAAGCGGCGAGGCCGGTCACGGCTCAGTCGAGGCCCTTGAACGGACCGTCACGGAAAGCGAGATATTCCTTGAGGCTCATCTTGGCGAGGTTGGCCATCCATTCACGACCTTGCTTGGTGACATGCAGTGCTGCGATCGCCTCGATATTGTATCGGAAGGACGGCAGCAGCCCGGCCACCATCTGCTGGTTGTTGATCGACGCCTTGGTGAACTTCAGCGCCGGAACCGGCATGCGCGCCAGCTTGCGGGCGAGGTTTTCCGTCTTTTCCTTCAACTGATCGGCCGGCACGATCCGGTTGATCAGATGCATGCGCAGCGCCTCCTCGGCGTCGACAAGGTCGCCCGTATACATCAGCCAACGCACGTCGCGCGTGGCGAGCAGCCAAGGCATCATCAGCGCCGGCGGCCCGGAATTGTGGCGCACCTCAGGCTCGCCGAATTTCGCATTGTCGGCGGCGATCGCCAGGTCGCAGCACATCATCAGTTCCAGCGCACCGGCCAGCGCATAGCCGTTGACCGACGCGATGACCGGGATCGGCGCGCGCCAGATGTTGAGCAGCGCTTCAGCGTTCTCGCCCATGTCCTCGCGCCAGAAATCGATGTCGACATCGAAGTCGCCGCCCTGCAGATCGTAGCCGGAGGAGAAGGCACGGCCGGCGCCGGTGATCACCAGCGCGTTGATATCAGGATCGGCAACGGCGGCGGCGAGTGCCTTGTCGATCTCGCGGATCACCGTCTTGTTCATCGCATTGAGCTTGTCGGGACGATTGATGGTGATCGTCGCGAACTTGTCGGTCGCGTCCTTCTCGTAAAGGATCGTCTCGTAGGTGGCCTGCTCGCTCATGCGGTTCTCCTGGTATTTTCGGCAGTCGGAAATCGGAGGTCGGTGAAGCCGGGCTGAGAGTTGACCTTGTCTACGCGGCCATGCGCTTCAGCCGCGCATGCGCCACGGCGATGCGAGCGGCGAGCTCGGCGTTGTTGCGGACCAGCGCGATATTGGCCTTCAGGCTGCGGCCTTGCGAAAGCTCGTTGATGCGGGCGAGCAAGAACGGCGTCAATTCCTTGCGTCCGATGCCGCGTTGTTCGGCTTCCGCCACAGCCGCAGCGATCGTGCCGTCGATGAAGGCCGGATCGAGCGCATCCACTTCCGGAATTGGATTAGCAACGAGGATGCCGGTGCCCGAGCCGATCTGCTCGTGCAGCAGCATGGCCCTAGCAATCTCCTCCGGCGTGTCGAGGCGATGATCGGCTTTCAGTCCGCTGGAGCGTGTATAGAAGGCCGGAAAATCATCGCTCTGATAGGCAATCACCGGCACGCGTTGTGTCTCCAGATACTCCAGCGTTTTTGCCATATCGAGGATCGATTTCACACCGGCGCAGACGACGGTGGTGCCGGTCTGGCCGAGTTCGGTCAGGTCGGCAGAGATATCGAAAGTGGCCTCGGCGCCGCGATGCACGCCGCCGACGCCGCCCGTCGCGAAAATGCCGATGCCGGCCAATGCAGCGATCCGCATCGTCGCCGAGACCGTGGTGCCGGCCGATCCGCCGCCCACCATGATGGCGGCAAGGTCGCGCCCGGATGCCTTGACCACGTCTTTTGCCGCTGCCAGCTGCTCCAGCTCATGGTCGTCAAGCCCGACCTTGATCTTGCCGGCGACTACCGCGATCGTGGCGGGAACAGCGCCGTTCTCGCGCACCACGGTTCCAACACCGCGCGCGGTCTCCAGATTGGCCGGATAAGGCATGCCATGGGTGATGATCGTCGATTCCAACGCCACCACCGCACGGCCTTCCCGAAGTGCTGCCGCAACTTCGTCGTTCAGGTGGAGAAGGGAAGTTTTCATCGTCGTCTCGCTTTCAGGGTCGTCTCGCTTTCAAGCGGGAATGCGGTACATGCCGGCGGTGAGGAAGCGCGGCGACAGATCGGGATGAACGCTGGATTCACTCTCGGTGGTCAGCGTGGCGAGCAGCGCGCCGGTGCGCGCTGCGTGGGGCACGGGATCGCCCGAAAGCACCTTGTACATGGTGCCGGCAATCATCGCATCGCCGGCGCCGGTGATGTCGACGGCCCGCGCTGGCACGGAGCGCATCGTCGCCACGCCGCTCTCGGTCGCCACAGCAAATCCATGCGCGCCCATGGTCACGATGACCTCGGCAGCACCGGCCGCGCGCAAGGCAGCGGCAGCGTCTTTCGGCTTCAGCCGCTTGTCGGCATCGGTGATGCCAAGCATGGTGTTGGCCTCGTCGTGATTGGTGAACAACAGGTCGATGCCGGTCAGGTCCTTCGGCAGGCGTGCCGATTTCGGCGACGACACCGTGTCGACGGCGAGCTTGAAACGCGCGCCCTGCTTGCGTGACATCAGCGCTGCGATCGTCGCGGCCGGTAGGTTGCAGTCGATGAACACCCAAGTCGCCGAAGCCAGATGCGGCCAGAAGCGGTCGAGATAGGATGGTGAAAACAGATCGAAAATCTCCATGTCGGCGATGCCGAGCACGAGATCGTTGTTGAGATCGAGGATGGCCGCGTATTCCGCCGTCGGCCGCTCCGTTGTGGTGATCACCTGGCTGACGTCGGCGCCGAGATCGCGCAGATGCCGCACCAGCGAGCGGCCGGTTTCGTCGTCGCCGACAATCGAGACGAAGCTGACGTCGACGCCGAGGCGGACAAGGTTCTCGGCGACGTTGCGGGCGACCCCGCCGAAGCTGCGATAGCCGTCGACCGGGTTCGACGTCTCGAAGATCAGATCCTTCTTGGCGTGGTACTTGCGGTCCAGGACCGCGCCGCCGATGCAGATCATGCGCTTGGAAGCCGGCAACACATAGCCGCGGCCGAGAATGTAGCCCTTGTTGACGAGTTGCACGATGTGGGCCGCGACGGTCGAACGGGCAATGCCGAGCGCGGTCGCTATGTCCTGCTGGCCGGCGAACGGGTTCGCCGCGATGAGGTCCAGAACCGCTTGTTCCTGTGCTCCAAGGTCGTCCATAGTCTCACCCGGCCCGTCCAATTCGTAGCTGAACATTTTCGATATGGACAACAACAGATGATCTTGTCAACATTCGTTTGTAGCTATAACGTCCATCAAACCGGCGTTTCCCCGGCTTCTCTCGAAGCGGGACAAGGCACTAGAGAAGGCACAGCGATGCGCATGCGAGATCATCCGCCCTGCCCGCTTTCACTGCTTCAACACCCTGAAGCGGCCATGCCTGGATTTCGCCTTCTGCGTTTGACAATTCCAACAGGAAGGTGATCGAGATCATGCAGCCTGCGCCTCAAGTCGATGCAACAGATCAGGGCGAAGCAACAGATCAGGGGATTCCCGTCATCGATGTCGGGCCTTTCATCCGCGGCGAGGCCGGCACCGGCGCTGTCGTTAGGGCTATCGAGACCGCCTGCCGGACCACCGGTTTCTTTCTGGTCACCGGCCATGGCGTGTCGCCCGAGAGGACGATGCGGCTCTATAATCTGGCGCGCGCGTTCTTCGATCTTCCGGAGGACTACAAGCGCAGCCATGGGCGCGGAACCGGCTTGAACGGCGGCGTCGCGTTCTCGCCGATCGCCGACGAGGCGCTGGCCGCCACCAAGGGCATCAAGACACCAGGCGATTACAAGGAAAGCCTGAATTTCGGCCTGCGCCTCAACGGCGACACCTGGCCGGACCAGCCCGAAGGTATCGAGAGCGCCTTTCGTGATTATTTCTCCGAAATGGAGTCGCTTGCCGGGCATCTGCGCCGGATCTTCTGCCAGGCGATCGGCCTCGAGCCCGACTATTTCGAGCCAGCTTTCGAGAACCATCTGTCGGCATTGCGGGTCATCAATTATCCCGAGCAGGAATTGGACCCCCTGCCCGGCCAGCTTCGCGCCGGCGTCCACACCGACTACGGCTTCATGACCATCCTGCGTTCGGAAGCATCGTCCGGCGGCTTGCAGGTGCAAACACGCGACGGCCGCTGGCTCGATGCGCCGTCGATCGACGGCGCCTATGTCGTCAACATCGCCGATGCCTTCATGCGCTGGAGCAACGACGAATGGGTCTCGACGCCGCACCGCGTCGCCAATCCGCCGCGCAACAGGAAAGGCAGCTCGCGCCGCCAGTCGATCCCGTTTTTCGTCAACCCCAGCAAGGAGACGGTGATCTCTTGCCTGGAGCCGTTCTGCACGGACGGCAAGCAGGCCAAATATGAGCCGATCACCTATGGAGACTATATCGAGCTGAAGACCCGACAGGCTTTCGGCCGCTGAACGATGGAGCGCTTCGGCCGTCCCAAAGAACGAATTGATTCAAAAAAATCAACAAGGGGAATTGTGATGACGAAATTCACCAGACGACAGACGCTTGCCGGCATGGGCGCGCTCGGCGCCGCCGGGCTCATCGGAATGCCAGCCATCGCACAGGAGAAGACGCTGATCGTGCCGACGCTCGGCGGCGTCTGGGAACAGTTCTGGCGCTCGACCATCGCACCGGCCTTCGAGAAGGCCTCGGGCGCTAAGGTGACGCTCGATGTCGGCAATGGCCGCGTCTTCGGCGCCAATTTGCGTGCCGCCGGCGTCGACAAGCCGCCCTACTCCATCATCATGACCAATGAGGTGTTCGCGTCCGGCCTGCGCAAGGAGGGCTTCTTCGAAAAACTCGATCTGGCCAAGCTGCCGAATTACAACGACCTCTATCCGCTGGCCAAGATCGCCGACGGTTTCGGCGCCACCGGCGCCATTTCGCCGATCGGCATCGGCTACCGCACCGATCTGGTTCAGACGCCGCCCAAGGCCTGGAAGGACCTGTGGAGCAACGAGGAGTTCAAGGGCAGGATCGGCCTCTATAATTTCGCCAACAGTGCCGGCAAGATGGAGCTGCTGCTGGCCTCAAAGATCTTCGGCAAGGACCAGTACGATGTCGATGCCGGCTTTGACGCCCTCGCCAAGCTGGGCCAGGTGATCCAGGTGGATTTCAATCTTTCCACGGCTTTGTCTTCGGGCGAAATCGTCGTCGCGCCGTTCGATTTCGGCGAGATCGCGCGGCTGCGCAAGCAGGGCCTGCCGGTCGATTGCGTCGTTCCCGAGGAAGGCATGTTCATGTTCGACCAGACGGTCTCGATCCTGGCCAACGGTCCGGAGAAGGAGTTGGCCTATCAATATGCTGACTTCCTGCTGTCGCCGGAAATCCAGATGCTGATGGCGAAGGAATTCTTCGTGTCGCCGACCAACTCCAAGGTGGTCATTCCGGACGACCTCAAGGCAGATGTGCCGGTCTCGGGCGAGGCAATGACCAAGATCCTCACCTGGGACTGGGATTTCGTCAACGAGAAGCAGGGCGAGCTGGCCGAGCGCTGGGCCAAGACGATCCTTTAAAGATCGAGATGGCGCGTCTCGCTTTCGGGGCGCGCCTCCCGCCAGCCGCGCCGCACCTGCGGTGGCGGTCGATCGCCTGTGAAGTGGAGCATTCATGACCGAGGTTAGCATCGAGCGGCTGACCAAGACCTTCGGCACCGCACGCGCGGTCGACGGCATCTCGATCCGTATCGCCGATGGCGAGTTCATTTCGCTGCTCGGTCCGTCGGGCTGCGGCAAGACGACGACGCTGAAGATGATCGCCGGCTTCGAGGAGGCGAGCGAAGGCGCGATCCGCTTCGACGGCAAGGACGTCGTCAACGTGCCGGCCGAAAAGCGCGACATCGGCATGGTGTTCCAGAACTACGCGCTGTTTCCGCACATGACGGTGGACCAGAACCTCGCTTTCGGGCTGGAGATGCGCAAGATCGCCAAGCCCGAAATGCGCAGCCGCATCGCCAAGGTGCTCGATATGGTGCAACTCGGCGGCTATTCCGAGCGCTTTCCGAACCAGCTTTCCGGCGGCCAGCAGCAGCGCGTGGCGCTGGCTCGGGCACTGGTCATCGAGCCGAAGATCCTGCTGCTCGACGAGCCGCTCGCCAATCTCGACGCCAAGCTGCGCGAGGAAATGCGTGTTTTCATCCGCGATCTGCAGCGCCGCGTCGGCATCACCACCGTCTATGTCACGCATGACCAGGCCGAGGCGATGACGATGTCCGACCGGGTCGTGGTCATGTTCGGCGGCCGCATTGCCCAGATCGGGGCGCCGTCCGACATCTATGAGCGCCCCGAAAATCTAGAAATCGCGCAATTCGTCGGCCAGGTGAACCTGATTAAGGGCACGATCATCGGGGCGGCGGAAGCCGGCAAAAGGCGCGTGGCGTCCGTCTTCGGCGAAGTCGCCGTCGACAGCCGCGAAGACTATGCGCCGGGCACCGCCGTCACACTGTCGCTGCGCCCGGAGGCGATCGAACTCAGGCCCGAAGGTCAAGGCGGCGCAGCAGGAAAGGTCACCGCGCGCTACTATTCCGGCAGCATTATCGATTACCGCGTCGCCCTCGATTCCGGAGAGACGCTGCACGTCCAGACCTTTCCGAACATTCGGATTGCCGAAGGCGACCGCGTCAGCGTGCACGCGCCGGCGGATGGGTTCTGGCTGCTCGGGGCAGCAAAATGAGGGCGGCGCGCCGCAAGGGCCTTGGACCGCTGGTCCTGATCGCGCCGGCGGCGGTGCTGCTCGGCATCTTTCTCATCCTGCCCTACCTCAACATCGTGGTGATGAGCTTTCGCATGCCGGGGCAAGGCACGCCTTACGGCCCGGGCTTCACGACAGGCAATTACACCAAGTTCTTCGCCGACAGTTTCTACCTGCACCAGGTCGCCAACACGCTGTGGATCGGCCTGCTCACCACCGCGATCTGCCTTGTCGTCGGTTTTCCCGTCGCCTGGCAATTGGCGCGCGGCACCATGCGCTTTCGCGCACTGGCCTACGGGCTGGTGCTGTCGCCGCTGCTGGTCGGCATCGTCATCCGCTCCTATGGCTGGACGATTCTTTTGGGCAATGCCGGCCTCATCAACCGCACGCTGACCGGCATGGGCCTCATCGATCGCCCGCTGCCGCTGATGTACAATGCGCTCGGCATCGTCATCGCGCTGGTCCATGTCTTCCTGCCCTTCATGATCCTGCCGATCATGGCGGGGATCCAGGGCGTCGACCCGTCGCTGGAATCGGCGGCGCGCTCGCTCGGCGCCTCGCGCTTCACCGCCTTCCGCCGCATCGTCCTGCCGCTGTGCACGCCAGGCATCCAGGCCGGCTGCATCCTCGTCTTCGTGCTGTCGCTCAGCGCCTATGTGACGCCGTCGCTGATCGGCGGCCTCAGGGTCAAGACCATGGCCGTCACCGTCGTCGACGCGCTGATCGACACGTTCCAGTGGCCATGGGGCTCGGCGCTGGCGCTCATGCTGTCCGTCACCGGCGCGCTCTGCGTCGTCATCTTCGCGCGGCTGACGCGCATGAAATGGAAGGTGGCGCGACCATGAAGCGGCCGGTGCTCACGCTCTACTGCCTGCTGGTCTACGCGTTTCTGCTGGCGCCCATCCTGGTCGTGGTCGGCGCTTCCTTCAATGCCGGCAATTTCCTGACGTTCCCGCCGCAGGGCCTGTCGCTGCGCTGGTATGTGACGTTCTTCCACAACGACGTGTTCATGCGCGCGATCCGAACCTCGCTGTGGGTGGCGGCGGTTGCCACCGTCATTTCCGGAACCATCGGCACCATGGCCGCGCTCTACTACGTCCAGCATGCCGGCCGCTGGAAGGAGACGGTGCGCGTCGCCATGCTGGCGCCGCTGCTGCTGCCGGAAGTGCTGACGGCGATCGCACTGCTGTTCTTCGTCTATGCGATCGGCATCGGCACCACGACCATGATCGGCATGGTCGCCGGCCATGTGCTGATCACGCTGCCCTTCGTCTTCATCAACGTCTCGGCCTCGCTGGAAAGCTTCGACCCGTCCTGGGACATGGCGGCGCGTTCGCTGGGCGCAGACCGCCTGACCCGCTTCCGCCGCATCATGCTGCCGCTGATCAAGCCCGGCGTCATCGGCGGCGCGCTGTTCGCCTTCATCATATCCTTCGACACTTTCACCATCTCGTTCATGCTGAAGGGAATCGGGACGTCGACGCTGCCGATCCAGCTGTTCGACTATCTGCGCACCAACTTCACGCCGGAAGCCGCAGCCGTCTCGACCGTATCGATCGTGCTGACGCTGGTGGTGGTGATCGTCTCGGAGAAAGTGCTGGGCCTGCGCATCCATCGCTTCTGAGATGATGCTGCGCTTGTCATCTGCAACACACCGGCAGCGCTATGATCGATCCGCCTTCAGCACCGAGACGGCCACTTCGCTGTTGTGGACATATTCATTGGCGTCCGGCTGCTTTTGCACGAGCAGGATGAACAGCAAGTCCGTCAGTGTCAGCTGCGCATCGCGTGCGGTGATGGACGAGGAGCGTGCACGCTCTTCGTCGGCGATGGTGTAGAGGCGGATGTCGGCGACGCGGCTCAACGGATTGTCATGCAGGCCGGTGACGGCGATCACCGTCGTGCCGCGCTTGCGGGCAAGTTCGGCCATCCGCAAGGTTTCGATGCTGGCACCGGAATAGGAGAGCGCGAACAGCACGTCGCCGGGTCCGAGCGTCGAGACATTGGCCATCTGCACATGGCTGTCGCTGTCGTGCAGCACATTACGGCCGAGCTTCATCAGCTTGTAGGAGAAATCGCGCGCGACCAGCGAGGAGGCGCCGACGCCGACCAGATGAATGCGACGCGCACGGTCCAGCATTTCCAGCGCCCTGGAGATGATCCGCTCGCTGTTGGCGGCGACGGTCTGCTGCATCGACAGAAGCTTGCTGCCGGTCAGCTTCTTCAGGATGATCTGGTAGCTGTCGCCGACCTCGATCGAACCATGGATCACTCCGGCCGGCACTTGCCATTCCTGCGCCTTGGCCTCGCTGACGGCGAGCTTGAGTTCCTGATAGCTGGAATAACCCAGCTTCTGGCTGAACTTGACGACGCTCGACTGGCTGCGGCCGATCTCGGCCGCGAGAGCCGCCGTCGACAGGCGCAGCATCTGGTCCGGATGGTCGATGATGAATCGCCCGATCTGGCGATCACCGGGCGCCATGGTTTCGAGCTTGGCCTCGATCTTCTTCAGGACGGACATGCGTTCCCTTGTCGCCAGTTGCAGGCAATGCCAAACAAAGGAATAAATTATTCCGGCCACGATTGACAGCCAGGAATGATCCATCGACTCTCGAGCCGATGCGACCGGCCCAGATTCGGGCATGAAAGATCGCCTGCGAGCGCGTAAGCTCGTACACATATCAGGTCAGGTTCCAGAGCCATGGACAAATTGCGGATCGTCGGCGGACAGCGGCTGCTAGGCGCGGTGACCATCTCCGGCGCGAAGAACGCGGCTCTGCCACAGATAGCGGCAGCGCTGCTCAGCCCCTATCCGCTGGAGCTGACGAACCTGCCTGATGTGACCGATGTGGAAAATATGCTTGGCGTGGTGAGACTGCACGGCGCCGAGATCACCAGATCAGCCCATGCCGCCACCATCGATACAAGTGGTGCCCTCTCGAAGGAGACATCTTACGACACGGTGAGGCGCATGCGCGCGACGGTGCTTGTTCTCGGCCCGCTGCTTGCCCGCTTCGGCCATGCCAGGGTTTCGCTGCCCGGCGGATGCGCGATCGGCGCACGGCCGATCGACATGCATGTCGCGGCGCTCGCCGCCCTTGGCGCCGACATTGCCATCGAGAACGGACTGATCGTTGCGTCGGCGCCGGGCGGATTGAGAGGCGCACGCATTGTTCTGAGCTCGCCGTCGGTCGGAGCGACGGAAACCGCGATGATGGCCGCGACCGCGGCGAAGGGCGAGACCGAAATTCTCAATGCGGCGCGCGAACCGGAGGTGGCGGATCTCGCCGCCTGCCTGAACGCCATGGGCGCCCGGATCGAAGGCGCCGGCACGCACCGCATCCTGATCGAGGGCAGCAGCAACTGGCGTGCTGCCACGCACGACATCATCCCGGACCGGATCGAGGCCGGCACCTACGCGATTGCCGCGGCCATCACCGGCGGCCAGCTCGAGCTGACCCATGCGCGGCTCGAGCACATGGCATCGGTGGTGCAGCTGCTCGAGGCCACTGGTGTGAAGGTCTGGCCCGGCGACCGTGGACTGATCGTATCGAGGGACGGCTCCCTCAGAGCGGTCGACGTTACGACGGAACCCTATCCTGGCTTTCCGACCGATCTCCAAGCCCAGTTCATGGCGTTGATGTGCTGTGCCGACGGCGCGGCGCTGTTGCGCGAGACGATCTTCGAGAACCGCTTCATGCATGTTCCCGAGCTGATGCGGCTCGGCGCCAATATTAAGCTGCAAGGGACCATGGCGCTGGTGCGCGAAGGCGAGAAGCTGAGGGGCGCGCAGGTGATGGCCACCGATCTGCGCGCCTCCGTCTCGCTGGTGCTGGCGGCGCTGGTTTGCGAAGGCGAGACAGTCATCAACCGGGTCTATCACCTCGACCGCGGCTATGAGCAGCTGGACCGCAAGCTCCGCCTGTGCGGCGCCCAGATCGAGCGGATAAGTGGATGAGTGTCGCCGCGGCGTCTGCGCATTATTTCCTGGGCGTCGACGGCGGCGGAACCGGCTGCCGCGCCCGCATCGAAGACGAAGCGGGAACGGTGCTGGGGCAAGGCTTGTCGGGCCCGGCAACGACGCGGCTCGGCATCGGCGCGGCCTGGGCCTCCGTTGCCAAAGCGTTTGACGCGGCGATCGAGGAGGCGGGTTTCGGGCCGGCGGAGATCGCCCGGATCCGGGCAGGAATTGGCCTCGCCGGCATCGGGCGCAAGGGTGCGCTGGAGGCGTTTCGGGCGATTGCACATCCCTTTGCCAGCATCGACTTCGTCAGCGACGGCGTCGGCGCCTGCCTTGGTGCGCATTCGGGCCAGGACGGCGCCATTGTCATTGCCGGCACCGGCTCCATCGGCATCGGTTTTGTCGACGGGCGCGACCTGCGCGTCGGTGGCTACGGCTTTCCGATCTCCGACGAGGGAAGCGGCGCCGACCTTGGGCTGAAGGCCGTGCAGCTCGCCTTGCGCGCCCACGATGGCCGGCACGAGCGCACGGCGCTGCTGACGGAGGTCATGCAGCGTTTCAAGGACGACCCGATCGAGGCGGTCGCCTGGATGGACCGCGCCACAGCGACCGACTATGCGGCCTTCGCACCCATGGTGATCCGCCACGCCGACCAGGGAGATCCGGTCGGACGACGCATCGTGCAAGGTGCGGCCGAGCAAGTCGATACTTTCGTGCGGGTGCTTTTCGAAAAAGGCGCGCCACGGTTGACGTTGCTGGGAGGGTTGTCCAGCCCGCTCGAGCCGTGGCTTTCTCCCGACGTCCGCCGGCGTCTGAAACCCGCCGATGGCGACGCGGTTTCAGGGGCCATCATCCTGGCCAAAAAGTCTCTTGGCGGCCGATAGCGTCCCAACACAAGGAATGGAATATTATATTCCACTGTCCGTTGACACTGCGAATAATCAATTTTAGAAAGTTAACAAAGCAGAAACCGGGACAGCCGACACGAAGCCAATGCCAACCACTGGCACTGGTCGACGCTTGGCGCGGCATCACATTAGTACTTGCTGGCGGCAAGAACTTTGAAAGCAAGCGGATGAGCGAACAAGGGTTGATGTCGGAGCTGGAGCGGTTGGTTTCCGAGGATCGGAACCCGAAGACGATGGATATCGACCTACTGCCGACCATCGATATCCTGCGCAAGATCAATGATGAGGACAGAGGCGTGCCGGCCGCCGTCGAAAAGGTCATCCCGGAAATCGCCGCCGCCGTAGACCGGATCGTGGGTGCGTTCCAGAAAGGTGCGCAGCTTGTCTATATGGGTGCCGGCACGAGCGGCCGGCTGGGGGTCCTCGACGCTTCGGAGTGTCCGCCGACCTTCGGCGTGCCCGAGAGCATGGTGGTGGGCCTGATCGCAGGCGGCGCTGACGCGCTGGTGCGGTCCGCCGAGGGCGCGGAGGATGATCCAAAACAGGGCATGAAGGCTCTGCAGGAGATCAATCTCACCGCCGACGATGTGGTGGTCGGCATCGCGGTCAGCGGGCGAACGCCCTATGTCATCGGCGGCTTAACGTATGCAAGGCAGGTGGGCGCGACGACCGTGGCGCTGTCCTGCAATCCCAGGTCGATCATCGCCGGCCTTGCCGACATCGCCATCTCTCCGCTTGTCGGCCCCGAGGTTCTCAGCGGCTCGACCCGGCTGAAGTCGGGAACGGCGCAAAAGCTCGTCCTCAACATGCTGACGACCGCCAGCATGATCCGCATCGGCAAGAGCTATCAGAACCTGATGGTGGACCTTAACCCCAGCAACAAGAAGCTCGTCGCCAGGGCCGTCCGGATCGTCATGCAGACGACCGGTTGCGCGGCGCAACAGGCACGACAAGCACTCGACCAGACCGACAATGACGTCAAGCTGGCGATACTGGTGACGATCACCGGCATGGGCGTCGAAGAGGCGCGCGAGGCGCTTGGCGCTGCCGGAGGGTTCCTGCGAAAGGCGATAGGCGAAAAGACGGTGTGAAGCCGCATGGATACTGGGCCGACAGACTGGGCCGACATTCTGGGCCGACATTCTGGGGACGCGTGTCTCTTTGAAGCGGTCCGCGGAACTGCAAGGCATCGAGTTCGATCAGAATGGGAGACGACGATGGTACAGCACCTTACGAAGAAACTGCTTTCCGGCATGACGCTACCTGGCATTGCCTTGGCGGCGATGCTCGGCATTGCGGCAGTCCCGGCGCAGGCGAATGCGGCGACGTTGCGGATGGCCTGGTCACAGGACGCCACCGGGCTTGATCCGCACAAGCAGACAGCCTTTTCGTCACTGCGGCTGCTGGAGCTGATCTACGAACCGCTGGTACGGCTCGACGCAAATTTGCAGATCACCCCGGCCATCGCCGATTCCTGGCAGTTCTCGGCGGACGGCAAGGAGCTGACCTTCAAGCTCAATCCGAAAGCAAAATTCCAGAACGGCGCGGCGGTGACGTCGGCCGATGTAAAGGCATCGTTCGAACGGATACTCGACGAGAAGACAAGTGCAGCCGCCCGCGCCAACTTCCTTTCGATCGCCAGCATCGATACGCCAGATTCGGCCACCGTCGTGTTTCACCTGTCGCAGCCGGATGTTCCGATTCTGACGGCGATGAGCGACATCAACGCAGCCATTGTCCCTGCCAGCGAAATCGCCGCCGGCTCGATCGGCACGACGACGATCGGCTCGGGTCCGTTCAAGCTCGAGAAATGGGATCCGAATTCCAAGGAAGTGCTTGTCGCCAACAAAGACTGGGCCGGTGGCGCGACCGGCGTCGACGGCATCGACATCTCGGTGCTTCCGGACGAGACGGCGATCCTGGCGGCGCTGCGCACCAAGCAGGTCGATTTCGCGCTGCTCAACGACCCGCTTGTCGCCACGCTGGTTCCAAAGGAAGCCAGCCTGCAATTGAACCGCGTGCCGGTTCTTGCCTATCACGTGCTGCAGCTCAATCCGTCACGCAAGCCGATGACCGAGCTCAAGGTGCGTCAAGCCATCTCTTGCGCCATCGACCGGCAGGAGGTGCTGGACACCGCCTCGCTTGGCGAAGGCAAGGTCACCGGCCCGCTGACGATCCCTGCTCTGGCGACCGATCCGAACCAATTGTTCTGCTACACGCGCGACGTCGAGAAGGCCAAGAAGCTGATGGCCGAGACCGGCTATGCCGACGGCTTTTCGGCGAGCGTGATCGGCGCCACCGGCGAGCCGCCGACGGCGGCGGCCGAAGCCCAGGTCATCCAGTCGCAGCTCGCCGAAATCGGCGTCAAGCTCGACATCAAGATGATGGAGCTCAATGTCTATGTCGATGCCTGGCTGAAGGGCGACTTCGACATGGCCATCGCCTTGAACGGCGGCAGGGCCGATCCCTACACGATGTACAATCGCTACTGGACCAAGGCCGGAAACTTGCAGAAGGTGGCGAACTATATCGACGACACGCTCGACGGACTGATGCAGAAAGGCCGCACCGAGACCGACCCGGCGGCACGCAAGGTGATCTTTGGCGATTTCGAGAAACATATCACCGAGATGTCGCCCTGGATCTGGCTCTACACCTCGTACAGCTATACGGCCCAGCAGAAGAATGTCGGAGGGTTCGTGCCGGTGCCGACCGGATCGCTGTTCAGCCTCGCCAAGGTAACGCTCCAGCAGTAACCAACTCCGGCTTCGGACCTATCGCCCGAGAGGTATTCTTCGCGTGAACTATCTGATGCGACGGCTGGCGACGTTTCCTCTCGTCCTGATTGGCGTGTCCGTTCTCGTTTTCGTGGCGATCCGGATGGTTCCGGGCGACTCGATCACGGCGATGCTGGGGACCGAAGCCGGCCTCCTTACGCCCGCGCAGCGTGATGCGCTTGCAGCCTATTTCGGCATCGACCAGCCCTGGTTCATCCAGTACTGGCGCTGGGTGCTCGGTCTCTTGCACGGCAATCTGGGCATCTCGGTCACCTATGGCAAGCCGGTCCTCGACGTTATCCTCGAGCGCTTCCCGCTCACGCTCGAGCTTGCGCTGCTGGCGATGATCATCGCGCTTGCGGTCGGCATGCCGGCGGGGGTTTTCGCCGCCACCCACAATGAGAAGCTGTCGGATCTCGGCGTGCGCGTGGTCGCTATGATCGGTCAGTCGACGCCGAATTTCGTTCTTGCCCTGCTGATCATCTACACGCTGTCCGCCGGTTTTGGCGTGCTGCCGACGATGGGCGCGTTTTCGCCACTGTGGCAGGATCCGCTGCGCAATCTGAGCCAGCTGCTGCTGCCCGCGGTCACGCTAGGATTTGCCTTCGCGGCCTCGGTAACCCGCATATCGCGTTCGGCCATGCTCGACGTGCTGAGCGACGACTATGTCAGGACGGCCCGCAGCAAGGGCGCCTCCAACCGAACCGTCATCTGGCGCCACGCCCTGCCGAATGCGCTGATCCCAGTCGTCACGCTGAGCGGCATCGAGTTCGGCTACCTCCTGGGCGGCGCCGTCATCGTTGAGCAGATCTATGCGCTGCCGGGTCTCGGACGCATGATCCTGGATGCGATCCTGCAGCGCGACTATGCGCTGGTGCAGGGAAGCGTCCTGTTCATCGCTTTCAATTTCATGATCGTCAATCTCCTGGTCGACCTCGCCTATGTCGCGCTCGATCCGCGCATCCGGCTGGGGGAGCGCTGATGCGTATTCTGCGCGCCATCTTCGCGCATACCAGCGGCCGGATCGGCGGCGCGATCGTCGCGCTCTATCTGCTGCTTGCGATCCTCGGAATGCTGGGACTGACGCCGCACAATCCGCTGATGCAGTATCGCGTCGACCGGCTGCATGCGCCCGACAGCGCCTACTGGATGGGCACGGACCTGTTCGGCCGCGATGTGGCAAGCCGGCTAATGACCGGGATCGGCCAATCCTTCACGGTGGCGTTCTTCTCGGTCGCTTTCGCAACGCTCGCCGGCACCGTTCTCGGGCTGGCGGCAGCGTGGTTCGGACGCCGCTGGGACGGCCTGCTCATGCGCGTCATGGACGTGCTGCTGGCGTTCCCGGCGATCCTTCTGGCGTTGCTGATCGTCACGGTTGCGGGGCCGGGAACATGGACCAGCATCGTTGCCATCGCCATCGTCTACACGCCGATCTTCACGCGCGTCGTGCGCGGCCCTGCCCTGTCGCTCAAGGCGCGTGAATTCGTCGACGCCGCGCGCACCTTCGGCTCCAGCTCAAGCTACATCCTGACCCGGCATCTGCTGCTCAACCTCGTGGCGCCGTTGACCGTCCAGGTTACCCTGGCGCTGGCCTGGGCATTGTTGACGGAGGCCGGCTTGAGCTTCCTCGGCCTTGGCACACAGCCGCCCGCCGCGTCGCTCGGACTGATGCTGAGCGACAGCCGCAACCTCATGGAAACAGCTCCCTGGCTGATGATCTTCCCGGGTCTCGCCATCATGGTCAGCATCCTGGGCTTCAACCTGCTTGGCGATGCCTTGCGCGATATTCTCGATCCGAAGATGCGGAGGTCGATCGCGTGATGCCGCTTCTGTCCATCACCGACCTGCGCGTCGGCTTCGGCCGCAACCCTGAAGCCAATGAGGTCGTTCGCGGCGTCGGTTTCGACCTCGCCGAAGGCGAGACACTGGCAATCGTCGGCGAAAGTGGCTCGGGCAAGTCGGTCACCGCGCTGTCGATCAACCGCCTCGTCGACTATGGCGGCGGCCGCATCACCGGCGGCTCGATCAAGCTGAGACGGGCCGACAACAGCGTCTTCGACCTGTTGACGGCGACCGAGCCGCAACTGACAAAGATCCGCGGCGCCGAGATCGGCATGATTTTCCAGGAGCCGATGACCTCGCTCAATCCGGTGCTGACCATCGGCACGCAGATCGAGGAATCGTTTCGCCTGCATCGCGGCCTGACCGGCCGGCAGGCTACGGCTGCAGCGAAGGATGCGCTCGATCGCGTGCGCATTCCGGATGCGGCGCGGCGGCTGGAATACACACCGAACCAGCTGTCGGGCGGGATGCTGCAGCGCGTGATGATCGCCATGGCGCTCGCCTGCAATCCGCGCCTGCTCATAGCTGACGAGCCGACGACGGCGCTTGACGTGACGGTGCAGGCGCAGATCATGGCGCTGCTCGCCGAGCTCAAGCGGGAAACCGGCATGTCGATGATCTTCATCACGCACGACATCGGCCTGGTCGCCGGCATCGCCGACAAGATCATGGTGATGCAGGGCGGCGAGGCCGTCGAGCAGGGCGAGTTGAACCAGATACTCGACCATCCGCAGCACCCCTACACGCAGCATCTGCTGCACGCCGTGCCGCATTTCGCCAGCGGTCGCGCGACGCGCTCGGACGGGCGACGCGAACAGGACAAAGGCACCGAGCCGGCGCTGAAGGTCGACGGCCTGGTGGTGCGGTTTCCGGTCAAATCAGGTTTCTTCGGCCGCGCCAGCGGCGCCGTGCATGCGGTCGACGGCGTCGATTTCGACCTGATGCCCGGCGAGACACTGGCCATCGTCGGCGAGAGCGGCTCCGGCAAATCCACCACCGCGCGCGCGATCCTGGGGCTTGTGCGGTCGACGCGCGGCACATTCTCGGCCGGCGCGCGGAAGGCTGCCGCCGAGCAGAGCGCCCTGCCAGTGCAGATGGTGTTCCAGAACCCCTACGCTTCGCTCAATCCCAGGCTCAGCATCGCCAGCATTCTGGCGGAACCGGTGATCGCCACCGGCGGCCGTGTGAACGCGCAGACGCGGACGAAAATGGCCGCGCTGCTGAAACGCGTCGGCCTGCCGGAAAGTAGTCTTGAACGATACCCGCACGAATTCTCGGGCGGCCAGCGGCAAAGACTGTGCATCGCCCGCGCGCTGATGCTCAACCCTTCCGTCGTCGTCCTGGACGAAGCGGTCTCCGCGCTCGATGTCTCGGTGCAGGCCAGGGTTCTGGAGCTGTTGGTCGAACTGCAGCGCGAGTTCGGGCTGGCCTATCTGTTCATTTCGCATGACATGGCTGTCGTCGAGCGGATCGCCCACCGCATCGCGGTCATCTATGCCGGCCAGATCGTCGAGATCGGCGACGCCACATCGGTGTTGTCGGAGCCGAAGCATTCCTACACGAAGAAGCTCATTGCGGCGGTTCCCACCATCGACCGGCGGCGCGAGCATTTCGAACTGGACACGCGCCAGGTCCCCTCGCTTGTGCGGCCGCTGGGATTTGAACCGGAGCCGGCGAGGTGGGATGAGTTCGGGCCGGATCACAGAGCGAGGGTGGAAGCGTGATGCATGTCGCCCAAAATTATCCAGACGCAGCGGGACAGCACCCCCCTCTGTCCTGCCGGACATCTCCCCCTCAAGGGGGGAGATTGGATATCGCCTTAGGTTTCGCCAATTTTCAACGCGGAAAGAAATGGACGGCGGCGCCAAAACTGCCAATCTCCCCCCTTGAGGGGGAGATGTCCGGCAGGACGGAGGGGGGTGTCGTAAAGCGCCAAGTTTCGAGCGGAGGCTGGCATTGACCGACCTCGCCCACTTCTTCGACCGCGCCTTCGCCCCTCTCGAAGCGGCGGTGGCTGCCTCACGCATTCCCGGCGGCGTGCTCGGCATGGTCGATCGGCATGGCGACCGCTTCGTCCGGGCAATCGGCTCGGCTCAAATCGTGCCGAAGGTGCGGCCGATGCATGTCGAAACCTGGTTCGATCTCGCCTCGTTGACCAAAATCATCTTCACGACGCCACGCATCCTGGCGCTGGCGGAGGAAGGCGTCATCGATCTCGATGCACCGCTGATCTCGGTTCTATCCGACCTGCGCCAATATGATGAAAAGGCCTGGGAGCGGAAGGTGACGTTTCGCCAGTGCCTCGGCCATCAGACGCCGTTTCCCGCCGTTGCGCCAATCTACACCTACGGGCGCGACCTCGAGCTGTTGCGCGCCTTCGTCCTGCAGCGCGAATGGCAGGCCGGGGAACCGGTCTATTCCGACATCAATTTTATCCTGCTCGGCTTTGCCCTGGAGCGCGTGTCGGGAAAGGCCATCCGCGAGATGGACCCCGGCCCGGGCTTTGCGTTCTCCGCCGAGCCGGATGCCTCGGCGGCGACGGAAGACTGCACCTGGCGTCATCGCGTGCTCTGCGGCGAGGTCCACGACGACAATTGCTCGGCGCTGCAAGGTGGGGGTCACGCCGGGCTGTTCGGAACGGCGGCGTCTATCCTCGACTTTGCACAAGGGTTGCTGGACGGGACCGGCGCATCCGCGCGTACGATCACGCTGATGCGCACGCCGTTGTCCGCGACCCGCACCCATGGCTGGGAGCAGCCCTATGAAGGCTGGTCCGGCGGCCGGCTGTGCAGCCCTGGGACGATCGGGCATACCGGCTTTACCGGCACCGGGCTGTGGATCGACTTCGACAAAGGCAAGGCATGGACCTTGCTCACCAACCGGATCCATCCGACACGTCATTTCAACAGTGGGATCGCAGCGCTTCGCCAGTCGGTCAGCGATCTCGTCAATGGAGCCTAGGATAGTTATGGAACCAATTTGGGCCGTCGGTCTGATGACCGGCACCGTGCTGGACGGTAATATCGATGTTGCGCTGATCAAGACCGACGGCGAGCGGATTGCGGATTTCGGCACCTACACGCTCGCACCCTACCCCAGATCGATCCGGACCCTGCTGGAGGAGACGCTGGATCAAGCCAGGGCATGGAATTTCACCGGACCGGAGCCGGCGATTTTTCGCGAGGCCGAACAGGCGCTGACGCGCGCCCAGTCCGCGGCGGTCAAGAACCTGGTCGAAAGCTACGGTCTGACGATGGCCGATATTGGGGTCGTCGGCTTCCATGGCCAGACCGTGCTGCATCGCGCGCCGCAAGTCGGCCGGCTCGGCCAGACCCGCCAGCTCGGCGATGGCGCGTTGATGCATGCCATTCTGGGTACCAAAGTGGCCTATGATTTCCGCTCGGCCGACATGCGCGCCGGTGGCCAGGGCGCGCCGCTGTCGGCGGCCTATCACGCCGCGTTGCTGCGCGATGCCGACGCCAGCGGCGACACGGCCGTGCTCAATCTCGGTGGCGTTGCCAATATCACCTGGTGGGACGGCAAGGATAATGTCGTCGCCTTCGACACGGGACCGGCCAATGCGCCGTTGAACGATTTCATCAAGTCGAAAGGGCTTGGCGAGATGGACCGCGATGGCGCATTGGCCCGCGCCGGCACCGTCGACGAAGCCCGGCTGGCCAAGCTCTTGCAGCATCCCTATCTGGCCAAGCCCTATCCAAAATCGCTGGACCGGTTCGATTTCGGCGCGGCCATGGCGGATGGAATGAACGCTGAGGATGGCGCAGCACTGCTGACGGCCTTCACGGTCGCCGCCGTCGGCAAAGCGCTCGACCTTCTGCCGCATCGGCCGAAGCGGCTGGTGGTCAGCGGCGGCGGCCGCCACAACCCGACGATCATGGCCATGCTTGCCAGCCGCGCCGGCGTCGAAGCGGTGCCGGCGGAGGCGCTCGGCTGGAAAGGTGACGCAGTGGAGGCGGAGTGCTTCGCCTTCCTTGCGGTCCGCGTGCTCAGGGGCCTGCCGATCAGCTTCCCGACCACCACCGGTGTGCCACAGCCGATGCGCGGCGGGCGCCTTGCCGGCTAACTAGAGCAAGATGAGATCAGGTTGGTCATTTTGCCGGGCTGGTTTGGGCCAAATCCTTCGGGCTTCGGCTCGACCGTACTCAAGCCAACAATTTCTTCTGCAGGAAGACGCGGCTGCGGCCAACGGGAAAATCGGGAAGCACGCCGAAAGGCCGATATCCCTGACGCTCATAGGCCTTGGCCGCTTTCGGATTGAACGTGTCGATCAGGGCGCCGTGACAGCCGCGCGCGACGGCTTCCTGTTCGGCCGCATCCAGCATATTGCCGGCCATGTGCTGGCCGCGCAGGCGCTCATCAACCCAGAGCCATTGCACATAGAGCCAGCCCCAGGCGGTGTATCCCGAGATACCGGCGACAACGGCGCCATGCTCATCGCGCACGAACACCGCGAGCGCCTTCCTGTTGGCCGGACCGACATCGCTGTCGTTGAACGCGCTGAGCCGCTCCCCGAGAAAAGCGAGCTCTCTCGGCGAAGGGTCTGCGGTGGTTTCAAGCGTCGTGTTCATCCCATGTCCAGACGGGCTCGCAGCCGGATATCCGTATACAGCGCCGCGCGTCCTTCCGGACTGTGGCACTTTCATTTGCATTTATCGAAGGACAGGAGGGAGGCGCAAGCTCTGCCGCTTGCCGCCGCGTGGCTCAAACCGGCGACTTGCGATGGTCCGCGACTACCGCGGCGAATGCCACGCCGCCGCCGAAGCGGCAACCAGCATGAGCAACGCTGCGACCACGGCCGATGCCGCAAAGCCAAAGCTGGAATAAAGCGGTCCGAAGGCCGTGGTGCCGACAAACACCGCGAGATAGGTCACTGCGCTGTTCAAACCCATGATGGTGCCGCGCCGCGCCGGGTCGAGCGCCGAAAGGCGCATCACCAGGACGTTCAGCCCGAAATGATTGGCAAGGCCCCAGACCGCCACCATCGCGATGGTCAGATGAAAACTACTGCTTGACGCGGCAAGCGCGACATAGACGATCGCGACCAGAAGATAGGCGAACGGCATGACGCGGCGCGCTCCAATGCGATCGATCACGCCGTCAAGAAGTGCCGCCGTGCCGAAGCCGGCGCCATAGGCGAGCGCGGCCAGCCCATTGGCGCTGACCGGCCGTCCCAAGCCATTGTGAAGGTGATCGCCGAGATAGCCATAGACACCGTAAAAGGCGGTCATGAAGGCGCCGCAGGCCACCAGAAGCGGCACTATGCCGGGAACGGCCAAAGCGCCGAGCGGTGTCGGCGCCGGACCGCTCTTCCTGACGTCGCTCAGCGACGTCAGCGTAAGGCCGGTCAACGCGAGCGCCGCAAGGACCGCGACCGCCGCAAAAACGGCGCGCCAATGCAGCAGATCGGCAAGCACCGCCGATAGCGAAACGCCGGCTACCATGCTCAGCGTCCATCCGGTCAGCACGACGCCGATCGTCCCGCTTTCGCGGCCAAGTGGCGCGATCGCTGCGGCGCTGGCATAGATTGCCGGCATGGCGATACCGGCGGCGATGCCGGCGAGAAGCTGGGCCGCAACCAGCGCCGTCACCGTCGGCGCGGCGGCGCTGGCGAGAAGCGCTATCGCCAGCAGCAGCAAGGCCCCTTGCAGCATGCGGCGAGCGCCAAGCCGATCGATATAGCGCGCCAGGAACAAGGCGCTTGCGGATGTTCCGAGGCCGAACGCAGCGGACGCGATCATGACGGCCGGCACGCTTGTCGCAAACGACGCGGCCACCGCCGGTGCTATCGGACCGAGAACCAGCGAGTTGGAGCCGATCACGGCGATGCATCCAGTGAGCAGATAAGCGAGCGCCGGGATAGGCGGCCTAGCCGTCAATGTTGCGACTTGATCACTGTTCGACATATGGCAATAATGACCGTATTAAATTCTGTATCAATAAGGAATTTCATTATGGACGAAGAAACAGATGGCATTCCGCAGAACAGGCCTGCCGCCCGCGACATCGACGCCACCGACCGAAAAATATTAGGCGTTCTGGTCGATGACGCCACGATCAGCTATGCCGAGCTCGGCGAACGCGTCGGCCTGTCGCCGCCGGCAGCCCATGAACGGGTGAAGCGGCTTCGGCGCAGCGGCGCCATCCGCAACACCGCGGCGATCATCGATCCCAAGGCGGTGCGCAAGCCGCTACTCGCTTTCGTGCACATCGACACCAAGGGCTGGGGAAAGACCCCCGAACTGATGGCGATTTCCGAGCACCCCGAAGTCGAGGAGATTCATTCGGTGGCCGGCGACACATGCATGCTGATCAAAGTCCGCACCGAGGACACTCGGGCGCTCGAAGGCCTGCTGTCGCGGCTTTACGAAACGCCCGGCGTCACCTCGACGCGAAGCTACGTGGTTTTGTCGACCTATCTGGAGCGGCCGGTGCAGCCCGGGATCACGACGGAGTGGCCGACACCCCGGCACATGGCCAAGCCGCTATACTAGCTGAGCGTGCGAGTCGGGACGGTGGTGTCCGGCATCAACCTCAATGAAATGATGCCGGACAGATATAGGCGCCTTACTGAAGCTTCGCCTGCAGGGCGTTGACGTCATCCGTCGTCATTTCGCCATCGGACGTCACCTTGCCGTCGACGATCTTCCAGAGGCGGAACGGGCCGGTGATGTCGCCGTATTTGTCGAAGGCGACCGGGCCGATGACGCCTTCGTAGCGGATCGGCTTGCCATCCTTGATCAGGCCGAGCGCCTTGGCGAACTCGTCCTTGCCGGCATAGATCGGCGTGCCGGCCGGGTCGACCGCCTTGTACATGGCCTCCTTGATCTTGGCCGGATCCTCGGACCCGGCAATAGCGATTGCCAATCCGACGATGGCGCCGGCATCATAGGACCGGTCGGCCGCCGGGTTCGACGGTTCGATGCCCGAAAATTCCTTGTAGTTCTTGGTGAAATACTCGGTCGATGCGGTCGGGCTGGTGCCCGAGGAAGTGCCATAAGCGTCCTTCAAATAATCGGCGCCGACGGATTCGATGAAGTCCGGGCTGTTCATGCCGTCATTGAGCAGGAATTTCTGGACACCGCCCTGCGAGATCCAGGTACGGGCGATGGTCGCGCCGTCGACAGGCGTGCTGACGAGATAAAGCCCGTCGGGCTCGCCGGCCATGGCCGCCGTGACTTCGGACGCATAGCTCGACTGCTTTTCATTGTAGGGCGTGTCGGAGACGATGGTGCCGCCGAGCGCCTTATAGGCGCGCGAGAATTCCGCCACCATGTTGACGCCGAAGTCGTTGTTGACGTGGATGACCGACAGCTTCTTGAAGCCCTTGTCGATGTCATATTTGGCCGCGGCGACGCCCTGCAGCGCATCCGAGGTGATGGTGCGGAAGAAGATGCCATTGGTCTTGCCGTCGCGCCCGAGCGCCGTCAGCGTCGGCGACGAGGAAGCCGGCGAGACCTGGACGATCTTGGCCGGAGCGGTGACCGACGTCAGGATCGGGATCGACACCGAGGAGATGATGCCGCCGATGATCACCGGCACCTTCTTGACCTGCACGAGCTGGGTTGCGGCGTCGACCGCAATGTTGCCCTGGCTCTGACTGTCACGCGTGTCGGTGGCGAGATCGCAACCGCGCACGCCGCCGGCGTCGTTGATATCGCGGAAGGCCATTTCGACCGACTTGGCGCCGGCCTGGCCGTATTCGCCGGCCGGACCGGTCAGTTCCATGACGAGGCCGACCGTGATCTTGCAATCGGCGGCTTGCGCTGCACCGGCGGCTGTCAGCAGAGCCAGCGCGGTGGTGATCTGAAGTATCGTCTTTGTCACTGTTGTTCCCCTTTCGTTACACGACACTGATTCAATTCATGTCTTGAGCCTGTTCAGCCTTCCGACACCTGCAGCCAGGTTTCATGCAGATGTCGCCATTCAACGCCATTGGGCGCCGATGAACTGGTGGTGAAAACGGCACTCGAGCGACGGCGGCTGTGCTTGCCGGCGCGCTGCTGCGTTTCGACGTAGCAGAGGACGATCGCGTCGTCGGCCTGCCAGCTGGCCCTGATGTCTTCGATCGAAATGGTGAAGTCGCCATCACAGGTAGCGCGGCTTACCCTGACGTGGTCGACCACTGCGTCACGATCGAGGATCTGGCCGTCCGGCGCAACCATGCAGAAACTTTCGTTCATGACGCGTTCGAAGCGGCTGAAATCCGCCCTGTCCGCGCTTCCTGCAACGAACCAGTCGACGAAAAAGCGGTGAAGATCGACGACCTCGGCGCTCGCGCGGGAAAGCAGAGAGGACTTCTCGTCCATGGCGGCGCTCATATCCGGCCTGCGTTCAAATTGTAGTGCATGATCGAGCCGTGGCGGCCGTGGCGGTCCCGTTCCAGCGTGTAGACGTCACCTAATGGCCCACGGCTTTGCGCGATCACGGCGGCGATCCGCGCCCGGTCGTCGGCGTCGAGCACCACGTCCATAATCCTAGCATTGGCAAGGGCGTGCGCCTGGTTGCGGGCGCCGACGATGACGGCCGCCACTTGCGGCTGCTCCAGCACCCAGGCACTGGCGATGGTGGCGATGTCGACGCCATGGCGGTCGGCGACGGCCTTCAATGTGCGAAGCAACTCCTGGAAAAGCTCCCAGCCACCGAAGTCGTCGATGATCAGCTTGTATTTGACCAGCGACCGGTTTTCGAGGGGCGTCTGCGGCTCGGCAGCATCAAGCCATTTTTCGCTCAGGAAGCCGCCTGCCACCGAACCATAGCAGAGGAAACTGACGCCGTTTTGCTTGGCGAGTGCCGCGAGGCTGTTGGCCGGCCGCTGGTCGAGCACGGAGTATTGCAGTTGCTGACTGACCAGCGGCACCCCGGCGGCCAGGATCTCGGCCAAATGCGGCGTATCGAAATTGGTGGTGCCGACATTGCGCACCTTGCCTTCCAGGCGAAGGTCATTGAGCCAGCCCATCGCGTCGACATAGCCGGGCAGCGCATAATCCCACCAGTGGAACTGCACGAGATCGAGCCGCTCCGTCTTCAGCCGCCGCAGCGACTGGTCGACGATGCCCCTGATATAGTCGCGGCTGATGTTTGCAAGCCTTTCCAGGTCAGGCACCAGCTTGGTGTGAACCTTCATTTTGGCGGCGGCGTCGAGGCCGCGCTCATTGGCAAGCCGCAGCCGCGCCGCGCCGATCAGCTCCTCGACGCCGGTATAGATATCGGCGCAATCATAGGTCCTGATGCCGGCGTCGAAAGTGGCGATCAGGTCGGTCACCGCCTGTTGGCGATCGATCGCGCCATGCCCGCCGGCAAGCTGCCAGCCGCCGCGGATGACGCGTGAGATCGTATAGCCGGGGCTGAGCTCGAAGGACTTTTCGGTCATCTCTGGTCATTCTCCTTCGGCAGCGGCACCGCCGTGGTTTCGGCGTGGCTGAACCGCCGCTTGCCCGTCCTGACGATCCTCAGCCGGCTGGCGCAATTGGGATCGGGGCAGGCGATCTCGGCGTCTGATGTCATCCAGTCGTTCTTGTGGGTCGGGCGCTGTTTTGCCGCGAGCAGCGGCAGCACGGCTGATATCGAATAGATCGAAAAACCCTGCCCCGCCGGCATCGACAGCATCTCACCCTTGAGCTCGAAATAGTCACCCGCCTTGGCGCCGCAATAGATCGGCTTGCCCTCGGGGATAACCGCCTCGACACGAAGATCGAAGAGTTCGAAACTGTCGTCGTCCTCAGCCATTCATATCTCCACACGAGTGAAGGTGATGTCGCAAGCGCCGTTGCGGCGGATCACGCCGCAGGCGGCGGCGAACCGGTCGCGCTCCTCGGGACGCACCTGCGCGACCACGCTTCCGGCAAGCCAGCCGATCGGGAACAGCAGGCGCGCGCCCTGTCCGTAAAACAACCCGATGTCGAAAATCGCATTCGGACTGCCGCCCCACATGCGGGGCGGCACGTAGGATAGCACGATGTCGCCCGGCTGCGGCGTCAGCGTTGCATTCTCCGCCGGCAGGGGCCTGGCATAGGTTTGGCCCTCAATATCCGCTGACGGAACCGGGCAGGAGATCTCCGGCCCCGTCCACATCGCATGGATGCCGGCAACGACGCGCGGCTGCTCGAGATAGGCCAGCAGGAAGGCAGCGTTGTCAGGCGCCTTTTCAGGCAACAGCAACGCCGTCACGGAAAGCTTTGAACGTTCCTCAGTGATCCTGATGGCAGGCGTCATGCCCTCAATCCTTCTTTGCTTGCGGATTGGAGCTTGTCGCGCAGGAAGGCGAAAGGCCGGCTGATGTCGGCCACCAGCGCCTCGCGCGCCGCTTGCGCATCCTGCCTCGCAAGCGCTGCGACGATGCTGCGATGGTAGTGGGCGGTGTCGACCTCGCCGGCGTCGGAAAAGGCATAGATAGCAACGCGGATGCAGGGTCCTGATTGCAGCCAAAGGCTCTCGATCATCGGGATCAGCACGGCGGAACCGCAGCAGCGGTAGATCTCGAAATGGAAGCTCTGGTTGAGCGTCGCCTCGCGGTCGATATCCTTCTTGTGTTTCAGCGCCCGCATCTCGTCCCACTCGCCGAGCATGGCCTCGACCGAAGCAATCTGGCGCGGGTTCATGCGCGTGGCGGCCAGCGCGATGGCTTCGCCCTCGATCAGGGAACGGGCGCGCAAGAGATCGTCGATCCGCTCCAGCGTGATCGGCGGCACGCGCACGGAGCGGTTGGGAAGCGCTTCCAGCGCCTTCTCCGTGATCAGTCGTCCGAGCGCCTCGCGCACCGGCATGGTGCTGGTGACCAGCGCGTCGGCGAGGCCGCGGATGGTCAGCACCTGGCTCGGCTCGAAGAGGCCGCCGATCAAGGCGCGACGCAGCTCCGAATAGACGCGATCCTGCACCGTCTCGCGGCCGACCGGCGTAAGCTGGGCTGCGATCGTTTCATTGTTCCGTTCGATGGCGGCCTTCTGCATGGGAAGTCCCGGTCTTGGCCCGTTTTCGGCTTGCGGAAGAAATTAAAGCCGAATAGCGTGATCAAAGCAAGTGTGATCACAAATCAAACCAGAAGGCGGCGGTGATCGCTTTCGGCCAGAGGGTTCCATGAGTGACACAACCGCACAACAGCGGGCGGAGACCCGCACGCCGGTTCTGACGGCCAGGAACGTCGTCAGGCGCTTCGGCGGGCTCGTCGCGGTCAACAATGTCTCGTTTGACGTCCGGCCGGGTGAGATACTCGGCCTCATCGGCCCGAACGGCGCCGGCAAGACGACGATGTTCGACCTGCTGGCCGGCAGCATCCTGCCGACCAGCGGCGAAATCCTTCTCAACGGCGTGCTCGTATCAGGGGAAGCTGCCCATCGCCGCATCGGCCGCGGCCTTGGCCGCACCTTCCAGATCCCCCGGCCCTTGCCCAACCTGACGCTGATCGAAAACGTCATGCTGGCGGCGCAGGGGCAGGCCGGAGAGCGGCTGCTCGCCAATTTCCTGACACCTCGGCGGGTCGCCGCCGAAGAGCGGGCTGCCGAGACGAGAGCCATCGAATTGCTCGAGCTCGTCACGCTCGCCCGCCTGGCGCACGAACCGGCGCGCGTGCTTTCCGGCGGCCAGCGCAAGCTGCTCGAGCTCGCCCGCGTCATGATGGCCAACCCGGCGATCATCCTGCTCGATGAGCCGGCGGCCGGCGTCAACGCGACGCTGCTCGAAGTCATCATCGACCGCATTCGCGACATCAACAGAAGCGGCATCACCTTCCTGCTGATCGAGCACAATATCGACATGGTGACGCGGCTCTGCCACCGTGTGCTGGTCATGGCGAGCGGCCAGCTTCTGTGCGAAGGCAGCCCGGACGAGGTGGCACGCGACCCGCGCGTCATCGAGGCCTATCTCGGAGGCGCGGCATGAGCCAAAGGGTTCTCGATGTCCGCAATCTCGAAGCCGGCTATGAGCCAGGTGTGCCGATCGTGCGCGGCGCCTCGATCACCGTCGGCAAGGGCGAGATCGTCGTCGTTCTCGGCCCCAACGGCGCCGGCAAATCGACCTTGATCAAGGCGATCGCCGGCCTTGTCCCGATCACCGGCGGCACGGTGCTGCTGGACGGCAGCGACATCACCGCCGCACCCGCCCACACCATGGTCCGCCTCGGCCTCGCCTTCGTGCCGCAGACCGAAAACATCTTCCCGCTAATGTCGGTCGAGGACAATCTGAAGGTCGCCTGCGGCATCCTGAAGCCGCGCGAGATCCCTGCCCGCATCGGGGAAATGTATGCGGCCTTCCCCGATCTCGCCCGTCAGCGCAAGACCGTCGCCGGCAACCTTTCGGGCGGACAGCGGCAGATGCTGGCCGTCGCCCGGGCATTGATCGTCCATCCCAAGGTGCTGGTGCTCGACGAGCCGTCGGCCGGCCTGTCGCCGAAATTCGTGGCGATGGTGTTCGAGATGCTGGCCGGTATACGCATATCCGGCGTCACTATTCTGCTGGTCGAACAGAACGCCAAGGCAGCGCTTGCCATCGGCGACCGCGCCTATGTTCTGGTCGAAGGCAAGGACCGGCACGAGGGCGTCGCCTCCGAGCTCTGGAACGATCCGGTCGTCGCCGAGCTCTATCTCGGCCAGCGCCGCCTCGATCCTGAAAGAGACCGGCACTCCGGCAAAGGAAGCGCGGCATGAACCTGCAATTTGTCGTCGACGGACTGCTGGCAGGTTCGATGATCGGCCTCGGCGCCATCGGCGTGACGCTCACCTATTCGATCTTGCGCTTCTCGAACTTCGCGCACGGCGACTTCATGGCCTGGGGCGCCTATGCGACGCTCGCCGCCGTCGGCGCCATCGGCGCGATGTTCGGCAAGATCGCGCCGATCGCTCCGCTCTCCTTCGGCTGGCCGTTGATCGCCGCGGTGGTGATCGGCATGGCGATCACCGGCTTGCTGGCGTTGCTGCTCGACCTGATGCTTTTCGCGCGGCTGCGGGCCAAGGGCCAGGCGATCATCGTGGTGATGGCGAGCTTCGGCGCCTCGATGGCGCTGAGAAGCCTGCTCGAATTTATCTTCACCTCGCGTCCGACCTATTTCAGCCGGGCCATCCAGATCGCCATGCCGGTCGGCTTCGGCATTCGCATCACCCCCGACCAGATCGCGCTGCTGCTTCTGACCGCCGTTCTGGTGCTCGGCGTGCATCTCCTGATGACCCGCACCCAGACCGGCCGCTCGATGCAGGCACTGAGCCAGAACGCGGCATTGGCCCGCATTGTCGGCATCGACGTCGCCAAGGTCGTGCGCGTCACCTGGATCGTCGGCGGGGCGCTAGCCTGCGTCGCCGGCGTCATGATCGGCATTCTCATCCAGATCCGCCCATTCATGGGTTTCGACATGCTGCTGCCGATGTTCGCGGCCGCCATCCTCGGCGGCATCGGCAGCGTGCCTGGCGCCGTTCTCGGCGGCTTGATCATTGGTCTCGCCGAAGCCGGCGCAGTGCAGTTGATCGGCGCCGAATGGCGGGCGGCCGTCTCCTTCATCATCCTGATGACCGTGCTGTTCGTGCGGCCCATCGGCCTTTTCGGAGTGAGAGAACGCTGATGGATCTGCTCGGCTACGGCGCTTTCTTCCTGACCACCGCGCTGATCTTTTCGCTCGTCACGCTCGGGCTCAACCTGCAATGGGGGCTGACCGGGCTTTTCAATGTCGGGCTCGCCGGCTTTGTCGCCATCGGCGCCTACACCTCGGCGCTGCTGACCACGCCCGACGATGCCGCACGCCTCGGCGGCTTCGGCCTGCCGATCCTTGTCGGCTGGCTGGGCGCGATGGTCGTTGGCGGGGTCGCCGCCGCGATCACCGGCATCGCCACGCTGCGCCTGAGATCGGACTATCTGGCGATCACCACCTTCGGCGTTGCCGTCGTCGTGCAGCTGGTGGCGCTCAACGCCCAAAAACTGACCGGCGGCCCCTTCGGCATCGGCTTCATTCCGCGTCCCTTCGGCGGCCTCGCGGAGACGCCGTTGCTGTTCAACCTGTCGAACCTAGCCGTCGTCTCGGTGGTGACACTGATCGTCTATCTCGCGCTGGAGCATCTGTCGCGCAGCCCGTGGGGGCGCGTGTTGAAGGCGCTTCGCGAGGATGAGCGGGCCGCGATATCCCTGGGGAAAAGCGCGCGTTTCTACCGCGTCCAGGCCTTTGCCGTCGGCGGCGCCATCATGGCACTGGCCGGCGCGTTGCAGGCGCATTTCACAGGCTTCATCGCGCCGGACAATTATTTGCCGGCGCTGACTTTCCAGGTCTGGGTGATGCTGATCGTCGCTCGGGCAGCAACATCGGCGCCGTCATCGGCAGCATCCTGGTCTGGGCGATTTGGGCCGGATCGGGAGCCTTGACGAGCGTCTTGTTCTCGCCGGAACAACAGGCGCGCGCCGCCTCGCTGCAGATCGTCGCCATCGGCGTGATGCTGTGCGTCATCCTTCTGGTCAGGCCGAACGGCCTGTTTGGCGACAGGCCGCGGCGTCCAAGGTTCGGCAAGCGTGCACGCGTGGCCGCGAGCGAGAGCGGCTCATGAGCGCTGAGATCCGGCCGCACGGCATTTCCCTTTGGCATGCCGTCAGCCGCAATCGCCGTGATCGGCCCGCGCTCGAAGGCGCACTCGATGTCGATCTGGCAATTGTCGGCGGCGGGTTTTCAGGCCTTTCCACCGCGCTGCACAGCGCCGAGAAAGGCATCTCGGTCGCCGTCCTCGAAGCGGAAATCATCGCCTGGGGAGCAACCGGCAGGAATGCCGGCTTCGTCGTGCCGAATTTCGCGAAAAGAGACCCCGACGATATCATTGCCCAGCTCGGGCCAGAACGTGGCGAACGCCTCATCGATTTCGCGGCCGGCAGCGCCGACCTCGTCTTCGACCTGATCAGGCGGCACGGCATCGAGTGCGATGCCGTCCAGAGCGGATGGATACAGCCAGCCCATTCGCAGGCTGCTCTCGAAAAAACCAGATCGCGCGCCGAACAATGGGCGAGGCGCGGAAGACCGACTGTTGCGCTGGACAGGCGGGCGGTCGAAGAGCTGACCGGCGTTCGCGGTTATGTCGGTGGCTGGATGGACCGTTCGGGCGGCGTCCTCAATCCGGTCGAATATGCGCGCGGATTGGCCGACGCTGCGGAAAAAGCCGGCGCGCGCATCTTCGAGCATACGCTCGTTACATCGATCGATCGCATTGGGGATGGCTGGGTCTTGAAGACGGCGTCGGGCTCGGTACGCGCCGGAAAGGTGCTGATTGCCTCCAACGCTTATGGCGGGTCGCTGAACCGCACGCTTGAGCGAACCTATTTCCCGCTAAAAATCTTCCAGATCGCGACGGCGCCGCTGCCCCGCAAAATACGCACCCGCCTGCTTCCCGGCGGGCAAGGCGTCGGCGACACAAGGCGCAATCTTTTCACCTTCCGCTTCGACAGGGAAAACAGACTGATCACCGGCGGCATGCATATTTTCGGTCTGGGCGCCGAAGCGCGGGTGCCGCAAGCGATCTGGCGGCGGCTGGCAAAGCACCTCGACCTCCCGGGGATCCCGCCGCTTGAATATAGCTGGTCGGGGATGGCTGCCGTCGAGCCTGACTTCCTGCCGCACCTCGTCGATCTCGGACCCGGCCTGATTGCCGGCTTTGCCTGCAACGGACGCGGCATCGCCATGACCACGAGCATGGGCAAGGCGCTTGCCGATTGGGCTGATGGCGTGAAGCCACAGGACTTGCCGCTGCCGTTTGCGCCGCCGTCGCCGATCCCGTTCCACGGCCTGATGCGGCATGCGCCAAACATGCTGCTTCCCCTAAGCATGCTGCGCGACCGGCTGGATGCGGCAGGTTAACGCATGTCGCCCAAAAGTGCGCAGCGGTTTTGGGACAACGACATGCATTATGCAACGCGCAAGATAGCTCTGCCGCACTCGGCCCTTTCTCCTAGACCCGCCATACTTC
The DNA here is from genome assembly GCF_002284565.1 of Mesorhizobium mediterraneum. Taxonomy (GTDB): domain Bacteria; phylum Pseudomonadota; class Alphaproteobacteria; order Rhizobiales; family Rhizobiaceae; genus Mesorhizobium; species Mesorhizobium mediterraneum. The sequence continues at coordinate 383,068 of NZ_NPKI01000011.1, read as the reverse complement.
GGCAGCGAGGGCGACTACGGCAAGGAGCTATTCGTGCAAAGGAAGGCGTCTGGAGTAGGTTCGTCGTGTCGGAGGAGACCGGAAAACTGGCCTTCGACAAAACCATTCTTGCTAATCTAGAGCAACGCTTGAAGGAGATCGATGAGCAGTTGCCGAACGCCTCGCCAAGAATGAGAGCAAAAACTTGGCAATGACGGGTTGGCCATGGCGCCCGATTCCTTAAAATATCTGATCCGTGTGTGCGAGCCGCGAGATGCCTAAGTGCTTCATCCATCCATCGGCAGCGCTGATCTTTGGCGCAATACTGTCGATTCTGTTGGTGACGGCCCTTGCTATGCGGTTCGAAAACGCTGCGTGGCAAGCCAAAGTCGACGAATTCCGTCAATTCAAAGGACATGCCGACATCGTGATGTTTGGCGATTCTCTCACTGCGAGTGGCCATTGGCAGGAGATGTTTCCCAAACTGTCGATTATCAATCGCGGCATATCTGGCGAACGCGTCGGTAGCGCGCTCCTGAGGCTCGACCAGATTACGGCAGCGCAGCCCCGGCTGGTTTTCATCATGCTCGGGATCAACGATATTCGCAGGTCAACCAGCCCCGACGACGTGGCTGCATCCTACGGCAAGATCATCGATCGGTTGGCGGATGTGGAGAGCATCGTCGTCCAGTCGACGTTGCTCACGAACAGCGAGGTCCACAACGCCGCGATAAAGCGATTGAACAGTGCGCTCATCGCCCTGTGCTCAAAGGCTGCAAACTGCCGATTCGTGGATCTTAACGTGCCTCTCTCCCGAGATGGCAGCCTACGACCGGACCTCACGACTGACGGGATCCACCTCAACGGCGCCGGCTATCGGGTTTGGGAGAACCAGCTCCGGCCGATGATGGCTGCGGTTTCAGCGGAACGATAAACAATAGTCACGGATCTCCCCAACAGGAGTGTTTGACCTGTGACGTTGGGCTTTAAGGCACCGTTAACGGCCGTAGAAAGCGCGCGAGTTAGTGCCAAGTGAAGTTGCGCGGAGGTGCCAACCGACTTTGCGCGTTACAAATAGACGCTCCGCCTCAACCAAGCTCCAAGGTCGTCATCGCAAAGACCCCGGGCTGCGTGAGCTGCGGCGCTTTTCCCTTGTACATTCGAGCGGTTTCGAAGCCCGGTTGAAGACCGGCGGCCGTCAGCCGGGCTGCAAAGTCCCCGCTGGTCTCGGGAACGTCGAGATGGATATTTCCGGGTCCGGAAGCATTGGCGAGTGCGGCGAAGAGACGGCTTGCCGCGCCCAGGCTGTCGGCAAAGAGCGGGCCGATCTTGTGACCGTCCCGGCATCGGCGCGCGACGCCGTATCCCTCGATTGCGCCGTCCCTGACGATCGCAAGCGCGATGTGCGGCGGGCGCAGCCAGTGTTCCAGGAACGACCGTCTCGGAGCGGGAAAGAACCGGCTGTCGTAGCCCAAGAGATCCGCTATGAGGTCAGGGCCTATGGCACGGATGTCACTGTCGGTGCCTGCCGAAACATTCGGCGCTCCGACGAACCGGATCGTCCGGTAGACCGGCGCAAAGCCCATGCTGCGGTAGTTGGCCTGCTGTTCAACGACACCATCGAGGCCGATCGTGCGGCTGCCGAGCCGCGCCGTGCCGGCATCCCAGACCGCCTTGCCATGGCCCTCTCCGCGCCTGTCCGGCCGACAGATGTACAGGCCGATGAAGCCAAAATCGTCGCCATAGGCCACGGCCGAAATACCGGCCACCATCTCGCCATCGACAAAGGCGCCAATGAAGCCGTCGGGATCCGCCGCGTGGAACGCTGCGGCATCGCCGAGGCCGGGATTCCAGCCCTCCGCTGCCGCCCAGTCGACAAGCGTTTCCACTTCTTCAAGTGCGAGCGTTCTGATCGTTCGGGACATTGCGATCACTCGGCGGCAACTATACCGGGGGCGAAGGATTTCAAGGCGCCACGATAAGGCTTTGCCAGTGGGTTTGCATAGGCACCACGCTTGGATGTCGACAGGCCAAGCGCGATCAACGCCTCGGCCTGTTTCACGGCGGCGCCGACACCGTCGATGACCGGAACGCCGAACTCCCGCTGCAGCGCAGCCGCAAGATCGGCCATGCCGGCACAGCCGAGCACGATGGCCTCGGCGCGATCCTCCTCGAGTGCGCGCGCGATCTCGCCGCGCAGCTTCAGGATCGCGTCCGATGCCGGGTCTTCGAGGGCAAGAACCGGAATGTCGGCGGCGCGCACGCGTGCCCGCCCCGCCATGCCATAGCGCTGCACCAGCCCTTCGACCGGCACGCGCGAGCGCTCGGTCGTGGTGACGACGGTGAAGCGCTGGGCGATGAACGAGGCCGTGCTGAGCGCTGCCTCGCAGATACCGATGACCGGGATGTTGGCCATGGCGCGCGCGGCATCGAGGCCGGTGTCGTCGAAACAGGCGACGATCGCAGCCTGCGCGCCCGAGCGCTCGCCAGCGGCGATCTCGACCAGCAGGCCCGGCACGGCAAGCGCCTCGTCATAATAGCCTTCGATCGAAACCGGACCCATCGACGAGGTGACGGCGACGATTTCCGTGCCGGCGCCGGCCACGAGCCGCGCCGCCGCTGCAATGGTTTCGGTCATGCTGGCGGTGGTGTTCGGATTGACAACGAGGATCTGCACTGCGGTTCTCAAATACGTGCCCGGCGACGGCCGACATAGACGATTGCGCCGAGCGTCAGCAGGATCACCAGGAAAGAAAACACTGATGTCACCGTGCCCAGCGCATAGAGCACCGGCGTCGTCACATTTGTCGTCATGCCATAGATCTCGAGCGGCAGCGTGTTGAACGTGCCCGAGGTCATCAGCGTGCGGGCGAACTCGTCATAGGACAGCGTGAAGCCGAACAGGCCGACACCGATCAGGCTGGGCGAGATCATCGGCAGGACGACATGCGCGAAGGTCTGCCAGGACGATGCTCCGAGGTCGCGCGCGGCTTCCTCATAGGCCGGCGAGAACCGGTTGAAGACGGCGAACATGATGAGCACGCCGAAGGGCAAGGTCCAGGTCAGATGCGCCCCGAAGGCGGACGTGTACCAGGCGGGGCGAAAGCCGATCTGCTGGAAGACGACGCCAATGCCGAGCGAAATGATGATCGACGGCACGACGAGGCTGGCGACGGCCAGATAGAACAATGCGGTGGCGCCACGAAACTTTTGGCGGAAGGCAAGACCGGCAAGCAGCGACACGATAACGGTCACGATCATCACCATAAGGCCAAGGATGAAGGAGCGTTTGAAACTGCCGCCGAAATCGCCGACCGCCTGGCGCTCGAACAGATTGGCGAACCAGTGCAGCGAAACGCCGTTCAGCGGAAAGGTCAGCCCGCCATTCTCGCCCTGAAACGAAAGAATGAGAATCGCCGAAAGCGGGCCGTAGAGAAACAGCACGAAAATAGCGAAGAAGGCTGCCAGCACGTAGAATTCGAGGGAGCGCTTGTCCTGGCTCATCGCTTCACAGCTCCTTGCGGATGTCGACGATGCGCAGGATGCCGGCGACCATCAGCAACACCAGCACCAGGAGCACGACCGCGTTGGCGGCAGCCGCCGGATATTGCAGCAGCGACATCTGGTTCTTCATCATCAGCGCGACGGAGGCGCTCTGCCCGCCGGACATCACCTGCACGGTCGAAAAGTCGGCCATCACCAGCGTGACGACGAAGATGGTGCCGATCGCCATGCCGGGCTTGGCAAGCGGGATGATGACGTTCCACAACACCTGCCAGCCGGACGCGCCGGCGTCACGCGCGGCCTCGATCAGCGACTTGTCGATGCGCATCAGCGTGTTGAAAATCGGTGTCACCATGAACAGGGTGTAGAGATGCACCATGGCGAGCACCACGGCGAATTCGGAATAAAGCAGCCATTCGATCGGCTTCGGGATCAGCCCCATCTGCACCAGCGTCGAGTTGACCAGGCCATTGCGGCCAAGAACCGGAATCCAGGAGATCATGCGGATGATGTTGGAAGTCAGGAACGGCACCGTGCAGACAAGGAACAGCACCATCTGCATAGCAGTGGTCCTGATATGGAAGGCGAGGAAATAGGCGACCCAGAAGCCGATCAACAGCGTCAGCGCCCAGACGATGGCGGCGTATTTCAGCGTATTCAGATAGGTTTTCCAGGTGACCCAGGAGCCGAGCGTGTCGGCGTAGTTGGTGGTCAGGAAATCCGGGTACATCGCCGCGAAATCATAGTCCCAGAAGGAGACCACGGCGATCATCAGGATCGGCAGCAGAAGGAACGTGCCGAGGATCAGCGCCAGCGGCGTCGCCTGGAGGTAGGGGGCGAGGGTGCCGATCGAGAGCCGGCGGCGTCTGGCGGGGTTTGCGGCGGTGGTGGCTACAGGCTGGTTGAGGACCACGGTCATCTGGAACAGCCCGGGCGTGTCGCGGAGGGCCGACAATCTGGCAAGCTGTGATCCTTCGCGCCCCCCTCTGTCCTGCCGGACATCTCCCCCACTTGGGGGGAGATTGGCAGCTTCGCTGTTGGCGCCTCTTCTTGCGAAGTTGGAGATTGGCGAAAGCAGCGGCGACGGCCGATCTCCCCCCAAGTGGGGGAGATGTCCGGCAGGACAGAGGGGGGCGCGAAGGAATGCAACATCTCAGCCTTGCATCAAGCCGCGATGAATTCGTTCCAGCGCTTCACCATGTAGCGGTCCTCGTCCATGACCGAGTTCCAGCAGGCGACCTTGCCCATGCGCTCGACGAAGGAGCCGCCGTCGCGCACGGCGCCCGCCTTTTCCATGACCTTGCCGTCCGGCGCCATGATATCGCCCTTGGCGGCCTTGCCGTCGACCCAGTAGCCCCATTCGTCCTCGGACATGAACTGCTTGGCCGTGTCCATGGCGGCCGAGTAGTAGCCTTGGCGGTTGAGATAGGCGCCGACCCAGCCGGACAGGTACCAGTTGATATACTCGTAGGCGGCGTCGAGTTGGGCGCCCTCGAGATGCGCTGCCAGGCCAAGGCCGCCGCCCCAGGAGCGGTAGCCTTCCTTGAGCGGCTGGTATTTGCAGGCGATGCCCTTGGAGCGGACCGCAGCGACCGCAGGCGACCACATCGACTGGATGACCACTTCGCCTGAAGCCATAAGGTTGACGCTCTCGTCGAACGATTTCCAGAACGCGCGGAACTGGCCGTCCTGCTTGGCCTTGATCAGGAAGTCGATCGTCTGATCGATCTCCTCCTTGGTCATGTTGCCCTTGTCGGCATATTTGATGTTGCCCATGGCTTCCATGATCATCGCCGCATCCATGATGCCGATCGACGGGATGTTGAGGATGGCGGCCTTGCCCTTGAAGGCCGGATCCATGATGTCGGCCCAGGTGGTGATGTCGCGACCGACAAGGTCGGGGCGGATGCCGAGCGTGTCGGCATTGTAGATGGTCGGAACCATCGTCATCCACTGGGTCGGTTCCTTGGCGAAGGTCTTGGCGTCCTGTGCCTCGACGAAGCCGACGGTGTGCGGCGCGGTGCCTTGCGCGATGGCGCTGTCGGGCGTCAGCTTGCCGGTGATGAAAAGCGGCACGATCTTGTCGTAATATTTCAGCTTCTTGACATCCATCGGCTGCATCACGCCGGAGGGATACACCTTCTTGGCGATCCAGTATTCGATGTCGGCGATGTCGTAGCTGTCCGGCTGGGTCACCGCGCGCTGGGCGGCGGCGTCGGAATCGGTCGCCGTCATCTCCAGCGTGATGCCGAGGTCGGCCTTGCACTTGTCGGCGATGGCGTTGAGGTTGGACACGCCGGTGCCAAACTGGCGCAGCGTGATCGGGTTCTGCGCCCAGATCGTCGGGAAGCCGGTGATGACGCCGGAGCCGGCTGCAAAACCGACGGCGGCGGCACCTGTCTTGAGCAGCGAGCGGCGGGAAATTCCTGTCTTCTTGTCGGTGGTGTTGGTCATGTCAGTTCCCCTTTTTTGATTGGTTGTTCTGGTTCAGGAATCGAGACGGCCAAGGACGATCGCGTCCTCGGGGTCCCAGGCGATCGGCACCGCGTCGCCGACGGCGACCGGCTTGGCGAAAAAGCTGGTGTCGTCGACGATCACCGTGAAATCCTCGATGCCGGCGCCATTGACCGAGAGCTTCACGGTCGAGCCGCGGTATTCGACGTTGGAGACGATGCCGGTGAAACCCAGCCCCACGGCCGGCGGGTCGCCGATCCGCACATGGTCGGTTCGAATGGCGATATCGATCGGCTCGCCGATCGCCTTGCCCTGGCCGCTGGCCGCAAGCGAGGCGCCACCCGGAACATCGAAGACAATCATGCCGTCCCGGCTGCCGCTGACGCGGCCGGAGACGACGTTGTGATCGCCCATGAAACGGGCGACGAAGGCGGTGGCCGGCCGCTCAAAGACGATGCGCGGATGCGCCGCCTGCTCGATGCGGCCGTCGTTCATCACCACGATCAGATCGGCGAGCGCCATCGCCTCTTCCTGGCTATGGGTGACGTGAACGAAGGTGATGCCGAGCGACGTTTGCAGCTTCTTCAGTTCGGCCCGCATCCTGATCTTCAGGAACGGATCGAGTGCCGAGAGCGGTTCGTCGAGCAGCAGCGCCTCGGGGTCGGTGATCAGCGCCCGGGCCAGAGCGACGCGCTGCTGCTGTCCGCCCGAAAGCTGCGCCGGGCGGCGGCCGGCATAGGCTTCCATCTGCATCAGCTTCAGCATGACGAGCGCCTTGGCGCGGCGCTCCTCCTTGCCGACACCCTTCATCTTGAGGCTGAACGCAACATTGTCGATCAGGTCGAGATGCGGAAACAGCGCGTAGGACTGGAACATCATGGCGGTGCCGCGCCTAGCCGGCGGCAGGTCGGTGACCACAATATTGCCGAGCCGCACGTCGCCGCTCGATATGCTCTCGTGCCCGGCAATCATGCGTAACGTCGAGGTCTTGCCGCAGCCGGACGGGCCGAGCAGGCAGCAATAGGTTCCCGCGGGAATTTTCAGGCTGATGTCTTCGACGGCAGTCGTTGCGCCATAGATTTTCGAAACGGACACGATGTCGATTTCGGCGGCTTTGGACATCCGGCTTCCTCTCTAAATCAACTTAAGCAAAGCATCATGCATGCCAATTGCTCCACATCGGCCTCAAGCGATTGAAAGCTTAGGAAAATCAGGATTGCATCCGGCTGGCTGCCGAAACGGCACGCTTGTGCAATGCACAAATTATAGGCGATAGCGGGCGATTCCCGCAAAAATCGTATGCAATCTTTTTTGGGATCGTATTCACTTTGGCCCTCGTGCACGCGACCCGATTCAGGGTAGAAAGGTGCAGGGACTACCATCATGAATATAGCCGACCAGACTTTCCCTGCTGTCGACAATGCCAACGAGGACCGCGCCCAAGCGATCCGCGACCAGTTGCGCGACGCGATCGTCGATCGCCGGCTGGCGCCCGGAACCAAGCTGTCCGAAGGCGAGGTCGGCACTTTGTTCGACGTCAGCCGCACCGTGGCCCGCGCGGCGCTGCAAATGCTCTCCTTCGAAGGTTTGGTGCGGACCGAGCGCAACCGCGGCGCCTTCGTCGCCAATCCGTCGCCGGAGGAAGCGCGCCAGGTTTTTGCTTCGCGCCGGCTGATCGAGCCCGGCATCGCGATCGCCGCGGCCGGGCGCATGACGCCGGCGCATGTCGTTGCGTTCAAGGCCCAGCTCGATGAAGAGGGCCGCTTCATCGCCGAACGCGGACCAAGCGCAAGACGGTCGGAGATCAAGGCTTCTGGCGATTTTCACCTGCTGCTGGCGTCGGTCGCGGGAAACGTCATCCTTCAGCGTTTCATGGAGGAGCTGGTCGCGCGTTCATCGCTGGTGATCGCGCTTTATGGCCGCTCGGGCGTCTCGAGCTGTGGCCATAGCGAGCACATGAATATCCTCGAGGCGCTCGAAAATGGCAATTCCGAACGCGCCAGCGCACTGATGCTGCACCACATCGACCATATCGAGGCCGACCTCGATCTGCGCGTCAGGAGCGGTCCGGCACTCAGACAGGCGCTCGAATTCTGACGGTCATTCCGGAGGGACGCGAAAGACACGCCCCTCAAAGCCGTTCGGCACGGGTTTTCAGGATCTGGTGCAGCATGTCCCGAATGCGCCGCAGCCTCATCAACCATCTCTGGCTCATCTGCTTTCCAGTTCTGTTTGCCCACCGCGCGCCGGTTGCTTCACTCGGAAGAGGTCCCTTACTCAGAAGGCTTGGACCGCCATGGCCATTCCAACCAGCGAGGTGGCGACACCCGCGGTGCGGACCGTCGTCGGCCAACGGGCGAGCGTGAGGACGGACAAGACCCCGATCGCATGCAGCATCGATGTGCCGAGCACGAAGCCCGCAGCGTAGGCGATGCCGCCGGCGCTCTCGGGAATTTCGAGGCCGTGGGCATTGCCGTGGAAGAGGCCGAACAAGGCCGTCAGTGCAGCCGCGGCAGCAAGCGGCAGAGGTCTGGCAAGGCCGATCATGGCGCCGAAGACGACAAGCGACAGCGCGATGCCGGTTTCAAGGGAAGGCAGGCCGATGCCGGCCATGCCGAGCAAGGCTCCGGCGACCATCGCCGAGACAAAGAACAGCGGCACAAGGGCAATGCTGCGCCCGCCGGCGCGGGCGCCAATCATGCCGACCGCGACCATGGCGAGCAGATGATCCATGCCGAGGAGCGGGTGTTCGAGGCCGGCGAAAAGGCCGTGGACGTGAAGGCCGCCGCTATGGGCAAACGCCAGCGACGGTGTGAGGGCGGCCATAGCTGAAAGTGTGCCAAGTCTTGCTAGTGTTTTCATGCCTGCGAATGTTTTCATGGTTGTACCTGTTCGATGAGAGTGACGGGTTCTGGTTTCAGTGCCCGGGAACGGTGAATTGCGAAGCGGCGGAACGGTCCGCGAGAGCGCGCGCCGCGGCGAAGCCGAGAGGCTTTTGCTCACTGCCATCGTGATAGATGAAAGCGAGGCGGCGGCGGTGCGATGTCAGGCGCGCCGGCAACGGGTGATAGGCGACGCCGGTGCCGCCGACGAGCGGCATGACCGCGCCGACATCGACCAGATCCTCGGTCTCGACGCGCAGCAGATGAAGCCGCACGCCGTCCGCCCTCTCACCGACAAACGGTATGCCGGCCAGACGTAGAAAGCTGGACGGGTCCGGCGCCCGCGCAAAGCCTTCGAGGAAAGCGGATTCGACAAGATCGAGGTCGACCGTCGCTGGATCGGCCGGCGGCTCGTGAGCCTGGTCCGGCAGGTGCGGCGTCTGCCATTGCAGCGGCTTGCCCGCGGGCCCGTTGTGGCCGAGCGCGTGCGGATGGTCGTGGTGATGGTGGCCGTCGCCATGGTCGTGACTGTGGTGGTGGTGATCGTCGTGCATGGTCAAAAACTCACCGGTTTGTCGATGATCGATTTATGCTTGCCGAGATTGCCGTGAGCGACCATCGAGCCGAGCGCCTCGACGACGACCCGCACGCCGAACAGCGCTGTGATGTCCGACGTGTCGTAGGGCGGCGAAACCTCGACCACTTCCAGCCCGCAAATGCCCGGCGCCGTCACCAGCCCAAGCAGCTTGAGCGCCTCGCGCGGCAGGAAGCCGCCCGGCTCAGGCCAGCCCGTGCCCGGCACGAAGCCGCAGTCGAGGCTGTCGACGTCGAAGGAGATGTAGACGGCGTCGGTGTCTTTCCATGCGAGCTCGAGCGCGATTTCCGCCGCCTTCTCAAGCCCCATCTGCTCGATGTCGGCAATGGTGAGCACGTTGGTGCCGCGTTTCCTCGCTTCGGCGACGCCGTAGCGGGGAACCTGCCAGCCGCCGATGCCGAGCTGCACGAGATTGGTCGCCGAGACATTCGGCAGGTTGGTCGCCCAGTACCAGGGCGTGGTGTGCATGCGCTCGTCGAGATCCTTTTCCTGGATGTCGATATGGCGGTCGAAATGGATGATGCCGATGCGTTTCGAGGTCACGTCGGCGATGCCGCGCACGCAGGGAAATCCAATCGAATGGTCGCCGCCAAGCATGATCGGCAGCGCGCCGGACGAGGCGACATGGCTGACGCCCTTGGTGATCTGGTCAAAACTCTTTTCGAGATTGGCGGGAATGGTGAAGACGTCGCCGGCATCGCACAGCGTCATCTGCTCGCGCAGGTCGACACCGAGCTCGTAGTTGTATGGCGTGTAGAGCGCCGAGATGCGACGAATGCCTTGCGGGCCGAAGCGGGTCCCCGGCCGGTAGGTGGTGCCGCTGTCGAAAGGAATGCCGATGACGGCGGCATCATATTTGCCGACGTCGCGGACGTTCTCGACATAGGGCGCCTTGAGAAAGGTGTTGATGCCGGCGAAATGCGGCAGCTCGCCGCGCGCGAATGTCGGGATCGACTTGTCGACGATCGACTCCGATCCCGGCAGGCCCATGTCGAGCGCCCATTGCTGCTCCTTGCGCCAGCCGCTTTCCGGCAGCTTTCCCTCGGCCTCGATCGACTTCCAGCCCTGCGTTCCGCGGGCATCGAAATCCGGGTGGTGGAAGCGTTCCCTTGCCTCCCGAGCGACGAGCCCTGCCCGGCGGTGGCTGCGTTCGGGGATATTTCTGAACATACACGGTCTCCGTTACGACGCCGTCGTCGCCATTGCTGTATCCGGCCGGGTCGTCCCGACCATCGCGGCCACCTTGGCCAAGTGATGAGAGGAAGCCCGGGTCTTGCGATCGAGCCTCAAGTCGTAGGTGATCGTCGCGCCATAAGCCGACGGAAACTGCGGATCGTGGCGCACCTTGTCGAAGACCAGCACGCGGGTGCCGAGCTTGAAGGCCTCGCCGATATCGTGGGTGACCATCACCACCGTCATGCCGTGCTCGGTCCAGAGCTCGGTGAGCAGCTCGTGCATCTCGACGCGGATGCCCGGATCGAGCGCACCGAACGGTTCGTCGAGAAGCAGTATCTGCGGCCGGCCGAGCAAGGTCTGCGCAATCGCAAGCCGCTGCTGCATGCCGCCGGAGAGCGATGTCGGATACAGGTCGCGCGCATGGGCAAGCCCGACCCGTTCCAGCATGGTCTCGGCCTCTTGCCTGGCGTTTGCGCGCCTGGCGCCGAAGACGCGGCCAAACGGCCCGCCCGAGCGAAAGTCTTCGACCAGCTGCAGGTTCTGGATGGCGGTCAGATGGGGAAACACCGAATAGCGCTGAAAGACGATGCCACGCTGCGGCGTCGGCTCTGGGACGATCGGGCCATCGCCGACGATGACGACGCCACTGCTCTGCTGCTCCTGGCCGAGCAGGATGCGCAGGAACGTCGATTTTCCGCAGCCGCTGGCGCCGACCAGCGACAGGAATTCGCCGGCTTCGGCAGTGACGTTGACCCGCTCGAGCACGCGGGCATCGCCGTAGCTCTTTTCCAGCCCATGGACGACGATGCGGCTCATCTGGCCTCCACGGGATGCGCCCAAGGGGAGACCGCCCGCGACAGCCGCACCAGCAGCCAATCGGTGATGACGGCAAGCAGCGTGATCCAGGCGACATAGGGCAGGATGACGTCCATCGAGAGATAGCGGCGGACGAGGAAGATGCGGTAACCCAGCCCTTCGGTCGAGGCGATGGCTTCGGCGGCGATCAGGAACAGCCAGGCCGGCCCGAGCGCCAGCCGCACGCAAGTGATGAGGCGCGGCATGACTTGCGGCAGCACCAGCCGCAAGACCATGGTCCAGCTGTTGCCACCAAGCGTCTGTGCCTTGGCCACCAGTTCGGACGGCAACTCCATCACCCGGTTGGCGATGTCGCGCACCATCACCGGCGCGACGCCAAGGGCGATCAGCGTGATCTTGGCCGTTTCGCCGAGGCCGAGCGCGATGAACAGGATAGGCAGCAGCGCCAGCGGAGGGATGACGCAGACGACGGTGACGAAGGGCAGCAGGAAGGCCCGCACCCGTGGAATGAAGCCGATGGCGACGCCGAGCGAAAGCGCCGCGAAGGTGGCAACACCCACGCCGGCGAACAGCCTGAGGAGACTGGCATAGGTGTCGACCCACAGGATGAGATCGCCCGAGCGTTTGTCCGGAACCGTGGCAAGGTCAAGAAAGGCCGACCACATCTGTGCCGGCGAAGGCAGCAGCTTATCGCTGGGATTGACCGCCAGTCGTTGCGCCGAGGCGATCAGATAGGCGATCGCCACGAACAAGAACGGCAAGCCGCCGAGGAACAAGGCGCTGCCGCGCGAGACCTTCGCATTGATCATGCGAAGGCGCACCTTCGGCCTTGGCCGGGAAGGACGCATGCCCTCCCCGCCCGTTTCGGAGACTGTATTCATGTCGCTCGGTCCCCTGGCCAACATGTCGTGTCAGGGCGTTGCGGTTGCGGCCTCGGCCATAAAGGCTGGATCGAAACGCAGCTTGACGTTTTTGGCGTCGCCCAGCGTGGATCCGTCGGGAAAGCTCATGCCGATCACGTCGACACTCGCCGCGTTGGTGCCGAGAATGCCGTGGCTGAACAGGAAGTTGCGGACAAGATCCATCGTCTTCGGCAATTCGGCGCCGTTGGTGAACTCGACCGCCTTGGCAGGGTCGAAGAACATCGCCGTCGAGGCGAGCTGCGCGTCGAAGCCGGCGAGGTCCGTGCCGGAAGCCTTGGCCATCTCCTCCTTGGCTGCCTTGCCTTCCGGCGTGTCGGAGGTCATCAGGTCCATCGCTTCGTACCATGCGCCGACAAGCGCCTTGCCCAGCGCTGGATTGTCCTTCAGCGTCTCGGTGTTGACGACCATCATGTCGATGATCTCGCCAGGAATCTGCGAGGAATCGAACACTTTGCGAGCACCCGGCATGGCGGTGATCTCGGAAACCAGTGGGTTCCAGGTGACGACGGAGGTGACGTCGCTGGTGCCATAGGCGGCGACCATGTCGGCGTCGGATGTGTTGACGACGGTGATGTCCTTCTCGGCGAGCTTGACCGTGTCCAGCGCCCGCGCCAGCAGGTAATGCGAGACGGAGAGCTCGACGAGATTGACCTTCTGGCCGGCAATATCGGCGAGCGCGGACTTGTCCTTGAGGATCACCGCATCATTGCCGTTGGAGAAGTCGCCGATGATCACGGCGGTGGTGTCGACGCCGCCGCCAGCGGGGATCGACAGCGCGTCCATGTTGGTCATCGAACAGCCGTCGAAGCCGCCGGCGGTGTACTGGTTGATGCTTTCGACATAGTCGTTGATGCGGGTGATTTCGACATTGATGCCGTATTTGTCGGCCCATTTCTTCATGATGCCGCTGTCTGAGAGATAGCCCCACGGCATCCAGCCGACATAGATCGACCAGCATATCTTGAAGTCTTTCTTGGGCGCCGCGTCGGCGGCGGAAATCATGGAAAGGCTGAGTGATGCGGCTAGGATGATTGCGGCCAGCTTGCGAAGCATTGCGTACCCCTGTTCGCGATCCGGATTGCGTCCGGACTTTATGTTGGGGTTTACGGAGCGCGCATCCGGGAGAGGTTCGCGCCAGCAAACCCGTGCAGGGTTCTCCCGGGATTTTGGCCCGCCGTGTTCCGCCGGATGCCTCAGTGCACCCCTGGCGGTCGCATCTCTTGGACCAGCACCGCTTTGTCGCGGCCGGAACCCTAGACGCTCTGCACATCACCAACGATGCAAGGAGCATGCCAATGCCGAATTATGCCAAAAGGCCGGCATCTGTGGGCCTGTGCGGCTTCGAGCATTCGCACGAGTGACGCGAAAATCATCGCATCGCCGACGGATTGGGCAGTTTGCCTGATTGCTAGTGGTCCCGCTTGACATAAGAGTCCGACGGGAGATTCTCTTTGACGCGTGCGACTCGATGCCTACTCACTGGGGGAGGCCAGCGAGACGGAGGCTCTCAGCGAGGTATTGGACGTGCGGACCACGCTGGGCGGTTATCTCTAGCCAGGTCCTCACAGTAAAGCTTGGGCTTTCCGCCAGTATGCCTGCCACCACCCGTCGCGCTTCTTCAACTAGCCCGAGGCGAGCGTACGAGGCGGCGAGCACCCGCCGCACGAATGGAGGAGGTTCTGGATGTTCTCGCATGGCGCGGAGAGACCATTCCAATGCCATCTCGTGCCTTCTTGCCGCAAGGTGGCACTCAGCAATCGAGGCATGAAAAAGGTACAACAGCGGGTCGAACGGGCTCAATCGCATTGCCCTTTCCAACGAAGGGATCCCATCAAGTCCGATCCAGGAAGTCACCCAACCTTTTGCTGCCCAGGCCTGTGCGGAATTATGGTCGATTGCCAACGAGCGCTCGATCAGCTCGAGAGCATGTTCATGTTCGTGTACGACACTTGCGAGCGCCGTAGCGGATGCCCACAGTACGGCTGGATCTTCCATATCGAGCTTGAGCGCTTCCCTGGCAAACCGAACACACAACTCCTGCTGGTCGGGCCGCCAAGAGTGCCAACCCGAATTCTTGCTGAACATCAAAGACCAGGCCGCCATCGCGTAGGCATACGCATAAGAAGGATCGACGGCGGTTGCTTTTTGAAGGAGATCGTGGGCGATTGCACTCCTTTCGGGCGACCCTGACCAGGCATGTGGCAGGGCACGCAGAACAAAGTCGTAAGCAGTCAAATCTTCGGTTCGCTTTCGCGACGTGCGATCGATTTCCGCTCGCTGAAGCTTCGGAGCGATCGCACCGACCACGCTCTGGGTCACCCCATCTTGCAGTTCGAATACGTCTTCGAGACTGCCATCAAAGCGATCAGCCCAGACATGATTCCCGCTTTCCGCCTCGATGAGCTGTCCCGTGATCCTGACCCGATTGCCCGCCTTGCGGACACTCCCTTCCAGCACGTAACGCACGCCGAGTTCGAGCCCGACCTGCTTCACATTGACCGCTTTGCCTTTGTAGGTGAAACTCGAATTCCGCGCGATCACGAAGAAGCTGCGCACCCGGGACAGCGCCGCTATGATGTCCTCCACCATGCCGTCGCTAAAATACTCCTGCTCCGGATCGCCGCTCATGTTAGTGAACGGCAGAACGGCAATCGACGGCTTGTCGGGAAGCGCCAAGGCAGGCCGCGCCATCGCCGCTTCGCGGTCCGGCCGCAGTCGGTAGATCCGCACCCGCTCGGCGATGTTCTTGAGTTGCTGCTCGCCGAGATCATCGAATCCGAGCTTCACCTTGCCCCGGACGTGGTTGAAGACAGTGCGAGAGACGACGATGCTCCCAGCATCAGCCAAGGCCTCGAGCCGAGCCGCGATGTTGACTCCATCACCATAGAGATCGCCGCCTTCGACCATCACGTCGCCCAGGTTGATTCCGACGCGCAGCACAATCCGGGAATCTTGGGGCACGTCGGCGTTGGCAGCTGCCATCGCGTTCTGGAGCTCGACCGCGCATTGGACAGCATTCACGGCGCTGGCAAATTCCACCAGCACCCCGTCACCCATCAGCTTGACGATGCGGCCATTATGCTTGGCGAGCAGTGGCTGTAGGATGTCTTTGCGACGGGACTTGATGGCAACAAGGGTCCCAGCCTCGTCCCGCTCCATGAGGCGGCTGTAGCCGACCACATCGGCTGCCAATATCGCAGCAAGGCGGCGTTGGACGCGTTCTTCTGCCATGTCATGCATCAGCCTTCGGAGGCCCACGGGACCGGGATTGTATTGGGGGCCACGCTGCGAGTCCATTGGGCGAGAGTCTGCGATGGGGTGGGTCGGAAAACGTCTTCCACGTCGGGTACCGAGCGTCAGATTTTCACTTGTAGGAAGACACTCCGATCGAATCCGTCTCCGACTTCATCGGGTCAACCGCGGCAAAAACGGCGCTCGCCTCGCTGACGATCGAAACATGATCCTTGGCTGCGTTTCCCGCGGCGGCGCCGTCACCGCGCATGATCGCGGTAACGATGACGTCGTGTTCCTGCCAGGATTTGGCCAGGCGGCCCGGCAGCATGAATTGCGCGCGCCGGAACGGCGCCAGCCGGCTGCGCGTCATGACGGTCAGTTCATAGATGTGCTTGCTGTGCGCGCCGCGATAGAGCCGGGTGTGGAACTCGGTGTTGAAATACTCATAATCCTCCTCCGCAGCCAACTGCACAAGGCGCGCCGATGCCTGATGCTCGACCTCGAGCGCGCGGCGCTCGCCGGCGGTCATGCGCTCGGCCGAGAACCGCGCGCAGATCGCTTCAAGCTCGGCCATGCTCTCGAACATCGAGGCGAGATGCTCCTGCGTCACCACGGCGACGGTGGCGCCCCGGTTGGGCCGCCTTTCGACCAGCCCCATGGCGCTCAGCCGGCCAAGCGCCTCCCTGACGGGGGTGCGCGAGACATCGAAACGGGCCGCCAGCGAGGCCTCGTCGAGCTTTTCGCCGGGGCGCAGGAAGCCGGTGACGATCCGGTCACCGATCGCCCTCACCATCTGATCGACGGTCGTGCCCGACCTGATCAAGCTGCGCTTCCCCGACAATTCTCCTCCGTCCAGTCTGTTCGCGGCTATGCGGCAAGCGGCTCGCCGGCCAGTTTCGACTCGGGCGCGCCTCTCTATGCCTCTATTTTAATCTACATGTCAAACTGGCTATTTGAAAGGCAAAAAGTGTATGCAATTGCCTTTCGCTTGAGCAGGGCGGCTCGGCACATCCGCTGATTTCATTGAATAAATTTTATCTTTTGAACTGGCACACCGATTGCATGCACTTTCGTGAGAAGGGAATTAATCGACCCGGAAAAGGGTCCAACAGGGAGCATTCACATGACCGAGAGATTCATGCTTAGCCGCCGCGATCTGCTCAAGACCTCCGCCGCCGGAGCGGCGCTCGGTCTGGCCTCGGCGTCATTTCCGATCAGCAGGGCGTTCGCCGCGGCCGCCACTGTCGGCTTCATCTATGTCGGGCCGAAGGACGACTACGGCTATAACCAGGCGCATGCCGAAGGTGCCGCGACATTGAAGGCCATCGAGGGCATCTCCGTTGTCGAGGAGGAGAACGTCCCCGAGACGGTCGATGTCCAGAAGACGATGGAATCGATGATCAACCTCGACGGCGCCTCGCTGATCTTTCCAACCTCGTTCGGCTATTTCGATCCGCACATGCTGGCCATGTGCGCGAAATTCCCCGACGTTCAGTTTCGCCATTGCGGCGGCATGTGGAACAAAGACAAGCATCCGATGAATGCCGGTTCCTATTTCGGCTATATCGGCATGGGCCAGTATCTCAACGGCGTCGCCGCCGGTCATGCCACCAAGACCAAGAAGATCGGCTTCGTCGCGGCAAAACCCATTCCGCAGGTCCTGCTCAACATCAATTCCTTCCTGCTTGGCGCACGCTCGGTCGACCCGGCAATCACCTGCCAGGTGATCTTCACCGGCGAATGGTCGCTGGCGGTCAAGGAGGCGGAAGCCACCAATGCGCTGGTCGATCAAGGCGCCGACGTCATCACCTGCCATGTCGACAGCCCGAAAGTGGTGGTCGAGACGGCGGCGGGGCGCGGCGCCTTCATCTGTGGCTACCACGCCAACCAGAGCCCGCTGGCGCCCGAAAAATATCTGACCGGCGCGGAATGGAACTGGGCAAAAGTCTACAAGATGTTCGTCGACGACCTCATGGCCGGCAAGCCGCTGCCCAATTTCACGCGCGGCGGACTGGCCGACGGCTTCGTCAAGATGAGCCCGCTCGGTCCCGCCGTCAGCGAGGCGGCGCGCGCGCAGTTCGACGGCACGCTCGCCGAGATGATGAAGGGCGGCTTTTCGGTCATCAAGGGTCCCCTGAAGAACAACAAGGGCGATGTCGTCGCAACCGAAAGCCAGACGTTCGTCGAGACCGCGATCGAGCTGGAAAGCATGGACTATCTCGTCGAAGGTGTCGTCGGCTCGACCGCTTGATCATGCATCGGAGACGGGGGCCATGGCAGACACGGTGAGCAGCGCGGGCGCGCCAGCGATGTTCGGCGCCAAAAGCTATCCGGCGGCGCTCGAATGGATCGCCCGGCGAGCGGAAGCCTTCGTCATCCCGCTCGCGGCGCTGATCGTCGGCATGGCCCTGTTCAGCCTGTTCATCGCGCTGGTCGGCAAGTCGCCCGTGCAGCTCTATGAAACGATGTGGCGCGGCGGCTTCGGCTCGTGGTTCTCGATCCAGAACTCGCTGTCGCGGGCCGCACCCCTGCTGCTTGCGGCGCTCTGCGTGGCGCTGCCGGCCCGGCTCGGCCTCGTCGTCATCGGCGGCGAAGGCGCGATCGTGCTGGGCGGCGTTGCCGCGGCCGCCATGGGCGTCGCCACCAGCGGCGCGCCCGCCTTTTTCGTTGTTCTTGCCATGGGCGTGGCGGGCCTGGCCGCCGGCGGCATCTGGATCGGTGCCGTCGGCGCGCTACGCCACTACCGTGCCGTCAACGAGACCATATCGAGCCTTTTGATGGCCTATATCGCCATCGCGCTGATGAACCATCTGGTGGAAGGACCGCTGCGCGATCCCGCCTCGCTCAACAAGCCCTCGACCGAGCCGCTGGCGGAGGCCTACCGCATCGGCAACATTCCGGGCATGGACGTGCATTGGGGCCTCGTCGTCGGCGTCATCGCCTGCATTCTGTCCTGGCTGCTGATCGAAAAGACCCGCTGGGGGTTCGCCGCCCGCATCGCCGGCGGCAATGTCAGGGCGGCCCAGGTGCAGGGACTTGCGGTCGGACCGCTGATCGTCGGTTTCACCGCGCTGGCCGGCGGTTTCGCCGGCCTTGCCGGCATGCTGGAAGTCGCCGCCGTGCAAGGCAGCGCCAACGCCTCGCTCGCCGCCGGTTATGGGTATACCGGTATCCTCGTCGCCTTCCTCGCCCGCCACAATCCGCTCGCCATCATCCCGGTCGCCTTCCTGCTTGGCGGCATCGACGCCTCCGGCGGGCTGATCCAGCGCCGCATGGACCTGCCCGACGCCACCGTGCTGGTGCTGCAAGGCATGCTCTTCGTCGTCATCCTGTTCAGCGAAACCTTCTACGGCCGCTTCAAGGCCTTCAATCCCGACCTCTGGCAGAGGCCAGTTCTTTTGAAGGGGACTGCGTGATGGACTCGACCGAGATCGGCCTCTGGGGCGTTCCGCTCGCCATGCTCGGCGGCGCTATTCGCGTGTCGACCCCCTTCATCTTCGTGTCGCTGGGCGAAGCCATCACCGAGCGTTCGGGGCGCATCAACCTCGGCCTCGAAGGCACGCTGGTCTTCGGCGCGATGACCGCCTATGCCGTGGCGGTGATGACCGGCTCGCCATGGCTCGGTCTGCTGGCCGCCGCAGCCGCCGGTCTTTGTTTCGGCCTGTTCCACGGCTGGATCTGCAAATTCCGTGGGGTCAACGACATCGCCATCGGCATTGCGCTAATGCTGTTCGGCTCGGGTCTCGCCTTCTTCTTCGGCAAGCCGTTCATCCAGCCCTCGGCGCCCGACCTGCCGGCGATCCCCTTTGGCGGCTGGTCCGATGTTCCGCAGGTGCAGGCGGCGCTCAACGTCAACGTGCTGTTCCTGATCGGCGCAGCACTTGCCGTGTTCCTGTGGTGGGCTTTCCGCAACACCCGCGCCGGTCTGATCCTGCGCGTGGTCGGCGACAGTTCCGACGCCGCGCGCGCCATGGGCCTCAACCCGAACACGGTGCGCCTCCTCGCCACCGGCCTCGGCGGCGCGCTGGCCGGAATCGGCGGCGCCTACCTGTCGCTCTACTATCCCGGCAGTTGGACCGAAGGCATTTCGTCGGGCCAGGGGCTGATGGCGGTGGCGCTGGTCATCTTCGCGCGCTGGAACCCGCTTGGCTGCTTTGCCGCGGCGCTATTGTTCGGCGGCGCCGGCGCGCTGGGGCCGGCGCTGCAATCGGTCGGCGTCACGCAAGGCTACTATCTATTCTACGCCGCACCCTACATTCTCACGCTCATCATCATGATCGCCACCTCGTCGCCGAGCCGTTCGCTCGCCGGCGCGCCGGGCGAACTGTCGATCACCAAATGACGTTTCCAGACTGGAGTTTTGCTCAATGAACGCCAGAGCCGAAGTCACGCAGCGCTACATCGACGCCGATCCCTATCCATGGCCCTACAATGGCGAGCTCCGGCCCGACAACACGGCGCTGATCATCATCGACATGCAGACCGACTTTTGTGGGCCGGGCGGCTATGTCGACCATATGGGCTACGACCTTTCGCTGGTGCGTGCGCCGATCGAGCCGATCAAGTCGGTGTTGTCGGCCATGCGGGCGAAGGGCTACACCATCATTCATACGCGCGAGGGCCACCGGCCCGATCTCGCCGACCTGCCGGCCAACAAGCGCTGGCGCTCACGCCGCATCAATGCCGGCATCGGCGATCCCGGACCTTGCGGACGCATCCTGGTGCGCGGCGAGCCGGGCTGGGACATCATCCCCGATCTCTATCCGGCCGAAGGCGAGCCGATCATCGACAAGCCAGGAAAGGGCTCGTTCTGCGCCACCGACCTGGAGCTGATCCTCAACCAGCGCGGCATCGAAAACATCGTGCTCACCGGCATCACCACTGATGTCTGCGTCCACACGACGATGCGCGAGGCCAATGACCGCGGCTTCGAATGCGTGATGCTGGAGGATTGCTGCGGGGCGACCGACCACGGCAACCATCTGGCTGCGATCAAGATGATCAAGATGCAGGGTGGCGTGTTTGGCGCGGTGTCGAACTCGGCGTCCTTCGTTGCCCAGTTACCATGAGGCTCGACCATGAGTGACCGCAAAAAAGCAGTCGGCGTCGAGACGATCGGCATGACAATGCGCTTCGGCGCCTTCACCGCGCTGGACGACGTGTCGATCAAGGTGCCGGCGGGATCGTTCCATGCGCTGCTTGGCGAAAACGGCGCCGGCAAGTCGACGCTGGTCAAATGCATGATGGGTTTTTATCACCCGACCGCCGGCGACATTCTGGTCGACCGCCGCGAGGTCGCGATCACCAGCCCGAAGGATGCCTCGGCGCTCGGCCTTGGCATGGTCTACCAGCATTTTACCCTGGTCCCGTCGCTGACAGGTGCGGAAAACCTGGTCATCGCCCGCGAAAAGGTGCCGGGGATTATCGACTGGCGCAAGGAGCGCGCCGCACTTGCCCAATTCATGCAGCGGATGCCGTTCAAGTTGCCGCTCGACGTCAAGGTGGCCGAACTTGCCGCCGGCGAGAAACAGAAGCTCGAGATCATCAAACAGCTTTATCTCGGCCGCAGTTTTCTGGTGCTGGACGAGCCGACGTCGGTGCTGACCCCCGGCGAGGCGCAGGAAGTGCTCGGCCTCGTGCGCGGCATGACCAAGGCGGGCGACCTCACCGTATTGATGATCTCGCACAAATTCCATGAGGTGACGGCATTCGCCGACGACATCACGGTGTTGCGCAAGGGCAGACTGACAGGAACAGGGAAAGTCTCGGAACTCTCTCACAAGCGGATGGCGGCGATGATGATCGGCGACCAGCCGATTGCCGCGCTCGACAGCCGCGCTCCAGTGCCTGTCGGCGCCCGGCAAATCCTGACGGTGAAGGCACTGAAGGCGCCCGACCGAACAGGGCTGAAGACAATCCATATCGGCGCGCTTGATGTGAAATCCGGCGAGATCGTCGGCGTCGCCGGTATTTCCGGCAACGGCCAGAAGGAATTTCTCGAAGTCCTTGCCGGACAGCGTGCGCGTGATGCCGGCGACGTGCTGGTGAAGGGCTCGCCCTATGGCGCCAGCCGCGCCGAGGCCCGCACGCTCAACGTGCGCTTCATCCCGGAGGAACCGTTGCGCAATGCCTGCGCGCCAAGGATGACGGTGGCGGAAAACATGGCTTTCCGAACCTTCGACCTGAACGAGGCTGGCAAACCGATCAACTGGATCAAGATGAGTGCCATCAGGGACTATGCGGCCCGCCTAGTCGAGCATTTCAAGGTCAAGACGGCCTCGCTCGCCTCGCCGATTTCGTCGCTCTCCGGCGGCAACGTCCAGCGCGCTGTGCTCGCCCGCGAACTGACCGGCGAGGTCGATCTGCTGATTGTTTCGAATCCGTGCTTCGGACTCGATTTCTCCGCCGTCGCCGAGATCCGCGCCCGCATCATGAAGGCACGCAACGCCGGTGCTGCGGTGCTGCTGATGTCGGAGGACCTCGACGAATTGCTGGAACTCTCCGACCGCATCTTCGTCATGTCCGACGGCGCGCTGGTCTACGAGACGCCGATCGCGCAGGCGAGCGTGCAGACCATCGGCGAGCACATGGCTGGACATCATTGATGGCCGAGATCGACGCGCTGCCGTTTCCGTTTGCTTTCAAGCCTGAGGCGGTGGCGCTGGTCGTCATCGACATGCAGCGCGATTTCGCCGAGCCGGGCGGCTTCGGCGCCAGTCTCGGCAACGACGTCAGCCGGGTGGTGGCGATCGTTCCAACGGTGAAGAGACTGATCGAGGGATTTCGCGCCGCCGGCCTGCCGGTGATCCACACAATGGAGTGCCACAGATCAGACCTCTCGGACCTGCCACCGGCCAAGCGCAACCGCGGCAATCCGTCGATCAGGATCGGCGATGTCGGCCCAATGGGCCGCGTGCTGATCGTCGGCGAGCCGGGAACGGCGATCCTCGACGAGCTTGCCCCGCTGCCTGGCGAAATCGTTATCGAAAAACCTGGCAAGGGCGCGTTCTACGCCACCAGCTTCGGCGAGGACCTGAAGCGGCTCGGCGTGCAGCAACTCGTCTTCGCCGGGGTAACGACGGAAGTCTGCGTGCAGACGACGATGCGCGAGGCCAACGACCGCGGCTATGAATGCCTGCTGGCCGAGGATGCGACGGAGAGCTATTTTCCGGAATTCAAGGCGGCCGCGCTGGCCATGATCAGGGCGCAGGGCGCGATCGTCGGCTGGACGGCGATGACGGACCAGGTGCTCAAGGGAATTGCCGATGCCTAACATTGCATATCCGGCTCTCACCTGGCGTGATCTGACATTCGAGCATTTTCGCGAAGGCATCTCGGTGCATTGGCTGCTCAAGGGCGGACCGGCTGAACCGTCCGTCGCGATCCTGAACTATCGGCCCGGCGCCGGCGTGCCGCGCCATCGCCATGTCGGGCTGGAAACCATCGTCGTGCTGGAGGGCATGCAGAGCGACGGGAATGGCGACTATCCTGCCGGAAGCGTGGTGCTGAACCCGGCCGGGACCGAGCATTCGGTGTGGACGAAAGACGGCTGCGTCGTGCTGATCCAGTGGAATCTGCCGGTGATCATTCTGGACGAGACGAAATGAGCGAAATCCGCTTCGATATCGGCAGCCTGCACGCGGCCTATGCCTCCGGCATGTCGGTTGCGACCGTCGTTGAAACCGTGTTTCAGCGCATAGCGGAAGCGGACGATCCCGGCATCTTCATCCATCTGGCAAGCAAGGCCGAGATGCTCGCCGAAGCCGAGGCACTCGGCGGATTCGATCCCGTGGCAAAGCCGCTCTGGGGCGTGCCGTTTGCGGTCAAGGACAACATCGATGTTGCCGGCATGCCGACCACGGCCGGCTGCGCCGAATATGCCTACTTGCCGACGAAAGACGCCACCGTCGTCGCGCATCTGAGGGCGGCCGGCGCGCTGGTCGTCGGAAAAACCAATCTCGACCAGTTCGCCACCGGCCTCGTCGGCGTGCGCACGCCCTATCCGATACCGAGAAACGCGATCGATCCTAAACTGGTGCCGGGCGGCTCCTCGTGCGGCTCGGCCGTGGCGACGGCGCGCGGCATTGTTTCTTTCGCGCTCGGCACCGACACCGCCGGCTCCGGCCGTATCCCCGCCGGCCTCAACAACATCGTCGGGCTGAAGCCGACGGTCGGCGCGCTGTCGGCCGCCGGCGTCGTGCCGGCCTGCCGCACGCTCGACTGCGTCTCCGTCTTCGCGCTCACCGTCGATGACGCCTACAGCGTCTTCAGGGCCGCGGCGGCAAAGGATGACGCCGATCCTTATTCGCGCGTTATCGCGGCGCCGTCGCTCGGTCCGCGTCCACCGGTGCCGTCTGTCGGCATTCCGGCAAAGACGGACCGGCAATTTTTTGGCGACGCCGCCATGCAGGCGGGATTCGAAACGGCGCTGCGGACGCTGGAACAGCTCGGCTGCCGATTGGTAGAAATCCCCTTCGGCGATTTCTACGCCACCGCCAACCTGCTTTACGAAGGCGCATGGGTGGCCGAGCGCTATGCGGCGATCGCGGATTTCATGGAAGCGAACGAAGCAGCCATGCACCCGGTGACGCGCACGATCATTGGCGGCGCGCGAAAACTTTCGGCAACGGATGCTTTCAAGGGCTTTTATGCGCTGCAGGCCTACAAGGCCGGGCTGGCGCCTGTCATCGCCTCGGTCGACCTCTTCTGCGTGCCGACGGCGCCGACGCACTATTCGCTGGCGGCTGTTTTGGCCGATCCGATCGTCACCAACAGCCGGCTCGGCACCTACACTAACTTCGTCAATCTGCTCGACATGTGCGGCATCGCCGTGCCGACGGGCAAGCGCGACGATGGCTTGCCGATGAGCGTCACCTTGCTTGCCGCTGCCGGCAAGGACGCTCTGACGGCGGCGCTCGGCAGCGAGCTCCATGCAGCCGGCGGTCTCGGGCTTGGTGCGACCGGCTGGCCAATGCCTGCCTCATCCGCCAAAACGCCTGATTTCGATGACGCCATGATCGAGCTCGTGGTCGTCGGCGCACATTTGTCGGGGATGCCGCTCAACGGCCAACTCTGCGCGCTGGGCGGCCGAATGAGCAGGATCGCCAAGACAGTTGCTTCCTATCAGCTCTATGCGCTTGCCGGCCAATCCGTGCCGAAGCCGGGGCTCGTGCGCGTTGCCGATGGCAACGGAGCGGCGATCGATGTCGAGGTTTGGCGGCTTTCAGCAGACGCGTTCGGACGGTTCGTGGCCGCGATCCCACCGCCGCTCGGCATAGGCACGATCGAGCTCGATGACGGGACATCGGCCAAAGGCTTCCTGGTCGAAACCGCCGGATTGTCACAGGCTATCGACATTTCGGCCTATGGCGGTTGGCGCAGCTTCATCGCAAAAGCCGGCGGAAATCGACTGGGAACCGCTCCGGCCGGTTGAACGATCGGCGTTCGCGCCGCAACGTCAGCGCGACCTCAAATCATAGCAGCGATGCTCGGCTCGCAGTTGATACGGCGAGCCAGTTACGCCGAATGCCGTAAGCGATCCGTAAGCGCGCGTGGTCGAAACGTTGCACCGTGAGTGGCAGGCGTCACCGAGCGCTTGCGACCGC
Source organism: Mesorhizobium mediterraneum (assembly GCF_002284565.1). GTDB lineage: Bacteria > Pseudomonadota > Alphaproteobacteria > Rhizobiales > Rhizobiaceae > Mesorhizobium > Mesorhizobium mediterraneum. The sequence goes on along the minus strand of NZ_NPKI01000011.1, from coordinate 357,900 downwards.
CGGAGACCTCGCGATGCGAACAGGCAGTGCAGTGGCCCCCACGGATTTCGCCGGGACTCATCAGACCCGGCGATGGTCCGCGCTGTCGGGGTTTTCTGCTCGCTGGAACATGGCGACGGCGGCGATACTTGTCGGCCTGCTGCCGACCTGGGCGTTCGCGGGAGATCAGACCCCCAACTGGCGCCTGAACGCGCGTGTCGTCGCGGTCGGGCTGCCCGACGTGGCCGGCGTGCGCGAGGTGGGCCGCTTTCATGTCGGCGGGCCGATTCCAGGAAATCCGGAATTCCTCATGGCGACGCGCGAAGGGCGGGTGCTCGATCCGCTCAGGGTTCTTGTCGCCGTAGGTAGCAATTTCGGCGCGCCGCCGGGCGATCCAGTATTTGAGGTCGGGACGATCCTGTCCATCGATCCGCGCGCGGGCAAGTCTGCTGGCACCATCATCGTTCCGCAAGATCTCACCGGCAAAGACGCGGATGCGAGGGTTCAGCTCTACACGGCGCAGAGCGAACGGTTTCTCAACCGGCGGTACAATGCCGGGGCTCGAACCGCGCGCCACGCAGCTGCGTCCGGACCGCGATACATTTCCATCAACAACGCGTTCGGAAGGCCCTGGATCGCAAACGCGCCTGGCGGGGTCAATGGCGAGGGCAGCGTCACGGTCGTCGACCCCGACGGTGCGCCACTCGCCAACGCGCCAAGCCGCTAGGCCGGCGGCGTGTTCGCCGGCCGGCATACCGATCGCGAGAATACGCCGAAAGCGCAGCCCAGCGGCTGGCTTGGCAAGCTCATGAATTACCAGGCAAGCGGCCAGCTGACATCAGGCGGAATGCAGACGGGCGCGCTCGGAACGGCGTTTCTCGGTCGATCGCCGGACGGCAGCGGCTTTGCCGTGTTCGCCGCCGTCACCGCGGATGGAAGCGTGGTTCAGATCCACGTCCAGGATGGCGTCGACGGCTTGGCCGGCCCCGGCACGGTAAGCACCGGCCTGGGCACGGTAAGCACCGGCCACGGCATCGGCGACGATCCCGGCGTCATCGGCGTCGCCTTCAAGTGGAACCCGGACCGCGCTCTCTACATCGCCGACCCCGGCCGTGACCGGCTGGTGCTGCTTGAACTGGAGGACGACCGGCGGCATTTCGCGGTCGCCAGGAGCCGCACGATCTCGCTGCCGGAATTCGACCGTCCGGTCGATGTCGCCGCGGCCATTCCCGAGATCGCCAATCCGCAATTCTCGAGCCACACGACGCTGGCTGGCGGGTCTGATCTGTTCGTCGCCAATCGCGGCGACGGCTCGCTGCTGCGCTTGAGCCAGGACGGCCGGCTTCTCGCCCGGGCGACGATCGAGATTCCAGGGCTCGGGCCCCTCGGCCCCGATCGCCTTCGCGCGATCGCGACCTCGGCGGATGCACAGCATATCTGGATAACGATTGGCGGCGAGGTTCCGGGATTTCCGGGCCTCGAAGGGGCGCTCGTCGAGGTTGGGGTCTTCGACGAGCACGGCGCGGCGGCAGCGATGCAGGGGACGCAGGGCGCTGCCGCCGACGCCAATCTTGCGGCGCGCGGAAAAAAGTCGTTCCAGACCGATTTCACGCCGCGCATGGGCCTCGGCCCATTGTTCAATGCAACGTCCTGCGTGGCCTGCCATCCCGGCCCTGGCGGTGCGAGCATCGATGAAAACCACTTTGCGCGCAGAATAGCCCATATTGATCCGGGCTCTGGGCGCACGGTTCCGATCGATCATCCCAACAGCCCGGTCGCCAGACGCCATGCGTTGCGCGATGGCATGAGGATCGTGTCGGCGGCGATGCCAAGCCAGGCCAATGTGATCTCGCTGCGCATGCCGCTCGCACTCTACGGTATCGCTGGGATCGACGAGATACCCGACAGGGTCATCGAAGCGCAGGCGGTCAGCAAGGGCGACGGCATCAAAGGCCGCGCGCATCATGTCGTCGATGGTCAGGGCGCATCGCGGGTCGGCCGATACGGCTGGAAGGCTGACATAGCCACCCTCGAAGACATGGTAGCGAACGCTTTCGCAAACGAACTCGGCATCACCAGCGCGACTGTCAGCCGCGAGGCGGGCTCGCAGCCGATCGAAGACGATACCGCGCAGATCGAGGCGGTCGCCTTCTATCTGCGAACGCTCCGCCTGCCCGACGGGGCAAAGCCATGAGCCTCGCCCTGACGCTCTCCCATGCGCCCGAAAAAATGCGCCCGGTCTTGCCTGGCGTCATCGTTGCTGCGGCACTTGCCCTTGCGGCCGGCTGGATCGCCGGCGGACTGGGCGAGCCGCTGTCGCGCAACCCGGTCCTCGTCGCCATGCTCTTCGGGCTCATGATCGGCAGCAGCTTCGCCTGTCCAGACGCCTTGCGGCCGGGGCTCGACTTCACCAAGCGCTATTTGCTGCGGCTCGCCGTGGTGCTGGTCGGCTTCCGTATCACGACGCGGCTGTTCCTGGATCTGGGGTTCATGCCGCTCGGGGTGGCGGCCATCGAGCTGATCCTCGTGCTGACGCTGCTCTACGCCATCGCGCGCAAGCTGTTCAGGCTCGACGCCGAGATCGCGCTGCTTGTCGCGGTCGGCAGCGCCGTCTGCGGCGCCGCGGCGATCCTCTCCATGGCCGCGCTGGTGCGTGCGCGCGACCAGAGTGCCGGCATCGCCATCGCCCTGATCACGCTGAGCGGCACCGTGGCGTTGCTCGCCTATCCGGTCATGTTCCTGAGCGGATGGCTGCCGCATCTCGACGACCGCCTCTATGGCGTGTTCGTCGGGGCGAGCATTTTCGAGCTGGCGCAGGTCTACGGCGCCTCCTTCGCCATTTCCGATGGCGCGCTGAACACCGCCACGCTGGTCAAGCTCAGCAAGGTGCTGATGCTCGTCCCGCTTCTGCTCGCCGCCAGCCTGGTCTTTCGCAGCCGCAACAAGGCGCAAGAGGCAGCGCCGATCCCGTTCCCGTGGTTCATCGTCGCGTTCATCGGCGTGGTGATGCTCAATTCGGAGATCACCCTCAATCCGCAACTGCGCCGCGTCATCCTCGATGTCGACCAGTTCCTGTTCCTCATGGTGATGATCGCGCTCGGCATCACCACCCGGGTCAGCCGACTCGGAGAGGCCGGCGGCGCCTGGCGCCTGGTCGGCGTGGGCCTCGTCGGGTTGGTACTGTCGGCGGCGCTGGCCTATGGCGCATTGCTCCCATTCTCGTCGACCTTCCGGACCGCATCGCCTTCATCGAGCCACAGCGCGATGCTCGGCAGCCATGGCGGACGGCTTTTCGCCTCGGTCGGTTGCGCCAAATGCCATGTGCCAGCGCTGGAAGGTGTCAACGGCGAAGTCCGGCTTTATTCCGACCTTTTGCTGCACGACATGGGGCCGGCACTCGACGACAAGATCGTCCAGGGCGATGCCATCGGCGCCGAATGGCGGACCACGCCGCTCGTCGGCATCCGCCTGCGCCAACGCTACCTGCACGACGGCCGCGCGACCACGCTGCGCGATGCCGTCTTCGCCCATGGCGGCACGGCGCAGATCGTGCGCGACCGTTTCTTCGACCTGGACGAGACCGACCGCCAGGCGATCCTCGATTTCGTGGCGAAGCTATGATGCGGCCTTGTCACGCCACCACCGTCTTTGACCGGCCGAACCGCGATGTATGAAGCTGTCGTCGCAGAGCTGAACCATCTCGACGGGCCCGACCTGCTGGCGCCGCTCGTCACCGATCTGTTTTGTGGAAACATAGCGCTCGTGTCCTCGTTCGGCGCAGAATCCGCAGTGCTGCTGCATATGGCAGCCGCGATCGACCGTTCGCTCCCCATCATCACGCTCGACACCGGAAAGCTGTTCGCAGAGACGATCGCCTATCGCGCGCAGCTGACGGCTCTGCTCGGTCTCACCGATCTGCGCGTCGTCAAGCCTCAGGCCGACGTCATGCGGATGCTCGACGGCACTGGAGCGCTGCACCGCCGCGATCCGGACCGGTGCTGCCACATCCGCAAGGTTCTGCCGCTCGAAAATGCGCTGACCGGTTTCAAAGCCTGGATTTCCGGTCGCAAGCGATATCATGGCGGGCTTCGCGCGGATGTTTCGACACTGGAGGAAACTGACGGGCGCCTGAAGATCGACCCGCTTGCCCGCTTCACCCGCCAGCAGATTGAGGACTATCTCGACCGTTATCATCTTCCCCAGCATCCGCTCCTCGAAAGGGCTACCTCTCGATCGGCTGCGCGCCCTGCACGGTCAAGTGCGGCAGCGCGGACAATCCGCGCGCGGGCCGCTGGAGCGGCCTGTCGAAGATAGAGTGCGGGATCCATCGGTCACCCGCCGGCGCTGCCTCACACAATTCGGTCTCATCCGCGTCCTGATTTCGCGATCGCGCAGGCATCCAGTCGACGGCTGGAATCGGCCATCGCCGCTTCATCTGCGAAGCCACTACGAATTGTTGCATGATTGCGCTACCCTAGGGTCAATCTGGGCGGCGGGACGGTCACGGCGGCACGACCGGCGCTCGATGATTGGTCGAGCGCGAGCCCTCATGACCCCTCTAGACGCCATCGAAGCCGATGCGAGGCGCCCGCTCTCGGGCACAGGCCGGATCGCCAAGCTGGCGGCGCCGCGCAGTGCCAGGATATTGAGGCGGAACCGCGTTCTCGAAGCGATCGATCGGAAATCGCGGTCGACCATATGCTGGGTGGCGGCGCCGGCCGGCTACGGCAAGACGACCGCGGTCATCGACTATCTCGAAAGCGTCGAGGCGCCGCATGTGTGGTTCCGCGTCGACGAGGGCGATCAGGACATTGCGCGCTTTTTTCAGTATCTGACGCAGTCACTCGCCCCACCTGCGGTTGGCGACATGCCGGTGTTCGGCGTCGAATATGCCGAGCAGCCGAACGAGTTCGCCAGGCGCTTCTTCAGGGCCTATTTCGCGCGGCTGAAACCCGATACCATTCTGGTTCTCGACGATCTGCACGATGCCGACACGCCAGAGTTTCGTGGCGTGCTTTCGGTGATGTTCCGTGAGCTTCCGGACACGGTTCGGTGCATTTGCGCCTCGCGAACGCTGCCACGGGAAGAACTTAGCGACCTAGTCCTCAGAGGCCAGATGGCCGTCGTCGACAGGTCGGCGCTCGAATTCTCGACCGCGGAAGCGCGCGATCTCGTCCAACTGCGTTCGAAGAACGCCTCAGTCGATGTCGAAGCCGCGCGCGGCTGGGCGATCGGACTGGTTCTGCTCGCGGACCACGGCTCGACGGTCGGACCTGATGACACGAGCGGCGGGCAGAACGCGCTGTTGGATCTTCTTGGCCGTCATTTCTTCCTTTCCCTCCCCGCCACCGACCAGGATATGCTGCTGAAGCTCAACTTGCTGCCTGAAATCAGCGCCGAACTGGCCGACGAGATGATAGGATCTGGCGAGGCGGGAAAACTGCTCGACAGGCTCTACAAGCGGCAATTGCTGGTCACGCGTACGGAAAGCAGCCGCGACGTCTTCTACCTGCATGATCTGTTGCGGGATTTCCTCGACCGAAGTTTCGCTGAGCGCGTGCCACGAGAAGAGCAGAGATTGCTGAAACGAAAAGCGGCGACGATCCTCGTCGAGGCAGGCCGTCTGGATGAAGCCATCCCGCTTGCCTTGCAGGCGGAGGACTGGGGGCTTGCCAGCAAACTCATACTGAGCCGCGCGGAGGATGTGCTGGCGCAAGGCGGCCGGGCGACTTTCATCGACTGGTGCGGCCGATTGCCGGAAGCGCTGATGAGCGGCTGGCATTTTTATTGGCTGGGCGTTGCCCACGTGCCGGACGACGTCGCCGCGGAGCGCTGGCTGGCGAAGGCATGGCAGGCTTTTGGCGAGGCGGACGATCAGCGCGGCCTGTGTCTCACCGTGTCGCGCGCCGTCTTGGTCAAGACCGCCAGTTGGCGCACCTACGAAGGCCTTTCCATGTGGACCCGCCGGGCATTCGAGCTGATCGAGCGCGGCCTTCCGGAACTGCCTCGCGAGGAAGCGATGCTGGTGCGCATTGGCATGATGCGGGCGCTAAACTTCGGCGACGACTACTACCGCGGCAGCCCGGCCGGACAAGCACTGGAAGCCGAACTGCTGGAGCGACTGACCAAGAACTCCGGCCAGGATCCGAGCGGATTTCGGTTGCTTGCGAGCGAAACGCTGATCGATCTTTCGGCGTCGACCATGCGGGCCGATCTGTTCGCGAAGGCCGTCGACAGCGTTATCGACGATTTAGGCCAGAAGGACGTGCTGCCCTGGATCCTTGGCATGTGGCTGGTCGCCTTCGGTGCGGAGAGTGGTCGTTACTTCCCCTACAAAAGAAGAAATTTTCCCTATCCTTCGTCCGAAGCGGCGTTGCGGGAGGCGATCGCCATTGGCGAGCGCGAGTCGCTCAAGAGCGTGGAGTTCGGCGGGCTCTACCATCTCCAGATGCAGATGAAGGTCCGCAACGATTTTGCGGAGTTCCACCAGGTGGTCGAGCGCCTGGCCGAGATCGCCGACAGCCGCTTCACCACGCAAGTCGCCGTCGTCGCCGACTGCCACGCCGCGCTGCATGCCAGGCAAGGCGATTTCGCGGCCGCCTACCGGGATTGCGAGCGCTTCATGGAGGCCATCGAGGCCGCCAACGAGCCGATGGTTGAGCGCTGGCCGCACTACATCACGAAGTTCCAGGTGCTGCTGGCCGACAGGAAACCTCGCGAAGCCGCCGCGCTGCTCAGCGACCTGCTGCCGCGGCTGGACGGCGGCGCCCGCAAGCGAACCGAGATATGCATTCTCGCGGCGGAGGCGCTGGAGACCCTGTGGGGCGGACATTCGCACTATGGCGACCGGCTGAAGATCTTCCTGGAGGCGCTCCGCGACATCAGCTGGCCAATGGTGCTCCTCAACGTTCCGGACTTGCTCGCCGAACTGCTTGGCGATGCGCTTGAGCGCGGCATCGAGCCCAAGCTTTGCCGGTCGCTGATTGGGGAACGCCGGTTGGACGTGCCGCAGCGGCGGCCCGCGGCCTGGCCGTGGCCGCTCAAGGTCCACGTTCTCGGAGGCTTCCGGCTCGAACTCGATGGAAACCCTCTTCCTCTCGGCGCCAAGCCGCCGACGAAGGCCCTCGACATCCTGCGGGTGCTGGCGATCTCGAAAGACAACACCTGCTCGCTGGAGACCCTTCAGGACTGGCTGTGGCCCGACCTCGACGGGGACCAGGCGCGGGCGGCCTGCGAGCAAGCGCTGCATCGGCTGCGCAAGCTGCTCGGGCGGACCGATCTCATCGTCCAGCGCGAAGGCAAGCTTCGCCTCGCGTCGGACAAGGTCTGGGTCGACCTCGCCGACTGGGATGCACGGCTCAAGGCAGTCGCGATCGCCAATGGCGAGGCGCTCCCGGAAGCTGAAGCGCTCTTCCTCGCATTTCCAGGTCCGCTGTTTCTGCACGAGCGCGCCAGCTTCTGGTCGCTCGCTGCCGCTGAAAAAGTGCGTCGCGATCTGATCGATCTCGGATTGCGGATCGGCCTGCGGCTCGAGACGACCGGCAACGCTCACGAAGCGCGCTCGATTTATCTGAGGACGTTGGAGCTTTATCCCGATGCCGGACCCGTCTGCAAGGCGCTGATCAAGGAGCGGCTGGCGCGCCGTGATTTCGAAGCCGCAGTCGACGACTATGCACGCTACAAACGGGCGCTGGATGCTGCCGGAGAAGCGGCGCCCGCCGCCGAAATACGCGCCTTGGTCGAACCCTATCTCGCACGGCTCACGCGCTGAAAACGATATGTTGTGCTGTCTCGCGAAACCCTAGGGCTGGCGTCACCCGGTTTTTTCGATCGCGCGCTTTTGTGCATCTGCGGCCTCCTACGCGACGCAGTGTGGAAGGCAGGCGCATATGGATCGCTTACGGCAAAGCCGGCAGTCCCGTTCCCAGATTCACGGTTCGGGGATCACAGCTGATTTGCCGAAATCGCACGAAAAAATGGCCGGGCTCGAATGCGGCCCGGCCAAAAGAAGGTTACAACCTTCAGAGGGGAACACCGTTCAGCGGAATGGGAGGAAACCGTCGAACGGTCTTACCTGTTTGAGCTTGTTTGGGCGCGTTGGCGACGAATAAAATTCCAAAGCCGCCGGCGATGACGAAAATTTCTGTTCTATTTGCTCCGACGCCTTCAGACAGGTGACGCCCTCGTTTCGAGAAGATCGGCATAGTGCCGGCGCGCCACGTCAGGATGCGAGCGCAGGCGACTTTTCAGCACGTTGGTTCCGACGTCGCGAAACAGCGGATTTTCCGGATCGCTCGCGGGTCCGCGCGCTTCGGCAGCCAGTTCTTCAGGCAGGGTGAGCAACGGGATCGTCGCATCGAGCCGGGCGCTGAAGAAGAAAGGAACGGAAATCCGCTCGACACCGGCCGGTGGCGTGACGACACGATGCACAGTCGCCCTGAGGTAACCGTTCGACGCCAATTCGAGGAGCTCGCCGATGTTGACCACCAGCGTTCCGGGGATGGGATCCACATTCACCCAGCTTTCGTCATATTCGACCTGCAGCCCCTTATTTTCGTCCTGAAGCAGGAGCGTCAGGAAACCGCCGTCCTTGTGCGCGCCGACGCCCTGGTCGCCGCCGGTTGCGTCGCGTCCGGGATAGCGCACGATCTTCATGCGATGGTTGGGCTCACCGCTATAGATCGGATCGAAAGCATCCTCGGCCTGGTCGAGCGACAGCGCGAAAGCCTTCAGCAGGCGGATCGCCACCGCCGTCGCCCTGGTCTGCCATGCCAGCAGCGCCGGCTCGAGTTCCGGCAGGGCCGAAGGCCATTGGTTCGGCCCTTGCAGCCGCGTCCAGGCAGGAATGCCCGGTCCCTGTGGCACGGGTCGGCGCTCGACGCCGATGTCGAGCTGTTCACGCCAATCGGCCTTGCCCTTGGTCAGTTCGCCACCGGTGCGCGTATAGCCGCGGAATTGCGGTGACTTGACCATTTCGATGGCCAGCTTGTCGGCTTCGGGCAAGGCAAAGAACCGACGCGAGGCGTCGAGCACCTCGTCAATCTCCGCAGCCGAAATCCCGTGGCCGCTGAGATAGAAGAAGCCGACGTCACGGGCCGCCGTGCGTAGGTCGAACAGAAAGGTCCGACGCTCCGACGCGCCCTGTCCGAGACGGCTGAGATCGAGCACGGGTACAATCCTGGCCATGGTCAACCTCCTTCTGCCTCAGGCTTGGATCAGGCCTCTACGGTGACACGCAGGTCGTTGCGATCAAAGCAATGCTCGATCCAATCTCGACGCCAATGGAAGAAAGTCAGCGCTGCGTTTGGCGGCCGGCAGGCAAATAACGTCCGAAAGGATGCTCCAGGGCGCGACGGAACCCTGGAGCCGCGGCGCTTCCGGCCGATGCCGCCAAACGCTCAAACACGCTTCCCGTATTCGCCTCCTGCGAGAGCACGTTCACCGTGCGCCGAACCTGACCGGCGCCGTTATCGTCTTGTTGGCGCCGAGCGGAGGTGCGGGAACGGGGGAAGCGCGGCGCATCAGACGACGCCGCGCTCGCCCGCCAACTCTCTGGGCCCATGAAATTGGTGAAATAATAGGCATGCCTACCGATTGACAAAATTTGCAACAGGCGACCAAGATCATATGACCATCAACGATCTTTGGTCCCGAGGTTGCCCCTCGGCATTGGCGTAAAGGAGAGCCAGATGCCCATTCAGCAGAGAGTGACCCATCGTTCGAAACAACATCCCGCCATCCTTGCTACCGCACTGCTCAGCCTGAGCCTGATCACGACGCCCGGCATCGGCCATGCCGAGGGGATCACGCTCAAGGTCTTCGGCGGTTCGGCCCTCGACCAGCTCGCTCCGCGTCAGACGCCGGACGAGCAGAAGAAGATCCAGCAGCAGGTCATTGACGGCTTCCTCAAGGCCAACCCCGACGTCTCGAAGGTCGAGTGGGATGCCCAGGGGCCGCAGACCGATTCCATCCAGCGCCTGATGACCGCCAAGCTGGCGAGCCAGGAAATGGACCTGATCGCCTGCCCGGCCTTCTACACCAATGGCGCCTATGTCAGGCGCAAGCTGGTCATGCCGATCACCGACAAGATCAAGCCGTTCCAAGACAGGATCGACGCCGCCGCGCTTGGCGCCTTCACGGTCAGCGGCCAGGTCTATGGTGTCCCGATCTCGACGCTGTCGACATCGACGATCTTCTACAATGTCGACCTCTTTCAGAAGCTCGATATCCCGGTCCCGCCGACCTATGGCGACCTGAAGGCGGCCGTGCCGAAGTTCACGGACGCGGGCGTCATCCCTCTCCTGCATCAGGGCTCGAACACCGTGATGTGGCCGATGTGGTTCTTCGAAACTTTTTCGCAGGCATCGGGAGACCCGGTCGGCAAGACGCAGAAGAATCTCGAGGGCACGGCAAAGTTCACCGATGCGCCTGACGTCGAAGGCTTCAAGCTGATCAAGCAGTGGGTCGACGACGGCATCCTTTCCAAGGACTCGCTCTCCGTCGACCAGGACGGAATGCGCGCAGCTTTCGCCGCCGGCAAGAGCGCCATGTATTATGGCGGCACCTGGGAAATCCCGTCGCTCCAGTCGAGCGTCAAGGACTTCAAATGGGGCGTCTTTGCCTTTCCGAAAATGGATGGAACGCCGGGCGCGCCAGGCCATGGCGGCGGCGCCGACAACGGGATCTGCGTCGCCTCGTCGATCCCGCCCGAGAAGCTCGATGCGGCGATCAAGTTCATCGAATATCTGACCCAGCCTGAGGTTGCGACGCTCTACCTTGCGCCGGAGCAGCCGATCGCAGCCTCGATCAAGGGCGTGCCGCAGGTCGACGACGCCTATGCGGTCGAGCTGCGCAAGGAAGCCTTCCCGAGCACCATCAAGTTCCTCGACTGGATCTGGCCGTCGGAAGTCGCGACAGCCACCGCTTCGGCGATCGCCGGCATCGTTGGCGGCACGACGACGCCCGAGGAGGCGGCGGCCTCGATCCAGACCACCTTCGACGACCTCAAGGCGCAGGGCAACTGGCCGCCCAAGTGAGCTCGCATGCAGGCGAGCGCATCCAGCCGAGCTGATGCGCCAGGGCAAGAAAACGGGGCCGCCCGTCTCGGGCTGCCTCTCTTACCGGAGACAGAGACATGACGACAAATCGCGCCGAGCGGCAGCGCTTCTCGATCGGCTATCATCTGAACAGCTGGGACCTCACCGGACTACCGCTCAGGCCGGCCATCAAATTCCTGGCCGATCAGGGTTTCGGCTGGTTCGAGATCCTCGCCTTCACCAGCCTCTCGGACCAGTACGCCCGCAAATATATGCAGCTCGGCAACCAGGCGCCGATGGGCGTGACGACCGATACCGACATTTTGCGGCGCTACGCGCTGCTGTCGGAAGGCCAGAGCGAGTATGGCATCAAGCTCTCCTCTTTCTACGTGAATGCGATCTTCACCAACCCTGTCGCCTGGCCTTATGAGCGCGATGTGCTTGTCGCGCTGACCAGGATGCTGAAGGGCTTCGGCTCACCGGTGCTGGTTCTGGGCGGCGGCCCGTCGGAAGCCATTGCCGGGCCTCACACCGCCGACGACTACCGCGCCTTTTGCCGTGCGCTCGAAGATATCGGCAGACGGACCAAGGATCTCGGCATCGAGACGGTCTACCATCCGCATCTCGACACCTTCATCGAGCGCCGCGACCAGCTCGACCGGATGATGGATGAGCTGGACATGGACTTTGCCGGCCTGTGTATCGATCCAGCGCATCTTGCCCATACAAATTCCGATCCGGTCGATGCGGTCAGAACCTACATCTCGGCCGTGCGTTACATGCATTTCAAGGACACCAGGGTCGATCCTGCGCTGAAAGGCTACGACCGATACGGCGCCTTTTGCGAGCTTGGCGCGGGTGTCGTCGATCTTGCCGGCATCGTCGACGTCCTGATCGACGCAAATTATGACGGCCTCGCCATCATAGAATTGGACGCATCGAAGAAGACGGCCGAGCAGAGCACGCTGGAGAGCATCGCCTATATCAGCGACACGCTCGGGCTGGTGCTGATGCCGAAAACTGCGAAGGCCGCATGAGCACGCGACCGCAGGGGGCGGCTCCTTCCGCGAGTCGTTTCGGACGCTTCGTTTCAGGCGACGGCGCGGTCGCCTTCGTCATGATCCTGCCGGCCGCGATCCTTTTTTGTCTGTTCTACCTCTGGCCGTTCGTCAACGGTTTCTGGCTCAGCCTGCACAATTGGGATGGGTTTTCCGACCCAAGCTGGGCGGGCTTCTCCAATTATCAGCGCCTCGCACATGATCGCATCTTCCTCGCCGCGCTGCGCAACAATTTGATCTTCGTCCTTGCCGTTGTCGTCTTGAAAAACGTGCTGGGTCTCGGGCTGGCGCTGCTTCTCAACCGGGCGCTCGTCGGCCGCACCTTCTTTCGCGCCGCCGCCTTCATCCCGGTGACCATGTCCTTCGTCGCCGTCGGACTGCTCTGGTCCTGGATCTACAATCCGGTCTTCGGGCTGCTCAATGGCGCGCTCGATCTGTTCGGCCTCGGTGGGCTGAAACGATCATGGCTTGGTGACGCCGATATCGCACTCTATTCGATCATCGTCGTCGACGTCTGGAAATGGCTGGGCTTCCACGCCGTGATCTATCTCGCTGGGCTGCAGACGATCCCGGCGGAACTCTATGAATCGGCGACGATGGACGGTGCCGGACCGGTCCAGCGCTTCTGGCATATCACCCTGCCGATGATGATGCCGATCGTCTTCATCAACACCATTCTCGGCCTGTCCGGCGCCTTTGTGCGCAACTTCGACATCGTCTATGTCCTGACCAAGGGTGGGCCGAACCACGCCACCGAAGTCGTGCTCACCTACATGATGAGCAAGGCCTTCCAGGACGGCGCGATGAGCTATGCAGCGGCCATCGGCTACGTACTTTTTCTGATCGTCGGACTGGCCAGTGTCGCGCTGCTCGCCCTGATGCGGCGGCAAAGGCTTGAGGTCTGATGAGCGCCGCAGCCAACCCTCCGCTTTCCCGGGATGGCAGCGCCGCCCATCGCTTCAGCGTTCATCGCCTCGGCGCGCGCGGCATTCTCGAACTTGCCGGCATCTATGCCGCGCTCGTCCTAGTGCTGCTGGAGACGCTCTATCCGCTGCTTTGGGTGCTGTTCGGCTCGCTCAAGACCAAGCAGGAAATGCTGAGCAACATCTGGGGGCCGCCCTCGAGCCTTGTGTTCCAGAACTATGTCGATGCCTGGCGGATCGCCGGCATGGGATCGCGCATCGTCAGCAGCGTCTTCGTCACCGGTTCGGCATTGATCATCCTGGTGGCCGTGGCAACGCCGTGCGCCTACGCGGTCGCGCGCCTTCGTTTTCCCGGGCGCGGCCTTGTGCTCGCGGTGGCGGTGGCAGCCATGCTGGTGCCGCCGCAGGTCATGGCCATTCCGCTGTTCATGGTGGCGCGCGATCTCGGCCTGATCAACAACCGGCTCGGCATCGCCTTCGTCTACGCGGCGACCTCGCTGCCGCTTTCGGTCTTCATCCTGCGCAGCTTCTTCGTCACGCTGCCCGCCGACCTGGAGGACGCCGCGCGCGTCGATGGCGCAAGCCGGCTGGCGATCCTGATCCACATCATGCTGCCGCTGATCCGGCCGGGCGTGGCGCTGATCCTGATCTTCGGCTTCATCGAGATCTGGAACGATTTCTTCCTCGCCTTCCTGCTCCTGCGCGACCCGTCCGTACAGACCATTCCGCTCGGGCTCGTCAGCTTCTTCCAGCAATACGACTCGCTCTGGACGCTGTATTTCGCCGCGTTGACGATCACGACACTGCCGGTGATCATCGTTTTCATCGCCATGCAACGGCAGTTCATCGCCGGCCTGACGGCCGGCGCCGTCAAGGGTTGACATGCAGGATCGCGTTATCGGCGTCGGCGTTATCGGTTGCGGCGAGATCGCCCAGCTGATGCACTTGCCCTATCTCCAGGAATTGCCGGCGTTTCGGATCGCCGCGCTCTGCGACATCTCACCCGGCACTGTCGACAAAATCGGGGAGCATTACAGCGTCGCGGCACGGTATAGCGACCATCGCGCGCTGCTTGCCGATCCAAATATCGACGCCGTGGTGATCTGCACCTACGATCATGGCGGGATGGTCGCTGACGCCATCCGCGCCGGCAAGCATCTGATCGTCGAGAAGCCGCTTGCCTTTACACCGCAGGAGGCGCGTCCGCTGGTCGAGCAGGCCGAACGGAGCGGCCTCGTCGCGCTTGTCGGCTACATGAAATTCTATGATCCGGGATATGAGATCGGCCTCGAGCGCATTGCCGCGATCGGCAGGCCGAAATCCATTCATGTCCATGATTTCGCCGGTCGCTTCGATCGCTACGGCAAGCTCTATACGCAGACCCGCATCGCCGACGTATCGGCCGATCTGCTCGCGGCCGGACGCAATGCCGTTGCAAAGCGGATCGAGGCAGCACTCGGCCCAGACCATGCCGGCTATCGCGATCTCTATCACCTGTTGCTGGGCCTGGGCAGCCACGATCTCGCCGTCATGCGCGGCGCTTTCGGCGCCCCAAGCGGCGTCGTTCATGCGCGACAGACCGGCCCGAACCAGCTTCTCGCGGTGCTCGACTATGACGGCGTCCCCTGCCTCCTTGACGTGGCGCTCGCCCAGTATGAGTGGTGGGACGAGTGGATCCATGTCCATGGCGAGCGCGAGGAGGTGCGGATAGATTTCCAGAACCCCTATTTCCGCAACGCCTCGGCCATCGTGCGGGTGCGCGAAGCGGCTGGCGAGACGGCATCCGAACGCGTGATACCGGGCATTCCCGACACCGCCTTCCGCCGCGAATGGCTGCATTTCGCCGACTGCATCCTGGCCGGCGCAAAACCGCGCACGCCGCTTTCGGGCGGGCTTGCCGACCTCGATCTCGCCGTCCAGATCATCCAGGCAATGCCGCCAAAAAGGCTCTAAGTGTTTGTTTTTACGCAATTCCGGACGGAAAACCGCTACGCACTTTTCCTGGAATTGCTTTAGCGAAATTTCGGAAATACGCCGCCGGCCGGCGCGTTGGCCCAGCTCTGCAAGGTCTGGCCGCCGTCGATCAGCCAATCCACGCCGGTGACATGCCTGGCCTCGTCGGAGGCCAGGAAGGCCACGGCGGCCGCGACATCGTCGGGCTGGCCGATGCGGCGCAGCGGGATTCGGTCGGCGAAATGCCGGACACCGCTTTCGAAATCGCTGTCGCCGGTTGTGGGAACGCCGAGCGTTGTCTCGATCACGCCGGGGCAGATGGCATTGACCCGTATGCCGTATGGCGCAGCATCGATCGCGGCGACCCGCGTCAGTCCGACCACACCATGCTTGGAGGCGACATAGCCGGCGCCGCCGGCGAGCACATCCCAGCCGGCCATGGACGAGCCCATATTGACGATCGAGCCGCCATTACCGGCCTCGATCATCGCCCGAAGCGACGCCTGCAGGACGAGAAACATGCCGCGCAGGTTGATACGAATGATGGTATCCCAGTCGTCAACAGGCAGTTCGTGAACCGGAGCGACGACGCCGGAAATCCCGGCATTGTTGAACACCGCATTCAGCTCGCCGAATGTTTCCACGGTCGTTTCAACGGCGCGCCGCACGTCTGCTTCATCGGTGACGTCGGCTTCGATGGCGATCGCGCGCTCGCCCAGGGATTGGGCCAGTGTCTGCGCCGCCGCGCCGTTGCGGTCGACAATGGCGACGCGTGCGCCTTCTTCGAGGAAGCGCCGGACCGCCGCACTGCCGATCGCGCCGGCGCCACCGGTGACAAGGACGCATCTTTCGTCGAATCGCTTCATTTTCCAAGCTCCGGCTTCGGGTAAGAGCGCCACGAATGGCTCGGCTCAAAGCTGATGGTTTCGCGCGCATGGACTGTGTCGAGCACGGCACCATGGCCGGCGATCGGCCGCGATAGCGGGACATCCGGGTAGACACGGCGCACGAGCGGCTCGGTTTCCTCTTCCATGAACGTGTCGGCGGCGCTGAGCAGGACGCGGAGATGGCCGTCGCCTTTCCATTCCAACGCCTGCAGGAAGCCCTGCCCCGCGTCGCGCGCATCGAGATAGGCCCACAGGTCACGGGCGCTGTCGGCAGTGGCACGGCGCGGGCCGACGCCCGCGAAAAAGCTGGCCGGGGTCTGGATCCATGGCATCCGAATGCTGACAGCCGAGAAAGCGCCGCGGCGCACCGCCGCGCCGACGATTTCCTCACCGAGCCATTTCGACAGGCCGTATGGATCCTGCGCGCCGACTGGGTGGTTCATATCGACCGGCAGATAGGGCGGGCGCACCGTCTTCTCGAAAAACGGATAACCGAAAACGCTGAAGGACGAGGCATAGACGAAGCGCGCGGCGCCAGCCATGGCCGCCGCCTCGACGACATTGTAGGCGGTCGCGACATTGGTCTTGAACACTTCGCCGCCGGCCCGCCCGGTCGGGCGCGGAATGGCCGCGACATGAACCACAGCGTCGCAATCGCGCACCAGCTGCAGCGTCGAGCCAAGATCCGTCAGATCCGCGGTTGCATGCCGCCATGCCACGTCTCCCGGCGCGACGGCATCAATGCCCAGCACATCATGACCGGCCGCGACCAGCGCCGCGGCGACATGGCGGCCAAGCAGACCGCTGGATCCGGTGACGATCGTCTTCATGTCTCAGCCCTCGACGCCGCGAATTCAGCCAATTGAATACCATTGATGGTCATACAAATCGAACACCCGATTGCCGAACCTTGTCAATGCCATTCCGCATCGGAGAACGGCGCGGACCTTTGCCGGCGCGTCCCGCGCACACCAGGCGACAAGGCTTTGCTCCGAACGGGATTGACTTGGCATCCGCGACGGTTTTTTGTATGAGCATCAACGATCGACCAAAGGAGCTCGCCATGCCCGTGGACAGTTTTTCCTCACATCGGCACGATGACGCGATGCGCCTCGATCCGCAACGCGCGGCGGTTATCGTCATCGACATGGTCAATGAATTTTGCAAGCCCGGCGGGGCGATGGTGCTGCCGGGATATGAGACGCTGGTTGCGCCGCAATTGGCCATCATCGAAGCGGCGCGCGCCGACGGTGTGCCGGTTATCTGGGTGCACGACACCCATAGGGCCGGCATGCGCCGCGAGCGCGAATGGGTGAAGCGCACGCCGCATTGTCTCGAGGGTAGCTGGGGACCGGAGATCATCGAGGACCTTGGCGCCCGCGACGATGAAATCCATCTGATAAAGCGGCGCTACTCGGCGTTTTTTCAAACCGACCTCGACCTGACGCTCAAAGACATGCAGGTCGATCAACTGGTCATCTTCGGCGTGGTCACAAATATCTGCGTGCGCTCGACCGTCCATGACGCCTTTTTTCAGGGTTATGAAGTGGTAGTGCCAAGCGATTGCTGCGCGGCGACGGGACCACGCGAGCAGGAAAGCTCGCTCTACGACATAGCGACGCATTTCGGCGTGGTCAGCGATTCGGCAAGCGTCGTCGCGGCCCTTCGCGACGGAACGTCGCTTCAACCGGCTGAAGTCGCGGCTTGAGCTTTTTCGAGCCTGCGGCATCCGAGACAGCGGCAAGAGGAGCCCGGCGTGACGACTGATATCGAATCGCAACCCGAAAGTGCGGCACCCAAAGGGCCGGGCGACAGTGCCAAGCCGCTGAGCCGCGAACAGGTGCTGCAGCGATACGCCAAGACCGGCTACGAACTGGACCGCCATCCGGCGCACGTGATCCGCCGGGCACATCAGCGCGCGACGCTGCGCTTCCAACAGGTCATGGCCGGCGAAGATCTTTCGCCAACGCAATTCGCCGCCCTCGCCACCATTCTCAAGCAAGGCGAGGTCTCGCAGAATCATCTGGGACGGCTGACCGCGATGGACCCGTCGACCATCAGCATCGTCGTTCGCAAACTTCTCAAGAACGGGCTGATCACCCGCAGCGCGTCCGATACCGACCAACGCCTGTCGATGATCGCGCTGACCGACAAGGGAACCAGATACACGCTCGACCGGCTCGAACGCAGCGTCGAGGTCGGGCGGAGATTTCTGTCGCCGCTTTCGCCCACGGAACAGGCGACGCTGCTTCGCCTGCTCAATCGCATCAATGACGACGACCCATCGAATGGCGATAGCGGGAAGTAACTCGCGTTCCAAAATTCATGGAAATAGCAAACGAGGTGCCGATGTCGCCCGACCCGAAACCCAACACGCTTGTCGTGCGCAACATCGGCCTGATGCTTTCCGGCGATCTCGCCCAACCGATCCTCGACGCCGACACGATCGTCGCGGTCGACGGCAAGATCACCGCCATCGGCAAAGCCGGCGCCCTTGATACCAGTGCTGCCGGCACCGTGATCGATGCAATGGGCTGCGCGGTCGCGCCGGGCCTCATCGACAATCACGTCCATCCGGTAGCCGGCGACTGGACGCCGCGGCAGAACCAGATCGGCTGGATGGATTCGACCGTGCATGGCGGGGTCACCACCATCGTCTCGGCGGGGGAGGTCCACACGCCGGGCCGTCCGCGCGACCTGGTCGGATTGAAGGCGCTTGCCATCGCGGCGCAGCGGACCTTTTCCAACTTCCGCCCGAGTGGGATGAAGATACTGGCCGGTGCGCCGATTCTGGAGCCCGGCCTGGTCGAGGAGGACTTCCGCTACCTCGCCGAAGCCGGCGTCACGCTTGTCGGCGAGGTCGGCCTAGGCGGCGTCAAGGACGGGCCGACCGGACGGCAGATGGTCGCCTGGGCGCGCGAATACGGCATGACCTCAATGACCCACACCGGTGGCCCGTCCCTGCCCGGCTCCGGCCGCATCGGTGCGGATGTCGTGCTGGAGGTCGACGCCGACATTGTCGCCCATGTCAATGGCGGGCCGACGGCACTGCCCGAAGCGGAAATCCGGCAGATCTGCGAGAAGGGCTCGCGGGCGCTCGAGATCGTCCATAACGGCAATCTGCGCACCGGACTGTTCGTGCTCGATCTTGCTAGGCAGCGCGGCGAACTTTCGCGCATCGTGCTTGGCACCGACAGCCCGGCCGGGTCCGGCGTGCAGCCGCTCGGCATACTGCGGATCCTCACCATGCTGGCTTCGCTGGGCGGTGTCGCGCCGGAAGTGGCATTCTGCTTTGCCAGCGGCAACACGGCGCGCGTGCGCAAGCTGCATGATCGTGGCATGATCGAAGTCGGCCGCGCCGCCGACCTGATCTTCATGGACCAGGCGATCGGCGGCGCCGGCGACGGGCTGCTCGACAGCGTGGCGCAGGGCAACCTTCCGGGGATCGGAATGGTCGTCATCGACGGCCTGGTGCAGACCCGTCGAAGCCGCAACACCCCGCCGGCAATGCGGGTGCCTGAAGTCATTCAGGGATAGCGACGTTTAGCTGACGCCATCCTTGCCGACGATCTTGTCCTTGGTCAGCCCGCCAACGCGTGGATGGGGCCGGCCGGAATCGGTCACGGCGATGGCGATGACGATCTCGTCGGCGCGCGGTGCGTCAGGAACTCGGACCTCCATGCCATCGAAATGGCTGCGCACCCGCGCCGCATCCTTGTGGCCGAGCGGGATGTCCAGCGGCACGCCGAGGCCGCCACGCTTCTTCGACGAGGGAATGAGCGCCGCACCCTTGCCAAGCACATCGCGGAACGGGGCGCCGAGCTTGGGGTGAAGGATGGCGGCGGCGTGCTCGAGTTCGCCGTCGGCGCCGACGGCGGCTGCCTTGCCGAAGCTTTCGACTTTATTGCCGGGAAAGCCAAGTGCTGCGACCGCGCGCTTCGGCAAAATGTCGCCCAATTCCTCACCAATGTCGCTCAACGCTGACAGGTCTTCGACGTAAGTGCCTGCGTACGGGTTGCGGATCACGGCAATGGCCGCCGCGCGGCGGGTCGGCGGATCGACGGGACGGCCGCCCTCGATCAGGGTTTCCTCGATGATGGTGATGATCCGGCGGATTTCTACGCTCATCTCAATCCGTCCTCGCCTTTGATATCCGCGGCGGCAAGGCCGCCCACCCGCGCGTGAACGCGCGCGCCTGTCGTCATCGCCAGGATGACCGCCATCTCGTCTGCGCGCGGCGCGTCAGTGACGCCGACCTCGATCGCGTCGAAATGACTGCGCACGTAAGAAGCGTTTATGTGCGTGATCGGAATGTCGATCCGCGTTCCGGGGCCGCCGACCTTCTTGGTCGACGGCACGATTGCCCTAGCGTTTCCGAGCAGCTCGCGCATCGCGTAACCGCCTGGATTGTGCCAGAGCGCGCCGTGTTCGAGCTCGCCGGCAGCACCGACGATGGCGCCCTTGCCATAGCCTTCGATCGCCGAGACGCCCTCGCCGATGGCATCGATCAGGCGTCGCGCCATATCGAGACCGAGCGGCTTCAGATCGTCCATGAAGCCGGTGATTTCCTGGACATAGCGCCCGGCAAAGGGGTTGGCGATGACGGCGACGATCGCGCCGCGTTTGGGCGGACGTGCCGCAAGTGGGCCGCCCTCGTGGAATATCTCCTCGACCTGAACCAGAAATTTCCTGACCACCACAGCCGGCATTGTCCGCTCTCTTTCTTCCCGTCGTTCACACAAACTCGTTAGAGTATCAACAATTATCCCCAGCCGATATTTGTCAAGCTTCGACACGCAAGAAGCGAGAAATGGCACAACGAAACTGCCTCGCAGGACGATTGACAGCCTGCGGGGCCGCTCATAAACTCATATGACCATCAACGAAAATAGCCGCCGTCTCGGCGATAGCGCGGATGGTTAAGGCGTGGCTTCAAAAGCTGAAAAAAGCTGAAGGGGAATGACATGAAAAGGGCGCTCAAAAATCTATGTCTGGCCGGCACGATGCTTGCCGTGTCGTTCGGATCTGCCGCGGCACAGGACAAAGTGTCCGTGGCCGCCATCTCGGGATACTTTGCACAGGGCTTCGGTGTTTCCATCGTCAACGGCCTCAACAAGGCCAAGGACGAATTCGGCATCGACCTGAAGCTGGTCGACACCGGCAATCGCGCGCTCGACTACGAGGAGCAGTTCGAGAACCTTGCCAAGGCCAAGCAGTACGACCTGATCTTTGTGATGGGCTGGGAACTGGTGGACTCGCTGCAGAAGGTCAGCAAAGCCTATCCCGACCAGCGCTTCGTGTTCATCGACGGCGTACTCGACAATCCCAACATGATCTATGCCAATTTCGCGGAGGAGCAGGGATCCTTCGTCGCCGGCGCGCTCGCCGGCATGATCGAGGCCAAGGGCAGCGAATTCCCTAAGATCGGCGACGGCATGGCGATCGGCTTCGTCGGCGGCCGTGATATCCCCGTGATCCGCAACTTCCTCGGCGGCTACGAGCAAGGCGCGAAATATGCCGCGCCCGACGTGAAGGTGAACTCCGTCTTCGCCGGAACCTTCGATGACCCGGCCAAGGGCAGCGAGCTTGCCCAGGCGCTTTACGGCCAGGGCGCCGACATCGTCTACAACGTCGCCGGCCCGACGGGCGAAGGCGTGATGCAGGCAAGTGCTGCGGTCGACAAATACTCGATCGGCGTCGACATCGACATGTGCGGTACGGCCCCCGGAAATGTGCTCGCAAGCATGCTGAAGCGCGGCGACATCGCCGTCTACACGCTGATCAAGGACGAAGTCGAGGGCCGTAAGGTGGCCGCCGGCACCCGCACCTTCGACCTCGCTTCGGGCGGCGTCGAGGTCAAGGTCTGCGATGATATCGCCCCGACGATCCCGGCCGATGTGACGGCAAAGCTGGACGAGATCAAGAAGGCCATTCTCGATGGCAAGATCGAGATCGCCAAGGCGAAGTAAGACAACAACCGCGCATCCTCCCAGGAAAGCGCTACGCTGATCCGCTACGGCTTGCGGCGACGGATCAGCGTCCAATTTGCGAGAAGCAAGGTGTCGAACGCGTCGGGGTCTTCGACCCCCCACAATGCCGGCAACAATGCGGCCGGCGCCAATGTCGCTGGCCCCGATGTCGCTGGGATGGCTGTCGCGCTGACGGGCATCACCAAGCGTTTCGGCGCATTCATCGCCAATGACGGCATCGACCTTGCCGTGCGCCGGGGCGAAATCCACGCCATCATCGGCGAGAACGGCGCCGGCAAGACGACATTGATGAACATCCTGTTCGGTCTCCTGCAACCCGACGAGGGCTCGATCCGGCTGAACGACGAGGAGACGGTGGTCGCCGACCCCGCCGTCGCCATCAAGGCCGGTCTCGGCATGGTGCATCAGCATTTCAAGCTGGTTCCCTCGCTCTCGGTCGCCGACAATGTTTTTCTCGGCATGGAGATCCGCCGCCATGGGCTGATCGATCACGCCGCGCAGATTGCGCGCACGCGCGAACTGTCGGAGCGTTTCGGGCTGCGGGTCGATCCGACCGAGCGCGTCGGACTGCTCTCGGTCGGCATAGAGCAACGCATCGAGATCCTGAAGGTGCTGGTGCGCGGCGCGCGCACCATCATTCTCGACGAGCCGACCGCGGTGCTGACGCCGCAGGAGAGCCGTGAACTGTTCCAGACGCTGCGCAGCTTCGTGGCGGATGGCATGACGGTGATCTTCATCTCGCACCATTTGGAAGAGGTGATGGAGGTCTCGGACACCGTGACGGTGCTGCGCAACGGCAGGAGGGTGGCGACGCGCCCAACCGTTGAGCTCAGCAAGGACGAACTGGTGCGCATGATGGTCGGCCGCGAGGTCAGCTTCGATCGCCGTCCGCGCGAACCGCAGCACGGCGATGTGATCCTCGAAGTCGAGCAACTGTGGGCGCGCGACGACCGCCGGTTGCCGGCGCTGCGCGACGTTAACTTCACCATCCGCTCCGGCGAGGTGGTGGGAATCGCCGGCGTTGCCGGCAATGGCCAGACGGAACTGGCAGAGGTGCTTTCGGGCCTGCGGCCGGCAAGCCATGGCGTAGCCCGGCTGAAGGGCCGGAACCTCGCCACCTTCTCCCCCGCCGAAATCCGCGAGGCCGGCTTGGCGCATGTTCCCGGCGATCGGATGGTGCGCGGGGTCGACCGCAATGCATCGATTGCGGCAAACATGCTGATGGGACGCCAGCATCGTGCGCCATGGAGCCGCGGCGGCGTGCTCAACTGGAACGCCATCGGCCAAAACGCTTCCAAGTTGATCAAGGATTTCGATATTCGCGCGCAAGGATCGGGCGATGCCGTCAAGCGGCTTTCGGGCGGCAATATCCAGAAGGTCGTGCTGGCGCGCGAGTTCACCAACGGCGCCGACTTCCTGCTGATCGATCAGCCGACGCGCGGCGTCGACATCGGCGCGCAGGAAGCCATTCATGACGAGATCATGCGCCAGCGCGCTGCCGGCCGCGCAATCCTGCTGATTTCCGTGCAACTCGACGAACTTGCCGCCCTTGCCGATCGCATCCTGGTGATGTTCAACGGACGGATCATGGGCGAGGTCGCCGGCGACGATGCCGATGAAGACCGCATCGGCATGATGATGGCAGGCGTGGCCGTGCCGGAATTCGCCGCGGAGCCTGCATGATGCCGGAGTCTCCAAGATGAACGATCGTTTGCGTGCCGTGTCCGGTCAGATCATCGCCGTCGCCGTGGCGCTGCTCATGGGCGCGATCATCATCCTAATGGTCGGTGAAAGCCCGGTACGTGTCTTCATGACGCTGTTGCGCGGCGCCTTCGGTGATCAGGCAAAGATTGCCGGAACCTTGCTGCAGACGACACCGATCCTGATCTGCGGCGTCGCTGCTTGCGTCGGCCTGCGCGGCGGCATGTTCAACGTCGGCATCGAGGGCCAGCTTTTCCTCGGCGGCTTTGCTGCCGCCTGGGTCGGCTTCGCCTTTCCCCTGCCCGCGGGCATTCACATGCTGGCAGCGCTGGCACTCGCGATTGTGGCGGGTGCCGCGTGGGTTGCGATCCCGGCCTATTTCCGCGCCCGCTACAACACCAACGAAGTCGTCTCGACGATCCTGTCGAACTACGTTGCGGTGCTGCTGACCTCTTATTTCACGATCTTTCTGTTCAAGCGACCAGGTGGCTGGTCGGAGACGCCGCCGATCCTGCCGACGGCCTATCTGCCGGGGATCTTCGACTTTTCCCGGTTGAACGGGGGCCTGGTCATCGGTCTGGTGCTGGCGATCGGCGCGGCACTTGTCTTTCGCTACACCAGCTGGGGCTATGGCGTGACGATGGTCGGTTCGGCGCCGAAATTCGCCGAATATGGCGGCGTCAACGTGAAACGACAGGGCTTTTTGGTTCTGCTCCTTTCAGGGGCCGTTGGCGGACTGGCCGGTGGCGTCGAGACGCTCGGCGTCCATCACCGGTTCATGGAAGGCTTCGCTCCCGGTTTCGGCTTCGACGGGCTGATTGCTGCCCTGCTCGCCAATGGCTCGCCGGTCGCCACCATCTTCACCGCGCTGTTCTTCGGCGCGCTGCGCAACGGGTCGCTGCTGCTCGAGGTCGATACCGGCGCGTCGCGCGAGATCATCACCGTGATCCAGGCGCTGATCATCCTCAGCGTGTCGGCGCAGGTTCTGGTCAGGCGGCGCGGCGACAGCCAGGCAGGGGAGCGGCGATGGAAATTCTAGACAAGCTCGTCAATGTCGCGCTGATCGCAGCAACGCTTCGCACCACGGCTCCCATTCTTCTGGTCGCACTCGGCGGCTCATTCACCACCAAGGCCGGCATCTTCAACATCGGCCTCGAAGGCCAGATGCTGGCAGGCGCCTTCTTCGCCGTCCTCGGCTCGATCTGGACAGGTTCCGCGCTGCTGGGCGTCGCCTGCGGTGTTGCGGCGGCGCTCGCCTTTGCCCTGGTTTTTGCCGTTCTGGTGGTGAGCTTCCGAGCCAATGAAGTGGTCGTCGGGCTGGCGCTCAACATTCTCGCCGGCGGCATGACGATTTCGCTGATGAAGGCGATCTTCGGCACGCGAGGCTCCATCGTCGGCCAAGGCATCGTCGGCCTGCCGAAAGTCCAGCTGCCCGGCGCCCGCGACCTTCTCGGCTCATGGGCATCGCTGATCTCCGGCTTCACGCCGATGGTCTATGTCGCGTTCATCGCGGTGCCGCTGCTGGTCCTGTTCTATAACCGCACCCGGCTCGGGCTTTATATCCGCGTCGTGGGCGAGAAGCCCGAAGCCGCCGAGGCGCTCGGCATCTCGATCACGCGCGTCCGTTACACCGCGTCGCTGCTTTGCGGATTACTGGCGGGGCTGGCCGGCGCGCATCTGTCGCTCGGCTACATAACTATGTTTACGGAGAACATGTCATCGGGCCGTGGTTTCATGGCCGTGGCAATCCTGATCTTCTCCAACGGCGATCCGCTCAAGGTACTGGCCGGCTGCCTGCTGTTCGGCTTCGCCGATGCCTTCTCGCTGCGCCTGCAGACATTCGGCTATCCGTCCTATCTGGTCCTCACAGTTCCTTATGTCGTCGCGCTCACGGCGCTGTTCGCCCTCTCGTACCGGGCGCGCCCAAGGATCATCATGGAGACGCTGGCTTCAATGCAAAAACTGCTGTCGGTGGACAAGAATCCCGGGCCTGACGGCAAACATCCCTCATGAAGGAACTTTCCATGGAACGCATAATCCTCGACGTGGATTCTGCCGGCGACGATATTCTCGCCGTGCTGTTTGCCGCGGCGAACCCAAACCTCCGGCTCGAAGGCGTGACCACCGTGACGGGTGCGGCCGGCCCGATCGAGCAGGTCACCAATGTCGTCCTCAACACGCTCCGGCTTGCCGGGCGCGACGACATCCCGGTTCATGCCGGTGCATGGCGGCCGATCGTCGGCAACGCCAAGGCCGATATGGAAGCGCCGGTCCATTTCGAAAAGCGGCTCGTGGCGCGGTTCGGCGACCGCCTGAAGAAATTCAATCCACCGGCGCCGAAGCCGTCGCGCCAGGCAAATCCGGGACACGCTGTCGACTTCATCATCGAAACGGTGATGGCCAATCCCGGCGAGATCACGCTGGTGACGACCGGCCCGCTGACCAACGCGGCGATGGCGCTGCTGCAGGAACCCCGGCTGACGGAGGTGCTCAAGCGCCTGCTGGTGCTCGGCGGCAACTTCCAGACGCCCGGCAACATCACGCCGCTGTCGGAATACAACATCTGGGCCGACCCGGAGGCCTCGCGCATCGTGCTGAACGCCGATGTCGACAAGATCCTCGTACCGCTCGACATCTGCGAGGACAACCGCGTCGCCGCCTCGATGCTGACGCGCGACGACCTCGCGGACATGCAGGCCGGCGCCAAGGACAATCCCGTTCTCGAGATGATCGCCAACAGCTTTCCGATCTATATCGACATCTGGCGCGAATTCTTCGATCTGGTCGGCTTCCCGATGGACGACGTGATCACTGTGGCGCTGGCTTTCGATCCGGGCCTTGCCACGATGACCGAGCCGCTGTTCGTTGACGTCGTGCTGGACGGGCGTATAGCGCGCGGACAGACCGTCGCCTATCGCGGCAGGCAATTGCTGCCCGGCGGCGGACCGAAGACCACGCGCATCTGCACCGACCTCGACGGCCGGCGCTTCCTCAACATGTTCAAACAGACCGTCGCGCAGTACGAGCGGCCGGCGTGAGGAACGATACGATGACCACTGCAACTCCCATCCTGTTCGATTGCGATCCTGGTCACGACGACGCCATTGCGCTGGTCATGGCGCATCGCTCGCCGGCCATCAAACTGCTCGGCGTCACCACGACCTGCGGCAACGCCGAGGTCGAGAAGACGACGGCCAATACGCTGCGCATCCTCGAATTCATCGGCGCCGGCGACGTTCCGGTGGCGCAGGGCTGCCACCGTCCGCTGGCGCGGCCCTTGGTGCTTGGCACCGCCGACGGGCCAAGCGGCCTGGAAGGCTCCCCCTACCTGCCGCAGGCAACGATCAAGCCGGTCAAGCAGCACGCGGTCGATTTCCTCGCGGACACATTGCGCGCCTCGCCCGAGCCGATTCTGGTGGTCGCCACCGGCCCGCTGACCAATATCGGCCTGCTGATCCTGAAGCATCGCGACGTGCTGCCCAAAATTAGGGAATTGATCTGGATGGGCGGCGTGTTCTATCGCAGGAGCGAGATCATCACGCCGACCGAGTTCAATGCCTTCTGCGACCCGGAAGCGCTGAAGATCGTCCTGGACAGTAGTGTGCCGATCCTGATGGTCGGCCTCGATGTCACCATGCAGGTGCTGATCGAGGCGCCACAATATGCCGAGCTCGCAACCATCGACACGCCGCTCGGCCGGCTCGTCAACGACTGGCTGCTGTTCTACGAGAAGCTGCATCGCAACTCGATGGGCGTCGGTGGGGCGATGCACGATCCTCTGGTGCTGGCGCTGGCCATCGACCCGACGCTGGTGCGCACGCGTCCCGCCCATATCGGCGTCAATCTGTCGGGCAGCTACGCATTCGGTGCGACCGTTGCCGATTTCTGGGGCGAGCGTGGCGAACAGGACAATGCCCGCATCGCGCATGAAGTCGATGCAGACCGCTTCTTCAAATTGATGTTCGATCTGCTGCGGGATTAGACTGGGTCTTTCGGTCCTAGCCTCCTGCGGATATACATCTCGCCGGACGTACATCTATGGGAGAGCGTGATGCGGGTCTCGAAGTAGGGCGACAGTCTCGCCATCCGTCTTCCCGCCGTTGTCGTCGAGGCGCTCGAACTCAGGGAAGGCGATGAGATTGAAATCCATGTGACCGATGCCGGACGGCTTGGCGTCGCGCGCAAAGCTGCGCCCGAGGAATTGCTGAAACGGCTTCGCGCCTTCCGCGGTCGCCTTCCCGCCGACTTCAAGTTCGACCGGGACGAGGCGAATGCCCGGTAGAACGAGCCGCGGAATGTTTATCAGCCGGTCAGTTAGGTCTTAGCGGCACATATCCTGTGCAGGTTTGCTTTTCCCGAAGATCTGACCGACAGCCGGCAATCAGGCTTCCGGAAGCATGACGACGTTTTCGGAGTCCCAGAAAATTTCTGCCTTCTCACCTGGTTTCGGCAAGCTGGTGCGGGTGCTCCGCTGAACTTGAATCCGAACGCGAATGCCGTTAGCCAGGCAGATGGTATAGAACGATCTGCTGCCGATGAAGATGACATCCTCGACCTGCCCGGTCGCCGATTGCGTGGTGTCATTGTCTCTGGCGAAGCGGAAAGATTCCGGTCGGATTGAGACGATCACCTTGCCGCGCAATTCGCCGGCGGGAACGACAGAACTGTGAAAGCGGAGCCCCGATGCGGTGACGGCAGTCATGCCGGAAGCATCGTCGCTTGCCATCGTCGCCTCGAACAGATTGGTCTCGCCGAGGAACTTGGCGGCGAACAGCGACCTTGGCGCTGCGTACATGATTTCGGGCCGGTCGATCTGAACGATGCGGCCTTTCTCCATGAGAACGACACGGTCGGAGAGGATCATCGCCTCATCCTGATCGTGCGTGACGTAGACGAAGGTGGCGCCGGTCTCGGCGTGAATGCGCTTCATCTCGACCAGCATGTGCTGGCGGATCTTCAGATCGAGGGCGGCAAGCGGCTCATCGAGCAGCAGGACTTTCGGACCATTGACGAGCGCGCGGGCGAGCGCCACGCGCTGGCTCTGGCCGCCGCTCAACTCGTTGATATAGCGGTTGGCGAAGCTGTCGAGCTGAACGATATGCAGCATGCGCTGGACCCGCTCACGGATTTCGGCCTTGGGCGTGCCCTTGACCTTCAGGCCGAAGGCGACGTTCTCGAAGACGTCGAGATGCGGAAAAAGTGCATAGCGCTGGAAGACCATGTTCACAGGCCGCCGCTCGGGCGGCTGGTCGGCACAATCCTTGCCATCGATCTTGACGGTGCCGGCGGTCGCTGCCTCGAAGCCGGCTATGAGCCGCATCAGGGTTGTCTTGCCGCAGCCGCTGGGGCCAAGCAAGGTTACGATCTCGCCCTGTTCAATGGACAGGTCTATGTCGCTCAGCGCCTGAAACGAGCCGAACATTTTTTGGGCAGCGGCTATCTCGATCACGGGCGGGCGGATTGTCATGCTTGTCGATCCTTATGAAACGGTGCGGCCTGCGACGGCAGACCTTCTGCGCAGATGGCCGATGAGCCAGGCAATGAAGAGGATGGCGACCGAGAACAGGAGAGCGAGCGTCGAGATGGCGTTGATGAGCGGGGTGACGGTGCGGCGCATCATCGACCAGATATACATGGGCAAGGTCGTCTCGGTGCCGGCGACGAAGGAGGTCACGACGAACTCGTCGAACGATACTGCAAACGCCAGGATGGCCGAGGCGATCAAGGTCGGTGCGATCAGTGGCAGCGTCACCCTGCCGAAAGTCTGGATCTGGCTGGCGCCGAGATCGCGCGAGGCTTCCTCCAGGGATGGATCGAACAGCGCGAGCCGGGCGCGCATCGCCACGATCAGGATCGGCAGGGCCAGCACCACGTGCGAGATGACGATAGTGACCGTCGAGAGCTGGACGCGGGCCTGGGCGAACAGCACCAGAAGCGAGACGCCGACGAAGAGGCCTGGAAGTGCGATCGGCGTCAGGCATAGCACCTCCAGCAGGGTGCGACCTCCCCGCCCCAGGCGAAGCCAGGCGAGCGAGGCGGCCGCCCCAAGGACAAGCGTGATCACCGCGGTGAAACCGGCGACGGTGAGGCTCTTGACCAGTGCCGAGCCTAGCTGGGCGTTGCCAAGCACATCGGCGTACCAGCGCAGACTGAAGCCGGCAAAGGGAAAGGACAGCGAAGGGCTCGCATGGAAAGAAAAGAGAACAATAATCACCAGCGGCATCAACAAGAACGCCAGGATCGACCAGACGACAATTCTGAGGATCACTGGCTACGCTCCCGCTTTCTTTGCAGGCCGGCGCTTCACGATCAGACCTGTTGCACGCCCAAGCCCCATCACGGCGAAATAGATGGCGGTCGACACCAGAAACATCAGGAAGGCCTGAGCGGCACCGAGGGGCCAGTTTCCGGTCTTGCGGAACTGATCGGCGATCAGCAGCCCCGTCGTCTGACCCGACGAGCCACCCAGCATCTGCGGCGTGACATAATCGCCCGCGACCATGACGAAGGTCAGCATGAAGGCGCCGACCAGCCCGTTGGCTGCGTTGGGTGCGATGACGCGAAAGAAGGCGCCAAGCGGCGAAGCGCCAAGGTCGCGCGCGGCGTCGACAAGGTCCTTCTTGATCTCGCTGAGCGACGACACCACCAGCAGGATGCAGAATGGCAGGTAGATGTGGATCAGCGTGATCGCGACCGCAAACCGGCTGAACAGGAATACCCCCACCGGCGAGTCGACGATGCCGGCCTGGAGCAGGATGGTATTGAGGACGCCGCTAGTGCCAAGTAAGGTGCGCCAGGCATAGATGCGCACCAAATAGCTGGAGAACCAGGTGATCAGGATAAGATAGAGGATGACCTGCGAGCGGCTGACATAGACGAGGTAATAGCCGACCGGGATCGCAAGCACCAACGTGATCGATGCCGTGACAAGCCCGATCAGGATGGCGTTGATCGTCACCGTCCAGAACAGTGGCGACATCAGCGAATTAAGATAGTTCGAAAACACGAAGTCCGGCACGATCTTATACGAGGCCGCCGTCCAGAAACTGTAGACGAACAGGATCAGGCTCGGCACGACGAAAAACACGACCATGTACAGAACAGCGGGTGCCGCCAGCAGGCTGCCCATGCTAGAGCGCGGTGCCTTCATGAACATTCTCACGGACAAAATGTGCTATCGGCAATGACGCTGATAGCCAACTCTCAATTCAGCCGACTCAAACACGGGAAGTCTACATCCCCGCCTTGAATTCCTGCCACGCCGCGACCCAATCGTCATAGGTGGCATGGGTGTCGGATGCCCGTGGTGGAATGCCGGGCAGGCCGGCTGCGAACATCGTCTCAATGGCGTCATAATCGATGCGGCTGCGCGACTTCTCATCGAGCAATGCCACCGCCTTCTTCGAAACCGGCGCCTGAACCACGGCCATGGCGACCTTGGCCTGCACCGCGGGATCGAGCGACTGGTTGATGAAGGCGTGAGCGGCCTCGATATTGTCCGCCGAAACCGGAATGAACCAGGCGTCCACCCACAGGATCGGACCTTCCTTCGGAATGGCCATCTCGATCTTCATGTTCTGCTGGTCGGTCTGCGTGATGATCGAGGGATCGGCGCAAAGGGCTGCTACGACCTCGCCGGAAACCATAAGGTTTACAAGTTCGCCCTGATTGAGGGCGATGACGCGGGCCTGAGCACGGTATTTGGAGAATTCCGCGAAAGTCTTGCCGAGCTCGTCTTTGGTCAGCAGCGGATATTTGTCACCGAAGCCGGCAACGCGCGCAGCCACGGGCCAGGAGCTTACCGTGTCGTCCATGATGGCGATTTTGCCCTTGAGCGAAGGATCGAGCAGGTCGACGTAGGATGTCGGCTTGGCCAGCTTGTCGGCATTGAACAGGATCGTGTTGAACCCCCAGATATAGGGCGATCCCCAATATTGCCCGTCGGCGAACCATGTCGGCTGGTCGTAGAACTGGCCGAAGAGGTTGTCGGCATTGTAGTTCGGCACTTTCGACATATCGATCGGATTTACGATCTTCATTTCCCGGATGTAGAGATCGGCATAGGCCTGATTGTATTCGGCCAGATCGATGGGCGGCGGATTGCCGGCCACAAATTTTGCCTGCACGTCATCCTGGTTGGCGATCGACGTGGCCTCGACCGTCACGCCGTTTGCCTTGCGCCAGTCCGAAAGCTCGTTGGTCAGGTCATAGCCTTCCCAGGCCATGACCTGGAGTTCGCCACCCGCAGCGGCCTGCGCAGGCAGCGTGGACAACCTCAACAGGAATGCCCCGCCTCCCAAGCCGGCCATTCCGGTGAGAACGGCTCTCCTGCTGACTGCTGACGTGAACAAGCCCGAATTGACCTCGTCTCCTGCTTTGCGTGTCATTGCGGATTCCCCTTTTTCTGATGGCAATTTACGACAACCTTGTTTACAGGATATTGGATACAATAACCATGGGAGTCAAACGAATTCGTCCCACCACCGCTCGGCTTTGATTGTCTTGTAAAGATTTTGCGGAGGCGTCGCGGCTATCCAGATCGGCTGCGCTCGCGTCAAGCCGATTTTGAACGACAGGGCAACATGTGCGCCCGGATTCGACGCAACGAAAAGGCCGATACAGCTGAAGCAGGATCAGCCGGCGGCTTCGCCCCGCTTCAGTTGGCTGACGATTTCTTCGGCCGCGTCGGCGACATGCTTCTTGAGCAGTCTCGATGTCTCGACGGCGTCACGCAGGCGATAGGCTTCAAAAATGTCACGATGCTCCTGCAGCGCTTTAGTCTGCGCCTTCAACGGCTCGATCTGCAGGCGCAGATAGCGATCCGCCGAACTGTAGAGCGTTTGTAGCACCGCCATTGAACGCGGTCGCATCGACGGTTCGAGCAGCGCGGTGTGAAAGGCCCAGTTGAGGCGGCTGAGTTCCTTCGGATCGCCCCTGGCGATAGCAGCCTCGTAATCACGAAGCGCTCGCTCGACATTGGCGATATCCTGATTGGATAGGCGCGCTATGGCCTTTTTGACGAGGAAGGGTTCCAGCAGAAGCCGCGCATCGAACAGGTCGATCGCATCGTCAGCCGATAGATCGGAGACGACTGCGCCGCGATGCGTCCTGATGACGACAAGACCTTCGGCTTCCAGTTGCAGAAGCGCCTCGCGCACCGGAATCCGGCTGACACCCAACTCGGCCGCTATCGCCTCCTGGCGAATCTGGTGGCCGCCGGGATAGTCGCCCCCGATAATTTTGGCGGCTATATATTCCGCCACCATCGCGGTTACGGTTTGGCGCTGCAACAGAGGCTTGGGCGGTGTCGGCATGGCAGGCGCTTTCAGAATCGTTCTACTTGTCGCAGGATCGTATCCAATATTTCATCCTGGTCCAATCTCGGCTTTGCAATCGAGCTTCCGTTTCCCATCGATCATCGCCGATCCGCATAATCCAGGCTCTCTGGCGGCAGCGGCGAGTGGCCGCGCACGCGGTCGACAAGCTTTTCCGCAATCATCATGGTCGGGCAGTGCAAATTGCCGCTGGTGATGCGCGGCATGACCGACGCATCGATGACACGCAACCCCTCGGTCTCGTGCACCTTGCCGTCGGCGTCGACGACCGACATGTCGTCGACGCCCATACGGCAGGTCGAGCACGGGTGGTACTGCGTGCCGAGGTTTTCCTTTAGCCAGGCAAGCACTTCGCCATCGGGCATCGTCCTGAGCCCTGGCGTCAGGGCTTGCCCGCGCATGCCGTCCCAGGCGCGCTGCTGGATGATCTCGTCAGTGTGACGCACGCCGTCGATCAGATCCCGCTGGTCCTGCGGATGCGCGAGGTAATTGGAAATGATCGACGGATGCATCCGCGGATCGGCTGATTTCAGTGTAACGGCGCCCCGGCTCTTCGGCCGCATCAGGCAAGTCTGGTATTGGAACCCCTCCTCGATGTTGACCTTGCCGTGCATGAGTTCGCCCAGCATCGGCAGAAACTCGTGCTGGATGTTGGCGTAGTCGGCAGCCGCACTGCTCCTGAAGAACGTGCCGACTTCCCAAAGATTTGTCACGCCGAGCCCGGAGCGCATGAACAGCCATTGCGCGCCGATCAGGCCCATTTTGAACATGTTCAGGTCCATGGCGGGCGAGACGCCGCGACGCGATGCCCTGTAACGCACCGAAACGGCAACATGGTCGACCAACCCCTTGCCGACACCGGGCACGTCCGCGACCGACTTGATACCCAGACTGCCCAGTTCGTCTGGGCCACCGACGCCCGACAGCAGCAAAAGCTGCGGCGAGTTGAAGGCGCCGCCGCACAGCACCACCTCGCGTCCAGCCTCGACTGTGTGGGTCGCACCATCCGCCTCGTAGGTAACGCCGACCGCGCGCTTGCCGTCGAAATTGACCCGGTGCGCCAGCGCATTCAACTTCAGCTCGACATTGCCCTTGCGGATTGCCGGCCTGAGATAGGCCCTGCCGCCGCTCGCCCGCACGCCCCTGTCGATATTTGCCTGATAGATATGGACGCCTTCCTGGCGATAGGCATTGTAGTCGGGATTGAGTGGATGACCGGCCTGTTGACCAGCCTCGAGAAACGCCTTGAAGACCGGCAGATCGCCTTTGAGTGTCGTGATCGCGATGGGGCCATCGCCGCCTCGATAGGCATTGGCGCCCTTGTCGTAGGTTTCCAGCCTCTTGAAGTAAGGCAGGCAATACGCAAACGACCAATCCGGCAGACCGTCCTGCGCCCACCCGTCGAAGTCGCGCGGATTGCCGCGGACATAGACCATGCCGTTGAGCGACCCGGAGCCGCCCAGCATCTTGCCCCTGACATGCGTGATCATGCGCTCGCCGAGCGCGGCCTCCGGTCCCGTCTCGAAACTCCAGGTCCGGCGCTGGTCGGTCAGCGGGTAGGACATCGCCGCCGGCATTCGAACGTAGATGGAATTGTCGCTCGGGCCGGCCTCCAGCACCAGCACTCGAACGCTCTTGTCCTCGCCTAGCCTGGCGGCGACGATCGAACCGGCGGCACCCGCCCCGACGACGATATAGTCATACGCCTTGGAAGCCATGTCGAACTTACCTTCGCTTGCACTTGACTGGATGTTTCGGCCAGGCTGAGTTCCTATGTCGCCCACCAGATGCTTTTGGTCCGGGAATACTGGTCGAGCGAATGAATGCCTTTGTCCTTGCCGCCGAAGCCGGACGTCTTGAAGCCGCCGAACGGAGTCGTGAAGTCGCCCTCGCAGAAGGCGTTGATCGCCACGAACCCCGCGTCGAGCGTGGCCGATGCCTCGCGAATTGCGTTTGGATTCTCGCCGAAGACATAAGCACTCAGGCCGTATTGCGTGTCATTGGCGCTGCGGATCGCGCTGTCGAGATTGTCGTAGAACCTGACGGAGAGAACCGGGCCGAAGACCTCTTCGCTCCAGGCCTCGGCGCTTTCGGCGACATTGAAAAACACCACCGGTTCGACCAGGCGTGGCGATGTGCCGGTAATTTCTGCTCCCGACACGCTGAGATCATTGTTGTGCCGCTTCTCGTTATCGACGGCGCGATTGACCTTGGCCGCATGGGCGTCGCTGACCAGCGGCCCGATGCGCGTAGCCGGATCGAACGGATCGCCGATCGGCCATTCCTTCATCTTCGTGGCGAGCATGTCGCGAAGATCGGCTTCCAGCGCACGCGGCGCGAGGACCCTCGATATGGATGAACAGAGCTGGCCGGAATTCATCAGGAAGCCGGTCGAAATGTCGTCGGCGAAACGATCGAGCGATTTGACATCAGGCAGGATGATCGCGGGGTTCTTGCCGCCGCACTCCAACGAAATTTCCTTCAAATTCGAATCGGCCGAATAGTGCAGGAAGCGCCGCCCTGTGGCGGTCGAACCGGTGAAATTGATCGCCGAAACGTCGCCATGCAGGCCCAGCGCCTTTCCGGCAACCGCGCCGGTGCCGGGTACGACGTTGATGACGCCAGCCGGGAAACCCGCTTCGATCGCCAACTCGGCCAGCCGCAGCGTGGTGAGCGGCGTATCGTCGGCCGGCTTGCAGACGACCGTGTTGCCGGCCGCCAGCGCCGGGCCGATCTTCAGCGCCAGCGTGGTCAGCGGATAATTCCAGGGCAGGACGATGCCGACCACGCCTTGCGGCTCGCGCACGATCTGGCTGAGCACGCCATTGCGACGGGCAGGGCTGAGATCGTAGGCGGTTTCGGTCAGGCTGGCATACCAGCGCAGCACGCCGACCGTCGTCGGCACATCGTCATTGTAGGAATGCAGGATCGGCTTGCCGACGTCGAGGCTTTCGAGGAGCGCCAATTCGAGCCGATTCTTTTCGACGGCGTCCGCCAGCGCACGGATCAACGCCGCGCGTCCTTCGTGCCCCATCGTGCCCCAGTCCGCCTTCAGCGCCGCGCGGGCGGCCTGCACGGCGAGATCCACCTGCTTCTCGCTGGCAAAGGCGACTTCGCTGATCGTCTCCCCGTCGAAGGGAGACATGATGTTTCTGACGTCGGAGCCGTCGTCGCGGGAAAATCCATCGCCAATCCAGGACGTGTCCAGTCGCCGCGCCGTATCGCGCATCTGCTTCAGGTCGGACACGCCGAACATTGAAACTTTATCCATACAATCCATCCCTGACACATCCATCGGCTGCGGCTTTCGAAGCGCGACCGACGACGCGGAGCTTTGAGTACCCTCGCCTCAGACGTCCGCGTGTGCTCAGGCAGCCCGGCGTGATTGCGTCTTCTTGAGCTGCTCGATCGTCGCTGTGATCGTGGCGATAACGCGCTCGCGCTCCTCGCCGACCAGCGGCAGTCGCGGCGCCCGGGTCCATTCAGGCGCGCCGTAGACGAGGTGCTCGGCCATTTTGATGTATTGAACGAGCTTCACATGCGTATCGAGATGGAAGGACGGGGTCATGATGCGATAGAGATCGCGTGCCCCGGCAAAATTTCCGGCCGCGCAAAGGTTGAAAATCTCAACGCACTCTTTCGGCCAGGCATTGGTCATGCCCGATATCCAGCCCGTCGCGCCGAGCGACATGCTTTCGACGATCTGGTCGTCGACGCCGCAGAAGATATCGAAGCGGCTGCCCAGCTCGATGAACATGTCGGTGACCCGGCGCACGTCACCGGTCTCTTCCTTGACCGCCACGATGGTCGGGCATTCGGCCAGCACCTTGAGGATGGCGGGCGTGACGTCGACGCCATAGGCGATCGGGTTGTTGTAGATCATGATCGGCAGGTCGCTGGCACCGGCGATCGCCTTGTACCATTCGGCCGTCTCTCGCGGGTCGGTTTTGTAGCCGAGGCTCGGGAACACCATCAGGCCTTCGGCGCCGTAATCCTGGAACTTGCGGGCGCTCGCGGCCGCGCCGGCGGTCGAAATCTCGGCAAGGCCGGAGAGAAGCGGAACGCGGCCGGCAACGGCTTCCTTTGCTGCCCGGATGACGGCTTCCTTCTCCTGCGGCAGCAGCGAGGCGTTCTCGCCCAGCATCGGCAGCACGATGATGCCGGAAACGCCATTGTCGATGAGGCGGTTGATGCTCGCCTGCGTCGCTTCGAGATTGATCGAACCGTCCTGGTCGAGCTTGGTGGTAACCGCCGGGAAAACCCCCTGCCAATGCGTCATCGTCTGGTCTCTCCTTGGACTCGCTTTCGCAATAATGTATCCAATCTACAATATTCCATTTGAAAGTCCACTATGAAATCGACCTTGTGGCAACGCCGATACGGCCATGTCACACCACCGGAACGGGCGGATTTCCCTCGAAGCGCGGCACGGACACACGCACCCCCTCTTGCGCCGAGCGTCTGACGGCCAGCGCCGTGGCCAACGAGGCGACGCCGTCCCAACCCGTCGCCGCCGGACGATCGCCATGAAGCACTGCCGCATCGAACTGGGCGATCGTTGTGGCGTAGAGGTTGGCGGGCTCGACCGGGATTTCCGTCATCTCGGTGCCGCGGCGAAGATAGACCCGACCGGACGGCGCCTCATCCAGGATGCCCCGGCCATAGATCGACCCTTCGGTGCCATGGATCTCAAGCGCCGTCTCGTGATGGGCGAAGACCTGGCCCTCATGCATGTAGGCAATCAACCCGGAAGCGAAATTGACGATGGATTGCACCTGGTCCTCCACGCCATTCTCGCCGATCAGGCTGCTCGCCTTCATCGACATGACCTCGACCGGTTCGTCCGCGAGGACGAAGCGCAGAACGTCGACATTGTGCACGGTCAGGTCGTAGATGACCCCGCCCTGTTCCTTGTCCTTCGTGCGCCAGGTCTGCAACTCCTTGGGCAAGTATTCGCAATACATCGCGCGCGCGGCGAGCGGCCGGCCGATTTGGCCTGTCAGCACCAGGTCGCGGATCGCCCTGTGCGTCGCCGCGCCACGCATATGATGGTTCGTCGCCAGGACGACGCCGGCGCGGTCGCAGGCCCTGGCCATCTCGACGGCATCATACAGCGTCAGCCCGAGCGGCTTTTCGCAGAGCACGTGCAGGCTCGCTGCCGCAGCTTCGAGCGTGTCGTCGCGATGCCTAGCATTGTTGGTCGAGACGTAGACTGCATCGATCGCGGTTTCGGCAAGAAGCGATTTGAGGCTTGTCGCGGATACCGGTATCCCGAGATCGTTGGCGAACGAACGGCCGCGCTCCGCACTCCTGCTGACAACGGCCACCAACTCCGCATCCGGCACCGACTGGATTGCCTTGGCGACCCACGAGCGGGCGATCTGGCTTGCCCCCACGATCGCCCAGCGGACCTTGTCCGCATCTCGACGCGCGCGGCTCGCGGCCGGCACCGCTTGGGGCGTGTCAGTCATGGAGTTCCCTCGATATCGCCGGGCCGACCGAAAAATCACTGAATGTGACTTTGAAACCTTCACGTTGCGGCGAGCAGCACATCATGCCGACATCGATCGTTTTCGAGGGTGGGAAATAGGCAAGCCGCACCGGCTTCCAGTGGCCGTCGGACGCATCCAGATACTGGATTCGGATCGCTTCGGCGTGGCGGGTCAGTCGGATCCTGACGCCGTCCGGACTTGCCGGAATGCTGACCAGCGACCAGTCGGACGCATCGTTGGTGACGACGACGGAGAAATACATCAGCCCGTCGGTGAATTCGATGCCGGCCTTGACCCAATGCGTCTCGCTCAGCCGGACCATCAATCCGGCCTGGTCGTAGAGCACCTTGTAGTCGCCCTTGACCGTGACCTCGGCGCTGAAGTCGCCCTCGACCTGGCGATAGAGGAAATGACCGCTGTCGCGCCAGAAATCGTAGAATGTCTCGCGCCAGAAATCAGTCTCCTTGCCGGTGCGCACATTCAAAGTGTTGCCGGAAAACGCGTGATGTGGTGGCGGGTTGAGCCAGGTCAGGTCGGTATTCTTAGATTTCGTCATCGGCTTTTGCCTGTTCGGTTCGCGTTGCGTGATGGGTTTTGCGCAGTCTGATTAGCCGGCAAAGTTTTGTCGGCGGCTACCTGAACCAGGTGTCCGACAGGCGGTAGCCCTCGGGAAATGGATCCTCCGGATCAACCCCGTAGTGGCTCACTCCGGTCAGCCAGGCGCGCCCGGAGATCTCAGTCACCACCGCGGGCACATTGCCCGCCATCGCCGTTTCAACGATGCGGCAATCGAAGACGGTGTCGAGAATCGAAGTATGCCGGAAGCGCTCGCCCACAGCGAGATCGCCGCGCGCATGCAGCAAGGCCATCCGCGCTGAGGTTCCCGTGCCGCAGGGGCAACGGTCGAGCCGACCGGGAGAGACGACCACGGCATTCTTCGAGGTCTTCACGCCGTCGACGACCCGCAGCGGACCGGCGAACTCGGTTTGGTTGACGGTGTTGATCGACGGGTTCTCCGGATGGATCGAGGGAAGCTGTTCGGCCGCTGCCGCCTTGATGCGTTCGCCGAGCTCGATCAGGTCGCGCGCCTCGTCGCGCGCCAGGGTGACGCCGACGTCCTCGGCATCGACAATGCAGTAGATCATGCCGCCATAGGCGACATCGACCCGTAGCGATCCGATCCCGGGCACGTCGACCATCCGGTCGCGATGCATGACGAACGACGGGACGTTGCGGAACGTGATGCGACGGCACTTGCCGCCACTGCAATCCGCCGTCACCTCGACCAGGCCGGCCGGCGTGTCCACCCTGACGATAGTCTCAGCGCCGCGCATCGGGATCATGCCCGCCTCGAGGGCGACCGTGACCGTGCAGATCAGGTTCGAGCCCGACATCGGCACGAAGTAGTCCGAC
Source organism: Mesorhizobium mediterraneum (assembly GCF_002284565.1). Classification (GTDB taxonomy): domain Bacteria; phylum Pseudomonadota; class Alphaproteobacteria; order Rhizobiales; family Rhizobiaceae; genus Mesorhizobium; species Mesorhizobium mediterraneum. Next base: position 318,133 of record NZ_NPKI01000011.1, on the reverse strand, counting down.
TCCATGACGATCATGCCGATATCGGCGTCGGCGCGTATCGGCGGCGTGATCAGGTTGACGGCTGCATTGACGCTGCCGCGTGGATCGAACAGCAGCATGTTGCGAAGCCACGCGCTTTCGCGTTCCAGATTCTCCATGCGCTCGAACATCGTAGCACCCGGCGGCGGCAGGACGCCGCCAGTGATCACCCGGCCCACCTCGCCCTCGGCATGGGCCCCGACGACCGTAATGACGCGATCCAGGTTCATTGGCTTGTGTCCTCAGGTCCAGGCTTGTCGACGATCATCATGCACCCGGCATGCCTTTGTTCTAACGCGTGCTGCGTATTGCATCCAATATATTGGATTATTGCGGCGATGATTTTTTGTCAATGTGCTCATTCAAAAGAGTTGGCGTCCTGCATTCAAGCCGGCGCCTACACGTAGTGATGGCGACTGGATCCACCCGGTTAGACGAAGACCATCGGGTGATGATCGACTATCCGGCTACAACCGCGTTCATGGCCGCACGCATCGTTCGAAGGCAGCCAAAGCGTCTTTCACATTTGGAAAGCAAAAATTGCTTCACAAAACCGTTTCACTTCGGCGCTTGGTAAAGCTCGGTCGCGGCCTCTCTCAGCGCACGCCGGCTGTCTGGCCTGAAATACATCATGTGGCCGCCTTCCAGCAGGTCGACGCGGATGGGCTTCGCGCCAGGAAGCGAAGGAATCTGGCCGACAAGATAGCGTGACACCAAATAGGGTGTCACCAGGTCGGTGTAGCCGTTGACGATCAAAACGCCGAGGCCGGGGTTCAACGCGCGCGCCTGCTGAAGGTCATCCATCACGCCGACATAGCCCTGACGCGTCGGGCTCGTCCCGTAATCCCAATTGCCGCTGACTTCACGGTTGAGGAGCCGGTAACTTAGATCGGTGCGGAATTTCAATTCGTCACGCATATAGCTGACAAAGGCGGAAGTGAGCACCGGCACGCTTCGGTCGAGGACCGGATCAGGACCGCTGTATCTTAGGCTTTCCGGCGCGATGTCCGCCGTTTCGATCATGCCGTCATAGGCGCTGAGAACATTGCCCCTTGCCCGTGCAAACTCCCTGGCGAAGAGTGCGGTGGGAATGCGTGCAAAGTTTCGCTTGACGAGTTCAAGCGGCAGACCGGTGATTTCGGCCACGCGCGGGCTCGCCAGGCGCCCACCCTCTTCGAGCCCGCTGGCAAGCGCGACGAGATAGTCGCCAAGCGCATAGCGTTCGACATCGGCCAACCGCTCCTGCAACTCGGAACCGGTGACGCCTTCGCTGCGCAGGCGCACCGCCGCCAGCGACGGGAGCTCAAGCGCCCAGTGAAGCGGCTGGAACTCGTCGGGCCGCACGAGTGTGAATTCGAGCGCCGGCGAGATGAGCACGATGCCGCGAGGACTGATGCCGATGTCATCCTGAAGCGTCTTGGCAAGCAGTGCCGCCCGAAACCCGCCATAGCTTTCGCCGGCAAGAAACACCGGTGACGCTGCGCGACCGGCCTGTGCCAGATAGAGCCGGATGAAGGCGCCCATCGAGGCGGCGTCCTGGTTGACGCCCCAGAAGCTGCGTGCCTCGGTTCCGGGCGCTTCGCGGCTGTAACCCGTTCCGACCGGGTCGACAAAGACCAGGTCGGTCATGTCGAGCCATGTGTTCGGGTTGTCCAAAAGCCTCTGCGGCGATGGAAGAAAACTTCCATTAGCCGCCGTCGCCATCACGCGTGGACCGAGCGCGCCGAGATGCAGATAGGCGGAAGCCGCTCCCGGACCACCGTTGAACACGAAAGTGATCGGGCGCTGGGGATCAGGTTCCCGGCTCGGCTCGGGACGTAGCGTATAGGCGACATGAAAAACTTCCGCGGTGACGTCGCCCTTGCCGGACAGCAATGACAGAGTGCCTGCCTTCGCCTGATAGTTGAGCGTACGTCCCGCGATCACGATCGAATGATCGGAGACCTGCGGAGGCGGAAGCAGCGACAGAACCCCACCCGAAGGCGACGGCCGCTCGGCCACTTGCGCATGGCCGGCCGGAAGGCCGCCAACCAACAGCAACATGGCAAGGGTGATTTCTAGCAGCTTGGCACGCATGACAACTCCGGAACGGAACGACTGGAAGCTACCACGCCGATGGCTCAGCCGAAATCACAGGACCGTGCGCGCCCTCGCGGCCAGAAGGAGATCGATGGCTTTCAGCGCACGATCTTCACGCACATCGGCGTGCCGACATCGATGGACCGTCCGGTGTCGGCCAGCCGGCCGGTGGCCATGTCGCGCGCGAAAATCGAGATGCGGTCGGCGTTCTGGTTGGCGGAGAAGAGGTGGCGGCCCGAGGGTGTCAGTGCCAGATTGCGCGGCGTAGCGCCCCCACAGGGCGTGTAATCGACCAGCGCAAGCGCGCCTGTTTGCTGGTCGACGGAAAACACCGCGATACTGTCATGGCCGCGGTTGGAACCGTAGAGGAAGCGGCCGTCGGGCGAGATCTGGATGTCGGCGCAATGATTGCCGTCGCGCGCCTCCGCCGACACGGCCGGCTTCGTGTCGATGACGGTGAGCCTTCCTGACACATCGTCGAGCGCAAGCGACACTATCGTTGAATCCAGTTCGTTCATGACGAACACGAAGCGCCCGCCCGGATGCAGCGCCACATGGCGTGGGCCGGCGCCTGAGGCAAGCACCGACTCCGCCAGTCTGGTCAGGCTGCCGTCAGGCCCGATGCGGTACGAGAAAAGCCGATCGATGCCGAGATCGGCGACGATCGCCACGCCGCCGGCAACCGTGTCGGTGACGCTGTGAGCATGGGGGCGTTCCTGACGAGCTGTGTCGGGGCCAGTTCCGGCATGGGCGACGCTCGACAACGGCGCGGTCAGGCCACCATCCTCGCGTAGTCCGTAGACAACGACCGAGCGATCGGGACCGCCTTCGCCCATGCCGTAATTGGCGACCAGCAGCTTCGTGCCGTCGCGCGTGATGGTATTGTGCGCCGTGATGCTGCCAAGGCTCGGCTGCTTGTTGATGTAGGACAGCGCGGCGGTTTGCCTATCGAAGCGGTAGGCCGAGACCACGCCCTCGCGCCAGGCGAACACTTCGGAGTTGGCATAGATGTGGGAGCCGTCCGGCGTCACCGACAGGAAGGTCGGATTGTCGACGTCACCCGTCTCGGCCAATTTCCGCGTCTCCAGCGTCTCCTCGTCGAAACTGTAAACGCTGAGCCCGACGCCGCGCGCGCCCTGAAAATACGGCGCCTCGCGGTTGAGGCTGCCAACGAAGACCAGACAGGCATTCTGCATCAAATCCTCCCTTGTTCCGCCGGCGTAGCCCGCCGCGGATTGGGGCAAAATTTCGCCTGTTCACGCTTGCAACACAACCCCATATGTGAAAATACTATTCACAAAAGAAGATTGCGGGAGGATCGATCATGCAATTTGCTGGCCCGCGGCGCGCCCGGACGGATGATCCGTGCTTCCAACGGATACCGTCATGACTGGTTTCGCGCCGACCGTCGGCGTGGCGTCGACACATCCCGCCAACATGCCGAAGGACCACGCCGATCTCCCGGTCTGGAACGCGGAGAACTGGTTCTACGAGGACTGGCCGGTCGGCCAGAAAATCCGTTCGCTGCGCAGGACCATGGCCGAGGGCGACAGCCACCTTTTCAACGCGCTGGTGCTCGATATCCACCCTTACGTGCAGGACCAGATGTTCGCCGAAACGGAAGGCATATTCGGCAAGCGCCTGGTCGCCGGCGCCTTCGTGTTCTCGGCCGGGCTCGGCCTCGTCGCCACCAATTGCGTCAACGCCTTCTCCTATGGCTACGACAAACTGCGCTTCATCAAGCCGGTGTTCATCGGCGACACGATCTATTCGATCCGCTCCAACCTCGACAAGAAACCCAAATACAAAGAGATGGGTCTGATCCGCGCCAGCTATGAAGTCTTCAAGGGTGAAGGAGAGCTCGTACTTTATTGCGAGCACCTGCAGACGGTGAAATACCGCAATCCGGCCGATTTCGCCGGCAAGACAGAGAAATAGGCGATGGCCGCCGCCGCCGAATTGCCGCTGACCGGCCTAGTCGTCGTCGACATGAGCCAGTTCCTGTCCGGGCCTTACTGCTCGCTGCGACTGATCGATCTCGGCGCCCGTGTCATCAAGATCGAGCGGCCGGACGGCGGTGACCTGTCGCGCCGGCTTTATCTCAGCGACACCGAGATCGGTGGCGATTCCACCATCTTCCATGCCATCAACCGGGCCAAGGAAAGTCTTGCCATCGACCTCAAGGACGCGGCCGACCTTGCGGCGCTACGCGGCCTGCTGGCCAAGGCCGACGTGCTGATCCAGAATTTTCGGCCAGGTGTCATTGAGCGCCTGGGCCTCGACTTTGAGGCGGTGCGCAAGATCAACCCGCGCCTAGTCTATGCGTCGATCAGCGGCTATGGCGAGGAAGGTCCCTGGGTCAAGCGGCCCGGTCAGGATCTGCTGGCGCAGGCACGCTCGGGCGTGATGTGGCTCAACGGCGACGAGGACCAGGGACCGGTGCCTTTCGGCCTGGCAATTGCCGACATGCTGGCGGGCTCCGCCGCCGCGCAAGGAATTCTTGCCGCACTGGTGCGGCGCGGCGTGACCGGCACGGGCAGCCATGTCGAGACCAGCCTGCTCGAAGCGCTGGTCGACTTCCAGTTCGAGGTGCTGACCACGCATCTCAATGACGGGCGCCGCCTGCCGCGGCGATCGGCCTTCCGCAGCGCCCATGCCTATCTATCGGCGCCTTACGGCGTCTATCCGGCCAAGGACGGTTATCTGGCGATCGCCATGACGCCGATCCCGAAGCTGGCCGATCTTCTGGGGCTCGAAGAGCTTGCGCCCTACCGCGACCAGCCGTCGACATGGTTCACCGCCCGCGACGAGATCAAGGCGATCATCGCGCAAAAAATCGCGACGAAGACGGTCGACGAGTGGCTTGCCATCCTCGAGCCTGCCGATATCTGGTGCGCCAAGGTGTTGAGCTGGCCGGAAATGATGGCAAGCGAAGGCTTCCAGGTTCTCGACATGCTGCAGACGGTGACGCGCGAGGATGACGTCTCGATCCTCACCACGCGCTCGCCGCTCCGGGTCGATGGTGTGCGTGCGAAGGTCGAGCGCGCCGCGCCACGCATCGGCGAGCACAGCGCAAAGATCCGCAAGGAGTTCGGGCTGTGAGCGACGTGAGGCTCAAAGGCATGACCTGGAGCCATCCGCGCGGCTACGACCCGATGGTCGCCTGTTCGGCACTGTGGAAGCAGCGGACTGGCGTTACTATCGAATGGGACAAGCGCTCGCTGCAGGATTTCGAATCCTTCCCGGTCGAGGAACTGGCCCGTGCCTATGATTTGATCGTCATCGATCATCCGCATGTCGGCCAGATCACCGCCGAGAATTGCCTGGCGCCGCTCGACGTCGCGGGCCGCGAAGCGGAACGTGCGACGCTGGCGGCGGGCAGCGTCGGTCGGTCCTATCCGAGCTACAACTGGCAAGGCCGGCAGTGGGCGTTTCCGATCGATACGGCGAGCCAGGTGCAAGCGTGGCGGCCTGATATGCTTTCCGCTCAGCCGGCGAGCTGGAGCGAAATGCTCGATCTGGCGCGGCAAGGCCACATGCTGTTGCCGCTCAGGCCGCCGCATTCGCTGATGGTGTTCTACACGCTTGCCGGCAATCTCGGCCGGCCCGCCGTCGAGGAGCCTGGCGCTCACGTAAACGCTGATGTGGGCAGCCGCGTTTTCGAGATGATGCGCGAGATCGCGGCTCTCGTAGACCCGGCCTGCCTCGGCATGGACCCGATCGACGTCCTGGAGGAAATGGCCAGGTCCGGCTCGCGGATCGCCTGCGCGCCGCTGATCTATGGCTATGTCTCCTATGCCATTGCCGGATTCCGGACCAACCGCCTTGCCTTCGCGGACATCCCGGCTGCGGGCAATGCCGATCCGGTCGGCTCGGCGCTCGGCGGCACCGGCATCGCCGTGTCGGCCTTTTCGAAGGCCAAGCAGGCGGCCATCGACTTCGCTTACTGGATCGCCAGCGGTGACGTGCAGCGCGGCCCCTATGCTTTGGCCGGCGGCCAGCCTGGCCACGCCGCAGCCTGGGACGATGCCGCCGTCAATGCAGCCGCCGGCAATTTCTACAAGGATACGCGCGCCACACTCGAAGGCGCCTGGGTCAGGCCACGCCACGATGGCTACATGGCCTTCCAGCAGGCGGCGTCCGATCGCATCAATCTCGGCCTGACCGAAAAGCACGATGCCGGCCGCGTCGTCGCCGATCTTAATCGCCTGTTTCTGGAGAGTTTCCCGGCACGGGTGTCCGGCACTGCCGGTGGAGGAGCCTGAAACAACGAATGGAGGAGACTATGAACAGCCTGATCCGCGGCCTTATGGCTGCGACCGCCCTTGCATCGATCACGACAATTGCCTGCGCCCAGGACGTTTCGGGCGTGATCGCTGGACTGCCAACTGAACTGAAGGCGCAATATGACGGCGCGCCGCAGAAGATCCTGCCATCGGCGTGGGACAATTTCACGCCGCCGGCGAAGCCGTGGAAATGGTGCCACTCGGAATCCTACCAGGGCAATCCGTGGCGGGTCACCGTCACCAAGGAGTTGAAGCGGCTTGTCGACGGACTGATCGCCGACGGCACGGTGGCGAGCTTCGAAGTGTCGGACTCCAACAACGATGCCAGCCAGCAGATCAACCAGATCCGCGCCTTCATCGATAAGAAATGTTCGATCATCACCTCGATCCCCGGCTCGGCGACGGCGCTGGATGATGCCATCGATGCCGCCGCAAAGGCCGGCATTCCCTTCATCACGGCGGCTGGGTCGGTGACCAGCCCGAATGCCATCAACGTCGATTCCAACTATGCCCGCTGGGGCTACGACATGATGACGGCGATCGGCAAGGCAATACCGGGTGGCGGCAGCATACTTCTGGTCGAAGGCATCGCAGGTCATCCGATCGTCGTGCAGGAGCGTCAGGGCGCCGACAAGGCGCTGGCCGAGAACCCCAAGCTCAAGGTCTCGCGCAGCGTCAACGGCAACTGGACGGCCAATGTCACCAAGACGACGGTATTGCAGGCGATCGCCACCAATCCGGCGCCGATCGATGCGGTGTGGACGACGGGCAGCGAAAGCCGCGTCGTCGCCGAGGCCTTTGCCGAGGCCGGCCGCCCTGCCCCGCTCATCACCGGCTCGATCACCGGCGACGCGCTCGGCTACTGGAAAGCCAATCCGGACAAATATCGCTTCGAAGGCCATGCGGTTCTGCCGCACTGGACCGCCGAGACATTGTTCCGCATTGGGGCGCGTATGCTCGACGGGCAAAAGCCGAAGCTCAACACGCTGCTGATCCCGATTCCGCCGGTCCACAACGCCGACCTGGGCACCTGGTACAAGGACTGTATGACGGCGGACGCAGTCTCGATCTTCCCGGTTCCGCCGGAGGATCCGATGCCGGAAGAATGGCTCGATGCCTATTTCGCCAATCCCGCGCCGACCAAGGGCTGGGATTATTCGAAGGTGCCGGACGCCTGCGCCAAGTAAGCTCATGAACGCCGGCTCCGCTCAGGCAGAGCCGGCTTTTCCCTATCAGGAATCCCTCATGCTGGAAGTCCAGGGTGTCTCGAAACGCTATGGCGAAACGGTCGCTCTCGCGAATGCCTCCATCGCGTTCCGCGCCGGCACGATCCACACCATCCTGGGCGAGAACGGTTCGGGCAAGAGCACCCTGGTCAAGCTGCTGTCGGGAATTGTCCAGCCGGACAGCGGCACGATCCTGCTCAATGGGTCGCCCTTTGCCGGCTTCGGACCGGCGGCGTTCCAGGCCGCCGGTTTCGCCACCGTGTTCCAGGAAGTGCTGATCGCACCTGACCGTTCAGTGACGGACAACATCCTGCTCGGCCTCGATGGCTTACTGACGCGCACCGTGCCGCGCGCCGAGCGGCACCAGCGCGCGCAAGCGGTGCTGAAACAATTCGCGGTTACCGAGATCCCGCTCGACCAGTTGGCCGGGCAATTGCCGCTGGCCGTTCAGCAGCTTGTGGTGCTTGCCCGCGCCGTGGTTCGCAACCCGCGCATTCTCATTCTCGACGAGGTGACGGCGGCGCTCGACTTCGCCGACCGCGAGGCGGTTTTCGCCATGATGCGCAAGCTTGCCTCCGAAGGTTGCCTGATCCTGTTCATCACCCATCGCATGGACGAGGTGATGACGCTTTCCGATCGGATTTCCGTCCTGCGCGGCGGCAGCGTGGTGACGACCGAGGAACGCGGCACGTCCACCGCCTCCGAGCTTCTCAAGGCGATGGCGCCACGCACGGCGGCGGAGCTGGCGCATGGCTGATCGCGCTACCCTTTCGGTGCGCAGCCTGGTGATCGCGCCGGGCGCAAGCCCCGTGACACAAGCCATTGCGCCGGGCGAGATTGTCGGTCTTGCCGGCCTCGACGGCCATGGACAAGAGCGGTTCCTGAAAGTGCTGGCCGGGCTGGAACGGCCGGCCGCCGGCGATGTGACCATCGAAGCCCGCGCGATCACCAGCTTCCGCAAGGCGGTCGCCAGCGGCATCGCCTATTTGCCGCGCGACCGGCGCTCCACCGGCATCTTCCCGACCCAATCGGTGCTTGATAATTTTGCCGTCTCGACATTGTCGCGTGACATGCGTTTCGGCCTGCTCAGCTTCGCAGCACGGCGGCGGCGCTACGAGGCCTACCGCGAAAAACTCTCCATCGTCGCGCCACGGCCGGATGCCTCGATCACCACGCTTTCCGGCGGCAACCAGCAGAAGGTGCTGCTGGCCAGGGCACTGGCGCTGGAGCCGGCGATCCTGCTCCTCAACGACCCGACGCGCGGTGTCGACGTGGCGACGCGCCATGTCCTCTACGATGTCTTCCGGGGACTCGCGGCGGACGGCATGGCTCTGGTCATTCTGTCGAGCGAGATCGAGGAGATCCTCCTGCTTTGCCATCGCGTGCTGGTTTTCCGCGAACAGCAGGTGGCGGCTGAAATCACCGGAAACGAGATGAAAAGCGATACGGTGATCGCCGCCATGTTCGGACGCGCGGCATGAGCGGGTTTCGGCGCATGGCGGAGCGATGGCGCGGCGCGGGTTTTGCGACGGTGCTGCTGGTCATCCTGATCGCGGTCAATCTGCTGCTCAATCCGTCACGCTTCCATCCTTCCGCCTGGGGCGCGCTGATCGGGCTCGCCGCACCGTTGATCGGCGCAGCACTTGCCTCGGCTCCGGTGATCCTGGCCGGGCGTGGCGGCATCGACATTTCCGTCGGGCCGCTGATGGGCTTCGTCAATGCGATCGTCATCCAGCTGCTGTTTCTCAAGCTCGGCATATCTTCGCCGCTGGTCATCGTGCCGGCAGCGCTTTTGATCGGCGCGATCGTCGGCGCGGCCAACGGCTTTCTGGCGACCGTCGTTCGCATCCAGCCGATCGTCGCGACGCTTGGCACCTATCTGATCCTGACCGGGATGACGCTGACTATCCTGCCGGCGCCGATCGGCCCGGCGCCAGTCTGGCTGAAGGCGATGGCCGGCCCGTGGTCGGCACTGCCGCTGGCGCTGATCTTCCTGTTCTGGTGGCTGGTGCGGCAGACCCCCTACTACGACCAGCTGATGGCGGTGGGCAGCGATGACCGCGCCGCTTACACGGCCGGCGTTCCGGTCACCAAAGTCCGTTTCATCGCCTATGTCATGACCGGCATTCTCGCCGCCTGCGCGGGCTTGATGCTGACGGCGCTGATCGGTTCGGCCGATCCCAACATCGGACCAACCTACACGCTGATCGCGATCGCGGCGGTGGCGCTCGGCGGCGTCAGCCTTGCCGGCGGGCGCGGCGGTCTTCTGGGCGCCGCGATTGGCGCCATCGATATCTTCCTGCTGCAGAGCGTGCTGACCGCCTTCAACGTCTCCACCTATGTGCTGCAGATCGCCTATGGCGTCATTCTGGTTGTAGCGGTCATCATGACGGCGCTGCAGGAACGGCTCTCCGGACGGAAAGGCTGAGAAGCATGAGCCAGACCTGGTTTCAGTCCACCAATGCCCGCGTCGCAGGCGCCTTTGCGGTCGCTGCCGCCTTGCAGATTGTCGGCACGCTGCTCATCCCGGGCTATTCCGCGCCGTTCGCCATCCGCGCGCTGCTGGTCATCGCTTCGCTGCTGGCGGTGGCATCGATCGGCCAGACCCTCGTCGTCATTCTAGGCGGCATCGACCTGTCGATCCCCTTCATTATCGGCTTCGCAAATGTCGTTGCGGCACAGCTCTACGGCGCCGGCTGGAATTTTGCCCTTGTCTGCGTGATCGTTGGCGTGCTCGCCGTGCTGATCGGGGCGCTGAACGGCCTGATCTCGCGCGGGCTCGACATCCACCCGCTGATCGTCACGCTTGGCGTTGGCATGATCGTGCAAGGCGCCGTGCTGTTGTGGACCGGCGGCTTTCCATCCGGATCGGCGCCTGCAGCTGTTTCCGCCTTCGTCTCGATCGGCGGTTCGGTCGGACCGCTGCCGGTGCCGGCGCTGGTGCCCTGCGTCGCGGTGCTGACCTTGCTGGTGGCGCTGGTGCTGGCGCGCACGGCCTACGGCCGCCGCCTTTACGCGCTTGGCAGCAACCCCGGTGCAGCCCCGCTGGCGCTGATCGATCCGGTCCGCATGTGGACGGTGACCTACGCGGCAAGCGCTTTCTTTGCTGCCGCGGCTGGCGTGCTGCTGCTCGGCTTCACCGGTTCGGCCTATGGCGATGTCGGCCAGCCCTATCTGTTCCAGACCATCGCGGCGGTCGTGGTCGGGGGCGCCGCCCTTGTCGGCGGCCGCGGCAATTATTTCGGCACCATCGCCGGCGTGCTGGTGCTGACGGAGATCAACACGCTGCTGATCGGCCTTGGCTTCCGGCCCTCAACCATGCAGGCTGCACTTGGTCTGGTCATCGTGCTGCTGGTTTCGCTTTACGGTCGCGAGCGGCACGTATCGGCGACAATCTGAGGCAGAGCCCGCTAACTCTTCTACAAACTCCACAGCCGCTTCGCGTTGGCGGAGAGCAGCTTTTGCCGTTCCTCGGCGCTTGCGCCGCCAAGCAGCGCATGCGTCGCTGCAACCCAGGTCGCCAGCCCGCCGCCAAGCGTGCAGACCGGCCAGTCGCTGCCCCACACGACGCGGTCCCAGCCGAAGCATTTGATGGTGTACTCGACATAGGGGCGCAGGGTATCGACGGTCCATGAACCGGCATCCGCATAGGCGACCACGCCGGAGATCTTGCCGACGACGTTCGGACGCCGCGCGATCTCCGTCATATGCTCGCGCCATGGGTGCTCACCATCCCCTTTGATGTCGGGCACGCCGCAATGGTCGAGCACGAACTGCACATCCGGCGCGAGATCGGCGAGTGCGATCGCTCTTGGGATTTGATGCGGCAGAACGACGAGATCGAAGGTCAGGCCGGTGCCGGCAAGCCGCTTGATGTTCTCCCGGAACAGTGCGCCTTCCGACAGCTCGTCCGGCATGACGTGCAACACACGCCGGAAACCCTTGACGAAGGGATCGGCGCGCTGCGCCTCCAGGTAGGCGGCAAAGCCCGGTTCTTCCGGTCGGCAGGAGGCGATTGCGCCGCGCAACAGACTACCCCTCTGTTGTGACAGCGCCTTCACGTGGCCGGTTTCGGCCTCGATGTCGGCGGGTTCGACATCGACCTCCATGTGGAATGCGCCCTCTATGCCGGCGCGGCGAGCCTGGACTGCATATTCGTCGTGGGAAAAGTCGCGATTGAGCGCCGGCACACCGGAGAGCCAGGGGTAGCGCAGCGCCGACTGGTCGATCAGGTGCAGATGGGTATCGAAGATCATCGGCGCGCTCCTCCTCTGGCGTTTCAGGATCATCTCACGGAGAAATTCTTCATTCAAATAAGAATTCACTTCGAGTTGACGGCCGATCCCGCCAGTTGCGAGAGTTTTTCGCTCGCCGCCCGCAGCAATTCGATTGTCCTAGTGATGTCGGGCGCCTTTGGGGCATTGACCAGCGTTATATAGGGGATCGACAGCGCCGCGATTGCCCTGCCGTCAGAGCCAAGAACGGGTGCCGTCAGATTGAACACGCCGGCGGTCTGCAGCGACGCCATCATCTCATAGCCGCGCTCGCGGACTTGGTCGAGGCGGGCAAAGAACTCCGGTGACTGAGGCGGCCTGTCGGTGCTGCGCAGATGTTCGGAGATCATCATCTGCCGCTCTTCCGGCGAGTGGAAGGCCAGCAGCACATGTCCCGATCCGGTATCGAACAGGCTGATATGCGAGCCGACGCGGATCGAGATGCCCCAATAGTCCGGCGCCTCCTGCTGCGCGATCACTACCGCGGAACCGCGGTCGAAGACGACGAGCTGGTTTGCCTGCTGCGAGGTTTCGGCAAGCTCGCGCATCAGCGGCGTCGCGTAGGAAACCAGCCGTCGCACCGGCGCGTGCAACTGCGCCAGGCCAAACAGCTTGAGCGTCAGCGAATAACGATCGCCGTCGGGCCGCGCGACGTAGCCCCGTCGCACCAGCCGGTCCAGCATGCGGTAGAACTCGTTGGGGCTGCGGTCGAGCTTCTTGGCGATTTCCGCTTGCGTCAGGCCACCGTCGACGCCGGCCAGAAGCTCGAGAATGTCGAGCCCCTTGTCCAGCGCCGGGGCACGATATCGGTCATCGTCCTCGTCCTCCGCCATAATCGCTCCCCAGTGAATTTCAGCTTTCATATACGCACAATGGCCAGCATCCGGAAAGAACTTTCAACTTGACGACCGCATAAATGTTTTGTTTGTATATGAATGAAGCGCGCAGATCGGGTCCTGGATATGGGTCGCCATCGCACGCCGTTGGGAGGAACCAAATGACCAGACTGTTTTACGGCCTGTCGGCCGGCGTGGCGCTGCTTGCGCTTGGCGCGGGCGCTGCTTTTGCTGCCGAACTGCCCGGCAAGTTCGACGGCGTCACCATCGACGCCAAGCTGATTGGCGGCCAGCAATATGAAGGGCTCTACGCGCGCATCGGCGAATGGGAAAAGCTGACCGGCGCCAAGGTCAACGTGATCTCGAAGAAGAACCACTTCGAACTCGACAAGGAAATCAAGTCGGACATCGCGTCCGGCAGCATCAACTGGTGCGTCGGCTCGAACCATTCGTCCTTCGCGCCGCAATATCCTGACATCTACACCGATCTCAACGCGCTGCTGCCCAAGGAGGAAGTCGCCGCCTTCGTGCCGTCGACGATCAAGGCCTCGACGCTCGACGGAAAGCTGGCGATGCTGCCGCGTGCGCAGTTCGACGTCTCCGCGCTCTACTACCAGAAAAGCCTTTATCAGGACGAGGCCAAGAAGGCCGCCTACAAGGCCAAGTATGGCGCGGAACTGGTGCCGCCCGACACCTGGGACGAAGTCGCCCAGCAGGCGGAATTCTTCGCCAGCCCGCCGGATTTCTACGGCACCCAGTTCGCTGGCAAGGAAGAGGCGATCAACGGCCGCTTCTACGAGATGCTCATCGCCGAGGGGGGCGAGTATCTCGACAAGGACGGCAAGCCCGCCTTCAACTCGGAGGCCGGCGTGCAGGCGCTCGACTGGTTCGTCAATCTCTACAAGGCCAAGGCGGTGCCGGCCGGCACCACCAATTATCTCTGGGACGATCTTGGCCAGGGCTTTGCCTCGGGCACCGTCGCCATCAATCTCGACTGGCCGGGCTGGGCAGGGTTCTTCAACGATCCGAAGTCGTCGAAGGTCGCCGGCAATGTCGGGGTGAAGGTGGCGCCGAAGGGTTCGGCCGGCATTCGCACCGGCTGGTCGGGGCATCATGGATTTTCAGTCACCGAAAACTGCGCCAGCAAAGAAGCCGCGGCATCTTTGGTCTGGTTCCTGACCAACGAGGACAGCCAGAAACTTGAAGCTGCAAGCGGACCACTGCCGACCCGCACCGCGGTGTGGGACTGGGACATCCAGCAAGCGGCCGGCGATCCTTACAAGACGGAAGTGCTGGCCGCTTTCCAGGAACAGGCAAAGCACGCTTTCGCCGTGCCGCAGACGCCTGAATGGATCGAAATCTCCAACGCGGTCTATCCCGAGTTGCAGGCGGCCATCCTCGGCGACAAGACCTCCAAGCAGGCTCTGGACGACGCTGCCGCCAAGGCCACCCAGATCCTCGAAGACGCCGGCAAGCTTTGACATCTTTCCACGGGGCGCTGCGCTTATCGAAGAGCGGCGCCCCCGACCCGTTTCTAGACCGACCATGCGCAACACGCTTTGTCTTGATCCGAGCTCGCCGATAACGGCCTTCGGTGTCCGGGCACCAACCAGAACCGGATCGACATGAAAGGCTGGAGACCCTCGCCGCCGTTGCTGCTCCTGCTTCCGGCGATCATCGTACTGGCGGCGGTGGTGGTCTTGCCGCTGCTGCTTTCGCTCTACTCCAGCTTCACGCCGTTCCGGCTGACCAAGCCGGAGACACTCTGGGTCTTCATCGGCGCGCGCAACTACATCAACATCCTGAGCAACGGGGATTTCTGGATCGCCTTCGCCCGCACCGTGGTGCTGCTGACGGTCGCGCTCAATCTGGAAATGCTGATCGGGCTGGGGCTGGCGCTGCTGGTGGAGAAGGCGTCGCGCGGGCAACGGGTGCTGCGCACCATCATGATGTTCCCGATGATGTTTTCGCCGATCCTGGTCGGCTTCCAGTTCAAATTCATGTTCAACGACAATATCGGCCTGGTGAACAACGCCTTGCAGGCGCTCGGCCTGACCGACCGCGCCATCCCGTGGCTGATCGACGGCAATCTCGCCTTCATCGCCATCCTCACCGCCGAAATCTGGTCGTCGACTTCGGTGTTTGCGATCCTGATCCTTGCCGGATTGCTGGCGATGCCGCGCGAGCCGGTCGAGGCAGCCCGCGTCGACGGCTGTACGCCGTGGCAGACATTTCGTTATGTCACCTGGCCTTTCATCATGCCGTTTGCTTCCATCGCCATGACCATCCGCTCGCTCGACGTGGCGCGCGCCTATGACATCGTCAAGATCATGACCGACGGCGGTCCCGCCGGCCGCACCGAACTCGTCTGGACGCTCGTCGCCCGCACCGCCTACAGCGACGCCAGGATGGGCATGGCCAACGCCATGGCCTATTTCTCGATCCTGCTGTCGATCCTGTTCACCGTCTATTTCTACCGCAAGCTTGCCGCGGCGCGCACGCAGATCGCGGCGGAGTGGTGAGGATGGACCAGAACAGCCTGCATCGCGTCCGCAACAAGGCGCTCGGCATCGCTCACGGCGTCGGATTGTTCCTTGCCATGCTGGTCATCTGCCTGCCCGGCATCTGGATCGTGCTGTCGTCGCTGCGGCCGACCGTCGAGATCATGGCCAAGCCGCCGGTGTGGATCCCGCAGGAGCTTTCGCTCGACGCCTACGTCGCCATGTTCAGCGGCATCGGCAAGGGCGGCATCCCGGTGCTCGACTATTTCCGCAATTCGCTGATCGTCTCGGTGACCTCGACGGTGATCGCCATCGCCATTGGCATGGCCGGCGGCTACGCCTTTGCCCGCTATCGCTTCCGCGCCAAGTCGGCGATGTTCCTCGGCCTGATGCTGACGCGCACGGTGCCCGGCATCGCGCTGTCGCTGCCGCTGTTCTTCGTCTTTGCACGGCTCGGCATAATCGACACGCATTTCGGCCTGATCCTGGTCTATGTCGCACTCAACGTGCCCTTCACCATCTGGCTGATCGACGGCTTTTTCCGCCAGGTGCCGAAAGATCTCGCCGAGGCCGCGCAGATCGATGGCTGCACGCGCTGGCAGGCCTTCTGGCAGGTCGAGTTTCCGCTTGCCGGGCCTGGCATCGCCTCGGCCGGCATCTTTGCCTTCCTCACCTCGTGGAACGAGTTCGCGCTGGCCTCGCAGCTGACGCGCTCGATCAACTCCAAGACGCTGCCGGTCGGCCTGCTCGACTATACGGCCGAGTTCACCATCGACTGGCGCGGCATGTGCGCGCTGGCCGTCGTGATGATCATACCGGCGCTCACGCTTACCTTCATCGTCCAGAAACATCTCGTCGGCGGTCTCACCTCCGGCGCGGTGAAAGGCTGACATGGCAACCGTATCCCTGAAGAAACTCACCAAAAGCTACGGCCCAGTGGCGGTCGTGCACGGCATCGACCTCGAGGTCGCCGACCGCGAGTTCATCGCGCTGGTCGGTCCGTCCGGCTGCGGCAAGTCGACAACCCTACGCATGATCGCCGGCCTCGAGGACATCAGCGACGGCGTCATCGAGATCGGCGGCCGCATGGTCAACGATCTGCCGCCGCGTTCGCGCAACATCTCGATGGTGTTCCAGTCCTATGCGCTCTATCCGCACATGACGGTGCGCGAAAACCTCGGCTTCTCGCTCAAGATCGCGGGCGCCTCGAAAGAGGAAATGGATCGCCGTGTCGCCGAGGCATCGGGTATTCTCGGTCTCGACCAACTGCTCGACCGCCGGCCGTCACAACTGTCGGGCGGACAGCGCCAACGCGTCGCCATGGGTCGCGCCATCGTGCGCGATCCCGACGTCTTCCTGTTCGACGAGCCGCTTTCCAATCTCGACGCCAAGCTTCGAACGCAGATGCGCACCGAGATCAAGAAGCTGCACGCCAAGGTCAAATCGACGGTGATCTACGTCACCCATGACCAGGTCGAGGCGATGACGCTCGCCGACCGTATCGTCATCATGCGCGACGGTTTCATCGAGCAGGTCGGCACCCCCGACGAGGTCTTCCGCCGGCCGCAGACGCGCTTCGTGGCCGGCTTCATCGGCTCGCCGCCGATGAATCTGCATGAGGCAGCGATTGACGACGGACAGCTGCTGTTCGCCAGTGGCGAGAGACTGCCCCTGCCCAGCCAGTTCAAAGCCAATGTCGGAACCGGCGACAAGGTGGTGTTCGGCTTGAGACCCGACGATATCTATCCGACGGGACACGGCATCAGTTCCGGCGAGGACGCCGATGTCCACCAGTTAGAGTTGCCGGTGACCGTCACCGAGCCGCTCGGCAACGAGACGCTGGTGTTCGCCGAATTCAACGGCAGTGACTGGGTATCCCGTATGCTCAATCCGAAACCGCTCAGGGCCGGCGACCGGGTGAAAATGAGCCTGGACCTGTCGCAGGCCCATCTGTTTTCTACCGATACCGGCAAGACATTGCGAGGTTGACGTCATGGCCAAGATCGAAAAAGTCGAACTGCGGATGGTCGACCTGGTGCCGAAGGTCAAGCGCACCGATGCGATCCAGAGTTTTGTCAGCCAGGAAACGCCGATCGTCACCATCACCGACGCCGACGGCGCGATCGGCACTGGCTACAGCTACACGATCGGCACCGGCGGCTCCTCGGTGATGCGGCTGTTGGCCGACCATCTTGTGCCGCGGCTGATCGGCCGCGACGCCGACATGATCGAGGCGATCTGGCACGAGCTCGAATTCGCCACCCATGCCACGACGATCGGCGCAATCACGGCAATCGCGCTGGCGGCCATCGATACCGCACTTTGGGACCTGCGGGCGAAGAAACAGGGGCTACCGCTGTGGAAACTGGCCGGCGGCGCCAAGGACCGCTGCCCGCTCTACACGACCGAGGGCGGCTGGCTGCATATCGAGACCGAGGCGCTGGTCGAGGACGCGCTGGCCGCCAAGGCAAAGGGTTTTCGCGGCTCGAAGGTCAAGATCGGCAAACCGCACGGCTCCGAGGACCTTGCCCGGCTGACGGCCGTGCGCCAGGCAGTCGGCTCATCCTACGAAATCATGACCGACTGCAACCAGGGCTTTTCGGTCGACGAGGCGATCCGCCGGGCGGAGCGGCTGCGCGATCTCGACCTCGCCTGGATCGAGGAACCGTTGCCGGCCGATGACATAGACGGCCATGTGCGGCTGTCGAATGCGACGTCGACGCCGATCGCTATCGGCGAGTCGCTCTATTCGATCCGCCATTTCCGCGAATATATGCAAAAAGGCGGCTGCTCGATCGTGCAGGTCGATGTCGGCCGCATCGGCGGCATCACGCCCTGGCTGAAGGTGGCGCATGCGGCCGAGGCGTTCGACATCCCGGTCTGCCCGCATTTCCTGATGGAACTGCATGTCAGCCTGACCTGCGCCATTCAGAACGGCCGATATGTCGAGTATATTCCCCAGCTTGACGACCTGACCGGCAAGAAAATGCGCATTGAGAACGGGCACGCACTGGCGCCGGACGAGCCCGGCATCGGCATCGACTGGGATTGGGACGCGGTCAAAGCGAAGAGCATCGCGGAATTCACGACCGACATAATGAAATAGGGAGCCGGACATGCAGCGGATGGGAATGGTGCTCGGCCTCAAGCCGGAAAAGGTCGCCGAGTATGTGCGGCTTCACGCTGCCGTCTGGCCTGACGTGCTGGCCATGATCTCCTCCTGCAACATCAGGAATTATTCGATCTATCTCAAGGAGCCGGAGCACCTTTTGTTCAGCACTTTCGAATATCACGGCACCGACTATGCCGCCGACATGGCGAAGATGGCCGCTGATCCCAAGACGCAGGAATGGTGGGCGCTGTGCATGCCTTGCCAGGAGCCGCTGCCGACACGCAAGGACGGCGAATGGTGGGCCTCGATGGAAGAGGTCTTCCATCATGACTGATGGCGTTTTCGATCCTGCCTCGCTCGCCCAGGCTTGGGGGCAGCCATCGAAGCCGAGACCGATCGTGATTTTCGGCGCCGGCTCGATCGTCGGCGATGCGCATTTCCCGGCCTATGCGAAAGCCGGCTTTCCGGTCCCCGGACTCTTCGATCCCGATCACGACAAGGCGGAAGAACTCGCGGCAAAATGGGGCGTCACCGCTTACCGGTCGGTCGAGGAAGCCGCGGCGATCGAGGATGTCGTCTTCGATCTGGCGACGCCGCCGGCTCATCATGCCGGCGTGCTCAGGGCGTTGCCCGACGGCGCCGTAGCGCTGATCCAGAAGCCGATGGGCAGCGATCTTACCGAGGCCACCGAAATCCTTGAAATCTGCCGCTCCAAAGATCTGAAGGCTGCGGTGAATTTCCAGCTCCGTTTCGCGCCGATGATGCTGGCGCTGAAGGATGCGATCGCCAAGGGCTGGCTTGGCGACGTGGTCGATTTCGACGCATGGCTGGCGCTGGCGACACCTTGGCAGCTCTGGGAGTTCCTGCTCAAGGCGCCGCGCGTCGAGATCGCCATGCATTCGATCCATTATCTCGACCTGATCCGGCAATTGCTCGGCGATCCCAAGGGGGTTCACGCCAAGACGCTCGGCTATCCCAACCACAAGGTCGCGCAAACGCGCACCAGCGCGATCCTCGACTATGGCGATATCGTGCGCTGTGCGTTGTCGATCAATCACGATCACAAGTTCGGTCGCCGGCATCAGGCCTGCGAGTTCCGCATCTGCGGCACCGAGGGCGCCGCCTATCTCAAACTCGGGCTCAATCTCGATTATCCGCGCGGCGAGCCTGACATCCTTGAAATCTATCCGAAGGGCGGCTCCGACTGGATTACGGTGCCGCTCGTCGGCGAATGGTTTCCGGACGCCTTCGTCGGCCGCATGGCCAATGTCCAGCGCTACGCTTGCGGTGAAGACGCCGAACTGGTCAGTTCCGTTGAGGACGGCTGGAACACGATGGCGCTGGTCGAGGCCGCCTACCGATCGAGCGCGGCGCCGGCAACACCGATCGCAACGAGGCCCTGACATGGAGCAGACGATCTACTTTGAAGACTACCAGATCGGCTCGTCGCGCATGACCAGCGGGCGCACCATCACCGAGACCGACTTCGTCGTGCATGCCGGCCATACGGGCGATTTCTTCCCTCACCACATGGACGCCGAGTTCATGAAGACGACGCCGTTCGGCCAGCGCATCGCCCATGGCACGCTGGTTTTTTCGGTCGGCGTCGGACTGACGGCAAGCGTCATCAACCCAGTCGCCTTCTCCTATGGCTATGACAGGCTGCGCTTCATCAAGCCGGTGTTCATCGGCGATACGATCAAGACCCGCACCACCATCTCGGCCAAGGAGGACGACCCGAAGCGGCCGGGTTCGGGCCGGGTCATCGAGCGCTGCGAGGTGATCAACCAGCATGGCGATGTCGTCCTGGCGGCCGACCACATCTACATCGTTGAGCGTCGCGACAAGCCCAAACGGGGCTAAGCTATTTGCAGCCGCGAGCAGTCATATCCGGTTGACCGGATAGACCGGCTTCCCGCCGCGCAGGACCGATGCGACATCGGCAAACACCTTGTTGCGGACCTCGGCGTAGGACTGGGTCGAGTAGTGCGCCGCGTGTGGACTGACCAGGACGGTGTCCAGCGCCAGCAGCGGATTGTCGGGCGAAGGCGGCTCCTGCTCGAATGTGTCGATGCCGGCGCCGGCCAAATGGCTGCGCCGGATCAAATCCGCCAACGCGACCTCGTCGACCAGGCCGCCACGGGACACGTTGATGAGCATCGCCCCTTGCTTCATGCGCGACAGGGCATCAGCCGACATGATGTTTCTGGTTTCCGGTGTCGCTGGAACGTGCAGCGAGACAATGTCGGCCCTGGCGAGCAGCTCATCGAAACCGACCGGTTCAGCACCGCCGGCCGTAATGCGCTCTGCCGGCATGTATGGGTCGTAGGCGATGATATGGTAGCCGAAGGCCCGTGCCCGCTCGGCGGTCAGACGTCCGATCTGGCCGAAGCCGATCAGGCCAAGGATCTGCCTGTCCGGCCGCGTGATGCCGGCGCCGTCGGTCATTGCGGCCCAGCGGCCGGCGCGGACTGCGCTGTCGAACTGTTTCAGCCTGCGCGTCAGGGCCAGGATCAGCGCCATCGCATGTGTGCTGACCTCCACCAGGTTGGCGTCCGGCACATAGGTTACCTGAACACCGGCACGGCTGGCGGCCTCGATATCGATCGAGTCGAGCCCTACGCCGAACCGTCCGATGACCTTGAGGTTCTTCAGTTCGGCCAGCACGCGAGCCGTGATCGGCTCCCGTAATACCATCAATGCATCGGCGTCACGGCACTGCTCGATCAGGGCATCCTCTGTGAGAAGCGTCTTTTCGATAAACTCGGCGTTCAAGCCGTCGAGATAGCGCAGCTGCTCTGCCTCGACTGACAACACGCCGTCGGTCTTGATTATCTTCATGCCAATCTCTTGCTATCAGGCGCTGCGCGCAGAGGCCGCACCGGCGGCAAGGCCGGCGCCAAGAAACATCGTGTCGCTGGCCAGCATGTAGAAGCTGATGCCGTGCTTCGACCATTTGCCGATATCGTCTGCCGAAGGGCGAAAGATGCCGACCGCCTTGCGGGCCGCGCGCGCCGCAGCCGCGATCTTGATAATCGCGGCATTGAGCTTGTCCTGGCCGGCTGGCCCCATGGCATCGATCGAGACCGACAGGTCGCCGGGACCAATGAAGATCACGTCGACGCCGTCGACCTGGACAATGTCGTCGATGTTGGCGAGGCCCTCGGCCGTCTCGACCTGGATCGCGACCGTCAGGGCCTCGTTGGCCGACTTGAGGTAGTCCGGAATCCTGTACCCATAACCGGCGGCACGGCCTGGACCAACGCCGCGTGCACCGACAGGCGGGTAACGGCAGGCCATGACCGCCATGCGCGCCTGCTCGGCCGTCGAGACGCGCGGCACCAGGACGCCTGAGGCGCCGGCGTCGAGCGCGGCCGCAATCCACTCCGGCGTGTGGCCCGGCACACGCACCATCGCAGGAACCTTGTGAACGTCGGCGGCGCGGACTAGATCCTCAAGCCGTTCGCGGCCAATCTGCGAATGCTCCCAGTCGATGCACAGGAAGTCGACCCCGCTGGCGGCCGCCACTTCGACCGCCACCGGATGCGGGATGGCGCAGAAGGTGCCGATGAGGCGATCGAGAGAGACGCATTTTTTTCGAAAGTCGTACATGAGATCTCCAGAGGTTTTTCGGCGTCGGCGAAAAACAGTTCGCGCTTACTTGGCGACGATCCGCGGCTAAGGATGCACGGCTTCCGTCGACATCGGAAAGTGCAGGCTGCCGCCTGAAAACGGCGGGAAGGTCTTGTAGTCGGCGCGCATCTCCAGCCGCGCCGGCGATTGCAGTGCGTGCGTCAGCGCCGCAGGACTGTCGAACATGACCCGGTTGCGCTGCATATGGTCGATCCGCGGCCAGGGCAGCGAGCCGCACCAATCCAGCCGCGACAGAACCTCGATGTGGCGGATGCCGGGGAAGCCCCGCATCAATTGCGGATGATGCGTCACATAGTGGTAGAGCCAGGCATTCATGTCTTCGGCCGGCCCGGGGTAGTGGACAAGATAGCTGCAGGGCAGCCCAGACGTCCTGACGCCAGCGTTATCGACGGGGAACGGACGCACGCACATTGCCTGCTGCGTCGGCCTCGAACCGGCGATGCTCGACAGCACACCCGGTGCGGTAAGCGCCTGCAGATGGCCGGACGGCGCGAGCGCCGCCTCCATGTCCGCCAGCTCGTCGAAATAGAGCTGGAAGCCAAAGACCGGCGGTGGCCCATCCTTGTTGAACATGTCCGTCGCCACTTCGGGCAGATAGATGTTTGCAAGCGCAAGACCCGGCGTTGTCGCAATTACGCGACGCGCCGCGTCAACGTCTTCATCGGCGATGGCCGGGTTTGCCTGACGGTCATCGTGGAAGAAAGCGAGATAGGCAAAGCGCATGCAGACACCTGCTGGATCGAGTTCGGCTAGATCAAATTCGGAAGGAAGAGGGCGATCTGCGGAAAGAGGACAATCAGCAGGATCAGCAGGAGGGTCAGCGCGATGTAGGGCGCCGCGGACATCGCAACAGTTTTGAGCGACGTGCCTTTCGGCGCAACGCCGATCATGATGAACAGCAGCAGGCCAAACGGCGGCGTCGTGAAGCCGACCTCATAGGCGAGCAGCAGGATCAGCCCGAACCACACCGGATCGTACCCGAATTGCTGGGCGATCGGCAGGAAGATCGGCAGCGTGATCAGCATCATCGAGACCTGATCCATGAACATGCCGAGCAGCAGGATGACCAGCACCATCATGAGCAGCATGGGATATGGTCCAAGATCGTAGCCCACGATGAACTGGATAAAGCCGTTCGACGCGCCGGAGAAGGCGAATATCTGCGAGAACGTCGTCGAGGCCGAGATGATCAGGAAGGTCATGCCCGTGACCTTCATCGCATCGTCCAGCGACTTCCAGACAACCGACCAGCTGAACCTTCGGTAGACAAACAACAACGCGAAGACGGCGGCACATCCGAGCCCTGCCGACTCCGTCGGCGTCGCTATTCCAAGGATGATCGTGCCGACCACCATGAACACGATGACGCTCATCGGAATGATGTTGACGGCAACCGCCCTCACCTTCTCGGCCGCAGGAACGGCGGGCACCGGATATTGCGGAGCGGCGTCAGGGTCGATCTTCGTCTGTGCGAAGATCAGCATCGCGTACATGACGACGAGAAGCAGCCCAGGTAGAGCCCCTGCTATGAGCAGCGCGCCAACATCGATCTGGGCCAGCGAGCCGAGCAAGACAGCCAGCGAGGATGGCGGGATGATGACCGCGAGGCTTCCGGCTCCAAGCACCGGCCCGTAGGCCATGTGCGGCTTGTAGCCCCGCTTCAGCATCTCGGGCACCATCAGCGAGCCCATCATGCCGGTATTGGCGAGGCTCGAGCCTGACAGCGCAGAAAAGATCGTGCCGGCGGCGAGCACGACATAGGCAAGACGTCCCCGCAGATTGCCGATGCACAGGTCGAGCGCGTAGATGACTTTCTCGCCGAGGCCGGAGCGGAAGAACAGGCTGCCCATGACGAGGAACATCGGCAGCGGGGCGAGCGCATAGGTCGAGACGGCGTCAGAGAAGTTGGCGATCATCTGCGTCACGCCGATCGAGCCGCCGAAGAACAAATACAGCCCGATCACATTGGTGACGAAGAACGCGAAGGCGACCGGCAGCCCAAGGCCCATCAACACAAGGATGGCGCCGACGAGCACGGCGAATGGAAACAGCCAGGCCATCCGATCAGAGCCCTTCCATTTCCAGAGGATCGAGCGTGTACAGCGTGTCATGGCCCAGCAGATATCTGAGCCATTCCAGCGCCGAGAGGTAGAAGGCGAGTGTGATGGGCAGAAAGACCAGCCATTTCGGCATGTCGAAGCTGCGCGTCTCATATTCGCCGCCCGACACGGCGCCTATCAGGGAAGAGAGCGCGACGCTGCCAAGGTAGAGGCAGACGCCGATGCAGGCGAGATAGACCAGCTTTTCAAGCACAGCCCGGGCCCGTGCAGGCAGAGCCTTGCGCAGGAACTCGACGAAGACATGGCCCTTGCTGTGGACCAGCCAGGGCATCGGCAGAAATGCCGCGTAGAGCAGACCATATTCCGTCGCAGACACCGCCCAGGCAAGCGGTCTCAGGCCCAGATTGCGGACGCATACATCGGCGACCACCGCGACAATGATGAGGCCAAGCACCACCTTTGCCGCCGCGGCCAGCGCAAGGCTCAGCTTCCCGATCGCTGCAAACAATTTGTCCATTCCCGACGGCCCTCATGCTCACCTTTGATGGAGGGGCGCAAAAGGGCACCCTCTCATCGGACTATTGAAAGAATTTCTTCAACTGTTCGATGTTGCTGGGATCGCGTTTGGTCATTCTTGCCCAGCTCGCCTGCGTGGCAGCCGCCAGGAATTTGTCGCGGCCAGCGCCCGTCAGGCTGATCACCTTCTGCCCGCCGTCGATCATCGCCTGTGCCTGCTTTTCAGACTCGGCAAGATTGGCGTCGTAGCTCTCTCGCTCGTATTCGACGGCCGTGTCGGCAAGCAGCTTCTGCGCCTCGGGCGACAGCGCATCCCATTTCGCCTTGTTGATCGAGACCAGCACATCGGTTTTGAAGAATTGCGGGTCGACGCGGTATTTGGTGAACTTGTCCCAGCCGAACGATGAATAGCCAAACACGGTATAGGCGTTGGCATTGACGACGCCGCGCTCAAGCGAGGTGTAGACGTCTCCCGGCGCTTGCACGATGACGGTTGCGCCCAGGGATTCGAGGAAATCACGATAGAGCGGCGACGAACGTATCTTCAGGCTGCTCCAGTCGATGCTGCCTTCATCATTGAGCTTTGGCTCGTCGATGGTGAAGATGTTGAAGCCCGAGCCCGCGTCGACGTGGGCCAGCAGATGGGCATTGGCCTTCTTCTCGAAAATTCCGCTGATGAAATCCCAGCCGCCATTCTCGCGAACCTCCCAGGGCGTCTTCGTCGATGCAGAGAAAACCTCGCCTTCGGGAACGAGCTCCAGGAACTGACCTGCCGGCGTGTCGATCACGTCGATCAGGCCGCTCTTGAGCGCCGCACCCTGCTGAATCGGCGGAACGACCTCCGGCCCGCCACGCACATTGATCTGAACCACGCCCTTGCCCTTTTCGTTCACCTTCTGAACGAATTTTAGGAAACTCTGTGCGTAGCCGTTCTGCGCAGGCGTAAAATGCACGGCATTGAGGACAACTTCTTCAGCCGTGGCGATACCCGCCACACCCGACATGAGTGCAGCCAGAACAAGGGACTTCCAAATGCGCATTGCCGTACTCCCTCTGATAGATCACTTCGCTTATGTTGGGCCCGCGATCGGGCCGATCTGAAATTGCGATCGCTGCTCCGCTGCGCGAACGGCGTCTAGTTGGCCTCATCTCCTACCGTCAGGAACCGTCCATGCGCGTAGAAGACCGGCGATCGGTCAGCGCGATCCAGCGCCACCCCCGAGACGATGCCGATGACGATCATGTGCGATGCCCGAACGATGATTTCGGCTACCCGGCACTCGAACATTGCCCGCGCGCCGACAAGCAAGGGCGCGCCGGTTCCGCCGCGCACCCATGATCCGGACGAGAACCGCGCCACGCCCTTGGCTTTGGTCATGCCGCCAAAGGCGCGCGCAACATTCTCCTGGTCGCCGGCCGGAAGATTGACGGAAAAGGGCACGCCTTCGCGAATGGCCGAGGCAAAGGTGCTGCTGCGGTTGACGCAGGCCAGCAGCGAAGGCGGCTCGGCGCTGAATGAGCAGACGGCTGTCGCCGTGATGCCGCAAAAGCCGATCTCGTCATGCTCCGCCGCGAGGATGGCGACCGAGCCCGCCACGGCCCGCATTGCCTGCTTGAAGGCGCGCGGATTGATGGCGTCGTGCCCATGCACCCATGGCGTCGGAATGGCGGCCGCCGGCATCAATTTACGCGAAGCCCGGCCTGGCGCATCAGCGGCAGCACGCGGTCACAGAAGAAGGGCAATTCGTAGGTGTAGTTGACGAATGTGAGGGCGGAGCCGGAATAGCCCTGGTCCATGATCTCAGTGAGATCGTCGACGATCTTTTCCGGTGTGCCGATGAGCGGGAACGTTCCAGCACCGCCGGCGAACCTTTGCCGATATTCGGTGAAGGCTTTTGCGTCATGCGAGTTCGCGAATTCCTTCTTCTTGCGCATATGCTCGTCGACCGCGCCCTCGTCCGCGCATTCAAGCGCGTAGTGCCGGTAATAATCCTCGGCTTCCTGCTGGGTCTCCCGGCAGACGACATGGCAAACTGTGTAGACGCCGACTTCGCGTCCGACTTCAGCCGCCCGGTTGGTGATGTCGACCACATGCGCGCGGCCATCGGCAATTTCGGAAAAAGTAGAAAAGAGGTAGTCGCAGTGGCGCGCCGCATAGTTGCGCCCCGGCGCGCCGAAAGCGGCGTTCATGGTCACCGGGCGCGGCGCCTGCAGGCTTGGCGGACGGCTGACGACCCCCTTCAGATCATAGAATTCGCCGCCAAAGTCGAACGGCTCCCTGGACTGGTAGGCACGCTCGATGATGTTGATCCATTCTTCGGCCTGATCGTAGGTCCGGTCGCCGACCGTCTGCCCGAACATGGCGAACTCGTCCGGGTTCCAGCCGCAGACAATGTTCAAGCCGGCACGCCCGTTAGAGATGTGGTCGACCGTCGCCAGCGCTTTTGCAGCCTGCAGCGGATGAACCAGCGGCACATGCACGGTCATGAACAGACCGATGTTCTCCGTGGCGACGGCGAGACCCGCCGCCCAGGTGAAAGTCTCGAACGACCACTCCCGCACATGCGTCAGACCGCCGAAGCCGCGCCAACGCGCGATCGGCAGCAGAAACTCCAGGCCGGCCCGATCGGCGATGCAGGCAGAATTGAGGTTGTCTTCCCAGCGGGCGCGCCAGCGCTCGGGAACGGTGGTCATTGCCAGGCCGCCATCGGCGTTCATCGAAAAGACGCCGAGCTTGAATCTGTTCGGCCCTTTCAGCGGATGCTGCTTTCTGATCATGATTTTCCCTGCCGCGGAATGCTCGCAGCTTCGTCGTCGAACTGTTGCAACGGCGGGCTCAGCTTCATGAAACGCTCCTCGGCGTTCTGAATGAAGTGGGTCATGCGGTCGTAAGCCGCGACGGCGTCGCGCTTGGCGAACGCCTCGTAGATTGCGCGCATGCCGGCCACGATGACGGCCTGCGTCGGCTGGTGCGACAGCGTCTTTAACCGGACGACGAGCACGTGGTCGGCGAAGCGGGCAATCGTTTGGGAAAGGCGATCGTTCTCGACAGCGCCGAGCCAGCAATTCCTGAATGCCGAATTGGCCTGGAAAAAGAGGGCGGCATCGCCGGCGGCGGCGGCTGCCTCTGCCTCCTGAAGCGCGGCTGCCAGCGTCTTGAGGCCAGCGGCGTCAAGTGTTCGCGCGGCGTGCGCGGCCGCCCGCGGTTCGAGCAGGCGGCGGACCTCGAAAATGTTGGCAATATCCGTCGCAGTAAGCGTGGGCAGCGTGAAGCCGCGTGTCGTGCCGACGAGATAGCCTTCATGCACCAACTGCATCAATGCGTCGCGGACAGGCATTCTGGAGATGCCAAGCTGGGCGGCAATATCGACATCGACGAGCTTCTGGCCAGGCGCCAGTTCGCCGCGCTGTATGGTCAGGCGGATCTGCTGATAGACCTGGGCACGCAGATTGCCCTCGCCAACCCGTTTGAACTCTATCGCTTCCGCCATCCACGCCTTCCCATGCGAAGATTTCGTATATGGTTGCGGCTGTGCTCTCGCGGTCATCCCGTTTGAAGTGCAGCCATATGTCGGCTGAATTTGACCTGTCAGCCATGTTCCCGGCCCAAGTGGAGCATAGGCTGGATCACCTGGCAAGATATTTTAAGTCTATAATGTATACTGTTTTGATTTGGCGAGCCGGAGGACGGCCGCGGAACGGCGATACCGCGATGAAAAGCAGAGGCGCGGTGACATGCAATCGGCGGGCAAGGGCTCCCGCGATCCAGTCCGCCATGTCGATGGCCAACCGACCTGCTGGCGGTCCCAGCAGACGGTTCGTCGAAGCTCGCCCGCGAGGGCCGCTTCGGTCACTCTGCTCACTGAGTCAATCGGGATTTAGGAGCCGGAGCCTCGCCTGGGCCGGCGGACGGCTCTCACCTTGCCGCTGTTTCCACCGCCGCAGAAAAACTGATCGCCGCCATCGGATTCGAGCCCTGACACGCCTGTTCCAGGCGGCATATCAAGCTTCTCCAGGACCTTTCCCGTCTCAGGATCTATCCGCCTGATGTCGCTCTCGTCACCTTCCCAGGTGCCGTGCCAGAGTTCGCCGTCGATCCAGGTGACCCCTGTGACGATACGGTTGGAATCGATTGTGCGAAGAACTGCCCCTGTCTGGGGATCGATCTGATGGATTTTGCGACCGCGATTCTGCCCCACCCAAAGTGTCCCTTCGGCCCAGGCGAGCCCCGAGTCGCCGCCGCCACCAGGCGCCGGGATCGTGGCCAGCACCTGGCCGGTCTTCGGATCGATCTTCTGGATGCGGTCTTCGGCGATCTGGAACAGGTGCTGACCGTCGAAGGCCGTTCCTGCGTGGGCGGCGACGTCGATCGAGCGCACCGCCTCGCCGCTCACGGGATCGAAGGCGTTCAGCCTGTCTCCCGACGCAAACCAGACGTGCTGACCGTCGAACGTAACCCCAGCCACCTGGTCGACACCCGGGAAGGGTCCATATTCGCGGAGGATTTCGGCTGCAGATCGTTCCATGGTTCTATCCTAGTAGCCCGACAGTGAACCGGGGAGTAACAAGATTGTCGGGAATCCCGGCACCGGTGGGGTCATCCAACGGCGCGCTCGCCCGCGGCCGAACGACTGCACCTTGCCTGCTGCCGCAAGCTGCTCGAGCGATCGCTGAACGGTGCGCGAGCTGGCTCCGAGCGCAATCGCGAGCGCCGAGCTCGACCACGACTCGCCGTCGGCAAGGAAGGCGAGCATCCCCGCATGCTGCTCTTCGACGGGCGGCGCCAACACGACGATCTCGGGCGCGCGGCGCGGCTTAAGCGCAAAGCCTCGCTTGGTCGCGCTCAAATCCGCCAGCGACCGCAGTTCCACGCGAAGCCGCCCGATTTCGACTCGCAACCGGGCGCGATGCGATTCATCGGCGTGCTTGCCGCCGAAGGCGCGGGCGACGAGCGTGCTCCTCGGCACGTCTGCGGGCCAGGCTTCGCCCAGCGTGCGCGCAAGCGCGAACAAGACCGGGCGCGTCGCGAGCGAGACGATCATGCCGGCGCCCCGCACGACATTGCGGCACGCGTCCACGACGAGCGCCTCCGACGCCAGCAGCGCTTCGACCTCTTCAAGCAGAAGCGGGCGTTCCTCGCCACGCGCGATCAGGCGCGCCGCGGGCGTGTTCATCACGAGGGATGTGCCTTCGACCTCTGCCGTTAGTGCCGGGATATCCGCCTCGCGCGCGGCATGCTCGGCGCGAGCGAGCGCAGCGCGCGCCGCCCTGGTCTGGAGGCGTCGGATCGCGATTCCCGCAACCACCATCTCGTGGGCGGCCCTCGACGCGGGTGGGAACGGTGTGGGGTCGAACCCGGCGAGCCTGCGCTCGGCCTCGTCGAGGCGTCCTATCAGGAGCAGGCGCCGGACCTCGAGATTGAGCGCATGCGCGGCATTGACGTGGTCGCCGTGCTTTTCAAGCGTCGACCGCGCGGCGTCGAGTGCCTTCGCCGGCCAGCCCAGGTCGCGCGAGACGAGTGCGATCTCGGCTTCGGCGACGACGCACCTCGCGCGGGCCACGGCCTCTTTCGGGCCGAAGGCGCGCGCAGCACTTTTGAGGAGAGCCTTTGCTCGAACGAAATCGCCGAGCTGCGCCATCGCAATGCCGCGCAGCGCGAGCGCAGGCGCATCGTCACGCAGGGCGACCCGCTTCAATGCGCCGAGGGGATCACCCGTCGCGAGGGCGCGCGCCGCAGCGGTGATCAGCGAGTCCATCGGAATCCCGTCACACTTGTAACTCTCACCATTCGATATCCGGTCCTAATCTATCTCAAGACCAACAGCCAGCGCGCCGCATGGAAAACGGTGCGAACGACGCAGGACATAGAGGAGAAGAACGATGCCGACACACAAGACCGGAACACGTGAGCAGTGGCTGGCAGCGCGGCTTGATCTGCTCGATGCGGAGAAGGAGCTCACGCGGCAAAGTGACGAGCTGGCGCAGCGGCGGCAAGAGCTGCCTTGGGTTCGGATCGACAAGGACTACCGATTTGAGACCGACGAAGGCAGCGCCTCACTGGCGGACCTTTTCAGGGGGCGCTCGCAGCTCCTCGTCTACCATTTCATGTTCGGGCCCGACTACACGGCGGGGTGTCCGGCCTGCTCGGCGATCACGGACGGGTTCGACGGCTTCGTCGTCCACCTCGCCAACCACGATGTCACGCTTTCGGCGGTATCGCGGGCACCGCTCGCGAAGCTGCAGGCGTACAAGCGGCGGATGGGATGGACTTTCCCTTGGGCGTCCTCGCACGGCAGCGACTTCAATTTCGACTTCGACGTTTCGTTCACCGAGGAGCAGCAGCGCGAGGAGGGCATCGAATACAACTATGTGCGCGAGACGCCTCTCGCCGAGATACCCTCGCGCACGACTGCCGACGGCTCCGCGACGTTCGCTGCGATGAGCGGGACAGACACGGCCACCTACACGCGCGAGAGGCCGGGCATGAGCACGTTCGTGCTCGAGGACGGCGTCGTCTACCACGCCTATTCCACCTATGCGCGCGGATTGGACGGCCTCTGGGGCATGTATCAGTGGCTCGACCGCGCGCCTCGAGGGCGCAACGAGAAGGGCGTCTGGTGGCGGCGCCACGACGAGTACGGCCAGGGCTGACGTCTCGATGACACTCCACCCCGACCACGCGCTGAAGACGCCGCCCGCACGCAGCGGATCTGCCGCTTTCCCAAGCGACAACGTCGCCGCCCGCGGCGCGGCCGACTGGCTGTCGCTGGCGGCCGCGCCAACATTCGCAATCATGGCGCTGCTGACGGCCGTTACCGGTGATGCGGACATGGTCTGCACGGCTGCGGAAGATGCCTCGCCGCTGAGCGGAATGGTCATCATGTACTTGCTGATGAGCGCCTTCCATTCGGCGCCTTGGCTGAAGCTGGTTGCCAGCCGACGAAGCGCTGCCCACCGGTCGTGATCCGGCGTTCGCCGGATCAAACGGCAACTAGAGCAATTCCAGGAAAAGTGTGAAACGGTTTTCCGTCCGAATTGCGCAAAAAACAAAGAGATAGAGCGGTTCGGCGTTTCCCTGAAACGATGAACCGATCTAGCGCGCGACCTCGCGTAGCCCTACGTGGCGATGTTGGCCTCGCCTGCATGACGCATCATGCGGCGAAAGCTCATTGAGATATGAGCGCGTCTTATGTGCCCGATGGACTCCCAGTCGCCGATTTCGGCGGCGGCAAGCACCTCTTCCATTTCGCGACGGAACGCAGTGAACTCCTCGACAAGGCCCAACTGCGGCATCAACTTCAGCACGACGCGCGCGACTTGAAAATACAGGCGCTCGCTGATCTCACGCAGCGGCTGGTTACCGGTCATCGCCGTGAGCTCGTAGAAAAAATCCATGTTGAGGCGCAGGAAAGCGCGCTGGTCGGGATTGAGCACATCGGAATCGCAGCGCGCGATGAGCGCCCGGATCCGGTCGAGGTCGTCCGCCGTGCGCGGGATCGGTGAAAGCTTGCCGACGAGGAGCGCCAGTTCCAGGCGCAAGTGATAGACCTGCTGCAATTCCTCGATGTCGACGTCGGTGACGATCGTGCCGACGCCATGGACTGACTGAACCAGCCCCTCGGATTCGAGGCGCGCCAGGACACGCCGAACCGGCGTGCGGCTGATCTGGAATTCCTGGGCAAGTTCTTCCTCGGAGAGATGGCTACCCGGCGCGTAGTCGAGCAGGCAGATGCGGTCGCGCAGTATCCGGTAGATACGCTCGAACCGCTCCCGCGCCGAGAGCGGGCGCGTCGGCGCGGCCGTCACGGCTATGGGCGTGGCATCTGTCTCAAGCGTCATCCAGCCTCCAGGACAGCGTGCAGGAACTGCCGTGTCCGCTCGTTCTTGGGGGCGCCGAACAACTCGGCTGGCGGCCCCTGCTCGCAGATCTTGCCCGCATGGAAGAAGCAGACGCGATCGGAGAACTCCTTGGCAAATCCCATCTGGTGGGTGACCATCAGCATGGTGAGGTCATGTTCCCTACCGAGTTTTCGGATAACTTCAAGCACTTCGCCGACGAGCTCGGGGTCGAGTGCCGAGGTCACTTCGTCGAACAGCATGATCTTGGGCCGCATGGCGCAAGCGCGGGCGATGGCGACACGCTGCTGCTGGCCGCCGGAAAGCTGCGAGGGATAGTGGTCCTTCTTCTCCGACAAGCCGACCATGTCGAGCAATTCGGCCGCACGCGCCTCGGCATCGGCCCGCTTCATGCCGAGCACGGTTATCGGGGCCTCGATGCAGTTCTGCATCGCCGTCATGTGCGGGAACAGATTGAACGACTGGAACACCATGCCGATCTTGGCGCGGATCTTGCGAATGTGTGCGAGATCGGCGGGAACAAGCTTGCCGTTCCTCTCCATGTGGGTGAGCGGCTGGCCTTCGACCCAGATGACCCCGTCATTGATCGTCTCCAGCGTCATCAGCATGCGCAGCACCGTGGTCTTGCCGGAACCCGACGGGCCGATGATGGAGACCTTCTCGCCGCGTGCTATTTCGAGGTTGAGTCCGTCGAGAACGGTCAGCGCGCCGTAGCGCTTCGAGACATTGTCGAAGCGGACCATCGGTTGTTCTGTCATCGCATGGTCCTCCGGTTGAGCAGGCGTTCCAGGGAGCGGATGAGCACGGCCGAAACCAGGCTCATGGCAAGGAAGAACAGGCCGACCAGCGTCATCGGCTCGGTGTAGCGGAAGGTATCGGAGCCGATGATCTTGGCGGTCTGCATCAGTTCCATCACGGCGATCGCGGAAAGCAATGGCGTCTCCTTGAACAAGGCGACCAGATAGTTGCCGAGCGCCGGAACGATTGGCGGAATCGCCTGCGGGATGATGATGTCGCGGAACGTCGTCCAGGACGACAGGTTGAGCGCGATCGAGGCTTCCCATTGGCCGCGATGGATGTTGTCGAAACCGGCGCGATAGACCTCGGAGCAATAGGCGGCATAGTGGATGCCGATGGCAAGCACCCCGGCGGTGAAGGCGTCGAGCACGACACCGAATTTCGGAAAGACGAAATAGAGAAAGAATATCTGGATCAGCAGCGGGGTAGAACGGATCAGCTCGACCAGCACCGAAATCGTCCAGCCGGTCCAAGGCACGGCAATGCGGACGACCGCCAGTACCAGGCCAAGCGAGGCGGCAAGCGCAAAGCCGATCAGCGTCGCTTCGATGGAGACGATGGCGGCGCGGGCGAGCACCGGCAGGATTTCAAAAGCAAATGCCCAATCCCAGATCATGCTGCCTTCCCCCGCGCCAGCCCAAGCGAAGCTCGCCTTTCGAGAAGCCGCATGCCGATGGTCACAACCAGCGACATTGCCAAATACATCAGCAGGACGAGGGTGAAGATCGGAATGGTCTTGAACGTATTCTGGTTCATCTGCTGCGCCTTGAAAGCGAGGTCCGAGAGCGTTATCAGCGAGACCAGCGCTGTCGATTTCAAAAGCTCGATGAACAAATTGCCCCAAGGTGGGATCATGGCGACGAAAGCCTGTGGCAGTATGATCCGGCGCAGCATCTGGGGGCGGCTCATGTTCAGCGCAGTGCACGCCTCCCACTGTCCGCGAGCGACGGACTGGATCGCGCCGCGCACGACTTCCGATCCGTAAGCACCAACGTTCAGGCCGAGCGCCAGAACGGCAACCAGAAATGCGTTGAGGGTGACACCGAATTGCGGCAGCACGAAAAACAACCAGAACAATTGCACCAGCGCCGACGTGCCGCGGAAA
This sequence comes from Mesorhizobium mediterraneum, assembly GCF_002284565.1. Classification (GTDB taxonomy): domain Bacteria; phylum Pseudomonadota; class Alphaproteobacteria; order Rhizobiales; family Rhizobiaceae; genus Mesorhizobium; species Mesorhizobium mediterraneum. The sequence goes on along the minus strand of NZ_NPKI01000011.1, from coordinate 283,811 downwards.
ATCTCGACATAGACCGTGGCCAGCCATCTGAGCGGCGCCGGGCCGTACATCCGCGCCAGCGCTGCCAGCACGCCCATGACAATTGCCAGCAGGCTGCCGAGGATGGCGATCTCGATCGTCAGGACCGCGCCTTGCAGCAGCCCCGGTAGAAACAGGCTATAGGCTTCCTGCGTAGCCAAGGCGGCGATCACGCCAAGCGCGACGATCAGCAGGGTGACAAGGGTACGGATTCCCATGCGATTCCCCTAGAAAAAAGGGCGGCGCTTTCGCGCCGCCAGCAGTTGGGAACCTACTCGCCCGCGCAAAGCTGCGCGGTGGTCTTGTTGGGGAGATAGTCCTTGCCGAAGCCGAGCGGCTCGACCAGCGCGATGTGCTCCGGTGAACCGAGGAACGTCTTCAGCTCGGCGTTGAACGCCTCCTGCAGATCGGTATCTTCCTTGCGGAAGCCGAAGCCGCCATGGCCTTTCACCGACTTGCCGGCAACCTCGCCGAACGGCTTGGTCGATTCGACGCCGTCGGCCTTCTTGGCCATGTCGGCGATCGAAAGGGCGGTCAGTGCGGCAGCGTCCGCGCGGCCAGCCTGAACAGCGGCCACAAGGCTGGACTGGTCGGGCAAAGCGACAATCTGCCCTGCGGCGACGCCGGCGTCCTTGGCATAGCCGCCCTCGACGGCGCCGGCCATCACGGCGAGCTTGAGATCCGGATTGTCCTTGATGCTGGAATAATCCTTCACGCCCTTCGGATTGCCTTTTGCCACCAGCATGGCCTGACCGATGCCGTAGGACGGCTCGGAGAAATTGATCTCGGCGCAGCGCTTCGGATTGATGAACATGCCAGCGGCGATGATGTCGAAACGGCCGGCCTTGAGACCCGGAATGAGCGAACCGAATTCGGTCAGCACGCCGTCGACCTGCGCGATACCCATCTTGGCGAGCACCGCCTTGGCGACTTCCGGCGCCTCACCGGTCAGCTTGCCGTCAGGCGTGGCGAAACCGAACGGCGCCTCGTTGGCGAAGCCGACGCGGATGTAGCCGTCCTTCTTGGCCCGTTCGAGAGTGGTTTCCGCATGAGCGGGCAACGACGCCAATGACGTGGCGGCGAGCGCGAGGCAGGCGGCGGCTTTGACGACCATCCGGCGCGATATCGATGATTTGAACATGCTTTTCTCCCGTTGAACAACTGATGAATGGTTCCCAGGGCGCAGCCTTCTTCGAGGTCGACACCCGCCTGACAAGACGTATACAACTGCCCTAGACATTGCGCAAGTGAAGATATAAAAACGTTAGAAATTCGGCGATAATTCGCGGTCAAACGACAAATTATTGTCTAGTTGTGCACAATTTAGGCAAGTTGCCCGTGTGAAAAGGGCAAAACAGCGCATCCGTAAAGGCAGGATTTCGGTGGCGAGCGCGAGCGGTTTCGGGACATTCACGCAAGCGGACTATGCGCAGCGCCTAGCTGGCGTGAAGAGACGCATGGAAAAGGCCGGCTTCGACCTCATCGTCTGTCAGGATCCCGCCAATATGTGCTGGCTGATCGGTTATGACGGATGGTCGTTCTACGTTCCGCAGTGCGTCCTCGTCCATCTGGAAGAGGACCGGCCGATCTGGTTCGGCAGGGCGCAGGACGCCAGGAGCGCACGCCTGACCACCGGCCTGCTGGAGAAAAACATCGTGCCGTTCTCGGAACGGCTGGTGCAGCAGCCCGTCGAACACCCCTATGACGAACTCGCCCATCTGATCCGATCGCGTGGCTGGGGAAAGGCCCGCATCGGCGTCGAGATGGACGCGCATTATTACACCGCGCGCTGCCACGCCCATCTCGTCAGCGGGCTGCCCGACGCGCACTTCGCCAACAACCATGATCTCGTCAACTGGGCGCGACTGGTCAAATCCGAAGCCGAGCTGGTGCTGATCCGCGAGGCCGGTGCGATCTGCACGCACGCCATGAACCACGCCATCGAAAAAATGCGACCTGGCGTGCCTCAGAACCACGTCATTGCGGAAATCTATCACGCGCAGATCATGGGCGTGCCCGGAGCGGGCGGCGACTATGCTGCAATCTGTCCGCTGATGCCCGTCGGCGAGGGCACCAGCACGCCGCATCTGACGTGGTCCGATGCGCCGTTGCCGGACAGCGGCCTCGCCATTCTGGAGATCGCCGGGGTGCGGCGGCGCTATCATGCGGCGCTGACGCGGACCGTGCATTTCGGCAAGCCGCCGCAAGCTATCCTCGACATGGCTAAGGCGATCGTCGAGGGCGTCGACGCCGGCCTTGAGAAGGCGCGCCCCGGCACCACCGCCGAAGAGGTGGAAGCCGCCTGGCAGGCGGTCCTGCGGAGGAATGGGCTGAAGAAGGAAAGCCGCGTCGGCTATCCGGTCGGGCTCGCCTACCCGCCCGATTGGGGCGAGCGCACCGCAAGTCTCCGTCCCGGCGACAGCACCCAGATGCAGTCCGGGATGTGCTTCCATTTCATGGCCGGCGTTTGGCTCGACGATTTCGGCATCGCCATCTCGGAATCCTTCGTTGTCACGGATCGCGGCGGCGAACGCCTCTGCGATGTGGCGCGCGAACTCATCGTCCTCGACTGACCATGAGGACGGGAACCCGGAACTGACGAAAGATCATGCCGGCAACGAAACCGGCACCCAGCACGAGGACGCCTGATGGACCGTAATCCGTTTTCCGAAGCCGAAATCGCCGGCCGCCTTGCCAAGGTCCGCACGGCGCTGGCCGAGCGTGAGTTCGACGCGGCGGTCTTTGCGTCGCCGGAGAACGTCTTCTACCTCACCGGGCTCGATCACTGGGGTTATTTTGCCCCTCACCTGCTGATCGTCCCGCTCGAAGGAAAACCTGTTCTGATCACCCGCTCGATGGAAAAGGTGACGATCGAGAAACAGGTGACCGCAGCGGAATTCCGCGGCCATTCCGACAGCGAAACGGCGGCCGATCTTGCCGCGCGCGTGCTTGCGGAGCTCGGCCTGTCCGGCGAGCGGATCGGCCTCGAATACTGGACGGCTGGCCTAAGCCATGGGCTTGCCATCGCACTCCAAACGCAGGCTGATGCCAGATGGAGCGATGTCTCCGGTCTGGTCGACAAAATGCGGCGGGTGAAGAGCGCCGAGGAACAGGCGCTGATGCGTCAGGCGGCACAAGTGACTGACGCTGCCGCCGGCGCCGCGATCGCGGCGATCTCGGACGGCGCCTCCGAACCGGAGGTCGCGGCCCAATGCGTTGCGGCGATGATCCGCGCCGGCGGTCATGCTCCGGGCTTCGGCCCGTTCATCCGCCCGGCCGCGCGCCTGGGCGAAGAGCATACGACCTGGGGTGACGGGATCTATCGCAAGGGCGAGCCGGTCTTCGTCGAACTGTCCGGCTGCATCGCGCGTTATCACGCGCCGCTCGGCCGGCTCGTTCGCATCGGCCACATCAGCGACGAAGATGCCGCGATGGCGGAAGTGACCGCCAAGGCCTTCAACGCGGTCGTCGAGGCGCTGCGGCCCGGCGCCAGAGCGCGCGACCTCTACGCCGCCTGGCAAGCCGTCGCCGATGAGGCCGGTCTTTCTCACTATCGCCGCCATCACTGCGGCTACCTCGTCGGCGTCGGGCAGCCGCCATCATGGACCGGCGGCAACTCGGTGACCGGCTTGAGGCACGATTCCGATCTCGAGATCGAGACCGGGATGAGCTTCCACATCCTGTCGTGGCTGATGGGCACCGGTCGCGGTGATGACTTCGTTTCCAACACGGTGCTTCTGACCGATGCGGGTGCCGAAGTGCTTACCCGCACGCCGGCCGGCCCGATCGTTCGATAGGCCCGCACGCATGGCGCGCTACTCGGCATTCTCGATTTTCCGCAACGCGCTGTCAGGCCAGAAGAACTGGCAACGCGCCTGGCGGGCAGCGGAGCCAAAACCGTCCTACGATGTGATTGTCATCGGCGGCGGTGGACACGGCCTCGCTACCGCGTTCTACCTCGCCGAGAACCACGGCATCCGCAATGTCGTTGTTCTCGAAAAGGGCTATATCGGCGGCGGCAATGTCGGCCGCAACACCACCGTCATCCGCTCCAACTACCTGCTCGACGGCAACACCCAGTTCTACGAATTCTCGATGAAGCTCTGGGAGAACATGTCGCGGGCGCTGAATTTCAACGTCATGTTCTCGCAGCGCGGCCAGCTCGTCACGGCGCATTCGGCCGACCAGCTCGATAGCTTTAGCCACCGCGCCAACATCATGCGGCTGAACGGCATCGATGCCGATATCCTCGACCGCGACGAGGTGCGACGTCTGGTGCCCTATCTCGACTTTTCCGACACCGCCCGCTTTCCGATCCATGGCGCTATCTTCCAGGGCCGGGCGGGCACGGCGCGCCACGACGCCGTCGCCTGGGGCTATGCGCGCGCCGCCGACGGCCATGGCGTCGACATCATCCAGAACTGCGAGGTGACCGGCTTCCTCCGCGACGGCGACAGTATCGTCGGCGTCGAAACGACGAAAGGCCGGATCGGCGCCGGCAAGGTCGGCCTCGCTGTTGCCGGTCATACCTCCGTGCTCGGTGCCAAGGCCGGCCTTGAACTGCCGATCGAAAGCCACGTCCTGCAGGCCTTTGTCACCGAACCGCTGAAGCCGTTGGTAGACCAAGTCGTCGCCTATGGCGCCGACCATTTCTACGTCAGCCAGTCGGACAAGGGCGGGCTGGTCTTCGGCGGCAATCTCGACGGCTACAATTCCTACGCTCAGCGCGGCAATCTCGGCGTCGTGCGCGAAGTGGCGGAGGCGGCGATTGCGCTGATGCCTTGCATTTCGCGCGTCCGTCTGCTGCGCCATTGGGGCGGCGTCATGGACATGACCCCCGATGCCAGCCCGATCATCTGCCCGACGCCGATCGGGGGCCTCTATCTCAACGGCGGCTGGTGCTATGGCGGCTTCAAGGCGACGCCGGCTTCCGGCTGGTGTTTCGCGCACACGATCGCCACCGGCAAGCCGCACCCCTTGATCGCGGCCTACGGGCTCGATCGTTTCCGCACCGGCCACACGCTCGATGAGGCTGGCGCCGGCCCCTCCGCCTGGCTGCAATAGGAGGCGCAAGACAATGCTGCGCATCGAATGCCCCTGCTGCGGTCCGCGCGACCATGACGAGTTCCGCTACGGCGGCGATGCTTCCGTCACGCGTCCGGCCCACGACGATCCCGATCCGGAGGCCTGGTACCGTTACGTGTATGTCAGGACAAATCCGGCGGGCCTGCACCGCGAATTCTGGCAGCACGTGATCGGCTGCCGCCAATGGCTGGTGGTCGAACGCGACACGCGCAACCACGCCATCGCATCCGTCGACCTCGCCCGGAAATTGTCGGCCAGGAAATCACCAGCCAGGAAACCACCGGCATGAGTTCGAACCACAAGCGGCTGTCGATGGGTGGCCGTATCGACCGCGAGCAGCCGGTCGATTTTACCTTCGACGGCCGCAAGCTGGCTGGATATCGCGGCGACACGCTCGCGTCCGCGCTGCTCGCCAACGGCGTCACCCTGGTTGGGCGCAGCTTCAAATATCATCGTCCGCGCGGCATCTTTTCCGCCGGGCCCGAGGAGCCGAACGCGCTGGTTACGCTCGGAATCGCAGGCAGGCGCGAGCCGAACCTGCCGGCGACGACACTCGAACTCGCAGACGGCATGGTCGCGGAGAGCCAGAACCGCTGGCCCTCGCTTGCCTTTGACGTGCAAAGCGCCAACGGCCTGCTGGCGCCGTTCCTTTCGGCCGGCTTCTACTACAAGACCTTCATGGGCCCGACGCGCCGTGCCTGGATGTTCTACGAGCATTTTATCCGCAAGGCGGCCGGGCTGGGCAGAGCCGGCACCGACCCTGACCCCGACCGTTACGAGGTTCGTCATGCGTTTGCCGATGTCGCGATCATCGGCGGCGGTCCGGCGGGATTGTCGGCGGCGCGTGCTGCCGCGGCCGCCGGCGCGCGGGTCGCGCTGATCGAGCAGGATTTCCTGCTCGGCGGCCAACTCCTGGCGGAACCGTCCGACAGCGCGGCGGCCGCATGGTTGAGACAGACCGAAGCCGAGCTGGAGAGCTCCGAAACCGTCGCCTTGATGAAGCGGACGACCGCTTTCGGTATCTATGACGGCAATGTCATCGGACTGGTCGAGCAACGCGACCCAACCAATCGCCAGCCGGTCGGCGAGGCGCGGCAGACGTTCACCATGCTTCGCGCCCGCTCGATCGTTTTCGCCACCGGCGCCATCGAGCGACCAATGGTATTCTCGAACAACGACCGGCCCGGCGTCATGCTTGCCTCGGCCGCCCGGACCTATCTCAACCGTTTCGCCGTCCTGCCCGGCAAAAAAATCATCGTCGCCACCAGCAATGACGGCGCCTGGCGCACCGCCTTCGACCTTGCCGCAGCCGGCGCAGAGGTGACGGTTGCCGATCTGCGCGCATCACTTCCCGCAGCACTTGTCGCGGAGGCCGCACAGTTCGGCGTGGTTGTGCGGGCCGCAACGCACATCGTCGACCTGCGCGGCGGCCATGCCGTCAGGCGTGCAACGCTCAACGGGCCGGACGGCCAATCCGAGGCCGCCTGCGACCTGGTCTGCGTGTCCGGTGGCTGGTCGCCAACCGTGCATCTCACCTCGCACCTGGGCATCAAACCTGCCTACCGCGACGACATCGGCGGCTTCGTGCCGGGCGCGTTTGCGGCGGACCGGTTCGGCGCCGGCTCGATGATGGGAGCTTATTCGACCGCCGGTGCCATCGAGGACGGTCACCGCGCCGGCACCCAGGCGGCATCGTTTTGCGGCAAGTCGGGACCGGCGCCCACTCCATCGAAACTCGATCTTGGCGAGACCGCCGCAGCCCAGCTTCGCGAGGTCCTGCCCGCTGGGCGTGGAAAGGCCTTCGTCGATTTCCAGATGGACGTGACGACCGGGGATATCGAGCTCGCCCATCGCGAGGGCTATGAATCGGTCGAGCACCTGAAGCGCTACACCACCCTCGGCATGGGCACCGACCAGGGCAAGACAAGCAATTTTCCGGCGCTTGCCGCGATGGCCACCCTGCGCAACGCAACGATCCCCGAGACCGGCGCCACGACCTTTCGCCCGCCCTACACGCCGGTCGCCATCGGTACGCTTGCCGGACGCGCCATCGGTCATCATTTCAAGCCGATCCGCCGCACGCCGATGCACGATTGGCACATGACGAACGGCGCCGAGATGCTGGAGGTCGGGCTCTGGATGCGGCCCTATTTCTATAAGCAGTCCGGACGTGACGTGAACGAAGCCTACGTCGCCGAAATGCGGAATGCGCGCCAGGCCGCGAGCCTGATGGACATTTCCACCCTCGGCAAGATCGACGTCCAAGGCCCGGATGCCGCGATTTTCCTGGATCGCGTCTACGCCAACGGCTTTGCCAAACTGCCGGTCGGCCGCGCCCGCTACGGCGTCATGCTGCGCGACGACGGCATCGTCTTCGACGACGGCACCACGACGCGGCTGGCGGAGAACCGGTTCTTCATGACCACCTCGACCGCCAAGGCCGCCGATGTGCTGTCGCGTCTCGAATTCCTGCTCGACACGGCCTGGCCGGATTTGCGCGTAGCCGTGACCTCGGTGAGCGATGAATGGGCGGCGATGTCGGTTGCCGGACCGAAAAGCCGCGCAATTCTGAGTGCGGCGTTTCCCGCTCTCGACGTTTCCGACGCGGCACTTGCGCATATGGGGTTGCTCGAAAGCGAATGGCGAGGCCGTGCGCTCCGCATCCTGCGTCTCAGTTATTCCGGCGAGCGCGCCTACGAAATCTATGTCGGCGCAACCGCCGGTGAACAGCTCTGGAGCCGCCTGCTCGAAGCTGGCAGGCCGTTCGATCTGAAGCCTTATGGCGTCGAGGCGCTCGGTGCGCTGCGCGTCGAAAAGGGCCATGTCGCCGGACCTGAAATCGATGGGCGCACGACGCTCGACGATCTTGGCCTCGGCCGCATGGCCGGCAAGCGCACCGGCTTCGTCGGCGACGTGTTGCGACGGCGCCCCGCCTTCCAGGCGCCAGACCGGCAGCGCCTGGTCGGGCTGGAATGCATCGAGGAGGGAAAACGCCTTCGCGGTGGCGCCATCCTGTTCCTGCCGGGTGAGAAACCTTACGGCCACGGGCGCGGCCGCGTGACCTCCGTCACCTTCAGCCCTGAACGCGGTCGCTATGTCGGGCTGGCCTTGCTTGCTGGCGATGTCGCTAGCGAAGGAAGCGAGATCGTGGCCGTCTATCCGATGAAGACCGAAACGGTGCGCGCCCGCATCGTCTCGCCGGTATTTCTCGATCCGCAGGGAGAGCGGCTACATGGCTAGCCCGGATTTCAGCCTGTCCGTGGCCGATTGCCCGCTCATCCAGGTCGAGGGCTGGGACGGCACGCTGGGGCAATTCGAATCGAGCCTCTCGACGTCGCTCGGCACCAAGCTTCCTGCCTCGGTTGGAGAGACTGTTCGCCACAAGGGTTTCCTTGTCATCCGCGTTGCCCCTCGCCGTCTCTGGCTGGCTCTTGACGACGGCGCGCAGGCACCTTCGCTTGCCGTCGACCCGGATCTCGGCTGTTCAGTTTCTCTCGACGAAGGTCGCGTGCGTTTCAGAATGGCTGGGGCTGACATCGCGCGGGTTCTCTCCAAATGCATCGCCGTCGACTGGCGCGCGTCGGCGGCCGCCCCGGGCCGGGCCGTGCTGACGTCCTTGCATCATGTGCCCGTGCTTTTCCTGCGCACCGGTGAGACCGCGTGCGAACTCATGGTGCCGCGAAGCTTTTCGCGAAGCCTCTCGGACTGGATTGCTGACGCCGCGAAATAGGGAAAGGACCAGGCGCGAACGCTCTCCTCAGGAGCCGCTCCACGGCCTTGCTCCTTGGATGATCTCTTGGGCACGCACGGCAAAGCGGCCGGCGAGAGGCCACTTCCCGGCGGCATCGGCCGACGCCGCGCTGCCTGCCCGCGCCCGGTCGGCGATGCCGACGAAGATCACCGCGAAACGAAACAGCGAAAAAACCAGGTGGAAGCGTTCCAGGGGCGCAGTGGGCACGGCATGCGCGAAATAATGGTCGAGGAATTCGCGCTGGCTCGGGATGCCGAGTGCGGCATGATCGAGGCCGAGGATGCCGCCATACTCGCCCGGGGTCGAATGCCAGGTCATCGAGCAAAAGCCGAGATCGGCGAGCGGATGGCCGATCGTCGACAGCTCCCAATCGAGAATGCCGATCACCTCCGGCTTGCCGGGATGGAACAGCAGATTTCCGAGGCGGAAGTCGCCATGGGCGATCGCCACGCGCCCATCATCCGCGGGCAGGTGCTGCGGCAGCCAGTCGGCGACCACTTCGAGTGCCGGAATTCTGTCACTCGGCGATTCCCTGAGCTGCCTGGTCCAGCGGCCAATCTGGCGCTCGAAATAGTTGCCGGGCCGGCCGTAGTCGCCGAGACCGACCTCGTCGGGACGGACAGCATGCAATTTGGCCATCGCTTCGGCCATGCCGAAATAGATGCCGCGTCGCTGCGCGGGCGAAAGGCCGGGCAGCGAACAGTCGTGGAAGACGCGACCATCAAGCCGCTCCATCAGGTAGAAGGGCGTGCCGAGCGGCTCGACGCCGTCGTGATAGAGCACCGGCCCGGGCACCGGCACATCGGTCGGTGCAAGCGCTTCAAGCACGCGGAATTCGCGGTCGACGGCATGCGCCCCGCGCAGGATCGGCCCGGCCGGCTTCTTGCGCAGCACCATGCGATGCGCACCATAGTCGACGAAGTAGGTTGGGTTGGACTGTCCGCCGCCAATCCGCTCAAGCGTCATGGCGGCGTCGCCGAAGCGGTTCGAGAGAAAAGCCTTCAATGCCGCAGGATCGAAATCCGCATTCGACGGCTGCGCCATCTTTTCCTCCTGAGATGCCACCGCGCGTCGCTTACGCCTCGCCTTCGACCGTCCAGCGCCAGAAGCCTCTCTCTTCCTCGTTGAGGAAACGGTTCAGCACCATCTTGTGGACCTCATCGGCACCGTCGACCAGCCGCGCCTGGCGAGCATAGCGGTAGATCCATTCGAGCACCGTGTCCTTGGAATAGCCACGCGCGCCATTGATCTGGATCGCCACATCGGCTGCGTCATGCAGCACATTGGCGACCTGGATCTTGGCCATCGATACTTCCTTGCGGGCAAAGCCGCCGCGGTCCAGCTCCCACGCAGCCTTCATCACCAGGATGCGGCCGATCTCGATGCGCATGGCGAGGTCACCGAGCTTCAGCTGGACGCTTTCGCGGTCGGCGAGGCGCTGGCCGAAACCATAGCGCTCGGCGGCGTAGGCGCGCGCGATCTCAACGCAGCGCTTGGACAGTCCGAGCCATCGCATGCAGTGGGTAAGCCGCGCTGGGCCGAGCCGCACCTGCGTCACCTTCATGCCCCTACCCTCGCCGACCAGCATGTCTTCGACAGGGATTTCGAGCCCATCGAACTCCAGCTCGCAATGCCCGCCATGCTCCTCCGGGCCCATGATCTCGATGCGGCGCACGATGCGCCAGCCTGGCTGGTCCTTGTGGAACATCAGGGCCGACAGCCCATGGCGCGGGTCGTCCGAGGTTCGCGCGATCAGAATGAAATGGCTGGCCTCCTCCGCGCCGGTGATGAACCATTTGCGGCCGGTCACGACATATTTGTCGCCGCGCAGCTCCGCATGCGTCATGATCATCGAAGGGTCCGAGCCGCCGCCGGGGTGCGGTTCGGTCATGGCAAAGGCCGATCGCACCTTGCCCTCGACGATCGGCTTCAGCCATTTTTCCTTTTGTGCTGGCGTGCCGAGCGCCTCCAGAACCATCATGTTGCCATCGTCGGGCGCTGCCGAATTGAACACCACGGGTCCGAAGATCGACCGGTTCATCTCCTCATAACAGACCGCCATGTCCATCTTGCCGAGGCCGGCGCCGCCGGTTTCGGGCTTGAGCTGCAGGCACCACAGGCCCGCCATCCGCGCCTTGGCGCGAAGCGCCTCCAGCAGCGGCAAGGCGATATTTCCATGCGCGTCATAGGACGTCTTGTCGGCCTCGAGCGGCAGGATCTCACGCTCGACGAAGTCGGCAATGCGGACGCGGTAATCTTCGGTGCGGGCTGGAATGTCGAAATTCATGGACAAACTCTCAGCGAAGCGAGGTGGCCGCCATCGTCTAGAAATCGAGCGAGCGCTCGGCTTCCTTATTCGCCTCTATCCCCTTTTTCAGCCGCCGTCATCCGGCGAAGCGTGGTTCCGCAACGCCCTTGATGCCAAGGCCGTTTATTGCGAACAGGCTGCCGCAGCGCCACCCCGGCCGGCGTCGACGCGGGCGAAGGTGCGCCGGTTGCTGGCAGCACCAGTCGCGATGTCATAGTCATAAGCCCAGATCTCGCGATCCACCTCAGAACGCGACCTTGTCGCCGCCCTTCAATGACAGGATCTCGCGCGCCTCGTCGGGCGTCGCCACCTCCATGCCGAGGCCTTCGATGATCTTGCGGGCAAGCACCACCTGTTCGACGTTCGATTTGGCAAGCTTACCCTTGCCGGCCCAAAGACTGTCCTCGAGCCCGACGCGGATGTTGCCGCCAAGCGCTGCCGATTGCGCCGCGATGCGCAATTGGCTGGCGCCGGCACCAAGCACCGACCAGCGGAACTGGTCGCCGAACAGCCGGTCGGCGGTGCGCTTCATATGGGCGACGTCTTCAGGATGCGTGCCGATGCCGCCGAGCAGCCCGAATACCGACTGCACGAAGAACGGTGGCTTCACCAGCCCACGGTCGGCAAAGTGCGAGAGATTGTAGAGATGGGCAATGTCGTAGCACTCGAACTCGAAGCGCGTGCCGTTGTCGTAGCAGGTCGCAAGAATGTATTCGATGTCTTTGAACGAATTGCGGAAGACCAGGTCGCGCGTCGCTTCCAGATGCGGCTTTTCCCAGTCGAACTTGAAGGTCTCGTATTTGTCCGCGAGGTGATAGAGCCCGAAATTGATCGAGCCCATGTTGAGCGACGCGACTTCCGGCTTGAACTCAGTGGCTGGGCGCACGCGCTCCTCGACCTTCATGTAGGGGCTGCCGCCAGTGGTGATGTTGATGGCGGCGTTGGTGCCTTGCTTGACGCGCGGCAGGAAACGCGCGAACGCCTCCGGCGTCTGGTCGGGCTTGCCGGTCTCAGGGTCGCGGGCATGCAGGTGCAGGATCGCGGCACCCGCCTCTGCCGCCGCGATCGCCTCGGACGCGATCTGGTCCGGCGTGATCGGCAGATAGGGCGACATGGTCGGCGTGTGGATCGCCCCCGTCACCGCACAAGTGATGATAACCTTGCCCTTGGCCTGCTGAGCGCTGGGCTTGCGGTTCGTTTCCGTCATCGTCCGAACTCCTGATCCGATTTTCTCTTGTGCGCCGCCAGCGCCATCAGCCGGCGGTCGCGCCACACCTGCCGTTCGCCGAGCTCTTCCCGCGGCAGCCGCTTGCGGCGGTCGGCCTCTACTGTCTCGATGACCTCGCCGGCCCAGTCGACGCGGCGCAGCGTCTGCGGAAAAATGTTGGCATAGATCGTCTGATAGCGCTCGACATAGTCGCGCACGCCGCCCGGTGCATTGAGGTCGATCGTCTCGAACGGACCCATGAACGACCAGCGTAGCGCCAGCCCGTCGCGAATGCCGATATCGACGTCCTCGACGCTGGCATAGCCGTCGGCGACAAGGCGAAAAGCCTCCTCCAGCAGCGCGCCCTGCAGGCGGTTCATGATGAAGCCGTCGAGCTCGTGCTTCATCACCAGCGGCGCGTGGCCTGCGGCGACGAGTAAGGCGCGGGTCCTTTCGACCGTTTCGGGCGAGGTCCATGGCGCCGGCACGACTTCCGCAGCCGGAATGAGATAGGGCGGATTTGATCGGATGCACGACCAGGCAGCGGTGCCGCCCTTGCAGATGATCGGTGAATTTCGACGGCAGCAGCGCCGAGGTGGAACTGGCGATCACCGCTTGCGGACCGGCCAACGCATCAATCAGAGAGAACACCTCGCGCTTCACGTCGAGGCTTTCGGGCGTGTTCTCCTGGATATGGACCGCATCGGCCAGCGCCTCTTCCAGCTCCGCAACGACGGCGATGCGGCCACGCACGGCATCGATTGCCTGTCCGCGCAGCAGATCGTTCGCGGCGAGGTCACCCAGCACGCCGGCGACGTAATCATGCGCACCGCCCGCCGCGGCCGGCGACTGATCCCACATCCGCACATCGTGGCCGGCGCGGGCGAAGCTGATCGCCCAGGCCCGTCCGATGAACCCGCTGCCGACAATTGCGACCTTTGTCATGATCGGTTCCTCAAAGCGTTTCGACGTTGCCGTCGACGCCGAGCGACTGGCCGGAAATGTTGATCCCCGCATTGGACAGCAGGAAGGCGACCATCGAGGCGACGTCATAAGGGCTGGTCATGCGGCGCAGCGAGATGTTCTGGAGATAGCGCTCCGTCATCGCCTCATTCGACACACCGAGCTGCTTGGCCCGGTCGGCGATCACCTTGTCGATGCGTGGTCCCTCGATGATGCCGGGCAGGATGGCGTTGACCCTTATGCCGTGCGGCCCGAGTTCCTTGGCGAGGCTCTGCGTGAAACCGATGACGCCAAACTTGGCCGCCGAATAGGGTGTGCGGAAAGCGTAGCCGTAGCGGCCGGCCGCCGACGACATCGAGACGATCGAGCCGCCGCCCGCCGCCTTGATCAGCGGCACGGCACGTCGGGCGCAGAGGAACTGGCCGGTCAGGCAGATGTCGATGCAGCGCCGCCACTCCGCCGGATCGATCTCATCGACGCCGCCGGTCGGCCCGGCAACGCCGGCATTGTTGATCAGCGCGTCGAGGCCGCCGAGCTTTTCCTTGACGGTCTCGAACAGCCGGTCGACGTCGTCTTCGCGCGAGACATCGGCCTTGACCGCGGCGACGAGCGCTATCCTGTCCGGAGCAGCGGCCAGCGCCTCGTCGGAGACGTCGCAAACGACGATGCGCGCGCCGAGCCGCGACAACGTGTCGGCAATGGCAAAGCCTATACCGCCGGCGCCTGCCGTCACCAGCACGCGCTGCCCCTTCAACCCGGTCAGAAAATCGTCCGCCGATGACGGTGCCCCTTTACTCATCGCCGTCGCGCTCATCGTGTTGTCCTTTCTCATTGCAGCCGCCGTTCGCGCAGCGCCATGACAGCGCCCAGAACGACCAAGCCGTACAGAATTGCCCTTGTGGCATAGGGCAGCTGAAATAGTGGCGAAAGCATTGCCCGCTGGTGGCTAGGCGAGCAAAGGCAGCTGCTCGGGCACGCCAGACTTTCGAATTTCCGGTAAGCCGCCCTGGGTTTGCATTGATCTCCACGACCAAGCCATGGCGCTGGCTTGCTCGCGTAGCCCCTAAGGCCGTCCTGGGGGCTGCTCCTGCGGAAATTTGTTTTCGTCTATGATTGCCACGGCCTGCTCGATGCTGTCTCTCACCTCGAAACCGATCCAATGTCCGTCCATCAGATGCGTTTGCCTCCCGCAGGCGAGGAAATAGCTCCCGGCCTGCTGCGCAACAAAGTTGAGTTGCCTCCTCTCATTGATTTTAATCCCCTCTGGCGGATCGGTGTACACCCCCCAGATCGCATCCTCGGCCGTCAACTTCACGGGCATCTCTGACTGAGCGTAGACCCTGGTCAGCATCAGGCTGTGCCGGAAAGACGAGGAGCCATTGATGAACTCGATCTTTACCGACCATTCTGCTGGCACGACGATGGTAAGATTGCCGCCCCAGTAACCGTTGAAGTCGATAATGTCGGTCCGGATGTTGTCCCTGCGATACCGCTCGACTTGGTTCCAATCGGCAACAATCTCTATGGCCACTGTCTCGGCTGCAGGATCGTTCTTGATCCAGCTCGGGACGAAAGGCTCCCCAGCCAGTGCAATTCCAGGCAACAATCCCAAGGCAACGGCGAGAAGGGCGAGGTGAGCAAAGCGCGCCATCGCAATCAGAGGCTCCTCCCGAGCGGGGCGGCCGAGCGCAAGCGACCGCCAATCGAAGTCGACCTGGCTTGTTCCCTAAGGAAGAGAATACGCTTGAAATGGCATCCACACCAGCAAACCCAGAGTGCGCTATCGTCAGCCGTCAGAAACAACGCCATTGCTGCTATATCATCGGGATGCGCGTTGGAATTGCCTGCAGTGCGTCAGTGCGAGAGCGACGGGCGATTCCGTAATGTGAAGTTTCTGCTTCAGCTGTTGCGAAGGGTCTGTTGCGCAATTCGCCACGCCTGCTCCACATGTCGCCGGGCCGCGGCTTCGGCGTCATCGCCGTTGCGCGACTTGATCGCGTTCATGATGTCGGTCATTTCGGCAATTGCGGCATCGCGGCGGTCCACCGAAGCGATGGTCATGGAACGCAGCTGGTTGATGCGGACGTTCAGACCCTGGACGATTTCCCAGGCGATGCGCTTGTCGGCGGCATCGAAAAGCACTTCATAGAATTTTGTCGTCGCCCGCATCACCTCGATCGGATTGGCTGAGGCCCACGCCGTGAGCAGCACATCGAATGCGCGCTCAAGCGCAGCGATCTGGTCCTCAGTCGCCGTCAGCGCGCAGGCGCGCGCCGCGATGCCCTCCATCAAAGCGCGGAGTTCATAAATCTCATCGGTGCGGCTGAGATCCGGCCTGGCCACCGCGGGTCCGTGGCCTGGTATCATCTGAACAAGGCCCTCAGTCTCCAACTGCCGCAGAACTTCGCGCACCACCGAGCGACTGACGCCGAGCTGGTCGCAAAGCGGCCGCTCGACCAGCCGTTCGCCGGGCTGGAAGTGAAACCCCATGATCGCGTCGCGCATGCGCTCCAGCGCCAGCGTTCTCAGCGTCTTGGTGGATCGTTCGATCCTCAGTGTGTCGTCGGCCAATTCATCTACTCCCAGCATCCGCAAACAAACAGATTCGACGATCCGTTGACAAGGGATTTGGTCTTCAATAGTATGGTATACCATAAGATGACCGGGGCGGAAGGGAGCTTTTCCGGATGCCTCGGCCGAACGACCACCGAGGATTCGATGAAGCCGGCCATCCGAAAGATCGTCACCTATGTCGAGAACACGCTGATTGAAGGCGGCAAGGTGGCCCCCCGGCCGCTGCGACTGATCGGCGTGGCGGCAGTGCTCGACAATCCCTGGGCCGGGCGCGGTTTCACCGAGGACCTTTCTCCCGAGATCCGCGCCTATGCGCCGGTTTTGGGGGAGATGCTGACCCATGAAATTCTCGCAGTTGCGGGATCGGGCGAAGCGATCGAAGGCTACGGCAAGGCCGCAATCTGCGGTACATCAGGCGAGATCGAGCATGCCTCCGCGCTCATCCACACGCTGCATTTCGGCAACCACTATCGGCGTGCCGTCGGCGCCAAGACCTATCTCGCCTTCACCAACCTGCGTGGCGGGCCGAACACGCCGATCATGATCCCACTCATGGACAAGTACGATGAAGGCCGACGTTCGCACTACCTGACTGTGCATTTCCAGATCGGCGACGCGCCGGCGCCGGACGAGCTGGTGGTAGCGCTTGGCGCCTCGATCGGCGGACGACCGCATCATCGCATCGGCGACCGCTACCAGGATCTCAAGGAGGTCGGCGACCTGCATGGCTGAGCTGACGGAGCCTGCCTGGCATCGCGAAACGGCGCCTGACGGCACCGGCTTCATCCGGGCCGGATCCGGCGCGCCCGTCCTCCTCATCCACGGCGTCGGCATGAACGCGGCGATCTGGGGGCCCCAGATCGAGCTGATGCGGGACAGATGGGATGTGATCGCGATCGACATGCTGGGGCATGGCCGGTCGCCGCTACCGCCCGAGGACGCCAGCCTTGCCGACTATGCAGGACAGGCAATCCGGCTTCTTGATCACCTTGGCCTGGATGCCGTCTCGATCGTTGGCCATTCAATGGGGGCGCTGGTCGGGCAGGAAATCGCTCTCAACGCACCAGAACGGGTCCGCCGCATGGTGTCGCTCAACGCGGTCTTTCGCCGCCCGGCGGACCTTGCGCAGGCAGTGCGCGAGCGCGCCGCCGAATTGAATGGCGCGGAAAACCCGTCAGGGACGGACGCAACGATCGCGCGCTGGTTCGGCAACCCCGTCCCCGACAGCCTGGCCGAGGCGGCGAGGACAACGCGCGCGGCACTGCAGAGCGTCAACCCGGAAGGCTATGCGCGCACGTATCGACTTTTCGCCCATGCGGATGCGGCGCATGGCGATCGTCTTTCCGGTCTAGCGATGCCGACTCTGTTCATGACCGGCTCGCAGGACAGGAATTCCTCGCCTGCGATGTCGGCGGCGATGGCCCGCCTCGCGCCGTGCGGTCGCTGCGCCGTTCTGGAGGGCGAAAGACATATGATGGCCGTAGCCTCGCCTGACACGGTCACACGGCGCATTGTCGATTTTCTCGAGAGCAACGACGGCGCAAGCACACCGGCGCGACCGGCGATGGACACAGCCTTCGACGCGGGCGAATTCAGGCGGGCGCTCGGTTCCTTCCTGACCGGCGTTACCATCGTCACCGCGATCGGGCCGGAAGGAGAGCCTCGAGGCTTCACCGCCAATTCGTTTACATCCGTTTCGCTCGATCCGCCGCTTGTGCTGGTCTGCATCGCCAAGAAAGCGCTGGGTCATCCGGTGTTTTCGACCTCGAAGTGCTTTGCCATCAATGTGCTCTCGGAGGAACAGAGAGCCGCGTCCGGCGTCTTCGCTTCGAAATCGCAGGACAAGTTCTCGGCTGTCGAGTGGCGCTTCGGCCCGACCGGCAGCCCGCTGCTCGCTGGATCGGTGGCGACGTTTGACTGTGACATGGAGCAGTTGGTCGACGCCGGCGACCATTCGATCCTCATCGGCCGCGTTCGCGAATTCTCCCACAATTCATCGCAGCCCCTCGGCTATTGCCGTGGGGCGTATGTCTCGCCTGGTCTCAGCCAGGAAGCTCTGGCGGCCGCGCCTCCGGACATGGAGGTCGGCGCTATCCTCGAAGACGAAGGCCGCGTGCTGTTTTTCGAAAATGCCGACGGCTTTTTCGAACTGCCGGCGGGCCGAGGACTCGGGACGCCCGCCGACACGCGAAGCCTCAGGGGACGGCTGGCTGCGAAAGCCATCGAGGCTCATCTCGGATTCCTGTTTGCAGTCTGGGACGACGCCGCAAACCCATCGCGAACGCATGTCTATTACCGCGGCACGGTGGACGCGCCCCACTCCAGCGATGGCCAGGTTCGGCTCGTCGACATCGACAGGATTGCCGGACTGAACATCGCCGACGCTGCTGCGCGCTCGATGCTCGCCCGCTACGTTCGCGAATGTCGGGAGGATGCGTTTGGAGTCTATGTCGGCAACGAGGTCGAAGGTGAAGTCCGTCCGCTCGCCAAGCCGGTATCCATGAACACTTCGGGGTGAACAGATATGAAGTTCTCGCTCTTCGTCCATATGGAACGCTCGGACCCGGCAAAGCCGCATGCCGAGCTCATCGACGAGCTTGAGGAACTGGTCCTGATGGCCGAGGCGGCAGGCTTCGAGACGGCCTGGATCGGCGAGCACCACGGCATGGAGTTCACCATCTCGCCAAACCCGTTCATCAACATCGCCTATCTCGGCGCCAGGACGAAGCGCATCCGGCTCGGCACAGGAACGGTCATCGCGCCGTTCTGGCATCCGATCAAGCTCGCCGGCGAGGCAGCAATGACCGATGTCGTCACGGCTGGCCGGCTCGACATCGGCATCGCGCGCGGCGCCTACAGCTACGAATACCAGCGCCTGTTCCCGGGGCTCGATGCCTGGGGCGCGGGCCAGCGCATGCGCGAGATCATCCCCGCTATCAAGGGCCTCTGGGAGGGCGACTTCGAGATGTCCGGGGAGTTCTGGTCTTTTCCCTCGACCACCTCGTCGCCCAAGCCGGTGCAAAAACCGCACCCGCCGATCTGGGTGGCGGCGCGCGATCCGAACTCGCACGACTTCGCCGTGTCCAACGGCTGCAACGTCCAGGTGACGCCGCTCGCCTCGGGCGATGATGAGGTAACCAGCCTGATGGAGCGCTTCAACGCGGCGTGCGCGGCGCATCCGGACATCGCCCGCCCCGAGATCATGCTGCTGATGCACACATTCGTTGCCGAAGACGCCGCCGATGCAGAGCAGCTGACGAAGGACCTGTCGCTGTTCTACTGCCAGTTCGGGGCGTGGTTCCAGAACAAGAAGCCTGTTCGCCAAGGCATATTGGAAGCGCTCACCGGCGACGAGATCGCGGCCATGCCGCAATACGCGCCCGACAAAATGCGACAGAACCTGGTTATCGGCGAAGCCGAAGAGGTGATCGCCCGGCTGAAGGCATACGAGGCGCTCGGCTACGACCAATATTCGATCTGGATCGACAGCGGCCTACCGCACGAACGCAAGAAGAAGTCGCTGCAGCTGTTTGTCGACAAGGTGATGCCGGCGTTCGGGCATGGGAGGCCGCAATGACCCTCGTGGCATTCAGCAACTTCATAGATGGAGCGTTCGATACGCCGACGGCCACCTTCGAAAGCATCGATCCGTCCACCGGAGCGCCCTGGGCGACGATGCCCGCTGCAACCGAAGCCGATGTCGACCGCGCCGTCGAAGCGGCGCACCGGACTTTGCACTCCGCCGCGTGGGCATCGCTGACGGCGACGGCGCGAGGCAAGCTGCTGGTGCGCCTCGGCGACCTGGTCGTCGCCAATGCCGGCCGCCTGGCTGAACTGGAAACGCGCGACACCGGCAAGATCATCCGCGAGACCCGCGCCCAGATCGCCTATGTCGGCGACTATTACCGCTACTATGGCGGGCTTGCCGACAAGCATGAAGGCTCGCATCTGCCTATCGACAAGGCCGATATGGACGTCACCATCAGGCGCGAGCCGATCGGCGTCGTCGCTGCCGTCGTGCCGTGGAATTCGCAGCTCTTCCTTTCGGCCGTCAAGCTCGGTCCGGCACTGGCGGCCGGCTGCACGGTCGTCTTGAAAGCCTCGGAAGACGGCCCAGCGCCGTTGCTGGCCTTCGCCGAACTCGTTCACGAGGCCGGATTTCCCGCCGGAAGCGTCAACATACTGGCCGGGTTCGGGCACGATTGCGGCCAGCGCCTGACAAGTCATCCGCTGGTTTCACGCGTCGCCTTCACCGGCGGACCTTCGACCGCTCGCGCGATTATCCGCAACACGGCGGAAAATCTCGCCTACACGACGCTGGAGCTGGGCGGGAAAAGCCCGGTTGTCGTTTTCGCCGACGCAGACCTGGACAGTGCGGCAAACGCGGTCGTGGCCGGGATTTTCGCGGCGTCTGGACAAAGCTGTGTCGCCGGCTCGCGGCTGCTGGTCGAGCGTTCGATAAAGGCCGAGTTCCTCGACAGGCTGAAGCACAAGGCCGAGGCCATCAAAATCGGTGATCCGCAGGATCCGGCCACCGAAATGGGACCACTGGCAACACTACGTCAGCGGGAATGGATCGAGAGGATCGTTGCCGAGAGCCTCGCCAGTGGTGGGACGTTGATCACCGGCGGAAAACGGCCCGACGAGCATCCGCGCGGCTTCTACTACGCACCGACCATGATCGACACCGAGGATACAGCGCTGCCCTGCGTGCGGGAGGAATTGTTCGGTCCGGTGCTCAGCGTTCTCACCTTCGACACGGAAGCCGAAGCCCTGGCGCTTGCCAACGATACGCCGTTCGGCCTGGCCTCGGGCGTGTTCACCACCAATCTCGCCAAGGCGCACCGCATGGCGCGCGACATCCATGCCGGTGTCGTCTGGGTCAACACATACCGCGCCGTTTCGCCGCTCGTGCCGTTCGGCGGATACGGTCAGTCAGGGCTCGGCCGTGAGGGCGGGCTCGACGCCATCCGCGATTACACGCGCTCGAAATCCGTCTGGATACGGATATCCGACGAGCCGATCCCGGATCCGTTCGTCATGCGATGAGGGCAGCGCCGCGATCGCGCAATTTCATAACAACAAGAAACCAAAAACAACCAACAGAGGAGAATGACATGAAACTGATTTTGACCGGCATTTTGGCCGGACTCTTGGCAACCACCGCCGCACGGGCCGATGAAATGGTGTTCACCAGCTGGGGCGGAACCACCCAGGAGGCGCAGACCAAATCCTGGGCTGCTCCGTTCGAAGCCAATTCCGGCATCAAGGTCCTGCAGGACGGCCCGACGGACTACGGCAAGCTGAAGGCCATGGTGGAAGGCGGCAGCGTCGCCTGGGATGTCGTCGATGTCGAAATGGATTTCGCCATCAAGGCGGCTAAGGATGGCCTGCTGGAGCCGATCGATTTCAATGTCGTGCCGAAAGCCGATCTCGATCCTCGCTTCACCACCGAGCATGCGGTCGGCAGCTTCTACTATTCCTTCGTTCTTGCCTGGAACAAAGGGGCGGTGTCGGGCGAGCCAACCAGCTGGGCCGACATGTTCGACCTGACGAAATTTCCCGGCAAGCGCACGTTCTATAAATGGTCGGCGCCAGGCGTCATCGAGATCGCATTGCTGGCCGACGGCGTGCCGGCAGACAAGCTCTATCCGCTCGACCTCGACCGGGCGTTCAAGAAACTCGATACGATCAAGTCGGAAATCGTCTGGTGGGACAGCGGCGCGCAGTCGCAACAGCTGATCGCCTCCGGTGAGGCAGCCTTCGGGCAACTCTGGAACGGGCGTGTCTTCGCCCTCCAGCAGGACGGCGCCGATGTAGGGGCATCCTGGAAACAGAACATGACTGCCGCCGACGTGCTCGTCATCCCCAAGGGCTCGAAGAACAAGGCTAGCGCGATGAAATTCCTGGCCACAGCGACAAGCGCGAAAAGCCAGGCAATGTTTGCTGAAGCAAGCGGCTACGCGCCGATCAACACGGCAGCCAAGGCCGAAATGCCGGCCGACGTCGTCAAGTCGTTGCCGGACGCCTATGTCGACGGGCAGATCAACCTCGACATGAACTACTGGGCTGAAAACCGCGACGCGATCGCGGAGCGTTGGTACGCCTGGCAGGCCAAATAGCCGCCGCCCTCACCCATGAACCGGCGGGGCGCCGCTAGGCGTCCCGCCTGAGCTGCCGGGATCATCGCCATGTCGGGCAATTTGCTTCATCGACAGCCAATCCTCCGAAGGCCAGACGGCGTCGGCGGCGCCTTGCCGGCGCTGACCCTCATCACCCTGTTCTTCGTGGTGCCGGTCGTCGCGTTGCTGTTGCGCAGCGTGACCGAGCCCGTACCGGGCCTGCAGAACTACGCCATCCTGTTTGGCGACGGCACTTATGCGCGGGTCTTCTTCAACACCTTTCTGGTCGCCACCGTCGTCACCGCCGTCACCGTGATCGTGGCGTTTCCGGTCGCCTGGATGCTGGCGATCATGCCGCCTGCCCTCGGCTCGATCGTCTTCGGCATCATCATCCTGTCGATGTGGACCAATCTGCTCACCCGCACCTATGCCTGGATGGTGCTGCTTCAACGCACCGGCGTCATCAACCGGACGCTGATGGATATTGGCCTGATCAGCGAGCCGCTGCCGCTGATCAACAACCTGACCGGCGTCACCATCGGCATGGTCTACATCATGCTGCCCTTCATGATACTGCCACTGGTCGGAACCCTGCGCGCCATTGATCCGATGACGCTGCGCGCCGCCGCCCTGTGCGGTGCGAGCCCCTTCAACGCCTTCCGCCGCATCCTGCTGCCATTGTCGCTTCCCGGAATCGCTGCAGGCGGCCTGATGGTTTTCGTCATGTCGCTCGGCTATTTCGTGACGCCGACGCTGCTCGGCGGCACCTCCAACATGATGCTCGCCGCAATGATCGCCCAGATGATCCAGTCCTTGCTCAACTGGGGGCTCGGAAGCGCGGCGGCTTTCATCCTGCTTTTGGTGACCATGGCCCTCTACGCGCTGCAACTGCGCCTCGTCGGCGCCAAGCGCATGACAGGAGGCATCTGAGATGCTGCTCGACTACGACCGGCTGGGCTGGCTGCGCGCAGCACTTCTGGGTTTCACCGGCCTGGTTGCCGCGTTTCTGCTGCTGCCGGTGGTCTTCATCGTGCTTTTGTCGTTCGGATCGTCGCGGTGGCTGGCTTTTCCGCCGCCCGGCTGGACGCTGAAATGGTATGCGGAGCTGTTCGCCGATCCGGCTTGGCTCGAAGCAGCGCTGACCAGCGCGCGCATTGCCACCATGGTCGCGATTCTTGCCGTCGTCATCGGGCTCCTGGCTTCTTTCGCCCTGGTCAGGGGACAGTTTCGCGGGCGCAACACGCTTCGCGGCCTGCTGCTGACGCCAATGGTGCTGCCGGTCGTGGTCTTCGCCATCGCCATCTATGCATTCTTCCTGCGGATCGGGCTCGGCGGCACCACGGCAGGCTTCGTCATCGCACACACAGTCCTGGCACTCCCCTTCGCCATCATTCCCATCACCGCGGCACTCGAAGGTTTTGACAAATCCATCGAGGATGCGGCGATCGTCTGCGGCGCAAGCCCATTCGAGGCAAAACTCCGGGTCACCTTGCCGGCGATCAAGATCGGGATTTTTTCGGCGGCGATCTTTGCCTTCCTCGCCTCGTGGGACGAGGTGGTGGTCGCGATCTTCATGGCCAGCCCCACCTTGCAGACCTTGCCGGTCAAGATCTGGGGCAGCCTGCGCCAGGATCTCAGCCCGGTCATCGCCGCCGCCTCCAGCCTTCTGGTACTTCTGACCTTGAGCCTGATGATCGTAACCGCACTCATTCGGCGGAAACTGTCGAAATGACCGAACCGTTTCTCTCCATTCGCTACCTGCGCAAGACATTCGGCAGCTTCGTCGCGGTGCACGATGTCACGATCGATATACCTAAGGGCGAATTCCTGACCTTCCTCGGCCCTTCCGGCTCCGGCAAATCGACGACGCTCTACGCGGTCGCCGGCTTTCAGCAGCCGACATCCGGCGAGGTTCTTCTCGAAGGCAGGTCGCTGCTGTCGGTGCCGTCGCACAAGCGCAATATCGGCATGGTGTTCCAGCGCTACACGCTGTTCCAGCATCTCACCGTCGCCGAGAACGTTGCCTTTCCGTTGCGCGTGCGCCGCCGGCCGGACGCCGAGGTGAACCGAAAAGTCGCCGAGATGCTGTCGCTGGTCCGGCTCGAGAGTTTCGGCGGCCGATATCCTGGCGCGCTTTCCGGCGGACAGCAGCAGCGCGTGGCGCTTGCCCGGGCGCTGGCCTACGATCCGCCGATCCTTCTGATGGACGAGCCGCTTTCGGCGCTCGACAAAAAGCTGCGCGAGGAAATCCAGGCCGAGATACGGCGCATCCATCGCGAAACCGGCGTAACGATCCTTTACGTCACCCACGATCAGGACGAGGCGCTGCATCTTTCGGATCGCATCGCCCTGTTTCGGGACGGGCGCATCGAGCAGATCGGCACCGGTGAGGACCTCTATCTGAGACCTGCGAGCGAATTCGTGGCCAGCTTCATCGGAAATTCCAATTTCCTGCCGGCTGAGCATCTTGAAACCGTCAACGGCTCCGCCACGATCCGCCTGGCCGATGGCTCGGTCGTCTCCGGCGTCAGGATCGATCAGGACTTCAGCCATGGCCAGAAGACCCGGCTGATGGTGCGGCCGGAAGCGTTTCGGCTGAGGCCCGGCCCGGCCACTGCCGGGCTTGCGGTCGAATTCATCGACACCGCCTTCTTCGGCGAGCGGCGGCGAGTCATCGCGCGCACGGCCGCCGGCCAGGAGATCGACGTCAGGCCGACATCCGACATGGCGCAAGCACATGAAGGCATCGCCTCGAGCAGACAGATTTTTTTCGATCCCGCCGCCGCATTTCTGTTTCCCGCCTGACGGGCGCGCTGGCGGTCTGGAACGAGATCTCAGGCAGCCGGCGGCTCGATGGTGACGCCGTATTTGGCGGCGATGGCCATGAGCTTTGCCATTTCCGGCATGTCGGCGGCGGTCGCGACGTCCAATTCGCCAAACATCTGATCAAGGCCGCAACTCGGCGCGCAAAGGACGAGCACGCGAGCCGGCTTGTCGCCGACATTGCGGATGGCATGGCGCCGGCCGCGCGGGCCGAAGAAACAGCAGCCGGGCGCAACGCGGTGAGGTGCCGGTTCGCCCTCGAATTCGATGACGAGTTCGCCACTCAGCACGTAGAAGGCTTCATCCTCACGGGCATGGGTGTGCGGTGGCGTTCCCGCGCCCGGCGGAACCACGGACTCCCAGAGCGAGAAGGACCCCGCAGTCTCAGCGCCGGTGGCTTTGTAGATATGGGTGATGCCCAGAACGTTGAGCGTCGATCCGGTCGCCGGTTCGCGAACGAACGGTTCGGCTGCTGTAACTTTGGCATCCATCGTCGATCTCCTTTGTGGCTCAGGTGGCTCACCAAGAGACATAGGTCCGTTCTCGCCCGTCGATTAGCCGGAATTGTATGGACATGCTGTCCGGATTTCAGGACAATCCGACGATGGATCCGCTCGATGGAATCGCTGCGTTCGCTCGCGTCGTTGATAGCGGCAGCTTCTCAGCGGCGGCACGGCACCTCAAAATCTCCAAATCTGCTGTTAGCGCCCATGTGCAGCGGCTCGAGGAGCGCCTGGGCGTTCGCCTGCTCAACCGCACCACGCGTCGACTCTCGATGACCGAAGCGGGCGCAGCCTATTACCGCCACTGTGCGCGGATTCTCGCCGAAGCCGAAGCTGCCGAACAGGCGGCGAGCGCGCTGCAGCGCGAGCCGCGCGGCACCCTTCGCATTTCGGCGCCCGACAGCTTCGGCTGGATGCATGTGGCGCCGGCCGTCCCCGAGTTCCTGACGCGCTATCCGGAACTTTCCGTCGATATTGCTTTGAGCCCGGCGCATGTGAGTCTGGTCGATGAAGGGCTCGATCTGGCGATCCGCATCGGCGTGATCGAGGATTCGCCGCTTGTCGTGCGCAAGCTCGCGCCGTCCCGGCTCGTCGCCTGTGCTGCGCCCGCTTATCTCACGGAGCGTGGAGCGCCGCGCGAGCCGGGCGACCTTGCCAAGCACAACTGCCTCTGCACCAGCCTCCTGCCTTGGGGCGATGAATGGCGCCTTGCCGGCAAAATTGGCGAGGTAAGGGTGGCCGTGGGGGGCAGCTTTCGCAGCAATAATGCGGAGATGCTGCGCGTTGCGGCGCTCGGTGGCATCGGCATCGCCCTACTGCCCACTTGGGCGGTAGCGGAGCCGCTGCGTACTGGCGCGCTGCGACGCGTGCTTGACGCCTGGGAGCCTCCAGCCAGCACGATTTATGCCGTCTATCCCAGCAACAGGCTCATGTCGATGAAGGTCCGCGCCTTCGTCGACCACCTTGCGCGATGCATTGGGCGCATGCCGTATTGGGATGAAGGCCTTTGAGAAGAGCGCCCGTTTTGGATCGTTTTGAGCTACGGCACCCATTGATCCAGCCTCGCAACTTTCTCTCAGAACGCAGTCAGGAACAGTCTCCATGCCGGTCAGAAAACTTGCGATCTTGACTTCAAAAGGGACTTGGGCGGGTTGAAATTTCCTCGGTTTTGCCCACTTTCGCTATCAATTGGCCGAGTGGTGCGATTTCCGGCGAAAACAGCGCGATCGAATTGACGAGAAAAATACCGTCAGCGGTGCTGGTCGAAGAGCGTGGCGGCCTGAAGAGCAATTTGGGATCTTGCGTACCGAGGCTGCCTTGGGCGCGCAGCGCTTAGTGGCAGAGACCGCCGGCGCTGCGCCGGTTCTCACTCGCGATACCTGGGAGCATCTGATGCCGACCCGCCCCTATGCCATTCTTGAAGCGCCGTCCGCGCTGGGTCTGGCGACCGACGGCGTGGAGGACTTGCCCAGTCGGCTGCTGGAACTGGGCCTCGCCGACCGAATCCATGCGCGCCATGCCGGGCGGCTGGCCGTCCCGCCGAAAGACCCGAAGCCCGACCCTGCCACCCTGACGCTCAACGCCAACGCGATCGCGGCGTGGTCGCCCAAGCTCGCCAACGCGGTGGAGGAGGTGCTGGACGCAGGCGAATTCCCGGTGGTGCTGGGCGGCGACTGTACGATCGTGCTGGGCCCGATGCTCGCGCTGCGCCGGCGCGGCCGCTACGGCCTGTTCTTCATCGACGGCCACGCCGATTTCTTCCAGCCCGAGGCCGAGCCCAACGGCGAAGGCGCGTCCATGGACCTGGCCTTCGTCACCGGCTACGGGCCGGCGCTGCTGACCGACCTGGAGGGCCGCCGTCCGTTGGTGCGCTCCGAGGACGCTGTCGCCTTCGCTTTTCGCGATCACGAAGACCAGGCCGAATTCGGCAGCCAGCCCTTACCGGCGGAGCTCATGGCCTACGATCTCCATGCCGTCCGCCTCCTGGGCGTCGAAGCCGCTGCCCGGGCGGCCGTTGGCCACCTGACGCGGCCTGAGCTCGACGGCTTCTTCATCCATTTAGACGCCGATTGTCTCGACGATGCGATCATGCCGGCGGTCGATTTCCGCGTACCGGGCGGGCTGTCGTGGGACGAGCTATCGGCAGCGCTCCGGATCATCCTGGCAAGCGGCAAGGCGGTCGGGCTCGAGGTCGCCATCTACAATCCGCGCCTCGACGTCGACGGCAGCGCCGGCCGTGGCCTTGTTGATGTCCTGGCCGTAGCTCTCGGCACTTCCGCGCCCGCTTAAGGGGGCCGGGCTGCCCCGATGAGCTGCCAACTCATCAGTCGCCGCAGAGGTCGGACTCCCTGCCGCATTGTCCATCACGATGGACGGGTAAGGAGCCCCCGCAAGACCGTCTCCGTGATCGTCTTCGCAGCCAAATTGTAGTCAGCCACCTTTAGCTGGCTGACATGTAGCGCATCGCAGGCGAGAGCCTCGAACTCGGCATAGAACTGCGTCGCGGACCACAACAGAATGAACAGATGGCGCGCGTCGACTTTCTCTATCTTTCCGGCCATGGCCCAAATATCGATCACCCGGGCCTTCTCGGACGTGACGGTTCGCATATGATCGCGAGCCTCGGTCGAGAGATGTACAGCTCCCTGCAGTATCTCGTTTGCGAAAAGGCGCGTCTCTGCGGCATTCTCCCGGGCATGGTCCAGCTTCGCTCGAATGTAAGCCTCGATTGCCTCGCCGGGCTCACGATCGGCCGATATATGCCGAAACGCGTCGTCCCAACTATGGATGAGGCGATCGATGGCGGCATTGTAGATCTCCTCTTTCGACGAGAAGTAATAGTAGACATTGCCCTTCGGCAGCCCTGAGGCCTTCGCGATCTCAACGATGCGGGCACCATCAAGGCCCTTCCGCGAGAAGATCTCGACAGCCGCTGTCAGGATCTTGAGCACGTTCCTCGCTCTGATCGGCTCATCCGACGCGGCTTGCGACGGGTGCCCTTTTTCAGCGGAAGCACGGGGCGCGTTCAGTTCTTCTGCCATTGGTTATTCCGTTATTTTCATTGATTTTTTGCGCCTGGATGATCACCCGGGTCAACAGTTCGTTTTTGCTCAGAGACCTTTCAACCGGATTTTATGAGGCCTCGAGAATCGAAGCACCACTAAAAAAGAAGTTGACAATCTGGTCAAGTTTTTTCATGAAAAGCTGACAAAACGGTCAGGTTCCTGGAGGAGCTGCCGCAGTCGACCACCTTGGAGAGGGTGCGAATGGCAATGTTGCTAAAGACCGCCATGGAGGAATTCCTTTCAGATTGGTCCGCCGATCTGAACGGACCCTGGCGTGCACTGATCAGGCATGCGGGGCCGGATATTGACGGGATCGCGGCCGAACTTGAGCTCGAGGTCTGGGAACCGATCTTTCCCGTCCGTCGCGGCAAGCACTTTCCGGGAATGCCTGCGGGCGCGCATTGCCTGAGAGCTTTCGACGGAATCGCCCCCGATGAGGTTCACTGTGTCGTTCTGGGCCAGGACCCCTACCCCGAACCCGGGTTTGCCACCGGACGGGCATTTGAAGCTGGAAACCTGGCGGGATGGCACGAGCTCGACAAGATGTTTTCAAAGAGCATCCGTGCCTACATGCAGATGATCCTGGCAGCGCGCACCGGTGACCTGTCCTATACCCGCAGCTTCGACGATTGGCCGAAGACACTTGCAGCCATGGAGAGCGGTGCAGCCGACATCGAGCAGCCGTCCGATATCGCGGACCGCTGGGTCTCGAAAGGCGTTCTCCTACTGAATGCCTCGCTGACGCTCACTCGCTTCAAGGTGGATGTGGATCCGCATCAGTCCAAGGGCCATCTCCGGCTCTGGCGTCCGCTGATCGTGGAAACCTTGCGCGCCCTTGCCTCGCGGGAAAAGCCGCTGGTATTCCTCGGGTTCGGCGACGCCGCCGCGGAAGCACTGGCAGAAGCGGGAATCGACGAGAACGCGGGCGGGCATCTTCGCTGCGTTCTGCGCGATCATCCCGCCCGCGCCGAAGCCGTCCTTTCCAGACCCAATCCATTCATTCTTTGCAACCGCTACCTGGAGGAGATGGGCTCTCGTCCCATCGCGTGGTGACCATGGCGGCAACGAAGACATTCGATTTCATCATCATCGGCGCCGGTTCGGCAGGCTGCGTTCTGGCAAACCGCCTGTCCGCCGATCCCGCCAACAAGGTGCTTCTGCTCGAGGCCGGCGGCAGGGATCTCAACCCGCTGTTCCGGCTGCCCATGCTGATGGGCAAGCTTTTCCATTCGGGCATCTACAACTGGCACTATCACACAGAGCCCGAGCCGCATCTGAACGGACGGTCGCTCTACTGGCCTCGTGGCAAGGTGCTCGGCGGCACATCCACCATCAACGGCATGATCTATGTTCGCGGAAACCGGCACGACTACGATCGCTGGGCGCAGATGGGCGCCACAGGATGGTCCTACGATGAGGTGTTGCCAGCGTTCCTCCGCTCGGAGACCCATGTGCAGCGCAATGGCGCCTATCACAACGCCGAAGGCGAACTGACCGTCTGCCGGGCGCGCGGCTGGAACAGCCTGCTCGATGTCTTTCACGAGGCAGGCGGACAGGCGGGATATCCTCACAACGATGATTTCAACGGCGAAGAGCAGGAAGGCTTCGGCCGTTATGACTTCACCATCGCGAAGGGCAAACGCTGCTCGGCAGCCTATGCGTTCCTGCGGCCGGCAAAGAAACGCCCGAATCTGACGATCATCACCCGCGCCCATACGAGGCGCATCCTCATCGAGAACGGCCAGGCTGTCGGCGTCGAGTTCAGCCGAAAAGGCAACATTTCGAGAGCCTATGCAGACCGCCAGGTGATCCTGTCGGCCGGCGTCGTCAACTCGCCGCAGATCCTCATGCTTTCGGGGATCGGCGCTGCCGACGAGCTCGCGCAGCATGACATCCCTGTCGTCCAGGATCTTCCTGGTGTCGGCAAGAACCTTCAGGATCATGTCGATTGCGTCATGGCCTATGAATGCCGGGAGCCGGTCACGCTCTATTCGGACCTACGCGCCGACAAGCTCACCTGGTCGGTGATCCAGGGCATGCTGTTCGGTGAAGGCATCGCCACGACTTTCCCCTACGAAGCCGGGGCCTTCGTCAAGTCGCGCACCGATCTGGCCGCGCCTGACATCCAGCTTCACTTCATGCCGGCGCTCGAAAAGACGGCGAACCTGCATTTTCCAAACCCGTTCAAGAAAGAGCGGGTGGAGGCCAACCATGGCTTCTCGTTGCGCGTCGGCCCGGTCAATCCCGAGAGCCGCGGCGAGATCAGGCTGCGCTCGGCCGATCCGATGGACCGGCCGCGCATCAACGCGAACTACCTGCAAACCGAGTTTGACATTCGCACGATGATCAACGCGATCCGCATGACGCGCGACATCATCAAGCAGAAGGCTTTCGAAAAATATCGCGGCAAGGAGCTCGCCCCGGGTCTGGCCGTCGAAAGCGATGCCGAAATGGTCAAGTGGCTGCGTACCAATGCCATGACGACCTTCCATCCGGTCGGCACCTGCAAGATGGGCAACGACCCGATGGCCGTGGTCGACGCCCGACTGAAAGTTCACGGCATCGAGGGCCTGCGCGTAGCGGACGCCTCGATCATGCCAATCATTTCCAGCGGCAACACGAACGCGCCGTCGATCATGATCGGGGAGCGAGCCGCCGAATTCATTCTCGACGAGGCATCCAGATGATCGTGGAACATCGCACGTACACATTTCGGCCGGGAACAGTCGATGGCTGGCTGAAGAAATACGAGACCGAGGGTCTGCCGATCCAGAAGCGGCATCTCAACACCTTTCTCGGACTCTATGTCAGCGAGATCGGCCGCCTGCACACGACGGTCCTGATGTGGCGTTATGACAGCCTCGCCGACCGCGAGACGCGGCGGGCAGCCATGTATGCCGACCCGGAATGGCAGGCGTTCATCTCCGGCGTCTGGTCTCTCGGCGCCATTCAGAGCCAGGACGTGATGATCATGAATCCGGCGCCGTTTTCTCCCGGCGCCTGAGGAAGAGGATGCAAACCTTGCATCCCGATGACGACCGGGCGGCGAAAGAAGCCACCCCAATAAGAAGTTGCAGATATCGAACCTCTAGAGCAAGGAAAAGGGAACATGACCAACAAGACTTCAAATGAAATGAATGTGCTGCACCGGCCGGT
The DNA here is from genome assembly GCF_002284565.1 of Mesorhizobium mediterraneum. Taxonomy (GTDB): domain Bacteria; phylum Pseudomonadota; class Alphaproteobacteria; order Rhizobiales; family Rhizobiaceae; genus Mesorhizobium; species Mesorhizobium mediterraneum. The sequence goes on along the minus strand of NZ_NPKI01000011.1, from coordinate 252,236 downwards.
CGGCCGCCGCAGCCTCCTCAAGGCCTCGGCAGGATTGGCTGCCTTCACAATGGCGGGCGGCCTGCTGACAGCTGCCGCGCACGCTTCGGGCGGCCTCGTGGCGCTGGTTCACACGCAGGCGGCAGGCGATGCCGGTCCGGTGGACTCGATGATTGCCAAGCTCAAGCAGCTCTCCGAGGAGCAAGGCTTCCAGTATCGCGCGGTATACGCTCAGGACCCGGCGACCTACGAGACCATTTTCCGTACGCTGGGCGATGCTGGTGCGGCAGTGATCGTCTCGACCTTCAACGAGGTCGCGGAACCCTTCAAGGCGCTCGCTCCCTCCTATCCCAATACCAAGTGGATCCAGCTGTTTGCAGATCCCTTCGAGCCGGCGATCCCGAATGTCGTCACCGTTTCCTATGATTACTATCTGGGGTGCTATCTCTCCGGCATTTTCGCCGCGCGTGTGAGCAAAGCAGGAAAGCTCGGCTTCATCGGTGGTGTTTCCATTCCGCCGATCAATGCCGACTACAATGCGTTCAAGGCAGGCGCCCAGTCCGTGCGTCCAGACGTATCCGTCGCCATTGCATTCGCGGGCTCTTTCCAGGACCCGGCCAAGGGCCAGGAAATCGCCACGCAGATGTACTCGAGCGGTATCGACTTCATCCAGACCGACGCCGCGGCAACCGACTTCGGCATCATCGCCGCCGCAAACGAGGCGGAAGGCCGCCTGGTGAGCGTGCTCGACCCGGCCCAGTTCCCGCAGGGGCCAAAGTCCGTGATCTCGATCGTCGGCCTCGACTTCGGCACCTCGCTTTACAACGAGGTCACGAAGGCACTCGGCAGCGATTTTTCCGGTGGCACACATGAGCATACCGGCCTTGGAACAGGCGTCATCGACTTCATTCCGTCGCCCCTCTTCACGCAGCAGGGACCGGCTGACATCATCGCCAAAGGCAAGGAGGCAGGGGCAGAAATAGCGGCGGCGCGCGCAGCGATCCTCGATGGGTCGCTGAAGGTGCCGTTCAATACGAGCCTCTGACCTTCGACTGGATCATGCTGCGGTGACCGAGGACAGATCCCCCATATTTGAATGCCGCAATGTGACCGTGCGCTACGGTCACATTGTCGCGCTCTCCGATGTCGGAGCAGTCTTCGAACGGGGCATGATCCACGCCGTGGTCGGCCAAAACGGCGCGGGCAAGACGACTTTTGCCCGAGTCCTGGCCGGTCTCGTGCGCCCTGCATCGGGCGAGCTCAAAATCGACGGCCGCCCGCTTGCGGGTGGAAACGTGAGGGATGCCCGGCGTTCGGGCGTCGAACTCGTCCACCAGAGTTTTGCCCTTCCCCCCTCTTTCACGGTTGCCGAAGCCATGCAGTTCGGCGCGGAAGGTGGAGGGCTATTCACAAAGGCAGCCCTCGAAAAGCGGTGGCAGCATCATCTCGATGCGCTCCATGTGAAGGTGAAGGCCAAGCAGCGTATCCGCGACCTGCCGGTGGAAACCCAGCAGAGTGTTGAAATCGCCAGAGCCCTCGTCTCGGATGCGAAGCTCCTCATCCTGGATGAGCCGACCGCGGTCCTGTCTCCCGAAGGCGCTGAGAAGCTTTTCGATCGGGTCCGACGTCTCAAGGAGCGCGGCGTCACGGTCATCCTCATCCTGCACAAGATACGGGAGGTTCTGGCGATTGCGGATACGGTGGCGGTTCTGCGCGGCGGAAAGCTCGTCGACGGACCGCTGTCCTGCGACGGGATTGATGCGGATCGGCTGGCCGAGCTTATCATCGGGCCAGCCGCCGCCCGCAACCTCAGCTCGGACGACAAGGCGGCTTTGACAGGCGCAGCAGTGATCACCCATGCCGAACAGCATGTTGCGGACACCGATGCTGCCGCCCCGGTCCTCAAGATGCGCGCCGTTTCCACGCGGCGCGATCCCGAAGGCCCGGCGCTCGACGAGATCAGCCTCGAGGTTCGCCCCGGGGAAATCGTCGGCGTGGCCGGCGTCGAGGGCAACGGGCAGAGAACGCTTGTGCGCGCGATCTCGGCACTGGCTGATGTCGTCAGCGGCGATATCTCCATCGACAGGATGGACGTGACCCGCGCACCACTCGCTGCACGACGAGCGGCCGGACTGCGCGTCATTCCCTTCGAACGGAATGTCGAAGGCCTTAGCCTGACCAGCTCTCTTTGGGAAAACTGGTCGGCGCGCGGTCTCCTTCAGAGACCGCTCCTGTCCGCCATCAGCCCCTCTGCTCTGCGCAAGCAATGCGATACCGCCCTCAAGCAATGGGATGTCCGCTATTCCGATGTCGGTCAGCGGGCCGGCTCGCTATCGGGCGGGAACGCCCAGAAGGTGATCCTGTCGCGTGAGATGGACGAAAACGCCCGCCTTATTCTTGCGGCGCAGCCCACGCGAGGTCTCGATATCGGCGCAACGTCGTTCGTATGGCAATCGATGCTCGATGCGCGGGCGCGCGGTTGCGGCCTGCTGTTCATCTCTTCGGATCTCGACGAGATCTTCGATATCTCGGACCGCGTCGTTGTCATGCTGTCCGGGCGCATCGTCGCCGAGTTCCGTCCACCCTATGACATCACAGCCGTCGGCGCAGCCATGACAGGAGTGCTCGGATGATCGATCGGTTCGTCTCCGTTTTCCGCGCGCTGATCTTCATCCTGATCGCCCTTGCGCTTTGCGGGGTTATCTTTCAGGCCGCCGGCTATTCGGCGCCCCTGATGTTCCAGTCGATCGCCGATGGCGCTTTCCTCAGACCCGGCGCCCTGCAACAGGCACTTCGTTGGGGGCTTCCCCTGTTCATCACGGCTGTCGGCGTGGCCGTCTCCTTCCGGGCGGGCTACTTCAACATCGGCGCCCAGGGCCAGTTCTACATGGGAGCCATCGCGGCCGCGTTCATGGCCGAATGGCTTGACGGCGCACCGGCGCCGATCCTCATGACCGCCTGCTTCTTCGCCGGCATGTCGGGTGGTGCGTTGTGGGCTTTCTGGCCCGGGCTCCTGCGGCTGAAATCCGGCGCGGACGAGGTGATCACCACGCTTATGGGCAATTTCATTGCCGGTCTGGTGCTGCTTTATGTGACGGCCGGACCGCTCAAGGACCCATCGGGCACCGGGCAGCAGGCGTCAAGCCGCCCGCTCGACAGCGCTTACCGGATCAGCGACTCGCTCGGATTGTCTCCGACGATCATCGCCATCGCCGTTCTGGTCGGCCTGGCAATGTGGTTTCTGGTCAACAGAACCGCCTTCGGCGTGCTCTCTGGCCTTGCCGGTCGCAATCCGACGATGGTCGAGTGGCAGGGCGCGAAGACATGGCGCATCGGGCTCGCAAGTTTCCTGCTCAGCGGCGCGCTCGCCGGTCTTGCCGGCACGATAGAGTTCATGGGCCCCAACGGACGACTGACCGGCGGTTTCCTGCCGGGCCACGGCTTCACCGCAATCCTGATCGCACTCGTCGCCAACTTCTCGGTCGTCGGCACGGCTATCGTGTCGCTGTTCTTCGGTGGGCTAGCGTCCGCCGCCCTCTACCTGCCGATCATGGCCGGCCTGCCGTCGTCGGCAATCGACATCATCAACGCAGCCATTGCTCTGTTCATCACCGCGAAATCCAGCGCCGTCGACCGGATAGCAAAACTCGGAGGACGGATATGGAAGACTTCGTAATCGCCATCCTGCGGTCGGGCACTCCGCTGATCTACGTGACCCTTGCCGGCGTCATCGCCCAGCGAGCCGGCATCTGGCATCTCGGCCTCGAAGGCCTGATGATTACCGGCGCATGCGCAACGATCCTCGGCATCGTGCTTACGCAATCGATTTGGATCGCGCTTTTCGGTGCGATCACGGCGTGCGTCCTCGGCTCAATCCTGTTCTGGTTCGTGGTGGAGAAGCTCAAGGCCAACCAGATCATTGCCGGCCTCGGGCTTACAGGGCTCGGCCTCGGAGGAACCGCGCTTGCCGTGCAGTCGATTTTTGGAACGCAGGCCGCAGTGAGCGCACCCTTCGGCCTGCCGCGCATAGGACCCGCCTTCGGGGCGTTCGGGTCGCTTTCGATCCTCGTCGTCATGATGCCGGCGATCGTCTTCGCGATGTGGGTTGTCTTGCGGCGAACCCGTTTCGGCCTGCGTCTGGCGGCATCGGGCGAGCATCCCTTTGCCGCGCGCGGTGTGGGTGTCAATCCAGCGGCAATGCGCCTCGTCGCGCTGATGACCGGCGGCGTGCTTTGCGCGCTCGCCGGCGCTGAGCTTGCTGCGGGGAGCCTTCAGATCTTTGCGCAGAACATGACAGCCGGCCGCGGCTTCATGGGATTTGCCGCCGTCATATTCGGCGCGGGTCATCCAATTGGCGCGACTCTGGCAGCCGTGTTCTTCGCCGTCGTTGGTGCGCTCGGCATCAGGGCGCAGCTCGCCTTCGGCGACCGCGTCCCGCACGATCTGCTGCTCGCCTTGCCTTACATAGCCACCGTTCTCGGCATCTGGCTCAGCACGCAGCTGCGCGGCGGCACCAAGGCCGCCAGCGGCTTCGGTGAGCTGCGCGACCAATAGACACCAGGCTGGCATCGCACCGGACCGGCAGCCGGGCGCGTACAGCGCGACACGAGCAGGACATGCCCATGCCCCAGACACTGATCAAGAACGCCACCCTTTTGACGATGTGCGCCCGGAACGGAAGCAAGCCGTTCCAAGGCGACATTCTTATCGAGGACGGCCGCATCTCTGCCGTCGGACAGAACCTCGTGGCTGCGCCGGATGCCACCTTAATCGACGGCCAAAACCGGCTGGTAATGCCGGGCCTCGTCAATGCCCATGCCCATTCGGGCGAAACCTTCTTTCGCGGCCGATATGAAGGCATGCCGCTAGAGCTCTGGCTTCTCTACGCCTACCCCCTGCTGATGGGCCCTGTCGTCGACGAGCGACTTCTCTACCTGCGCAGCCTTCTCCTCGCGATGGAATCGCTGCGCAGCGGCGTCACGACGATATGCGACGACTTCTTCGATCCGCCTGCGCACGACCTCTCACGGCTGTCAGCCGTCTTCAGGGCCTATGAGGACGCGGGCATCCGCGCCAATGTGTCGAGCGCGGCCATGAACGTGCATGCGCTGGACGCCCTGCCCTACGCCCGCGAGGTGATGCCGCTCCACCTGCAGCAGAAGCTCGATTTCGGGCCGCCGATGTCGACCGACGCCTATATGGACTACTGCCGTTCCGCCTTCGCGTCGCTGCATGGCAGGGCCGGCCGGCTCAATTTCATGATCGCACCGTCAGCGCCGCAACGCTGTACCCCGGACTTGCTGCAAGCCTGCCATGCACTCGCCGTTGACATGGGCGTGCCGCTACACACGCATATCCTGGAAACCAAGACACAGGCCGTGACCGGCCATGAAGTCTACGGCAAGAGCCTGATCGGCTATATGAGCGATCTCGGCGTGCTGTCGCGCAACACGACGATCGCCCATTCCGTCTGGGTGAGCGACAAGGACATCGCGACGATGGGCGAGGCAGGGTGCTCCGTTGCCCACAATGCCATTTCCAACCAGAAGCTCGGCGCCGGCATTGCTCCCATTCGCCGCCTGATGAATGCAGGCATAACCGTTGGTCTCGGGACCGATGGCATGTCGTCGAACGACACGGCGCGCATCTTCGACGTCATGCGGGTGGCCGGGCTGATCCACAGTGTTTCCGGCCCGGATTATGACCAGTGGATCCGTGCTGAGGAAATCCTGACCATGGCGACGATCGGCGGCGCACGCAGTGCCATGCTGGAGAATGTCACCGGTTCGCTCGAAGTCGGCAAGGCCGCTGATCTGCTGATCCTCGATCTCACCACCCTCAGCTTCACCCCGCTCAACGATATCGCCAAGCATCTCGTCTATGCCGAGAACGGTTCTTCCATCGAAACGGTGATGATAGCGGGGCAGATCGTCGTCCATGACGGCCGCCTGCAAACGATCGACGAAGCCGCCATACTGGCCGAGATCCGTGAGCTTGTCCCGGCGCACCTCGCCGCGCACGCCGAACTGGAGACACGGAACGCGGTGTTCCACTCCGCCATGGCGGAAATCCATCGGCGCGCCACGTCGAAGGACATCGGGATGAACCGCTATGCCGGAAATCATGGCGCATGAGCCTGCGTAGCGGGCACCATCATTCCGCCGGCGACATGCCTCAAGCACCGTCATTATGGTCGGTATGGGGGCTACAAGGCTGGCCCCAATCGGATCGGGCTGCCGTCGCTGAATCGCGAGATGCGGAACCGATTGAGGTTGTGGCCAACCTCATTACCCTGGATCAGGTCCGACACGACGCGGCCCATGCCGGGCCCGATGCCGAAACCGTGGCCGCTCATCCCGGTCGCAACGACGAGGCCTGGAATCTCGGCTACGCGGTCGACGATGGGCACCACGTCCGGCATCGCATCGATCATGCCCGCCCAGCTCGCCTTCAGCCGCACGTCCTTGACCTGAGGGAAAAGCTCCCTGAACCCGCGCTCGATCGAGCGGAGCCCGGAGGGTTCGGGAGCGGGGTTCAGGATGCGCATCCGCTCGAACGGACTTTCCTGGGTCGCGTCCCACTTGCGCGGCGTCGACCAGGCATCCGGATATCCCATTGGCGCCGCCGGCAGGTATCGCGTGCCCAGGGGATTTGCCCTCAAGGCGGGAACGTATTTGATCGCATGCCGGAATGCGTCCGGGCCGACATAGAGCTGGCTGGCACCGCCCGACGCGAGCGTATAGCCGCCATCCTGCCGCCGCCGGAAGGCGATGTGTTCGTCGGTGGCTGCCCCCGCATAGATCTCGGGCATCGGCTCGGTCGCGGCGACGGTCGACCTGACGCTGAGCTGCGGGATCGAGATGCCATGCGCGCGCAGGAAGAGCGATGTCCACGCGCCGCTGGCGACGAGAACATTCGAGGTAGCGATGCGGCCCTTCTCGGTCCAGACGCCGCTGATCCGACCGCCGGATCGGTCAAGCATCCGCGCCGCGCAATTCTCGATGATCGTGACGCCTTCCCGGGCGGCCAGGCGAGCGATCGCCGGCACGGCAACCCAAGGCTCGGCCCGCATGTCCGACGGGGTTATCATTCCGCCCTTGTAGCGCCGCGACATGGCGGGGATCAGATCCACGACCTCATTCGGGTCGAGGAGGCGTGTGTCGACACCGTGTGCGCCGGCGATCCGCACGAACGCAGCAAACGCGGCCATCTCCGTGTCGGTCCGCGCAAGGTATGTGATGCCGGTCTGCCTCAGACCGATATCCTCGCCGCACTCTTCGGCAAGTTGCTGCCAGAGTTGGCGCGCTTCGATCATGATCGGCAGTTCGTCAGCGTCGCGGCCTTGCTGCCGGATCCAACCCCAGTTGCGCGATGACTGCTCGGCCGCGATGCGGCCCTTCTCGACAAGCGTGACCGAGATGTTCCGTCGCGCCAGAAACAGTGCCGTCATCACGCCGATGATGCCTCCGCCAACGATCACGACGTCGGATGTCTTCGGCAGCAGCGCCTGAAACTGCACCGGGATGGCTTCGCTGAACGGGAAGGTTGTCAATGGCAGCCTGTCTTTCTCTTGGTCACATCGACACCTTATCCGCACACTTCTGCCGGCGGCATCGGTCGGCAGGACATCGCAGACGATCGCATTCAGCTGTTATCCAGACAGGCCGCCAGCGTCTCCGAGAATATCCGGATACCCACCGGAATCAGTTCGTCGCGGAAGTCATAATCAGGAGGATGGAACCGTGGCCAGTCGGGGCTGGACCCGAGAAAGAGCATCGCGGCCTTTGCGCCGCTCAGCCCGAACTGCCCGAAATCCTCCGAACCGACCGACGGCACCTTCTGGTCGCGCCGCCCAATACCCGCACGCTCCAATCCGTTGGCGAAGATAGCCGTCGCCTCGGGCTCGTTGATGGAATCGGCGAAGACGTCGTCATACTCGTGCGCGCAGAGGAGTCCGTGGTGATTGCGCTTGGTCTTCTTGGCGATCTGGGCCATCCAGCCCTCGATTTTTCAAACGGCTCTCAAGCCCGCAGATCGTCTTTTTACCGCAGTCGCCACCGGGTGGATCTAGAGAAGCGCGATCACCCGAGTCGGCCCGCCCGTCGCGCCCCTCACCTTCGGAATCCCGAGGAAGAGACGCGCCCCGACTTCAGGAATCGCGTCTAGATTTGCAAGGCACTCGACGCCCCAGCGACCGCTTCCAAGCCATTCGTAGTGGACGGGAAACGCCCCGCCCGAATTAAGCCCCGTGTCGAGGGAGAGGGTGTCGACCCCAATGCCCTTAACATTTCGCTCGCCTATCAGGAATTGCGCAGTCTCGACGTGAAAGCCGGGGGTATGATTTCTCTTCTCGCCGTCATTGCCGGTGAACTTTGGATCGTCCAGAAGCTTGTGCCATCCGGAATTCATCACCACACAGCATCCCTCCGGAAGAGGCCCGTTCTTTGCCTCCCACGCTTTGATATCGTCGGGGGTGAGAGATGTGTCCGCATTCTCGGCCGCCCGCGAAGCAATATTGATGACCGCGACAGGCACGATCAGGTCGGAGATGGGAATCAGATCGGCCGTCAAGCCATCGGCAGAAAAATGGATGGGCGCGTCCATATGGGTGCCACTGTGTTCGACGATCGTCCAGCGGTTCAGGTTCACCTTGTCCTTTGCGAAGGTGACCAAATGCTCGACGGTGAACCATTTCTCGCCGCTAAAGGTCGGAAACCCTTCATAGAGCGCGTGCGAAAGGTCGACCGTCTCGCTGAAGCTCGTTGGAGCGGCCTGGGCTTGTGGCGTGCCAGGAAACGCCGCGGCGGCGGCGCCGAGGCCCAAAGTGAAGCCGGTTTTGAGAAGACCTCTACGTGTGGCTTTCTCACAGATTGAATGCAGGCATCCCGGAGGGCACATGTTTTTTCCTTCCCATTGGCGATCTTGACGAGACGATTGTCGTACTATCCAGTTAGTATATTCCCGCTGCGGATTTCACGCCTTGCCTGTGGCCTTACCTAACCTTCCATCAGTTGCTTCAGCGAATTGACCGCGGTGGCGTATCCCCGCGGCCCCAAACCGGCGATGACCGCCGTCGCCACCGTCGAGACGAGCGATTTGTGATAGATTTCCTCGCGTCGGTGGATGTTGGAAATGTGGAGCTCAACGATCGGCCCAGGAAACATCTTGAGCGCGTCGAGGATGGCAATCGAGGTGAACGAGAAGCCCGCCGGGTTGATGATGATGCCGGCGCCGTCGTCGATCGCCTCGTGGATCCAGCCGACGATCTCACCCTCGAAATTCGACTGGTGAAAGCGGACTGGAAGCCCGTCTGCGGCCTTCCGGCACATCGTCTCGATCTCGGCAAGCGTCGTCGTCCCGTAGATTTCCGGCTCGCGGCTGCCCAAGCGATTGAGGTTTGGACCGTTGAGAACGAAGATTGGCTTGGTCATGGTCCTATCCTTGATAGCCCAGCAGGCGCGGCAGCCACAGCACCAGCGATGGGAAGAAGGTGATCAGCATCAGGGCGGCAATCATGGCGTAGAGAAACGGCATTACGTCATGCACCAGGTCGCGCAGCGGCACCTCTGCGATGCGGGTCATGATGAACAGCAGCAACCCGTATGGCGGGGTGACGAGGCCGAGCATGATGTTGACGACGACCATCACGCCGAAATGCACCATGTCGACACCGAGCGCCTTCGCCGTCGGAATCAGCACCGGCACGATCACCAGCAGAATAGTCGTGCCCTCCAGCACGCAGCCCAGGATCAGCAGCAGGATGTTGACGAGGATCAGGAAACCCATCGGCGAAAGATCCCAGGACTGCAGGATCACCGACAGGGACTGCGGAATGTTCTCAACCGTGACAACGTAGTTGAACACCAGGGCGCCGGCGATGAGCATGCCGATCGAGGCCGTGGTGCGGGCGCTGTTGAGAAGCGCATGGTAGAGCTGAACCGGCGTCACGCTGCGATAGATCGCGACCGAGATGAGCAGCGCGTAGCCGGCGGCGACCGCCGCAGCCTCGGTCGGGGTCATCACGCCGCCCCTTATGCCGACCAGCAGAACGACCGGCAGCATCAGCGCCGGAAACGCTCGCAAGGTGATCCCCGGAAATTCCCTGAGCGGCACCGGCTTCTCGACCGGAAAGTTCTTCCGGCGCGCATCGATGGCGACGATGATCATCTGCGACAGGGCGAGAAGAAGGCCCGGCACGATACCCGCAATGAAGAGGTAGCCGATGGATGCATCCGAGATCAGCGCATAGATGACCAGCGGAATTGACGGAGGAATGATCGGGCCGATCACGGAGGTGACGGCTGTCAGCGCAGCGGCATAGCTCGCCGGGTACTTGCCATCCTTGGTCATGAGCTGCTGCATCATCTTGCCGGTGCCCGCGGCGTCGGCAATGGCCGAGCCGGACATGCCGGCGAAGATGATCGACTGCAGCACGTTGACCTGCGCCAGGCCGCCGCGGAAACGGCCGACGACAGCGTTGCAGAATTGCAGCAGCCGGTCGGTCATTGTTCCGGCGTTCATCAACTCCGCGGCGAGAATGAACATCGGCACGGCAAGCAGAATGTAGCTCGTGTAGAGCCCGTTGAGGAGCTGCTCGGCGGACGTGCCCATGTCGAGCCCTGCTAGCCAGAGATAGAGGATCGACCCGGCGATCATCGAGTGACCGATCGGCAGGCCAAGCAGGGCCAGCGCTGTGATCGCAACGACCGACAGCGAAAAGGGACTCGCGAGGCTCATACGCCGGAACTCGCTTTCGTCGGGTCAAATTCCGCCGGCGCTTCGCCCCGGAGAGCACGCCACGCGAGCCATAGGTAGCGGGCAATCACGGCGACCACGAAGACGAGGTAGATCGAGAACAGCCAGTCGAAGCGTATCTTGAGGTAGGCGGTGCTCTCGACCTTCATGAAGGTCACATAGTCGAAGACGGCCGGAAAGGACCAGCCATAGAGCGCGACGAGAGCGATCGCGAAGGCGAGCGTCATCGCTCGCCTTATGTTCGGACCGACTGCGGCATAGAGGAGATCAAAACGGATTTCCTCTTCCTCACGAACGACGAACGCTGCGCCGAACAGCACAACCCAAATCCAGAGCACGACGGTGAGCTCGTTGCTCCAGCCGGTCGGCCAGTTGAGAAGGTAACGAAAAGCAACCTGCAGAAGAAACGCGGCGAACATGGCGCCGATTGCGATGGCGATGGCGTTCTCGGCGCGCCGGTATAGCCAGCCGCCGACCTTTCTCAATCCCGGGTTCATCATGCCTCCCTGGCGTCGTCTGGCTAAACGAGTTTGGGCCAGCCGGTCACAAGCGGACCGGCTGGCGAGTTTTGGCGCGTCAAAGCGCGTTGATCTTGTCGATCATCCCGGCCGGCCATTCCTTGGCGAGGTCAGAGGCAAGATATTGCTCCTGCACGTGCTTGCGGAATGCAGCGACGTCGGGCTCGTAGATCTTCAGGCCTTTGCCCTTGAATGTTTCAACGAGTTCCTTCTCGCGCGTCAGGTGTTTCTCTGTCGAGAAGTCGATCGCCTTGTCCGCCGCGGCCTGGACCTTTGCCTGCTTCTCGGCCCCCATCTCGTCCCACACCTTCTTCGAGATGCTGAGGAGGTCGAAGCCGACAAGGTGCGAGGTCAGCACGATCTGCGACATGACCTCGTAGAACTTCATGTTCTCGACGTTGGGCAGAGGGTTGTCCTGCCCATCGATCGCTCCTGTCTGCAGGCCAGTATAGACCTCTGCGTAGGCCATCGGCGTAGGATTCGCGCCGAGCGCCTGGCCGAGGAATTGCCAGGCGTCGCCACCCGGCATGCGCAGCTTGACGCCGGCCAAGTCGGCGGGAGTCTTGATTTCCTTATCGGGCTTCAGGCCGACCTGACGCAGGCCGAAATAGGTGGGGCCGAGCACCCTCACGCCGAGTTGGTCCTCGGTCATCTTCTTCAGCTCCGCGCCGGCGTCGCTGGCAAAGAAGGCCTTGAGATGCGCGGCGTCGCGGAACAGGTAGCCGACGGTGACGATAGACCAGGCCGGAATCTGCTTGGAGATGTCCTGCGGGGCGATGTTGCCCATTTCGAGGTTGCCGCGCTGGATGGCGACAAGCTCGGTGCCCTGCTTGAACAGGTTGCCGCCGTAGTAGCCCTCGAAAGCAAAGTCGTCCTTGATGGCGTCAGCGAACATTTTCATCATCTCAGCCCGGATGTCCTGTTCCGAGAACACGGCCGAGAAACGCAGCTTTGGTTTGTCCTGCGCGAAGGCGGGGACAGCGGTTCCGGCGGCAAATGCGCCGGCAGCGATCATAAACATGCGTCGGTTCATTTCAGCTTTCATGTCGATTTCCTCCCAGTGGTCTTCATGCGGCTATAGGCGTCATTGAGTTCATGCGGCGGCCTCGAAGTGATCTGCCATGGCGCGGCGGTCGGCCTTGCGCCCGGTGAAGAGCTCGAACGCGCGGACGGCCTGATAGATCGCCATGCCGATGCCCGGCAGCGTTCTGCAGCCGATCTTACGGGCCGCGATCAACAACTCCGTTTCCATCGGAAAATAGACTATGTCGGCGACCCATTTTTCGGCCGTCAGAAGAGCCGTGTCGAACGGTGTTCCGGGGTATTTCGCCATGCCCACCGGGGTCGTGTTGACGATGCCGTTTGCCATGCGCACCGCTGCGGCCAGGTCCGGCCACGCCTCGACGCGGCCGCCGAACAAGGCGCCCATGCGCGACGCAAGATCCGAGGCGCGATCGGGTTGGCTGTCGACGACGAACAGCCGGCCAACGCCCATCTCCATCAGCGCGTTTGCGACTGCGGCGCCCGCTCCGCCGGCGCCGAACATGGCGACACTGCCCATCGATGCGCCTGTCATCGCTTCGCGAAAACTCTCCGCGAAACCCCAGCCGTCGGTGTTGTGGCCTTCCTTGCGTCCGCCAGCGAACACGATCGTATTCACCGCGCCTATCGCGCGCGCTTCTGGCGACAGCGCATCGAGGACGGGAATAACAGCCTGTTTAAACGGATGAGTGACGTTGAGGCCCTGAAAGCCCGCAATTTGCGCCGCCGCGATCAAGTCGCCGATCGCCGCGTCCGGAAATCCGAGCCTGTCGAAATCGAGCAAAAGGTACGAATAGCCGATGCCAAGGCGCCGGGCTTCACGCTCATGCATGCCGGGAGTGCGCGAGGACTGAATGCCGCGTCCGACAAGGCCAATCACGACCTTTTCGCTGTCGCAGCTGGCGGCACCCTTGTGCTCGTCCGCAAGACGGCAAAGGAGGTCGACAAGGCTGTCGCCCATCTCCCGAGATTCCTCCCTGTGCGGGCCGCCTCCTGGCCCAAATGCGGCAATTCTTGGATCGCCCTTGTGTTCACGTCAAACGCGCCGGTAAATAAGTCCGTCGCGATTTGCGAATGATGTACTAACTGGTTAGTTTAGTCAATTGCCGGCTGGCGCCGGGGCGGGAACTCAAACTGCATGGCCGTTATCAAGAAGGAACGAAAGACGAAGCCGGACGCGGGCACGACGCGTATCCAGGACCCTGAGGGCACGCGCCGCAACATCCTGGAGATCGCCTCCAAGGAGTTTGCCCTGAACGGCTTGTCGGGCGCGCGCATAGACGAGATTGCGGCGCGCACACGCTTCAGCAAGCGCATGATCTACTACTACTTTGGTGACAAAGAGGGCCTCTACCTGCGCGCGCTCGAGAACGCGTATCGCCAGGTGCGCGAGGGCGAGGCCCAACTCGATATCGAAGGTTTGCCCCCCGTGGCGGCACTGACGCGCCTAGTGGAGTTCACGTTCGACCACCATCACCGACACGAGGAATTTATCCGCATGGTGATGATCGAGAACATCCATCACGGCCAATACCTCGAACAATCGGATGCGATCCGCGAACTGAACGTGACTGCGATCGACCATATCTCTCGCATCTATTCACGCGGTGTCGAAGAGGGGGTCTTCCGGCCGGGGCTCGACGCGGTCGAACTCCATTGGCAGGTAAGCGCGCTGTGCTTCTTCAACGTTTCCAACCGCGCCACCTTTTCGATGATCTTCGGACGCGACTTTGGCGCTCCGGCACAACTCGAGCGGCTCAAGCGCAACAGCGTGGAGATGCTGTTGCGCTTTGTCGCGAAGGACGAAGCTCCCGCAGAACGCTGAGCGCGCCAAAACTTGCGGTGCTGCCAGCGTTGCCTTAATTATGTACGAACTGGTTCGTTCATAACAACCAGGGAGGAGGCGCGTTTGAAGACTTCGATCGCGACGGTGTCGATCGCCGGTGACCTGGCGGAGAAATTCGCGGCAATTTCCGCCGCGGGCTTCGACGGTGTTGAAATCTTCGAGAACGATTTCCTCGCCTTTGACGGCTCACCGCGCGACGTCGGCCGAATGGCTGATGACGCAGGTTTGACCATAACGCTCTTCCAGCCGTTCAGGGACTTCGAGGGTTTGCCGGAGCCCCAGCGTAGCCGCGCCTTCGACCGTGCCGAGCGCAAGTTCGACGTCATGCAGGAACTCGGCACCGACCTGATGCTGGTATGCTCGTCGGTATCGCCGGTCTCGCTTGGCGGGATCGACCGGGCGGCCATGGACTTTCACGAGCTTGGCGAGCGCGCCGCCAAGCGCGGCCTGCGCGTCGGCTACGAGGCATTGGCCTGGGGGCGTCACGTCAACGATCATCGCGATGCGTGGGAAATCGTGCGCAGGACTGCGCATCCGAACATCGGGCTGGTTCTCGATTCTTTCCACACGCTAGCCCGCAGGATTGAGCTCGGCTCCATCCGTTCGATACCCGCCGACAAGATCTTCATTGTCCAACTCGCCGACGCGCCGTTGATCGAAATGGACTTGCTCTATTGGAGCCGGCACTTCCGCAACATGCCAGGCGAAGGCGATCTGCCGGTGCGACAGTTCATGCAGGCGGTCGCGGCAACCGGTTATGATGGCTATCTGTCGCTCGAGATTTTCAACGACCAGTTCCGTGGCGGGTCGGCAAAGGCGATCTCCGTCGACGGACGGCGTTCGCTCGTGTGGTTGATGGATCAGGTGCGGCGTGAAGAACCGGCACTTGACGTTGCTATCCCGCCCATGCCCGACCGCATCTCGGTTGGAGGGGTCGAGTTCATCGAGTTCGCGGCCGATCGCCAGGACGCCGGACAGCTTGGATCGCTGTTGCGCATGCTCGGCTTTGTCGAGGCCGGTCGACACGTCTCGAAGGACGTCACGCTCTACCGCCAGGGCGAGATCAATATTGTCATCAATACGGAGCGGCAGGGCTTCGCCCATTCTTCCTTTGTTGTCCATGGCACATCGGCATATGCGATGGGCCTGAAGGTCGAGGACGCCGCCGCCACGGTTGCGCGCGCCGAGGCGCTGGGCGCGGAGATCTTTCACCAGCGGGTCGGCCCTGGCGAGCTGTCGATCCCGGCGATCCGCGGCGTCGGTGGCGGACTGATCTACTTCCTCGACGCCAAGACCGACCTGGCGAAGGTCTGGGACATAGAGTTCACGCCGGTCATGCCGACAAGTTCCGGCAATGGCGTCGGCCTCACCCGCATCGATCATGTCGGGCAGACCATGGCACAGGAGGAGATGCCGAGCTGGCTGCTGTTCTATGTCTCGATCTTCAGGACGACCAAGACCCCTATGGTCGACATCGTCGATCCGGCCGGCCTCGTGCGCAGCCAGGTGATCGAAGGTCTGGACAAGCGCTTCCGCCTCACGCTGAACGGCGCCGAGAGTCACCGCACCCTGGCTGGCCATTTCATCGCCGAAACCTTTGGTTCCGGCGTCCAGCATTTCGCACTCGCGACCGATGACATCTTTGCGACGGCGGCGAAGCTGCAGGCCAACGGCTTCGAACCGCTTCAGATATCGATGAACTACTACGACGACGTAGAGGCGCGCTTCGGTTTGGATCCGGAGGTCGCCGATCGGTTGCGCTCAGCCAATATTCTTTATGACCGCGACGACAACGGCGAATTTTTTCAGCTCTATGCGCCGACATTCGGAGAGGGGTTCATTATCGAGTTTGTTGAACGGCGCAGCGCGTATGCAGGATATGGTGCGCCGAACGCACCATTCCGCATCGCCGCGCAAAAGCGGCTGATGCGGCCCAAAGGAATGCCAAAGATATGACCGCTATGAACTTTGCTCGCATCAACGACGCGACGATCCACTATCGGTATCGTCCCGCAGCTGGCAGGCCGACGGTCGTCTTCGCGAACTCGCTCGGCACGGATATGCGCATCTGGAACGAGGTCGAGCGAAGGCTCGCCAACGACTGCACGTTCGTTGCATTTGACAAGCGCGGACACGGTCTGAGCGAGCTGGGTGACGCGCCGCAAACAATCGAGACCCATGCGACGGACCTTGCAGGGCTGCTCGACCATCTTGGCGTAAAACGCGCTGTGATCTGCGGGCTTTCGATCGGCGGCGTCATTGCGCAATGCCTTTACAAGACGCGGCCGGATTTGATCGAGGGGTTGATCCTTTGCGATACGGCAGCGAAAATCGGCACGGCCGAGATGTGGAACGGGCGCATCAACGCGGCGCTGTCGGAGGGCATCGCGAGCTTTGCCGACGACGTGATGCGAAAATGGTTCACACCGGATTTCCATAAGAATCGCGGCGAGGAACTGGCCGGGTATAAAACGATGCTGACGCGCCAGGATCCGGCCGGCTACGCTGCTGCCTGCGCAGCTATCCGCGACGCCGATTTGACCGCTACGACCGCCGCGATCAAAGTGCCGACACTCTGCATTGTCGGCGATCAAGACGGATCGACGCCGCCTGAACTGGTGGAATCGCTGGCCCTCTCAATCCCCGCCTCACGGTTCGAGGTCATCGCCGGTGCGGGCCACATCCCATGCGTCGAGCAGCCGGGAAGGCTCGCAGGGCTGATCCGTGGCTTCCTGAACGACATGCGAAGGGAGCGCGAATGAGCAAGCAACAACACGGCGCCCGATACGTCGAAGGGATGACGACGCGCCGTTCGGTGCTGGGTGACGCCCATGTCGACCGCGCAGAGGCGGCCAAGACCGAATTTGACATTCCTTTCCAGGAACTGATCACGGAGGCTGCATGGAGCCACGTCTGGTCGCGGCCGAACATCACCAAGCGCGAGCGTTCTATGATCACCATCGCGCTGCTCGCCGCGCTGAAGCAGGATGAAGAAGTCGCGATGCATATCCGCGCCAGCGTCAATACCGGAGCGACGCGCGACGACATACGCGAGGCGCTACTGCATGTGGCAATCTATGCCGGCGTGCCGGCGGCAAATCACGCGATGAAGATCGCCAGGAAGACGTTCGACGAAATGGATGCTCAAGCCGGCAAATCATGACCAAGTCGCGCTTTCCCGCCAACCGCACGCCGGAAATCGGCGCCTTCTTTCAGCGCGACCGCAACTGGCATCCGCCGGCTTTCACGCCAGCCTACAAGACTTCGGTGCTGCGCTCGCCGCAACGGCCGCTTCTTTCCCTCGACAACACCCTGTCGGAGCTTACGGGGCCGGTCTTCGGCCACAATATTCTCGGTGAGCTGGACAATGACCTCATATACAATTTTGCCGGGCCGGGCGAAAGCGCGATCGGGCCGCGCATCCTCGTCTATGGCCGCGTACTCGATGAGCGCGGCATCGGCGTCGCCGGTGCGCTGCTGGAGATATGGCAGGCCAACGCAGGCGGACGCTACCGACACAAGAAGGAAACCTATCTCGCGCCGCTCGATCCGAACTTCGGCGGCTGCGGCCGCACCATCACCGGCGAGGATGGCTCCTATTGTTTCCGCACGGTCCAGCCGGGGCCATATCCCTGGCCCAACGGACCCAACGACTGGCGCCCAGCCCACATCCATTTCTCGATCTTCGGGCACGGCTTCGCGCAGCGCTTGATCACCCAGATGTATTTCGAGGGCGACCCGATGATCTGGAGGTGCCCGATCGTGCGGACCATCAACGACCGCCGCGCTATTGAAGGCCTCACCGCCGCGCTCGACATGGAGGCAACGATGCCGATGGATGCGCGGGCATACAAATTCGACATCGTGCTGCGCGGCCGCCGCTCGACGCCGTTCGAAAACCGCATCGAGGGCAGCTGATGGTCCAGGGTCTCAGCCGGCTGAAGGAAAGCGCCTCGCAGACTGCGGGACCTTACGTCCATATAGGGCTGACGCCCAACTTTGTCGGCATCTCGGGCGTCTATGAACGCGACCTTGGCGCCGCGATGGTCGCCGACAAGACCAAGGGCGAGCGCATCAGGGTCAACATCCGGGTGATCGACGGCGCCGGCTCGCCGCTGAAAGACGCGCTTGTGGAGATCTGGCAGGCGGACGCCGCCGGCATCTACAATTCGCCCTCGGATCTGCGTGGCTCCGCCGACCCGAATTTTACCGGCTGGGGCCGGCTGCCCACCGACATGACGACGGGCGAATGCATGTTCGAGACCATCAAACCCGGTCGCGTGCCCTTTTTTGACGGCCGCAAGATGGCGCCGCATTTGACAGTCTGGATCGTCGCGCGTGGCATCAACATTGGCCTTCACACCCGCATGTATTTCGGCGACGAGGAAACGGCCAACGCCGAGGATCCCGTCCTGATGCGTATTGAGCAAAGAGAGCGCGTGTCAACGCTGGTCGCGCCGCGCGATGGCGACATCTATAAGTTCGACATTCATCTTCAGGGCATGAACGAGACGGTCTTCTTCGACATATGATCGCAGCATTCGACAGTCCCCTCCTGTCCGGGCTTCTCGGCGATGAGAAGATGGCGACGCTGCTCGGCGTCGAGGCCGAACTTGCGACGATGCTGCAATTCGAGAAAGCGCTCGCCGACGCAGAGGGTGCGCTCGGCATCGTCCCCGCGGCTGCAGCAAGCGCAATCGGACGCGTCCTCGACAACTTCCAGCCGGAAATCCCGGCCCTGAGGGACGCGACAGCGCGCGACGGCGTCATGGTGCCGGAGCTGGTGCGGCAGATCAGGCATGCCGTGGGAGAGCCGCATTCGGAGCATGTGCATTTCGGTGCGACCAGCCAGGACGTGATCGACACGGCCATGATCCTGCGAATTCGCGCCTGTATCGACCTGTTGGAAGAACGGCTTTCGGCACTGGTGGTCGCCTTTGCCGATCTCGGTCATCGGTTTGGCGATCGCCCGCTGATGGCCCGAACCCGAATGCAGGCAGCGATCCCGATTTCCGTAGCCGACCGCGTCACAAGCTGGCGCGAACCGCTCGTGCGCCACCACGAGCGGCTTCAATCGATGCGAAGATCGGTTCTCGTCATCCAGTTCGGCGGCGCCGTCGGGACACTCGAGAAGTTCGCAGACAAGGGAGCCGCCGTCCGTGCCGCGGTGGCCGAGCGGCTGAGCCTCGGCGACGCGCCGCAATGGCACAGCCAGCGCGACCGCATCGCTGAGCTGGCCAACTGGCTGTCGCTTGTGACGGGCGGCCTCGGCAAGCTCGGGCAGGACATTGCGCTGATGGCGCAGGCAGGCGACGAGCTGCAACTGGCGGGCGGCGGTTCATCGTCCGCCATGGCGCACAAGCGCAATCCCATCGATGCCGAGATGCTGGTGACGCTCGCCCGCTACAACGCCGTCCAGCTCTCGGGGATGCATCATGCGCTCGTCCACGAGCAGGAGCGCTCTGGCGCCGCCTGGACGCTGGAATGGTTGATCCTGCCGCAGATGCTCATGGCGGCTGGAGCATCGACCTGTGTCGCGGACAGGCTGCTGAGCAACATTACGGCGATCGGAGCCTAGAGCGGGATGCATTCAAATTGAACTGGGCGTCCCGCTCTATCTATTTGTTTTAGCTGCATTTCTGCGACGCCAATTGATTCCACTTGGCTGCAAAATGCTCGCGCCACGTTGCGATTGTCTTCGCCCGCCTGATTGGCGCAGCCGAAGATCACATCGTCCACGGCCTCCCAATCGACGCCGCCGTTGCGCGCTAGCAACGCCTTGAGCGGAATGGCGCCAAGATCGTCGGCCCGTACCGAAGAGAATGCCCCGCCAAAGCGGCCGATCGGCGTGCGGATATAGTCGCAAATGGAAACGTCCGTCATCCTAGAGTTCCGGGACGATCAGGTCGGCAACAGTGCCGGTCACCAGCAATTCGGCGCCAGTGACGGACTGCAGATCATCGAGGGACAATGCGGGCAGCTTCTCGCGCATGACGAAGCGCCCGCCCTCGATGTCGATCACCGCAAGCGAGGTATAGACGCGCGTCACGCAGCCGACGCCGGTCAGAGGCAGGGTGCAGCGCCTCAGAAGCTTCGGCTTGCCGTCTTTCGTCACGTGATCGGTAATCACCGCAACGCGCCGGGCGCCATGGACGAGGTCCATCGCGCCGCCTACCGCTGGCACCCCATTTGGCCCTGTCGACCAGTTGGCGAGGTCGCCACTCTCGGCTACCTCATAGGCGCCGAGGATCGCCACATCCAGATGGCCGCCCCGCACCATGGCGAAGCTGTCCGCGTGGTGGAAGAACGCGGCGCCAGGCTTCAGCGTCACCGCCTTCTTGCCGGCATTGATTAGATCCCAGTCCTCTTCGTCTTTCGGCGGAGGCTCGCCGAAGTTCAGGATGCCGTTTTCGGTGTGAAAGATCGCCTCCCGACCGGGCGGCTGATACTGCGCCACCTTCTCGGGAAAGCCGATGCCGAGATTGACATAGGCGCCGTCCTGAATGTCCTGCGCGGCGCGCCAGGCGATCTGGTTGTTGGTCAGCTTCACAATCATCTCAGGCAATTTCCGGATAGACGGCGTTCGCGCGGTTCAGATCTTCTTCCTGCCGCGGATGGGCGACCGCGACCACCTTCTGGACGAAGATGCCGGGGGTGATGACGATTTCGGGGTCGATCCCTCCCGCCGGCACGATCCGCGTCGCCTGCACGACGGTCTCCGCCGCCGCCATGCACATCAGCGGATTGAAGTTCCTCGCGGCCGCCCGATAGGTGAGATTGCCATGGGCGTCGGCAATCTCCGCCTTCACGAGCGCTACATCGCACTTCAGCCAGCGTTCCTGCACATAGCACCGTCCGTCGAATTCAGCGACCGGCTTGCCCTTCGCGAGATCCGTTCCGTAGGACGTCGGCGTATAGAAGGCCGGGATTCCTGCCCCACCCGCGCGGATGCGCTCGGCAAGCGTGCCCTGCGGCACCAGCTCCAGCTCGATCTTCCCGGACAGATAGAGATCGGTGAACACCACCGGATCAGCAGAGCGCGGGAAGGAGCAGATCAGCTTCTTCACCATCCCGGCCCCGATCAGCGCGGCGAGGCCGACATGGCCGTTGCCCGCATTGTTGTTGATGATCGTCAGGTCCTTCGGGTGCCCCGTGGTGCGGAAACGGTCGATGAGCGCGTGGATCAACTCGATGGGCGAACCCGCCCCCCCAAAGCCTCCGATCATCACGGTCATGCCGTCTCCGATCCCCGCCACCGCCGTGGCGGGGTCTGCGACTGTCTTGTCCATCCGAGTTCCTCTCAGTTCCGTGGCACAAAACGCCTGCGGCAAAGCGAGGGATAGGCCCGGCCCGAGCTTCCGTCCATTCAGCTTGTGCGATATGAAGCATTTGTTCGCATATCGCTCAACATTGACGTAAGAAGCAGCATGACCGTGTCCGAACGCGACCTGATGGGCGGCCTCGCCAAGGGCCTGGCTGTGATCGAGACGTTCAGCCCCAACCACCCGCGCCAGTCGATCTCCAAGGTCGCGGCGGCCACCGGGCTAGATCGGGCGACGACACGGCGGTGCCTGCTGACGCTCGCACATCTCGGCTATGCCGATTATGACGGGAAGTTCTTCACGCTGACCCCGCGCGTGCTGCGGCTGGGCACGGCTTGCCTCGCCACCATGCCGCTGCCGCAACTCGTGCAGCCGTTGCTCGACCAGTTGTCCGACGAGATCGGGGAAAGCTCCTCGGTCTCGATCCTCGATGGCGCCGAGATCGTCTATGTCGCCCGCGCGGCGCAGCGAAAGGTGATGTCGATCACGTTGATGCCCGGCTCGCGCCTGCCGGCCTATTGCACCTCGATGGGCCGTGTGCTGCTCGCCGCCCTGCCCGAGGCCCAGGCGCGGGAGCGGCTCGGTTCCGTCCCCCTGCCCCGTCGCACCCCGCATACGCTTACGGAGCCCGAGGCGGTCATGGCCGAGCTGGCTCGCGTTCGGGCAGAAGGCTATGCCGTCATCGACCAAGAGGTCGAGGTCGGCCTCCGCTCCATCGCGGTTCCCCTGGTGACGGCACGCCGTGTCATCGTCGCTGCCGTCAATCTCGGGTTGCCGGCCCGCAGCGAGCCGATCGAAGAGCTCGCAGCGCGCTATCTCTCGGCGCTTCAGACCGTCAGCTCGAGAATGCAGGAAATCCTACGCTGAACATGGTCGCGCAATGGTTCAGCCCGGACGACCGCGCCGGCGGGCGCGGAACCAACTCGCGACGCCTGTAGCGTGGCTCGCCAGTGGGAAGCCGCTCCCAGGCGCCTCCTGGCGGGAAGCGATGGCGCCGCTCGACGCGCAGAGCTGCGCCATGTCGATGTCGGTGAAGCGGAACGAGGCGGATCTCGTCGACAACGAGAAGGCGGCGACCGGTGGCGCAGCGCTTACCGAGGTCAGCGAGGACACAGTCATCGCTGACTGCACACCCAGTCCGGGATCAACGATCCGTCACTAGTCCAACTGTGTACATCACGGAGTTCGCAGGAAGTTTGATCGATCATCATATTACATCTCCTAAAGACTCACGGGCTTTGTGCTGGCGAGCGATCAGGGGCGTGCATCGCGAAGCGTGCAATTTGGAGGACAGCTTGTTCTCCGTCACGGCAGTAGGTTCGCAGGATGGAATGGGCTGAAGAACCCCGCTTCTGATCAGCGACTGGACCATCACCGAGATGTCCTCGGCGATGGCTATCAAGCTGCGGACCGGGCAGGTCAACCTGGAGCAGCACGCGGCGGCGCTCGCCATGTTCAACAAGCTGATCACCGAGAGCTTCAACGTGCTGCCAGTGACGGGCGGGCATTTCCGGGCGGCGGCGAAGTTCGCCGATCAGCATACGCTCGGACTTCGCGCCGGCGATGCTCTGCATCTAGCGACAGCGTCGGAGCATGGCGCCACGGTACACACGCTCGACCAGCGGCTTGCCGAGGCCGGTCCGATGCTCGGCGTGCCGACGCAGCTGCTGGCATGATCCAGCCCTCCTGCCCCGCCGACCATGCCGGGCGCCCGTGGCTGGTGACTGGACCGATGAGCAGAAGGACGCGATCGTCGCGGACTATTTCACGACCATCCGCTGTCCAACCAGCGAGCCTGAGGTAGAGCGTCTGTCTGACGGGCCGGCGGTTAGCCGCCGCCGCCCATGGTCACGGACATGAAGGCCCGGAAGGCCGCTGCCGCCGGGTCGATTGGTCTGTCACGCGACCAGGCCAGGCCGACATCCATAGTGGGGATCGGCTCGACAAGCCCGCGCACTTCGATGCGCTGCCCCTCCAGGGACCAGGGGCGGTAAACCATGTCGGACAGGACAGTGACCCCCATGCCGGCAGCCACGAGCGACCGCACGGCCTCGACCGAACTGGTGGTAAGGACGGCGCGGAGCGAAAGGCCCGCGGCATCCCAGTAACGGGCGGCCGTCGTGCGTGCCTCGTCCACCGTCAGCATGACATAATCTTCCGCCGCCACATCGGCGAGGCTGATTTCCTGCCGCGCGAGCAGATGATGATCAGCCGAAAGCCAGAGCCGGCGGTTCGACCGCATCAAGACCTCCTGCGCCAATTCCTCGGTGTGCTCCAGGTTGGACACCAGCATCACGGCCATGTCGATGTCCCCGCACATCAAGCCGCTTTCGAGAGCGTCTCGGGGCAGTTCCAGCACCTCGACCTCGATTTCGGGATAGGTCTTTCGAAACCGCGCGTAGTGGCGCGACATGTAGTAGCCGACGACCGTGTAGGTCATGCCCAGCCGCAGCTTGCCCGCCAGGCCTTTCCTATCGCGCAACGGGCTTCGGACGGCGGCCGCGACGGCCCCGGTGATAACACGCGCATGTTCAAGAAACCGCGCGCCCTCCATCGTCAATCTTACGCCAGCGTGGTTACGCTCCAAAAGCCGTACGCCCAGGTCAGCCTCAAGCGTCTTTATCGCCGCAGTGACCGCCGATTGTGAGATGTTGAGTTCCACCGCGGCATGACTGACCTGTCCGCTCTCGGCGGTCGCGATAAAATAATCAAGCTGTTTCAAGGTGATGGTCATGGTGCGCTCCGGCCCAGAACCATTATCTGTTTTTTTGATATGACAATCAATAAACTACTATTTCACAAATGCCCGCGCATGCGCAAAAAATGCTGCAACGCCGCAAAGACGGCAGCTTCGAGGGGTAACAATGCGATGGCGGTGACGCTAAACTGCGACATGGGCGAAAGCTTTGGCCTCTACAAGGTTGGTGATGATGTGGGCATGATGCCGATCATCGACGTTGCCAATGTCGCCTGTGGTTTTCACGCTTCCGATCCGGATCACATGCACGCCGCCGTCCGCAGCGCCAAGGCGAGTGGCGTAAAGATCGGCGCCCATCCAGGCTTGCCGGACATTCAGGGTTTCGGCCGGCGCGAGATGCGGCTGACCCGCGACGAAGTCAGGAACACCATCATTTACCAGGTGGGAGCGCTTGCCGGATTCCTCAAGGCCGAGGGTGTGGAACTCCACCATATCAAGCCGCATGGCAGCCTTTACTTCATGGCAATGCAGCAGGAGGCAATCGCCCATGGCGTGTGCGACGCGGCAGAGGTTTTCGGCGTACCCCTCTTCGGCATGACGGGCACCCTGCACGAGGAGATCTATCAAGAGCGCGGTATCCCATTCGTCGCCGAGTTCTATGCCGATCTCGACTACGATGCCTCCGGCAAGCTGATTCTGACACGCGTTCATGACGCTAAGGACCCCGCAGAGATGGCCGAGCGTTGCGTGCGCGCCATCAGCGAGGGTGAGGGCACCGCAGAGGACGGCAGTTTCTTCCCTGTACGCTGCGAAACCATCTGCGTGCATTCCGATACGCCGAACGCCATCGAAATAGCCAGGGCCGTGCGCACTGCAATCGCCCCTTGGCACTGAAGTCGACCGAAACCGCCCGCGCAGGCGGTTACAAATTAGCCTGTCAGCAGTTTTCCGGAGCTTTTTATGGCCCAGATCCTTTCGCCTCTTCCCGGCACTTTTTATCGGAGCGCTTCGCCAGACCAGCCGCCCTACAAGGCGGATGGCGACGCGGTTTCTGCCGGAGACGTAATCGGTCTCATCGAAGTGATGAAGTCGTTCCACGAAGTGAGGGCCGAGACGGCCGGTACGAACATCCGCTTCATTGCCGACAATGAGGACCCCATCATGGCCGGCGCACCTATTGCGGATCTCGACTGATGCTGAAAAAGCTTCTGGTTGCCAACCGGGGCGAGATAGCGGTCAGGATCATCCGGGCCGCACAAGATCTGGGCATCGCCACCGTGGCGGTGTACTCGGCCGCAGACGCGGGATCGCTCCACGTCCAGCTTGCAGACGAAGCGGTCAACATCGGCCCACCGGCAGCAAAGAAGTCCTATCTCAACGTCGAAGCAATTCTGAAGGCTGCCCGCGACACCGGTTGCGACAGCGTTCATCCTGGCTATGGTTTCCTTGCCGAGAATGCCGCGTTTTCCGACGCGGTCACAGGCGCTGGATTGGTCTTCGTCGGCCCGTCGGGAGATGCGATCCGGATGATGGGAGACAAGGTCTCGGCGCGATCGGCCGCTGCCGCTGCAGGTGTCCCTGTGGTGCCTGGCTCGGCTGGCCGGGTCGAGGGCCTCAAGGCTGGCCACGAGGTGCTGACCGAAACCGGTTTTCCGGTGATGATCAAGGCTGCGGCGGGCGGCGGCGGGCGGGGCATCCGCATTGCGAACTCGCTCGCAGAGTTCGAACAAGCCTTTCCTCAGGCCGAAGCAGAAGCTCTCGCCGCCTTTGGCGACGGTGGTCTCTACATGGAAAAGGTGATCGGCAAGGCCCGCCATATCGAAGTGCAGGTACTGGCAGACGGAAGCGATGCCATCCACTGCTACGAGCGGGAGTGCTCGCTGCAGCGGCGACGCCAGAAGGTTTGGGAGGAGGCGCCGTCGCGCGCACTTTCCGACAGGCTGCGCGAGGAGCTCTGCGCTTCGGCGGTCGCTTTGGCCAAGGCGGTCAAATACTCTGGTGCCGGCACGGTGGAGTATCTTTATGACGATGAAGCAGACCGCTTTTACTTCATCGAGATGAACACCCGTATCCAGGTTGAGCACCCGGTCACCGAGGCGATCACCGGCATCGACCTCGTTGCGGAGATGCTTCGCATCGCCGGCGGCGAGAAGCTGCGGATTCGGCAAGGCGATGTCTCCGTCAAGGGGCATGCGATCGAAGTCCGGCTCAATGCCGAAGACCCGGCGAAGGAGTTCGCTCCATTCCCCGGGCAGGTGGCCGAGCTTCGCATTCCCGGCGGTCCGGGCGTACGCTTCGATTCGATGCTCTACCAAGGCTATCAGGTGCCGCCCTTTTATGACTCGCTGCTTGCCAAGCTGATCGTGCATGCAGAGACGCGCGAGGCGGCGATAGTGCGCCTGATCCGCGCGCTCAACGAGTTGAAGATCGGCGGGCTCAATACCACCAAGCCGCTGTTTCTTGCGCTGGCCGCCGATCCGGCGGTGCGGGCGGGAGACGTGCATACCCGCTGGCTGGAAGGCTGGCTCATCGAAAACGCCGCAGCATTGGCGGGTTAAGGAGGATCGATGTCGATACGATTCAACTTCGGCGGTGACGAACATATCTTCGGCGAGGTGTCCGAGGAAATGTCGCTCACCTCCTTCTTTACCGGCCTTTCGATGACCAATGCGGTGCGTACGGCAGGCATCCGAGGTGTCACCGAGATCTGCCCAGCCAACGCCAGCTTCCAGATTCGCTTCAACCCCGACATCGTCAAGCCCCAGGATTTGCTCAGCGAACTGAAGTCGATGGAAGAGGCGGCCTCAAAGGCGGACCCGGTGCTGAAGACCCGGATCATCGAACTGCCGGTTTATTTCCAGGATCCGTGGACGCGTGAAACCTGCTTGCGCTTCCGCGAGCGCCATCAGGACCCGTCCTCCACCGATCTTGAATATTCGGCACGCATCAACGGCTACGCCACGGTGGAAGAGTTTATCGCTGCCTATTCCGGCCAGCCCTGGTTCGTATCCATGGTCGGCTTCGTCGCTGGACTGCCCTTCCTGTACCAGATGGTTGAGCGCAAGAAACAGATTCAGGCGCCGAAATACTTGCGTCCACGCACCGACACTCCCAAGCTCACCATTGGCCATGGCGGCTGCTTTGCAGCGATCTATTCGGTGCGCGGCGCTGGCGGCTACCAGATGTATGGCATAACCCCGGCCCCGATCTACGACCCGACCAGGAAGGTGCGCTACCTCTCCGATGATATGTGCCTGTTCAAGCCAGGCGACATCGTCAAGTTCAAGGCCATTGGCCGCGATGACTACGACGCCACGCTGGAGGAAATCGAAGCCAATCGGTGGCAGCCGACGGTTCGCGATTGCACCTTCAGCCTAAAGGACTTCAACAGCGATATTTACGGCACCAATGCAAAGCTGATGGAGCTTATCAATGGCCGTTAAGGTAATCTCTCCCGGCCTGTCCACTTCCGTGCAGGACCTTGGCCGACCAGGCCACTATCATGTTGGCATTCCCGAAGGCGGCGGCATGGACCGCTTTGCCACACGCATCGCAAACCTGCTTGTCGGCAACGATCCGGATGCTGCGGTGCTCGAAGCCACCTTCATGGGCCCCGAACTCGAATTCACCCAATCCGCAATCATCGCCGTCACGGGAGGAGACCTCCCACCCAAACTTAATGGCGAGGAACGGCCGACCTGGGAAAGTTTTCCGGTGAAGGCGGGTGACCGGCTTTCCTTCGGCTTCCTCAAGGGCGGCGCGCGCGCTTATCTGGCCGTCTCCGGCGGCATCGACGTACCGGTGGTTCTCGGTTCGCGCTCAACTTACATTCTGGGCGCACTCGGCGGCCATCAGGGCCGCACGCTGAAGGCGGGCGATGAGCTTCCCGTCGGCGAAGGTTCCGGCAAAGCCGGTCTTTCGCTGCCTGCAAATCTGCGCCGCGCGCGGAGTAGTTTGGCGGAACTGAGAATGCTGCCCGGCATGTACTGGCATCGGATCACTGAAGCTGCCGGCAACCGGTTCTTTGAGGAAACCTGGAAGGTCGCGCCCGAAGCTGACCGCATCGGCTATCGCTTCCGTGGCGGAACGGCGCTGGAGTTCGTTGAGCGCGAGCAGCCTTTCGGTGCAGGCTCCGACCCCTCGAACATCGTCGATGCCTGCTATCCTTATGGATCCGTCCAGGTGCCGAGCGGCACAGAGCCGATCGTCCTTCACCGGGACGCAGTTTCGGGTGGCGGGTACATGATGCTGGGCGTGGTAATATCGGCCGACATGGACCTGATCGCCCAGCTCCAGCCGCACACCCCGGCGCGCTTCGTTCCGGTAACGCTGGAAGACGCGCTTGCCGCGCGAACCGAACAGCGCGCCGCGCTGGCGCGTGCTGAAGGGCATCTGGCCGGCTGACGTCAGCCGGGAAAATGCCGGCGGAGGAGCCGGAGGCGAGGAGATCGGTCGGCCAAAACCGACCGCGCGTGGCGGAAGACAAAATCCGGTGCGCGAAACGACAAGACGACGCCGGGCAACGGCGTGAATTTGGCATCCAAGCAGTCCGCTAGAGACCGCCGGAACCGACAGGGGAAGACATTTGCAACGTGACTGGCCGCAAGGCTGGATGCTTCGCGCCTTTCCGTCGGTAAAAAGAAGGAAAGGGACATGAGTCATCTGAGCGCGGAGAACGTCTCGGTATCGTTTGCGGGGCTGAAGGCCCTGTCATCGGTAGACCTCCAAATCACGCCCGGCCGCATCAGTGGCCTTATCGGCCCGAATGGCGCCGGCAAGACCACACTCGTCAACGTGCTGACCGGCTTCCAGGCACCAACGGAAGGCACCATCAAGCTCGACGGGGCAGCACTCACGGGTCTCAAGCCGCATCAGGTCCGGCGGCGCGGCATCGCCCGCACCTTCCAGGGTGGGCGGCTCTTCCGCGACCTGCCTGTGCTGGACAACCTGGAGGTAACCGGCGTTGGTCTGGGAATGAGCCGGCGCGCTGCCATCGCCGAAGCGGAAGCGATGCTAGACTGGATAGGCATCGGTGCGCTGGGCACCCGCATCGCCGGGACGTTGCCATATACGGACGAGCGCCGCGTCGCCATTGGCCGCGCCCTGATGGGACGGCCCGCATACATCCTGCTCGACGAGCCCGCGGCTGGCATGAGCGCGCTGGAGGCGCGGGAGCTGTCGGCCCTGATAAGACACATCGCCGCCGATCTCGGCTGCGGTGTCCTGCTCATCGAGCACAATGTCGGGCTGGTGCTCGGCCTTTGCGAGCATATCGTCGTGCTCGATTCCGGAGCGATCATCGAGGAAGGCCCGCCTGCCGCGATCCGCGACAGCGAGAAGGTGCGCCACGCCTATATGGGCACGGCCGCGAACACCGACCTGCCTGTGCTGGAGGCGATGGAATGAGCCTGCTCGCCCTTTCCGATATCACCATCCGCTACAGCCGTCTCACGGCGGTCCGCAATGTCTCCTTCTCCATGGACGAGGGAGAGATCCTGTTCATCACCGGCCCGAACGGAGCCGGGAAGTCTTCACTGCTGCGCGCGATCGCCGGTGTTACGCCGGTTGCGGGCGGCCGAATCGATCTTGCAGGTCATGAGATCACCGGCCAGGCGCCGGAGAACATCGCCCGGCTCGGATTCTCCATGGTGCCGGAGGGGCGCGATGTCTTCGGCTCGCTGACGACCGAAGAGAACCTCCTGGTCGGAACTGGCATGCACGCCCGCGAACGCGGCTGGCGCAGCCGAGCTGCCGACGAGCTCGAAGCCGTCTACGCAACCTTCCCGATGCTGAAAGAGAGGCGGCACGGGCAGGCGGGATTGCTGTCCGGCGGGCAGCAGCAAATGCTGGTCATCGGACGCGCGCTGATGACCAATCCGCGGCTTGTAGCCATCGACGAGCCTTCGCTGGGCCTCGCCCCCAACATCAACGACCAGGTCTACGAGCGGCTGATCGCGCTGCGTGCGCAGCGCCAGCTCACGCTCCTGATCGTTGAGCAGAGCTCGGCCCGGGCGATGATGGTGGGCGGGCGGATGATCCTGATGCGTGGCGGACAGATCGTGCTCGATGGCGACGCCCGGACGCTCGGCAACGGCGAGGCGATCCAGGCTGCTTATTTCGGTTACGAGGACAATTGAGATGCTTCAGATCCTGTTCGACGCACTCTCGCTTGGTTCGCTCTACGCGCTCGGGGCGCTCGGCATTGCCCTCATCTTCGGCGTCATGCGGCTCGTGAACTTCGCGCATGGCGACGTCATCGCGTTCTGCGTCTTCGCCCTGTTGTGGCCGTCTACGGACGCAATGGCCATCGTCTTCGCCGGCCAATTGCCGTGGTACCTGCTGGTGCCCTTCGTGCTCCTCTGCGGGGCCGGGCTGTCGGTGCTGTGCGAAATCGTCGTCTTCAGGCGGTTCCGCCAGGCAAATCCGGCAACCATGATGATCGCCTCCTTCGCGCTCGGTTTCGTAATTCGCTACTTCCTGCTCATGCTTTTCTCCAGTCGGCCGAAATCGATCTCGCTGTTGCCCGAACTGTCCCAACCGGTGGAGATCCTTGGTGCCCGGCTTCCCCTCCTCCAGCTCATAACGATCGTCACTACGATGGTCATCCTGATCGGCCTGACACTGTTCCTGCGTCAAACCCGCTTCGGCCTGGAGATGCGGGCGGCGGCCGAGAACTTCTCGATGGCCCGCATGCTGGGTGTGCGTGCGAACCGGGTTATCATGGGAGCGTTCGCCCTCTCCGGCGCGTTGGCCGCAGCCATTGCGCTGATCTTTGGCGCCCAGACAGGCACGCTGGACATCCAGATGGGCGCCTCGATCATGTTGATGGCCTTCATCGCCACCGTCATTGGCGGCCTCGGCAGCCTCGGGGGGGCCGTGCTCGCCGGCTTCCTGCTGGGTGCCGCCTCGGTGATCATGCAGGTCATGCTGCCCATCGACGCCCGGCCATTCCGCGATGCCTTTGTCTATGGAGCGGTCATCCTCGTTCTCCTCTTCCGCCCGCAAGGGCTCATTGCCGCGCGCGGCACCAAGGAAAGGGTCTGATTTCATGGCTGTCGCCGCCTCCCTTGCCAACTCTACCGCTGCCGGTGCCGCGGCTGCCGAGCGAAAGCCCGCCCGCTTCGCGCTTGCCCGCCGCACAATCCTGACGCCGGTCCTGCTTTCTCTGCTGCTGCTGGCCATCGCGCTGATCACGGTGACGACCGGATCGCGGCCCTTCAACCAGACTGTGATCGACGTGTTCGTCCGTGTCATCCTCGTCGTGGGCCTATACATCTTTATCGGAAATTCGGGCGTTCTCAGCTTCGGCCATATCGGCTTCACCTGCCTTGGCGCCTACGCGGCCGCGTGGCTCACCATCAATCCGATGATGAAACGCGGTTCGTTGCCGGGACTGCCCGAATGGCTGCTGGCGACCCGTTTGCCGTACTGGCAATCGGCTGTGCTGGCGGCGTTGTTCGCCGCCCTCGCCGCTCTCATTTTCGGGCGGGTGCTGATGCGGCTATCGGGCATCGCAGCATCGATCGCGACCTTCGCGATGCTCGCCATGATCAACACAATTTATTCCAACTGGGAGAGCGTGACCGGAGCGACCTCATCGGTCGTCGGCATTCCGATCGTGCGCGTGATCTGGCCGTATCTCATCGGCGCCGTGGTCGCAATCTTCATCGCCTGGGCGCACGCGATCTCCCGGTCCGGCCTGGCCCTTCGTGCTGCCCGCGACGAGCCCACCGCCGCCGCGGCTTCCGGAGTCGACATTCCCAGGGAAAGACTGGTGGCGTTCGTCGTATCAGGCGCGGTGATGGGACTGGGCGGTGCGCTCATGGCTCATTCCATCGGCGTGGTCACACCCGATACATTCTATCTCGGTCTCACCTTCATCACCCTTTCCATGCTCGTCGTCGGCGGCATGGGCAGCCTGTCGGGGGGTGTGGTGGGTGTCGTCCTGCTGTCCGCCCTCATCCAGGCGCTGCGCTGGCTGGAGGCAGGCGTATCGCTCGGCGAGTCCACTTTCGCCCTCCCGAAAGGGGTTCAGGAAATAGCCCTCGGCGTCATCATGATCGTGATCCTGGCGCTTCGCCCATCCGGACTCATGGGCAACCGCGAGCTCGCCTTACCCCGCAGCAGTCGCAACAAGTGACCGGCGGCACAAGCCCGACCGGAAAACAAAAAAGGAGACGTGCATGACATACAAAATGAGAATTGTCGCAACCGCTCTGGCCTCGATGTCCATCGCATACCCGGCCCTGGCCGATGACGAGACTATCGTCATCGGCTTCGCCACTGCGGAGTCGGGCTTCATGGAAGCCTATGACAAGCCTGCCCAAGAGGCGGCCTTGATTCGCATCGACGAGATCAATGCGGCTGGCGGTCTGCTTGGAAAGCAGATCAAGGTTGTCAAGGCCGACACCAAGTCCGACCGGGCCGAAGGCGCCAAGGCGGGCCTCTCCGTGCTCGACCAGGACGCCGATCTCGTGGTCGTCTCCTGCGACTACGACTTCGGATCGCCGGCTGCGCTCGCGGCCGAGGACGCGGGCAATATCTCCTTCTTCCTGTGCGCGGAATCGGTCAAGGCCGGTATCCAGGGTGTCGGCCCGCACAGCTTCTCTGCGTCGGTGCTGGCGGCAGTGCAGGGAGCGACCATGGCCGAGTGGGCATTCAAGGAAAAGGGCGCAAAGGACTTCTACCGTCTGCTCGATACCTGGACGGCCTACAACAAGGGCATCTGCGACGGCTTCGACTGGATGATGCCGAAGCTCGAAGCCCAGGGCGCGAAGCTTGTCGGTGAAGACACCTTCAAGAACGAGGACGCCTCCATCGCCGCGCAGATCACCCGCATCAAGTCTCTGCCGAAGGAGCCGGATGCGATCATGCTTTGCACGATGATGCCGGGCGCTGTCTCGGCCATCAAGCAGCTTCGCGCCGCGGGTATCAACTCCATGATCCTGAACGGCTCGGGCGTCGACGGTAGCTATTGGCTCTCGGCCGTGTCCGATCTGACGAACTTCTACGTCCCCGTTCAGGGATCGATCTATGGCGACGATCCCAATCCGGCCGTGCTGAAGTTCAATGCCTCATACAAGGAGAAGACAGGCGCCGATCCCTCGAGCCAGTATGTCTTTCCGGGCTACGTCATGGTCGACGTCTGGGCCAAGGCGGTGGAGCGTGCAGGCACGACCGATGCCGACGCAGTCGTCGCGGAACTGGAAAAGATGAAGGATGAGCCGACGCTGTTCGGGCCTCGCACCTTCACGCCGGAACTGCATCACCAGAACCAGACGCGCTACCTGATCGTCGAGACCAAGGCCGGCAAGCCGGGCGTTGTAGGCAACTGGACGATTTCGGAGCCGGTACCGATGGAAGCCTTGCTCAAGTAATAGAAGATGGGCCGGATAAGCCCGGCCCTTTATATGCGAGAGGCCCTGTTCCTTTGGGACCGGGCCTTCCGTCGTTTGAGGATCTCGCCTTTTGGACAAAAAATGAGGGTGGCCCGCTCGGACCACCCTTATCGCCCGATGAATTCAAATTTTCGCTACCCTCGCGCTTTGCGGTAGGAATCCTTGAGCGCTATGAGTTCCCCCGAGAAAGCGAAGATATCGCAGCCGTCGACTTCGATTTGCTGCCCGGCTGCCGTGGTGCCGACGAAGCGCCATGATGAAAGCCCGGTGTCGCCCGTCACGACGTGCCGTCCCCTGGTCCACACGGCTTTCGGGAAGGCATCGAACAGCGCTGCATAGGCGACGCGCACGGCGTCACGCCCCATATGCTTGCGCCCTTCGGCATCGAGGCCGGCCGAGCCGTGGAAAGCGCAATTCTCAGCCATGCAGTCCATCAGCGCGCCCACGTCCCGGGCGTTCCAGGCCGCGAGGAACCGGTCGAGCACGGCGAGCCGCCTGGCTGTGAGGTCGCCAGCCTCCACGACCTCAACCTCCAAGAATGCGAGCGGCGCATTGCCGGCATTGATGACGTTGTGAGCCACACCTGTCCGCCGCGAATAGGGCACCCCTTGGGTGAGAGCGGCTTGCGATTGCGCGCCGTCCGGGCCTTCGAGACCGAGCTTGCCGTCCGTAAGCGGCACGATGACGTAGTCATAGCCATGGATGTGCCAGCCGGTCTCGGCCCCGGCGGCAAAGCGCCATTCGGTGACCCGGAAGCGTTCGTCGTCGATATGGACGACCGGTTCGGCTTTCATACGGGTCATTCAAGTCCCTCCTTGGCAACCGCACCGGTCAGGCGCTCAAGCGTCCGGCCCATGCGCGTCATGATTTCCTTCACATCGTCTTCTGTCGAGATCATCGGCGGACAGAGCGCGAGCTGGTCGCCGATGGCGCGGAAGATGAGGCCTTCCTCGTGGCCGATCCCTCCTGCGATAGTCCCTGCGCACCCAACCTTGGCGAAGGGGCGTTTCGTCGCCTTGTCTGCCACCAGCTCAACGGCGCCGATAAGACCGGTGCCCCGCGCTTCGCCGACAAGTGGGTGATCGGCGAATGAGCGGATGCCGAGCTGGAACGACGTCTCAAGGCGGGCCGCGTTTCCGATCAAGTCCCGCTCCTCGAAGATGGCGAGGTTTTCGAGACCCACTGCCGTGGCGACCGGATGACCCGACGCCGTGAAGCCGTGGCCGAAATTGCCGATCGTTGCGGTGTTGTCGGCGATCGCCTGGTAGATCGCCTCCGAGAACACCACCGCGGCCAGCGGCATGTAGGAGGAGGTGATCTGCTTGGAAAGCGTCATGATATCAGGCGTGAAGCTGAATTTCTGGCAGCCAAAGGGCGTGCCGAGCCGCCCGAAGCCACAGATCACCTCATCTGCTATCAGAATGATATCATTTGCCCGGCAGATTTTCTCCACGCCTTCCCAGTACCCGACCGGCGGCGGCAGAACGCCGCCGGCTGCCATAAGCGGCTCTCCTATGAAGGCTGCGATGGTATCAGCCCCTTCTTCCGCGATCACCGCCTCCAGCTCGGCGAGCAGACGCGCCGTGAAGGCGGCCTCGTCTTCGCCTTCCATGCCGAAACGATAGAAGTGCGGGCAGGTCAGGTGGCGAACGGGAATCGCCGGCAGGTCGAAGTCGCGATGGTTGATCGGCAGGCCCGTCAGGCTGCCGGAGGCGACGGTGATACCGTGATAGCCCTTGGTCCGCGCCAAGAATTTCTTCTTCTTGGGCCGGCCGAGCGCGTTGTTCATGAACCACATCATCTTGACGATGCTGTCGTTGGCTTCCGAACCCGACGACGTGAAGAAAACACGCGTCAGGTTTTCCGGCGTCATCTCCACGAGTTTCTCCGCGAGCCGGATGGACGGCTCATGCGCCTTGGAGGAGAAGGTGTGGTAGTAGGGCAGCTTCAGCATCTGCTGATAGGCAGCGTCGGCCAACCGTTTTTCCGAAAAGCCGACGGCCACCGACCAGAGCCCGGCGAGCCCTTCGATATATTCCTTGCCGCGTTCGTCATACACACGGATGCCGTCGCCGCGGCTGATGATCAGCGGCCCGGCTTTTTCGTGCTGACGCAGGTTGGTGTAAGGGTGCATGGTGGTGGCGATGTCGGCGGCGGCAAGAGAGTTGGAAAGCGCTTCCATGGAAGTCCTCAGCGGCTTGTGGAAATGGTTCGGGCTGTGAGTTCGAGATAGTCCTCGATCCCATGCGTGGAGCTTTCACGATTCGGAAAAATGAATCATGGGAGGCTTTTGGAATGGGTGTCGATGATCCGCCGCATCAGCGCGGCGACGTCGCGCGCATTCGGCGGATCGGAGTGGATGCAGACGGTGTCGAAGTCGACCGGGCGGACCGTGCCGTCTGTGGTGACGAGTTCGCGTCGGGCAAGCGCCCCCACCATGCGGTGCTCGGCAAGCGTCAGGTCGATGGCCGACTGTACGCGCGGGATGATCAGGCTGCCGCCGGGAGCGTAGGCAAGATCGGGAAAGAACTCGCCCACGAAGGCAACGCCGAGTTCAACTGCTGCCGTCTCGTGACAGGTTCCTGCCATGCCGAAGAGCGGGATGCCGAACGGCTTGACCGCCGCGGCAATCGCCCGGGCAGTGTCCATGTCGTGCGCGGCCATGCCGTAGATGATGCCATGCGGTTTGACATGGCTGAGTTGCCCGCCCTCGGCGGCCAGCATTCCTGTCAGCGCACCGATTTGGTAGAGGAAGGCGGCTGTCAGTTCCTCCGGCTGAAGTTTCATTTCGCGCCGACCGAACCCCTCGCGATCGGGAAGGGAAGGATGCGCGCCAACCTGCTTTCCATGAGAAAGCGCGAGCCGCACGGTCTTCAGCATCGTCCATGGATCGGAGGCGTGGAAGCCGCAGGCGATGTTGGCGCAATCGATATGAGGCATGATGCCGGCATCGTCGCCGAAGCGCCAGTTGCCGTAACTTTCCCCCATGTCGCAGTTCAGGGTGACCATGGTTTGCTTGCCTCAGCCCAGAGTGTTTGCTGCCCAGCCGGGGGCGATGTGCGGGAATTCCGGCGGTGGTTCGCGCTCGTGCAGCAGTCGAAGCACGCGCGGCGGCGTCAGTGGCAGTTGCTGCACCGGCTTGCCGATGGCGCGCGCCACCGCACAGCCGATCGCCGCGCCCACGGCCAGGATTGGGACCTCGCCCGCGCCCTTGGTGCCTAGAGGCCCCATCGACGGCGCGCCCTCGTAGAGGTCGGCGGCGACCGGAACCACGTCCTGCACCAGCGGCAGGCGATAGGTCTCGAAATCGTCCTGTGCGATGCGTCCGTCGGCGGTGAGCGTCACCTCCTCATGCAACGCATAGCCCAGCCCCTGCACCACGCCGCCCTGTATCTGGCCCAGGATGGCGCGTGGGTTGAGCGCGCGGCCGACATCTTGAACCACGCGATAGGCCAGCACCTCGACATGACCGGTGTCCGGATCAACCGCCACCTCGGCCTCGTGAACGACGAAGACGGGGATGTCGAGCGCATCGATGAAATGCCCCATGGCGCAGCCGGACATTGCCGGAGTGTTCCTGGCGGTAAAGGCTCCACTTCCTGTGATCGGGCCGATGGTGGCCTGCGCATGGGCGACGACGGCGGGGATCGACATGCCGGAACCGGGACGTCCGGTGATCTCGACACGACCGTCCCGCAGCACCAGGTCTTCCGGTCGGGTCTGGAGCATCTCGCCGGCGGTCCGCAGCAGCTTCTCCCGCACCTCTGCACAGGCGGCGATGCTCGCAGCACCAATGGACACGGTGGTGCGCCCACCGCCAACGCCGACATCGAGGCCGGCGGCATCTGTATCGGCTTCGCGCACGATCACCTGGTCGGGAGCGAGGCCAAGCTGCCCAGCCACCATCTGCGGCAGGGATTGCACCATCGTGCCCGATCCGATCTCCACACCCGACGTGACCAGCGTTGCGCTGCCGTCGGCGTTCAAGTTCACCGTTGCCGCCGAGGGTCCGACAAACACGAACCATGTGCCGACCGTGGTCGCAATTCCATAGAGCCTGCCGTCGGCCTTCGCTTCGGATGTGCCGGTACTGGCACGCAACGCCTCCATACGATCGAGCATCGGACCCAGCACGTCGGCCTCGAAAACCTGGCCCGTGGCACCGAGATCACCATCTCCCAGGACATTTTTCTTCCGGAACTCCATTGGGTCGAAGCCTAGCGCACCGCAGATTTCGTCGGTGTGTCGCTCCAACGCGAATGTGTTGTAGACGCCGTTGCAAGCTCGGAAAGCACCGTTGGGTGGTGTGTTGGTGTATACGGCGCGGCTGACGAGCCGCGTTGCGCCAACCCTGTAATTGCCGCCCAGCGTGTGCGCCGTCATCGTCGTCAGGAAGACCTGCTCACCGCCATACGCGCCGCAATCCATCAGCACGACCGCTTCGCGCCCGGCGATGTATCCTTCGGCGGTGACAGCGGACCGAATGCGGATTTCCGCATTCTCGCGGCAGAGGCAGGTTGCCATCTCTTCCTGCCGGGTGTTTTCCAGGACCACCGTGCGCCCGGTCATCCGCGCCAGAAGTGCCGTGATAGGCTCGATGGACGCATCGAACTTCAGGCCGAACCCGCCACCGACAGGGGGTACAGTGACCCGCACACGCCCGGGTGAAAGCTGCATGACCCTTCCGGTGACGTTGCGCACGGTCCAAGGCACCTGCGTCGAGGTCTGGATGTGAGCACGGCCGTCCTCCCAGGAGCCGATGGCAACGCGCGGTTCGAAGGGCACATGGCTCTGCCGACCGACGGTGAAGCTGCTCTCGACAATGCGTATATCGGGACGGGCGAAGGCCGCATCGACGTCACCGCGGCTGGATTTTGCCTCCCATGCGATGTTGCCGGCACGTGCACCGCCCTCCGTGATCACCTCATAGCCGCGCCAGCCCTCGTGGACGAGGCGGGCGGCGGGCTGGAGCGCTTCGGCCATGGTGAACACCGGTGCCAGCGGCTCGACCTCGAGCATGATGGCGGCAAGTGCCGCCCGCGCCTGCTCCTCCGTCTCGGCGGCGATGACGGCGATTGGCTCGCCGTGATAGCGGATCGTGTCGATCGCCAAGAGCGGATGATCGGCAATGCCGATGCCGTAGAGCCCTGGCGCATCGGCGCCAGTCGCCACCGCGCGCACGCCAGGACAGCGAAGTGCCGCCGAAACGTCGAGCTTGCGGATACGCCCCGCGGGAACGGTCGACCGCAGCAGCACGGCATGCAACATGTCGGGGCGAATCCGGTCGTTGGTGTATTTCGTCCGCCCGCGCAGCTTGTCCTGCGCATCGCGGCGGGGAAGATTCATCACCGTGGCGGACAGCTCAGACATGGATGCCTCCCACCAACTGGCCAGCCTTCCGCGCTTGGTCGAGGCATTCGGCCACGGCGTCGACGATCCGCTCGTATCCTGTGCAGCGGCAGATGTTGCCGACCATCGCCGCCTTGATTTCGGGACGGCTCGCATGCGGATTGTCACGCACGAACGCCGAAAGGCTCATGACCATTCCCGGAAAACACATGCCGCATTGCACGGCATCGGCCGCCTCGAAATTGACCTGGAGCGGGTGCAGCGCCTGGTTTCCAGAACTCATTCCCTCGATGGTCGTCACCGCGCATCCATGGACGAGTCCAACCGGCTTCAGGCAGGACGGCACCGCTTCATCGTCGACGTGCACCGTGCACGCGCCGCAAAAGCCTTCACGGCACACGGCTTTGGTCCCCGTCAGGAATCGTTCCTGCCGCAAGATGTCGACGAGCGGCGTCATCGGATCGCCATCAAAGCGGCAGTCCTCGCCATTCAGCTGGAATGTCACGGTCATGCCAGGCCCCCGGTCTTGAGAAGTGCGGCAACACCGCGCTTGACCAGCGGCGGAAGAACCTGGCGCCGGTACCAACCCTCCGCTTCCTTGCCGTCGCGGCCCTGAAAATCATTGTGCTCCAGTGCAAGCTCGGCGGCGCGTTCCGGATCGAGCGCGGAGGCCGGGCCTGCCCTCATGGCCTGTTCGAGCGCCGTCCAGCGCCGCGCTACCGGCTCCACCGAGCCGACGGCGATGCGACATCGTTTGTCCTTGTCCACCCCGAGGGCGACGATGGCGACCGGATAGTCGCCGGCTTTCCGAAGCGGCAGGCGAATATGAGCACTTGCGACGAGGTCGCGGCGCAGATGAATTCTCGTCACAATCGCTTCGGCCAGCAGCGTATGCCTGTCTTTGAGGAAATCCGAAATGCCAAGGAGTTTTGGCCCTTTGAACGTCTCCAGTTCCACCGTCGCCTCACAGACGAGAAGCACAGGGGCGAGATCGGCGGCGGCAAAGTCGAGGGCACAAAGGTTGCCGCCCACGGTGGCGACCCTTCGGATGCCGGGATTGGCCGCACCCTCCGCCGCGGCAACCAAACCTTCGAAACCCGCTGCCCCGTGCAACTCGCGACCAAGTACTGCGTGGGTAACAGCTGCGCCGATCACGACATGGTCCGAGCCGATTTCGACCTTGGACAAGGCCGGTATTCGGTGGAGTGCGACCACCGCCTCGGGAAGGTCGACCCCACGCCGTGGATCACGCATCATCCAGGTGCCGCCGGCAAGCACCGCCGCACCTTGCCGGCGTGCGGCCATTGCCTCTTCAATAGTGCTGGCTGCGGTGAACAATCGTCCCACGCTTGTTGCCATCTGTCATACCCCTCGGAAGCAGCCGACTTTCGCAGCGTTGCAACATTGTTGCTCCAGCTTTAGGCTCCTGTGAAATAGTAATTCCTTGAAAATGGTATCTAAAAAACAGATAACTCCTGCGAGCGCCCGCAAGGTTTGGGGCGCGCTCTCTAGCGCTCAGGCCCAGTGACTGACCGTCCGTTTCTCAAAGCTCTCACGGAACTGGGCGGTGGTTTTGGGAAGGAGTTCGCCAGTCTCCCAATCGAGGATCACGGCATAGTGCCGAACCGCATCGAGCGTATCGATCTCGCCGGAGCGGTATTTGCGCGCGACCTCCTCAGGATCCATGCGTGCCCAGTCCTTCCGTTTCGCCCGGATGTCGGCACGGCAGGCTTCGGTAGCCATATCGTCGATTTCGTACTGGCACAGGTCGCGGTCGATTTCGCGGATCACCACGCCGTAGTCAATCTTGGCGCGCTCCAGAGAAACATAGTCGTCGATCACGTCCTCCATCACCTTGCGGGGCTCGCGCTCCAGTGGATCGCCGAAACCGCCGCCGCCGGCCGTCGGACGAGCGAACTGGTCGCCTGTGTGGACGGAGTAATCGGAGAACACGGAGCCGAGCCAGATCTCGGTCTCTTCTCCCGCGCGCTTCATGGTCAAGCCGTGTGGCATCGACGGCAGGCCTCCTTCGACACCCCAGACGACAGCGCGCTCGCGGTCGCAAATATAGGACATGACGGCATTTTCAGCCTCAAGCAACAACGAGGTCTTCTGCACGCCGACGCCGCCCCGCCATTTGCCGGGACCGGCTGAATCCTGCTTGATCTGGAACTCGATCGTCCGAGTCGGATTCACCCGCTCGTTGCCTTCGTTCGGTTGCGACATCAGCCCGGTTCCGAAGCAGGCGGTGGTGACATCGGCACCATCCTTGCCGTTGCGCCCGCCCCAACCGCCGGGCAGCCATTCGTAGAACATGAAGATCGGCTTTTCGGGTTTGCGCGCGTCCCGTCCCCCGGCCAGCAGATATTCTAGGTTGAAGGCGCAGGCGATAGCGCGTTCGGGCATGATCTTCGACCACATCTCGAAGATCGCGTTCATGATCTTTTCGAACGGCATCAGGAACCCGGTCACCGCCACCGGCCATTCCGCGCTGACGACGCTGTTCTTCGGCGCGGTCACCTCGATCATCCGGTAAAACCCACTGTTGAGTGGAAGGTCCGGGAAGAAGGTCTTCATGCCGGCGACCACGGCCGAGAAGGTCGCGCCCGGGGCTGAATTGTACATCGAGGCAATGGTCGAATGGCTTCCCGTAAAATCGTAGTGGATCGTGTCGCCCTTGATCGTCATCTTGATGCGGATCGGGATCATGCCTTCGCCGGCACCGAGATCCCGGTCGATGTAGTCGACCGTCTCCCAGGTGCCGTCGGGCAGCTCCGCGAGACGCTTTCGCACGGCACGTTCGACGTAGTCCTGAACCTCCTCCATACCGCGCATGACCTGGCCGCGCCCATACTTCTTGACCAGCCGCAACAGCTCGCGCTCGGCAGCCTGCGTCGCCTGCGCCTGGGAATGGATGTCGCCAATGATCGATGCCGGATCGCGCGTGTTGGCCGCAATCATGTTGGCGACGTCGGAGCAGAATCGGCCGCGCTGGAAAAGGCGCAACGGCGTGATCCGCAGGCCTTCGCGGAACATGTCGCGGGCGGTGACGTCGAAGGAACCCGGCACTGAGCCTCCAAGATCCGACCAGTGTCCGTTCGACTGGGAGAAGCCGATCAGTTTGTCTTCGTCGAAGATCGGCCGGACGAGCCGAACATCGCTGAAATGCGTACCGCCGGCATAGGGATCGTTGATTGCGTAGACGTCGCCGGGTGCCATATCGCCTTCGAAGACTCGGATCACCTCCTTGCACGTGTTGTGCAGCGTGCCGACATGGACCGCGATGTCGTAGTTGCCCTGGGCGACAGAGTTGCCATCGGCGTCGTGCAGGGCGTTCGAAAAGTCTCGGTTGTAGATGACGAAGGAATAGCAGGTGCGAAGCATCTGTTCGGCCATCTGGTCGACAGTGGTGATGAAGGAGTTCTTCAGCACCTCGAACGTTACCGGATCGAGGCCAGGGCTCGTTTCAATCAGCTTTGTCATGTCTCAGCCTTTCGTCACGATGAGAATGTTCAGGAAGCCATCGACGGTCGCGCTCATTCCCGGCGGAACCACGGTGGTGGAATCGAACTGTTCGACAATGGCGGGCCCTGTGAAGGCAGCGCCGGCGCTGAGTTGCTCACGCTCATACACGGCCGCGTCATGAGATGCGCCGTCGAACCAGACGCTGCGGCGGCCGACCGGCTGTGGCTTATGCGGCAAGACTTCATGCCGCGGTATCTCGGCTTTCGGGACGATGCCGATCGCCTTGACCGCGATGCGGAAGATCGACACCGGCGCCTCTTCGCGGCGGTAGTTGAACTCGCGTTCGTGCTCGTTGTGGAATGCCTCGATCAGCGAGCAGATGCTCTCGATCCGCGCCGGCGCTGACACCGCAAGCGAGCGCCACTGTCCCTGGTACATCATCTCGACCGTACGCTGCAGCGCCATGTCTTCCCGCGCCACGCCCTCATGGGTCAGACGCTCAACGGCCTGTTCTTCCATCAGAACAAAGGCTGTCTGCATCTCGGCGGGCGAGACCGTCGAAGCATCGGCCATGAAGCTTTCGGAGAAATCGTGCTGCACGTCGACGAGAAGGCAACCGAGCGCGGAGGTGACGCCGGGATTGGGCGGCACGATCACGGTTGGAATCGAAAGCTCCTTCGCCACGGCCGCTCCGTGCAATGCGCCTGCACCGCCGAATGCGACGAGCGCAAAGTCGCGCGGGTCATAGCCTCGGCTGATGGAGAGAAGCCGGACGGCATTGCCCATATTGGCGTTGGCGACGGCGATGATCGCCTCGGCCGCTTTGTGGATTTCCATGCCGAAGGGTGCCGCCACCGTCTCCTGCACCGCCTGGGCGGCCAAGGCGGGGTCGAGCGTGATCTTGCCGCCCGCAAGGCTGGTGCCGAGACGGCCGAGCACGACATTGGCGTCGGTGTTGGTGGCAGTGCGGTTGCCATTCTTGTAGCAGG
Source organism: Mesorhizobium mediterraneum (assembly GCF_002284565.1). GTDB lineage: Bacteria > Pseudomonadota > Alphaproteobacteria > Rhizobiales > Rhizobiaceae > Mesorhizobium > Mesorhizobium mediterraneum. Next base: position 208,876 of record NZ_NPKI01000011.1, on the reverse strand, counting down.
CCGGACCTGGAAAAGCGCCGGCGGACTGCGGTCCGTTGCGCAAGCTGCCGCCTTCGTCCTGCCATGCCAACGACCCGCCGCCTGCACCGATGGTCAGCACCTCGATGGAGGGAAAGCGGATCGGATATCCGAATTCGATGTACCAGTCTTTTGTGATGCGCGACTCCCCGTTCCATGCGAGCGAGACGTCGGTGCTGGTACCGCCCATGTCGAAGCCGATCGAGTTCGGGAAGCCACAGAGATTTCCGATGAAGCGGCTTGCGATCGCGCCGGCAGCGATGCCCGATCCTGCGAGCCGAGCTGAGAAATCCCTGACGCTTGCGGGTGTCATGACCCCGCCACCGCTGTGCAGCAACAGGAGATCTCGCTTGTATCCGGCCGCTGCAAGCTTTTCTCCGAGACGCGACACGTAGTCGACGACGACCGGGGCGCAGACGGCGTTCGCCATGGTGGTGGAAAAACGCTCGTGCTCGAAGATTTCCGGCATCACTTCCGAGGAGATCGAGACCGGCAGATCCGGCATGGCCTCCTTCAGGATCTCACGCATGCGGCGCTCATTGGCACCGTTGACATAGGAGTTCATGAAGCAGACGGCTATGGACTTGACCTGCCGTTTCACGAGAATTTCCGCGACGCGGCGCGCAGCCTCTTCGTCCAGCGCTTCCAGGATCGTGCCCTCGGCACTGACCCGTTCCCGGACTGTCAGCCGGTCGCGGCGCGGGATATAGGGCTTGGCGACATCCTTGTAGGTGTCCCAGAGGTCTTCCTTGTTGGCGCGACGGATCTCGACAACGTCACGGAAACCCTCGGTGCAGACCATTGCGGTGCGTGGCAGGCGGCGGGTGATCAGCGCATTGGTGGCAACCGTCGTGCCATGAGAGAACATCGTCACCTCGGAAAGATCGATGCGGCCCTGCTCCACGCCATTCATGATGGCCTGCATGGGATCATCAGGCGTGGAGGCGGTCTTCTCGATGCGGATCGCGCCGCTATCTTCGTCCATGATACAGATGTCGGTGAAGGTCCCTCCGACATCGACGGCAACTCTTATTCGGCTCATGACAGTTCCTTCGTAGGGTCTTTGCGGGCAAAGCCCGGCCCCATCGCCCCTTGCCGGGGTGACGTCGCAGTAAATGGTGGAATTGGCCCGGACTTCGTCGGGTCTAGTGCCGCTCTCTCGAGGTCGAAGCGCGACCCGCCCGGCTCGCTGCTTCGCGACGGGTATCGGTCGGTGCGCAGCCGAACCGCGTCCGGTAGTGCTTGCAGAACTGAGACTGGTCGGCGAAGCCCCAGCGGTAAGCGATCTCGGCAACGCTGCTGATGTTGGTCACCGACATCAGCTCCTCGGCGCAAAGTTCAAGCCGGGCGTCGCGGATGAAGCCGTTGATCGACTGGTTGCTGTCCTGAAAAAGAACCTGCAGGTAACGCAGGGAGATGCCGCAGGCATCGGCCACAGCCTGCGGGCCGAGGCCGGAATTCTTCAGGTTGTCGCGAATATACTGCTCGGCGCGATGCAAATGGCCGGCCCGGATCGACGAGATGCTGCTGTCCAGCACGCGATCGTCACTCACGATCGACAGGCACAGCATTTCCAGGATGTGCCTGCCCATCATCTCACGAGCGACTTCAGTGATCTCATCGACATGGCCGATCGTGGTTCGCACCGTGTCGAGAAAGAGCGCGGCGATGCCTTGGGTAGCGTCGAAACTGAGTGCACTGAGCCGTTCGGCAGATCCGATCCGTGCCCGAACGCTCGATGACGGCACCTTCAGGACCCACAGCGCGTTTGGCTTGCCGTGCCAGAATTCGTAAGGCGCATCTCCCCTCTCAAGGAGGAAGCCCCCCGGACCGCAATTGACGGTCCTCGATCCTTGCGAGAAATTCACCTCCGACATCTCCGGGATGGTGACGAGCAGGCTGGCGTCACGCTCGTTGAGGAAGTGGCGGCGATGGCGACGATAGCTTACAGCATCGCAGCGCATTTTAGACACGCTGACGAGCCCGAGAGAGAAGGTTTCCAGCGTGCCTGAAAATTCACGACGGTTCCGATACTCGGTGTCGAGCGGAAAATAGGCTTCGGTAACAGCGGCTTGCCAGGCATCACCGCCTGCGGGACCGCCGATCGTATCGACGACGTATTTCATTCCCCGACCTTTCTGTTTGGCCCGGTTGTCCCGGTGTTTTTCTGAAGATTACAGGAATTCGCCGGCGCGTATTGGTCAAAAACGAATAAACTTATGTGGTCGTTTGGCAGTTGGCTCGCTTTCGGCAGGTTCGCGTGGAGAGCAGCATCCCGGCTTGGTTCCCTGCGGCTACGCTCCCAGGAAAGTCCCGGGACCGAAGCCAGCAGGGCACGCGTGTAATCGGATTGAGGATGCGCAAGCACCCGCTCCACGGACCCGTTCTCCACGATCTTTCACCTTGCATGACGACAACGCGGCTGGCGATTACCGACGCCACGCGAAGATCGTGGGCGATGAAAAGCATCGACAGGCCGATTGCGTCATAACCGATCCACTACGATGACGCGCACCTTGGCGGGCCCCGCTAAACGGGTGCCCTGGGCAACCTGGCGTTGCCCGGTTCGTCGACGTTCTGTTACAACGCAAGACAGCAGCAGTTTGGATCGGTGAAGGAGTGGTATTGCCTGGTGAACCGAAAGTCCGCGACGACTCTTCGCCAGCCCGCCTGATAGCAGCCATTCGACAATTGGTTGCGGATGGCATCGTCATCGAGGGCGGCGATTTCAAACCAGCAGATCGAGATTGGCTGCTCGAAGAAGAACTGTCTCTGGGCAATGTCGTGCCGGCGCGACGTCGTGAGTTTCGCGCCGGACGCATTTACGCAAGGCAGGCATTGCGGGGCCTGGGCATTCCTGAAAGCGTCATCCCGATTGGACACGATCGGGCGCCGGTCTGGCCGACAGGTATTGTCGGTTCAATCTCTCATACCCGAAGCCTGTGCGCTGTCGCCGTCGGATTGTCCGCCGATTGCCTCGGCATCGGAATCGACATCGAGGAAGATTCTCCGCTTTCCGACGAACTGACAAAACTGGTGTCGCGTGCTTCGGAATTGAAAGAGCGGGACGTGATCGAAGGGCGCCTAGGCTACGACCTGCCAAAGCTTCTGTTCGTGATAAAGGAAGCCTTCTACAAAATGCATTTCCCGCTCAACCGGCGCTTTTTGACGTTTCATGATGTTCGTATCGAACTGGATGTGGAGAACGCCAAAGCCATGGTCATTCGATCAAGCCGCCTGGCGGCGGCCGACAATGGCTGCTTTGAAGGCCGCTTCGGCAACAGCGATGGAACCTTGTTCTCGTGTTTTGACGTCTCTGCGCATTGACAGCCACGCAGCCAGCCAGCACTCAGTGAACCCGGCATGGGCTCTATTCCTAATCAACCTCGATCCCGGAGCGGTATCTGATGGACACTATACGTGGCCATGTGGACCGGCATGCCGGACACAATCCGCAATCGGTGGCCGTTCTGGCCGCGGGACGCCCACCCCTCACCTATGAAGGGCTGGGGCGCCAGATCCACTATGTCGGCGAAAAGCTGGCGCTGGAAGCTGTCGGGCCAACGGGCCGCGTCGCGCTCATCCTGCCCGAAGGAGCGGAAGCAGCGGTTGCGATCGTGGCGGTGGTAGCCAATGCGGCATGCGCTCCGCTGAACCCGGCATGGCCCGCATCTGAGCTTGAAGCACAGCTCAGCGCGCTAGGTGCCCAAGTCCTGATCGTGCCGCACGGCTGGGAATCGCCGTTGCTCGCCTTGGCGGCGTCACTGAACATCCGGATCCTGCAACTCGTTTCGCAGCCCGATGCGGCGGCCGGGACCTTCTCGCTGACAGCCGCTGGTCGAGGGCATCGCGGTGACCAGCCGTTGGCTGCGCCTGACGATGCCGCACTGCTCTTGTTCACATCGGGCACGTCTGCGCGGCCCAAGCTGGTACCGCTGACACATCGAAACCTTTGCGTTTCGGCGCGCAACATTTGCGCGGCGGTGGATCTCCGGCACACCGACCGGTGCTTGGGCATGATGCCCCTGTTTCATATCCATGGCATCAGCAGCCTTTTGTCATCGCTGGTATGCGGAGGCTCTTATATCAGCGTGGAGGGCTTTTCCGCCGACCGCTTCTTTAGCTGTCTCAGCGACCTCAAGCCGACCTGGTATACGGCTTCCCCGGCCGTGCATCGCACGATCCTCGATCAGATCCGTCTCTGCCGCGAAGACCCGCGCCAGAGCGGATTGCGCTTCATTCGCTCGGCTTCGGCGCCAATGCCGCCACAGCTGATCGCGGATACCGAAAGCGCGTTCGGCGTACCGTTTGTCGAAGCCTACGGGATGACCGAGGCGGCGCCGCAGATTGCGAGCAATCGCCTTCCGCCGTTCGAACGCAAGCCAGGCTCCGTGGGCAAGGCTGCCGGTCCAGAAATTGCCATTATGAATGAAGCCGGACGTCTGTTGCCGCCCGGCGGGAGTGGCGAGGTGGTCATTCGCGGCCCAAATGTCATGCACGATTATGATGATCGCACTGACAACCAAGCCGCTTTCATCGATGGCTGGCTGCGGACAGGCGACATAGGCCACCTCGATGCCGAAGGTTATCTGTTCGTCACCGGCCGCCTGAAGGATATCATCAATCACGGCGGCGAAAAGATCTCGCCGCGGCTGGTGGAGCAGATCCTGCTCCAGCATGCCGCGATCGGACAGGCGGTTGTTTTCGGCGTTCCCCACCTGGTGCTCGGCGAGACGGTCGCCGCAGCGGTCGTGCTCAAGGCGGGGCAGAAACAATTTACGCCGGTTCAGCAGATCCGCGACTTTGTCGCCGAGCGGCTGGCACGCTCGAAGGTGCCGCAGTGGATCGTTGTGGTGGATGAGATCCCCGTCGATTCCAGCGGAAAGGTCAATCGCAAACATCTGGCCCTGACGCTCGCTCTGCAACAACAGAACGCTCAACGCGATCCGCCACAGACTGGCAAAGTGATTGCCCGAACCGCCACTGAGCGCCGGGTGGCGGCGGTTTTTGCCGAAGTTCTGGGAATCGAACCGCCCGGCATTCATGACGATTTCCTCGACCTGGGCGGTCATTCACTTATCGCCATGCAGGTTCTCGCCAGGTTGCAGGAGATATTCCAGGTTACGTTGCCGATCGATTGCATGTTTGAACGCCCGACCACTGCGCGACTTTCGGAGCGCATCGGCGAGCAGATGGCCGATCTCGTAGCGGATGGCAGAGCGCGACTGGAGCAAGGATCGACGACTTCTACGCAGGCCGCGAAACACATCCCCCGGCGGCAAGGAGGAACGCTCGCACGGCTCTCCTCCGTGCAAAAGCGCGTCTATTTTCTTGATCGGATGGGTGCCGGCGGCGCCTACAATATGTCGGCCTCGCTCTGGCTGACAGGCCCGCTCGACGAGCGTGCATTGGCGCTGTGCCTCGACGAAATTCGCCGACGTCACGACATCCTGCGCACGACCTTTCACATGCGCGAGGGCGGACCAGTGCAAGTGGTTTCCGAATTTCAGGAAACCAGGCTGGTGATGATTGATCTGTCCGGCCACAAGGCGGACGCACGAACCGCCGAGGCAAAGCACCTCGCCAGCCAGGACGCTGGCGAACCGTTCGACCTGGCGCAAGGTCCCCTGTTTCGCGCCAAGCTGATCCGGCTGACATCCGACGAGCACGTCCTGCTTCTGACGATGCACCACATCGTTTCCGACGGCTGGTCGATCGGCGTCCTCTACACCGAGTTGAGGCAACTGTACGAAGCATTTCATGACGACAGGGCGTCGCCGCTCGACGACTTGCCGCTTCAGTACGGCGACTTCGCAGCCTGGCAGCAGCACGGCGTCGAGGCCGGCGAATTCGAGCGCCAGACCGGTTACTGGATCCGTCAGCTCAAGGAGATGCCGCCGGCCTTCACGCTTCCGACGGACCGCCCTCGCCCGGCCATTCAATCCTATCGCGGCGGCACCATACAGGCCCTGATCGACCGTCAAACGACGGATCAACTTAAGGCGCTGGGTCAAAGCCATAATGCGACCGTGTTCATGACGTTTCTGGCGGCCTTCAAGACATTGCTCCACCGCTACAACGGGCAAGACGATTGCGCCGTCGGCGTGCCGATCGCAAACCGCCCGAGCAAGGAGTTGGAGCCGCTGATCGGGTTCTTCGCCAACACGCTGGTTTTGCGAACGCCGCTTGCGGGCGACCCGTCATTCCTGGAATTGCTCGGCCGCGTCCGGTCGACGGCGCTTGACGCCTACGCGCACCAGGATGTTCCTCTCGAGCGCATCGTTGAACAGTTGAATATCCCGCGCGATCCCGGCCACGCGCCGTTGTTCCAAGTCATGTTCGCGTTTCAGAACATCCCAGGGTTGCCAGGCTCGGTCTTGCCCGCTCAGTCGGCAACTGATCACGTGGCGGGACCTTGCTTCGATCTCGCGCAAGGTCTCTCAGCGGAACCTGTGCGCATCGACAAGGTGACGGCGAAGTTCGACCTTACTCTGTACCTGTCGGAAACCCCGGAAGGGATGTCCGCGACTTGGCAATTCAACGCTGATCTGTACGAGCCGGCCGCGATCGACCGGCTGGCACGGCATTTCCAGACCTTGCTCGAAAGCATAGGAAGCGATCCCGGGCAAAGACTGTCGGAACTGTCCCTGTTGCCTGAGGTCGACCGCCGCCAGGTCGAAATCGACTGGAACCACACCGAAGCCAGCGAATTGCTGGGGCAGGATTATGTCCAGCTGTTCGAAGCGCAGGTCGAGCGAACACCTGATGCCACAGCCGTGCTGGGCGGGGACCGGCAGTTCACTTATCGGGAGCTCAACGAGCGAGCCAGCCGGTTCGCGCGGTATTTTCGCCGCAGCGGCGTTGCCCGCGAGACATTGACAGCGATCTGCCTGCCGAGGTCTGCCGAGATGCTGGCGGTGCTGCTCGGGGTGTGGAAGGCCGGCGGTGCGTTTCTGCCCCTCGACCCCGAACATCCGTCCGAACGTATTGCTTTTATGCTGCGTGACGCCGGCGTGAGCTTGCTCATCACCGAGACATCGCTGCTGCCAAAATTCCCCTCCACGTTTCAGTCGATGGCCATCGACAGCTCCGACCACACCCGAACCATCTGCATCGACGCCTGCCATGCTTCCCTAGCGCTGGAGGACAGTCACAACGTTGGCACCATCCCTGCGTCCGACGCGCTTGCCTACGTGATCTACACGTCAGGCTCCACAGGCAAACCCAAAGGCGCGATGATCACGCAGGCGAATGTCGGCCACTATGCGCAGGCGATGGTCCGCGCTGTCGCAATCCGTCCGGACGACATCTACCTGCACACGGCTTCGTTCTCGTTTTCCTCCTCGATACGGCAGTTTGCCGTTCCGCTCTCCTGCGGTGCGGCCGTGGCCGTTGCTTCGGCCGAGGAACTCCGCGATCCGCATTTGCTGTTCGAGATGGTACGCCACCAGCGCGTATCAGTGCTGGACCTTGTTCCATCATTCTCGGCCGGCTGCCTGCAGGTCTTGATGTCGCTCGATCAACCCGTGCGGGCAAGCTTGCTCGACAATCAGCTACGGCTCGTGCTTTCAGCCAGCGAGCCCTTGCCCAGCGCCTTGATAGAAAAATGGCGGCACCTCTGCAGACCCGGGACAAGATTCATCAATATGTTCGGCCAGACCGAGACGACAGGGATCGTGATGATCTATCCCGTCCCGGCCGAGGGCGGCGCGGCGAAGGTCGTCCCGATCGGTCGGCCGATTGCCAATACGCAGGCCTATGTGCTGGACACGTCCCGCCGCCCGGTGCCGGTTGGCATCGGCGGTCACTTGTATGTCGGCGGCGGCGGTATTGGAGCCGGCTACATCAATCATCCGGAGCATACGGCGAAGAACTTCGTCCGAAATCCGTTCAGCCCGCATGACGGCGCGCGGCTCCATCGAACCGGCGATCTGGCCCGATACCGGCCTGACGGGACGATCGAAATTCTCGGCCGCGCCGACGAACAGGTGAAGATTCGCGGTTTCCGTATCGAACTGGGCGAGATCGAGGTTGCGATTCACACACACCCGGACGTGCGCGAATGTGTCGTCGGCGTGGTGGAGGATGCTGCCACAGACGATAATATCGGCGATCGCAAATGTCTGGTGGCCTTCGTTGCGGCCAATGAGCAGCATGATGCGCAAGTGCCTGCTCTGTCCGGGCGCCTGCGCGAATTTCTGAAGCAGCAGCTCCCGGAATACATGCTGCCGCAACGCATCGTCATGCTGCAGCGCTTGCCTCGCACGTCGAACGGAAAAGTCGACCGACGGGCACTGCTCACCAAGGAGGCGCAGACGGCTCGATCAACTGTCGTGACGCATCCCTCCAGCCGGGTCGATCTGCGCGTGGTCGCGCCAACCGACGACGAGACGATCCTGACGGGGGTCTGGAAAAAGGTGTTGCGGCTCGATGAGGTTGGGCTACACGACAACTTCTTCGACCTAGGCGGCAATTCCATCCTGAGCATCAATGTTGTTGTCGAAGCCAGCAGGGCCGGTCTGCACGTCGATCTGCGTCAGCTCTATCAGCATCAGACGATCACCGATCTGGCTCGCGCAGTCGCCCAGGCACGGCATGACATCGGGCCAACCGTCGCGGCTGCACCGGCATCGAGCGGAAATGGCGGGAAAATTCTGGTGACGATTGAAAGCCTTCGCGTCTACGGTCGCGAAGCGCTGACACGGGCTGGATTGAGCCTCAAGGGTGCGGAAATCGTCGCGGAAGTCCAACTCGAGGCGAGCCTGCGCGGACAGCCGACGCACGACATGGTCAGCATTCCGCGTTATGCCGTGCGGATTGCCTCGGGCAAGATCAACGCCGATCCTCAAATACGGATCGAGCACGAGACCGCCACCATCGCGCGGATCGATGGCGACAACGGCCCGGGCCAGTGGGTCAGCACGGTGGCGATGGACCTCGCCATTCAAAAGGCGGGCAGGCACGGCGTTGGAATTGTCGGCGTCCGCCGCTCCAACCATTTCGGCGCCGCCGGCCACTATGTCTGGCAGGCAGCGAAGAACGGTCTCATCGGGCTCTGCACGACCAACGGACCGCTGATCCTGGCACCGACGGGCGGGGTCACGCCGACATTCGGCAACAATCCGCTCGGTGTCGGCATTCCGGCAGGGCGACATTTCCCTATCCTTCTCGACGTCGCCATGAGCGTCGCGCCTCGCGGCAAGATCGGCCTGTCCGTGGCGGAAGGCAGTCCGTTGCCGCCGGGCTGGATTCTCGACCGGTCGGGGCGCCCTTCGACCGATCTCGGCGATCTCGCCGCAGGGCTTGGCGTGCCGATCGGCGGACACAAGGGATATGGCCTGGCCCTGGTGATGGAGGTGCTTGCGGGCGTGCTCAGCGGCGCGGGTTTTGGCAGCGATCACCATCAGGACAGATTGCGCGAGAGCGCCCAGGCGCCCGACTACGGCCATTTCTTCATGGCGCTGGATCCACAGCGATTCATGCCGGCGTCGGAATTCACCGAGCGCGTCGACCGCCTGATCGAGCAGACCAGGAACGGCGAACGTGCCGAAGGCGCCACCGAAATCCTGATCCCCGGCGAAATGGAATTGCGCGCCCGCGAGGAGAGCCTGAGGGAAGGTGTGCGGTTGCGCTCATCAACTTACAGGGCTCTCGTCGCCTATGGACGGAAGGCAAAGCTCGACGCCGAACTGAGTGCCGTGACCGAAAACCAGCTTGCAGAGGGCCATGGCTGAACACTTGCACGATCCCGCGCCCGATCTGAATGGTCGCATGATGGCGTTCGACCGGGCCGAGTTGGAGCAGACCATCCCGGCGCGTTTCGACACAGTGGTCCGCAGGTATGGCTCGCACGTGGCGATTGGCGGCGACCGGCATCGATGGACATACGACGACGTTAAACGACGCTCCAATCAGCTGGCCCGGGCAATCCTCGAGCACACGCAGCCCGGGCGCGGATGCGTCGCCTATCTTGTCGACCATTCGCCGGACATGGTGATCTGCGCGCTGGCGGCGCTCAAGGCGGCAAAGGCATTCCTTTGCCTCCATCCTGGTATGCCGCTTGCAGCACAGCGCGACATACTCAGCGATGCGGCGCCGGATCTGCTGCTTACCGATGCGTCTCACGCGCCTGCCGCGCATGACCTTGTCGATGACCACAGGCGGGTTCTCCTGCTTGAGGACATCGACGCGCGTTATTCGGCTGATGCGTTGCATATTCCGATGGACCCGGGTGACCCGGCCGCAATCTTCTACACCTCTGGAAGCACCGGGCGGCCGAAAGGGGTCGTGAAAAGCCATCGCACCGTGCTGCATCGGGCCTGGCTTTGTGCCCGGTATGACGGGGTGAACTCCACAGACCGGCAGTCCCTCCTGACATATTGCAGTTTCGCCTCATCGGAGGCGGACGTCTTCGGCGCGCTTCTCAACGGAGCCACGCTGGAACTCTACGATGCTGCATCGGGTGGTCTCGGTGGTCTCGGGGCGTGGATTGATAAGCGTCGCGTAACCTTACTGCACCCTCCGGTGATGTTGTTTCGCAAGTATCTGTCGATGCTCGCGGGCTCGGGCCTGCATCCATCGGTACGCTTGGTGGCGCTGGCGGGTCAAACGGTCGTTGCCTCGGACGTCGAGCAATGGCGCCATCACTTCGCGAGGTCCTGTGCCTTGCGCCATCGCTTCTCTTCCACCGAAGCCGGTCACATCGCGGTGGCTTCGGTAGCTCCGGGCGAGTTGCTCGCGCCAGGCACGGTACCGGCGCCGCGACCAGTCGCGGACAAGTCTCTCCTGGTCGTCGATGAAGATGGCCAGCCGGTCGAACAGGGAGGCGTCGGCGAACTCGTCGTCCGCAGCGCTTTCCTGGCAGACGGTTATTGGCGGCAGGCGTCCGAAACGGCAAAGCATTTCGGCACCGACCTCAATTTTCCCGATCAGCGTGTGTTTCACACCGGCGATATCGGGCGTTTATCGAGCAACGGTCTTGAATTCCTCGGACGGCGCGACGACCAGGTCAAGATTCGCGGGTATCGCGTTGAAACGCGGGAAATCGAGCAGGCTTTCCTGCTGCTTCCAATGGTGAATGAAGTCGCGGTCATCACCGAACTTCGCCAGGATGCGCACTCCCTTGCCGCCTTCGTCGTGATAAAACAGGGAGCCTTGTTTCAGACTGACGCATTAAGGGCCAGCTTGAGGTCGATCCTCCCACAGTGGAAAATTCCGGGCCGAATCCACGCGATCGAGTCGTTGCCGCTGACGCCAACCGGCAAGATAGACAGGCTGCTTCTGCAGCAATATTTGCAGGCACCTAGTGGCCCCACCAACAACGGCCAGACCGCGCAATCGTCCGACAGGAAAGTGAACGGGCCAACTGCAAAACTGATCAAGAGATGGAAAGGGCTTTTTGCCTGGGCTGGTATTCGGTGAAAGGCGAGCGACCATTCAGGATCGGCATACCTGCTGCGTCTCTCGATCAAAGGAACAGCGCCCGCTTGGTCGCTGCGATGAGTCCTTGTTAGCCGCACAGGCTGTGAGTTAAAAGCACGCAAGCATTCGATGTACCGCCAAGCTTCCCAAAAGGCGGACGATCATCGATCCAGGGGGCTTGCCGATGAACGTGCGGCCAATTATCCAGCCTATCCGTGCGATACCGAGCGACGGTCCCGCGCATGTTATTGCCGGCATCTTCGCCACGGAACTGCAAATTCCGACCGCGGACATCGACGATAGTTTCTTCGATCTCGGGGGCGATTCGCTAACCGCCGAAACTCTCGTTCTTGCCGTCCAAAACCGGTTCGGCATCAAGCTCCAGACTTCGGTCCTGCTGGCGGCGCCGACGCCGCGTGAATTTGGCAGGCTGGTCGCGTCCTTGACGCCAACCCACCCCGCACGGCAACTCATTGTGCCGGTATCCGGCAGTTCCGGCCATGAGCCGATCGCAATGATCCACGGCATTTCGGGATCGGCGCTGTTCGCCAATCGCTTCGGAAAGCGCCTCAAGGAGAAATACGCGGTGATGGCCGTGCGCGGCATGGGTCTTGAGCCCGGCGAAACACCGTATTCCAATCTGGACGAAATAAGCGCCAACTATTTTGAAGGCCTGACCTCAGTGACAGGCCGACACCCACATATAATCGGCGGTATCTGCCTTGGCGGTTTGCTTGCGATCGAGGTCGGGCGCCTCACCTATGAAGTGACTGGCGAGCGGCCTGCGCTGCTGCTCATCGATCCGCCGCCGCTCGGCTCGGCCTGGCTGAAGCCGATACCGGACGACCGCATGACCGCCAGCAGGCGGCGCCAGATCACGCGCAAGGTCGTCTATTGGCGCCTGCTTCGCGACGGCTTGAATGCCGCTGGGCTGGGACAAACGCGCATCGGGCGTCACACCCGGCAGAAAGCATTCAAGAGCGCCCTCGTCCGCGCCGCTGCCGGATTCTCGCCTTCGTCTTACCCCTGCGATATCCTGGTTCTCGCCAGTTCGGAATGGAGCGCCGCAACGGTGGAGCAATACAGGGGCTGGGCGTCTGAAAAAACCAGGATAAAAACCGTTGTCGTCCCGGGCACGCACGACAAGTTTCGCGAAGCCAACATGCAGGCGATCGACGACGAGATCATCGCATTCCTGGCGGCCAGAGATGTTGCCGTGATGCGCGAACCCGCCTCGCCATAGCATCGCGGGGGATCAGCGCCCAAGCCTTCCCGATGACAAGCCTTCCCGATGAAAGGATGGAAGGATTCGAAGGTCGGCGAGACGGGCTGCAGCTGCCCGGCGACGGTGTGGAAACCGACCAGCGCCATTTCAAGCCTCAACAACTACGAGATGGAGAAGCGCGGCGAATTTCCCGCGTCGTTTCAATGTGCCAATCGACATGCAACTTACGCCTGCGCGCGGCGAGGCGCACTCTACGGGACAACAAAATTCCTGCCTGCAGCGAACAGGTCGCGACCGCTAACGCTCACTTTGCCGCGTCGGATGCACTCGAATCAACCGAGCGTCCCGTCGTCAGGCCATCACAATTTGGAACGCCCTGAAGCCGGCAAAGAGCTGGCGCTAACCACCGTCACTTTTCGCTCAGCGGAGCGCAAGGACGAAAGTGCGTCCTGGGAAATGCCCTCGTCGGTGATCACCTCGTCGATTTCGGAAATATCCGAAAGCGTGCAGAAACCAGGTGCGGTGAACTTCGAGCTGTCGACGAGCAGGATCGTCTTGCGGGCGGAAGAGATCATGGCGCGCTTGAGCGACGCCACCTCGAGCGAGGTTTCCGTCAGCAGCGTGCCCGTGACGGCCGAAGCGCCGGTCATGCAGAGGTCGGCATGAAGCGTTCTGATGAAACTCTCGCCCGGCTCACCGGCAAGGTGCCGATAGCCAGGACGGACAGTGCCGCCCGGCAGGATGATGCGCCAGGATTTGATGTCGGCCGCGAAATCGGCGATCTGGAGACTGTTCGTCACCACGGTCAGCGGCAAATCCCGCTCGGCGGCGGCGCGCACCACCTCCATGACGGTCGAGGAACTGTCGAAGATGACGCTGTCGCGAGCACTCAGCCGCTGCGCGGCCTCGCGCCCGATCGCTACCTTCTCGGCGTGCTGCAGTTCCGCATTGACGGTCATCTCGCGTTCGAAGGTGGCGCGCATCGGCTGCAGCAAATGTGCGCCACCGTGGGTGCGTTCGAGATACCCCTTTTCCACCAGGTGTTCGAGGTCGCGCCTTACCGTTGATTGCGATCCGCCAATCGTGTCGGCGAGCTCCTGGATGCTGGCCGCCCCGCTGACCCGCAGGTGCTCCAGGATGAGAGCCCGCCGCTTGGCGGGAAGCATCTCGACGCGTCTGCTTGGAGAGTCCATGCTTCACCCGCTCGGTAGCCGACGGCGAGGTCGACGGATTTCAGGCCAGATCGTTCAATCTCTACCAAATCGTATAGCCGCAATCCACAACCACAACCGCGCCGGTCATAGCGCTCGCTGCATCCGAGGCAAGGAAGAGGATGGAAGCGGCAATCTCGTCGGGGCGCGCAACGCGCTTCATCGGCGTCATCTCCATCCACACCGGCATCAGCTTGTTGTCAGTGAAGCCGCCGCGCGACATGACAGTATCGACATAGGTCGGCGCGACACAGTTTATCCTCACGCCGCGCTCGGCCCATTCTCCGGCAAGGCTGCGTGTCATGTGGTGAACGGCGGCCTTTGCGGTGTTGTAGTGCACCTGACGCTGCGGCTTGTTGGAAATCAATCCGGACATGGAACCCAGCGTGACGATCGCGCCACGGCCACGTTCGAGCATGGGTCTTGCGAACTCCCGGCATGACCAATAGGCGCCATTCAGGTCGACGTCGATCACCTTCAGCCATACGTCGTCGCTCATATCCTCCCCGCCTGTGTCGGGCCAGGCGATCCCCGCATTGGCGATCAGGATATCGACCGCGCCGTGACGCTCATTGGCAGATCGAGCGGCTGCGGCAACGGCCTTGGAATCGGTTACGTCGAGCTGTACCGCTTCGACCTGATGGCCCTTCCGCTTTAGCTCGTCACGCCCCGCCTCCAACACCTGAGGATCCATGTCCGATATGGTAACCCGTGCGCCAGCCTCCGCGAGCGCTTCGGCCGTCGACAGGCCGATGCCGCGGCCGCCGCCGGTGATGAAGGCAGTTTTACCGTCAAGTCGGAACCGTTCGAGAAACATGGAATTTGTCCTTCAGGCGCGTTGGAGTGCGGGACCGGCGTCGGCGTGGCGGTGTTGTCCGAGGATGAGCAGACAGCCTGCGGTGAAGCTGTCACCCAGGCCGAGCGTCGTCACTGGCTTCTCCAAGTAGGGAGAAGCGCAGGCAACGAAGGTCCAGCGTCCCTTGCGGACGGGCGTTTCGAAAGGAAGTGGATGGAATTCGGCCGCCGGTGCGATCGCGATGGTTCGTGCGGGTTCTCCATTCGCCGCCCTGGCGCTGGCGATAGCGCAGCCTGCCATCAGTGCGCGTTCCTCTTCCTTTGGATCGTTTAAGGTTGCGGCGGCGGCCCATGTATCGGCATGCACGCACACCCGCTCGAGATCGAGACGCTCGCCTAGCGCCACAAGAGCCTCCATGGGATGGTGGGCGGACGGGCTCATGGCGAGCAGTTCGGAATGGCTCATTCCGAGCGAGGTGATCGCACCGCGGGAATGGGAAAAAAGCTCCTCGACTGCCTGCTGCGTGGCATAGCCCGCCAGCTCGAAATGGATCGTCTTGAGGCCGGCTGCCTTCCAGTCGCGGCTGAGAGCGAAGACGTGCCGGCTGGCGGCGCCGACATTCTCCACCGCCTCGTCGTTCAGCCCGGCAAGAAGCCCGGCTGCGGCTGACGGCGCCAGCCGGCGCGACATGGTCTCGAAATCCTGGTCATGCTGAATTCCGCGGTCGCAGAAGCGGACGATGACACGTGAGGAGCGGGTCGGCACGACGGCGCCGATCGCGCGGCCGGCGGTGAATTCGAAAATGAAGATTTCCGGGATGTGCGGACCAGCCGGGGACACTGCATCCGGCGTCTTGAGCGTCCCGCTTTCCGCCAGCAGAACGCCGGCCGGTATCAACCGCAGCATTGCCGCGTGACGATCCTCGATGGCGACCAGGGAGCGGACCCCAAGTTGCCCTAGCACCCAAGCCGCCTGAGGACCGGTTCCGCCCAGTGCATAGTGCAGCGGCAAGCGCTCGCGCAGCCACGCCGGGCCTTCCGGCCAGTCGAACCGCACCTCGCCGCCCACCCCGCGCGCGGCACGCGAAAGAAGAAGATCGGCGAGTTGCGCCGCAGGGCTGCAGTTCGGTGCGCCCAGAAGCGGCTGCATGTCGTGCATCTCGACCCGCGCATCGATACATGCGCTGATGCCGCACAGGAACAGGCCCGCCGACGCAAGGGCATCCGCGCCAAGCGAACCGGACCGCGGATCGATCAGGGCGCGATAGCGTTCTGCGCACGATGCGACGAAACCATCACTCACGGCCGCGCTCCTCCTCACCTCTGCCGACACTGCCAATTGCTATCATTATCTTCCACAGCGTCAATGCAATTCTGTAGTTTCGCGCCGGAATTGCGCAGAAATGGCGTTGCGGAGCCGGCTCATGGGCATCGCAGCACGCAATTCGTGCAAATGCTCAGAGTGCGCCATTCATTGGGGCTCCTGAATATTTTATAATGAAAACAACGTGTTAATTCTAGGCAAATCCTAACTTATGGCAGATGAATGAGATTGGCGCGCCGCCACGTGCCCTCATCACGCAAATTAGAAAGATTTAGGTAGCTATTGACAGATTGTGAGAAATATCTGCCTATGACGTTGGAACGGCGAAGCAAGAGCGCGGCAACAGAGCCGCCCAACATGTCCACCGAGGAACAACTATGGTCACGAGACTCGACAGGAAGCTGGCAAACATTCGCGCCGGCCGCTACAAGCCGACCGATTTCGTCATTGCCGATGCCAAGGACAGCGACGTTGGCGCCGGCGTGACCGCTACAGGCTTCGACTATTCGGTCAAGCCGCCGCGCCGCCGTAGCCGCCAGGAGTTCATCGCCCAGATCGAGGAGATCATCAAACAGGACATCGTCGACATCATGCTGGTGTCGCAGTCCAACCTTGATCTTCTCGACGAGCGTGGCGCTTTCTTCGGCAGTGAGATGAAACCGGCGATCCGCGGCAATCTGGAAACGATGTGCTGGGGCGCCGTGCGTCACGGCGTCTATACCCAGAAGCCGTCGGCGCCATTCCGCGATGCCAATCTTTCGCGCGCTATCGCCAACTATCCGACGCGCGGCACGGACCTTGCTCTCTATTCAGTTTCCTTCAGCAACGATGTCGAACTCGACATCCGCACGTTGAATGCCTTTGCCGAGTTCCGCGCCGAGGCGGCTCGGACCAACTTCAAATATTTCTACGAGGTCTTCAATCCAAGCGTCGATATCGGTCTCAGCAGCGAGCAAATCGGCGAATTCGTCAACGACAACATCATCAAGTCATTGGCGAGCGTGCCGAAGGCCGAGCGTCCGCTGTTCCTGAAGACACCGTATAACGGGCCGAAGGCGATGGAAGAACTCGCCAATTTCGATTCCGAGTTGATCGTCGGCGTGCTCGGCGGCGGGGCTGGCACCACCCGCGACACGTTCGAGC
This sequence comes from Mesorhizobium mediterraneum, assembly GCF_002284565.1. Taxonomy (GTDB): domain Bacteria; phylum Pseudomonadota; class Alphaproteobacteria; order Rhizobiales; family Rhizobiaceae; genus Mesorhizobium; species Mesorhizobium mediterraneum. The sequence continues at coordinate 191,739 of NZ_NPKI01000011.1, read as the reverse complement.
TCGTCGCCCAGTCGCAGCGCTATGGCGCTCGCCTGGCGCTCTTCGGCCGCAAGATCAACCTCGCCGAGGCGCCGCTTCACCTCATCGTTTTGATGCGGGCGGTTGCTGACGGCACAATTGGCCCGGAGGAAGCCGTGCGCGCCTATCACGGCGACCTGCAGAAGCTCGGCCTGACGCCAAACCGCCCGCTCGCGGACGACCGGGTGATCACGGAAGACGTGTTGACGGTCGCAGCCGCCAAGGCCGCCTGACGCCGGAACTGGTGAGCGGCGCATGCAAAACGCTGTCGGTTAGGAAAGCGACCCTCCAATGGGTCATTGCGCCCGCGAGTAGGAGGCTCGCGACGCTCACTACGTGGTAGAAAAAGGGAGGAATACTATGAGGAAGATGCTGTTTCTTGCGACGACGATCCTCGCCGCCGCTCTTTCTGCTTCGGCGAATGCCGAGCAGAAAGAGGTGACCGTCTGGTCATGGTTCGTGCAGAGCACGATGAACAAGTCCATCGCCGCCTTCGAGAAGGCACATCCGGACGTCAAGGTGAAATATACCTACTACAACTATTCGCCTGAATACATCACGGCCCTGAAGGCGGCGGCGGCGTCCGGGAGCCTGCCTGACGTGATCGGCCTGCAGCCGGGATCGCTCACCCAACAATATCGCGAAAATCTTGAAGCGGTGAACGAGCGCGCCGCCAAGCAGTGGGGCGACAAGTGGGCGGAAAAGATCTTCCCGGTCAACCGCAAGCAGATGCTGATGGGCAATCCGAAGGGCGACGAAAATTATTACATCATCCCCCAGGAATCCCAGGTTCTGTGCATCTGGTACAACCGCAAGGTCTTCGAAAAGCTCAATCTTTCGGCACCAAAGACCTATGACGAGTTGAAAGCTGCGGCCAAGGCGCTGACCGACAACGGCTATATTCCGATGTTCCAGGGCGCGGCCGACGGCTGGCAGAACGAGAACGTTTTCCTCATGCTCGCCAACCAGTTCTCGCCGGGCATCGTCGACAAGGCCCAGGCGGGCGAAACGCCCTGGACAGCACCGGAACTCGTCGAGGCGATGAAGGCCTGGAAAGGCCTTTTCGACGACGGCATCTTCCAACAGGGAGCGCTTGGGGCGCATGCCTATCCGACGGGCGCTCAGCTCTTTGCACAGGGCAGGGTCGGCATGATGGCGCTCGGCTCCTGGTGGATGCAGGAAAGCAAGTTCCCTCCCCCACTGTCCGAGTTTGTCCAGAACATGGACGGCTTCGACTTTTTTTATCTGCCTCCTGTCAAGGACGGCAATCCAGCGAGCCCGCCCGTCGGCGGCATCGACATCGGCTACGGCCTGACCAAGAATGGTGGCAAGAACCCCGAAGCCTGGACTTTTCTTGCCGAACTCACCAACGGCGTTGGCCTTCAGGAGGCGTTGAATGACCTCAACGACCTCCCGGCGTTCGAGGGCTATTCGCCGAAGGGCGACATTACCGATCACGTGAAGGAGATGTCGGCCCGCTTCATGGCAGACCTGCCCAAGGCGGAAAACCAGCGCTTTGCCTCGCCGGCAGTCGCCGAGGCGCTCGACAATGCGCTTGCCGGCGTCGCGGCTGGCAGCATCGAGCCGGAAGCAGCGCTCGCCACCGTGCAGGCGGCGACCGAGAAGGCACTTGCTGCAAAGTAACCTGGGACGAACGACCGGGCGCAGACGCGCCCGGTCGCTTCATTCTGAAATGGCAAGCATCATGAGCACAGAAGCTATGCGAGCCGGATCCACCATCGCGAAGGTCGGGCGGCGATCGGCATCCAGAGCTTCGCGGCTCTATCTTTTCGTGCTTCCGGCGACGCTTCTGTTTGTCGTCTTCATCGCCTATCCGATTCTCTGGGTCGCCGGGCAGAGCCTCTATGTCGGCACAAGCGCCGGAGCGGTCTTTGCCGGACTTGCCAACTACAGGACGGTTCTCGGCGATCCGACCTTCTGGACCGTGGTGCGCAACATGTTTCTGTGGGGCGTCATCACCATACCGGTGCAGATGCTGATTGGCGGGCTGCTCGCCTATTTCATCGAGCGCCATACCCACGCCCTTCGCGGCTTCTTTCGCACCATGTTCTTCCTGCCCGTGGTGACCTCGGTTTCGGTCATCAGCCTGGTTTGGGTGCAAATTTACGCGCCCTACTATGGCATTGCCCAGGAGTATTTGAAGCGCGTCGGCATCGTCATGGCGACGTCACCGATCGGCGACCCGGAGACGGCGATCTATGCGCTGATCATCGTCAACATCTGGCAATGGACCGGCTTCTCGATGCTCATGTACATCGCCGGCATCGCCAACCTGCCGAGCGAAGTGCTCGATGCCGCCCGCATAGACGGAGCGAAGGGCTGGCGGCTTGCCGTGCATGTGATCGTGCCGATGCTTGCCCCTGCAACGAAATCCCTGCTGCTCCTGGGCGTTATCGGCACATTGCAGACCTTCCCCATCGTGCACCTGATGACCGGCGGCGGACCGAACCGGGCCAGCGAGGTCTTCGGCACATTCATCTTCAAGCAGAGCTTCGTGCTGGGCGACACAGGCAGCGGGGCCGCGCTCTCCGTCATCGTGCTGGTCATCGCGCTCACCCTCTCGCTGATCCAGATCGCAGCGCTGGGCGCCCGCCTGACGCCCGCGGCAAGGCAGCATCCGTGATGATGCCCCTCACCCGCCTCCGAATCCGCGGCATGCTCATCCATGCCGTCCTCTTCATCGTGCTCGGCTTCTGGATGGTGCCCCAGATCTACATGCTGTCGATCGGGCTGCGCACCCCGGCTCAGGCCTTCGACGCAGAGCTCTTCACCTGGCCGGTGACCTTCGACAACTTCGTCACCGTCATTCGCGACAATCCGCTGGGGGCCATTTTTCTGAACAGCCTGATCATCACGGTTGCGACAGTGGTGATCGTGGTCGCGGTCTCCTCGCTGTTCGCCTTCGCCTGCGCAATCCTGAGGCTGAAGGGCTCGATCTTCCTCTACACCACGCTGCTCACGACCTTGATGGTTCCGCTCGCCTCCATGGTCCTGCCGCTCGCCATCCTCCTTCAGAATTTCGGCTGGGTGAACACCTATATCGGACTCATCCTGCCCTACGCGGCGCTCGGCGTGCCGTTTGCCATGGTCATCCTCAAGTCCTTCATGGAAGATGCCCCGCGTGAACTCTTCGAGGCGGCGCGGGTAGATGGCTGCAACGCCTGGCAAACCTATTGGCACGTGGCCTTGCCGCTGGTGCGGCCGGCCCTGGTCTTCGTCACGATCTGGCAGTTCATCGTGACGTGGAACGAGTTCTTCCTCGCCCTCATCGTTCTCACTAAGAGCGAGATGAAGACGCTCACCATCGTGCCCATGCAGTACTCCGGCCTCTATATGGCCAATCCCGGCGCCCTCTTCGCAATCCTGACGCTCATCGCACTTCCCCTCATCCTCCTTTATGTGCTGGTGCAGCGCGCCTTCGTGCGGGGCCTGCTCGCCGGTGCGGTCAAAGGCTAGACCCATGGCAACGCTTTCGATCGACAAAGTCACCAAGGCCTTCGGCAATACGACCGTCATTCCGGAACTGTCGCTGACAATCGAGGACGGTGAGTTCTGCGTCCTGGTGGGACCGTCGGGCTGCGGCAAGTCCACACTGCTTCGGATCATCGCCGGGCTGGAGCCGATCAGCTCCGGCCGTATCCTGATCGATGGCGCGGATATGAGCGGTGCCGAGCCACCGGCAAGAGGCGTGGCCATGGTGTTCCAGTCCTACGCGCTCTATCCGCACATGGATGTCGGCCGCAACATCGGTTTCGGCCTGAAGATCGCACGGACGCCCGCCGCCGAAATCGTTGAACGCGTAAGGCGTGCTGCCGAGAAACTGCGGCTCGGTTCCTATCTCAAGCGCAAGCCACGAGAGCTTTCCGGCGGACAGCGCCAGCGTGTCGCGATCGGCCGCGCCATGACACGCAAGCCGAAACTCTTCTTGCTCGATGAGCCACTTTCCAATCTCGACGCGGCATTGCGTGTCGGCATGCGGGTGGAGATCGCGCGGCTGAAGGCTGAACTGGCATCCACCATGGTCTACGTCACGCACGATCAGGTGGAAGCCATGACGCTTGCCGACCGCATCGTGGTGATGAATGGCGGGCGCATCGAACAGGTCGGCACACCGCTCGAGCTTTACCATCGGCCAGCCAATTTGTTCGTTGCCGGATTCATTGGTTCGCCGGCGATGAATTTCCTGAACGGCAAGGTTGCTGCCATTCGCGAGATGGTCGTGACCGTGGCTCTTTCCTGGGGACCGGTACTAGACATTCCGGTCGAGCGGCATGTCGAGCCCGGCGATCGCGTTACGCTGGGCATTCGGCCGGAACATGTCGTGCTTGCGGGCCACGGACAGGCCGATGCCCATGTCGTGCAGGCTTCCATGGTCGAACTGCTTGGCAGCGACACATTCATACATGCCAATGAACGCGAGGAAAGCCTGATCATTCGTGACAGCCGAGGCCGGATCGTGCGGGCGGGCGAACGCATCGCAATCACGCTGCCGGCTGACGTCTGCCACCTTTTCAACGAGGCCGGAGACAGAATTTCCAATGCAGCCGCCGCGCATGCGGAACGCGTCCTGCTCAAGGAGCGTGTCAACTGATCGGGCTGCCGCGACACCAGCGCAAGACTTCAAACAGGGGCTAGGAGGAAATCATGACGGATTTTCAGGGAAGAAAGATTCTGGTGACGGGGGGCAGCGGCGGTATCGGTGGCGCCACCGTGCGGCACCTGGTGCGTGCAAACGCCAACGTCATCGCGGCCGGACGCTCCCGCGAAGCGCTCGTTGCGATCGCAAAGGAGACGGGCTGCCGCACTGTGACCTTCGACCTTGCCTCGGAAGACGATATCCGAACTGCCCTGGAAGGCCTCGAACTCTGGGGAGTGGTCAATTGCGGCGGCTTCGGCGGCGAGATCGCAACGCCCATGGACACCGACATCGCGATTTTCGACAAGGCCATCACCATCAATGCGCGTGGCGCGTTGTTGGTCACCAAATATGCAACGCAGCAAATGGTGCGCATCGGCAAGGGCGGCGCGATCGTCAACGTCTCCAGCCAGGCAGCGCTCGTCGCGCTCGAGGGGCACATTTCCTACGGCTCTTCGAAGGCGGCGCTCGAAAACATCACGCGCTGTTCGGCCTTGGAGTTGGGCAAATACGGAATTCGGGTCAATAGCGTTAATCCAACGGTCGTCATGACACCAATCTCATCCGGCCACTGGAGCCAGCCGCATGTCGCCGAACCGTTCCTGAAGCAGATGCCGCTCGGCCGGTGGGCAACAGAGGACGAAATCGCCGGCCCGATCGTGTTCCTGCTCAGCGATACGGCCTCGATGATCACCGGCGTGTCGCTACCCATCGATGGCGGCTATACCTGCCGATGAGGCCTATGACGGCGGTCCTACCGAGAAGCTGATGCTGCCGGTTCTTCGAACTTCGCCGCGCCGGTCATGATGGCGACGACATCGGCCATGGTGTGGGTTTTCGGACTGACCACGGCCGCACGTTTGCCGAGCCGCATGATGTGGATGCGGTCGGCGATTTCGAAGACGTTCGGCATGTTGTGGCTGATCAGGACTACCGGCAGTCCACGCTGCCGGATTGCCTGGATCAGGTCGAGAACCTGGCCAGTTTCCCGCACGCCGAGTGCTGCTGTGGGCTCATCCATGATCGCAAGTTTCTTGGCGAATAGTGCCGCTCTGGCAACAGCGACGCCCTGACGCTGACCGCCTGACAGCGCTTCCACGGCGCTGCCGATCGACGGCAGGCGGAATTTCAGTTCCGCCATGCTGCGTTCTGCCTCTGCTCGCATGCCCTTCTTGTCGAGCATGCGCAGGACATTGCCGAGGAATCCGGGGCGGCGGCGTTCCCGACCCAGAAACAGATTGCTGGCGATATCGAGCGCGGCCGCAACGGCGAGATCCTGGTAGACCGTCTCGATGCCCAGCTTGCGTGCGTCCAGCGGACCCTTGAAGTGGACGGGTTGGCCGTCCAGCAGGATGTCGCCGTTGTCAGGGACGATCGCTCCGGTCAGCGCCTTGATCAGCGAGCTCTTTCCAGCGCCGTTGTCGCCGACGACCGCCAGGATTTCGCCGGAGCGCAGTTCGAAATCGACACCGTCGAGAGCGGTGATGTGCCCGTAGCGTTTGATCACGTTGCGCGCTTCGAGGACGACGCCAACTGGAGCGGTCGCCACCGGCTCTCTCGGCTCGACAGGCGTCATCACCGCCTCCCTCTGGTCAATTGATCTAGCGCGACCGCCACGATCACGAGAATGCCTGTGACCAGATCCTGCCAGAGCGGATCAATGCCGGCGAGCGTCAGCCCGTTGCGCAGGACGCCGACGATCAGCGCGCCTATCAGTGTGCCGATCAATCCGCCCCGGCCACCGAACAGGCTGGTGCCGCCGATGACGACGGCGGTGATGGAATCGAGATTGGCGGTCTGCAAGGCATTGGGGTCGGCGTTGGGGATCCGGCCGAGCGCCAGCCAGGCCGCGATCCCATAAATGAACGCCGCAAGGACGTAGACCGAGAGGAGAAGTCGGCCGACCGGTATGCCGACAAGCCTGGCGGCTTCCGGATTGTTGCCGACCGCGTAGACATGTCGCCCCCATTGGGTCTGGTTGAGAAGGAACCAGACCATTCCATAGAGGAGGAGCATGATGATGACGCCGTAGGTGACGATGAAGCCGTTCAGGCGGACGGTGTTTCCCGTCCAGCCGAGAAATTCGTCGGTGACCGGAAATGCCCCGCCCGCCGAAATCAGCCTGAGCGCGGCGGTGATGATGCCCAATATACCGAGCGTCACGATGAAGGGCGGCAGGCGCAGACCGCTGATCAGGCTTCCAGCCGCGACACCGGCCGCCGAGCAGGCGAGAACGGCCAAGCCCATGGCCGCAATCGGATCATAGCCGCTGTTGGCCAGTTTTCCGGCAAGGATGGTGCCCAATACGCATATCGCCCCCACTGCGAGGTCGATGCCGGCCGTCAGGATGATCAAGGTTTGGCCAATGGCCAAGGTACCGATGATCACCGTCTGCTGGAGAATGATCGACAGGTTTTGTGTGGCGAGAAAACGCGGATTGGTCAGGGAAAAGATCAGGCCGAAAGCGAGCAGTACAAGCAGTGGACCAACCGATGGCGTGCCGACGAACCTCGCGGCAATCTTGGACATCCTGCCGAAAGAGAGTGCTGATGCCGAATTCATAGTGCCCTCTGGAACGGTCGCCACGTTTCCCGACCTCAAGGGTTGGGCCGGAAACGAACGGGACCATGCCGATACAGATACACCGCCTTGTCGACGGCCTGTCCAGCATGGTCCCGCCGGGAGGATTCAGAAATCAGTCGCCCCAGCAGTTCTTGAGGCCCCATTCGGTATTTTTGGAGTCAATCCCTTCAACCGGCTTGTCGGTGATCAGGAACGACCCCGTATTGACGAACCCACTCGGCTTCTTGCCGTTGGTCGCATAGTCCACGACCGCATCGACACCCATGGCCGCCATCTTGTAGGGGAACTGCATGACGGTCGCGGCGATCTTGCCGGCTTTGACGTCGCGAACGCCGGCACAGCCGCCGTCGATCGAGGTCAGCATGACATCGGCCTCTTTGCCGAAGGATTTCAACGCCGCGTAGGCGCCGGCGGCGGCTGGCTCGTTGATGGTGTAGACGGCATTGATCTCGCCATTCTTCGAGAGCAGGTTTTCCATGCCGACCTGGCCCTTGTCCTGCGCACCGTTGGTAATGGCCGAGCCGGCAATAGCCGGATCACCTTCGGCGAGCCCGAAGCCCTTCAGATATCCATTGTGCCGAAACGTATCGACCGTGCCGCCAGGCGTTCCATCGAGCATGGCAAGCACCGGCTTCTTGTCGCCGAGCGCCTTGCGGGCATAGGCGCCCTGCTCCACGCCGGCCTCGAAATTGTCCGTGGCAAACGTCGCGTCGACGGCATCGGCCGGCTCGGTCGCGGTATCGAGCGCGATCACGAGGACCCCTGCATCGCGCGCCTTCTTGATGACACCCAGCATGCCGGTCGAATTGTTCGGCGTCACCAATATGCCTTTGGCGCCCGCGCTGATCAGATCCTCGATCGCAGTGACCTGGCCTTCATTGTCGCCGTCGAACTTGCCGGCGCGGGCGATCAACTTGACGCCCTTGGCCTTGGCCGCCTCTTCGGCAGCCTGACGCATTTTTACAAAGAACGGGTTGACCTCCGTCTTGGTGACGAGGCCAACAATGACTTCCTCGGCCGAGGCATGGGCGGTCACTGCAAAGGCAGTCCCGAAGAACACAAGGCCCGCAACGGTTGATCTCACGACGGTTCCGGATTTGGTGCCGGTCGACATAGGCAAAGTGGACATGAAACTCCTCCCGAGTTGTTGAACCCTTCTCCCAAAGGCCCACTGAGTAACGCATACGTTTTGCATACCGTCAAACATTATATCCATGATTATGTATGTTTTTATACATTATTGTAGGTGTTAGCCGCGCCTCGGGCGCGCTCTGCATGACGAGGATGCGATTCCGCAACAGAAATCGACGGGGTGGCAATCGTCCTTTCAGGCCACCGATTTCGTTTCTTCCGCCGGCCGGTCGAGAGACGCCGCCCTGTTCAGATCGTGCATGGCCTTGCGCACGGCCTGGCTGTCGCTGAGCTGCCGATAATTCTTGTAGAGAGACCGGTAGGCGGCCGCGCTTTCGCGACGGGGCCGATAGGGCGTGAAGGTGCGCGCGCCGAACCGGGCCGTGCCCTCGGCGAAACCGTTCACCAGTTCGGCCGCGACCGCACCATGGACCGCCGCGCCGACGGCCGTTGCATGGGCAATGCTTGGAACCTCTACGACACGCCCCAGCACGTCGGCCATGATCTGCACCAGCAATGGATTGTTCTGAGCCAGCCCGCTCGTCAGGATCACGCGGTTGATAGCAAAATCGCCGGCCTCGAAGAGGTCGACCACCGTGCGAGCGCCAAAACACAGTGACTCGATCAGTGCGCGGTAGATGCCGACGCCCGTGGTCTCGGTGGTGAGGCCGACAAGCATGCCGCTGAGGTCTGAATCCGCGAGCGGCACGCGGTTGCCGTTCCACCAGTCGAGCGCTACGAGATGGTTAGCGCCGGGTTCGAGCCCGGCCGCCTCGCGATTGTAGACACGGAAACTTTCTGCTTCGTCGGCACCACGCGGAAAGGCCTTCACGAACCAGGCGAGCGTGTCGCCGAACCCGGCCTGCCCGGCCTCGTAGCACCAGAGATCACGAACCGATCCATCCTTGGCCACGCCTTCAATGCCGGGCGGCAAAGGACGGAACTGTTCGTTCAACAAGAGATAGACAGCCGAAGTCCCGAGCGCACCGACGAGACAGCCGGACGACACGGCCCCAACCGCGGGCAGCACGACGTGTGAATCAATGACCGCCACCGCGACGATCGCGCGACCGCCGACTCCGGTGCGCGCCCGCCATGCCTCAGACAGGCTTCCAGCCGGCGTGCCAATACGGTGCGGCACCGAGAGCTTTTCGGACAGGCCGGGCACGATGCCCTGCGGATAGCCTTCGGTCTCGGAATACTGGGCCTTGTACGCTGCAAATCCCAGACTTCGCACTTCGCGGCCGGTCAGCTGCCAGACAAGCCAATCGCCGGACTCGATAAACCGGCCGGCCGCGCCCCATATGTGCGGTGCTTCGCCCGCGATCTGGGCGGCCTTTGGAAGCAGCCATTCCCCGGAAAGCTTGCCGCCGAAATTGCGCAGGAAGGATCCGCCGACACGGTTGATCGCGTCCGCATAGGGCTGCGCGGCGCGATGCTTCCACAGTTTTACATAGGCATGGGGCTCGCCGGGATGAAGTTCGGAGAGGGCTGTGCCGTCGGTGGTGGTCGGCATCGGGGAGCTTGCCGAGAAGCCCAGCCCGATCGACTCGATGACCCGTCCGCGCCCCAACACACCTAGAATTTCTTCCGCCGCATCGAGATAGTCGGCGGCGTTCTGCAACGCCCATGACCGCTGCAAGGGCGTGCCGTCAAGAAGGCTTTGCGTCATGACGTCATGGCGATAGGCATGCGTGTGGCTGCCGATCTGCTCGCCGGTTGCGGCGTCAAGCAGAACGCCGCGGGCTGACCCGGTGCCGTAGTCCAGTCCGATGACGTAGGTTGCGGTCATCTCGCCTGCTGTTTCTCGAGTGGCCTGTAAACCGCCTTCTCGACTGCCTGGAGCAGCATCGAGCCGTGGCCATTGCTGAGCACGACGCGATCACGGTCAGGCCAGACGGGATTGGTGGCGTTCTCGACTGCATCCACTGACAGCGCGCGAATGGCGTTCGCCAGGAGATCTGGGTGGGCGAAGTCCTTCTGCGCTGACAACATGTGAGGGCCCGTTTGATCGAGTGACGTAGAAACGTCGGAACAGCGCGGGTCAGCCACGCAAGTTCGTTGGTTCTCCCAGAAGGCGCCCTCTTAGCCATAGATATGTCTATAAGTCAACGTAGTATTGTATATTTTTATTCAAAATATACAAGGCTTTCTTGCGGACAAGCCTTTATCTCCCTTGGGTTTGTGGCTAAATCTCGGGCAAACAGGGAAGACCGGAATGGCCAGGACAAATGGTACGGCGGAGCATCCCGCCCTTGCGAACAGCGGTGAAATTCTCTCGCTTATTGCTACCGGTGCTGCCACGTCTCGGTCGGCGTTGCTCGACGCGTCGGGATTGTCGCGAGTGACTGTCACCCAGCGCCTGAATGCGCTGATTGACTCGGGCCTGATCCGCGAGACGGCGCGCACCATGCCGAGTGGCGGGAGGCCGACGCGCGTGCTTGGGATCAATGAACGGGCGGGTTTCTTTCTCGTCGCCAATATTGGCGAAGCCTACATCCATCTCGCCGCCATGGACCTCGAACCCGCGATTGTCTCGCAAAGTACAATACCGTTCAACGCGTCGGACGGACCGGCGGCTTCCCTTGAGCAGATTGCCGATGGGTTCGACGTCCTGGCAGCGAAGGCCCGAACCAGCCACGGCTCCCTTTTTGGGGTCAGCCTCAGCATGCCCACGCCGGTCGATTTCAAACGCGGTCGCGTCGTCGGTCCTTCGGTCCTTCACGGGTGGGATGAATTCGACATCATAGGCTGGCTGCGCCGTCGCTTCGATGTGCCAATCTATGTCGAAAATGACGTTAACCTGATGGCGATCCACGAGCATCGCCAGAATTTCCCGCATGTGGATGACATGTTCTTCATCAAAGCGGGAACGGGTATCGGCAGCGGCATTATCGCAGGCGGCAGGATCTTTCGTGGCGCTCAGGGCGCGGCCGGCGACATCGGCCATATCCAGTTCAATTCCGAGAACGCGCCTTTGTGCCGCTGTGGCAAGCTCGGTTGTGTCGAAGCCCGCGCCGGTGGCTGGGCGATTGCCCGGGACCTCTCGAGCAAAGGCTTCCAGGCGGAGAACGCCCGTGATGTCATATCGCTTGTTGAAATGCAGAAGCCGGAAGCCCTGATGCTGCTGCGCAGCGCTGGGCGGGTGATCGGGGAAGTCGCCTCCGATGTCGTCAGTATTCTCAACCCAAGCCTGATCGTGGTGGGCGGCACACTCGCCAAGGGTGGAGAGTTTCTGCTGTCGGGTATCCGCGAGCTTGTCTACCAGCGATGCCTTCCACTTGCCACGCGCGAGTTGCAGATCGTACTTGCCAATCCGCAGAAGGACAGTGCGCTTTTTGGCGCTGCTTATTTGGCGCTTGAGGATATCTTCAGCCTCGGGAAAGTGGAGGAACTCATCGATCGACTTTCCATCGACCGCGCCAATCCACTTTCACAAAGCAGCATGATTTCTGGATGACGCTGTTTCAGTGACACCCATGATCATCGCGACAAGATCCTTCTGAACTCCTTGGCGCACAGTCATCTCGCCCACATTTCTTGCCGCATGACGACAGCACCTACACCAATATCAAGGCTCATCCGCTGATCGACGGCTATGCCCGCCTCGGCATCGACCTGGTGGGCCGCTACCTGGCGCGCCGTCGCCGACGGGGCGGATACCGAAGCGCGGGCCGGGATGATGCTGACCTCTTACTACGGTGGGGTGTGCTTGGGCCGGTCAATACCGCCGGTGGCCATGCTTTGGCCTATCCTCTGGGCACGCGGCTCAAGCTTCCCCATGGGCTGGCCAACGCCATCATCTTCCCGCACGTGCTGGCCTTCAACGCGTCTGCCTGCCCAGACAAGACTGCTGGCGTCGCCTCTATGCTGGGCCTCGGCGCTGGTGCGCGTGCCAACGACATTCTGACGAGCGCCATGGACTATTGCCAGGCGCTCGGCATCGAAATGCGTCTGTCGCGCCATGGCGCGACAGGGGCAAGATTTGCCGATTTGGGCCGAGGAGGCCTTTGCCATAAAGCGCCTGATCGACAACAACCCCCGGCCGCTCGGGAGCCAGGACATTCTGTCGATCTATCTAAGCGCGCTCTGATCGACCTGTGGGCCTGCTCGGCGCGTCGGTGCCGGCCTTGCCGGCTGCGGCGCGTAGAACCAGCGCTGTCTTTTGGAGTGCGGATGGAAGGCCCCATTCGTGAGGTCCGTGTCGCTCGCTATGCCTGCCAGGCCGTGGCGGCGACACTAAGGGCTCCCGGCTTCATGCAGAGGCAAACTGTTGACCAAGCCCGGCATTGATCCAGGCACGTGTCTGTTCCAGCACCTCATCCGAAAGCGTGGGATCGTCGATCGCCCGAGCGATAATCACTGCTCCTACCATCGCCGCCCAGCTTCCGATCGCCACGCGGCGTCTGTCTGCCGCATCAAACTCCGGGAGCGCCTTGCCGATACGGTCGATCTGCGAGCGAAGGCCTTCGGTCATGGCCGAGCGTGTAGCCGGGGTCTGATGGCGGATGGCCGCAACAAGGCCCGCCGTTGGGCAACCACCGGCGGCATTATCGCGATGACGGGGCGAAAGATAGGCATCGACATATGCGCGAAGATCGCCCTCTCCACCTGCGTCCAGGGCGAGGACATGGGCAAGGGTCTGCGCGATCAGGTCGTCCTTCGAACTGAAATGGCCATAGAAGCCGCCATGGGTGAGCCCGGCGGCTTTCATCACCTCCGCCACGCTGACTGCATCGAACCCCTTGTCGCGAAACAGCCGGCTCGCGACATCCAGAATTCGGCGACGGTTCTCCGCCATCTGTTCTCGACTGACCTTCATTTCAAATTCTCCGCCGGACCCCTGTTGACATTTACATGATGGCTATCATATTTAACTTCAATCATGATGATCGTCATGAATATAGGTTCCATCAGAGAAAAGAGCAATGCCATGACCACCATCCCGTCAGTCCTCATTACCGGCGCCTCCACCGGCATCGGAGCCGCCTATGCCGAGCGCTTCGCGCGCCGCGGGCACGACCTCGTGCTGGTTGCCCGTGACATGGCACGAATGGAGGCTCTGGGGACCCGTCTGCGTCAGGAAAATGGCGTGGCGATCGACATCATCCAGGCTGATCTTACGCAGCCTGCCGAGCTTGCAACGGTGGAGACGAGGCTGCGCGATGACGCCCGCATCGGGATCCTCGTCAACAATGCCGGAACGGCCATCGGCGGAAGCTTCATCGAGCAGGGTACCGACGACGTCGCGCGGCTCGTTGCGCTCAACACGACCGCACTTTTGCGACTTGCCAGCGCCATGGCCCCGCGTCTTGCGAAGGCCGGCGAAGGAGCGATCGTCAACATCGGCTCCGTGGTCGGCCTGGCGCCGGAGTTCGGCATGACAGTCTACGGCGCAACCAAAGCCTTCGTGCTGTTTCTGTCGCAGGGGCTCAGCCTCGAGCTCGCGCCGAAGGGTGTCTACGTCCAGGCCGTGCTTCCCGCCACGACGCGAACGGAGATCTGGGACCACGTCGGCGCCGACATCAACACGCTTTCCAACGTGATGGAGGTGGGCGATCTGGTTGATGCGGCGCTGGTCGGCTTCGACCGCCGCGAACCGGTGACCATCCCGCCGCTTCCCGATGCCGGGCAGTGGGACGCGCTTCAGGCCGCGCGCCAGGCCATGCTTCCGAACTATCGGAACGAACATCCCGCCGAGCGGTACCGCACGGTCGCCTGAGCACCAACGCAGCCACTTCGATAAACGACCCCGCCGCGGCGGGGACAAACAAAGGTGACCTATGACGAGCAAAACACTGTTTGAGCCCTATACTCTCGGCTCGCTGACCCTCTCAAATCGGATCGTCATGGCGCCCCTGACGCGCAATCGTGCTGGCCCAGGCTTCGTTCCAGGCGATCTCGCCGCGGAGTATTACGGCCAGCGCGCGTCGGCCGGCCTGCTGATTTCCGAGGCTACGCAGATCTCGCAGCAGGGACAGGGCTACCAGGACACGCCCGGCATCTACTCCCAGGCGCAGATCGACGGCTGGCGCAAGGTCACCAACGCCGTGCACACCAAGGGTGGCCGGATCTTCCTGCAGCTCTGGCATGTCGGCCGCGTCTCGCACGTCGACCTTCAGGAGCATGGCGCCGCGCCCGTCGCGCCCTCGGCGATCCGGGCCGCGACCAAGACGTTCGTGAACAACGGCTTCGTCGAGGTTTCGGAGCCCCGAGCGCTGGCGCTCGACGAGCTTGCGGGGATCGTCAACGATTTCCGGCAAGCAGCCGCGAACGCCATTGAGGCCGGCTTCGATGGCGTCGAGATTCACGGCGCCAACGGCTATCTGCTGGACCAATTCGCCAAGGACGGCGCCAATGTCCGCACGGATGCTTATGGCGGATCGGTCGAGAACCGCGCCCGGCTGATGCTGGACGTTACGGCTGCGGTGGTCGAGGAGATCGGCGCTGAGCGTACCGGCATCCGGATTTCGCCCATCTCGCCCGCCAACGGCGTCTCGAGCGGCGCCCCCCAGGCGCAGTTCGACTATATCGTCGATCAACTCGACGCCTTGGGCATCGTCTACGTCCATGTCGTCGAGGGCGCCACGGGCGGACCGCGCGATGTCGCGCCGTTCGACTTCGGATCGCTCCGCCGGCGCTTCAACAACACCTATATCGCCAACAACGGCTATGACCTCGACCTCGCTGCGTCGCAGCTTGCCGACGGCAAGGCGGACCTGTTCGCCTTCGGGCGCCCATTCATCGCCAATCCTGACCTTGTGGAACGGCTGAGGACGCGCGCGCCGCTGGCGGAGTTCAACCCGGCGACGCTCTATGGCGGCGGCTCCGCCGGCTATACCGACTATCCCGCGATCGCCGCCTCAAGCCACCCATGAGCCCATCGGGGCCGCGCCTGCGCGGCAGCCATCCCAACTCGACGGCAGCACCTTATCCTCTCGGAGAACATCGCAATGCGTATTCTGAAACAATCTGCCGTTATCGCGCTCACCGTGGTCGCCGCGCTCGCGTCCTCGGCAGCGAGGGCGGACAATGCCTCGCCAGTCGGTTTGTGGAGGAACGTCGACGACGTCAGCGGCAAACCAAGGGCGCTGATCCGCATCACGGAAGCGAATGGGAGCTTGCAGGGCAAGATCGAGAAAGTCTTCCTAGCCCCGAACGAAAGCCCGACCTGTACGAAGTGCGAAGGCGCGCTCAAGAATGCGCCCGTCTTCGGCTTGGTGATCCTGTCCGGCCTGAAAAAGGATGGCGCCGGATTTACCGGCGGCCAAATCCTCGATCCGGATAATGGCAAAACCTATAGCAGCAAGATCTACGTGACCGATGGCGGCAAGAAGCTAAACGTGCGCGGCTACATAGGCGTGTCATTGCTGGGTCGTTCGCAGATTTGGCAGCGCCAGGAATAAGCGGCCGAGATCGACGCGAAAACTGCTCTATCCAGAGAAAACTTCTTAGAAAGGAAAAACGGCTTAGCGAGATGCCGGAGCCAGCATTGCGGACTGACGATGTACTGATCGAGATCGACGCGGCCAGCTCAATCTTCTGGATTCCAGATTCGCGCTCCCTCATTCCCACTCGATTGTTCAAACAGCATATAACTCATTGACAAAAAATTACGCTCTTGATTTTAAAGGGAAAATCGCCACAAAAAGATATTTTGAGATTTCGCCAACTATCGGGGCCAATCGGCCGATTTTTTTGCACCTTGCAGCGTTCGACGCCGCGCCCAAGCCGTCTCGAAAAGTACCGTCACCGCCCCAGCTAAGGCATTAGCCGAAGCCGTCGCGATCGACAAGCAACCGGTGTTGCATACATCCTACTACAGGCGGCTGTGAGCGCTGGCATCCACTCGATTCCTGCCGAATTTCCGGCTAGCCTGGGCGATAGATGGCTCAGTTCTGGTGGGTGATTCATAATCAGACCGCCCTTCAAGAGATTGATGGGCAGCACCTTTGGTCCCCCAAGACCGAGAGCAATGGCGCGCGAAGTGAGTTCTACAACAATATGCGCCGTGCGACGCCCGGCGACCTTGTCGTTTCGTATGCCGATCAAGCAATTAGGTATATTGGCAGGATAGCGGAATTCGTCTTCACCGCTCCGAAACCAATGGAGTTCGGAGAGACCGGGGCTTATTGGAATCAAGAGGGATGGCTTCTGCCGAACTTTGGGACACCGGGTTTCCCTTCGATCCATCCCCAAGACAATAATACGGAATCTAGGCCCGCTCCTGCCGAGGCGATATTCGCCATTCCATCTAGTTTCGGGCTCAGGCAATCAGAAAGCCTATCCAACAGGCATTCCACAGAATACCTTCGAGTTGGTGATAGCTTGCGCCACTTTCGGCCGCGAGGCGCTGTCACGCGGCGGCTTGAATAGCCCGAACTTTGAGGTGATTAATGAGCTTGGACGACATTGTCGAACGTCGTATAGCGGACGACGATCAGCTTGAAGACACGATCAAAAAGAGCGGCATCCTTGGACCTCCTGGGTAGTACAAATTGAAAATTGCGGCCTCATGTTTCAAACAGGTCGGTGGATGACCCGCGAGGATGGTTTCGAAGCGGGGTCGCCTACGGTCCTCAAGGCGAGAATTCTAGAAGACGTTCAGCAATGACCCATCACGTACAAAACGCTCGAATTCTCATGTACAGCCACGACACGTTCGGGCTCGGCCACTTGCAGCGCTGCCGGACAATCGCGCATTCGCTGGTCGAGGATTTCCGCGGACTTCAGGTGCTTATCATTTCGGGTGCGACTATCGCTGGCGCCTTCGACTACCGCGCCCGTGTCGACTTCGTGAAGATCCCCAGCGTCATCAAGTTGCGCAACGGCGAATACACCTCGCTGGAAAAGGATATCGATCTGCATGAGACGCTAAGGATGCGCCAGTCGATCATCCGCCACACCGCCGAGACCTTCCGGCCGGATATCTTCATCGTCGACAAGGAACCGCTCGGCCTGCGCGGTGAGATTGAGGACACTCTGTCCTACCTCAAGACGCGGGGCACCACGCTCGTGCTTGGCCTGCGCGAGGTGATGGACGCGCCGCATCTGCTCGAAGCGGAGTGGGCACGCAAAGATGTGATGCGCAAGATAGGCCTGTTCTACGACAAGGTCTGGGCCTATGGTCCGCCGGATTTCTACGATCCGTTGACTGGCTTGGATGTGCCGCCGGCTATCAGGGCAAAGATGAGGTTCGTCGGGTTCCTGCAACGGAGCCTGCAGCGGAACGAGTTGCCCGGCCACCGGCCCGAGGGCGACTATATCCTCGTTACCACCGGTGGCGGCGGTGACGGCGCCGACCTGATCCACGACGTCATCGATGCCTATCACCAGGATCCGCAATTGCAGCATAGGGCGCTGATCGTGCTTGGGCCTTACATGCCGGCGCGCAAGCGCAACAAGCTGCTCAAGAAGGGGTGCAAGATCCCCTACATCAAGATGATCGAGTTCGACAACCGCATGGAAGACCTGATTGCCGGCGCCAAGGCGGTAGTGGCGATGGGCGGTTACAACACCTATTGCGAGATACTATCTTTCGACAAGCCGGCGCTGATCGTGCCGCGCGTCACGCCCCGCGAGGAACAACTGATCCGCGCACGGCGCGCAGCCGAACTCGGCCTCATCGAGATGCTTTTGCCGGAAGAAGCCGAGGATTCCCAGCGGTTTGCCAATGCACTGAAGGTGCTGCCGGAGCGGCCCCGCCCATCGCAGAGCAATCCGCATCTGACGCTGGAAGGGCTGCCTCATATTTCCGAAATCGTCGCGGAACTGCTCGACCGGCGGGCCGGCCATCACCTTTCGGTCATTGAAGGCATGAACTGAGTTGCAACATCGCAAGATCGTCGTGGTTCTGAAGGGCTATCCACGGCTGTCGGAAACCTTCATCGCGCAGGAACTGCTCGGTCTGGAGCGTGCGGGGTTCGACCTGATACTCGTCGCGCTCAGGCGGCCGACCGACTCAAAACGCCACCCCGTGCATGACGAGATCAAAGCGCTCGTCCACTATCTGCCGGAATATCTGCATGAAGAGCCGCTGCGCGTGGTTCGCTCGCTGTTTGCCTGTATGCTGTGGCCGGGCTTCTGGCGCGCGCTCGGATCGCTGGCTAGCGATATCCCCCGCGACTTTACGCGCAATCGCGCGCGCCGCTTCGGGCAAGCGCTCGTGCTGGCGGCCGAATGGCCGGAAGGCGCGGGCTGGCTGCATGCACATTTCGCGCATACGCCGGCATCGGTGACGCGCTATGCCAGCCAGCTTCGTGGACTGCCCTGGAGCTGCTCGGCCCATGCCAAGGACATCTGGACTTCGGCGGACTGGGATCTGGCCGGCAAGCTTTCCTCGGCGCGCTGGACAGTCACTTGCACGAAAACCGGCTTCGACCGTCTGAAAAAACTCGCTAACGGCAGCTCCTCTGTGCATCTGAGCTATCATGGGCTCGACCTTGATCGCTTCGGCAGTTTCGGCGAGGCGCGAAAACAGCATGATGGCTCGGCGCCGGACGAACCGGTTATCGTTTTGAGTGTCGGGCGCGCCGTTGAAAAGAAAGGTTACGATACGTTGCTGGAGGCCCTCGCCCTCTTGCCTGGTGATTTGGCGTGGCGTTTCGAGCATATCGGCGGTGGCGAGGAACTGGAACGGCTCAAGGCGCTGGCGCAAAAGCTCGGACTGGATGGTCGCGTCTCTTGGAAAGGCGCGCTTGCGCAGGAGGAGGTGCTTGAGCACTACCGAGGCGCCGACATCTTCGCCCTGGCCTGCAGGATCACCGCAAATGGCGACCGGGACGGTCTGCCGAATGTTCTGGTGGAGGCGGCCAGCCAGAGGCTTGCCTGCGTGTCGACCGATATTTCCGGCGTGCCGGAGCTCTTATCGCCGGATGAAACCGGGCTGCTGGTTCCGACGGAAAACCCAATTGCCCTGGCACAGGCGCTGGAGCGCCTGATCCGTGATCCCGTGCTGCGCGCCCGCCTCGGCGAGGCCGCGGAGCGGCGCGTGCGCGGCAATTTCGATCATATGGCAAGCATTGGACAGCTCAAGGAACTGTTCGAGCGGGAGTGGCGGGCCGCCGAATGAAGCGGCTGCGCGCTTTCTTCTATGTCCAGCACCTGCTCGGCATCGGCCATCTCGCGCGCGCCAGCCGCATTGCGGCGGCTCTGGTCGATGACGGGTTTGACGTAACCGTCGTGACCGGCGGGGCGCCGATCGCGGGGTTTCCGGGACGGGGTGTAAAATCTGTAACCCTGCCACCTGTCACCTCCGGTGATGAAGGATTTTCCGGACTCGTCGACCTGCAGGGCAAACCCATCGATGATGATTTCAAGAAATGGCGTTCGGAGCTGCTGCTGCAGGCATTCCGGGATTGCAGGCCTGATATTGTCATTGTCGAGGCGTTTCCATTTGGACGCCGGCAGATGCGTTTCGAACTCTTGCCGCTGATCGAGGCCATCGACGCGACATCGCCCAGACCGCTGCTGGCGACGTCCGTCCGTGATATCCTTCAGGAGCGCGTCAAGCCGGGCCGAAACGAGGAAACGGTCGATCTCATCAACAGGCATTTCGACCTTGTCATGGTCCACGGCGATCCGGCTTTCGCAACCATCGACAAGACATTTCCACTGGCTGGGGCGATCAGGACCGAGGTCACCTACACAGGGCTCGTTGCCGCGCCGCCAGCGCCCGCGACCTCCGAGCGCTTCGACGTTCTGGTGTCGGTTGGCGGCGGGGCTGCCGGAAAGAGCCTTGTCAGCTCCACCATCGCAGCGGCGCGGAATGCTAACAACGGTTGGAAATGGTGTTTGATCACCGGCCCAAACCTGCCGAAAGACGAGTTTGACGCGATCGCACACGATGCCACGCCGGGCCTGTCCATCTTCCGGTTCCGCGAGGATTTCGCCAGCCTGCTGACCGGCGCCCGCCTGTCAGCCTCGCAGGCGGGTTACAACACGGTCTGCGATGTCCTGCGCGCGGGTTGTCGCTCCCTGCTCGTTCCATTTGCAGCCGGCGGGGAAACCGAACAGACGGTTCGCGCCCTGATGCTCGAAGAACTCGGTCTTGCAACGGTGCTGATGGAAAATGACCTGACGC
This sequence comes from Mesorhizobium mediterraneum, assembly GCF_002284565.1. Taxonomy (GTDB): domain Bacteria; phylum Pseudomonadota; class Alphaproteobacteria; order Rhizobiales; family Rhizobiaceae; genus Mesorhizobium; species Mesorhizobium mediterraneum. The sequence goes on along the minus strand of NZ_NPKI01000011.1, from coordinate 171,268 downwards.
CTGAAGGTTTGGCGCAAGCGATCGAACAGGCGCTTGTGGGACCGACGCCATCCGCGCATCGTCTCGATCTGGAAGGCGCGCGTCACTCGGCGCAAATCCTGCGTGAGCGGTATCGAACCTGGTCCCTAAAAGTGAGGCCCGGTTTCGGAAAAGTATATGATCAAACAGACGATGGATTCTAACGCGCGTCTGGCGAGGTTCGTGCGACGCGCTTCAAGTCCTTGTTTTTATCCACGTCGTTGTCCCAAAACCGCTACGCGGGCGAAATGCATTAAACAGTTCCAATCAGCATGAAGCGCGTATAATTTTTTGTCGGTAGTTCGCCGGAGAACCGCACCTCCCGTAGCGCCGCCATTGCTTCGAAGGCTGCAAGTGAGGCCACGCAGTTGATGTGCGTTGGCTCGCTGAAATAATCGTTCGATTGTAGCAGTACATTCATGCCCCGCGGAAGCAGAGCAAGCCAGGCGCGCAGATCGGCTATGTGTTCGCAGCTCGTATTGACCGTCAGGTCGGGCCGCCCGGCCGCATAGTCGAGTGCGTACATATCTGCCGTCAGCGCCCGGAACCGGTCGCCGGCTTCCCGGTTGAGGGTCCGGGCGACCGGCGCGACTTCGGGATCGATGTCGATGCTATCGACCGCCGCGATGTCGAAGCGGGCGTCGTTGAAAAACATTGCCGGCAATATGCCGTACCATCCACCCAGAACCCATATGCGCTCGAACCGCCCGCCGCAGCTTTCGAACAGCCTATCGAGCGCCCACATCTTGCAGGCGACCTGCTTGTGGTTGAAGGCGTTGGCGATATCGGCCTTCGGATGCTTGGTCACGACGCGCGCCAGCCCTGCCACGAGAGGGCAGTTGACATAGGCGGCAATTCCGCGCGTGAGGTCCAAGGCTTGCTCGTGCCAGTCCAAGCCGGCATTGCGTGGTTGCGTGACATCCATCATATTCGCCTTGTATGTTGGGATTTCGGGCGACACAACGCAATCTTGCCTCGCGCAAGGCTGTTGATTCGCGGATGTGATTATGCTGCAAGCTGCTTCGCCATTGCCCGGTGCCGGAGAGAGCCTGTTGCATCTGTCCGGAGCAGCGGCGTCCATCTGGCAGCACCAGCCGCGCAGCCGGGGCCTCGTGCCGCTCGGCTATTCGCCAAAACCCTACGGAAGCCGCGAACCGTTCGGCCAGCTGCAGTCTTCGCTGATCGCCAATTCCCACGTCGTTGTCATCGACCATGCGCCGGAACTGGATCGCGCCGCCTCGCAGGTTCCGGCCATCGTTGAGCGCAGGACAATCTCCGTGCACTGCAGCTTCGAGCTTGCCGCTGGCGACGAAGAAATCGCCGATATGCTATTCGCCAGCAGGTGCTTTTACATCCTGCATCTTTCCAACTGAAGGGTCCACAGCCGCATATGGAACCCAGCCTAGCCCGCTATATCTGGACGCACACCAAGAAGCAGCAACTCTGGATATTGATGATCGTCGTGCTTTCGATGATCCCGTATTTCATGTCCTTCGACCTGCCGAAACTGATCGTCAACGGCCCGATCCAAGGTGGCGGCTTCGAGCAACCGGGCGCGACCCAGCCATTCATGAGGCTACACTATAACTTGCCGTTCATTGGAGAGGTCCAGTTCTTCTCCGGTTTTCAGCTCGACCGCAAGGAGACGCTGTTTGCCCTGAGCGTTGTGTTTCTCTTGCTAGTCATCATCAACGGCCTGTTCAAACTCTACATCAACACCTACAAGGGCCGCCTCGGCGAACGCATGCTGCGGCGTATCCGTTTCGATCTGGTCGATCGTGTGCTGCGGTTTCCGCCGGTTTACTTCAAGCGGGTGAAATCCGCCGAAGTGGCGACCATGGTGAAGGACGAGGTGGAGCCGCTGGGCGGCTTCATCGGCGATGCCTTCGTGCAGCCGGTGCTGCTCGGCGGCCAGGCGCTGACGGCCATGCTGTTCATCATGGTTCAGAACGTCTGGCTCGGAATGATAGCGGCTGTGATCGTGGGGATCCAGATCGTGCTTATCCCGCGAATGCGGCGGCGGCTGATCGTGCTCGGGCGCGAGCGGCAGTTGACGGCGCGCGCGCTTTCGGGCCGGGTTGGCGAAATCGTCGACGGCATCGGCGCGGTTCACGTCCACGATACATCAAACTACGAGCGCGCCGACATAGCTGCCCGGCTCGGGCTCATCTTTAAGATCCGCTTCGATCTTTACCAATGGAAATTCATGGTGAAGTTCCTCAACAATTTTCTCGCGCAGGTCACGCCCTTTTTGTTCTACATGATCGGCGGGTACCTGGTCATCCAGGGGCGGTTGGACGTCGGCCAGCTCGTGGCCGTGATCGGCGCCTACAAGGACCTGCCCGGACCGATGAAGGAACTGATCGATTGGGATCAGGCGCGGCAGGATGTCCAGGTCAAATATCAGCAGGTCGTTGAACAGTTTACCGCCGAGGGTCTCATTGCGCCGACAATCGGGGCATTGGCGATCGACGATCCCGCTCCGATGACCAACCCCCTGTCGGCCATCAATCTGTCCATGGCAGACGATGGCGGTGCAATGCTCCTCGATCGTATCTCCCTCCAGGTCAGGCCGGGTGAGACGGTGGCGCTGGTCAGCACCACAACAGGTGGAGCGGAGGCGCTTGCAGAAGCCTTCGCGCGGCTGAATCGGCCGGACAGCGGAAGGGTCGCTTCGGGCGCCGACGACCTGCTTGAACTCCCCGAAGCAGTGACCGGCCGGCGCATGTCCTATGCCTCGTCGGATGTTTTCCTGTTCCAGGCAAGCCTCCGCGATAACCTGCTCTACGGGTTGAAGCACGCGCCGCTGACATCGGTGACTTATGAGGGTGCTGCGGCAGACCAGCGCCGCTGGAACATCGACGAGGCGCGTCGGTCGGGCAATCCGGAGCTTGATATCCACAGCGACTGGATCAACTATGCTTCCGCTGGCGCTACCGGCCCGCACGACCTCTTTGAAGCCGTGCGCCGGGTGCTCGACGCGGTTGTTCTGTCGCGCGACATTCTGGATCTTGGCTTGCGCTCTTCGGCCGACCTCACGCGTCACACGGAGCTTGCCAGGCGGATCGTCGAACTGCGTGCGGCGCTGCGAACCCGGCTGGAACACGAAGGGCTGAGCGGACTGGTGGCTCCTTTCGAACCGGGCGCGTACAACAAGGAAGCAACGATCGGCCAAAACCTGCTCTTCGGCGCTGCCGCCGGCCCCGAACTGGCCGACAGGGCTCTGGCGGCCAATCCCTATTTTGCTTCTGTGCTGAAGCAAGCCGGCCTCGACCGCACGTTCTACGAAATGGGCATGGAGATCGCCGAACAGGCGATCGAGCTGTTCGCCGACCTGCCGCCCGATCACCAGTTCTTCCAGCAGCTCGCCTTCATGAGCGCCGAGGAGATACCCGCCTACGAAAGCTTGCTGCAACGGCTCAAAAACCGTCCCTACGAGGCGGTTTCGGAGAACGACCGCGCCATGATCATCACCTTGAGCTTTAACTATATCGAGCCCCGGCACCGCTTCGGCCTGCTGAGCGACGAGCTCATGAGCAAGATCGTCGCTGCACGCAACCAGTTCTATGAAAACCTGCCGCCCGAGCTGCAAAATGCAGTCGAACGATATGATCCTGCCAAATACATTGCCGCGGCTACCGTCATGGACAATGTCCTGTTCGGGCGTGTGGGCACCAACCATCCCGACGCGCCGGACCGTATACGGTCTATCGTCTATGACATCCTTGACGAACTGGGGCTTTATGACGAACTTCTGGATGTCGGCCTGGACTTCAACGTCGGCTCCGGTGGCAGGCGGCTGACCGGTGGACAGCGACAGAAGCTCGATGTTGCCCGGGCCCTGATCAAGCGTCCCGATTTTCTCATTCTCAACCGGCCGCTGTCGGCGCTCGACCAGCGCATGCAGGATAAGGTGCTGCGAAACGTGCTCGAGGAAGCCAGACGCGACGGCCATTCGCCGGCAATTGTGTGGGTCGTGACGAATCCGGCAATGGCGATGATGTTCGATCGCGTTGTCGTCTTCGACTCGGGTCGTTTGGTGGAAGACGGAACACACGAGACACTTTTGGCAGGGAACGGTATCTTCAAGGAACTGCTGTCATAGAGCTTTGGACATTCCGATGGGATCATTCTGCCGGTGGGAACTTGTTGCAAGGTCAAGGGATTGAGGTTTGCACCTGATCCGGGTTCGCCACCATTCGCGTGGTTCGTCTCGCCATCCCGGAAACAGAATTGATTCCATCTGGGCGTCCGTTGGTCTAGTCTGGCAAACGCGAATTGGGAAGGTTTGCGACAATGCTGCTCAAGGATGAAGTTGGAATGCTGCAACGCGTTCCCTTGTTCGCTGCCATCGAGCCGACAAAGCTCAAGCTGCTTGCGTTCACATCCGATCGTGTGAGCTACAGCGCCGGCCAGATCCTTTTCCGGCAGGGCGACGAGGGAGACGCCGCCTATGTCATCCTTTCAGGCAGGGCAGATATTCTGGTCGATTCCGACAGCGGACCGATAAAAGTTGCCGAACTGGAGTCAAATTCGATTGTTGGCGAGATCGCCATATTGTGCAACAGCTCCCGCACTGCCACCGTCAGAGCGGCAAGTCCGCTGGAAGTCTTGAGAATCCGTAAGGATCATTTCCTGAGGCTTATGAGGGAGTTCCCGGAAATGACCATCGAGATATTGCGGGTTCTTGCCGATCGCCTAAGCCATACGACCGCGGATCTGATCGACGCACGAAGCGCCAAATAACCAAGACGTGCGCTCGATCCTCGCCGTCGTGATGGCATTGTCCTCTTGCTGAGAAGGTCGCCCGGAGAAAGCCTGTCTCGCATAGCAGCAGTTGTTTGGCTAAGATGGGCGAAGGGGTAGCATGGACGACGACGTTTTCCTGGTCAGGTTTTGGGGTGTGCGCGGCAGCATTTCGGTATCAGGGCCAGAATTCTCTCGCTATGGCGGCAACACAATCTGCATTGAGATGCGATGCGGTAAGCATACGCTTCTGTTCGACGCGGGCTCTGGCCTACGGCCTGCCGGCGGGGCGCTTCAGGCGTCGGCCGTGACCGATTTCGACCTGCTTTTCACCCATTGCCATTACGATCACATCATCGGGTTGCCGTCTTTTGCGCCGATCTATGACCGGAGCGCCAAGGTTACGCTTTGGTCCGGGCATCTTGCAGGACACATGACGACCCGGCAGATGGTCGATGAGTTCATGCGGCCGCCGTGGTTTCCGGTGAAACTGGAGATCTGCAAGGCAAGCCTCGACTATCGCGATTTCGTATCCGGAGACGTGCTTCGGCCGCGCGAAGGGGTGGTGGTCCGAACCGGCAGTCTTATCCATCCGGGCGGCTGCATAGGCTACCGAGTCGAATGGGGCGGCCGCGTCGTGGCGGTGATCACAGACACTGAGCACGAGCCGGACAAACTCGATCAGGCGGTGCTCGCCCTGATCGAAGATGCCGACCTCGTCATTTACGATTGCACCTACACCGAGGAGGAAATGGAACGCCGCCGCGGTTACGGGCACTCGACATGGCAACAGGGCGTCAAGCTCTGTGAGGCGGCCGGTGCGCGGGGGCTTGCGCTGTTTCACCACGATCCGACGCGGACCGACGAGGACCTGGACGAGATCGAGAAACTGGCCAAAGACAGGTTTACCGGCGCTTTTGCCGCGCGGGATGGCCAGACGCTCAAATTTCCAGTCTCATTGCGCAAAAAGCGCTGAGCTATTTTCCTCTAGAGCGGTTCACCGTTTCACAGAAACGGCGAACCGCTCTATCTCTTTGTTTTGACGCAATTCCCAAGGGAAAGCGCTACGCGCTTTTCCCGGGAAAACCGCTCACACTTTTCCTGGAATTGCTCTAGCGGCGCTGCGCCCGATCAATGTCCTGATCGGAAGCCATGCGCAGGCTTCAGTCTGTGCGGTGACTGTGAACAGCCGTTCGAGGAAGAGCCAGGCCGATTCATCATGCACGAGATGGTGGGTGAGCAGGCCGACCGGTTCGCCGCCGTCGATTGCATGCTGCAATTGCGCGATGATAGCCTGAACCAATAGGCCATGATCGCGGCAGCCGCGCGTGCCATGCCAATCCATGATGTCGACATTGCTGTTGATGACTGCAAGTGAAGCCGGCCTCGGCGGCCCATAGACCGACAATGCCGAAAATCCTATCGATCCAAGGTCGGATACCAAGCCGGCGTCGATCCTGTTCCAAGGTGGCACCAGCATCGGAACGGCACGTGCGCGGTGCAGTTCGGTTACGTGCGTCAGCCCGCGAGCCAGATCATCGAGCACCGCCTCGCGTGGCCGATGCGCGCCGAGTTCCTGCTTTTTCTGGTGCTCGGGCGCATGATTTCGGTGCGCCCAGCCATGGATGGCGACCGCGGCATGCGGCGCCTCGCCAAGCCGGACGACAAGCTTCTCATCAGTCAGGGCGGGAATGACGGCCAGAGTGACCGGAACCGCGAATTTACCGGTAAGGTCGAGCAGCCGATCAAGCGCAGGCGTCGGATCCACGGCGTCGTCGTCGCGCAGCCAGAACTCTGCCTTACGGTCCGCCCGTTGCAGGCACGCCAGTTCTTCCACCAAGGGCTGCCAGACCTGATCGGATGTCATGAAACCGGGATCTTCGCAAGAAGTTTGGCCAGGCGCGCCGCTGCAACACCGAGGGAACGTTCTTCGAGGATGAAACGCCTGGCTTCCGCGGCCATGATGGTTCTTTCGTCGTTGCCGGCCAGAAGCCTTTCAATGGCAGAAGCGAACGCCGCCACATCGCCCGGCGGGGTGAGAAACCCGGTCTGGCCATCCCGCACGACCTCCGGCACGCCGGCGATGTCCTGAGCCACCACCGGAAGGCCGGCGGCCTGCGCTTCAAGATAGGCAATTCCATAGGCCTCGCCATAACCCGGCCAGACGTAAATTCCCCCACGGTAGAGGACATCCGGCACGGCGGCTGGCTCAATCGCGCCAAGCCATTCGATACGGTCGGCGGGCAAGCCGGCGAATTGCGCTTTGACCTCGTCGCGGGCAGGCCCATCCCCGACGACCGACATGGTCCAGGGCAGGTGGCCGATCGGACCGAGCGCCTGCGCCAGCATGCGATAGCTTTCGACTTTGTCGCCCGGGCGCATCATGGCGACGGTAACGAGGCGCGTCGGACAACCCCGTGCCGGCAGTTCCCGGAATACCGATGTGTCGATGAAGGGCGAAAGCATACCGAGAGCGGCGTCGGGAATCGCATCTGTTAGTCCCTGACGATCCCTTTGCGTGAAGCAGATGTTCAGCGCTGCCTGTTCGACGGCTCGCGCCACCAACGCTTGCGTATCGGCCCACAAGCCGGCGTTGCGCCGCCTCGAATAGGAGGCTTCCGCTGTCACGTAGGGGACAGCAAAGGCCGACGCCAGCTCGGGCCCGATCAGGTCGGGCGCCTTGTAATAGGGATGATAGGAGAACCAGAGATCGGGCTTGCCGTCACGATCCCAAAGCTTGGTCAGCCGCGCAGCCTCCTCTCGGGCCTCGGTCTTGAGCGCATCGAAACTCTTCGACTCCGGTTCGCGTAGATACAAGCGCAATTCGGATGCCAGTTCGACGCTATGCCCTACATGCTCCAGCGCCTTAACCAGCATCCGTGCCATCTGGCGGTCGCCGGAGGCAACGGGATGATTGGGTGACTTCAGCGGCGCGTAGAAAGCAATTCGCATCGCCGGACCCTATCATCGGAAAGCCTGCGCAAGTCAATTTCGAACCATGATCGACTTCACCTTCAAGCACTGGAATGTGCTATCTGATGCTCATGGAAACAGCTGCCGCGTCCGACCCGTTTGTCGCTTCTTTGCCGGTCTTCGCAAGGTTCGAAAGCGTTGCCGATATCGATAACTATCGGCCTCTCCCCGATGGCTGGGCGCTGGCCACCGCAGACATCGTCGGCTCGACCAAGGCGATCGAGGCGGGGCGCTATAAAACCGTCAATATGGCCGGTGCCAGCGTCATTTCGGCGCTGCTCAATGCGCTGGGTAGGCAAGATCTTCCCTTTGTCTTCGGCGGCGACGGCGCGCTCGTGGCGTTTCCTGGCTCGGCGCTGGAGATCATCCGCAACGCGCTGGCGGCTGTCCAGAGATGGGTGGCGGACGAACTGGATCTGACCTTGCGTGCCGCAATCGTGCCGATAAAGGATATAAGAGCGCAAGGCCTCGACGTTCGCGTGGCGAGGTTCCAGGCCTCCGAAGCGGTCTTCTATGCCATGTTCGCCGGAGGTGGCGGCAGTTGGGCGGAAGCCGAGATGAAAGCCGGGCGCTACCGCATCGATCCTGCGCCGGCCGGCGCGCGGCCGGATCTGACCGGCCTCTCCTGCCGCTGGAACCCGATCGAAGCCCGGCATGGCGAAATCGTCTCGATCATAGCCGTACCGGGGGCGTTGCGCGACCTGCGCGGTTTTCAGTTTCTGGCTTCCGACATCATCGCCCTTTCCGGCAGGCAGGAACGCGATGGCCACCCGGTGCCGGTGAACGGGCCGAGCTACAGTTTTCTGCCCGCCGGCCTCGATATCGAGGCGCGGGCCATGGCACCCGCAGGATGGCGGTGGCTATCGAAGCTGTGGGTAGTGTTCCTGATGACGCTTACGGCTGTTACGGATAGATATGGCTGGAGGATCGGCAGTTTCGATCCGAAGATCTACAAACGCGACGTGGCCAGCAATTCGGATTTCCGGAAGTTCGACGACGGCTTGAAGATGACCATCGACGTTGACGCGGATGTGTTGCAACGGATCGAGAACCGGCTGAAACAGGCGGAAGAGGCGGGCATCTGCAACTATGGCCTGCACCGCCAGAAATCGGCCTTGATGACATGCCTCGTCGCATCGCCGCTGCAGCGCGATCACGTTCATTTCATCGATGGCGCCGCCGGCGGCTATGCGATTGCTGCCGCAAGCCTGAAGGCGAAGGTGCCGGTCTGATGACGGCTTGCGGAAACCGATTTTCCGCAATATGCCTCGGCAATGGTTCTTGGGACCATGGTGCGCCTCGCCATGGGCGCGGACAGCCTGTCCGAATTGACGGGAAGCAGATTTTTGGACGCCTCACGATCGACATATGACAGTCTTCTGAACCGGATTTCGACGCGTGCCGCGCAAGTCGGCGTGATCGGACTGGGCTACGTCGGGTTGCCGCTGGCGGTTGCGATCGCACGCGCCGGCTTCCCGGTTTCCGGCTTCGACGTCGAAGCCCAGAAGGTCGAGAGCCTGAACAACGGCCAGTCCTATATTGAGGCGGTGACGTCCACAGCCCTTGCCAGCGAGGTGGCGATCGGACGGTTCCGCGCCACTGCGGATTTTGCCGAACTGGCCGTCTGCGATGTCATCATCATCTGCGTTCCGACACCGCTGACGAAACACCGAGAGCCGGACCTCTCCTTTGTCAGAAACACGGCAGACACCATCGCGAAGCATTTACGTCTCGGCCAGCTGATCGTGCTGGAATCGACCACCTATCCTGGCACCACCGACGACGTGATCAAGCCCATACTGGAAAAGACCGGCTTGCAGTCGAAGATAGACTTCTTCCTCGGCTTCTCGCCCGAGCGCGAGGATCCCGGCAACCGCAGCTTTGAAGTCGCGACGATCCCCAAGGTCGTGGCAGGTGACGGCATTGAAGCGGCGACGCTCGTGCAGGCTTTCTACCAGGGCGTGGTCAAGACCGTCGTTCCGGTTTCCACCACGGCGACCGCCGAGGCGGTCAAGCTGACGGAAAACATCTTCCGCTCGGTCAACATAGCCCTCGTCAACGAGTTGAAGGTCGTGCTCGGTGCGATGGGCATCGACATCTGGGAGGTGATCGAGGCGGCAAAGACCAAGCCCTTCGGCTACATGCCTTTTTATCCTGGCCCTGGACTTGGCGGGCACTGCGTTCCGATCGATCCCTTCTACCTGACGTGGAAGGCGCGCGAATACGAACTGCCGACCCGCTTCATCGAGCTGGCGGCAGAGATCAACACGGCTATGCCGCGTCATGTGGTCGATGAACTGGCGAAGGCGCTGGACCGGCGCCACGGCAAGGCGCTCAGCCGCTCGCGCATTCTCATCATCGGGCTCGCCTATAAGAAGAATGTGCCCGACATCCGCGAAAGCCCCTCATTGCGGCTCATTGAACTCATCGAGGAATGGGGCGGCAAGGCGGAATTCCACGATCCGCATGTTACCGAAATCCCGACCACACGGGAGCATATGGCGATCAAGGGGCGTCGCTCGGTCGACTTGACCGAGGTGGCCTTGAAGGATTTCGACGCTGTCGTCGTTGCAACCGACCACGACGCGATCGACTATCAGGCGATCGCTGATCACGCTCTCCTGATCGTCGACACACGCAATGTTTTTGGCCGCCTCGGGCTAGCCCGAGAGACGGTGGTGAAGGCCTGATGGCGTCCGAGCCGGCGAATTTTTTGCCCGCTGTCAGGATCGTGATTGCATCCCGCCGGCAGCCTCGCCACATGAGGCCCAAGAGTTCGGAGATAGCATGAGCACAGCGCAAGCAGAAATTTCTGCCATTCTCATGGATAAGGTTGCCGATTGGCTGACCCAATCGGCGCTGGCGGGCGACGACCTGGAAACATTGGTAAAGGGCTTTTGTGAACGGCTGGCTGCTGCCGGCCTGCCTTTGAAGCGGGTGCATTTGAGCTTTTCGATGCTTCATCCGCTTTATGACGCGCTTGGCTTCACCTGGCTCCGCGGCCAGGGCCTGGAAGTGGAAGGCTTCCGCAAGGAGGACGGCGTTCATTCTGACAGATTCCTGACCAGCCCATACTATCATCTGCTCAGCAACAAGCTCGACCATCTGCGGCGCCGGCTCGACCCGTCAGTGTCGTCGGAATTTCCTGTTTTCGATGACCTCAGGCTTATGGGCGTCACCGATTACATGGCTTTCGTGCATCCCTTCAGCGGCAATACCAGTCAGGGCATGCTGGGGTCTTGGTCCACCGACAGTGCTGCAGGCTTCAGCGACAGCATGATTTCGGCGCTGCTGCGCATCCAGAACCATCTCGCCATCGCAACCAAGATGGCGGTGCTCACCAAGCTCGCCGACAACATGATGACCACTTATCTCGGCGGCGACGCCGGCAGGCGCGTGCTGGACGGCCAGATCAAGCGCGGCGAGGGCGATACCATCCGGGCCGCACTGGTCATGGCCGATATGCGCGGGTCGTCAAGGCTTGCCGAAACCTCCGGCCGCGAAATCTATATCGATACGCTGAACCAGTTTTTCGACGCCGTTGCCGCACCTTTCAATCGCAGCGGCGGGCAGATCATGAGTTTCATAGGTGATGGCTTCATTGCCGTCTACCCTTGCGAAAGGCATCGCTCGCAGTCCGAGATCGCTTGCCAGGCTGCTCTTGCGGCAGCGCACAAGGCCAGCGCGCGCATAATGGATCTCAATCTGCGCAGAAAGGAGCAGGGGTTAGGCGACATAAAGTTTGGTATCGGCCTGCATGTCGGCAATGTGATGTTCGGCAACGTCGGGCTTACAGACCGGCTCACATTCTCTGTCTTCGGCTCGGCTGTAAACGAGGTCCAGCGCCTCCAGACCCTGACCAAGAAACATCCGCACAGCGTTCTCGCCAGCAAAGACTTCGCCAGCTATTGCGGCGCCAACAGCTGGCTGACGCTCGGCAAGGAGGAACTGGCGGGCATCAAGCAGAAGCTGACGGTGCTTTCACCCGATTTGTCGGGTGCTCTCGCGCTCGATGAAGACGGTGCGCTGGAGCCGATTTACGACCGAATATCGGACGCCGAGCAGGTCATGCTGCTTCATCGCGATGCCGCGCGGCTGTCGGCGGCCGACCCGAGGAAGCTCCAGTAACCGCCACGATCTGATCCGAACGCCTTGGTATGCAGTCCGGTCGCCGGTTCCGCCAGGGAACTGGCGACCGTTTCGAATCCAAGTTGCTCTAGGCTGGCAATACGCTAGTCTCGCTTTTTGGGCCTGCCGCCTGGCAGGCCGCCAGAGTGGGGCTGGTGTGACAATGAATTCGGGTGTTGATCTGCTGCGGATCGAGGATGTTGGCATCTCTTTTGCCATTATCGGGGGACCCTTGCATGCCGTCAGGCGTGCAAATCTTCGCGTCCTGCCCGGCAAGGTTACCGCGCTTGTGGGCGAGTCCGGTTCCGGAAAATCGGTTCTCAGCCAGGCAGTGATGGGCATTTTGCCGAACACAGCCCATGTTCGCGGCCGTATCCTGTTTTCCGATCCTGAAAAGCCCGGCACGACGCAGGATATCCTGCAGATGCCGCGTGACGGACCCGAAATCCGGGCGTTGAGAGGCAGCCGCATCGGCAAGATCTTTCAGGAGCCGATGACATCACTGTCGCCGCTGCACACGATCGGCAATCAGGTCAGCGAATCCCTGCAGATTCATACGCCCATGGCTCGGGTGGAGCGCAAGGCGCGGACCGAGAAAATGCTCGGCCTTGTCGGCTTTCCCAACCCCAAGCGCGCCTATGACATGTATCCCTTTGAACTTTCGGGAGGATTGCGTCAACGCGCCATGATCGCCATGGCGCTTATCTGCCGGCCCGCCCTGTTGATCGCCGACGAGCCGACGACGGCGTTGGACGTCACCATCCAGGCGCAAATCCTGCAATTGCTGCGCGAGCTTCAGACGAAGCTGAACATGGCGATGCTGCTGATCACGCACGACCTTGGCGTGGTCGCCAATGTCGCCGACGAGGTGGTGGTCATGTACCAGGGCGAGATCATGGAAGCGGGACCTGTGGAGGCGATATTCCGCCGGCCAGGCCACCCTTACCTGAAGGGCCTGATGGCAGCCGTTCCGCATTTCGACCTGAAGCCTGGCGAAAGGCTAAAGGCGCTCCGCGAGGTGCCGGTGAATGTCGGGAACCTGCTCGGCAAGCAGACGGCGCCGGCATCGAAGGGGCCGGACGACATCCTGCTGTCGGTCAGGGATCTGACAAAGACCTTCACCATCCGCAAGTCCGGATGGTTCGGCGAAGATCATCAAGCCTCTGTTCGCGCCGTGGACGGCGTGAGCTTCGATATCAGGCGGGGTGAGTGCCTGGGTCTTGTCGGCGAAAGCGGCTGCGGCAAAACCACCGTCAGCAAGATCCTCATGCGGGCTGTCACCCCTAGCGGCGGCTCTGTGATCTTCAACGGCCGCGATGGTCCGATCGACGTCTTGGAAGCCGAGGGAGACGCCCTGCGCATGCTGCGCGCGAAAATCCAGATGGTCTTCCAGGATCCGGTTTCGTCGCTTTCACCTCGCATGACGGTGGAGAACATCTTGAGCGAGCCGCTGGAAATCCATCAACGTGGCAATGCCGCGTCCCGACTCGCCACGGTCAAGAGCCTGATGCAGGCAATCGGGCTCGATCCGCGCTTCATCAAGCGTTATCCGCACAGTTTCTCCGGCGGGCAGCGTCAGCGTATCGGCATCGCGCGCGCGTTGGCGCTGGGGCCTGAACTCCTGATCTGCGACGAGCCGGTTTCGGCACTCGATGTCTCTGTCCAGGCGCAAATCCTGAACCTTCTGAAGGACCTGCAGACGGAACTGGGCCTGACCTACCTGTTCATATCCCATAACCTGGCGGTGGTGGACTACATGGCAGACCGCATCGCGGTGATGTGCGGCGGGCGTATCGTCGAGCTCGCGCCGCGCGAAATTCTGCTTAGGAAACCGGTCCACCCCTACACGCGCTCACTAGTAGCTGCAGTACCTTTCCCCGATCTCGACAGGCCGATGGATTTCAAGACGCTGCAGCTCGGCGGCGCTTCCGACACCAGCGCATGGGGACCGCAATTCCGCGACGAAGGCGACGAGGGTATGCTGTCGCCGCTCGACCTTGGCGGCGGCCACCTCGTGCTGGCCCGGCGTACGGCCGATGTCAGCGAGTTACGCCATTGATCAGCCGGCGCACCGTCCTTGGACTCATGGCTTCGGCATTTCTGCCGGGCACGTCGCGCGCCGGCGATCTGGAGCCGGAATTTCTTCAGCCGCGGCTGAAGGCCAGGGCGCTGCCGGCACTCGCCGAACGCTTGCCCAAGAGCCCGCGCGCGTTGAACCTCGCCGCGATGGGCCGGCAGCCCGGCCAGTATGGCGGCACGCTGCGCACGATCATCGGCAGCCAGAAAGATATCCGGATGATGACGATCTACGGATATGCTCGCCTGGTCGGCTATGACGAAAAGCTTAACTTGCAACCCGACATTCTCGAAAGTTTCGACGTAGCGGATGATCGCGTCTTCACTTTCAAGATTCGGGAAGGGCATAAATGGTCTGACGGTAGCCTGCTGACGCCGGAGGATTTTCGCTATTGCTGGGAAGATGTCTGGCTGAATGATGAGCTTTCGCAGGGCGGGCTTGCCCCGACCCTGCTGGCGGACGGCAGGCCGCCACGCTTCGAGATCGTCGATCCGTTGACGGTCCGCTATAGTTGGAATGCGCCCAATCCCGACTTCCTGCCCAAGCTCGCTGCTGCTTCGCCGCTATCGCTTGTTCTGCCGGCCGCCTATCTCAAGCAGTTCCACAAGAAATACCAGGATCCATTCCGGCTCGCCGGCCTGATGAAGGAGAACCGGGCCAAGAAATGGACGCTCCTGCATATCCGCATGTCGCGGCAGTATCGCCCGGAGAACCCGGAACTGCCGACGCTCGATCCCTGGCAGAACCGGACCAAACCGCCGGCCGAGCAATTCGTCTTCGAGCGCAACCCGTTCTTTCATCGAATGGACGAGAATGGCCGGCAACTGCCCTATGTTGACCGGATCGTCATGAATGTCAGCTCGTCGGCGATCATCTCGGCCAAGACCGGTGCGGGCGAGAGCGACCTGCAATGCATGGGAATTGACTTCAGCGATTACTCCTTCCTGAAGGACGCGGAGAAGCGCTACCCGGTGAAGATGCATCTCTGGAAACGCACACAGGGTTCGCGGCTGGCGCTGCTGCCCAATCTGAATTGTTCCGACCAGGTGTGGCGTGGCCTTTTTCGTGACGTGCGCGTGCGCCGTGCCCTTTCGCTCGCTGTGGACAGGCGCGAGATCAATATGGCTGTGTTCTACGGATTGGCACAGGAAAGTGCCGATACGGTCCTGCCGGAGAGCCCGCTCTACCGGCCGGAATTCGCGAAAGCCTGGGTCGCCCATGATCCAGACCAGGCCAACGCCCTGCTCGACGAGGTCGGGCTTCAGACGCGTGACGATGACGGCCTGCGGATACTTCCCGATGGACGCCCTGCGCAGATCATAGTGGAAACGGCCGGCGAAAGCACGCTGGAAACCGACGCGCTCGAACTCATCACCGATCACTGGCGCAAGATCGGCATCGCCCTGTTCATCCGGACTTCGCAGCGCGATATCTTCCGCAGCCGCGCGCTTGGCGGCCAGGTCATGATGTCGATGTGGTCGGGCATCGACAATGGCGTGCCGACCGCCGACATGAACCCGTACCAGCTGGCCCCCACCATCGACGACCAGCTGCAATGGCCGCTCTGGGGTGCCCACTACTTGTCTCATGGCAAGGTCGGTGAGGCGCCCGATCTTCCGCCTGTGGTCGAGTTGATGGCTTTACTCAAGCGCTGGAACGCATCTACCGAAGCCACGGAGCGCGCCGAAATCTGGAACTCGATGCTGTCGATCTACACCGATCAGGTGTTTTCCATCGGCACCGTGAACGGAACGCATCAGCCGGTTCTGGCGTCCTCGCGGCTGCGCAATCTGCCTGAGAAGGCTCTCTACGGCTACGACCCGACCGCCTATTTCGGTGTCTACATGCCGGATACATTCTGGCTTGGAGACTCCTGAGCGTGCTTCGATATCTTGTCTGGCGCATTGCCGTGATGGTTCCAACGCTGCTGGTCATATCGGCACTGGTGTTCACGATCATCGAACTTCCACCAGGCGACTATTTCGACAGCTATGTTGCCGAGCTTCGGGCTCAGGGCGAAGCGGTGGATTCCGACCGCATCGAGATGATGCGCGAGGAATATGGTTTCGACCAGCCACCGCTCATTCGCTACTTCTACTGGGTCGGCGGGATGCTACACGGCGATTTCGGCTATTCCTTCGAATATGAGCTGCCGGTTCGCGATGTCGTCGGGGACCGAATGTGGCTCACGGTGCTGGTTTCCTTCGTCACGATCATCTTCACCTGGCTCATCGCCTTTCCGATCGGCATGTACTCCGCCACGCATCAATACAGCTGGGGCGACTACGGCCTGACTTTCTTCGGCCTTCTCGGCCTTGCGATTCCGAACTTCATGCTGGCGCTGATCCTGATGTATTTCGCCAACATCTGGTTCGGCACATCCATCGGCCATCTCATGGACCAGCAATATCTCGGCGAGCCGATGAGCTGGGCCAAGGCGAAGTCGATCCTCGCCCATCTCTGGATTCCGGTGTTGATCATCGGCACCGGAGGCACGGCAAGCATGATCCGGCGGCTGCGCGCCAATCTTCTCGACGAGCTACACAAGCAATATGTCGTGACCGCGCGCGCCAAAGGACTTCATCCGTTCAAGGCGCTGGTCAAATATCCGCTGCGCATGGCGCTCAATTTCTTCATTTCCGACATCGGCTCTATCCTGCCGGCCATCATCTCCGGCGCCGAAATCACCGCGATAGTGCTGTCTTTGGAAACGACCGGGCCGATGCTGATCAAGGCGCTGCAAAGCCAGGACATGTATCTGGCAGGGTCGTTCCTCATGTTCCTCGCCTTCCTGACGGTCATCGGTGTCCTGATTTCCGACCTAGCGCTGGCGCTGCTTGATCCACGAATTCGTTTGCAGGGCGGCAGCACCAAATGAACACGCATTCGCCCCTGCCCGCTCCGGGTGCTCCACTGCAGCACTATGTTTCCACCGCGCCCTTTGACCTGCAGTCGGTCGAGGCGATGACTCCGGAGCAGTCGAAAGTCTTTCAGGCGTCGCAGTTGCGGCTGATGTGGTGGAAATTCCGGAAGCACCGGCTTGCCGTCATATCAGGCATATTCCTGGCGGCGCTTTATTTCGGGATACTGATCTGCGAGTTCCTGGCGCCCTACAATCTGCACACGCGCAACATGGACTACATCTATTCGCCGCCGCAGCGGGTGCACCTGTTCCACGACGGCCAGTTCGTCGGTCCGTTCGTCTATGGCCGCCAGATGACGCTGGATATGGACACGCTCAAGCGGAACTACATCGAGAAAAAGGATGATGTTCAGCGGATCCGTTTCTTCTGCAAGGGCGACAGTTATCAGTTCTGGGGCTTGATCGAAGGTGACAGGCATTTTGTCTGCCCTGCCGAAAACGGCCAGCTCTTTCTAGCCGGCACTGACAGGCTGGGGCGCGATGTGCTCTCGCGCATGATCTATGGCGCACGCATTTCACTGACAATCGGCCTCGTCGGCATCAGTTTCAGCTTCCTGCTCGGCATTGTCATCGGCGGACTGGCCGGCTATCACGGCGGTATCTTCGACCTGATCGTTCAACGGATAATCGAAGTTCTGCAATCGATCCCCAGCATTCCGCTGTGGCTGGCTCTGGCGGCGATCATGCCGATAACCTGGAGTCCGATCCTGATCTATTTCGGCATCACCGTCATCCTCGGGCTGCTCGACTGGACCGGACTGGCGCGGGCCGTGCGTTCAAAGCTTCTAGCCTTGCGCGAGGAGGATTATGTTCTGGCCGCGCAATTGATGGGCGCCAGAAGCAGCCGCATCATCGGGCGGCATCTCATTCCCGGCTTCATGTCGCATCTGATCGCGACGGCGACGATCTCCATCCCCGGCATGATCCTGGGCGAGACGGCGCTGAGCTTCCTCGGGCTCGGCCTGAGGGCCCCGATAACCAGCTGGGGCATCCTGCTCACCGAGGCGCGCAGCGTCAGCGTCATCGCTTTCTATCCATGGCTGCTTTTGCCGATGCTCCCCGTCATTCTCGTCATCATGGCGTTCAACTTCCTCGGCGACGGCTTGCGGGACGCCGCAGACCCCTACAAGTGAGATCGCTGTTCCGCCGCGCGGCCCTGCCGCCGACTCCACCCGGTATGACGCTTGTCGGCGGCCGGTTGGCTTATTGCAGGGTTTGTCGTTCGCCTCTATATGCGGCAAGCCTCGATCGGGGCTGCTGGTTCAGGACATAAATCGCATATGAGTCGCCTTGATAATTTCATCAGCAGGATGACCGCACAGCGCGACATTCTCAATCAAATCTGCCCCGAGGTGGCGAAGATGGAGGGGCTTGTGCTCGAGCTCGGCCTCGGCAATGGCCGGACGTTCCACCATCTGCGCGAGCGCCTGCCCGGGCGCCGGATCGTGGTGTTCGACCGCGAAGTTGGCGCACACGCCAGCTCAATTCCCGAAGCTGAAAACCTCGTGCTCGGCGAAATACGCGAGACGGCCCGCAAGTTCATTGGCATCGACGCCGCTCTTGTTCATGCCGACATCGGCACCGGCTATGACGATCGCGATGCAGTGACCGCTACCTGGCTTCCCGATCTGATTGCGCGCCTGCTTCGCGTCGGCGGCTTCGCGGTCAGTGGCACGCCGCTCGATCACCCGCTGCTGCAACGCCTCCCGCCGCCGACTTCGGAGCCCGCCGATCGTTATTTCCTCTGCAGGCGCGTTTGAGGGGCCGAGACGACCCAAATCTTCAGGGGCCAAATCTTCAGGGGCCAAGTCTTCAGGGGCCAAGTCTTCAGGGGATCGTATAGACTGCTATCTCCCGCTCAATGCCGCGCAGCGAGACCTCGTGGGGCACGGGCGTCAGCGCGTTCCTGTGCAACAGATCGGCGGTGAGATTGTCGTCGACCACCGCACGAGTGGCGAAGATCGCCTGTGCGTTGGCAAGGTTCTGAACCCGTGAAGCAATGTTGACCGTCTGGCCGAAATAGTCCTGTCGCTCGTTCATGGACACGGCGATGCAGGGGCCGGCATGGACTCCGATCTTGAGCAGCAGATCCTCGCGCCCGCTCTTGTCGTTGAGCTCACGCATGGCATCGCGCATCCTGAGGGCCGCGGCAATCGCACGATCAGGCGTCGCGAAGGTCGCCATCACCGCATCACCGATCGTCTTCACCACCGCGCCTGCCTCCGCCGCGACGATCTCATGCAGAACCTGGAAATGCTCGCGCACGAGATCGAAGGCTGAAAGATCGCCCACCCGCTCGTAAAGCTCGGTCGATCCGCGCAGGTCGGTGAACAGGAAGGTCAGGCTGGTGATTTTCAGGCGCTGGTTGATGTCGAGCGTATCCGTGCGATAGAGATCGCGAAAAGTCTGGTTGGTGAGCAGGCGCTTGGCGGTCAGGAAGGGCCGGCGTTTGCCCAGGAAATCATGCAATTCCTGGCCGGCGATGAAGACCGTCGGCAGCACGCGGGCATCGGTCCTGTTCTCCAGCGAAATTCGCAACGGGCCGGGTTGCATCTCCAGCGTCTGGTTCTGGACATGGTCGCGGTCGAACACCAAAGAGAGGCTTCGGCGCTCTTTTGTTGGTTCGCCCTTCCCGTCGATGAACTGCACTGAATGGGTGACCGGCTCGAAGACGATGACGAATTCAGACGGAAGCTGTATGGGCAGAACCGCCTTTTCACCAGGGGCAAGCTCGATATCCTCCAGCGAGAATGCTTCCATCTTCTTCGCGAAATCCTCTTCCGGCAGATCGACGCCGGACGCCCAGTAGATCTGGCGAAAATATTCCATCAACGGCAATTCGTGTGGATTGTGAGCGGCAATCCTGCGCACGCGGGGGCTGACGGTGAATGTCACCTCGACCATCTCGTCGAGGGTCGGCGAATAGCCCTCGGAGCATAGCGCGCAGGTGTATTCGTCCTTCTGCAAGGTTTTCAGCGTGGCGTTGGTGTCGAGCACGCCGCCACAGCCGGGGCATAGAACATTCCAGGAAATGTCGAAGATGCCCACCCGTGCCGCATGGAGAAAGGCGCTTATGGCGCGCTCCTCGTCGAGGCCATGCTTGCTGGCGAAGGCTGGCACATTGATGCGACAAAGCTCGCGGTCGTTGCCCTCCTCGATGGTTCGCTTGATCGCGTCGATTGCCAGTAGATCGACATCGGTCGATTGCCGCAGAAGCGAGAACAGATCCTGAGCTTCGTTCATCGTGCAGGCTCCGGGAAATGCACCCTAGAGGCGTGTTGGCCGGACCGGTTTTCGGTCCGAGCGCTCCATCTTACTTCGAAACGGACCGTACGGCCATTCGAATGGATAAGCCGGTGACAGCTCAATTTCCATTCGGGCGGATTTTCACCGGCCGCAAGCGGCACTATGATGGGTCCATGAGGCATTCATCTTTGGGACTTTCTCCCATGCCGACATCCGACAACCCGCCATTTCCCGCGGCTCTGCGCCTTTTCTCGGTGGTGGTCATCATCGTCCTGATCGTAGGCGCCGGCCTGTTTTTTGCGCCTGTGCTGGTCAAGCCGCGCTGGCCTTGGGCCGTCACGCCGTTCAATGCCCGCTTCCTCGGCGGCTTCTACACCGCCGAAATGGTCATGATGGTGGCGTTGCTGGTCTGGAACCGTTGGTCGCCCGGCAGGCTCGTGCTCGTCATGGCCTTCATCTTCACCGTCATCGTGTCGGTGGCTTCGTTCATCAATCTCGGCTATTTCAACTTCGAGCGCAAAGCGCCCTGGCTCTGGTTTTTGGTCTATCTTGCTTCGGTCGCGGTATCCGGGCTGTTCCTGTGGCGGACCAGGGCCCGTCCTTCTGCAAAAGGCGTGATCTTAAACCCCGCATGGCGCGGCTACATGCCGGTGGAATCGGCGATCCTTGGGCTCTATGGAGTCGGCCTGTTGCTGTTTCCCCTGACATTCAGCGGCTTCTGGCCATGGCCGATCGATGCCTTCCACGCTCAGGTCTACAGCGCTATCTTCCTCGCCGGTGCGGGCGGTGTGTATCTCGTCTGGAGAAGCGCGCCGCGCGAGGAACTGCTGGTGCTCGGCTTGGCGCAGTTTCTGGTTGGCCTGCTTGCCATCCTTGGCCTCGTCATCACCGACGCTGCGGTGCACCGGATCGACTGGACGGCGACCGGGACATTGCGCTGGCTCGCCCTTTTCGGCTGGATCGGCATCAGCGGCGTCTTCAAACTCTACGCCGCCTCCCGGTTTTTAGCTCGCAATCGGCATAGGTTGCGGAGACGGCTGGATTTTTAGGTGACGTCCGGTGCATCGTGCCGGGCCGATTGCTTTGCCGGGAGCGCCATGACCAGCACGACCTCGCCATCTTCCGAGAAAATCCAGCCGCAGCTCCGGTCCGTCCGGCTAAGCGATGCGGAGGCGCTTTGCGCTATCTTCAACATGCCGGGCTTCCGCTGGGGCACGCTCAGGATGCCCTTCGAGATGGTGGAGCAGGTGGAGCGGCGCATCGCCAAGTCCGGCCAGGAAACCACCTGGATCGTTGCGGAGTTGGACGGCAAGGTCGTCGGCCATGGCAGCCTAGTCGTGCAGGGTTCGCCGCGCCGTTCGCATATCGGCGAAATCAATATCGGCCTTGACGATGCCTTTGTCGGCAAGGGCATCGGCTCTGCCATACTTGGCGCGCTGCTTGACGTGGCCGACAACTGGCGCGCCCTGAAGCGGGTCGAATTGACGGTCTATGCCGACAACGAACCGGCCGTCCGTCTCTACACAAGCCACGGCTTCGAGGTCGAAGGCCGGCATGTGAAGGCCGGTTTTACCGACGGGCAGTACCACGACCTGCTGAGCATGGCCCGGCTGCGGTTCTGAGATCCGCTGCTTGGCCTTAACTGTTTGGCCAATCTAACAATTCGTGCCGGCGAACAGGTGATTGCTCATGGAGAGCTCCGTAGGATACGGTCAATTTCGTCTCACACCATTTTGATCGAGTTGACAGTCTACGTGTGGGCCGGCTGCATCCAGCACGTCTGGTCTCCCTTGGCGTTTGCGCCGCAAGTGGCTAGACGGGACCAATGACCGCTGTCTTTGACCCAACCCCTACGCCTCCGGTGGAAATTCTGGCAGTGCTGTCGCTGCTCTGCCCGGAAGTTGTGCGTGACATAGAGCAGAACTGGAATGCACCGGTTTCCGATTATGCCCGCCATCTGTGGCGGCCGGTGGCAAGGCCTGCTTCGGGCCCGGCGATCGCTGCCCGCTCGATCCTGCGCGAAGTCCTGCGTCAGCGCCTTGGGGTGATCATGCAGCCTGAAGAGATCGGCAAGGCCCTCGAAGAGTTCGAGCACAGACCGGTGATTCAGTCCGGCCTGCACTGCCTGCTTCTGATGGACCGGATCACCTTCGATGCCCTCCTGCTTGCCTGGCTCGGCGCGGTCGAAAACGGGCTCTCGGCCTTCTTCAGCTTCATGGGAACGACGATGACCATGGAGACAATTGGCCGGGAGGGGCCGGGATGGCTCGATGTCGGTGACGACAAGGTCAACCTGTTTGGCATGGGGCGCCACAAACTGTGCCGCAAAAGCGCCTGCGTGGCCGGTCCCGTCACCCTCAACAAGCGCGCGCTCGAAGCGGTGGGCGACGAAACGGATGCCAGCCGCTGGCTGGGCACACTGCTTGCCAGCCAGGACAAGGTGTTTGGAACCGCCGCCGATGCGCTGACAGCCCTCAACGAGGATCTGGTCGCCGATTGGGATCGTTCCGGCATGGCCCTACCGGTTTTCATCGATGATCGGCTCGCCGCGGCTGCCGTGGCGCGGCATCTAGAACATGATGGCAGCCTTCTTTCCGGGCTGCTCATTGAGCCCGCAAGGCGCCAGCGTCTGGAATGTGCCTTGCAAGCGGCCGCATCGAGCCCATTTGGCAGATTCCTGCCCAATGCCACGGCCTATTTCTGGGGCATCCGCGAGGAGCGCGTGCGCAAGCTCGTCCTCGAGAACGGGCACCTGATCGAGCCTGACAGGCCGAATGGTCTTTCCATCCCGTTCGAGCGGCCGCATCTCAGGCAGGCGCTGCTGGACGGCGTGCTGCTGCCGAACTTGTTCCTGATGTTCCTCGTCCTTGCCATATTGCCGCGCGTGCGGGTTGTGGGCGGCCTGAGACAGATTGGTTATGTAGCGCTTTTCCACTCTATCCTGCTGGCTGCGCTAGATGAAAACTCGCCGGAAGAGCGCGATCTGGCTGCGGAGTTGCAGGTTCGGGAAAATGCCTGGGGCCTGCGGGTCATCGATGAAAAGATCTCGGTCCGCGAGCAGCTTGCCGGCCTACCGGAAGGGGCGCTCTTCCCGGACCTGCTCCGGCAATACCGTTTGCGGACACTTGCCGAGACGACCGACGACCTGAAACTGGTTCGCGAAAACGCCCGATGGCGCAAGATCGGCCAGGCAGAGATCAAGGCGAGCTGAGCCTCGCTTCAGGTTGATTTTCTGGTCCGCAACCCCAAGCGACGGCGATCTATGGGTGAGCCTCTGGTGTCTGATCCGGCCGCTTCCTTGACGCTGATGCCTTTCGGGATTTCGACGACGGCTTCCGCCTTGATCGGCAGCGCTCTGCCACCGGACCCACACTGACCGTTCGATGCCCATTTGCGCTGCCGCTTGCCGGTCGACGGTTATCGGTTCATCCTTGTGAAATACCCTGGCCGTGAAGTGCGTAGTGAGATCACGCCGGCACGGCCCCTAGTGAGGTCTCGTCCTATGGACTGCTCGGGCTGCGGTTTCGAGGTTGAGGGCGGTTACGCTTTCTGTCCGAGGTGTGGCAGGCGCCAGCCCGTGCCATGCGCCAGTTGCGGCTACCCCTGCGCACCTGATTTCGAGTTCTGTCCGAAATGCGGGGCAAGCGTCGGTGCGCCCGCAAAAACCGTCGAACGGCCTGCTCCCACACCAAGCCGGACCGTTGTGCCGCCTTCTCGAACTCCGTCGCTGCTTCCGAACATCGAAAGCGAAGATGGGCTGCATCCCGTCTCTGACGCCGATCGCCGGACGGTAACAGTCCTGTTCGCCGACCTTTGCGGCTTCACGACACTCAGCGAGCAGCTCGACCCCGAGGTCATGCAAGCGCTGCAGAACGAACTGTTCAAGGAATGGACGGCGGCCGTGCGAAACTTTGGTGGTTTCGTCGACAAATTCATCGGCGATGCACTGCTCGCCTTGTTCGGTGCGCCGGTTGCGCATGAGGACGATCCGGAACGTGCGCTTCGCGCCGCTCTCGACATGATCGCCCGGACGGCGCGGCTCGGCGAAAGCACCCCCCACTCCGGCTCGCCTCTGTTACTCCACATCGGCATAAACACTGGTCCCGTCGTTACTGGTGGATTGGGCATCGGCACCGCCAAATCCTATTCGGTGACCGGCGACACAGTGAATACGGCGCAACGCCTGCAATCGCTGGCCGCACCGGGTGAGGTGCTGGTAGGCGAGCTCACTTATAGGCTAACCCGGCATGCCTTCTCTTACGAGCCGCTGGGTGATGTCGTGTTTCGCGGCAAGGCTGGCAGTGTGCTCGTCCATCGACTGGATGCACCGCTTGCGGCGCCGCGTGCAGCACGTGGGCTCGAGGCGCTCGGCCTCAGTGCGCCAATAATAGGTCGAGGTGCGGAGCTCAATAGAATGCTGGCGAGCCTTGACCAGGCGTGCAGCGGCTCGGCCCAACTTGTCCGCCTCGTCGGAGAAGCCGGTATCGGGAAATCGCGGCTGGTGAAGGAGTTCGTCGCCCGTGTCGGCGACGACGATCGTTTTCGCAACGTCGCCGTGCGGCTGGCCACCTGTTCACCGCTGGGCGAACAATCATTTGGCGCCTTGGGCGCAGTGGTGCGCAGCGCTGCCGGGATGATGCAAAATGACAGTGGGGACGAAGTGCGGGGGAAGCTCGCAGGCTTGCTTACCGATCTCGGCCTACAGGGCGAGGAGGCGAAGCGGCTGATGCCTTTGCTCTACCATGTGCTCGGCCTTGGCGACCCGGACGCCACCTTGCAGCATGTCGAGCCAGAGCAGTTGCGGCGGCAAATTCTCTACGCAGTCCGCACAATCATCGAACGGCGGCTTGCGTTGTCGCCGCTGTTAATTGTCGTCGAAGACCTGCACTGGGCCGACGCCGTGTCGCTCGAGGCACTACGTTTCGTGATGGACAGGTTGGAACGCACGCGGTTGATGTTGCTGGTCACGCATCGTCCGGCGCCGGACAACGGCCAGCTCGACTCTAGTCGGGTCAGTCACACAGCGCTCAGGCTTTCGCCGCTCAACAATGATGACGGACGCAGCCTGCTGGCGGCGCTTTTCGGCGAGAGCTGGGTAAACTCCGCAGGAGGGCTTCTCGACCAGATCCTCGAGCGCGCGGGCGGCAACCCCCTTTTTGTAGAGGAGATCGTTCGCGGCCTTATCGATCGCGGTGTACTGATGCGCGAGGGCCAGCGATGGCGGACTGTGGCAGGCGAAGTCGCAACCGGCATTCCCGCCACTATCCAGGCAATGTTGCTTGCTCGCGTCGACCGGCTGCCCCAAGAAGTGCGCCGGTTGGCCCAGGAAGCCGCGGTAATCGGCCCGCGCTTCGATGCCACACTTCTGAAAGCCGTGACAGCCGACCCCGGTCGGCTAGAAGCCGGCTGCGAACTGCTTTGCGATGCGGAAATCATCGAGGAAGTTGCCGGATCAGGCTCGGTCTCGTCGCAAAGCTACCGCTTTACGCAAACATTGCTGCAGGACGTGATCTACCAGAATCTGCTCCTGCAACGCCGGACCGACATCCATGGGCGGGTCGGTGCTGCCTTGGAGCAACTGTGCGGCGACAAGCCGGAACGGCTCGAGGATTTGACTGTGCTCGGTCATCATTTCGCACAGAGCGCCGAGCGGGAGAGGGGCGCGCATTACCTGCAGGCGGCGGGCGATCGCGCTCGCATGATATACGCCAACGACGACGCCCTTCGTTTCTACGAGCGAGCACTGGCTGCGTTGGGCGCGATCGGGCAAACACCGCTCAAACTGGCAATTGCAGAGCGCATTGCCGATTTGAGCGGCCCGGTAGGCCGCCGCGAGATCGCGCACCACCACTACGAGACGGTGTTGCAGGCATACCGCGAGTCAGCCGATCGTGTCGCTTCGGCGCGCGTTTTACGCAAGATCGGTCGGCTGCTCTGGGACGTCGGCAAGCGGGACAACGCAGAATCCCGCTATGCTGAAGCGGCAGCGCTCCTCGATGGAGCGGATGCCCCGATCGAGCAGGCGCATCTCTGGCAAGAACGTGGCCGACAGGCGTTCCGTAGCGGAGATCACGCTCGCGCGGCAAAATGGGCAGACGCGGCGCTGGATTGCGTACGCTCTCTGACAACGGAGCATGTCTCCGAGGTAGGGTGTGATGCCACTCTCGTGACCGCCGAGGCACTTAATACCAAGGCTGTTGCGCTGGCTCGCCTTGGGCAAAACCGTGAAGCCGTGCGTCAGGTTGAGCGTAGCATTGAATTGGCCGAAGCCGCCGGTCTACTGGGCGCGGCGTGCCGCGGCTACACCAATCTCGGCGTGCTTTACACGACCATCGATCCGGCACAGGCGATGGAGGTCTGTAGGCGCGGTCTTGAAGTGGCGCGCCATATTGGTGATTTGGGTTTCCAGGCGCGCCTCCTCGCCAATCTGGCGGTCGCTTGTTGTACTTTCACGGATCGCTGTCCAAGGGAGGGCGTGCCTGCTGCCGAGAAGGCCATCGAGATCGACCGGGCGCTCGACCAGCGCGAGCACCTGCCGGTGCCGTTGATCGTGCTTGGGCAGATCCACCAGTGCAACGGCCGTCCGGAACTGGCGATTGGCTTGTTCCACGAAGCACTCGACGTAGCCCGCGAAACGGGCGAGCCCCAACTGCTGTTTCCGTGCTATGATGGGCTCGCAACGCTTAATCTCGACCTCGACAATCTGGCCGAGGCCGAACGCTACTTTTCCCTGGCGCAGGGAATATGCGCCCAGCACGGGCTCGACCCGGAAGCGCTTGTGGTGCTGCCTTTTCTCGACTAGCCGGGTTGGAGGTTGGAAATGTCCGCGCGTGCTGACTTGGTACCGCTTCAACCGGGCGACCGTGCGCCGAACTTGGTTCTCGACGCCATTACCCAGGAAGGCAAGATTGCGCTTGACGACTTTCGCGGACAAAAACCGGTGCTGGTCGGCCTGTTTCGAGGTCTGCATTGTGCGTTTTGCCGGCGCCATATCGCCGCCCAGGCGCGGCTTGATCCGGAACTGCGCGAAAAGGGCGTGGAGAGCCTGACGGTGGTCAACACGCCGATCGAACGGGCGCGTCTCTATTTCCGCTACCACCCGATACCGAATCTGCTCGCGGCCTCCGACCCTGAACGCGCTTCACATCGTGCTTTTGGACTGCCCAATCTCGAATTCACCCAAAACGAGACGAAATGGCCGTACAAGGTCTCGATGGCAGCGGTAATGGATATGCGGGTCGACATACCAAGCGAGTTGCCCGGTCCTATGGATCCTCTTGCGGCCGGCGAAATCCTCGACAAGAAGGACAATTACGAAATGACCGAAGCCGACGAGCAGATGATGGCAACGGGACACGGACAACTGGTCGGTCAGTTCCTGCTGGACCGGCAGGGGATCGTCCGCTGGAGCTTCACGGAGGTTCCAGAGGGTGGGCGATACATGTTTGGGGCGCCAAACCCCCAGGAGCTGATGTCAGCGGTGTCCCAAGTCGCCCAATAGACTTGCGAACGAGGTAAACGAGCGGGACACTGAAATGACACTGACAAGTTCACCGCTCTTCGAGCACAGCCTCGACAATGGCAACAAAGTCATCGAGTGAGCGGTCTCCGCGAATCTCGATGCGCGGAAGGTCGATGGGATCGCAGTCGAGGCCTGCCGGCCCGTGTCTGCCGGCGAAGCCGATTTGATAGCCGCACTCCTTGGCCAGCCGGCCAAGCCGTCGGTCGGTGACAGAGAAGGGTGCCGCGAACGCCGTGGTTGGCCGACCGGTCCACCGTTCGATAAACATACGAGAGCGCAGGAGCTCGGCGGCCAAGACCGAGCTCGACAGACCATCGATTGCGCGATGCGTCGCCAGATGGCTTCCGAAGAACGCACCTTCGGCGGAGAGGCGTCGCACCGTCCCGGCGTCCATAAGCTGCGTCGGCGGACCGGTATAGGCGTCCCACTCTGCACTTTCACCCACCAAGTCCGTCACCAGGAACACTTCCGCGGTCAGGTCGTTCGTGCGCAAGGTCGGCCAGGCGTGGTCGGCAAAGTTCTGGAAGCCGTCATCGAAGGTGATGAGCACTGGGCGACCAACGAAAGGGCGACGGTTGGCGATGAACTCTTCCAACTGCTCAGACCCAATCGCGTGAAAGCCATTGGAGCGCAGCCATGCCATCTGGCTGGCGAATGCGGCGGGCGTGAGCCGAAAACGGGCGAGAGCGGCCGGACCATCATCGGAGACGCTGTGATACATGAGGACAGGAATACGCTGCCGCCGCTCGCTACGTGCAACGTCGCGGCGCAAGGCCCGCGCGCCGCCCCAGACGATATTTCGCGCGACCCCGATTTCGATGCGCGCGCGGATTGGCACATGATCTATCATCGGTTCCGTAGCCACGTCGTCGGGCGACAGGCGGCGGAAGCGGTCTATGCGATAGAGCTCGGTCTGGATCGATTGCTCCAAGACGAGGCCTTCAGTCGCTGCCAGCGTCTCCGAGATCGCTTGTGCACCGAATGTGTTCCAGTCGAAGCCCGTCCTTTCAACATTGTCACGCAGCACGAATGCGTGTGCGCTGATGAAACTGCCGCCAGGCGCCAACGCCTCTGCGAATTTTTTGGCGATGCGCCGCAACTCGGCCAGATCATCCAGATAGTAAAGCACTTCCGAACAGAAGATCAGATCCATCTCACCCGGCAGCGTGTCGGCAGAGAAATCCAGTACGCCGAATTCAATATTCGGCTGATCGCCGCATCGCGCGCGGGCCCGTTCGATGGCTATGGCGGAGATGTCGGTTGCGGTCAAATGGCCCACTCGCGGCGCCAGCTGCCGCGTGAAATGGCCCTCCGCGCAGGCCAGCTCAAGCGCCCGTTCGATGGGACCGGCAGGCAGAATTTCGAGTTGCCGCTGATATTTTTCCTGCTCATAGGGCGAACCGTAGTTCCAGGGATCCTCGGTCGCGAAATAGCCATTCCAGAACGACGTGCGATCCTTGTCGTGCCTGACCCGTGCGCGGCGCGGCGCCGCGGGAGGCTCCGCAGGTTCGGCGCTCGACCTAACCAGCTCCCGCGCTTCCTCGGCCAATTGGGCGAGTCTGCCGAAGTGACTGTCCGGATCGGACCGGCGTTCAAGCCGCTCAGGGGGCACGACATTCAGGAGCAATTCAATCCAATGACGCCTTGTCACTGTCCCGAGCACGCCGAATTGCACGACAGCCTCGATCTGGCCATCCATCATCAGATAGGCATAGATTTGATCGATTCCTTGCGGAATTTCGGTCGAGGCCGGATTTCGACCGTCGACGCGAATTCCAAGTGTCCGCGCCAGCCTGCGCGGCGCGGCAAGATCGTCGACGTCGAGAAGCATTTGCTCAAGGTGATACTGGACGCGGCGACCCGCAACGGGGTTGTCCCAGAGCTTGCCGAGTTCGATGATCAACTCGGTGAAGGAGCCGCCGAACCTGTCCCACTTGGCAGCCAATTGCGCTGGCACCGATAAGCTTCCTACCATAAGGCCATCGAAGGCCACCTTGGCGATCTCACGCGCCCACTTACGTCCTGCCGGGAGCGCGCGCAGCGACTGCGGGTTGATCGAGCGTGAGCCGCAGCCGCAATCCGACGCGGCGTTCCACAACGCGAACCACGCGAGTGCCTCGGAAGCGGTGTGGCCGCTCGCCTCGATCGCTCCATTGGCGTGTGCTGATGCTGGGTGTTTGACCCTGGGATCACGAGAAAAGCCGCGGGTGATCACGATTTCCGCATCTACCAGCATCTGCGCCGAATTGCGGCTGAGCGAGTTGGGGCTGATACGATAGAAAGCGAGCGACTCGTCGACCATCACCCAATCTTTGCCCAGACGCGCGAGGCGCTGCCACAGATCCCAGTCCTCGCAGGTGCGCAGCGACACATCGAAACCGCCCAACTCGACAATTGTCTCCCGGTCGACTAGCAGCGCGTGAGTGCGGATGGCACACCGACGGGCGAGTGTTTCGAAGGGCTGGGTCGCAACCTCCGTCGAGATGCTCGGCGGGGTGAGTTCGCCATCGGGCATCACGCGCCGAGAACCGCAATAGGCCGCCACTGCATCGGGAGCTGTTTTCAGCGCGGCCAGCATTTTCGCAAGGAAGCTGGCATCCACCCAATCGTCCGCATCCAGAAACATCAGCCAATGGCCGCGCGCTGTCGAAATCCCGCTATTGCGCGCGCCGGCGGCGCTATACGCGCAAGAGTTCAATGTCCGAAATCGGGCATCGCGCTCCACATAACCGGCGATGATCGCGGAGGTGCGGTCAGTGGAGGCGTCGTCGATGATGATCGCCTCCCAATCCACTATTTCCTGATCGAGAAGGCAATCGAGTGCGCGCGCCAGCGTTGCCTCCGCGTTGTGCGCAGGAACCACGATTGAAACCAAGGGATTATGCGCCACGCCGTCTTACCCGCGCCGAAGATACAACGAGAGTCCCGAAACATAGCCGGCGATTTCCTGCCAAAGGGAACGGTCCTCAGGCACGCTGCGTCCAAACAGTCTCCTGCGAACTCTTCCGAGCCGCCGCGACGCCGCCATTTGGCTGCAGCGCGAGCTTGCTCCTGTCGTGCTACTGATGTTGGAAGCCTGGCGCAGCATTCGCATCCGTGCCGCCGAGCTTGGGCGCCAGCTGTCGCAGATGCACGTCAAAGCAAGCACGCCGCATACTCATGTCGATCCCCGGAATCGGCGCCATCACCAAAAGCTGCGGTCCCTGGCGCCGTACGACTGCAATAGCTATGGCAAACTGACGTCCTTTGCAATCGGGGGGCGCATTAAAGCAAGCCACTGAAGCCTTGGTGTGAATGACTGCAGTTATCGGGACTACTGCTCCCCTCTTATCGACCGAAATGCCTCGATACCGAGGTGCACTCTCGAACAGCCATTCTCCGTGCGAAGAACACCTTCCTTCTACCGTTGGGCCCGCACCGGAAGCTGATCGTCGCAGTATACAGCCGGACGCGAGGCAGTATGTGTACCGCCATGTCATCTAATTTAGATACTTCTAATGAGTCCGCGCTACTTAATTGCGCTCCAGTAGCTATAGCCCGATATTGTATTGCTCATTTCGATAGTAGATTTCATCAAATGGTTGATTAGACTAGCCGATTATGGCCTCTATAACAAGAGATGCAAAAGCTACACCAGTCGGAACTCGTTTATTTGCTGCTAGTCCAAGAGATGTAAAAGGGACGCACGAATTGGTTTAAGCCAAGAAGATTCCGGCTTGCGAGCCGGGTATTTTGCTGACATTCTTATCCGTTTCTGAGTTTCGCACTGTGGCAGTTGTTCAAAAGAAGGGGCATAAGGATGGCCAAGGAATCTTCGAATAGCGCTTCTCCAGCAAATAAAGCGGACGTAAATCTAATAGGTAATGCAGACGGAAACGGGCTGGCCTTCATGGCGGCCCAGGCTCGCGAGAGCGGAGGCCCAGGCGACGCTGTAGGTGTCGACAAGATACGTGATCTGCTGTTCGGCAACCAGATGCAGGACTATGACCGCCGTTTTTCCAAGCTTGAAGAACGGTTCTTGCAGCGCTTCAAGGATGTCGAATCCGAGGCCAAGCGCAATCTTGAAATGTACGAGTCAAATGCAAAGAAGCAGGTCGAATCGCTTGCGGGGCAATTGCGGAACGAAAAAGATGCACGAGCCGAGGCCGACAAGGAGATTGACCGGAATCTTCGCGAGCAAAATCAGGCGCTTGAAAAGCAGGTGCGCGCGTTGTCGGATCAATTGAGCGAGCTTGAGCGCGAAGTTGCGGACCGGATAAATCGAAGCGATCAATTGTTGCGTGAGGAAATCAAGCAAAAGAATGAAACCATTCAGATGGTAATGGAGAAAATGTTTTCCGATCTCAGCAACGTCAAGACCGACCGAAATCTTTTGGCTGGCCTGTTTGTCGAGGTTGCAAAATGTCTAAATCAGGATCCCGTCGGCAGCAAGAGCAACTCGGAACGTAGCTGGAAAGTGAGTTGATCGGAACTTGACGTCGACCGTCGACCCAATCAGCCTTCCTCAAGCGGCTTCGAACGATACAGAGATTGATCGCGAGGCTCTGGCTAGTCTTTTGGTCGAAATTGCCCGGAACGTTGATCCGGACTATCGTGCGCGTTTCGACGGAGTTCCAACCGCCGATCCTCGCATGGAAACGCTGCGCCAGTTGCTGGTCGGCCGCGAAATTTCGGAGCTTTCACGAGTTACGCACCTGCTCGACGAACCTGAGCAGCTTGCGTCTGCAGTTGGGGGTGTTCTCCCCAGTGCAGCCGCACGCGCGCCTTATGCGCAACTCGGCGAGGCCCTTGCGCCAGCTGTCGAGAGGGCCGTGCAACGGTCCATCCAGAAGAGCCCGCGCACGCTTACGGATATATTATACCCGGTGTTTCTGCCGGCAATTCGCAAGTCGATCGGGGAAAAGATCGATCAGACCTTTCAGTCGCTGAATGAAACTTTAAGACATATATTTACCTGGCATGGGCTCAAGTGGAGATTTGAAGCTTGGAGAACTGGTGCAAGCTTCTCAGAAGTTGTTCTTAAGCATTCACTTGTCTACCGTGTAGAACATGTCTTTCTCATTAACCGCAATTCCGGGCTTTTGATAGCGCATGTAACTGCCGATAATGCAACTAGCGAAGATCCTCAACTCATTTCTTCGATGCTTAGTGCAATTCAAGATTTTGTGAAAGATTCATTTAACGAGAAAGAACAGAGCGGCCTGGACACTATCCGTTTTGGGGAGCTTCGTCTCTGGTCAGAAGTTGGACCGTTTGCGACGTTGGTTGCGGTGATCCGGGGAAATCCGCCAGAGGAATTACATGAAATAATTCGCGATGTGTTGCTTCGCATCCATGATGAATGCTCACAGGCTTTAGAGCAGTTTGACGGCGACAGTTCGCAGCTGGCCGGCGTAGAGACGCAGTTGCAGACCTGCGTTGAACTGAAGCAGGAGGACTCAAACCAGGGATTTCCGTGGCTGGTGGTGGCTGCAGTCCTGCTGGTTTTGATTCCGGCAGGCGGTTGGTTCTTTCTTTCCTGGCAATCCGGGCAGCGCTGGCAGGCCTATGTGTCGCGGCTGAGTACCCAGCCGGGCATCATCGTTGCCGAACAAAAAATGCGCGATGGCCAATTCTATATTGCCGGCCTGAGAGACCCGCTTGCCGCCGACCCGCAGTCACTGTTGTCCGGAACGCAGGTCGATCCCGCCCGCGTTCATTCACACTGGCAATTCTATCAGAGCCTTGAGCCGGAGTTCGTGCTGAAGCGGCTGACGGCGTCGCTGGGTCCGCTGGATTCAGTACGACTTTCGATCGTCAATGATCGCATCATTGCCGAGGGTGAGGCTCCCGACACCTGGATAGATCGGGCACGCGCAGCGGCCCGACAGCTTTCGGCAGGCGGACCGGTATTCGACATCTCCAAGGTTCGTGATGTGAGCCCCGAAGCACGCGCGGCGGAGCGCTGGCAGGCCTATGTGTCGCGGCTGAGTACCCAGCCGGGCATCATCGTTGCCGAACAAAAGGTGCGCGATGGCCAATTCTATATTGCCGGCCTGAGAGACCCGCTTGCCGCCGACCCGCAGTCGCTGTTGTCCGGAACGCAGGTCGATCCCGCTCGCGTTCATTCGCAGTGGCAATTCTATCAGAGCCTTGAGCCGGAGTTCGTGCTGAAGCGGCTAACGGAGTCGCTGACCCCACCGAAATCAGTTCGACTTTCGATCGTCAATGATCGCATCATTGCCGAGGGTGAGGCTCCCGACACCTGGATAGATCGGGCACGCGCAGCGGCCCGGCAGCTTTCGGCAGGCGGACCGGAATTCGACATCTCCAAGGTTCGTGATGTGAGCCCCGAAGCACGCGCGGCGGAGCACTGGCAGCATTATGTGTCGCGACTTGAGGCCCAAGCGGGGATCATCGTCGCCCAACAAACGGCGAGGGGCGGACATTTCTACATTTCCGGCCTGAGAGACCCGCAGGCCGCCGACCCGCAGGCTCTGCTGTCCGGAACAGGGGTTGATCCGGCTCGCGTTCATTCGCAGTGGCAATTCTATCAGAGCCTTGATCCGAAGTTCGTGGTGAAGCGGCTGATGGCATCGCTGGCCCCGCCGGATTCAGTACGATTTTCGATCATCAAGGATCGCATCGTTCTCGTGGGTGAGGCTCCTGCCGCCTGGATAGATCGGGCGCGGGTCGCCGCCCAACAACTGGCCGCGGACGGACTCTCTCTAGAAATTTCCGAGCTGCGCGAGTTGACCCCTCAGGAACTCACTCGTTTGAGGGAGGCTATCCAAGCGGTCGACATTTTCTTCGATTCTGGCAAGGCTGTACCGGGACCAGAGCAACTGCCAGTTCTCGACAAATTGGCGAATCAGTTGAAGGAATTGGCCAAGGACGCCCGCAAGGCGGGCGTAACAGCACAGTTCATGTTGACTGGCCATTCGGACGCCGTGGGCCGTGAGACGACCAACGCGTCAATCAGCGCCGCCCGCGCCGAGACAGTTCGTGCGCTTCTCAAGAAGCGCGGCGTCGCTCCGGAATCGCTTTTGGTTCGCGGCGCGGGCACCTTTGAGCCGGCGGAGACTGAGAATAGCCGAACCGGGAGCTCCGCCAATCGCAGAGTTTCGGTTACGGTAAACTTCCACTAGGCGGAGCCCAGGATATTGCAAAAGAAGATCTGCATGTTGGGCGGGTTCGCTGTCGGAAAGACGAGTCTGGTTCGCAGGTTTGTGCAAAGCATCTTTTCAGAAACCTACTTGACCACGGTGGGAGTGAAAATCGACAAGAAGAGCGTCGCATTCCCGGACAAAACCGTGGATCTGATTCTGTGGGATTTGGCCGGCGAAGACGATATCGGCTCATTTCGCGTCAGCTATGTGCGAGGTGCGAGCGGGCTCGTGCTTGTCGTCGATGGGACCCGCGCCGCTACACTTGCCGTGGCGCTCACGCTGCGCGAGCGGGCCGAGGCCGAATTCGGCGCTATGCCGTTTGTATTGCTGTTCAACAAATCCGATCTGGCCGATCGGTGGGCAATCTCGGATAGTGAGATTAACGAACTGAGGCAACTTGGATGGCAAATCTATCTAACAAGCGCGCTTTCGGGTGAACATGTTGATGATGCATTTCGTCAGCTTGCTTCGATGGTCACCAAATAGACCATGCATGGATTGCCGAGAGAAGTCAGAAGCTGGATTTACGATTTCTTCTACAATGAGCATTCTGTCGCATACCTGAAAATTGACGCCCAGCTTTGCATCGCTGCGAAGGGCGGTAGTGTTGAACATTACGGACTCTCATCACTTCGCATTGGTAGGCCTGTTGCCGAGCAACTTGAATTCATGGAAGGCTTGCTGCCTTGCCCGGAGCTGCCATATCATATGGCCATGGTCGAACTGCCCAGCGGGCGTGTCGCGGACCTTCATCTTTTTGCTGACAATGCCTGCGTGTGGCTGCTCTTTCTTGACGCCACCGCCGAACGCGACAATAGGCAGCGGCTTCAACAGAAGGCTTATGAAATGACACTCCTGCAAGAGAGGGAGCGTCAACTCAACGAAAAATTACAATTGACGAACGAGGCGTTGAGGCAGAGCCAAGAGGGATTGTCGCGTGAATACCAGCGCGCCGAAAGCCTACTCCTCAACATTCTTCCAGCGTCGATCGCGGAGCGGTTAAAAGCGGACGAACAAATTGCAGACAACCACGCTGAGGTGAGTGTGCTTTTTGCCGACATCGTCGGCTTTACGGAAAGAGCACGGAGCGTCGGAGCCGAGACAACGCTCGCTATTTTAAATTACTTCTTCAAGGCGGCGGATCTGCTCTCGGAACGATACGGCTGCGAAAAGATCAAGACAATTGGCGATTGTGTGATGGTGGTCGCTGGCCTCCCCGTCGCGCGATCCGATCATGCGGAAGCCCTTGCGCACTATGCACTTGAACTGCGGAAGGCGGTTAAGCTCGAGCGCTTCGCAGGAGAACCGCTAAGACTCAGAATTGGAATTCACTCAGGACCAATCGTCGCGGGCGTCATAGGCAAAAGGCGGTTTGCCTACGACCTGTGGGGCGAGACCGTTAATCTCGCAGCACGTATTCAAACGTCCGCGGAGCCCGATGAAATCCGTATTTCGGATGCAACTCACAAACTGCTTGGACCGGATTTTGCTTGCGACCCACTCGCGGAAACGGAATTGCGTGGTACAGGTCGTGTACGAATGTGGCGGCTCCCGGCCTGATTTGCCGCTTGGCAATGCCGACCCTGGAGCGCAGCTTGCTCGATCCATCGGCATCAGAACCGCCGAAATGCGGACGGAACGGAGCTTAAAGTCCGCCGAACCTACGCTATCGCCGCCGATTCCCCCTACTCCCACTCGATTGTTCTGAAGCAGAACGCATTGACCCATCGAGGAAAATCTTTCCGCTGACGATGAAGAACCGTATCCCGGATCCGTCAGAAATTCTCGCTCTTGAATTCAAAGGAGAATTTCGGCGATCCGCGATTTGCTCGGTTTCACAGACTATCGATATCGGTTGGTCTATTCTCCTCGGAGTCCTCCGCAAAAGCGGCGTCTCCAGCCTGGCAAAAAAACCGTCAGCGATGATGAAGTCCGTCGTCCGTCGGTAGTGTGGCCCTCGCGCCGGTTGCGATACGGCGCACCATTCGCGGATTGAACGACGCCGCTTCAAGCGATCGCAGCTCGGCTTCCGACCGGACTACGGCAAGCGTCGCCGGCGACCTGCCGGGCGTCAGTCGCGCGATATGGACAGCCCCGTGAGAAGCGGAGCGTACGCGGCGAGCCTGCGGGATACGAACTCCGTGAAGAGCCGCACGCGCTTCGTCTTGCGTGTTTCCCCCTGTGTGAGAAGCCAGAGCGTTCCGTACATGTGCAGGTCTGTGCCCGGCACCCTCACCAGCAGGGGGTCGGCATCTCCGACGAAGCACGGCAGTGTCGTGACCGAGGCCCTGCCGTACAGCAACGATCTGCGCGTCGGCGCCCGTAGTCCTGAACGGAACCTCCGTGGTGCGAACCTCACCCTCGCTGGCCCAATCCGGAATTCCATGCATGCTTATGACGATCCACCGGATGGGATCAAGCGCGCCCGCACGCCATGCGGCTAGTCTATCCCGGGACATGTAGACGCCGCCGAACACCTCCGGTCCCTTCAGTCCGTGAAGATTGAGCGGCAGGGTTTTGCGGTCGTAGACGACGCGTATCGCCACGTCGGCCTCTCGGTTGGTCAGATTTGCCAGCTCGCCGGACGACACGATTTCCATCTCGATGTCCGGATGCAGACGCGCGAAATCGGCGAAGTCCAGCATGAGCAGGTGTGTCGCAAGGGTCGGAGCCAACGTCACCCGCAGAAGCCCGCGCACGCTCTGGTCGCGACCGAAGACGCGCGTCTCCAACTGGTGCGACGACGCTTCCATCTGGTTCGCGAGCTCGAGGACCTCCTCGCCCGCAGCCGTCAGGCGGTAGCCCGAAGGCAGCTTTTCGAACATCTGCGCCCCGAGGCGTTCCTCGAGCTGAGCGATGCGTCGCAGCACGGTCGAGTGATACACCCCGAGGCGCTCGGCGGCAGCCCGCACTGAGCCTCCGCGCGCGACGGCAAGAAAGTAGCGAATGTCATCCCAGTCGATCATGGTGCAATCCGGCACCGCGCGGTGCGCCTTCCAAAGTCTGTATCTAACACATCGAACAGCAATACAGGCGGTCATCATAGCCTATGTCGACGAGCGCGGCCCAATTGCGAAAAGCGGACACCGATCGTCGCGGCTGGCGTCGGTCGTCCAGCCGGATCGATTTTGCACCACCGATGTGCGCGCTTCCGCACTCAACAACTGACGCCGGCGGACCCATTTCGAGGGTCTCGGAGGCAGATGCTGTCCCGACACCACGACAGGAGAAGTCATGGGAAAGCTTGGCGGAAAGGTTGCAGTCATCACGGGTGGATCGAGCGGCTTGGCGCTGGCGAGCGCCAAGCGGTTCGTTGAAGAAGGCGCCTATGTTTTCATCACGGGCCGGAGGCAGGAGGCGCTGGACGAGGCCGTCAAGCTGATCGGCCGGAACGTGACCGGCGTGCGCGGCGACGCGTCCAATCTCGACGACCTCGACCGCCTGTTCGATACAGTCAAGCGGGAAAAGGGCAAGATCGACGTCCTGTACGCGAGCGCCGGCACGGGCGAAGCCGTCCCACTGGGCGAGATTACCGAGCAGCATTTCGATGCGACCTTCGGCCTGAATACGCGTGGCACGCTGTTTACGGTTCAGAAGGCGTTGCCGCTGTTCAACGATGGCGGATCGATCTTCATGACCGGGTCAGTTGCTTCGATCAAAGGTTTTCCTGGTTACAGCGTGTATGCGGCGAGCAAGGCGGCGCTGCACGCATTCGCGCGCGGGTGGCTCAACGAGCTGAAGGGCAGGAATATTCGGGTGAACGTGCTGCACCCGGGGCCGATCGCCACACCGATGCAGGACCAAGTTCTCACCGAGGAGGCGAAGCAGATGTTCGAATCCCTGATCCCGCGGGGAAAGATGGGTCGTCCTGAGGAAATTGCGGCGGTCGCGCTGTTTCTTGCTTCAGACGATTCGAGCTTCGTGAATGGGGTGGAGTTGTCTGTCGACGGCGGCTTCTCGGCTATCTGAAATCGCGCCGGATCGCGGGAAGCGGCTGATCGGCGGGAACTAGCGTGTCCATGGTTCATGGCGAGACGTCTACGCAAAGGTCGCCACACAGCAGAACGGATAACCCAGCGCCGTTGAAGGCCGGGGAATCAATACCAACACGGATCGGAGAAGTATTATGAGCTACGCAATTGTAGGATTCGGTAAGGTAGGCCAGGCCCTCGCCCACGCCTTTGCCCGTAAAAACATCAAGGTGACCGTCGCGAGCCGCCGTCCGCCCGAGGCGTTGGCGCCGCAAGCTCGGGCGATCGGACCCACGGTCGTCGCCAAGTCGCTGCGGGATGCGCTTGAGGCCGACACAATCATCTTGGCGGTCCCGTTCGGGGAGCATCGCGAGGTTGCGAAGGCCCTGCCGAGCTGGGAAGGCAAGACAGTCATCGACGCGACGAACATGTTTCCAGTCCCTGAAGAGCTGGACGGCCTCCCGTCCTCCGCCGTCATCGCGAAAGCGTTCACCGGCGCCAAGCTCGTGAAAGGTTTCAATCACCTGATTGCGGCCACCCTGGCTACCGATCCGCTCGTCGAGGGCGGTCACCGGGTCGTCTTTCTGACGAGCGACGACGAGGACGCGATCGCTCCCGTGGCGACCTTGGCCAAACAACTCGGGTTCGCACCCGTCAAGCTGGGAAAGCTCAACGAGGGTGGCGCGCTGGTACACGCACGCGGCCGCACTTGGGGCCAGCTCATCTTCCAGGATTTGTTCAAGAAGGAGCAGTAATCGATCTACGACCGTGCGATCGGCGCCGAGAACTGGTCGCGCGCGCCAATTTCTTCGAGCAGCGCGCGACCGAATATTTGAACGCCACAAAGTCGCGAAGGTTGGGCTGGGCCTGACGGCGTATGGGCCGGTTAGCCTCGGCAAGATCGCGGAAGGCGGTCAGCTAGTGCAGGCGCGGGACAAGAGCTGGGCGCCATTGATCTTCCAGGACCTGTTCAAAAAGGACAAATGAACCATGTACGACCATGTAATCTGGCCGGAGCGGTATGACCCCAGAACGTCGGCCATCTATGCGCTGAACGACATCGACGTTAAGGCGCCGCCTGAAGTGGTCTGGAAGCTGCTCGTCGATGCCGAGAATTGGCTGAGCTACTTTCCTGCCGAAGACCAGGTCAAGATCCTGACAGGTGAGGCGGAACTGGCGCTCGGAACCACGTACAGTCGAGTCACCGTCGGATTCCCGATGAGCCTTGTCGTGACCGAGTTCGAGCCCTTGCGCCGGCTCGCTTGGGCGACGACAGTCGACGGCGATGAGACCGGCTCGAGCGCATATCACGGCTGGGTTATCACGCCGACTAACGATGGCTGCCATGTCCTGACCGAGGAGACGCAACAGGGAGCCTGGTTTCTGGACCTTCTCGGGCACAAGCATCCCGGCGCGCTCTACCGCTATCACCAGGAGTGGGTCGAAAGCCTCGCCCGCGCAGCGGAGGCTGAAGCAGCAAAGAAAGCGAGCTGACGCCCCTGTCCTGGCGCTATCCACGCTTCCCAACGCTGCCTTCGTCCGGATGTTGCCCGTACTCGACGGGCGACAATCTGCGCTTCCAGCCTGGATCAGTGGATCGATCGCCTTGTTCACCTATAATTTGGAGATGAAATAACATGAATATCGAACTGAAGGGCCGCAAGGCGATCGTTACGGGGTCAACGGCAGGCATCGGCCGTGCTACCGCGGAGGGACTAGCCCGTGCCGGCGCATCGGTCGTCATCAACGGCCGTGGATACGTCCGGATTGACGAGGCGGTACGGCAGATGCGACAGGCCTTTCCCGGAAGCGACATCTCGGGTATCGCCGCCGATCTTGCGACAACGGAGGGTGCCGAAGCCTTGATCGCGCAGGCGCCGGACGCCGATATCCTTGTGAACAACGTGGGCACGGCTCACATCCGGGGCTACAGTGGCGTCGAGGACATCGCGAAGATCCCGGACGAGGACTGGCTTGGTCTCTTCCAGTTGAATGTAATGAGTGGCGTGCGCGTGACCCGTCATTATCTGCCGCGGATGGTGGCGAAAGGCTGGGGCCGCGTCGTGTTTGTAAGTAGCGAGTCCGCAGTCAACATCCCCAAGGAAATGCTTGACTACGGCATGACTAAGACAGCTCAACTCGCGGTCTCGCGCGGGCTTGCCGAGGCGGTCGCGGGCACGGGCGTCACCGTCAACGCCGTCCTGCCGGGACCCACCCGCTCTGAGATCCTGGGCGACTTCATGGCGAAGCGGGCTGACGCAAACGGGATCACGCTTCAGGAAGCCGAGCAGGGCTTCCTGAAGGCGATGCGTCCGACCACCCTCATCCAACGCTTCGCGACCACCGACGAGGTAGCCAACATGATCATCTACGCATGCTCGGAGCAGGCTTCGGCGACAACCGGCGCGGCTTTACGGGTGGATGGCGGCGTGGTCCGTTTCGTCGCGTAGCAGGACGCCAAAATTGTTCCGCTCGCCGACTTAGGTCCGCCGTCGGCCAAGCTGCTGAAGAACGGCACGCCGAAGGTCTACAAGGATCTGCCGCACGGCAGCCCACGCCCCACGCAGACATCATCAAGGCGGACCTGCTGGCCTTCTTTAAGGCCTGATGCCGCGGTTGCCGACTTCAACGTTCGCCGCGGATTTTGTGCCAGCATCTGCGGGCAAGCGGCATTGGCTGGTACAGCACGACGGTCGGCGTCATGCAGCTCGTCGCCAGCCTCATTGCGGGAGCACTCTGGAACTACGGGGCCACGAGAGCGTATTCAGCTATGGCGCCCTTTTCGCTGTGCTCGGCGGCCTTGTGCTCGTCTCGTTGGTCTCGACCGGGCTTAGACCCTGATACAAATCCCCGGAACATGAGGTCTATTGTCCGAGGATTTTTATCGGCGCTCCAATCCCAATCCGAAGCATGTGCCGTGAACGGCGCGGTGTATCGATCCCCTTGAACATCTCGACACACAATCGCAAGGTCTATCGCCGATCTGCAAAACTGCTGCTCGTTCTTGCAGAATCGCCCGCGAACTATCGCCCACTATCGGGGACCAACAATTTCCGAATGTATCCGACAGTACTCCAATCTACTCCACTCCCACTCGATCGTTCGGCCCTGTGCTAACTAATTGAATTTTCTGAAGAAAATATTTTTCCGTCCAAATACTACCGGCCTAGGACCCGTCAGGATCCTACCGTTCTGATTTAGTTGGCGAAATTTTGGCCAACCCCCACGAGCGATCTATCGACTACTATCGGCTCTCGGCCCGCCTTTCCAGGCCTGACATTCGAAACGTGAGCACACCCAAAAGTACCGTCAGGTTCCCGACCAACGATAGCTACGCGACCAGGCAAAGCCGCAGCGGCATCAAACATCCTTCAACCACGGAGGATAAACATGACCAAGAAGCCAGATCGCGTTCGCATCCTGATGATACCGTATCAGGATTACGACGACAAAGACCCGGTGGGATATTCTGGTCCCGCCACCGTGCTGACCGGGCTACCACGAAACATCCGACGGAATGAGCTCCGGCTCATCGTACCGCTCGCCGACAGCACGATCTATGAAATGGAAAAACGCGAGGAATTCCCTCGCCGCTTCAATCTCACGCCGCGATGCATCGTGTGGGACCTGGAGGAGGTCGAAGCGTGGCTGGAGCAGCGCCGCCAGACCTGTCTTGAGGGCCGAGCGAAGATCGCGCCCGGGCCGGATGTCCATCAGCGCAAAGCCCGGCCGGTCAAACAGACTGATAGGTCATCGGACTAACACTGAAGCCATCGCATCCCATGGATGCGATGGCTTATCGTTGCAGACCGTTGGCATCGTCAGTTGGTGCGAAGGCTTCCATTTCCGCCGCCTCAGCGGCTATCGTCGCGAGTTGCAGTTGGGCGTCCATCTTCTTCAGCCGCGGTCGGGCCCATTCGATGAAAGCATGAAAGGCAGACGCTTCCTCGGAGACGGGGTCAGCGGGAAGCGTCGTCAGAAACGTCCGTAGTCGATCA
The DNA here is from genome assembly GCF_002284565.1 of Mesorhizobium mediterraneum. Classification (GTDB taxonomy): domain Bacteria; phylum Pseudomonadota; class Alphaproteobacteria; order Rhizobiales; family Rhizobiaceae; genus Mesorhizobium; species Mesorhizobium mediterraneum. The sequence goes on along the minus strand of NZ_NPKI01000011.1, from coordinate 128,518 downwards.
CGCGGCTCTGCCTGCGCGAGCTTGCGATCGAGATATTCTACCCGCTGTTCTTCGAGCTTGGCCAGCCGCGCCTGCTCGGCACACCGCTGGCGGGCAATCTCCACGAGCCGTGCCCGCTCGTGAGTGAAGCGGAACACGCTTGTTCGTTCAGATCGCGGCGAGCGCGATCTTTCGCAAATCGTCGGCGTAGAGTTCCGGCGTTTCCCAGGCCGGAAAATGCCCGCCACGCGGAAAGACGGTGTAGCTCCGCACATTGTAGAGCCGCTCCGCCCGCTCGCGCGGCGCGAGCGTCAGATCATGTGGCCACATAGCGACGGCGGTGGGGACATGCACGAAGTCATCTGCCCGCAGCGGCGGCCGCAGCCGGGCGGCGTCGTAATAGTAGCGGACAGACGACCCGATCGTGTTGGTCATCCAGTAGATCGTCAGAGTGTCAGTCAAGGCTTCGAGTGGCCAGACAGAGAGGATGTCGCCATCGCAGTCCGTCCAGGCCCGGAATTTCTCGACAATCCACGAGGCGAGGCCAACAGGACTGTCGGCAAGCCCAAAGGCGAGAGTTTGTGGCCTCGAGCTCTGGATCGCCTGATAGCCCCCTTCCTCCCGGCTCCACAGTTGGAGGCGCTCGTCATAGTCGATCTCGGCTTTCGACAGGGGCGACGCATCTTCTGGAATCGGCTTCAGCGCGACCGCCGAGACATGCAGAGCCAGCAAACGCGCCGCATGCCGAAGGGCTATCCGGGTGGCAAGGCCGGAGCCGATGTCAGTCCCGGCCACGACGAACCGCCCATAGCCTAGCATCGTCATTAGCTTCGGATAAAGGTCACTGGGCTCCGCCTCGTAGGGCCGGGTTGGCCTGTCCGAGTAGCCGAAGCCGGGCATGGTGGGGATCACGACATCGAATGCCGGCGTTCCCTGGGTAAGCAGCGGCGCTATACGCTGAAACTCCACGAAGCTGGACGGCCACCCGTTCATCAGCAGTAGCGGGATAGATCCACTTTGTCCGCTGCGAAAATGCAGAAAGTGTATGCCATGGCCGTCGACCGTCGTCCAGAAATGGGGAAGCTGGTTAAGCCGGTCTCGCCGCTGCGCCCAGTCATAGCCGTCACGCCAGAAATCGATGAACTGGTTGAGGACGCCGCGCTCGGTTCCCATGGTCCAGTCGTCAGTTACCGCGTCGGCCCAACGCGTCCGTGCGAGGCGGCTACGAAGGTCAGCGGTCTGGTCCGCATCATAGGGAATCTGGAAGGGAGTGATCATGATCGATTCCTTGGCTGTAGTGCAGCAGAAGACCGGCCGACCCGTCTAATTCGAATTGACCTCCGATGTGCGCTTCAGCCTATTAGCATGGCTCGAACGTCGGGGCGGTGCTATTGCCGACTATGTGTTTCCGAGCCGCATTGACCATGCGAACCACATGGCACCCGACAGCACGCCCGACTCATCGGGTGACGACAGCCATCGGATGACTTGCTTCCAGTGGTGTTGCGGATCTGCCGGTGAGGGCTGATGTCGGTGATTCAGCCGATATCGACGTTCATGGCGAAGTCCCAGGTGCCAGCGCCGTTTTTGGCGAGGCCAATCATCATCAAACCGAGCGCCTCCAGCGTCTGGGCCATGTGCAAGCCGCCCACGTCGAGCGGACGCAGCCCGAGACTTTCGAGGAACGTCGAGACGCGCGCTTTCGCCTCCGCATCGTCGGCTGCGATGAACGCGTCGAGGCGTCCACCCTTCGCAAGCACGTGACCAAAGATCGTGTTGAACGCCTTCACAACATGCGCGCCGGCGGGGAGGCCCTTTGCGGTCTCCTGCGCGCCAGAGCTGCCGTGGGGCGTGACGAGGCCCGAGAGGTCGGGGGCAACCGGGTTGGCGATGTCGACGATCACCTTGCCATCGAGCGCTTTCCCAAAGTCGGCCACCGCCGCCGCTGCACCGCTGTACGGCACGGCGAGGATGACGATGTCGCCCGCGGGGGCGGCTCCGTATGTCCCAGTGGTCGCTCCGGCTCCAAGTTGGTCGGCGAGCGCCCGCGCCTTGGCGGGGTCGCGGCCGACCACCTCGACAGTGTGTCCAGCCTTGGCGACACGGCCGGCAATCGCCGTGGCCATAGTTCCAGAGCCAATGATGCTGATAATGCTCATGTGCAGTCTCCTATTGAGATGGGGTTATTGCTGGTGGTCTCTAGACGGGGGATCCCGTTTATTGGTTTGACGAATTACGGGATCGCGATACGGCCCGCCGGGAAGTAATGGCCGTTGTCGAGGTCCTCGATCAGGCCCGGCTGAACTGGATCCCAGCCGAGAGTCTGGCGGGTGATGGCGTTGGACGCCGGAAGGTTCAGCGTGACCAAATTCGCGAGAAAGCCGAAGAAGCCAGGCAACATCAGTACGTCCGCAGGGATGGGCACGGCGGGTACGCCCATACGGCTGCCAATGGCCTCAGCGATCTCGCGGAACCGGATGCCGTCGCGCTCAATCCCGTGCCAATATTTGCCAGCCGGCCCCTTCTCCAGCGCCAGGCGGAACAGGGAGGCCAAGTCGCGGGCATGCACAGCCGGCCAGAGGTTCGCGCCGTCTCCAGGGTAACCGATAACGCCCTTCTCCTTCGCGAGACCGATCAGCAGCTGGAGGAAGCCGGCATCGGTCGTGCTGTGCGCGATGGGAGGAATTCGGACGACCGAAGACCGCACGCCCCGTCCCGCTAAGCCGATCACGGCGAGTTCCACGGCGTTACGAACCCGCAGGGTGCCCTTGTATGCATCGCCGCCGGGAAGAGCCGGATCTTCCTCGGTGGCTGGCCGGCCCAGGTTTTCCCACCCCGGCGAGCCGATGCTCCCCGAGACGACGAGCGGCTTTCCGGTCCCCGCCAGCGCCTCGCCGTAGGCGAGCATGATTTGGAGTTCCGCGGCGGCCACGGCGTCGATCCCGCCAGAGGGCAGCAGGTCTTGCCGGTGCGCGACGTGGATGACGCCGTCGGACTCCGCCGCCGCGGCCTTGAGCCCGTCGAGGTCGGTGATATCCCCGCGACGTGCCTTGGCGCCGAGCGCCGACACCGCAGTCGCGGATGTGTCCGACCGGGCCAGGCCAATGACCTCATGTCCGGCCGCGATGAGCTCGGGGATGATATACGAACCGATATGGCCGGTCCCGCCAGTAACTAAAACGCGCATACTGCTGCTCCTTGGGTAATGTGATGCGAGACGTGGTGCCATGGGCTCAGCCGAGGAGGCTGACGCGGATTGAGAAGTTGGTGTGTTTGATGGAGTGGGTCATGAGGCCCAGCCACAGCATGCAGGCGTGCTCTAACGTCCGCGCCATAATCAGCCGCCCGGTATCCATCGGACGTAGTCCGAGGCTGTCGATGAACGCCGAGACGCGCGCCTTCGCCTGAGAGTCGTCCCCGGCGATGAACACGTCCAATGGATGGCCCCCGATTGGACCGGCAGCCAGGACCTGGGCGTTCTGGGTGTTGAACGCCTTGACGATAGTGGCATTGGCAGGATCAACCTTGGCGATCTCCTGCGCGCCGAAACTGTCTTCAGGAGTCAAGAAAACCCTGAAGTCGGATTTGATGGGGTTGGTGATGTCGACGAGGAGCTTGCCTGCCAGCTTCTCGCCGTACTGCTTCACCACGTCGAGAACGGCCGAAAAAGGCACCGCCAGGATGACGATGTCCCCGACCGGAGCGGCGCCAAACGTTCCGGTCGTCGCGCCGGCTCCAACCTGCTCGGCCAGCGCCCGCGCCTTGGCGGCGTCGCGACTCATCACCTCGACGCTGTGTCCGGCTTTGGCGGCAAGGCCGCCGATCGCTGCGGCCATACCGCCTTAGCCGATGATGCTGATAGTGCTCATGTTCATTTTCCTCGCGGGGCGGGCAGCGCCTTTGTTGCCATTTGTGCAGACGCACTCTATTTAGTGGTTCACCGATCCGCTTAACAATCGGATCACCGATCCACATATACGGATCACCGATCCGGTTATCAAGGCATCTCATGCGAGCCGACGCAAAAAAAAATTACAACCATATCCTCGCGGTCGCGCGTGACGTCGTCACCGAGCACGGTATCAATGCGTCCATGCGCGATATCGCCCGCCGGGCCGACGTCGGGTTGGCCACGCTGCTGCGTCATTTCCCGACGCGAGAAGCCTTGTTCGAAGCGTTGCTGTGTACGAATCTGGACGCACTGACTCAGAGGGCAGATGAACTCGAAACGTCGAACTCACCTGACGAAGCGCTCATCTCCTGGTTCCAGGAATGGTTGGTGTTCGCCCAAAGCTATAGGGGCGTCGTCGCCATGATGGCCGCCGCCCACACGAACCCGGACTCCGCTCTTTATGCTTCATGCGCTGCGGTGCACTCGGCGAGCGCGCGACTGCTGCTCCGTGCACAAGCCGAAGGCGCGGCGCGGCCCGACATGAATGGGGATGACCTGTTCGCCCTGATGACGGCTCTCGGCTGGGCGGTCGACCAACCCTCATTCGCGCCGCGGGCCGATCATCTCTTTCGCATCATTACGGGCGCCATTCTGGCGAACCCGTCGACCGGATCGGCTTCTGCTGCGCTCGACCGTCAAAACTGAGTATCCATCATACTGCTGACGAGAGGCGGAGCACTTCATCCTTTGCTTCCAGGCGTCACCTCGGCCGCACGCATCGGATCGAGCACGATCCGATGCGTGCATCGTGTCCCTGCCGGTGGGGACGTCATGTTCATCAGTCGAACTTGACCAGGTCCTTGAAGATCAGCCGGCCCCAGCTGTTTCCGCGCGCCTGCACGAGCAGTCCGCCTTCCGAAAGCCCGCCTAGCTTGATCGGCGCGAAGCCGAGATTTTCCGCGAGCGTACCAATCTGCACTGCAGCGCCTTCATCATCGCTCGCGAGGAATATGACTCTCCTGCCACCCTTTACGGCCGGATCCTGGTCAAGGACCGCGGCGACCAAATGGTTGAAGCCCTTGACCAGTCTTCCACCAGAGAACGCCTGCGCAATGAACTTGGAAGAAGGCTGTCCGCCCAGTTGCTCAGGGGGCACGCCATAGGCATTGGTCACATCGACGATGGTCTTCCCCTGCCAGGTGGGAAGTGCCTTCGCGACGTCCGGGTGCGAGTCGAAACGCACGGCCAAAAAGATGATGTCTGCCTTGACCGCTTCCGCCAGCTTTTTGGGAACGATCGTAGGCCCGATCGCGGCCGCATCGGATGCAAAGCTTTCCGGGTCGCGCGTGGTTGCGACGGATACTTCGATGCCCTTGCGGGCAAATGCCTTGGCTAGGGCCTTGCCGATATTGCCGAAGCCGACAATTGCGTAGCTCATATTTATTCTCCTTTATTTTCCCACGCCGGTCGGGCTCCGAGTATCGAACGGAACCCGTCCAGGTGTAGCGCGTCAGAGTTGCGCTAGGCCGCCGTCAACGGCTACCTCGCTGGCGGTCATGAAGCTGCTGTCCGATGAGGCGAGGAAGGCAGCAGCCGCCCCGAGCTCCGTCGGATTGCCCATGCGCTGGAATGCAGTCATCGAGCCGTAGGCCTTCAGGCCCTCCTCGCCCAACGCTTCGGTCGCGAGTTCGGTCGCTATCGCCCCGGGCGACAGCACGTTTACGCGGATGCCGGTGCCCTTCAGATCCTCCGCCCAGGTCCGCGCGAGGTTGCGCACTGCCGCCTTGCTCGCGCTGTAGGCAGTGAATGCCGGGGCGCCCGTGGTGCCTGCGCTCGATCCGGTCAGGATGATCGAGCCGCCTTCGCCCATCAGCGGCAGCGCCTTCTGGATGGTGAAGATCGTACCCTTCACATTGACGTCGAAGGTTTCGTCGATGTGCTCGGCGGTGATCTCGCCGAGCTTAAGCTGGCTTCCTACCCCGGCGTTCGCAAAGACGATGTCGAGGGTTCCACGCTCGGTCTTCACCGCCGCGTAAAGCTTGTCGAGATCGGCCTCATCGGAGACCGAGCCCTGCACCGCGCGGGCATTGGACCCGAGCTCGACGAGGGCGGCGTCGAGCGCATCCTGCCGACGGCCGAAGATGAAGACGAAAGCGCCCTCCTCGATGAAGCGCTTTGCAGCGGCGAGGCCGATGCCGGTGGCGCCTCCGGTGATGACGGCGGTCTTTCCATTCAATCTGGTCATATCGTGTATCCTTCGTTTCGCCATCTCGGGACTTTGGCTGTACGGGAGGTCTTTCCGAGAGGCTCAACATGGCCCTGCCGAAGTCAGCCAGGCAGTGAGCAATCGCACACATCGGTGGTGCGAAAACGATCCATACCGATAACCAGACGCCGCGATGTTCGCGCAAAATCCGACTCTGTATGTTAGAGTGAGCTTCGGAAGCCTCACTGCGCGGCGCGGGAATGCACCATGATCGACTGGGATGACGTTCGCTACTTTCTCGCCGCCGCGCAAGGAGGCTCAGTGCGGGCCGCCGCCAAACGTCTCGGAGTGAACCACGCGACCGTGCTGCGACGCATCGCCCAGCTCGAGGACCGCCTCGGGGCGCAGATGTTCGAAAAGCTGCCTTCGGGCTACCGCTTAACAGCTGCGGGCGAGGAGGTCCTCGAGTTCGCGGACCAGATGCAAGCGTCGTCGCACCAGCTGGAAACGCGCGTCTTGGGGCGCGATCAAAGCGTGCGCGGGCTTCTGCGGGTGACGCTGCCGGCGCCCCTCGCAGCACACCTGCTAATGCCGAACTTCGCGGATTTCGTACGCCTGCATCCGGACATCGAGATGGAAATCCTGTCGTCCGGCGAGCTGGCAAATCTGACCAACCGAGAGGCCGACGTGGCGATCCGTGTCGTCTATGACCGCGAAGCCTTGCCGCTCAATCTTCACGGTCTGAAGGGACCGGAGCTGTACGGCGGCTTCTACATGTCCGGCGATCGACTGGCCGAGTGGCAGGCGGGCGGGCCGGATCCCAGGTGGATCGCCATAAGTGGTCATGGAGTACCGGACTGGACCCGCCAGGGAGAACTTCGCACGACTGGGACTCCGTTCCGGACTATGGATTTCGAAGCGCAGATCGCGGCGGTCCGGCAAGGTATAGGCATCACGACGCTCCCGTGTTTCGTCGGAGATGCCGATCCCTTATTGGAGAGGGTGCCAGGTACCAACCTACACCTGTATGGACCGATCTGGGTTCTCACTCAGGGGGAGACACGCAAGACGAAGCGCGTGCGGCTCTTCACCGAGTTCGTATCCCGCAGACTCGCCGCCTACGCCCCACTTTTAGCGGGGCTGTCCATATCGCGCGACTGACGCGCAGTAGATCGCGGCGACGCTTGCCGGGTCTTGCTCGTTTAGGGGAAGAATGGGGGTAAATGCGGGAACGTCGGCTTCTGTCGCAAACCGACGTGCAACGGTGCAAGCGGGAATGGCTGCAAAGTCCAAGCTGAAAACGTGAGTGTACCGCTTCTCAGGCCGCATGCGGAACGGCCGGTTTCGGGATCGCCGTGCACACTCCTGACCGACGACAACAACGGGGCTCGAAGCAGACCCGCCTTTGTGCACGCTATTCTACGCCAGAGCACTCCCGCCAATGGAAGCGGCTTTACACCATCCTGAAGCGGGCGCAGATCGATCCTGTAGGAAAGAAATGGAGTAGGCGAATTCAATGGAAGTGAAAGACGGATGGGAGCGGCAATTAAGCGGAGGCGAAAAGCACCGCCGAAACTACGCTATTGCCGCCGTTTTTATCCCTCACTCCCACTCGATTGTGCCGGGCGGCTTGCTGGTCACGTCGTAGACGACGCGGTTGATGCCGCGCACCTCGTTGATGATGCGGGTGGCGGCGGCGCCCAGGAACGCCATGTCGTAGTGGTAGAAATCCGCGGTCATGCCGTCGACCGAGGTGACGGCGCGCAGCGCGCAGACGAATTCATAGGTGCGGCCATCGCCCATCACGCCGACTGTCTGCACCGGCAGCAGCACAACGAAAGCCTGCCAGATGGCGTCGTAGAGGCCGGCCTTGCGGATCTCGTCGAGATAGATGGCGTCGGCCTCGCGCAGTATCTCCAGCTTTTCGCGAGAGATGCCGCCCGGGCAGCGGATGGCGAGACCGGGACCTGGAAACGGATGCCGGCCGATGAAGCTTTCGGGCAGGCCGAGCTCCTTGCCGAGCGCCCTCACCTCGTCCTTGAACAGTTCGCGCAGCGGCTCGACGAGCTGCATGTTCATGCGCTCGGGCAGGCCGCCGACATTGTGGTGCGACTTGATCGTCACCGAGGGGCCGCCGGTGAAGGAGACGCTTTCGATGACATCGGGATAGAGCGTGCCCTGCGCCAGGAAATCGGCGCCGCCGAGTTTCTCGGCCTCTTCCTCGAACACCTCGATGAACAGCCGGCCGATGGTCTTGCGCTTCTTTTCCGGGTCCGACTCGCCTTCGAGCGCGCCGATAAAACGGTCCGAAGCGTCGACAAGGATGAGCGGCAGATTGTAGTGCTGGCGAAACATCTCCACCACGCCAGCAGCCTCGTCCTTGCGCATCAGCCCGTGGTCGACGAGGATACAGGTAAGCTGATCGCCGACCGCCTCGTGGATCAGGAGTGCTGCGACCGAGGAATCGACGCCGCCCGAAAGCGCGCAGATGACCTTGCCCTTGCCGACCTGCTTACGGATCGTCTCGACCGCGTGCTCGCGGTAGGCGCGCATGGTCCAGTCGCCTTCGATGCCGGCGATCTTGTGGACGAAGTTTTGGAGCAGCCGGGCGCCGTCCGGCGTGTGCACCACTTCGGGGTGGAACATGATGCCGTACATCTTGCGCTCGATATTGCCGAAGATGGCGAAGGGCGAGCCTTCCGATTTTCCGAACACCTCGAAGCCCTTGGGCAAGGAGATGACGCGGTCGCCGTGGCTCATCCACACCTGATGGCGCTGGCCGGGCGCCCACAGGCCCTCGAACAGCGGGCTGTCCTTCTGGATCTCGACGAAGGCGCGACCGAATTCGCGATGGTCGGAGCTTTCGGCGACGCCGCCCATCTGCACGCACATGGCCATCTGGCCATAGCAGATGCCGAGCACCGGCACACCGGCATCGAAGACGATCTGCGGCGCGCGCGGGCTGCCGATGTCGCCGGTCGAGGCCGGGCCGCCGGACAGGATCACCGCCTTCGGCTTGATGCGCTTGAACGCCGCTTCGGCCGACTGGAACGGCACGATCTCGGAAAACACGCCGGCCTCGCGGATGCGCCTGGCGATGAGCTGCGTAAACTGGCTGCCGAAATCGACAATCAGGACGGTGTCGGGATGATTGGCTATCTTCATGGCGAGCGTTTAGAGAAAGAAACGAGTCGGCGCAATGGGCTGAGAGGCGGCTCTCAATCCGATTTCGCGTCCTCATGCGATGGTCCGAATTCCAGCGCGCCGGACCCGATCGCCTGTTCGAGCCGCATGACCGCATCCGCCAGCTTCTCGTCGATGACGTGGAGATACTCCTTCCAGTCGCCGACATGCCTGAGATCGGCCGCCCCGTCGGAAATGCCGCGCAGGCCGACGAGTGGCACGCCGAACAGTTGGCAGGCACGCAGGCAGGCGAAGGTCTCCATGTCGACCATGTCCTGCGCAATCGCATCGTAGGCGCTGCCGGAAATGATCGCCGCGCCGGTCGACAGCGTCGCCTGTCTTATATCAGGAATCCTGAACGGCAGCGGCACGGTCACCGGCAGGTCGAGAAACGGCGTCGCGCCCTTCTCGAAACCCAATGGCGAGGCGTCGATGTCGCGGTAGGCGACCGAAACGGCCTGATAGATTTCCGCCTGCTCCAGCGTCCGGCTGCCCGCCGAACCGAGCGACACGACGAGGTCCGGCAGCGCCTTTTCAGACTTCAGCCATGACAGTTCGGCACCCAGCCTGACGCCGGCCTCGACCGGCCCCACTCCTGTCATGACAGGCGTGAAAAGCCGCTGCAGATGCGGACCGTATTCGGCCTGCGCCGCCATCACGAAGAGGACGTCCCTACCCGCAATCCTGACAGCCTTGCGCATCGGATCAGCCTTCGATGCCATCGCGACCGACCACCGTCATCATCGTTCCGGTCATAGTGGCGATCAGCTTGGCCTCGCCGTCGACAGCGAAGGCATAGGCCTGGCCGTCGGCGACGATGATGGTGCGGCCGGGCTTTGTCACCGAGCCGCGGAACAGGAAGCGCTCGCCCCGGCCCGGCGCCAGCAGGTTGACCTTGAACTCGATGGTCAGCACGCCGGAGTTCTCCGGCATCAGCGAGAATGCCGCATAGCCGCAGGCCGAGTCCAGCGCCGTCGAAATGACGCCGGCATGGAGGAAGCCATGCTGCTGGGTCAGCGCCGTCGAATAGGGCATCTCGATCTCGATGATGCCGGGCGTCACCAGCGTCAGCTCGGCGCCGATGGTCATCATGGCGTTCTGCCGCGCGAAGGACGTCCTGACGCGATCCTCATAGTCGGGGGCGGGTACGATCTTTGCAGCCATGGCTTGTCGCGCTCCTGTCTGAAAAGCTTATTGCAGAGGCATGAGCGGCAGGCAATCGCTATTGCTGCACTGCAACAATCAAGTCCGCTGGCAAGGTTCAGCCGCCCTTGCGCAGCGCGCAGAAATAAAACCCATCGGTACCGCTCAGCGCCGGCGACAGCGAAATGCCGCCTGCGGCCCCGATACGCGCGGCCGCCTCGTGGCCCGGAAAGCGGCTGTCCCAGAGCTGGCGGTGATCGACTGGAATAAAGTCGCTGTTGCGATCCTGGAAGGCTACGACCTGTTCTCCATTCTCCTCGTCGAACACCGAGCAGGTGATATAGACCAGCAGCCCGCCCGGTTTGACGAAGGCGTTGGCCGCGTCGAGGATCGCCGATTGCTCGCCTTTGCGTGCATCGAGCTGTCTCTGCGTCAGCCGCCATTTGGCATCGGGCCGGCGCCGCCAGGTGCCGCTGCCGGTGCACGGTGCGTCGACCAGGACGATATCCATGTGGCCCGAGAGGGTGCTGAGCTCCGTCGGCTTGGTGACGATTTGCACGTTGCGGTTTTCCGAGCGGCGGATGCGGTCGAAGATCGGCGCCAGCCGCGCCTTTTCGGCATCATGGGCAAACACCTGGCCACGATTGTCCATCGCCGCCGACAGTGCCAGCGTCTTGCCGCCGGCGCCGGCGCAAAAGTCGAGGACCTGCATCCCAGCCTCCGCGCCAGCCAGCGTGGCGGCGATCTGCGAGCCTTCGTCCTGAACCTCGAACCAGCCTTTCTGGAAGGCCGGTTCCGCCTGCACGTTCGGATGCCTGCCGTCGCCCGCAATCGGCGGGATGCGGATGCCGTGCGGCGCGATCCGTGCAGGCTTGGCATCGGTCCCGGTCAGTTCGGCGAGCACCTTGCTGCGATCGGCCCGCAGTGTGTTGACCCTGAGGTCGAGCGGCGGACGCGTCGCAAGTGCAGCGCCTTCATCGACCCAGCTGGCGCCGAAGGCCCGTTCGAAAAGCGGTTCGCACCAGTCCGGAATGTCGGCGCGCACCGCGGGCGGCGCATCGGCAAGCCTACTATCGGCGACCGCCTTCAGCTCGTCGGCGCTGAGCAGCGGCGGCGCGAATTTGTCGCCGTCGAGCGCTTCGTTCAGCGACTGCGCGGTCTGGTTCCATTCGAGCAGCAGCGCGCCGAAGCCGATGGCGCGCGGCGTGTCCTCGCCCAGCAAAAAGCCGGCCGAGCGCTTCCGGCGCAGCGCGTCATAGACGATGTTGCCGATCGCAGCGCGATCGCCGCCGCCGGCGAAGCGATGCGACAGGCCCCAGTCCTTCAGCGCATCGGCGACCGGTCGGTGCCGCCGGCCGATATCCTCCAGCACTTCGATGGCCGCCGCCAGCCGTCCGCCCAGTCGCATCTTCTTATTCCGTTATTCAGCAAATTACTTCCGCCCTGCTCTAAAGCGCGCGACTGGCGCACACAAGCGGGGAGAGCCTCGGACACCAGATCGAGCGCAGATATGTCGGCACCCACAGCTCTAGCGCACGACCCCGAAAATCGGAATCGATTTTTCGGTAAGGGATCATGCGCAAAATCAAAGTGCTACAGCGTCCTTTGCGCGTCCCAATGGACGCGCGGCGCTGTAGTCGGCGCAATGCTTGTGCTTCCAAACTTTTGAAGTTGCGATACTCTTTCGCTGCGTGATTCGCCAAGAACTGCAAGCGGATCGGCGGGAAAATTACGAGGAGAGGGCAATGAAGACTTATCTGGCGGAAGTTCTAGGAACATTTCTACTGGTGTTCATCGGCACGGCTTCGGTGGTGACGGGCGGCTTCGGCGGCGCGCTGCCGCTCGGCCAGGAAGGCATCGGTCTTGCATTCGGCATCGGCTTGATTGCGGCTGCCTATGCGATCGGCCCGATCTCGGGCGCGCATCTCAACCCGGCGGTGACGCTCGGCGTGTTCCTTGCCGGCCGAATGCAGGCCAAGGACGTCATCCCCTATTGGATTGCGCAGATCATCGGCGCCATCATCGCGTCGCTGGCGCTGTGGATCATCGTCTCCGGACAGGTCGGCGGACACACCGGCGGCTTCGGCGCCAATGGCTGGGATGCGACGAAATGGGGCGTCAGCTCGGCGTTCCTGTGGGAGCTGATCGGAACCTTCACCTTCGTGACGGTGATCCTCGGCGTCACCAGCGGCAGCCACACGACAGCCTTTGCCGGCCTTGTCATCGGCCTGACGCTGGCGGGGCTGCACTTCGCCATCATCCCGGTGACCGGCACGTCGCTCAATCCGGCCCGCTCGATCGGCCCGGCGCTGTTTTCAGGAAGTGTCGCGATTGGCCAGCTCTGGCTGTTCATTGTCGCACCGCTGATCGGCGGCGCCATCGCCGGCGTGGTCGCCAAGACCCGCATCTTCGAGAAAGACTGATTTTCGAAGGCTTCAATACAAAAAGGCGCGGGTCAAGGCCCGCGCCTTTTTGTTAAATTAGAGAATCACTTGCCGCCTCAGCCCCGGGCAAGATCGAAGCGGTCGGCGTTCATCACCTTGGTCCAGGCCGCGACGAAATCCCTAACGAACTTCTGCCCGGCGTCCGCCGACCCGTAGACCTCGGCAAGCGCACGCAACTGCGCGTGCGAGCCGAAGATCAGATCTGCGCGGGTGCCGGTCCACTTGACCGCCTTGGTCTTGCGGTCGCGCGCTTCGTAGACTTCATCGGAGCCGGCGGCCGGATCCCAGACCGTGTTCATGCTGAGCAGGTTGACGAAGAAATCGTTGGTCAACGTGCCCGGCCTGTCGGTGAACACCCCGTGCTTCGACTTGCCGGTGTTGGCGCCGAGCACCCGCAACCCGCCGACGAGCACCGTCATCTCGGGCGCCGTCAAGGTCAGCAGCTGCGCCCGATCGACCAGCATCGCTTCGACCGACATCGGCTGCTTGCCCCTGACATAATTGCGGAAGCCATCGACTTTTGGCTCGATCGCGGCAAAGGACTGGACGTCCGTCAGCTCTTGCGAGGCGTCCATGCGGCCTGGCGTGAAAGGCACCTCCACGTCATGGCCACCGTCCTTGGCGGCCTTCTCGATCGCGGCGACGCCGCCGAGAACGATCATGTCGGCAAGCGAGACCTTCTTGTCGCCCGTCTGCCCGGCGTTGAACTCGCTCTGGACGCCTTGGAGCTGCGCAAGCACCTTCGACAGTTCGGTCGGCTGATTGACTTCCCAGTCCTTCTGCGGCGCCAGACGGATGCGTGCGCCGTTGGCGCCGCCGCGCTTGTCGGAACCGCGGAACGTCGAGGCCGAGGCCCAGGCGGTCGAGACCAGTTCGGAAACGGACAGGCCAGAGGTCAGTATCTTCGCCTTCAGCGAGGCGATGTCCTGCTCGCTGATCAGTTCGTGATCGACGGCCGGGATAGGGTCCTGCCAGATCAGCTCTTCCTTCGGCACGAGCGGGCCGAGATAGCGGACAACCGGCCCCATGTCGCGATGGGTCAGCTTGAACCAGGCGCGGGCGAAGGCATCGGCGAACTGATCCGGATTCTCGTGGAAACGCCGCGAGATCTTCTCATAGGCCGGGTCGACCCGCAGCGCGAGGTCGGTGGTCAGCATCGCCGGCGCGCGGCGCTTCGACGGATCGTGCGCGTCCGGCACCGAGCCTGTACCGGCGCCGCCCTTCGGCGTCCATTGATGGGCGCCAGCCGGGCTCTTGGTCAGTTCCCATTCGTAGTTGAACAGATTATCGAAGAAGTTGTTGCTCCATTTGGTCGGCGTCGTGGTCCAGGTCACTTCGAGGCCCGAGGTGATGGCGTCGCCGGCAATGCCGGTGGCGTGCTTGCTCGACCAGCCGAGGCCCTGCGCCTCGATGCCGGCGCCTTCCGGCTCCGGCCCCACCAGCGATGCATCGCCGGCGCCGTGGGTCTTGCCGAAGGTGTGACCGCCGGCGATGAGCGCCACGGTTTCCTCGTCGTTCATAGCCATGCGTGCGAAGGTTTCACGGATGTCGCGTGCCGAGGCCAACGGATCGGGCGTGCCATTCGGCCCTTCCGGGTTGACGTAGATCAGCCCCATCTGCACGGCGCCGAGATGGCCCCGAAGTTCGCGGTCGCCGGAATAACGCTCGTCGCCGAGCCACTTGGTTTCCGACCCCCAGTCCACGTCCTGCTCGGGCTCCCAGACATCGGCGCGCCCGCCGGCGAAGCCGAACGTCTTGAAGCCCATCGATTCCAGCGCGACGTTGCCGGTGAGGATCAACAGATCGGCCCAGGAGATCTTCCTGCCGTATTTCTGCTTGATCGGCCACAGCAGCCGGCGTGCCTTGTCGAGATTGGCGTTGTCCGGCCAGCTGTTGAGCGGCGCGAAACGCTGCTGGCCGGCGCCGGCGCCGCCACGGCCATCGCCTATGCGATAGGTGCCGGCGCTGTGCCAGGCCATGCGGATGAAGAGCGGGCCGTAATGGCCGAAATCGGCCGGCCACCAATCTTGCGAATCGGTCATCACCTGGTGCAGGTCCTTGATCACCGCATCGAGATCGAGGCTCTTGAATTCCTCGGCGTAGTCGAAGTTCTCGCCCATCGGATCCGAGAGGCTCGACTGCTGGTGGAGAACGGCAAGGTCAAGCTGGTTTGGCCACCAGTCACGGTTGGTCCTGCCGGCCGATCCATGCGCGACCGGGCATTTTCCCGCGCTCTTGTCATCGGTCTTTGCGTCCATCGTTCTCTCCGATTTGTTGATTTCCGGGATTTGTTGATTTTCCGGACGGGCCTTGAGCCACGCCATTCTGGAATGGTTCCAGACTAGGCCGCATTGCCGATAAAAACAAATTGCCTTTCCTGTTTGTCGCGATAGGTTTTCCTTATGATTGGTCTCACTGTCCGGCAGATGCAATATTTCGAGGCGCTGGCGCAGACGCTGCATTTCGGCCGCGCCGCGAAGCTCGCCGGCGTCAGCCAGCCGGCGCTGTCTTCGCAGATCGCCGAGATGGAGCTGCGGCTCAACTGCCGGCTGTTCGAGCGCGGCGGCAAATCGGTTCGGATGACCGACGAGGCGCAGGCCATGCTGCCGCGCATCGAGCGTATTCTTGCCGATATCCGCGAGATCGAGACCACGGCCCGGCGCGGGCGTCCCGCCATGGAAGGACGCTTCCGGCTCGGCATAATCCCGACGGTGGCGCCCTATCTCCTGCCGCATGTGCTGCCGGAGCTGAGACGGCATTTTCCGGCCTTGCAGCTCGAATTGCGCGAAGCGGTGACCGCATCGCTGGTCGAGGACACCGCTTTGGGAAAGCTCGACGCCTTCATCGCGGCCCTTCCCCTCGATCAGCCCGGGCTGATCACCGAGGCGCTTTTCTCCGACCGGTTCTTCCTTGCCGTGCCGGCCGGCGATCCCGCCTTCGCCTCGCCGCCGGTTCCGCCGGAAAGCCCGGCGCTGGAAAGGCTGATGCTGCTGGAGGAAGGCCATTGCCTGCGCGAACAGGCGCTTGCCGTCTGCGGCAGCGTGCGGCCGGTGGCAATGGCAAGCTATGGCGCGACCAGCCTGACGACATTGCTGCAGATGGTGGCGCACGGGCTCGGCGTCACGCTCATCCCGGAAATGGCGGCAGGACCGGCCAGCACTATCCCCGATTTGAAGATCGTGCCTTTCCAGGAGCCAATGCCGCAGCGCACGATCTGCCTCGCCTGGCGGCGCAACAAGGTACGCCACGACGAGTGTGTGGAGCTGGCGAAGATTGTTCGCGGGCTGGATGCGGCGGTGCTGGCGGCCTGAGGCGAGACGCACTGTATTATCTGGCGGAAAGTCTGCTGGCCCATCGCTGCACCCGTTCGGCCTGAGAAAACCCCAACTTCAATCAAATCCCCGTGAATTGCGCCGAACGGCCGGAACCGCCGACGCGCATCCCGCATTGGTTTTCCGGAGGAGTCTGCGTTCCAGAAGGGAGCAGTATCATGGCTTACCGTGATTACATCCACACACCAGTGACGCCGCGCGACATCCGATGGGGACTCCAGCAGGGGGCCGTTGCGGGCATTGTCGCCGGCCTCGTCTTTGCGGCGTTCGAGATGACGGCGAGTGCGTTCATGATGGGGGCGGAAGCGTTTTTCATGCCCCTGCGCATGATCGGCGCCATCGCGCTTGGACCGGAAGCTCTCGATCCCGGCTATTCGCTCCTGACGGCCAGCATTGCCGGCGTGATCGTGCATCTGATCCTGGCCATCATCTACGGTATCGTGTTCGGGGAGATTGCCTCAATGCTGCGAGGATCCGCCGCCTTCATTGGTCTCGGCAGCGTCTTTGGCCTCGCCTTGTGGCTCGTCAATTTCTATGTGATCGCGCCGATCGCATTCCCGTGGTTCCTGGAAGCAAGCCCGGTCCTGCAGTTCGTTGCCCACACATTCTTCTTCGGCACCGTCCTCGGCTGGTTCCTGTGGAAATCGCACGAGAGAAGCGGGCTCGAAGGACCGGCGGTTTAGACTTTGCCAACACCGACCTGGCGCCGTCGGATTGAAAGCGGAATGACAGCGGTGGTCACCGGCGCCTCTGCTCGCCCGCCACAAACGCGCTCAGCCAGTTGACAGCGGAAATCGAAAGCAAGGGTAGCGAGGGCCTCGCCGTCGCCGCCGATGTTTCCGACGCACTCAAGGTATTCGCAGCGGCCGATAGATCGAGTCAGTACTGGGAGGCCGACCGACGGGCAACCGCTCAATGTCATGTCCGGCGATCTGGGTCATGTCCGACGATCTGGGTCATGTCCGACGATCTGGCGCTGAAAACAGCGGACGGCTGGCTGCTTTACAACGATCAGGCTTTCACGCATTTCGACTATCTCAAGCGGCAACAAGTTCGATCCCTCTTACCGCGACTGACGGACCACCAGACCGACGAGCATGGAGAGCTAAAAGTGACGAAAGTTGAGGTATTGTTCTTCGACGTCTTGGGAACCGTTGTCGATTGGCGCGGCAGCATAGCGGCGGAGGCGAGTTCGTTTCTTAAGCGCCATGACGCCCTGCATATCGATGCCGGTGCTTTTGCCGATGCTTGGGTTGGACGCTATGACCCATCGGTTGAAGCCGTCCGGTGTGGTCAGCGGCCCTTTGTCCCGCTCGATCTGCTCAATATGGAGAACCTGGAAGCGTGCCTGAAGGGGTTCGGGCTGACGCCATCGGCTTTTCCGAGCGCCGAACTGGAAGACCTCAATCTGGCCTGGCACCGCCTCAAGCCGTGGCCGGATTCGGTGGAGGGCCTCTCCAGATTGAAGGAACGCTTCATCGTCGCACCGCTGTCCGATGGGAACACCCGACTTCTGGTGGACATGGCAAAACATGCCAGGCTGCCATGGGATACGATCCTCGGCGCTGATATCTCCGAGGCCTATAAGCCGATGCCACAGGTGTATCTTCGTGCCTGTGAGCTGCTGGGCGTGGAGCCGGACAGGGCGATGCTGGTTGCCGCCCACGACTACGACCTGGATGCCGCGCGTCGATGCGGATTGAAGACGGCGTATGTCGTCCGCTCAAATGCGCACGACCCGTCGAAGGCTGCCGCCATCGAGCCGCTCGATGGTTGGGAATACATGGCAAATGACTTGATCGAACTCGCTGCGATTCTGAAGTAGGTTGCGAGGGCGCGCTCCGGCAGCCGGTAGCAAGCAGTCGTCGCCGTCGCCAGTCCGAGCTCTTCGACCATCGCATTGCGCATCGAGGGTGCTCGTATGAGAACGGGCAACATATTGCTCAACTCCCCATTACATTTGGGTTGTTGAGGGCTCCTGCAGGCCCGGCTAAACCTCATGCATCCAGGGTGCATAGGAGATGCCGACGATCGCTCCTTCAATTGTTTGGAGTCGGGCGACGGTCTGGCCCCAAGGTTCGGTGCGTACGCCATGGAGCAGGTCATACCCTTTTTCCTGAAGCTCCTGCGCGGCGGCAGCGACGCCGTCCAAGTCCTCGACTTCGAACTCGATACAGGCTTGCGGTAACGGCCGATCCGCCGGCCACTCGCGTGTGCCAAAGCACGCTTCGGCAGCCTGCGAGAGCGGCCATACGCCAAAATGCTTGCTGCCGCCGACGCTCTCGCTGAAGTAGTACTCATCGCCCTCGTGGCGCTTGAGCGGCAAGCCCAGCACGTCGATGAAGAGCTTGCGGCTCTCGGCTGGATCCGGCGCAACGATGGCCATACTCGAAATGAACAAGACCTTCATTTTGGACACTCCATCCTGACGGCAATTCTATTGCTGATTTGGCCAGATCGCGGTGACCGAACCCCGCCTTGGAATCGTGGGCGCGTAACGGCCGCTTGTGGCGCGACGCGGCACCCCGCTCCTTTACGCCGTCTTCGCCGCCACCAGCCCCAACTCCTCGACCATCGCCTTGCGCATGAGAAATTTCTGCGGCTTGCCGGTCACCGTCATCGGCAATTCGGTGCGGAAGCGGATGTGGCGCGGGATCTTGTAGTGGGCGATCTGGTCCGTACAGAAGGCCTTGATCTCCTGCTCGGTGGCGATCTGGCCGGGCTTGAGCACGATCCAGGCGCAAAGCTCCTCGCCATATTTCGGGTCGGGAATTCCGAACACCTGCACTTCCCTGACCTTGGGATGGCGATAGAGGAATTCCTCGACCTCTCGCGGATAGACGTTCTCGCCGCCGCGGATGACCATGTCCTTGACCCGGCCGACGATGTTGCAATAGCCCTCGGCATCGATGGTGGCGAGGTCGCCTGTGTGCATCCAGCCATCGGCGTCGATCGCCTCGCGGGTCTTTTCGTCGTCGTCCCAATAGCCCTTCATCACGGAATAGCCGCGCGTGCAGAGTTCGCCCGGCGCGCCGACTGCAACGGTGGCGCCGTCGGCATCGATGGCCTTGACCTCGACATGGGGGTGGACGCGCCCGACCGTCGAGACGCGCCTTTCCAGAGGGTCGTCGACGCTGCTCTGGAACGAGACCGGGCTGGTCTCGGTCATGCCATAGGCGATGGTTACCTCCGCCATGTGCATCATCGACACCACCTTCTTCATCACCTCGATCGGGCACGGCGAGCCGGCCATGATACCAGTGCGCAGGCTGGTGAGATCGAACGCCTCGAAATCCGGATGGTCGAGCAGGCCGACAAACATGGTCGGCACGCCGTAAAGACCGGTGCAGCGTTCGCCCGCCACCGCTTTCAGTGTGGCGCCGGCATCGAACCCCTCGCCTGGGAAAACCATGGCGGCGCCCTTGGTGACGCAGCCGACCGTGCCCATCGACATGCCGAAGCAGTGATAGAGCGGCACCGGGATGCACAGCCGGTCGTCGGCGGTCAGCCTGATCGCCGAGGTGACGAAATTGCCGTTGTTGACGATGTTGTTGTGGGTCAGCGTCGCGCCCTTGGGCGCGCCTGTCGTGCCCGAGGTGAACTGGATGTTGATGGCGTCGCCGGGCTTCAGCCCCTCGGAGATCCGGTCGAGGCTGTCATGCTCGTCGCGCCCGGCCATCGCCAGCACATCGGCGAAATTGAACATGCCGGGCGAATTCTCCTCGCCCATGCGGATGACGATCTTCAGCGCCGGCAATTTCTTCGCGTCGAGCTTGCCGGGCGTCGCTGTCGCGATCTCCGGCGCCAGTGTCTCGATCATACCGAGATAGTCGGAGCTCTTGAATTCGGCTGATGTGACCAGCGCCTTGCAGCCGACCTTGTTCAGCGCATAGTCCAGCTCGACCAGCCGATAGGCTGGGTTGATGTTGACCAGGATAAGGCCGATGCGCGCGGTGGCGAACTGCGTCACCAGCCATTCCCAGCGGTTGGGTGACCAGATGCCGACCCTGTCGCCTTTTGCCAGGCCGAGCGCCAGGAAGCCGGCGGCCAGCGCGTCCACCGTGTCTGAAAGCTCGCTCCAGGTGAAGCGCTTGTCCTGCTCGACGAAGACGGCGGCATCGAGCGTGCCGTATTTGCTGACGGTGTCAGAAAGCAACGCCGGGATCGTCTGCTGCAGCAGCGGCACGGTGCGCTCGCCCGACACATGCGCCCTGCCGTCTACCGGCGCGACAAACGAGGCGCCATTGCGCGGGCGGCGGCTGCGCAGATTGGTGGCATTCTTCAACTCGTCGAGATTGATCGGCATCGCCGTCTCCTCCGCAGGCGACCGAGTCTATCAGCCTGCCGGGGTGGTGGAAATCCCGTCGATGGTATGGCCGGAGCTTCGAAGTCAGGTCGCGCCGCCAAGTCGGTTCGGAGTCCGGTGAGGATAGCTCCGGAAACAAAAAACCCGCCTCGACGGCGGGTGGCGGCGCAAATCAGCACCATGCGGAGTTTGGTAGCATAAGTGCCGGCACAAAGCAAGAGCAAATATGCTCTGCCCCAGGACGATCCTTCCCACCCCTCTGCCGCAGCTCCCCACAAGGGGAAGAGATTTACGCCACCGAAGCCATCTTCGCGGCGATGTCGCGCAACACTGCTTCATCCGCAGCCGCACGCGTCTTCCTCGATGAAACAAGGCAGGCCTGCGAGCGCAGGATGACGCCGTCGGCCAGCACCTTCAGATGGTTGGCGCGCAGCGTCGAGCCTGATGTGGTGATGTCGACGACGACATCGGCCAATCCCGCCGCCGGCGCGCCTTCGGTGGCGCCCAGGCTTTCGACGATGCGATAGACCTGGATGCCGTGCTTTTGCGAAAAGAATTGCTGGGTCAGCCGCCAGTATTTGGTGGCGATCCTGAGCCGCCTGCCGTGGCGCTGGCGGAAATCGGCGGCGACGTCGTCGAGATCGGCCATCGTGTCGACATCGAGCCAGATGTCGGGCACCGCCACCACGACATCGGCGTTGCCGAAGCCGAGGCGGGCGACGATTTCGGCGCGCGCCTCCCAGTCGGCGAGGCTTTCGCGCAACAAATCCTCGCCGGTGATGCCAAGATCGACCGAGCCCTGGCCGATCTCGCCTGCGATTTCGGACGCCGACAGGAACGCCACCTCGACGGCTTCCTCGCCTTCGATACGGGCGCGGTATTTGCGCTCGTCACCGGGCAGGCTGACGGCGAGCCCGGCCTGAGCCAGCATCTCCAGCGCCTGCTCCTTCAGCCGACCTTTCGACGGGATCGCCAGCGTGATCATTGCGCCGGCTCCCGCAACGCTTCGATGCGGTCGAGCCAGACGGAAAAGCCGACGCCGGGGATCGGCGTTTTCGCGCCGAGCAGTGTCAGCAGCCGGTCATAGCGGCCGCCGCCGGCCAGCGGCCGGTCGCCGTCTTCCGCCGCGATCTCGAACACCAGACCGGTGTAGTAGTCGAGCGGGCGGCCGAAGGCGGCATCGTAGCGGATTTTTTTGACTGGCAGGCCATGCGCTTCGATCGCCTTGGCGCGGGCCGCGAAACTGTCCAGCGCCGCTCCCAGCGAGAGACCAGAACCGGCCGCGAAGGTTTCGAGCGCTTTTGCTGCGCCGTCGAGCGGCACGTCGATCGCCAAAAAAGTCTTCAGCGCCGAAAACGCCTCGTTCGACAGCCGCACGCTGCGTAACGCGGCCTTCTCGATCAAGCGCCGCGCAATGTCGGATGGCGAGCGCCCGGCCGACGCCGACAGGCCCGCCTGCTCCATGCCGCCGGCGATGTGCGACGAAAGCCCTTCCAGATTGCCATCGAGCACGAGGGCAGCGACCGCGCCGGCGAGCTGGCCGTTGCGCGGCGGATTGGCGAGGTCGGCAAGCGCTGCCTCCAGCATCGCCGCCGAACCGAAGGCGCGGGCCAGCCGCATGCGCCAGCCGCGCGGCAGGCCGAGGGCTGCCAGCACCGCTTCGAATATGGTCTGGTCGCCGAGCGTGACCGCCAGAACCTGACCCGGCAGCACCAGGGAAAGCAGCGCATGTGCATCGGCCAGCGAGCGGGCATCGGCTTGCGGCATATCACGATCGCCGAGATCCTCGATGCCGGCCTGGAAAAACTCATTGCCGCCCTCGCGGCGCTGGCGAAACACCTCGCCGAGATAGGAGTAGCGGCGCGGCGTGCCGGCCTGGCTGGCAATGTGGTCGAGGCAAACCGGAATGGTGAATTCGGGCCGCAGGCAAAGCGTCTGGCCGGTTTCGCTTTCGGTGAGAAAAATGCGGCGGCGCAGATCCTCTCCCGCCATGTCAAGGAACGGGTCGGCCGGCTGCAGCACCGCGACTTCCACCGCATGGGTGTTGCGCGCGGCGAAGAGATTGGTGATGTCTGATGCGATGGCGGGGTAGCGGGAGGTCACGAGACGCCACCTTGCCTTCTCCCCCTGTGGGAGAAGGTGGATTGGCGCGCAGCGCCAAGACGGATGAGGGGTGCTGGAAGAAATGAGGCGTCGGCGTTCCCTGGAACACCCCTCATCCGACCGAGCTTCGCTCGGCCACCTTCTCTCACAAGGGGAGAAGGGAGCGGCGCCCTACTTGCCACGCGCCCGCTCCTCGGCCTGCGCCGCCAGTATCTTCCTCACCTCGGCAACCAGCTCGCTTTCCGCCACCGTCACCTGCGCTGGCCGCGCTGCGCGCCATTCGGCGTTGTCTGATATCTCGGCCGACATGCGTGCGCCCTCGATCAGGTCCTTGATCTGCACCTCGCCCTTGGCGCGCTCGTCGCCGCCCTGGATGATGGCGACGGGGCTGCCACGGCGGTCGGCATATTTGAGCTGCGCCTTCATGCCGGCGCCGCCGAGATACATTTCGGAACGGATGCCGGCGGCACGCAGCTCGGCGACCATCTTCTGGTAGCGGCCGAGGCTTTCGGTGTCCTTGTCCATGGTGAGCACGACGACCGGAGCGACGACATCAGAGGTGTCGAGCTTGCCGAGGTTCTTCAGCGCGGTCATCAGCCTGGAGACGCCGATGGAAAAGCCGGTCGCCGGCACTGGCTCGCCACGAAAGCGCGAGACGAGACCGTCATAGCGACCGCCGCCGCCGACCGAGCCGAAGCGCACGATCTGGCCATCCTCATTGGGGATTTCAGCCAGAAGCTCGGCCTCGTAGACCGGGCCGGTGTAGTATTCTAGGCCGCGGACGACGGAACGATCCATAATTATGCGGTCTTCGCCATATCCAGCTGCCCTTACCAAGTCTTCAATGATTGATAGTTCGGCAACGCCTTCGTTGAAGGACTGGCTGGCTTTCACCGTGGAATCCGGGTGCCCTAAATCACCTAGCTGAGGCTTCGCCGTAGCGTAAAGAACGGCCTCAGCTTGAACGTTGTCCAGCCCGGCGCCCTTGGTGAAATCACCGCTCTCGTCCTTGCGTCCGGTGCCAAGCAGTAGGCGCACGCCTTCGACACCCAATTTATCCAGCTTGTCGATCGCCCGCAGCACGGTCAGCCGGCGTCCGATGTTCTCGTCGCCACCAAGGCCGATCGCCTCCAGCACGCCGTCCAGCACCTTGCGGTTGTTGACCCTGATGACGTAGTCGCCGCGCTTGATGCCGAGCGCTTCCATCACGTCGGCCATCATCATCGCCATTTCGGCATCGGCCGCGACGCCCGGCGTGCCGACCGTGTCGGCGTCGAACTGCATGAACTGGCGGAAGCGGCCGGGACCGGGCTTTTCGTTGCGGAACACCCAGCCGGAGCGATAGCTGCGATACGGCTTCGGCAGCCTGTCATAATTCTCGGCGACGAAACGCGCCGTCGGCGCGGTCAGGTCGTAGCGCAGCGACAGCCACTGGTCGTCATCGTCCTGGAACGAGAACACGCCTTCGTTCGGCCGGTCCTGATCAGGCAGGAATTTGCCCAGCGCATCGGTGTATTCGATCAGCGGCTGCTCGACGGGCTCGAAGCCGTAAAGCTCGTAGACGCCACGGATCGTCGCCATCATCTTTTCGACGGCGCGGATGTCGTCGGCGCTGCGGTCGGCAAAGCCGCGCGGCAGCCGCGCTTTCGTCTTTTCCGATTTGTCGGCCATGGCATGGGTACTCGGTGTTTCGTGGCGCTCCGTGGATCGGCAAAACTCCTGAACTCCACAGCGCGGGTGTCCTAACCGATGCAGCCGGGAGCGGCAAGCGTTTGCACGTTTCCTGAAACAAACCGGACCCAAAACGAAACAATTCCGCCATAAGCGCGGCATCGTGCCGACACAATCGCAGCCGATAAAGCGCGCCGAAACAAGGGGTTCGGGCCATGACCACGGCACGGCAATTCGATATCATCGACAGTGGCGCCCGCGAGCTGCCCGCTCGTTTGCGGCCGGCCGACGGCCATGCGCCGAGACCGGCAGGCCAAACGGCGGGACCATTCGAGGTCGCGGCGGACGAGCGCAAGGGACCGACCATGCGTGATGCGCTGGTGACCAGCCTGCTGGTGATCTATCCGGCTTTTGCCACGCTTGCGGCCATTGTCGCCGGACTTTTCCTGGCCGGCGCCAGCGGCGCTTGAGTTTTTGAGCGCCCCTTTCCTTCTCCCCCTGTGGGAGAAGGTGGCCGAGCGAAGCTCGGTCGGATGAAGGGTGTTCCAGCTTGGCTGCGACAGCACTCCGTCCAACACCCCTCTTCCGTCTCGGCGCTGCGCGCCGATCCACCTTCTCCCACAAGGGGAGAAGGAAAGAAGGAGCTCACTTCGGCCGCTTGAACGCATTCCGTTCCGCCTCGACTTGCTCGCGGCAGACGCAGCCTTCAAGGTGGTCGTTGACCAGCCCCATGGCCTGCATGAAGGCGTAGACGGTGGTCGGGCCGACAAAGCTCCAGCCGCGTTTCTTCAGCTCCTTCGAAATCCGCACAGAAACCGCCGTGGTCGGATTGGCGCGCAGATGGGCGAGATCGACGATTCCGGGCCGTTCGTCCGGGCCGGGTTCGAACTTCCAGAACCAGGCGGCCAGCGAGCCGGCCTCGTCCGCCATTTCACGCGCGCGCTTGGCGTTGTTGATGGTGGAGACGATCTTGCCGCGGTGGCGGATGATGCCGGCATTGCCGAGCAGGCGCTCGACATCCTCGTCGGTGAAGGCGGCGATCTTGTCGATATCGAAGCCGGCGAACGCCTCGCGGAAATTCTCGCGCTTGCGCAATATGGTCAGCCAGGACAGACCCGACTGAAAGCCTTCGAGGCAGATCTTTTCGAACAGTCTGCGGTCATCGGTGACCGGCCGGCCCCATTCATGGTCGTGGTAGTGCAGATAATCCGGCAGATTGCCGTGCCAGAAGCAGCGCGCGATACCATCGGGGCCGGCGAGCAGGCCTGTCTTCTCATCCATGGCGGAATTCCATTCGTTAATGCGCCTTAGCGCGCCTTTTACTCCGGCTTTACCAGATTCCTGAACCGGCCAGTAACCACACCGAAAGGTTTACTGACAATGGAGCATTTTACGCATTCCGATTCACGTTTCGGTTGCCGCTCCGCGCCCAATGTCCACGAAATCGGGGACGCTTTTGCGCCCCCGGATGTTCGACGATCAAGGTGCGTTCCAATGAAGACATTTTTGTTTCCGCTGCTCGGCGCCGCAGCCGCGCTGGCCGCTGCCGCTACATCCTCCAGCGCCAATGACCGTTATGCCGACAGGCCGCCGGTGATGGTGAGCCCCGACCTTTCGGCGCCTTGGGTGCTGCAGCTTGGCCGCGCGCCGGGCATCGTCCGCCAAAACCGGCAAGAGATGCAAAAGCCGCAGCGCCGTTCTCAACGGCAGGCGCAACCGGCTCAGCTGCATACGGCCGCGGTGCAGGCGCCGTCCAAGAAGCGCATGGTCGCGCGCCCGCAGATCGACCCGATCTACTTGCCGCAGGAAGTCGCCTATGACGGTCCGCACAAACCGGGCACGATCGTCATCGATACGACAGAGAATTTTCTCTATCTGGTCGAGAACAACGGCAAGGCACGGCGCTATGGCGTCGGGACCGGCAAGCCGGGCTTCGAATGGGCCGGCAAGCACAAGATCTCGCAGAAGAAGGTCTGGCCCGAATGGCGGCCGCCGGCGGAGATGATCACGCGCGAGGCCGCCAAGGGCCGTTATCTGCCGACCTATGTCGCCGGTGGCAGCGAGAACCCGCTCGGCGCACGCGCGCTTTATCTTGGCTCGACGCTCTACCGCATCCACGGCACAAACCAGCCATGGACGATCGGCGGCGCCGTGTCGTCGGGCTGCATTCGCATGCGCAACGAAGATGTTGTCGACCTCTATGAACGGGTCAATGTTGGCACAACGGTTGTGGTGATATAGTTGCGGTCACGAATCATCTCGGCTAGAAAGACATTAGCTTTGGCTTTTTGAGGCCGGACGAAAGAACAACGGGGGACGGGCCGTGTGGGGATGCGGCCAGTCACGAAAGGGCAGCGCGGCAAGCCGTGCTGCCCTTTTTGTTTCTGCTGACATCCCTTGGCGGGCATATCTTCGCGCCGGTACGTCGCGCGACAGTCATAGCGGTTCGCTTTCGAGCTGCCATTATCCCAAGAGTTTTGCTATGTCGGCAGCAACACTTTCAGACAGAAGGTTCACGCATGTCCCTGTCCGATGACAGCCGCTATCTCAGGGGCGGCCCGGTCGCCCAACGCATCATCGCCTCGGTGCGCGTGGATGCAGCGATCGCCACCGCCGAAGGCTTTCCGCCCAAACTGATATCGATCACCGTCGGCGACACAGCTGCGGTGGATGTCTATGTCCGGAACCAGCGCGCCAAGGCAGCATTGGCCGGTATCGGTTTCGAGGAAAGGCGCTTTCCCGCCGACATCACCGCCGGCGAACTCGAAGCGGCGATCCACGGCCTTAATGCCGATCCGCGCGTCACCGGCATCATCATCCAGCGGCCGGTGCCGGCGCATATCCCGATCAAGACGCTTCAGGCGGCGGTGCATCCGCTCAAGGACGTCGAGGGCATGCATCCAGCTTCGATCGGCAACATCGTCTACAACCAGCTCGACCTCGCGCCGTGCACGGCCGCCGCTTCGGTCGAGCTGCTCAGGGAAACCGGCCTCGATCTCAAGGGGCTCGAGGTCGTCATCGTCGGTCACTCCGAGATCGTCGGCAAGCCGATCGCCTTCCTGCTGATGAGCGAAGGCGCGACAGTGACGGTCTGCCACCACATGACGCGCTCGGTGGCAGCGCATGCCCGCCGCGCCGACGCGCTGTTCGTCGCGGTCGGCAAGCCGCGGCTGATCAAGGCCGACATGGTCAAGCCTGGGGCGGCCGTTATCGACATCGGCATCAATGCCGAGATCGGACCGGACGGGGAGAGCCGCATCGTCGGCGACGTCGATACCGAGAGCGTCAAGGAGGTGGCGTCCTGGATCACACCGGTGCCGGGCGGCGTCGGTCCGATCACCGTGGCGATTCTTTTGCGCAATACGATGGTGGCACTCAGCCGCCAGCGCGCACGCTACCAGGCGACCTACGGTGTGGTGGACAAGCTCGCGGCGGAATAAGACGGCAGCGTTTCGGAGCGTCAGTGGATCACTCCGCTGCCACGACTGCCCTGTCTTTCGGGACACCTTCCGGCTGCGGTCCGCCATAAGCCCAGTCGAGCAGTTTTATCGTGTGCACCACCGGCATCTTCGCCGCAGAAGCGATCTGGGTGATGCAGCCGATGTTGCCGGTGGCGACGATTTCAGCACCCGTTGCCTCGATATTCCTGACCTTGCGATCACGCAGCTGAACCGAAATCTCGGACTGCAGGATGTTGTAGGTGCCGGCCGAGCCGCAGCAGAGATGGCCCTCGCGCGGCTCGCGCACGACGAAGCCGGCTTTGGCCAGAAGCTCCTTCGGCTGGCGGGTGATTTTTTGGCCATGCTGCATCGAGCACGCGGAGTGATAGGCGACGATGGTGCCCGGCTTGCGAACGGGTTCCGGCAGGTCGAGGCTCGCCAGATATTCCGTAATGTCCCTGGCCAACTCCGATACCCGCGCCGCCTTGTCGGCATAGGCCGGATCGAGGCGCAGCATGAAACCATAATCCTTGATCGTGGTGCCACAGCCGGACGCGGTGATGACGATGGCGTCAAGGCCGCCTTGGTCGATGGCTCGCGTCCAGGCGTCGACGTTGCGCCTGGCCGAGGCAAGGGCCGCCTCCTCGCGGCCCATATGATGCACCAGCGCGCCGCAGCAGCCCTCGCCCTCGGGCACCACGACCTCGACTCCAAGCCGCGTGAGCAGCGCGATCGTCGTGTCGTTGATGGCGGGATCGAGCACGGATTGCGCGCAGCCGGTGAGTATGGCGACGCGGCCTATTTTTCTCGTGCCCTGCCCGGCATGGATGCCCGGCGAAGCCTTTGGCGAGGCCGCCGGGACTGATGCCGGAGCGAGCTTGAGCATCGCGCCCAGCGGCTTCAGCGCCGGGATCTTTTCGAACAGTCCGGCGAATGGCTGGCCGAGCTTCGCCAGCTTGAGCGCAGCACGAAAACGCGAGGGATAAGGCAGGACAAAAGCCAGCATGGCGCGTGTCAGGCGATCGAGCAGCGGGCGCTTATAGGTCCCTTCGATATGGGCGCGGGCATGATCGACCAGATGCATGTAGTTGACGCCCGACGGACAGGTGGTCATGCAGGCGAGGCAGGACAGGCAACGGTCGATATGGGTGACGATCTCCTTGTCGGCGGGGCGACCGTTCTCCAGCATGTCCTTGATCAGGTAGATCCGCCCACGCGGCGAATCCAACTCGTTGCCAAGCGTCACGTAGGTCGGGCAGGTGGCTGTGCAGAAGCCGCAATGCACGCATTTGCGCAGGA
Source organism: Mesorhizobium mediterraneum (assembly GCF_002284565.1). Taxonomy (GTDB): domain Bacteria; phylum Pseudomonadota; class Alphaproteobacteria; order Rhizobiales; family Rhizobiaceae; genus Mesorhizobium; species Mesorhizobium mediterraneum. The sequence continues at coordinate 99,520 of NZ_NPKI01000011.1, read as the reverse complement.
TCTTTTCCGATTCCGCGACATGCGGATCGGCAAGCTGGGCAGCTGAGAAATTGGTCTGCACGCAAAAGAATCCTAAAGTCCGAGGAACCAGCTTTCCGGGTTTTTGACCGGCTCGCCGCGCTGCAGCGCCTGCAGGCCGAGTATGCAGCGGGCGATGAACCAGACGGCGACGGCGAACATCAGCACGACGCCTATCGCCACCATCATCAGCACAACCGAGATCAGCGCGTAGAGCAGGCCGATCCAGAAGGTGCGGACCAGGAATGTGTAGTGGCTCTCGACGAAGCCGCCCGATTTGCCGCGGTTGATATAGGCAAGAACGATGCCGACAAGGCCGGTGACGCCGATCACCAGGCCGGCGAGATACAGAATGTAAATGATCAGTGCGTTGGTCGGACCGGGCTCCAGCCAGCGGTCGGTCTGGCGCGGCGCGGGTTTGCTTGAGTCGGTCGGGCCTGGATTGATGTCGCTCATGATGCTCCTCCCTCGGTTGCCGGGCCGAGAGTAACAGAGCTTGCAGCCGACGCCATACGGCCGGGATTGAGGATATTCTTAGGATCGAACTCGGCTTTGAGCCGCGCCGCCAACGCCGCCAGTTGCGGCGCCTGCGGCTCGAACACCGGCAAAGCGGCGCGATGCGACGGGGCGGCGCGCACCAGCGTCGCATGGCCGCCGCCATGCTGTCTCACCAGTCCGCGCAGAAGATCGGCTTCGGGATCGCCATGCTCCATGCGCAGCCAGATCAATCCGCCCTGCCAGTCATAGAAGGCATCGACCGCCGCCTGCATGCGCAGCGCCAACACCATCTGGTGGCCTTGCGCCGGCGCCATCGAGACGCGCCATACCGGCTTTGCCAGGCCGTCGACGAAAGGCGCACAATCTCTGATATCGCGCCAGACAGAATGCGAGATATCGCCCGAAATTTCCTCGAGCGGGCCGGCATTCCTGAGCAGATCTTTCAGCGCAGTAATGCGGTAGGCGACCGACGGACCGAAACCCTCGACGCGCAGCAATGTAGCGGCAGCGCTGCCGAGACTGCCACCGGCGACCCGTCCGGCAACGCGTTCGGGAAGATGGGCAGCGCTCGACACTTCGGCACTGGAGCCGAGCGCCAGCGCCATGGCGGCTGCGGCGTGATCGTCGAGCAGGCCGCGCAGAGTGAGCGTGACTTCGGTCTCGGCGGCTGGCAGCACCTTGAAGGTGACGTCGGTGAATACAGCCAGCGTGCCCCAGCTGTTGGCCATGAGTTTGGACAGGTCATAGCCGGTGACGTTCTTGACCACGCGGCCACCGGACTTGAACGCCTCGCCGCGACCAGAGACGGCTGCTATGCCGAGGATGTGGTCGCGCGCCGCCCCCGCCTTCAGCCGGCGCGGGCCGGACAGGTTCGAGGCCAGCACGCCGCCGATCGTGCCTTTTCCCTTTTCGCCGCCGAGCAGCGGGCCATAGTCCAGCGGCTCGAAGGCCAGCTGCTGGCCGTTTTCGGCAAGCAATTTTTCGATCTCGGCGAGCGGCGTGCCGGCCTTCGCCGACAGCACCAGTTCGGCCGGCTCGTAAAGCGTGACGCCGGACAGTTTCGACAGGTCGAGCGTGTGCTCGGTCTGCAGCGGACGGCCGATGCCGCGCTTGGAGCCATGGCCGAGGATTTCGAGCGGCGATTCTTCTGCCGCAGCCCAGGCGACGGTGGAGAGGACTTCGGCTGCGGTCGAGGGGGTGAAGGTGGTCATGGCGATCTCTGGTTCCTCGCGCCCGCGAAGCGGGGGAGAGGTGGCTCGGGCGAAGCCCGAGACGGAGAGGGGGCAATCATAGAGCGCCACCCCCAACCTTCTTGGCCGCAAAAACGAACCTCAGGTCCGAGGCGATCACGTCTTCGGCCAATCGCCCTTCCAGCACCGCAAGGATAGTCTCGCAAACGCTCGTCCGGCCCTTGAGTACGTCGACATTCCAGAACCGCACGACCGAGAACCCTTCGCCACGCATGAATTCGTCGCGTCGCCTATCGTAGGAACTCCCGGCATGCTGACTTCCGTCCAGTTCAACGACCAGCTTTTCGCTTCGGCAGGCGAAGTCGGCGAAATATGGCCCGATCGGCATCTGACGCACGAATTTGTATCCGCCCAGCTTCTTGGCCTTCAGCTCGTTCCAGAGGGTTGCTTCCGCCGGATTGTCGCCATGGCGAAGCGCGCGGGCACGCGCGATCCTTTCAGGTGAGCGTCGGCTTGGCACGTCGGCCGCAGGCCCCCTCTCCGTCTCGGGCTTCGCCCGAGCCACCTCTCCCCCGCTTCGCGGGGGCGAGGAACCGTCATTTTGAGACGTTGCCATCAAAACCTCGGAATGTCCGGAAACGCCATTTGCCCGCGATGCACGTGCATGCGTCCGAGCTCGGCGCAGCGGCGCAACTGCGGAAACACCTTGCCCGGATTGAGCAGATGGTTGGGATCGAAAGCGCATTTGACCCGCATCTGCTGGTCGAGGTCGATCTGGTTGAACATTTCCGGCATCAGGTCGCGCTTCTCCACCCCTACCCCGTGCTCGCCGGTCAGCACGCCGCCGACCTTGACGCAGAGCCGCAGGATGTCGGCGCCGAAGCTTTCCGCCTTGTCGAGCTCGCCCGGCATGTTGGCGTCATAGAGGATGAGCGGATGCAGGTTGCCGTCGCCGGCATGGAAGACATTGGCGACGCCGAGCCCGTATTTCTCGGAGAGCTCGCGCATGCCGGCGAGCACGCGCGGCAGTTCCTTGCGCGGGATGGTGCCGTCCATGCAGTAATAGTCGGGTGAGATGCGGCCGACCGCCGGGAAGGCTGCCTTGCGGCCGGCCCAGAAGCTCAGCCGCTCCTGCTCCGACTGCGAGATGCGGCAGGTGGTCGAGCCGTTCCTGTAGGCGATGGCTTCGACAAGGCCGATCAAATGATCGACCTCGACGCCCGGCCCGTCGAGCTCGACGATCAGCAGCGCCTCGACATCCAAGGGATAGCCGGCATGGACGAAATCCTCGGCTGCGTGGATCGCCGGGCGGTCCATCATCTCCATGCCGCCCGGGATGATGCCGGCGCCAATGATGTCGGCGACGCATTGGCCGCCCTGCTCGCTGGTCGGGAAGCCGATCAAAAGCGCGCGCGCCGTCTCCGGCTTCTTCAGGATGCGCACGGTGACCTCGGTGACGACACCCAGCAGCCCTTCGGAACCGGTCATGACCCCGAGCAGGTCGTAGCCTTCCGCGTCGAGATGCTTGCCGCCGAGCCGCACCACCTCGCCATTCATCAGCACCATCTCGATACCGAGCACATTGTTGGCGGTAAGGCCATATTTCAGGCAATGCACGCCACCGGAATTTTCCGCGACATTGCCGCCGATCGAGCAGGCGATCTGGGAGGATGGATCGGGGGCGTAGTAAAAACCCTCCTGCTCGACGGCGGTGGTGATGCCGAGATTGGTGACGCCCGGCTGGGCGACGACGATGCGGTTGGGAAAATCGATCTCGAGAATGCGGTTGAACCGGCTCATGACTAGCAGCACCGCGTCTTCGAGCGGCAGCGCCCCGCCGGACAGCGACGTGCCGGAGCCGCGCGGCACGACGCGGATGTTGCGGTCGTTGCAATATTTCAGCACGCGCGAGACCTGCGCCACCGTTTCGGGCAGCACCACGACCAGCGGCAATTGCCGATAGGCGGTGAGGCCGTCGCTCTCGAAGGCGCGCATTGAATTGGCAGCGTCGACCACGCCTTCGCCGGGCACGATCATGCGCATATCGGCGACGATCTCGTCGCGCCGGCGCATCGTGGCGTCGTCTGGCTTCGGCATCAGCAGGCCGGACATCAACAGCCTCCTTCGATTGACTGGTAAAAATCTTTTACCAGTGGCGGGTGCGTGTTGCAAATCCTGCTTGGCCGAAATCGGAAGCCAACGCCGGGACCGGCTTCTGCGGCGGCAATCTGCCGCTGGCTTTCTCCCCCCTTGAGGGGGAGATGGCCGCGAAGCGGTCAGAGGGGGTCCAGGCGCGTAAAGTGCCAACGTCATTTCTTGTCGGTAGAGCGTTGGCGCTCCACCGAGGCGACCCCCTCTGTCGCCTTCGGCGACATCTCCCCCTCAAGGGGGGAGACTACTCGCCTGGATGCTTCGCCGGTTCTGAGTGCATGCGGCGGACACGGCGCACGCCCCACCAGACGAGCAGGATGGCAAGCGGCACCGAGGCGGCAGTGACGACCTCCGGCGCAAAGACATGGCCGAAGATCGAAACGCCCTTGGCGACATAGCCGATGAGGCCGACGACATAATAGGAGACAGCAGCGACCGAGAGACCTTCCACCGTCTGCTGCAGGCGCAATTGCAGACGGGCGCGGTTGTTCATCGACGCCAGCAGACCGCGGTTCTGCTTCTCGACCTCGACATCGACCCAGGTGCGCAGCAGCGTGGTGGCGCGGGTGAGCTTCGTCGACAGATTGGCCTGACGCTCCTCGACCGAACGGCAGGTGCGCATGGCGGGGGCGACGCGACGCTGCAGGAATCCGCCCCAGGTGTCGTAACCGGGCACCGCCTCCTCCTCCAGCGCCTCCAGGCGCTCGCGGACGATGCCGTCATAGGCGCGGCTGGCGCCGAAGCGGTAGAGGCTGGAGGCGGCGTCGGCCTCCAACTCGGCGGCCAGCTCGGTTAGGTCGGCAAGCAGCGTCTGGCTGTCGCGGGTCTCGGCGACCTTCATTTCCAGCGTGGTCTGAGCCAGCCTGTCTTCGATGCGGCGGGCGCGACCGGACAAGGTCAGCGCCAGCGGCAGGCCAAGCATGGCCAGCGTGCGGTAGGTTTCGATATCGATCAGCCGTTGCGCCAGCGCGCCGGTGCGTGCCGGCGTCAGGCCGCGGTCGAGCACCAGCATGCGGGTCATGCCGTCGCCGTCCTGGCGGAAATCGGTGACGATAGCGGCGTTGCCGCGCTCGACCAGCGAATAGCACAGGCTGGTCGGGTCGAAGCCGGCGATCAGCTTTTCGCTCGCCTGCGTCCATTTGCGTATTTCGAGCCTGATGCCGGATATCACCGTTCCCGGCGGCGAAAACCCGTTGCCGAAAGGCGAATCTTCCTGGCGCTGGCCGCTCGCGGCGAGCGGCCCTTCCCACAGGTAGGTCGAGAATTCCGTGTGCCGTTCCCAGCGCAGCGAGCCCTTGCCCCACTTCATCGCATGGTGGCGGGCGTGGGGGTCGGGCGCGGCGATGCCGAGGCGTCGCGACAGTTCGGAAAGCACCGCCTGGTCGACGCCGGATCCGGCTTCGGTCATGAAGGAAAGCTGCACCAGCACGCGCGGTTTCTCGACCAGCGGATGCGGACGGGCGTGAACCTCGCCAAGCGCGCCAGGCCGTCCCTCATGCGCCGGAAAGCCCATGACGCTGCCCTTGACGCGAGGCTGAAATTCGAGATTGGACGGGTCATCTGCCACGGCTGGTCCCCCGGGCTTGCGCAATCGTCGTCCCTCTAGAGCCAATTGCCAAGGGACGCAAACAACAAGTTAGCCGAACGCGATATGCGGCGACAGCAGCGAAACCGACTCGGTCGGGAAAATTGGATAAATAATTTGACCAGTTGGCGACGCTGGCTTTATCTTGCGACACCGCTTCAATCCCCAGGCATCCCCGTTGAGCGACATTTTCTCCAGGATCGAGCATTCCCGCACCGCCGACGAGGTGGTGCAGCAGATCGAGAGCCTGATCCTCGAAGGCGTTCTGCGCACCGGCGACAGGCTGCCGGGCGAACGCGAGCTGGCACGCCAGTTCGAGGTGTCGCGGCCGATCCTGCGCGGCGCGCTGAAGGCGCTGGAGGGGCGCGGACTTTTGACGACGAGGCCCGGCGGCGGCACGTATGTCGCCGACGTCATCGGCCAATTGTTCACCAAGCCGGTGACGGACCTGATCTCCATGCACCGCAAGGCGGCGACCGACTATCTGGAATACCGTCGCGAGATCGAGGCGGTGGCGGCCGAGTATGCGGCGCGGCGCGCCACAGCCGACGACCTGGCGCTGCTCGACCGCATCATGGCGCGCATGGACGAGGCGCACCGGACCGGCAACTTCGACGACGAGGCGGAAATCGACGTCGAGTTCCACCACGCGATCTGCGAATGCGCGCACAACATCATCCTCCTGCACACGCTGCGCTCGTGCTACCGGCTGCTGTCGGAGGGCGTGTTCCAGAACCGGCTCTTGGTGTTCAACGTGCCGGGCGCGCGTGAGGCGCTGCTTTCGCAGCACCGGGCGATCTACGCAGCGGTGAAGGCCGGCGATCCGGCGGCCGCACGGCAGGCGGCGATGGACCACATCACCCATGTCGAACGCGCCATGGCCGAGGCGGAGCGCAGCGGCGACTGGCAGCGCGTGTCGCGGCTGAGGCTCATGCAGCGCTCCGAAGCCGGCGACGGCGAGCCGGCAAGGAAACGCACGTGAGCGCCGGGCAGACAAAATCAACAACGACGAATTAGCGAGAACCAGCGGGAAGCCCATGAGCATGATCCTCACCATCGCCGATCTCAAGGACCTGGCGCGCCGCCGCGTGCCGAAGATGTTCTTCGACTATGCCGATTCAGGTGGATGGACCGAAAGCACCTACCGGGCCAACGAGGAGGATTTCCAAAAGATCAAATTCCGCCAGCGCGTGCTGGTCGACATGAGCAACCGCTCGCTGGAATCGACCATGATCGGCGAGAAGGTGGCGATGCCGGTGGCGCTGGCGCCGACCGGCATGACCGGCATGCAGCACCCCGACGGCGAGATGCTGGCGGCGCAGGCGGCCGAGGAATTCGGAGTGCCGTTCACGCTGTCGACGATGAGCATCTGCTCGATCGAGGATGTCGCATCCGTGACCAAGAAGCCGTTCTGGTTCCAGCTCTACGTGCTGCGCGACAAGGATTTCGTCCTCGATCTCATCGACAGGGCGAAGGCTGCGAAATGCTCGGCACTGGTGCTGACGCTCGACCTGCAGATCCTCGGCCAGCGCCACAAGGATATCCGCAACGGGCTTTCGGCGCCGCCGCGCTTCACGCCGAAACACATCTGGCAGATGGCGACCAGGCCGGGCTGGTGCATTGGCATGGCGGGCACCAAGCGTCGGACCTTCCGCAACATCGTCGGTCACGCCAAGGGCGTCGGCGACCTCACCTCGCTGTCGTCATGGACGACGGAGCAGTTCGACCCGCATCTGTCGTGGAAGGACGTTGCTTGGATCAAGGAACGCTGGGGCGGCAAGCTGATCCTGAAGGGCATCCTCGACAAGGAGGACGCGCTGATGGCAGCCAAGACGGGCGCCGACGCGATCATCGTCTCCAATCATGGCGGACGCCAGCTCGACGGTGCGTCGTCATCGATCGGAGTGCTGGAAGAGATCGCCGACGCGGTCGGCGACACGATCGAGGTCCATATGGATGGCGGCATCCGCTCGGGCCAGGATGTGCTGAAAGCGCTGTGCCTCGGCGCCAAGGGCACCTATATCGGCCGGCCTTTCCTTTACGGCCTGGGCGCGCTCGGCAAGGATGGGGTTACAAAAGCCTTGGAAATTATCCGCAAGGAGATGGACATAACGCTGGCGCTGTGCGGAAAGCGTCTGGTAACCGACATGGGCAAGGATCAGCTTCGGCGTTAGACTCCCGTGACGGCATGATCACGGAGATGGAAGCATTGACCGCCCCCGGCATCCACTTTCTCGACGCGCGCGGACCGGAAGGCATGCGCCTTTATGCGGTCGGCGATGTGCATGGCCGGCTCGATCTGCTGGTCGCCATGTACCGCCGGATTGCGGCCGAGATCATCCAGGCGCGACCAGCCGACTGGCGTGTCATCTATCTCGGCGACTATGTCGACCGCGGCCCGGACTCCAAGAGGGTCCTTGATTTCCTGATCGAAGCGCGAAAACGCGACCGGCGTCACCTGATGCTCGCGGGCAACCACGACATCGGCTTCCTCGACTTCCTCGATGCCCCCGACGCAGACGGACTTTTCATGCGCTATGGCGGCATCCAGACCGCGCAATCCTACGGGGTGGCGATCAATGAAGGCGGCGGCGCGTGGTTTGGCAGGTCCGAGGCGGCACTGCGGCAAGGCCATGCAGCACTTGTCGAGGCCGTGCCGAAAAGCCATGTCGACTTCTTGCAGTCGCTGCCGTTTTCACTGACGTTCGGCGACTTCTTCTTCTGCCATGCCGGCATCCGGCCAGGCATTGCGCTGGAAAGTCAGACCACGCAGGACCTGATCTGGATCCGCGATATCTTCCACAACCATCCAGGCCTCCATCCGAAGATCGTGGTGCATGGCCACACACCGGTGCCGGAGGCCGAGGTGATGATCAACCGCGTCAATATCGACACGCTCGCCTACCAGACGGGAAACCTCACCGCGCTCGTCGTGGACGGCGCCGACAAGCGTATCCTGGTGGTGTCAGGTGAAAGGGCTTAAGGCGGGTCGCGCTTCAAGTCTTAGTTTGTTTATGTCGTTATCCCAAAACCGCTGCGCACCCTCGGGTCAAGCCCAAAGGCAGGCTTCTGGGTGGCACGCGCTAGCGAAGCGCGGCGGTGACGCCGTAGCCGTCGACGGCGTTGTGGTTGGCGGCTGCGTCGCCGGAATAAGTGCCGAGGCCGCACAACACGATGGCCGACAACATGGCAAAGGACAGAAGCGCTGCTTTCACGGACGTCATCTCTTGTTGAGCTTTCTGCATCTGTGCACGAGGCGGGTTACCAATGGGTTGAAACGAAAATACGATTTCGCGCTTCTAGGGATGTTCTGTATCGGCGATGTGTCGCGCGAGTGACACAAAGGGTTCATCGCGGTTGCACGGAAGATGCAGAGCGCGTGCCTTCTAGGGTGGCGGCCGGCCACAAGCCAAGGACGAAACAAGCTGTCCACAGCGGATTTTTGTCAGCGTGCCAAATATGCAACGTCGGCCCTGACAAGCCGTCAGATCGTCGCCACCCAGGCGCGGGCGATGGCCAGCCCGGCGGCATCCGCATCCGCTCCGTTGCGGGCCATTTCGTCGTCGAGCCGGTCACTCCAGTCAGGATGCCGCTCGGCTATGAGCGGGGCGAAGGACCTGCTCCAGTCGCGGACCATCGGCCGGTCCGCCTCGAAATGGAACTGAAAGCCATAGACGGCGCGGCCGATGCGAAACGCCTGGTTCTCGGCGACGTCGTTGCCGGCGAGCCGCACAGCGTTTTCAGGCAGTGCAAAGGTGTCGTCGTGCCATTCGAAGATGGGAAATTTTTCGGGTAGCGCGCCGAGCACCGGATCGGCCTTGGCGGCCGGAGTGAGCGAGACCTTGTGCCAGCCGAATTCCGAGGCGCCGCCGATCCGGTTCTCGCCGCCGAAGGCGCGCGCGACCAGTTGGCTGCCAAGGCATATACCGAGAACGGCGCGATCCTTGTCGGCGAAATCGCGCGTCAGGTCGAGCAACCCCGGAAAATACGGGCAAATCTCGTCGTCCAATGCATTCTGGGCGCCGCCGAGCACGACCATGGCGTCGTGCGCATCGCTGTCCTGCGGCAGCGTCTCGCCACAATAGGGCCGGCGCAGATCGATGTCGGCACCCGCCTCGACAAGAGCTGCGCCGATCTGGCCAAGGCCCTCATTGTCGAAATTCTGGACCACCAGCACCCGCATTGAAAAACCTGCTGACATGAAAATGATGCGACGAGCGATATCATGCCGTCATCATTCCAGCCAAGATGCGTGTCCGGGGAGAAAGCTATGCCACTGCAGAACCGCGTAGACCCGTTCGGCGTCCTCCATGCCGTGCCGGAGCGCGGCCTGTTCATGGGCAATCGCGGCATCATCCATGACCCCGAAACGAAGACGCTGCTGAAAAAGCGCTGGGCGCTGCATGCCTGGATCATCTGCGTCTGCGAATTCCGCGATGTGCGGCGCGAGCCGATGGGCCGCAACAGGCCAGGGGGAAAACCCGGCTGGACCGAATTGTTCTTCCTGGACGAGGTGACCGCGCTCTCTGCCGGGCATCGGCCCTGCTTCTTCTGCCGGCGTGCGCGGGCGAGGGATTTCGTCCAGCGCTTCGGCGTGGCCTTCGCCATTGCTGAGCCACGCGCACCGCAGGTCGACAAGCGGCTGCATAAGGAGCGGCTCGCCGCAGGTGGGCGGGCACCCGTCGTATCCGCAGAAGAACTTGCCGGGTTGCCGGACGGCGCCATGGTTGCGGACGGCGGCAACGCCTATGCGATGCGTGGCGGCGAGGCATTGCGCTGGTCGTTTGCCGGCTATGGCGAACCGGTGGGGTTCGGCGGTTTTGCCGGCCGCCCATTCCGCCTGCTCACGCCGATAACCACCGTTTCCGTGCTGAGGCAAGGCTACGAGCCGGTTTGGCATCCCTCGGCCGAGACTTGACGCCAAGAGCCGGCTCGCCCATTCCTCGGCGATGCGCGCCAATTACAAGATGCAGCGGCTGTTCGTGCCGGACGACCTCGGACCGGATATCGAGTTCGAGGCGAGCCCGCAGCAGGGCCACTACCTGATGCATGTGCTGCGGCTCGGCGAGGGCGCCGAAATCCTGTTGTTCAACGGCCGTGACGGCGAATGGTCGGCGGCAATCGCCGCCAAATCCAAGAAGGCGGTACGCCTGAAGGTGCTTACCTTGCAGCGGCCGCAGCCGCCGCTGCCCGATCTCGTCTATTGCTTTGCGCCATTGAAACAGGGACGGGTCGATTATCTGGTGCAGAAGGCGGTCGAGATGGGCGCCGGCGTCCTGCAGCCGGTCATCACCCAGCACACGCAAGTGGCAAAGCCCGGCATCGAGCGCCTGCGCGCCAATGTCGTCGAGGCCGCCGAACAATGCGGCATCCTGGCGGTGCCGGACGTGCGCGAAGCGGAAAAGTTCGAACGCCTGCTGACAGGCTGGGACAAGGAGCGGCGGTTGATCTTCTGCGACGAGGATGCCTCGACCAACAATCCTCTGCCCGCGCTGCAAGCGGTGCGGGAGAAGAAGCTCGGGCTGCTGGTCGGGCCTGAAGGCGGGTTTTCCGACGAGGAACGAAGGATGCTGAGGGCGCTGCCTTTCGTAACCGCCATCCCGCTCGGTCCGCGCATCTTGCGCGCCGATACGGCTGCAGTGGCGGCACTGGCGGTGATACAGGCGACGGTCGGGGATTGGTGATCAATTCCAGTTACCCTGTGGCTCAGGATTTTTCGCTTGATCGTCTACTGACATTTCGTCCATCTAGCGCCGGCGGTCGTCCGGCCGCTGCAGAGGACTTGTAATGGCGCGCGACACAACCGATTTCCGGCCCATCGAAGGCGTCGACGAGCTTGTCGAGCATCTGGCCGAAGGCAACAAACCGCGCGACAAATGGCGCATCGGCACCGAACACGAGAAATTCCCGTTCTATGTCGACGGCAATGCGCCGGTGCCCTATGGCGGCGAGCGCGGCATCCGCGCCATTCTCGAAGGCATGCAGGAGAAACTCGGCTGGGATCCGATCATGGATGCCGGTCGCATCATTGGCCTGGTCGAGCCGACCGGCCAGGGCGCGATCTCGCTGGAGCCCGGCGGCCAGTTCGAGCTGTCCGGCGCGCCGCTGGAGACGATCCACCAGACCTGCCGCGAAGGCAATGCACATCTGGCACAGGTGCGCGAGATCGCCGAACCGATGGGCATCCGCTTCCTCGGCCTCGGCGGCAGCCCGAAATGGTCGCTGGCCGAGACGCCGAAAATGCCGAAATCGCGCTACGAGATCATGACGCGCTACATGCCCAAGGTCGGCACCAAAGGCCTCGACATGATGTACCGCACCTGCACCATCCAGGTGAATCTCGACTTCGAGAGCGAGGCCGACATGCGCCGCAAGATGCAGGTGTCACTGAAGCTGCAGCCGCTGTCGACGGCGCTGTTCGCCAACTCGCCCTTCACCGAGGGTCGGCCCAACGGATTCCAGAGCTGGCGCGGCGACATCTGGCGCGACACCGACAACCAGCGCTCGGGCCTGCTCGAATTCTGCTTCTCGCCCGACTTCGGCTTCGCCGACTATGTCGATTGGGCGCTCGACGTGCCGATGTACTTCGTCATCCGCGACGGCCACTACCACGACATGACGCACGTCACCTTCCGTCAGTTCATGGCAGGCGCTGCCCGCAACGAGATTCCCGACGGGCTGCCGACGATGGGCGATTGGGCGAACCATCTGTCGACGCTGTTTCCCGACGTGCGATTGAAGCGTTTCCTTGAAATGCGCGGCGCCGATGGCGGACCGTGGCGGCGCATCTGCGCGCTGCCGGCCTTCTGGGTCGGGCTGCTCTATGATGCGGCGGCGCTCGACGCGGCCGAGGCGCTGACCTCGAGCTGGAGCTATGAAGAAGTGCTGGCGATGCGCAACGCCGTGCCGGAACAGGGCATTTCGGCGCCGTTCCGCAACACGACACTGCGCGAGATCGCCCGCGACGTGCTCGTCATCTCGCGCATGGGGCTGAAGAACCGCGGCCGCAAGAACCGCGACGGCTACGACGAAACTTCGTTCCTCAGCACGCTGGACGAAGTCGTCGCACGCGGCACCACCAGCGCCGAAGAGCTGCTCTCCGCCTATCATACGCGCTGGGGCGGCTCGATCGAGCCGGTGTTCATGGAATATGCGTATTAAGGGTTTATGTCGGAGGAGGCGACTTAGCGTTTCCCGAATTTCTTTAAAGCTGCACGGAGACGCCCCGCCAAGGTCAATTCGACGGCCCCGCCAGTCATGATTTCCTGCGGCCGAGATCCGAACAAATCCGAACCGGCCAGGCGGGCTTGCGATGGCGTCTTGCGAATAATGATCTGATAACCTCGCCGCAGCTCCTCGAACTGGCCTTCTATCGACCCAAGGAACGCATCGATGCCAGCCTGCGGCCGATCCGCGGCAGGTCGATCCGGCATCCAGACATAGTCGTCCAGAATCATGATGCCGCCCGTTTCCAGAATCTGCCAGGCCAGCGACGCATCGGCAAAGCTGCTGGCGGCTTGGTGGTCGCCGTCGACATAGACCAGCCCGAATGTCCGGCCTTCACGACGAAGCTTCGGCAGGATTTCGATCGATAGTCCCTTGAGCTTCTCCAGCCTGCTTCCGAAGGGAGCGAGATTCTTGTCGAACCTTGATTCGACGGAACTCATATCCGCTTCATACTCAGAACCGCTCGTCACGTGTTCCTTGCTCCCGGCGAATGTGTCGACACAGCAAATCTTCGACCGTTTGAAAAACGAAAGGAAAAACACAGCCGACAGACCCTCGAACGAGCCTATCTCAAGTATTTCAAGATCTCTGTTCTTGATAGCCTTGAACAAGCGCTGCCATTTCGGGATATGCGTAGATGTCCAGTCATGCGAGAAGGACTTTTCGGCAAAGTAATCATGATGCATGGTCGGCTCGATCAAATACCGGGTTGCCCTCCTTTTCGTTCTCGCATCGTTTCGGAACCCGGAGCAAGACGCAATGATCGTTTCAAAACCACCTGACGCTGATGGCGTGACAGGAGCCTCAGATCCGCCATGTCGGAGGGCACCCGTGCACACCGATGTCAGAACTTCATTCAGGATGTTTGAAGTTCCGTAAGGCGATGGAGCACGCACGCTTGCGGTGCCCCTTCAACAAACGTGGGAAACGGTCTAGGTTTCTGCAGGCGCGGATTTTCGAGGAGAAGCCAATGCCTTCCTTGTTCGACATTCTGACGCAGGCGCAGAACGGCAACGGCATGCAGGCCCTGGCCCAACGGTTCGGGCTTTCCCAGCAGCAAACACAATCGGCGGTCGAGGCGCTGCTGCCGGCCTTTTCACAGGGCCTGAAGCGCAACACCTCCGACCCTTACGGGCTCGGCTCGTTCATGACGGCAATGGCCAGCGGCCAGCACGCCAAGTATTTCGAGGACGCAAGCCGGGCCTTCTCGCCGCAGGGCGTCGATGAAGGCAACGGCATTCTGGGGCATCTGTTCGGCTCCAAGGACCTGTCCCGCGCCGTTGCCAGCCAGGCTGCGCAGGCGAGCGGCGTCAGCCAGCAGGTTTTGCAGCAGATGCTGCCGGCGGTGGCTTCGATGGTGATGGGCGGCCTGTTCAAGCAGACCACAAATCAGATGCAGGCAGCAGGCGGATTCGGCGGCGGCAGCAATCCGCTCGGCGAGATCATCGAGCAGATGATGCGGCAGGCCGGTGGAGGCGCACAGGCGCCGGCACCACAGCAGCGCCAGGCGCCGCAGCCTGCAAGCCCAGCCGACAATCCGCTTGGCAAAGTGCTGCAGGACATGTTCGGCGGTGGCGCGCAGCAGCCGCAACCCCAACAAACGCAGAACCCCTATGGCGACAATCCGCTCGGCAAGGTGCTGCAAGACATGTTCGGCAGCGGCGCGCAGCAGCCGCAAGGCCAGCCACAGCAGACGCAAAACCCCAGTGGCGACAATCCACTTGGCAAGGTGCTGCAGGATATGTTCGGCGGCGGCATGCAGCAGCCGCAGCAGACCCAGCCGCAGCAGGCACCCAATCCCTATGGCGGCGACAATCCGCTCGGCAAGGTGCTGCAGGATATCTTCGGCGGTGGCGCGCAGCAGTCTCAGCCGCAGCCGCGTCAGGCGCCCCAGCAGCGCCAGGCGCCGCAGCCGCAGGCCAGCCCAAGCGGCAGGCCACAGAATCCGTTCGACGACTTGTTCGGCAAGATGTTCGAGACAGGCGCGCAGCAGCGCGACGATTACCAGAAGGGCATGGAATCGATCTTCGATCAGTTCAAGCGAGGCATGGATCGGCGGTAGGCCAACATCAGGTCAGCGCCGCCCAAAAAGAAAAATGCCCAGCCCTCGAGAGGGCCGGGCAGTGTGCAGGCGGGCCGGCGGGGAACCGGCAGGGAGTGGGCGCCTGCGAAATCCTACAGCGCGCCCCCTTAGGCCACCTTGCGGGCAAGATCCTCGATCGTGTCCATGCGATCGGTCGCGATGACGCGTAGCCTTTCGGTCGGATCGCGGCCAAACGGCACGTCGATAGCGACGTGCAGGTCGGCGCGCGTCAGGCCGATATCGGCGAGTTCGGAGTCCGACATCTCGCCAAGGCGATAAAAGGCGCGGCGGTTTTTCCAGGCGCGGTAGACGTTGGAAATGGCATTGGCCGCGCGCGTCGCAATAGCCGGACGCGACGTGATGCGCGAAGTCTCGGTGGCGAAGTCGAACGTAGCCATATCAGCCTCCTTCATATTTGAACGGACGAAACGGGGCGATCGGCGCTGGCAACAGCGGCCGTTCCGGTCCCGATCCACGTAGAAGATGCACGTCGTCGTCCCAAAAACGGTGACCACTTAGGCGACATGCACTGCCTTGATGTGGACAATGCTGAATCTGCCACCGCTTGATTGATTAATCCAACGAATGTTTCTAATCTTTAGCATCAACACTAATGATGGATTGGACCGATGAAAGCGCCACTCGATCTCGATCAGTTGCAGACCTTCGTCTCGATCGTCGACACCGGCAGTTTTACCCGCGCGGCGGAAGAGGTGCATCGGACGCAGTCGGCGGTGTCCATGCAGATGCGCCGGCTGGAAGAACGGGTCGGCAAGCCGCTGTTCGAAAAGGACGGGCGCACCAACAGGCTGACCGAAGATGGCGACAGGCTGCTGTCCTACGCAAGACGGCTGCTGTTCCTCAATCGGGAAACGCTGGCCGCCTTCGACGACCGGCGGCTCGAAGGCACGATCCGCATCGGCACGCCGGACGACTATGCCGATCGCTTCCTGCCCGAGATCATGGCCCGCTTCGCCCGTTCCAATCCACGTGTCGAGCTGACGGTCATCTGCGAGCCAACACCCGGGCTGGTCGACCATATCAAGCGCGGCAATCTCGATTTGGCGCTGGTGACGCACAATGACGCGCACGGCCAGTCGGAAGTGGTGCGGCGCGAACCGCTGCTGTGGGTCACTTCGGCCAACCACGCGACACATGAGCAGGACACATTGCCGATGGCTTTCGGCCGGCCGAACTGCATCTGGCGGCGGGCTGCTGTCGACGTGCTCGACCGGCAGAACCGCGACTACCGCATCCTGTTTACCAGCTTCTCGGCCACCGTCATCACAGCTGCGGTGCTTTCCGGCCTGGCGATCTCGGTGCTGCCGGAATGTGCGCTGCGGCCCGGCATGCGAGTTTTGGGCGACGCCGACGGGTTCGGCGCCCTGCCCGATTGCCGCATAGGCATCATGCGCGGCCAGACGTCGCGGCCGGAGATCGTCGACGCGCTAGCCCGCCACATTTCGGAAAGCCTCGATAATATTTCCGTGCCGCTCGGCGAAGAGACGGGAACCTTCGACTTCGCCGCACTCGCCTTTTCGAAGATGAAGCGGAACAAGCCGAACCAGATCTTGCCGGGCTGGTGAAGGACCCGGGGGTCGGCGCTGAGCACCTACGGCTTGACGCGGACGCACAACCGCCCCCCAATCGGCCAATGAGCGACGCAGCATCCGAATCACGCACCAACGCCACCGAATACACGGTGAGCGAGATTTCCGGCGCGCTGAAGCGCACGGTCGAGGACGTCTTCGGCAATGTGCGGGTGCGTGGCGAAATATCCGGCTATCGCGGGCCGCATTCCTCCGGTCATGCTTATTTCTGCCTGAAGGACGACCGCGCGCGGCTCGACGCCGTGGTGTGGAAGGGCACGATGGGCCGACTGAAATTCCGCCCCGAAGAGGGCATGGAGGTGATCGCCACCGGCAAGCTCACCACCTATCCCGGAAAGTCCAACTACCAGATCGTCATCGACAATCTGGAGCCGGCTGGCGCCGGGGCGCTGATGGCGCTGCTGGAAGAGCGCAAGCGCCGGCTGCAGGCCGAAGGCCTGTTCGATGCCGGCCGCAAGCGCTTGCTGCCGTTCATGCCGCGCGTCATCGGCGTCGTCACCTCGCCGACAGGCTCCGTCATTCGCGACATCATCCACCGCATCAAGGACCGGTTTCCGCTGCATGTGCTCGTCTGGCCGGTGCGGGTGCAGGGCGAGACGACGGCCAAGGAAGTGACCGCCGCCGTCAACGGCTTCAACGCGCTGGCGCACGATGGCGTCATCCCGCAGCCCGACCTGTTGATCGTGGCGCGCGGCGGCGGCAGCCTCGAGGATCTTTGGGGGTTCAATGACGAGGCGCTGGCTCGTGCCGTCGCCGCCTCGCGTATTCCGGTGATCTCCGCTGTCGGCCATGAAACGGACTGGACGCTGATCGACCTGGCGGCGGATGTGCGGGCGCCGACACCGACGGGTGCCGCCGAGATCGCCGTGCCCGTGCGCGCCGACCTCGAATTGACGCTTGCCGGCCTTGGTGCGCGGCTCAAGACCGCGGTATCGCGCAATTTCGAACGCAAGCGCCAGGCGGTCCGTGCCGCCGCCCGGGCGCTGCCCTCGCCCGACCAGTTGCTGGCGCTGCCGCGCCGGCGCTTCGACGAGGCGACGAGCCGGCTTGGCCGGGCGCTGTCCGTCAGCGTCCAACGCAAGCGCGCCAGGCTTCAGGCGCAGCGGCTGACGCCGGCCACTCTGTCGCGACGCATGAACGAGGCCCGTACATTGGCCGGCCGCGATCTCGCCCGCGCGCAAGCGGCGTTCTTCGCCATCGTGCGCGAGCGGCGAACGCGGTTTTCGCGCGCCGCCGCACGGCTGTCGCCCGCGCCGATCGCAAGGCGGCAGAAATTGCAGGTAGATATCTTGGCGGCACTGTCGCGGCGACAGGACCGGATGATTTCGGTGCGGCTCGAACGCTTGCGCGGGAAACTGACCCAGGCCGACCGGCTGCTGGCGACGCTGTCGCATAAGGCGGTGCTGGCGCGGGGCTTTGCCTTGGTGAAAGACGCCGACGGTGCGGTGATCAAGCAAGCGGCGGAAGTGACGTCGGGCATGGCACTTTCGCTGGAGTTCGCCGACGGAACCGCCGATGCGGTTGCGACCAGCGGTGCCGCACGGCCGAAAACAATTGCAAAGCCGGCCGCCAAAGCCAAGGAGCCTGGCAATCAAGGCTCTCTGTTTTGAGTGGCCATTATTTCCGAGCGCCCATGAATTCTGAGCGCGCATGACTTTCTGAATGGCAATGACCGACAATCATCACCAGACGACGCCTTCCGGCAAGCCGCGCGCGAGAGCCTTCGGCATAAGTTTTGACGGCACGCCCGGACCGTTCAACGCCATCACCGATGTGCCTGGCGTTGCGGTCGGTTATTCGACGCTGATTTCGGGCGATGGTGCGCTGGTGGTCGGCAAGGGACCGGTGCGCACCGGCGTGACCGCTATCCTGCCCAGACCGCACGCAGATCTCGCCACGCCGGTCTTTGCCGGGATCTTCAGCCAGAACGGCAATGGCGAATTGACCGGCTCGCACATCATCGAGGAGACGGGTGCCTTCAATTTCCCGATCACCATCACCAACACGCACTCCTGCGGCGTTTCACGCGACGCAACGCTGCGCTGGATGCAGCGCGTGCTGCCGGCCGCGCTCGACAGCGCCTGGGGCCTGCCGGTAGCGGCGGAAACCTATGACGGCTTCCTGAACGACATCAACGGCCACCATCTCAGGTTCGAGCATGTTGCCGCGGCGCTCGATGGCGCGACCAGCGGATCGATCGAGGAAGGCAGCGTCGGCGGCGGCACCGGCATGATCGCCTTCGGCTTCAAGGCAGGCTCCGGCACGGCAT
Source organism: Mesorhizobium mediterraneum (assembly GCF_002284565.1). Classification (GTDB taxonomy): domain Bacteria; phylum Pseudomonadota; class Alphaproteobacteria; order Rhizobiales; family Rhizobiaceae; genus Mesorhizobium; species Mesorhizobium mediterraneum. Next base: position 80,889 of record NZ_NPKI01000011.1, on the reverse strand, counting down.
CGCGCATCGTCGAATGGCACGGCCGGCGCTACACCGTCGGCGCGTTCGTGCAGGCGAATTTCGGCAAGCGGAGCAATTTTACCATTCGCGGCCTGCGCGCCGGGCCCGATCTCGTGGAACCGGCGATCCGCGAAAGCACGCCGCGCGCCGAGAAGGGTTCTATCATCGGGGTCGTCGCCACCGATGCGCCGTTCCTGCCGCATCAAGTGAAGCGGCTGGCCCGCCGGGTGCCGCTCGGCGTCGCCATGACCGGCGGCTTTGGCTATCATAGCTCGGGCGATATTTTCCTGGGCTTTTCGACCGCCAACCGCGAGGCGGCATTGGCGCCGTCAGGCCGCATCGCCAGCGCCGATTTTGTCCCGGATAGCGAGATCGATCCGTTCTTCGACGCCGTGATCCAAGGCGTGGAGGAAGCGGTCCTCAATGCGCTGGTCGCCAATGACGACATGACCGGGCGCGACGGCAATTTCGTGCCGGCGCTGCCGAAGGCATGGCTCGAGGGCAGATTCGATGCAAGTCGTCAGGGGACGTAAGACTGCCTGGCGCGTCACACGCGCCGCACCGGTCTTGCATATGGTTGAGCCGGGTCAATAATGCTTTCCACGGCCTTTCGCCGGGTCGGCAGATCACCCGGCAGGCTTGTCCGAATTCTTTTCGTCCTGGTCGGCCTCAGCCGCCTCTTCCAGCTTCGACGCTATAAGCTCCTTGATATCGCCGACCTCTTCCTGGATATCCTCCAGCGGTATGCCGGCCTCAGCCGCCTTGGCGGCACATTCCCTGGCGAGGGTCTCGGCTTGCTTCTCGATCCTGTCCGGCGAGGCGTGGCAGTGGACCTTTTCGCCGATCCATTCCTGCAAGAACTCGATCGCGTGTTCACTCATACTGCTGTTCCCTGGCGGCTGCGCCGGTTGGTAATCATAAACGCCGGTATCCCCGGAAAGATGCACGCTCCCATTCCAACCGAGTCGTCGTCACCCGGCAAGCCGATCTTGCCCAAGCTCCACAGAGCTGAAGGAAATCGAAGGTTCAAGGAGCACATTGTAATTCTTGAGGAGATTCTATTTTCTTGGGAGATTGGCACCGTTGGCTGGGATCATGTCCCGGATCGCGCCATTGTTTCTACTTGCTTTTTTCCGGTATTCCAGTCAATTTGTATGACAATAGGTGTCATAATACGTAGCGCCGTTCGCTGCGCAACCCTATGATACGCGGCCAAAGCCGCCGCTATATAGTGACATCCTCATTCAATGTCGACTCTGCTCGCCATCCTGCCCCTTTCCGTTGCCCCGAGGGTGTCTGGATGGCATATCATCATCATCGGGGGCGAGCATATTTCGCCGGAATCGACCGATCGCATTGCGATGCTGAGCAGCGGCTAAATGCATGTCGCGCAAAAGCGTGCAGCGGTTTTGCGATAACGACATGCATAAAACAACAATCTAAAGCGCGTCGCATGAGGCCGGTCGAGCGCGACGCGCTTTAGGCTCGGTAGCTATGCCGGTCGCTTCTCACCGGAGAGCGGCCCACTTTGCCAGCTCGCCACCCGGAAGCTCACTCCCTCGGGACGTGAGTTTGTTTCAGCAGTCGAAAAGTTCGGCCTATCCGCCAACCATGAGCTTGACGACTTCGTCATGGTTGGTTTCCGAGATCTTGCGCTCGCCGGCCTGAACGCCCCGGCGCAGCACGACGATGCGGTCGGAAACGGCGAAAATGTCCTGCAGATTGTGCGAGATGAAGATCACGCCTCTGCCTTGCGCCTTGAGCTGGTGGATGAGCGAGATGACCTTGCGCTGCTCGGGAACGCCGAGGGCCGCAGTCGGTTCGTCCATGATCAGGATCTGCGCGTCCCAATAGACGGCCCGGCCGATAGCAACGGCCTGCCGCTGACCGCCGGAGAAATTGCTGACCGGGGCGTCGAGCCGACTGACATGGAAATCCAGCCGGCCCATGGTCTTCTTGGCGGCAACCGCCATGGCCTTGCGATCGAGCACCGGCAGGAAGCCGAAGGCCTTGCGCATGGGTTCACGACCGAGGAAGATATTGGCGCCGATGGACAAATTGTCGGCGAGAGCGAGATCCTGATAGATGGTTTCGATGCCTTTTTCGCGCGCCTCATGCGGCGTCGCAAACGTCACCGGTTGACCCCTCAGCAGAATTTCACCGCCCGTCGGCTGAAAGACGCCCGATATCGCCTTGATCAGCGTCGTCTTGCCGGCGCCGTTGTCGCCCGCCAGGGCCACCACTTCGCCGGGCCGCACGACCATGGAGAAGTCGTTGAGCGCCCGGACGGCGCCGAAGTGCTTGGAAAGGTTCCGGACTTCCAGAAGGGGGATGGTCTGGGCTGGGCTATTCATCCTGACGGGCTCCACTGAACCGGCGCTGCGCCTGGTCGATGAGAACGGAAATGATGATGACGAAGCCGACGGCGATGAATTGCCAAAACGGCTCGACATTGACGAAAACCAGCCCGTACTGAATGACCGCGATCACCAGCGCACCGGCAACCGTCCCGAAGATGGTGCCGGATCCGCCGAACAGGCTGGCGCCACCGATCACGACGGCTGCGACGCTGTCGAGCAGCAACGGCTCGCCGGCCTGTGCCGCGCCAGCGGTGAAACGCGCTGCATAGAGCGCGCCACCGAGGCCTGCGCACATCGCCGAAAGCACATAAAGACGCAGGGTATGGCCCCTGATGTCGATGCCGGCACGACGCGCTGCCTGCACATTGGCACCGATAGCGTAGTTGTGCTGACCGAATCGGGTCTGGCTCAGGATGTAGTGCATCACGACAACGAAAACGGCGGCGATGATGACGAGATAAGGGACACCGTAGAACCTGCCGTTGCCGAGCAGTGCGAACCAGGAATTCTGGACCGGCACCGTCGTGCCGCCGGCCAACAGGAAAGCAACGCCGCGCGCCACGCCGAACATGCCGAGCGTGCCGATAAAAGGCGGAACTCTCAGGCGCGAGATCAGCAAGCCGTTGATGACACCAGGCAAGCCTGCGACAATCACGGCCGCCAGAATACCCGCCAGCATTGCCAGTGGCAGCGGGATTACGGCTCCCGCCATGTTCGTAGCGTGGGCCGCAACGACGGCCGCAAGGCCCATGATGAAGCCCAGCGAGAGGTCGATGCCTCCCGAAATGATGACGAATGTCTGTCCGGTCGCAAGCAGCAGCGGCGCCACGGCAAATATCGCGATGGATTGCACGTTGAACGGATTGAGCACGAAGGTCGCGCCGAAGGAGAGCCTCGACCAAACCTCGAAACAGATGATCAGGCCGGCGAGAAACAGCCAGGCGCGCCCCTCAGCGATGCGTCCAAGCCAGGTCCTGGCCGGATCACCGTGGTCGGCTTGAGGGGCGACATGGGTTTCGCTTTGCTCGATTGGTGATGTTGAGGTCATTGGAATATCCGATCCGCGGCGCGGCCTCTGTCAACAGGGTCCCAGAGACCCGGCGCAGATCTCCTCCCGGCAAGCCGGAAGGAGATCAAGCTGGTTTGGACTCACTCGGAATAGAGGTACTTTGAGATGTTCGGATCGGCGATGTTCGACTTGTCCATGATCGTGAAGCCGGTGCCGATCGCAACCGGGATCGACTGGCCGGTCAGGTGGGCATAGGCCGAAACGACTCCAAAATAGCCGATCTCAGCCGGATGCTGGGCAATCGCCACGTCCACCAAGCCGGTGTTGATGTTGTCGACGATGCTGGTCGGCGCGTCGAACGCCACGACCTTGATGGTGCCGGTCTGCCCAGCTTGCTGGACGCCATTCGCCGCGCCGAGCGCCGAGAACAGGTTTGCACCGAACACTCCAACGAGATCGGAGTTGCGCGCGAACACAGCCTGAAGCTGCGAGGCGGCCTTGTTGGCGTCGTTGTCGTTGAACTGGGTTTCGAGGACGGTGATGCCGGGATGATTGGCCGCCATCTCCTTCTTGAAGCCCTCTTCACGCTGATCGGTGGTCGAAATGCCAGGCTTGACGTTCGAAACGTAGACCTTGCCCTTGTCGCCTATGGCCTTGGCCAATGCCCGGGCGGCGATCTCGCCGCCGAGAATGTTGTCCGAAGCGATATAGGACAGCGGGAAATCCGCCTCGCCGGCACCGGTCTGATAGACGCCGCTGCCGATGAAGGTGTCAACGGTGATCACCGGGATGCCGGCATCATTGGCCTTGCGAAGCGGCTCGACCAATTGAACCTTGTCGGTCGGCGCAATCAGGATGGCGTCCGGCTTCTTGGCGATGACCGCGTCAAGCACGGGGACTTGCGTCACCGGATTGAAATCAGGGGCGCCCTGGAAAACCAGGGTCACGCCAAGGGCATCGGCTGCTGCCTGCGCTCCCTTGCGCATGGTGATGTAAAAACCGTCGGTGGTAAGGCCGGGAACGAGAGCAACGGTGAACTTCTTGTCCTGCGCCAAAGCGGGCGTGATCAGCGCCGTTGCGCAGATGGCGAGAGCCGCAAGGGCGGCAACAATCTTTTTCATAACATCCTCCTCATAATGTTGGCAGATTTGCCGTTGCGATTGACATCGACATGGCCGTCAATCCGTTCCGGCTACGTGAAATGCTGGCGGCGAGAAACGGGTTTCGCCTGCTTGCTGTTATGGGCAGCTTCCTCCCGAGCGCCCCCCAGTCGTTAGATCAGCCAGTCGAAACCCGACCAGCCTGATACGCGCAGTCCCGTTCCTAGCCTCCGCAAGGTCGAAGGAATAACGCCGCTCGGCGCACATGCGTGCCTAGCCGCAAAATTGTAACACTTTGCTGAAAGAAATTGCAACCTGGTATTTCCTGGCTGGAAACGCTTTCAAACCGGACGACATTTGTCTGCTCCGCAGAGCCCCTTACGCAGACTATTGCCCCAACGCTTTGACGGCACAACTGATGATTTCACGGCGGTGGGCTGGCGAGCCACGTTTGGGATCGATCAGGTGTGCCGATCGGCGCGCCCGCCTCTATTGAGGCAAGAGAGCCTCGAGAATGGCCTGGGCAGTCTTCGTGTCCGTTACCAGAGCATTGATAAGCCTGGCGCGGACGGCACCGATAATGGCGGTCGCCTTCTCCGGCGAGGCGGCGACACCGATCACCAGAGGGACGGCTCGAAGCTGGGCCGGCGACATAGCGATCATCCGGCTCTCCCCTTCCCACGGGATAAGGGAACCTTCGGCGTCGAAATAATGCCTGATAACGTCTCCAGCCGCGTGGAACAGGGCTTGCTCGCTCAGCGTGGCCGCGCTCGCCTCGGGCGGATTGATGGCATGGGGCAGGCCGATGCCGACGATCGCAACGTCGGTCCGGTCCCAAAGCGCGACGCTGTCGCGGATGGCCGCATCGCCGAGGAAGACCTCACGCAACTCGGTGGACGGCAGATAGGGCGCATGGATGAAATGCGGCGTCCCGCCGAACTCTTCGGCGGCAAGCCGCACAAACTCGTTGATCTGAAAATGCGGCGCCTGCTGCTGCATGCCGCCGGTGGCAGCGACGGTAAGAACGCCGGGAATGCGCGGCAGGCCTGCCCGGATCACCTCGCGAATGGCTCGCCCCCAGCCGATGGCGACCACCGACCCGGCCGTCAGTTCCGCTTGCTTGAGCAAGGCGCCGAGCGGCGCGGCGAGCGCCGTCAGCGCACCGGCTGCCGGCGTTTCGATGACCGCCGCGTCGCGAAGTCCCAGCCCTTCGACCAGCTGCGTGGTGATGCCTTCGGGCGTTGCAAGATCGAGAACCTCGATCCGCACGATGCCCTCTGCCCTCGCCCGCTGCAGAAGACGCGATATGGTCGCGGTGGAGACACCAAGCCGCCGCGCGATATCGACCTGCGACATCTCCGCCTCGTAGTGCAGTTTGGCGACCGTATGCAGCATCGTCCGCGATGCGGCGGCTGCATCTTGTGCGGGAGGGACAGACAGCTTGCAATTCCTTTCAGCAATGTGTTACAGACCCATCGATGGATGGGAGTTATCGCGCAAATTCGGCTGACTCGCAACGTGGGCCCGTTTCCACGGCAGATGGCGGGCCAAGGCCAGATTTCTCGGTTCGATAACGCATCAAAACGGCAAACCTCCCTGCGACAGGCAGGTAAAGACTGAACCTTTCTTGTTCCACGGATCTGCGCCCTGGTGAATGGGCGCCAACATCGGACAGAAGACCATGACAAAGATGACGACCGCAGAGTTGCGCGGCTACCAGCAGATATGCGGCAAGGATGGGGCCATGATGGCCATCGCCTGTGACCAGCGCGGCGGCATGCGGACCTTGCTTGCGTCTGACCCTGCAGAACAGGCCACGATCACCAACGACATGCTCGGCGACACCAAGTCGGACATCACGCGATACCTCGCCAGCCAGGCATCCTGCGTGCTGCTCGACCCGCTCTGCGCGGTGCCGCGGGTTGTCGATGAAGGGGTGCTGAACCGAGATACGGCTCTGCTCATCGGCCTCGACGCCTCAGGCTTCGACGTCTCGCCCGCCGGCTACCGCCTGTCGCGCCTCGTTCCCGGCATCGACGCGCGCCGCGTCCGCGAGCTCGGCGGCACCGGCGGCAAGATCATGGTCTATCTCAGGGCTGACAGGCCTGAGGCGAATGAGCACAATATCGCCATTCTGCGCCAATGCATCGCCGACTTCGCGCAAGAGGACCTCCTGCTTGTCGTCGAGTTCCTGACCTATCAGGTCGAAGGGGAAAGCCTTGAAGACTATACGGCCAAGATCCCCTGGCTAGTCGAAGGGGGCACCCGGATTTCGCTGGAATGCGGGGCAAAGGTGCTCAAGCTTCCTTATCCCGGAACGCCGGAAGCTTGCGCAAGGATCAGCAGCATGGCTGGCGAGGTGCCATGGGCGGTCCTCTCCGCCGGCGTCAACCACGCAACGTTCCTGGGCCAGGTCGAGATCGCGATGAAGAACGGCGCATCAGGTGTCATCGCCGGTCGGTCGCTGTGGAAGGACTGCATCTCGCTTGACCGTGACATTCAGCGGGAAAGGCTTAAGACCATCGCTGTGGCGAGATTGCGCGAGCTTCAGGCGGTGATCGGAAACTACAGGCAGAAAGCCGCTTAGCCGTTCGGCGTTCACACCAGGCACGCACGGGACGTCATGCCTCAGACCATGATCCCGAAAAGTGGGGACCGGTTTTCGGAAAAGATCATGGTCAAACAGCAAGATAGAGCCCCATTTCGATTTAGTCGAAATGGAACAGGCTCTAGTTCGATGGCCATAGGAATCGATATCGGCGGCACCAATCTGCGCGCCGCCCGTATTTCCGGCACAGGCGAAATCCTCGATCGTATTTCCGAGAAGAGCGCGCCGGATCCGGAGCTTGTGCTCTCCCGGATCGCCGAAATGGTGCGCCGGCTCGATTCTCCCGAAGTTGCCGCCATCGGCATCGGCGTCCCCGGACGCGTCGATGCCCGGCTTGGCGCGGTCTTGTCCGGAGGCTACGTCAACCTCGCCTCGATCCCCCTGGCGCAACGACTGGAAAGCCTGGCAGGCAAGCCCGTCTTGATCGACAATGATTGCAACATGGCACTGGTCGCGGAAATGGCTCTCGGCGCCGCCAGAGGCCGTGAAAGCATCGTCATGTTCACGATCGGGACCGGCATTGGTGGTGCCGTGGCTCTAGATCGGCAGATCGTCCGCGGCAAGGGGACGGCTGGGCAGCTCGGCCATATCACTGTCGACATATCAGGCGAAGCGTGCGTCTGCGGCCGGCGCGGCTGCGTTGAAACCACCAGCTCAGGCACCGCGCTTGGCCGTCACATCGCGCGGGCAGGCCTCGGTCCGGATGTTTCGGTCGATCAGCTTTTTGCCCGGGATGCGGGCGGTGACACGCTGGCGCGCGGCATACTCGAAGCCTGGGCCAGGCCGCTGCGTGCCGCAATCGATTCGGCCGTGGCCATGTTCGCCCCCGATCTAGTCCTGCTCGGCGGCGGACTTGGCCTGGCGGCCCACAGGGCACTTGCCAACGCCCCGGCTTTGGCTCCCTGGTACCAATGCCCGGTGGAACCGGCGCAACTCGGCGACGACGCCGGCGTCATTGGCGCCGGTCTGCAAGCGCTCGCCGCTGAGGCGACGGTCACGCAGGCGTCGCCGGTGTCCCTGCCGTCCGCTCGGCTCGATCCCGGCCGGCGTGCCGTGCCCACCAGACGCGCCGTGCTGGTCAACGGCATCCCTGCCAGCGGCAAAAGCACGGTCTCGCGCGGTATCGCCGACCGGATGGGATGGCCGTTGCTCACGCTCGATACGGTCAAGAACCCGTTCCTCGAGGCGCTCGGCGGCGGCGACCGTGAATTCAACCGCACGCTCGGCCGCGCCAGTTACGAGGCGATCTGGTCGATCGTCGGCGAAGCTCCGGCGGGCACCACAGTTATCGTCGATGCCTGGTTCGGTTTCCAGCCGCGCCAGGTGCTCGAGGATCACCTGCGCAGGGCTGGCGTCGAGCAGACCGCCGAAATCTGGTGTCACGCGCCCGGCGAGGTTCTGGCCGAGCGCTATCGCGCACGGCTCGACCAGCGCCCCGCCGGCCATCCCGGCGCGGCCTACATCCCCGAACTGATCGAACTGGCCAAGCGTGCCGCGCCGCTGCGGCGCGGACCGCTGTTTGACGTCGACACGACCAAACCGATCGCTTTCGATGCCATCACGCAGTGGCTAAAGGCGACGATTGCGGCTGACACATAGGCAGCGCAGCCGCCCTAACAAATTCAGTGATTTAACCGACAAGCCAATGGTACCGTTGGCTGGGATCGAACCAGCGACCTCCGGATCCACAATCCGGCGCTCTAACCATCTGAGCTACAACGGCACGTTTGCCCGAGCGGGATCGAGATGGACCGTTCATTCTCCGGGACCCGCTCTGTCGTTCGGCGATGCGTCCATACGGGCTATCGGAGTTTAATTCAAGGCTTTTGGCCGCGCATGACCCCGAAAATCAGAATCGATTTTCGGAAAGGATCACGCGCAAAATCCAAAGTTCTACGCCGTCCTGTGCGCCTCCAAGAGGACGCGCGGTGCTGTAGGCAAAGATCGCTCCGGCAACGGCGTCGCCTTTTCGCCGGGCAAAGAAAAAGGCCGGCGGGAGGAGGTGCCGGCCTTTTCCTGTTACGAGCCAGCGGGAGGAGGTGCTGGCTGGTCACCCCGGAGAGCAGAGGGAGGAGGTTCCACCCACCGGGTATTTCGCTTGACCACTATATTTCACATAATCCTATTCGAAGAAATGCGACCTTTTGTTGCATCTTCGAAATATGCGCAAATATTAGGCGGCCTTAATTTCCTTCATCGCCTTCTCGAAGGCGGTCTTTATCGGCTTGGAGACGTCTTCGGCCGCCTTGGAGGTGACGGTCTGGAAATCCTTTGCCTGCTCGACGGCCATCTCGACGCGCTTGCGCAGGAATGCGGTCTGCAGCTCGACGACTTCCGACAGCGACTTGGCGCCGATCAGGGCTTCGAAATGCGAAAAGCCGGCTTCGGTATTGGCGCGCAGAGCAGCGATGGTCTTGAGCGACAGGTCGTTGGAAACGGTCTTGGCGGTCTCAAAGGTCGACTCCAGAGCCTTCTGGGTCTCTTCCGCACCGGTCTTCAGCTTGGCATAGGCCTCTTTCGACTGCTCGACGCCCTTTTCGGCGAAAGCGCGGATCTGGTCGGTGGCCTTGGAAGCATCGAAGCTCGGGAATTCAACGTTTTCGATCGTTTCAGCAGTCTTGGTCCTGGACATTTTCCATCCTTTGCAGTGGCAGCGGCTTTGACAGAAAGCCGTCTCGTTCATGTATGATGGCAATATAAAGGCAATTTTTGTGCATTGCAATATCCTTGTTGCAGTGCACCATAAAATTCTTTCCCTGCGTTAACCACGAGCCCAGAGATTCCAGCGGTTGCACGCTATGGCTTGTGGACCTTCGCGCCGTCGGCTTTTATTAACAAAACGTTAACTGGAAAAACTGCCCGTTCCGTGAGGGTCCGCCAAGCGCATGCCGTCCGAAAACTACTCCTTCCTCGACGTCGCCGTGCTCGACGCGGTCCGCCAGCGCTTTGCCGCAGGCGACGCGATCGCCCTTCTGTCGGCAGATCTCGAACAGGTGATCTGGGCAAACGGACCAGGGGCGGCGGCGTTCGGCTACCCCGACATCGAGGCCATCATCGGCGCCTCGACAGGGCTGCCACTGATCGCCCGGCGCCAGATCATGGCGACAAGCGGTTTTCCACAGATCGGCCGCGACCGCGCCATCACGGTGCGGCTGGCAACCGGCCTAACCAGCCGCGCGGTTGGCTTTCTGGCCAGCGCCGTGACCATGCCTGACGGCGAAAACGCGATCATGCTGGCGGTGCCGGCGGCACAGACCGGCTCGCGCAGCGCTGCCGAGATCGCCGCTCGGGCCATCAGCGGCTTTACCGAAGACGGTCATTTCATCGCCTTCGTCGACGCCAAGGGCAATATCGAGGCCGCTTCCGATGGTTTTTCGGCGCTCGGCATCTTGCCCGAGACGCTGGCAGCGCTCGTGGCCGATGTGGCGAACGAGAGCGATCGCATCGTCAAACGCCTCGTTCCAGGCGGCACCACTTCCTATCCGGCCGGTCTCGCCCGGCTGACGGATGAGCGGCACCTGCTGGTGGTGATCGACGAGAACCAGCTTGACTCCGAAGAAGCCTCCGCTGGCGAGCACACCTATGGCGCTGCGGCCGATGCCGTAGTCCAGCCAAAAGCAGAACAGGACAACGCGCCGGCAACAGTCGCGAAGGCGGATGCGGCAGCGGAGACTGCTCCGGCAGCCGGCGAAGACACTGCGGTGTCGGTGGAGCATGACATTCCCAGTTCGCCCCAACTCGATGCGACTGGGCCCGATGCGACCGAGCAGAGCCCGGAAGCAGCCGATAGCGCCCGCCCTGCGGCCGGCGGAGCCCCCACGCAGCTTGACCATTGGTATTTCAGCGCCAGCGAGGGTGAGACACAAGAGCCGGGCCGACCGAACGCATCCGGGCCTGTCGAGGCACCGGCCGCGTCGGACGCTTCGGCGGAGAATACCGCGCAGGATGCCACCAGGGCCGCCTCCCCGGCCGACCGTGCCATCCCCCCGATCGACCGCGCGGCGGCGCCCCTGCGTTTCGTCTGGCGCACCGACGCCGAGGGCAGGTTCAGTGCCTTGTCGCCGGAATTCGCGGAACTCGTCGGCAAGCCTGCCGCCGATGTGATCGGCCGGCGCTTCAGGGACGTCGCAGCCACTTTCGACCTCGATGCGTCCGGCGAGATCGCGGGCCTGCTCGATCGACGCGACACCTGGTCCGGCCGCTCGGTGCTGTGGCCGGTTGCCGGCACCGATTTCAAGATACCCGTCGACCTGGCGGCGCTGCCTGTCTACAGCCGAAGCCGTGCCTTCGAAGGTTTTCGTGGTTTCGGCGTGGCCCGCTCCAGCGATGCGGTGGTCGATCCGGAAGCGATCGGCATGGCGCTTGTCCCTAATGCCGAAACCCCCGCAGCCGTCGAGCCGGAAGTCGCCGAAACGCCTGAGGACACCGACCCATTCAAGGGCGAGGTGCCGGCGCTGACCATCGTGCCGAAGCCGGAGCGGCGCTTTGCCGACAAGGTGATCCGGTTGGCCGAGCACAGGCAGCCGGCCAATGATAAAGGCCTGTCGACGCTGGAACGCAGTGCATTCCGTGAAATCGGCGAGCGGCTCAAGAAGGACAATCCCCCGACCGAGCAGCCCGACGCTGCAAAGCCGGCAGAACCGGCTGCGGCGGAACCGACCGAAACCGATGGCGAAGACGAGAAGGATGTCGCAAGGCTCGAAGGCGAGCAGCCGGAATCAACCGTGCGCGACATCTCAGGCTCGCTGCTCGACTATGCCGACCGGGATAATGTCGCCGACAACAGCGGCGGTGCGCCGGTTGCAGAGCCGGACAGGGCGACGCAGGAAATCGCTGACTCGGACAGTCGATCGATCGCCGCCGAAGACGACGACAGCATGACGGCTGCCGATTTCCGTGACGCAGAAGACAGCGAGGACTGGGCGCGGTCCGATGACGATGAAACCGATTCGTCAGCCGATGACATCGGCCATGCCGGTGACATGGAGCCGGCGCCCGTCGAGCGGCCGCGCCTGCAGGTGCCGTCGCTCAAGCTCGAAGGGTTCGTGCCATCGGCTTTTTCGACCGCAGACGACAACAACGCTGCGGACATTTCGATTCTCGGCAAGCTGCCGGTGCCCCTGCTCATCCATTCCGGTGACGATCTTCACTATGCGAATGAGGAATTCCTCAGCCTGACCGGCTATGACACGCTCGACGATCTGGAGGATGCAGGTGGCCTCGGCGCGCTGTTTGCCGATCCTTATGACGACAGCGCCACCGATGGCACCGATCACGCGCTGCGGTTGAAGACGCATGACGGTCAGGAGTTCCCGATCGAGGCTATTCTGCGCTCGGTACCGTGGCGTGGCGGCAAGGCGCTGATGCTGGTCGTGCGCCGTTCCGGCGACGACGAGGCAGCGGCTATTCCGCAGGGTGGCGCCGACGACCAGACGCAGCCTGATGTTTCCGAGCTAAAGGCGCGCATCGCCGAGATGCGCACCATCATCGACACCGCGACCGACGGCGTCGTGCTGATCGGCCGTGACGGAACGATCCGCTCGATCAGCCGCCCGGCGGAAGCGCTGTTCGGTTTTGACAGCGACGAGGTGACCGGCAAACCCTTCTTTTCGCTGTTTGCGATCGAAAGCCAGCGCGCGGCACGCGACTATCTCGACGGACTGTCCGAGCCCGGCGTGGCGAGCGTGATGAATGACGGCCGCGAGGTGATCGGACGCGAGGCACAGGGGCGCTTCATTCCGCTGTTCATGACCATCGGCAGGCTGCCCAACGACAGCGGGTTCTGCGCGGTGGTGCGCGACATCACCCAGTGGAAGCGAGCCGAAGAGGATCTGACCCAGGCGCGCGCCGTGGCCGAGCGCGCCTCCTCGCAGAAGACCGACTTCCTCGCCCGCATCAGCCACGAGATCCGCACGCCGCTCAACGCCATCATCGGGTTTTCCGAGCTGATGGTCGACGAGAAATTCGGACCGGTCGCCAATGACCGCTACCGCGACTATCTGCGCGATATCAACCGGTCGGGCAACCATGTGCTCGACCTGGTCAACGACCTGCTCGACATCTCGAAGATCGAGGCCGGCCAGCAGGAGATGGCCTATGAGGCGGTGTCGCTCAACGACACGCTGGCCGAGACGGTGGCGATGATGCAGCCGCAAGCCAACCGCGAACGTGTCATCATCCGCTCCAGCTTCGCCTCACGGCTGCCGGAAGTGGTGGCCGACCTGCGCAGCGTGCGCCAGATCGCGCTGAACATCCTGTCGAATGCCATCCGCTACACGCAGGCCGGCGGCCAGGTAATCGTGTCGACCGCCTATGAGATCTCCGGCGACGTCGTGATGCGCGTGCGCGACACCGGCATCGGCATGAGCCAGTCCGAGATCGAGCAAGCGCTGAAGCCGTTCAAGCAGATCAACGCGCTGAAGCGCGGGCGCGGCGACGGCACCGGTCTCGGGCTGCCGCTGACCAAGGCCATGGTCGAGGCGAACCGCGCTCGATTCACCATCAATTCGACGCCCGGCGAGGGCACTCTGGTCGAAGTCGCTTTTCCGTCGACCCGCGTGCTCGCGGATTGATCTAAAAGAAAAGGCGTCCAACAGGACGCCTTGAATGATGGGATTGCTGTTACAACGGGGGCTTGAGCGAATTCAGATCCTCTGGGGATTTCGAGGAACGGGATTTCTCCCTCAAGTTACGCACGACTATCGGTGCCGGCCCTTAACAAAACCTTACCGGCGTCGCCGAAAATTTACCAATGTGTACCACTCATGAAATCTAGGTAAATTCGAGCGAGATATTTCGTTAACCATGCTCGACCAGCACCTATCAAGCCGAATGGCGGCGCCGCTCTGTTTGCTTAGTCGGCAAGCTGCGGCAAATCGCGGAACAGCTCGAGCGCTTCTGGATTGGCCAGCGCCTCCTTGTTCTTGACGGCGCGGCCATGCACCATGTCGCGCACCGCGAGTTCGGTGATCTTGCCCGATTTGGTGCGTGGGATGTCGGCGACGGCGACGATCCTGGCGGGAACGTGGCGCGGGCTCGCCCCGCTGCGGATTTTCGCCCGGATACGTTTTTCCAGCTCGGCGTCGAGCTCAACGCCGGCAGCCAGCCGCACGAACAGCACAACGCGCACGTCATTGTCGAAATCCTGGCCGATGCACAGCGCTTCCAGGATTTCCGGCATCTGCTCGACCTGATTGTAGATCTCCGCCGTGCCGATCCGCACACCGCCCGGATTGAGCGTCGCGTCGGAGCGACCATGGATGATCAGGCCGCCATGGGCGGTCCATTCGGCGAAGTCGCCGTGGCACCAGATATTGTCGAAGCGCTCGAAATAGGCTGCGTGGTATTTCTTGCCTTCGGGATCGTTCCAGAAACCGATTGGCATAGCAGGAAACGCCTTGGTGCAGACGAGCTCACCCTTCTCCTGCCTGAGCGGGCGGCCATCGTCATCCCAGACATCGACGGCGAGACCGAGACCGGGTCCCTGGATCTCTCCGGTCCACACCGGTTCCGTCGGCACGCCGAGCACGAAACAGGATACGATGTCGGTGCCGCCGGAGATCGAGGCGAGATGCACGTCGTGCTTAATGCCCTCATAGACGAAGCGAAAATCTTCCGGCGACAATGGCGAGCCGGTGGAGGAGATCGTGCGCACGGTGGAAAGATCATGCGTGCGGATCGGTTTGAGGCCGGCCTTGCGCACGGAATCGATGAATTTGGCCGAGGTGCCGAAATAGGTCATCTTCTCGGCGTCGGCAAAATCGAACAGCACATTGCCGTCGGGGTAGAAGGGCGAGCCATCATAAAGCAGAAGGGTTGCGCCCGACGCGAGGCCGGACACCAGCCAGTTCCACATCATCCAGCCGCAGGTGGTGAAATAGAAGAAGCGGTCGCCGTCGAGCAGGCCGGCATGAAGCCGCTCTTCCTTGACATGCTGGATCAGCGTTCCGCCGGCCGAATGGACGATGCATTTGGGGATGCCGGTCGTTCCGGAAGAAAACAGGATGTAGAGCGGATGCGCGAACGGCAACCGTTCGAAAGCGACCGCCTTGGCCGCGAAGGATGAGAGTGCCTCGTCCAGCGCCGCAGCCTTCTCGACGGTCGCCGCGACATCGCTCGAAGTGCCGAGATAGTCGACGATCAGGACCTTGCGGACGGTGGGAAGCTTTGCCGCAACGGCCGCGATCTTGTCGGCGACCTCGATCGCCTTGCCATTGTACCAATAGCCGTCGGGCGCGATGAAGACGACAGGCTCGATCTGGCCGAACCGGTCCAGCACGCCCTGTTCGCCGAAATCTGGAGAGCAGGACGACCAGACCGCGCCAATCGAGGCTGTCGCCAGCAGGGCGGCGACGGTCTCCGGCATGTTGGGCATCATGGCGGCGATGCGGTCGCCCTTTTTCACCCCAAGCGACAGGAAAAGCTGCTGCAGCCGCGAGGTCAGCGCATGCAGCTCATTCCAGGAGAGCCGGCGCTCGACCTTGTCCTCGCCGCGAAAGACGATAGCGTCACTGGGCCCGGTCTTCTTCAGGAGGTTCTCGGCGAAGTTCAGCTTCGCGTCGGGAAAAAACGCGGCGCCGGGCATCTTATCGCCATCGACGAGCACGCGCTCGCCCCCGCTGGCGCCCTTGTCGCCCACGATCCCGCAAAAATCCCAGACCAGGCTCCAGAATGCCTCGCGATCGTCGATCGACCAGCGGTGTAGATCGGCATAGGATGAAAAAACCTTGCCGGTTCCAGCCGCGGCGGCCGTCATAAAGGCGGTCATCGGCGCCGCGTCGACCTGGTCTTTCGTCGGTGCCCAGAGCGGTGCTTCGCCAGCCATGATCAATCCTCCCGCGGTCACCG
The DNA here is from genome assembly GCF_002284565.1 of Mesorhizobium mediterraneum. Lineage (GTDB taxonomy): Bacteria > Pseudomonadota > Alphaproteobacteria > Rhizobiales > Rhizobiaceae > Mesorhizobium > Mesorhizobium mediterraneum. The sequence goes on along the minus strand of NZ_NPKI01000011.1, from coordinate 64,965 downwards.
TCGCTTATGCATATCGCAGCGCAGCAGAGCAAGATTTTGTTCGGCCGAGCGATGTGGATGTGCGCAAATGCCATCGCTGGGCCATAAAGACTTGAAATGCGTCAGCCGTGGGTTACACCCGTCGGGCGATTTTGTCGGAACGGAAGCATACGGGGCGACATGTCATCATCTTTGATCCGGCGCGGAATATGGGCCATCGGCGTTGCCGTGCTCGTCATCGCGCTGGCCGTCGCCGCGCTGCCGCTCGTTGCCTCGACCCGCATCGTGCGCGATCGCATCGCCTGGGAAATGAGTGCGTGGAGCGGTTTCAGGGTCACCATTGACGGCGCGCCGCGGATCGAGGTCTGGCCGAATTTTCGAGCCATCCTGGCCGACGTGACGCTCTCGCAGTGGACAGAGACCGACGCGCCGCCTGTGATCGAAGCCGAACGGGTCGAGGTCAATCTCTCGGCCATGGCGGCATTGCGTGGCGACGTGGTGTTCTCGACGGCGCGGCTGATCCGGCCGACGATCAGGGTTCAACGCGCAGCAAATGGGCTTTTCCTGCCCGCCTTGCCGTCGGGCGGGCGCATCACGCGTTCCATCGACACCGCTCGCGCCGTGGTCAGCGCCAATCCAGCCAAGCCGGACTTGAGCAAGCTGCCGGCAGATCCGTTCGGCACCGTGGAGTTCAGGAACGGCCGCGTGGTGACCTCCGTCGATGGCAAGGACACTGAGATACTGAGCAGCCTGAGCGGACAGGCGAACTGGGCCGCAATGAACAGCAATGCGACGCTGTCGGCGACCGGGATCTGGCGCGGCGAAAGCGTCGCCGTGGACGCCGCTTCGTCGAACCCGCTGGTGCTGTTTGGCGGCGGTGCTGCGCCGATGACGCTTTCCTTCAAGGCGGCCCCTGCCAGTTTTTCGTTCGACGGCGTGGCCAGCATGTCCGAGAACGCCTATTTCGACGGTCAGGCGAAATTTGCCGCGCCCTCGCTCAGGCGCGTGCTCGAATGGTCGCGGGCCGGCATCGCGCCGGGCGCGGCAATCGGCTCGGTTTCCGTTTCCAGCAAGGTCACCGCGACCTCCGGCCGCATTAAACTCGAAAACACTGAGATCGCTCTGGACGACAATCCAGGGATGGGTGCGCTGGACTTCTCCTTTGGCGAGGCGCGGCCGGTGATCGCCGGAACGCTCGCCTTCGACACGCTCGACTTGCGATCGTTTCTTTCCGCCTTCACACCCTTGGCGCCTGCGGACGGCGCTGGTCCCGGCGAAATCGACATAAGCGTCGCCGACCGCATCGATCTCGATCTCAGATTGTCGGCAGCGCAGGCCACCGCAGGCACCATCCAGCTTGCCGACGTCGCCGCCACCGCCCAGGTCAAGGACGGTCTTGCGGTCTTCGATATTTCCGATGCATCGGCCTTTGGCGGCAACATCCAGAGCAGTCTTCGTTTCGACCGCAAGCCGGGCGGCACGCAGGTCGAGATCAGGCTGCTCGCCTCCGATGTCGATGGCGGCGCTTTTGGCACCGCAGCCGGAATGACGCGGCTGGTGCCGATCGGCAGGGGAACCGTTTCGGTCATCCTCAAGGGCCCGGGCAGAACCTGGGATTCCATTTTCGAAAACGCCGACGGCTCGGTTTCAGCGAAATTCGGCCAGGGCGCCTTGAGCCGGCTCGACCTGCCGGCGTTTCTCAAGCACAACGAACAGGGCGGGTTCTTCGCGCTCGACGATGTCTCCGACGGAACGCTGCCGATCGACGGGGCCGAACTCAAGGCGAGCATTTCGAACGGTGTGGCGAGGATCGACAAGGCCGAAGCGAATTCGGCGAAGTACAAGGTCTGGCTTTCCGGCATCGCCTCCTACGCCGGGCGCGGGCTGGCGCTGTCCGGCGGCATCATTCAGGCGGACCAGCCAGCCACGCAGACAAACAACCAGGGTCCCAACCAATCTTCGTTCTTCGTCGGCGGAACGTGGAGCACGCCGTTCATTTCGCCGATAAGCCGCGGGGTTTCCGGAGAATAGGCAACGAGGCTGCTGCGGGCGTCGTCGGAAGTGCGTCCTGCCGGCTTTTTCTGGGTGCCGCTTCTTTCGTCACCCCCGCTGAGCGGCCTGCTCGTCGCGCTGGCGCTGCACCTCGCGACGCTTGTTGGCGAGCGAGGCGATGATGACCCCAACCGCCACGACCGCGATCAGGATGGTGCAGGCGGCGTTGATCTCCGGCGTCACACCGAGACGAACCTGGCTGTAGATCTTCATCGGCAGCGTGGTGGCGCCAGGCCCTGAGGTGAAGCTGGCGATGACCAGATCGTCGAGTGACAATGTGAACGCCAGCATCCAGCCCGACACGATCGCAGGCATGATGACGGGCAGCGTGATCTGAAAGAAGGTCTTCACCGGCGGCGCGCCCAGATCCATCGCGGCTTCCTCCAGCGAGCGGTCGAAGGTGACCAGGCGCGACTGCACGACGACGGCGACGAAGCACATTGTCAGGGTGATGTGGGCAAGCGTGACGGTGAGGAAGCCGCGGTCGAGACCGACGGCGACGAAGAGCAGCAGCAGCGACAGGCCGGTGATGACTTCCGGCATGACCAGCGGCGCAAAGACCATGCCGGAAAACAGCATCCGGCCCTTGAAGCGCGTGTAGCGCGTCAAGGTGAGAGCCGCCAGTGTGCCGAGCACTGTCGCCACGGTGGCCGAGATGACGGCGACGCGGGCCGTTACCCAGGTAGCGTCCATGAGGCCCTGGTTGTGGAACAGCGCGACGTACCATTTGGTCGAGAAACCGCCCCAGACGGTGACCAGTTTCGACTCGTTGAAGGAGAAGACGACGAGCAGGACGATCGGCAGGTAAAGAAAGGCAAAGCCCAGCACGATCGAAGTGATGTTGAAACGGCTCCAGGTCGGGTTCATTTGTCTTGTTCCTGGGCGCGGGCCTGCGCCCGCTGGAAGAGCATGATCGGCACGATCAGCAGCAACAGCAGGATGACCGCGACCGCCGACGACACTGGCCAGTCGCGATTGGCGAAGAACTCGTTCCACAGCGTCTTGCCGATCATCAGCGTCTGCGATCCGCCGAGCAGGTCGGGAATGACGAACTCGCCGACGGCGGGGATGAACACCAGCAGGCAGCCGGCGATGACGCCGGGCACCGACAGCGGAAAGGTGATCTTCCAGAACGCGCTGGTCGGCGGGCAGCCAAGATCCTTGGCCGCTTCGATCAGCGAGTAATCCATCTTTTCCAAGGACGAATAGAGCGGCAGCACCATGAACGGCAGATAGGAATAGACGATGCCGATGAAGATCGCCGTGTAGGTGTTGAGGACGATGAGCGGCTGGCTGATGACGCCGGTGGCGAGCAGCAGCTGATTGAGCAGCCCCTCGGGCTTGAGAATGCCGATCCAGGCGTAGACGCGGATCAGGAACGAGGTCCAGAACGGCAGGATCACCAGCATCAGCAAAGTCGGACGAAGCGTCGCCGGCGCGCGGGCCATGCCATAGGCGATCGGGTAGCCCACAAGCAATGTCAGCACCGTCGAGATGGCGGCGACGATGACACTCGTCACATAGGCATTGAAGTACAGCGCATCTTGCGTCAGCCATGTGTAGTTATCGATGCTGAGCTGTTTCAGCTGGGCGAGAAAACCGGAAAGGCCGTCGCCGAAGTCAAGCACCGGCGTGTAGGGCGGTATGGCGATTGCCGTCTGCGACAGCGAAATCTTGAAGACGATGATGAACGGAATGAGGAAGAAGAACACCAGCCAGAGATACGGGATGATGATGACGAGACGGCCAATGAAGGCGGCACTCAATCTGGCCAAGGCGGATTTGCCAGCATCGGTGGCCTGAGAGGTTGCTGCGGCGGTGACAGCGGCATTCGACATGACCGTCCCCTATCGCGTCAGCACAACGCCGGCGTCCGGCCGGAACGACACCCAGGCACGGTCGTTCCAGCTCAGCGGATCCTCGGTGATGCGGGCCGCGTTCATCGTGCTTGCCCGCACCACGTGGCCGTCGTCGAGCCTGACGTGATAGACGGTCATGTCGCCGAGATAGGCGATATCGTAGACCTCGCCTTCGATGGCGTTGACGGCTCCGGCCGGCTTCTTCGACGATATCTTGATCTTCTCCGGCCTGATCGCGAAAGCGACGGCCGCGCCGGTGGCGGCATCGCCGGCATTCTCGGTCCGGATGGTGATGCCGTTGCCGGCGTCGATGCTTGCCGCGCCGGCCTCGCCACGCGCGATCTTGCCTTCGAACATGTTGACGTTGCCGACAAAGCCGGCGACGAAGCGGGAACCAGGCGCCTCGTAGACTTCCGCCGGCGTCGCCACCTGCATCACCTCGCCCTTGTCGATGATGGCGATGCGGTCGGCCATGGTCATCGCCTCTTCCTGGTCGTGGGTGACGACGACGAAGGTGAGGCCGAGTGACTGCTGCAGATCCATCAGCTCGAACTGCGTTTCCTCGCGCAGCTTCTTGTCCAGCGCGCCCAATGGCTCATCGAGCAGCAGCACCTTCGGCCTTTTGGCGACCGAGCGGGCAAGCGCGACGCGCTGGCGCTGGCCGCCGGACAATTGGTGCGGCTTGCGCTTGGCGAACTGCTCGAGCTTGACCAGCTTCAGCATCTCTCCAACGCGCGCCGCGATCTCGGGCTTCGGCATGCCGTCCTGCTTGAGGCCGAAAGCGATGTTGTTCTCGACCGTCATATGCGGGAACAACGCGTAGGACTGGAACATCATATTGACCGGCCGCCGGTAAGGCGGGATGCCGCGCAGATCCTGGCCATCGAGCAGAATGCGGCCGGCGGTCGGCTCCTCGAAGCCGGCGAGCATCCGCAGAAGCGTCGATTTTCCGCAACCCGACGCCCCGAGCAGGGCAAAGAACTCGCGCTCGAATATGGTCAGCGACAAGTTATTGACGGCGGTGAAGTCACCGAACTTCTTGGTGACCTTGTCGAACTGGATGTATGGCTTGGCGTTCGGATCGTTCCATGGCGCGAAATCCCTGCGGATGCTGCCAAGCGATTTCATGTCCCACTCCGTCCTGGTTCTATCCCCAAAAAAGATTTGACCCCGGCACGCTGTGCCGGGGTCCTTGATCGTCTCTTATTGCCCGGTGACGATCCTGGTCCAGGTGCGGGTGACCACGCGCTGGGTCTTGGAATCGTAAGGGGAGATGGTGAACAGCTTCGCCAGCGTCGCCTCGTCCGGGTAGATCGCCGGGTCCTCGAGTATCTCCTTGCTGATGAACTGCTGCGACGCCTTGTTGCCGTTGGCGTAGAAGACATAGTTGCTCGACTTGGCGATCACTTCCGGCTTCATCATGTAGTTCAGGAATTCATGCGCCTCGGCGACATGCGGCGCGTCGGCCGGGATTGCCATCTGATCGAACCACATTTCGGCACCCTCCTTCGGCACGGAATAGCTGATCTCGACGCCATGGTTGGCCTCGGTCGCACGGTCGCGCGCCTGGAACACGTCGCCCGACCAGCCAACGGCCAGGCAGATGTCGCCATTGGCCAGTGCGTTGATATATTCCGACGAGTGGAACTTGCGGATGTAAGGCCTGATCTTCAGCATCAGTTCCTCCGCCTTGGCGAAATCGTCCAGCGACGTGGTCTCGGGATCGATGCCCAGATATTTGAAGGCGTTCGGGAGGATGTCGCTCGGGGAATCGAGGACATAGACACCGCAATCCTTCAGCTTGGCCAGCTTTTCCGGATTGAAGAACACGTCCCAGCTGTCGATCTTGTCGGTCCCGAGTGCTTCTTGCACTTTCTTGACGTTATAGCCGAGGCCGACCGTGCCCCACATGTAGTTGATCGAATATTCGTTGCCCGGATCGTACTTGGCTGTGCGCTCCGAGACGATGTCCCACATGTTGGAAATGTTGGGCAGCTTCGACTTGTCGAGCTTCTGGAACACACTTGCCTGGATCTGGCGTGCGAGGAAATTGGCGGTCGGCACGACGACGTCGTAGCCGCTGCCGCCGGCAAGCAGTTTCGTCTCCAGAAGCTCGTTGGAATCGAAGGTGTCGTAGGTGACCTTGATGCCCGTTTCCTTGGTGAAATCCTCGATGATCGAGCTGTCGATGTAATCCGACCAGTTATAGACATTGACGACACGGTCCTGGGCATGAGCGCCGAGGGTGAAAAGCGTCAGAAATGCCGAGGTCGCCGAAAGCCAGAACGCTTTGCGGGTCATTGAGTCTCTCCTTTGATGAGTGTTCCATCGCCAGCTCGTCGCAGGGCTGCGCGGCTGGGCGTTTGCTTCAGATTATTGGGCTTTCCGGCAAGCGACAAGCGCGAACCGCCGACACCTTGGTGGTTCGATGTGCAGCGGCCAAGGCTCCCGTTCCCATGTCGTGATCCGGATGGCGTTCCAGCGCCGTCAGAGGCTCTCGCCACGACGCGGGCAGGGATACGACGATGTTGTCCGGTCTCGATCGGGCCGGAGGGGAGACTTGGCAAGATACGCCTGTCTTGTTGTTGCCGTATTGGCAGCCTGCCCGCGCGGCTGCGGCGTTGTCAATGGCTCATCTCGCTTTGGCGCGTGCGCTGCATCAATTAGGCGACGGCATGCCGGTGACACCCGGCCGCACGGGCCGCGCCTGACGCTTGAATTCGAGGCCGATATGGACGAGCAGCGCCGTGACCACCACCGCGCCGCCTACGATGGTGCGTCCCGACGGCACCTCGGAATGGATGAGCCAGACCCAGATCGGGCCGAGGATCGGCTCGAAGGTGCCGAGGAGTGCCGCGACCGCCGCCGGAACAAGCCGGGCGCCGGTGGCGAAGAAGGCAAGGCCGAGACCCAGATTGACCACGCCGAACGCAAACAGGAAGCCCATGTCGCTGCTGGAAACGCCGAATTGCGATGCCTGGGACGCCGCGAATGCGGCGGCAAGCATCGTGCCGAGGCAGGTCGCTGGCGTCATGCGCACATGGGCAAAGCGCCGCGTGATGACGGTGGCGATCGAAAACATCACCGCGATGAGCAGCGCCAAGCCGTCGCCGATGGGCGACACGGCGCCATCGAGCGATTCCGATACCATGATGGCAACGCCGGCAATGACGGCTGCAATCGCTACCCAGGTCGCCATGCCGACCCGTTCGCGAAACAGCACCCACGCAAACAGCGCTGCCAGCAGCGGCACGCCGGCCTGCATCAAAAGGATGTTGGCGACGGTGGTGTAGGCAAGCGCCACGACAAAGCAAGTCGATGCAGTGGCGAAGCAGAACGCCACGGCAAGGCCGGGCAGGCCCATGCCGCGGAACAGCTTCACCGTGCCGTGCCAGCCGTCGCGCCAGATCATGAAGCAGACCAGGAAGGCGGCGGCCCAGACCGAGCGCCAGAACACCACCGTCCAGCTGTCGCCCGCTTCGATGAAGCGGGCGATGGCGCCGCCGAAACTCCACATCAGCGCCGACAGAAATATCAACAGGAAGCCGACGCGCTCCTCGCGCGGCGAGACGGCAATCGGTGATGATGCGGTATCGGTCATTGGCGCGACTGTCGACGATTTCAGGGCGGCACGATGCGCAACGGACGACAAGAACGTGCTTCATTCGCGTAGCGCAAAGGCAGCGGCGGAGCGTGGTCCACCGGACGGCGACGGTTGTGGCAAAGGCGGCAGTCGGCGATCTGGGGCCTCACTGGAAATCGAAGGCGCTCAGCCCGGTCACCATTTCGTCGAGGCCGAGCGGGCGCGTCACCGGCGGCTCGGCGCGGGCGAGGCAGCCGATGCGCTCACACAGCCGGCAGGCCGGGCCTATCGGTGTGGCCGGATTGATGCCCTGTCCGGCTTTTCCTGTCGTTGCGGCGGCTGGCCCCGGCAGTGCCGTGCCGTAGACGATCTCGTCACGAAAGCCGATGTCGCAGCCGAGCAGAAGCGCGGTACGGCGCGGGCGCTCCGAAAACGAGCCTTGCGGCCCTTCGAGCGTGCGGGCGACGCAGAGGAACTCGGCGCCATCGGGCATTTCCACCGCCTCGACGAAGATCTGGCCGGGCTGGGTAAAGGCGGCATGCACGGGAAGTTTGGGACAGCCGCCGCCGAAGCGGCTTTGCGGAAAACCCTGGCTGCCCGCCTTACGGAAGCGGTTGCCGGCATTGTCGACCTCGAGCATGAAGAACGGCACGCCCGGCGTGCCCGGCCGCTGCAGCATTGTCAGGCGGTTCGCCGCCTGCTCGAAGGAGACGCCGAAGCGCGAGCGCAGCACGTCGATGTCGTACCGCGCGCGGGTCGCGGCCGCATGGAAGGACTGGTAGGGCATCATCAGCGCGTGGGCGGCGTAGCGGCCAAGCTCGAAGCGGGCGAGCCGGCGGGCCTCATCCGTGGTCAGCTTCAGCGCCTGGATCTCGCCTGCCACCGCGACCGTCATGCGGATCAGGCAGGCCTCCATCGCCACCTCGCGCAACTGGTCGAACGGCGACAGGCGCTCGGACAGAAACAGACGCTGCGAGTGGCGGTCGTAACGGCGGCGCCAGTTCGGCATGGTGGCGACCGGCAGCACCTTGACCACGATGCCGTATTCGCGCTTCAGCCAGGCCTTGAGCGCACCGAGCAGATCGTCGCCGGGATCGAGCACCGACGTGAATGCCTCGGCCTCCTCTTCGAGCGCGGCAAAATGGTTCGGCCGGCGCTCGAAAATCTCGTGCACCTCGTCAATCGGCAAGCGGGCGCCGGAGAGCGCCGTCGCTTTGCCGTCACGCGCGAGAAGCTCGTTGAGGTCGGAAAGGCGCTCGGCCTGCTCGCGATAGGCGCGAAACAGTTTTATCACCGCGGCGGAAGCGTTGGGCGCCGCCTCGGCAAGCTCGATCAGCTCCTGGTCTCCAGGCAATTCGCCGACCAGCAGCGGGTCTGAAAACACTTCCTTCAGGGCGGCGACCGACCCCCTCGCCTCGCCCTGCAATTCATGCGGGTCGACCTTGTAGACAGATGCCAGCTTTAGGATCAGCTGGACCGTCAGCGGCCGTTGGTTACGCTCGATGAGATTGAGATAGGACGGCGAGATGCCGAGCCCTTCGGCCATCGCCGTCTGGGTCAGGCCCTTGGCGCTGCGGATACGGCGGATGCGCGGCCCGGCGAAGATCTTTTGATCGGCCACTCGACTGTCCTTGACAGAAATTTACATTGCTTCTGCACGGCGATGTCACGCCGGTCTTTACAATCATGACAAATTTACAGCGCCTGGCTGTCAAACGCAACACAGGTTTTCTCTTATTCCTCAGCCAAATCTACGGTTTTTCTCGCCTGTTTCGCGCCAAAATGTAAATGCTGTCACACCAAAACGGCGCGAAATCTGCATGAGGCGGCGTTCTCTCTCCCAGTAACGATTTATCCGGAGCGACCAATGACCGATTTTTACAACCTCGTCCCCTCGGCGCCGGAAGGCCGCTTCGACGGCATCGAGCGGCCCTATTCGCCGGACGATGTGAAGCGACTGCGCGGTTCGGTCCAGATCCGGCAGAGCCTCGCCGAAATGGGCGCCAACCGGCTTTGGCAGCTCATCCACGAGGAGGACTTTGTCAACGCGCTTGGCGCCATGTCGGGCAACCAGGCGATGCAGCAGGTCCGGGCCGGGCTGAAGGCGATCTACCTGTCTGGATGGCAGGTCGCCGCCGACGCCAACACCGCCTCCGCCATGTATCCGGACCAGTCGCTTTATCCCGCCAATGCCGCGCCCGAACTGGTCAAGCGCATCAACCGCACGCTGCAGCGTGCCGACCAGATCGAGACCTCCGAAGGCAAGGGGCTTTCGGTCGACACCTGGTTCGCGCCTGTTGTCGCCGATGCGGAAGCCGGTTTCGGCGGGCCGCTCAATGCCTTCGAGATCATGAAAGCCTTCATCGAGGCGGGTGCCGCCGGCGTCCACTACGAGGACCAACTGGCGTCGGAAAAGAAATGCGGCCATCTCGGCGGCAAGGTGCTGATCCCGACCGCCGCACACATCCGCAACCTCAACGCCGCGCGGCTTGCTGCCGACGTCATGGGCACGCCGACGCTGGTCGTCGCGCGCACCGATGCGGAAGCGGCAAAGCTGCTCACCTCCGACATCGACGAGCGCGACCAGCCCTTCGTCGACTATGGCGCCGGCCGCACGGTGGAGGGCTTCTATCAAGTCAGGAACGGCATCGAGCCTTGCATTGCGCGGGCCGTCGCCTACGCGCCCTACGCCGACCTGATCTGGTGCGAGACCTCCAAGCCCGATCTGGCGCAGGCCAAGAAGTTCGCCGAGGGCGTGCACAGGCATCATCCCGGCAAACTTCTCGCCTATAATTGCTCGCCGTCGTTCAACTGGAAGAAAAACCTCGACGACGCCACGATCGCCAAGTTCCAGAGGGAGCTCGGCGCCATGGGCTACAAGTTCCAGTTCATCACGCTGGCCGGCTTCCACCAGCTCAATTTCGGCATGTTCGAACTCGCCCGCGGCTACAAGGCGCGGCAGATGGCGGCTTATTCCGAGTTGCAGGAGGCTGAATTCGCGGCGGAAGCCCACGGCTACACCGCGACCAAGCACCAGCGCGAAGTCGGCACCGGCTATTTCGACGCCGTGTCGATGGCGATCACCGGTGGCCGGTCTTCAACCACGGCCATGCATGAATCGACCGAGCACGCCCAGTTCAAACCGGCGGCGGAATAGCAGGAACGCAACGAACAGAGGAACGCCCCCGAAGGGGTATAAATACGCAGAAGGAGAAGACCAATGGCATCGATAAGCCGCGTCAAGGAACGGGCCGAAGAACAGGCCACCACCATGAGCGTCGACCAGCAAGCAACCATCCGCATGCTTGCGAACGACCTGCACAGGCTCAACCAGTCGGTGATGAAGGCGGTCGAGGCCGGTGTGTCGGTTGAGCTCGTGCGCTCGGCACGGCACCATGGCGGCGACGGCAACTGGGGCGATCTGCTGATCCCGGTGATCGTCACGCAGCGGAGCCACGGCTGACCGAAGTCCAAGCAAAGCCTATTGTGGATCCGGAATCACCTGCGCAGTCTCTGCGCAGGTGATTTGCGTTTGCACGGCCAGTTTGCATACGGGCAAAAAACAGAACTTGCTTTAAATTTTAACGTTTCTTGCGATATTCTCGATGTTCGCCATTTCAGCTTGACATAGGCAGCGATCTCACGGCAATTGTCTCTAAAGTTTCAACCCTGCATTGAAACCAGTCGAGTGCCCGCCCCGCTCATGCGCCCCGTGAATCGCGATACCAAGACTGTAAACCACCTGAGTTTGGTGAGCCGGAATGTGGATCCCGAGATGCTCACGGACTTCACCCGCGTGCTCGTCGTCGGAAAGTCGCCGGTCAACCGGGTGGTGGTTTCGAAAATCGTCGAACGATCCGGGCTCAAGCCGATCTCGGAATCGCCCGAGACGGCAGCAACGACGTTGCGATCGCTCATTCCCGGAGCTGTCGTCCTCGACGGCGGCGCGGACAACAAGGACTGCGAAGCGCTGATGTCGGGTATCGACGCGCTGCGACGCACTTCTGGCAAGTCGCTCCCCTCGGTGATCCTGCTTTCGACCAAGAACGGCACACCAGAGAGCCTCGGTCTGTCGAGCGTCGTCGATGCGGTGGTCGTCAAACCGATCACGACCGAACGACTGCAGCCGGTGATCGACCGCCTGGTCGAGCTCGGACGTAACTAGCCAGCACCCGGCCCGACGCCAAGACGATCAGCCGGCTTTCCCGATGTTTTCGATCAGCCGGGGCAGTTCCGAGAGATCGGCTATCTGGCGGAAGCGAGGCGCGGTGACCGGCGGCTCGACATGTTCCAGCACCCAGGTCAATTCATGCGGCACGTGGATGCCCCAACTGCCGGCCTCGATGGCCGGCACCACGTCCGACTTGAGCGAATTGCCGACCATCATGCTTTTTTCGGCGCCGTCCCCGTGGCGGCTGAATATCCTGGTATAAGTGGCGGGGCTCTTGTCGCTGACGATCTCGACGGCGTCGAACAGGTCGCCGAGGCCCGATTGCGCCAGCTTGCGCTCCTGATCGAAGAGGTCGCCCTTGGTGATCAGCACCAGGCGATATGCGCTCGCCAGCTTTTCCACGGTTTCGCGCGCATGGGGCAGCGGCTCGATCGGATGGCCGAGCATCTCGCGGCCTGCGGCAAGAATTTCGGCGATGACCGAGGCCGGCGCCCGGCCCCCGGTAATCTCGATCGCCGTTTCGATCATCGACAGGGTAAACCCCTTGATGCCGAAGCCGTAGACGGCGAGGTTGCGCTTCTCCGCCTCCAACAATCTTGCCGAGATGTGCCCCTCCTCGGCATGATCGGCGAGCAGCGCGGCAAAGCGCCTCTCGGTGATGCGGAAGAACTGCTCATTCTGCCAGAGCGTATCGTCGGCATCGAAGCCGATCGTGGTCAATTCATGATTGTTCTGCATTCGACGTCTTCACCGAGGTCATTTAATTTGCGTCGAACCTAAGCTGCTCGAAGCGGTTTTCAACTGCCAGACGAACGCAGGGCCGGCTCCCCTTCCCTTCCATCACCGCCCACGGCTATACTCCAAAATCCGCAACCCAATCTGGTGAATGATGCCGCCTGCAAAAAAGGAAGTCCGTCCGTCGAGCCGCGGAGGACGTATCCGCACGCCTGCCTTCGTGAAAAATCAGCGCGGCGTGAAGAACTGGAAGGAAGTCAGCGCCTGGCTGGAGTGGCGCGGCATCGAGGATATCGAGTGCATCACGCCCGATCAGGCGGGTGTTGCGCGCGGCAAGATGATGCCGTCGAAGAAATTCACCTCAAACACCTCGCTGGCGCTGCCCTCGGCGGTGTTCATGACGACGATCTCCGGCGGCTATCCGGAGGACGGCAACGGCTTCCACTATCCGGAGGACGACGGTGACCTCAAGCTGATGCCGGATCTTTCGACATTGACCGTGGTGCCGTGGGAAGAGGACCCGACGGCGGCGGTCATCTGCGACCTCGTCCACCAGGACGGCCGCTCGGTCGAGTTCACGCCGCGCAACGTGCTGAAGCGTGTGCTTGCCGCTTACGACAAGCGCGGGCTGAAGCCGGTGGTGGCGCCCGAGATCGAGTTCTACCTCGTGCGCAAGAATCCCGATCCGGACTACCCGCTGACGCCGCCGGTCGGGCGTTCGGGACGAGCGATCGGCGGCGGCGCCGGCTATTCGATCGCCGGCGTCAACGAGTTCGACGAACTGATCGACGACATCTATCATTTCTCCGAAAGCCAGGGCCTGGAAATCGATACGCTGATCCACGAGGAAGGCGCCGGCCAGCTCGAGATCAATCTGCGCCATGGCGATCCGATCGAGCTCGCCGACCAGGTGTTCATGTTCAAGCGCACCATACGCGAGGCAGCGCTGAAGCACGATATCTATGCCACCTTCATGGCCAAGCCGATCCAGGGGCAGCCTGGGTCGGCCATGCATATCCACCAGTCGATCATCGACAAGAAGACCGGCAGGAATGTCTTTTCTGCCGAGGACGGCTCGGAAACCGAGGCCTTCTTTCATTTCATCGGCGGCATGCAGAAACACGTGCCGAACGCGCTGGTGATGTTTGCGCCCTATGTCAATTCCTACCGCCGGCTGACCCAGTCGGCTTCGGCGCCGGTCAACAACAAATGGGGCTACGACAACCGCACCACCGCCTTCCGCGTTCCGCGTTCCGACCCGGCGGCCAGGCGCGTCGAGAACCGCATCCCCTCTTCCGACGCCAATCCCTATCTGGCGCTGGCCGCATCGCTCGCCTGCGGGCTGATCGGCATGACCAACAAGATCAAGGCCGAGCCGCCTGTCCTCACCACCGCCAACGATGCCGAGATCGACCTGCCGCGCAGCCTGCTCGAAGCCGTCGACCTATTGGAAGCCGACGAGGAACTCTGCGCGCTGCTCGGCAAGTCGTTTGCCGCGACCTATGCGGCGATCAAGCGGGCGGAATTCGAGACCTTCATGGAAGTGATCAGCCCGTGGGAGCGGGAGTATCTGCTGCTAAATGTTTAGGGGAGTAGGGGAGTAGGGGAGTAGGGGAGTAGGGGAGTAGGGGAGTAGGGGAGTAGGGGAAATGGCTGAGAAAACGGGTTCCTACAAGGATCTAATTGTTTGGCAGCAGGCAATGGACCTTGCGGTGGCGGTTTACGGCGCGACGAAATCCTGGCCGAAAGAGGAACTTTATGGACTGACCAGCCAAGTGCGGCGCGCTGCAACTTCGGTACCGGCGAACATAGCGGAAGGCTATGGCAGAGAGATCCGAGGCTCCTATCAACAATTTCTCCGTATTGCTCAAGGATCACTGAAAGAACTAGAAACTCAGCTTATGATCGCTGAGCGTATCGGTATCGCACCGAAAGCTACAGCGACTTCATTGTTGTCGAGTACCGAAAGTGTGGGAAAGCTTCTTCGACTTCTAATCCGCAAACTGTCAGCCGAATAGCTTCCCTACTGCCCTACTGCCCTACTGCCCTACTGCCCTACTGCCCTACTGCCCTACTGCCCTACTCGGTCATCATGCCCTACCAATCCCCAATCTCCCCCGGCCGCTCCTGGTACGAGGACACGGCCGGCCCACGGCCCGAATATCCGGCGCTCGACGGCGATCGGACATGCGATGTCGTCATCGTCGGCGGCGGCTTCACCGGCCTGTCGGCGGCGGCGCACCTCGCTAAGGCCGGCAGCAATGTCGTGCTGATCGAAGCGCATCGTTTCGGCGACGGCGCATCGGGCCGCAATGGCGGCCAGCTCGGCACCGGCCAGCGCGCCTGGGCCGAGGAACTGGAAGCGGAATACGGCTTTTCCCGCGCCAAGGCGCTGCTCGACCTCGCCGAAGAGGCCAAGGCGCATCTCTTCGAATTCGCCGCCGTCAACAAGATCGAGATCGACTACATGCCCGGCCAGATGTCGGTGGCGCACAAGCAGCGCTATGTCGACGACTATAAGGCGCATGCCGAGATCATGGCGAACCGCTTCGGCTATCCGCACATCACCTTCATGGACGCGAGGGAGACGGCGGAGCGGTTGGGCTCGACGCGCTACTTCGGCGGCACCCGTGACACCGGCACAGGGCACATCCATCCGCTGAAGCTGGCGATCGGCACGGCAAAGGTGGCGGCGCAGGCGGGCGCGCAGCTGTTCGAGCAGACGCCGGCGACCGGCATCGCGTCCCTTGGCGGCAAGGTGAAAGTGACGACGCCGAAAGGCACGATATCGGCCGAGAAATGTCTGATCGGCGTCAACGCCCATGGCGGCACGCTCGAGCCGATCAGTGCCGCGCACATCATGCCGATCGGCTCCTTCATCGGCGCGACGGTGCCGCTCGGGGCCGACACAAAAGTGCTGCCGGGCGGTGAGGCGGTCGATGATTCCCGCTTCGTCGTGCGCTACTTCCGCAAATCGACGGATGGGCGGCTGCTGTTCGGCGGGCGCGAGATCTACGCCGTCAACGATCCGAAAGACATCCATGTCCACATCCGCCGGCAGATCGCCGAGCTTTACCCTGACCTCAGGGATGTCGAGATATCCCATGGTTGGGGCGGCTATGTCGGCATCACGATGCCGAGAAAACCCTTTGTGCGCGAGGTGATGCCCAATGTGATCTCGGTGGGAGGCTATTCCGGCCACGGCGTCATGCTGTCGAACTTTTTCGGCAAGCTCTATGCCGAAACCGTTGCCGGCAACCGGGACCGGCTGAGGCTGATCGAGGATCTAAAAATCCCGGCCTTTCCCGGTGGCCGTCGCTTCCGCGCACCCCTGCTCTTTCTTGCGCTCAATTGGTATGCCTTGAGGGACCGGATCTAACCACAGGTTGCAGAATCCCTCGCGAACATGCAGAATCCCGTGCAAGGGCGCAGTGATGCCACAATCGCAGGCAAAAGATGAGGGCCGTGGGCAGTTAAACGGGGGAATTTGCGGGCCTGCCCGCTTTTTGGTTTTGGGACCGATCTAACGCCGGTTTTCCGATTGAACGTCGGCCCGCAAATGGAGGTTGCAAGAGTGAGAGAGCCCTTCAGTTTCGGCGCGCCGGAACGACGGCGCTTTGCGATGCAGTTTGGCTACGACATGAGGCCCAGGTTTTGGCAGAAAGTCCGGTCGAACTTGCATCTGGTAATCGCCGCGCTTGGCACAGCAGCGCTGCTTGGCGTGGCCGCGGTGGCGCTATGGCTGGCATTGCCGGCCAATGAGAGACAAGCTGTCGCGAGCCCCGAGCAGATCGTTCCAATCGTTCCGGTAAAAACGACGAAGATCGTGCCGGCGGCTGCCTCGACGGTCGCCGCGGTGCAGCCGGCCACGGGCAAGGCCGATGCGGTTTCGCCGGCGGTGGTTGCGGCTGAGGCCGAGATACCGGCGCTGGCGCCCAATGATCCTCGCTGGACAGGATCGAGGCAGAAGACCGCATCCGGCCAGATGGCGGGCCAAGTCGAACCAACGGCAGACAAGCCGTCCACTGCGGCGGCATTCGCCGATCCGGCAGCGAAAAACAAAGCCGCAGCATTGCTTGCCAAAGTCGCGGCTCCCAACAAGACGGCGCCGGACGGTGCGCAAACCGCCGCCATTCCCACTGCTAAGCCGCAATTGCCGGCGGCCACGCAGAACGATGGCACCCAAGCCAAGGTCGAGGCCAAGAAAGTGAGCGCGGCAGACACCGGACGCATCCTAAGGGCCGTCACCATGCGCACCGGACCGAAGAAGAATGCGGCCCCCATAGTCACCGTTCCCGCCAAGACGTCGGTTCAGGTGATGGGCTGCAAGAAATGGTGCCAGATCGTCTACAACGGCAAACGCGGCTGGATCTACAAGAGCTTTATCAAGACTGGCGCGTAGGGCTGGTCGGGCTCAGATGGCTTCCGTACTATGGTTGGCGGCCGAGCAGACGCCGAAAGCGTTGCCATCGTCTGGCATGCCTGCGTTCCCTGACATGGCTGCGATGCTCTTCGAACGGCACTTCGAACAGACCGCACGTATCGCAGCCTTCCCGCTTGCCGCAGACGGGAACCCAGCATTTGACGTCGTGCTTCCAGGCCAGCGCGATCCTCTCTAGGTGAAGACGGGACGAGCTCTTGAGTAAAATGAGCTCACCGGCGACGGCCGTCCGCTTGATGTGGTCCGAGACCTCCTTGGGCATACGCAATTCGTGAAAGCGGCCGGCGTCACGATCGTCTTGCCCGGCTCCAGAGCGATGCGCATTGTCGCCGACATAGATGACCTGGTCTGCGATTTCTCGCGCCGTCTTGTAGGCGTAATGGTATTTTCTGGTCGAGCCCGCATAGTCTGAAATCTGCCCCAGAACGATGCGCTTCCGCTCGACAGTGGCCTTGGCCATCATGTCGAACGCAAGATTGATCGAATGCCAGGGCGACTTGGCGGCGTCGACGATGAATTGCGGACCGCCATTGGTGATGAGCACCTGGCATCGATTTGGCAGCGGCTGGAATGTCGCCACCCTTGCCGCCACTTTTTCGGGAGGAACGCCAAGCTCCAGCGCTACGCTGACTGCTGCGGCGGTCGGCAGCCAAAAATGTTCGGCTGGGAACGGCGTCTTCAGCTCTAGCACGCCGCCACGCCAATGGACGGCCAGCGCCAGCCTATCCGGATAGGCGGCATGGACATTAGTCACGCGGTAGTCGGCCTGTTCCGACAGGCCGAAAGTGACGACGCGATGCGGAGTGGCGGAAGCCATGCCGATCACATGGGGATCATCCGCATTGAGCAGAGCGAAGCCGCCCGGCTGCAGCGCATCGACCAATGCGCGCTTTTCCCCGGCGACGTTCTCCAGGGTCCTGAAAGCTGTAAAATGTTCGAGGCGAACCATGGTGACCACAGCCACATGCGGCTGCAACATATCCGCCATCGGCTTGAGCGTATCGGGCCCATGGGCTCCGGCTTCGAAAACGACGTAGTCGACCTCACCATCAGTCTTCATGCGCTTGTAAAGCGTGCTTACCAGCGACTTGATCGTGTTGGCGAGAACCTGTGCATAGACTGAGCCATGGCTGGCCAGTATGTGTCCGAGCAAACTCGCTGCCGTCGACTTACCCGAACTGCCGGTAATGCCGATGAAAGTCGCGCTGCTTTTTGCCCGAGCGCGTCTTGCTTTATAGACTCTGAGACGTTGCCCCAGGTCTTCGCGAACTTTCCGCAATCTAGCGTTCATCGCGCCACCAAACCCCCACCCTATTGCCGTCTTATGCCTTTCGCTGGATGGTCAAGTCAATTGAAGCCAGGCATGTTGAAGCCCGATATGGCCGGAGGGCTCAGATGCAACGTCCACCATCGACCTCCAACGCCACGCCGGTGATGAAAGCCGCCTCGTCCGACGCCAGCCAGAGCGCCGCGTTGGCTATGTCGAGCGGCGTCGAAAGCCGGCCAAGCGGGATCGACGCGCGAAATTTCTCGCGGATTTCCGGCGTGTCGGCGCCCATGAATTTTCCCAGCATGCCGGTCTCGCCGGCGACCGGACACAGGCAGTTGACGCGGATGTTCTTGGGCGCGAGCTCCACCGCCATCGACTTGGTCGCGGTGATCGCCCAGCCCTTCGACGCGTTGTACCAGGTAAGGCCGGGCCGCGGCCTGATGCCGGCCGTCGAGGCCGTGGTCAGGATGACGCCGCCGCCCTGCCGATCCATGATCGGCACGACCGCCAGAGCGGCGTGGTAGATCGCCTTCATGTTGACAGCCGTGATCAGGTCGAAGGTCGTCTCGTCGACATCCAGCATGTCGCCGTTGCGATGGGTGTAGCCGGCATTGTTGACCATGATGTCGATGCGGCCGAAGGCACTCTTTGCCGCATGGACCATCTCGTCGAACTCGGAACGCGACGAGACGTCGGTCTGGGTCCAGATCGCCGCGCGGCCGATCTCGTTGGCGACGCGTTCGGCGCCCTTGGCGTTGAGGTCGGCGACAACGACCTTGGCGCCCTCTTCGGCAAAACGCTTGGCCATGCCTTCGCCGAAACCTGACGCGGCACCGGTGATGATGGCAACTTTGTTTTCCAGGCGCATGGCTTTCTCACTCATAATTGAAGACGGTCGCTCGGCCGGCCGCCGGCGATGGCCGCCGAAAGATCAATATACGCTCGATTTCTCCTTTGGCTTTCGCCTCGATCCCACTCTATGCTGCATCTGCGAAGGCCTCCCGGAACCACCTCGCCGACAAGCGTCCGGGTTGCGCCAGTGTCAAGGGCACACATCATGACCACTCGGCAAAGGCCGATTGGTCCTGGGGTGTGACGCCGTGGCACTGGAAAATCTAAATCGATTAGATTATATCAGCCGCGTCACAGCGACCGGCGTCAAAGCGGACAGACCATGACCAGCCAGATCATTCCCGTCGACCCGTTCGACTTCATCATTTTCGGCGGCACCGGCGATCTGTCGGAACGCAAGCTTTTGCCGTCGCTCTACCATCGCCAGCGCGACCATCAGTTTTCCGAACCGACGCGCATCATCGGCACGTCGCGCTCGAAAATGACCGACGAGGAATTTCGGGATTTCGCCAGGCAGGCGATTTCCGACCATGTGAGACCGGCCGATATCGACGCCGCGGAGCTGAAGACGTTCCTTGCCCGGCTTTCCTACGTCTCGGCCGATGCGACCACTGGCGCGGGCTTCGACAAATTGAAGAAGGCGATCGGCGAAAGCGAATGCATCCGCGCCTTCTACCTGGCAGTCGCGCCGGCGCTGTTCGGCGACATCTCGCACAAGCTGAAAGAGAACGGGCTGATCACGCCGAACTCGCGCATCGTGCTGGAGAAACCAATCGGGCGCGATCTCGCCTCGGCGCGCGCGCTCAACGATCTGGTCGGCGATGATTTCCATGAAAGCCAGATCTTCCGCATCGACCACTATCTCGGCAAGGAGACGGTGCAGAATCTGATGGCGCTGCGCTTTGCCAACGCGCTCTACGAGCCGCTGTGGAATTCCGCCAATGTCGACCATGTCCAGATCACCGTCGCCGAGACGGTCGGCCTCGAGGATCGCGTCACCTATTACGACAAGGCCGGCGCGTTGCGCGACATGGTGCAGAACCACATGCTGCAGCTTCTCTGTCTCGTCGCCATGGAGGCACCGTCGTCGATGGATGCCGATGCCGTGCGCGACGAAAAGCTGAAAGTGTTGCGCGCGCTGAAACGCATCAACGGCAACGAAGCGCCCAAGCACACGGTGCGCGGGCAGTACCGTGCCGGGGCCTCGGCCGGCGGGCCGGTGAAAGGCTATGTCGAGGAGCTCGGCAAGAACAGCAACACCGAGACCTTCGTTGCGCTCAAGGCCGAAATCGGCAACTGGCGCTGGGCGGGCGTGCCGTTCTACCTCAGGACGGGCAAGCGGCTGGCGACCCGCGTCTCGGAGATCGTCATCGAATTCAAGCCGATCCCGCACTCGATCTTCGGCGACAGCGCCGGACCGATCTCCGCCAACCAGCTGGTCATCAGGCTGCAGCCCGACGAAGGCGTCAAGCAGTTCATCATGATCAAGGATCCGGGGCCGGGCGGCATGCGGCTGCGCCAGATCCCGCTCGACATGAGCTTCGCGCAATCCTTCGATGGCCGCGCGCCCGATGCCTATGAGCGCCTGATCATGGATGTCATCCGCGGCAACCAGACGCTGTTCATGCGCCGCGACGAGGTCGAGGCGGCGTGGAAATGGATCGACCCGATCCAGGATGCCTGGGAAAGCGGAAGGCAAGAGGCACAGGGCTACACGGCCGGCACATGGGGCCCCTCGGCCTCGATTGCGCTGATCGAACGCGACGGGCGGACATGGCACGAGAGCAATTGAACAGCGCCGCCTACAACTGGCACGCGTTTGCCGGACGCCAGGACCTGGCGGCAGCACTTGCCGGCCATGTCGCAGGCCGCCTGACCAATGCAATCGCTGAGCGCGGCACAGGGCTGCTCGCTGTTTCCGGCGGCACGACGCCGGCGAGATTTTTCGCATCGCTTTCGAATATCCCGATCGCCTGGAACAAGGTGACGGTGACGCTGGTCGACGAGCGTTGCGTGCCGGCCTCCTCTCCGCGCTCCAACGCCGGGCTGGTCGCCGCTAATCTCTTGCAAAACGCGGCTGCAGCCGCACGTTTCGTGCCGCTCTACGAAGAGGTAGCAAGCGTTGGCGATACGTCGGAGTCCGATAGCAGGATGTTGCGGTCGCTGCCCTGGCCGCTCGATGTAGTCGTGCTTGGCATGGGAACCGATGGCCATACCGCATCGTTCTTTCCTGACGCCGACAATCTGGAAAAACTGCTCGATCCGTCCTCGGAAAGGGTCGTGCTCCCGGTTCACGCGGCAAGCGCCGACGAGCCGCGCCTGACGCTGTCGCTGGCGCGGATCGTCGAAGCCGGCTTCATCGCGCTGCATATCGAGGGCGAGGACAAGCGCAAGACATTCGAGAGCGCGATGGCATCGGCAACACAAAAGCCCATTCGCGCCGTGCTCGACGCAGCCGAGAGGCCCGTAGAGGTTTTCTGGGCACCCTGATTTCAACTTGCCGAGGGTCCCGGCAGATAGCCGGAAGGTGTTTGCGGGACCTCGCCTGAAAGGACCGACGTCATGACCGCGAGACGCGACATCGAAGCCATCACCGAGCGCATCCGCCAACGCTCCAGACCTGGTCGCGAGGCCTATCTCGGCCGCATCGCCGAGGCCTCGAACCGCACTGCCAACCGGGCCGTGCTTTCCTGCGGCAACCTCGCCCATGGCTTTGCCGTCTGCAGCCCTTCGGAGAAGGTGGCACTTGGCGGCGACCGAGTGCCGAACCTCGGCATCATCACCTCCTATAACGACATGCTGTCGGCGCATCAGCCTTTCGAGACCTTTCCGGCGCTGATCAAGGACGCGGCGCGCGAGGCCGGCGGCATTGCCCAGGTCGCCGGCGGCGTGCCGGCGATGTGCGACGGCGTCACGCAGGGCCAGCCCGGCATGGAGCTGTCGCTGTTCTCGCGCGACGTGATCGCCATGGCCACGGCGATCGGCCTGTCGCACAACATGTTCGACGCGGCCGTCTATCTAGGCGTCTGCGACAAGATCGTGCCGGGGCTGGTAATCGCAGCCCTGACTTTCGGCCATCTGCCGGCGGTGTTCATCCCAGCCGGGCCGATGACGACGGGCCTGCCCAATGACGAGAAGGCCAAGGTCCGCCAGCTCTATGCCGAAGGCAAGGCAGGAAGGGCCGAACTGCTCGAGGCCGAGTCCAAATCCTATCACGGACCAGGCACCTGCACCTTCTACGGCACGGCGAACTCCAACCAGATGCTGATGGAGATCATGGGCCTGCACACGCCAGGCGCCTCCTTCGTCAACCCCGGCACGCCGTTGCGCGACGCGCTGACCCGAGAGGCGACGAAGCGGGCGCTGGCGATCACCGCGCTCGGCAACGCCTACACGCCGGTCGGCCGGATGATCGACGAGCGCTCGATCGTCAACGGCATCGTCGGCCTGCACGCCACCGGCGGATCGACCAATCACACCATCCATCTGATCGCCATGGCGGCCGCGGCCGGCATCGCCATCACCTGGCAGGATATTTCGGACCTTTCGGAAGCCGTGCCGCTGCTGGCGCGGGTCTATCCGAACGGCCTTGCCGACGTGAACCATTTCCATGCGGCCGGCGGGCTCGGCTTCCTGATCCGCGAACTGCTCGACGAAGGCATCCTGCACGAGGACGTCCAGACGGTCTGGGGCGAAGGGCTGCGTCCTTATGCGGTCGAAGCAAAGCTCGGCGCCGATGGCGGCGTGGTGCGCGAGGCCTCACCCCGCGAAAGCGGCGACGAGAAGGTGCTGGCGCCGTTCAAGAAGGCGTTCCAGCCGACGGGCGGACTGAAAATGCTCTCGGGCAATCTCGGCCACGCCGTCATCAAGACTTCCGCCGTGAAACCGGAGCGGCGCATCATCGAGGCGCCGGCAAAGGTTTTCGACAGCCAGCAAGGGCTCAACGAGGCGTTCAAGGCAGGCACATTGACCGGCGATTTCATCGCCGTCATCCGCTTCCAGGGGCCGAAAGCCAATGGCATGCCGGAGCTGCACAGGCTGACCACCGTGCTCGGCGTCCTGCAGGATCGCGGCCAGCATGTGGCGCTGGTCACCGACGGGCGCATGTCGGGCGCGAGCGGCAAGGTGCCGGCGGCCATCCACGTGACGCCGGAAGCGGTCGAGGACGGGCCGATCGCCAGGATCCATGAGGGCGATATCATCAGGCTCGACGCCGAGGCCGGAACGCTGGAAGTGCTGGTGCCGGCCGGCGATTTCGCACTGCGACGGGCGGCGGACAGCGATCTTATCGCCAATGAATTCGGCTTCGGCCGCGAGCTTTTCGCTGGGTTCCGGCAAATGGTCGGCCGTGCCGATCACGGCGCCAGCGCCTTCGGAAACAACGTGGCGGAACTCGCACTGCAGTGAAAAAAGGGCGGCGCAATGCCGTGGCTGGCGGGCCGCCCTTTTGCCGGCGTCGAATTACGTCCCTACTGCACCGTCAGCTGGGCTCGCTCGCCGGCCTTGATCGTCACTGTGCTTTCCCTTGAGCTGTTGTCCAACTTCTCCGAGACGACAGCGTAGTCGCCGGCCGGCAGCGCCGCCTGATACTTCTCGTCATAGGCGTAACCGAGCGATTTGCGGTTGCCGTTGACGTCCTTCTTCGGATCGAAAATCTCGATCTTCGAGGCCCCTGGCGCGGTGATCGCCAGTACGCCCGCATTGATGGCGATTTTCAGATCCTGATGCTCACCGAGCTTGACGCTGAACGGCTGCTCGGCGACGGCGAGGTCGACCGTCGCCATCAACACATAGTCATCGGGCGGCAGATCGAACTTGCTGTCGGGACCATAGGCATAAGTCACCTCTTCCCTCGTTCCGTCGATCTTCTTTTTTGCCTTGAACACCTTGAAGCCGATGCCCGAACCGTCGGCCTTGTCGCCGCCGGCGACATAGTAGGCGTTGGCGACGACGTGGCCGACGCCGACGATGATATCCTTGTCGATGACCCTGCCGGCCGTGAGCGAGATGGTTTCGGTAACCTCGCCCTGCCCAATCGTGACCGTCACTTTCTGGTCGCCGGCCGGCAACACGACTTTCGTGTCGCCATAATAAGTCGGGGGCGTATCGACGCCCGGATAGGCGATCACGACAGCTGCGCCATCGGCCACATCCGCTCCCTCACTTGGCCGCGGGTGAATGATGAGCGTGCCGGCATTCAGCGCGAAGAGAGGCTTATAGACCTGCCCCGCCTCGACCTTGAGCTTCTGTTCGGTCCTGGCCTCGCCATCGCGTGCGACAATTATGTAGTCGTCGGGTTCCAGATTGCCCTTGTAGGCGCCGTATTCGGTGGTGACGTAATCGCCGCGCGTGCCGTCGGAGCTCGCCTTGTAGATCTCCCAGGAATTGCCGTCGGTGACGGGATCGCCACCCTCGGCTAGCACCACGGTCGGCACGAAGTTGAACTCTGGCTTTTCCGGCTCGAGAGCCGGCGCCGGTTGCGGCGCAGGCGCTGGTTCGGGCGCCGGTGCAGGCGCGGCGGCGATAGTTTCGACCAATGCGTTCTGTAGCGCTTGCTCGTCGGACGCCTGGATGTATTTGCCGCCGGTGTTGTCGGCGAGGCAAGCGACCTGCCTGCCCTCGTCCGCGGTCAGGCCGAAGCCGACGACGTCGACGGTGAAGTCGACACCGGCAGCCTTCAGCTCCTTGCCGAGCGCGCACGGGTCGCCATTGCAGGTCTCAAGCCCGTCGGTGATCAGGATGACGGTGGCCTTGTCCTCGGCGTATTTCAGCGCCTCGGCCGCCTGCTTGACGGCTGATGTCAGCGGCGTCTTGCCGATAAATTTCAGGCTGTCGGCGGCAGCGGAAACAGCACCTGCCGAGCCGGCCTGCGGCGGCACGATGAGCTCGATGTCCTCGCAACTGCCCTTCTCGCGATGACCATAGGCCATGAAGCCGATTTCCTTGTCGGCGGGGACCGACTGCAGCACGCTTCGGAGCGATTCGCGGGCGATTTCGAGCTTGGGCTTGCCGTCGATCTGCGCCCACATGGAGCCGGAAGCGTCGAGAACGATGACGACACGGTCGGCGGCAAGGCCGGGCGTCGTCATCCACAACAGGAGGATCGCCGCGGCGAGGCTCCGTGCAAGTCCCGCCATGAAAATCTCCCCCAGTCAGTCACCGTCAGTTCCGGGAAGCTATTTGACGCGGCACTAGGACACAAGCCCGGACGCAGGGTGTGGGAGGGTCGGCCCTTGAGCCAAACCCCTCAATACGTCGTGCGCCGCTCTTCGGAAGGCGGCCGGCCGAACTGCAGCCGATAGCTCTGGGCAAAATATGAGTGTGAGGTGAAGCCGGTGGCGATCGCCACGTCGAGGATCGGCATGTTGGTCTGGCGCAGCAATTCGCGCGCGCGCTCAAGCCTGAGCCGCATATAATAGCGACCGGGCGTCACTGTGAGGTGACGCAGGAACAGGCGCTCGACCTGGCGCACCGACAGACCCGCCGACTTGGCGAGTTGCACCGCCGACAGCGGCTCGTCGAGATGATCGGCCATCAGCTCGACGATGCGCCGCAGCTTTTCCGATTTGCCGGTCAGGTCGCGCTCAGGGCCGACGCGCTGGCGATCTCCGGCGGAGCGGATGCGCTCGTGCTGGAACTGGTTGGCGACGCCGTTGGCGAGGCTCGAGCCGAAATCGCCGCGCACGATCTCCAGCATCAGGTCGATGGAGGTGGTGCCGCCGGCGCAGGTGTAGCGCTTGCGGTCGATCTCGAAGACATTGCCGGTGCAGTTGATGTCGGGAAACCGCTCGACGAAGCCGGCGCGGTTTTCCCAGTGTATGGTGCAGCGATAGCCTTCGAGCTGGCCTGCCTCGGCGAGCAGATAGGAGCCGACCGAGAGTGCGCCGAGCGCGTTGCCGCGCCGGCCCCAGCTGCGCAGCGCTGCCAGCACCTTGCTCTTGCCGGGAAACTCCGTCGTCAGCCCGACCGAGACGAAAAGGATATCGACCGGCGGCAGATCGGCGACAGCGTAGTCGATCTTGAGCGGCAGGCCGTTGGAGGCCATGACGGCATCGCCATCGGCCGACACCGTCGTCCAGCCATAGAAGTCGCGGCCGAGCAGCCGGTTCGCCGACCGGAACGTGTCGATTGCCGCGGCCAGCGAGAACATGGAAAACTTGTCGACCAGCAGGAATCCGAACTGCCGGCCGCCTTGAACGGGATCGTTCGTGACCGGCCGCTCTGAGGGAACAGTGAGGTTCGGCAAAGCTGCGCTTTCCAGGATCAGAAGGAGGGCCGTTTCAACCCGGCCGCGAGATAGGCAGAAGCTAGCGTGTTGGCCATCAGCATGGCAATGGTCATCGGTCCGACGCCGCCAGGCACCGGCGTGATGGCGCCGGCCGTCTTCGCCGCTTCCGCATAGGCGACGTCACCGACCAGGCGGGTCTTGCCCTCGCCTTTTTCGGGCGCCGCGATGCGATTGATGCCGACGTCGATGACGGTAGCACCGGATTTGACCCAATCACCCCTGACCATTTCAGGTCTTCCGACAGCGGCAACGAGAATGTCGGCGGTGCGCGCCAGTGCAGCCAAGTCCTTCGTGCGGCTGTGCGCGATGGTGACGGTGCAGTTGGCGGCGAGCAAAAGATTGGCCATCGGCTTGCCGACGATGTTGGAGCGGCCGACGACCACCGCATTGAGTCCGGAAAGATCCTTGCCGCGCACGCGCTCGATCAGCAGCATCGAGCCGGCCGGTGTGCAAGGCACGAACGCCGTCTCCAGTTCGCCGGTGCCGAGCTTGCCGACATTGATGAAGTGGAAGCCGTCGACATCCTTTTGCGGCGCGATGGTCTGGATAACCTTGCCGGCATCGACATGGCCAGGCAGCGGCAGCTGCACCAGGATGCCGTTGATGGCCGGATCGGCGTTGAGTTCGCCGATGATATCAAGCAGCTCCTGTTCGGAGATCTCGGCCGGCAGCGTGTGCTGGACCGAATGAAAGCCGCATTCCTTGGCGGTGCGGGATTTGGAGGCGACGTAAACCTGGCTCGCCGGATCCTCGCCGACGATGACTACGGCGAGACCGGGCTTCTGCGTGCCCCTTTCCAACAGTTCGGCCGTCAGGGCCTTGACGCGCCGCACCACGTCTTCGGCGACGCGTTTTCCGTCAATCAACTCGGCCATGAAGCACCCTTAAACATCATTCTTCTTCGGGCGGCATTTTCACGAAAATGCGGCTGAGCAATCCCGTCAAAGCGCCGTCTTATGCCGTTAACTCGAAACCGATGGCTTTTATTCGGCGCTCAGAAATAGCGGCGGCCCGATCGGCTTTCGGTGAGTTCGCGAACCGCTTCGCGGAATTCGCGCAGGCTGGCTCGGATTTCCTCGATAGAGGCTTGCTGTGCAGCGGCTTCCGAAGCCTGATTTGCCTTGTCCCATGGGGCTCGGGGATAGATCGACTGCTGCTGCGGATAAGGCACTTGCCCGGCATCGGGCTTCGGCGGCTGCGTATAGGGGTACGCCTGCATTGGCGGGGCCGGATACATCTGTTGCGGGTGCGAAGCATAGGCGCCCTGCTCGGCTTGCGGCTGCTCGTAGCCGGCCGGCGCCGGCTGACGCGGCGCGAAGGGAGACGCCGGTTCCGGGCGAGCGGAATAGATCGGATTCCGCTTCGCGCTTTCGGCGACTGCCGGTGAGCCACTGGCTGAACCACCGGAATGCGTGTTGGCAGAGTCTTCCCTGCGTGCCTTGCCCGGCGCGATGTTGCTCACCGCCGACAGCAGCGCGCTGATCGGACCTGAACGCCTGGTGGCCTCGACTGGCGGAGCGGGCGGCGGTGACGCCTGGTATCCCTTGTCTTCAATGGGTGTCGGGCGCTCGGCCGTCCTGCGACGCGGCCGCGCATTGGCGGTTTCGCGCAGGCTCGCATAGGCACCGCGCATGGCGCCAAGACCGACACCAGAGGCGAGGCCCGCCAGCAGGCCGGCAAGCACCGTCACGGCGCGCGACGGTCCGTTTGGCTCGAGCGGGGCGAAGGCCTTGGAGATCACGTTGATGTTGGCGGTGTTGATGTCCTTCTGCTCGCCGGTTTCCTTGGCGCGCAGAAGATATTGCTCATAGACGGAGCGTTTGGCGGCGGCCTCGCGCTCCAGTTCGCGCAGGGTGACCAGGTCGCTGTTGACGTCGCCGCTGCGGACCTTCAACTGCGCCAGCCGGGAGGCCAGATCCTGTTCGAGCTGCACGGCGCGCTTCAGGTCGACCTGCAGCGAAGAGGCGATGCGGCGCAGTTCCCCGTCGATACGATCGCGCGAGCCGGCAAGCTGGGCATTAAGCGCCTGGAGCTCGGGATGGCGCGGCCCGAACCGGATCGCGGCGCGGTCGGCCTCCTGCTTGAGCGTCGCATATTGCGAGCGCAATTCGCTCATGGTGTTGGAGTTGATTTCCTCCGGCAAGGTGCCGCTCAGAACAGAATTCACGTCGATCGAGCGCGCCGACGCCGCACGGGCGTTGAGTTCCAGCGTGCGCGCGCGGGCGATGGCAAGCTGCTGGTTGAGCTTGAGCATCTCGTCGTCGCTGATTAGGTGACCTTGCGCGTCGACGAGGTCATGCGTGGCCCTGAAATCCTCGACCTTGCGCTCGGCCACTTCCACGCCCTTGCGCAGCTCGTCGAGCCTGCCGGTCAGCTCGTTGGTCGCGCGGCCAGCGGTGTCGGACTGGATCTGACCGAACGTCTGCAGGAAAACGTCCGTCATCGTGTTGGCAATGAGAGCCGACTTCTCGCCATTTTGCGTGGTGGCGCTGACGGAGATGACGAAGGTCTTGCCGCCGCGCTCGACCGAAAGGCTTTCGGCCAGATTGCCGACGGCCAGCGCACGGCGGCGGTCCGCATCGGCACCCGGCTCGTCATTGCGCGACAGGATCGACCGGATGAGCGTCATCACACCCAAGCCATCAGAACCTTGCCCATTGAACTCCGGATCGTTGACGAGATTGAGCTTGTCCACGACCTTGTTGAGTACAGTACCGGAGGTGAGCACGCGAACCTGGTTTTCGACGATGGCCAGCGTGGCGTCGGATGCAAGCACCGATTGGGTGAGATCGCGGTCGGTGAGCTTCAGGTCGCGCGGGTCGACGATCAGCTCTGCGGTGGCTTCGTATTTCTTCGGCGTCGACAGCGCGATCGCGACGCCAAGCGTGGCGCCCAGTATGGTCATGGCGACGATCAGCAGCTTCGACCGGGCAATGCCGCGGACGACCCGCATCGGATCGATCAACGGCCTCCATTCTTGTCCGTCGTCGCGGGAAGACCGCTGCTCGGCACCGGCATTATATCGGGACTCGAATGCGGCATATCGAGGCTCGTCGCCTGCGTATCGCGGATCGAACGCGGCGTATCGAGGATCGTCACCGGTGTATCGAGGCTCGAACGCGGCATGTCGGGGATCGGCATCGAAACGGCGGTCCCCGGAAACACCCGCAGCAACCGGCTCCTCCCGCGGCCTGGCTTCCGCATAGTCCGCTTCAACGGCCTCGTCCGCCTCAAGCGGTATCCGGGCGGCCGAAGCGGATGCATAGCCGGCTCGAGGCTGGCTTGTTTCATCGTCTGCCGAGAATTCCGAAGCTACCGGGCGTTCCTGGGGTGCCGAGGGCTCCGGAGCTGCGGAGAGTTCCGGATGCGCTCGCGCCTCCCGGCGTGAGCGCGCGAAACGATGGCGCGTGGCGGCATCCTCGCGCCATGACGGGTCCGCCCGGTCCCCGATCGAAACCAGCGATGGTTCAGCGTCGTCTTCGCCGCGCATCGCCTGGCCGAGCGCCAGCAAGGATCGCTCGCGCTTCCAATCTTCACGGTTTTGCCTGTCGACCATTGTCGTGGAGCTTGCCCCTGGCGGCTTGGACGCGCGGTCAGCCATTCGTTAAGCCACGCTAAACAAGCATAGGAAACAAACGGTTAATTTCTCTGCCTTGAAGATGAGGTTTCCCTCTTCGGTTGTGTCCTTCTTGAAGCAACAAAAAGCGTTCAGAACGGCGCGTTAAACTTTCCAACCTATGCTGTCTCCGACACATGACTCAGGCTGGCAACATCCCGCAAAGGCGGCCCCTCGCCCGGATCGGCGCTTTCGTGGCCGAGCGACGGGGACTGGTTCGCGACTATCTCTCGGCGATCAGCGGCGCAGGCGGGCGGCTGGTGTTTTCGCTCGCCTATTTCATCGCGCTGGCCAACACGCTGTCCATCGCCGAGTTCGGCATGTTCGCGACCGCTTCGGCGGCCGGCGTGATGCTGTCGCGCATCCTGGGCTTCGGCTTCATCTCGGCGCTTTACCGAACCGCCACCATCCGCCCCAATCTGATAGGCACCTTCACCGCCGGCTTCCTTCTGCTCGGAGTGATATCGCTGCCGTTGCTGGCTGCCGCCTCCTACGGCGTCTACCTGATCTTCTTTGCCAGCACCGTGCCGCTGTCGGTCTTTGCGGCGATCGTCTTTGCCGAGGCGCTGTTATGGCGGCCGGTCGAGGTCGCGCTGATCGTCAACAACGGCCTCGGCAAGTTCGGCCGCGCCGCGCTGCTGACGATCCTGGCAACGGCCTTGCGGGCGCTCGGCGCCGTGCTGTTCATGTTCGCTGCGCAGCCGACCATAGGGGTCTGGTCCTGGTATTATATCGGCGCCAACGCCGCCTCGCTGCTCATCGCCTTCGGATTTTTCTATCCGCGCCAGAGGCTGCGGCTGCGACTGGAACTCTATCTGCGGCGGCTCGCCGATTCCATCTACGTGGCCGGCGCGGAGGTGCTGTTCTACCTGCAGATGGAATTCGACAAGCTGCTGGTGCTGGCGATCGGCGGTCCGCACCTCGCCGGCATCTATGCCATCATCATGCGGCTTGTCGACCTGACCGCGATCCCGATCCGCACCTTCTCGATGATGCTGGTGCAGCGCATGATGCGCGCGCCGGAACTGCTGTCGCGCCTTTCGGTCAAGAGCGGCATCGAAGGCGGCGTGTTCCTGGTCTCGACGCTGGCGCTGGCGGCGCTCGCCATCGTGCTGCATTTCTTTCCCAACGCGCTGGGCAAGAATGTTGCCGAGGCCGCCCCTCTGGTGGCGCTGGCGATCTGCGTGCCAGGCCTGCGCAACCTGGTCGAATATCAGGCCGAGCTTCTGTTCGCGCGCGGCCAGACGCTGGTGCGGGCGATCAACCTGGCCCTGCTTGCCGGGCTGAAGGCGGTCCTGCTGACCTATGTGCTGACCACCATCCTGGACATGCCGGAACTGGTGTTGTCGCTCAATGTCGTCTTCCTGCTGCTCTACCTCGCCTCGACGCTGCTCACCTATTCGGCGATGCGCAAACCGGCGAAGCCGGTGTAGGGTCGATCAGCTGGCCGCCGACGCCCGGCCCGTTGCGGCCGTCCCTCGTTCAGCCCGCCTCAGTTTAGGCATTGCGCAGCAGTGTGCTATCGGGCAGGTGGGCCCAGGCCAACGGAGTTGAGCCCGGGCCAACAGAGTGATGAGATGCGTCTGAGCAACTGCCACGACTTCCATGACTTCCGCAGCATGGCCAAACAGCGCCTTCCCCGACCGATCTTCAACTACATTGACGGCGCGGCAGATGACGAAGACACCTATCGGCGCAACAGGGCTGCCTTCGATGACTGCGACCTGGTGCCGAATGTCCTGCGCGGCGTGACCAATGTGGACATGTCGGTGACCGTCATGGGCCAGAAGCTGGCGATGCCGGTCTACTGCTCGCCAACAGCGCTCCAGCGCCTGTTCCACCATCAGGGCGAACGTGCGGTGGCGGCAGCGGCGGCGAAATATGGCACGATGTTCGGCGTCTCCTCGCTCGGCACCGTCAGCCTCGAAGAGGCGCGCCAAATCAGCAATGGGCCGCAAGTCTACCAATTCTACTTCCACAAGGACCGTGGATTGAACCGTGAGATGATGGCTCGGGCCAAGCAGGCGGGGGTAGAGGTGATGATGCTGACGGTAGACAGCATCACCGGCGGCAACCGCGAGCGTGACAAGCGAACGGGGTTCGCCATTCCCTTCAAGCTCAACCTCGCTGGCATCGCGCAGTTCGCGGTCAAACCGTCATGGGCGATCAACTACTACACGCATGAGCGGTTCAAGCTGCCGCAGCTCGACGGTCATGTCGACATGGGCGGCGGCGCGATGTCGATCAGCCGCTACTTCACGGAGATGTTGGACCCCTCCATGGCGTGGGACGACGTTGCCGAGATGGTGCAGCACTGGGGCGGACAGTTCTGCCTGAAAGGCGTCATGTCGGTCGAGGATGCCAGGCGCGCGGTCGAGATTGGCTGCACCGGAATTGTCCTCTCCAATCACGGCGGTCGCCAACTCGACGGCTCGCGTACCGCGTTCGACCAGCTTGCCGAGATCGTCGATGCGGTAGGAGACCGAATCGACGTGATGATGGATGGTGGCGTTCAGCGCGGCACGCACGTGCTCAAGGCCCTCTCGCTGGGCGCAAAAGCCGTCGGATTGGGCCGCTACTACCTTTTCCCGCTGGCGGCCGCCGGGCAGGCCGGCGTCGAACGCGCACTGGAATTGATGCACATCGAGATCGAGCGTGGCATGAAGCTGATGGGCTGCACCTCGGTCAACGAGCTCACGCGACGGAACCTGCGCTTCCGTCTGTAACAGGCGACTTCCACCCTTTCATCACCCCTACCGGGAAAACGGCAAGGGGCGGTGGGCTCAACCGGTCGTTCAGGGTCTGACCCAAGGACTAATCGAGCCCGATCAGGCGGCGGATGCGACCGATATCCGTGCCGATGAAGGACTGCATGCCGATGGCTACCTGTTCCGGTGCCATGGCGGCGACGAAGCGGCGGAACTCGTCATCCGACAGCGCTTCGCCCGTCCAGTGGACGCGGCAGAACTCCTCCGAGCCGTGGAAATGGCCGGCACCGTCGAGCACGTCGTCGACATAGCGGCCGTAGATCATGCATTCGGAAAATTTGCGCACAGCGCCGACGGCCTCGACCCAGTTGCGGCCATGGATCTTCTCGATCCGGGCGCACATCGCCGTCACGGTTTCGCGGCGCCATGCAATCAGCGTCGAAATGTAATCGTGGGTGGAAACCTCTGATGGATCGATGCCGAGCGCCGAGCCCGCATTGCGCGACCAGATGCGATGGTCCTCATGACCATCACCGGATAGCACGCCGTCGCGGCGGAACAGCCGCACCTTGCCATCGCGCCAGAAGGCGCTGCAGTCGAAAGGTTTTAGGAACGCCACGTCGGAATCGCAGAAGATCAGCACATCTTCCCCGGCGTGCGCCGATATCGCGATGCGGCGAAGCTGCTGCACATGCCAGCCGCGCAGCGGCATGGTCTTCAGGCTTAGCCAGATGCGCCGACGGAACAGGCTGAGCGGATCGTCGAAGGCATGCAGCCAGCGCGGCAACAGGTCCCACTCGTCGACGATGGTGCGGCGGCTGTTCTCCAGCTGGCGAAACAGCGCCACATCGCGATGCTCGACAAGGATATAGTGGTGCGCCACGCCGGAAACGTAGCGGTCGAGGGTTTCGCACAGCAGGCGGCAACGCTCCAAATCCGGCGCATAGCTTGCCGTAACGACCGCCGCCGTCGGCGTCCGGCGAAGGACATCGGGTCCGGCGGCAGGGCTCGGCACGAACCGGCTGTTCAATGGCCCGCTCCGGAGCCTGCCCCGCGGCCTGATCTGGCAGGGGCGGGCCTGCGCAAGAATTTCTGGCCAATGACGCGCCACAGAAACACAGGATTACCGACGACATAGCGGCGCCAGAGGCGGCCCGGCTCGATCCACAGCCGAAACAGCCATTCGAGCCTGAGCCGGCGCATCCACAGCGGCGCCCGCGGCACCGCGCCGCTCAGGAAATCGAGCAGCGCGC
The DNA here is from genome assembly GCF_002284565.1 of Mesorhizobium mediterraneum. GTDB lineage: Bacteria > Pseudomonadota > Alphaproteobacteria > Rhizobiales > Rhizobiaceae > Mesorhizobium > Mesorhizobium mediterraneum. The sequence continues at coordinate 31,158 of NZ_NPKI01000011.1, read as the reverse complement.
CGACGGCGATCGGCAGTGTGCAGTGGCGCGCATCGATGTGGCGCGCGATCCACAATTCCTGGCGCGGCACGCCCATGGCGACAAGCAGCACGTCCGGCCGCAATCTGGCGATGCGATCGACGATTGCCGGCTCCTCTGCGGGGGAGAAATAGCCGTCGTGGATGACCACGAATCTGTGCTGCAACGCGAGCGCTGCCAGCTTCTTCGATGCCGCCTCGGCGTTGGCCTGCGTCGCGCCGAGCAGCCCCACGGTCAGCGGCTTGGCGGACGCCTGCAGGAAAGCAGGGATGAAATCGGTGCCGTTGAGATTGTCCGGAAACCAAGTTCCGTAGAGCAGTTTCGCCGCCAGATCGACGCCGACACCGTCGGGCAGGATGAGAAAATCGTCGAGTGCCTTGGCAAAGACCGGCTCCGTATAGGCGACATTGGCGTTGTGGGCGTTGAGAAAGCTGACCTTGGTGAAGCGCCGCTCTGCAATCAACCGGGTCAGCAGGGCGACCGCATCGTCCCAGCGGATGGCGAGGACGGATATGCCGAGGATCGATTTCAAACTGTCGACCCCGAATGCGGCGCGGGCGGTGTGCATGTTCACGCGAACACCTCCTGCCTGATGGGATCGAGCTTTTTCAGGCCGAGCCTGATTGCGGCATCGAGCGCTTTCACCTGCCGGCGGTGGAAAGCGCTTCCGTCGACGTCCCTGACATTGGCCGTCGCGGCTTCCAGGGCGCCGGCGAAGGCGACCGGATCGTCGGCCACGACGCAATTGACCGGGCGATGATCGATGCCGCGCAGCGAATGGCTGGTGGCGACGGAAGGCAGGCCGAGTTCGAAAGTCTCGATGGTCTTGAGCTGCACGCCGCTGCCGGAGGTGCTGATCAGCGGAATGACGGCGGCACTGCGCACGAAGGCCTGCGCGTCCGGCACGCGGCCGACGAATTCGACACCGGGATGCGTGGAAATGACGCCCGGCGGCACGCTGCCGGCGATCCTGACCCGGAAATCCGGCCTGAGATGCGGCACCACTTTGTCCAGGAACCAATCGAGGCCGATGCGGTTCGGCTGCCAGGTCCAGGTGCCGATCAACGCCGCGTCGCAATCGATACGGCGCAGGGTTTTTTGCGCGGGCGGCTCGGCGCGAGTCACCAGCGGCAGCATCGCCGAACGATCGTCGGAGCCGACGCCGAGCGCTGAGCGATCTTCCTCGGCCAGCGTGAAGACGAAGCGTGCCCGGCGGCAAAGTCGTGCTTCAATGACCTTGAGCAGCTTGGCCTCACGGCGAAACAACATGCGCTGGAAGAGACCGCCGGCAGCAGCGGCGTTCTGCAGCGCCGAACTGTGCTCGACATTGTGGGCGACGAAGATCGACGGCCGGTCGCCGAAGAGGCTTTCGAAGGCGCCGGCGAACTGCACCGAATTCAAGACGTAGCCGTCGAAAGGGCCGGCACGCTCGACGGCGGCTTGGACCTCGCTGTCGGAGACCACGCGCAGCTTGACCGACGCGAAAGTGAGGCCGGAGAGCAGCGCCTTTGCAACCCAAGCGAGCTTTTGCAGCGATGACGCGCTTTCGGTGCGCACATCGACGGCACCGAGCACGATGGTGTTTTGCGGATCGCTCGCAGGCTTGCCGGGCCAGGTGAAGCCGATCACCGTGACGCGCGCGCCGGCGCGCCGCAATGCGGCGATGATCGCGGCATTGGCGATCTCATAGCCCGAGGCAAGAGCGCCGTCGGGCACAATCGATGTGGCGAACAGCAGATGCATCTCACCTATCCTGAGCGGATACAGCTAGCAAAGCGCGGTGAAGCCTTGATTAAGTGAAGGTATTTGGCGGCCTGGAGTCGCGGATTTGCGGGCTTGTCCGCGAAAGGTGATTAACGAAACGTTATCGTCGCGATGCTATCAAGGACCAAACTCACCATCCCGGGCTGAACACGGATGATCCCATTGCCATCGGACGATTCGGTATCGATCGCGGGGCGCTCTCCGGGGCTTGTCACGACGGCCGTCGAGGCGGTCGTGACGCTGCCGACCTTCAAACGGCCCGAGCAGCTGCTGGCGACGCTGGCATCGCTCAAGGCCCAGCAAACCGGCAGACGCTTCGCAATCATCGTCATTGAGAACGAGGCCGAGGCGCGCGCCGGCGCCAGGGCGGCGCTGCCGCTGTTCGAGCGCGGCGAGATATCAGGCATGGTCATCATTGCGCATGAGCGCGGCAATTGCAGCGCCTATAATGCCGGCTGGCAGACGGCGATCCTGCACTTTCCAAATTTCAGGCACTTGCTGGTCATCGACGATGACGAGATCGCCGATCCGCAATGGCTCGAGCGCATGTGCACGGCGGCTGAGACACTCAGTGCCGACATCGTCGGTGGCCCGCAAAGGCCTGTGTTTGCCGACGCCGCCCATGCTGGATGGGCCGAGCACCCGGTCTTTGCTCCACCCTACCGGGAGACCAGGCGTGTGCCTGCGCTCTATTCCTCCGGCAATCTGCTGGTTGGGCGTTACGTGCTCACCGCCATGGGGCCGCCCTTCCTCGACCTGAAATTCAACTTCATAGGCGGCGGCGATTCCGATTTCCTGAGCCGCGCCGCGCAAAGAGGCTTTGTGCTTGGCTGGTGCGCCGAGGCGCAAGTGCGGGAAAGCGTCCCGGCCCGACGCGTCGAAGCCGACTGGATCCGCGCCCGCAGCCTGCGCAATGGCGTCATCTCGACACTGGTCGAGAAGAAGAAACGGGCTGGCACGCCGTTTGCCGGCACCAAGGTCTTTCTAAAGAGCCTGGCGCTGCTTGCCGCCTCGCCGTTTCGCGGTGCGGCCAGGCTGATGCGGACGGGATCATCGGCGGCCGCCTTATACCCCATTCATGTCGCCCTCGGCCGCGTGCTTGCCGAATTCGGATATGCCAATGAGCAATACCGGCAGCCTGAGAAGAACTGAGCGCGCGCCGCTCAGCGCGGCGTTCACGCGCGACGGCGTCGCGACCGCGATCGCGGCGCTGCTGTTTACCGTCATCCTGGTGTCGTTCCGCCCCTTCCAGCCGGCCGGCGCCGAAATGACCGGCGACGGCGGCGACATCGTCAACCAGCTCGGCTTCGGCTCGCTTGGCGCGATCTCGATCTTCTCGCTGATGGCTTTCGCCGACCCGCGCGTGGTGCGCTCGCTGCTCAGCCCGTCCTGGCTGCTGATGCTGGCTTTCCTCGTGCTGTCGGTGGTGATGGCAACCGACCCGCCGACGGCCATGCGCGCCGCTTCGTTCACGCTGATCGGCATTTTGACAATGGCGACGATCCTGGCGCTGACCCGTGACGCCGAGGCTTTCTCGAAAGTCATCATCTTTACCACCGTCGTCGTCATGGGCCTTTCCTATGTCGGCCTCATCGTCTTTCCGCACGAGGCACTGCACACCACCGCTTCGCTGGAGCCGGAACATGCCGGCCTGTGGCGCGGCGTGTTCACCCACAAGAATATCGCCGGACCTGTCATGGCCTGCTTCAGCTTCGCCGGGCTGTACCTCTACCGGCGCGGACAGCGGCTATGGGGCGCGTCGATCTTCTGCGCGGCGATGATCTTCATGTTGCACACCGGTTCCAAGACGACCGCGGGACTGGTGCCGTTCTCGATCCTGATCGTCGTGCTGCCGAGCCTGATCGGCATGCGGCTCGGCACGCCGATCCTGTTTGCGCTGGCGATCATCGCCGCGGCGATCGCCACGCTGGGTATTGTCTTCCTGCCGCCGGTGAAGCATCTGGCGGCACTCTATTTCCCCGACCTGACCTACACCGGGCGGACGACGCTGTGGGAGTTCGCCGGCGAGATGCTGGCGAAGCGGCCGTGGACCGGCTACGGCTACGAGAGCTTCTGGGGCACGCCGCTGCTGCTCAACCAGGACCAGCCCTTCGACCGGGCCTGGGATATCAGAACCATCGTGCATGGCCATAATGGCTATCTCGACATCGCGGTGCTGATGGGCATCCCGGCGCTCTGCGTGGCGGTCTACACTTTCCTGATCGCACCGCTGCGCGACTACATGCGCATCCCCTTGCGCAAGGAAAACATCTATCTCGGCGACTTCTTCATGATGGTGGCGCTGTTCGCAGCGCTGAACGCCTTCCTCGAAAGCTTCTTCTTCCATCGCGCCGATCCGGTCTGGTTGTTCTTCGTGTTCGGCATGTTCGGCCTGAGGCAGGTGTCGCTGCGGCCGATGGCAGTTCGGGGCCTGTCCTGACGCCATCCATCCCAAGAGGACTTTCCCGCCTAGTCGCGAGCGTCTATGGGAGAACCTTTTAGCGGAGGTTTTCCATGACGATCAGGCTCGTTCTCGCCGGCTGCGGCAATATGGGTTACGCCATGCTCTCGGGCTGGCTGAAATCGGGCAAGCTCCCCCCGGCGGCGGTTTTCGTGGTCGAGCCCAATGCCGATCTGCGCAAGCGCGCCGAAGCGCTGGGCTGCGGTGCCGCCGCAGATGCCGGCGGCATTCCGGCGGACGCGGTGCCGGCCCTCGTCGTCATCGCGGTGAAGCCGCAGGTGATCCGCGACGTGACCGCCGCCTACAAGCGCTTCAATGATGGCCGCACCACCTTCGTCAGCATCGCCGCCGGAACGCCGGTCGCCACGTTCGAGGCCATTCTGGGCGATCGCGCGCCGATCGTGCGCTGCATGCCCAACACGCCGGCGGCGATTGGCAAGGGCATGATGGTGGTGTTTTCCAACAGGCTGGTTTCCGACGACACCAAGCGTTTCGTCGCCGATCTGCTTTCGGCGAGTGGGGAAGTGACCGATATCGACGACGAAGGCCTGATGGATGCGGTGACGGCGGTGTCCGGGTCGGGACCCGCCTATATCTTCCATTTCATCGAAGCGTTGACCGTGGCGGCCGAGAAGGCCGGCTTGCCGACCAAGACGGCCAGGCTGCTGGCCATGCAGACGGTCTATGGCGCCGCCTCGCTCGCCGCCGAAAGCGGCGAAGATCCGGGCGTGCTGCGCCAGCAGGTGACCAGCCCGAACGGCACCACGGCCGCCGCGCTGGCCGTGCTGATGGGCGAGGACCGGCTGACCCACCTGCTCACCGAAGCGGTGGAAGCGGCGCGGCTAAAGTCGATCGAGTTGGGGAAGTAGGTTCGGCTTCGCGGATTACGCGAGATCGGTATGCGAAAAATCGTTACCCTTGTAGAGCAGTGCGGAGCCATGACTTTTTGCGCAGGCATAAGAAAGGCAGTCGGCTAAGTTGAGCTGGGCGGGATGCCCACGCCCCTTTCCATAGTCTGAAAACGCCTGGATCGCGAGCGCGGCATCGCCGGCGTCGATCGGCACGATTTCGATTTCAGCCTCGCGAAGAAACGCCTCTATCGCGTCCCCGGCGACAACCGGCTGGACGGCGAGCATCGTTGAAAGCCGCATCGCCGCTTCAAGCACGACCAGCGCCGAAGTTATCCTTGCTGGCGCTGCCTCGATGCGGTTGCTCCACTCGCCGGCATCCTCTTCTCCTGAAAGAATCGCGACAACCACGGAGGTGTCGACGAACATTAGGAATGTCCCCACATTTCGTCGATCTCATCCTTGTTGACAGCCCGACCGCCCTGGCCTGCCTTGGCCTTGAAGTCGTTGGCAATGGCAGCGAGCCGCTCCGCCAGGGGAATGCGTCCGCTTTCCCGCTTCAATTCGGATTCAAGCGCTTCGATGACCGCTTCGGTCATCGAAATCTTTCGTTTGGCAGCAAGCTCTCGCGCCAGTTCGCGTGCGCGCGGGTCCCTGATCTGAAGATTCATGTAATCGGCCTCCGCCTCGCTGTCACTACAATATAGAGAGTTTGTCATGACAATACCAGCGTGCTCGGACGAAAGCCGTCCGACAGCTCCCACTCTCGACGGCATCAAGCCCCATACAGCATTTCGTCCTGCAGCCGGCGCAAGGCGAACAGCTTGGTCGTCGGGTCGGGTGCGGAATTGCCTGATGTCAGCAGCTCGCCCTTCCTGACCGGTTTCAGCACCTTGCCGCTTTCGAGCAGGCCGACCGGCACGGCGCGGTTGGCGCGAGCCTCTTCGACAGTCATGGTCCACGAACGGTAGCAGGTCTCGCCGATCGCATCGAACGTCTCTCCTGCCGCCAGATCGCGCTTGGCCACGGCGCAGACCTCGGCAACCGGCCTCGGCAGCGGCACCATGTCCGGCTTGCCGTAGAGCGCGATACGCGCGGCGGTGAGCGGCACTTCCAGCGAGGTCAGATGATACGGCCGGAAGAAGCTGTAATAGGGACCGTGGCCGATATGCAGATCGTCCATACGCTCGATGATGCGCGGATGCGTCGCCTCGACGATGACGAAGACGCCGGGCGCCACGCCCTTGCCGATCGTGTAGTCGACGACGCCCTTCTTCGACAGGATGCCGCCATCCGCGCGCGGGATGAGCACCTTGGCCAATTCATCGCGATCGGCTTTGGGGCCGTGCATGCCGGCAATATCAGGCACCAGCCCGGTGGCGTTGGCGATGGCGCACATCTCGACCATGGTCTTGGATCCGTCGACGAACTCGACCAGCATGCGCGGGTTCATATTGCGCCGCAGTGCTTCCGCGCGATAGTCATCGGGGACGGCGTCGTGGTTGAGCGGGTTGTTCTTGCCCTTGCCGGCCGAGACGATGGTGTAGCCGAGTGCCGAGGCGAACTCGATCAGTTCCATGCAGCTCGACGGCTCATCGCCGGCGCCGACCGAATAGACAACGCCGAGCCGGTCGGCCTGCTGCTTCAGATAGCAGCCGATGGTGACGTCGGCCTCGACGTTCATCATCACCAGATGCTTGCCGTGCTCCATCGCCATCAGGTCGAAATCGGCGGCGACGCCCGGCTTGCCGGTAGCGTCGATCACCACGTCGATCAGCGGATTGGTCACCAGCATCTCGTTCGAGGTGATGGCGATCTTGCCGCTTTCGATCGCCTCGCTGACCTTCGACGGCGTATCGGCCTCCCGTGCCATCGCCTCGTCGCCGTAGGCGATGCGGATGGCGTCACGTGCCGTGTGCGGGCGCCGGGTCGAAACGGCGCACACCGAAATGCCAGGCATAAGCATGCCTTGCGTCACCAGGTCGGTGCCCATCTCGCCGGAGCCGATGACGCCGATGCGCACCGGACGGCCTTCCGCGGCGCGCTTGGCGAGATCGCGGGCAAGCCCGGTCAGGGCGACATTGGTCATGCGCAAGTCCACTGCTTTTGATTTGAGGGGGGAATAGCAGGGAACGCCCACCTTTTGCCAACGAAACCGGCCGCCGTAGGCAATTTCTTGTGGCTGGCTCTCACGTCGCGAGCGGATAAGGTTCAGCCTGGATACTGTTCAGAGACGAGGAACGCCCCTGTCGGGCGCGGCGCGCCCCGACAGGATTTCAGGCGAGGTTGGCATGACAAAATGAGTTCACGCCCGCACCGCAAGCAGTCATGCCGTGAGAGCGACGACGGTGCCGGAGCCTGCGCTCAATACCTGAGGCCCGGCTTGGATCGTCCGGGACCGCCCCTCGGCAGTCGGCTCCGTCTGCTGGCTTCGTTTAGACTAGAACTTGTACGCAATGCCTACAGAGACGGTGTGCATCGTCAGGTCGACTTCCCCGCGCGTGATGTCTTCCGTGCCGAAATCGTAATAGCGATATTCGGCCCGCCCAAGCCAGTTGTCGGTGAAAGCGTGTTCCGCGCCGAGCCCCGCCGTCCAGCCGGTGAAGCTCATATCGTCATCTTCCACAACCGTAGACACTTCGCCATGCGCAAAGGCAATACCGGCGGTGCCAAAAAGTAAGGTGCGATCCCAAGCGTAGCCCACGCGTCCGCGCACGGACCCGAACCAGTCGATCTCGGCGTCTCCGTCATCGTCGAGCTCGATCCAGCTCTTGTTTATGTCACCCTCGACACCGAACACGAAATTTCCGGACTGGAAATTATAGCCGGCAAGCGCTCCAGCAAATGCTCCATCCAGATCGGCCGTTCCAACAAGTGGTGGATTGGTGAAAATCGTCACATCCGCATCAGCCCAGCCATATCCGGCTTGCAGGCCAAGATAGACACCGCTCCAGTCATAGACTGAAGCGACCACGGGCTCCTCATACACTGGGTCTGCCGCGAGAGCGCATCCGCCCCAGGCAAGCAGTATCGTGGCGGTGAAAGCAGTCCGTCTGATGGAAAACATGGCACCCCTCCTCGGCTCTAGAAATATCCCCCACAGTAGCCGGCTATCTCCTCTAAGTCTGTTGCTGAACTGCAACGCTGTGGAAACATTCAACACGTCGAACCCTGGCCCGTATTGCCGCGAAGCGGACCGCCACGCCCGCTCCCAGGTCTGGAATCTCAGCCGCCGGCTATCTGATCGTCCTGGCAACGCTTGTCCGGGAAATGCCGTATCGGGACATGGCAAGTGGTGGCACCTCGCCAAACAACTCAAGATCCATCACCTAAACTCCGGATCCAAACGGACTTCCCCATTTGCTGCTCTGGTCCGCTGCCGTGCTGCCTCTAATTGCTTGCTGAGAGGCAGGTGAGGCTAGTATGTGGAATCTGGCGAAAGAGGGCTGGGCACTCCTTACGGAGAGCATTGTCGGCTTCATCAATGACAACGCCCTGAGTCACGGGGCAGCAATGGCGTTTTATGCCACAACCTCGCTTGCGCCGATCCTGCTCATCGTTGTCGCTATCGCTGGCCTGGCCTTCGGAAATGATGCGGCGCAACTTGCCCTTTCGGCCCAGCTCGCGGGTCTGATGGGGGCGCAGAGCGCGGAGCTTTTGCAAGCGACAATCGAAAATGCCTCCCATCGGACGGCGGGCACTCTTGCGGCCATCCTGGGGCTCGTCACGCTGTTCGTCACCGCATCCGGCGTGTTCGGCGAAATGCAGCTTGCGCTGAACGAAATCTGGAAAGTCAAACCGGTTAAGACATCGATTTCCGGGCTTGTGCGGGCCCGCGCCGCAAGCCTTGGGCTCGTCGCCGCGCTTGGCTTCCTGCTCCTGGTGTCCCTGGTCGCGAGCGCTGCAATTTCTGCGCTTGGCGAAATCATCAACGCATATCTACCCTTCGGCACCATTATCCTGAGCACAATCAACGGGATCGTCTCGTTTGCCCTGATCGCGCTTTTGTTCGCGGCAATCTACAAGGTCCTGCCCGATCGCGCGCTGCGATGGCGCGACGTTGGCATCGGCGCCGTGGTGACGGCGTTTCTCTTCACGATCGGCAAGTCGCTGATCGGCTGGTATATCGGAGCAAGCGCAACCGCATCGTCATACGGCGCAGCCGGTGCGCTGCTCGTCGTGCTGTTGTGGGTCTTTTATTCGTCCGAGATCTTTCTGCTGGGCGCCGAGTTTACACGAGCCTACTCGGTTCGATATGGCAGCCGATCCGATCTGGAGGCGACCATCAAAGCAAGTGATCGCGAACAGAAGCTGGCGACGGCGGCCAGGATTGAAAAGTCTGAAAACGAAATCCTTGGCTGGATTGTTTTCAGCAGTCTCCTCACCGCGTTTCTAAGCCATTTCTGGCATCAACACCGGCGCTGAGACGTCCGGCGCGGCGGCCCGAGCCTAGCAGGGGCTTGGGGACATCTGATCGAAGCGACGTGCGAAGTTCCTTCGCCGCCGCCACCAGCTTGGCGCGGTTGCTTCCATATCTCTTGATCAACTGATGGACTTGCGCCGGGGTGATACCGTTTTGCCGGGCAAAATGCGCTACTATGTAGTCCTCGCTGCCGGAGATCCGATCCCGGTGGCGGGGATAGAGCTTCGCCGCGTCGGCTGTCATGCTTACTCTCCTTTTTGGTCACGTTTGCTGAACGATGTATGATTGGCCAACGCAAAAGGGGCGATTTCGTTGCCGCATGCGACACCAGTGCACTTCGCTTTTTCGCCTCAGCCCTGACGCAGCAAAGCAATCGGACCGACGCACGCCTTCGGTTCCATACGTCGATTTTTCGAGACTCAGCCCTCTGGCACGCGCATGATACGGGCAGGGAGGAAAAGCCATGCGCGAATTGCCAAAGAGCATTGACGCAGACGTTGTAATCGAAATCAGCAGGTTGCTCGACGACCGTGCGAAGTCGGCACCAGTGCCAGTCCACAAGCTTGCCTCGATGATCTCGAATAGTGTCGAGACCGACCTGCCGACAGCTTCCATTGAAGAGTTGATCGTTGAAATGGCCATGACCCGCCAACTTCCGATGTTGTTCGATCTACCGGGGGCGGATGCAGACAACGTCATATCGATCGCATTGGCGCGCGCCAGCTGATCCCGCTGGGGAACCTTTCTGTCGAGCGTGATTTCAAGACGCGGACGGTTCCATTCAATCCCCTTCTCCGCCCCGCTGGCTCCGGCCGGCGGCTTTTGCTGCGTCGCCCATAATAATCGTCATGGGCGATCCGCCGTTCGGGAACGTGTGGTGTCCATTTGCATTTCCTCCAGACAACAAAGGAGGAATCCATGAACTGGGATCAAATCAAGGGAAAATGGATGCAGTTCAAAGGCAAGGCCAAGGAGCAATGGGGCGACCTCACGGACGATGACCTTGATCGCATCGAGGGCAATCGTGACCAACTCGCAGGACGTATTCAGGAGCGGTATGGAATTGCCAAGGAAGAGGCAGAGCGCCAGATAGACGACTGGTCCAGAAGCCTCACCTGAGCGTTCAGAAGGCTGCGCCGTCGATCGGCGCAGCCTTCGGCACCGTCCAAAGCCTGCCGCTCCGAAATGAGCGGCGGGCGACGTGTATGCGACGGTGGCGAGGTGATCTACGCCACCGTCGCTTTCAGGATGTTCGGAACGAGAGCTAGCGCGCCGATTGTCTGTTGGCTTGTGCGGCGACTGCCGTGAGGAAAGCGGTTGCGGCAGTATCGCACGCCGCTCGGGACGGGCTATAGGCGAAAAGGATCAGCTCGGCAGCCCCTATCGTAAGGCCATGCTTTTCAGCGAAAGCAGCTATTTCGTAGGGCTTGTCGTGACCTATGGCCAGATCGTAGTCTTCGTTCATTACTTCCTCCCGTTTGCGACGTTCCTCGCCTTGGCCCCTCCTTGGCGCAAAGATTAAGTTCCGGGGCATTGAGAGAGTCTACCAATTGGAGATTGCAAAAGGCTTAGGCCTACGGCGCCTGATGCGATCCGGTCGAGGCGGAGGACTCCATTTTGTCCGCTGCACATCGAAAAAGATTATATGATTGCGCTGATATCGCAGGTGGTCGACGCAAGCCAATGCCGATTTTTTCAGTCAAGCACACGACCGTCTATCGCTACACGCAACCGGTGACGTTTGGCGAGCACCGGCTGATGTTCAGGCCGCGCGATAGTTTCGATCAGCGACTTCTCGATCACGCGCTGTTTGTGAACCCCGAGCCCAAAGAGATTCGCTGGATCCACGACGTTTTCGGAAACTGCGTTGCGGTAGTCGACTTCAAGGGCTCCGAAGACGAACTGCGTTTCGTGACAGACATTCGGCTCGATCACACACCGCAGCATGCGCCTGATTTCCGGATCGATGAAGCGGCACTCAGCTATCCCTTCTCCTATGATCCCGACGAGGCAACCGACCTCACTCAAACCATGGAGCGCCATCATCTCGATGACGGCGACGAGATCGGCAAATGGGCACGACAGTTCGTGAGTGCCAGAGGGCATACCGAGACGGGCAAATTGTTGATGACGCTTTGCTATGCCATCCACGAGAGCTTTGTGTATTCCCGTCGAACTGAACCAGGGACGCAACCGCCGCTCATGACGTTGCACCTGCGTCGAGGCACATGCCGGGACTTTGCGCTGTTTATGATGGAAGCAGTTCGTTCGCTGGGTTTTGCCGCGCGTTTTGTGACTGGCTATGTCTATGTGCCGAACCGCGATAGTGCTTCTGTCCTCGGCGGCGGTTCGACGCATGCCTGGTGCCAGGTCTATTTGCCTGGCGCGGGCTGGGTCGAGTTCGATCCCACCAATGGCATTGTCGGCAACCGGGATCTGATCAGGGTGGCCGTCGCCAGGCACCCGCAGCAAGCCATCCCTCTTTCTGGAAGCTACTCCGGCAGCACGTCGAGTTTTCTCGGCATGACGGTGGAGGTCAAGGTGGTGAAGGAAGCCGGCACCAATGGAAATTAGAGAACCCTAATGTTTTGCGGAACTGTTCGGACAGTCTGGAGTTTGCTGAAATCAACGCGTTGGAGCTGCCATGCGTATCCGCGCCGGTTTCAAGCTTGCCTACGAATGTCCGCAGCCGACACCGATGCTGCTCGTCCTTGAGATCCATCCTTCACGTCGCATCGATCTTTTGACAGAACAAATCATCGGCTTCGATCGCCCGAGCGAGGCCCGCGGCTATATCGACGCTTTCGGCAATCTATGCACGAGAATAGAAGCGCCCGCCGGGCTGACGACGATATCAACGAACTTCGAAATCTATGACACCGGTAAGCCAGAAATTGTGGTCGCCGACGCCATCCAGCACGATATCAAAGAGCTGCCCGACTACGTGCTCAGGTTTCTTCTCGGCAGTCGCTATTGCGATACCGATCGGCTTGGCGACTTCGCTTGGGCCAATTTCGGCAACACCGCACCCGGATGGGCGCGCGTCCAGGCGATCTGTGATTTCGTTCACGAACACATCGCCTTCAACTACCAGGCCGCGGACACGCTGCGGACCGCCTACGGCGCGCTAACCGATCGGGCCGGCGTTTGTCGTGATTTTGCGCATCTGGCAATCACGCTGTGCCGTTGCATGCACATTCCGGCGCGATATTGCACCGGCTACCTCGGCGACATCGGGATACCGCCGATGCCGTATCCCATGGATTTCAACGCATGGTTCCAAGCCTATCTCAGCGGCCATTGGTTCACCTTTGATGCACGGCATAACCAGCCTCGTATCGGCAGAATCCTGATGGCGACGGGATGCGATGCGAATGACGTCGCCATCTCAACGAGCTTCGGTCTTTCCCGGCTTACTCGCTTCGAAGTCATCACAGAAGAAGTCCAAGCCGAGCCTGAGAAGGCGCCAGCCCGCCGCACCTTTCGGCATGACGGGCTTCAGCGGGAGGGGTCAAGTCAATCGTAGACCTTCACAATCTTGCGGGTACCTGGATCGACCAGGACGGTTCGGCCGTCGATGACTACGTAGCGGTACTGAACGTCCGGCACCTCGTAGAGCTCGACTGTCTCGGGCAGAGCAGTGCCGATGTTGAGCTCCACGCCGGGAAGGCTGAGGGATGCCAACGGTTTCTTTTTCACGTATTCCCGGATCACAGTGTCCTGCTCGGGTTGAATGATGACGTCCTGAGCAGCGGCGGCGCTGACACCAACGAGCAGAAGGATGCCTGCCGCAGCCGATGTAAGTTGCTTACCCATATTAGCCTCCGAGCAACCTTCAGCTGCGGTGCTTGATTGCTGCCGCCACGGGTTGCTTACTTATCTAAAACGGGGCGGAGCAATTCCTGTTCCGGTGGCGCGGCGCGAACCCGCTGCCACGGCATATCAACGCTGACGTTTGAGGTCGCGCCCGCTCAAGGCTTAGTTTCTTCCTGAGGAGGCGCGCTTGGGACTGGACAATCAGGATGCGGCCATTGTTCACACGGAGAGGGTTTGTCGCCAGCGTCGCCATAACGTTCCACGAGTTTTGCGAATCCGTAGGCGAAGGCGAAAAGCAGCACCAGGATAACCACTAATCGAGCGGCCATAGGGGATTGTAGCAGGATCCAGCTTAGGTTTGACCCAGCATCAGCTTGCGCTCGGCAGGCTGCCCGTCACTTTCTGCGAAACTTGTCTCGGTTCCGAAGGTCCCAAGCATAATAGTAGGCGGCCATAATGCAGGGCAGCCCGATACCAATCAACAAAAAGAAACCGATCCCACCGATCAGCGGCTCAAACAATTTGCCGATCGCCAAGAGCGCAAACAATCCGATTAAGACCACAACAGGCATCGCGTCTTTTAGCCGACGGGAGACACATCGTCACTCCTCGTCGACGGCTTGAATTTCCGCACGACTCGTAAATGCAACGGGGATAAAGTCCACGGAAAATCCACGGATACTGGTGCCGTGTTGCGCCTTCGTTCGCCTGCTGGTGCCGGAAAGAAGAAATGACCAGGCGAAGCACACTATTGAGAGTCTTCAGGAAAACTGGTGCTGCGAGAGAGGATTGAACTCTCGACCTCTCCCTTACCAAGGGAGTGCTCTACCACTGAGCTACCGCAGCCGCTGATGGCGGGGCTTCTGCCATATCGAACCGGCAAGCGCAAGGCCAAGCGCAAGTCATCTGTGAAAGCCCGCTCCGGCGGGTTTTCCGGACATGGCGGCGCCACAATGTTGGCTATCCCTTGAGAACGGATTGGCGAGATAAAAAGTATTAAAGCGTACTTTGTGCGTCCAGGCGGACGCACGTCGCTTTAAGCGTCAGCCGGGACGGAACCATGAACGACACGATAATTCCACCTGACAAAAGCGGTCCATCGAAAAAGACCGACCGCAAGACCCGGCTCGCGGAGCAGTTGCGCGCCAATCTGCAGAAGCGCAAGGCGCAGTCGCGCTCGCGGCGCACTGGCGACGCCGACAAGCGGCCGGACGGGCTCGATGCCTTAAGGGAAACGCAAAAGGATTGACCTATATCAACAGGCTGGGCCCAAGCCCGAAATCCTGTTTCTTGAACCAAGCCGGCCAATGGTCTAGACCGGCCACAACAGACTCAACCGATTGAAAACCGGCCTTTCGGCCGAGGGGACGTTTCTTCCATGGATCGCATCAGAATTGTCGGCGGCAACAAGCTTGCCGGAAGCATTCCGATCTCGGGCGCGAAAAATGCCGCGCTGCCGCTGATGATCGCCTCGCTTTTGACCGACGACACGCTGACCCTGGAAAACGTGCCGCACCTGGCCGATGTCGAGCAGCTTATCCGCATCCTCGGCAATCATGGCGTCGACTATTCGGTCAACGGCCGCCGCGAAAAGCAGCAAGAAGGCTATTCGCGCACCATCAATTTTTCCGCCCGCAACATTGTCGACACCACGGCACCCTACGAGCTGGTGTCGAAGATGCGCGCGTCTTTCTGGGTGATCGGGCCGCTGCTTGCCCGTATGGGCGAGGCCAAGGTCTCGCTGCCCGGCGGCTGCGCCATCGGCACGCGCCCAGTCGATCTTTTCCTGGAAGGCCTTCAGGTGCTTGGCGCCGATATCGACGTCGACACCGGCTATGTCATCGCCAAGACCAGGAACGGCCGTCTTGTCGGCAACCGCTACGTCTTCCCGAAAGTATCGGTCGGTGCCACCCATGTGCTGATGATGGCGGCTTCGCTGGCCAAAGGCGAGACGGTGCTCGAAAACGCCGCCCGCGAGCCCGAGATCGTCAACCTCGCCGATTGCCTCAACGCCATGGGCGCCAGGATTTCCGGCGCCGGCACCGCGACCATCACCATCGACGGCGTTGAAGCGCTGTCGGGTGCGCGCGTCCGGGTGATACCCGACCGCATCGAGACCGGCACCTATGCGATGGCCGTCGCGATGACCGGCGGCGACGTCGTGCTCGAAGGCGCACGCGCCGACCTGTTGCAGACCGCGCTCGACGTGATTTCCCAGACGGGTGCCGAGATCACGCAGACCAATTCCGGCATCCGCGTCAGGCGCAACGGCGCCGGCATTGCGCCGGTCGACGTGGCGACGGCGCCCTTCCCGGCGTTCCCGACCGATTTGCAGGCGCAGTTCATGGGCCTGATGACCATGGCCAAGGGCAAATCGCGCATCACCGAGACGATCTTCGAGAACCGCTTCATGCACGTGCAGGAGCTTGCCCGGCTCGGCGCCCACATCACGCTTTCCGGCCAGACGGCGATCGTCGACGGCGTCTCGAAGCTGAAGGGCGCCCCGGTCATGGCGACCGACCTCCGCGCCTCGGTGTCGCTGGTCATCGCCGGCCTGGCGGCCGAAGGCGAGACCACGGTCAACCGCGTCTACCATCTCGACCGCGGCTTCGAGCGGCTGGAAGAAAAGCTGTCCGGCTGCGGCGCGGTGATCGAGCGGATTTCCGGCTAGGCGATTTCGCAAGGTTTGCGGCGCGGTTGCGCGGACCGAAAAGACCGCCTAACAGAAGGTTGAATTGTCAACTTTCAGGTGTGAAATCCGCATGGCTCTCAAGCTTGTCGCGCTCGACGATCAGGATCTGAGCATCGTCTCGGCCCATGTCCAGGACGCCGTGCTGAAGGTCGGCGACCTCGAATACATGCCCGCGGCCAAGCGCTTCGTGGTGACCATGAACCGCTTCGTCTGGGAGGCGAAATCGGGCCTGTTCCGTCAGCACAATGAGCGGCGGCAAAGTGTGCTGCATTTCGACCGGGTGCTGGGCGCCAAGACCAGCGGCATTGCCCGCGACAAGCCTGATGAGGTGCTGTCGCTGCTGGCGATCAGCTTTCTCGCCCTCGACAAGCCGGCCGGCATTGTCGAGCTGATCTTTTCAGGCGGTGGCGCGATCATGCTCGATGTCGAGTGCATCGAGGCGCGGCTCGCCGACATCGGTGGTGCCTGGGAAGCGACCTCGCGCCCCTTCCACAGAGCCTGAGCAGCGCAAGATGGCCATCACCCTTCGCCTGTCCGATGCCGATTTCGAGCAGCGTTTTGCCGCGTTCCTTTTGACCAAGCGGGAAGTCTCGGCTGATGTCGATGCCGTGGTGCGCGAGATCATCGCACGAGTGCGCGCCGAGGGCGACGCGGCGCTGGTCGACTACACGCAAAAATTCGGCGGCGGCGACCTGATCAAGCTCGGCATTGCCGTCTCCGAGGATGACATTGCCAAGGCGTACGACGCAGCGGATCCGCAGACGATCGAAGCGCTGAAATTCGCGCGCGAGCGCATCCGCGCCCATCACCAGCGGCAACTGCCGCAGGATGACCGCTATACGGACGCCGCCGGCGTCGAGCTCGGCTCGCGCTGGACGGCGGTCGAAGCGGTCGGGCTCTATGTGCCGGGCGGCACAGCGAGCTACCCGAGCTCGGTGCTGATGAACGCCATCCCAGCCAAGGTCGCCGGCGTCGAGCGCATCGCCATGGTTGTGCCTGCCTCCGGCGGCGGGGTGCCGCCGCTGGTGCTGGTGGCCGCCGACCTCGCCGGCGTCTCCGAAATCTACCGCGTCGGCGGCGCGCAGGCGATCGCGGCGCTGGCCTATGGCACCGAGACGATAAAGCCGGTCGCCAAGATCGTCGGCCCTGGCAATGCCTATGTCGCCGCGGCCAAGCGCCAGGTATTCGGCACGGTCGGCATCGACATGATCGCCGGGCCTTCGGAAGTGCTTGTTGTGGCCGACGGCAGCAACGATCCGGACTGGATCGCCGCCGACCTGCTTGCCCAGGCCGAGCATGACGTGTCGGCGCAGTCGATCCTGATCACCGACGATCCCGCCTTTGGCGCGGCGGTCGAACAGGCGGTCGAGCGCCAGTTGAAAAGCCTGCCGCGCGCCGCGACGGCGGCCGCGAGCTGGCGCGACTTCGGCGCGGTCATCCTCGTTCCCCGAATCGGGGCAGCACTGCCGCTGGTCGACCGCATCGCGGCCGAACATGTCGAGCTTGCGATCGACGAGCCGGAAGCCTTCCTGGCGCGGATGCGCAATGCAGGTGCCGTTTTTCTCGGCCGCCACACGCCGGAAGCCATCGGCGACTATGTCGGCGGCTCCAACCACGTGCTGCCGACGGCGCGCTCGGCGCGCTTCTCATCCGGGCTGTCGGTGCTCGATTTCGTCAAGCGCACCTCGATCCTGAAGCTCGGGCCGGAGCAGTTGCGGGCGCTGGCGCCGGCGGCCATCGCGCTGGCCAAGGCGGAAGGCCTCGACGCGCATGGACGCTCGGTCGCCATACGGCTGAACATGTAGACTGACATGTCCGACTACGATCGAACCCATGCCAGGCTGATCGATGTCGAACTCGACGAGTCGATCGGCCGTTCGACGCCCGATGTCGAGCATGAGCGGGCGGTGGCGATCTTCGATCTGATCGAGGAAAACCGCTTCCAGCCGGTCAATGACGACGGCGCCGGGCCTTACCGGCTAAAACTGTCGCTGGCCGAATCCCGCCTGGTCTTCGCGGTGACGCGCGAGGACGGCGCGGCGGTCGTCACCCACATCCTTTCGCTGACGCCGCTGCGGCGCATCGTCAAGGACTATTACATGATCTGCGAAAGCTACTACGACGCCATCCGCACCTCGACCCCCAGCCAGATCGAGGCGATCGATATGGGCCGGCGCGGTCTGCACAATGAGGGCTCACAGACCTTGATGGACCGGCTGGCTGGCAAGATCGAGATCGATTTCGACACGGCGCGCCGGCTGTTCACGCTGGTATGCGTGCTGCACTGGCGAGGCTGAAACTGCCAGCCCCTCTGCCCCGCTCGATCCTGCCCCGCTCGATCCTGTTTGTCTGCGGCATGAACGCCGTGCGCTCGCCGATGGCCGAACTGCTGGCGCGCCAGGTGCTTCCGGCGACCACTTTCGTGGCGTCGGCCGGGGTGCGCGGCGGCGAACGCGACCCATTCGTCGACGCCGTGCTGGCCGAGGACGGGCTTTCGCTGGGTGAACGGCACCCGAGGACATTGGACGATCTCGAGGACAACTATTTCGACCTGATCGTCACGCTGTCGCCGGAGGCGCATCACACCGCGCTCGAGCTTACCCGATCGCTTGCCGTCGACGTCGAATACTGGCCGATGCCCGACCCGACCGGCGTGGGCGGCACGCGTGAGCAAATCATGGCAGCCTATCGCGAAGTGCGCGAACGGCTGAAGGCGCGGATCGGCGGCCGTTTTCTGGCGCCGGAAGCAAAAAAACCGCGCTGATTAAGCATGTTCACAAGCGCACGATTATCATATAGGTTCCGCCCAAATTCCGGCCGGGGCGCTGGGAATCCCCATCCAAGCAAAGGTATCGAATGCCGAAGGAAGAAGTCCTCGAGTTTCCAGGTGTCGTCACGGAATTGTTGCCCAACGCGATGTTCAGGGTGAAGCTTGAAAACGAACACGAGATCATCGCCCACACGGCCGGCCGCATGCGCAAGAACCGCATCCGCGTGCTGACCGGCGACAAGGTCTTGGTCGAGATGACACCATACGACCTGACCAAGGGCCGTATCACCTACCGTTTCAAGTAAGATCGTCAGAGTTCGGCCGGGATCGCGATGAGCATTTTGCAGAAGCTCGTGCTTGCCTCGGGTTCGCTGCGCCGGATCGAGCTATTGCAGCAGGCCGGCATCGAGCCGGATCGCGTGCTGCCGGCCGGTGTCGACGAGACGCCGCTGCGCGCCGAGCATCCGCGCTCGCTGGCCAAGCGCCTGTCGAAGGAAAAGGCCGAGAAGGCGCTGGCCTCACTGCAGACGGAAGAGGACTATGCGCCCAGCTTCGTGCTGGCCGCCGACACGGTGGTCGCCGTCGGCCGGCGCATCCTGCCCAAGGCCGAAACGTTCGACGACGTCGCCAATTGCCTCGGGCTGCTGTCCGGCCGTTCGCATCGGGTCTATTCCGGCATCTGCCTGATCACGCCGGCCGGCAAGCTGCGCCAGCGGCTGGTCGAGACCAGGGTGCGTTTCAAGCGGCTGCCGCGCGCCGAGATCGACGCCTATGTGGCCTCGGGCGAATGGCGCGGCAAGGCCGGCGGCTATGCCGTCCAGGGACTGGCCGGCGCCTTCGTCGTCAAGCTTGTCGGCTCCTACACCAACGTCGTCGGCCTGCCGCTCTATGAGACGGTGGCGCTTCTGACCGGCGAGGGGTTCAAGGTGCACGCCAACTGGCTATCAGCTCGGCCATGATTTCGAGGCGACCATGAGCTCGGACGACAAGGTCACACCGCTGCGCCCCAAGCGGCCCTGCCCCGAATGCGGCAAGCCGTCGGCGCGCGAGACCTATCCATTCTGCTCGACACGCTGCAAGGACATCGACCTCAACCGCTGGCTCAAGGGCGCCTACGTCATTTCGGCCCGCGACGACGAGGACGAAACGGACGGTGACCCTCCCAAATGAGGCCCGTTCAGAGCAGTCCGCTGGTCCCGACCGTGGCCCATGAATCAGCCTGTCGAACAACTGCTGGTCTCCCGCTCGAAATCAACGCTTAAGCGCTGGACAGGCCGGATTCCCGTGCTATAACCCACGCGCTTTCAAGGGGCGCCTGCGGCGCTTTCAAGAAATCCGGTGTGCAACACTGCCCGCGTGCCGGAACAGGCCCAGATAGCTCAGTTGGTAGAGCAGCGGACTGAAAATCCGCGTGTCGGTGGTTCGAATCCGCCTCTGGGCACCAATTTTTCCCAAATAAATTCAGAAACTTATGAAAAAGCTGTGGTTCGGGATGAACTTCGAGCAGCGTGACTTTGATCTCCGGCTTGCACCGGCTGCAATCGAACTCCAGCTTTAGCGGACCGAACCCGCCGCCATACACCATCGTCAGGTCGGCCGAACGGCAATAGCGGACATTGCCGCAACTGCATTCCGCCTTGATGAGCATATTGTGCCGGGCCTTTCCCAGCGTGTCGATCGGTTCGTGCGCCATAAGGTGGAGGCCGGCGCTCCCTCCGGCAAACCTTGGGGAACCTGGCCGGTCCGAGCACGTTGTGTCCGGTCAGCCCGGGTTACTCATGCAACAACTCCTCCAAGAATTCGGCCATCCGACATACGTCCCGTTTCCGGTTATTGCGGCCAGGCTTCTACTGGCGTCGATCTTCGGTGCTGCGATCGGTTTCGAACGCGAATGGCGAAATCGGCCTGCTGGCCTTCGCACCCATATCCTGATCTGCGTGGCAGCGGCTACTTTCGGTATTCTGACGATTGAAATCGTTCACGCGCCGATGTTTCTGCAGGAATCGGTGAAGGTGGATCCGATTCGTGTTGTCGAAGCGGTTACCGCTGGCGTCGCGTTCCTTGCCGCCGGATCGATTTTGTTTTCGAGAGGCGAGATCCACGGGCTGACGACCGGTGCAGGCATGTGGCTGTCCGGCGCAATTGGCGTGGCGTGCGGGCTCGGTCTGTGGCAGGTGGCGGCCCTCGGCACGCTTTTGGTGCTTGTCGTGGCAGGCCTTCTTTATAGTTTGGCAGCCAAGTCCGGGATTGGCGAGAGCACCGAACAAGGAAAGCCCATGTCGGAAGAAGATAAGTCCAAGCGGCGCAAAGGCTGAGGGCAACGCCCCGCGTGCAAAGGACGAACCGCGGCGTGCGTGACGGATCCCAAGCTGGCCCCTGGCGCGTCATATCCCTCGCTGCCTGGAGAAATTTGACCCCGGAGGTGGTTCGATTCCACCTCAGGGCACCATTTTCCAACACAGCCGGCCTCGCCCGACGAAACATCTTTGCTCGCTTTGGGCCGATGACGGATTTGATTTGCTTGGTGATCCCCTATCCTTAGGGCAAACTACCTCTGGGCTCTAGGAGGAGAAATGAGAGCACGCGCAGCAACGGTTGGAGATCTGGAAGCTCTTTTCCGTGATCTGTCCAAGCGGATATCGGACGAGTACGCCGCGGCCGGCAAGGACAGCAAGATCGCGTACGACAATCTGATGATGAATTTGAAAGAGGGCCGTGCTCATGCGCTTGTCCAGGGTGAAAAGACCGTGGCGATCATCGCGTGGCACGAGCATAGCGACGCCGCCGATACGCTATTCGCCGCACAGGAGGATTTCTTCAGCGCCGCAACGGTTCGCTTCTGTAAGCGGCACATTCGCCATATCCAGGCGCTCGCCGGTAACCTCCCCATTCACTCGCGCAGCTGGCTCCAGAGACCGGATGTCGCAAAATGGTTTCGAATAATCGGCTATGTCGAGCGAGGCCAGGAGAATGGCGCCAACCTGTTCGAACTACCGCCGGCTCGCGCCGAATAACAAACGCTACCTTGGAGATCCGGTGGCGACGCGCTCACAGCGGCGCGCGGATGGTTGAATCCAACTGAAGTGTGATTTTGCAATTCGCAGCTGTTGCCTTAGCCGAAAAGGCCCGCCGCTCCATTTGCGAAGCGGCGAGGCCCCATACTCGGGGACGATGCCGGGGTGCTACCCGGCATTGCCTGCGGTGCAATTCAGGTGCCAGACGTGTTGACCCATAATGGGTCAACGCATTCGGGAAGCGCGAACGACCTTCCGCGATCACACCACTGCCATTGCTCGCCACGCCTGCTATATTTCCTTGCGGTGGACCTGATTTCCGCCTGGCCGGCGCCCATCAGGCAATCTACCCCAACGCCCCCCCAAGTGGCGCCGGCCAATCTTCTCGACCGACATCTCTAGCAAACCCCGCGAAGCTTACCCGCGCCAGGTCCGATGGTCACCTCAAGCTGACTGGATCTGTGATCGGCAGAGGCGCCCTCGGCGCCGCATTGGCGCGCCTGAGCACTTGTGTTCAGGGATGATGCACCGCGAACGCCGCCTGAACGGCACGGTTGACCGTGACCGGCAGGATGGACATGTGGTTTTCGCCGGCATGCAGTTCGAAACCGGCGCTCAGGCCAGGGATCGTGCCGAGACGCTCCGCCATCTGCCGCGCGAATTCGTCGGTGCGCGTCAGTTTCTTGTGCTCCAGGCGCTTTGCTTCGTCCGCAGCACCGATCTGGAACGGCGCCAGCTTTTCCGTCTCGTATTCGCCGGCCGACAGGATCACCTGCATCCTCAAGCCATCCGGCACGGCGGCTTCGAACGTCTGCAGAAAGCGGTCGATGAGGCGATCCTCCCAATAGATGGCCGGGCTGGCAGCAATCCAGGTCTGGAAGGCGAGCGGGCGAGTGAACAGGGCATAGAGCGCGAACAGCCCACCAAAGGAGTGGCCGTAAAGCGCCTGCCGGTCGCTGTCGATCCTGGCGCGGCTCGCCACCCATGGCTTCAATTCGTCCTCTATGAAGGCAAGGAACTCTTCCGCCCCGCCGGTCCTGACCTCTGGGCCGCCATCATGGAATGGCGGGTAGGTCTTGCCCGGCGGCGGACCGAGATCCCATGAGCGCCTGAGCGGGTCGTAGGCGCCTGCCACGGGATAGCCGATGGCGACGATCACGCCGTCCTCGACATTGGTGCCGAGCGGGTAACCCGCCTGGGCGCGCATGGCGTCGACGGCGGTGCCGATCACGGCGTTGCCGTCGGTCATGTAGAGAACCGGCCAGCCGGTCGGCGGTTCTGGCTTTGCCGGCACGTGCAGGAATATCCGGTAGGGATCGCCGCCATGCGCGGGAGCCAGATCGTGGACTGTGGTGTCGGCGATCAATGCGGGTGTCGAAATCAGTCGTTCGGACATGGGTGCCTCTTGCATCGGGATCAGCGGCGGCGCAGCAACCACATCAGCATCGGGCCGCCGATCAGCGTGGCGACGAGCCCGGCCGGAACCTGGCGCGGGAAGATGACGGTGCGGCCGATCCAGTCGGCGGCGACCATGATCAAAGCCCCGACCAGCACCGCGCCGGCGGCTTGCGGCAGCGCACGGGCGAGCCCAAGGCGGCGGGTGAGATGCGGCGCCATCAGGCCGATGAAGGTCAGCGGGCCGACGATCAGCGTCGATGCGGCGGTGAGAGCAGCAACCATCAGCAGCACGAGAAGCCGGGTCTTGGGCACATCGACGCCAAGCGACTGGACGGCGGAGGACCCAAGCGGCAGCATATCCAGCCAGCGCAGGAAAAGCGGCGCGAGCAGCAACAGGCAAAAAGCGATGGCGCCGGTCAGAAGCGCGGCACCGGCATCGACGCCATAGGTCGAGCCGGTGAGCCAGTTGAGGAGCTTCACGGCGCGCGGATCGCCTGTGGCGGTCAGCACCAAGATCAGCGCGTCGAACAGCGCCGTCAAGGCCACGCCGGCGAGCAGAAGGCGCTCCGGCGCATAGGCGGCGCGTCGCCCCATCGCCAGCGTCACCAGCAGAGCGGCAAATGCGCCTACGGTCGCCGCCGCGGTCTGGGCCGGGCGGCCCGCATCGTCGAGCGAAAACAGCGCCACCATCATGCCGAGCGCCGCACCGGCGCTGATGCCGAGCACCTCGGGACTGGCCATCGGATTGCCGGTCAGCCGCTGCATCATCAGCCCGGCAAGCGCCAGCATAGCGCCGGCTGCCAGCGCGGCGGACACGCGGGGCCAGCGCCACGACAACAAGGGCTGCAACTGGTCGCCGAAGGCGAACGTCCAACCGTCCGGCCCCGGTCCATAGAGCAAGGCCAGCCCAAGCAACAGAAGCAGGGACAGGCCAATCGTCGCCAGCACTAGGCCGGGCCGGCCTGTTCTGGGCAGGCGCTCCTCGGTGAGCGCCGGAATCTCCAGGCCAAGCGCCAGGCGTGGCAGCAGCCACAGCAGCAGCGGTGCGCCGAGAAGGGCTGTGATCGCGCCGGTCGGCAGCAGGTCGCCCTGCGCCCTGGTCGCCAATTGCACCGCCTGGTCGGCGGCCCACAGAAGCGCTGCACCTATGAGCGGCGCCATGACCAGCCGCTGGCTAAGCCGGCGCGCACCGCCGATGCGGGCAAGGGACGCCGCCGCCAGGCCGACGAAGCCGACCACGCCGACGGCAGCGACGACGAAAGCGATGAGCGCGACGGAAGCAGCCAGCCCGGCGAAACGATACACGCCAAGCGGAACGCCGAGGCTGCGCGCGCCTTCATCGTCGAGGCCAAGCAGGGTGAGCGGCCGCACCATGAGGCCGATCACCAAAGCCGCAGCGCCGATGCGCGGCAACAGCCAAAGCGTCGTCGTCCAGTCCTGCTGGCCGAGCGACCCGGCGCCCCAGATGAACAGGCTGGTCAGCCATTCGTGCCGGAGCACGATGAGGGCTGCTCCAACCGCGCCGGCATAGAGGCTGACGACCAGCCCTGCCAACACGACGGAAAGCGGCGACAGGCCCTTATGCCAGGACAGGGCGAAGACGGCCGATATGGCGACAAAAGCGCCGGCAAGCGCCACCCATTCGCGGCCGTAGGCAAGCAGGGAGGGTGCCAGAAGCGTCGCCAATGCCAGAGCCAGATAGGCGCCGGCCGAGACGCCGACGGTTTCCGGCGAGGCCAGCGGGTTGCGCAAGACCTGCTGCAGAACGGTTCCGGCAAGGCCAAGGGCGGCACCGCACAAAAGGCTGACCGTAAGCCTGGGCAGGAAGGCATAGTGAACGAGAACCTGCCGCATGTCGTCGATATCAGGGGCGGTGAGCGATTGCAGCCAAAGTGCCGAAGGCAGCTGCACGGTGAGATTGGAGGCAGTTGCCGCCGCCGCTGCCGCTGACAGCACCGCACAGAGCAGGATCGCGGCCGCCGGCTGTTTGCCCAACATGCGGCGCGACCCTCTCCGGCCAGTCAGGCTGCCGTCTTCCGCCAAGGCTGTTGCGTCCTCAGCCACGGGCAGCTTCCCCAGTCATCGCCTTGGCCAGGACGCGGGCAAAACGGGTGGCGGACGGCAGCGCGCCGAACATCAGGACGGCGGGAAGACGTATGATCGAGCGGTTGCGCACGAAGGGCATCGCATTCCAGACCGGGCTTTCGGTCAGCGTGCCGCCGGCGCCCTCGGGCAAGGGTTCGAGATAGGCAAGGCGCGCGTCGCTCGACGTCGCCAAGCCGTCGATGCCGACGGTCGAAAACCCCCAATAATTGGTCTCGCCCGCCCAGGCATTGCGCAGTCCGATACGGTCGAACACCTCTTGAAACAGGCTTTTCCTGCCGTAGACGCGCACATTGCGCGGATCCAAGAAGCTGACGATATAGATCGGCCGCGCCGAAAGCGGCGCCAGCTCCCGGCGAACTTCTGAAAAATAGGCGTCCGTCGCTGTGATCAGCGCTTCGCCTTCCGTTTCCTTGCCGACAAGCTTGGCCAGCTGGCGGGTTGCCTCTATGGCGCGCTGATAGGGCTGTCCCGCTTCGGTATAGAGCCCGATCGTCGTTACCGGCGCCACGCGTTCGAGCAGCGGCTTGATGCCGTCGAGATACGGCATGGACAGGATGATGTCCGGGGCAAGCTGCTGCAGTAGTTCGAGATTAGGTTCCAGCAACGTGCCGACATCGGCGATCTCCGGCGGCAGCGGCGGTTCGACCACCCAGTTCTCCCAGACATCGCGACCGGCAATGGCCACCGGGTTGACGCCGAGCGTGAGCAAGGTCTCGGCCAGCCCGTCATCCAGGCAGACGATGCGCAGCGGCTTCGCCTCGACCGTCGAGGGCACAATGCCGGCGAAGGGCAGCGCGAAAAGTCCGAGCGCCGCGCGCCGGGTCATTCGGTTGCGAGAGCGGATGGCCGTCTGGATGTGACGCTCAGGCACGGTCCCTGGTCTCTCCTCAATCGAGGTGTGGGCATTTCCGGAATTTGGCTGCCGGCGGTCGATACCGGTTGACTATGAAACATGATTTTAATAGTCAACATTGAAGATGACTAAAAGAGTCAACATTTATTGGCCGGCCGAATCGATGCCGCGCTTCGCAGACAGTGAGGGTGATCGAGATGAGGTTGAGCGCATATCGTGCGGCAGGTCGGCGAAACGGCATTCCAAGCCAAGGCTCCCTGATCGCTGCGACATGCCTCTTGACCCTGCTCTGCACCCAGGCCTTCGCGCAGGAAAATACGGTCGAGCTCAACCCTATCAATATCGAGGGACAGACCGACAGCCCGATCGGCCCGGATGACGGCTATATCGCCAAGAACACCACCACCGGCTCGAAGACCGACACGCCGCTGAGGGAAATTCTGCAGTCGGTGTCGGTGGTGACCCGCAAGCAACTCGACGACCGCCAGCCCGGGCAGCTTGAGGACGCGCTATCCTATCTTGCCGGCGTCACCACCTCGCCTTGGGGCGTCGACAACCGCTTCGACCAGTGCCTGATCCGCGGTTTCGACCTCTGCACCTCGGCGATCTACCGCGACGGGCTGCCGCAGAAGGTGATCGACTTCTCCGGCTTCAAGATCGAGCCCTACGGGCTGGAGCGTGTCGAGGTGCTGAAGGGACCGTCCTCGGTGCTCTATGGCGAGAACGAAGCCGGCGGCATGGTCAACGCCATCAGCAAGCGACCGACGGACACGCCGATCTATGACGGCTTCCTCAGCTATGGCAGCTTCGACACGGTCGAGGCCGGGCTCGACATCGGCGGGCCGGTCGACGACGCCGGCGTGTGGTCCTACCGGCTGACCGGGCTGGTGCGCAACGGCGCGATCGAAACCGACTATTCGCGCAACGACCGCATCTTCGTCGCACCGGCGCTGACATGGCAGCCGGACGCGCAGACCTCGCTCACCATCCTCGCCAACTACCAGTGGGACAGGCTGGCGCCCGGTCAGTTCCTTCCCGTGGGCTATGGCCTGCCGCGGAGCTTCTTCACCGGCTCGCCTGACTTCGACCGCTTCGACGCCAACCACGGCTCGATCGGCTACCAGTTCAGTCACGAGTTCGACGACCATTGGACGGTGCGGCAGAACCTGCGCTACTCCCAGCAGGATACCGACTACCGGCAGCTCTATTTTGGAGACTGGCTCGGCGGCCCGGCGATGATCGACGACCACACGATGGCGCGCACCCTGTTCACGGTGGACGAGACGGCACGGCTGTTCAGCGTCGACAACCAGGCCGAATACAAGGCTGACTTCGGGCTGGTCGAAAACAAGCTGCTGTTCGGTCTCGATTACAACAGGCAGTCCGTCGATGGTATAAACCACTATGGGCAAGGGCCAGTCCTCGACATCCTGAACCCGGATTACTCGATCCCGATCACGCCACCCGCCGGCATCCTTGTGGATCGCGTGGAGACGATCGGCCAGGTCGGCCTCTATGCGCAGAACCAGTCCAGGATCGCCGACCACTGGGTGCTGACTTTCGGCGGCCGACAGGCCTGGATAGACCACACCAATGAGGACCGCAGCGGCAACGGGGGCAGCTACGACCAGAACGACCATGCCTTCACCGGCAATGCCGGCGTCGGTTATCTTTTCGACAATGGCCTGACGCCCTATGCCAGTTATGCCGAATCCTTCACAACCAATATCGGCCAGTCCCAGTCCGGAGACGCGTTCCAGCCTTCGTTGGGAAAGCAATACGAAGTCGGCGTGAAGTACGAACCGAGCTTCTTCCCTGGTTTCATCACTGCTTCGCTGTTCGACCTGCGCAAGACCAATGTTGTGACCTCTATCGGTCAGTTTCAAGTTCAAACCGGAGAAGTCCGGCATCGCGGCCTCGAGATCGAGGCCAATGCCGACCTCGCGTCCGGCCTGAGCATGACTGCGGCCTACACCTATCTCGACGCCGAGATAACCAAGGATGCCCCCGCCGTCGTCGGCAACCGCCCGTCGCTGGTGCCTGAACATCAGGCGTCGCTGTGGGCCAATTACGAGGTCGGCAACGGTATGCTTGAGGGCTTGAGCGTCGGCGCCGGCGTGCGTTACATCGGCGCAAGCTTCGGCGACAACGCGAACGCAACCAACGTGCCCGGCCACACGCTGGTCGATGCGGCACTGCGCTACCAGAAGAACGGCTGGCAGGCCGCGATCAATGTCTCCAACCTGTTCGACAAGACCTACTACTCGACTTGCTATAGGGCCGGCAGCAATGAAGACCTCAGCTGCATCTATGGCGAAGGCCGCGTCATCAAGGGCAGCCTCAGCATGAGGTTCTAGGGGCAGCGGCGGCGGCCTCCAGCATCATTTTTCCTCCATGAACGCATTGCATGCTGAAACGGCTCCGACCTGCGATTCCAGCCGGGCAGATCGCCTGGAACGGCAGGACGACCCGACATAAATCCAAAAAACCGGTAGCAAGCCGCCGCCAGAAAGTGTTGAAGACCGTGCCGATCGTATTCCACGCGGCGCGATCCAGTTGCGCTCGGCAAGGCTTGATGATTTGTTGCCGCTTCAAGGAGAATGAATGATGCGCGAGCCTGTCGGTCAAGACGAATATGGGTCGGCCAACCCCTTCGACCCGGACGACCTGTCGACGTTGAACGCAATGGGTCCGGGTGTGGCCAGCAACGATTTCGAGAAATACGCGGTCGCCGTGATCATCGTGTTCGGCGCCCTTATCATCGGTGGGCTGATGGCCGCATCCCTGGCCTTGGGGCACCGCAACGGCTTCCTGTACGCGCTTGGCGGCGCCACCGCGGCGTGGATATCCGGAAATGCGCTTCTGCTCGATCGGCCGCGTATCTATGCCTTGTTCGTCGGCGTGGCGGCGGTGATGCTGATTGCGTCCACCGTCACCTTGGTCATCTGACGGGTCTGCCGATATTCAGGTGATGCCGGCCTGACCTGAATCTCAACAGACCCCGGGGCGCACGAAACCTAATATCCGATTGCCTCGCCGGATGCGGCGCGGCTATCGATAGCGCCATTGTAGCGGGCGCCGCCGCCCTTTTCGATCTCGGCTAGGCTCTTGCCGCCGACCAGGATGCCGGCCGCCTGGCCCCAGGTCGCCTCGGTGACATCGAGGTGGTAGCCCATGCCGGCAAGCATTTTTTCGGTGTCCGGCGACAGGCCAAACGGCTCGATGTAGACCGTGTCGGGCAGCCACTGGTGGTGGATGCGCGGCGCGTCGATCGCCTCCTGGATGTTCATGCCATGATCGACGACATTGACGATCGCTTCTAGCGTGATGGTGATGATGCGCGAGCCGCCGGGGCTGCCGATGACCATGAACGGCTTGCCGTCTTTGGCGACGATGGTCGGGCTCATCGACGACAACGGCGTCTTTCTCGGCTCGATCGCATTCGCCTCACCCTGGACGAGGCCGTAGAGGTTGGGCACGCCCGGTTTCTGGGTAAAGTCGTCCATCTCGTTGTTGAGCAGGATGCCGGTGCCGTCGGCGACAACGGCGGCGCCGAACGAGCCGTTCAGCGTATAGGTCACCGCGACGGCGTTGCCGTCATTGTCGACGATCGAATAATGCGTCGTTTCCTGGCTCTCGCCAAAACCCTCCGGCATCAATTCCTGCGACACGCCAGCCCGGAACGGATCGATCTTTTCGCGGATTTCTTTCGCATAGTTCTTGTCGAGCAGCTTTTCGACCGGATTGTCGACGAAGTCGGGGTCGCCGAGCGCCGAGTTGCGATCGACATAGGCATAGCGCATCGCCTCGACCATGACTTTGACGGTTTCGGCGGAACCGGCGCCGAGATAGGACAGCGGGTAACCTTCCAGCACGTTGAGGATCTCGCAGATGATGACGCCGCCCGAGCTCGGCGGCGGCGAGGAGGTGATCTCGTAGCCACGGTAGTTGCAGGTCACCGGCTCGAGCTCGCGGACCGCGTAGGTTTCGAAATCCGCCTTGGCCAGAATGCCGCCCTTCTCCGCGCTCGCCCTAACGATGCCGTCGGCGATCGGTCCTTTGTAGAAGGCATCGCGACCTTGCTCCGAAATGGCTGAAAGCGACGCGGCGAGGTCGGCCTGAACAAGGCGCTCGCCGATGGCATACGGCTTGCCGTCCGGCTTCAGGAAGATGGCAGCGGCCGCTGGGTCCTTGGCCAGCCGCTCGGCGCCGCCTTCGAGCGAGGCGACATCGCCCTGCTCTAGCACGAAGCCGTCCTTGGCATAGCCGATCGCCGGCGCCATCAGGTCCTGCCGCGTCAGCGTGCCGTACTTCTCCCGTGCCATCTCGAAGCCGGCCACCGAGCCCGGCACGCCGACCGCGAGATAGCCGTCCAGGCTGGCGCCCTTCACCGGCTTGCCATCATTGTCGAGATACATGGTCTTCGTCGAGGCGAGCGGCGCACGCTCGCGGAAATCGAGGAACGTCGAGCGGCCGTCCTTGAAGCGGACGGTCATGAAGCCGCCGCCGCCGATATTGCCGGCGTTCGGGTAGACCACGGCCAGTGCGTAGCCGACGGCGACCGCCGCATCGACGGCGTTGCCGCCTTTCTTCAGCACCTCGACGCCGACTTCCGACGCAAGATGCTGGGCGGTCACCACCATGCCATGCTCGCCCTTCGCCGGCTGTGGCGAGGCGGCGAATGCGGCCACCAGCGGCGCAAAGGTCAAGGTGAGGGAAAGACTGACGGCGATCAACGTTCGGCGGGTGTGGTGCATGGCCGTTCTCCGAGGGGCGTTGGATGTGCCTAGAAGACCCTGTCGGAGGGGTTGAGTCTACTGCCAATGGTAGAAAGATTCCGGAGGCCTTCGCGCGCTTTGCCGGTCCGCTTCGTAAAGCGCCGTTGCGCTCTTCGGCTGATGTTACCGCATGGATCCTAGGTGTTTGATCCCGGACTTTAATGGCGCATCATTGCCGTCCGAATCAAAGGATGCGCTATGGGACAGGTTCTACACC
>NZ_NPKI01000044.1 GCF_002284565.1 Mesorhizobium mediterraneum | reverse complement strand
TCATCTGCAAAATCTGGGCAAAAGAGCCCGAACGGTTCCGACTCGATCCCACCCATCAAATGCCGGGACTAAACACCTAGGACGTCAGTTGAGGCGGCCATGATGGTTGACTTCCCGCTCGCGGATATCACCCAAGAGTTGAAGTCACCTGAAGGCCTCAGCCGCGCACTGTAGGCCAGCAGGAAGGCAGCATGACAGCGTCCGCGACTTGGCAACTCATACATCTATGGTTCCGACGTGTGCGGCTACGGCCTGCCAATCATCCTCGAACGCAGGTGCACCGCCTTCGCCCTCATCTGGAGAAGGTAGTGAGATCTGGACTAGGCCGGGATCATCCATCAAACGGGAAAGCGCCCTGACCTTGTCGTGAAGCCTTCCGTCAACCGTATTGTCGATGGTGTTCGAGCTGATGAGTAGCGTGAAGCGCGTTTTTACATCCGCCGACAGCCCAAGCCTGTGAATGCGATCCTGGCTCTGCAGGAAGTGGCCCGCATTGAACGTCCTATCCAGGAACACAGCGTTGTGACACCAGTGATGGAGGCTGATGCCCTCGCCGCAGGCTGCAGGATTTGCCAGGAGCGCAACGCAGTGGGCATCATGTCGGAACCGCCGAAATTCATTCTCGCGCGTTAGGTCGCCAGGGGGAGCACCGTCGTCGGAGGGAACCCCTCCATGCACTATTGCCGGCTGATATTGCGCAAGCATGCGAGCCAACACCTTGAGGTTGCGCACGAAGTTGGACCAGATCAGGACCTTCTCGCCGCGTTCGGCTGCTGCCGCTACAATGGAAAGCACTTGTTGGTATTTCCACGGCGTCTCAAAGTTTTTGTAGCTTTGTAGCAGGTTGACGAGCGGCTCGCTGCTCGACAACTCGAGCGGCGGGTGAAGGAATCCTGGATCATCACTCTCATCCGAACCGGCCGTTAACAGCATGGGGTTTGTCGCGGCCTCGAGCAGGTACATTACTATGCGGCCAAGGCGCTGCATCTCGTGCCGACCGCGGTCGGGAAGCGAAAAAGTGGCGCGGTAGCGACCCACGAGCGCATCATAGATCGCGTTTTGAATGGGTCCCATTTGTCTGCGGATAACCTCGAACGTTGTGGGAGGCAGCTCCAGCTCGCTCTTGGGAGTTCGAACGAAGTACCGCGTAATCGCTGCGTGAGTCTCGCCGAGAACATTCGGATCGCGCCCCAGCCTTTCGATGTAAGCAGACCTCGGAAGAATCTGGCGATCCTGGCCCGGGTATAGGAACTTCACCAGAGCCACTAGATCGTGCGCGCCTTGGGGGGCCGGCGTACCAGTTAGCACGTCTCGGCGATGAGCCGCATAGGCTAAATCCAACACAGCACGACCATGCACCCCCGAAGCGCCGCGCTTCACGCGATGGGCTTCGTCGAGCACAACCTTGGCAGCCCCATTCGCTACGAAGGCTCTGATAATGTCATAATCGCTTGCGACGCGATTGTAATTTGAGAGCAGGATCTCCGTGTCTTGCGGGATAATTGTTTCGGGACCCCCAAAGATTACAACGCGCGGTGGCTTTTTGAAGCAAGCGACTGCATCCTCATCCCAGGCTCCGAAGGCGGCGATTGGCGCAACGACCATAAGACGGTCGATACTTCCTCGAGCGCGACCCAAAGCAAATGCCGCCAGCGCCACCGTCGTCTTACCCGCTCCAGGAACCGAAAAGTCCGCAGCATGCGGCAGACGCATGAGGCGGGCGAGATTTCTCAGTTGAAAGGGCTTCAAATTCCTTTTGAACCCGGCGGCCTCAAGCTCGGCCGCGAGGGCCTCAAGCTCGGTTTCGCTTGCCTCACCGGCTTCGATCGCCACGGAACGGGCACGGCGATCATCAGCCATTAATCGCAACTGTGATGTGAGGGTCGGTCCTAGCTCAACCCGCTCTGCAAACACTGCCCGAATGTCGCGCAGGACATCGAGTTCCGCCATGAACACATCCGGGTGCACCACTGACTGCCGTGCCGATCCAGTGAGGATGCCGCGTGCAAAGGCTTCCTGCAGCCGGGCCCAGGCACCAGGATTCGTATCGTCCAAGCGATCGACGACGACCGTCGGACGGTCCTGCCGATAGAGCTCGGCACGGATCATCCGCGTGCCTCGAGCTTGCTCACTTCGGCCTTGAGCGCGGCCACCTTGGTTTGGAAGTCGGCTTCATTCCATCCGTCAAAGCTACGCGCCCGTTCAAGCGCAGCAGCTGCGCGGCCAACCTGCTCCTTGGCGGCGGCAAGACGGCTCAATGGAGCCACGAGCGCCTTTGCGTCCTTAGAATCCTCATCGGCTTCCTGTGCCGCGACGGCGACGGCAGCCCCTACGGAAGCAATTAGATCGGATACGACAGCGTTCTTG
Organism: Mesorhizobium mediterraneum; assembly: GCF_002284565.1. GTDB lineage: Bacteria > Pseudomonadota > Alphaproteobacteria > Rhizobiales > Rhizobiaceae > Mesorhizobium > Mesorhizobium mediterraneum. Next base: position 51,489 of record NZ_NPKI01000044.1, on the reverse strand, counting down.
CCATCTGCGAGAGTCACTATCTCTTCGCTGCGCTTGCGCGCGAAGAAGGCGAGGATATCGGAAAGGTCCTCTTCCTGTGCTGCATCACCGAGGGCGTCATCGAGAACATCGCCGCCATTGTTGGGCACATTATGCCTGATGGCACAAAGCAGCGGTGCGATTGTCGGATCCGATTCCAATTCCTGCCTGACTAGTGCGGCGGCATCCGGCCGCTGAAGGTGGCGAAGATCGCGGTAGTTGACCCCGGTCAGCGTGCCAAGGAAGTAGGCGCCCCGAACGGAATTGGCCTCAGCCTTAGGCTTAGTTCGGATGTGCCTAGTGAGTTCCTCAAAAGCCGACTCGTTCTCATCAAAGTCGGCGTGGTGGCGAGTGCCGTCTGACAGTGCCACCAGCTGATGCAGCTGCTGCAGCTTTTCATACTGCGCCCGAACCTTGGGTACATCCTTGTGCATCCTCGCCGCGACTCGATCCCAGTTCTGGGCTTCGCGGTTGAACAGTTCCTCGATCAAGAGCGCTTCATTGACCCACGAATAGTCTTCGCGGAAGTCACGTGCGATCTGCAGCTCAGTCTCGAGATCGACGAGTTCATCCATGGTCGCATCGGCCGGAAGGACGAGGCAGCGGACATATCGAGAAGGCGCATGCTGATCGTCTAAATAGAGGCTACGAAGCGCAGCGGACCTACGGTTGCCGTTTACAAGAACGCCCTCCGCAGTAGCTACGGCCGGCTCCTGCTGACCACGTTCTCTCAGATCAGCCTTGAGATCATCGAAGCCCGGCTGAGATTTCAGGATACGAAGCTGCGCCGCTTGTGCTTCCGACCCCATCGGGTCCGCCGAAAACAGGTCTGGGCGCCCCTTCGTCTCAATCTCTCGCATCTGCTCAGCCTTAGTCCGGTGGTTCAGAGTGGAGAGCCGCACCCACGTCACCTCTAGGTCCACCAGCGGCAGTTCGCGATCTGGCCGCGACCACGCGGCCAGCAGCGCGCGTCGTTTCGACGAGCTCTGGCGCGCGACAAGGTGTTGGACTCGTTCCTGGTCTAACACAGGGTTCATCATTTTGAGCTCCTGAAGGTCGTCAACCGTCCCGGACCAAACCGGGAGGCGACTGTGGTCCTGATGCCGCGGACGCCTTGGTGAAACCCGATGTACCCGGTCAAAACACTTGCATTGCCTGCATCGACATTGAACGCCGAGAGCAGAACTGCCGGGAATCGCCGCTGGCGGCGACCGTCCCAGTTGAAGGCAGGTCCTTGGCCCCGCTCCGGCATGATCCAGATACACGGAGGAGGAATGCGGTTTCCGCCAATCTCCACCGCCCGGCCCATCTTTGGGCACGGTCGAAGGTCTGACCCGCAGAGGTCATTGTGGAAGATGATGCCATCAAGCGTATCTGGTGCATCCGAGAAAAAGCGACGGCGGAGTCGGTTGACCCCTTTGAAAACATGTTCTCCGGGTTCCGAGGCCAGACTCGGGCACAACCACCAAAGGTAGGTCTCGACAGCCCATGAGGGAACAGACCATGCAACGCTGCTGTGAGCGCCATCGGGACACCCCTTCTGTATGATGGCTACGTTACCAATTTCAGGCACGGCCAGTTGGTAAATCGTATCCTTCCCGTAGACTGGGCGAACCACACTGGCTATCGCGCCCACAGCCAACATATGATCGAAAATCATACCCAGAAAGTCACGCCGATCGGCATTGCTGGCGGCCGTGCTGCCGCGAAGCTTCTCGATCGCGGCAGGAAGGGCCAATCTAAACTCGTCCGCCGAAAGTCCTCGCTGATAAAGGTATTGCGGGTCATCGGCGATGCCGCTGACGATTTCGGCAACGCGATTAACCACCTCCTCCGGTGGCGCCCCCCGATGACGACATGGTGCAGCTTCTTCACCAGCCATTAATCACCCCCCCATATCGCCGGTATTTAACGCGCCGGCCGACGCGATGTGTTCAAGCGTTATAATGATGTGAGGGACGGACTGCAAAGAGTCGGCCTCAACAAAACGATGTTCGCGGCTATTATTTGTCAGGAGTTCTGGCTTTCGCGCCCGCCTCTCTCATTGAAAACGGGTACACTCTGAACCGATGCGGGAGAGAGCACTAAGCGCGGGCCGCAGCACTGTCGCTTTGCAGTTAATGATGAGAGTGGCTTGTCAACGATTTCAGTATGTTAGCTATACACCTAATTTGAGAATGTGCACTTAATTTAATGATCGAGCCCGGCCATTGGCATTTAATTTGAGAATCAACGTCAACACCTTATCGGCCTAGTACTTCTCGAAGACGGATCATGGGATTCAATGGATTCACGGCCTTTCAGCAAATACGATTGCATCTAATTCGAGAATCCGAACTTCAATATTCTCAAATTAGATGCCAATCCTGGTCGAAACGACTGCCTTCTTACAGTTAACTGCCAAGCGACAGATTTGATCTGAAGGCGGCAACTGAACTCATGGAACGTCAGATACTATACCCTGCTTGCCAAGTCAATCTTACTCTTCAAATAATGTAATTATTTCAAGTCTATAACAGAATGCGATGTGGTTCTGGACTCAACGTTTACGCGTTCAGAAGCTCACCATTTTTGAGATGGCAGGCTTACAACGGGTGGTTTCTCGGTTAAGCGGAGATTGCAGAATGCGAGGCGGTTCTAAGCTGCCCATATGCACCGACTCCGCGACGACCCTGCGCCAATGCGGAGGCTGAGGGCACTGAGATGGTTCATCTTAGGCTAATCGCAGCAACTACCATTTTGGAGGGATAATTTGGAATACAAGCTACACAGGATCGCACCCAATTCAGAAGGCTGGGTTCGCCCGTCACGCGGCAGATTGAGCCAGAAGGGGGTCGGCAGCTTCGTTCATGAACACGGGTTCGGGCACGAGGACTGGAATTTCAATATTGATTTCGCGATCGATGGACAGGTCCTCGGCTACACGGTAGCGCTTCCTGCCAAGAAATATGAGGGCCAGAGATTTGGCCTTGTCCTAGCGACCTTCGATGCTGGCGGCTGGCGAGCGGCAGGCTATTACGACGGAGCCATATTACTTGATAAACCCGCCGCTCCGTCAGCCTCAGCGGTGGAGCAGATGGCGGTTGATGTTTTCGAACTCGCCAAAATCAATCAGGTTGCCCATCGATACATGAACCAAACACTTACCCAGATAGAGAACTCCATCCGAAGCGATTTTGTGTACTTTCGTTGGGCGGTCCCAAAAGATCGGATTGTCGTATTCCGGGAGTCGCTACCAATACCGCCAAACATTTTCGAGCCCGGCCGGCAAAGGATGGTAACTTCGTACAACTTGTCCGAAGAGCAGTTCAGGGCGATCACGAAGCTAGGAGCAGATGCTAGTGGAAGAGAGGGTGAGCGTTCCGAAGAAGAAGGCGCGCGCAGGCTCAGGCTTCATTGGGCCATTGAACGGAAGCCGCAACTGGTCGCCGCTTTCAAGGCGAGCCTGACTTCATTCGCATGCACGGTTTGCGGCTTTGATTTCGAGAGAACTTATAAGGAGCGCGGCATTGGCTTCATCGAATGCCACCATACGAAGCCCGTGGCAGAAATACGGCCCGGCGAAAAGACGCGATTGAGCGACCTTCGTGCGGTCTGCTCAAACTGTCACCAGATGCTACACCGCAAACCCATGCTCACGGTCGAAGAACTCAGGGATGTAGTGGAAGGGAAATAAGCTGAACGTTCATCCTTTGCCCGACGGCTCAAAGACTATCACGTGGCAGTTGTGCAGGACTATGGCTAAGGCGAGCACCGGCATCGGCTGCCGCTCGATAACCGGGTGAAGTCGGCGCGAATCCGAGGCAGAGAAGGGGGCGCCCAGAGTGTTACTTTTCAGCATGTCGCTTGGCCGCTCGGTCCGCACGTCAACGCGATCCGGGCCGAGAGGTGTTCGTTGACCGCGCTATCGACACCGCCATCACCAGAACGGCCAAGTTGGGCGAGGCCGATGTGCCAACGCAACCGGGACGGCTCTTACGGCACTCAAAACACCGTCGGCGCGGCTTGGCCGCAAATGGCCAACGACCTCGCGGACCTCGGCTACAAGCTGCCGTCCGCCGGTTCCCTCAAACCCAAGCATGTCGAGGCGCTTGTAGAAAGTGGCTCGATTCCGATACCTCGGATGCCAGTATCCGCAACCGCCTCACCTGGCTGCGATGGTGGGCGGAGAAGGTCAACAAGGTCAATGTCGTCAACCGCGACAATGCCGCGTACGGCGTCGCCGAACGTGGCGAAGTCACGCGCAACCGTGCCCCAGACCCTCAACCAGGCCAAGCTTGGCACGATCGAGTGCCCCTCATATCAAGGCGTCGGTTCTCCTCCAAGTGGCGTTTGGCCTGCGGCGCAAAGAGGCCATGATGTTGCAGCCGCAGGCGGCCATTCGTGCCGATCATATCGCCTTGCAGGTAAGCTGGACGAAAGGGGGCCGGGCACGGACCGTGCCCGTCACCACGCTGGAACAGTGGCATGTCCTTGAACCCATCATGCGCCTTGTCCCCGGTGGCGGGTCCCTGATTCCCGCGCAAATGAGTTATGTCGAACACCTCAAGCGGTTCGAGTACCAGACACTCAAGGCGGTCTCCGCAAACAACGGATTCCGCCACGCCTATCCGCGACGGCGTCTGCTACATCGGCCTCGTATTCAAGAGAAAGAACAACCCCGCCGACAACAATGAGGCTTGCTGCGGGGCGCAGATTTTCCTGCATACCGGCGAAGGTATTGTGTTCAAGGGTGCTGTGGCGCATTCGGGTCTGATCGCCTCGGGGAGTTTCACCTCTCTAAGGAAAAGCTGCGGAGATCGTCAGCCGCTGCGCTGACAGCTACATCAGTGGGCACGGCAAGCCGCCGCAGGAGATTTTTATCCACGGCCGCGGTTCAATGGTGCGGAGAGTGAGGGCTTCCGCAGCGCGGTTCCGGCGGGAACAACTATTTCCGGCATCCAGATTACCAAGCCGAATGACCTCAAGCTTTTTCGCGAAGGCGGGCGTGCAGTTTTGCGGGGCCTAGCGCTTGAGATCGACCATCGCAACGCATTTTGAGAGGTTCCAACGCCCTTGAAGGTGCTCATTGTTTTTGGTGACACGCGGCTCCATCAGGTGGCTGGCTGATGTTCTCGCTCTGACGAAGCTGAACTTCAATGCGCGCCTTTTCAGCGACGGTTAGCCGGACACTCTGCGATTTGCCGACGACATCGGGGAAATCTTGACCGCGATACCGGGCGTGGGGTCGAAACCGCTATCGTTTCGGCACTACATTTAGCCAGCAATGACGCCTGCAAAGGTTAGGCGGCACTGGGCGCAGCTTTCCATATTATATTTTATGGTTCTCGCTTCCGTATTTGGTTGCACATAGCAGCCCAATCCAAGAATAAGAACAATCGGCAGGGAGATGGGAATGGTCACGAACTACCAGGATCAGATCGAACGGGTTTCGAGCGAAAGCCTCGACGTTTTCGAGAGAATTTCCAAGGACGCACGTTCGGCGCTTGGCGAGCCATACTCCACCGGCCCGACGGCGCTCGCCAGCGTGAACACCTTTACGTCAGGCGAAGCCGTCAGGGCCCTGGGCAACGTCGACAGCGCAAACCGCCGTGCTCTCGAACTGCTCGCCAAAGAACCGGCCATCGCCAGGGTGGTAGCACGTCAGGACGATGGAAAGATCGTCATCTATTACATTTGCCGTGGAACGGCTTCAGGAAGCCCCGGCGGAGACAAACGCTTCGCTGGACGCAATTCGTTGATGGGCCGGCTGGCGTCCTTGGATGTGGGCGACGATTTCGATATCCGAACCCCTGGTGGCGTTCAGTCTGTCGAGATCATCGAGAAGGCGATCCTTCATCCTCATGAGCGCCAGGGCCAGTGGGACTCGCGTAACTCCATTCTGGAGGGCGAATTCTACGGGCCCATTACCGTCATCTCCATGCTCGATGCACTCGCCGTGCATATTGCCGTCGGGGAAGATAGCTCCATCCTCGACAGTATTTTGGCTATCGATGAGCAAGCAACCAACATCATTGAAGGCATCCGGCGCAGTGTCATCACGAAGATGGGCCTGCGTGACCAACCGATCCTGGATCGCTATCAGGACGAGATTTTCCGGTTGCCCCTCAACAGTCAGTTGCTGATTATAGGACCGCCCGGCACGGGCAAAACCACGACCTTGATCCGGCGTTTGGGACAGAAGGTCGATCGTGTCTATCTTGATGACGATGAACGGCGCTTGACCGACAACAGCAGTGCCGACAATGCCGTGGATCACTCTCACAGTTGGCTGATGTTCACTCCCACGGACCTGCTCAAGCAGTATCTCAAGGAGGCCTTCGCGCGCGAAAACATTGCTGCGCCCGACCAGAAGATCGCGACATGGTCAAGCTTTCGGCAAGGCCTGGCGCGAAACAGGTTTCGCATCCTCAAAGCTTCTGACGGCGGCGGACCTTTCATCATGAAGGAAGGTGAATCCTATGTCCTTCCTGACGTGCTCAACAAGCAAACAGCTTGGTATGAGGATTTTGTAAGCTGGCAGGCCGGCGACTACTGGGAGGATTTAGGCGGTGCAGCCGACCTCCTTGAAAAGAATGGAAACTCGGAAACCGCGCGCCTCGGGCGGAGGCTTAGAGAGGCCGTCGTCGCGGAAACGCCTACCATTTCGCTTCCTCGCGCCTTACTGGAACTGGTGAGCGTTTCCTCTGACGTTGAAGGTCTCCTCTCCAGCATGAGGGAAGAAACCGACACCGCGTTGCGGCGGCGCCTCAATACTCAGGTCAATCAGGACCGAAAATTTCTCGAAGGCCTGGCGGCATTTATCGACGGGCTCAATACGCCCGACGACGACAATGACGAGCAAGACGGCGACGAGGACGAAGATGTCCAGACCCAGGCACCTCGTCCGCGCATGGCGGCAACTGCGGCAGCCTATATGCGAAATCTGCGCAGCCAGGCCCGGGCGCGCTTTGGTCGACGTACATTGGGCCGAACCACGCGATCTGGCCGTATTGCGGAATGGATAGGCGACCGCACTTTATCCGAGGACGAGCTGCGTGCGATAGGCGAGAGCCTGCAAATCCAGACGGCGCTCCGAAAGTTCACCAATCCTATCCGGGGTGCTGTCAGACCAATTCGAACCAGTCGCAGTTCGCCAAGAATTTGTGAAGTCTAGGCCGAGCCGAGGCTGCGCCACTCGGCGAGAGCGGCGGCCCGTTTAAGCTTGAAATTGTCGCGAGTGTAGAGATGGCGTTCCTGGTTAAAGTGGTTTTGGACGGACGAATGGACTGCGGCGAATTTCTGCAAACATCGCATCTGCCGGAAGCGCTGCATGGCTCGTTCTCGTCGTCGGAATGGCAGGTGTGAATTCTCCGCTCGATTGTTCATCCAGCGCCCGGTTTGCTGGCGATCGGCAGTTCCAATTTCCTTCAGGGCCGCGCCGTAGGACCTTAGCTTGTCCGTCACGATGGTCTTCGGAGAACCATTTCGTTTCATTGATTTCTTGAGGAATTTCAGTGCTGCCCTGCGATCCCGCCTCTTTGAAACAAAGGCTTCGAGTATCTCCCCTTCGTGATCCACGGCCCGCCAAAGGTAATGGGTCTCGCCGTTGATCTTCACGAACACCTCGTCCAGATGCCACTGCCATTGCGGCCAGGCCCGCATCCGTTGCGCTCGCTTCCGGCGGATTTCAGCCGCGAACATCGGGCCAAACCGGTTCCACCAGAACCGGATTGTCTCATGGCTGACATCGATGCCGCGCTCGTGCAGCAGATCCTCGACATTGCGCAGCGAGAGAGGAAAGCGGACGTACAGCATCACCGCCAATCGGATGATCTCGGGTGACGTCTTGAAGTAACGGAACGGGCTGGGTTTGGTCATCCTTCGACGCTAGAAGCCCACCCTGCACGCTTCAACCTAGTTTCCTCTGACATGACCGACGAAACAGCTCTCGCCGCATAACCGCCCACACAGTTCCTCATGCTCCCCCTGACACCGGATCCCGGTGGAGCCAGTAAGGCGAATTAATTCACGGGTGGGCGATCAATTCGCGAATGCGCGGTAAAGCGGCATTGAACCGATGGGCTACCTCCTTCGCCAATGTCTTGGTCATGAGGACGCCCGGCTTAAATTGAAGGATCCGCGTGTCGAGCGACGAGAAGATCGCCCAGATGCCATGTTCGTAGAGGGCTTTCGAAGCGTGAACCGCGCCGTCGGGATGGTTGAATTCCACTCCCATGACCACGCCCTTTTGTCGTAGCCCGCAAATGACATCCCCATGGGTCTGGATCATTTCGGCGAACGCGTCGGCAAAAAAATGCGTCAGGAAGTTAACGTTGGCCAGAACGTTCGTTCGGGCAAGGATCTCGAGAACCTTCAGCGCAACGATGCAGCCGACCTCCGAACCGCCCGTTGTCGATATATGTGCCGCACCGTCCTCTTCCATCCATGCACCGGAGCGTTTGGTCAGCATTGTTACCGCGAAGGGATAAACGCCACCGCTGAGACCCTTTGCACTTACAAAAATGTCGGGCTGGACGCCAAAGGTTTGCCACCCCCACATCTGCCCGGTACGCATAAGGCCAGTCTGCACCTCATCGGCAATATAGAGTGCTCCATGGCGTTTGCAGAGTTCCTTCACCGCGCGATTGTAGCCGTCATTGGGCATCGGAAATCCGTACGTCGCAGGAATAGTCTCGATGATCACAGCAGCGACGTCGCTTGAAGACAGTGCCTGCTCCATCGCCTCCAGATCGTTGAACGGGACCTGCATAAACTCGTCCGGACGATCCGATAGAAATATCTTTGAGAACCGCGCGTCACCGGTTGCCACCGATAGGCCGGAGTGGCCGTGATAGCCCTTGATTATCGAGACGATCTTGCGACGCCTGGTGGCGTAGCGTGCCGATTTAATAGCAACGTCGATCGCCTCTGCGCCGCCTGGCGAGAAGAAGGCATAGTCGAAACCCGGACTGACCTTCACCAACGCCTCAGCCAGCGCCGCTCGTGGCATCGAAGGAAACCAGTGATTTCCGATATCGAAGTGATCGAGCGCAGACTTTAGCGTTTCGATAATCTCAGGATTCCGATGGCCGAAGTTGAAGGTACCTCCATTGATATGGAGATCGATCAGCCGGCGGCCATCCATGTCAAAAATTTCATAGCCTTCGCGCTTATCGATAACGAGATCGATACCGGCATCACGCCAGAAGCGAGTTTTCCCAGGATTCCAATATCGGCTCGACTTTTCGAGAACCTCTTCCTTCGAAGAGAACTTGAATATTCCATAATCGAACATGTGATCTTCAGCAGGCAAGCTCATATTATGGAAGATCCCATGGCTTCGCGGTCTCTCTTGTCCGCCGGCAACCCTAAAATGTAAGTTAGAGCCGGATAGAAATCCTCCGCGACCGCGGATTCGACCAACCTCTGGCAGATGCCGGCGCCATAGAAGATGGCGAACCGATCGTCGGCAGGGGTGCCGGGGCACAGTCCGTGCGAGGAAATATAGCGGGGCCGGCCCAAAGGACTTCCGCCATCATTGCGGCTCCGCGAGATTTCGAAGCTGTGGCGGTGCGGTGCCGCATAGGCGGCTATTGAGGACCTCACCGCCGCTGGAACATGGTCGTTACCGATGTATTCGGCGCCAAACTCCTTCAAGCGGGAGGTAATCTTGTCGCGGTGCGCTTCGTTCTGGACCACGACGTGCAGGGTTGCGCCTTCGGGTTCGCAAAGCACGCCGGGCAGGGCGATATCGGTGAAAATCGCAGTCTCGATCGGGCTATGACCGTGGTCGCTCGCCACGGCGATGACATATTCGTCCAGCCTTCCGGCGCGTTCGAGCCGCTGGTGCAACTCGCCGACCAGAAAATCGGCCATCGCCAGCGACCAATGCGAAGCCTCACTCTCGTAGCCGAAGTAATGCTGAATTACATCCGGCATCTCGATCTCGGTGAGAATGAGATCCGGCGGCGTGTCGGAGCAGGCAAGATCGGCAACGTCCCGCATGATCTGCTGGTCGCAGGCCATCCCAAGCAGATGCTGCAATCCCGGCTCGTCTTCAGCGATCCCCCCATTGCTGACCGGCATGGTCACGAGGTGCCCATCCCTTCCGCGCGGAACGAGAAGACGGGAAACCCAGTCCGGATTGAGGACCTTAACGAACCGGCATCCTTCCATAAAGTCGCGCAACCACCATGGCGCCTCGTAAATGTCGGTGTCGTCTGGGTCCACCATTGCATGGCCGATGCAGGCAACCTTCAAACCCGCCTCGCGGGCGCGGCGGGCAATGGTCGGCGCCAGCACATCGTCCGGCCTTGCGGCGCGGAAATTCGTGCCGTCGAAGATGTGGTTTCCGAAGATCCCGTGCTCCTGTGAGGGTTTTCCCGTGATCATGCTGGTTCGCCCCGGTAAGGAGGTGCCCGGCACCGGGCAGGACATCCGCCGAACCAGCGTTCCGCTCTGCGCCAGGCCGCTCAAATACGGCAGTCGCTGAGCTTGCGTTTCAAAGTAGTCGGCACTCATGCCGTCGATAAGAATCACGATCAGCTTTCGTTTTTGCTGCATGATTTGGCTCCATTGGTGAACAGAATTGTCGCAGGCCGGTCCGTGTCAGGACGCGGTCAGGTGAATGCAGGCCGCGAAGTGATTGGGGCCGACAGGACGCATTGGGGGCTCATTGGCGGAACATTCGGCGGTGGCTGACGGACACCGGGTACGAAAGACACAGCCGGTCGGCGGATCAACTGGGCTCGGCAGATCGCCAAGCAATCGAATGCGTTGCCGGGGCTGTCCCTCACCAACAAACGGGGCGGCCGACAAGAGCGCCTGCGTGTATGGATGTGCCGCTCTTTCATACAGGGCGGCTGCCGGCGCGCTTTCTACGATCTTTCCGAGATACATCACCAGCACGCGGTCGGCGATGAAGCGGACCACAGACAGGTCGTGCGAAATGAAGAGCATACCGACGTTGAGCCGATCCCGAATGTCCAGCAGCAGATTGAGGATCTGTGCCTGGACCGATAGATCCAAGGCGGAGACGGGCTCATCGGCGACGAGGAACTGCGGGCCTGCGGCTAGAGCGCGCGCGATGCCGACACGTTGCCGCTGGCCTCCGCTAAGTGTGTGAGGGTACCGATCGGCGAACTCGCTTCCCAGTCCGACCTGCTGCAAGAGCTCGAAAATTCGGTCGCGCCGGACCGCCCCAACCGCCAAACCATGGATCGTAAGGGCCTCGCCGACGAGATCGCCGATGGTCATGCGCTCATTTAGGCTGTCATACGGGTCTTGGAAAATAATCTGCATGCGCCTGCGAAACCGGCGAAGCTCACGCGCTGAAAGACCCATCAGGTCAACGCCGTCAAATTTGATGCTGCCGGCAGAGGATTCAACCAGCCTCAACAAACAGCGGCCGGTGGTCGTTTTGCCCGAACCTGATTCACCCACCAGCCCGACGATTTCGCCTGGAAAGACCTGAAGCGACACGCCGGCCACTGCCTTCAGTGTTGCCGTCGGGCGCCCCAACAGTCCGTGGCGGACGGGGAAGCTCTTTTGAAGATTCGCTACTTCGAGCAGAGGCGGCAAAGGGGTTGTCGCTTCAGAGGCTGCCAGTTGATTGGTGCGAAGAACGTTCACGCGCGCACCCGTAGATCCATATCCTGAGCAATATTGTGCCAGTGCAGGCAGCGGACGCGGCGGCCATCGCCGGCCTCTGTCAACGCCGGCAACGTCTGAGCACAATCCGCCTTCGCTTCCTGGCAGCGAGGGTGGAACGCGCAACCAGTGGGCAGCGAGCGAGGATTGGGAACAGCGCCCGGGATTGCCGCAAGCCGATGGCCCTTCGCAAACTGCGGTAAAGAGCGCAGCAGGCCTTGGGTGTACGGCATGCGTGGCCGCGCCAGAAGGCTTTGCGTGTCGGCCTCCTCCACGACACGGCCAGCGTAGAGGACAATGGCGCGGTGAGCGATTTCTGCCACAACGCCGAGATCGTGCGTGATGAACAGAACGGCCATGCCGGTGCGATGTTGAATGTCGGCAATCAGATCTAGAATTTGCGCCTGCACCGTGACGTCGAGCGCGGTCGTTGGCTCATCGCCAATCAAGAGCTTCGGTTGGCACGCCAAGGCGGCTGCAATCACCACCCGTTGGCGCATACCGCCCGAGAGTTCATGCGGATATTCTCCAAGACGGCGGCCCGGGTCGGGCATACCGACCATTTCCAGCATTTCGGCCGCCCGCTTCATCGCAGCGCGGCGGTCCAGCCGTTCGTGCTGTCGAATGACCTCGGCGATCTGTTCCCCGATTGTGTAGACCGGGTTGAGAGCGCTCAATGACTCCTGGAAGATCATGGCAATGTCCCTGCCACGCAACCGTCGCATACGTTTTTCGCTCGCTGTGACCAGGTCTTCGCCGCCGAACAAGACGCGCCCGCCCGAAATCCGGCCGCGGCCGGGCGGCAACAGGCGCAGCATCGACAAACCGATCGTTGATTTGCCTGAACCGGACTCACCAAGCAGGCCGAGTGTCTCGCCCGGTCGGATTTCGAACGAGACCCCGTTTACAGCGTGCACCGGTCCATGGGAGGTAAGGAACTGCGTGTGCAGTTCCTCCACCCGTAGAATGGCATCACGCCTGTCGTTCATTGCCCTGCCCCGACCGCGAAATTGCCCGGCCGGAAATCCATTACGTAGTTGGTGTAGGGCTGCCACTTTATGTCATGGCGCACCCCATAAAAGTCCGGCACGCGATAAAGGACGGTTCCAGGTGCTTGGTCCTCAAAATTGTCCAGCACCTTCTGGTAGAGAGAAAACCGCTCCTTTTTGTCGAGCGTCGTGGCCGCCTTACGGCCAAGCTCCTGAAACGCCTCATTGCCGTCCCAAAGCGCCGTGGTTGTCCAGCTCCACATAATCGTGACATTTGGATCGGGCAGATCAGCCCAGTCGGACAGGTTGCGAACCTCGATGCCGGGATCGTCGTTGGAGATTTCGTAGAAGTTCTCGTTGACTTGTACCTTTGCATTCACACCGATCTTCTGCCACATCGAGACAATCGCTTCGGCCGCGGCTAGGCCGTTGGTGTAATAGACGGGGCTTGTGATGAAATCGATCTCTTCGCCTTTGTAACCGGATTGCGCAATAAGCTCTCGGGCACGCTCCGGATCGTATGCGAACTTGGGGCGTTCGGCGTTGTACAGGTCGCCCCATTCGGCATACTGATGGCTATGCAGCACCTCAGCCTTGCCATTCCAAAGTGCCTTTGAAAGCAGTTCACGATCGATCGCCAGGTTGAGACCCTGACGGAACCGCTTATCGGCCATCACCGGATTGGATGTCCGGTAGTTGAGCACCTGGCTGTTCGCCATTACGCTGCGAACGTCGCAGCAGCCCAGGGTCTCAATCGCCGGAATCTGATCCGGGGTTACATTGTTGATTATGCCGACTTCGCCGTTAGCCAGCGCCGTGATACGCGCTGACAAATCGGGTATCTCGCGGAATACCAGCTTGTCCGCTGGCGGCTTGCCTTGCCAGTATTGGGGAAAGGCTTCCAGAATGACGCGGTCGTCGTCGATGGACTGAACAAACCGGTAGGGACCGGCGCCTATCGGCTTCTGTCCGAAGGCATCAAAGCCGACCTTCTCGAAGTAGTCCTTCGGGACGATGCTGCTTGCGGGAAACGTCAGCATCATTTCGATTGTCGGATCGGGTTTCTTTGTGACGATGCGAACCGTCAAGTCGTCGGGTGTTTCTACGCGGGCGATGTTCTCATACTGGAACTGGGATCGGCCGTACTGAGACTTCGGATCCAGGATGCGATCGAAAGTAAACTTTACGTCCTTGCTGGTCAGCGGGTCGCCATTGTGGAACGTGGAGCCTGCTCTGAGCTTCACTTCCAGCGTATGATCATCAACACGGCGCCAGCTCTCCGCCAAGGCCGGCACCAGCTCTCCACCGGTACCTTTACCATCAGCTTGGAAATCGCGGCGAATGAGAGTGTCGAATATAGCATTGCTGAGCGGTATGCCGGTGTTGCCGGTTTCAATTGCCGGGTCAAACAGCGGCCTCACCTCCTGCATGCCGACTATGAGATCTTCAGCGACTGCAAATTGGACGCTGGCAAGGCACATGCCGGCAGCTAGCATTGCAAAGCGGATTGGTCGTAACATCATCGTTTCCTTGGGTTGGGGTTGATAGTTTCGGGAGTGCCCCGATCGCTCTTGTTCAGGAACTGAGCCTTCGGTCGAACAGGTCGCGCAACCAGTCACCAAGCAGCGAGACGGCCATCGTTATCATCACGATGAAAGCGGTCGGGATCGCTGCCAGACACCAGTTGGAAATCAGATAATTTCGGGCTTCTCCGAGCATGGCGCCGAGCGAAGTGTTCGGCGGCTGAATGCCGACGCCGAGAAAGGACAGCGCCGATTCCAGAATGACCACGGAGCTGAAATTAATCGTTGCGAGCACCGTGAGCGGCGAAACCAAGCCGGGTAGCACGTGCCGAAACGCCACTCTCAGCGGCGACGCTCCGAGTGCGCGGGCGGACTCGACAAAGGTTCGGCTTTTAATGACCAAGACTTGGGATCTTACGACCCGGGCATATTTGTCGTATTCGGAGATGCCCACAATAAGGATAAGCACCAGCGGACTTGATCCGGTCAACGCTACTGCTGCCAGCGCAAGAAGCGTGAGCGGCACAGACGCCTGGGCGTCGACCAGGAGCATGAACATGTTGTCGATGCGGCGGCCGGCCAAGCCACTGGCCAGACCAGCCAGACCCCCGGTCACCACTCCGACGATAACGCCTAGGGAGGCAATGATCAGCGTCGTACGCAGCGCAAAGAGCAGTCTCGACAATACGTCGCGGCCGAGATGGTCCGTGCCCAAAGGATGCGACCATGCGCCGCCTAGAAACACCGGGGGCTGGAGTCGCACCAAGAGGTCTTGGTCTCCGGATCCGTAAGGGGCCAATAGCGGCGCAAGAACGGCGACGAGACAGAGCATTACAATCGTGACCGCCGCCATCCGGATGAGCGCGGGCATCCGCCGGAAGTGATTCCATTGCAAGAGCGATTGCATGCGCTTGGAGAGAGCTATCAAGCGACTGCCTTCAGGGACGAGTTGGCCGTGCACGCTCATGACGCCCTCGCCTGGATTCTTGGATCAAGGAGGCCGCACCCGACATCGACAAAAACGTTGGCGATAATCACCGTCGCCGCGACGGCCAAGACCCCGAACTGCAACATGGGAAAGTCGCGCTGCATCACGGCCGCGACCAGCAGCCGGCCGGCCCCTGGCCACGCAAACACCACCTCCACCACGACCGCACCCCCAATGAGCGTGCCGACTTGCAGACCGATGACTGTCAACACCGGCAGCAATGCATTGCGCAGAGCGTGCTTGATGATCACCTTGGAAGGCGGCAGCCCCTTGGCGCGAACGAAGCGGATGTAGTCTTGACCGAGGACATCGAGAAGACTGCTACGCGTTAGCCGCGAGATGCTGGCAATACTCGCAATCCCCAACGTCAGAACTGGCAGGATGTAGTGCGGCCAGCTGCCGGTGCCCCCGCTCGGCAGCAACCGCAGCGTCAGGCTAAAGAGCAGGATGAACACAATTCCCAACACAAAATTGGGCACCGCTTGGCCTACGAAGGTCAGTGCCATCAGCCCTCGATCCACAGGACTGTTGGGCTTGACCGCAGCGATTGTGCCAATGGGAAGCCCGATGAGAATGGCCAGCAGCAGTGAAGGCAATGCGAGATTGAGTGTGGCCGGCAACCGCTCGAGATACATCTCGGTGACCATGCGGCCACTGAAGAAGCTATGACCGAAGTCCCCATCCGCAAGACCGGATAGATAATCGACATATTGCGTCACAAGTGGCCGGTCGAGCCCAAGTTGATGCCGCAGCACTTCGCGCTTCACCTCGGGGGTGTTGGGCGGCAAGATATGGTAGGTGGGATCGCCACTCATTCGGGTGGCGGTAAATACGACCGTCACGACGATCCAAAGCGTCAATGCGGCACGAATGCTGCGTTGGAGCACGAAGGTCATGTTTGCTTCCACTGTCCAAGGGGCTCTACGCCGCCTGGCGTGCCGCACGCCCGCGCAGATGGGCCCAGACGGTAAGGCAGGCGCTCCGTCGTCCATGCTTGCAACGTCATTCAAAACATCTCTCGTTGACCGCCCCTGCACGATAGTGTGGTTTTGTTACCGTTTTTTGACAAATACGAGTGGCGATTCGGATATCGCCGCAAATTCGTGGATCATACCGGGCACATTCGGTCATGCGCGTGACAAGGTCGATTGATATGTTTACTGATGCTTCTCGCGAACGGAGAGAATAGGCATGACCAATTTTGAACCGCAGAATCCTATTGCGAATGAGACGCCAGCACCGGGATCCGGTGAGCCGGCAGGCACAATCCTTGCGGCAAGTCGGCAGCGGCAGATTCTCGACCTTCTTGCAGCACGTCAGGAGATACAGGTAGGCACCCTGTCGAGCGAACTGCAGGTTTCGGTCGAAACGATCCGCCGCGACCTCAGGGGGCTTGAAGAAACGGGCAAGCTCAAACGGGTACACGGCGGTGCCGTACTCCTCCGGCCGAACGAGGAGCTGCCCTATTCGACTCGGATGGAGTCACTCCGGGAGGAAAAGGAACGGATCGCCCGATCCTGTCTCGACTATCTCGATCTCCGTGAAGACCAGCTTGTATTCGTTGGAGGAGGCTCCACAACTTTGCCTTTGGCGCGAATGCTGGCGCGGGGCCCACGAATGCGTTTTGTCACCAACACGATTGATGTCGCCTATACACTCGCGGCAACAGGAGAGCATGACGTGGTTTTGACAGGGGGCCGGCTGCTCGGCGAATACGAACTGCTAGCGGGATATGACACGTTGAACGCTGTCACGAGACGTCTGTTTGATTTGGTGGTGACGGGCACGAATGCCATTGATGCGAAGCTCGGGTTCCTGGAATATGAGGAACCGGAGGCTCACCTGCACAAGGCTCTTGCGCAGCACTCACGCCGATATGTAGTTGTTGCCGACCACACAAAGTTCGGCAGATCGGCCAGCTACGCTGCTCTCCCGCTCGGTGCAGTTGAGATGGTTGTCACCGATGCGGCTCCGGCCCCAGAGTACCAGCGCACGTTCGAAAAAGCCGGCGTCCGCGCTGTGTGGCCCCTCGATCACAATAGAAGAAAGTATTGAGTGATCGCGCCACCCGCACAGTCTCATCCAAAAGCAACCCGTTGGTCGTCGGCTACCCCCGACCGCCTTACAGGCATGACCGCATGACCAACCGGTCATACCAACGCGCGTGATTTCCGTCTCGATACTTTCACTGGCTGCGACGTATCATGATGGCTCCGCGCCGAGGAACTCACTTCACTGCGACCGTGCAGACGTCCGCTGCTGGGTGGTGCGCTTCAACGAGCGGGTCGGACGATCTCCTCAATGGGAATGCACCCGCAGCCGGTCCAGGCTGAAAATTAGCTAGCCCAACGACAACCCATACTGTAATCGCCCCTCGGGATGGGCCTTTTCTGGCAAGGAAGCGTCGCCTGACTTTCGGCTATAGGATCGCCTGCCGAAGGTGCATTTTGCGCCCCCACAGCGATGGGTATGCACACATGCACGAAATTTGCCGCGGCGTCTTCCTCTCGGTAAAGGCGAGAACTTCAACTTTGCGGCCTGCTGGACGGCCAACGCGTGATTACAGGGGCCTTCCCTGATATCTGCGAAGCTCCGAAATCTTGCGATTTGGTACTAATTCATTCTTGGGAAAAATGTCGGCACTACTCCGATTTCGCGAAGGCCACCCATGACGGAGACCACTTTCCGATCTGTATCTGGAAGATCCGGCGGTAGCAGGATTCCAATCATCCGTCCGCTATGTGCCACCTGAAGGCCGACCGCAGAGCGGCTCAGCAATAACACATCCTCGAAGCGCGGCTGTGGCAGATGGGCCTGGTTCATTTTAGCGCTTTGGCTGGCCACCTGGCCGATCAGTTCAAGGCGCGCCTCAGCGATCGCCTTGGCCAAAAGCAAGCGAAGATACCCGAAGTGCTCGATCTCTGACGGGGAGTAGCGAGCCGGTTTGATTCGGGTGGTAAAAACCGGAGCGTTCGGGTCGCTGTTGAAGCTTATAAGTCCTAATTCAGGCAGTTTTCTAGGAAACATCTCAAGGACATGGCCCTCTCGATGAGCGACAAGCGGAGTACGGGGACTGAACATCGTACCATCACTTGCATTTTCTGCCTCGACTGCGATGCGGAAATACTGCGAAGCGTTCAACCTGAGGCCAAACAACTTAGCGACGGCGCGGAGCGCAGCAAGCACGTCAGCTGTCGACGCGCCCATCCCGAACCCATCCACTATGTTGCTTTTAAGCCGGACAGTACAGGGTCGGATCCTTTCGGGATTTAATACCGACAGCCGCCGTATCGCCGCGAGAACCTTTAGTTTTCCTGGCGGATCGACCGAGAAATGTGGCGCGGCCGTCTCGGCAGCCCAAGCAACGGCTTGGAGGTGCGGATGAGGCATCGTAACGAGTCCGCGATGGAGCCGACCAAATTGATCCTTGAAGGCCCCTTGTAGCACTTCGCCATGATGGCCCGGCGCAAAACCAAGTGCGACATGTTGTTGATGCGTCGTGGCTCTTGTGCGTCCGCGGCAGTTACTGGAGGATGCAACTTGGGGCAACTGATTTGGCCGATCTTTCGTTGAGAGAATATGTGTATCCTCTGGCATTTGGCGAACCACCTCAAAAGCACATACCGCGTTGCAGGCGACGATGAGATCGCCGTGCTGATTGACTGGCAGCAAGATGCTAAACAAATGCCTTGCTGCGAAAGCGAGTTCGCACTCTTTTTTGCGATTTAGCGAGGGCGCAAATTAGCAGTTGTAAAGCTACGTATAACGTTCTTCAGGCAGGCGGCCTCATGTTAGCTCCCATAACAAAAAGCACATTGCCGCGATATAGAGCAATACAGCCGGTACTATCTTCGGGCTCTCTCGCGGGAAATAAAATGGAGAAACATTCGCCACGGCGAAAAGGACATATAGCGCGGCCACCTTTGACCAAATCGCCTGCATTTGCAGCCAGCTTGCGAGCGCGACAACCGCAGCCATGGCAAGTACATTATGAGCAATAGGCAACCCCAAAACTTTCCCGTCGGGTGTGGCGCCATATACGTTGAAAAAGCTCAGGCGGAGGATCCCCGTGCAAGCAATGAACATCGCTGCGACATAGTTCAGGACCGAGTCGGGCGAAACACAAACGACGACAACCATGGGGTAAATCGCGCTGCTGACGAGATCTGCAAACGAGTCCAGATTCGCGCCGATTTCATTCATATGGGGCGCCCGGGAGCGCATCCATGTGGCAACCCAACCATCGACCCAATCTGATGCGACTGCAAATAGCGCGAAGATCAGCGACAGCTCATACTTTCCTTTGATCGTACTTATTATTGCGATGACGGACATGCAAAGCCCAAACAGGGTAATAATATTCGGGAGATCCATCAAAGCAGCCACCATGCTGCGTGGTCGTTCTTCTAAGGATGTAATTCTCACGTTCCGGCTCCTTTTTTCTTCCTGCCACTGTCAGAGTCCTCGGGACCGGTTGCCTGGTGGGTTGCCGCGAAGGTGGAAAAGTAGACCTGAGCCCGTCCGTAGTCCTGCAAGTCATCAATTTCGATCCAGCGCGATCCATGGCAAGCGACAGCATGGACGTCATCCGCAGTTTTGGCGATGAGATCCCTCAAAGCTTCTTCGTAAAACATGGATAAGTCTCCCCGATCGATCGCTTCGCTCATCGACGAGAGGAGATGCCCTTGAAGAAAATCGCTCGAGAACCTCTGGATGCTCAAGGTCTTCTGAAACGGTGGTTTCGGAGCTGCCGCGCATTCATCCCCGCGGATCAGTTTGATTTGGGTGATCCGCTGACTGGCGTCGCTGATCACAACCGTTCCAGTCATGCCCGGAATATACCTGTCCACTGCGACGATGTTCGGGTGCGGGCTGTTCAAGCACTTAAAGATGACATCTTTGTCGAAGAAAACGTCTCCATCCAGGATAAACGACGGCCGGTCAAGCAGTGCGCGAGCGTTCCAAAGTGAGACTAAATTGTTTGTAGACTCGAAAAGCGGCGCGTCGACGTAACGTATGTGCAAGGAGTAGAACGTCTTTCCGATCTGCTGTTTTATCATCTCGCCAAGATGGCCGATCACAATGGTGACGTCGGTGACGCCGGCGTCAGCCAGGCACCGGAGGGTATTGACCAGTATAGGTATTCCATTCACCGGGAGGAGTGCTTTTGGAATGGAACGAGTAAGTTCGCCAAGCCGTCTTCCGAGACCAGCTGCCAGCACCACCGCCGAGCGTGTCATGGGTCGGCTAGGACGTTGTATTGTCATTAATACACCTCAATACACCTCGAGCCCCGCTCGACGCGTATCGCTAGGATCCGACTTGAATGCGGCGTAAGCAACTATCTGATCTGGTAGTAGATGGAGCGTGGAGCCCCGCGTAGTCTTGGGGTGTTTATCGTTGAGGGAGATGGGAATGGTCCAGAGCTTGGCGATCGTTGTTACCGACCCGCGGCAGATGATTTCAACCTGGAATGATCGCTTCTCAGTAGCCCTGGGCTTCGTCAGTGGCACGTCTGTTCTGAGACGCCTACTATCTCAATTGGCGCTCGCTGGCGTGCAGAAGACGATTGTCCTGGCCCTGAAAAGTATGGGCGACGTGGGCAGCGACTTTGGCGGCGACCTGAATGGGATGGAACTCTGCTTCCGCGTTTTGCCTACGCCAAACGCCGGGCGCCTCGTTGACGCAGCAACGGCAGAGGAAATTGCCGACGCTGATGGCGACGTTTTGGTGTTCACTGAGAATCTGGTCATCGACTTCTCATTAATCGAGCGCCTGTTGCGATCGTCAGACCACAATGCTGTCGTCGTCGACAAATCACACGCCAAGCGATCGCTACGCATTCTAGCGGACAAGGAAATGCGCGTAAAAGCAACCCTCCCCAAATGCTCGGTAACCCAGAAAAACGCTTCCGAAGATTTGGCCCCCGTAGGCCTTTATAAGTTCGAGCCTGCGCTTCTTCGCTCGATTGCTCGAAACCGGCAGCATCGCTTGAACGACGATCTCGAATTCTTTGAAGTCGCATTAGGGATTCACGCGCGTCAGATCCACGTCATGCATGCCGAACCACAGCGCGTGATGACGGTGAACGATGCCGTTGACCTTGAGGCGGCCAATTTCGCGTTCAGCTCCGATACCGATCAGTTCGCGACCGTTGAACGCCTACATGGGGGTTATTGGCGATATCCGGTGCGCGAGCACATCTTGCTCTGCAACTGCCATTTTCCTCCCGCCGCACTGTTTGATCGGCTTAGTGAACGCTTGCCGGAACTCCTTCATCTTTATCCTTCGGGTCACCGAGAAATTGCCTCCCGTGTAGCGGCGATGGCTGACCTTCCAGCTGAGTATCTTGCCATCGGCAACGGCACGAGCGAGCTGATCAAGGCCCTGTACGGCCACCTCAAGCCTAGAGTCGTTATCCCAACGCCAACATTCGTTGAATATCAAAATGCGTTGGCACCGAATAAAGTCATTTCCTTCAAGCTTCCGGCCGACAATTTTGACCTCGACGTGGATGAGTTCGGACGCTTTGCTAAGGCGAGGGAAGCGTCAGTTGCGGTTGTCGTCAACCCAAACAATCCGACAGGGCGTCTCGTGTCGGTAGAGGACCTCAGGAGGTTGGCGTCGTCCCTTGCCACGGCAAAATGCCGGCTTGTGATCGACGAGTCCTTCATCGAGTTTTCAGACGCCGGCAAGGAAAATTCGCTCGAGGGCTTCCTGAGCGAATATCCCAACACCATCATTCTAAAAAGCCTCGGCAAGATTTTTGGATTGGGTGGCGCCCGGCTCGGCTATCTCGCGTCCGCAGACAACCAGCTCGTCCATGAAGTTCGACGGCACCTTCCGCTTTGGAATATAAACGGCATTGCTGAATATCTCCTTTGGCTTCTGCCGGAATTTCGCGACGAGTGGAAGGCGAGCCTTCGACACACCCGAGCAGGCATTGCGTCCTTCTCTCGTATGTTAAGCGCTATTCCAGGTTTTAAGGTGCTCCCGTCCCAGGCAAACTATCTCTTTTGCCGAATCCCGGACGCGTGGACTGGCGCGAAACACGCTGCTGAAGTGCTTGCGACCCAACACGGGGTGTTGGTCAGGCATTGCGGATATCAATCCATGAGAGATGGCGATCGATATTTGCGCCTGACGGCACGCACGGATGAGGACAACAGCTATCTTGTGTCGGCTCTCCGTCAGATCAACGACGAATTTGGTTCTCGGCAGGCAGCATCATCTTGATGCTTGTGCCATTTTCTTTTTTTGGAACGAGGAAGCTCGGTGCCGATCGAGTATTTCGTGAAAGTGAAAGGAAGGTACAGATGTCATATTCTGTGACGGCTACGCGTTGCCGCAGAGGAGTTTAGCCTGTGCGTCGCCCGCAACACAATACTAATACGGCTGCGATAGACCATCTCACGCGCGCGCCGACAGAGTTGAGTGCGACTCGGCACCGCCGTATCGTAGAGTTGTTGGCGGAGACGGCGGAACTGCACGTCGATGATCTATCTAGAATCTTCGCAGTGTCTCCAGAGACAATTCGACGTGACCTGAGGCTACTTGAACAGAAAGGGGCGTTGCGTCGGGTTCATGGAGGCGCAGTGCTCTGCCAGGAGATTTTGGTACAATCTTACCAGCAGCGGATGGCGCTATTAACGCCAGTTAAAGAGGTCATCCCCGAGCAAATCTTGCAGCTCAGCGTCCATGCAGAAGGACAGACGATATTTATCGGCGGCGGTTCTACGATGCTTGCATTGGCAAAGCGGATGTCAGACCGGGATTCCGCAATATTTGTCACAAACGGAACCAATGTTGCAGTGACCTTAAAGCGTTCCGGAGTTCACAGTGTTGTTCTGACTGGAGGGCAAGTTCATGGTGGACACGAACTCCTAACCGGCAACCATGTCTTGGAGACGGTAAGGAGGTTCAACTTTGACGTGGCTTATATCGACGCAGACGCTTTAGATGCTGACTTGGGCCTGTTAGACCGTCTCGAATCGGAATCTCTTTTACATCGTTTAATCGCGAGGCACTCCCGAAGATATGTGGTTGCAATTGACCATGCGAAATTCGAAGCCTCCGCTCCTTTCGCAAGCGTTCCTCTCCCGGAAATTGATGTGCTTGTTACAGACCGTGAGCCTTCGGAAGTCGTGAAGAATGGCCTTCAACTCGCCGGCGTTCGGCTTGTACATCCCGATAGCCTGAACGGCCCGCCTTGTCGGGCGAAATGAGAAACTGGGGTGGGTTGAGGATACATGTAAGGACTGGTCATAAGGGAATTTCGAACGGGAGATCGCGTGGAACTAACGGGTTGGGCATGTCATTCATGTCGAGACCGTATTTTCCGAAGCGACGAATATGTTTTCTGATGTAGGGACTGCTAGGAGCCTGTCTACGTATTGGGGCTGAGGGGCAGAAGGCGATGCGATGCGGGTAGACAGGCCGATTGCGGCGTGATTCTTTGAGTGATGAGCAAGACGTTTCGCCCTTGGCTGATCGATCAGCCGCGGCGCTGTCACATTGTTTGAAGCGTGGACGCGCGGAAGCCCACAGCTGTTTTCAGGCAATCTGCAACGCCGCGGCCTTCCATTCTGCCATGGCATTGAGGCGGTGAGTTCGGATCTGCGTGGCGGACCTGTTTGAGCGGGAGGGGACGAAGAGATTGCGTATGGCGGAGAAGGGGAGCATAAGGATTTGTGGGGCGGTCAAGCGGCGCGGACCATTTCGCCGTTCTCGTGATTGTCGTTCGCCATGCCGCGATACCATTGCCGGAAGGTCGAGCGCAGGGAGCCGTCGAGGGTCTGCGTGCGGGTTTGCAGCAAAAGATGTGCGCCGATCCTGCTCCACTGCATCTGCTGTTTCTTGGCGAACCGCTTGGAGATGACGGCGTTAACGGTGGCCTCGACGAAGGCCGAGGAGATGCGTTCTCCGGACCGGTAGCGTTCGCCGTAATTGATCAGGCTGGCACTGTTGGAGGCGATGTAGGTCTGGAACTCCCCGATAGCGGTCAGGAACTTGCGCATGTTCGGATAGCCTGTTTCGAAACCTTCCGCGTGGAATCGCAGGCCGGCGATTTCGTCACGGGCACGATAGACGTTACCATGCCAGAGATGCCATTTGATCCTGCGCAGGGTTTCAAGCAGGTCCTGTCCGGCCTGTTCGTCGTGGTTTTCGAGCCCTTGAGCGAACTGGCGAAGGACCGTGATGCGCATGGTGATATGGAACCAGTCGAGGACATGCTCGCTCGCCGGGGCGATCATCTCGGCGAGCGAGCGGACTTCTTCCCCACCGTCGGTGATGAAGGTGATATCCTGATTGGCTTGGACGCCCTGCTTCTTGAGATGGTCGAGAATGCGCCGTTGCGGCCTGCGATCATAGCCGTGGACGAAACCTATGTAGCGCGGAGCGCCGACTTCAGGCAGCGAGCGGCCGACGATCAGCTCGAAATTCTTCTTCCGGTCGTCACGGTCGCGGATGTAGCCGCCATCCAGGCCGATGACGATGCGGCCATCGGGAACAGGCAGGTTCATCCAGTCGCGCGGGCAGGCATCCTGCATGAAGGATACCCGCTCTTCCGTCAACTCCCGCTCGATGCGGCGAGCGGTGCGCAGCGCATGCTGCCGGACTGTTGTGGCGTTGGCGCCGCAATCGATCGGCAGCACGTCGGCCAGCAACTCGGCCGCGGCGGCATAGGGCACGAGCGAGGCCCACCGGGTTTCCAGATAGAGGCGTTCGGGCGCGATGTGGTCTGGGATCAGTGTCCGCAACGGCGAGACCGTTGCAGGGCTGCTCGCGCCGTCCGTTCGCGGCAGGAAATAGCGCGGGCTTTTCAGGCGCACGTCGCCGAATAGCGTATGAAAGGTGACGGGATAGCTTCCCTTGCTGCGCAGGCGACGCCCATCAAGCTCGCGGTTTTCGCTCAGCCAAAGTTCCACCTGCGTCTCCACCATCGCCTGCTGCAATTTCGCAAGAAGGCTTTTCGCCTCCGACAACGACAGACCGAGATCCTCGGCCCCTTTCGTCACCTTCACCAGATCGGCGACCGTCTCGGTCGCGATTCTTTCGCCATCGTCATCTATCATCTGCAATACTAGCCGCGCCCGCATGTCGTCTTCCCGCATCGAGTTTTCCAGAATGACCGGAGTGGAAAAACTGATTGCGCCCGTGACGCCCGTTTCTCCTCTGCGGCCTGCCGGAAACGCTGATAAAGACCATCAGTTAGCAATCCGAAAATCGTCCGGTAACCCGACATGACCTCGATAAAGCGGGCCGCAAACGCCATCGCAACAATCCTGATCCAGGAAGGGATCGACTACCTGCAAAGCACGGCGGTCATCAAACGCGCCTGCACAGGCCTG
The DNA here is from genome assembly GCF_002284565.1 of Mesorhizobium mediterraneum. Taxonomy (GTDB): domain Bacteria; phylum Pseudomonadota; class Alphaproteobacteria; order Rhizobiales; family Rhizobiaceae; genus Mesorhizobium; species Mesorhizobium mediterraneum. The sequence goes on along the minus strand of NZ_NPKI01000044.1, from coordinate 25,988 downwards.
GCCGGTGATCGCCGCCGGAACGGCGGAGGGTCGAGGAGGAACTTGACCGTCATCAACCATGCTTATGACGCCGGCGGAACGACAGGTCTGTTGCTCCAGACCCTGCTCGAAACCGGGGTGCATACCGATCCGCCGGGAACTGGCGCAGACGCTCCGGCTTCATATCGGCGTCCGCCATGCCCTACACCTACAGCCGCCAGCGCATCGGCCAGATCGTTCCCCAGATTTCAGGGAAGGCCCGGATCACCAAGCGGGTCTATCCGCACCTTCTGCACTACACCATGGCGACGAAACTGAGGTGGCTCGTCATGGACATCACCGATGTGCAGCGTTTCCTTGGCCACGAGAATATCGAGACGACGCGACATTGCGCCGGAACTACGGCCGCGACCTGCGCCGGAAATTCGATCAGATCACGGACCAAGGCTGCGCAGGCCTTGTTCGGGCGTCCGGCACACTCGCGGTGATGATGCCACCTTCTGGGGGCCAACCTGCTTTCGATAGATCAGGTCGCCAGGTCCGTCACATCTGCTGGTGCATGAGGATCAGATGTTCGCTCTGCCGCAGGCGATCATTCACTTTCCGCTCCTCGAACGACTGGCCCAGCAGAGTAGCTCGGCCTTTGATCCGAAAGAGCAATTCCTGCAATTCCCCAGCGCGGTCCGGATCATCGAGGACCGCAAGGGACCGGGTGTCGCCGATTTCCGTGATGAATTCCAATGCTGTGGCGAGATCCTCATGGAGGTCAGGCCCGAGCGCCTCGTCCCTCTGCCACATCCAGGCTCCCGGTCCACCACAATCCTCAGGCGGACAGTTGCTTTCGCCGCCCGTACACGCCGGATAGTGAGCGCCGTGTTTGACAGGCCGGCGCTCCTCTAGCCGGACCTCGTGCTCCCAGGGGGTGTTGAGGTCGTACTCATACAGGAACCGGCTGCCCTTACGCAGTTGCAGATTGCCAAGTGTGACAACCGGAGAGCGGGCACCCGCCTCCCACGAGCCGTACCGCACCGTGTGAATGACGAACTGGTAAAGGTGTATGCCTTCCCATCCCATCGCGACCTGAAGGACGCCATGAAACTCGCGTAGCGTCATCGTCGAGGGAACCTGAACCCTACGCCACACCATCGGGCTCACGTCGTGCAGCCAGATGCGGAATTGCAGGATGGAAATCTCATCCTCCGAGGCTGCCGCCTCTCCGGCAGTTTTCGTCGCTGCCCGTTTTGCCCTTTTCAAATCCGCCGGCCCCGTCGAAATTCAATGGTGACGACATACTCCGGTCCAGCCCGCCCCACAAATCCTCATGCTCCCGAAATTCCACTTAACCCCCTGTTCAAATTTCCCGAACCAGCTCTCTCTTTGCCGCCTACAACGCAGCAGCCCTTCCAACTAAGCTCATGGTCCCAAAATCGGGGTCCATTTCACGTGCGTGTGCCGGGACCGACNTTTCCCGAACCAGCTCTCTCTTTGCCGCCTACAACGCAGCAGCCCTTCCAACTAAGCTCATGGTCCCAAAATCGGGGTCCATTTCACGTGCGTGTGCCGGGACCGACCTGTTCGAAGTCAGGAGTATCGGCTTCGCCGTTTACGCCGCGAGTGCACGAATGCACAAAGAAAGAAAGAAAGAAAGAAAGAAAGGCGACATCGCTATAGATCCTGCCCCCCACCGAGCCGAGCCGAGCCGCCCCTGTTCTGCTCGCCATTGGGTGCTGTCGCTGTCTACAATTGCGGTCCAATAAGGAAGAGCCGCCCCTGTTCTGCATATCCTGCCCAATGCGGGGCCCACAGCCCAATGCGGGGGCCAACAGCATCTCCCCACCGAATAACTTTCCACTCTCTTTAAATGGCGCCTTTTCGCGTAGTCAACGTGTTGCATATAAATCAATTATAGCCAATCACTCAATATCACAGATTCCACGGGCGATGGAGTCATCTACTCTGGCTCTTCCAGAATACGTAGAGGACTTTTCTGGCTGTTGCAACGAATGTGACGTGTTGTTGACTTGCCCCTATACAGAACGCTAAAGTCACGCCCCGTGAACTCTCGTGAGGGTTAACGGATGCACAGAACCAGTGCCCTCTATATAAACCAGTGACACCTATAATTGCCATACAGTGAATTAGACACACAACTTTACCATGGCAGACAACTATCCAACCTACGAGCGCCCCAGATTTGACAGCATCTGCCTAACGGGGATGCCCAAACACGACCTCTGCGACGGCCTTAATGAGGCAGTCAAAAAATATCGTGCTTACCTCAAGCGGGTCATGAAGGCTCAGGTCAATTGGGTGGCTGAGGCGCGGGCTTATGAACAAGCTAAGGGACTTCCTCCAAAAAATTTTACTGCATTGGAAACGGGGCCCTGCATGACAGAAACTCCACTCTTTGGCTATTGTGAACCTATCGAACTTGAACGCGTCCCTGTTTGTGCTCCAAACCCCCCCCTCTTGTATGTCTTTTTGCCCACAGATGTGGTAGAATCCTGTGTTGAACACAGGAACTTAGAAGCAGTCCCAACTAAATATTTTCCTGGGGTGGTGCTGGCGATGGACCTCTGGCCATACAATGAGGTCATCACTTCTAAATCTATAGCTAGTAAGTACCACGACCGATGGTGCAGTACAGTCGAGCGTGAACATATCAAGTCTTTCCTCGCCATCTTTCCCACTAGCCAGTTCACTTCCGAAGGAAACGGTGTATGGACCCGCTGTATAACAAGGGGGCACTTCGACATCGTCGCCCACGGACAGATGATTTGGCCCTCCTCTACGCCCGCCACTGACTGGCCGAGCGCATCTGGTTGGGATTAGTGGCGCAACCCTCGCCACTATACGCTAATGTTATTCCTGGATCATCGTAGAAATACCATTTCCTCCTTAATTGTCTTTGATTTCGTTGTATTTGTTGTATTGTTATTTTCGTTTCCATTTCTTCGTTCTGCTTTGCAATCGAGGAAATGCATGTTGTTGTGCTGCACTTTATTCAAATAAAAGGCCAGGATTATTACTAATTATGATGTTCTTTACGCTCAATTAACCAATTTGATGTATAAATGGATCGCAGCGTTATGCGCTATAAAGCCTATGACTATAACTCGTTGATCGCAATGATCGCCATTGATATGCCATATCTAGAGCAATCAAATGCGCCAGGATATTGGCAATTGGATAATCTGACTCTACACTCTAACAAATTTTCGGAAAGTCGTTTCTTATTCTTAGCACCGAGATCATTAAAAACTATCATTCAATCCTAGATGTAAATGTCCCAAAATTTTAATTTTGGAACATTTACATCAGGATATATCCTGCCGCCGCCGCCTCGATGAGGTCCGCGATTCGGGTGGAGCCTGTCAGAAATTTCTGCGGTTAACGGTCCACGGCGTGTCGGGTTGTCGGGTGGAGCAGCAGCAACCGGCTCTTCTTGAACGTGAGCGCAACGAATAGCCCCAGGGCTTTCGTGATTGACTAATTTGGTTTCTGGCTCTCGGTCAGAACTTCTGCTTTGCCCGCCGGACCGCTTCATATGACACGTCGATACAGGCTCTGTCGCAAACTTGGAAATGGGATAGTGAACGGCCATTTCGGCCTGTCCGTCAGGCGGCGAGGATGTCGAACTGCTCGGCGATCGATGGACTGGGATTGTAGGCATACCGCGCCTGTCGCTTGCGCATCATATGGATCATCTCGATGCCGGAGAGGATAACCACGGTGCTCGCCTGCGACTTGAAGCCGAGCATGGATCGAATGCGGCGCTTGATACGCCTGTGATCCTGTTCGATCCGATTATTGAGATACCGGCTTTTGGTATCCATCCGGTCTGGGTGCGGCGGTGCTGTCTGTGTTAAGCTGCAGCGATGGAGATCGATACCGACAAGATCGATGATGCGGTCCTGGCACTGCTTTGGCTGACCCTGCACAATGAACGGTGCGCCTGGAAGTGCTTTGACTGGGACGTGACGGATCGACTTCACCGGAAGGGATTGATTGCCGACCCGGTTAACAAGGCAAAATCCTTGGTATTGACGGACGAGGGTCTTCGGCGCTCGAAGGAACTGTTTCGCGCGCTGTTTACGCGGCCGACGCCATGAGCGCCCGAGCGGGCCGCCAGTTCCATGGCAGCAGGCCCTCGAGCCGTGTGATCGGCGTGTCGGCGATGCGGGAGAGGACGTCGGCAAGCCAAGCCTGCGGATCGACGTCGTTGAGCTTGGCGGTGTTGATCAGCGTCGCCATGAAGGCAGCCCGATCGGCACCGCGATCGGAGCCCGCGAACAACCAAGCTTTTCTGCCGAGAGCAAAACCACGCAGCGCGCGTTCGGCCGCGTTGTTGGTCAGGCAAATCCGGCCATCGCCGAGGAAGGTCGTGAACCCTTCCCAGCGCTTCAGTATATAGTCGATTGGCTCGGCGACCGGAGAGCTGCGCGACAGTCTTGCCCGCTCTGCCCGCATCCAGGCCTCAAGTTCGGTGGCGAGAAGACGGCTTTCCTGCCGGCGTTCCAGACGTTCGCCTGCGGAAAGCCCGTTGATCTCGCGCTCGATATCGAACAAGGCGTCGATGCGTTTGACCGCCTCAAGCGCGATCGGCGAGATCGGCGCGGCGTTCTTTCCACGCTTGGCATTCGTGGCGATGTCGGCAAGCACGAAGAACTTGCGGCGCGCATGCGCCCAGCACAGCGCCTGGGTCAGCGGGCCGGGGTCACGGTCCATCTTGAACAGCGGATTGTAACCGCCATAGGCATCGGCCTGCAGAATGCCGGTGAAGCTCCGCAAATGACGCTCGGGATGTTCCTGCCGCCGATCGCGCGAGGCATAGTAGAGTGCTCCCGGCGGCGATGTTCCGCCGAACGACCGGTCATCCCTGACATAGGTCCAGATGCGCCCAGTATCGGTCTTGCCCTTCGCCAGAATCGGCACGGTCGTGTCATCGCCATGCAGACGCTCGGCGGCAAGCACATGCGCCTCGATCAGCGCGTGCACCGGCTTGAGCGCCGCGGCACAAGCGCCAACCTGGTCGGCCAGTGTGGAAAGGCTGAGGTCGATGCCTTCGCGGGCATAGCGCTCGCTCTGCCGGTTCAGCGGCTGGTGCTGGGCGAACTTCTCGAACAGGATCATCGCCAAAAGGTTCGGCCCGGCAAAGCCGCGCGGCGTCACATGGAAGGGCGCCGGCGGCTGCGAGATCTTCTCGCATTCGCGGCAAGAGAACTTCTCGCGCACGGTCTGGATCACCTTCCACTGGCGCGGGATCACCTCCAGCGTCTCGGTAACGTCCTCGCCAAGCTTGGCCAGCCTGCCCGAACCGCAACACGGGCAGTTCGCCGGCGCGGCTATCACCACGCGCTCACGCGGCAGATGTTCGGGGAAAGGCTTGCGCGACGGTCGCTTGCGCTCGAACGCCCTGACCGTCGAGGAGCGTGCCGTCAGTTCCGCCTCCAATTCGTCCTGGCTAGCGTCGACTTCCAACTCCTCAAGCTGCAATTCCATCTGTTCGAGAAGCCGCGCCTTGCGCTCCGAGCGGCTGCCATGGATCTCGCGCTTCAGCTTCTCGATCTCCAGCCTGAGCCGCGCGATCAGCGCATCCGAATGCGAGTTCACGGCCTGCGCGCGGGCAGCGAGTGCTTGCGCCTCACGGCGGGCGGCGCGCTCCGCGAGGATCATCGCGTGCGCACTGGCAAGGTCACCGGGAAGCTGATCGGCCGCGTCGGTCATGGCGCGATGGAATCATATTCGCTCCTCCATGCCAACGATTTTGCTCATCCCGCCGAGCTCGGACGCCAGGTTTTTTGCGGCATGCGCCAGTCGATGCCTTCGAGCAGATAGCCAAGCTGCGCCGGCGTGATCACCACCGTGCCGTCGGCCGCCGATGGCCAAATAAAACGCCCGCGCTCCAGCTTCTTGTACCTCACTTGGGAATGCAGACTCTACGAACGCAGATACGCAATTAGTGCGGATCACGCATCCGTTTCATCCTCTGTTCTCGCGGCTGCTGCCATGTGTCGGCAGACGATACAATCGGCATGGCGAACGCCTTTTGCTGCAGGCCGACGATAGCGCCGTATGGTCGGTTCCTCCGCAATGGACTGATCTTGCGAGCCCGGATCCAGAAGTTGTCATGGGGAATGGGAGGGCGCTCTTGCGTACTGTCGACTTGCTGGAACTGGCCAGTCTGGTCGGGCGCCTTTCTGGTAAGTCGGCTTCGCGATCACTCGACAAGCTGTAAGGATAATTATGCCGCTTCTGTAAGGCAGATTATGCCGCTGGAGGATTTACATGATGGGCATATCCCGACATTCCGGCTACACTCTCAGTGTTGATCACGCAAGCCGCCTTGACAACGATGTTAATGGCGGCATAAATATATTTACGATTATGCTTCTTTCCGCACTCGGAGCCGGCGATGTCTGCGATGTCCGACAGCAAGCGCTCGAAGACGGATGCCCTCATCGAAGAAGGCACCTTCAATCCAAGCCCCGAGAAGGTGGGCGATCCGAAGTTCCGGGGCAGCGAGTTCTTCGATCCGCACGACGCCGTGCAGGTCAGATACGAGATGCTGCGGCGCGTCTCCATCGACAACGTGTCGGTGACGGTGGCGTCCGACGAGTATGGCGTTTCCAGGCCGACCTACTATCAGGCAAGGGCGAGCTTCGACGCAGCCGGGATTGCGGGACTAGTACCAAAGAAGCCGGGCCCCCGCGGTCCCCACAAGATCGACGACGAAGTCCTGGCGTTTCTTCAGGCGCAGTTGGCCCCGGGCGAACCCGTTCGTGCTCGGGAACTGGCGAAGCTGGTCCGCTGCGAACTCGATGTCGAGCTTCATCCCAGGACGATCGAGCGGGTATTAAAAAAAACCGGCAGGTGAACATTGCCGCGACATCGGCGCGTTCGTCGATCCTGTCGTCGGCCATTGCGGCCCAGTATGAGGTGCTGCGCGGGGCAGCCCTCGGCGAAGCTCTGCCGCTCAAGGCCCGTAGCGGCCTCATGCTCTTTCTGCGCCGGGGCATGTGGGGGTGGGCACAGACGCTGGCCGCAGCAGCAAATCCCCCGCAAGAACAAAGTCATCCACCGTCGACCGCCTGGCCGACGCACGGCGGGCACGCAGCCGTCGTTCACGTCCTTGCGATAATAGCCATGAGCATCCACGACCGGAGATCACCATGAATGCGCACCTTAAAGTCCAGTCTCATCACGTCGAACGCAGCGCCTACCTGTACATCCGCCAATCCTCGATGCGGCAAGTCATCGAGAACACCGAGAGCGCCAGGCGGCAATATGCGCTTCGTGGACGTGCGGTCGCCCTCGGCTGGCGGGATGAGCAGATTATCGTCGTCGACAATGATCAGGGCGAATCCGGTGCTTCGGCGGCCTGGCGCGAGGGGTTTCAGCGCCTGGTCAGCGACGTCGGCATGGGGCGCGCCGGGATCGTGATGGGGCTCGAAGTCTCCCGGCTGGCGCGCAACAATGCAGACTGGCAGCGTCTGCTGGAGATTTGCGCTCTTGCCGACACCCTCATCCTCGATGAGGATGGCGTCTACGAACACACATCTTAATGCCCCAATTAGATTTGGGGATGATCAACGGATAACAGTTGCCGATCCGACGCACCCACTTTATGGGCGCGATTTCATTTTGGCGGGCAGACCGAGCGGCGCCGACCCCTATCGTCAGCTTCTTGTCGTTTACCGCGATGATGTTTTCCTGAAGATTCCGATCTCGGCCACCAATCTGTATCCATCGGCACCAGATCTGCCGTTAGCCAAGCTTTCAACTACGAGCGTTCGCGATTTTATTCGCCTTGTCTGCTCTGCAAAGGCGCAGGCGCCGCAAAGTTCCTTCGATATACCTGAGCATGATAGCCTGACGTCAGAAACCGAATCACCCCTATCGGACCCGCATGGTTCTCTGGAGGGCGAGCCATGATGTCGGATCTGATAACGACCCAGCATTTGTGCCGAAAAGCCGTGATTTACATCCGGCAATCGACACCACATCAGATGGTCAACAACCAGGAAAGCCTGCGGCTGCAATATGCATTGCATCAGCGTGCGGGAGATCTCGGCTGGGACGAAAACAATATCGAAGTGATCGACGCGGACCTTGGCCAGAGTGGAGCTGCGGCGGCTCACCGGGCCGGCTTCAAAGATCTCCTTGGACGCGTCACATTGGGTGAAGTTGGCATCGTTCTCTCGTATGAAGTGACACGGCTTGCCCGCAATTGTTCCGATTGGTACCCGCTCCTCGATTTATGCGGCTATCGGCAATGCCTCATCGGCGACCGCGACGGAATTTACGATCCGGGCTCGGCCAACGGGCGCTTGTTGCTTGGCCTGAAGGGTACGATCTCGGAAGTAGAATTGCACACGCTTCGTGGCCGCCTGACAGCCGGTTTGCTCAGCAAGGCTAAGCGGGGCGAGCTGGCATTGCTATTACCAGCCGGGTTGGAGCGGGACGCCAATGGTGTCGTGATGAAGGATTCAAACCAGGAAGTGCAGGACCGGATTGCCCTGATATTCTCTGCATTTTGGGAGTTGGGCACCGTCGGAAAAGTGATCCGTTCCTTGCGGGATCGTGCGCTCACCATACCGCGGCGAAATCGATTTGGCGACGTTATCTGGCGCGTCCCAACTGCCAGCATGCTTGCCGGGATGTTGAAGAACCCGGCCTATGCCGGCGCCTTTGTCTATGGCCGCACCCAGTCCTGTCACACCAGATATGCAAGTGGTAAGATCATCTCGCGACGCCGGCCAATGGCAGAGTGGAAAATCGTAGTGAAAGACCGTTATCCTGCTTATCTCGATTGGGAGCGTTACGAGCGGATCCAGACCATGCTGACTGACAATCATGCTGAATACCGACGAAACCAGACACGCGGTGCGCCGCGTGATGGCGCGGCGGTGTTGCAAGGCATTGTCTGGTGCGGGCGATGCGGCCATAAAATGGGCGTTGAATACAAGAACGGCAACCGTTACGTCTGCAACTTCCTGGCACGCAGCCAGGGCGGAGCCCTATGCCAGCATTTGCCAGCCGATCCCATCGACGCCCGCGTCGTTGAGGCCTTCTTCGCGGCGGCCAGTCCGGCTGAGTTGGCCGAGTTGATGCACGCCAAAGATGCTCGTCAGCAGGCAGACGAGGCTTTTGAGCGCGCTGAAGAGCAGCAGATCAAACGGCTGCGTTATCAAGCGCTGCTCGCAGAACGGCAATACGATCGGGTTGACCCAGACAATCGGCTGATCGCGGCAGAGTTGGAGCGCCGTTGGGAGAGGGCTCTGCGTGAGCTTCGTCAAGCGGAGGATGCACTTGAGCGCCATCGCGCGATGCAAAGTCAATCTGACGATCTGACGCCGACAGAACAGAATGATTTTATCGCTGCCAGTTCGCAACTTCCTGAATTTTGGCAGAGACCTGACATAGAGTGGGGACGCAAGAAAGCCTTAATACGCAGCTTGATCGACAAAGTGATCCTGCAACGGGTGGTCCGAGATCGGATTACGATCCGCATCGTTTGGCGAGGCGGTGAAGTTACCGAACGCGAGGTCGAGCCGAGAGTTCATGCCTTGAGCGCCCTGTCTCGCGGCGCCGAGATGGAGGTCCGGCTGCTCGAACTGGCTCATCAAGGGCTCGACGACACGGCAATAGCTGCCAGACTGACTAAGGAAGGTTTCCGCTCACCGCGCCGCAGCTACGTTCCTGTGCGCACCGTCCAGGTCGTCCGACAAGGCCATCGCGTATTGAGGCAGTCTACACCAGCCCGCTCTCACCACATTCCCGGGTGGCTATCGGTGTCTGAATTAGCGATGGCGGCGGACGTTTCTCGCTCCTGGATACGGCATCGAATCCGCAATGGCGTGATCAGTATCCACCAAAGCGCCACTCACAAACGCGTTCTGTTTCCAGATGCCGCTGCAACAATCGCCGCAATAAAAGAGCTCAAATCCGGCGTGCGGCAACACCTCGACTTTACTCAATCCGCTACCGAATGAGGGTATCAACATGATAGTTCGTACGACCCGGCCAGCTTCAACGACAGACTTCTTTGGGTTTGAAAGGAACGATGTCGGAAGCGGAGTTGCACTTCCTCAAGGCGCGCATGCGCGGCGGCCAACTCAACAAGGCAAGCCGCGGCGATCTGAAGATAGGCCCGCCCGTGGGCTTGGTCTACTTGCCCGATGGCACCCTCGCACTCGACCCGGACGCCGAGGTGCAGGCCGCGCTCCGCATGGTGTTCACCACCTTCGAGCGCCTGGGCAGCGCAACCAGAACCGTCAAGTTCTTCCTCGACGAAGGCACCCTGTTCCCGCGGCGACTGCGCAAGGGACTGCACAAAGGCGAACTCATGTGGGCGCCGCCACGGCACGCCCGCATCCTCTCCAGGTCCTGCATAATCCGAGATATGCCGGCGCCTTCGTCTACGGTCGAACGCGTGGACGGCCCCGGCCGGGCGGCGGCGTCTCGCAGATCAAGGTGGATATGGCTGACTGGCGGTTCGTCATGCCCGACCTGCATCCGGGCTATATCGACTGGGAGCGCTTCAAGGCCAACCAGGAGCGTCTCGCCACCAATGCGCAAGCCTACGGAATGCAGCGCCGCGCCGGGCCGGTCCGCGAAGGATCCGCCTTGCTCCAGGGCAGAGTTCTCTGCGGCCTTTGCGGCGGGCGCATGGGCGTCCATTACAGCCAGGAGCATGGTCAGCCTGTCCCGACCTATATCTGCCAGGAAACCGCCACCCGCCGTGGCGGCAAGGTCTGCCAGTCCGTGCCCGGCAAAGTCGTCGACCCGGCGGTGGGTGCATTGCTTGTCGAGCTGATGACGCCGATGACCCTTGAGGTCACCCTGGCGGTGCAGCGCGAGCTTGAGGCACGCGCCGCCGAGATGGACACGTTGCGCCGACAGCATATCGAGCGGACGCGTCATGACGCCGAGCTCGCCCGGCGCCGCTACATGAAGGTCGATCCCGACAATCGCCTCGTTGCCGACACTCTCGAGGCCGAGTGGAACGAGAAGCTGCGGCTCCACACCGACGTTGTCGAGGACTATGAACGACGCGCGCCCGAGGAAGCCGCCGCCCTCGACGCCGAGACGCAGCAACGCGTCCGCGATCTTGCCGAGCAGTTCCCGCGGATCTGGAGCGATGCCCGCATCGATGTCCGCGAGCGCAAGCGTATCCTGCGGCTGCTGGTCGCCGATGTCACCTTAATCAAGGCCGAGACGATTACCGCAAACGTGCGGCTCTCCGGCGGGGCGACCCGAACCTTGACGCTGGACCGGCCGCTGCCGATCTTCCAGATCCGTAAATCCAAGCCCGACTTGATCGCCGAGGTCGACCGCTTGCTCGACCGTTATTGCGATCGCGAGGTCGCCGACATCTTCAATGAACGCGGTCTGCGGACCTGGGACGGCAAGCCGTTCAATCTCAAGAAAATCGCTTTCATCCGCCGAACTTATAACCTGCCCGGTCGTCGCCAGCGCCTGCGCGATTGTGGTATGCTCACCACCCAGGAAGTGGCCGAACGCTTCGAGATCGCCGAGACCACCGTGCATCAATGGGGACGTCAGGGGCTCATCACCAAAGTCTACAGCGACAATCTCAGCCGGGGTCTGTGGGATATTCCTTCCCACCTCGAGATCATCAAAGGTCGCCCAGGCTGTAACGCTAATCCCGCCCGCCCTGCCTCCATTACCGTGCCATCAGCCGAACAGGACGCACTATGAAACCTTCGCCTTGTCCTTCGGCCGTCGCGGCCGTGCCGGAAGAACGCCGACGCCATAATGGGATGCCATCATGCCGTAGCTGCGATTGATCTCGGGATCGTAGAAGCTGGCGCGGCTGACACCCGACTTCAGATTGTCGGGGACGATCAGGCGGGGAACGCCATCAAAGAAACGAAACATCCTGACGTGTGAACCAATCCAATCAGGCAGTGTCTGGGTCCAGGTGGCTTCGGCATAGGTGAAGCTGGACGCTCCCAGCACTGCCACAAAGATCTCCGCCTCACGAATCTCGCCGGTGTCTCGATCAACGATCGGGATCTTCTTGCCGGAATAGTCGACGAAGCCCTTGTCGTCGGCGGCGTGTTCCTGGCGCATCGTCGGGGAAAGCCGCTGTTCGAAGCTGCGAAAGAGCTCGCAGAACCGGCTGTAGCCATATCCGTCGGGATGACTTCCTCGATACTCCTCCCACAAGATGAGGAGCGTGACGCCCGGCTTCTTGAGCTCCACGGCAAGATTGGCCCAGTTCGGCTCTGTGCGCCGCCGCGTGCCCTGTTTGACGCCATTGCGAGCGAAGAGTTTGTTCTCAAGCGCGTCATCGGTCAGCTCGCTTGGCAGGGGCCAGCTCAACCCGATTGCCGCTGCGCGCTGCAGATTATCCTGCACCGTACTGCGTGCTATTCCCAGCACGACCGCAATCTCGCGGGAGCTGGTCCCGCTTCCGGCAAGCCGAAGCATTTGTCTCAACTGTCTCATGGTCAGCCTTCTCTTTGCCGGCATCAAAATCTCCTCGTCCGTAGCGAGGTATTTGATGCCAAAGTTGCTGACCCAGGAGGTGATCTTCAGTGCCGAAAACTGGCCGGTCTTTGGTTGGAACGCTGGCCGGCTTCAAATCGGAATGCCGTCCGGATTTTGATCGGAATCCCGTCCGGTCATTCCCTGGAATCCGCAGTCATTGCCCAATTGCGTGCACAGGCCGTTGACCGCACCGTGGCGGGCCCCGGTGTCGTCGACGCTGATCCAACCGGCCGAAGCGAGCCCGGCCGTCAGAACCTGCCTCGCTTCGGCGACGAAGGCGTCGATCTTGCTGGTCAGGATCCGCACGACCTGGCGCTTGGAGATCGACACACCGAAGTCGCGCAGCAACCCGACGATCCGATCTATTTCGATTGACCCTGGTGATAAAGTGACAGCACCAGACGCCGAAGTTCCAAACCGAAGTGCCCGTCGACCCCGTCCGGCAGCGCAGCGACGACGATCCGGCCATCCGGCAGGCGCCCGCGGTCCCGATGATAGCGGACCACCCGCACCCCGATCGTCAGATCCTGCACCACGAAGCTTGTCCGCCCCAGAAACCGCGAGCCCGGTGGCGGCTCATAACAAAGACGGCGTTCTTCGGTGACGATCGCCCGGCTCGAGCACGCCGCTTGGGACCGTTGCCGGAGGCGAGCTCTGCTTGGACTGCTCCATCCCGCTTGGCTTCTGCTTCGGGCGCGGCGGTAGACCTTTTAGACGCCGAATCTCATCTTTCAAAGCCGCCCCGGCGACGAAATGGCGCGGAAAACTCCAACCCGATTCGAGGGGCGTTTAGCGGAGGTAGACGAACGCGAACAGCAAAAGGCCACGGCACTTGCCCAACGCGTTAAGCGGCAGCGCTACGAAATCAAGTTCCTTCGGTTACAGCCGCAATCCCAAGGCCGTGCAAATTGGAGGCGGCTGCTGCACCCAAATGCGTCCAGCTAAGCAGCGAACTGCAGTTGGAAGGTTGCGGCCAGACCAGCACCGACTAGGTGGGCGCGAGTGGAGAAAAAAATATGAATGAAGCATGCAAGACAGTAAACGTCCTTATAGTCGACGATGATCTTGCGTTTATCAAAACAGTGGAACTGCACCTGCAGAGGTGCGATATGTCAACCACTGTGGCACATACGCACGCGAAAGCGTTGGAACTACGCGAAAAGCGAGAGCCGGACGTCATCATCGCCAGTTTGGATTTTGATCACAGTGGTGGCGCCGAAATCTTGCGCAATCTCCGCGACGGCGGGAGCATACCCATCGTCGTCACTGGGAACCACCGCAGCGAGAACGATATGTTGGCCTGGCTAGAAGCCGGTGCAGACGAGTATTTGAGTAAGCCGTTGTCAATGCTCGAGCTTTCGATGCGCATCAACGCCCTTGTCAGACGGCGTTTGGCCACCTCCGTGCAAAACCAGCCAAAGACAGAATCGGGAAGATGGTTGTTCGGCGGATGGGAGCTCCGCTTGAGGACTCGACAGCTCCGACACCCTTCGGGCAGGCCAGTACCGCTCACAAAGGGAGAATACACTCTTCTGGTTGCCTTCCTCGAGGCGGCCAATCAGCCATTGTCCCGAGAATACCTTCAACGGGCCACCCGCATTCACGAGGACATCTTCGATCGCAGCGTCGATGTTCAGGTTCTGCGCTTGCGCCGAAAGATCGAAGTGGATGCGCGTGCACCACAAATAATAAAGACCGCGCGGGGCATCGGTTATGTGTTCAGTATAGACGCCAAGCGGGCTTATACCAAGAGTCATGGGGTTTGACCCAGGGCAACGAACTTGGGTCAACGCGCTTTTTGGATTGCGGTTGATCTGATCCATAAGGCTCCCATGATTCGGAGCCGTGCCATGACCATTGCCGCCCTGGAAGGGTTTGAGAAGCCACGTGGCTCTGTCGCAAACCTTTCGGTAAGCGGGGCATGTCATGGAACGCTCCTCAGCTATGGAGGAGCACGTGATGTTCAAGGGCCGTCATTTCGACCAGTCGGTGATCCTCCTGTGCGTGCGCTGGTACTTGGCCTACAATCTGAGCCTGCGCGATCTGGAAGAGATGATGGCCGAACGCGGCTTGAAGGTCGACCACTCCACCGTGCATCGCTGGGTCGCTCACTTCTCGCCGCAGCTGCTGGAGCGCTTCAACCGGCGCAAGCGTGCGGTCGGCAGCAAGTGGCATATGGACGAGACGTACATCAAGGTCCGCGGCCAGTGGATGTATCTTTACCGCGCCATCGACAGCCTCGGCGACACCGTCGAATTCAAATTTCAGCGAAAACCGTGACCTGGTGGCGGCCAAACGCTTCCTCCGCAAGGCGCTGGCGCGCCATGGCCAGCCGGAGCGCATCGTCATCGACGGCAGCCAGACCAATCACGAGGCAATCCTTTCCTGCGACGCTGAAAGCCGCCTGCGGCAGCGATCGCGGCGACCACTGAAGCCGATCCGCATCCGCAAAAGCCGTATCCCCACGGTGACGGCCGCCTTGCTGAGGTAGGCTGAAGGCTGCAAGTCCTAGTGCAAGCACTAGGAGTAGCCCTGTGACGAAGCATCAGATCGAAGTGATCACGTCGGTCGAGCGGCGCCGGCGCTGGTCTCGGGAAGAGAAGGAGCGGCTGGTCGCTGCGACGTTCGAGCCTGGGGCCAGTGTTTCGGAGATCGCGCGATCGGCGAGCCTTCATGTGAGCCAGCTTTTCCGGTGGCGCAAGGAGCTCTGCCAGATCTCCGCGCCGTCCGTGCCGCAGCTTGTTCCCGTGGAGGTCGTCGAGGCGCAGCCAGCGCCGATCTCCCGACCGCGCAAGAAGAGCAGCATGGTGACGATCGAGCTTGGCGGTGCCCGTCGCCTGCGGATTGAGAGTGATATCGATACCGAGGCGCTCGGCCGGATTCTTGATGTGCTGGAGCGGCGATGATCCCGGTCCCGAGCGGTGTGAAGGTGTGGCTCGCCACTGGCTATACGGACATGCGCAAGGGTTTCCCCGGCCTCGCATTGATGGTGCAGGAGACGTTGAAGCGCAATCCGCACAGCGGCCATTTGTTTTGTTTCCGCGGGCGTCGAGGAGGGCTGATCAAGGTGATCTGGCATGACGGCCAGGGTGCCTGCCTGTTTACGAACGATCTGCATTCATACTACGTCCCTTTCGTCTTCAGTTGAGAGTTTTTGCCTGGCTGGCATTTTGCCTTCGTGCGGCAGCGCGATCGACGAGCCGGTTCCATCGGCTGCATTGTTTTTGCGGTAGATCCGAAACGGGAAGTTCGTACAGGCAATAGTGCCCGTTGTAGGCGTGGCTGGTGATGAGGCCATGCTTGGCCCATCTGGTGACGGTGTGCTCGTGGATATTGAGACGCGCGGCCGCTTCCTGTTTTGTCAGCATTCCACGTTCCCGCAGACGGTCATAGCGAGAGCGCAGCTTGTATTGGTGAACGAGATAGGCAACTCGCAAGGCCGTGAAGCGGGCGTTGTGGCGACCGCGGCGTGCGGCCTCGCCCGGACGGTATCCTTTCTGGTTGAGCAGTTCTGCGATCTCGGAATAGATGTGGTCGTCGAGGAGTTTATCGACCAGTTCGACGATGCCGGGCTGCGTCTTGACCTGCTGGGCGGAAGATTTTGGGCTCAGGGTGGTGAGCGTCTGGATCTTGCCGCCTTTGAATCGCACGTGAACCTTGGTGGTTCCTTCCGCCGGTAGCTTGACGAGAGTGACATCCTCGATGATGTGGGCAAGCAGTCGCTTGCGTTCGCGGTTCGGGGTATCGGGATCCGCCCAGAGCTTGTTGAAATCCACCGTCATTGCGACCAGCCGCTCGCGGACAGCTTCATCAAGGATGAATTGATCGTGCTCCCGGGCACGCTCGCGATCTTCGCGGGCCTTGGCCAAAATACGGAGCTTCTCGTTCCATTCGCCTTCGAGCGTGTCGGCGACGAGACGATTATCGGGATCGACCAGCATGAAACGGCGCTGGGCGTGATCGGCCTCGATCTTGGCGCGCTCGACCGCGCGGCAGCGTAGCCGATCTGCTTCTTCATGCCGGGCTTGGATCTCCTTGCGGACGTCGAGTGCGCATTTCGCTGATCGTGGGCAGTGATTTCACGCGATCGTGGGCAGCAGAAGCCTGACCGACGGTTGCTATGAGTTCACTGGTTTTTAGTCGGCGTCAAGCGCTTGCTTGCCAGCTATTTTCCGCAAGCTTTCGCCGGTCATGTTGATGCGGTGAGCATTGTGAACGAGGCGGTCGAGGATGGCGTCGGCAAGGGTGGGATCGTCGCCGATGACTTCGTGCCACTGATCGACGGGCACTTGGCTTGTTACGATGGTGGAGGCCCGCCCGTTGCGGTCTTCAAGCATCTCCAGCAGATCGATGCGCTGGCTTTGAGTGAGCACCGAGATGCCCCAGTCGTCCAATATCAGCAGCTCGACGCGAGCGAGAGACTTGAGCATGCGGGCATGGCGACCGTCGCCACGAGCCAGCGCCATTGCCTCGAACAGGCGCGGGACACGTTGGTAGGAGACGGAGCGCCCGTCCCGGCAGGCTTTGTGGCCCAGGGCACAGGCAAGCCACGATTTTCCCACGCCGCATGGGCCTGTAATTGCCAAATTATTGTGCCGAGAGATCCAGTCGCCGGCGGCAAGCCTGGCAAGAAGGGCGCGGTCGATGCCGCGCGGGATGCGCAGATCGATATCTTCCACGCAAGCATTCTGCCGCAGGGCGGCAAATTTGAGACGGGCGGTCATGCGCTTGGTGTCACGTTCCGCCGCTTCCCTGTCTGCCATGATGCCGATGCGCTCCTCGAAGGTTAGGGCCGCAAGATCGGGCGAGCTTCTCTGTTCCTCGAAGGCTTTGGCCATGCCGGCCAGGCCAAGGGCGAGGAGGCGTTCATGAGTAGGGTGTGCGAGCATTTTTCTCTCCTGATGATGAGGGTCAGTGGAAGTAGGAGCGGCCACGGATGTTGCCGTGGCGTAGGGGTTTGGGCTCGGGTTCCGGGTCCGCGAAGGCGCGGTCCAAGCCAGACTTGAGGATGGAGCGAATGGAGCCAACAGAGCGGGCCTGGATGGTGTTTCCACGCCGGCAGGCTGCTTCCAGACGGGCAGCGCCGTAGGTTTTCTGCAGGGCGAAGATGCCCAGGCAAGTGCGGAACCCTTGCTCGGGATGAGGCCGAGCCATCATGATCGCCGTGGTCAGGGCTGCCGTGGACGGACCTATTTTCTCCGCTACGAAGCTGATCCGTGTCGGCGTCCAGGAGGCGTGCCGCCGATGGGCGCTGGGCATGTGATCGGCAAGCGTGGCATGGTTGCGCCGGCCCGGGGACTTGGCGTGGCTGGCAACCCGTTCGCCCTTGTAGAAGGCTTCCACAGTGCGATCGGCGATGCGGACATCGACGAGCTCGCGGATCAGGCGATAGGGCACCGAATACCAGTTGCCGTCGACTTCGACATGATAGTCGGGCGCCACCCGACAGCGTTTCCATAGGGCGAAGGCATAAGGCTCGGCCGGCAGAGGTCTCAGCGCCGGAGCGTCCACTGCGGCAAACAGTTCGGCCCGGCTCATGCCATATGTCAAGCGACGGCCAGTTTTACGAGCTAAGGCGACACCCATTCTTACGTTCTCCTGGCAGTAGGCTGATGCAAGGCGCGCGGACCGTAAGAGTCGGCGCGCGCCTTGCATCGGCCGGTGTGTGGGGCTGATCAGGCGTTTGCGATCCTGAGAGCCTCTTCCAGATCGCGCAGGCGGTAAGATCGTCCCTTGATGTTGAGCACGTTTGAATGGTGCAAGAGTCGATCGAGGATGGCGATGGCCAGGATCTCGTCGCCGGCGAGCAATTCGGTCCAGTCGCGGATGCTTTTGTTGGTGGTGATCAGGATGGCGCCGCGGCCATATCTATAGGTAATCAGGCGAAAGAAGAGACTGGCCTCTTCTCGGGTCATGGGCTCGAAGCCGAGCTCGTCGATGATGAGCAAGGCCATGTTCATGTAGCGTCGACGCTTCAGGCGCGAGGGCGGCAGTCCAGCATCGACCTTGAGCGCGGTCATGAGTTCGTCAAAGCGATAATAGAGAACCGAGAAACCCAGTTCGATGGCGCGTGTCCCCAGGGCGACTGACAGGTGGGTCTTTCCGACGCCAGGCGGGCCTTGCATCAGCACGGTCTCGGCGTTGCGGATCCAGGCGCCCGTGGCCAAGGTGTCGATCCGCGAGCGCTCGATCGCCGGCTGGAAGGCGAAGTCGAAATTCTCCAGGGTCTGGCCTGTCGGGAGTCCCGACATCTTCAACGAGACCTTCACCCGCCGCTCCTCACGTCCAGAGCATTCGCTCTCCAGCAGGCGATCCAGAAAGGCGTGGGGGGCGATCTCCTTGGCCACGGCTTCGGCCAGGAGGTAGTCGAGATGACCGGCGGCGTAGGTCAAGCCGAGCGTGTTCAGTTTGGTGCGCGTACGGTCAATATCGAGCTTGGGTGTACTCATCGGGCGACCTCCGCAAGGGCGGCGTAGAGATCGATCGAGCGCTGGGCGACCGGGGTGGAAGCCAGCTCTTGGATTCTGGCGCCCATGCGCCCGAGGGGCGGCGGCGCCTTGACCCGGTCGGTGCTGGGGCCATCGTAATGCGCCTGGTCGATCACCAGTCGGGAGTCCGTCTTGCGAGGATGAACGGCTATGGTCTCGCAAGCCTTGAGGATCTGAACACTCGTGGCCGTTCCTCGAATCTCCACCTGCTGGCCAACAAAGCGAAACGGCACGCTGTACTGACGCCCCTCGAACGCCACCAAGCCGTGACGCCGACGCTGCGTGTGGCGACGGCATCAAACGGCTCGGGCAGGGTCGCTGGCACAGGCGTCAGCCTTTGCGCCTCATCCCTCCAGGCTTCGGAGACGCTCGTTCCTGTCGCCGGGCACCGGCGCTGCTGCGACAAGGCCTCGAGGCGAGCATCCGTCCAACTCTGCAGATCGGACAAATCCGAAAATGATCGGCCGTAAGGCTCGAGCGCCATGCGCTGATCGCGAACCCGGCGCTCGACCTTGCCCTTCGCCTGGGGTTGGCGCGGCGCACAGGCGTCGATGTGAAAGCGCATCATCAAGCCATAGCGCCGGTAGGTGGCGTTGATCGTGCCCCAGGCGCCGGCCCCGTGAGCAATGGCTGTCTTCTCATTGTCAATCCGCACGGTCGCCGCGACGCCGCCCAGACGGGTGAAGCAGGCCGAGTGGCACGACAGCCATGACAGCATGTCCTTGGCTGTCGACCAGACGATCGCCTCCTTACGGCTCCACGAAAGTACCATGTGCAGGGCCAGCAGATCGATCGGCACATTCCCGATAAGAACGCCTGGAAAATGCGCCCAATCCACCTGCGCCTGCGCCCCGGCTGGCGTCTCCACCCGGCGCCGCGCACGGAGCGCCGGGGCTGGATAGGCGCTCTTCCAGAACCGCTCGATGGAGCGGAGGCTGCCATCATAGCCATGTTCCACGCACAACCATTCGTGAAGCGCAGCAAGGTTGAGTGCGACGCTCGTTTGCTGGGAGCGCCAGTGCTCGATCGCCTCGCGCAACGCTTCAGCCTTGAAAGGCTGCCGTGAACGACCGTCCACCGCGCCGGTCTTCATCCGGGCCACGTGGTAACGGACCGTTCCCTCAGTCACTCCAAGAAGACGAGCAATCTCGCTCTTCGCTGTGCCCCGCGCCAATGCCTTGATTGCCATGCGCGCCTCCAGGTCGAGCCGCCTCATCTGCCCCTCCAGATCCCTCAAAGGTCTGGAGCAACAAGATCAGCCGAAGACGACTGCTCGTAAATCTGGATGTCGCCTTATCCTTCACATCGCACGTCGCCCTACACCATAGGCCCGCATGATCCGCCCATTGAGATCGGCGACCAGCTCACCGATCGCCTGATTGAGTTCAACCAGGCTGAAGAAGCGGCGGTTGCGAAGGCGCGCCAGCACCCATCTCTGGGCAATTTGGACCGAAACTTCGACTTTTGCCTTATCGCGGGCCTTGTACGGCCGGGCTGGCAGGATTGTGGTGCCATAGTGCCGGGCCATATCCTGGTACGTACGGTTGAGGCCGGGATCATAGCGGTCGGGGTTGGTCACAGCCGCCTTGAGATTGTCGCAGACCGTGATGGTCGCCACTCCGCCGAAGGCGGCGAACATGCCGACATGGCAGCCGATCCAGTCGCCCAGCCCTTCGCTCGGCCGAGCCTCGCAGTAAACATAGCTGGAGGCTCCCAATGCGCCGACGAACAACTTCATAGCCTGAGCTTCGCCCGTTATCGGGTCGACGATATCGATGGTGTCGCCGGCGTAGTCGACAAACACCTTCTCACCGGCGGCGTGGCGTTGGCGCATCGTTGGCGACACGCGCTGCTTCCGATCGTGCGCTCGCTCAATCCCGACGCCGAACTGATCGAGACAGATTTCGCTCGGGTCCCGCTGGACAAGGTTCTGAACACAGGCCGTTTTGATTTCGAGAAGGCCGAGCAGCATCCGCTCTGGTTCAAGGAACTGAACGGCTTCAAGGACCACGTGCCCGAGACCGAAGAATACGGCATCCGCTCATTCGTCTATCGCGAGCGCCGCCCCTTAGATCCGATGAAGCTCAAGGCCTTCATCAACAAGTCCTGGCCCGGCATTGTGCGAGCGAAGGGCTTCTTCTGGCTGGCAACGCGTCCGCACTATGTCGGCGAAATCAGCCAAGCAGGAGCACTGATCCGCACCGGCAAGCGCGGTCTTTGGTGGGCCTCCGTACCGAAGAACCAGTGGCCGGATCATCCGGAATGGAAGGCCGCAATGAAACCTATCTCGACCCGATCTGGGGAGACCGAAGGCAAGAGATCGTTTTCATCGGCTGCGACCCGATGGATGAACGCCAAATCCGCTCCGACCTCGATGCCTGCCTCGTCAAGGAAAAGAACTTCATACCCGGCCACTGGCGCGATCTTCCGGATCCATTCCCGAGCTGGGAAAGGCAGGCTGCATGAGCGCTGACGCTCTAGCTGGGTTTCCGACTGAAAATGTTGGCAACGCAGTCCACTGGTTGGCTGCCAGGCACTGTGCGGATGTCCAGTTCGCGACTGCGATGAACCGCCGTTGCAACGACGTGTCGACTCCAATAGCCTTCTTCGCGATGGTTCCGCGGTGCGCAAGCGCCGGGGTGAAAAGGGAACATGGTGAAGCCTTTCAGGCCAATGCCATGGCTGCCCCCGCAACTGTAAGCGGCGAGCAAAATCCGACACGCCACTGGCCGGAAGGCCGGGAAGGCAGGATGGCGCTGAGACCCGCGAGCCAGGAGACCTGCCATCAGCGAGAATTGACCGGACGGGGTGTGCCGGGAGGAAGCTCGAAGGCGGCCTCAATCCGTCATGCGCGCCATCCTTCCGTGCCTTGAAGAGAAGGTGACGGATGGAGAGCGTCGATTTAGGGCACAGTCCCGAGCACAGCATCATCGTCTGCATCCGCTGCCCCGGCCGGCGTGCGATTGACGGGAACCCCGGCTTGCGACTGATATCTATGCTGAATGCCGTACTGGACGGGGAGCCGGGCCGCCGGTTCCACATAGCCGAAGCCGACTGCATGGCCGGATGCGACAGACCGCTGACCGTTGCCTACACAGCCGGCGGCAAGGCCAGCTACCTCTTCGGCGACATCGATTCGGACCGTGACGCTCCCCACCTGATCGACTTCGCACACCTCTATCATGGGCTGCCGAATGGTTGGTGCAGGGAGGGCGAGCGTCCCCTTGGTCTCGCCGGCAAGACGCTGGCGCGCATTCCTGCGGTCCTCGCCGCGCGGGTCGCGTGATGAGCACCGTCATGCTCGAGGCGCACGATGTCGGTTTCCGTTCCCTGGCAGGGCAAAGCCTGGTCGAGGATGTGAGCCTGAGGGTGGAGGCGGGCGACCGGCTGGCAATCATCGGGCCGAACGGCGCCGGCAAGACGACGCTGCTCAGGATGCTCGCGGGAATGGTTCGGCCGGGTTTGGGTGAGATCAGGCTTGGAGGCCGCCGTCTCGACCATCTCGCCGCTATCGATCGTGCCCGCAAGATCGCCGTGGTCGGCCAGTCTGACCAACCGGATCCGCGCCTTGCGGTGATAGACTATGTCGAGCTTGGCAGGGTTCCGCATGTCGGCTTGCGGAGAAGGAGCGAGGAACGCGACATTGTCGTCGAGGCTCTGAAGCGGACGGGCATGTTGAAAATGCTTGACCGCGTGATCGGCTCGCTGTCGGGCGGGGAGCGCCAGCGTGCCCAGATCGCCCGCGCCATCGCGCAGGAGCCGAAGGTTCTTTTCCTTGACGAGCCCACCAACCATCTCGACCCCCGGGCGCGGGCGGAGATTCTGGAACTGGTCGCGGAACTGGGTGTCGCGGTTGTCGCCGTCCTGCATGATCTGTCGCTTGTCGCTCCGTTCGCCTCCCGTGTCGCGGTGATGAACGGGGGACGTCTGGTTGGCCTCGATTCACCGGCCAGGACGCTGACGCCGGCCCTCGTTCGCGAAGTCTTTTCCGTCGACGTGCTGCGTCTGCCGCACCCCGTGGAGGACCGTGAACTCACGATCTTTGACATTCCCATCCGCCTTTCCGTCTACCCCTGATCCACTGGAGGATTTGCACTTGAAACGTCTTCTCATCTGTCTTGCCGCTACGCTTGTCACCTCCGCCGGCTGGGCCTTCCCGGTGACCGTCGACAGTTGCGGCACGCCGCTGACTTTCGATGCTGCGCCGAAGCGCGCCGTTATCCATGACCTCAACATGACCGAAATGGCCTTTGCGCTCGGCCTGCAGCCCTCCATCGTCGGCCTGACCGGCATTACGGGCTGGTACAAGGTCGGGCCTGAGTTCACGGCCGAACAGGGCTCGATCCCCGAGCTTGCTCCCAAATATCCGACGCTGGAGAACCTGATTTCGGTCGAGCCCGACTTCTTCTTCGCCGGCTGGTATTACGGTATGAAGCCGGGCGGCGATGTGACACCCGACACGCTTTCCCCGCACGGTATCAAGACACTGGTGCTGACCGAAAGCTGCGTCCATCTCGACAAGAACCGGCCGGCTTCGTCGATGGACCTGCTCTATGGCGACGTGGAAAAGCTCGGCAAAGTCTTCGGCAAGGAAGTCGAGGCAGGAAAACTGGTCGCCGGCTGGAAAGAGAGGCTTGCCGACATCACGGCCAAGGTCGGAGACAACAAGGGCACGCGGGTGTTCCTCTACGATTCCGGCGAGGACAAGCCTTTCACCGCCGGCAAGTTCGCCATCCCGACTGCCATGATCTCGGCCGCGGGCGGCGAGAACATCATGGCCGACATGGAGACGAGCTGGGGCAACGCGGATTGGGAAACGGTTGCCACCCGCAATCCAGAGTTCCTGATCCTGCTCGATTATCAGGACGATGCCGGTTACCAGAAACTGCTCGATTTCCTGAAGGCGCATCCGGCGATGAAGGAGACCGATGCGGTGAAGAACGAGCGCTTCGTAGCACTACGCTATGCCGAGCTGACGCCCGGTCCAGCCAATATCGAAGCGATCGACAAGATCGCCAAGGCGATGCATCCCGAAGCCTTCTGAGCGTGACGCCCAGATTCTATGGCATGGCGATCGGCACAGGCGTCGCGACGGCGATCGTTCTTGCGCTTCTGTCGATCGCCTGGGGCTCGACGCTCATCCCGCTGCGAGACGTAGTAGCTTCGCTGGCCTATGCGACAGGACTCGGCGGTGAAGCACCCTCGGGCCCGGTGGGAAAGATCGTCGTGGACCTGCGTCTGCCGCGGACGCTGCTGGCGATCTGCGTGGGGACAGGCCTCGGCGTGGTCGGCGCGCTGCTCCAGACCGTCACACGCAACGATCTCGCGGATCCCTTCCTGTTCGGCCTGTCGTCGGGGGCGGCAGGCGCGGTGTCGGTCATCACCGTGTTCGGTGACCACTTCGGCACCTGGACTCTGCCGATCGCCGCCTTCACCGGCGGCATGCTTGCGGCCATCATCGTCTTGCTGCTGGTCAGCCGCATCCATGGCCAGGGGCCGGAGCGGCTGATCCTTGCCGGGCTCGCCGTCTCCTTCCTGTTCACTGCGCTCACCAACTATCTGGTCTTCTCCGGCGACCAGCGCGCGGCGCATTCCGTGCTGTTCTGGACCATGGGCGGACTCGGCCTTGCCCGCTGGGACAATATCGGGCTCGCATCACTTGGTGCCGCGGGTGTCGTCGTCTTCGCGCTAGGCAACCACCGCAAGCTCGATGCTTTCCTCGCCGGAGAGAACACGGCCGAGAGCCTCGGCGTGCAGGTGGCTCGCTTCCGTATGCTCACCTTCGTGGTAGCCGCATTCGCGTCCGCCATTCTGGTCGCGGTGGCGGGCGTCATCGGCTTCGTTGGCCTGATGATTCCGCACCTCGCCCGCCGTGTGGCAGGCCAGTTGCATCTGCGCCTGGTCGTCGCCTGTGCGGTGTTCGGAGCAGTGTTGCTTCTTGCCAGCGACCTCTTCGCCCGAACCCTGCTTCCGCCGCAGGAACTGCCGATCGGCATCGTGACGAGTTCCATTGGCGCATTCTTCGTGGTTTCGATGCTCATCAACAACCGGCTTTGACGTCGCGGATACAACCGGGGAAGGTCGACGCTATTCGCACCGCCGTTCTTGATGCTCGTCCTCGGGACGAGCATGCACAAGATCTGGTCCAGCTTACAACGAAGGTCCGCCGTGCTGCGCTCTTTTGAATGGCTCCGCACGGCCGCACGGCGGACCTCACTGCAGCGCCGGTTCCAAAAGTGTTGCATGTCCACATAACTGCGTTCACAGATTCGATAGATCCCAAGAAGAAGCGAAAAGACAAGTGGCTCTTCACAAAGAAGGACGAGCCGATCTTCTGCATTGCTGGAATCTGGCGTGACACACCGGAGGTCGGCGAAGCCTTCACCATGCTGACGATGGAGCCTGGGCCCGATATCGCGCCCTATCATGACAGGCAGATTGGGTCGATCAAATACACCGAGCGCCTGGCCGAGGTCGGCGTCGAGCCGTCGGTTGGCAGTGTCGGCGATTCCTACGACAATGCGCTCGCCGAGACGATCAACGGCCTATACAAGGCTGAAGTGATCCATCGGCGCGGGCCGTGGCGCTCCTTCGAGGCCGTCGAGTTCGCGACCCTGGAGTGGGTCGACTGGTTCAACAATCGCCGGCTGCTGGAGCCCATCGGCAACATCCCGCCGGCGGAAGCCGAGGCACGCTACTACGCCATGCTCGAAGAGCCGGCCATGGCAGCGTGACTCAAACGAAACGGCCTCCGGCAAACCCGGCGCGGTTCAGACCGCTTGCCTAAACCCACACCAATAAAAGACCCGTGCACCAACGCCGGTGCACTCCAATCCCATCCGGTTAGTTCTTGGAAACGCAGCATGCTTGAACTGACGTACAAACGAACGAGTGCACAAATGCACAAACGACTAAAGGTGACAAAGCCATATATCCTGCCAAGCCAAGCCAAGCCAAGCCAAGCCAAGCCAAGCCAAGCCAAGCCAAGCCAAGCCAAGCCAA
>NZ_NPKI01000006.1 GCF_002284565.1 Mesorhizobium mediterraneum | reverse complement strand
GGCGGGACAAAACGGACATGGCGATAACTCCTTGGAATCGTTATCGCTCATCCCGCTGGGTTTGTCAAATATATAATCGCCTTTCTTCAGGCGATTATCTGGTTGGCAGCCCGGGCCTTTAACTGACCGGCATCATGCCCTCCAGCGCAATGATCCTCGTCCTTGCGCAGCGTTCGCGGATAGCTTTGAGCCGGCTATATTCTGGAGAGTCGTACCATGCCATGAGCGAAGCCATGTCCGGGAACTCGACAATGACCAGGCGATGAGGTTCCCAATCGCCTTCCAGCACTTTGGTGGCTCCGCCACGAGCGATGTACCGTCCGCCATAGCGCGCTTCGGTTGCTGGTACATCCCGGCGGTATTCCTCGAAAACGGCGGCATCGGTTATGTCTACATCAGCAATAAGATAGGCTGCCATTGGCCTTACTCCCTGAAGAGAGCCAGTGAAGCACCTCCATTAGCGGCCCCGCAACTAAGCCAGCGGTACTACGCCTCGGAAACGACTCGCCTTCTCTCCGATTGGGGCGCTTAACTGGGTTCGTTGGCGCAGCTCTGGGAGGAGACGAACCATGCCGATGTATCTTACGAAATTCAGCTATACGCCCGAAACCTGGGCGCGCTTGATCGAAAACCCTGAGGATCGCCGCGAGGCGGCCCGTTCCTACATCGAATCGGTGGGCGGAAAGCTGCACGGGTTCTGGTACGCCTTCGGAGAGCACGATGGTTGGAATCTGTGGGAGGCGCCAGACAATGTCTCGATGGCATCTGTCATGCTGGCTATCGGTGCGGGCGGGGCGCTCAGCTCGCATGAGACCACCGTCCTCCTAAGCGTCGAAGAGACGATGCAAGCGCTTGGGAAGGCAAAGTCGATCCGGTATCGCCCGCCGGGGTCGTAAGGGCCGCCCGTTCGCGGCCTCGCGGAGTGCCGGAGGCTGGTCGCTCATGCCGCCCCGGAAGCGATTTTATCTCCAGCCAGCGCAGCCCCGGCAATATCATCCAGGATCGGGCAGTGCGGCCGGTCGTCGCCGTGGCAGGAGCGGCGCAGAAAAGTCAGCCGGTGGATGTCGTCGCCGCAATAGTCGCGGTAGCCGTTGCCGGCGCGCGCAGGACGGATCAGGCCGATCTCCTCATAGTAGCGGATGGTCTTGGCCGGTAGGCCGGAACGGCGGGCGGCATCTCCGACATTCATGACAGTTCCTCGACCTTCGGCGTCCGGCGAGCCGCCCCATTGAATTTCCTTCACAATCTAGCGAAGGCCGTTGCCGAAAAGCCACAGTTACGCACTTACCGGCGCGTAAGCCCCTGCATATAGGCATCGCGCGCTTGGCAAGCAAAGCAAATGCCAGCATGAATGATGGTGACAAAGCGGCCGTCTCGAGCCGCTCTATTTCGGGCGGGGCATCGGACCTTTTCATGCGCATGAAGTCATTCGCAATCGTCGCCGCACTTGCGCTGTCGACGGCTATTGCTGGTTGCAGCACCATCGGCTCGCAGATCTTCACCAGCAACTATGGCCCGATGACCGATGCGGGCTATCAACTGCCGCGCATTCCGATCGAAAAGGTGCCGTTCAAGTACCGCCGGCAGGTGGTGAGCTACGACACCGATGAAAAGCCGGGCACCATCGTCGTCGATACGCAGAACAAGTTTCTCTATTACGTCATGGGCGGCGGCGAGGCGATGCGTTACGGCATCGGTGTTGGCCGCGAGGGTTTTGAATGGCGCGGCACCGCCCGTATCGCGGTGAAGCGCGAATGGCCGACCTGGACGCCGCCTTCGGCGATGATCAAGCGCCAGCCGGAGCTCGCCAAGTTTGCCGGCGGCATGGAGCCGGGATTGACGAACCCACTCGGCGCGCGCGCGCTGTATCTGTTCAACAGAGGCGGCGATTCGGGCTACCGCCTGCATGGCAGCCCGGAATGGAACTCGATCGGCAAAGCGATGTCGTCGGGCTGCATCCGCCTGATGAACCAGGACATCATCGACCTTTACGACCGCACCTCCGTCGGCGCCAAGGTTATCGTTCTTTAGAACTCATACGCGGACCGTCTAGGCAACAACTGACGTCCCAAAACAGAAAACCGGGCAATTCGGCCCGGTTTTTTGTTGTCGCGAGAAGGCGAATGGAGTCCTTAAGAGACCTGCTCGACCTGCTGAACCTCGGGCACAAAATGCCGGAGCAGGTTCTGGATGCCATGCTTGAGCGTCGCCGTCGACGACGGGCAGCCGGCGCAGGCGCCTTTCATGTGCAGGAATACGGTGCCGTTCTCGAAGCCGCGGAAGGTGATGTCGCCACCGTCCTGGGCGACGGCCGGGCGCACCCGCGTGTCGAGCAGTTCCTTGATGGTGATGACCAGCTCCTCGTCGGCCTTGTCGTAGAATTCGCCGGTCTGGCTGGTCTCTGCGGCGGGACCGGCCTTGGCCATGACAGGCGCGCCGGACATGAAGTGTTCCATGATGGCGCCGAGGATCGCCGGCTTCAGATGCTGCCAGTCGGGACCGTCCTTGGTCACGGTGACGAAGTCATAGCCGAAAAAGACGCCGGTGACGCCCGGGATCTCGAACAGCCGGCCGGCCAGCGGCGAAGCTGAGGCGGCGCTGTCGGCATCACGGAAATCGGCGGTGCCTTCGACGAGCACTTCCTTGCCGGGCAGGAATTTCAATGTCGCCGGATTTGGCGTCGATTCGGTCTGGATGAACATGGACGTCTCCGTGCCCATTCGGGCAGACAGTTTGGAATAATTCTAAATAGGCCTTATCGGCGGGACATTCAAGCGAAAGCCATCGCTGGAACGGCTGGCTGGGAGAATGTTTTTGCGGTCCTCTGCAACATGGTTTGAGGTGTGTTGAGATTCAGGTCAGGGCGAGCCGAAAATGATGGTTTCCGAGAACCGGAGCGGAGCGTACTTTTGGTACGTGAGCACCGGAAGCGCAGGAAGCCGCCGTTTGCAGGCCGACCTCACCTGAATATCAGCACACCTCAGGCCAGGCTGTCGATTTCTTCGTCAGACAGGTTCTGCGGCACCACCGTCACCGGGATGGGGAAGGCGGCGCCCTTGCCGGCGACCGCGCCGACCAGCGGCCCCGGCCCCTCTTTGCCGGCGCCGGCCGCCAGCACGAGGATGGCGATATCCTGGTCTTCTTCGATCAATTTGTGGATCTCTTCCGTCGGCTTGCCTTCGCGCACCACCAGTTCCGGCTCGATGCCGAGCTTCTGGCGCACCTTGTTGGCATAGCTGTCCAGAGCGGCGCGCGCGGTGGCGGTGGCTTCCTCGCGCATGATCTTCTCAACACCCAGCCAATGCTGGAAATCGTCCGGCTCGATCACATAGAGCAGCACCAGCACGCCGTTGGTGCTCTGCGCGCGCTTCGAGGCGTAAACGACGGCCCGCTCGCATTCGGGCGTATCGTCGATGATCGCCAGGAACTTACGGCGATGGCCGGCTTCGCGGCTGAGGCGTTTGGAGACCATATTCACCCTGTTCGACGGTTTCGGTTCGCAATCTGCCACCGCCACAGCCCGGCCGCAAGCGACCGGCGGATGTAGCGATGTTAGGCGCAGATCAGCTTTGCAGCAGGCCGATGATGTCGCGCACGGTCTTCATCGTCGCCTCGGCCAATAGTCCGGCGCGCTCGCCGCCATCCCTGAGCACCGCGTCGACATAGGCGCGGTCATCGGAAATGCGGCGCATTTCATCCGCGACCGGCGCCAGCTTCTCCACGGCAAGGTCGGCCAACGCCGGCTTGAACACCGAGAACTGCTGGCCGCCGAACTCTTTCAGCACCGCCTCCTTCGATATCTCGGCGAGACCCGCATAGATGCCGACGAGGTTTTCGGCTTCGGGCCGGCTGGCAAGGCCGTCCAATTCCCCGGGCAACGCCTCGGGGTCGGTCTTGGCCTTGCGGATTTTCTTCGAGATGGTGTCGGCATCGTCGGTCAGATTGATGCGCGACAGGTCCGACGGATCCGACTTCGACATCTTCTTCGAGCCGTCGCGCAGCGACATGATGCGCGCCGCCGGTCCGCCGATGATCGGCTCGGTCAGCGGGAAATAGCCGTTCACCGTCTCTTCGCCGACCTTCATCTCTATGCCGACGCCAAGGCCGGCGATGCGGTCCGAAAAGTCGTTGTTGAATTTTTGCGCGATGTCGCGTGTCAGCTCCAGATGCTGCTTCTGGTCATCGCCGACCGGCACATGGGTGGCACGGTAGACAAGGATGTCGGCAGCCATCAGGCTCGGATAGGCAAGCAGCCCGAGCGAGGCGTTCTCGCGGTCCTTGCCGGCCTTGTCCTTGAACTGCGTCATGCGGTTCATCCAGCCGATGCGGGCCACGCAGTTGAAGATCCAGGCGAGCTCGGCGTGCTGCATGACCCGCGACTGGTTGAAGACGATGTGCTTTTTCGGGTCGATGCCGGAGGCGAGAAACGCCGCGGTGATCGAACGCGTTTGATCCGCCAGGTCCTCATGCACGAGCTGCGCTGTCAGCGAATGCAGGTCGACGACGCAATAGATGCAATCGGAGGTGTCCTGCAGGGCGACGAATTTCTTGATGGCGCCGAGATAGTTGCCGAGGTGCAGATTGCCGGTCGGCTGGACGCCGGAAAAGACGAGCGGTTTGAAGGCGGTCATGATGTCCTCATGGCTTGTGGAGGGCCGTTTCGCGCGCGGCGAAAGTCTTTCGACGGCGCGCTTATGGACGAAGGCGGCGATCCGATCAAGACCGGCGCCGCGCTCAGAGTCTGCGGATTATTCGTCCAGTTCGGATTTTGGGACAGGCGTTGCCTTCGCCGCTCCTCGCCTGATATTGCGCCGGATCATGCCGAAGTCGGCGCCGCCGGTGGCGAAGGCGGTGACGAAATAAAGCAACGCCCCGCCGGCTACCAGCGCAAGAAGCGTCGTAGCCTTGATGACCAGCGGCGAGCCCGAGGCAAGCCTGGCGGCAAACCAGTGCTCGGCAAAATAGAGCGCCGCCCCCATCACCGCCGCCGACAGCACCAGCCGTGGGATACGTCTCATGAGCGGCACGTCGCGGCCCCAATGGCCGCGCCGGATCAGCACGCCGAGCAACATCAGCGCATTGACCCAGCCGGCGACGGCCGAAGCGACGGCGATGCCCGGCGCGCCCATCGACGGAAACAGCGTCAGCGCGGTGGTGACGTTCACCGCCACCGAGATGGCGGCGAAGATCATCGGCGTGCGCGTGTCCTCGCGGGCGAAATAGCCTGGGGTGAACGCCTTGATCAGCACGAAGGCCGGCAAGCCCAGGCCGAAGATCGCCAGGATCGACGCCACGATCGGCGTCGAGTTGTTGGCGGCAAAGGCGCCGCGTTCGTAGACCAGCCCCACGATCGGCTCCGACATGACCAGCAGGGCCGCCGCCGCCGGCAAGGTCAGAAACAAGGTGAACTCCACCGACCGGTTCTGAAGATTGGCCGCCTCGATCAGATTGCCGGACTTCAGCGCCCGCGACAGTTCGGGCAGGAGCACGATGGCGACGGCGATGCCGACGACGCCAAGCGGCAGTTGGTAGATGCGATCGGCATAGGCGAGCGATGACACCGCGCTGTCCTGCGCCGAGGCGATCGCCGTGCCGATCAGCTGGTTGATCTGGGTGATGCCGCCGGTGATCGCCGCCGGCAGCGCCAGGATCAGCAGCCGCTTGACGTTGGGCGTCATCTTTGGCCGGCGAAAGCCGATCGAGATGCCGGCATGGCGCACCGCCACCCAGACGATCGCCAGTTGCACCAGTCCCGCCGCCAGCACGCCCCAGGCCAGCGCGAAGCCGACGGTGCGCGCGTCCGATCCCTTGTGCCAGGCATAGGCAAGCACGCCGATCAGGATGATATTGAGGAACACCGGCGCCACCGCGGCGGCGAAATAGCGGCGCAGCGAGTTCAGCATGCCGGCCATCATGGCGCCGAGCGACATGCAGATCAGGTAGGGAAACATGACGGTCGCAAGCCCGACCGTCATCTCGAACTTTCCCGGCGTGTCGGCAAAGCCCGGCGCCACCAGGTAGCGTACGATCAGCGGCATCGCCAGTTCCATGGCGATGGTCAGCGCCAGCAGCGCCGTGAACAGCACGCCGAACACCTCTTCGGAGAAGCGCTTGGCGCCGTCGGTGCCGTGGGTCTCGATCTCCTTGGCGAAGAGCGGCACGAAGGCGGCGTTGAAGGCGCCTTCGGCAAACAGACGGCGAAAGGTGTTGGGGAACTGGAACGCGGCGTTGAAGGCGTCGGCGATCGGTCCGGTGCCGAGTGCGGCCGCCATCAGCATCTCGCGGGCGAAGCCGAGAGCGCGGCTCATCAGCGTGCCGGAAGCGACCGTCGCGAATTTCTTGACAAGGCTCATTTGTGCGGAGATTGCCTGCGTGATGGGGAAAAATCGAGGCCGGCGTTCACTCGGCGGCGGCCTTGGCCTTGCCGCCGCGCTCGGTGCCTTCGAGGGCCGCGATCAGCCTGTTGTGAATGGCGGTCGTGCGCGTCGGGCTGTCGATCTTCTGGCCGGTGAGGTCTGTGACATAGAAGGTGTCGATGACCTTTTCGCCGAAGGTGGTGATGTGCGCCGACGCGATGTCAAGCGACAGGTCGGACAACGCCCCGGTGATCTCGGACAGCAGGCCCGGCCGATCCAGCCCCTCGACCTCGATTACCGAGAACCGGTTCGATAGCGTGTTGCGGATTTCGGCGCGCGGCTGGATGCGGAACACCTTGGCGCCGCGCCGCGGCTTGGTCCGCTTTTCGATCATCTCCGGCAGCCAGCTCTTGCCCGACAGCACGTCCTCGATCAGGCGGCCGACGCGTTCGGCGCGGCGGCGCTCGTCTTCGTCGCGGTCGAACTCCCTCGATATCAGGATCGTGTCCAGCGCGCGGCCATCGGAGGTGGTGAAGATCTGCGCATCGACGATGTTGCCGCCGGCCGCCACACAGGCGCCGGCAATGACCGAAAGCAGTCGGGGATGGTCCTGCGCCAGCACGGTGATTTCGGTCACCGCCTCGAACTGGTGGGTCTTGATCATGGTGGCGAGCTTCTTGCCCGCCGCATCCGCCTCGCGGATGAATTCGGCGTGGCGAAGCTGGTCGGCGAGATCGACCGTCAGCAGATAATTCTCGTAGTGCTTGCCGACATAGCGCTTGCGGGCCTTTTCCGGCCAATCGGCGAGCGCCTCGGCCAGCTTTTCGCGGGCAGCCGCGGTGCGCATCGCACGCGACACTTCCGAAAACCCGCCGGTCAACAGCAATTCGGTCTCGTAGTAGAGCGTGCGCAGCAACTGCCCCTTCCAGCCGTTCCAAACGCCCGGCCCGACACCTCTGATGTCGCAGATGGTGAGGACGAGCAGCAGCTTCAGCCGTTCGACCGACTGCACGATCGCGGCGAAATCCTCGATCGTCTTGCGGTCGTTGAGATCGCGGGTCTGCGCCGTCATCGACATGACGAGATGGTTCTCGACCAGCCAGGCGACCGTTTCGGTGTCGGCCGCCGATAGCCCCATATGCGGGCAGATGCGCCGCGCGATCCGGGCGCCCGCCTCGGAATGGTCCTCCGGCCGCCCCTTGGCAATGTCGTGCAAAAGCACCGCGACATAGAGCGCCTCGCGGCTTTTCTTCAGCCCCGGCATCAGCTTGTGGGAAAGCGGATGGGTTTTTTCGCCGTCGCCGCGCTCGATCTCGGCCAGCACGCCGATGCAGCGGATCAAATGCTCGTCCACAGTGTAATGGTGGTACATCGAGAACTGCATCATGGCGACGATCTTGCCGAAATCCGGGATC
This sequence comes from Mesorhizobium mediterraneum, assembly GCF_002284565.1. Lineage (GTDB taxonomy): Bacteria > Pseudomonadota > Alphaproteobacteria > Rhizobiales > Rhizobiaceae > Mesorhizobium > Mesorhizobium mediterraneum. Next base: position 87,322 of record NZ_NPKI01000006.1, on the reverse strand, counting down.
AGCTTTCCCAGCAGTCCCGCCTCGTTCATGCGCCTGAGATTGAGTTCGGCATTGCGGTCCGACGTCAATATGTCGAGGAACAGCCGGTTGGCTTCCTCGTCGCGCCTGAGTGCCTTGCCGACGAGGCCGAGCGAACGGGTCAAAAGCTTCAGCGCATCGGGGTGGAATTCAAGCCCATGCTTGTCGGCGAACCAGAACAGCCTCAAGAGATTGACCGGGTCGCGCTCGAACACCTGGTCGTCGGCGATGTTGATGCGATGGTTGTCGATAATGAAATCAGACGTGCCGGCAAGCTTGCGCTTGCGGCGCGAGAAGGTGAGGAAGATGCGGTTGAAGCCCGGCACATGCTTGGCCTGCTCCTCCTCGAGCGCAGCGCAGAAGATGCGGGTGAGATCTCCGACATCCTTGGCGACGAGGAAGTAGTGCTTCATGAAGCGCTCGACCGCCGAGAGGCCCGGATGTGTGGTGTAGCCCAGCCGTTCGGCGATCTCGCGCTGGATGTCGAAATGCAGCCGTTCCTCGGCCTTGCCGGTGAGGAAATGCATGTGGCAGCGCACCGCCCACAGGAAATCCTCGGCCTTCTGGAATTCCCTGTATTCGCCGTCGGTGAAGACGCCCTTTTCGACCAACTCCTCGCCGGTGCGCACCCGGTAGAAGTATTTGCCGATCCAGAACAACGTCTGCAGGTCGCGCAGGCCGCCCTTGCCGTCCTTGACGTTGGGTTCGACCAAATAGCGGCTTTCGCCGGCCTTGGCGTGGCGTTCGTCGCGTTCGGCAAGCTTGGCCTGCACATATTCGGGTCCGGTCGTGCGCACCACCTCGCGGTCGAAACGCTGCAAGAGCTCGTCATAGAGCTTCCGCTCGCCCCACAGGAAACGCGCTTCCAGGATCGAGGTGCGGATGGTGATGTCGGTGCGCGACTGCCGCAGGCATTCGTCGATGTTGCGGGTGGCGTGGCCGACCTTCAGCCCCAGATCCCATAGCATGTAGAGCATGTATTCGACGATCTGCTCGCCCCATGGCGTCTGCTTGTATGGCAGCAGGAAGAGGAGATCGATGTCGGATCCCGGCGCCAGCGTGCCGCGGCCATAGCCGCCGACCGCGACGACGGCCATGCGTTCGGCCGATGACGGGTTTTTGACGCGATAGACATGGGTGGCGGCGAAATCGTAGAGCGCGCGGATGATTTCGTCCATGAGATGCGACAGCCGGGCGGCGCAGGCGGTGCCGCTGCCATCGTCCATCAGCATGCGTTCGGCAACGGTGCGGCCGGCTGCTAGCCTACCCTTGAGAAGCTGGAGAACACCGGCGCGCGCAGTTTTGCCGGAGCCGTCGCCTGCCGTGGCCGCAGTCAGCGCGGTCATCTCGCGGCGCAAGGCTTCGCCGTCGATCAGTTCATCGAGCTTTAGAGAGATTCTTGCCATGTGCGCAGATCGGCCTCGCCGTTTCGGCGGCGTCTATAGCGCGTTTTCACGGCGCTGGGTATGGGGCGGACGGACACGCTCTCCGCGATAGTCGAACGGGATGATCGTCTCCTGCCGCAGCCGGCAGATGTCGAAAATCTGCTCAACGATCCGCTTGACCTCGGTCCTGATCTTGTTGGCTCCGGTCTTCTTGTGTCTTTTGACCATGCCGATTGCAGCCCACTGGTCGCTCCGCTCCGATTTGAGCAGGCTTGGCAGCCCGATCGCCTTGTCGCCCAGGAACTGGTCCTGGACGCACAGCGCTGGAACAAGCTGATAGATGGTCTTGCTGGACGATGTTGCCAAGCGCGGATTGAAGACGACGTGATCGACCGGAATACCGATATCCTCGGTGGCACCGATGAGGTCGTGCGCGGCCTGCCTCGAAACTATGTAGCCGGCTGTCCCGATGTGGATCCTGTGAAGCCTGGACACGGAAAAGCCGCAGCCTGCAGAAACGTATTTGCGCGCGATCGTGGTTTTCTTGAAGAATGTCTCCAGCTTGACGATATCGGCATCGACCGGAATCCAGCCGGTGTCGGCAAGCAACGCGCCGGCTTTTGCGGAAAAGACGATGTCGTCCTCGAAGACGGCACCGTAGGCATCGTCGCCGGCCGCGATGATTGCCCAGCAGGCTTTATGGCTGAGGAGACAAGCGATCTCGGCGTCGGCCAGGCGCAGCGACGACTTGCGCTTAACACGCAGCGGCATGCGGGCGAGGTCCGGCCGATCCTGCGCGTCGATCGCTGCAACCCGTTCGAACTGAACGCCGAGGCTGGCAAACTCGGCCGTCATATGGGCGAGCCTGTCGCGGGACCGATCGAGATTGATGACCAGGCATTTCATTTGAACGGGATCGATGCGGTTAGCCAAGAGTGGTGGCGTCCATAGCATATGGATGCGGTTGGGTGCGGGATTTTTCCGACCCAGGCCCACCCGGCATACACCACGGCACGAAAGGCTGAAATTGGCCCTTGACCTTCCAGTCACTGGAAGCACTACCTCAGTCTCAAGATCGAGACAGAGAGGCCTTTCCCGCATGACCCATTCCGACAACGACCATCACGCGCATAGCGGCTGCTGCTCGGCGAAAGCTGCTCCGTCCGTCGCCGACGCCATCATTCGCGATCCGGTCTGCGGCATGACCGTCGATCCGGCCGTCGGCAAGCCGACAGCCGAGCATGGCGGCCATCTCTATCATTTCTGCAGCGAGCGCTGCCGTTCGAAATTTGCGGCCGAGCCGGAAAAGTACCTTACGGCCACCGACCCGGTCTGCGGCATGCATGTCGACCGTGCCACCGCGAAGCATTTTTCCCGCCATGAAGGCCAGGGCTTCTATTTTTGCTCGGCCGGTTGCAAGGTGAAATTCGAGGCGGAGCCGGCAAAGTATCTTGGCGACAAGCCAGAGCCTCAGGCGATGCCGAAAGGCACGCAATACACCTGCCCGATGCATCCCGAAATCGTCCGCGACAAGCCAGGCGCCTGCCCGATCTGCGGCATGGCGCTGGAACCGATGGGTGTACCATCAGGCGATGAGGGGCCGAACCCGGAACTGGTCGATTTCACCAGGCGCTTCTGGGTGAGTGCCGTGTTGTCCGTGCCATTGCTGATCTTCGCCATGGCGCCGATGCTCGGCGTGACGTTTAGCGCCTTCATCGAGGATTCGGCGAAGGTCTGGGTGGAATTGGCGCTTGCGAGCCCGGTTGTCTTGTGGGCTGCCTTTCCCTTCTTCCATCGCGGCTGGGATTCGGTTCTCAACCGCAGTCCCAACATGTGGACGCTGATCTCGCTCGGCGTTGGCGCCGCCTATCTCTACAGCGTCGTCGCCACGCTGTTCCCGGATATATTTCCGCACCAGTTCCGCGGTCATGAGGGCACGGTGCCGGTCTATTTCGAGGCGGCCGCCGTCATCGTGGCGCTGGTTTTTCTCGGCCAGGTGCTGGAATTGCGCGCCCGTGAAAAAACCGGTTCGGCGATCCGCGCGCTGCTCGACCTCGCGCCGAAGACCGCTCGGCTGATTGGCGAGGACGGTTTCGAAAACGACGTGCCGCTCGACACGGTCAAGGTCGGCGATCGCCTGCGCATCCGCCCCGGCGATGCGGTGCCGGTCGACGGCATCGTGCTGGACGGCCGCTCTTCCATCGACGAATCGATGCTGTCAGGCGAGCCTCTGCCGGTCGAAAAGACTGAAGGCGACGCGCTCACCGGCGGCACGCTCAACAAGAACGGTTCGCTGATCATGCGCGCCGAGAGGATCGGCGCTGAGACCACGCTGGCACGGATCGTCGAGCTCGTCGCCAAGGCGCAGCGTTCGCGTGCGCCGATCCAGGGTCTGGCCGACCGCGTTTCCTTCTATTTCGTCCCGGCCGTTGTAGTGGTTGCGATCGTTGCGTTCATCGCCTGGGCGATCTTCGGGCCGCAACCCAGCCTGATCTTTGCCATCGTCTCGGCGGTCTCGGTGCTGATCATCGCCTGTCCTTGCGCGCTCGGTCTTGCCACGCCGATGTCGATCATGACCGCCACAGGGCGCGGCGCGCATGCCGGCGTGCTGATCAAGGACGCGGAGGCGCTCGAACGCTTTGCTTCGGTCGACACGCTGATCGTCGACAAGACCGGCACATTGACCGAAGGCCGGCCGAGATTGACCGACGTCGTCGCTGCCGAAGGCGTGACGGAAGATGATCTCCTCGCACTCGCCGCCGGCCTGGAAAAAGGCTCGGAGCACCCGCTGGCCGAGGCAATCGTCGAAGGTGCCCGCGAGCGTGGGGTGGAGATCCCCGACGCCGGCGGTTTCGAGGCGGTCACCGGCAAGGGCGTTTCCGGCACGGTGTCGGGAAAGAAGGTCGCGCTCGGCAACGCTGCGATGATGGCCGATCTCGGCATCGATATCGCATCCGTCTCGACCAGCGCCGAGGCGCTGCAGACCGAGGGCAAGACTGCGATGTTCGTCGCCGTCGGCAACAAACTGGCCGGCATTGTCGCCGTCGCCGACCCGATCAAGGCGACGACATCAGAGGCGATCAAGGCGCTGCACGAGCGCGGCCTGAGGATCATCATGGCGACCGGTGACAACGAACGCACGGCGAAAGCCATCGCCAGCAAACTCGGCATCGACGAGGTTCGTGCCGGGCTGCTGCCGGAACAGAAGAGCGCGCTGGTCGAGGAGTTGCGCGCCAGGGGCGCTGGCGTCGCCATGGCCGGCGACGGTGTCAACGACGCGCCGGCGCTGGCCGCCGCCGACGTCGGCATCGCCATGGGAACCGGCGCCGATGTCGCGGTCGAAAGCGCCGGGATCACGCTGGTCAAGGGCGATCTCAACGGCATCGTCCGGGCCCGCACGCTCGCCCAGGCGACGATCCGCAACATCCGCCAGAATCTATTCTTCGCCTTCCTCTACAACGTGCTTGGTGTGCCGGTCGCCGCCGGCGTGCTCTATCCGCTCACCGGTACGCTGTTGTCGCCAATGCTTGCGGCGGCGGCGATGAGCCTGTCCTCGGTTTCGGTCATCACCAACGCGTTGCGGCTCAGGACGTTGAAACTCTGAGCGAAATCCCCAGATAGGAATTCGTTCAAAAAGGAGATCATGAATGACCTTGGCCAAGAAGATCGTGCTGCTGCTGATGGCGGCGGGAATGCTGCTTGCCGTTTTCCTCGAAAGCATTCCGTCGCAAGCCCAGGAGATGAAACACGACATGGGGGCGATGAGCGCGCAAAGCCCCTCAACCGACGGCTACAAGGCGGCGATGGACAAGATGCACACCGCCATGATGGCGATCGAGCATTCCGGCAATGCCGATATCGATTTCGCCCGCAGCATGATCCCGCATCACCAGGCCGCGATTGACATGGCCAAGGTCGAGCTTGCCAATGGCAAGGATCCGGAAATGCGCAAGCTGGCCGAAGCGGTGATCGCGGCGCAGGAAGCCGAGATCAAGCAGATGCAGGATTGGCTCGCCGCCCACCCTGTGAAGTAGGCGTCAAGCAGTCCGGAGGAAATCCAGGGAAGGACTTTCATCTGGATTTCTCCCGAAGGCTGTGCTGCCATCGGGCCTCGACTGGAGCACGCCATGCCATCAACGATAAGAACCACCACATTGCCCTCGGGCGAAGCCGTTCCCGTGCTTGGTCAAGGCACGTGGAAAATGGGCGAGGATTTCAGCCGCCATGCCGATGAGGTCAACGCGCTGAAGCTTGGGCTCGATCTCGGCATGACGCTGATCGACACCGCCGAAATGTATGCCAGCGGCGGTGCCGAGGAGGTGGTGGCTGATGCCATTGCCGGACGCCGCGACGAGATCTTTCTGGTCTCCAAGGTGCTGCCGTCCAACGCCTCGCGCGCCGGCGTGCCGGCGGCGTGCGAGAGAAGCCTCAGGCATCTACGCACCGACCGCATCGATCTTTATCTGCTGCATTGGCCCGGCAGCGTGCCGCTGACGGAAACGGTCGAGGCCTTCGACGCGTTGAAAAAGGCCGGCAAGATCCGCCACTGGGGCGTCAGCAATTTCGACACCCATGAGATGGAGGAACTGGTCAGCCTGCCGGCCGGCGACAGCGCCCAGAGCAACCAGATCCTCTACAATCTGACCCAGCGCGGTCCCGAATTCGACCTAGCGCCCTGGAGCCGGCAGCGCGGCATTCCGCTGATGGCCTATTCGCCGGTCGATCAGGGCGTATTGGCGCGCAACACCAGGCTCGAAGCCATCGCTGCCCGGCACAATGCCACGGCGGCGCAAATTGCACTTGCCTGGGTGATGGCGCAGGACGGTGTTATCGCCATTCCGAAGGCCAGCAGGCAAGAGCATGTCCGACAGAATGTCGCTGCGTTGGATATCGAGCTCACCTCGGAAGATTTCGCAGAAATCGACCGCGCCTTCCCGCCGCCGACCCGCAAGCGCGGGCTGGAGATGATTTGAGGAGTTGCGGGGAAATAAAACTAAGGCCGCGTTCCTTCGCGCCCCCCTCTGTCCTGCCGGACATCTCCCCCACAGGTGGGGAGATTGGCTATCACCATCGATTTCGCCAATCTCCAACGCTAGAGAAAAGGTGCTGTCTGCGAAGCTGCCAATCTCCCCACTCGTGGGGGAGATGTCCGGCAGGACAGAGGGGGGCGCCGTAGAGCGCTATCGGACGAAGCCTGACTACTTCCCCACCATGCCCTTCAGCCGATACAGCGCCTCAAGCGCCTCCCTCGGCGTCATCTCGTCAGGATTGATCGCGCCCAGCGCCACACCCAGCGCATCGTCCTTCACCGGCTTTTGCGCTTCTCGCCTCATCGCCACCGAAAACAGCGGCAGGTCGTCGACCAGCCGGTTTGCCTTGCCCGAAACCTCGCCCGCTTCCAGCTGGTGCAGCACTTCCCTCGCCCGCCCGACCACGGCTTCCGGCAGGCCGGCCAGCCGCGCCACCTGCACGCCATAGGAGCGGTCGGCAGCACCCTTGCCGACCTCGTGCAGGAAGACGACGTCGCCCTCCCATTCCTTGACCCGCATGGTGACGTTGTGCAGTCGAGCGAGTTTGCTGGCCAGCGCCGTCATCTCGTGGAAATGGGTGGCGAAGATCGCCCGGCAGCGATTCTTCTCGTGCAGATATTCGACCGCCGCCCAGGCGATCGACAGGCCGTCGAAGGTCGCGGTGCCGCGGCCGATCTCGTCCAGGATCACCAGCGCGCGTTCGCCGGCCTGGTTGAGGATCGCCGCCGTCTCGACCATCTCGACCATGAAGGTCGAGCGGCCGCGCGCCAGATCGTCCGAGGCGCCGACACGCGAAAATAGCCGGTCGACGACGCCGATATGAGCTGATGCCGCAGGCACGAAGGAGCCGGTCTGGGCGAGGATGGCGATCAGCGCGTTCTGCCTGAGGAAGGTCGATTTGCCGCCCATATTGGGGCCGGTCAGCAGCCAGATCGCGCCGTTCTTGGCATCACCTTCCGGCGATAGATCGCAATCATTGGCGACGAACGGTCCTTCGCCCGAACGCCGCAGCGACTGTTCCACCACCGGATGCCGCCCGCCCGAAATCGCGAAGGCGAGGCTCGCGTCCACCAGCGGCCGGCACCAGGCCTCGCTTTCGGACAGCAGGGCGAGGGCTGCCGACACGTCGAACACGGCAAGCGCTTCGGCCCCGGCACGGATCTTGTCCGCCTGGCCGACCGCTTCCGCCGTCAGCGTTTCGAAGGCGGCAAGCTCGATCGCCAGTGCCCGGTCGGCGGCATTGGCGATCTTCGATTCCAGCTCGGCCAGTTCCGTCGTGGTGAAGCGCATGGCATTGGCCATGGTCTGGCGATGGATGAAGCGCGCCTTCGCCCCATCGCTGCTCGTCATTATCGCATGGTGGTTGGCGGTGACTTCGATGTAGTAGCCAAGCACATTGTTGTGCCGGATCTTTAGCGAGCGGATGCCGGTTTCGTCGATCAGCGAGCGCTCCAGCCCGGCAATGACCTTGCGTGATTCGTCGCGCAATGCCCGCATCTCGTCGAGCTCAACGTGGTAGCTGGAACGGACGAAGCCGCCGTCGCGCTTCAGCAGCGGCAGCTCGTCGCCGAGCGCCTGCGTCAGATGCTCGACCAGCGGGCGTGGCAGCGCCTCGATCGCCGCCAGCGCCGCCGCCAGTTCTTGTGGAAGGGTAGTCGCCCCAAACAGTTCGGCGATAGCACCGGCTGCCTCGAACCCCGCACGCAGCGCGCCGAGATCGCGCGGGCCGCCACGGTTGAGCGCCAGCCTGGACAGCGCGCGCGGCATGTCGGCGACGCTCTTCATGCTCGTCCGCACCGCTTGGCAGAGCCGCGTCTCGGAGCGGAAGAACGACACCGAGTCCAGCCTCGCGCCGATCGCCGCCGGGTCGGTCAGCGGCGCCATCAGCCGGTCGGCGAGCAGCCGTGCCCCACCACCGGTCACCGTGCGGTCGATCGCCTTGAACAGCGAGCCCTCGCGGCTGCCGGACAGGGTGCGCAGCAGTTCCAGATTGGCGCGTGTCGCCGGATCGATGAACAGCGTCGAGCCCTGCTCCTCGCGCTCGGGCCGCGACAGCGGCGGCCGCTCGGCCTTCTGCGTCTTTTCGACATAGGCGATGACGCCTGAGATCGCCGACAGCTCGGCGCGGGAAAACGTGCCGAAACTGTCCGGCGTCGCCACCTCGAAGAAACGGGCGATGCGGCCGGCGGCCGACGCCGAATCGAACAGGCTCGGCGGCTGCGGATTGGCGATCCGGCCGAGCACATCGAACACCGGCTTCAACTCGGGATCGTAAAACACCGGCTCGGCGACGATCAGCTCGCGGGGGTCGACGCGAAAGACATCGGCGAGCAGCCGGTCGGCGGTGGTCTCGGCGACACGGAAGGCGCCGGTCGAGATATCGATCCAGGCCAATGCAAAGGAGTGTTGTTCGGCCCCGCCCTTCACCCGGCTAAGCGCCATCAGGAAACTCGATTCCGACGGCGCCAGCAATTTGTCCTCGGTGATGGTGCCGGGCGTCACCAGCCGCACCACGTCGCGGCGCACCACCGACTTGCCGCCGCGCTTCTTCGCCTCGGCCGGATCCTCGATCTGCTCGCAGACGGCGACGCGGAACCCTTGTCCGATCAGCTTCTGCAGGTAATCGTCGGCGGCATGCACCGGCACGCCGCACATCGGGATGTCGAGCCCCTGGTGCTTGCCGCGTTTGGTCAAGACGATGCCGAGCGCCCGGCTCGCCTTTTCGGCGTCGTCGAAGAACAGCTCGTAGAAATCGCCCATGCGGTAGAACAGCAGCGAGTCCGGATTCGCGGCCTTGATCTCGATATACTGCTCCATCATCGGCGTCGCCGGCGCAAAGGCCGGCGTAGCGCTGTCGCTGCGAATGGGCGTTTCGTCGTTCAAGAAGCTGCTTCCAAAATTTCCCAAGCCATCTGCTTGGCGGTTTACAGCGGCGAAGTGTAGCCTTAATCCCGAACGTTCCACAAAAGAAAGCATTGCACCCGTCTCAACGAGGTGCCGCACGGGCGAGGAAATCGAAAGCATCATGGCCAGGAAAACCGAAAGCAACGGCCCTTCCGTCAGCGCGCAGGAGGCGCTGGAATTCCACGCCATGGGCCGCCCCGGCAAGCTGGAGATCGTCGCCACCAAGCCGATGGCCACCCAGCGCGACCTCAGCCTCGCCTATTCGCCGGGCGTCGCGGTTCCCGTCCTCGCCATCGCCGAGGACCCCAGCCGCGCCTTCGACTATACGGCGCGCGGCAACATGGTCGCTGTCATCTCCAACGGCACCGCCATTCTCGGCCTCGGCAACCTCGGCGCGCTGGCCTCGAAGCCGGTGATGGAAGGCAAGGCGGTTCTGTTCAAGCGCTTCGCCGATGTCGATTCCATCGATCTCGAAGTCGACACCGAGGATGCCGACGAGTTCATCAACTGCGTGCGTTTCCTTGGGCCCTCCTTCGGCGGCATCAACCTTGAGGACATCAAGGCGCCGGAATGCTTCATCATCGAGCAACGGCTGCGCGAATTGATGGACATACCGGTCTTCCATGACGACCAGCATGGCACCGCCATCATCTCGGCCGCCGGCCTGATCAATGCGCTCAAAGTCACCGGCCGCGACATGCAGACCACGAAAATGGTCTGCAACGGGGCGGGTGCGGCCGGCATCGCCTGCATCGAGCTGATGAAGGCGATGGGCTTTACGCCTGAAAACATCATCCTGTGCGACACCAAGGGCGTCGTCTTCCAGGGCCGCACCGAAGGCATGAACCAGTGGAAGTCGGCGCATGCCGTCAAGACCGACGCGCGCTCGCTTGCCGAGGCGCTGGACGGCGCCGACGTGTTCCTCGGCCTCTCCGCCAAGGGCGCGCTGACCACCAGGATGGTGCAGTCGATGGCCAAGAACCCGATCATCTTCGCCATGGCCAATCCCGATCCGGAGATCACGCCCGAGGAAGTGGCCGAGATCCGCACCGATGCGATCATGGCGACGGGGCGTTCCGACTATCCGAACCAGGTCAACAATGTGCTTGGCTTCCCCTACATCTTCCGTGGCGCGCTCGATGTGCGGGCCACCACCATCAACGACGACATGAAGATCGCCGCGGCACGTGCGCTCGCCGAACTGGCGCGCCAGGACGTGCCCGACGACGTCGCTGCCGCCTACCAGGGCAACCGGCCGAAATTCGGCCCCAACTACATCATTCCGGTGCCGTTCGACCCGCGGCTGATCTCGGCCATTCCGATCGCCGTCGCCAAGGCCGCGATGGATAGCGGTGTCGCCCGCAAGCCGATCCTCGATCTCGACCGCTACGCCCAGGAGCTTTCCGCCCGCCGCGACCCGATCGCCTCGACCCTGCAGCGCATCTACGACCGCGTGCGCCGCCAGCCCAAGCGCATCGTCTTCGCCGAGGGCGAGGAGGAGCAGGTCATGCGCGCCGCCGTCTCCTATGTGAATCAGCGGCTCGGCACCGCCATCCTGCTCGGCCGCGACGATATCATCAAGGAGAATGCCAGGAACGCCGGCATCGAGCTCGACAGACAAGGCATCGAGATCATCAATGCCCGGCTGTCGCGCCGCAACGGCGTCTACACCGACTATCTGTACGAGCGCATGCAGCGCAAGGGCTTCCTGTTTCGCGATTGCCAGCGCCTGATCAACAACGACCGCAACCATTTCGCTGCCTGCATGGTGGCATTGGGCGACGCCGACGGCATCGTCACCGGCGTCACCCGCAACTATTCGACCGCACTCGACGACATCCGCCGCGTCATCGACGCCAAGCCCGGCCACCGCGTCATCGGCGCCTCGATCGTGCTGGCGCGGGGCCGAACCGTGATCGTCGCCGACACCGCCGTGCACGACATGCCGAATGCCGAGCAGATCGCCGACATCGCCGAGGAAGCCGCCGGCTTTGCCCGCCGCATGGGTTACGAACCAAGGCTCGCCATGCTCGCCTATTCCACCTTCGGCCACCCGCAGGGCGAGCGCTCCGAGCGCGTCCAGGAAGCGGTGCGCATCCTCGACAAGCGGCGCGTGGATTTCGAGTATGACGGCGAGATGGCCGCCGACGTGGCGCTCAATGCGCGCGCCATGGCGCAATACCCGTTCATCCGGTTGACCGGCCCAGCCAATGTGCTGATCATGCCGGCCTTCCACTCGGCCTCGATCTCGACCAAGATGCTGCAGGAGCTCGGCGGCTCGACCGTCATCGGCCCGCTGCTGGTCGGCCTCAACAAGCCGGTTCAAATCGTCTCGCTCAACGCCAAGGATAGTGACATCGTCAACATGGCGGCGATTGCGGCCTATACGGCGGGAGCGTGAGGAGATCGGAGTCCCGCTCTGCCCACAGCAGGCGAAAAAAGCCCCCCCCCATGCGGGGAAGGCCAGACACTTCGCCAGCGATGGGACGGCTCATCTCCAGCCGCGGCAGCTCTGATAGGCATGCCGCCAGTAGCGCCAGCCGGTCGTCTTCCATTTCCAGAATTCATAGCCGCAGCCACCATGGTCGGAAGCGACGATCGTCACGCCGCCCCACGCCCAGGAGCCATGCTTGTGGTGGCCATGGTGATTGCCGTGGTGGCCGTCATGGTCCTTGCCGGGTTTGCATCCGAACACCTTGCAATGCAGCTTGGGCCTATGCTTCAGGATCGGCGGCTTGGCTTTGCAGCCAATCACGGCGCAGTTGATTTTCGCATTTATCCTGGGGCGCGACTGCTCGCGGGCGAGGCGCATATGCGGCGACGCCGAGTTCTGCTTCACGGCCTGTGAAATACCTTGCTTTATCTTGAACTTGCCATCTTCGGCGCGGGCGCCGTTGGTGACGGCCATGGCTCCGATGATCGTCGCCAGCAGCAGGACGATGCCGGCGAGACGACCTTCGATCCTAAACATCGATGTCAGGCGCGCCATGCCTTTGGCGGGCACGGCCGATCTTTCCTGACACGCGCGAGCCATCGCGCCGGTGTGGAGCTTTTCGTGCTGCGTCGGTGTCAACGCGCCGGGATCGACGCCGCTGAAAGCGTCGACTGTTACGGGAGTAAACATCTTCCTGATCCTTCAGTTGGTTAGCGGCCTCGACCGCGGAGCCGTCCCGACGGGTTCGCTCCATGGCGCGGTTTTTCGCTCCCGGTTGTTTCGGATGAATGCCGAAACTCGACTGAAGTGTTTCAATTGTTGCGGTTCGACCGCGCAGCGCGACCAATGGCGACGTTGTCGGCGAATTCGGCGTCTAGCCGTCGCGCGCATTCCCCTTCTCCCCTTGTGGAGAAGGTGGCCGAGCACAGCTCGGTCGGATGAGGGGTGTTCCAGCTTGGCGCCGACGGCGCTCCGTCCAACACCCCTCATCCGTCTTGGCGCTGCGCGCCAATCCACCTTCTCCCACAAGGGGAGAAGGAAGAAAGCGTCCCTAAATCAACCCTGCTTGCTCAGCCTCGTGGCGCAGATTCTGCCTCGGCCTTGGCCCGAGCTGCTGGATGACCAGTCCGGCCGCCAGCGAGCCGAGATCGCCGCACTCCTTCAGGCTGCGCCCCTGCGTGTAGCCGTAGAGGAAGCCGGCGGCATAGAGGTCGCCGGCGCCGGTGGTGTCGACCAGTTCCCGGATTTTTGTCGCGTCGACGGTGACGGTCTCGTCGCCGCGCACGATGACCGAGCCCATTTCTGAGCGGGTGACCGCGGCTATCTTGCAGTCCTTGCGGATTTGAGCCAGCGCCTCGTCGAACGAGGCGGTCTGGTAGAGCGCCTTGATCTCGTGGCTGTTGGCAAAGACGATGTCGACGGTGCCCGAGCGCATCAGATCCAGAAACTCGTCGCGGTAGCGGTCGACGCAGAACGAATCCGATAGCGTCATCGACACTTCGCGGCCGGCGGCATGCGCGAGCTTCGCCGTCTGCCGGATCGCTTCCTTGGCGCGCGGCGGGTCCCACAGATAACCCTCGAAATAGGTGACTGCCGCACCCGAAGCCTTGTCGGCCTCGACGTCCTCAGGCCCGAGCTCGATGCAGGCGCCGAGATAGGTGTTCATCGAGCGCTCGCCGTCGGGCGTGACGAAGATCATCGAGCGCGCCGTCGGCGGCTCGCCGTTGAGTGGCTTGGTATCGAAGGCAACGCCCTGCGCATGGATGTCATGGGCATAGATTTCGCCGAGCGGGTCGTTCGAGACCTTGCCGAAGAAGGCGGCGCGACCGCCGAAGGAGGCGACGCCCGCCGCCGTGTTGCCGGCGCTGCCACCGGAGGCTTCGATGGCCGGGCCCATGCGGCTGTAGAGCAGTTCGGCGCGCCTTGTGTCGATCAGGTTCATCGCGCCCTTGATGATGCCGTTCGTCTCCAGGAACGCCTCGTCGCACTGGGCGATGATGTCGACGATGGCATTACCGATACAAAGCACGTCATAGTTCGGCATCAATGATGTCTCCGCGAAAGAACCACCGGCTTTCTGCCACGCCGGCCGCGGGCGGGTCTAGCGATTTGATGCGGCTTTGCCTAGGTCGTGAATTTATAAATCGGGTCGAAATCGCGTGACGCCGGATGTGGTGGCGCTTGTGACTTGTCGTGTCTCCGCCTATCTCGCAGATGTCTTGCCATGGGCCCGTTTGAGCCCTGTTCAACATGGAATTGGAAACGCCGTGATCCCTAGCGCCGCCCGCGCCGCCGCCAGCCAGCTGTTCTCGCCCGAATTCCGCTCGGTGTTCGTGAAGACGCTCGGCCTGACCTTGCTGGCGCTCGCGGCGCTGTGGTTCGCGATTGAGGGCCTGTTCGAATGGCTGGCCTGGCCGTGGATCGACGCATGGTTGCCCGGCCTGCCGTCATGGGCCGGATCGCTAGGCGTCATCGTCGCCGGGATCGGTCTTGCGCTGGGTCTGGCGCTGCTCATCGCGCCGGTGACGGCAATCATCGCCGGCCTGTTCCTGGACGACGTCGCCGAAGTGGTCGAGCGCAGCGATTATCCCGATGAACCGCCTGGTCGCGCCACGCCGGCGCTGCGCTCGATGGTGCTGGCTTTCCGCTTCTTCGGCGTCGTCATACTCGGCAACATCGTGGCCTTGCTGCTTCTGCTGGTGCCGGGCATCAACATCGCCGCCTTCTTCGTCGTCAACGGCTATCTGCTGGGGCGTGAGTTTTTCGAATTCGCCGCCATGCGCTTTCGCCCGGAGGCCGAGGCCCGCGCGTTGCGCAAAAAACATGCTGTCACGGTGTTTCTCGCCGGGCTGGTTGTCGCTGCCTTCCTCGCCGTGCCGCTGCTCAACCTTCTGACACCGCTGTTTGCCGCCGCCATGATGGTGCATCTGCACAAGGCGGTCTAAGCGCGGGAAGCGGCTTAGGATGCGCTGATATTCAGGTGATGCCGGCTTGCGAATGGCGGTTTCCTGCGCTTCCGGTACTCACGTACCCAAAAGTACGCTGCGTTCCGGTTCTCGGAGCCCACCATTCTCAGCGCGGCCTGACCTGAATCTCAGCACACCCCGGCGCTAGCGTAAAAGAAAGCCGCGCCCCAACTCGTCGTCGGACTCGACGATGAATTCGGCCCGGCCGGAGTAGTAGGCGCGGCCGCCGACGCGGGCGATGATGGCGTCATGCGGCCCGGCTTTCGCGGTCCTCGCCACGCTGCCGGAAAAGCGCGAGCCTGCAATACTCTCGAACAGCCGCGTCTGGCCGGCGATTTCGCCCTTGGCATGCATTGCCGCCAGCCGCGCGGTGACGCCCGAGCCGGTTGGCGAACGGTCGACCTCGGCCTCGGCAAAGACGCAGATGTTCTTGGTCGGGGCATCGGAAAATACGTCCTGTCCGTCGGTCAGGATGGTGCCGTAGAGAAAGGCAAGGTCGGCATGGTCGGGATGCGACAGCGGGAACTCGGCCTTCAGTTTCTCCGTCAACGCCGTCGCCGCATCGACGAAATCGCGCACGCGGTTCTTGCCGAACTCCAGCCCGAACTGGCGGCAATCGGCGAGCGCATAGAAGGCGCCGCCATAGGCGATGTCGAAGCCGATCGCACCGAAGCCCGGCAATTCGATCTCCTGGTCGCGGGCGAACAGAAACGCCGCCACGCTTTCGAACGACACCGCACCGGCCTTGCCGTCTTGCACCTCGACCGAGGCGATGACCAGCCCGCACGGCGCTTCGATGTTGACCGTCGTCACCGGCTCCTGCCGCGCCACCAACCCCTCGTCGACGGCATAACGGCCGAGCGCGACAATGGCGTGGCCGCACATGGTCGAATAGCCTTCATTGTGCATGAACAGCACGGCGAGGTCGGCGCCGGGCAGGTCGGGTTCCACCAGCAGCGCCCCGTACATGTCGTAATGGCCGCGCGGCTCGAACATCAGGATCTTCCTGAGATGATCGAGGTGATCGCGCACATAGGCGCGCTTTTCCAGGATAGTGCCCGCGGGGATCTTGGGATAACCGCCGGTGACGATCCGCAGCGGCTCGCCGCCGGTGTGCATGTCGACGACGGTGAGCGTCATGTATTGGGTTCGGCAAACAACGCCTGCAGCTTGCCGAATGGCATGGCGGCGCGGGTGAAGCCGAAAGTGCCGTCCTGCTGGATCTCGCGCGCCGCCGTTTCCAGCATGCCGAAGGCGAAATTGGTCAGCCACGGCCCGAGCGAAATGCGCTTGACCCCTGCCAGGGCAAGATCGGCAATGGTGAAGCCGGGCCTCACCATGACGTTGACCGGCTTGGTCAGCGCCGAGCAGACGGTCTGCACCGTCTCGATGTCGCCGATGCCCGGCGCATAGAGCACGTCGGCGCCGGCCTTCTCGAAGGCCTGCAGCCGCCTGATCGTGTCGTCGATGTCGGGCCTGCCCCACAGAAAATTCTCGGCCCGCGCGGTGAAGACGAAATCGTGTTTCAGCGCCCGTGCCGCCTCCGCTGCAGCGGCGACGCGCTCGACGGCATGCGAAAAATCGTAGATCGGCTTGTCGGGCTCGCCGGTGTGGTCCTCGATCGAGCAGCCGGCGAGGCCCGCCGCCTCGGCCGCGAAGACAGTCTCCGCGGCACTTGTCGCGCTGTCGCCCTTGCCCTTCTCGAGATCGGCCGAGACCGGCAGGCCGGTCGCCGCCGTCACCTCGCGGCAGTGATGGATCATCGCCTCGAAGGTCACCGCGCCGTCGGGCAGGCCGCGCGAAAAGGCAAAGCCGGCGCTGGTCGTCGCCAGCGCCTTGAAACCGAAGGAGGCCAGCAATTTCGTCGTGCCGATGTCCCAGGGGTTGGGCATGACGAAAATCGAGCTATGCAGGTCGCGAAAGATTTTTCCCTTGTCCATGGATGCTCCCAGAGTGCGAAGCGCATTTTATCCCGCCACTGCCTGCCGGGCAAACGAATGCGGTTGGTTCAGAAGCGACTGGCGTTCTCTCCTGCCAATTTGTCCAGTGCGTCGGAATTCTTGACGTATCCAGCCCCGTCCCAATGGTAGGTGACGGAGATGTTTTGCGAGGAAGCTTCGGGCGCCGGATCATCGCAGCTTTCGCCATTCGGCACTGTGGCATCGGTCACCGTCGCCTTGATGGCCGCATAGGGCTGGCCGTCCGCAAAGGTCCGAAAGGCCAGCTCCTGCGTGCGCTTATAGGCGCACAGCGACTCGTCGAATGTTTGGATCGTATCGATCAGCTCGAACCTGTCGTCGCGGACCAGAAGCAGGGGCGTGCTGACATAGCCCTGGCTCGAATTGAAATGCGTGCTCAGGGTGATGATGGCGTCGTCGCCGGGTCCAACCGGCAGCTTGCCCGGATCGCGGAAAGAGGTGCTCCGGTCGACGGCGACATTGACAGCGTCGAGCAGTCTCGGCTTGCCGGCAAGATCGTAAAGCGCCAGCACCGCGAACCCCTCGGCGCTGTCCGACGAGCTGCCGAGGTCGAACAGCATGGCCAGCCGATCCTTGCCGCCGGCCTTGACGGCGAGCACGCCGGCATTGGAAAGGCCCGACGTTTCGGGCGGCGAGCCACCGCTATCCGGGCCCTCGATATGGCGCATCTCGACCGGCATGGAACCCCGATAGAAGCCTTCCTTGTCCCCCGCCAGGTCGGGAATGACCATCCTGGCGAGATCGAGATAGGTCGTGCCCTCGTGGCCAGGAACGGCGCTGCCAAGGTCCGGGAAGCTGACGGCTTGCGCGCCGGCCGTCATCCACAGGCACGGCAGCAGCAAACAGGCGACGACGATGCGAAGCAGGATGGAATTCATACGCTGGCGCCTCCCACTGTCGAGCGTTCGCAAGCTAGCACGAACGACTGAGGCGTACAGCCGGATAAGAAGTCTGAACACTAGATCAGTGAATCGGCACCAGCCCGGCCAGTTCGCGCATGTCGTCGAACAGGATGCCGCCGGCCTCAGTCAGGCCGTCGCGATCGGTATGCGGGTCGCCGTGGTAGGAATAAACGCGCATGCCGGCGGCAATGCCGGCTAATGTCCCGGCGACGCTGTCCTCGATGACGATGCAGTCGGCAGGGGCGAAGCCCATCGTGCTTGCGGCATGCAGGAACAGGTCGGGAAACGGCTTGCCGCGCGAGACCATGGTCGAGCTGAACAGCGCATGCTCGAACAGCGGCAGCAGACCTGTCTGGCCGAGCGTGATGTGCATTTTCGACACCCGCGCCGATGAAGCGACGCACGTTGCGATTCCGGCCGCGTGCACGGCTTCGATGAACTCCCTGACATAGGGGACGGCTTCGACGCCATGCGCGAACAGGTCCGGCAGGCCGGCGTTCCAGCGTTCGACGAAATCGGCGCCGAGGCTGACGCCGGTCGCCTCGACCTCCTTCTGCACCGAGACCATGGAGCGGCCGGAGAAATTCTTGCGGCAATGTTCGAAGCTTGCCGGGTAGCCGGCTGCGGTTAGCCATTCGGCGAGGCGCCGATTGGCCAGGTTCTCGGTGTCGACCAGAACCCCGTCGCAATCGAAGATGACGAGTTTGGGTATTCTCATCAGGCCGTGCCGGTCGATCCGAACCCGCCGGAGCCGCGCGTCGTGCCGCCGGCCAATGTCCGCTCCTCGACGGTCGCCTGCGTCACCAGGGCGAAGACGATCTGGGCGATCCGCATGCCGCGCGTCACTGCAAAATCCTCGTCGCCGAGGTTGATCAGCAGCACCTTGATCTCGCCGCGATAGTCGCTGTCGATGGTGCCTGGCGTGTTGAGGCAAGTGAGCCCATGCTTGAAGGCAAGGCCCGAGCGCGGCCGGACTTGGCCTTCCACGCCCTCCGGGATCTCCAGGATCAGCCCGGTCGGCACCAGCGCGCGTTTTCCCGGCAGGATCAGCAGCGGCCGGTCGTCCGGCACCGCGGCGCGCAGATCCATGCCGGCGGCGCCCGCGCTTTCATAGGCGGGAAGCGGCAGGCCTTCGCCATGCGGCAGTCTGACGAAGCCGACGGCCGGACCGATGACGGAGGAAGTGTAGATGGCTGCGCGCATGAGGCGGATCCTATCGCTATCAACGCCGATTCGGTCAACTCGGCGGCAATGCTATCAACGGCTTTCTTTCAGCGCAGTTCCGCTTCAGCGCAGTTCTACGGGAACGATCGTCGTCTCCTTGATCTCCTCCATGACGAAGGAGGCCGAAACGTCCGACAGCGCCACCTTGGCGATCAGCCGCTGATAGAGCCGGTCATAGGCCTTCACGTCGGCGACGCGGGCACGCAGCACATAATCAAGATCGCCGGACATGCGGTAGACGCCGGTGATCTCGGGAAAACCGGTTACTGCCGCCCGGAATTTTTGCAGCCAGTCCGGATCGTGATTGGAGGTCCGGACCAGGATGAACACCGAGAGGCCAAGGCCAAGCTTGTCCGCATCGACCAGCGCCACCCGGCCAGTGATGACGCCGTCTTCTTCCAGCCGCTTGACCCGGCGCCAGCAGGCGTTGCGCGACAGCGACACCCTTTCCGACAATTGGTCGACCGACAGCGTGCCGTCACGTTGCAGTTCACCCAGCAATCTTCGGTCGATTTCATCGATTTCCAGCGGCATGTGGGATTTTTGTCCCAATAATTGGCCAAACACAAGGATGATTTGGGACCGATGAACCGGCGAGGCATGTCAAGATGCGAAAGATCGGGACTTCACGCGCTGAAAAGGGGACCAGCATGACCGCACGGCTCGCAAGACTTTTCACCTCTCACCCGGCATCGGTGGGCGAAACCTATTTCGGCCACATGGCTTTCGCCGCGTGGTTCTCGTCGCGGTTGTTCATGGCGGCATTCGCCGCGCTCATTCACGCCTTCCTGCCGTTCTTGTTCGATTCTACGGCAAGCCGGATCATCCGCGAGCTTTACGAGCGGACGCACAACAGGGGACGTTAGAGGCGAAGTGCGGGCCGGCGGCCTGTCTAGGCGAAGCGGTCTGCCTCGGCATGAGCATTCGCCCCTCTCTCGGGTCGCGGTGAAGCTGGCGCTCGTCGGCTAAGCTCTGCGCAATCCCGATCAAGCGATGCCGGCCCTCGAATGCTGAACTTGGCTTGAAGCCGCGCCGCAATCCGCCATTTGGTAAGACGAGCGCTGCCAGCTAGCCGGGAGCATTGGTCATGGACCTCGTCTTTTCCTCCACCACAGAATTGGCTGCCGCCATTCGCGACCGCAAGACTTCCGCTGTGGAGGCGCTGGACGCGCATCTGGCGCAGGTCGACAGGCACAATGAGGCGGTCAACGCGGTCGTCACGCTCGACAGGGAAGGGGCGCGGCAACGCGCCGAGAAAGCCGACGAAGCGCAGGCGCGCGGCGAGGCTCTCGGGCCGTTGCACGGCGTGCCGTTCACACTGAAAGATATGCACCAAACATCGGGCATGAAGACCACGGTAGGCTTTCCGCCCTTTGCCGACTATGTGGCGAGAGAAGACAGCCCAGTCGTTCTCAGGTTGAAGGCGGCCGGCGGCGTGCTGGTCGGCAAGACAAATGTCGCAACGATGCTGGGCGACTGGCAGTCGAACAATCGGCTGTTCGGTCGCACCAATAATCCGTGGGACCTCTCGCGCACCGCGGGCGGTTCCAGCGGTGGCGCTGCCGCAGCGCTCTGCGCCGGGATGACGTCGTTCGAGGTCGGCACCGACATGCAGGATTCGATCCGGCTGCCGGCCGCCTTCTGCGGCGTCTACGGCCTCAAGCCGTCAGAGCATCGCGTCTCCTTAGCCGGCGCCTTCCCCGATCCCAATGGTGCGCCGCGCAGTGTACGGCTGATGTCCTGCATCGGCCCGCTGGCGCGCGACGTGGACGATCTGGCGCTGATCCTGGCGATCATTGCAGGACCGGATGGCAGCGACACCGATCTTGCGCCGGTGCCGGTCGAGGGCATGCCGGAGCTTGACCTCAAGACCCTGCGCATCGTTTTCGCGCCGGCCTTTCCGGGTTTTCCGGTGGCCAGCGAAATCAGGGCCGCTGTCGAGAACCTGGCAAGGGAGCTTCAGTCTGCAGGCGCGGCCGTCGAGGAAGCAAGACTCCCGACGCTCGACTTGCATGACGACCTGACGCAAGGCGGCGCGCTGATCGGCATGATGCTGGAGGCAGCGCAGCCAGAGCCGCCAGAAGAACCGACACCGGTCTCGCGCTGGTTCGAGGCGCTCGGCCGCCGCGATCAGTCAATCCTTGCCTGGGAGCGTTTTTTCGAAGGCTGCGATGCCTTGCTGTGCCCGGTCGCCATGACCACGGCCTTTCCGCATTGCGAGCCAGGAATACCGATCAAGGTCGATGACAGGGAGCAGAGCTACTGGATGCTGCCGGCCTATGGCGCGGTGTTCAACTACAGCGGCCATCCCGCACTTTCGCTGCCGTACGCGCAGGATCGTGACGGCCTGCCCATCGGTCTGCAGCTGGTCGGCAGACGCTGGTCCGAATCGCGGCTGCTCGGCATCGCCGGGGCAATAGCGCCGCTGAGCAGCGGTTTTCGCCGTCCGCCCGGCTATTGAGCGAAGCGCGCCAGGTCATAAGGTTCGAGCAGCGGATCGCGCTCGCCGTCGAGGATTTCCCGGGCGGCGAACAGGCCGACGGCTGGCGCCAGAGTGATACCGGAATGCATGACCGCGACGTAGAGCCCGCTGACGCCTTGAGCGCGCCCGATGATCGGAAAACCGTCGATCGGCGTCGGCCGGTAACCGACCGTGTGGAAATCCAGTTCCAGCCCGTCGGCGCCGCGCAACATGCTCTTCATCGCCGCAAACAGCTCGCGGGCGGTGGCTTCGGCATCCATGCCCGGATCGGCGCCGCCGAAATCCGAGCCGGCGATGATGCGGCCTTCCGCCGTCTGGCGCATGTGCAGCCGGTCGCCGATCACCAGCCCGTTGAGCAGCTTTTCGTAGGGGCGTGAGTGGACGATCAGGCCGGGCGGCGTCTCGATCGGCAGTTTTAACCCGGCCGTCGCCGCAATTGCCGGAGAGCCGGCGCCCGCCGCGATCACCACCTCGTCGGCGGCAATGCGTCCGCTTGACGTATCCACGCCGGCAACCCTGCCATTGGCCTGCACCAACGCTGTCACGGCCGTGCCGGTCATCACCCGCGCGCCGCGCAGCTCGGCGTCGGCCAGCAGCGCCTGCGTGGCGGCGACCGGTTCGGCGACACCTTCCCCAGGCACATGCAGCGCGAAATCGGGAAGCTCGGTCACGTTGGCCTCGATGCGTGCGGCTCTCGCACGATCGACGCGCTCGATGCCATAGCCCCAGCCGGAGTGCTCGGCGGCATAGGCTTCCAACTCGGCCGGCGGCAGGTCCCAGCACAGGCCGCCGCACCATGTGAGCGGAATGCCCGGCAGGTCCTGTGCCAGCCGCGTCCATTCCGCCATCGAACGGGTACGCAGCCGGAAATACGGCTCTGGATTGCTCCAGCTTGCATTGATCCAGGCAAAGGAATTCGGCGTGGCGACGCCGCCGGCGCCGCTGTCGGCAACGATTGTCACGTTCGCGCCGGCCTTCGCCAGATGCCAGGCGATGGACGCGCCGATAATGCCGGCGCCGACGACGATGACTTGCTTGGCTGCGCTCATGGACGGTCCTTTGTCGAATCGGGTCTTCTGATGTCGGTGCGGCAACCCTATCTCAAGACCGGGTGAGAGCCATCCGCCCAAAAATATTCGACAGGCTACAAAAGCGCTGCTAAAAGCCCGCGCACCACATGGGATTCCACAAATTGGCTGAAGACATCACGAACGCGGTGGCGCGCCGCCGTACTTTCGCGATCATCGCGCATCCGGACGCCGGCAAGACGACGCTGACCGAAAAGCTGCTTTTATTCGGCGGCGCCATCCAGCTTGCCGGCGAGGTCAAGGCCAAGAAGGATCGCATCCAGACCCGGTCGGACTGGATGAAGATCGAGCGCGAGCGCGGCATCTCCGTCGTCACCTCCGTAATGACCTTCGAGTATGAGGACAACGTCTTCAACCTGCTCGACACGCCCGGCCACGAGGATTTCGCCGACGACACCTATCGCACGCTGTCGGCGGTCGACGCGGCGGTCATGGTCATCGACGCCGCCAAGGGCATCGAGCCGCGCACGCTAAAACTGTTCGAGGTGTGCCGGCTGCGCGACATCCCGATCATCACCTTCGTCAACAAGATGGACCGCGAAAGCCGCGACCCGTTCGAAATCCTCGACGAGATCGAGCAGAAGCTGGCGCTGGACACCGCACCGATCACCTGGCCGATCGGCCGCGGCAAGACCTTTTCTGGCACCTATCATCTGGCGCTGAACGCCGTGCGCAAGGGCGATGCCGAGAAGGAGCGCACGCCGGTCAACGGTCCCGATTCCAACCGCGTCGCCGGCCTGTTGCCGGAGAACGAGCGCGAGGCCTTCATCGAGGAGCTGGAGCTGGCGCGCGAAGCCTGCCGTCCGCTCGACATCGACTCCTTCCGCGAGGGTCATCTGACGCCGGTCTATTTCGGTTCGGCGTTGCGCAATTACGGCGTGCGCGACCTGATCGAAGCGCTTGGCGCCTACGGGCCGCCGCCGCGCGCGCAGGAGGCCGACACGCGTAAGGTCGAGGCGACCGAGGACAAGATGACCTCGTTCGTCTTCAAGATCCAAGCCAACATGGACCCTAACCATCGCGACCGCATCGCCTTCGTCCGTGTCTGCTCGGGCAAGCTCGAGCGCGGCATGAAGGCCAAGCTGGTGCGTACGGGAAAACCGATGAGCCTGTCGGCGCCGCAATTCTTCTTCGCCCGCACCCGCGTCACCGCCGACGAGGCTTTTGCCGGCGACGTCGTCGGCATCCCCAATCACGGCACGCTGCGCATCGGCGATACGCTGACCGAGGGCGAGGAGATACTGTTCCGCGGTGTGCCGAATTTCGCGCCGGAAATCCTGCGCCGCGTCCGCCTCGGCGACGCGATGAAGGCCAAGAAGCTCAAGGAAGCGCTACACCAGATGGCCGAGGAAGGCGTCGTGCAACTGTTCTCGCCGGAGGACGGTTCACCGGCAATCGTCGGCGTCGTCGGTGCGCTGCAGCTCGACGTGCTGAAAGAGCGGCTGAACTTCGAATACACGCTGCCCGTCGATTTCGAGATGTCGCGCTTTTCCGTCTGCCGTTGGATATCGGCTGACGACAAGGCCGAAGTGCATCGCTTCATCGAGGCGCATCGCGGCGACATCGCCCGCGACCTCGACAACGACCCGGTGTTCCTGGCCCAGCACGCCTTTTCGCTCAACTACGAGGCCGAACGCTGGAAGGCGATCCGCTTCGCCGCGGTCAAGGATTACCAGGTCCGCGACAAGGCAGCTTAGGAGATCCTTTGCCTTCTCCCCCTGTGGGAGAAGGTGTCGCCGAAGGCGACGGATGAGGGGTGTTCCAGGGAACGCCAACGCCTCATTCCGCTGGAACACCCCTCAACCGTCTTGGCGCTGCGCGCCGATCCACCTTCTCCCACAGGGGGAGAAGGCAAGGTCGCGCGTTCGCTCACCCCCTGGCTGCGTCTTCGATCTTGGCGATGTCGATCTTGGTCATCTGCATCATCGCCTGCATCACCCGGTTGGCCTTGGCCTGGTCGGGATCAAGCAGCAGCCTGGGCAACTGCTCCGGCACGACCTGCCAGGACACGCCGAATTTGTCCTTCAGCCAGCTGCACTGGCTGGGCTCGCCACCGCCTTCGATGAGTCTGTCCCAGAAATAGTCGACCTCCTCCTGCGTCTTGCAGTCGATGGAGAGCGAGACTGCCTCGGTGAACTTGAATTGCGGCCCGCCGTTGAGCGCCTGGAACTGAACGCCGTCGAGCTCGAAATAGGTCACCAGAACCTTGCCCTCACTATCGCCGCTGCCCTCGGGCCAGCGCATTACGTTCAGCACCTTCGAATTCTTGAAGATGGACATGTAGAAGTTCATGGCCTCCTCGGCCTGGTCGTCGAACCACAGGCAGGGGGTGATCTTTTGCATTTGCTTGCTCCTCGGCTGTTGCAGTTGGCTATCACGGTGAAACGGCCCGGCTTGGCGGTGGTGTTCTTTGCCCTGCCGTTTGCCAAGGACGCCCGGGCGGCGCGCAATCCGACAGTGTCATCAAATTTTCTTGGGAAAATCTGGCGCATTGCAAAATTGTGGCCAGACCAGGCGTCGGCGTCTATAACGCCTGCGGTCCGAATTCAGCGCCGCCGCGCTCCCATCGAGCGCAGCCAGCCAGCCAAGGAAAATTCATGCCCGCCTATCGCTCCCGCACCACAACCCATGGCCGCAACATGGCCGGCGCCCGTGGCCTTTGGCGCGCCACCGGCATGAAGGATTCCGATTTCGGCAAGCCGATCATCGCCGTGGTCAACTCCTTTACCCAGTTCGTGCCGGGTCACGTCCATCTCAAGGATCTCGGCCAACTGGTCGCCCGCGAGATCGAAAAGGCCGGCGGCGTTGCCAAAGAGTTCAACACCATCGCCGTCGACGACGGCATCGCCATGGGCCACGACGGCATGCTCTATTCGCTGCCGTCGCGCGAGCTGATCGCCGACTCGGTCGAGTATATGGTCAACGCGCACTGCGCCGACGCCATGGTCTGCATCTCCAATTGCGACAAGATCACACCCGGCATGCTGATGGCCTCGCTGCGTCTCAACATCCCGACCGTCTTTGTCTCCGGCGGGCCGATGGAGGCCGGCAAGGTGGTGCTCGCCGGCAAGACGCAGGCGCTGGATCTGGTCGACGCCATGGTCGCGGCCGCTGATGACAAGATCTCCGACGAGGACGTCAAGACCATCGAGCGCTCGGCCTGCCCGACCTGCGGCTCCTGCTCTGGCATGTTCACCGCCAATTCGATGAATTGCCTGACCGAGGCGCTGGGCCTTTCCCTACCTGGCAACGGCTCGACGCTGGCGACCCATGCCGACCGCAAGCGGCTGTTCGTCGAGGCCGGCCATCTGATCGTCGATCTCGCCCAGCGCTACTACGAGCAGGACGACGACACCGCGCTGCCGCGCAACATCGCCTCGAAGGGCGCATTCGAGAACGCGATGACGCTCGACATCGCCATGGGCGGCTCGACCAACACCGTGCTGCACATTCTCGCTGCAGCGCATGAGGGCGAGATCAACTTCGACCAGGACGACATCGACGCGCTGTCGCGCAAGGTGCCGGTGCTGTGCAAGGTTGCCCCCGCCAAGGCCGATGTGCACATGGAAGACGTCCACCGCGCCGGCGGCATCATGGCGATCCTCGGCCAGCTCGACAACGCCGGGCTGATCAATCGCGACCTGCCGACCGTACATACGCGAACGCTCGGTGAAGCGCTCGACCATTGGGACATCTCCCGCACCACCAGTCAAAGCGTCCGCGACTTCTTTCTGGCGGCTCCGGGCGGCGTGCCGACGCAAGTCGCCTTCAGTCAGGACCGCCGCTGGGACGAGCTCGATCTCGACCGGGAGAAGGGTGTCATCCGCTCGGCCGAGCACCCGTTTTCCAAGGACGGTGGCCTTGCCGTGCTCAAGGGCAACCTTGCGCTGGACGGCTGCATCGTGAAGACCGCCGGCGTCGATGAATCGATCCTGAAATTCACCGGCCCGGCCAGAGTGTTCGAAAGCCAGGACGCCAGCGTCAAAGCGATCCTGTCCAACGAGATCAAGGCCGGCGATGTCGTCGTCATCCGCTACGAGGGGCCGCGTGGCGGCCCTGGCATGCAGGAAATGCTCTACCCGACCAGCTATCTCAAGTCGAAGGGCCTCGGCAAAGCCTGCGCGCTGGTCACCGATGGCCGCTTCTCCGGCGGCACCTCCGGCCTGTCGATCGGCCATGCGTCCCCGGAGGCGGCGGAAGGCGGGCTGATCGGGCTGGTGCAGGAGGGCGACACGATCGAGATCGATATCCCGAACCGTACCATCCGGCTTGCTGTCGACGACGCGGAACTGGTCGCCCGCCGCGCGGCGATGGAGGCAAAGGGAGCTGCCGCCTGGAAGCCCGTGGAACAGCGCAAGCGCAAGGTGACGATGGCCTTGCGCGCCTATGCCGCGATGGCAACCAGTGCTGCAAAGGGTGCGGTAAGGTACGTGCCGGAGTAGCGCGGTTCTTCCCTTCTCCCCTTGTGAGAGAAGGTGGCCTTGCGAAGCGAGGTCGGATGAGGGGTGTTCCAGGGAACGCCAGCGCCTCATTCCGTCCAGCACCCCTCAACCGTCTCGGCGCTGCGCGCCGATCCACCTTCTCCCACAACAAGGGGAGAAGGGAACAGAGCGCTACGGCATCAACTGGTATTCATAAAGCTTCTGGTAGAGGCCGCCTTGCCTGAGCAGCGCCCGGTGCGGGCCGCTTTCCACCACTTTGCCGGCTTCCAGAACCACGATCGTGTCGGCCTGGTGCACGGTCGACAGCCGGTGGGCGATGACGATGGTGGTGCGCCCGACCGTTAGCTGCTGTAGCGCGTCGCGAAACAGCGCCTCGGATTCGGCATCGAGCGCGCTGGTCGCCTCGTCCAGCAGCAGGATCTCCGCGTTGCGCAGCATGGCACGCGCGATCGAAATCCGCTGGCGCTGCCCACCGGAAAGCAGCGCGCCGTTCTCGCCGACCTCCGTGTCGTAGCCTTTCGCCATGGCGGTGATGAAATTGTGGGCGTTGGCTGCCTTGGCGGCGGCGATCACGTCCTCGTCGGGCGCGTCCTGCCGCCCGAGACGGATGTTGTGCATCACCGTGCCGGCAAACAGGAACGTGTCCTGGCTCACATAGGCGATCTTCTGCCGCAGTGAGGCGAGTGTGGCGTGCGCAATGTCCTGGCCATCGAACAGCACCTTGCCGCTCTGCGGGTCGTACATACGCATGATCAGGTTGAGGATGGTCGACTTGCCGCCGCCCGATGGCCCGACCAGCGCCGTCATCTTGCCTGCCGCCAGGGTCAGGTCGAACCCTTCGAACACCGGCGGGCTTTCCGGATAGGCAAAGCTGACATTGTCGAAACGGATTTCGCCCGGCCCCGGCCGCAGCGGCTTGGCGTCCGGCTTTTCGGCCAGCGTCAGCGGCCGGTCGGCGAGCTGGAACATCATGCGCACGCCGACGATGCCGGTTTCCAGCGAGATACGCACGCGGGCGAGGCGCTTTGCCGGTTCATAGGCAAGCAGCAGCGCCGCGATGAAGGCCATGATGTTGCCTGGCATCTGGCCCCCCTGCAGGACCAGAAGGCCGCTAACCAGGATGGCGCCGGAGATCGCCAGTCCGGCAAGCGTTTCCATCACCGGGCTGGTGGCAGCCTCCAGTGTAGCAATGTTGTTGGCGCGGTTCTCGACATCCGACACCGCCTTGTGCATGCGCTTGCGCATCGCGCCTTCGAGACCGAACGATTTGACGACACGCACGCCGATTGCCGTTTCCTGCATCACCTGCACGATCTGGCCTAGCGAGCGGAATTCCTGCGCGGCGATCTTGCGGACGCGCTTCAGGATGCGGTTGACGCCGTAGATGGCTATGGGCCCGATGACGAAGCAGATCAGGGACAGCGCAGGCTGCTGCCAGACCATGACCGCCACCAGGACAACCAACGTCACCAGGTCGCGCACATAGGACGTGACGACGAGGTCGAGCACGCTGCGAGCGGCCTGTGCATTGTTGGTCATGCGGGTGATCAGGTCGGATGACGAGGTCGAATGGTAGAACTCGATGCCTTGCGCCAGGATGCGGTCGTAGATCTTGCGCTGCCGTTCGGCGATGATGCTGTTGCCGACGCGGCTCATGAAATAGGCTTGGACGAAATTGGCGATGCCCTTGGCGATGAAGATCGCGGCGACCGCTGCGGCAATCCAGTTGATGCGCTCGACTCTTTTGTAGATCACAAACTCATTGGTGATTTCGCGCAGAATCCAGGCGCTGGCGCCCGTCATGGCGGCCACCACCAGCATCGACAGTATGGCGGCGCCGTATCCAAACTTGTGCTGGTGAAAGGATTCCCTGATCAGCCTTACGATAAGGCGCCGGTTCTCTTCCGAGCGTTCGTCACCTTTGAGGAACTTCAAGTTCACACTGGATTTCCGTGGTTGCGAATGTGGCGTTGAGCCCGAAGCCGATCGCTGCGCCGCGACACACGATGCGGATTCGCCTCAATGGACGAAAGGCGGCTTATAGAGTGAGTTGTGGTCGGATGGAACTGTTCGCTGCCGCGGAAAGAAACGGCTGCGGCAACCTGTCTTTTGCTCCACGATGCACACGGCCCCGGAAATCGGATTCGATTTTCGCTGGGGATCATGCGCAAAATCAAAGTGCTGCAGCGTCCTTTGCGCGTCCAAGAGGACGCGCGGCGCTGTAACGTGATTCTGAAAGAGGACGACGACAGATGAATTTCGACCTTATCGTCCGCGGCGGCGTGCTGCCCGACGGCACAATCGCCGACATCGGCATCATCGGCGAGACGATCGCGGCCATCGAGCCAGAGTTGAACGTCACCGCGGGCACGGCGATCGACGCCCATGGCAATCTGGTCTCGCCGCCCTTCGTCGATCCGCACTTCCACATGGACGCCACGCTCTCCCTGGGAATCCCGCGCATCAACGCGTCTGGCACGTTGCTGGAAGGCATTTCGCTTTGGGGCGAATTGAAGCCGCTGCTGACGCATGAGGCGGTGCGCGACCGCGCCCTCGCCTATTGCGACTGGGCGGTGTCGATGGGTCTGCTCGCCATCCGCACCCATGTCGATGTCTGCGACGACCGCTTGCTGGCGGTTGAAGCCCTGCTCGACGTGAAGAAGACGGTCGCGCCCTATATCGACCTGCAACTGGTCGCCTTCCCGCAGGACGGGTTTTACCGCTCGCCGACGGCGCGCGACAACACCATCAGGGCGCTCGACATGGGTGTCGACATCGTTGGGGGCATTCCGCATTTCGAGCGCACCATGGCCGACGGCACGCGGTCTGTGACGGAACTGTGCGAGATCGCGGCAAAGCGCGGGCTGATGGTCGACCTGCATTGCGACGAGACCGATGATCCGCTGTCGCGCCATATCGAGCAGCTAGCCTATGAGACGCAACGCCTCGGCCTGCACGGTAGGGTCGCCGGCTCGCATCTCACTTCGATGCACTCAATGGACAATTACTATGTCTCGAAGCTGTTGCCGTTGATCGCCGAGGCCGGCGTCTCGGCGATCCCCAATCCGCTTATCAACATCATGCTGCAGGGCCGCCACGACACATTTCCCAAGCGCCGCGGCCTGACGCGGGTTAAGGAAATGCTTGCCCTCGGCATCCGCGTCGGCTGGGGCCAGGATTGCGTGCTCGACCCCTGGTATTCGCTGGGCACCGCCGACATGCTCGACGTCGCCTTCATGGGTCTTCACGTCGCTCAGATGTCGAGCCCGGCCGACATGGCGCGCTGCTTCGACATGGTCACCAATGTCAACGCCGCCATCATGGGCCTCGACGATCTCGGCCTGGCGGTCGGCAAGCGCGCCAGCCTCGTCGTCCTCGATGCCGGCGATCCGGTCGAGGCCTTGCGTCTGCGTCCCGAGCGCCTCTGCGTCATCGCCAGGGGCAAGGTGGTGGCCGAGCGGGCCAAGCAGGAAACGCGACTCTCGATCGCAGGACGGCCAGGAACTGTGAACCGCAGGCATCGCCCGCCCATTTCATGACCAATAATGGCAGGCCCAATAGGACATTGAACCTGCATCAAGCCGCACGCTTCGATCAGATTGATAGGTCCCAACCTTAAGTCTACAATCAGGCTCCAGTTTTATGTCGAGGAGGACACCATGTGGCACAAGACGGCGATGGTGGTCGCGTTGGCGGCGATCTCAGGCTGCATGACGGCAGAAGACCGTCGTGCCGCGGACGAGGCGAAATGCCGGTCCTACGGCTTCGCCAGGAAGAATGATGCCTTCGCGGAATGCCTGCAGCGCATCGATCTCGCGCGGCGCGCGGAACTGAGAAGCGCGTCGGCTTTCGATCCCTGGGACCGGCTCGTGATCTATCGGCCGGTCATCCTTCGGCCACGGCCAAAGTAGGCCGTTCAAATCGGCGACTTTCAGTATAGGCCCAGCCGATTTCCGGCTCTGGTCTGGCCGGGTTCCCGATTTACGCTCGTCAAAGCGGCTGCTTGCGTCTACGACGCTGCTCACCGAGCTTTCATGCGGGAGGAAGCGACATCGGCATGGCACAGCCAACAGCCCAGAATTCGACGATCAGGAACGTGCTTTTGGCTGGCATTCTGCTGATGCTTGCCGGCGATTTCCTGTTTGCGTTGAACGATGCGATGGGCAAATGGCTGGTCGCCAGCTTTTCCGTCGGCCAAGTCGTGCTGATCCGTTCGATCGGCGCCTTTTTCGTGCTCGGCCCGATGATCGCGCGTCAAGGTACGGCCAAGCTGTTCCGCATGGAGCGACCTGAGCTGCAGGTCTTGCGCGTCGTTATGACGACGCTCGACACGGCGCTGTTTTATGCCGCTGTCGTCTACCTGCCGCTCGCCGACGTTATGAGTTTCTACATGGCGGGGCCGATCTACGTTGCGGCCTTGTCCCATCTGTTGCTCGGTGAAAAGGTCGGCTGGCGCCGCTGGATGGCGATCCTGGTCGGCTTCTGCGGCGTGCTGATCATGCTCAAACCGTCCTCGGCCGCGTTTTCGCTGTCGTCGACCTTTGCATTGGCCGGAAGCATTTCATTCGCCTTCGCCATCATCCTCAACCGGCGGCTGCGCGGCACCAGCGACACCTCGCTCGTGACCTGGCAAACCATCGGCACATTGCTAGTCGGCGCGGTGCTGACCATCGGCAACTGGCAGACGCCGTCCTCGCTCGATTTCGGCGCCATGCTGCTTCTCGGCATCGTCTCCTGCGGCGCGCATCTGATGATCACAAGGGCGCTGAAGCTGGCGCCCGCCTCGACGCTGGCGCCGCTGCACTACAGCCTGCTGCTGTGGGCCGTCATCTTCGGGCTGGCCTTCTTCGGCGACATGCCCGGCCCGCGCATCCTGATCGGCTCTGGGATCATCGTGCTGGCCGGCCTGTTCATCTTCCATCGCCAGAAGGTGGTCGACACTGTGCCGCCCGAACACGTGCCGAAAGGCGTAAATTAGGTCTAACCCGCGCGCACCGCCGCCAGATGCCTTGAAAACTCCGGCGTCTCCATCAGCGCCTTGCAGCGCGAAAAACGCCCGTCGGCATAGGCGCGGAAATCGTCGACCGGATTGCTATTGGCAAGCTGGATCAGCCCCCACAGCGTCCACAGCAGGTCGCACATTGCCTTGTAGATGACAACGCGGCCGCGCTCCGCCGGCGTTGGCTCGCCACCGAAATAGGCGAGCATCATCTCTTCCTCCTGCGCCGTATCAAACTGTCCTTCGACGCTGAGGTCGCCGAGATCCCAGAGCGGATCGTTCATGCCGGAATACTCCCAGTCGACGATCCACATCCTGTCGCCCGTATCGAGGAAGTTTTCGCACAGCGGATCGCAGTGGCAGGCGGCGAGGGGCAGGGGATGCGCGGCAAGGGCCGAGCGCACGGTTTCCGCCTCACGTACCACGTCGTGATAGCCGGTGGGCAGGGCGACGTCCTTGGTCGACAATACCTTCAGATAGTCGTCGATCATCGCAAAAAGCTCGAAGCGGAAGGGAAACACGGCGCCGGATGTATGCAATCTGCGGAAAGCTTCGCCGGCACGCGCCGGACTGCCCGGCCGGGTCCTGAATTTTTCCGGCGACATCGTCTCGGCTCCGACGACGAAACGCGTCATCATCACGCCTGTCTCGCCGTCGACATGCAGCACCTCGGGGCTGACGCCGGCCTTGGCGGCTTCCCGTGCCGCCACCGCCTCGTTGGCGCGGTTGATATACTCCTCTGTGCCCTTGCCGGGAATCCGGAGGCAGACATCTCCAGCCCTGAAGACGAGGTTGGTGAGGCCGCCAAGCCGCTCCAGCGGTCCCTGGTAGGCGGCCAGCATTGGAATGGCTGCAAGCGCCGCGCGTGCTTCCTCGTCCACCATCGCTTTCCGCCCCCTTTCGCGTCTTTATTTGTGGCGACGACGGTTCCACAAATTTCACCGTTTGGCTATCATCGCCGGCATGCGATTCACTCCAGCGCCGTGCGTCCCTGTTGGACGCGCAAAGGTCGCTGCAGCACTTGATTTTGCGGATAGGACTGCGATGGCGGACAGGAAAAATGAGGGTGCGCTCGCCGCAGCCTATGCAGCGCAGCGGCCAGAGGAGGTGGCGGCGCTCTACGACCGCTGGTCCGACACCTACGACGCCGACATGTTGGCGGCCGGTTACCGCCATCCAACCATCTGCCTTGCCTTGCTTGCCCGCCATTTGCCGCGCGGCGCGGCACCGCTCCTCGATGCTGGGGCCGGAACCGGGCTGATTGGCGAATGGCTTGCCATCACAGGCTATCCGCACGTTGAGGCGCTCGACATATCTGCGGGCATGCTGGCCAAGGCCGAGCGCAAGGGCGTCTATTCGGCGCTTCACTGCCTGGCGCTCGGCGGGCCGCTGCCTTTCGCGGATAATGCCTATGCCGGGATCATATCGGCCGGCGTCTTCACCTCGGGCCATGTCGGCGCAGAGGGGCTGGACGAACTGATCCGCATCTGCCGGCCGGGCGGGGTGATCGTGCTGACGGTCAAGAGCACGCTGTGGGACGCCGGCTTTTCCGCACGAATTGCCGACCTTGAGGCGAATGGCATCGTCACGCGCGCCGAGGAGACGTCGCCCTATGTGTCCATGCCGGGCGAGGCGGACACTGTGCCCAGCCGTGGCCTCGTTCTGCGCGTGAGCTGATCTAATGCATGTCGCCCAAAAGTGCGCAGCGGTTTTGGGATAAAGACATGCATAAAAACAAGAACTTAAAGCGCGTCGCATGAATCCCTTCAGACGCGACGCGCTTTAGGCTCTGATCTTTTCTCCCGCCGGATCGTAAAGCGGCTCGAGGTGGATCTTTGCCGGTGTCCGCTCCATCGCGACCACCAGCGCGTAATCGCCGGAGGCGAGAAAATCGTCGCTGACGCCATCGGCGTTGCGCACGTAGCCATAGCCGATATTTTTGCCAATGGTGTAGCCATAGCCGCCGCTGGTCAGGTAGCCGACCGGCTCGTTGTTGCGCAATATCGTCTCGCGCCCGAGCAGCACGATCTCGCAATCGTCGACCGTAAAGCCGGCAAAGCGTTTTTTCGGTGCGGCGCCGCTGATGCTTTCCAGAGCCCGCCTGCCGAGGAAATCTGTATTCTTTCTGAGTTTCACCGCCCAGCCGAGACCGGCCTCCTGCGGCGTGTCGTTGGGTGTGATGTCGGAGCCCCAGGCGCGGTAGCCTTTTTCCAGACGTAGTGATTCCAGCGCCCGGTAACCGACCGGGCGGATGTTGTATGTCCTGCCTGCGGCCATCAGCGTGTCGAAAATCTCGCCCGTTGCCGCGATCGGCACATGCAGTTCCCAGCCAAGCTCGCCGACATAGGTGATGCGCAGCGCCCGGATGGTGTGGGTGGCAATGGAGATTTCCCGCACATGGCCGAACGGGAAAGCGGTGTTCGACACATCCGCATCGGTCACCGCAGCCAGCACGTCGCGGGCACGCGGTCCCATCAGCGACAGCGTGCCGAAATCCTCGGTGACATCGGTGAGCGTCACATCGAGCTCCTTGCCGACATGGTCGCCGATCCACGAGAAATCATGCGTCCTGAAACCGGTGCCGGTGACGACGTAGAACCGTTCTTCGCCGAGCCGCGCCACGGTCAAGTCGGCCTCGATGCCGCCGCGCGTGTTGAGAAGCTGCGTGTAGGTCAACCGGCCGACCGGCTTGCTGATGTCGTTGGCGCAGATCCAGTCGAGCGCCTTCAGCGCGTCCGCGCCGGTCATCTCGTATTTGGCGAAGGACGACTGGTCGAAGATGCCGACGCTCTCGCGCACGTGCCGGTGCTCGTCGCCAACGGCTGAAAACCAGTTCTGCCGGCCCATCGAATAGATGTCCTTTGGCTCGACACCTTCGGGCGCGAACCAGTTCGGCCGCTCCCAGCCGAGTTTCGAGCCGAACACAGCGCGGTGCTTTTGCAGCCGTTCATAGAGCGGCGACACGATCCGCGGCCGGCCCGTGGCATACTCCTCATGCGGGAAGCCGATCGTGTAGTGCTTGCCATAGGCTTCCAGCGTGCGGTCGCGGACCCATTGCCGGTCGCGGTGCAGGTCGGAAAAGCGCCTGATATCGACCACCCACAGGTCGAATGGCGCCTCGCCGCCGACCACCCATTGCGCCAACACCCAGCCGGCGCCGCCGCCCGCCGCGATGCCGAAGGCGTTGAAGCCGGCGCCGACGAACATGTTGGCGCATTCGGGCGCCACGCCGAGGATGAAATTGCCGTCGGGCGTGAAACTCTCCGGTCCGTTGATCATCTGCTTGACGCCGACGGTTTCGAGCGCCGGAATCCGCGCGATCGCCTGGTTCATATGCTGCTCGAAATGATCGTAATCGTCGTCGAACAGCCGGAACTCCCAGTCGTCAGGGACGTCGCCGCCGGGAAGATCGGTCGTCCAGGCTTGCGGGTTCGGCTCATAGCCGCCCATCACCAGCCCGCCGACCTCCTCCTTGAAATAGGTGCGGCGGTCGGGGTCGCGGATCGTCGGCGCATCGGTCGCCAACCCGTCGATCTTTTCGGTGATTATATACTGGTGCTTCACTGGCTGCAGCGGCACGTTGATGCCGGCTAGCGCACCGACCTGCCGCGCCCATTGCCCTGCACAATTCACCACCTTGTCGCAGGCGATATCGCCCCTGTTGGTCTTTACCGCGGTGATGCGGCCATCCTTCAAATCGAAGCCGGTGACGCGCACATCCTCGAACAGTCTGGCGCCATGCATGCGCGCGCCTTTGGCCAGCGACTGCGTGATGTCGGAAGGGCTTGCCTGGCCGTCGGTCGGCAGCCAGCTGGCACCGACGAGATCGCCGGTTTCCAGCAGCGGCCACATTGTCTTGACCTCGGCCGGTGACAGCAACTGCATGTCCATGCCAAAGCTTTTCGCCGTCGTCGCCAGCCTCTTATACTCGATCCAGCGGTCGGCATTGGTGGCGAGCCTGAGGCACCCGGTCATCTTCCAGCCGGTGGCCAGCCCGGTTTCGGCCTCCAGCCCTTTGTAGAGATCGACCGAATATTTGAGCACCCGGGTGATGGAGGCCGACGACCGCAACTGACCGACCAGCCCCGCCGCATGCCACGTGGAGCCCGAAGTCAGCTTGCCCTGCTCCAAAAGCACGACATCGGCCTTGTGGTCACGCGCCAGATGATAGGCCGTCGAGCAGCCGATAATGCCGCCGCCGATGACGACGATCTCGGCATGGGCGGGCAATGTCATGATTTTTGTCCGTATTTTGTTCTGTAGTTTTCCAGCGCGGCATCGAGCCGCGTCAGGTTTTCGTCGGTATAGGCGACATAGTCGATGCCGGGCGCGTCGAGATAAAGTTCAGAAACCATGCTCCACATCGCCTCGCGCAGCAGCGATGCGCATTGCATGGCTGCATGCGAGCGGCGGATCGCCTCGTCCGGCTCCTTCATGAAATAGGCGGTTAGAAAGGCGAAGGACTCCTCGTCGCTCATGCCGGCGTTCGAGGCGACGCCGGCAAGGTCGAACATCGCCGTGTTGAAACCGGCATATTCGAAATCGATCAGCCAAAGCCTGTCGCCATCGTCGAGAATATTAGCCGGCAAAAGATCATTGTGGCCAAAAACGATCGGCAGCAGTTTCTGCGCCCGTTCGAGTTCGTCCGCAAGCGTCAGCAACCGCGGTAACTCGCTTCGCATGCGGCTGCCGCCTTCCTCCAGCGTGCGCGCATAGTCGCGGATGACATGGAACACCCAGAACATGAAGCCGGCGCCGGAGACATGATTGGGCATCTCCCGATGAAAGCCGCGCATCAGGGCGGCGACGCGGCCGATATTGGCGCGCACATCCTCCGCGACAAAGGTCCTGGCGCCGAGGTACTCTGTCACTATGATGCCGGACTCGGTATGGCGGACGGCCGGCCCAAAGCCGGCGGCGTGAGCTGCGCGCGCGGTCATCACCTCACGCTCGCGAAAGACA
Source organism: Mesorhizobium mediterraneum (assembly GCF_002284565.1). Lineage (GTDB taxonomy): Bacteria > Pseudomonadota > Alphaproteobacteria > Rhizobiales > Rhizobiaceae > Mesorhizobium > Mesorhizobium mediterraneum. Next base: position 50,507 of record NZ_NPKI01000006.1, on the reverse strand, counting down.
TGGTGGAACGGAAAGTCCTGACCGAAGCGCACGACATGCCGCCCGGCCGCATCCTTGACCAGATAGTTGGCGTTGCTCAGGCCGCCCGGCAGCGGAGCGATCTCGATGCTGCCGGTCCAGCAGGGCAGCGCGCGGATGCGGTCCTCGGCGGTCACAGGCTCATCCCTCGTTGGGCGGGGTTCAAGACGCCGCGGGCGAGACAAAGATGGCGGCCGGCAGGAGGGAGCAATGCGAAGATCTCGTCGGTGCGGGATGCCAGGATCGGTATCCCGCACCGCACCGACGAGCCCCTGTGCCGGGTTCTTCGACGCCGGCATCCGCCCCCGCGGATTCGAAAAAATTCCTATCCCTTGCCCCGGACGATTTTCCAGACGTTCGGGTAAGCGAATTTTGATGCGGCTCTGCCATCGTTCTCCCGTGGCCATTCCGAGCCTATCACCTAGCTAGTGTCGCGCCATGTGATCTGGCTTGTCAACGAAAACTTGTGGCTTTTTCTGTCTTCTTGCCCGGATTCGCAAGGATTCCTTGTGTACTGTGGCGAATTTGCCTTAGAAGCGGTCAGCAGCGCAACAATCCGATTGGCGAAGCTCGATGGTCCATTCGAAGCGGCATGGCGAAATCCTGCGTCTCCTGCAGGAGGAGGGCACCGTCACCATCGCCAGCCTGGCCGACCGGCTGGGCGTCTCGCTGGAGACCGTGCGCCGCGACGTCAAGCCGCTGACCAGTGACGGTTCGATCCTGAAGATGCATGGCGCCGTCGGCCTGCCGTCGATGGCCGGCGAGGCGCCATTCGAGCGGCGCATGCGCGAGAATGCCGACGCCAAGCGCGCCATCGCCCGCATGGTTGCCGCCACCATTCGCGACGGCGAATCGATCATGCTCGACACCGGCACCACCACCTCTTTCCTGGCCCGCGAGCTGCTCGGCCACCGCCGGTTGACGGTGGTCACCAACTCCTCCGACATCGCCCGCACGCTGGCCACCGTCAATGGCAACAAGGTCTATATGGCCGGCGGCGAATTGCGCAGCGATTCGGGCGCAGCCTTCGGCGTCTCGGCCATTGAGTTCGTCAGCCGCTTTTCCGTCAATCATGCGGTGATCTCCACCGGTGCGGTCGATGCCGTCACGGGCGTCATGGACTATGATCTGGAAGAGGCGGAAATCGCCCGCATGGTGCTGTCGCGCGGCCAGCGCTCGCTCGTCATCACCGACCACACCAAGTTCGGCCGCCAGGGCCTGGTTCAGGTCTGCGGCTTCGAGGGTTTTTCCGAACTTGCCACCGACCGTTCGCCGCCGCGCGACATCGCCGCCGCCCTTGCCCAGGCGGGCGCACGGCTCAGCATTGCGGATGGCAAGATCGGAATCTAATCGAAAACCAGCGATTGGTGGGCGCATACGCCCGCGAAGGCGCCACCTGATACCGCGAAGGCGATGTTGTGCATCGATCGTGCCGCATCTCCAGCGGCATAGACGCCGGGCACGGTCGTCTGCTGCCGGTCGTCGACGGTGATCACTGGGCCGAGGAAGCCTTCCGTGAAAGTACAGCCAAGCTGCTCGGCCAGCGGGCTCGCCATGGTGTTGCGCGGTGCGGTGAACAGCGCCGCAATGCCGGCTTTGCGGCCGTCTTCGAGACTGACGATCAGCCCGCCCGAACCATCCTGTTCCAGCTCCGCCACGCCGGCCGGCTCGAACCGCACGTTCCGCCTTTCCAGCGCAAGCATCTGTTCCGCGTCAGGCTCGAACATGCCGTTGGCGAACAGCGTGACGTCACCCCAGTCGGCGATCAATTGCGCCTGATGCACTGCCATCGGGCCGGTTGCCAGCACGCCAAGCGGCCCGCCGGCCACCTCGTAACCATGGCAATAAGGACAGTGCAGCACGCTCTTTCCCCAATGCTCGGCAAGCCCGGGGACATCCGGCAGGATATCGCGCACGCCGGTGGCAAGCACCAGCCGCGCCGCGCCGAATGTCTCGCCGCGATCCGTCATAATCTCGAAGCCGGAACCGGCGGCAGCGGCCTTGTTCGCCAATCCGGCGACGACCCTGGCTGTCGGATAGGCCAGCAGCTGCCGTCTTGCGTCGTCCAGGATTGCGCCGGGCGCGCGCCCGTCCTGTCCCAGGAACCCGTGCGAATGTTCGGCAAAACGGTTACGCGGCTGGCCCGCGTCGATCACCAGGACGTTGCGCCGGGCCCGTCCTGCCTGGATGGCGGCGGACAGGCCGGCAAAGCTGCCGCCGACGACGATCAGATCATACTGCGTAGCTGGTAGATCATACTGCATGGCTGGTCACTCCAATCAACTCGTAACGGCGGTGGAAATCGGCGGCGAGATCGGCGAGCGTGATGCGACTGAGTTTTTCCGCCAGCAGCCTCTCGGCCTCGACGCGAAAATCATCGAGCGCCGCTATCACCGCTTGTTCGACAAGGCAGCCGGGACTTTCCGGCTCGGTGCCGAACGGCAGCAGCGTTTCGCCAAGGGCGGCGCTGATCTCGGCCAGCGAGATTTTCTCGGGCGCACGGCCAAGCTGCCAGCCGCCGCCATGGCCGCGCGACGAGGTGACGATGCCAGCGTCGCGCAAGCCAGCAATGGTCCGGCGGACGACGACCGGGTTCGTGTGGATGAATGTGGCGAGCTGCTCGGAGGTCAGCGCGTGCTCCTGCGTCTCGGCCATGTGGACGAGAATGTGCAGGGTCGAGGAAAGTCTGCTGTTTCGTTTCATGTAACTTACTTAGTTACGAGTCTCGCGGTCGTCAAGCGCCCGTCGCCCACTTCCCAGCGCCGCCTTCGCCGTGTTTAGTCCGGCCATGGCCTTCACCATCCGCCAATTGCAGTTCTTCATCGCCGTCGCCGAACAAGGCACGGTGTCGGGTGCTGCGCAGAACCTGTCGATCTCGCAATCGTCGGTCACCGAAGCGATCAAGGAACTGGAACACGATCTCGGCGTCGAGCTGTTCGAGCGCCACCCGCGCGGCTTGAACATCACCCACAAGGGCCATCAGTTCCTGCGCCACGCGACAAAGATTCTTGCCGACGTTTCCGATGCGCGCCGCGCCTTCTTCGGCGAGCAAGCGGCCGCAGGCGGCCGGCTCCAGCTCGGTGTCACCTCGCTGGTCGCCGGTTATGTGCTGTCCGACCTTCTCGCCCGCTATCGACGTGCCTACCCGGGCGTTGAGGTCTCGGCCATCGAGGACAATGGCGATTACCTTGAGCACCTCCTGATCGGAGGCAAGCTCGACATCGCCGTCATGGTCACCTCGAACCTGCGCGATCGCACCGCGCTGCAATCGGAAATTCTCGAAGTCTCGGCCTACCGGCTATGGCTGCCGCTCGGCCACCCGCTGGCCGGCGCCGACATCATCGGCATTGGCGACATCGCCTCGGAGCCGCTGATCATGCTGACCGTCGACGAGATCGAGGAGAACACCGGAAAACTGCTGGCGGCGATCGGCGCCAAGCCGCATGTCGCCTTCCGCACCCGCTCTGTCGAGGCGGTGCGCAGCCTCGTCGCCACCGGCGCCGGTGTGGCGTTGTTGCCCGACCTCGTCTACCGGCCATGGTCGCTCGAAGGCGACCGCATCGAATCGCGCGATATTTCGGGCTCTTTGCCGGTGGTGCAGGTCGGCATGGTCTGGCGGCGCGGCTCCGGCCTGCCGCAGGCCGCACGCGACTTCATCGGGCTTGCCCAATCGCAGCGCATGGTCCGTCAGCGACCGGAGAAGATTGGCCGCTGATCTATCGGAAAAACCGATATCGCCTTTCTGATAAATGAATTTGCGAAACCGGAAATTTCGCAGCACCTTCACGGTCGGGACCAAGCCGCCGCGACAGTGCGGCCCCTCAAATGGGAGATCGACGATGAATTCATTCCTGAAGTCATGCACTGCATTGACGGTCGCGCTGACCTTCTCCGGCCAGGCGATCGCTCAGGTCAAGGAACTCGGCAAGGGCGAAGGCCAGGTCAACATTGTCGCCTGGCCCGGCTACATCGAGCGCGGCGAAACTGACAAGGGCTACGACTGGGTCACGTCCTTCGAGAAGGACACAGGCTGCAAGGTCAACGTCAAGACGGCCAACACGTCCGACGAAATGGTCGCGCTGATGAATGAGGGCGGCTTCGATCTCGTCACCGCCTCGGGCGACGCGTCGCTGCGCCTCGTCGCCGGCAAGCGCGTCCAGCCGATCAACACCGATCTCGTCCCGAGCTGGAAGACGGTCGACGACCGGCTCAAGGATGCGCCGTGGTTCACGGTCGGCGGCGTCCACTACGGCGTCCCCTACCAGTGGGGCCCGAATGTGCTGATGTACAACACCGAGGTGTTCAAGGAAGCGCCGAAGAGCTGGAACGTCGTCTTCGAGGAGATGACCTTGCCTGACGGCAAGTCGAACAAGGGCCGCGTCCAGGCCTATGACGGGCCGATCCATGTCGCCGATGCCGCCAACTATCTGATGTTTCACAAGCCGGAGCTCGGCATCAAGGATCCCTACGAGCTGACCGAGGATCAGTACAAGGCCGCGCTAGATCTGCTGCGCGTCCAGCGCACGCTGGTCGGACGCTACTGGCATGACGCCGCCATCCAGGTCGACGACTTCCAGAACGAAGGCGTTGTTGCTTCAGGTTCATGGCCCTACCAGGTCAACACGCTGGTTGCCGCCAAGAAACCGGTCGCTTCGACTATTCCGCAAGAAGGCGTCACCGGCTGGGCCGACACCACCATGATGGAGGCCGACGCAGCCCACCCGAACTGCGCCTATATGTGGCTGGAACATTCGCTGTCGCCGAAAGTCCAGGGCGACATTTCCGCCTGGTTCGGCTCGTTGCCGGTGGTGCCGGCTGCCTGCAAAGGCAACGAACTGCTCGGCGAAGAAGGCTGCAAGACCAACGGCTACGACAATTTCGAAAAGATCAAGTTCTGGAAGACGCCAGTGTCGAAATGCGCCACCCAGAACGACCAGTGCGTGCCTTACTATCGCTGGGTGTCGGATTACATTGGCGTCATCGGCGGGCGGTGAGTTCGTCTCACTCGTTCTGAGAACGTATCACTGCCCTCACTCTCACCCTCTCCCCGACGGGAGAGGGAGGACGCCGGCGTTTAGGTAAGCCCCCTTCTCCCTGTCACTATACGGGGAGAAGGTGCCGGCAGGCGGATGAGGGCAGCGCCGTCGCCTGAATTTGATCAGCCTGGGACAGCCCATGACACCAGCCGTTTCGTTCGCCAAAGTCTCTCGCCATTTCGGCAGCGTGCGCGCCGTCGATATGGTCGATCTCGACATCGTGCCGGGCGAGTTCTTTGCCATGCTTGGGCCTTCCGGTTCCGGCAAGACGACCTGCCTGCGCCTGATCGCCGGCTTCGAGCAGCCGACATCGGGCTCGATCTCCATCTTCGGCGAACGTGCCGAAGGCGTTCCGCCTTACCGCCGCAACGTCAACACCGTGTTTCAGGACTACGCGCTGTTTCCGCATCTGAACGTGCTCGACAATGTCGCCTATGGGCTAATGGTCAAGGGAGTCGGGAAAGCCGAGCGGCACAAGGCAGCCGAGGAGGCGCTATCGCTGGTGCGGCTCCCGGGCTACGGCGCCCGCCGTCCCGGCCAGCTCTCCGGTGGCCAGCGCCAGCGCGTCGCGCTCGCTCGCGCGCTGGTCAACCAGCCCAAGGTGCTGCTGCTCGATGAACCGCTTGGCGCGCTCGACCTCAAGCTGCGCGAGAACATGCAGGAGGAGCTGAAGTCGCTGCAGAAGGCGCTCGGCATCACCTTCGTCTTCGTCACCCATGACCAGGGCGAGGCCCTTTCGATGGCCGACCGCGTCGCCGTCTTCAACGACGGCAAGGTCATGCAGATCGGCACGCCGGAGGACATCTACCAGCGCCCGAAGACGCGTTTCGTCGCCGATTTCGTCGGCTCGTCCAATGTGCTGCCGCCTGATTTCGTCCAGCGTTATTCCGGCCAGCATCGCTGGGGGAGCCTGCGTCCTGAATCCATTCGCATTGGTCGAGCGGCCAAGGGCGACGGCGTTGCCGCTCGCCTCGTCTCGACCAACTATCTCGGCGCCACGACAAGACTGGCGCTCGATGCCGACGGGCTGAGGCTGCACGCCATCGTGCCAGCGGGTGCGAAATTGCCGAGGGAGGGTGAGGCGGTCATGCTCACCTTCAACCGCGAGCATCTGCATCTGATGGACGAGCCCGGATGATGGCGCTGAAGGTAGCTAGTGGACTGAGTGAGGCGCTCCACGGCGCCCCCCTCTGTCCTGCCGGACATCTCCCCCACTTGGGGGGAGATCGGCAGCTTCGAGCTCGCCGCCAATCCTGCAATGTTGGAGATTTGCGAAAGCAGTCGCGACAGCTAATCTCCCCCCAAGTGGGGGAGATGTCCGGCAGGACAGAGGGGGGCGCGAAGGATCGCGGCCTCTCATATTTCCTCCGCCAAGACAGAGCGGCGTCATGACAATCGCCGTGCTCAACTCCAATCCCGCGCCCGCCATCCTGCCGGGAAGCGGCGGCATGCGTGGCGCCTTGTCCGACGTCTTCTGGCGCAAGCCGAAGCTGCTGCTGCTGTTGATGCTGCTGCCGCCGGTGCTGTGGCTCGGCATCGTCTATATCGGCTCGCTGTTCGCGCTGCTCTTGCAGAGTTTTTTCTCGATCGACGAATTCTCCGGCCTCATCAACCGCGAATTCACGCTGAAGACCTATGGCGATCTGCTGCAGGCCGCCAATCTCGACATCATCCTGCGCACGGTGACGATGGCGGCCCTGGTCACGCTCGCCTCGGCGGTCATCGCTTTCCCCATCGCCTATTACGCGGCGCGCTATGCGCGCGGCCGCTGGAAGGCGCTGTTCTATCTCGGCATCATGCTGCCGCTGTGGTCGAGCTATCTGGTCAAGATCTACGCCTGGAAGCTCATCCTCGCCAAGGAAGGCATCCTGACCTGGCTGCTCGCCAAGCTGCATCTTCTATGGCTTGTTGATGGTTGGCTGTTGCTGCCGATCGTCGGCGGCAATTCGCTGTCGGTGTCGTCCACCGGCACCTTCATCGTCTTCGTCTATGTCTGGCTGCCCTTCATGATCCTGCCGGTGCAGGCGGCACTCGAGCGCGTGCCGGGCAATCTGGTCGAGGCCTCGTCCGATCTCGGCGCCTCGCCCGGCCAGACCTTCCGCAACGTGCTGTTCCCGCTGGCACTGCCGGGCATCGTCGCCGGCTCGATCTTCACCTTCTCGCTGACGCTCGGCGATTACATCATCCCGCAGATCATCGGCACCTCGCGGCTGTTCATCGGACAGGCCGTCTATTCGCAGCAGGGCACCGCCGGCAACATTCCGCTTGCCGCCGCCTTCACCGTGGTGCCCATCGTCATCATGGGCTTCTATCTCTGGGGCGCCAAGCGCATGGGAGCTTTCGATGCGCTCTGATGGCTCACAACCCGCTCCTCTCGGCCTGAAGGTCGCCGCCGCCTGCGGCCTGCTGTTCCTGCATCTGCCGATCCTCCTGATCTTTATCTATGCCTTCACGACCGAGGAAAAGAGCTTCGTCTGGCCGCCGCCGGGGCTGACGACGCAGTGGTTCGCTGTCACCTGGAACCGCCCGGACGTTTGGCAAGCGCTGTCGCTGTCGGTCCGGGTCGCTGCCATCTCAACCGCCGTCGCCCTGGTCCTCGGCACGCTCTGCGCGGCCGCCGTGTCGCGAACACGGTTCTTTGGCCGCGAAACCATCTCGCTGCTGGTCATCCTGCCGATAGCGCTGCCCGGCATCATCACGGGCATCGCGTTGCGTTCGGCCTTTTCGCTGGCCGAGATTCCGTTCTCCTTCTGGACGATCGTGCTCGGCCACGCCACCTTCTGCGTCGTCGTCGTTTACAACAACGCCGTCGCCCGCTTCCGCCGCACCTCCGGCTCGATGATAGAGGCGTCGATGGACCTTGGCGCCGACGGCTTCCAGACGTTCCGCCATGTCGTGCTGCCCAACATCGCCACCGCCCTGCTCGCTGGCGGCATGCTCGCCTTCGCGCTGTCGTTCGACGAGGTCATTGTCACCACCTTCACCGCCGGCCAGCAACAGACGTTGCCGATCTGGATGCTGGAGGAGTTGATCCGTCCGCGCCAGCGCCCGGTCACCAATGTCGTGGCCATGGTTGTCGTGCTGGTGACGCTGCTGCCCATCCTCGCCGCCTACTACCTGACCCGCGACGGCGACCAGATCGCCGGTTCGGGCAAATGACGTCAAAAATCCATAAGGGAGAGACTTCCATGGACACAAAGATGCTGATCGGCTCGAAATTCGAGAAGGGCACCGAGACCGAGGAGCCGATCCTCAATCCGAAGACCGGGGCGACCATCCTCAACCTGCCTGAAGCCAGCCAGGCGCAGATCGAGGCAGCGGTGCTGGCGGCCGAAAAGGCTTTCGTCACCTGGTCGCGCACCACGCCGGCGCAGCGCGCGGGCTATCTCCTGAAGATCGCCGACCGCATCGAGGCCGACGCGAAGGATTTCGCCGCACTCGAGGCGCTCAATTGCGGCAAGCCGATCAATGCCGTGCTCAACGACGAGATCCCGGCGATCGTCGATTGCTACCGCTTCTTTGCCGGTGCCGTCCGCTCGATGCCCGGGCAGGTCGCCGGCGAATACATCCCCGGCCACACTTCGATGGTCCGGCGCGACGCCATCGGCGTCGTCGCTTCGATCGCGCCGTGGAACTACCCGCTGATGATGATGGCCTGGAAGCTGGCGCCGGCGATCGCCGGCGGCAATACCGTGGTTTTCAAACCGTCGGAGCAGACGCCGCTGACGGCGCTAAAGCTGGCGAAGATACTAGCCGAGATCCTGCCGGAAGGCGTCGTCAATGTCGTGCTCGGCCGCGGAGACAGCGTCGGCAACACGCTGATCAACCACCCGAAAATCAACATGATCTCGATCACCGGCGATGTCGCCACCGGCAAGAAGGTGCTGCAGGCGGCCGCCAAGTCGGTCAAGCGCACCCATCTCGAGCTCGGTGGCAAGGCGCCGGTCATCGTCTTCGATGACGCCGACCTGGGCGCGGTGATCAACGGCCTGCGCGCCTTCGGCTATTACAATGCCGGCCAGGACTGCACCGCCGCCTGTCGCATCTATGCCGGCAAGAAGATCTACGACAAGCTTGTCGCCGACCTTTCCTCGGCCGTCTCGACCATCAAGTACAACCGCCCCGACGACACCGAGAACGAGATCGGGCCGCTCATCTCACGCCGCCAGCGCGACCGCGTTTCGAGCTTCGTCGAACGCGCCTCCGAGTTGAAGCACATCGAGATCACCACCGGTGGCAAGCCGGGCGAGGGCTCCGGCTTCTTCTACCAGCCGACGGTCGTCGCCGGCGCCTTGCAGGAAGACGAGATCGTGCGCCGCGAAGTGTTCGGGCCGGTCGTCTCGGTCACTCGCTTTTCCGAAGTCGACGAGGCGGTGAGCTGGGCCAATGACAGCGACTATGGCCTCGCGTCCTCGGTGTGGACCAAGGATGTCTCGCGCGCCATGGCGACAGCCGCTCGGTTGCAATATGGCTGCACCTGGATCAACACCCATTTCATGCTGACCAACGAGATGCCGCATGGCGGGCTGAAACAGTCCGGCTACGGAAAGGACATGTCACTCTATGCCCTGGAGGATTATACCGCCGTGCGGCATGTGATGGTGGCACACGGCTAGCGCCTTCCCTTCTCCCCGCTCACGGGGAGAAGGTGGCCCGAAGGGCGGATGAGGGGCAGCACAAGCTTCTGCCAACTTGGCGCTGCCCCTTATCTGCCTGCCGGCATCTTCTTCCCGTTAACGGGCAGAAGAGCGCTACTCCACAATGCGATAGATGTTCCACAGGCTGGTGCCCGACACCACATAGGGCTCCATCTCCTTCCCCCATTTGGCGTGCGCGTCGATCTTGCCGATCTTGGCGAAGAATTCCTCCAGTTGTGCTAGGCTTTCGACCTGGTGGTGTGACTCGACCGTCGCCTCCCGTGCGCCGATCGAACCGGTCATGATCTGGAACTCAAGCTCGGCGAGACCGACCTGCGAGCCGATCTCGCGTTCCCATTTTTTCAACAAGTCGAGCACTGCCTGCTTGTGCCCGAACTTGGCGTCGATCTGCCATCTGGCGCTGAACATGGCCGCCTCCTCACTCGTCCCATGCCTGCACGACGGTCTGCCGCGCAATCTGGCCGTCCTTCAGCTCCAGCATCGCCGCGCAGAACACTTTTGTGCCGTCCGGGTAGTCGCAGGCCTGGGTGAAGGCGAGGTTGTCGCCGTCGGCGATGGTGGTGTCGACCTTGTGGGTCATCGCCCGGCTGCAGATGTCGTCCCAGAACGTGCTGATCGCCGCGCGCCCGCGGATTTCGCGCGGCTTGCTCGGCGGATTGTTGCGGTCGATTACCCGCACCAGCGCGTCGTCGGCATAGAAGCTCGACAGCAATTTTCCGTCACGGCCTTCGATCGCTTTCTTGATCGCCGCGCCGTCCACGGCCTGTGTCTTGGTCACCATTGTATCCTCCATGTGCCCGTCTTCACGAGCGGGCGTTTGATTGATCGGCGCTGTCCGGCGTTCATCGCCGGGGAGTGATTTTTCTACTGTGACTTCGCCTTGACGGCGGCGAACACCTCATCGGCCTGCTGCTTGAAAGTCGCGAGATCGACCTGGCTGCCGTTGAGCATCGTCGACCAGTGGCGCACGATCGCGGCCATCGCCACCGCTTCCTTGATCTCCTCGTCGGTTGCGCCATTGAGCTTGGCTGCCTGCGTGTGGAAATAGATGCAGTACTGGCAGGGGATCTGCGCAGCGACAGCGAGGCCCATCAACTCCTTGGTCTTGCCATCGAGCGCGGTTTTCGGGTTGAGCTGCACCCCTTTGATCTCAGCCCAGGCGCCGGCGACCGCGACGTCCGGCAGTGTCCTGAACATGTCCGGCACCGAGCCGAGCGTCGCCTGGATATCCTTGTAGGCAGCCGTTGCCGAAGCATCCTCGGCCTTTGCCGGGGCAACAGTCAGGAGCGCACCAATGCCTGCTGCCATCACCAATGATTGGATCTTCCATTTCAACATTTCATCCTCCCTTCGCGGTGCCTTTTCTCGGCGACATCCGCCTGGCCTGCGGAGAGAATTGATACGCTTACGCTTCCGTGGCCGCTTCGCCCGAAAGCGCCATGGCTCTCATGGCCCGTCCGGGCCAGCGTGCCTGGCAGAAAACGCCGCCGCAGCCGCGCGCGACGGCAGATCCAGCTTGAGCAATATGTTGGCGACGTGGCGCTTGACCGTGTGCTCGCTCAGCCTGAGTTCGGCGGCAATCGCGGCATTGCTCTTGCCGTCGGCAATCAGGCTCACCACCTCGCTTTCGCGTGCCGTCAGCGCTGCCGGCTCGGTCATCCGGGCTTTGGGCCGGCAGGCGGGCTCCAGATGCTGTTCGGACGTCGCATGCACCAGGGCGAGCGGCTCATCGAGTTCGTCAAGCGCGATCCGCCCGGCATCGGTGAAATGAAGGCCCGAACCGGTTGCCAGATCGGCGACCAGCCGGGACGCGAGGATATCGCCGCTGCCGGCATGGGCGGCAAGCTGCATCGTCACGCGCCCTGTCAGCCCCGCCGGCGGTCCGCGCAACTCGATCTCGCCGACATGCGCACCTTGCGCTGTGGCCACGCCGATCTTCTGTGCCGCGTCGCGCAGCGCCGCCGCACAGCGTATGGCACGCGCCGGGGCGTCGAAGCGCGACATCATCAGCTCGCCATGCGTTCCAGCAGAGCGGCCACCATGGCGCCCGACCAGCAGCCGCCAAGTTTCCTGAAAACGCTGGCTGCGCTCGCTCCACATGCGGTCGCCGAGGCGCGCGGTATCGTAGATGCGGGTCGCTAGAAGTGCGGCTAGCACGCGCTCCGCCTCGGCGACAGCGCGCTCGCCGGTTAGAAACTCCTCGATCAGGTCGGCCACCCGGTCCACGTCGCCGGTCCAAATCGGGTGGTCGCGGCCAGGGATCACGACCAGGCGGGCATTCGGGATCTTTTTGGCCAGGAAACGACTGGCGTCGGGATCGACCCGCGCATCGTTGCGGCGATGGATCAGCAACGTTGGTGCGCTGATCGCCGCCAGCACGCCGCGCACGTCGATCCCCGCATTCATGCGCGCCAAGGCAGCTGCCGCCGTCGGGCTCGCCGATAGCCGCTCGAAGCGCCCCCACCATGTTGCAAAACGGGAATCGTCAACCCGGCCAGGCGCGAAATGAGGCAAGGTGGCGCCGGTGCCCCATGCGGTCTCCGCCATCTCGATGAAGGCGTCGAGGCGTTCCGGTGGCATCACCCATTTGTGGAAATGTGCATAGCCGCCATAGAGCACCAGCGCCCGGGTCCGCTCCGGATAGGTGGCGGCGAACAGCATCGCCATCGGCGCGCCTTCCGAAGCACCGAGCAATGCCGCACGGCCGCTGCCAGTGGCATCCATCACCGCACGCACATCGTCCATGCGGGTTTCGAGACTAGGCAGGTGATGCGCATCGACGCGATCGGACAGGCCGGTGCCGCGCTTGTCGAACAGGATCAGCCGCGAGAACTCTGAAAGCCGTTTCAGCAGACGGCTGTAACCCTCGTCTTCCCAGTGCAGATCGAGATTGGAAATGAAGCCCGGCACGAAAACGAGATCGAACGATCCCTGGCCGACCACCTGGTAGGCGATCCGCACGTCGCCGCTTCGGGCGTATCGAGTTTCGATCGGCCTCACGAGGTTTGTCCGCCCGGCCCGACGATTTCTGGTCGCGGGATCATAGCAGAGGCGCGCGGATTGCGGCAGATGCAACTTTAGAGAGGTTGAATGTAAGCCGGCGGCAGCTAAAGAGACGTTTGCTGGCCTATTTCTGTGACGCTGCGGCGATCTCGGCCCTCCCGTCCGCGCTAAAACCTGCGCCCTCCGGCGCACTCGGCCGCTTGATCCTCACCGAGGCGGCCACGACAAGCTCGTTGAAGCCTTCGCCACCGCTGTCCAGCATTTCGAACAATTGCCGCCGCATCCTCGGTTCCCAGAACTTGTTGATGTGCTCGGCGACGCCGGCAATGCCTTCCTCGCGCGGCTTGGAGTGAAAAAAGGCTGCGATCTGGTTGGCCATGCGGACCAGCTTCTCGCCGGTGCTCATGATGTGGCCTTCGTCATGCGACATGCTTGGCAACTCCAGAAACCACCCGTTCGGGGTGGGTGAAAATATCGAAATCATCGCCGCGTACGAGAGCCACCAGCGTCATGCCAGCCTCTTCTGCGGTGCGGATGGCAAGTGCCGTCGGTGCCGAGACGGCAATGATGAAGGCAGCACCTATCGCCGCCGTCTTCTGCACCATCTCAACCGAAACGCGCGACGTCACGACGACGGCACCCGAGGTGCCGTCGATGCCGGCTTTGGCCAGTGCGCCGGCCAGCTTGTCGAGCGCATTGTGGCGGCCGACATCCTCGCGCGCCATGACGATGCCCTTGCCGTGGATGTAAAAGCCGGCGGCATGCACCGCACCGGTCTCGGCGTGCAGCGGCTGCACCCTCGACAGAAGCTTGACCGAGCGGATGATATCTTCGGCCGCAAGCGTAAGTTTTGACGAACCGACGGCCTCGACCGAGCGCATCGCTTCCTCGATCGATTCGATGCCGCACAGCCCGCAGCCGACCGGTCCGGCCAGCCTTCTGCGCCGCGCTTCGAAGCGCGTATTGGCCTGGTCCTTCAAGCTGATCTGGATGTCGATGCCGGCGCCGTGATCTTCGATTTCGATCGCCTCGATTTCTTGGCGGTCGGCGATGATGCCTTCGGTCAGTGAGAAGCCGAGCGCGAAATCCTCGAAATCGGCGGGACTTGCCATCATCACCGCATGAGTGGTGCCGGCAAAGGAGAACGCCACCGGCGTCTCTTCCGGCACCATACGGTTGGCGGCCGCAGTGCCGCCGGCGCGGTGCGCCAGCCGCGAGATCTGCGTCGTGGCTTTGCGGCGCGCGCTCAAAGATTACTCCGCTGCTTCCAGCGTCGCGATGCGACGGCTGTTGCGGGCCTGCTCGTCATAGTCGATCTGCCATTCCGACGGTCCGTTGGACGCGCCTACCTGCACCGCCGTCACCTTATATTCCGGACAGTTGGTTGCCCAGTCGGAGAAGTCGGTGGTGATGACGTTGGCCTGCGTGTCGGGGTGGTGGAACGTCGTATAGACCACGCCAGGCGACACCTTGTCGGTGATCAGCGCGCGCAGCGTCGTCTCGCCGGAGCGGCTCGTCAGGCGGACCCAGTCGCCGTCGCGCAGGCCGCGGTTTTCGGCGTCATGCGGGTGGATCTCAAGCCGGTCCTCGCTGTGCCACATGATATTGTCGGTACGCCGGGTCTGCGCGCCGACATTGTACTGCGACAGGATGCGGCCGGTGGTCAGCAGCAGCGGGAAGCGCGGTCCCGTCCTCTCGTCGGTCGCAACATATTCGGTGCGGATGAACTTGCCCTTGCCGCGCACGAAACCGCTGATATGCATGATCGGCGTGCCTTCCGGCGCCTTCTCGTTGCAGGGCCACTGCACCGAGCCCATCTTTTCCAGATAGTCGTAAGAGACGCTGGCGAAGCTCGGCGTCGTCTTGGCGATCTCGTCCATGATTTCCGACGGATGCTGGTAATTCCAGGCAAGCCCCATCGTCTGTGCGAGCTTCTGCGTCACTTCCCAGTCGGCCAGCCCGTTCTTCGGCGCCATCACCTTGCGCACGCGGTTGATGCGGCGCTCGGCATTGGTGAAGGTGCCGTCCTTCTCGAGGAAGGTCGAGCCGGGCAGGAAGACATGCGCGTAGTTGGCGGTCTCGTTGAGGAAGAGGTCGTGCACGACCACGCATTCCATTGCCGCCAGCCCTGCGGCGACATGCTTGGTGTCGGGATCCGACTGCAGGATGTCCTCGCCCTGCACATAGAGGCCCTTGAACGAGCCGTCGACGGCGGCGTCCAGCATGTTGGGGATGCGCAGGCCGGGCTCATCGTCGAGCTTGACGCCCCACAGGCTCTCATAGATGTCGCGCACCGCGTCGCCGGAGACGTGGCGATAGCCGGGCAGCTCATGCGGGAACGAGCCCATGTCGCAGGAGCCCTGGACATTGTTCTGGCCGCGCAGCGGGTTCACGCCGACGCCCGGCCGGCCGACATTGCCGGTCGCCATGGCAAGGTTGGCGATGGCGATGACCGTGGTCGAGCCCTGGCTGTGCTCGGTCACGCCGAGGCCGTAATAGATCGCGCCATTGCCGCCGGTGGCAAACAGCCGAGCGGCGCCGCGGATCTCTTCGGGATCGACACTGGCAAGCTGACCGACCACTTCAGGGCTGTTTTCTGGCAGCGCCACGAACGACGCCCAGTCCTGGAACTCGTCCCAATCGCAGCGCTCGCGGATGAAGGCCTCATCGAACAGGCCTTCGGTGACGATGACGTGGGCAAGCGCGGTGACCACGGCGACATTGGTGCCGGGCTTCAGCGGCAGATGATGCTGCGCCTCGATATGGGCCGAGCGCACGATATCGGTGCGGCGCGGGTCGAGCACGATCAGCTTGGCGCCCTTGCGCAGCCGCTTCTTCATGCGCGACGCAAATACCGGATGTGCGTCGGTCGGATTGGCACCGATGATCATCACCACGTCGGTTTTCTCGATCGAATCGAAATCCTGGGTGCCGGCCGAAGTGCCGAATGTCTGGCCAAGACCATAGCCGGTCGGCGAATGGCAGACGCGGGCGCAGGTGTCGACATTGTTGTTGCGGAAACCCTGGCGGATCAGCTTCTGCACCAGATAGGTTTCCTCGTTCGTGCAGCGCGACGAGGTGATGCCGCCGATCGAGGTGCGGCCATACTGGTACTGGATGCGGCGGAACTCGTTGGCGGTATGGGTGAGCGCTTCTTCCCACGACACTTCGCGCCATGGATCGGTGACCTTTTCGCGGATCATCGGATTGAGGATGCGCTCCTTGTGGGTCGAATAGCCGTAGGCAAAACGTCCCTTGACGCAGCTATGGCCACGGTTCGCCTTGCCGTCCTTGTAGGGCACCATGCGCACCAGCTCGTCGCCGCGCATTTCGGCCTTGAACGAGCAGCCGACGCCGCAATAGGCGCAGGTGGTGACGACCGAATGCTCCGGCTGGCCGATCTTGATCACCGATTTCTCGGAGAGCGTCGCCGTCGGGCAGGCCTGCACGCAGGCACCGCAGGACACGCATTCGCTGTCGATGAACAGCTGATGCATGCCGGGCGAGACGCGGCTTTCGAAGCCGCGGCCCTCGATGGTCAGCGCGAAGGTGCCTTGCACCTCCTCGCAGGCGCGCACGCAGCGCGAGCAGACGATGCATTTCGACGGATCATAGGTGAAGTACGGGTTGGACTCGTCCTTCGCCATCCATTTGAAATTTTCTGCGCCGTCGTTCTTCTTGAAAACGTGGTTGTCGCCCTCATAGCCGTAGCGCACGTCGCGCAGGCCGACGACGCCGGCCTGCGTCTGCAATTCGCAGTCGCCATTGGCAGCACAGGTCAGGCAGTCGAGCGGATGGTCGGAGATGTAGAGCTCCATCACGCCGCGGCGGATGTCCTTCAGCCTTCCGGTCTGGGTATGCACCACCATGCCCGGCGCCACCGGCGTCGTGCAGGAGGATGGCGTGCCGTTGCGGCCGTCGATCTCGACCAGGCAAAGCCGGCAGGAGCCGAAGGCGTCGACCATGTCGGTGGCGCAGAGTTTCGGAATGGCGATGCCCGCCTCCATCGAGGCGCGCATGATCGAGGTGCCTTCCGGCACGGTGACGGTGAAGCCGTCAACCGTCAGCGTCACCTGCTTCTCGGAGGTCGAGGCCGGTGTGCCGTAGTCGATTTCCTGAACGAGACCCATGGCGAGACTCCTATTCTGCTGCTTCGGCGACCGGCGCCGGCTTGAAATCATCGCGGAAGTGGTTGATTGCGCTCATCACCGGGTAGGGCGTGAAGCCACCCAGCGCACAGAGCGAACCGAACTTCATCGTGTTGCAGAGGTCTGTCACCAGCTCGATCTGCTTTTCCGGCTCGATACCCCTGGCGATCTTGTCGATCGTCTCGACGCCGCGCGTCGAGCCGATGCGGCATGGCGTGCACTTGCCGCAGCTTTCGATGGCGCAGAACTCCATGGCGAAGCGCGCTTGCTTCAGCATGTCGGCGGTGTCGTCGAACACGGTGATGCCGGCATGGCCGATCAGCCCGTCCTTGGCGGCGAAAGCCTCGTAGTCGAATGGCGTGTCGAACAGGGCGCGGGGAAAATAAGCTCCCAACGGACCCCCGACCTGCACCGCCTTGACCGGACGTCCGGTCGCCGTGCCGCCGCCGATGTCATCGACGATCTCGCCAAGCGTCATGCCGAACGCTGCCTCGAACAGGCCGCCATATCTGACATTGCCGGCGATCTGGATCGGAATGGTGCCGCGCGAGCGGCCCATGCCGAAATCCTTGTAGAAGGCAGCACCCTTGTCCATGATGACAGGCACCGATGCCAGCGAGATGACGTTGTTGATTACCGTCGGCTTGCCGAACAGGCCCTGGATGGCCGGCAGTGGCGGCTTGGCGCGAACGACGCCGCGCTTGCCTTCGAGGCTGTTGAGCAGCGAGGTCTCCTCGCCGCAGACATAGGCACCGGCGCCGACGCGGATTTCCAAGTCGAAGGCGTTGGGCGAGCCCAGCACGTTGACGCCGAGCAGGCCCGCCTCGCGGGCGACCTCGACCGCCTTCTGCATCATCGCCACCGCATGCGGATATTCCGAGCGGATATAGACAAAACCCTTGGTCGCGCCGGTCGCGACGCCGGCGATCGCCATTCCCTCGATCAGCACGAAGGGGTCGCCCTCCATGATCATGCGGTCGGCGAAGGTGGCGCTGTCGCCCTCGTCGGCATTGCAGACGATATACTTTTTGTCGGCCGTCGTATCGAGCACCGTTTTCCATTTGATGCCGGTCGGGAAGCCGGCGCCGCCGCGACCGCGCAGGCCCGACTCGGTGACCTGCTTGACGATGTCGGCCGGCGCCATCGCCACGGCGTTCTGCAGGCCCTTCAGCCCGCCATGTGCCTTGTAGTGATCGAGCGACAGCGGATTGATGACGCCGCAACGCGCGAAGGTCAGGCGCGTCTGCCTGGCCAGGAACGGGATCTTGTCGGGCGCGCCCAGCCAGCGCTTGTGGTGACCGCCGGTGAGGAAGCCGCTGTCGAACAGTCCTTTGACGTCGGACGGCTTTACCGGCCCGTAGGCGACGCGGCCCTTGTCTGTTGTTGCCACTTCGACCATCGGCTCGAGGAAATAGGCGCCGCGCGAACCGTTGCGCACGATCTTGGCCTCAATGCCGCGATCGGCCAATTCTCTCTCAATCGCCTTGGCGACCTTTTCCGCACCCAGCGCCAGCGCGCCGGAGTCTCCCGGAATGTAGATGCGCGGGATCACGAGCGCACCTCGGCAACGATCTCGTCGAGCTTTTCGTCATCGAGCCGGCCGATCACCGCGCCGTCCAGCATCGCCGATGGCGCGCAGGCGCAAAGGCCGAGGCAATAGACCGGTTCCAGCGTCACCGAACCGTCGCGCGCCGTCTCGTGGAAACCGATACCCAGCAATTGCTTGAGCTTGGCGGCAATGGCATCCGAGCCCATCGACTGACAGGCTTCCGCCTGACAGAGCTTCAGCACATGCCGCCCGGCCGGGTGGCTGCGGTAGTCATGGTAGAAGGTTACGACGCCGTGCACCTCCGCCTTGGAGATGTTCAGCGCCTCGGCGATCACCGGCAGCGCGTCCTGCGGCACATGGCCGAACTCTTCTTGGATGCCGTGGAGGATCGGCAATAGCGGGCCTTCGAGGCCCTTCAGCTCCTGGATGATCGCCGCCGTGCGCGACGCGATCTCGGTACTTGCAGGCTGCATTGTCATGCAGCGCCCTCCCTGGTCGTTGCGATCCAATGCATGTCGCCCAAAAGTGCGAAACGTTCTTTTTGGGCAACGACATGCGATGTCGCTAAGTGTTTAGGAAATCAGAGGAAACCCGCCAAATCAATAAAGCCGATCCGTTGCTCGATAGAAATCTTCTATCGATCCCACTCATCCGGCAATCTCTAGCTCAACGGCGGGCGCGGAAATCGTCTGCCAGCGCCATCGCCTCGTCCAGCAGCGCCGAGACCAGCGGCGTGTGCGGCTCGCGCGGCGTCGCAACCAGCCCCACGGTGTGGCTGGCATCCGGCTCGACGATCGGTATGGCCCGGATCGGCTCGGAAAAGCCGAATGTTTCCGAGAGGTTGAGCGGCATGATCGACGACCATTTGCCGGTACGGATATGGGAGAACAGCACGATCATCGAATTGGATTCGAGTGTCGGCCGCACCTGCGTGCCGGCTTCGGCCAAATGCTGGTCGATGATGCGGCGGTTCTGCATGTCCGGCGTCAACAGGCAGAGCGGCAGCTGGCTGAGCTCCGCCCATGTCACTTTGTCGCGGTCGGAATAGGGGTTTCCGACGGCGGTGATCAGCTGATAGCGCTCGTCATAGAGCGGCACGCTGGTCACCCGCCCCAGTGGCTCGTTGTCGAGATAGGTGATGCCGGCGTCGATGTCGAAATTGCCGAGCAGCGACAGCACCTCGATCGAGGTGCGCGACAGCACCGAGAAGGTCACGCCGGGATGTTTTGCCCGAAAGGGTGTCGTCAGCCGCGCCACCATGGCCAGCGCCGTCGGGATGGCCGCGATGCGGATGCGTCCCGAAAGGCCGTGACGCGCCGCCCGCATCTCCTCGCGCATGGTGCGGGTATCGCCGACGATGCGGCGCGCCCACACCAGCACCTGTTCTCCCTCCGGCGTCAGCCCCTGAAAGCGCGAGCCGCGCAATACCAGCATCACGCCGAGCTGGCCCTCCAACTGCTTGATCCCGGCCGAAAGCGTCGGCTGGGTGACGCCGCACACCTCCGCCGCCCGGCCGAAATGCTCTTCCCTGGCCAGCGCGATGAAGAATTCCAGCTTGTCGATCATGCCATCTGTCCGGTGCGTCCAGTGCCAAGGTCGGGGAAATTGCCTTCCGCCGCAAGCTGCATGTGCAATCGGCAGCATCCACACCTTTCAGCCGGCTTACTATTTCCCGCAGCGGCATGCGGCGCTATGTGGATAAGGCGAGGTCGTGGGGCACGGGAGATCGAACATGCTGGGCTGGTTCCGCAAGCTGCTGCCGCGCGAAGATCGCTTCTTCGACCTCTTCGAGCAGCACTCCCGCACCGTGGTCGATGGCGCCGAGGCGCTCGAGCAGCTCCTCCAGGGCAAGGACATCGATCGCTGGTGCCAGAAGATCATCGATCTTGAAGACCAGGCCGATCACATCACCGCGGAAGTCCTGCTTTCCGTGCGGCGCTCGTTCATCACGCCTTTCGATCGCGGTGACATCAAGGACCTGATCCAGTCGATGGATGACGCCATCGACATGATGCACAAGACCGTCAAGACGGTGAAGCTGTTCGACAAGAAGGAATTCGACCCGCTGATGCAGGAAATGGGCGGCGTCATCGTTATTGCAGCCAAGCTGGTCGCCGAGGCCATCCCATTGCTCAGCAAGATCGGCGCCCACAGCGTGCGCCTCAATGCGATCGCCGAAGAGGTCATGCGCGCGGAAGGCCGGGCCGACGATCTGCACGAGCAGGGCCTGAAGGACCTGTTCAAGAGGCATGGCCGCAGCGACCCGATGGCCTACCTGATCGGCAGCGAGATCTATGGCGAGCTGGAAAAAGTGGTCGACCGGTTCGAGGACGTCGCCAATGAGATCAGCGGCATCGTCATCGAGAACGTTTAGCCAATGGAAGCCGCCATCGCCTTTCCCGTGCTGGCCGGGCTCATCGCCGTTGCGCTGTTCTTCGATTTTCTCAACGGCCTGCACGATGCCGCCAACTCTATCGCCACCATCGTCTCCACGCGTGTGCTGAGGCCACACTATGCGGTGCTGTGGGCGGCCTTCTTCAATTTCATCGCCTTCCTGTTCTTCGGCCTTCATGTTGCCGAGACCTTGGGAACGGGCATCATCGACGCCAGCATCGTCACCCCGGGGGTGATCTTCGCCGCTCTCGTCGGTGCCATTGTCTGGAATATCGTCACCTGGCTCGTCGGCATCCCCTCCAGCAGCTCGCACGCGCTGATCGGCGGACTTGTCGGTGCCGGCGTTGCAAAGGCAGGCGGCGGCGCCATCGTCTGGACCGGACTCGGCAAGACCATTGCGGCCATCGTCCTGTCGCCGGCGACCGGATTTCTGCTGGCGCTTGTCCTGATCCTTACCGTCTCCTGGGCGTTCGTGCGCCAGACACCGTTCGCCGTGGACAACACTTTCCGCGTCATGCAGTTCGTTTCCGCCTCGCTCTATTCGCTCGGCCATGGCGGCAACGACGCACAGAAAACCATGGGCATCATCGCCGTGCTGCTCTATTCGCAAGGCATGCTCGGAGAGAATTTCTACGTGCCGCTATGGGTCGTCATCACCTGTCAGGCGGCGCTGGCGCTGGGCACATTGTTCGGCGGCTGGCGCATCGTCCACACCATGGGCTCGAAGATCACCCGGCTGAACCCGATGCAGGGGTTCTGCGCCGAGACCGGCGGTGCGATCACCCTGTTCGCCGCCACTTGGCTCGGCATTCCGGTGTCGACGACGCATACGATCACCGGCGCCATTATCGGCGTCGGCGCCGCCCGCCGCGTCTCGGCTGTGCGCTGGGGCATCGCCGGCAACATCGTCATCGCCTGGATTGTCACTCTGCCGGCCACCGCCGCGATTTCGGCCCTTACCTACCTCGCGGTCAGCCTGGCGGCGTGACGTGAGTGGCACCTGAAATCGTATTGTGCGGCAGCGCGAAATCTACCTGTCCACAAGGTTCAGGATGTTACCGTCCGGATCCTTGAACCAGGCAACCTTCATGCCGTGACCGACGTGGATGTCGCCTTCCAGCGTCAGGCCCGGCATCTCGTAGTGCTCGAAGACCACGCCCTTCGATTTCAGCGCCTTGACGACGGTGTCGATCTCGTCGCCGACCATCCAGGTCACCGCTGTTGCCTTGTTGGTGCCGGCGAACTTCGAGTGGTACACATTGATGCTGGTGTCGCCGCTTTTGTAGACGATCAACTCGCCACCCTCATTGTGTACCTCTGTCAGGCCGAGCGTTCCCTCATAGAAAGACCTGGCCTTCGCCAGATCTTTCACCGCGAGATTGGCCGTTGCGTTGCTGTTTGCGAGCATGATTGTCTCCTTCCTTGCTGGCGAGCACGCCCGAGCCCTGCAGGAAAATAGGGCTGCTTTGCCTTCTGGCGACCGCAGCTCGCGCGATCGGCGTGCCTCTTCCTAAGACGTTTCGATTGACGCAAATCCCTACAAGTGGACGCAAGTTTTTGAAGCCATGCCACTGCGCGTGCCGTTCCGCCGCTTGGTTCTGTTCGGGAACTGCATTATCTGATGCGGAAAAGCAGAGGAAAAGCTGATGCCCGCCGTCCAGGAAAACGTCACCAAGGAAATCGTCATCGAGCGCCTGAAGACGGTCAATGGGCCGGATTTCACCGGCAACATCGTCGACCTCGGCATGGTTTCCGAGATTTTCATTGCCGATGCCAAGGTCTTCTTCTCGATCACCGTTCCTGCCGCCCGGGCCCAGGAGATGGAGCCGTTGCGCGCCGCAGCCGAACGGGTCGTCAAGGCGATCCCCGGTGTCGCCGGCGCCGTGGTCGCGCTGACGGCGGAAAAGAAGGGTGGCGGCATGGAGGCTCCGGTTCCGCAAAGACCCGCTCCCAGGCCCGCCCCAAGGCCCACACCTGCGGCCGCACCCGCTGCCGCGCCACGCCCGGCTCCGCATGCTCCGGCCTCGCACAGCCAGGGCAAACGCGGCGTGCCCGGCATCGAGGCGATCATCGCTGTCGCTTCCGGCAAGGGCGGCGTCGGCAAGTCGACCACCGCCGTCAACATCGCTCTTGGCCTCGCCGCTAACGGCTTGAGGGTTGGTGTGCTTGACGCCGACATCTACGGCCCGTCCATGCCGCGGCTGCTCAACATCCATGGCCGGCCGCAGACCGTCGACGGCAAGGTCCTGAAGCCAATGGAGAATTACGGGCTGAAGGTCATGTCGATGGGCTTCCTCGTCGATGAGGAGACGCCGATGATCTGGCGCGGGCCGATGGTGATGTCGGCGCTGACGCAGATGCTGCGCGAGGTCGAGTGGGGTCCGCTCGACGTGCTCGTCGTCGACATGCCCCCCGGCACTGGCGACGCGCAGCTGACCATGGCCCAGCAGGTGCCGCTCGCCGGCGCCGTCATCGTCTCGACGCCGCAGGATCTGGCCCTGATCGATGCGCGAAAGGGCCTCAACATGTTCAAGAAGGTGGACGTGCCGCTGTTGGGCATCGTCGAGAACATGAGCTACTTCCTCGCCCCCGACACCGGCAAGCGCTACGATATCTTCGGCCACGGCGGCGCGCGCCGCGAGGCCGAGCGCCTCGGCGTCACCTTCCTCGGCGAAGTGCCGCTCGAGATGGGCATCCGCGAAAGCTCGGATGCCGGCACACCGGTGGTGGTCTCGAAGCCCGATGGCGCCGAGGCAAAAATCTACCGCGACATCGCTTCTAAGGTCTGGGACAGGGTCAATGAAGAACGCGGCGCGGCGGAAGCCGCGGTGCCGAGCATCGTGTTCGAGTAACGCGGATATCCCTCTCCCTTGAGGGGAGGGTGCCGCGCGAAGCGCGGTGGGAGGGGTCATCTGAACCGCCTCAACCTCTTACGAAGGAAATGTCGGAGCGCGTCGCCACCGACCCCACCCGGCCCTTCGGGCCACCCTCCCCTCAAGGGGGAGGGGCTCAGCCGCCGACCTTCTCGCCAAAACTCGAAAAAAACTGCCCGGCCAGTTTCTTCGACGTCGATTCGATCAGCCGGCTGCCGAGCTGGGCGATCTTGCCGCCGACATCGGCCTTGGCCGCATATCTGAGGATCGTCGCCTCCGGCCCATCGGCGGTCAGCGTCACATCGGCGCCGCCTTTTGCGAAGCCGGCGATGCCGCCCTTGCCCTCACCCTGGATGGTGTAGGAATGCGGCGGGTTGAGATTCCTGAGCGTCACCCCGCCGTTGAACGTAGCCTTGATCGGGCCGATCTTGAGCACCACGGTCGCTCCCATCTCGGTGTCCGACTTCTTTTCGAGGCTCTGACAGCCCGGAATGGTCTGCCTCAGAACGTCCGGGTCGTTCAGCGCTTCCCACACCTTTTGCAGGGGTGCGGCGATGCGTTCCTCGCCTTCGATCACCAAAGCCATCAAAATCTCCCGGATTCAAAATTGACAAACCCCGATCCGGTCTAGCGTGGGGGCCGATGTATGTCTATCGCACCAAAGTCCGGATTCGGATGGCGCGTGCCTCTTGCCTGCTCTCGCGCGTTGTCATATCGATTTGTCATACAAATACGGAGACCATGATGGCCGGCGCCCCCACAACTAAGAAGAAATTTCGCTCGCAGGAGTGGTTCGACAATCCCGACAACCCGGGGATGACGGCGCTTTACCTTGAGCGCTACCTGAATTACGGGCTGACGCGTGCCGAACTGATGTCGGGCAACCCGCTGATCGGTATCGCCCAGACCGGTTCGGATCTGTCGCCCTGCAACCGCCATCATATCGAGCTGGCCAAGCGCGTGCGCGAGGGCATCGTCTCGATGGGCGGCATCCCTTTCGAGTTCCCGTGCCACCCGATCCAGGAGACGGGCAAACGCCCGACAGCGGCGCTCGACCGCAACCTTGCCTATCTCGGCCTGGTCGAAGTGCTCTACGGCTACCCGCTCGACGGCGTCGTGCTCACCATCGGCTGCGACAAGACGACGCCGGCCCTGCTGATGGCAGCGGCCACCGTCAACATTCCGGCCATCGCGCTGTCGGTCGGCCCGATGCTGAATGGCTGGCACAAGGGCAAGCGCACCGGCTCCGGAACGATCGTCTGGGAATCGCGCCAGCGCCTGTCGGCCGGCGAGATCGGCTATGACGAGTTCATGGACATCGTCGCTTCCTCGGCGCCGTCCACCGGCTATTGCAACACAATGGGCACTGCCACCACCATGAATTCGCTGGCCGAGGCGCTCGGCATGCAGCTGCCGGGCTCGGCTGCGATCCCCGCGCCCTATCGCGAGCGCGGCCAGATCGCCTATGAGACGGGAAAACGTATCGTCGACATGGTGCATGAGGATCTGAAGCCCTCCGACATCATGACCCGGCAGGCCTTCGAGAACGCCATCGTCGTCAATTCGGCCATCGGCGGCTCGACCAACGCGCCGATCCACCTCAACGCCATCGCCCGCCATCTCGGCGTGCCGCTCGACAATGACGACTGGCAGAAGGTCGGCCTCAAGATACCGCTCATCGTCAACCTGCAGCCGTCGGGCGAATATCTCGGCGAGGATTACCACCATGCCGGTGGCGTGCCGGCGGTCGTGGCCGAACTGATGAAGGCTGGGCTGTTGCCCCATCCCGACGCCATGACCGTCAACGGCAAGACGATGGGCGACAATTGCAGTGGGGCCGTCAACGAGAATCTCGACGTCATCCGCACCGTCGCCGAGCCGCTGAAGGCCAATGCCGGCTTCATCAATCTTAGGGGTAATCTGTTCGATTCGGCGATCATGAAGACCAGCGGCATCTCGCCCGAATTCCGCGAACGCTATCTGTCGAACCCGAAGGACCCTGAGGCCTTCGAAGGCAACGCCATGGTCTTCGACGGTCCCGAAGATTACCACGCCCGCATCGATGATCCGGCGCAAGGCATCGACGAGCACACGATCCTGTTCATGCGTGGCGCCGGCCCGATCGGTTATCCGGGCGGCGCCGAAGTCGTCAACATGCAGCCGCCGGCCCATCTCATCAAGAAGGGCATCCACGCGCTGGCCTGCATCGGCGACGGCCGCCAGTCGGGAACGTCGGGCTCGCCGTCGATCCTCAACGCCTCGCCCGAAGCCGCCATAGGCGGCGGGCTGGCGCTGCTGAAGACCGGCGACCGCGTCCGCATCGACCTGCGCAAGGGCACTGCCGACATTCTCGTCACCGATGACGAGATCACGCGCCGTCGCGCCGAGCTGCAGAACAGTGGCGGCTATCACTACCCCAAGCATCAGACGCCATGGCAGGAGATCCAGCGTGGCATGGTCGACCAGTTTTCCGAAGGAATGGTGCTGAAGCCGGCGGTGAAATATCAGGATGTGGCGCACACCAAGGGCGTGCCGCGGGACAATCACNCAGGAGATCCAGCGTGGCATGGTCGACCAGTTTTCCGAAGGAATGGTGCTGAAGCCGGCGGTGAAATATCAGGATGTGGCGCACACCAAGGGCGTGCCGCGGGACAATCACTAGAGCAATTCCAGGAAAAGTGTGAAGCGGTTTTCCGTCCGGAATTGCGCAAAAACAAAGAGATAGAGCGGTTCGGCGTTTCCGTGAAACGATGAACCGCTCTAACGTCGGCCTCCGGCGCCTTCCGCTGGCCGGCGGCTTGGTTCGATCAAGCCGCCGTCAGATGTTTTCTGAGCCCGCCGCTCACAAATAACCGGTGATCTCCGGCGCTTGGTCCTGCCTGTCGCGCTTGCCGTCCTCGTAAACGATTGGTGCTGCGGCGAGTTCCTCTTCGGTGACGTCGTCGAGGCAGGCGACGTTCACCGCCCAGAAATTCCCGCCCATGAAGTCGAGAAAGCCGCGCGAGAGAAAATTCGCGCCGCAGTTCGGGCACATATAGTGGTTGATGTCGCCCTCCGGCCAGTTCGACGGCGTCGCCTTGTATTCACGCATCCGGTCGCGGCCATCCGTCACCCTCACGGCCTCATAGGCTGCGAAGGATTTCCGGTAGCCGAGCTTCCAGCAGAAGCTGCAATTGCATTTGCGGATGCCTTCGGCGAGGTCGATATCGGCTTCGAAACGCACCGCGCCGCAATGGCAACTGCCGAGATAGGTCTTTTTCATGGGTTTCCTCCCAGAAATGTTCTGGTTCCGCCAAGCCGGCCGCCGGAGCCGGAGCATCCTTTGCTCCAGGGATGACGCTTGACAAGTGGGCGCGACAAATCCACGATCATGGCAAGGGGTGCATCGCGACGACCCCGTGAGGCGTCAGCCCAACGTTCGCGTCCAAGCTTCTCTTTCAAGGAGGTGGACGCCATGCCGTCAACAACCGTTATCACCGTATCGCAACTGTCCCGTCTGATTGGTCTGCCGGGCGCGCCAACGATTATCGATGTTCGCGTCGATGATGATTACAACGCCGATCCGCGCCTGCTGCCGGCCTCAAGCCGGCGTGATTTCAAAACCGTCCCAACCTGGGCATCCGAATTCACCGGCAGCCGAGTGGCGGTCGTCTGCCAAAAAGGGCAGAAGCTCTCGCAAGGCGTGGCCGCATGGCTGCGGCATGAGGGCATTGCCGCCGAATCCCTCGAAGGCGGGTTCGAGGCCTGGCGCGATGCCAAGGGGCTTTTGGTCCGCACCGGCAAGATGCCTACCCGCGACGAAAGGGGCCGCACCGTGTGGGTGACGCGGGCCCGCCCGAAGGTCGATCGCATCGCCTGCCCCTGGCTGATCCGGCGTTTCATCGATCCGAGCGCGGTTTTTCTCTTTGTTGAAGCGGCCGAAGTGCCGGCTGCTGCGGATCGCTTTCAGGCCGTGCCTTTCGACATCGACAATGTGTTCTGGTCACACCGCGGCGAACACTGCACCTTCGACACGATGATCGAAGAGTTCGGGCTCGAATCCGAGGCGCTCGACCGCTTGGCCATGATTGTGCGCGCAGCCGATACCGCAAGCCTCGATCTGGTTCCCCAGGCGGCCGGATTTCTGGCCGCCTCGCTTGGACTGTCGCGGATGTTTCGCGACGATCTTGAACAGCTGGAGGCAGGGATGCTGCTCTACGATGCGTTTTTCCGATGGTGCCGCGACGCCACCGAGGAGACGCACAACTGGCCAAGCGCGAGCAAGCCATCATGAGCGCCATGCCGTCTGACAAAACGGGGGCTTCTGGCAAAACTGGCGGGATCGTCGAAGCGCCGGCAGCGCCAACCTTCCGCGAAGGGGTAAAGCTCTGGGCGAAAATCGGCCTGCTCAGCTTCGGCGGGCCGGCTGGGCAGATCTCGCTCATGCACAAGGAACTGGTCGAGGAACGGCGTTGGATCGGCGAGCAGCGTTTCCTGCATGCGTTGAACTACTGCATGCTGTTGCCCGGCCCTGAAGCCCAGCAACTCGCCATCTATATCGGCTGGTTGCTGCACCGGACGATCGGCGGCCTCGTCGCCGGCATCCTCTTCGTCGCGCCGGGCGCGCTTGTGATGCTCACCTTGAGCATCCTCTATGCGCTGTATGGCGACGCGCCCCTTGTCGAGGCGCTGTTTTTCGGGGTGAAGGCGGCCGTGCTCGCCATCGTGATCGAGGCGATGATCCGGATCGGACGGCGTGCCCTCAAGAACCGGGTCATGGTGTCGATCGCGATCACCGCCTTCATCGCCATCTATGCGCTGAACGTGCCGTTTCCGCTCATCATCCTGCTTGCCGGCCTGGCAGGCTGGATTGGCAACCGTGTTGCGCCGGGCCTCTTTTCCGGCGCGTCGCACGGCAAGGGCGATGCTCCCGACGTCAAGGGCGCGGTCGACCTGATGTTCGAGCGCGGCGAGCTGGCCCACACCAGGCCGACGCGATGGCATGCGCCGCGCACCATTGCGATCTGGCTGCCGATCTGGCTGGGGCCTGTGCTTCTGATCTGGGCGTTCACCGGATCCGCCAGCGTGTGGACTGAGATCGGTGGGTTCTTCAGCGTCATGGCGGTCGTCACCTTCGGCGGCGCCTACGCGGTCCTTGCCTATGTCGCGCAGGCAGCGGTCGAGTCCTTCGGCTGGCTCGCGCCCGGTGAGATGGTCGATGGCCTCGGTCTTGCCGAAACCACGCCGGGTCCGCTCATTCTGGTCCTGCAGTTCGTCGGTTTCCTTGCCGCGTTCCGCCAGCCCGGAGCCTTGAACCCACTGCTTGCCGGATCGCTAGGGGCGATGCTCACCCTGTGGGCCACGTTCACGCCTTGCTTCTTCTGGATATTCCTCGGTGCGCCCTACATCGAAGCCCTGCGCGGCAACAAGGCACTGTCGGCGGCGCTGACCGCGATCACCGCCGCCGTCGTCGGCGTCATCATGAATCTCGCTCTGTGGTTCGGCTTGCACGTCATTTTCGGCGAGGTGCGCAACATCGGGCTTGGAATGGACGTGCCGGTGCTCTCATCGATCGACTGGGGTGCGGCGCTGCTGTCGTGCGCTGCCATGATCGCCATTCTGAAGCTGAAGATCGGCATGCTGCCGACGCTTGCGGGATCGGCCCTCGCCGGTGTTTTGTTGCTGGCAGCGAGCGGATAGCGGCTGCGTGCGGCCAGCGCTTCGCTGCGGTTCGGGCATTCGGGTGAAGGAACATCATGGCGAGACGACGCTCTTCCCTAGGCTTCCTCGGAATGTTCGGCCGTTCAGGCGACCTCAGGCAACTCGACGCTGCGTTGCGCGGCGTCGACCTTCATCCCGCCCTTGTGCCGGAGGGAGCAAAGCTCACCATCGTCAATCTGATGAAGGACCACTGGCCCGACGAGCCGCCACCACAAGCCTACCCACCGGTGGCGCAGCTATTTGGCTATTGTGTTGCTGGGCCGGAAGCGTTCGAGCAATCCAACGGCCTTCAAGATAGGCTGGATGCGGAGCGCCGGCTCGAGGCAGCCCTTGAGGCCGGCGACAGCCTCGATGCGCAAATTATACTGATGACGCTGCATGCCAAGCTGATCAGCAGCGAGGTCGTCGAGCGCTACGGTTTGAGCGCCGACTAGACCATGATCCCGAAAAGTGGAAACCCGGTTTTCGGAAAAGGTCATGGTCAAACAGAAGGTAGAGCCCCATCCCGATTTTTGTCGGGATGGATTAGGCTCTGACAGTTTTTTGACGAGAAGCGTCCTCAGCCGCCCATGCCGCTGCGCGGCAGATGGATCAGATTGCCGAAGCGAGCGCGCAGCTTGTCGTCGAGCAGCTTTGGCACGTGGCGCGGGAAGCGCTCGGCGAGGATGCGTTTCTTCTCGATGATTGCCCGCTGCAAGATGTCGGGCCTGCCCTTCTCGTTCCACTCCTTCGGCGAAAAGCGATCGCCAACCGCCGGATAGAAATATTCCGTCTGCATCAGCCGCAGCGTCTGCTCGTTGCCGAGATAGTGACCCGGCCCCTTCAGGCAGACGTCGGCGATGGTGTCTATCGACAGCGACTCATCGGTCACCTCGATGCCGCGCACGCAGCGCAGGCAATGGCCGAGCATGTCGTTGTCGATGATTAGGCTTTCCAGACAGAAGCCGAGCAGCGAGGCGTGCATGCCGGCCGATTCGTAGACGAGGTTGAGGCCTGCAAGACCGGCCATCACATCGGTGATGCCCTTCTCGTAACCGGACTGAATATCGGGCAGTTTCGAATCCGTCATGCCGGCGGCCGAACCACCGGGCAGATCGTAGAATTGCGCCATCTGGGCGCAGGCTGCGGTCAGCACCGCTTGCTCGGCCGAGCCGCCGGACATGGCGCCGGTCCTGAGGTCCGAGACGAACGGCCAGGTGCCGAAGATCGCCGGATGCCCGGGCTTGATGGCGTTGACATAGACAAGGCCGGCGAGCACCTCGGCCACCGCTTGCACCACCGCACCGGCAATCGCCGCCGGCGCCGTGGCACCCGCCTGGCCGGCGGACAGCAGCAGGATCGGAATGCCGCCTTCGACGCAGGCCTCGAGCACGCCGCAAGCGTCCTCGGCGAATTTCATCGGCGGCACGACAAAACAGTTCGAATTGGAGACAAAAGGCCGCGCGCGAAAATTCTCTTCGCCGCCGGCAATCGCGTAGAGCATGTCGAGCGCCGGCTTGACGTTCTCGCGCACCGTGAAGGACGTGCCGACATGCTTCGACGTCCCCATCACACAGGCGTAGAGCGTGTTGAAATCCATGTCGAGCGGATCGGGAATGTCGCGCGGCACCATCGGCCGCTGGAAGAAGTGGATGTTGTCGAGCCCCTCGACGATGCGGGCAGCGTCGTAGATGTCCTGCAGCAGCGACTCCCGGTATTCGCGCTTCTCGACATCGACCAGATGCACCGCGGCACCCGCCGTGCCGTAATGCACGCGCTTGCCCTGGATCAGCATGTCGTGCTTGGGATCCTGGCCATGCAAGGTGAAGTGGCGCGCGGCCTTCTTGATCGTGTCGAGGACAAGCGCGCGGGGAAAGCGAATTCGCCCGTCCTCGCCGAGAGTGGCGCCGGCCTTGGTCAACGCCTCGATGCAGGATGGGATGGCATTGGCGAAGCCGACCGTTTCAAGCAGCGTCAGCACTGCTTCGTTGATGCGCTCGCGGTCGTTTTCGCTGAGCGGCCCGTAACTTCCGCCTTCGAGGCCGGCGCGCACCGGCTTGATGTCGTCGGCAAGTGGCGCCGCACGCATGGCGCGGCGCGCTTCACGCCCGCCGGAACGCCGCGAACGTTGGTCCGAGGGCGTATCCGGCTTCTCAACAGCCACTGACATGGAGGCACTCCACCTTTAGCTGCGAAGCTGGCGGCGGCGGTTGGTCCACCATCGGCCTGCTTCGTCCCCTTATGCCTCGAACTATGCCGTCGGCATTGGCACAGCCTATGAGCCAGACGGTCCCGTCGCATATGCCAGAGCGCTAAAGAACGGTGGCCGGTCCCAGCCCGGACGAGGCATCAAGCCGCCGCCGGCCTGCGCCCGGCCGCCGTTGCCAGTTCGCGGATGCCGGGCTCGATGTGCTGCAGCGCGATCGAGGAGATGCCCAGCCGCATGAAGCGCGACGGCTTTTCGGTGCGGTCGAAGAAGCGGTCGCCAGGCTCGATGATGACGCTGCGCGAGGCAGCGGCCTCGGCCAGCCCGCGCGAGTCGGTGCCGCGCGGTCCCTCGAGCCAGAGCGACGCGCCGCCGGCCGAATCGGTCGAGCGCCACTCCGGCAGGAATGCGGTAATCGCATGGATCAGACGCTTGCGCCGTTCGTCGAAAGCGCTCGATAGCCGCCGCACCAGCGCCTCATGGTGACCAAGCGATAGGAACAGCGCGACGGCGCGCTGGTTGTTGGCCGGCGGATGACGCAGCATGAAGCGGCGTAGCGCGCGAAGCTCGGAGATCAGCCCGGCCGAGGCGACGATGTAGCCGAGCCGCAGACCGGGAGCCAGCGTCTTCGACATCGAGCCGACATAGATGACCCGGCCGGAACGGTCGAGGCTCTTCAGCGCCTGCTGCGGCGCCTCGTCCAGGAGCTGGCTGTCATAGCCGTCCTCGATGATGATCTGGTTGTGGCGGTTGGCGCGCGCCAAAAGGTCCTGCCGGCGCTCCGCCGACAGTGGCACCATGGTCGGGCAATGGTGGCTGGGCGTCACGAAGACGAAGCCGGAATCATTGGGAATAGAAGCGGTTACGATGCCGGAGTGGTCGACCGGGACCGGTGTGACGTCGGCGCCCGCCAGCCGGAAGATCGAGCGTGCGTCGGGATAGCCGGGGTCTTCCATGGCCACTTTGGAGCCCTTGGTCATCAGCAGCGTCGCCAGCATGTAAAGCGCGTTCTGCGCGCCGAGCGTCACGATAATCTCGTCGGGATTGGCGAAGATGCCGCGCCGCGGCAACAGCCGCGCCTGGATCTGCTCGATCAAGAGCGGATCGTCGCGGTCGACCATGTCGGACGCCCAGTTGCGGATCTCGAGCACGGCAAGCGCCATGCGGTTGCACTCGCGCCATTCGGCGGTTGGGAACAGTGCCGGATCGAACTGGCCATAGACGAAGGGGTAGGACGACTTGATCCAGTTGTCGTGCTTGGCCGGCGGCGGCATGTCGCTGGCCGCGATCTGGCGGCGCGCCTTCCAGTCGATCTCGTTGGCCTGGTCGGGCGCCTTCTGATGCGGCCTCGCCGGGGTCGCCAGCACGTCGGGATTGACGAAATGGCCGCGCCGTTCGCGCGCCACCAGGAAACCCTGGTCGACGAGCTGCTGGAAGGCCAGCACCACGGTGCCGCGCGCCACGCCGAGTTTCTCGGCTAGGATCCGGCAGGACGGAAGCGGCATCGAAGCGGCGATCTGCCGGTCGAGGATGGCGGCGACGATCGCTTGACGGATCTGCGCCTGCAGGGTCTGGCCGGAGTCCGCCGAAATCCGGAACAGGCCGGACCATATGGCCGTGTCGTTTCGCTGTGGCATGGAAAATGTTCCTCGATGGCCAGCCTATTTCATTTGGCTGGACCAGTCGAATGTACCGGTGGCACAAGGCGTTGCGCCAATCAATTTTTCTGATCGTTGGGATTTACGCCAGTGATCCTTCGCTGCGCTGCGGCATCCCCCGGTCACGCACTGCGTCATCCCCGGCGTGACGCTGCGCGTCATCCCGGCGTGACGCAGTGCGTCATCGCTGCGCATTGAAACCAGTGGATTTCGGCTAGATAGTTTGCCGCGACGACACGCGCCGGAAACATCCGGCCTGTTATGTTGGCATCAAAGACTTCGGAGCAAGCCAGTGGATCAATCGTCCTTTCAAAAACAGCTCGACGCCCTGCGCGCTCACCGTGCGGCCAAATCAGGCAGCATGCGCGAGGCTTTCGCTGCTGATCCCCAGCGCTTCGAAAAATTCTCCGCCACCGACGGCGACCTACTGCTCGATTGGTCGAAATGCGCGGTCGATGCGCAGACGATGGATCTGCTTGAGAAGCTGGCGGGAGCCGCCGATCTCGAAGGCCGGCGCGCCGCGATGTTCTCCGGCAAGAAGATCAATGTCACCGAAGGCCGCGCCGTGCTGCACACCGCGCTGCGCAACCTGAACGGCAAGGGCATCGTGCTCGACGGCCAGGACGTGAAGGCGGAAGTCGTCGCCGTGCTCGACGCGATGGGCGCCTTCGCCGATGCCGTGCGCTCCGGCAAGGCGGCCGGCGCCACCGGCAAGAAGATCACCGACATCGTCAACATCGGCATCGGCGGGTCCGACCTTGGCCCGGCCATGGCAACGCTGGCGCTGGCGCCCTATCACGATGGGCCGCGCACGCATTACGTGTCCAACATCGACGGCGCCCATATCCACGACACGCTGAAGGGCCTTTCCGCCGAAACCACGCTGTTCATCATCGCTTCGAAGACCTTCACCACTGTCGAGACGATGACCAATGCCGAGACGGCGCGCGACTGGGTGCAGAAGGCGCTCGGCAAGGAAGCGGTCGGCAAGCATTTCGCCGCCGTCTCGACGGCGCTGGACCTGGTGGCCAAATTCGGCATCGCGTCCGACCGCGTCTTTGGCTTCTGGGACTGGGTCGGCGGCCGCTATTCGGTGTGGGGCGCGATCGGGCTGCCGGTGATGATCGCGGTCGGCCCGAAGAATTTTTGCGCTTTTCTCGATGGCGCGCATGCGATGGACGAACATTTCCAGACGGCGCCGCTGGCCAAGAATCTGCCGGCGCTAATGGGGCTGATCGGCTGGTGGCATCGGGTGATCTGCAAATACCCCGCTCGCGCCGTCATTCCCTACGACCAGCGCCTGTCCAGGCTGCCGGCCTATCTGCAGCAGCTCGACATGGAATCGAACGGCAAGAGCGTCACCCTCGACGGCGGCGCTGTGACCACGCCGACCGGCCCGCTGGTCTGGGGTGAGCCCGGCACCAATGGCCAGCACGCCTTCTTCCAACTGCTGCACCAGGGCACCGATTTCATCCCGGTCGAATTCCTAGCCGCGGCAATCGGCCATGAGCCGGGCCTCAAGCATCACCACGATCTTTTGCTCGCCAACTGCCTGGCGCAGTCGGAAGCCTTCATGAAGGGCCGCACGCTTGAGGAAGCACGCGCGCAGATGCTGGCAAAAGGCATGACGCCGGCCGAGGTCGACAGGATCGCCCCGCACCGCGTCTTCTCCGGCAACCGGCCCTCGGTGACGATCCTCTACAGACAACTCGATCCGCATACGTTCGGGCGGCTGATCGCGCTCTATGAGCACCGCGTCTTCGTCGAGGGCACGCTCTTCAACATCAATTCCTTCGACCAATGGGGTGTCGAACTGGGCAAGGAACTGGCGACCGGGCTGCTGCCTGTCGTGGAAGGCAAGGAGAATGCCGCAAAGCGGGACGCGTCGACCGCTGGGCTGGTGGGACACATCCACCGATTGCGCGGATCGGAGTAAGCGGCTTGGTCGAAATCAAGGGAATATTGTTCGACAAGGACGGCACGCTTGTCGACTTCAATGCGACATGGCTCGGCGTTGCCGATTTCATGGCGATGGATGCGTCGGAGGGCGACCGCTGGAAGGCCGACAGGCTGCTTGCCGCGGCGGGCTACGATTTCGCCACCAAACGCTTCAAGCCCGACTCCATCTTTGCCTCCGGCACCAACATGGATGTCGTCGAGCTTTGGTTTCCGCGCCTGTCCGACGAAGACCAGATGCTTGCCGTCGCCCGCTTCAACGAGATCACCTCCATGCAGGGCTCGGCGATGGCGGTGGCGCTGCCGGGCATCGTCGAGACGCTCGGCGTTCTTCACAGGAAAGCCTATCGGCTCGGCGTCGCCACCAACGATTCGACCACCGGCGCGGAAAAGACATTGCTGACGCTGGGCGTCGCGCAGCTGTTCGACGCCGCCTATGGTTACGACGCCGTGGCCAATCCGAAACCGGCGCCGGATACGATCCTTGCCTTCTGCGACCTGACCGGCCTGAGGCCGGCCGCGATCGCCATGGTCGGCGACAATCGCCACGATTTGGAGATGGCGCGGGCCGGCGGCTGCGGTCTGGCAATCGGCGTGCTCTCCGGCACCGGCACGCGGGAATCGCTGTCGCAGATCGCCGACGTCATTCTGGATTCGGTTGCCGATCTGCCCGACTTTCTTTCGGCGCGGGTCAAGGAGACGACCTGACTGGCCAACTGACTGGCAAGGCCGGGGCAAAACTCAAATCAACCTGGGCTTTCCCGCCAATGTCGAGATGGGTGGAAAGTTGCCGCTGGCTCATCTGCCAGAACGGGCACGTTGCGCCAGAAGCGGACACCCGAAAGGATGGTTGCGAACCGCTAGACCCGCAAGCCTGGCTCGGCAGGTCGCGATACATACTCCGGGAACTCCGCGGCGCCTCTGCTCAGGGCCTTCACCATGAGAAGACCATCATCAAAGAAGCCGTTTCGAGCGTAAAACTGGCGCGTGCGTTCCTTGCCAAGCACCATGGCAATACGGAAGACAGCGCATCCAGTCCGCTCGCCCTCCGCCTCGATCCACGCCATCAGCTTGGTGCCTGTGCCAAGGCTGCGTAGCGTCGTGTCGACCACCACGTGGTCGGCTTCGATGTACTTCCCGCACCAAAGCTGAATGCCCGTCCAGAAGCCGGAGAGACCCACCAGCCGATCGCCGATATAAGCCGCGATGCAGCGGTAACTGCCCTGAGCGAGCATCGCCGAGAGTCGTTCACGAAACGCGGCTTCGTCTAGATGCGAGTTGCCCTGCCGGAACACTGGATAGATCGACAGCATCTCATCGAGCCCATTGAGTTCACGAATTGTCACCTCGTCGGTCACGACAGCCTCCTCCCCTGTCGTTCCACGCTGCGGTCGATTCCGGCCGCGGTCCAGTAGGATCTTCCAATCAGGGATTGAGCCAGTCACTGCTCAGGGTCAGATCGGTCATGCGATCCTTCGAAACTGAACGACCGCAATGGCGCGATCCCGCTCATTTAGCGTGATGGGGTTTCGATCTAGCGCTAGCGATCTTCAGGCTCGAAGCGAAAGACGCCGCTCGGCTTGCTCGCGGCACCCTTCGCGTCGCCGAAATCCGGTACCCGATATTCGGCGAGCAACCGCAGCCGGGACAGCGGCAAGTCTGTGCGACGGGGATCGCCGACCAGCACCTCGATACCGGCTGCCAGGCAGCGATCGAAAAACGGGGTGACCCGACGAGCAACCTCGCGGCCGTAAAACACATCACCCGCGAGAACGAGGTCGACCGCAGGTGGCGGCCCCGTGGTGATATCATTGTCGATAATGGTGATCGTGACGCCGTTCGCCATGGCATTGAGGCCGAGCGCAGCAACGCCGTTGCGATCGATCTCGGCGGCGATCACGTCGCTGGCGCCAGCCTTTGCCGCGGCGATGCCGACGAGGCCCGAACCGGCGCCGAGGTCGAGCACGCGGCGACCCACCACCGTCTGCGGCTGGTCGATTATATAGCGGGCGAGCACCGCGCCGCCGGCCCAGGCATAGGCCCAATAGGGTGGCTGCAGCTCGTTCTCGTCGGCTTTCGCTTCTTCTTCCGGTCCCTCCGGCTCGAACCCCTGTCCTTCCGGATCGGCGAGCCGTCTGAGGCCGCTTCCCGGATGAGCCGTGTAAAGCCGGATTTCGGGAAGCGAAGGCACCGGCAGCAGCTGCATGTTCGCCCTGATGAACGCGACCGGGTCAGGGCCGGAACGCGGGTCGACCGCTTCACTACCGGCAAGGCAATCGTCCAAAATCGTGCCTATTCCCGCAACGCCCGCCGCAGGATCTTGCCTACCGGCGTCTTCGGCAGTTCGGTCCGAAACTCGATGTATTTTGGCCGCTTGTAGCCGGTCAGGTTCTCGCGGCAATAGACAGTCAGCACCTCAGCGGTCAGCAACGGGTCCTTCTTGACGACGAACAGCTTCGGCACTTCGCCTGAATGCTCGTCCGGCACGCCGATCGCCGCAACTTCTAGGACGCCCGGATGCAGGGCCACGACTTCCTCGAGTTCGTTCGGATAGACGTTGAAGCCGGACACAAGGATCATGTCCTTCTTGCGATCGACGACCTTGGTGTAGCCGCGCTCGTCCATGAAGCCCATGTCGCCCGACTTGAAGAAACCATCCTTGGTCATCACCTTGGCGGTCTCGTCCGGCCGGTTCCAGTAACCGGCCATCACCTGAGGTCCGCGGATGCAGATCTCTCCGACTTCGCCGAGCGGCAAATCATTGCCGTCGTCATCGCGGATGGCGATCTCGGTGGACGGCAGCGGCAGGCCGATCGTGCCGGTGAAGTTGCCATCGCTGAATGTGTTGGCGGTAGCCACCGGTGAGGTTTCCGAAAGCCCGTAGCCCTCGGTGACCGGGCAGCCGGTGAGCGTCTTCCAGCGTTCGGCGACACCCTTCTGCACCGCCATGCCGCCACCTAGTGTCAGGATCAGCGGCTTGAAGTCGAGTTTGCGGAAATCCTCATTGTTGAGCAGCGCGTTGAACAGCGTGTTGAGGCCCGGAAAGATGTGGATCGGGTATTTGCCGAGTTCCTTGACGAAGCCTGGAATGTCGCGCGGATTGGGAATGAGTATGTTCCGGCCGCCCATCTGCATGCCCATAAACGCGTTCACTGTCAGCGCAAAGATATGATAGAGCGGCAGCGCGCAGATGAAATTGAGATGCGCCGGTTTCGGCTTGACCGTGTAGGCGTCTTCGACCCAAAGCGCGTTCTGCGCGACATTGGCCAGCACGTTGCTGTGCAGCAGCACCGCGCCTTTCGAGATGCCCGTGGTGCCGCCGGTATATTGCAAGAAGGCGATATCGTCGGCTGCGACTTTCACCGGCTTGAAGTTCACGCTGGCGCCTGCCTTCAACGCTGCGTTGAACTTGACATGGCCTGGCAGCGACCAGCCCGGCACCATCTTCTTCACGCGGCGCACGACGAAATTGACGATCGTCCCTTTCAGGCCGCCAAGCATGTCGCCCATCGCCGCGACCACGACATGCTTGACCGCCGTCTTGGCGATCACCGCCTGCAAGGTGTTGGCGAAATTTTCGAGAATGACGATGGCTTGCGCACCGGAATCCTTGAGCTGATGTTCCAGCTCGCGCGGCGTGTAGAGCGGGTTGATATTGACCACGACATAGCCGGCGCGCAGCACTGCCATCATCGCCACCGGATATTGCAGCACGTTCGGCATCATCAGCGCGACGCGCGCGCCTTTCTGCAACCCTGTCGATTGCAGATAGGCGCCGAAGGCGGCCGATTGCCGCTCGACTTCCGCATAGCTGATGGTCTTGCCCATGCAGGTGAAAGCGGGCCTGCCGGCATACTGCTTGCAGACGTCGGCGAGCAGATCGCCGATGGAGCCGAAGGGCAGGGCGCCGATCTCGGCCGGAACGACTTTCGGATAGCTTTTGAGCCAAGGCTTTTCCGGCAATCGAGCGGCAGGCGCTTTCGGCAATCTCCTGGCCGAACCCGGCTTCGACCCCGATGAAGCCGTTGTCGCTGCCGCCTTCGGCTTGACCGCGGCAACGGCTTTGGTGGGCGGCGATTTTGGCTTGTCGGGGCTGGCCGGTTTTGCGGCAGCTTTGGCCTTCGCTTTCGCTGGTGCCGTCGTCCTTGGTGTTTTTGCCACCTGTCCCTCCCTCGGTTGTTCTTATTGTCTCTGCTTGCCCGCCGCGTCGTCTCCGAATGACAGAGACGTCCCTCCGCTGTTGCCGGCATCCAGGAAATCCAACATGCCATCTATGTATTGCGACTATCGGCAGCCGTGCAAGTCTGCCCCTGCGGCAAGACGGGAAGAAAACCTTCCGCGCCAACGACAGGCCGAAGGTCGCGGTTCCTGCTATCGGTCGCGTTAAAGATAATAAAAAAATGCAATCGTTAATAATACCGTGATCGGCTGAAATTGACATTTAATTCTCGCTTTTTATGAAAGTGAAGAATTAAATTCTGCTTCCCATGGGGTAAGCAAACGGGGTGTTCCAAAGCCGGAAAAACGATGCTTATATGCGCGCTTCGCGAGCCTGAAGAGGGGCTTGGAAGAACATCAGGGAGTCCTCCATGAAAAAGAAACTGACTTTTGCGGCCGCGTTGCTGGCCGCAAGCGTCCTCGGCGGCATGGCCAATGCGAAGCAATTGGTCTACTGCTCGGAGGCGTCGCCGGCCGGCTTCGACCCATCGCCGTGGAGCGGTGGCAACGACTTCGACGCGTCGTCGCGCACTATCTATTCGCGCCTGGTCGAGTTCGAACACGGCAAGACCACCATCGCGCCCGGCCTCGCCGAGAGCTGGACGGTTTCCGACGACGGTCTCGAATACACGTTCAAGCTTCGGCCCGGCGTGAAGTTCCAGACCACCGACTATTTCACGCCGACGCGCGACCTCAATGCCGACGACGTGATCTTCTCCTTCGAACGCCAGTGGAAGAAGGAAAGCCCGTGGTTCAGCTATCTGGAAGGCACCGGCTGGGAATATTTCACCGGCATGGGCTTCCCGGATCTTCTCAAGGAAATCGTCAAGGTTGACGACCTGACGGTGAAGTTCGTGCTGAACAAGCCTGAAGTCGCTTTCCTGCCGGACCTCGGCATGGATTTCGCATCGATCGTCTCCAAGGAATATGCCGACCAGCTCGACAAGGCCGGCACCAGGCAGCAATTCACCCAGAAGCCGATCGGCACCGGTCCGTTCCAGTTCGTCGACTACCAGGTCGATGCGGTCGTGCGCTATGCGGCATGGGACGGCTATTATGGCGGCCGCCAGAAGATCGACGATTTGATCTTCGCCATCACGACCGATCCGGCCGTGCGCGCGCAGAAGCTGAAGGCAGGCGAATGCGATATCATGTCGTACCCGGCGCCGGCCGACATCGCCGGCCTGCAGGCTGACCCAAACCTCAAGGTCGACGAGCAGGAAGGCCTGAACATCGGCTACATGGCCTACAACACCACGCTGCCGCCCTTCGACAAGGTCGAGGTCCGCAAGGCCCTCAACATGGCCGTCAACAAGCAGGCCATTCTCGATGCGGTCTATCAGGGCGCTGGCCAGGCGGCCATCAACCCGATCCCGCCGACGATGTGGTCCTATAACAAGGACATCAAGGACGATCCGTACGATCCGGACGCGGCCAAAAAGATGCTGGCCGACGCCGGCGTCAAGGATCTCTCGATGAAGA
The DNA here is from genome assembly GCF_002284565.1 of Mesorhizobium mediterraneum. GTDB lineage: Bacteria > Pseudomonadota > Alphaproteobacteria > Rhizobiales > Rhizobiaceae > Mesorhizobium > Mesorhizobium mediterraneum. The sequence goes on along the minus strand of NZ_NPKI01000006.1, from coordinate 9,629 downwards.
TCTGGGCAATGCCGGTCAGCCGCCCGTACAATCCGAACGCTCAAAGAGTCGCGGAACTGATCCAGGCCGACTACGCCAAGATCGGCGTCAAGGCCGAGATCGTCAGCTACGAATGGACCGAGTATCGCGAACGCGGCAAGCAGAAGGATCGTGACGGCGCCTTCCAGCTCGGCTGGACCGGCGACAATGGCGATCCGGACAACTTCCTGTTCCTGCTCGGCTGCGATGCCATCGGCCAGTCCAACTATGCGATCTGGTGCAACCAGGAGTTCGAAGCCCTGTTGCAGAAGGGCAAGGCGACCACTGATGTCGCCGAGCGCACCAAGATCTACGAGGAGGCTCAGGTCGTGTTCAAGCGTGAGGCGCCGTGGCTGACCATTGCCCATTCCAAGGTCTTCATGCCGATGAACAAGAAGGTTTCGGGCTTCGTCATGGATCCGCTCGGCATTCATCGGTTTGACGGCGTCGACGTCACCGAGTAACTCCTGAGAAATTGGACGGCGGCGCTGGACTTCCGGCGCCGCCGTTCTATGAAGTAAGATGCTCCGCTATCTCCTCCACAAGCTCGCCTTAATCATCCCGACCGTGTTCGGCATATCGCTGGCGGCGTTCGCTTTCGTCCGGCTTCTGCCGGGCGACCCGATCATGGCCCTGGCTGGCGAGCGCGGCGTAAGTCCCGAACGCTACGCGGAGCTTGTCGAGCGGTTTGGCTATAACAGGCCTTATGTCATCCAGTATCTGGAGTATATCGGCAGGGTCCTGACCGGCGACTTCGGCATATCGATCGCCACCAAGCGGCCGGTGCTCGGTGAATTCCAGGCGCTGTTTCCGGCCACGCTGGAACTGGCGACGATCGCGCTGATCATCGCTGTGCTCATCGGCATCCCCGCCGGCATCTTCGCCGCGGTCAAGCGCGGATCATGGTTCGACCAGGCGACGATGGGCGTGGCGCTGACCGGCTATTCGATGCCGATCTTCTGGTGGGGGCTGCTGCTCATCATATTCTTCTCCGGCTATCTCGGCTGGACACCGGTTTCCGGCCGCATTGGCCTTCAATATTTCTTCAAGCCGACGACGGGGTTCATGCTGATCGACAGCCTGATCTCCGGCAAGAGCGGCGCTTTCAGGTCCGCCGCCAGTCATCTGGTCCTGCCGGCAATCGTGCTGGCGACGATTCCGCTCGCCGTCATAGCGCGCCAGACGCGGTCGGCGATGCTGGAGGTGCTGGGCGAGGACTATGTCCGCACCGCCCGCGCCAAGGGCTTGGCGCCGCGCCGCGTTATCGGGCTCCACGCTTTTCGCAATGCGCTGATCCCCGTCGCCACCACCATCGGCCTGCAGGTCGGCACGCTGATGGCCGGCGCCATCCTGACCGAAACGATCTTTTCCTGGCCCGGCATCGGCAAGTGGATGATCGACGCGATCGCCAAGCGCGACTATGTCGTCGTCCAGAGCGGCTTGCTGATCATCGCGCTGATTGTCATGGCGGTGAACCTGATCGTCGACGTGCTCTACGCCGTCATCAACCCACGTATCCGGGTGCAGTGAGATGACCGACCAAACCACGGCAGAAGCCACCGCCGCCTCCATTCCGACCGGCGGTCGGCAACGTGCCTTCACCGAGTTCTGGCATTACTACTCGATGAACACCGGCGCCGTCATCGGCCTGGTCGTGTTCTCGGCTCTGGTGCTGATCGCGATTTTCGCGCCGCTGGTCGCGCCGCATTCGCCTGACGAGCAGTTTCGCGATGCGCTGCTGACGCCGCCGGTCTGGCAGGAGGGCGGCAAATCGATGTTTCTTCTGGGCACCGACGCTGTTGGCCGCGACATGCTTTCGCGGCTGATTTTCGGGGCGCGGTTCTCGCTGTTCATCGGTCTGGTCGTCGTGGTTTTCTCGCTGACCAGCGGCATCATCCTCGGCGTGCTCGCCGGCTATTTCCGCGGCTGGGTCGATACGCTGATCATGCGCGTCATGGACGTCATTCTGGCCTTCCCGTCGCTGCTTCTTGCGCTGGTTCTGGTGGCGATCCTCGGACCTGGCCTGTTCAACGCCATGCTGGCGATCGCGCTGGTGCTGCAGCCGCATTTCGCGCGGCTCACGCGCGCGGCGGTAATGGCCGAAAAGAACCGTGAATATGTGATCTCCGCCAAGGTGGCCGGTGCCAGTCATCTCAGGCTGATGGTGAAGACGATCTTGCCGAACTGCATGGCACCGCTGATCGTGCAGGCGACGCTGTCCTTCTCCAACGCCATTCTCGAGGCCGCGGCTCTCGGCTTCCTCGGCGTCGGCGCGCAGCCGCCGACGCCGGAATGGGGCACGATGCTGGCCACGGCACGCGAGTTCATCCTGCGCGCGCCATGGGTGGTGACCTTCCCCGGCCTCGCCATCCTCATTACCGTGCTTGCCATCAACCTGATCGGCGATGGCCTGCGCGATGCCTTCGACCCCAAGCTGAAGAGGTCGTGATCATGCCTCTTCTCGAAATCAAGAACCTTACGGTCTCTTTCGATACTGCCGCCGGACCGTTCATGGCGGTGCAAGGCATCGACCTGTCGATCGAGCCGCGCGAGGTGTTGGCGATCGTCGGTGAATCCGGCTCCGGCAAATCGGTGGCGATGTTGGCGGTGATGGGGCTTTTGCCGAATACGGCGACGGTGAAGGCCGACCGCATGGCGTTCGACGGTATCGACCTGCTTGAGCTCAGTCCGTCCGAGCGCCGCAAGATCGTCGGCAAGGACATCTCGATGATCTTCCAGGAGCCGATCGCCAGTCTCAATCCATGCTTCACCGCCGGCTTCCAGATCGAGGAGGTGCTGCGCTTCCATATGGGCATGGACCGCGCCCAGCGCCGGGCCCGCGCCATCGAGCTGATGAAGCTGGTCGGCATTGCCGATCCGGAAGAGCGGCTGAATTCGTTCCCGCACCAGATGTCGGGCGGCCAGTGCCAGCGGGTCATGATCGCCATCGCCATCGCCTGCAATCCGAAGCTGTTGATCGCCGACGAGCCGACCACCGCGCTCGACGTCACCATCCAGAAGCAGATCCTTGACCTCTTGGTCGGTCTGCAGGCCAAATACGGCATGGGCCTGATCATGATCACCCACAATATGGGCGTGGTGGCCGAGACCGCCGACCGCGTGATCGTCCAGTACAAGGGCCGCAAGATGGAAGAGGCCGACGTTCTGTCGCTATTCGAGCAGCCGAAGAGCAACTATACCCGCGCGCTCCTGTCGGCGCTGCCGGAGAACGCCGTCGGCGACCGGCTGCCGACCATCTCCGACATGCTGTTTGAACCAGCCCCCTCGGCTGCGGGAACCGGGTCTGCAACGGGAGCCGCGTCATGAGCGTGACGGTTCTCGAAGGCAAGAACATCGTGCGCGACTATCATGTCGGGGGCGGCCTGTTTCGTCCCTCGCGCACGGTTCACGCGGTCAAGGGCGTCTCGTTCAGCGTCGACAAGGGCAAGACGCTCGCCATCGTCGGCGAAAGCGGCTGCGGCAAGTCAACGCTCGCTCGCATCATCACGCTGATCGATCCGGCCACGGCGGGTGAGCTCTTCATCGACGGCAAAAAGGTCGATATCGCCAAGGATGGGCTGTCGAAGGAGATGCGCCGCAAGGTGCAGATCGTCTTCCAGAACCCGTACGGTTCGCTCAATCCGCGCCAGAAGATCGGCGATGTGCTGGGCGAGCCGCTGCTCATCAACACCGACACGCCGGCCAACGAACGGCGCGATCTCGCCATGAGGATGCTGAAGAAGGTCGGCCTCGGACCGGAGCATTACAACCGTTACCCGCACATGTTCTCGGGCGGCCAGCGCCAGCGCATCGCCATTGCCCGCGCGCTGATGCTCAATCCGAGCCTTTTGGTGCTCGACGAGCCGGTGTCGGCGCTCGATCTGTCGGTGCAGGCGCAGGTGCTCAACCTGCTCGCCGACCTGCAGGACGAGTTCAAGCTGACCTATGTCTTCATCAGCCACGACCTGTCGGTGGTGCGCTACATCGCCGACGACGTGATGGTCATGTATTACGGCGAGGCCGTCGAATACGGCTCGCGCGACGAGGTCTTTGCCGACCCCAAGCACAGCTACACCAAGACGCTGTTTGCGGCGACGCCGCGAGCCGACGTCGCCAGCATCAAGGCGAGGCTGGCGAAGAAGAAGGCCGCCTGACGCGGCGACCGCGGCACGCAGGCAAGCGTATTTCGACTCCGATCAGGACAGCCGGGCGATGACGACGCGCAACACCTCGCCGAAGCGCCGGACTTCCTCGATCGTGTTGTAATGCACCAGCGAGGCGCGGATGGCGCCGCTGTCCATGCTGAGGTTCAGGCGCTTCATCAGCCGCGGCGCATACATGTGACCGTCGCGGATGCCGATCTGCATCTCGGCCATGGCCTCGGCGATCATTTGCGGCGACAGCGTGCCGATGTTGAAGCAGAAGGTCGGCACGCGCTCGTTGAGGCGGGCTTCGTCGGCGACGCCATAGATCGTCGCGCCGCAATCCTTGAGCACGCCGAGCATTTCGCGCGCCAGCACCAGCTCATAGTCGCGGATGGCGTTCATGCCGGCGACGAGATTGTCGCGCCGCGACCGGTTGTTCTCGGCCAAGAAATTGCGGCCGATCGACTCGAGATAGCGCACGGCGGCATCCATGCCGGAGACGTTCTCGTAAATGAAGGTGCCGGCCTCGACTTTGTAGGGCGGCTCGTCGGGAATGAAATCCTCGCGGAAGGTCGGCAGCCGCTTCAGCGTCTCGAAGCGGCCCCACAAGAAGCCCATATGCGGCGAGAAATTCTTGTAGCCGGAGCAGACCAGATAGTCGCAATCCCAGGCCTGCACGTCGATCAGCCCGTGCGGCCCGTAATGCACGCAGTCGAGGAACACTTCGGCACCCGCCGCATGCGCAATATCAGCCACTGAAGCGACATCGACGATCGAGCCGATCGAATGCGCCGTCACCGTGCAGGCGACGAGCCGGGTCCGGTCGGAGACCAGCGGGCGAAGATCGTCGACATGGAGATTACCGTCGTCGCGCATCCGCCACCATTTGAATTTCGCGCCGGCCGACTCCAGCGCCAGCCAGGTGGCGATGTTGGCGTCATGGTCCATGTCGGTGATGACGATCTCGTCACGCTCCTGAAGCATCTGGCCGATGCCGAGGCTGACAAGACGGATGAACGAGGTGGCGTTCATGCCGAAACAGATTTCCGCAGGACTATAGGCATTGATCAGCAGCGCCACGCTTTCACGCGCGTCGGCGATCGCTTGATCGACTGCGACGCTGCGGCCGTAGCGGCCGCCACGCTGCACATTATGCGCGACCAGATGGTTGGTCACCGCGTCGAGCACGCTTTGCGGGATCTGCGCACCGGCGGCATTGTCCATGAAGATGAAGTCGCCGGCCTGCCGCAGGGCTGGAAACATGGCGCGGATCGTGTCGACCGGGAAGGCTGCGGAGACGTCGCTCGCATTGTGGATCTGATGCTTGTTCAAGATGGTCTCCTGCGAAGTGCCTGACAGATGGGGGAGCGAGAATTGACAGATGGGAAACTGGTGACGTCAGCGGGTCTTTTCGGTTTTGAAGCGACGTTCCAGCAGGCTGACGAGACGGACCATCGGCCAGAGAAAGAGGAGATAGACCAGTGCCGCGCCGATCAGAGGCGAGGGGTTGGCGTAGAGCGACTGCGCGTTGGTCGCTTCCTTCAGTAGTTCGGGCAGCGCCACGGTGGAGGCGAGCGACGTATCCTTGAACATCGAAACGCAGTTGCTGGTCATCGGCGGAATGACCACACGGATCGCTTGCGGCAGCACCACCTTGCGCAAGGTCAGTAAAAACGGCAGGCCGAGTGCCTGCGCCGCCTCGAACTGGCCGCGCGGAATGCTTTCTATGCCGGAACGGAACACTTCGGCCGAATAGGCCGCCATGATGATGGCGAATGCCGTCACCGCGGAGGTCCAGGACGACAGGCGTATGCCGAGGAACGGCAGCGCGTAGTAGATCAGGATCAGCACGACCAGCACCGGCATCGCCCGGAAAATATCGATATAGCCGACCGCCAACAGCCGCAGCGGCTTTGGCGCGTAGAGCCGCATCAGACTGATCGCCAGGCCGACGGGGATACCGATGCCGATGCTCAACAGCCCGAGCAGCAGTGTGTTCAGAAAGCCGCGCAGCAACGCCGGCAGGCTGGAGATCATGACATCGGCGTTGAAGAAGGTTTCGATCAGCGACATGGGGAGCATTCCCGAAAGATTTGGCGTCCCGCGACGCTAAAGCATGACTCCGAAACCCCGAAATCGGCTTCGGAGCGGATCATGCGTGAAAGAAGGGCTAAGGCGCCCGTTGCGCGTCCAGCAGGGGCGCAACGCTATCCCATGAAATTGTGCCGGCGTGGAAAGCCGGCACAATTTCAGCGGCTGCCGCTCAGGCCTTCGGCATCGGCATTTCCTTGACGGTCGAAGAATCGGCGGGTGCATCGCTGCCGAACCACTTCTTGTGGATCGCGGCCAGCGTGCCGTCCTTCTTCATCGCGGTCAGCGCGTCGTTCAGCTTGCCGAGCAGCGGGTGATCCTTGGCCATCATCAGGCCGTACTGCTCGCCGGTCTTGATACGCTCTTTCACGGCGAGATCCTTCATCCTAGTGAAGGAGTATTCGAGGCCCGGAATGTCGCTGACCGCGGCGTCGACGCGACCGGCGCTGAGATCGAGCAGCAGGTTCTGCTGCGTGTCGTAACCCTTTACCTCGCTGAACCCGCCGGCCTCCTGGTGCTGCTTGGTCCAGGCTTCCCCGGTCGAGCCGGACAGCACGCCGATGATCTTGCCCTTGAGGTCGGCCTCGGCCTTGATCGGGCTGTCGGCCTTGGCGGCGATACCCATGTCGGAATCATAATAGGGCTGCGAGAACGCCTGCGACTTCAGCCGCTCAGGCGTGATCGTGATCGACGAGATGGCGACGTCTATGCGCTTCGACGTGGTGGCGGCGAACAGGGCCTGAAATCCGAGATCGGCAATTTCCGTGGTCATGCCGATGCGCTTGGCCGCCTCGTTGACGATGTCGACTTCAAAACCTTCGAAGGTGCCGCTCTCGTTCTTGTATTCGAAGGGCGGATTGGTCGGATAGGCGCCGACATTCAGCGTCTCTTGGGCATAGGCGGTGGCTGGGCCGGCGGCGATGCCGAAGGCGGCAGCGAGAAGAAGCAGATTACGGCGAGTGAAGCTCATTTTCGTTCCCTCTGGTTCGGCCACTCCCTGTGGCGCTTTTCACTTCCGCCCCTTTCAGCGCCGTATTTTCCGGACACTGCAGGCGAGGCGGCGCCTGAAGTCAGGACGCGCGGCGTTGCCGCGAGCCGATCAACTGTTGCAGACGCTCCAGCAAGGCATTCACCGCGTCGTCCGTGGTGACCATGCCGGGCGACAGCCTGAGCGTCGCGCCGCGCGCGTCGCAGTAAAGTCGCTCACTGCGCAGCGTCGACACTGTCTTCACCGGGTCGACGCCTTGCGGCAAGGTCAGCATGACGCTGCCGCCGCGCCGGTCTGGATCGAGCGGTGAACGGACCGTCCAGCCATTGTCCAGCGCGCAGCCTATGATGCGCTCGGTCATGCCGGCGTTCTGCGCGCGGATCGCGTCGACGCCCGTTTCGGCCACCCATTCGAGGCCGGGCAGCGATGCGACGCTGGCCAGGATGGCCGGCGTGCCATGGTCGAAACGGCGTGCATCGTCCGCATAAGTGAAGCTGTCGAGATCCCACGAAAATGGGTTTGGCTGGCTGAACCAGCCGCGAAGCTCGGGCCGGCAGACGGACAGCAGATCGGGCGTCACCTGCAGGACGCCGGCGCCCGAAGTGCCGCACAGCCATTTCAGCGAGGTCGAGACGACGAAATCGACCGGCGTCTTTGCGATCGAGAAGGGCGTCACGCCGACGCCTTGCGTGATGTCGACGCCGACGATGCTGCCCATCTCCCGACCATGCGCGGCGTGCCGCGCCAAGTCGCAGCGATGCGAGGCGGTCGAGGTGACGAAGGTCAGCAAGGCCAGGCCGACATCGTCCTGCCAGCGGGCGATGAAATCCTCGTCGCGCACCCAGCTCTCGCCGGGCCGCAGCGGCACCGTATCGAGCACGAAGTCGAAGCGGTCGGCCAGACCGGCGAGCAGGAAATGCAGGCTCGGAAAACAATCGGCCGCAACCAGCAGGCGCTTTCCTGCCAGGCGCTCGGACGGCAAAGCGCCGATCAGGCTGTAGAGCGCAGACGTGACGTTCTCGGCGGTGGTCAGTGTTCCCTGTGGCGCATCGATCAGCGCGCCCCAGGCATCGATGAAGCGCTGCCGCGCGGCCAGGCCCGACGGCCACTGGCCGTCATCTTCCGCCGACCAGATGTCCGAGAATTCCGACAGGGCAGCAGCCATGCGCTCCGCTTTGCCGGGAAACGTCCCGATCGAATGGTAGAGAAAATAACCAGACACTGCGTTTTTTTACTCCCTGTGATCATGTGATCACAAAAGGGAATACGGATCAATCGTTGCCCGCGAAGAAATGCGATTCAATAGCGAAGATCGGGACGATTTTTCCGGCCACGAGCGGTCGTGGGTCGGCACTTTCCGGCGTCGATCTTGCGTTCAACCCGCAGCGAAGATTCAGGAGGCCTTGCCGAATCCAGCGAACTCGACCGGCCTAGTTTCCGGCACGTCGGGGCAGATCGCGCGCAGCGTCTCTTGCGTCGTCCTGATGTCGGCAACCACCTCTTCGCGGGCGCGGGCAAAATCGCGATCTTTCAGTGCTGCGATGATCGCCGTGTGCCGCCCCGACGGCTCCATCGTGCCTGCTCGCATCAAAGGCGCGACATGGTTGGACAGCAGCCGCATATAGGGGCCGAAGCGCAGCCATAGCGTCTCGATCAACTGAAACAGCACGTCGGAGCCGGAGGCACGGTAGATGGTGAAGTGGAACTGCTGGTTCTTGGCGATCAGCTCGTAGATGCTGCCATTGCGCCCGATCGCCTGCTGGTCGGCGGTGATCTTCTCCAATGTGGCTATATCGGAAGTGGTCAGGCGCGGCGCCCCGAGCTCGGCCGCCAGCCCTTCGACGGCGACGCGCGCCCGGCAGAGGTCGTCGAGCCGCGCGCGGGTGACGACCGGCACGCAGGCCGAGCCGTTCTGCGATATCTCCAGCGCGTTCTCGGCGGCGAGCCGCCGCAAGGCCTCGCGCACCGGCATGTTCGAGGTACCGAAGGCTTCGGCCAGCGAGGCAATGGTCAGCACCTGGGCCGGATCGAAGCTGCCGACCATCAAGGCATGCCGAAGCTGCTGGTAGACGCCGTCCTGGACGGTCACGCGTCCCGATACAGGTTCAAATCCCAGAGCCACGATTTTTGGTTTCCTTTTCGACAGAAGCTATTTGCAAACGGCAGGCGATCGGGCCAGCCGGCGCGGATGTGATCATCTGATCACAAATTGCAGATACAGCCAAGCTGTCTGAGTGCACGCTGGAACAATCTCTCTCAGCCCCTCTCTTCCGTGAAGAAACTGGGGAGAAGAATGGCGCCAGCGTTGCGGCTCTCCCTTCTCCCCTTGTGAGGGCTTTGCACGGGGAGCGAAGTGGATTTCGGTGGTCAGTGAGGGCCTTTTTGAA
>NZ_NPKI01000034.1 GCF_002284565.1 Mesorhizobium mediterraneum | reverse complement strand
GATAGTTGACCACGCGTTTCAAAGGTCGTGAACTACATCTCCTCGTTGTGCTCGACGCACTCCCGACAGAGCGCAACCTCACGGGCGCGGCATGCAGGATCCGAGCCCAGCCGGTCATGAGTGCGGCCTTGCCGGGTCGGGCGATAGGCAGTCATGCCCTGCCCTTCCTGCGGGTCAAGCACTCCGAAAAAACATTTCCCCCATAAATGCTAGATCTTCCGTTGCCTTTTCGCGTCACAGGCCGTCAAACGCCCGGCCGTTCACAACAGTGATCCGGCAAGTGTTTGGCTGCGCGAGACGATGCTGCAGGGAGTCGTCCTGCATGGCACTTCGCTATGATGCTGCGGTGCCGTCTAACGGCGCCTCGTGCTTGAACGCACTGAACGGCCACCGCGATCAAAATCGATAGTTCGAGGACCGTTGATCATCACCCCGCCAGCCTCGATCTTGTTTGCCGCCACGAGAGCGACACAGAGACTGCTGGTGAAGATGCCCGCCTGCCCGCTATGTTCCGGATGGTTGACCATCCCGGATGGACCCATCGAGGGTGTCAAGGCGAGCATGAGCACAGGCGCGAACAGTTCACGGGCAGGCGCGACGGTGGCCGCAAAGCAACGTCGCGCCAGCATGCGATCTCAGCAGGATCGGCACCATCCTGTCAGGGAGCAATGCGAGTGGCTGGCTTAGCCGCTGCGACGCTGCCCGGCATCGATGACGAGGACCTGGCGCCGTGCGAGGAGCAAGAGTAGACGGATAGTATGCGCGGGAGTGGCGACCGACCACCTTGTTTCTAAGGCAGACTGAAAGCGGCTCTTACCGGGCGGCTACGCTGTTTCAGAGACTGGGGCGTCGTGCACATCCAGCCGATACTCTTTGTTGCGGATTGCGAACCGATTGCATTGCCGCAGTTACTGGCATCATGTTAACGCGTCGGACGGCGACATTGGCGAGCACGGTTTTGTGGCCGCAGTTGACAAAGCCCATAAGTTCTAGATGCTGCGTGCTAGAATAGATGTTTGAAATCGCAGGGAGTTTCTGATGTCCAACCTTAAGGAAACTGAGGCAACCCAGGCAGCAGGCGAGGTGCCCGTGAAGGAACAGACACCCGATATAAAGGCGCCGAAGACGCGGAAGCGGACCGCGCAGCGCGCAGGTGCTATACGAACCAGCGCCGCCAGCTCGGCTCTTCAGGCGTCTTCATCTAAAGCGATCGCTTCGCCTACAGTCCGGGCAGCGCGGAGAAATTACTCTGAGAACGAGCGTGCCCAGAAGCTCGGCGAGATCGAGAAGCAGATCGGACGGGGAGAGAGTATCAAGGCAGCCGTTCAGAACGCTGGAATATCGGAACAGACGTACTATCACTGGAAAAGGGCTGCTGGGCAGACAACACAGAGCGATGAGCTCAAGGATCTTGTGAAGCTTGAAGAAGAGAACGCCCGTCTGAAGAAGCTCCTCGCTGACCGGCTCCGGAAAGAAAACGCCGAGCTCAGGAAAAAGCTCGGGCTTGCTTGAGCCCTTTGCCGCCATAGGCAAAAAGCCCGAGGGGCGACTGACCTGAGCTCCAAGGTGACCTTCCTTTCTTCCTGTGACACAGCGTCGCGCCCCAGCAGCCGATACTGGCGCAACGAGCTGTTTCGACCTGAGACCGGGCAGCCGGCAACTGAAGACTTCTTGACGAACGCGCCCAGCCGCTCCGGCCGCCAGTGGTGATCGAGCTGGAGGTCGCCGGCAAGGTGCGGCTGCGGATTCCACTGACCACGCCGCCAACACTGGCAGCGGCGATGGTGAAGGCGCGGGGCGTGTCATGATCCCGGTCCCGAGCCAGGTGCGGATCTGGTTGGCGGTGGGCCGGACCGATATGCGTCGCGGAATGCAGGGTCTCGCTCTGCAGGTTCAGGAGACATCGGGCCGGGATCCGCATTTATGCGTCGGGCGAGATTATGTGGCGGAGCCGCCCTGACCCCTTCGGACCGGCCAAACCCAGCTTGCCTCCGCCACATAAAGATTCAGATGGAGTTCAGCAGTTGCAGAACGGAGTCATTTGGTCGGAAACGCACGCCGTGATCGCCGGTGACGCCCGCCTTCTCAAGTCCATTGCGCATCATCTCTACATCCGCTGTGGCATAGCGGTGGGTCGTGGCGACCCGTGCATGCCCGAGCCAGGCTTGGATCGTCAAAAGGTCCACGCCGGACTGGAGAAGCTTCATGGCGAGGGAGTGCCGGAAGATGTGCGGCGATATGGGCTTGTCGGCCAAAGCCGGTCTGGTAGGCCCGGCGCTCGTTGCGGGCGCCGAGGAATATCGGTCGCGGCTCGTGATGGGCGATCCCGCGCTGGCTCAACAAGGATGTCAGCGCCCGCAGCCGGGTCCTTAGCAATGGGGACGACGCGGTCTCTACGCCCTTTGCCGCGCAGCAGCACTTGTGGGTGCGGCCGCTCCAACTGAAGGTCGTTTGCGTTGAGGCCGGTGGCTTCGGAGGCCCGGGCGCCGGTCCGTGCCAAGAAGAGCAGAAAGGCTCGTCGCGCCGACCACGGGGCGTCTTTGGATCGGGCGCCGCGATGAGGGTGTCCACTTCGGCCGTGGTGAGGTGGTACGTCACGTCAATGTGCGTCCGTTTAATGGGAATCGTCAGCACGCGTTGGGCGACGCCGAAGGATGCCGGGTCGGCGGCAGCGACGTGGCGGAAGAAAGATCGGATCGCGGCCAAGCGGGCGTTGCGCGTGGTGACGGAATTGTTCCGCTTCTCCTCGAGTTCGTCGAGAAAAGCGAAACGAGATCTCGATCAGCTCTTCGAGCGCCAACGCCGCCGGCTTCTTCCGCAATCGGGCGGCGGCAAAGAGGATCAGCATGCGCAAGGCATCGCGATAGCTGGCCACGGTCGCAGGAGTCGCATTGCGCTGCTTCGTCAGGCGCCGGCGGAAATAGGACTCCAGGAGCGGCGCTAGGAGCAGGTGTTCGCATGCTGCTCCTTGAGCGCGCCGCCATCGAGTGCCACCTCGGCTTGATCAATCAGATCAACGAGGCGTTGACGGTGGTCGAGGCGGATATCGCGGTGCATGCCCACTAGGATCCGACAATCCGTCGCCTGATGACGTTGCCTCCGACGTCACCGTGGGTGCGAACGTTGCCGCGGCAATCGGCAACATTCGGCGCTTCAGCGATCCACAGAGGCTTGTCGCCTACCTTGGCTTCTTCCGAGCGTGCGGCAGTCGGTGAGGGACCGGCCTATCATGGCCGCATCACGAAGCACGTCTCCTGAATCGAAACCTCTATCCGATCGACGAACGCCTCAAGTCTCGCAGGCGAGCAGGGCCGGGCGGGTCCAGATGTAGTCGGTATCCTAATCATCGCCGAGCGTGTTTAGCTTGGGTCGCGCAGAAAGGTGGATGGCGTGAGCGCGCTGAGATGGATCGCCATTTGGACTAAACGACGGGACGGCTGACTGGTATGCGCGTTCAATTGATCTGGCGCCTTAAATGCAGGAAGGCTTCGCGGCCGGTACGAGGCGCATCCCTCCTCCGAAGCAGCACGCCCAAGTATCATCACAAGCCCCGAGCGCTCGCGTTCGGCGATGTCCAATTTCCGACAATGTCGGAATACAGTCAGATCTGCTGGATTGACTTTAAATGGTTTTCTCATTTGGCACAGCGCATGCTGGTTATCCGCAAACACGTGACCGACCAACAAGAAGTCGCATGATCACCTCACCAAAACATACAGCCGCGGAACAATCACTTGGCCCGAACTTGCTTATCGCCCTCCCCGTCACCACAACCGGAGCCATCCATGTCTGACGGGCTGCCCAGGATACCTACTGCGACCGCGCTTGCCCGGTGACGACCGCTCCGGCTCCGCCCGTTACCGACGAGGCAAAGTGACGGATTTCCTGCTTTTCAACGACATGGAGGTGGTTGTCATTCCCGCTGGGGGACAGACTCGGCCTGTTCAAGGCATTGCGCGAAGGCGGCAAGATGACGGCCACCCGTGCGCGAACTCAAGGAGCGCAGCCTGTATCGTGTATCAGGCAAATAGGCCGTCGGTCAGTGACCTTGACACAGGGGACATGCGCAAGGTCCTGAAGTTTGATGTAGCGATAGAAGGGTGCCAATGACAACAATAGCTTACAGGAACGGAACCATGGCTGGCGACGGCCGAGCCTTGGGTTTTGACTCAGTATCCGTCGGTGAGAAAACGAAGGTGTTTCGCTTATGCGACGGCACACTCATCGGCGTTTCCTCTTCGTCCTTGGGTATTCCAAAGGCCGTTCGAGACTGGGTTGAGAAGGGCATGGATGTTTCTGATATTCCTGTGCCGCGCAACGACGACAATTTTGAATTTGAGGCGCTGATAGTGCGCAAAAATGGGGAAGCCGTATTGTTGGACGGCAATTGGCTGCCAAGTGATCCCGTGAAAGGTGAATATTATGCCATCGGGAGCGGCAAGCAGTATGCTTTGGCCGCGCTGGTTTTGGGCAAGTCAGCTAAGGAAAGCGTCGAAGTTGCCGCGAAACTCGACGTTTGGACTGGTGGCACAGTCACTGCCATAACTCACTAAACCCGCCTTTCGGCGGGAGTGTGACAGTGCGAGCGTGGAAGTAGGGCGCCACCCCGGGGCACGTCGAGCCCTGTCATCTGCTTGCGTTGTTGGACATGTGAGCTGGTCCATAAGCGCGCGAAAGCGTCCAGTTGTGGCCAAAAGCACGATTTGCGACAGAACCGGCCCGCTTCTATGAGTATGGGCCGCTTTTTGCGGCCAGCGTGCTTGCCATCCTGCCGCCAGTGGCCGTCGCCTTCTTCTTCCAAGGTTACCTCGTCATGAAGTAGAGCACCACGATCTTGTCGGAGAAATCGGAAAGGCGGACGGCCCTTCCGTCCGCGTCGGCCAGTTCGAAAGGCGGCGCGGCCTGCTCGTCGATCGCCTGGAAGAACCTCTCCGCGCTGTCCCTCATCTTGTCGAGATCGGCGCCCGGATGGTGGGCCAGCGCGGAGGTCGCGAGGATCAGCGCCAGAAATTGAATCGCAAGCGACGGTTTCGCTTTCATGGACAATGCATTCCGGTTGGGGGCGTTCGAGGGCTCCGCGGCTAGGATTGGTCTCACTGTGTCTGCTCCCGCTCCCGGCGGCTCATCTGCCTGATAGGCGCGTTCCCGCTCGGGCCATGTGCTTTTGATGAAGGCCAGAACGGCCCGGATCTCCTCGTCGGTGAGGACATTCCCGAAGCCCGGCATGTCGCTCTGGTAGCCGCCGCCGACGACCGCGGCCGGTCCCGGCGCCGGCATGCGTCCCGAAGGCAGCGGGCTTTCCAATCGCGCTGACCTTCGCCTGGCTAAAACCGTCTTGCCTAGCGCTATCGCCGCGGCCGGGGCGCCGCCACCGGCCATCCGGTTGGCGAGCCAAGGCAATGTCCAGACCAATCCGAGGCCTGCCGCGGCCACGCATCGATAAGAGGACCGACGCCCTTCTCCTTTGCCGCCGCTGGAGAACAGGTACTTGATCAGCGCGGCCGTCCCGAGGACGAGCACGACGACGACAAGCAGCCACACCAGGCCCATCCCGAACATCATCATGCCGCTCATGCATTCCATCATCGAAGCCTCCTATTCCGTGGCGTAGACGCCGCCGGTCCCGTCAGACTTCCGGATTTCGAGAATCTCGAAGGGCGCTTCCTTCGTGCCACTCATGCCGGGGGAGCCCATCGGCATGCCGGGCAGCGTCATGCCCTTTGATGTCGGGCCGCTCGGTCAAGAGCTTGTTGACCGTGCCGACCGGCACATGGCCGCTCACCACATAGCCGTCGATGAACGAGAGAAGGCAGCCATCGGCTTCCGGCGGAATGCCCTCTTCGCGGCTCATGGCGAAAAGGTCGTGAGTCGGCCTTGACGGTGACAGCGAAGCCGTTTCCTGCAAATAGCCGGCATAACCTTCGCAGCAGCCGCATTGCGGGTTCTTGTAGAGCGTGACGTCCTTTCGCCGGCGAACGCCGGAGCGGCGCCTGACAGGATCGAGGCGAGGACAAGAGCTATCAGGGTATTGGACATTTTTGCTTCTCCTTCGGCTTGTGGACTGGTCAGGCGACCGGCCGCCTGGTGTTCGAGAACGTGGCAGTGGAACATCCAATTGCCGGGATTGTCGGCGACGAAGGCGATCTCGACCTTCTCGCGCGGCGAAACCAGCGCCGTGTCCTGCCATTCGCGACGTGGGGTGGGCTGGCCGTTGCGGGAAATCACCCGGAAGGAATGGCCGTGCAGATGGATCGGATCATGCCACGCGGTTGCGTTGGTCGTGGCGATGACGTGGCTCTTATTCCGCAAGAGCGTCAGCCCCGGCTTCATGTCGTGATTGGCCTCGTCGGCGGCGACGCCGTTGATGAACCAGGCGGTGCCGGAATTCATCGTCCTGCATCATGCGCCCGGACCCATGCTTTCACCCATGTCCTGCGCCACCATCTCGCCCATCATGCCGCCGGTGAAGACGACTTCGTTGCGGGACGCTGTATCGAGGTCCGGCTCCGGCAGCGGAATGTCGGCAGGTTCAGCGGCCAATCAGGCACACGTGCCCTAAGCGGAGTGTCGGAATAAACAAGATCGACGAGCTCATATTCCAGCCCCGCGTAGAACCGCTCGAAGATTGAAATCCGGCTGCCCGGCTTGCCCGTCATGTCTTAGGATCAGATCGGTGCGCATTGCGGGACCCAGCACCACCCGCCTCCGGCGCGTGTGGCGTCACCGGCTGGCCGTCGAGCGCGATGACGGCCGGCCGAAAACCCGTGAAGTCGGGACTGAAGATGCGTGCATTGGCGGCGTTGATCAGCCGCAGCCGGATGCGCTCGCCCTTTCTGACCGCAAAGGTATCCGGCACGCGGCCATTGATGGTAACCGTGTTGCCCACGCGGCCATTGTGGTGAATGTCGTGCCGTTTGCCGAAATCCTCGCTGATTGCGCCAGATTTCGTCAGCCCCCAGTCACCGAGCATCCAGGTCACCTCGCGATCGGCCCGCACCGCCTTCGGTTCCTCGATGATCAGCGGACCATAAAGTCCGCGCCCGACCTGTTCGAAGCTCCGCTGGTGCGGGTGATACCAGCAGATGCCGACGTCGACGGCGTCGAACTCGTAGACGAAGCGCTCGCCCGCTCCAATCGGCTTCTGCGTGAGGTGAGGCACGCCATCCATGGCATGTGGCACACGCACGCGATGCCAGTGCACGGTCGTTTTCTCGGCAAGGCCGTTCTCTACCTCGACCCGCACGCGCTCGCCCTGACGGACCCGGATTTCCGGGCCTGGAACGGGCCTTCGGCGCGCAATCGAGCCCGGTTCACCCGGCCCAATGGCGTCCACTTTGGGGGCGCATGCACTGCAGACCCGCTGGACCTGATCCGGGAGAGAATGGGCGCGGCGATTGGAATAGCTATGAAAGCGCATCGGACCGTGGAACTGCGCGCGCAGACTTTCGGAGGAAGGCTCGCTTTTAAGCGTTATCGTGCAACTCTGACCGTTCTTCGCCTTGGCGGGTGCCGCGGAAGAATCCCGGGTTCTGCGAGCGCTCCGAGAACACCTGCGGTCGATCCTGTACCACAATCTCGCGAAGCTCGATGCTCTCTACAAACGATGTCTTGGATTCTCACGCCCTTATTTCAGCACTTCGCTCGCTTGCCCGACTCGGCCGCGGTCAGCCTTCACCGCCAATTTTATTGGCGCAGCGACGTTCCTATCGGGTCAGGCGAAGCTTCTTGAACCTGCCGCTCTCTCGTTGCCCTGGCACGATTAATCGTCCTCTCAGTCTCGTCATTGGCGGAGTCGCTCCTGAGGCGCGCGCCGGCGAGTTCGAGGAGCGCGTGGCTATCTCCTCGGTCCAGCCGGATTCCGCTGCGCGCTCAGCCAATTCCTGGAAGGCCGATTCCAAGGCGAGCTGGCATTGAAGGCCGCGGTCCGGATGGTCGACTAGGCAGCTTGGTTCCACGATCGCAATGCTTGATCGCTTCATTGCAGGCCATGGGCTCTCGCCCTCTCCTTTTGCCACACGAGGCGCCAGCTCACGTGTTGTTGTTGGCGTGCGCCCCGGCAACCGCTTTCACCAGCCGCTCCAGCGATCCCGCGCGCTCCAGCTCCGCAAAGAATGATGCGGCGTGACGCTACCCAGCCGGTGCTTCTCGGCCAATTTGCACACATAGGGATAGTCGACCATGAAATCGGATCGAGGCGAGGCGTTGGACGTTTCAGTCTTGGTCTGAATGCGCCGCCCACGAGCCGATCGGCCTTCTCGATGATTTGGCGCACCCTCGTTGTCGACAAGCCATGTTCCTGAGCCAGGTCGGCGAAACTCTTGCCCTTCAGAAAGCCGTCGACCAGGGCTATGTTCCTATCGACGGTCTGCTAAATCCCAGCAGGCGCGCGCAGTTTTCCAGCATCATTCCGTTTGTTCATCCGCTTGTCCGCGCCCCCTGCAAATCCTACCGGGCCAAATCGGTGCTTGGAAGACCCACTCATGTCATGGCCTCGGGAAAGTACCAGGCCGACGGTCATGTGAATACGAAAGATGCTGGCGATCACCATGATCGTTGGTGACCGCTGACCTCCCGAATGTCAGCTTCGACGGCACACCGGGAGCTCTCGGCAATGTTGAATAATTCCGTTTGAAGATGGTTGACTTCGTCGTCGAGGCTCGATCCATCAGGATCGGTATCGACGATTCTATATTTGAGAAACCCAAATTCGTTTGACTCGCGCAATTCGCTGTACGGCGTATCATCGCAAGCGCGGGATTGCGACATCCTGCGAAGTGCCCGCGTTGCTGGAATCGATTTTGCGGAAGTAAAAAGGCCCCGGCGCTGGGTCGGCGCGCAGGGCCTTCAGGCATGTACGAGCTACCAGCATGTCCAGTTATGATCGTGCGCTATCATAATGAACAAACGGTGAATAATCGCTATCCGAGGTGCAGGGCGGGCGAGATGGTGGGGCGGTGGGGGACCTGTACCGCTGCAGCGGGGCCACGAGCAGCGACTCGAGCCATGCGCCACGCTGCAGGACCTCGATTTCGGGCCAAGCCTCGAGCCCGCAACTCGCCTTGCTTCTCGGAAATCATAAGGCTTTGTGGGGCGGTTAAGCAGCGCGATATGGCCGCGGCGATACGAAGTTTTCATCTTTACCCTGTTCAGACGGTCAGGCTGCCTTCGCCGCCGGCTTGGCTGCCTTGACATGGGTTATACTGCGGCGACCGTCGACGCCGATNACGAAGTTTTCATCTTTACCCTGTTCAGACGGTCAGGCTGCCTTCGCCGCCGGCTTGGCTGCCTTGACATGGGTTATACTGCGGCGACCGTCGACGCCGATCGGAACGTCACCGTCAACCGTAGCGCGACGCACAACCCGGTGCTGGTCGCCATAGTCGTTGACCGCATAATGCTGGGTAGCACGGTTGTCCCAGATAGCGACGTCGCCTACTTGCCAGCGCCACCGCACGGTATTTTCCGGGGCAGTGACGTAGGACTGGAACACCTCGTAGAGTTTGGCGGAATCGCTCTTGGAAAGGCCGACGAGGCGCTGCACGAAATTGCCGAGCAGCAGCGACTTCTCCCCGGTTTCCGGATGGACGCGCACGACCGGATGCTCGGTCTCGTAGATCGTCGATGTGAAGACTTCCTCGAAGTGCTTCTTCTCTTCGGCTGTGGCGCGCGGGCGCACGGCTGCGTAGTCGTAGGCATTGCTATGAATAGCCCACAGATTGTCCGCCAATATTTTGAGCGGCGCTGGCAGATTCTCGTACGCGGCGTGCGTGTTGGACCAGATCGTGTCGCCCCCCGCCGCCGGAATGACGACGCCACGTAGGACCGAGAATTTCGGATAGGCATCGACGAAAGTCACATCGGTATGCCACTGGTCTGCCCTGCCACCGCCACGGCCGGAATCGAGATTGAGGATTGAGGCCGTGCCGGCTGCCGGCCCCTGCGTGGGATGAGGTACAAGGTTACCCAGACGCCGCGCGAACAATTCCTGCTCCGCATCGTCGAGATGCTCCTGGCCGCGGAAGAAGATCACCTTGTGTTTTAGAAGAAGCTGGTTGATGGCTGCTATCGCTGCGTCCGAAAGGTCTCCGCCAAGGCGAACGCCTCTGATTTCAGCTCCAACACGGCTGGTCAGCGGTACAACGTCGGAGTCAGGAATGGTCCGGTTGACGAGGACTGGATTGCTCATGCGGGTCTCCTGTTTTATCTTGAAAGGGATAGCAAGTCACATCCGGCCAGCGGATGTCCGCGCTGCGTTGAAAAGTCTCACCGCTAGTCGACAGAGCTATTGAACAAGATAATCGACTAAAACATAGAAATAATGTTCCAAATTAAACTGTCTCGACGAAAGAGCCGTCTCCGTTGCTCCGGTCTCGGTGTTGAGTTCTCTAAGGCTGCGCCACACCTTGGTCCCACGCCGGCAAATGATCTCACTATGCAGCCCCGTGCTCGCACGCTCTCAAACTAATTGCCGCTGCTGCAACACGCCGCCTGGCGGCCTGCACCGAAAAGCCGACAGGGGTGCATCTGAATAGCCGTGAACCCAGGTCTCAAAGACCATCCGGCGCGACGAGCGGACGCACCGCACGTGTGACACCCGCCTTGTGGGGCAGGGTTGCCTTTCTCAATCCCGGCGTTGGTCGGCGTCCCAATGAGCAGCAAGCTATTATCGGCCGCCGAATCTTAGTGGCTTCGTCGAGAGCCTCAATCAACCAAGCGGCGAAAGCCCCGCTAGAGTCTCCGCCCGCCTGTCGCTATGAAGCAGTTGCAGCCAGCGCTGCTTCAGGCGCATGAACTCGCCCGATGCAATGATTTCCGTCGCCCTGGGTCTTTCGAAGGGCACTGTTTCGATTCCCTTCTTCTTCGGCGCGCGGCTTGATGCCGACATACGGTTTCTTGACCTGCCGCCTGAACTGGCTGCCGAAGCGGGTGCCCCGCCAGCGACCCCGACAATCCACTGTTCCGCAACTGCTGAAGAGCCGACTGCGCTCGCATCCCGATATTGCGCCACGGCACTATGCCGACATTCTGGAGACCGCAGCCGCATGAGCCTCGAGATGTTCCGCCGACCGTCGACAAAGGCGTCCTCTCGCCTGCGTCCGCCATTTGTCAGTGCTCGATCTGATTGGGGAGACGCCGGTCGTCGAACTGAAGAGATTCGATACCGGCAGGTGTCGTCTCTTCGTCAAGCTCGAAAGCCAGAATCCCGGCGGATCGATCAAGGATCGCATTGCGTTGTCGATGATCGTTAATGCCGAACAGCGTGGCCAGCTCGCGCCGGGCGGTACAATCATCGAAGCGACCGCTGGCAACACAGGGCTCGGCCTGGCCTTCTGGCGGCACGAAGCGCGTGATCGCGTGTCCAAAAGCTGACAGCGTCAGACAAATGTCAGGTTCATTACAACCAACATCTGGGCACTGACGAGGTTTTTCGAAGCAATGGGCGCTAACTGCGCGCTGAGCGCGTTGGCATGGCTTTTGAGACTGAGTGACTGTGACTGCACTCAATGGGGCAAGACGAGCGATGCGCTCCTCCCTGAACCCGTGTGCCGTCTCTGAGAGGAAACCAGCTCGTGCAGAAACCTTTGGAAATAGCTTTGGACCGCAACGTGGTATTGCAGATGGAGTCCCCGGCTCCTTCGATTAGAGTCGAGAACTGGCTGCATGGCGAGCCCCTCACGAGCTTTGAGCCCGGCAAGTGTACATAGTCGAATTTTGGGCAACTTGGTGCGGCCCATGTGTGGACGGGATGCCCCATCTGATCCAGCTGCAGGGCGTCGCCAGGCGCGCCATCTGGACAGCAGGAACTGGACTATGGGCAAGGTAACAGGGTTTCTTGAGATCGACCGGCAGGTGCACAAGTACCAGCCGGCTTCCGACCGCATCCGGCATTTTCGCGAATTCACGCTGCCGATGTCGGACAAGGAGGTCGAGAAGCAGGCCGCGCGCTGCATGGATTGCGGCATTCCGTACTGTCATGGGCCGACCGGCTGCCCGATCCACAATCAGATCCCGGACTGGAACGACCTCGTCTACAATGGCGACTGGGACAATGCGATCCGCAACTTGCATTCGACCAACAATTTCCCGGAGTTCACCGGCCGCATCTGTCCGGCACCTTGCGAGGAAGCCTGCACGCTGAACCTCGAGGACATTCCGGTCGCCATCAAGACGATCGAGCAGGCGATCGCCGACAAGGCGTATGAAACCGGCCATATCCGGCCCTATCCGCCGGAACGGAAGACCGGCAAGCGCGTCGCCGTCATCGGCTCGGGGCCGGCCGGCATGGCCGCTGCCCAGCAACTCGGTCGCGCCGGCCATGACGTTCACGTCTATGAGCGAGAGAGCCGGCCGGGCGGGCTGATGCGCTACGGCATCCCCGATTTCAAGATCGAGAAGCATTATATCGACCGGCGCATCGAGCAGATGCAGGGCGAAGGTGTCAGCTTCCATTGTGGCGTCAATGTCGGCGTCGACAAGCCGGTCGCCGAACTGCTCGCCGAATATGACGCGGTCCTCTATTGCGGCGGTTCCGAAACACCGCGTCCGGCCAACATCCCAGGCGATGATCTCGACGGCGTGCACGACGCGATGCCGTATCTGGTTCAGCAGAACAAGCGTATCGGCGGCGAGCCGATCCAGTCGGTGGCATGGCCATCGCGCCCGATCGTTGCCGGCGGCCAGCATGTCGTCGTCGTCGGCGGCGGCGACACTGCCTCCGACTGCGTCGGCACCGCCTTCCGCCAGGGCGCGGTGCGCGTCACCCAGCTCGACATCCGGCCGCAGCCGCCGGAAAAGGAAGACAAGCTGTCGGTCTGGCCCTACTGGGCGACCAAGATGCGCACGTCATCCTCGCAGGCCGAAGGCGCCGAGCGCGAATTCCAGGTGGCGACGCTTGAATTCATCGGCGAAGACGGCCAGCTGACCGGGGTCAAATGCTGCGAAGTCGACGAAAAGCGCAAGCCGATCGCCGGCACCGAATTCGTCATCCGCGCCGATCTCGCGTTCATCGCCATCGGCTTTGCCGGGCCAGCCGCTCGCGGGCCGGTGTCGGAACTGGCCGGCCAGATGAAGATCGCCATTGACAGCCGCCGCTCGAAGAATGTCGAGGCCAATGACCGGGACTACAGGACCAGCGTCGAAAAGCTCTATGCCGCGGGCGACGTGCGGCGCGGCCAGTCGCTGGTCGTCTGGGCGATCCGCGAGGGCCGCCAGGCGGCGCGCGCCATCGATGAGGCGCTGATGGGATCGAGCGTGCTGCCGCGCTGAGTCCGTCTCGAGACCCTACTTGTGCGGCCACCTGAAGGCGCTTTCCGCCCTTCCGCTGCCCCGGGCAGCTTACGGACTGATCGCCGTGGTCGTTTCGGTTGTGGCCCCGGCCGCAGGCTGCCGCCTTGGCGGCCAAGAAAAATCGTCGGCGCGGCCGGGCGAAGCAGCGGGCGCCTTGCCCTCGACGACGAATTTTTCACCGGGCCCGTCCGGCTTGGCCGGCGCTGCGGCACCGAGAAGTTCCGAACCGCCGTCGAGTGCCGGTGATTGCGAGTCGGCGTCGGTAGCCGGGTCGGCGGCCTCAGTCTTTTCGTTCGAGGGTGGACTACGCTACTGGCCCAGTACCGGCAAAGCATCGAAGGAACTTTACAATCATAAAGGTACGTCACTGGTCTCGCGGCTCACCTATGACGATCTAGACGCGAGTTCGAGTGAAGTCTTCTTCAACGCGATCCACAATCCGACTGGCATTTTCGTAAAGGCCTCCTCGGTGCGGGCGGCATCAGGGAGGGTTTTCTCATGACGAGGACTTCTTACGGAAATGGGGGGCTACTCAAACACATTCAGTGATCAGCGCGGGGGCGGCGTCAGCTATTTCACCGCCGATCTTGGATATAATTTCTTGAACTCGCCGCGCTACCGCATCGGTGCTTTTGTTGGCAACAATTTCTGGCACGAGAGCTACGACGCTTTCGGTTGCACGCAGCAGGCGACCAACTGGGGAACCTGTGTGCCAACCGTCCCACCTACGTCAACCTCATCAGCCAGGACAACGATTGGCATTCGCTGCGACTCGGCTTGGCCGGGCAGACGCAACTCACCGAGCGACTCAGCCTTTCTGGTGACGTGGCGTTCCTCTTCACGCGGCTCGACGGCAAAGATCAGCACCACATGCGCCCCAAGATCAAGCTAATTCCCGAAGACGGCGATGGGCATGGCGTCCAGCTCGAGGCGGTGTTGGGCCGTGGCGAATAACGGCACCGCTCATTTCGAAGAGGCAATGGGCGGTCGTGGTTCCCCGCAGGCCGACGATTGGAAGGCAAAGCGCTACGGCGTGTTCGTGCAGGCTAGCATCAAGTTCAACTGAGAGAGCAAGAACCGAGGAGAGCGGCGATGCCACTCCAGCTCATTACGATCATTGGATCAACAGAAGGAAGTTTTCCGAAGAGTTCTGCAGGCGTGCGCAAAGTCGCCAGACAAAGTTCTCTCGGTCCATAGTGTACGTGCCGTCACGCCCGTTCTCGACATGGTTGAATGATACGTTCCGCGCGATCGATCAAAGTCGTTTTTCATTGGTTTTCCGGAAATCGCGGGGAGCACAGCGTGCTGTGACCCTCGGCTGCTGGTTTTCTGTCAACGCGCAGATGAGGGAGAATGAGCGTACAGCAAAAATCATCAGTGCTGTCGCTTTCGCCAAAGCCCGCCGCAGCTAAACGGGGCCCCACGCCCGGTAGCGCCCCCTGCCGGTCACCTCACGGATGCCGAGTTCGGCACCAGCCCGAGCGCAGCGCGCTGGCTAATTTTCAGCTCGGCCGCGACCAGACCTGCCGACACCAGCGGCCGCGCCAGCACCAGCTCGATCAGCGCCGGCAGGCTCGAGTTTTTGCGCCGGTTCCTGAGCCGGCGCTCCATCTGGCTTTTGGCCAGCGCCTGGATGATTGCAAGGCTGAAACAGTCGATGGAACGCCCCTCCAGCGAAGCCGAACCGGACGAGGCGCGCGCGCCAGGTCCTTCGGCTGCCATCGGCACGCTGGGTTTAAGTGCTTGGGGTGACACGGCGTGATCTCCGCCGTTGGCGGGAACAGGGCAGTGCAATAGTACTGCCCTGTTCCTTTTGATCAGAGGCCAGTGCGGATTTCTTCGGCAAGCGCCCTCAACGTCGTCTCGACGTCATCGCCGTTTACCATCTTCTGCATCGCCACGGCCCATGCGTTCATGGCGTCGCCGAAGCCGACACGCGGTGTGAAAGCCAGCGCGGCGTGGTCCTGTATCTTTTTGAAGCTGTCAACGAAGTTGTTGAACTCGGGCTGCGAAGCGTACTTAGTCCAGGTGTCGTCCTGCCAGGTCGACGTGCGCGGCGGATTGACGAGCTGGCCGGCAAGGGCACCCTTGAGCGCCACCTGCTTGGAGGTGGCCCACGGGATGAACAGCCAGGCCGTGCCCTTCTTTTCGGAAGCCGCGTTCATGGCGAGAGCCCAGATCCAGATGTCAGAATCCAAGCTCGTGGCGCTCGGTGCGTGCAGCGGCGGAGCGAAGGCGATCTTGCCGGATGCCGGCTTCCCCGCAACATCGTTCCAGAAGCCGAACATATTTGAGTCGATCGTCATCGCGGTGCGGCCGGACGAGATGCCGTCCACGACCTGGTACCAGTTATCATTGGCGAAGGAAGGAGCCGCGCACTTCTTGATCATGTCCACGTAATGTAGTCGTATCCAGCATCGGTAAGCTTCGGATCGCTCAGGTATTTGTCCAGCGGCTCCAGGGCGCCACTCGGAGCGAGGTCCTACGCGGGCTGAATGCCAGTGCCGAACACATCCCATGCTGGCGACTTCGTCGTCAGTTGGATCGTCATCTTGTTCCAGTAAGAATCGTCTGGGTAGAGTTCCGGCGTGACCTTGATGCCGGGTCAGCTTCTCGAACTCCGGAAGTTGCGCAGCGAGAGCATCCGCATAGGGGTGGATGTCGTAGGCCCAAGTTATGCTGGTCCCTTCGAATTGACGCCAGTTCACGGTGTCGGCAGCGGCCGAATTAGTGAGCGATGCCGAGACGGCAAAAAACGCCAAGTCAAAAGCAAGCTGTTTGCGTAGCGACGCGCACCTGTAACGAGTACGGGGAATGAGCGACCCATGTAATCCTCCCTGGGGCATTTTGCCAATTTTTGGGTCCACTCCTCGGCGATTATATATTTGACAAACCCGGCGAACGGTTCATTAACCCAGCGCCGGCGACACTTGAAACACGTTGTGATTCGCTTAGTTGTCAAATCTGGGCCACACTGTTCATGTTATGTTCCCTGTGACTCAGAAAGCACTC
Organism: Mesorhizobium mediterraneum; assembly: GCF_002284565.1. GTDB lineage: Bacteria > Pseudomonadota > Alphaproteobacteria > Rhizobiales > Rhizobiaceae > Mesorhizobium > Mesorhizobium mediterraneum. Next base: position 1,783 of record NZ_NPKI01000034.1, on the reverse strand, counting down.
CCACGGAGAATGTGACGAAACCGTGTCGAGACCATATGCGAATCAACGTCGATTCGATCTTGTGAAAAAAAGAACTAAAAGAGCAGCATGGAGGGTTATTGATGAAACTAAAGGTCAAACAGATCGGCGAAGGAAACCATCCTGGCGAGGTGGTTGTATCGCTTGACACAGTAGCGGGAACAGAACGTCTGGTGGTTCACCATCGCTCGCTGAGTGGCGATAGTTTGGATATTGGTTGGCCAGTTGATCGTGAGGACTCAAATCTCTTAGTTGAGTTGCCCCGCGAGACAATCAATGGTTCATGGCGGGTGTGGGTTCCGCAAGGGTTAGTCGTAGACTAAAAAACTAAACGGGGGGACGGGCTATGATACTTACCGACAGAGAAATCCAAATCGCAATCAGTACAGAAGCGATAAGAATAGAGCCCGTCCCTGACCTATCATATTACAGTTCCACCAGCCTCGATCTAACTCTCGGTGATTTGCTCACCGTTTTTAAAGACCCAAAGATTGGCTTGGGTATTTGCATCGATCCTTCGGAGAAGGGATACAATCACGAAGAGGTGATGGTTGAGACAACCAGTCCCATCAAGATTGATCCCGATGCCGGTTACGAATTTAAGCCCGGCCAGATGGTCCTAGCTTGGACTCGTGAAGTGGTTGAGCTGAAAATTCATTCTCGGATTGCCGCGAGAGTGGAAGGAAAGAGTTCGCTGGCCAGATTGGGCATTGGCATCCACCTGACGGCCCCTACCATTCATGCTGGTTTTACCGGTCAGATCAGACTTGAGATGGTAAACCACAACAAGCTGCCGGTGCGGTTACGGATAGGGATGAAGATCTGCCAATTGATTTTTGAGCAGACGCTTGGCACTCCCACAAAGGGATATGAAGGACGGTTTGCTGGCCAAAAGGCGGACGCGAAAAAAGGCTAAGCTAACCGGTCAACACCCAGCCCGTATGACTAGGCCTTCTTAGGCTGCGGCGGTGCCTTGTCGTCCTTAGGGTGCGCGGCCTTCACCACCTTCTTCAACACGCGGTCAAAGGCTTCCTCTGACTGGTCGGTTTCCAGTTCACGCGCTGCTTGCTTGAACTTTTCGATCTGTGCTGCTTCTTTGTCTGGCATGAGTCGAATCTTTCTGTTCGCCGATGAAGCTGGCTGTTTCAATTTCTCCAAGGCGCAAAATGTCAGCCGCTATTACATCGTCTGCACGGCCATTCTACCCGATTGCAGCATAGGCATCAAACTTCAGGAGTTGAGACGTGACCTAGCTTGGCAAGGTGCGCCGCTAGGCGACTACTTCCACGCCACGACCGATCGGCAAGAGGTGCGCAACGCTGTCTTCGATGTCCTGGCGAATGAGAAGTTCACCATCCAAGCGACCATGATGGAAAAGTCCAAAGCCATTCCAAAGGTGCGAGTCACAGAGGATCGATTTTACAAGATCGGTTGGCATTTCCATTTTCAGAATTCGTCCGATGCTTATCTTAAGGCGGCCAACGAAATCATGATCACCGTCGCGTCTATCGGAACCAAGAAAAAGCGGATCGCATTCGAGGACTCTGTAAGGGACGTAGTGAAGCAGAAGATTCGCAGTGATAGCTGGCGGGTTGCGTTCTGGCCTGCCAACACAGATCCATGTTTGCAGATAGCCGACTATTGCACTTGGGCCATCCAACGAAAATGGGAATCGGGCGGCAAGGATACCCGCTCCTATGAACTCATCCGTGACAAAATCACGTACGAATTCGACCTGTGGAAGCACGGCGACAAGCACTACTAC
>NZ_NPKI01000043.1 GCF_002284565.1 Mesorhizobium mediterraneum | reverse complement strand
CGGGGTCGAGCGGGTCGGGCGCCACGACCACTTCTTCGAACTGGGCGGCCACTCGCTGCTGGCCGTGCAGCTCTCGAGCCGAGCATCAGATCTTGGACTGAATTTTAGCGCTGCCGATGCCTTCCAGGCCCCAGTTCTGAAGGACCTTGCATCGAAGGTTGGCTTGGAACCACAGCCCAGCAGTGCGGGAGTGATTTCCGTTCAAGCAACCGGATCGCAGCCACCGCTGTTCTTTGTTCCCACAGGTTTCGGCGATTGTTCCTATGTCGTCAGTTTGGTTAAGGAAATGAATGTAGACTGTCCCGTCTTTGCTTTGCCATGGCCGACTTTCGATGAAGCTCGTCCACTGACTCTTGAAGCGATTGCTGACATGGTCATCTTGGCAATCAAAGAAATTCAGCCCCACGGTCCATACCGCTTCGCAGGATACTCGTCGGGCGGCATCCTCGCCTACGCCATAGCCCAGCGCTTACTGGCCCTGGATGATACCGTGTCCTTCATGGCGTTCATCGATGTTACGTTATTTGCGAATCGATCGAGCATGTCCCCCTCTCTGATCGTCCGAAACATGGTGTTGGAGCGTTTCGAATCGTTGAATGATGAAACCTTCGAAGTTTTGAAACGCTTTGCTGGACAATGTTCAATTGCTCAGCTGATTGAAAAGGCAAAGAGAATTGGGGCGATACCTCCGGATCGTGATCTCCACGATGACATTCTGATGTCGGAAAGAACCGCCCAATTTCATAGGGCATTGCAGTCGTATCAAGTTCCGTCCCTGCCAATCGAGATATATCAGTTTTATGCCATGGAGCCTCTCATCAGCCGTCGGATACCACCTGATAAAGCCTCAACAGGCCAAGAGGCTCGTTCGCCTATGCGCGGCTGGGACCGGGTCTTGAGTCCGGAGGCTATTACTGCCGTACCGATTGTAGGCGACCACGTGACGATGATGAGTGTTATGGAAAACCGCAAGGCTCTGGCCCGAGCTATTTCTACACCTTTAACAGGGGTTCTTGAAAAAGATTCCTAGCGAACTGCACCGAAGGTTCCTGGCTCTGGGACGCGACAATCGCCAAATGTCGGAGAGTTCTGGCTCGGTGATCCAAAGATGGGAAGCATATGTGGTCTGCCGCCGCTGCTGATCGACGACCGAGTCGGGCAATTTGATTTCAAGGCCAAGCTGCATTGGCTGAGCTTCTCATCCGAAAAGCTCAAAGGATCCAGATAGAATGGAGACTATCACCATTGATCAACAGAAACATCCTCGTCGGCATCCGTCCAATAGAACCGGGCGACGAATCCACTTTGTACGATTCCGAAGTTACCTCGTTGGGACGCGCTGTTACCAAAGTTCGCCGCCAAAGCGGTGCTGCAAGAGTAGTCGCCAGAACACTCCTTGGGCAACTGGGATTCCCACAACTGCCGATCCCAAAGACGCGCTCTGGTGTTCCGATCTGGCCATCCGGCATCGTCGGATCTTTGGCGCACCACGATACCGTAGCAGCCGTCGCCATTGCAGGGACGAAAAGAATTGCGGCTCTCGGCATCGACATTGAGCCTAATGAACCTCTGCCGGAGAACCTGATCGAATTGATTGCCACCCCTAACGAACAACGCATGTACGATCTACATCTGCTCAAGCGGCGGGATCTCTTCGTTTTGAAGGAGGCAGTATATAAGGCGTATTTTCCACTGTACAATCAGTTCCTTGAATTCCAGGACGTGGAAATTGATATCTCTGCGCGAGTAGGACACGTGTCGAAGGCAAATTGCACGTTTTCTCTCGAGTTACTTATTTCCAACAATGTAATCGGCTTGGCGTATTCACGGCCGACATTCGGTGACCTTGCTCGGCCCCGTCCCGGAGGTGGGTGATCCGGCCGTTTTCGGGGACTTCCCCCCGGGGTGAAAATGGTCGATCTCGACCGTGCCATCGAGCATGTTTTCCCCCGCCGCCATCAGCCGCAGGGCGTGACCCATGCGCCAGGCTGCGGATTCCGACGTGAAGCCGGCCGCGATTCCAACCAAAGTGTCGTTTAATTGTAAGAAGTCGGCCCTGAATAACGGCTAAGGCGTTGATATTCCGAACCCGTGAAGACGGGTGGAAGCATCCGATTTCGCGGTTGTCGGCTGGAGTGCTTGCAGGCACCAGGCAAACCAAAGAGCGAGAACCGTGAGGATCAGGCGCAGATTTTGGCCTGCGGCGACGAGCAACGCATTGATCGCATCGCCAGCATGGCCGAGGAGGAAGTTGCGGTCCAGTCGGCCGTCGGTCTTCATGTGACCGATGGTGGCCTCGATGGCCGATCGTCGTTTCAGCTCCCGACGCATGGTGGCCGTCAGGCCACGCTTGCGGCCGGCGATCATCACCGAGCCTGAGCCGGCATAGTCGTGGCCGCGATAGCCCTTGTCGACGTAGATGCGGTCCGGATCGACGCCGCCGATCTCCACCGCCTGATCGACCGTTGCTGCGAGCGTGTGGCCATCATACGGATTGCCCTCGAACGCCTTGGCCGCCAGCACGAGGCCCTCGCGGTTGGTTGCCGCGATCCCGACCTTGCAGCTGAATTCGTAAGGGTTGCGGGCTTTGCCCTTCGCGATGCAGACCACCTCGGGCGCGTGCAGGGAGTAGATCTTGTTCCTGTCCTTCGGCTTCTGCGCCAAGAGCCGCTCGACGAGCCCGAGCAACCGGGCAAATCTGGCCTCGAGTTCGGCATTGCCGGCGATCTTGCGGCCGACGTCGCGGAACACCCGGCCGAGATAGGTGCGAAGGCGCTTGAGTTCGCGACGCATCCGGCGGAACTGTCGGGCATGCGCATAGCGACCCGCCCGCACCGCCGCTGCCTTGGCCAGCCGCGTGTGGCTCTGCCTGAGCTCGATGCCGTACCGCTTGGCCTGACGCACCAGGATCTGGATTGCCTTGAGGTAGAGCCGGCTGTCGGTGGGGTGGGCGATCGCCTTCGGCTGCACCGTCGTGTCGACGGTGATCCGCTCCAGCGAACCGGGTTTCGCAGTCCCCGTCTCGAGTGCGACGTCGACGCTTGCCTTCAGCATTTCCTCCAGCCCCTCGGGCCCGATCCGCTTGCGCCAGCGCGTCATCGTGCTGGCATCGATCGGCGGCTCGTGCTGGAAGAACTCGAAGCCGCAGAAAAATTGCCAGTACGCGTTCTCCACCCAGCGCTCCACCGTCTCTTCGTCCGACAGGTCGTGGACGTGCTTGAGGTAATGCAGACCGACCATCAGCCGCGTCGGCTTGGCCGGCCTGCCGACGGGGCGATAAAATCCGCCAAACGCCTCGTCAAAGCGCGACCACTCCATCAATGCCGACAACCGGACCAGCGGATGGCGCGGATTGATGATGGCATCGAGGCGCTCGCGGAACAAATCGCTCTTACCGGACGACGGACGGGCTGGAAGCATTGCAAAAACACCGGGAAACGACGGGATCAAAGGTGGCTTCCGGCATTCTCCAATACTTCAAACCCGATGGGAATCCCTGCAACGCAAGGGGTCCACGAGTTTTTCAGGGCGAACTAAGAATGCAGTCGTTTCGACCAGGATTTGCATCTAATTTGAGAATAGGGAAGTTCGGATTCTCAAATTAGATGCTATCGTATTGGCGAAAGACCGTGCATCCATTGAATTCCATAAGCCGTCTTCGAGAAATACGAGGCCGATAAGGTGTTGACATTGATTTTCACATTAAATGCCAATGGCCGGGCTCGATTATCAAATTAAGTGCACATTCTCAAATTAGGTGTATAGCTAACATACCGAAATCGTTGACAAGCCATTCTCATCATTAACTGCAAAGCGACATCTCCGCCCCAGGCATGAATGCCAGCAGGACGCGCATCGGATCATCATCCCAGTGGGGGAGATCACGCGTTTGCCGCTCCCACTCCGTCGCCGGCACCTTCAACGTCCTGTCGTTTTCCTGAAGGTTATGGTCGATCACCGCGAGCGCGACGCATCGCTCCAGATCGGCAAAGCTGAGGCGAGCTCTCCGTTGCGCGGGGTATTCGTCGCGATCCGCCACGGATCGGCCCGTCGAGCCGGGCTGTGACGCAAGAACAGAGTTGAGCTTCCCGAGCAGCCTTTCAACCACGCCACCTTGATGGACGCGACCACGGTCCCGGTAGCGGATGCGAATGCCGTAGTCCTCGCAGCCACGCTGGAAGGCATGGCCTTTGAACTCCTTGGCGGAGTCGGTCACAAGCGACCGCGGTCGACCGAACATCGGCCACCCATGCTCAATGTACCGGGCGGTGAGCCAGGCCTCCTTCCGGCTCATGGCCTGGGCGAGGCAAAGCGCGACCGACAGCGCCGACGGCTTCTCAAGAGTAAGGCAGAAGCCAAAAATGCAGCGCGTCGTCACGTCGGTGACGATCGTCAGGTACGCTCACCAACGAAGGTTCCTCCGCCCTCGACGACCTCGACGAAATTGATGTCGGTGGGCGTATGATCGATCTGGCAAACATCGAGCGGGCGCGCTGCATGGATATATCCTGGCCGCGGTTTGAGCCGATGGAGATGCTTCGGGTTGGCGGACCGTTTCCTCGCGACCTCCTCGGGGCTGAACAGCCCGGGTATCCGGCGGGCGACCGTGAGATAGGACGGAGCGGCCAAGCCGGCCTCCTCGCAGCGAGCGCGGATCTCGGCCACGACGGGAGCGAGCGGCGGAGCCTCCAGCACGAGCCACTGCTCTCGCAACGTCTTTGCAATGATCGCCTCGATGCCTTGATCAAGGCGCTTCTTGCGGCTGCCATCCAGCTGAGGCCGCAGCGATGTCACGGTCCGATCGATGCGGTAGCGCGCCAGCAGATTGTAGACCTGGCGGGTCGAGAGGCGCAGCTCGGCCGCGGCCCGATTGATTGCCGCGCGTCGTGGCCCCGAACTGTCAAGGACCCTGTCGAGCTCGCGAGCGAGACGACGTGCCGCCGACCATGCTTCGTCGGAGTGCGACGTGCCGGGTGCGGCTTTTCGGTTGTGCAATGGTTTCGGCAAATCGAGCGGTCAGTGAAATCGTTAGTGAAAATTTGCGCCTCTGGTAGCGCGCAAACCTAACCGGCATATGACGTTCGGGCGATTGAAATCGGGAAGTAAAAGCGACAGCAGAAGTTCAGCTGGCCCGGCTCGACGAGAGGACGCGGCGTAGTCCGGTTGGCGCCGGCTTTGTCGAGCGAGGGCATTTCTTCGACTCGGCTGCCAGCATGTGGGTTTCCGGTGAACTCGTCCATGTCGAGGATCTCGTTCTCCACGACGCGCATATGGACGTTCGGGCTCCGACCCACGAACTCGTCATTGCCCACTCTATCCTGCGAGCGCGCCGCCGGATCGCGGATTCCGATTCAGGCTGGGCGCTGAGCGATGTCGGCATCTCCGCGCTGCGTGGTCGACCGGTCGATGCGGTCGCGGAGAGGGAAGGGGAGGGGACCATCGATGATGATGATGCCGTCGAAGCGCCGGACGCCGATACCGAGTCTGCTGATGACGCGTTTGCGCAGCATTTTGCGGATATTGATGCTGTCCTCGCCCGCTCCGAACGGCTGTTGACGGAACATGGCGCAAAGACGGCGCTGCAGCCGCCGGCGAGGGTAGAGCCCAGCGGACGCGACCCACTCATCTACGACCAGGATTGGGACGAAGCAGAGCGACTTTCCCGCTGGCGAGATACGATTTCTGAAGCCGACGCTATCCCGGCGTCACTCGGGGTAGCCGTTCTATGGGAAGCTTGGGAAACCCTCGAACCCCTTCAGCGCCAGAATTGGCTGGGCTCCATTCTCGTCGGCTCGTATCTACGATCGAGGGGCAAGGTCGCCAGTCATCTCCTCGCATTCAACGTTGGCTTGAAGGCAATCTCGCGAGAGCGGCGGCGTTCGTCGACCCATACGACCAGGCTCATCGCATTCCTTAATGCCCTGTCGAGCGCGGCGGAAGCCGGAATGAAGGAACTCGATCGCCTCGGCCAGGCAAAGGATCAGATGGAGCGTCGGCTGAGGAATCGTCGTTCATCGAGTAGTCTCCCCGATCTTATCGAGCTTGTCCTCTCGCGACCGATCGTTTCTGCGACGATGATCGCGAAGGCAGTAAAGGTCACCCCTCGGGGCGCCCTCAACCTCATAGCCGACCTCGGCGTGCGGGAAATGACGGGGAGGGGGCGATATCGTGGGTGGGGTGTGCTGTGATCCATTGCTGACGAATTAAGGGACCATATTCCTGAGCTCCCCGAAAGCCAGATTATACCTTGCATCTGCGTTGAACGGTATCTATGTTATGTTCAACAAAGGAGGCCGACATGGGCGCCCAAATTCGTTCCGCTACGGAAAATGAGGAGCAGGTAGCACTAACGCGCAACAAGCTTGTGCTTGAGCAGGCACGCGCCGTTGGCCTTCTCGGCGCCGCGAAAAATACACGTTTGTCAGGCCGTGTGCCGTCGGAGTTGATCGACGCCGCCAAAAAGCGAGCTCACGTCACGTCCGACACTGAACTGCTGGAACTGGCATTGTCGCGGCTGGCACTAGAGGACGACTTTGGCGCTCGCCTTGTTGGCCGGAAAGGCAGCATTCCGGCGGATATCGATCTTGGGGTTTGATCTTCGTGAGACCCTGCGATTACTGAAGCCCCAAAAGCGGCGGGGAACACTCGAACGCCGAGCCGATGGAGATTTACCCTGGGTAGATGACGAGCCCACTATTGGTGGTCCATTGTTTCTGGACACCAGTGTTTATTTGGACGTCCTGCAGGGACGAACGCCTGAAGCGGTGGATGCGCTCCTGAGGTATCGGCTCTGTCACCATTCGGCAGTTTGTCTTTCCGAACTGACACATGCGTTTGGCCGCCTTGATCCGGCTCACGCGTCGACGAAATCGGCCCTGGAAATTATCCAGCAGACGATTGACGACGTGCCGACGCATAGGCTTCACGCCCCCGAAGCGACGACTTGGGGACAGGCCGGCATCATTGCCGGCCTGCTTTTCCGGCTGAGCAAGATGCCGAAAGGCGAGGGTCACGAGCGACGCTTTATCAATGATGCCCTGATTTTCCTGCAGGCAAGGCAATTGGGTGCGAGCGTCCTGACCGGAAACATCCGGGATTTCGACTATCTCTCCCAGATCATTCCAACTGGACGCATCATTTTGTACCGATTTCCGGCGACAGCACTGTGATGGAGTGCCTCGGAGATCGGGGCGCGGTTTCCGGGACGCAATACGGTATGTGAAAGCATAAGCATAGGCGGGGAGAGAGTAGCCGATGTCGATCAGTATGAAAGAGGCGACCGCCGTCAGTGCAATTGCTGATCTGCTTTATGACTTCCTGCCCGGCAGCGGGAACTCCCGCACTGCATTTCCGCTTGCCGCAAATGAGGTCGGAGTTGGCGAGTTCTGGCAACAAGGCAGCAAGCTTCCATCGCTGGTTCAGCTTCTCACCGCCACGCTGGAACATCGGCGGAATCGGTTCTGCCCTCTCTGTGCGTCAGTCTTTGACGTGGCGCCGGGGGCGTGGCGAGCCGCTAATGCGAGAGGAGATCGAGCAACTGAATACTCTGCTGCGTGGGGTTTCATTTCGAATCCCGGAACTCACGGACGATTCTTTTCTCAACATGCTTCCGGTACGAAATCCAGCGCCGGTGGAAAAACCCATAGCTGGGAAACCAACAGCGGCGCAGGTGAGCTTGCTCTCCCAACAACTGCTCGAGGTCAGCAAGCTTGCACCTCAGCCCCGTGGTTATGCCTTCGAGAAATTTCTTCATGATCTGTTCGCGGCATACAACCTTGCACCACGTGGCTCGTTTCGCCTGACTGGAGAGCAGATTGACGGCAGCTTCGCGCTCGAGGGCGAGACCTATCTTTTAGAAGCTAAATGGCAGAATGAATATTCGGGCATAGCCGACCTGCATGGTTTCTCCGGCAAAGTGCTTACGAAGGCCAAATGGGCGAGAGGTCTCTTCATCAGCAACACCGGATTCAGCCCTGACGGACTAACAGCGTTTGGCAAGGCGCCTACATCGATCATTTGCATGGATGGGCTTGACCTTCATGAAACGCTCTCACGTCAGCTTTCGGTAGCTGACGTGATTGTCAGAAAAGTGCGCCGTGCAGTTGAGACCGGAGGACCATTCGTTCGCGTACGTGATTTATTTTAGGCTGAGCGAACTTCAATCCGCGGACAGCTATTGGAAATATGAACAGATGATCGGGTCGGGGGGCCCTACAATGCACGACTGCAAACCGCCATCCGGGGCGATGAACCGATGGCTGAACTCTTATCCATCCGTTGAAGGATGTTATGGCCACCTGCTTCTCGAGGAAAAGGCCGACAGGGACCCAAATCTCGCTGCCGCGCTCATTCCGTATTTTGAGTCAGCCCACCGTGACGCTCGCGAACATTTTGCTGCTCAGATTGGGATAAATCTTCACCCGGATGCGGATGAAGACGACGACGATGATGATGCGGCCCTGCTTCTGTATCCCCGCTGTCTACCGCCGACCGCCTAGACGTGGCCTTTTCGGTGAGGTCATGACGGGACTTGTCACCGAGCATTTCAAGTTTGTTGGCGCGCACGAATGGTCGATCCCGATCTTTCTCTTTCGCTATCATGCCGACGTCGAAAAGTACCTGTTCGATCTTGCCCGTGACCCAGCCCGCGTTCGGGCCGTCTTTGGCCGTTTTGGCTCGGATTTCCTAGGTGTCTCCCTCGACAGCGACGGTGCCGTGATCCGATTGATCGTGGGCGAGGCAAAATGGCGGGAAACGCTCAACTCAAGCACGGTAAGCAACCTGATGCTCGGCGACTGGAAGAGAAACCGAAACACGGGAGAGAGAGTTAGAAAGGGAGGCGTATGGTTCGAAATCAACCGCGATCTCCCCGTTCCCCATGGTGTGCGCCAGCTTCAGCGATTACTTTTCGAGTGCGATCGGGACGGTCATGCGGCCGCAATCGTCTCTCTCGATAAGGCGCTAGCGTTGCGCAATCCCGTGCCTATTCCGCGAACGAACCTTATTATGATTGCAGGTGATGGCGCCGCGACTAGGGAGCCTCGGACGGCTTTGATTGGATGGGAAGAAACGCCCGAAGAGTACACGTCTTCTAATGACCTCCAGGTCGTCGAGCTGATCCGGTATCGACGCGACGCTTCAAAACGCGAAGCGCGAAGCCAAAGAGGCAAACCGCCGTCTGATTGAGTTGCAGAGCAAGCTGTCGAGCGAAGCCGCTGCCTCCACAAACGGCAAAGCCATTGCGGCGCTGGCGAGGGAGCTCTCGGCGCTTCGAGAGAACGATCATGCATCCCGCCGCCGCGTCGCGGAACGCTCTCGTGTGGAACTCCTGGGAACACTGGCGCAACAGATGTCGGAACTCCGACCCTGGGGTGAAAGTCTAGACCAGGTGAGGCAAATGAGAGTGCCGGCGCCTTCTGAGCTGGAGAGCTGGAAATCAGCTCTTTCTAAAGCGGAAGCCGAGATCGATCGCCACAGCGATGACAGCGGGCGCCTCACGAGTGAGCAGCGGCGTTTACGAGCCGAACTGGATGCAGTGAAGAATTCCACCGGCGTCGTGGACGATCATGAGGCAGCGACGTCGCGATCAGCGCGTGAAGCGGCGTGGGCCAAGCATCGTGAGGCGCTCGATCAATCGACCGCTGCGGCGTTTGAGATCGAGCTGCGGAAAGACGATCTGATCACCAGCGCCCGGCTGGGACACATGGGCGACCTGGCGAAGCTCAATCAAACCTGTCAGAGACTCGCCGTCGCGGAAGCGGAATTGGAACGTTCAGCGGAGCTGCTGAACGCGGCAAAATCGAAACGCGAAGTTATCAGGGCCAACATTCTGGAGTCCGCTCGGAAAATGGCTCCGGCTGTTTCCGGCGAGATCACGCTAGGTGGGCTTGAGGCATGGCTGCGCCGCCGCGAAATGGCCCTCGCGACGGCCGCATTGCTCAGGCAGGCGGAAGGTGACCTACGCCAGGCGGAAGCGGATGGCTCGGCGGCGCAGAACCGGCTCTCGGCGGCACTGTCGGCGGCAGCCGTTCCCCATGATCACTCTGATTCCTGCGAAGCGCTTTTGGCTACGGCCCAATCGGCCGTTGATCTGGAAGTTGAACACAAGAATCTGAGGGAGCAGCTTGAACGCTGCGAAAGGGAGGAGGCTTCCCGCCGCTCAGCCCTTGAAACGGCATCCGCCGACGAGGCGCGATGGGACGCGTCATGGGCTCAGGTTTGCAGGAGCTGCTGGCTCGGGGCGGGCGGCACTATCCCCAGCCTCATGACCGTCAAGGAGGTCATGGACCGACTAGCCGAGCTCGGCCCGGCTGCTCAACGGCAAGCCGGATTGGCAGATCGCATCGCCAAGATGGAGGACGATCAGGCGGCCTTTTCGCGCGAGCTTGCCGTCATGGCCGCAGAACTCGGATTGGAGCGACCAGCAGAGAGTGCCCTGAGCCTCTGGGCGCTGATGTCCGCCAGAGTGGAAGAGGCCCGATCGAAAAAGGCGGAAAAGGAATCCATGCAGCTTGCTCTCAAGGATCAGAGCCTCAAAAGCCGGGACCTGGAGGCTGAAATCGAGATTTGCGAGCGACGCAAATCTGAAATGACGCAGCTGTTCGGAGTAACTTCCTTGCAGGAGGTTGAGAAAAAGCTGCGCATGATCGAGCAAAGGATCGACTTGCGCCGGCGTTGTCATATCATCGAACGCGAAATCCGCGAGGCGCTGCCAATTCAGGACATGGCCGATGTCGAACAGATGCTTGACGCCGCGGATCGGCATGCGCTGGAGGCCGAGCAGGTAGAACTCAGAGCCCGGTTTGAGGATCAGGATCGGCGCGTACGAGAGTTGTTTACGGCATACAGCAAAGCGTCCGACGAGGTGGATGCTGTCGACGGCGACAATGCCGTGGCTGCTCTTGAGGAGCAACGGCGCACGGTCCTCCTGGAAATCGAGGATAAAGCGTTCAGCTACTTCCGCCTCAGGGCCGGCATCGTAGCGGCCGAGCAAGCCTTGCGCCTCTATCGCGACAAGCATCGCAGTTCGATGATGCTTCGCGCCTCGGCGGCTTTTCAGGTGATCAGCCGCGGCGCCTATCGCGGTCTGGCGACCCAGCCTGACAAGGACACCGAAGTCCTTATTGGCATCGGGGCTGATGGGAGTTCCAAGCTGGCGCAGGAAATGTCAAAGGGAACGCGCTTTCAACTCTATCTCGCGCTCCGGGTTGCCGGCTACCACGAGTTCGCCCAATCTCGAACCTCGGTTCCCTTTATCGCCGACGACATCATGGAGACGTTCGACGACTTTCGGGCGGAGGAAGCTTTCCGGCTCTTCGCCGATATGGCGAAAGTGGGTCAGGTAATTTATCTGACGCATCACCAGCATCTTTGCGACATCGCCCGGCGGGTTTGTCCTAATGCGCGCATACACGAGTTGGCCGCGCCACTCGTCCAGGAACGCCGAGCTGCGTGAGACGTCGATCCCGAGATGGTGCAAGCCGGGGGCCCTCCGTGACCGCCCGTGACCAATTCAAAGATTATTCGCCGATCAGCGCCGAAGCGCCAAGCCGTTTACAGGCACTTTGAGAATGTCACGTGCCTGGCATGTTGGGTACGAGCGGTTACGCTTTGTCAGAATTTAGAATAAAGCACCGGCTTCGGCCCGCTTCCCGGCACGAAGCAGCCTCTAGCTTCGGCTCGAGGAGATTTGCATGGCTTGGGGGTCCTCTCAGCGAAGGACATGGTCCCGGGCGATGACGCTGCACCTCTCCGACTCTCAGTTTTTAAGGATTGGCAAAATTGCGTTGCGGATTTGTGGCCGCCTGATACTGGTCCGCCTCTCTTATCGGAACCAGCCCCAAACGAAAATCATGATCCGACACATCGTCTTCTTCACTGCCGCGAGCAGCAGCAATCTCGAGCCGATCCTGGACGGGCTTGCACTGCTGACGAAGATCCCGCACGCACGCCGGCTCGAAGTCGCGCAGAATCGCAAGAGCGATCCCGCCAGTAAGGAAGTCGACGTCATCGTCTACGGCGAATTCGGCACCGATGCCGAGCTCGCTGCCTATAAGGCGCATCCGCTATATCAGGAGGCTATCAAGCGAGTGCGGCCGCTGCGCGAATTGCGGTTTGCGGCCGACTATGAGATCGCTGCGGCAAGGACGTCGCTGGGCGAGAACGCGCGCCAGTAAGCACGACGCGCTTGTTGCCGGGGAAGCGGATGCTGCACAAGCCGGATCATGATAGCGGGAAACACGGCTGGCGGAAGCGTCCAGAGTGAGAGCACCTTGGATCGCTTGGAGATTGCCAGCTGACGATTTTCCAGTGCGCCGGTCCTGCTCGACCTCATAGCTGACCTTTTGGCCATCGGCGAGGCTCCTCAACCCGGCACGTTCCACGGCAGATATATGAACGAAAACGTCCGCTCCGCCGGCGTCCGGTTGGATGAACCCAAAGCCCTTTGTCGCATTAAACCACTTCACCGTACCCGTAGCCACGCGTCTACTCCTTGTCTTGGCAAGGCGGGCAATTCTCACCCGCGGAGGCAATCTAACCATCGCCCTGAACACGTCAATGACGGTTGTCTTTGTCAGCCTTTCGCCTGTGCCCTCTGCATCTCGGTCGAGTCACGGCCGAGAGGTTTTCTGGAGTAGCGCTCTTCGGTCGACCCGGCGAGGCATGCGCGTTGCGAATGGCTGGCGAACCGCTCTCCCGTCCGCCCTCGGCCCGGATGCACGGTAACCTCTCAGCGCATTGTCACCCTTGATGTGCGCGCGCGACTTCGAGGAGTGCACCCGCGATCTCGTCATTGGTCCATCCGGCCGCCGCGGCGCTCTCAACCAATTCCTGGACAGCCGGTTCCAGCGCGCGCTGGCAATGAAGCCCGCGATCTGGATGATCAGCCGCACAGCCTGGTTCCACAATCGTGATCTTCGATCGCTTCATAGCCGACCAGGGGCTTTCGCCCGTCTCCTTCAGCCACACGAGGCGTATGAGCTCGGATGTCAGTGGAGCGCGCTTGGGATATCGCTTGATGCGGTCAACAAGCTGTTCCAGTGATCCCGCGCGTTGCAGCTCCTTGAAAAAATGGTGTGGCGCGACGCTCCCGAGCCGGTGCGTCTCCGCCAGGCTCCATACGTACCGATAGGCCGCCATGAAATCGGATCGTGGCGGAGCCTCGGACGGTTCGGCCCTGGTCAAGATACCCCCGCCCACGAGGCGGTCGGCCTTTTCGATGATCTGGCGCGTCCTTGTTTTTGAAAGGCGATGCTCCTGCGCCAGCTCGGCAACGGTCTTGCCGTTGAGAAAGCCGTCCACCAGGGTGACATTTCGGTCGACATTCGGACTGAACCCCCAGCAGGAGCGCAGCCGGTCCACTATCCTCATCGCACCACTTCCCTCGACGATGCTCTTTGCACGCGTTTTCGAATTCACGATAACCTCGACCGTTCTTTTGCTGACAGCAAGATCGCGGGCAGAACACCCTGATCTGCCGGGGGCAGTGTTGTCCAAAATCGGCCTTCACCGCAACAGCAACAATCCAGGCTGAGTTCTTTCAGCCAGTCACTTTCATTTCTGCGCTGCCTTCCTCAACCAGTCGCGCATTTGTCGCACGGGCCGTGACAGGTGCGTCGTGTCAGGGGTCAGCAGATGATACTGTTCCCGTCCCGGCAGCACCGGGCCGGGAAGCTGAAAAAGACGCCCCGACCGCAGATGCTCGCCGCAGGAGAGATGGTCGCCGATGGCAATGCCAAGACCGCGCAGCGTCGCGTCGATGCACAGATGCGTGCGGTTGAAGAACAGGTGGTTGTCGAGATCGTCCAGCATGATGCCTGCCGCTTCGCAATAGCGGCGCCACCAGTAGAGCCCGCGAACGCGGCCGCGGCGCCAGAGCGGCGCGGGCAGATCATGGGTGTCTATACCGCTGCCAATGCCCTCGGTTTCGTACTCGGTCCCGCGATGATCGCGCTGATGCCGGACCGCCCGGCCGCGCTTCTCCTCGGTTGCGCCGCGATAGCGCTGATGGCGCTGATCCCGTTCGCCGCGGTGGAACGGCCGGTGAGCCGCTTGGTGGTGCCGGGATCGGCGCGCCACATCGTGTCGGCGATCACAGCCTTTCCTTTAGCCTTCGGCTTTCTCTTCATCGCCTCGATGATTGATGCCATCGCCATCAGCCTCATGCCGGTCATCATGCTCGATCGCGATTTCGACGTCTCGCAGGCGGTGCGGCTCGCCGCGGTTTTCCATGTCGGCCTGGTGATCGGGCAGCCGCTGATCGGGCTGGCGCTGGACAAGGCTGGCCGCCGCCGCACGGTTCTTGGTTGCTGCGGCCTATCGCTCGCCTGCACCCTGCCGTTGGTTCTCCGGACCAAGTATGGGGTTCTGGCCCGTAGCCGGGCTGATGCTGGTCTGGGGCGGCGCGAATTATGGGCTCTACACCGCTGGGCTCGCGCTGATCGGTGACCGCTTCCCGGGCTGAGATGCTGACGGCGGCCACCGCCGCCCTTGCCTCCGTCTATGCTCTGGCCGCGATCATCGGCCCCGTCGTCGCCGGCGGCATGATGACTGCGCTCGGCGCGCAGGGCCTATTCGGGGCAGCAGCGGTTGTCTATCTGACGGCGCTCTGCGGTGGCCTCTGGCTATTTCGGCTGGCAGAAGCATCAAATCCGCTGATGTCCGCAATGGGCTCGATCGTGCCATTCGCAATGCATGTCCAAGACAACTACAACCTTCTCGGCTTCGACTGCGGGCGACTGCTGCGCGTGTCCCGCCTCGGAGCTCGAACATCTGGAAAGGGACCTGGCCGCGAAATCTGCCAAATCCAGGTCGTGTTCAATGTGCGAGCCGATCGGGCGGCATGCGGGCTCGGCCCGCGGCCCAACCCCGCTCTCTTGAGATGGCTTCCTGGTCCAGCTCCGGATCTTCCACGATCAACCCCTGAAGGGGTCCGCTAGCAAGCTGCGGTCGCGCCGGCTTCGCCTCTGCGGTGATCGCGCCCGGAGCCCGACCCTTGAGGAGCCATCGAGCGGGAATTGGCCCGCTCCGAGGATGGAGCCCTCAGATGTCGCAAGATCTGTCCCTCGCCCAAAGCCACGCCTTCCAGCTCGCCCGCACCCTCATGGTCCCGGTCACGCTCTTCCGCTCCGGCGACGAATTCGGCGTCCTGCCGAGCGCCGAACTCGACGACGATGAGGTCGAGACCCTCGCCGAATACGATCCATTTGAACACGGGCCGGCTCATTGAGCCGGCTTCCCTCCTCCCGGAGGTGCGGCTTGCGAGCTTGCGGCGGCAAGGGAAGCTGCGCCGCGGCTGGCCCGCGGGCGACGGCGCGGTGCAAAAACACACATTGCCAGCCGCGCCCTTGCCGCCTTTGCTCTTCGCGGCATCCGGAAGGCGCCCCGCAAGATGCGGGAAAGAAAACCTGAAGGAAGGCGGGCGCCTGCGGCGCACGAAAGAGGGACATGGAACAGGACGAACTCGATGAACTTCGACAAAGGGTGGCCTGCGCGGCGGCGCTGGATCAGGCCGGTTACGCAATCGACCTGAAGGAGAGTACCCGACGTGCGGTCAAATACCGGCGCGGCGACCAGATCGTCATCGTGATCCATGACGGAAATGGCTGGTTCGATCCACTCTCCGACGCGAAGGGGGATGTGTTCTCGCTGATGACCCATCTGCATGGGGTCGGTTTCGGGGAGGCGAAGTTGCTGGTCGCCCGCCTGGTCGGCTACGCGCCGCGCGAGCCTGTGTGGAAGAGGCAGGCCCGGCATCGCAAGCCCGATCTCGGCGTCGCCGAACGCTGGAGCGCCCGCCGCAAGCCCTGGCCGGGATCGATGACATGGCGCTACCTGCGCGACGATCGCCATCTTCCGGAAGCCGTGATCAGCGCCGCCATCCGTCATGATCTGCTGCGGGAGGGCCCTAGCCGCAGCATGTGGGCGGCTCACAGGGACGGGGAGGGGGTCGTGACCGGCTGGGAGGAGCGCGGTCCGGAGTGGCGCGGCTTCTCGACCGGCGGGGCAAAGGTGCTGTTCCGGTTTGGCCCCTGCGATGCGCTCCGCCTCTGCGTCACCGAGGCCGCGATCGACGCCATGAGCCTCGCCGCGCTGGAGAGCACTCGCCGCGATAGCCTCTATGTCAGTACCGGGGGTGGCTGGGCTCCTGCCACCGATGCGGCTATCCGGCTGCTGGCGGCGCGGGAGGGTCTATTGCTGGTCGCGGCCACGGACAATAACGCGCAGGGCGACACCTACGCGGTTCGCCTCGAAGCGGTCGCCCGCGAGGCTAGCTGCGGCTTCGAACGTCTCCGCCCGCACGAGGAGGACTGGAACGCCGAACTCAAGGCAAGGGTGAAGAACGGGTAAAGGGACAAAAGAGGAAATAAAGAAACCTANCTCCGCCCGCACGAGGAGGACTGGAACGCCGAACTCAAGGCAAGGGTGAAGAACGGGTAAAGGGACAAAAGAGGAAATAAAGAAACCTAGCTGCCGCATGCCCGCCGGCCGCGTCAAGGGTAAAGCTGCGCCCGCTTCGCGGCCCTTGACCCGGCCGGACGGAGAGGCGGCCGCGGAGGAGGGGTCAGGAAGGGCGGAAGAGGATGGCGACATCGAGTGGATGAGCCGCGCTCCAGCCCGACGTGAAAGGAGCCCACCCATGACCCTCTTGTCCGTCCGCAAGGTTTATCAGGGAATCGCCGACCGCCGGCAGATGTTCCGCATGTTCGACCGCCACGCTCAACGTCCGGATCGGTTCCAGGACGATGCCAGTGCTTTGTACGGCGGCGAATGGTTCGAGATATCAGAGGCCGAGCACGATTGCATGTTCGAGATCCTGCCGCCGCTCTGGATGCGAGGCGAGATGTTCGCGCTGCGTGAGTTTCTCACCGACCGCATCACCAGTATCTTCTACGCGCTGAACATCGATGGCCGCTTGCGGTATTTCCACGGTTATTGCGACCTGCTCGACAAGGGCTCGCCTGAGCGGATGCGCGATGCGATCGTGGAACGCGAAACCCGTCCCGTTCGGGCAATGACCCGCGAGGAGCGCCTGGAGCACATCTGGTCGAGCACTCACGACGACTATCGCGGCTACGCCGGTGAGCGCTGGCCGGAACGGGATCGCTCCAGGCGCACGGTGATGTTTTATGGCGGCCGACATGGCACCACGCTGAAGCTGCTGGACGAGCTCACCGATGATGAGATCGCGGCGAAGCTGCCCGTGCATCTGCGCTATCTCCCAGAAGCAATCGCGGCGTAACGGAGGCGTGAGATGATGTTGACCTTCGCCATCACCGCCGTCCGCGAGGTCATCGCTCGCGGCATTGCCGACGCTGAAGCCAATGGCGGCTTCCGCGATCCCCACCTCGGACTATCCGCCGCCGACAACCGAAAGCCCGGCCTCTGGCTCGTCGGAGACCACGGCGTCTACCTATGCTCCAACGGCGAACTCGCCAAGGGGGCGAAGCCGCTCGTCGCCTACGCCGAGGAATGCGATCCCCGCAGAAACGACGACTGGTTCGAGGTCAAACGCCGGACGTTCGGCGACGACGACGGCGTGGATTTTCTCGACGCCGCAGGCCTTGAGGCCCTGATCGCAGCCAGTCCCGGCTGCACGCATCTGCGTATCGCGTTCCTACGGGACTCGATGCAGCTCTTCGTGATCGGGCGAGACTAGCGATCAGTCGGCGGGCGCCGTCCGGCGGCCGTCCAACATCCCAATCCCCCACATGCCGCGCATGTCCGGCCGGCTGGAGTCATCCAGCGGAACGCGACGTGCGCCCTTATTCAGGAGATCCAGCCATGTCGCATGACGATCCTTTCACCATTGACCTTTTCGGCAACACCGCGTTGTCGTCCGGCCTCGGCCTCGGCCTCGGCGTGACGGCCTTTGGCGACGCTGTCGAGCCGGACGGTGACGACGATCCCGATCCGTCGTCGCCGGCGCCCGCGATGCCGGTCGCGGCAGTCGCACGGCGGCCATCCACGGCCTGCCGGGCGCGCGGGCCGAACTTCCATCTCGCTGGTAGCCGTGGCCTGGCGCGCGGCTGGAAGGAGCGCGCGCGCGACAACATCGCGGCGATCCGGCTCGCCGCCGAGATCGAGGCGGACGATCGCCCGGCCACGTGCGAGGAGCAGGAGAGGCTGATCCGCTTCACCGGCTTCGGCGCGTCCGACCTTGCCAATGGCGTCTTCAAGCGTCCCGGCGAGATCGATTTTCGAGAAGGTTGGGACGAGATCGGCTCTTCGCTGGAGGATGCCGTCGGCGAGGTCGACTACGCCTCGCTCGCCCGCTGCACCCAGTATGCCCACTTCACGCCGGACTTCATCGTCCGCGCGATCTGGTCAGGCCTGCAGCGGCTCGGCTGGCGTGGCGGCCGTGTGCTCGAGCCAGGCATTGGCACGGGCCTGTTTCCGGCGCTGATGCCCCAAGCGCTACGCGATGTGTCACAGGTCACCGGGATCGAACTCGATCCGGTCACGGCACGCATCGCAAGGCTGTTGCAGCCGCGCGCGCGTATCGTCACTGGCGACTTCGCCCGCACGGAGCTGCCGGCGAGTTTCGACCTCGCCATCGGCAACCCGCCATTTTCCGATCGCACGGTGCGCTCCGACCGGGCCTATCGTTCGCTCGCCCTGCGCCTGCACGACTATTTCATCGCCCGGTCCGTCGACCTGTTGAAGCCGGGCGCTTTCGCCGCCTTCGTCACCAGCTCCGGCACTTTGGACAAGGCGGATTCCTCTGCGCTTGAGCATATCGCCAAAACGGGCGACCTGATCGCCGCCATCCGTCTGCCCGCAGGCAGCTTCCGCGCCGACGCCGGCACGGACGTCGTGGTCGACATCCTGTTTTTCCGCAAGCGCAAGGTGGCCGAGCCCGAAGGTGATCTCTCCTGGCTCGACATCGAGGAAGTCCGCCAGGCGACGGAGGATGAAGGCGCGATCCGCGTGAACCGCTGGTTCGCGCGCCACCCGGATTTCGTGCTCGGCACGCATGCCATTGTCTCGGGGCCTTACGGCCAGGCCTATTCCTGCCTGCCTCACGGTGTCGATCTGGAGCGGGCGCTCACGGCTGCGATCGCCCTCCTTCCACAAGCCATTTATGACGGCGAGCCGGACGAGATTGATCGTGCCGCCGATGACAATGCCGACGTCGTCGATGCCCTGACGGAAGGCGTCGCCGGAGTGCGCGAGGGCAGTTTCTTCTTCAACAGCCGAGGCCTGATGCAGATCATCGACGGCGAGCCGGTCGCGGTGAAGGTCCGCAAGGGCCGCAGCACCGAAGGCATCCCCGAAAAGCATGCCCGCATCATCCGCAAATTGATCCCGATCCGCGACGCGGTGCGCGAGGTGTTGAAGGCGCAGGAGTTCGACCGGCCGTGGAAGCCGGCCCAAGTCAGGCTGCGCATCGCCTGGTCGAATTTTGTGCGCGGCTTCGGGCCCATCAACTTCACTACCGTGTCGGTGAGCGAGGATGCCGAGACCGGGGAGGTCCACGAGACGCATCGCCGCCCCAACCTGCAGCCCTTCCTCGATGATCCCGATTGCTGGCTGGTCGCCTCCATCGAGGACTACGATCTCGAGACCAATACCGCCCGACCGGGTCCGATTTTCACCGAGCGCGTCATCGCGCCGCCCGCAGCACCCATCATCACATCGGCCTCCGATGCGCTTGCCGTCGTGCTCAACGAACGCGGCCATATTGACATCGATCACATCGCCGAATTGCTGCATGAGAATGTCGATGCCGTCATAGGCGAATTGGGTGACGCCATCTACCGCGATCCGGAGACCGGTTCGTGGCAAACGGCCGACGCCTATCTCTCCGGTCAGGTCCGCGATAAGTTGAAGGTCGCGGAAGCCGCAGCCGCCCTCGACTTCGCCTATGAGCGCAACGTCACGGCGTTGCAAGACGTGCAGCCGGCCGATCTTCGTCCCTCGGATATCACCGCGCGTCTCGGCGCGCCATGGATCGCCGCCGCCGATGTTGTCGCCTTCGTCAAGGAGACGATGGGTGCCGAGATCAGGATCCATCATATGCCGGAGCTGGCATCGTGGACCGTCGAGGCGCGCCAATTGGCATGGATGGCGGCCGGCACGTCCGAATGGGGCACCGATCGCCGACATGCCGGCGAGCTCATAGCCGACGCGCTGAACAGCCGGGTGCCGCAGATCTTCGACACGGTGAAGGAGGGCCATGCTGAAAAGCGCGTGCTCAATGTTGTGGACACGGAAGCCGCCAAGGAAAAGCTGCAGAAGATCAAGACCGCTTTCCAGAACTGGATCTGGTCCGATCCCGACCGGACCGACCGGCTGGCGCGGGTCTATAACGACCGCTTCAACAACATCGCGCCCCGAAGATTCAATGGGGATCACCTGCAACTTCCAGGCGCCTCCGGCGCCTTTTCTCTTTACGGGCACCAAAAGCGCGGCATCTGGCGCATCGTCTCGGCCGGCTCGACCTACCTCGCCCACGCCGTCGGCGCCGGCAAGACCATGACGATTGCCGCGGGCGTCATGGAGCAGCGCCGGCTTGGCCTGATCGCCAAGGCGATGCTGGTCGTTCCCGGCCATTGCCTTGCACAGGCGGCCCGCGAATTTCTGGCGCTCTATCCGACCGCCCGCATCCTCGTCGCCGATGAGACGAATTTTTCCAAGGACAAGCGACATCGCTTCCTGTCACGGGCGGCCACCGCCGCTTGGGACGCGATCATCATCACGCATTCGGCCTTCCGCTTCATCGGCGTGCCGTCGGCATTCGAGCAACAGATGATCCAGGACGAGCTCGAGCTCTACGAGACGCTGCTGACCAAGGTCGAGGGCGACGACCGCGTCTCGCGCAAGCGCCTCGAGCGGCTGAAGGAGGGCCTCAAGGAACGACTGGAGGCGCTGGCGACCCGCAAGGACGACCTGCTCACCATCTCCGAGATCGGCGTCGACCAGATCGTCGTCGACGAAGCCCAGGAGTTCAGGAAGCTCAGCTTCGCCACCAACATGTCGACGCTCAAGGGCGTCGATCCGAACGGCTCCCAGCGGGCCTGGGACCTTTATGTCAAATCCCGGTTCGTGGAGACGAAGAATCCGGGCAGGGCGCTCGTACTGGCCTCCGGCACGCCGATCACCAATACGCTTGGCGAGATGTTCTCGGTGCAGCGCTATCTCGGTTACGAGGCGCTGCTCCATCGCGGCCTGCACGAGTTCGATGCCTGGGCTTCGACCTTCGGCGACGTCACGACCGAACTCGAATTGCAGCCATCCGGCAAATACAAGCCGGTGACGCGCTTCGCCACCTTCGTAAACGTGCCGGAGCTGATTGCCATGTTCCGCTCCTTCGCGGATGTGGTGATGCCGGAAGACCTTCGCGAATATGTGAAGGTGCCGGCGCTTTCGACCGGCGCACGTCAGATCGTCACCGCCAAGCCCTCCGCGGCCTTCAAGCGCTACCAGATGGTGCTCGATGCCCGCATCAAGGCCATCGAGGAACGCGACCGTCCGGCAGAACCTGGTGACGACATCCTGCTCTCGGTTATCACCGATGGCCGGCACGCCGCGATCGACCTGCGCTTGGTCGATCCGGACAATGACGATGAGCCGGACAACAAGCTCAACGCTCTCATCGGCAATGTCTTCCGTATCTGGCAGGAAACAGCGCAAAGCCGCTATATCCGCGCCGACGGCAAGCCGTTCGAGCTTCCGGGCGCAGCGCAGATGATCTTCTCCGATCTCGGCACGATCGGCGTTGAGAAGACCAGAGGCTTCTCGGCCTATCGTTGGATCAGGGATGAACTGATCCGCAGGGGCGTTCCGGCATCGGAAATTGCCTTCATGCAGGATTTCAAGAAGGCGCAAGCCAAGCAGCGCCTGTTCGGTGATGTGCGGGCCGGCAAGGTCCGGTTCCTGATCGGCTCCTCCGACACGATGGGCACCGGCGTCAACGCGCAGCTCCGCCTCAAAGCGCTGCATCATCTCGACGTGCCGTGGCTTCCCTCCCAGATCGAACAGCGCGAAGGCCGTATACTGCGGCAGGGCAACCAGCACGATGTCATCGACATCTTCGCCTACGCCACGGAAGGATCGATGGACGCCCAGATGTGGCAGAACAACGAGCGCAAGGCCCGGTTCATCGCGGCCGCCCTCTCCGGAGACACGTCTATCCGGCGGTTGGAGGATATTGGTGAGGGGCAGGCCAACCAGTTCGCGATGGCCAAAGCGATCGCCTCGGGCGATCCGCGCCTGATGCAGAAGGCAGGTCTGGAGGCAGACATTGCCAGTCTGGAGCGCCTTCGCGCGGCCCACATTGATGATGAGCACGCCGTTCGACGGCAGATCCGCGATGCGGAGCGCGATATCGAATACTCGACCCGGCGCCTCGGCGAGGTCGGGAAGGACATCGAGCGCCTCGTGCCGACGACCGGCCATGGGTTCAGCATGGTGGTCGGGGACGACGCGTTCACGGAGCGCAAACTCGCCGGTCGTGCGCTGATGAAGGAAATCCTGACTCTCGTGCAGCTTCAGCAGCAAGGCGAAACCACTATCGCCTCCATCGGCGGGTTCGATTTCGACTATTCCGGCGAGCGGTTCGGCAAAGACGGCTACCGCTATGCCACCATGCTGATGCGCACCGGTGCCGATTATGGGATCGAGATCCCGGTGACCACCGGGCCGCTTGGCGCCATCGCCAGGCTAGAGCATGCCTTGGCCGGCTTCGAGGGCGAGCAGGAACGATATCGCCAGCGTCTTGAGGATGCCGAGCGCAGGCTCACCTCCTATCGCTCGCGTGAGGGCGGCGAGTTCGGATTCTCTGGCGAATTGGCTGAGAAGCGCCGGCAGCTTGCGGAAATCGAAACCGATCTTGGGTCTTCGATTGATGGTCAGGATCAGCGTGCAGCCGCATAGCAGGCTCGACACAGCTGCCGGTCATTGTGTCAGGCATTGACCGGCGGCAAAGGTTCAAGGGGCTCGGGTGCAGGCGATACAGGAGGCGCGCCGATATCCGATCACCACAGTGCGCAAGCCGCGATACAAATCGTGGCGGCGCCCGTCTCGGATCGCCCTTTCAAGCAGGGCCATTCGTGCCAACCGGCCACCTAGGAGGATAAAGAGCTCACGCATCCCGGCCGCAATCAATGACAAAAGACCATTTGGTTTCACAGTTTTATTAGCTGCTTACCAAAGTTCTCCCCATTCAACATGCGCACAAAGGCATAAGGTACCGCCTCGATCCCTTCAGCGACGTCTTCTTTTGTCTCAAGAAGTCCCTGTTTATACCAGGATAGCAGGTCGGCCTTTGCCGTCTCAAATTCGTGTTCATGGTCATCAAGCAAGAAACCTTCGATCCGAGCCCGAGTGATCAGAGTTTTCCTGAGGTGTCTCAAGCCGATATCTGGTTGATCGAATCGATCAGCCAAAGCAATCGTCCCGACGATCACAACTCGACCGAACGTATTAAGATTTAACATCGCCGCATCGTGGATCGGTCCCGCAGTGTTATCGATAAATACGTCCACTCTGTTTGGGCACGCAGCGGCGACATCGGCCACCAGGTCAGTCGATGTTCGGTGGTTGATGCCTTGGCGATACCCAAGCTTTTTGCACCATTCGAGTTTTGCGTCCGTGCCCACAATAGCAACCGGGTCAAGTCCCTTTATCCGCGCGATTTGCCCCGCAATCTGCCCCACGGCACCCGAGGCCGCCGAGATCAAGACTGTCTCGCCTTGTTTCGGCTTGCCGGTCTTGAGAAGCGAAAAATATGCCGTCAGACCCGGCATACCCAGGTAGCTGAGCGAGGCTTGCACGGGGGCGTCGGTGGCGGTCACAACCTTGGCTGAGGACGCAGGAATGCTCGTGAAAGGCTGCCATCCAAAATAGTCACTCATGACAATGTCACCAGGCTTGAAATCAGGAGATCCGGATGAGATCACTTCCCCGATTCCGCCTCCCGACATCAGATCCCCCAATCCAAAGCCAGCGGCGTAATTTTTCGCCGGACTGATCCTGCCGCGCATGTACGGATCCACCGAGAGCCACAAGGTCTTGAGGAGCAGTTCTCCCTCTGCGGGTTCCGGAATCGGGCGATCTTCCCGCATCCAGTTGCCGACCGTCGGCATTCCCGACGGATAACTCCGCAGTACCCAACTAGGATTCTTGGCCATGGCGGTCTCTCCTTACGAGCACAGGTGCTCCGATATCTGGGTCGGGTTCTGTCCCTCAAACCATGACGCACTTGCTTCTTGAATGCATCAGTTTGCATGCCGTGATAATAGGCATTTCGGAGAAACATTGTTTTAGATTTTGAAAGAGTGTCTGGGTGGATATGGTGACGGCGATGCGCATCGCAATCGAGGTTGCGCGCCATGGGAGTTTTACCGCAGCGAGCCGGGAGTTGAGACTTTCCGCGCCTTCAGTCAGTCGAATCATGGCTGAGCTGGAGGCCGATTTGGGGGTGCGTCTCTTCAACCGGACCACCCGTCAACTCAACTTATCTGATGCAGGAATGGAGTTCGTGCAAAAAAGCTCTGGCATACTCGAGGAGCTCGATACTATGCGGAGCGTGGTTCGCGAGCGCCACGAAACTCCGCGCGGGCAGTTGCGCGTGTCGTGCGTCATGGCTTTCGGCAACGAATGCCTGGCACCCGCCTTGCCTGAGTTCTTGCGAAGGTTTCCCCAGCTAGACATCTCACTCGATCTCGGCAACCGCTTGGTTGATCTTATCGAGGAGCATTACGATGTTGCAATTCGAGTCGGTCCATTAAGAGATTCATCTATGATCGCGCAGAAGATATATACTCAAAGAATAGTATTTGTTGCCTCTCCCGAAGTTTGTCGAAGGTTTGGGATGCCCAAATCATTCGACGAAATCAGAAGCTATCCATCGGTCACGCAAGTCAGCGGAGAATGGGGGCGAACACACCAGTTTAGGTTTTTAGGCGAAATCATCGACTTCGAAGTTCCGCAACACTTTAGAATGAACTCCGCACGTGCGGTCAAAAACGCTTGCCTGACCGGATATGGCTATTCATTGCTCCCGGATTTTATGGTCGCAGACGACCTTGCAGAAAACCGTCTGGTGCAGCTGCTGCCACACTACGAACCCGTGGAGCAATCAATTTACGCCTTTTATGCGCAACGGCGCCATACACCGCAGAAGATACGAGTGTTCATCGACTACTTGGCTGAAGTTTTCGGTAGTTGAACACTAGAATGCTGCCAGGATCATTCTTGTCCCAACTGTTGTGCAGGCCCCCTCGAGTTCGGCCGAGCCTCCCAAGCGACGACACCAGCGCACCTCGAAAAACCAGCCCCAGCCAGGCGCCATGCGATGGGGTGACAATCGCACGTGCCTTCGAAGCCGTAGATCACCGGTCGTACGCCAGGAGAACCTCGATCAGGTGGTCATGATCGGAACGATTGTGGCCATCGGGCTTAGATTAGAACTTCATGGCGCAGCTTGCCGGCTGCAGGATTGTGATCCCGATTAAACTGGACGTGCTCTAGATCCACGTCGCAGGGAGGTGGAAAGGAAAAACGGAGGAAGGATAAAGCCCTCTCGCAGATCGGGCGGGCCGCTGACGCTGGCGCTCAACCGCGCCGCTCGCGATCCCGGCCGATCGCTCTGCGCAGGGCTCAAGAGCCCCGCTTGATCTGGCCGGCAGGGATGCTCGGCCGCAGTTGCACCTGCCCGTCCGCTCAGCGGGCCGGGGGATGTCTTCGGGAAGAAGACGAGGAAGGACCCGCGAACGGCGGTGTCCGCAAACCCCTTGAAGGAGCATCTCCATGGAACTGAAGTTTGTCGATCCGCGTGCGCTGAAGGATAACCCGGACAAGGCGCGACGCTCGAAGTCCAGCCCGCAGGCCGACGCGCTGCTGCTGGCTACCATTCGCGCTGTCGGCATCGTGCAGCCACCTGTCGTGGCGCCGGAAGCGGATGGCGGCAACGGCTATGTCATTGATGCCGGACATCGTCGTGTGAAGCAGGCGATTGCCGCGGGTCTGGAAGAGATCGCCGTGCTGGTGATCGAGCACGCCGAGGATGGTGGTGCAATGCGGTCGCTGGCCGAGACGCTGGCGCATGAGCAACTCGATCCCGTCGACCAATGGCGCGCGATTGAGCGGCTGGTTGCGCTCGGCTGGACCGAGGAAGCCGTCGCCCTCGCTTTAGCGCTTCCCGTCCGCCAGATCAGGAAGCTGCGCCTGCTCGCCAACGTTCTGCCGGCCATGTTGGACCAGATGGCCAAGGGCGACATGCCCAACGAGCAGCAGTTGCGCACCATCGCGTCGGCTTCGCTTGATGAGCAGAAGGAGGTCTGGAAGAAGCACAAGCCGTCCAAGGCCGATCCCCAGGTGTCATGGTGGAGCGTGGCGCAGGGCCTGACGAAGCGCCGCATGTACGCGCGCGACGCCAGCTTCGGTGACGATCTCGCTCACGCCTACGGCATAGCCTGGGTCGAGGACCTGTTCGCGCCGGCCGACGAGGACAGCCGCTATACGGTCGATGTCGAGGCTTTCCTTGGCGCGCAGCAGGAGTGGATGGCAAACACTCTGCCCAAGCGCGTCGTGATCGTGGAAGCCGGTCAGTGGGGCGAGCCGAAGCTGCCGCCCAAGGCCGAGCGGGTCTACGGCAAGCCGTCGAAGTCCGATCACACCGCCCTGTATCTCGACCGCGACGGCAAGGTGCAGTCGGTCGCGTACCGCATGCCGGCGGCCAAAAACCCCAAGGGCAAGAATGGCGCTGATGTTGAGACCGATGGCGATGATATCGTCATTACGGCAAAGCCGCGTCCGGACGTAACGCGCAAAGGCATAGAGATGATCGGCGACCTGCGTACCGACGCGCTGCACGAGGCGCTGTCGCGCGCACCGATCGAGGACGACACGCTGATGGCGCTGCTCGTCCTCGCCTTCGCCGGCCAGAATGTCACAGTGGCATCTGGTGCCCGCGACATCTCCTGTTACGGGGCCGCAGGCCTCGGCGAACATGCCGCGCGCCTGTTCGACCAGGAGGGCAGGCTGACGTTCGACATGGACACGCTGCGCATTGCCGTGCGGTCCTTGCTGATCGACGTTCTGTCCTGCAGGGAGAATCGCTCGGACAGCGGCGTTGTCGCCCGTGTCGCCGGCGACATCATCGCCGCGGACAACTTCTTAGCCAACATGGGGACTGAGGACTTCCTGTCATGCCTGTCGCGGCAGGCATTGGAAGCGGCCTGCGCCGATACATCCGTCCTGCCCCGTCAGAAGGTCAAGGACACCCGTGCGGCGCTGGTCGAGCATTTCAAGGAAGGCTGCTTCGTCCACCCGTCGGCGCTGTTTGCACCCACTCCGGAAAAGCTGACCTCCTGGCTGAAGATGAACGAGGCCAGGGAACAGCCTGAGGACGACGGCACGCCGGCGCACCAGGACGAGCTCGACGGCGATGCGATCATCGAGCCAGCGCACGAGTATGCCGGCGACGATGACGCTGAAGGCTTCCGCGAGGCCGCCGAATAGCAGCGCGCGCTTTCTTCCTTCCGATTGCATTACCGCCGCCGGTGACCTCGCCGGCGGCGGTTTCGTTTTCGCCCTAAACACCGGAGACCAATCATGTCGGCTCAAACCATCTATGACCTCGTTCCACTCGGTTCGATCGTAACTTATCGCGATGGAACGCCACGCCCGCCCGAGCGACATCGCAACAAGCTCGCCGCATGGGAGAACCGCAACAGTGGCGGCCGGCTGATCCGCAAGCAGGCCGAAACCCGCGTCGGCAACACCACGCTGCCGGCATCCATTACCCTGCACAAGGGCGATTATGGCAGCCAGGGCACCGTCGTCCTGCGTGTTCACCAGAGTTTTTCGGTGAACAGCGATCTCAACTTTGCGGTCAAGGAGCGGCCCGCTATCGGCTCGGTCCTGGTGCTCGACCGCCACTGCGAAGACGCCGAACTGGTCTATCTCGCCAGCCATCGTGCGGATGCAGAAGAATGGCTGACGCGGCACGGCTATCCGTGAGCCGTTCTGCAAGAGGTGACGGCCGATGCCGTGGCCGCGGATACCGTCGAGGGGAGGGTGGCGGCATGAGCGTGGCCACTCCCCGGATACGAGACGAGGCCCCCGGTAATGTGGGGATTTGTTTTGGCCGCAGCGCCGACGGATATCCCGTTGCGCTTGTCGGTGAAACGGCGTTCGCCATGGTTCCGGTCCGGAACGGCCGGCACTATCTTGTCATGGGCTGGCGTATCCGCCGGCCCATGGCCGAATGGACGCGCAGCGATTTCTACGGCCATGCCGGCGAGCTTGCCGACGAGGCGGCGTTTCGCGCGCATGTCGAGGAGAACGCTCTCCACCAGCAGCATCGCGTAGCGCTTGGCCGTCGCGAAATCGATTCCCGCGCCCACACGCCATGGGGAACGTCGCAGGGAGCGACCGTCTACGCCGAGGGCGTCGTGTCTCACTCAACGGCAGGCCATGGCGGGTTCCATCTGTCGGCGGAGCGAAATCGCAAAGTCCATGTCATGCTCCGTGCCGATGGCGGCTGGTATGAAGAGGACTGCCATTGGGCGGCCGTCGCCCAAGCCTTCCCGCAGCTCCTCACGGACTTCGAGAAGGCTTGTGCGAAAAAGACGATCCGCGACTGGTATCCGGAAGCCTGGGAGGCGATCCACGGCAGGGTGCTCGAACCCGGCCAATCCGCGAAAAAGGACGAGCGGGATTCTTCGAGATGCTTACCGATAACTGGGTCGTGGTGTCGGCGATACCGAGCACCAGGCCGGTTTCACCGAGGTTATCGCGACGCCCGGCGGCAGGCGTGGACCGGGCACGGAGGAACGTCGCTTTCTCGTTCCGACCGACGAATACCATGTCGGCCGCTTTGGATTCGTCATCGATGTTGCGCGCCATCGTGTCTATGGCGGGCCATCGAGCTTCATGGATTGGCAGGGGAGGGACACATAATGTCTGTCCGCGATCGCCGCGCGCAGCTCTTTCGCATGGAGGAGGCACGGCGCCAGACACAGCGCCAGCTTGATATGATCGACCGGCAGATCATAAGGCGGATGACGGCGATCATTCCGCAGCTCAAGCCCCAGCGTAACGGCCGCCGACGCCTAAAACCTGCCGATGCCAGGACCTTTCTGGAACGATATCGATCGAACCTTGCCGCGATCACACAGGAAAGGCAGCACGAGATCGATGCCTATCTCGCAAACTGGCAAGGCAGGACGCTGCGATCGCAGCACTGTGACAGAATCCCGCCGGACCTGAGGCGCGCCTGATACTGCGGCCTGGTCAGCGCTTGCGTACGAACTCGGTTCGCAACACCAGCCCCTTGATCGCGTCATTCCGGCAGTCGATTTCGTCAGGATTTGTCGGTCAGCCGGATCGACTTTGATCACCGTGCCCTGCTTCAGGCTCTGCCCAGCGCCTTTGACCTTGAGGTCCTTGACGAGGGCGACGGAGTCGCCGTCGGCCAGCACCTTGCCGGCGGCATCGCGCACTTCGATGCTTTCGGCAGTAGCTGCATGGCAGCCATCTCCGACGCTGGTCGCAATTCCCCTGTCGCGTCGTCATAGACGTAGTCGTCGTTCTGATCTGTCATTGCGGCGGCATTGAAACCAGTGCGTTGTCAGTCCGACGTGGGAGCAGGCCAAAGAGCTGATCCGCAGCAGCGGGCGGCGCACATCTCCGATATCGGCAGGAGCCGAAGTTCAAACGCCGTCCCTCGCGCAGCCTGGCGGGCAGGCGGATCGTGTGGCGGCGGGAATTGAACAGTGGATTTCCTCCCGCGTGCCGATGTCCGAATTCATCCTTGCCGGTCTTTCCGGCGGGTTTGCTGCGGTCTGAACCGGCGGCTGGCCCCTTCAAGGCCGCTGTCGCGCCGCGGAGCGGCCGGAACCCGCCGATCTCGGCAAGGCCGGCCCGCGTCCTGCGCAGGGACCAGTGAAGGACTGGCCCCCGCTTTTCCGCAAGCCGACCTCGCTCGCCTGGCAGGTCCCGGACCCTGAAGCGTCCAGCTTCCGCCGGTTCCTTTCGACCGCACCCGCAGGGAAGACCGGCAAGGGCCGGATCACCTGAAGGGCATCGCTAGAAAGGAAAGCTAATGTCCAGTTCAACCCGCTCCACCAGGACCAAAGCCCGCGTCGTCCAGCTCCGCAAGGGCACGACACTCGAAATGGTTCGGCTCTGCTGCCCGGACGGCCATCAGGCCACGCTCATCTCCGAAAGCTTCGGCCTTCCCGTCCTCGACAGCGATGGCATCCGTGAATTCCACGAGCGCAGCCTGATCGATGGCGCCGACACACTCTCCGAGGGACTTTCCGACAAGGCGATGCAGATCCACCTGCAGAGGATCGTCGGCTCCTATGTCGGCTCCGCCTATGGAGCAGGCCAGTTCTACTCGAAGGCCGTCACCGAGGCCAAGGACGCCACAGCCAGGCTCGCCAACGACACCCGCGACGAGGACCTCGACGGTCCTGTCGGTTTCGACAGCAATGCACAGCGCAAGCGCGAGTTCGCCGCCGACATGGGCCTCCAAGCCCACGCGTTGCGCATGGCGGCCGAGGGCGCCGTCGCCGCCTACGAGCACATCGTTGGTGAAAGCTGGAAGCCTTACGAACGCCAGGTTGAGAACCCTGGCCAGACAGTCAACCGGCAGGCGGCCGACCTTCAGATGGCGGCGCTCGGCTAACTGCCACCGGGCGGAGCTTCGGCTTCGCCCGATCTTCCTCGGTCGGCATAGTGTTCGATAGGGTAAACCGGCCTCAGCAACCGTGCGAGCGCCAATCCTGGAAGCCGCAGCTTCTCCGACACTTGCGGGCTATCTTCCTTGCCTTCTGCCCCGACAGGCTGCGCTATCGGCAGAGCGCTACACAGGAAGGGAGCGATACCCAAATCTTGAGTTCTTCGCGCGTCGGTTCTTCCTGCACAGGGAAGATGTCCTAATTCTTCCGGCTCCGGGTGAGGCGCGCACGGGGCGGATTCACTGGGCTGAGCTGTGAGGGAAGGTGCTCGCGCGCCGCAGTGACGCCCAAGATTGCACGGCAAGGTTGCAAACTGGGTGATCTGTGATAAGGAAATGTGAAGTCAGAAGCGGCCTATTGAAATGAAGCGGATGCAAGAAAAGGACATTCCCGCATTCGTGCAGGACGTGTTCGCAACGGGCTGCGATATCTGCGCCATCGGTCCGAGTTGTTACTCCCTGGGCGATACCGATGTTCCGCGCGACAAGCGTAGGGGACAAGAAGCTCGGCGAAATCGATGCCCGCTACGGCAGCCGCGATCACCTGCGTTACCAGATTGCGGCGCACCTGGCGTCGATCGGCCGCTACATCGACGCGCCCTCAAAGGAGGAGGAGTCCTGGATCGATAATGAAACACCCGAGTTGGCCGAGGTCACACCTTACGACGTGGCGCACTTTCAGACTTACGCCGTCCTGCTGATGTCGGAGGCGATGGGCCTCGACTGGCGCAAGGTGGCACGAGCCATCTTGAACATTGACGCAGAGCGCCAGCCGGAACGGGCACGTCGGGCTTGGACATCCCACCTGGCGCGGGCGCGGTGGCTAGCGACGAGCGGCTACGGGCAGCGTCAGAGCGATCGGTTGCAATAGCCGCCGCCGTACGGGAAGCTCGCATGACCAAGCCAGCCGTTGCCAAAGGCGAACATGGAACTTTTTGAGCGGCGGCGTGTCGAAGCTGCAACCTTTTTTTCGTTCATACGCTGATCGAGTACTAGATCGACACGTTCAGGACCGC
Organism: Mesorhizobium mediterraneum; assembly: GCF_002284565.1. GTDB lineage: Bacteria > Pseudomonadota > Alphaproteobacteria > Rhizobiales > Rhizobiaceae > Mesorhizobium > Mesorhizobium mediterraneum. Next base: position 117,073 of record NZ_NPKI01000043.1, on the reverse strand, counting down.
TTGGCAACATCAGGATGTAAGGTTCGTTACGCTGCTCAACGCCGTCCTTGTGATGGCGTTGAGCAGAAGGCGAGCTCCAGACCTTAGGCGTTAGCCTAGCGTTTCGCGGCTGGCTTCTTGATTGGAGTTGACTTCTCTTCCCATGCCAAGTTGCCGCCGATTAACTCGGCGCAGCCGTCCTTTGCCAAACGTCATGACCGACAGTTCTTGCCCGTTCGGAAGGTTGGTCGTCCGATTGATCGTTTCCGTTCCTCAGAAGTCGCGAGGAGATTGGGAGGGCAACGGTATTCATCTAGAAGCTAGGATGCGCTTTGCCCCTGCCGGACGAATCCCCATTTTTTCAGGCGTCCACAATCATTGCATATATGGGGGCTACGGAGGGTCCGAATTGGGAAACAAAACAAATCGGGCGAGGCTTGATCATGACGACCCCCGGCCGAGGGAAATCGCCCGCGCAGCTTTTCCGGCATCTATCGGCAAAGTGGCCTGCGGCGTTCGATCCGAAAGCGCCCAAGCCGCTTAGGATCGGCATCCATCATGACATTCGCGTGCTGGACGGCGAACTGTCAGATGATGAATTGAGGAGAGCCCTGCGCGCCTATACCAGCATGCCCAGGTACTTGGCGAGACTGAATGCTGGCGCTGTGCGGGTCGATGTTGATGGCGAGCCGGCCGGCGAGGTATCGGATGCGGAGGCGGCGAGCGCCAAGGCTTTGCTGTGCGCCCGCAAGAACAAGGAAGAGACCAAGAAAACGCCGGAGCCAAGGGCGCCTGATGCCCCGCCCCAACCTAAGCCGAAGCAAACGGCCGTGTTCAACGCGAAGAATACCGCTGGAATAGTCGTTGAGACGAAGCGTCGCCGGTCTTTCCGAAAGCCGATGGCTTGAGCGCCACAGATCTTCCCAAGACTCATGGGCTTCCGAGTAATAGCCATGATGAAGAGGTCGATGCCCCAGAGGAACATCTCCGAGTCAAACGATGCCTCTTCAACCGGGATTGCCTCGCTATGGTAGCTGTGTCCTGCAGGATGGCGCACGGGGTGCGGCTGCCTACCTGTGGAAGATACGCGTGGGAGGGAAAGCTCTTTTCCGGAAGGCGTTTGCCCCTCGTCCGCAACAACCAACCCCTTGCGTTTGTCTCCAGGCAGACTCATCCTGCGGCCTGCGCGTCTGCCGCCCAGCGCTGCTTGAAGAGATGCTCTCGACAACCGGCGTCAAACCACCAGCTTTGTGATCATAGCATCGGGCGCACAGTTCGGCCGGAGCGCGGCAACTTCGAGAGCCGCGAGATCCGCTAAGCCCCACATTTTTCCGGTATTCCGGCGATGCATTCCTCGAGGCGCTCGAGGCGGAATTTCGCAATGCGAAGTTCATTCCCGGCTTCAAAACGTCGATGGCGCCCCTGTGGCGTGGTCGCCATGAGGTTGCGCTCCAGTTCCGCGATGCGCACACGCATCTGCCGCGCCTCGTCCTGACGCAAGGCCTTGATCCATCCCCGTCCGCGTCAGTCTTCCTGTCCCGTCCGAAAGTCATGCAAACATGCCATCAAGACCCTAATTTGCGGCAAGCTGAAACACTCGAAATTTAACTTCCGCTAATGCGAGGAGACGAAACAGCGCGGCGAGACAGTCAACGAAGCGGGCACGATGAGAGGCGGTGATCGAGGTCGGGCCAAAACTGGCCCACTTGGACAACAATGCAGGTATTGAACAATCGAGAAGACGAGAAGCCGGTCAAGGCTGTCGGAACGAGCCCGCACCGGAAACCGACCGGATACATGTGCCGGGAGGGGCGTCACGGGGCGAAACACCGACCGAGAGATACGGGCGAGAAATCCCGTGTCGGACCGATCCGCCCAAAATCGAATGCCCGCCGCGAAAGGAGCTCAGGCTGGGGCCCTTTGCGGTTGGCTGAAAATATTGCCAGGGCGTGGCAGACCGAAATGGTCCCTCAGTGTTGTTCCGTCATAGTCGTGCCGGAAAAGTCCGCGCCGGCGCAAGATCGGCACCACCTCTTCGGCGAACACATCGAACCCGCCCTGTAGATAAGGCGGCATGACATTGAAACCATCCGCGGCACCAATTAGCAATCGCTGGTGCCCTGCCGGCCAGGCTTCAATGACGGGGAAGTGGGAGGATTGCGCGTTTGCGGGGCGAGCTTGTCGGCCGCTCAATCGAAAGCGTCATTTGAGGCGCTTCCTCGCCCGCCTGCAACTGGGAGACACGCTCGTCCAGTTCCTTGTCCACTTCCGTCAGGCGGTGGTTCAGGCGAAGGTAGTCCGTCCAGGTCGGCGTGCGGAATGTCTCTGTCCATTGCATGGGCTTCTGCAGGTTGCGCTGAAGCGTCCAGTTCCGAGCACCGACGCGGCTGTGGATATGCCTGCGCTGCCGCATGAGCTCGAGGAAGGCCTCGACATTTCTCTCGGCTATCAGATATTCGACCTTGACCACGATAGGACCGCTTCTCGGCTTCAAATTGAGAGCGACAGCCGGGGCGTCGAATTCCTCCAAAGGATCGGGCTCGGACTCGTGGCGCTCGCGCAAAGGAAACAGCACGCCAGCCACGGCGACGAGCAGCAGCGCTCCAGCGGAACCCTCTAGCGCCAAGGTCAGGGAATGGTTTTGGGAGACAGTGCCCCATACCCAGCTGCCGGTCGCGATGCCGCCATCTATCAATGCATAGTAGATCGAAATCGTGCGCCCCACGACCCAGCGCGGGCTCGCCAGCTGCACGCTCACGCCAACCCCGGACCAGGCGGTGACCCACCCCGCGCCGCCCAAGGCGAGCGCAAGTGCGGCCACCGCAATCGAAGAGGTCAGTGCAAGGGAGAGGGAGCAGGCCGCGCAGGCGACGCACGCGAGCTTCATCAGACGTTCTTGCGACAAGCTCCGTCTGAATGTGCCGTTGGAGATGCCGGCGAAGACGGCCCCCGTCCCGAAGCCGGCCATGAGCGTGCCATAGGCGAGCGGTCCGCCTCCCAGATGATCACGGACAACCAGCGGCAGCAGTGCAAGAATGGCGATGCTTGCCAGGCCAAACAGCGTTCCGCGTGCGATCGCCGCCTTGATTTCCGAAGACATCGCCGTGAAGCGCAGCCCGTCATAGATCGCCGTTCTCATCGACTCACGCGGGAGAGGCGAAGAGCGAACCTTCCACTTGCAGCGCCATATCGTGCCCAAAGGGACCAAATAGGTGAGGGTGGTCACGGTAAAAGCTGCCAAAAGCCCAAACGAGGCAACCACGATGCCGCCCAGTGCCGGGCCGACGGTCCGGACCGTGTTGAAGCCGACGGAGAGCAGGGTGACGGCGGCCGGGACATCGCGGCGGTCGACGATATCGCCAACCGAGGCCTGCCAGGCGGGATCGTGAAGAGCACCCCCGCATGCGATCAGGAAGCTGAAGCCGAGGATCATCCACGGACTGACAAAGCCCAGCGCCACAATCGCCGTCAGCATTGCAGATCCTATCACCATCAGGCAGCGGCCGGCGAACATGACCCGGCGACGGCTGAAATTGTCGGCGAGAGCCCCCGCGAATACTGACAAGATGAACGCGGGCAGGTTCGATGACGCCTGGACCAGCGCAACCATCAGATCGGAAGTCGAGATCGTTGCCATCAGCCAGCTGATGGCAACAGTCTGCATCAGCCAGCCGAGAGAAGAGACCTGGGTGGCGAGCCAGATCGAACGAAAGGTCGGCTGCACGAGGGGCGCAAAGGTCTTTGGTGCAGCCAAATCTTCAACTGATCCAGCTGCTTTACTCATTCTTGCGGGCCTTTGCTTTGCGTTATCGGCCGTCTCGCATGTAATCTCGACTGAACAGTGGCGGCTGGCAAAATTGAGAGAAACTCTTTTGCCTCCGACGAATGCGGCCGCAGTTCTTCTGAGCAGCATTTTTCGGCCGAGACGCAGACCCGAGCCGGCTCGACTCGCCTTGGAAGACTTCATCTGGGTGGAGCCCGGATTCTTGCTTGTGGTTTGACGCGGCATGCTTCATCAACGGGCACTTTGCCGAGCGATGCCTTTTTGCGAGACGCGACCATGTTCTTTCGTTGAAAACTCACTCACCGGCGGCGTCCGATGCGGCTGAGTGTGGCTTGGGGAGAGTGAGGACGCTTGCACATCCTTGACAGGCTTGAGGCACTGATAGAGGCCCACGATTGCCGGGCCGCGATCGAAGAGGCGCGCGCCTTGCTACTTCAATTCGAACAAGGGCCTGATGCGCTCACACATGCGATCGACGACTTTCTGCTCGATCTGATGACGCTGTCTTTCATTGTTGAATGTTACGGACGCGGCTTTGAACTTTTGGCGCGAACGCTTGCCCGCAGACGGCTGGCAAAGGTCAGACTTTTGTCGGGAGGGGTCGATACAGTCAGGCAGAAATGACACCCAAAGCCTGAGGGCTGAAGCGGCGATCACGCCGCGTTCCGCACAGTGACGAAGGATGACGTTGCACCACCAAAAAATAGAACCATCGGAAAACCGAGGGCCCTTTAGGTGTGAAGGTCAAAACCTCCAGAGGGGAGCAGCCGATTGCGATGCAACTGGGACGAAACCATCGCGTCCATCAGCTTCAGCCTTAATGGCTAAAGGCTGTGCGATGCGCAAACACATTTTGTGCAAGCAGCTATGCAGGGAGGGCGAGCATCCCTCTCACCTTCAAAATCTGCGCTTGAAATTCGTGCTGCTCGCGGGGTGCTGGTGGAGGAGATCCGGCAGACGGGTCTGGTGACCGTTGCCTGACTGGCTGGTCGACGACTGATCCATCGAAGCCGGTACTCAACGGTGGTTCCCCTAAAGCAATAGATGAGAAAAGCAGGAAGACCACTTCGTACGGCCGCGCCAACCGCGGTCGTCACGAATGTTGGTCCTGCTCCGGTCCTCGTTCCGCTAAACGGCTTCGCCGTCCTCCACTAACGTTGCGGCCCTCAGGCGACGTATCCCTTCCTTCCGATTTGCTCTTCTGCGGGTTCGCGGTCCTGCGGTCCTGCGCTGCCGGACCTCGTGACGGCCGCGATTGGCGCGGCCTCGAACGGAGGTCCGGAAAATGGACAGGAAGAGCAACAAAACCCGCGTCGATATCTACGCGAAGATCACCGACCGCATCGTCGCGGAGCTGGAGAAGGGCGTGCGGCCGTGGGTGAAGCCGTGGAGCGCGGCGAACACTACGGGGCGTATCACACGCCCGTTGCGCCACAATGGATTGCCATATCAGGGGATCAATACCCTGCTTCTCTGGTCGGAGGCGGTTTCGAGGGGTTTTGTTTCCCCGACCTGGATGACGTTCAAGCAGAGCGTCGAGCTGGGCGGTCATGTCCGCAAAGGCGAGACCGGCTCAATGGTTGTCTATGCCAGCCGCATCACACGCACCGAAACCGATGCCCATGGCGAAGAGGTCGAGCGCGGGATTCCGTTCCTCAAGGCCTATACGGTGTTTTGCGCCGACCAGATCGAAGGCCTGCCCGCGCAGTATTACGGCAATCCCGCGCCAGAGTCAGACCCGGTGGAACGGATCGAACATGCGGATGCCTTCTTCGCAAATACCGGAGCCGTCATACGCCACGGTGGCGACAAGGCGTATTTCAATCCGGCTCTCGATATTGTGCAAATGCCGCCGTTCGAAAGTTTCCGCGACAGGCCCAGCTACTATGCGACCCTCGGACACGAAATGACCCATTGGGTCGGCTCGGAAAGCCGGCTTGATCGCAACCTCTCCCGTTACCACAAGGATCGCGAGTTTCGGGCCCACGAAGAGCTCGTGGCATTATCTTGACAGTCTGCACCGACTCTCCGTGTCTTGCTGGCGTCGATGCAACAGGACTGACGGAGGCGTTGTCCAGGCCGGCCGCAGCGCTCCCACATAGCTGGCGGAGGCCGGCCTGGATAGCGCCGGGCAAGTTGAACTCCTTCGTTGATGCTGGCTCCCGGATGGGGGTCCGGGGGAACGTTGAACAACTTGTGGACAATGTAGCGCCGGTTTCGAACATCACCATTCAGGAGCGCCGATCGGCTGACGGGCTTGATGCGCACACGTTCCCATGATCCTTAGGGATGGGGCACTCTACGATCCTGATCTGGATCGCTTCTTCCGCGACCTGCCTCTCAACGGCGTTCGTTCCCACCATTCTCTTCGTGCCTATGGCTATGACGTTCTTGTCTGGGTCCGTTTTCTTTCGGAAGCCTGCGCCAAGACGGTATGGCAGGCGGGTCGGCATGACGTCCTTGCCTATCACCGAGTTCGGCGCCGTGCGGAGGCCGGCCAACGCATCTCTGCTGCTTCCTGGAATCGTGCCGTCGCCTGCCTCGACCGTGTGTATCGATGGGGCGCCCAGGAGCGTCTCATTGCGGAAGCGCCGTTCACGCATCGGTCCGTGTGGAGGCAAGGGTATACTGGCCGGCGAGCGCGGATCTCGGCTCGCAACGATGCGTATGAACCTGCCGCGCGCCGCGCGGATGTCAGCTTCGTCACACTCGACGACTACCGGAGATTTCGGGATCTTGGCTTGAGAGGGCTACTGCCTGGTGGCGGAACGCGCCCTGGCGCCCGAGATCGCAACGGCATTCGCAATGCGCTGTTTTCAGATCTCCTGGTTACGACGGGCCTCCGGCTGGAGGAAGCTTCATTTCTCTTCGCATCCGATCTTGCTGTCGTTGGTCAGCCGCCATGCCGTCAGGTCTGGCTCGAGCTGCCCGATGCTTTGACCAAGGGCGATCGTGGTCGCCAGATACTCGTTCCCGCTCGGCTGCTCGAGCAGATGCGCCTATATCGCTGTCGAGCGCTCCCATGCTATTGCAAAGTTTCAGCGCCGTTCGGGGTGGCAATCACTTGACCGCCCGATCCTCGTACACCGGGAGCGGAGCAATTCCCGGCTACGACTGCGTGACGGCGGCGACATCGCGCTTGACCTGCTCAGCCCCGAGGAACGCGGCCGGATCATTGTCTGCAACGACGACGGCACACCTAGCGAACCGGCGGTATTATGGCTCTCGGAGGTCGGCTTGCCGGTACAGCCGAACTCCTGGGAAGTCATCTTCGCCCGTGCTTCCGCGCGGTGCAGATCCTTCGGCTTCGACGTCAACATCAGTCCGCATCAGCTCCGCCATTCCTTTGCAGTTCATATGCTGGCGATGCTCATTCAGCATCGCCTCCGTGATGCGGCGTTGCCTGCCGGACCGATGGAGGGATACCGGCAAGTTCTCGGCGATCCTCTTCAGCAAGTCCAACGGCTCCTTGGTCATGCCAGTCTAGCAACGACCTACATCTACCTCGACCACATCGCGACACGCGCGGATACCGTCGATGCTGCGGTCGAGGAACTGCTCGCACTGCTTCCATCGGAGACTTCATTATGACGGGGCGGCCGCGCAAGGGAGCTCCAGTCCGTTTTGCACCAGCCGATGCCATTGCTACCGCACACGCCCGCGATCCGGTCCTCGGTCTGCGCTTCAACATCGAGGCGCGCTATGGCGGGAGCATCGACGTTGACCTTACCGGCCTGCATCCGCGACCTCTCGCCATCGCATTTGCCGGTGCTCTTCGCCGGCAGGCGGAGCTTGGTGGTTCGCTGGGGGCGCGGAGTACCATCAAGGGGCATTTAAATGCATGTCTTAGGTTCTTCGCGTATCTGCGCGAGCACTCGAAGGCAAAAACGCCCGCCGATCTGCGCGCTGACGATATCGACGGATATGAGGATTTCCTCGAAGCCGGCGGGATGAAGCCTATCTACCGGCACATCATTCTTGCCAAGGCTATTCTCGCCTTGCGCTCGATTGATGCCGACCAACCTGGCCTTCTCGATGAAGGGGTACGGCGTCGGCTAAGTTATACCAGCACACAATCCGCCGGCCGATCGCAACCGCGCGACGCCTACAGTCCGTACGTCGCAAGGCAGCTTCGCGATGCGGCCCGCGCCGACATCGGCAAGATCTTCAGACGCATCGGGAAGTCGCTCGATGATGATGAGGGCGACTCCAATCTTCGCAGAGTGACCGACGAAGCGAACGACAGGATCGTGGCCTCGGGCGCGCTCAGCAGCGGGGACAGAGCTTCCATCGCTTGTACTTCATGAGGGGACGTCGCGGTCTACCTGTCTCAACCTTGGCCGAAGACATCCACGGTCGTCATCATCTGCGGGCCACCGACATTCCACCGCTTCTGACCTTCCTGTCACTGGAGACCGGCCTGGAGATAGAATGTTGCAAGGCTTTGACGATCGACTGCCTCCAGAACCCGGACCTGGAACCATCGACATAGCCTATATCAAGCGACGCGCCCGAGGTGCTGAGCACAAACATATTCGTGTGCGTGACGGCGGGATCGGAACACCGGGTGGTCTCGTTCGCAAGCTGATCGAGGTGACGGCCTTTACGAGGCAGTTCGTCCCAAGCGATTGCCTTTGGCTCTATTACTATACCGGCCGGAAGCAACTCCGCGCAGGTGTCGATCATCCGCATGAACGCGTCGACCAATGGACCGGAAGCCATGGGATCGTCGATGACGATGGCCAGCCTCTTCGGCTCGTTCTTTCGCGATTGCGCAAAACCCACAAGGCGATCTGGTATCTGAAGACCGAGGGTCATATGGCCCGCTTTGCGGTCGGGCATACGCCCGAGATTGCCGCTCGACACTATGCGGACATTCCCTCGCTGCGCCCGCTTCATGAGGCCACCGTGGCGGAGGCATTTTCCGAAGTCGCCGCGGCCGCCGGCCCAATCATATTGGGGCCTCGCGACGAGGATTCCTGGCGCCAAAGCCACACCGCTTCGGAAGGAAGCAGTGATGTCGACGCGCTTCTAAGCGGCGAACAGGATGTTTGGCTCGCTGCGTGCTCGGGATTTGATCGCAGTCCTTTCGGAGAGCTGGGATCACCTTGTCCGCAACCGTTCTGGGGCTGTCTCGAATGCCGCAACGCCGTCATCACCGCGCGCAAGCTGCCGGCAATCATCGCGTTCCTGTGGTTTATCGAGGAGCAACGGACGGGTCTCCACGCCGCGGACTGGGCCATGAAGTTCGGCCGCGCGCATCATCGCATCGCGAAGCAGGTCTTACCTGCTTTCCCGGAGAGTGTAGTTGCCGAAGCTCGCCGCGAGGCGGAAGGGCACGCCCTCTATCTGCCGCCGGAGGCCCGGCAATGATCAGGTTGGCCGCAGTAGCCTCCACCTCCCGGGAACTCGATCTTCGCCCGGTTCTCGCGTCCGCTCCGTTGAAGCCGGGCTTTGATCGGGACACCCTTTCGCGCTACGGCGATCCGAGCTGGGATCTCGGACCGGCCGTATTTCGCGAGAACGCCAGGCGGTGCCATGTCACCGTGCATTTCGGGTCCGTCGAGGATGTGAGTGTTTGCGAGACGCTTCGCGAGCTTCTCTATGCCCGGCTCAACGTCGACATGCCGGGTCACCGCAAGAAGCTTCCTCCCGGCAGTATCCGGCAGGTTTTCAATCGTGCGCGACGCTTTTTCGAGTTCGTGCGCGATGAGCTTGGTTCTGTCGATCTTCGCCGTGTCGATCAGCAACTGCTGGATCGCTACGTTCGCCATCTCAAGACTGACCGTGCTCGCCGGCCGGTTATAGTCGGCCACCTTCTGGAAGTCCCTGCTGATCTCTATGCCTTTCGCGATTACCTCCCGTCTGGAGGCCTGTACTTCCGGCCCTGGGGCGGCCAGGCGCCCGCCCGGGTCGACGGCTATCGCTTTGTTCACGAGAACCTCACGCCACGCATGCCAGAAGAGATCATCTCGCCATTGCTGGCCTGGTCGAGCCGGTATATCACCCAGTTCGCCTCAGACATCTTCGCCGCCCGTGCAGAGTTGGAGCGATTGGAAGCCCACTGCGCCGCGCTCCTCCAGTCAGATCAGGCTCTCACATACACGGAACGCCGTAGCCGACAGCGAAGGCGTCTTCAGAACTATTTCGATAAGCTACGAAGCGAAGACCGTGGCGTGCCCATCTGGGAGAGCGCGCACAACGGCACCGTTTTGCGGCACCCAGAGACAGGAGACGTATCGCCGCCCGTCAATTCGCACCTGCTTCACCTGCACATTGGCATCGACGCTCAGACCGAGCCAAGAATGCATATTCAGCTGACCGGCGGCGCACCTCGCCAGATCAGGGCCGCGTTGCTCGAACTCGGCCTCGAGACAGGTGGAATGGAGACTCCCATCGCCATTCTACCGGAGACCGGCAAGCCATGGCGGCCCCGCTTCGACGCCAAAACACTGGCGGAGGAAGAGCGGATGCTGCAGGCGGCAGCCTATATCCTCTGCGCGTACCTGACCGGGATGCGGGACTGCGAGGTCCAGGCGATGCAGCGCGGATGCCTTTCCGTAACGCGCAGCCAAGATGGCATGGTCATGCGTCATCGCGTTCGCTCGGTTGCCTACAAGGGCAGGTCGAGCCAAGGTGAGCCGGCTGATTGGATTACAATTGAGCCTGTAGCCAAGGCGATAGAAGTGCTGGAACGTTTGTCCTTCCGGGCGGCATCCGCGCGCGGGCTCACGACGCTCTGGCCCGTTCTTATCGCAAGGTCCGTTTGCAAGGATCACCTCTCGGCCGAGATTGTCCGCCAACTCAACCACTTCCGCGACCATCTCAACGACCTGTTCGGCACACCGGATACGCCGGCGGTCCCGAACGGACCAGGTGATCAGCCTTGGCGGATCACGACGCGGCAGTTCAGACGCACGATTGCATGGCACATTGCCAACCGTCCCTTCGGCACAATTGCCGGCATGATCCAGTACAAGCATGCCTCCGTCGCCGCCTTCGAGGGCTATGCCGGCTCCAGCCGATCCGGCTTCCGTGCGGAGGTGCAGAACCAGCGCAGTCTCGGCCAGTTTGATGACCTGTTGACGTATTTCGATGAGCGGCAGGCCGGGGCGACGTTGTCCGGGCCCGCCGCAGTGCGTGTAGCAAAGACACTCGACGGCATATCAACAGAACTCGGTCCGCTTCCGGCCATGATCGCTGATCGTGGGCGGCTCCGCACAATGTTAGCGAGCCTCGCGCGGACATTGCATGTCGGAGTGCTGGCTGACTGCTTCTTTGATCCCGGCACGGCCGCCTGCCTTAAGCAGGCAACGAACATCGACGGCAAGATGCCGCTGACCGCGCTTTGCCAGCCAACCCGCTGCCCCAATGCCTGCATCACCGCACGCCATCGGCCAGCTTGGTCACGCTCTGCCGAGGACGCCAAGACCTTGCTGAAGGAGAAGCGTCTGTCGCCTTTGCAACGGACCATCATGAAGCAGGATCTCCAGCGGATCCAGGCGGTTCTTGATGGCTTAGATCGTCGGACCTGAGGCGGTGTGGCGGTTCGCGTGCGGCCCAATGATCGGATGTCCCGTCGGACCAACCCCGGCGTGCGGCGGAGCGCGCGATGTCAGGTCCGCCCGCGCAACGGCTGATCGCCGTCCTTCGCTCCGCTGCGGCTCTTCGAGTGCGCGGTCGGCCCTTAGGCCATCGCAGATGGCTGCTCCGCCGCCGGGGATTGGCCCCGGCGGGACAGGAGTTCCGACGATGGACACGCAAAACCGCACCGACGTTTATACCCGCATCACCTCCGAGATCATTGCCGCTATCGAGGCCGGCGCCGGCGAATGGCGGATGCCCTGGCACCACGATGGAAGCTCGATTGCTCGCCCAATCAACATCTCTTCCGGAAAGGCCTATCGCAGCGTCAATACGCTCGCTCTTTGGATCGCAGCTCAGGCTCACGGCTTTGGAAGCGGCATCTGGGGCACATACCGGCAATGGCAGGCGCTTGACGCCCAGGTCCGCAAGGGCGAACGCGCAACGACCGTCGTGCTCTGGAAGGAGTTTGCCGCACACAGTGACGATGATGCAGTCGGCGACGATGAGCACCCCCAGCGACGCCTCTTCGCGCGCGCCTTCTCGGTCTTCAACAGCTCTCAGGTCGAGGGCTTCACGCCTTCCGCCGCTCCAATCCTGCCTGACTCTGAACGAGTCCCCCATGCCGATGCCTTCATCAGTGCGCTCGGCATCCCAGTTACTTTTGGCGCCGACGCTGCATACTACCGCATCGATCTCGACCATATCTTTATGCCGGCCTTCAACGTCTTCCGCGATGCTGTCGCTCACGTCGGGACTTATGTCCATGAGGCCGCGCATGCCACGGGGGCTAAGCATCGGCTCGATCGAGACTTCACCAAACGCTTCACCCGCCAGGCTTTGGCAGTCGAAGAACTGACCGCCGAACTTGCTGCAGCCTATATCTTGGCCGATCTGGGCCTGGCGCATCATCCCCGTCCTGACCACGCAGCCTATGTGGCATCCTGGCTCAAAGTGCTGAAGGGCGATGCGCGGGCGATCTTCACCGCCGCAAGCAAAGCGCAGGCTGCCGCTGACTGGATGCACGCGCAACAGCCGCCGAGCTGAGCGCCACGTCGCCTTAGGGCCGCCACCGACGCGCAGCCATGGCCTTTTCACCTTGGCTGCCGCCCAGCCCGCGAGGATCCAAAACGCTGAGGCCTGAAACTCCGATTCCGCGATAGCCACGATCGTCAGGCTTGACTGTCAGGATATGTCGCGGACCTCGGCGGCTGTTTTCTAGCAGCTGACCTCGGCATCGTGCCAGAGCTCGAGCCGCGGCCGGATCATGCCAGCTACCTGGCAAGCTGGCTTGAGATTCTCAGAAACGAGAAGCGATTCATCTTTGCCGCGGCGGCCCATGCCCAGCGTGCGGTCAACTATCTGCATGATCTCCAGCCGAATGCGACGCACAGCGCGGAGGCTGCATGATGCTGCATTCTCCGATCCATGTCGGGGGTGGCGCAGAGCCATCCTATCTTGCAGCCGGCCGAGGATCCGCCATTGGCACCCGGTCAGTTCGGGTCGTACCCCAGCGGGCCGAGCCAGATCAGCCGGCCCCTGCCGACGTCCCGCTCGGGATAGGTATTTCCGTGACCGTGTTCGCGGCCATCCATCCTTAAGCGGCAGACGCCGGACCCTCGGAGTTTCGCCAGTCGGCCGGTCGTCAACCGACCGGAGTGATGGGACGGGTGCGTCCCTTTCCGGCTGTGGTTGTCGGTCGTTCTGCCATGATGATGCGTCACGGGCCGGGCTTGATGGCGCCTCACCGTGGCTGCGGTTGCGGGGATCATGCCGCTAGGGTTCGCCTGTCGTCTGGCCGGCGGTTTCATGGAAGGGCGCACCACCTGCGTCCTCGATGGGGCTGTCTGACCGAAGGCCGTCTTCGCTACGCTACGCCTCGTTCTCAAGCCCGCAACAGCCGGTCGCGACTTTCTTCCCCTGTTGGCTTCGCCATCATTCCGCGCGGAACAAGAAAGCCTCGTCCTGGCTGCCCTTCACTGTCGTTCCGGCCCTAAGGACCACCCCATTGCGCACGCGCAACGGGGACCCCGGTGGGTGCGGGCCGATCGCCTCCGGTCTGTCGACCGCTATCGAGGTCGCGGTGGTCGCGGCCCGAGAAACTCACGGAGACGACATCATGGCTACCATCGGCACCTTTACCTCAAACGGCAACGCCGGCTTTTCCGGCGCCATCAAGACCCTCAACCTCAACGTCAAGGCCAAGCTGATCCGCGTCGAGAACCCTTCCGACAAGGGCCCTCACTTCCGCGTCTACTCGGGTAACGTCGAACTGGGAGCCGCCTGGCAGAAGGTCTCCAACGAGGGCCGCGACTACCTCTCGGTCAAACTGGACGACCCGAGCTTCCCCGCGCCGATCTACGCCACCTTGATCGAGGTGGAAGGCGAGGAAGGCCTGCAGCTGATCTGGTCTCGCCCCAACCGGGACTGATCGCCTCGACGAGGGCTCCGCCGCACGGCGGGGCCTTCGGCCGTTCCCAAGCGAACGCCGGCAGGCGGAAGGAGCACCAAGCGCCGCCTTTCGGGGGTGCTGCTCCTCGCCGTCCATAACGGAGAACCACGGCAGTTGTTGGCATGAGGTCGGCGCAGTCCACATGGCACCCGGGGCTGTCGGTCCCGCGTCCGCCTGCAGCGGCGCTATGCTGACGCTCCTACTGCCGCCCTGTGAAACCGGGCTCAGGGCCACGAACTTTCTCCAGCACCCGAACTGACTGTACGCCCTCGTTTGCTTTGGTTGGGAGAGAGGCGCGCGTGAGCAGCCACTCTGCAACCTCACTGTGTGAGGCTCCACGACCGCGATTTAATTTGGTGACTTCTCAGCGGCAAGGATGCCGAGTGGCCGAGGCTGAAAACCATGCTTAAAAGCCTCAGGCCCGGCGACCAGGTGCTAGCCGTTGCCACTGATCGCATCGCCCGCAATCTCCTTGACCTACTCACCATCTTGCGCGCCATCTAGAGCAGCGCGCTGGCCTGCGGCCTGCTGGACGAGCCGTTTATTGACACGACGATCGGAGATGGCTGATCTCATCATGTTCGTCGTCGGCTGGGCCGCGTACTGACAGCGCCGCAACATTCTGCTACGCACGTTTGATGCCCTGATCCTGCCGCCGTCCCCCAGGCACCTGCGCCAACGAGAAATCTTCCATCGCGCCCCTTGAACCGTCTCGGTCCGGACAGCACATTTGCGATGGTTGCCGGGCGGAATGCTCGTCCAAAGCGGTGGTTCGTGAACTGGGAGGAACGCATGGATGCGGAGGAGTTCGGCAGCCCCATTTTCGTGAAGCGTGCGCCCTATATCGTGCAAGAGATTGCGAGCCTCGCGGACGCCATCGATTTCCTCAGCGACTGGCCCGAGGATCAAAGAGATCTGATCCACCAGACCGCCCTTCAGGCCTGCTATGACGCAGAGGATGGGCACAAACCGTTAAGCGCCGCACACCACGCCTTTATCGATTTCGCCAGGCAGGTCGCCATCCTAGAAGATCCAATCTCCGCCATGCAGTGGATCGCCGCCTGCAAAAAGCGGCGCGCGTAGGGACAGGTTGGGTTGTAGCTAAGCTTGGGGGCATTCCGTTCAGATTTTCACCGATCGCGGACAAGAGCGGAAGAATCTCCATCATCGCCGGTAATTCCGGAAAACAGGGATGACAGTGCTTATGGCGATCGGCTGGCCGCCGCGGCATCGAGTTGGCCTTTCGGGCCTGCGATCTTGCGCGATGTCGCCAGCGCTAGTCCGGATCACAGTCGCGATATCCGCGCCGGCGCTTGGCGCGCTGAAGCTTCATTGATGCGGTGGCCGCACCGTCTTGGCTATCGAAGGTTTCCATCATCGACTGGCCGCTGGTCCCGATGCGGCCCCAGTTGCGAATGACGGATGCTCCGCCGAACAAGGTCGGTTGGATCGCAACCATATAAAACCGCCGCATGTTCTGCGAGGGGTCGATGCGTCGAAGATGAACGGGCCCTCCCTCTTCGTTTTCCATGGCCACAGTCTCACTTGGCTTGGAAACGGCGTCCAACGAGTTCTTTGAATCCAACTAGCTCGACCGATTCATTGCGGTTATGGGTGCGCGGTCGCTTCAGGAAGGTCATGATCACTGCGGTGGCCAGCAAGCTCGTCGCCGCACTGTGCATGATCGAAGGCGCACGCGTCGGACCGTCACGACGTAAGCGCGCAGCAATTCGGCCCCGAGCCTATCAGACCGCCGGAACCAGGTGGACGGTCCCTTTGCGGCGTTAATCGTCGGTATCAAGACTGCTCTCATCGCCTGACCCTTTGGCGGCGTGGCGGGATCATGTGCGGCCGTTTGAGCGGCGACCGGACAGGGCCTAGACCTCGTGCCTCTGGTTTCGTGGCGGCATCGATCGTGCCGCTTGTGCCGGATGCATGGCCGACATTCCGATATCTCCAGTATCGTTCTTCTGGAACGGATGCCCGGACCCTCCCTGAACGGCCTCTCTTAAGATTGGTCTGTCTGATGCCGGTCCGGCGTTTTGCCTGCAACGGCTTCGCCGACCTTCTTCCCTTGTGGCTTCGCCGCATTCCTCGCGGGACAACAAGCTCGGCTTCCGCCGTCCTCCGCTCCGCTGCGGTTCAGTGGATGCAGTCGGCGGACCGTCGTCTAGCGACCGCTATCGAGGCCGCACAGGGCGGCTTCGGACAAACCGTCAGGAGCACACGAACATGCTACTATCGGCAACTTCCAGCTGGCCGGCGAAGAATTCAACGGCGAGATCGCACGCTTTCCCTCCAGGCCAAGAAGGTCCGGATCGTCCCCGATACGCGCGCCAGCGGCGAAAACGCACCCAGCCACCGCGTGCTCGTTGATCGAGTCGAGTTCGGTGCCGGCTGGTCCAAAAGTCCAACGAGGGCCGCGCCTATCTCGCGCCTCAAGCTCGACGATCCGAGCTTCACCGTCCCAATCTATGCCAACGTCGTTGCCGACGAAGGCGGTCAGAGCTACAGCCTCATCTGGTCTCGGCCCGAACCGTCGCAACGGCGACTGACGAACACCAAAGGGCGCCCCGCAAACAGCGGGGCGTCATTCAGATCGCCCAGCTACTCAGCGCCTCAGATCGATAGCTTGACGCGCCATGGGGCGGCTTCGGGCAAACCGTAAGAAATCGAACGCCAGGCGTCCCGGCGCGATTCTTGCTTGTCAGGCGGCGATACTCAACGATCCGCGCTCGCGGATTTTTTGATACTTTACTTTGTATGCTCAGCCTTGCAATCATGAAGAGTGAGTCTGAACGGAGGAAAAATCGAGCACAAAAAAACCGGCGCGGAGGCCGGCTTTTCTAGGGAATAGGCTACAGGAGTTGGCGCTCCTGATCTCGCCGATGATTTAGTGAGACCGTAGCCCATCTTTCCCGGCATTGCAAGAAAAAATGCGCTTCCGCGCCACGGCTTTGTACGGCCTGGCGAGAGGAAAGAAATGGATCTCTATTCAACGTTGAGCCTATGGCTCACGAACATTCGGTCTTTGGCCGAGCTGGACGATTTTTGCCGGCAGATATGGAAGCTCTACGGCGAGGAGTTGCTGGGCGAGGCCGATGCGGAGCGGCTTTGCGAGAAGGCTGAGCGACAACGCGCCAACCTCAAGAAGGCCCCTGCGGATGGTCGCGCACTACCCCGCTCCTCTTATCCGCAACGCCCTCGCAGTGAGCGAGGCCGCCGCGAAGCTGCCAGCGGCTTGCGAGATCCCGTGCGATGGAGACGCAAGCGGCGGCTCGCCCGCATGCAGGCTATCCGGCCCGAGTTCGCCGGCGCGTTCACCGAAGGGGAGAGCGCGGCGCTTTACATTGTTATGTGCGACTGCCGGCAGCACGGCAACTGCGACCGATCGGTAAAGGAAATCGGCGATCGGGCCGGCGTCGGGGCGACAACGGTGCGCAATGCGCTGCGCAAAGCAAGCACGCTCGGTCTGCTGCGCGTCACCGAGCGCCGGCAATGGCGTGCCAGGAACCTGACAAATCACGTTGTTATCGTGCATCGTCGCCAGATCGCCTGGATCGCGAAATTTCGGCCCAATCTCGGTCTTAAATTTTATCCGACAGCCTTCAAAAAAGCGGCGTCCACAGGAAGCTCCCGCAATAAATATAGCAAAGGACCGTTTAACAGCCGATCCGACTTGGCGCCGGAAGGGTCGAAGCCATTCCCCAGTCACGCATCGCCGTCCGGCTGACGCCCTAGCCGCCAAAACCACGCTTGCCGCGGAACCCTAAACGCGGCACGAGGCTGTCTTTAAAGCAGCCTTTGCGATCGGCCGCGCCACATCAAGCCGGTTGATGCTGGCTGTCGGGTTCCCGAAACAAAAAGGTCGCCGGATCGCGGCCGAGCGCCTCGCCGACGGCGGCGATCGTGTCGACACTGATATTGCCGCTCGCGCGCTCGAGCTTGGTGAAGGTGATCTCCGACACGCCCAGCAGCTCCGCCATTTGATAGCGGACCAGGTTGCGGCGCTTGCGCTCGCTGTCGATGATGGCGGCGAGGCGCGCGCGGATCGATTTTTCGGTGAGCTTGTGCGCCCAGGGTTCCACCTCGGCGCCGCCGACCAGAAGTGTCGCGATCGACACCTCGAGCGCCTGGGCCATCTGTTCGACCGTGCGCAGGGTCACGTTGTTTCGTTTTCTCATGGTGCGAATGTAGGTGCGGTATGCGAGTCCTTGACCCGGCGACGTCTTGAACAGTTCCGCCATGTGTTGATGGCGAAGCTTTCGCTTCCGGCGCTCGGTTTCAAGGAACCAGGCGATATTGTCCCGAAGCGGGTTGTTCACCTCGCCGGCTTCGTTTGGCAGCATGAATCTATGTATTCGCACGAACCCGCCTGTTCGGTCTGCCCTTTTCTCTGAGCAAAATCCATAGTAAAGTGTCAAAAACGTCAGAGAGAAAAAGGGACGCGACCGTGCTGAAAACTCTCGTTGTGGGCGCTGTCGCGATCGCCGGCGCCGCGTCTGTTCCGTCCCAAACATTCGCATCCGAGTGGGGCTGCCAGGTCCTGCTTTGTCTGTCTGGTGACTGGCAGGGCACGCCCTCCTGTGATCCGCCGATAGATCGGCTGATCGACGCCATGGGATTGCCCGGGTTTTCGTGGCCGACTTGTCCGCAGGCCAATTCGTCCGGCGCCGGCTACGATCCGTACGAGGCCTGCCCGCAGGGGTGGATGCCTTACGCGCCGGCTAGCGACCGGCCGGGACAAGGGCAGGCCAGCATGTGCCGAATCGCGGCTGGCAATCTCGGTCAGCCTGCCAACTTTGGAGCGCGGCATGGTCAGGCCGACGGAAGCCATGCGATGACCATCCAGCTCGGCGGCCGCACCGTGCCGGTCCAGCTTACTCATGTCTCCAGCGGAGCACATAACGATCGAACGACCACCTATTACGACATACAACGCCCGCGCCGCGCGAAGCCTTACTACATCGAGTACGACGACGCGAACGGGCTGCGGCAGCGCACCTGGTTCAACCTTAGCAGACCATAATCTTGAGTCACTCCGGCTAGCTAAATTAGTTGCACGAAAAGAGGCAGTTACCCCGATGAAAAGCGTCAACAGGTTCACCATTCATGGCAATGTCGGGTCGGTAGCGCCCTTCGACAAAAGCACGAGGGTCAACATTGCCACCAATCGCAATTGGAAGGACGAACAAGGCGTTGCCAAGGAAGCCACGGACTGGGTCCAGGTAACGGTCCTCGAGGAGAAGCAAGCCGCCTGGGTGGCGGAGAACGCCAAGCCCGGCGATGTCGTCTTCGTCGAAGGCCGCATCAGCAACAACTCTTTCAAACGCAACGGCGAGACAGTTTATACGACGGACCTTATCGCGTCGACGTTCAACGTTTTTCCGAAGCCGTAATCATGTTCAATGCGGGGGCCCTTATCATGGCGGCGGCATCCGGAACATTGGTCGGCATAAGCGGCACGCTCGCATTCTATCCGGCTCAAGGCCAGCTCTCCGCGCCGATTGCGTCCGAGCCGGCACTGTGTGCGAAACTGGCCTCGGCCGGCCTTGAGATTCCATCGCCGGCCGAGGCTCTGGACGCTTTCCGGCGAGCGAAAAATACTGATCAAGCGACGTTGCGCATCGGAGAGTGCTCGAAGAACATCATGGGTCCCGGCATGCAATGCGCCGTGAAGTATAAGCTTCGCACTTCCTGGAAAGGCGAAGGTGATGGCCTGGTCGCATTCTCCAGGGGACCCGATGGCTGGCAAGCGATGCAGCTGCAATAATTGTCTGCTAGCGAACATCTGGTTTTGTTCAGTTCCGGCGTCGATCAGCAAACCCTCGAAACCCTTCCTGCAGTGATCACCTCGCGAGCGGCACCGGGCCTATCTGACCCGCCATCCGGTCCGTCGAAGCACCTTCTTTTGTGTCGCCGCAATTCCCATGCCCAAAGAGCCGGAGCCGGAGCGCGCCCCCACTAGCGCCGTAGGGACGGCGAAGGCCGGAGAGAACGGGCCGCCGGCGGTTCCGGCTGTACAGAAGCCGTGCAGCGCTTTGGCGCGGGCCCGGTTCGCGACGCTCACTTGTGTGGGGTGCAGTACACGCCTTGGGATTCCAGAAGGACGGCGCCACCCTTCAATTCAGTGAGGGCACCCACCCAGGCGTCGGAATAGGTGCGACTGGCATCCACCGCCGTCAGCCAGATGACGCGATTGTCGGCGAGTTCCACCTTGACCTCGCTTTGGAAAGGGCTGCCTTGCACTGTCTGCTGATAATGCCGTTTGATGCGGACATCGCCGCTCGCAAACTCGACGTTGTTGTTGTCGTAGTTGAGCAGGAATGAAGCATCCCCTTTTGCGACCTTGCAGGAGCCGTCGCGTTCACACACAATTTTTGCCGCCGTCGCGCAATCCCATCGCAGCTCCGCGGGCCACATCGGATTGCTGCTCGTCCCATTGGACTGATCACCTGGAGCGGCGGCGCCGAGGCTCGCCGCCGCCGCTACGGCCACCAATACTGCCCTAATCATCCGTTCCGCACACCTTACTGTTCGGCACCATCAAGATCAGCTCGCGCTGGCGCATCATGCCGACGGAGGCAAGCGCGCTGTAATGCGCCAGCGTGGCGGCTGCCGCATCAAGCGCGGCCTCGCAGCCGTCGCGCGTCGAGATCTCGGCCAAAGCTGCCCTGAACATTACTGTCCTGTCCGGTTGATCGCTCATTAATTGACACTACACTTTGGGTTCAGTTATGACAATCGCCGGGCAGGCGGTTGGCATAAAAGCGGTTCATCGAAGGTCCCCCGAGCTATGATCATATCTGCCGCTATCGCCAAAGGTGGCACTGGCAAATCGACCCTGCTGCGCGCGCTGGCATCCGTCGCCCTTAAGCGCGGCTACGCGGTGACACTCATCGATGGCGACGTTCGCCAGAACATGAGCCGGTGGGGCCAGATGCTCAAGGAGGCCGGCAATCGTCCCGAGACACTCCAGCTCGTCAGCGCCACGACGCCGCGCGAGATCCTGAAGGCGGCAGAACTGCACAATGGCGAGCGCAGCGTGGTGCTGATCGACACCGAAGGCACCACGAACGACAATCTCATGGCCGGGCTGTTTGCTTCCGATATCGTCGTGGTGCCGATCTTCTTCGCGCTCGATGACGTGACCGCCGCAATCCAGATCACCGACCACTACATCCCGCTTGCGGTCGAAACACGCGGCCGGCCGCTGCCAGCCGTGTTTGTCCTGACAAAACAGACCATCATCGATGCGAAGGCGAGAGCCTTGAGCGAACTGCGCGCAATCATTCAGGCGAACGGCACGCCGATCGCCCAACATGCGCTGCAAAACCGTGTCGCCTATCGCGACCTGCAAAGCGGCCAGACACTCTACAGCCCAGATCAGCCCGACGCGAAGGCGATTGCCGAAAGTGAAGGGGTCTTCGACGATGTCCTGAAGACTTTCACCGAAGCAATGAGGCAGGCCGCATGACCGACAAGAGCCTCCCGGAGTCACAGGACGACAAGAAGGCTCGCATGATGCGAGCGATCTCCACTGAGCCGCCGGCGCTTCCGAGCATGTTCATCGCTCCCAAGTCCGATCCCGCCCCTCAGCCGCTTGCCGCCGCATCCGCGGCGGCATCGGAGGCCGAAGCTGCGCCAGCGTCACCTCGGCCGGACTTCCGCAAAATGCTGCGACAGGGCCAGAAGAAGGATCCGGTTGCCGGCAAGAAGATTCGCGACGAGGAAATGGTACGCTGCGGCTATTACCTTACGGCCGGGGAGCAGCGCCAATTCAAGCTGCTCGCGATCAGCAACGGCCACAGCATGACCGAGCTGCTGCGCCAGGCGGTGCAGGACTACATCAGGATCCATAAGCACAAGCTGCCGAATGATTAGGTCAGCCCGCCCCGCGGCATCCGCCGCGGTGAGGGTTAGCAGAGAATGCTGGAGGCCCATCGGCGAGGCCGCGCCATCGATGCTTGGCCCGGCGCAAGTCGGCCGTGCCTGTTGGCCCCGGTCGCGGGGCTCAGCTTATCCGCCTTACCTAACCCACGGGGGTCGCCGCGATCCCGATCGCACGAGCTCATGTTCCCTGCTCCTTGCGATCTGTCTCCATGTTAGCATGATGATTCCGCAGCAAGGTAACATGCTGAAAAAGAAACATGTCGCTAAGGTGGCTTGTCGATAAGTTGAAGATGAAATATGTTTCCGATGGAGCATGTTTCCTTGGTAACATGTGCAGTTAATTTGAAATCAAAGCTGGGGTGATTTAGAGTGCCACCGCAAAGATATTTTGGTGATGTTTTTTTGTCTTTGGCAGGATAGCCTTTTTTGTGTTACACACGAAAAAAAGGGTGGCGCGGCCCAAGGGCCTTAGCGCCCGCAAGCGGGCTTGAAGATGAGACCCAACAACGGCCAAACAGAAAGTCAGAACGCATCCCGGCGCTATGGCGAAGTCCTGCATGTGCGCTTCTCAAGCGTCGAACTGGAGCGGCTGCGCGCCATGGCCGACGGGGAGTCGGTGACGGTCAGCGAAGTCGTTCGCCGCCTTGTTCGGACCGAGGCGGGGTTTCTGCCGGCGGCGACGGGGGAGCTGCGACCTTCCATTGAGGAGGCCACCGACCAGCTTCGCCGTGTCGGTGTGAATTTCAACCAGGCGGTCCGCGCGATGAACGAGGGCCGGGTGCCGTATGACGAAGACCTCGAGCGCGCCTTGATCGCCATTGGCGAGCTCGTGCGTCGGTTCCGCGAAGAATTGAAGGCGATGATTGCGAGGCCGCGCAAGCGCAGCGAGGTCAAGGCATGAGCGGTCGTCTCGCCGGATATGCTGCCGAAATCGAACGCTATTTGCGCATACCGGGCGCTGGCGATCTCGAGGAGCTTAACGATGATAAGCTTTTGCAATCGGCTGGCCGGGAGACGGCCGATCGTCAAGCGATGAACATCCGTGCGAGTGGCGTGACCCAGGCCCGCGTGGCTTCGCCTATGGCTGGCGTGCAATCGTCGATGGGGAGTGCGAGGCACCCGGGAGCGAGCTCCCGCGTCGCAAAGGCACCTGTTTCGTCCTCAGGTCGAGGAGGACCGCTCAGCGCGATACCGCTGTCTGTGGGCACCAGCGGGAGTCTGCGTTCATCCAGCGACGCAAATGGGGCGATAGCGATTTTCGGCCTCACACTCGGCGCCTTCGTCAAGGAAGAGGAAGAAGAATGGCGGCGCCGTGGCGGGGGCGGCGGAAGGTCGGGCGCGCTCCCGTCCTCTCGACACTTCGCGCGGCCAACGCGAGAGGCGAGGGCGGTTGCGGCGCGAGCAGCCTATGCCGCCGGCGCGCAGCCGGCGGTGTTCAAGGTCCTGTCGAGCGCGGCCAATGGCAAACAGGCGGGCGCCTTGCTTGCCTATATCGGCACACGCGCCAATGAACAGGGCGAGAAGCGCGATATCGAGATCTTCACCGATAGCGGACAGGGGCTTGCCAATGCCCAGGACCGTCGCGGCTTCCTGCACCAATTCACGGAGACATTCCAGGCGCAGCTTGAGAATTCGAATTTCATCGAGGTGCGGTTCGAGCTCGCCGGCGACGTCACGGACGAAGCGCTTGGCGAGGCTTTGAACGCGGCCTTCGGATCAAAGCCGATCGTCTATGCTCGCACGGGCGACAGCGTCGCCGTTTATGGCCACACGGGGGAACGCGCCGGACCACTTGCCAAGATCTTAGCCGCCGGGCGGGCAAATTCACGCAGCAAAGCGCTCGACAAGATCGAAACAGGCTTGGACGAAGCCATGGGGAAGGCCGGTATTCGCGCGGCAGCGGAAGTGACCGCGGCCGTCGGGAACGAGCGAAAGGCGCAATATTTTCTGCAAAAATTCATTCGGGCGCACGAGCAGGTCCGTCGCGCGAACGGACAGGCGGTTTCCAGCAAACAGCCAACGAAGGCGGCCGCGGCGATTTTTGAGGAATGGCGGCCACAACTTTCCGGCCGGGAGCGGCGCAATGCCTATCACCTGCTTTTCTCTGCCCGGGCTGGTACGGACGCGCAAGCCATCATGGCGGCCGCCCGTGCGGTGCTCGAAGAACGCGCTCCGGGGCACAAATTCGTGCTTGCACACCATGCCGAGACCAAGCACGTCCATATCCACGCCATGGTGCAGGCGCGCTCGGCCGACGGCGAGCGGCTGACATTCTACAAGGCGGATCTCCATGCCTGGCGGGAAGCGTACGCTGAGAAGGCGCGCGAACACGGAATAGCGATGGCCGCAACCCGCCGGTACGATCACGCAATGAGCCGACCTTATACGAAGGAACATGCGGGTGCCTACAAGCGCGCGCAGCACGATCCGCGCTACCAGGTCAGTGACAAGACGGTCGCGCGCGTGGAGGATAAGCGACAGCGTCGAATGGATAGCGGGTTGCTCGTCGCCAATGGCGGAGCGATCGCCGCCGTGTGGCAGCAGACGGCCACCGTGATGCGGGCGGTTGGCGTCACCGGCCAAGCGCTGACCGCAGCCCAGGCGATCGGTCACACTGTCCTCCAGGTTCATGCGCGTAGGGGAGGCGAGGAGCCGGCAGATGCCCGCTCAAAGTACGACGGGGGACCGAGGCTAACCCCGTCGTTCTTGTCCCATCCCGGCATGAAAGAATTGACCAGGCTGATAGGAGCTACCGACATGGCGCAGACACCTTTGGAAATGCGGCAGAAGATGGCGCGTGTGAACCAGGCGTTGGATCAGATGCGGGACACGCTCCCCAACGCCGAGCAAACGCGTTTCGAACAATACCGCGAGGGCGTGAACGACAGGATGCACGATCGTCTCGCCCGGCTCCAGTTCGAGCAGCAAAGGGGTGTGGGCGGCGCCGGCGAGGCGGCGCCTGAAAGGGAGGCGCGCGGCCGCGATTTGCCGGCCCGAGACGATACGCGTCAGCCCGAGACCTCGCGACCGCAGGCCGAGACCGCGCGACAGCGCGTTCAGAAAGACGCAGCCAGGCAAAAGGGCCGGCAGGCCGAGGAGCAGGACCGCAAGACACAGCGCAGCCAAGACGACGAATACGAGCGCTGAGGAACATATCTCCCGAAGAGCCTTGCCGTCAGAATCCATGTGACCGTTTGTAGTGGCCTCGCCTTCCCCGTCCTGCCGACAGGAGGGCGAACGGGCTAAGCAGCAGTCATCGGAGACGTAGTCGTTATCGAGTTGGCCCCTTCGCGCTTTAAAAAGTGTCAACAACACGAGGCCGAGGCTCACAACGGAGACTGACAGATACACGGGATGGAGTGTCCCGAAGACGGATTTTGCGAAGCCGCCGAAGAAGCCCCCCAGTGTGGTTGACAGGCCGAGAGGACGTTCGCAACGCCAAAGCCGGTCGTCGACGCGGCTGGATCGAACGACTTGCTGATGTTGGCCGGGAAAGCCCGTACATCGAGAAATAGGCAAGCCCGTATAGGGAGTGCAGGCTCAAGCTCTCCTGCATGATAGAACGCCAGCAGCGAAGCGGCGAACATAGATAGAAGCAGATCGTGAATGCTGTCCGGATGCCGGAAGCTGCGAACTATGAGCTGCCGATCACTCTAGAGACTACGCCAGAACCCTCCGTCAAAATTCGAAGCGTGACCGCGAGCGTGCGAAGCGGATCCAGTTGGCCGGCGGGGCCAAGCCATGCCTCTGTGACCGCGCTGTCGCATTCGCCCGTTAAAAGGGTGAAATACGAACGCGCGAGCTGACTGAAATCGGAATACCCCGCTGCTATGTGGCCCGCATGTGCGAGGAGGGGGCTGCTTATCAAGATCGGCTATGGAATCTATCGCGCCATAGACCGCGAGGCGATATGATCAGATTTGCCCAACCGGCGGTTCGCCTGCGATGTTAATGCCGTTGTCACCCTGAAAAGGGCGTAGCGCACCTTTTCCTTGGATGGTCCTTGACCGGCAAGGCTATGAACACCCAAACCGACCCCGAGGAAAATTCCTGGCTGCGATTTAACGAGCTATTGAGATTGCCACATTCTTGGTGCGGACGTAGGAGTCGATGGCCTCCTGCCCTTTCTCCCGCCCATGCCCAGACATTTTATTTCCCCCAAAAGGGGTCTCGATACCGCCAGCGAACCACTCGTTGACGAAGACCTGCCCTGCATTCAGGCGGGGTGGCGCCTTGAGAGCGATATCGAGCCGCTGTGTGAAGACGCCGGCTACGAGGCCGAACCGCGTGCCGTTCGCGATGTCAAAAGCCTCGTCGTCGTTCTCGAACTTGATAATGGACAGAACTGGACCGAAGACCTCTTCCTGGGCTATTTCCATGTTCGGGGCGACATCTGCAAAGACGGTTGGCTGCATGAACCACCCTCCCTTGTCCTGCAGGCGTTGCCCTCCAGTGATCAGCCTTGCTCCTGCGCTCTTGGCACGGTCGCATACGGCCTCGATCTTCATCAGCTGATGTTCAGATACCACAGGGCCCATATCTGCGCCTACCAAGCCGTCTCCAACCTTCAAAGTCCCGGCCATTGCCGACACCTTCTCGACGACCACGTCATAGATGGAGGCGTGGACGACCAGACGGGACAACGCTGAACAGACTTGGCCAGCGTTGTAGAAGGTGCCCGACTTCACACTCTCGACCACTTGGTCGAGATTAGCGTCGGCGAAAACGATGCCCGCGGACTTGCCTCCGAGTTCCATGACGCACGGCACCGATCGCTCAGAGGCCGCTTTCATAATTGACACGCCCGTCTGTACGGAGCCCGTGAATACAATCTGATCAATATCGGGGTGGCTGACCAGAGCCGCGCCTGTTGTCTTCCCAAGCCCGCATAGGAGATTCACGGCACCTTTGGGCACTCCTGCCCGTTCGATGGCCTCGAAGAGGACAATCATCGCCAACGGAGTCAGCTCTGGCGACTTGACGATGACGGCGTTCCCGGCGGCCAACGCTGGTGCCAGCGAGCGGGCGCAGATGGAAGGCGCGAAGTTCCATGGAACGATCTGGACTGAGATCCCGTAGGGCTCCCGAATCGTATAATCCAAGTAAGCGTCCCCCAACGGGATCGCACTGCCTTCGATCTTGTCGGCCATCCCCGCATAGTACTCGAAATATCTTGCGGCCTCTTCGAACTCGGCTCTTGCAGCCTCGAGGGGCTTTCCGCTCTCCAAGCAACCTATGTAGGCACCGTCCGCAACCCGCTTCCGGATCTCCGACGCAATCCGCATCATCATTTCCGCACGGGTCGCTGGCCGGCTCCTCGTAAGAGCACCGGTTGCGACGCAGGCTCTCGCCGCAGCGACCGCTCTGGAGACTGCGTCTTCGCTCGCTGCCGCGACTGAAGCGATGACCTGCCCTGTAGCCGGGTTCTCGATGTCAATGAGATCGGTCGACGGCAACCACTCGCCGCTGACGAAGTTCATCCAGCTTTTGTTGCGCACTTCGAGGAGATTCATCGTATCGCCTATATCACCAGTCTCGCCAGAGATGGGGACAGGGTTGGTGGTTGGCATGCTTTGGGGTCGCCTTCGCGCACAGTTTCGTGCGGCACGTTGCGCGCATTAGACGGAGGCACCATGCGATGATAAACGATACCTGTCAAACAGCTATTTGGTATGGGGTGATGCCTTGATAAGATCACCGCGGATCAATCTGCAGCAGCTCCGCGCATTGCTGGCGGTATACGATGAAGGAGGGTTCCGGCGCGCTGCGGAGCGCTTGAACACTTCGCTGTCGGCCATCAGCCGTACAATCCAGACACTGGAGGCCGAGTTGGGCGTTCCGGTATTCGAGCGCAGTGCACGAGGTGTGAAGCCGAGTTCGGTCGGACAAAATCTCCTTCAATACGCCCGGACGATTGTCGGTGGCCTGGATGAAATCTCGATCAAGGCGCTATCCGCGATTCGTGGTGAAGTGGGGCAGTTGAAGATCGGCTACAACGAAATCTCGATCCGAACGTTTTTGCCGAAGATGCTGGCCAAGTTCTACAGGCAGTATCCGAATGTGGATATGCGCCTAATCAGCCAGGCGACATCGGAAATGATCCCCGAGAACACCGCGGGGACGATCAGCCGCGGCGAGGTCGACATCGGGTTCGTGGTCGGACCTGTTATAGACGATGAGTTGGACGCCATACACCTTTTCGAAGACCAAGTAGCTGTCGCAGTCGCTAAAACCCATAGATTGGCGCAGCGGGAATCGATCTCCGCCTCTGAACTGAAAGACGAACACATTTTGCTGTGGTCGACAGAGCCTTGGCAGATTTACACCCGACGTATCAACAACATCTGCCGCCAAGCTGGTTTCCTCCCGCGGCCCTCCATCATGATGCAGGACAACGAAAGCGCGTTCGCTCTCGTAGAAGAGAACGTCGGGGTCGTCCTGATCGCAAGCTCGGTGGCTGCCACCTACTCAAACCGCGTCGCCACGGTAGCCATTCTGGAAAACCCAGAGCCGTTTCACCTTTACGCGGCTTGGCGAAAGGACAACACGGCACCCGTCTTACGGAATTTCATCGGCATCGTCTCGGGAAGCGATGCTGGAGGTTGATCGCGGTTTGGCCCGCTGCCTAGCATTCCTCAAAACGCCTAGCAATTGGTCAGCGTCCCGAGTCTCGGAACCAGGGTTGTTGCGGTCGGTATGGCTCGGGCCCCCGGGGTCGCAAATGCATGGACTGCACGACGATTCCGGCATTCCCAAAACAGGCACCACTCGCTGGATCGTCTGGATCGAGTGGCCGTCGTTCTGCAGAGACAAAAGAAACTCCAAACTCCTGCCCAGCGAGTCGCCGATCTCACTTTCTCATCGCGCCATATCAATTTGCTGTTGGACAGGCATCGCCGGCTCCGCGAATGGTACTGGCATCCAACTTGCAAAGGCTTGATTGCTATGGACGTGACCCAGTTCAATGTGAACGAACTATTCCAGAAGAGCATCGTTTGGGATGCCCATTGCGGAATGGACCCTCAGGTTCCGATCGACGTCAACTCCCTGGAGCGGATTCGGAAGGCCGGGTTCACGTTCGTCAGCACCAACGTCGGTTACGACGTCTTGCCTTGGCATGATACTTTCCCGGTCATCGCTGGATATCGCAAATTCCTGAGCCAGAACACAGACAAGTACATTCTCGTTTCGAGCGTAGCGGATGTGCTCGCAGCCAAGCGGGAAGGTAAGCTCGCTGTATCCATGGACATCGAGGGTGTCTCGGCACTCGACGGTAAGATCGAACTCGTTGAAACCTACCATCGTCTGGGCGTTCGTCAGATCTCATTCGTCTACAACAAGGACAATGCCGGAGGTAGCGGTTGCCACGGCTCTGACACCGGGATTACCCAGTTCGGCCGAGAGGTTGTCAGGGAGATGAACCGCGTCGGTATGCTCGTGGACGGGACTCACTGCAGCCCGAAAATGTCGATTGACATGGCGGAGACCTCGTCGAAACCCATCGTCATCAGCCATTCGAACAGCCGCGTCCTGCACGACCACCCACGCAACATCTGGAACGAGCAGGCTATCGCCTGTGCGCACACCGGAGGCGTCATCGGCGTCACCGGAATTCGCCTTTTCTTAGCGAAGCCGGGTGACGCGACATCCAATCTCGATCTCTTAGTCCGCAACATTGACCATTACTGCGAATTGGTTGGCCCGCAGCACGTGGGCATTGGCACCGATTTTGCGGAGATCACGAACGCGCTTGCTACTCGGTTCGAGAACGCTACAGATTACTGGCCGTTTGAACACTACCAAGGCGCAGCCAGCCTCGAATTCGTGGACATCGAGGTGTTCCCCCAACTGACTGCCGCCCTGTCGGCCAAGGGCTATAGCAACATGGACATCAGCGGAATTCTTGGCGGCAACTTCATGCGAGTAGCAGCCGCGAACTGGGAGTAGGCATTGGCAGCCGGCGGCAGTCGAAAGAGGCGCGCTGCCCGATTCTGACAAGCCTAGCGCAGGTAGACGATGCTACTGAGGACCACGCTTTCATGGCGAAGACCGCCACTCCCAAGGCTTACGACGTCGGCATAATCGGGGCAGGCATCGCTGGGTGTTCGACCGCCTATTAACCTGGCCCGCCAAGGCGTGCGCGTTGCGGTTTTCGATCGCGGTCCGGTCGCGGGAGAACAGTCAAGCCGCGCGTGGGGTTTCATCCGAAAGCAAGGCCGCCACCCGGCTGAAATCCCGTTGGCAGCTGAGGCTTCTGTCCTTTGGGACGAGATCACCGATGAGTTCGGCTTCGAATCCACCCACCGCGTGAAGTCAGGTATCCTCATGCCTGCTGAAACGCCCGAAGACGAACAGGTCGTGGAAACGAGTTATCTCGATGCGCAGACGCACGGGCTGACTTCGGAAATACTGAATGCGAAAGCGCTCAAGGAAAAGCTGCCCCAACTCGCTGGAAGCTGACGGTGCGCGCTCTTCACGCGAGATGACGGACACGGCGATCCCAAGTTGTCGACGCACACGTTAGCCCGCGCGGCGAAGGTGGCTGGTGCCGAGTTCTTCAACGACGAGGTCGTCATTGACTTACGAGAACCAGCGGTCGCGTGACAGGCATCCGCACGCTGCGGACCACTTATCAATGCGCCAAGATAGTCGTCGCCAGTGGTATCGGGTCGAGGAGGCTCCTCGCGAAACTCAGCTACAACCTGCCCGTACAGAACATCCGATCATCGGTGGGCCTGACGACGGCCACCACTCCGTTCACTCAAATTGCCATGTGGACGCCGACTACGGCTTACCGACCCAGGCCAGATGGGTCCTTCATCATCGGAAACGGTTATCGGAATGCCGGAACTGACTACGACCTGACGCTCCAGGCCTTCACAAACCTTCGGTATTTCCTGCCCGCTCTAAAGCAGAACCAAGGCTTGCTACGTATCGGGTTCGGACGTGACACTATCAGAAGCTTGACGGATCTGCTGCCGGGAAAAGGCAAGCACAGTCCGCTCTCGGAGCCTGCCACGAATATCGCGAAGGTGAAACAGAACCTAGCCGAATTTCGTGTCCTGTTCCCCCACATCAGCGACCTGACTTTGGCGGACAGCTGGGCCGGACGGATCGACACCACACCGGACCTCATTCCGATCATCGACCGTCTTCACGGCCACGACAACGTATACGCGTTGTGCGGCTTTAGCGGTCACGGCTTCGCCCTGGGTCCTGTCGTAGGTAAACAGATGAGCAAGTGGATCGTGGACGGCGCGCCGTCTCTCGATTTGAGCAAGTTCAAGTCCTCCAGGTTCGCTGACGGTGACTACGAAATTATCAAGGCTGCGTAGTAACCTGACGACAGTCCGTTCCGCACCGCCGCGCAGATCCCAGCTCATCGTCCTCGCTGACCGTCCGGCAGCTGGCGCGTCCAAGCCGAAGAGCAGGGGGTGTTTGGTCAGTTAGTACTAGTCCGGGGGCCGACTGGAACGCCCAAATTCCCTGACATGACTGCCTTTCGGCCTCACGAGGCTCTACCATTTCCGGTGTAGACAGCCTGTCAGACCGACAGCCATCGCCCGGGGCCGGAGCCATTTGTCTCTGGCAGTTCAACGGGCTGGAAGAGTCGTTCTCAATTTCCACCGCTCGCCATGCGCCGGCCCGAGATCGCCTTCTCCAGCCAGCCGATCTCCATTTCCGGAACAGAGGACAACAGAAGGTCGGTATAGGCATCGAAGGGCGGCGTCAGCACCTTGCTATTGGAGCCATAGCGCACCACCTCGCCGCGATACATGATCGCGATCGAGTCTGCGATCGACTTCACCGTCGCAAGGTCGTGCGTGATGAAGAGATAGGCCACCTTCTCGATCTGCTGCAAATTGAGGAGCAGCTTGAGGATGCCGTGGGCCACCAGCGGGTCGAGCGCCGAAGTCACCTCGTCGCAGATGATCAGCTTCGGCTTGGCGGCAAGCGAGCGGGCGATGCAGACGCGCTGCTTCTGGCCACCGGAAAGCTCGGCCGGGTAGCGGTCGACGAAACCCTTGCCCATCTCGATCTCGTCGAGCAATTCGGCGACGCGCTTGTCGCGCTCGCGGCCGCGCAAACCAAAATAGAATTCGAGCGGCCGGCCGATGATGGTGCCGACGGTCTGGCGCGGGTTCATCGCCACGTCGGCCATCTGGTAGATCATCTGCAACTGGCGCAGATCCTCCTTGGGCCGATCGGCAAGCCGGTTGGCGAGCGGCCGTCCGTCGAAGGTGACGGTGCCTTGTTCCGGCGGCAAGAGGCCCGTGATGGCGCGCGCCAGCGTCGATTTGCCGGAGCCGGACTCGCCGACCACCGCCAGCGTCTGGCCCGGGAAAATGTCGACCGAGACGTTTTTCAGCACCTTGATGTGGCTGCGGCCATAGGCGGCGGTGATGTTCTTGACCGACAGGAACGGGCTCGTGCCGGGCTTCTGCTCTTGGTGTTCGATCTCATGCACCGAAACCAGCGCGTTGGTGTACTCCTGGCGCGGCTCTTTGATGATCTGGCGCGTGCCGCCCCATTCGACCAGCCGGACGTGGCGCAGCACCATGATCTCGTCGGATACCTGTGCCACGACGGCTAGGTCGTGGGTTATGTATAAAGCCGCCACATGCCTGTCGCGGATGACATCCTTGATCGCCGCCAGCACATCGATCTGCGTCGTTACGTCGAGCGCCGTGGTCGGCTCGTCGAAGACGATCAGGTCCGGTTCCGAGCACAGCGCCATCGCCGTCATCACGCGCTGCAGCTGGCCGCCGGAAACCTGGTGCGGGTAGCGCTCGCCGATCATCTCGGGATTGGCCAGGCTGAGCTTCCTGAAGAGTGCCACGGCGCGCTTTTCGGCCTCGGCCCGGGTGGCGGTGCCATGCAGGAGCGCGGCCTCGACCACCTGGTCCATCAGCCGGTGCGCCGGATTGAAGGCCGCCGCCGCCGACTGCGCGACATAGCACACCTCGCGTCCGCGCAACGCCCGCACGCCCTTTGGGCCTGCTTTCAGGATGTCGCGGCCGTTGAGGATCACCTCGCCGCCGGTGATGCGCACGCCGCCGCGGCCATAGGCCGTGGACGACAGGCCGATCGTCGATTTGCCGGCGCCGGATTCGCCGATCAGGCCGAGCACCTTGCCCTTCTCAAGCGTCAGCGAAACGTCGTGGACCAGCGTGATGGTCTTCGGCGCCTCGCCCGGCGGATAGACCGTCGCTTCGATGCGCAGGTTGCGGATGTCGAGGAGAGGCGTGGACTTCGCCTTGCCGTCAGCCATCAGCCGCGTCCTCCCTTCAGGCTGGTCGTGCGGTTGAGCACCCAGTCGGCGACGAGATTGACAGAGATCGCCAGGCGCCGCGATCGCCGCAGCTGGGATGAGCGCCGCCGGAATGCCGAAGACGATGCCGTCCTTGTTCTTCTTCACCATGCCGCCCCAATCGGCATCGGGCGGCTGTACGCCGAGGCCGAGGAAGGAAAGCGTCGACAGGAACAGCACCGCATAGATGAAACGCAGACCGAGCTCGGATACCAGCGGCGACAGCGCATTGGGCAGGATTTCGCGGAAGATGATCCAGCCGCTGCCTTCGCCGCGCAGTTTCGCGGCCTCGACATAATCCATGACGTTGATGTCGACCGCGACCGCCCGTGACAGGCGGTAGACGCGGGTCGAGTCGAGGATGCCCATGACCAGGATCAGCGTCACCAGGTTGGAGGGGCACCGACAGCACCACCAGACCCATGATCAGCGTCGGGATCGACATCAAGAGGTCGACGGGGCGCGACAGGATCGTATCGAACCAGCCGCCAAATACCGCCGCCGAGAAGCCCAGGATGGTGCCGAGCGAGAAGGACAGCGCGGTGGCGAGCACGGCGATGAACAGCGTGATGCGGGCGCCATAGATCATGCGGGACAACAGATCGCGGCCGAGATTGTCGGTGCCCAGCCAATAGGCCGACGACATCGGCTCCCACACATCGCCGACGATCTCGGCATTGCCGTGCGGCGCGATCAAAGGCGCAAACACGGCCAGCAGCACAAACATGGTCGTCAGCACCAGGCCGATCAGCGCCGCGATGGGGATGCGTCTGGTATTGAGCATATCGGCCGCCACTATTTAGGACGTCTGAGCCGCGGATTGGCGACGATCGCCGCGATGTCCGCGATGATATTGAGGCTGATATAGACGGCCGCGAAGATCAGGCCGACCGCCTGCACCGCGGGCACGTCTCGCTTGGTGACATGGTCGACGAGAAATTGCCCCATGCCCGGATAGACGAAGATCACCTCGACTACGACGACGCCGACGACGAGGTAGGCAAGGTTCAGCATGACGACGTTGATGATCGGCGCGATCGCATTCGGGAACGCGTGCTTGCGGAGGACCGCGAAGGCCGAGAGCCCCTTGAGCTCCGCCGTCTCGACATAGGCCGACTGCATGGCGTTGAGGATCGCCGCGCGCGTCATGCGCAGCATGTGGGCGAGCACCACCAGTGTCAGTGCCGCCGCCGGCAGCGCGATCCCTGCAAGCGCTCGCCGAAAAACATTCCGTCATAGACGGTCGAGATCGCGGGGAACCACTGGTGCTGGACCGCGAAGTAGAAGACGAGCAGATAGCCGATGAAGAATTCCGGGAACGAGGTCGAGGCGAGCGCCACCCCGGAGATCAGCTTGTCGACCCAACCATTGCGATAGCGCACCGCGATCAGTCCAAGCGTGATCGCCAGCGAAACGGCAACGATAGCCGCCCAGAAGGCCAGGAATAGCGTGTTCCACAGCCGTTCCCTGATCGATGTCGCTATGTCCTGCCCGCTCGACATGGCGGTGCCGAGGTCGCCGGTGAGCACACCGCCCAGCTAATGGAAGTAGCGGATATAGGCGGGCTGGTTGAGCCCGAGCTGCTCGCGCAGGTTGGCCAGCGACTCCGGCGTGGCCGACTGTCCGAGAATGGCTTGCGCAACGTCGCCGGGCAGGATCTGCGTACCGGCGAAAATCAGGACCGAGATGGCAAGCACCAACAAGATGCCCAGCGCAACGCGCTGGGCGATCAGCACCGAGATTGAAGGAGACATAAGTACCCAGCGTGGCTCAGGTCTTCAGCCAGCACTTAGAAAGCGCGTAGCCCCCCATCATCTCTTGGTTGCCGTCTTCGTACCACCCGCCGACCTGCGGTCCTGTGGCGTCGATGAAGTCGTTGAACATCGGGACGATTGCCCCGCCTTCGTTGCGGACAATTTGGCCCATATCGGCATAGAGCTTCTTGCGCTTGTCGGCATCAAGCTCCGCGCGTGCCTCGAGAAGCATCTTGTCAAACTTCTCATTGAAGAAGCGGGTATCATTCCATTGTGCCTTGGAATAGTACGCAGTGGAATACATCTGGTCCTGCGTTGGACGGCCCCCCCAGTACGACGCAGAAAAGGGCTGCTTGTTCCATACTTCAGACCAGTAGCCATCACCTGGTTCGCGCTTGATCTCGATCTTGATGCCGGCCTTAGCGGCGCTCTGCTGGTAGAGTTGAGCGGCGTCGACGGCACCTGGGAAGGCGACATCCGACGTCCGAAGGAGCACCGATCCCGAATGTCCGGATTTCTTGTAATGGAACTTAGCCTTGTCCGGATCGAAGGTGCGTTGCTCCATCTCGGTGAAGAGAGGATAGGACTTGTTGATCGGCGTGTCGTTGCCGACGGAGCCATAGCCCTTCAGGATCTTCTGTACGAGCTCTTCCCGGTCGACCGCGAGTTTCAGCGCGAGCCGCAAGTCGTTGTTGTCGAAAGGGGCCGTGTTGCAGTGGGCAAGGAACAAGTAATGGCCATGGCCACTCACGTTGCGGATCATAATCCCCGGGAGGCGCTTGACAAGTTCGACCACCTTAGGCTCGACACGATTAATCATGTGAACCTGGCCGCCCTGCAAGGCCGACATACGGGCGGTGGTATCGTTGATGACGATGATCTCGATCTGGTCCGCGAAGCCGCGGTCATCGCGCCAGTAGTTGGCGAATTTCTCGCCTCCGAGCCGGACGCCGCTTTGATTGACCGTAACCTTGTAAGGACCGGTACCAATACCTTCCGTAGGATTGTCCTTGCCTCCGTTAGGCTGAATCATAAGGTGGTAATCATCCATAAGGAACGGAAGGTCAGCATTTGGCTCCTTGAGCGTGAAGACCACGTTCTGGCCATCGACTGCAATCTTCTCGATACCCTGCATAATGCCAAGTGCGCCAGACTTGGAACTGGCGTCCGAATGGCGCTCCATGGTGGCGACGACGTCCGCCGGCGTCATTTCCTTACCGTTGTGAAACTGCACGCCTTTGCGGATTTTGAAGGTCCAGATCTTCGCATCCTTAGACGCGCCCCACTCTTCGGCGAGCGCGGGCTGAAGTTCGCGCTTGGCGTCGATCTGCACGAGCTGTTCGCCCCACTGACGGCCAAAGAAATAGGATACTTGGCTTTCGAAGATCGCGGGATCAAGGCTGTCGGTGGCTGCGCCACCCTGCATACCAGCCTTGAGCACCCCGCCTTTGACAGGGCTTTCTGCGTGCGCCGAAGGCGCCACCAAGCCGTTTGCCAAGGCGACGCCGGCGCCAAGCATGGCGGCGCGTCCTAGAAAATCACGGCGGGACATTTCGCCTTTCGCGACAATCCCACTTAAAAAATGCGTTCTATCGGTCATTGCAGTTCCCCTTAGCGCATGCCTTCGTGGCTATTTGATCCATTCTGGAGAACCTAATGATGCCTGTCCAACAACGAATTGATATAGAGCGATGACAAAACGATATCGCGCAGCCCGTGCGAACCCGAACCTGAGCCAGGACGGAGAACAGCCCGGCCAGGAACAACACGGCCACGAGCGGCATGATGGCGGCTGCCTCAAATAGGCTACTATACCTTGCAACTTGGCACCCGCAGATCTTTAAGAGGCTTTGATCAGAAAGAACTCGCTGTCGAACTCGGCCTTAACCCGCGGGCCGGCACGCTCAACCAAGTCCTGCTATTTCTGCCTTAAGCGACCCGATCGTTCTACCAACGAATTAGGTCATTTGGGCGATCGGCAACCCCCCGCCGGGCTCGTCTCCTGCGGTCAAAGGGAAGAGCCGAATGCACGCCTCAATCTGATCGATCTCACTACGGCATCACCTCATACCAAATGATTGTTGGACACGCATCGACTTAATGCCCATGCATCATGGGTCGACTGCGCTAATCACTAGCAAGGTAGGTCTAATGCGGCATCTGGCCTGATGAAGCGGCAGGCATAGAACCGACGTGCACGCCCGCTCATTGTAGAGTAGCCTAGTTGACCGTTTCGACCGCCGTCAGTGGCGAGACGAATCCTTGCGGCGGCGCCAGGTACTTTGATTTCGATCGGGCTAACGATGATCCGCAAATTGGCAAGCTTACTTGAAACCCACCTTTCGGAGAACCTTTGCAACGACCTAGTGGTGCTAGTCGTTACATTGCCGTTGGTTGGCTTGATTCTTGCGGTTCTGGCGCAAGGACCAAGAAAGATGGATGCCTCCGAGACGCAATTCGGACCGGGTCGTACTTCATTAGTAATGCCGCCGCGCTGACGGCTAGCCATTTGGCGCTTCCGGGCTGCATTAATGTTCTATGCTTTTTGAGATAGTCAGAGAATGCGTGATTTCTTTCTAACGCATGAGGATCGTGCATTTCGTGCAGAAGTTCGCACCTTCATGTCACGCGAGCTTGCTCCGAAAGTCAATTTGATTGAGCGCGATCAGGATTTCAGTGCGCAATTGGCGCTGGTTCGCGTATTAGGACAGGCTGGTTACCTTAAGCTAATGTTTCCTGATCTCTATCGTGGAGCGTTGCCGAAACCGGGGCTTACCCATGCAGTAATTGTTTCTGAGGAAGCGGCCTACCTTAACTATGCCTTCGAGACCACGATTGCCACCGCGTTGTCCTGCGCGTACCCCATCCACCGATTTGCCCGAGAGTCCCTGCGCGAGCGCTACCTATTGCCAATTCTCGAGGGTCGATCCTTGGGATCAGTTTGCATGACCGAGCCCAGTGTTGGCTCGGATAGTGCGGGCATGGAGACCAGGATTCGCTTCGATGAAGAAGCTGGTGAATGGGTAGTATCCGGCGTTAAACGTTACATTTCGAACGCCTCGAAAGCGAACGTCTACATAGTCTGGGGTGTCACCGATCCCGACCTACCCCCGCAGAAAGGCTTAACGGCGGTTCTGATCCCCGCACACGCCAAGGGTTTGACCTTCCCAAGGCTCTACGACTTCGTGGGACGACGCGGATCAATCGTCGGCGAAGTCGCGATGGATGAGGTGCGCGTGCCCGGGGAGAACTTGTTGGGCGAGGTGAATGGCGGTTTCAATATCATGCTCAGCGCCTTCAATTTCGAACGGGTGATCCTCGGCGGTTCGGGTCTAGGTGTGGCGCGCGCCGCCTTCGACATCGCGTGTCAGCACGCTCAGTCTCGGGTCAGTTTCGGCCAAAAGCTTGGTCAGAAGCAGCTTATCTGGGACATGATCGCGCAGATGAGCTGGAAAATCGACGCGGCCGAACTGCTAACACACCGAGCTGCCAAAATGTACGACTCGGGGATCGGCGGAAAAGATCTTATGCGTGAGGCTAGTCAGGCCAAACTGGTTGCCACTGAAACTGCTGTATTCTGCGCGGATCGCACGGTTCAAATTCTCGGCGGCGATGGCGTCACCCGGCAATACGGCAAAGCCGAACAGTTATACCGTGACGCCCGTACGCTGCCGATCGTCGGTGGTACCTCCGAGATGTGCAAGTATCTCATCGCGTCGCGAGAGATGCCATCTTTACGGCTCAATCTCTAATCCAGGTCGAGGCGCTATGCACATTGCTCGCATCCTTGAAGCTTCTGCCGACCGGTACCCTGATCATACGGCTTTGGTCTATGAGGATCGTCGCTGGACCTATCGAGAGTGGTTAAGTCGAGTGCGGCGCTTCGCCCAAGCGCTGTCTGATCTTGCCGTTCGGCCTGGTGATCGGGTCGCGTTTTACGTTTCCACCTCGGAAAATTCCGTGACTACCTTCTTCGCCTGTCAGTTTCTCGGTGCTGTGGCGGTACCGATGAACTTCCGCCTGTCTCCAGCAGAGGCTTCTTATATTCTAAAGGACTCTGGTGCGCGTGTCTTGGTCTACGGGAGAGCGCTGACTGACAACGCGCTTAGAATCGCAGTACAGGTTCATTCCGTCCACGATTTCATTGGTTGCGCATATGATGCGAGCAACATCCCACAGGGACATCATCATTTCGACGGGTTGATTGAGCATTCGCAAGATCGGGGTGAACCACGCCCGGTTCCGACCGGAGATACTATTTCATCACTGGTCTATACATCAGGTACCACCGGACGGCCGAAAGGTGTGATCCATACTCACGCAAACGACATTGCCATCGCAATGAACTGCGTGATGGAATACTCGCTACGGCATGATGACCGCGCGCTGCACATTGCGCCGCTGTATCACGTGGGTGGAATGCAAGCCTACTTCATCCCGCATCTTCTGGTAGGCGGTACCAATGTCGTGATCGGGCGCTACGAATCTGAACGTACTCTCCGCACCATCGCTGCGGACCGTATTACCACGCTTTTTGCAGTGCCGACACAAATCCAGGAAATGTTATTTCATCCGGATTTCGCCAAGTTCGATCTTTCCTCATTGAGACTTGTTACGACCGGCGGGGCAGCAATTTCGTCAAGTACCATGGAGCGGGTCATGGCTGAATTCTGCCCTGGCATATTCAATGGTTATGGAATGACCGAAGCTTCACTGACGCTGATGCTGCATCCGGAAGATGCGTTACGCAAGCTTGGCTCCTGCGGCAAATCCACGTTGATTTCGGAATGCCGCATAATCACCGACGATCCCAGCCGTGAAGTGCCGCCAGATGAAAAGGTAGCACAGGGGGCCATCGGTCAGTTGATAGTACGCGGACCTCAAGCGATGACCGGTTACTGGAATAAACCATTTGAGACTCAAAAGAAGCTCAAAGCCGGCTGGATTTATAGCGGCGACCTGTTCAGCCAAGACCAGGACGGATTCTACTATTTCCACGGGCGCGCTGACGACCTGATCATATCAGGCGGCGAGAACATCTACCCGCGCGAAGTGGAAGAGATTCTGTATCGCTGTCCTGGAGTACAGGAAGCCTCGGTCGTGGGCTTGAGGGACGAGAAATGGGGCAGATCGTCGTCGCCTTTGTTGTGCGTTCCGAGCCGAACCTCGAGGCGGCGACACTTGACGCGTACGTCCGGGGTAGCCGAGATCTTGCATCTTACAAGCGTCCCAAGCGCTACGAGTTCCTGGATGCCTTGCCGACCAATCCGAGCGGCAAGGTTTTAAAGCGTGAGCTGATCGCGCGCTACGATAGAACTTCGCCCAAACAAGTTGCTTGAGGCTAACCACGATGGCAACTCCCCTACACGATTTTCTCCACGACAGCAGTGCGGACTCGATTCCCGCCGAGGTGCTGGGTCTGGGACGGCGTTGGCTTCTCGACCTCTTGGGGGTAGCGATCGGCGGAACAAGCACTAGTATGTCCCAGATCGCGCGCAATCACGTTGACCTGCCACGGGTAATTTCCTCCGGCTTTGATTAGAGTCCGGCCTGATTGAAGGACGGACAGATGAAGAGAAAGCGCTTTACGGAAGAGCAGATCATCGCGGTTTTGCGCGAGCACGAGGCGGGTGCGAAGGCGGGCGATGTGGCGCGCAAGCACGGGATCTCCGAGGCGACGCTGTATAACTGGAAGGCGAAGTATGGCGGCATGGAGGTCTCCGACGCCAAGCGGCTGAAGGCGCTGGAGGAGGAGAACGCCAGGCTGAAGAAGCTTCTGGCCGACCAGATGCTGGAAGCCTCGGCGTTGCGCGAGCTCCTGTCAAAAAAATGGTAGGGCCCGCCGCCAAGCGCGAAGCCGTCGCGCATCTGCAGACCGTGCTGGGTCTGTCGGAGCGTCGGGCCTGTTCCATTGTCGGCGCCGAGCGCAAGATGATCCGCTACCGGCCGCGGCGGCCGCCGGAGACGGAGTTGCGTGGCCGGCTGCGTGATCTCGCCAACGCACGCTGCCGCTTCGGCTACCGGCGGCTGTTCATCCTGCTGCGGCAGGATGGCGAGCCGGCGGGGATCAACCGCATTTACCGGCTCTACCGCGAGGAAGGGCTGGCGGTGCGCAAACGGCGTGCGCGACGGCGTGCGGTCGGCACCCGGGCGCCGATCCTGGTGGAGGCCCGGGCCAACGCGCGCTGGTCGCTGGATTTTGTCCACGACCAGTTCGCCTGTGGCAGGCGCTTCCGCATTCTCAACGTCGTCGACGATGTGACGCGAGAGTGCCTGGCGGCGATCTCCGACACCTCGATCTCGGGCCGGCGTGTGGCGCGCGAACTGACGGACCTGATCGCCCGCCGCGGCAAGCCCGGCATGCTCGTCTCCGATCACGGCACGGAATTCACCTCGAACGCCATGCTCGCCTGGTCGAAGGACCACCAGGTGGAATGGCACTACATCGCACCGGGAAAGCCGATGCAGAACGGTTTCTGCGAGAGCTTCAACGGGCGTATGCGGGATGAACTCTTGAACGAGACCCTGTTCTTCGGCCTCGACCATGCCCGCACGACGATTGCCGAATGGAGGGACGACTACAACCGATCACGCCCACATTCAGCGCTCGGATATCTCACGCCCGCGGCCTATGCCGCCAATCTCACCGCAACGGACGATCGGCTGCGCAACCCCGACCAGCTCCGCCGATCGCCCGTTGCTCAACCCGCGCCATACGGCGTAAAACCCGCCGAGGCTCTAATTGCGGCTGGATGAAAATCCGGTGGCAGGTCAACGTGATTAGACATTTTGGGCCGGGTCAAAAACCTGCGCGACTTTTGTTTGACGGCCGTAAAGCCAGTCCGGCTGGCGCCGCACTGGCAGGCGGTATGACGATCGACGCACTTGATGCGCACGACGGACACAGGCTTACCAAGGGTCACGTTGGATGCGGGGTTTTACCTGCCCTTATGGCAATGTCTGAGGCCGAGGGGGAACTCGATGATCGTGCCTTTCTCGCTGGCCTGGTGATTGGCTACGAGATTGGAACACGCGCAGGCATTGCGTTGCACCGGACTGCTAGCGATTACCATACGTCCGGCGCGTGGGTAGCTTTGGCTGCGGCGGCGCTTGGCGCCCGGGTGTTGTGCCTGGACAACGTTCGTACGCGAGAGGCGCTGGGTATTGCCGAGTACCATGGACCCAGAAGCCAGATGATGCGCTGCATAGACGCCCCAAACGATGGTAAAGGATGGCTCGGGTTGGGGTTCGGTGGCCGGGGTCTCCGCGGCATACTTGGCGGCTGACGGCTTTACCGGCGCGCCAGCGTTGACCGTCGAAGCACCGGACGTGTCAGACTTGTGGTCGGACTTAGGAAGCAAGTGGCGCACCTCAGAGCAGTATTTCAAGCCCTTTCCTATTTGCCGCTGGGCTCAGCCCGGCAGTCCATGCGGTGCTCACGCTGCGGGCGAGACATGATCTAAACTCCTACATGGTCGCGGCCGTTAATCTGACCACCTTTCACGAATCGAAACGCCTCGCTATTCGATCTCCG
This sequence comes from Mesorhizobium mediterraneum, assembly GCF_002284565.1. Classification (GTDB taxonomy): domain Bacteria; phylum Pseudomonadota; class Alphaproteobacteria; order Rhizobiales; family Rhizobiaceae; genus Mesorhizobium; species Mesorhizobium mediterraneum. Next base: position 74,782 of record NZ_NPKI01000043.1, on the reverse strand, counting down.
GAAACCACCGAGCAAGCACAGTATTCGACCGCTTTTCCAGTTGCTGTTGGCCTTGTCCATGGCACCGTCGAGCCCGAACATGTTTCGACGGCCTCGTTGGCAAATCCGGAAATCCGACGGCTGGCCGAAGGCATGACGATCACTGAGAGCGCCGAGTTTAACAGCGCATTCCCGGCCCGGCGCTTCTCTTCCGTGGAACTGCAATTGAAAGACGAACGAGTGCTCTACTCGGGCCCAACCGAAGCTCCCGGGGACCCGGAGGTGCCGGCGTCGCCGGCGCAGATCCGCGCAAAATTTCATAGATACGCTGACGCGCGACTTGGAGCCCTGCGCGCATCGGCTATCGATCAAGCCGTGGAACGGCTAGGGGATGGTTCGGGCGCAGAGCTGCTATTTGAACTGGCAACCACAGCAGCGATCGAGGGTGTTTCATCTTGCGGGTATGCAGGACCAACGAAACCGTGCAGGTGAACCAAGAAGTCTGATCGGCGGCTTTTGATCATTTTCTCTTTGATCCTTAGCTCTCCAACAAAAATTGATGACTCCGCGCCGAGCGAATTTGGGAGCAGCGGCCACAAACATGAACATTGGTGCCACCGATCGAACTCAATGCATTGAGTTCCTGCTGATGGATTTGTTCTCGATGATGTCGGTCACTTGTGCGATTGAGCCACTGAGGGCAGCCAATCGCCTTCTCGGATACGAGGCGTATGGATGGCGCTTCTCTTCGGAAGATGGGCAGGTGGCCCATGCCTCCAACGGGTTTTCAGTGGTTGCGGACGAGCGCTTTGGCGCCTCTCCCGCGCCCGATTACCTTTTCGTCTGCGCGGGGATGACATTAGTGGCTAAAGACCAGACGCGCTTAAGTGTCATACTCAATCGGCGTGCGCGTGAAGGATGCCAATTGGGCGCGCTGTCCATGGGACCGGTTTTTCTGGCTCGCGCGGGGCTGTTGACCAATGCGCGATGCACCTTGCATTGGGAAGGGCAGCCGGCTTTTCGAGAGGAGTTTCCATTTATCGAGCTGAGCAATGAAATCTACGTCATCGACAATAACAGATATACATGCGCAGGGGGAACGGCCGCGCTCGATATGCTCCTCCACATTATCCCCGAACAACACGGCGCAGTGCTAGCTAGCCCGGTCGATTGCCAACCAGTTCCAGGTTGAGCGCATCAGGACAGGCGCGGTTGAACAGCGACCAGGCAGTTCGGTCGGTCTCGACACACTGCCACCGCAGTTGGCACAGCCTTAGGGATGATGATGCAAAACCTGGAGAAGCCGGTCAGCATTGAATTGATCGCGCGCACTTGTGGGATGAGTATTAGAAATCTCGAGCGCCTTTTCCATCGCTATGCGGACTCTTCGCCCGCCCGATACTACGAAGATACTCCGTCTTGAGCAAGCGAGGGATTTGCTGCTCCACACCAATCTGCCAAACATCGATATAGGCATCGCGACTGGAACTTGCTCAAGTTCCTATTTTTCAGCTTCCTACGCAAAACATTTCGGACATACGCCTTCTCAGGAACGCATTCGAAATCGTTGACGGTCTTAGAAGTATATGCGCTGACTGTCATCTGTCAGCACGCCGGTGGAGTACCGCCGTGATTGACGAGTGACTGGCACTGCTGGCCCCGTGCAACCCTACGCTTGTCTTGGCTGGACTACGCGAACGGCAGGAGATCGCCAACGCAGGTCCGGTCGCGATCGGTAATTCGGGGCCTACGCCGGGCAGATAATATGCGATCACCCACGCGGGGAAGGGAGCATATTGCAAAGTTCAAGAAGTTTCGCGACTGGATTTCGAGTGAAGCGAACGAGACCGATAGTCGGTTGAGAATCTGAATTCCACTGCATGCGTTATCAACCGGAAAGCGCCCTGATTCCCCATCCCGAACGTCAATGACCTCGTTCGCAAGAAGCGGAATGATGCGTTGCCCCCCGCAAGGGATCGACAACGCTCCCCGTAGGGATCACTCGTCCACCACGTCTGGCAATGCTTCCGCGACGACGCTTAAATTGCGATCGAATGTCTCGGAGTCAGTCGACTGCGAACGGAAAGATTTAGCCTCGGCGAGAATGGCCGCGATCACGGCCACTTTTTGCGGCGAGATCCTGGTCGCCGCCGCCAGGGCCGCCAAAGCCGAAAAATCGACGGCAGTTACCGGCGCCCCCGCTGCCGGCGGGATGAGGGTCGCCTCAATGCCGGCCCTTTGCGGCCCGGGCACTCGACGGCGGGCGATTGGCCGTTCGGCACGTCCGACTTTTGCAGCGAAGGTCGCACCGCGCTGCAGCCGCGAGTGTGTGATGCCGGAGCGGTAGCGTGGGCCGACCGGCACGATCGACTGGACGGACGGGGAGGGGAAGGGAGCGGTGGCAGCGACTGGTTTGGCCGGCTGTGCGTTCGGGCTCTCCGGGAGTGCCATGAAAGCCCGCCTGGAGAGCTCTCGATCAGCGAAATAGAAATTGCGAGTCGCAAGGATTGCATTTTCGCCGCGCGGCAGAATGACGACCTTGTTCTTGTTCATGGTGCGAATTTCGTCCGGACGCATCAACGGCCGACGCACTTGCTTGCTGTGAACCGAGCGCGTGTAATAGGTGTCGAAAAGGCTGGCTTGCGTCCTGGTGACGTCCTTCTGGGGTTCGGACGTTTCGCCTATCTGCTCGGAGACGTAGCGCAGATCGTCGGTCTCCTGGGCGCCGAAGAAGATCTGGACTCGGGCAGCGTTGATAAGCGTTTCGCGGCTTTCCTTGCGGTAGATCTCGTCGACCGATTTGAGCGACTGCACGAAAAACCACATCGGCACGCCATGGCCGCCAAGAACGGTCGCCATGTCAGTCACTTTCTCAAGCTTGCCGAGGTTCTGAAATTCGTCGAGCAGGACAAGCACCTGGTGTTCGCCGGGGCGAGGCATGGATTCGGACATGAAGTTCATCATCTGCGTGATGAGCACGTTGAAAAGCGGGCCCAGCGAAGCCATCTGCTCGCGCCGGAAATCGAGATAGAGCGAGACCCGCTCGGTCTTGAGATTGCGGATGTCGAAGGAGCTCCGCGCAGTTGCCCGCATCAGCCGCTCGTTCAGGAAGGGCGCCATGCCGGTGCGCACGCCGGCATAGAGACCGGAAAACTGCTTCTCCGCCATGTCCGCATAGGGCAGAAGCGTCTGCAGCGTAAAATCGGAAACTTCATGCCGGCGGGTGTCGCGCAGGCTTGCCAGGAACTCCAGGATCGGCTCGTCGGCGCCGTTCATGATCTTGAGGATCGTGGCGAAGCTGCGGTTTTCGTCGGCGATCCGCGTGGACTCCATGACGTAAGAGGCAATGCCGGTGAAGAGGAGGCGCGCATCGTTGACCCAGTAAGGATCGGCATTGGCAGGCGGCCGCGGAAAGAGCGCGGCCGCCATGTTGCGCAGGTCGATGTCCCGCTGAGCCGAATCAAGCGAAATGAAGTCCATCGGGTTATAGAAGGCGGTGTTGCCGTCGCGGTCGGCCGGCGCGAAGCGGACGACCTGGCTGAAGGTGGCCCGGTGGCCGGCTGTCGCCTCATATGTCTCGCCGCGCAGATCAAGAACGACCAGCGAATGTGGCCACATCAGCGCGTTGGGGATGATCAGCGCTGCGCCCTTGCCCGACCTTGGCGGTCCGATGACGAAGCCGCCGACGTCATCGCCGTCGATCCAAAGCTTCCTGCCGCCGCGAACTCTCGGGCGCGTCAGGCGCAATTTGCCGGTGCGCCGATCGCGGTGCGGGGCAAAGACGTTGACCAGTCTGCCGCCGGCGCGTCCGATGAAGATGCCCCTCGGCTTCAGCAGGCCGGCTCGGCGAACGTCGGCCATCGACATGAATTTTGCGTCGTTGCGCTTGGGCGGCCGCATCAAGAATGCGACGGCGAGCGGCAGGACGAAGCCGAATAGGGCCGCGGCGCCGGCGTATTGCAGCTTTGCGAAGCTTCCAGCTTTCAGGTCCGTCCAGGCGTAGCTGAAGACTGGCCGCGGGTCCGCATTCAGGCTGTCGAAGAGAAAATGCGATCCGGTCCGGTACCAGTCGGTCGCCGCGTATGCGACCACAAACAGCAACGCGCCCAGCACCATGGCCATCAACGCCAGGAAAATCCTGCCAGCGATCTTTTCCATTGTGCGTCCTCGTTAGATCGTCTCAGCCTTCGTGAATTTGATTTCGCTGATCGAGCGGCGTCCGCCGTCGCCGCGCACCATTTGCACGACGACCGGGATCACCTCGCGGAGGTAGTCAAGGATCTCGCTGCGAGAGAGCCCGACATTGCTTTGCATGACCATGAGGGCCAGGCGCTCATAGGCCGAGCGGGCCGAATTGGCGTGAACGGTTGTCAACGAACCAGGATGGCCGGTGTTGATGGCTTGCAGGAAGGAAAATGTCTCGGCACCGCGCAGCTCGCCGAGCAGCAGCCGGTCGGGGCGCATGCGCAATGACGCCTCGAGTAGCTGTTGCGGCGTAACCCTGGCAAGCCCCTGGTCGCCTTTCGAGGCAAGCAGCGTCACGGTGTTGCCAGTCGCCGGCTTGAGCTCGCGCGTATCCTCGATGGTTATGATACGCTCATGAGAGGGGATGATCTTCAACAACGCATTGAGGAAGGTTGTCTTGCCGGTCGACGTGCCGCCGGAGACAATGAGGGAAATGCGATTGCGAACCGCGTATTGCAGAAATTCCAACGGCGAGGTGTCATCCAGCATTTCGGCGAGCTGCTTTTCTTCGGCCGAGAGCGCCAGGCCACTGCCCATCTCGGTCTGTTCGAAGGCGCCCATCTTGGCGTAGTCGCCAAGGGTCATGTCCATGATGACCTGCTTGCGGATGGAGATCGCGCCGCCATCCGGTGCCGCCGGCGGCAGCACGCATTGAAAACGCTCGCCCGAGGGGAGAGCTGCCGACAAGACCGGCGTGACCTCGTTGACGACCTGGCTGGTGACCGAAGCGACGCCAACCGAGACCGAGCGGATCCAGTTTCTGGTGAGCTCGCGTTTGACGACGTGCTCCATCTCCTTTGTACCCAGCCGCTCGATGAAAACTTCGCCGGGTCGGTTGACGGCGATTTCGGAAACCGATTGTTCCTCCATGTAGGGCCAGATCGGTTCCAGTTCGGCGCGCAGCACCGGTGCGCGCGCCCAGGGGTTCGGCACAGGCTGCACAACGTTCATCTGACCGGAGTCCCGTAGCCTGAGTCATAGGGACCAGCCTCAGCCTTCGGCGTCATGAAGAGCGGCGTCGGATCGAGCGCACTTGCCGGCTTGCCGCCGCGCTTCAGTCGAGCCAGCTCCTCTTCCACCGGATCGGCATAGAGCTCGGAAAAATCGAGATCCCGGCGCACGAAGACGACGATCGGCGTGCCCTGGTCGACGTAGATCGTCGGCGGGATGTTTTGTGTGTCGCGGAACGCTTCTTGTGCCAGCTGCTGCAGCGCCGTCGAGGATTTGTCGAAGGCGATGCCGCGGGCGTCGGGTTGCGAACCGGAGCCGCCATAGGTGGTCGTGACGGTCTGCCCTGTCACCGGGTCAACGGTCGTCACCTGCCGTTGCTGGCTGTCGCTGCCATTGTCGGCTAGGGAGGACAGGTACTCCGAAACGCCGCCAACGACCGAAAGCATGATCGCATTGCCGTAGCGTTCGAGCCAATGCGTATCGACGCGGCCGCCGAGACCGCCCCGTCCGAGACGGTCGGCGCCAGGCGAGGCGATGTCGACCGACACGCCGTCGGAACGGATGACGCGGTTCCAGACGATGAACACACGCTTTTGCCCGCGCGCGATCCCCGAACGATATTCGCCGGTGAGCCGAGAGCCTTTCGGGATCAGAATGCGACGGCCGTCGAGCGAATAGACGTCTTCGCGCGCCACCGCGCGAACCATGCTGGGCAGATCGGTGTTGATGGCGGTCTCCAGAAATCCGCGGATCATCGTGCCTTCAGGGATCAAAGCATCGGTGCGCCGGAAAACCCGCGCCTTCGCCATCGCGTTCGAATGGGTTTCCGATTGCGCGAGGAAAGCCTTGTTCGGATCGTTGTCGGCGCCAGGCACCGGAACAAGCTGACCGTCGGCGGCGATCTGCGCCTGGGCCGGCTGATCGTGACCGGCGGCCGAGTTTGGTTGCTCACTCGTAATCATCTGGTTCGACCGCAGGCGCTCCCACATTGCCTTTTGCCGCTCAGCCTCCTCAGCCTTCCGGCGGGCCTCCTCGTCGGCCGCTTGCTTGCGGCGTGCCTCTTCCTCTTCGGCTTTGCGGCGCGCCTGCTCGGCCGCCAGTTGGGCTTCGATCGCGCGCCGCTGCGCATCGAGATCGGCGCCCTGGTCGACCGTCTGATCGACATTGTCGGCCTGTTGCTTGCTTGCTTCCCCTTCCGCGGGCGGTGGCACAACGATCTGGTCGATAGTCTTGTCGGCCGCTTGAGGCGTCTCGGCCAGCGCCGGCGGGCGAAATTCAGGCGGGTTGAAATTGTCGCTTGCGTCCGAGGCCGCATCACGAGAGCGCGGCTCGCGGGGCCAATTGATCCAGATCAGCGCGATCGCCACAATCAGCCCCGCGGCGACCATGGCGACTTTTGCGCCCACCCCGGCATAGCGTCGAGCGACGGTCGGACCGCCATCAAGCTCGTTATAGTCGATGTTGCTCATCTATCGTCCCCTTGCGGTCGGGGAAGAGAAGGGGCCGGCCCCGCGCACCAGCTTCCTCGGCCCGTAGACGTCGGAGACAGGGTCCGACTTGGACGGCCGCGCTCGATTGTAGAGGCAGAGCGTTTTGCCGTCGGCCCTCAGCGTGAATTGCCGGCCGATCTTGTCGACGATCGTGTATTTTCCCTGGGTCCTCTGATTGACCAGCGATTCCTGACCTTTTTCATCGACGACGAAGATGGCCGGGATGTCGCCGGTGAACTCCAGGAACATCTTGGTGCCGTCGTCGAAAGCGACGCGCGGCTTCAGGCTGTCATCGCCGACATAGACGTAATGGTAGTTGAGATCGGCATAGTTGAGGTTCTTGAGGTCGGGATCGGCAGCGCTTTGCTGGGCCTGGGCAAGCAAGCGCGCATCTTGATCCTCATCCGCGTATCTGAATCGGACCTGGAACGACGCACGGTCGCGATCGCTGTCGGTGGCTTTGAGCAACAGCGAATAGACGCGCCGGTCGGTAACGACGTTGACGTTCGTCCAGGCATCCTGTTCGAGCGGCTTGATGAACAGAAAGCGCGAGCCGCGTTTGGGCACAATCGACCAGCCCTTCGTGTCGCCAGCTGAAACCGTTTCGATCACCTCGGACGGGCTGAGCTCGATCATGGTGGAGACGCCGAGCGCCGCATTGACCGTCGTCACATTGTCGTTGTCGAAAGGCACGTAGCGGATACGATTGTCGCGCGCGGCAGCGTAGCTGGTCGAGCCGAGCAAAATCAGCAGGGAGAGAGCGGCGCCAATGTGGGTCTTCATTGCGCGCTCCCGGCCGTTGGCGCCGACTCCTGATCGCGACGGTATTCGATCACCTGGAAGCCAAGCGGATTGTCGAAGCGCCATTCGTTCTTGATCGGCGTCGTCGTGTAACGGAACTTGACCACGGCCACCCAATTGTCGGTCGTGGAAGAATTCTCGCGACGCGTCGTGGTCGAAAACCGCACCGACGCCGTCGTGCTGTTGAGCAGTGAAACCGACTTGACGTCGACGGAAATGGTGACGTTGCGCCCGTAGACCTTGTCGAGGGATTGCGCGTTGGACGGCGTGTAAAGCCAGGTCAAATCCCTGGACGCCGTTCCCGTCGAATAAAGCTGCGCCAGATCGTAGTTCTGCTTGATCTCGCGCGCGTCATAGGTTTCACGGGCGCGGATATAGCGGACGAGATTGGCGGCCGTGACCGCTTCGTTCTGCGACAGATCGCCGGGTTTCAGCGCGCGCGCAACTTCGAGATATCCGGTCGTCTTGTCGACCTCGATCACATAGGGCTCGAATCGCTTGAGCGGAAGGATGAGCACGAGCGTCAGCAACGACAGGCCCGCAACGACACTCGCGACGCCACTGACAAGCCAGGCCAGCGTGCGCGAACGTCTCAGAGACCTGTGCGTGTCGTCCTCCCATGTCGCGCCGGCCTGATAGTAGCGCTCGTCAACGAGTCTGCCGGGCTCGGCGGGGATGCTTGCCTGCATTTTTGCCACTTTACTTTAGCCTCATTGTCAAAGCTCCCAAACCAGCCATTAGCCGCGCTTCTCAGGGCGGATGCTCGCGGTCTATGCCAGGGGTCTCGCGTTATCGCGCGCCGCCTGCTGAATGGATGATCGAGCGGCCTCGCTGCTGCGGGATGATCTCAGCCGCTGCCAACGATTTGCGACAAACCGCGCGCCGGAATAGCGGGCAACATTGCCCGGCACATTCCCATAGGAGCGGTATGCGCCGACTGTGCTCAGATAGCCGCCGCCGTTCAGGATCGAGGCGATCGCCGGGATTTGCATGAGCACATAGATGCCGATGATCGTGACCAGGACGAGCGGCAGGACCATCGACATTTTGTTGTCGACGCTGGCGCCTCCCGACGTGGCAGTGTTCAAGGCAAGATTGACCAGCGAAAAATAAAAGCCCAGGAAGCCGTAGATGAGGATTTGCTGGATGATCAGATAGGTGGTGAGCGAGATGAAGCCTTCGCTCATCCGGGTTGACCACCGGTAGAGCCAAAGCACAATCCAGACCGGCGCGAGCGCCAAAGTGATGAACAGCATGATCTTGGCCGCGATGATTGCGGCGATCGCAAGCGCCGAAAAGATGATGGCGGCCAGAAGCACGATGGTGGAAAGCAGCGCGCCGAATATGTCGTAAAATGTGCCGCTGTAGACCTGATTGGCAACGTCCTGGGCACCGCGGTAGAGATTGTCGATCAGGGCCGGGATCGCATCTTGATCCGAGAGCTGGTTGCCGGTGGCGCGCGAGACGGCCCCGACGATGATTTTGCCGATCTCGCTCGGCACGGCCTGCACCAGCTTGTAGATCGTCTCGGAGAACGTGCCCCACCCATTCAGCAGCAGATAAATGACCACCGCGCGTCCGAGGCGATATGCCGACTCGATCGGGGAGATCGTCTCGCGGCCGCTGAGGATCGAGTAACCCCACCAAATTATGTAAACGGTGAGCATGAGCGCGTAGACATTGCCCAGTGCATAGCCGAGCTGCATGTAGACGCTGGAAACAAAGCCCTTTCCGACGTCGTCGATGCCTCCCAGAATGCTTGTCGCCAGGCCGTTCATCCATCCTCGACAACACGATCGAAGGGCGGCGCGTTGACCGGCTTCAAGGGTCCGCAGCTAGCGTCGCCGGCATAGGCCAGCGGCGCGCACGGCGCCTTGAGCTCGCGACCTGGCCCGGCGCAGCCGCCTACCATGGAGCTCACCAGCGCGACGGCGACCACGCCGACCCGCCGCCACCAAGCTGGCATGCGTTTCGCTCGCGCCCTCAACGATCAGTTCCGCTTTTGCCAAAATTTTCGAACGGATTGACTTGCGCCGGCGTCATCAGCTTTTGCACCTGGCTTTGCCGCAAAAGCCGCGTCTTCATTTCCTCGTTGAGCGCGGCGACGGCGCCATTCTGGACGCCGATGAGTTCATTGACCGCTCGCGCGTTCTCGAGCTGCATGCGCGTGTTCTGATCGACCGAGCCTTTGACATCCTCGGACTGTCCGATCTGGCCGCTGGCCGACTGCAACGACTGTTCGCGTTGCGCGACCCCTTGCGAGGCCTGAGAGGTGAGGGCGCTCAACAGCGACGCGACGTTGACGCTGCCGCCATAGGCTGCATTGACGGCACTGCTGCCATTGCCGGTGATTTGCTGGAGCTGTTTGACCAGCTGCAGGCCGTTGATCACCGCTCCGGCGATCTTCTGGATTTCCGGCGACAGCCCACCGAAAGACAGCGCGCCTCCATTCAGGATCGATCCGAAGCTCGGCGCTCGCGCAATCGACATGTTGCCGCCCAGGCCCATTTGGCCGATGCCGAGAGAGCCGTTGCGGCTGCCGGTCAGGGCTTGCAGGATCTGATCGCTCTTCTCGAGGATGTCCTTGTTGGAGCCCATGATCGAATTGGTGTTGTCCGCGTTCTGGCGGGCAATGTCCAAATTCGCGTTGTCGATGACGGCGATCTGCGCATGAGCGGCGCTGGACAGAAGTGTTACACATGCCGCGAAAGCGATTTTTCTCACATAAGCCTCCTATTCCTGGATTGCTTCGATCACACGCGCCGCGCCGGTCGGATCGGCGTTGATTTGCACGGGCTGCGCGTCCTGAGAAACGCTCCCAGGGGTCCGGCTGGCACAAGGCAGCCATTGGCTGCGATCGAGCCGCAGCCGTTGCAGCTCGGCCGGGTCGCATGAAAAGGGATTTGGCCCGCCATCCGGCGTCCCAGCAATGGCCCGCGCGGTCTGCGAGGCTCCGACGTTTTTCAACGACAGGAACTGAGCGAGCAGGGCCGTGAAGTCCGAGGCCTGATTTATATATTGGCCGGTCACACCGGCATTGAGACTTCGGGCGGACGAGTTGAGTTCCCAGGCGTCCTTATATTCGCCCACCTGTCCGACGCCGCCGGCAAGCGCGTCGATCCGCGAGGAATTGGCCGTCACCTGGGCGGAGCTGGTGTCGAGGCCGGCCGCGGCCTTGGAGACGGAATCGAGAGCGCCGCTTTGGGCAGTGCCGCCCGGTCCGCTCGAGGTCACGATGCTGATCGCCGGCGGGGACGCCGCCGGCGCCTGTCCGCTGGAGACGTAATTGTCGAAGGTGCCGTGCCATCGGCCGACGCCCGAAGCCCACTCAGCCTGTTCGGCGGCATTCGAGCCGTTATAGAAGCTCGCCAGGCAGCTGTAATTGCTGGCGCCGCATTGTGCGACGCCTTTGCCGAGATATTTGACGCCACCCTCGATGTTTTGCTCGTTGATGTCGCGATCGAAGCCGAGTTGCCTGCCCGTTCCCTTTGTCAGTTGCATCACGCCCTTGACGCCGGTGTGCGAGCCGGCACAGCTGTCCAAGCGGGATTCCTGGTAGGCGACCGACAACGCCAGGCCCTCCGGAACGCCATATTTTTGCGCATAGTAACGGATGAGCTTTGCGTTTTCGGCGTCGCGGCTCAGCGCCTCGCCAGGGGAGCGGCTGAACATTTGCGACCTGTACTTGTTCGTATAGGTGCAGACGAGGCTCTTTTTCTTCTCCTTCTCGTCGGATTTTGTTTCGTTCGATTTTTCGCTGTGCTCTTCGTCCTGCGCGCGCTGATCCAGATTGGAACCGTCGATGACGGCGACCTGGGCCACCGCCGGGAGAGCTGTGATCTGCCCAGGCATGATCGCGGCCGCGGCGATCACGCTGCTAAGCCGCTTCTTCATGCTCGCTCTCCCATCCGCAAAGGTAAGGCAGCCACGCTTCCGGCTCTTGTCCGTAAATCTCGCGCAGCCGTTCGCATTCCTTGATGCTGGCTTCGTTGGTCGACAGCACCTTGATGAGATCGGGCATGGCCGACAGGTCGAGCTTGGCCACTATGGAATCGCTGTCGTGCTTGACCAGGAACGTGCGCGTTTCCTTGGGCGTACGGCGCACGAACTCGAACTCCTTCGCCGTCAGCGAGAAACGCGCCATGTAGGAATCCTTGCTCGCCTTCGGATTGGGGAAAAAGATGTTGGTTTTCGTCTGCTCGATCAGCGAGGACGAGATCGACGAGTTCACCACATCCTCGGCGGTCTGGGTGCCAAAGCCGACGACACCATTGCGCCGGCGGATTGTTTTGAGCGTCTCGTTGATGAAGGCGGCAAACACCTCGTCATCGAGCAGCTTCCAGCCTTCATCGAGGAACATCAGAAGCGGCGTGCCGTCGATGATCTCTTCGAGCCGATGGAAGATGTAAAGCAGGGCCGCCGAGCGGAATTTTTTGTCGGCCAGGATTTTTGTCATGTCGAACCCGACCACCGGCTTCGAGAAATCGACGAGATCGACGGGGTTGTTGAAAAGCCAGCCCTTGTCGCCAGGATCGAGCCACGGTTCAATGCGCGCTGCGAGATCGTTCATCCCCGGCGCCAGCGAGCCGCGCAGCACTTCCGGCAGCAACTCGAACGTGCGCTGCTGGCGCGGGATCTTGTAGACCTTGTCGACGGCCGTGTTGATCACGCGCATTTCGGCCACGTCGAGCGAACCGTCGTCTGGGGTCAGGATGTAGCGCAGCAGCCCCTCGAGAAACGTGCGGTTTTCTGCCGTGTCTTCGAGCTGGAGCGGCGCGAAGCCGGTGGCCTGCATCGGCTCCATGACTTCGTAGCGGCCGCCGAGCGCGCGGATGAAAAGCTCGGCGCCGCGCATATAGTCGAAGTAGACGCATCGCGGCCGCGGCGAAATCCGCATCGCCTGCGCCATCAGGAATGACAGCACGACCGTCTTGCCCGAACCCGTCGGTCCGAAAACGGTGAAGTGACCCACGTCGTGAACGTGAAAGTTGAAATAATAGGCTGTCTGGCTGGTCGTCTCGAGGAGCGCGATCGGCCGCTTCCAGTGCAGTCCCTCACGCTGGCCTGAGGGAAAATTGTGGCCGGAGAACAGCCCGGCAAAGTTCAGCGACGAGATCAGGGCGCGGCGCGCAATGTAGCTGAAATTGCCGGGCAGCTGTGCCCAAAACGCAAGTTCGGTGTTGAGCGTTTCCCGCACCGGAACGACCGACATGCGCGACAGTTCGGCGGTGATGTCGGACAAGGAGCGGTTCAGCCTTGGCACGTCGGCCGCGAGCGCCATTACCGTCATGTGGTGTTGTCCGAAAACGACCTCGCCACCGGCAAGCTTGTCGGCGCCGGCGTGCACTGAATCCTCGACCGTGGTTCCGGCCTCATCCGAACCGCTGACCTGGTTCGAGATGGTGTTGATGCGGCGCATGGCCGTCACGCGATCCTCAATCGCGAACGACTGCGTGAGGATGAATTCATGCGGCAGCCGCAACAGCCCATCAAGCGACCCGGGTGCCGTGAAGGGCGGGTATTCCTTGATGGACACCATGGCGCCAATCTTGCTGGTCTGCGCTCCCCTGATCTCCAGAGCGGATTTGCCGAAGAAGATTTGCCGGGTCGCACAGGCGCTCGCCAAGCTCATGCGCGGCAGCGGCATTTCCACATCCGCGCCGCCGGCAAGGATCTTGGCGATGAACTCGGCAGGTTCGGAGAACACGCTGTCGCGTCGCGTCACAACGCCCAGGAGCCGCGCGCCATATGCGGAAAAGTCCTTGGTGACGCCATTGAGGACATCGTGCAATTCGGCCATGGCCTCTTCACGAGTCTCTTCGCCGGCCGTGCTGATGCGGAACGCGTTGAGCGCCTTGTCGACCCAGCCGACGCGCCCGACCATCGGGCGGCGGATGAGCGTCAGGAAAGCCTCGTTGACGAACAGGTTCTTCGAGCCCAACTCGTCCATGTAGCGGGCATCGAGCTCCGCCACGAAAGGGTTTTCGAAATCTCCTTCGATCTCTGGCGTCACATGACGGCGAATGATGGTCGCATAAGCGGCAAAGCGGGACGTGGAGAGGTTGCGGAATGTCGTGTTGCGATTGAACATGCGGTTGTTGAGCTCTGCCTGATCCATTGTCTGGAAGGGCAGGCCGCTGAGCTGAATGACGCCGAGCAGAAAGCCGCTTTTGGTGACGACCAGGTTGTCGTCGACATGGCGTAAATAGGGGACATGCGCCTCGACAGGCTTTTCCCGTTTGCGCGCTTTCGCGAATTTCAGGTCGGCGTTCACGCTCACGGCGAATAGCTCCTCGCGCCCCAAAAGCCCGAGTTCGCGACCGCGTCCCGTTTCGACAGTCGTCGTTCGACTATGTGGAAGATGTATGGGTCGCGCTGGCACAGATAGGCGCTGATCAGATGGGTCGCGCTGAATAGGCCGAGGCCGAGCGTGAAGCTGCTGGTCGCGATGAATCCGATGACGGCAGCCATGCCGTTGAGCGCGAACACCTCGTAGCGCACACCCCATTTCATCGGCGGGCGCGTTAGAGGCAGGCTGACCGGCTCGACATAGACCTCTTCGTCCTCCATCGGTCACGCGCCTCCAGCGGTGGACCGGATGGAATCGACCAGAGCTGCGGCGCCAAACACCAGAGCGATACCGATGATGATCGAAAGCGCCATCATCCACACCAGTCTGCCGGTCATGGCGAGGAAGCCGAGAAAGCAAACCGCTATGATCCCGAAAGATCGGGCAATGCTGCCTTGCAGGACACCGACAAACCATTCAAGCACCCCCTCGACCGGGGCAGCCGACTGCGCGTATGCGCTCGCCGGCGCCAACGCCGTTCCGATCGCCGCGGCGGCCGTAAACTGCAGGGCGAACCTGCCCGCCTTTTTGTAATCCATCCTCGTCTCACTCCTTTTTCAGTTGCCAAAATCCATGACGTGACCATCTTGCCAGGCGACGCCATCGCCCCCGCCGGTCGCGGCTGTGTGATAATCGTCAACAGGGTTGGGAATGGGAGCCTTGATCAGCTTGCCGAGCTTCCAGCGATTGAGCACCTTGACCACGTATTTCGTGGTCTCGTCGTTCACGGGGATGCCGTTGGCTTTGTAAACATTCTGCTCGCCTGCATTGTAGGCCGCCAACATCAACAGCGGATCATGGAACTCCTTATAAAGCGCTTTCAGATAGCGGACGCCCGCACGGATATTGGCTTTGGCGTCACATCTGTCGGCCACACCAAGACGCGACGCTGTCGCCGGCATGAGCTGCATGATGCCGAGAGCGCCCGCGCGAGAGGGACCTTGCTTGCCGCCCATGTCGCTTTCTGCCCAGGCAACCGCCTCGCTCAGATCGGGATCGAAGCCCTCTTCTTCGGCGACCTGGCGCACCAAGGCCGCGGCCCGCCTGCGATCCGTCGGCGCACACCCGCCGCCAATCGTCGATCCGTGATCAGCATCGGAAAAGGTCGAAACGGCCGGGTAGGCCGGCAGAGCAAACGCCGCCGCGATGCGCGTCGAGGTCGTGTTATCCGCATGTGCGACGAATGACGCCATGACGGCGGAGAGAGAAACCGCAAGCGCGATCCGGTTTTTCATTGCGCTACCGATTTTGACATTTTACTATGGGTACATGGAGCCAAAGTAAAGTGTCAATACGAGAAGCAGAATCGAGGCCATTTTTCCGATGAAGCAGTTTTTCTTCCTCGCGGCATTGTTGCTCCACGGCACCATCCTAAGCGCCGCCGATCTGGGCACGAACGAGCCGCATCCGTTCGAGCAGCCGTCGACCGCGTATCTGCAGAAGTTCGCCAAACCTGGCGAAAAGACCTTCGTCTACGAGCGCTACGATGCACGCGGAGGCCTTTTTCAGCGCGACGTAACAGCGCTAACCAGGCCGGTGGAGATCAAGTCCGCGACCGAACGCGTCATCAACGGCGTCACCTATAGGCTGCGGGGCCTCGCGGCCTGTCCGAAGCCCAAGATCACCTACAAGGCTGAGGAGTGGGATTGCACGAAGGCCGTGCGGGACTACGACGACGCTGTCTATAACACCCGCGCATCCGTCGTGTTGTGCAAGACGCTGGTCCTCAAAAGCCAGCCCGGCGTTCCGGACGCGGTTTCATGCTTTGCGCTCGTCGGGGCTGGCAATGCCAACGACCCTTATTCGGTCGCTTATGACGACGATTCCATGGTCTTCTTCGACATGGCCGCGATCGGCCGCAACAAGGACGGCAAGTCCCTGCGGCCCGATCTCGAACATGCCTCCGATCTCGGCAAGCAGTTCCAGACCGATGAAGCGAACTAGCCTCGCAGCGTTCTTCGCACTCACGTGCGCTCACGCCGTAAGCGCCGCAGGCGCCGCGCCAGCAAACGCGACAGCCGCGCCCTTCCTCGTGTCGAAAAGCGTCGAACTGCTGACGGGAGATACGTGGCGCGACCGCGGCAAGCTCTACCGGCTTTATGGCGTGCAATCATGCTTGCGCGGCACGATCGCCCTGGATGCCAATGGCAAGGAGCTCGATTGCGGCGACGTCTCGCTCGCCCACCTGGCCGCGCTTTTTTCGACGGCGGCCGTAACTTGTCAGCCTATCGCCTTGGCCCTGGACAATGCGACTTTTGTCGTGTGCGGGGCGAAACTCGGCGGCAATACGATCGACCTTGGGACCGCCCTCATTGCGACCGGTTACGCGTTTGCCGCCACCGACCAGAAGGGCAACGCCGTCAGCGCCAATTATCTGGTGGCTGAGCTCAACGCGAAGATGAAAGCTGATGGTCTTTGGGCGATAAAGTTTCAACATCCCATCGAACTTCTGCTGAAGGGGGCAGGGGAGCGCAATCAATGAACCACGAGGATCAATCGAACCGCTACCACTACCCTGTCGAGGGTCGCACAGACGGTGCCATAGCCGGGGCGGTCGTATTCATTGCCATCATTGCGGCGCCGGCGCTGGCCTATGCCGCATGGCACGCGCTCGTGTCTTGGATTTCCGCCCTCCTTTCTTAGACCGGCAAGTCGAGGAAAGATCGCAGCAGCTCATGCAGGTCGCCCGCATCAACGTCGCACCAACCGTTGTTCATGAGCCGCTTAAAATATGCGGCTTTGATTTTCAGCTCGCAAATATTGGCGACCGGCGCCATCGCTGCCTGCCGTCGAATAACCGTCTCGCTTTTCATCGCTGCGTCAAGCCGCGGACCGATCAGTGCCGCCTCGGCCTCTTCGGCGTGCATCAAACGTTTCCCGAGGCACTCCAGCTCTGAAATGGCGCGGCGGTGCGCCGCGATCAGATCCACGACTGCGTCCGTCTCCTGCGCTTCTTCGTTGCTGCACGCCAGTTCAACAGCCATTGTCCTGCTCTGAGTGATTTGCGGCCCGCCCCTCGCCCGTTGCATCGAGTTGAGAAATACGTTGATCAGGGACGAAGGCACGATAGGATACGAAGACTAGCGAAACGAAGCGAAACCAGAGCCTGCAAGTAGTTGTTTAAGAATGGAAAGTTATTTCTCCCGCCGCCGAGAGACGGGAGTGATTTCAAGGAATTATTCAAGCGATTGGCCGCTGCGGGTGCGGGTCGGCCATTGGGCAAAGATGGATTTCCTGCAGGCCCATGGACGCCCGAGCTTCTTGCAGAAGCGATTTCACAAATTGATTCCAACCGGATTGGAGTCGATCTGCGAACAGTGCAGCTTTGGTTTCAAGAGAACGAGAAGGGAATTAGCGCTGCCAACATCCGTTGGCTGGCGAGGGTTTTTGGGTGCGATGATCCGGTGGCAACCAGCGAATGGCAGATGGAGCTTAGTGCGGCGCAATCGCGGTTATCGGCCAAGAGACGAGAATGGAAGAGAGCCGAAAGCAGTGTTGCACAGGAGATTCCAGATACAGCACTGGCTCCGACCTTCGATGACGACACAGCGTCTCCGGCAGAGCTAAAACGGGATACTGACGTCAAGGGGCCGAGGCGGCGTTTTGGTTTGGCGAGGAAATCGGAGGCGTTTTTTAGTCACGGATCTCCCCTGAATTTACCGGCGTCGGTGTTTGCGGGTGTCACCGCTCTTGGGTTTTTGTCGTATATTACCGGGATTCACAGCGTGACATATGGCCGGGCGGATGGCGTCGTCAAGCAGGTTGGGTTTCTTTGGACGGCGAACTGGACATTCGTCTTCATGGTATTTTTGCCACTGTTTTTTGCCTTCGTGACCGAGCTAGTGACCTTTTGGAAAGATGAAGGCCGCCCAAAGCTTGTGGGGAATGGCAATAAGATGGAAAGCGACGATGCCTGGGCGCGCAGCGTAGAAGCTTCTTCCTATTCATATTGGGCGGTTTTTTTGATTTGTGTGCTGTTCGCCGGTCTTTTTCAGTGGATCGGCGTGTGTTTGCTCCCGCTGATGAAAGGTGGTGGCAACTATGCGACGGATTGGGGCTCGTTAGCGATTGTGCGCCCTGAGGTCATATCGGTTCCAGAAGCGATCGTATTCACCGGGCTCGCTTACCTATACATGTGCCTGTGCTTTTATCTGTTCTTCGTAGGTCTCATTTTGCTCTATACGGTGATCCATGATCTTTGGAGAATTGGAGAAGCAGCGAGTAATCGGCCGGAAGTGGATTATCAACACGAGCACAACCAAGTCAGCCCCAGAGTGATGCGCGGAATTTTTCGGTGTACTGTTTTGGGGGTTCTGATCGCCATAGTCATGAAGCTCCAGAGTGCTTACCTGACATCGCCTGGAGAAAATATCGTGGCTTGGTTGGTCGGCGATATGTCGTCAGCCTTCTATGGCGGCAACGACGTGGGCGACGGGATCGCCTATAGGATGCCGACGCATTACAGCAGCTTTCTTATCGTTATTTCGACCTGTGTTGTTTTTGTGTACGGGACCATCCGGTTAGGCGGCGGAAGTCGGGTTCAGGTTCCCTTGTGGAAGATGTCGGCGGTCGTGGCGTTACTCGTTGCTGGCTACTTGCTGATCGATGCATTTGCTGGCTTTTCGATCCTGCTGGCCGTTGGAGTGCTGCTCGCGACATACGGCCTATTTGATCCCGGATTTGGTCGATGGCGAGCAAGCGAATTAGGAAAAAATCACAGTGTATCATAGCTGGCTTGATCGTTGGGATGAGCGGCGTGCGCGACGCGGTGAGGTAGGGAAGAAACCAACGGATTTCATCCTTGAGGCGGACCGCGCCTTTCCGGGCGCGGGGAAGATTGCAAGCATCGAGGAGTTTTGTGTCCTTGCCGACCAAGCCGTGGCTGATCCAGCCTTTTTCGATGAGCCGAGTGAGAGCGATGAGCGTTTTGAATGGAAAGATGGCTGGCTAAAATTTCCGTCGGACATTGCGACTGATATCGAACCGAACAATGTTGTTTGGGCGAAAGTCACAGAAAGCGGGTCGTTTGATCGGGCGATGGTGATCTTTCACCATTGGAATGCAAGCACGCGGAACCGTCGGATTGCCAGTTTTTTCTCGCGGCGTGGTATCACCGTTGTCGAGATTGCCATGCCGTATCACTTCGAGCGCAGCCGTCCTGGCTCCGTCCAGGCCGATTATATGCTTAGCCCCAATCTCGGGCGAACGATCCAGTCCATAAGGCAGGCAGTATTGGATGGGCGAAAGCTCATACGTTGGTTGAAAAGCGAAGGCTATAGAGAGATTTCGGTTCTTGGTATGAGCTTAGGGTCGTGGGTCGCGGGATTGATTGCTGCGCGCGACCAGGCCGTGTCAAAAGCCTCGCTGTTCCTGACGGCGGGGAGTCTAGCGGACATGGTCTGGACGGGCCGCGCGACGCGATCGATACGCGATAGCCTTGAGCCTGAGATTGAGCTGACCGATCTCAGAAGGGCCTGGGGTCCACTTAACTTAGAGAACTACGCACAAAGTCTGGCAAGGCCTGATCTCGATCTTCACGTCGTGTTGGCCAAGAGAGACAAAGTGGTATTGCCGGCGCTCTCGGAGAGTTTCATGCAGAGGCTGGAGAACGCCGGAGCCAGGCTAACTATTTTGGCATTGAACTGTGGTCACTATTCGCTTGCCATGCCGCCTTACATTTTGTTGGCCGGTTTGAGCTTGAGACGGTTTCTGTCGTGTGCGGACAACTCTGCCCTGGGTTGGCGGCGGAAGCGGTAGTTTCCTCGGGCGGCGCGCACTGCCTTGGCGATCGCGTTGTTTATGGAATTTGCGGCCGCCCCACCGGCGCATGGCCTTATGCTCTTCAGGACCGCGCCAGCTCCCGCAGTTCGCGGACGCAGCGTCCAATGAGAGCTTACCGTTTGCCAATTGCAATTTCGCATATCGCTGTTTGCAATTCCATACATTTGGCAATCGCACACGGTTAAGCCTTTCCCGTGCATCGCCGGCGAACTAATGCGTGGCGTTCCATTGGAGTCGCTCATGCGATTGTCGACTCAAGCAAAGCCGCGTTCGAGGCAAAGCCGGATCACCGCTTTGCGGTTCCAGACGATGACGATACTCGAGCAAACGGCTGGGCGCTGATGCGAGCCGTTCTCGAAAAACTCGAGATCCGTCGTGCGCAGGCTCGCATGCGGAGGGCAGAAGCGGGTCGTCAACTCCTTCATCACATTCGGCAGCCCGCGAATCTGCCGAACAAAGTCTTCGATCACCTCGCTGATCGCAGATCTACACCCGGAGCGACTTGAACCGCGGCACGATCTTGGGCCGAGTTTTCAGTTTCCAGGGTCCTGCACCAACGAAACGAGGCCCGGCCTCGGAGCCGGCTGCGCCTCGAAGAAACCGCGCGAGCGTAGCAGGGTCAGGCAGGCCTTGTTGCGGGCATCCACGACCGCCAGCAGCCGCTCCAAGAATGCCGCCCGCTTGTACTGAATCAGCACGTCCACGATCGCGGTGCCGATCCCCTTGTGGAAATGGTCAGGGCGCACTCCTACCTCGATGTGAGCCCGCCGCCGGCATGGGGTCAGGTAGGCCGCCCCATAGCCCGCGGGCATTCCTGCCCAACGGGCCACAATGTAGTGGCCGCGCCCGGCCGCGATATCCACCAGCTTCCCCTCGATTTCCGTCCGAAGCTCTGCGACAGGCGGCGGAGTGGAAATCCACCGGTTGAATTCCTCCCCAGCCTGCAGCTCGGCCAGCCACGGCACGTCGGCCGGCCTGGCATCGAAGAGGTTATCACGAGCCCCTCAAGAAGCGTAGGGAACCGCTGGCAGCCCGCTCGACCATACCAGCGGCACTCCCTAGGGCATCAACCCAGGTTTCGGCATCCAAGCGGCAGTAGTCCTGCAAGAAACGCAGCGACCGCAGGTGCTGGACTGCCACAAGCCACCGCAGGGAATTGTCTAGCTCGGCGTCGCCTTTCGCCCGACCATAACCAGTGAGGAACGCTCGCCACAACTCGGCGGCGCCGTCGCCCGTTGCCAGTTCCAGCCACCAGCCGACGGTGGCCAGATCGAGCCACTGTGGGCCAAGGCCGCAATCATCAAAGTCGAACATCACAATTCGATCGATAGTCCTGTGCAGGTTGGCCAGCCGAAAATCGCCGTGGCAGAATCCTGCAGGTCCCGCCGCCCGGTTCATTCCTTGAGCGCGCAAATCGGCCACCGCGGCCACCAGCCTAGCGCGCTCAGTGGCGAAGCCGTCCTCAATCCGGGCGATGGTCCGATCAACCTCCGCCTCGGCCACCAGCTCGCGTTGGGGCGCGAGCGCGGCCAGCTGCGTCTGACCATGCAGGTCGGCCAATGCCGCGCCGGCAGCCCGCAGATCATCGGGACGCGCGCGCACCGGCTCGCCCGCCGCCACCTGAAACACGGCCATTGGCCGGGTGCCGGACCCCGGCACCTCCAGCTGCGTCAGCAGTTGCCCCTTCTGACTAGCCACGGCCCTTGCCACGTCCAGTCGATCGGTGGCCACTACGGCATCGAGCACCGCAAGCTCGGCCGCTATCTCGGCCTTCGGCCGACCTTCGGGCCGGTACAGGCGAACATAGGCCACTGGCGCTCCGTCCGGCCCTGCAGCAAGCGTCCAGTTGACGCCGCGGACGACCGTGCGGACCTCGGCCGAAAGGCGGTACTCCGCCTCCAAAGCGGCCGCAACGACCCGTTCCACTGCTGCAGTATCGTTCGTCGCCACCATCATGTCACTTGCCGCACAAATCGTTCCAGCCACAGGAAGAACGCCAGCGGCGCGCAGGGCGCTTCCGCCCGTGTTGACATGACCCCGTCGAATAATTCAACGGGATGACATTCTTCGTTCCAGCCCGCCTCCTTCATTTGTGCGATATATACGCCATTGGCGAATGAGACTTGCGCACCGGGCCAGCGGGGCGCTCGACCAGGATGCTTGTTCGTGGTGGGCTCGTCGTTGCAGTGAGTTTCAGGAGTGCCTGGCCCAGTTCTTCATCCGCTTCCGTAAGGCGATGATGAAGGCGATGATAGTCCGTCCAGGTTGGGGTCTGATACGACTCGACCTATCGTGATGGCTGCTGAACATCGCGCGTGAGTGTCCATTGCCGAGCACCGATGCGACTTTGCGCATAGCGGCGCTTCTGCATGATTTCCAGGAATTGATCTACGTCTTGCTCAAGGATCGCGTATTCGGTCGTGACAAGGATGGGCCCGCTCGTTGGTTTCAGATCAAGCGCGACCGCCGGCGCGCAGAAGCCACCCGACGGCTCGAGCTCCGACGCGGAACGGTTGCTGATCGGCAGTTTGAACCCGAGTGCTGCGACGGCCAGCGTTGCCAGAGCCGACCAAGCAATCGCCGAGGGAAGCGAGTAGTTTTGGACGATAACGCCCCAAAACCAGCTGCCGGCGGCGATGCCGCCATAGGTGAACGCGCTATAGATCGAGATCGTTCGGCCAACGATCCAGCGCGGGCTTGCCAGTTGCACGTTCACGCCAAGTCCGGACATGCCATTACCCAGCCTGCGCCGCCAACGGCAAGGCAGACCGTTGTGACTGCAAGGGAGGACGTGAGCGCAAGGGAAACCTCACATATGGCGCGATACAGGCAAGAACCACCAGCCATTCCTGGGTCGGTGTCCGCCTGAGCGTCGGGTTCATGAGCCCGGCCGCAAGTGCGCCGGCGCCGAAGCCACCCATCATGATACCGTAGCCGACCGGACCGCCCTTCAAAATGTCGCGGGCAACCAGCGGCAGCAGCGCCAATGTGGAGGTGCTTGCAAACCCAAACAGGGTGCAGCGGACGATGGTCGCTTTGATTTCCGAGGATATGGCCGTGAAACGTAGGCCATCGAACACGGCGGTCATCAAGGCTTCGCGCGGGAGAGATGAGGTCTGGACCGTCCACTTGTTGCGCCACAAGGCAGTGAGAGGGGCAACAAAGCCCAAGGTGGTGAGCGCGAATGTGACAAGTGGCCCGAAAGCAGCCACGATGATGCCGCCGAGCGCGGGGCCGACACTGCGGACCGTGTTGAACCCGACATTGAGCAGCGTGACCGCGGCCGACAGTTGGCGGCGCTCCAGCATATCGCCGATCGAGGCTCGCCAGGCGGGGTCGCTGAGCGCGATGCCGCAGCCGTCGAGAAAGCTGAACGCAAGGATCATCCACGGATTGGTAACCCCCAAGGCCATCAGGATCGTCAGCATGGCGGAGGCTGCCATCATCAGGCTGCGACCGACGATCATGACCATGCGGCGGCTATAGTTGTCGGCAATGGCGCCAACGAACACTGCCAGAAAGAACGCCGGCAAAGTCGACGAGGCCTGGACCAGCGCAACCAGAACGTCCGAGCTGGAAACCGTGGCCATCAGCCAGCCAAGCGCCACCGTTTGCATCAGCCAGCCCAGGCTCGAAAGCTGCGAAGCCAGAAAGATCGAATGAAATGTCGGGTTCTTCAGCGGCGCCAGCAACCCTATGGATGCGTTTTCGTCGGTCGAAGGCATGACGATCAGTCTCTTCCCGACAAGGAGATCAAGCTCCCGTCGCTGGGCATCCGATACCAAGTAGTGTTCTGGGTAGTTCAGCTTCGCTTTTAACCTCGCTTGTTGCCGCTCGAAAATGGACCAGAGGAGAAAATCGTGTGAACGGCACGCAGGCCGATCGCGCCTATTTTCGGACCGGCGTCACTTCCTCAAAAACGGCTGAAACGCGAGTAAAGCGAGCCGCGCATGATTGATGCGAAGCTATCGGCACGGTCACAGCTTCGAAGCCGGAGGAAATGCACCTCAGGTCGGACTGGGATTCCAACCGACGGCGCTCCCGTGCAGTTCGGCGCGACAACCGTGGTGCTGACGACCGGGGATCCAAAAGACGCAAAGCTCAGTTGGTCCGGGCTTCGCTCTGGGGACAGCAGACTGCAAAGCCGCCGGGGCCGCGAACAGCACGTGACGGTGCCTCGATTGCGAAGCCGGACCTCCATTTTTGGCCGGCGAGCCGTGAACCGGCCGTATCGTAGCGTCGGTCTTGTGATTGCGGCATTGCCATTGTCCTCTTTCAGCCGGCTGACCCTCCTCACCGCCGGGCCGTTGATGATCATCCCTCTGGAGAATGGCTGTGTGAGCGTGGCGGTCTGTGCCGCCTTAACGCTGGTCACCCTTCCCAACGGCACTAACTGGGCTGCGGAGTTTATAGCCAGATGTGAGCTGGCCGGGCGACTAGCTCCATTGTTCCTTCTGAGCTTTCGACTGCCATCCTACCTCGCGATGCGCGTCGCAAATACGACAGAAGACCCACAATAATCCGGTTTAGGCGAAGGGCTTTTCAGCGACTCTCAAAAAAGGGAAACGGCACTCCTTCCCGCCGAGCGTGGTGCTCTTTCGGACGAACTCAGGGACGCGACACAAACGGCACAGGCTGAACTTGCCTGTCGGACGCCGGGCTTGTCGATCGCTCGATCGAAAGTGTCAGACGAGGAGGACAATCACCGACCTGCAGAGCGGCAAGGCGCTCGCCCAGTTCCCTGTCAGCCACGGTCAGCCGATGGTTTAGACGAAGATAATCCGTCCAGGTGGGCGTGCGGAATGTCTCGGTCCACAGCGTCGGATTCAGAAGGTTTCTCTGGAGCGTCCAGTTGCGCGCACCGGCACGGCTCTGGACGCGCCGCCGTTGGCGCATGCAATGCAGGAAAGCCTCGATGTTGGCTTCGGGAATCGAATATTCCACCTTGACCACGATCGGACCACTCCTCGGCCTGACAGTGAGTGCCAGTTCCGGTGGAGTGAAGTCGGAAGCGCCCTGATCCGATTCTTCCCAAAGTCTAATGGGCAATATCTTTCCCGCTGCTGCGACAAGCAGCAACGCCACTGCAGCGCCTTCCAAGGCCCAGGTGATCGAGTAGTTCTGCGCAACCGCACCCCAGATCCAGCTGCCAGCTGCCATGCCGCCATAGGTCAAAGCGTAGTAGATCGATAGAGTGCGACCAACGACCCACCTGGGGCTTGCCAGCTGCACGCACACGTCGGTTCCGGTCCAGGTCACAACCCAGCCTGCGCCGCCGATGGCGAGCGCGATCGCCGCAACAGCCACCGATGAGGTGAGAGCAAGCAAAAGGCAGCACGTTGAGCAGCCTATGCACGCAAGCGTGATCAACAGTTCTTGCGAAGCGATGCGCCTCAGATAGCCGTTGCTGATACCCGCGACAAAGGCGCCGGCGCCGAAGCCGGCCAAGAGGACGCCGTAAACGATTGGGCCGCCCGCGAGCTGGTCGCGGACCAAAAGCGGGAGCAGAGCAAGGATCGAGATGCTTGACAGCCCGAACAGGGTTGCACGCACAATCGCCACTCTAATCTCTGACGAGATTGCTGTGAAGCGCATGCCATCATGAATGGCAGTTGTCATCCGCTCGCGGGGAAGAGGCGAAGAGCGCACCCGCCATTTCGAGCGCAGGACAGCGCTCAATGGGACCAGGTCGCTCAGCGCCGCAAAAGCGAAAGCCGTGAGAGGTCCCAGGAAGGCCAAAATCGCACCGCCCAGCGCTGGGCCTATGCTACGAACAACGTTGTAACCCACCGACATCAGCGTGACTGCAGCCGGTATATGGCGCTTTTCCAGGATGTCCCCGACGGAGGCATGCCAGGCTGGATCATTCAAGGCGAAACCGCATCCGGCCAAGAAGCTGAGCCCCAGGATCAGCCATGGATTGGCAAAGCCGAGCCCCACCGAGAGAGCCAGCGTCATGGATGCCAGTGCGATCAGACAATGTCCGGCAAGCATCACCCCGCGACGGCTCAAACTGTCGGCAATAGCTCCAGCAAGGATAGACAAGAAGAAGGCCGGCAGTGTCGACGCAGCCTGAACAAGCGCGACCATCAGGTCGGAGGCTGAAGTCGTCGCCATGAGCCAGCTGATACCCACGCTCTGAACGAGCCAGCCGAGGCTTGAAATCTGCGTGGCAGTCCAGATCGAACGAAAGACCGGGTTCTGAAGAGGCATCAGTGTGGCTGCCGCGAAGGGCGAGGAATTTTCGGGCCGCATGACTTCTCACCTCCATCAAATGCTTCTTCGCTCACCTGCTGACAGCTGCGCGTTTGCGCACAGCTGCGTCACAACCAAGTTCCGTAATCGCGCTCTCAACCGGAGATATTGCATCACCAAGCTGATGCGCGATGGGGCGCCGAATTGGGTGTAAGCTGGGTCAGGGTCGCAGCCCGAAGGGCTGTTCAGTTCTGCCTTGCGACTTTCAGCTTTGGATCGTGCTACAGCCACGAAGGCCGGCTTGTCAAACCGCCCGGAGTGAGCCAGCTCTGGGCTACTCGGCGGCCAGTCCAATCTGGGCGGATCCGGCATTATCGCCTGGAATGTCTCAAGTTAATTCTTCCGGCAATTAGGACGTTCTAAGCCGCTGGCCTCGATCTACTCCTTGGCGATGCCAGACGGCACTCGGCAGGCGAAATCCGGTAGCAGTCATGGTGAAATGCAAGAGAGCCCCGGGTCGAGCTTCTCAACCTCCGACACGCCGTCACCGCGCGGCTTACCAGGTCGCGAATATACATGCTTCCGGCTCTTGTGATGACGTTGGAATATCGCCCGGCTTTGACGCGCACCCCCGACACGATTTCAACGTGTCCGTCTTGCTGCGCCTTCCAAGCCATGGCCGCGGCCGCCGTTGAGCGCACAGACGCAATCAGCGCCTGCCTTTTACACGAGCAGGCTTGGCAACTATCCCTCCATCCGCCTCTCGTGGGCACGCCGTGATTGGGTCTGACAAGCAGCGCGTGTCGCCGCCCGTTCACTCTCGTTCCGAGAACAACTTATAACCGGTCGTGACCATCCAGTTTGCCCGATCGAGATGACTTCGCGCCGCTGTCCGCGCGCGCACACTCCGCGTAACGGCCTCCTGATCGAGATCCGACCTGCTCGTACGCTTTGTCAATCGCGGAGCATGTGCGTGCGCCAAGGGGTCGAAGGGGTGATCAACCCCAAGTCGTGAGCGGCAGGCAGCACAGCCGATGCTTTCAGTCAACATGGATTGACCCCATGCAGTCTATGTTCCGCAAACTTCATCCGATTGGCCCCCTATTTTTGAAATCTGCTCCCTCTTTTAACTCTACCGCAATCTTACTCGCCCTTCGAAGACAAGGGGGTTTGTCGACCACATAGTCGGACAAGTAGCGAAGAAGATTGGCGCATCCTCAGCTACTTTCGACATCCAGGATTTAGGCCCTTCCTTTGCGCAGTCTAAGCGGCTTGGCGACCTTGACCTTTCGGCCCGAAACATCATCGAGCAATTGTCGAACGCCGCTGTCCTGGTGGTTGGCTCGCCGAAGTTCAAAGGCAGCTACACCGGGCTTTTCAAGCATTTCTTCGATCTGCTGGAACCGTCCTCGCTCAAAGGAAAGCCAATCATCCTCGTGGCGACAGGAGGCGGAGAACGTCATTCCCTCGTGGTGGAACATCAGCTTCGGCCGCTCTTCGGCTTCTTCGAAGCATTGACCATCCCGACAGGCATCTACGCCTCCGACCGAGACTTCGCCGATGGCGTCATCGTATCCGAAGCGATCCGCAACCGCACCGAACAAGCCGTTATCGAGGCCTGCCGGCTGGTTGGAGAGACGGGCAACGTCAGCCTGGCCGCCTGAGCGCGGCCGGATGGGGGGCATCGGCAACCTTGGCCGCCGCCGAGATCCCGATCGATCGCATCCCGGCAACACGTCGTCCTGATCGTGAATTTCTGTTGTGGCTGAAAAGGAGACTGAAGGTGAGCAAGGTTGGCAAGCTGCGGCTAGGCGCCTTTATGTATCCTGCTGGCCACCATGTGGCGGCATGGCGCCACCCGGACACCGCCGCGGACGCGACGACAAGCCTCAGCCGGCGCATCGCATTCGCCCAGGCGGCAGAACGTGCGAAATTCGACCTGATCTTCCTGGCTGACGGGGTCGCGGCCCATACGGATGATCTCAAGTCCCTCTCCCGGACCGACGAGTGGGCAGTCGGCTTCGAGCCTGTGACGCTGCTGTCGGCGCTTGCCGTGGTGACGGAGCGCATCGGCCTGGTGGCAACAGCCTCCACCACGTTCAACGAGCCGTTCAATCTGGCCCGCAAATTCGCCTCGCTCGATCAGATCAGCGCCGGGAGGGCCGGCTGGAACCTCGTGACCTCGTCCAATCCGCTCGAATTGCAGAACTTCGGCAACATCAGCCAGTTCGCGCATCAGGACCGTTACGCACGGGCGGAAGAATTCGCTGATGTCGTGCTCGGCCTTTGGAACAGCTGGGAGGATGATGCCTTTCTGCGCGACAAGGAAAGCGGCCTGTTCTTCGACCGGGAGAAACTGCATATCCTCGGGTACAGCGGACGCCATTTCCGGGTGCGCGGACCGCTGACGGTCTCGCGTTCGCCGCAGGGTCACCCGGTAGTCGTTCAGGCCGGCTCTTCCGAGACGGGCAAAGAATTGGTGGCCCGCACCGCGGAGGTTGTCTTCACCGCCCAGCGGACACTCCCGGATGCGCAGAGCTTCTACGCAGACCTCAAGGGACGTCTCGAGAAGTATGGCCGCCATCCCGATGATTTGAAGATCATGCCGGGCGTCTTTCCGGTGGTGGCGCAAAGGGAAGGCGAGGCGCGCGAAAAGTTCGAGAAGATCCAGTCGCTGATCCACCCCGATGTCGGGCTGGAGCTCCTGTCAAACCTCTCCGGCGGGGTCGACCTTTCCGCCTATCCGCTCGACGGGCCGCTGCCGGACCTGAGCGAAACCGAGCGCGGCAAGAGCCGCCAGCAATTGATCATCGATCTCGCCCGGCGGGACAATCTCACCATCCGTCAGCTCTATGAAACGATTGCCGGGGCGCGCGGCCATTGGCAGCTTGTCGGGACGGCCGAGACCATTGCGGACCAACTCGAAGAGCGCTTCACCAAAGGCGGCGCCGATGGCTTCAACATCATGCCGCCGACCGTGCCCGGCGGGCTCGATGATTTCATCGAGCTGGTCATCCCCGAGCTGCGCCGACGTGGCCTTTTCCGCACCGAATATGAAGGCTCTACCCTTCGCGAGAACCTCGGATTGAAGCATCCCGCTCATCGTGCCCCTCACCGCGAGCCTGCCGGTCAGGCGGCCGAATAAGCCAACTCCCTTCAACCACCGGCAAAGGGCCGAGCCACGCCGGCGGCCCAAACCAAGGAGCAGTCCCTCATGACCATATCAACGCAGACCCGCCCTACGGCATCCTCGCTGACTATCAAACCGGTCGCCGCGCGGATCGGCGCCGAGATCGGCGGCATCAAGCTTTCGGGCGACCTTTCCGGCGAGACGATCGCCGCCATCAATGCCGCTCTGCTGCAGCACAAGGTGATCTTCTTCCGCGACCAGGATCAGCTCACCGATGCCGAGCAGGAGCGTTTTTCCAAGCGCCTCGGCAATCTCGTTCCACATCCAACCGAGCATGTCCGCAACGGCACACCCTCGATTCTTGAACTTGACTCCTCGCGCGGTGGCCGCGCCGATGCCTGGCACACTGACGTTACCTTCGTTGACGCCTATCCCAAGATCTCGATCCTGCGCGGCGTAACCATTCCCGAGGTTGGCGGTGATACGGTTTGGTCCAACACAGTGGCCGCCTACGACAGCCTGCCACCGGCGCTCAAGGCGACCGCCGAACAGCTGTGGGCAACTCATAGCAATGCCTATGACTATGCCGCACAGCGCCCGCATGCCAGCGAAGCCGATCGCCGCCACTATGAAGAGGTCTTTGCTTCCACCGTCTACGAGACCGACCATCCCGTGGTGCGCGTCCATCCGGAAACCGGTGAGCGCTCGCTCATACTCGGCTCCTTCGTGCAGCGTTTCGTCGGCTATTCCAAGAGCGATTCCGAGCAGCTCTACGCCCTGCTCCAGTCTCATGTCCTGCGCATCGAAAACACGGTGCGCTGGCGCTGGCGAGAAAACGACGTCGCCATCTGGGACAACCGTGCCACCCAGCATTACGCCGTCAACGACTATGGCGACCGCGCCCGTGTCGTGCGCCGCACCACTCTCGACGGCGACGTTCCGGTGAGCGTCGACGGCCGCCACAGCGTCACCGCAAGAAGCTGGTTCGCGACGCCGTCACCCGCGCCGCCTGACCCTTCCCTCCAGCCAGGATCCTCACTCATGAAATTCGCGCATATCGCAGCCCTGATCGGCGGCCTTCTCGCCTCCGCTCCCGCGTCGGCCGAGACCCTCATCCGCATCGGCTATCCCGGAACCGGCATCGACGACCGGCCCTATGCCTATGGCGACTATGTCGCCGTGGCCAATGTGCAGAAGCTTGTCGAGGCCGAGTTCAAGGACGTGCCCGACGCAAAGATCACATGGACGTTCTTCCGCGGAGCCGGCCCGGCTCTCAACGAGTCGCTTGCCGCCGGCCAACTTGACTTCGCCGCTGGCCTCGGCGATCTGCCTTCGATCGTCGGCCGCTCGCGCGGTCTTCAGACCAAATATCTGGCCTCCGCCGGCAGCCATGATGCGCTTTATCTCGCCGTACCTCCGGATTCACAGCTCAAGACGGTGGAGGACCTGAAGGGCCATAAGGTGGCGCAGTTCCGCGGCACCAATTTGCAGATCGCCACCGACCGCGTCCTCGAAAAACACGGCCTTGCCGAAAAAGATATCCGCTTCGTCAGTCTCGACTCGAATTCCGCCACGGCCGCGCTCATCTCGGGCAATGTCGAGGCTTCCTTCGGCGGCTCGGAATATCTCGACCTCGCGAAACGTGGCGCGGTCAAGATCATCTACTCGACCAAGAACGACGACCCGACCCTCGGGCGCAACGCCGGGCTCCTCGTCACCGCGGAGTTCGAGAAGGCCCACCCAGAGTTCACCGCCAAGGTCGTGCGTGCCTTCGTCAAGGGCGCGCGCTTCGGCTCGGACGAGGCCAATCGCCAGGCAGTCTTCGAGCTCTGGTCGAAGGCCGGCCTGCCGGTCGAAAGCTTCGAGGCCGATTTCAAAGACGAGCGCCTGGCGCACCGCCTGTCGCCTGTAGTCGATGACTTCATTATGGCGCGCTACAAAAGATCAGGCGGCGCGCGCCAAAGCCTATGGCCTGATCAAGAAGGACGTCGACATCGACAGTTGGTTCGAGACCAAGTACCTCAAGCAGGCCCTGGTAGACCTGAAGCTCGAGAACTACTGGTCCACCTTCGACTCGAGAGGCCAGAAAGTGACCGAGGGCGAAGTCGAACACACCAAAGCGGCGAGCAACTAAGATGGGCGCCGGCCACCGCGCGGCCCAGACTGGCCATGGGGACAGCACCGCCGGTGTTGCCCCCAATCGGCGCCGCATCCTCCCGGCTGCCGGCACCCTGGTTCTTGGCCTGGTGGTGCCGTTGGGCCTTCTGACGGCCTGGACGGTGGCAGCTCTGCTCGGCCAATTGCCCGAGCAGATCCTGCCGCCGCCATGGGTCGTGGTCGACACTTTGTTGGATGCCATCCAGGACGGCTCGCTGCTTTCCAGCACGGTTACCAGCCTTGAGCGCGTTGCGGAGGGATTTGCTGCGGGCGCGCTGGCGGGCCTGGTATTCGGCACTGCGGTTGGCCTGTCGAAGACCCTTCGCGACTTCGTCGATCCGCTGTTCCTGGCCCTCAGCCAGGTCCCGACCCTCGGCTGGATGCCGATCATCATCCTGACAGTCGGGATCGACGAAGGCCTGAAGATCATCGTCATCGGCTGGTCAGCCTTCATTCCAGTCGTACTGAACACCTCCCAAGGCGTGCGCGACGTCCCGGAAGCCTATCTAGAGCTTGGCCGCGTCCTTTCGTTCAGCCGCTGGTCGAAACTTACTATGATCGTGCTGCCTTCCGCCGTGCCGTCGATCTTCACAGGGCTGCGCGAAGGCCTTGCCAACGGCTGGCAGGCCCTGGTTGCGGTAGAGCTCATCGCATCCTTCGAAGGACTCGGATACCTGATGGCATATGGCCGTCAGCTCTTTCAATTGGAACTCGTTCTTTCGGCCATGATCGTCGTCGGCCTCATAGGATTGGTGATCCATGGCCTGCTCACGCTTGCCGAAAGCCATCTGCAACGCTGGCGTCCGGAGACCCCACGATGAGCCTGATCACAATTATGGGTCTGGAGCGGCTGTCGCACAGCGTTCCTATCGCCCCGCCGCCCTTCCGCCTTGTCAGCCGATATCTGCGGCCGCTTGCCTTACCGATTACGCTGCTGGCGATCTGGGAGTTGCTCGCGCACGCCGGCGTTGCCGACGCGCGTTTTGTGCCGCCGCTCGAAGCAGTGGTGGCCCGTGGCATTGCGGAGTTCGGCGACGGCGGCCTCGGCTTCAATCTACTGGCGAGCCTGCAGCGCGACCTGATTGGGTTCGCCTGTGGCAGTGTGGCGGGAATCGCGCTTGGTTTGGCGATCGGGTTTTCCCGCATCATTGAACGCCTGCTCGGGCCGGTGCTGCTGGTACACCGTCAGATCGCCCTGTTCGCCTGGGTTCCCCTCATCTCGATGTGGTTCGGCGGCGGCGAGGCCGGCAAGGTCGTCTTCATCGCGCTCGCGGCGTTTCAGCCGGCCCTGATCAACACCTGGCAGGGAGTGTCAGGCATCCCGCGGAGCTATCGCGAGCTTGCCGACGTCCTGACCTTCGGCTGGTTCGAATTTGCCTGGATCATCGCCATCCCGGGTGCGCTGCCACAAATCTTCACGGGCCTGCATTCGGCGCTGATTTACGCCTGGACCGCTACGGTGGGCGCCGAGCTTCTGCTCAACATCGCACCCGGTCTCGGCGGGCGCATGAACGAGGGCCAGCACCTGTTCCACATGGATCTGCTGTTGCTGTGCATTCTTTTGCTCGGTGGCGTCGGCGTGGTCTTCAATGTCGTCGCCGGCGCCCTGGAGCATCGCCTTCTGCGCTGGAGGATCCCATGAGCGGCCCTGTCGCCACGTTCGACCGGGGGCGTGGCCAAAGCTGCGCTCTGGAGATTGCTGACGTCAGCAAGAGGTTCAGGGTCGCCGGCCGGCAGGTCCAGGCGCTGTCGCATGTCCATCTTGCAGTCAACGAGGGCGAGTTCGTCAGCATCGTGGGATCTTCGGGGTGCGGCAAATCCACTTTGCTGCGGCTGGTTCTCGGCCTCGACACCGACTATGACGGCGAGATCCAGGTCGATGGGCACAGGGTGGAACGGCCTGGTCTCGACCGCTCGATCGTTTTCAGGAGCATAGGCTTTTGCCCTGGCTCAATGTCGAGGCCAATGTGGCGGCGGCGCTGCGCCAAAGCGGGTTGGGCGCGGCTGAGCGGGGCCAACTCGTTCGCGACCATCTGCATCTGGTCGGCCTCGAGCAATTTGCCAAAGCCTATCCTGCCCAATTGTCGGGCGGCATGGCGCAGCGTGTGGCGATCGCCCGGGCGCTTGTCACCAAGCCGCGCTTTCTGCTGCTCGATGAGCCCTTCGGGGCCCTCGACGCACTGACCCGGCTGCGCCTGCAGGACGAACTTCAAAGAATCGTCCGGAACGAGTGGCACGACCGCCGTGCTCGTCACGCACGACGTCGATGAAGCCGTCTACCTTGGAGATCGGATCGTCGTCATGCATCCCCACCCCGGGCGGATCGCCACGATCCTGCCCGTCACCGACGCAGTCTCCCGCGACCGCTCCGATCCGAATTTCATTGGCCTTCGCGACGAGGTTTTGTCCCGGCTCGGCGTGTCCCGAACCGAAAACCATGGCGCCGAAACTCGCCGCAGCGGCTGACCGCCGGCATCGCTCGCCTGCTGGAAGCCCCAAAAGCTGAACCGCCCGATTTGCTCACTGTGCGGACCATGATCGAGTGCGCCAATAGCTCGATGCCCCAAAGGGTGATCGATGATCAGTCACCATCCCACCGAAGCCGATGCGATCAACGTCGGAAAAGCAACCCCGTCGACTGATCCCGCTTGCGGGTTCCCCCGGTCGGCCGCTCAATCGAAAGCCTGGTGCGAGGTAAAATCTCTCCCACGTGCAATTCGAGGAGGCGTAGGTCCAGCTCTTTGTCCGCCCCAGTGAGACGATGGTTCAAGCGAAGGAAGTCCATCCAGGTCGGCGTGCGGAATGTCTCCGTCCAATGCAACGGCTCCTGCAGATCGCGCTGGAGATTCCAGTGCCGGGCACCGACGCGGCTTTGCACCCGGCGGCGTTCGCGCATGAGGTCCAGAAAAGCTTCGACATTTGGCTCCGGGATTGAGTACTCGATTTTGACGACGATAGGCCCGCTTCTCGACTTCAAGTCCAGGGCGAGCTCTGGCGTTTCGAAGGCAAGAGGATCGAGGTCAGACTCTATCCATTGACGGATTGGGAGCAGGAACCCGGTGGCGGCAACCAACAGCAGAGCGCCAGCGGAACTCTCCAGCGCCAGGCTGAGCGAATAGTTCTCAGCCACCATACCCCACACCCAGCTGCCGGCGGCGATGCCGCCCGATGACAGGGCAGAGTAGATCGACAGCGAGCGACCAACGACCCACCGTGGGCTCGACAACTGCACGCTTACGTCAAGCCCCGTCCAGGTGACGACCCAGCCCGCGCCGCCGAGGGTGAGGGCAACACTCGCCACGACCAGTGACGGTGTTAAAGCAAGCGCCAGGCAACAAGCGGCGCAGGCTATGCACGCCAGTGTCGTCAGCCGCTCCTGCGATAGCGACTGTCTCAGCACGTTGTTGGAGATGCCGGCGCACAAGGCCCCCACCCCAAATCCGGCCATCAGGACACCATAGGCTATCGGGCCTCCCCCCAGTTGATCACGGGCGACGAGAGGCAGCAGCGCCAGTATCGAGATACTGGTCAGTCCAAATAGAGTTCCGCGCGCGATTGCCGCCTTGATCTCTCCCGACAAGGCCGTGAAGCGCACGCCGTCATGGATGGCCGTGGTCAATGGCTCACGCGGAAGGGGCGAAGAGCGGCCGCTCCATTTACAAATCGCTATTGCCCACAGCATGGCAAAGCAGGTCAGGGTCGCCACCGAGAAAGCCGTCAGCGGTCCGAAAGAGGCTACAACGACGCCTCCGAGCGCCGGACCGATGCTGCGCATGGCATTGTAGCCAACAGAGATAAGTGTGACCGCGGCCGGAACTTCACGCTTTCGCAGGACGTCGCCGACGGAGGCATGCCAAGCTGGATCAGTGAAGGCGGCGCCGCATCCAGCCAAGGAGCTAAATGCGAGGATCATCCATGGATTGTAAAAGCCCAGCCCGACAAGGGCAGTCAGCATTGTCGAAGACAGCGCGATCACGCACCAACCCAGCGCCATCACTTTGCGGCGGCTGAAATTATCGGCAATGGCGCCGGCAAAGATCGACAGAATAAATACGGGCAGCGTCGTGGACGTCTGCACAAGCGCGACCATCACGTCCGAGCTCGAGATGGTTGCCATCACCCAGCTGACCGCTACTGTCTGAAACAGCCAGCCCAAGCTGGAGACCTGTGCGGCAAGCCAGATCACACGAAAAGTGGGGTTCTCCAGCGGTGCAAACGTCGCCGACGAAACTGAAGCCGCGTCCGCACGCGCCATCCTGCTCATTTGGCCGAGCCTCTCTTTTTGTGTACAGGAGCGGTGAAGATCCCCCCTTTGCGCACTTGCCTATGCACAGTGGCAGGATGAGGGCATAATAGATGCCGAGCCGAAGTAATTCTTGACCGCTGTTTCGAAGCCGAACCAAACCATTCTGCTGGAAATTGGCCAAAGCGCCGTGCCGGACCCAAGCGACCGTTCCGCCATCAAGGTTTGAGCGGGTCGCGATGTACCATCGATGTGCGCATGGCTCAGGCCGCGCCTTGAGAACACGATATCAGGGCAGACCTAACGCAACTTTCATTGCGTTCTGGGGCTGCCTTCACTAATGAAGAGGAACTTTGCCGGGGCGATCAGAACAGGAGCATTCGTGACAGAAGAAACCGCGAACAATACTGATCCCGTGATCGAGCTCACCGCCGCCGTCGTATCTGCCTACGTTTCGAACAATCCAGTCCCCGTGGGCGAGCTTCCGGCCCTGATCGCCCAGGTGCATGCCGCGTTGAAGGGCACGATCGGCGGCCTGGTTGCCAAGCCTGAAGCGCTCACACCTGCGGTTCCCATCAGGAAGTCAGTCACGCCCGACTACATCATAAGCCTGGAGGACGGAAAGAAATTCAAGTCGCTGAAGCGGCATCTCTCTACCCACTACGGCCTTACGCCCGACGAATACCGTGCCAAGTGGGGTCTGCCGGCAGACTATCCGATGGTCGCGCCGAACTATGCCGCGGCGCGCTCAGCTTTGGCCAAGACTATCGGCCTGGGTCGAAAGCCTCACCAAGCCGAACAGGCTGCCCCAGCAAAGAGAGCCCGCAATAACGGCGCGGTCTGAACGTTGTTTGGGCGCGCGGACGCAAAGGCGGGAAGACCCCCGCCTTGACTGTAGCCGTCTGGTTTCACCTCCGGCACTCAATGCCGGATACCGGCCGGGTCCAAGAAGGTGCTCAGGAAACAACTGCTTTGTGATGCACAGATCGAGAATGCCGACCATGAGCCTTGCGGCCCGTCTCGACTGCCGCAATGTTGTGGCGCTACCACTTTCACCCAAGCAAAACGTCGCCCTGCCCCAGCGCAATCGTGGGTGTCGCGTTTGGGTCCTCAACCCATAGACCGGCGAATTGCTGGCAGAACTTCCACATATGGGTGCTGAGGAGACGCGCGCAGCGGTCGACAAAGCCTATATCGCGCAAGCTGCACGGGCGGCGTTGACCGCCGGGAACGCAGCGACATGCTCTGGCTATGGCATCAGCTGATCGTCGATCACACCGATGATCTCGCAGCTATCCTGACCGCAGAGACGGGCAAGCCGCTTGCTGAAGCAAAATCGGAGGTAACACATGCGGCCGCGTATCTGCAATGGTACGCTGAAGAGGCCAATCGCATCTATGGCGAGACGATCTCCCCGCCCTCGACGGACCGGCGCATGATCGTGATCAAGCAGCCGATCGGCGTCGTCGGAACAATCACGCCATGGAATTTCCCCGCGTCGATGGTGGCGCGCAAGATCTCGCCGGCGTTGGCGGCGGGCTGCACGATCGTGCTCAAGCCTGCTGAACAAACGCCGCTCGTGGCGGGAGCGATGTTCGCTCTCGCCCACCAGGCCGGCTTTCCCGAAGGTGTTGTCAACTTGGTTTATGCATCTGATGGCGATGCGGTCGGCCGTGAACTTTGCACAAACGCGAAGGTCCGCAAGATCAGCTTCACCGGCTCAACCGAGGTCGGTCGGCTCCTGATGCGACAGTGCTCGGATCAGATCAAGAAGGTCGGCCCCGAGCTTGGCGGCAACGCCCCTTTCATCGTTTTTGACGATGCCGATATCGATGCGGCCGTAGACGGCGCGATGCAGGCGAAGTTCCGCAATGCCGGTCAGACATGCGTTTCCGCCAACCGCCTTTATGTCCAGTCGAACGTCCACGATGAATTCGTCGACAAATTCGTGGAGAAGGTCCGCCGCCTTTCGGTAGGGGACGGCTTCGATCCGGCCGTGGCTGTCGGACCACTGATCGACAAGCGTGCACTTGCCAACATCGAATCCCATATCGCCGATGCCGTCGCAAAGGGCGGTATAGTTCAATGCGGAGGCGAACGCATCGGCAAGGACGGTACGTTCTTCCAGCCGACGGTGCTCACCCAGGTCTCCAGCGAGATGACAGTGGCGCACGAAGAGACATTCGGGCCGTTGGCTCCGGTCATTCGCTTCGATGATGCGGATCAGGTCGTCTATCAAACTAACGACACGATCTACGGGCTGGCCGCCTATTTTTATGCGTCCAACCTCAAGCGCGTGTGGCGTGTGGCGGAAGCCTTGGAATACGGCATGGTGGGCATCAAAACCGGGCGCATGTCCTCCGAAGCAGCCCCCTTTGGCGGCGTGAAGCAGTCTGGTATCGGGCGCGAGGTGGCACGGGCTCGAGGATTATCTTGAAATGAAATACCTCTGCATGGGCGGGATCTGATTCCATGGAAGGGCTGTCAGCGACAGGGGTTTGGTAGTGCTCCAGATTACGACGCGCCCTTTTCCGCGATGTTGCCGAGGAGCATTTCTGTTCAGTAGTTGGCCCGGTCTGCCGGCGGAACCTGTTCAATCCAGGCCGCCTCATACAGGCCATCGATCCACTCTGCTGCACCCCGCCTACGACCACGCGCAAATTGGCAGGCTTCCGATTTTCCGCTTCGAGCGAGAGAAGGAGGGCACCAGGCATGCCGCCCAGAGTTCGCCCATTCCGGTGCAACATCCGGCGCCTTCATAGCCGGGCTGCATTGGCTCGAAGAGCAGGTATTGATGCGCGAGCCAATTTGCTCGTCACAACTGCTGTTCTCCGCCACAGCGAGGAGCTGAATCCCATTCCGCCGCTCTTGCAGATCCCCTTTTTGAGCCCACTTAGCTCTAATCCATGCGTAGAATCTTCGCTTCGAGCGCGGCCGCGACGAAAGCCCGCCGAGCAGCTGGTGGGTGAGCCTCACCACGCAATACCTGTAGACAGGCGTCCATCGCTGCGTTGCGTTTCTTGGTCTGAGAACGGAGATCCCGCATCAAGATAGTTGCCGCGTCATTGACATCGAGCACAATGCGCTCCGAGCCGTGACGGCTGACCTGAACGACGACTGGTCTCTCAAATCTTCTCAAGCCCGTGATCACGCCCCCTCCACCCCGCGGCTACAGGCCGCACTATTCCTCAGCCGAAATTCGGCTGCGTCCCCGCGGCTGAACTTGATCGCTGAAAGATCTCCTGTGACGCCGGCCCGATAAAGCCGCCGGCGAGGCGTGCGGCAAGAAGGGGGAGGGTCAGTATCTGGCGCCCCGTGGCTCCTTCACGAGCCGCATTGAGCCGTTGTATTCGCATGGCCAGCGGCCCGTCGACGACCACGGAATGAATAGACATGGCGCCCGCCTCAGCCCTCTTTCCCGCGCCGAGCGAATGCAGCCTCGAGATGAGTGACCATGCCTTCGAGGGTGTCGCTCAGCCTTTCAAGGTCGGGCTTGCTTATGGATCGCTCTCGGCCGTCGTGATCGCGGCCGTAGCGGTGGACGCAATCGTGCCGCACCGGCACGAACGCCATAAGCGTTTTCTTGGTCGCCTCATCTGGAAAAATGGTCGAGCCGAGGGCGCTCCGATAGTACAGATCGATCTTCACGAAGTTATGGTACATCAGCTCGCGCAACCGCATATGTACCCAATCCCGAAAAGCGTTCGGATTGGACGCGAGTTCAACGACTTCGATCTTGTCCCCAACCCACTCCTTGTTGCCCTTCACCAAAGCTGACATTGCCTTCGGATCGTCGAGCACCAGTCTGATGAGACGATCGCTGAGATATGCTTCGATGGCGGAAAAGTACTGGACGAGCAGCATGCGGTTCAGCGCGTCACCGAGCCCGCGCCCCTCCATCTCGGCTGCGACGTGACCGATGTCGTAGGTTGCGAATTTGAAGATCTTTGCAGGATCCTCCGGCAGGTTCTCGCGCTGGTAGGCTTCCGCTTCCCATGGGCCGTCAGGCTCGTGGGTCGGATCATCGATCACCCTCACATGCGTCTTGTGATCCGCGAGTTCGGCCACGAGGCAGGCCCCGGTGTTTCGGATACTGACAGCGAATTGGTGCTCGCAGCCACTGCAAGTCACCGTCTGTTCGACATAGCCCTGCGCGTCGGACTCCCGGTCCGCCAAGACGTCATAGCTCGGGACTTCCTCAATGGTCTCGCTGCTCGTATCCCCACATCGCGGGCATACAAACTCTAGCGATGGCTCCTGAGGCGACATGTCCTGCCCTCTCGATTGATGGTCGGGTGCTGGGTGCTGACGAACGCTCCCATCACTCCCTACTATGCGAGTTCACTATAGAGCGGCACGGTCGGGGCGTGGGCATCGACCGCCTCCACGACGGTATGCGTGAGGGGAAGGTTGCCCTTCTCGGCCTGCCACGCCAGCCGAAATCGCTGGACGGTTTCGGCGGCGGTGTCGATGACGAGCTTTTCGGGCAGGAGCGCCTTGGCCGCCAGGTGGCGTAGTTCATCGGCATTGAGCTCGGCCATCTTCTTTGTCCGAGAGTAGTTGAGCGCAGCCGTGTCCTCGCCCTTCATATAGGGAATGGTCGACACCAGGTCGTAAGCCGGCGAAAGCGCGGCCGACCGCTGGTCCGGATAGATCAGCGACCAGTTCTTGAGGTGCATGTCGCCATTGCCGATCAACGCGCTAAACACCATCCGCCGGACAAACTCGATGGCCCCGGCGTCTCCCGCTTCCGTGCCGATGACGCGAGCGATGTTTGCGTAGCTCGCTCGCTTGTACTTGTCGTCCGGAAAGACACCGAAGACCTGCGCGAAATCCTCGGTGTGAACGGGGCCGTCGGAGGTGCGGTCGAAACGACTGGCCGCAAGCGCTTGCCCCTTCAACTCGCCGATGCCTTCTGGAATACCGGCGATCGCATTGAGATCGATCAGGTTGATGACGGGCACCTCCATACCGATCATACCGGCGATCGTCATCATCGAGAACTCGTTTTCCGGAACGCCGGCGAACTGCTGGGAGGGGAGCTTGACGATCCAGGAGCCCCCGACGCCCTCGACGGGAATTGTGAGGCCGCCGCCCTTTCCGGCGTTCTCGAACGCGGAGAATTTCAGCTGCACGCCGGCGAGCGAAAAGCGCAAGGCGTTGGGCTTGGCATTCTCCGGCAAGGCATCGTCGGCACCCGGCGGCAGGGCCTCGCCGGCCGCGGGATGGATCGACAGAGCTCCCGGGAGATCGAGGCCCAACACCCAGAGTAGGAAGAATTCCCGCTGCTGGTTCACGCCTGCTCGCTCGGCAAGATAGCGCCGCATGCTTCCCTCGGGCAGCAGGTTCGAGAAAAATGGCGGCACCACTCGCTGGGTGGGTCGAATTTTGGTAATGAGGCCGCCCAGATCGTCCATGAACGAAAGGCTGAGGGTGGGCCGATCCGCGTTCTCGACGTAGGCTTCGTTGAAGGCAAAGATCGTCCGATCTCCCTGCAGATGGGTCAGAGTTCCGATGGGCTCGTTGTAGAGCCGCACCTCGAGAACCGAGACGTCAGGCATCGTCGTCTCCATCCAGCGAGTAGGCCGGCCTCGGCTCAGAGATCGCGCGATGGGCGATGGAATTGCGCAACCGCTGCAGGTTCTGCGCGATCTCTCGGGCGATGGGCGCCGCTTGGTCGCTGGCCTGGTAGCGCTCGAGGCGGGCAATCAGTTCGCGCACCAGCTGCATCTCCTGATCCCCGAGGCTCACCCGGCGTAGGAATCGCAGTGTCTCCTCGATGCGATCAAGGTCGGCCGAGCTCCCGTAGAGGTGCTTCATTTTCTTGACCAAGCGCTCCGCGCGGGCAAAGCGCTTGTCGTTTGGCTGACCGGCGTGGATATGCATGTCTGGCGCTGCTTGGGCCTTGACTAAGCTCAGCACCGCCGGCACTAGTCTCTTCGGCACGAGCATGAGCTCGAGATCGAGCGCTCGGGTCATATCGATGAAGCTCGACAGCCCCGGCTCCATTTTGCCGCTCTCGATTTGCGAGATATGGCTCTGCGTGAGCCCGGCCCTCTCGCTGAGCGCACGCTGACTAACGCCGGAGGCCTCGCGGACCTCGCGAGTTTGCGCGATCAGGCTTTCGCTCTGATAGGACATGATATAGAATCCCGATCACAAATCTGCTGTGATCGGGGTCATATATCTATGATCTGCGGCTCGTGTCAACCGCCTGATATAGAATGATGATTGAAAGCGCTTCATCGATACAAAATAACGCATCAGGATACCGGGCCACCGGCGCTGCGGATGATGAGGGAGTTTGAGGGGTGCCCAGAAAACAATATGAAACGCTCGACGAAGCATTGCGTTCGGTCGAGCGATCTTCTGCGCGCAAGCAAAGGGCGCATGCAAAGCGCGCAGCGGAGACCGCCGCTCGCGTGCCAGGAGAGGGCTACGAGCCGTTGTGAGCTTCATCGACGTGCTGGGCTTCCGCAACCTCCTTGAAACGCGGCATGCCTATGACATTCGTGATGTGCTGCTGCAACTGCGAGAGTTCACCGCGCCGGTCGAAGAACTCCCGATCCGCCGAGTGAAGGAGCCCCGCCTGCTCAGCCGCGCCTTTGCAGACTCTGTATCGGACGCGGTCGTGCGGGTCCGTGTCTTCGATACCCAGTACAATGATGGCGCCTTCTTCCACGAATTGCTCGATCTGCTTCATGCTCAAGTCGAGTGCATTGGGCACGGGGTGGTGATCCGCGCCGGCGTCGCCGTTGGCAAGGCTCATGTCGGACTCGACGGCAAAGGACCGGTTTTCGGGCCTGCTATGGTCCGCGCCTATGAAATCGAGACCGATGAGGCGGTTCACCCCCGCATCCTCGTGGATGAGGCTGCATATCAGAGCTTTCTCGACGATGCGCGGCTGCGCCAGCAGGATCACGACCTCGAGGAGGAGCTGCGACATGTGGACCGTCTGCTGCGGGTCGACGCGGACGGGAAACGCTTCATCGACTATCTTGGGGCAAGCGAGTCCGAGTTTGACGACCCTGCCGGCTATTTCGTTTTCCTCGAACGCCATGCGGAGCTCGTCCGCGGCAAGCTGGCCGCGACGAGCGGCCGCGTACGCGAGAAGTTCGAGTGGCTTGCCGGTTATCACAATTCGATAGTTGACGAGATTATTGCCCAGTTCGGTCGCCGGTCGGCTGAAGCGGTTATGGCAGAATACGACCTCGATCCGATGTCGTTTCTGCGAGGGTTAGTCGTCAGTTCATGAAGGCAATCGGACCGCACTATTAATGGTCTCCGGAACTTCTCAATCGCGGAGAGAACACCGTCGAATGATGGCGGGGCCGCGTCCTTATCATCGGTGGCCATTGCGCGATGGTATGCCCTGATGTCCTTGATCCATCCCCTCATAGGGCATTAGCCGCAAAGTACCTCATCGTGCGGCATCGAAGTTCGCCAATAGGATGCGACCCATAACTTGCAGTGAGCGCCACGCCTCGGTCCAGAACTCCACGTGCGGTCTCAGTCTCACGCATGCAGCCTCGATCAGGGCCGGGAGGGCGTCGAGAACCGAGACACTGGTTCATGTACTGCCTTCTCGCTCGACCGCTCCGGTGAATCGGCGAAGTCCCATTTTTTCCTTCGGGCCGATCAGCAGTCCCAAGCTCGGAAAATCGGAACCGGATTGATCCCGCCAGCCCCAGTCGGGATGCTCGTTCTTCAAATGGGCAAGAGCGGGATTGAAGCGACGCAACGGCCACCCCGTCAGCGCCAGGAGCTCGGGTGATTGGCTTTCACCCGTTTCAAGTATGAGCGACGCAACCTTGGCGGCATCCCGACGGGTTCCCTCGCTACCCCATTCGACCATCACCTGATGATCGAACTGCTCATAGAAACGTTGAGTGGGTCGCAGCCTGTCGGCGCCGATCAGCGACCGTTTATCGACAAGTTCAAACGAGACCAAATCCTCGGCCGCTTCGCGAAGTTCGTCTGCGGTCGTTCCCGGCAGGGCGGCCAACACTTCATCGAGGTCGTGGAAATGTTCCGCTAGGCCGTCTGGACATGCGCGTGCCAAAAACTCAACGAGTCGGGCCGATAGGCCCGCCAGCGTCTCTGCCGGCGGTGAAAGCAGCGCCCAATGGCGATCAAGACGCTTACCGTGTTCATTGGTGCGTTCGGAGATCGCGCGTTGCCACTCTTCGCGATCCCGCGTCGATTTGGAAGGATGGGTAACCTGATAGAGCCGCGCCAAGCCGCCCGTGATTGGGTTTGTTGATGCGATAACCTCGACGAAGGTGCGACCGAGCTCACGCTTGGGGTCCGTGGTGGGGGCAATAATCGGGTCGTTCTTTGCACTGGAGCCATCGTCCGCCATGCTGCGTCCCACTCATTCATAGCTCATATGTCCGTCCCTATTACCGAAGCCACCGCTAGAGGCCCAGCGCCCGTGGCCAGTTCGGCTACTTTTTCTTCAGAAGCTGGCTCAACGACGAGACGCCTTCCCGCTTGAGCAGTGTTGACAGCTTGGCGTCGCCCCGGACCCCGGGGGCGAAGTCCTCGCCGTAGGTCTGACGCAGCGTCTCGACCTTGGTATTTCCATGTTTTTCGCTGATTCGTTCGTCCTGATCGCGGTTGGCGGCCGTCAAGTCCCGGTTCACGCATGTGGCGCACTCCATCTAGTGGATGAGTGGATTAAAAGCACACCATATGGTGCCACAAACGTGACAAAACCGCAATATTGCCGCCTGCCGGCGCTGTGACGGTGGCCGCACTTGACACAGCGACCCTGCAAGATTTCTCCCGTAAGAGGCGTCTGGTGAAACGGCAGCCGTCCAAGTCCGGCTTCCGCAGCAGAAAGGCACCCGATCCTGTCGAGCCTATGCATCTTCGCCGTCGCGGGTGGCGGTAAGGCATGGGCAACGCGGCCGTCTTGTCCCGTTGCTGCCCGCGCCTTTCGCTTCGCTCCCGTGTTAGGGACAATCCCGCCTAAGCGTCGCCCCCTTTCCGTGCACCGTCCCTGGGGGGTGCACGATGCCGAGTGCCTTCACGTCAATACGGGCCACCGAACAGTCAATACTCGATCTTTGGGTCGACGTTTTGACGGTTAGAAGAAAACCCAAGCACGATGTCGCCCGCCAGCAGCTTCTCCTTCGACAGCAGCCCAGCGTCTTCGAGCGCCTCGAAGTCCGGCAGCTGGCGCAGCGTGTCGAGCCCGAACTGCAACAGAAAATTTTTGGTCGTCACATAGGTATAGGGCGCCCCCGGCTGCGGGCTACGCGGCCCCGAGGCGATCAGGTCTTGCGCGCGCAGCACGCCGATCAGATCGCGCGACACCTCCTTGCCGAAGAAGGAAGACAGCTCGCCACGCGTGATCGGCTGGAAATAGGCAATGCACATCAAGACAAGCGCCTCCGTCTGCGACAGTTCTTTTGCCCCCTCGCCCGCTGCCGTGCCGAAGGCGGCGCGGATTGCGTCACCAAAAATTTTCTTGGTCCGG
Organism: Mesorhizobium mediterraneum; assembly: GCF_002284565.1. Classification (GTDB taxonomy): domain Bacteria; phylum Pseudomonadota; class Alphaproteobacteria; order Rhizobiales; family Rhizobiaceae; genus Mesorhizobium; species Mesorhizobium mediterraneum. Next base: position 29,977 of record NZ_NPKI01000043.1, on the reverse strand, counting down.
TGCTGCCAGCCGCCGGCGACCGCGACCAACTCGTAGGGGCGCCCGGCGAGCTCAGCGCGGATGTCGTCGGGGATCAGCTCGAGATTGCAGTTCTTCCCCACCACCCGCGCGAGGACACTGCGTGTCACCGGTTCGCTGGCGGCGAAGATCACCGCTTCGACGCGGCCCATCCACTCGCGCCAGCGCAGTTCTGACGGCAGGTGATCCAGTTCCGTGTCGAGCAGCACAGGCTGAACGTTCGGCTTGCGGCGGGCGGAGGCTTCGCTCATCGCTACAGCCCAAACAGCCGAAAGGTGGTGCGGCCGGAGAGCTCGCGCACGGCGTCGAGTTGTTGCAGCCGCTCGAACAAGCGCCGCGCGGCAAAACGAGACAGGGTTTTGGTCGTCAGCGATCCGGAGACGGCGTCTTCACTGAGAAGCAAAAAAATCACGTCGCCGGCGCCTTTCACGCGCAGCTTTGGCGCCACCACTAGAAGTTTTTCGGCACGACGCGATAGCTCGGCGGCCAGCCGGCAGGCGTCTGCCGCCGCCGCAACCAGCGCCAGGCAAACCGCGCGCTCGAAACTTTTTTCGCCGGGCCGGATGCGCTTGCCGCCGGCCTCGCCGCGAAAAGCCGGACCAAAGGCCTGAGCCATCAGCAGCGGCAGCGGCCGCGGCCAGCGCAGGCCTTGCGCCAGCACCAGGTCGGCGAGCCACCAGGCCAAGAGCTCGGCATCGGGCCGCATGGCGACGACGTGAGCGGCGATCGCCGCCGCGGCGAACGGCGCCGGCCGCTGCGATGCCGCCAGGTTTTCGATCTCTGTGGAAAGCGCGGCGAACGCCGCGTCGCCCCAATGGTGTCCGAGCATCTCGACGATCTTTTCGAGCCGCTCGGCGCCGGCAACGGGCGGCTGCGCTGCCAACTGCCGCCAGCCGCAAAATAGCACCGGTGGGGGCCGGGATCGGCGCGGGCCCGGCAAAGCTGCCAGGCGTCGCGCAGGGCGGCCGCGTCCTCGGCGCGGCCGGCGAGCCGCATGCTGGCAGCGGCGCAATTGAGCGCCAGCCGCTGGCGCCAGGCCCCGGCCCAGCTGACTTGCGCGCGGGCCAGACTGTCGAGCGAAGCCAGGGCGGCGCCGGCCTGGAAGGCGGCGTCCGCATCGTTGAGCGCGCCGCCGCCGGCGAGCGCCCAGGCCGGGACGGTCGGCGGCGCGGCGGGGCTGGCGGTCGCGGGATCGAGGCGAATCATGATTTTGGAGGGTAAAGCGCTCGTGCGCTTTGCGCCATGATTGTCGCGCCAAAACGCACAGCCTGTCGGCGTGGTGGCGCATAAACTGACCTATTGTAATATTTATATATGCGCGCGATACCGACACTGCCCCCGTAACTTCTATTCGCGGGCCGACTTAACTGTGTCAGCTTGTTTAGCGCATTGTGACTCTCCTCATCGGGCACACGGGCGCCATAGGCCATACCCTGCTTGTCGCCTTAAGACCGAACACGCACGGTTGACTGACCATGAGCGCCTTCAGCCAATGCCACGCGCCGTCGGCGCCACAGCGGTCGCGCAAACGCGGCTTTATCTTAGAGGAACCGATCAGGTCCCAGCCCATTCGAAAGCCATCATATACTCAGATATTGGGTTCTCGTAGCTTTTGGCAGCTTCGTTTTCCTGCATGTCGTTCGGTCGCGCGTGAACTGCGAAGCTGGTAGATTGATAATCACTTCGATGCTAGATGATGCTTGTCTAACGACTTTTTGGTACGGTCTGATGCAATGATGAGATCGCCAAGGATAAGCCTTCAGCAACTTCGCGCGTTGGTTGCGGTAGACGACGAAGGGGGTTTCCGGCGCGCTGCTGAGCGCCTGAATACATCGCAATCTGCTGTCAGTCGGACAATTCAGACACTTGAGGCTGAGTTGGGGGTGCCTGTGTTTGAACGCAGCGCTCGTGGGGTGAAGCCAAGTTCTGTAGGTTTCAAATTGCTGCAATACGCCAGGACGATTGTCGGAAATCTGGATGACATCTCGATCAAAGCGTTGACTGCCATCAGGGGAGAGGTTGGACAGTTGAGAATAGCTTACAACGAAATCTCGATCCACACCTTTTTGCCGAAAGTACTGGCACGGTTTTATAAACTCTACCCCGGCGTGGACTTACGCCTGAGCAGTCAAGGTACATCCGAGATGGCACCTGAAAACACTCCGGGCACCATTAGCAGTGGCGAGGTTGACATAGGCTTTCTAGTAGGACCCATAGTTGATAGTGATCTGGAACAATTCCATCTGTTTGAAGATCAAATGGTTATGGTATCTGCTAAATGTCATCCGCTGGCACGCAAAAGATCTGTCTCTGCGTTCGATTTAAAGAATGAGCATGTACTGCTGTGGTCGAGCGAGTCATGGCAGATTTATACCCGCCGCATAAACAACATTTGCCGTGAAGCTGGGTTCTTGCCGCGACCCTCCATCATGATGCAAGACAACGACAGCGCTTTGGCGCTTGTCGAGGAAAACATTGGAATAATTTTGATTCCTCGGTCCGTGGCCGCTATGTACGCAGATCGGGTCGCAGCTGTGCCATTGCGTAACAATCCGGAACCATTTCACATTTTTGCTGCTTGGCGAAAAGACAATACGGCTCCAGTTCTCCGAAATTTTATTCGCGTCGTAACCGGTGAGGAGTCATAAACAAATCTCAGTAAGGCAGCCTGGCATCAAAGGATGCTGGCGCGTGCTGAATCCGGGAGCTCTGCGGCTGACGGGCATGACTGCGCCCTTCATCTACGACGGCGCCATGAACGCCAACGTGTTCCTGGCCTATGTCGAGCAGGTGCTGGTCCCGACATTGTCGGAGGGCGAGGTGGTCGTCATGGACAACCTGCCCGCCCACAAGGCCGCCGGCGTGCGCGACGCGATCGAGGCCGCAGGCGCGAGCCTGCTCTACCCGCCGCCTTACAGTCCCGACTTCAATCCGATTGAGAACGCCTTCGCCAAACTCAAGGCGCTGCTGCGAGCAAAGGCCGAGAGAACCATCAAGGCGTTGTGGGACGCGGTCGGCGCGGTCGTCGACCTCTTCACCCCAGCCGAATGTGCCGGCTACTTCAAAGCCGCAGGATATGAACCGGATTAAACAGGACGCGCTCTAGGTACGGCCGCTTTGAGGCTTGAGCGTAAGACCGATGCTTAGCAACTGTTCTGCAAAGCTCCTTGAGGAGACAAAGGAGGACGTGCAGTGCTTCTCGCGCTTTCGGGATAAGCTAATCACATTTCATAAGCGAAATCTGCTTACCGGAAGGCCTCGGCTCACGCATTAGGCAATGCCCCGGGACCCGCCCGCTGTGGGCCTGAAGCTGCGAGACCGCGCCCGCAATATTGATCCTCCAGGTTCGTGACAGCCCGCGGTTGAAAAGCGCACCGGATGCTTTGGTGTGCAAAACGGCTGGATACGAATGGGCCCAATTGCCGACCCTTCAATACTGATCTCAGTTTGTCATCACGCTATCTCAATTCGCTGTTGGACAAGCCTCATAACGCTCGTGAAATTGCGCCATCCGAATTTCCAAAAGGCGTGATTTCGATGGATGTAAGCCGGCTGAGCGTAGATGAACTCTTTCAAAACAGTATCGTTTGGGATGCACATTGCGGAATGGACCCGCAGGTGCCGATCGACGTCAACTCGCTCGAACGTATTCGGAAGGCAGGGTTCACATATGTCAGCACCAACGTGGGTTACGACGTGTTGCCATGGCAAGAGACATTTCCGGTGATCGCCGGCTATCGCCGCTTCCTGAGCGAGAACACTGACAAGTACACCCTCGTCTCTAGCATCGCAGACGTCCTCGCCGCCAAACGAGACGGGAAGCTTGCGGTCTCCATGGATATCGAAGGCGTGTCCGCGCTAAACGGCACGACGGATCTCGTCGAAACCTACCACCGATTGGGAGTGCGCCAAATCAGCTTTGTCTACAACAAAGACAATGCCGGCGGCGGCGGCTGCCACGGTGAAAACACCGGAATTACTCACTTCGGTCGAGCGGTGATCAAAGAGATGAACCGGGTTGGCATGCTTATAGATGGGACGCATTGCGGCGCGAGAATGTCGATCGACATGGCCGAAACGTCATCGAAGCCGATTATCATTAGTCACTCAAACAGCCGGGTACTACACGATCATCCACGAAATATCTGGGATGAACAGGCGATTGCTTGCGCAAACACGGGCGGCGTAATCGGGATTACTGGAATTCGGCTATTCTTGGCAAAAGTAGGCGACAGTACGTCTGACCTAGATCTTCTTGTGCGCAATATTGACTATTATTGCGAGCTGGTCGGGCCCGAACATGTAGGCATCGGAACCGATTTCGCAGAAATCACGAAGGCCTTGGAAACCCGGTTCGAGACGCCAAAGATTACTGGCCGCCGGCACATTAAGTGGATCGGACATTGGCTTCGTCGACATCGAAGTTTTCCCGAAAATCACTGCCGCCCTGTCAGCTCGAGGCTACACCAACAAGGACATCAGCGGAATCCTCGGTGCCAATTTCATGCGCGTCGCTGCGATGAACTGGGAGTAGCACTTCGCAACCAGGGGCCGCCGCCTGGACCTTCATCGGGGTAAACTATCGGCGGCCGGAACAATGAATTTCTCCCAGACACTCGACGATCTGATCGCGGGCAACGACTGAGATACACTAAGGGGCTCCGATCTCAAATGGCGAAGAATGCATCCGACAAAAGCTACGATGTGGCCATAATAGGCGCCGGGATCGTCGGCTGTTCAACAGCCTTCTACTTGGCACGACGGGGCATACGTGTGGCGGTTTTTGACCGCGGGCCGATTGCCGGGGAACAATCTAGCCGGGCTTGGGGATTCATCCGCAAACAAGGACGACACCCAGCGGAAATCCCTCTCGCCGCGGAAGCCTCGTTACTTTGGGACGAAATCACGGAAGAATTCGGGTTTGATTCAACGCGACGCGTGAAATCGGGCATCCTCATGCCCGCAGAAACAACCGAAGACGAAGCCTTAGTAGAAGCAAGCTACCTGGACGCTCAGAAACACAACCTCACTTCAGAAATCCTGGATAGCAAGAGACTGACGCAAAAGCTGCCCGAACTTTCCGGCAACTGGCGATGCGCGCTCTACACACCCGATGACGGACACGGTGATCCCGAGGCATCGACGCGCACATTCGCCCGCGCGGCGCAGGCGGCGGGGGCGGAGCTCTTCAGCGATCAGGCCGTCACTGGCTTTATCAGAGTGAACGGCAGAGTGTCTGGCATTCGAACTGAGAGGGGTGAGCAGTATTGTGACAAAGTGGTTGTAGCTAGCGGGATCGGCTCGAGGAAGTTTCTGACCAAACTAGGCTACAATCTTCCAATTCAGATCATCAGATCATCGGTAGGTCGAACTTCGACTACCAAGCCCTTTACCGAGATAGCTATGTGGGCGCCGACGACTGCCTATCGACCCAGGCCGGACGGCTCCTTCATCATCGGCAACGGCTATCGGAACGCCGGAACCAACTACGATCTAACCCTCGAAGCGTTCACGAATCTCCGTTACTTCCTTCCTGCACTTCGACAGAACCAAGGCCTTCTACGTTTGGGTCTGGGACAAGATACGATCAGAAGCTTCAAAGATCTCCTGCCTGGCATTGGGAAATACAAGCCGCTTCCGGAGCCAGCAACGAATCTCAGAAAAGTGAAGCAAAATTTCGCCGAGTTCCGGGCCCTTTTTCCCCATATTAGCGACTTGGTCCTAGTAGAAAGCTGGGCTGGGCGGATCGATCTTACGCCAGACTTGATACCAGTTATCGACCGCTTGCCAGGCAATTGGAACGTTTTAGCAGCTTGTGGTTTTAGCGGTCATGGCTTCGCGCTCGGACCGATCGTGGGCAAGCAAGTCAGTCAATGGATTATCGACGGAACACCATCTTTGGACTTAACGAGGTTCAAGTGCTCCAGGTTTGCTGACGGTGATTTTGAATTGATCAAGGCGGCCTGAGGAACAAGCGCGTAGGCACATCATCTGCCCACCAAGTGTGGCCTAAAACTCGGCTAGCAGGCAGCCGCCTCGAGTGTTCGGACATTCGGCATTAGTCGCGCGACGGTAGTTGGAGATAGAATCGACGCGGATTTTAGTCGCACTGGAGGCCGATGAGGTATCGAGGGTCGCTTGGCAGATGTGTTGTCCTATGATCGTGAAGCTCAATTGACTCTGCGCCCGGCGCGTTGTGCAATGCTGAGCTTTTGGCAGGCGGATTTCGTGGAGGGTTTTTCGTCGCGTAACCCCGCTGATCACGGGAATTAACAAATGCAGTCGACGGTCCGGCGCGTCGACGTCACTAGGCGAGCCAGGTAACCCCGTTGCCATGTACCAAATCAGATCGCAGCGGAATCCGGAACCGCTTCCGTCGTTTGCTGCAGGGCCAAAAGACAATTCAGCGCCAGCTCTTCGGACCTTTCTACCCGCGTCCTTAAGGGCAATGGATCGCAGAACTAGAAACAAAGCGCCCCACCGCCGAACGCTTGTCACACCGTTCGGCGCCGATATCATTTTCTCATCACGCTATATCAATTCGTTGTTGGACAGGCATTGTAAGGTGCGCCAAACCCAAGCAACAGCCATGAAGGCCCACACGATGGGGAATTACGATGAATGAAGAAATCCGTTTTCTCAGTGAAAGCGTCGCGACAGGCAAATTGTCTCGGCGTGAGTTTTTCGGTCGTGCGGCCGCGATCGGTGTTGGCGCCGCCTTCGCGAACACCATGCTAGCGGCTGCGGCGCGCGCCGAAGGGCCCGGTCATGGGCGGCGTGCTTAAGGCCGGCATGCAGGGTGGGGCGGCCACCGACAGTCTTGATCCTGCGATCTTCGAGAGCCAGGTCGCCTATTTCTTTGGCCGCCAATGGGGCGAGCAGCTCGTGCAGATCGGCGCCAAGCGCGAACTCCAGCCCGCGCTCGCCGAGGAATGGGGCGCGTCAAAGGACGCGAAGACCTGGACCTTCAAAATCCGCAAGGGTGTCCAGTTCCATAACGGCAAGGAAATGACTCCGACGGACGTACTCGCCACAATGGAGCGCCATTCCGACGCCAATTCCAAGTCTGGCGCGCTCGGCATCATGCAGGGCATCGACAAGATTGCCGTCGACGGCCAGGACGTGGTCTTCACACTCAAGGAAGCCAATGCCGACCTTCCCTTCCTGATGGACGACTACCACCTAATGATCCAGCCCAATGGCGGCAAGGATAATCCGACCGAAGGCATCGGCACCGGTCCTTACAAGGTCACCGTCAATGAAGGCGGCGTCCGCCTCGGCGGCGAGAAATTCGCCAATTACTGGCGCAACGACCGCGGCTTCGCGGAGCAGATTGAGATCATCGTCATTAACGATACCACCGCCCGCATGTCTGCGCTGCAGAGCGGCCAGGTCCACATGATCAACCGGGTCGAACCCAAGGTGGTGGAACTTATCAAGCGTGTCCCAGGGATCACGATCCGCAACGTTAGTGGCCATGGCCACTACTTGTTCCTCGCCCATTGCAACACTGCCCCTTTCGACAACAACGACCTGCAGCTCGCGCTGAAATACGCCATCGACCGCGAGGAGCTCGTACAGAAGATCCTGAAGGGCTACGGCTCCGTCGGCAACGACACGCCGATCAACAAGTCATATCCACTCTTCACGGAGATGGAGCAGCGCACGTTCGATCCCGACAAGGCAGCTTTCCACTACAAGAAGTCCGGGCACTCGGGATCGGTGCTCCTTCGCACCTCCGACGTCGCCTTCCCGGGTGCCGTCGACGCCGCCCAGCTTTACCAGCAGAGCGCGGCCAAGGCTGGCATTACCCTTGAGATCAAACGCGAACCCGGCGACGGCTACTGGTCCGAAGTGTGGAACAAGCAACCCTTTTCTGCGTCCTACTGGGGCGGTCGTCCAACTCAGGACCAGATGTATTCCACTGCGTACTATTCCAAGGCCCAGTGGAATGATACCCGCTTCTTCAACGAGAAGTTCGACAAGATGCTGTTCCAGGCGCGCGGCGAACTCGATGTCGACAAGCGCAAGAAGCTCTATGCCGACATGGGCCAAATCGTCCGTGACGAAGGCGGCGCCATCGTCCCGATGTTCAACGACTTCATCGACGCCACTGGACCGCAGGTTGGCGGCTGGTATGAGGACGGCAACCAGGAAATGATGGGGGGCTACGCACTTTCCAAGTGCTGGCTGCAGATCTGAGACACGCCCCGCGCTCATGTCATCTTCAATCGTGAAGCTTATCGCCCAGCGCGTTGCGCTGGGCATCATCTTGCTTTTGGCCATTTCGGTCCTGATCTTCGCCGGCACCCAGATTCTGACCGCCGACGTCGCGCAAGCCATTCTCGGACAATCGGCGACACCGGAGTCGCTTGCCAATTTGCGTGAGCAGCTCGGGCTGAACGACCCGGCGTATGTCAGGTATTGCCACTGGCTGACCGGCGACCTGGGCACCCCCATGTCGAGCGGCCAGGATATCGCGACCTCGATCAAGGGCCGGCTGTGGAACACACTGTTCCTCGCCTTCTGGGCGGCGGTCGTCGCGGTGCCGCTGGCGATCATCCTCGGCCTGATCGCGGTGCGCTACCGCAATGGCTGGGTGGACAAGCTGATCTCCGGACTGGCGCTGGCCTCGACCTCCTTCCCCGAGTTCTTCATCGGCTATCTCCTGGTCTATTTCTTCGCCGTGAAATGGCAGATCTTCCCCGCCATCTCGACCGTCTATGACGGCATGCCCTTTGGCGAGCGCATGCAGGCCATCGCCTTGCCGGCGACCGCACTGACGCTGGTCGTGCTTGCCCACATGATGCGCATGACGCGCGCGGCGATCCTCAACGTCATGCAGTCGGCCTATGTCGAGACCGCGGAGCTCAAGGGGCTTTCAGCCTTCGCGGTCATCCGCAGACACGCCTTTCCGAACGCCATCGCGCCGATCATCAACGTCGTCATGCTCAACCTCGCCTATCTCATCGTCGGCGTCGTCGTGGTCGAGGTGATCTTCGTCTATCCCGGCATGGGGCAATATCTGGTCGACCACGTCACCAAGCGCGACGTGCCTGTCGTGCAGGCGGTCGGCCTGATCTTCGCGGCCGTCTACATCAGCCTCAACATCATCGCGGACATAGCGGCGATCATCGCCAATCCGCGTCTCAGACATCCAAAGTGAGGGGCGGGCATGCTTGACATAAGACGCATCCCCATTCCCGCCTTGATCGGACTGGTGCTGACCGCGCTGTTCGTGCTGGCGGCGATCTTCGCACCGTGGATTTCACCGCACGACAATGCCGAGATCGTCGGCGACGTCTGGGAACCGATGTCGGCGGCGCACTTTCTGGGCACCGACAATCTCGGCCGCGATCTGCTGTCACGCATGATCTACGGCGCCCGCATCACGCTGTTCATCGCCGTGCTTGCTACGGCGCTGTCCTTCTCGCTCGGCGCCATTCTCGGTTTCTCGGCGGCGGTGTTCGGCGGCTGGTTCGACACCATCCTGTCGCGCCTCATCGATCTCCTGATGTCGATCCCGACGCTGATCGTGGGCCTGGTCGTGCTTTCGGTGCTGCCGACGAACCTGGTGACGCTGATCCTGGTGATGGGCATTCTCGATTCGACCCGGGTCTACCGCCTGTCGCGCGCGGTCGCCGTCGACATCAACGTCATGGACTATGTCGAAGCCGCCAAGCTGCGCGGCGAAGGCAGCGCCTGGATCATCTTCCGCGAGATCCTGCCCAACGCGCTGTCGCCGCTGGTCTCGGAACTCGGCCTGCGCTTCATCTATGCCGTGCTGTTCCTGTCGACCTTGTCCTTCCTCGGCCTTGGCGTGCAGCCGCCGGACGCCGACTGGGGCGGCATGGTCAAGGAGAACAAGGACGGCATCGTCTTCTGCATCGCCGCGGCGCTCATCCCGGCAATGGTTATTGTGCTATGGGATTTCCATCGGTGCGGCTCCTCTATGCCGGCCGACCGAGGACCGTGCTGAAGCCTGGTATGCCGGTCAACAGGGGCGCGGCTTTTTTCTTTCACATGTGTCGCCATGGACCACGATGCGGTGGGCATTGTGGACGTTGTCCGGCTTTTGCGAAATGCGCAGCAGAGTCAGGAACGAGCAGAACACGTAACCGCGGATCGCCTCATGTGAACTGTGATAGAGTCCGGGTGTGCATCAGCGCCTGGGATTGCCAGGAATTCTGTGCGCGAGGCCGTTTTCGTCACTGGTTGACGAGCCTTTCACCGAAGACGACGCTGCAGATATGTTGGGTCGCCAGCATCGTCAAAAAATATGATTCCCGAATGACTGTCCCGTATCACGCCCTCAAAGCGCGGGCCTTCTCCGTTCACAAGATGCCTCCCCTGCATTGTGCGTACCGTTGGTCGGCAGACACGTCATTGCGAGATCGTCAGAAGCCAATCCAGGCGCATCAAATCCGCTCTCAAAGCTGAACTCCAAAAGCCAATCATCCGCGCCCAATCAGGCTGTGCAACCCCGACCAGCTCCGCCCGTATTAGCGGCGCTCACCGTGTGCCCTTCACCACCCCATACCAGAGCCCCTTTTGCGCGGAATGCGGGGGCCGAATACGCACTCATTGTCATACCGTATATTGTTGCCCATTTTGAATATTCTTAACGCCTACATGGCCGGACATCGCTTCAACAACATTGCTCAGAGGCCGATACGGCAAGCCTTTCTTCTCCGCCGACAGCGCGTGAGTCAGGTGACCACCGTAGCAACAGACTCCGTTACGCAGGCTTTCATGTTCAGTGATGGCCTGCAAGGATTCGAGACTGGCGATGTATCGAATGTAAGGGAAAGTTCCCGCTGTGAGCAGCCGGGTCGCGGTGTTAGCCACCATTGACGGAATATGATCGCAGTTGTAATGCACGACGTTCTCTTCGAAATACGAGTGGTAGAGCGAAGCAGAAGAAATACAGGTTTCGACCAAATCGCGATCACACGCAGTACAGTCGCACAAAATGCTGCCTCTCTGCATGGCTTTAACCATGCCTCTGTCGATCAGGTACTCCATTCTCCGCTTCGGAAGATCGGAGCGACGCACCGCACAATTGAGGACGATGTCCATCTCCTGCAGTGCCGCCGCAATGGTGCCCTGAGTGCGTGAAGGATCCTTGTTATTCATGACGATCAGTTTCGTGCCGGTTGCGCCGATGTAGTCGACGCCCACGGTTTCGAAGCGCGCGTTGGCTTTGCAATTGAAATCCTCCTGGCCTCGAGCGACAACGGTCAAGGCAACCCCGAGGTCCGACAAGTATTTGAATGCGGACAGACCGATATTGCCGCATCCGATGATCAGGGCCTGCCCTCCGGGGAGAAGGTTCTCATTTCGCGGGCAGAACACTCCTTTTTCCTTTGAGCACAACTCCAACGCCCGCTGGGCGAAGAGATAACCTGTCAGTCGGCTCATAGGCTCAAGCAATGGATACTGGCCACCTTTTCCCACCCACTCGTAAGCAATCCCGAGAAACCCTCTACTGATGAGTTCAGAGATATCCCGAGGATCAATGTTCTCATCAAAATGCAGATACGTGAAGAGGATGTGATGCGGAGCATAGTCAGAATATTCTGAGCGCAGCGGTGCCTTCACCTTGAGGAGGAGCCGCGCCCGGGCCAAGACCTCATCTTTCGCCGCAACCTTTCCTCCGCATGCCAGATAATCCGCATCCGAGAATCCAGCCCCTTCCCCGGCACCGATTTCGACATAGATGTCGTGACCGAGGCGCGAAAGAGCTTGCGCCTGGATCGGCTGGAGTGCGACACGCCGCTCGTCTTCTTTGATTTCCTTCAAAACACCGATCTTCATCATTGAAAACTCCCCTTGCAGTCTTCGGTCACGCTGCACTCCAATCCGCTGCCGTGACTATGCCGCTCGAGTGTGGCCGCCGAGTTTTGGTGTGCCACTTTGTGCGCGCGGTCTGGCCCGCGGGCGTCGCCTTGACGCAGGGTCGGTTCTTAGTATCAGACGATAGGCCGAGCCGCGGCGGAGCAAGAAGCAGGGACAACGGGGTCACCGATACGAATTAATCTCGGTCCGCGAGTTGTCGCTCGAGCCGCGGGCTGCTCCTAGAGAGGATTAGAGGTTTTCCTAGCTCCCACGACGAGTTTCCTCGCGCCACCCAGGAAACACGCTCTCTTGAGGGGACCAAAGAAAACTGAACGGAAACTCCGATTGCGTACCTTCGAAGCTCCGAGGCAATCATTCGTCCGCTGTCCATAATCTCTTCTCCACAGTCAATTTTGCGTTTGCTCTATGTTTACTGGAACACAAGCTACAGCTTACGGCTCTTTCGAGGTGGGGGACCATCAAATCTCTACTCCATCCTCAGATGAGTATCAAGTTATGTTATGTTAAGGTCAATTTGCTAAAGTGTCATGAAAGTGTATGCATTTATAGAGAAACGTTAATATGAATTTCATTGACAATTGGCGTGGATTATGTCGCCGTTGCGACGGCTAGGGACACATTGGGCCGAGGCCGAGTGTCGGTGTTGGTGGTTTTACCCTACGACGACACTACGCTTACCAGCTCGCGGAGCACGAGCTTTTTTGCCTGTGGGGTACTTGGGCTGGGAGTCCGGGCTAGGCGAGAAGGTTGGTAGAAGGGTTTCCCGTCCGGCCTTGTTTCGAGAGTCCTTGCCGACCTCCAATCTTGGACGGTGGGTAGAATGGTGTTCACAGGCGGTTAGTTAGGGAAGTGGGGCCGATTACGCCATCGGCCCGAAGAGGGTGCCTGGCAGGAGACGGGAACACGAGAGTGGTCCCGGTCGGGTGTAAGTAAACCGGATATCGCGCGCATCACCTAGAATAGCAGGAACTCGCCGCAACAGTTAGCCGGATTTCAGCACACAATAGGGGCACCGCTCCCGCGATTATCCCATGTAATGGGCCCTTTCGCTGCGGTGTCAGTTCCCCGCACTCGCCATCTTGCGCGGGGCAATGGCCTCGCCCCTCATCCGCAGAAATAAAAACAGCTCGCGATGTTGTGGAGGATGCACGTTCAAAGTGACCGAGGCATATCTGATGTTCAATGGATCATCAAGGCCAAGCCCCCCGCGTCGTTGCCGAGCTGCTGTACGATACGGCCGACCCGCGCATTGTCAGGCCAAATGCTGCCCACCGGACCTAAAGTAATTTATCGAGCTAGGGTCACGAGGTTCCGCGTTGATCGAAGCATGTTCAGTTCCGACAACCGCTTGGGTTTGTCCCAAACGCATTACGGAAACACTTTGAAAAATGCGAGGCAGATGCAAAACCACAGGCGATTGCGATCTCGACTATCGGCAGTTCCGTCTTTTCGATCAAACGCTTTGGCACGTGCCAAGCTGAGATGCAGATAATAGCGCATTGGTGATAAAAAGACCGCTTGGCGGAACAGTAGTTCGACCTGGCGTTCGGATCGGCCGACGCATTCGCGATATCTCGGAGGGCAGGGGATCCTAGATATGCTCCTCCATCATCCGAATGACTTCAGCGATCGGCTTGCTAACACCGGTCTGGTTTGCGTTGATGGCCCATTGTCTGTCGGATGCTGAGCGCCAATGCCAAGCAGTCGTGTGCCGACATACAGCTAACGCGGTTTCTTTCCCGAGTTGTTCGCTGATGAGACCCATCACAAGATCAAAGGACGCAAAATCACCCTGCACAAGTGACCAAAAAGAATCTCTGACAAAAAGCTCGTCGTCGGAAAGCTCGGAAAGGATGATCTGATCATCAGCCATGTCGTGTTGTTTCAATTGTTCGATTCAAAGGAGGTCGGCCCCCATTTATGGAGCACCGACCAGGGTTCTAGCGGCGCTCTCGACGCCATGATTAGGGCTTCCGCCACAACCGCATTGATCTGGTGCTTGTTCGCTATCGGAACTTGACGGGACATCTAAAGGCGGGAGAGCACCGACAACCTCGGTGCCCAATCCCGAAACTGTCAGGGCTCGCCGGATCCGATTTCTTCCTTCCGGTGTGCGATGTACGTATCAAGCTCCTCGCGCACCGCAACGTCCATCACCGGCTCCTCGTAATCGTGCAGGGCCTGCTGCCAGAGATCGGTGGCCGTTCGAGCGCATCCTTGCCGCCGGCTTCCTCCCAGGCGCCGTGATTTTGCCAGTTGGAAAGCATCGGTTGGTAAAAGGCGGTCGTGTAGCGCGACATGGTGTGCTCGGCGCCGAAGAAATGGCCGCCGGCCGGCACCGATTTGATCGCGTCGAAGCCAAGGTCATCCTCCTGGAATGGCAGCGGCCGCAGGAACTCCATCATGTTCTGCAAGATCTCGACATCGAGCACGAGCTTTTCGTAGGACGCCGTCAGCCCGCCCTCCAGCCAGCCCGCCGCGTGATAGATCAGATTGGCGCCGCCGAGCACCGCGCTCCAGGTCGCCATTTCGGTTTCGTAGGCGGCCTGCAGGTCGACTATATTGGAGGCATTCGCATTGGAGGTGCGGTAGGGTAGATTGTAGCGCCGTGCCAACTGCCCGGCGATGATGTTGGCCTTGGCATCACCGGCGTGCCGGGATTGACGAGCTGCGTCAGCACCACGCCGAACAGCGCTTCGGCGTTCTGCTGGCAAAGGGCGGCGGCAAGCGTGACCGGCGTCATCGCGCCCATCAGCGTGAAGGGCGTCACCGTCACTGGCTGGCCGTGCTCGGCCATGGCGATCAGGCCTTCCGCCATCGCGTCGTCGAACAGGCGCGGCGAGTTGACCGAAATGATGGTCGTGACACCCGGCGAGGCGCGCATTTCCTCGACGGAGATGCCGCGCGCGATCGCCATCATGTTGATGCCGTCCATCGCACGGGCGCGGCCAATCGCGGTGCAGTGGAAGGAGAGATCGCTCAGCGTCAGATTGGCATGATAGGTGTCGAGATGGCGCGCATTGGCGGGCAGCTCCATCGGCGCCACCACCTGGTTGCCGATGATGTGGATGGCGTTGAAATGGTGTGCCAACCGGATGAAGTTCTGGTAGTCGGGCAGATTGCCCTGACGGCGGCCGTTGATGCGGTCATGGACATTGGGCGGACCTGCGACCAGTCCGAAGACCAGCGAATTGCCGCCGAGATGCACCTGTTTTTCGGGATTGCGGCTGGTCAGCGTGAAGGATGACGGCACCGCCCGCAGCGCCTCGCACACCAGGCTTTCGTCGACGCGGATGATCTTATCCTCGCGATCGACGATGGCACCGGCGGTAGCGAACAGGTCCATCACCCGCTCGCTCATGACACGGATGCCGAGTTCCGACAGGATGCGCATCGAGGCGTCGTGGAGCCTCTGCATCCGCTCCTCGTCGAGGAGCTGCATCGGTGGGTAGGGATTCCTGACGCTCTGCCAGGGCAATTGCGCAACACCCCCACTGCCCCGCGCGACCTTTGACCGTCGTCCGCCGCTGCGCCTGTCCTGGTTCATTGCCGAATTTCCCTTTCCTTTCCAATACACGAAGCCGACAGTGTCCAATTGACAGGAAGGATGGGCGGCTCAGAATGGCTAACCGTGAAATTCCGCGCAGTGGCGTCAACATCTGCCACCAACATTCCTTCGCGCTATGCATCAGTAAACTATGACCAAAGTGAACGCGCTCTTCACACGATAAGAACGCCGCCAATGAGCAAGAAAAACAATGTCATTGCGTGGGAACCTATTGCGGCCAATGTGGGCAAGGAACTAATGTGTGCCGAGAAGGGGACAACATGAAGCCACCTCCGCCGCTCAACTATATACGATCCTTCGAATGCGCCGCACGGCATCTGAGTTTCACCGAAGCTGCAAACGAACTCGGCTATACGCAGGCCGCAATCAGCAACCACGTGCGCGCGCTCGAGCAATATCTCGGACGCCAACTCTTCCTTCGCTATCCGCGCAGCCTCGAACTGACAGAAATCGGCGAGGCTTTTCTGCCAACCCTGCGCCAGGGGCTTAGCCAGATCGATTTCGCAACGGAATCAGTGCTCGCTGCTGTTCGCAACAAAACGGTGGTCATCTCATGCCCCACCAGCCTTGCTGAGAACTGGCTTGCACGGTGCATAGCCAGCTTCAGCAAGCAAAACCCGGAAATCGAGGTCCTGCTGCATGGCACGATCTGGGAGGAGCGTGCCGAGCAGGTCGCAGATTTCATCATTACGATTAGGCGCTATGACAATCGACCGGAGGGTGCGCTGCAGCTTTGGAAAGACCGGCTTGTACTACTCTGCGCGCCACATTTCCTCGAGGGGCCGGATGGCTTTAAGGTGCCACAGCACGTGCTGGAGGCCAATTGGATTTCGGTCCATGGGCGTCAGGAGCAGTGGCAGCGCATGGCGGCAGCACTACGCATCGATGCCGCCGCGAACGACAAGCGGCTGTCTACCAATTCCACCAACATAGCACTCGAACTCGCAGCCAACGGGGCGGGCTGCGTGGTCACTACGCTTTCTCTCGCACGTACCTATATGGAGCGCGGACTGCTGGTCGAGCCATTCGAGACGCAGGTCGCGAGCCCCTGGAACTACTATTTATCCGAGGGCCAGACATCCAAGGGCGCTGTGGTCAAGAGGGTGCGGGAGTGGATACTCTCGGAAGCCCAAACCTTCATGCCTGCAGTGCTTCCGACGAGCCAGATAGACCCCATCGTCGATTTTTGAGGAGTCAATGACCTTGTTTTATTTGGTCATGGGAGGGTCAAGCTATGCGCGCCGGTGCTTCCCGAACTTTTGCGATTTCTTTAAGCTGATTTGGATGAGCGTCCGCTGAGTTGGATGCGGTCATCATCTAGGGGCTCACGTAGTGCGTACTCATGCACAAGCCGTTGTCATCGGCGGCGGTCTGATCGGCTGCTCGATCCTTTATCATCTTGCCAAATTCGGCTGGACGGATGTCGTCCTGCTGGAGCGCAGCGAGCTGACCTCCGGTTCGACCTGGCACGCGGCGGCCAATATCCATGGCCTGCATGATTCCACCAACATCAGCCGGCTGCAGCACTACACGATGGCACTCTACAAGGAGCTGGAGGCGGAGACCAGCCAGGGCTGCGGCATCTTCCAGCCGGGTTCGCTGTATCTTGCCCAGACCGAAGCGCGCGAGCATCAGCTGCGGCTGCAGGAAGCCAAGGCGCGACGCTACAAGATGAATTTTTACGAAGTCGGACGCGACGAGGCGGAACGGCTGCATCCGCTGGTCGATTTCGACGGCATACGCTGCATCATGTACGAGCCGGAGGGCGGCAATGTCGACCCGTCGGGCGTGACCGCTGCCTATGCCGCTGGCGCGCGCCAGCGCGGCGCCGAGATCCATCGCTTCATGCCGGTCACGGCGACGGAGGCGCAGCCGGACGGCAGCTGGATCGTGCGCACGCCGAGGGGCGACATCCGCACGCGATGGGTGGTCAACGCCGCCGGCCTGTGGGGCAGGGAGGTCGCCGCCATGGCCGGCCTGCAGCTGCCTTTAATCCCGACCGAGCATCAGTATTTCGTTACCGAGACCATTCCGGAAATCGCCTCCATGGGCCGGCGCCTGCCGTCGGTTGCCGACCGCGACGGCGAATATTATCTGCGCCAGGAAGGCCTGGGGCTGCTGATCGGCGCTTACGAGCGCAACATGAAATTCTGGGCCGAGGACGGCACGCCGATGGATTTCGGCCATGAGCTGTTTCCCGACGATCTCGACCGCATCGAGGAAAACATGATGCGCGCCATCCAGCGCGTTCCGGTGATCGCGGCCGCGGGCGTGAAGAAGGTGATCAACGGTCCGATGATCTGGTCGCCGGACAGCGCCGTGCTGTTCGGCCCGGTGCCGGAGCTCAGCAACTATTTCTGCTGCAACGGCATCATCCCGGGCTTCTCGCAATCGGGCGGCATGGGCAAGCTTGCCGCCGAGTGGATGATCGAGGGCGAGCCGACGCTCGACATGTTCGGCTGGGATATGGCGCGCTTCGGCCACTGGGCCGGCAAGGCCTTCACCAAGGCGCGCGTGCACGACCAGTACAGCCACCGTTTCAAGATCCATTTTCCGAACGAGGAGCGCGCCGCCGGCCGCCCGGTGCGGACGCGGCCCGTCTATGAAATGCAGAAAGAGATGGGCGCCGTCTTCGGCCTCAATTTCGGCTGGGAGCATCCGTTGTGGTTCGCGGCCGAAGGCGAACCGCGCGAGGAAACGATCGGTTTCACGCGCCAGAACTGGTGGGGGCCGGTCGGCCGCGAAGCCCGCATGTTGCGCGAGCATGCCGGCATCATCGACATCTCCAATTTCGCCAAATACGAAGTGAAGGGTCCGGACGCGGAAGCCTGGTTGAACGCGATTTTCGCCAACCGCATGCCGACCAAGGTCGGCAATTCCTGCCTGACGCCGCTGATCGGCAAGCGCGGCGGCATTGCCGGCGACTTCACCGTCACCAGGCTGGCGGACGATGAATTTATGGTGGTCGGCTCGGGTATGGCCGAGCGTTTCCATCAACGTTTCTTCAAGTCGGTGCCGTTACCGGAAGGCACGACCTTCCGGTCGCGCACCGAGGAACTGGGCGGCTTCAATGTTGCCGGTCCGAATTCGCGTGAACTGCTGTCTCGCCTTACCAACGAAAACCTGTCGAACACCGCCTTCCCCTTCATGCGCTCCCGGCGCATGGTCGTCGGCGGGGTAGATGTCGTGGCCTTGCGCGTGTCCTTCACCGGCGACCTCGGCTGGGAGCTGCACTGCAAGGCAGCCGACCAGGTCAATGTCTATAACGCGCTGCTCAATGCCGGCGCGGACCTCTGCGCCGGACCGGTCGGCTCGCGTGCGTTGATGTCACTTCGCATTGAGAAGGGTTACGGTAGCTGGAGCCGTGAATATTCGCCGGAATACTGGCCGCAGGAAAGCGGCCTCGACCGCCTGATCAAGCTGGACAAGGGCGACTTCCTCAATAAGGACGCCTATCAGAAGATCGCCTCGGAGACGCCGCGCCACAAGCT
This sequence comes from Mesorhizobium mediterraneum, assembly GCF_002284565.1. Lineage (GTDB taxonomy): Bacteria > Pseudomonadota > Alphaproteobacteria > Rhizobiales > Rhizobiaceae > Mesorhizobium > Mesorhizobium mediterraneum. The sequence continues at coordinate 11,041 of NZ_NPKI01000043.1, read as the reverse complement.
GGCGATTCTGTCGATCGATGCCCTAGATGCTGATGCCACCGGCGGCGAGCCGATTTTCTTGCCCGACGGCACGCCAGTCGGCCAGGTCTCCTCGGGTGCCTTCGGCTATTCCGTCAATATGTCGCTGGCGCTCTGCTACATCAAGGCCGGGACCGCCAAGGCAGGCGCCAAGGTGAGCGTCGCGATCCTCGGCCGGCCGCACGACGCGGTCATTCTGGAAAAGCCACCGTTCGATGCCGAGGGCGCGAGGCTCAGGGCGTAATTCCGACGCTGCCAAGGGAGCGAGGAGCATTTACATGGACGCGGTCGAATTCATTCACGGAGTTGAACCCGACACCATCCCGTCAGATGTCAAACGGCATGCGAAGCGCTTCTTGCTCGATCTGATCGGCGTCGCCGCAGCCGGATCGAAGCTCGACGCAAGCCGGATCATGCGCGAGACGGCGCTCCAACTTTTCGCCGCGCCGCAGCAAGGCAGTCGTCTCTTCTTCGACGGTCGCTCGGCGAGCATCGCCGGCGCTGCGCTCGCGAATGCCATGACGATCGATAGCTTCGATGCCCATGATGGGCATCCGCTGACAAAGGGGCATGCCGGCTGCGGTGTGTTGGCGGGGCTACTGGCATTCTTAGAATCCAGAATGCCAGAGAATGCCAAGCCTCGCTCGGGTGCCGACATGCTCGCCGACCTGATAGTAGGATACGAAATCGCAATCCGTTCGGGCATCGCGCTACACGGTACCGTTGCCGACTACCACACGTCAGGCGCTTGGGTCGCGCTGGGTGTTGCAGCCGTGGGCGTCCGGACCATGGGGCTGCCCCATGGCCAGACCCGGCACGCACTTGGCATTGCCGAATACAACGGGCCTCGCAGCCAGATGATGCGCTGCATCGAACATCCAACCATGGTGAAGGACGGCTCCGGTTGGGGTGCGATGGTTGGCGCAACCGCCGCGGTGCTTGCCGGAAAGGGGTTCACCGGCGCGCCGGCCATCACCACCGAGCGCGAGGACGTATCGGAATGGTGGAGCGACCTCGGCATCCGGTGGCGACTTTCGGAACAATACATCAAGGCTTACCCCGTCTGCCGCTGGGCGCAGCCGGCCATGGAGGCAGCCGCAGCCCTTCGCCGGGGTCACTCTTTCAACCTTGGCGCGATCGAAGGCGTAACGATAAGAATCTTTCGCGAGGCGAGCAAGCTAGCTGCACGCAGCCCGAGAACGACCGAGGAAGCGCAATACAGCCTGCCTTTCCCCGTCGCGGCGCTGCTAGTGCGAGGGCAGGTTGGCCCGGCGGAGATCGATGGTGCTGCGCTACGTGATCCAGAGCTTCTCCGCCTCTCGAACCTCATCACGCTCGTCGAGGCGTCCGAGTACTCGAGCCGCTTTCCGGCCGAGCGATGGGCCGATGCTACGATCGTGTTGAAAAACGGCGAACGCTTGGTCTCGCAGCCCGCTGTTGCACGTGGGAGCGCAGAAAATCCGCTGTCGGATCAGGAAATAAGCGCAAAGTTCCATATGCTGATGCGTGCTTCGGGTCAACAAAGTCGAGCGGCAGAGATCGAGGATATGGTGATGTCGATCGACAAGTTGACGGCGAGCGCGCATCTCGTCGACAGCATCATGGCGCGCTGAGTTCGCGCTTCCAGCCGCTTCGAGAACGGAAAGAAGGGAGGTCATTTTGGTGACGGACTCATCGACATCCGACCCACGCTTCTTACGTGAGCGATAGATCGGCGATTTTCCGGTACAGGACCTGCCGCTTTCATTCCATATCTGCGAGCGCCGCTCGCGGTTGCGCCGGTCGAGAGGGTCGCGAGATGATCTTCTTCTTTTCGGGGCGGCCGAGGATGTTGTTGTAGTACCAAACTAGTGTCCTGATTCTGAAGTCGTTTCATTTAGGCGTTCGCCGCGAAAGTGCGGAGGTAGAAACGTTGGATGCTGGCCACGATGTCGTCAGCAGACTTGGTCTATCGGAAGGGTATTGGGTCGACATTGGGGGCCTTGATATTAGCGTGGATAGCCTTCTCGAGCTCGGCGACCGAGTGGAACACGCGTCGTTTGAGGGCGCGTTCGGTCAACAGCGCGAAGAAGAATCGACCTGATTGATCCATGATGCCGATGTCGGAGTGAAGTGAACGTGCCAGCGCGGGCGCTTGGCGAACCGATGGCGATCATGGCTTCGTGTGTGCCGTGGTCGTCCATGACGACGTGAATGTCGAGATCGGTGGTACGTTGCGCTCGATCTCGTCAAGAAACTTGCACAAGTCCAGCCCGCTGTGGGGCAGCCGCCCGCAAGCGAGCTTGAAGGCCGGGTCGCTGCGCAGCCGGTCGAGATGGTTTGGCATCCTCGTAGCCGCAGGCGATCGCAAAGATGCGGGCGCGCACAATGTCGGCCATGGCGTGCGTCACCCGCGCTGGATCGCGCGGATCGTGGATTGCGGCGGCCAGCCTGTCGGCCAGTTGCAGGCGTCGCTCGGCTGCGGCCAAAAGCATTACGCCCACCCCGAGGTGAAGCGCCCGCCGTCAAACGCAGCTGGGATCTTCTTGCGTCCAACGGCTGGAAACGAGAGCGGCAGCAACATATCTTCGGTCATGGCGGGTGTGGCTCGCGAGAGGCGGTGGCAGGGTTGGATAGACAACCGAATCCTGCGCAAAATCAATCGTTTAAGCTAGATCCGGCCCCAATTTGGAAGGGGCGCCAATTAGCGGAAGGAGTGAATTCGATGGATGTAAGCCGGTTGAACATAGATGACCTATTCCAAAACAGTATCATTTGGGATGCACATTGCGGGATTGACCCGCAGGTACCCCTAGACGTGAGCTCTTTGGAACGCATCCGGAAGGCTGGGTTTACATATGTTAGCACCAATGTTGGTTACGACGTGTTACCTTGGCAACAGGCATTTCCGGTGATCGGCGCCTATCGGCGTTGGCTCGGCGAAAACAGTGACAAATACATCCCCGTGTCCAACGTTGGAGACGTTCTCTCCGCCAAACGAGACGGGAAGCTTGCAGTGTCCATGGATATTGAGGGCGTGTCCGCGCTAAACGGGACAACGGATCTTGTTGAGGTTTACCATCGGTTAGGCGTGCGTCAAATCAGCTTTGTCTACAATAAAGACAACGAGGGAGGAGGTGGCTGCCACGGCCACAACACAGGGCTAACTCCCTTTGGTCGGGATGTTATCAGAGAGATGAACCGTGTAGGCATGCTTGTGGACGGATCTCATTGTAGCGCCAAGATGTCGATCGACATGGCTGAAGCCTCTTCCAAGCCGATTGTCATTACTCACGCAAACAGCCGGGTGCTGCATGACCACCCGCGGAACATCTGGGATGAACAAGCCATTGCCTGTGCCAGTACAGGCGGTGTGATTGGTGTCACAGGAATTCGAATCTACCTGGCAAAAGCAGGAGACAATAAGTCGTCGGACCTCGACCTTCTCGTGCGTCATATCGATTATCTTTGTCAGCTGGTTGGCCCGCAACACGTGGGCATTGGAACCGACTTCGCAGAAATCACGGACGCGTTGGCATCTCGGTTTGAGAAGGCCAAAGATTACTGGCCGCCGGAACATTATCCAAGTGGATCCGACCTAGGGTTCATCGACATTGAAGAATTCCCAAAACTCACCGCAGCCTTGTCGGCTCGTGGCTACTCGAACGAGGTCGTTAGCGGTATCCTCGGAGCCAATTTCATGAGGGTAGCGGCGATGAACTGGGAATAGCGCGCTGGAATTCGGCTGCCGCTGCCGGAGACTTTATCGCAGAAAATATATCTTTGGTCGGAGCAAATAGCCTCCGGCCCGTGATGAACAAAGCAACCGGGAGCCTATTACGATTGGCTCTGGGGCTGATACCATCCGAAGCTTCAAAGATGTGTTGTCCGGGGATCGGAGATATGATGCACTTGCCGAGCTAGCAAACGAGCCTAGGCAGAGTTCGACAAAGCTTCGCTGAATTCCAAGCTCTGTTTCCATTCGAATGGAACGGCATTTGGAAATGAATCAAAGCGGTTCCTGCACGCAGCGCTGAGGCGGAGCGTATCAAGTTAGCCGACCACAGGGTCAAGGCCTACGTGCGGCGTGGGAGAAGAAAGACGCGGCCGACGCCGCCGCGATCTGAGAGACTGTGCAAGGCTCGGAAATAGTGACTGACGAAACAGTCGATCAGCATACCGTTGTGTGCGCAAGATCTGATCTGGGGCGGCTGCAACAGCAGTTCACTTGCGAGAGACCGGGAGCTTCTCCAGCCGGGCGTTCTCGTCTTCCAGAGCCTTCAGGTCCACGGGCGTCGGACACGTCCATCCCCCGAACTTGGCCTTGAACTAGTAGAAGGTCGCATGCTTGCGGCAAACATCAACCGTCTTTGCGCCGGCCTCCTGCTACTCAGCATCTCGATATGTGCTCTCCGTCAACCGCGAGGGTCGCATCGTCTGTCTCCTTTTATCGACGGACTCTACCCAAATCTGGAGGAAGTTCAGGGTCTCAGGCCAGCTGGAAAACAAGCGGCCCGAGGCCCTGAAGTGAAGCCATGACGATCCTCAAGCAGAAGAACATCATGGCCTCGGCCATGGTCCACGACAATTGTAAACGTAATTCATGTTACCGGTTGTGCCAATCTATACACATTCATGACACTTTTAAAAATAGACCTTCACATAACATAACTTGATGATCATATGAGGATGGAGTAGAGATCTGATGGCGCCCACCTGCCGAAAGCCGCCGTACAAATGCAGACGACCGTGGAGCGATGTCGCGCCCCATGTAAACCCTGGGAATTTAAAAATGGGCAACAATTTCCAGTATTTCAATGACCGCGTAATCGGACCCCGGATTTGGCATAAGGAACCCCGGTTTGGAGTAGTGAAGGGCACGCCGGTAAGCGCCCAATATCAGGCGGAGCTGGTCGGGGTTGCAAAGCCTGATCGGGTGCGGTTGATCGGCTTTTGGACTTCAGCTAGCGGGCTCGAAGCATCAGGATTGGTTTCTCGAAGGTCTTGCAATAATGTGCCTGTCGAGCAGCGCTGCACCATGATGCAGGGATGCATCTTGTGAGCGGTGAAGGCCGGCGCTTCGGGGGCGTGATATGGGACAGTCATTCGGGAATCATATTTGACGACGCTGTCCAGCCAACATATCTGCAGCGCTACATTGATTCTGGAGTGACATTGTTGACCCTCAATGTCGGTTCCGATGTCAGTCCGTGGTCCGAATGCATCAAGAATTTGTCGGTCTACCGAGCGGCTGTTGCAGCCCGCCCACACCAATGCATCATTGTCCGAAGTGAAAAGGATATCCGGCAGGCCAAGACAGATCGCAAGCTAGCTATTGTGTTTGACATTGAAGGGATGAGTGCCCTCGATGGCTCCTTAGAGATGTTGAGCCTCTACTATGATCTTGGGGTTCGGCAGATGACTCTTACATACAATAGGAACAACGGAGCCGCATCCGGATGCCATGACGAAGACCAAGGCCTCACCAATTTCGGCAGAAATATTGTTGAGAAGATGAACAGGATAGGAATGGTGATCGACTGTTCCCACGTTTCATACAACTCCTCGATGGAGGCAATTCAGATATCAGAAAAGCCCGTGATATTCTCTCACTCAAATTGCAAGTCAGTTTACGGTCATGAACGTAACATCTCTGATGAGCAGATAATAGCTTGCGCCGCAAAGGGCGGAGTGAGCGGTGTAACCGGTCTAGGTATCTTTTTGGGAACGGGTGACGCCAGCGTTGAAGCCTTGGTCAGACACATTGATCACAAAGCGGATTTGGTTGGCCCCAAACACGTTGGTATTGGGCTGGATTACTTTCCAGACTGCAAAGACCTGGTTCTCTCATGGAACACGGTTTATTGGCCGAGTTCGCAATATCCAAATGGGCCAAATCTCGGGTTCATGGACCCAGAAGCATTTCCGCAAATCGCCGACACTCTGAGTATGCGCGGATACTCGGACAGAGACGTGAGGGGGATAATGGGAGAAAATTTCCTTCGTGTCGCAAACCACGTCTGGAAGTGAGCATTGTGGCTAAGCACAGTGGATGCTGACCCTAGCAGGCTTCGATGGTTGGGGTCGTTGAGGTCAAGCTCCTCCTGATATTTTCCCGGACCATGTCGCCCCGCGGGTCACTCGCTTCGCAGTCGTCCTTAGGCCGCCGCACGATGGGGTCAGTAGAGCGAGGCCGTCTCAATCTGCTGAGAGAGTTCGCCCCGGGATGATGCTGCTAACGAGAATCGCCTTGCCCATCGTCCCCACGGGAACGGCTTGGCGACGTTTATACCCCGCGCTCTGAGGCACGACTATTTCTTGCTGAGCCCAGATGCGCCTCTCCGACCAGATCGAGGAAATCGCAGACATCCATTTCGACGATACTCCAGCTACCGGCAAAGGCCTTGGCGATCGCTGGAACCTTGGCCATGTCACCTGGTCCCACCGATGATCTTCGGCGGCAGCGAAGGTGAAGGCCCATCCGACGCGATCGCGACCCCGCCAAGTTCGTCTTCTCTCGCGGTGGTCTTGATCCAGCCGAACGCCTCTTTGATGCGCTTGCGGATACGCTGACTGGCAGCATAAATGCGGAAGCGGACTTCCATGGCCAGAAACGATCGAACGAGACGCAAGGCTCGACCACCGATCCCGACGCCAGGCTCTACCGCAACGGACGGGGCAAGGAGAGCCAAGCTGTGCTTCATGGGACATGGCTAAGTGAGTTCCGAATAGAAGCTTCTTCACCTTGGGCTGTGCCAGCACCGCAGCCAAGAACTTCGCTGCGAGGTCGCAGCCGCTCTATCAAAAGCCGCTCCGAGCGGATCGAATAGAACGCCCGCAAGCAGCATCACCCTGAGCAGCTTTTCCGGCGGGATCGAGGCCGACTGACCGGTGAATACAGCGCCACAAACTCCCGGCTGACCTCGCCGATGAGCGGCTGCACGGCGTGTGTCGCCGGTCCTTACTCGCTTTTGCAATTCGGGATGTCGGGCACCCGACATTCCTGTCGGGTTTGTCGCATGAGCGACCCGGGGCTGCTCGACTTGGTTCCCGCCGAATCACGATGTAAGTCGTTAAAAAACATGTAGAACATTTTTCTGAGACTTTTCTAGCGGAGTTGGCACGACTTTCGCTATTACTTCTTTGCGATAGTGGCCAAGAACAGTGATGGGCCGACTTGAAAATAAGTTAGCAGAGTGACAGGAGAATCCGTGATGGATGACGACTTTGTCTACGACCAGAAATGGGCTCTGAACTATGAAGAATTTGTGCGATTGCATGGTAAAACGGCTGAAGTACTCGATACTGTGAATTTTCTTGAGCGCTATTCAAGCGGAAGAAATGCTCTTGAACTTGGTATTGGCGACGGACGCGTGGCGGTACCGCTGAGTGAGCGCGGCGTCAGGGTCGAAGGTATCGACAATTCGGATAGCATGCTGCAAGTTCTCGCAGAGCGCACCGATATGGTCAAGGCTTGGAAAGGCGACATTGCCGATTTCAGATCGGAGCAACGCTATCGTCTGGTATATTGTGTCTATAATACGTTCAAGGTCCTCTTCACACGCGAAGCTCAATTGGCTTGCTTCCGATCTGTCGCGGAGGTGCTGGATGATCAGGGAAGTTTGGTGCTCGAACTTGATGTGCCGGCCCTGGAAGGTTTCGTGAACGGCCAGAAAATTACTACGTTGTTTGTGGATCATGAAAACACGATTCTCAATGCGCATGTGCACGATCCCCTGAACCAGAACTTGGTTTCAAGCCTCCTCTGGTTTTCTGGTACATCGGTCAGACGTTTACCACATCGTGCCCGTTATGTTTATCATCAAGAACTCGATACTATGGCCGAGCTGGTAGGGCTGAAGCTCGTAGAACGTTGGGGAGATTGGGCGGGAGGTGCGTTCACCGAAGGGAGCAAACGTCATATCTCCGTTTACTCCCGAACTAGCCTATTATCCGGGACCTTTTCGTCGGCTGATCTTCGATAGTGGTCTCCGACTTCGAAAAGCGTATGTGCCACGTCTTACCGAGTCCCTGAACCAAGACGTGATTATCTGGGGCACATGGTCCGACAGCCATGGCTCTGCAATGACAACGGGCAACTAAATGTCTCGGCCACGGCTGCGCCAAATGCCATCAACCCTGCACGGAGGAACTGTCATGAACAGTCCCGATCGAGAAACGGTACTGGACCAATCCGCGCGAAAACGCGCCGAGATTTCCTACCTCGAAGGCGACGCCGGTCGCTTGGCACGATTCTATCGAGAATGGGCGAGTTCGTACGATCTGGATGTCGGGAGCGAGAGGTACTCCGCACCGATGATCGTGTCGGAACTGGCGGGTGCTGTGCAGACTGCCTATCTCGCGAGCGAGCGAGGAGCCATCACAGTCCTGGACGCAGGCTGCGGAACAGGCCTCGTTGGCGTGCAACTTTCACGCTTTGGCTTCCAGTTGATTGACGGGTTCGATCTTACGGAAGAGATGGCCGGAAACGCGCGGCGAACCGGCGTCTACCGCAATATCCAAGTCGACGTCGATCTTAACGGGGCGCTGTCCCAATACCCCACCGCGAGCTATGACATTACGGTCTGCTGCGGCGTGTTCGGGCTCGGGCAAGTCCGGCCGGATGGGCTACGCGAGCTGGCTCGCGTCACGCGCCCGAACGGATTCGTTATTGCAAGCACTAGCAGGCGGTATCTGAAGGCCACGTCCTTTGAAGACGAGCTGCGGCGTCTTCAGCGTGGGGGCGTCGTCATGCCGGCCCAATGTCTAGCTGATGGCAGATACATCGCGGACGAGTACGCGCACTACTGGGTTTTGCGGATTGCGCCATAAAGGCAGCGCGCCAAGGGACAGCAGCTATGATTAAGCTGCCGCAAATCTCGTTGGCGAAATGCAAAGAGCTGGGACGCGTTTGTCGCCCATGCGGACGCAATCAAGGAGAATTGTCAAGCGACACGAGGTCTATATGCGAAGCGAGATGCTGTTATCAACTTGGAAGCTGTCTTCGTCCATGTCGGAGTCATCGGTAATGGCCAGTCAGTCAAACTACAGACGAACCCGCTCTTTTACGCTCATGCCGTCGTCAGCGGCGGCGCGTTCTGCCGAAGCGTACGCGGGGTACCGGCGCAGCAGGCGTGGCGCACGTCTGTGGGTTCCGTCGCAGTCGGACAGTTCCCCCTTACTCCTGGATGGCCGCTATGATCACTTTTGCACTCTGGAGATCGCGGATATGGACCTGACTATTCAGCTAGCTGACGAACTCGGCGTAGGATTGCGCATCGGGCGCTCGGGGGAAAACCGCTATGGCCAACGGAAGTTGGACCGATACGACAAGCGTCTAGGCGTTGTCGAACCGGCGCAGGTGGCTTTCGGCGTTCGACTGCAAGTGCCGGACTATCGCGCGCCATCCAAGTACGGTGCCGACCCCGCGCATCCGTCAGACCAAGAATTCCTGACCGATGCGGTCGGACGGATCCCCGATATGTCTGTCCGCTCCACGACGTCCCGCATGCCGACATCCGGATACGCCTGATCGAGTGCCTGGCCGGCGAGCTCACCCACGTCGATCCCTTGATCCTTGCCGAGGAGCTTGATCTCGGACGCGGCATGGACCTGAGCAATGCCCTGATTTGCGACGTGATCACCTGGAGCCTAGTAGAGGCCCTTCTTTGGGCGGGAAAGTCATACTGGGCAATACCATAACGAAAAGAGACTAGATCCATTAGAGGCCGTTGGCTCGCTGAAGAGTATACCGCATCTCGTCTACCCAAAAAGGAGAACTGTTATGAAAGCCCCCGATCAGCAATCGGCGCGTGACCAAACCGCACGACAGAAGGCTTCCCATTCATTCGAGACGAATGCCGGTTATTTATCCAAGTCCTATCGCGATGGGGCCGGTACCTATGATCTCGATCTCGGCCGAATGGGGTACTGCGGGCCGACCGTCGTAGCGGAACTGGCGGCTGCCACCCAGACGGCCTATTTTGCCAAGGAGCGAGCAGTCATTACAATCCTTGACGCTGGCTGCGGAACGGGCCTCGTCGGCTTGCAGCTGAAACGCCTAGGCTTCCAGTTGATCGACGGGATAGACCTCTTCGAGGAGATGGCCGAAAAGGCCAGACAAACCCGCGTCTACCGCCATGTCCGAAGCAATGTTGACCTTAACGGCCCCCCTTCCGACCACGCCAGCGCGAGCTATGACATCACGGTCTGCTGCGGCGTCTTCGTGCTCAGGCATGTTCGACCTCAGGGGCTGCGCGAACTGGCTCGCGTCACGCGCCCAAAGGGATTTGTCATCGCGAGCACCCGCACGAGCTATGTGGAGGCCACGGGCTTTGACAGCGAGGTGCAGCGTCTGCAGGATGCGGGCGTTCTTGTGCTGGTGCAGCGTCTAAACGACGCCAGATACCTCGCCGAGGAGAACGCTCACTACTGGGTTTTCCAGGTGCCCGAGAAGGCCAGCGCGCCAACGGAGGAGCGGCCATGACCACGCTGCCGCAAAATTCGCTGGCGAAATTGGATGCAACAAATACGAAGTGCGCCAGCGTCTTGGCACTTGCCACCTGTACAGGGCTTCCGGCCGCAAGCTATGGCACTGGAGACCGACAGCGGCGAAATCTTGCTCATACTTGACTGATCAGACACTGGCGATGTCTCTCCAGGGCTCTCTCGCAATTCCGGGATGTGGACGGGAAGAGCGTCGCCTGGAAGCATTGCTCAGGCGGTGAGCTTTCGAATTGCTCGGCAATTGACGGACTCGGATGGTAGGCGAACCTCGCCTGCGCTTTCGCATCATGTGGACCAGCTCGGTGCCGCAGAGGGTGATCTGGGCATTCTCCATAGACTTGAAGCCGAGCATGGATCCCAATGCGGCGCTTGATGCGCCGGTGATCCTGTTCGATCCGATTATTGAGGTACTGGCTCTTGCGGATATAGATCGGTGGTTTGTGTGATCGCTCCCGAAGGCGCACCGCGATGGCCGCACGCGACGGGTTTGCAATCTGTATAGGTGCCAATGATGAAACGTAAGTCGAGCAATGGGGCG
>NZ_NPKI01000022.1 GCF_002284565.1 Mesorhizobium mediterraneum | reverse complement strand
TTTGCACGGGACCAGATTGAATGAGGCGTTTGAGAAAAAGGGCTCCTCTTCAGGCGCGGGAATGGCCAACGATGCAGCGCTTGGCGGCATGAATACAGTACCCTCGGCGGAGGCGCAGAGGTCATCGCAAGCAAGCCCTAAGGACTTTCCCGATTTAACCGACTCCGATCTGGAAGACGAGCATATCGCGGCCGATTTCGCACTGCTTGGCGAGGCGCTGCACAGGGCCAGTCCCGACATCGCCGCCCGGACCCGGTTGGTGGCGCCGGCGGTGGCCCATTTCTTGCGCATGGCTGGGAACCCGGCCGAGGCGGCCGCCGCTTTCCACGACATCATCGATGGCGGCAGGGCCAACTTCGGGGGCGGCACGGCCAGCTTTGTGTTCCTTCCGGTCAACAATGCCGGGACTGGCCCTGGGGGCACCCACTGGTCGCTGCTGTTTGTCGATCTACGCGGGCGCCAGCCGGTCGCCTATCATTACGACTCCTTCGGCACCCTGAACAGCGCCATCGCACAAGGGCTGGCAGCACGTCTGGGCGCCCGCTTGGATCGAGTGCGGATGGCCCAGCAGGACAACACCTACGATTGCGGGGTATTTGTCGTGGACGCCACCAGGGCGCTGGCCGCGCGATTGGCTAAAGGAGAACGGCCCGGGAGCCAGCCGCTGCACCTCGACACCCTCGTCGCCGACCGGCAGGCTTTACTGGACCGCCTCACGGCCCCCAGTAACGCACGAGTGGAACTGGCGTCTTCCTCGAGAAGCAGAGAACGCTCATACGGGGGGCGATAAGCTTCAGGGCGCGCCGCATTAATAGGCCCAGCTATGCCCGCTACGTCCTGATCCGCAGAAGCCGATCCGATCCAGGTGCTCTCAGCGGCATCTGGCACTGGATGCCGACAGCGGCGAGATCATTGCCCATACCCTGACTGATCAGGACACTGGCGATGTCTCTCAAGTTGAGCCACTACTCGACCAGATTGGCGGTCCGATCGGACAGTTTACTGCTGACGGCGCCTATGACGGAAAACCGACTTACGACGCAGTCATCGATCACAGCGCTGCCGCCGCAATCGTCATTCCGCCTCGCGTCAACGCGGTCGAACCATTCGACGATAGACCTCCCGGCCAGAGGGGCCAGCATATCGCCGCAATCGGCAGAGACGGCGGGATGAAATGGCAGGTCTCAACGGTTATGGCAAACGCTCGCTGGTCGAGACCGCCATAGGGCGATACAAGTCCACCATCGGGCGGCGTTTGCGGGCACGGTCGCTTCCCGTTCAGAAGACCGAAGTCGCCATCGGCTGCGCCGTCCTCAACCGCATGCTTGCCTGCGCACGCCCGAAATCCGCCCGCCGCAAGGCGGCCACGGCATAGTCTGCCGCTTCAAAGATCGACATCCCCTCAAGTCCGGACCCATGCACCAACGCCTTCCTGCTTAGGAAAGTTTTTGGGAATGGCAGGGGGACTACGTCGCGAGCATCTGGTCAGCTGTGTGGGAGGGTGGCATGAAGAGCTTCCTGAGGCTGCGAATCAGAACCATCAAGCTATGAAAACCTCCCGCATTCGACGCCCACCGCCGTTAGCGCTGAACGGGAGTGTCATCTTTGAGGGGGATGCCCTCACAGTCCTGCAGCGCCTTCCCGATCGTAGCGTGCAATGCCTTATAACCTCCCCTCCCTATTGGGGCCTGCGCGACTACAAAAACACAGAGCAAATCGGCCTTGAGCCGACGCTCCCGCAGTTCATAAATCGGCTTTTAACAGTGTTCCGAGAGGCGAGGCGGGTGCTGAAGGATGACGGGGTCCTTTGGATCAACATCGGCGATGGCTTTACGAGCGGTAACCGCACATGGCGGGCGCCCGATAAGAAGAATCCGGCTCGGGCCATGTCAATGCGTCCGGAGACACCTGAAGGTCTCAAACCAAAGGATCTGATGGGCATTCCCTGGCGGCTGGCGTTCGCCTTACAGGATGATGGATGGTATCTCAGAGCCGATGTCATCTGGAACAAGCCGAACGGGATGCCTGAAAGCGTTCGAGATCGCCCGACGAGGACGCACGAATACCTCTTTATGTTTTCTAAGGAGGAGCAATATTTCTATAATCGAGACTCGGTTCGAGAAGGCAATGGGCGGAATCTTCGCTCGGTTTGGAACGTCAATACACTGCCTTTTGCGGGAGCTCATTTCGCGACTTTCCCTCCCAAATTGATCGAGCCCTGCATCCGTTCATCAAGCCGCCCCGGCGACTTCGTACTAGATCCCTTCTTTGGCTCGGGGACCGTCGGTCTGGTAGCGCAGGAGCATGGTCGCTCATACGTTGGCATTGAACTTCACCCCGCTTACGTTGCCCTGGCCGCCGAGCGGCTGTGTCACTCCGATGGATCGATTATCCGAGTGGCCGCATGATACCGTCTCCGGAATTGCAGATAGAATTCAGCGTTGCATTGGCTGAAATTCGCCAGTTAATGCTTCAAGAAGCGCTCAAAGAGACCGTTCGGAAGCTCGACATTCCATCGTTGGACCGGGAGCTGGCGGCCAACGTCCCGGGCCATAGTTTGACGCAACTCGCCAGTCACGGCATTCGCGGCGAAATGTTGTTTCCCGTCCCGTTGGTCTTAACCGCGAACCCTCGCTTGATCGGTTACTACCGCCTCCTCTACGGCTATAGCCAAAAGGAATTCTACACAACGGCAACTGGAGCGGGCCGCTTTATTTCGATGGAGACGAAGGGGATCCTACGCTCGGCTTTGTCGCCCGACATCGAAACGCTGTGCAAAGAGATGTGTGAGGCCGGTGCGCAGCTGCTCACGGGCATCGCCGGTAAGGCTGTCACCATCGCCCTTTTAGACGACCTGACCCTGCTTACATTGGGGCCGCAACTGCGCGGGGGAGCCAATGTCCGTCGGGGTACCGCCGGCATCATCCAGGTTTTCAACGTCATCAAGGAACTTGTGCAAGACCACATCGAGGCGTCGGGCCCAAGGTTCATCCGCGTCCGGAACGCGGCTGGTCGTCAGGTACGCATCGAATTCGCCGCAGACCCGGACATCGTGATCCGCGAGGAAATGAGGGCCGACAGCTTTCGCAATATTGTCGCGATCGAGGTAAAGGGCGGCACAGACTTTTCCAACATCCACAACCGAATTGGCGAGGCTGAAAAGAGCCACCAGAAAGCTCGAGGAGCCGGCTACGTCGAATGTTGGACTATTGTGAATGTCGATCGCATCGACATGACCATGGCCGCGCGCGAATCCCCGACCAGCAATCGCTTTTACCGAATCTCGAGTCTCGTAGCTGCCTCAGGGGCAGAATTCGACGAGTTTCGTGACCTAGTGACGGCCATGATCGGCATCGCCGGTACAACGTCCTAGCGCTTCCGTGCTCCATCGGACATGGATCCTACGTGAGAGCCAACAGATCACTATAAATCTGACGAAGGTGTTCGTCAGACGGCATCGTCAACTTAACGAAGCTTGGATACCGATGTGCGACAGAGCGTGACCCACTCTACCGCCGCCACCGCTTTCCCGCCGAGATCATCGCCCATGCTGTCTGGCTCTATTTCCGTTTTCCTCTCAGTTTGCGAATGGTCGAGGACTTGCTGGCGGCACGAGGGATTATTGTCTCGCATCAGACAGTCCGGCTTTGGGCAGAGAAATTCGGGCGGACCTTTGCCAGCGAGATCCGCCGCCGCTCAGCGGGTCGGCTGGTGACAAGTGGCATCTCGACGAGGCCGTCGTTTCGATCCGCGGCAAGAAGCACTGGCTCTGGCGCGCCGTCGATCAGGACGGTTTCGTCCTGGAGGTCCTGGTGCAAAGTCGTCGCAATGCCAAGGCGGCCAAGCGTCTGATGCGCAAGCTGTTGAAGGGCCAAGGCCGCGCGCCGCGCGTGATGATCACCGACAAGCTTCGGTCTTACGACGCTGCAAAGCGAGAGATCATGCCGGGGGTCGAACACCGTTCGCATAAAGGCTTGAACAATCGGGCGGAGAATTCCCATCAGCCAGTCCGGCGACGGGAACGGATCATGAAACGCTTCAAGTCACAACGCCATTTGCAGCGCTTCGTCTCAATTCATGATCCGATTGCCAACCTGTTCCACATCCCCCGCCACGAAATCTCCTCCAGCCATCATCGCGAACTGCGTTCAGAGGCAATGAACCTGTGGGCAAAAATCGCGCGGGCTTGAACCGCCGTGGGGCAAGCGGGCTACGACCGCCTCGCGCTCTTTAAGTTTACGATGCCTCTCCAGCCTGCACATCGTCGATTGGGAGGCCAGATCCCGACCCGACGGCAGCGCGTCCTGGGCCATCTTGAAGACCGGATCGGAGCGCAGCCGGTTGGCGTCGTTGCCATCCTCATAGCCGGCGGCGATCATCTTCATGCGAAAGCCGATTATGTCGGCCAAGCTGTGGGCGGTCTGGTCCGGACAGCGCGGATCGTCGATGCAGCGCGCCAGACGCTCGGCCACCCGCAGCCGCTTTTCCACCTCCGCCAGAGCCAGAACGCCGCTGTTGGACGACAGCATGCCGCCGTCGAAACGGGCGACGACGGACTTGCCGCCGACAGATGACAAACTGCCCAGCGGCAGCGTAAGATCGTTCATGGCGGGTGTGGTCTCCGGGAAATGATGCGGATCGGCTTTAGCAACCAAATCCTACGTCATTTCAATGGCTTGCACTACATCCGCCAACCCACCATGAATTTTCCGGGCTAGATTATCTACGGAAGCGAAACGCAACTGCCGAAGATCGGCGTGCCCAGCCAGCCAGCCAGCCAGCCAAGCATCGCGCCAGCGCGCCCGAACGGCTGGTGGAAAGTCCACCCATTTCCCCCTCCTGGCGACTGGAGTTCGTGCTCGGGAGCCCGGTGAAAATCCGGCGGCGCATCAAGCGCCGGGTGCGGCCGATGCTCGGTTTCAAATCGACGCACGCCGCCGCGGTCACCTTGTCCGGCATCGAGATGGTCCACATGATGCGCAAACGACAGGCGCGGTACGCCTTCAATCCGAACCCGTCTCTCGCCGAGCAGTTCGAAATCCTCGCTGCCGCATGAGGTCGCCACCACTCTGGAAAATTCTCTGACCAGACAAAACTTTGCAACGGAACCATTTCACGTGCGTGTGCCGGGACNCCGAGCAGTTCGAAATCCTCGCTGCCGCATGAGGTCGCCACCACTCTGGAAAATTCTCTGACCAGACAAAACTTTGCAACGGAACCATTTCACGTGCGTGTGCCGGGACCGACCTGTTCGAAGTCAGGAGTATCGGCTTCGCCGTTTACGCCGCGAGTGCACGAATGCACAAACAAAGAAAGAAAGAAAGAAAGGCGACATCGCTATAGATCCTGCCAAGCCAAGCCAAGCCAAGCCAAGCCAAGCCAAAAGTTGGATGTGACGCGTTGTTGACTTAGCGATCCGGCCAAGCCAAGCCAAGCCAAGCCAAAAGTTGGATGTGACGCGTTGTTGACTTAGCGATCCGGGCAGCCCTTTGCAGAACGCTAGAGTTGTGCCCTTTGAACTGTAGAGAGAGCCAACGGCTGCACAGAAGCTGCGACTCTGCGCGAGCTAAGGGAGACATCAAAAGATGCCTTTTATTGCACCGAAACGGCAACTGTGCCGTTTCGCGATTATAAAAATTGCGGTCCAATAAGGATGAGCGCCCCTCTCTATATAAGCCTCATTGCGTCCCCGCATTCACCAAGGACAATCGAGTCTCCTCTCCATCCTTACTCTCGCCTAAACACCAAAAACAGTTCTTTCTTCCATCACGAAACACAACTAAGCGCCCTCGGCGAGTATGAGCTCAGTGTTTTGGGGCGGCGAGTGTCCTCTGTACAGAGGCCGCACACTCGAGCTAGTGGACCACATCGAGAACGCGTTCAGCACGAACGCGCTCATCCAACTTGCCCCACCGGGGACACGTCTCCTGTATGTCTATATGCCGGCTGAGGCTGCCAGGCAATGTCTTGAAACAGGACGCCTTGATCACGTTCCGCTCCACCTACGCTATTGCGGGAGGATCGTGGCGATTGAGGTCCCGCCGTATGACACCAATTGCTCTCGTCAACGCGTGGCGGGCTTCTACCGACAAGCTGGATGTTCCAACGCCGAGGCTGCCGACATGGAATTTTTCGTCGCAACTCCCAGCATCCCCCCATGGGCAACTATGGGCCAACTTTCGCCGTATCAGCACCAACTCAATACGAGGTATTGTCGCGCAGCCGGCCCTTGCAATGTGGTGCTGATTGGGCCGGCACTGTTTTGTGGTTAGGATGAGGGACACTAGCGGGACCGGAGTTCTGTTTGACCTGGCCGATGCATAAGTTAAAACAACTTACTTTTATTCTGTAATGTCTTTCATGTCTGTTTTTGTTTTGTCTTGCTTTTGAGGTGTATGGCGCTTTAAGCGTCTTTGTTTCATTTGTTGCTGTTCGTGTTTTCGTTAGTCATGCTTTTGAGCACATGGTGTCATGTTGATGTACCGTTCACTGCATTTAATAAAGGCCAGGCACGTTTGCACGTCTATATTCTTCTATATTCGCATTGAGTCATTTTATGAACGAATTGATACAATGTAATATGCGCGGAATAGGTTACAAGCGCAAATCAAAATATACCGGTCTGTATGCAGAATATTCAATAGTACTCTAAGCGATATCGTCAAAATGCTGATACTTAACATTATTGCAACAGAAATATTATATTCGCCATCGGAACCTCTCTGAGGTAGACTGAAAGCGACGTCATATGTCGTGCGAGACTCGCGCGAAGCGCGAGCCGGAAGTTGCCACCTTCCGTCTCGCACGACATTTACATCAGGATATATCCTGCCGCAGCGTTGGGCGAGCGGATTGGGGTATCGGACGAGGAATGGGCACTGATCGGGCCGCTGCTGCCAGCAGAGCGGGGTCGAGGGTGCCGTCCGGCGCAGGATAATCGGCGCTATTTCGAAGGCATGATGTGGATGGCCCGAACCGGGGCGCAATGGCGTCATCTGCCTGATGAATATGGCAAGTGGAACAGCGTCTTCCGCCGATACCGGCGATGGGTCGCGACGGGGGTGTTCGATGCGCTGCTCGAAACGCTCGCCGAGATGGCCTAATCGGCCCGAAGCTGATGAGGTGGAACGGCCCTTCTCAAACGGCATCAAGTGCCTAACGTGGTCGTGTTGAAACG
>NZ_NPKI01000001.1 GCF_002284565.1 Mesorhizobium mediterraneum | reverse complement strand
AGGTCTTCGGAAATGACCTGGCCACCGGTGAGGATGGCGATGTCTTCCAGCATGGCCTTGCGGCGATCACCGAAGCCCCGCGCCTTGACGGCGGCGATCTTCAGGCCGCCGCGCAGCTTGTTGACGACGAGCTGCCAGTCGCTCGTCCTCCGGAAGATCGAGAAGTCGATACTATCCATTCCAGTAGAAGATCTCCGAGCGCAGGCTCTGACGCGATTTGAAAAGCACCAGCCGTTGGCGGCGACCGCACAAATCGGTGCGCGCAATAATATTCCCACTGGCCGCGAATATTCGGATTGGTTTGACTTTCAAATCCATGGCTTCGGCGGCATTTCGAACAGCGCAGAATTCCACCTCGCCCCAGGGCTTACAATGGCCTTTCGCCTCTTTGTTCCGATCCTTGCCGGTGCGACGTTACGCGAGCGGCTGCTCGCCTGCATTGGCGCCACGATTGGCATCGCGCTGACCGGCGTGATCAGCGGGCTCGCGATGGGCGGCGGCCAGCATGTGGCGCTGCTGGTGGCCCCTATGGGCGCCTCCGCCGTGCTGCTCTTTGCCGTGCCGTCGAGCCCGCTTGCGCAACCCTGGTCGATTATCGGCGGCAATTCGATCTCTGCACTGGTCGGCGTGACAGTGGCGCATTTCGTGCACGATCCGGTGATCGCGTCGGGCCTCGCTGTGGCGCTGGCGATCGCCACGATGTCGTTCACTCGCTGTTTGCATCCGCCAGGCGGTGCCGCGGCGCTGACGGCCGTGCTTGGCGGACCGGCCGTGCTCAGCTTCGGCTTCCTGTTCCCGTTGGTGCCGGTGGCGCTGAACTCGACAATTTTGGTGGCGCTAGGCTTTATTTTCCACCTTCTGTCACGGCGCAACTATCCGCATGTCCACGTGGCCGCCGCAAACAATCACGGCAGCGCGGACAGCCCGCCGATAGAGCGTGTCGGCTTTCGGCCCGAGGACGTCGATGCGGCGCTCGCCGCTTTGGACGAAACCTTCGACATTGGCCGCGACGACCTCGAAAGGCTGCTGCACCAGGTCGAGTTGCAGGCGATGGCGCGCTCGCACCGAACGCTGCTTTGCCGGGACATCATGTCCTGCGACGTGATCTCGGTGCCGGAAACTGCCACCGCCGCCGTGGCGCGAAAGCAGCTTCTCGACCACAACATCCGCGCCTTGCCGGTGGTCGATGCGGACGGCCGGCTGGCCGGCGCCGTGGGGTTGCGCGAGCTGACGCAGACGACCGAAACGGTGAAGGGCGTGATCTCGAAGGCAGGCACCGCCTCGCCCGAGACGCCGGCGATGAGCCTGCTTCCCGTGCTCACAGACGGCCGCAGCCATGCCGTCGTCATCGTCGATGCCGAGCGGCGCATCCTCGGCCTGATCACCCAGACCGACCTGCTGGCGGCGGCGGCGCGCGTGCAGGTGTCAGACAAGTCGCCGCTCCAAGCAGTGGCATAGCGGCCAACCTAACATCGCAGGTTCGGGAACTTTTTGCCGACAGGCGCATCCAATCCACGGGCGAACCCTGTTTGAGTAGAGATGGGTCGCAATGAGTAACCCCGCAATTCCCACCGTCGCGCTTACTACGGCCGATGATGCCATGGCCGCCGTAATGGCGCTGGTGCGCGGCGCTTTTGAGGGTTTGCGCAAGATCGTCGTCCTTCTCCTTCCGGGGGGCACGACGTCGTGTTCGCCAGCGCCTATTACCCGTACATTGGAGGGCTACAAGGTCGTGCTGTTGAATACGGCTGAGCGAATCCCGCACCTTGGCCGTGCGTGTCTTCCGGCCTCGATCATCGGTTTCTTCGACCGGGCATTCCCGCCACATCTTGAGCAGATGCAGCACGCGCCGATCAACGATCCGGCGCGCCGCCGATCTTAATAGCTCGGCATGGGGAATACTTCCGAAGTAAGATCGACGCGGGGCATGCGAAGATGCTCGACGTCGGGCTCTTGCCGGAGGCCGAACATAGTCTTGGGCCCTGGCTCGCGGACGCGGTGCTGGCTCAAAAATCGCGCTGGCCAGTCCCGTAGCGTTCCTCGGCGCACGTCTTTTCGCCACCAGGGCCAGCGGCCGCAAGAGAACGTAGCTGTTTGGTGCGCTCGGATTTGCCGACAATCAGTCGGCGCCTTCTTCCTGGTGCGACCTCTCTCTGACCGGGACGGACCCCTAAGTTTCAGACTACGACGCCAACAACAGGCTGATCCTGGTCAATCTCACACGCGCCAATCGCCGCGCCGGATTGTGGAACCTCTCGCGGGTGGTTTCTACGACGAACACCAGGGTCATCAGATCAAGCAGGAAGTCATCGATAGCTTGGGCGAGTGTTTCTGACCTACCTTTGAACTGATCCAGCAAAACGCGCGCCTTATCGATCGCATCCACGCTGGCCTCATCGATCAACGTCTCTATCCTCTGGAGACAATCCAATTTCGAAACTCCCTCAAAGCCCTTGCCAGGGTAGTTTTGCAACGAAGGTGGGCGATTTGGATTTAGCCCAACAATGGCGGATGGGCGTTGAGATTGGCCAGCACCTTCTCGTCATAAAGATCGAAATTGACATGCTGGCGTTCCAGGCTCTGTACCGTGCGCACGCCATGGATGCCTTCGGCCAGCGCACCGTTGGCGATCGAGTTGGTTTCATGCGCCGCCATGAAGGCGACCTTGGCGCGCGGCAGCCAGAACAGGCGCACGATGAACAGAACCGGCATGGTCGACAGCGTCAGCAGCCCGAGCCGGAAATCGAGCCAGAGCAGGACGCTGACGATGCCGAACAACAGCACGATATCGCCCACCGACATCACCGACGTTTCAAGGAATTCCTGCATCGAATTCACGTCGCCTTGCAGGCGCGACATCAGCCGGCCGACCTCGGTCTTGTCCATGAAGCTCAGCGAGACCCGCTGCAGGTGGCTGAACATGGCGCGGCGCAGGTCGGAGAGCACGTTTTCGGCCACCTTGCCGACCACGCTCTCCTGCATATAGCTGGCGCCGTAGTTGATGAGGATGATCATCGCGAAGGCGCCCGTCGCCCAGATCATCACCGACCGGTCGAGCGTGCCCGCCGCCATGCCTTGGTCGATGGCGTAGCGGATGACCAGCGGGATCGCCAGCTGCGTCAGCGTGAACACCAGGACCGCGGCGACCGAGATGAAAATCCGGCCCCGATACGGTTTCACGAAGCTCCAGATGCGCCGCACGATGCGCGGATCATAGGCCTTGCCGAAGACTTCTTCCTCGTCCCGGTGCGAGCCGACGACCGCCTTTGTCGGCCGCCCGCTGGTGTCTTCCTTCTCGTCGCCGCTATGTGTCGACATCACGCGGCTCCCGTTACAACGGGTCGGTCATAGTCCGGCCGCAGCTGCAGGTCGTAAAGGGCGCGGTAGCGTCCGCCGAGCGCCAGCAGTTCCTCATGCGTGCCGCGCTCGACGATCCGGCCGCCCTCCACGAACAGGATCTGGTCGGCATGCATCAGTGAACTCAGCCGGTGCGAGATGATGAGCGTCACGCGGTCCTTGGCGAAGCGTTTCATCGCTGCCCGGATCCGCTGCTCGGTGCCGGCGTCGATGGCAGCAGTTGAATCGTCGAAGACCAGCACCGATGGCCGCAGCATCAGGCTGCGGGCGATGGTCAGGCGCTGGCGCTGGCCGCCAGAAAGCGACGCGCCGCGTTCGCCAACGACTGTGGTGTAGCCGGCGGGAAGCCCGATGATGTAGTTGTGCAATTGGGCATACTCGGCGGCTTGCCCGATGCGGGTCTCGCGCGCCCATGGATTGCCGTAGGCGATGTTGTTCTCGATCGAGGTGGTGAACAGGAATGCGTCCTGCTGCACCACGCCGACCGCCTTGCGCAGCGATTGCAGCGTGACTTTGCTTATGTCCTGGCCATCGATGGTGATGGCACCTGACGTCACATCGTAGAAGCGCGGGATCAGGTGCGCGATGGTCGATTTGCCGCTGCCGGGCGGACCGACAATGCCGATGGTTTGGCCCGACCTTGCCTCGAAGGAGATCCCGGATAGCGTCGGGCGACCAGCGCCCGCGTAGCGGAAGCCGACATTGTCGAAGCGCAGCACACCGTCAGTGACGACAAGGTCCCTGGCGTCGGGTGCGTCCTCGATATCAAGTTCGGTGTCCAGCAGTTCGAACAGTCGCGTGCCGCAGGTCGAAGCGCGGGCGAATGAATTGACCATCAGGCCGAGCTGGCGCACTGGCATCTGCAAGATGGTCATGAAGGTGAGGAACTGGGCCAGCGTGCCGACGCTGATCTGGCCCGCAATCACCTTCTGGCCGCCGAACCAGAGCACCAAGCCCATGGCGGCGAGGAACGAGAAGTTCATGGCGCTGGTGTTGCTGACGCGGATGCCGACGCGCTGGTTGGCGAGGTCC
The DNA here is from genome assembly GCF_002284565.1 of Mesorhizobium mediterraneum. GTDB lineage: Bacteria > Pseudomonadota > Alphaproteobacteria > Rhizobiales > Rhizobiaceae > Mesorhizobium > Mesorhizobium mediterraneum. Next base: position 84,352 of record NZ_NPKI01000001.1, on the reverse strand, counting down.
AGCGCATCCTGCTTGGCGCGGTCGAACTTTTCCAGCTCATGCCGCTGCGCCGCAAAAGCACGCACGACACGGATGCCACCGAGGTTCTCATCCATCACCCGGCTCAGCACCGACAGCCGCTCTTGCAACGTCAGCCAGGTGCTGCGCAGCGCCAGCTGCGTGACCGAGGACCGCCAGGCGACGAACGGCACAAAACTCAGGCTGAGCAGCCCGAGCACGAGATCGGTGCTGATCAGCAGATAAGCGCCGACGCCGATCAGCACGCCGAGCAGCACGACGCGCAGGATGCCGGTGGAGAAGAACATGCGCACGCCGTCGAGATCGAGCAGGCCGAGCGTGATGAGATCGCCGGTATGGACCCGGTCGTGGAAGGAGAAGCTCAGGCGCTGGATCTTCTCATAAAAAGCCAGCCGCAGTTCATAGCCGGTCCGATGGCCGACGGCCTCGCCATAGTAGTTCTGCGCCATAGTGAAGAGGCCGCGCAGGATGCTGACGACGAGCAGCGTGAGCGCCGTCTTCCACAGCGCGTGCTCTGCCGCAGGACCAGCACCAGCAGTCATGACGCCCTGCGCCTGATCGATGGCGCGTCCCAGCAAGCGTGGAATGAAAAGCTGCAGCGTCGCGGCAATGAAGGTCGAAACGATGGTGATGGCGACTTGCCAGGGATGGCGCAGCGTCATTCGCACGATACGCAGCAGGGTGCTGAGGCCTTTGCCCCAGGAGGCTTCCGCCACATGGACAAACGATTTGCCGCGCTTCGCCGCGCCGCTGGTTGCATCCATACCCAAGGGAAATATCCAGACCACTCCGGACATTAGCCCGGACCAATGAAGCAGACTCAATTCAGATGGCGATGTTACGCGTGTCCGACTTGACCGTTCAAGGGGCCAATGGCGGCATCGCACTATGCCTGAAAGGCGTGCAGCCGTTGGTCGTCGCGATCGTATTTGATGAGTGATGAGGCGAAGGCATACATGGCCATAGGCAGAGTTTTGCCAAGCATGAGGCCGTGAAGCATTCCAGGCTTCTTGCACCCGATAACGGTGAGAAGGATGTCTTCGTTCATGCCACCGAGCTGACCCGCTCAGGGCTCAGCGCGCTGTGGAGGGACAGAAAGCGTTCGTCGAATATGGGCAGGCAAGAAAGGCCTGGAAGTCCGGAGCGTTCGCCTCGCCTAGAAGCCAATACACTGGCCATGGCCCAAAATTGCCGCTCATACAAAGAAAAAGCCCGCTGCCGGGAAGAGGTGGCAGCGGGCTCGATTTGAAATGCAGCGCGGGAGGAGGTGCACCGCATTCAGCGCCGGGCATCGCATCTGGGAGGAGTAGATGGCCCGACAACAGGATCATATCGATCGCCGCAGATATTGCAATGCACAAATTGCATATCGCATGTGCGAAGGCGTTACCTGGGTGTATGCATCGACATTGTCTCGAAGACCCACCCACCAAAATTGTTGCCCTAGCTGGCCGCTGTAGAGGTTAATGGTGCTGGTCATTTTGCTCTCCTTTGCGTTGTCGCAAGGAGGGCAGATCTGCGCCTGGATCGAAACGTCGAGCGCCGGCGCTCGTCAGCGACAAGCAGATCCGGCTGCAGCATGAGCGGCGCGCGTGCCAGGCCGCCTTTGGCCTCCCGAAAAAGCGTGCGGGCATCGATCGGCCGCACTGCAGCTAAGCCCGACGCGAACAAGAAGCTCCTCGGGCCTTTCGCGCGAGAGGCCGCTGACGATTGCGGCTTCGGCCGAGATGCAGCGGACGCCATGGCGCGGAGACGAAGTGATAGCGAACTCGGCCGCGTAGGCGCTCGCCGCGTCAATCGTGCTGATGTCACCAGGCGTATGCGCGTTCGAGGCAGCCCTTGGCCTGCTGGCTGTTGGCGCACATGATGTCGATGTTCAGCTGGAGTATGCGGGGACGGAACCGATTAGCCTTGCTTGCAGCTTCATGCAGGGCTGCGGCCGATCCCCCACTGATATGGTGGTGGCGTGCCATTGACTGCGTAGTCGCCAACGATGCGATCCTTGTAGATGCGTGGGTTGTGCGAAGACTGGCTGAAATTTTCTCCTGCGTCCCGGCAAGAGCGAATGAGCGCGAGGTAAGGCGTGGTTTGGTCCCCCGCCTTTTCCTATTCTGCGCAGATCATCCCGATAGCGGCTACGCGCTCCAGAACGACCCTCGAGAGATAAAAGTCAAGCTGCGACCTTCTTGCCGGTCCGCTTCGCCGGCGCCGGTGTTTCCGACTCTTTCGGTTTGCGGCCGAGACCCATGGTCTTGGCCAAGGCCGAGCGCGCAGCGGCGTAATTCGGTGCGACCATGGGATAGTCCGCCGGCAGGCCCCATTTGGCGCGATATTCGTCCGGCGTGAGGCCATAGTGGGTCGACAGATGGCGCTTTAGCGATTTGAACTTCTTTCCATCGTCAAGGCAGATGATGTAGTCCGCCATCACCGACTTCTTGATCGGAACAGCAGGCTTGAGAGCCTGCGGCTGTTCTGCGGAAACACTGCCGGCCGTTCCTTTCAGTGCTGCATGTACTTGGCCGATCAGGGCGGGGAGATCGCCCACTGGGACCGGATTGTTCGAGACATAGGCTGAGACGACATCGGCGGTAAGCTCGATGAGGGCGTCGAGGTTGTGATCGGCTTCTTCTGTCATGAAATTCTCCGGGTGGCCTGAAGACAGCAGGCGAAGTCTTGCTACATAGTGATGGTTGTGGCTGAAGGCAATAAATGTCTCGGCAGCATAAGTATCGCCATAAGCCATTGCTAATAGGCGTTCCCACCGGAAACCGTTTCGCTGCCAGGCGCCGGAACCGATATGCAGCCATGCCGTCTTGAGCTTTTGTAATTCCGAAAACAACGTGACGAAAATCCGCGCTACACGAAAATACGGCCAGGTGAACGAAACCTGGCAATCGTCGTTCGTCAGTGACGTTGGCCCAACGGGTCCGGTCTATTCCCGGCGACTTCTACGGATGACTGTTTGTTTTTTGCGAGCTGATCGGCCTTTCCGCCGGAGCTTGGTCCGAGAATGAAGTCAAACACGGGTTGGGGCTGACCGAGCGCTGTCGCCTGCAAGGCTGCCGGGATCCGTGCCGCGGCTTCTGCGTATTCGGCGAGCGCTGCGGGTGACATGCCGAGCGCACGCTCGAAGGTATGATCCGCCGTGTTCAGCCGACGAAGGAGCGCCGCGGCGCGTCCGGCATGACGCATCGCCGCCGCCTGCTTGCCCTCGCGGATCTTCACACCGGCCGCCGATAACAGGATCAATCCCTTGAAGAGCGTCCGAAGCGGAGCGTCTCGGTCTGCAACTTGCCACAGACCCTCCCACGCCTCATGGGCTTCCCAGTAATAACCATGGTTGAAGAGGTCGAGACCCCAAAGGAATATGTCTGAGTCCAGCGACGCCTCTGCCGCCGACGGCATGGCTTCGCTATTGTAGCTATGTCCCGCGGGATCACGCACGGGATGCGGTTGCCTGCCCGGCAGATACGCATAGGATGGAAAGCTCTTTCCCGGCAGCCAGCGCCGGCGCAACATCGAACCAATAGCCATCAAAGCCGTATAGCACACCCGTGGCCCTGAACAGATGCTCAGTTCCGTGCATAGCCGCCGCATCAGGAATGTCTTGGCAAATGGTGTCAGCCAGCCAGATCTCACGAAGCTGCGAGGTTGCGTCGGCGGTCATCGGGCAGTTCATGCGGGCCCTCACTTCGCGGCGGTCATACTGTGGCTCGGCAGTTAAACGGGGCCTTTCAATTTGTGTGGTTCATCCGCCGTTAGAGAATGACGGCACCCGGGGGTATGTTCTCCTCAGATCAGGCCAGGAAGGAAGATAGATGCCTCTTCGCCGGACTTCGCGGTGATGCGCAGCCGAACTGCTTACCGAGGATGCAGATCACGCATGTTCTTCCTCTTGAATCGTCATCGCCCTGACAGCACATTTCTGCAATGGTCGGCGGGCGTCGATGCGGCCCGGGTCGTGCAAATTGGCTATGGAGCAGGTGGAGGGGAACGAATGAACGCTGAGGCTTTTAGCAGCCCCATTTTCGTGAAACGAGCCAGCTATATCGTGCAAGAGATTGCCAGTCTTGCGGACGCTATCGATTTTCTCAATGAGTGGCCCGAGGATCGCAGAGACCTGACCTACGAGACCGCTCTGAGGGCATGTTGTGATGCATATGCTGGGCACATACCGGTGGACGCTGCCAGCAATGCCTTTGTCGGCTTTGCAAAGCGAGTTGCCATATTGGAGGACCCAACCTCCGCCATGCAGTGGATCGCTGCGTGCAAGGCGGGCATCGGAAAGGTGCAGGCGTAGGCTCCACAAACTGTGCGACACTGGCGCAAGGCGACATTGTCGAGATTGAGCTAGCCAATCCCCCGCCACCCGACATGAACCAGACAGCGCTCATGACGATCTCTTGGACGCCAGCGACCAAGTTTAGCTGCGAGGGTGCAGCCGGATCTTTCGGCTAAGGAAATAAATGCGAGCGAGGCTGTCGCCGCTGGGTGTAGAGGGGGAGTGATGACCGGCTCGAGCAGATTTGAAAAGCCAGTCGTTGTTCAAGTCAGCCGTCACAGTTCGGAGCGTGTCGTGTTCGATGTCAATGACGCGTCCAACATCCTGCTGCGGCATCTCCATCGTCAGACCGCGAAGCGCAAGGCAGCAATGGACGCCTGTCTGCAGGTGTTGCGAGGTGAGGCTCATCCACCAGTCGCTCGGCGTGCTTTTGTGGCAGCCGCGCTCGAAGCAAAGATACTGCGCAGCGATTGAGAGCTTGGACGCGCGCTAATGAATTTCGTTCATCTCGGCATCGCTGCAAGTTTGCCGCGCCTCGCGCCCACGCCGTCCACACGGAGGGAACTCGAGGATCTGCCGCCGTTGCGCCTGGGCTGGGCGGCAGAATACTGAAGCTGTCCCGAAGCACGGCCGCGCCGGGACATTTGCGGAGAGATCAGGGATTGTCATTTAGGACTATGATTGCTGTCTGCTTTGGCTAACCTGTCGAAGGAATATCCCACTGAAATAATGATGGAGTACCGAACTGCCATGAAAGTCGGAACGAAACCGGCAATCCAGGAAGAAGTGCCATGGTCCGACAGCCTGACCACGTACGATAAGCAGCACCACACGCTGTACCTGAGGTTCCTGGATGCGGCCGCTGATGATGCCAGCTATGAGGAGATGGCGCAGGAGATCCTCGGCATCGATCCGGTACAGGAACCGGAGCGCGCCCGCAAAGCCGCGCGAAGCCATCTCGATCGGGCGAACTGGATGGTGACGACAGGGTACAAAGAATTGTTCGCGGGATAACGGAGAATGGGCGGCAGCTCCTCAGCAGCAGATTGGTCCAGGCGTCCACTAGCAAGGCGATCCGTTGCTTCCGCGATGGCCTTCCTGATCCGGCGCTGGATCTTGCACCATCAAACCCCCATCTAGCGCCGTTTCCTTGCCCAGAGAGAACTCAACACCGAGACCGGAGCAACGGAGACGGCTCTTTCGTCGAGCCAGTTTAATTTGGAACATTATTTCTATGTTTAAGTCGATTATCTTGTTCAATAGCTCTGTTGACTCGCGATGAGACTTTCAACGCCGCGCGACATCCGCTGGCCGGATGTGACTTGCTGTCCCCTTCCAAGATCAATCAGGAGATCCCCATGAGCAATCCAGTCCTTGTCAACCAGACCATTCCTGACTCCGACGTTGTACAGCTGATCAGCCGTGTTGGAGCTGAAATCAGAGGCGTCCGCCTTGGCGGAGACCTTTCGGACGCAGCGATAGCAGCCATCAACCAGCTTCTTCTAAAACACAAGGTGATCTTCTTCCGCGGCCAGGAGCATCTCGACGATGCGGAGCAGGAATTGTTCGCGCGGCGTCTGGGTGACCTTGTACCTCATCCCACGCAGGGGCCGGCAGCCGGCACGGCCTCAATTCTCAATCTCGATTCCGGCCGTGGCGGTGGCAGGGCAGACCAGTGGCATACCGACGTGACTTTCGTCGATGCCTATCCGAAATTCTCGGTCCTACGTGGCGTCGTCATTCCGGCGACGGGGGGCGACACGATCTGGTCCAACACGCACGCCGCGTACGAGAATCTGCCGGCGCCGCTCAAAATATTGGCGGACAATCTGTGGGCTATTCATAGCAATGCCTACGACTACACAGCCGTGCGCCCGCGCGCCACAGCCGAAGAGAAGAAGCACTTCGAGGAAATCTTCACATCGACGATCTACGAGACCGAGCATCCGGTCGTGCGCGTCCATCCGGAAACCGGGGAGAAGTCGCTGCTGCTCGGCAATTTCGTGCAGCGCCTCGTCGGCCTTTCCAAGAGCGATTCCGCCAAGCTCCATGAGGTGTTCCAGTCCTACGTCACTGCCCCGGAAAATACCGTGCGGTGGCGCTGGCAAGTAGGCGACGTCGCTATCTGGGACAACCGTGCTACCCAGCATTATGCGGTCAACGACTATGGCGACCAGCACCGGGTTGTGCGTCGCGCTACGGTTGACGGTGACGTTCCGGTCGGCGTCGACGGTCGCCGCAGTATAACCCATGTCAAGGCAGCTAAGCCGGCGGCGAAGGCAGCCTGACCGTCTGAACAGGGTAAACTTCGTATCGCCGCGGCCATATCGCGCGGCTTAACCGCCCCACAAAGCCTTATGATTTCCGAGAAGCAAGGCGAGTTGCTGGCTCGAGGCTTGGCCCGAAATCGAGGTCCTGCAGCGTGGCGCATGGCTCGGGTCGCTGCTGCGGTACAGGTCCCTCACCGCCCCACCATCTCGCCCGCCTGCACCTCCGGATAGCGATCATTCACCGGTTTGTTCATTTATAATAGCGCACGATCATAACTGGACATTGTGGTAGCTCGTACATGCCTGAAGGCCCCGGCGCGCCGACCCAGCGCCGGGGCCTTTTTACTTCCGCAAATTCCATTCCAGCAACGCGGGCACTTCGCAGGATGTCGCAATCCCGCGCTTGCGATGATACGCCGGACAGCGAATTGCGCGAGTCAAACGAATTTGGGTTCCTCAAATATAGAATCGTCGACACCGATCCTGATGGATCCAGCCTCGACGACGAAAACAACCATCTACAAACGGAATATTCAACGTTGCCGAGAGCTCCCGGTGTGCCGTCGAACCCGACATTCGCGAGGTCAGCGGTCACCAACGATCATGGTGATCGCCAGCATCTTTCGTATTCACATGGCCGTCGGCCGGGTACTTTCCCGAGGCCATGACGTGAGTCTGGTGGGTCTTCCAAGCGCCGATTTGGCCGGGTAGGGTTTGCAAGGGGGGCGAACAACCGGATGAACGAACGGAATGATACTGGAAAAACTGCGCGCCTGTTGGGCGTTTAGCCCGACCGTCCATAGGAATGTCGCCCTGGTCGAAGGCTTTCTGAAGGGCAAGAGTTTCGCCGACCTGGCGCAGGAACATGGCCTGTCGAAATCGAGGGTGCGCCAAATCATCGACAAGGCTGATCGGCTTGTGGGCGGCGGCATCCTGACCAAGGCTGAATCGTCCAAGGCCTCGCCTCGATCCGATTTCATGGTCGACTATCCGTATGTGTGGAACCTGGCCGAGATGCACCGGCTCGGTAGCGTCACGCCGCACCATTTCTTTGCGGAGCTGGAGCGCGCCGGATCGCTGGAGCGGCTGGTTGACAAGATGAAGCGGTTGCCGTGGCGCGCACCAACGACACGTGAGCTGGCGCGCCTCGTGTGGCAAAAGGAGAGGGGCGAGAGCCCATGGCCTGCAATGAAGCGATCACGCGTTGCGATCGTGGAACCAAGCTGCCCGGTCGACCATCCAGATCGCGGTCTTCAATGCCAGCTCGCCTTGGAACCGGCCTTTCAGCAATTGGCTGAGCGGGCAGCGGAATCCGGCTGGACCGAGGACGAGATAGCCTACGCGCTCCTCGAGCTCGCCGGCTCGCGCCTCAAGAGCAACTCCGCCAATCGCGAGACTGAGAGGGCGATCGACCGGGCCAGGGCAACGAGATGAGCGGCACCTTCGAGAAGCTTCGCCTGACCCGATAGGAACGTCGCCGCGCCAATCAGTTTGGCGGTGAAGGCTGACCCCGGCCGAGTCGGGCAGGCGAGCGGCAGTGCTGAAATAAGGGCGTGAGAATCCATGGCGATCTTGCGCATGGCGAACTCCTTCAAGTGACTTGTTTTCATCAGCCTGCCAGAGGTGCCACCCGGCCTGGGTTCTTGATACGGCGGCTGTGTCAAGACGCCAGGCGCCACCTCGCGGCTAAGCCCGCAAAGCGGACCTTTTGTCGCAGTCGCAAAACCGTGTCGAAGGTTTCGGGATATTTGCGACGAAAAAGCGGTCGTTGGCCATCAGCGCCCCGGCCAAATAAGGCGTGCTTGTTATTCAAGGTTGAGATAACTTCGCAGATACCGAGGGGTGCCCCGTCAAGGGGCTGAGATACTGTTGGCCGAAGGCAGCACAGTGACCCTTTGAACCTGATCCGGATCATGCCGGCGAAGGGACGGGTCTGACGCCTCTCTCCTTTGCCGGCCTCAAACAAGTGGCCGCAATGACACCCGAAAAATCAACGACCACGGCCCGGCATTCAGCGCTCACGCCTAAACTTTCGACGTTGACCCACCTATGCGCCCTTTCGGTGCTGCCGTTGAACGTCTTTCTGCCATCACTGGCGAATATCGCGCAGGATTTCCGCGCCGATTATGCTCTCGTGAGCCTGTCGTTAGCCGGTTACGCGATAGTGGCCGTCGCATTGGAACTGATCATGGGTCCGCTATCCGATCGGTTCGGGCGTCGGCCGATCGTCATGGTCAGTCTTGCCACGTTCACGATCGGGTCGATCGGCTGCGCCTTTGCATCCGATATTTGGACCTTTCTTGCGTTCCGTTTGCTCCAGGCGGCAATCACGTCCTGCCATCCAATTTCGATGGCGATTATCAGGGATACGGCCGGCAAAGAGCAGACGGCGAGCCGGATCAGTTATGCGGCGATGATCTGGGCGCTGGCCCCGATGATCGGCCCGGCGCTTGGCGGTGTGGTGGATGAAACCTTGGGCTGGCGGGCGATTTTCTGGGGTCTTGCCCTAGCCGGCATCGTGATGTTTGCCTCGTCCAGCAATTCCACGCCTATCCGGCGCTGTTCCGCGCACCCGGTTTTTGGGCCTACGCGCTGTGCATGGGGTTCTTGGTCGGTGCGGGCTACGCGTTTCTCGCTGGCGCCCCACTTGTTGCTGCAATATTCGACGTGTCATCGGCCTCGCTTGGCTTTTACATCGGCAGCATAACAGCGGGCTTCGTGTTGGGTAGCTCCTGTCCGGACGTTACGCCGGCCGTTTCCCTCTGACCACCATGATGATAGTGGGGCGCATCGTCGCTGTGCCGGCCCTGCGATTTGTCTGGTCCTGTTTTTCGCAGATGACAGGCATGTGATTGCGCTATTCGGCCCTTGCATTCTGGTCGGCATCGGCAATGGCTTGACCATGCCGAACGCCGATGCCGGCGCGCTTTCGGTGCGGCCGAACCTGGCTGGAAGCGCGGCCGGCTTGGCAGGCGCTATGACCCTTGCGGGTGGCGCAGCCCTTTCCTCGATCACAGGGGCCGTCCTGACGGAGAGCAACGCAACCTATGCGCTGTTCTCCATCATGCTTTTTTTCGCCGGGTGCGGGCTGTTGGCGGCTGTGCTCGCGGCGCTCGTCCCAGGCGATTCTCAGTCCTATCGGACGTGATGCCGTCCTGATAAACGCGCGCTGTTTGCGCTTGAAAAAAGCAGTGCGGTGAGGAGCCCCCGTGGCGCTCGATAACGACCTTCCAGCAGCAGCAACTAAGGCAGCACAGGGTCGCGAGCGGCCACCGAAAGCTCCCATGCTAAACGACTAATTTGCAGACAGACCAGAGTTGGCTGGGGTTCTTTCAGCGAGTCCCTTTCAATTCTTCGCTGCCTTCCTCAACCAGTCGCGCATTTGTCGCGCGGGCCGTGACAGGTGCGCCGTGTCAGGGGTCAGCAGATGATACTGTTCCCGTCCTGGCAGCACCGGGCCGGGAAGCTGAACAAGACGCCCCGAGCGCAGATGCTGGCCGCAGGAGAGATGGTCGCCGATGGCAATGCCAAGGCCGCGCAGCGCCGCGTCGATGCACAGATGGGTGCGGTTGAAGAACAGGTGGTTGTCGACATCGTCCAGCATGACGCCTGCCGCTTCGCAATAGCGCCGCCACCAGTAGAGCCCGCGCTCGTGGATCAGCCTGTGCGCAGCGTAGAAGCCTGGTGAGACCGGATCTGGGCCCTTGGCGATCAATGCGGGCGAGGCGACCGGGAACGCGTTGAGATCAAGGAAGGGCTCGGAGCGAAAGCCGATCAGCGCCGCCGGTCCCCAGGTCAGCACCAGATCGACATCGCCTGGCAGGCTGCGCGGCGGGTCCGGGCGGCAGCGGAGATCAACGTTGAGCCGCAGCGCGTCCAGCGCCTGCGCCGTCAGGCGCGGCATGAGCCACACGACCGCCAGATCGGTTTCCACATCCAGAACCACTGTTCCCTTGGCGGTGCCGCGTTTCAGACGCCCGACGCCGAGCGCCAGATCGGCGAAGGACCGGGCGACGGTGCGGGCGAAGAGGCTGCCTTCGCCGGTCAGCACGACATGGCGGGCATGACGCTCGAAAAGTTCCACGCCCAGTTCCATCTCCAGATTGCGCACGTGGCGGCTGACGGCGGCATGGCTGACGCCCAGTTCGTCCGCCGCCGCAGCGAAGCTGCCATGCCGGGCAGCGGCCTCGAAGGCGCGGGTGGCGTTGAGGTTCGGCAGTTTGCGCATGAGATCAGCATAACAAAAGCGTTCGCTTGCGGCAAAAAATATCGTTTGAGTGAAAGCTCACTTCGCGGCATCTCCCGGACACCCCATCGCCAGGAGGATGCCATGACCCGACCGCAGAACTCCCAAACCCGGATGATCGTCGCGCTGATCCTCGGCGTGACGATCTACGGCCTCGCGATGGGCACCACCTACCCGCTTCTGGGTCTCTTGCTATCGGATCGCGTGTCAGGCGCGCTCAATGGCCTGAATACGGCAGCGACCGGCCTCGGTCTCATGACCGGCGTGGTGCTGGTGCCCGGCCTCGCCCGCCGGTTAGGCGCGGGTCGAACTGCGCTGGCAGGCGTGGGGCTGCTGGCGGCGGCGCTCGTGGCGCTGGCCTTCCTGCGGGACTTCTGGCCGGTCTTCGCGGCCCGCGTGATTCTGGGCTGCGGTGCAGGCCTCATGTTCATCGTCGCCGAAACGGCGCTGAACGCGGCCGCGGCGCCAGAGCGGCGCGGGCGGATCATGGGCGTCTATACCGCTGCCAATGCCCTCGGTTTCGTACTCGGTCCCGCGATGATTGCGCTGATGCCCGACCGCCCGGCCGCGCTTCTCCTCGGTTGCGCCGCGATAGCGCTGATGGCGCTGATCCCGTTCGCCGCGGTGGAACGGCCCGTGAGCCGCTTGGTCGTGCCGGGATCGGGGCGCCACATTGTGTCGGCGATCGCAGCCTTTCCCTTAGCCTTCGGCTTTCTCTTTATCGCCTCGATGATTGATGCCGTCGCCATCAGCCTCATGCCGGTCATCATGCTCGATCGCGATTTCGACGTCTCGCAGGCGGTGCTGCTCGCCACGGTGTTCCATGTCGGCCTGGTGATCGGCCAGCCGCTGATCGGGCTGGCGCTGGACAGAGCTGGCCGCCGCCGCACGGTGCTTGGTTGCTGCGGCCTATCGCTCGCCTGCACCCTGCCGCTGGTCTCCGGGTCAGGTCTGGGGTTCTGGCCCGTAGCCGGGCTGATGCTGGTCTGGGGCGGCGCGAATTACGGGCTCTACACCGCTGGGCTCGCACTGATCGGCGACCGTTTCCAGGCTGAAAAGCTGACGGCGGCGATAGCCGCCCTTGCCTCCGTCTATGCTCTGGCCGCCGTTATCGGCCCCGTCGTCGCCGGCGGCATGATGAATGCGCTCGGCGCGCAGGGTCTATTCGGGGCAGCAGCGGTTGTCTATCTGACGGCGCTCTGCGGTGGCCTCTGGCTGTTTCGGCCTGTCGAGCCGGAATGGCAGAAGCATCAAATCCGCTGATGTCCGCAATAGGCTCGATCGTGCCATTCGCAATGCATGTCGAAGACAACTACAACCTTTCAGCTTCGACTGCAGGCGACTGCTGCGCGTAGCCCGCCTCGGACCAGGGCTGAAACGGGCAAGGGCAGAAGGAAAAGCCCTTGGCCGTCCACCGCGCCTCGATGAACACGCAGGCAGCAGGTACTCGAAGAATTGAAGAAGGGAGCTAGCATTTCTGTTTTGGCCCGAAAATTTGCCACGACCCGGCAGACGATCATGAGAGGACGAAGTTTGCTGAGCGCGTCTGATCGCGGAGGCCGGCTGGGAAGGTCGCGGAAGGGCGGACTGTCGCCCTTCTTGTCGCCCGCCGAACGAGCAGGGAGCGCCAATTCCAGTCAATCGTAGCCCTCCTCCAAACCTGACGTTCGCGCTAAGGCTGCCGGCGATCCTGAGCCGACTGTCGGACGGTATGGCCGCCCGGATCCGCCTGGTCAGAGCATATGCACGAGGTAGGTTTTGCCATCTCTTCCTGCACATAGGTTATCCCTGTTCGGCCAGCGCCGCGTGCAACGTTTGCGCCGTGGTTTTGAAGATGAGTTGGCCTTCGACGCAAACCTTGTGTTCGCGCGCCCTTCTCCGGAACCACAGTGCCTGCATATATGGCACGCTGCGCCTTAGGCCGACTTGCCGAGAGCTTTCAGGATAAACCGAATCTGCTCACGCAGGGCCGCTTCGGTGTCTTCGCCGTGTTGAACGCAGTGCTCGATCAGAATCGGGTGGAAGAACGGCGTGAACGCGGTGTTGACCGCACGGGCCGCTTCTGCCGGTGCTCGACCTTGAGTTCGCCCGCCTCGGTCCCTCGCGAATGATCGCCTCAAAGATCGTCACCATTCGCTCACCGGTTCTCCTGCATGGCGGCGACGATCATGTCGTGCGTGCGCCTTTCCGGGAGTTGACACTCTCGACACTGCGCGAGATAGGGGCGCATCTTCGAGGCGCCCGCGTCCGCGACTGAGGCGGGCGCTCTTCCATATTTACGAAAGGAACACCCCTATGAGGATCGGAATCATCGGCGCCGGAAACGTCGGCGCCATATTGGTGCGAATGCTTCGGCGCGTCCTCTCCTTAAAGCCGTCACCGGGCTTGCAATGCGGTGGCGCACTATGACATTGGCTGCATGAGCACGTCCGCACAACCAGTGCGTCTGGTCCGCCCCGAAAAGAAGCGGCGTCGCATCCCCATTGCAGTCATCATGGCGATGAGTTTCGGCAGCCTCGTGTTCCTGTCGGTCGGCGGCGTGCTCGCATTGTCGGTCGGCGCCAACCTTCGCAACACTTTCGACCTGCTCGGCGCCCAGTCGACGCTCCTGATCGATGCGATGGAGGATTTGCTGCGCGCCGAGATGGGGCGCGCCGAGAGCGCCGTGGACGGCGTCGCGCAGCTCTACAAGAAGGGCGAGTTCCAGATCGACGACGAGGCGATGTCGGCGGCACTTGCCAGTGCGCTGGCGGCAGTGCCGGGGGTGAACGCAATGTTGATCTGCACACCCGACCTGATTTGCAGGGGGGCGGCGGTGACCGGGGACAACGACGCCAAATATCCTGCCGGAACGATCCGGAAACTCCCCGCCGAGACCGAGAAATCGCCGCAAGTGCGCGCCGTTCTTGAAGAGCGCCAGCAGGTCGACGGACGCCGGTGGGGCGCCTTCGTGGCCAACGAATATGGCTTGTTCGCCAACGTCTCGGCGCCGCTGTCACGCGATGGCGCCACGAAGGCCTGGGTGATCGCCGCGGTGGAACTGCAGAACTTGTCCAAAATCACGCAGGAACTGTCGTCGCGCTTCGGCACGCATGCCTTCATTCTGGATGGCGACGGATCCATCCTGGCGGACCAGCGGCTGGCTTCCCCGGATGCGCTGAAGAACGGCATCCTGCCGCTGACGCCGCTCGCCAATTTCGGCGATCCGGTTCTCGCCGGATATGAGGCGCGCAAACCGGAAGCGGAGTTCAGCACGCAGCGTACCCGCGATATCGAGGTTGCCGAAATCCAGCTTGACGACAAGGACGGTTCGACGTCATGGGACGGAGAGAACACTTACGTCGCTATTACCCGTGAGATCACCGGCTATGGCGACCGGCCCTGGACGCTCGGCGCATATTTCAAGACCAGTCAGATCGGTGACGAAATCGAGCGCGTCATGGGATCGGCCATGCTTGGACTTTTCGCGATGGCGGTGGCGGTCATCGTCGCGATTCTTCTCGGCAAGCGCCTGTCGCGCCGGATCCAGGCGATTGCCGGCCAGGCCACGCGCGTCGCCGATTTCGATCTCGACGGCGTGACCCCCCTGCCGCGCAGCAGGGTGCTGGAGTTGGACAACCAGGCTTCGGCCTTCAATGCCATGCTGATCGGTCTGCGTGCATTCTCGACCTATATTCCGCGCTCGCTGGTGGCCAAGCTGGTGCGCACCGGAGAGATCGGCATCGCCGAACCGCGCGAAGCGGTCGTCACCGTCATGTTCACCGACATCGCCGGCTTCACCACGCTGTCGGAGCAGATGGACGCCGCCGCCGCGGCCAGGCTGCTGAACCACCACTTCGCGATCCTGTGCGGCGCGGTCGATGCACATGGCGGTACTGTCGACAAGTTCCTGGGCGACGGCATGCTGGCGTTCTTCGGCGCGCCGGATCGTCTGAAGGGCCATGCCGCCGCGGCCGTCCGCGCAGCCGCGGCCATCCGCGAGGAGCTGGACAAGGACAATCTGGAAGCGGCTGGCGAAGGCCGGCCTCCGCTTCATGTCCGCATCGGCATCCACACGGGCTCCGTCATCGTCGGCAATATCGGCGCATCCGACCGCGTCAACTATACGATCGTCGGCGACACCGTGAACGTCAGCCAGCGGCTGCAGGACCTCGGCAAGCAGCTCGAACCGGGCGCCACCGCCGCAATCGCCATTTCCGGCGAGACCGCGTCGCGGCTCGACGAAAGGTTCGAAAGGATCCCGGCGGGCAAGCACCGGCTGCGCGGCCGCGGCGAGGCGACGGAGGTCTTCCAGCTTGGCAAAGTCGCGACGTCAGCATCGCCCCCTATGGACGTTCAGCGCGCCCAAGCGGGCTGAGTAACATGCCACTTCCATGCCGCTGATCGGCGGCTTGAAGAAGCCGACGGCTTTGGGAATGACTGGAGCCGGGTCACCTAGCGCCGTAGCTGATTTCAATTGGAACGGCAGGAACGGTGCAAAGTCGCTGGTTCCGGGCAACGTCCGCTTACGAGCCGCCAAATCGGCCCAGCAAGGACCGGTTTGGGGGTCAAGACTGGTGGTTCTGGTGAACGTCGGCTTCCGGGAAGGAAATTCGGTCCAGGAAGGGCCGCTTCGGGTCAGGCTTCCCGTTCAACACCTCCGGTGGAAGGTCCGAGAAGTGTTGATATTTTCACCTTCCCAGAGGTCGCAGAGCAGCACAGCTGCCAAGCAGTCCGTTCGGGAAAGCCAATGCCGATCGCGGTGTTCGCTTTCCGTTCGTCTTAGCGCGTTCGAGGGAACAGTTCTTGTCCTGACCCCTTCAATGTGTGAGCCGATCGGGCGGCACGCGGGCTCGGCCCGCAGCCCAATCCCGCTCTCTTGAGATGGCTTCCTGGTCCAGCTCCGGATCTTCCACGATCAACCCCTGAAGGGGTCCGCTAGCAAGCTGCGGCCGCGCCGGCTTGGCCTTTGCGGTGATCGCGCCCGGAGCCCGACCTTTGAGGAGCCATCGAGCGGGAATTGGCCCGCTCCAAGGATGGAGCCCTCAGATGTCGCAAGATCTTTCCCTCGTCCAAAACCACGCCTTCCAGCTCGCCCGCACCCTCATGGTCCCTGTCACGCTCTTCCGCTCCGGCGACGAATTCGGCGTCCTGCCAAGCGCCGAACTCGACGACGATGAGGTCGAGACCCTTGCCGAATACGATCCCTTTGAACAGGGGCCGGCTCATTGAGCCGGCTTCCTCCTCCCGGAGGTGCCACTTGCGAGTTAACGGCGGCAAGGGAAGCTGCGCCGCGGCTGGCCCGCGGGCGACGGCGCGAGGTGCAAAAACACACATTGCCAGCCGCGCCCTTGCCGCCTTTGCTCTTCGCGGCATCCGGAAGTCGTCCCGCAAGGTGCGGGAAAGAAAACCTGACGGAAGGCGGGCGCCTGCGGCGCACGAAAGAGGGACATGGAACAGGACGAACTCGATGAACTTCGACATAGGGTGGCCTGCGCGGCCGCGCTGGATCAGGCCGGTTACGCGATCGACCTGAAGGAGAGTACCCGACGTGCGGTCAAATACCGGCGGGGCGACCAGATCGTCATCGTGATCCATGACGGAAAAGGCTGGTTCGATCCGCTCTCTGACGCGAAGGGGGATGTGTTCTCGCTGATGACCCATTTGCATGGGGTGGGTTTCGGGGAGGCGAAGTTGCTGGTCGCCCGGCTGGTCGGCCACGAGCCGCGCGAGCCTGTGTGGAAGAGGCAGGCGCGGAAGCGCGGGCCGGATCTCGGCGTCGCCGAACGCTGGAGCGGCCGCCGCAAGCCCTGGCCGGGATCGATGACATGGCGCTACCTGCGCGACGAGCGTCATCTTCCGGAAGCCGTGATCAGCGCCGCCATCCGGCATGACCTCCTGCGCGAAGGTCCTCGCGGCAGCATGTGGGCCGCTCACAGGGACGGGGAGGGGGGCGTGACCGGCTGGGAGGAACGCGGTCCGGAATGGCGCGGCTTTTCGACCGGCGGCGCGAAGGTGCTGTTCCGGTTTGGCTTCTGCGATGCGCTCCGTCTCTGCGTCACCGAGGCCGCCATCGACGCCATGAGTCTCGCCGCGCTCGAGAGCACTCGGCGCGATAGCCTCTATGTCAGTACCGGGGGCGGCTGGGCTCCTGTCACCGATGCGGCTATCCGGCTGCTGGCGGCGCGGGAGGGCCTATTGCTGGTCGCCGCCACGGACAACAACGCGCAGGGCAACACCTACGCGGTTCGCCTCGAAGCGGTCGCCCGCGAGGCTAGCTGCGGCTTCGAACGTCTCCGCCCGCACGAGGAGGACTGGAACTCCGAGCTCAAGGCAAGGGTGAAGAACCGGGGAAAGCGAGAAAAGAGGAAATAAGAAGCCTGGCTGCCGCATGCCCGCCGGCCGCGTCAAGGGTAAAGCTGCGCCCGCTTCGCGGCCCTTGACCCGGCCGGACGGAGAGGCGGCCGCGGAGGAGGGGTCAGGAAGGGCGGAAGAGGATGGCGACATCGAGTGGATGAGCCGCGCTCCAGCCCGACGAGGCTGAAAGGAGCCCACCCATGACCCTCTTGTCCGTCCGCAAGGTTTATCATGGCATCGCCGATCGCCGGCAGATGTTCCGCATGTTCGACCGCCACGCTCAGCGTCCTGATCGGTTCCAGGACGATGCCAGTGCTTTGTACCGCGGCGAATGGTTCGAGATCTCACGGGCTGAGCACGACTACATGTTCGAGGTCCTGCCGCCGCTCTGGATGCGAGGCGAGATGTTCGCGTTGCGTGAGTTTCTCACCGACCGCATCACCAGCATCTTCTACGTCCTGAACATCGATGGCCGCATGCGGTATTTCCACGGCTATTGCGACCTGCTCGACAAGGGCTCGCCCGAGCAGATGCGCGATGCGATCGTCGAACGCGAAACCCGTCCCGTTCGGGCGATGACCCGCGAGGAGCGCCTGGAGCACATCTGGTCGAGCACCCACGACGACTATCGCGGCTACGCCGGGGAGCGCTGGCCGGAACGCGACCGCGGCAAGCGCACGGTGATTTTCTATGGCGGCCGCCAGGGCACCACGCTGAAGCTGCTGGAAGAGCTCACCGATGATGAGATCGCGGCGAAGCTGCCCGTGCATCTGCGCTATCTCCCAGACGCGATCGCGGCGTGACGGAGGCGTGAGATGATGTTGACGTTTCCCATCGCCGCCGTCCGCGAGGTCATCGCTCGCGGGATTGCCGACGCAAAAGCCAATGGCGGGTTTCGCGATCCCCACCTCGGACTACCCGCCGCCGACAACCGGAAGCCCGGTCTCTGGCTCGTCGGAGACCACGGCGTCTACCTATGCTCCAACGGCGAGCTCCCCAAGGGGGCGAAGCCGCTCGTCGCTTACGCCGAGGAATGCGATCCGCGCAAGAACGACGACTGGTTCGAGGTCAAACGCCGGACGTTCGGCGGCGACGACGGCGTGGATTTCCTCGACGCCGAAGGCCTTGAGGCCCTGATCGCAGCCAGTCCCGGCTGCACGCATCTGCGCATCGCGTTCCTGCAGGACTCGATGCAGCTCTTCGTGATCGAGCGAGATTAGCGATCCGTCGGTGGGCGCCGTCCGGCGGCCGTCCAACATCCCAAACCCCACATCCCGCGCACGTCCGGCCGGCTGGAGCCTTCCAGCGGAACGGCGACGTGCGCCCTCATTCAGGAGATCCAGACATGTCGCATGACGATCCTTTCACCATCGATCTTTTCGGCAACACCGCGCTTTCCTCCGGCCTCGGCCTCGGCGTGACGGCCTTTGGCGACGCTGTCGAGCCCGACGGTGACGACGATCCCGATCCGTCGTCGCCGGCGCCCGCGCTGCCGAGCGCGGCAATCGTGCGGCGACCATCGACCGCCTGCCGGGCGCGCGGGTCGAACTTCCATCTCGCTGGTAGCCGTGGCCTGGCGCGGGGCTGGAAGGAGCGGGCGCGCGGCAACATCGCGGCGATCCGGCTCGCCGCCGAGATCGAAGCGGACGAGCGCCCGGCCACGCTCGGGGAGCAGGAGAGGCTGATCCGCTTCACCGGCTTCGGCGCGTCCGACCTTGCCAATGGCGTCTTCCGCCGCCCCGGCGAGGTCGACTTCCGCAAAGGCTGGGACGAGATCGGCTCTTCTCTGGAGGATACCGTCGGCGAGATCGACTACGCCTCGCTCACCCGCTGCACCCAGTATGCCCACTTCACGCCGGAGTTCATCGTCCGCGCGATGTGGTCAGGCCTGCAGCGGCTCGGCTGGCGCGGCGGCCGTGTGCTCGAGCCCGGCATCGGCACGGGCCTGTTTCCGGCGCTGATGCCCGAAGCGCTACGCGTTGTGTCACACGTCACCGGGATCGAACTCGATCCGGTCACGGCACGCATCGCAAGGCTGTTGCAGCCGCGCGCGCGTATCGTCACTGGCGATTTCGCCCGCACGGAGCTGCCGGCGAGCTTCGATCTTGCCATCGGTAATCCGCCATTTTCCGATCGCACCATTCGCTCCGACTGGGCCTATCGCTCGCTCGGCCTGCGCCTGCGCGATTATTTCATCGCCCGGTCCGTCGACCTGTTGAAGCCGGGCGCTTTCGCCGCCTTCGTCACCAGCTCCGGCACTTTGGACAAGGCGGATTCCTCTGCGCGTGAGCATATCGCCAAAACGGCGGACCTGATCGCCGCCATCCGCCTGCCCGAAGGCAGCTTCCGGGCCGACGCCGGCACGGACGTCGTGGTCGACGTACTGTTTTTCCGCAAGCGCAAGGTCACCGAGTCCGAAAGTGATTTGTCCTGGCTCGACATCGAGGAACTCCGCCAGGCGACGGAGGGTGAAGGCGCGATCCGCGTCAACCGCTGGTTCGCGCGCCACCCGGATTTCGTGCTCGGCACGCATGCCACTATCTCGGGGCCTTACGGCGAGGCCTATTCCTGCCTGCCTCATCCCGGTGTCCATCTGGAGCGGGCGCTCACGGCTGCGATCTCCCTCCTTCCGCAAGCCATTTATGACGGCGAGCCGGACGAGATTGATCATGACGCCGATGACAGTGCCGATGTCGTGGATGCCCTGCCGGAAGGCGCCGGAGTGCGCGAGGGCAGTTTCTTCGTCGCGAAAAATACCGCCCTTGCGCAGATGATCGATGGCGCTGCAGTGAGCATCACCATCCGCAAGGGCCGCACCGCCGAAGGCATCCCCGAAAAGCACGCGCGTATCATCCGCAAATTCATCCCCATCCGTGATGCCGTGCGTGAAGTCCTGAAGGCACAGGAGCTCAACCGGCCGTGGAAGCCGGCCCAAGTCAAGCTGCGCATCGCCTGGTCGAATTTTGTGCGCGACTTCGGGCCCATCAACTTCACTACCATGTCGGTGAGTGGGGATGCCGAAATCGGCGAAGTGCGCGAAACACATCGCCGCCCCAACCTGCAACCCTGCCTCGATGATCCCGATTGCTGGCTGGTCGCTTCTATCGAAGACTACGATATCGAAACCAATACCGCCCGGCCGGGTCCGATTTTCACCGAGCGCGTCATCGCGCCGCCCGCAGCACCCATCATCACATCGGCCTCCGATGCGCTTGCCGTCGTGCTCAACGAACGCGGCCATATTGACATCGATCACATCGCCGAATTGCTGCATGAGGATGTCGATGACGTCATTGGCGAGCTGGGTGACGCCATCTACCGCGATCCGGAGACCGGTTCGTGGCAAACGGCCGACGCCTATCTCTCCGGTCAGGTCCGCGACAAGTTGAAGGTCGCGGAAGCCGCAGCCGCCCTCGATTTCGCCTATGAGCGCAACGTCACGGCGCTGCAGGGCGTGCAGCCGGCCGATCTTCGTCCCTCGGATATCACCGCGCGTCTCGGCGCGCCATGGATACCCGCCG
The DNA here is from genome assembly GCF_002284565.1 of Mesorhizobium mediterraneum. Classification (GTDB taxonomy): domain Bacteria; phylum Pseudomonadota; class Alphaproteobacteria; order Rhizobiales; family Rhizobiaceae; genus Mesorhizobium; species Mesorhizobium mediterraneum. Next base: position 63,679 of record NZ_NPKI01000001.1, on the reverse strand, counting down.
CCGATGTTGCCGCCTTCGTCAAGCAGACGATGGGTGCCGAGATCAGGATCCACCACATGCCGGAGCTGGCGTCGTGGACCGTCGAGGCACGCCAGTTGGCATGGATGGCGGCCGGCACGTCCGAATGGGGCACCGATCGCCGTCATGCCGGCGAGCTCATAGCCGACGCGCTGAACAGCAGGGTGCCGCAGATCTTCGACACGGTGAAGGAGGGCCATGCTGAAAAGCGCGTGCTCAATGTTGTAGATACGGAAGCCGCCAAGGAAAAGCTGCAGAAGATCAAGACCGCTTTCCAGACCTGGATCTGGTCCGATCCCGACCAGACCGACCGGCTGGCGCGGGTCTATAATGACCGCTTCAACAACATCGCCCCCCGAAGATTCAACGGGGATCACCTGCAACTTCCAGGCGCCTCCGGCGCCTTTTCTCTTTATGGGCACCAAAAGCGCGGCATCTGGCGCATCGTCTCGGCCGGCTCGACTTACCTTGCCCATGCCGTCGGCGCCGGCAAGACCATGACGATTGCCGCGGCCGTCATGGAGCAGCGCCGGCTTGGCCTGATCGCCAAGGCCATGCTGGTCGTTCCCGGCCATTGCCTTGCACAGGCGGCTCGCGAATTTCTGGCGCTTTATCCGACCGCACGAATCCTCGTGGCCGATGAGACGAATTTTTCCAAGGACAAGCGGCATCGCTTCCTGTCACGGGCGGCGACCGCCGCCTGGGACGCGATCATCATCACGCACAGCGCCTTCCGCTTCATCGGCGTGCCGTCGGCCTTCGAGCAACAGATGATCCAGGACGAGCTCGAGCTCTACGAGATGCTGCTGACCAAGGTCGAGAGCGACGACCGCGTCTCGCGCAAGCGCCTCGAGCGGCTGAAGGAGGGGCTCAGGGAACGGCTGGAAGCCCTGGCGACCCGTAAGGACGACCTGCTGACCATCTCCGAGATCGGCGTCGACCAGATCATCGTCGATGAAGCCCAGGAGTTCAGGAAACTCAGCTTCGCCACCAACATGTCCACGCTCAAGGGCGTCGATCCGAACGGCTCCCAGCGGGCCTGGGACCTTTATGTGAAGTCCCGGTTCGTGGACCGGAAGAATCCGGGCCGGGCGCTCGTGCTGGCTTCCGGCACGCCCATCACCAATACGCTTGGCGAGATGTTCTCGGTGCAGCGCTATCTCGGTTACGAGGCGCTGCTTCAGCGCGGCCTGCACGAGTTCGACGCCTGGGCTTCGACCTTCGGCGACGTCACGACCGAACTCGAATTGCAGCCATCCGGAAAATACAAGCCGGTGACGCGCTTCGCCACCTTCGTCAACGTGCCGGAGCTGATCGCAATGTTCCGCTCCTTCGCGGATGTGGTGCTGCCGGAAGATCTTCGCGAATATGTGAAAGTGCCGGCGCTTTCGACCGGCGCACGTCAGATCATCACCGCTAAGCCGTCTGCGGCCTTCAAGCGCTACCAGATGGTGCTCGACGCCCGCATCAAGGCCATCGAGGAACGCGAACGTCCGGCAGAGGCTGGTGACGACATCCTGCTCTCGGTCATCACCGATGGCCGGCACGCCGCGATCGACCTGCGCCTGGTCGATCCCGACAATGACAATGAGCCGGATAACAAGCTCAACGACCTGATCGGCAATGCCTACCGTATCTGGCAGGAAACAGCGCAAAGCAGCTATGTCCGCGCCGACGGCAAGCCGTTCGAGCTTCCGGGCGCAGCGCAGATGATCTTCTCCGATCTCGGCACGATCAGTGTCGAGAAAAGCCGCGGCTTCTCAGCCTATCGTTGGATCAGGGATGAACTGGTCCGCAGGGGCGTTCCGGCATCGGAAATTGCCGTCATGCAGGAGTTCAAGAAGGCGGAAGCCAAGCAGCGCCTGTTCGGTGATGTGCGGGCCGGCAAGGTCCGGTTCCTGATCGGCTCCTCCGACACGATGGGCACCGGCGTCAACGCGCAGCTCCGCCTCAAGGCGCTGCATCATCTCGACGTGCCGTGGCTTCCTTCCCAGATCGAGCAGCGCGAAGGCCGTATACTGCGGCAGGGCAACCAGCACGATGTCATCGATATCTTCGCCTACGCCACCGAAGGATCGATGGACGCCCAGATGTGGCAGAACAACGAGCGCAAGGCCCGGTTCATCGCGGCCGCACTTTCCGGAGACACGTCCATCCGGCGGTTGGAGGATATGGGTGAGGGGCAGGCCAACCAGTTCGCGATGGCCAAGGCGATCGCCTCGGGCGATCCGCGTCTGATGCAGAAGGCGGGGTCTGGAGGCAGACATTGCCCGTCTGGAGCGCCTTCGCGCGGCCCACATTGATGATGAGCACGCCGTTCGACGGCAGATCCGCGATGCCGAGCGCGATATCGAATACTCGACCCGGCGCCTCGGCGAGGTCGGGAAGGATATCGAGCGCCTCGTGCCGACGACCGGCGATCGGTTCAGCATGGTGGTCGGGGGCGACGCGTTCACCGAGCGCAAACTCGCCGGTCGTGCGCTGATGAAGGAAATCCTGACTCTCGTGCAGCTTCAGCAGCAAGGCGAAACCACTGTCGCCTCCATCGGCGGGTTCGATTTCGAATATTCCGGCGAGCGGTTCGGCAAGGACGGCTACCGCTATGCCATCATGCTGATGCGCACCGGCGCCGATTATGAAATCGAGCTCCCCGTCACCACCTCGCCGCTTGGCGCCATCGCCCGGCTCGAGCATGCCTTGGCCGGCTTCGAGGACGAGCAGGAACGATATCGCCAGCGTCTTGAGGATGCCGAGCGCCGGCTCACCTCCTATCGCTCGCGTGAGGGCGGCGAGTTCGGATTCTCCGGTGAACTGGCTGAGAAGCGCCGGCAGCTCGCGGAGGTGGAGAAGTCGCTCGCGCTGGATGTCGAGGGACAGGCCCAGCGCAAGGCAGTATACCCGGTGTCGCTTCGCCCCACCTGAAGACTTAAGGCTGCAGAGAGCTTTCGTCGTCCGTGAAGAATTCGGATCTTTTTGAGCCAACCTCGGCCGATCTCGGGTTATGCTAAGGCGCTTTGGCCAGGATGTAGGCCACGCCGTCGTGGGGCAGAGGCTGAGCGTAACGGTTGACGAAAACATGCTGCTGATCCTGAGCCGTCAAGCTGTGCCGGCGGCGCAGCACATAGGTCGCTTGCGCCACCTTGCGGGTTTCAGACGATCGTGAGCACAGATTTCACCGCATCGGGAGCAAGGATTTTGCGGATCGTGAGCAGCGATTTCGGACCTGCAACCGCAATCAGGCTGACACAAGTTATGGATCTTGTGCCGTGACAAATTGTTGAGCCACTTACGCAGTCCGCTCAATTCTGGTCGATCGTCGCAGGTCTTCGTCTAGCCGAGCTGCATTGCTGAAAATTTCGATGAGTTGTTTGGCCGCAGCTAAGCCCCGGATCATGCAGTCGCCCTGCAACACAGCCTCAAGATAAACGAGCGATCGCCCCATCCGGATGTCTTCAACAATCCTGTAAACATGCGTCCAACTGGCCTTTTGCTTATCGTGCTCAGGCTGCGGCTGGCGATGAGCGACAACATATATGTTAGACCACTCTGATCGGCCAAACCGCTTTTTCCAGTAACAGGAGCCCACATAGTGAATCTCGTCACAGGATTGGGTCACCAGTGGCGGATCGGACTTACTATCCCCTTGCATCACTCTACTCCAAGCATGTGAGCAGACTGACGCGTGGCGGGATCCGTTTGGTTGCCGGTTCGGCCACATCCTTCCTGGCGGAAGCGCCACCTTGCTCGGTCAGCAGGTTGGCGTTGGACGTCAGTCCAACTCTTGATGTCGGCGATTGTTTAGCGTGGCCTTTAGTTGTTTGCAAGCTTTAGGTAATTTGCAGAGAACCTTCACCCTCTGGCTCATTTGCGGCCTTGTCGCAAACTCGTTCTACTTCTCAAAACGGTCGGCCGTTGCACCAGTTCAGGCGTCACTGAATCAACGGCTTAGCGCGCCTAGGCCGGTGTGGACGGATTTAACAGGACGCGAAATTTCGCTCGTCTTCTCGCATCATTTCAGACCGCAGTGAGCAACCTTTCGGAGGTCCTGGACGCTTCGGCCGACAACTCGGCTGTCTACAGGATGCCTTGTTCAAGTCGAGGGAGCCAGACGCCAACCAAGAGATTGTCAATGTGCCGGATCTCGCCGATGCCGAATGTCGTCTTGCGTCCTACCGCTCCCGCGACGGCGGTGAGTTCGCCTTCGTCGGCGAGCTTGCCGAGAAGAGACGACAGCTCGCGGAGGTGGAGAAGTCGCTCGCGCTGGATGTCGAGGGACAGGCCCAGCGCGACGCAACGCCGGTTCCCCACGAGTGCTTCCGCGAGACTGGCTCGATAGCGCTGTCCCGGTGTTCTTCGATTTTGCCGACACGGACCCGATCCGGCCCCGCACTGGCGTCGAGCGGCGCCTGTTGTGGGGATTAATGCCGGGACGCGCCGACGGGCATGCCGTCATTGTCGCTCTGGACCGGCAGCGTCTCGTCCTTGCGGCACGCACCAGACCGCAGATCGTTGCAGCCCAAAAGATCGTCCGCACGCTCGATGCCCGTTTTCGAGCAGCGCGTGTGCAGGCGATGATCGAGGCGCGTCGGTATTCCTCTGTGCCGGCTTGGCGCCGGCGGCGGCCGCGTCGCCGCACCGCTCGGTTCTAGCTCCCATCCTCTGGGGAGGAAAGAAGCAAAGAGGAAAGGGGTAAGAATGGCCCGCTCGCAGATCGGGCGGGCCGCTGACGCTGGCGCTCAACCGCGCCGCTCGCGATCCCGGCCGATCGCTCTGCGCAGGGCTCAAGAGCCCCGCTTGATCTGCCCGGCAGGGATGCTCGGCCGCAGTTGCACCGGCCCGTCCGCTCCGCGGCCCGGGGGACGTCTTCGGGAAGAAGACGAGGAAGGACCCGCGAACGGCGGTGTCCGCAAACCCGTTGAAGGAGCATCTCCATGGAACTGAAGTTTGTCGATCCGCGTGCGCTGAAGGATAACCCGGACAAGGCGCGACGCTCGAAATCCAGCCCGCAGGCCGACGCGCTGCTGCTGGCTACCATTCGCGCCGTCGGCATCGTGCAGTCACCTGTCGTGGCGCCGGAAGCGGATGGCGGCAACGGCTATGTCATTGATGCCGGACATCGTCGTGTGAGGCAGGCGATTGCCGCGGGTTTGGAAGAAATCGCCGTGCTGGTGATCGAGCGCGCCGCGGATGGTGGTGCAATGCGGTCGCTGGCCGAGACGCTGGCGCATGAGCAGCTCAATCCTGTCGACCAATGGCGCGCGATTGAGCGGCTGGTCGCGCTCGGCTGGACCGAGGAAGCGATCGCCCTCGCTTTAGCGCTTCCCGTCCGCCAGATCAGGAAGCTCCGCCTGCTCGCCAACGTTCTGCCGGCCATGTTGGACCAGATGGCCAAGGGCGACATGCCCAACGAGCAACAGTTGCGCACCATCGCGTCGGCTTCGCTTGATGAGCAGAAGGAGGTCTGGAAGAAGCACAAGCCGTCCAAGACCGATCCCCAGGTGTCGTGGTGGAGCGTGGCGCAGGGCCTGACGAAGCGCCGCATGTACGCGCGGGACGCCAGCTTCGGTGACGATCTCGCTCAGGCCTACGGCATTGCCTGGGGCGAGGACCTGTTCGCTCCGGCCGACGAGGACAGCCGCTATACGACGGATGTCGAGGCCTTCCTTGGCGCTCAGCAGGAGTGGATGGCAAACACTCTGCCCAAGCGCGGCGTGATCGTGGAAGCAGGTCAGTGGGGCGAGCCGAAGCTGCCGCCCAAGGCGGAGCGTGTGTACGGTAAGCCGTCGAAGTCCGATCACACCGCCATGTATCTCGACCGCGACGGCAAGGTGCAGTCGGTCGCGTACCGCATGCCGGCGGCCAAAAACCCCAAGGGCAGGAATGGCGCGGATGTTGAGGCCGATGGCGATGATATCGTCGTTGCGGCAAAGCCGCGTCCGGACGTGACGCGCAAAGACATAGAGATGATCGGCGACCTGCGTACCGACGCGCTGCACGAGGCGCTGTCGCGCGCACCGATCGAGGACGACACGCTGATGGCGCTGCTCGTTCTCGCCTTCGCCGGCCAGAATGTGACAGTTGCATCTGGTGCCCGCGACATCTCCTGTTACGGGGCCGCAGGCCTCGGCGAACATGCCGCGCGCCTGTTCGACCAGGAGGGCAGGCTCGCGTTCGAGATGGACACGCTGCGCATTGCCGTGCGGTCCTTGCTGATCGATGTTCTGTCCTGCAGGGAGAATCGCTCGGACAGCGGCGTTGTCGCTCGTGTCGCCGGCGACATCATCGTCGCCGACAACTTCTTAGCCAACATGGGGACGGAGGACTTCCTGTCATGCCTGTCGCGGCAGGCATTGGAAGCCGCCTGCGCGGATACATCCGTCCTGCCCCGTCAAAAGGTCAAGGACACCCGTGCGGCCCTGGTCGAGCATTTCAAGGAAGGCCGCTTCGTCCACCCGTCGGCGCTGTTTGCGCCCACCCCGGAAAAGCTGACCTCCTGGCTGAAGATGAACGAGGCCAGGCAACAGCCTGAGGACGACGGCACGCCGGCGGACCAGGACGAGCTCGACGGCGATGCGATCGTCGAGCCGCCGCACGACTATGCCGGCGACGATGACGCTGAAGGCTTCCGCGAGGCCGCCGAGTAGCAGCGCGCGCCTTCTTCCTTCCGATCGCATTACCGCCGCCGGTGACCTCACCGGCGGCGGTTTCGTATTCACCCCAAACACCGGAGACCCATCATGTCGGCTCAATTGATCTATGACCTCGTTCCACTCGGTTCGATCGTAACTTATCGCGATGGAACACCACGCCCGCCCGAGCGGCATCGCAAGAAGCTCGCCGCCTGGGAGAACCGCAACAGCGGCGGCCGGCTTATCCGCAAGCAGGCTGAAACCCGCGTCGGCAACACCACGCTGCCGGCGTCCATTACCCTGCACAAGGGTGACTACGGCAGTCAGGGCACCATCGTCCTGCGCGTTCACCAAAGCTTTTCGGTGAACAGCGATCTCAACTTCGCGGTCAAGGAGCCGCCCGCTATCGGCTCGGTCCTGGTGCTCGACCGCGACGGCGAAGACGCCGAACTGGTCTATCTCGCCAGCCATCGTGCTGATGCCGAGGAATGGCTGACGCAGCACGGCTATCCGCGAGCTGTTCTGCAAGAGGTGACGGCCGACGCCGTGGCCGCGGATACCGTCGAGGGGAGGGCGGCGGCATGAGCGCGGCCACTCCCCGAATACGAGACGACGAGGCCCCCGGTAATCCGGGGGTTTGTTTTGGCCGCAGCGCCAACGGTTATCCCGTTGCGCTTGTCGGTGAAACGGCGTTCGCCATGGTTCCGGCCCGGAACGGGCGGTACTATTTTGTCACGGGGTGGCGTATCCGCCGGCCCATGGCCGAATGGACGCGCAGCGATTTCTACGGCCATGCCGGCGAGCTTGCCGACGAGGCGGCGTTTCGCGCGCATGTCGAAGAGAACGCTCTCCACCAGCAGCAGCGCGTCGCGCTCGGCCGTCGCGAAATCCATTCCCGCGCCCACACGCCATGGGGAACGTCGCAGGGAGCGACCGTCTATGCCGAGGGCGTCGTGGCTCACTCAACTGCAGGCCATGGCGGGTTCCATCTTTCGGCGGAACGAAATCGCAAAGTCCATGACATGCTCCGTGCCGATGGCGGCTGGTATGAAGAGGACTGCCATTGGGCGGCCGTCGCCCAAGCCTTTCCGCAGCTCTTCACGGACTTCGAGAAGGCGTGTGCGGAAAAGACGATCCGCGACTGGTATCCGGAGGCCTGGGAGGCGATCCACGGGAGGGTGCTCGAACCCGGCCAATCCGCGAAAAACGACGAGCGGGCATTTTTCGAGAAGCATACCGATGACTGGGTCGTGGTGTCGGCGATCCGTTGCGAGCACCAGGCCGGTTCCACCGAGGTTATCGCGACCCCCGGCGGCAAGCGTGGACCGGGCACGGAGGAACGTCGCTTTCTCGTTCCGACTGACCAATACCATGTCGGCCGCTTTGGATTCTTCATCGATGTTGCGCGCCATCGTGTCTGTGGCGGGCCATCGAGCTTCATGGATTGGCAGGGGAGGGACACATAATGTCTGTCCCCGATCGCCGCGCGCAGCTCTTTCGCATGGAGGAGGCACGGCGCCAGACACAGCGCCAGCTTGATATGATCGACCGGCAGATCATAAGGCGGATGACGGCGATTATTCCGCAGCTCAAGCCCCAGCGTACCGGCCACCGACGCCTAAAGCCTGCCGATGCCAGGACATTTCTGGAACGGTATCGATCGAACCTTGCCGCGATCACACAGGAAAGGCAGCACGAGATCGATGCGCTATCGCGCAAACTGGCAAGGCAGGACGCTGCAATCGAGGTGCTGCGTGCAAGACTGCCACCGGACCTGAGGCGCGCCTGATACTGCGGCCTGCTCAGCGCCTGCGTACGAATTCGGTTCGCAACACCAGCCCCTTGATCGCGTCATGCCGGCAGTCGATTTCGTCGGGATTGTCGGTGAGGCGGATCGACTTGATCACCGTGCCCTGCTTCAGGCTCTGCCCAGCGCCTTTGACCTTGAGGTCCTTGATGAGGGCGACGGAGGCGCCGTCGTCCAGCACCTTGCCGGCGCACTTCGATGCTTCCGGCAGAAGCTGCAATGGCAGCCATCTCCGACGCTGGTCGCCATTCCCCTGTCGCTCATCATAGACGTAGTCGTCGTTCTGATCTGTCATTGCCGCGGCATTAAATACAGTGCGTTGTCAGTTCGACGTGGGAGCAGGCCGAAGATCTGATCCGCAGCAGCGGACCGGCGCACTCCGATACCGGCAGGAGCCGAAGTTCAACGCCGTCCCTCGCGCAGCCTGGCGGGAGGCGGATCGTGTGGCGGCGGGAATCAAACAGTTGATTTCCTCCCGCATGCCAATGTCCGAATTCATCCCTGGCCGGTCTTTCCGGCGGGTTTGCCGCGGTCTGAACCGGCGGCTGGCCCCTTCAAGGCCGCTATCGCGCCGCGGAGCGGCCGGAACCCGCCGATCTCGGCAAGGCAGGCCCGCGGCCTGCGCAGGGACCAGTGAAGGACTGGCCCCCCGCTTTTCCGCAAGCCGACCTCGCTCGCCTGGCAGGTCCCGGACCCTGAAGCGTCCAGCTTCCGCCGGTTCCTTTCGACCGCACCCGCAGGGAAGACCGGCAAGGGCCGGATCACCTGAAGGGCATCGCTAGAAAGGAAAGCTCAATGTCCAGTTCGACCCGCTCCACCAGGACCAAGGCCCGCGTCGTCCAGCTCCGCAAGGGCACGACACTCGAAATGGTCCGGCTCTGCTGCCCGGACGGCCATCAGGCCACGCTCATCTCCGAAAGCTTCGGCCTCCCCGTCCTCGACAGCGACGGCATCCGCGAATTCCACGAGCGCAGCCTGATCGATGGCGCCGACACACTTTCCGAGGGACTTTCCGACAAGGCGATGCAGATCCACCTGCAGAGGATCGTCGGCTCCTACGTCGGCTCCGCCTATGGAGCAGGCCAGTTCTACTCGAAGGCCGTCACCGAGGCCAAGGACGCCACAGCCAGGCTTGCCAACGACACCCGCGACGAGGACCTCGACGGTCCTGTCGGTTTCGACAGCAAGGCACAGCGCAAACGCGAGTTCGCCGCCGACATGGGCCTTCAAGCCCACGCGTTGCGCATGGCGGCCGAGGGCGCCGTCGCCGCCTACGAGCACATCGTCGGCGAGAGCTGGAGGCCCTACGAGCGACAGGTCGAGAACCCCGGCCAGGGCGTCAGCCGGCAGGCGGCCGATCTGCAGATGGCGGCTCTGGGCTAACTGCCACCGGGCGGAGCTTCGGCTCCGCCCGGCCTTCTTCGTACGGCGGGTTTTGCGATAAACTCATAACGTAGCAAGTCCCAGGATTAGCGCGGCTCTTGAGCTTTGCTCCACAGGGACAAGCCGCCAACGCAGACCGCAATGGCGGAGCCGCACGCCATGTAGAGGGTTGCCTCGGAGGCTCCGGGCACCATTGTCGGCAGCAGATATATGGCAAGGCCAAACCCACTCGTAAGCAGGGTCGTGAAGGCTTGCGGCTTGCACGCGGCCGATCATCGTGGTGTCCACGACTGTCAGAAGATGGCCATTGGCTGCCGCTCGGGCCACGTTCCAGAGCATGCCGGCCACGCAATAAAGAACCACGGCGACTGCCGGACTTGTAGCCAGGGAGAACAGAATCAGGGAGGCGCCCGCCGCAATCAGGATTGTGGGCGTAAGGTTTCGGAGGCGTTCGGCAATTGATGGAATGCCGACAACCGCCAATGCGACCATCCCAGCGACAGCGGCTGTCATCTCGAGCAGTCCGAACAGTTCGCTGTCTCCGCTGAGTGATCGGGTCACAAAACCTGGAAGGAGCAGATTGGTGATCTGGATCACGGCAAAGGCCAGGCCGACAGTTACCGCCGCCGAGAGGCTGTATGGATTGTTGAGCAAATAGCTCAGGGCCTGCCTCGAAGCGGGAATGAGGCTGAGCCGCTGCGACGATTGAACATTGCCGGCATGCGACGTGATCATCTTCAGCATGGGAAGACAGGCCAGCGCCACCAGTGCGAACAACAGGGCAGACATGGGACTGCCGAGCCTGTCGATGGCAAGTCCGGCAGCACCTGTTCCGATCGCTATGCCAGCCTGGTTAAAGAGGGAGAGCCGAAGGGCGAATCCCATGCGCTGGGCTTCTGGGACAATCGCCTGCAAAATGCCACTCAGCGATCCCGCCAAAAGCGCGAACCCGAAGGCTCCCAATACGCCGGAAACGATGAGAAGCACTGGCGACAGAGATTCTGCGACAATTCCGGTGGCAGCGAGAAGGAACAGCCCCAAGGCCCTGATCATCTGCCCTGCCACCGTGACGGTCCGCCGATCGTGCCGATCGACCAGATGACCCGCGACCGGCGCAAGCAACAGACCCGCCACACTGGATGAAAGCAGCACCAGTCCCACCAGCCGAGAGCCGCCACCATGGAAAGCTATCCAGGCAGGCAGAACGATTCCGACACCCACGATAAAGAAAGAAGCGGACGAAAATGCAATGAATAGCGGTCGTTCAAAAGCTCTCACGCGGTATCCAGCCTGATCAACATTGCTGCGCCCGGCACCCGATTCGGTAGCAGGCCCCCTGGGCCTAAAAGCAATAAATGAGAAAAAGCAGGCAGACCACCTGATGCGGCCGTGCCAACCGCGGTCAGTCACGAATGTTGGTCCTGCTCCGGTCCTCGTTCCGCGAAACGGCTTCGCCGTCCTCCACTAACGTTGCGGCCCTCAAGCGACGTGTCCCTTCCTTCCGATTGCTCTTCTGCGGGTTCGCGGGCCTGCGGTCCTGCGCTGTCGGACCTCGTGACGGCCGCGATTGGCGCGGCCTCGAATGGAGGTCCGGAAAATGGACAGGAAGAGCAACAAATCCCGCGTCGATATCTACGCGAAGATCACCGACCGCATCGTCGCGGAGCTGGAAAAGGGCGTGCGTCCGTGGGTGAAGCCGTGGAGCGCGGCGAACACCACGGGGCGTATCACGCGCCCGCTGCGCCACAATGGACTGCCGTATCAGGGGATCAATACCCTGCTTCTCTGGTCGGAGGCGGTTTCGAGGGGTTTTGTTTCCCCGACCTGGATGACGTTCAAGCAGAGCGTCGAGCTGGGCGGTCATGTCCGCAAAGGCGAGACCGGATCGATGGTTGTCTATGCCAGCCGCATCGTGCGCACCGAAACCGATGCCTATGGCGAAGAGGTCGAGCGCGGGGTCCCGTTCCTCAAGGCCTATACGGTGTTTTGTGCCGACCAGATCGACGGCTTGCCCGCGCAGTACTACGGCAATCCCGCGCCGGTGTCCGATCCGGTGGAGCGGATCGAACATGCGGATGCCTTCTTCGCAAATACCGGGGCCGTCATCCGCCACGGTGGCGACAAGGCGTATTTCAATCCGGCTCTCGATATTGTGCAAATGCCGCCGTTCGAGAGTTTCCGCGACAGGCCCGGCTACTATGCGACCCTCGGACACGAAATGACCCATTGGGTCGGGTCGGAAAAGCGGCTTGATCGCAACCTCTCCCGTTACCACAAGGATCGCGAGTTCCGGGCCCACGAAGAGCTCGTGGCCGACCTCGGCGGCTGCTTTTTAGCAGCTGACCTCGGCATCGTGCCAGAGCTCGAGCCGCGGCCTGACCATGCCAGCTACCTGGCAAGCTGGCTCGAAATCCTCAGGAACGAGAAGCGATTCATCTTTGCCGCGGCGGCCCATGCCCAGCGTGCGGTCAACTATCTGCATGATCTCCAACCGAATGCGACACAGATCACGGAGGCTGCGTGATGTTCCATTCTCCAATCGTTGCCGGGGGTGGCGTGGAGCCATCCCCCATCCGCCTTCGTGTGCTCAGCCTCGGGGCAGGGGTCCAGTCCACCACGCTCGCGCTGATGGCCGCCCATGGGCATTTCGGCCCGTTGGATTGTGCGATCTTCGCCGATACCGGCTGGGAGCCTGCCGCAGTCTACGAGCATCTTCGCTGGCTGATGTCGCCGGACGTCCTGCCGTTCCCGGTGCATATCGTGTCGGCCCGCAATCTTCGGGAGAGCCTGATTGCTGCTGGCAACGGCAAGAGATGGGCGTCGATCCCGGCTTTCACCCGCACCGTCGACCGCCGCGGCAATGTCTCGATCGGCATGATACGGCGACAATGCACCACCACCAGCAAGATCGAACCGATCCGCCGCAAGGTGCGGGAACTGGCTGGTCTCACGCGCAAACGCTCCCCGACATATCCCGTCGTTCACCAGTGGCTGGGCATCTCGATGGACGAGGTGGTGCGCATGAAGCCGAGCCGGGCAGCGTGGCAACTCAACCGCTTTCCCCTCATCGAGAGCCGCATGACCCGAAAGGACTGTCTCGCTTGGCTGAAAAGCCATGGCTATCCGAAACCGCCGAAGAGCGCGTGCATCGGCTGCCCCTTCCACAGTGACGCCATGTGGCGATCCATGCGGAACAACGACCGGGCGGCATGGGACGATGCGGTGGAGGTGGATCGGGCGATCCGCACCGGCCTGCGTGGCATACGCGGCGAGGTCTTCCTGCATCGCTCCGGCGTTCCCCTCGATGAAGCCGATTTGTCTACAGCGGCCGACCACGGCCAGCTCGACCTCTGGCCGAATGAATGCGAGGGCATGTGCGGTCTGTAATGGTCCCGCCTGGCACGCGTCGGTGGCTTCAGCACACCGGCGCCCCGTAGCCGGCCGAAGCGGCCGCCGTGGCACCGGTCAGTTCCGGTAGTAGCCCGGCGGGCCGGGTCAGATCAGCCGGCCCGTGCCGACGTCCAGCCTAGATGGGTATTTCCATGACCGTGTAGCGGCCATCCATCTTGAAGGGGCGGACGCCGGACCCGGACTTTCGCCATTCGGCCGGTCGTCCTTTGACCGGATAGGAGGCGGCGGTGGCGTCCCTTTCCGGTTGGACGGTCTGTCGTTATGCGATCGCGCCTGACGGGGAGGGGTTTTTGATGGCGCCTCACCGTGGCTACGGTTGTGGTGATCATGCCGGGTTCGCCTGTCGTCTGGCCGCGGTTTCATGGAAGGGCGCACCACCTGCGTCCTCGATGTGGCTGGTCTGACCGAAGGCCGTCTTCGCTTCGCTACGCCTCGTTCTCAAACCCGCAACAGCCGGTCGCGACTTTCTTCCCCTGACGGCTACGCCGCCATTCCGCGCGGAACAAGAAAGCCTCGCCCTGGCTGCCCTCCACTGCGTTGCGTCCCCTGCGGGGTGCGGGCCGATCGCCTCCGGTCTGTCGACCGCCATCGAGGTCGCGATGGTCGCGGCCCGAGAAACTCACGGAGACGACATCATGGCTACCATCGGCACCTTCACTTCCTCGGGCAACGGTTTTGCGGGCACGATCAAGACGCTCAACCTCAACGTCAAGGCCAAGCTGGTTCGCATCGAGAGCCCCTCCGACAAGGGCCCGCACTTCCGCATCTTCTCGGGCAATGTCGAGCTGGGTGCGGCCTGGCAGAAGGTCTCCAGGGAAACCGAGCGCGACTACCTCTCGGTCAAGCTGGACGACCCGAGCTTCCCCGCTCCGATCTACGCCACCCTGATCGAGGTGGAGGGCGAGGAAGGCCTGCAGCTGATCTGGTCTCGCCCCAACCGGGACTGATCGCCTCGACGAGGGCTCCGCCGCAAGGCGGGGCCTTCGGCCTTTCCGAGCGGGCGCCGGCAGGCAGAAGGAGCAAGAAATCTCGCCGCCTGCATCCGAGATGACCATCTGGCCCCGACGGGAGGCCTCATGACCGGCGTGGTCCTGCTGCCACGCCTCGGCCGCCGGTTGGGCTGCTAGGCGTGGGGCTGTTGGCGGCGGCGCTCATTGCGCTGGCCTTCCTGCGCGACTTCTGGCCGCTCTTTGCGGCGCGCCTGGTTCTGGGCTGCGGTGCGGGTCTCATGTTCATCGTCGCCGAAACGGCGCTGAACACTGCCGCAGCGCCAGAGCGGCGCGGCCGGATCACGGGGGTCTACACCGCTGCCAGCGCCCTTGGTTTCGTGTTCGGTCCGGCTCTGATCGCGCTGATGCCCGACCGTCCCGCCGCGCTTCTCCTCGGCTGCGCCGCGATAGCGCTGATGGCGCTGATCCCTTTCGCCGCGGAGAAACGGCGGGTGAGCCGCGCGGTCGCGCCGGGATCGGCGCGCCACATCCTGCCCGCGATCGCAGCCTTTCCCTTGGCCTTCGGCTTTCTCTTCATCGCGTCGATGGTTGATGCTGTCGCCATCAGCCTCATGCCGGTCATCATGCTCGATCGCGGTTGACGTCTCGCAGGCGGCGCTGCTCGCCATCATGGGACGCTGATCGCTGATCGGGCAAGCCTGCGAAACGCGTTGCGGCCAGACAAGGGCGGCAGCGGGCCACCGCTTTTCATCACCCTCTGGACGAGGCGTCCACTCATCGGCCTTCATCAAATTTGCAACGATTGACTTCAATTCGACCGTTGAAGCGGCGGCCGGTCTGATCCCGTCGGAGGAACAAGGGCTGCGGCCCCCTCCCATGCCCGTGTGAAAATCGCTGCCTCCCCGCAATTATCGTCACTGCACAAATCGGCCTTGGACCAGATACCGATAACCAACTTCGCTCATCCAGCGCGCGCGGGCCAAATGGCTATCATAGATGCGTTTGGCGCGTTCCGGGTGGGCATCGACATCGAACCCAAAAATGATCTCGACAGCCTCCCGCCAGGCGGCCCCGTCCCGCGCTGCGTCGAAGAGGCGCAGATAAGTGATCCTGTGGCGCCAGTCGTAATCGGTTATCGCGTCGACATTCGGGGGGCTGTCTTCGTAAGGGGGTATCTCGGGCATGGTCTTATCGTGAAGCGGTGCATTGCCGGGTGAGCAAAGGTGCCACAGGGCTGAATGAGAATGAACCCCCTGTGCTCTTCCTTGTTCGCCGAGGCTCGCTCTGGGCTGGACCGATATCTGCGAGTTCATCGATGATTCATGGCGTTGGCATTGGCTTGTCGCAACGGTTCTACGAAAGCCTCGTTGCACCTATTCTCCAACAGCATTTTCCCAAACTGCCCCATGCGGCGGCCAGGATTGGCCTCGGGTCAGAAGTGCTTGGCTACCGCACTGATATGTCCGCAGACCACGACTACGGTCCATGCGTGCAGATCTTTCACCCGAAGCGGAATTTTCCGAGACAGCCCGGGAGATAATGCGGATCCTGGACCTCAGCTTGCCCGATAGATTCGACGGCTGGTCAGTTCGCTACCCCACCAATGTCCGTCCGTCCGCTGCAGATGCCCGAGAAGGTCTGCTGGGATCAGAACACGGCGTTGAACTATATACATTGTCGGCTTGGTGCGATCGCTTTCTCGGGAGGCAGTTTACAGCTGACATCACCACGCACGATTGGCTTTCCTATCCCGAGCAATTGTTTTTGACCGTGACGGCTGGTGCGGTGTTTCGAGACGAGATCGGCGAACTAAGTGCTCTTAGGGATCGCCTTTGCTACTTCCCACCTGTGTGGCTTTACAAGCTCGCGGCCCAGTGGGGACGCGTCGCCGAGGAACGCGCCTATATCGGTCGAACCGGGAATGCCGGTGACGAGATTGGCTCCCGCGTAATCGCCGCGCGCATGGTCGGAAATATCATGCGGCTCGCCATGCTGGTCGAGCGCCGCTATGCGCCCTATCCCAAATGGTTTGGCGCCGCCTTTGCCCGATTGCCCTGCGCACCCGAACTCAGGGAGACTCTCGAGCAAATCCTGTCAGCTCCGGACTGGCCGAAGCGTGAAGCCGGACTCTTCGACGCTTGCTGGTTCATCGCCGAGCTGCAAATGGCAAGAGGCGTGCCCTGCGCGATTGCTCCATCTGTCGGGTCGCTTCACAACCGACCGTTCCGGTTTGTCGATTCCCTGCAGATCGGCAATGCGCTTCGATCTGCCATAGCGGATGATGAATTGCGAGAACTGCCGGAATTTGGGGCGGCCGACCAGTTCATCAGCAGCAATTTCGTTCTCGCCGTCCCGAAATTCTCGAGAGCAGCGGTAACTGCCTTGCTGGATTTAAAGGCGGAACTCAAGTAACCAACGCAAGCATTGATCTAATCTTGCCCGAACGGCTTGGTCCGCTTCGGGCTCGATCGCGTGGTTCACGGCATGTGCTGCCAAATGGGCGCAAATAGTCCTCAGGCTTCCGGCGGCTGGGCATCGCGGTAGCCCCTTCGCCTCTTGCTCCGCTCGAGGCGGACCAGTGCGCTGTCCGCCTCTTCCGACTGATCGAATGTCTGCACCATCGACTGGCCGTTCGTTCCGATGCGGCCCCAGTTGCGGATGACCGAAGCGCCTCCGAACAGCGTTGGCTGGATCGCCAGCACATAGAAGCGCCGCATGTTTTGTGTCGGGTCGATGCGGCGCAGATGCACGGGTCCCGTTTCCTTGCTCGACATGGCGCGACTCTCGCTCCCTTCGGAAGCGCCGTCCAACGACTTTCCTGAATCGATCCCTGCCGACCGATTCACGCTGCTGATGCGTCAGTCGCACCAGTTCCGCCGGCCGCCGTCCCACCGGCGTGCAAGGCCCTCTGCGATCAATGTCTCGCCGATCGATCGCCCGTTCCTGGTCACGGTTCGCAGCTTTCGCCCATGTCGATCCTCGTCACGCCAGCCGGCCACCAATGAGAACTTTCCTGCATTCAGCAATTCCCGCAACCTGCGCTTGGCCGTCTCGCCCTGTACCCGCTCTGCCTCGCAACGGGGCGGGCTCAGCTCCGGCGTGTCGATATCGGCAATCCTGATCTTCACACCCTGATGCCAGAACGTGTCGCCATCCACCACGCAGGTCACGCGGGGACCATCGCCGCAAATCGGAAACGAAGCCGAAAGCAAGTCCTGTCGCGGCGCCGAGACTAGGGCCGCCACACCCTCGATCCCGCCCGCTTGGCTGAGCTGGTAAGCGCCAAATGCCGCCGCCGCGACGAGTGCGCCGACGACCAACTTCGCAATCGCCGATCCGATTTTCCGACGCGACGATTTCCTCCGATAGACGGACTGTTTCCCGCGCGGCGTCTTCGGCTGCCCGAATCGCAGTCTTTTCTTCTGCCGGAGTCTGACGACGGTTTTCAGAGGGCATGCCTCCCTGCTTGGCTTCCGAGGTTTTCGCAGGATACGGTTTCGATGGTCTTTACGGGCATCGTTCAACTTCCCCGCATCTCAGGGGCCAGAAATGGCCACCTGGGCTGAATCGGATTTGGGCGAGCCGCCTACGGCGGACGGCTCTACTCGCGCCGAAAAAAAGGCGGCGCTCACCGAACCCGCTAAAACGGTTTCGGCGCGTTCGCGTGACGATCCTCTCGCAGCAGGCGTGACGTTCGGGACGAGGGAAGCCTGATCGGCGTTGGGCAAATCAGCCACTGTCACCGCCTTCGCTCCGATGGAACCGGTTGGTTCCGACGCAGGCCTTCATGTCGTCGCGGCGAAACCAGATCGCGCGCCCGCAGCGCAGCGGCGGGTTGCCCGCGGTGAACACGATCTGCTCGTCGGCCCGCATGCGCATGACCTCATGCGGCAGGATCAGCGGCCGGCGGTTGAGTTGCTTGGATCGCGATCGCGACGATCCCTTCATTCCGGAGGAGCGGTTTGTCTGGTCGACCTCGACCGTCGTGTCGCCGCAACGCTTCGAAAGATACTCCGCCGTCTCCGGATCGTTGATCGCCGCGAACGAGATCCAGGATGCGGACTCGAACCATTTCGAGCTGGCGTCGCGGCCGCCATAGGCCTCTCGCATCTGGCCGATCGACTGAAAGATCAGCGTCAGGCTGATGCCGTATTTACGCCCCGCGTCGCGCGCGGTTTCGAGGATGCGCAGATAGCTAAGTCGCGCGACCTCGTCGAGCAGGAACAGGGTTTTGCCGGCGACCTCGCCATTGCGGTTATAGATCGCATTGAGGAACGAACCGATTACCACCCGCGCCAGCCCCGGATGGGCTTCCAGCACCTTCAGATCGAGCGCGATGAAGATATCCGTACGGCCGCCCGCGAGCTCGTCGGTTGAGAAGCCGTCGCCCGAGACGAGGGCGGCATAGTTCGGATAGGAGAGCCAGTGCGTCTCCTTCACCGCATTCGCATAGACGCCGCTGAAGGTCTCCGGCGTCATGTTGACGAAGACCGCGACGTTCTCGCGCACGAAGGCGGATTCCGATTGCTCGTAAATCCGCGTCAGCCGCTCGCGCAGCTTCGGCTCAGGCTCGGAGAGATTGGCGCGGACACGGCGCAGCGTCTGGTCCTTCTTTTCCGTATGCCCTGACAGGCAGACGTCGGCGATCAGAGCAGTCAGGAGCTGCATGGCCGAGGCGCGGAAAAAGTCGTCGCGCGCCGAGGCGGCGCGGGCATTGTCGGTCATGATCCATGTCGCGACCGCGACGATGTCTTCTTCCCGCGTTGCCCCGAATCGGCCGATCCAGTCGAGAGCGTTGAAGCCGGTCGCGGGGCTGGAAGGATCGAGCACGATCACCTTCCGACCGGCCCTGCGCCGGTGATCGACGACCATCGGCGCGACCTCGCTCGACGGATCGAGCACGATAAGACCGCCGCCCCATTTGAGCGCGGTCGGAATTGTCACCGACGTCGTCTTGAAACCGCCGGAGCCGGCGAAGACGATGCCATGCGATGAGCCGAACGACCCGTCGAAGCAAAGTAGCGGAGCTTTGCCGCCCACACCCCATGTCTCCCGTGCGTCGGCCCGGAACGACATGCCGGCCACGCTGTCGCGGTCGACACGATAGCGCTCGCCGATCACGATGCCGCCCGCATCCGCAAACATCCTGGCGGCCTCGGTCATGCCCATCCAGTTTGCCTCCCCATGGACCGCGCGCTTGCCATGGATGCGACGCGGAGCAGGCCTCGCGAAGGCGGCATTGCCCTTCACGGCAACGCGCAGCGCGAACACGCCGGCGACAAATGCGGCGAAGGCGCCGATCGTCGTCGCCGGGTCCGCATATGCGAAGACGGACCGGCCCGCTGGGACATTGCCGGCAATACCTGCAAGGCGGACCGCCTCACGCATCAATGCGATCAGGATCGTCGCCACGCTGCCCGCAACCACGCCCCATCCCGCCGCCTTGATGTTCGCCGCGCCGCTGGCCGCGAACAGGAAGATCACGCCGATCGCGGCCGCCGTCACATAGGGCAAAGTGAGACCGATGCGTCCGAGCATCAGCTTTGCCTGAGCGGTCTTGCCGAAGGCTGCGAGCCAGTGCTCGATGCCCGGCATGAGGATGGTCACCCCGACCATCATCATCGCCGGGATCAGGGCGAGGGCGATCCTATTCGCCGTCACGGCCGAAGGCCTCCGCGCCGATTGCGGTCAGGCGCGAGCGCTCCGCATCGTCGCCGTTGATGCGTGCCGCCGCGTCGATCAGCAGGCCGAGCAGCAGCGCCCGCTTCTCGTAACGGAGACCAGCTTTCGCAATCAGGCCGCCCAGCTCGATCTTCTCGCGCGTATCCTTTTTTCGTGCGTCGGCCGCTTGGCTCCGGCGCATTCGCTCAAGCCTCGCTAGCGCTGCCCGCAGCCGCGCCAGTTGCGACCGTCGCGGGCGGAGCGCCTGCACTCCTGCCCTCACCGGTGTTTCTCTTTCCGGTCGCAGCTCCCTTGCCTCCGCGAAAGCGCCCGGCGATTTCCTCGAACGCCGCCTGAAGCGTGGCCTCCTCGATCTCGATCTCGCCGAGTCCGGCTTTCAACGCGATCCGGCCGATGCGCTCGGCCTCGCGCGTCTCGGCCTGCTTGAGCTGGTCCTGCAGGCGGGCGATTTCTTCACGTATCTTTGATGACGGCTTCTTCATTCCGGTCGCGTCTCCCAAAAGTCTTGTGGCGTTTGTTTCGCCGCAAGACTTTCTCAAAAGCACGTCCGGAGGAACGTGCAGATTTGCACGTCGGCAAGGCCGACACTTTGGAGGATCATCCGGCCGTTCCGAAGGAGCGGCATCCAAGGGCGCAATTATACGTCGCTGGCGCGACGTGTTGCGTTGAGGCCTGACACGGCCCGCCGCTCCCGACGAACGAGGTTCGCATTCGGGAGTTTTCGTCGCCGTGGCCATCGCCCACTTCTCCGTCAGCATCGTCAGCCGCGGCGACGGCCGCAGCGCGGTGCTGTCAGCGGCCTACCGGCACTGCGCGAAGATGGACTACGAACGCGAGGCCCGGACGATCGACTATTCGCGCAAGCACGGCCTGGTGCATGAGGAGTTCTTGCTACCGGCCGATGCGCCGCAATGGGCGCGCAAGCTGATCGCGGACCGGTCCACCGCCGGAGCCGCGGAGGCCTTCTGGAACAAGGTCGAGGCCTTCGAGAAGCGTGTCGACGCGCAGCTTGCCAAGGACCTCACCATCGCCCTGCCGCTGGAGCTCTCAGTCGAACAGAATATCGCGCTCGTCCGAGACTTCGTGGAAAAGCACATCCTGTCGAAGGGTATGGTTGCCGACTGGGTCTACCACGACAATCCGGGCAATCCGCACATCCATCTGATGACGACGCTGCGGCCGCTCACCGAGGACGGTTTTGGCGCCAAGAAGGTCGCGGTCACCGGCGACGATGGGCAGCCGCTGCGAATCAACAGTGGCAAGATCGTTTACGAGCTATGGGCCGGCGGCACGCAAGAGTTTAACGCCTTTCGCGATGGCTGGTTCGAACGGCAGAACCATCATCTCGCGCTCAACGGGGTCGCGCTACAGGTTGATGGCCGCGCCTACGAAAAGCAGGGCATCGAGCTCGTGCCGACGATCCATGTCGGCGTTGGCGCCAAGGCGATCCAGCGCAAGGCAACAGCGGAAGGATGGAAGCCGTCGCTGGAGAGGCTTGACCTGCAGGAGGCGCGGAAGGCTGAGAACCTGCGCCGCATTCAGGCCCGTCCGGAGATCGTGCTCGATCTCGTTACCCGCGAGAAGAGCGTCTTCGATGAACGCGATATCGCGAAGGTGCTGCATCGCTATGTCGACGATCCGGCAGTGTTTCAGCAGCTCCTTGCGCGCATCATCCAGCGCCCGGAGGTGTTGCGCCTGCAGCGCGACACGGTGGCCTTTGCAACCGGAGAAAGGATGCCCGCACGCTACACTTTGCGGGATCTGATCCGGCTCGAAGCCGGGATGGCGCGGCGGGCGATCTGGCTTTCCGGTCATGAGACCCACGGCGTTCCGCAGAGGCTACTGGAAGCGACCTTTGCCCGGCATGCCCGCCTGTCGGACGAGCAGCGAACCGCCATCGACCATGTCGCCGGTTCCGCCCGCATCGCGGCTGTCGTCGGCCGCGCCGGCGCCGGCAAGACCACCATGATGAAGGCCGCCCGCGAGGCATGGGAAATTGCCGGGTACCGGGTGGTGGGTGCTGCGCTTGCCGGCAAGGCGGCAGAGGGTCTGGAGAAGGAAGCAGGGATCGCCAGCCGCACTCTGGCGTCGTGGGAGCTACGCTGGGAAAAGGGCCGGGACACGCTCGATGCCAAGACGGTGTTCGTCATGGACGAGGCCGGCATGGTCGCCTCGAAGCAGATGGCCGGCTTCGTCGAGGCCGTCGTCAGGGCAGGCGCCAAGCTCGTTCTGGTCGGCGATCCGGAGCAACTGCAGCCGATCGAGGCGGGCGCGGCTTTCCGCGCCATCGTCGACCGCATCGGCTATGCTGAGCTCGAAACGATCTATCGCCAGCGCGAGGACTGGATGCGTAAGGCCTCCCTCGATCTGGCGCGCGGCCGTGTCGACCAGGCGCTTGCCGCTTATCGCTCGCAGGGCAGGGTGCTCGGTTCGGAGCTGAAGGCTGAGGCTGTCGAGAACCTGGTCGCCGATTGGAACCGCGACTACGATCCGGCGAAGTCCACGCTGATTCTCGCGCATCTGCGCCGCGACGTGCGCATGCTCAACGAGCTCGCGCGCAAGAAGCTGGTTGAGCGCAGCATCCTCAGTGCGGGCCACGGTTTCAGGACCGCCGACGGCATCCGCCATTTCGGAGCCGGCGACCAGATCGTCTTCCTGAAAAACGAGGGCTCGCTCGGCGTGAAGAACGGCATGATCGGCCGCGTCGTCGAAGCCGCGCCGAACCGTATCGTGGTCATGGTCGGGGAGGGCGATCAGCGCCGCCAGGTGACGGTCGAGCAGCGTTTCTACAACAACCTTGACCATGGCTATGCCACCACCATTCACAAGTCCCAGGGTGCCACCGTCGATCGGGTGAAGGTGCTCGCCTCCCTGTCGCTCGATCGCCATTTGACCTATGTCGCGATGTCCCGTCACCGCGAGGATCTGCACCTCTATTATGGCCGCCGCTCCTTCGCCTTCAATGGCGGTCTGTCGAAAATCCTGTCGCGTCGGAACGCTAAGGAAACCACTCTCGATTACGATCGCGGCACGCTCTACCGCCAGGCGCTTCGCTTCGCCGAGAACCGCGGCCTCCACATTGTCCAGGTCGCCCGAACGATGCTGCGTGACCGGCTTGACTGGACGCTGCGCCAGGGATCGAGGCTCGCCGATCTGGCGATCCGCCTTCGTGCGGCCGGCGAGCGCCTCGGCCTGCTGCAAACTCCGACAATGCGAACGAAAAAGGAGTCCCGCCCGATGGTTGCCGGCGTGAAGCTGTTCCCGATACCCTTAAGCGACGCCGTCGAGCAGAAGCTCGCGGACGATCCCGCCCTCAAGAAACAGTGGGAGGAGGTCTCGACGCGATTCCGTTACGTCTTCGCCGATCCCGAGACCGCCTTCCGGACGATGAACTTCGACGCGGTCCTTGCCGACAGACAAGCGGCATCGCAGACGCTTCAGAAACTCACTATAAATCCGGTATCGATCGGCTCGCTCAACGGCAAGACCGGTCTTCTCGCCAGCAAAGCCGACCGCGAAGCCCGCCGCGTCGCCGACGTCAACGTGCCGGCGCTGAAGCACGACATCGAGCGCTATCTTCAGATGCGTGAGAGCGCCCTGCAGCGGATCGAGGGCGAGGAGAAGACGCTGCGGCAGCGTGTGTCGATCGACATTCCGGCGCTGTCGCCTGCCGCGCGGAGCGTGCTGGAACGGGTGCGCGACGCGATCGACCGCAACGATCTTCCCGCAGCCCTGGGATACGTGCTCAGCAATCGCGAGGCCAAACTCGAGGTGGACGGATTCAACAAGGCGGTGGCGGAACGGTTCGGCGAACGCACGCTGCTGACCAACGCCGCGCGCAATCCGGCAGGTCAGCTCTTCGACAAGCTCGCCGAAGGGCTCCAGCCCCAGGAAAAGGAACGGCTGAAGGAGGCATGGCCGGTGATGCGAACCGCGCAGCAGCTCGCGGCACGCGAGCGCACTGCCGCAACGCTGAAGCAGGCCGACGACTTGGCGCTCTCGCAGCGCCAGACCCCGGTGATGAAGCAATGACGGGGCGCGGTGTCACGGTGTTCCTTGCCGCGACCGGCAGCGTCGTCGGTGCTCTTGCAGTGATCGGTTTTATCGGCGGCTTTCGACTGAATCTCACGCCGAGCGAGCCGCTCGGTATCTGGCGCATCGAGACGCTTCATCGACCCGCCATTGTCGGGGATCTCGTGTTCATCTGCCCTCCGGCCGAGGCGCAGTTCGAGAAAGCACGGCAGCGCGGTTATCTCCGGCGCGGCGTCTGCGCCGGCGGCTTTGCCCCGCTCATCAAGAGTGTCGCAGCACTCCCCGGCCAGCGCGTCGACATCGACAAGGATGTCGAGATCGACGGCGAGGTGCTTGGCTCGTCCCGGGTCCGCAAGACGGACGGGGAGGGCCGGGCGGTCGATCCCTATCCCGGAGGCACCGTGCCGCCGGGCCATCTCTATCTCCACTCATCCTTTGCGAGCTCCTATGACTCCCGATATTTTGGACCGGTACCGGATAGCGGCCTTCTCGGCCTCGCCCGGCCGGTCGTCTCCTTCGATCCGTAACCGCTGGCGTGGGCCGGTCCTGATCGTCTTGTCGATTGTGGTGGGCAAAGTCGGCTGGAGCGGAACTGTGCTGACCCTCCCGGTCGCGATGATCTTCCCGCTGCTCTGGGCGAAGTCGCCGTCGCGCGTGGTCGCGGCTGCCGTTTCGGGAGGCTATTTCCTCGCCGCCTCACGCGGCCTGCCGCAGGGTGTCGCGACCTTCTATGCCGCCGATCTCTGGCCTGGCCTCCTGCTGTGGGTGATGGCTTCGGCCTGCTTCGTCACCGTGCATGCGGCGCTCTGGACAAAGCATCCGGGGAAGGGAAGGGCGGTGCGGTATCTGGCGGCGGCGGTGCTGATGGGGCTGCCGCCCTTCGGCATCACCGGCTGGGCGCACCCTATGACGGCGGCGGGCGTGCTCTTTTCGGGATGGGGATGGTGGGGCCTTGCCGCAACTGCGGCCAGTATCGCTATGATGACATCGCGATACTGGCCGGCAGCTGTCATTGCCGTGGGAGGTTTTTGGCTCTGGTCCGCCGCAACGTGGACAGAACCTTCCCTACCGGACGGATGGAAGGGCGTCGATCTCAAACTGGGCCAGAGCCTCGGGCGTGACGGTTCGCTCGAGCATCACCGTGGCCTGATCGCAACGGTGCGCGCACGGCCAGCCGAGGGAAGCCGCGTCATCGTCCTTCCCGAGAGCGCGCTGGGCTTCTGGACGCCAACCGTCGCGCGTCTCTGGCAGGATGGACTGCGCGGATCGGACATCACCGTGATCGCCGGCGCGGCCGCGATCGACGCGGCCGGCTACGACAACGTCATGGTGGCGATCTCCGCCGACGTGGCGGGCATCCTCTATCGCGAACGCATGCCGGTCCCGGTCTCCATGTGGCAACCATGGCGGGCCTGGACGGGACAGGGCGAAGGCGCGCGAGCCCACTTGCTTGCCAATCCGGTCGTCGAACTCGCGGGCAGGAGGATCGCGCCGCTGATCTGCTACGAGCAGCTCATTCTCTGGCCGGCGCTCCAGTCGATGCTGCACGCCCCGGACATCATCGTGGCGACCGGCAACGGCTGGTGGACCGCCGGCACCTCGATCGTCGCCATCCAGCGGGGCAGTGCGGTCGCCTGGGCGAAGCTCTTCAACCGTCCATTGGTGCAGGCCTTCAACACATGAGCACAGGAGAAACCGGGATGGTCGACGCCGCCTTCATTCAGCAATGCGCCGATCGGGCTCTGAAGCCAGCGATCGTCGAGACGTTCATCGAGCGGGCAGGGTCGCAGGACCCGCTGGCCGTCACGGTCCGCTCAGGCAACCGTGTCGTGCTGGTTCCGAAGCCAGCCACGCCGGACGAGGCCTTGGCTTTGATCCGACAGCATGTCGGCCGCAACGTCGTGCGGGTCGGGATCACGCAATATCCGGCCGGCCTCGGCGTCGTGGACGCAGGGGAGCTCAAGCCCGACCTCGTCGATGCCTGCGCTAACATCCGAATGGGCACGGCGCTGTTCGCCAAGGTCTATCGGATCGTCACCAAATGGTACGGCAACCCCACCGACAAAGAGGTTCTCCCACAGGTTTTCGACGACGCCGTCATTGCCTGGCAGACGGGCTACTTCGAGGGCACGGCGGTGTTTCGGGCGCCGGACCCCGCAGAGGTGACGCTGGCCCAGCCGACGCCGCCGAGTGAAGGTGAATCCGCCGAGCAGCGTGGCGACAAAACGGCGGCTGGCGGAACCGATCCTGCGCGTGAAGCCGCGACCACCGACCCGAATAAAGCAGGCATTCGGATTGACCTGTCGGGTATCGGCGCTCGTGAAAAATAGGAGCCATCGCAAATAAACGATCAATAGATTGTCCTTGCTCAGTTGGCTGTCAGCTTTGTGACGGCCTCCGGCGTGTTGGCAATCTGCCCGAGAAACGCGCCTCCACCCAGCCCGCGTTCAGCTCCCGGAAATTGTGTCTTTGGGGCCATCCAGTCCGATATAGTAGGTAGTTGTCATCATTTCCCTCCTGTTGTCGTGGCAGTGAATATCGTACCTGCCGTCGCATTCTGGCGGCCGCAGGTGACGCGCACCTGGGCGGAAGGAGCACGGGGTCAAAAGGTCTCAGGGCCGAGTCATCTCGGATCCGAACCCCGGCTAGGGTTCAAAGGGTTCGTCGTCAGCGGGGGCGTACCGCAGCCAAACCTAAGGGGACTGGAATGGAATCGGACGACGCGACGTTGAAGGAAAAATTCGAGCTTCGGCCGATAGTGGGGCTCACGAGCGGACTTCCCCCGACCGACCTGGAGACCCTCACGATCGACGCCATCCGAACCCACCGGCGTCTGGTGGACAAGGCCGATCAACTTTTCCAGGCATTACCTGAGGAGTATAAGTCACGAAATGTGATCGGCGGCGCTCGGCATCTCTGTTACATCGAGGCCAGTATGGAGATGCACGCGCAGATGAGCGTTGTGAACACGCTGATCAGCATTCTCGGCTATATCCCGAAGGCATCGGTGAACTGAGCTTCAGATCAACTTTCTGCGGATGGCGAGGGCAGTCAGGTGCGTCGTTGTATGGACGTCGAAGCGCTTCTTGGTCTCGGCAAGTTTGACGCGTACGCTGTTGTACTTTACTCCCTCCAGTTCCGCCACTTCCTCCATCGTTTTGCCGACGGCGATCCAGCGAAGATAGGTGGCCTCCTTGGGGTCAAGATAGGCAGCCCTTTCGACGCTGGGCGTTGCCTGCAGGAAGGTGATGCGGGCATGGAGCTGGGCGACCGCCGTTGCCGCGGCAACGGCGTCGATCTCCCGGTCGAGTTCGATTGTCAGCTTCTCCGAGGCCAGGGTGAACATCGACATCGAACCGTTCGCCGTTCTGACGGGGATGGTTATGCCGGAGCGGATGCCGAAATCAGCCGCGTGCGCGTAAAACGCGCGTTGGGCTTTTGAAAGCCGCGGCCTCTCCTGATCGCCGCTCCACGTGAAGGTCCGCTTCATGGTTTTCGCGCGTCCTACGACCGGATCGAGCGCAGAATAATTTCGTCCGAAGTACACTGACTGCCACTCTGGATGATAGTTCGAAATCGCGAGCGTATGGCCGGGCTGGATGTTGAGATAGGCATACCCGCCAAATCCGATCTGTTCAGCCAGGCCAGCCAGAGCATCCTTAAGGTTGC
Organism: Mesorhizobium mediterraneum; assembly: GCF_002284565.1. Classification (GTDB taxonomy): domain Bacteria; phylum Pseudomonadota; class Alphaproteobacteria; order Rhizobiales; family Rhizobiaceae; genus Mesorhizobium; species Mesorhizobium mediterraneum. Next base: position 36,098 of record NZ_NPKI01000001.1, on the reverse strand, counting down.
GTTGATCGCCTTCGACAGCGGTAAGGTCAGTCAGCTTATCCAGCCAGTGCTGCATTCGTTTTCCTCCCTGAACGCATCGGCGATTTCGTGTGATCCCCCGATGGCCAGTCAAGGCGGCGAGAACGGGCCTTCAACTCCTCATGAGGTGCGCCCGCTACGATCGGTTCGGCAAAGCGGACCAGCCTTCACACCGGATCACTTCGTTCCGACGTAGGGTCGTTCCGGCGTAGGGGACATTTGCCATGCTCAGTTCGCATGACCGACGCAACAACCGTGTTCAGCCTCTCCAGCGGGTCGCCGGTATTCGATCCTCTCCCGTGCCGGCCAAAATCGAGTTGATAAAAACGTTGATCAAGGACGAGAGCACGATAGGATACGAAGGCTAGCGAAACGAAACGAAAGCAGCGCCTGTAAGCCATTGATTAAGAATGGAAAAATATTTCTCCCTCCGCCGGGAGACGAAAGTGATTTCAAAGAAATATTCAAGCGGTTGGCCGCGGCGGGTGCTGGTAGGCCATTGGGCAAGGACGGGTTTCCTGCAGGCCCATGGACGCCCGAGCTTCTCGCAGAGGCGATTTCACAGATCGATTCCAACCGGACTGGGGTCGATCTGCGAACGGTGCAGCTTTGGTTTCAAGAGAACGAGAAGGGAATTAGCACTGCCAATATTCGTTGGCTGGCGAGGGTTTTTGGGTGCGATGATCCGGTGGCAACAAGCGAATGGCAGATGGAGCTTAGTGGGGCGCAATCGCGGTTATCGGCCAAGAGACGAGAAGGGAAGAGAGCCGGAAGCAGCGTTGCACAGGAGATTCCAGATACAGCACTGGCTGCGACCTTCGATGACGACTCAGCGTCTCCGGCAGAGCTAAAACGGGATACTGACGCCAAGGGGCCGAGGCGGCGTTTTAGTTTGGCGAGGAAATCGGAGGCGTTTTTTAGTCACGGATCTCCCCTGAATTTACCGGCGTCGGTGTTTGCGGGTGTCACCGCTCTTGGGTTTTTGTCGTATATTACGGGGATTCACAGCGTGACATATGGCCGGGCGGATGGCGTCGTCAAGCAGGTTGGGTTTCTTTGGACAGCGAATTGGACATTCGTCTTCATGGTATTTTTGCCACTGTTTTTTGCCTTCGTGACCGAGCTAGTGACCTTTTGGAAAGATGAAGGCCGCCCAAAGCTTGTAGCGCAGGGCGACAAGATGAAAAGCGACGATGCCTGGGCGCGCAGCGTAGAAGCTTCTTCGTATTCATATTGGGCGGTTTTTTTGATTTGTGTGCTGTTCGCCGGTCTTTTTCAGTGGATCGGCGTGTGTTTGATCCCGTTGATGCAAGGCGCTGGCAACTATGCGACGGATTGGGGCTCGTTAGCGATTGTGCGCCCTGAGGTCATATCGGTGCCGGAAGCGGTCGTATTCACGGGGCTCGCTTACCTATACATGTGCCTGTGCTTTTATCTGTTCTTCGTAGGGCTCATTTTGCTCTATACGGTGATCCATGATCTTTGGAGAATTGGAGAAGAAGCGAGTAATCGGCCGGAGGTGGATTATCAACACGAGCTCAATGAACCCAGCCTCAGGGTTATGCGTGGGATTTTTCGGTGTACTGTTTTGGGGGTTCTGATTGCCATAGTCATGAAGGTCCAGAGTGCTTACCTGACATCGGGTGGAGAGAATATTGTGGCTTGGTTGGTCGGCGATATGTCTTCCGCCTTCTATGGGCGCAATGATGTGAGCGCCGGGATCAGCTATCGTAGGCCGACCCATTACAGCAGCCTTCTTATCGCTATTTCGACCTGTGTTGTATTTCTGTACGGCTCCATCCGTTTAGGGGTCGAACGTCGGTTTTGCATGCCTTTGTGGAGGATGTCAGCGATCGTAGCGTTACTCGTGGCTGGCTACTTGCTGATCGATGCATTTGCTGGCTTTTCGATCCTTCTAGGCATTGGAGTGCTGCTCGCGATATACAGCCTGGTTGATCCAGGGTTTGGTCGATGGCGAGCAAGTGAGTTAGGAAACAATCAGAGTGTATCATAGCTGGCTTGATCGTTGGGATGAGCGGCGGGCGCGACGCGGTGAGGAAGGGAAAAAAACAACGGATTTCGTCCTTGACGCGGAACGCGCCTTTCCAGGTGCGAAGAAGATAACAAGTATCGAGGGGTTCTGTGCCCTTGCGGACCAAGCCGTGGCTGATCCAGCCTTTTTCGATGAGCCGAGTGTGAGTGATCAGGGTTTTGAAAGACTAGATGGGTGGCTCAAATTTCCATCGGACATTTTTACTGATATCGAACAGAACAATGTCGTCCCGGCGAAAATCACAGAAAGCGGGTCGTTCAATCAGGCGATGGTGATTTTTCACCATTGGAATGCAAGCGCCCGGAATCGTCAGATTGCCAACTTTTTCTCGCAGAGTGGCATCACGGTTGTCGAGATTGCTATGCCTTATCACTTCGAACGCAGCCGTCCCGGCTCCGTGCACGCCGACTATATGCTTAGCCCTAATCTCGGTCGAACGATCCAATCTGTTAGGCAGGCAGTGTTGGATGGGCGAAAACTCATACGTTGGCTGAAAAGCGAAGGCTATCGTGAGATTTCGGTTCTCGGAATGAGCTTAGGTTCCTGGGTTGCGGCCGTAGTCGCGGCACACGACTTGTCTGTGTCAAAAGCCTCGTTGTTTCTGACGGCGGGGAGTCTAGCGGATATGGTTTGGACGGGTCGCGCGACACGATCGATACGCGATAGCCTTGAGCCTGAGATTGAGCTGACCGATCTCAGAAGGGCCTGGGGTCCACTTGACTTGGAGAATTACGCGCATAGTTTGGCACGGCCTGGTCTCGATCTTCAGGTTGTGTTGGCCAAGAGAGACAAAGTGGTGTTGCCAGAGCTATCGGAGAGGTTCATGCAGATGCTGAAGGACGCCGGGGCTAGGCCAAATATTTTGGAATTAAACTGTGGTCACTATTCGCTCGCCATGCCGCCTTACATTTTGTTGGCCGGTTTGAGCTTGAAGCGGTTACTAACGCGCGGCCGTTGAGCGGTTTCTGTCGTCTGCTGACAAGTCGGCCCGGCGAGCATGAGTTTGGCGTTGGCCGGTCAGTTCACCAGCAAATTCTCTGGTAGGCGTCACGACACGATCAGGCCGCCCTGGACTACATGACCAGGCTCGAACAGGACATGTTCGAAGTGTCGAGCGCCACTGTCAATCATAGCGCCACCCTGGGCTCAGATCGATATCGCGGCATCCCGCACTAGTTCATCTTCGCGATCGCTCTAGGACTGCTCGCGACCTTCTATCTCGTGATCCATCAGCGATACGCCTTCGTGAGCCGTCGCGATCAGCGTATGCCTTCGTTCGCATCGCTGTTCGCCCACACACATGACGCGATCGCGGGTCACGGCACTCAGGCTCATTCTCGACAATGCAGGGCTTACGAAGCCCCCTAGTGCAGGCCTGGCCCTGCCCTGCCAGTCCGGCGAGGACCGGGAGAGCGGGGGACAAGCAGAAAAGCGGAAGGGGGATCACCAACCCGAAGGGCCGGTGCTGCAGGCCGAAGGCCGAAGCACCGAATCGCCATTCCACGCGTACCATGGGTGCGGTGCACGACTCGCGTATGACAGAGACAGTCCGAAAGCATCGCCGATAAAGGGGGTGGGTCGGTTCGACGACCTCGACCCCCGCCGGTAAGGGGATAGTGTCCTGAAGGTTCTGCAAAAAGCTCTGGAGAGAGAACAGCCCTTACTCTGAGGCGAGGGGCGGCCATGGCACGCTGGTGACGTTACGACCACCGATTCCCGTGGAAGGGGAGTGCCATGACCAATCGAGACGTTAGACTGAGCAGAGGCGAGTTGAAAGCGTTGCTGTTGTCGGATGAGGACGGCTTCCGCAGAGTTTTCTCGAAGTCAATCTCGGCGGAACCGCGATCGGGACGGGAGTAACCGCGACGCCCTTCTACAGGGCGCGGGCGCTCGAGTACCTGTCCCACAGCACCGGGCTCCAGCTGGTCGGGTCCAAGGATTTGTTTGAGGCAAGCTGGGACATGGGGGCCTTCATGCTTCACATGGGCCTCCTGAAGAGGATAGCAGCAAAGCTGTCGAAAATCGCCAATGACTTTCGGCTACTATCGAGCGGCCCGCGCGGGGGTATCGGCGAAATTCTGCTTCCGGCCCTTCAGCCCGGCTCTTCTCTGATGCCTGGGAAAGTGAATCCGGTTGCGGCCGAAGCGTTGAACCAGGTCTGCTTTTACGTATACGGCATGGACACGACGGTTGGCATGGCTGCGGAAGCGGGACAGCTTCAGCTTAATGCCATGGAGCCGATCATCCTCTTTAGCATCCACAACGCCATGGATCTTATGCGCAAAGCGGTTCTGACATTTACGAAGACCTGCGTCGAGGGCGTGCAGGCTAACGCGGCTAGATGCGAAGCCAACCTGACCGGCAGTACCGCGTTCGCAACGGAACTTGTGACGACCATGGGCTATGAGGCGGCCGCTAAAGTCGTAAAAGAAAGGCTAGCGAGTTGACAGTCTCGCGCCTTGGCGTGATGGAGCGCAGCAATGCCAAGCAAAGTCGTTTCCGGCGGATTGCTCGGCCATCAATTTCACGTTCCCAAAAGAGAGGATGGCGAAACAGAAAAGCTCACTGATAAATTCTGCCCTCAGCTTACGGCCGAGTTTTGGAAGGCAGAGGCAAGAGGAAGACAACCATCATATCGACGTAGTCAGGGCGATGGCTAGATTGCCTTCGCGCGGGTGAAGACTGCTCGCCTTGCCAAGATAAGGAATAGGCGCGTGGCTACAGGTACGGTGAAGTGGTTTAATGCGACAAAAGGCTTGGGTTCATCCAACCCGACTCCGGCGGTGCGGACGTCTTCGTTCATATATCTGCCGTTGAATGATCCGGGTTGAGGGCCCTCGCCGATGGCCAAAAGGTCAGCTATGAGGTCGAGCAGGACCGGCGCACTGGAAAAATCCTCTGCTGGCAATCTCAAGGCGATCTAGCAGGCTGTTGAAAAAGGGCTCGCGGCGATGCTGTGAGCGTGATTCAGTTTCTCCGGAGAGATTCGGAGAACAAGGCATGCGCGGGGGGACGGACGGTCTGGCGAGTTGTTCAGTTATGTTGATCTCGAGGCGCGGGTGCGGCGCGATCATCCGTTGCGCCGCATTCGGGGGATTGTGAACGAGGCGCTGGCGACGTTGGAGCAAGACTTGGCGGCGCTGTATTCGCCGATGGGGCGGCCTTCGATCCCGCCGGAAAAGTTGCTGCGAGCGATGCTGCTGCAGGCGTTCTACTCGATCCGATCGGAGCGGCTTTTGATGGAGCGGCTGGAATACGACCTTCTGTTCCGCTGGTTCGTCGGTATCGGCGTCGACGACGCGGCCTGGGACCATTCGGTGTTCTCCAAGAACCGCGACCGGCTGCTGGAGGGCGACATCGCCGCAAAGTTCCTGAGCGCGGTGCTGGCGCAGCCCAAGGTCAAGAGGCTCCTGTCGATGGATCACTTCTCGGTCGACGGGACGCTGATTGAGGCCTGGGCGTCGATGAAGAGCGTCAAGCCGAAGGACGGCTCGGGCGAGCCGCCGGCTGAAGGCGGCGGGCGAAACGCGAAAGCGAACTTCCATGGCCACAAGCGCTCGAACGACACACATGCCTCGACCACCGATCCGGATGCCCGGCTCTATCGCAAGGGCAAAGGCAAGGAGGCCAAGTTGTGCTTTATGGGACATGGCTTGATGGAGAACCGCCACGGCCTGCTGGTCGACGCCTGCCTGACACTGGCCGACGGACATGCTGAGCGGGTGGCCGCACTGCACATGATCGAACCTCGAGCGGAGCGGCCACAGGCGATCACGCTCGGCGCCGACAAGGCCTACGACGCGGAAGACGTCGTCAATGAGCTGCGCTCGATGAGGGTGACGCCGCATGTAGCGCAGAACACGAGCGGCCGCAGTTCGGCGATCGACGGGCGCACGACGCGGCTGGCGGCTATGCCGTCAGCCAGCGCATCCAGGAAACGCATCGAAGAGGCATTCGGTTGGATCAAGGTCGTGGCCGGCCAGCACAAGACCAGGTTCCGCGGCCGCGACCGTGTCGGATGGGCCTTCACCTTCGCAGCCGCCGCCTACAATCTGGTGCGACTGCCCAAGCTCATGGCGGAGACCGGCTGATGGCTAAGGTTCCCGGCTTCGCCAAGGCCTTTGCCGGCCGCTGGCGCATCGTCGAGATGGATGTTTGGGATAATGACTTCCTCGATCTCGTCGAGGAAGCGCATCTGACATTCAAAGGCTCGGCGGATGGCGAGATCGCCTTCGGCGCACTCAACGGCTTCCTCGATGTCCGATATGGCACCCGCGATGGCTCAGCCTGCGCGGAGTTCTCATGGGAGGGGCATGATGAGAATGACCCAGCCTGTGGCCGCGGCTGGGTTGTCTTTGGCACTGCAGGCCGCCTCGTCGGCCACTTCTACATCCACAACGCCGACGATTCAGGCTTCGTTTGCGAAAGAGCCTGATTCTTCAACAGCCTGCTAGGTTGCTCAAAAGGCCGGACACATATTGTAAACGGCGCAGACGGGGTGGTGAGCGGCCATTTGCCCTTGGCGATCTTCATTCAGCGAGGGGCAGAAACTTCACCATCCGACGTCGTTCTGCAGTCTCCGTTTCGACCACGAACCCCTCTCGTTCATAGAACTTTGAGGCGGGGTTCGTTGTCAAGACGCTGAGCCTGGTGGGATGGCCACGCTGAGCCCCTCTTCTCCCTTGCTGCTGTAATACCTGCGCGCCCATGCCGCGATTTCTGGAACGCTGTTTTTCGAGGAAGAGGTGGTCAGGCTGCCATGTGACGGCAATACATCCCACCCCCTTGCCATCCAGTTCGATGATGTCGTGCCCATCAAGAACAAGGGATTCGATCGTGTCGGACGGACGCCAATGGCCCAGCAAATCTCTTCGAGCCTGCATCGTTGCGGAAACGGCCCGAAGCCGATATTTCATGCTATATTCCTGACAAGAATGTAAACGTCTTGTGCCCGAATATTTCGGGCAGTGACAATTCCGCATTGTAAATCGGCGTGGCGCTTCGGCGCTGATCGGCGCTATTAGGCATTGAATTGGTGAGGGGCGGGTCACGTAGGGACGCCGATTCACGCCACTTCGGACTTTGACATCTCACGCAGCTCGGCGTTCCGGGATGAGGGGCGCGGCCAACTCGTGTATGCGAGCATTTGGACAAACCCGCCTGGCGATATCGCATAGATGCTGGTGATGTGTCAGATAGATTACCTGACCCACTTTCGCCATTGTGAACCGGCGCCACAGCGTGACCCCACCCGCCACTGAGATTTCAATGCCTTATCGTGCCGATCGGCGCGGAAACCCCACGCCGATTGACACCGGCGCCACCGCAAACAGCGTCTTCATCGGCACGGCGGTCGGCTTTATCGCCCCCCATCTTTGCCATCGCCACCCATGCAAAGGCGGCCGGCTTCAACGTCGCAACGCTTGGCCAAGCGCTGGTCGATCCGGCCGATATGCTTCGGCTTGGTGGTTGCGGGGGCTCATGACTGGCCATCGTTATGGAAAGGTGGACTTCGCTGCTCGAAGTCTCCAGCCTCTCCAAACCCTATGGCACTCAGGTCGGGTCAGGGGTCGAATTGGCAGGCAAGTCTCGACCGAGGCCGCTCCGCCATCACATCCCGTCGTCAACCTTTGTAGATGCCCGGGAAAACAATGTCCTGGTCGACGAGCACATTGAACTTGTACCCAGGGCGGATCTCGAGCGTCGGCTGCACGTCCATGTTCCTCTGGATGGTTCGATCGGCGACACGCCCGAATGTCTCGGCGAAGTTTCGTCTTGCGGCATCCGAGGCCGTGTCTTGCGTCGCGAGTGTGGAGCTGTGCGGGATTGCCATATCCATGCCGGTGCCGATCACCGCAACGAGGATGGCCGAACCGAAGGTCTGAAGCCACTTGCGGTCGATCTTGTCGCGGTAGCCGCTATAACCTTGAGCATCAGAGCCCGCCATGCCGCCGATCTGGAGCGTGGAGCCGTTCGGGAAGATGATGTCCGTCCAGACGACGAGCACGCGGCTCTGGCCGAACGACACCTTGCTGTCGTAGCGTCCGAACAACTTCGTTCCCTGTGGGATCAAAAGGCGATGTCCAGTTGCTGAATCATAGACGTTCTGGCTCACCTGGGCGGTGATGCGACCGGGAAGGTCGGAATTGATGCCGGTGATCAATGTCGCGGGAATAACCGAGCCACGCTTGAGCTCATATGGTGACTGCTGCGGCACAACACGGTTCGGCAGGTAGCCAAGCTCCTTGAGGTCCGCGTTGAAGAAATCCTCCTTGGCCTTCTGGGCATTTGGATCGACATTCTGCCCGCCGAGACCAGCGCGCAGAGCTGCCGCATATAGGTCGGACGCAGCACTAGTCGTCGTCGCGGTGGAGATTCCGTTCGTTGTCGTGGCGGCCGCAGCGGTCGTATCCCCTCCCCGACTGTCGAACTTGCCGCGGTCGACCGTGATCGGCGAGTCATAGGCCGCGTCATTAGCCTGAAGCCGGGCCATCCTCTGGCGATGGCGCTCCCGGAGATACTGTTCTTCCTGCTCTCGTTGCAGCCGGGCTCGCCAGACCTGTTCGGGCTCCAACTCCTGTGCCGGCCGTGCATCTTGCTGTGGCGTGAACGGGTTGACGGCGGGCTCTTTCTCAACTTGCGTCTCCACAGGTGTCGGCTGCAGCGTCGTTGATTGCTGTGGTTCTCCGATGATGGCGTCGCCTACACCTCGCTTAAGCTGGTCGGCGAAGGTCGAGGCCGGATTGCCGGAGCCATCGCCCGGGCCGGTGTTCTGGCGGACAAGCAGGCCGCGCGATGTGAGACCGTAGAAGATCACGCCGAGGAAGGCGATGACGAGCACGATCACGATGATGATCGGCAGTCGATTGATGCGCCGGATGCCGGCCTCGGAGTCCTTGTTGGGCGCACCGCCGAGCTTAAGAGATTGCACCATGGCTCCCCCTACCCGCGACGCATCGCGGAGAGCGGGCTCGCCGGCGATGCGCCCGTGGTAGTTACCTCATAGGCACGGCCGAGCTCGACACTGCTCGTCGACAGCCGCGCGAGGACCTGGCCCTCGAACAGCTCGACAACATAGGCAAGCGGGACGATCGTCGTGCCGCTGTCGGTTGTCTGGTCGGTGACGACCGCGTATCCCCACCCCTTGAGGGCCGCCTCCAGAGCTCGCCCGAAGGGCGAACCATCCTGCTTCAACGCGATGGTCCCAGTGCCTGGCCCGACGTGCTCGGCAAGGCGGCTCACCATATCGCCGGCGATCGAAGTTGCGGCCGGGCCGGAGATGTCGGCTGGCGCCTTGCTGGCGACGAGGTCGCCCGAGCCAAGGCTCTGGCAACCGGAAAGGAAAACCGCGAGTGTGACCGCGGCGGCGAGCGAGCGAAACGAGCGGAAGACAGACATCACCGCCTTCCCCGCCGGATCGTGACCTTCTCCTGTTTCCAGCCGACGCCGGAGACGAGTACAGCCTTATCGACATGATAGTCGACGATCATCATATCGTTCTTCATGCGATAGTTGACGATACGGTTCTGGCCGCCGGAGATGACGAAGAGGACCGGCGCGTCCTGGCCGGAGATCGAGCGTGGAAATTGGATGTAAGTCTTGATGCCATCGCTATAGACGCGGCTGGGCCGCCATCCGGCGCGACCCGAAATCGAATAGCCGAACTGCAACTGCTCGGCCGGAACCCCGGCGCCCGGAATCGTGCTCGCTTCCATGCGGGCGTTTATGTCGGCGAGCTTCGCGGACACGTCCTCGGGATATTCGAAGCCGACACGGGCCATGTACTGCGCCTGATGCGACTTGAGCTGGATGTGATAGGTGCGTCGAGAGGTCGTCACCACCATCGAGGTGACGATGCCAGGCTCGGAGGGCTTGACGATCAGGTGGACGGCCTGGCCGCCGTCGGCCCCGGAGGTCGCGGGTTCGATCTTCCAGCGGACCGTGTCGCCGACGAGAACATCGCGCACAGCCTCACCGGCCTCAAGCTCGATATCGCACACCTGCAGCGGCGAGCACACGACCGAGGGCTGGATCTCGCCGTAGAGAAAGACGACCTTTCCGTCCGCGCCTTTCGTGACAAGGCCGCGCGATCCACGCCACTGGCCGGAAATCCCGATGCCCTTCGCCTCATTGGCAGTCACCCCATCTGCGAGGGCTTCCGAAGAGAGGAGGAAGGGCGACCCCATCGCGATGGATACGATCACGATGGCGTTCAGCGTGGCCCGGGCTATTTTGGTTCTGAAGTTCATATGCGGGCCATGCCTTTCAAAGCTGCGCAGTCCAGTCGAAGTCGCGGAGATAGAGACCGATCGGGTTGAAGCGGATGATGGCCTCGTCCTGTGGAGGCGTAAGCGTGACGGTGGCGACGCCGCGGAACCGCCGAACGGCGGTCTCCTTGCCCTTGCGGTCGCGTTCGAACTCGGTCCAGTCAATCTGGTAGCTCTGGTTGGACAGCGCGACGATGTTGTTCACCTCTATGGCGACCGTCGCGGTCTTCGCCTTCTCGAACGGCGAGGAGGAGCGGAACCAGGCGTTGACCTTCTCGGTGGCCGGATCGGAGGTTCTCAGATGCGAATAGGTGCGATCGATATACTGCTTCTGCACGACCGCATCCGGCGTCACGCTCCGGAAGTTCGAGACGAAGCTGCCGAGCGTGGCCCTGACGACGCGGGAATCGGCATACTCGATCTGTTCCGGGAAGCCGGCGCTCGAGGCCGTCCCGAGCTTGTCGACCTCGACGATGTACGGCACCAGCTTGACCTGCGTGCTCTGGAAGAGCGCATAGGAAAAGCCGATCACCGCCATGGTCATGCCGGCGATCCCGACCAGGCGCCAGGCGGCTGCGGCCTTGACGTAGGAGCCATAGCGTTCGTTCCACTCCTGTCGGGCGGCAAGATAAGGGTTTTCGGGCGGATTGCCTGCGGCCATGCCGAACGGTCTCCTTACTTACTGTCATCGATCGGGGGCGGCACAGGCCGAGAGGGTGTCCGCTCGCCCGATTGCCGGCTCTGGTCGAGCTTGGCGTTGGCAAGCCCCAGGAGAGAGCCCGCATAGGCGCCGGGCGAGGCGATCGCCTTTTCCTTGGCCGCCGAGCCGGCTGCCCATCCGGCGTTGCCAATGCCAGAGGCCATGCCACGCAGTGCAGCACCCGCCATCGACGACCCGCCAGCTCGTGCGTCGCTCGCCGTCTGCGCGCCCCGTGACGCGGCGCTCGCGCCGAGGAAGGCACCGCCGGCGGCGAAGGTCGCGGCCTGCGCGCCGTGCCGGATCGCTTCCATGCCGCCGGCGATCGACGCGCCCTGGACCACCCCCTGCACGATCGGGGGAACGTACATGGCGATGACGAACACGACGACCGAAATGCCTGCGATGGCGAGCGTCGTGATGAACTGGTCGGAGGTCGCCGTCGGCGCTTCGGCCAGGCCGAGCAGGATGTCTGAGCCGATCTTGGCGATCATCACCAGCGCCATCAACTTCATGCCGACGGAAAAGGCATAGACCAGATAACGGACGGCGAAGTCCTTGGTGTAGGAGGAGCCTCCCAGTCCAAGCATGATCATCCCGGCCAGAAGCCCGACATACATCTCCACCATGACGGCCACGAAGATCGCAGCCACCAGAGAGAAGGAGACGACGACAACGACCATTGCGAAGACCGCGGCGATGGCGAGCGCGTTGTCCTCGAACAGGCCGAACTGCGCCTGCTCGGACATCTTGGATGCAACGCGAATGCCGGCATCAAAAATGTTCGCCGGCGAAGCCGAGCCGCCGCCGGCGCCGATCTGGAACAGGCTGTCGACCACGGCCTTGGCGAAGGCCGGTCCCTGATCGAGGATGAAGGCGAAGAGGCCGATGAACATGACCCGGCGCACCAGCTCGGCGAACCAAGCGTCGAGGCTGGCCGCGTTAATCGCCAGCCAGACCGCGGCGATCCCAACTTCGATGCTGGCGAGAATCCAGAACAGCGAGCGTGCCGCGTCCATGACCGTCGTCTCCCAGCCCTTTGCGGCGGTGACGACCTGGTTCTCCAGTGTTGTTAGGACCGAACCTTGCTGTGCAAGCGCCGGCGCGCTCGCGAGCAGCACGATGGCGATGACGATGAACAGCGCCTCAAACGCGCGGGAGGGGCGGACAATCACCATCGCGGCTTCATTTCCTGCCCGCTGCGCACATCGCGATCCGGATCGCCGCCGAAAAAGCGCTCCCGGTGCTCTTGACGCGCAGCACCAGAGCTCGACGCCGCCGCCGGCGTTTCAGTCGTGGCGTTCGGTTGCACGACTACCCACAACATCATGCCGGCGCCGAAGGCGACGAACACCGCGAGGGCGATGAGAAGGCGCGGGCTCACCAGCGGGGCTCCATCGTCTGACCGCTGCGGATATCGCGGTTGGGCGCGTTGAAGAACTGCTCGCGGCGGGCCTCGGCGAGGTCCTGTCTCGCCTGTTCGGACTGGAACCACGTGCCCATCATGGTCATCTGCTGCGAGACGAGCCCGCGCAGCTTCTGCATCTGCGCGACCTGCTGGGTGGCGATCTGATGGCCGACCTGCAGCGCCTTCATCTGGCCGTCGGCCGATTCCGACATTGAGCGCAGCGAGGACATGGTGGATTCCTCGCTCGAGAACTGCTCCGCGGTGAGGTTCGCTGCCTTCAGCGTTCCGGCGATCGTGTCGCGGTTGGTGTCTGACCAGCTCTGGTAGGTCGACGAAAAACTTGTGCCATCCGGCAGGTTGCTCTTCATGTCGGCGAAGCTCTGGAAGCGCTGTTTCAAAACGTCATCGATATTGCCCATCGAAAAGGCGACGCCCTGCCCTTGCGCTACGACGTTCTGCAGGCTCTTCAGGTCGTTCTCGGCCTGGCCCCAGATATGGTTGGGCAGCTGCGCGGTGTTCTGCAGCAGGTTGTTGTAGATATTGAGCTGGTTCTGGATTTGCTCGGCGAGCTGGGTGATCTGCTTGATCTGGTTGTTGACCTGCTCGGCCGACTTGCCGACGAGGCTGACAAGCTCGGCATTGTTTGCAAGCTGGGTCCATTCAGTTGCTTGCCCCGTCATGCCGCCGGCATGCGCGACCGGCGGCGCTACGGCAGTGCCCAGTATCAGCGCCGCGGCAACTGCGGCACGGGTGCTACGCTTTGGGAAAGAATGATGCGACATCGGCAATCCCCCTCTGTTGGAGCCATTCGAGGGGCCACGCGGCCCCATGCTTGGAATGAAGGGCACGGATCTGCTTGAGGTCCTCCTTGCCGGACGCTCCGACAAAGGAGAGGGCGACAGGACCGAGCGCCATGTCGAACAGCCTGCGGCCTTCCGGCGAGGCGACGTAGTATTCGCGTTTCGGCAGAGCCGTCGCGACGATCTCGATCTGCCGTTCGTTGAAGCCGATCCGCTCGTAGAACTCGCGCGTTCCCGTCTCGCGCGCAGCGCCGTTGGGAAGGCAGATCTTCGTCGGGCAGCTTTCCTTCAAGACGTCGATGATGCCGGAGCGTTCGGCGTCGGAGATGGACTGCGTTGCGAGGACGACGGCGCAGTTCGCCTTGCGCAGCACCTTCAGCCATTCCCTGATCTTGTCGCGGAAGGTCGGATGCCCGAGCATCAGCCAGGCCTCGTCGAGCACGATGAGGCTGGGCGCTCCTGTCAGGCGGTTCTCGATGCGACGAAAGAGATAGGTCAGGACGGGTACGAGGTTGCGTTCGCCCATGTTCATGAGCTCTTCCACCTCAAAGCACTGGAACGCCCTGAGTGACAGACCGTCCTCCTCGGCGTCGAGAAGCTGCCCCATGGGGCCGTCGACCGTGTAGTGGTGCAAGGCATCCTTGATCTCGCGCATCTGCACGCCGGAGACGAAGTCCGAGAGCGAGCGACCGCGCGACTGCGCCATCAAACCGATCTGCCGGGAGATGGCGTTGCGATAGTCCGGCGTGACGCTGACGCCCTGCAGCGCGACAAGCGTTTCGATCCACTCGGCCGCCCACGCGCGGTCGCCGTCGCTGGAGAGCTCTGCGAGCGGGCAGAAGGCGAGCGCCGGCGAAGCCCCCTCCCCTCCCCCGGTAGCATCCCCGCCGATCTCGTAGTGATCGCCGCCGAGTCCGAGCGTCAGCGGCAGCATGGAGCGACCCTTGTCGAAGGCGAAGACCTGGGCGCCGGCATAGCGCCGGAACTGTGCGGCGATCAGCGCCAGCAGCGTCGACTTGCCCGACCCCGTCGGTCCGAACACCAGCGTGTGGCCGACGTCGTCCACATGCAGGTTCAGGCGGAACGGTGTGCTCCCGCTCGCGACCTGCACGAGCGGTGGCGAGCCGGGCGGATAGAAAGGGCAAGGCGCCACCGGGCTGCCCGACCAGACCGAGTTCAACGGGATGAGGTCGGCAAGATTGCACGTGTTGATCAACGGCTCCCGGATATTGGCGTAGGAGACGCCGGGCAGGCTTCCAAGGAAGGCGTCGGTCGCATTCAGCGTTTCAATGCGCGCCCCAAACCCCTCGGCCTGGATGAGACGGCGGATCGCCTCGCACTTTTCCTGAAGCCGAGCCTGCGCTTCATCGAACAGGACGATCACCGGCGTGTAGTAGCCGTAGGCGACGAGCTGGGAGGAGGCCTCGGCGATGGCGTCCTCCGTCTCGGCCACCATCATCATGGCGTCCTGGTCGACCGAGCGGCTCTGGGTCTGAAAGAGCTGGTCGAAGAACGGCCGCACCTTCTGCTGCCATTTCTTGCGGGTCCGCTCCAGCTTCTGCCGTGCCTCCTGCTCGTCAAGAAAGACGAAGCGCGATGACCAGCGATAGGTCAGCGGCATCAGATCGAGCGCGTTGAGGATGCCCGGCCAGCTCTCCGCCGGCAGGCCGTCGATTGCGACAACCCCGAGGAAGCGGTTCTCCACAAGCGGGGTCAGGCCGTGCTGCAGCTCGGCCGTGACCAGCCAGTCGAGATACATCGGGATGTCCGGCAGACGAAGAGGATGGTTTTCGCCTGTGATGCAGAAGCGGACGAACTGGAGCAGCTCGTCATAGCGGGCGACCCGAAATCCGCCTCTCTCGTCCGCCTCGCGCGTCGCCATCCGCTGAATGGAGACGACATTGCCGAGATATTGCTCGATCTCGCGGATCGAGGCGCGGAACGTGTCGAGCGTTGTCACCGCATAGGATGCCGATCGGCTTGCCGGATCGGAATAGACATAGCGTGCGAGGCCAGATCGCCGCGGCTCCGGCGGCCGCCACGTCAGGATGAGCGCATGCCGGCTCTCGAAGTGTCCGCTTTCTCGCTGGAAGTGGAGCCGTCTCTCGAAGTCGATGGCCCGCGTGACTGGGTCGGGGAAATGGCACTCAGCTTCGTCGGGGTAATCGGAAGTCGGCACCCGCACGGCTTCGACCTGGATCATCCACCCCGATCCAAGGCGCGCGAGAATGGTGTTGATCTGCCGCGAGACCTCGTTGCGCTCGGCGTCCGTCGAACTCTCACTGTCGGGGCCGGCAAAATACCAGCCGGCCATCAGCGAACCGTCCTTCAGCAGGATCACGCCGTTGTCGACGAGACCTGCGTAGGGAACGAGATCGGCGAAGGATGGTCCAGATTGGCGGAAAGTCTTGAGTGCGACCATGAGCGCCTCAAAACCTGCGCCATGGCGTCGATGTGGCCCGATAGTACGGCTTGTACGAGATGTGACGGATGTAAACCCGCCGCATCATGGGATCGGACTTCGCCATCATGCGAAGGGCCGCGACGGCGAGCAGCCAGATCGCGACGCCGAAGAGCGCGGCATACCAGGTCAGCACGACGAAGATCAGGATCACCGAAGCGAGGCCGGTAAGCAGAACCAGTTCCCGGTCTGCTCCCATGAGGAGGTTGGGGCGCGAAAGCGCTCTGTGCACGCGCGAGCGCGCGAGATTGGCGCCTGACTCAGCCATCGGCCCCCTCCCCTGCCGCTGCAATCGAGGCCTGTGACGGCGCCTCTCCGATCGAGGCGCCCGTAGCGCCGAACAGGGCGACGATCTGAGTGGCGCCGAGCAGGATGCCAGCGACGAGCACGACATAGACGAGCCGCCGCGCGAAGTCGTTGAGCTCGCCGCCGAAGATCAGCATGCCACCGGCGATCGCGACGGCGGCGAGCGCAATGAAGCCAGCCACCGGACCGGTGATGGACTGCTGGATCTGCTGCAGGGGAGATTCCCAGGGCAGGCCGCCGCCCGAAGAGGCAAGGGCCGGATCGGCCAGGCTGACGCAAGAAAGGGCGGCCAGCGCCGCAAAGGCCCAAGTGATTTGTGTCTTACGCGACATGGCTGTCCTCATCGATCTGGGCGTAGTGTTCGGTCCGGTATCGGGAGTTGCTGAAGCCCTCGACGTGGATAACCTCGCGGACCCGCCTCCCCCTCCCCGTCCGTTCGATGGAAACGACAAGATCGACGGCCTCTCCGATCACCTCCTGCATGGGTTGCTGGCTCGCTTCCGCGGTCAGCTGCTCGAGCCGGCGCAGGGCCGACATTGCCGTGTTCGAGTGAATGGTGGTGACGCCGCCCGGGTGCCCGGTGTTCCACGCCTTGAGCAGCGTGAGCGCCGCGCCGTCGCGGACCTCGCCGACAATGATTCGGTCAGGCCGCAATCGCATGGTGCTCTTGAGAAGCCGCGCCATGTCGACGGTGTCGCTTGTGTGAAGCGATACCGCGTTTTCGGCGGCGCATTGGATCTCGGCGGTGTCTTCCAGGATGACGATCCGATCGTCCGGCGCATTGGCGACGATTTCGGCGATAACCGCATTGGCAAGGGTCGTCTTGCCCGAGCCCGTGCCGCCGGAGATCACGATGTTCATGCGAGAGGCGATCGCGCTGCGCAGGACAGAGGCCTGCGCCTCGGTCATAACCTTCGACTTTACGTAGTCGCAAAGCGGGATCAGCCGCGACGCGCGCCGCCGGATCGTGAAGGCCGGTCCGGAAACGACGGGCGGCAGCAAGCCCTCGAAACGGTGCCCGCCGATCGGCAGTTCGCCGGAGATGATCGGCTGCTCGTCGTCGGCCTCGGATTGTAGCGCATGGGCGACGCTGCCGATGATCACCTCCGCCGCGGCAGGGCTCAGTGCGCCGGCCGGGGTGACGCCATGACCCAGGCGTTCGATGAAGAGCTTGCCATCGGGGTTGAGCATGATCTCGACAACCGTCGCGTCATCGAGCGCGACGCAGAGATGGTCGCCGAGAGCTTCCTGAAGTTTGCGGACGAGACGCGAATGCGAGCGGAGTTGGGTCACGCGGCGCTCCTGATCGGTGCGCCGTCGGAGATTATCGAACGGTAGCCGGGAGGACAGACCTGCTCAAAGCGCTCGCGATCGGCTGGAAGGCTTCCGGCAACCGCCATCGTGTCGCCGATTGCTGCAGGTTCGCCGAGCCGTCGCATCGGCCAGCCGGCACGTTTGAGGATCCGCTCGAAGCGGAGATCGGTCGCGGTGACGATCTCGCTGTAACCATTCGCCATCGACCATTCGATGATGCCGGCGAACAAGGTGCGTGTCACAAGATGTAATTGGCCCCCTTCCCTGCCCGCGGTCTGGGACGTGTCGACACAGAAGCGCGAACTTTCGACCATTTCTGGATGTGGGTTCAGAGAACCCTTTTCGAGCAGTTCGGGAAATATGTACTTGAGCATCGTCGGCCCGGAAGCCGGAAGAAGACGGGCGCA
The DNA here is from genome assembly GCF_002284565.1 of Mesorhizobium mediterraneum. GTDB lineage: Bacteria > Pseudomonadota > Alphaproteobacteria > Rhizobiales > Rhizobiaceae > Mesorhizobium > Mesorhizobium mediterraneum. The sequence goes on along the minus strand of NZ_NPKI01000001.1, from coordinate 18,367 downwards.
ACCGGCGACCATCCCAGGCTCATTAACTGCCAGAACGTAGGTCGGCTTAAAATCATCGTAGCGATCGCGCTCTTCCCCCGCGGTCACAGAGACGTCCCATTCGAGACGGCCGCCGAACACCGCTGCGCGAAGACGGTACATCTGCTTCAGAAAATTTTGATGGCGGCCGTAAAGGTCGGGCGAGACGGTCAGTATCCGCATTATGATCTCCGCATGAACACGTCATGCGGAGACAAAACACCTCGTTGGGCGTGTGCCTACGTGCAGATTTGCAGCCGGTGATTCTGCCGAATCGACGGTCTAGCTACGGAAATTCGAGAGCAGGCAGGGGCTAAAGTGTTGATGAAGAGGTGCAAATCTGCATTTCATGCCCACGGTCGCGAACAGCGGGAATCGACCTAACTTACGGATAACCATTGGAGAATCCGGTCTGGGCGTGAATGGTCCCGCAACATGTTAACTTCTCATTAACCAAAAACGCCTTGCGGCTACCGTCGAATCGCACATAGTAATCACGCTTTCCTGCCATATGGACCCGGAAAAGCGTTATTCCCAAGTGGGGGCGGTGAAATTGAACGTGGCGCAGACTTTCGACCTCGACATAGACTTTGACGAGGAGATTCTCCAGCAGGGTGAACTCATCTCGGACAAGCTCAACATGCTGCGCCTGGAGCAGTATCCGCCGGATGCTGAGAAAGGCCTTCGGCTGTTTTCCTCGGCCGAGGTTGCCGATTTTCTTGGCGTGACGCAAAACCATATCAAGAAACTACATCTTGAGGGAAAGGGGCCGGAGCCGCTCGTATCACAGTCCGGCCGCCGCTCGTACACGGCGGCGCAGATGATGGAGTTGCGCGCCTTCCTCGACAAACACGGCAGAACTGATTTCAAGCGCTATGTGCCTCACCGGCGCGGCGGCGAAGGCCTTCAAGTTATCTCCGTTGTGAATTTCAAAGGTGGGAGTGGAAAGACAACCACCACGGCCCATCTTGCCCAGTACCTCGCTCTCACTGGCCATCGTGTCCTTGCGATCGACCTCGACCCACAGGCTTCACTCACTGCTCTTCATGGGATGCAGCCCGAACTTGACAAGAATCCGTCGCTTTTCGAGGCGCTTCGCTACGATGATCAACGCAGCTCGATCAAGGACGTGATTCAACCGACGAATTTTCCGGGGCTCGACATCGTCCCGGCGAACCTCGAACTCCAGGAATACGAGTACGAGACACCACTAGCGGCTTCGAACAAAAATTCCCCTGAAGGGCGTATGTTCTTCACCCGCATTACGCAGGCCCTTAAAGAGGTCGACGATCAATATGACGTGGTTGTGATCGATTGCCCTCCTCAGCTCGGCTATCTCACGCTCACCGCGCTGACAGCCTCCACATCTGTTCTTATCACGGTCCATCCGCAGATGCTCGACATCATGTCGATGAGCCAGTTCCTGCTCATGCTTGGCGGGATCTTGCAGTCGATAAAGGGGGTCGGGGCGAAAGTCCGGCTGAAGTGGTTCCGCTATCTGGTGACGAGATACGAGCCGATGGACGGGCCGCAGGCACAGATGGTTGGTTTCATGCAGGCGATGTTCAACAAGCGGATGCTCACCAATCAGATGGTTAAGTCCACCGCCATATCTGATGCCGGTATTACCAAGCAGACCCTTTATGAGGTTGAGCGCAGCCAGTTCACGCGTTCAACGTATGACCGTGCGATGGAGTCCCTCAACGCAGTCAATAGCGAGATTGTCTCGCTGATACACAAAGCATGGGGGCGGAAGTGATCGCTTTCTTGACAGCCGTGCAGAACCGCAAAAAACCTCGCAAAATCAGCGCAGTAAATACGAGAATGGAGGGTGCAAATGGCTAGAAAGCACCTCTTGGCCAACATCGGGGCGACCGTGGGCGATCGGAAGCCGCAAAGCAATTCATCGGAGAGCAGGGCCGAATATGCCCGTCGTGGCGCAACGCGCTCGATGATGCAGTCTCTCGATGAGATGGCGGAAAACTCTATGCGCGTCCTAGAGGGCGAAACGATCGTATCCCTTGATCCGGACCTCCTTGAGGCCTCCCCTTTCGCTGATCGGATTGCCAGCAACGACGAGGATTTTTCCGCGTTGGTCTCGGCTATTGAGCAGGCTGGTCAGTCCTCGCCTATCCTCGTTCGGCCTCACCCAGATGTTTCTGGCCGCTTTGTCATTGTTTACGGCCATCGCCGTGCTCGCGCTGCCCGTCATCTCGGCATCGCTGTGAAGGCCGTCGTCAAGCCGATCGAGGACATCGCACATGTGATCGCACAGGGGCAGGAAAACACCGCCCGCTCCGACCTCACTTTCATCGAGAAGGCCCTCTTTGCACGTAAACTGACCAGCTCCGGAATTGACAAGGAGACGGTCAAAAGCGCGCTTACAATCGACGATACGCTCCTGTCCCGAATGCTGGCAGTTGCGGAGCACGTTCCCGAACATGTTCTGGATGCATTGGGCGCCGCGAGAGGCGTTGGGAGGGATCGCTGGGAGGAGCTCAAGAAACTTCTCCAATTGCCTGGCAAATCGGCCCAGGCGTCAAATCTAATTCGAAGCGACGAGTTTGCGAGTGTCGATACCGACCAGCGCTTCGCAGTTTTGCTCGACGACCTGAAGAAGAAGGCGAAGAGCAAAAAAACCGCGGTAGCCAAGCCTGCGGAAAGGTCTTGGTCACTTGCGGGTAATGCCGTGAAAGTCGCAACAAAGGATACCGGGAAGGGCTTTACTTTGGCACTCAAGGCCCAGGACGCGTCTCGGTTTGGGGCGTATCTCTCGGAACACCTAGAACGCTTTTATCAAGAGTTCCAGAAGACGGAGCATATGTAAGAAAAGTACGAAACCGCAAAAGAAAAAGGCCACCGAAACGAATTCCGGAAGCCCTTCTCTGTAGTGTGGCAACTGAGAGAATCGCATTTCCGGGAATCACCGTCAAGGGCTGATCGAGCCCCGCGCCGTTTTGGCGAGCGGATTTCTTTTGCCTGAACACAGGTAAAGACAATGGAAACGCATTTTTCAACGACGCCCTTCGGGCGGCGGCCGATGACGCTTGGCATGATCTCAAGCCAAGTCACCGCAAGGGCGGTGTCGAAGGACGCGACCGTCCACAAGTGGCACGTCTTCCAAGATATCAAGGATGCCAGGATCGCTCTGGGCGCCTCTGATCGCGCTTTGGCCATTCTCGACGCGCTGTTGTCGTTCCATCCGGACACGGCGCTTTATGGCGACAGCGAGCTGATCGTCTGGCCATCAAACGAGCAGCTTATCCGCCGCGCCAACGGAATGCCGCCAACGACCTTGCGGCGGCACCTGGCCGTCCTGGTGGAGTGCGGATTGATCATCCGTCGGGACAGCCCAAACGGCAAGCGCTTCGCCCGGAAAGGGCAGGGGGGCGAGATCGAGCAAGCCTATGGCTTCGACATTTCGCCGATCGTCGCGCGCGCAGAGGAGTTCAAGGAGCTGGCGGAAGCGGTCAGATCTGAGAAGAAGGCCTTTCGGCTCGTTAAGGAGCGGCTAACCATATGCCGGCGTGACATCGTCAAGATGATCGACGCTGGAATTGAGGAAGGCGTGCCGGCGAACTGGGGCAGGGTCCAGCAGGCCTACCAGGCGATTGTCGGCCAGATACCACGCACCGCCCCCCGACAGACCTTGGAGGCGATTGCCGAGGATCTGGAGGGCCTTTGGGCTGAAGTGCGTGAAGCATTGGAATCATTTGTAAAAAGACAGAAAGTGGACGCCAATGAGTCCCAAAACGGACGCCACATACAGAATTCAAAACCAGACTCTAAATCTGAATCTGAAAATGGCTTAGGAAATAAAGATGAAGCGGGCGGCAACGTTGCGGACACCGACAACATACGGAGCCTGCCGAAGCGCGAGCTGCCGTTAGGAATTGTGCTGGATGCCTGCCCGAACATGCTTTGGCTGGTGAAGGGCGGCGGCGGAATCCGCAACTGGCGTGAATTTCTGGCCGCGGCCGAGGTTGCCCGGCCGGCCATGGGCATCAGCCCCAGCGCCTGGGAGGAAGCGCGGACGGCCATGGGTGAACAGCAGGCGGCGATTACCATTGCCGCGATCTACCAGCGGCAGGACCAGATCAACAGCGCCGGCGGCTATTTGCGCAGCCTGACGGACCGAGCAAAGGCCGGAAAGTTCTCGGTCTGGCCGATGGTGATGGCCTTGCTGCGGGCAAAGCTTGACGCGTCGAAGACGACCGGAACCGGAGCTGAAGCCGCGGCCGTCGACTTGGAGACGGCAGGCAAGATTGTGCGCACCGAATCCCGGCTGGAAATCAGCGATGCGTTGCGCCGCAGTCTCGACAAGCCGGGGCGCGGGTCATGATCAGCCGGGCCGGTTTCGATCCGCACTATGGGAGACGCCCGCTTCAGCAGTGTGGCATCAGCCAGGTGCTCGGTGACGAGCCACCTCACTGCCCGCCGCAGTCGTTCAGGCGTCCAGTCGAGGTCGCGCTGCTTCAGGACCCGAGCGATATCGTCCCAGTTGTGGTCTGATCGCATCCGGCGGACCGTCGGAAGCCACTGGTTCATCGTTGATTGTAGCCGTCGGCCATAATAGGGGCCGCCCCTGTGCATTATTGGGACACAGATTCACGGTAAGTTGTGTGCGTCAAGTTCTTCACGGTAGGCATTTCGCCGCTGCCTGATCGGCAAGGTTCGCCCTCTCCGTCGTCCACCGACGAGGCGATGAACGGCTTCATTGAGCCCTTTGCGGGCGTTGGCTTTAGTCGTGTGCCATCCAGACCGTTCGTCCCTTCGCAGCGTCCTTAATGCTGAGTTCCGCAAAACCAATTTTCCGCCAGAAGCCGATCGCTCCCTTGTTCGCGCGATTGGCGCCGACATGGATACCTTTGATACCATGTTCGACCGCGAAGCTTCGCCATTTATCGAACAGCTTTGAGCCAAGCCCGCTCCCTTGGACGCGGGGCAAAAGATTCATGTGAAGATGAGCCGGATACTTGCTAACCACGGCTGCCGGCGTTCGCGCCGGGTGGTGGATCATGGATGCCCGCCGCTCGTCCGGCGTCCATAAATCCCGTAACGCTTCAGGTGGATCGGCATAGCGCAGGCGAAGTTGCGGCCACCACTCCCTTTCGAGTCGATCCTCCCATTCCAGTGTATCTATTGTTCCGACGGCAAAGCCCGCAACACCCCGGGAGTCTTCGACAACTACGGCAAGCTGCGGCTCAAGCACCGCATACGGCGCGGCGTAGATATGCCCCATCAGCTTTGGATCCTCGTAGAGGTGTGACGCATCGCCCCCCTCAAAGCCAGTCGCAAGGGAAATAGCATACAGTGCGTCAACGTCTTCCCATCTAACCGGGCGAATGCTCACCATTGTGTCCTCAGGTTTTTCTCGGCTTCTGCATAGCGCCCTTCTATATCGCCGGAAAAGCCTCCGAAGGTCCCGCATTGTGCTCTTCCTGCTCGGTCGAGTAGGGCGAGACGGACGGCAAAGCTCCACCCCGTGCGGTCATTCAAGCCAAGTCATTCCAGTGCTTGATGTGCCTCCTGCTGGCGAAATTTGGCAACGATTCTTGAGACGGTTGGCTCGCTCACGTCATATAGCCTTGCCATTTCGGCGCCAGACTCGCGGCCCGAAATGACGGACTCGGCGATCTCACGCCGCTTTTTGTCATCGAGCTTGCGCCGTCGCCCACCAACGCGACCTTCCAGCCGGGCCTCAGCCAGCCCTGCGCTCGTCCGCTCGCGGATCATGGCGCGCTCGAATTCGGCGAATCTGCCGACCATCTGCATCATCATGCGGCCAGCCGGCGTGGTGGTCTCGATCGCCTCGGTGAGCGAGCGGAACCCAGCGCCCGCGGCTCGATCTTCTCCATGAGGTGCAGGAGATCTTTCAGGCTGCGCGACAGGCGGTACAGCATTGAAGTGGACGCTAATGGCCTCATGCCGCTCCAACTGACCGCTCGCCCGTGATCGTTACGCCGCTACCGTGAATCCGTGTCCGAATAGCCTGTTGCACGGCCGTCATCTTCGCCAGGGCTTCGAGCTTGCGCTCGCGGCTACCAGGATTGCCTGCCAGCCGCCCCTTCGATCGTGCGGCGATGATGCCGGCCTTGGTCCGCTCCGAAATCAACGCACGCTCGAGCTGGGCAACGGCGCAGTAGCCGATTTGCCAGGCCTGTGGTCGACCGGAGCGTCGATTTTGCGCTTCACGAGCCATTTGCGGCGTTTCTCAGGATCGGGAAAGGAGTGTTGTACAAACACCGAAGACATCAGCAAACGATCGTTTGTAAACGTCTCTAGTTGCCCTTTATATCGCTCGTACCGCTTCGATGAGCCGGTAAATCAACGTTTTTCGGCCTCCTGAGCGTCCCAAGGCCTCGTGCTGTACAGTCCCGATATGAGGTCATTATCGATAGTTAGCTTGTTCCCAGGGATCATCGCCTGTGACGGAAGTAACCGGTGCTATAGCTTCCGTTGCGTGAATCAGCTACAAACAAATCAATGGCTTACCAACTCGTCGATTTGCCCCTGAACAGCCTGCTGGGGCCGCTCGCCCGCGCCGCTGTCGGTTTTACTTCCCGACTTCAATTGAAGCGCTAAGCTGAAATTTCGAACCGCGGTTTCTAAGTTACGGTTTCGATTGATTGAGGGGAAGGGGCCTTTCGGAGCCCTGACGCGATGCCGCCGAAGCGGATTCAGCGCAGTCCGAATTCATGATGGCTGGTGGATCTGGGAGCCCGCGTACCGGCCGCCGTTTCCATTGGCGCAGCCAGTCGTGCGGGCCAAGCGGTGGCTCATTCGTCGCCTGCGAGACCGTCGAAGGCCTCGATCAGCGCATCGACGATCGCCTGGCCGAGCGCCTGTGCTGTCTCACCGATTTGGGCTTCGTTTCCATTGCGGGCCGCGGTGGCGAGTTCCGAACCCTGATCCATCAGGATCGCATTGGACCTATCGATCGCCCATTGCGCGAAATCGTTGCGGCTGTCGATGATCCTGGTTTCCATGGCTGCGCGCTCCCGCGTTTACGATTTGTTGGCCAATTCGGGCTAGGGTCAGGGCGCGCGATGGGTATTGCGTTCGCGCCACAACACTCCTCGATTCTTGCAGCATCAGGCCTCGCCGGCAAGCCGCTCCGCCTCGCGTAGGTAGGGAGCCTGAGGCCGTGCCCTGTCGTCCTAGGACGAGCCTCCGACAAGCAGACTCCCGCTGCTAGGCACTGAGTAGCGGCAGGGCAGGGGACTTATGGTTCCTACAGCCCGCTCGCCTTGGTGAGATTGGTCCGGAACCGATCGCGCTGGCGCTGATATTTGCGGGTCATCTCGGCCGAGGCGTGGCCGAGCTGCTTCTGTACGTAACGTTCCTCGATGTCCGCGGAGGAGGCAAGGCCGGCGCGCAGCGAATGCCCTGAGAACAGCAGCGCACGCTCCGCTTCCGGAAGATCGGAGCGGACGCCGGCGGCGAGCGCCGTCTGCTTGACCAGGCGGGCGACATGCTTGTCGGAAAGTCGTTCGACGTCGACGGTCTTGTTGTCTTTGAAGATGCGCCGGAACAGCGGACCGCGCGCGATCCTTCCGAGCCTGATCCAGGTTTCCAGCGCGACAACCGGGCAAGAAAAATCGCTGGAGCCGCGGCCGACCTCGACCTCACGCCAACCGGTCTTGCCGCGCAGCGTCACCAGCACGCCCTTGTCGGCAAAAATCTCGATCCAGCCGGCGCCGTCGCTCTTGTCGTCGCGCACGACGTCGAGGCCGACGATTTCCGAGCGCCGCAACCCGCCGGCAAAGCCTAGGAGCAAAATAGCGCGGTCGCGCAGCCCGCGCAGATCGTGCCCGAGCGTCGCGATCATTGCCTTGATGTCATCGCCGAGGACGGCCTCCTTCTGCCGCGGCGGCTTTGCGTGTTTTCTGCGGATACCGGCGAGCACGGTGGCAATATGGCGATCGGCACGGTCGAGAGAAAATCCGCGCTGGGAAAAATTCCAGGCCAGGCCGGAGAGGCGCCGCTCGATCGTTGCGACCGAAAGGGCGGGAATGCCGCGTTTCGGCTCGCCGGCGGCGGTGCCTGAGGCACAGGCGCTGATATAGAGGCCGATTGTTTGTACCTCTGGGGGCAAGGGCTCAAAACCGTTGCGGCGACACCAGGACGAATAATGCGAAAAGTCCTTGGTGTAGGCGTCTCGCGTGTTTTCGGAGCTGGCGGCCTTGGCGTAGTCTTTTGCCGTCTCGACGAGCGCTTCGAGATGCGCCGGCGACCGCGATGGGCGTCCCATCTCCATGACCAGATCGACGATGTCGGGCAGACCTGCGAATTCGCCGGGCGGGCCGTTGTCGCGACGCCGGTCGGCTTGCGGGTCTTGATGGGAGTCCGCGCCATCTGGTTTCAGTAGCTTGTCCATGGCTCAATTGTGCGATTGAATCAGAAGAGTCGAGTCGGCGCCAGCTTGCAGCCAAACAGCGAGGCTGTCCATTGCATCGGCATCTCACGCACCCGCAGGCTTAGGCCCATATCCGTACACGCCAGCGCGACAGCGACCTGCCCGAAGGGAACCTCGGTGATCAAGAAAGCGATCAAGAAATCAACGCAAATCGCCGCTGATCCCTATCGCAAGGCCAGGTTTCGTGAGATGGCCCGCGACATCGTGGCCAAGGACCGCCATGACCGGAAATACGGCATGGCCGTCGACACGGCGGGCGCCATCGCCCGGGCGCTGGAAAAGGCCTATCGCCAAGGCTTTGAGGACAACCGGGTGGGCCGGCCGTCGCAAAGCCAAGAGCCGGCGGCGCAGGACGGTCCGCTCGATTGGGCGCTCATCCCGCCGCGTCCGCGAAACGCCTTCTGGAGCATCTGCCTGTTCACCTTGGGGCGTGGCGAGTCGCCATCGGAAATGGGCTATCTCGCGGCGGCCACGACCGAGCGCGGAACGCCGGGATGGCGCCTTGTCGTGCCCGGGCTTTCGTACCATGACAAGTCGATCGGCGAAAAGACCATCATTCCGCTCGTCCGTCTGGGCTTGATCGAGCCGGCGCTGGATGAGCCCCACTGTCTGGTCGTTTCAACGCGCGGCGCGCAAACGTGGTGGCTGTTCCACGCGCGCGGTGGCCGATATCCCGAGGATCTGACTGACGTGTAGACCCACTAGCGGTACGGAACCGGCTGTCGGCCAACCGGTGTTCGGCGGCGGCACCGCAGCGTTTGCAATCCATAGCACCTGGTGCTATATAAAACCATGACGCAGCGGACGTTCAAGACGGCCTGGTTCGCCAAGGCGGCGCGCAAGGCGCGAATCAGGGACGTGGCACTGTGCAAGGCGATTGCGCAGGTGGCGTTGGGACAAGCCGAAGATCTTGGCGGTGGCGTGTTCAAGAAGCGTCTGAACGACAACCGGCACCGATCGATCATCCTGGCCAAATCCGGTCGGTTCTGGGTCTACGAGTATCTGTTCGCCAAGCAGGACAGGGCCAACATTGATGACGACGAACTCGCCCAGTTCCGCAGCCTGGCCAAGGCTTATGCTGGGCTGACCGATCGGCAGCTCGGCGAATTGCTGGCAGACGGAGATTTTTTGGAGATATGCACATGAGCAGGGCTAGAAAATACAAGTCCGACGCCTTCGAGGCGATCCACAGCTCGGCGAGCGCGCTCTACAAGGTCGGGGCGATCGACAAGGCGACGATGCGCAGCTTCGACGAGAGCTGCCTGACGGTGCCGCCGGCGATCGAGCCCGACGCGATCAAGGCGCTGCGGGAGAAGAACCATGTCAGCCAGCCGGTGTTTGCGCGCTATCTGAACACATCCGAATCGACGGTGCAGAAATGGGAGACCGGAGCCAAGCGGCCGAGTGGCATGGCGCTGAAGCTGCTGTTTGTGGTCGACAAGCACGGGCTGCAGGTGCTGCGCTAGCGGCGCTTCGGTTACGTCCGATAAGGCAAGCTTACCGGACACGAACGTCGTTCGACATCCCCGGCGCTTTATGGCCGAGATGATTGCAAAAAGCGCCGCGATGACTCATGCTGCCGGCGATGATTCGCCACGCCAAACCGCCTTCCCGCCACGCCGTCCAGCCGCTCGGCGCCGCGCCGATCGCGCCCATGGCGACTGTGCCATCCTGGCTGCGCCGGGCCGTCGAGACGGCGCAAACCGTCGAAGATGCTGCGCTTGCGTCCGGCGCGGCGCTGACCGCGCTCGATGCTGTCGTGCGCCGGGACGAAAAATGGGCGGGCGCCTGGCGGCAGCGCCTCGCGCTCGCGGCGGCCGCGACGACGGCACGGCAGGCGGGGCGCACCGAGGACGAGGCCGCGCTGCGCGATTCTTTTCTCCTGACCCGTCCCGGTGACGACGTTGGGCCGGGCGGTGTTTTGCTGCTCGCCTGGCGCCGGCTGGCAGCCCGGCCCGCGGAGGATCTCCTGACGGCAAAAAACCTCACCGCGGTCTTGGAAGAATTCGGTTTTTTCGCCCGCGACGGCGCGGCGGTCGGCGATCTCCTCGAGGATCTCCGCCAGCTGTCTACGGCAGCCGGCGTTGTCGAGATGCTGACCGGTGCCTTCGCGAGCGCGGAACGCGATGGCTTCGGACGCAATTTGGGTGCTTGGCTCGCCGACGCCCTGCTCGCGCAAAGATTGGGTTGGCCGCATGCGGTGCCGCTTCTGGGAGCGCAGCCTGCATCGGGCGGAAGCACGCGTGGCGTGCGAGTGAGAACAACCAGTCTGACGGAAAGCGACCAGGCGCCAGGCGGGGAGAGGGTGCAGGGCCTGCTCGTGGCTCAGGCGCGCGCCGCGCTGCGCGCCATCGATCTTTCCGCCGAGCTCGGGCGCCGTGCGGATCGGCTGTTCGGTGTCGCTCCGAAACTGCGGGCAAAGGGGGCGGACCATGTCGTCGATCATTTGCTGAACGACGATGCGCTCGTTGCCTCGCGCGGGGACAAAAGGACCGGGATGAGCGACCGCGGCCTGCGGCGGCTGTTCGACCGATTGGTCGATCTCGGCGCCGTGCGCGAGCTGTCCGGCCGCACCACGTTCCGCATCTACGGGCTTTAGCAAATGGCTGAAGCGGACCGCAAGAGGCGAGGGCGGGGCCGGTCGGATGACCATCGATCAGGCGACCGTCGTTCAAATGACCATTTGTTCGATCGCGATCTCGACCACCTGCCGGCGGAGGTTCGCTGGCGGGAGTGGATGAACCGCGTCGAGGCGACGGTCTTCGCCGCCAGCGAGCCGGTCACACGTAGTGTGCTCGCGCAAGTGATTGGCGCCAGTTGCAACCTCGACCTCCTCATTGATGACATCCGCGAGGAACTGCGCGGCCGTCCTTACGACCTGGTCGCGGTCGCCGGCGGTTTTCGGCACCTGACGCGGCCGGCCTACGGTGATGCCATTCGCGCAGCGTTAGGCACGGACGAGCAAGAGCAAAAAAACCTTTCGCAGCCGGAGGTGCTCGTGCTGTTGACGATCGCCTACTTCCAGCCGATCACCCGTGCCGAACTGTCCTCCTTGTTCGGCAAGGAAATCAGCCGCGACCTGATCGGCAATTTGCGCGGCTTCGGCCTGATCGCCTCCGGCCCACGCAGCCCGACCCCAGGCGCGCCCTACACCTATGTCACGACCAAGGCGTTCCTGCTGCAGTTCGGGTTCGACACCCTGCGCGATCTCCCCGACATCGATGCGCTTGAGGATGCAGGCCTGCTGTCGAAGGAGAAGCTGCTGGCGGGCGACATCACGCCGGGGTTTTCCAGTGACTGGGATGAAGATGCGGGCGTTGCCGGTGATGAATAGCATGCTGCTCACCAGGGATGGGTGGTTCGCGGGCAGCAGTCCTATCCGCGTGGGACCGCAAGAACACGGTGACGCTTCGTTTGGATCGCATCGTCAGTGGCGCGCGAATAGGCCGCGAGCAGAGCAGCAAGGTCGGCGCCGGTCGGGGGTGACCGCACAGACCTCGGCGATCCTTGATGCGTGTCCATGAAATCCGAGAAGTGCGCAATCAACCGGTCATGGCCGCCTGCAGCCAGGACGAGCCGACGCCGCCGGGCAACAGCATCGTCCTCATCTGCCGTCAACCAGCCGACAGGCTTGTCCGCGAGCCATTCGAAGCAGCGGATGCGCGAGGACGTGGACAGGTTCGTGAGCGTCTTGCCCAATGAGACGCCTGCAATGACAGGCGCGCCCAGCAGCCGCGAAGTCAGGTCGCCGATCGTCATCGATCCCTTGGCCATCCCCACCTTGCAGATATCGTCGATCGACCGTTCCAGCCGTCGTGCCGACGTTTTGACGAAGACCTTCGATGCCGTGCGCAGAGCGAAGGCGCATCGGGCGCAAAAGTGCTGCGGCATCAGGTCGGTCTGGTCGAAGGATGCAATCCCGCTGCGACAGGCGGGACATCGATCCCGAAGACCGCGACCATGCACGAAGCACGAGATGCGCGTCGCCAGCCGCCAGTGCCGGCGAAAATACGGCGCCTGGTCGCCGGCAAGGCACTGGGGACAATACTGCGTCCAGGTCGAACGGTTCGGGCGGACGTTCTCGCGCAACGGCAGCAGGAGCGGCGTCAACGCTGGACCGGTCATCGTCATCGCCGACAACGCTTCCGTTGCAATATCCGCCTGTTGTTGGAGCAGGGTCGCGACACCGTGCGTTAGGCTATGGTCGAGGCGGGACGACCCCATTCCGTCACCAAGCCCCAAGACGCCGGCGAATGGCCGCGGCGCGATACCGTTGGCGATGGCAAGGCGGTGGAGCCAGCTCGACAATAGCTCATCCGGCTGCGGGTCAATGGAAACGGACCACCGATCCCGAACGACGTCCCCGTATCGCTCACGGATCTCGATGGCGAAGCGTGCTCCGCTCACAGCAGGCGGTCACGCACCGGCGCCCGGCGGCGCTTCGAGACGGGGATGTAGCGCAGCGCCTCGATGCCCGTTTTCGTTATCCGCTCCGCGCCAGACCTTGCCGCCGCCACGGCCGCCGCAGAGACGATCGCCACGATCTCGCCGATCAGGCCCTCGGAGAGCTGAAAGATCATCCGCGCCATCGGTTCATCCGAGAGATCGGAAGCGCGGGCGAGCGGCAAGGCGGCTTCGAGGCTGTTGAGCAGCGCGAAAAACTCCTCGCCATATTGCCATCGCGGCACTGCATGCAGGTCGAACCGGGTCGCCATTTCGGCGGTCTGGTTGATGAAGTCGTACACCGCGACCTCACCGATCAGAATCGGTGAAATGTCGAACTGGCGGCCGATCCTTCTGAGGAAGGCAAGAACCGCCTCGACGTCCCGCGATCGGCCCCGCAGCGCATTGTGGAATTCGTCGAAGATCAGCATCCTGGGCTTCAGGCTGTCGAACAGGCGATCGATTTGCTCGGCTTTGCGGCCGACACCACGACCCATGCCGGTTGGCGCTCGCAATGCCTCGAGGATGCTTCATAGAAATGGGCGAGGCCCGCACCCTCACGCGTCTGGACCACCCACACCCGCTGCTGCTCGGCGGTTCTCAGATGTTCGACAGCAAACCGTTCGGCGATCATCTCTTGCCGTTGGCATAGGGTCCGACGAGCATCAGGCCTCGGGTCCGCAACGCCGGCGGCCGGGACAGCAACTCGGCAAGGCGTTCATGCGCTTGGACTGTCACCTGATGTCCGATCCATCGCGGCGCCTGGATATAGGCGATCCGCTCTTCCATCCTGCGGTCAAGAACCGGGCGAACGTGATCGAGCAGATGGCCCACCACGTCACCAGTCCTCGACTGGCAGACGGCGTTTGTGGCGTACGGGATGCTCGGCAGGCGCCGGTTTTGCGGGGCGCAGCGCATCATAGGGTTTGGCGGCCTCTACCGCATGTGCTCGACGCACGGCATTGCGCAGCTCGATTTTTGATGGCTTTTGCCCGCTGGCGATTTCCGTTATCTGACGGCGGAGCGTCACTTTTTCGACATCCGTTCGCGCATTCGCGCTGCGTTGGTGCGAGCGGTCAGCTTCGTGCTCCCACAACGTCATGGGAGCAAGCATTCCGTCACGCCGCTCCACGGGCCGGAACTCCCTCGTCTCCGGGTCCCGGATGTAGACGTGGCTGATATCGCGAGGATCGTATCGCAGCTCGAGCCGTCCCAGACGGTCTCGTTGCGGGACGAGGCTGCCCAGCCACGGTGAAAAATAGTCCAACGCGAACATGCTGACACCCTGCGGTGAGATGCGCCTCTCTGCTACGGGGAGAAAGGCAAGCAGCACTTGCATCGCATCATCATCGAAGTGCTGGAGATCGCGCGCCTGTCGCTCCCATTCTGTCGCCGGCACCTTCAACGTCCTCGCATTTTCCTGAAGGTTATGGTCGATCACGGCGAGCGCGATGCATCGCTCGAGATCGGCGAAGCTGAGGCGAGCTCGCCGCTGCGCGGGGTATTCGTCGCGATCCGCCACGGATCGGCCCGTCGAGCCCGGCTGCGTTGCCAGAACAGAGTTGAGCTTCCCAAGTAGCCTCTCGACCACCCCGCCTTGGTGGACGCGACCGCGATCCCGGTAGCGGATGCGAATGCCGTAGTCCTCGCACCCGCGCTGGAAGGCATGCCCTTTGAACTCCTTGGCGGAGTCGGTGACAAGCGACCTCGGTCGACCGAACATCGGCCAGCCGTGGTTGATGTCATGTGCGCTGAGCCAGGCCTCCTTTGGACACACAGCCTGCGCTAGGCAGAGCGCGACCGACAGCGCAGACGGCTTCTCGAGGGTGAGACAGAAGCCAAAGATGCAGCGTGTCGCCACGTCGGTGACGATCGTCAAGTATGCCCGGCCGATGAACGTCCCGCCGCCGTCGACGACCTCGACGAAGTTGATGTCCGTGGGCGTGTGATCTATCTGGCAGACATCCAGTGGGCGCGCCGCATGGATGTATCCTGGCCGCGGTTTGAGACGCTGGAGATGCTTCGGATTGGCGGACCGTTTCCTCGCGATCTCCTCGGGGCTGAACAGCCCGGGTATCCGGCGGGCGACCGTGAGATAGGACGGAGCGGCCAAGCCGGCCTCTTCGCAGCGAGCGCGGATCTCGGCCACGACGGGAGCGAGCGGCGGAGCCTCCAGCACCAGCCACTGCTCTCGCAACGTCGTCGCAATGATCGCCTCGATGCCTTGATCAAGGCGCTTCTTGCGGCTGCCATCCAACTGGGGCAGCAGCGACGTCACGGTCCGATCGTTGCGGTAGCGCGCCAGCAGATTGTAGACTTGGCGGGTCGAGAGGCGCAGCTCGGCCGCGGCCCGGTTGATTGCCGCGCGTCTTGGCCCCGAACCGTCGAGAATCCTGTCGAGCTCGCGAGCGAGACGACGTGCCGCCGACCATGCTTCGTCGGAATGCGACGTGCCGGGTGCGGCTTTGCGGTTGTGCAATCGGTGCGGCAAATCGCAGTCAGTGAAATCGTTAGCGAAAAATCGGGGCTGTCGTAGCGCCAAAACCTAAACAACACCTGACTTTTCCCTGTTTGAAATCGGGAGGTAAAAACGACACCGAGGCTTTGGCGCGGCTCGACGAGCGTCTGGCGCGCTCGCCGGTGCGCGACGGCTGGATCGAGCGCCAACACTTTGCCGACGCGGCGGCGGCGCTGTGGATCGAAGGCGAACTGGTCCACCTTGAGGACCTCGTCCTGCACGACGCCCACATGGATATCCGCACTCCGACACATGATCTCACCCGGGCGCATGCCGTGCTGCGCGCCCGCCGCCACATTTTTGGCAATAAACCCGACTGGGCGCTCGGCCGCGACGGGTTATTGGCGCTGACTGGTCGCGGCGGTGCGGCGGCGGAGCCGGCACAAAATGGCCGGGACGGCGAGGGGGCCTCATCTTCTGAGGAGGGTGTCGATGATGGCGGGTCGTCGGCCGAGCAGGACGCGATGGCGCACGAGTTCGCCGAAATCGACGCCTTGCTCGCCCGATCGACAAACGTGCTCGCCGGCATCCAGACCGGTCCAAAAAGGCCGATCGCGAACGACCGGCCGGCCCTGGTCTACGACCTCGACTGGGATGAGGATGCACGGCTGGCTGAATGGCAGGCTGTGCTGCGGGCAACAATCGACCTGCCTGCCGTGCTGCGCGTCGCGTTGCTTATCGACGCCTGGACCGAGATCGAGGTCTTACAGCACGCGCCATGGCTCGGGCCGCTTTTGGCCGCGGCGCTGCTGCGTCAGACCGGCACGACTGCCAACCATCTCGCCAGTCTTTCTGTCGGCTTGCGCGCGATCCAAAGGGACCGGCGGCGCGCCCGTGACAAAAGTGTGCGGCTGCTCGCTGTCCTCGAGACCATCCACGCGGCGGCATCGGCCGGGCTGAAAGAACATGACCGGCTGGTGCTGGCGCGGGGCCAACTGGAGCGGCGCTTGCGGTCGCGGCGGACGAACTCGAAACTGCCGCGGCTGATAGACTTGGTGCTGGCGCGGCCGCTGGTATCGACGGCCATGGTCCAGAAGGAACTGGAGGTCAGCCGGCAGGGTGCGCTGGATCTTGTCGGTGCGCTCAATCTGCGCGAAATCACCGGCCGGAAGCGGTTCCAGGCCTGGGCCGTTGTCTGATGATCGGGAATGCAGCTTTGAGGCCTAATCGGCCCGAAGCTGATGAGGTGGAACGGCCCTTCTCAAACGGCATCAAGTGCCTAACGTGGTCGTGTTGAAACGCCACAAAGAAGAAGGACCGCTCCATGAAGAAGATTACCACAGTCGGGCTCGATCTGGCCAAATCCGTTTTTCAGGTTCATGGCATAGCCGAAGAAGGAGACGTGATCGTACGTCGCGCACTGCGTCGATCGCAGGTGCTGGACTTCTTTCGCACATTGCAGCCTTGTCTCGTAGGGATGGAGGCCTGTGGCAGCGCGCATTATTGGGCTCGGGAAATTCAGGCCCTGGGTCATACGGTTCGGATGATGCCACCCGCATACGTGAAGGCCTATGTCAAGGCGATCTCGTCGGGCACGGTGAAGACGACATGAAAATATTGCGTGTCGAGAAGCTCCGCCCGCCGCGCTTCGATCCAATCCGCACGCGCCAGGGACTGGCATTTGGGGCAGTTGCGCGAACGGCAGCTGTTGTAGGCGATCCGCCGCTCACCGCATCGGTCGCATTGTTCGACATGGCTGCACGCCGTTCGGTCGACAGCGACGCGCCGTGCTGCTCACGCCAAGCAGCACCATAGCGGCGGAATACATCCGCCACCTCCGGACCAGATCGCCCCATGGGGCGACCGTCAGAAATGTTCAGGTGGTAGCGGTGGCGCCGCCTTCGGGACTGGCCGTGGCAACAACTCCAGCGGACTCGTCGCCGCGCAGACCTTGCTGGTTGCGATCCGCAGATATTGCGAGGTGGTCGACAGGCTGCGATGGCCGAGCAAAAGCTGGATGGTACGGATATCGGTGCCGGCCTCAAGTAGGTGGCAGGCAAAGGCGTGCCGCAACGAATGCGGCGTCACGGGCTTGCCCAGGCCCGACAGCCGGTGCGCCTTGCCGCAGGCGTTCTGCACCGCGTTGGTCGATATCGGTTCGTTGGGGATGGCGCCGGGAAACATCCACGTCTTCGGCCGGACGGCACGCCAATAGTCGGTCAGCGTCTCCAGCAAGCGCGCCGAGAGCATGACGTAACGGTCCTTCTGCCCCTTGCCTTGATCGACGCGCAGTACCATTCGTTGTCGGTCGATGGCCTCCGGTCTCAGGTGCACCGCTTCGGAAATCCGCAGACCGGCGGCGTAGCATGTCGTCAGGATCGTCTGATGCTTCAGGCTCTCCACGCAGCCGAGAAAGTGTAATACCTCTTCGGGGCTGAGGATGACGGCGAGTGTCTTGGGCACCCTGGGGCACGGAATGATGCGGTCGAAATCCCATTCGAAGCCGAGCGTGACGCGGTACAAAAAACGGAGCGCCGAAACGGCCACGTGTATGGACTTCGGCGCCAGCTTCTTCTCATTCGTCAGATAGACTTGGTAGGTGCGGACATCTTCCTGACAGAGCAAGTCGGGCGACTTCGCAAAATGGCGAGCAAACTGCGAAACTTGCAGCAGATACGAGTCCTGCGTATGCGGCGACAGATTGCGGACCTGCATGTCGTTTATCATGCGTAACCGAAGCGGGGTCATTAAAGGGCTCCTTGGCATTGAGGTGACGCTGCGCGTGGGCAGCAGCGTCACCTTGCCTGAAGCAAGCCCCTATGAACCCGGCCGATTACGTCCGGCCAATCATGCCAGGATGCCTCGCCTGCACCGGATCAATGACCTCCGAGCAAGACTTTCCCGCGAAGCGGGTTCGTCCAAGTCAAGATATGGTCAGGTGAACATATCTTGACATAGGCCTTCACGTATGCGGGTGGCATCATCCGAACCGTATGACCCAGGGCCTGAATTTCCCGAGCCCAATAATG
>NZ_NPKI01000021.1 GCF_002284565.1 Mesorhizobium mediterraneum | reverse complement strand
CGTGCGCACGGCTCTCCAGGATGCGGCCTCGGTCGCCGGCCTGCTGGTCACCACCGAAGCCATGATCGCGGAGGCTCCGAAAAAGGAGTCGGCTGGCGGCGGCGGCATGCCTGGCGGCATGGGTGGCGGCGGCATGGGCGGCATGGGCGGTATGGATTTCTAATCCAGCTCTGGCGGCTTTCGCAACGAGAGGGCGGCAGCAATGCCGCCCTTTTTTTGCGAACCTCGGTCCGATAAACGATCGGCGCCAACGCCGGCCATCGGCGTTAGCGCAACCTCAAAAGAACTGTCGAGTTGATTGCGGGCGACTTTTGCGTCATCAGAGGCGCAAGGCGGTCGCGTGTGAGGATTGCGCGCTCCCATGGGCGGTTTCGGCATGTGCCTCGCCTTCGACATCGGCATTGAGGCCAAGCAGGAAATCGGCGGCTTTCGAGGCATGGCTTGCGGCGCGGAAGATGGCGCGGTTGTCCTCGCGCAAAACCGTCAGCCATGAGCCGATGTAGTCGGCATGGCGCACGGTCGGCTCGATGCCGAGACTGCTGCAGATGAAGGCTGATGCGATTTCGGCGACCAGTTCCTCACGCGCATAGGTGTTGGACCCGAAGGAGCCGGACAGGTCGCGCGCGAGTCGCGTCGGGTGGCCGGTCCAGTGGCCAAGCTCGTGAAAGCAGGTCCGGTAATAGTCGATCTGGTGGAAGAAAGCCGGCTGCGGCGGCACCTGTATGGTGTCGCTGCCGGGCATGTAGAAGGCGCGCTCGCCGCCGATGCGAAAATCAGCGCCGGTTGCATGAATGAGCGCCTCGGCCTGCGGGACCATCTCGCGCTCAGGCAGAGGCTCGCCGGCGGCGTAAAGATATTCGGGCAGATTATCGCACTGCGCGACATTGAAGACGCTAAAGCGCTTCAGGAAGGGCACCGCCTGCGGTTCGTCGCCATCGGTGTCGGCGCGTTGCTTTTCGTTCTTGGGAACAAAGCGGTCAGCGTGAACGATGGTGGTGCCGTGCTCACCCTTCCTGACATTGCCACCTAGGGAAAGCGCCTGCCGGAAGGTGAGCCAGTTCTGGCTGGGGAAACCGCGATCGATGACCCCGCCCCACAGGATCAGGATATTGATGCCGGAATATCGGCGCTGGGTGGCCGCATTCCGCGGCAGGCCGAGGCCTGCCCTTGCCCTGCCCCACGGCTTGACCCATGGCACGGTGCCGCGCTCCAGTTCGGCAATGATGCGGTCGGTGATTTCCTGATAAAGGCTGGCGCCGGTGCGCCCGCCACTCTCTGCGCCAGCCTGTCGGCTGCCGCAACGTTTGTTGTTTGCACGCATCGTGATGTCCTCCGCTCTTCAATCGCGCGCCCTCCCCAGAAGCGGGGTGGGCGGCGAAAGCGACCGGAAAGGCCCGACGTCGGAGGCGGACTGCATCCGCAGGACCGGAACGGAGTGGAGGACCCGAAGCGAAAGCGAAGGGTTGCGGGACGCCGCGGCGGGCCTAGAAGGGAGTGCTGCCCGCCCTGCGCCACCGGGGAAGGCCACGATAAAAACGACGCCGGCCGACAGGCCGGCGACCGTCAGCAGCCGAAGGCTGCCCCGCGCCAGGGGGCGAAGCCGCAGGGCCGAGACCGCCTGAGCCTGGCGAAGAAAAGCGGGCTCGGTTCACGAGCACCCGGCCAGCGCCTTGAGGCGCGGGCGCTCAGGATTGTTGTTGGCGCCCACGGCAGCTGGATGACCGCAACAAGATGCCGAGGAGCAATAGCAAAGCCAGCTGCCACAAACGGCACGCTCGGGCAACAACAGCGTGGCCGATCTACAGATGCTGCCCCGCACGAGAGCCAGCACGCTTGAGCGCGCATCGGCGAGCAAGCGTTGCAAGCTGGCCATGTCAACCAGGTCGGCGATCACTTTATCGCCGACCAGCAACGCGGGCGTACCGAGGATGTGCAGACCTTTCGCGAGTGCCCGGGTGCGAGCAAATTCATCTGCGATGGCCGGATGTTGCATGTCCCGCTTGAGCTGCTCAACGTCGAGGCCCACACGTGCTGCGATCATGAGACTGATTTCGTTAATCCGACTTGGGAAACTCATAAGGGCGCGGCGGAATTCGTCATACTTTCCCTGTTTTCTGGAGGCGAGTGCGGCGAAGGCTGGGAATTGGGAATCCGGTCTCAGGACCGGGAACTGTTTGATCACAAGCTTCAGATTGGGATCATTCTTGAAGGCTTTTTGGTAGTTGAGATCTGCCAGTCTGCAATGCGGACAGGTGTGGTAGTGATTGAATATGACCAGAACGGCACCGCCTTGCGGGTTGCCGGCGATTGGCGAAGGGGGTCGTTGTCGAATGCGCCGCTCCACTTTTGCCAGTCGATCGACCACGCCTGCCGGTGCAGGTTCGCGCTATATTGCCTCGCCAGCACGGCGAGGAGTAAAAGAAGAGCTGCGACAGTGATGGCAGTCGGCTTAGACATGAGTCTCCAATCCATGGACGGCGTGGCAGCAACGGCCCGCCTTTTGGTGTAAAATGCTTTTGATCGAGCCCCGCACTTGCCACAGGGCGCAGTCGCGAGGGCGCACAGCTATCGATGCCGGTGCGCTCTGGCGGTTTCTGGAAAGATGGCCTTGCCCCATCGGGCCCACCCCACCAGCTGAGCGTCGTTCGCGCGGGCTGGGCAACCGCGACCGCCATTCACCACGCCGGGCGACTGACCGTCCGCCCGGCAGAGCGCTGAAGGGTCCCCGGACGTTCCGGGTTGCCGGCGATTTGGCGAAGCGGGGTCGTTGACGAGTGCGCCGCTCCACTTTTGACTGTCCATTGGCACGACTGCATGGTCGGGGGCGGCCTTTCCCGCCGGTGTGGGTGCGCGCTATTATGGCTCACCAGCACCGAAAGCAGCACGGCGAGGAGAAAAAGGAGAACCGCGAGAGTGGTGGCAGTTGTCTTAGACATGAGGCTCAAATCCATGGACGGCCTGGCAGCAACGGCCCGCCTTTTTGGTGTAAAGTGGGTCGCTTTGGATCGTGCCCCGCAGTTGCTACAGGCGCACAGGTGCCGGTGCGATCTGGCGGTTTCTCAAATACGGCTTTGCGCCATCGGGCCCACCCCAATAGCTGAGCGTCGTTCGCGCGGGGAACTGCGTTCACCACGCCGGGCGACTTGACCGTCCACCGCCAGAGCGCTGAACGGTCCGCTAGTGAGGCGCTCCCCGAATCGTCGTTTATCCCGCTCGCCCCAGACCGGGCGACAGCCAGCGTTGCCGCTACGCTGCGGAGAAAAATCGTCAGCGCGTGGCATTCGGACATAAGCTGATCGACGCCAAGAATAAGACCCACGGAGGTGACCGGTGCGGCCGGAACAAGAAAGAGCGTTGCAGCCATTGTGACGAGGCCTGCACCGGTAATGCGGGTTGTTCCGTTCGAAGGGAACAATGCGACGAACAGCATGAGGATCCGGCAGCCGATCGGCAGATCAGTTTTCGTCGTCTGGGCGATGAAGAGGGCGGCGAGCATCATATTCGTGCCGTCCAGATTGAATGGAATGAGACCCACGACCGAATGCGTGGCGCCGGCCTTTTCCATCTTCTCCATGAGCGAGGGCAGCGCGGCCTCCGAGGAGGACGTTGCGAGCAGCAGCTCGTCCTTGATGTATCGGACGAGAGAGAAGATCGAGCGGCCGTTGTAGCGGCAGACCGCGCCGAACAGGACCGAGAAGAACAAGACTTGCAGGATGTCGCCTTCCGCGAAGGCACTGGCAATGGTTGATNCGAGCGGCCGTTGTAGCGGCAGACCGCGCCGAACAGGACCGAGAAGAACAAGACTTGCAGGATGTCGCCTTCCGCGAAGGCACTGGCAATGGTTGATGGGATGATGTTCATCAGGAAGCTGGTCACGGACTGCTCGTGAGCCGTGGCCACATAGCCCTTAACGGCTTGGACATCGAGCGAGGCCGGATCGATGTTGAGGCCGGCGCCAGGCTGAACGATATTCGCGACAATCAGTCCGACAACGAGTGCAAGTGTCGAGAAGGTGAGGAAATAAACCATCGCCTTGGCGGCAACTCGGCCGACCTTCTGCAGATCGCTCATGCCGGCAATGGCGGTCGCAATTGTCAGGAAGATGACAGGTACGGTGATTATCTTGACGACATCGACGAAGGCATCGCCGAGCGGCTTCAGGCTCTGGCCGGTCTCCAAATGGAAATAGCCGATTGCGGCACCCAGGATTATGGCGGCAAGCACCTGCACGTAGGCTCGGGCAAAATGGCGCTTGCGGGCCGCTGCGTTCGCTATGGGGACTTGTGGAACCAACACCGTTTCTCTCCTTGACCGGATCGGGGTGGGGCTCCTCCTTCTCCCATGCAGTGCTCCGGTCGAACGCTGCGCCCCCTTCTGCGCAAGCGATGTGCCAAATAGCAAAGAGGGGAAATCGCTCTCCCGCACTCGCGCTGCGGTTGCCAGTCAACTATGGAAGGGTCAGTTCTTGGGAATTCCAAAGGTCGCTCTTTGCTTCGGCGCAGCTTGGCTGGCTGGAAGGTTTCCTGTTTGCCTTGGGGTCTGGGACCTGCGTCCAGATGGTCAACATTTGCCTGCGCGCCGCACGGGGCTCCAAAGATTCAATCGAGGACGGGCCCTCTTCGAAAACGGGGGCAGCGTTGGTCAAGCCCTTCCACCCTGCTGTCCCACCAAGGGTGTTCAGAAGCTCAGTTCACGATCAAGCGATGGATCAGCTTCATCTGGCGTTTGCGCCATCGCGGCGGCGTTGCAAGGGGTCTGCCAAGGATGAGGAAGCCGCGAGGCAGGGCCCGAGACCTAGACTCCATCCTCATCAACAGCGCGCTCGGCTCGCGTTAGGAATGTTCGAACCGCAGCACGATCAGGTGGGCCACACCGTTGGTCGGAACCGGAACCCGACGAATGATCGTTCGTGACCGACATCTGTGAACAAGCAGTGTGTGTCATTGCAATCACCACCCATTGCGCGCAATTGCCCATATGGCCGTGAATGAACTGGATTTGGTGATTTTCCAGATGGCGGTGGAAAGCGTCCGCTTGCTCTCTTCAAGCTTTGATGAGAAGGCGGCTGAGATAGCCACGAGGAGCCGTGGTAGCCTTCTTTTCGACGTGCGGGTTGACGGTGACCTGGAGGTCCAGCGAGTCGCAGCCATTGGATATCCAGGCGACAAGATCGGTGTGGTGGCATTGGACCGAGAGGGCCTTGTTAGCTGCTGTTGCCTTGTCAATGGCACCTTCTCACCTTTCATTGCACCGTTGGAGAACTGGACCAGCATGCCCCTGTCCATGCAGGCCCAGATCGATGTCACAGGCTATGCGAGGCTCCTTCTGGCCGCCCTGCGAAATGCTGGACATATGCTGGGCAGGTAGCATCGCCGATGATGTCTGTGATGAGATGGTGCAGACGGCTGGATGAGGCGATCGCTTGCCGGCAGCTTTGGCCGCCAAGCGATCGGTGAGTTCGCAATTGCGTCCTGTAGACTCTGCCAGTTAAGTTAGCGGACAACCATCTGACGAATGCCCGATCTGACAGTCTGGACGGCGCGGCATGCCCTCCTAGGAATGCAGCCGTGGTTCTACTCCATCGGTTGTCCTTGCGTCGAAGGCGACGGGCACACCGTGAACGATGGACGTCGCCGCCACCAATTCCTCAACTCGCGATCGGTCGCTTTGCACGCCGGCATAAGCGTTCGAATGGCGCGGATCGCCTGGGCGGTGGAGAGGAACCGGGCCTTGCCTCTGGACAGAACATAGGCTTCGGCGGCTTTTCACCCGCCTCCCTGAAACTCTGACTGACACGATCTAGGACGGGAGTTCGGCAGCCTTCAAGCCTATGTCCGATACCGGACAATCAGGCAGCGGTGGCCAGGCCGAAATAACGTTGCTCCTCCTCGCCGTAAGCGCCATGCGTGAGTTCCATCAATCCGACGCGGTCGATAATCGTGACCTCGCCGCGCTTGGCACGGACAAGTCCTCGATATTCAAGCATTTGCAGGGCCGTGGTGACCCCGGGACGGCGGGCGCCGAGCATGGTCGCCAGAAATTCATGCGTCAGGTAGATCTTGTCTCCGTCAGAGCGGTCATGGATCATCAGCAACCAGCGGGCCAGCCGTTCCTCGATTTTGGAGTGGCCATTGACCAGTGCCGTCCGGGACGACTGGACAAGGAACGCGTGGGCATAGTCCAGCACTGACGTGCGCAGCGACGGGCTTTCCGCAACCGCAGGACGAAGGATTTCAACCGGCAGGCGCCAGCCATTGCCTGCGACCTGGATATAGGTCTCGTTGGAAGAGCTGTCCTGTCCGAGAATGACGGCAATTCCTGTCATCCCGTCATATCCGATAATGCCGACTTCACATTGCCGTCCGCCGGTCATGGTGGCGACCACCGAGGCGATGCCCCTCTCGGGAAAATATCCATTCCTGATCGGCTGATGCGCGATCTCCAACTGAACGCGATGCAGCGATGGTCGCAACAGCGCGAAGTCCTCCGGCGAAAGGGATTTCAGCACCTGGTTGCGAAAAAGGGATTCGGGCAAGGCTCTCTCCCATGCGGGCAAGAGCGCGTACCTCTTACTGTCGGCTGCATCCGAAGTAACTGACGGCCGATGCCAAGCATAGGCTTCGAAACGCGCGATTGCAAAGCCCTGTCGGGGCAGTGCAGCCATGCTAGAAGTCGCGCGGCCTTACGATAGGCGCGGATGGCAATGATTCCCTTCTGCGGCCACCAAGAACGGCTCGGGCACGCTTTAATCATTCCTACACAAGCTCGCAGGAATGTAAGCGGCGGAACAGTCGGGTGATTCGTACCGCCCTGCCCTTTCAGAAATCAAGTCATTGGACGTCAATTCGGGCTGGAACGCCTCGTCGCGGAACGGCACAGGAAACGCAGCCGGATCAGCAATGGTGGTTCACCTTATGTGCGGTCCGGATGTGCGGTCCGGCGGCTCATCGCCCAATGGCTTGTCGAGGGGAAGTGGAACTCGTCATGTCGCCGCGAACCGTCACCGCGCTAGCGCGGCGCTTTTGAAGACGCCGGTGTTTTCTTTGTGGAACTGAAACTGTGAGGTGATTGATGCATCACTCAAACATTTGCGTATTTCCGCTGCATCGGCGACGCACATTGGTCGAAAGTATCGCCCAGGCCCTCGAGACCAAGAACGGCGAGGCGGCGAGTGCGTTCTGGCGCTGTGCTGCCAAGAAAATGCTCATTCAATTGTCCGATGTAGGAATTGCGCCAGAGTTCGCTGCGCAGGAGGTTGGAAGCCTTCTTCATGCGGTCTTGGACGATATGGCCAACCGAACGGTAATGCACATAGCATAGGCTTGGGCGCTGTTGGATCGCGCGTCAGCTCGGGTCCTTATCGGGGGACTGCGCCGACTGGCCGACGGTCCGGCCAAACCGGCATACCGGCAAAGGTTTGAGGTTGGGATCGCTCACGGCGGCCGGTCCAATATTCCAAGGCGACCTCAGAAGCCACATTGGCTTCTTTCCAAGCGGACGGGCGCCATTTTGGCGTGCTCACGCTGGACTGCGGGTTGCGCCTACGGAAATCCGAAGTCCGGCCGCGCGAGTCGATCGACCGGAACAGTCGAATGCTCGTGGGGCCGGGTCCGCTCAGCTTGACGGCGGGCGGTGGCGGCCGTGAGCAGACTTAACCCAGGTCACGGCTGAGCATCCGCAGGCGCTATGCCGATTGGATGAGAACTGGTTGCCACAACACCGGCCCGTTCAGGCGTCCCCTCCAGCGGATGCGCAAGAGACTGGCGTAGGAAATCTCGAGGAAGCCGGCGACTGCCTCGGTGTTGCCGACCTGCTGGGGCTGTCCGATACGTGACAACGGCCAGGTCGCGAGACGAAGGATCCTTTCGATGCGCGTATCTGTCACAGTTACGATCCCGGAGAGATTGTTGGCCAAGCCGAATTCGATGATGCCCGCGAAGAGCTCGTAGGTTGCTTGTGCCAGGCCGCCAGCAGCCTTCGGCGCTGTCGCAGGGAGATCGAGCGCGAAACGACTACTCTCCCAGATATCGGCACTCGCAGGGACCACCATCTCATCCAGCAGCGCCGGAAACGTATCGCGCAACATAGTCGGTCCGGTGGTCGGCAAAAGGCGGACGCAGCCGCAAGTTCGCCAATCGGACCCCTTGAGAAGTAGGTAGACGGGGTTCAGGCTGTCAAACGGGTCCGTTTCCATTTCGCCTTCGGTCTGCACTTCCCAATCGAGCCGCTTCTTGAAAACCCGATACCTAAGCCCGTGCATTTCCCTGAGTTCGCTCGCGAACTCGGCGTAGCAGTCGGGTGTTATCAGCTGCATCATTGTCGTCTCCGTGCGGGATGTGTCCACGCAATCGAAGGGCAAAGCCGTCATGAATGCAGCCTGTAGACCTTTACAGCTAGCCTTGGAGAGGATCAGGATCTCGCCCGAGCAGCCATCCGCACTATGGCCTGGTTGATGGTTCGCACGCCAAGCTTCGCCTTGGCGTTTTCCTGATGGAAGGTCACGGTGCGTTTCGAGACACCGAGAATCTGGCTGATATCCCAGGCCGACTTGCCGCACGCCGCCCATTTCAGGCACTCGAACTCCCGCGGGGTGAGCGTTATGCCATCTACCACGCAATCTTCGGCGAGCCTGCGCCGGGCATGGATATGAACGTTGATCGCAACCAACTGCATTGCTTTTTCGTAGCGCGTCAGCGACCTCAAAAGTGGCGGATGCGCCTCGTTGGAGGCGAAGGTCAGTGCGGCGAACCGGCCGCGATGATCATGCATCGACATGGTCAGTCCGCCGCGAATGCCGAACTCAGCTGCTTTTTCCAGGACTTCCTGCTGCGAGGTCGGCAAATAACGGTGATCGCGGTCCACACCCCAGTCGAAGGTATCCCAGCCTCGCAGTCCCCGCAGGATCACGGGATCCACGCTGTGGTAGCGCAGTTGCAGGTAATGTGATGTCCATGATGATGGATAATTCGAGATCAATCGCGGCGTGTCGCCGGAAGCGGATGGGTAGGTGAAATAAGCGAAGAACGGAAAGTCGAACCCGGCTGCGGCGGACGCCATTGCCTCATGGAGATCGACGGCATCGACGCTTGCAGAGAGTTGCTCGACCAAGGTTTCAAATACGCGATGCATCTGCGCTTTGCGTACCTCGCGGAGGTTGCTGGAAGCCGGGCGGAGACGTGGTTCTAAATGATGGCCTGTCCCTGCAGGGCGTACGACGCGCCGCCGTCATCACCGCAATTGCTGTGCTGCTTCCGATTGGAGAGAGCTCCGCGCACCTGACCAACTACCGATGGGTGATATTGCGACGTTATCGATGAGCCGCGTGTCGCCAAGCCAAGCCGCAGCAAGCAAGCGTGCCGGTCGGTCAAGGCTTGCTAACGATTGCAGGTCTGTTTCTCCGCGAAGCTCCAGGTATTCGAGCTCGCGATAGCCGGCAGCCAGAATTGTTGCACGCGCTTCATCAAGCGTAGGCAGGATGGGAGAGCCGCGTGCAAGCCGCTCGGCCGTATCGAGCAGGACCGATGCTAGTTTTGGGGCAATGGCGCGTTGGGCTGGGGAGAGCCGCACGTTACGCGACGATAGCGCAAGACCATCGGCTTCGCGGACTGTCGGACAGGGCACAATAGTGATCGGAATGTCGAGGTCCCGGACCAAGCGCCTGACAAGCTGAAGTTGCTGAAAATCCTTTTCGCCAAAAAAGGCGAAGTCAGCGCCGGCCTGCAGGAAGAGCTTGGCCACGACCGTCGCCACGCCACTGAAATGGCCGGGCCGGAATGCGCCGCAAAGGCATTCGCTGATGCCGGACACTGAAACGGCCGTGGCGAAGCCCACCGGGTACATTTCCTCTGCGTCCGGCACATAGAGCAGATGCGTGCCCAGCGGCGCGAGCTTGGCAGCATCTTCGCTTTCCGTCCGAGGATAGGCAATCAGGTCGGCGGGGCTGTTGAACTGCTTGGGGTTTACGAACAGCGTCACGATCACCCGCTCGGCCCTTTCAAGCGCCTTCCGCACAAGGCTCAGATGCCCGTCGTGCAAGGCTCCCATGGTCGGCACAATACCGATCGTGGCACCCGAGCGACGCCATTGCGCAACGACGGCGCGCAGCTCGCTCACGGTTCGAGCGATCGGCACGCTCATGTGAAGTCTCCGGCCTTCAAGGCGTTGACATAGAGATGTTCGACCGCCGGAAAGTGCCGGTTCCGCACATCGGTGGCGTAAGCGGCGATTGCCGCCTCAGCCTGCTCACCGAGCTCGGCATAGCGTTTGACGAACTTCGGCCGAAATGAGGTGAAGAGCCCGAGCATATCGTCGCTCACCAGAATCTGGCCGTCGCAAGCTGGCGAGGCACCGATGCCGATGGTGGGTATGTCGATATCGGCGGTTATCTGCCGTGCAAGCTGCTCCGGTATCTTTTCGAGCACCAAGGAGAAGGCGCCCGCCTCGGTTACCGCCCTGGAGTCGCGCCTGATCCGCTCTGCATCGGCTCCCCGGCCCTGCACACGATAGCCTCCGAACGTGTTTACCGCCTGCGGCGTCAGCCCCACATGGGCCATGACAGGTACGCCGCGCGCGGTAAGGAAGCGGATGGTTTCCGCGATGGTCTCGCCGCCCTCGAGCTTCACCGCTGAACAACCGGTCTCACCCATCACGCGCGCAGCGTTGCCGAAAGCGTGCTCTGGGCTTTCCTCGTAGGAACCGAAGGGCAGGTCGACGACCATCAGCGCGTGTTCAAGGCCGCGGCGAACGGCCTGTCCGTGCATGATCATCATGTCGAGCGTGACCCCCAGCGTCGACGACAGGCCGTGCAGCACCATGCCGACGCTGTCGCCGACAAGAACGATGTCGCAGTGGCGATCGAGCAGCCTCGCGACCGGCGTGGTGTAGGCCGTCAAGCATACAAGTGGCGTCTGGCCTTTTCGCGATCGAATATCTGGAGGAGTCATCCCTTTTATCTCACCAGCCGCGCTCAACCGAGGCCCCTTCCCTTACGTTACCAACAGCGGGTGTCGCGTTTGGCATATTTTTGTGCGACTGCGAAGAGCTAAAAACAGTGCTTGAGTAGTACGGTGTTGACGTGCTGGCTGCCAAGGTTACATTCAATCGATTAAGGCGCTCCGTTGGGCCAACCCACTTTCGCAAACATGGATCCTCAGACAAGAAGAACCAAGAAAGGCAAAGCCGCCGTCAAAGCTGACGAAGCCAAAGTGGACCTGACTGCCGTCGTGGTCGCCGTAAACGACAGTGAGCCCTGTGTCCTCACAGTCGGTCATGCGGACACCCTCCCTTCTGGACCTTTTGCCCTTGAGCATCGATCACTGCAGTCGGGTTTGAGGGGGTGGGTGGAGCAGCAGACTGGCCATGCACTTGGATACATCGAGCAACTCTACACCTTCGCCGATCGCGATCGCATCGGCACTGAGCGCCACCAGCGCGTCATCTCAATCAGCTATCTCGCATTGACCAGGAAGGAACAGGCAACGAACTCGGCCGCGTGCGGCTGGCAAAGTTGGTACGAATATTTTCCCTGGGAGGACCACCGCTTCGGCACGCCGCCTGTGCTGCTCGATAGATTGCGGCCCCGCCTGATTGAGTGGGCCGGCGGCGCCAGCGAGCCGACCACTCAACGCGAGCGCCGGCAGCGCGCTGCGATAGCCTTCGGCTTCGACGACCGCCATTGGAACGAGGAACTCACGCTCCAACGCTACGAGTTGCTCTATGAAGCTGCTCTGATTGAGGAGGCCGGTGGCGGCAGGGACGCGATTGCGGCCGCGGCTGGCAAACCAATGGTCGCTGACCACCGTCGTATTCTGGCAACCGGTATCGCGCGGCTGCGTTCGAAGATCAAATACCGGCCGGTCGTGTTCGAGCTTATGCGGCCTTCCTTCACGCTGCTGCAACTGCAGCGAACCGTGGAAGCTCTGGCTGGCAGGCTGATCAACAAGCCGAACTTCCGGAGATTGGTCGAGCAGCAGGAACTTGTTGAGGAGACCGGGGAGACCTCCCTCGACACGGGCGGCCGACCGGCGAAGCTTTATCGCTTCCGGCATGCCGTCCTCGACGACAGGGCTATCGCCGGGACAAAATTACCGCTGGCGCGGGCTTGACATACTTATAGTCAAGGTAGATATATTCCCTTATTGTCAAACCGAATATAATCGAGGCGCCAATGACTGGGGCGTTACCTATGGCTGCGTCCCTGTATGAGCGTGTCCGGCGGGTGATCCCACCCGTTGAATGGCCCGCGTTCGCCGGCGATATTGAAGCCATCTTAGCGCTGAAGCGTGAGCGCAATGCGGTGGTGCTGGCGCACAATTACCAGACGCCCGAAATTTTTCATTGCGTGGCAGACATCGTCGGCGACAGCCTGGCGTTGGCCCACAAGGCGGTGACGGTCGACGCTGACATCATCGTGGTTGCCGGCGTTCATTTCATGGCCGAGACGGCAAAACTGCTCAATCCGAACAAGACCGTGCTCATCCCGGATCTCCGCGCCGGCTGCTCGCTGGCCGAATCGATCACGGCAAACGACGTGCGGCTAATGCGGCTGCGGTATCCGGGGGTCCCCGTTGTTACTTACGTCAACACTTCCGCCGCCGTAAAAGCGGAGTCCGACATCTGCTGCACGTCCGGCAACGCCAAGGCGGTGGTGGAATCGCTTGGCGTGGCGCGTGTGCTGATGCTCCCGGACGAATATCTGGCGAGGAACGTGGCAGCCGATACAGACGTCGAGATCATCGCCTGGAAAGGCCATTGCGAGGTGCATGAGCGCTTCACCGCAGCAGACATCCGGGAACTGCGCGATGCCCATCCAGGCGTCATCGTGCTGGCCCATCCAGAATGCCCACCAGACGTTGTCGCGGAGGCGGAGTTCTCCGGCTCGACCGCGGCGATGTCGGATTATGTCGAGCGTGAGAAACCGACGCGTGTCGTCCTTCTGACCGAATGTTCGATGAGCGACAACGTCGCGGTCGCGCATCCCGACGTCGAGTTCGTTCGCCCATGCAATCTGTGCCCGCACATGAAGCGCATCAACCTGGCCAACATTCGCGCCGCACTCGAGCAGAACCGGCATGAGGTCCGGATTGATCCCGAAATTGCCGGCCCCGCCCGCCGCGCGGTCGAGCGCATGCTTTCCCTATGAGTCTGGAGGTTCGCGACATCGCCGGGGCGCCGGTCGTCATCGGCGGCGGCATTGCCGGCCTGATGACGGCGCTTCATCTGGCGCCGGAACCGGTCGTGCTTTTGACCAACGCGCCGCTTGGAACCGGAGCCTGCAGTGAACTTGCCCAGGGCGGTCTTGCGGCAAGTCTCGGGGGCGACGACGGCCCAGATTTTCACCTTTGCGACACGATAGCTGCCGGCGACGGACTCTGCGATGAGGCCACGGTGCGGCGAGTGGTACGAGCTGCACCCGAAGCGATTAGGACGATCCAAAGGTTCGGCGTCGACTTCGACCAGCACCCTGACCGCGCGTTGCGACTTGGGCTCGAGGCGGCACACTCGCGACGGCGGATTGTGCATGCAGCTGGCGACGCCACCGGTCGCGAGTTGGTGCGCGTGCTCATCGCCGCGGTTCGGCGTACAGCCTCGATCACCACTATCGAAAATGTGGAGGTCCGCCGGCTGGTCGTGCAGGACGGGTCGGTCATCGCCGTGGTCGCCGCAGGACGAGCCGGCGCGCTCGCTCTGCCCACGCGTCGCGCGGTGCTGGCGACCGGCGGCGTCGGCGGGCTGTTTTGCGACACGACAAACCCCGCTGGCTCATGGGGTCACGGGCTGGCGCTCGCCGCATGGGCGGGGGCGGAACTCGCCGACTTGGAATTCATACAGTTCCATCCAACTGCGCTCGACGGTCCGCGCCGGCCGATGCCGCTGGTGAGCGAAGCCGTGCGTGGCGAAGGCGCGGTGCTCATCGATGAGCGAGGAGAGCGCTTCCTCGCCGACACACCTGGCGGTGAACTTGCGCCTCGCGACGTCGTAGCGCGCGCCATTTGGCACCAGCTTGCCGTTGGACGCCGCGTATTCCTGGACGCACGGCAAAGTCTCGGCCCGAGATTTGGCAAGCGTTTTCCAGGCATCGCCGAATTGTGCCGGAGCGCAGGAATCGACCCCGCGACCGACCTGATCCCGGTGCGCCCGGCGGCACATTATCACATGGGCGGCGTCGCCGTAGACAGCGCCGGCCGCAGCTCCATCGAGGGATTGTGGGCCTGCGGTGAGGTGGCCTGTACCGGCCTGCACGGCGCCAACCGCCTGGCCAGCAACTCGCTCACCGAAGCGGCGGTCACCGCGAGCTGGGTTGCCGAAAGCGTTGCCGGCACGTCGTATACCCGGCGACCGCGCAGATGCTCCACATTCGTCCCTCCACGACCAGACGCTTCCGTGGTCCTCCCGATTGTCTCCGCCGCCCTGGGTATCATCCGCGACGGCGAGGCAATGCGCGAAGCGGTGGCGACCCTGCTGCCGATCGCAGCCAATAGTGTCGCTGCCTCTGGTCCGGCTTTGGTCTCACTGATGATCGCCGCGGCGGCCCTGAGGCGGGAAGAGAGTCGAGGCGCGCACTGTCGGTCCGATTTCCCGCTCCACGATGCCAACGTGCGCCCATCACGGCTGACACTGCACAGCGCAATGCGGGCCGCGGCCGCACTCGATTGCCGGGCTACCATACGGAGCACTTGATATGACTTCATTCTCCCCCCTCCCCGCGACCCTGATCGAACCGATTGTGCGCGTTGCGCTCCTCGAAGACCTGGGCAGATCCGGCGACCTGACCACCGATGCGGTTATCCCGTATGATTGCACTGCCACGTTGGTGCTCAAAGCGAGGCAGGCGGGCGTCGTTGCCGGGCTCGATCTGGTCTCGTATGCCTTCCTTCTCGTGGAACCGGCGATCAACATCCAGATCTGGCGCCCTGATGGCAGCGAGGTTGGGGCCGGGGAAACCATTGCAAGATTGTCCGGACCCGCACGAGGCCTGCTCACGGCCGAACGCACGGCCCTCAATTTCTTATGCCGGCTGAGCGGCATTGCCACTGCCACAGCGGCCATGGTTGAGGCCGTGCGCGGTCACAAGGCGAGGATTGTATCGACGCGAAAGACGACGCCCGGGCTGCGGGCATTGGAGAAATACGCCGTGCGCGTCGGCGGCGGTGCCAATCACCGGTTCGGCCTCGATGACGGCGTGCTCATAAAGGACAACCACATCGCGATCGCCGGCGATATCCGCACAGCAATAGAGCGGGCGCGCGCCGCAGCAGGGCATATGGTGAAGGTCGAGGTCGAGGTCGACACGCTGAAGCAGCTCGATGCAGCGCTCGCGATTGGTGTTGACGCGGTGCTGCTCGACAATATGTCGGTCGAGGATCTTGCCCGCGCGGTTTCTATAGTGGATGGCCGTACGATCACCGAGGCGTCCGGTCGGGTGATGCCGAAAACGGCGGCGGCGATTGCGGCGACCGGTGTCGATCTCATCTCCATGGGTTGGCTGACGCACAGCGCCCCGATCCTCGACATCGGCCTGGACATGCCGGACCACCAGAACATCTGCAAGCACTTGAACTGAGGATTACGGCGTGAGGAGCAACATCAGCTCGGCAGACGTAGGAGGTGCTGGAAAGACGTGCCGCAGCTCGCCTTTAGCGAGTGCGCTCCAAAGCCAAGTCGGACCGGGTTTGCCGGTCGACAGACTCCTTAAGGCGTACCGGACTAGCAACAAAAGGTTTGACGATGACGATTGGAATGAACTCGGAGTTCGACGTGAACCAGACCATGCAATCGCTCGATGGAACGCCTCCGCGATGGAACCGCAAAGAGGCCGAGGCCATCTACGGCATGCCGTTCAACGATCTGCTGTTCCTAGCTCAGACGATCCACCGCCAGAACTTCGATCGAAACCGAGTGCAGCTGTCGCGGCTCCTTAACATCAAGACCGGCGGCTGCCCCGAAGATTGCGGCTATTGCAGCCAGTCTGCGCATTACGAAACCGGGGTGAAGGCGTCGAAGCTGGTGGACGCCAAGCATGTCATCGACGAAGCGGCCAAGGCGCGTGATGGCGGCGCAACGCGCTATTGCATGGGCGCGGCGTGGCGAAGTCCCAAGGAGCGCGACATGGACGTCGTGGTCGCCATGATCGAGGGCGTCAAGGCGCTCGGCATGGAGACCTGCATGACACTCGGCATGCTCGATCTTGAGCTAGCTGCTCGCCTGAAGCAGGCCGGTCTCGACTACTATAACCACAACATCGATACCTCTGAGCGCTACTATGGCGAGGTTATTTCAACCAGGACTTTTGCCGACCGGCTGGAAACGCTTGGGCACGTGCGCGCGGTTGGGATGAAAGTCTGCTGCGGCGGCATTGTCGGGATGGGAGAAGAAAAGACCGATCGCATCGACATGCTGGTCACGCTCGCGAACCTGCCCGAGCCGCCGGAAAGCGTGCCGATCAACATGCTTATTCCCATCGAAGGCACGCCGCTTGCCGCGGCCGACGCCATCGATCCGATCGATTTCGTCCGCATCGTTGCGCTCGCGCGGGTGATGATGCCGAAATCCTTTGTAAGGCTGTCCGCCGGCAGGACGGCGATGAGCGACGAAACGCAGGCGCTGTGCTTCTTTGCCGGCGCCAATTCGATCTTTGTCGGCGACACGCTGCTGACGGCGGGAAATCCCGGCGAGGACAAGGATACCCTTCTGTTCCGGCGCCTCGGCATTGAGCCTATGGAACTCGCCACGCAATGAAGGAGGCAATTCTTGCCCGCTATGACGCAACCTTGCGGGGACTGGGGCGCAAGGACCGGTTGCGGACGCTCGCACCGCGCGCCGGGCTCGACTTCTCGTCGAACGACTATATCGGACTTGCCGCCTCCAAAAGACTGGGCGATGCGGTTTCGACGGCGATTGCGCGGGGCACGCCAGTGGGCGCCACCGGATCGCGGCTGTTGCGCGGCAATGCACCGGAACATGAGCAACTGGAGGCGGACGCAGCGGCATTTTTCGGAGCCGAGCGTGCACTGTTCTTCGGCAGCGGCTATATCGCCAACTTCGCTCTGCTGACGGCCCTGCCGCAGAAAGGCGACCTGCTGGTCCTCGACGAGCTCGCTCATGCCAGCATGCATGAGGGTGCCCAGGCCGGGCGCGCTGAGTTCAAGCTGGCCGCGCACAACGACGTCGACGCTGTCGAGGACGCAATCACCCGCTGGCGCGCCGAAGGCGGCATGGGGCGGGTGTGGATCGCCTTCGAAAGCCTTTACAGCATGGATGGCGACCGTGCGCCGATGGAGAGCCTGGTCGCGCTGGCTGATCGGTACCAGGCATTCATCGTCGTCGATGAAGCGCATGCCACCGGCGTCTGGGGACCGGACGGCCGGGGACTGGCCGCCGCGTATGAAGGCCGCGACAACATCGTCACGCTCCACACATGCGGCAAGGCGCTTGGCGCATCCGGCGCGCTCGTTACCGGACCGCGAACACTGTGCGACTATCTTATCAACCGGTGCCGGCCATTCATCTATGCGACCGCACCATCGCCGCTGATGGCAGTCGCGGCACGTGAGGCGCTGACTATTCTGTCTGACGAGCCTATGCGTCGTGCTCAGTTGCACGAGCGTGTCGCTTTCGCGAGCCGGCAATTGGCCGAACGCTGCGGCGTGATGCCCAGCGGCTCGCAGATCCAGCCGCTTGTGATCGGCGATAACAGCCGCACCATGGCGGTGGCGGCAGGACTGCAGGCACGCGGCTTCGACATACGCGGCATTCGCCCGCCGACAGTGCCTGAGGGTACGTCGCGCCTGCGCATTTCGCTGACTCTCAACGTCGACGAAGCCGACATTTCCGCCATGGTCGAGGCTCTCGTCGGAGTGTTGGCCACAGCATGACCAAACGCATCGTCGTCACCGGAACAGACACTGGAATTGGCAAGACAGTGTTTTCGGCCGGACTTGCCGGGCTGCTCGACGGCTTCTACTGGAAGCCGGTGCAATCGGGCCTCGACGAGGAGACCGACAGCGAGGTCGTCGCCCGGCTTTCCGGCTTGCCCGACGGACGCGTGCTGCCCGAAGTCTATCGACTGACGATGCCGCTGTCGCCGCATCGATCAGCCGAAATCGACGGCGTCGCGATCGAGGCCGACGATCTTTCATTTCCGGTCCTGCCGACACCGCTCGTCATCGAAGGCGCCGGCGGGCTGATGGTGCCGCTCAATCGACAGACAAGGTTCATTGACATATTCGAACAATGGCGGCTGCCGGTCATACTGTGCGCCCGCACCGCGCTTGGCACCATCAATCATACGCTGTTGTCGATCGAGGCCCTGAGAGCCCGCTCCATCCCGCTCATCGGCATTGCCTTCATTGGCGAAGAGGTGGCCGATACACAAAGGACAATCGTGGAATTCGGCGGCGTGCCGCAGCTGGGCAGGCTGCCGCACCTCGGTCCGCTGACGGGTGAAACGTTGAGAGATGCAATGATTTCCGGCTTCGACCTGGCCATGATTGCCGGAGGCGACTGATGGCGCAGTCTCGAGTCTGGCATCCGTTCACGCAGCACGCGCTAGAGCCCTCGATCCCTGAAATCGTGCTGACTGAAGGCGCCTATCTCCACAAGGCCGACGGCTCCCGCATCCTGGATGCGATTTCTTCCTGGTGGGTCGTCACTCATGGCCACCGCCACCCCCGCATCATGAAGGCCATCGAGACGACCGCGTCGAGCCTCGACCAGATCATCTTCGCAGGCTTCACCCACGAGCCGGCCGAGCGCCTGGCCGAGGCGCTTGTCGGCCTCGCACGCGCCGGCCTTGACCGGGTGTTCTATTCCGACAGTGGCTCGACCTCCATCGAAGTCGCGCTGAAGATGGCGCTCGGCTATTTCCGCAACATCGGCGCGCCGCGTTCGCGCATCGTCGTCATGGAGCACAGCTATCATGGTGACACGATTGGGGCGATGAGCGTCGGCGCCCGTGGCGTGTTCAACGCCGCCTACGAGCCCTTGCTGTTCGAGGTCGACACCATCCCCTTCCCGGCCGCCGGGCGCGAGCAGGAAACGCTGGATCGGTTCGAGGCACTCTCCCGCGACCGGCGCGCCGCCGCGCTGATCGTCGAGCCGCTCGTGCTCGGCGCCGGCGGCATGCTCATGTATCCGGCCTGGGTTCTGACCGAATTGAAGAGGATCACTGAGGCCGCCGGCACGCTGCTGATCGCCGATGAAGTGATGACCGGCTGGGGGCGCACCGGAACCATGTTCGCCTGCGAACAGGCGTCCGTCTCGCCGGACATCCTGTGCACCTCGAAAGGTCTGACCGGTGGTACCATCCCGCTGGCCGCCACGATCGCCACCGATGCCATCTTCCAGGCTCACTATTCCGAGGATCGCAAGAAGACGTTTTTCCATTCGAGCTCCTACACCGCCAATCCGATTGCATGCGCGGCGGCACTTGCCAATGTCGAGATCTGGCACGACGAGCCGGTGGCCGAGCGGATCGCGGCCTTGAGCGAGCGACAGGCCGCCGGGCTTCGACGCTTTCGCGACAACCCTCGCTTCACCGATTGCCGGACAACCGGCACCATCGCGGCAATCGACCTACGCACCGGCTCAGCCGGTTATCTGGCCGAGATCGGGCCAAAACTGCGCGCTTTTTTTCTTGAGCGCGGCCTGCTCGTGCGCCCGCTCGGCAATGTCCTGTACCTTCTGCCGCCCTATTGCATTACCGGCAACGAGTTGGATGGGCTCTATGACGCCATCGAGGAGGCCGGCGAACGCTTCGGCTCAAAGCCATGAGCCGATCATCGCGCATTCTCGGGCTTGGCCATCATGCGCCCGCGCGCAAGGTGGAGAATCCGGAAATCGAAGATCGTCTCGGGCTTGAACCCGGCTGGATCGAGCGGCGCACCGGGATACGGTCGCGCTTCTGGGCAGCGGACGAAGACACGCTGTCGGCCCTTGCCGCGCACGCCGGCGACATGGCGCTGACCAATGCCGGTATCGACCGCGGCGACATCGGCCTGCTGTTGCTCGCTACCTCCACACCCGATCATCTTCTGCCGCCAAGCGCGCCCCTGGTCGCACATCGGCTGGGACTAGGTCGCGCCGGCGCGATCGACCTGACCGGCGCCTGCGCCGGCTTCATCTATGCGCTGATGTTCGCCGACGGCTTCACCCGCCTGCACGGCAGGGCGGCCCTTGTCATTGCCGCCAACATCCTCAGCCGCCGCATCAATCCGGCCGAGCGCGCCAGCGCCGTGCTGTTTGCCGATGCCGCCGGCGCCGTGGTGATCGGCTCGTGCGACGACACTGACCGGGGCATTCTTGGCGCTTCGGTGGATTCCGACGGTTCGGGCTACGGGCTGATCCAGATTCCCGCCGGCGGAAGCAACACCCCGTTCCATGGCGACCTCGACCTCGAGCAGACACGGATGACGATCACTGACGGCCGTGAAGTGTTCAGCAAGGCCGTGGAGATGATGACCGCCTGCTCGAGAGATGCGCTCACTGCTGCCCGACTGAGGCCGCAAGACCTCGATCGTTTCGTGCCGCATCAGGCCAATGCTCGCATTTTCGAGGCGGTCGGCGGGAATCTCGGCATCGCAGATCACTCGATCGTCAAGACGATCGCCGAGTATGGCAACTCTTCCGCCGCGACGATCCCGCTCTCATTGTCGCTCGCCCATCGGGCGCAGCCGTTTCGGCCTGGCGAGAAAGTCCTCTTGGCGGCAGCGGGTGCGGGTCTCAGCGGCGGCGCGCTTGTCGTGGGAATTTAGTAAAGCGACGCTTGCGCACAGGACTGCTCATGAATGAGACTATGAGAATGGCTCAATACGTAAATAGTCGCCGGCAAGCTCCATAGAGCTGGTTCCGTGCGGTGCTCCGCGATGTCTAAGTACCGAACCGCTTGCTCAAATCGCAGCGCTCATCGAAGGCCAGCAAAACCTCATGCAGAGCGAAAATCCTCAACCGCCCGTTTCAAAGACGCTGGCTCCATTTCGAAACAAGGTGTTTCGCTCAATTTGGACGGCCACCCAGATTTCCAGCCTGGGTTGGCTAGTGCAAACGGTCGCCATCAGCTGGCTTATGGCAACGATTTCTGCGTCCGACCTTATGGTTGCACTCGTCCAGGCCGCATCTACATTGCCGGTGTTCTTCCTCTCAGTTTTCGCCGGAGCCATTGCCGACAACTTCAGCCGCCGGTGGGTGATGTTTGCGGGACACTGCCTGATAGCTTCGGCGTCGACGACGCTGATGATTTCTGTGGGTCTGGGATTTGTCAGTCCTTGGCTGATTCTCGGGTTAGGTTTCCTGGCCGGCTGCGGCTTTGCCTTGAATGATCCGGCCTGGCACGCTTCGGTCGGCGATATCCTTCACAAACGCGACATTCCGGCCGCAGTGACGCTTATGTCCGTCGGATACAACATTGTGCGCAGCGTTGGTCCGGCCTTGGGGGGCGTGATCCTGGCCGTCTTTGGGCCGCTGGCCGCTTTCGCCTTGGCTGCGGTGAGTGATCTGGCGCCTATAAGCGCGATATGGCGCACCAAATGGGAGGTCCGCTCTTCGCCTCTCCCTCGTGAGAGAATGACGACGGCAATTCATGACGGAGTGCGCTTTACGGCGATGTCTTTGGAGATCAGGGCAGCGACCGCCCGAGCAGCTCTTTTCGGATTGGCAAGCATCTCCATTCTGGCGTTGCTCCCTCTCGTCGTCCGGGATCAGTTGAAGAGTGGGCCAATTGTCTACGGTATCTTATTGGCCGGCTTCGGCATGGGTGCTTTCATAGCGGGCATGGGCAACGGCTTCTTGAGGAAGGTCACGTCTCAAAACAGGCTGGTGGCCTTCGCCTCTGTGGCTTGTGCAGTCTGTTGCCTCTCCCTTGCCCTGACATCGTCGGTTCCTGTGGCGGCCATTTCGCTGGCGCTCGGCGGAGCGGGTTGGCTTATCACCTGGACGGGCATTGACGTGTCGGTGCAGTTGGCAAGCCCAAGGTGGGTTGTAGGCCGCACGCTCTCCATTTACTACGCCTTGAGCGCAGGCGGTATGGCTGCTGGCAGCTGGATCTGGGGTTCTGTCGCGCAAAACTATTCCTTGACCTCAGCATTGGAGGGCGCCGCGGGCGCTCTGTTGCTGGTTGCAGCAGCGGGGATCGTGTTGCCGGTCCGTCCCTGGGAAGAAACGGATCAAGAAAGTTCAGTTTTTCATCCGCCGGACGTGGCTCTCGATCTGAAACCCAGAAGTGGCCCTATCGTGGCCAAGGTCGAGTATTTGATATCGGAGGAAAATATCGAGGCCTTTCTGGGCTACATGCGCACGCGGCGACACGTCCAGAGCCGTGCCGGTGCACGAAACTGGACGCTCCAGCGAAATCTGCAAACACCGTCACTTTGGACGGAGACATTCCGCACCCCCACCTGGATGGACTTTCTCCGCCTAAATCATCGACTCACCGCAGCAGATAAGGAAGTCGGCCAGCATCTCCTGTCACTGCATGAAGGAGAGCTGCCTCCGCAGACAGTGCTTTCGATTGAACGAACGACCGAGGCAATTCGTACCCGTACCTCGACAATCTTTTCTCGTCCTCCAAGATGACGCCAGCAAGCTGCTATCCAAGGACAGGGTGGATCACCGGTGCTTTGCAGAGCACAGCCTCACACCGAGAGCAGCGTGCTCCGAGTTGTGCGCTTTCGAGCGCACCCAGGCGAGATGATGGGAAACGCGGCGTCAAGTGGAAGTCCCCTGCATGCGCTTGCGGAGTCTTCTGCGAGAGCCCATGCCGACGAGCGCCAAACAAGGTCTGATGCCTTCCGAGTCGTGGCCTCAACTCATCGATTCGCGAGAAAAGCATCGAATGCAGCAGCAACGGCGCGAACAACAAAGCGGTGCTCCGGCCGCACGCGGATGAAGCCGTTTTCGACGTCCACGATCCCCTCCTCAGCCAGCGTCACCAAACGCTCAACTGAATCGAGAAAACGAGCTGGTTCGATTTCGTGGGCGGCACAGATGGTCGGCACGTCGGCCTCCAAATCGCACATCAGTCGCTCGATGATTGCTGCGCGCACCCGGTCATCGTCGGTCAGACGGTGGCCCTTTGATGTCGCCAGACGTCCACTTGCGATGTGCCGGGCGTAAGAATCCCGTGTTACTTCGTTCTGAACGTACCCCTCGCCGACTCGGCCAATAGCCGACGCGCCGAAGCCGATCACGGTCTTGCAAGTATCGGCCGAGTATCCCAGCGAATTACGCCGCAGGCGCCCGGTCTTCTGCGCTAGCGCGAGTTCGTCGTCCGGCAAAGCGAAATGATCGAGCCCGATCTCCCGGTAGCCGGCGCCAACCAGTGTCTCGGCGACAGCTGCAGCCTGTTCGGCGCGAACATCGCCGTCCGGTAGACCTGCCTGCTCGATTAGGCGCTGATTCTTTATCACGGAAGGAATATGCGCGTAGCCGAACACCGCAAACCGGTTGGGGCGCATGGCGACCGCAGCCATCGCGGTCTGGATGCAGGACTGCACAGTCTGTTTCGGGAGACCGAAGATGAGATCGAAGTTGATATGGCCAACGCCATGCCGGCGGAGATTTTCGACGGCAGCGGCCGTCTGCACCTTACTCTGGATCCGATTGATCGCCTTTTGCACATCGGGATCAAAGCTCTGCACGCCGATGCTCGCGCGGTTGACACCGGTAGCTGCCAAGGCTTCGGCCATTTCCGGTGTGAACGTTCGGGGATCGATCTCCACGGCGATCGCAGCAGTTTTGCTGAAAGCGAAGTGGCGGCGTAGAAATTCCATCAGCGCCAAGTACTCGGCTGGCCCGATAAGGTGAGGCGTTCCGCCGCCGAAATGCACATCGCTCACCGGCAGCCCTTGCCGCGCTTGCTCCGACACCAAACTGATCTCCTGACGCAGCACCGCCAAATAATTAAGGATCGGGCCGTTGCGACGGGTGACCGCGGTAGGGAAGCCGCAATACCAGCACATGGATCGGCAAAACGGAATGTGGAAATAGAGCGACACCGATTCGTCGGCCGGGAGGCCCCTCAGCCATTCCTCATAATCGTCAGCACCAACCGCCGCAGAGAAGTCTGGCACAGTCGGATAGATGGTATACCAAGGCGGCCGGGGGTCCCGGTACTTTGTCAGGATTGAGGTGTGCAAGGAGCTGTCGTCCCACGTCGCTGATCCATCATTGTTTCGTTGCGCGCTCGTCCTGTCTCTGACCTAAGTCAGTGCGTCCCGCTTTCTCCGCGTTTTCAAGGCGGAGGCGGCGATGTCGCAGTCTCGCTTGGACAGGACGGTATCAACCGAGCGCGCGTGCCATGGTCCGCCTGAGGTGATGGTGCGGTGCCGCATTCAACGTTTGAGTACGTGACGCCGATGCAGTGTGCTTGAGGCGTCTGCGGAAGAACTTTGCAATGCGAAATTCATGTCCGACGCCAAACGTCGCAACGCACCTGTCAAGCCTCGTTCAGACGCCATCCAGGTCCAGCCAGCGGCCTTCCCTGCCGGCCGAAAAACCATACCGGCTTTAGCCACCGAGACGCTCTAAAGCTGACGTCCGCTCATTTGATGAAAGGAAGGCGCCGCTAGGGGGTGCACAAGGCTCCCCAGCTTGACGTCGCTTCGAGCGATGAGCGGCGGTGTGGCTTGTCGTCAAGCGCCGGGCAGCGTGCCCCCTACCGATATCCCGAAAAGATCGACCAAGATCGCCATCCCGACGCCACACGCGGTCTGGATGAGGCCGACCATGAAAATGCGATTGGCGCGTTCGTAGATGGGGCGGCGCAAGGAACTCATGTCGAGCAGCATGGACAGCGCTCTCATCTGCAGTGCGATGCCGAGCAGGATCGGCACTACGGCGAACAGATCGTAGAGTTGCCATGGCAAGGGGTTCGCCGCCCAATGAGTGAGGAAGCCGAGCGAAAAGGCAAGCAGGATACCCACGGCAGTGATTGTGCCGTTGCGGAAAATGGTCTCGATCAGTTCTTCCTTCGGATCGTGCTCGTCCAAGCGGCTTCCTTTCGTTGCTCTTTCCGTCGAGACTAAGTTCTCGAGAATGCTGTTCATCGCCAATTACTCGAGGCGAGCCGTAGGCAACCGTTTCAGGGTGCGATCCCTTCTCGCTATCGGCCGCGCAATGTACCTGCACGGCGAACTTACAGCGGCGAAAAGGTGCTTCGGCCACCATGCGACACATCGGACGTGGACGCCCTCTGTTCCTGGCGCAGCCCTTGCGGACCGCACGCGCGCAGTAATCCTTCTCGGTAGCGCATGAAGCGGCCTCCGTTGCGGTCAGACGGGAAGCCGTCGCTGTTAAACGAGACTGTCACATATCGAACATGGCGAACCGTGTCGCACATTGCTTTTCGCAGTGACCCTCAAAAAAAGTGATTCCAGCGAGACGAAGGCGCGTCGGCCCAATTTTGGTGTCGGCCGCATCTACGCTTCAGGTTGGCATGTCGCTTGCTGCTCTATTCTGAGGCTGCAGCGGTCTGACCGGAGTGTTTCACATATAAACGATAATGAATCTCCTAGCAGAAAACACTATTCTAAGTACATGTGGCTTCTACGCTGGATAACCTCCCATGTCAAGCGCTTTTACGTCCACAAATTGGAGACAACACGCACAAAATTTAGAGTAAAGCTTTCTCTTACGCCTCTATCCTTTTTATTCCTTCATGGAGATCTAGACATGTACATCAAGAATCGTCTTCTCGGCTTAACTGCTCTGATCGCCGCCTCCGTCGTTCGAGCAGCTGGCGCCGAGCGGGAA
Organism: Mesorhizobium mediterraneum; assembly: GCF_002284565.1. GTDB lineage: Bacteria > Pseudomonadota > Alphaproteobacteria > Rhizobiales > Rhizobiaceae > Mesorhizobium > Mesorhizobium mediterraneum. Next base: position 61,582 of record NZ_NPKI01000021.1, on the reverse strand, counting down.
CCGGCCGAGTACATCAAGATCTGCGACGTCCTCGGCTCGGGGTATTTCTATATTCCCAACACCGACACCTGCCTGCGCATCGGCGGCTATGTCCGTTATGATATCGGCCTGGGTGATGTCCGATCCTATGACAGCGCAAGAACCTCGGATGTGAGAACTGGCGAGGACCAAGGCACTTGGCGAAACAACACACGCTTCACGTTCAAAACTTGGAGCGGCCAGCAGACCGAGCTCGGCGCGTTGACGACCTATACCGAAACCCACGTGAATTTTGGCAATAGCGCTAACTCGCGTGACAGTCCTCAGAACTATGATTTCAACAGCGGCCTCGCACTGGCTTCTGCCTGGGTCGAGCTGGGGGGCCTGCGAGTTGGCAAGGACGGGTCGGCCTTCGATACGTTTGTAAGCTACGCTGGCAACGTTCTCGATAGTATGCTCGTTCGGTCGGCCGGCTTCGACACCAATGTGGCTCAGTCCTACTTCGACGCCGGCAACGGCATTTCGACCGTGATTTCGCTCGAACAAGGATCGGGCTCAGCCGGTACTATCGACAGCTATATTCCGCACGTTGTCGCCGGCTTGAAATACACGCAAGGCTGGGGCTCGATCACCGGCGTCGCGGCTTATGACAGCAACTACGAAGCTTTGGCCGGCAAGATCCGTGTCGACGTCGCTGTCACAAACCAGCTGTCGCTGTTTGGACTGTTCGGCTACGGTTCCAATGGCAGTCTCAACGAGGACTCAAACGGCGCAATCGCCAATCATGGGCGCGGCTCGTACAAAATCTGGAACGGCCAGTGGGCTTTCTGGGCGGGCGCCACCTACGAGTTTGACGAGAAAACTTCGTTCAACCTTCAGGTCTCGGGTGATCAGCTCAAGGACTCTGGTGTGGCTGCAAACGTCGTCTATATGGTCGTTCCTGGCCTCACGGTCACAGCCGAGGTCGATTACGACCACTACGGCAACTTTGGCGTCGGCCCTGCCGACCCTACGACCGTCAAGGGCACGAGCAAGCCGAACAGCGTCGGCGGCATTCTCCGCCTCCAACGCTCATTTTGAAATCTCTCCAGCCGCGAGCATCTCTGGCAAAGGCACTTGCCTCGACAACGCACGTATGGAGAGCTTCTTTCGCCATCCTTGAAGTCTGCATCGACCGTCCACGGCCCATCGTACCAACTTGAGACTGAAAGGGGTGAGCCCTGTGTAATACAGCCTAGCCCTTGACCTGCCCAATGAACCGGCCAGGGGTGGTCAGTTCAAATTCGGGGCCGTTTAGAGGGCAGTGTGAGGCCGTGTCAGGTAAGTGCCACTGCTATGTCGGGACCGCGACACGCCTGTCGCTGTGGATGGCTGGAATTGCCCTTCGCGGCGCCATTCATTCTCTTAACATTTACGTGATAATGCACGCTTAGTCCGATCCGCGTGGCAGCACCCATCCTAGGTCGCTATCGGGTGGCCTTAAACCTGAACAGCTCCATCGTCGCGGCTGCTGCCGAAGCAGGAGCAATCACAGGGACCCGCACTGGTGCTTGTCAGCCGTCTGACCCGCTACTTCGTCTTAGGAAGAGCATTGTCTTTGCCAAAAGCCGGCCAGTATTTCGAGATTGCCAGTGTGGCGCCGGCTGAAGAGAAATGACCATAGTCGAAATACATAAACTCTCCTCTGTCGGAATAGGGGCAGCGTCCTGCGCTGCACAGGAATTTCAGCGGATCGATGAATGTGGCGCCTTTGGTAAATGAGCGCACACGTTCGTTGATGCCGGGGTCCATCGCCATCGGCCAGGACGTATCGTCCAGATTTTGGCGCTTGGCGAAGAACGCAATTTTCCGGACGTCAGTTGGGAACTGCGGAGACTGGCCGATGACAAACACGCGCACGCCCAGGGCACGAAGCGTATCGATTGTTTGCTGAAGACCGTCGAAGCCTCTGACCTCATAGTCACTCCATTTACCGCTGAGGATAACCGTCTTGATGTCCGCTTCCAAGATGATGTCCAAGGCCTTGCGATTGAACCGGACACAATCAAGACGAGCGTAAGAGTAGTAAGAGAGTATCGGCGGGCAGCCGGCGTACGTATATTCCACGATGTTCGCCTGCAACCGATTTATGTTAGCACCCAGGCCGGAAACATAGTGCGCGGCGAAGGAGTCGCCCCACAAAAAAACCGTTGTTGGAAAACCGCGAGTGCGCGTGCAATCCTCCATATTCCAGCTTTCGATCCGGCTGGTGCCCTCGTTGAAACAGATGCCATTCCTCCAGTCCCCGACGGAAATGCGCCGCTGGACATAGTCCGGAAACCGTTGCGGAAAGCCGTTGCCGAGCGCCCCCGCCGCTCCGCCGGCACAAAGAACAACGATCGCGAGCGCTGAAAAGGCGAAGATAGGCCCCGGGGCGGTGAAGGTCCTCTTCTGTCGAAACGGCTGCTCTACAAACTTCCAGGAGAATGCAGCCAATGCGAGGCTTGCCACCAACATCGCACCGGTCATCAACGGATCGAGTTTTTGGAACGAAAGATAATGCGCGAACGCATTGAGCGGCCAGTGAACAAGATACAACGAATACGAGATGAGCCCAATCCAGACCAGCGGCCGGACTTCGAGCATGCGGCTGGCGACCGTCGAGGGGGAATTTTGGCCAACATAGATCAGAAGGGCCGTTCCGATGCATGGATACAAGGCGTTGTAGCCTGGGAACGGATCACTCTCCGAAATCGCGAAGAACCCGATGGCGAGAAGGCCAAATCCGGCCAACCCCACCGACTCCATCAGGAATCGGTTGCCCAACGGCGGGGGGCGTTTGAGCATGAGCAGGGCGCCCAACATGAGTTCCCAGATTCGGGTCGGCAGCAGATAGAATCCGGCGGTGGGCGCCAGCGATGTCGCCATCACCGCCACTACGAAGCTGCAGAGAATTATCGGAAGAAGTGTCGTCAGCCAGCGCTTCCCGATGTAGCGATAGATTAGGAACATCAGGATTGGGGCGAAGATGTAGTACTGCTCCTCTACGGAAAGCGACCAGGTGTGCAACAGTGGTCGAAGCGCGGCATCGATCGAGAAGTAACTTGACGTTTTCCAGAAAAAAACGTTCGACCAGAAAGTCGAGGCAGCTATGATGCTAAGACTGAATTCGCGCAGATCCGATGGCAGAAGAATGAACAATGCCGCAATGCAGGTGAGAAGCATCACAAAGACGAGAGCCGGCAGAATGCGCCGGGCACGGCGCCAGTAGAAGTTGACGATCGAAAATTGGCCGCGTTCAAGGTCATCCAAGAGGCTTCCGCTGATTAGGTAGCCGGAGATGACGAAGAAGATATCGACCCCGCTAAAGCCACCCGGGATCGCCGAAATTCCGAAATGAAAGAGTACGACCGGAAGTACAGCAACAGCCCTAAGGCCCTCGATATCGCGCCTATATTGCATCCAGCGGTTCCTTTGATTTTAGATCAGGGCGAGATTGGAGCTTTCAATCCCCGGTAGGAGTGCTGCCAAGATAAGGGACGGTATTAGCCACCTTTATCCGTCCCGAATGTTCTGTAAGTGGCAACTGGTATAGAAGCACGATCGCCATCGCCGGACTTGACGGCCTGATTGTCGAGCAGATCGCGCGGATCGTTGACCATCACGGCCAGGTTATATCCTGTCGAACAACCAAGCGGCTGTTTGAAGGATTCTTCATTGGGTAAAGCACCATATGAGGGACAGACCGGCGGACGGGCGTGATAGACAATCGCCTCAATTCGCACTGAGCCGGCGTCGTGTTGATCGAGCAATTGAATGTTGTCTGCTTCGATTGCCAACTGCCTGGCCTGATGGGCTACCCGTGCGCTGAGCTGGGGCGAACCGCTGATCAGGAGGTGGAGGGCATCGAACCGGCCGCGACTGGCCTTGTCTAGGAAAACACGCAAACGCTGCCGTTCGGAAGCGCGCAGGCTTTGCAACGTCAGGACGGTGGTCTCCTCTCGGACAAGCATTGGTGCCGATGGTTCGACATCAACTGGCGTAGTGCTGGTGCAGCCACTTACGCTTGGTGCCAGAGCGACAAAGAGGATTATAAAACGCAACATCATTGGACGACACTATTCGATGATGAAGCCGAGACCGCCCTGGGCGCTTGGCGCGCCCGCACGGATAGCAGCGCGGTCTCGCGGGGGACTTGCCACGGAATTCGTCGGAGCGCCCCCTCCGTTCAAAGCCGGTGCCGCCCGCTCGGTAGGTGCGCTCATCTGGTTTGGGTTGGAGCCTGGTCTTACAATGTAAGGCGTAACTAGAATGACCAGTTCTGACTCCTCTTTTTGAAACGAGGACGAGCGAAAAAGCGGTCCCAGGATCGGCATTTCTCCGAGCCAGGGAAAGGCCCTGACATCATTGTTGACGTTCCGCCTGATTAGACCGCCGATTGCGAAGCTCTGCCCACTGGCGAGTTCGACGACCGTATCGGCTCGGCGCGTGGAAACTGCCGGCACGGAAATTCCGTTGATTTGCACGGCACCTTGCGTCGACAGTTCACTGACTTCGGGCGTTACGTGAATGTTGATTTGATTGTTGCTGAGAACTGTCGGCACAAATTCCAGACTGACGCCGAAGTGACGGAATTCAACCGATACCTGCCTGTTTTCCTGCAGGACAGGAATGGGAAATTCGCCGCCAGCGAGAAAGCTGGCTTTTTCACCCGACATGGCGGTGAGGTTCGGCTCAGCCAGGACGGAAGCTATATGCTCCTTGGCGAGCGCGTCGAGAACCGCGCTGACGTTGACGGCACCGTTGTCGAATCCGATTTCTGCTGTACCGCCACCCTGGGTTGAACCAGACCCAGCGCTTGCACCGCTTCCGCTTAGAACGCCCACTTTGAAATTGCCGATTTGACCGAAGGCGGACAGGTTGACGCCGAGTGACTTCATGGCGCTGCGTGAGACTTCGGCTACGCGCACGCTGAGGTTAACTTGCAGGGATCCAGTGACCTTGATGTTGTTGACGACTTGCGCTCCGTCGCCCAGATATTGCTCAGTGACTCTTTTTGCGGTGTCGGCGACCTCTGCGTCGGGCGCTGTCCCGCTAAGGATTGCGCCGCGCGGCGTATAGTTGACGCGGATGGGATAGTCGCCGACCTGCTCCCGCAACATGGCGCGTAAATCCCCGATCGGTTGCGTGACAACGATACGCAATTCGGCGAGAGGCTCGCCGTTGCCATCCAAGGCGAATAGGCTGGTCCGCCCCGATTTCTTGCCAAAGACGAAGATTGTTTTGCTCGATGGTGCCTGAAAATCCGCGATCGTGGGGTCAGCAACAAAGATGGTCGTGGCTGGCGCGGGCAGATGAACGGTCTCCCCGAGCGAAGAGGAAAGGGTCAGCGTGGCGTTGATGCTATTCGAAGCCGCACGCGGCGCGCCTTTGTCCTGCTTGTTTTGCGCCGCGACACCAAGTGGGAAAGTCACAATAAGCGCACAGAGGAGATGGCCCAGGTAACGGGGCACTGCAGGTCTAGGAACCTTGATGGCGATCGCCCGCCAATTGAGCGCAGGGCAAGGATGTTGAAGGATCAGCAAAATAGATCTTCTTTCGATTCGACAAACTATGCGGATGACGCGTCAGTCAATTCTAGAATGTAACCAATGCCACGGATGGTCTTGATCCGTGGCGTTGCACCTGATCTGGTCAGATGTCCACGTAAACGATAGATTCCGACTTCAAGCGCGTTGGCAGACACGTCGTCGTTGAACGAATAGAGGTGATCTTCCAACTGCGCACGGGGCACGATGCGGCCTGCCCGGTTAAGCAGATGCTCTAGAATACAGAGTTCGCGACGTGCGATCATCATTGGGTGCCCAGCAACGAAAACCTGTCGGGCGACCGGATCGAAGTTGAGATTGCCAAATACGAGCCTCAGGTCGGTCATTTGTGTCGCCCGGCGCAGAATGGCTCTCATTCTGGCGATAAGCTCATCGGTAGAGACGGGTTTGAGCAGAAAGTCGTCCGCACCACCGTTGAAGATCGCAATTCGCTTATCGAGATCGTTGAGGCTGCTCATAATGACGGCAGGAACTGAATGCCCGTGGGTCCTCAACTGCCTCAGCCAACCCAAGCCATCGCCATCTGGCAGAGCCAATTCCAGCAGGAGAATTTCATAGCTGGCGCAAGAAAATGCACTCGAGGCCAGTTCCAGAGTACCAACGACATCAACGACGAAGCCGCCATCCCCGAGCGCAAGTCGCATGGCGCGCGCAAGATCCGCATGATGATCCACGAGCAGCGTTCGCATTTCATCTCCTATCGAAGAGGGACGGCCCATCGAACGCGTCACCGGCGGCCATCTGATCGGAGCACACGGCGCGCAACTCGTCGCAGCTCTCGGAACTGGTCCGAGTCGGAGGGACATGCAAGTCGCTCGGTGGCAATAGGCGCGGGTGAGGACCAACTGGCGGGCTCAAATACGCCGGTCGGCGAACCCACGACGCCAGCAACCCGCGTGCGATTTCTCGTTGCATCATCTCTCCTACGTGCAGCCCCTACGCTCGCAAGGCAGCGTCGCGGCTCAGAGCCCGATTCCCACAGAGGGTAGGGTTAGCTTTCGAGAAACTGATTGAACAAATCGATTATTTGGATCAAATGCATCCACGGTATGGATGCAGCGCCGCATCTTCAACGACTGCGGCGTCCTGATGGATTCTTGTGTCTGTCGTGCTCTGCTTTTTTCGCTGTCCTTCAAGGCTGGCGAGTCTGGTGGAACCTGCGCGTCATTGGCTGTGGTAGCTTGATGCTCAAAAATGGAGCGCCCCGCGGAAAGCCGCTCTCAGATTTCCAAAAAGCCTTGCTGGTCCAAAAGAGCACTTCGCGTCTCGACACCAAAATGGGCGAGGAAAACTGACGTCTGACAGGGATGTGTATGCAACAGCCGATTTGCGGCACCAGGAAACGACCGCGTTCAGGCTGGAGATCGACGACCAACGTCCTCGATTTCCGCATTCAGGCCACGACGATCGACCGCTTTCCAAGCTCTTCCTGTGCGGGCGGATGCCGGCAAACAGCAGCACAGGGTCAGGGAAACCGCGAGCGGGCCTGCTTGATCGCCATGATCACATTGCCGCTGTTGCGCGTGCGGACCGGAATGCATTCGGTCCAGCCGGTGGCAATTTCGGTCAGCACCATCGTCTGCACGAAGCTCCCCGACCAAGACGTGCCCGAATGCGCTCAACCAAGCCGGGCGGCGGATCTTTCCAATCGCCGAAGGTGCGGGCTTGCACCGAGCGGCGAACTTTCGAACTCATTCCTGCCCGGCGGCGCTGGCCGCCGCGAGCGACGATGCGGACCTCAGCCGCTCCGAAGCCTCCCACAACACGATGAGCGCCTCGCGGACATCGCTGCCGTAACAGCGGCTGCGGCTCTTGCCCGCAGACGGCCTCTGCTCACGACGGTTCATAAGACGGATCGCGCGCGCTTGCGATAATAGCCGATTACCGCCCCGAACTCATTCAGAATGCGCCGCTTGTCAACGCCGCGATAACGCTCCACGATCGCCGCTTCAGTTCCGACCGTGTCGCCATGCTGAGCCGCGCCATACTTCCCCCGAACCGGAATGGCACGACCTGTCCAATGCGGCTCGTTGCCTTCCTTAATTCGCTGACCGGAAAGGTACCGGAAGTCGTCTAACGCATCTTACCCGCTGAAACGGCGGCAACACCTCGACCTCAATCGCAGATCTTAGGAAATAGACGATCGCGTGGGGGCCTGTGAGCATCCGTTCACCGGATTTCCGTCATCGGCTGAGGCGAATTGCCACCATCGACCGTTATCGGATGGGCCGCGATACGTCGCCGTATCATGATTAGGGGGCGCACCTAGCGGAGCCATAGCTCTCCACCCAGCCATGTTCCCCTCGTTGGAAGATGTCCGGCGGACCAGAGGGGCGCTGTCCCGTCAGCTTTTCCTGAAGAGCGGCCAAGGCGATCCCTACCAATCCATCACCACCTTCCCCGAATTGCCGCTCTTCATCGCCTCGAAACCGTCGAGGTAGTCATCGACCCCGATGCGGTGTGTGATCAGGCCCGACACGTCGAGAGGACCCTGCACCAGCGCGATCATCTTGTACCAGGTTTCGAACATCTCGCGGCCGTAGATGCCTTTGAGATGCAGCATCTTGAAGATGACCTTGTTCCAGTCGATCTCGAAGCCGGTCGGCGCGATGCCCAGAATGGCGATCTTGCCGCCATTGTTCATGGTGTCGATCATGTCGCGGAAAGCGGGGGCGGCGCCCGACATTTCGAGCCCGACGTCGAACCCCTCGGTCATGCCGAGCACCGGCATGACGTCGCGCAGCTTTTCCTTCGAGGCGTCGACGACATGCTGGACGCCGAGTTTCTTGGCTAGCGCCAGCCGCACCGGGTTGATGTCAGTGATGACCACTTTGCGCGCACCGACGCATTGCGCGACGAGCGCGCCCATGATGCCGATCGGCCCGGCGCCAGTCACCAGCACGTCCTCGCCGACCAGATCGAAGGACAATGCGGTGTGCACGGCATTGCCCAAGGGATCGAAGATCGCGGCAATCTCATCGGGCACATCGTCGGGGATCGGCACGACATTGTGCTGCGGGATCGCCAGATACTCGCCGAACGCGCCCGGACGGTTGACGCCGACGCCGAGTGTGTTGCGGCACAGATGCCCTCGCCCGGCGCGACAGTTGCGGCAATGGCCGCAGACGATGTGGCCTTCGCCCGATACACGCTGGCCGACCTTGTATTCGGTGACCGCTGCGCCGAAATCGGCAACGGTGCCGACGAATTCATGGCCCGTCACCATCGGCACCGGCACGGTCTTCTGCGCCCACTGGTCCCAATTGTAGATGTGCACGTCGGTGCCGCAGATCGCCGTCTTCTTGATCTTGATCAGCACGTCGTTGGGGCCGATTTCCGGCACCGGCACCTCTTCCATCCAGATGCCCGGTTCGGCCTTGGCCTTCACAAGCGCCTTCATCATGTTCGACATCAGGATTTCCCTATTCCGTGATTGCGCTTCTGGCGAGATAGCCTGCACAACGGGAAGGTAGGCCACTAACTCGTTTGAACGTCCGGAATGGTCAGCCCCGCCTGCTCGGCCTCGCGGCGCAAATTCTGACGGGGCCTGGGGCCGATCTGCTGGATCACCAATCCGGCTGCCAGTGAGCCAAGGTCGCCGCAAGTCTGCAGGTCGCGGCCTTGCGTGTAGCCATGCAGGAAGCCGGCGGCATAGAGATCGCCGGCGCCCGTCGTGTCGACCAGTTCCTTGATGGCGGTCGCCTTGATCACCACGGTCTCGTCGCCGCGCACGATGACGGAGCCCTTTTCAGAGCGTGTCACGGCGGCGATCCGGCAATCCTTGCGGATCTGGGCCAGCGCCTCGTCGAACGACGATGTCTGGTAGAGCGACTTGATCTCGTGGCTGTTGGCAAAGACGATGTCGACCGTGCCCGAGCGCATCAGGTCGAGGAATTCGTCGCGGTAGCGGTCGACGCAGAACGAATCCGATAGCGTCATCGACACTTCGCGGCCTGCCGCGTGCGCCAGCTTCGCCGTCTGGCGGATTGCCTCCTTGGCGCGCGGCGGGTCCCACAGATAGCCTTCGAAATAGGTGACCTTGGCGCCAGACGCCTTGTCGGCTTCGACATCCTCAGGGCCAAGCTCGACGCAGGCGCCGAGATAGGTGTTCATCGAGCGCTCGCCGTCGGGCGTGACGAAGATCATCGAGCGCGCCGTCGGCGGCTCACCCTTGAGCGACGTGGTGTCGAAGGCGACGCCCTGCGCATGGATGTCGTGGGCGTAGATTTCGCCCAGCGCATCGTTGGAGACCTTGCCGAAGAAGGCGGCGCGGCCGCCAAAGCTGGCGACGCCGGCCGCCGTGTTGCCGGCGCTGCCGCCGGAGGCCTCGATCGCCGGGCCCATGCGGCTGTAGAGCAACTCGGCGCGTTGTGTGTCGATGAGGTTCATCGCGCCCTTGATGATGCCGTTCGTCTCGAGGAATTCCTCGTCGCACTGGGCGATGATGTCGACAATGGCATTGCCGATGCAAAGCACGTCATAATCCGGCATCAAAATCTCCGCCATAACCCGAGCCGGCTTCTTGCCACGCCGGCCGGGCGTGGTCTCGCGAGTTGAAATGGGTTGCCGCATGCGCTTGATCCAGCCGCCCTCACGCAGCTGCCGGTCCGGCTTCACGCAGCAAATCGTCAGCTTTGTCCGTCTTCTCCCAAGTGAACTCAGGCTCTTCACGCCCGAAGTGTCCGTATGTCGCCGTCTTGCGGTATATCGGCCGTAAGAGATCAAGCATCTTGATGATGCCTTTCGGTCGGAGATTGAAAACCTCGAGAACAAGGCGCTCGATCCTTTTTTCCTCGATCCTTGCGGTTCCGAAGGTATTGACCATGACAGAAACCGGACTGGCCACGCCGATCGCGTAGGCAAGCTGAACCTCGCAGACCTCCGCAAGGCCGCTGGCAACGATGTTCTTCGCGACATACCGGGCGGCATAGGCCGCCGAGCGGTCAACCTTGGATGGGTCCTTGCCCGAAAAGGCACCGCCGCCGTGACGCCCGGTCCCACCGTAGGAATCGACGATGATCTTCCGTCCTGTGAGGCCGCAGTCGCCGGCAGGCCCACCGACCACGAACCGCCCTGTTGGGTTGACCAGAAATCTGATCCCCGAAGTATCCAGGTGGGCCGGCAGGACCGGTTTTATGATCTCCTCAATGACGCCTTCGCGGACCGTGGCTTGTGAGACCGCTTCGTCATGCTGCGTTGACAGGACTATGGTATCCAGCGCCACCGGGCGGAGCCCTTCGTAGCGTACGGACACTTGAGATTTCACGTCCGGACGCAGCCAGCCAAGCTGTCCCGCTTTCCGGACCTCGGCCTGTCTTTTCGTCAAATGGTGAGCGAGTTGGATCGGCAGGGGCATCAATGTATCCGTCTCGTTGCATGCGAATCCAAACATGATGCCCTGATCCCCTGCCCCTTGCCCGAGATCCTGCCCTCGTCCTTCATCAACGCCCTGGCTTATGTCGGGCGACTGCTCGGTGAGGGCCAGAACGACGGCGCAACGTCGACCATCAAAGCCAATCGCATCATCGTCGTAGCCAATATCGAGTATCGTATCGCGGGCGACTTGGCTGTAATCGATGTGTGCATGGCTGGTGATCTCGCCAGCCACAACGACCATCCCCGTCTTCACCAACACTTCACAGGCGACGCGCGCCTTCGGATCGGTGCGCAGGACCGCATCGAGAATGGCATCGGAGATGTTGTCTGCCATCTTATCGGGGTGTCCCGCGCCGACGGATTCGGAAGAGAACACGAACTGCCTGGTCATAAAAATGCCCTCGCTTCAAGTGCTGGAGTTAGTGAGGAGTTTCTGGATTGGGGTGGCTTATCGGTCGGTGATGCCGGGAACATCGAACGCAGTGCAGAAGTCGGCAACGTCTCTTCGTACGCTCGCATGAACTTCCTGGTCATCGGGCTGGCGGCAGACCGAGTCGATGAAAGCGGCGATCTGCACCATCTCCGTTTCGCGCATGCCCATGGACGTCACCGCTGGTGTCCCTAAGCGGATGCCGCTTGTCAGCGCCGGATGCCGTCGGTCGCCCGGGACCATATTGAAATTCGCAATGATGCCTGCACGCGATAAGCGCTCTGCATAGGCTTTGCCTGACAGCGGCCGGTCCCGAAGATCAAGGATCAGCATGTGATTGTCAGTGCCCCCGGTGACGAGTTCATAACCTCGCTCCAGAAGCGCCTGGGCCAGAGCCTTGGCGTTGTGGACGATCTGCTGACCGTAGACACGAAAGGACGAGTTCGCTGCTTCCTGCAAAGCGACGGCAAGCGCGGCGATAGTATTCATATGCGGTCCGCCTTGCAGAAGAGGGAACACGGCGCGGTCTATACGTTTGGCCAGATTGTGTTTGCTCTTCGGATGATGGAGGGGCTGATAACGGTCTTCATTCCTTGATAAAATGAAGCCACCCCGGGGACCGCGGATCGACTTGTGAGAGGTGCTGGTGACCACATCGCAATGGGACACGGGGTTCGGATGCACTCCTGCGACAACCAGGCCGCAGATGTGGGCGATGTCAGCCACCAGATACGAGTTCACCTCCGAAGCAATTTCGGCCATTGCCGCGTAGTCAAAAATACGCGGATAAGCAGTTCCGCCGACCCAAATTAGCTTCGGGCGTTCCCCCTTGGCGGTCTCGCGCAAGTGGTCATAGTCAATTTGCTGTGTCTTTTCGTGCAGCCTGTACGGGACGCGCTGATAATCGCTGCCGGAAAAATTGACGGACCAACCGTGAGTCAGATGGCCGCCTTCGGGTAAAGGCAAGCCCATGACTTTGTCACGGGGGCTCAAAAGCGCGCGATAGACAGCCTGGTTGGCTGGCGAGCCTGAATAAGGCTGGACGTTGGCGTGTTCACTGCCAAATAGCGCTTTCAGGCGCTCGATCGCGAGGGTCTCAAGCTCATCGACGATCTCGTTTCCGGCGTAGTAGCGCGCACCGGGGTATCCCTCGGCATACTTGTTGGTGAAAATCGACCCGGTGGCTTCCAACACCGCCGAGGAGGCAAAGTTCTCAGAGGCGATCAGTTTGAGAGTTGTCCGCTCCTGGCGCTCCTGTCTTAGAAGCAGTTCGTGAACGCGGGAGTCGGCGGCGGCTAAGTGAGGCCGCCCGTAAGTGTCGGGCTGCGCGATGGCGCCGCCGGCGGAGTTATCCATGGTAGTCGCGCTCCATTTGGACTGATCTATTTCACGATCAAGCAGGCGGTCCCTTCAACCGCGCGTCTTGTATTGCTTCTAGGCGTTGTAGGTCTCTTTTATGGTGGCCATCATCGTGGGGCAGGAGATCGACCACCAATTGAGCCAGCCCGCCATCCTTGCCTCCTGCTTGCATATGGTACGAAGACTGCGGACGTTGTTCGTTGCAGCAAAGAAAGTTGGCTCTGACCAGCCGCCGGACGTGGCGTCGAACCTGCTCGCGAGGCAGACTGGTAATATCGGCCAGCTCGCCGACGGTTAGATCCGCATGCGCGCAAAGGCCCAGGATTCGAAGACGATCAAGATGCGCTGCCGTCCTTAGGCGATTTACCAGTGTCAACATTGGTTGGCATCAACCCGGACGGGATGCAGCAAGCCGCTAGCCCTTCTATCCCCATCAATCCGCATGAGACCTCTCTCGTCATTTGCTGTAAATCCGCTGGTATGGATGCTAATGGAAGATGGATCACAGTCCTTTCTACGACTAAGACGCCAGATATTGTGGCGAATGTACCACCTGACAGGAGACTACGCTCACGAACATTATGTGAATTTTTTTTAACGTTGCTGAGAATCAAGAATGAGGTTTGGCGAATGTCTCGCCGTCGACTGCCGAATCCTGCCCGACGGGATTATGGGGTGCGTAGCCTACTTGTCCTTTCCACATGACCAGCGACGATGGGGCGAAGGCGGCAGACATAGCTCTGGAGCATGCTGCGGTGTCTTTGGCCTGAAGCCGAGGAAGGCGGACCGTGGCTTCCGCGCCGCTGCCGGGAGCCCGCGAACAGGCCAAGTGGATCAGCCGGGTGTTGCCGTCATAGAGCGTGAGACGCAAAGCTGGCCAGCCGCGCCCTGAGGCTGACGCACCGCTCAGCGTCCACCTTGCTCTCGAAGCCCATCGGCATAGCGCCGATAACGACTTGACCGCGTGCGTGTCGACGAGCGATCGGTGAGCGCAAGGATCGAGGGTGCAGTGCAGGATAATGCTGTTTTAAATCAGCGCTGTTTTCAGCCGACTGCCTTGAGCGTGGGCACAAGGATATAGGCCCAAGGCAGGAGATCATCGTCTGGCTGTTCGGGAGGCCGCCCTGGGCGCGCGACAGCCGTTCCTTCGGCTGCGCCGCTCCGCCACCATCCGCGCCGTGCCTTCCGGAGACCATTCCCGCTGCCGGCCGGCGCCCGTGAAAACCTCGACCCGGCGCACCGGCTCGAGATGGCTGGGCTCAGCGTAACTCTGAAGTCGTCATATACCGAAGCCTTCACAGACTTCGGACATCCCCCTCACAGTCCGATCCAGATGGCGTCAGGAACACCGCTTGCGTTGATGCGGATGAACCCCTGCTTGTGCCACAATGACCCTTATGTCAGCGCGCGAGCCAAAGCTTCCGCGCAAGGCGACGGCTAGGATAAGGCAATGCCGACGAAGGGCACATTGCTTGCCACACTCTGGAATGATGGCATGCTCGGCAGGCCTAGGTTTTGCTCAGGGCCGCCTGCAAGGCGCGCTTTGAGGTTATTCACATAGCCTTCTGCGTAGTCCTGCGCCGTCGAGACCGAAAGATCAATGCCTGCCGCCAAGGCCTCTTCCATCAGGTGCTTTACGAGCCCATTTCGAATGGCCAGCTTGACCTCGGGGCCTGCGATAAGGCCGATCGCCTGCGCGGCCATATTGAGGCCAGCTTCCTCCAGCGCTCGCTTCATATCGCCTCCGTTAATGGCCGTACGCAGGAGATTGGCTGCTTGCGACTCAGCCTCGAGAACCATCGAGGCAAGATCGGCTACTTGTCCGAGGCCCGGAATGAAGCTGAGCAGTCCCACCGCCGTTGCCGCCAAGTCGAGCACTTTCGTCTCGATTTTGAGCACGGAGTCGACGACGTGCATGACGGCCCCGCCGTTCTTTTTGGCTGACTTAATGTCAGGCTGGTCCATCAGGCCCATCTTCATGTCCGCGACGGCATTCTGCTCTTCTGCGGTTTGGGCGCCGTGGGTGATTGGCTGCTGAACGTTGCGGTTCGCAGACGACATGTTTGTGCAAAAATGGGCAAAGTCTTTTTTGCTGATATTGCCGGAATCAACCGTATGCCCGCCGCCAAAGTCGAAGAATTTATGATGGGTCTTATAGCCCGTGATCGAATTGTTCAGGAGGCCAAACAAAAGAGGATCTGAAAGGAGCTGAGAGGCTGCTTCCCGCACTTTCGGATCAAGGCTCTTGTCGTCTTTCATTTTCGCCAGTTTGTCGCGAGTCAGAACACCGCTTCCAAAGAACGTGTCCTGATGGTCCTTGATCATCTCGACCGTATTCAGCTCAGTTTGCGTGAGGCTCATCGACGATGAGGCGACTTGCAGGAAATCCTCTTTGTGCATCTTCCCTTTCGAGCCACCGCACAACTGGTTCCAAGCATCGGGGTGATCGAGGAAATATTGCGCCGCCGCAATGACCTGGGGCGGAAATTTGCCGTTTTTCGATTCGCCGCCGACCATTTTCTTGAACTCATCCAGACTCAGGTCCTTGGACAGATTTTCGGAGTACCGGTAAAACTCCCGCAAGGCATCGCTCAAAGTCATGACCGAAGGCTGCAAACCTCCGCTGCCGTCGGATGGTATGTAGTTCTGCTCGTAGCTTTGCGCTTGGGCTTCCTGAAATGCAGCAACTTGTGGGTGGTGGTTTGAAAATCCGGCCAAGTCCTTGGCGTTGATCTTGCCTCCACAGCGGCCGTCGCCCTGCGAGCCAATCGCATAAAAAAGTCCCGAATCCTGCTGCAGTCCCTGGATCGCCGCTTTCAGATCCGGTGGCGTAGAGGGATCATTGGCTTTGTCGGTCAACGACTTCCAAGTAAGCGGGCATTGGTCCTTGTGACGGTTGAGTACCGCAACAATCTGCAACTCAGCCGTGGTCAGCGACCCACCGTTCCACGTGATTCCGGGGCTCGGCCTGGGAGCCGGCTCGATCTTCGGGGTGACGCGGAGCAGATGTTGGGCTTCAGTCGCCTTGGAGCGTTGCGATTGGTCCTCCTTGAGAGCCGCCCTCATATTTGGCGGCAGCAGATCCAGTGGGTGTTGCTCCAAGCCCTTCAATGTCAATTCGACATCCGGTGCCAGATGGCCCAAAGGGTCCTGCCGCAAGTTATCCATTGTCGAATCAAGATTCGACGCTGGCAGATCCCCTTGCGCGAAAGAGCCGGGCTTGTCTGCCAGCACACAAGTGGACAGCATCGCTTCGAAGCACGATGCACTTTGCTGATGCTGGGTCGCAAAATGGGAAACTTTCAGGCCCGGCCAACCCCTTGCGGACTGTAGCGAATTTGAGCGGTAGAAAGTTGAAAGATTGCTGGCCGACATTATGCATCCTCAGACGTGACGTTGAAATCCCCACAAGAGACCCCGACAGAAGATCCCTTGCGTTTCACAAAATTCGACAATTCCAAGCGTCGGCAGGTCACGAATGCGCCTGCCCTGCCTTCAATTGCTGTGTTCCGGGCCGGCTCCAAGGTTCGGTCCAACACAATGGCCGGAGTCACCGCGAGAGCTGCCGGGACTCATCATGAGCGGATTAGCTTTCGAGAAACTGACGAGTTTGCGAAGAGTTCACAAAGGGGTAGCCGCAGTCATGTTCTTCAGAGCTGCGGGAAATCCTCAATGTTCATTTCTTGCCCAGCTCAGGCTTCCCGCCAACGCTATCCTGTTGTGGAATGTCAGAAGAATAAGAAGCATCCGGTCGTCCGTCGCGAACGACCGTAGTGGAGGAGCCACGAAACAAGATCAGCACTGATTCCTTTGGCGTGGCCGCTATGTGAGTCTGCGCCTGCGCCTCCGCCACCAAGCCGTTAAAGGTCTGCTCCACGAGTGCGACGAAGCGCGGTGGACCGGAAACGAAGACGAGGCCATTGCCTGGCACGGGTTTGACCACATAGCGCTCGTCAGAGATATCAAGCTTGTCGAGAGCCCCCTTGAACGCATCGAAGCGAATCGACGTCATCAAAAGCATTCGAGTTTGCGATTCTTGTGCAGCAGACACATAGAGTACAAGGCCGTCATAGTACCATTGGAGACCGTAAAGGTTCGTCAAGCGGTCGAGGAACGCGCGCGGTGGCAAATCAGGCATACGTCCGCGAATTCGCCCCTTCACCGCAGGACTGATGTTGACCCTGATATTCAGGTTGTTGCCGAATTCCTGCAACGCTGCAGCGAGTTCCTGATCCAGAACCGTGTATCTATAGGGTGTCGCCGGAAGGGACAGCGGGACTGCGTGCGCCGGTTGAATCCCGGTGGACAGAAAAAACCCGGCACAAAGAAGTCTCAAAACATGCAGGGTGACGGGTTGGATAAGCGTTCTCGGCATGTCGCACTGATAAACCAAACGCTGAAATCATCACAAGTGACTAAATTGCCGAAGAGATTTTAGATTGTCGAAATGACGCCGCCGTTAGTCAGCTTGTTGTCAGCTTGCCCCCCTAGGAGTGTTGCGCCGACACCGGGTGATGAATGGGCGGGGCTCGCCCGGTCAGAGAGAGCAACCGAGTCCTTACATGATGATGCCTGTCACGTCGATCTCTGCCACTCTAACGGCTGGCCTCCCCAGGGTCGGATCACCGTCGATTGTCGAGCAGGCCCAGTTTGAGCGCGCCTTAGGGCATGCAGCCGACTCGCTGAAAAACGATGCCGCCGCGGGGCCAGCGAGTGCGGCGCCAGTTGCTGCGGCGATGGATGTTCAGCGCGCGGCTGCGCCGACGAGCGGCATGGGCGATCGCGTGTTGCAGACGATTTCCTCCCTATATCCACACAATACTGTTTCCTTCCCCGCGCTCGACCATGACATAGCCCTTTCGAAGGGCGCTCTACCGGGACCGGCGCAGAAGCTTCCCGTCCCAGGTGAGGCGGGAACCGGAATCTCGGGCATTCCTCAACAAGGGCAAGACTTCGAAATGATGATGGCTGGTCTTCGGGATGTTTACAACGGCGTCACCCAGGTGGCACTTATCTCCAAAGGCGTCAGCGGCGTCACATCATCCGTGAATAAACTTTTGAAGGAAGGCTGAACCGCGCGCATGATTGGCTTGGCCGAGGGCGAAATCATGCGTGGCCTGTCAGGGTGGCGGTCGGTTAGACTTGTCATGCTGCCAGTTCTCGTCGCCCTCACTGCTTGCAAAGCCGACCTCTACACGCAATTGCAAGAGCGTGAGGCAAATGAAATGCTCGCACTTCTTGAAGACAACGGGGTCGCCGCGATCCGGGTGGTCGCCAAGGATGGAACCAGCACGATCCAGGTTGACGAAAAGCTGCTCGCCTTCTCAATCAACCTTCTGAACGCCAAGGGGTTGCCGCGCCAATCCTTCAAGAACCTCGGTGAGATATTCCAAGGATCAGGCCTGATTGCCTCGCCGACCGAGGAGCGTGCCCGTTACGTGTATGCCCTGAGCGAAGAGTTGTCGCGGACGATCAGCGATATCGATGGCGTTTTTTCTGTACGTGTTCACGTCGTGCTGCCGCATAACGACCTTGTGCGAGCCGGCGCCACGCCATCCTCGGCCGCGGTGTTTATCAGGCACGACGCCAAAACAAATGTCGCGGCTCTGCTGCCAAAGATAAAGATGCTGGTAGCCGACAGCATCGAAGGCTTGTCCTACGATAAGGTGGAAGTGGTTTTGGTGCCGGTAGAACGGTCCGCACACGAGCAACGGCCCGATCCGACTGCTGTTTTGCCACAAGCATCAACACCTCTTCCTGCGCCAATTCTGGCGACCGTGACAGGGTTTGCCGCAGCCGTATTCGCAGTGGCCTGTTATCTCTTGGGCAGCGTTGCTACGCGTCGGCGCAAGCAATCAACCGGCGTTTCCAAGGTCGAGGGGCGCCGGGATGCTTCTGCTGTCGAGGCCATTCGCAAAAGAATGCCTGCAATTGGACGTGGGTGACATCTCATTGCCAATGCCTATACAGACCGCCCGACCTGATGGTCCGCACCAATTGCGTTTTCCGGGCGCGAGCGAGCTTGCGGCTTCGGCCCATCCGACCCGTCTAGCGGCGCGTCTTGATCCAGCGTTATCGGCAGAAACGTTAGTGAAGTTGCAGAAGTGTTCCAGACTGCATCCAAGGCTGGCAGAATTGCTGGGCAACTATGACGTGGATCTGAACCACATCGGCTGCAGGCCGGACCTTCTACGCGGGCACGATCCATATCGAGCTGCCCTTCTTGCTGGTAGTATCTGGCATGCCCGTTCGCTGGTCGCGTTTGTCTCTCAGCCTGAGCTTGCCATCCTTGTTAAACGCATCGGCGTGGATGCACACGCATTCGGAATCCGACACCTGCTGCATGCCGTTGAGAACAGACTGATCGCGGACCCAGAAAAACTCGCTCAGCAAATCGAATACGATGGACATGCATGTCTTGGGGCTTGGCTCCAGGACAGTTCAGCGACCGAGCGTAACCGCGTGCTTCTTCGGTTGCCCGAGGGGACTGCCGCGGAGACTCCAGCACCTGAGCATTGGACCGCCGCCGGCCAATTGCTTTCACTTGTACTAGCTCATTTTGAGACAGAGACCCCGGTGAAATGACAGCCGAACTTTCCGAGGGGCCAATAGCGCCGCAGATGCGTCCAATCGGACCACTGATACCCGCGAGCGAGCTCGAAACCTGGCACAGCGCCGCGCAAGCGCTTGCCGCGGCAGAACGGCATCGGCAGCGCGTTCGAAACTGGGCACGCGCCGTTTACCAGCGGGCGTGGGTGCGCGGCCACATGGAGGGCTCGAATGCAGGCACCGAGGAGATGGCAGGGCTGATTGCGGAGACAATCTCCGAAATCGCGCGACGAAAGGCGGCTCTGGAGCAGGAATTGCCGCAGCTCGTGATGGAAATATTGAGCGATCTTATCGGCGCTTTCGATCCGGGCGAGCTACTGGTGAGGGCTGTTCGTCACGCCATAGAGTGTCAATACAGCGGCGCCGAAGTTTGCCTTCATGTTTCTCCCATGCAAGTCGACATGCTTGCACGAGAGTTTGCTCGATGCGACGGCCAGGATGGTCGACCAAGGGTGCGGATCGAGCCCGACCCGACGTTGTCGCCGCAACGGTGCGTGCTGTGGAGCGAGTACGGCAATGTCGACCTGGGACTTGACGCCCAGATGCGCGCGCTGCGCCTTGGTTTCGGGACGCTATGTGAAAAAGGCGAGCTATGAGAAAGCCCGTCCCAGAACATAACGCTGACGCCGACACTCGAGCTCTCGTTCCAGCAATCTCGTCTTTGAGGGCTGCGGCCAAGCGAATTGACACGCGTGCGGTGCGCGGTCGGATCACGCGGGCTATCGGCACACTGGTTCATGCCGTCTTGCCAGATACTCGTATTGGGGAACTTTGCCTCCTAGAGGACCCGCGAACCGGGCTGTCGCTCGAGGCCGAGGTGATCGGCCTGTCGGGTGATGGTGTATTGCTGACACCGATCGGGGACTTGGTGGGCCTATCCAGCCGCGCAGAGGTCGTGGCCACTGGCCGAATGCGTGAGGTGCCCGTCGGCGGCGATTTGCTCGGTCGCGTGATCGACAGTCGTTGCCGCCCATTGGACGGCAAAGGCGAAATCAAGACCGTCGAAACTCGGCCCCTGCATGGCAGAGCCCCCAATCCGATGACGAGGCGCATGATTGAGCGGCCATTCCCGCTTGGGGTCCGTGTCCTCGATGGTCTGCTGACGTGCGGCGAGGGCCAGCGGATCGGGATTTATGGCGAGCCAGGTGGTGGCAAGTCGACGCTGTTGTCACAGATCGTAAAGGGTGCCGCCGCTGACGTCGTCATAGTGGCGCTCATAGGCGAACGTGGACGGGAAGTTCGTGAATTCATCGAAAGGAATCTTGGTGAAGAGGGCCTTCTCCGTACGGTCGTCGTGGTTGAAACCTCCGACCGCTCGGCGGTGGAGCGTGCGCAATGCGCTCCAATGGCGACTGCGCTCGCGGAATATTTTCGCGATCAGGGCCTACGCGTTGCTCTCATGCTGGATTCGCTGACGCGCTTCTGCCGCGCTATGCGCGAAATAGGCCTTGCTGCGGGTGAGCCGCCGACGCGACGGGGCTTTCCTCCTTCCGTTTTTGGCATGCTGCCAGGCCTGCTCGAGCGCGCCGGCATGGGTGAGCGGGGCTCAATCACGGCCTTCTATACGGTGCTTGTAGAGGGTGATGGCACGGGTGATCCAATCGCCGAGGAATCGCGTGGTATTCTCGATGGCCATGTCATCCTCTCACGCGCTATTGCGGCGCGATCGCATTTCCCCGCTATTGATGTGCTGCAGAGTCGCAGCCGCGTCATGGATGCAGTCGTTTCGGGGACACATCGCAAGGCAGCATCCATTTTCCGCGAGCTCCTATCGCGCTATGCCGAGACCGAGTTCTTGATCAATGTTGGCGAATACAAGCCAGGTGGAGATCCCCTGACTGACCGGGCCGTCGCGTCAATCGACGAACTGAGGGAGTTTCTGCGCCAGAGCGAAGATGACGCGTCAGATTTCGAGGAGACGGTCGCATGGATGTCGCGTCTGACCGCGTGAACTGGGTTCAGTCTTCGAGGTTACGGCTTCTGAAGGAAATGCAAGAGCGTCGTGCCCTTGGCGAGCTGTCCAAGAAGGAAGCCCAGCGCGATGTGGCCGCCTCAGCCGTACAAAATGCCTCTAGGGAGCTTGCAATGATACAGCAACATTGTTCAAGAAAAGAAGCAGCGCTCTATCAGCATCTGATGTCACTCGACAACTTGTCTAGCGCAGCGCTCGACCGTCACCGCCTTCACACTGAACAGCTTGCCGCTGAGATCAATTCCAGACGGCAGATGCTTGATGATACCCAAATCGCTCAAGAGGAGGCTGAGATGGCGGCGTCCAGGACGAGGGAGCTATGGGTCATATGTTCGGCGGCAAGGGACAAATGGCAACAAATCGAGGACGACGTGCGGCGCGCCGTCGAGACTCATTCGGAGGCCGCAGCCGAGATCGAGGCCGACGATGAGATACTGCTGAAATATGCGAGGGGGTCGCTTGCCTAAATGCCGCGCAACCGGATCCGACGGTCGCAAGAGGTCGTCCGAATGACACGACCGTGCAGTCTTTGATAGGCGCTGCGGTCACACCCGCCATGTTCGAACCAGTTCTGAAACTGTCCCGCACGGTTGTCTCGTGGCTCAATGATACAGGAGCGCCGCGCACGCCGTTTCAAAGCCGGATCAACGAGGTGCCGCTATCGGTGCGAACGGCAGGGCTTGTCTGGCAGCAGGAACCTGCTGCCATTCCGATGCTTGACTGCGTCTGGAGAGTGGGAGCCGAAACGGTCATCTTGTCACTGTCGCGCCCGCTCGTAGAGGAGTTCATCACGACAGTGCAGAACGGCTTGGCCTTCCCTTCCGAGCCAACTGCTTCGCTAATTCTCGAACTCGCTCTGGAGCCGCTTGTCACTCGACTGGAGGAGACGACGCGTCTGAACGTGCAACTCGTGCGGGTATGCGAAGCCACGATGCTGGCTCCTCATCTTGAACTCGACATCATTTTCGGCGCGGTCAAGGGCAAGGGCCGTCTATTCCTGTTCACGCCTCTTGACGGCTTAGTACCGCCTGCGTTTCGCGCGCTAGGCGAACTGCTTGCCCAGTTGCCGCGGCAGCTGGGCGGGCTGCCTCCAGAGCTCCCGCTCATTGTTGCAGGAGAGGTCGGCACGCTTCGCCTTCCTGCGGCGCTTCTTCGAAGCGCATGTGTCGGTGATGCATTGTTGCCCGATATTGCGCCGTTCGGCCGCGGCCAGATCACCCTAGCTGTCGGCCAGTTGTGCGCCGAGGCGGATCTTGACGGCGATGAATTAATCTTGCGGGGGCCTTTCCGCCCGCGACCGTGTCCTTTGGAGAGTGCGCATATGACACAACCCGGATCGCAACTGGAGCTTACTAAGGATCTCGACGATGTCGAGATCGTGCTTGTCTTTGAATGCGGCCGCTGGCCTTTTTCTCTTGGGGAATTAAGAAGTGCCGGCGAAGGGCATATTTTTGAACTTGGATGGCCGATCGACGGCCCGGTCGACATAGTGGCCAATGGTCAGCGTATCGGGCGTGGCGACATTGTCCGCATCGGAGAAGAGCTGGGCATCAGGCTGCGTGGCGGGTTTGCATGCAATGAGTGAAGCTCAGCCGACAATCCTGGCGCTTCTTGCGGTTACCGCCGGACTCGGTCTGCTGGTTTTAGCAGTTGCCACGACAACGGCCTTTGTAAAGGTATCAATTGTTCTTTTCCTCGTCCGCAATGCGCTCGGGACCCAGACCATACCACCCAATGTGGTGCTGTACGCCGCGGCGATGATCCTCACTATGTTCGTTAGTGCGCCCGTTGCTGAGCAGACCTATGACCGCATGTCGGATCCCAAGCTCCACTATCAGACATTCGACGACTGGGTAAGCGCCGCTAAAGCCGGAAGTGAGCCCTTGCGCGAGCATCTCAAGAAATTCACAAATGAAGAGCAGCGGCGATTTTTCCTATCTTCGACAGAAAAGGTCTGGCCAGAGGAAATGCACGCTGCAGCCACACCTGATGACTTTGCAATACTTGTACCATCTTTCTTGCTATCAGAATTGAAGCGCGGATTTGAGATGGGATTTCTACTTTATCTGCCTTTTATTGTTATAGATCTGATAGTGACAACTATCTTGATGGCAATGGGTATGTCGATGGTCTCACCAACTGTTATATCTGTCCCGTTCAAGATCTTTTTGTTTGTTGCCATTGATGGTTGGTCAAAATTGATGCATGGGCTTGTGCTGAGTTATACGTTACCGGGAGGCTGATCATCACTGAATCCAGCATCATTACTCTTATGAGCCAATCACTGGTGGTTTTCATGATCTGGATTCTACCGCCGCTCATTGCATCAGTGGTTGTCGGCCTCGTTATCGGCATCCTCCAGGCGGCGACGCAGATCCAGGATGAAAGCTTGCCGCTCACCGTGAAGCTTCTGGTCGTTGTCGCGGTGATTGGGCTGTTTGCTCCTGTGCTAAGCGCCCCGCTCATAGAGCTAGCCGATCAGATCTTCACCGAGTTTCCCGCAATGACACTTAGCTACTAGTCCTCCCATGGACGCGCTATCGGCCGATATTCAAATTCTGATCCAGACGGCTCTCGAACTCGTCGTTGCGGCAGGTCTTGGGGCAGCCCGCGCGATGGGCATCATGCTGATCTTTCCCGTATTCACACGCTCGCAGATCAGTGGGCTGATCCGGGGCTGTTTGGCTGTTGGCTTCGCACTACCATGCCTGGCACACGTCAGCGGCGGATTGCCGGCGCTGGATCCTGATACACGCCTGATCCAGCTAACCCTGCTCGGATTCAAGGAAGTTTTTGTCGGTGTACTCCTTGGCACTTTTCTTGGCATTCCGCTTTGGGGCCTTCAGGCTGCCGGGGAGCTTATCGACAACCAACGCGGCATCAGCAGCCCGACCGCTTCGGCCGATCCCGCGACGAACAGTCAGGCTTCCGCGATGGGCGTTTTTCTGGGGATCACTGCGATTGCCATATTCGTCGGATCAGGAGGCCTGGAAACTTTGATCAGTGTCCTGTACCGCAGCTACTTGATTTGGCCGGTGTATCAGTTTCACCCGACACTGAGCGGGCCAGGAGCAATGGAGTTGTTGGGGCTTCTCGACAGCATAATGCGCACGGCATTATTGGTATCGGGGCCTGTCGTGTTCTTCCTGATACTGATTGATATATCGATGATGCTGCTGCGTCGCTTTGCCCCGCAATTTAAGGCGAGCCAACTGTCTCCGGCAATCAAGAACATTGTCTTTCCAGTTCTCATGGTCACCTACGCTGCCTATCTGGTGGAGAGCATGAAACTGGAGGTCACACGTGCCAACGGCGTGCTGGAGTGGTTCGACAAATTGCTGCCATGAGCGACACAAGTGAAGAGAAGACACACGCCGCCAGCCCGAAGAAGTTAAGTGAAGCGCGCAAAAAAGGACAGCTGCCACGTAGCTCCGATTTCGTCCGCGCGGTCGGGACTTGCGCTGGGCTCGGCTACCTTTGGCTAAGAGGCAGCGTGATCGAGGACAAATGCCGGGAAGCGCTCCTATTAGCCACCAAGTTGCAGAGCCTACCTTTCGATACCGCGGTGCCGCAGGCATTGGTTGTGCTCGTCCAACTCACCGTCGCGGCTGTTGGCCCGCTGCTTGGAACCCTCGTCGCCGCGGTGATTTTGGCCAGCCTGCTAGCCAATGGTGGATTTGTCTTCTCTCTGGAGCCGATGAAGCTCAGCTTTAAGAAAATTGACCCCTTTGAAGGGCTGAAGCGCTTGGGGTCTGCTCGTTCCATGGTCGAAGTCTGCAAGACCATGTTCAAGGTATTGGTTCTCAGCGCAACCTTTTCCATTGTCCTTCTCGGGATGTGGAAGACAATGGTCCCTCTGCCGATCTGCGGCATGGGCTGTGTTGGCCTCATCTTTATGGAGACAAAATTGCTGATGGGAATTGGCGCCGGCGCACTGCTGGTCGGCGGACTGATCGATCTCCTGCTCCAGCGCGCGTTGTATCTGCGCGAAATGCGCATGACCAATACCGAAGTGACGCGCGAGTCGAAGGATCAGCAAGGAGCGCCAGAGTTGAAAGGTGAACAGCGTCGCATCCGCGAGGAGGCGGCCGACGAGCCTGCGCTTGGCGTGCATCGCGCCACGCTGGTCTTAACAGGAAGGGCGGTCCTGATCGGTCTGCGTTACGTTCGCGGTGAAACCGGGGTGCCGTTCTTAGTTTGCCGTGCCGAAGGTGAGCGCGTTTCACATGTGTTGAGTGAGGCGCGGGCACTACGCCTGACGATCGTCCATGACCATGTCTTAGCGCGTCAGCTGATAAGCACTACAAAACTCGGCCACGCGGTTCCTATGCAATATTTCCAGCCTGTCGCGAAAGCATTCTTTGCCGCAGGCTTGGCCTAGTCATTGGAAGTCCACGACTGCCCAGTTCAAAACTGACCTGGCTCCATGCTAGTGGCAAATGTCGGCTGGCCATCCGTGCCCCAGTGTCTCTGTCAGGCCAACCGCGCAACCGCGGGCCTGGGGCAATCACTCCCCTCGGATCTGCCACCCAGCAACTACGGCAAGTCCTCCGGGCATGACCTTTCAGCCTCTGCTGGCCGGTGCGTGGCGCAGTCCGAGGTTTTGAGGCCGGCAGTGCGGATTTGATTGGTGCAGCCGTTGGAATGCCCTCGTCAGCTAGTCGTCAACTAAGCGCCCTATGTTGAACAGCCGTGCTAACTTGAGCTCGGTTGCGAAACATAGGAGTACGAATCGTCATGTATGGTCGAATTGGTGGCTCATCCGATAGTTACCGCGCGCACAATGCCGGCGAGCAATCGGATGCAGGAAGCGAAGGGTTCGCGGACACATTTGCCCGAATGCACTTATCCGGATCGGAAGGTAGCGGCGCCTCATCATCGGCGGCTCCCCAAGCATACTCCCTCAATTCCCGACCTCCTGTGGTGGAGATCAACAGGACTTCCTTCAGGAGACAGGTGAGGCAATTTCATGGTGATGAAATCACGCACATCGCCGACAATCCTCAAGAGTATTCGGAGTTCGTATCGTCACGAGCCAGGCGCACCGCGGACGTTGCTCAGCAATATGGCATCCGTCGAGATACGGAGCACGCGCGATATTTCAGTTACCAATTGGGAGACCGGAGTGCCGGACTGCTGAGAATGGAAGGCGGATTCAGCATGAACGAGTTCGAATCGGAAAGTTGGCGGGAACAATTTCCTGGTCGAACTGAGGTCACTTCCATAGTGGATCTTCAAGTCGCCCATCCGCTCGTCGAAAATGCGGGCGATATTCTGCTGGAGCATCAACTTCGGATAGACGGCGACCGACCGTTGCTGAATTGGCGTGCGGCTAATCCGGAAGCACAAGCGCGCGCGCAGACGATGGGGTTTGTTGAAGTGGATCATGGCGACCTGGTGCTTGACCCTACGCAGCATCCCGACAAATGGACGAAGAACAGTGCCGGTGAGTGGCAGCGTGCAGGCAAACCTCCACTCTATCTCCACAAAACCGAGGACAGCGACAGCAGCGATAGCGGGTCCGACGACGATTTCATGTGATTTGTCGACCCGCCGCCGAGCCTTGCAACTGGTGACGGTTGCAAGGCTGTTGGCAGTGAATGCTAATTGTCCGGCGACAGCCCCGCCTTAGCGCCAGCGCCGCCGAGCAATCCAGCCCATCTCCCAGACAATAAACTGCGGATGCGCATCGTGGGTGCTTGCGAGCGGATTGTATTCGGGCCGGAACTCCGCCTCTTGGATACGAGCTCTCCCGAATCCAATTTTCTCCACCACACCGTTGGGTCGTTGCGATGCGCCGATCCCGATCGGATCGGCTATGCCTGCTCCGCGCTCGCAGGAAGACCTTCCGCCTCGATCTTGGCGGCGCGATCTCGGCGATAAGTTGGATGGGAGGCAAGATACGCCGCCACGTCAACAGCAGGTAACGCGACATCGCAAATCGGCCCTGACGGTAGCCGATCGACTCCAATCGCCGGACCGCAACTCGCGCAGCGGCATTCGCGGTTTGGCCAGGAGAAATGCTCGCTGACTCACAGCGTGGCCGGCCGCATTCTGCCCTAGACCCCAAAGTACGTGCCCTGTCATGCAGCCTGCGC
Organism: Mesorhizobium mediterraneum; assembly: GCF_002284565.1. Classification (GTDB taxonomy): domain Bacteria; phylum Pseudomonadota; class Alphaproteobacteria; order Rhizobiales; family Rhizobiaceae; genus Mesorhizobium; species Mesorhizobium mediterraneum. The sequence goes on along the minus strand of NZ_NPKI01000021.1, from coordinate 34,171 downwards.
CGACGGGAGCTCGGCACGCGAATGGCGTGGTTGGCGGCCAAGCCCCGAGGTCAACAAGGACTTACAGAAAGCGGGGGTGAGTTTGCCGCGATGAATTATGACCTTCTCGCGACCGGACCTAGCATCGGCTTCCTCTCGCTCTCGATTGTAGCCGCGCTGTTCGTTGGATTTAACGTGGCAAGCGGTGAATTCGGAATCAGCCAGCCCTTCCAAGTTTCTGGCCATGACGGGGCGACTCGTGTGGATGTGCACCCACATCGGGCTCGGCATCGCACCATTGACCAGCATCTTGGGCTGCAGCTTCATCTCAAACAGCTTTCCTGGCTCGCCACGCAGCGCGACCGGTGCCTCCGGCGGCATCAATTCGTCGGCATTGCACAAATGTTCCAGGTATTTTTGCGCCGGAAATGCGTAGGTCTTCATGCAATCAGTCGTAATGCCGGCTTTTCCTTCATTCAATGCGTTGGCCTGTCCCAGCACCATGTTCAGCAACCCTTTGAGCTGGTCTGTGCGTTCGTGCACTTTGGGTAGCTGGGTGGAGGTGAGTAGCAGGCGTACATTACGCCCCTGCAACCCGGCGAGACAGGTTTGCATCTCAATGGCCTGGGCTCGCAGGTACTGGGCCACATCGTCCACGACCTTACCGGCCTCCTCAGGCTTCATCTGGCGCACTTGGGAGACGACGCTTTGCTGACCGGCCAGATCGAACTGCAAAAGTTCGTCCAATCGTTTGAGCCGCTCCGTCAATACCTCCATTGACAACGCGGCGCCCCCGATTGTCGAGCCTGCCCCCGACGAACTCGCAGCCACCTCTTGCGCTCTCACCTGTGTACTCGCAACTTGATCCGAGCGCGCGAGAACCTTGGCTGCTGGCACTGTGCCGGCGTTCGCAGCGACTGGTGTTGATGGCTGCCCGGCGGCAGAAGTCCCGGCGCGAGCTGCCGACTTATGCTTTGACTTCCCTTTCCTTCGCGCTGTAGTGCCTTCTGACACTGCAGCCGTACCAGCAGTGTCAGCCGGTATCGCAGCGCCTGCCCTGGCCGGCATCGCAGCGCCCGCCTGGGCCTGTGGCGCCATGATGGCTGACGGCGGAGACTGCAGGTTCAACAAGTGCATGGCATCGTGCGCAGTGATCCATGCATCGTCCACGATCCGTTCGAACAGTTTCAATGGGAGGCCGGCATCTGGGTAGGTATGGCTTAGCTTGGTATGCACCTCGTGCAACGCCAATCCAAAATCCGAAAGCCGCTCCATGATTTTTTCTACAACCGCGCAATCATGAGCGTTGAGTGCTTTGCCATCATCCATTATGCCCTTCGCCAAAGAGAGGGCGCGAAGAGCTTCTTGAACGGCGCTTGCCATCAGCTGCACCACTCCATTTCGACCGACGAGGAGTTCCTTCAAATCTGGCTCGAACCTGCTCGCCCGCAGTTCAATCTTGGCCCGCGCAAGACCGATCCGCTCACGGACCAGCCAGATCCTGACACTCAGTACCGAGCCGGCACGCAGCCGCAGTGCGCACCGCTCGGCTTCCCGCATCACGGGCGTTCCACTGGATAGGCTAGCGGTGGCAGCGCAGGCGGATCGCTGCCGTTCGGAGCGCCATGCCTTTTTTTCCCACCACTTAATTGCCGCCGTATGGTGGTTCTCCACATTTAAAATCAACAGCTCCTGCCGGTCCGCCTGGGAGTAGGAGTAGAGTTTATCGACCATACCTGCCGCTTTCTTGGTCTTTTTGTCCAATTTCGTGATCGTCGACAGGCCAAGTTTGTCTACTTCATTCGCGGCGTCGCACACGATCTGGCAACATCTACGCACCTTGTCGTCTGGCATAATTGTCTGCGCCTCAGCCGCAGGCAGGCTAGCGCGGTACTCCAGAATTGCTGAGGCTGCATCGACGACCCGACTGATCAGCTCCACCGCCTCCTCGGGGACGTCGGTTTTCCTGGCCGCAGCCTCGCAATCAGTCAGTTGTTGAACAAGACTGTTCATTCTGAGCTGTGTCGGACTGATATCTTGATTTGACGATGAGCTGGTGCCTTCCACCTGCGCGGTTGATAGTTGGCTACCGACCGGCGCCATGGCTTCGCCCTCAGACATGGAGGGAGAACCGCGCCGCCTTGCGGCTGCGCCACGTGGCGCTACGGTTCCGCGTGGTGGCGCAGCGGCTCCACGTGGCGGTGCGTTCAGGATTTGATCTTCGCCAATCGAGGCGCCTGGCAGACTTTCGCGGGCATCGCCTGGACCGCGCGCAACTGGAAGGGAGGAGGGCCTCCTATCGGCGTCCCCAGAGCGCATCTGCTCCACAACGGAATCGAATGACTGTCCACCTTCTCCCGCAGCAAGACTTGATTGCGAAAGGGAACTGCTCGCCCGCCCCGCGCGGCTGGCTCCAGTTTCAGCCTGCGATTTCCGTGGTCGGCCAATGCCCTTCATATTGCGTCTCCGTAGTAGGCGAGAATGTGCTGCTATTGTGCTGGCGGCTGACGAGACCAGCGGCATCTTTCGGTTAACGTCACGGTCAGCCAGACCCGCGACGGCGTAATGTTCCCGCCAAAGTGCTTCTCAGTAGCAGGCCAAGATTGGCCCGAGCTCACAGGACTTTCGCAACGTTGCCATCGATGTCCTGAGATTATCAGCGCTTCAGTCCGCCGATTTCCAGGAACAGCGAATGAAATCAGACCAACTCGGCTAGCTCCCCTTCCTAGACACGTGCCTGACGATTTTATTGAGGCGTCACTCCTCTCGTTCGCCACCGACAAAGTCACACATTTGCTTCAGAGAAGCGTGTGCGTTGCGTATCGCGCGGGAAACCATTTCGATCTATAGTTACAAAAAGTGTCGAGACGGGACCTTTGGATCCGAAGGTCAGGCACGGCCGGCCTAGATAGACCGCTTGGCTGACGATTAGCTGACGATGGGAGTTCTCACGAACAGGGCAAGAAAATCCGACCGCTTCAAGCTTTCGATATGGTGAGAAGAGGATCCGCACCGGCCTCCCAAAGCCGGCAGACCATCCCATGTTCGTACGGTCGCCGACCTTCTCGAAGCCAATGAGCTCACCGCGCCGGGCCGTGATGTGCAGGCGAGAGAATGGTGATGCAAAGACCGAGTTCCTGCTCGTTGCGTGCGCCCGTGGAGCCAGCAAGAATACGGTCATTGCGGTCATGCAGCACGTGGACCGTGTCTCCTGTTCGACACCACAGCATCGAGGATTCAAACGAGCTGCTGCGGCTGCCATTCGGTCGCGGCATGCGTGGACGGCGGGATTGGCCGAACAGCCGAGATCGTGGTCGACTGTTCGATGCGAGAGCAACATCCTGCAGAGCATACGTTTTTGCGCTGGCCGGTTTTTGTCAAAAGCCGTCAGGTTCTCGAAAGCTCCCGCCCTTAGCTTGATCGAGGTTAACCTTTAACACGTCGCCGCCAATGGCAAATGCCGGAGTACCTGATGATAGCAGCAATTGGGAGTGGAGTTGGCAACCTCGGGACTTCCTTGATCCGAAAGGGCCATGGGGATTCGAAATCCGAGCATTCTGGTGATGGCAAGCCGGCTGGTGGCAATGATGGCAAGCCAGCTGGTGGGAATGATGGCAAGCCAGCTGGCGGGAACGATCGGGCGGATAACCGGACCGTTTCAAATGATCAACTTCAAGACAACTCACAGTCTGCAGCACAAAGTGAAGCCTTCCAAAGTATCCTGCGATCGTTCGCGTTCCAATTCGCGAACGATGCGATGGCTGAGGCCGATGAAGCTTTGGATGACACAGAAGATGCCTGACGCGGGAAAATCCGGCGTGAGGTCATACAGGCCGTTATTGACGGCACAACTCCAACAGAAAAAGGAATGATCATGGCTGCAGTTGATAATAATAAAAAATCAGGCAATACCAATACCAGTAGCGCCGGCAATACCGATAAAACTAACAGTGGCACTCCCGGCAATACAAGCGGAGCTGATGCTACTGCTTTTCAGGCGCAAGTGCAGGAACTAACCAATGTTAGCTTGGAGGCGACGAAAAGGAGTGTCCAGTTGCGCACTCTAACGACCAATCTCCAGACCATCAAGAAGGCCGCCGACGAACGCGTTTCGTAATGTCGGAAGCGGCTTTTAGACTGCCCCTAGCGCGTCTCCTTATTGACGCGACGTAGTCCCGAAATGAGCCGCATGGCAATTGCCATGCGGCTTCTATCCTGTTTGAGAGATGCTCTGTGGATGACGCCGTTTCCCTCCGTTTCGAAGTGCTTTCGGGGCTCTATTGCGGACTGACCGGCAAGACGGATCTTCAAACGTGTTTAATCGGCAGCGGCTTCGATGCCGATTTGGTCTTTGTCGAGCAAGGACTGGCACCGCATCATCTTCGTGTAACTCTTCTTGGCAAGTCGATCGAACTCGAGGCGCTTGCACCCGGACTCAGTATCGAGGGCAACCGGAATATCGCCGCAGGCCAGTCCGTTGTTGTGCCCCTTCCTGTCGTCCTGCTCGTAGGCGAGATGTCCATTGCTTTGTCCGTGCAGGATGCAGAGCCGCCTGGTTCGACCGGCATACCGCGCCTACCGATCGGTGTGCTCGCCATGGTCATAATCAGCTCACTCGGGATCGGCGCGCTTTCAGGCACGATCTCCTATCTTGGCGATGCAAGTGGATCGAGCCCCAATTCACTTCGGGCTGAAGTCGCGTCCAGAACGATCAGTCACCGCGCTGACAATGAACTTACGGAGGCAGCGGCCCAAGAGCTGCAGGAGGAAGTCGATCGAGCGGGTCTTCTCGACGTCAAGATTGGGTCGGCAAAGGGTGTTGTGACCGCCGAAGGCACCGTCACGTCTGAATCGGTCATCAGCTGGCAGAAGCTTCAGCAATCGTTCGATCGTCGCACCAAGGGTACTCTAACACTGGTGAACGGAGTGCTCATCAAAGAGGAGAAGGCGCCATCCGCAATCGCGGTCGAAGCTGTGTGGCATGGGGTCCAACCATATATTGTCATCGACAGCGAGAAGTATTTTGTCGGCGCCATTTTGGCTGATGGATGGGTGGTCGATCGTATTGAGGACAGCCGTGTGCTGCTGAGCAGGAATGGCCGCATTGCTGCTCTCCAATATTGAAAGCTCGCAGGCCCCATCAAGCAGCACTCTATGGCCAGCCAAACATCCTGTCGCGCTCGGTGCTGACAAGCTGGCTGCGTTGGAAACATTTGCTGCCCAGCCATTTCGCGCCTGCTTGTGGCTCTCATGCAGGGTCACGCGCTGGCCAAGGCTGAGGCGCCTTCGGAGTTCGAAAGCCACGTTTCATGGCGTAACAGCAGAGTAAGTCTCAACCGATTGCAAAGGTGTCTCGATGGCCAACGTCCTGCGTGACTTCATCAAGCGTGCGCCGGCCAGCCCGGATTTAATGGTTGCGTTGATGCTGCTTCTGGCTGTCGCGATGATGGTCATGCCTATCCCGGTCGTGGTGGTCGACGCCCTGATAGGATTCAATATGGGGTTGGCCATACTGCTGATGATGGTTGCCCTGTATGTCAGTACTCCACTTGATTTTTCCTCTTTGCCCGGCGTTATTTTGATTTCCACTGTATTCCGTCTCGCGCTCACGGTCGCAACGACGCGACTGATCCTGGCCGAGGGGGAGGCCGGCAGCATTATTCATACTTTTGGCGATTTCGTCATTTCAGGCAATATCGTGGTGGGTTTCGTCATATTTCTGGTCGTCACCATGGTGCAATTCATGGTCCTCGCGAAGGGTGCCGAACGGGTGGCAGAAGTGGCGGCGCGTTTCACGCTGGATGCTCTGCCGGGCAAGCAAATGGCGGTCGACGCAGAGCTACGCAACGGCCACATCGATGCCAACGAATCCCGCCGGCGGCGCGCCGAATTGGAGAAGGAAAGCCAACTCTATGGCGCGATGGACGGCGCGATGAAATTTGTGAAGGGCGATTCCATCGCCGGGCTGGTGGTTATCTGCATCAACATGCTGGGTGGAATTTCGATCGGCCTGCTCTCCAAGGGCATGTCCTTCGGCGAGGTACTGCATCACTATACTCTGCTGACGATAGGCGATGCATTGATATCGCAGATTCCGGCCCTTCTGCTCTCCATTACTGCGGCGACCATCGTCACCCGTGTGACTGGGACGGCGAGGATCAACCTCGGTACCGAAATGGTCAGTCAGCTCACGGCCAGCACTCGAGCCTTGCGACTGGCGGCCGGCGTCCTGGTTGTAATGGGGTTCGTTCCTGGGTTTCCCCTCCCCGTCTTTCTGATGCTGGCCGCAGTGTTCGCTGCGGTAAGCATTGTCAAGGCTGATGTGCTGGGCGCCGGCACTGCCGATGCGAAAGGTGGAACTGCAGCGGAGCCTAAGCAAGCCGCGCCTGCGAAGGAATTCCCGATCGCATTTTTTCTAGCGCCAGATCTTATGCAGGCGGTCGATCAAGCCGAATTGCAAAAACATATTGGGCGCGTTTCGCTCCTGGTCACAGCCGATCTGGGCATTATCGTTCCTCGCATCCCTGTCTTGGTTGACGAGCAGCTGCCTGCATCGCAATTCCGGATTGATGTCGAGGGCGTGCCAGTCGAACAGGACGCCTTAGATCCAAACCAGATGACGCTCCGAGCCGATGTAGCGCACGTCGACTCGAGCGGTGTCCCCCTTAGACGTGAGCCGAAAACGGACAGACTCCCGGTTGAACATACCCCTGCAAAGGCCCTTACGGGCGCCGGCACGGAGCATAGGGCTCCCGGCGAACTCCTCGCCTTGCGCGCCCATGCAGCGTTGACCCGCTACGCACCGCGATTGGTGGGCATCCAAGAGACCCGACATTTCCTGGGCCGAATGGAGCAGGAATATTCTGAGCTTGTGAAAGAGGTGCTACGCACGACGCCGATTCCTCGGATTGCCGATGTTCTGCGCCGCCTCCTGGAGGAAGGTATCCCAATCCGCCACACCCGTCTCGTGTTGGAGGCATTGGCCGAATGGAGCGAGCGTGAGCAAAACGTTGCCCTGCTGACGGAATATGTCCGTTCTGGTTTGAAGCGACAGATCTGCCACCGCCATGCCAACACGGAGGGCATCGTGTCCGCCTTGGTCGTCGAGCGCGAGAGCGAGGATGTGATGCGTGGCGCGGTTCGAGATTCGGATGCAGGCCCCTATCTCGCACTGGAGGATCGGCAAAGCGAAGCGATGCTATCACAGATACGTCAGGTCCTTTCGAACGCAGAACCGGGTCAAACCCGCCCTATTCTGTTGACGTCAATGGATGTCCGACGTTTCGTCCGCGGCTTTCTGACGCGAAACGGGGTTGATCTCGCCGTGCTGTCTTATCAAGACCTCGCCTCCGACTTTACAATTCGCCCCGCAGGATCCGTCACACTCCCGCACGGATCGAACAGCGGATTGTTAGAGTAGTCCCACCTTTCCTAACTGAACGCCACGCGCCTCCCCGATAACTGAGAGATAACATGAATAGTAATACAGTTTCTCCATCGCCTATGTTTCTGCGCCGGAACTCACTTCTTTTTGCCGTACTCGCCATTCTGCCTTTGGGCGGTTGCGCCAGCTGGCAAAAGCCGGCTCTTTCCGTGCAGGAGACATCTTCCCCCGAGTTGCTCAGCGCCGATCAAATCGATCCGGCTATGCGCGAACGCATTTTGCGCGAAGTTGGTCAGGATGTTCAAGAGCGGGCTTTGCGGGATGAGGTGAAGCAGCACCCGGACAATGTTGATGCGGCGATACGACTTACAAATGCCTTGGTGGGCCAGAAGCGCCCGCACGAAGCGGTTGAGGTGCTCGACAGCGTCTTGGTTGCAGCCCCAGGAAACGTACGTGCATTGAATGCGAAGGGCGTGATTTTGGACATTGAGGGGCGGCATGACGCGGCACAGGCCCTGTATCGGCGAGCTCTCGAAAACGAGCCAGGCAATCAGATGGTGCAGCATAACTTCAATCTGTCGCTTGCCTTTAACGGCAAGTCCGAACAACCAAGGTTAGCACGATCGCAATAGGTGGGCACAGTGCATGCGCAGCCTGTTCCCCGGCTCGAACACGCGCTCGGCTCCCATCATAGATGGCCCCCTGAAGAGAGCCATATCTATGCAAAACAGTTGCTCCAGATCTGGCCGGCAGAGATCGGCAGGAGAGCCGGATGACATCACGCGGCCACCCGCAAGGCCACCCGCCTCGCTTCGTTGCCAGAGCGCCCTCTCCCTCGCCGGTCACCGTCTCGCAATGCGGCGACCTGGCTTAAGGCGGTCGACCGGGCGCCCGATGCAGTAGCCATGAATACGTAACGCAGCGATGGACCCGCCGGATCGTGTCGCGCTTGTGCTGGCCGTCCCTGCCATTACAGCACGGTGATTGTAGCTGGATCCTATTCTAGAGGCATCGATGGTGTGGATGCCTTCGATCCAAACAATCGATTTGTTGAATTCGTCCGCCTGAGGAAATTAGCTGCGGCGATCCGACTTCCGACGCCTGCAGGCGCAAAACCAACAGCGTGAGCGCTGCGGGTCCGGATGCAGGCTGCAAAGTGCAATCACCAGCGCTGATAAGCGGCAAGTGAAGAATGTATCGCTCGGGCGACTCCTGTGTTGTGCACGGTTGCCCCGCGAGGTGAACTGTAGCAGCTTGGCAGCTCAGCGTTCACGAAAGGAGAAAAGATTTGGGGCCAAGCAAAGACCGGCTTTTTTGATTGTCTTGCTGTATCGCTATGGTGGGGCGGGCGCGACCGCTCCCATAATTCAATACGCTGCCTTTAGCGATGGACGATGACGGGATGCGTCGCCGAGACTTCAATGGTGGAGGAGCAGCGCACCCGTCGATCCATTTGCTTTCAGCGGCAACCGCCACTATGTAGCGACACTTCGCCCAACTGTGTTTCAAGCTGCCCGGAGAAGTTTATGACAGAAGAACCCCACAAGACCGACATCCTCATCGAGCTCACTGCCGATGTTGTATCAGCCTACGTCTCCAACAACCCCGTCCCGGCGGGGGAGCTTCCTGCCCTGATCGCCCAAGTGCACGGGGCTCTAAACGGCACGGCTGGACTCATACCGGCAGAAGAGCCTGTGCCTGTAAAAAAACCTGCTGTCCCGATCAAAAAGTCGATCGAACCGGACTACATCATTAGCCTTGAAGACGGCAAGAAATTCAAATCGCTAAAGCGCCATCTGGCGACGCACTATGGTCTGACCCCAGACGAATATCGCGCCAAATGGGGTCTGCCGTCGGATTATCCCATGGTGGCGCCGAATTACGCCGCTGCGCGCTCCGCCTTGGCCAAGACCATGGGACTCGGCCGCAAACCGAAAGAGCCGGAAGCCCCAGCCACGGCGCCGGCGAAACGGACCCGCAAGAAGGTCGCAGCCTAAATCCGTATCAACAGTCGTTCGGACGCGCAGCAGCCGTAGGCCCAATCTGCGCGGAATCAAAGGGCGGGGATGAGCCCCGCCTTTCCCGTCCAAGAGCCTCATTTCCAGAGTAATTCATGATGGCTCCAGCAATCCCTGCCGCGGCATTAACTTGCATGCTCCGGCCCGGGTTTCGAGCCGTCAATGCGTTCCGGCGATGACGAACCTTGCCAAGGCTTTCCCGGACCGTTAGCCAGCCTTGCTGAGGCTGCCTGCAGAGGACTTTCCCGTGCGGCGATCCTGTTCCACCTCGTAGTTGATCTTCTGGCCCTCATTAAGGGTCGACAGGCCCGCTCGTTCAACAGCGGAAATGTGGACAAAGACATCCTGACCGCCGTTGTCAGGCTGAATAAAACCAAAACCCTTCGTGCTGTTGAACCACTTCACCGTTCCAGTCGCCATATCCATTCCTTTGTAATAAGTCGCAACTTAGGCAGGCCATTCACGCCAGCCTGATTTGTACACGAGACTTTAGGCGCAGCAAAATCGGAAAATTGCAAGGCCCACTCGATCGCCTGATCTCCAGCAGCAACTGCAACATATGCGAGGCGCGTGCCAGACGAGGCGTATGCCAGACGTTTCGTCGTGCGCTGTCGCTCGAACGTTGACAGAAACAATGACACACCTTGCAAACTCGGCCCATCTTGTGGACGTGCTCGGGTCGCTTCTCGACTGCGATACCCGCTCCTGACCGGGTATCGTCGGCCAAAATGAGGGTTTTTGTCATGTGCCGCCAGACCGAAAGATCAGGCGCGCAGCGACCTGCACATTCAAACCGGAACCCGCGAACCTCGATTAGCTTCTGCCTGCTCCGAAGGGCGGTAGCCTGCTCTGAGGCGGGCCACTGTCGGGTTGAAAACCAACTGTCGGGTTCGGAACCCCAGATTGTCGGCAAGGTACGCGCCGCCCACTGGTTGGCCAAAGGGGCACTGGCTCCTGATCCTGCCGCCATGCTCGCCCGATCTCAACCCGATCAAGACAGGTCTGCTCAAAACTCAAGGCGCGGCTGCGGAAGAAGGCGGCCAAAACTTTCGACGCTCTCTGCGGAACTCTAGGCGATATCTGCCAGCTGTTGGAGCCAAATCAAAAACCATTAATTGCGACAGGTGATTTTATGACATTCATTGCGAAGAGGCCAGAATGAACAGCGGAAGAGAGTAGCAGCTCTCTGGTTGCGGCGAGGTGGATCGTCGACACGATCGGCACCTGGCCCGTGCGGGGATCGCACCGCAGCCAGCACCAGAGCCAGACCTTGACCGCTTGCCTTGCTCAGGCGCCACAACAACGAGTGGCTGGAAGCAGATCCACGTGAACTCAGCGATATCGATCAGACGATGCTTACCCTCATGAAAGCCGATCCCGACGCTGTCCAGCGCCGCGAAATCCTGACCAGCATATGGCGCATCGGATGCCACCGCCTGCACACTCACCATCGACATGCCGGAACTCGGAACCAAAGGCCGCAAGCCTCGCCGGCCTCGGCAAAATGGAGCGGCCGCGCCTTCATCCGGGGCGGCCGGGCCAATGTTCGCCAGGCCCTCTACATGCCCGGCCTTCGCCCTGCGCTTCAACCCCGACCTCAAGGCAAAATACCAGGCGCTAAAGGCGGCAGGCAAACCCGCAAAGGTCATCATCTTGTTGCGAAAGCTCCTCATCCTAGCAAACGCTCTCCTCAAGGCGCAGCGAAAATGGCCCCTAAAACCCTTGACCGAAACGGATACCTTAGCCTTTCAGGTGAGGCGGGCCGAGATAGACCAACCGCGGGTTTAACTTCGCGAGTTTAAGCTGATTATGCCGATGCAACTCTAGCGCCTGCGCGACCGTTTTAGCTTCCATCAACAAGGCGGCAGGGTGGGAGGAAGTACCCTCCCCTGCCGCGAACAAGCTTTGGACAAAGCCCCACCTTGTCCGTAATGTGATCGGGAGGCCGGGGCGCGGCGGTGCTCAGCGGATGTGACGCGCGAGATCTGCGACCCTACCCATCAGTACTTCCATCGGTCCTCGCTGGAAGACGCGCAGCCAAAGCACCGCAAAAGTGCTGATAACCACAACGAAGCCAAAGAGCGTGGACAGGCTCTCGTCTTTGAAAATGTTTATCTTCATAAGATAGGCTATTCCCGCAATGTGCAGCACATAGGCCGTCAAAGACATCGAGCCGACTGCGATTATTGGCCAGACCAGCTTTCGCAGACGCGGGAGCGCATCCACAGCGAGCATGCAAGCCGCCAAGATGATCATTGCGCAACCGGTGCTGCCCACGATCGAAAGCGTCGTTTCGCTATGAGGTGCGGCTATCCATGACGACTTGACTATAAATGACGACTTGGAAGGCTCAAAAGCGCCGTCAACGTCAGACCACCACAAGGAGGTTTCAGTCAAAGCGCGGGAACTCAGCGCGAGCAAGGATCCCCCATGGCCCAACACGGCCAGCCCGACCCCCGCCAGACCAAGGCGCCAATGCGCTGCTAGCGTATTAAGATTAAGGCGCGCGATGGCCATGCCAGCAATGAGGAAAGGAACCCAGGTCACCGCGGGATAGTAGCCGTTGACCATGAGGTTGAAGACCGGGTCGAGGAGGTTGGGGGCAACCGACAGAAGGGAGGAACGGACTTGCGGGAGAACTAATGCCGTAGCGGCAGCGATCAAGCCCAGCTGATATGCGCTGAGCCGATGGAGCGGCAATACCAACAAGAAGCAAATTCCGTAGTATTCTAGGATGACTTCGACCTGGGTACCGAGGCAGCCCAGGATTGAGCCAAGCGCGAGCAAAACAAGGGCACGAATTGCGACTCTGGCGATGGCCTGTCTACCGGCTATCCCCGACTTCGGCGCCTTGCGACCTGTAATCAGGAGGATTGAAAAACCGGCCAATACGGCAAACAGGGCCGACGGCCGCCCATGGGTTAGTTCCATCAGAAACCCGACTAGTCCTCCTTCGCCGGGGTCGGGACCGAGATGGGCGGCATACATCCCGAAGACAGCCAGGCCCCGAGCGAGGTCGATGCCGACCAGCCGATCTACTACCGACCCATTCCTAGCGTCGGCAACCGGTGCCTTCATTACCATGGTAGATTCCCTTGTTGGGTGTGTGGATCGCGGGAGCCGCGATAGGAGAGCCGGTCGGCTGCTGCCGTCGCCTCGTGAAAGGGTTCAAAACATCGCGCCATCTGGCGCATCGAGCCGGCGGCAGAGCTGTTCAGCCATTAGCCTGGGGTAAGAACAACAGATCGGCTCACAAAGCCTGTGTCACGGACCTGAAAAGTGGTGTCGCGGAACCGTCGTTTTTTGCATGATGGCTAAGCCGAGAGATCCACTGCACCGACGAGAGACTCAGCGACGTTGGATATCCGATCAGTACGCCGCGGCTCCGCCGGTGACGATCACCCCGGGTGTCAAGGCCAGGGCGTAAACCTGCCATAATCTGTGGTGGTGCGCCCGCGACCAATCCGTTCGACAAAGCTCGGCGCATGGTCGAGCCAATCATATTCTTCCATGTGGCTGTTGCCTGAAAAACCGAAGACGCCGTTCGCTGGTCCAGCTGTTCCAGACCTCGGCCTGCGTCGGTCGTTAGAACCGGCGCGCCTGTTTCCCAAATCAATTTGCTGATGCAGCCGCCGGGGGTCACATTGAGCAAAAGTGCCGAGGTCAGGACGGGTTTCATAGGGGCTCTTCGTTTGGCTTTGTTAACGACCCCTTTCTTGCAAGTTGTAGCTGACAGCAGCCTGAAAGCTCCCCAAATAATTCGCTGCCGCCGGTTCAGCCTATTGTCAGCTTCGACCAATAAGATGGGAGCCTTGCCCTCATACCGGAGCTCGGCAGCATGATGCGAATACTGCTCACTGAAGACGATAAGGACCTTGGAAGTGCTATGCACGATCATTTGGTGGCTGGTGGCCACGCGGTCGACTGGGCCAAGAACCTGTCCGAAGCGCGCGATTATGGAGCTGTGGTCGGCTACGACCTTATTTTGCTCGACGTTCACCTGCCGGACGGCAATGGGATCGACTATCTGCGGGAGCTGATCAAGGAACTTGAATCGGCACCGGTCATCATTCTGACAGCCTGCGATCGGATTTCGCATCGCATCGAGGGCTTCAACGCTGGAGCCGACGACTATTTGGTCAAGCCGTTCGATCTGGGGGAACTCTCAGCGCGTATCCATGCAGTGGCACGTCGCCATGGGCATTTTCCGGAGCCGCAATTTTCGGTTGGGACGCTTTCCATACAGGCAGCCGAGCGACGCCTCTTCCGCGACGGGCAGGAGGTCTACCTGACTTGACGCGGATGGGCGGTGCTCGACTACCGTCTGCCCCAGCCCTGCACGGTCGTTTCAAAAGGGAAGATCGTGGACGCGCTTTTCGGCAGACGGCGCTGATTCATACTCTAAAAGAAAATTCGGCTTCCAGTTGCCTTGGCCATGACTGCCCTTCCCGAGAGATGGGTGACAGTTCATTCCGGATAGATGGGTTACACTTTCGGCCCTTTGCAAGGAGAGCAAGGTGCCTTGGAAGGAGTGTAACGTCATGGAAGAGCGGCTGAAGTTCGTCGCCCGGCTGCTGGACGGCGAGAAGATGGCGGTGCTTTGCCGGGAGTTCGATATCTCGCGCAAGACCGGCTACAAGATCCTCACGCGCTACAACGACAGCGGCCTGGAGGGGCTGACGGACCGATCGCGGCGGCCCTATCGCCACGCCAATCAGCTTCCGTTTCAAATCGAGAAGCTGATTGTGCGCCTCAAGCAAGACAAGCCGACATGGGGTGCGCCGAAGATACGCGAGCGGCTGGCCCGGCTGTATCCGGATGTGCACCGGCCCGCGATCTCGACCGTGCATGCCGTGCTCGACCGCCACGGCATGGTCGAGCGCCGCAAGCGCAGGCGCAACAGGGCGACGGGGACACCACTTTCAAACGGCTGTCGCCCTAACGATCTTTGGTGTGCCGACTACAAGGGCGAGTTCGGCAGAGAACACGGCCGGGACAGGGGATCACAAACACTTGACCGTTCCAGACCCTGGCAGTGGCGCATCGATTGACCGTTGGCTCTGTTCGTGGGCACCGAAAATAGGGCCTTCTTGGTCCTCGGCAGAGAATATGGCCCGGACGGGGGATAACAAACACTTGACCGTTCCAGACTCTGGCAGTGGCGCATCGATTGACCGTCGACTCTGTTCGCGAGCGCCGAAAATACGGACGACCCCTATGGTCAAAGTGCACTTCTGACCTGCTAGGCACTGTTCGATAACTGGAGGCACCCGCTACGGTGCCCTCGTATTTAAGACACCTGTCAGTTTCAAGCCTGGACATTGACGCGTGGCGCGGCTGCCATTCGTTGACCGCCACGTCGAATTGCCCGCCAACCAGTGTACAGCCGCCGGTGGTCACATTGAGCAAAAGTGCCGAGATCAGGAGGGGTTTCATAAGGCCTCTTCGTTTGGCTTTGTTAACGACCCCTTTCTTGCAATTGTAGCTGACAGCAGCCTGAAGCCCCCAGATATTCGCTGGCGCCGGTTCAGCCTACTGTCAGCTTCGATCAATAAGGCAGGAGCCTTGCCCTCATACCGGAGCTCGGCAGCCTGATGCGAATACTGCTCATTGAAGACGACGACGACCTTAGAAGTGCTGTGCACGATCATTTGGTGGCTGGTGGCCACGCGGTCGACTGGGCCGAGGGCCTGTCCGGAGCGCGCGGTCATGCAGCTGTGGCCGGCTACGACGTTATTTTGCTCGACGTTCACCTGCCGGACGGCAATGGCATCGACTATCTGCGGGAGCTGATCAAGGGGCTTGATACAACGCCGGTCATCATTCTGACAGCCCGCGATCGGATTTCGCATCGCATCGAGGGGCTCAACGCTGGCGCCGACGACTATTTGGTCAAGCCGTTCGATCTGGGGGAACTCTCGGCACGCATCCGTGCAGTGGCACGTCGCCAAGGGCATTTTCCGGAGCCGCAATTTTCGGTTGGGACGCTTTCCATACAGGCAGCCGAGCGACGCCTCTTCCGCGACGGGCAGGAGGTCCACCTGTCTGGACGCGAATGGGCGGTGCTCGACTGCCTTCTACGCCGGCCCGGTTCGGTCGTTTCAAAGGGGAGGATCGAGCACGCGCTTTATTCATTCAATTCGGAGTTCGAGAGCAACACAGTGGAGGTTTATGTCAGCCGGCTCCGCAAGAAGATCGGCGGGGATAGAATAGCAACCGTGCGTGGCTCCGGATACAGGCTCGTGGTCACATGACGAACTCGAACAGCATGACGAGAAAGCTGATATCGTGGTTAGGCGGGGCAACGCTCCTGGTTTGGATCGCCGCCCCAACCATTGCTGCGTTCATTTTTTGCAATAATGTAAACGAAAGTTCGGATGACTTGCTCCAGGCGAACGCAAAGTACAGACAACCAGAGCTGATCAAGGTCTTGAATGGAAAACACGTTGATCAATACAATAACCACTTGCCAACTTATAAAAAGTACTGGACCTATCGTGAGCAGGTTATTAATAAGTACGGGGTAGTGCTTATTTCTGAACCGGAAGAGGGTCAGCAGCCCTTCCCTGATGCTCCCCTGAGTAACGGCTTTTGGGGAAACGCTGATTACCGCGTCTACACAGAGGAGATCCAAGACGGCGTGTATCATCAGTTGGCCGAACCGCTTGATGGCCGCCGTACCACAATCGCGAAGGGCGCACTTTTTGTCTTCCTTCCGACACTCGTGCTCCTGCCCTTTAGCTTAGCTGTTTGGTGGATCGTGATCCGGCGCTCGCTGCGGCCAATCGAGGTACTGCGACAGCAGATCGGATCGCGCGACGGCGGCAATCTGTCACCAATGGACTTGGGCGATTTCCCGGCAGAGTTGGCTCCAATCGCGGCATCCGTCAATCGGCTTCTCGATCGTCTGCGGGCGGCTCTCGAGGCCGAACGCGAGTTCGCCGCAAACAGTGCGCATGAACTGCGCACGCCGATCGCAGGTTCAATCGCTCAGATGCAGAGATTAGTGGCCGAGCTTCCCAATGGGTCGGCCAAAATGCGTGCGCGCGGCATCGAGCAAGCGCTGTCGAGCCTTGGCCGCCTTGTCGAAAAAGTGCTTCAGCTCGCTCAAGCCGAATCGGGGGTTGGCATGGCGGATCACGCGATCGATCTTGTCCGATCGGTTCGGCTGGAAATCGACGACCTGAGGAAAAAGCCGCAATATGCCGGACGCCTGCATCTTAACGTCGACGGCTGCACCACTTTGATGCGCAAAGTGGATGTCGATGCGTTTGGGATCCTCCTTCGTAACCTGATCGAGAATGCGCTGATACATGGACTGCCCACTGTTCCGACAACAGTTTCCGTCCAAACTGATGGAACCATCGCTATTGCAAACGCCGGACCGGTGGTGCCCCTCCCCGACCTCGAAGGGCTTACAAAGCGATTTAGTCGTGGTGCTACTCCTGCTGCGGGCTCAGGCCTTGGTCTACATATCGCTAACATGGTTATCCAGCGGATCGGTGGCAGTCTAGAGCTTGCGTCGCCCGCCCGCGGTCGCAATGATGGTTTCGAGGCGATCATACGAATTCCTCAATGACACCGGTGAATTCGACGACAGTTGGACACAGGGCGGATTGCTGGCAAGGCTGCTGACAGGGCGAACTGTACGGCAGTATGTATACGGCGTAGAAATCGTACTTCACACAACGCATTTCGGCCGCGGCAATCAATGCCGCTATCATCGTCTGAGCAGTTCGATCGAAGCGACACGACATGATCGGCAAAATCGAAGGCTCCGCCTCACCGCTCGCTCGATTTCGCCCGGGGAGAAAAAAGGCCATCCGAGAAAGTGCAAGCCGCCGCGCAAAGGCGACGTGTCCAATTGTCTGGGTGCCCCTGTGCGCCGGCCCGATCGGGTTGGCGCAGGTCCAGTAAGGACCCGGACCAACCATTCCATTTAGACGACCGGCAGGTTTTAATCGGCGTCCGGATCGCCGTCCCAAAATGCCCCAAGTATACGGCTAGAAAGGCTGCCAACGATCGAGCTTTGGTCGGAGGCGTGCTTGTCAGCGTCTTGGGTGCTTGACCGGCCTTTGCAATGGCCATCGCCATCGCAAGTATCGTGCGTGGCCAGTGAGACCGCAATTTCATCAGCCTGGAGCCGACCGTATCGGTGCTTTTTTCTGATTTAGGGATTTTTCGTTTTCCTCTTGGATCATCACGGGTTTGGAGAGGATCTGGTGTTAAGTGCCATTCGGAGCGCCGGCGAACCGCCCGAAATTAATGTGGTCGAGTCATGAAGCCTCCCGAATGCGTTAAACGAGACCCTTTATGGCGGCCCTGGCTGACAACAGTCTGAAAGCTGCAAGCGGCATGCGAAAATGGGGCGATCCTGAATGACGACAGATGCTATCAACATGAAAGAGGCTCGCCCTGAAAGCTGAGCACGCTTTATGCTCAGGCTGCTGACAAGGCCAAAGCAGCGTAAGTGCGTAGTGAAATCCAAGGTCCACATGGGTCGTCGCGCGTCCCATGCGCCTGGGAAGGCGCCGGCCCGGCCAAGCTTTCCCAGCTCGTCCGCATGATGCTTCGCTGAGCGTCAATGGACGTTGGCGCGAGACCGAGGCGTCGTGCGTTGCAATCCGGACGGTCCAGGGTATCAGGAGTTTCACGGCCTCGGCCCGCTTGGCTGGCCACAGTTGAAGCTCCAACGTACCGGCTGGCACCGGGAAATTGGGCTCTGCGCTGCCTCAACGCTGATGGCACGGTCAATGCTTGCCTACCGATGGGGCCGCCCATGCCGTGATGCTGTCGGTCGACGTTCGCAAACCAGACCCTCGCGAGACCCAGCGAAGGGGCTCGCCGGTACGACGAGGGACCTTACCTCTTTATGCGCGGCATCATTATCGAGGATGACATGTTGCCTTACACGTCGTCCCTCGCGCTCGGGTCTTTGTGGGGCGGATGAAGTCCTGATCGCGGTGGCACTGCTGCATGTTTGCGTAAGACCCATCCAGTCACGATCGCGCTGTCCTTCGATGTCGCGGTGCTGATAGGCGGGCAGATCGGTGTGCGCGGCGCCCGCCAAAGGATCGTCGTCACGCCGGAGGAGGCGAGCGTCATAGCCGGCGCGCCGGCGAAAGGCGCTTTCTGTCGGATGCCCGACAATGTCGGATATCGCAAGTATCAAGGTTGGATCAAACCTTGCGAATCGGGGCTTTCTTACTTGGCACGGGGCATGCTCAGGTATCCGCAAACACCCAATGGATAACGAGCAGACTTCCCATGGCCTCACCATGCCGAAAGTTTCCCGGACGCATCCAAAGATGAGGCTCGCGTCAGGCCCAGCAACACGCTGACGGCTCATGTGGCTCGGCGTCGCGTGCCGATCCACTTTCTCCCAATAGGCGTTCGGGAGACATAGATCCTTCAAAATGAGGAACAGATCACTTTGCCAGGAACGCAGCCCATAACCCCACTCTCCCTATCAGAACTACCAAGCAAGCCCCGCACTCATGGGCTTCGCAGGACGTCCGTTGCGTCCGAGTTGGTCGGCGCGGGGACGGCTCCGATCCCCGTCGCATGGGAGGACGGCAAGGCGAGGGATTTCGTGCTCGACAACGGCATGGAGGTGGTCGTCATTCCCAACCACCGGGCGCCGATCGTCACCCACATGGTGTGGTACAAGATCGGCAGCGCCGACGAGCCGCCGGGCAAATCCGGCATTGCCCATTTTTTCGAGCATCTGATGTTCAAGGCGACGACCAACCATGCGGCCGGCGAATTCGACCGCGCAGTGTTCGAGATCGGCGGCTCGCAAAATGCCTTCACCTCCTCCGACTACACCGCCTTCTATCAGACAGTGGCGCCGTCGGCGCTCGAGCTGATGATGAGCTTCGAGGCCGACCGAATGCGAAACCTCATCCTGACCGACGATGTCGTCAAGACCGAGCGCGACGTGGTCATCGAGGAGCGCCGCTCAAGCACCGACACCAACCCGCAGGACGTGCTCCATGAGGAGATCGACGCGACGCTGTGGCAGAACCAGCCCTATCGCATCCCGATCATCGGCTGGATGCAGGAGATCGAGCAGCTGAACCGCGTCGACGCCACCGCCTTCTATGAAAAGTACTATTGGCCCAACAACTCCGTGCTGATCGTGGCCGGCGATGTCGAACCGGACACGGTGCGGGCGCTGGCCGAAAAGACCTATGGCAAGGTGGCGCGTGGACCTGACCTGCCGCCGCGCATCCGGCCGGTTGAGCCCGAGCAGAACACCAGGCGCACCGTCACGCTCTCAGACGCCCGCGTCAGCGTGCCCAGTTTTTCGACGCAGTGGGTGGTGCCGTCCTACCACACCGCCAAGCCGGGCGAGGCCGAAGCGCTCGACCTGCTGGCCGAAATTCTCGGCGGCGGTAACCGCGGCCGGCTCTACCAGGCGCTCGCTGTCCAGCAAGGTATCGCTTCCAGCGCCCGCGTCTATTTCCAGGGCACTATGCTCGACGACACCAAGTTCGCCATCTATGGCGCACCGCGCGGCGATGCCAAGCTGGCTGATCTCGAAGCGGCGGCCGCTGCCGAAGTCGCCCGCATTGCCGAGGATGGTGTCAGCAACGAGGAACTAGGCAAGGCCAAGGACCACTATTTGCGCAATATGATCTTTGCGGAAGACAACCTGGACTGGCTCGCCAGCATCTACGGCTCGACGCTGGCCACCGGCGGTACCGTGAAGGATGTCGAGGAACGGCCGAATCGCATCCGCAAGGTTACCCCCGAGCAAATCAAAGCAGTTGCCGCCCGCTATCTCGCGTTCGACCGTTCGACCACGGGCTATCTCTTGCCCAAGACGCAGAATCAAGAGATGACGCTCGGCGCTCGGCCCCATGCTGCGATGAACATCCAGGAGGTGAAGTCCGAAAAGGGCATCATCGCCTGGCTGGTGGAGGACCACACAGTGGAAATCGTCAACATCGGCTTTGCCTTCAAGGGCGGCACCAAGCAGGACCCGGTCGGGAAGGAGGGGATGGCCAAACTGATGGCCGGCCTGTTCATCGAAGGCGCTGGCCATTACGACAGCGATGCCTTCCAGGTGAAGCTCGACCATGCCGGCGCCGAAATGAGTTTGGACGCGCAAAGCGACGACATCTACGGATCGGTGTGCATGCTTTCCAAAAAGCAGGACGCGGCGTTCGGCCTGCTTCGGCTCGCGCTGAACGCGCCGCGCTTCGACCAGGGGCCGATCGATCGCGTCCGCGCCGAGATTGTCTCCCGCATCGTCGGCAGCGAGCGAGACCCTAACGCCATCGCTCAGCGCAAATGGCTGCGCGCGATCTATGGCGCGCATCCTTGTTCAAGGCTGGGAGAAGGCACAAAAGAGAGCCTGCCCGGCATCACGCCGTCCGACCTCCGCGCCTTCCACCAGGCCATTTTCGCTCGCGACGGGCTCCATATTGCCGTGGTGGGTGACATTGACGCGAACACGTTGAGGGAAAGGCTTGACCAGCTGTTTGGTGATTTGCCTGAGCAACAAACCCTCGTCCCCGTCTACGATGTCGCGCCGAAACTCGGTCAACTGGTGGAGGAGAACTACGACCTGCCGCAGACTTCGCTGACGTTGGCCTGGCCTGGCGTGAAGCCTAGCGCGCCGGATTTCTACGCGGCCGTGCTGCTGAACGACATCCTTGGCGGCTCATACTTGACTTCCCGCCTTTACGAGGAGGTACGTCAAAAACGCGGCCTTGCCTATCACGTCAGCTCTGAACTAACCCTTGACTCGCTTCTGGTTACGACAGAGACACGCTCGGACTGCGCTGCCCAAACACTGAGCATCGTGCGAGATGTGGTAAAGCAGATGGCGCAGCAAGGACCGACCGGGGCCGAGCTCAAGGCGTCGAAGAAGCACCTGATCGGCGCCTATGCCATCGACCAACTGGGCTCGACCCGCTCGATTGCAGACCGGCTCCTGGATTTGCAGATTCACAAGGCCGACGTCGACTACAACCAGCGTCGCGCCCGCAGCATCGGTCGGGTGACGCTCAAACAGGTCAAGGCGGCGGCCAAAAAGCTGCTTTCGGCCGAGCCCGCCATTTTGGTGGTCGGCCCGCCGCTGGGCGGCAAGGATGAGTAAAGAAACTCATCTCACCTTCCTTCTTCATCGGGGCTTCTCGTGGGAAGAGCGAATGTGGAGGCCCGTGGGCCAAGCAGATCATGCAGACGCGCGGAGTCGTTTTCGCCGACCTTGCGCGGCATTGGCGGTCCGGCGGCCTCTCGCCGAAATGGCGCTCCTCAGCATGTATGCCGCCTTTTTGCAGAATTCCGTCGCATGCCACCAGCAGGCATGGTGGATGAAGCAAACATCCGACTGCTTAATCCATCAATTGACGAACCGCGGGCACTCAAACTAACGAAACTGCTGTCTTTTCATCGGGCTAGCGTGGTCTACCAGCTGCTTTGCCGAGGCCCTACGACGAACCCACTGGTGCAGAATACACACTGACGGCCTGTCGACCTGGATGTTCGCTGCGTTGAGGAGGAATCCGGTATTGCCCCTGTGCCTGCCGATGATCCGCCGTCTGAAATCCCCGCACCTGTTTGGAGCCATCGACCGCCTGCCGGCACTCGGCAGACCAGTTGGCAATAAGACGTTCGAGGTCGTCAATCCGTCGACCGGCGAAGTTTTGGCAGAGCTTCCCGATATGGGCGTGGAGGAGACACGTGCTGCGGTAGACAAGGCCTATGTTGCGCAGTCGGGATGGGCCGCGTTGACGGCCCGAGAACGTAGCGACGTTCTTTGGCGATGGCATCAGCTGATCATCGACCATGCAGGCGATCTCGCCGCGATTCTGACTGCGGAAATGGGCAAGCCGCTTGCCGAAGCCATTTCAGAGGTATCGCATGCGGCGGCGTATCTGCAATGGTATGCCGAGGAGGCCAATCGCGTCTATGGCGAGACGATCTCGGCACCCTCGACAGACCGCCGAATGCTAGTGATCAAGCAGCCCATCGGCGTTGTTGGCACGATCACGCCATGGAATTTCCCGGCCTCCATGGTGGCGCGCAAAATCTCGCCGGCCTTGGCTGCGGGCTGCACAATCGTGCTCAAGCCCGCTGAACAGACGCCGCTCGTGGCTGGCGCAATGTTCGCCCTCGCCCATCAGGCCGGCTTTCCCGATGGCGTGGTCAACCTGATCTATGCGTCCGAAGGTGATCGCGTGGGCCGTGAACTCTGCACCAATTCCAAGATTCGAAAGATCAGCTTCACCGGTTCGACCGAGGTCGGACGGCTGCTGATGCGTCAGTGCTCTGACCAGATCAAGAAGGTCAGCCTTGAACTCGGCGGCAATGCACCTTTCATCATCTTCGATGATGCCGACATTGACGGTGCTGTTGACGGTGCGGTCCAGGCGAAGTTCCGCAATGCCGGCCAGACCTGCGTTTCCGCGAACCGCATTTACGTCCAATCGAGCGTTCACGATGAGTTCGTCAAGAAATTCGTGGAAAGAATCCGGCACTTGTCGGTTGGCGACGGATTCGATGCCGGAGTGGACATCGGACCGCTCATCGACAAGCATGCTCTGGCCAAGATCGAGTCTCACATCGCAGATGCCATTGCGAAAGGCGGCACAATACGATGCGGGGGCCAGCGTATCGGCAAGAATGGCACGTTTTTCGAACCCACGGTCCTCACCGAGATTTCCAGCGTCATGGCAGTCGCGCAAGAGGAGACATTCGGGCCGCTCGCGCCGATCATTCGCTTCAACGATGCGGATCAGGTCGTGCGCGAGGCCAATGACACGATCTACGGCCTCGCCGCATACTTCTATGCCTCAAACCTGAAGCGGGTCTGGCGTGTGGCAGAGGCTCTGGAATATGGCATGGTTGGCATCAACACGGGACGCATGTCCTCGGAGGCGGCACCGTTTGGCGGGATCAAACAATCCGGCATCGGGCGGGAGGGTTCCCGTCATGGCCTCGAGGACTATCTGGAAATGAAATATCTTTGCATGGGCGGGATTTGAAACCTGCTGCACTGTCTCTCCGCCCCACCGGGGGGCGGCCTGCGGTCAATGCCGCCACCTAATTGGAAGTTCCAAACGCCGTTGACCTGAAACACGGATGCCCGGCAGGAGACTGAGCTCGCTGCCGGGCCGGACATGCCTTGGGAGGGCATAAGTCAGCGCTCCTAGGGCCGATGGGCCACTCAGTTCGTGCGCCTTTTGCCGATTGCGTTGCATGTGCCGTGCCAAGCCAAAAAGCATTGATAAACCGCCGATGGATCAGCTTTTGCCCTGTTGCGCATTCTACATTGTGGGATATGCGACAATGCCCAAGCGGTTGAATCGTCGTGTTGCAGACCCCCAGACGGGTCATGACTGCTATTCTTAGGACAGTGCGCAGCAAGCCGCTACTCGCTGCACTCCAGGCACACCATTTCCATAATCAAGCGGTGGGTGCTATGTCTGACCGAGCTGTCGACCAGGGAACGGTGTGAGGCCTCAAATCCCTCCATATTGTTGCACCCGCCGGTCCAACAGGACTGCAGGTCCGGACTCAAAGGATCTTGGCTGCTATGGCGACATTGCGGTGCACGCCGCTTTCCGACCAATGATGTGCGTCCAGGTCGAGGCCGGCCCTATAATGAACCACCCTCGCCCATCTCATTTCGGCATCGACAAGCTAGACCAGAGCGCACTTGCAAGGCGCCATTCAGTCCTGTCGGCGGGCGAACTGTTGGTGACGGGTACAGCTGCGAGCGAACGTTCATCCACCGACGCACAGCGCGGACTGTCGCTTTTCAAATTAGGAAATCTCTGTAGCCACCATTCATGAGCGCGCGGCCACGCGAGACGGCCCGACGGATGCGGTCGCGCAGATGATCGCGAGGATCCGCCCAGTCGGCATGGACGCGCCGTTGACCGATGAGAACTTCGGCGAGCTCGCGATGAGGTGCTCCGGCGAGCGAACCGTCGAGCGCACGAAGAACGAAGGACAAACGGACGCCGCGCTTTTCCGGCGCAAACAAGCGGGGGGGCAACTGTTGCCCTAGACTGAGAGCATTGAGGCACTCCAGTCCCCTCAGTCGATGCTTTAAAAGCACCGCGGGCCAGATGGCTTGCGTATGCAGGCAAACAGGGTGGAGGATATTCGCGCCCGAGACGGCAAGCTGCAGCGCGTGGTCCGCATTGCGAAGAAGAACATGCTGGCTCTTGTCGGGCGCCAGCAGGACGGTTGCACGACAGGGCAATGCCGAGAGTTCGAACGGCGGTGTCGGCGACGAGGCAGGCAACCGTTCCGCAATGACCGGCAGCACATGGACGCACCAGAGCGGACACCAGAATACGACCGAAGCGCGGCCACAAGACTCCGCGAAACAGAACACCCCAGCGTGACAGGTCGCCGGCCGACGCGACCATATCGAGAAAGGATTGGAGAGACCAAGTCTTGCAATGCTGGCGCGCAGCGGTCAGATCGCGCTGGAACGCTGGATTGCGGCGTAAGAACTCCCAAGCCCACTCCCGCAGCGTCAGGCCAGCGGTGTAGTCGTATGATCTTTCATCCCGCCAATCGGCCTGATCCGCGCCAGTCAGGAGATTCATGACTGACATCCCCTGCCCGCGCCTGCGTGCGTCGAAACATTATGCCACTTCGCAAAGCATCGGCGAAGGCAGCAGACGTCGAAGACCCCGTTTCGTTGAAGCGTCAGCCATCGCCACTGTCGGCGACAGAAGATGTGCCCAAATTGCCACCAGACCGTCGAACGGGCACAGCGACGGCCAGCGCGACCTGGAATTGATTCCGTAACGGTCATCGGCTCCTGCGTCGCGATCCAGACGTCCCTTGAAGGCGCAGTAGCGCGGCAGTGGATCGCACGCTGCTTGTCGGCAAGTTGTCGTAGCGGCGGCGCCATAGGCACGGTCATCGGAGGGTCTCCTGCGGCAAGTTTTCGCCATTGGAGGCCAATCTCCCCGCTAGGGCAGCCTGTGCAGTTGCACAGGTGAAGCGGATCAATCAGGGGGAGCCATGGCGGAAACTGGATGATGGCGGCTTGAGGAGAGCGGCGTATCGAGGCGGGTGATGAAGCCTGCCAGTACCTCTCAAGGAGAGTGATACGCCATGAACGAGACTATCAACACATTGTTCGCCTTCGTCAGCCCGACGAAATCGATGATACCCTGACGGATGTACTTCGCAGCGGCGCGCGCAAATTGCTTGCGCATGCGATCGAGATGGAGGCCGAGGCGTATGCCAAGGCGGTCGACTGCCTGACGAAAGATCATATTGCGTCGCTGGCGCTCTACGATTTCCCCGCCCAACACTGGGATCATCTGCGAACGTCCAATCCCATCGAAAGCGTCTTTGCAACCGTTCGCTATCGCACGGTGCGTACCAAGGGCTCGCTATCCTCGAAAACCGCCCAGCTGATGGTCTTCAAGCTGTTGGCCGCGGCCAGGAAGTGGCGACGATTGAAAGGACAAAATCAGTTGCCGAAACTCATCGCAGGTGCCAGGTTCCTGGACGGAATCCAGGTCATCGAAACGAAGCCGCAGAGCGCCGCTTGATCAGCCTCGTCACCCAAATTCCAGCATAGCTCCATCGGAACTGCCAGCCTTCCTTGCCGATCAGGCGCATATCAGCGCTGACGATACCGAGGACGGCGATGGCGGTCACCTCCAGGCCGCCGAGTAACGACCCTCAAAACACCGCACTGGTCGAGGCCAGCCTGAACCGGTATCTTGTGCCTGCCCTCGGGAGTCGCTCTATCCACCATGTGATCGACACCGACATTGCTAACATCACCAAGAAGATCGTCGCCGGGGGTCACCCGCAAGCGGCTAACACGGCCTTCTGGTGTATGCGGGCATTTTCAACTGGTGTCGCAAACCGCCGCAACGGCTCATCCGCGGTTTCCCCGCGAGGGATTGGAAAATCCGGATCCGGCCCCGATCGTCAAGCGCAAGCGAGTGGTGAACGATGCCGAACTGGCGGCTATATGAACGGGCTGTGAGCCCGAACCGGGCGATATCGGCTATTCGTTCGGCTCCATCGTCAAGCTGCTCATTCTGACCGGACAGAGGCGTACGGAAGTTGCCGCGATGCGTTGGTCCTCAACCTTGAAGCCGGAACATGGAACTATCGGGTGACCGCACGAAGAACGAAGAGCCTACGCTTATTCCGCTGTCCACACTGGCGGTGTCGGTCCCCCAGACGGTACCGAAGACCAATGACACGTTTTTTTCCCTGCGAGGGGCAACGAAAGAAGCCACTTCTCAGGCTACGCGAAGGGCAAGAAGGCTCTAGACGGCAAGGTCAATACTGACGGGGTGGCTTTGGAGAACTGGACCCTTCACGATCTGCGCAGGACGCTCGCGACAAATCTCGGCAGGCGGCAGGTATTGCCACACGTCATCGAGCACATACTGAATCACAAGGGGGCGTCCTTGACAGACATTGGCGAAATCTACAATCTCTATAGCAACGTCAAGGAGAAGCGCGAGGTGTTGCAGATGTGGTCAAATCACATCGAATGGCTGATCAAGCAGGCTGCGGATGACGCTCTGGCGGCGTAGCTGCTGGCATGGGCGGAAGATGCGGCGCAACAATCGTCAGAGCCTCATCGAATTGGAGATCATGCTTGACCAGCAAATGCGCGGCCAATGCTTCGATGGCCGACCAGTGATCGAGTACTAGCCGGGCCGTGCAATCTTCGATCCGCCCCCAATCGGGGCGGCGCGGCATCAGGAACCGCAACTCACCATAGATTCGCTTGGCATCCGCGTAGTCGCTGCTCCCCTCATTCCCATCGGACGCATTCATCGCCATATCGCGCGGGTCCAGATAGCCTTCGAATGCGGATTCTGCAAAAGGACCTGCCAGACACGCAACTATCTCCCGGATCGCATCATCGCGTTCCAAACATCGATCCATATCGTCCTCGAAAATCGGCTTTCGCTTCGAGGTGAATCCTTGCGCTGAATAAAAACCCGCGCCTTCGACAACACCACCGCACTCTCCGTCACCGACGTCGGGGTAAATACTAACACTTGAGAAAGCAGGGAGTTCACGGTCGTCGTCGAACGTCTGACGGTGCAAAACGATGGCGGCCACCGCGTGCCCGGCTTCGTGATGCGCCACAAGCGGCAGATATTGGGAGGCTACATTCATGCGGTGCGGCTCTCAGGTCTAGTTTGCTTTTGCGCATAGGACCGCAATTGTCGTGCCAACTGGGAAAATCGTTTCGGGCAATGCGATCGCTCCGATAGCGTTGCGTCTCCTGTCTGACATTGTTGGGAAGTCGACACGCGCCCGTCGCAATGCGGTCGACCTTCCGCGCGAGTTGGGTGACCCGTGAAGGCGGCCGACCAGGACGATGTTGCGCTGATCGGCGACGAAGGCGCGGCCGGGCGAGATCGCGCATCAGGGGGTGACCGGCGTGTCGGCGAAGTCGAAGTCGTCGATGTCCTTGGCCAGCGGCAACTTGGCGACAGCGAACTGGTATTTGATGGAGCGGGCCTGCTTCTCCGATATCTCGGCCTGCAAGAGATCACCGACAATCCTGGGCGGCTCGTGCCGTCGCTTGATGGCGACGCGCCCATGATCTCGTCATAGGCTCTGCGCATTCCGTAGAGCTTCAGCGCTCCCATCAGTTCCAGTACCTCGGTGCGTTCCATGGCTGTTTGTCCTCCTGAGACTGTCATAGCGGGTGCAGTCGGCGACCGCTCGTGAGCTAGCTTCAGCGCTTGGGGAATGGAAAGGATCGTGCCCGGCGCCGGATCGCGGCTGCGGGCCAGGATGTTGAGGATCACCGGCGCCGACGATGCACCGTGCTCGATGGCTTCCTGACAGGCGGCCTCGACCGCGCTCAATCCGTCGGTCAGCACCCAGGTGAGGATCAACACCATCTGCCGGTCGACGTCATCAACCGCCTTGAGCTGCGCCGCACCTTCTCCATTGCCGACCGCACGACCCAGCTAAGGAACGGCGCGCGCCGTGTGCCAGGGATCGTAGACGACCTCGTTGCGGCCAAAGGAGCGAACGTGTTCTCCCACGACCACGCCATCCTCTGGCGGATGCGATCCGATCGACATAAGCATGGATCTCGACGGGCCGACCGACGGCACTCGACAGCACCGAGTATTTGTTGTTGTCGAAGCGCACCGTGCAGGTCTTCGACACCGACGGGGGAATGCAATGGAAGCCGTCGAAGCGACCGGCAGCCGCTCCCGCTGCGGCTTGGCCGCATTCGCCGACAGCAGCCGGTCCCGCGTCTCACGCCGAGCTCCCATGCGGGGATAGGGCTGGTGCTTGCGCTCGTAGCGGAACTCCGTCTGCTCAGAACGCAGGACCTTGCGCACCACCTTGCGCGAGATCTTCAGCTCACGGCAGATCGCCTTGATCGACTTCCCCTGGACCAGCGACAGCCGACGTTTTGCAATCGTCTCTAAAACCAACATCCAAAACACAAATGCCTCCGATCAAGCCGGAGGCATCTTGATGACCCCATCGTTAAAGGGTCCCGTTTGGACGAAAATCACCCTTTAAACAGGGTCCCCATTCCACGAAAAATCAATGCACTACCTTCCAAAGCTGCGAGAGATCGCCACCGACCGCTTTGAAGGGGCTTTCGGCGGTCTCGTCAGCGAGGTTGTGGCATGAAAAAACATCAATCCACAGCATTGGGCCGAAGCATGCCACGGGCTCATGCCGCGGGAGAGCGGGAAGATATTCTTGAAAGAAGCGGTCTCCGACATCAATACCGACAGGATGGGCAGCTTTCTCACATCACTTGAGGTCGAGCGTGGCAGTTGCGACCCGCAATGCAAGGCTGGCGGCGATGCATGCCTTTGCGCGGTTCCTGATTTCGGAGCACCCCGAATATATGGATACGCTGCAACTGGTGGTGACACTTCCCTTCAAGAGGGCGCGTGGGTGGCACCTGTCGAATATCTCGATGAGCCCGGAAATCAAGAGCGTCCTGGCGCGTATCGACCGCCGCACGCCTTCTGGACAGCGGGATTACGCTCTGTTTTCGCTGATGTTCAATACGGATGCCCGAGTTCAGGGATCCTGAATCTTCGATTGTGACCTTCGTCTGGTATCGCCCTGTCCCGCCGAGCAAAGCAACGACCGCCCCACACTGCTCACCCGGTTCGGGGTTCGATACTTGCTGCGCACACATGGCTGCGGGCGAAGGAACCACCCTGGGGGAAAAAAGCATCCATCATCGCCCTTTGCGGGACACGACGGCATCCACCTCGTCAAGGCGGGTGTTGACATCGCCACCATCAGTCGATGGCCAGGCCACTCGGGCTGAACTAACGATGCGCTACGCCCAGGCCGGTATCGATATGAAGCGGCAAGCGCTCGAACAAGTCTTCCCCGACGTGATGTCATCGGCAAAAGATCAGACGATCATCGCTTTGATGGCTGGATGTTTGGCTGGCTGCACCGCTTGTAGACGCTCAGTTATGTGGAGTTGTATCGCGGGAAGTCGCGCGTCTTGGGCTTTTGCGGTGTCAGCTCAACATCTCTCCGCAGTGCACGTTGTCACTGTTGAAGAGCCGTTTGTTCAATCTTCGTCCTGGCACGGCAAGGGTTGTCCATATTGTGGCGTCTTGCGCTTGCCGAGCTTGTCCGAAATCCAGCGCCGGATCAGGCGTGAACACTGTTGCGTAGTTCGTCAGCCAGAGCGCGGAGAACGTCGGCGCTTCCTTCCAGCGCCGTAAAAGCGTAGGGATTGAGGAACTGTCGGCCCCAGAACAGATTGCGATCTATGCCGGATAGCGTAGCTTCCTCGCTGACACGCGGCCAATTCTCCGCAATGCATCGGAGCTGGCCTTCAACAATCGCAAGAGCTTCCGGCGCGCTGAGCAGGAAGTGATGCGCCGCTTCAAGGCAGGACGCTATCCGGCTCATGCGGTTATTGCCGCTGATGAGCATGGCCTGGCTGGCCTCCTGGCCACTGCGGGCCTGCGGACAAATATCGTACGCAGGCGTGAGGGTGAGCTTAGCCCCGTCCCAGAATGCCGCATGGTTGCGGGCATGATCGTCGGTGTTGCCGCAAAGTATGTTGAAGACAATGCGGCTGAACAACTCGCGCAGAGTTTCCGACGGCGCGGTGAATCGGTGGCGAATGATCTCCGCCAAATCCTGGTAGCTGGCGTAACGCGCCATCATCTCATCGAGCGCGAGCATCGTCAGCGCTGAGACCATGGATTTGCGTTGCCAGCCGCCCGTGACCTTGATCCGGTCGAATCGCTCGACGAGCAACACGTCGTTGCCTGCGGCGCGAACGAGCGAGACGGATGCCGCTCTGATGCCGCACAAGGCGGCAAGCCGCATGGCTATGAATTCTCCTTTGACGACGCTGTAAAGGTCGGCAGACGAGGAAAATTTCGCGACATGCTTGACGGCGTCATCCTCGATCAGCGCCTTTGGCCTTGCGCCGCCGATCGAGCTGCCGTGATGCAGCGCCTGATCTAATTCGGGGGTGAGCGGAATACCTTTCTCTACCCGCTCCGCCGATTGGACAAGCTCTTCGAGAGTGGCATTGGCCAGTGCGCGCGGCTCGTAATGCATGGGCGAAAACTGAAAATCGAGCGCGCCGATGCGGTCCGAGCCTGATTCCAGCAAGAACGTCAGTTCTGAAATATCGAGCCGCGCGATTTCATCGCCCTTCACACCGAATTTGCGGTTTAGGATAACCCGTCGTCCCCAGGCATCAGGGGCAGCATCGCGGATGCATCCCGGCATGGTTAGGCCAGGAAGCAAAGGCAATTCGCCTGCCTTCAGGGGCAGTTCCGGGAGATAAAGCGGGATCGCGCTTCCCAGTTCACGAAAGCTCCTGCCATAGTTGAAGCTGACGAGTCCGTCATGGGCATATAGCCGCCCGGCGACAACCGGCGCGGTCTCGCCCGGCAGCCAGACCCAGACATAGGCTTCGTCGTACTTGGGGACCTTAGAACTCATCGACGATCTGCTTGCCGGCCTTGTAGACGTGCTTCGGCAGCAGCGCGATGCGATCGTCCATGCGGCCTGTGAGGGCTGTGATGCCATTGCCGTCGGCATCGAACAGCTTCACACCGACAATGGCAGCAGCTTCGAACATCAGTCCGATTTCGACTTTGGGATCGCCCTTCTCGATGCGCTGCAGGGTGCTGCGTGAAACACCGATTCTCTCGGCTAACTCCTGTGCGGTTAACCGGTGCTGCATCCGGCCAAGCCGGATGGTCTTACCGAAAAGGCCAAGCGCTTCCATCGCGTAGCGCGAATAGGTGCGTTTATACGTTGCCTTCATTCGGGTCTCTGTGACCTATGCATGATCCATATCGCCTTCTTTCGACCTTTATATAGGTAATGTCACAGAGCGACTCCCAAAGTCAAGACTCCGTATCGCAAGCGTTACCCATCCGAACGAGGAAGGCGGATATTGCCTACGGCTCCTGCACAACCGGCCAGCTCTGCGCGTCTCGGGCGAGGCGGAGATCTGGCGCTGGATCGCGGACAGCCTTGAGACGCCTCGCATGAGTCATTCATGGGCGGTCCCTGGTGCGAGGCCGCGGCGCTCGACTGCTGGCCGACATTCTCGGTGGCGGGACCCGCAGCCGGCTACACCAGCACTTTTCGACCGCATACGCGCCCAGCTTCTCTCCGAAATCATTGCCAATGAGCGCGAACCTCATGCGATCGCCGAGCTGGCCTGGCGGCGCGGAATCTACGGCACGCATCCGTATTCGAGACCGCCCAAGGGAGCCTGACTAGCGTAACGCCCTCCGATCTAAGCGCCTTCCACAAAGGGTGCGGTCCAGGCGAAGTTCCGCAATGCCGGCCAGACCTGCGTTTCCGCGAACCGCATTTACGTCCAATCGAGCGTTCACGATGAGTCCGCCGAGAAATTTGTGAAGAAGGTCCGGCACTTATCAGTGGTCCGACGTCTACTCCCGGAGCGAAGCCGTCGCCAACCCAAGATCGAGTCCCACATCGCAGATGATAATTCGATGCGGGGCCGAACGATAAATATGCATGCTTTGGCCACCCCGAGGCAGGGCTCATTGAGATGATCCGACCGCCTTGGAACAAAGATGGGGTAGAGCAGATGAAGCGTTGGCAGCGTGTCTCCATTCGACGCGAGCGCTGAGGATGGGATCACGATCATTCGCATCACGCGCAGCCGCAAGGGCGACGCCATGGCTACTTTGGAATCGTTGAAGTGGTTTGAGCCGGACAGTCACAAATACACCCGTTACGCCGCGGCTCAGGAAACGTGGCGGCGTCCGGCGGTGGAGGTGCTCGCTGACTTAAAAAGGTGCGGGCAGTCGTTGCGCTTGAGAGCGACGACATTTGGGATCCGGCACGGGGTGACCTGCTGCCAATCGGCAGTTAACAGGGTCCGACAAAAGTGTGCACAACATGCTGCTGAAGTGGCCTCCGGAAGCGCTACCGGAAGTTACGCGTCTTGAACTTGATAGGGTCGATATGGTCATACTGCATCGACGATGTCGCGCCCTTCGGCATGCCGCGCGGATCGATGCCCGATCCGCCGTGATGAGCCTCGTCCCTCGGCCGTGCGGCAACGGAAACGGCGTCTTGCGGTTTCCCACGCTGGCCAGCCCAGCCGACAGATCGGTCAGCTCGTGGGTGAAGAGGTGCACCACCTCCTCTTCCCCCGGACGCGTCCGCGGACGCCGAGCATGGCCGAAGCAAGAAGCACGCGCCGGAATTTCTCGAGAGATCTTGACCCAGACGACGACGTTTGCCGCACCCCGTCTCATCCTCCAGAGGAACATGAAGCCTTTGGCCGAGCCCGGCCGCTGCCGGACCAGCACCAGGCCGGCGGCCTCGAGCCAGCTTCTGCCTCGCGCCTGCATAGCATCCTGACAAGTCACGGTGCGGCGCCGGTTAGGCGGCACGCCGATTTTGGCAACGCTAGCCTGTGAACTGAAGAATGAAGGTCGGACTTGCGGCACATCGATTACGTTCAAATGATAAGTTGCTGGCCGGCGAGGTCGTTTCAGCGCATCTCGACTGGTGGGTCGGCAAGACAATGCGGAACGGAAATGATCGCAGGCGTAAAGGACGGCTTTCGGGGCCGGAAGCTTCGGACCTGGAACCGGACCCCAGTTTTGCGCAAGCATCGTGGCCTCCGTCCGGTCAGGCATTCACCGGCTCGCGAAATGCCGATTGATTCTGCTTAACCGGGCATACCTAAACGGCCACTTGCGTTCCGATCTCGACCACACGTCCGGTCGGGATCTGGAAATACTCCGTCGCGTCGGCGGCCGTGCGCGCCAAGCCGATGAACAGCTTGTCCTGCCACACCGGCATGCCGGAGTTGGGTGACGCCTTGAGCGAGCGACGCGAGAGGAAGAAGGAGGTCGTCATGATGTCGAACTTCCAACCCTGCTTGCGGCAGATCGCCAGCGCACGCGGGATGTTAGGCTGTTCCATGTAGCCGAAGGTCAGTGTCACGCGCATGAATAGCTCATTGATCGTTTCCATCTTGATCCGGTCGCTGTCGGGCACCACGGGCTGCTGCGCCGTCACCACAGAGAGGATGACGTTCTGTTCGTGCAGCGCCTTGTAGTGCTTCAGGCTGTGCATCAACGCGGTCGGCGCACTGGCGGGATCGCTGGTCAGGAACACGGCCGTACCGGACACCAGCTGCGGTTTCTTCTTCAACAGATTGCCCGCAAGGAAATCGAGCGGAATCTGGTTCCTGCGCGTCTTGTCGAATAGATACCT
Organism: Mesorhizobium mediterraneum; assembly: GCF_002284565.1. GTDB lineage: Bacteria > Pseudomonadota > Alphaproteobacteria > Rhizobiales > Rhizobiaceae > Mesorhizobium > Mesorhizobium mediterraneum. Next base: position 70 of record NZ_NPKI01000021.1, on the reverse strand, counting down.
GCTGCCTCTTATCCAAGTCCACATGGTCATCACGATCACTGCGGCAATGGCAAGCGAGGCCCAGCCGCCT
>NZ_NPKI01000024.1:0-2500 GCF_002284565.1 Mesorhizobium mediterraneum | reverse complement strand
CCTTCTGGAAAGTAGGGCCATAGTGGGTGACAGCCCCGTACGCGTAATGCAAATCATCGTCCTCGAGTAAGGCGGGACACGTGAAATCCTGTCTGAAATTGGGGGGACCACCCTCCAAGCCTAAGTACTCGTGCATGACCGATAGCGAACTAGTACCGTGAGGGAAAGGTGAAAAGCACCCCGACAAGGGGAGTGAAAGAGTACCTGAAACCGATTGCCTACAAACAGTGGGAGTCCAAGGTTCGTCCTGGGTGACCACGTACCTTTTGTATAATGGGTCAGCGACTTAGTGTGACGAGCAAGCTTAAACCGCTAGGTGTAGGCGCAGCGAAAGCGAGTCTGAACAGGGCGTTCAGTTCGTCGCATTAGACCCGAAACCGAGTGATCTAGCCATGAGCAGGTTGAAGGTAAGGTAACACTTACTGGAGGACCGAACCCATAACTGTTGCAATAGTTCGGGATGACTTGTGGCTAGGGGTGAAAGGCCAATCAAACTCGGAAATAGCTGGTTCTCCGCGAAATCTATTTAGGTAGAGCGTCGACCGAATACCCCAGGGGGTAGAGCACTGGATGGGCTAGGGGTCCTCACCGGATTACCAAACCTAACCAAACTCCGAATACCTGGGAGTACTAGTCGGCAGACACACGGCGGGTGCTAACGTCCGTCGTGAAAAGGGAAACAACCCTGACCTACAGCTAAGGTCCCCAAGTTATGGCTAAGTGGGAAAGGATGTGAGGATCCCAAAACAACCAGGATGTTGGCTTAGAAGCAGCCATCATTTAAAGAAAGCGTAACAGCTCACTGGTCTAAATAAGGGTCTTTGCGCCGAAAATGTAACGGGGCTCAAGCCATACACCGAAGCTTAGGGTTCGTGAGCAATCACGAGCGGTAGCGGAGCGTTCTGTAAGCTGATGAAGCCATACCCGTGAGGGGTGGTGGAGGTATCAGAAGTGCGAATGCTGACATGAGTAACGTAAGGGGAGTGAGAGACTCCCCCGCCGAAAGTCCAAGGGTTCCTGCTTAAAGCTAATCTGAGCAGGGTTAGCCGGCCCCTAAGTCGAGGCAGAAATGCGTAGACGATGGGAACCACGTTAATATTCGTGGGCCTGGAGGAAGTGACGGATCATTGAGGTAGTCCAATCTTATCGGATTGAAAGGGCTGCTGCGTGGTTCCAGGAAATAGCTCCTCCTTATAGACCGTACCCGAAACCGACACTGGTGGACTGGTAGAGTATACCAAGGCGCTTGAGAGAACTATGCTGAAGGAACTCGGCAAATTGCACGCGTAACTTCGGAAGAAGCGTGACCCTTTTCCACGCAAGTGGAGGAGGGTGGCACAGACCAGGGGGTAGCGACTGTTTATCAAAAACACAGGGCTCTGCGAAGTCGCAAGACGACGTATAGGGTCTGACGCCTGCCCGGTGCTGGAAGGTTAAGAGGAGGGGTGCAAGCTCTGAATCGAAGCCCCAGTAAACGGCGGCCGTAACTATAACGGTCCTAAGGTAGCGAAATTCCTTGTCGGGTAAGTTCCGACCTGCACGAATGGCGTAACGACTTCCCCGCTGTCTCCAGCATAGACTCAGTGAAATTGAATTCCCCGTGAAGATGCGGGGTTCCTGCGGTTAGACGGAAAGACCCCGTGCACCTTTACTATAGCTTTACATTGGCATTCGTAGTGGCATGTGTAGGATAGGTGGTAGGCTTTGAAACCTGGGCGCCAGCTCAGGTGGAGCCACCCTTGAAATACCACCCTTATCACTATGGATGTCTAACCGCGGCCCGTTATCCGGGTCCGGGACAATGTATGGTGGGTAGTTTGACTGGGGCGGTCGCCTCCTAAAGAGTAACGGAGGCGCGCGATGGTGGGCTCAGAACGGTCGGAAATCGTTCGCTGAGTGCAATGGCATAAGCCTGCCTGACTGCGAGACTGACAAGTCGAGCAGAGACGAAAGTCGGTCATAGTGATCCGGTGGTCCCGCGTGGAAGGGCCATCGCTCAACGGATAAAAGGTACGCCGGGGATAACAGGCTGATGACCCCCAAGAGTCCATATCGACGGGGTTGTTTGGCACCTCGATGTCGACTCATCGCATCCTGGGGCTGGAGCAGGTCCCAAGGGTATGGCTGTTCGCCATTTAAAGCGGTACGTGAGTTGGGTTCAGAACGTCGTGAGACAGTTCGGTCCCTATCTGCCGTGGGTGTAGGAATATTGAAAGGATCTGTCCCTAGTACGAGAGGACCGGGATGGACGGATCTCTGGTGGACCTGTTGTGGCGCCAGCCGCATAGCAGGGTAGCTATATCCGGACGGGATAACCGCTGAAGGCATCTAAGCGGGAAACCCACCTTAAAACGAGTATTCCCTGAGAACCGTGGAAGACGACCACGTTGATAGGCCGGGTGTGGAAGAGCGGCAACGCTTGAAGCTTACCGGTACTAATAGTTCGATCGGCTTGATCGTTCTCATTCCTTATGCCCATCACCAGCGCAATCCTTTGGAT
>NZ_NPKI01000017.1 GCF_002284565.1 Mesorhizobium mediterraneum | reverse complement strand
GGCCCCGCAAGGGCCGCGGAAAACCGCTCTGCCGGCCTTCAAAAAGGCCCTCACTGACCACCGAAATCCACTTAAAATTCTTCGATATTTCACGCCGCGTTTCTTTCAACACCCCTCATCCGTCTCGGCGCTGCGCGCCGATCCACCTTCTCCCACAACAAGGGCAGAAGGGAGAGCCGACTTGGCTAGAACCTAGTCACTACGCCAATGCCGATGCCTTCGAAGGTGCCCATCGCCATCAAGGCCGCGGGCGCCTCGTCGAGGCTGATCCGCTTGCCGACCAGCAGTTCAGGCTTGAGTTTGCCGTTGCGGATCATCTCCATCATCGCCTGGTAGCGGTAGGCCTGCATGCCGTGGCTGCCGCGGATTTCGAGCTCGAAGGCGATCACCTTGTCCATCGGGATCTGTGGCCTGGCGTGATCGCCGAGCATCAGGCCGACCTGCACATGGCGGCCGCGCCGGCGCAGGTTCGCGATCGAGTTGAACGAGGTGGTGGGGTGGCCAAGCGCGTCCATCGACATATGCGCGCCGCCATTGGTGATCTGCTTGACCGCCTTGACCACATTCGGCGTCTTCGAGGCGTTGATCGTCGCCACGGCGCCGATCTTGCTGGCAAAATCCAGCTTCTCGTCGGTCAGGTCGATGGCGATCACGTTGGCGCCCATGGCGCTGGCGATCATGATCGCCGACAGGCCGACGCCGCCACAGCCATGCACGGCCACCCATTCGCCGGGCGTCACCCGGCCCTGGTCGACAATGGCGCGGAACGAGGTGACGAAGCGACAGCCGAGGCTGGCGGCGGTGGCGAATTCCATCTCGTCCGGCAAGCGAACCAGATTGGTGTCGGCATGGTCGATGGCGACATATTCGGCGAACGAGCCCCAGGCGGTGAACCCGGGCTGGGACTGGTGCTCGCAGACCTGATGATTGCCCGAGCTGCACTCGAAGCAGTGGCCGCAGCCGACGGCGAACGGCACGGTGACGCGCTCGCCGACCTTCCAGCGGGTTACTTGGCTACCGGCCGCCACCACGACGCCGGCAAGCTCGTGGCCCGGCACGTGCGGCAGGCTGATGCCGTCGTCATGGCCCATCCAGCCGTGCCAGTCGCTGCGGCAAAGACCGGTCGCCTCGACCTTGATGACGACACCCTCCGACGCCGGCTCCGGATCGGGAACAGTCTGGATCGTCGGCGTTTCACCGAACTTTTCGAAGACAACGGCTTTCATCGGCAATTCCTCATGCTTTTATCCAACTCGCTCTATTCGGCATCGATCTGGTTCTCGGGTGCCGCCTTTTGGAAGGCCGGCAGCGCCATGCAGGCGGCGTGGATGCGTGTGATCGTCGGGTAGGGCGCCAAGTCGACGCCGAAACGGGCGTTGCTGGTGACCTGAGCGACCAGGCAGATGTCGGCCAGCCCCGGCGTGTCGTCGTGGCAGAATGTCCCGGTTTCGGACGAGGAAGCCAGAATTTTTTCAAGTGGCTGGAAGCCTTCGTTCACCCAGTGCCGGAACCAGTTGACGACGTCCTCGTCGCCGGCGCCGAACAGAGTGCGCAATGATGTCAGCACACGCAGATTGTTCACCGGATGGATGTCGCAGGCGATCATCTGCGCCAGCATCCTGACGCGGGCCCGGCCACGGGCGTCCTGGGGCAAAAGCGGCGGTTCGGGCCAAGTCTCGTTCAGAAATTCGATGATTGCCAGTGATTGCGTCAGCAGCGTGCCGTCGCCCAGGATCAGTGCCGGCACCAGCCCCTGGGGATTGACCGAGAGATAGGCGGGCTCGAGATGCTCGCCGTGCCGAAGATGATGCGGCACGTATTGGTAGGTCAGGCCCTTCATCTCCAGCGCGATCCGCACCCGGTAGGAGGTGGAGGAGCGGTAGTAATTATGAAGGACAAGGTCGCTCATTCCTGCACATTCGGCCGATTTGCCCGACCGGGCAAGGCATGGTGGTCCGGAAATTGCCATCTCCGCCTTTCGGCTAGAGATGGCGATGTACTATTTGCCAATAATCTGGCCATGGTCACTGGGCTATTCTATCCTGCCTGAACCGAAACGAATGCCATGACCGCAGTCAACGATCGCGCCCGGTTTCTGATCATCGACGACCACCCGCTGTTTCGCGAGGCGCTGCACAGCGCTGTGCAAATGGCCTATCCGGACGTCGACACTGTCGAGGCGCGTTCGATCACCGAGGCATTTGAGCTTCTGGCGGATGCCAAGCCCTTCGATCTCGCGCTGCTCGACCTCAGCATGCCGGATGTGCATGGCTTCGACGGGCTGCTGCAGCTTCGGACCCGCTATCCGCGCCTGCCGGTGGTCATCGTTTCGGGGCATGAGGAGCCCAAGATCATTTCCGAGGCGCTATCCTACGGCGCGGCCGGTTTCATCCCGAAATCGGCGCGCAAGAGCGATCTGGCCGCCGCCATCCGCTCGGTGATGGAAGGTGCGATATACGTGCCCGAAACCTACGAAGGCCAGCCGCCGGACGCCAACAGCGCCGACCGCGCCGAAATGGTGCAGCGGCTTGCCAAGCTGACGCCGCAGCAATTGCGGGTGCTGCAGATGCTGCGCCAGGGCTTGCTCAACAAGCAGATCGCCTACGAGCTGCAGGTCGGCGAGACCACGGTCAAGGCACATGTTTCCGAGATCCTGCGCAAGCTCAACGTCTACAGCCGGACGCAAGCCGTCATCGAGGTTTCGAAGCTCGACAGTGCCGAGCTGTTTCGCGGCCAGGCGGGGTTTTAGGCGCCGGTTGCGGGCAGGCGTTCCGCTACAGGACGTCCACGATGAAAGCCATGGCGATCGATCATATCGTTCTCGCGGTCGATGACGTCGAGCGCCTGCCGTGCTGGCCACCGCAAACGTTGGGGATTGGCCTAGGTCTCCCCAACTTCGTCATCCCAGGGCGAAGCAGGAGCGAAGCTCCGTCGCGGAGACCCTGGGATCCAAGCCGTAACCTTGGCCGAAGGGTGCCGCGGAGCAGAATTCTGTACCGCAGCGGTGCTCATACCGGGAGCGACAATGCGGGCAAGGCGAGCCATGCGCTCAACCTACACACAATGACGGTTGTCCAACATGACAAAGTGCACTGTCACCGTAATTAGATCTCCGTCTGCTGGTGCCAAAGGAGCTGGTGCGATCGGGGCATTCGGGGATATAGTAGCGATACAGCGGTGGGGGCCGATATGAATCCGAAATTTCTAGTTGTTGTAGCCATGTTGGCTCCGTTTGCTCCGGCTAACGCCCATTCGGATGAGTATGCGTCCGCGGTTTTTCAGGTATACGGCGACAATTGCTCCCTTGATTTTCTCAAGAACATAGCCGTGCAGCGGCCTGCGGAAGAGGACATCGAGAAGATCAAGCGATACTTTGAAGGGAAATACCACTCTGAATGCACCCCGTTTTATAAAAACGAGGTCTACCCTCGGGAAGTCCATTTTCAATTATCCAGATGGGATATCTTCGGGAGGGACGGATCGAGCGTATTGAATGACAAAGAACTCATGCGGTTCGGAAGTTATTTACGTCTTTCTAACTTTGCCAAGCAGTATGAGTGTGGAAATCTAATTGATAAATATGTCGATGACTACGGCTATTTGGAGTCAAAACTTGTATCTCATGATGTGGAATCTGTGTCCAGATATTGGATTGAATTTGAAGAATACATAAAGTTTCAGACCCGCATGGCCTTTAAGAACGAAATGTGCCAGTTCATTAGCACATATAGCGATATGAAGATCGTCACCGTTAAAGACGAGAAAGAAACGATTCAAGCTCGCTACGCGGAATTGGTTGATACTCTGGTTAGAGATCCAAGCTTTCTTAGTGGCGTACTAAACGGAAGCCATAACAGCCAATTCACCGAGGTTGGTGGAAGCTATCAAGGGTTTCTCGAATACGTCCAGGAAACATTTGGGGTTCTGACAATCGATCTCGCGCTGTTTCAGAAGCTCCAGAAACACTATTACCCGGATTCCAGTGGGAACTGGACCGGACTTAAGATCGACGAGGAATATGGCCCAATAGACCGCTAGGACGATATCGACCTTAGCGGCAGGGTGCCTTAAGGATAGTCGTCGCTGCCCTTTCCACTGGCTTTGCGCGCTGTCGAGTGTCGGGAATAACGGTGACAGTGCACCATTTTTCCTGGCGCTAGCGCCTTCTGCCCGTGTCTTTGGGGATCAAGCCAGGAGATGCGCCAGCAGCGCGCGCAGTTGTGCCGGTTTCAGCGGCTTGCGCATCAGCTCGATGCCGGCCGCGCGGGCGGCTTTGGCAATTTTTTCCGAACCGTCGGCGGTGACGATCAGCGCCGGCACGGCGCGACCGAGGTAATCGCGGACCTCGGCGATGGTCGTGGTGCCGAGATCGCCGCCGTCGAGATGCTGGTCGGCTATGACGATGTCCGGCACCCAGTCCGTATCGCCAAGCATAGCGAGCGCATCACCGGTCGAGGTGGCGGGGCGCACCAGGCATTGCCAGCGCTCGAGCAGCGACGTCATCGCCTGCAGCACCTCGATGTCGTTCTCGACCAGCAGCACCTTGGTGCCGAACAGACCGTAGCCGCGCGGCCGCTCCATGTCGGCGGTGCTGGCAATGGCATCGACGCTAGCGCCGATCCCGACCGGAACGTCGATATGAAAAATCGTGCCATGTCCGACCTTCGACGAAAACGTCACGGGATGGCCGAGTGCGGCGGCGATGCGGCGCACGATGGCCAGACCCAATCCCAGCCCGCCGCCGGCAAGCCCGGCATCGGTCGGGATCGTGCCGCGGTGGAATTCCTCGAACACGGCCTCGCGCTGGTCGTCGGGAATACCGCAGCCGGTGTCGGCGACATCGATGCGGATCGTGTCGCCGCGATGTCTGGTGCCGACCAGCACGCCGCCGGAGCGGGTGTAGCGCAGCGCGTTGGAAAGGATGTTCTGCAGGATGCGCCGCAGCAAGGTGCGGTCCGAACGCACGACGGCGTTGACCGGCCGGAATTTCAGCGTCAGGCCCTCCATTTCGGCGACCGGCAGGAAATCCGAGCGCAGCGACGAAAACAGCATCTCCAGGCTGACGTCGCCGATATCGGGCTGCACGACACCGGCGTCGAGCTTGGAAATGTCGAGCAGGGTGCGGAGCAGATCCTCCATCGTCTCCAGCGACCGCTCGACCTGCCGGACCAGTTTTTTGCCTTCGTCGCTGGTCTGCACTTCGGCCAGCGCCGAGACGGAGAGATGGGCGGCGTTCAGCGGTTGCAACACGTCGTGGCTGGCGGCGGCCAGGAACCTGGTCTTGGACAGGTTCGCCAGCTCGGCGTTTTCCTTGGCCGCGCTGAGATCGATATTGGACTGTTCCAATCTACGCAGTGTCGAGTGCAATTCCTCGGTGCGCGTACGCACTCGATTCTCGAGCGAAATCGCGGTCTGGAACAGCGAGAACGCGTTGCCCTGCTGTTCCATAGAGCGCTCGACGCGGCTGACGAGGGCTGCGTTGATCTTCTTCAGCTTCTCCAGGTCGTTGATGTTCCTGAGCGGCATAAGAACCTCCTACTCCGCCGCCTGCCGCTCTCCGAAAGCGATGCCGGTGAAAGTCTGGTTCAGATGCATCGACCGGTACTGTTCGCCATAGGTGCCGAAGCCGATGACGTTGTTGACCTTGTAGAGTTCCGAAATCTCTCGAAAGACCTGGCGGTTGCGCGCGTCGAGCCTGCGCAGCACGCAGTCGAAACCGAGGATCATGTCGATGCCGCCAAGCCTTTCCTCGACATCCCTAAGGGCGGCCCGCGTCGATTCGACCATGTTCTTGGGCTGGGCGATGGAAAGGACGACGCCATCGTCGATGGCGCAGAAGAACGACAGCGAGCCGTCCGCGTGCATCTTCTGGATCGAGCGGCAGTAAAATTCGCCGCCCACTTTCAACACCACCGGGTGCGAAGCGAAACTCAGCGGCGTCAGCATCTGCGGGATGACGCCGACCGAGGCGGCATATTCCTCGGCGGCATTGGTGGCGTTGAATTCGCGCACGGTGCGGTGATCGGGATCGGATGCGGTCACCACCAGCTTCTCGTCGGTGGGGACGAAATTGTCGGTCTTGAACACGTGGAAAGGAATTTCCGTGGTGATCAGCACGATGATGGCGCTGTCGGAGGCAACCTTGCCGTTCGAGATCAGCCGCGTCGTCTCGAATTTCAGATCATCGCCCGCCGACCCGCCGATCAGCGGAATGTCGTCGAGTCCCCAATGGATGGCGGAGGTCACGGCTTCTTCGGCATAGGACAGCCCGTCGATGAAGCAGAGCGCGAAAGTGGTGTCAGCTCGCTCGTGCCCGACGCGCCCGCGTAACGAACGCCTCAGCGCCTCGACTTCGCCGGTGATCCCGTCCATGCCCGATGAGGACAGATTTTCGACCATGGTGCTGGCTGCCGAAAACGTTGCGGAGGGAAGCAGCATGGCCAGGACCTGGCCGTCCTCCAGGCCTTTGGGCGTAATCTCGCCGGCCGTCGAGCAGCCGGCATAGAGGAGTGCCGGCGCTTGGGCTTTCAGCGCTTCCGAAAGGGCGACTGCCTCGACGAGGCTCTGCGAGAAAAACAGCAGGGCGAAGCCGGCATCGACGGCTGCGGCTTCCACCGCCACCGCCCGGGCGAACGCATCCGCGTCGGGTTCGTCGGTAGTGAGCACCGATAGGCCGCATGCATAGCGCGTGCGTGAACTGGCCAGCGGCTTCCTCCTCCATTCCTCCGACGCGCTTTTTGTGCGCGTCTGGCGCGCCGGCGTCGAGGGCATTGTTGTCTTCAAGCGCCACTTTGGCAATGAGCCAACATGACGGATTTGAATTTTCTGCTATTTTTGACGGCGTCAGCGTTCAGAAACTTCAAATCCAGAACCACACTGGCCAGAACTACACTGGAAGGGAGCGTGATTCATGGACGCCCAGGTCAGGAAGCTGTTCGAAAGGTATGAGCAGCTTTTCCGGAAATCCCTCGCAGGCGATGCCGACATGGACGAAGTCGCATCGGTCTATGCCTCCGCCTTCATCGCGGCGTCGCCTGCCGGCGTCATGGTCGGGAACAACGACGACCAGTTCAAGCAGGCTATGGAGCAAGGCTATGCTCATTATCGGGCGATCGGCACGAAGGAAATGCGAATACGGGATGTTCGCATCTCGCCGATAGACGAGCATCATTGCGTTGCCCACGTCGCCTGGACGTCGATCTATGCCCGAAAAGACGGACCGGACGTCACGATAGATTTCGACGTCCACTACCTCGTGCAGAAGCTGGGCGGAGAGCCCAAAGTATTTGGGTGGGTATCAGGCGACGAGCGGGAGGTTCTGAGAAAACACGGCATCGGCTGAAATCGGCTTGGCCAGCCCGGCCGCTGATGGCCGGAAGGCGGCATCGCACAGCGACCGTGTTTCGCTTCGTTGCGCCATTTCCTGTCTTTGCGTGACCGAAAGTACAATAGGCGGATTTTCGGACGAACTGCATTCTCGCAATCTCGGCATTCCGCGGCACTTTTTCCCCGTGCGTTATGCGGTATAAGAATAGCGGACAGATGGAGGGCTCGGGCAACACCGACGCCAGAACGACCAAGGTAGCACCCAGGGAGGTTTCATGTCGGACATATCGTTGACGGTCAACGGAAAGCGGGTAAGCGGCGCTGCCGAGGACCGTACGCTTCTGGTTCATTTCTTGAGGGAGAATCTCGGCCTGACCGGGACGCATGTCGGCTGCGACACCTCGCAATGCGGCGCCTGTGTGATCCATGTCGATGGCAAGGCGGTAAAATCCTGCACGATGCTTGCGGTGCAAGCCTCCGGATCGAACGTCGTGACGATCGAAGGCTTGGCGGATGGCGCCGACCTGCATCCGGTGCAGGCGGCGTTCAAGGAGCATCATGGGCTGCAGTGCGGTTTCTGCACGCCGGGCATGATCATGGCGGCGACCGACATGATCAACCGTCACCCCGAAGGCCTCGACGAGGCCACGGTGCGCGCCGAGCTCGAAGGCAACATCTGCCGCTGCACCGGCTACCACAACATCGTGAAGGCGATCCTCGCCGCATCGGAGACGATGTCTTCGAAGGGCAAGGCCAAGCAAGCAGCATAAGGGCAGTAAGGGAGTAGGGTAGTAAGGCAGTAGGGAAATTGGCTCAAATCCCTACTGCCTTACTGCCCTACTGCCCTACTCACCTAGTTCAGCAATTCGGGAGGAATTTCTGCGATGGGCATTGAAGGTGTTGGCGCTCGTGTAGCGCGCAAGGAAGACAGGCGGTTCATTACCGGCGCCGGGCGCTATGTCGACGACATGGTGGTTCCCGGCATGAAGCATGCGGCCTTCGTGCGCAGCCCTCACGCGCATGCGCAGATCAAGAAGATCGATGTCAAAAAGGCGAAAGGCATGCCGGGCGTCATCGGTGTGCTGACCGGCAAGGAGCTCAAGGCCGACGGCATCGGCAATCTCATCTGCGGCTGGATGATCCATTCCAAGGACGGCTCGCCGATGAAGATGGGGGCATGGTCGCCGCTGGCCTTCGACAGGGTCCGCTATGTCGGCGACGCGGTGGTCGTCGTGGTCGCCGAAACCAAGGGCCAGGCGCGCGACGCGGCCGAAGCGGTCGACATCACCTATAAGGAACTGAAGGCAGTCGTCGATGCTCCGAAGGCGCTCGAAAGGAGCGCACCGCAGATCCACCCGGAAGCCGACGGCAACCTGATCTTCGACTGGGAGCTCGGCGACAGCACGGCGACCAACGCGGCGATCAAGGCCGCTGCCCACGTCACCCGGATGAAGATCGTCAACAACCGGCTGGTGCCCAACGCCATGGAGCCGCGTGCGGCACTAGGCTATTACAACAAGGCCGAGGACCACTATACGTGCTGGACGACCTCGCAGAACCCGCATCTCGCGCGCCTGGTGATGAGCGCCTTCTACAATGTCGCTCCGGAAAACAAGCTGCGGGTCATCGCGCCGGATGTCGGCGGCGGCTTCGGCTCGAAGATCTACATCTATCCGGAAGAAATCATCTGCCTGTGGGCCTCGAAGAAGACCGGCGTGCCGGTCAAATGGGTGGCTGACCGCACCGAGAGCTTTCTCACCGACGCCCATGGCCGTGACCATGTCTCGACGGTGGAAATGGCCTTCGACAAGGACAACAAGATCACCGGACTGAAGGTCGACACCATCGCCAATCTCGGTGCCTACATGTCGCTCTTCTCGTCCTGTGTGCCGACCTATCTCTACGCGACGCTGTTGTCGGGCCAGTACGATATTCCGACGATCCACGCCAATGTGCGCGCCGTCTACACCAACACCGCGCCGGTCGACGCCTATCGCGGGGCAGGGCGGCCGGAGGCCACCTATCTGCTCGAACGCACGATGGAGACCGCCGCTCGCGAGCTGGGCGTGTCGCCGGCGGAGCTTCGCCGAAAGAACTTCATCACATCGTTCCCGCACCAGACGCCGGTCATCATGAACTATGACGCCGGCGATTATGCCGCCTCGCTCGACGCGGCGATGGCGGCTGCCGACTATGCCGGCTTTGCCAAGCGCAAGACCGCCGCCGCCAACAGAGGCAAGCTGCGCGGCATCGGCTTGAGCAACTATATCGAGGCCTGCGGCCTGGCGCCGTCGGCGGCGGTCGGCAGTCTTGGAGCGGGTGTCGGCCTCTGGGAAAGTGCCGAGGTGCGCGTCAATGCCGCCGGCACCATCGAGGTGCTGACCGGCTCGCACAGCCATGGCCAGGGCCATGAGACGACTTTCGCGCAGCTGGTCAACCAGCGCTTCGGCGTGCCGATAGACAGCGTCTCGATCGTCCATGGCGATACCGACAAGGTGCAGATGGGCATGGGAACCTACGGTTCGCGCTCGGGCGCCGTCGGCATGTCGGCCGTCGCCAAGGCGCTCGACAAGGTCGAGGCCAAGGCCAAGAAGATTGCCGCCCATCTGCTCGAGGCCGACGAGGGCGACATCGTCATCGAAAATGGTGCCTTGAAGGTCACCGGCACCGATAAGAGCGTGCCGTGGTTCCAGATGGCGCTTGCGGCCTACACCGCCCACAACTTGCCAGGCGGCATGGAGCCGGGGCTGAAGGAGACGTCGTTCTACGATCCGTCGAACTTCACCTTCCCGGCTGGCTGCTATGTCTGCGAGGTGGAGATCGATCCGGAAACCGGCGTGACCGAGATCGTCCAGTTCGTCGCCGCCGACGATTTCGGCAACATCATCAACCCGATGATCGTCGAAGGCCAGGTGCATGGCGGCGTCGCCCAAGGCATCGGCCAGGCCTTGCTGGAGGGCACTCGCTACGACGCCAGCGGGCAGCTTTTGACGGCGAGCTATATGGACTACGCCATGCCGCGAGCCGACGACCTGCCGTCGTTCAAGGTCTCGACCTCGAACACGCCGTGCCCGGGCAATCCGCTCGGCATCAAGGGCTGCGGCGAGGCCGGCGCCATCGGCTCACCGCCGGCGGTGATCAACGCCATCACCGACGCCATCGGCATCACCGATATCGCCATGCCGGCATCGCCGTCCACGGTCTGGGCAGCGATCCGGGCGACGAAACACTGAAACAGGAGTGAGTAGTGAATAGTTACGATTGAGGCAAAGTCGACCGGCATTACTACTCACTACTCACTACTAACTACCCACTATTTCACGGGAGACTCCCAATGTACTCAGTCAACTATCACCGCGCCGCCTCCGTCGCAGACGCCGCCAAGCTGCTCAAGAGCGGCGATGCAAAGCTCTTGTCGGGCGGCATGACGCTGATCCCTGCCATGAAGACGCGGCTTGCCGCGCCTTCCGACCTGGTCGACCTGTCGCGGATTAAGGACCTGCAAGGCGTCAAGGTGTCGGGCAAGACCGTCACCATCGGCGCGGCCACCACGCATCACGATGTCGCCAGCGACGAAAAGCTGAAGAGGGCGTGTCCGGCGCTCGCCCATATGGCGTCCCGGATCGGCGACCCGGCGGTGCGCTACAAGGGCACGATCGGCGGCTCGATCGCCAACAACGATCCGGCGGCCGACTATCCGGCAGCACTTCTGGCGCTCGACGCCACCATCGTCACCAACAAGCGCGAGATCGCGGCCGGCAAGTTCTTCACGGGCCTGTTCGAGACGGCGCTGAAAGACGGCGAGATCATCACTGCCGTGACCTTCACCGCGCCGGCCAAGGCGGCCTATGAAAAGTTCCGCAATCCCGCCTCGCGCTATGCGATCGTCGGGGTTTTCGTGGCCAAGGGCAAGGACGGCGTCAGGGTCGCCGTCACCGGGGCCGGCGACGACGGCGTCTTCCGTTCGAAGGAAATCGAGGCGGCGCTGACCAAGAGTTTCACGGCCGCCGCCCTCGACGGCATGAAGATTTCGGCGAAGAATTTGATGAGCGACATCCACGCCTCGGCCGATTATCGGGCCAATCTGATCGCGGTGATGGCCAAGCGCGCCGTGGCTGCCGCCAACGGCTGAAGATACCGATTGCCGGCCCTGGGATTGCCAGCTTTGGGAAAGGGGGCCTTCGCGGCCCCTTTTTTCGTCGCTCTCGGGTCAGATGGCCGGACATGCCAGAGTGTTGCTATCTCGCACTTGCACAACATTCTATTGCACTGCAATATGCCTGGAGGAAATGCGAGCCGGGGCTCGGAGCGCACAGTCATAGCTTGCAGCCCTTTCGCATCGTTCAAATGCGAAGGGACCGGCATGACGGATATCTCCGCGACGCAGCTTGTCGTGTCCCGGTCCAGCGCCGACACATCGTCGAGAACAAGGCTGGCCTATCTCGACGGCTGGCGCGGCCTGTCGATCGCACTGGTGCTGATCGGCCACTTCTTTCCCGTTCCCGGAATCAACCTCGGTGTCATGGGCGTCGAGTTCTTCTTCGTGCTCAGCGGCCGGCTGATGGCCGAGATTCTCTTTGTCGAAGGCTATCCGCTCAAGGCGTTCTTCAAGCGCCGGTTCTCCCGCATTTATCCGGCGCTGCTGGTTTTCGTCGTCGCTTCGATGGTTGCCTTGTCCGGCACCTTTGTCGCCTTCAAATGGAAGGCGGCGCTGACGGCGCTGACATTCACCTACAATTATGCCGGGATTCTCGTCAGCCGCGCCGGCGCGCTCGACCATATCTGGTCGCTGTGCGTCGAGGAACATGCCTATGTCATCCTGGCGCTGATCAGCTTTGTTGTTTCGGGGCGTGCCCGCGTCGTCGTGCTGCTCAGTGCGCTGTCGGTGCTGGCCATGGCGAATGGCGCGATTTCATACTGGGTCTTCGGAATGGACTACGAGACCACCTATTGGCGGACCGACGTGCACATCGCCTCGATCCTGCTGTCGGCGGTGATATGCCTGCTCAAGGCCGACGACAGACTGCCGGCCTTGTTCAAGGGGCCGCATGTCGCGGTTGCGGCGTCCGTCGGGGCGGTCCTTCTGTTCATGGATGCGGTGCCGACGCCGATCCACTATCTGGTCGCGGTGCCGCTGTTGGCGCTCGCCGTCAATTCGCTCGACTTCAGCGCTCGTTACCTGACCGGATTTTTGTCCTGCTGGCCGATGGCGACGCTGGGGCTGTGGTCGTATTCGCTCTATCTGTGGCAGCAGCCGTTCTACAAATTCGTCTATTCGCAAGGCAGTGCGCCGCTGCTGATGCTGGCCGGGGCGTTCGCTTGCGCCCTGTGCAGCTATTACATCGTCGAAAAGCCGGCTCGCGCTTGGCTGAACCGCAACTGGTAGAGTTGTCGCCTCAGCCGGTGATCTGCCTGGAATAGTAGCGCACCGCCTTCTTGCCACCGTGGATCACCGCGTCGCCGACCTCGACGAAGCCGAGCGCTGCGTGAAAGGCATCCGAAGCCGGGTTGGGCGGCTCGGCATTCACCTCGCAAGTGATGATGGTCTGGCCGGCACGCAGGGCATGGTCGAACAGGTCCTTATAGAGCCTGCGGGCATGGCCGCGACCACGCGCTTCTCCCGCGACGACGACACGGTCGACATAGACGAAGCGCGGATAACGCTCGCGAAACCACAGGAAGTTCGGGCTGTCGTAGCGGGCGTCCTGGTCGAAGGTCATGATGAAGGCTTCGAGCGCACCGATGCGACGCGCATAAAACGCCTCGGCGAGCAGGAAGGACAGGCGCTCTGGCTCAAGCCACGACAACTCGGCCGCGTGCTCGTTGTTGAGGGCGAGGACGGCGGGCTCGTCCTGCGGCGAGACCCGGTCGATCGGCAAGCGTGCTTGCGTCACGTGTTTTCTTCCTTCCGGGATCATGCTCTCGCCGCCGCAATCGTCGCCGCCACCAGCGCCGCGTCGGTCACCGTGTTGCGGTACTCGCGGTCGAGGTCGGTGCCGCCCATGCCAACCTGGGGATTGCGGTAGCGCATGGCGCTCGGCACGTCCTTGAGTGCGGCGAAGTGCATTTCCGTCAGTCCGGTTTTTTCCCGCACCTCGGCGATATTCCCCGGGTCGAGCCCGCCGCAGCCGAGAATGATGATGCGCTTCCCCGCCTGCCGGACGAGGTCCGCCAGCAGGGCTATGCCTTCCAATGCGGTGTCGCGCTGGCCGCTGGTCAGCACGCGGCCGACCTTGCTGCGGATCAGCGCTTCCAGCGCTTCTGCCGGATCGCGCGTCATGTCGAAGGCACGGTGGCAGGTCACGTTCAAGGACCCTGCCGCCTGTGCCAATTCGCTCACGCGCTTTTCGTCGATGGTGCCGTCGGCGCTCAGGCAGCCGACGACGACACCGGCCACGCCAAGCTCGCGCAGCGCGAGCACATCGGCGAGCATCGAGCTGTATTCGGCCTCGCTGTAGAGAAAATCGCCGCCGCGCGGCCGCACGATGACGTGGAATGGGATCGTCGCCAGCTCAAGCGCGGCGCGCACGGTGCCAAAACTCGGCGTGATGCCGCCTTCGACGAGGCTGGCGCACAGCTCGACCCGGTCGGCGCCGGCGGCCTGGGCGGCGAGCAGGCCATCTATGCCTTCGACGCAGATTTCGATCAGCGGCAGGCGAGGGCGTTCGGTGTCGGTCACGGGGGCATCCGTTGCTGATTCAAGACGTGCAGCCCTAGCATCGGGCTCCTTGCCGTGAAAGCCGGAACTATTGGCTCAACGCGCGACAGGTCGTTGCCGTTTGCATTGCCGCCAATTCCTCACTTGACACATTCATAACTCGTGAGTTATGCGTCAATTCATAACCAATCAGTTATTGTTTTGCATAGACGGCGCGACATCCGGCTCGGCAGAACGCACTCGCACAAAACACGTCTGAAGGAGACCACCATGCAAGCAAGACTGAAAAACCCTGTGCTTCTCATTCCCGGCGCGCTGCAGGCGCTGCTCGCGCTGGACAAGTCGACGGAAACGGCTGACCTGCCCTATGTGACACGCAAGCTCGTCCATTTGCGCGCCAGCCAGATCAATGGATGCAGCGTCTGTATCGACATGCATGCGCGCGAATTGAAGAAGGCCGGCGAAAAGGACGAACGCGTCTTCACCGTATCCGCCTGGCGGGAGACGCCGTACTTCACAGACGCCGAACGCGCGGCTCTTGCGCTTGCCGAGGCAACAACCCGGCTCTGCGACCGGCCGGACCCGGTGCCGGACGCGATCTGGGACGAGGCCGCCCGGCACTATGACGAGAAGGCGCTTGCCGCCCTGGTCGTCCAGATTGCCCTGATCAACGCCTTCAATCGCCTCAACGCCGCCACCAGACAGATGGTCGGCGCCTGGGGGTGAGCCGGAGCGGCTCGCCGATCTGCGCCGTGGCTGGTTTCGCGGCGGCGCGTCAGATCCGCAAATTGTGCGCGTTCGCGCGCACGAAGTCGATGAAGGCCCGCAGCTTGGGCGGGACGAGGCGGCGGCTGGGATAATAGAGGTGGAGCGGTTCGTAGCTGGGACAGAAAGGCTCCAGCACCTTGACCAGCGCGCCTGAGGCGAGAAGTGGCGCAGCGAGGCCTTCGACGGCGAAGGCAAGGCCAAGCCCTTGCGCGGCGGCGGTAATGCAGAGCGGAAGTGTGTTCACGATCAGGCGTGCGTCCGGCGTGAACTCGACATGGCGTCCATCGACGACGAACTCCCAGGGCGAGATTGCGCGGGTGCGGGTGAAGGCGAAGGCGATGCAGCGGTGGGCGGCGAGGTCAGCCAGCCGCGTCGGCGTGCCGTTCCTCGCCAGATAGTCCGGGCTCCCCAACACGACCGTCTGCAGCGGCCCGCCCAGACGCGCGCCGATCATATCCTTCTCGAGAAGCTCGCCGATCCGCAGACCGGCATCGAAGCCCTGAGCGGCGATATCGACGAAATTGTCGTCGAAGATCACGCTAAGCCGCACTTCCGGGTAAGCGTCCATGAACGGCCCCATCAGCGGCTCGATCAGCAGCGGCGCGGCGATCCACGGCAGGCTCAGGCGCAGCGTGCCGGCGGGGCGATCGCGGGTCTCGCGTAGCGCCGCGCCAGCTGCCCAGATCTCCTCGGCCGCTGGGCGCACGTGGTCGAGGTAGTGGGCGCCGGCTTCGGTCAAACCGACGCTGCGGGTCGTGCGGTTGAGGAGCCGCACCCCCAGACGCTCCTCGAGCCCCTTGACGGCCTCGCTCAACGAGGCCGGAGCGACTCCGAGTTCGGCGGCAGCGCGGGTGAAGCTCTTGGCCTCCGCGACCTTCACGAAGGCGACAATCCCGCTGAACTGGTCGAGGCGCATTGTGAGGAAATTCCAAATAGCCTTGTCGAACTATACGGATTTTTCCGGCGAACAAAAAGCGTCATGTTGGGTCCGACGAAACAGGCAAGGAGACAGGACCGATGACCAGGCTTGCTTCGCTTGCCGCCGGCGCTCTCCTGGCGGTGTCTACCTCCCCCGCGAACAGCGGTCCGCAGGAAGACCGCAACATCCAGCTCATCAAGGACTATTACGCTGCTTACGCGACCGGGAATCCGGAGGCGGTCCGGCCCTTCCTCGCGCTCGACATCGTGTGGCGCATTCCCGGCCATCATCCGCTCGCCGGCGACAAGCGGGGGCCGGAGGAGGTGGTCGCCTTTTTCCGCGGCCTGGCCGACGGCAAATTCAGGGCTGAGCCGATCTTCTTCCAGGCGCAGGGCGACCTCGTCGTCGACATTCATCGCGGCTGGTCGAACGTCGGCTCAGGTCCCGAGATCGACCAGCTCTACGCCCTGATGTTCCGCATCCAGGACGGCAAGATCACTGAAGCACAGAATTTTTTGACCGACATGTACCAGTCGGATGCCTTCTACTGGGCGCACTACCCGCTGAAGCCACTACCTGGCCGACTGGCGGATGACCGCTGAGGAGACTTGCGATGCTGAAAACCTTGACATTAGCCGCTGCAATCGCCGTCGCGCTCGCCTCCACTGCCTTCGCCGCACCGCGCGTCGAGCGCGTCACTTTCGCCTCGCATGGCGAGCAGATCGTCGGCGACCTCTATCTGCCCGAGGATCTAGACGCGATGGAAGCTCGGCCCGCGCTGGTCGTGACCGGCGCCTGGATGACGGTGAAGGAACAGATGTCGGCCCGCTACGCCCGCGAGATGGCCGACCGCGGCTTCGTCGCCTTGACCTTCGATTTTCGCGGTTGGGGCGAAAGCGGCGGCGCACGTCGCCAATACGAGGATCCCAGCGCCAAGATCGCCGACATCGAGGCGGCGGTCGCCTATCTCGCGACCCGGCCCGAGACCGACAAGGACCGCATCGGCGGGCTCGGCATTTGCGCCAGCTCCGGCTACATGGTCACTGCCGCCGCTAAAAATACGGCGATCAAGTCGGTCGCCCTAGTCGCGCCCTGGCTGCACGATGCCGAGGTGGTCGAGAGGACCTATGGCGGCAAGGACGGCGTCGCGCAGCTCGAAGCTGTCGGCGATGCGGCCGAGGCCGCGTATCGCAGCACCGGCAAACAGGCCTTCCTGCCCGCCGCCAGCCTGACCGACGATCGCGCGATCATGTTCAAGGTGCCTTATTACACCGAGCCCGATCGCGGCATGATCCCGGCCTGGCGCAACGAGACCGATCCGGCCTTCTGGCGAGGGTGGCTGACATTCGATGCGATCCAGGCTGCTCCGCGCCTGCACCAGCCCTTTCTGATGGTGCATAGCGAGGCGGCTGCTATCCCGCAGGGCGCGCACAAATTTTACACGCGGCTGACCAACTCCAAGCCCAAGCGGGTGCTGTGGCTCGACGAGGTTACCCAGTTCGACTTCTATGACCGCGCCGCGCCGGTGAAGGCGGCGAGCGACGCTGTCGACGCGCACTTCCGCACCACGCTGGGCAGTGCAGGGAAGGCGGGACAATGAGCCCCGTCAGCCGCCGGCACGTCTTGGCCTCGGCAGTCTTCGTCGCGACGCTCGCCGCCACCCCTGCGCCGGCCTTGAGCACTACGCCGTCCCCAGCTGCGCTGACGGTCGAAGACAGGATCGCCATTGCCGAGGCAGTGGCGGGGATCGGCCTATATGCCGATTTGCGCGAATGGAACCAGGTCAAATCGTATTTCGCGGCCCGCGTCACGACCGACTATACGAGCCTTTTCGGTGGCGAGGTCGCGACCAGCGACCGCGACGCGCTGATTGCCCAGTGGCAAGACCTGCTGCCGGGCTTCGACGCTACCCAGCACCTCATCACCAACATCGTTGTCGAAGGCGCGGGCAACGATGCCGTTGCGCGCAGCCATGTTCGCGCGACCCACTGGATCGACACCCGGTTCTGGACGGTCGGCGCAAGCTATCTCCACCGACTGGTGCGGACACCAGAAGGCTGGCGCGTCAGCGCCATCTCCATCCATCGCTTATACGAAGAGGGGGACCGCGCCGTGCTGACCGCCGCCGCGGACCGGGTGAATGCGGCGGCGAATTGAGCAGCCGATTCGAGGTTGCTCGGAGCGTCATCAATGGGAATATTGATCGACATGTCGGGGTAGGCTTGGCGCATGCGGTATCAGTGCCGCGAACTGCGGAGGCAAGACATGACCCTTTCACTGCAGGAGATTTCGGATCGGCTTGAGATCGAACAACTGCTTGTTCGTTATTGCTACGCCGTGGACGATCGCGACTGGGAAGCCTATCGGAACGTATTCACACCCGATGCCGTGCTTGACGACACTGTGACGGGCGGAATCAGGAGCGGCGTGGATGAGCATGTTGCTTTCATGAAAGGCGCCCTGTCGAAGATATTGATCTCGCAGCATGCCATTTCGACAATTCTTCTTGAAGTCCGAGGGGACGAGGCCAGCGCGCGCGTGCATTGTTCATGCCCAATGGTGGTCGACCTCGGCGACGGCAAAAGGCAGGTCTTCTTCCAGGGGCTCTGGTATCGCGACCGCGTCGTGCGCACGCCCGAGGGCTGGCGCATCAGTGAACTCGTCGAGGAAGGGTATTGGACTCACAATTTGCCGGAGGGGTTCACCTTCTGACCTCAGTGACGCCCTCTGAGGGGTCCGCCACGGACGCTGTGTTCAGAAATGCCAGCTACTGGCGCAACACCGTGTTTTTGGTGCCTTCTTCGACCTGATCTATGACCAGCAGCTTCACCGGATCGGCGCCGACATTGGTAGCCTGATGCCACTGCCCGATCATTTCGATGATGAAATCGCCTGACTTGTATGTGTTGCTCTTGCCGGTCTCGACATTGGTGACCTGAAGGGTCCCGGCCTCGACATACGCATAGCGGGGAAACGGGTGCTTGTGGACCGGCAAGGTCGCGCCCGGCGCTATCTCAAAGGACGAAACCAGAACCTGCACGTTTTTCTGCGGCAGTGTTATCGGCTGGCCGGATGCGGTTTGCGTGCGTGACGCAAGTGGAGACACGACAACCGGCGTCCCGCTGCTGTCCAGCGCTTGAGCGGCATTCGCAAATAGCGCGGCCGCGAGCAGCAGCGTCGTCGATACCAGGATTTTTCGCATGATTCCTCCCAAGCCCAGCTTCACCATCGCGCAGCAAATATCCGCGCGCAAGCGTCTCCTTTCGGGAGGCTTAGCCGCCTCTCCTGAACATGCCTGGCGTCATGCCATGCGCAACCCGAAACGTGCGGGAAAGATGGCTCTGGTCGGCGAACCCTGCCGCAATAGCGGCTTCGGCGAGGCCGAGCCCCTGTTCGATCAAGGTGCTGGCGCGACGCCGTCTCCGGTCGCGGATATAGGCTGCGGGCGTCAGGCCGATCAGCTTCTTGAAATCCCGGATGACCTGGAACCGGGTGACGCGCGCGGCGTCGGCAAGCCGCTGCAGGTCGAGTTGCGAGCCAAGCTCGCTTTCAACAAGGTTCTGGTAGAGCGAGAACCGCTGTCGCGATCCCGAGCTTTCGACCTCCTCTGCCAGCCCGTCCCAATCGCCATGCCGAACGATGAGATGCCTCAAGGCGACGAGCAGCGACGCCTCGGCCTGCGTCGCGTCCTGAGACGTCGAGCCTTCATGCGCCGCCGCCAACGCTGCTGCGAGACCGCCGTCCTCGATGATCGCGTGCGAGAAAACCGGAGCGCCATCCCAGCCCAACTCGCGGGCGACCGCCGTCATCAGCGGAACCGAGGGATAAAAGGTCCGGTAGGCCCAGCCTTCATCCGCGCCTTGTTCCCCGTCATGCCACTCCTCGGGATTGACGACGGCAATAGTGCCTGCCGGAGCGACAACGCTGTGGCGTCCGATGCGAATGCGTTCGCAGCCGGAAGTAATCAGCGCGATCACATAGGTCGGATGCGTGTGCAACTCGTAACGATGCTTCGTGAAGCGCGCCTTGAACAGGCCAAGGTCAGGGAAGCAGGGATGACGCCAGTATTTACTGGTTTCGTTCGCGTGCACGTTTTTGTCCCTGCTGCGGTCAATCTGGTTCAAGACGCCTCTTGCGCGACCTTCTAATCTATCCCGGACCAAACCGCCCTTTGCCGGCGTAGAAGGAGAGCATCGTGCTGCACAATGACCCCATCGCCGCCTTGACGCCAGAGGTCGTAGCCTGGCGCCGCCACATCCATTCCAATCCAGAACTCGGATTCAACGAGCACGAAACGGCACACTTCGTCGCTGAGAAACTGCGCGCCTTCGGCTTTGACGAGGTTCATGAGGGGATCGGCGGCACCGGGGTTGTCGGCGTCCTGCGCGGCGGCACCGGCGCACGCGCCATCGGTCTTCGCGCCGAGTTGGACGCGCTTCCGGTCCTGGAGAAGACCGGCTTGCCCTATGCCTCCAGGAATGCGGGCGTGATGCACGCCTGTGGCCATGACGGCCACACAGCCATGCTGCTCGGCGCCGCCAGACTGCTCAGCCAATTCCGCGCCTTCGACGGCACCGTCTATTTCGTCTTCCAGCCAGCCGAGGAAAACGAAGGCGGCAGCATGCGCATGATCGAGGACGGCCTGTTCGAGCGCTTTCCGGTCGAGGCGATGTATGCCGTCCACAACTGGCCGGGCGTCAGGCTAGGCACGATCGCGGCTCGCGTTGGACCTCAGATGGCGGCGGTCGACAATTTCGAGCTGACTTTCGAAGGTCTTGGCGCACATGCCGCCATGCCACAGCTCGGCGACGACCCGATCCTGGCCGCGGGCGCGTTCGTCCAGGCCGTTCAGCGCATCGTCAGCCGCTCGGTCGACCCGCAAAGCGCGCTGGTCGTCAGCCTGACACAGATCCATGGCGGCAATGTCGGCAACATCGTGCCGGGCAAGGTCTGGCTGCAAGGCACTTGCCGGTTTTTCGAACCCGATCATTCCGATCACTGCGAGAAGCTGATCGACGAGATCGCCCGGGGCATTGCCGCGGCCCATTCGCTCAAGGCCACGCTCGATTACAAGAAGGGCTATCCGCCGCTCATCAACACCGCCCACGCGACAGCTCGCGCCGTCAAGGCGGCCGCCGCAACCGTCGGGAGGGATAACGTCTCGACCGAGTTCAGCCCGAGCCTGGGCTGCGAGGATTTCGCCTTCATGATCCGCGAGGCCGGCGGCTGCTACGTGTGGATCGGCGCCGGCGATGTCGGCCCCGGCGAGGGCCTGCACGGCGATCGCTATGTCTTCAACGACGAAATCGTGCCGACTGTGATGCGCTATTACGTCAATCTGGTTGAGCAAACGCTTGCCGTCTCGTGAACCGTCAGAGGGGAATTGATGGTCCAGCGAGAACTGCCGATCTGAACGCGCTTCGTCGTCAGCGCGCCAACCCGGCGCATTTCACCCGGCCGTGGCCTCGAGTTGCTCTACGGGAACGGGACTTCCGAGCGCCGCCTGCGCCGTATCGGCCTGGATTTCGTCGACATGCGCCATCACCAGAATAACTCCTTGAACAAGGTTGGACTCACCCGGTTTTTTGGCGAGTGTCTGGAGAAGCCCACCAGCAAAGCCGCCGCAGGCTCCTCCGACGAGAGTCAGGCCAGCCGCCGCTCCGACAGGATCAATGCCGGTGGTTCCAAAAGTCCACAGGCCGATTAACAGACCAGCTGCCGCGCCAAGGGCGGCACCGCCCGGACCGCGCAGGACAGCGCCGATTTCGTCGTCGTAGGGTCCGATGACGCTGATCTGTTCGTGAGAAACTCCTGCCGCCTGAAGCGCGGCAACGGCACGCGCTGCCTGGTCGCGGGAATCGAAGAGTCTGCTGATTGTTCTCATTTGACGCTGCCCATAACATAGTCGCCCGCCGCTCGTTTAGAAGCGGCGGGCGTCTCCTCCCTCTCGTTCAGGTCACTGAATGATTTTGACGATCTTGCGTGTGCCTGGATCAACGACAACGGTCCGATTGTCCACGACAACGTACCGGTATTCGACGTCGGGAACTTCATGAAGCTCGACCGTATCGGGTAGCGTTGAGCCGATATTGAGTTCCACCCCGGGGAGCTCCACCGATGCGAGCGGCTGCTTTTCCACATATTCCCTAATGACGGTCTCCTGCTCAGGCGCGATGATCACGTCCTGAGCGGCAGCGGTGCCGACACCTGCCAATAGCAGAAATCCGGCGGCTGCAGTGGAAAGACGCATTTTCATGGTTGCCTCCTTATGTGAGCTCTCTTGGCATCATTCTTCGCGCTAGACTCCCTCAAACATGAGACCGCTGCAAACGTTCCTTGGCTGGGCTTCGGTCCGACCCGTGAGGCCCTGCCGTTGGACTTAAGTCTGATCTGCTGCGCGCAATGGGGCCGGATGTCGAGCGGTCCGGAACCGCGATTGCCCGGACTCGTTCGGCGCAAATTTACGGGACGAGTTCATGGAGAGGGGTGGCCGCCACCCTCATTCGGCAGCCCGCTTCCGACCGACATTTCTCACCCGTGTCAAACTCGCCAGGAGAAAGGAAATGGCCGACGAGAAAAGCAACCAAGACTTCCTCGACCGCAGGCGCCTGTCGGTCGACGAGTACTACGAGGTGGAACATTTCGCGCGAGAAAATGGCGTTTCGCCGAGCCAAGTCAGTAGGCTGATCAAAAAGAACGGTAACGATCGGATGACGCTCACTCAAGCGGTGAGAGCATTGCGCGACCAGAAGTGAAAAATACGCCGCACCTTCCGCCGCGATTGGCGATCAGGCGTTGCACCATCTGTGCCGGGGAGATCGAAAGCATCGGAACTGGCGCTTCATGGCTTTGCTGCCTCGCTCAACGAGGGCAGTGGAGCTTATGCGAAAAAACCGCCGGGTGTGGTTTCCGTCCAGTCTGTAAAGCCCTAAGTTCCCTAGGGATTGATCAGTTGCAGATCAAAGATGGCGTCGCTTAGCGTCGTTCGACAACAGATTGGCCGGTTCTCTCGAATCGCGCCGCTGGCGCGACGCGCCGCCGATTGGGCCGTTGGGGATATGGCGCCATACAGAGCGACAGGACTGATCGATCGATGGAACGCACTGTCGCTGGCCACTCAGTTTCTGCTCGCGGGCGGACTATTCTCGCTGTCGGCGATGATCGTGGTGGGAATTTCCGTGACAAGCCAGATAGAAGCCGCGGTCACCCGGAACTCGGCTTCTGCGACAGCTCTCTACGTCGACAGCGTTATCGCGCCGCTGCTCCCCGACATGCGCAGGAGCGAAGTGCTGGAGGAGAGCGTTGCTCATGCGCTGGATGAAACGCTGGGGCAAGGCGCGCTCGGCAAAAGGCTCCAATCCTTCAAGCTCTGGCGCCGCGACGGAACCATCCTCTATTCGACCAACAAAGATTTGGTCGGGAAGCGCTTTCCACCCAGCGACAATCTCCGGGCCGCATTCGCAGGCGATATGGTCGCTGAATTCGACAAACTCGATGATCTGGATAGCCAGGCTGAGCGGGACAGCGGCTTGCATCTTCTTGAAATCTATAATCCGGTACTTCAGCCGTGGTCGGGCGAAGTCGTGGCTGTTTTGGAATTTTATGAGATCGCCACCGATTTTGAAACGAACCTTCGGCAGGCACTCGTCCGAACCTGGCTCGATGTCGCTGCCGTCACCGCAATTTTTTTCCTCGGGCTTTCGGCGATCGTCTTTCGCGGCAGCCGCACGATTCGTTCCCAGAGCCGGTCATTGAAGCAGCGCATTGCCGAACTTTCCGATCTGCTTGCTCAAAACCGGATGTTGAGATTGCGGGTGCAGCGTGCTTCGCAGCGCGCCACGGCGCTTAACGAACGTTACCTCAGGCGGATCGGCGCGGACCTGCATGACGGGCCGGCGCAACTGGTTGCCCTCGCTGCACTGGGCATTGACAGTCCCGTGCTTGCCGATCCCGCCACGCCGGCTGCGGCGCGTGCACGCGAATTGCAGGCCATCAAGGCCAATTTGGACGACGCGATGCGAGAAATCAGGAACGTCAGCAAGGGCCTTGTGCTGCCGCATGTCGAGAATGCCGAGCTGACCGAAATACTCGAGCTTGCCGTGCGAGCGCACGAAGAGCGGACCGGCGTCAAAGTGATGCTGTCCATGACCGGGGGGCACACATCCTTGTCGCCAGCGGCCAAGATCTGCCTCTTTCGCTTCATCCAGGAGGCGCTGAACAACGGTTTCCGCCACGCCGGAGGTGCCGGCCAATCGGTCGCGAAACATTTCGACGGGGAGCGCGTTTTTATCGAGGTTTCCGATACCGGCCCCGGTTTTGACCCGAAGATCGTCCACCCTGAAGGGCTGGGGCTCGTCGGGTTGCGTGAGCGGGTAGAAAGCCTCGGTGGCCAGTTTGCCGTAACATCTTCACAAAATGGCACGATGGTGAAAATGGTTCTCAATACAGTTGAAATGGGACAGGCGTGATGCCAGCAGCCATAAAACTCGCCGTCATCGATGACCACCCGCTGTTCAGGGAAGGCGTCGTGCGCACTCTCGAGCAGATCGGCGGCTTCGAGATTATTGCGCAAGGCAGCAGCAGAGATGACGCCCTGCGGATATCGGAAGACCAGCAGCTCGATATTCTCCTGATGGACATCTCGGTGCCTGGAGGGGGCCTGAGTGCGATCGAGCCGGCTCTGCAGCGACACCCGGATCTGAAAATTGTGATGCTGACGGTTTCGGAGGAGAACCAGGACGTCGTGACCGCCTTGCAGAGCGGGGCACGAGGCTATGTCCTGAAGGGTGTCGGGTCGAGAACCCTGGCCGCCATACTGCGCACGGTGGCGCTAGGCGAAAGATATGTTTGCCCGCAATTGTCGGCGCGTGTGCTGGTCGACTTGTCTACCCGATCAACCACGACGGCGAAAGCCGACGTGCTGGCCGAACTCACCAGTCGCGAAAGAGAGATCCTGACGCTCGTTGCCGCGGGATTGAGCAACAAACGGATCGGTCTTCAGCTGAACCTGCACGAGAAAACCATAAAGCACCACATGACGCGCATTCTTTCCAAGCTCAACGTGAGCAACCGGACCGAAGCTGCGATGACGTTGCGCGACGCCACCGAGCGTCAGCATTCGCCTGTTCCCCATTCTGCCTGAAGCAAATGGGGCCTTGCGGCCCGTGAACTGGTCATCACTCGATCATGGCGAGCAGTCTTGCCCGATCGGAGTTCGTTGCCTGCCGCCGAATGATGGTGCGGCCCATGGCATCCCGCATTTCATAATGGCGACCGTCGATGCGCTCGCTGAGCCCGTTGGAATGCACCACACCCACACTTGGCCCGTGCACTTCGATCCGGTCTCCAGTGGCCGCATTGATATATAGTTTTGGCTTGTTGCCGGGGTTTACCGCGGTGACCGCATCTTCGGGGGGATTGTCTTTCGGTGATTTTGATTTGCCCTTGCCCGCGCCGTTGGAGTTTGAATTCCCGGGGGTTCCAGAATTTCCAGCGTTCCCAGAATTTCCAGCGTTCCCAGAATTTCCAGCATTCCCGGAGTTTCCGGCGTTTCCAGAATTTCCAGCGTTTCCGGAATTCCCGTTGCCACCATTCTGTGCCCAGGCGACCTGCGGGCTGAGCGTCAGGGATAGGCGGTCTTGTCCCACACGGTAGGGGCTCATGACGAGAACCAAGGTCGATGCAGTGAGGCAGATGGCGACGCGAAGCCTTCGTCGCCGCACGACAGGCGTCATCAATAAATTTGCCAATGTCACGTTAGAAATATCCTCTAACCGTTACGGTCTGCGCTGCATTATGCCTATTGTTTCCGAGCCAATCCTCTGTGCGCTGCACCGACTTGTCACGCTTCCGCCATCACAAGGCGATGTCAAGGCCCACCGGTCTCAGGGGAGAAACCGGTGGGTCTCGCTAGCGCAGGAAGGGACTCATTGCTGCGCAAGCGTGTTGCCTTCATCGATCGGGTCCCATCAGCCGATAATAAGCCCAACGGCCGCAACCCCGAACACCAAGCCAAATACCGGGAAAAGCAGCCAACGTGCCTGCTGAATGCTGTGGTCCATTGCAGCCTCCTGTCAGGGGGGTCGGCATCGCAACGACGCCTGCCGGAGCCCGGTTCCTGAAACTCCCCTATTGGGGGCTTTTGCGATAGCAGCCCCGGACCAAAGCACTGCCTGTGCCAGCCCATGGTCTGCCAGCCGGTAGACTGAAGTCCTGCCCGGGGTTGATGAAGGCACCGTCGAGGGATGATCGATGAGGGTTCGGCCGGAAGGGTCCTCGACACGCAAAATGCCCGCCAGCTTGAACAGCGGGGTGTATTGGCGACGTAAATGGCTGTCGCCGTCCGATGAGTGGCCCTCCACCTTCAAACGATGAATGGTGAGGGGTCCGCCGCGGGTGCGGCGAGCCCCTTCACGCCCGACAAAGGCGTTAGGTCAGAATAAGGACGATCTTGAGCGTATCCGGGTCGACGATGACGATTCGGCCATCAGCCAACACGAAATACTCGTAGGATTCGTAAGCCGGGACGATCTTGACAATTCGCGGTGGCAGACGATGCAGTCTGACCTTCTGCCGCGGGACCTCGATGCCCACGGAGATGTCAAAATCGACGTCGGAAACCGGTTCGACCTTCTCCTCCTTCAGGACCTGGGTGATTTCCGTTTTCTGTTCAACGGTCACATTCTCGATCGAGCCGGTCGATGTCTCATCCTGCTGAGTGGAGGTCTTGCCCTGGGTTTGCTGCTCGGTGGTGGTACCGGCCTCGCCCTGGGACTGCTGCTCGGTCTGGACCTTGGCCTTGTCCTGCGCCTGTTGCTCGGTTGTGGTGCCAGCCTCGCCCTGGGTCTGCTGCTCGGTCTGGACCTTCCCCTTGTCCTGCGCCTGTTGCTCGGTGGTTGCGCCGGCCTTGCCCTGAGCCTGCTCATCGGTCCGCACCTTCGCTTTGCCTTGAGCCTGCTCCTCGGTGGCGGTACCGGTCTCGCCCTGGGTCTGTTCGCCCATCTTCGAGCCCTTCGGACAATCGGCCGAGCCGGGTGCGCAACCGGTGCCGGCGCCCGGTTGGATTTCGGCCGGCTGCTGTTCCTGAGCAAGTGCTGCTCCGCAGCCAACGCCGATGGCCAGCATACTGGTGATCAGAACTTTTTTCATGAGATAATCTCCTTCGAAAAGTCTGTCCCTTCAGGGGGGGAACCACCTCCAAGAAATTTTGTTCCAGGCGAATTGACCAGGCGGAGCACTGTACGCGTTCCACAGCGACCAATCTCCGAACATGAGCCTGCGGTTTTTCCTTTGAGAATGGAACACTGTCCCGCCACGAAAGTTTAAACGCCAGCAGCATCGTATTGTCCCCTCATACAAATGCTGCGAGATCGGTGGCCCCGATCAGCCCGCGTCCTCTCCCCGAGGGCGCGGGCTTTCTGCTGTTGTGAGAGCCTGCTGTAGATCCGCATGCAGTCTCAATCTTACGATGAGTTTGCTTCAATCCCCAAATTGATGTCCTTCCTTGACAGCAAAAAGTGCTGTTCACATATTTTCCCGCAGCCGTCGCTCACGGCTCTCGTGGAAGCTCAAACACTCGTTCAGTTGAATGGAGGTTCTAATGAACGACAGGACTTTCGACCGGCCTGTTTTCGTCAAGAAAGGGGCGTTTATGGTGGAGGAAATCGGATGCTTGGCTGATGCTTTCGAGTTCCTGGAGGAATGGCCGAAGAACCGTAGAGGGCCAATCTTTGACACGGCGTTCCGAGCTTGCCAGCGCGCTTATGATAGCCAAGTTCCCATTTCAGTTGCACGCGAAGCTTTTGCCGGCTTCGCCAGATCGGCCAAAATCCTAGCGGACGTCTCTGCAGCTATGCCCTGGATGACGGCACCGAAAACCGGTCGTGGTGGCGTGACGGCCTAACCGATGTAGTGCCTGGCGAAAGATGGCCGGCGCCGCAGGGGGCGGGGAAGGTGGGGTTGCCTAGGTTGGCGCCGGCCAAGCGGCGTTGGGGTTCGCCACGAAGAAAGAGTAGCAAAATTCGCCGGATTGATTATGGCGTGACGCGGAAGTTCGCCGGGTCTAGCCATAGCAGGCGCACCTCGATGCTTCCGATCCTGTCCCGAGCTGGGCGAGATACATCAGGGTCCGGCTGCGTACAACAGGCGCAGAACGCCCGTGCTGCTCCAATATGCGATCATGACTTTGGTCATGAGATTTTTCTTTCCAAAGCTATAGGATCCGCTCGCTCGTAGCAGGCTACGCCGCCATATTTGCGGTGACTGTCCGGTGAGTCGTGGCCGGTCTCAGACATACCGGCTGCTAACGATCTGGCCACTCGGCTGTAATGCCGGACGAGACTCGTGTTTTACGACGGCTATATTAAACTGGATTAAATCGCGATTGACCATACTTCGCCACTTTATTCAAGACTAGCCCGGTTTCACGGTTTTTGTCTTTGATAAACGGCGGCGAAATAGTAAGGTGGCCTGTAACATTCGCTTTAGGGAACTGAGCCTCAACTTTCGTTTAAGGAGAGATCATGAACAAGATCATGTCGGGTTTGCTGGCGGCCGCGTTATCGGTATCGTTCGCGACCACCATAGCAGTGCCTGCTGACGCAGCTCAGGTATTCCTGCCGCAAGCGCCGTCCGTTTCGACTGATGTGCAGACGGTTGACCATAATCCGTGGGGGAAGCGCCACAACCGCAAAAACCGCAAATTTTCGCGCCACGATGGCTCCCACTGGAACGGCCATCGCGGTTATCGTGAGTACCGTCGCGGCCATCGCCGTCATGGCGACTACTGGTTCCCGCTGGCTGCCTTCGCCGCCGGCGCGGTGATCGGCAGTGCGATCATCAACAACAACCAGAACCGTGTTAATCGTCGCGACGCCCATGTCGAGTGGTGTTACGACCGGTACCGCAGTTACCGCGCGTCCGACAATACGTTCCAGCCCAACTACGGACCTCGACAGCAGTGCAATTCGCCCTACTGATTTGGCGAGCTGAGATGTTGACAGAGCCCGTGCCGGCGACGGCGCGGGCTTTTTATGCCGACTGACCGCATCACCGCACCCCGCTTCGGCGGGGAGGCTGCCATTTCCTGATAGCTTCAATGGGTATGCGTGGAATTTGGCTCCCCGGGCCGGATTCGAACCAGCGACCAACCGGTTAACAGCCGTCTCAGGGATAGCCAACCAGAACCCATTACCGGTTGGTCTTCCTCTGAATCATCCTTGTTTTCCAAGGCGTTCAGTTTTCATGTTGCGCTCTAGCGCACACTAGGGCAACATAGGCAGCAGGGCAAACCTGTTGCCCCAATGTTGCCCGGAGAGCCGAATGCCCCGCGAGAACCTTACCGACGTCCGCCTCAAGGCCTTGAAGCCGGCCGATGCTGGCAAGCGCTACGTGATAATGGATGCGCAAGTGCCGAACATGGGCGTCCGCGTAACGGATAAGGCGCCTGCGAACGGTTCGAAGATGAAAGCGGGCCAGGTTAGCTTCGTGTACATTGCCCGCTTTGGTAAGGCGGCGCAGCCAGCGCGCAGGGCGCTTGGTGAGTACGACATCATCTCACTCGACGAAGCGCGGAAAAAGGCGAGGGAATGGGCAGCCCTTATCGACAAGGGAATCGATCCGAAAGAACAAGAGGCCGAGGAAAGGCGAGTTGCCGAGGCCGCACGGCTGGCGCGAGAGAACGGCGCGGCCGAACGGCGCAAGAAGCAATTCGAGCGCGTGCTTGTCCGCTACATCACGGCACGGCGACGGGACGGCATCCGGAAGGTCGAGGAAGACCGCAACGACTTCAAGCGCGAATGCCTGACAGCGTGGCGAGGGAAGGCCGTAGGCGACATTCAGAGCGCGGACGTGATGGCGGTGCTGACAAAGATCAACAAGCGCGGAGCGACCCGGCAGGCCCTGAACATGGCGCAGAAGATCGGCACGTTTTTCAACTGGTGCGTTGACGACGAGCTCATTACCGCCTCGCCTTTCCGTGCCAAGAAGGTCCGCACCACGATCGGCGAGAAGGTTTCTCGGAACAGAGTGTTGACCGATGCCGAGGTGAGGGCGCTCTGGAAGGCAACGGACGGCACGACCAAGGGCCTAGGCGCTGTTGAGTGTGCCGTCTACCGGCTTCTGCTGTTGCAAGGCCAGCGGCTCAACGACATCGCGCAAGCGTCATGGTCTGAAATCGACCTCGATCGCAAAACCTTGACCGTGCCTGCGGCGCGCTTCAAGTCCGGCCGCGATCATGTCGTGCCGCTCACCGACGAGGCGATCGAGATCATTGGCAAGTTGCCGCGGTTCAAAAAGTGCAACTGGTTATGCTCGCTCGACGGACAGCATCCGGTGACGATCGGCCACAAGGTCAAGCTGCGGATCGATGCAGCCATGCTCGCCGCCATGCGGGAGGAAAATCCCAACGCCAATCTGCCGGCATGGGTCAACCACGACATTCGCCGAACGGTTCGCACCCGGTTGTCCGAGCTCGATGTAATGGATGAGGTAGCCGAGGCCGTCATCGGGCATGTGCCTACGGCGCTCGTCAGGACGTACAACCAGTCCGAACGGCTCAAGGTCAAGCGGGACGCGCTGACGCGATGGGAGGGCGCCCTGGCGGCCATCGTGGGCCCACAGAGGGCAGATAACGTGATCCCAATCATCGCGAGGGCATAGCATTGGCTGAACTTGATCTGAGTCGCCTTCGGCGCATCGACGTGCGCGACTTGGCCGACATCGCGGGCATCGATCGCGGCCATGATGAAGCTATCCTGCAGCTTCAGTTGATCAAGGGTTCAGCGCCCCAGCTCTTACGAAAGCGCGAGCCGCCTACATCTGGCGCGATCAAAAAAGAGATAGATAAAATTAACGCCGCAGCATCGCGGTTCCTAGCTTCAACATTGCACACTGGCGGCGCAGCCCTGAGTGACTTGGCTTACCAAAACGGCAAGTTCGATGAGATTGCCGGCCTTCAACGCGAACGGGAGCTTCACGAACTGTATTGGGAAATACAAACCTTGATGACAAGGCTCGAAACGGAAACGCGGGGCTTCGACATCGAAACATCACCTGGACCTTCTCCTTCGCGGCAGAAGCGCGTTGTCGTTGAACTCTGCGCCCGGTTCTTCGATGAGTATTCACAGTTTACCGTCTCGGCTTCTGAGCGGTCGCGCTTCTCCCGGTTCGTTCATGTTCTTTTTGGCGAGGCCGGTTTTGCACAAGATGTTAGCCGGATCATCCGAGATGTAGTCGACGATGGGCGGTGGGGGTACGCAATCGACGACAAATAGTACGAACGCGTCACTCCCACATGTTTGGTCGTATCGGCCAACCTCCTTGCGTGACTAGAAACCGCAAGGAGGCGCTAGAGCCATGTCGCTCATCCCGCTCACCAGACTGCCCGACAAGGGTATCAACTACAGCCGGAACTACATCGACCGACTGATCAAGGACGGCAAGTTTCCCAAGCCCGTCTTTTTGAGCCCACGCCGCCGCGCATTCGTCGAGTCCGAGATTGACGCATGGGTGAAGGCCCGCGTCGACCAGCGCGACGAGGTGGCCGCATGATGACCAGCCGCCCCGAAACTGAAGACCACCTCGAAACCGACAACGTTGAACGCGGCCTGCGCTTCCTCGCCGAGACGCCACGCCATCTGCGCGGCCCATCGGTGCCGGCGCTCAAGCGCCTTGGCCTCAGCGCCAAGGATGCCTGCGAGGTGCTGCGCATCCACGGCATGAAGATGGCGAGGGCAGGCTGATGGAGCACTCGAATGCGAAGGAGCCGGCCGCGCTGGAAACGCGAACCGGCTCCGAAATCTCAAGCTTGGCAGCATCTGAGACTTTCAAGAATACCCTAGCTAGGTCTACCCCGCAAGCGCGGTGGAGAGAGGCGCACCCATTGGAGCGCTGGTCGCACGTCGCTGTTGCCAGTGCAATCCGACGCGGCATCTTGGTGAAGCCCACGTGCTGCGAAAAGTGCGGTGAAGCGAAGCCGCTTGATGCTCACCACGACGATCACCGCCATGCCCTGGACGTGAAATTCTGGTGCAGGGCCTGTCACGCCCGACATCACGCGCGCCGGCGCAAAGGCGGTGCGAATGTCTAAGAACGGCCCCGTCTTCTGCCCTGATCCGCCGCGCGCCATGGCGGATCAGCGCCTTTCATCGCTCGACATCCGGGTGCTGATGGCGATCTCTTTCCACGACCGGTTCAGCAAAAACGGCGTCGGCTGCACCGCCGGCCATGGCCGATTGGCAAGCCTCGTTGGCTGCCATCTGAAGAGCTTGTCCAGGTCTATCAAGACGCTCGCTGAGTGTGGCTACGTCGGCGGCCGCGCCAACCCGCTCAACCCGAAATCGAGGTGCTACTTCGTCATCTACAATTCGACGGACGAGGCCATCATGAAGACCGTCAAGGGTAACCAGCCTGTTACCTACACAGGTAACGAAGCTGCTACCTATTCGGCGCCGATAGGTAACCAGTTCGTTCCCGAAAGTGGCGGCATAGGTAACCGACTCTCAGAAATAGCTGAACAACATCAATCGGATGCGCCGTATAATATATTAGGCGAAGCCTTAATAAATCCCGTTGAAACGGTTTTAATAGATCCCGTTGAAACGGCGTCATCGACGCTTGAGCCCTGCAAAAGGGGCAAGGAACGGGTGAACTCGACGAGCGTCGGCGCCATGCTGGCGATGGCCGAGCGCTCGATGAAGAACGGCGCCGAGAAGGCCAGGCTTAACTACTGGTTCGACTGGCTGGACGGCCTTGTCGGCAACACAGCATCCCTGACCAATGACGACGCCAACTATGGCAGGGCTCGAAGGCTGTTCGAAGAGATTGGCAGTGTTCTCGATGTCGGTGGCGCATGATGACCGCCGGCGGCACCTTCATTGCTGGCCGGATCGATCTGCACCAAGCGGTATGCGGCCTCGACCAGACACCGTCGCGCGCGTATCCTGCTGCGCAGCGCGATATTCTCGGCGATCATTTCTTCTGTGCGTGCAAGCGCGAGCTCGGCCCGTTTGATGCGCTGCTCGGCGGTATCGGCAGCCATCCCGCGTCCGTGGGGTTCCATGGTGTCCATAAGTTTCTAACACATCGTGGGCAATATCGTTCCCTGATGTCGGGCGAAACGGGTTGCCGCATGACGGCCTCATGACCGCGGCCCTACTGATGCGCTCGCCAGTCTCCCAACGTGTTTGCTTCGGCCAACCTTGCCAGCGCCAGTTCAACTTTTTGAGCCGACGCGTCCGCGCGTTTGATGTGCCGGATCATTTGCTGCCTCAGCCGCGCCAGCCTTGCGGCACGATATTCGTCGCCGTATCTCGCAGTTTCAAGGTGGAGGGTCGCGAGCCTCATGGGTCAATCCTTCCGATCGATCTTCGTCATGCGTTCCCTGGCCTCAATGACGCGTTTTTGCTCAGACCGTATGCGGTCGCACAACGCGAGATTGACGGCGACACAGCCATCGTTCAACAACAGTTCATTCGCACGCTTCAGCGAGCGCTCGGCCCGTTTAACGCGCAGCCTGGCATTGGCCAGTTCGAAGCTAAAAATCTCAATCATCATCATACCGCTTCGTTTGCGGTCCCTTCGATTGTTAACCGGCGTCGACCCCATTTGTTCCGACCGCCCGCGGCGCAGTGCCGGCACGGAGCGATCTGACTGTGCCGGGGAACTCGCCACCGGACGAGATCGCGTCTGATCGACGTCGCGGGCGTCGACCGATCGGCACGCCACAAGAGCGCGTCGAGCGCCGCCGGCGCCTCAACCGCGAGCGCCAGCAGCATCGGAAAGAACGCGAAGCCAGAGGGGGTATCGTTCTGCCGCTCGAGATCGACCACCTGGTGGTCAACCTGATGCTGGAGGCCGGCGCGATAGACGAGGCCGGCAGCCGCAGCCGAAAGCGCCTAGGCAATGCAGCCCTCCGCATTTTGATTAACGCGTTATCCGAAGCTGTCGCCGGCGGGCGTAAATTCGAACCTGAGAAATAGGAACAAACCAATGCTCGCACGCACACCAAAGGCAACGGAAATGGACTTCGCCGCCGCTCTAAGGATTCCGCCAAAGCCGGCGGCGATCGCTGAAGCCGAGGGGGCGTGGCGAGAGGCTGTCGCCGAACTCCAGGCAGCCCAGGCTAGGCACCGTGAGATGCATCGTAGCTACTTTGGCCAAGTGCCGGGACAGCCACCGAGCATCACCGGCGCCGACGTCGACAAGGCCGGCCAAGAGATCGCTCCCTACCAGCAGAAAGAGCGAGACGCGATGAAGGCGCTCGAAGGACAGCGCGCGGCCTTCGAGGCGGAACTGGCATCTCTCAAGCCGAAGATTGACGCATACCGCAATGCCATCGGAACGAAGCTCGACGAGCTCGAGGATCTGATCGGTGTCGGCGTGCTGTTCTATGCCGCTTCGGTTCAGGCGAACGTTAAGCTCCCGAGCAAGTTGCCCGGGCGATGCCAAGGCATGCTGCAGCACGGCATCGCGATGACGCGGAAAATCTTGAATGGGACCGAGTGAGCAGAGGAGAACCGACGTGCTCAACAAAATGATGTCGATGAACCAAAAGGCCACACGCAACGGGCTCTATGGCCGGCCACCGGCAACCACCAAGACGGTGCCTGTGAAGCTGACCAGCGTCCGGCCGCAACCAAAGCCCGTTCGGGTGGTTCGGCTTTACGACGAGAAGAGGAAGGCGAACGAACTTTTCTGGATTCGCAAGCTGGAGCGCGCAGGCCTGACCGAAGGCAACAGCCAGGTCGTTAAGCTGATGAAGGACAACTATCGGCGCCGTTACGGCGAGCGGGTGTGAATGCGAACGCACGATGAAATCATGGCCAAGATCTGGGCCGAGATCGAAGCCGATGAACAAGCTAAACTAGAGGCGATGTATGCCACGCCTAAGAAGGCGAACGCCGCTGCCGACACGTTCAACGGACAGGATTTTGTCACGGTCGAGACCAAAGGCGTCCGCCGCATTCATGGCATTGCCAGTACTCCGAAGCCTTGCACTAGTGGCAAAGGAAACAAGCTGTCCCTGAATAGTCGCGGCGTCGTTGCGGAACTGCCGATTCCCTTGCTTTCGCAGCATGACAGCGGCGGCCCAATAGGCGAGGTCTACCATATCAGGCGCACAGACCGACTGGTCTATGTTCGCGCCTCACTCTTCGACACGCCGGCCGCTGATTTTGCATGGTCGCTTATCCAAGAGAAAACGGTTTCGGCGTTCTCTGTGCTGTCCGCGGATGTGCCTGATACCGATTGGAGTGCGGAATCAGTCGTCGATGGCTTTCGGTTCAAGGATCAATGGCTGTGCAAGGAGATTTCGCTCGTTCGGGAAGGCGCCAATCCTGACTGCCTATTCGAAATCCTGCGCCACGGAGACGACGGCAAGAAGTTCTGGGACGTTACCGCTTCCAAAGCGGAAGTGAATTCGTCGTTGCCGTATGCCGGTGTCTGGAAAGACGCCGAACAATATCAGCCTGGCCAGTTCACCACCCACGACGGTTCGCTTTGGCACGCCCAAATAGAGACCAAGGGCGTCAAGCCAGGCACGGCGCCGGGGTGCTGGAAGCTCGCAGTGAAGCGTGGCGAGGCCCACAAGCTGGAGAACGCGAAATGATGATGATTGCACCATTGCCATTCGACCAAGTCGACGTCGTGCTCTGCGAGGATCGCCGCACCGTCTTGCTCCACGGCTATGCCGGTGATGCCCTCTTCCTCCAGAGCGTCTGCGAAGCGGTTACCGATCTTGATCCTGACACTGTCGAGCGGACAGGGGCCGATCAATGGCGACGCAAGGCAAAGCCAGACAGATGGATAAAGACGTGACCACCGGGGGGAGGGTCGAACCCCTGGCCGACAAACATCAGCTACCGGTCCGCCCCATTCACACGCAACGCCGCGTCCCCCGTTTCCCCACACCAATGATTGAGCCATGAAACGCCGAGGCCCAAACCCACCGGAACACCTAAGCCACCAGGCTAAGACCTGGTGGCGTAGCGTCGTCACCGATTTCGAACTGGAAGGTCATCACCTTCGGCTCCTGCAGCTCGCGGCCGAAGCGTGGGACCGTTCGCAACAGGCAAGAGCCGTCATCGACAAAGAGGGCATCACAACCACCGACGACCGCAAGAACGTCCGGGCGCACCCTGCAGTCGGCATAGAAAAGGACGCTCGGACAGGCTTTGCACGCTTGGTTCGGGAATTGGATTTGGACGTTGACCTTCCTCCCAGCCGCTCACGGCCACCAGGCTTGCGGTCCAACCGGAGGGATCTCTGATGCCAGTCAAAAGGCGAGTTGCCAAGCGGCGACAGGATTCGACGGCAGAACTTGATGCTTGGTCGGAAACCTTCACCAGCGGTTTCGATTTCTTCGGCGATCTGGCGCCGTTCGGTCTGGTGGATGATCGAAATATTCAGGCGGCGGCGAAGGAAGCTTGGACGCGCCTGGGTGTTGCCTTTCTCGGCGATTGGCGGCCGACCGACGTGCGCGAAACGCCTTGGGCGCTTCAAGAATTTGGAGAACCATGATGCCGGTCAAGCGTCGCAGGGCGAAGGGCAAGCCGTTCAAGATCACAAACGCCGCGATCGACGCTTACCGCGCGCGGGACTATCTCGCCCTGCATCGAGCCTTGAATCTCTATCCTTGGGAAATGTCACCGATACCGGCTCAGTTCGAGCCGCTTGGCTGCAATCCGGCCAACCCGCCCCTGGCATCCGATCTGCTTTGGAGCCAGTCGTTTCAGCAGGCCGTCGGTTTGCAGCGGGAATTGGAAGCGGCATGTCGATGATGATCGCCGGCCGCGCATCGAACTACGGCGTTCTTTGCGGACGCTACATCGTCGCGTCCGGCGCCTTCGCTGACCTTGTAAGGCGTGGCACTCGGCCGAAAATGCTTTGCAACCATGAAGGCCCGGAAATTGGCGAATGGATGACCATTTCCGACGATGAACGCGGCCTTTTCGTCACTGGCCGGCTATGGGACAACCCGGGCGCCATTGAGGCAATCGAGCTTTTCAACGATGGCTGTCTCACCGGCCTTTCGCTCGGCCCGAAGGGCGCCGCCTGGGACATGATGCGCTGCGGGATAAAGATCCTGACGGAAGTGACTAGGATCGACGAGATAAGTTTGGTCGGCCAGCCCCACGACCCGGCAGCGCTGATCACCGAATTTGCAATCGGAGCTGGGCAATAGAATGGCTTTTAAGCTTGGAAGATGGGGCGGCTGGCCGACGCCGTCATCGCCTACTGTCCCGGAAGTACCTACTGTCCAGACCACGCTTCCGACATCGGCCTATGGTCAGACCATTCCAGTCGTGTACGGCAAGGCAAAACTGCCGGCGGCCTATATCTGGGTTCCGCCGATCCTGACCGTCACGTCAACGCACATTGAGTATTGGGATACGATCACCAAAACCACGGCCAAGATGTCGGCACGGTTGCGCTTTGCTCGCCCGCTTGTGCCGGATTCGTCGTGGTCGCTCCGCAAGCTCTATGCGAACGGCAAGGTGATTTACGACGGCACGTCGGGCTACAGGCAAAAGGGGCTGAACTTCCGCTTCTATGATGGGCGCAGCACGCAAGGCCGCGACCCGACGATGGTTGCTGAAGAGGGCGAAACAAACGTCTGCGCGCATCGCGGCTACATCGATCTCGTCGTCAGCAATTTCGATATCGTTGGCCTTGGGGCGCCTCCGGTCTTTGAGGCCGAAATCATTCAGGACGGCGTTGCCGCGGTCGATGTCGATAGCTTTCAGACCTTCTATGCGGACACGATCAACACGTTCGCCGCCGTCGATTGGGATAGCAGCAGCTTTTACGGCTTCTCCGATTCGTCCAGCATGATCCGGCGCTTTTCCATCGGGTTCCTGCGCGAGCTTTATGCCATCGAGATCAACGGGCTTGGGCGTGCCTATACCAGCATCGCGGAGAACCTCTTTCGGTATATTCCCGAAATTGACAGGCTTCTCGCAGTCGGCTCAACACCCGGCTTCCTGGGTGGCGCATGGCCTATTCTCCTCGATCCTGTGTCCGGCACATCGGTCGCCGAGGCCGTCGATGCGATGTTTCACATTGGGCTGGGCCAGAGCGTCAACGCCTCCGTCAGCCTGATGATTGGCGGCACCGGCATCCTGATGGCCTCGTCTTTCCACATCGGATATGTGTCGATCTACACATTCACGGCCGATTCCATCACCCGCATGTCGATCTCCGGAGCGTCTTGGGACGCTCGCGGCCGGCCGGAATGCTTAGCTCCTGGCGAAATCCGCGATGGCGACGCTGACATATGGATTTGCGCCGGTAACAGCCTATGGAGGAACACCGTTAACACGTCGGGTCTAACGACCATCGTCACCGAACACGCAACCTTCGTTGACGCCCCTGTCTATGCGGTCTGGCATGACGACGACGTTATTGTGTGGACCGACAATCTCGAGGTCATCCGCATCGATGGCGTGACCGGCGCAGTGGTCTGGACCGTAGCCGTTCCGTATCAGATTCCAGCGGCATCGCTGCGCAGCCTGTCGCCACCAGATTCGAACCGTCTTGACGATGAGTTCTTTATCCAAGGCACGTTGCTTTACTACTTCACCAATCTCGACACCGGCTTGACGCGAACCATTGCCAAGGCGAGCGAAGTATCCGCTTGGCGGCATGTTTTCGATGGTGTGACCAACACTGTGGTCACGACGGACAATTTTGCGGTTCCGCAGCGCCGCCTGTTTGACGCATCCGGCGACGGAACGCAGCGCCAACTGTCGGATTTCCTGGAAGCACTCATGGCCGCCGGCGGGTTCGATCCGGCCGAAATCCAGACGATCAACATTGACGACGTGATCGACGGTGCAGTCATCGACATGACTGCCGGCGTCCGCGACATAGCGCGCGCAATCTGCGAGCCTTATTCGATCGCGATCTTCGAGCGGGCTGGGCAAATCATTTTCAAGCGCGCCTTCACCGGCGACGCCTTCGTGGTCGATGCCGTCATCTCTTCAGCCGGCGACATCGTGGACAACCCCTGAAAGGCACCAACGCAAACGGCTCAATCGCAGAACCATCGCCTGCCCTTCACAAGGTTGACCAAGAGAGTCTGACCCGGGACGCTGTAGAAGCGTGAAACGGAGTTGTACCGAGCGTTGCAGTCCATAAGCGCGGGGCCGAACTGCAGGACCAGGAGGCCACCGATCACCGCGATGCCGGCAGCAATCTTTGCTCGGTAAAACCAGGTGCGACGGCGCC
Source organism: Mesorhizobium mediterraneum (assembly GCF_002284565.1). GTDB lineage: Bacteria > Pseudomonadota > Alphaproteobacteria > Rhizobiales > Rhizobiaceae > Mesorhizobium > Mesorhizobium mediterraneum. The sequence continues at coordinate 464,278 of NZ_NPKI01000017.1, read as the reverse complement.
CACCGTCCCTACGGCGGCGGTTATAGCGATTGTCTGCCCGGTAGGCCTTGCCCACGCCCATTCTCCCGATGGGGAGAATGCGTCGCGGCCGGCAGATTAGTCAAGCATCCTCTAATGGAAGTATTGACGTTTCTTCGCTGGCATGGTCCTTTTTTCGCGGGGGGAAACATGCCGACACTGAGGGATCCGCAGTACCGAGCATTTGCACGACGCGAGCTTTATAGGCGTCAGGGCGGGAGATGCTTCTACTGTGACCGCGAGTTTACCAAGACCGGCGAACTGGCACTGACCATCGAGCACTTGAAGGCCAAGATGAAAGGCGGCAAGGACGATCTCAAGAACTTGGCCGCCGCCTGCTGGCACTGCAATCAGCATCGCGGCAAGCAGATGAACGCGACCAAGCAGCGGAAAAAGGCATCATCGGCAGGCCAATCCGCCAGCGCCATTGCAACGGGGCCCTGTGACGAGCAAGCAGCAACAGGATAGCATGCTCGAGGGAGGGGCTGGTGCCATGCGAATACTTCGACCGCGACGCAAGCCAAAGAAGGCTTACCCAAATAGCGACCGCTTTGAAGAGGACGGTCGGCGCATCTACAGCGCCTACGCACCAGCATCCCAGCCTCGCCGCCGGATCTCGGCGAAGCACCGTTGGCTCATCGGGACAATTGTCCTCATTGGTGCAATTGGGATCGTGCTTGCGCTGGCGTGGTGGCAGGTATAGCGGCTCGGTCCGCACCAAGCGCACTGAGCGGTGGGTAGCGTTCAACGATTCAGCTTTTCCACCGTCTCAATGATGGCTTTGGCGAGCGCTTCGCCCTCATGGACCGGCTCGGGACCATAGAGCAGCAGGACCGCGTCCTCGCTCGGCAACACGCCAGCAGGGCAGGTCTCCTCAATAGCCATACGCACCAGCTTGAGGGCGGCCCAGGCATTCTGAGTGTTGTCGTGAGCTTCCATGCCTCGCAACGCGAGCGCGGCAGGTTTTGTTGCGATGGCTGGCCAGAATCACGTTCCGTTCACTCTGGCTAATATAAGCCTGATGCCTAGAATCGAATAAGTGCGTAAAATTGTAAGTACCGGCGTCGGCCGGCTCGAGTTCATTCCGCCGATGATGCCTACCTTGGTTTCCAAGCCGCCCCAGGGCGACGCGTGGTCCCACGAGGTCAAGTTCGACGGCTACCGCTCCCAGATCATCATCGACGCCGACTGTGTGCGGATCTTCACCCGCCGCGGACTCGACTGGACATCGAAGTACCGCGATCTAGCTGCGGCGGCGCGAACGCTGGACGTCGAGAATGCCATCATTGACGGCGAAGTCGTCGTCTTGAATGAGGCTGGCCTTTCGGATTTTGCCGCTTTGCGCAAGGCAATCACCAGGCGCCAGCACGACCTCTATTTCGTCGCCTTCGATCTGCTGCACCTTAACGGCCACGACCTGCGCGACATGGTGCTGGAGGACAGACGGGAAATCTTGGCCGGTCTTATAGGGTCCGACAGTCGCATCCAGTTCAGCGAGACAATGCCAGGCGAAGCCAACGCGATCTATCATCTGATCGACGCGGCGGGCCTGGAAGGGATGGTATCCAAGCGTCGAGACAGCAAATACCGCAGCGGCCCGACCACCAATTGGCTGAAGACAAAATCCTTCACTGAAAGCGATTTTGAACTTCTCGGAGTTGAACGTGAGAGAGGCAAGCCAGCGTTTGCTCTGATGGCTGACCCAGGCACCCGGAAATATGTCGGCAGCGCGTTCGTGAGTGTCAATCGCGAGATGCGGGAGCGGCTGTGGAAGCGCGTCCAGGAACATGCCGGGCCACCGCCAAAGGACATGCCAAGGCGGCCGGCAACGCAATGGGTCAAGCCGGGGATCAAAGCCCGCGTGAAGCATCTCAGGGGCGAGGAAGACCTTCGGCACGCCTCGCTGCAGGATTTTTGGGATGAGAGGTAGTGGCATCGCGCGGCCGTAGATCAGGGAAGGGATGGCTAAAAGTTGCCGACGTGCTCCCGTCGTGCACCATTATGGCCATGGAATCAGCCATAGAGCATAAGATCGACCCTCGAGACGAAGGCGTCGACGCCTATTGCCTAGGCATGCCGCGCTCAGCGTGCCCATATCCACCATGGAAGCCGCAGCGCTATGCATGGCTGCTTCGATGGGATGAGGCCAAAGAAATAGACGAAGACGAGTAATTCAACCACGCCCTCAGTCATGATGTTCTCACTGGAACATTCCTTCTGTGCGCGTGTTGGTTTCTGAGCGCGTCGTGCGCTTTGAGACAGGAGAAAGAACATGAAACGAATCCTTTTAGCCTCGGCCGTGTTGGCGCTTTCCGCCGGGCTTTCCTTTGCCCAGACGACGAGCGGAACTTCGGGTGGAACCTCCACGACCACGACTACGACCACGCCCACCACCGATCAGGGAGCCAATTCCACAACCACTACAACCGATCAGGGAACTGACACCACCACCACCACCAGCGGCACGAACCCGAACTCTGCCAAGGATTGCGCACCTGGCCAGCAGACCGGCAGCGCGCAGGAGGCCGCACCTGGTCAGCAGGACACGGACGCCAAGACCGCCGCCCCCGGCCAAATGAAGAAGACGACCGAAGATTGCTGATTGGCAACGCCAGACTAGGGGGTGGCCGGCGCCGCTTGGGGGGCGTTGGGGTAGATTGCCTGTAGGGCGCCGGCCTGGCGGATTGGGGTCCGCCGTTGGAAAGTACCGACCTTGCCGACTCATGTAACTTCCGTGATCGCGGAAGACCTACGCGCTGCCGTCTGTTCGCGCCATGAGCACACGTGCTGCTGTAGCCCGTTCAAAAGCGCGACCGTCGGTTGATTGCCAAACCTTTATGTTAGTGCGTCTAATCTGCCGTCCACATTGGGGTTTTCAAAATGCCGCACGTGCCCGCGCATGCCGATGATCTTGTCGTTGATCTTCTGGAAGCCGCGAGATGTCTCGAGCAGCTGACGCCGGATGAGATAAGGGGGGTTCTGCGAGATGCTGCCACCGTCCTTTGCGAGCTGGTTAACCCCGACTGTCCGCCCGAAGCTCGGGAAGCAGGCTGTCAACGAAGCCCTCGCCGAATTTCACCAGGCCGGCGAGAACGATGACGCGCCAACATTTGCAGTCGAGCGTTCGCAGTGATGGGCGCCGTTACCGCCCGAGGGCTGCGTCAGATCGGTTCGTCCTGAAAGGCATGCATGATTGGCAAAATATCGACCATCTTAGAGATCAGAGCGAAGGTGTCTCCGCAGTCTTGGGCAAGCGAAGAAAAGTCACGTGGGGTATAAATCCAAGTGGGTGGCTTTGGCGTTTCGCGCATGCTCGAGGTCGCTAATCCGGCCGCCATGCGCCGCCCTGCGGAAGCCCCCTCTCTCCACGCGAACTGGTTTTCCCGATCAGTCACAATGCCGAAGAACCCGTGGGCGAGCTTGTTTCGGCGTCTCGATATGGAAATGAACTTGTCCATGGTCTGGACCGCCAGAACTTTGTGCGCTTTGCTGGATAGAGATGCTTCGGCCTCTATCAGATCGATCTTTCCTCGCACGGTCCGGAGCTTCGACCATGCCTCGACTGCCTTGGGCGCGTGCTGCCATCGAATGGCCGCTAGGAAGACGCCCATGGCAGCTTCTGTCGATGCCATCGCGAGAATGCAGGCCCCAACGCCGGATGTAAGGATGGGATGATTGGCAACGGCCAAGACGCTCCAATCAATAGGGGCATCGGGGCGGCGAAGAGGCTGAGGCAAAATACTTAACCCCCGACCGGCACGACACCCGGCGACTTCGGCTTCGCAAGCCTCACGCCAGCGCCGCTGCCGTTTTCGGGGATGAACTCGACGCCAGCGGCTTCGAGCGCTCGTTGAAGTTTAGCAAGCGTGTCTGGATCGCCTCCGGACTTGCCGGTCTCGAAATTGGTGATCGTATTCCGGTGAACGCCCGACCGTTCTGAAAGGTCGCGGACGCTCCAATTCACTAAGGCGCGGGCGGCTCTCATCTGTGCGCTTGTCACATAGTCTCCTGTGTGCTAATTCCACATGTGTAAATTACACAGTGTGCAAATAGCACAGTTCCGGGGGAATTCCAAATGCCGAACACCACTGTTCGGGCAGCCGCCGAAGGCATGCCCGATATCAACCGCCGTCGCCTTCTGCTTGGCCTCGCGGCTGCTTCCACCGCCGCCGCAGCGGCAGCCTTTACGATCATCGACGCGACCGCCGCGTCGTCTGTCGCTGACGCGATTCCAGCTATGCGGGAGAAGACCAGTCTCGATGCAATGCTGCTGGATCTGGCGCCGGAAGAGGCGCACCGATTGAGGGTAGAAATGATCGCGATCATCGCCGCAGTCAAAGAGATGTGTGCCCGAGGGGAAGATTTCCAAACGATCAGGAATTTTGTCAGAACCCGGTCGCAGCAAAATCAGATGGACTGGAAGAGGGAACGGGGAATATGAGCACCGCACCTCTACCACTTTGCGAGCCCATCGCAATCCTTGACATATTCGTCTCCGGCGTTGGCGATATGGAAGAACTGTCACCGAACCTATTCCGCGTCACCTACTACGCGAAACAGCGGGATACCTACACCGGCGAGACGCAACTGAACGTCGTAGCCAAATTCGTCGTCACATTCGAAACGCTGATGGCCATGTCACATGCGACGGTCGAGAAGCGCACAGTTTCCAATGAATCGCTCGGCCTGACGCCAAGCGGCACCATCAACTAATACTGCATCTGGATTTGGTAAGCCCGCTGCCTCACGGTGGCGGGCTGTCAGGTTGGTGATGGAACTGCGACTCGGATCTTTTTCCGCGCTACCTCAGTGAAGGTGTCCTTTCCGTCGGCCATTCTGAAGCGCACGACTATGTCTCCCTCGCTGGTCACAATAGTCCCGATCGGAGGCGTGCTGATGGACGCAGACCCATCCATTTCACCCTGCAGATCAAAACGTACACTTACCCCATCGGGTGCGCCGTTTGGCATAGTGATCTCAACCTCGACCGCGACACTTTTCCCCTTCACGTCCATTTGGACCCAAAGCGCGATCTGCATAGGAGTAGGGAGTGCGGGAACCATAACGTCGCCGCCAAAGACACCGATCAGAATATCCTTGCCCGAAACCTCACGGCGTACATCATCTGCAAAAACGACTGATGTGACTTTTGCGATCGCGGTCATCGAGAAACGGTGACCGTGGTGGTGCTCGTGAACGAAGTTGGTGAGCGGGTATACGCGCTGCTACCGATATTGGCGGGCGCCGCCACTATTGTCGGCTGCCCGACGGCTATGTTGCGGACAACAGCGGCCGGAACAGGCACATGGTTTCCAATTTTTGGATCGAGAAGCTGTTCAAACACGATGTGTGGTTTAACATCCATCGCCCAGCAAAGTTCAGCCAGACTCGCCAAGCTTAGATTGGCGAATCCGGAAAAGCACCTGTTCACGCGGGACCTGCCGACGCCAAGCGTGCCTGCCATTTCCTGCTGCGTAAGTTTTCGGATTTGCTTCCTATCAATCAAGGCCTGCTGCAAGTCACGACCGGTTTCCGATACGAAGGTAGCCGCCGCCTCCTCCTTCGGGTCGAGCTCAAAACGAAATGACGTCATCTTCGCTTGCTCCAAGAAGCCATTTGGGTTCATCAAGTTCAATACGCTCCCGCTCTCGAACAACCTTGTTGCGGTAGCCCTCATACAAATCGTGGCCGTGGGTTTTCTCCATGAAGTCACCTGCTACAGCGATGAAGGCATCTTTCTTTGGAAACCAGCCAAAGATCCTCAAATCAGGCGTAACGAGCTCGAATACGTCATGCTCATGGGGGCGCATTCTCTTGAACGCGCGGCCCACGCGCAGCGGTTTCCCAACCACGAAGTCATGCAGCAGAGCATGGGCCTGGAAGCGAGGAGCAAGGTTGAACCTATCAAGGGGCTTGGCTTTCTTAACAGGGCCGAAAAGCCAATCGCGAAAATCGGGGTAAGCATAAAAAACTCGGTCTTCGAACTCACGAGGAGACAAGGCCAGTTCGATCCTGACCAACGCCCCCTTCTGACATAACTCATCAAGTGTTGCCATATAAGTCAACAAAAAGATTAAACAAGTGGTTGGTGTGGTCGCGACATGCGCCATGAACGACCGGTGTCGCCGGTCTTTTTATGTCGCATCCATGTCGCGTGGCCCCGCCGATAGTCGCAGGACGGCGCGGAAATGCAAGGAGTGCTCAAGCTTCGGGGGAATAGTCCTCGGGTCGAAGCAGCATCGGGGATGAGAACCAGAGATCTTTGAATTCGTTCATTGGGCCGGTCCAGGGCTCCCATTTGTCCATCGCTCGCAGGATCGACAATCCGGTTTCAAAGGCGATTAAGGCTCTCGTCTCGGGCGGCCTCGTATGCTTAAGCCAGTCGCGCGTTTCGTTGAGACGGCCGATCCACTCCTTGCTTTCTGGCATCGGACGATTCGGATTATCGCGAAGGATTGCCCAAAGGCCTCCCGGTTTCTCCGGCGCCATACCTTCCGCTGCACCAGCCAAGGTTACCGCGGCGGCAAACTGCCCAGCATGGAATGCAGCAATCGCGGCTTCGATCTGTTGAACCGCTGCTTCCTGCTTAGTGATAGTGAAGACTCGGTAGAATGGCCGCTGCTCTCTCATTGTTGCCCCAAGTGTTGCCCTGGCGACGTTTCGCCTTGTGGCGAGAGCTATTGAACGGCAGCTAAGTCTTTGGAAATGTTGGCTCCCCGGGCCGGATTCGAACCAGCGACCAACCGGTTAACAGCCGGTTGCTCTACCACTGAGCTACCGGGGAACAGACGCTCTCATGTGAGTGGCGCAGCCTATAGCAAACCCGTTTCGGCTTTGCAAAGAAGCATTTCGTATTTTTCGGCGCTTTTTCGCGCGACGACTTCTCGCAATCATGTGCGCGCGTCCTCATATGAGCCGTCTGACGGGCTGCGCGGAACCGAAAAGGTGGTTGCGGCATTCGTCAGTTGGTGCTTTTACTTTGCCCGAACGGACCACCAACCAGACATGAGCGCAGCAAGCCACAACCATCCACCGGCACGGAAAATATCGGTCTTCGGCCGTCAATTCACCATGCCGCGCTCGCGCGGCCTCAGGATTGCGATCGGCGTCGTGCTGATCTTCGGCGGCATTCTCGGCTTCCTGCCGATCCTGGGCTTCTGGATGATTCCGATCGGATTGCTGGTGCTCTCCTACGAGTTTGCCTTGGTGCGCCGCCATCGGCGCCGGCTCGTCGTGTGGTGGGAGCGGCGGCGGCGGCCGAACTGACGACGTGGCAAGCCTCTGTGAGGGGCGCGTCTTTCCAGCCCGACTCGACCCGGCTAATGCCCGGAGCGCTTTCCCGGCCCTCGCAATTCTCCTTCAGAATGGCGGAGCCTTCTGCTTACCCGACGTAAGTCCAGGCCCTGGGCTTCTCTTTGCCATATTCGATACTTAACGGTTAACTAATGTATTAATTGCAGCATGCGTGTCGACGATTCGACACGTGGCATCATGGCCCAGAGGAAACCGTCCGGAATGCACCATGGCCGCTTGACGGCATTTTCGCCGCAACCTATTGGAACCGGGTGGAACGCCGGGAGCAATGAGGCCTCGTGGCGGAGTGGTTACGCAGAGGACTGCAAATCCTTGCACCCCGGTTCGATTCCGGGCGAGGCCTCCAATTGCCCAAGCTCCCGCGCACCAGCGCCAGGGGGCTCGAGTTCCGGTCGAAATGAGCCGCGGCCCCGGCGCGGCGAGCAGATTGGTTTTGGGCAGATTGGTTGGGATATGAGCGCTGATTTTGCCGAACGCCGGGTGAAAATGGTCGATGGCCAGATCCGCACCACCGACGTGACCAGCGCGCCGTTGCTCGACGCGATGCTCGTCGTGCCGCGCGAGGCCTTTGTCGCCCCCGGCCAGCGCGATCTAGCCTATATCGACGAAGACATCCGCATTGCCAATGGAGCGGATGGCCCACGCTATCTCATGGAGCCTTCGCCGCTGGCCAAGCTGATGCAATTGGCCGAGATCGGCCCTGGCGATTCGGCGCTCGATGTCGGCTGCGGCACCGGCTATGCGGCGGCGATCCTGTCGCGGCTGGCAAAGTCGGTCGTCGCGCTGGAAAGCGATCCGGCATTGGCCGAGACCGCCATGTCGACGCTTTCGGCGCTGGGCTGCGACAACGTCAGCGTGGTCAAGGGATCGCTGCCGGAAGGCCATGCCGCGGAGGCGCCCTACGATGTTATTTTCATCGGCGGCAGCGTGGAGAAAGTGCCGGCATCGCTGCTCGACCAGCTTGCGGAGGGCGGCCGTCTCGTCGCCGTCGAAGGGCAGGGGAATTCGGGTGTGGCCCGATTGTTTCTTAAGACAGGGGGGGGTGTAACCGGAAGAGGCGCATTTAATGCGGCAATTAAGCCACTACCGGGATTTGAACGTATCCGTGCGTTTGAGTTCTGAATGATTTTGGCTTGCAGCAGAGGCGTTGTCATGTTCGCTTGCGCTTGAACAATCGTTGCTGATCCGCATGACTGGGGTACTCTTGGGGGCTGACAGCAGGGAACCTGAAACACACCGCGCCGGCTGCTCGAATGAGAGAAGCCGGCGCGGTGCGGTTCCCATGCAAAACGAATGAGGGAATAACGTGCCGTCTTTACGCAAGAGTCTTTTTGCCGCCGTCCTTGTTTCCGCGACCGCGCTTTCTCCGCTGGCCGCCTCGGCGGAAACCATCCTTGGTGCACTTTCAAAAGCCTACCAGAACAATTCTTCACTCAATTCGGCCCGCGCCGGCGTCCGCGTCACCGATGAGGGCGTCGCCATCGCCAAGTCCGGCTGGCGCCCAACCATCACCGGTTCCGCGAGCATCGACTACTCCAGCAGCCGCAACACTCGCTTGAACCAAAGCGTCAACTTGACCACGGGTAACTTTGGCGTCCAGATCGACCAGACCCTGTTCGACGGCTTTCAGACCAAGAACAACGTCGCCGCCGCTGAATCGCGAGTCCGCGCCTCGGTCGAGAGCCTGCGCAACACCGAAGAGAATATCTTGTTCAACGCGGCAAGCGCCTACATGGACGTGATTCGCGATCGGCAAGTGGCGGTGCTGACCGAGCAGAACCTGCAATTCCTGACCGAGCAGGCGCGCGCGGCGCGCTCGCGCTTCGAGGTCGGCGAAGGCACCCGCACCGACGTGGCGCAGGCCGACGCCGAGCGCTCCTCCGCCGTGGCGGAACTGGCCGCGGCCCGCGCGCAGGCGCTGGCGAGCGCTGCGACTTATCGCCAGATCGTCGGCGACGAGCCGGGCAGACTCAGGGCCGCTTCGCCGCTGTCGAAGCTGTTGCCTTCAAACCTCGACGCGGCAATCGCGATTGCATCCATTGAGCACCCCGCCATCCTCGCCACCCAGCATCTGGTCGACGCGGCGGCATTTTCGGTGAAATCGTCCGAAGGCGCGCTGCTGCCGCAGGTCTCGGCTTCCGCCGGCGTTTCCAGCACCTATCGCGACACGAGGGCGGGTCTGGGCGTTCCCGATTCGGCGCAGGATGGCACAACCAATTCGGCCAGCATCGGTGCCACACTGACTATACCGATCTATTCGGGCGGCCGGAACTCGGCGACGGTGCGCCAGAATAAGGAATCACTCAGCCAGGCGCGGATCGAGGTCGATGTCAGCCGCGACACCGTGCGGCAAGCCGTGACCTCGGCGTGGACGCAATATACTGCCGCCCAGCAAACCGTGGTGGCCAACAGGCAGGTGATCGCCGCCGCGCAACTTGCCTTGAGCGGCGTCATCGAGGAGCGCAATGTCGGCCAGCGCACCACGCTCGACGTTCTCAATGCCCAAGCCACCCTGATCACTGCCAAGATCAACCAGGCCAGTTCCGAACGCGATTTGGTGGTGGCGAGCTATGCCATTCTCTCGGCGGTCGGTCGCCTTTCGGTCGATCGTCTCGCTCTTCAGGTGACGAAATACAGACCTGAAGAGCATTACAATGCGGTCAAGGACAAGTGGATCGGTCTGCGCACCCCAGACGGTCGCTAATCGTTCCACCAGTTTCAAATCTCGTCCAATTTCAAAGTATTAGAGCCCGTGCGTTCAAAAGAATGCGCGGGCTCTAATCTGTTGAAATCCAACACACCCTCAGATTGGGGATTCTCGTAAGGCGATCCGTCGGTTACGCTGTTGCCATGATTCGAATCCGGCTTGGCCGGACTGGAAATCTGCAACGAGTCACAAGGGCGGCGGATGTGACGATGGCGACGGCAAGCAGCGTGCAACGCGAACCTTCCATGGAAGAGATACTGGCTTCCATCAGGAGGATCATCGAGGACAATGATACCGGTCGCAAGCAGCCGGACGAAGCGGACGACCTGCTGCAGGATTTGGCGTCGGTGACTGTGCCAGCACCGGTGGCCGGGGCGCCGCCGGAGGCAGGCAGGGCGCCGTCGGGGGCAGGCGGGACGCCGCCGGAGGTGGATGCGTTTCGCGCCGAATTGCGTCCGGGATTTGACGCCAGAAGGCCGGCCACGCTGGCTGAGGTGCAGAGGCCTCCATCGGCCGCCGAGCCCGTCGTCGCGCGCATGGAGCCGCCGGTGCGTTCCGATCCGGCTCCGCTCAAAGCTCCCGTGACGCTTGCCGGGGTCGCTGGCGAGCCGGCCCCGACCGCCAAGCCGGATGCGACGGCAACGGTTGCGGAAACGACCGACAGCATCGTTGCCGACTGGCGGCGTGAGATCGCCGCAGTCGGCGAAGCGATGACCGCGGCCAAGCCGGACAGGGCTGAAGTGCGACTGGCGCCGGATGCGGAGCCAAAGGCCGAGGTTTTCGAGGACGCGGCCGAACCTGCTTTCGAGCCGGCTCCGCCGCAAAGCGGATTGGCGCGCCCGGCGACAAACGAGGCGTCGTCGGCTCGTCCGGCGATCCTTTCCGAACATACGGGCCGGCAGGTTGCCGCCGCCTTTGGTGAGCTTTCCGATGCATTCGCCAGCCGCAGCAAGAAAACCTTCGACGAGATGGCCGAAGAGATGCTGAGGCCCATGCTGCAAGACTGGCTGGACAACAATCTACCGACGCTGGTCGAGCGGCTGGTGCGCGAGGAAATCGAACGCGTGGCGCGCGGCGCGCAGTAACAGTTCCGACAGCGGATGACCACCACCACCGCGGCGGCGGTTTCGTTGGCCTGGGAGCTCAACCGCTCTCAACCGATGTGGCAAAGGCGATCAGGTTTCCGTCGGGATCTGCCACGATGAAGGTGCGGGCGCCCCACGGTTCGGTCCGCAACGTCTGATGAAAGCTGGCCCCAGCCGCCTGGTACTCGAGGAACAGCGGCTTGATGGCGTCGACCGCGATGGTTGCCGACAGCAAGTCCTCTCTTGCTCTTAAGCCGTTGTCGAACAGAGGCTTGTCGACATGGCGCAGATTCAACCGCGCGCCGTCGCGAAAGACCTGGGCATAGAAGGGCGGTTCGCCATAGGTGAAGCGCGTCGTGAAGCCGAGCTTCTGTTCATAGAACGCCCGGGCGGCAGCAATGTCGCAGACAAAAAGCTGCGGCTCGGCCAAGGCAAGGAAGGGTTTTTCGGCATCGGATGTCGTGCTGTCGGTCATGGTTTGAAGGCCTTTCTTCAGCGCCTGCCAGCTTTCGAACCCAGCCTTCTTGGCAACCAGCTCCTGGGCGTCGGCAAGCTTGAAGCTGTGATCCAGGATCTGGCGATCGGTCAGATGGCGGAAACGCGGCAGTATCGACCCGATCGCGGCCGCGACGGGATAGTACCGCTCGCGATGCCAGCGCAGGTGGAGCTTGGCCTGTTTCCTGAAGTTTTCGAAATTCGACATGTTCGAAATTCGGCTAGGGCGCGGTGAGGGTTAAGGTGTCGTAGGCGGGCAATGCCCCTCCGGCGGGAAGCCGATGCGCCCTATAGCAGCGTTGGCAAGGTATTGCGGTTCGCGATCGCCGGTCAAGAGGCGTGGCTCATGGAGGATCGCTTATGCGAATTGCCTCGAACTATGAGGCCCCTATCTATTGGCCATGCCATCTGCGGCTGGTTGACTTGCCAACTGCCTTCCGATTTACACCAAACCCAACAATCCCGACAGCTCGGACGCCTTTCCATGCTCGAAAAAACCTACGACGCCAAAACCGTCGAGCCGAAGATCGCTAAAATCTGGGAAGAGGCCGACGCGTTTCGTGCCGGCGCAGGGGCCGAGGAGGGTGCCGAAGCCTTCACCATCGTCATCCCGCCGCCGAACGTCACCGGCTCGCTGCATATGGGCCATGCGCTCAACAACACGCTGCAGGACATTCTGGTGCGCTTCGAGCGCATGCGCGGCAAGAACGTGCTGTGGCAGCCCGGCATGGACCATGCCGGCATCGCCACGCAGATGGTGGTCGAACGCCAGCTTATGGAGAAGCAGATCCACCGCCGCGACCTGACGCGCGATGAGTTCATCGAGAAAGTCTGGGAGTGGAAGGCCGAATCCGGCGGCGCGATCTTAAACCAGCTGAAGCGGCTTGGTGCCTCGGCCGACTGGAGCCGAGAGCGCTTCACCATGGACGAGGGCCTGTCGCAGGCGGTGCTCGAGGTGTTTGTCACGCTCTACAAGGAAGGGCTGATCTACAAGGACAAGCGCCTTGTGAACTGGGACCCGAAGCTGCTCACGGCCATTTCCGACCTGGAGGTCGAGCAGCAGGAGGTCAACGGCAATCTCTGGCATTTCCGCTATCCCGTCGAGGGCGCGGTCTTCGATCCGGAAAATCCGAAAACCTTCATCACCGTGGCGACGACGCGCCCCGAAACGATGCTCGGCGATACGGCGGTGGCGGTGCATCCGGACGACGAGCGTTTCCGGCATCTGGTTGGCAAGAACCTCGTCCTGCCGATCGTCGGCCGCAGGATCCCGGTGGTGGCGGACGGCTATTCCGATCCGGAAAAAGGCAGCGGCGCGGTCAAGATCACGCCGGCGCATGATTTCAACGACTTCGAGGTCGGCAAGCGCCACAGGCTGCCGGCGATCAACATTCTCACCGTCGAGGCGGCGGTGACCCTCGGGGACAATGAAGATTTTCTCGCCGGGCTGGAGGTGACGCCCGAGCGCCAGGCCGTCTGGGATGAGCTCAACGGCCTCGATCGTTTCGCCGCGCGCAAAAAGATCGTCGCGCTGATGGAGGCGGGCGGTTTCCTCGAAAAGGTCGAGCCGCACCGCCATGCCGTGCCGCATGGCGATCGCGGCGGCGTGCCGATCGAGCCGTTCCTGACCGACCAGTGGTATGTCAATGCGGCCGAACTCGCCAAGCCGGCGATCGCGTCCGTGCGCGAAGGCCGCACGAAGATCATACCCGGCAGTTGGGAGAAGACTTACTTCCAGTGGATGGAAAACATTGAACCCTGGTGCATCTCGCGCCAACTCTGGTGGGGGCACCAGATCCCGGCCTGGTACGGGCCGGACGGGCGTGTCTTCGTCGAGAAGACCGAAGAGGAGGCGCTCGCAGCCGCCGTCGAATATTATCTGGCGCTGGAAGGGCCATGGAAGGCCTGGGTCGAGGACAAGCTCGAGAACTTCAAGCCGGGCGAGATACTGACCCGCGACGAGGACGTGCTCGACACATGGTTCTCTTCGGCGCTGTGGCCGTTCTCGACGCTTGGCTGGCCGGAAAAGACGCCGGAACTGAAGACCTACTATCAGACCGACGTGCTGGTGACCGGTTTCGACCTGATCTTCTTCTGGGTCGCTCGCATGATGATGATGGGCCTGCATTTCATGGACGAGGAGCCGTTCCATACCGTCTATATGCACGCGCTAGTGCGCGACAAGAACGGGCAGAAGATGTCGAAGTCGAAAGGCAACGTCATCGACCCGCTCGATCTCATCGACGAATACGGCGCTGACGCCCTGCGCTTCACGCTGACGGTGATGGCGGCGCAAGGACGCGACGTGAAGCTCGATCCGGCTCGCATCGCCGGCTACCGCAACTTCGGCACCAAGCTGTGGAACGCGACGCGTTTTGCCGAGATGAATGACGTCGCAAGGAACGACGATTTCTGGCTGAACGACGCCAAGCTGGCGGTCAACCGCTGGATCCTGACCGAACTGACGCGCGCCGCGCGCGAAATCACCGATGGCATCACCTCATACCGCTTCAACGAGGCGGCGGGTGCGGCCTATCGCTTCGTCTGGAACCTGTTCTGCGACTGGTATCTGGAACTGCTGAAGCCGGTGTTCATGGGCACTGACGAGGCTGCCAAGGCCGAGAGCCGGGCCTGCGTCGCCTTCGTGCTCGATGAGATCTATAAGCTGCTGCATCCGATGATGCCGTTCATGACCGAAGAACTGTGGGCTGAGACATCAGGCGAGGGCAAGGAACGGCCGTCGCTGCTTTGCCATGCCGCCTGGCCGTCGCCCGACTTCGAGGATGAGGCAGCGGCCGCCGACATCAACTGGCTGGTCGATCTCGTCTCGGGTATCCGCTCCGTGCGCTCGGAGATGAACGTGCCGCCGGCGGCGATCGCACCGCTGATGGTGATCGGCGCCAATGCCACGACCCGCGAAAGGCTTGAGCGCCAGGCATCGGCCATCAAGCGGCTGGCGCGGGTCGGCGACATCTCGCTGGTCGATACGGCGCCCAGGGGCTCCGCCCAGATCGTGCTCAACGAGGCGACCATCTGCCTGCCGCTCGGCAGCCTGATCGACGTTACCGCCGAGGCGGCGCGGCTGCAGAAGGAACTGGTCAAGGTGACCGAGGAGATCGCCCGCCTGCACAAGAAGCTGTCCAACGAGAAATTCGTCGCCAACGCGCCGGAAGATGTCGTGGAAGCCGAGCGCGAAAAACTCGCCGAGTATCGCGAGGCGCAAGAAAAGCTTTCGGTGGCGCTGACGCGGGTGCGCGAGGCCGGTTAACCTATCTTTGGTGTTTGAGCATCGGACTGTCGGGCATCGAATCGTTCCAAAACCGGCGTTCCGTTTTTGGGTCCGATGCTCTGGATTCCCGAGTCTCCGAACCCGCTTTTCGGATGGGCTTCCTGCCACGAAAATAGGCATTCCGCAGCGTAAATCCTGACGTAAACGGAATGTTTTGGCCCTATTGTTGCCGTAATGTAACAATGGGGCTTATTTTTGCAAAACGGGCTGTTTTTGCGTCGTTTCATGCGATTTTTCTCAATTTTTTCGTCGATTTGCAACCCAATAGGCCGTTTTCCGGCTCTGCGGTGAAGCTGTCACTTTGTCTAAAATGCGGTCGTCGCAGGTGTACGTGTACACATCGAGAATTCGTTGTTGCGCCGTTAACCTGAATTGGTTCTAGCTTGACCCCACTAATGTTCGGGGAGGAGATTCATGAACAATTTGCGTCTGAAAGCGCTGCTGGGGGCGGGGTGCTTTTCGCTATTGATTTCGGGCGTTGCGAATGCCGGCGGCTTCGACCGCGGCGGTGTCAACATCGACCAGTTATTTGATGCCGCACCGTATTCGTTCGATGCCGGCATCACCTATGTTTCGCCGCAGCGCACACTGAAGAATGTGCAGCGCCTGGATGGCTCGGGAATGTCGACGTCGGAAATAGACGTTGGTGGCGACTACGCGGTGCCGCGCGTCGGCTTCAAGGCCAACATCTTCGAACCAGTGGATTGTCTTGCGACGTATACGGAACCGTACGGTGCGGAGGCAGACTTCGGAATGAACAACGCCTATTCGCCAACGGCGGTCAAATACTACGTCAAAACAAATGATTTCGGCCTTACCTGCTCCTACAAGGTAAATCTCGGCAAGGGCGCCATCCGGTTCATCGGCGGCGTCTCCTACCAGGAGGTCGATGCGTTTCTGTCCCGCCAGACACTGCTGGCCTTCGGCAATACCGGCCTCGGAAAATTCAAGCTTTCCGATGAGGCATGGGGTTGGCGCGTGGGCACCGCCTATGAAATTCCCGAAATCGCCTTGCGCGCAAGCCTGATATACTCTTCGAGTTACAAATATGATGGACTGTCGGGAACCGTCGACTCGACCGGTTTTAGGGGCGCCTTTCCAGCGGATTTGATTCCAGGCTCTACCGGGGTGTTTCCTGTCTCCGCCTCGGCCGAGATACCCCAAGCTGTGGAACTCAAGCTGCAGAGCGGCATAGCTCCTGGCTGGCTGGCCTTTGGCTCTATCCGCTGGCAGGAATGGAGCAGGCTTGGCATCATTCCCATCAATGGCGTGCGTAGTCCTGTGACCGGTGCTCCATCGCCCGTTTCTTTCGACCTGCTTTATCGCGATGGCTGGACGGTTTCGGGCGGCATAGCTCACAAGTTCACCGACCAATTGTCGGGCGCGGTTTCGCTGACCTGGGATCGTGGAACCTCGACGACCTCCGGCTATCAGTCGGACACCTGGTCCGTGGCCAGCGGCATTTCTTACTCGCCCAACGACAAGATCGAAGTTAGACTTGGTGGCTCGATCGGTGTTCTGACCGGTGGGTCGTCTACCTTCACCGGTGTTGGCGACACGGCAAATGCCATTACCTACACCTACGGCGACGATCTGCTCCTTGCAGGCTCAGCTTCGGTTAAGGTCAAGTTCTAAGTATAAGTTTTCAATAGTAAAAGAGCCGGGCAATGCCCGGCTTTTTTGTTCGAGTGGCCTTCCCGAACATCCAAGCGGCGTCGCAAATACGCCGCGTTCCTATGCCTCCTGCTATTGTGACGTTTTGGCAACAGTTTCTGGGCAACCCTCGCGCCGCAAGGGCGCCCAGGGACATTGCCTATTTCCCGCCATAAACCCGGCGCACCTCGGATTTGTCTCGGGATACGTGCCAACAGGCTCGGCAATGGGGCAGGGCCGCATCGCCCGCGGCAAGGACGAGTATGGACGCCAGAGTCATCTCCAAGGCCAAGCTGCCCAGCCGCCACGTGACCGTCGGTCCGGCGCGTGCGCCGCACCGCTCCTATCTCTATGCGATGGGATTGTCGGCGGCCGAGATCGCGCAGCCGCTGGTCGGCGTCGCGAGCTGCTGGAATGAGGCGGCACCCTGCAACATCTCGCTGATGCGACAGGCGCAGGTGGTCAAGAAGGGCGTCGCCGCGGCTAACGGCACGCCGCGCGAATTCTGCACCATCACCGTCACCGACGGCATCGCCATGGGCCACCAGGGCATGAAATCGTCGCTGGTATCGCGCGAGGTCATCGCCGATTCGGTCGAACTCACCATGCGCGGCCACTGCTACGACGCGCTGGTCGGCCTTGCCGGCTGCGACAAGTCGCTGCCCGGCATGATGATGGCCATGGTGCGGCTCAACGTGCCGTCGATCTTCATCTATGGCGGCTCGATCCTGCCCGGTTCCTACAAGGGCCGGCAAATCACTATCCAGGACGTGTTCGAGGCCGTCGGCCAGCACTCGGTCGGCACCATCGATGACGCCGAACTCCTCGAAATCGAACAGGCCGCTTGTCCGTCGGCCGGCTCTTGCGGTGCCCAATTCACCGCCAACACCATGGCCACCGTCGCCGAGGCCATCGGCCTGGCGCTGCCCTATTCCTGCGGGGCGCCTGCGCCCTACGAGATGCGCGACCGCTTCAATTTTGCCTCCGGCGAGAAGATCATGGAGCTGATCGCAAAGAATATCCGCCCGCGCGATATCGTCACGCTGAAGGCGCTGGAGAATGCGGCAACTGTGGTTTCGGCCACCGGCGGCTCGACCAACGCAGCGCTGCATTTGCCGGCGATCGCGCATGAGGCGGGGATTAAGTTCGACCTCTTCGACGTGGCCAGGATCTTCGAGAAGACGCCCTACATCGCCGACCTGAAGCCAGGTGGCAAATATGTAGCCAAGGACATGTTCGAGGCCGGCGGCATTCCGCTTTTGATGAAGACGTTACTCGACCACGGCTATCTGCATGGCGACTGCCTGACGGTGACCGGCCGCACTTTAGCCGAAAATATGGAGCATGTAGCCTGGAATGATAGCCAGGATGTGGTCCGTCCCGCCAACCGACCAATCACCCAAACGGGTGGTGTCGTGGGCTTGAAGGGAAACCTTGCCCCCGAAGGCGCGATCGTGAAGGTCGCGGGCATGTCGGAGCTGAAATTCTCTGGTCCGGCGCGCTGCTTCGATTCGGAAGAGGAATGTTTCCAGGCGGTTACGGATCGCAGCTACAGCGAGGGCGAGGTTCTCGTCATCCGCTACGAGGGGCCGCGCGGCGGTCCGGGCATGCGGGAAATGCTATCGACGACGGCGGCTCTCTATGGCCAGGGCATGGGCGGCAAGGTGGCTCTCATCACCGACGGACGCTTTTCGGGCGCGACACGCGGTTTCTGCATCGGCCATGTCGGGCCGGAAGCCGCGGTGGGTGGTCCGATCGGGTTGCTCAGGAATGGCGATTTGATCTCGATCGATGCGGTGAACGGCACGATCGAGGTTGATCTGTCCGATACCGAATTGGCGGCAAGGGCAAAGGCATGGAAGGCGCGCGCGACCGACTATCAGTCGGGCGCGATCTGGAAATATGCACAAACGGTTGGGCCAGCCCGCGACGGCGCGGTCACCCATCCCGGTGGTGCGAAAGAAACACATTGTTATGCGGATATCTGAGTTGCTGAGGTCGTCTGTCTTTTCGGCACTGGTCGCGATCACCACTTTTGGCGCGACCTTGGGCGCCGCGGGCCAGGCCGTGGCCTTCGACGACAAGGTGTTCGACGACAAGACCGGCGTGAAGCCGCAGTCGAGCCCGTGGGCGGTGTTCCAGTTCGGCTTCTCTGCCTACAAGAACGGCCGCAAGGAGCAGGCCGCGGAAGCTTACAAATACGCGGCCGAAAATGGCCAGATCGGCGCCACCTGGAAGCTTGCGCGCATGTATGCCGAGGGTGACGGCGTGGAGCGCGACGATTACGCGGCATTCAAGTTCTTCTCAGAGATCGTTGACCAGGACGTTGAGCCCGGCTCGCCGGAAGAGAGCTATGTATCGGATGCGCTCGTGGCGCTCGGCGATTATTTGAGGAAGGGCATCCCCGGCAGCCCCATCACAGAGAACGAGGTGGCGGCCCAGGAATATTACATGCGTGCCGCCGCCAACTACCGCAACCCGAATGCGCAGTTCGAGATGGGCCAGATCTTTCTGAACGGCAAGGGCGGCGTCAAGGCCAGCATCAAGCAGGCCGGACGCTGGTTCCAGCTCGCTGCGGAAAAGGGCCATGCCGGTGCGCAGGCGACGCTCGGCAACCTGCTCTTCCAGAGCGGCAAGATCGTTCGGGGACTGGCAATGATGACCGCGGCACTTGAACGGGCCTCACCTTCCGACCAGCCATGGATACGCGGCATGCAGGAAGAGGCGTTCGCTGCGGCGGGCGAGGCCGACCGCCGTACTGCGATTTCGCTGGCCGATGACATCCTCACCAAGGGCGGCAGCGACCAATAGGATTGGCGCTCGCTGAGGACTGAACTGGAACTCTTTGAATTCAGTTTTCGAAGCTTTGCGCCGCCCCTCATCCGCCTGCCGGCAGCTTCTCCCCGTATAGTGACGGGGAGAAGGGCGCTTGCTGCAGCCTTGGCGCACTTTCTGCAACGCTGGTGATTGGCGAAATCAGTGATGACAGCGTCTTTCTCCCCGTCACTATACGGGGAGAAATGCCCGGCAGGGCAATGAGGGGCGGCGCCGGCCGCGTAAAAATCAGTTCTCGATGGGCTCCGCCGGCACCGGGCTTGGCGCCGGTGTCGAGATTGGCGTGGCGTGCGGACGCGGCGTCGCATTTTCCGGACAATCGTCCCGAATCTTTGTCCACGACGTGTTGTTGAGAACCATGTCGCAACGGGCGAGGTGGCTCTGGCCGGAAAGCGTCAGGCAGGCGACCTGGCCGATCTGGAATGATTTTCCGTTGGCCAGGCATTCCGCGTCGGCAAAAGCCGGGTTCGCCGCGAGGACGAGCGCCGCAGCACATGGGCAAAGCGCAAACCTGATCGTCATCCTGAATCCCAGCCGAACCCGAATTGCAGCGGAACCCCGGATTGTGGCGATATGACGGTCTATCGGCCGGGAATCCGGGCGATCCGAACCTCGAAATGATCAGATTGGCGCAAAAGCCAGCTCGACGGCCACCGGCACGTGGTCGGAGGGTTTTTCCCAGGCGCGCACGTGCTTTTCGATCGAGGCTGAGGAAAAGCGGTTGGCGGCTTCGGGCGAAAGCAGCAAGTGATCGATCCGGATGCCGTTGTTCTTCTGCCACGCGCCGGCCTGATAGTCCCAGAATGTGTAGGTGTCCGGCGCGTCGGTGACCGCGCGCACGGCTTCGGTGAAGCCGAGATTCTTCAGCCGCCGGAACGCCTGCCTCGTCTGCGGCTGGAACAGCGCATCGCCCAGCCAGTTCTCCGGGAATTTCGCGTCGATGAATTCGGGGATGACATTGTAGTCCCCGGCCAGCACCAGCGCCTCTTCGAGCGAGAGCCGTTCCTCGGCCCAGCGCTCCAGCCGCGCCATCCAGGACAGTTTGTAGGAGAACTTCTTCTCGTCATCGATTGGGTTGCCGTTCGGCAAATAGAGCGAGGCAACGCGCAACGCGCCCTTGTCGGTTGAGAACACGCCCTCGATGAAACGCGCCTGCTCGTCGGCATCGTCGCCAGGCAGGCCTCTGATAACCTCGTCGAAGCGCAGCTTCGACAGGATGGCGACACCGTTAAAGCCCTTTTGGCCATGAGTTTCGACGTTGTAGCCAAGCGCCTCGATCTCGGCGCGCGGAAACTGCTCGTCGACCGTCTTGATCTCCTGCAGGCAGGCGATATCGGGCGCGCTCTCCGTCAGCCAATGGGTCAGATTGCCGATGCGGGCCCGAACGCCGTTGATGTTCCAGGTGACGATTTTCATGGCGGCCTCATTGCTGTTCCGGCGGATGACGTTCGACGAGGCCGATCGTATTGCCTGCCGGGTCCTTTAGGAAGGCCATCCATTCGCTTTCCCCCGCCGGCCCGAACAGGCCTTCGGTATCGCGATAGACGAGCATCGGCGGCGCAGTGAAGGGGACACCGGCGGCTTTTGCCGAGGCGTGGAAATCGTCGAGGTCTGATATATCGAGATAGACGGTGCCGGCCGGCAGGCCATCGGTGAACAGCAGCCGCACGTCGCCGGCCATGATGAAGGCGATGCCGGGCGGATCGAAGCGCACGTGGACCGCCATGCCGAGCACGTCGTGCCAGAACGCCAGCGTTGCATCGAGATCGCGTCCGGCTGAAAGCGCGACCTGACGGACCGCGCCAACGCGGCGCATGTTCACTCACTCCCGAAAGATTGGAGCTCGGCATTTTCCGCGAGTATTTGCTCTATCATCCATCGCAGATGCGATGCCTGCTCGCGCGTTGCATTCTCATCCATCCAATCGCAGCCGTTGTAGAGGTCTCCAAGCCAGAGGGGAAAATCGTATTTGTCTTCAATCGGCGACACCATACGGCAGATCTGAAATGGTTCGATTTCGCCATCAAGGTAAGTCCGTATGCGTCGAAGAAACAGCTTACGTGCTATTTCCTTGGCCTCATCGGACTTATCGTTGAAATCGGGAAAACTTCGCGCGACCAGCGACCTCAAACGGCCATGAGCTTTCGCAAGCCTAACCGCGTTCCGCGGGTTGCATCGCGCGAGCTGCACGTAGGCAGCGTCTTCAGCGTAGCTCGGAGGCGCAGTGTGGCTGTTGGCCCAGCCAACGATATCGACATCGGAAATCGCTTCTATCTCGCGGGCGACAAGGACCGTCATCGGATCCTCATGGCCGACGAGGAGCGGCTTCATATCTTCAAATGCTGAAGCTGGTGCCGCAGCCGCACGAGGCGACCGCATTCGGGTTCCTGATCTGGAACGACTGGCCCATCAGATCGTCGACGAAATCGATCACCGAGCCGCCCATATAGACCAGCGAGAGGTCGTCGATCAGCACGGTGGCGCCGTCTTTCTCAATCGCGACGTCGTCATCGTTGCGGGTGTCGACCAGGTCGAACTTATAGGAAAAGCCGGAGCAGCCGCCGCCCTCGACCGAAACGCGCAGCGCCGTCTTGCCGGTTTCGCCAGATACAATCTTGGCGATCCGCCTGGCGGCAGAGTCGGTCATCTCGACTTTCATGGCAGTCTTGGCATCAGCGCCCATGGGCGTCACCTTGCTTTCGGTTTCACATGATAGGTATGAAGCGCGAGGGGGCAAGTCAACTGCGGTATCGGCGATGACCAACGAGTTGGGCGACATCGGGTTCGGCTATCGGCCGCGCGCAGCCTATGCCTGCGATCCGGCGAAGTCGCGCGGGAGGTTGTTCGACGAGGTGGAGAGCCCGACCCGCACGTCGTTCCAGCGCGACCGCGATCGCATCATCCATTCGACGGCCTTTCGCCGGCTGAAACACAAGACGCAGGTGTTCGTCGCGCATGAGGGCGACCATTACCGCACCCGGCTGACGCATTCGATCGAGGTGGCGCAGATCGCGCGCGCCTTGGCGCGGGCGCTGCGGGGCGATGAGGATCTGGCCGAGGCGGTGGCGCTGGTGCACGATTTCGGCCACACGCCCTTCGGCCACACCGGCGAGGACGCGCTGAACGAGAAGATGGCCGGATGGGGCGGCTTCGACCACAATGCACAATCGCTGCGCGTGGTGACGCGGCTGGAGAGCCGCTATGCCGAGTTCGACGGGCTGAACCTCACCTGGGAAACGCTGGAGGGGCTGGTCAAGCACAACGGACCGCTGACCGACGCCAGGGGAAAGGGCTTGAAGGGGCCGGTGCCGCAAGCGATCCGCGACTATTCGGAGTTGCACGACCTCGAGCTCGACCGCTTCGCCGGTATCGAGGCGCAGTGCGCGGCAATCGCCGACGACATCGCCTATAACACCCATGACATCGATGACGGCCTGAGATCAGGCCTCCTGACGCTGGACATGCTGGAAAAGATCTCTTTGCCTGGATCGATCCTCGAAGGCGTGCGCCAGCGCTATCCGGCGCTGGACGATGTGAGGACAGGGCACGAACTGATGCGACGGCAGATCACGATGATGGTCGAAGATGTCATCGTGTCGACAACCGCGAACCTTGCGCGCATCAAGCCGGAGAGCGCCGACGCGGTGAGGGCGGCAGGCGAGACGATGGTGACCTTTTCCGCCGAAATGGCCGCGTCGGAAAAGGAATTGAAGGCCTTTCTCTACAAGCATCTCTACCGGCACAGAGAGGTCATGCGCGTGCGCACCGAGGCTGAGCAGATCGTCAAGGACCTGTTCGAGGTCTATTTCGCCGATCCGCGCGCCATGCCCGATGGCTGGCGCGAAGGGCTCGACCGGGCCGACGATCGCATCAAGGCGCGCAGCGTTGCCGATTTCCTGGCGGGCATGACGGATACCTACGCTTTGAAAGAACACCGCCGTTTGTTTGACCATACGCCTGAATTGAGCTAGGGCGGGCTCGATTTTGCCGGCCAATGAGCCGGATCCCTGCAAAGCCGCCAGAGCCACACCAATGAACATCTTCGCCGATTTCAACGCGCGAATCACCAGAGCTGTCGAAGCGCTTGATTTGAAAGACAAGGACGGCGGTACGCTGGACCTATCGCGCATCGCCGTCGAGCCGCCGCGCGACGCCAGCCATGGCGACTTGGCGACCAATGCGGCAATGGTGCTGGCCAAGCCGACCGGCCAGTCGCCACGTGCTCTGGCTGAAAGGTTGGCGCAGGCGCTGCGCGCCGACACCGACATTGCCGCCGCCGAAATTGCCGGTCCGGGCTTCGTCAACCTCAGGCTGAAGGATGCGTTCTGGCAGGTGCATCTGACCGCGCTGCTCGGCGAAGGCCGCAACTACGGCCGCTCGACGGTTGGCGGCGGCAAGAAGGCCAATGTCGAATATGTCTCGGCCAACCCGACCGGACCGATGCATGTCGGCCATTGCCGCGGCGCCGTGGTTGGTGATGCGCTCGCCAATCTGATGGCTTTCGCCGGCTATGACGTGACCAAGGAATATGTCATCAACGACGCTGGTTCGCAGATCGACGTGCTTGGCCGCTCGGTCATGCTGCGCTACCGCGAGGCGCTTGGCGACGAAATCGGCGAGATTCCGGCCGGGCTTTATCCGGGCGATTATCTTGTACCGGTCGGCCAGGCTCTGGCAGGCGAATTTGGCCGCTCCTTGTTGCAGATGCCGGACGAGGAAGCGCTTGCCATCGTCAAGGACAGGACGATCGATGCGATGATGGCGATGATCCGTGAGGATCTGGCGCTGCTCAACGTGCATCACGACGTCTTTTTCTCGGAGCGCACGCTGCATGCGGACAACGCCCGGAAAATCCGCTCGGCGATCAACGACCTGACGCTCAAGGGCCATATCTACAAAGGCAAGCTGCCGCCGCCCAAGGGCGAGAAGCCGGACGATTGGGAGGATCGCGAGCAGACGCTGTTCCGCTCGACAGCAGTCGGCGACGACATGGACCGGGCGCTGGTCAAGTCCGACGGCACCTTCACCTATTTCGCCGCGGATGTCGCCTATTTGAAGGACAAGGTCGATCGCGGTTTCGTCGAGCTGATCTATGTGCTCGGCGCGGATCATGGCGGCTATGTGAAGCGCCTGGAAGCGCTCGCCCGGGCGATCGCCGGCGACGAGGTGAAACTTACCGTGCTGCTTTGCCAGCTGGTGAGGCTTTTTCGCGAAGGCGAGCCGGTGCGCATGTCGAAGCGGTCGGGCGAATTCGTGACGCTGCGCGAAGTGGTGGAGGAAGTCGGCCGCGATCCGATCCGCTTCATGATGCTCTACCGCAAGAACGATGCGCCGCTCGATTTCGACTTCGCCAAGGTGACCGAGCAGTCGAAGGACAATCCGGTGTTCTACGTGCAGTACGCCTCGGCGCGCTGCCATTCGGTGTTCCGGCAAGCGAGCGAGCAGTTGGGCGAGGCCAATTTCGACCGCAGTCGGCTGGCCGCCGCCACCGCCTTGCTGACCGACGAAGGCGAGATCGGCCTGATCAGGAAGCTTGCGGAATATCCGCGGCTGATCGAATCCGCGGCCCTTGCGCTGGAGCCGCACCGGCTGGCATTCTACCTCTATGATCTCGCCTCCAGCTTCCACGGACATTGGAACCGCGGCACCGAGAATCCCGACTTACGTTTTGTTAAGGTTAACGACCGACAATTGACGCATGCCAGACTAGGGCTGGTGCAGGCTGTTTCGGACGTTTTGACGTCCGGCCTGACGCTGATCGGAGCCGATGCGCCCACCGAAATGCGTTAGGTTTGACTAAAAAACCTGTCACCTTTTGCCCACATTGCGCTGGTAAGGGCCAACCCTACGCGACGTCCATGGCGTCCGAATGAGTGCGAGTTCGGGAACAATAATGGCAGACAGAACCCAGCTGAGAGCAGCCGCCCAAAACGATATCGCCGACGATGATCCGTTCGCGGAACTGACCAGGATCATGGGGTTCGACCCGCGCCAGCCGGTCAAGCCGAAGGCGGCTCCCGTCACCCAGCCGGTGGACGACGGCGATTTCGACATCGACCTCGAGAAGGAGTTGATGGGCGAATTCGGCGCCGACGATAATGACAGCGCCGCCGAGGTTCGCGAGCCGGTTTTCGATGCCACTGACGCGGTGGACGACGAGCTTGGGGACGACGAGCTTGGGGACGACGAGCTTGCCGCGTCGCTCGAACAGGATTTCCTGCTGGACGACGAAGCGGCGGATGAGGCTGCCCATGCCGTTGCTGCCGACGACATGCGTTCTGGTGTTGCCGAAGCATCCGCGCCGGCTGTTGAAGCTGCATTCGATGACGATTTCGACGATGCGCTCGCCAGTTCGCTCGAAGATGTGTCGCCATTCGAAGACGATTTGGCGATGGACGACAAGATTGGGGACGTCGAGCTCGGGGACGACGAGCTTACCGCCTCGCTCGAACCGGATTTCCTGCTCGACGACGATGCAACGGACGAGGCTGAACAGAATACTGCCGCCGTTTCCGCGCCGGTCGAAGCCGCCTTCGATGAAGAATTCGACAACGCTGTCGCAAGCTCGCTCGAAGACGAGCTGATGCTGGACGAGCACGTGCCGATGGAGCAGGCGGCCGTTGCCGAAGTCTCCACACCGGCCGCCGAACCCGCCTTCGACGATGAGTTCGATAATGCCGTCGCAAGCTCGCTCGAAGACGAGCTGACGCTCGACGAATATGTTCCGACGGAGCACGGCGCCGCTGCCGAACCCGCCGAAATCTCCGCGCCGGCCGCCGAGCCCGCCTTCGACCACGAATTCGACAATGCCGTCGCAAGCTCGCTCGAAGACGAGTTGATGCTCGACGAACATATGCCGTTAGAGCAGGCCGCTGTTGAAACTCCTGCTGCGCCTGTTCGAGCCGTTTCGGAAGAGTCCGAGGAGGACTTTGCCGGCCATTTCGACGACGCCATGGCCGATGTCGATATGGATTTCGACGTTCGCACGGATGAACCAGTCGAAATTGACGCGCCCGAAATTGACGAACCGGAGGCTATCGCCGCCAAGGACGAGCCGTCCGCCACGACCCTGGAAGACGCGTTCGACGCCGATTTCGATTTGAGTTTCGAGGACGCGCTTGCCGAGAAAGCCCAAGAGCCGGTTGCGCCGGCCTCCGGCGTTGCAGCCCAGCCGACGGCGCCAACCGCTATCGCTGATGAGCGGAGCCTTGAAGACGAGTTGAACGCGCTGTTGGGCACCATGAGCACACGGACTGCCCCCGTGGCGGCGTCCGCGGCCAACGAGCCCCCCGTGGTTCAGCAGCCTGTGGCCGCGGCTGAAAAGGTCGCCGACAAACCAACGGATACTGTCGACGAACTGGACTGGAGCCTTGACGAGCAAGACCTTTCGGAGCAGCCGGAGGATGGCGCGGTTCAGGCCGCCGATGCCGATCTCGACACCGTTCTCTTCGATGAGCTCGAGGGCCAGGATTTCGGCGCTGAAGATGCCGCCGGGCCGGCCGATGTCGATTTCGACGAGGATACATTGCATGCTGCCTTCGCCAAGGACATCGGTCTGGATCATGGCGACGACGATAACGTTGCGGCCGCCGCTCAACAGGAAGATCCGGATGATTCGCTCAACTGGATGGCGGCACGCTCCGCCGCGCCGGCGCCGGCGCGTTCGTGGAGCCGCGTAACGCCGGTCGCACAGTCGCAGCCTGCCTTTGCAGCCCAGCCGACGGCTTCGGCGAGGACCACGGAAGTGGCCTCGGTGAAGACCAAGGAAACGACACCGCCAATGGCTGCGGCCCCCTCCTATCAGGACGACCTGGCCTATCAGGATGAGCCGGCCGAAGACGATGCCGCCAATGCGGCATCTGCGCCAGCGCAAAGCGAACAGTCTTCGGCGTATGACGAGATGCCCGATGTCGAGACGGTCGATGTGCCCGAGCGCGTCGTGGCGCTGGCGGACGACCTCGATATTCCGGACCTCGACTTCAATGAAGACGAACCGGCGGCGCCTGCTTATGACGATCTCGACACCGAGTTCGCCAGCCTTCTCACGGAAATGAATGCCGTGGACGTCGCTGCCGCCCCGGCGCGCAGCGCGGCGTATGACGACGAATCCTACAATGCCGGATTCCAGTCAGGGGCTGGGTTCCAGTCAGGGGCCGGGTTCCAGTCAGGCTATGAGCCCGACCGCGTTGAAACGCGGACCTATGCGGCGAGACCCGCAGAAGCGCCCGTCAGTGCGGCTTATGCCGATGCCGCCAGCGGCTTCGATCTGGGCGACTTGCCAGCCGGCCGGCCGGCTCCGCAGGCCAACGACTTTGGCTTAGACGAACTCGACTACGATCCCGAGCTGGATGAGGCCATGTCGGTTCCAGGCCTGGAACAGGATACCGCGAGGCCCCGGCGCCGCGGCCTGCTGGTCGCCGCGGTTGTAGGCGCCGTGGCGATCGCCGGCGGTCTCGGCGCCTTCGCGCTGTCTTTCGGTGGCAACGGCGGCAACGACGCGCCGGTCATCGTCAAGGCGGACAACGCACCGATCAAGATCAGGCCTGAAAATCCGGGCGGCACCGTCGTGCCGAACCAGGAAAACAAGGTTTATGACGCCGTGGCCAAGGGTGGCGCGAAGCCTGCCGAACCGGTCCAGGAAAAACTGGTCACCAACGCCGAAGAGCCCGTGGACGTCACGGCCAAGGAGCCGCCGCAGAGCCGTGTGGTCGATCTTTCGCCCGACGACTTCGACGCGACTGAAGGCGTCGATGCGGCCGGCGGCACGCAAGCGGCCGGCGGCACGCAAGCGGCCGGCGGCACGCAAGCGGCCGGCGGCACGCAAGCGGCCGGAAATGCCGACGTCGCCGCCGCGCCGACGCCCAAGTCCGAGGATCGTATTGCCCAGGTTCTGCAAGAGGCTGACAAAGGCATAGACCCCGATGTCGTCGCCGTCGCGCCGCGCAAGGTGAGAACCATGGTCGTCAAATCAGATGGCTCACTGGTTGCGCGGGAGGATCCGGCGCCTGCGGTGGCGCAGGTGGCTGCCGTCGACCCTGTCGATCCGGCGCCGCAGCATGTGGCCCCGGCGGGTCAGGCCGGCGAAGCGGAGCAGACCGGCACGGTCCCGCCTGTTGCCGACCAGGCAAGTGGTAACTTACTGGGTGGCGACCAGACCGAAACCGCCAGGCCGGAAACAGCCGAGCCGGCAGCCGCGCCCAAGTCTGAGGCCGATGCCCAAACCAGCCAGCCTGCCAATACGCCGGCCACGGTTCCGGTGGCGCCGCAACGTCCGTCCGACCAGCCTGTCGACGTCGTCGGCGAGGTCAAGCCGGACCAGGTTGCGTCCATCAATCCGGCGGCGGCCTCGACCGGCGGTGGCTCGTGGTCGATGCAGATCGCCTCGCAGCCGACTGTCGAAAGCGCCCAGTCCAGCTATGCGGACCTGCAGCGCCGCTACGGCAGCGTGCTGGCCGGTCGCACCGCCAACATCGTCAAGGCCGAGATCGCCGGCAAGGGAACGTTCTATCGCGTCCGGGTGCCGGCGCAGTCGCGCAACGATGCGATCAACCTGTGCACCAGCTACAAGGCTGCCGGCGGCAACTGCTTCGTGTCGCGCTAGCCGTTTCAAATCTCCCGCCCTTGGGCGGAAAAAACCGGCGCGGTCACAGACCGCGCCGGTTTTTTATGTGGCCGGTTTTTTTATGTGGAAGGGAGATCTTTGTGGGGAAGGGATTCTGGCTCAACCGCATGTGGCTCGATGCGATTCCCTTTGTTCGCGTGAAGCTCTAAACTCCTGTCCATGACCGAATCAAAATCCATGATCCTCGGCTGCGCCGGGAAATCGCTCACACGCGACGAAATCAAATTCTATCGCAATGAATGCCCGTGGGGATTCATCTTGTTTGCGCGCAACATCGGCGAGACCGAGCAGATCCGCGATCTGGTCGCCGCAATGCGCGACTGTATCGAGCGCCCGGATGCCCTGGTGTTCATCGATCAGGAAGGCGGCCGGGTGCAGCGCCTGCGACCGCCGCTGGCGCCGAACTATCCCGCCGGTGGTGCGCTCGGCGCCTTGTGGCGCAACGACCACGACGCCGGCAACCGCGCCGCCTGGCTGATGGCGCGGCTGCATGCCTTCGATCTCTCGCGCTATGGCATCACAGCCGATTGCCTGCCGGTGCTCGACGTGCCGATCGAGGGCGCCAGCGACGTCATCGGCGCGCGCGCCTATGGCAAGGAGCCTCGTGCCGTCATCGAACTGGGTCGCGCCGCGGCTGAAGGGTTGATGTCGGGCGGCGTGCTGCCGGTCATGAAGCATATTCCGGGGCATGGACGGGCCTTTGCCGACACGCATTTCGAACTGCCGACCGTCGATGCCTCGATGAGCGACTTGCAGCGGCATGATTTCGCCCCGTTCAGGGAGCTCAATCATTTGCCGATGGCGATGACGGCGCATGTCGTCTACAGCGCGATCGACCCGAAGAACCCGGCCACGACGTCCGGCAAGGTCATCGATGAGATCATCCGCGGCGAAATCGGCTTCGACGGGCTGTTGATGAGCGACGACACCTCGATGAAGGCACTTTCTGGGGATTTCCCGACAAAGGCGGCCGCGATCCTTGCGGCGGGCTGCGATCTGGTCCTTCACTGCAACGGCGTTTTCGAGGAGATGGCCGGCATTGCCTCGCGCACAACGGGGCTTGAAGGCAAGTCGCTGCAACGCGCGCAACGGGCGCTGACCTATATCAAGAATCGCGATCGGGCTGATGAAGCCGAGATACGCGCCGAATTCGCCACCTATTTCGATGCGGTGGCCTAGACCATGATCCCGAAAAGTGGGAGCCGGTTTTTCGGAACAGATCATGGTCAAACAAGAAGATAGAAGCAAAAGAAAGCGACAGTAGGTGGCGGAAACATTGGACAGTAAGGCCGGTAAGGCCGCACCGATGGACCGTCTGTGGGCCGAGAACGACGATTCGCGGCTGACCGGCGATCCTGCGCTGGTCGTTGACGTCGACGGGTTTGAAGGCCCGCTCGATCTTCTGCTGCATCTTGCCCGCAACCAGAAGGTCGATCTGTCGCGCATCTCGATCCTGGCGCTGGCTGAGCAATATCTGGCCTTCGTCGAGAAGGTGAGGGCGCTCAGGCTGGAGCTTGCCGCCGACTATCTGGTGATGGCGGCGTGGCTGGCGTTTCTCAAGTCGAAGCTTTTGATCCCCAAACAACCTGGAGACGACGGCGAAAGCGGCGAGGAGCTGGCAGCGGTGCTGCAATTCCGGTTGAAGCGGCTGGAAGCGATGCGCGACGCGGCGGCACGCCTGGTTAACCGCAACCGGCTCGGACGCGACGTGTTCGCCCGCGGCATGCCGGAAATGGTCATCGTCGAGAAACGCAACGCCTATTCGGCCTCGCTCTACGATCTGCTGACCGCCTATGCGCAGCAGCGCCAGAAACAGGCGATCACCAATGTGACCATCGCCAGGCGCGGTGTGTGGTCGCTCAAGGACGCGCGCGATATCCTGAACAGGCTGATCGGCACGTTTGCCGACTGGACGGCGCTGGACAGTTTCCTGGTCGAATATCTGACCGGCCCGGATGAGCGGCGTACCGCGATTGCCAGCTCGTTTGCGGCCACGCTGGAACTGGTGCGCGAAGGCAAAATGGAAATGCGGCAAGACGAGGTGTTCGCGCCGCTTTATCTGCGCGGCCGTGCGCAAGGCATCAGGGCAGTCGAGGTGGCATCATGAGTGAACGCGCCAACGCTTCGGTCATTCCGTTCAAGGTCGACGACGAGACCGAAGACGGCATGCTCGGCGAGACTCCGGCAGAAAATCAGGCGCAGAACTTTTCCCAGAATCCTGGCGAGCGGCTGCATATGGCGGAAGCCGTGCGCATGGCCGAGGCGATCGTTTTCGCCAGCGCCGAGCCGGTCAGCGAAAAGCAGCTTGCCGCGCGCCTGCCCGATGGCATCAACATTGCCGCGGCGATGGCCGAACTGCAGCAGATTTATGCGCGGCGCGGCGTCAATCTGGTGCGCGTCTCCGATGCCTGGGCGTTCCGCACCGCCGGCGACCTCGCTTTCCTGATGAGCCGCGACACAGTGCAGCAGAGGAAGCTTTCCCGCGCGGCGCTCGAAGTGCTGGCGATCATCGCCTATCACCAGCCGGTGACGCGAGCCGAGATCGAGGACATCAGAGGCGTCGAGACCTCGAAGGGCACGCTGGACACGCTGATGGAGACCGAATGGGTGAAGATGCGCGGTCGGCGCCGCACGCCCGGCCGTCCCGTCACCTACGGCACCACCGACATTTTCCTCGACCATTTCGCATTGGAGGAGATCCGCGATCTTCCCGGCATGGAGGAATTGAAGGGCGCCGGGCTGCTTTCGGGCCGCATGCCGTCGAATTTCTCCATTCCGCTGCCGCCGGCCGATCCGGATGCGCTGACCGACGACGAGGATCCGCTGACCGACATCGATCTTGAGGAACTCGGCCTGTTGACGCCGCGTGTCGAGGATGATTGACCGCAAACGACGCGCCGAAAGCCGTTGGTTTTCGGGGCTGCGCCGATTGGTAGCGGGCTACGGCGCCGAAAGTGCGTGACTTCGGCCACTCATTTATAAACTCTGTCGCGGTTGTGTTTGAATCCCGACGCGAAAGCGCATAGATCATCGTCAGAGAAAACATTCGAGAGAGATTGTTATGGGTTCATTTTCGATTTGGCACTGGATGATCGTGCTGGTGATCGTGCTGCTGGTGTTCGGCCGCGGCAAGATACCTGAGCTGATGGGTGACATGGCCAAGGGCATCAAGAGCTTCAAGAAGGGCATGGCCGACGACGATGTTGCCGAGGACAAGCGCACCGTCGAACATCGTGCCGACGAAACCGTTTCGGCAGTGAAGGAAAAGGCCAGCAAGAGCTGAGCCCAAAACTTTAGTCGGAACGTATCGCCATGTTCGACATCGGCTGGACCGAGATGCTGGTGATCGCGATCGTCATGATCGTGGTCGTCGGGCCCAAGGATTTGCCCAACATGCTGCGCACCTTCGGGCGCACGACGACAAAGCTGCGCGGCATGGCAGCCGACTTCCAGAAACAGTTCAACGATGCGCTGAAGGAGGCCGAGCTTGACGACGTCAAGAAGTCGGTCGATTCACTCAGGAGCCTCAACCCGGCCGCCGAGATCAGGAAACAGCTCAATCCGTTCGAGCAGGCGGCAGCCGATGTCCGTTCAGGTGTCGATGCGGTGATGAAGCCGAAGCCGGCCATCGACCCGGTCACGCCAGCTGCTTCGCCACCGCAGGAGACCGAGCTGAAGAATGGCGCGACGGTGCTGCCGGGCGTCAGTGCTCCGGAAGCGGCGCCGGCGGCGCCGATCTTTCCGGCGATGACCGATGAGTCGGTGGTGCCGTCGCCTGTCGGGACGGCAACGCCGGCTGCACCGCAAAAGGCCTCGGCAGCGAAGAAGAAGCCTGCGCCAGCGAAAGCGATGCCGGCCCCCAAGGCCGCAGCCAAGCCAGCGGCAGCAGCAACACCTGCCGTGACAAAGACCGCAGCTAAAAAGGCCGAGCCGAAGCCTGCACCGGCAGCGGTGAAGAAGCCGACTGCAGCCGCCAAAAAGACGGCGGGAGCCAGCAAGTGAGCGTTTCGGAAAAGGACGAGATCGATAAATCGGCGGCTCCGCTGATGGAGCATCTGATCGAATTGCGCCGGCGACTGATGTGGTCGATCGGCGGGTTCTTCGTCGCCTTCCTGTTCTGCTTCTTTTTCGCCAAGCAACTGTTCAACCTGTTGGTCGTGCCGTTCAAATGGGCGACCCAATGGGCAGGGCTCGACCCGCACAAGGTTGAGCTGATCTACACGGCGCCGCAGGAATTCTTCTTCACCCAGGTGAAGCTGGCAATGTTCGGCGGCATGGTGATCGCCTTTCCGCTGATCGCCACGCAGATCTACAAATTCATCGCGCCCGGCCTCTACAAGAACGAACGCAACGCTTTCCTGCCGTTCCTGATCGCTTCGCCGATCCTGTTCCTGATGGGCGCGTCGCTGGTCTATTTCTTCTTCACGCCGATGGTGATGTGGTTCTTCCTCGCCATGCAGCAGGCCGGCACTGACGACCAAGTGCAGATTTCGTTGCTGCCGAAAGTGTCGGAATATCTCAGCCTGATCATGACGCTGATCTTTTCCTTCGGCCTGGTGTTCCAGTTGCCGGTGGTGACCAGCCTCATGGCGCGGGTCGGCATGCTGTCGTCGCAGGCGCTGGTCGAAAAGCGCAAATGGGCGATCGTCATCGCCTTCGTCGTCGCGGCTGTGCTGACACCGCCCGACCCGATAAGCCAGATCGGCCTCGCCATCCCAACGATCATTCTCTACGAGGTCTCAATCTGGTCGGCCCGGCTGATCGAGCGTAGCAAGGAACGGGAACGTCTGGCGCGCGAGAAGCGGGAGGCCGCAGAAGAGGTGGCCGAAAAGCCCGCGGACGCGCCTTCGACGTAGGCTGGCCGGAGGCCTTAATCAAGGTTTGCGGGACAGCGCCCCCTCTGTCCTGCCCTCTTGCCGCCACTTGGCATCTCCCCCACACGGAGGGAGATTGGCAGCTTCGGCGACGGCTCATTTCTTTAGCGCTGGAGGTTGGCGAAAGCCGCAGTGACGGCCGATCTCCCCACCGCGCGGGAGATGTCCGGCAGGACAGAGGGGGCGCGAAGGAACTCGACTTTGACGTCTTGCATCGGTCAAGGATGCGGTTTACGCCCTCTGACCTAGCTCAGGAGCGTTCAAGACCATGCTTGACATCAAATGGATTCGCGACAACCCGAAGGTCCTCGTCGAGGCGCTCAAGAAGCGCTCGTGGTCCAGCGATGACGCGCAGTCCACGGTCGATGATCTGATCGCCAGGGACGAGGCGCGGCGCGAGCATCTCACCGAGCTGCAGACCAGGCAGGAGCGCCGCAACGCCGCCTCGAAGGAGATCGGCAATGCCATGCGTTCGGGCGACGCCGCCCTTGCCGAAAAACTCAAAGCCGAAGTCGGCGAGATCAAGGCTTTCATCCAGGACGGCGAGGCGCGCGAACGCGAACTCGACAAGGCGCTGAATGACGCATTGGCCGAGCTGCCCAATGTGCCGCTCGACGACGTGCCGGTCGGCAAGAACGAGGACGACAATGTCGTCAAGCGCATCGTCGGCAAGGTGCCAACGCGTCCGAACTGGGTGAAGGAGCATTTCGAGATCGGTGAAGCGCTCGGCATGATGGATTTCGAGCGGGCGGCGAAGCTGTCCGGCTCGCGCTTCACGGTGCTGAAGGGTGGGCTGGCGCGAATGGAACGCGCGCTCGGCCAATTCATGCTGGATCTGCACACGACCGAGCATGGCTATGAGGAGATCCAGCCGCCGCTGATGGTGAAGGACGAGGCTCTTTTCGGTACGGGGCAACTGCCGAAGTTCGAGGAGGATCTGTTCTTCGCCCCGCGTGGAGACGGCAGGCTTGGGCTCATCCCCACCGCTGAAGTGCCACTCACAAATCTCGTGCGCGAGGAAATCACGCCGCATGAAAAACTGCCGCTGCGCTATACGGCGCTGACGCCGTGCTTCCGTTCGGAAGCGGGCTCGGCCGGGCGCGACACGCGCGGCATGCTGCGCCAGCACCAGTTCTATAAGGTCGAGCTGGTGTCGATCACCGACCAGGACTCCTCGCTTGCCGAGCATGAGCGGATGACCGAATGCGCCGAGGAAGTGCTGAAGCGGCTCGGCCTGCCGTTCCGCACCATGACGCTGTGCACCGGTGACATGGGTTTTGGCGCGCGCAAGACCTACGACATCGAGGTCTGGCTGCCGGGCCAGAACGCCTATCGCGAGATTTCGTCCTGCTCGGTGTGCGGCGATTTCCAGGCGCGGCGCATGGACGCGCGTTACAAGGACAAGGGCGGCAAGGGCAACCGCTTCGTCCACACGCTGAACGGCTCCGGCACTGCCGTCGGCCGCGCTCTCATTGCTGTCATCGAAAACTATCAGAATGAGGATGGCAGCGTAACCATTCCTGAAGCGCTTCGGCCTTACATGGGCGGTCTGGAAAAGATCGAATCGAAATAATGCGCATCCTCCTGACCAATGATGACGGCATCCATGCCGAAGGCCTTGCATCGCTTGAACGCGTCGCCCGGACGCTGTCGGACGATGTCTGGGTGGTGGCGCCGGAGCAGGACCAGTCCGGCTATGCGCATTCGCTGTCGATCTCGGAGCCGCTGCGCCTGAGGAAGATCGGCGAAAAACACTTTGCCGTGCGTGGCACGCCGACCGATTGCGTCATCATGGGCGTGAAGAAGATCCTGTCCGCAGCACCCGACCTTATCCTGTCCGGTGTCAATTCCGGCGCCAACATCGCCGACGACGTCACCTATTCGGGCACCGTCGCCGGCGCTATGGAAGGCGCGTTGCTCGGCGTGCGCTCGATCGCGCTCAGCCAGGCCTATTCCTATGTCGGCGAGGATCGCGTCGTTCCCTATGAGACCACCGAGGCGCTGGCGCCGGCGCTACTCAAAAAGCTTGTCGCCATGCCGCTGCCGGACGGCGTGCTGCTCAACGTCAATTTTCCGAATTGCGCGCCAGAAGAGGTCGCCGGCACGGTAGTCACCTCGCAAGGCAAGCTCGTCCACAGCCTGTGGGTCGACGAGCGCCGCGACGGCCGCGGGCTTCCCTATTATTGGCTGCGCTTCGGGCGCGAGCCGGTCGAGGGCAAGCAAGGCACCGACCTCTATGCCTTGCGCAACCGGCTGGTATCGGTGACGCCGCTGCAGCTCGATCTCACCGCTCATGAAATCCGAGATCAACTGACCAAGGCGCTCGCATGAACCTGAACCACGGTCCGACGGTCGACGACCGGGAAGGCTTCGCCGCGTTCCTGCTCCGCTTGCGTGGCAAGGGCGTCGTGCCGAAGGCGCTGATCGCCGCCTTCGAGGCGACGCCGCGGCGCGGCTTCCTTTCCGCGCAGTTCCATCCGATCGCCTGGTCGGACCGGATGCTGCCGATCGAATGCGGCGAGGCGATCGAGGGCGCTGATCTGCAAGCAGCGGTGATCGCAGCACTTGCCATCGAGCCGGGCAACCGCGTGCTCGAGATCGGCACCGGGTCGGGCTACACGGCGGCAGTGATGTCGCGGCTTGCGGCGCGGGTTGTCACCATCGACCGCTACAAGACGCTGGCCGAGCAGGCCAAACAGCGCTTCGAGGCGCTCGGCATCGGCAATGTCATCGTGCGCCAAGCGGACGGCTCCAACGGATTGGCCAATGAAGCGCCGTTCGACCGCATCGTCGCATGGGCGGCGTTCGACAGCCTGCCGCGCTTCCTGCTCGACCAATTGTCGAGCGGCGGCATCGTCATTGCTCCGATCGGACCCGAGGAGGGCGAGCAGGTGCTGGCCAAGCTGACCAAGGTCGGCAGCCGCTTCGAACGCGAGGACATCGGCCTCGTCCGCCTGCAGCCGATCCTGCGCAGCGTAGCCGCGGTCATCTAGGGATTATCGATATTCAGGTGATGCCAGCATCCGAGCGTCGGGCGGTCTCCGGCTCGGCCTGAACCTCGATCCCCTACGTTCAGCCTTAAATATTTTAAGAAAATTCGCGTCTGATTCTAGAGGTTTAACCGACCAGTAACATTAACGCGCTTTAATCACGGTCAGTCTGTACCGGGTATCTGCGGGTAAATGTGATGCAATTCAGTATTTTGAAGGCAAACGGACGCAACCTGGCGCGCGGTTTCGCTGTCCTTATGGTTGCGGGCAC
Organism: Mesorhizobium mediterraneum; assembly: GCF_002284565.1. Taxonomy (GTDB): domain Bacteria; phylum Pseudomonadota; class Alphaproteobacteria; order Rhizobiales; family Rhizobiaceae; genus Mesorhizobium; species Mesorhizobium mediterraneum. Next base: position 427,125 of record NZ_NPKI01000017.1, on the reverse strand, counting down.
CGCGGCGGGATGCAGTTCCCAGGTCTCGCGGTTCAACAGCGTCGATGACGTCTTCACGTCCTCGACCAACAACCAGCGCACCATCATCGACAAGCAGGATGCCGCCCAGCCTTATCCCGGCGATGCCCCGGTCTCGGCCGCGCCGCTCGACGGCAGCCATACCCAGTCGGTCAGCCGCTCAAGCCTCGAACCGGTTACGACACAGCAATTGCCGCCGGTCAGCCAGGCGCAGCCAGCCCCCGCGTTGGCGCCGGCCCGCACCGCTTTGGCGCCAGCCGCCGTCCCGGTTGACCGGACTTCAACCGGGACCGTGGCAAAGCCGTTCAAGGACGCACAGCCTGACGCTCCGCGCATGGCGACGGCAGGCGGCGAAGCGCGCGCCACCGAGATCATCGTCAGGGATGGCGAGACTATTTCCGGCCTGTCGCGGCGCTACGGCGTGCCCGCCGATGCCCTTATGAAGGTCAATGGGCTGAGCGCGACCAACGGGCTGAAGACCGGCCAGAAGCTCGTCATCCCGGCCTATGCCTATTCGGGCAAGAAACCGGCGCCGAAGCTTGCCGACGCCAAGCCTGCGAACGACACCAAGCGCGATTTGCCGGCCAAGGCGCCGGAGATGGTGGCCGTGCTGCCGCAGCAGCCGAAGCTCAAGGAGGGCAAGTCCGCCGCGCAGATGGATGCATCGGCCGCAGCAAACCAGCCGAAGGACGGAAAAACCGCGCCCAAGGCAGCTGGTGCCGATGGCAGCTACACGGTCCAGCAGGGCGATACGCTGTCGGCGATCGCCAGGAAAACCGGCGTCGGCGTGGCTGCGTTGAAGCAGGCGAACGGCATGCAGGACGGGCTGCTCAAAATCGGCCAGACCCTGAAGGTGCCGGCCGGCGGAACCGCGACGGTTGCCAGCGCCAAGCCGGCAAAGGTCGATCCGGTAACGACAGCCACCACTCCGCCTGCGGCAAAGACCACGCCTTCGGAGACGCTCGCCGCCTACACGCCGCCGAAGAAGGATGCGAAGGTCATCCAGCAGGCCGAGGACGATGACGCGGTGGCGCCCAACGCCACCGGCATCGGCAAGATGCGGTGGCCGGTGCGCGGCCGCGTGATCTCCAGCTTTGGCGGCGGCAAGGACGGTGTCGACATCGCCGTGCCGGAAGGAACCCCGGTCAAGGCGGCCGAGAACGGCGTCGTCATCTACGCAGGCGATGGGCTCAAGGAATTCGGCAATACGGTGCTGGTGCGCCACGAGAACGGGTTGGTCACAGTCTATGGCCACGCCCGTTCGATCGAGGTCCAGCGCGGCCAGAAGGTCAAGCGCGGCCAGGAAATCGCGCAGTCCGGCATGAGCGGCACCACCGACTCGCCGAAACTGCATTTCGAAGTCCGCAAGAATTCGGCACCGGTCGATCCTTCGACCTATCTTGAATAAAGAAGTCGATCCTTCGACCTATCTCGAATAGAATTCGACGTATCTCGAATAGAAAAAGAAAAGCGATTGCGAGCCGCCTGACCTCCAGTCCGGCCCGCCGGCTCAGCCCGCTCCGCAAGGGGCGGGCTTTTTCAGTTTTCTGGATGAACGCTAGACCGGTTCAGCTTTTGATAGAATCGCCGAACCGCTCTAAGTATTTGTTTTTACGCAATTCCGGACGGAAAACCGCTGCGCACTTTTCCTGGAATTGCTCTAGTAACGCGGCACAGGGAATTTGACGGGTTGGATGCCTGTTGGCGGCGGTCCGTCAACGCAAGCGCGTCCGACCTGTCAAAATTCTGCGCCGAGGAACCAAATTAATCCTTGAGCGATTTGCCGAGCCGGCCTGCCAGATCCTGGGTGAACTGCCAGGCGACGCGGCCTGAACGGCTACCGCGCGTCGTCGCCCATTCCAGCGCCTCGGCGCGCAGCGTCTCGGGATCGATGGCAAGGCCGTGATGGCTGATATAGCCGTCGATCATGTCGAGATACTCGTCCTGCGAGCATTTGTGGAAGCCGAGCCAGAGGCCGAAGCGATCGGACAGCGAAACTTTTTCCTCGACCGCCTCCGACGGATTGATCGCGGTCGAGCGTTCATTGTCGATCATGTCGCGCGGCAATAGATGTCGCCGGTTCGAGGTGGCATAGAAGATCACATTGGCCGGGCGGCCCTCGACGCCGCCTTCGAGCGCCGCTTTCAGCGATTTGTAGGACGTGTCATCATGGTCGAAGGACAGGTCGTCGCAAAACAGGATAAAGCGGTAAGGTGCTGCCTTCAGCAAATTCATAAGCTTTGGCAGCGTGTCGATGTCTTCGCGATGGATCTCGATGAGCTTGAGCGGCAGGTCCAGCTTTGCCGACGCGTTGACCGCCGCATGCACGGCCTTGACCAGCGAGGACTTGCCCATGCCGCGCGCGCCCCACAACAGCACATTGTTGGCGGCGTAACCGGAAGCGAAGCGCTCGGTGTTGTCGACCAATATGTCGCGGACGCGGTCGACGCCGCGGATCAGGCCGATGTCGACGCGGTTGACCTTGAGCACCGGCTCCAGATTGCCGGGATCGGCCTGCCAGACGAAGCAATCGGCCTTGCCGAGATCGGTTTCCGGCACCGGCGGCGGAGCGAGGCGGACGACCGCCTCGATCAGGCGGTCGAGCTTCTTGTTCAGGGCTTCGATGGTGCTATCGCTCATTTTATCTTTGCACTCAGGAGGGGATGACACGGAACCTAATTTGGTTCCGGCGTTTCGGAACCAGTTCCAACCTTTTGTTAGAACATGATCTTTTCCGAAAACCGGGCGTCGTTTTCGGGATCATGCTCTAACACGGCTCAACCAGCCGGAAAAGCAGCTGAAATGCCTGACCGCAGTTGCATTGGCAACTTTACCGACTATATTCCGGCGAAATTTCACGGGGCCGCCAAATTTCCCCAGGACGGTTTGGCGGCTGTCTTTCAAAATTCAGGAGTACCTAGATGTTCGTGACACCGGCATACGCCCAAGGCGTCGGCGCCTCCCCGGATATGTTCATCAGCATTTTGCCGTTTGTCCTGATTTTCGTGATCATGTATTTTCTGATCATCCGGCCGCAGCGCACGCAGTTGAAGAAGCGCGGCGAGATGCTGGCGGCGGTCCGCCGCGGCGACACGGTCGTCACCGGCGGCGGTTTCGTCGGCAAGGTGACCAAGGTGATCGACGACAATGAACTCGAGATCGATCTCGGCGGTGGCACCAAGGTAACGGCGCTGCGCTCGACGATCGCAGACGTGCGCGTCAAGGGCGAGCCGGTGGCGAACCAGAACGCCAAGAAATAATCGGATGTCGGCGGGACGATCCGCCAGAACGCCCTGACGGACGACGCCGATGACTCTGATCTGCGGTGGCTGTGGCCATCGCAGGGGCTCTTGATGCGCCCAGTCTTCTCGCCGCCAGCCCGCTCGCCCCGTCCAAGGCGCCAACGATCTCGTCGTGCTATTGCCCGCTGGTGCCTTGCCGGCAAGATTGACAATAGTTGAAGAAAGCCCGATGGCAGCACCAAAGTGAACTGCCTTGTGCTCGAGGCGAGCATTTGGCGAACCAGAACGCCAAGAAATAACCCCATTCCAGGCGGAACGATCCGCCAGAACGCCCTGACGGACGACGCCCTATGCTTTATTTCTCGCGCTTCAAGATGATCCTGATCTGGCTGGCCGTGGCCGCCACGGTGATCCTCGCTGCGCCCAATCTTTTCTCTGCCAGCACGCTGGCCCAGCTTCCCAGCTGGGTGCCGAAGCGCCAGATGACGCTCGGCCTCGATCTGCAGGGCGGCTCGCATATCCTGCTCAGGATGAATCCGAATGATCTGATCAAGGATCGGCTGGAGACGACACGCGACGAAATCAGGACGCGGCTGCGCGACGCCAAGATCGGTTACACCGGCCTTTCCGGATCAGGCCGGGCCGTGCAGGTCCGCATCACCGATCCCGGTCAGGTCGAAGCCGCCAAGACGGCGCTGAAGACATTGACCGACCCGGTGGCCGCCGGCCTGTTCAGCGGCGGCTCCGTCCAGGAGATGTCGCTTGATGATTCCGAGCCCGGCCTGCTCAAGTTCGCCGTCACCGATGCCGGCATCAAGTACCGCACGTCGACGGCGTTGGCGCAGTCGCTTGAGGTCGTCGAGCGCCGCGTCAACGAACTCGGCACCACCGAGCCGATCGTGCAACGCCAAGGCGAAGACCGCATTCTGGTGCAGGTGCCGGGCCTGCAGGATCCGCAGCGGCTGAAGGACATTCTTGGCCAGACCGCCAAGCTGACCTTCCAGATGGTCGACCAGTCGATGCCGGTGCAGGACGCGCTCAACGGGCGCCCGCCGGCGGGATCATCGGTGTTGTATTCGCAGGATGATCCGCCGGTTCCGTATCTGATCGAGAACCGGGTCATCGTTTCGGGCGAAAATCTCACCGATGCGCAGGCGACGTATAATTCCCAGACCAACGAGCCGGTGGTTTCGTTCACCTTCGATTCCAAGGGAGCGGCGCGCTTCGGCCAGGCGACCTCGCAGAATGTCGGCAAGCTGTTTGCCATTATCCTCGACAATCAGGTGATTTCGGCGCCGCAGATCCGCGAACCGATCCTTGGCGGCAGCGGCCAAATCTCGGGCAATTTTACCGCCGAGAGCGCCAACGACCTCGCCGTGCTGTTGCGTGCCGGCGCGCTGCCGGCGACGCTGACGGTGATCGAAGAGCGCACGGTAGGTCCTGGGCTCGGCGAAGATTCCATTCACGCCGGCAAGGTCGCCGGCGTGGTCGGGTCGATTCTCGTCGTCGCCTTCATGTTCGTCGCCTACGGCTTCCTCGGCTTCCTCGCCAACCTTGCGCTGGCGGTGCATGTGGCGATGATCATCGGGCTGCTGTCGCTTCTGGGCGCGACGCTGACCTTGCCGGGCATTGCCGGTATCGTGCTGACCATCGGCATGGCGGTCGATTCCAACGTTCTCATCTACGAGCGCATCCGCGAGGAGCGAAGAGCCGGCCGCTCGGTCATCCAGGCGATCGACACCGGTTTCACCAAGGCTCTGGCGACCATCGTCGATTCCAACGTCACAGCGCTGATCGCGACCGTGGTGCTGTTCTGGATCGGCACGGGGCCGGTGAAGGGTTTTGCCATATCCTTCGCCATCGGCATTCTGACTACCGTCTTCACCGCCTTCACCTTCACCCGGTTGCTGGTGTCGATCTGGCTTCGCCGGGCGCGGCCGAAGGAATTGCCGCGGGCGCCGGTGACCTTCATTCCGCCCGGTACGAGAATTCCGTTCATGGGCATCCGCCGCTGGACGTTCGCTCTGTCGAGCCTGCTATCGGTGCTGTCGGTCGTGCTGTTCATGACCGTCGACATCAATTACGGCATCGACTTCAAGGGCGGTTCGCTGATCGAGGTGCAGGCCAAGGATGGCACCGCCGATCTTGCCGATATCCGCGGCAGGCTGACGGAACTCAACATCGGCGAAGTGCAGGTCCAGCAATTCGGCGAGCCGAACGACGTTTTGATCCGCGTCGGCACACAGGATGGCGGCGAGAATGCCGAGCAGACCGTCATCGACAAGGTGCGCGGCGAGCTGCAGGACCAGTATGATTTCCGCCGCGTCGAAGTGGTGGGGCCGACGGTTTCTGGCGAGCTCGCCAAGCAAGGCACGATCGCCATGCTGGTCGCGCTGCTTGGCATCCTGGCCTATGTGTGGTTCCGCTTCGAATGGCAGTTCGCGGTCGGCGCCATCATCGCGACGGTCCACGACATCGTCATGACCATCGGCTTCTTCGTCATCACTGGGCTCGAATTCAACCAATCGTCGCTGGCGGCGATCCTGACCATCATCGGCTATTCGCTCAACGACACGATCGTGGTCTATGACCGTGTTCGCGAGGATCTCAGGAAATACAAGAAGATGCCGCTGCCGGAATTGTTGAACAACGCCATCAACGAGACGCTGTCGAGAACGACGCTGACCGCGGTGACGACGATCCTGGCGCTTCTGGCGCTGGTCCTGTTCGGCGGCGAGGTGATCCGCTCGTTCACGCTGGCGATGCTGTTCGGCGTCGTCTTCGGAACCTATTCGTCGATCTTTATCGCCGCCCCTCTGCTCATCCTGTTCAAGCTGCGGCCACAGGCCGCGGCGGCCGATGAGGAGAAGCGGGTGAGCGGCGGCAAAGCCGTGGCAACCTGACGATTGCTGCGCCCGTGGCAAAAGGCATCGTCATCCGCGAAGCGCATTTCCCTGGCCGCGCGCCGATCGAGGCCTACGGCAATGGCGGGTTCCGTTTCGCCGACATGTCGCATCGCGGCTCGCTGCTGTGCCTGCCGTCGGGCATCTACGGTTGGGAGCCGGCCGACCCCCTGGCGCTGACGGCGGCGGATTTCGCCAAGCTGCTCAACGAGGCTGACAAGGTCGAGATCCTGCTGGTCGGCGCCGGCAAGGATCTCAAGCCGTTGCCGGCAGCGCTGCGTGCCGCGCTGAAGACGGCGGGCATTACGGCCGATCCGATGTCGACCGGGGCTGCCGTGCGGACCTACAATGTTCTTCTGGCGGAAAACCGTGCGGTGGCCGCCGCACTGATTGCCGTCGAGTGACGTGAGCGAAAACGCCAAAATCGTCATGGAAACGGTGCGAGCCGCCGACCATGACCGCTATGTTTCCGCGCTCTATGCGCCTGAGGACAAGCGTGACGCGCTGTTTTCGCTTTATGCCTTCAATGCCGAGATATCTGGCATCCGCGACCGTATCCGCGAGGCGCTGCCGGGCGAGGTGCGGCTGCAATGGTGGCGCGATGTCATCGCAGCCGAGGACGACGGGGCAGGCGTCGGCCATCCCGTCGCGGATGCGTTGAAGGCGACGATTTCCGCCCACCGTCTGCCGAAACTTGCCTTCGATAATATGCTCGAAGCCCGCATCTTCGATCTCTATGACGACCCTATGCCGTCTCGCATCGATCTGGAAGGCTATTGCGGCGAGACCGCAGCGGCGCTCATCCAGCTTGCGGCGATGGTGCTCGATCCCGTCGAAGCGCCGCGGTTTTCCGAACTTGCGGGCAGGGCAGGCTGCGCACAGGCGATGACCGGCCTGTTGCTGCTGCTGCCGCAGCACCGCAAGCGCGGGCAATGCTTTGTCCCGGCCGACATTCTGGCCGCGGCAGGGTCGTCGCCCGAGGAGTTCGTTGCGGGCGATGGTGGGCTGGGGGCGGAACGCGCTGTGGCGGCGATGATCGCGCTGGCGCGGGAACATCTTGCGGCATTCGAAGGCGGCGCGTCGGCTTTGCCGGTTTCGCTGCGCCCGGCATTTCTGCCGCTGGCTCTCTCGCGCGCCTATCTCAGCAAGATGGAAAGTTCTCGTCATTCGCCTCTGAGCGGCGCGACACGGCTTTCGGCCTGGCGCCGGCATTGGCTGCTGTTGCGTTGCGCGACGCGAGGCTGGCCGGACGCCTGAAGGCTGCCAAGTATGAGGAATCCAGAAAGCCGGAACTACCACCGCGGCCGTTGAGGTCTGTCACGATGGATCGCTCGATCCGGCATCGCGCATCAGCATCTCGTAGTCGCGACCGCCATAGAAGATGTTGACGATGCGTACGAAATCGTCATCGACAACGTAAGCGATGATGGCGGAGTGCTCGAACGGAACCGTTCGCAATCCTGGCGCAATGTCATTGCGCGACCGGCCGCCACGAGGCGCATTGCCGATGCTCTGACAGCGGTCTTCGATGCGCAAGACGAATTTAAGCGCGATGTCCAGGCTTCCGCCGGCCTCTACGATGTTCCTGAAAATGTCGGCCAGATCATTCCTGGCATTTTCTCAATACTCGACTTCAAGCCGCTGAATCATCAGCACGGCTCGAATGTCGGGCGACGAATTCCCGAAGGTGAGCGCGAACCTCTTCTCCCGAATAGCCCGGTCTCGTATCCTCGATCGATGCCTTCACGCGCGCCCTGATCGAGGCCATGCGCTCGGCATGCTCTTCCTCCTCGCGCTGGAAGGCGCGAAGTGCTGCGCGGATAACCTCGCTTGCCGATCCGAAGGAGCCGTCCTCGACTTTTTCGCGGATCATGCGCGCCATCGTGGGCGTTACGGTGACGGACAGTTTCTCGGCGGGCTCCATGGAATTGCTCCCTATGATGAAGAGTAGTATATTATCCTACTCTTCCGTCGCCCGATCGACAAGTCCGGAAGAGGCCTACTCCGCCGCTTCCGCGCGCGACGGCAGCCCCAGCCATTCGCGGCAGTCGGCCAGCGCGCGCGATGTCACCGCACGCCGCTTGGCGACGGTCTTGTCCTTGCCACGCAAGCGCTTTCCCTCTGACTTCGGTGCTTCCACCGGTGGGAACAGGCCGAAATTGACATTCATCGGCTGGAAGGAGCGCTTTCCCGGCTCGTCGTCGGAAACGATATGACCGCCGGTGATGTGGTTGAGCAGCGCGCCGAAAGCCGTGGTGATTGGTGGCAGCGCCGGTGCGTGGCCCAACCGTTCGGCGGCGGCAAAGCGACCGGCAAGCAGGCCGATGGCCGCACTTTCGACATAGCCTTCGCAACCGGTGATCTGGCCGGCGAAGCGCAGGCCGGGTCGCGACTTCAGCTGCAGCGAATGGTCAAGCAGCGTCGGCGAATTGATATAGGTGTTGCGGTGCAGGCCGCCGAGGCGGGCGAATTCGGCGTCTTCGAGGCCCGGGATGGTGCGGAACACGCGCACCTGCTCGGCGTGCTTCAGCTTGGTCTGGAAGCCGACCATGTTGTAGAGCGTGCCCAGCGCATTGTCCTGGCGAAGCTGCACGACGGCATAGGCCTTCACCGACGGATTGTGCGCATTGGTCAGCCCCATCGGCTTCATCGGCCCATGGCGCAGCGTCTCGACGCCGCGCTCGGCCATGATCTCGATCGGCAGGCAGCCGTCGAAATAGGGCGTGCCTTCCCATTGCTTGAATTCGGTCTTTTGGCCCTCCAGAAGCGCCCCTACGAAGGCGAGATATTGCTCCTTGTCCATCGGGCAGTTGATGTAATCCTTGCCGGTGCCGCCGGGTCCGACCTTGTCGTAGCGTGACTGGAACCAGCAAATGTCCATGTCGATCGTGTCGAAATGGACGATCGGCGCGATGGCATCGAAGAAGGCGAGCGCATCCGCGCCGGTCACTTCCGCGATCGATTGGGCGAGCCCAGGTGCGGTCAGCGGGCCGGTGGCGATGATCGCCTGGTCCCAGTCCGCAGGCGGCAGACCGGGCACTTCTTCGCGCTGGATGGTGATGAGCGGGTGCGCTTCGAGCTTGTTGGTCACCGCTTCGGAAAATCCGTCGCGGTCGACGGCAAGCGCGCCACCGGCCGGCACCTGGTGGGCATCGCCGGCGCTCATGATCAGCGATCCGGCCAGCCGCATTTCGGCATGCAGCAGGCCGACGGCGTTGGTTTGCGCATCGTCGGAACGGAAGGAATTGGAACAGACCAGCTCGGCCAGCCCATCCGTCTTGTGCGCATCGGTGCCGCGGACGGGGCGCATTTCATGCAAGACAACGGGAACGCCGGCTTCGGCCGCCTGCCAAGCGGCTTCGGAGCCGGCGAGACCGCCGCCGATGACGTGAATGGGATTCTTGTTCATGAGCGCCGAAATAGTCGCTTGTAGCTGCGATTGCAATTGCCCGAGTTAGCCGCGCTGTTGGCGCCAAGTGCTGCAATCGTCTACTGTCGGAGAATGGACGGGAGTCTCGGGATCTTTGCCAAAGTGATCTTTCTGACAGCCGTGATCGCCACGGGCGGATCAGCGGCCGCCGGCGAACTGGCCGCGACGGCTTCCAAGCGGATCCCCATATGCCATGGCTATAGTTGCAACTATCGCACGATGCTGGCGCTTGGCCCCGGTGACGGCGCGCGTTTCCGCTCCATCCTGCGTGCGGGCGCGGGTTCGCCCCAAGCCGAGCGTTCCGCTGTCAAGAAAGCTGTCCGCTATTTCGAGCAGCGCATTCTCCGGGCTACCGGCGTTCGCGATCTGCCGCAGTCGGAATTCGGTGCATCGCGCATCAGGGGCCAGATGGATTGTGTCGACGAATCGACCAATACGCATGCGCTGCTGGTCTACCTTGCCGAGCGAAAATTGCTCAGGTTTCACAAGGTCGAGGACAATGCCTCGCGAGGCCTGTTTGTCGACGGGCGCTATCCCCATTGGACGGCGGTGATCAGCGACCGCGGAGGCACCGAATGGGTGGTGGATTCCTGGTATGCGGCGATGGGCGGCGCGCCGGACATTTTTCCGCTGAGCCAGTGGAAGAAACGGGGCGTGCTGGAAAGCGGTGCGCTGGACTGACGACAGGGGACGTCCCGCCAAAACGGCTCCCAGAGTGAATCGACCCTGAAAACAACAACACCCGCCGGGGGAGGAGGTCCGGCGGGTGTCGTTTTGCTGGCCGATCCTCGGGAGGAGGTGAAGATCGACCGTATTCGTCATCGCCGGGGAGGAGGTCGGCTTTGACGAAATTCGTTTCGCCTGATGAAAGGGGGCGAAACCCTTGGGACGAAACTCGTTTCGCCCGGGGAAACAGCGCCCGCCGCGGGAGGAGGTGCGGCGGGCGCCGTTTTTGTGGTCAACCCTCGGGAGGAGGTGAAGGCTGACCGTATTCGTCAGGGTCGGGGAGGAGGTCGACCCTGGCGAAATTCCTTGATTAGATCGCCTTGCGGGCGATGATCTTGATCTCGTCGCGGACGATGCCGAGATCATGCAGCTGGCGGTTCGAAAGGCGACCCAGCTCGGTAACCGTCGAGCGATAAACGCGCCAGTTACGATAGTTGCGGATCAGGTTCATTGTCGTTCTCTTTTCAAGTCAAACTGGTTCGGACCATTTGCGGTCCGAAGAGGATTAGACCGCCTTGCGAGCGACGTAGTGGATGTCGCTGCGGCTGATGCCGAGGTCGGTCAGTTCGCGGTTGCTCAGGCGGCTCAGCTCGGAAACGGTGTCCCGGTAGCGGCGCCAGTTGCGGTAGTTGCGGATCAGGTTCATGGTATTTCTCGTTTCGTCTTTCTTTCGGATCATTCCGTCTTTGTGTACGCCCTGAAGATAGGTGGGGTCATATCGATTTAAAAGCGCTATTGGTGCATGGCAGCAATGCAAATTGTGCAATGCACCATCACGCGGCGCTCACGTGTTCGACATAGATAAGCCGGAATCGGAAAATGTCGTGGCGTCAACGATTTGGCCGGGTCGGCTGAAAAAAAGACCAAGCTGGGGGAGAAAGGTATGGCGAGCTATTCGTCACGCGTCAGGGCCGATATCGCACGATGGCTGCAGGCCAGCCTGATCGATGCCCCGACAGCCGACGCGCTGACGCGCGACGTCGAAGCCAATCAACGGAGATCGCTGAGCTTCGGTTCGATCCTGGCGATGATGGCGGCGCTGCTGTTTGGCGCGGCCGTCCTGATCTTCGTCGCTGCCAATTGGGAAGTCATCCCGCGGCTGGCGCGGGTGGCGGCGCTCTTCGCGATCATCATCGCCGGCTATGTCGGCGGCGCGGTGCTGAAGACACGCGACCACGCTGCGATCGGCGAGGCGCTTTGGATCGTCGCCGCGACGGCATTCGGCGGATCGATCGCGCTGATCGGTCAGATGTATCATTTGTCTGGCGACGAGGCGTCGGCCTTGATCACCTGGGGCGCAGGCACGGCCTTGGCGGCGGTTGCGCTGCGCTCGAACCCGCTGACCGTTGCTGCTGTCGGCATCGCCGATGCCTGGCTGTTCCTGAGAGGGTTCGACTATTTCGGGCGCACGGAATTTCCGCACCTCTTCGTCGTCATGGCGATCGTGCTGTTCGCCATTTCGTTTTGGACGCGCAGCCAGGCGGCGCGGCACCTGATCATCCTGTCGGTCATCTTCTATCTCGTGCTGATGGTAATGGAATACGAAACGCTGCTGGTCGCTGTCCCGCTCGTCGTCGTGTCGGCGCTGCTTTTCGCGGCTGCGATCTTCGCCGCGGGGTCCGTCGACAGGATCGTGCAACTTAGCGGCCGGCTGCCCCTGCACGCGCTGATTGGATTTCTCACCGGCCTGGCGATGATTCAGTTCGAGCTGGCCGACGATAACAACAACAGCGGCTTTGCCATCGCCTCGGCCATTGCGCTTGCCGGCATTGTCGCTGCAATCATGTTGGGCGGCCGCGAAAGCAGAGGTATGCGCTGGATCGCCTATGCCGGTTTCGCCTTCGAACTCGCCATCATCTATGTTGTGATGTTGCAGTCGATGCTCGACACGGCAGGCTTCTTTCTTGCGGCAGCAGTGCTTCTCGGCATCCTTGCCCTTGTCATCATCCGCATTGAAAAGCGCATGAGGTCCCCGAGCGTGGAAGGAGCGGCGGCATGATGACCGGTAAAAAACTGATCATTTCGGCGGTGGTGCTGGCGCTCGTCCAGATCGGTTTCCTGAGCTGGATCATCGCCGGCCGGGCAGCGATCCTGCGCGACGGCAGGCAAGTGCTGCTGAGGGTGGAACCGGTCGATCCGCGCGATCTCCTGCGCGGTGACTTTATTCGCCTTGGCTATGAGATTTCGCAGATACCGGTGAAGCTGATCGCCAACGTTCCGGCTGGCAAGCTGTCTAGTGACGACACCTCTATTGTGGTCAGGCTGAAGCAGGGCGCCGACGGCTATTGGGAGGCGACCACGGCCTGGTTCGGTAAAGCACCTGCGCCGGCAGCATCCGACGAAGTCGATATCGTCGGCCAGGTAGCCGAGGGGTGGGATCTCAGCCCGGAAGCAACGGCGATCGCGCCGGACTATGGCATCCAGCGCTTTTATCTGCCCGAAGGCGAGGGGATGGCGATCCAGAACGACATGCGGGTGCGGCCATTCGGCGTCCGTGTTGCAATCGCAGCCAATGGCACGGCGCAGATCAAGGCGCTGATGGACGGCGACAAGACGCTGTTCGAGGAACCGCTTTATTAGAATTGAAAAGCGTGGCCGGCTCGGACAGCATCAAAACATGACAATTATCCTGACGACACGAGAAGACATAAATCTCAGCTCCGTTTTCCGCGTCGCCTGGAAAAAAGACAGGGTGCAAATCAGCGGCAAGGCCTTGCAGCGCATCGCAGAGTGCCGCGCGTCGTTCCTGCGTCTCATTGAAACCGACCCTGTACCGGTCATCTATGGCGTGACCACCGCCATGGGAGAACTGGCGAGCCGGCAGCTCGAACTAGGGGAGCGGGGTCGCCATGCACGCATCAAGGCGTTCGCAGCCGCCACCTCGTTCGGCGAGCCTTTACCAGATCGCGTGGTGAGGGCGATCGTGCTTGCCCGGCTGGCGAATTTCCTCGAAGGAAACGCCGCGACCACACCGCGCATGGCGCTCGCCGTCGCCGCGATGCTGGACGGCGGACCGATGCCCATGGTGCCATCATCCGGCCAGGGCGGCGCCGGTGAAATCCTCGCGCTCTATCCGCTGTTTGCAGAGCTTTCGACGCGCTTCGACCTGGAGGTCAAGGAACGGGGCTCCCTGATCAATGGCTCGCCTTGCGCTGCCGCACTTGTGGCCGATGCGGCCTTGGCGGCTCGCCGCCGCATTCGCCTTGCCGAAAGAGTCTTTGCGCTTTCGATCGAAGCGTTTCGCGCGCCGCTCGAACATTACGACCCGGCGCTCGACGCGCTTTGGGGCGATGAACACGAAGCAGTGGCGCTGCGGGGATTGAGGGCGTTTCTTGCCGGTGCCGGCACCGGGCGCCGTAATTATCAGGCGCCGGTCAGCTACCGCATCGTCCCTCGCATCCTCGGACACGCGCATCGCGCGCTGGCATCGGCAGAGCGTGCGGCCACCGTGTCACTCGCTTCGATCTCGGACAACCCTGTCTACATCCCGCCTGACGACGGGCATCCGTTCGGGCGTTGCATCAGCACGGGCGGCTATCACAATGCCATGGCAACACCCGCCCTGGATGATCTGGCGGCGATATGGGCCGATATCTGCCTCTTGTGCGACCGACACGCCTCGAAGCTTCTTAACGGCAAGGTGTCGCTCCTACCCGATCTGCTTTTGACGGGGCGGGACTGGAGCGACAGCGACGGTCACGGCAATGTCGGCTATGTGCCGATGGCGATCACGGGTTATCTGGAGCAGGCGAAACTTTCGGCCCAGCGCACCTTCATCCCGGGAACGGAATCGGCCGGCGCCGGCCAGGACGATGTCGCGACGACGGTCTTCCTCGCATGGACGAAGGAAGCACGCGCCGGCCGCTGCCTCGATGCCGCGATGGCGATGCTGGCTGTGATCGCCTCGCAGGCACTGCATGTCACCGAGCGCGTGGCGCCTCCGGCGCTTCAGTCGTTCGTTGGGGATATCAGGAGCATCGTGCCGCCGGTCGGCGAGGATCGCGTGCTGGGACCCGAGCTTGCGAATTTGACCGAATGGTTCACGCGCCAGGTCTTTGAGGAGTAGGCTCCCATAGTGGTGCGGATGAAGGGACTCGAACCCCCACGCCTTTCGGCACTGGAACCTAAATCCAGGGCGTCTACCAATTCCGCCACATCCGCATTGCCCGGCCAATCCCATGTAGCCATCATTCTGTCAATGTCGCGGTCAAAATAGGGGCCGTTGGCCGGCGCATGATCCCGAAATCGAATGCGATTTTCGGAAAGGATCACGCGCCAAAATCAAGGTGCTACAGCGTCCTTTGCGCGTCCAAGAGGACGCGCGGCGCTGTAGATGCGAAGATGGTTGAAAATTAGCCGCGCCTGTGACAAAAGGCGTGTCGAATGTGACGGGATGCGACGATCCGCTTCTGCAGAATGTGATAAGAAGTAGGAAAAACAAAGACTTATTCACATTTTGGAGCGTATTTCTGGAGGATTTGAGCCGCTTTGGGCGGACAGATCGCCAAGTCCCGCACCAAAAGCCATTCTCGGCAAGATCATACCGGCAGGTTGTAAACGGCAGGAGCCGTTTGGCGGCCTCATTGGTGAAAACAAAGGTTCTATGATGCAGGTCACCGAAACGCTCAACTCCGGTCTCAAGCGCGAGATCAAGATCACCGTGCCGGCCGGTGACATGGAAGCCAAGCTAATGGCGCGGCTTTCCGATGCCAGGAACAAGGTCCGCATCAACGGCTTCCGTCCCGGCAAGGTGCCGGTGCAGCACTTGCGCAAGGTCTACGGCAAGTCGTTCATGGCCGAAGTGGTCAACGAGATCCTCAACGATTCGACCCGTTCGGTCATTACCGGGCGCGGCGAAAAGGCCGCCATGCAGCCCGAAGTGATCATGACCGAGGACGAGAAGGAGGCCGAGAAGATCCTGGCCGGCGGCGCCGACTTCGAGTTCCGGCTGAATTACGAGATCATTCCGCCGATCGAGATCAAGGATTTCTCCGACATCAAGGTGACGCGTCAGGTATTCGACGTGCCCGACACCGAGATCGACGAGCAGGTCCAGCGTGTCGCCGAGTCGGCGCGCAGCTATGAGCCGAAGACCGGCAAGGCCGCCGAAGGCGACCGCGTGACGATCGACTATGTCGGCAAGATCGACGGCGAAGCCTTCAGCGGCGGCGCCGGCACGGACCAGCCGCTGGTGCTCGGCTCCAAAGAATTCATTCCCGGCTTCGAGGATCAGCTCATCGGCAGCAAGGCCGGCGACGAGACGCAGGTCACGGTCACGTTCCCGGAAAACTACCAGGCGGCGCATCTCGCCGGCAAGGAAGCGACCTTCGACGTCACCGTCAAGGAAGTGTCCAAGCCCGGTGCGTTGGAGATCAACGACGAAACGGCCAAGAATCTCGGCCTGGAGTCGCTGGAGCGCCTGCGTGAAGTGGTGCGCACCCAGATCGAGAACCAGTTCGGCTCGATGACGCGCCAGAAGATCAAGCGCCAACTGCTCGACCAGCTCGATGCCGCCTACTCGTTCGAGGCGCCGTCGAAGCTCGTCGAGGCCGAGTTCAACAACATCTGGAACCAGGTCAACCGCGATCTGGAAACCGCCGGCCGCACCTTCGCCGACGAGGAGACCACGGAAGAAGAGGCGCGCACCGAATATATGCGGCTTGCCGAGCGCCGTGTGCGTCTCGGCCTGGTTCTCGCCGAAATCGGCGAGAAGGCCGGCGTCACCGTGTCGGACGATGAATTGCAGCGCGGCCTGTTCGAGCAGGTGCGCCGCTATCCGGCCGCCCAGCAGCAGGAAGCCTTCGAATTCTACCGCAGCAATCCCGAAGCGCTGAACACGCTGCGCGCACCGCTGTTCGAGGAGAAGGTGGTCGACCATCTGCTCGGCCAGATCTCCGTCACCGACGTCAAGGTCAGCAAGGAAGAGCTGATGGCCGACGACGAGGACACCGAGACGGCCAAGGCGAAGCCGGCGAAGAAAACCGCCGCGAAGAAGGCTGACGCCAAGCAGGCCGACGATGCGGAAGAGCCGAAGAAAAAGGCCGCGCCGAAGAAAAAGGCTGCCAAGGACGCCGAATAACACCGCGTTCTGCGGATGGTGAAAGGCCGCCCTCGAGGCGGCCTTTTTCGTTGCTGTCGATGCCGCAAGACCGCAACCGTCACCGCCACCGCCCTAATCGCGAGGCAATTGAGTGACGAGGATCCGCATCACGGTCACCCGTTCGGGCAGTTCAACGAGAAACTCTTCGTCGCGCGGCAGGTGATGGATCTTGCGCGGGTCGCCGCCGGTGAAGCTCGCCATGGCGTCGACGTCTGGCCAGTATGAGATCGTCACGAACTCCGTTTCTTCTTCGCGATCTTCGCGAAACAACTGCACGCCAAGCGCCTTCTCCTGAAGCGGCGGAATGCCTTCGCGGCGCAGATATGGCTCGTAGGCGTCTGCCAGATCGCGGCGCGTCCTTCCCCGCCAGATCCGGGCAATTGTGGCGTTGTCGTTCATGAAGTGCTCCTCTGTGCGGGCGATTAATGCAGGACCTCGCCGAGAAACCCTCGCACCAAGGGCAGGGCGGCCTCGAAATGGGTTTCCAGCAGCCAATGCCCGGCGTCGTTCAGCAAATGCAGTTCGGCCTCGGGGAGATCGCGCAGATAGGCGCGCGCCGCCGGCTCGGGCATGTATTCGTCCTTCGGCCCCCAAAGGATCATTGCCGGCGGCCGCTGTTCGCGCAGGTATTCCTGGTAACGAGGGAACCATTCGAGGTTAGCCTTGAGCTTCTCCATCAGTCCGACCGAAAGCGCACGGCGCACCGGCGTGTCCATCAGCGGCCAATGCAATTTCCACAGATCGGGCGGGACACGTCGGGCGACGTCGTCATCGACTTCGCCGACGAACTCGGCGCGAAAGCCGTCCTCGCTCACCGCTTCTTCCAGCGGCGCGCTTCTCTCTGGTGAAGGATCCCGCCAAAAGCGCTGGATCGTTTCGTATTTGGGGCCAAGGGCATCCGCGTAGATGTCGCCGTTCTGGATGATCAGGGCCCTGATCCGGGATGGATGCGCTATTGCGTGGCGCAGGCCGATCTGCGAGCCGTAGTCGTGCAGCCACAGCGCGTAGCTGCCGAGCCCAAGCGCGTCGGTGAACCGCTCCAGAAAAGTTGCATAGGCGTCGAAATCATAACCGAACCGTGCGGGATCGGGGGTTCCACTGTAGCCAAAGCCGGGGAAGTCCGGCGCGACAGTCCGCCACCGATCGGCGAGCGCCGGCATCAGCCGGCGATATTGGAAGGATGAGCAGGGATAGCCGTGCGGAAGCAACAACACCGGCGCGGCTTCAGGGCCTGCCTCTCTGTAGAAGACCGTCTCGCCGTCGATCGTGAGGGTGCCGTGGCGCACCTCCAGGACGCTGCTGTCGTTCATGGACGCTTCTCTGATCTTTGATCTTGCTGACGCTGAACCGTAGCTGGTCTAACGCCTTTGGCCGGGATGCGTTCCGGCTGTGCGCCGATCGAGTTGCCTCATTGCTTCGGCGGCAATCTTGCTGGTCGGCTTCTTCTATCTGCCAGCCAGATTCTGTGGTATGTAGATGCCGCAATTCCATACGCCAGAAACGGATATTCCGCTCTGTCGTGCAAAGGGGCGCATGCCGTGTCGGCACGCGCAGATCGTCCAAGGCAGATTTGGCGATCGGGGAGGAAATGCCATGCGCGCAATCGCGTTTTTCGCCGCCGTGTCCGCTGCGACGTTCATCACGAACCAATCCCAGGCACAAGATGCCGCCGCGGGCGAGAAGGTCTTCACCAAGTGCAAGGTCTGTCACGTCGTGGACAAGGACCAGAACAAGGTCGGTCCATCATTGAGCGGCGTCATCGGCCGGACCGCCGGCACGCATCCGGGGTTCAAATATTCTAAAGCCATGACCGAGGCGGGTAAATCCGGCGTCAAATGGGATGAAGCCACGCTGACGAATTATCTTCGCGATCCCAAAGCCATGATCAAAGGCGGGAAGATGGCGTTTCCCGGCCTCAAGAAGGACGAGGATCTTGCCAACGTCATCGCCTATCTGAAGCAATTCTCCAAATGACCCGGTTCTTCCGCCAGGAAGTAACCTGGCTCTTCCGCCGGCCGATGCGCCGGCCAGATTGCCTGCCTCCATCGGTGGTCGCCTGAAATGTCGGCTCGGGAAAGCGGCCTCGAGGATACCGGTATCCAGATCTCTGAAGCGACGGTCAGTGATTTCTTCGCGCTTCTGAAACCACGCGTCATGGCGCTTGCTGTTTTTACCGCTTTCGTTGGTCTGATGGTGGCGCCCGGGGTGATGAATCCGGTCATTGCCGTCATTGCAATCGGTGCAATTGCGGTTGGGGCAGGAGCGGCCGGAGCTCTCAACATGTGGTACGATGCCGATATTGATGCGTTGATGTCGCGCACGTCAAAGCGGCCGATCCCTTCAGGCCGGGTCATGCCAGGCGAAGCTCTCGGCTTCGGCCTGGTGCTTTCCGTACTTTCGGTCATGACGCTCGGCGTGCTGGTGGGGTGGCTTGCCGCATCGCTGCTGGCCTTCACCATCTTCTTCTACGTCGTGATCTATACGATGTGGCTGAAACGCTCGACGCCGCAGAACATCGTCATAGGCGGTGCCGCGGGTGCTCTTCCTCCTGTCATCGGGTGGGCGGCGGCCACTGGCGCCGTCGGGATTGAAAGCCTCATTCTGTTTCTCATTATCTTCCTCTGGACGCCGCCGCATTTCTGGGCACTCGCGCTGTTCAAGATCGGCGACTATGCCGCGGCCGGCATTCCCATGATGCCGAACGTGGCCGGCCAGGCTTCGACCAGAAAACAGGTCTTCGTCTATTCGCTGATCCTGGCACCAATCGGCGTGCTGCCTTGGGCTTTCGGGTTCGCGAGCGGATTCTACGGGATTGTTTCGGCCGCATTGGGCGCAGGCTTCATCTGGCATGCCTGGAAGCTGCTGGTCGACAAAAGGCGGGTTGAAGGGTGGGAGATGAAACGCGCAAAGGCGCTGTTTGCCTATTCGATTTTCTATCTTTTCGCGATCTTTGCCGTGCTGCTTGCCGACACCATCGTATTGCGTGCCGTCATGTCAGCCGGAAATTGACGGTATGCCTGTCTCGTGGCTCAAGTGAATCCTGATGTTCTCGGATTGCTTGCCAGATTGAGACAGTCAGTCGGCGATTGCCGAACGAGGTGTGCCCGAACCTGCTCGAACCTCACGTTGGAACTGCACAGAATCCCAGCAACAGCAGAATAACTATGCCAAGGCCGAGTATGAGAACGGTCTTTCCATCCATGACCTTCACCCTGCAACCCACTTTGGAGAATATCGGAGAAAGGCCGTTAGAGCTAGCCTGATCACTGGAGCCGCGCTGTTCTGACAAAGGGCGACAAACGCCATGCAAGAGAGTATGTTGATCATGGTGCAGGTCGCGGTTTTGCGTGGCCAGTCACGCTGAACGACGGCACCGTGAACCGCGACCTTACCGGACCTGGTCTGGAGGAATGGTCATGGCAAGTTTTCACGTGATTGCAGGCGCCAGCGAGACGCTGGAACACACCAGAATTCGAAAGATTGGCGTTTCCGACCTTTTCGACGCGCTCAGGCGTGGCGTCGACGATTTCATGGTCAAACCGTCGCATATCGTTTTCCTCTGCCTGATCTATCCGCTGGTCGGCGTCGTGCTCGCTGTCTGGACATCGGGCAACAATGCGCTGCCGCTGTTGTTTCCGCTGGTGTCGGGTTTTGCGCTGATCGGTCCATTCGCGGCGCTCGGCCTCTATGAGATCAGCCGGCGACGGGAGGCCGGGCTGGACGCCTCCTGGAGCCACGCTTTCGAGGTCAGGAATTCTCCGGCGTTGCCGGCCATCGCAGCGGTCGGCATCATGCTGCTTGCGATCTTCATCGCCTGGCTTTTGACCGCCCAGGCATTTTACCAGACCCTCTTCGGCCCGGCCCCGCCGGAATCGCTGTCCGGCTTCATCAGTGAAATATTCGCCACCGGACGTGGCTGGACGCTGGTTATCCTTGGGCACGCTATCGGTTTCGTCTTCGCCGCGGTCGTGTTGTGCACCACAGTCGTCGCGTTCCCGTTGTTGCTCGACCGCGACGTCGGCGCCTACGAAGCCATCCACACCTCGGTGCGCGTGGTCCTGGCGAACCCGATCGTGATGGCTGTCTGGGGACTGATTGTCGCCGTCGCCCTGATCATAGGCTCGCTGCCGGTGTTCGCCGGGCTGGCGGTCGTGCTGCCGATCCTCGGTCACGCCACCTGGCACGTCTATCGAAAAGTTGTGGAATCGCCGGCTTCCACCAAGCCGGCGAGCTGAAAATCCTGGCCTGCCGTACCGGCGAGCGCGCCGGCACGGCGGGCCAGACCTTTTTAGTAAGCCGGGTAGCTAAAGCGGGCCTGGCGAGCGTCGCTGGTCAGGTTGCGGAAATCCTTGCCGCTGACATGCACCAGCGTCCTGTGGTCGCCGCCCTCGAAATAGATGTCGTCGGCCTTGCCGAGGCTTTCATCGAGAATCACCGGCACATCGTAGGCCCCGCCGATCGGCGGGACGGCGCCGGTGTCGCAATCCTCGAAGAGCGAAACCACCTCGTCTTCGGAGGCCAGGCCGATACGCTGGTCCATGACGTCCTGCAACGTGCCGAGCTCGATCCTGTGGGTGCTGGGGACCACGGCCAGCGCATAGCCGCCGTCGTGGTGAACGACCACCGATTTGGCCATTATGCTGCCGGGCACATGCGCCGCTATTGCCGACTGCCTGCTTGTCGACGTGCGGTGGTGCTCGACGGTTTCATAGGAAATTCCTTTCCCGTCGATAAAGTCCTTCAGTCTGTTTGCGATCGTCATCCTGAGCCTCCCTTGCTGGAGTTCGCGACGCATGTGGAAACGAGGGCAATCATTCTGCTTCTGTCGTTTCCCGTATCAACGAAAATGGGCCAGCTGTCGATTGTTTCAAGGCAAAGGGGAGCGGACCGCAAATAGCGCTCCCAACTCTTTAGGGGAGACGCTGTCGACAAACCCTGTGCCCGGATTGCGCGTCAGGGCTCGGCCCCAAAAAACACCATCCGGGTGAGAAGCGTGTAATCCGATTCGAAGACCATCATTGCCACGAACACCAGCACCAGTATCGGCGGCAATATGATCGCATATGTCAGCGCCAGCCGTTCCCAGGCCATGTGCATAAAGACGGCGACGATCAGCCCGGCCTTGAGCATCATGAAGATCAGGATCAGCGACCATCTGAGATAGCCCTGGAGGCCGACATAATCGACCAGATAGGAGCAGGCGCTGAGGATGAACAGCCATGCCCAGACCACCAGATAGAGCTTAATCGGGTGCTCCTGGTGAACCTCCGCCGGGGCGATGCCAGTCGCTGCCGGATCATGCGCTTGAGCTCCGTGCAGCGTGTGTTGCCCCAGGCCGTTTGCGGTTGCTTCAGCCATATCTGCCTCTCACCAAAGCCATGTCTGCCTCTCACCAAAGATAGAAGAATGCGAAAATGAACACCCAGACCAGGTCGACGAAATGCCAGTAGAGCCCCATGATCTCGACGTTCTCATAGCTGCCCCTGCGGCTGGTGAAGAACCCGGGCCGTCCCGTGTCGTAATCTCCGCGCCAGACCTTTCGCGCCACGATGATCAGGAAGATCACCCCGAACGTCACATGGGTGCCGTGGAAGCCGGTGATCATGAAGAAGGATGATCCGAACTGTGCCGCCCCCCACGGGTTGCCCCAGGGCCGTACCCCTTCGCTGATCAGCTTGGTCCATTCGAAAGCCTGCATGCCGACGAAGGTCGCGCCGAGTGCTGCTGTCAGAAGCATGAGGATCGCGGTTTTGCGGCGGTCGCGGCGATAGCCGAAATTCACCGCCATCGCCATCGTTCCGCTGCTCGAGATCAGCACGAAGGTCATGATGGCGATAAGGATCAGCGGAACATTCGAGCCGCCAATATGAAGGGCAAAGACCTCGCTCGGATTGGGCCACGGCACCCGGGTAGACATGCGCGCGGTCATGTAGGAGAGCAGGAAGCAGCCGAAGACGAAGGTGTCGCTGAGCAGGAAGATCCACATCATGGCCTTGCCCCAGGACACGTTCTTGAACGCGCGCTGATCCGAGGACCAGTCGGCGGCGACGCCTTGCAAGCCCGCCGGCCGCGGCTGTGTCCGGCCGATATGCGTCAGTGTCGTGTCTGCCATCCGCCCGGCCCTCCTAGGTCAGCAACTGTCGGCAAATCTCGATAAAAGTCGCGGCCCAGCCAGCCAGAAGCGCGAAAATGGCGAGCCAGACGAAAAGCAGGAAATGCCAGTACATGGCGCACAGTTCGACGCTGAGACGAAGCCGCTCCGGCCGCGCTCCGTCCCAGGCGCCGGCAGTCGTTCTGCTCAGGCCCACCAGCCCTCCCAGTATGTGCAGGCCATGCATCCCGGTTATCAGGTAGAAAAAACTGTTGGCCGGATTGGCGGTCAGCAGGTAGCCGTCGGCGGTCAGTTCCCGCCATGCCACAAGCTGTCCGATCAGGAAGGCAAGCGCGGTGAGCCCGGCCGTGACGAGGCCGAGCCTGACCGTGTCGATCTGGCCCCGGCGCGCGGCAACCGCGGCGCATTGTAGCGCGACGCTGCTCAGCACCAGCACGCCGGTGTTGAACCAGAGCACGCGCGGCAGCGGCAGCGCCTGCCAGTCCGACAGCGCCATGCGCATGAAATAGGCGCTGGTGAAGAGCGCAAACAGGCAGCCGACGACGGCGAGGAATACGCCGAGGCCGATCTTGGCGGTCGGCAGCGTCGATCCTTCCGGGCCGATAATATCCCCGATCAGACCTTGCTCGAGCCATGGCTTGGCCATCAGCCGCTGGTGGGAAAGCCACCATCCGGCAAAGCCGACGATCACCAAGAGAAAGACCAGAATGACGCTCATGCCGGCCCCCTGGAGGATCCGAAGGAGCCCGGCATGTTTTGCGGGATAAAGTCCTCCTTGGCGCCCGGCACGCTGTAGTCATAGGCCCAGCGATAGACGATCGGCAGTTCCTTGCCGAAATTGCCATGGGCGGGTGGTGTTTGCGGCGTCTGCCATTCGAGTGTCGTGGCGCGCCACGGATTGCCGCCGGCCTCGCGGCCATGGCGGATGCTCCAGATCAGATTGAACAGGAACACCATCTGGGCGAAGCCGACCATCAACGCCATGATGCTGATAAACGAGTTCAGGTGCTGGGCCGATTCCGTCATGACAGTCATGTCGGTCAATTCGTTGTAGCGCCGCGGCACCCCCATCAGGCCGATGTAGTGCATGGGAAAGAAGATCAGGTAGGCGCCGAGGAAGGTGACCCAGAAGTGGAACTGGCCCATCGCCTCGTTCAGCATCCTGCCCGTGACCTTCGGGTACCAGTGATAGATCGCGCCGAAGATCACCAGGATCGGGGCGACGCCCATGACCATATGGAAATGGGCGACGACGAACATCGTGTCCGACAGCGGAACGTCGACGACGACGTTGCCGAGGAACAATCCGGTCAAGCCGCCATTGACAAAGGTGACGATGAAGGCCAGGGCAAAAAGCATCGGTATGGTGAGGTGGATGTCGCCGCGCCACAGCGTCAGCACCCAATTGTAGACCTTGATCGCGGTCGGGACGGCAATGATCAAGGTCGTGGTGGCGAAGAAGAAACCGAAATACGGATGCATGCCGCTGACATACATGTGGTGCGCCCAGACCACGAAGCTCAGCGCGCCGATGCCGACAATCGCCCAGACCATCATCCGGTAGCCGAAGATATTCTTGCGCGCATGGGTGCTGATCAGGTCGGATACGATGCCGAAGGCCGGCAGCGCCACGATGTAGACCTCGGGGTGGCCGAAGAACCAGAACAGATGCTGGAACAGGATCGGGCTGCCGCCGCCGTGCTGCAATTGCTCACCCATCTCGACGATCGCCGGCATAAAGAAGGAGGTGCCGAGCGCACGGTCGAACAACATCATCACGCAGGCGACAAACAACGCCGGGAAGGCGAGCAGCGCCATGACGGTCGCGGTGAAGATACCCCAGACGGTCAGCGGCAGGCGCATCAGCGTCATGCCGCGTGTGCGGCCCTGCAGCACGGTCACGACGTAGTTCAAGCCGCCCATCGTGAAGCCGATGATGAACAGGATCAGCGAAATGAGCATCAGCATGATGCCCCAGTCCTGGCCGCCTGGTGTGCCGGTCATGATCGCTTGCGGCGGGTAGAGCGTCCACCCGGCACCCGTCGGTCCGCCGGGCGCAAAGAAGCTCGACACCAAAACCAGCACGGCGAGCAGGTAGATCCAGTAGCTCAGCATGTTGACATAGGGAAAGACCATGTCGCGCGCGCCGACCATCAGTGGGATCAGATAGTTGCCGAAGCCGCCCAGGAAGAGGGCCGTGAGCAGGTAGATCACC
The DNA here is from genome assembly GCF_002284565.1 of Mesorhizobium mediterraneum. Lineage (GTDB taxonomy): Bacteria > Pseudomonadota > Alphaproteobacteria > Rhizobiales > Rhizobiaceae > Mesorhizobium > Mesorhizobium mediterraneum. The sequence continues at coordinate 402,379 of NZ_NPKI01000017.1, read as the reverse complement.
ATGATCATGCCGTGCATGGTGATGAACTGGTAGTAGGCTTCGGGGGTGATGAAATCGAACGTGCCGGGGAAGCCGAGTTGCAGCCGCATCAGCCAGGACAGCACCAGCGCCACCAGGCCGATTGCCGTCGCCGTCGCCGAATACTGGATGGCGATGACCTTGGCGTCCTGCGAGAAAACGTATTTCGTCCACCAGCTGTGCGGATGGTAGAGCTCCATTTCCGCGACTTCGGCCGGCGGTACCGCATCTGCAGGTGTGATATCGACCATAGGAACACCTCCGTGTCCTTTTCGGCCAGGCGCGACAGTTCGAGCCCTGCCGTAATTTCAATCACGTCGCCGTCTTCCCGGCGTCTACTCTGCCGAGCCCACCTGCTGGGGGGCTGACAATTGCGCAAAAGTCTGCTGTTCGCCGAGCCACGCCGTATAATCTTCCTGCGTGTCGACCATGACCACACCATGCATCAAAGGATGCCCCTGGCCGCAAAGTTCGGCGCACAGGACCTGGAAGGTTCCGGTCTTGGTCGGGGTGAACCAGAAATAGGTGACCGAGCCCGGGATCATGTCCATCTTGGCGCGGAATTCAGGGACATAGAAATCGTGGAGCACGTCGATCGAGCGAAGCAGCATCTTGACCGGCTTGCCAACCGGCAGATGCAGATCGGCAGCTTCGACCACGACATCGTCTTGGCCATTGGGGTCGCTGGCGATGACGCCCAGCGGATTTTCAGCGCTGACGTTGCGGGTGTCGGATGTGCCGAGCTTGCCGTCCTTGCCGGGCAGGCGAAAACTCCATTGCCATTGTTGGCCGACTACTTCGACCTCGGTTGCGTCGCTTGGGACGTTGACGAACTGGTTCCAGACGAACAGGCCCGGAACCAGCATGGCCGTGACCCCGATTGCGGTGACGATCGTCAGCCACCATTCGAGCCGCTTGTCCTCGGGTTTGTATGCCGCCTGATTGCCTTCCCGATGACGGAAGCGGAAGACGCAATAGGCCATGAATAGGACGACGGCGGCGAAGACGACGCCGGTGATCCAAAAGGTGATGATGATGGTGTTGTCGATATAGTCCCAGTTCGAGGCAATCGGCGTCCACCACCATGGGCTCAGGAAGTGGAACAACACTGAGCCCACAACTACCAAAACGAGTACAAGCGCGATGGCCATATCCCGTTTCCTCCCGGCACTCCAAGGGCGCGAAGCCGTCCCAGGAAATGCCGAGTGCATCATAGCTCGATTTCCGGTCGAAATTCTAGTGCGGTCTTCCGGTCAGCCGAAAAGGCAATGGCGATGATGTGGATAAACCTAAGAAGAAGAGGGCTGCGGCGAAGAAAAAACCTGCTGAGAGCGCCGAACAACACGGCATTCCGCCGAATTGTGAAAGGACGCCCTCAATGCGGCCTTTTTCGTTGTGATCTTAGAGCGACGTGCGGCCACTTGGACGCACAAAGTACACTCTGAACTCTTATTTCTACGCATCCTGTTGTCCGAGAATCGATTCCGATTTTCGGGCGGATGCGGTAGCGACAGATTCGCGCCCAACCAGTGGTGGCGGCTGGCGATACGAGGTTTTGATCATTATCTGCGCTGTGTTGCAAAGTGCAGGGTTGGAGGCATCGTTGAAGCTATTCGTCGGTATTGGAGGCGCGGTCGCCACAGCGTTCCTCCTCGTCTCGGTCTGCGGCATCGCCCAGGCCGACAGCGTTCTTGACAACTGGCGGTTCGACACCGGCAGCGGTGGTCTGGTCACGGCCTCGCTGCATGCCACCAACAAGCTCATCACCGGCGGCGGTGCCTTGAGCTACAGCCCGGTCCTGACCATTGCCTGCCGGGCGAATGGCGAACCGCGCTGGAGCGAATGGCTGCAGTTGAACGACGCCGTTTCCGCCAGCCGGACCATCACCGTGTCGGTTACCGTCGACAAGGCCAGCAAGGTCAACGAAAGCTGGTCGGTCGGCCCGCGGGGCCGCACGCTGGTTCGGGATGGTGCCGACGGTATCAGGCGTTTGGTTTCCGCAGACCGACTCCTGCTGTCCTGGCGGTTCGGGCTGCTGTCGGGGCGAGGCGAGGCCGATTTCGACCTTGCCGGGTTCAGCGAGGCCGTCGGCCAGATCGCCGGCACCTGCAACACCGAGTTGCCGTGATCGGATCAGCAGCGCTCGCCTTGACCGCTAAGAGATCCAGTGAGTTATTCCAGCGCAAACGTCTCGGACGCACCCGCGCAGCCAGCGGTGCGCCGGATCGGCATCCAGCCGCGGGTGCCACAAAAGTGAAACCGTGATTTCCGGCAAGGGGACCGGCAGAGGGAAACAGAACATTCCATCGCGCAGGTTCCCCGTATAGCGCTCGGGAACGCTGGCGATCAGGTCCGAGGCGCGCGCCAGCGCCAGGGCTTCCGAAAAGCCTCCGACGACCGTCACGATCTCCCGTTTCAACCCTGACGGCTCAAGGGCATCGTCGATCGGTCCCCTGTCGAGCCCGCGACGTGAGACGAGGATGTGGCGGCCGGCTGCATAGCGGGCAGGGGTGATCGTGGCCTCGCATAGTGGATGCCCCATCCGCACGGCGCCGACGAAGCGATCACGGAACAGCGCTTGCGCGCGCACCTCCGGTCCCGTGGCCTTTCCGACGACGCCCGTTTCCAGGTCTACGCTGCCGTCCCGTAGTGGCGTGCTGTCCTTGTCCGGCTTCAGCACAAAACGCAGCCGCACGCCCGGTGCTTGTTCACCGACGCGCGCGATCAGATCCGGCCCGAAATTCTCGACGAAGCCATCCCTGTTTCTAAGCGTGAAGGTTCGCACAAGCCGTGTCAGGTCGAGCGTCTCAACAGGACGCAGAACGGCTTCGGCGTCCTGCACAAGCTGACCGACGCGCTCGCGGAGCTCGAGGGCTCGGGGTGTGGGGACGAGGCCGCGCCCAGCCCTGACCAGCAGCGGATCGCCCGTCGTCTCCCGCAATCGCGCCAGCGCGCGGCTCATCGCCGATGGGCTCAGTCGCAACCTCTTGGCGGCGCGCGCAACGCTGCCTTCCGTCAGCAGCACATCAAGGGTGACAAGCAGATTGAGATCGGGATGCGACATCGACGGATCGTAGCAGCCCGGCACGATATAACATAGCGTAAAACGCAATGATTAAGTGCGAATGATGCATCTTCCGCCATGTCTAGCAAAGGACTACGTGTCTGCCAGCTCCGTTTCGGGAGTCGCCAGAAAACGGAGCTCATGTTGAAGCCAATCGATGCAGGACGGGCAGTCGCCGGAGATACGGGACGGGGACCTTCGGTTCGGTGGGCGCTCGCCAGCCTCTCTCTGTCCATGTTGCTGTCCTCACTCGGCATCAGCATCGCCAACGTTGCCTTGCCGACGTTGGCGCAGGCGTTCAACGCCTCGTTCCAGGAAGTCCAGTGGATCGTGCTGGCGTATCTCCTCGCCATCACCACCACGATCGTCAGCGTCGGACGGCTCGGCGACCTCATCGGCGGCCGGCGGCTGCTGCTGGCCGGGCTCTTCCTGTTCACAGTGGCCTCGGTCCTGTGTGGCGTCGCGCCGACGCTCTGGCTGCTGATTGCCGCCCGGGCGTCGCAGGGAGTAGGGGCGGCCATCATGATGACCCTGACCATGGCTTTTGTCGGTGAGACGGTTCCGAGGGCCAAGACCGGCAGCGCCATGGGGCTGCTTGGAACGATGTCGGCGATCGGCACCGCTCTCGGTCCGTCGCTCGGCGGTCTTCTGATTGCCGGAGCTGGTTGGCGGGCGATCTTCCTCATCAACGTGCCACTGGGTTTTCTGGCTTTTGTTCTCGCCTACCGCTATCTGCCGGCTGATCGCCGGGGGCCGAAGACGGATCGCGCTGGCTTCGACGTTGTGGGCACGCTGCTGCTTGCCTTGGCGCTTGGCGCTTATGCGCTCGCGATGACGACCGGGCGTGGCAATTTTGGTCCGCTCAACATGGCCCTATTGGCGGCAGCCGTTTTCGGAGCCGGCTTCTTTGTGCTTGTGGAGGCGAGGGTGGCGTCGCCTTTGATCCGATTGGCCGCGTTCCGCAATGCGACGTTGAGTGCCAGCTTGGCCATGAGCGCGCTCGTTGCGACGGTGATGATGGCGACGCTGGTGGTCGGGCCATTCTATCTGTCTCGTGCGCTCCGGCTCGATACGGCTCTTGTTGGCATCGTCATGTCGGTCGGTCCGCTTGTCGCCGCCCTGACCGGTGTGCCAGCTGGCCGTATAGCGGACCGTTTTGGCGCTGCGCGCATGACCATCATTGGGCTCATCGCGATAGCGGCCGGTTGCTTCATTCTGTCCATGATGCCGGCAACGCTCGCTGGCTATATCGCCCCGATCGCAATCATCACATCAGGCTATGCGCTGTTCCAAACGGCCAACAACACCGCCGTCATGTCGGATATCCGCCCGGACCAGCGGGGCGTCATTTCCGGATTGCTCAATTTGTCGCGCAATCTCGGGCTCATTACTGGCGCATCCGTCATGGGCGCCGTGTTCGCGGTTGCGTCAGCGACGACCGACATCACGACGGCGCGCCCAGAGGCCGTTGCCGCCGGTATGCGGATCACGTTCGCGGTCGCGACGATACTGATCGTCGTCGCGCTCGCCATCGCGGTTGGAAGCCGTGCTCTCGCGGCACGCCCTTCGATGTCTGGCGTGTCATGACACCGTAGTCCGAACGCAACCCGGATGCTTTCGACGAGATGCCGGTGCATGTTCAGATCGGGCGTCAGATCAGCAGCAGGCCTTCCCGTCATTACAATTGTTCTCACTCGTCAAAGCCGCTTGGATCGTCCGGCAAATCTGCGTCCTAGCCTGCGACTTGGTGCAGGCCTGCCTGAAACTCGGTTAGAGCCGCCTGCACGTGACTTGAAAAGGGCTTCTCTGTTTCGTCGGCGTGCCAGTTCTCCAGCGCAACTTTCCAGATGGCCGCGCCTATCTCTGCTACGGCGCGCGAAAACGAGGGCCGGATACCCTGCTGCTGTAGAGCCAGATCGATTGCGGAAGCGAGCTTATGCAGCTTCATCAGTTCCCGCTCCTGCAGGTCGCCATGCGTGAATATCAGACGCTGGCGCAGCTTTACGATAGCGCGGTGGCCGTCGATGAAGGGAGCGACCGATTCAAAGGCGCGAGCCACCATTGTCAGTGGATGCACGCCGGCGCGGGCTCTCGCTATTTCGTTTGCTATCGTGACCTGGTGATCACCGGCTCGCCAGAACATGACTTCTCGCTTGTCGGTGAAGTAGCGGTAGAACGTCCGCTCCGTTAGCCCGGCTTCCGCAGCAATCTCTGGAACAGTCGTTGCAGCGTAGCCCTGCTGCCTGAAAAGACTGTATGCGGCGGCCTCGAACCGCTCGCGCGCATTTTCTGCCCTCTTGACCATTCCAAACCCTTCTCAGTTTTGTGAACATACGACAATTGTCAGGCTCTGACAATGATGCTAAAGATTGTCAGAGCCTGCCAATGTGGCACGAGTGCTAGGGCTCGTACGCTTGGTCAATGCGGCGGCGAACACGCACAATGGTCCGACCTTCGGCGCAAAGTTCGCAAGCACAATCACGGCTCCAACTTGGAAGCGCGAAGAGGGATGCCCGATAATGGAAGACGAACGGTCCGAGACTACACAAACCTGCGGCGTCACGCGTCGCGTTGTGCTCGCTAGCGGAGCTGGGGCTGCCGCTGCGAGCATCTTGCCACTCGAGCAACGAGCCCAAGCACAACAGCAGTTCGCGCGTGCCGAAACCGGCCAAACGGTTCAAGTCTCGGCGAACGTGAACGGCCGACCGGTGATTCTTGAGATCGATTCCCGCGCTTCTCTCCTCGATTTGCTGCGTGAGCGGCGAGAGCTGACCGGGACCAAGAAGGGCTGCGATCACGGACAGTGTGGGGCTTGCACGGTTCATCTGGATGGCCGGCCTGTCTCGTCCTGTCTCACGCTGGCGGCCAAGATCGATGGACGGCAGGTCACCACGATCGAGGGCCTCGCTGAAGGCGCGGACCTTCACCCAATGCAGCAGGCCTTCATAGACAATGATGCGCTTCAATGTGGGTATTGCACGCCGGGACAGATCATGTCCGCGGTCGCCTGCGTGACTGGAGGGCATGCGACCAGTCCAGATGCAATCCGCGAGTTCATGAGTGGGAACATCTGTCGATGCGGCGCCTATGTCGGGATTCTCGCGGCCGTCCAGCAAGCAGCCAAGGTCATGGAGGGCTGACGGATGAGGGCGTTGAGCTACACCGTTGCCCCCTCTGCCGAAGCCGCCGTGGCACGTTTTGCGGCGGCCCAAGGATCGGCGCGATATATCGCCGGTGGCACCAACCTGTACGACCTGATGAAGCTCGGGATTGAGCACCCGGCTCATCTGATCGACGTCAGCCGAATCGACGGCATGGACGCGATCGAAACAGACGGCGACATTCTGCGCTTCGGTGGCCGCGCTCTGATGACCGATGTAGCCTACACGCCGGTCGTGCGCGACCAGTATCCCGTGCTTTCTGAAAGTCTGCTCAAGGCTGCGTCACAGCAGTTGCGGAACATGGCCACGGTGGGCGGCAACCTTCTGCAACGCACCCGCTGCATGTACTTTCGCAACGGTGCGGGATCGACCTCGATGGTTGGCGTTTATCCTTGCAACAAGCGCGAGCCTGGCTCCGGTTGCTCGGCCATCGGCGGGCTCGATCGCACTCATGCCGTTCTTGGCACAAGTGAGGCTTGCACCGCGGTGGCGCCTGGCGACTGGCCAGTCGCGCTGATGGCGATGGACGCGACGATCGAGATGCTCGGGCCTGAGGGTCCGCGTAACCTTCCGATTGCTGAATTCTACCGTCTCCCAGGCGATACGCCCCACCGCGAGTTCAATCTTCATCCGGGCGAACTGGTGACGGCGATCACCGTCCGGAAAACGCCTGCCGGCCGTGCATCGACCTATCATAAAATCCGCGACCGCGAGAGTTATGCCTTCGCATTGGCCTCCGCTGCGGTGGCACTCGAGATGGATGGCGCCACCGTCCGCACCGCCCGCATTGCGCTCGGCGGTGTCGCGACCACACCTTGGCGATCCCGCGCCGCCGAAGCAATTGTTACTGGTTCACCACTCACACCGGAACTTGCCCTTCGGGCCGGAAGGGCGGCTTTCGCCGACGCCCGCGGCGGTCAGCACAATGCATTCAAGATCGAACTCGGCGCGAGGGTTATCGCCGATGCGCTGATCATCGCCGCTGAAAGGAGGGCGTAATGCCTACGCAAGCCTTCTCGGAAATTGCACGTGTCGATGCCAGAGACAAAGTTCTCGGCCGGGCGCAGTACGGTGCCGACGTTAAGAAGCCCGGAATGCTATATGCCATGCTGGTGCCTGCGACTATTGCGAAAGGCAAGGTAAGTGCCCTCGATGTAGCGCCTGCCATGGAAACGCCCGGTGTTGTCCAAGTGCTGGGCATAGGAGATTTCCCGGCACTTCGTGCAGAGATATCGTATCGGGGCCAGCCCACTGCGCTGGTAGTTGCCGAGACCGTCGAAGCGGCGATCGAAGGCGCCGAAGCGGTGACGGCGGTTTACGAGACGGCGCCCTATATTCCGTTGATGACAAGCCCTGGTGCGCAACGCGTAGATGCCGAGGGATTCAACGCAGGCGACGTCGATCGGGCATTCCAAAACGCAGCGACAATCGTCGAGGGCATCTTCGAGACGCCAACCCAGCATCACAATGCCATGGAGTTGTTTGGCACCGTTGCGGAATGGACTGATGGACGACTGACGGTATACGAGGGATGTCAAAATCTTGACGCCGTCAAGGCGGCGCTAATGAAAGCATTCGAGCTTTCACTCGATCAGATCGCCGTGAAATCAGAACAAGTCGGCGGTGGGTTCGGGCAAAAATCTCCTCCAAAAATGCAGACGTTCCTGGTCGCACACGCGGCACGGTTGATACGGCGCCCGGTAAAGCTGGTGACGCCTCGCGGGCAACTCTTCCATATAGCCAACTATCGGCCGCGCAGTGTCCACACCATCCGTCTTGCTGCCAGCGCGGAAGGGCGTCTGCAGGCCATCATTTACGACGTGGTGCAAGAAAACATTCCGGACGGCGGCTTTCGCTCGACCGGCTACCATGAAGATATCGCCCGCTTGTATGCGATCGAGAACTTTCGGGCGACTGCAGGTGACATCCACATCGACCGTCAGATGCCGCGCCACACAAGGGGCACGCATCCCTTTCCTGCCGGCTTTGCATTGGAAAGCGTGATCGATGAGATGGCCTACAAGCTTGGCAAGGACCCCGTTGAGCTTCGTCTTGAACACGAGGCTAAGAACGACATCATCGCTGGCCAACCTCTATCGCCGCACTTTCTGAACGACTGCCTGAGAGAGGGGGCCAGCCGCTTCGGCTGGAGCAGGCGTCTTCCTGAACCGGGATCTATGCGATTGGCCGACGGGACGTTGGTCGGCCTTGGAGTGGCGTGCGGCATCTTCGGTGCGTCGATGTCTGCGAGCGAGGCAACCCTCAGGGTCAGGGCCGATGGCACAACACGCATGATCAGCTCCGGACATGAGATGGGCCAAGGAATACTGACTGCGATTGCTAATGTCATCATCCAGGGTCTCGACATCAACCCCGATCGTCTGGAAGTCCTGCTCGGCGACACTACGTTGGGCCCACAGCTCGCCACGGTCGGCGAGCGCGGGACGGCCAGCTGTGTCCCAACGGCCGCAAAGGCGGTGGAGGCTCTACGCGCCAGGTTTGCCGAACTCGCCGGGGCCAATCCGCCAGCCGGCAATTTGCACCAACAGCTCGCGCGCCTGAAGCGCCCCTATATCGAGGTCAAGGTTTCAGAGCTGGCGCCAGGTCAAGACGCGTCGGCCATCGAGGCCTACCGCACCGGCGGCCGTGCAGGCACAGGGCCCGATTACCCCGGCTTCACGTCCATGAGCTATATCGCGCAGTTCGTGGAGATTCACATCGATGCGACGACCCGGCGGATCCGTATGCCGCGCGCGGTCAGCATCGCGGACGTAGGGCGGGTCGTTAGCCCAAGGACCGCGAAGAGCCAGATGTACGGCGGTGTCGTCTGGGGGTTCAGCACAGCGCTTCGGGAAGAGTCGGAGGTCGATCCGCGCTTTGCCGGTTACCTCAATGACGATCTCGCCGACTACGTGATGGCGGTGAACGCCGATATCGGTGAGGTGGATGTCGGGCTGATAGATAAGCCTGATCCCAGGATCAACTCGGTCGGTGTGAAAGGAATGGGCGAGTTGGTGATGCTCGGAACAGCGCCTGCGATCGCTAATGCCATCTATCACGCAACAGGCAAACGCTTACGAAAACTGCCGATACGCATAAACGACGTGCTCTGACGAAGGAGAGCCGTCGAGCACTTGTTTTAACCCAACTTGCAATCCGTCTAGTTACCTTGGAGGCAAATATGCCCGCTTTGCAGATACCCTACATCCGAAACTTTGCACCTCATATTCTGAGTGTCTTGCGCATTTTTGCAGCAGGATCATTCTTCACCCATGGCACCATGAAGCTTTTCAGCTGGCCTGCACCCTTTGAATATCCTCTCAACCCGTTGCTGTCCGCGGCCGGAGTTCTCGAAGTGGTTGGCGGCCTTCTATTAGTATTTGGCCTCTTCGCCCGCCCGGTTGCCTTCCTGCTTTCGGGATCCATGGCCTTCGCATACTTCATCGCGCACAGCTCGAATGGTTTCTTCCCGGTACTCAATCACGGCGAAGCAGCGATGCTGTATTGCTTCCTGTTTCTCTACATTTCCGCCGCCGGGCCGGGTGTCTGGAGCTTGGATGCGATCCGGGAGCGCAAGGCTGGAACGACTTCGTCCCGCCTGGAGACGGCGACGTGATGTGATTGGCGCGTGGTCGGCCTACAGCCATTCAATGGAGAGCGTCTATGGAGAGTCGAGATTTCGATCGAAGAGCCAGTGCTGGCCACATGCGGGATGAGGTGCTGGGAACGGACGGGCGCGGTGTAGCAATCGCAGTGGTTCGGGCCTCGATGATCGCTCTCGCATTCACCATGCTCGGCTCCATATCGCTGCTGATCTCCTCCGGCGTTCACGCCCAGTCGTCTCGCTCAGTGGGCTCCCCGACATCGTGCGTAATGCCCGCGGCCACCCCCATCGAGATTGCTTCGGGGCTCAACATACCCTGGTCCGCCGTGCGCGTCGGCAGCGAGGTACTCGTCAGTCAGCGTGGTACTGGGGAGATCGTGGCGTTTCGGCTTGGCGAAACGCTACGGTCGGTCGGCACCGTGCCTGACGTCGTAGCCCGAGGCGATGGCGGGATGCTTGGACTTGCGGTGCTCACAGAGGGCACGAACGTCTGGCTCTACGCTTACCACAGCACGATTTCGGGCAATCGCATCGTGCGGATGGCGTACAGCGAAGGCGCGCTCGGTGAAGTGCAACCCGTCCTTGACGGATTGCCAGGAGGGCGCGGTCACAACGGCGGGCGCATCGAGTTTGGTCCTGACGGGATGCTCTATGCAACGGTGGGCGAGACGAGAAATCCCAACCTCTCGCAGGATCCAAACTCACTTGCTGGCAAGATCCTCCGCATGACGCCTACCGGCGGCGTCCCAACGGATAACCCTGTGAGAGGCTCTCTCGTCTACTCCCTTGGACACCGCAATTCTCAAGGACTGGCGTGGGATGACAGGGGACAGCTGTGGGCGACCGATTTTGGGGATGATGGATGGGACGAACTCAACCGCGTTGAGCCGGGGGGAAATTACGGGTGGCCGGTCATCGAAGGCAGGGGAGGCAACCCCGCTTACATAGACCCTGTCATGCAGTGGCATACGCAGGAAATGGGTCCAAGCGGGCTTGCCTACGTTGACGGCACCTTCTTCGTTGCAGGTCTGACAGGGCAGCGGCTGTGGTCGGTGACAATTGACGCCGCGGGCAATCCCGAAGCAACGGCACACTACGCCGGCGAGTTTGGGCGTGTTCGTCATGTATTCGAGGGAAGCGACGGCAACCTGTGGTTCCTGACGAACGGGCGACGTGGCGACCCCGGTGGGCAGGTTCTTTCGGTCCCGCTCGGGAGCCTGGCCGCGCCCGAATGCTCACGCGCATCGGCTGCCGGTGGCCGGGGTGGAGTTCCCGCAACAGTCCCATGAACCTCGCCAAGCACAAGAGGGAGATGTCAATTGGCCCGGAACCTTCGTGCCTTAGCGGCCATCGCTTCGCTCTGCCTGCCAATATCGCTCGCGGTCGCCCAGCCAGTGAGTCAGCAATGCGTGAACAGCGAGGTAGCCAAGAAGGAAGTCCTCGAGCTAGATTCCATGCGCATCGACGCATTGCTTCGCAACGACGTGGGGTTTCTGGAAGAGATCACTGCCGACGACTATTCTCATGTCGAAAGCTCTGGTGGCGCTCGCAACAAATCGCAATTCATCGCAGGCCGTAGGGGTGAACGCGCGCTGTTTTCCACCTTCGTCATCGACGAAAACAAAGCGATGATCTACTGCAATGTCGCCGTTGTCGTTGGACGTTATCACAATGCGTACAGAACAAGCGGGGGATCTTCCGTAGTGAAGAGAGCCCGGCACCTTCGCGTATACGTTCATGAAAATGGGCAATGGAGGAATGTGGCGCATCAAGCGACCGAAATCGGCAGGGCCGATTGATCGAAATTCAAGATGGCTGGCGGGAAGCGTGCAGCTATGGCGCGTCGGCGGTCGGTTTCTGATGGAAGCGTTCTCTTCAAGCGGATTGCCGAGGTTATCGAGCGCCGCCTAGGTCGAGCTGTCGAGCTGTCGAGTCGCGGGCTGGCGAGCTCTTCCGCTGGTTCGCCATCATGGCAGGCGCGAACATGGTGAAGCCAGCGCCGGACGCTTCCGACGAGAAGCCGATGCATATTTCAAATCGGGTGTCAGATCAGCAGCAGGCCCTTCATGCTGGCATGACCCTTCTTGCCGATGATGATGTGATCATGAACGGCGATGCCGAGCGGTTTGGCCGTCTCGATGACCAGCTTGGTCATCTCGATGTCGGCGCGCGACGGCGTCGGGTCGCCTGACGGATGATTATGCGCCAGAATGATTGCCGTGGCGGAGAGTTCGAGCGCGCGTTTGACCACTTCACGCGGATAGACCGGCGTGTGGTCGACGGTGCCGACCTGCTGCACCTCGTCGGCGATCAGCGCGTTCTTCTTGTCGAGAAACAGGATTCGGAATTGCTCGCGCTCCTCGAAGGCCATGACTGACCGGCAGTATCCGAGAACCTGCGTCCAGGACGACAAGACCTCGCGGCCTTTGATCTCGCTACGTGCCGCGCGTTGGGCGGTCGCGGCAACGACCTTCAGATCGAGCGCCACCGCCGGACCGATACCCCCGACCTCCTCAAGCCGCGCGACAGGCGCGCCAAGCACCTCGGCCAGCGTGCCGAAGCGCGCCAGCAGCGCCTTGGCGACGGGCTTGGTATCGGCGCGGGGGATCAGGCGAAAGAGCAGGAGCTCCAGCAATTCGTAGTCGGGGAGGGCGTCGGAACCCGCGGCCGCGAACCGTTGGCGCAAGCGGTCGCGATGCCCGAGATAATGCGGCTTTTCGACCGACTTGGCTTTCGCGAGCGACTTTGTCGGTCTCTCGGGAAAGAAACCCCGCTCGTCGTCGTCGCTGGTTTTCCCCATAGCCGCCCGTATCCAGCATTTTTGCCGGGCAGATGCCCGCCCGACTTGACACTATGCTGGCAGGCCCGGGCGGTCGAGGTTTTTTGGCGACAGCGTGAAGATCTCGCATCCGGTCTCGGTGACGCCGATCGTGTGCTCGTACTGCGCCGACAGCGAGCGGTCGCGCGTCACCGCCGTCCAGCCGTCCGACAGCACTTTTACGTGCGGCCGGCCGAGATTGATCATTGGTTCGACGGTGAAGATCATGCCCGGCCGCATCTCGACGCCCTCGCTGGCGTTGCCATAGTGCAGGATGTTCGGGGCATCGTGAAAGAGCTGGCCGACGCCGTGGCCGCAGAAATCGCGCACCACCGAGCAGCGCTCGCCTTCGGCATAGGTTTGGATGGCGGCGCCGATGGCGCCGGTGCGGGCGCCGGGCTTGATCGCGGTGATGCCGCGCATCAGGCATTCATGCGTGACCTCGAGCAGGCGCTCGGCGGCGCGCTTGATCGTGCCCACCGGATACATGCGCGAGGAATCGCCATGCCAGCCGTCGAGGATGTAGGTGACATCGATGTTGACGATGTCGCCGTCCTTCAACGGCTTGTTGTCGGGAATGCCGTGGCAGACGACGTGGTTGATCGAGGTGCAGGACGACTTCGTGTAGCCGCGATAGTTGAGCGTTGCCGGCAATGCGCCGTGATCCATGCCGAACTCGAAGACGAAGCGGTCGATGGTTTCGGTGGTGACGCCCGGCGCGACGATCGACACCAGCTCGTCGAGGCAGCGCGCGGTGAGGTCGCAGGCCTTGCGCATGCCGGCAAAGCCTTCTTCGCCATAGAGGCGGATCTGGCCGGTGTTTCTGAGCGGTGCCGTGGCGGCGTCGAGATAGGTGACCATTGTGTCCGTCTTGCCGGAAGAAAGGGCTTCTAATGAGCCTGTGAGAAAAGTCACTCAGATTTGGCACCGGACGGCGCCAGGTTCAAGGACGAACTGCCTGCGACGGGCACAAGCCGGCGAAATTCATGCGTTGCGGCTTCACCTTGTGCCTGTCCAGGGTGTTCGTCCGCACTGACGACATATTTCTGAGCAAGAAGCGTGGCCGAGCAAGAAGCCGGTCAAGGCAACCTTTTTGCAACGAGCGGCGTTGCTGCGGGAACGCTGCTCGGGAGAGACACCAATGGACAGATTGCAATTCGCGGTGCCGGTGCGCATCACGACGGCGCCTGGCCTGCCGGTCGAGGAAATATACAGCGTCGAACAGGCGCTGGATTTCCTGCAAGGCTGGCCGGTTCGCCGGCAGGGCCCGGTCTATCAGGCTGCGTTCAATGCCTGCTTCGGCGCCACGGTCGACCTGGTCGACACCGAGGAGGCTTGCCGGGCGTTCATGGCGTTCTGCCGGGTGAGCCGCCTCCTGGCCAGGGATATGATGGTTCCAGGCAAGCGTTCTGGCGAGGCGAGGGGGCTGAGGGCTTAAAGCGCGTCGCGTTCGAACGGGCTCATGCGACGCGCTTGAGCTCTTGTTCTTATGCATGTCGTTATCGCAAAACCGCTGCGCATTTTTGCGCGACATCCATTAGCGCCAGCTGGGCTCCAGGTTCTTGAGGAACCGTTCGAAGATCGGGTCGAACCGGTCCGGCGAATCCCAGAACGGCGCGTGGCCGGAATTGCTGATCAGGTGTTTCTTGCCTTCCCAGAGGTTGGAGAAGGCAATCGTGTCGACGAAGTCGGTGTTGACGAACGGCTCGTCGGCGCCGTTGAGCACCGCGATCGGCGGTGTCTTGCCGGCGACGATCGCGCTCTGGTCCTTGCCTTCGCCAGCCGCGAATTTGCCGAGCATCAGTCTGCGCGCGCGGCCATCGGTGCGCGCGACGGCATTGCGGAGCAGTTGGTCATAGGGCTCGCCGCAGGTTGAATGCGCATAAGCGTCGATATCTTCTTCGGTGAGGGTCTCCTTGCCGGCCAGGCCCATATGCGGGCTGGGCTTGAAGCCATTGTCGAGATCGGCGCCGGCGACCGGCGGCGTGCCGGTGATCATCAGACCGAGCATGCCGGGATAGCGGTCGATCATCTCCAACCCGATATGACCGCCCAGCGACCAGCCGAAGACCGCTGCTTTTTCGACGCCAAGCCCGTTCATCACCTCGGTCATGGCGTCGGCGTAACCCGGCATCGAGTAGCTGCGATCCGGATCGACCGCGTCGCAGGACTCGCCATGACCGGGAAGATCGACCGCGATCAGATGGTAGGTTGCGCCGATCCTGCCGTCGAACTGATTGCGGAAGACGGCGCCCGACGACGAATTGCCGTGGATCATCAGCACCGGCATGCCGGTGCCGGCGCTTTCGCGCACGGCGAGCGTGCCGTGACTGGTTTCGATCGTCTTTATCGTGGTCGCCATCCCTGTCTCCATCTGTCTCGATTCGCTTGGCCGCTGCAGTTCCGCGAACTGCTTAGCAGGCAAATTTGTCCGCCTACGCATGAAAATATCTTTTCAAATTGACCCGCCTGTGCATAATTTGTCAATCATCCAACCATCGTCACGATAATAACAGGGGAACAGGATCAATGATGACCAAGTCGATGAAACGCCATTTCAGGCATATGCTGCTCGGAACGTCGCTCGGCGTGATGCTGGCCACTGCGCCGGCATTCGCCGATGTCGTCAAGATCGGCCTGCTGGCGCCGCTGACCGGCCCGGCGGCGGCCGACGGCCAGGAATTCCAGCGTGGCGCGCAGATGGCGATCGACGAGGCAAACAGCGCCGGCGGCGTCGGCGGCCATACGTTCGAACTGGTCGTGGGTGATGTGAAGGACCAGTCGGCGGCGAACGTCACCAGCGCGGTCGAGCGCCTGCTCGGCGACCAGGATGTGCATTTCATGCTGACCGGCTATGCCAGCCTGACCAATTTCGAGATCGACAACATGGCCGAGGCGGAGATGCCTTACATGCTTGCGGCCACATCGCAGCAGACCAAGGACATCATCGCGCCCGATCCGGAAAAATATGCCTGCTGCTGGTCGCTGACCCCGTCCTTCGACGCCTACAACACCGACGTCACGGTTTTTGTCGAGAAGCTGGCAGCCGAAGGCAAGATCACGCTGCCGACCAAGAAGGTCGCCATCATCTCGTCCGACAACGCCTATTCGAAGACCATCTCCGAAGGCATGAAGAAGACCTTCAAGGAGAAGGGCTGGACCATCACCGTCGATGAGCTCGTGCCCTTCGGCGAGGTGACCGATTGGCGTTCGATCCTGGCCAAGGTGCGCGAGGACGTGCCGGACGTGGTCATCAACACCGACTATCTGCCCGGCAATTCGGCCTCGTTCCTCAACCAGTTCCTGGAGCAGCCGACCAAGAGTCTGGTGTTCCTGCAATATGCGCCGAGCGTTCCGGAATTCGTCGAGCTGACCAAGGAAAAGTCGAACGGCGTGATCTATAACCTTCTTGGTGGCGCGCTGACCACGCCGAAGAACCCGCGTGCCGACGAAGTGGCCGGCAAGTTCAAGGCCAAATACGGCGTCGAGAGCGGCACATACGGCGTCGGTCTCTACGAGATGGTCAATGTCTATTTCGACGCGCTGAAAAAGGCCGGCGACCCGAGCGACCATGCCGCAATCATGAAGGCGCTGTCCGAGACCGACAAGCAGGTCGCCGAGGGGCGCCTGAAATTCGATCCGGCGACGCATCTTGCCATGCAGGGCGACGACTACATCCCGATCACCTTCTTCCAGATCTGGGACGGCAAGCGCGCCTTGATCTCGCCCGCCAAATACGCGACCGGCGAGTTCCAGCCGCAGCCCTGGATGAAATAGCGGCATGCCGCTGCTTGAAATCGAAGGCGTATCGAAGGCGTTCGGCTCGCTCAAGGCGGTCGATGATGTTTCATTCGCAGTCGAGGCCGGAGAAATCTTCGGCGTCGCCGGGCCGAACGGCAGTGGCAAGAGCACGCTGTTCAACGTCATCACCGGCATACCGTTCGGTCCCGACAAGGGCCGGATACGGTTCGACGGCATGGAGATCCAGGGCAAGACAGGCAATGCCATTGCACAGCTCGGCCTTCTCAGGACCTTCCAGCGCGAGACCAGCTTCGACGGGCTGACCGTGTTCGAGAACGCGCTGATCGGCGCAAGCTATGGCAAGCCCGGGCGAGGGGCGGCCGAGGCGCGGACCCGCGCCGCCGAGGCCCTGGAGTTCGTCGGCCTTTCGTCGGCCACGTTCGGACGGCTCGCCGGCGAATTGTCGGTGTTCGACCGCAAGTGCCTGATGCTCGCAACGGCAATCGCCACGGAGCCGCGCATGCTTTTGCTCGACGAGCCGGCATCGAGCCTGACCAAGCCGGAGATCGAGACGTCGATCGGTTTGATCAGGCGCACCGCCGCGCGCGGCATCACCGTGGTGCTGATCGAGCATGTGCTGACCTTCCTGATGAGCCTGTCGCAACATCTGCTCGTGCTGAACCAGGGCCGTGTGCTTGCCGCGGGCGACCCCAAGAGCGTGATCGCCGACCATCGCGTGGTAGAGGCCTATCTCGGGACAAGGAGATCGGCGGCGTGAGCGAGAGCCCGATCCTGAGTGTCGAGGCGGTGACCGCCGGCTATGGCCGTGTGACCGTTCTGCATGAGATCACGCTCGAGGCTGGCCGGTTCGGCAATGTCGGTCTGTTCGGGCCGAACGGTCACGGCAAGACGACGCTGCTCAGGACCATTTCCGGCTTGGTCGCGCCGAAACGCGGCCGCGTCGTCTTCGACGGCAAGGACATCACTGGCTTGAGCGCGCGCGCCATCGTCGCCACCGGTCTCATCCACGTGCCGCAGGGCAACAAGCTGTTCCCGGATCTGACGATCGGCGACTGCATGGGGCTTGGCGCCTATTCGCCGCGCGCACGGCCGCACGAGGCCGAGAACCGCGAAAAGGTGGTGAAGCTGTTCCCGAAGCTCGCCGAACGGTGGCGGCAAAGGGTGCGCACGCTTTCCGGCGGCGAGCGCCAGATGGTGTCGATCGGCACGGCGCTGATGAGCCATCCGCGTCTGCTGATCCTCGACGAGCCGACGCTTGGACTGGCGCCGAAGATCAAGGACGAGCTCTGCACCGCCGTCATGGATATCTCGAAGGGCGGCGTGCCGCTCGTCGTCGTGGAGCAGGACATCGAGTTCCTGCTCGAACTCAGCCGGCAGCTCTTCCTCGTCGATCACGGAGCGGTCAAGACCGAGATCCGGCCGGGCGAGAGCATCGAGCACAGCGAAATCATGGCGATGTATTTCGGGCATTGAAGGCAGGATCGGACAGGGTTCGGGCATGAGCATGTTTTCGGATATCTTCTTTGGCGGCCTGTTCCAGGGCTCGCTCTACGCGATGATGGCGGTCGGGCTGGCCCTCGTCTGGACGACGATCGGTGTGTTCAACTTCAGCCATGGCGTGTTCATGATGCTGGGCGCCTATTTTGCCTGGCAGCTCGTCGCCTTCGGCCTGCCGGTGGTGATCGCCTTCCCGCTCGCCGTCATCGTCATGGCTGGCGCCGGCTGGATCCTGCAGGCCTCGGTGGTGCGGCCGCTGATCGGCCGTCCCAACATCGTGCTGGTCGTCGTCATCACCACACTGGCCGCCGGCTCGCTGATGGAGAACGGGGCACTGACGGTCTGGGGTCCGCGCTCCAAGCAGCTTCCGAGCCTGATCGAGGGCAACACCACCATCGCCGGTGTCGGTGTGTCGCTGCACCAGATCGCGATCATTGTCATCACGCCGCTGATCCTTGCGGCGCTGTGGTCGTTCCTCAACCGCACCCGGCTCGGCCTAGCGCTCAGGGCGGTCGCGCAGAACGAGGATGCGAGCCAGCTCGTCGGCCTCAACGTCACGGCGCTTTACGGCCTTGCCTTCGCCATCGCCGCTTCGCTGGCCGGGCTGGCCGGGATCTTCATGGGCGGCTACCGCTTCATGAACCCGTCGATGGGTGCCGACCCGCTGCTCAAGGCACTGATCGTGGTGGTTTTCGGCGGTATTTCAAGCATTTCAGGACCGATCTTCGCTGCCTACCTGATCGGATTCTTCGAGGCGGCGAGCAACTACTATTTCGGCCTCTACTGGACGCCGGCACTGCTTTTCCTCGTGCTCATCGCGACGCTCATGGTGCGCCCGGAGGGTATTTTCGCCAGCCGTTCCAGGGGGCTCGCATGACGCTCCTCGACACCGCCATCCCGTCTGCTCCCGGCCGTGTGACCTGGAACCGCGAGGCGATCGGCTTCGTGGCGGGGTTCCTGCTGCTTGCCCTGTTGCCGCTCGTCTTCGGCGACAGCTACAGCCGGCATGTGCTGATCATGATCTTCATCTACGCCATCGTCGCCTCGAACTGGGACCTCAGCCTCGGCTATGGCGGCGTCTTCAATTTCGGCCACCTGGCATTGTTTGGCATCGGCGTCTATGCCTACAGCCTGCTCGCCAAGCAGGCCGGCATCGATCCGTGGATCGCGCTTGTGGCGAGCGGCGTGATCGCCACCGTGGCGGCCGTGCTGGTGACCATTCCGATCCTGCGGCTCAAGGGCATCTATATCATCCTGGTCACTTTCGGTTTCGCACAGCTCGTCATGCAGGTCATCATCAGCCAGTCGGACCTGACGGGTGGCACGCAAGGTCTGGTGCGGGTGCCCGGCCTCTATCTTTTCGACCACAACATGATCCGCGACGGCAAGATCGGCTATTTCTACATCGCACTGACACTTCTGGTGCTCAGCACGCTGTTTTTGCGGCTGTTCGTGCGCTCTCGAGCCGGCGCCAGCATCGTGGCGCTGCGCGACAATGAGGAATACGCCATCAGCCGCGGCGTCTCGCTGGTCCGGCAGCGCATGGTGACACTGGCGGCAAGCGCCTTCTTCACCGGGATTGCCGGGGCCTTCTACGCCGCCTACCAGCGTAACGCCTCGATCGACGTGTTCGGCATGAGCCTGGCGACCATCATCCTGTCGATGGTGCTGCTCGGCGGAACGAGCACGATCTATGGCGCGATCATCGCGTCCTTCGTGCTCACCGTCTTTTCCGAGGCGATGGCCGATTTCGGCGCATGGCGGCTGATGATCTCGGCGCTGCTCATCATCGTCATCATGCTGGTCTACCCGAGCGGCCTGGTCGGCATGATCCGCGCTGCCTGGACGATGGTGGCCGAGCGCATCAAGGTGCGCTGATATTCAGGTGAGGCCGGCCTGCAAATGGCGGCTTCCTGCGCTTCCGGTGCTCACGTACCCAAAAGTACGCTGCGCTCCGGTTCTCGGAACCCACCATTTTCGACTCGGCCTGACCTGAATCTCAACACACCTTAACCAGCTCGAGTTTAGCGGACGCCGCACCAGTCGATGACGGAGGCGGCGATGACCTTGGCGGTCTCCACCACCGAGTCGATCTCGACATATTCGTCGGCGCCATGGAAACCGTCGCCGGACGGACCGAAGATGACACCGTCGACGCCGGCGCCGGCATAGTGCGCGGCGTCGCATACGGCGACGAAGCCCTTCACCTCAGGCTTCTTGCCGATGCGCGCCTTGTTGGCGACGAGCGACCGGACCAGCGGATGATCCGGCGAGGTGTTCATCGGCGGGAAGTACAGGCCGCCCAGCTCCCATTGGATGGTCGGCGGGTTTTCACGCAGCCAGGCGTCGGTGGCAGCGAAATGATGCACGAAAGTCTCGAAATCGCGGCGATAATCGGCTGAATTCTCATCAGGCAGGAATTTCATATCGAGATCGAGAACCGCGACGTCCGGAATGATCGCCGGGTTGGTCATCACCGTCGGCAGGCCGTTCTCGCCTAGTCCGGTGCCGCCCTGCATCACCCCGATGTTGATCGTGTTCATGCCGAGCGGCAGCAGCGGATGCGATCTGGCCCGCGTGCGGTCGAGCTCGTATTGGCGCACGGCGGCGATGAAGCGCGCGGCGATCTCGATTGCGTTGACGCCGGGTTCCAGCCGGTCCTTGTCGTGGCGCTGCGGATAGATCTCATTGTAGCGCAGCGCCGAATGCGCGTTGCGGCCGCGGATCGTCACCCGCGCCCATTCGAGCCCGCCCTCGACCGGCAGCACGTCGCCCCAGGTCGGCTCGGCGACCAGCACCGCCTTGGCGAGCTTGCCCCTGGCGACCGCATCCATGGCGCCGAAGCCGCCGGCTTCCTCGTCGACCACCGTGTGGATCGCCAGCCGGCCCTGGAGCTTGATGTCGGCCTTGCGGATGGCGTGCGCCGCCGCGATGCAAGCCGCGACACCGCCCTTCATGTCGACCGCGCCGCGGCCATAGAGGCGCCCGTTCGTGATATCGCCGCCAAACGGATCGACCGACCAGTTCTTCATTTCGCCGACCGGCACGACATCGATATGGCCGCACAGGATCAGGCTGCGCTCCTCATCGCCGGCCCATTCGCCGACCAGATTGGGGCGCCCCGGCAGCGCGTCCCATTGTTCGGTCGAAAAGCCGTCCGCCTTGAGGATCGGCTCCAGCAGCGCCTGCACGTCGGCCTCGCGGTTCAGTCCTTGCCGGGTTTCGAACTTGGGATTCACCGAGGGGATTTTGACCATATCGCTGGTGAGGCCGATCACCCAGCCGCGATCCTTGTCGATCTCGGCTTGCGCGGCGGCGACGGCCGCATCCCTGTCCAGCATGTCGATGTCCTTTCGTGCCTTTGCGGCGTTCGCGATTGTCTCTTGGTGTGCAGGGTGGCTCAGCCGCTCATGCTGCGCCGATCATATCGGCCGCGGGCTATGTCGATTTGGGTTTGCCCCTGACGAACGGCGCTGCCCATTTGGCCGGGTCCCCGGCGACTGTCCTGCGGTCACCCGGCCCGGTGAAATCCGAGGCGTCGAGCGTTACGCCATTGGCGCGGCGGATCCCTTCGATGTCCTCGATGCGCTTGCGCACCGTCTGGCCTTCGCTCTCCAGCGCATGGGCAAACACGGTCTCCATCTGGACGACGGCCGTCGCCAGCGTGTCGAACGGCGAGTTGGCCTCAATTGCCGCGATCAGCGTCAGATCGGCGTGTTCGGAGATCGGCGAGAGCCAAGGATCGGTGAAGAGCAGAATGCCCATGCCCCGCTCGCGCGCCTGACGGGCGAAGCTCACCACGTCGGACTGGTAGCGGCGATAGTCGAAAACGACGAGCAGGTCGCGCTTGCCGAGATCGATCAGCAGATCGAAATCCGTCGGCGCCAGTGCGCCGATATCGTGCACGCCGGGACGGAACTGCACGAGATAGCCCGCGAGCATCGAGGCGATGTGGCGGCTGAAGCGTCCGCCGAGCAGCACGACCTGGCCCTTGCAGTCGAGCAGCATCCTGGCGGCGCGGCCGTAGCTCTGCGAAGGAACCGCCGTGCGCGTTCGCTCCAGGCTGTCGGAAACCGAATGGAAGTAGTCGTTGACCGTGCCTTCGCTCGAATTGGCAGGCCGCTTCGCCTCCATCATCAGCAAAGGAGAGTGGAGGCGGGATTCGATTTCCGCCAGAAGCTTGGCCTGGAAGGCGGCAAAGCCGCCATAGCCAAGCTTGACCATGAGGCGCATGACCGTCGGATCGCTGACGCCCGCTGCCTTTGCCAGGCGCGAGGCAGTCCCGAGGCCGGACATCGGATAGTCGGCAAGGAGGACCTGCACGATCTTGGCTTCGGCGGATGTGAGGACCAGGGTGGTATGCGCCAACTCTTCGCGGATCGACACCGGACCTCTCCCTTTCCCGTGTTCAGCCGATGATAGAGAAATTACAAATTCTGGTATCGATGTCAATTTTTGGAATGGTTTCTACAAAGACCGTTGGGTGCGTTATTGGTATGACTAAGTGGCTCTGTGCCACCCGCTCACGAATCGGCTATGGCTCCGGCATGCAGGAAACGTCTCTTTACATGCCGGTGAAGCGGTTTCTTGAGAGCCTGGAATTCACCGTCAAAGGCGAAGTTGGCGGCTGCGATGTCGTGGGACTGCGCGACGGCGAACCGCCCGTGGTCGTCATCTGTGAATTGAAACTGCAATTCAACCTCGAACTCGTACTTCAAGGTGTCGATCGTGCTGCGTCGTGCGACGAGGTCTGGCTCGCGGCGAGGATGTCGGCCCGCGGCAAAGGCCGGGAGCACGATCGCCGGTTCCGCGCACTCTGCCGGCGGCTCGGTTTCGGCCTTCTGGGGGTTGGTTCCGCCGGCAACGTTGAATTGCTGCTCAGCCCGGCAGCCTTGCCGCCCCGGCGAGATCCGAGGCGAAGATCGCGCCTGGTGGACGAGCATCAGCGCCGGCGCGGCGACCCTGTCGTCGGCGGCGGCTCGCGAACGCCGATAATGACCGCTTACCGGCAGGATGCGCTGGCCTGCGCCGCTGCCATGGTGGACGGCCCGAAGCGCCCGCGCGACCTGAAAACCATTTCGCCGCGCGCCGCCAATATCCTGCTTCACAATGTCTATGGCTGGTTCGCCAGGGCCGAGCGCGGGGTGTATGCGCTTACGGACGTTGGCCGTGCTGCGTTACAGCGCTGGCCCCAACCGGCACCGTGACGAGGCGGCGCCGAGTCGTTTGAGCGGCTTGCCGCGGCAGGGGAGACAACGAACCTATCCCGAACTCAAACGCGGCAATGGGCACCGTCGCCAGCGTGACATCGCAAACTGCGATCGCCCGGGGCAAGATTGTTCAAACAAATAGTCCAAACTGGCTATGAGGCGGCCAGCGTCGCCTCGTTGTGACTGCCCGCCAGAGCGCAAAAATCGAGCAGATGCGTCAGCAGGAGACAGTGATTGCAGCAGTCAGAAACAACAAATGTTGATATTTGCGTTACCAAGCGCGTCGAACGGATCGGTACGCCTAGGAACAAAAAAGGAATATTTTGATAGTTTATCAAGACTGTCTACGGATTGTTTCCACGAAATCGACATTGGCAGGAGCGCGCACTTTGTGCGGTGAAATCCGGGCTGCGACACTCGATGCAATACCAAAAATCTCAAAAATTCTATCAGAGGGGTGCGGGTATTTGATTTGGCGCTAATATACGCCGTCTAGTAGGCAGGCACCGCGGGGCGCTAAGAAAAAAAGGAATATAAATGGCACTTCATTTCGCAGCAGGTGGGTCCGCCACAGAAGTCGCAAGCGCCGGTTTCAATCTGGTTGACGTTCAATACATTGACCAGGTCAACGAGCTGCCGGATGGCACGAAGGCTATGGTCTGGCTCAACGAGGGCGAGGGCGTAACCCAGTCCTTTATCGACAAAGTCACCCCCTTCCTTGGCAATCCGAAGGTATTTGGGTTTTTTCTCGTCGACGAGCCGGATCCCACCGGCCAATACCACACACAGGTAGACGCTGAGGACTTGAAAGCCGAATCCGACTGGATCCACTCTCGTATGCCAGAAGCCAAGACCTTCATCACCGCGATGGACATGGGGTCTGCCGAAAACCCGGATTTTTCCAACACCTACAACTATGACAACACGCATATCGATCTGTTTGGAATAAGCGCTTATCCGGTGCGCACGGGCACAGACACGGTCGACTACGACATGATCGACAGAACCGTGGCTGCAGCGGTGGAGTCGGGCATCCCGACCAGCCAGATCGTTCCGATCCATCAGACCTTTGGCGGCGGCAATTGGACGACCAACACGGGCGGCAAATACGTCATGCCGACGGCGGATCAGCTGCAGACGATGATGGACCACTGGGACGAACTGGTTCCGTCGCCCGAATTCGACTTTGCCTATGCCTGGGGTTCGCAGGAAGGCGACGTCGCACTTGAGAGCTCCCCGGAACTGCAAGCCGTTTTCCGGGAACACAATCTCAGCACCGCTGGGACCGCCGCTTCCGACGTCACCACGACCGACGACAGCTCTACCGTGATTGCCCCTGCCGACGCCACCATCAGCGACGACAGCTCTACTGCGGCCGCGGCTTCCGACGCCACCACGAGCGACGACAGCTCTACTGTGGCCGCCGCTTCCGACATCCCCACGAGCGACGGCAGCTCCACTGCGGCTGTCCCTTCTGACTCCCACACCAGCGACAGCAGCTCTACTTCCGACGCCACCATCAGCGACGACAGCTCCACTGCGGCCGCCGCTTCCGACGCCACCATCAGCGACGACAGCTCTACTGTGACCGCCGCTTCCGACACCACCACGAGCGACAGCAGCTCCACTGCGGCTGTCCCTTCGGACGTCACCACCGGCGATGACGGCAGCGACACCTCCCATGTCGCCGGCGACAAGGCAGGCAGCAGTGTCGACCGGGTGTTGGCCGCCCTTTCTAGCGGCTCGGAGTCTCTCGCCGGTCCACACGATAAAACGGCCGGCAACGGGTTCGCCCACACCGTCCAGGGCGATGAAAATGTCGGCGCCAACGCCAGCAAGGGCGGCGCCGCCGAGATCATGTCCGGCCGCGGTGGCCACGACGCCTTCGACTTCAGCTGGCTTCAGGAAAAGCTCCAGGACAAGCTGCAGGACAAGCCTCACTTCGACCAGGCCTTCTTCGACGGGCTCAAGTCGGGAGGGCTTTCCGACGCTCTGTCTGCCGGTACGGCTGCGCATGATCGTTCCGACCATGTCAGCTACGACAGTTCAACCGGGTCGCTCTCTTTGGACAGCGACGGGACGGGAGACGCAGCTCAAACGCAGCTCGCCAGCCATTTCCCATGGCAGCATCATTCGCTGTGACCTGACGGAGCTACGCACAGGAAACTAGATCAGGCCCGGCCTTTGTTCACCTCGAAGAACATTGGCCGGGCCGCTCTCGTGCCGGCCATCGAGCAACTCCCGGACACCCTGCGGCGAAATACAGGTTATGCTGGCGTCGCGGGCAAGTTCTCTGCAACTCATGAGTCATGGTGTCTTCTCGATCATGTGCGCATTCATCGGGTTAGTCTCTCGACCCGTCTCAATGACGGCTTTGGCAAGCGCTTCGCCCTCGTGGATCGGCTCGGGATGATAGAACAGCAGGACAGCCTCCTCGCTAGGTAATACGCCAGCGGGGCAGGTCTGTTCAATCGCCATACGGACCAGTTTGAGGGCGGCCCGGGCATTGCAGATGTTATCTTGGCCGTTCTGCTTCCTCGCAGAGATGGACTGTCTCAGCGTCAACCGTGAAGGCGAGGCCCTGTTCCATCAAAGTCTAACGACTGGGAAAGCGCATTGGAAAGCACGTGCGGTAACAGTTGATTCAACCGTTGCTGGTATTTAGAGGAGTGTGGAAGCGGCTCCGACAGTGAGGCGGGGTGCTGAATTGCCGGAGCCGCCTGCGCAATCCGGTTGGGTTTGACCGCGCCGTCCTATTCTGGGACAGCGCGGTCAACGATTCGTTAAAATGGGAACTAATTAAGCGCATGCTAATTGAATCGCAGTTTTGCGAGTCAATGCATGCGTTTGATGTTTGTGCCGCCACTAATGCCGACTTTGGTGGAGAAGCCTCCCGAAAGCGGCGTGTGGCTACATGAGCTCAAGTTCGACGGCTACCGGTCGCAAATGATCGTTGACGAAAGCGGAACGCGCATTTTCACCCGCCGTGGCTTGGACTGGACGGCGAAATACCGCGACCTGGCCGCCGCATCGAAGTCGCTCGATGCGGACAGCGCCATCATCGACGGTGAGATCATCGGGCTCAATGATGCCGGCCTGTCGGATTTCGCAGCTTTGCGCAAGGCCATCACGCGGCGCCAGCACGATCTTTATTTTGTTGCCTTTGATCTGCTGCACCTCAACGGGCACGACCTGCGCGACATGGCGCTGCAGGAGCGCCGCGACATCCTTGCCGGCATCATCCCGCCAAACATCCACATCCAGTTCAGCCAGGCGCTTCCGGGCGACGCCAATGCGATCTATCGCCTGATCGACCAGGCCGGCCTTGAGGGAATGGTGTCCAAGCGTCGAGACAGCAAGTATCGCAGCGGCCCTTCGACCAACTGGCTGATGACAAAATGCTACACCGTCGGGGAATTCGAGCTGCTCGGCGTCGAGCGTGAGGCTGGAAAGCCGGCATTCGCCCTGATGGCCGAGCCAGGCACCCGGAAATATGTCGGCAGCGCCTCTGTCAGCGTCAATCGCGAGATGCGGGAGCGGCTGTGGCAGCGCGTCCAGGAACATGCCGGGCCACCGCCCAAAGATATGCCAAAGCGGCCGTCAACACAGTGGGTTAAGCCGGGGATCAAAGCCCGGGTGAAGCACTTGCGCGGCGAGGAAGACCTAAGGCACGCTTCGCTGCAGGATTTCTGGGACGATGACAAATGCCGGAATTCATGATCCTGCTTAGCACAAAATTCAAGCCATCTCTAATATGGGTCGTGGGTAAGTTTGAAATCCAAAAGCCGGGAGTAGATCTCATCCGGCGGGATTGAACTTGTCCCTCGGGGTGCGAAGAAGCACGTCCATCTGAATCTGCGATAGGCCTCGAACTCCAAACGGGGAATGATCGTTCGATAGAACGTCATTAGTCGTTCGCATATATGGTATCGATCATCAGGCGAGGTCTGGACACGCTCTCTGGGGATAAACAACTCCGCTTCCT
The DNA here is from genome assembly GCF_002284565.1 of Mesorhizobium mediterraneum. Taxonomy (GTDB): domain Bacteria; phylum Pseudomonadota; class Alphaproteobacteria; order Rhizobiales; family Rhizobiaceae; genus Mesorhizobium; species Mesorhizobium mediterraneum. Next base: position 375,260 of record NZ_NPKI01000017.1, on the reverse strand, counting down.
GGGTTTCATTCAAGTAAGCGGGGCGCGGCAGCCTGACGAAATAGCCGTCTTTAGTCATCCTGACGTCGTTGGAATCGATCGGGTGGCAATCCTTGTTTCCGCAGCAGTCATAGTAAAGAACGGGATCAGTCTTGCCCGTATACCAATCATGGGCATCTGCATCGCCGGGCAATACAAGCCACGCCAATGCAATGTGTCCTAGCTGTCTCATGGAACTAGCCCCTCACCATTTTGCGTATAGCATATTAGTGAGAGCTAATCATAGCGCTTCGACATCCAGGCGCTGATTGACAGGCTCGGCCGTGACCAGGGCTCGATGCATGACGACCTAGCCGGGCTCTTTGTCTGGTCAAATTGCAAGGCTGCCGGCCGTGACCGCCGGCAGGTGTTCTTCACATGCATTCCTGATTACGAAGGCCAGCAGCGGGCGCGCAATCGCGATTGGAAGCCAACTTTCGAACGAGGGGGCTGAAAGTGGCCGGCGCCACTGTGGGGGGCGTTGGGGTAGATTGCCTGTAGGGCGCCGGCCGGGCGGATTGGGGTCCGCCGTTGGAAAGTACCGACCTTGGCGACTCATGTAACTTCCGTGATCGCGGAAGACCTACGCGCTGCCGTCTGTTTCGCTTTCTCGGCTGCATTGTCGTCGCGATGTGGGCGGGCGGCAATCCTCATGCAATGAGATGGTATACCCCCCAACGCCGGCCGGGATTGCGGCGGGCGTTTTGCGACCGAAGGGAGCGAGGACGAGAAGTTGCTTATAGGCGGGAGGGCGACTTCATACAGAATGATGAACAGAGATAAATCCTGCTTCCGCATCCTTGGCCGTGTGTTCGGTGAACCGCGGCGCCATCCGCGGTATGCGACATGGGACGATCCCCAGATAATTTGATCTATCGCAAATTTGCAGAAGATTTAGCCCGCTGCCTCACGGTGGCGGGTTTTTTTCGATGAGGAACCTTACGCCGCGGCGTCCGTTGAGCCCCACCAAAAGGGGAGATCACAATGGCCGACGACCCAAACGAAGCCGCAACACCGACGGAGACGCAGCGCGAAGCTCAGGAAGCCTTGGAGAAGCAAGTTGCGCAGCTGAAGCGCGAGATCAACAAGATCAATCGGACGCTCGCGGAGCGCGCTGAAGAGGTGGTCGAGGAAGCCACTGGTTGGTATGAGGGCGCGGCCGATAGCGTGTCTCGGACAACGCAAGCACTTCGCAATAGGGCGTCTACTGCTTCCGGTGTCGTTCAAGAAAATCCTGGCACGGTATCGTCAGCCTTCATGCTGGGCGCGGCTGTAGGCTTGCTGTTGGGCCTTGTTCTTGTGGCTGGCGGCCAGCGCCGGGACCGCTGGATCTAATCACGCTCAAATGAGGGCCACAGCCCGCTGCCTCCGGTGGTGGCGGGCTTTTTTTGCTGGGGCGGTCAGTTCGTCGCGATTAACGTTCTCTGCGATTTCCAAAACTGAGTGTCGCTCGCGTCTTTAGTAGCCGCCACCGCCAGTACCGCCGGCATTGCCACTATTGCTCCCGCTCGATGTAGACGCGGTTGGCGGTGCGGGTGGAGCCGCGCCGCGTGGTGCTGTCATGCAGGCAGTCAAAAGTAATACCGAAAACAGGACGAAAAGGCGCATATCGATAACCTCCTTTGGTAGGGTGTTCTCTATCGACAACGTCTCAGGTCCACCATTATTCCGCGAAGTCTGATCGGAATGCCCGCTGCCTCAGGTGGCGGGCTTTTCAAATATGTGCCAGGCAGGAAATTCTTTCCAATCTCTACGGAAAACCCATTGCCATGGGTCCAGCAGCATTCGAGTTCCGAGAGGCCGGGCCGAAGAAGCCTTACTGAACGAGGTAATTTTTGACTATGGTCATCAAGCAGACCAGTGAAACAATTCCAGCGATCGCTGCTTGAGCGCGCCCAACCTGGATGATCATCTCCTCCGTCCAGCCGGCCTCTTTGAAACCCCTGAAATGGTCCTCGAATTTGGCCCGACCGTAGCGGGTAAAAAACACCATGATGAGCAGGAATATCGTGCAAACCACGCTTGAGTCAGAAGGCTCGTCATGATTCCGGAGGACAAAGGTACACACCACGCCGGCCGAAAAGCAGGCTATCGAAAAGAAAAAACCGATATCCTGTGGCCATCTTCTGTTGGCGGGTCGGGTTGTCATCGGCGCGCTTGCGCTTCCTCACGGTCGCGGGCTTTTTTCACGGCGAGGCGGCCGGAATCGGCGGATGTTCCGATATAAACGAAGATTGGGCCACCATGTAGGCCGCACCTCGTGCGAAGCAAAGAATAGAGGCAAAGACCAAGATTAGGCCAACGGCCATCCACCGATTTGATACCTCTAGGTAAGCTCGCTCCATGCCTTGGTCTCTCTCGCTTTTGTCCACAAATCTCGAAGACAGAAAGGCGGTCGGCCAGGCGAGGGCTGCCAGGACCACGCCGACGGTCCAAGCCATGACTGACCAGACAACGGAACTCAGCAGGTCAAGCTTATAGAGCTCGGCCACTTGGCTTAGAACGGCGACCGACGCGCCGGCATTGATCAACATCGCTGCGCCGATAGCGCTCTTCGCATACTCCTGCGAAATCTCCCGGTAGTCGGCCATTCGAGTGCCCCTCCCATGTCGCGGCCATGTCGCGCGGACCTGCCGATAGTGGCAGGGAACCCTTGGAAAGCAACAAGGCGGATTCCGGCTCACGCCGAATCTGTTCGCTGAAATTCGCGGGGGTTTATTCGGTGGATATTCGATGAAATCGGGCCGAAGAGGCTTAAAGTGCTTGATTTATCTGGTACGCCCAAGGGGAATCGAACCCCTGTTACCGCCGTGAAAGGGCGGTGTCCTGACCGCTAGACGATGGGCGCGCTCAGATGTGAGCGCTTATAGTTGCGTTGCACCAAACCGGCAACCCGTCTGCCGCCGCCTGCGACAACTTTTTTCAGTGGCCGCAAAACCACGCCTTTTCGGCGATTTAGCCGGCTCTACGCGCCATCCCATGCCGTCCTCGGACGGCACACTGCGGATGCTACACAAACGGGAGGGAGAACCAGCTTACCGCCGGCGGCGGCAGCGCCAGTTCCAGTCGCGCTCGGGGCCGACGTCGATGTGAACGGATTCGGTATGGCAGTAGGTGCCGACGCCGCCGCGCCCGGGCATGTTGCGGATATAGCTAGCCAGTTGCGCTTTCGAGACGCCTGGAACCTGGATGTCGGCGGCGGCGCAATACATGTGCAGCGAATTCTTGGCGCCGTTGGCGCGGCGGTTGCGGGCCGGGTCGCGGTAGCCGGAGGTGACGATCATCTTCTTGCCGTAGTGACCCTCGATCGTCTTCAGCACGCGGACCAGCGAAGGCTTCAGGCAAGCAACATCGACATTCTCGGTCTGCTTCAAAAGGCCGTTGGGCGCCAGCCGGGCAAGGCCGGCAGCGGATGCCACTTGATAGGCGCCGCCTTCATCCTCGTTGAGATCGACGTCGCTCTCGTCGTCGAGGCCAGATTTGCGCTTGATCTCGAAGAGTGCGGTCTTGCGCACGCCGGGCAGCGCGTCGTCGGTGAAATGGCTGGTATCGCCGATCGAGGCCAGTTGCACCGGCTTTTCAGCCGATTTGGCCGAGGCCAAAGTGATGGTCGGTTTTGCCGCCTCCGTTTTGGGCTGAGCGGTCGCCGGTTGCTCGCCCGACCTGTTGTTGGCCTGCGGGGCCGCCGAGGCGGGCGTGGCGCTGAACAAAGAGGCGAGGAACCCCTTTTTCTTCGGCGCATAGGCCTGCGGCTGCGGCTCTCCCGCGGTCACATAGACCGGATTGCTCACCGCCGGCGCGGAGGCCTCGGCCTTGGACTTCGTGCCGGCATCGGCTGTTTGTGTCTTCTGCGCAGCAGCGTCGGCCTGCTCAACCGTCTTCGCGGACTGTTCCTGTGGCTGCGGCGTCTGGCCCGCAGTCGCTTCGGCACCCGCAGGAGCCGTGACCGGGAAGCCGGCATCGGACTTGGCGCCCTCCTGGGTGCCCGGCTTCGCCATCGGCACATAAGCGACCTGCTCGGGAAGGCTTGCATCGCCCTCGGCGGTCATCGTCATCTGTGAAGTCGTGATCTGCGACGACGAATCGGCGGCGACCTGTTGGGTGCCGGGGGCGGTGCCGATGTCCGTAGCGGAGGCGTTGTACCCCGGCATGCCGACCGACAGAGACGGGTCGCCGGCTGAGGTGCAGGACGCCAGGAGCACGGAGAAAAGCGCGGCGGCAATGGCGCGGCGTTCTCCCTTCGCGAGGCGCGATCCTGCTGATTTCAAAACAAAATTCCCCCTCGATGTCCGGCCGGTACGGCATTGGCGCGGCGTCGCAACGTCTCGCCGAAATAATTCCTTGTCCCCGAACGGAAACGAGACCTGTGTCAAATCCGCAAGCCCCAGAGTATTTCGACGGCTAGAGAGGAATCGGGGCTAGTTAAGGGTTGACGACACCATTTCGTCCTCTTTTACCGGCGCGTCAACTCACCACACATTACAGAAGGTTACACACGCACCTTGACATAGGTGCCTGGCGCATCGCCCAGAGTTTTCATGCGCTTGCCGGGTTTGCGGGCCGGCACGCGGGTATTGTCCCTGGCCTCGATCCAGCGTTGCCAGTGCGGCCACCAGGAGCCGGGATGGTCGGTGGCGTTGGCGATCCACTGGTCGAAGTCGCCCGCCGGCTTGCCGCCGGTCCAGTAGTGGTACTTCTGCGCCGCCGGCGGATTGACGACGCCGGCGATGTGGCCGGAGCCGGCCATGACGTAGTCGACCTCTCCGCCGAAATATTTCGAGCCGAGGAAAACCGAAAGCGCCGGCGCGATGTGATCTTCCTTCGAGGCGAGGTTGTAGACCGGGATGGTGACGTCCTTCAGCGATACAACGCGGCCCGCCAGCTCCATCATGCCTTGCGAAAGTCTGTTCTCGAGATAGCAATTGCGCAGGTAGAAGGAATGGTTGGCCGCGCCCATGCGGGTCGAATCGGCGTTCCAGTAGAGCAGGTCGAAGGGCAGCGGATCCTTGCCGCGCATGTAGTTGTTGACGACATAGGGCCAGATCAGGTCGCCTGAGCGCAGCATGTTGAAGGCGGTCGCCATCTTGGTGCCGTCGAGATAGCCTTTCTCGTTCATCGCCTTTTCGACGGCCGCGACCTGCTCCTCGTCGACGAACACTTTCAGGTCGCCGGCATAGGTGAAATCGACCTGGGTGGTGAAGAAGGTGGCCGATTTGATGCGGTGGTCGCCTTCCTGCGCCATCAGCGCCAGGGCCGCCGCCATAAGCGTGCCGCCGACGCAGTAGCCGACGGCGTTGACGTCCTTTTCACCGGTGGCCTTTTCGATCGTGTCCAGGCCGTATTGCAGGCCCTCTCGGATATAGGCCTCCCAGCTCTTGGTGCCGTGCCGCTCGTCCGGATTGATCCAGGAGATGACGAAAACGGTGTGGCCCTGCTCGACCGCCCAGCGGATGAAGGATTTTTGCGGGTTGAGATCGAGAATGTAGAATTTGTTGATCCATGGCGGGCAGATCAGCAACGGCCGCTTCAGCACGGTCTCGGTCGCCGGATCGTATTGCAGGATCTCGGCGACATCGCTGCGGCCCACCACCTTGCCGGGTGTCGTGGCCAGGTTCTTGCCGATCTCGAAGGGCGAATAATCGGCCTGCCTCAGTTTCAGGTCGCCCTTGCCGGCTGCAATGTCCTCGGCCAGCATCCTCATGCCGCGCACCAGGTTTTCGCCATTCGAGGCGATGGTCTCGCGAAACAGTTCCGGGTTGGTCAGGATGAAATTCGACGGCGAAATGGCGTTGGACACCTGCTTGACGTAGAAGCTGGCCTTGTGGCGGGTGTGCTCGTCCAGGCCATCGGCGTGCTCGACCAGCTCGGCCGCCCAGCGCGAGGTGACGAGATAAGCCTGCTTAAGAAAATCGAAGAAAGCGTTGCGGCCCCATTCGGGGTCTTGGAAACGCTTGTCGCCGCGCTCGGGCTTGACCGCGTCGTCGGCATCTTCGCTGCCGGCGCTGAGGCGCTGGATGGAGTTGGCCCAGACGGTCATATAGCCGGAGAACAGCCGCGTCTGCGCCTCCAGCGCGCGCTGCGGGTCGGAAAGCCAGTATTCGCTGAGCTTGGAGAAGGTTTTCACCATGTCGACGACCGGCTCGGCGATATGGTCGCGCACCTCGCCTTTTTCCCGCGGCTCGGCCCATGCGGAAGCCGCCTTGCCGGCCTGCTCGATCATGCGCGCCATGTTCAAGGCGAAGCGTTCCGGGTCCTTCACCAGATATTGCTCGACGGTCGAAGGCCGGTCATCTTCCGCTTTGCCCGAATCGGGTGTTTTGGACATGGTTGGCGGGGTTCCTCCCGAAGCGTTTTCTTGACATATTATCATGGGACATCCGACAGGGTCCAACGCGCTCTGCCTCGGCTGCCTAAGGAAACAATATGACGATTAATATTGGCGAAACCGGTTTTTCTGGCACTGGTCGTTTTTGCCGCATGGGCGCGGCGGTCGTTTTGCTGGCGATCGCAGGCTGTTCGAGCACCAACATCGAGGGCGCCACGCCGGTCTCGGCTACCGACGGGCCGAAGGATACCGGCACCTATCCCAATCTGAATATTCCGCCGAAGGTGGCGGCGCAGCAGTTCACCGACGCGGAAAAGAACGCCAAGCTCGCCCAGTTGAAGGCCGACGAGCAGACCCAAGGCTCGAAAGGCGGCGCTGTCAGGGTGACGAACCCGGCGACGCTGAACGCGCTGGCAAAGCAGCACGGCGCCGATGCACTGAAGCAGATCGAAGCCAAATGCGATCCCGCCCTCGACCCTACCTGCAAATAGGGTTATATCGCGCGACCGAAAACCACCCCTGGAATCGACCCACCTCTGGAATTGATATGGAAGAATTTCACAAGGTCCGCCGGCTTCCGCCCTATGTCTTCGAGCAGGTCAACCGGCTGAAGGCCAGTGCCCGCTCGCGCGGCGCCGACATCATCGACCTTGGCATGGGCAATCCGGACCTGCCGACGCCCAAGGCCATCGTCGACAAATTGTGCGAGGTCGTGCGCGATCCGCGCACGCATCGCTATTCGTCATCGCGCGGCATTCCGGGTCTGCGCCGCGCCCAGGCCAGTTACTATGCCCGCCGTTTCGGTGTGAAGCTCGATCCGGACACGCAAGTGGTGGCGACGCTGGGCTCGAAGGAAGGTTTTGCCAACATGGCGCAGGCGATCACCGCGCCCGGCGACGTGATCCTGTGCCCCAACCCGACCTATCCGATCCACGCTTTCGGTTTCATCATGTCGGGCGGCGTCATCCGCTCGTTGCAAGTGGAGCCGGACGATGGCTTCATTCCGGCGCTGGAGCGCGGCATCCGCCATTCGATCCCGAAGCCGCTGGCGTTGATCCTCAATTACCCGTCGAACCCGACGGCGCAGGTCGCCTCGCTCGATTTCTACAAGGACGTGGTGGCCTTCGCCAAGAAGAACGACATCATCATCCTGTCGGACCTTGCCTATTCGGAAATCTATTTCGACGGCAATCCGCCGCCCTCGGTGCTGCAGGTGCCGGGTGCGATCGACGTGGCGGTCGAGTTCACCTCGATGTCGAAGACCTTTTCCATGCCCGGCTGGCGCATGGGTTTTGCCGTGGGCAACGAGCGGCTGATCTCGGCGCTGACCAGGGTCAAGTCCTACCTCGACTATGGCGCCTTCACGCCGATCCAGGTGGCGGCCGCGCACGCGCTCAACGGCGACGGCGCCGATATCGCCGAAGTGCGCGATATCTACCACAAGCGCCGCGACGTCATGGTCGACGCCTTCAGCCGCGCCGGCTGGACTGTTCCCGCGCCGGCGGCGTCGATGTTTGCCTGGGCGCCGATACCGGAGCCGTTCAAGCATCTCGGCTCGCTCGAGTTCTCCAAGCTTCTGATCGAGCACGCCGACGTGGCGGTGGCGCCGGGCGTCGGCTTCGGCGAGCACGGCGACGACCATGTGCGCATCGCGCTGGTCGAGAACGAGCACCGGATCCGGCAGGCGGCGCGCAACATCAAGCGTTTCCTGGCGTCCAGCGCCAAGCAGCCCAACAATGTGGTGCCGCTCGCCGCGCATCGTTGAGTTGCCCGATATCACATCGACCAAATCCTTGAGGGGCGTCGCCGGACATGGCTGAAGCGTTGCGTGTTGGAATTGCCGGTCTCGGCACCGTCGGCGCGTCGGTGGCGCGTGTGCTGCGCGACAAGGCGGCGGAACTGACGCGGCAATGCGGCCGCGAGGTCGTTGTGGCAGCCGTTTCGGCCCGCGATCGCAAACGCGACCGCGGCGTCGATCTTGGCGCGGCCAAGTGGTTCGACGATCCGGTAGGAATGGCGCAGACCGCCGACATCGATGTCTTCGTCGAGCTGATCGGCGGCGACGAGGGGCCGTCGCGCTCTTCCGTGAAAGCGGCGCTTGAAGCCGGCCGCCACGTCGTCACCGCCAATAAGGCGCTGCTCGCCAAGCATGGCGTGGCGCTGGCCGAGATCGCTGAGAAGAAGGGCGTGCTGCTCAATTACGAGGCGGCGGTGGCGGGCGGCATTCCAGTCATCAAGACGATGCGCGAGGCGATGGCCGGCAATTCGGTAACCCGTGTCTTCGGCATCCTCAACGGCACCTGCAACTATATCCTGACCCGCATGGAAGCCGAGGGCCTGTCGTTCGACGCCTGCCTGAAGGACGCGCAGCGGCTGGGCTATGCCGAGGCCGACCCGACCTTCGACATCGAGGGCCACGACACCGCGCACAAGCTGTCGATCCTGACCAGCCTTGCCTTCGGCACGAGGATTGCCGCCAACGACATCTACATGGAAGGCATTTCCAACATCAGCCAGGCCGACATCCGCGCGGCAGGCGATCTCGGCTACCGGATAAAACTGCTCGGCGTTGCCCAACGCACGGAAAGCGGTATCGAACAGCGCGTGCACCCGACCATGGTGCCGACAGCCTCGGTCATCGCGCAGGTGCACGGCGTCACCAATGCGGTGGCCATCGAAACCGACATCCTTGGCGAGCTTTTGCTCTCCGGTCCTGGTGCCGGCGGCAACGCCACCGCATCGGCAGTGGTTGGCGACATCGCCGACATCGCCAAGAGCCGGCCCGGTTTCCAGCACGGTCCGGTTTTCGGCCTGCCCGCGAAGGAATTGAGACCTTACAAGAAGGCGCAGATGCGCAGCCACGCAGGCGGCTATTTCATCCGGCTGACGGTGCATGACCGCATCGGCGTCTTTGCCGCCATCGCCAAGCGGATGGCCGACAACGACATTTCGCTGGAATCGATCGTGCAGCACGCCGCTGGACCGGATACTGCCTTGCAGAAGACGGTCATCCTCGTCACCCACGAGACGACAGAAGCTGCGGTGCGCAAGGCCGTCGAAGGCATAACCAAGGACGACCATCTGACCGACAAGCCTCAAGTCATTCGCATCGAGCGGGCAGAGTAGAGATTTACGCTTTCCTTTCAATCGATTGATATCGTTGTGTTTTCAATAAAGACCCGCTCAGGTCTTGCTGTTGTCATGGAGCTTTGACACAACCAGCGCGCCTCTGGCGGGAGGCAATGTACCAACGAGGATTGTCCACCGATGAATGTTGCCCAGAACATCGTCGCCGGCCTTGACCGGATACTCACCATGGAACTGGTGCGTGTCACCGAACGCGCCGCGGTTGCGGCGGCCAGGCTGCGCGGACGCGGCGACGAAAAGGCCGCCGACCAGGCCGCAGTCGACGCGATGCGCGAGGAACTCAACCGTCTCGCCATCAACGGCACCGTGGTGATCGGCGAGGGCGAGCGCGACGAGGCCCCGATGCTCTACATCGGCGAAGAGGTCGGCTCCGGCAAAGGCCCGGCGGTCGATATCGCCCTCGATCCGCTCGAAGGCACGACGATCTGCGCCAAGAACCTGCCCAATGCGCTGGCCGTCATTGCCATTGCGGAAAAGGGCAGCCTCCTGTTCGCGCCCGACGTCTATATGGACAAGATCGCCGTTGGCCCGGGATATGCGAACGGTGTCATCGACATCGATGCCTCGCCGGCCGAAAACATCGCGAGCCTGGCCAGGGCCAAGGGCGTGGCGGTGTCGGAGATCACCGCCTGCATCCTCGACCGGCCGCGCCATGGCGCGCTGATCGAAGCGGTGCGCGCCACGGGCGCTGCGATCCGGCTGATCGGCGATGGTGACGTCGCCGGCGTCATCCATACCACCGATCCGGATGAAACCGGCATCGACATCTATCTCGGCACCGGCGGCGCGCCGGAGGACGTTCTGGCAGCGGCAGCGTTGCGCTGCACCGGCGGCCAGATTCTGGGAAGGCTGATCCTCGACACGCCGCAAAAGGTGGAGCGCGCGGCCAAGATGGGCATTTCCGACCCGAAGCGGGTTTATCGCACACAAGACATGGCGCGCGGCGATGTGCTGTTCGCCGCAACCGGCGTGACCGACGGCAACATGCTGGCCGGCGTCAAGTTCGGCCGCAATTCCATCACCACGCATACGATCGTGCTGCGCTCGTCGTCACGAACCGTGCGCGAGATCAAAGCAAGGCACCAGGATCTGGAAAAGTTTTGATTCCCGACTCGGCTAGCCGTCGCATATTGTGAGAAATGACAATCCGCAGACGGCGCGTCGCATGACGGGCGAAAACCGTATCTTCCTCGATGTAAGGCAGTCGGCCACTGGTGTTTCCTGGGAACACCGGCTGACCGAGCGGCAGGACATGACCGCGCTTGCCATAGCGCAAGGCTATGGCGTGCCGGACATCGTCGCGCGCGTCCTTGCCGGACGCGGCGTGACCGCCGAGCAGACCGAGCGGTTCCTTGATCCGACCATCCGCGACCTTTTGCCGAACCCGGCGTCGCTGACCGACATGGACAAGGCCGCCGCCCGGATCGCCGCGGCAATCGTTGCAAGGGAAAGGGTGGCGATCTTCGGCGATTACGATGTCGATGGCGCGGCCTCCTCGGCGCTGCTCAAGCGGTTTCTCACACATTTCTCGGTGCCATCGGAGATCTACATCCCGGACCGCATCTTCGAGGGGTACGGCCCCAATCCGGAAGCCATGCGCGAGCTCGTCTCGCGCGGCGCGACGCTGATCGTCACCGTCGATTGCGGCACCAATAGCGCCGTTTCCATCGACGCGGCGAAGGCTGCCGGCGCCGATGTCGTGGTGCTCGACCATCACCAGCTAGGCGGCCCGTTGCCGGCGGCGGTAGCGGTTGTCAATCCCAATCGCGAGGACGACCTTTCGGGGCAGGGCCATCTTTGTGCCGCCGGCGTCGTCTTCCTGGCTCTGGTGCAGACGGCGAAGATCCTGCGCGACCGGCTGCCGGATGCCGCACCGCCGGATCTGCTTGGCTTGCTCGACCTCGTGGCGCTGGCGACCGTTTGCGACGTGGTGCCGCTGACCGGCGTCAACCGCGCTTTCGTGGTCAAAGGGCTGCAGATGGCGCGCCAGCAGAGGAACGAAGGACTGGCGGCGCTGGCGCGGGTCTCGCGCATCGGCGAGCCGGTCAGCACCTTCCATCTGGCCTATCTGATCGGCCCGCGCATCAATGCCGGCGGGCGCATCGGCGATGCAGCGCTCGGCAGCCGCCTGCTCGCCACCGACGATCCCGTCGAGGCCCGCACCATTGCGGAGACGCTGGACCGGCTCAATCAGGAACGGCAGCAGATGGAGCTGGAAATGCTGGCCGCGGCACGCGTGGAGGCCGATGCCGAGCTTGCCGGCGGCAATGGGCCGGCCATCGTCGTCACCGCCAGCTCCAATTGGCATCCGGGCATCGTCGGCCTGCTGGCCTCGCGGCTCAAGGACCATGCGCGCCGGCCCGCCTTCGCCATCGCCTTCAACGCCAACGGCGTCGGCACGGGTTCAGGCCGTTCGGTGTCGGGTTTCGACCTTGGCCGGTTGGTGCGCGAGGCGGCCATTGCCGGGCTGATCGTCAAAGGCGGCGGCCATGGCATGGCGGCCGGCATCACGGTGGAGCGGGCGAAACTTGGCGCGCTCCGGGCCTTCTTCGAGGAACGAGCGGCGGCCGACGTGTTCCGGCTGCAAGGTGAGGAAAGCTTGGCGATCGACGGTGCGCTGGCCGCCGAGGGTGCAACGCTCGGCCTGCTCGATGCATTGGAGAAAGCCGGCCCGTTCGGCGCCGGGCATGTCGCGCCGATCTTCGCGCTGCCGCGCCATCGCCTTGCCGATGCAAGGCCGGTCGGCACCAATCACATCCGCGCCGAGTTGCAGTCGGAAAGCGGCGGCCGCATCCAGGCGATCGCCTTTCGCGCCGTCGATACGGCGCTCGGCGAATTCTTGTTCAAGAACAGGGGCAAGCCGGTGCATGTCGCCGGTTCGCTGTCGGGCAATCACTGGAACGGCAACCGCACGGTGCAGTTCCGCATCGTCGATGCGGCACGCGCCTGAGCGTTGTGAGCCGACTTAGGTCCTTAGCGCAGAAGTTTTGACAGGCCGGACGTGCTTGTATTGGCGATCGCATGCCTTGGAGATTAGCCGAAACGCCCATCGCTTCGTCATCCTGGGGCGGAGCAAGGAGCGAAGCGACGCGGCGCAGACCCCAGGATCCATGCCATGACATTGGAACGCCGCCACTGCGCAGAATTCTGCTCCGCTGTACTCTTTGACTAGCGTTACGGCATGGATCCCAGGGTCTCCGCGACGGAGCTTCGCTCCTGCTTCGCCCTGGGATGACGAAGTTGGGAAGGCTTCGGCCAATCTCCAATGTCGGCGATAGTCGACCCAGACGAACGGCGAAAATCCTGCCTGCCAACAGCCTGCAACCTGCCAAACACCTATGCCGACGAGCTAGGCCAGAACCGTCTGTAGCCGGGTCAACTCGCTGATCTGTGCCATCGTAACCTGATAGCCGATGCGGATCGCCTCGTCGGCGCGGTGGAATTCGGTCAGGCCGATATGGCTGAGCTTAGGCTGCAGCGACATATCGGGCGGGTCGCCGGCAAGTCGCGCACGCGAAATGCGGTCCTGGATGATGTTGAAGGCCTCGACCATGACGCCGGTGATGCCGAGCCGTGTTTGGTACTGGTGCCCTGCGTCAAACAGGCCGGGCCTTGGCGCATCCTTTTCGACGACCAGTTCGCCGGCGCTGTGCTTGATGACGGCGGCGCGGCCGAACAGATCGTAGTGAAGGTTCACCGCGACCACGAGCGGCTGCTCGTAGGCGCGGCAGACCGAGACCGGCACTGGATTGACCAGCGCGCCGTCGACCAGCACGCGGCCATTGCAAGTGACCGGTTCGAACACACCGGGCAGTGCATATGAGGCGCGCATGGCGGTGATCAGCGAGCCGCCCGACAGCCAGATTTCATGGCCGGTGCGGATCTCCGAGGTGACGCAGACGAAAGGCTTGGGCAGATCCTCGAACCGGATGCCGGCCATATGCTCGCGCAGCCGTGCGTCGAGCTTCATGCCGCCGAACAGGCCGCTGCCGCGCAGATTGAGATCGAGAAGACCAAAAATGCGCCGCTTGGTCAGGCTTCTGGCGAATTCTTCCAGCTCATCCAGCTTGCCGGCAAGATAGCAGCCGCCGACCAGCGCGCCGATCGAGGTGCCGGCGATCATCGACACTTCGATGCCGGCTTCGTCAAGCGCGCGCAGCACGCCGATATGAGCCCAGCCGCGCGCGCAGCCGCCGCCCAATGCCAGCGAAATGCCTGTTTTCTTGGCGGGGCTCGTTTCGGATGCGCCGGCGGACGATGACAGGCCATTGGCCTCTCGAACGTCCAGTCGGTTGCGCGATGACGCCCATTCGAGCATCACAATCTCCCTTGTCCGACTGCCAACATAGAGGCTGGCAGTATCGAAATCATGAATATACGTGGTTGCAGGCCGGCGAATGGTTCATTTGGATGGTTCACGGGGCTTTCGATACATTTCTTCCGCATCGAACAGCGGCTTGCTGCCGTCGCTGGCAAGCGTCCCCTTGCCGTCGATCAGTCCCACCGTCCGATAGAAGCAAGAACGCCGGCCGGTGTGGCAGGTTGCGTCGTGGCCCATCACTTTGACGCGCAACCATATGGCATCCTGGTCACAATCCGTGAGCATCTCGACGACGGTCTGGACGTTCCCGGACGTTTCGCCCTTCTTCCACAGAGCGCTGCGCGAGCGCGACCAGTAATGAGCGATGCCGGTTTCCAGCGTCAGCGCCAGCGCTTCGGTGTTCATATGCGCGACCATCAGCAGCATTCCGTCTTCGGCATCCGTAACGACGACGGTGACGAGGCCGCTGGCATCGAAGCGCGGCGAAAAGACCGTGCTTTCTTCCAGTGCCTTCTTGTCTGATGGAGCTTTCGGAAATTCCACTGCCGACATCGCCGGTCCTTGTTCAGAGCCTCGCCCATTCCGATAGGATCGGAATGGGCGAGGCTCTGTCTTGTTGTTTGGCCATGATCCTGTCCGAGAACCGGTTCCCACTTTTCGGTATCATGGCTAGCGACCGCGGGGGTCTTCAGCCCCTGCCGCCACGCACCATGGTGACGAAACGGACCTGTTCCTCGGGCGTGTCCTTGAAGACACCGGTGAAGGTCGAGGTCAGCGTCGTGGAGCCCTCCTTGCGGATGCCGCGCATGGCCATGCACATATGCTCGGCTTCGAGCATGACGGCGACGCCGCGCGGATTGAGCACATCCTGGATGACGCCGGCAATCTGTGCGGTCATCGCTTCCTGGGTCTGCAGGCGCTGGGCGAAGATATCGACGACGCGCGCGATCTTGGACAGGCCGACAACCTTGCCGTCCGGCAAATAGCCGACATGCGCCTTGCCGATGATCGGCACCATGTGGTGCTCGCAATGCGAATGGAATGTTATATCCTTGACGAGGACAAGGTCGTCATAGCCGGCGACTTCCTCGAAGGTGCGGCCGAGTTCCTCGGCCGGGCACTTGTCGTAGCCGCCGAACATTTCGCGATAGGCCTTCACCACACGCTTTGGCGTGTCGACCAGGCCCTCCCGGTCCGGATTGTCGCCGGTCCAGCGCAACAGCGTGCGAACCGCGGCCTCGGCTTCGGCTTCGCTCGGCCGATCGGTGACCGGCTTTTCCAGATAGGCGGAGGGGGGCATGAATTTCTTGATGACGGCATCCATAAAGGCGTCTCCCGTAGTTCCCCTCTCAGGAGGAACGAGTTGAACGGACCACGACCTTTCGGGTGTTAGAAACGTGCCCTGTTTCCAGCCCGTAAGCGGCGTGAACTTGATTTGAGCAAGGACGAGGTCGTTTGGTTACCTTGTCCATACCCGACTACCAGCATTATATATGATCGTGCCGAGCGAAAGGAAGACCGCCAGCGGCAATCGCTGTTCGCTTGGCGGCGACGGATTGGAAAAATATGATCGACGACGTCTACAATGCGAAAATTCTGGGATTTGCCGGGAATATCGCGCGGATCGGCCGGCTCGACCGTCCCGATGCAACTGCGCGCGCGCATTCCAAGCTGTGCGGCTCGACCGTGACCGTCGATCTGAAGATGGATGACGGCGTTGTCACCGATTTCGCCCATGACGTCAAAGCCTGCGCGCTTGGCCAGGCGTCGTCCTCGATCATGGCGCAGCATGTCGTCGGCGCCAGCGCGGATGAATTGCGCAGCGTTCGCGAGACGATGCTGAAGATGCTGAAGGAAAACGGCGCGCCGCCCGAAGGCCGCTTCGCCGACCTGAGATATCTCGAACCGGTGCGCGACTATAAGGCCCGCCATGCCTCGACCATGCTTACCTTCGATGCCGTGGTCGACGCGATCGGCCAGATCGAGAAGAAGCGCGCCGAACAGGCAGCCTAAATACCCTCCAGAGAACGCCTGCTTTCGGCAAATTCGACCCGGACCCATTCGGCGAACGCCGCAGCCGGTTCGGATAGGTTGCGCAGGCTCCTGGCAACCAGCCAATAGGCGCCGCAAACTATGTCGGTGCCGAATGGCTTGATCAACGCACCGGTCGCCAGTTCCTCCTTGGCTAGCAGAAGGTCAGCCAGCGCAACGCCGTGCCCCAGCAAGGCGGCCTGCTTCGACAGCGACGCGTCCGCCAGCAACGGGCCACGCTCCGGCATCTCATCCGCGGCTACGCCTGCTGCCTCGAACCAGCGAGCCCAGCTCTGCCGATTTTCTTCATGCAGCAAGGTGTAGCGCCGCAGGTCGGCCGGGCTTTCCAGTGCCGGACCGGCCGCGGAAAGAGCCGGCGACAGCACAGGCGAATAGATGACCGAAGCAAGGCATTCCGCCTCGCTGCGCGGCCATGACGTGCTGTGGGCGCTGAAGCGCAGAGCGAGTTCGGCCTGATCGCTGCGGAACTCGATCAGGCGCGGGTCGACGTCGAGGGAAATGTCGATATCCGGCCGCAGCTCGCGAAATCGATTGAGCCGCGGCACAAGCCAGGATGCGGCAAGCGAAGGCTCGACGCTGACGCAGACCACGGATTGGGCCGGCGTCGCCATCATTTCCGAAAGCAGCCCATCGATTGCGTCGAAACTTCTGACGAGTTGATCGAGCAAGCGCCGGCCGGTGTCGGTAAGCTCGACGCGGCGATGGTGGCGCACGAACAAGGGCTGGCGCAGGAACAGCTCGAGTTCGCGGATCTGACGGCTGATCGCCGCTTGGGATACAAAGAGTTCGTCGGCCGCCCGGCTGAAGCTCAGCTGCCTGCCGGCGGCTTCGAAACTCCTCAATGCTGTCAGGGGAAGGCGCCCGCGCTTCATTTGCATAATCTCAAGTTATCCGAAGTGGAAACTATACTCGTTTGAGGATGAAGGCCAGCAGGGGTCAAATCAACACTCAAAGGAGATGCGGCCATGATCCAGTTTCTGAGCATTTTTGGCGATGTCATCCGGGTCGCGACATTTCAAGCGCGTGGCGCGAGGCCGCCATATGCCGGACGTTGCGAAGAGAGCGCGGCTGCTCGCTGCATATCTTGGCCGATCGGTATCCCGCCCGCCGTCCAAGCGCCTGAGGCGGACAACAGGGCGGTGATCAGAAGGGGATTGCGTTCTCGGGTCGAAGTCCACATCTATCGTGCAAGGAAACGCGATGCGGAGAATGCGGTGCGCGACCAACATGGGCATGCGCATGTCGCCAGGTCGCTCCAGCGCGGGCGCAACTGGCCCGGCCCGTGGCGCAAGACGCCCGGCCGCCTGCTGGGCACATCGCTCGTGCGCTTTTACCAACTGACGCTGTCCGGTTTTGTCGGCAATTCGTGCCGGCACCTGCCAACCTGCTCCGAATACGCGCATGAAGCGATCGCCCGCCACGGCCTGTGGGCGGGTGGCTGGATGGGGCTTTTCAGGGTGCTGCGCTGCGGACCGTTCGGCACGCATGGTATCGACCGGGTGCCGGAAGTGCTGGAAGGCCGTTATGTCTGGTTCACGCCCTGGCGGTATTGGCGGATCGGAAAAAAGCGTGACCCGGAAGACTGATGGCGGTAGGGGCGTGGGCAATCGGGCAGATCTTTACGATTTGCTAAGCTTGACCGCATCTTGCGCATTTAAGACAAAATCGAGACAAGACGCCTCGCTAAGCCGCTCCTGATCTGCCTCAGGAGAGATTGCCAAATGCGCCAGATAGACCGCCGTCCATTCGTCTTCGCCTTGGTTCTCTATCTTCTGGCCTGGTTTTTGGGCTTTCCGATCCGCGCTCAATCCGAGCCGCAGAACGACGTTGAATGCACGCTGATCCTGGATGCTGCAAGCGGCGAAACGCTGTATCGGCAAGGGGTTTGCGATCAGCGCTTCAGTCCCGCCTCGACTTTCAAGGTCCCATTGTCGCTGATCGGCTATGATGCGGGAATCCTAATCGACGAGCACACGCCGGCATGGGACTACAAGCCGGAGTTCAATGCGGTGAAGCGGGACCAGAAAACCGTCGACCCGACGATCTGGGAGAAGGACTCGGTGCTGTGGTTTTCGCGGGAAATCACCCGCCGGCTCGGCAGCGAGCGCTTTGCCGGCTACGTGTCGAAATTCGACTACGGCAACACGGATGTTTCTGGCAACGCCGGCAAGAATGATAGCCTCACCCGGTCCTGGGTGAATTCTTCCCTCAAGATTTCGCCGGTCGAACAGGTGAATTTCCTGCGTCGGCTGCTTGACCGCAACCTGCCGGTTTCGGACAAGGCCTTCGCGATGACCAAGGCGATCTTGCCGACCTTCCAGGCAGGTGGCTGGACGGTGCAGGGCAAGACCGGGAGCACAAGGCTTCGCAACGACGCCGACAAGGTGAGGGATGACCGCTCGCTTGGCTGGTTTGTCGGCTGGGCGCAAAAGGATGGCCGCAAGATCGTCTTTGCCCGCCTTGTGGTCGACACGAAACGATCGGACACGCCCAAGGGCCCTCAGACGCGTGCGATGTTCCTGAAAGACCTGCCGAATCTCATCAAACAAGACTAAGTGATCCACCACCCGCCTTTACGACGCGGGAATCTGCCCATAAAAGACTGCCGCCGGACGCATCCGGCTTTTACTTTTATGCATGTGGTCGCCCCAAAACCGCTACGCACTTTTGGGCGACATGCATTTCACCACCCGCGCTCGTTTGCGGGACTGGATAGGAGAACTCTATGCTGAATTCCGTTTCCCTGACATTTCCCGATGGCTCCGTCCGCGATTATGAAGCCGCGATGACCGGCGCCGGCCTGGCGGAATCGATCTCGAAGTCGCTGGCCAAGAAGGCCGTTGCCTACGCGATCGATGGCGTCGTGCGCGATCTTTCCGATCCGCTCGGCAAGTCCGGCAAGATCGAGATCATCACCCGCGAAGACCCGCGCGCGCTGGAGCTTATCCGCCACGACGCAGCACACGTGCTGGCCGAGGCCGTGCAGGAATTGTGGCCGGGTACGCAGGTGACCATCGGTCCGGTGATCGAGAACGGGTTCTACTACGACTTTGCCCGCAACGAGCCGTTCACGCCCGACGATTTCCCGGTGATCGAGAAGAAGATGCGCGAGATCATCGCGCGCAACAAGCCGTTCACCAAAGAGGTGTGGTCGCGCGAGAAGGCGAAAAAAATCTTTGCCGACAAGGGCGAGCGCTACAAGCTCGAGCTGATCGACGCCATTTCCGAAGATCAGGATCTCAAGATCTATGCGCAGGGCGACTGGTTCGACCTTTGCCGCGGCCCGCATATGGCCTCGACCGGCCAGATCGGCAACGCCTTCAAGCTGATGAAGGTGGCCGGCGCGTACTGGCGCGGCGATAGCAACAACCCGATGCTGACGCGCATCTACGGCACGGCCTGGGCCGATCAGGCGCAGCTCGACGCCTATCAGATCATGCTGGAGGAAGCCGAAAAGCGCGATCACCGGAAGCTCGGCCGCGAGATGGACCTGTTCCATTTCCAGGAAGAGGGGCCGGGCGTCGTCTTCTGGCACGCCAAGGGCTGGAGGATGTTCCAGAACCTGGTCAACTACATGCGCCGCCGCCTCGACGAGCAGGGCTATCAGGAGGTCAACGCGCCGCAGGTGCTCGACAAGAGCCTGTGGGAGACGTCGGGCCACTGGGGCTGGTACCGGGACAATATGTTCAAGGTGACGGTTGCCGGCGACGACACCGACGACGACCGGGTGTTTGCGCTGAAGCCGATGAACTGCCCCGGCCACGTCCAAATCTTCAAGCACGGGCTGAAGTCCTACCGCGATCTGCCGGTAAAACTTGCGGAATTCGGCAATGTGCATCGCTATGAGCCGTCCGGCGCGCTGCACGGGCTGATGCGCGTGCGCGGCTTTACCCAGGACGATGCCCACATCTTCTGCACCGAGGAACAGCTCGCCGACGAGTGCATCAAGATCAACGACCTGATCCTGTCGACCTATGCCGATTTCGGCTTCGACGAAATCACCGTCAAGCTGGCGACCCGCCCCGAAAAACGGGTCGGCACCGACGCGATGTGGGATCATGCCGAGGGCGTGCTGCAGGACGTGCTCGACAAGATCGCGGCGCGGTCGGGCAACCGGATCAAGACGGGCGTCAATCCGGGCGAGGGCACGTTCTACGGGCCGAAGTTCGAATATGTGCTGAAGGACGCCATTGGCCGCGACTGGCAATGCGGCACCACGCAGGTTGATTTCAACCTGCCGGAACGGTTCGGCGCCTTCTACATAGGCTCCGATTCGGAAAAGAAGCAGCCGGTGATGGTGCATCGCGCCATCTGCGGCTCGATGGAGCGCTTCCTCGGCATCCTGATCGAGAATTATTCGGGTCATTTCCCGCTGTGGTTCGCGCCGCTGCAGGTGGTGGTGGCGACGATCACCTCAGATGCCGACGATTACGCGCAAAAGGTCGTCGCGCAGCTGAAGGCGGCCGGACTGTTGGCGGAAGCCGATCTTCGCAACGAGAAGATCAACTACAAGGTCCGCGAGCACAGCCTGGCCAAGGTTCCGGTTATCCTCGTCTGCGGCAAGCGCGAGGCGGAGGAGGAGACGGTCAACATCCGCCGGCTCGGCTCGCGCGACCAGGAATCGCTTGGCCTTGGGCAGGCGGTGGCAATGCTTGCCGAAGAGGCGGTGACGCCCGACCGCAAGCGCAAACGAGCGGCCTAGACCTGGCTCTAATGGCGCATCCCTGTCGGTAGTGAGCTGGCGAAGCTCACGCCGACAGGGTTGACGTAGCAGACGCTTCGTATTTGGCATTTCGAGAAGGCGAGAATTCCGTCGCCGTTGATGGCTACTTTCTTTGATCTGAGCGCTGACCGAGGCAATCGGCACTTGATATGCAAAGAGATGTGCACATATTGTGCAGACAAGTGTCATCACAAGCGCCGGAGAAGACCGATGACAATCGCTCAGAATACGCAGGCCGCCATGGTGTCGGGCTTCGTGGAGAGCCTTCAGGAACCTCGCACACCTTACATTTCACCAAAACGCTTTTCAAAAGCGCTTGGTGTCCAGGTGACGAACCTGGCCGATCTGACGGGTGTTCACCGAAACACGCTTCGCAATCCGGCCTCTGAGCGACTGCAAAGCCGGATGCGCGAAATGATCAAGGCGATCACGGCCGCGGCGACGCTCACCGGAGATATTAGCAAAGCAATTTACTGGTATCGAAACGAGCCGATCGCCGAATACGATCACAAGACCGCAGCCGAATTGGTGGCCGAAGGGCATTTTGAAGCAGTGTTGAGCTATCTCCGCGACTTGGAAAACGGCGCGCGCGGATGAATCTCGTCCGCATTGGGCCGGACGAGGTCTTCCATCGCTACCTGACGCCGAGATGGGCATATGTTCCGGTAAGCGGCGCCGGTGCGGCGATTGACGGAGGTAGGTTCAATCGACCCGGGATCGAAGCGCTTTATCTCTCGCGCGCGCCGCAGACGGCTCTCGATGAATATCGCCAGGGAGCTTCAATTACTCCGCCAGCGACACTAGCGGCCTACAAGGTCACGTTGGATCAGGTTGTAGATTTGTCGACGGGGTATGATCCCCTCATCTGGGGTCCCGAATGGGCGGAATGGGATTGTAAATGGCGTCTTATCGCGCGTATCGACAAGAAGACGCCGCCATCGTGGAAACTCTCCGACATACTGATCACGGCCGGTTGCCGCGGCCTGCTTTTTCCTTCGCTTCAGCATGCGGGAGGCACCAATCTCGTCATATTCAGCGCCAATCTGACGGCCGACGACAAGGTAGATGTGCATGATCCAGATGGTCGGTTGCCGCGCGATCAGTCGTCGTGGCAATGATGGCTTCATGGCGGTTGGGCGATCCCCCGCCATTTTCACATGCCCGCCATTTCACATGCTTGTCACGCCAGCCTTGTAACGAGCACTCATGCTCAAGCTGAAGATGCGCGAAAGACCGTTTCCCGAGCTTTCTTATGCCAGTCCGCATCAGCCGGCATTGACGCGCTGGTTCATCCATTCCATCGAAGGCCTGTCCGGCCGCGACCGTTTCGCGGCGCTCTATGATTTTTGGCGCCGTCATGTGGTGCCGACCGACGAGCGCGTGTTCAGCCGCATGCTGGAACTGATCGACGTCCTGGTCCGAACCGCCGGCCAATGGCCGCCGGCAAACCTGCCCGGCACGCCGTTGGTGATCGTCGCCAATCATCCGTTCGGCATCGGCGATGGCATTGCGGTGCTCTCGCTGGCCGAGCAGCTTCAGCGCCCGTTCCGTGTCATGATCCACAAGGATCTGCTCAAGATCCGCGAGATGGAGCCCTATTCGCTGCCGATCGACTTTTCCGAGACCAAGGACGCGCTCAGGAACAACATGGCGGTCCGCCATGAGGCGGTGCGGCTGCTGAAGGAGGGCGTCATCATCGTCGTCTTCCCCGCGGGCGGCGTCGCCACCGCGCCGAAAGGTTTTGGCCGGGCGCGCGATCTGCCATGGAAAATGTTTCCGGCCCGTCTCGTCCAAGATGCCAAGGCGTCGGTTATCCCAATGCACTTTTCCGGTCAGAACGGCCGGCTGTTTCACCTGGTCAGCGGACCGATGAATATGGCTGAGCGTGACGGGCGCGTGGCGAAGTTCGTCGGCAGGGCTTCGCTGACGCTACGTACTTCGCTGCTCATCCACGAATTCGCGCGGCTGTCCGGCAAATCAATCGACGTGCGCGTCGGCGACGTGCTGGGATGGGACGAACTGGAGCCGCTGCGCGACCGCAAAACTTTGCTCGACCGCCTCTATCGTGGCGTTTTCGATCTGGCGCCGATCGAATCGCGCGGCCGCGGCCAGTTCCTGACACGACGCATGCGCAAAGCCGCCTGATCGGCAAATCATACGGCGGACCCTAACCTTGGACGGCAGTGTCCGGGCCGTTCAGTCCGCGCCTTCTTGGGGATCGATCGCCGAGGCTTCCGTGGCGAGAACCTCGATTTCCTGGTTCTGCCCGGCCACGACCGTAAAATCCTTCTGGTAGATGCGGTCGCGGTTCTTGGCGATGATGGTGTAGTCGCCCTCGGCAAGCACCATCGAAGCAAAGGCGCCGACGGTTTCCTTGATGGGATCGCCGGATTCGTTGAGCAACGACCAGGAGGTGTCGGCAATCGCCTCTCCACCCGGCTCGCGTACTAGCTTCATGGTCATCTCCGCCGCACGATGCTCGACGGCCGCTTCGGTCAGCTTGCCGGCCTCGACGCGGATGTCGGAGCGGATGACCGCATTCACCGAGCCATAGATCGAGACGACGTGGTAGACGCCCGCGTTCAGCCGCACGACGCTGTTCGGCTCGACGTTGGGTATGATCAGGGCGCGATCGTGATTGGCTTCGGCCTGGCCCTCATAGATCGAAAAGCGCAGTTTCTTCGGCGGTATGCGCACCCCGCCCGACAGCACGGCATCGAGCTTGAGTCCGCCGGCATCGAGCACGAGGCTTTCGCGCTTGGCGTCTTTGCCGACGGTGATGCGCTTGGTGGCGCCGGCCCGGCCATAGGAGGCATGAACCAGATAGCTGCCGGGCTCGAGCTGGAATACCGCGCTGCCGCCATGGGCGGAAGCGACCATCGGCAGCTTGCCGTCGCCGGTGGGCTCAGGCTTGAAGACGCGCCAGACGATGCCGCGCGTGATGTCGGCGCCGTTGTCGGTCAATTGCGCCGACAGCGTGATTGCCCCACTGCTCCCCAATGCCAGCGATGTCTCGCTTTTCGGAGGTGCATAGCTCGAAATTCCGGGAAGCTTCAGATCGCCGAGGCCGTCCACATCCTGCGCGACGGCAAGCGAAACCGGCACCATCAACAGTGCGGCAGCGAGCAAGATCAGGAAAAGACGGAATGTCCCCTCAAACATGCCTTGCGTTGAAGCCCAAGGCGGTGGCAATTTCAAGGCTTAAGAGTCCGATCAGCTTCTGCTAGAGAACTCTTTGTCCGGCGCGCCGCGCCAATGCCCGAGCCGCCCGATGTCCCGATGGTGCGCTTCAGCTCAAATTCCAGGAGACTTGCGCCCATGGCATCGCCGATCATCGACTTTCTGCTGACCCGAAATTCCGCACCGATCCCGGAGTTGAAGGAACCGGCGCCCAGCGACGCTGACATCGCGACGATGATTGCCGCTGCCTCGCGGGTGCCGGACCACGGCCGGCTCGAACCTTGGCGCTTCATCCTCTACCGGGGCGAGGCACGCGTCGAGATCGGCAAGAAGCTGGCAGCACTTGCCGAACAGCGCGAAGGGCCGCTGCCGGAAGGCCGCCGCAACCAGGAACTGGCGCGTTTTTCACGTGCGCCGCTGGTGATCGGCGTGGTGTCGAGCCCGAAGGACAACCCAAAGATCCCGCAATGGGAAATGTTCCTGTCCGGCGGCATGGCGGCGATGAACCTCATGATATCAGCCAATGCGCTGGGCTATGGCACCAACATGATCAGCAATTGGTATTCCGATGTGCCGGAGGGCAGGGCGATCCTGGGGCTGGCCCCGCATGAGCGCGTCGTAGGCTTCGTCCATATCGGCTCCTATCAAGGGCTGACGCCGGAGCGGCCGCGGCCTGATCCGGCAAAACTCTATGCCGATTATGCCGGGCCTTGGGTCGGCTGAATGTTTTACGAGCCGTCAAAAGGTCACGGGCTGCCGCATGACCCGTCCAAGGCGATCGTGGCGCCACGGCCGATCGGCTGGATCTCGACAGTGAACAAGGCCGGCAAGCTCAACCTCGCTCCCTATTCGTTCTTCAATGCTTTTTCGACACGACCCTTCATCGTCTGGTTTTCCTCCGAAGGTGAGAAGGACAGCGCCACCTTCGCCGAAGAGACAGGCGAGTTCGTCGCCAATCTCGTCAGCCGCGATCTAGTGGAAAAAATGGTACGCACGGCGGTCGATGCGCCGCGCGGCGTCAGCGAATTCGACTATGCCGATCTCACCATGGCGCCGTCCCGTCTTGTTACGGCGCCCCGCGTGGCGGCGGCGCCGGCTGCGCTTGAATGCCGGGTAACGGAAATCCTGCGGCCAAAGGCGCTGGACGGGACGCTGACCAGTGCCGTCGTCGTTGCCGGCGAAGTCGTCGGCGTGCATATCGACGACACATTCCTGAACGACGGCATGTTCGATATCGTCAAGGCGGGGAATGTCGGTCGTCTCGGCTACATGGATTATGCCAGCGTCAGCGAGATATTTTCGATGCGCCGGCCACGCTGGGGAAAAGATTAGGGCTGGGGAAAAGACTAAACGGAGATTCCCGCCGCCTTGGCGCGCGCCAGAAGCCGCTCGGCCAGTTTGAGATGCGGCCGGTCGTACATCTTGCCGTCGATGCCGACCACGCCCGGATTTCCCGCCGCTTCGAACGCGGCGACGATCGCCTTGGAGTGTTTCACCGCCTCCGCCGATGGCGTGAAGGCGGCGTTGATGACCGGCACTTGTGCCGGATGGATCGCCATCTTGCCGGTGAAGCCGTCGCGCTCTGCCTTGGCGCATTCCGCCTGGAAGCCGGCCATGTCGCGAAAATCCGGGAAAACCGTGTCGATCGCCGCGACTTCCGCAGCACTAGCGGCAAGGATGGTCATGGTGCGGGCGAAACGGAACACATCGGTGTAGCGGCCGTTCTCGTCGCGCGCCGTGCGCGCACCGATCGCGGCCGATAGATCTTCCGCGCCCCAGGTGATGCCGGCAAGCCGCGCACTTGCCTTGGCGTAGGTCGCAGCCGTCAGCACGCCGGCGGCTGTTTCGGTGATGATCGGCAGGATTTTTATCGCACTATCGGGCAGCCCGCCTTCGGCCTCGTGCACCCTGAGCTTGGCCGACAGATGCTGGACATCCTGTCCGCTATTCGACTTGGGCAGCATGATGCCGTCGGGTTTCGCTGGCACAACTGCCGCCAGATCGTCATCGGTCAAGCCGGTCGAGAGATCGTTGATGCGCACATAGATTGTGGATTTGGTTCGATGCCTGTGTTCGGTGATAAAGCGTGCTGCGGTGTCGCGTCCTAAGGCCTTGTTTTGTGACGCGACCGAATCCTCGAGATCGACGATGACCACGTCGGCGCCGGCGCCAAACGCCTTTTCCAGCTTCTTTTCGGAATCGCCGGGAACGAAGAGCAACGAACGCATCGGTCAGGCCGCTTTTTTCATCATCATCGCCTGCCTTGTGCATTTGGCGACGAGCACATCGTTCTGGTTGTAGGCGCGGTGCTCGAACTCGACGATGCCACGGTCCTGCTTCGACTTGGAGTCGCGCACCGACACCACCGTGGTCTCGACGCGGATGGTGTCGCCGTGGAACACCGGATGCGGAAACACCGTCTCCTTCATACCGAGATTGGCGATGGTGGTGCCGACGGTGATGTCGTTCACCGAAATCCCGATCATCAGGCCGAGCGTGAACAGCGAATTGACCAGCGGCTTGCCCCATTCGCTCTTAGCAGCGAAGTCGAAATCGATGTGCAGCGGCTGCGGATTCAGCGTCATTACCGAAAACAGCATATTGTCGCTTTCGGTAACGGTTTTACGCAGCGTGTGCCGGAAGACATGGCCGACGACGAACTCTTCCAGATAAAGCCCGGCCATGGTCGATCTCCTTCGTTCTTCAAGGGTTGATAGGCGCTGCATACCGCGCTCGCAAGCCAGTTAACAAACATGGTGAACCGTTCGTAAACCATTTCTGCCTACGGTCTTCCCTGGGGCGGGAACGGACTCGGGCCAGGGGCGTAGCGGACGGCATGGTTGTTTCGCATTTCCTGAAATGGATCTACACGGCAAGGGTCTCGGAGCGCGCTGCGGCAGCAAGTGCTCTGGCCCGCGCCTACATCAATGCCGATCTGCCTTTCGAGGACCGCTGCGCGGCGGAGGCCGCGCTGACCCTGCTGCTCGACGATGCCTCGTCCAAAGTGCGGCTGGCGATTGCGGAAGCGCTGTCGATGAGCCATCACGCGCCGCTGCAGATCATCAGCGCGCTGGCGTCCGATCAGCCGGAGGTCGCGAGCCTGGTGCTGGCGCGTTCGCCGCTTCTTACCGACGCCGACCTGATCGACCGCATCGCCGGAGGCCAGAACGCGACGCAGAAATTGATCGCGGATCGTCCGCGCGTCTCCATGGCGGTCGCCGCGGCGATTGCCGAAATCGGCGAGCCGGAAGCCTGCGCCACGCTTCTCGCCAACAGCGGCGCCGACATCGCTTCACTCAGCTTCCGCCGTATCGCGGAACGCCATGGCCATCTGCCTTTGGTGCGCGAGGCGCTGATATCGGATGCGCGGCTGCCCGCTGATTGCCGGCATATGCTTCTGGTTAAGCTCGGAGAAACCCTAAAAGGATCTCCGCTTGTCGTGGCTCTTATGGGCGCAGCCAGAGCCGAGCGCGTCATGCGCGATGCCTGCGTCAAGGCTTCCGTGACGCTGATCGAAGGCACCCGCCACGAAGAACATGCGGCGCTCATCGAGCATCTGCGCCTGCGCGGCGACCTGACCGCAAGCTTCATCATTCGCACCATCGCGCATGGCAAGGTCGATTTCTTCGGTTCGGCGCTGGTCGCGCTCAGCCAGCAATCCGAACAACGGGTGAGGGCGCTTCTGGCCGGCGGGCACGACGTGGCGCTGCAGGCGCTGTTCCGCAGTGCCGGCCTTGCCGCGATCACGCACGCGATCATTCTGCGTGCGCTGAAGATCTGGCGCGAGGTTGCCAATGGCAAGCGCCTGGCCGGCGTCCAGGAAGTCAGTTGGCTGATGCTGAAGGAACTCGGCGGGCAGTCCGCCGAAGGCGATCTCGCCGGACTGGTCAAATCGATCCATCTCGATGCGCTGCGCGAAAATGCGCGCGGCCATGCGCTGGCGATAGCGGCGGCTTAGACCCTATCCTTCGCGAAGAAATCCGGAAAATCCTCGATCGCCGCGGCGATGATGCGCAATGAGGCCGCTATCTGCAGCATGTCGGCCGCCTCGCTTCGCTCGGCGATGCCAGCCGCATATTGCCGCGCGACAGTGATGGTCGCCGTTTGCGGCTCGCCGGGTCGCCGGAAAAGCAGTTCGCGCGCCAGTCCTCGCAGGAAATTAGTGATCGAAAGCGCGGGTTCGGCGGGAATCGCTGAACTTTGCTGCGCATTGCGCAGCCGCAGGATCTCGATGCCAACCGTGACTGCGGCTATGCTGCCGCCGAGAACGGCGTCGCCTTTGCTGCCGGTGCGCTGCATGAGCGGCATCAACTGGTTGACCCGGTCGTAGGCGAGGCTTTCGAAGGCCTCGCGTCTCGGCACGCGCTCATGCAGGCAGAGGCGCGCCAGATCTTCCCGCATGGCTCGCACGATACGGCCGACGGTGACCCACGGATCGGCGGGCAGTACCGTGAGGAAGACGCCGATCGCCAGAAGAATGCCGACCAAGATCGATGCCGAACCGGCGAAATACGGTCCGGGGTCGTAGGTCATGGCCTGATGTGGGCTGAGGAAGGCAAGGAAATTGATGGCGAAGGCGGTTGCCACGCCGACATAGCGCGGATTGGCCATCGCCAGCGCCGCGGGAACCAGGATCGGCACGACGAAGAGCGTGAACCAGCCGAAGCCGGGCAGAGCGGGGAGCGCGACCTGACCGACGAGAAATGCGAAGGGCAGGGCCAGCAACGTCCCCTTGAAGAAGCCCCAGGCCGATTGCACGGGATCGGGGCGCGCGGCAAACAGGCTGGAGACGACGGCGACAAGGATGACCGTGCCCGCCGCTTCGGACCATTTTGTCGTCAGCCAGAAAGCGGCGACCAGCAGTGTCGCAAGTGCCGCGCGCACGGCGTTTCGCCACGCCGCATGGTAGTCGCGGTGCACGACCAGCGCCGGCTGCCTGCGTTCACGCGTAAGGCGCGGGGCCGGCGCTCGTAAGGCGTCCAGGCCGCGCAGCACTTGCTTCAGGGCCTCCGCGAAATCGGCGGCGATGGTGAGGCGGGTGACTGCGCCTGCCCTGTCATCGCCTTTTGCGGCGGGCATGTCGGGCATCCGCCGTGCTTCGGCAACGATCGCGTCGAGCCGCGCTATCCAGGGTGCTGTGTCGTCCAGCGCACCCGGTTTTTCTGCCAATTCGCCGACGAAAACCTTCAGCTCGGTGCGCATGGGTATGAGGACTGCGTTTTTCGGTGCGGCATGGGCATACAGAGCGCGCGCCGCCGACAGCGCCGACAAAAGCTGGCCGATAGTGCGGCGGACCGGATAGGCGCGCGTCGCGAAGCTCGGCGCTTCCAGCCTCGCATAGGCGCGCATTTCACCCAGCGTCTGGGCGTCTGCGACCAGCTTTCGGTGCAGGTTGGCAAGGGTTGCCGCATCGCTGTCGGAGAACGCGCCGCCAGCATAGACGGCAAGGTCGAGGATGCAGCGCTTCAGCCTGCCGATGATGGCGTCAGCCGCCAGTTTCGGCAGGATCAGCCGGCTGGTCAGTGCGGCGCAGACGATGCCAAGCACGATCTCCCCACAGCGCGCCACGGCGAGATCGACGACGAGATGTGGCTGGCCGAAAGCCGGCAGGCCGATGATCATCGCCGTGTAGCCGGCAAGCGCAGCGCCATAGGCTTCCGGGTTGCGCAGCAGCGACGAGACGAGGGTACAAAGGCCGATCCAGACGGCAAGCACCGTGACGAGCAGCCAGAGGTTGGCGCCAAAGACCGTGGTGGTGCCGATCGCCGCCAGCGCGCCGGCCAGTGTGCCGAGCAGCCGGTAAAAACCTTTCGCCAGCACCATGCCGGCGACCGGCTGGGCAACGATGAACACCGTCATCATCGCCCATTGCGGGTGGTCGAGCTTGAGCGCGTAGGCGGCGAGAAGTGCGATCAGCCCGGCCGAAACCGTGCGCAGAGCGAAAATCCAATCCGAGTGCGTCGGTCGCGTGACGCCGGCGAACCTCGCGGCAAGATCGCTGCGCAGCCGGTCCCAGGTCACACGCTCATCTCCGCATTCGACGCTAGCGAGTTAGCTCAGATATCCAGCACTTCCGTCTCGGCGAACTCCGCGCGTTCCTGAATGAAGCGGAAGCGGGCTTCCGGCTTGGTGCCCATCAGCGCGTCGACCGCATCCTTGGTTGCGGCCTCGGCGTCGATCACATCGACCCTGAGCAGCGTGCGCTTCCTCGGGTCCATGGTGGTTTCCTTGAGCTGGGCGGCCATCATTTCGCCCAGCCCCTTGAAGCGGCCGATCTCGACCTTGCCGCGCCCGGTGAATTCGGTGCGCAGAAGTTCGTCCTTGTGCGCATCGTCGCGGGCATAGGCGACCTTGCCGCCTTGCCGGATCGAGTAGAGCGGCGGCACCGCCAGATAGAGATGGCCGCCGTGGACCAAGCTCGGCATCTCCTGATAGAAGAAGGTGATCAGCAGCGAAGCGATGTGGGCGCCGTCGACGTCGGCGTCGGTCATGATGATGACCCGGTCGTAGCGCAGATCCGCGTCGCGGTACTTCGAGCGCGTGCCGCAGCCAAGCGCCTGGATCAGGTCCGAAATCTGCTGGTTGCCGGCCAGCTTGTCGTTGCCGGCGCTGGCGACGTTGAGGATCTTTCCACGCAGCGGCAGCACCGCCTGGCTGGCGCGGTCGCGCGCCTGTTTTGCCGAGCCGCCGGCCGAATCGCCCTCGACGATGAAGAGTTCGGCGCCGGCAGCGGCATTCTGCGTGCAGTCGGCGAGCTTGCCGGGCAGGCGCAGCTTGCGCACCGCGCTCTTGCGCGAGACTTCCTTTTCCTGCCGGCGGCGCACCCGTTCGTCGGCACGCGCGATCACCCATTCGAGCAGTTTTGAGGCTTCCTGCGGGTTGTCGGCTAGCCAGTGATCGAAGGGGTCTCGGATAGCGGTCTCGACGATCCTGATCGCCTCGATCGTCGCCAGCCTGTCCTTGGTCTGGCCGACGAATTCCGGCTCGCGGATGAACACCGACAGCATGCCCGCCGCCGAGATCATGACGTCTTCCGAGGTGACGATCGAAGCGCGCTTGTTGCCGACCAGATCCGCGTAGGCGCGCAAGCCTCGCGTCAAGACGTTACGGAAGCCGGCCTCGTGCGTGCCGCCTTCGCCGGTCGGAATGGTGTTGCAGTAGGAATTGAGGAATCCATCGCCGCCGAACCAGGTCACCGCCCATTCGAGCGAGCCGTGGCCGCCTTGCCTGTCGCTCTTGCCGGCGAAGATTTCGCGGGTGACCTGGAATTCGTCGCCGAGCGACGCTTTTAGATAGTCCTTTAGGCCACCGGGAAAATGGAACTCGGCCTTGGCCGGCGTCGTGTCCTTCTCCTTGATCAGCGAGGGGTCGCAGGTCCAGCGGATCTCGACGCCGCCGAACAGATAGGCCTTCGAGCGCGTCATGCGGTAGAGCCGTGCCGGCTCGAAAGCAGCACCCTTGCCGAAGATCTGCTCGTCGGGATGGAAGCGGATCTTGGTGCCGCGGCGGTTATGCACCTCTCCGAGCTGCTCGAGACCGGTCACCGGAACGCCGCGTGAAAAACGCTGGCGATAGAGCTGGCGGCCGCGTGCGACCTCGACCTCGAGATGGTCCGACAGCGCGTTGACGACGGAGACGCCGACGCCGTGCAGGCCGCCTGAGGTCTCGTAGACCTTCGAGTCGAACTTGCCGCCCGAATGCAGCGTCGTCATGATGACTTCGAGCGCCGGCTTCTTGAATTTCGGATGCGGATCGACCGGAATGCCGCGGCCATTGTCGGTCACGGCCAGATATCCGTCGGCTGAAAGCTCGACATCGATGAAAGTCGCGTGGCCGGCTACCGCCTCGTCCATCGAATTGTCGATGACCTCGGCGAACAGATGGTGCATCGCTTTGTCGTCGGTGCCGCCGATATACATGCCGGGCCGCCGCCGCACCGGCTCCAGCCCTTCGAGAACCTCGATGTCGGCGGCACTGTAGCTCTCGCTGCCGTCGCGGGATGCCGGGCGCTTCGCCGCCTGCACCAGCGGGTCGGCCGGGCGCGCGGTGGCGCGAACCGGTTGCGGCTGCTTGTCCATAGTGCCGAAAAGATCGTTATTGTCGTCCATGCTGGTCCTGGATTCCGATGCTGCGAATCACCACCCGATACTGCCACGCTTTTTGCGGGCAGGCGACGGAGGTTCCTGTTACGTTCGAGGATTGAGCCTCTTACCGCAAAACCATTCGACAACCAAGCGGCGGAAATGCGTCGAGCGCATCGACGCTTTGTAAACCTTTTCCGAAGGTTGCATCGGAAGGTTGGCTGAAAACGGTATCCGCGGACTGCCGCCGACCTAGAATGCAGCGGAACTCTCAAGAGGCTGTCGCTTACGCATGTTGGATTACAGTTCGCTCCTGCTCGCGGCGGCGCTGTCGGGCATGTGCCTCAGCATCACCATGTTTGCGATATGGTTCGCCGCGCCGCAGGCCCGCTTCGTCCTGACGGTGGCTTGCGGCATTCTCGTGCTCGTCGCGCATGTGGTCTTGTTCTGGCATTATGCCAGGCATCCCAGCCCCTGGCTTTGCCAGATTGTGCTTGCGCTTCTCAGCCTGGGCTTTCTGATCATCTGCCTGTCGGCCATGCAGTATCTCGGCGTGCGCGACTACAGGCGCGCCATCCTGCCGACCTTGGCTGCGATGGCTGTTTGCGCAGGCGCGACGTATTTCGGCCTCGACGGTGTCGGTTTCATCGTCACCTACGCGACGGTAACGGCGCTGCTCTCGCTTATCGGGGTGATGTTCTGGATCAAGGGCGGTGGTCACGATCGCCGGATTCTGCTGGTCGTTTCGTTCCTGAGCGGCATCTGTGCGCTATCCTTCGTACTTTGCGGCGCGGTCCTGCTGGTCAAGGGCCAATGGATGCTCGGCGTTGCGCCCGACAATTGGGCCGAACGGTTGAACTCCGTCGTGGCGGTCGCCTGCATGACCGGGCTCGGGGCACTGACGCTCTCCCTGCACCATTTACAGGCGCAGATCGAATTGAAGGCCGAGACCATGACCGACCCATTGACCGGGCTGATGAACCGGCGGGCGTTGACGGCATTCTACGGCGAGCGGGTCTTCGGTCCGTTCATGTCCGTGGCCATGTTCGACCTCGACCACTTCAAGAGAACCAACGATGTATTCGGTCATCCGGTCGGCGATCAGGTTCTGCGCCGCTTCGCCGCTGTCATCAGGAAATACGCCAGGACCGGCGTCGACGCCTTCCGGCTGGGCGGCGAGGAATTCGTGCTGGTCATGTCGCGGATGACGGAAGAGAAGGCTTACGACATTGCGAGCAAGATCAGCGTCGCCTTCGGCGCGGAAGTCGTGGCCACCCAGCTTGGTCCGTTGCGCAGCACGGTCAGCGGCGGCATCGGCTTCGGCGGGACCGGCGGCACCAGTCTCGACGATGTGTTGGCGGAAGCCGACGCCGCACTCTATGCGGCAAAGCGCGCCGGGCGAAATCGCGTCATCTCCCACAACAAGGCGAGCAAGGCCGATGCGCCGGCCTTGCGTTCTGCCTGATTGAGGCTTCTATCTTCTTGTTAGACCATGATCTTATCCGAAGACCGGATTCCACTTTTTGCTGCGCTGACCTTCGGTTTGGGATCATGGTCTACTCCGCCGCGCCCAGATATTCCGACAGCGGCGGGCAGGAGCAGACGAGGTTGCGGTCGCCGGCGACATTGTCGATGCGCGACACCGGCGGCCAGTATTTGGCTGATGTGTCGGCATCGCCGGCCGGATAGGCCGCCTCCAGGCGCGAATAGGGATGGGTCCACTGGCCGGCCAGCGCCTCGGCGGCGGTATGCGGCGCATTGACCAGCGGATTGTCGGCCAAGGGCCATTCGCCTTTCGCCACCTTGGCCGCCTCGCCCGATATCGCGATCATCGCGTCGCAGAAGCGATCGAGCTCGCTCTTGGGCTCGGACTCGGTCGGCTCGACCATCAGCGTTCCGGCCACCGGAAACGACATGGTCGGCGCATGGAAACCATAGTCGATCAGCCGCTTGGCGATGTCGTCGACGCTGATGCCGGCCCTGTCCTTGAGCACGCGGGTGTCGAGGATGCATTCATGCGCGACACGGCCGTGGCGGCCCTTGTAGAGCACCGGGAAATGCGCTTCGAGCCGCGTCGCCACATAGTTGGCGGAAATGATCGCCGTCTCGGTCGCCTGCTTCAGTCCGGAAGCACCCATCATGCGGATGTACATCCAGGTGATCGGCAGGATCGACGCGCTGCCGAACGGTGCGGCCGACACGGCATGGCCCGAGCCTTCGGTGACGTGGCCGGGCAGATACGGTTTTAGATGCGCCTTGACGCCGATCGGGCCGACGCCGGGGCCGCCGCCGCCATGCGGGATGCAGAAGGTCTTGTGCAGGTTCATGTGGCAGACATCGGCGCCGATGTCGCCCGGCCGGGCGAGGCCGACCAGCGCGTTGAGATTGGCGCCGTCGAAATAGACCTGGCCGCCATGCTCATGGATAAGGGCGCAGAGGTCGCGCGCGCCTTCCTCGAAGACGCCATGCGTCGAGGGATAGGTGAACATCAGCGCCGCGAGGTTTTGGGCATGCTCGGCCGCCTTGGCCTTCAGATCGTCGACGTCGATGTTGCCGTCCTCGGTGCAGCGCACGACGACGACGCTCATGCCGGCCATCGCCGCACTCGCCGGATTGGTGCCATGCGCGGATGACGGGATGAGGCAGACCGTGCGGTGGCCTTCGCCGCGTGAGCGGTGATAGCCGCGAATGGCGAGCAGCCCGGCATATTCGCCCTGGCTGCCAGCATTGGGCTGCAGGGTCACCGCGTCGAAGCCGGTGATCTCGGCCAGCCAGCCTTCCAGCTCGTCGATCATGACGCGGTAGCCGGCCGAATGGCCTGCCGGAGCGAAGGGATGCAGGTTGGCGATATCAGGCCAGCTGACCGGCATCATCTCGGCGGCGGCGTTGAGCTTCATGGTGCAGGAGCCGAGCGGGATCATGGCGCGGTCGAGCGCCAGGTCCTTGTCGGCCAGCCGGCGCAGGAAGCGCATCATTTCGGTTTCCGAACGGTTGTCGTGGAAGACGGGCTGCGTGAGAAACTCCTTGCCGCGCGGTCGTCCGGGCATGGTGCTGCTGGCAGCGGCGCCCGCCTTGGCGCCAAACAGCGCCGCGATCGCGTCCAGATCGGCGTCGGTCGAGGTCTCATCGAAGCTGATGCCGATGTGGTCGGCGTCGATGACACGCAGCAGCCGGCCGGTCTTTTCAGCAGCGGCGGCGATCGCGCCGGCTCTGCCTTTCTCTTCCACCGTCACCGTGTCGAAGCGGCTTGCGCCAACGACAGAAACGCCTGATGCCCTAAGGCCGGCTGCCAAGCGGTTGGCCAATGCATGGATTCGGCCGGCAATCGCCTGCAGGCCGGCAGGGCCATGCCAAATCGCATAGGCCGTCGCCATGTTGGCGAGCAGCGCCTGCGCCGTGCAGATGTTGGAGGTCGCCTTGTCGCGACGGATATGCTGTTCGCGCGTCTGCAAGGCGAGACGATAGCCGGCGCGGCCTTTGCTGTCGGTCGACTGGCCGACGAGGCGGCCGGGCATCAGCCGCGTCAGCCTGTCGGAGACGGCGCAATAAGCGGCGTGCGGCCCACCAAAGCCCATCGGCACGCCGAAGCGCTGCATTGGGCCGACAGCGATGTCGGCGCCAAGCCTAGCCGGCGCGTCGGTCAGCGTCAGCCCGAGCGGATCGGCAATGAAGACGACCAGCGCGCCGGTGGCGCGGGCCTTCTCGATTGCTGCCTTATGGTCGCCATAGACGCCAAACGTATCAGGCCAGGAGACCAGCAGAGCGGCGGTGTTGTCGTCGATCGTGTCGCCGTCGACCTCGATGCCGAGCGGCTCGGCACGGGTGCGCACGACGTCTAGCGTCTGTGGATGCGGCGTGCCGGCAAGCGCCACCTTGGTCCGCTTGTCGCGGTGATGGCGCAACGCAATGCCGACCGCCTCGGCCACCGCCGTCGCTTCGTCGAGCAGCGAGGCCGACGCTACCGGCAGGCCGGTCAGCTCAGTGACCAGCGTCTGGAAATTGAACAGCATTTCGAGCCGGCCCTGGCTGATCTCGGCTTGGTAGGGCGTGTAGGCCGTATACCAGGCCGGGTTCTCGAACAGATTGCGCTGGATGACCGGCGGCACGTGCACGCCGTGGTAGCCGGCGCCGATGAAGCTCTTCAGCACCGTGTTTTTTGCCATTGTCGCTGAAAGCTCGGCCAGCGCCTCCGCTTCGCTCGCCGGTGCGGGCAAGGCCAGCGGCCGGTCGAGCCGGATCGATTTCGGCACAGCCTGGCTGATCAGGGTCTCGACTGAGGGAACGCCGATCGTCGCCAGCATGGCTCTGACATCATTGAGGCCGGGGCCGATATGGCGGGCCGAGAAGGGGTAAGATGCTGCAGTCATCTTCTTGATCCTGCTATCAACCAATATGGGCTTTGTAGGCGGCCTCATCCAGGAGGCCTTCGAGCTGGCTTTCATCGGCCAGCTTCATCTTCCACAGCCAGCCGTCGCTGGTCGCCGCGGAATTTACCAGGGACGGATCAGACGAGAGCGAGGTGTTTGCCTCGGTGATCTCGCCGTCGACCGGTGCATAGACGTCCGATGCCGCCTTGACGGATTCGACCACGACGGCGGTATCGCCCTTGGCCAGCTTTTTCCCAAGCTCCGGCAATTCGACGAAGACGAGATCGCCGAGTTGCTCCTGTGCGTAGTCGGTGATGCCAACGGTGGCGACACCGCCTTCGACGCGGAGCCATTCGTGATCTTCGGTGAAATAGGTTTTTGCCATGAGAAGATTCATCCTTTGCGATAGCGATGCGGCGTGAAGGGCAGGGGATTGATATCGATCGGGATTTTCGTCCCGCGAACGTCGGCGAAGAGTGGGCTTGTCGATGAAGCCAACGGCGTTTCGACGTAACCCATGGCGACGGGAAAACCTGCCGAAGGGCCAAAGCCGCCGGAGGTGACATGTCCGACCGGTTTCCCAACCGCATTGAAAAGCGACGCTCCAGCCCGCACAGGCTGTCGACCTTGCGGTTTCAGGCCGACGCGTTTTTGCGCCGGGCCGCGCTCCAGGATCGCACGCAATGCGTCGGCACCGATGAAAGTGCCAGAGGCGCGAACTTCCTTCGGAATCGCCCACATCAGCCCGGCGCTGGCCGGGTCGATCTCCGGTGTGATGTCCAGCCCGTGCAGGCACAGGCCTGCTTCGAGCCGCAGGCTGTCACGGGCGGCCAACCCAACCCACATCACGCGCTCGTCCTCGAGCAGCCTGGCGACGAGATTTCGCGCGTCGGCTTCCGGCAGGCCGATCTCGAAACCGTCTTCGCCAGTGTAGCCCGACCGGCTCATGAACCAGTTTTCGCGGGGCTCAAAGCCATGCATGAACAGCAGCGATCCGGTCTCGATGCCGGCGCGGGACAGGGCGGCCCAGGCTTCGGGCCCCTGGATCGCCAGGAAGACGCGGTCGAGTGCGTCCACCTTGGCATCAAAAACCCCCTTTGTTTCAGAATCCAGGGCAAGTGCGCGCAGGTGCTTGTCGTCGGCTTCGGCATTGCCGGCATTGGCGACAACCATGAAGCGTTGCTGGCCGAGCCTGGTGACGATCAGATCGTCGATGATGCCGGCCGCTTCGTTGAGAAAGAACGTGTATTTGGACTGGGAAATCTCAAGCGCGCCGGCGTCGAACGGGCAGGCACGATTGAGCAGTGCCTCAGCGCCCGGCCCACTGATCTCGAACAGCTTCATGTGCGAGATGTCGAACAGGCCGGCATGCTCGCGGGTCTGAAGGTGCTCCTTCATCACGCCGGCCGGATAGGTCAGCGGCATCGACCAGCCGGCGAACGCGCCAAAGCGAGCACCGGCGGCCACGTGAAGGTCTTCGAGGGGAAGGTGTTTGATGTCGCCCGTCATGTCGTCTCCAGAGTCGCACGCAATCGGCCGCGAATGGCGGCCAGTCCGTGCCCCTCTGTCTGAAGCCTGAGAGACTCGCGCCCCGTAACTCTGTCGGCAGCGCTTACACCTTCGGCGCGGGGGCAAGCCCCGACTTTCCAGAGTGTCTTTCCCGTCTACGGTTCTTTTGCCTGAGAGATTTCGGGCGATTTCCCCTTCGGCGGCAGCTCTCGCTGCTCTCTCCCGCAAACAGGTAGGACTCAATTTGAGCCCTCGACTCGTCATCCATAGCCTGTGGACGACACCTTGTCACCTGCCAGCGACACCTTACTGACAAGTCTTCGCTAACGACCTCGCCGGAAATCCATCCGGCGCTCGGGGCGCTGGGCGACAAGGTCACTTAGACGGCTGCACCCCGGCCAGGACCCTCGAACTGTCGCAAAACTATTGCTTGGCAGGCTCCGGCTTGACGCTGGTGTCGAACCGCGACATCCATTTGAAACTGCCGAACCAGTAGCGGCGCACGCCGGTGATGGTGCCATCTGCGGTACGCGCGTCAATCCAGTTGTTGACGTATTGGATCAGGCGGATATCGTCCGGCCGCATCGCAAACGCCTCCGGCGTCCGCAACAGCGGGCCACCCACCATTGTCAACTTCGCATCATAGAGCCTGGCGGCCATCTGCGGCGTTGGCGATGTGGCGACCATCGCCTGTGCCTCGCCGCCGATGACCGCGGCGAAAACATCTGATGTATTGTCGAAGGAGAGGATGGTCGCCTTGGGGAATGCTTCCTTCGCGGCGGCTTCATCCGTGGAATTGGATAGCACGGCGATCTTGTATCCCGGCGCGGCCACCGCCTTTCCCGGCTTTTTGCCGAGGCTGGCGATCGTCGCCACCATGCGAATATCGGCAGCGCCTGTCTGGTCGGAGAATACCACTTCGCGCGCACGTTCCGGAGTGCTGGCGTAGCCCGCCGCAATCATGTCGAAATCGCCCTTGAGCAGCCGTGCCTTGAGATCGTTCCAAGGCACTTCGACCAGCTTCAGGTCGACGCCAAGGTCGGACGCAAGCGCGCTGGTCAGGTCGACATCGTAGCCTGCGAATTTGCCGTCGGCTTTCTTGAGGATCCATGGTGGATTGAGCGCCACACCGACCGTCAGCGTCTTCTGGTCGATGATGTGCTTGAGACTGTCGTCCGCCCAGGCGGATGGCGCCGCCAACGCCAGCCAGGCGGAAAGCGCAAGTGCAATCGTGGCGATCATTTTTGAGTGCATGATAGATCCCGCTGCAACCGCCTGGTTGTCAGATTTACACGAGGATGCCATTCTGTCGATAGCGGATCGGGTTGGAGAATTGCAATGTCGGCACGGATGGCGATCAGCGGCTCGATGGTGTTCCTGGCCTGCACCCTGGGCAATCCGGCGAAGCTCTCGTTGCTGCCCGACACCGCGCAGGCGGCAGGCGCCAGACGCGTGGTCTGCTCCAGTGTGAACCACCGTTATTCCTACTGCGGTGTCGACACTCGGCGCGGCGTGCAATTGACCTCTCAGCTTTCGAAGTCGCGCTGCGTTCAAGGCAGAAGCTGGGATTATGACCGCGGCGGCATTTGGGTCGATGATGGCTGCTCGGCGGAATTCCTGGTCGCCGGCTCCGGCCGCAACCCTTCTGCCGGCGACCTGGCCGCGGCTATAATCGTCGGCGGCGTGGTTGGCGCCATTCTCGACAACAACAACTCGCATCGCCGCCATTCCGACAATTATTACCCGAGGCCGCGCCATAGCCGTAACGACCAATGGATCGATCCGACGCCGCAATTCGACAATCAGGGCAATCCGAATTTCGACACCCACGGCAACTATCAAGGCCCGCACGGACTGGGTAAGCTCGTCACCCCCGATGACAATCCAGATTTGAATCCGGCCCTGCGCAGCGATGGCGATGACAGCGATGACAGTTACTGAGCGTCGCGCCTATTTTCTTTTGAACATGATCTTTTCCGAAAACCGGTTCCCACTTTTTGCTGCGCTGACCTTCGGTTCGGGGATCATGCTCTGGGGTCAAATGCCGCCGTACCAGTCGTAGCCATTGTCCTCCCAATAACCG
Source organism: Mesorhizobium mediterraneum (assembly GCF_002284565.1). Lineage (GTDB taxonomy): Bacteria > Pseudomonadota > Alphaproteobacteria > Rhizobiales > Rhizobiaceae > Mesorhizobium > Mesorhizobium mediterraneum. The sequence goes on along the minus strand of NZ_NPKI01000017.1, from coordinate 335,454 downwards.
CCCCTGCCGCCGCCGATAGTGGCGAAACCGTCGACCAGTTCGATCTTGCGGAGATATTTCGGCATCTTGTAGCCGATCTGGCGCTCGACGCGGACACGCAACGGCGCGCCGTTCTCGACCGGCAGCGGCTTGCCGTTCAAGCCATAGGCTAGGATCGTCTGCGGGTGACGGGCATCGATCAGATCGATCGAGCCGTAATATTTGATGTCGCCGGACAGGCTGCGGTCGATCGTGTCGAGGCAATGGAACATGACGTAGCGCGCCTGCGGCTTGACCACCGCCTGATCAAGCACCAGCGACAGCGGCGTGCCGGTCCATTTGGCGATGCAACTCCAGCCTTCGACGCAGTCGTGGCGGGTGATCTGGGTGCGGCTCGGCATGTTCATTAGCTGCTCGCGGGTCAGCGACAGCGGCTTTTCGACAAGGCCGGAAACCTCGAGCCGCCAGTCGGCGAAATTGTTGGCGAGCAGGCCCTTGTAGACATCGTCGTCCGGCGCGGTGACGCCGTTCGGCCGCTGCGGCTGGCGGATGTCGGCTTCGGTGAATTCCGGCGCCAGCGAATCGCCGGCAAGCAGGCGTTGCGCGCGCCAGGTCAGGCCGTTGGCGCCTTCGAGGAAGCTGCGCAGGCCGTCGCCGACGCGAAGCTGGCTGTCGAAGGCGTCACAACCCGAGAGCATGATACCGGAGACGCCGAGGCTGGCCGAGGTCAGGAATTTTCTGCGGCTGATCACAAACTTCGCCATCTCACGCACTCCTCTGAGGCGTCTTGCTGCCATGCGCCGGCGGGTCGGTTCGGTACCAGCCGGTGATGATGGAACGCAGCTCGTTGATCGGGCCGGCGGCGAAGATCATCAGGATATGGATGATGAAGAAGGCGACGAGCAGCAGCATCACGATGAAATGGATCGTCCGCGCCGTCTGCCTGCCGCCAAGCAGATCGTTGAGGAACGGCAGCACCGCGTTCATGCTCGGCGACATGGCAAGGCCGGTGATGATCATCAGCGGCAGCAGCACGAACATGACGCCGCCATAGGCCATCTTCTGCAGCGTGTTGTATTCGCGTCTGTGACGGAACTTGAACCTGGCATGATCGGCGATGTCTCGCGGCAAACGCCTGAGATCGTCGATGCGCGGGGCAAGATCGCGGCGCAGATGGCCGTTGATGAGGCTGGCGACCAGCCACACGACCAGCGTCGTGGTTAGTATCCAGGCGAAGAAGAAATGGACGACGCGGGCGGTGCCGAGGTCGTAATAGGAGGGGATCGTCGCCCAAGACGGGAAAGCCCGGGACGTCTCCCGACCCGCCGGTCCCGACCAGCCGAGCACACCGGTCGTATCGAAGCGCTTGCCGAAGATTTCGGTGTAGCCGCGCGGGCCGTTTGCGGTGTTCTCGGCGCCGATGGCAAAGATGGTGTTGTCATAGGCGAATCCCGACTCCTTGCCGATATAGAGCTGGGGGCGGGCGTTGAAGATCTGCAGGCCGGAAAGCAGCATGAAGAACAGCGAGATGGCCCAGAGCCAATGCGTCAGCCGCGTCCAGCGCGACTGCCGGTAGATCAGCGTTGCATCCTTCGGCGCGGCAGTATCTGGCTCGATGGCGGATTGGCTCCTGGCAACCGATTCCATTTTTTCGCGTCTCCCGGCCGCTCAGTCGGCCTTTCCGATCGTTCTCCCCTCCCAATACGTTGCCAGCCAAAGCGATGTTTCATCCGATCACGGAATTATTACGAGCTACCCGATACTACTGGCTTCCAAGACTGACGGCGAGGTTGACCGCTGCTGCGACGATCACTGTATTGAAAAAGAACGACACGATCGAATGCAAAAGCACGATGCGACGCATATGCGTGGTCGAGACAGTGGTATCGGAGGTCTGTGAGGTCATGCCGACGGTGGTCGAGAAATAGAGGAAATCCCAGCCGTCCGGCCGCTCCTTACCGGCAAATACGAGGCCGCCGACGGGCTTTTTCTGCTTCGCTTTGCTGCCGGGGTCGGTCTCTTCATCGTTCAGCCAATAAACATGTGCGTAGTGCAGCGCCGTCATGGCGTGGATGGTGAACCAGCCGAGCGGGATCGACACCAGCGCGAAGGTGAGTTCGACAGGATGTGGGCTGCCCCCTCGATTGATCAACTGGAACAACGAGACGATGGCGACGGCGACGACAATCAGCGTCACGGCAAAGATGACCAGCACCGGCTGGTCGGTGGCGCGGGCATTCTTGCTCAGATAGCGGCCGGTGAGCAGCGGCATCTGGGCGACGACGATGACGGTGTAGGCGGCGAAGAACGCATTGGCGCCGATCGAATAGGCGATGGGTGCGCGCAAAACCAACGCGATCGCCAGTGCCACTACACCGATGCAGGCCGACACCGCGAACTGCATGTGGCGATGCAGTGGTTTCTTCAGCGGCGTCTCGGTCGTCATGGCCCGGCCCCTGATGGCGGTCCGTCTTACCGCCGCTCGTCTTTTAGGACTCGGACATTATAGCACTTTTGCCTGTGCGCATGATGCCGAAGATCGATTCCCGGTTTTGCTGCGCTGACGTCCGGTTCGAGGTCGAAGCGCTAACCCAGTGCGGCGGATTTCAGCGCACGCCGCAAGATGCGGTCGAGCTCGCCGAGAAACCGCGAGCGGTCCTGCGGCGCGAAACTGGCATTGTAGCCCTTGCTCTCGCCGGTCTCGCGCAGATGCTGCTTGAGGTCGCGCATCGCCACCGCCATGCCGATCGTTTCCGGCGTGAACGGGCGCCCGGTCGGCCCAAGCACATGGGCGCCGAGCGCCACCGTGCGGGCGGCAAGCGGGATGTCTGATGTCACCACGATGTCGTTGGGCTTGGCATTGTCGACGATCCAGTCGTCCGCCGCGTCGGCGCCCTTGGACACGACGACGTTGCGGACCATCGGATCACGCGACGGGCGCAGGCCGCCATTGGAGACGAAGGTGACGACGACGCCATGGCGCTCGGCGACTTTCTCGACCTCGGCCTTCACCGGACAGGCATCGGCATCGACATAAATGGCGGGGCGCGTCAAATTCAAGGTCTATTGCCCCGGCAACGAAATACTGCCTTCTGGAACGGTGGCGTTTGCCAACAACACCAGTTGATCGGCCTCGGCTTCCGTTGGTTGCTCTGCCTTAATTGCTGTTTCGAGCGTCGCGTAGTTCTGGTTGGACGGGATACGCCGAAACTCAGTTAGCGCCGCGAATGTCAGTGGATTTTCAATCTTGGCAATGGATTTAATAGTGTCAGCTCTTGAGGCAACGGTATCCAATTTTCTCATGTCTACCTTATAAGTATCAAGCTGCTTAAAAAGCTCGTCACTTTTAAGCACTCCTTGAAAGTCGTTCGACGAAAAGAGTTTTCTTAACGTGTCTTCTTCTTTTCCGCATGCGCCGGTGACGACGCTATAAGCGCTAACAGCCATATATTTGCTTAGCCGCTCCAAATACCCGACGCCATCAGCCTCCATCGCTTCACGAAACATTTTGTGAACATCTGATGCGCGTTCGGTTTTGGTGTCGCAAAATCGGTCGTGGATAACAGAGGCGCGTCTGTAGTTTCCAACAAACGGTGAGCCAGCGAATGACCATAGTGGCGCCGGAATAGATGCTCCATCAATATTTGTGCCTTTGGGAACGCTCCATATCTTTCCGGCTTTGTCGGTAAAAGAAGCGTCTGAGAGTAGCATCATAATGCGGTGCTGATTTTGAGGATCTGTTGTCCACCGAAATTCAAAAGAGCCCTGAAACGATTGAGAGAGCGCTTGAAGAGTAGAAATGAAAGTTAAAATGCCGACGACGAGAATAACTTTTCTGACCATGGTGGCATGACCTCAAATCATCAAACCCAAATTTTATCATATTCTAATTGAAGGCGCAGACCAGCGTCTCGCGGGCACAATCGGTCTTTTCCTTGGGCAGTCCATTGTCGACTTTCGGATGCAGTTTTTCGGCGTTTTTATCTGCCCCTTTCTTTTCGAAACCAGGTCGCGGACCGGTCGATCAGCGGCTTGTGGTTCTCGTCAGTAAACCACCACGCTCCTGATGCTCTTGCCCTCATGCATCAGGTCAAAACCCTTGTTGATGTCCTCCAGCTTCAGCGTGTGGGTGATCATCGGGTCGATCTCGATCTTGCCGTCCATGTACCAGTCGACGATCTTCGGCACGTCGGTGCGGCCGCGCGCGCCGCCAAAGGCGGTGCCCATCCAGGTGCGGCCGGTGACGAGCTGGAACGGCCGCGTCGAGATCTCCTGGCCGGCGCCGGCAACGCCAATGACGACCGACTTGCCCCAGCCGCGGTGCGATGCCTCAAGCGCCTGCCGCATCACCTTGGTGCTGCCCGTGCAGTCGAACGTATAGTCGGCACCGCCGATCTGGTCGGCACCGCGCTTGGTCATGTTGACGAGATACGGCACGATATCGCCATCGATCTCCTTCGGATTGACGAAATGCGTCATGCCGAATTTCTCGCCCCATTCCTTCTTGTCGTTGTTCAGGTCGACGCCGATGATCATGTCGGCGCCGGCAAGGCGCAGTCCCTGGATGACATTGAGGCCAATGCCGCCGAGGCCGAAGACGGCGGCCGTGGCGCCGATCTCGACCTTGGCCGTGTTGATCACCGCGCCGATGCCGGTTGTGACGCCGCAGCCGATGTAGCAGATCTTGTCGAAGGGCGCGTCGGGATTGACCTTGGCCACCGCGATCTCGGGCAGCACGGTGAAATTGGAGAAGGTTGAGCAGCCCATATAGTGGAAGATCTTGTCCTTGCCGATCGAGAAGCGCGACGAGCCGTCCGGCATCAGGCCTTGCCCTTGCGTGGCGCGGATCGCGGTGCACAGATTGGTCTTTCTGGACAGGCAGGACGGGCATTGCCGGCATTCCGGCGTGTAGAGCGGGATGACGTGGTCACCCTTCTTGACCGAGGTGACGCCCTTGCCGACATCGACGACGATTCCCGCACCCTCATGGCCGAGGATCGCCGGAAAGATGCCTTCAGGATCGGCGCCCGACAGCGTGAACTCGTCGGTGTGGCAGATGCCGGTCGCCTTGATCTCGACCAGCACCTCGCCCGCGCGCGGGCCGTCGAGGTCGACCTCCAGGATCTCCAGCGGCTTTCCGGCGGCGACAGCGACAGCGGCACGGGTTTTCATCGAGAACCTCCTCTCAGGGCAAATCTGCAATCGGGGCCGAGCATTAGCGTATCTGCAGGTTCTGGACTATGGGACGAATTGACAGTTCATAGCCGGGTTTGGTCGTCACTAGGCGACTTGCGCCCGGGATATGCGCCAACTTGCCTTGATCAGCCGGGGCCTTGACCGGCTGGGCGAAGCCCATAAAAGAAAGGCAGCCGAGGGAACAAAACCCGCATGTTCACAAAAATCCTGGTCGCCAATCGTGGCGAGATCGCCTGCCGCGTCATTAAGACGGCGCGCAAGATGGGCATCGCAACCGTGGCGGTCTATTCGGACGCCGATCGCGACGCCGTGCATGTCGAGATGGCCGACGAAGCGGTGCATATCGGGCCTTCGCCGGCCTCGCAGAGCTATCTGGTGCCGGAGAAGATCATCGCCGCCTGCAAGGCGACGGGTGCTGAAGCCGTGCATCCCGGCTACGGATTTCTGTCCGAACGCGCATCGTTCTGTGAGGCGCTGGAGAAGGAGGGCATCGTCTTCATCGGCCCAAAACCCAGAGCGATCAGGGCGATGGGCGACAAGATCGAATCGAAGAAATTCGCCAACGCTGCAAACGTGTCGACCGTGCCCGGCTGGCTTGGCGTCATCGAGAATGCCGGCCATGCCGAGAAAATAGCCGGTGAGATCGGCTATCCCGTGATGATCAAGGCCTCGGCCGGCGGCGGCGGCAAGGGCATGCGCATCGCCTGGAGCAAGGCCGAGGTGCGCGACGGGTTCGACCGGGCGCGGTCGGAGGCCAAAAGCTCGTTCGGCGACGACCGCGTCTTCATCGAGAAGTTCGTGGTCGATCCGCGCCACATCGAGATCCAGGTGCTGGCCGACGCGCATGGCAACGCGCTTTATCTCGGCGAGCGCGAATGCTCGATCCAGCGCCGCAACCAGAAGGTCGTCGAAGAGGCGCCTTCGCCTTTCCTCGACGCCAAGACCCGGAAAGCCATGGGCGAGCAGTCGGTGGCGCTGGCCAGGGCGGTCGACTACCAGAGCGCCGGCACGGTGGAGTTCATCGTCGACAGCGAAAAGAACTTCTATTTCCTTGAAATGAATACGCGATTGCAAGTCGAGCACCCGGTGACCGAGCTCGTCACCGGCATCGATCTGGTCGAGCAGATGATCCGCATAGCTGCCGGCGAAAAACTCGCTATCAAGCAAAGTGACGTCAAGCTGAACGGCTGGGCGGTTGAAAGCCGGCTCTACGCCGAGGACCCGTATCGCAATTTCCTGCCGTCGATCGGCCGGCTGACGAGATACCGGCCGCCGGAAGAGGGGCAGTTCGGCGAAATCGTCGTCCGCAACGATACCGGCGTCACCGAGGGGTCGGAAATCTCGATGTTCTATGACCCGATGGTCGCCAAGCTGTGCACCTGGGCGCCGACGCGGCTCGCCGCGATCGACGCCATGTCGGAAGCGCTGGACAGCTTCGTCGTCGACGGCATCGAGCACAACATACCGTTTCTGGCGGCGCTGATGCAGCATCCGCGCTGGCGGGAAGGGCTGATATCGACCGCTTTCATATCAGAGGAATATCCTGACGGGTTCGCGCCGATCGTGCCTGATAGCGAGGAGAAGGCCGTGCTCGCATCGATCGCCACCGCGGTCGAACTGCTGCGCCGCGACCGGCTCGACCGGCTGGGCGGGCGGCTGGCGCCGCATTCGGGTGCCCTGAAGCGCGACTGGGCGGTCAAGATCGGCGAGGATTACCTTTCGGCTTCTGTCCTCGAAGGCATGATTTCCATTCCAATGGAACTCGATCTGTCGATCGACGGCGGCAAGGCGCTTACGGTGATGTCAGACTGGCGGCCGGGCGATCTCATCTGGCGCGGCACGGTCGGCGACCGAAGAATCGCCGCGCAGATCAGGCCGGTGCTGAACGGGTTTCGCATCGCCTGGAAAGGCATGTCGGTCGCCGCACGCGCCATGCTGCCGCGCACCGCCGAGCTCGAAAGGCTGATGCCGGAAAAAGTGGCGCCGGACACCTCGAAGATGCTGCTCTGCCCGATGCCCGGCCTCGTCGTATCGATCGCGGTTGCCGAGGGGCAGGAGGTCAAGGCCGGCGAGACGCTGGCCGTCGTCGAGGCGATGAAGATGGAAAACGTGCTGCGCGCCGAGCGCGATCTTACCGTGTCGAAACTCAAGGCGAAGCCGGGCGACAGTCTCGCGGTCGATGCGGTGATTATGGAATTCGCGTGACGCTGAAAATAGAAAACCCGCCTCGGCGGGGGGTCGTTGGCGCAAATCAGCACCATGCATATATTCCTAGCATAGATGCCGTCACAAAGCAACGATCGCGAACTTGCAAGGCTCGACTGGCAATTGCTGGACTCGCATCGTCCGGTGCCGGACAATGCAATTTCATCGACTGAGTCCTTTCAAGCGGCGCTAAAAAACCATGGCGAATGAGACACTTCCACGCGACCCTTTGCGGCGCGAGGCTTTTATGAAGGCGTCGCGGCCGGAAGTGCCGGCGCGGCCGTTCATCCATCTGCGCGTGCATTCGGCCTATTCGCTGCTCGAAGGCGCCTTGCAGCTCAGCACGGTTGTCGGCCAAGCGGTCAAGGATGAGGCTCCGGCCATCGCCGTCACCGACACCAATAATCTGTTCGGAGCGCTCGAATTCGCGCAGAAAGCGGTGAAGGAGGGCATCCAGCCGATCATCGGCTGCCAGACCACTCTCGCCTTTTCCGGCGAAGCCAGCGACAGCCAGCGCGACCGCAGGCGGCAAGGCCCGGAGATGCGGCCGGTGGTTTTGATCGCGGCGACCGAGGCCGGCTACAGCAATCTGGTCAGGCTGGTCAGCCGGGTCTATCTCGAAACGCCGCCCGGCGAGGCGGTGCATCTGTCGACCGAAATGCTGCAAGGCCATTGCGACGGCCTGATCTGTCTCAGCGGCGGGCCGCGCGGTCCGATCGGCAACGCCTTGAAAGAGGACCGCCGCGATCTCGCCGAGACACGGCTTTTGACGCTCAAGGCGCTGTTCGGCGACCGGCTCTATGTCGAGCTGGAACGGGTTTCCGGCTATGACCGGGCGATCGAGCAATCGTCCGTCGATCTCGCCTATATCAATGACCTGCCGCTGGTCGCCACCAACGAGGCGTTTTTCTCCTCGCGCGACGACTATGAGGCGCATGACGCGCTGATCGCCATCGCCGAAGGCTCGGTCGTCGCCGTCGACAATCGCCGCCGCCTGTCGCCCGACAATTTTCTGAGAAGCCAGGCTGACATTGCGAGGCTGTTCGCCGATCTGCCCGAAGCGATCGACAACACTGTCGAGATCGCGCTGCGCTGCTCTTATTATCCCAAGACCCGCAACCCGATCCTGCCGCGCTTTGCCGGCGGCGATGTCGCCGACGCCGATGCGGCGGTGAAGGCGGAGGCGCAGGAGCTTGCCAGACAGGCGCATGAAGGGCTGGAGGCGCGGATCGCCGCACACGGACTGGCGCCTGGCTACACGGTCGAACAATATCGCGAACGGCTGGAATTCGAGCTCGGCATCATCGAGAAGATGAAGTTCCCCGGCTACTTCCTGATCGTCGCCGACTTCATCAAATGGGCGAAGGCGCAAGGCATTCCGGTCGGGCCGGGCCGCGGTTCGGGCGCCGGCTCGCTGGTCGCGTATTCGACGACCATCACCGACATCGATCCGCTGCGCTTCTCGCTGCTGTTCGAGCGCTTCCTCAATCCCGACCGCGTATCGATGCCCGACTTCGACATCGATTTCTGCCAGGACCGGCGCGAGGAAGTCATCCGCTACGTCCAGCAGAAATACGGCCGCGACCAGGTCGGCCAGATCATCACCTTCGGCACGCTGCAGGCCCGCGCGGTGCTGCGCGATGTCGGCCGCGTGCTGCAGATGCCCTATGGCCAGGTCGACAAGCTCTCCAAGATGGTGCCGTCGAACCCGGCCAATCCAGTCAAGCTCGCCGACGCCATCGCCAACGAGCCGCGCTTTGCCGAAGAGGCAGAGCGCGAGCCGATCGTGCAGACGCTGCTCGACATGGCGCAGAAGCTGGAAGGGCTCTACCGCCACGCCTCGACGCACGCCGCCGGCATCGTCATCGGCGACCGGCCGCTGTGGGAGCTGGTGCCGATGTACCGCGACCCGCGCTCCGACATGCCGGTCACCCAGTTCAACATGAAGTATGTCGAGCAGGCCGGGCTGGTGAAGTTCGACTTCCTCGGCCTGAAGACGCTGACGGTGCTGGAGACCGCGGTCAAGCTGATCCGCCGCCGCGGCATCGAGATCGATCTCGCCCACATTCCGCTCGACGACCCCGACACCTACGCCATGCTGTCGCGCGGCGAAGTGGTCGGCGTGTTCCAGGTGGAAAGTGCCGGCATGCGCAAGGCGCTGATCGGCATGCGCCCCGACTGTATCGAGGACATCATCGCGCTGGTCGCGCTTTACCGGCCGGGGCCGATGGAGAACATCCCGACCTACAACGCCAGAAAGCATGGCGAGGAGGAGATGGCGTCGATCCACCCGAAGATCGACCATCTGGTGAAGGAGACGCAAGGCGTCATCGTCTACCAGGAACAGGTTATGCAGATCGCGCAGGAGCTCTCCGGCTATTCGCTGGGCGAAGCCGATTTGTTGCGCCGCGCCATGGGCAAGAAGATCCGCGCCGAGATGGACAAGCAGCGCGAGCGCTTCGTCTCGGGCGCGGTCGAGCGCGGCGTCGGCAAGCCGCAAGCCGACTTTATTTTCGACCTGCTGGCAAAGTTCGCCGACTACGGTTTCAACAAATCGCATGCCGCCGCCTACGCGGTCGTCTCCTACCAGACGGCCTATCTGAAGGCGCACTACCCGGTCGAGTTCCTGGCCGCGTCGATGACGCTGGATATGGGCAACACCGACAAGCTCGCCGATTTCCGCCAGGATGCGCTGCGCCTCGGCATCGATGTCGTGGCGCCTTCGGTGATGACGAGCTTCCGCGCCTTCGAAGTCGGCGAGAACCGGATCTTCTATTCGCTGGCCGCGCTCAAGGGCGTCGGCGACGCGGCGGTCGAGCATATCGTCGCCATGCGCGGCGAAAAACCGTTCAAAAACCTCGCCGATTTCTGCGAAAGGGTCGATCCGAAGATCGTCGGCAAGCGCGTCTTTGAAAGCCTGATCATGGCTGGCGCGCTCGACTGTTTCGGCCACGACCGCGCCGCGATGATGGCGGGCGTCGAGCGGATGATGGGGCTGGCGTCGCTGGCGCAGCAGAATGCAATGTCGGGCCAGCACGACATTTTCGGCGCCTCGCTCGGCGCGCAGTCGCAGGCCCTCAACCTGCCGGCGACCGACCCATGGCTTGCCGCCGACCGCCTGCACCGTGAATTTCAGGTGGTCGGCTTCTATCTCTCCGCCCATCCGCTGGATGAATACAAGGCGGCGCTGCAGAAGATGCGGGTGCAGACCTGGGCCGAATTCTCGGCCGCCGTCAAACGCGGTGCTGCCGCCGGGCGGCTTGCCGGAACCGTCACCACCAAACAAGAGCGCAAGACGCGCACCGGCAACAAGATGGGCGTCGTGCAGTTTTCCGACACGTCAGGCCAGTATGAGGCGGTGCTGTTTTCCGAGGGGCTGGCGCAGTATCGAGACCTGCTCGAGCCCGGCCGTTCGGTGGTGATCACCGTTTCGGCCGAGGACAGGCCCGAAGGCGTCAATCTGCGCATCCAGACCGTGCAGTCGCTGGAGGACGAGGCAAGCCGCATCCAGAAGGCCTTGCGCATCTTTGTCAGGAATGACCGACCGGCGTCGGCGATTCAATCGCAGCTTACCCAGCGCGGCGACAGTCAGGTGAGCATTATCGTTATCAAGGACGAGGCGCAGGGCGAGGTCGAGATCGAGCTGCCCAACCGTTACCGTGTCTCGCCGCAGATAGCGTCGGCGATGCGCGCGGTGCCGGGCGTGGTGGAAGTGGAACTGGTGTGACCTAACGGGATTAGCACGGTTCCGTCTGTTTCGACCGTATGCCGTCAGTCAGCGCCGGCATGCCCAGCGCCGTCATTGCCCGGTGATAACGCCGCTGGTATTGTGAGCTCGGCGGCCTGGGTCTTTCGGCGGCCGGAGGAGTGCGTCATGGACGAGCGGACAGCCGCTGCCGAACTCCAGAAGATGGTGAATGGGTTCCAGGTATCTCAGGCGATATGCGTCGCCGCCACGCTGGGCATCGCAGACCACCTTAAGGACGGAAAACGCACCAGCGGCGAACTTGCCGCGTTGACCGATGCCCATCCGCAGGCGCTCTACCGGCTGTTGCGCGCCCTTGCGTCGGTCGGCGTGTTCCATGAAGCGGAAGACCGGCTCTTCTCACTGACCCCGGTTGGCAGCGCGTTGCGATCCGATGTTCAGCATTCGGTCGCGCCGTGGGCTATCCTGGCCGGACGGCCCTATTTCCGTCAGGCATGGAGCGATCTGCTGCACAGTGTCAGCACCGGCGAAAACGCCTTTCGCCATGCTCATGGCAAGGGCGTTTGGGAATATCGGGCGGAGCATCCGGAAGAGTCCGTCATCTTCGACCGGGCGATGACGGCCATGTCGCGTGGCGTCGCCGCCGCGGTGATCGCGGCCTATGACTTCCGGCCGTTCTCTGTCGTCATGGATGTCGCGGGCGGGCAGGGCGCGCTGCTTGCCGAAATCCTCTGCCGCAATCCCGGCCAGCGCGGCATTCTTTTCGATCAGCCGCAGGTCGTGGCAAAGGCCGGCCCGGTCTTTGACGCCGCGGGCGTGGCCGATCGTTGCGATATCGTTGCCGGCGATTTCTTCGTCTCGGTGCCCGAGGGCGCCGATGCGATTGTGCTTAAATGGATCTTGCATGACTGGGACGACGACACAAACATCCGCATCCTGAAAACCTGCCGCCGGGCAATGCGCCCAGAAGGCAAACTGCTGGTGCTCGAGAGCATTCTGGCGCCGCCCAACGAAGGCGCCGGCGCAAAATTCGGCGATCTGAACATGCTGGTCATGCCGGGCGGGCAGGAGCGCACGGCGGAAGAATTCAGGGTGCTGCTTGCAGCGTCGGATTTCCGGGTCGCGAATATTGTTGAAGCCGGACCTCGCATCAGCATCATCGAGGCGGAACCGGTCTGAATTGCTTTCCGGGTCTGAAACTCTCCGGATGTTCTCAACCCACGGCGGCTTATCCCTGCTCTGCCCACTGGACGGCTGTTGCAGCGAACGTTATCGCAGTTGCCATGAAGGCGGCAGACAAGGACGGAGCGCGGGAGTTATCAGCCTTGGCGCGGCTGCGCGATACGTTGCGCAAGCTTTATCACGGGCGCACACCTGCGGCTTTCCGGTTTCAACTGGCGGCGATCATCATCGACCTTGCCATCATCGCCTTCTTCATCGCCACACCGGTGATCCAGGAGTCGTCCTCGTTCCTCTGGCTTGATTATTCTGTCGCAGCACTTGTCGCCGCCGACATGATTGCCAGGCTGCTAGCCTCCAATGACATGCTGCGCCTGCTGAAACAGCCGGCGTCGTGGATCGACGCCTTCATCCTGCTGACGTTGCTGATGCCTTCGGCGCTGGCCAATCTGGGTTTCCTGCGCATCCTGCGGTTGTGGTCGCTGTCGCGCAGCGGCGCGCTGTGGCGGTATTTCGAGATGCGCGGCCTCAAAAAATGGCGCGAGGCAAGCCACGCGGTCATCAATCTCCTGACATTCCTGTTTGTCGTCACCGGCTTCGTCTACACCTTCTTCTTCCGCACCGGGGCCGGTCTCGAAGGCTATGTCGACGCGCTTTATTTCACCGTCGCGACGGTGACAACGACCGGTTTCGGCGACATCGTGCTGCCGGGGATAGCCGGCAAGCTCACCGCGATTGTCACCATGATCATCGGCATATCGCTGTTCGTCAGGCTGGCGCAGGCGCTCTTCCGCCCCGCCAAGGTCTTCTTCCCGTGCCCGCAATGCGGCCTTCAGCGGCACGAGCCCGACGCCGTCCACTGCAAGGCCTGCGGGCATCTTCTCAAGATACCCGACGACGGTATTTGAGCTCCGACGGAACTATGATACCGCGATCTCAGCCGGTTTCGTCGCTTTCCGTTGCAGATTGAGCAGATTGCCCATCAGGATCAGCAAGGCGCCACCGGCGGTGAAAGCGTCGATCTGCTCGTGGTAAAGCAGCCAGCCGATCAGCGCCGACAGCGGCACGCGCAAAAAGTCCATCGGCGAGATGACGGTCGCGTCGGCATAGGCGAGCGCGCGGGCCATGCAGAAATGCGACGACATGCCGGTGAAGGCGATCAGCAGGATCCACGGCCACAGTTCGAGCGGCGGATTGCGCCATTCGTAGAGCGCCGGGACAAGGCCGAGCACCGACTGGATAAGCAGCATCCAGAAGATGATGCGCACGACGCTGTCCGTCCGCGTCAGCGACTTGACCAGAACCACGGATATGCCGAAGCAGACGGCGGCGCCCAGCACGACGACATGTCCCGGATCGACGGAGCCCGCTCCCGGACGCACGATGATCATCGCGCCGATCAGCCCCAGCATGATCGCCGCAACCTTGGGCCGGCTTAGCCTTTCACCGAGGAAGCCGACCGCCAGGATGGCCGTCCAGATCGGCGTCGTGAATTCGATGGAGATCAGCACGGCCAGCGGGATCAGCGTCAAGGCGTAAAGCCACGCCGCCTGGCCGATAAAATGGACGACGTTGCGGACGATATTGGCCAAGGGCCGTTTGGTGCGCATTGCCGCAAAACCGCCTGATATCATCACCAGCGGCAGGAGGATGAAAAAGCCGATGACCGAGCGCAGCTCCAACACCTGGAAGACGTTGAGTTCGGCCGTCGTGGCACGGCCGGCGACCGACATCGCCAGAAACGATGCGATCGACAGCGCCATCCAGAATGCGGCCTTGGGTATCGATGGTGAGGGTGCCATGCGCGCTATGTCGCAAGCCGGGACGTTCACTGCAACCGCTAGTCGACGCATTCGGCTGGGCCAGAAGCGACGTGTTGCAAAACAGTCATGTTGAAGGCGGAACCTGCCGAAGTGGCGGGCGTTGATTCGTAGTGTTTACCTGCCTAGCAGGGAGTGCCTTGTTTCCGATCTCAACGAGGAGAGATCCGATGAAATCATTCGCACGATTTGCACTCGCCGGCTGCCTAGCGGCAGCGGCTGGCGCAGCTCACGCCGACGAAGCCGATTTCCTCCGCTCGTTCCAGGGGAATTTTGCCGGCAAGGGGACCGTCAAGGTAACCACCGATGCGCCGACGGTGAACGTCTCCTGCCGCTTCAATTCCGACGCGACATCGAACTCATTGTCGCTGGACGGCACCTGCCGCGGTCTGGTCGTGGTGACGCGCGCCATCAGTGCCGATCTGAAGTCCAGCGGGACGAAGTACACCGGCACCTATGTCGGATCCCGCACCGGGCCGGCGCAGCTTAGCGGCAGGCGCTCGGGCAATGCGATCAATCTCGGCATCCGCTGGGCGAAGGAGGTCAACGGCGATCGCACGGCGCAAATGACGGTCGAGAAGAGCGGCGAGGACGGCATGCGGCTGACCGTTATCGACGTCGACCCAAAAACCGGTGAGCGCGTGATGACCAGCCGGATCGATTTGAGGCGCATCTGAAGGCCGCTCTATCTTCTTGTTTGAGCATGATCTTTTCCGAGCCGAAGGTTCGGCATCATGCTCAGTCCTCGATCGGCTCGGGCGGGTGAGCGCTGCGGCCCTTGCCGAAGGTATAGCCGGTCTCCACGGCCTTGCGGCCGAATTTGTCGCGCAGCGTGTCGATGGCGCCTTCGGCCATGGCGCGCTTGCGTGACTGGATATCGACGAGGTCGGGCGGATCGGCCTTTTCGTCATTCGAGAGGTCGCTGACGCCGATGCCAAGCAGCCGGTATCTTGTGCCATCCGTTTCCTTGCGCAGCAGCTCGAGCCCGGTCGAAAAAATGCGGTCGGCCAGCCGTGTCGGGTCGCCGAGCTGGCGGTTGCGCGTGCGGGTCTTGAAATCCTGGGTCTTTAGCTTCAGCACGACGGTGCGCCCGGCAATGCCGGATTTTTTCAGCCGCCCCGAGACCTTTTCCGACAGCGCCCTCAGCACCGAAACCAATTCATCCAGCGACGCGATGTCTGTGTCGAAGGTGGTCTCCGCCGAGACGCTTTTCGCATCCTGGTCAGGATGGACGCGGCGATCGTCCTCGCCGCGCGAAAGGCGGTAGAGCCGGTCGCCCATCACGCCATAGCGGCGCATCAGGTCGCCGCGCTCCATGCGCTGCAACTGGCCGATCATGCGGATGCCGTCCCGTTCAAGCGTGGCGGCGAAGGCTTTCCCCACGCCCCAGATCAGCGTCACCGGCTGCTCGGCGAGAAAGCCGGCCGCCTCGGCCTCGCCGATCACCGAAAAGCCGCGCGGCTTGCGAAAATCCGACGCCACCTTGGCCAGGAACTTGCAGTAGGAAAGGCCTGATGAAACGGTGATGCCGATCTCCTTCTCCACACCAAGCGCGAAGCGTGCCAGCACCACCGCCGGCGGCAAGCCATGCAGGCGCTCGGTGCCGGCAAGGTCCAGAAACGCTTCGTCGATGGAGATCGGCTCGACCAGCGGCGTCAGCGCCTGCATCATGGCGCGCACCTCGCGGCCGACGCGTACATATTTTTCCATGTCCGGCGGGAGGACGACCGCTTCCGGGCAGGCTTCAAGCGCCTTGAACATCGGCATTGCCGAGCGCACCCCGTGGATGCGGGCGATGTAGCAAGCGGTGGAGACGACGCCGCGCTTGCCGCCGCCGATGATCAACGGCCGGTCCTTCAACGTCGGGTTGTCACGCTTTTCGACCGCCGCGTAAAACGCATCGCAATCGATATGGGCAAGATGCAGCCGGTAGAGCTCCGGATGGCGAGCAAGCCGCGGGCTGCCGCAGCGATCGCAACGCCGTGCCTCGCTGCGCTGGAAGGTCAGGCAGTCGCGGCAAAAACCGTGATCGGGATTGTTGACAGAAGCCGCCATCGCTGCGAACATAAAGAGAACAAATGCAATGGTACGTCAGGACGGACGCCACGACAAGGCGGTGGGCCGGGAGAGAGCTCATGAATACGACCATAGCGCCGCTGGTGCCCGAGCTTTGGGCGGATTTCGAAGATCTTTTCGGTAAGCAAGGCGCCTGTTACGGCTGCTGGTGCACACATTTCCGGCTGTCGCCGGCAGCTCGCCGCGCCAGCAACCGGGAGCGCAACAAGGACCACATCAAGGCGCGGATCGAGGCTGGGCCGCCACCTGGCCTGCTGGCGTTCGAGGATGGCAAGGCGGTTGGCTGGATGCAGATCGGCCCGCGCGCCGACGTGCCCGAATGGAACAATAAGGGCAGGGGGTCGGCGCCGGTCGATCCCGCCGATGCCGCGGATCCGGGCGTCTGGGCAATTTCGTGCTTCTTCATCCGCGTTAAAGCGCGCGGCAGGGGCGTCACCCATCGCCTGGTCGAAGGCGGCGTCGAGTTTGCCCGACAGAATGGGGCGCGACTGGTCGAGGCATGTCCGATCGATGTGTCGAAAGATTCGCGTTCGATCGGCCTGTTCGTCGGCTCGTCGCGGGTGTTTGAGAAAGCCGGCTTCGAGAGGCTGGTCGAGCGCAAGGCAGGCCGGCCACTGATGCGATTGGTGCTATAGTTGTGAGCTTTGCGCGCCGCTGTCGCGACGGTCGCTCGGCGGCGCCCGAATTATCGTGGCCTGCCTGCAATCAGACGGTTGACGTTCAGCAGGAATAAATCCGCCTGCGGCCCGTTCCTCCTCGGATTTTTCCATGGAGGCTATCGATGTTCCATTTTCCCCAGACCTCTCGCTCGATCCGGTTTCTCTGTCGGCCGGAAGACCATGGCGTCATCGCCCCGCCAGTGGCGGCCAAGACGGTCCTGCCGGACTGGTTCCGCAAATTGCCGGCGGTCGATTCGCAGCATGCGTCGGCCAACAACAACGGTCTGACCGTCAAGCGCTGCATGCCGTTTCTCGATGCGATGACAACCGGCTGGATCCTGCCGCTCGCGGCAACCGTCCGCCTTGAGATCAAGAATGGCGGCCGCACCGTCGATGCCGGCTGGGAGTTCGACAGGACTATGGTGAGCAATCATGGCGCCCATCAGGTCGCCGGCAACCCGAAGGAGCCGGGCCCGCCGTGCAAGTTTCACAACTACTGGTCGATACGTACCCCGCCGGGCTGGAGTTCCTTGTTCCTGCCGCCGCTCAACAGACCGGCTCAGCCTTTCGAATGCGTCGCCGGTATCGTCGATACCGACACTTATGCAGCCGACATCCATTTTCCATTCTTCGCGACTGCGCCTGATGGACTCTACGTCATTGAAAAGGGCACGCCGCTCGTCCAGGTCATACCGGTTCGCCGCGAAGGTGCGGCGCTCAAGGCGGAGATCCGGGCGGAGACCGGAGCCGAGGCGACGGAACGCGAAACGGTCTATCGCAACACGATTGCGAGCGAAGGCTGGTATCGCAAATGGGCCCGCGCGGCCCGCTAACTCTTTCCCGGAGAAGAATGCGAAACGGGGGCCGCTGGGCCCCCGTTTCTTTGTGGATCGATAGAGCGGCGGACTTTCAAGTCGAAGCGTACCGCCGCTCTATCTCTGGGCCCGATGCTCTAGCGGGACCGCCAGTGGCGCGGCCCGCGATCCGAACTATTCGAGCTCGAGTTGGAGGAGCTGTTCGACGATGAGTTCGAATTGGAGTTGCTCGACGAATTGGAGCTGGAATTCGACGAACTGTTGGACGATGAGTTCGAACTCGAATTGCTCGACGAATTGGAGCTCGAATTTGACGAACTGTTGCCCGCGACGATGAAGGCACCGTCGCTTTGGCTGGTCATTGCGGCCGGCGGACGCTCGGTTTCCAGGGGCGCCGCGGGATACTCCTTCGCCTGCGCCGCGGTGCTTGCGAGGGCTGCCATTCCTGCGACCAGTGTCGACTTGAGTTTCCAGTGTCTTGTCATGGTGGTTACTCCTTTTTCAGACTGGACCGGCAGTTGCGGTCCGGCGGAGTAACGGGCGATCGCCGGCTTTATTCCATTCAA
The DNA here is from genome assembly GCF_002284565.1 of Mesorhizobium mediterraneum. GTDB lineage: Bacteria > Pseudomonadota > Alphaproteobacteria > Rhizobiales > Rhizobiaceae > Mesorhizobium > Mesorhizobium mediterraneum. The sequence continues at coordinate 317,253 of NZ_NPKI01000017.1, read as the reverse complement.
GAGAAGCCGGCCGCCGCAGCTTTACTTCTGATCCTTCTGGCGGACCTCGGTCAGCGCTTTAACTTCCTCCTCGGCTGACATTGGCGCGCCCGCTTCGATCGCCGAAAGATAGGCGTCGAGGGCTTCGGCCGACGAGGCCGGGGCATAGCCTCCGGCGTCGCCCGGCGCCACGACCGCGAAGCTGACGCGCCATTCGTCGCCGGAACGGCAGGCGACCGACATCACCGTGGAGCGGTCCTGCGAGTCGACCTCGAATTCGCGACACAAATCCTGCGAATTGTTGCGGAAGGTGGCGATAGCCCGGAACCGATCGCTGATCCCGGCGAGCTTGATTTCCTTCCCGGATTCGACCGTTTCAAGGGCTTGGCCGAGGGCTGGCCTGATGACGCCGGCAACCCACAGCCCGCCCTGTGCGCGTTCGTTGGTGCCTGCAGCCCAATACCCGGCGAGCGCGCCGACGACGGCCGCGAGAGAGGCGGCAATCGGCAGCAGCCATTGGGATCTGGATGGAGGTCCCGCCATACGCCCGCCGCCGAATGGCAATACCGATGCCGCCTTCTCGCTGGCACGCTTGGCCTCGACCATTTGCTCGACGGCCGCGACAAGCTTTTCGGGAACCGGCTCATCGAGCAGCGGCTTCAGCGCGGCCTGCGCCTGCGCTCTGGTTTCGATGAACATAGCGACCCTGGTAACCAGACGGTCGTCGATCTCCATCGCCTGCTCGATCCTGGCGACAGTCTCCGGATCAAGCTCACCATCGGCGAACCGCATCAGGATCTCGTCCGAAAAAGTCTCTTCGGTCATTTCGTAGCCCCTTTTGTGACCGCAGAACGGGTGGGCGCCGTGGATATTCCAGTAGCCTCCGCCAGATTCTTCCTCGCCCGGGCCAGCCGGCTCATCACCGTCCCGATCGGCACGGCAAGGATTTCGGCGGCTTCCTTGTAGGAAAGCTCTTCGACGCAGACCAGAAGCAGCACGTCGCGCTGGTCGCCGGGGAGCTCGCCGATGGCTTGCGCGACGCCGCTCAGCGCCAGCCGCGCCTCCATCTCGCGCTCACCGGAAACGCCGGCGATGTCATGGCGCTCGTCGATATCGTCCTGCGGGCCGGCGACCTTGCGCTTGCGGATGTCATCGATCCACAGATTTCGGAGAATCTTGAACATCCACGCGTCGAAGCGCGTCCCTTGTTCGAAACGCTGCTCGTTGGCGAGCGCCCGTTCGCAGGCTCGCTGAACCAGATCGTCCGCCATATCGCGGGACCGGCAGAGCGCAATCGCGAAGCGGCGCAGATTCGGGAGAAAAGCGACTAGCTGATCTTGGACGCGGTCGGTTTTTTCCGGCATGTTGCTCCAAGTTCTGGAATAAAGCGGCCCCGCGCCCGTTCCTCGCAACGCTAGCTTATTGCCGGATAGGTCCGCTAGCCTCGCGATGTTGAAAATCGGCAACGGCCGGAAGGGAAACTATGGACGCCACCTCATGGCTGAGACCAAAGGCTCTGCTGCCGTTCTGGGTAGCTGTCGCGTTGCTGGTCGATCCCCAAGCGCCGAGCGGCCAGATGGCGCCCGCAGAGTTCGGACCAAGATCGGCGTTCGCCGATGATGATGGTGGTGGTGATGACGGTGGCGGCGACGATGGTGGCGGTGGTGATGACGGCGGTCGATCCGGCCCGTCGTCTGGTGGGTCGGGAACGGCTCCCCGGCGGTCGACCGGACCTAATCTGTTTCTCTCGCTGACGGATCGGTTTCTTCCGCGGCCGCCAAGACGAGGCGGCGGCAGGCGCGCGCAACGGCCGGCCGTCCCTTTGCCGTCCCGGGCGCCGGACCAGATCGTCGCGACCGGGCTGAGTTCGGCTGAGATCGGTCGGCTTCAGGCAACGGGCTTCACCGTCCTGGACCGCGCCGACATCCAGCTTCTGGGAACGGAGCTGGTCCGGCTGCGCATACCACCCAATACGCCGCTGGAGGCTGCACGCGAGCTTGTCATCGACGCCGGTCCGCAGTCGACAGCAGATTTCGTGCATTACTACCGGCCCGGACAAGAAGCCGAATGTGCCGGACCCCACTGCGCCGCCGCGGGCCTGATCGGCTGGCCGGCCGATATAGGCCTTCCCGCCGGCTGCGGTGGCAATGTCACGATCGGCCTCATCGACACGGCGATCAATCCTGCGCATGCCGCCTTCGCGAAAGGCCGGGTCGAAGTTCTTCGCCTGTCGGACGACGGCTTTCCCGAGTCCGGCCGCCAGCACGGCACCGCCGTCGCGGCCCTGCTCGTCGGCGGCGTCGACAGCCGTGCCCCGGGCCTCCTGCCGCACGCTAGGCTGATCGCGGTCGATGCGTTTCACCGGGGCGATCGCCAGGATGACCGCTCGGACGTCTATGATCTTCTTCGCGCGCTCGATCTTCTTTCCGTGCGCGGCGTGCAGGTGACGAATATGAGCCTGTCGGGTCCTGCGAATGCGCTTCTAGAGCAGTTTGTCCGAAGGCTTGCCGACCGCGGCATGGTGATCGTCGCCGCCGCCGGCAATGGCGGCCCAAAGGCCGGACCTTCCTTTCCAGCGGCCTACGCGGATGTGATCGCGGTGACGGCGGTGGACCGCATGAAACGTCCCTACAGGCGTGCCGGGCGCGGCGAGCATATCGATCTGGCCGCTCCCGGTGTCGAAGTGTGGACGGCCGCTTCGGTCAGCGGCGCCCGGCCAAAGACCGGCACCTCCTTCGCGGCGCCGTTTGTTACCGCCGCAGCGGCGTTGATGAAATCGGCAAACAGCAACGCCACCGCAGCCGACATTCACGACGCACTCGGCAAGTCGGCGGAAGATCTCGGTGCGCCGGGCAAGGACGCCGTCTTCGGCTGGGGCCTGCTCAATGCCCGGGCCGCTTGCGTCGTCACACCGAAGAAGGCGACGTGAAGCTCCTCAATCCAACGCCTGGGAGGGATTGCGCCTCGCCCGTTTCGGCTTACGGTTGCGGTTGGAGTTTTCTACTACAAGAATAGCAACGGAGATTCTGCGTGACCCGTGTTCTGCCGGCCGTCTTCGTTCTCGCGCTTAGCGCGCCCGCTTTCGCCCAGGCCGTCGATGGCGAGGGTGCGAAGCAGCTTTCCGAAAATCTGTCGCGCTACGTCGGTAGCCAGGCGATCGACAAAGGCGTCCTGAAGGTCTCGGTGGAAGGTGATGCATACAAGATCGCCTTCGACTTCAAGGCGCTTGCCGGAATGCTGCCGAAGCAGGATTTGCTGAAGTTCGATTTTGCGCCCTATGTCCTGCTGGCCAAACCGCGCAGCGACGCGACATGGGATATCTCGGGGGATTTCACGACGAGAGCTTCCTTCGAGATCAACGGACCGCAGGGGCCACAGAGCACGCAGTTCTCGGTCGAAGGCGGCAAGTTTGCCGGGGTCTATGATCCCGAGCTGGCAACTTTCGCCAATGCTACGACATTGATGACCGGTATGACCATGATCTCACGGGATGCCGTGCAACACATGGAAATAAGGACCGGCGCGGGTACGGCCTCCATGAACGCAACCAAGGCCGCGAATGGCGGTGTCGATTTCACCATGACACAGACGATGGCCGGCTTTGTTGAAGCGATCGACGTTGACGACCCAAAAAGCGGGCTGAAATTCCCGCTTACGATCAAATCGCCAGAATTGTCGGTGAATGCGACCGGCAAAGGCTTGAGGACAAAGCCGTTTCTCGATCTGCTAGCATTTGCGGTCGCCAATGAAGACGAGGCCAAGCTGAAGGCCAACCAGGCGCAGCTCAAATCCCTTTTGCTCGCCGCGCTGCCGCTGTGGGAGCGGATCGACGGAAACTACGGGTTCAAGGATTTCACTGTCGAGAGCCCGGTGGGACATTTCGGTGCGACGGAGCTGGGCACTAGCTTCGGGTCCGACGGCATCGCCCAGAACGGAGCGATCAACTATTCGATCAAGGCGGCGGGATTGACGATCCCTCAGCATCTTGTCCCCGGCTGGAGCACAGCGCTGTTGCCCACCGACATCGATCTGAATTTCGGCGGCGCCAACATCGATCTCGACAGCATGGCGAAAAAGGCGATCGAAGCCTTTGATCTCAATCAGAATCCTCCGCTGGCGGCCGGCTTCGGCGAAACGCTGACCGCCGATTTCATGGCCAAAGCGCCGAAGATGGTCATCGGCCACAGCACGGTGAAGAACCGCGACGTGGAAATTGCACTGGAAGGCGAGATGACGTTCCCCGGCATGAAGCCCGAGGCAAATGTGACGATCGATATAGCCGGCTACGACAAGATCGTGGAAAGCCTGCAGGCGGCGGCGAAGTCGGAGCCGGAAGCCGCGCAGTATTTCCCGGTAGTGCTGGCGATCAAAGGGTTTGGCAAGACGCTGCCGGACGGCCGGTTGGAATGGATCATTAACACCAAGGCCGACGGTTCGGTGATGGTCAACGGCGCCATGCTGAAGCCGGCCGATCCGGTTGCGAATGATGAAGCAGAAGAAACGACGCCGTAGGCGCTTTCGTGAGCCCCGGCTAAGCGGTTCTGCCGGGGCGCTTGGAAACGCAGTCGTCGGCGGCCAGTTCCTCGATCTGGCGCGCTGTTTCGGGATCGTCGCTCATATGGAATGCTCATGATTGTCGTCGCCAAGCGGCAGCGCCCGCAACGCCTTGCCGACGGAAGCCGGCGGCGTGCCGGTTTCCTCCGCGAACCGCATGAGCGTCGGCTCGTGGGCGAGGATGAACTGCAGCACGCCGGCCAAAAATCCCGGCTCGCTGGCAGCCTGGCGGATGGAATGCGCCTCGATACCGGTGATCGCCAGGAAGCGGGGCAGAAGTTCCGGATCGGCGGCGACAAAGCCCAACGCCTTCACGGCGATGGTTTCCGCTTCCTCGCGCATTGACGCTGCGTTTGCCATCGCTACCTTCTTGCGCGGTGGAATGAGTCTCTTTTTGGCAGTAATCGCAAGCGTCGCCTGCGGCAAGCCATCTACCTCGGCAATGCGGTATTCTAGGCGAAATCCGAAGCTTTTCCGGCAGCCGGTTTCCGTTTCGTCAATTATATTGCCGTAGAGTCGAGCAGGGTTTGATGCGTGCCGGCGAGGGCGCATAGCGGTATCCTTCGAGTGGAAGGCAGGCCGGAACGGGAATTTGATGCCTAAGAAGGTCATGATCGTCGAGGACAATGAGCTCAACATGAAGCTCTTTCGGGACCTCATCGAAGCGAGCGGTTACGAGACGGTACGCACGCGCAACGGCCTGGAAGCGCTGGATCTGGCGCGACTGCACAAGCCGGACCTCATTTTGATGGATATCCAGCTGCCCGAAGTGTCGGGGCTGGAAGTGACCAAATGGCTGAAGGAGGACGACGACCTCCATGTCATACCGGTCATTGCCGTCACTGCATTCGCGATGAAGGGCGATGAGGAGCGCATCCGCCAGGGTGGCTGCGAAGCCTATATTTCCAAACCGATCTCGGTGCCGCGTTTCATCGAAACGATCAAATCCTACCTGGGCGACGCCTGATGCGCCTTTCCAGCCGAGCCGGAGCTTTGTGAGATGACTGCACGGATCCTCGTCGTCGACGACATCCCTGCCAATGTGAGGCTGCTCGAGGTCCGGCTGCTTGCCGAATATTTCGAGGTGCTGACCGCCACCAACGGGCTGGACGCGATCGAGACCTGCGAAAACGGCAAGGTCGATGTCGTTCTGCTCGACGTGATGATGCCCGATATGGACGGGTTCGAGGTCTGCCGGCGGCTGAAGAGCGATCCGGCGACGTCGCACATACCCGTCGTCATGATCACCGCGCTCGACCAGGTTTCGGACCGGGTGCGCGGCCTTGAGGCCGGCGCCGACGATTTTCTGACCAAGCCGGTCAATGATCTGCAATTGATGACGCGCGTCAAAAGCCTGGTCAGGCTGAAGACGTTGACCGACGAGCTGCGCCTGCGCGCCTCGACCACGCGCAATATCGGCATCGAGGAGCTGTTGAGCCGCAACTTCGCTTCCGCAGACACAACGCCGAAAGTTCTGCTGATCGACGAGCGCAAGTCCTCCTTCGAGCGCGTCCAGAAAATGCTGCGCGGCAGCGCTGACCTCGACATTGCCACCGATCCGCATGCCGGCTTCTTCCAGGCCGCCGAGACCCCCTATGAATGCGTGATGATCTCGACGGCCTTTGCCGATTTCGATCCGCTCAGGCTCTGCTCGCAACTGCGTTCGCTCGATCGCACCCGTTTCCTGCCGATCATCCTTCTGGCGCAGGAGGGTGAGGAAGAGCGCATCATCCGCGGCCTCGAACTCGGCATCAACGACTATCTGATGCGGCCGATCGACCAGCAGGAGCTGACCGCTCGGCTGCGCACGCAAGTGCGCCGCAAGCGCTACAACGACCAACTCCGCGCCAGCGTCACCCAAACCATTGAGATGGCGGTGACCGACGCCCTGACGGGATTGCACAATCGCCGTTACCTCGACAGCCATCTGCAGACGTTGTTCGACCGTGCCGTGGCGCGGCGGCGGCCGCTGTCGGTGATGATCACCGATCTCGACCGCTTCAAGACCATCAACGACGCGCACGGCCATGACGGCGGCGACGAGGTGCTGCGCGAATTCGCGCGGCGGCTGCGCAAGAATGTGCGCGGCATCGATCTCGCCTGCCGCTTCGGTGGCGAGGAATTCGTCGTGGTGATGCCGGACACGGACGGCGCGGTCGCCGAAAAGGTCGCAGAGCGCATTCGCGCCGAAATCGCCCAGATGCCGTTTGCCGTCGGTCTCGATGGCAAGACGATCGAGGTTACCGTCAGCGTCGGCGTGTCGTCGGTGCTGAAGGGCGTGGACTCGGTTGCCGGGCTGATGAAACGCGCCGACCTCGCGCTCTACGAAGCCAAGAGCGCCGGCCGTAATCGCGTCGTCGCCAAGGCGGCGTAGCGCCGATTATCCAGTCGGTGCGACAGGGTTACGAATTTACCTTAACGCAAGCGATTCGCAGCGCTTGGTTAAGAAATTGTTGATTTTCGTAAGCTGTTGCGCAAATGTGCAGACCAATGACGGAACCGGCGCGAGGGTAGTTGCCGGGTCGATCCGAAGAATACCCCATGATTCTCAGGTCCGCCGCATCTCCTGGGTCCGTGGGGTCGGCCGGCCGGCGCTGGCACATAGTGGCCTCCTCGTACCGCTGCCAAACGCCGACCGGCCCCCTCTTTCCGAAAAGACATCGAGACTCTGCGCTAAGCATCGGAAATATCGGACTTTTCGAAGCCTTGAAAACCAAAACGCCGCCCAGAGGGGCGGCGTTTTGGTTTTTGGAGCAGGAAACCAGATTACTTAATCTTGGTTTCCTTGAACTCGACATGCTTCTTGGCGACCGGATCGTATTTGCGGAACGACAGCTTGTCCGTCTTGGTGCGGCTGTTCTTGCTGGTCACGTAGAAGAAACCGGTGTCGGCGGTCGACAGAAGCTTGATCTTGATGTTTGCGGCTTTGGCCATGTTGTTCGTCCGTTATGTTCGTGGAGTTTTAGCCGCTGGAGCACGGGGAAACACCCGGACGCGGGAAACTTGGCGCGACACATAAAGAACGCGCCCGGAAAGTCAACCCCGCGAGAGCGCCTCTTCCTTCTCCCCTTGTGGGAGAAGGTGGATTGGCGCGCAGCGCCAAGACGGTTGAGGGGTGCTGGACGGAGTGCCGGCAGCGCCAAGCTGGAGCACCCCTCATCCGACCGAGCTTCGCTCGGCCACCTTCTCTCCCACAAGGGGAGAAGGGAAGGCCGCGGTCCGTTTCTATGCGTCTTCCCTAACCGGCGGAGCCACCTTCTTCCAGTCTCCCGTGGCGTTCCACCAGCGGTTCGGGTTGGAGCGGTCGTCCAACCCCTTGGAACGGCTGGCAAGGATCGGCTGAATGCGGATCACCGGCTCCTGATAGCTGTGGACCTGGAAAATCGCTTCGACAATGCGGGCGGCCAGCGCCTGGTCGTCGGGCAGCTCGAACGACACTTCCACCGTGCCCGGCCGTCTGCGCAATTCCGTCTCGGCGCCGGCGGCCGCGCCTTCGAGTGGCCGGTAGCGCTCGATGCCGTGCGCCGACTGGTAGGCATTGCTGTCGTACTTGCCCATGGTGAGCGGCGCGATCGCGACCACCGCTTCCATGATGCGGTCGACATCGGAGGCCGGCGATTGAAAGGTCACAAGCAGCAGCAATTCCATCCGTACCGATGTCGTTTCAAACCCGGAGTCGATCATGATGGCATCCTCAATCTGGTGGCGTGTTGCTGACAATCTATCCGGGTGCTGCTGACACGGTTATGTCAGCAGCCTCGCGCGACACGAGGCATCGATCGGTCTTTCTAAAGGATTTTTCGGACCAGCCTGGCGCCGACCAGCGCGATATAGAAGGCGAAGAACATGCCGAGCGCCCAGCCGAAGCCCGAGGGACCGAAAACGTCCATGCCGATGCCGATCGCCTGCGGGCCGAGCACCATGCCAACACCGTAGCAGAGCACGAAGGCAGCGTTGGCGGAGGCCAGTTCGTGGCCGGAAAGCTGCGAGCCGAGATGGGCCAGGCCGATCGTGTACATCGCCGCGACCACGCCGCCCCAGACGAACAGAAGCGCAGCCATCAGGTGCCAGTTCTGCGCGAAGTGGGGCATGAAGATGGTGCCGGCAAGCCCAATGGTTGCACAAGCCAGAAGCAGATAACGGCGGTCGCTGACACGGTCGCTGATCATGCCGAGCGGGATCTGCAACAGCACGTTGCCGAGGCCGATCATGGTGAGCAGAAGTGCGGCGTCGGCCTCGGAGTAGCCGATGCGGCTGCCATAGATGGGGAACAGCGCAAAGCCGCCGGTCTCGACCGCGCCGAACACCAGCACCGCGGCGGTCGCCGTCGGCACCAGCCAGATGTAGCGCAGGAAGTTGCTGGTTTCGCCATTGGAGACGATCGTCGGGCTCTCGTTGCGGGCGGCCAGAACCGGAATGGCGGCCAGCGTCACCAGCGCCATGATGACGCCGAAGGGCAGGAAGCCGGTGCTGCCGAGATGGGCAAAAAGCCACGGCCCGGCGGCAAAGCCGAGCGACAATACCGTGGCGTAGATGCCGAGGACCAGGCCGCGCCGGTGCGGCGGCGCCGATGTGCTGATCCAGAATTCCGACAGGATGAACAGCACCGTCAGCGCAATGTGCAGCAGGATGCGCAGCGGGAACCACATCCAGAAGTCCGGCGCGAAATGGAAGCCGACAAAGGCCAGCACTCCCGTGGCGATCATGGCCAGCATCGTCCAGGCGACGCCGAATCGCATGGCGAGCGGGGTGGCGAGCGGTGCGCCAGCGATCGAGGCGAACCCGGCGACAGCGGTGTTGAAGCCGATCATCGACGCCGAATGGCCGCGCGTTTCGAGGATGACGCTGAGCAGCGGCATGCCGAGGCCGATGGCAATGCCGACGACGCTGATCGACGAGATCGCCGCGATCATCGGCAGCCAATGTACGCGTTCTTCGACCTCTTGCTGGGTATCGACCGTCATGGATTTGAATGCTCTATGCTTTATAGAATTTCGCGGGCGAAGCGATTGCGGACAAGCCGGTAGAACGGGACGGAACCACCGGGGCGCAGCAGCGGATCATCGACGAGCCGCTTTTCCAGCTCCTCCAGGATAGCCCTGGTGATGTCGGGAATATCGGCCTGTCTGGCCTTGGCGAGCGGCAGCCAGACCAGCTCCTCCAACTCGTTGGTCGGACCGCCGTCCGGCAGCTCCACGGCGACATCTTCGCGCCAGGCGCTGAAGAAGCGCGTATCGAAGCGCCGCACCCTGTTTGGCGGGGTGATGGCACGCGCGATGAAACGCAGCTCTGCCAGCGACGGTCTTACGCCGTGCTCGGCAAAACCCTGCCAATCGCGCCTGCTCGTCGCGAAGGCGCCTTTCCGACCGATCAACAGGCCAGCCTCCTCATAGGTCTCGCGGATCGCCGACAGGGCGATGGCGCGGGCGCGGGCCGGGCTGATGCGGCCAACGCCGGCGGTCAGCCTCGCCTGTTCCTCAGGGTGCAGCGCGGTGGCGACGGGAATTCGGCTGTCGGCCGGATCGGTACGGCCGCCGGGAAAGACGAATTTCCCAGGCATGAAGGCGTGACGGGCGTGGCGCCGGCCCATCAGCACCAGAAACTCGCCGCCCTTGCGGTCGAGCAGGATCAACGTCGCGGCGTCGCGCGGCCGTATAGGCTTGGCGTCGAGCGCGATCCGCTCGACCTTGTCGACTTCCACCCTGGTCATACCGTCCATGCGCACGACCTAGCGGAATCTTCTCCGATGCGAAAGTGGCGTCCAGCCATGCCGATTGCGCCAGCCTCGGTTTCAAGCCTCGGGATGCGACTCGATCAGATCTTTTTCCCCGCCGAAGCCATGCATATAGAACGCCCATTGCAGGCCGATGACGGCGCCCTTGACCGGCTGCAGCAAGACGACCGCCATGAGGATGGTCAGCGGCACCCAGATGGCGATGTGCTGCCAGGTGGACAAGGTGGAGGTCGCTTCGACGCCCATGAAGGCGCCGAGCACGATGTGGCCGACGATGACCACCACCAGATAGGCCGGCAGGTCGTCGGCGCGATGGTGATGAAGCTCCTCGCCGCAATGATCGCACTTGTCGACAGTCTTGACGAAAGCGCGGAACAGCTTTCCCTCGCCGCAATGCGGGCAGCGGCCAAGCGCGCCGCGCTTCATCGCCGTCCATAGCGGACGGGCGACCCGGCCCGAGTGATGTTCGCCGCCGAAAACCTGTTGGTTCATTTTCAGATCGCTTGGCATTACCGTCTCCTGCCGCGTGAGCCTGGACGCGATTGCGACGCGCGGGCGCGGCCTTTGGTCTTGTGAAACGACCGTTTGGAGCCGGGCAGCGGCTTTGGGTCGGTCAGCATCTCGAAACGCATCGCGCCGGCCATAGGCGCCACCTCGATCAGGCGAACCTCGACGCGGTCGGCAAGCTGATAGCCCTTGCCGGTGCGTTCTCCGAAAAGCGATCGGGCAGTTTCGTCGTAGATATAGTAATCGCCGTCCAGACTTGACACCGGGATGAAACCATCTGCGCCATACTGCGGCAATTGGACAAATAGTCCCGATTTGGTGACGCCCGAAATGCGTGCATCGAAACGCTCGTCGACACGCTCGGCCAGATAGGCGGCGATCAGCCGGTCGACCGTGTCGCGCTCGGCGGCCATGGCACGGCGCTCGGTGGCCGAGATCAGCGCAGAAACCTCTTCCAACCGCTCCGCCTCGTCCTGCGTCAGTCCGCCCGCACCGAAGCCGAGTGCGGCAATCAGCCCACGGTGCACGATCAGGTCGGCATATCTGCGGATCGGCGAGGTGAAATGCGCGTAGCGCTTCAGATTGAGGCCGAAATGGCCGATGTTGCTGGGCGAATATTCGGCCTGCATCTGCGTGCGCAGCACCACCTCGTTGACCAGCCCCTCATGGTCGGCGCCGCGGACGCGATCCAGGATGCCGTTGAACTGATTCGGCCGCATCTGCGCACCGCGCGCCAACGACAGGCCTAGCGTCTGCAGGAACTCACGCAGCGATTCCTGCTTGGCGAGCGAAGGCGCGTCATGGATGCGGTAGACCAGCGCCTGTCGTTTCGCCTCCAGCGTCTCGGCGGCCGCGACATTGGCCTGGATCATGAACTCTTCGATCAGCTTGTGCGCGTCGAGCCGCTCCGGCACGACGACCCGATCGACGGTGCCGTCCTCCTTGAGCAGAATTTTCCGCTCCGGCAGGTCGAGCTCGAGCGGCTGGCGCGTGTCACGGCCGCGCTTCACGACGGCGTAGGCATCCCAGAGCGGCTTCAGCACCGTGTCGAGGATCGGGCCGGTCTTGTCGTCCCGCACGCCGTCGATCGCGGCCTGCGCTTGGGGATAGGCGAGTTTCGCCGCCGATTTCATCATGATGCGGTGGAACGAATGCCTGAGCTTGCGGCCGTCGGCCGCGAAGGTCATGCGGACTGCCAGCGCCGGACGATCCTGGCCTTCGCGCAGCGAACAAAGGTCGTTGGAGATGCGCTCCGGCAGCATCGGCACGACGCGATCGGGGAAATAGACCGAATTGCCGCGCTTCAGCGCCTCGCGATCGAGCGCAGTGCCATAGCGGATATAGGCGGCGACATCTGCAATCGCCACGGTGACGACCACGCCACCAGGGTTCTTTTCGTCCGTGTCCGGCGTGGCGAATACCGCGTCGTCATGGTCCTTGGCGTCGGCCGGATCGATGGTGACCAGTGGCAAGTCGCGCCAGTCCTCGCGGTCGGCCAGCGTTGCCGGTTTGACCGCCTCTGCCTCGGCGATGACGTCTGCCGGGAAAATATGTGGAATGTCGTGCGCGTGAATGGCGATCATCGAGACCGCCTTTTCGCTGGTCAGCGAACCCAGCACCGCCAGCACCTTGGCTCTGGGCAGCCCGTAGCGGGAGGCCCGCGCCGGCTCGACCTCGACCAGATCGCCGTTCTTGGCGCCGTTCTGGAATTCCTTGTCGACGACCAGCTCCGGCTGGCGTCTTTCGACAGGCTCGATGCGAAAGGTACCGTCCTGCAGCACGCGGAAGACGCCGAGAACGGCATCGGTGCGCTTCTCGAAGATCTTCATCACCCGCCCGGTATAGGCAGGGCCCGTCGCGTCATCGGTTGGAAAGGTCTTGGCTAGCACGCGGTCGCCGATGCCCGGTGTCGGGCCGCCGCCGCCACGCGACACGCGGATCGCTATGACAGGAGGCTCGCCATTGCCCACGGCTTCGGTCGGGTGCGCCAGCAGCACGCCGTCGGCGTCGCGGCCAAAGATGTCGAGCACGGCGACATGGGGCAGGGCGCCGACACGGGCCAGCCGATTGCGCTCCTTGGTCAGCAGGCCCTCATCCTGCAGGTCGCGCAAAATGTCCTTCAGCCAGATACGGTCCTCGCCGCGCAGCGCAAACGCCTTGGCGATGTCGCGTTTGCCGGAGCGATCCGGATTTTCGGCGATGTAGCGCAGGATCTCGTCACGGGACGGCCGGTAGTTATCCCTGACCTTGGCCCTCGTGTCGGCGGTGCGCAGATCGCCATGGCTTCTTCCGGATACCCTGCGCGCCACGATGCCTATCCCTTTTTCTTGGCCACTTTCTTGGCCGCTGGTTTTTTGGCTGCCGCAGGCTTTTTGGCAGGTGCGGCCGCTTTGCGGAAGGGCTTTCTGCCGCCATTGCCACCCTTGGCTTCCTTCTCGGCAATCAGCGCCACCGCATCCTCGACCGTCACCGACTGCGGGTCCTTGCCCTTCGGTAGCGTCGCATTGACCTTGCCGAAATTAACATAGGGCCCGTATTTGCCGTCACGCACGACGATCTTGCCGCCGCCCGCCGGATGCTCGCCAAGTTCCTTCAAGGCGGCGGGCGTGCCGCCATTGCGGCCGCCGGGGCCCTTCAACTTCTTCTCGGCGATCACCGACACGGCGCGGTTGAGGCCGATCGAGAACACGTCCTCGATGTTGTCGAGATTGGCGTAGGTGCCGTCATGCAGCACGAACGGACCGTAGCGCCCCAGCCCGGCCGAGATCATCTTGCCGGATTCCGGATGCTTGCCGACGTCACGCGGCAGCGACAGCAAGGCGAGGGCCTTTTCGTGGTCGATCGAATCGACCGTCCAGCCCTTGGGCAGGCTGGAGCGCTTGGCTTCCTTGCCGTCGCCGCGCTGGATATAGGGGCCGAAACGACCGCTGCGCAGCGTGATTTCCTCCGCCGTGTAGGGGTCCTTGCCAAGCACCTTGGTGCCGTCCTCGCCATTGCCGTTTTCGCCATTGGGGTTGGCGGCGTCGCCGAGCTGGCGGGTGAAGGAGCATTCGGGGTAGTTGGAACAGCCGACAAAGGCGCCGAACTTGCCGAGCTTCAGCGACAGGTTGCCGGTGCCGCATTTCGGGCAGATGCGCGGATTTGAGCCGTCTTCCCGCGTTGGGAAGACGAGCGGCGCCAGTTCCTCGTTGAGCGCGTCGAGCACGTCGGTGACGCGCAATTCCTTGATGTCGGCGACGGCGCCCGAAAAATCCTTCCAGAAATCGCGCAGCACATCCTTCCAGGCGAGCTTGCCGTCGGAAATCTCGTCGAGCTTTTCCTCGAGTGAGGCGGTGAAGTCGTATTCGACATAGCGCTCGAAGAAGCTTTCGAGGAAGGCCGACAGCAGCCGACCCTTGGCCTGCGGCAACAGCTTGCGCTTGTCCATGCTGACGTAGTCGCGATCCTCGAGCGTCTTCAGGATCGCAGTGTAGGTCGAGGGACGACCGATGCCGAGTTCTTCCAGCTTCTTGATCAGCGAGGCTTCCGAATAGCGCGGCGGTGGCTCGGTGGTGTGCTGGGTGGCGTTGATCGCCTCGCGGTCGAGCTGTTCGCCGGCACGGATCTCGGGCAGACGGCGGTCTTCCTCGTCTTCCGAATCCTCGTCCTTCTGGTCGGTATAGGCGGCAATGAAGCCGTCGAAGCGAACGACCGAACCGATGGCGCGGAGTTCCGCGGTGCGAGCGCCGTTGACTGCCTCGATCTCGGCCGTGGTGCGCTCGATCTCGGCCGGCTGCATCTGGCTGGCGATGGCACGTTTCCACACTATCTCGTAGAGCCGTGCCTGGTCGGCATCGAGATATTGTCTGACAGAAGCGGGGGTGCGCATGAAATCGGTCGGGCGGATCGCTTCGTGGGCTTCCTGGGCGTTCTTGGCCTTGGTCGTGTATTGGCGCGGCTTCTCGGGCAGGTATTTTGGGCCGAACTCCTTGGCGATCGCATCGCGCGCAGCTGATATCGCCTCGGGCGCCATCTGCACGCCGTCGGTTCGCATATAGGTGATCAGGCCGGTGGTCTCGCCGCCGATGTCCATGCCTTCATAGAGCCGCTGCGCCACCTGCATGGTGCGGCTTGCCGAAAAACCGAGACGCGAGGAGGCAGCCTGCTGCAGCGTCGAGGTGGTGAAGGGCGGGCCTGGATTGCGCTTGGTCGGCTTGGCTTCGACCGATAGCGCCTTGAAGGTCGCACCTTCCAGCATCGCCTTGATGTCATCGGCCTGCGCCTTGTTCGAAATGTCGAGCTTTTGCAGCTTCTTGCGGTCGAAGGCGGTCAGCCGCGCCTCGAAGTTTTCCTTGCGCGGCGTGCCGAGGAGAGCTGATACCTGCCAGTACTCCTCGCGGATGAAGCGCTCGATCTCCAATTCGCGGTCGCAGACGAGGCGCAGTGCCACCGACTGCACGCGGCCGGCGGAACGGGCGCCCGGCAGCTTGCGCCACAGGACGGGCGACAGCGTGAAGCCGACGAGATAGTCGAGCGCGCGGCGAGCGAGATAGGCGTCGACCAGCGGCGCATCGATCTGGCGCGGATTGGCCATCGCTTCCAGCACCGATGACTTGGTGATGGCGTTGAAGACGACGCGGCTGACCGGCTTGTCCTTCAGCGCGCGCTTCTGCTTCAGCACTTCCAGGACATGCCAGGAAATGGCTTCGCCCTCGCGATCCGGATCGGTGGCGAGGATCAGGCCGTCGGCGTCCTTGACCGCCCTGGCGATGTCAGCAAGACGTTTGCTCGAGGCGGTGTCGACAGCCCAGGACATGGCAAAATCCTCGTCCGGACGCACCGAGCCATCCTTGGCCGGCAGATCGCGGACGTGGCCAAACGAGGCCAGGACCTTGTAGTTCTTTCCGAGGTACTTGTTGATTGTCTTCGCTTTGGCCGGCGATTCGACGACGACGACGTCCATGAGGTCTCATATCAGCTGTGGTGCGGCAGAAGAATTCCGCTGCGCGCGACGAAATCTCGTACAATTGTCGCTCACATGGCCGGGCTTTTGCATCCGGTCAAGGGGAAGCGCCCAAAATGCAGTCCTGCATTGAGTGCACAACCCAAGAGCGAGTCATGTGATATCCGCAATCTCGGATAAGAGAGCGGGCTGCCTATCGTTGGACAAGCCGGCAATGAATCCGGGAGAACGGGACAAATTCTTCCGCGGATATAAGAGAAACATCGATCATGCGCCAGCCCCAGCCGGAGAGGCATCCGGCATGATGCTCGGTCGGGCGGGCGATACTGGCGCCGCGAGTGGGCTGGAATGCCTAGCAGGACAGTGCAAGAAGCTGGCAGCCGGAAGGCCTGCAGTGATACACGGCAGCCAGCGATTCCCCGCCGGTCAATGCGGGGATCTCGGTCCGAGCTTAGTCGGCCTTGGCTATATGCCAGACGCCGCCGACGCCGTCGCCGGTCACATCGCCGGCCTTCTTGTCCTTGATGAACGTGTAGAGCGGCTTGCCCTCATAGGCCCACATCTTGGTGCCGTCGGTGTGGTCGACGACCGTCCATTCGCCCTCGGCCTTGGCGTCGGCCTCAGCCTTCAGCGGCGGCCAATTGGTGGCGCATTTGTCGTAGCAGTTCGACTTGCCCGTCTCGTCCTTGTCGTAGGTGTAAAGGGTCATGCCATTGGCATCGGTGTAGATCTTGGTGCCGCCGACATCGGCTTCCTTCCACGCTTCGGCGGCATATGAGGCGGCGGTGCCGAGCAAAAGCACCGCCAGCCCAACTGTGATCGATTTCATGAGGTTCTCCCTGATATGATCGAGAAGCGCGCGGAAAGTTGCGGCCCCGTTGCATCAACGCGCTTGGCGTATCGTTTCTTCCTCGATGCAGGGCGGCAACTTGCCACGCAATGGTGATTGGCGGACAAGTCCGTGCGCCGCTATATCGGCGCCGATACAGTTGGAGTTTCGGGATTGGCATTGGATATCGGCTATGTCAGCGCGGTCGGGGCGGGGGCGATCTCGTTCCTGTCGCCTTGCGTGCTGCCGCTGGTGCCGCCCTATCTCTGCTATATGGCCGGCGTGTCGGTCGATGATTTCCGCGGCAATGCCGGCGTCACGGCCAAGGCCGACGCACGCAGCGCGCTGCTTTATGCTTCGATCGCCTTCGTTCTCGGCTTCTCGACCGTCTTCGTGGCGTTAGGCGCCGGCGCCTCGACCATTGGCCGGCTGCTGCGCGTCTGGCAGGAGCCGCTGGCAATGGCCGCCGGCGCGCTGATCATCCTGATGGGGTTGAACTTCCTCGGCATATTGCGCATCCCGCTGCTGTCGCGTGAGGCGCGCTTCCAGTCGCAGGGCAAGCCGGCCAGTATCGTTGCCGCCTATGTCATGGGACTTGCCTTCGCCTTCGGCTGGACACCCTGCATCGGACCGGTGCTGGGACCGATCCTGACGCTGGCCGGCGGCCGGGAGACGGTGGGCGAGGGCGCAGCTCTGCTTGCCGCCTATTCGCTCGGCCTCGGCATCCCGTTCCTGATCGCGGCGCTGTTTTCCGGCGCCTTCATGCGCTTTCTCTCAAAATTCCGCGTCCATCTCGGCCGGGTCGAAAAAGCAATGGGCGCGCTGCTGGTCGTCGCCGGCGTCTTTTTCCTGACCGGCGGCGTGCAGGCCATGTCTTATTGGCTGCTGGAAAATTTCCCGGTGCTGGGGCAACTGGGTTAGGGCTCTTGAGCTGTGGACCCGCTGATTAAGAGTCAGTTGCTCGACCGTCTCACCGGAATTTAACCGCATTGGTGCAGCATGGCGCCAAATGCTAGACATGCCTTGATTCCCAACCCTTTTCATATGGTTGCCATTCCATGAGCCAGAGAACCTGCCTGTCCGTCATCCTCGCCGCAGGCGAAGGCACGCGCATGAAAAGCGCAGTGCCAAAAGTGCTGCACCTGATCGCCGGCCTGCCGATGGTCGCCCATGTCGTCAAGGCTGCCGAAGCCGCAGGCAGCGGTGATCTGGCGCTGGTGATCGGCCATGGCGCGGAAGAGATGCGCAAGGCCACGCAAAAGTTCGCGCCGAAGGCGGAGACCTTCGTCCAGGACAAGCGGCTCGGCACGGCGCATGCCGTGCTGGCAGCTCGTGCTGCGATATCAAAGGGTTACGACGACATCCTGGTGATGTTCGGCGATACGCCGCTGATCGATCCGGAGGTGCTGGCTGCTGCGCGCCTGAAGCTGGCCGAAGGCGCTGCCGTCGTTGTGGTCGGCTTCCGCACGTCAAATCCTTCCGGCTATGGCCGGCTGATCGAAAAAGGCGGCAAGCTCGTCGCTATCCGCGAGGAAAAGGACTGCACCGGCGAGGAGAAGAAAATCACCTTCTGCAATGGCGGGCTGATGGCGGTTGCGGGCAAGCACGCGCTGCAGCTGCTCGACCAAGTCGGCAACAACAACGCCAAGGGCGAATATTATCTCACCGACATCGTCGAGATCGCCGGCGGGCAGGGTTTTGATGTCGTTGCCGCAGAAGCCAGCTTCGAGAATGCGCTCGGCATCAACAACCGCGCCGAACTCGCCGCGGCGGAAGGCATCTGGCAGACGCGCCGGCGGCGCGAGGCCATGCTCTCTGGCGTCACATTGATCGCGCCGGAAACCGTGTTCTTTTCGCACGATACCGAGATCGGCGCGGACACGATTGTCGAACCCAATGTCTGGTTCGGGCCGGGCGTGACGATCGCCACGGGCGCCAAGATCCATGCTTTCAGCCATATCGAAGGCGCCACGATCGCCTCGAACTGCGATGTCGGTCCGTATGCGCGGCTGCGGCCGGGCGCCGATCTCCGGCAAAAAGCCAAGGTCGGCAATTTCTGCGAGGTCAAAGGGGCGACGATCGAGGAAGGCGCCAAGGTCAACCACCTGACCTATATCGGCGATGCCCGCGTTGGCGCCGGCGCCAATATCGGCGCTGGAACCATCACCTGCAACTATGACGGCTATTCGAAGTTCTTCACCGACATCGGCGAGGGTGCTTTCATCGGCTCGAACTCCTCGCTGGTGGCGCCGGTTACAATCGGCAAGGGTGGTTATATCGCTTCGGGAAGCGTGATCACCGAAAGCGTGCCTGACGATGCGCTGGCCTTCGGCCGCGCCCGCCAGAGGACGCTGGCCGGCAAGGGCAAGGAATTGCGCGAGCGTTTTGCTTCGGCCGAGGCGGCCCGGAAAAAAGCCTAGCCGCGACGACTGCATCATGTCTTTGACGGATTTCAGGAACTGTTGGGCGCGATAGGATGCCCGTACGGAGAAACTGAGCGATTGCGGTAACCGGATTGCAAGGGCGCTCTGTCATGGTGCATCTGTGCAAGAACAGTTCCGGCTGATACGGAACGAAACGCAATGTGATTTTCGCGGCAGCCCGGCCAACCCTAAATGGCGCTGGGGTTTACGCCGGAATCGGGGGCAACGTCTATGTGCGGTATCGTCGGAATTGTCGGTCACTCGCCGGTCGCGCCACTCATCGTCGATGCGCTGAAAAGGCTCGAATATCGCGGCTACGATTCCGCCGGCGTCGCCACAATCGAGCATGGCAAGCTTGGGCGCCGCCGCGCCGAGGGCAAGCTGATCAATCTCGAGCGCCGGCTGAAGGACGAACCACTCGACGGCATGATCGGCATCGGCCACACGCGCTGGGCAACGCATGGCGTGCCGAACGAAACCAATGCGCATCCGCATTTTTCCGACGGCGTCGCCATTGTCCACAATGGCATCATCGAGAATTTCGCCGAATTGCGCGACGAGCTGATACGCGACAGCTACACATTTTCATCGCAGACCGACACCGAGGTCGTCGCCCATCTGGTGGCGCGCGAATTGGCCAGGGGCCTGAAGCCGGTCGAGGCCGCGCACCAGGCGCTGAAGCGGCTGGAAGGCGCCTTTGCGCTGGCCATCATGTTCAAGGGCGATGAGGACCTCATCGTCGGCGCCCGCAACGGCCCACCGCTGGCCGTCGGCCATGGCGACGGCGAGATGTTCCTGGGCTCCGACGCCATCGCGCTTGCCCCCTTCACCAACTCGATCACCTATCTCGAGGACGGCGACTGGGCGGTTGTGCGCCGCAACGAGGTCGCCATCTTCGACATGGACGGCAACAAGGTCGACCGCAAGCGCCAGCAGTCGCTCAGCACCAGCTTCATGGTCGACAAGGGCAATCGGCGCCATTTCATGGAGAAGGAAATCCATGAACAGCCGGAAGTGATCTCGCACACGCTGGCGCATTATGTGGATTTCGTCGGTGGCGTCTCGAAGCCGCTCGACCTGCCTTTCGATTTCGCCAAAATCGACCGGTTGGCGATTTCGGCCTGCGGCACCGCCTATCTGGCCGGCCTGATCAGCAAATACTGGTTCGAGCGGTATGCGAGGCTGCCGGTCGACATCGATGTCGCCTCGGAATTCCGCTATCGTGAAATGCCGCTGTCGAAGACAGACG
The DNA here is from genome assembly GCF_002284565.1 of Mesorhizobium mediterraneum. Taxonomy (GTDB): domain Bacteria; phylum Pseudomonadota; class Alphaproteobacteria; order Rhizobiales; family Rhizobiaceae; genus Mesorhizobium; species Mesorhizobium mediterraneum. The sequence continues at coordinate 297,036 of NZ_NPKI01000017.1, read as the reverse complement.
CCGCCTTCTTCATCTCGCAATCGGGCGAGACCGCCGACACGCTGGCCTCGCTGCGCTATTGCCGCAAGGCCGGGATGAAGATTGGCGCGGTCGTCAATGTCCGAGAATCGACGATGGCGCGTGAATCCGACGTTATCCTGCCAACGCTGGCCGGGCCGGAGATCGGCGTCGCCTCGACCAAGGCCTTCACCTGTCAATTGTCGGTGCTGGCGTCGCTTGCCGTGCGGGCGGGCGTGGCGCGCGGAACGATCTCGCCGGAGCAGGAAACGACGCTGGTCCGCCAACTGTCGGAAGCGCCGCGCTATGCCAATCAGGTCCTGAAGCTCGATGGGCAGATCGAAAAGGTCGCGCGCGACCTTTCTCACTACAAAAACGTGCTCTATCTCGGCCGCGATACCAATTTTCCGCTGGCCATGGAAGGCGCGCTGAAGCTCAAGGAAATCTCCTATATCCATGCCGAGGGCTATGCCGCCGGCGAACTGAAGCACGGGCCGATCGCGCTGATCGACGAGAACATGCCGGTGATCGTCATTGCCCCGCATGACCGCATCTTTGAAAAGACCGTCTCGAACATGCAGGAAGTGGCGGCGCGCGGCGGCAAGATCATCCTGATCACCGACAGCAAGGGTGCCGCGCACGCCACGGTAAAGACGATGGAGACGATCGTGCTGCCGGACGTGCCGGAAATCATCACGCCGATCATCTACGCGTTGCCGATCCAGATGCTGGCCTATTTCACCGCGGTGTTCATGGGCACGGACGTCGACCAGCCACGCAACCTGGCGAAATCGGTGACTGTGGAATAGGCGTGGTTTAAAAATTTCGCAGTTCCAAAGCCGAATGCGGTTCACTAATGTTGCGCCGCAACCAGTGCTGCGGTGAACCATGTCCGATGCTCCCAAGACCTCAGGCATGACCCGGCTGCGGAATTATTTCCTGACAGGCTTTGTCGTCTGCGCGCCGCTGGCGATCACCGCCTACATCGCCTGGTCCTTCATCGGCTGGGTCGATTCCTGGGTGAAACCCTACATTCCGGCGCGCTACAACCCCGATAGCTATCTGCCGGCGCCGGTTCCGGGATTTGGCCTGATCGTCGCCCTGATCCTGATCACCCTGATCGGTTTCCTGACCGCCAATATCGTCGGCCGCGCCATCGTCTTGTTCGGCGAGCGGCTGCTCGGCCGCATGCCCCTGGTGCGCGGCGTCTACGGCTCGCTGAAGCAGATCTTTGAGACCGTGCTGTCGAACAAGGGAAACATGTTCCGCCAGGTCGGGCTGGTGGAATACCCGCGCAAGGGCGTCTGGTCGCTGGTCTTCGTCGCCAGCGAGAAGGAAACCGAGATCAACCAGAAGCTCGACCAGGAAGACAACCCGCTGATTGCGGTGTTCATGCCGTGCACGCCCAACCCGACCACCGGCTTCCTGATGTATGTGCCGAAATCCGATGTCGTGCTGCTCGACATGACGATCGAGGACGGCGCCAAGCTGATCGTCTCGGCCGGGCTGGTGGCGCCGGAGGTCAAGACGAAAATGGTGACGCTGAACGGCAAGCCGATCGGCGTTCAGATCGCCAATCCGCCGGTCGGTGCCGGGCCTCAGCCGGCGCGTAAGAGCCGCACTGCCTCGTCGCGGCCGAACAAATAAAGCAGCATGCGAAGGGCGGCGCCGCGTTCGGATTGCAGCTCGGGATCGCGCGACAGGATCAGCCGCGCGTCGTCGCGGGCGGCTTCGAGCAGGTCGGCATGCGCCTCGATGCGTGCCACCTGGAAGCCCGGCGTACCGGACTGGCGGGTGCCCAGCAACTCGCCTTCGCCACGCAGCTTCAGGTCCTCCTCGGCGATGCGGAAGCCGTCCTCGGTCTCGCGCATCACCGACAGCCGGCGCGTTGCCGTCTCGCCGAGCGGATCCTTGTAGAGCAGCACGCAGGAGGACGGTTTTTCGCCGCGCCCGACCCGGCCGCGCAACTGGTGCAGCTGGGCGAGGCCGAAGCGCTCGGCATGCTCGATGACCATGATCGTGGCATCCGGCACATCGACGCCGACCTCGATGACCGTGGTGGCGATCAGGATGCGTGTCTCGCCGGCCTTGAAGGCGCGCATCGCCTCGTCCTTGTCGGCGCCCTTCATGCGCCCGTACACCAGGCCGATCCAGTCGCCGAACAGCGGCTTTAGCGAGGCAAAACGGTCCTCCGCCGACATCAGCTTGATCTCTTCGGATTCCTCGACCAGCGGACAGATCCAGTAGATCTTCTGGCCGTCGGCGACGGCGTCGCGCATGCGGCCGACCAGTTCGTCGAGCCGTTCGAGCGGCAGGGTGACGGTGCGGATCGGCTGGCGCCCGGCCGGCTTTTCGGTGAGCTTCGAAACATCCATGTCGCCGAAGGCGGTCAGCACCAGCGTGCGTGGGATCGGCGTCGCCGTCATCACCAGCATGTCGGGCGCGTCGCCCTTGGCGGTGATGGCAAGCCGCTGATGGACGCCAAAACGGTGCTGTTCGTCGATGACAGCGAAGACGAGGTCGTGGAACGTTACCGTTTCCTGGAACAGGGCGTGGGTGCCGACGACGATGTCGATCTCGCCACTGGCCAGGCCGGCCAGCGTCTCGGTGCGCTCGCGGCCCTTTTCGCGGCCGGTGAGGATGGCAACGCGCAGGCCCGCCTGTTCTGCCAACGGTGCAATCGTCGCAAGATGCTGGCGCGCCAGGATTTCGGTTGGCGCCATCAATGCCGCCTGGCCGCCTGCCTCGACGGCGCGCCCCATGGCGAGCAGCGCGACAACCGTCTTGCCGGAGCCGACATCGCCCTGCAGCAGGCGCAGCATGCGTTCGGGATCACCGAGATCGGCGTTGATTTCGGCAAGCGCCATTTCCTGCGAGGTGGTCAGCGAATAGGGAAGGGCGGCGCGCAGCTTTTCGACGATGCGGCCGTCACCGACCAATGGTCGTCCGGACAAGCGGCGGACTTTTGCCCGCACCAGTGCCAGCGACACCTGGCCTGCCAGAAACTCGTCATAGGCGAGGCGCCGCCAGGCTGCGCCGTCGATGGACACGTCGATCGGGTCGGCGGGGTTGTGGATGCGGGCGAGCGCATCGCCGAAGGCAGGAAAGGTCTGGCGGCGCAGAAACTCGCCATCCTGCCATTCCGGCAGCACCGGCAAGCGAGCGAGCGCCTGGCCGATTGCCCGGCGCAGCACTTTTCCCGAGAGCCCGGCGGTGAGCGGATAGACCGGCTCGACCAGCGGCAGGTTTTCCGCTTCGCTGGCCAGCGCGATGTGGTCGGGGTGAACCATGGTCGGGCGGCCGTTGAACCATTCCATTCGACCCGAGACCACGACATGCTCGCCTTCCGGCATAGCTTTTTCGAGATAGGCGGCGTGCGCATGGAAGAAGGTCAGCGCGATCTCGCCGGTGTCGTCATGGGCGTAGACCCGGTACGGCACCGATCTGTTGCCGCGCGGCGGCGGCTGGTGGCGATCGATCCGCACATCAAGGGTGACGATCGCGCCTTCGGCCGAGCCGGCGATACCCGGCCGGTTGCGGCGGTCGATTACCGTGTGGGGCAGCACGAACAAAAGATCGCCGGCGCGCGCCGCACGATCGCCGAGATCGGCCGGCACGATTTTCTCGATCAGCGCGCCGACCTTCGGCCCGACGCCGGCAAGCGAGGTGATCGGGACAAACAGCGGATCGAGGAGGGAAGGGCGCATGATGTCAGCTTATGTCGCGACGGCCGCAGCGCAAGGCTGACACCGCCCTCTATCCACGCTATATGCGCCGCTTCAGGCAAGGAAGCAGGACAATGACCGGAACGAGACGATCAAGCGAGGGGCTCGACGCCCGCCGCCGCAAGCTTCTGTTTCGCTCTTGGCATCGCGGCATGCGCGAGATGGACCTCATTCTCGGCAGTTTCGCAGACGCGGAGATCGGCGTCTTGACCGGCGACGAACTCGACCAATATGAAAGGCTCCTCGACGTTCCCGATACCGAATTCCTGCCCGTGATCACCGGCGAGCGCCCGGTTCCCGCAAATTTCGACTGTGCCGTCCTGCAAAAGATCCTGGCGTCGCGCCAGGCGATGACATTCTGAATACGTGATTTCATGAGCTTGATCCCCACCATCGGCCTGCCGAAAGGCCGCGCCGGCCAGTTCATCGTCGACGGTGTCGCCGACGGTTACGAAGCCTTTGCGCTGGTGCAGGCCGCGCACGAGATTGCGCCCGACAAGCCGGTGCTGTTCGTGGCGCGCGACGGCCAGCGCCTGCCTTCGATCATCGAGGCGCTTTCATTCGCAGCGCCAGGCCTGCCCGTGCTCGAGCTGCCGGCCTGGGATTGTCTGCCTTACGACCGCGTCTCGCCCGGAGCGGATGCTGCCGCGCGGCGTCTGGACGCGCTCACCGCGATGATCGCGCTGGTGAAAAAACCGCACCGCGCCGTCATCCTGACCACCGCCAATGCGCTGCTGCAGCGCATTCCGCCGGCAAGCCTCGTCGAGGCACAGACATTTCACGCAAAACCCGGCAACCAGATTGACATGAATGGGCTGGTGTCGCGGCTGGAGATATCAGGCTTCGAGCGGGTGCCTACAGTGCGCGGCGTCGGCGAGTTTGCCGTGCGCGGCGGCATTCTGGACCTGTTCGCACCGGGCTGGACGGAAGCGCTGCGCCTCGATTTCTTCGGCGACACGCTGGAATCGATCCGCGTCTTCGACGCCGCCACGCAGCGCACCATCGGCCAACGCAAGTCGATGGCGCTGCAGGCGATGAGTGAAGTGGCGCTGACGCCGGAGACCATCAGCCGTTTCCGCCGCAGCTACATCGAAGCCTTTGGCGCGCCCTCGCGCGACGATGGGCTCTATGCGGCGGTCAGCGAGGGACGGCGTTTCGCCGGCATGGAGCACTGGCTGCCGTTCTTCTACGAGCGGCTGGAGACGGTGTTCGACTATCTGCCGGACACGCCTGTTGTGTTCGACCATCTGGCGCATGAGGCGCTGACTGAGCGCCATGCGCTGATCCTCGACCATTACGAGGCGCGCAGGAAGCAGGCCGACGGCGCACTGAAGGATGCCGTGCCATATAAGCCGGTGCCGCCCGACCTGCTTTATTTGTCGCCCGAAAACCTCATCGCCTCGCTTGGCCCGCGCGAAGCGATCGACTTCACGCCGTTCGATGCGCCCGACGCCGGCGCGAGGAAAATCTTCCATGCCGGCTCGCGGCATGGCCGCAGCTTCGTCGAGGAACGCGCCGACCCCAACGTCAACGTCTTCGACGTCGTCGTAAAACACATTGCCGATGAGCGGGCCGCCCGCCGCCGCGTCGTCATCGCCGGCTGGACCGAAGGTTCGCTCGACCGGCTTGGCCAGATCCTGGCTGAACATCATCTCGGCAATCTCAAGCCGGTCGCCACGCTGGCCGAGGCGGAAAAGCTCGAGACGGGGCAGGCGGCACTTGCCGTGCTGCCGCTCGAATCCGGCTTCGAGACCGAGAAACTGGTCGTCGTCGCCGAGCAGGACATTCTGGGCGACCGGCTGATCCGCCGCTCGAAGCGCAAGAAGCGTCCTTCCGACTTCATCGCCGAGGCCTCGGCGTTGTCCTCCGGCGATATCGTCGTCCATACCGACCACGGCATTGGCCGCTTCATCGGGCTGCGCACCATCGAGGCGGTTGGTGCGCCGCATGATTGCCTCGAGATCCATTATGCCGGCGATGATCGGCTGTTCCTGCCGGTGGAGAACATCGAGCTTCTGTCGCGCTATGGCTCGGATTCGGCCGAAGCGACGTTGGACAAGCTTGGCGGCGGCGCCTGGCAGTCGCGCAAGGCGCGGCTGAAGAAACGCCTGCTCGACATGGCCGGACAGTTGATCCGCATTGCCGCCGAGCGGCAGATGCGCGCCGCTCCTTCGCTGGTGCCGGCAGATGGTCTCTACGGCGAATTCTCCGCGCGTTTCCCCTACGAGGAAACCGACGACCAGCAGACGGCGATCGATTCGGTCATGGGCGATCTGGGCGCGGGAAAGCCGATGGACCGGCTGATCTGCGGCGACGTCGGCTTCGGCAAGACCGAAGTCGCCCTTCGTGCCGCCTTCATCGCGGCGATGGAAGGGTTTCAGGTCGCGGTGGTGGTGCCGACGACGCTGTTGTCACGCCAGCATTTCAAGACCTTTTCGCAGCGCTTTTCCGGCCTGCCGATCCGCGTCGCCCAGGCATCGCGGCTGGTTGGAGCCAAGGACCTGGCCGAGGCCAAGAAGGGTATCGCCGAAGGCACGGTCGACATCGTCGTCGGCACCCATGCGCTGCTCGGCTCGTCGATCTCGTTCAAGAATCTCGGCCTCCTAATCATTGACGAGGAGCAGCATTTTGGCGTCAAGCACAAGGAACGGCTGAAGGATTTGAAGAGCGACGTGCATGTGCTGACGCTGTCGGCGACGCCGATCCCGCGCACGCTGCAACTGGCGTTGACCGGGGTGCGCGAACTGTCGCTGATCGCCACGCCGCCGGTCGATCGCCTGGCGGTGCGCACCTTCATCTCGCCCTTCGACCCGCTGGTCATCCGCGAGACCCTGCTCAGGGAACGCTACCGAGGTGGTCATTCCTTTTATGTCGTGCCGCGCATCAGCGATTTGGCGGAAATCCATGATTTCCTTCGGGAATCGGTGCCCGAGCTGAAAGTGGCTGTCGCTCACGGCCAGATGCCGCCCGGCGAGCTCGACGACATCATGAACGCCTTCTACGACGGCCAGTACGATGTGTTGCTGTCGACAACCATTGTCGAATCCGGCCTCGATATCCCGACCGCGAACACGCTGATCGTGCATCGCGCCGACATGTTCGGCCTGTCGCAGCTCTACCAGTTGCGCGGCCGCGTCGGGCGCTCGAAGGTGCGCGCCTATGCGCTGTTCACGCTGCCGGCCAATCGCAAGTTGACCGACACCGCCGAGCGCCGGCTGAAGGTGCTGCAGTCGCTCGACACGCTGGGCGCCGGCTTCCAGCTCGCCAGTCACGATCTCGATATCAGAGGCGCCGGCAATCTTCTCGGCGAAGAGCAATCCGGCCACATCAAGGAGGTCGGCTTCGAGCTTTACCAGCAGATGCTGGAAGAAGCGGTCGCCGAGGTGAAGGATTCCGGCGAAGTGCAGGATGGCGGTTGGTCGCCGCAGATCGCCGTCGGCACGGCGGTGATGATCCCGGAAAGCTATGTTCCGGATCTGCAGCTGCGGCTGGCGCTCTATCGCCGCCTCGGCGATCTCGAAAACACCGAGGAGATCGATGCTTTCGGCGCCGAGCTGATCGACCGCTTCGGCCCGTTGCCGGAGGAGGTGAAGCATCTCTTGAAGATCGTCTTTATCAAGGCGCTCTGCCGCAAGGCCAATGTCGAAAAGCTCGATGCCGGGCCAAAGGGGGTCGTCATACATTTCCGCAAGCGCGAGTTTTCCAATCCTGTCGGGCTGGTCACGTTCATCGGCGAGCAGGGCTCGCTGGCCAAGATCCGGCCGGATCACAGCGTCGTCTTCAGCCGCGACTGGTCTACGCCCGAAAAGCGGCTGGCGGGGTCCGCCGTCGTCATGACGCAGCTGGCAAGATTGGCGGAGAAGGTGGCTTAACACGGCGTCGGCTTGAGCCTTTCGCCGCAAACATTCCGACGCTTTTTCGCCGCGGCCGCCATTCGCCACACGTCCAAATCCGGTCTAGAATAGGAAATCGGCTTCGTGTATGGAGCCGCGATCCCATATTGGGGTGAAATGGCGGGCGATAGCACCCGCTGGAAAGAACGTTGGGTGCAACGATGACGAAATGGTCGCCGAATTCGTGGAGAGCAAAGCCGATCCAGCAGGTTCCTGCCTATCCGGATCTTGCCGCGCTGAAGAACACGGAAGCCCAGCTCGCCACCTTTCCGCCGCTGGTTTTTGCAGGTGAGGCACGCAAGCTGAAGAAGCAGCTTGCGACCGTCGCTGCCGGTGACGCATTCCTTCTGCAGGGCGGCGATTGCGCCGAGAGTTTTGCCGAGCATGGCGCGGACAACATCCGCGACTTCTTCCGCGTCTTCCTGCAGATGTCCGTGGTGCTGACTTTCGCCGGCGCGCAGCCGGTGGTGAAGGTCGGTCGTGTCGCCGGCCAGTTCGCCAAGCCGCGCTCGTCCGACAACGAGACCAAGGGCGGCGTGACGCTGCCCAGCTATCGCGGCGACATCATCAACGGCATCGAGTTCGACGCCAAGTCGCGCATTCCCGATCCCGCACGCCAGGAGATGGCCTACCGCCAGTCGGCGGCGACGCTCAACCTGTTGCGCGCCTTCGCCCAGGGCGGCTACGCCAGCCTGGAGAACGTGCATCAATGGATGCTGGGCTTCGTGTCCGACAGCCCGCAGGGCGAGAAATACGAGTCGCTCGCCAACCGCATCACCGAGACGATGGACTTCATGAAGGCTGTCGGCATCACCTCGGAGACCAATTACGCGCTGCGCGAGACCGACTTCTACACCAGCCACGAAGCGCTGCTGCTCGGCTATGAGGAGGCGCTGACCCGCGTCGATTCAACCTCAGGTGACTGGTACGCCACTTCCGGACACATGATCTGGATCGGCGATCGCACGCGCCAGCCCGACCATGCCCATGTCGAATACTGCCGTGGCATCAAGAACCCGCTGGGCCTGAAATGCGGCCCGTCGCTGACGCCGGACGGCCTGTTGCAGCTCATCGACCTGCTCAATCCGGAGAACGAGCCCGGCCGGCTGACGCTGATCGCGCGCTTCGGCTCCGACAAGGTCGCCGACCACCTGCCGAAGCTGCTGCGCGCGGTAAAAAAAGAAGGCCGCAGCGTGGTGTGGTCGTCGGACCCGATGCATGGCAACACCATCGAGGCCGCCGGCTATAAGACGCGGCCGTTCGACCGCATCCTGAAGGAGGTGCAGACCTTCTTCGAGGTGCATCGCGCCGAAGGCACGCATCCGGGCGGCATCCATATCGAGATGACCGGCAAGAATGTCACTGAATGCACCGGTGGCGCCCGCGCCATCACCGCCGAAGAGCTGCAGGATCGCTACCACACCCATTGCGACCCGCGCCTCAACGCCGACCAGGCGATCGAGCTGGCATTCCTGGTCTCGGATCTGCTCAAAAAGAGCCACCCGGTCCAGCACAAGCAGGCCGTGAACGGCTGAGGCTGTGATGGTTGCCGACTGATCTGCAACTGCCAATCTCCAACGCTGGCGATTAGCCTTAAGCCAACATGCCTTCGTCATCCTGGGGCGTAGCGACGCGAAGCGGAATGCAGACCGCAGGATCCATGCCGTTACATCAGCCGAAGAATGCAGCGGTTCGGAATAAAACTGCTGCGTAGCGATCCTTCGCGCCGGCATCAAAGGTTCTGCACCGCTGCACCCGGTTGTGCTGGGCGGCGGCAAGCCGTACTTCCAGTCCGGCCTGTCGCTGACGTTGAAGCCGCTTGGCACGGAAAGCCTTACCCAGGGCGTGACGCTGCTGCGCTACGCACCCGCCGGTTAGTTGTGGCCCGACATCGTTTTTAGCCAGGGTTCGGTCAGCGCCCGCGCTCCCAACCGCAAACCGTGCTGTGCGGAACATGCCCGCCGAATGTCGCATTTGCTTGGGCACAGTCGCTGCAAAACTGGAATCCTGACAACGATGCCGATGCCATGGATGGCGATTGGGATGGCGATTTCGTTGGAGGCCGAGATGGATGACAATCACAGCGGATCATGCCTGTGCGGAGCCGTGCGCTTCAGGACGCGGGGTCCGCTGCGCGGTGTCGTCTATTGCCATTGTTCACAGTGCCGGAAGCAGACCGGGCATTTCGTTGCCGCAACCGCTGCCAAGGACGCCGACATCGATATCGAAGGGAAGGATGCGCTCGCCTGGTATGGTGCTTCCGATGTGGCCAAGCGCGGGTTCTGCAGGACCTGCGGTTCGCTGCTGTTCTGGAAGCATGGCGAACTGGACTCAATTTCGATCATGGCCGGCTCCTTCGACAGGCCATCCGGCCTTTCCGGCCAAAGCCATATCTTTGTCGGCGACAAGGGAGATTATTATTCGATCGACGATGCGCTGCCGCAGTTCGAAAGGTCGGCCCCGTCGATCAAGGTCGCCGACGAATGATTTTTGCAGCGATCGCCTTATTCCCTTGATCCGGCCATTGCGCTATCCCCTGCCGGTGATTCGGAAAGGTTTGGTATGCAGCGGCTGATCGATGCTTTCTTCAATTCGGTGCGGGCGTTTCAGAAATTGGCCGCCAGCGAAAAAGCCTTCCAGCAGGAGCTGATGCTGCTCGTGCTGGCGCTGCCGCTCGGCTGGTTTGTTTCGGTGTCGTGGCGCGGCTATGCGCTGCTGATCGGCTCGGTGCTGCTGCTGATCATGGTCGAAGTGCTGAACACCGGCATCGAGGCGGCATGCGATGCGTTCAGCCGGGAGTTCAACGTCGATATCCAGCTCGCCAAGGATTGCGGCTCGCTGGCGGTGCTGATTTCGGTGGTGATCGTTGCCGGCGTCTGGGGCATCGCCATCATCGAGCGAATCTTGGGGCTACCGATCTAGTATCTCACCTCTTATATGACGGTCACCAAAGGAGACCGTCATGGGTGAAGGTGCCGATTTTCTGCTGCTCGAGCGGGCAGGCCTGCCGGACGATCTGGGCTGGCTGACTGAGAAATATCCGCGCGAGACCTGGCAGGCACATTCCAACATTCACGGCATCGCCACCATGTGGCTGCAGCGGCACGACATGTTCCGCGAGCTCGGCGGCATGCTGACCAATGGCATTGGCGACTATCGCGAGGGCAGGCTGACAGCGCCGGAGTTTGCGCGCTGGTTCGCGCCGCGCCTCAACCATTTTCTCGGGAATCTCGACGGCCACCACAATGTCGAGGACAATCATTATTTTCCGGTCTTCGCCAAGGCGGAGACAAGGCTGAAACGCGGCTTCGAGATTCTCGATGCCGATCATCACACGATCCACGAGGGGCTGGAGCGCAATGCCGAGACGGCGAACGCCTTCATCCGCACGCTTCAGGAGAGCGAGGACAAGCAGCGCTTTGCCGCCGATGCCTATGCCGACGAGAACAGCCGCCTGATCGCCATGCTGACCCGGCACCTTGCCGATGAGGAAGATTTGATCATTCCGCTGATCCTCGATCGTGGCCGCGCGCTCGGCATCGACTGATCCTCACGTCTCCTTAGCGTCCTTGACACGTTCTTTCTTGGCGACATGGTGGGCGATGAACCAGCCGAGGACGGCGGCTGCCAGGCCGATGGCCAGAGCGATCAGCAATCGCTCGTGACGGGCAAGCGCCTGGCCGACGATTCGCTCCGCGCCCAGCCCGAAGACATAGCCGATGGCGGCGAACAATGCGGCCCAGATGATCGATGAAATGGCGTTGAGGATGACAAAGCGCGCCACGGCGATGCCGGACAATCCAGCCGCGATGCCGCCGACCAGCCGCAGGCCATAGATAAAACGGTTCGACAGCACGAAAATGTCGGGATGGCTGGAGACGAGACGATAGGCGTGACTGAAGCCTGGCCGACCCCTCAATTTAATCACGAGCGGATGGTCGGCGAAGCTTCGGCCGAGGGTGAAAAAGAAGGTGTCGCCGACAAAGGCGCCGAAGGCAGCCGCGAGAAAGGCCTGCCACAGGACGAAGACATGCTGATGCGCGAAAAAACCGCCAAGGAGGGCGGCACTTTCGCCCTCGGCGATACAGCCCAGAAAGACGGCAATCAGCCCATATTGCTCGATGAGATTATGGATGGCATCCGTCATGGACGCGTCCGCTGCTTCGACAGAATCTCGTCGATCCGCTTCACCTGTTCGGCCAGTTGCGCAATCTCGTCGCGCATGCCGACGATCTGGCTGTGGCGCAGTTCGTCCAGCTTCTCATGCAGCGCCATGATCTCGATCTCGGCCTTGAGATTGACCTCGTAGTCGTGCGCGGCATCGATACGATCGCGCTCGGTCTGGCGGTTCTGCGCCATCATGATCACCGGCGCCTGCAGGGCCGCGACCATGGAAAGCACGAGGTTGAGGAAGATGAAGGGATAGGGATCAAAGGCGTCGCGCGTCAAAAGCCAGACATTGCCCGCAGTCCACAGGATCAGGAAGGCAATGAATGTCAGGATGAAGGACCACGAGCCGCCGATCCGGGCGATGGTGTCGGCGAGGCGGTCGCCAAACGTCTGGTGAAAGGCGACAGCCTTGTTGGTATCCTTGGAGATCGTGGTGCGCTCGAGCGTTGATTGCAGCACCCGGTTTTCAAGTGCGCTGAGGCCGTCCGGCTTTCGCTTCAGCCAACGGTTTGCCAACTCTTCGATCGTCTTGTTCATCGTCGCCTCCGTCGTCAGCGTCCGCGATAGACCTAGAGGCTGCCGGTTCGCACGGGAAGTGGTAGATTGACGCGATAAGGTGAGGAAACAATGATGGATTTTCAGAAAGTCCGCGCCCGCGCGGCCAAACGCAAGGGCGGGGAAGCTGCGCTGGCGTCGCTGCTGGGTCCCATGCCTGACAACGCCGCGGTAGCTGACATTACCGACGACCGCATCCTCTCGACCATGGCCGAGCGTGTTTTCGCGGCTGGTTTCGTTTGGCGCGTCATCGAGCAGAAATGGCCGGGTTTCGAAGAGGCGTTTCTCGGTTTCGAGCCGAAGCGGCTGTTGTTCCAGCCTGACGATTTCTGGCACGAACTGACGGCCGACAAGCGCATCGTGCGCAATCCGCAGAAGATCAAATCCGTCCGCGACAACGCGGCCTTCGTCGAGCGGGTATCGAAGGAGCATGGCGGCTTCGGCAAATTCCTCGCCGATTGGCCGGCCGACGATCAGGTCGGGCTGATGGCCTATCTCGGCAAGCATGGCAGCCGGCTCGGCGGCAACACCGGCCAGTATTTTCTGAGGTGGCTGGAATGGGACGCCTTCATCGTCTCAACCGACATGGCGGCGGCGCTGCGCGACGCCGGCCTGGACATCGCCGAAAGCCCGACCTCGAAGAGGGATCTCGACAAGATCCAGAACCAGATCAATGCCTGGGCGGCGCAAACCCGGCTGCCGCGCCGGCATATTTCGCGCATTCTGGCGATGTCGATCGGCGAGAACCACTCGCCGGAGGCACTGCGCGAATATATGGGCGAATAGGCCGCGATCGATCCGTTGATCGGTCTGACACGATCGACATTCGTCGATCGGTCTGACACGAATGACATATGTCATTCGGTCTGGGTGGTCCAAATGAACGCCATTGCCCGGCGAATTCTGTCGCGCTAAGTCAGCAGGCATGACCGACAACACCGCTTCCGACATATTGCGCATCGCCGTCGCCCAGCTCAATCCGACGGTTGGCGACGTCGCCGGTAATCTCGCAAAGGCGCGCGAGGCGAGGGCGGATGCCGCTCGCCAGAGCGCCGACCTCGTGCTGTTCACCGAGCTTTTTCTTGCTGGGTATCCCCCCGAAGACCTGGTGCTGAAGCCGGCGTTCCTGAAGGCCTGCGAGCGGGCGGCGAAGGATTTCGCTGGTGATACCGCCGATGGCGGGCCGGGCGTCATCATCGGCACGCCACTGAAGCGCAAGAGCGGCACGCACAATTCGATCATCGTTGCCGATGGCGGCAAGATCCTTGCCGAGCGCTACAAGCTCGATCTGCCGAACTACGGCGAATTCGACGAGAAGCGCGTCTTCCAGGCTGGTCCTGAAATCCAGGGACCGGTCAATTTCCGCGGCGTGCGCCTGGGAATTCCGATCTGCGAAGACATATGGGGCGATGTCGGCATGTGCGAGACGCTGGCCGAAAGCGGCGCGGAAATCCTGCTGGTACCGAACGGCTCGCCCTATTATCGCGGCAAGGTCGACGTTCGCCACCAGATCGTCATCCGCCAGGTCATCGAATGCGGATTGCCGATCATCTACGCCAATCAGCTTGGCGGCCAGGACGAGCTGATCTTCGATGGTGCGTCGTTTGCTATAGGTTCTGACAAGACGCTGGCCTTCCAGATGAGCCAGTTCGAGGAGACGGTCAACGTCACCACGTGGAAGCGGAACCGCGCCGCCGCAGGCGCGCGAAGTGGAAATCACTCCGAGGGCTGGGTCTGCTCCGAAGGACCGAGGTCGAAAATCCCGGAAAAGGAGGAGGCTGACTATCGCGCCTGCATGCTGGGCCTGCGCGACTACGTCAACAAAAACGGCTTCAAGAATGTGGTGCTCGGCCTTTCCGGCGGCATCGATTCGGCGATCTGCGCCGCACTTGCCGTCGATGCGCTCGGCGAGGAACGGCTGCGCGCCGTGATGATGCCTTACCGCTATACCTCGAAGGATTCGCTGAAGGATGCCGAGGATTGTGCCCGCGCGCTCGGCTGCCGCTACGATATCGTGCCGATCTTCGAGCCGGTCGAGGGATTCCTGCATACGCTGACGCAGCTTTTCGAGGGCACCAAGGAAGGCATCACCGAAGAAAACCTGCAGAGCCGCGCGCGCGGCACCATTTTGATGGCGATCTCCAACAAGTTCGGCTCGATGGTGGTCACCACCGGCAACAAAAGTGAGATGTCGGTGGGCTACGCCACGCTCTATGGCGACATGAATGGCGGCTTCAACCCAATCAAGGACCTCTACAAGATGCAGGTCTATGCGCTGTCGCGCTGGCGCAATACGCACGTGCCGCCGGGCGCGCTGGGTCCTTCCGGCGAGGTGATCCCGAACAACATCATCGACAAGGCGCCTTCGGCGGAACTGCGCGAGAACCAGACGGATCAGGATTCGCTGCCGCCCTATCCGGTGCTGGACGACATCTTGGAGTGTCTGGTTGAGAACGAGATGGGTGTCGACGAGATCGTTGCCCGCGGCCATGACCGGGCGACGGTGACGCGCGTCGAGCACCTGCTCTACATCGCCGAATACAAGCGCCGGCAGGCAGCGCCCGGCGTGAAGATCACCAAAAAGAATTTCGGCCGCGACCGCCGTTATCCCATCACCAACCGGTTCAGGGATGGCGGATAGGCGCGATTTCGGCTCTCCAAACGATCAACGATGTAGCCATGCCTGACTGTGAAATCAGCTTCGACATGTCACGGATCGACTTCCGGGCGACCTCCGACCTGTTGATGGCAAGCTACTGGGGCAGCGGGCGCAGCGACGAAGTCCACCGCCGCGCCTTTGCCAACTCGCTTTGCGTGGGAGCCTATCTCAACGACAAGCAGATCGGCTTCGGCCGGGCGATCACCGACGGCACGGTTTTCGCCTATCTGGCCGACGTCATCGTCTGGCCTGGGCATCGCGGGCGAGGCATCGGCACGCGGCTTGTCCAGTCGCTTATCAATCATCCGGATTGCAAGACAGTCACCCACTGGAGCCTGTCGACGAACGACGCCCACGCGGTCTACGAGAAACTCGGCTTCAGGCCGTCCACCGATGGCCGCTACATGCGGCTCGACCGCATTCCAGCAGCCTGAGCGGCGACGCCGGCGCACAACCCGCGATTGTTGCAAAATGGTCTCACTGGTTGGACCAGATGCGCTTTCGATCGCTCGCTGGCTTGGCGACGCGTTGAGGCATCTCTATAAGAACGTCTCCGCGATTCCTACGCATCGGCCCGAAAATCGGCATCGATTTTCGGAAAGCACGATGCGCAGATTCAAAGTTAGAGCGTACTTTGTGCGTCCGAATGGACGCACGTCGCTCTAACGGACCGAATGGCAGGATTTGACATCGTTATGCGAGGCCGCGAAGCCTAGGTCTCAGACGGCGCTCTGGAAGGTTTTCACCTTCACGGCCAGGTCTATCTGACAACAGGCGTTCGTCGATGCCGGTCGCCGCCCGTATTCGGGCGAGCCGCCAAATATGCCGAACCCCCGCATTCCCGGGCGCTAATTCGCCCACGCGGTTTTTTCAATTTTCGACCTTACCGGGACCGGGCTCGTTTGCGCCCGAATGACATCATGGCTCGTTTTCAGATAGATTTGCGCGCAGGCGCCTTTCGCAGCGCCCTTGGCTTCACGCTTAGTCATTGGCGGCGCCAGCCGTGGCGGCTTTCGCTCATCATGGGCACGTTCCTGCTGTCGACCTTGGCCGACGTGCTGACGCCGCTCTATTCCGGCCGCCTGGTCGACGCCGTTGCCAGCAGCGCTGCGGCCGACGATGTCGCATGGAATGCGGCGATGGCGGCCTTTTCGATGCTGGTGGCGCTGGCGCTCACCGGTGTCGTCCTGCGCAACCTCGCTTTCATGGCCATCGTCGAACTGACCCTGAAGATGATGGCGGATATCGCCGCAGACGCCTTCCATCGCGTCCAGCGCTTCTCCACCGACTGGCACGCCAACAGCTTCGCCGGGTCGACCGTGCGCAAGATAACCCGCGGCATGTGGGCGCTCGACCTGCTCAACGACACGATCCTGATCGCGCTGCTGCCGTCCGTCGTCATGCTTGTCGGCTCGACGCTGCTGCTCGGCTGGTTCTGGCCGCTGATGGGTGCTGTCGTCGCCGTAGGTTCGGTGCTGTTCATCGCGGTGACGGCGCTGCTGTCGCTCGGCTATGTCGCGCCTGCGGCAAGGCTTGCCAACGCATGGGACACGCGCCTGGGCGGCGCGCTGGCCGACGCGGTGAGCTGCAACGCCGTGGTCAAGGGTTTTGGCGCCGAGGAACGCGAGGAAACGCGCCTTGCCAAGGTCGTCGCCAGATGGCGTGCCCGCACGCGCCGCACCTGGGTGCGCGGCACCGTCAACGGCACCACGCAAGGGGCGATGCTGCTGCTTCTGAGAACCGCGGTGATCGGATTTTCGCTGCTTTTGTGGGCGTGGGGGCAGGCGAGCGCCGGCGATGTTACCTTCGTACTGACCTCGTTTTTCGTGCTGCAAGGCTATTTGCGCGACATCGGCACGCATATCCGCAATTTGCAGCGCTCGATCAACGACATGGAGGAACTGGTCGACTTCCAGTCCGAGCCGCTCGGGATCGAGGATGTGCCCGGCGCCAAGCCGATCCGCATCACCGACGGCCGCATCAGCTTCGACGATGTCACCTTCCACTATGGCAGCCACCGCCTGCCGCTCTATCGCGACTTTTCGGTGGATATCGCGCCGGGCGAACGCGTCGGGCTGGTCGGCCATTCGGGCTCGGGCAAGACGACCTTCGTCAAGCTGATCCAGCGCCTTTACGACGTGAATGCGGGAACGATCCTGATCGACGGCCAGGATATTTCCGGGGTGGCGCAGGCGTCGCTGCGCGGGCAGATCGCCATCGTCCAACAGGAGCCGATTCTGTTCCACCGGTCGCTGGCCGAAAACATCGCCTATGCCCGGCCGAGCGCCACGCAAGCCGAGATCGAGCATGCGGCGCGGCTGGCCAGCGCGCACGACTTCATCGTCGATCTGCCGAAGGGTTACGGCACGCTGGTCGGCGAGCGCGGCGTGAAACTGTCGGGTGGCGAGCGCCAGCGCGTGGCGATCGCGCGCGCTTTCCTCGCCGATGCGCGGATCCTCATCCTTGACGAGGCGACGTCGAGCCTCGACTCGGAATCGGAGGTGCTGATCCAGCAGGCGATGGAGCGGTTGATGGTCGGCCGTACGACGCTGGTCATCGCGCACCGGCTTTCAACGGTGCGGGCGCTGGACAGGCTTCTGGTGTTCGATCGCGGCCGCATCGTCGAAGAGGGTTCGCATGACCAACTGATCCGGCTGCAAGGCGGCATCTACCGCCGGCTGTTCGAGCGCCAGGCGCTCGAATTGACCAAAGGGCTGGCGATCTGACGGGTTACAGCGCCGCGTGTCTTAATGGACACGCGGCGCTGCCGCCTTTTCATCGCCTTCGTCATGTTCTATGTCTGCCGCTGAGCGCGGGGGCGTGTCTTGTCAATACGAAAACCATCCGGTACGCCCAGCCCATGACAGTTACCGTCCGTTTCGCCCCATCACCGACCGGCCGCATTCATATCGGCAATGCGCGCACCGCGCTGTTCAACTGGCTGTTCGCCATGAACAACAAGGGCCGCTTCATCCAGCGTTTCGACGACACCGACGTCGCGCGCTCGACGCAGGAATTCTCCGACGCCATCCTCTACGACCTGCATTGGCTGGGCATCTTTCCTGACGCCACGGAATACCAGTCACGGCGCTTCGAGATCTACGATGCGATGGTGGAGAAATTGAAGGCGGCGCGCCTTCTCTATGCTTGCTACGAAACCCCGGAAGAGCTCGATCTCAGGCGCAAGGTGCGCCGCACGCGCGGCCTGCCGCCGGTCTATGGTCGGGAGGCGCTGACGCTGACGCCTGAGCAGGTCGCCGAATACCAGGCAGATGGCCGCCGGCCGCACTGGCGCTTTCTCCTGCCCAATTTCAGCAGTGATCCCTTAGCGCCGGAGCGCACCGAAATCCACTGGAACGATCTGGTGCGCGGCGAGGAAACCGTCGATCTTGCCTCGCTTTCCGATCCGGTTCTGCTGCGCGAGGACGGCACCTATCTCTACACTTTGCCTTCGGTAGTCGACGACATCGAGATGGGCGTCAGCCACGTGATCCGCGGCGACGACCACGTCACCAATACCGGCGTGCAAATCGCCCTGTTCCAGGCGCTTGGTGCCGAGCCGCCGGTGTTCGGCCACCATAATCTCTTGACCACCGCATCGGGCGAGGGCCTGTCGAAGCGGAGCGGCGCGCTCTCGATCGAGAGCCTGCGCGAGACCGGCATCGAGCCGATGGCCGTCGCCTCGCTGGCCGTGCTTGTTGGCACCTCGGAAAATGTCGTGGCGGTGCCTGACATGGCCGAGCTTGCCCGGCGCTTCGATCCGGCCGCGACGTCGAAATCTGCCGCCAAGTTCGATCCGGACGAGCTCTTCGTGCTCAATCGCACACTGCTGCACCATATGCCGTTTTCCGAGGCGCGCGACCGACTGATCGTGCTCGGCATCTCCGGCGAACAGGCCGAGCCCTTCTGGCTGGCGGTGCGCGGCAATCTCGACAGGCTGGCCGATGCCGCGATCTGGTGGCGCACACTTCGCGACGGCCCGCAGGAGCAGCCGGACTTTTCCGATATCGACCGCGATTTCCTTCGCCAGGCGTTCGATCTTTTGCCGGAAGATCCCTGGAACGGGTCGGTCTGGAAGGAGTGGACGGGCAGGATCAGGGAAGCGACCGGCCGCAAGGGCAAGGCGCTGTTCATGCCGCTCAGGCTGGCGCTTACTGGACAGCCTTCAGGGCCGGAGCTTGCAGACCTGTTGCCGCTGCTGGGTCGGGAAGGAACGCTGGCCCGACGGCCCTGACCTTGCGCTGTTCCGGCGGCAGCAAGGTCGTCGGCGAGGGCTTTACGGCGAGGCGTTTGATGGCTTCGCGATCGAGCCTGCCTTCGACATTGGCCAAAGTCTCCGGGTCGGCGCCTGGATCGGGTCTGGCGGCAGGCACCGGAACGGACGGCGTGGTCTCCACGTCGGCCTCGGACTGCTCCGGGCTTGGCGGATTGCCGGCGATGATCTCGAAATTCCGCGAGGCGTTGCAGCCGCAGGCCGACGGCCGCGATGTTTCGGGCTGCTTGTAGAGATAGGCGGTCGGCAGTTCGCTGTAGGGCCTGCCGGTTATCGAGGACGTCATCGAGGCCGAATCGTCGCCAATGCCGCGCGTATAGAACACCTGCATCTCGGTGCCGGGGCAACTCGAATCGCAGTTCTTCTGGTCGCGCTCGAAATCGCCCAGCGAGGCGGCGTTCGACATCGGGAAGAAATAGCCGTCGCAGGTGCGCACGCACATTGTGCGGAATTCGCCGCCAAGACGTGGCAGGTCCATGCCGTCTGGCCGATTGATCATGGCGCGGATACCGCGTTGTTCATCGGGATCGCTCGGCTCATCCAGCGCATCGGGCTGACTTCTGGCGTCGCCCAAAAGCCGATCGAGCAGATTTCCTTTGCCGTTTTCACGGTTCGCTTCGACGACAGGCACACGCTTCGAAGGCACGGCGCTATCATGACAGCCATTGGCGTCGAGCGAGGCCAGTATGCGTGCTCGATCACGTCGCGAGCCGCCGCCGGCGAGCTGCGCGCGCTTGACCTGCAGGGCATCGAGATTGGCGTTCATGCGGTCGAGCGTGGCCTCGAGTGCAGCGCATGCGTTGCGATTGCGGCCGACCAGCGAAAAGCCGCAGCCGGCGCTGTCGAACTGGCGGCTTGCCTTTGAAATCTGCTCGCGCTGCCGCACGATCGCGTCGTCGTACTTCCTGAGCAGGGCCGGCTTGCCACCGCCGCCACGCGCAGCGGCCGCGAGATCGGTCTCCAACTGGCGGCAAACACGGGAGGCGGCCTGCGGCTCGGTGACGGCAAAGCTTGATAACGTCAAGGCACCGAGCAGTACGGCGGCACGCGTCAGATTCCACCCTCCGCCCGTCATTCGCCGTGAACTCCGTTTAACAGGCCGTCGCGAAAGCTACCGCTTTGCGGTTGTATATTTAGCTTACCGCGAAACCCCGCTTTAGCCCAGATTTACGACCGCCTGCGCCTTGTGGGCGGCTTCGACCACGGCGAGTGCCGTCATGTTGACGACGCCGCGCGACGTCACCGACGGTGTCAATATATGCGCCGGTCTGTCGGTACCGAGCAGGATCGGCCCGACATGCAGCGCGTCCATCATCGTGCGCAGCGCGGTAAGCGTGATGTTCGCCGAATCGAGATTGGGGAACACCAGCAGATTGGCTTCGCCCTTCAGCCGCGAATGCGGATAGACGCGCTGGCGCAGCTCCTCCGACAGAGCCGAATCGGCATGCATCTCGCCGTCGCATTGCAGGTCGGGCGCGATGCGCGCCAGGATCGCCGCTGCCTGCCGCATCTTGAGCGCGCTCGGCGAATCGCGCGAGCCGAAATCCGAATGCGACAGCAGGGCGGCCTTGGGCTCTATGCCGAAGCGCTGGATTTCTTCCGCCGCCAGCACCGTCATCTCGGCGATTTCCTCGGCCGTCGGATCGACGGTGACATGGGTGTCGGTGAGGAAAATGATGCCGCGCTGCGAGATCAGCATGGAAAGCGTCGACAGGTCGTGATCCCTGATACCGGCGCGCGGGCCAATGATCAGGGTGACATTGCGCAAATGCCGCTCGAAACGTCCTTCCAGGCCGCAGACCATGGCGTCGGCGTCGCCACGCTTGAGGGCAAGTGCTGCGATCACCGTGTTGTCGGTGCGCACCATGGTGCGCGCGGCTTCCGTCGTCACGCCGCGCCGGCCGGCGAGCTCGATCAAAAGGTCGACGTAGTGGCGATAACGCGGATCGTCCTCGGGATTGATCAGGCCGAAATCGACGCCCGGCTTGATGCGCAGCCCGTAGCGTTTCAGCCTGACCTCGATGACATGCGGGCGGCCGATCAGGATCGGCTCGGCGATGCCTTCCTCCAGCACCACTTGCGCGGCTCGCAGCACGCGCTCGTCCTCGCCGTCGGCATAGATGACGCGCTTGGCGTTCGACGTCTTGGCCATCGTGAACACCGGCTTCATGACCAGGCCGGAGCGGAAGACGAAGCGGTTCAGCGTGTCGATATAGACCGTCATGTCGGTGATCGGCCGTGTCGCGACGCCGGTGTCGCAGGCGGCCTTGGCCACCGCCGGGGCGATGCGCAGGATTAGCCTGGGATCGAAGGGCGAGGGGATCAGGAAATCGGGCCCGAAGATCGGCGTTTCGCCGGAATAGGCGCGGGCGGCGACATCGGATGGCTCTTCGCGGGCAAGGGCTGCGATCGCCCGCACCGCGGCCATCTTCATCTCTTCGTTGATGGCGCTGGCGCCGCAGTCCAACGCGCCACGGAATATATAGGGAAAGCAGAGTACGTTGTTGACTTGATTGGGGAAATCGGAGCGGCCGGTGCAGATCATCGCATCGGGTCGTGCAGCTCGTGCCACTTCCGGCATGATCTCGGGATTGGGATTGGCCAGCGCCAGGATCAACGGTTTTGGCGCCATATGCTGGAGCAATTCCGGTTTCAGCACGCCGGCGGCCGAAAGACCGAGGAATACGTCGGCGCCCGGCAGCACATCGGCTAGCGTGCGCGCCTCGGTATCTTTCACGTAGGGGTCTTTCCAGCGGTCCATCTCGTCGACGCGGCCCTTGTAAGCGACGCCGAAACGGTCGGTGACCCAGATGTTTTCGACGCGCGCGCCGAGCAAAACCAGCAAGTTGAGGCAGGCAAGGGCAGCTGCCCCGGCGCCGGAGGTGACGATCTTGATGTCGGAGATCGTCTTGCCGGCAAATTCCAGCCCATTGAGCACGGCGGCGGCGACGATGATCGCGGTGCCGTGCTGGTCGTCATGGAAGACCGGTATGGCCATGCGGGCCTTCAGCCGTTCCTCGACCTCGAAGCATTCGGGCGCCTTTATGTCCTCGAGGTTGATGCCGCCGAAGGTCGGCTCCAACGCCGAGATCGTCTCGACCATGCGCTCGATGTCAGGCGCGTCGATCTCGATGTCGAAGACGTCGATGCCGGCGAACTTCTTGAACAGCACCGCCTTGCCTTCCATCACCGGCTTGGAGGCGAGCGGGCCGATATTGCCAAGACCGAGCACGGCCGAACCATTGGAGACGACGCCGACCAGATTGGCTCGCGCCGTGTAGTCAGCGGCGGTTGCTGGATTGTCGCGGATTTCCAAACAGGGCGCCGCGACGCCGGGCGAATAGGCAAGCGCCAGGTCGCGCTGGTTGCCGAGCGGCTTGGTTGCCTGGATTTCAAGCTTTCCAGGCCTTGGATGCTTGTGAAAATAGAGGGCGGCTTCGTCGAGGTCCGACCGGGCTGCTTTTTTGCTTTTGCCTTCCATACGGGCCTCCCTGCGATCCTGCCTTGACGCCCTTTTAGCATGCAGCGTTGGTTTTTCACGATGCCAAATGACGCAACCGCCAATTAGGCGGAAGAATCATCAAAAACTCATCTATGTCAGATTGTTGCAATGAAATTCTCACCTGCCGCGTCGCGGCCGGCGCGGCTGTCATCGAGCGCCTCGCGCGGCCGGGTGGTCCGGTCAAGTCGCGTCTGGACGACCATCAAGAAGTCTCCAGACGCTATCGACAATGGTCGGCCGTGGCCGCCGTTTCGCAATCACGGCAAGTGGCCACGCTGGCAGCGATACGCCGGTGATCGGTGCATAGCGGACGCCCCGAAACATAAGGCGCTGTGTCGATCGTGGCAGCAGGGCCGCGCCCAAGCCGGCGGACACGAGCGAGAGCATGGTTAGTGCCCGCGTTGCCTCCTGGACGATCCGCACGTCGAGGCCAGCCTTGGTGAACGTGTCCATGATGCGGGCATGGAGCGCCGGGCCTTGTGCAGCCGGAAACATGATGAGCCCATGGTGGGCAATGTCCGCCAGCGTCACCCCGTGTGTCTGCCGGTCATCTGGCAGAACGGCGACGAGATCTTCAGCAGCATAGTCATGGACGTCGAGACGTTCGTCGGTCCCGAGCGGTGGATGCACGAAACCGACGTCGATCTCACTGCGCGACAACGCCGCAATCTGCTCATTGGTGGACGCCTCGATGAGCTTTGGACGGATGTCCGGATATTTCTCGCGAAGCCGAGACAGGAGATGCGGCAGATGCTCGTAGAGAGCCGCCGAAACGAAGCCGACCCTGATCTCGCCAGCTTCGCCGTTATGCGCTGCGCGGGCGATGTGAAGCGCCGAATCGGCGTGCCGCACGGATGCCCGAGCCTCGTCTACGAAGGCCGAGCCTGCGCGCGTCAGGGTTAGGCGGCGGTTGGCTCGCTCGAACAGCTTGACGCCGAGCTCCTTCTCCAGACGCCCGATCGATTGACTAAGCGGAGGCTGCGCCATGGCCAGCCGCAGGGCTGCACGCCCCATATGCAATTCCTCCGCAACAGCGAGGAAATGTCGCAAATGCCGAAGTTCCATATCTTGATGATATCAAAAATCATTGAACACGTCATCGATAGGATATCGAATAGCTGACAGTCTTTCCGGAACGCAATTGCGACCGGAGATATCATGATGTCCCACTTTACCGTCCTCCCCCTCGTGCTCACAGCAGCCATGATGGCCGCCGCTCCAGCATCGGCAGGAGAGCCGGATCTCGTCCGGGTCGACAGGTTCGTCGAACTTCGGACGGGCGAGCGCCTCTTCGTCCGGGAGGTGCGCCGTCCTGGCGCAGCGTCCGAAGCCAACTCCGCCGTCCTCCTCATCCATGGCGCACGCGTGCCCGGCGTTGCGTCCTTCGATCTGCCCGTTGCGGGCGGATCGCTTGCCGCCGACCTCGCGGCTGACGGGCATCTTGTCTATGTCCTGGATATTCGCGGCTACGGCGCATCGAGCCGCCCTGCGGCCATGAACAGGCCGCCCGACCAGTCCGCTCCTCTGATCCGCACCGAAGACGTCGTGGCGGATATTTCCGCAACGGTCGACGCCATCGCCAAATGGAGCGACGTTTCAAGGGTCAGCCTCGTCGGCTGGGCCACCGGCGGGCATTGGGCCGGCGCCTATGCCAGCCGGTTTCCGCAGACGGTTGATCGGCTCGTCCTCTACAACACCCTGTATGGAGGCTCAGACCGGCATCCCACCCTTGGTACCGGCTCGCCGCTTGAAAATCCCGACCGGTCTGGGACGTTTAGTATCCAATCGTTCGGCGGTTATCGGCTGAATACACGTGCGACCCTATTCAACGCCTGGGACGACAGCATCCCGGTCGCGGACAAGGCTCAGTGGCGCGACCCCGCGGTGACGGCAGCCTATGGTGATGCGGCACTCGCCTCCGACGAGACGGCGTCGACGCGCCAGCCGCCGAGTTTCCGGTCACCGAGCGGCGCCATGGCCGACAGCTTCGAACTGGCATTCGATCGCCGGCAATGGTCTGCCGCGGCACTCACCATGCCAGTGCTCATCATCCGCTCCGGACGGGATTTCTGGAGCCGGCCGGAGGATGCGAAGACAATCGTAGACGAAGCACCAAAAGCGGAACGTCTGGACATCCCGGAAGCCACCCACTTCGTCCATCTCGACCGCGAGGCCGCAGGGCGCGGTGTGTTCCTCGACGCTGTAAAGCGGTTTCTCGGTCGCCCGGAGGGATGAACCATGAAGGGTCGTTTATGTGTCCTGCGGGAGCAGCAGCCGCACCAACAGTGTCATACTGGCCGCTCCCTGCGCCGCGCGATCAGAACGCGCTGACATAGGCGCCGCCGTCGACCGGTATGTTCTGCCCGGTCAGGTAGCCGGCATGGACCGAGCACAGGAAGGCGCAGATCTGGCCGAATTCCTCTGGCGTGCCGAGCCGCTTGGCCGGAACGTTGGCTGCTGCCTCGGTCTTGCGCGCGGCGGCGGCAGCCGGATCTTCGGGAGTGCCGGCTTCGTGCGGGGGGCGCAGCCGGTCGGTGTCGATCTTGCCCGGCAGCATGTTGTTGATCGTCACATTGCGGTCGATCACCGTCCGCGCCACGCCGGCAAGGAACGACGTCAGGCCGGCGCGTGCGCCGGACGACAGATCGAGGCCCGGAATGGGAACATAGACCGACAGCGAGGTGATGTTGACGATGCGGCCGAAGCCGCGCTCGGCCATGCCGTCGATCACAGCCTGAACCAGTTCGACCGGGGTCACCATGTTCTGGGTGACGCCTTCGAGAATCTTTTCGCGGTCGAGCTCGCGGAAATCGCGAAACGGCGGTCCGCCATTGTTGTTGACGAGGATATCGGGATCGGGGCAGGCGGCAAGCAGCGCCTTCTGCACCTCGCGCTTCGACACGTCGCCGACGATCTCGGTCACCTTGACGCCAAATCTTTCGCGCAGTTCGGCGGCGGTCTTTGCCAGTTGGTCGGCGTTGCGCCCATTGACGACCAGATCACAGCCGGCCTCGGCCAGCGCCATGGCGCAGCCCCGCCCAAGGCCCTTGCCCGAAGCACAGACGATGGCCTTTTTTCCGCGTATACCGAGATCCATGGCGATTTCTCCTCTGATTTGCGCGGCAAACTAGCCCTTTGGCTGGACCAATCGCAACCGTCATACGGTTGTTGCATGAATCGGGGCATAGCCAACGCGAAAGCAACGGTGAGAATCCCATGCCTGGCGCAGAGCCCCGCACTTTCCGCAGCATGTTCATCTCCGACGTCCATCTCGGATCGAAGGCTGCTAAGGCTGAGTTCCTGATCGATTTCCTGCGCCATCACGACGCCGATATCATCTATCTCGTCGGCGATATCGTCGACGGCTGGCGGCTGAGACGGAGCTGGCACTGGCCACAGAGCCACAATGACGTCGTCCAGAAATTGCTGCGCAAGGCACGCAAGGGCGCCAGCATCACCTACATCGCCGGCAATCACGACGAGTTCGCGCGCCAGTTCCAGGGCGTGCATTTCGGCGGCATCGTCGTCGCCGATCGCGCCACCCACGAGACCGCCGACGGCAAACGTTTTCTTGTCATCCATGGCGACCAGTTCGATACCGTCGTCCACAATGCGCGCTGGCTCGCCTATCTCGGCGACTACGCCTATGACGGGGCCATGCTCGTCAACCGCGTGGTGACGCGGCTTCGCCAACTGCTTGGCCTGCCTTACTGGTCGTTTTCGTCCTGGGCCAAGGTCAACGTCAAAAAGGCGGTGAATTTCATCGGATCGTTCCAGACCATGCTGACCGAGGAAGCGCGCCGTTCGCATGTCGACGGCGTGATCTGCGGTCACATCCACCATGCCGCGATCGAAAACTACGAGGATGTGCAATACATCAACACCGGCGACTGGGTGGAGAGCTGCACCGCGGTGGTCGAGCATTTCGACGGCCAGATGGAGATCCTGCACTGGGCGCATGTCCTGCCGGAGGCGCCGGTCGGCGGCGAGGTGCTGGTGCCGATCGACATCAAGGGCAGGGCAGTCCAGGCGGCGTGACCAAACCCGACCTCAACTCGCTCTAATCGATTAGTCCACGCGGTTCCGCCGACTTTTTCAGCATGTTATGAGATTGCGTGCGCTGCAAGCCGACTCAGCCGAACGCCGCGCCGCCGGATTGCCTGCTGATGTCCTCCCTGCCACCGCTTTCGCCCGAACAGCTCGTCAAGCCGCGTCATTTCGAACTGCGCATGGGCCTGATTTTCTTCACGCTTTTCGTGCCGCTCGGGACGCATTTGCCATATTTTCCGCTGTGGCTGCAGGCGAAGGGTTTTGATGCCGAGCAGATAGCGGTCATTCTCGCAGCACCAATGTTCCTGCGCGTGGTGACGACGCCATTGCTTACGGCATTGGCCGACAGGGCGAGCGACCGCGCCCAGGTCTATGTCGCGCTGATGGCCGCATCACTGGCGCTGTCCGCGGGTTATTTCCTGACGCCGACCTACGCCATTGTGCTGGCCGTCTCGCTAGCGCTCGCTGTCGTCTGGACGCCGCATTCGCCGATCGCCGATTCGCTGGCGCTATCCGGGGTGCGCCGCTTCGGCTCCAACTATGCAAGCATGCGCAAATGGGGATCGATCTCCTATCTGTGCGCAAACCTTGCGGGCGGTTTCATCCTGTCGCGGACCGGCGCCCAGGCTGTTCCGATGATCATTTTCGTGGCGTTTGGCGCTGCACTTGTCGTCGGACTGATCGCGCCGCGGCTCGGCCGCCCCCGCCGTGCCTCGCCGCTTTCGGCGACCGACATTCAGCAATCGGCACCAAAACTCCTCAACGCCTATTTCCTGTATTTCTCCATCGGCGTCGGCGTCATCACCGCCAGCCACGCATTTCTCTACGGCTTCGTGTCGATCTACTGGAAATCGATCGGCATCGGCGATCAGGTTGTCGGGCTGCTTTGGGGTTGGGGTGTGGTGGCCGAGATCGGCATGTTCATGATCTTCACCCGGGTTTTCGGCTCCTTCTCGGTCGTGTCGATCATGGTGATGGCCGGAATAGGCGCGATCGTGCGCTGGATTGCCTTCCCCTTGGTCTGGCCGCTCGGCCTTGGGGTTGCCGGATTTTTCGCAGTCCAGACGCTGCACGCGGTTTCCGTGGCGCTGGTCCTGATCGGCTTGCAAAAAATGATCGGCGAGACGGTCGCGGAGGAACGCACCGGGGCCGCTCAAGGCATCGCCTATTTCTCCAACGGCTTTTTCACGGCCGTGGTGACGCTCATGTCCGGCCCTCTCTATGACCGCTTCGGCGTGGATGGGTTTTTTGCCATGATCCCGATCGCTCTGATCGGCTTGGCGCTGATCGGATTTGCAGCGCGTTCAGCCCCACAGCGCCGTATCGGGCGGTGACACCAGCGAACCTTGGTAGACGAGACCGGGAACACGGTCGCGGGCAAGCAGCAGCGGACCGTCGAGATCGACGAAATCGGCATCCTGCGCCAACAGCACGGCCGGCGCCATGGCAAGCGACGTGCCGACCATGCAGCCGACCATGACGCCAAAACCCAGTTCACGGGCGCGGTCGCGAAGGACGAGGGCTGCGGTCAAGCCGCCAGACTTGTCGAGCTTGATGTTGACGGCATCGTAGAGGCCGACAAGCGAGGCAAGGCCCTCTGCCTCATGCACGCTTTCATCGGCGCAGATCGGCACCGGATGCGCGATGTGGCGAAGGATGCCGTCACGGCCCGCAGGCAGCGGCTGTTCGATCAGCGCGATGCCGTGCTCGGCGGCAAAGGCCAGGTTTGCAATGACATTGTCGTCCGTCCAGCCCTCATTGGCGTCCAGTATGATGCGGCTCGCCGGTGCTGCCTCTCTTACTGCGCGGATACGGGCCATATCGTTGTCGCCGCCGATCTTGACCTTGAGCAGCGGCCGCGCGGCATTGGCGCGGGCCTGCGCCGCCATCGCTTCGGGCTCGCCGAGCGACAGCGTGTAGGCCGTCTCGATCGCCCTCGGCGGAGCCGCGCAGATGCTGGTGGCGACCGGCTTGCCTGTGATCTTTGCCTCCAGGTCCCACAGCGCGCAGTCGATGGCGTTGCGCGCCGCACCTGCCGGCATGGCGTCGAGCAGCGCGGCCCGGCTGATGTCGCCTTCAATCTGCTCCCGCATCGCCTCGATTGCATCGCGAACACCGTCCATGGTCTCGCCGTAGCGCCTGTAGGGGACGCATTCGCCGCGCCCGCTATGCTCGGCTTGGCTGATCGTGCAAGCGATCACCTCGGCCTCGGTCTTCGAGCCGCGCGAAATGGTGAAGGTTCCGGCGATGGGAAAGCGCTCGGACTCGACCGAAATGACACGCGCCATATTTTTCTGCTCCGGCTGTGCGACAACGAGCTTGTCGGCAAATCGACAGGTGGGTTCCGTCAGGTTAAACAGATTGGCCCGTCAGGCTAAACAGGACGCCATGTTGACCATCCGCAAACGCTTCGCAAGCGGCAAGACCGCCAGGGAGGCCGACCATCAGCCGCGCGTCGCGGTCGGTGAGGAGGGCGGCGTTCTGGGCTGCGCCTTCTCCGGAAACTGGACGACGCGCACCGTGACGCTGGTCGACGCCGATATGCGCAAGATTGAGAAGCGCAGCGGTTTCCAGACGCTAGCGCTCGACCTCTCGCATATCGAGAAGATGGATACCGCCGGGGCCTGGCTGATCGACCGCCTGGTCAGCGCGTTCGAAAAGAAAGGCGTCGAGATCAGGCTGGAAGGGCAAAGCGAGATCGCCTCGATCCTGCTCGGCGCCGTTGGCGACGCAGTTCGGCGCGAGCCCGATTCCGGCGGCGCAAAGCCGCCCAACATCATCATTCGCGCGCTCGAGGCGGTTGGCCGGCGCGTCTATGAAATGCGCGACGATTTCCTGTCCTCGATGAACATATTGGGCGCCACTATACGCGGCTCGCAGATGAAGCTCGGCCGCGGCCATGCGGTCAATCCGGCGGCGATCTTCAACCAGATCGATCGCATGGGCGTCGGCGCCATCCCGGTGGTCGTGCTGATGTCGGCCATCGTCGGCGCGATCGTCGCCCAGCAAGGCGCCTACCAGCTCAGCTATTTCGGCGCCGATATCTTCGTCGTCGATCTGGTCGGCGTGCTGATCCTGCGCGAACTCGGCGTGCTGATGACCGCGATCATGATCGCCGGCCGTTCGGGCAGCGCCATCACGGCTGAAATCGGCTCGATGAAAATGCGCGAGGAGG
Organism: Mesorhizobium mediterraneum; assembly: GCF_002284565.1. GTDB lineage: Bacteria > Pseudomonadota > Alphaproteobacteria > Rhizobiales > Rhizobiaceae > Mesorhizobium > Mesorhizobium mediterraneum. Next base: position 267,037 of record NZ_NPKI01000017.1, on the reverse strand, counting down.
TCGACGCGCTGAAGGTCATCGGGCTCAATCCGATCGGGGTGCTGGTGTTTCCGCGGCTGGTCGCGCTGGTGATCGCGCTGCCTTGCCTGACGATCATCGCCAATTTCGCCGCACTTGGCGGCGGCATTGCGGCGGCGTGGCTCTATTCCGACATCGCACCGGCCGCGTTCATCGACCGGTTGCGCGTCGCTATCGATCTCAGCACCATCTTTGCCGGGCTGATCAAGGCGCCGTTCATGGCCATGATCATCGGCACGATCGCGTCGGTCGAAGGCATGAAGGTTGGCGGCAGCGCCGAATCGCTGGGACAGCACGTGACCGCTTCGGTGGTGAAGTCGATCTTCGTGGTCATCATCCTCGATGGGCTTTTCGCCATGTTCTACGCGGCGATCGAGTTCTGACATGGCGACGCAAGGCAGCACAAAGGCGACTGGGGTTGCGGAAGGGGCCAGCGAAGATGAGATCGTGCTTTCCGCGCACGACATCACCGTATCCTTCGGCGACAAGGTCATTCTCGACAGATTGTCGCTCGATATCAGGCGCGGCGAGATCCTCGGCTTTGTCGGCGCCTCCGGCGCCGGCAAGTCGGTTCTCCTGCGCACCATCCTTGGCCTGGTGCACAAACAGTCGGGAACGATCAAGCTGTTCGGCGTCGATGTCGAAAAGGCGAGCGAGAGGGAGCGTCTTCGCATCGACATGCGCCTTGGCGTCCTCTTTCAGCACGGCGCGCTGTTTTCGGCGCTCACGGTTCTTGAGAACGTGCAGGTGCCGATGCGCGAATATCTCGATCTGCCCAGAAAGCTGATGGACGAGCTGGCGATGCTCAAGGTCGAACTGGTCGGGTTGCCGCCGGATGCGGCGCAGAAATTCCCGTCCGAGCTTTCCGGCGGCATGATCAAGCGTGCGGCGCTGGCGCGCGCGCTGGCGCTCGACCCCGACATCGTGTTCCTCGACGAACCGACATCCGGCCTCGATCCGATCAGCGCGGCTGAGTTCGACGAACTGGTCGTCAAGCTGCGCGATACTATGGATCTGACCGTATACATGGTCACGCACGATCTCGACACGCTGTTCACCGCTTGTGACCGGGTGGCCGTGCTCGGCAACAAGAAAGTGCTGGTCGAAGGCACGATCAACGACATGCTCAGAAGCGAGGAACCCTGGGTGAAATCCTATTTCCGCGGAAAACGTGCGCGGCAACTTGATCTTGCGGCGCGCGCATAGCCATAAGTGGGTAAATGGAAACCAGAGCCAACTACGTCATTGTCGGCATTTTCACGCTAGCCGCGATCCTGGCGGCATTCGCGTTCGTCTATTGGACGGCCGCGATTGGCGACAGGGGTGAGACGGCGATGCTGCGGGTGCGCATTCCGGGATCGGCTTCCGGCCTCGGTCGCGGCAGTTTCGTGCTGTTCAACGGCGTCAGGGTTGGGGATGTCAGGCGCGTCTATATCGACGTCGACAATCCGACCGCCGCCATCGCCGACACCGAAATAGACCGCATGACGCCGATCACCAAATCGACTCAGGCCGATATCGGCCTTGCCGGCCTCACCGGCCAGGCCAATATCGAACTCAAGGGCGCCGACCCCAAGGAAGCGAAGCTTCTCGACCAGGCGGAAGCGGAGGGCAAGGTCGCCGAGATCGTCGCCAATCCGTCGGCGGTCACCAACCTGTTGCAGACGGCGCAGAACATCTTCACCCGCGCCGATACGGTTCTCACCCAGCTCGAAGGCTTTACCAAGGACGTTCGCGGGCCGCTGACGCAGACGGTCAACAACGTGCAGACCTTCTCCGATGCGCTGGCCAAGAATTCCGACGGCATCGACAAATTCCTCGCCAGCGTCAGTTCGCTGTCGGACGAGTTGAGGGGCGTCTCAGGCAAGCTCGACGGCACGTTGAAGGCGGCGGAAGGGCTGCTCAACGCCGTCGACGAGGACCAGATCAAGAGCATCGTCGCCAACGTCGATACGGTGACCACGAACCTGAAGGAAACCAGCAAGCAATTCGACAGGGTCGTTAGGAATGTCGACACCGCGGTGGGATCGATCAACGATTTCGCCCAAAGGACGCAAGGCACGCTGGCCAAGGTCGACGGCGTTCTCGACGGCATCGATCCGGCACAGGTTCGCACCGCGCTGGCCAACATCCAGAAGGCCAGCGAAAACGCCAACGAGGCTGCCGCCGACATCGCCAAGGTGACCAACAAATTCGCTAACCGGGCCGACGATATCGACCAGACGATCAAGGACGCGCAGCAGCTCGCGGAGCGCCTCAACGACGCTTCGGTGCGTGTCGACGGCATCCTCGCCAAGGTCGATACATTGCTCGGCTCGGGCCAGGCCGACGGCATGATAGCCGATGCCAGGAATACGCTGAGATCGTTCAAGCAGGTCGCCGACACGCTGAACGCCCGCCTCGGCACCATCACCGACAATCTGGCGCGATTCTCAGGTCAGGGCCTGCAGAATGTCGAAGCGCTGGTCCAGGACAGCCGCCGTTCGATCACCCGCATTGAAGAGGCGGTGACGGATCTCAGCCGCAATCCGCAGCGGATCCTGTCAGGCGGCGAAGGCGAGGTCCGGCAATTCGACGGCAGGGTGCGGCGTTGACTTCGGCTTTCGCCCGCCCCAAGAACAGCAGGCAAGTGCGCTACGGATGCGGATTGCTCATACGATTCGGGGACAACGGGGATCGCGTGTGAAGTCGGTCGTGCTTAAATTGGGCGGGGTCAAATCGGGCGGGCTCAAAGCGGGAGTGGCACTGCTTACGCTTTCGCTAGCCAGTTGCGCGTTTTTGCCGGGCGGCGGGCCGGCGCCCCTGGACACATTCGAACTGTCGGCACCGCCGCTCGATGCGCGCGGCCACAGCCGCCGCCAGATTCTCATCGCCCAGCCTTCCGCGCTCAAGGCGCTGGACAGCCAGAACATCGTCATCAAGCCGACCGTGCGTTCGATCCAGTACCTCAAGGGCGCGCAATGGGCCGATCGGCTGCCGCTGATCGTGCAGGCGCGGTTGGCCGAGACATTCCAGCGCTCGGGCAGCTTCGCCGGTGTCGGCAAGCCGGGCGAGGGGCTGGCGATCGACTACCAGGTGATCGTCGAGGTCCGTGCCTTCGAAGTCCGGGTCGACGGCGGCGAGCATGCCGAGGTCGACCTGTTCGTGCGGATACTGAACGACCGCAATGGCGAGGTACGCGCCTCAAAGAGCTTTACCGCGAGCGCGCCCGTCTCGGGCAGCGGCAATCAGGCCTATGTCGGCGCGCTCGACGCTGCGTTCGGCGACGCCGCCAAGGACATCGTTCGCTGGACCGATTCGGTGATCTGACACAGCCAGGGACGCCGGGCGCAGCTACTTGGCGGCGGCATGATGGTCAACAGGTTCCTTTGATTGCGACCACCGTGCGAAAACTCGGTAGTCGACGACAGTCGGTTTCGGGTGGTTTCCCGACATCCATGTGGCCGCTAAGATAGAGCAATGCGTGAACCGGATTTCCAATTGGACGGGTGGTGCCTGGATGATGGCGAGGAATATCGTCAGGCGTCGCCGGACACATTCTGGATACCCGATTCGCATGAACGAGAAGGATTGCAACTGGGAGATCACGCGAAACTGATCTTTCGAATTTCGGTCGATGATGAGAATGAACCCGTCGCCGTAGAGCGCATGTGGGTGCTGGTGCGCGAGCGGATCGACGGAGCCTACTTGGGGGTCCTCAATAACGATCCGTATGCAGTTGCTCAGAATGATGAGCTTTGGAGTGGGATTGAGTTACCGTTTTCCGCCCGTCATGTGATCGATATTCGCGAACGTGGCGAGGAAACCATTGCCTTGGCCGCACAAACACCGAAGAAGCGTTGGCCTCAAACGTGATCGCGGTCTCATGTCTGCAACGGGTCCGATAGCAGTCGCCAACATGAAGGTCTGCGGCCCCGGTTCCAAAAAATCCTAACTTGTTGTCGGATCGGTCAAGCCGCGTTCGTCCTTGGCATGGATCGACACTCCAACCATAGGGATAGATGATATGCCCAGTACCGTACGCCTGCACCGCGTTCTGGCAACCAGCCCAGAAAAAGTCTATCGCGCATTCCTTGAGGCGGACGCGCTTGCGAAATGGCTACCGCCCAACGGCTTTACCTGCACGGTCTATCATCTGGAACCCAAAGTCGGCGGCACATTCAAAATGTCGTTTCGCAACTTCACAACGGACAAAAGCCACGCGTTTGGCGGTGAATATGTCGAGCTCGTTCCTGGCGAACGCCTGCGCTATACGGACAAGTTCGACGATCCTAACTTGCCCGGTGAGATGCAGGTGACAGTGATCTTGAAGAAAGTATCGGTCGGCACGGAGCTGGATATCACGCAGGCAGGTGTTCCGGACGTCATTCCAGCTGAGGCTTGTTATCTCGGTTGGCAGGAGTCGCTGCGAAACCTGGCAAGGCTCGTCGAGCCGGAGATCAATCAATAGAGCATCATCCCGAGGACGTCGGCACAGCATGAAAAAAGGCGGGAAAATCTCCCGCCTTTTTTCGTTTCGTTTATCGCCTGATCAATGCAGGCGGCCGCTGGCATGCGCCAGCATCGTGTAGACCTTGCCGGTGTCTGACGTCAGGTAGGTCTGCGCCATCATGTTGTCGCGGTCGTTGCGCGACACGTCCTTGAGCAGCTTTTCGAAATCATCGCAGTAACGGTCGACGGCGGCACGGAACTCCGCCTCCATCTGATATTTGCGGCGAATCTCATCGAAAGTCTGCTGGCCCTTCAGCGTGTAGAGACGCCGCGTGAACACGTCACGCTCGCCGCGCCGGTAGCGGTTCCACAACTCGATCGAGGCATCGTGATCGATGGCGCGGGCGATATCGACGGAAAGCGAGTTGAGTGACTCCACGACATGAAGCGGTGAGCGCTGGGCAGGGGCCGAGCGTGGCGCTTCCGACGGCGCGGGCTTGGCGGCCTCTTCGCGCGATGCCCCGGTCAAGAGATCGCGCACCCAGCCGCCTTGCGGCGTACGGCCATTGGGGTCGCGCTGGCGCGGCGCGGTCTCAGCCGGGCGTTCCAGGTCGAGCGTGCCACGCAGTGCGGTGTCACCCGACGGCGCCTGCGGGGCGCGAGGCTCCGGTTGCGGGGCTGGAGGACGGCGCTGCGGCTCAGCGGCGCGCGCGACAGGCGCTTGCGGTGCCGGGCGCAGGTTGCGCGGCTCCGAGGTGTCGGTGCTGCGGCCCGATTTCGCAACGATATCCGAGAGTTCCTTCAGCGCGTTGATCTGCTCGGAAACGGCGCGGCGGATGGCCGTGGTCGATTCCTTTGCCTCTTCCGGCATCTCGATGACGCCCTTCTTAAGCTCGGCGCGGGTGAGGTCGAGCTCGCTCTTGATCGAGCCGGCGGTGCGCCGCATCTCCTCGGTCGCGTCGGCGAAGCGCTTCGTTGCCGAATCGACGACGTCGGAAATGGCGGCACGGATCTTGTCCGCCGACTCCAGCGTCTTGCCTTCGGCGTTCTGCAACGTCTGGCCGACCAGCGTCTCGAACGAGCGCATGACCTTTTCGAGATCCTCCGACTTCTTGACCAGGCCGACGGCGAGGTCCTCCAGCGACGACTGTCTCTCGAGTGTGTGTTCGAGGTTGCTCTGGGCCGAACTCAACAGGTCCGAAGCACTGGACAATAAACGGCTGTGCTCGTCGAACTTGGTGGCGATCGAGGCGACCTCGCGCAAGGTGGAAGACGACAATTCGGTAAGCCGCGTCGTGTTCGAATCGACCAGGCGCGCCGAGCTGGCGAAGGTCTGCGCGGCTTTTTCCGTTGTCGCCGCAAAGCTTTGCGTGCTGCCGGTCAGGCGTTCGTCGACCTGGCCGAGATTGGCCGCCGCCTGTTCGATCAGCTGACCGAGCTGCGAGCTCGAGGTGCTCATGCGGCCGATGAGATCGGCGACACTGTCGGCGAGCGTCGAGCGTGCGCCTTCGACGGCCGACAATGTTTCGGCGGTGCGGCTGGCGAGCGCGTCGACCAAGGCGGCGTTTTCGCTGCGCAACTTCTCGGTCGCGCGCTCGGTAACCTCCTCCATGCTCTTTTGCAGTTCCGAGCCGCCCTGGGCGAAACGCTCGACCAGCGGCCGTGCCGTTTCGTCGAGGATTTTCGAGATCTCGGCCGAACGTGCCGCAAGCATGGTGTTGAGCTCGCGGGTGTTGGTGCCGATGGTCTTCGCCGCGTCGTTGGTGCTCTGGCCGATATGCTGGCCGACCGCGGTGAAGGTTTCGGCAATCGCGTTGGCGCGCGAAATGAGTTGCGCCTCGGCAGTCGAAACCTGCTCGTTGAGCTTCTGGCCGATCGTCTCGGTGGTGTAGACGAGACGGTTTTCGACGCCGGCAACCTGCTCCTCGACACGAGCCGCCGCCGCTGCTGCGCTGGATGCCAGGCGCTCGTCGGCGCCGGCCAGCGCCTGCTCGATTTCGCGGGCGTGGACGGCAAGTTCCTGACCGGTCAGCCTCGCACGTTCGGCAACCCGCTGCTCAGTGCTGGCAAATGCCCCGACGATGGTCTCGGTATGCTCTCCGATCGTCGACGAGCTGTCGGCGATGCGGGACACCAGACGGTGATCCGCCTCGTCGAAGATACGGCCGATCTCGGATGCGCGGGCCGACAGCGCTTCCGAACCTTCGGCAATGCGCGACATCAGCTGCTGGTCGGCAGCATCGAAAATGCGGCCAAGGTCGGATGCCCGCGCCGCGAGCGCTTCGGCCGATTCGCCGATGCGCACGCCGAGCCGTTCGTCGGCGCCTTCGAAATTGCGCAAGATGTCGCCGGCGCGCGCGGCCAACGACTGCGCCGTTTCGACCGCGCGGGCAACCAGCTTCTGGTCCGCCGCATCGAATGTGCCGGCGATCTCGCTGGCACGGGCTGCCAGCTGGTCGGCCGTTTCCTGGGCGCGCGCCAGCAAGGAGTTCGACGTATCGTCGACACGAGCCATGATGGTGCTCGATGTGTCCTCGGCGCGGGCAATGAGCGCGCTCGACGTATCCTCGGCACGTGCGGCGAGGCGGCGATCCGCCTCCTCGAAGGTGCGGGCGATATCCTCCGCCCTGGCGAGCAAGGCGGCCGAGGTCTGCTCGGCACGTTCGGCGATCTTGCGATCGGCGTCGCTGAACGCAGCACCCGCCTGCTCATGCAGCGCGCTGGTGACTTCCATGACCTTTTCACGCAGCGCTCCCGCAACGAAGACGGCGCTCTTTTCGAGCACGCTGCGGACGTTGTCGACACCGGTCGACAGCGCGCGCTCCATGGTTCCGGCGCGCTCCTCGATGATGCCGGTCTGCCGGCTGAACGCCTGCTCGATTTTTTCGACGTCGGCGGCGATTGCCGCGGAAATATCGGTGCTCCTGGCGGCGATCTGGTCGATATGGCCGGACAGCGAACGGTCGACATCCTTGCGGGTGTCGGCGAGCTTGGAGAGATCGTCCTCCAGCGCACGGGTCAGCGCGTCGCGGCCTTCGGCCAGCTTTCCGACATGGCCGGCGATGATGTCGTCTACGTCGCTGCGGCTCGCTGCAATTTTCTGCAGGTCTGCTTCCAGCGCACGTCTGAGGATGTCGCGGCCTTCGGCCAGTTTCTCGACCTGGCCGGCAACCAGCCCGTCGATGCTCGACCGGCTTTCCGCCAGCTTGGCGAGATCGTCTTCGAGCGCCTTGGAGAGGATCGAGCGGTCCTGGATCAGCTTCTCGGCATGGCTGTTTACAAGACCGTTGACGCTGCCGAGATCGGCCTCCAGGGCCCACGTAAACTGTGCACGATTGTCGGTCAGTTGCTGGGACTGATCGGCGACGACACCCTTGATCGTATTGAGGTCTGCTTCCAGCGCACGTCTAAGGATGTCGCGGCCCTCGGATAGCTTCTCGACCTGGCCGGCAACCAACCCGTCGATGCTCGACCGGCTTTCCGCTAGCTTCGCGAGATCGTCTTCGAGCGCCTTGGACAGGGTCGAGCGGTTTTCCGCCAGCTTTTCGGACTGACTTGATATGACGTCCTTGATCGTGTTGAGATCGGCTTCCAGCGCACGTCTGAGGATGTCGCGACCTTCGGCCAGTTTCTCGACCTGGCCGGCAACCAGCCCGTCGATGCTCGACCGGCTTTCCGCCAGCTTGGCGAGATCGTCTTCGAGCGCCTTGGAGAGGATCGAGCGGTCCTGGATCAGCTTCTCGGCATGGCTGTTTACAAGACCGTTGACGCTGCCGAGATCGGCCTCCAGGGCCCACGTAAACTGTGCACGATTGTCGGTCAGTTGCTGGGACTGATCGGCGACGACACCCTTGATCGTATTGAGGTCTGCTTCCAGCGCACGTCTAAGGATGTCGCGGCCCTCGGATAGCTTCTCGACCTGGCCGGCAACCAACCCGTCGATGCTCGACCGGCTTTCCGCTAGCTTCGCGAGATCGTCTTCGAGCGCCTTGGACAGGGTCGAGCGGTTTTCCGCCAGCTTTTCGGACTGACTTGATATGACGTCCTTGATCGTGTTGAGATCGGCTTCCAGCGCACGTCTGAGGATGTCGCGACCTTCGGCTAGCTTCTCGACCTGGCCGGCAACCAGCCCGTCGATGCTCGACCGGCTTTCCGCCAGCTTGGCGAGATCGTCTTCGAGCGCCTTGGACAGGGTCGAGCGGTCTTCCGCCAGCTTTTCGGACTGACCTGATATGACGTCCTTGATCGTGTTGAGATCGGCTTCCAGCGCGCGCTTGAGTATGTCGCGGCCTTCGGCCAACTTCTCGACCTGGCCGGTAACCAGACCATCGATGCTCGACCGGCTTTCGGCCAGTTTCGCGAGGTCGTCTTCGAGCGCCTTCGACAGGGTCGAACGGTCCTCTGCGAGCCTGTTCATGTGATCGGAGATAAGGCCATTCACGCTCTGCAGGTCGATTTCCAACGCCCTTGAGAGCTGACCACGGTCTTCCGCCAGCTTTTCCGACTGGCTCGATATGACGTCTTTGATCGTGTTGAGATCGGATTCAAGCGCGCGCTTGAGGATGTCGCGGCCTTCGGCCAGCTTCTCGACCTGGCCGGCGACCAGCCCGTCGATGCTCGACCGGCTGTCCGCCAATTTGGCGAGGTCAGCCTCGAGCGTCTGCGAAAGCAGGCTGCGATCGTCGGCGAGCCTGCCCGAATGTTGCTCGATCAGGCCCCTGATGCCGGACAGGTCGTTTTCAAGCGAACGCGAAAGCTCGGTGCGGTCTTCCGCCAGTTTGGCGGAATGGTTCTCGATGAGACCCTTGATGCCGACGATGTCGCTTTCCAGCGCCTTGGCGAGGATGGCGCGACCTTCGGCGATCTTCTCGACCTGACCGGCGACCAGGCCGTCGATGCTGGCGCGGCTGTCGGCCAGCTTGCCGAGATCGGCCTCGAGAGCGCGTGAAAGAATGCTGCGGCCTTCGGCCAGCTTGCCAACATGGCCGGCAACCATTTCATCAATGATCGTGCGGGCTTGCACAAGTTTTCCGGAGTCTTCGTTCAAGGCCTGTGAAAGCCTGTTACGGCCCTCTTCGAGGCTTTCGAGATGGCTGCCGAGCGAAGCATCGATGGTGGCCCGCGACTCGTTGACCTTGCGCAGATCCTCTTCGAGCGCGCGCGAGATCAGGCTGCGACCTTCGGCAAGCTTCTGCACCTGATCGGTGACAGCCGCGTCGATGCCGGCGCGGCTTTCGGCGAATTTCGCCAGATCGGCCTGCATTGCCGCCGCCATGCGTTCGCGGCTTTCGGAAAGCTTGCGGCTGTGGTTCTCAACGGCTTCCTCGATGCCGACGCGGGCATCGGCAAGCCGCTGGATATCGGCATCGAAGGAGCGTGACACCACATGACGAGCCGCTTCCATGCGCCCGGCGAAATCGCCGGCGCGTGCTTCAAGCATGGACGAGGTCGACGAAACGATATCGGCCATGTCGGCGCCGATCTGGGTCTTGCCCTGATCGATCATCGCCGACAGCGTCTCCTTGCTTTCCTGGAAGGTGTGGGCGATTTCGCGCGCGCGCTCGACCAGGGTCTCGTTGATCTGGCGTGCACGGGCCTCGAGCGCGGCGTTGAGCTTCTGGGTGCCGGTGTCCAGCGCTTCGGCGCGGGTCTGGAACTCACTAATCAGCGTCTGGCCGCGTTCGGCCAGCGTCCGCTCAATGCCGTTAAGGCTGGCTTCAAATTCGGAGTTGAGCGTGCGCGCGGCGCCGCCGAGCAGCGACACCATGCCGGAGGTCCGATCGTCGAGCAGATCGGTCAGCGACCGGGTGAGGCCGTCGGTCGTGTCCGTCAGCTTGGCGATGCGCGTATCGAGAAGGCTGGCGAAGGCTTCGCCGGAGGTCGACAGCCGGTCCGTGATCGATTCGAGCCGGCCTTCGACCGAATCGAAGATCGACATCGAGCTCTGGTTGATCCTGTCGATCAGCGTGTCGCCGGAATTGGTGATGGTCATCGACAGGTTGGTCGAGGCGTTGAGAATGCTGTCGCGAATGATATCGCTGGCAGCCCCGATTTCGTCCTTCAGCGTCTCATGCGCGCCGGTGATCGAGGCGCGCACGCGTTCGGCGTGGGTGACCACCGCTTCGCGCTCGCTGCCCAGCCCGTCGACAAGCGAACGGATGCGGGATTCATTCTCCGAGTAGGAGCGTTCGATCTGGTTGACTTCGCTGTGGACCAGGGTTTCGAGTTCGACGGCTCGCGCAAGCGTGCGCTCGATGCCTTCACCCATGGCCGCCACCTCGCGGCGAACGGCCTGCCCGATCATCATGACACGATCCTGGGCGATATTTTCCGGCTCGGTCAGGCGGAAGGCCACTTCCGTCATCGACTGAGCGGCAATGCGCATTTCCTGGGCGCGGCGAATCATGGCTGCAAACGCCCAGAACAGGAGGACGGGTAGGATCGCAGCGACCGCCAGGCCGATCAGTTCAGGACGGGCGAAAAACTGGTCGGGCGTGCGGATTTGCCAGATGCCAGGTCCAAACAGCAGATTGGCCAGCGCACCGGCACCCGCGATCCAGGCGAGCGAAACGAGCGCAACGACCCAGTAGATCGTGTTCGAGGCACGCCGATTGAGGGTGTGCAGCAGCGTTTTGTAATCTTTTTGAAGAGGGTCATTGGCTGGTGTGAAACCGGCCGGCTGCTGGCTATTGCGCATTTCCACAGGGCGCAGTTCAGCCAGCTTGGCCTTTGCCGCGGGCTTTGCTTTCTGGTCTTGGGCTTTCTGGTCCTGGTTGGCGGCAGGCTCCGCCTTCTGGCTCTGGTTGGCGAAAGGCTCGGCATTCTGGCCTTGGTTGGCGACAGGCTCGGCATTCTGGTTACGGCCTTCGCGTGCCAACTCGTCGGCAGCCTGCGATATCTGCGCTTCCAGGTCTTCCATCGACGCCGCGATGTCGAGGTCGCCGCCGGCATCCCCGCTCAGGTCGATATCAAGTGCTTTTTCGAGTTCCCTGGCTACGTCGCTATCGAGCGTTCTTGTCGTCGTTGTTTTCTTCGCCATGCCTTCGCTACCCTGTACAAGCTGCCGCGGGACTTATTGATTCTGCTTGTCGTGTCCCACGCAAGAGGCTGAAAATGGACCTGTCGTATCGTAATGACACACCGGGGTAAAGAAAACATGCATTCGGCGCGATACGTAAAACTTTAAATATAAGGTTAACAGAACTGTGATTCCGGCGCCGTTATCGCAACATTTTTCCGGGCCAATCATTAACCCGCCGTCCACAGGATGCGCCTATTTTTTTCGGCAGTCGAACAATGGAGTTGCAGATTCGTGCGTGGCGAAAACGGCATTGCCTTCTCGATGCCCGGCGGCGACGTATCGGGAACGGCCGGGTCGCGGCCGGTGGACCTGGCGCATCTCGCGCGCCAGACGATGGGCGACCGGAGCCTCGAGCAGGAGGTGCTGGCGCTGTTCGTGCAGCAGGCGCTGTCCGTTCGCGACAAGATCGTCGACGCCGATGTGAGGCAACGACTGCTTCTGGCGCACGGGCTGAAGGGCTCGGCGCGCGGCATCGGCGCCTTCGCCATTGCCGATTGCGCCAGCGCGATCGAACTTCAGCCTGAAGATACCAATACCCTCAAGCGGCTTGGCTCGCTGATCGAAGAAGTCCGCGATTTCGTCGCCGCCATCAGCCGTTAAACCCATTTCCGAAAAAAACGGCATAGAGCGCCGCTTTTGCGCGGCAGTTGACTTGTCTGCCGGAGTGATTATCTCGGCTGAGACTCCCTTCAGGTGACAAATGACCAAGCTGACCTTCATCGCCCATGACGGCACACATTTTGACGTGGATGCCGAAAACGGCTCGACCGTCATGGAAAACGCGATCCGCAACGCCGTGCCGGGGATCGAGGCCGAATGTGGTGGCGCCTGCGCCTGCGCGACCTGCCATGTCTATGTCGACGAGGCATGGACGGCGGAGGTCGGCGAGCCGGAAGCCATGGAAGAGGACATGCTGGACTTCGCCTACGACGTCCAGCCGAACTCGCGGCTCTCCTGTCAGATCAAGGTGCGCGACGCACTCGACGGCCTGGTTGTGCGCGTGCCCGCCCGCCAAGGCTGAGGCGTGAAGGCTGAAGCGGGGTTTATAGCCGATTTTTCCGGCCCCGGCTTGGCAGCGGGCCAATGGTCATGCAGTGTCGCGCCGTTCTCTACAGCGCCGTGCGTCCGCTTGGACGCGCAAAGGGCGCTGTAGCACTGTGATTGGCGCATGATCCCCAGCGAAAATCGATTCCGGTTTTCGAGGCCCTGCGCATCGAAGGCGCATTCATGACCGATATCACCAGGACGGACGCATTGATTGTCGGGGCGGGGCCTGTCGGCTTGTTCGCCGTGTTCGAGCTCGGCCTCTTCGATATGAAATGCCATCTGATCGACATACTCGACCGGCCCGGCGGGCAATGCGCCGAACTCTATCCGGAAAAGCCGATCTACGACATTCCCGGCTGGCCATCGATCTCGGCGCAGGGCTTGGTCGACAAGCTGCTTGAGCAGATCGCGCCGTTCAAGCCCGACTACACCTTTAACCGCATGGTCTCAAGCCTCGAAAAGCTCGAGGACGGCAGCTTTCGCGTCGTCACCGACGAGAACGAGGTGTTTGAAGCCAAGGTTGTGGTTATCGCCGCCGGCGGCGGCTCCTTCCAGCCGAAGCGGCCGCCGATTCCGGGCATCGAGCTTTATGAAGGCAAGAGCGTCTTCTACTCGGTTCGCCGGATGGAGGAATTCCGCGGCCACGACCTCGTCATCGTCGGTGGCGGCGATTCGGCGCTCGACTGGACGCTGAACCTGCAGCCGGTGGCCAAGAGCGTGACGCTGGTCCACCGGCGGCCGGAATTCCGCGCGGCGCCCGACAGCGTCAACAAGATGTACGCCATGCAGGAGATGAAGGAACTGGATTTCCAGGTCGGGCAGGTGACGGGATTGACCGGCACGGACGGCCAGCTCTCCTCTGCGACCATCAAGGGACCAGACGGCGACACCGAAGTGCCGTGCACGCGGATGCTGCCGTTTTTCGGCCTGACCATGAAGCTCGGACCGATCGCCGAGTGGGGCCTCAATCTTCATGAGAACATGATCCCGGTCGACACCGAGAAATTCCAGACGTCGGTACCGGGCATCTTTGCCGTCGGCGACATCAACTGGTATCCCGGCAAGCTGAAGCTGATCCTATCGGGTTTCCATGAGGTCGCCCTGATGGCGCAGGCAGCCAAGCGCATCGTCAGCCCCGGCGAGCGCATCGTATTCCAGTATACGACCTCGTCGACCAGCCTGCAGAAGAAGCTCGGCGTCGCCGGCTAGTGGTGAAAGCCTGACGCTTGGTACCCGACGCGTAGGGCAGCTCAGGGTGGAAAGCGGTCGCTCGGCCAATTCCTTTTCCTAGAGCGGAATGCGCCAACCCGTCATTTATTCCTGACGTAATCCTAAGTCGCTCGCAAAGTTCGGCTTTGCGAGCTTTTCAGGGCCTGCAATGGGGCCAGCCTCGGACATCGCCGCCGATTTCGGCGAGCGGCAGCAATGGGTCGTGAGCTGCCGGAGCCGACATCATCCCGCGGCCCAACAATGTCAGCGCTAGATCTTTTCGATGAGGGTGACGACTGGCAGGCTCTCGAAATGCTTGTCACAAGTCAGGAGCGTCGCGTCATGCGCCCGAGCGGTTGCGAAAATGATCGCATCTGCGGTCGCCAATTTGTGCTTCCGGCAGGCTTCGGCGGCCGCGAGGGCGATTTCCGTGTCAAGCGGGGCCACCGTGCAGACCTGCGTAAAGGCGATGGTCTGATCGGCTTTGTCTTCGCCTACTTCGCGAGTGAGCCATTTTGCGAGTTCCAACTGCACCATGGTCGGAACGAGCCAGTCGGCTTGCTCGGGCAGATGCTCGGCCACCTGCTCTCCCGTTGGAGAGCCTATCAGCCATTCGATCCAAGCCGAGGTATCGACGAGCACCATCACAAACGGTCCGACCGGTCGCGATATTCCGTCGCCGAAGCGCCCTTCGCCAGCCCCTTCAGCGCTTCCCGCTTCGGCACAGGGACGAGTAGCACGCCCGTTCCCTTCGGGATGAAGGCAAAGGTCAAACCCGCTTCCCAATGCTGGGCGGTCCGGATCGCCTTGGGGATCGATATCTGGAACTTCGAGGACAGGGTTGCAGTCTCTGGCATTATCATACCCTTACTTAATCGATGCGCCAAACGTAAGACGCAATGAGGGCCAGTGCAAGGAGCTTACGGCAGCCGTCTGGCCTCGGTACATTATTGAGACATCACGGATATACGGTAGCCCGGCTTGGGGATGTCAAATGCAGACGTGGGGCACGCAGGAGAAAAGTGAGACGGCGCCTCTATCGGCGCCGTGGCCGCTTCGCTGACAGATCTGTCAATCGATCCACTCCGTCCGCCCGCCGGCGGCACCGTTTCCAGAGGAAGAGCCGAGGTCGTCCGACTAAGCGCCGGTGACGGCGACAGGCCGGAAATCGGACCCTCTGAATTGGGCTGTGGGCCTCGTTAGGGCAACGGGGCTTCGAATCCCGCCAGGCGGGGTCGCCGGCCGGCATGCGTTTCGCATAACAGCGGCGTGGCAATAGCAGGCGAGGCGAAGGCCCTGCCGGTGCCTAAATCGTTACCATCTGGCCTGAGCTAACCCGGCAGCCGGCTTTTCTCGATGCGCTCCATGCGATAGCGCAGCAGTCGCAAGATGCGACTTTCGAAATTGATGGTTTCGACGCGATCGAATTGCACCTGGGCCCGGTCGTGCTTGGCAAGAATAGCGGCAGCGATTTCCGCAGCCTTGGTCTTGGCCTCCTGGCAATTCTTCCGCGGGTAGGTCGCCTTCAGCGCATCCTCGAGTTCGCGGGCATGGTTCTTGGCGATTTCGACATGGCGGTCCTCATGGCGCTTGATGTCGGCCGACAACGTGTCCCAGAACAGCCTTACGCCCGCATCGGCCTTGCCCGAGCGGCGCCATTCGGGAAGGATCACCTTGACCTTGACGGTGACGTTGGCGTCGGCAATCCGGCAGGAATTCGATTTTTCCGCGTAGCTGACGCGGGTGGTGAACGCCATCTGTGTGGCGCCTGGATGCCGCATCCCCGTGCTTTTCACCTGGGGCCCGAGTTTCGTAAGCTGGGTTCCGATATCATCGAGCGTTCTGCCGCCGATGCTGAAGTAGCTATATGTCTTTACCAAGCTCGCTGTGCCCGCCGGCAAGGCGGAAAAAGCGAGCATCAGGGCGCAAAGCAGGGATCGTTTCATCATGTTGCCTCTTTGCCCACCTTGCGTTACGGCCGTTGCCGGCGCAACGGAATTGATCTTTGGCGGATCATACATGGTTGATGGACAATGACGACAGGGCGATGGCAGCTGGCGCATGGGCGCCATCTCGACCTTGGCAGCAAGGCCGTGGTCGTCGGTATCCTGAATGTCACGCCGGACAGTTTTTCCGACGGCGGGCTGTTCGTTGCGCCCGAACAGGCGATGGCCCAGGCGCGCCGGATGGTGGAAGAGGGAGCCTCGGTCATTGATGTCGGTGGGGAATCGACACGCCCCGGCGCATCTCCGGTAACCATCGAGGAAGAGCAGGCCCGCGTGCTGCCAGTCATCGAGGCGCTGGCCAGGCTTGGCAAGGCGCTGATTTCGGTCGACACCTATCGCGAGGACACCGCCCGGCTTGCCGTCGCCGCCGGCGCCCACATCGTCAACGATGTCTGGGGTCTGCAGCGCGAGCCCGGCATCGCGCGGGTCGCGGCCGAGACCGGCGCCGGGCTTATCATCATGCACACCGGGCGTGACCGGCAAAAACTGCCCGACGTGATCGAGGATCAGCTTTTCTTCCTCAGGAAATCGTTGGAAATCGCCCGGCGAAGCGGCGTTGCCGACGACCAAATCGTGCTCGATCCGGGATTTGGCTTCGCCAAGGAAACAGCGGAGGAAAATCTCGACCTGATGGCACGGTTTTCCGAACTCGATGCCTTGGGCGTTCCGCTGATGGCGGGCACATCGCGAAAGCGCTTCATCGGCGCTGTCACCGGCCGCGACGCCTCGGCCAGGGGTGCCGGAACAGCGGCGACGAGCGTCATCCTGAGACTCAAGGGCGCGCAGCTTTTTCGCGTCCACGATGTCGCAATCAATGTGGATGCGCTGGCGCTTGCGGATGCTATGCTGGCGCGTGAAACCACCGCATAGGCTCGAAAATCGGAATCGATTTTCGATCCTATGCGTAGATTTAAAGCGTTAGAGCGTCGTTTTGTGCATCCAAGTGGACGCGCCTCGCTCTAATCGAGCGGGACGCTGAGCGATGTATGTCATCCGCATGAAGAACTGCGCCTTCTTCGCCCGGCACGGCGTGCTGGATGAGGAGGAGACACTCGGCCAGCGCTTCTATGTCGACGCTGCGCTCACCGTCGAACCCGGCCGCGCGCTGGTCGATGATTCCATCGAGGATACCGTCCACTATGGTATCGCCTTCGGGGTGATCGAAAGGATCATAACCGGGGAGAGGCGTTTTCTGATAGAAGCGCTGGCGTTGGAGGTGGCCCGGGCGCTGACGGCCCGGTTTCCCCAGATCAAAAAGGCCGAGATCACTGTGCGCAAGCCGAACGCGCCGGTGCCCGGCGTGCTCGATCATGTCGAGGTGACCGTTGTCTGGCCCGAATAACACGGTTTACCTTAGCCTTGGCGGCAATCTCGGCGACCCGGCAAGGTCGATGGGCGCGGCGCTGCGCATGCTGGACGCCGACGAGAACACGCGCGTCGTCGTCGTCTCCTCGCTTTACCGCACGCCACCTTGGGGCAAGCTCGACCAGCCGGATTTTCTCAATGTGGCTGCCGAAATTTCGACTGCTCTCGCACCACATGCATTGCTCGATCTCTGCCTCGACGTCGAGCGCAGACTGAAGCGGGTGCGCGAGGAGCGCTGGGGTCCACGCCTGATCGACATCGACATTCTGGTGTTCGGCGATCGGATCATCCACGAAACCGGGCTGGAAGTGCCGCATCCGCGCATGCTGGAGCGCGCCTTCGTTCTGGCACCGCTGGCCGAGATCGCGCCCGGCCTCACCGTCGGCGGCAGAAGCGTACAGGAGCGGCTTGCCGCTCTCGACAGCGCCGGCATCGAGCAATTGCCGTCTGGTCGGGATTGGTGGCGGACCTAAGCATCGGACGCAAGACCGGTAGCCACTTTTGGGTCCGACGCACTGAGCTCAGCCGGAAAATCCGCCCCCGTCGAGGAAGACCTGTTCTTCCGGCGTCGTCTCGCGGCCAAGCATTCTGTTTCGATGCGGAAAGCGGCCGAAGCGCTGAATGATCTCCAGGTGCTCGACCGCATATTTCAGGTTGGATTGGGCTTTGGCGGTAAAGAGGTCCATCGATTTGAGCTGGTCGGCGAGATGCTCCGAATGCTCATACGGCAAATAGAGGAAGGCGCGCAGGTCTTCGTCGAGCGCCAGATCCTGGCCGGCGGCGATCGCCTTTTCGGCGAAATGCCTTGCCAGCGGGTCGGTGGCATACATATGGCCGGTGCCACGAAAGCAGTTTCGCGGGAATTGGTCGAGCAGGATCATCAGCGCCAGTGAGCCTTCGGCATGCTCCGACCAGTCGTCACATTCACGCCGTGCGGCAGCGTAATGCAGATCGAGAAACCGGTTGCGGAACTCTGCGTCGAAGGCGTCATGCTTCTCGAACCATGCATCCGTCCCGGCGTCACGCCAGAATTTGGTGACGGAAAGCGCGCGCTCGTCCAGTTCGGTCATCTATTTGCTCCACGTGTTTAGTCCGCGGGCTCGGATTTATGCAGAACGTCGGCGGTCTCTTCATTAAGCGCCTGACCGGTGCGGCGCGGCTGGCTGAGCGGGGTCGGAATGGGCGTGCCGATATTGCCCTTGAGGAAGCGCGCTCCGGCGCGAACGCCTTCGGCAAGCTGCAACTCGAAACGGGCGGCGTCGCGGTGGCGGACATCCTCGATCACCTCGGCGACTTCCGCCGGGTCGACGCCCAGCGCCTCCAGTGTAGAGCCGCCGAAGACAAGCGCTGATTCGAAGGTTTCGCGAATTTGGAAATCGACGCCGGCACGTATCAACTGCAGTGCGGTTCCGCGGTCGAAGGCGCGTGCCAGCACGGTCAGCAGGGGAAACTCCGCCTTGATGAGCTCTGCGATGCGGACGGCGACGTCGGGCTTGTCCACGCAGATCAACACGGCGCGCGCGCGGCCGGCGCCTGCGGCGCGCAGAATGTCGAGCCGCGTGCCGTCGCCATAATAGACCTTGAAACCGAAATCGGCCGCCGCCTGGATCATTTCGACCTCATTGTCGATGATCGACACATCGATCCCGCGCAACAGCAGCGGCTGGCTGGCGATCTGGCCGAAGCGGCCGAAGCCGATGATCAGCACGCTGCCGGTAAGGCCGTCGGCGATGTCGACGCCTTCGAGCGACTGCTCGTCGCGCGGCGTCAAATACCGTAATGCCAGGGTGGCCAGCGGTGTCAGCACCATGGAGATGATGACGATCGCCGTCAGGGTCGCATTGGCCTGGCTGTCGATGATGCCGACGGTCGCGGCGGCGGAATAGAGAACGAAGGCGAATTCGCCGCCTTGCGCCATGAAGACGGCACGCTCGATCGCTTCCCGGTGACCAGCCTTGAGGATGCGGGCGACGAGATAGATGCCTATCGCCTTTATCACCATGTAGGCGACGACGTAGACGGCGACGAGCCGCCAGTTCTCGACGACCACTTGCAGGTTGAGCGACATGCCGACCGCAAGGAAGAACAGCCCGAGCAGCACGCCGCGGAACGGTTCGATGTCGGCCTCCAGCTGATGGCGGAAGGTGGATTCCGACAAAAGCACGCCGGCCAGGAAAGCGCCCATCGCCATCGACAGGCCGCTGAGCTGCATGGCAAGCGCCGACCCCAGAACGACCAGAAGGGCGGCTGCGGTCATCACCTCGCGGGCGCGGGCATCCGCCAGGACGCGGAAGAACGGATTGAGGAGGAAACGCCCGGCCAGCACCAGCCCGAGGATGGCGGCAAGGCCGATGCCCACCTCCGTCAGCCGCTGGGTCAAGCTCATATCGGCGCCGCCCGGTGCCAGGAAGGCGATCAGGGCCAGCAGCGGCACGATCGCCAGGTCCTCGAGTAGCAGGATAGAGACGATGCGCTGGCCTTTGGGCACGGCGATCTCACCACGTTCTTCCAAGAGCTGCATGACGATCGCCGTCGAGGTCAGCACGAAGCCGGCGCCGGCGACGAAGGATTGCGCGATCGGAAAACCTCCCGCCAGTCCGACGCCGGTCAGCAACAGCGCGCAGACGCCGACCTGCAGCGCGCCGAGACCAAATATCTCCCGGCGCAGGCCCCACAGCCGCGACGGCTGCATCTCCAGCCCGATGATGAACAGGAACATGACGACGCCGAGCTCGGCGACGTGAAGAATGGCTTCCGATTCGGAAAAGATGCCGATGCCGAACGGGCCGATGACCACGCCGGCCGCCAGATAGCCAAGGATGGAACCAAGCCCCATGCGCTTGAAGATCGGCACGGCGACAACACCTGCGGCGAGCAGCGCCACCACGTGGATCAGATCGCTGCCCGCTGCTTCTGCCGCCATGCCTGCCGTTCCGTTCTTTTTAAGGACCGCTGCACGTGCTGCGGCATCGAGCGGCCAAGATAGGGGCTTCGGCGGAAATCGAACAGTCCGAATCCGGAAACCGGTGCGGCAGTGTTGCAGGCGCGCTCCACAAGTTTATGCGCCGGCCGCGTTGCTTGTTTCGGCAATCGGGCGCTAAGGACGCCCGGCTTCGGCCAGTGGAGGGCGAGCGACGATCAAGTCGCGGCCCTTTTTGAGGGAGACTGACATGAAGACGTTTTTGCTTGTTGCCGTCGGCATCGCGGCACTTGCCGGCTCGGCCTGTTCGAAGGCACCTGAATGCACGACCGAAATGCTGACCAAGAAGGCTCAGGACATGACTGCTGCCCTTCAGGAGGCAATTACCAAGGATCCGGCCAAGGCAGCCGATCTCACCGCCAAGGTCCAGGCGATCACGACCAAGTTTCAAGGCACTACGACGGCCGACGAGGCCTGCAAGGCCTACGATGAGCTGACCACCGCCATCAAGAGCTGAGCATCGATTTGAGTTTTGCAAAAAGCGGTGGCCGTGGCTGCCGCTTTTTTGCAACCAGAGTAGGGCATCGCACGGCCTGCCGGCGCAATCAGTTCGGCGCGATGGAGCCGACTTCGAGTGTATCGACGCGCTTCAGCTTCATGCCGATGACCGGCACCAATTGCTGGTCGACGCGCACCGCAATCGTCACCGTCATCGAGTTGTCGTTGGGAACAAGAGCTTGCATGACGCCGCGCAACTGGTTGCGGTTGATGGTGAAGACGACCTTGTTGGCGTTGACCACGTTGCCGCCGACGATGTCGAGGCCGGAACCGGCGGCGCCGCCCATGAAGCTGCCCTTGTAGCCTTCGCGGCCCTTGCGCTGGATCGTCGCCGACATCTGCTGGGTGAACATGCCGACCCGGCAACCGCCGTCGAGCGACATGCCGATCTTGCCGTCAGGTGTCGAGCCGGTGAAACTGCAGGTGAATTTCGTTCCCTTGTACTTGCCGGCGACGATTTCTCCCGGGCCGACCCATTTGCCTTCCACCGATTGAAAGAACTGCTTGTCCGGTTCTGCTGCAAAGGTCTTTTCGACCAGGCCGGCAGTAGTTGAAACCACGACTGCCAGGGGCAGGACGTTGGACAAGATCACGCTTTTCATCGACGACACCCGGCAACAAAGAGACTGGTTTGGAACACGTCCGACCATGAACAAGATTGGTTAATGCTTCGTCACCGCTAGCGCATGGCCCTAAAAATCGGAATCGATTTGGGTTGAGGATCATGCGCAAAATCAAAGCGCTACAGCGTCCTTTGCGCGTCCAAAAGGACGCGGCGCTGTAGGTGGTTCTTCACTTGCCGGAGGCCACCGTTTCCCTTTCTTTCTTTGTCGCAAACGATGTCAGAGCGGACAGGAAATCACCCATGCCGGGCCGTCTCGTGGCGCTGAAGGGCAGGGGCCTCGCGGTTTCCATCGCCGCGATGCCGATGCGTGCGGTCATCATGCCGTTGACGACGCCTTCGCCAAGTTTTGCCGAGAGCCGGGCAGCGAGGCCATGGCCGACGATCTGCTGCACGAAACTGTCGCCGACGGCGATCGAGCCGGTCACCGCCAGATGGGCGAGAACGCTGCGCGCCAGCCGGAAGAACCCCAGCGTGCCCGGCCGGCCGCCATAAAGTTCCGACAGGCGGCGAATCAGCCGGCCGGCTTCGAACACGACATAGGCGACGTCGACCAGGGCGCGAGGGCTGACCGCCGTCACCAGCGACACACGCTTTGCCGCTTCGAGGATCATAACCTTGGCGCGCGCATCGAGGGGGCCGAGGATCTCGGTCTCGGCCAGGCGCACCAGATTGCCACCGTCGATGATCTCGTCGCGCAGCTCAGCCAGCGCGCGTCTGCCGGCCGCGGTTTCGGGCTTGGCCGCGACAAAGGCCGAGAGTTCGTCGACCACTGCACGAGCGGCTTTCGGGTCGTCGCGGGCGATGGCATCGAGTGCCCGCTTCTGAAGTTTTTCAACCTCGGCGAGGCGGGCGATCGCCAGGAATTCGCGGACAAGGATGACCAGAAGCGCCAGCACCGCGATCACGGCCATCCCGGCGGCCAGCCAGCCCAGCCATTCGGCGCGCGCGAACAGATCGCGAATCAGCTGGTCGGTCCAAAGTCCGACAGCCAGCGAAACCAGAACGCCCAATGCGCCGAAGAACAGGCTGCCGAACAACGAACGCTTCCGCGTCGCGATCGCTGGCGGCGGTTCGGCGACGACGATGTCGGGCTCGTCGAAGACGTCGATCTCGGCCGGCACGACGACCGCGCCATCCGTCTTCACCGCGCGTGGCTTTCGCGCTGACGGGGCGTCGGGCTGGCGCAAGGATGCCTGTTCCTTCCTCGGCGCGGCTTCCGGCTCGATGCGAAATGCCGCCGGCTTGCGGGGCGCGGTCATGCCAGATGATCTCCGATCAAGAACTGCAGGGCGCGGTCGAGCCTGATATGCGGCAGCGACAGCGTGACGCCTTCAGCGGTGCGTTCGAGCTTTGGCGGGCGAAAGCGCACAAAGCGGATCGCCGGGTCGTCGACGCCCTGCCGATGGTCTGGTCCAGAGACATCGAACACTGCATCAATTTTTTCCGGTAAGTCGCCGGGAAATATGGCTGTTTCGGTCTTTCCATCAAATGCTTCGCCGTTGATCCTTTCACCCTTCAACGGTATGCCGATGATGACCGGCAGTGTTTCACGGCCTTGCTTGACCGTGCCCTCCCGGGTCGCCCGCACGGCCGCCAGGGCGACCACGTCGACATGGGCGCCGGTGAAATTTGCCCGCGCCACGGCACGGTCGGCAAGCCGCCGCACGATCGCCTGCAGCCGGTCGTGGCTTTCGTGATGCAGATGGTCCGCCTTCGTCGCCGCCACCAATATGCGGTCGATGCGCCTTGAAAAAAAGTCTGTCAGGAAATTGCCGCGGCCGGGGCGGAAACAGGCGAGGATTTCGGTCACCGCGCGTTCGAGATCGGCCATCGCGCCGGGGCCTGCGTTCAAGGCCTGCAAGGCGTCGATCAGCACGATCTGGCGGTCAAGGCGCGTGATGTGCTCCCGAAAGAACGGCTTTACGACATGCGTCTTGTAGGCCTCGTAGCGGCGCTCCATCATCGCCTGCAGCGACCCCGAACGCGCTCGCCGCTCGCTCAGGTCCGGCAAGGGCGCGAAGGTCAGCGCCGGTGAGCCCTCAAGATCGCCGGGCATCAGGAAACGGCCGGGTGGCAAGGTCGAAAGCGCCC
This sequence comes from Mesorhizobium mediterraneum, assembly GCF_002284565.1. Lineage (GTDB taxonomy): Bacteria > Pseudomonadota > Alphaproteobacteria > Rhizobiales > Rhizobiaceae > Mesorhizobium > Mesorhizobium mediterraneum. Next base: position 243,686 of record NZ_NPKI01000017.1, on the reverse strand, counting down.
GCTCGTCGAGCTTGCATGCCTTGAGATAGGCGGCGAAGCTCTCGGCGAGGCGGCGCGCCGTCATTTCGTCGGCGTCCGCCTTCGGGTCGACTGCGGCGGAGAGCGCGCGCCATTCCTGCGAAAGGTCGACGCGCACCGGCAGCACGGCCATCTCGAAGGCTTCGCGTGAGAAATCGCCGTAGGATTTGCCGAGCAGCGGCAGGTCGAGCAGCCATTCTCCGGGATAGTCGACGATATCGACCGACAATCTGCCTGATGAAAACATGCGGCTCCAGCCGGAGGCCGATTCATATTCGATGGTGAGCCTCAGTTCGGAAATGGCACGTGTCGAATCCGGCCAGAGGCGGTCGTTGACCAGGGCCGCGATGTGATCCTCGTACTGGAATCGCGGTACCGCATCATCCGGTTGCTCTTCGAGGAAGGCACGGGCGATGCGTCCCGATTTCTGCGCGGCGAATAGCGGCAAGCGCCCGCCATGGAGCAAATTGTGGACAAACGCCGAGATGAACACCGTCTTGCCGGCGCGAGAAAGGCCTGTCACCCCCAGCCGCAGCGACGGCGAAAAAAGCCCGGTAGCGCGCCCCGACAGCGTATCCAGGGCAATCTTCGCCTCGTCGGTGAAAGTGGTCAGCGATGATGCCAAATCGGTTCTCTCGGGGCTTCGGTACGCTCCGATATAGACGCTGCCACCTGGATTTGAAACGGCGTCAGAGATCAACCGGCGTCAAGAAGGCTTCGAGATAGCCGGTGCCTTGCGCGGCGTCGGCAAGACTGCCTGGAAAACGGACGACCGCAAGGCCAGCGGTCGGGAAGCCGTGGTTCAGCATTCCCCTCGCAGCCTCTTCGCCGTCGCCCGAAAGCGCGATAGTGAGATCTTCCGTCATCGGGTTGTGGCCGATGACGAGCAGCGAGCCTGGCCCGCCATTGCCGCGGATGATGTTGAGATAGAAGGCGGCATCCTCGCTATAGAGCGTGTCCAGGAACAGGACCCGGCCGGTATCGGTGTGACCGGCAAGGCCTTCCAGCGTTTGCAGCGCTCGCTTTGCTTTGGAGCAAAGGGTGAGGTCCGGAATGTAGTTGCGGGCCCGCATGATCGCACCCATCGTTTCGGCGTCGGCGAGGCCGGATGCGTCGAGCGGACGATCGAAATCGCGCATGCCCGGCAGGGCCCATCCAGCCTTCGCATGCCTCAACAGATAAAGCTTGCTCACCGGCCCCTCGCTTGTGCCTAACACCGAAACTCGTCAAAAGGCGCTGCAGGATTAGCCATGAGAAAGCCCTCTTGCACAATGGCTGATACCCTTCAAACCCAACGAATCATAAACGAATTCGGCCGCGCCCTTCATGCGAATGATGCGGCCAGTGCCGTTTTGCCCGACATTAACAATTGCGTGAAACTGTCGTCGATTACGCTTGTGCAGCATTCGCTCCGCGAATATATAGGCGCCAAAATTGGGGCAGTTTGGGTGAGTCGAATGAACGACATCGTTACCGCCGATTACGTACCCTCCGAAGACGAGCCGTTCATGAACGAGCGGCAGAAATCCTACTTTCGCCTGAAGCTCGTCACCTGGAAGAATGACATATTGCGCGAAGCGCGCGAAACCCTCGAAATCCTGCAGCAGGAAAACGCCAACCACCCCGATCTCGCCGATCGCGCCTCTTCGGAAACCGACCGCGCCATCGAACTTCGCGCTCGCGATCGCCAGCGAAAACTCATTTCAAAGATCGATTCCGCGCTCCAGCGCATTGATGAAGGCACTTACGGCTATTGTGAGGAAACCGGCGAGCCCATCGCGCTGAAGCGGCTCGATGCGCGTCCGATCGCGACCTTGTCGATCGAGGCGCAGGAGCGCCACGAGCGCCGCGAGAAGGTCTACCGCGACGACTGAAGCACAGGCGAGGCGTCTAAAAAGCGGTCAAATAGCGAACTTTGTCATGGCCGGTCCGGCCATTTTTGTTGGCTATTCGCTGGGCCGGTTCCTGGCCGGTTACCGTTTCTGGCTGGAGAGCTCGCCGAGAAGCTTCGTCATCTCGTCATCGAGAGACGGCGGCACCTTTGCCGCCGGCTTACTCTCCGGCTTGGCGGGTTGCGGCTCGTCAAGCGAGACCTCGAGTTCCCTCATCAACGTATCGTCGATAGAATCCTGCCTTGCCGGGGAATCCTGTCTTGCCGGCGATGGCGCGTGTCGAACGGCATTGGCGTTCGCCGATCCATAGGCGGGCAGCGGCGTGATGGTCGCCGACTGATGGCTTTGCGCTGCTGGCTTCGGCGCCTGCGCCGTCTGATAGGGCCGGACAGGCGTTGGGGCCGCGCTTACCGGCTGCGGAGGCGGTGCTTGCCTCTCTGGCGCAGGAGCGGGTTGAGGGGCGCGCGGCCGCGGTGCGGGCTGATGGCCACCGCCATCTCCGGTCAGTGCAGGACGGCGCAGCGCCGACAGCCTGATGTCGCGTTCGACGACGACGTCGGTCGGGCCTCCGATCAGCAGCAGGTGCTCGATATCGTCGCGGCGCACCAGCACCAACCGGCGGTGACTGTCGACAGCGGTGGCGTCCATGACGGCCAATCGTGTCTTGCGGTTCCTGCCGCCGGCGACGAATGTTCCGAAGGTCAGATTGCGGATCAGCTTGATGATAAGGAGAATGATGACCAAAAGGACAAGCGCGACAAGCGTCCACAGGATCGCCGCGGCATAACCAGGACCCGCCACGCTATCCAGCCACTGCAGCATCGGTGCCCCCAATCGTCTTTCGAAGAAGACGCGACACTAAACTGTTGCGGCACGCCACTGCAAGTTGCCTTTCATGCTTCGTGAACAGCTTGAAACACCACACTGGATTTTCAGCAAGTTGCTGGTGTGACGAATCCGAAAATTCGCCTGGCGCTGCAGCAAGGTGACGCGAATTTCGAATTCACCACACCGGGCGCCGAACGGCCTCATTTTTAGCGGACATTTGCCGCCAAGGCCTTTTCCGGACCCTGAGAATGTGATTCAACCGGGCAGGGGCAAGTACCGGAATTCACGAGCAGGGGGCACATGGCCAAGGAAGCGCGCGGCGATTTCTATCCGGTACCGATCGTCGACCAGAACACGCGACCGGGTGCGGTAACCCGGCTCATCATCTTCATCGTTGTCTTGACGGGCGCCGCGATCGTCTTCGGCCTTTTCCGCGAGCGTCTTGGCGATCCATTCCTGCTTGGAATGCTTGGTGTGCTGGCGATGATCGGCGTCGGCTTCCTGTTCGCCACCGCCATCGGCTTCGTGCAGATCACACCGCGCTCGACGAGCGACGAGCTGTCGAAAGCCTTCGTCGATTCAATGTCGCAAGGTCTTCTCGTCACCGACACCAAAGGGCGTGTCGTTTACGCCAATCGGGCCTATGCCGACATGACGGGCGCGGCGTCGGCGGCGGATCTCAAGACGGTCGAAGGGTTGCTGTCCGATGTTCCCGAGGCCTCGGTGACCATATACCGGCTCGCCTCCGGCCTGCGCGACGGCCAGCCCGGCGACGGGGAGTTTCGGCTTGCTCAATCCATTCGACCCGGCGCCGAGCCGGGCGCGCGCTGGTATCGCGCCCGCGCCCGCGCCTTCAGCGTCCCGGGCCAGCGGCTGCCTTTGCTCGCCTGGCAACTCGCCGACATCTCGGAAGAACGGGCCGAGCAGGAGCGGTTCTTCCTCGACCTGCAAAAGGCTATCGACCATCTCGACCATGCGCCGGCCGGCTTCTTTTCGGCCGACCAGGAAGGGCGCGTCACTTACATCAATGCCACGCTTGCGGAGTGGCTGGGCATCGACCTGACGAGCTTCACGCCCGGTGCCGTCACGCTTCCGGAGATCGTCGCCGGCGACGGCATGGCACTGGTCCGCTCGGTCAAGGCCGATCCCGGCACCACGCGCAACGCGGTCATCGATCTCGATCTGACGACAGTGAAGGGCGAGGCGCTGCCCGTGCGTTTCATGCATCGGGTTTCGGCCAGCCGCGAGGGCGTCAACGGTCCGACGCGCACCATCGTGCTCAACCGGACGCAAGGCGAGGACGCTTCCGCCGATCTTCGCGCCTCGGAGATACGCTTCACCCGCTTCTTCAATTCGACGCCGATGGCAATAGCGGCTGTCGACAACGGCGGACGCATCTTGCGCACCAACGCGCCTTTCCTGTCGCTGTTTTCCTCCGTCGTCGATGGGGACGCGGTCGATCGGCGCGTGCGGCTGGACACGGTGATCCATGAGCGCGACCGGCCCGCCTTTGCCGTGGCGTTTGAAAAGGCGCGACAACGGCAGGCCGACATCGAACCGATCGATACGCTGCTGCCCGGCAATGAGGAGCGGCACATGCGCTTCTACGTCAACGCGGTTGCCGACGGCACCAGCGAGGGCGCCGAAGAATCGGCCATCGTCTACGCCGTCGAAACCACCGAGCAGAAGGCGCTCGAAGGCCAGATGGCGCAAAGCCAGAAGATGCAGGCGGTCGGCCAGCTTGCCGGCGGCATTGCCCACGACTTCAACAATGTGCTGACCGCCATCATCATGGCGTCGGACCTTTTGTTGACCAACCACCGCCCGTCGGACCCGTCCTTCCCGGACATCATGAACATCAAGCAGAATGCCAACCGGGCGGCCTCGCTGGTGCGGCAGCTTCTGGCCTTCTCACGCAAGCAGACGCTGCGGCCGGAGGTGCTCAACCTGACCGATGTGCTTGCCGATCTCCGGATGCTGCTGGCCCGCCTGGTCGGCAACGACATCAAGCTGAAGGTCGATCATGGCCGCGACCTGTGGCCGGTGAAGGTCGATATCGGGCAGTTCGAGCAGGTGGTGGTCAATCTGGCGGTCAATGCGCGCGATGCGATGCCGGCCGGCGGCGACCTCACCGTGCGCACCCGGAACGTGACCACCGAGGAGAGCAAGAGCCTTTCCTACCGAGAGCTTGCGCCGGCCGACTATGTCGTGGTCGAAGTCGAAGACACCGGCAGCGGCATCGCCCCCGAAGTGCTCAAGAAGATTTTCGAACCTTTCTTCACCACCAAGGAGGTCGGCAAGGGCACCGGCCTCGGCCTGTCCATGGTCTATGGCATCATCAAGCAGACGGGCGGCTTCATCTTCTGCGATTCCGAAGTCGGCAAGGGATCCGTGTTCCGCATCTTCTTGCCGCGCTACATTGCAGAGGCGAGAAAGGCAGGCGAACCCGGCGAGGCGCCGGCTGCACCGGCAAAGATCGCCGACGCAGCCAAGGATTTGTCGGGCTCGGCCACGGTGCTGCTCGTCGAGGACGAGGATGCCGTGCGCATGGGCGGCATGCGAGCGTTGACGTCGCGCGGCTACACTGTCCACGAAGCGTCCTCGGGCGTCGAGGCGCTGGAAGTCTTCGAGGCGCTTGGCGGCAAGGTCGACATCGTCGTTTCCGACGTGGTGATGCCTGAAATGGACGGGCCGACGCTGCTTGGCGAATTGCGCAAGCGGCAACCGGACATCAAATTCGTCTTCGTTTCTGGTTACGCCGAGGATGCGTTCGCCAAAAACCTGCCGGCAGACGCGCATTTCGGTTTCCTGCCGAAGCCGTTTTCACTCAAGCAACTGGCCACAATCGTGAAGGATGTGCTTGAATCTTAGGGTTTGCTAATCTCGCACTTGCGTAATGACGCGAGGCTGCCATGATTGCGGGTGAAACGGACGGCGGGTTTTGGGGAGCATGCCGTGACGCCGCACAACGAGGCAGGCAAGGGTGATTACGCCGCAACAGTGCTGTTGCCAGGCGATCCGCAACGCGCCGAATGGATGGCGCAAACCTTTCTGGAGGCGCCGCGCTGCGTCAACCGTCGCAGGGAGGCCCTCGGTTTTACCGGCCTGTTTCGCGGTAAGCCCGTCAGCATCCAGGCAACGGGCATCGGTGTCCCGTCATTCCTGATCTACGTGCATGAGCTGCTCGATTTCTACGGCGTCAGGACGCTGATCCGCACCGGTACCTGTGGCGCTCTGACCGCCGGGCTGAAACTGCGCAGCCTGGTGGTCTCGCAGTCGGTGCGAGGTGAGAGTGCAGAGAGCGGCCAGGTTTTCGGGCTCTACAACGATGTTGCCGCCCCTGATCCGGCACTATTCGTCCGCGCCTTGGCCAAGGCTGCCGAACTCGACATCGAGCATCAGGCCGGGCTGACGGCCTGCAGCGACATATTCTATCATCCGGAGGGACGCGACCGCTTTGCCGAGGCGCAGGCCCATGGCGCGCTCGCCGTGGATATGGAGACCAGCGCGCTCTATCGCATCGCAGCACATTTCGGCGCCCGGGCGCTGTCGATCCTGACTGTCGTCGACAATGTGGTGACCGGCGAGCAAACCGACTATTCCGAACGCCAGGCGCTTTTCACTGACATGACCCGGCTGGCGCTCGATGTTGCAGCCGAAAACTAGGCTGCTTGCCGCTTAGGCGCCGTGTGTTCTTCGATACCTGGCCGATGGCCTTTCAGATAGAGAGCGCAGGTCGTGCGCAACATCGACGCGAAGTTCGGAATCTGGCCGTTGATCTCGATAACCTCGTCATAGAGCTTCGAGATGAATTTCGGCGTCGTCAGACCCTGGCTGTCGGCGATCTCGTCGAGCAAAGCCCAGAACGTCGCCTCAAGCTGGATGCTGGTCGAGTGCCCGTCGATGCGGATCGACCGGTTGATCTGTCGGTAGCCCTCCGGATCCTGCCCGGCAAAAACCCTGCACATCGGTTACCTCCCTTCTTGTTGGCTTTGGCCATTCTTGTTGATTTTTGGGCGCAATCAGCAGTGATTCGCGCCTTTGAGCAGTGCCTATCGTGGCCAATTATCTTCAGCTGGAAAGCGGAAAACAGCAATCGGACTTTCGTCCTTAAGCAGTATGCCACGCCGTCGTTAGATTAGCGCGTGGTAATCGGCTGCCACCATCTTTGCCGAAACCCGCGCATAATCATGCCGACGCGCATATGGCGCTGCTGCAACGGAGTGTCATTTGGCGAAGGCGATTCACACCATGATCCGGGTTCTGGAAGAGGCTCGGTCCGTCGATTTCTACCGGAAAGCCTTTGGGATGGATGTCGCCGAACGGCTCGATTTCGATACTTTCACGCTCGTCTATCTGAGCAATGCCGAGGCGGAGTTCGAGGTCGAGCTCACCGTCAACAAGGGCCGTGAAGAGCCTTATGCGCTCGGCGATGGCTACGGGCATCTCGCGGTTTCGGTCATCGATCTGGACAGCGAACACGACCGGCTGGGCGCGCTTGGCCTGAACCCGAAAAAGATCGTCGAGTTCAATCGCGACGGAGCGCCGTTCGCGCGCTTCTTCTTCATCGAAGATCCCGACGGCTACAAGATCGAGGTCCTGCAGCGTCGGGGCCGGTTCAAATAGGAGATATCGCGGCCGCGCCGGCCAGCGCGGCGCCAGCCACGGCACCTTCACGGTGCAAATAGCAAGCAAGGGAGGAACAAATGGTCACCATCTACGAGAAAAAGCCTGGGCTGTCGCGCCGCGAGCTTCTGAAACGCGGCAGTGTCGGCGCATTGCTGGTCATTTCAGGCAGCGCCGTCATCAGTCCGGAACATGCCTGGGGTCTCCAAACATCCGCGCTCAAGCCCGAAACCATGGCGACCCTGATCCAGATGGCGCGCGACATCTATCCGCACGACCAGGTGCCTGACAAATATTACGCAATTGCCGTCAAGGCCCACGATGAGCAGGCCGACAAAGACCCGGCCCACAAGGATCTCATCGAAAAGGGCATCGCCGATCTCGACTTGAAGTCTGGCAAGGACGGCTACACCGGTCTTGGCTGGGAGGAGCAGCGCGTTGCCGTGCTGAGAGAGATCGAGGACACGCCGTTCTTCCAGGCGGTCCGCGGCGGACTTGTAGTCGGCCTCTACAACCAGAAGGAGGTCTGGCCGATTTTTGGCTACGAAGGCGAGTCCTACTCCAAGGGCGGCTACATGGCGCGCGGGTTCGACGACATCGAGTGGCTCTGAGCCCTCTCGTCGCAACTGCACACAACAGACATCATGGGAGGAAACCATGGCAGCACCATTTGATCTTAAGAACGATGGCGTGGTCGTCATCATCGGCTCGGGCGCCGGCGGCGGCACGCTCGGCAATGAACTCGCCCAGAAGGGCATCGATGTCATCATCCTGGAGGCGGGCGCCCGCCACGAATACGAGGATTTCATCAACGACGAGTGGGATTCATTCGCCCAGCTCGCCTGGACGGACAAGCGCACGACCTCGGGCGACTGGCGGGTGGCGAAGGATTTTCCAAACTTGCCGGCCTGGATCGTCAAGTCGGTCGGCGGTTCGACCACGCACTGGGCGGGCGCCTCGCTGCGTTTGCAGGAGCACGAATTCAAAACGCTCTCGACCTACGGAAAGCTGGAAGGCGCCAACCTGCTCGACTGGCCGATCACGCTTGCCGATCTTGAACCCTACTACGCAAAGGCCGAAGACAAGCTCGGCGTGACGCTCACCAACAACATCCCAGGCCTTCCCGGCAACAACAACTTCAAGGTGATGAAGGCCGGCGCCGACAAACTCGGCTACAAGGAGTGCCACACCGGCCGGATGGCGATCAATTCCGAGCCGCGCGACGATCGCAATGCCTGCCAGCAAACCGGCTTCTGCTTCCAAGGCTGCAAATGGGGCGCCAAGTGGTCGACCCTGTATACCGAAATCCCGAAGGGCGAGGCGACCGGTCATCTCGAGGTCAGGCCGAATGCCATGGCGATCAAGATCAACCACGATGCGTCAGGCAAGGTGACCGGCGTCGTCTATGCCGACAAGGACGGCAAGCTTCAGGAACAGAAGGCCCGCATTGTCGCGGTCGCCGGAAACTCGATCGAGAGCCCACGGCTGCTGCTCAATTCGGCATCGAGCCAGTTTCCCGACGGCCTTGCCAATTCGTCAGGGCAGGTGGGCAAGAACTACATGCGCCACACCACGGGCTCCGTCTACGGCGTCTTCGACAAGCCGGTGCATATGTATCGCGGCACCACCATGGCCGGGATCATCCGCGACGAAGCTCGCAACGATCCCTCGCGCGGCTTCGTCGGCGGCTACGAGCTGGAGACGCTGTCGCTCGGCCTGCCGTTCATGGCCGCGTTCCTCAATCCCGGCGGCTGGGGACGTTCCTTCACCACGGCGCTCGATCACTACGACCATATGGCCGGCATGTGGATCGTCGGCGAAGATATGCCGCGCGAGGAAAACCGCATCACCCTGCATGCCGATATCAAGGACGAGCACGGCATGGCGGTGGCGGACGTTCATTTCGACGACCATGCCAATGACACCGCGATGCGCAACCACGCCTACAAGCAGGGCTCCGCGCTGTACGCGGCGGTGGGCGCGACGCGGACTTTCCCGACGCCGCCCTATCCATCGACCCACAATCTCGGCACCAACCGGATGAGCGAGAAGGCGGCCGACGGCGTCGTCAACAAGCACGGTCAGGCACACGACATCAAGAACCTGTTCGTGTCGGACGGCAGCCAGTTCACCACCGGCGGCGCCGAAAATCCAACTTTGACGATCGTGTCGCTGGCGATCCGTCAGGCCGATTATATCGCTGAACAGATGTCGGCTAAGAGCATCTAGCCTAGCCCTCCCGGCTGTCTGTCTGCTGGCGCGGAGCCTCGCAAGGTTCCGCGCCTCTTCTTGTCGGCTGCTCAACGTTTCGTGCAGGTCGAGGCGGTGAAGGCGCCGTCAGGCTGCTTCATGATGATGTCGAAGGATGGGCTGGTTTGGCCGTCCAGGGTGGCTTGCGTAAGCGAGATCGAGTTGCCGCCGGTCGTGTAGCCGCCCAACGGGCCCAGCCATGTGATCTCGCCGTTTGCATTCATCTGATAATTGTAAGCCTGCGGAGCGGTCCCGAAGGTCACCGGGCCGCTATAGACGTTTCCTTTGATGGTGATATCGCCAAGGCTGAGGAACATGCCAAGCAGATAGACTTCGCAGTGATAGGTGCCGTCGGGCAATTTGCCGTCGGTGAAGTCGGCGTGTGCGCCGCCGGTGGCCGCAGCCAGGAGCACTATGCTGAAAATACGAGAAATCCTGGGGGCCATGACGTCGCTCTTTTGAAGATCGAGCTTGCCCCATTTTCCTGCAGCGCTGCAACGGTTCGCGATCGTCGATGTGTCGTTGCTCAAAAAAAGTGCATTAGTTGGCATGTGAGCAAAATTTAGGCGGCGGCGGGTCATTTTCTCTCAAGCGGAACACGGGCGGCGGCGCTCATCTTTAGCGGCTAATATATTAACCGGCTGATAGAGCTAGGAAATCTCACCCCACTCAATTTTGCTCCTGCGGTTGGCACAGCCGTTGCATGTTCTGTTTGCGATGCGATCAACCAGCTTGGGAGTTTGAAATATGAGGGGCAGTTTCTCGACAATAACAAAAATGTTTTCGGCAGGCGTGGTCACGGCCGGCCTGCTGATGAGCGTCCCCGCCAGAGCGGCTGACGACACGATCAAGGTGGGCATTCTCCATTCGCTGTCGGGGACCATGGCGATTTCGGAGACGACGCTGAAGGACGCCATGCTGATGCTCATCGAAGAGCAGAATGCAAAGGGCGGCCTGCTTGGCAAGAAACTCGAAGCGGTCGTCGTCGATCCGGCTTCCAACTGGCCGCTGTTCGCCGAAAAGGCGCGCGAGCTGATCTCCAAGGACAAGGTCGCGGCGGTGTTCGGTTGCTGGACGTCAGTGTCGCGCAAGTCGGTGCTGCCGGTGTTCAGCGAGCTCGACAACATCCTGTTCTATCCCGTCCAGTATGAGGGCGAGGAGAGCGAACGCAACGTGTTCTACACCGGTGCGGCGCCGAACCAGCAGGCCATTCCGGCCGTCGACTATCTGATGAGCGAGGATGGCGGTTCGGTGAAGCGCTGGGTGCTTGAAGGCACCGACTACGTCTATCCGCGCACCACCAACAAGATCCTCGAGGCCTATCTGAAGGCCAAGGGCGTCGCCGCCGAAGACATCATGGTCAACTACACGCCGTTCGGCTTCTCCGATTGGCAGACCGAGGTCTCGGCGATCAAGAAGTTCGGCTCGGCCGGCAAGAAGACCGCCGTCGTCTCGACCGTCAATGGCGACGCCAACGTGCCGTTCTACAAGGAACTCGGCAACCAGGGCATCAAGGCCGAGGATATCCCGGTCATGGCCTTCTCGGTCGGCGAGGAAGAGCTTGCCGGTCTCGACACCACGCCGCTCGTCGGCCATCTCGCCGCCTGGAATTACTTCCAGAGCATCGACACGCCGGAGAATGCGAAGTTCATTGCCGACTGGCACAAGTTCATCAAGAACGACAAGCGCACCACCAACGACCCGATGGAAGCCCACTATGTCGGCTTCAACATGTGGGTGAAGGCTGTCGAGAAGGCCGGCACCACTGATCCTGACAAAGTCATCGACGCCGTGGTCGGCGTCTCGGTGCCGAACCTGACCGGTGGTTATTCGACCATGATGCCGAACCACCACATCACCAAGCCGGTGCTAATCGGCGAAATCCAGGCCGACGGCCAGTTCGAGACCGTCTCGCAGACGCCCGGCCTGGTGATGGGCGACGAGTGGTCCGACTACTTGCCTGATTCCAAGGACCTGATCTCCGATTGGCGCGCGCCTCTGTCCTGCGGCAACTTCAATGTCGCTACCGGCAAGTGCGGCGGCAAGGGAACCAACTGATCCTCCCGGGTCTGACGGTCGTGGATTTCTCCACGACCTAGACCGCGAAGCGTCCGGGCGAGCTCCTCCTCTCCTCGAGTCCGCCCGGACGCGAATTTCAACCCTTCGAGAGCCTCCAGAAACCGATGACCTTCATCCGCGCAATTGGGCTGACGCTGCTGCTCCTCTTGGGGATGCTGTCGCCGTCGAATGCTGCCGAAGCGGATCTGCGTGCCATCATCGCCAAATTCGCCACTGCCTCGAATTTTTCGGCGATCGAAGCTGTCGTGCGCGAGCTCGCGGCCACCGGTGATACCGCCGTCGAGCGCCCGCTTGGCGCGCTTGCGGAGGGCGATCTTTACGTCCGCAAGACCGATTCGCAGGTTTTCATCGGTAAGGAAGGTGGCGGTAGCGTTGAGCTGCTCGACCCGCTGAGCGGTGAAAAGTCCGGCGATGCGGCCAAGGGCGAGATCACCAAGATCAAGGTCAACAATACGCTGCGCCGCGCCGTCCGCGATGCTTTGGGCACGCTGACGCTCGGCGCGAAAGACCCGGCTGCGCGCATCGCTGCCGCTGACACCATGTTCAAGACGCCCGATGCCACAAATATCGAGCCACTCGATGCCGCAATCGCCAGCGAAACGGTGGCAAGCGTCAAAGCGCTGCTCGAACAGGCCCGCGCCGCATCCGTTCTGGTGTCGGACAGGCCGGAGGCCGACAAGCTGGCGGCGATCGCCCTGATCGGCGCGCGCGGCGACCGCGACGCGCTGTCCCTGCTCACCTCCGTCGAGGCCAATTCCGAGGGCGCGGTCAAGGACGCGGCGACGGCGGCGATCGCCAACATCAATTCGACGCTGGCGCTGTGGGATGCTGGCCAGAACATCTGGTACGGCATTTCGCTGGGGTCGGTGCTGCTGCTGGCAGCGATTGGCCTTGCCATCACCTTCGGCGTCATGGGTGTCATCAACATGGCGCATGGCGAAATGGTGATGCTCGGCGCCTACACGACCTTTGTCGTGCAGGAAGTGATCCGCAATTCCTTTCCCGGCCTGTTCGACTGGTCGCTGGCCATCGCACTGCCGCTCGCCTTCCTCGTCGCGGCGCTCGTCGGCCTCGTCATCGAACGCGGCGTCATCCGTTTCCTCTACGGCCGCCCGCTGGAGACGCTGCTGGCGACATGGGGTGTCTCGCTGATCCTGCAGCAGGCCGTGCGCACCATCTTCGGGCCGACGAACCAGGAAGTCGGCAATCCGTCATGGATGTCCGGTTCGTTCGATATCGGCCAGCTTGCCGTGACCTGGAACCGGCTCTGGATACTGGTATTCTCGCTCGGCGTGTTCGCGGTGCTGCTCTATGTGATGAAGCGCACGCCCTGGGGCCTGCAGATGCGCGCCGTCACCGCCAACCGCCGCATGGCCGCGTCGATGGGCATCAGAACGCCATGGGTCGACGCGCTGACCTTTGCATTGGGGTCCGGCATAGCTGGCATTGCCGGCGTCGCGCTCAGCCAGATCGACAATGTCTCGCCCAATCTCGGCCGCGGCTACATCATCGACAGCTTCATGGTCGTCGTCTTCGGCGGCGTCGGCAATCTCTGGGGCACGCTGGTCGGTGCCTTCTCGCTCGGCATCGTCAACAAGTTCCTCGAACCATATGCCGGTGCAGTCCTCGGCAAGATCGTCGTCCTGGTCCTCATCATCCTGTTCATCCAGAAACGCCCGCGCGGCCTGTTCGCGCTGAAGGGCAGATCGGTGGAAGCATGATCACGGGACGCTTCTTCGCCGCTGGCGCCGACCGCCGCATCGCCATCACGATCTTCATCCTGCTGACGGTCGCCATCGTCGTGCCGCTGCTCAATCTTGCGGTCTCGCCGACAAGTGCGTTCTACGTGCCGTCCTATATCGTCGCGCTTACCGGGAAATATCTCTGCTACGCGCTGCTCGCCTTGGCGCTCGATCTCGTCTGGGGCTATTGCGGCATCCTCTCGCTCGGCCACGGCGCCTTCTTCGCGCTCGGCGGCTATGCGATGGGCATGTACCTGATGCGCCAGATCGGCTCGCGCGGCGTCTACGGCAATCCGCTGCTGCCGGATTTCATGGTGTTCCTGAACTACAAGGAATTGCCGTGGTTCTGGTACGGTTTCGACCATTTCTGGTTTGCCGCGATCATGGTGCTTGCGGTGCCCGGCCTGCTCGCCTTCGTCTTCGGCTGGTTCGCCTTCCGCAGCCGCGTCACCGGCGTCTATCTGTCGATCATCACCCAGGCGATGACCTATGCGCTGCTGCTCGCGTTTTTCCGCAACGACATGGGTTTCGGCGGCAATAATGGCCTGACCGATTTCAAGGATATTCTCGGCTTCAACGTGCAGGCCGATGCAACACGCTCGGCATTGTTCGCGGCCGGCGCCGTCACGCTCGCGCTCGCCGTCTACGTCACCTGGGCAATCGTCGGTTCAAAATACGGCAAGCTGCTGATGGCGGTGCGCGACGCCGAGAGCCGCACGCGCTTTCTCGGCTGGCGGGCGGAGAACGTCAAACTGTTCGCCTTCACCGTGTCAGCTGTCATGGCCGGCATTGCCGGTGCGCTCTACGTGCCGCAGGTCGGCATCATCAATCCGGGCGAGTTCGAACCGTCCAATTCGATCGAGGTCGTGGTATGGGCGGCCGTCGGCGGGCGCGGCACCATCGTCGGGCCGATCATCGGCGCGCTCGTGGTCAATGCCGGCAAATCCTGGTTCACCGGCGTGCTGCCGGAGTTCTGGCTGTTTGCGCTGGGCGGACTGTTTGTCGCCGTCACGCTGTTCCTGCCCAAGGGCATTATCGGCATGTGGGATTCCTGGCGCGGCAATGCCAAGGCGCTGCGCGCGGCATCCATCGCCGAGGAAGCCGGCACCGATCCTGACGTCCCGGCGCCGCCGAAGGTCGTTCGCGGTGCCGCGAGAACGCCTGGCGACTGGTCTGGATCCAGCCCCGAACCGCAGCCGGCGGAGTGAGCGATGTCGAAGAGCAACACCATCCTCTATCTCGACGGCGTCTCAGTTTCCTTCGACGGCTTTCGCGCCATCAATAATCTGTCGCTGGTGCTCGACAAGGGCGAGATGCGCGCGATCATCGGCCCCAACGGCGCCGGCAAGACCACGATGATGGACATTGTCACCGGCAAGACGCGGCCCGACGCGGGCGAGGTTTATTTCGACGGCGAGGTCGACCTGACGAAACATGACGAGGCCGAGATCGCCATGATGGGCATCGGCAGGAAATTCCAGAAGCCGACCGTCTTCGAAAGCCACACGATCGAGGAGAATCTGATGCTGGCGCTGAAAGGCCCGCGCTCGATCTTCCCGGCACTGTTCCATCGCCGGTCGGCCGCGGAAGTGCGGCAGATCGACGACATCCTCGGCATCATCCGGCTCGGCGACAAACGCGACGAAATCGCAGCCAATCTCAGCCACGGACAAAAGCAATGGCTGGAGATCGGCATGCTGCTGGCGCAGGATCCGAAGCTGCTGCTGGTCGACGAACCGGTCGCCGGCATGACCGATGCCGAGACCGAGGAGACCGCGCGGCTGCTCAAGGATATTGCGCGCGACCATTCGGTCATCGTCGTCGAGCACGACATGCATTTCGTGCGCGAGCTCGGCGTCAAGGTCACCTGCCTGCACGAAGGCTCGGTCTTGTCCGAAGGCTCGCTCGATTTCGTCTCGGCCGACGAGCGTGTCGTCGAAGTCTATCTGGGGAGATGATCATGGTCTGGCGCGTTCCGTTTCATCATTTCGACCTTTCGTTCTTCAGGCGTTGGAGAAGGCGCTGACCATGCTCGAAGTCTCCAACGCCACGCTCCACTATGGCGCCGCCCAGGCGCTGCGCGGCGTCTCGCTGAAGGCCGGCGCGGGCAAGATCACCTGCGTGCTCGGCCGCAACGGCGTCGGCAAAACCAGTTTGATGAGATCGATCGTCGGCCACCACCGGCTGACGAGCGGAAGTGTTGCCTTCGAGGGGAAGGCGCTCGACCGGAGCGCGGCGTATGATCGCGCCCGGTCGGGCATCGCATTCGTGCCGCAGGGCAGGGAGATCTTCCCGCTGCTCACTGTGCGGGAAAACCTCGAATCGGGCTTTGCGCCATTGAAGCGCGCCGATCGCAACATTCCCGGCCACATCTTCGAATTGTTCCCGGTGCTGAAGCAGATGCTCGGCCGCCGGGGCGGTGACCTTTCCGGCGGCCAGCAGCAGCAGCTTGCCATCGGCAGGGCGCTGGTGATGCGGCCGAAGCTGCTGGTGCTCGATGAGCCGACCGAAGGTATCCAGCCGTCGATCATCAAGGATATCGGCCGCGCCATCCGCTATCTGCGCGACCAGGCAGGCATCGCCGTGCTGCTGGTCGAACAGTACCTCGATTTCTGCCGTGAACTGGCGGACGAGGTCAACATCATGGATCGCGGCTTGATCGTCCACACCGGCCCGGCCGAGGATCTCGACCGCGCGGACGTCCGCAAGTTCCTGACCGTCTAGTTGCAAACCTCCAGGATTAGCCGAAACATCTCTCCCGTCGTCATCCTAGGGCGAAGCAAGGAGCGAAGCGACGCGGCGCAGACCCCAGGATCCATGCCGCGCCGTCGGTCAAAGAATGCAGCGGTCAAGAACAGAAGCCGTTTTTCCGGCGCACACCATCCTGGATTCTGTGCCGTTGTGACGCTCGGAAGTTTCGGCATGGATCCTTGGGTCTTCGCTCCGCTTCGCGTCGCTACGCCCAAGGATGACGAAATCACAAAGGCCTACGAGATTTTCTTCAATCACATCGTTTGCAACTCTAGCGCGCCGAAGATTGCATGCTAGGCTTTACTTGGCCTTGTTGAGTCGGCCGCTTTCCGTATCAGTCTCGTTGACAGATCAAGGTGAGGCGCGGGCTCAGCTGGCATGTTCCATGCGAGCAACCCTCTTCCTGCGATCTGATCGTTGTTCAATGCATTTTGGGGCACTTGGGCCCGGGACAGCCGATGGAACGTTATGTCGAGGACTACCAGAAACGACGGCTCACCGAGCGCGTTGACATCATGACCGCCATCAACATTCTGAAATCGCAGGGATATGATCACGACGAGCTGATTGCGGAGATCACCAAGGTCTTTTACGTCGATCTCGATGCCTACAACGAGGTCGTCATGGCGGCATAAGAGCTGGCGGAGGGGCGGCTGCCCGTGCCGCCAAGCGGCTAGCTCGCGCGTCGGAATGTCGAAGCCTCGACGCGGTTGCGACCGCCGCGCTTAGCAGCATAGAGCGCCTTGTCGGCGGCGCTGAGCACCTTGTCGAAGCTCATGCCGTCATTGCTGCCGAAAGCGTATCCGGCGCTGACCGTACATGTCAGGTGACGGGTTTCGGTCTCGATGACACGCGCGGCGAAGGCGGTGCGTATACGCTCGGCGGTGAACTCCACCGCTTCGGGCAGGGTGCGCTTCAGAACCAGCGCGAATTCCTCTCCGCCCATGCGCGCGGCGACATCGGTCGGGCGAAGGTTCTCGACGAGTTCCTTGGCGAACACCTTCAGCACCTGATCGCCCGTGGCGTGGCCGAATTCGTCATTGATGGCCTTGAAGCCGTCGAGGTCGAACACGACCACCGCCGTGAAAGCCCCGATCGGGGCGCCGCCGTTGAGGTCGAACAGAGCGCGGCGATTGAGCAGGCCGGTCAGCGGATCGGTCAGCGCATCCAGACGGTGATGTCGGGCCAGGCGGCCCTGGTTGAGCGCCAGCGAAAGGGCACCGATGCCAGTCATGCTGGCGATGACGATGACGAGGCTCAGATCCTCGGCCCAGTTGCTCGGCGCATGTCCGAGGACAAGCTTCCCATCCCACGCAAGAGCCACGGCACACAGCACAAAGGAAACGCCGGTGGTCGAGTAGAGCACGGAGAGGCCGATGATCGGGACTGGGGCTTCGGCGCGCCCGATCCAGTACTGATAGGCCGTTGCAAACAGAAGCAGGGCGGCAAGGAGATTTTCGAACATGAAGCCGAGCCCGTCATATCCGAGCGCCATCGGCGGCAGCGCCAGGGCAAGCGAGATGCAGCTGCCGAGAACCGTCAGCGGGATCGGCGATCGGCCTGACCTGAACTGGTAGGCGGCACCCAGCATGGTCGAGAACCCAACCAGGAGCAGCGCGAACGTCGCAATGCCGAGGATGCGTCCGGGCGTCTCGATATAGTCCTGGTAGATAAAAACATCGCCGACGACCAACAAAGCGCTGATCGCCCATGTTAGCAGGAACTTTTCCGTTCGTGCCGTCAGCCAGATGCCGAACAACGTCAGGCTCAGGCAGGCGGCGGAAAAACCGACAGCCAGCAGAAGTGAGTGGTAGTCGAGCGACATGCCCTAACCCGCGGCTGCCCTAGCTCCGCGGATTCATGCAGCAAGGAGGTATCGATAAGGTTACGATGGTGATGAAGATGTCACAATTCCAGGCCGTCAGCCTGTGACACGCTTCATCAGCGCCATGGCGCCGAACGGCGCACGGACCTTGCCTTCGGTGATGAAGTAGACGAACACATCGCGCGGCTTTACCGGTGCGTCGATCGACGGATCGGCGCGCGATAGGTCGGCCGGCACCTTGCCTTCCGCCCAGAGTTTTGCGCGCGCCGCCCATTCGTCGAGCGCCTTTGGCGTGTAGCAGTCGGGATTGTCGTCGCTGCCGGTCTGCAACCGGGCATAGATGAAATCGCCGGTGACATCGGCGATCCCAGGATATTTGGCGTGGTCGGCGTAGACGATCGCGGCCTTGTATTTGCGCGCCAGGGCGGCGAATTCCGGCACGACGAAGCTGTCGTTGCGCACCTCCACCGCATGGCGCAGGGCCACGCCGTCCTGCTTTTCAGGCAAAAGCTTGAGGAAGGCTTCGAAATCGTCCGGGTCGAATTTTTTGGTTGGCGCGAATTGCCACAGGATCGGCCCGAGCTTGTCGCCGAGTGCGGCGACGCCCGACCCCAGGAAGCGCATCATGGACTCGCCGGCCTCGCCGAGCACGCGGCGGTTGGTGACGAAGCGGTTGCCTTTCAGTGAATAGACGAAGCCATCCGGCGCCTCACCAGCCCATTTGACGAAGGTCGGCTCCTTGAAGCTTGAATAATAGGTGCCGTTGACCTCGATGCTCGGCACCTGCCGGGTTGCGTAGTGCAACTGCTTCGCCTTGGACAGCTTGTCCGGATAGAAGGACGTGTCCCACGGCTCGAAGGTCCAGCCGCCCATGCCGGCGCGGATTTTTCCTGATTGGGTCATTTTCGTCCTCCCGAGTTTGAAAAGGATCAGGCCGTAGCGATCGTCTCGACAGTCTTCGCCATGTCGACGATCGTCCACCCTGGCCGATATGGATTGGGCCGACGACCCGTTTCGTGAAAGCCATACTCTTTGTAGAGCGCGATGTTCCGCTCCATCTTAGCGTTGGTATAGAGCCGCACCTCGGGCAAGCCCTGCAGCCGCGTCTGTTCGTCCGCGTGATTGAGCAGCGAGATGCCGAAACCCTTGCCTTGGGAGGCAGGCGCGACGGCGACGGAGAAGATCATTGCGTGATCTGCATGCCGTTCGAGAACCAGCAGTCCGGCCGTCTCATCATCGCTTTCCAGCAACCAGACTTCGCCGCGTTCGATCCGCGGCGCATAGTTCTCTATCACCGGGATCGGCGGCGCGCCCAGCAACGCAGTGTAGCGCGCGTAGGCAGCGGTGGTCAGTTCAACGACAGCATCAAGATCACCGGCAAGCGCTCTTCTGATCTTCATTTGAAGGTTCTTCCAAACGCCGCCAGCCAGTCCTCATTCACTCCGCCGCTTCGCGCTTGCCTCCGGGGCGCCGTTCCAGCAACTCCCGCAGGAACTGGCCGGTGTAGCTGCGCTTCTCGCGAACGATGTCCTCCGGCGTGCCGGACGCCACCAGCTCGCCGCCACCGTCGCCGCCTTCGGGACCGAGGTCGAGCACCCAGTCGGCGGTTTTTATCACCTCGAGATTGTGCTCGATGACGACCACCGTGTTGCCCTGATCGACCAATTCGTGCAGCACTTCGAGCAGCTTGGCGACGTCGTGGAAATGCAGGCCGGTGGTCGGCTCGTCGAGGATGTAGAGCGTCTTGCCGGTCGCCTTGCGCGACAGCTCCTTGGCAAGCTTGATGCGCTGCGCCTCGCCGCCCGACAAAGTCGTCGCCTGCTGGCCGACATGGATGTAGCCGAGGCCGACCTGCTTCAGCGTCTCCAGCTTGTCGCGCACGCCGGGCACTGCGGCGAAGAAGTCGACGCCCTCCTCGACCGTCATGTCGAGCACGTCGGCAATCGACTTGCCCTTGAATAAGACGTCGAGCGTCTCTCTGTTATAGCGCTTGCCATGGCAGACGTCGCAGGTGACATAGACATCCGGCAGGAAATGCATCTCGATCTTGATGACACCGTCGCCCTGGCAGGCCTCGCAGCGGCCGCCCTTGACGTTGAACGAGAAGCGGCCTGGCTGATAGCCACGCGCCTTGGACTCCGGCAGGCCGGCGAACCAGTCGCGGATCGGCGTGAAGGCGCCGGTGTAGGTGGCGGGATTGGAGCGCGGCGTCCGTCCAATGGGCGACTGGTCGATATCGATGACCTTGTCGAGGAATTCGAGGCCCTCGATGCGGTCGTGCTCGGCCGGATGCTCGCGCGAGCCCATGATGCGGCGCGACGCCGCCTTGAACAAGGTCTCGATCAGGAAGGTCGACTTGCCGCCGCCGGAGACGCCGGTGACGGCGGTGAAGGTGCCGAGCGGGATTTCGGCGGTGACGTTCTTCAGATTGTTGCCGCGCGCGCCGACGATCTTCAGGCGCCGGTTCTTCTTGGCCTCGCGCCGCACGGCCGGCGTCGCGACTTCGAGCTCGCCGGACAAATATTTGCCGGTGATCGAGGCCGGGCTTGCCATGATCTGCTGCGGTGTTCCCTGCGCGATGATGTGGCCGCCATGGATGCCGGCGGCCGGGCCGATATCGACGACATAGTCGGCATGCAGGATGGCGTCTTCGTCATGCTCGACGACGATCACCGTGTTGCCGATGTCGCGCAGATGCTTCAGCGTGTCGAGGAGCCGCGCATTGTCGCGCTGATGCAGGCCGATCGACGGCTCGTCCAGCACATAGAGCACGCCGGTAAGGCCGGAGCCGATCTGCGAGGCCAGCCGAATGCGCTGGCTCTCGCCGCCCGACAGCGTGCCGGAATTACGCGACAGCGTCAGATAGTCGAGCCCGACATCGTTGAGGAAGCGCAGCCGCTCGCGGATCTCCTTGAGCACGCGCACCGCGATCTCGTTCTGCTTGTCGCTGAGCGAGGCGGGTAGCTCGGTGAACCAATGGTCGGCCTTGCGGATCGACAGCTCGGTAATCTCGCCGATGTGCTTTCCGGCGATCTTCACCGCAAGCGATTCCGGCTTCAGCCGGTAGCCGCGGCAGGCCGGGCAAGGCGTGGCCGACATGAAGCGCTCGATCTCCTCGCGCATCCAGGCGGATTCGGTTTCCTTCCAGCGCCGCTCCAGATTGGGAATGACACCTTCGAAGGTCTTGGTCGTCTTGTAGGAGCGCAGGCCGTCATCATACTGGAAGGTGACCTCGCGCTCGCCGGTGCCATGCAGGATGGCTTGCTTTGCCTCTTCGGTCAGATCTCTGAACTTGTCGCCGAGCTTGAAGCCATAGGCCTTGCCCAACGCCTCCAGCGTCTGCACGTAATAGGGCGAAGTCGATTTCGCCCACGGGCTGACGGCGCCGGCACGCAGGGACAGATTGTCGTCGGGCACGATCAGGCTGGCGTCGATCGCACGCTGGCTACCGAGGCCGTCGCAGGTCGGGCAGGCGCCGAACGGGTTGTTGAAGGAGAACAGCCTGGGCTCGATCTCGGGAATGGTGAAGCCGGATACCGGGCAAGCGAATTTTTCCGAGAACAGGATGCGCTCATGCGTCTCGTTCTTCGACTTGTTGACCGAATCCTCGCCGGTCTGGCTGGCATCGAGCGGCCGGTCGGCGAATTCGGCGACCGCCAGCCCGTCGGCGAGCTTCAGCGCGGTTTCAATGGAATCCGCAAGCCGCGTCGCCAGGTCGCCGCGCACGACGATGCGATCGACGACGACGTCGAGGTCATGCTTGTACTTCTTGTCCAGCGCCGGCACGTCGGCAATTTCGTAGAACACGCCGTCGACCTTGACGCGCTGGAAGCCCTTCTTCTGTAGCTCCAGCAGTTCCTTGCGGTACTCGCCTTTGCGACCGCGCACCATCGGCGCCAGGATGAATAGGCGCGTGCCTTCCTCGACCGCCAGCACGCGGTCGACCATCTGCGACACCGTCTGGCTTTCGATCGGCAGGCCGGTGGCGGGCGAATAGGGAATGCCAACGCGCGCGAACAGCAGCCGCATGTAGTCGTAGATCTCGGTGACGGTGCCGACCGTCGAACGCGGGTTCTTCGACGTGGTCTTCTGCTCGATTGAGATGGCCGGCGACAGACCGTCGATCTGGTCGACATCAGGCTTCTGCATCATTTCGAGGAATTGCCTGGCATAGGCTGACAGGCTCTCGACGTAGCGGCGCTGGCCCTCGGCATAGATGGTGTCGAAGGCGAGCGACGACTTGCCGGATCCCGACAGGCCGGTCATGACGATCAGGCTGTCACGCGGCAGGTCGAGATCGACATTCTTCAGATTGTGTTCGCGCGCCCCGCGAATGGAAAGATATTTATGGTCGGCCATCGCCGGTCGCCGCCTCAGATCTGGAATCTCATGGGATGGCGGGTTGTCCCGGCCATCCCCTATGTAGGTAATTTCGTCACCTTTTCGAGAGACGCCACAACTCTCGACCAAAGCCTTTAACCGTCTTTCGCGCGGGCGAGCAAGCGCAAAGAACAAAGACCGAACACGCTCCTGACAAAAGCGTCCATGAAACCAGCTTCACAAACCGCCGTATCATGATGGATTTAAAGTTCCACGCGTTTGCTAGCTCACGAACGCAGCACGGCCGATGCCGCGCTGCTCAAAACTGCAGCGGATTTCGGATTTGCCGTATAAGCGATCACATTTTTTGTAATCGGCTATCCAACTGTTGACGTCTCAGCCTCAGAGAGTCAGACTCCCAAACGTCACCGAAGCCGGCCGTCTTTCGATGGCCTCGCCACCCCAAGGTGGCCTGCTAGACGTCGCAGGCTTTTGCGATATGTGCTTCGGACGACACTGGTCGCAATGGACAGAAGAGGAGAGCAGAAGGAATGACTCCACCGGACAGTCCCTTGAGGTTCCACGTGTCGGTGGAGCCGCGGCAGGCATAAGTGCCAGGGCCAGGCGTTTGCGCCGCCCGACAAACCGTGACCTGTCGATCCTTATAAAAATCAGAGACCACTAGTCGGATCAGCGGCTGAACACCGCGAAGCATCCGAAATCGAACGCCGGCAGTATATTCCCGGCAAGTTGGATTTTAAATCCAAGAAAGCCCCGACCGTTTTGCTGAAGCAACGGCGGGGCTATTCGTTTCAGATGACCGCAAGCGCACGGGCTGCCCTTGTGGCAGCGATGAAGGCAGATGGCCTATCGCCGGGAGGGCTTGATCGAGCCGGCGCTGACATCGAAGGTTAAGCTGCCGGAAATCCTGACATCGGTATCGCCGATCTTGAATTGGCCGTTACCGTTGCCGGGCACGGCATCGTCGGGCTCGGGAGCCGGCTTGGCGATGCGATAGTCGTCGGCCACGCCGGGCAGCGTGCCTTTGTGCGAAGGCGTTGAATTGTCTTCGGCGAACGCCGTGCTGGATGTCATCGCCGCGGCAGCGATGCCGACGACAAGCCTGTTCAAACGCATGCGTGAATCTTTATCGACCATCGAACGACCATATCGCCGCACATGGCCCGAAGCCAGACCGGTGGCGATCAAACTTGCCGAACGGCTTGGCTGTTGTCTCTCATGGTGTTCGGTTACCCCTTCACGCCGCCTGTTTGCGCGTATCGAAAACATGATCGACAAGGCCCCATGTCTTTGCCTCCGCGGCGGTCATGAAATAATCGCGGTCGAGCGTGCGTTCGACCTCCTCGTAAGTGCGGCCGCAGTGATGCGCATAGAGTTCGGTCATGCGCTTCTTGGTGCGCAGGATGCCTTCGGCGTGACGCTGGATATCGGAAGCCTGACCCTGAAAGCCACCCAGCGGCTGGTGCAGCACGATGCTGGTGTTGGGCAGCGCGATGCGCCGTCCCGGCGTGCCCGCCATCAGCAGGAACGAGGCCATCGAGGCGGCAAAACCCATGCAGACGGTGGATACCGGGCTGCGGATATACTGCATCGTGTCGTAGATGGCGAAGCCGCTGGTCACCACGCCGCCCGGCGAATTGATGTAGAGGGATATTTCCTTGTCGGGATTGTCGGATTCCAGCGACAGGAGCTGAGCACAGACCAGTGCCGACACATTGTCGTCGATCGGGCCGTTGATGAAGACGATGCGCTCTCGCAGCAGCCGCGAAAAAATGTCGAAGGCGCGTTCGCCGCGGCTCGACTGCTCGATCACCATTGGCACCAAATTGGCAAAACCGCTCATCGCTTTTCTCCGTTGTGTGGCTCAGGCCGCGCGCAGGAACAGGCGAGGCGTGTTTGCGGCAATTGTCTGTTTGGTGCTGTGTGCGTTGAGCGAAAGCCGGCAACCGCCGCCCACCATCGCAACCGCAGATGTAGCTACCCGCGCAAATCCATCGTGGACGATGCGCAGATGCGTGCCGCCCGACACGGTGCGGTCGAGCGTGAAGGTGACAATGCTATCCATTGGGCTATCCAGCGGGCCGGCGAGCGGATCCGCTGCATTGCCAGGCTCCGGCCGCTCCCGCCAGGAGTAGCGCAGCAGGCGTTCAGGCTCGGCGTCGAGGACTTCGCACTCGATCGGTGCGTCCGGCTTGGCAAAGGCAAAGCGGCTGCCGATCTCGGGCTTGATGTCGTTCGGCATCATCCAGGCCGCGAGCAGGTCCGGCACCGTCAGCGCCCGCCACACTTTTTCTGGCGGGTCTGGAAGCTCGCACTCGAACTCGATCGAGTCCGTCGCGTCCGAATGCTGTTTTGGAGTCATTGATCCATATCCTTCAAAACCGCCTTGAGCCGTTCGATACGCTCGGGCCAGAACGCACGGTAGCGCTCGACCCAGCCGAGCAGAGGGTCAAGCCCTTGCGGATCGGCGCGATAATAGGCGTGGCGGCCGGCTCGCCGCTCGACCACCAGGCCGGCGCCGCGCAGCACCGCGAGATGCTGCGACACGGCCGGTTGCGACACGGTCATGCCGCTGCGCAGTTCCGATACGGTCATCTCGCCGGCGGCGAGCCGTTCGTAGACGGCGCGGCGCGTCGGGTCGGAAAGCGCTCGAAAAATCTCTGCTTCGATCATGGCAGAAGCATAAGTCTACACTTATTGGTTTGGCAAGCCGTGTTTTTAGGCAGGCGCGGTTTTTTACAAGGCCGTTGGAAGCCAGCGCCTCACCGTCTCCGTGGATCCGTTGAACGTCGCCTCGAAAATTGGTGACGCGAGCACGGCCTGTATATGAAGCATTTCTGAGCCGACGTTTCGGAAGCCATGTTTCCTGTGCGCGGAGACAACAAGCGACTGTCCGGTGGTCAAGACGACACGGTCTTCATCGATCCACATCTCGGCCTTCCCAGCGATCACAGTAAGCACTTCCTCGACCGGGTGCCAATGTGTCGGGGCGCCAACTGCCGGTTCGACCCACTGTTCAAATATGCAAAGTTGAGTTGCGCCGTTGCGGGCCGAGACGTGCATGCGAGTCTGTACTCCCGCTCGCCACTCCTCTTGCGGCTGGTCGTCATGCGCAACCGTCTTCATTGGTTCGCCCTCGATCCCATAGGCGTGGAAATTCGACGCCAAGACACTACTTGTTACTGACAACCATTGACAGCGCAGTACCTCCATTCTAGAACGAAAAGAGAACAAAAACCTTGTGGGAAAAGCCAGCCACAGCAAGCGGAGAGAACCCACACTCTATAAGGTGCAGCGACAAAAATTAGTTTCGGATGAGCGCGGAGAAGTATCATGGCGGGTAGCGTCAACAAGGTCATTCTGGTGGGCAATCTCGGGGCGGACCCGGAAATCCGCCGTTTGAATTCGGGTGAGCCGGTCGTCAACATCCGCGTCGCCACGTCGGAAAGCTGGCGCGACAAGACGTCCGGCGAGCGCAAGGAAAAGACCGAGTGGCACAACGTCGTCATCTTCAACGACCAGCTCGCCAAGGTCGCCGAGCAGTATCTGAAGAAGGGTGCGAAGGTTTATGTCGAGGGCCAGTTGCAGACGCGCAAATGGCAGGACCAGACTGGTAATGACCGCTACACCACCGAAATCGTGCTGCAGAAATTCCGCGGCGAGCTGCAGATGCTCGACGCACGCGGGCAGGGCGAGGGCGGTCAGGTCGGTAGCTACGCCGGTGGCGGCAGCAGTCGCGGCTCCGATTTCGGGCAGTCCGGCCCGGGCGAGAGTTTCAATCGCGGCGGCGGTGGCGGCAACAAGGGTGGTGGCGGCGGTTCGTCGCGCGAACTGGACGACGAAATCCCGTTCTGATCCCTCGGAGCGAACGGCTCTGCCACAACGCTAGCTACTTGAGGCCACGAATTGGCGTCCCGAAATCTCTCCTGGGATTTTCGGGACGTTGTGCATTTGAGTGATGCGCGGTGGAAGGACGTATCAGGTGAAAGCGCGGATCAAATGGGTTGAGGAGCGCACTTTCGTCGGCGAATCCGGCAGCGGCCACAAGCTGGTGCTGGGAACCGCGTTCGGGCCGGACGGCAAGACGCCGGGGCCGAGCCCGATGGAACTGGTTCTGCTCGGCACCGGCGGCTGCTCGGCCTATGATGTCGTCCACATTCTCGAAAAGGGGCGGGAGGCGGTCGAAGACTGCGTGGTTGAACTTGACGCCGACCGGGCGGAGGCCGATCCCAGAGTATTCACGCGCATCCATATGCATTTCGTCGTCAAAGGCCGGGCGCTCTCACCCGACAAGGTGAGGCGGGCGATCAACCTTTCGATCGAAAAATACTGCTCGGCTTCGGCGATGGTAGCCAAGACCGCCGAGATCACCCACGACTTCGAAGTTATTGATACGACGGCGAAATAGGATAGCGTCGCCCCCGCGAGTTGGACGACGAAGCCCGTATGACAAATCCCGCGTTCAGGGACCGTTTGTTTCTTCGGACGCGGCTCGGGTTCCCTGGTGGAATACCAATCGCCAGTGCCCATCGGTGCGTTTCCATATGGAACTGCGCAGTGATGGAATAGCTTTTTCTTTCTTGGGCCTTAGCCGGTAAGTCAAAAGCACCACCTCAGGCGCCAATTGAACTGTTCTGACGTCGGTCATTTCCAGCTCATCATCCGGTGCCGGTTCGGCTTTCGACGCAGGAAGCGCTGCCAGAATCGATCTCTTGCCATATTTATTGCCGGATTTTCCGAACTCGATCATGCCGTCGTCGAGCACGGTTTCAAGAAAATCCGGGTCATAGCGGGTCGGCGCCCGCAACAATGCGAGTTCCAGCTCGACGATCTTGGGGTCGGTTACCGTATCTGACATCATGCCGCCATCAGCGCCTTGATGCCGTCGGCGACGAACTGCACGGCGAGTGCCGCCAGGATGACGCCGAGCAACCGCGTCAGGATGGAGCGGCCGGTCTGGCCGAGGATGCGGTCGATGCGCTCGGCCAGCACGAACACCAGATAGGTGATGACAAGGCAGATCGCGATGATGCCGACAAGAGCTGCCTGCGCGCCAAAGCCCGGAAAGGAGCCGGACAGCAGGACGGTCGCTGAAATCGCGCCCGGACCGGCGATCAGCGGGATCGCCAGCGGGAAGGCGGCGATGTTGTGGATCATATCCTTGGTGATGGCGACATCGCCGATCTTCTCCTTGCGGTCCTGCCGGCGCTCGAACACCATTTCGAAGGCGATGAAAAACAGCAGAAAGCCGCCGGCGACGCGGAAGGCCGGCAGCGTGATGCCGAACACCGACAGGATCGATGCGCCAGCGATTGCGAACAGCGCCATCACCAGGAAGCCGATGATCGAGGCGCGCACGGAAACCTGGTTGCGCTCCTCGCGGTTCATGCCGCGGGTCACCGCGAGGAAGAGTGGTGCCAGGCCAGGCGGGTCGATGGTCACGAGAATGGTGACGAAGGCGTTGAACAGGCTGTCGAAGCTCGGCATCTCTGACCCTCCCCGCCGGGCCGTGCCCGAATACTGGCATTGCCCCAATATTGGCATTGCCCAATCTTGGCATTGCCCAATCTTGGCATTGGTAGAGCAAAGCAGGGTCAGTGGAAACCGTTTGAGCCGCGGGAATTCGGCAACCTTGATGGGGCAGGATGAGCCTAGCCGGCCGCTCCGCAATAGGCCTCGAGGCGATAGCCGTCCGGGTCGATGACAAAGGCGGCGTAGTAGTCTTCGCCGTAGCTGGGGCGCAGGCCAGGTGCCCCATTGTCACTGCCGCCCGCACGCAAGGCGCCCGCATGGAAAGCGTCGACGCTGCTCCGCGTCGGCGCCGCAAAGCAGAAATGCAGGCCGGACTCGCCGTCGGCCGAAACCGGGCGCTGAGCCTCGTTCACCCACAGCGACACCGCCTCCGCACCATAGCCGAGCGAGCCCGGCGACTGGCTGAGACAGGTATAGCCAAGCGGCTTCAGCGCGGCATCATAAAAACGCTTCGAGGCGTCGGTATCGCGGACGCCGATCGAGACATGATCCAGCATCTTTTTCTCCTTTTTTACAATATGTTGGGCCGTCAGTTTCCAGTTGTGCGCCGCGCCAGGAACTCGACTTCGAGCCGCCAGGTCGCGCCGTCGTCCTGCGAGCGTTCGCCCAGCCAGCGGAATGAATTTTCGGTAATGCGGGAAAAACTCCAGCGCACCGAGGCGCCGGTGCCGTCTGCGCCTTGCTGGACGATGGTGTCGCCCTCGGCGCGGCCGAGCTGACGGCTGTAATATTGGGTGCGCGGATCGCTCCAGAAGATGTGCCAGGCGTCGACGCCGGGGTCATAGACGCGCAGTGTCGTGCCATAGAAGGTCCATTTGCCGAGCGACGGCGAGGGGCCGGCGTCGCGTGCTGGCAGGATCCATACGTCCTGGATTGCGCGGCCCTCGAGCACCCAGCCGAAATGCACCTCGCCGCGCCCGGTCAGCACCTGACCGTCTTCGAGATGGCGCGTGGCATCGAATGTCCAGGCGCCGACGAAGCGGCCGTAAAGGTTCAGTTTTTCGGCAAGGTCCCCCGCAGGCCCGTCGCTGTGCAGGGCTTCGGCAAAGGAAGATGAATTGAGCATGATTTCGACCTCATCTTGGCAGGAGCCCCGTCTTGTCAGGAGCCCCATCTTGTCAGGAGATTGGGAAGAATAGGCGGCAGCAGGGTTCTGTGCTTGGGAAAAATTGCTATCTTTCAAGCCATGACGACAAGCGCGCATACACTGGCGTCTGGGCGAGGCTGGCAGGTGTCGGACGTGGTCTGCACCGCCGGCGCCGCTGATCGCGCGTTCGAGGAAGAGCATCGCAAGTTCTGCGTCGCCGTGGTGACCAGCGGCACCTTCCGCTACCGAGCGCAACAGGGAACAGCGATGCTGGCGCCGGGCGCGCTTCTGCTCGGCAACCCCGGCACATGCTATGAATGCGGACACGAGCATGGCGCTGGCGACCGTTGCCTCTCCTTCCATTTCGAGCCGGCCTATATGGAACAGATCGTCGCCGGCATGCCGGATGCAAAGAAGCTGAATTTCAAGATGCCGCGCCTGCCGCCCTTGCCGGCGCTGGCAGCGCTGCTGGCCGAGGCGGAAGCCGCGCGCGAGATGGCCGACATCGACGCGTTCGAGGAACTCGCTCTGCGCATTGCCGGCGCGGCCGTCGCCTCCGGCGTCACGCCTGCTGCCCGGGTGCCGAGCCGCCGCGACCAGAAACGTGTCGCAGAGGCGGTACGGCGCATCGAAAAGGACGCCGAAAGGCCGATCTCGCTTGCCGAGCTTGCAAGCGAGACGGCGACCAGTCCCTACCATTTCCTGCGCAGCTTCCGGCACGTGGCGGGCGTGACGCCCTACCAGTTCCTGCTGAAGACCCGGCTGCACAGGGCGGCGGTGCGGCTGCGCATGTCGGACGAGGCGATCTCGACGATCGCCTTCGAGGCGGGGTTCAACGATTTGTCGACCTTCAACCGCCGTTTCCGGCGCGTGATGGGGGAGCCCCCCGGCGCCTATCGGGCCCGGCGGCTAGGCGATAAATTGCCGAACGCATCTGCCGTTCCGGCTTTATGAAGCAAAATTGGCCTGACAATCAGCTTTACGCCCGCGGCCACGAAAAGCGCCTCGGCCATATCGTCGCAATCGGTGATATCCTTTTGAAATCACCACAAAAATCGCCACTGGAAAACTGCCGCGGACATTGGAGTTTCGGTCCGGCTTCCTATATAAGCACCGAGTGATTCCTGATTAGATTGTGACCTGATTTGACCGACCAGAAGACACCGCGCGGCGCCGACGGCGGCCCCACCGGCATCGAGCCGATATCCATCATCGAGGAGATGCAGCGCTCCTATCTCGATTACGCCATGAGCGTGATCGTCAGCCGTGCGCTGCCGGACGTGCGCGACGGGTTGAAGCCGGTGCATCGCCGCATCCTCTACGCCGCCCATGAGAGCGGCTACCACTGGAACCGCAAATATGTGAAATCGGCCCGCCCGGTCGCCGACGTGATGGGTAAATACCATCCGCATGGCGACGCCTCGATCTACGACGCCTTGGTGCGCATGGCGCAAGACTGGTCGCTGCGCGTGCCGCTGATCGACGGGCAAGGCAATTTCGGCTCGATCGACGGCGATCCGCCGGCGGCGATGCGTTATACTGAATCGCGGCTGACCAAGGTCGCGCATGAGTTGCTGGAAGACATCGACAAGGACACCGTCGATTTCCAGGACACTTATGATGCGTCCGGCAGCGAACCGAAAGTCCTGCCGGCGCGCTTCCCGAACCTGTTGGTCAATGGCTCCGGCGGCATTGCCGTCGGCATGGCCACCAACATCCCGCCGCACAATCTGGGCGAGGTCTGCAACGGCGCCATTGCCCTCATCGACAATCCGGCAATCGACCTGCCGGCGCTGATGGAGATCATTCCGGGGCCGGATTTCCCGACCGGCGGCATCGTGCTTGGCCGTTCCGGCATCTACAGCGCCTATTCGACCGGCCGCGGCTCCATCGTCATGCGCGGCCGCGTCAATATTGAGCAACGCGGCAATGACCGTGAATCGATCATCATCACCGAAGTTCCCTATCAGGTGAACAAGTCGTCGATGATCGAGAAGATGGCCGAGCTTGTGCGCGACAAGCGCATCGAGGGCATTTCCGACATCCGCGACGAAAGCGACCGCCAAGGCTACCGCGTCGTCATCGAACTGAAGCGCGACGCGGTCGCCGACGTCATCCTCAACCAGCTCTACCGTTTCACGCCGCTGCAGACGTCGTTCGGCGCCAATATGGTGGCGCTGAACGGCGGCAAGCCGGAATTGCTGACGCTAACCGACATGCTGAAGGCGTTCGTCGCCTTCCGCGAGGATGTGATCAGCCGGCGCACGAAATTCCTGCTGCGCAAGGCGCGCGACCGCGCCCATGTGCTGGTCGGCCTTGCCATTGCTGTCGCCAACATCGACGAGGTCATCAAGCTGATCCGCAGCGCTCCGGACCCGCAGACGGCGCGCGAGCAGTTGATGGAGCGGCGCTGGCCCTCGGGCGACGTCGAATCGCTGATCCTGCTGATCGACGATCCGCGCCACCGCATCAACGAGGACGGCACCTACAATCTGTCCGAGGAACAGGCCCGCGCCATCCTCGAACTGCGCCTGCAGCGCCTGACCGCGCTCGGCCGCGACGAAATCGCCGACGAGTTGAACACGATCGGCGACGAGATCAAGGATTACCTGGACATCCTGTCGTCCCGCGCCCGCATTCAGCAGATCGTCAAGGACGAGCTTGCCGCCGTGCGCGACGAGTTCGGCACGCCGCGCCGCACCGAGCTGTCCGAGGGCGGGGCGGATATGGAAGACGAGGACCTGATCCAGCGCGAGGACATGGTCGTGACGGTCAGCCATTCCGGCTACATCAAGCGCGTGCCGCTGTCGCTCTATCGGGCGCAGCGTCGCGGCGGCAAGGGCCGTTCCGGCATGTCGACCAAGGAAGAGGATTTCGTCACCCGGCTGTTCGTCGCCAACACGCACACGCCGGTGCTGTTCTTCTCTTCGCGTGGCATCGTCTACAAGGAAAAGGTCTGGCGCCTGCCGATCGGCAACCCGCAGTCGCGCGGCAAGGCGCTGATCAACATGCTGCCGCTGGAGCAGGGCGAACGCATCACCACCATCATGCCGCTGCCCGAGGACGAGACCAGCTGGGGCGAGCTCGACGTGATGTTCGCCACCACGCGCGGCACGGTGCGCCGCAACAAGTTGTCGGACTTCGTCCAGGTCAACCGCAACGGCAAGATCGCCATGAAGCTGGAAGAGGAAGGCGACGAGATTCTCGGCGTCGAGACCTGCACAGACAATGACGACGTGCTTTTGACCGCAAGCTCCGGCCAGTGCATCCGCTTCTCGGTCAGCGACGTGCGCGTCTTCCAGAGCCGCAACTCGGTCGGCGTGCGCGGCATCGCCATGGCTGCCACCGACCGGGTGATCTCGATGGCGGTGATCGAACATGTCGAGGCGCCGCCGGCCGAGCGCGCCGCTTATCTCAAGCGGGTGGTGGCCGAACGGCGGCTCGCCGCCGGCATTGCGGCCGGCGAGGACGAAGACATCCAGCTTACCAATGAAGAGGTTGGCGAGGAGACGGAGCTTTCCGACGAGCGCTACGAATTCCTCAAGGCACATGAGCAGTTCGTGCTGACGGTGACGGAATATGGCTACGGCAAGCGTTCGTCTTCCTATGATTTCCGCCTTACAGGGCGCGGCGGCAAGGGCATTCGTGCCACCGACGTGTCGAAAGCGGCCGAGATCGGTCGCCTGGTGGCGACCTTCCCGGTCGGCAACGACGATCAGATCATGCTTGTCTCGGACGGCGGCACCGTCATCCGCGTGCCGGTCAACGGCATTCGTTTCGCCAGCCGCGCCACCAAGGGCGTGACCATCTTCAACACGGCCGACGGCGAGAAGGTCGTTTCGGTGGAGCGGATATCGGAACCGCAATCGGACGAGGAAGCCGAAGAGAGTGTTGAGGGCAACGCCAGCCCGGATGCCGGTGCTGACCCGGACAACAGCGGCGAGTAGGCCTTGATGGGGAAATGCCGGCCCGATGGGCCGGCGCCGTCAACAAATAACGGCCGGTTCAGAAGTGGCGATAAGGCTTGCGGATGCCGAAGCCCTCGAACCGTTTGGTATTGGCCTTGGCGCGGACACGCCCTGCTTCCTGATGCAACCCGAATACGGTTGCAATCAGCATGGCGACGGTCATTGCGGCGGCGAGCATGTAGATCAGCATGTGCGTGTTCTCCTGCGCCTAACAACGTTTAAATGGGGTTTTGGTTTCATCTTCTGAATCTGCAACCTAGTGAACGCTGCGTGAAGCCTCTGTGATCGGCCCGTTCATCTGTCGTTCATTTCGGTCAAAAGGTTCACTCAAAGCGCATCGCGAATAACGTGGCCCAGGCGATGCGCATTGAGTCCCTGTCTGGGTGCATGTCGTTGTCCCAAAACCGCTGCGCACTTTGGGCGACATGCATCGGCGGCTCGCTGATCGGATTGCCTTTGCGAGACAGGCTCGCTAGAAGCACCTGCCATGACAGAACGCATCGCTCTTTATGCCGGCTCCTTCGACCCGCTGACCAACGGCCATCTCGACGTGCTGAAGGCGTCGCTGGCCGTGGCGGACACCGTCTATGCGGCGATCGGCATTCATCCCGGCAAGAAGCCGCTGTTTTCCTTCGAGGAACGGGTCGGCCTCATCGAAGCGGCGACGAAGGCCGAATTCGGCCGTGACGGCGCCCGCATCAAGGTCGTCGCCTTCGACGGGCTGGTCATCGACGCGGCCAGGAAGCACGGCGCCTCGATCATGATCCGTGGCCTGCGCGACGGCACCGATCTCGACTATGAGATGCAGATGGCCGGCATGAACGAGACCATGGCGCCGGAATTGCAGACGGTTTTTCTACCCGCCAGCCCTTCGGTGCGAACCATTACCGCCACACTTGTCCGTCAGATAGCCTCGATGGGAGGCGACATCCGCCCCTTCGTGCCAGCGGCTGTGGCCGGCGCGCTCACTGCCAAATTCGCGAAATAATGCATGTCGCCCAAAAGTCGAACCCGGTTTCGGGACATCGACATGCATGAAACAAAGGTTTTCGGAGAAAGATCCATGCAGCTCAAAAGGCTCGCCACTTGCTTTGTCGTTCTTTTCGGCCTCGTGGCTGCATCTGTTTCGGCCTTCGCCGCCGATCCGGAAAACACCATGATCATCACGCTGAAGGGCGGCGACGTGACCGTCGCACTCAGGCCTGATCTCGCGCCGAAGCATGTCGAGCAGATCAAGAAGCTGGTGCGCCAGGGCGCTTACGACAACGTCGCTTTCCATCGCGTCATCGACGGGTTCATGGCGCAGACCGGCGACGTGAAATTCGGCAACATGAAGAACGGCTTCAACGCCGATGCTGTCGGCACCGGCGGTTCCGATCTTCCCGACCTGCCGGCTGAATTCTCGACATCCGAGCGCTACGTGCGCGGCGTCGTCGGAATGGCCCGCTCGCAAAACCCGGATTCCGCCAATTCGCAGTTCTTCATCATGTTCGCGCCGGCGCCGCCGCTCGATGGCCAGTACACCATCGTCGGCAATGTCGAGAAAGGCATGGAGTTGGTGGACCAGATAAAGAAAGGCGACGAGGCGCAGAACGGGGTTGTCACCGGTCCCGATCGCATGATCAAGGTGCGTATCGCCGCCGACGGCAAGTAAACCCATTAGTTTCAAAGGATATTCTGACATGGCCGAGATCAAGGACCGCGAGAACGCGCTCATCATGGAAACGACCAAG
Organism: Mesorhizobium mediterraneum; assembly: GCF_002284565.1. GTDB lineage: Bacteria > Pseudomonadota > Alphaproteobacteria > Rhizobiales > Rhizobiaceae > Mesorhizobium > Mesorhizobium mediterraneum. The sequence goes on along the minus strand of NZ_NPKI01000017.1, from coordinate 209,014 downwards.
GGCAAGGTCGTCATCGAACTGTTTCCCGATCTGGCGCCCGGCCATGTCGGCCGTATCAAGGAACTGGCGCGCGAAGGCGCTTATGACGGCGTGGTGTTCCATCGCGTCATCGACGGCTTCATGGCGCAGACCGGCGATGTGAAATTCGGCAATTCCAGCAAGCCCTCTTTCGCGCCCGCCCGTGCCGGCACGGGCGGCTCCGACAAGCCCGACCTGAAGGCCGAGTTCTCCAACGCCAACCATGGCCGCGGCACCTGCTCGATGGCGCGCTCGCAGAACCCGAACTCGGCCAACTCGCAGTTCTTCATCTGCTTCGACGATGCCGCCTTCCTCAATCGCCAATACACGGTCTGGGGCCAGGTCATCGAAGGCATGGACAATGTCGACAAGATCAAGCGCGGCGAGCCGGTGCCGGATCCCGACAAGATCGTGTCGCTGAAGGTCGCGGCCGACGTGAAATGATCTACCGGGCTGTCGCGGCTATCACTCTGATGCTTGTCGCGGCGGCCACTTCGGCGCTGGCGACGGAATCGATCGTTTGCAGCGCTGAAGGCGACGCGGCGTCGATCGATGTCCTGATGGGAAACACCGCCGCGATCGCAGTCGCGCGCGTGTGGCTGGATGCCGGCGGCAAGACATGGACCACCGACGGTCAGCCGGGATCGACGAAAGTGATCGTCGGACAGGCATTCGAGGACGACCAGCACATGGCGATCGATCTCACCGACGAGGGTATCAGCTCGATTGTCGCCAAACTGCGACTGGTCAAGGCCCGCGAACAGTCCAATTTCGCAATGGGCGGCACGCTGAGCATCGACGGTGTTGGCGCCTGGGCGGTGACCTGCCCGGAACCTTGAGTTGGGATTTCCTTGCGCGTCGACCTTTTCGACTTTGAACTGCCGGAGAAGCGCATCGCGCTTCGACCGGCAGAACCGCGCGACAGCGCCAAAATGCTGGTTGTCAGGCCGGGTGAGGGGCTTGAGAACCGGACGGTGCGCGAGCTACCGACCCTGCTCGAGGCCGGTGATGTGCTGGTCTTCAACGACACCAAGGTCATTCCGGCGCAGTTGAAAGGCATCAGGCGGCGCGGCGAAGCGGCGGCGCAAGTCGAAGCCACGCTGCACATGCGGGTGGCTCCCGACCGCTGGCTGGCTTTCATGCGGCCGGGCAAGCGCATCGCCGTTGGCGACCGCATCCATTTCGGCCATGACACCAATTCCTGCTTTCTCGGCCAGCTCGATGCCACGGTGATCGAGAAGGGCGAGGCCGGCGAGGCGTTGCTTGGCTTTGACCTGTCAGGTCCATTCCTCGACGAGGCGCTGCATGCCGTCGGCCACATTCCGTTGCCGCCCTACATCGCCTCGAAGCGCGATGACGACGAGCGCGACCGCAGCGACTACCAGACCATCTATGCCAGGGAGGAGGGCGCCGTGGCGGCACCCACGGCCGGCCTGCATTTCACGCCGGAGCTTTTCGCCGCGCTCGATGCCAAAGGCGTCGAGCGGCGCTTCGTCACCCTGCATGTCGGCGCCGGCACGTTCCTGCCGGTGAAAGTCGACGACACCGCCGATCACAAGATGCATGCCGAGATCGGCTCGGTCAGCCCGGAAACCGCCGAGGCGCTGAACGCGGCAAAGGCGCGTGGCGGGCGCATCATCGCCGTCGGCACGACGTCGCTGCGCCTGCTTGAAAGCGCTGCGCGGGAGGACGGCCGGCTCGCCGCGTGGTCCGGCCCGACGGACATCTTCATCACGCCCGGCTACCGTTTCAAGGCCGCCGACATGCTGATGACCAATTTCCATCTGCCGCGCTCGACGCTGTTCATGCTGGTTTCGGCGTTTTGCGGTCTGGAGACGATGCGTGCGGCCTATGCGCATGCGATCGAGAACCGCTACAGGTTTTATTCCTACGGAGACGCAAGTCTGCTGTTCAAGGAGGAGAACGATGGACGCGCGTCCGGTATACACAAGGAATTCAATGACTAAGGCGTTTACCTTCGAGGTGCTGGCGACCGACGGCAAAGCGCGGCGCGGCGCGATCACCATGCCGCGCGGAGAAATCCGCACGCCCGCCTTCATGCCGGTCGGCACCGGCGGCACGGTCAAGACCATGTATATGGATCAGGTGCGTGGCGTCGGCTCGGACATCATCCTGGGCAACACCTATCATCTGATGCTGCGGCCCGGCGCCGAACGTGTGGCGCGGCTTGGCGGCCTGCATGAATTCGCCCGCTGGCCGCATCCGATCCTGACCGACAGCGGCGGCTTCCAGGTTATGTCGCTGTCGAAGCTGAGGAAACTCACCGAGAAGGGCGTCACCTTCCGCTCGCACATCGACGGCGCCGCCTATGAGATGTCGCCCGAGCGCTCGATCGAGATCCAGGGACTGCTCGATTCCGACATCCAGATGCAGCTCGACGAATGCACAGCGCTGCCGGCCATGGAGAAAGAGATCGAGCGGGCCATGGAGCTGTCGCTGCGCTGGGCCGAGCGTTGCAAGGCGGCATTCGGCGATCAGCAGGGCAAGGCGATGTTCGGCATCGTCCAGGGCGGCGACATACCGGCCTTGCGGCTGCGCTCGTCGCAGGCGCTGAAAGCGATGGACCTCAAGGGCTATGCGATAGGCGGGCTGGCCGTCGGCGAGCCGCAAGCGGTGATGCTCGAAATGCTCGAAATCACCTGCCCGGAGCTGCCGGCGGACAGGCCGCGCTATCTGATGGGTGTCGGCACGCCTGACGACATCTTGAAATCGGTGGCGCGCGGCATCGACATGTTCGATTGCGTGATGCCGACGCGCGCCGGCCGTCATGGCCTCGCCTATACACGGCGCGGCAAGGTCAATCTGCGCAACGCTCGCCATGCCGACGATCCGCGCCCGCTGGACGAGGAGAGCGACTGCCCGGCCGCCAGAGATTATTCGCGCGCCTATCTGCACCATCTGGTCCGCTCGCAAGAGGCGTTGGGGGCGATGCTGCTGACCTGGAACAATCTTTCCTACTACCAGAAGCTGATGCAGGACATTCGTGCCGCCATCGAGGCCGGCGCCTTCGAGGCTCGGGCGGTGGAAATTTCTGAGGGCTGGGCAAGGGGCGATATTCCAGCCCGCTAAAGCCTGTCCGGGAACTGTTTTGAAACGACTGACGAATAAGCATTGCCGGGATGGCATTGGGCGGGGACCAAGAACCTGTTCGTCTCGGGACAAGCTTCAGCTTCAGAAGTGACGGCGCGGACGAACGGCGTTGCCGAACCTTGCGCCTCTTCTTTCATGTCGGTCCGGCGATGGATGGCCAAGCCATCGCTTGCGATTTTTGCGATCGTTGTGGCTGGCCTTGTTCTGCGGTTGCTGGGCGCACGCGGCGATCTCTGGCTGGACGAGATCTGGAGTTTTTCTCTCATCGAGCCACTCACCTCGATCAACCAGATCTTCTGGCGCGTAAATCACGACAACAATCATTTCCTCAATTCGGCCTATCTGTATCTGATCGGCCCTGATACTTCGCCGCTGCTCCAACGAGGCCTGTCCATCGCGTTCGGCGCCAGCACGATTGTTGCAGCTGCGGCAGTGCCACGCGGGCGATGGGCGATGATTTCCACAAGTCTGCTGTTTGCAGTGAGCTATCCGATGGTCCACTATGGCTCGGAAGCGCGCGGCTACGCCGGGCTGGTGCTGTTCACGCTCCTTTCTGTGGTTTTTCTGGAACGCTGGCTCGACAAAAGAGGTTCATCGGTCATCGCTTTGGCCGCGGCGATCCTGCTGGGCCTGCTGTCTCACCTCACGATGATCGAAATGGTGCCGGTCCTTGTAGCCTGGACCACATGGGTCACTTGGCTGCGCACGGAAAGGATTGGCCGCACACTCGCTGACGTCGGTTTGACTTTCACGCCTGCCGTCCTTGCGGTGCTGCCGTTGGCCATCTGCGTGGTCGTCGGCGCCCAGCTGTCCGGCTTCGTCGTCGGGGGTGTTTCGCCTTTCTCGTTCCAGGCGTTCGCAAAGGGATATGGCGGGGTGATCAGATATCTGCTGGGCCTGCCGTCCTGGATTGGCGATTGGGCCTGCATCGCTGCTGCCTGCGGCATGGTCTGCATCTCTGCCGGCATATGGCGTGATCGTCGGGCCAGTCTCTACGTCATCGGAATTGTGGGATTGCCTGCCCTCATGTGCGCAGCGAATCTGCCCAATCTCCAGATCCCACGCTATTTCATCGTCAGTGGAACGTTGTTGCTGCTTTGGACTGGCGAGATGCTCGGTCGCGGCTTCGATGCGGGCGGGTTCAAAAGATATCTGGCGGCAGGAGCGCTCGCGGTCATGATGAGCGGCAGCATATCGTCGCTGCTGCAGTTCTACGAATATGGCCGCGGTTCCTATGCCTCGATCGTGGGGCAGATGACGCAAAACGGTGCCACCACCTATGCCAGCAACCACGACTTCCGGACTGCGATGGTCGTCGACTACTTTGCAGCGCGGACAGGCCGTCAGGCTTGGTTCGTCCCGAAAGACGAACTGTGCATTCGACGTCCCGCTTGGCTGATCATGGAGGGTGATCCTGACATACAATCGAAACGGGTCGAACCCGCGTCGGCTTGCGCACTTGCCTATGAGCGAATTGATGCGTCAAGGAACTGGGGCCTTTCAGGGCTGAGCTGGACGCTTTACCGGCGGCGCGATTGATCAGACCGTCGCGGCTCGGGCACGCGCTCAGGTGCTCAGCGAAGTGGAAGCAGCGCAGGCTGCAGCCGGTGATGCGGAAGCTGCCGTCGGGCTGTTGCGTGTAGACGGCCGTGTAATCCTTGCCATCCGGCCCGACGATAACATCGGTCGGCGGCGCTTCACGGTTTCAGCAGCCGCGAACATTCGCCGTCCGGCCGCAGTTAAGCTTCTTCCTTTAAATCGGGTTCTGCCTGAGCGCCGTCCTGATGCTTGAAAGCCGGGCGGCAGTCTGCCACAAGGGCCGCCTATGCGCATGACCCCGAAAATCGGAATCGATTTTCGGAAAGGATCATGCGCAATCAAAGTGCTACAGCGTCCTTTGCGCGTTCTAAAGGACGAGCGGCGCTGTAGGCGCAAGCTTGAGCAGGACCGGTCAATGAAGGCATTTTTCGTGCAGATAAAGTGCGATCTGGGCAAGGCCTATGACGTTGCCAGCGCTTTGGCCGATGCCGAGATCGCTTCGGAAATCTACTCGACAGCCGGCAACTACGATCTGCTCGCCAAATTCTATGTCGACGACGAGGAAGACATCGGCCATTTCGTCAACGAGAAGGTGCAGATTCTTCCAGGCATCAAGGACACGTTCACGGTCGTCACCTTTCGCGCGTTCTGAGCAGCGCCTGCCGCCTGCCTGGACATAAGGCAAAGCCTGATCGCAGCCATATTGGTGCTGCCCTAATTTTAGGCAGCCGCCACATACTGATCGCCCGCATCCTCCAAATCGCCGATTGCGCTTGATTTTCTCCGGTGACGCCAGTGAAATGGCCTCACAGGGGAGTATGCGATTGGCAGCGTTCGACGAAATGCTTCCGGAAATCTCCGGATTGAGAAAACCGTATTCGGCTTACGATCGCTGGCTGAAGGAGCAGGATCCGGCCAGGCTTACTGAAAAGATGCAGGACGCCGAACGCGTCTTTCGCAAGACCGGCATCACCTTTGCCGTCTATGGCGAGCAGGAAGCCTCCGAACGCCTGATTCCCTTCGATATCGTTCCGCGCATCATATCCGGCAATGAATGGCGACGGCTGACGCAAGGCATCGAGCAGCGCGTCCAGGCGCTGAACGCCTTCCTCGACGATATCTACCACCGCCAGGAGATCTTGCGCGCCGGGCGCGTCCCCAAGGAATTGATCGCCAAGAACGAGGCGTTCCTGCCGGAGATGATCGGAGTGCGGCCGCCGGCGGGCGTCTACACCCATATCATCGGCGTCGATATCGTGCGCATCAGCGAGAACGAGTTCTACGTGCTGGAGGACAATGCGCGCACGCCGTCCGGCGTCTCCTACATGCTGGAGAACCGCGAGACGATGATGCAGCTCTTTCCCGAGCTGTTCCAGCAGATCAAGGTGCGGCCGGTGGAAAACTATCCGCAGCTCTTGCGCCAGTCGCTGGCAGCGGTGCGGCCGCAAAGCACCAAGGGCGCGCCGACCATCGCCGTGCTGACGCCTGGCAGCTTCAACTCCGCCTATTTCGAGCATGCCTTCCTTGCCGATCAGATGGGCGTGCAGCTTGTCGAGGGACAGGATCTGCGCGTCGTCGACGGCCATGTCGCGATGCGCACGACCGAAGGCTACAAGCAGATCGACGTGCTTTATCGAAGGGTCGATGATTCTTTCCTCGATCCGCTGACCTTCCGTCCGGACTCGGTACTTGGCGTGCCGGGCATCATGGATGTCTACCGCGCCGGCAACATCACCATCGCCAATGCGCCGGGAACCGGCATCGCCGACGACAAGGCGATCTATTCCTACATGCCCGAGATCGTCGAATTCTACACCGGCCGCAAGGCGATCCTCGGCAACATCCCGACCTGGCGCTGCTCGGAGCCGGACAGCCTGAAATATGTGCTCGAACACATCCATGAGCTGGTGGTGAAGGAAGTTCACGGGTCCGGCGGCTACGGCATGCTGGTGGGGCCGGCGGCGACCAAGAAGGAATGCGAGGATTTTTCCAAGAAACTCGCGGCAAAACCGTCGAACTACATCGCCCAGCCGACACTGGCGCTGTCGACCTGTCCGATCCTGACCGACAAAGGACTGGCGCCGCGCCATGTCGATCTCAGGCCCTATGTGCTGGTTTCCGACCGCATCCAGATCGTGCCGGGCGGGCTGACGCGCGTGGCGCTCAAGGAAGGCTCGCTGGTGGTCAACTCATCGCAGGGCGGCGGCACCAAGGATACGTGGGTGCTCGATGATTAATTTTCACTTGAAGGTTTTTTGATGCTTTTAGGCCGCACCGCCAACGGGCTCTACTGGATGAACCGCTATATCGAGCGGGCGGAAAACATGGCGCGGCTGGTCGATGCCGGGCTGCGCATGGCGCTGACCCGCACCCAGAATGCCTCCGAAGAGTGGAATTCGGTGCTGCTCAGCGCCGGCTCGGATGCTGCCTTCACGCAGAAATATTCCGACTATACCGCCGCCAACGTCGCCGATTTCCTGCTGCGCGACACATCCAACCCGTCGAGCACGATGGCGTCGATCGAGACGGCTCGCAACAATGCCCGCATGGTGCGCACCGCGCTGACGCGCGAAACTTGGGAAAGCATCAACGAAGCCTGGATGTCGCTTAAGCGGATGCTGGCCAGGCCGATCGACGAGCGCGACCTGCCCAGTGTGCTCGACGCGATCAAGCGCGAGACGGCCCTGATCCGCGGCTCGTTCTACGGCACCATGCTGCGCAATGAGATCTTCGATTTCTCGCAGCTCGGCACCTATGTCGAACGCGCCGACAACACGGCACGCATCCTGGATGTGAAATACTACGTGCTGTTGCCGTCGATCTCGTGGGTCGGCTCCACGCTCGACAATTACCAGTGGGAATCGATCCTGCGCTCGGTGTCGGCGCATCGCTCCTATCGCTGGGTCTACGAGGCCGACTACAAGCCGAGCAACATCGCCGACTATCTGATCCTCAACGTTCGCATGCCGCGCTCGCTGACCTTCTGCTACCGTTTCCTGACGGAGCATCTCAGATTCCTGGGCGACGATTATGGCGAGCGCCATGCCTGTCATGCGACAGCCGGCAAGACCCAGGCCATGCTGGCGGCCGGCTCGATCAAGGACATATTCGACGCCGGCCTGCATGAATTCCTGGCGAATTTCATCCGCGACAACATCAGGCTCGGCGACGAGATCGCGCAGGACTATCGATTCTATTGAGGAAGCCATGCGGTTGAAGATCACCCACCGGACCGAATACCGCTACGATGCGCCGGTGCATTATCTGCTGCAGCGGCTGCGGCTGCTTCCGGTCAGCGGATCGACGCAGACCGTCTTGTCCTGGTCGCTGAAGATCGAAGGGGCTCGCGAGGAAGTGCGCTTCAGCGACCATTTCGGCAACGACACGCGACTGTTGAGCGTCGAAGGCGAGCGCGATTTCATCACCGTCGAGGCATCAGGCGAGGTGGTGACACGCGACACATCGGGCGTCTCCGGGCCACATCAGGGCTTCGCGCCGCTCTGGCTGTTTGGCCATGAAACGCCGTTGACCACGATCGGCAGCGGCATTCGCGAACTCGCGGCGTCGGTCGGCGAGGGGACCGATATCGAAAGGTTGCACCGGCTGATGGCCGTGATCGGCGAGCGTGTCGCCTATACGCCAGGCACTACCAACGCGACGACCCCGGCCGAGGACGCTCTGGCGCTCAAGACCGGCGTCTGCCAGGACCACAGCCACATCTTTGCCGCCGCCGCGCGCGCCATGGGGTTTCCGGCCCGCTACGTCAGCGGCTATCTGATGATGGATGCTGCGGTCGAGCAGGCGGCAAGCCATGCCTGGGCCGAGGCGCATGTTGCGGGCCTGGGCTGGGTCGCGTTCGACGTCGCCAACGGCATTTCGCCCGACGAACGCTATGTAAAGGTGGCGACCGGCCGTGATTACCGCGACGCCACGCCCGTATCGGGAATTCGGCTGGGACAAGCGGAAGAACAGCTTGCGGTCACCGTCACGGTAGAGCAGTAATCCCCGGCAAGATTGCTGCCAAAGAGATTCGATGACCTATTGCGTCGGCCTGAAGATCGATCGCGGGCTCGTGTTCATGTCCGACACGCGCACCAATGCCGGCATGGATTCGATCTCGACCTTCAAGAAGATGCATGTCTGGGAGGAACCGGGCGAGCGCGTCATCGTGCTGATGTCGGCCGGCAATCTGGCGACGACGCAGGCGGTCGTCAGCCTGCTCGACGAGCGCACCAAGGCAGTTGGCGATCGCCACGCGACACTGCTCGAAACGCCCTCCATGTACCAGACGGTGCGGATGGTCGGCGACACCGTCAAGGAAGTCATCGCCAGTTCGTCACCAACCGGCGACAGGGCGGATTCCTATTTCAATGCCTCCTTCATCCTCGGCGGCCAGATCAAGGGCAGCGCGCCGCGGCTGTTCATGATCTATCCGGAAGGCAATTTCATCGAATCGACCGACGACACGCCGTTTTTCCAGATCGGCGAGACCAAATACGGCAAGCCGATCATCATCCGCGCCTATGAAAAGACGATGAGTTTCGCCGAGACGGTGAAGCTACTGCTGGTCTCGTTCGACTCGACGCTGAAATCGAACCTGTCGGTCGGTCTGCCGCTCGACCTGCTATTCTACGAAAAGGACGCCTACAAGGTCAGCCTGAAGAAGCGGATAGCCCAGGACGATCAATACTACCGCACCATCTCGGACGGCTGGTCGAACGCGCTAAAGACCGCCTTTGCGAGCTTGCCTGATTTTCCTGAGTAGACGGCCAGTCTTCCGGAGGGTGCGATGAACAATGACGATTTCCGGCAATGGTCGAGGCGCGCTGCCGATTGGGGCGCCGACTATCGCAACTCGCTGCGCGAAAGGCCGGTGCGGCCGCTGGTCGAGCCGGGTGACATCTTCAGGAGCGTAGAGACTTCGCCGCCTGAAGCGGCGGAGCCGATGGATGAGATCTTCGCCGACTTCGAGCAAAAAATCCTGCCGGGCATGACGCATTGGCAGCATCCGCGCTTCTTCGCCTATTTCCCGGCCAACGCCGCACCGGTTTCGGTGGTGGCCGAATATCTGGTCTCGGTGATGGCCGCGCAATGCATGCTCTGGCAGACCTCGCCGGCAGCGACCGAACTCGAGACGCGCGTCGTCGATTGGATGCGTCAGGCGCTTGGCCTGCCGGAAGGGTTTTCCGGCGTTATGCAGGATTCGGCATCGTCGGCTACGCTTGCCGCCGTGTTGACCATGCGCGAGCGCGCGCTCGATTGGCAGGGCAACCTGAAGGGCCTGCATGGCCAGCCGATATTGCGCGTTTATTCTTCCGACCAAGTCCATACCTCCATCGACCGGGCGATCTGGGTATCGGGCATCGGCGAGGACAATCTCGTGCGTGTTCCGGTTTCCGGCCGCTTTCGCGCCATGGATGTCGCAGCCCTGGAAGCGGTGATCGTCGCCGACCGGGAGGCGGGCATGCTGCCGGCCGGCATCATTGCTTGTGTCGGCGGCACCAGCACCGGCGGCACCGATGACATCGCCGAAGTCGCCGCGGTGGCGAAACGGCAGGGGCTCTATGTGCATGTCGATGCCGCCTGGGCCGGTTCGGCGATGATATGTCCGGAATACCGGCATTTCTGGGCGGGCGTGGAGCACGCGGATTCTATCGTCTTCAACCCGCACAAATGGCTGGGTGCGCAATTCGACTGCTCGGTCCAGTTTATCCGCCGGCCGGAAGACCTGGTGCGGACGCTCGCCATCAAGCCGGATTACCTGAAGACGCACGGGCGCGACGGCATCATCAACTATTCCGAATGGTCGGTGCCGCTCGGGCGGCGCTTTCGCGCACTGAAACTATGGTTCCTGCTACGCGCCCACGGGCTGGAAAATCTCCGGAGCATGATCCGCAACCATGTCGCCTGGAGCGAAGGCCTTGCCGAGCGGCTGGCCGGGGAACCGGATTTCGAGATCGTCACGGAACCGATGCTGTCGTTGTTCTCGTTCCGGCATCTGGCTGCGGCGGGAATCGATTCGGACGAACACAATCTGCGGCTGGTCAACGCGATCAACAACGATGGCCGCATCTACCTGACCCAGACACGGGTGGGCGGACAGGTGGCGATCCGCTTTCAGGTCGGCCAGTTCGATACGACGGCGGCGGATGTCGACACCGCTTTCGAAGTCGTCACCGAAATCGCCCGCGGTCTGGGTTGAGTTGAATTGGTCGGCAAAGTTGCGCCGAGGTTTGTCTTTGGACGCATGTGATTTCGTTAGCCGGCTTATGCCTTTTCATCGCTTTCGTTTTCCTCTATAGACAAGAAAAACGAAAACGGGAGCTTCCCCAATGTACCTGTCGCCGCGTCATTCCGAAATCATCCAGATGGCCAAGGACCATGGCCGCGTGCTGGTCGACGATCTGGCAACGCATTTCAACGTGACGCCGCAGACCATCCGCAAGGATCTCAACGATCTGTGCGACCAGCGGCTGCTGTCGCGCATTCATGGCGGGGCGCTGTTCCCGTCCGGCATCGAAAACATGGAATATGAAGCGCGGCGCAAGATCGCCGCCGACGAGAAGGAGGCGATCGGTCGCGCCGCAGCCAGGCTGATCCCGGACAATGCCTCGCTGTTCATCAATATCGGCACGACGACGGAGTCGGTCAGCAAGGCGCTTCTTGATCACAGCGGCCTGATGGTCATCACCAATAACATCAATGTTGCCAACAGGATGCGCATATATCCTTCGATCGAGGTGGTGATCGCCGGCGGCGTCGTGCGTGGTTCCGACGGCGGCGTGGTCGGCGAGGCGGCGGTCGATTTCATCAGGCAGTTCAAGGTCGACTACGCGGTGATCGGCGCCTCGGCGATCGACCATGACGGTGCGCTGCTCGATTTCGATTTTCGTGAAGTGAAGGTGGCGCAGGCGATCATCGCCAATGCAAGGCATGTCATACTCGTCTCCGACCAGACCAAATTCGAGCGGACGGCGCCGGTCCGCATCGGTCATCTGTCGCAGGTCAACACCTTCATCACAGACCGCTGCGACATCCCGTCGGTGCGCAAAATCTGCCAGGAGGCAGAGGTTCAACTGATCGAAACGTCGCTCTCCTAAAGGGTGCCGTTGCGGCAATTGTCGCCGTTTATATTTCGTTTGACATTCGTTCTCATTTCGAAATAATCCCGTCACGGTTTCGTAAAAACCTAAAAATGCTGCAATGCGAAATCCGGGAGGACTTTTGTGGACGCACCCCCGATCCATGACATCTTCGTCATCGGTGGCGGTATCAACGGCTGCGGCATTGCCCGCGATGCGGTTGGGCGCGGCTTTTCGGTCTTCCTTGCCGAAATGAACGATCTGGCCAGCGGAACCTCCTCCGGCTCGACCAAACTGATCCATGGCGGCTTGCGCTACCTCGAGTTCTATGAGTTCCGCCTGGTGCGCGAGGCGCTGATGGAGCGCGAGATTCTGTGGAAGAACGCGCCGCACATCATCTGGCCGATGCGCTTCGTGCTGCCCTATGCCAAGGGTCTGCGCCCGGCCTGGCTGATCAGGCTCGGCCTTTTCCTTTACGACCACATTGGCGGACGCAAGTTGCTGCCGGCGACCAAGACGCTGGACATGGCAAGGGACCCGGCCGGCAAGCCATTGAAGCCGTTGTTTCGCAAGGCCTTCGAGTATTCCGACGGCTGGGTCAACGATGCGCGATTGGTGGCGTTGAACGCCCGCGACGCTGCCGATCGCGGCGCAACGATCCGAACCCGCACGAAAGTCATCGGCGCACGCCGTGAAGGCGCGCTTTGGACGGTTAGGCTGGAAAACACGCAGACCGGGGACACCGAGGAGGTCAAGGCGCGGCTTTTGGTCAACGCCGCCGGCCCATGGGTCGACCATGTGCTGTCCGCCACGGTCGGCTTGAACGACGTGCACAATGTCCGGCTGGTACAGGGCAGTCATATCGTCATCGGCAAGAAGTTCGACGATCCGCGCGCCTATTTCTTTCAGAACAAGGACGGCCGCATTATTTTCGCGATTCCCTACGAGGAAGAGTTCACGCTGATCGGCACCACCGACCAGGACTATCCTGGCGACCCGCATGGCGTGAAGATCAGCGACGCAGAGATCGATTACCTCTGTGCTGCGGCGAGCGAATATTTCGCGAAACCGGTCAAGCGTTCGGACATCGTCTGGACTTATTCCGCCGTGCGCCCGCTTTATGACGACGGCGCCTCCAAGGCGCAGGAAGCGACCCGCGACTATGTGCTGAAAGCCGACGGCGGCGAGGGCACGGCACCGATCGTCAACACTTTTGGCGGCAAGATCACCACTTATCGCCGACTGTCGGAATCGATGCTCGAGAAAATCGAGGGTTTTCTCGGCAAGCGCGGCAAGCCGTGGACGGCAAACGCGCCGCTTCCGGGCGGCGATTTCCCGGCGAGCGGCTTCGATGCCGAAGTGGCGAAACTGAAAACGGCCTATCCGTTCCTCGACGCGCGCCTGGCGCGCCGCCTGACCCGGCTTTACGGGACTCGCGCAAGGATGCTGCTGGGCCTCGCCAGATCGAATGCCGACCTTGGCCGGAACTTCGGCGCCGATCTCTACGAGGCCGAGGTGCGGTACCTCGTTCAAAATGAATGGGCGATGACGGCCGAAGATGTATTGTGGCGCAGGACCAAGCGCGGCCTGCATCTGGGCCGCGAGCAGGCGGCAGCGCTCGACGAATTCATGCGCGGGATAAGCCGGCGCCATGTCGCGGCTGCCGAATAGTGGGGTCTGACTGATGCAGAAAGCCTGGGAGGAGGCATCATGCTGGAACTGAGAAACGTGACGAAGACGGTCGGCGCGACGGAGCATATACGCGACGTGTCCCTGACGCTTCAGCACGGCTCGCTCAACGTCCTTCTCGGACCGACGCTCTCCGGCAAGACCAGCCTGATGCGGCTGATGGCCGGCCTTGATGTTCCGACATCCGGTTCGGTCTGGTTCGACGGCAAGGATGTCACCGGTATCCCGGTGCAGAAGCGCAACGTCGCCATGGTCTACCAGCAGTTCATCAACTATCCGGCGATGACCGTTTACGAGAACATCGCCTCGCCGCTGAGGGTGGCCGGGACCGAGCGGGCAAAGATCGACAAGGAGGTGCGCAATGCTGCAGCCCTGCTCAAGCTGACGCCCTTTCTCGACCGCACGCCGCTCAGCCTCTCGGGCGGCCAGCAGCAGCGCACCGCGCTGGCCCGCGCCATCGTCAAGAACGCCAGCCTCGTGCTGCTCGACGAGCCGCTCGCCAATCTCGATTACAAACTGCGCGAGGAGCTGCGTGCGGAATTGCCGAAAATCTTCGCGGCGAGCGGCACCATCTTCGTCTACGCCACGACGGAGCCGCACGAAGCTTTGCTGCTCGGCGGCAACACGGCGACGCTTTCCGAAGGCCGCATCACTCAGTTCGGCCCCACGATCGACGTCTTTCGCAGGCCGAACGACCTCGTCACGGCCAAGACTTTCGCGGATCCGCCGCTCAACACGATTGTGCTGAAGAAGAGCGGCTCGAGCTTCCTTCTTGATGGTGGGGTGAACCTCCCGGTGCCGGCTGAGCTCGCCGGTATTGCCGATACGAGTTACACGATCGGCTTCCAGCCCCACCATCTCTCTCTTACTCGGCCGAGCCCGTCAGCGGTTCCGGTGAGAGCCAAGGTCTCGGTCACCGAGATCACCGGTTCGGAGAGCTTTGTGCATCTCGACTTCGCCGATGTCCGCTGGGTGATGCTGGAGCACGGCATCCTGGTGTTTGAGCCGGACCAGACCATCGAGGTGTTCATCGATCCGCGGCACATCATGGTTTTCGACGCGAACGGCCGCTCGGCCGCGCCGCCACAGATGCTGGCGGCTTGAGGGAGGAGGGCACATGGCGCGCATCGACTGCAACCACATCCGCCACGCCTACGGGCCGCATCCGAAGTCGGACAAGGACTATGCGCTGAAGGAGGTGCATCACGCTTTCGAGGATGGCGGCGCCTATGCGCTGCTGGGGCCGTCGGGCTGCGGCAAGACCACGCTGCTCAACATCATTTCCGGGCTGTTGTACCCGTCGCATGGCGAGCTTCTGTTCGACGGCAAGGATGTGACCAATCTGTCGACGCAGGAGCGCAACATCGCGCAGGTGTTCCAGTTCCCGGTCATCTACGACACCATGACCGTCTATGATAATCTGGCCTTCCCGCTGCGCAACCGCGGCGTTCCGGAACCCGACGTCGATCGCAAGGTGCGCGAGACGCTGGAAATGACGGGATTGGCCGACATGGCCCGGAGAAAGGCGAGGGGGCTGACTGCCGACCAGAAACAGAAGATCTCGCTCGGGCGCGGGCTGGTGCGTTCCGATGTCAACGCGATCCTGTTCGACGAGCCGCTGACCGTCATCGACCCGCATATGAAGTGGGTGCTGCGCTCGCAGCTGAAGCAGCTGCACAGGCGCTTTGGTTTCACCATGGTGTATGTCACGCACGACCAGACCGAGGCGCTCACCTTCGCCGAGAACGTCGTCGTCATGTATGAGGGCGAGATCGTGCAGATCGGCTCTCCGGCCGAATTGTTCGAGCGCCCCAAGCATACATTCGTCGGCTATTTCATCGGCTCGCCGGGCATGAACGTCATGCCGGTCGCGGTCGAAGGCAGGAGCGCGCGGCTCGGCAGCCAGACGATCGAATTGCCGGGCGCGCCCAAGGCTGGAACCTCAGGCGTGATCGAACTTGGTATCCGCCCCGAATATGTCAGGCTTGGCGCTACCGGCATGCCGGTTTCAATCCGAAAGGTCGAGGATATCGGCCGCCACAAGGTGGTGCGGGCCAGTTTCGAAGGCCGCGACATCGCGGCGATCGTCGGCGAGGATGAGGACATTCCCGCCGATCCGAAGATCGCTTTCGACCCGGACGGCATCAACATCTATGCCGATTCCTGGCGCGTCGAGATGGGAGGCTGAGCATGGAAAGGACCTGGAACAACAAGGCCTGGTTCATGGTGCTGCCGGTGCTCTTGCTGGTGGCTTTCTCGGCGATCATCCCGCTGATGACGGTCGTGAATTATTCGGTGCAGGACACTTTCGGCAACAACGTCTTCTTCTGGGCGGGCTCGGAATGGTTCGAGGAAATCCTGCATTCCGACCGTTTTTGGGAAGCGATGGCCCGCAACCTGGCCTTCTCGGCCATCATCCTGATCATCGAGATTCCGCTCGGCATCTTCATTGCGCTCAACATGCCGAAGAAGGGCTGGGGCGTTCCGGTCTGCCTGGTGCTGATGGCGCTGCCGCTGCTCATTCCTTGGAACGTCGTCGGCACGATCTGGCAAGTGTTCGGCCGCGTCGATATCGGCCTGCTCGGATATACGCTGCGGGCGCTCGGCTTCAACTACAACTATGTCAACGACCCGTTCGACGCCTGGATCACCGTTATCGTCATGGACGTCTGGCACTGGACGAGCCTCGTGGTCTTGCTCTGCTACGCGGGATTGGTCTCGATCCCCGACGCCTATTACCAGGCGGCCAAGATCGACGGTGCGTCGCGCTGGGCGATCTTCCGCTATATCCAGCTGCCGAAGATGAACCGCGTGCTGCTGATCGCGGTTCTGCTGCGCTTCATGGATAGTTTCATGATCTACACCGAGCCGTTCGTCGTCACCGGCGGCGGGCCCGGCAACACCACCACTTTCCTGTCGATCGATCTGGTGAAGCTGGCCATCGGAGAGTTCAACCTCGGTGAGGCAGCGGCCATGTCGATCGTCTATTTCTTGATCATCATGCTCCTGTCCTGGGTGTTCTACACCGTCATGACAGCCTACGACGCGGAGCAGTGAGATGGCGCGACTCGAGGAAAGCACGGCCGACGGACGAACGCTGATGCGGCAAACCCCCGCTAGCGCGGAAGCGCAGATAGCGAACGCCACGCTGGCCCGCAAGATGCGGCGACGGGGCGAGGAGTCGCGGTTCTGGTGGCTGGTGCCGACCATCTACATCATCTTCCTGATGCTGCCGATCTACTGGCTGGTCAATATGAGCTTCAAGACCAACCAGGAGATACTCGGCGCCTTCTCGCTGTGGCCGAGAAACCCGACGATCGCCAATTACATGGTGATCTTCACCGACCCGTCCTGGTACAAGGGTTACATCAACTCGATCATCTATGTGGTTATGAACACGGTGATTTCCGTCGCCGTGGCGCTTCCGGCAGCCTATGCCTTCTCGCGCTACCGCTTCCTTGGCGACAAGCACCTGTTTTTCTGGCTCTTGACCAACCGCATGGCTCCACCGGCGGTGTTCGCGCTGCCGTTCTTCCAGCTTTATTCGGCATTTGGCCTGATCGACACGCATATCGCGGTGGCGCTGGCGCACTGCCTATTCAACGTCCCGCTGGCGGTCTGGATTCTCGAAGGCTTCATGTCGGGCGTGCCGAAGGAAATCGACGAGACCGCCTATATTGACGGCTATTCCTTCCCGCGTTTCTTCCTCAGGATATTCATGCCGCTGATCGCGAGCGGTGTAGGCGTGGCCTGCTTCTTCTGCTTCATGTTCTCGTGGGTCGAGCTGCTGATCGCACGAACGTTGACCACGACCGCCGCCAAGCCGATCGCCGCGATCATGACGCGCACGGTCTCGGCCTCGGGCCTCGACTGGGGCGTTCTGGCCGCCGCCGGCGTGCTCACCATCCTTCCAGGCGCGCTCGTGATCTGGTTCGTCCGCAACTACATCGCCAAAGGCTTTGCCCTGGGGAGGGTGTGATGAAACGAACGCAAGAGTTCATACGCAACACCATCGCCAAAGGCTTTGCCTTGGGGAGGGTATGACCATGAACCTTACCTGGATGGCATGGACGCTACCGACGGCGATCTTTTTCATCACGATCCTGGTGCTGCTCTGCGGCATGGCGATCTGGGAATACGCCTCGCCGGGCGGCAATCCGCGGGTTGGCGTGCTGCGGTTCGAGACGACGCGCGGCGACCGTCTCTTCCTATCGCTGCTTGGCAGCGCCTTTATCCATCTCGCTTGGCTGGGTCTTGTCGGACCCAACCTGTGGTGGGCTCTCGCTCTCTCCGTGGTCTACGCCATTGGCGTGTTCCGCTACGTATAGAGGGGGAAACTGTTGGAGCGGCCGCGTGCCGGCGGCTGCTCCGATCGCACTTGAAACTGAAACAGTGGAGGAAACACATGAGACGGCAATTTTTGACATCAACGACAGCGCTTGTCCTATTGCTCGGGGCAGGCAACGCCTATGCCGGGATGGACGAAGCCAAGGCGTTTCTCGACGCCGAGATCAAGGACATGTCGACGCTCGATCGCGCTGCCCAGGAAGCCGAGATGCAATGGTTCATCGATGCTGCAAAACCCTTTGCGGGCATGGACATCAAGGTCGTCTCGGAAACCATCACGACGCACGAGTATGAATCGAAGACGCTGGCCAAGGCGTTCGCCGACATTACGGGCATCAAGATCACCCATGATCTGATCGGCGAAGGCGATGTCGTCGAGAAGCTGCAAACGCAGATGCAGTCGGGCGAAAACGTCTACGACGCCTATGTCAACGACTCCGACCTGATAGGCACCCATTGGCGCTACCAGCAGGCGCGCAGCCTGACCGACTGGATGGCGAACGAGGGCAAGGACGTCACCAACCCGAACCTCGACCTCGCAGACTTCATCGGCACCAAGTTCACGACGGCTCCGGACGGCGATCTTTATCAGCTGCCCGACCAGCAGTTCGCGAACCTCTACTGGTTCCGCTACGACTGGTTCAACGACGAGAAGAACAAGGCGGACTTCAAGGCGAAGTACGGCTACGACCTCGGCGTGCCGGTCAACTGGTCAGCCTATGAGGATATCGCCGAATTCTTCACCGGGCGCGAGATCGACGGCAAGAAGGTCTACGGCCACATGGACTACGGCAAGAAGGATCCTTCGCTCGGCTGGCGCTTCACCGATGCCTGGCTTTCGATGGCCGGCAATGGCGACAAGGGACTGCCGAACGGTCTTCCGGTCGACGAATGGGGCATCAAGGTCGACGAGAAGTCGCGGCCTGTCGGCTCCTGCGTGGCTCGGGGCGGCGACACCAACGGTCCGGCGTCGGTCTATGCCATCCAGAAATATCTCGACTGGATGAAGGCCTACGCTCCGGCCGCGGCCCAGGGCATGACCTTCTCGGAATCCGGACCGGTACCGGCGCAGGGCGAAATTGCCCAGCAGATGTTCATGTACACGGCCTTCACCGCCGACATGGTGAAGGACGGCCTTCCCGTCGTGAACGAGGACGGTACGCCGAAATGGCGCTTCGCTCCGTCGCCGCACGGCGTCTACTGGAAGGACGGCATGAAGCTCGGCTACCAGGACGTGGGTTCCTGGACGCTTCTCAAGTCGACGCCTGACGATCGCGCCAAGGCAGCCTGGCTCTACGCGCAGTTCGTCACCTCGAAGACAGTCGACGTGAAGAAAAGCCACGTTGGCCTGACGCTGATCCGCGAGAGCACGATCCAGCACAAGAGCTTCACGGACCGCGCCCCGAAGCTCGGCGGCCTGATCGAGTTCTACCGCTCGCCGGCCCGCGTCCAGTGGTCGCCGACGGGTACGAACGTTCCTGACTATCCGAAGCTGGCACAGCTCTGGTGGCAGGCGATCGGCGATGCTTCGTCGGGTGCCAAAACCCCGCAGGAGGCGATGGACTCGCTCTGCGCCGAGCAGGAAAAGGTGCTTGAGCGCCTTGAGCGCGCCGGCGTGCAGGGCGACATCGGACCGAAACTCGCCGAGGAAAAGACCCTCGAAGAGTGGAACGCCGATGCCGTCGCCAAGGGCAATCTCGCGCCGCAGCTGAAGATCGAGCCGGAGAAGGATAAGGCGCAGACCATCAACTACGACGAGCTGGTCAAGAGCTGGAGCAACTGAGCATCGATCCGGGCGTTCGCGCCCGCATCGCGACAATCGGGGGAGGCGGCATCTTGCCGTCTCCCCTGTTTGCGCCGAGGGGAATGGAAATGAACAGCTTTATCCTTGCAATCGACCAGGGAACGACATCGAGCCGGGCGATCCTGTTCGACCGTGAGATGAAGATGGTGGGCAGCGGGCAGAAGGAATTCACCCAGCATTATCCGGCCTCCGGCTGGGTCGAGCATGATCCCGAGGAGATCTGGTCGAGCGTCGTGGCGACGGTGAAGGCTGCGCTGAAGAGCGCCGGCCGCCATGCGTCGGATGTCGCGGCGATCGGCATCACCAACCAGCGCGAGACCGTCGTCATCTGGGACAGGGCGACCGGCAAGCCGATCCACAACGCGATTGTCTGGCAGGATCGCCGCACCGCGCCGCTGTGCCAGAAATTGAAGAAGCAGGGGCTGGAGAAGAAGTTCACCAGAAAGACCGGCTTGCTGCTCGATCCCTACTTCTCCGGCACCAAGATCGCCTGGATGCTGGACAAGGTGAAGGGTGCCAGAAAACGTGCCGAGAAGGGCGAATTGCTGGCCGGCACGATCGACAGCTTTCTGATCTGGCGGCTGACCGGCGGCAAGGTTCACGCCACCGACGCCACCAATGCCTCGCGCACGCTGGTCTACAACATCGAAAAGAATACCTGGGACGACGAGCTTCTGGCGATTCTCGGCATACCGGCAAAAATGCTGCCGCAGGTGAAGGATTGCGCTGACGACTATGGAATCACAGAGGAAAGCCTGTTCGGCGCAGAGATAAAAATCCTCGGCGTGGCTGGCGATCAGCACGCAGCGGCCATCGGCCAGGCCTGTTTCGAGCCGGGCATGATGAAATCCACCTATGGCACGGGGTGCTTCGCGCTGCTCAACACCGGAAGCGATCTGGTGCGCTCGAAGAACCGGTTGTTGACGACCATTGCCTACAGGCTGAACGGAAAGACCACTTATGCTCTGGAAGGGTCGATCTTCATCGCCGGTGCAGCCGTGCAGTGGCTGCGCGACGGCATCAAGGTGATCGGCAAGGCGGAGCAGAGCGGCATGCTGGCGGCGGGCGCCGACCCGACGCAGGAAGTCTATCTGGTGCCGGCTTTTGTCGGGCTTGGCGCGCCGCACTGGGATGCCGAAGCGCGCGGCGCCATCTTCGGGCTGACCCGCAATTCGGGCCCGGCGGAATTTGCCCGCGCCGCACTGGAATCTGTGGCTTTCCAGACCCGCGACCTGCTCGACGCGATGCGCAAGGACTGGAAGGGCGCGTCAGTAAAGACCGTTCTCAGGGTCGATGGTGGCATGGTGGCCTCGGACTGGACCATGCAGCGGCTTGCCGACATCCTCGATGCGCCGGTAGACCGCCCGACGATCCTGGAGACGACGGCGCTCGGCGCGGCATGGCTGGCCGGCTCTAAGGCGGGCGTCTGGCCGAAGGCGAGAGACTTCGCCAAGAGCTGGGCGCTCGAGCGGCGGTTCAAGCCGGAGATGAATGCGTCCGCCCGTTCCGCCAAGCTGGCGGGCTGGCGCGATGCTGTGCGCAGGACGCTGAGCGTGCAATAAGTTCTTCGAGCAAGATGTCACCACGGAAGCCCGCGCCGTTGCCGGCGCAGGCTCTTCAATAACTCTTACTCAGCTCCGCCCGAGCTTTATCAATAGGGCGAGATGCACTGCCGGCGCGGGCCATAGTAAGGCTGGTACGTGTTGTCATATGCCCGGTAAGATCTGTAGCGGCTGTAGCACCACTCCACGTGCGAATCGCCTCGATAGACGCGGCGGTTCTGGTTGACGATCGCACCGGTGATCAGCGCGCCGGTCGCAAAGGCAGCCAACGGGAACCAGAAGTCGCCGTGACGGCGATAGCCGCGACGATAATAGCGATAACCGCGATGGCCGCGCCAATACCTGCCGTCGTCACGCGCGAAACCACGACGAAAATCGCGGCGGGAAAAATCGCGATCGCGGTTGAAACTACGCCTCCACCGCCTGTGGTCGACAGTCTGGACATCCGACGAAACGTTCTGACCAAGCGGCACGTAGGTGGGCTGGGCGTTGACGGGCACGATCTCCGCTACAGCGAATGACGCTGACAACGCGGTCGCCAGCAGGCCCGACATGATCCTGTTCATGATCTTCTCCTTGAAAGCGTCGTCCCTTGTAGCGACAAAAACGGGCAGGCTGCGCAATTGTTCCGTCAAAGTAGCAAGCTGCTGATCTGTAACGTTCTCTCTCCTGCTCGGCCTCGACGAAAAGCCGGTATTGGGCTTGTCTGTCAAAGGCCGTTCCGCCCTTTGCTGACGCGATGTGCGAGGCGCTGCAAGTGCGTGGAAAAGCCCGACTTGCGCGCCCTCTTTTTCCGGTTGACCGGTCGAGGCACTCTCCCTATGTTCCGCGCAATTTCGAGGGCGGCATTCTGAGCCCGCGGGAGCGCGTAGCTCAGCCGGTAGAGCAACTGACTTTTAATCAGTAGGTCCAGGGTTCGAATCCCTGCGCGCTCACCATTGTTTCGTGCGAGAAATCAGTAAGTTAGCGCTTTAGCGTCTGGAACAGCGCCGGAACGTGCGAGAAAATGCGAGGCCATGCGAGAACATTTTCTCGCAATCACGCGATGCTTCCGGCTACCGACCCTGCTAAATATCCCCAAAAACCAGCGACACGTTCCCGCCGGCGTGGCGCTCCAGGCGGCCGGCGAGGTCGAGTTCCAGCAGCACCATGAAAACCTGAGCGGGATGCAGGCCGGTGTGGCGGATGATCTCGTCGATCGCCACCGGCGTCGGGCCGAGGGCTTCGATGACGCGGGCGCGGTCGTCCTCGCCGGGCGGTGGCGTTGCCGAAAAGTCGGGCGGCTCGCCAAGCGGCGCCGTCCTTGGTGCCGGTGCGCCGACCAGCGGCGCGATCGCACTGGTAACGTCCGATGCCTCGGTGACCAGGGTGGCGCCGTCCTTGAGCAAGGCGTTGGTGCCGGCGGCACGCGGATCGAGCGGCGAGCCGGGGACGGCGAAGACCAGCCGGCCCATCTCGCCGGCAAGCCTGGCGCTGATCAGCGAGCCGGAGCGGTGCGCCGCCTCGACCACGACCAGCCCCAATGCTGCGCCGGCGACAAGGCGGTTGCGGCGCGGAAAATCCTGGGCGCGTGGCCGCCAGCCGAACGGCATCTCCGAAATGATGGCGCCGCCGCGCTCGGCAATCTCGTTGCATAGTCCGGCATTCTCAGGCGGGTAGGGCAGGTCGAGGCCGCCGGCCAGCACACCGATCGTGCCTGACGCAAGGCTGCCTTGATGTGCTGCCGTGTCGATGCCGCGCGCCAGGCCGGAGACGATGCCGTAGCCGTCGCGGCCGAGTTCGGCGGCGAGCGTTCGCGCCATCTTGATGCCGGCCAGCGAAGCGTTGCGGGCGCCGACGATGGCGATTGCCGGCAGCCGGAACACCGCGCCTTCGCCCTTGACCGCGAGCAGCGGCGGCGGATGGTCCATGCTCTTCATCAGCGGCGGATAGTCGGCCTCGCCAATCCCGACGAAGCGGGCGCCGGCCCGGCGGGCTGCTTCCAGCTCCGCCTCGGCCTCGGCAATCGACGGGATGCGGACGATCTTTCTGGCGCCGCCCGAAATCATCAGCTCGGGGAGCATCTCGAGCGCCGTCTCGGCCGAGCCGAAGCGGTTGATCAGGTCGCGAAAGGTGGCCGGGCCGACATTCGGCGTGCGGATCAAACGAAGCCAGCTCAACCGCTGCCTGTCGCTGAGCCGCGGCCCGGCGGCGCGCTGGCTCACTCTTTGGTCCCGATCTTGCCCTCGGTGCCGGCCAGCAGCCGCGCGATATTGGCCCGGTGTTTTATGATGACGATCAGGCTCATCAGCGCGAACAGCCCGGCAATCTCAGGCGTGCTGAGGACATAGAGCGCGATCGGCACGACGACTGCTGCCGTCAGCGCCGCCAGCGAGGAGAAACGGAATAGGAAAGCAACGGCCAGCCAGACGACGGCGAAGATCAGCGCCACCTGCCAGGCAAGGGCGATCAGCACGCCGAGATAGGTGGCGACACCCTTGCCGCCCTTGAAGCCGAGCCAGACCGGAAAGAGATGGCCGAGAAAGGCGCCAAGGCCGGCCCAAGGCCCGAGCTCCGGTGCAAAGTGACCGGCGATCAGCACAGCCGCCGTGCCTTTCAGCGCGTCGAGCAACAGCGTGGCGGCGGCCAGGCCCTTGTTGCCGGTGCGCAGCACATTGGTAGCGCCGATATTGCCGGAGCCGATGTTGCGGACGTCGCCAAGGCCGGCGGCGCGGGTGATCAGAAGCCCGAAAGGGATCGAGCCAAGCAGATAGCCGAACACCAGCGCCAAGACGATGTCGTAAGCCATTGTTCCCCCTGAACTCCAACTGCCGGCTTTAGGGAGTGTCGAGATTCAGGTCAGGCCGAGTCGAGAATGGTGGTTTCCGAGAACCGGAACGCAGCGTACTTTTGGGTACGTGAGTACCGGAAGCGCAGAAAACCGCCGTTCGCAGGCCGGCATCACCTGAATATCGACACTCCCTAGGCTGAAAACACTGTGCGGCCCGCCACCATTGTTTGCAAGACCTTGCCCTGCAGCCGCGCGCCTTCGAAACAGGTGTTTTTCGAGCGTGAACGGATTCCGCTTTCGCTGACGATCCACGGTTCGTCGAGATCGATCAGCGCAAGATCGGCGACAGTGCCCGGCTTCAGCGTGCCGCCGGGCAGGCCGAACAGCCTTGCCGGCGCGGTGGACAAGGTCTCAATCAATCTAAGTAGTGTCACGTCGCCATTGTGATAGAGCCGCAGCGCCGCGCCCAGCAGCGTTTCGAGCCCGATGGCGCCGGCCGCGGCATCGGCAAAGGGCAGGCGCTTGGTATCGACGTCCTGCGGGTCATGCGAGGAGACGATGAGGTCGATCGTGCCGTCCTTGACCGCCTCGATCATCGCCAGCCGGTCTTCCTCGGCGCGCAGCGGCGGCGTCAGCCGGAAGAAGGTGCGGTATTCGCCGACATCGTTCTCGTTGAGCGACAGGTTGTGGATTGAGACGCCTGATGTGACATTCGCGCCGTCGGCTTTCGCCCGCGTTACCGCGTTTGCCGCCATCGCCGTCGAAATCTTGGCCGCGTGATAGGCGCCGCCGGTCAGCCGCGCCAACGCCAGATCGCGCTCCAGCGGAATGGACTCGGCCTCGCGCGGGATGCCGGCAAGGCCGAGCCAGCTGGCATAGAGGCCTTCATTCATGACGCCGGACGAAGCGAGGTCGGCGTCTTGGGTTTCATGGGCGATCACGCCGCCGAAATCGCGCGCGTAAGTCAGCGCGCGGCGCATCACCAGCGCGCTTGATATGGTGTGCCGTCCGTCGGTGAAGGCGACCGCGCCGGCCTCGCGCAGCAGGCCGAATTCGGTCATCTCGCGGCCTTCGAGGCCCTTGGTGATCGCCGCAGCCGGAAAAATGTTGACGATGGCCGTGTCCTTGGCGGTACGCAGCACGAATTCGACCAGCGCGACATTGTCGATCACTGGGTCGGTGTCGGGCATCATGACGATGGAAGTGACGCCGCCGGCGGCCGCAGCGACGCTGGCCGAGGCGATGGTTTCGCGGTGCTCGCCGCCGGGCTCGCCGATGAAGACGCACGCATCGATCAGGCCGGGGATAACAGCCTTGCCGGCGCAGTCGATGACCGTAGCGTCTTGCGGAGCGCCCTGGTTCAAGGCGGCCTTGCCGGCAGCGACGATCTTGCGGCCTTCGACAATGACCGTGCCGACCTCATCGATGCCGCGCGATGGGTCGACGATGCGGGCCTGGCTGAAGACCGTCGTGCTCATCATGCAACCTCGCGATTGCGGCGAGGATCGAGCAGCGCTTCCATCACCGCCATGCGCACGGCAACGCCCATCTCCACCTGTTCCTGGATGACGCTCTGCGGACCGTCGGCGATTTCCGAGGCGATCTCGACGCCGCGGTTCATGGGGCCGGGATGCATGACCAGAGCGCCGTCCTTGGCCGCCTTCAGCTTCTCGGCATCGAGGCCGAAATAGCGGAAATATTCCCGCACCGAAGGCACGAAGGCGCCTTCCATCCGCTCGCGCTGCAGGCGCAGCATCATCACCACATCCGCGTCCTTGAGCCCTTCGGCCATCGAACGAGTGACGATCACGCCCATTTTCTCGATGCCGGCGGGCAGAAGCGTCGACGGCGCCACGACGCGGACCTGGGCGCCGAGCGCGTTGAGCAGCATGATGTTGGAGCGCGCCACGCGCGAATGCAGGATATCGCCGCAGATCGCCACGATCAGCTTCGACAGCGGACCCCTGGCGCGGCGGATGGTCAGCGCGTCGAGCAGCGCCTGCGTCGGATGCTCATGGGCGCCGTCGCCGGCATTGATCACCGAGCAGCCGACCTTTTGCGCCAGCAGCGCCGCAGCCCCGGCCGACTGGTGGCGGATGATCAGTATGTCTGGGCGCATGGCATTCAGCGTCATCGCCGTGTCGATCAGCGTCTCGCCCTTCTTCACCGAAGAACTGGCCACCGACATGTTCATGACGTCGGCGCCGAGCCGTTTTCCCGCCAGCTCGAACGATGATTGCGTGCGGGTCGACGCTTCGTAGAAAAGGTTGATCTGGGTGCGGCCGCGCAGCGTCGAGGTCTTCTTCTCCGACTGCCGCGAGATCGCGACCGCTCGGTCCGCCCGGTCCAGCAAAAGCTCGATGTCGGCGGGGGAAAGATCGCGGATGCCCAGAAGATGGCGGTGGGGATAGAGTGGCAGGGACGAAGCGTCGGTCATCTCAAGGCGCTGCTATAGGGTGGAGGACCTTTGGCTGCAAGCACCAGCTTTGGATTGCGGCCTTTCTCCCCGGTATTTTCGTCGCGCGCGTTGCGCGGCTTGGGCTATATCTAGCTGATGGCTTCGGATTCGTGGCCTTGTGATGATAAGGCCTTTCTGCCGATAGAAGGATTGGGCGTGACCGACGACGTGACGAACCAGCCGCCGCCGCTGGCAGGCGGCAACGCCTGGCGGGGCGATCCGTTGCTGATCCAGCTTGCCGAGCGTTTTTCCGATCCGGTGCGCAAGGATCTCGATGGGCTCGGCCGTTTCGTGCTGACGCAGGAGGCGCAGGAGCTGGCCCGCCTCGCCAATGTCGAGACGCCGAAGCTCAGAACCCATGACCGGCAGGGCCGGCGCATCGACCTGGTCGAGTTCCATCCAGCCTATCATGCGCTGATGCGCCGGTCGGTGGCGAACGGGCTGCATTCGTCGGTATGGGAAAATGGCGACGCCGAGATCGGCCGCCGTCATCAGGTGCGCGCCGCCCGTTTCTACCTGACGGCCGAGCTCGAAACCGGGCATCTCTGTCCCATCACCATGACCAGCGCATCGCTGGCAGCGCTGATGGCAAGCCCGAAGCTGTTTCGCGAATGGGCGCCGCGCGTGACGACACGCAAATACGACCAGAGCCAGAAGCCGCCGGTCGAAAAGGCCGGGCTGACGCTCGGCATGGGCATGACCGAGAAGCAAGGCGGCACCGACGTCCGCGCCAACGTCACCCGGGCCGAGCGCGCCGGCAGCGGCTTCTATCGGCTGACCGGCCACAAATGGTTCATGTCGGCGCCGATGTCGGATGCATTCCTGGTACTTGGACAGGCGCCGGAAGGGCTTTCGTGCTTCCTCGTTCCTCGTATTCTCGGCGATGGTTCGGGCAACGGCTTCCGCTTCCAGCGGCTGAAGGACAAGCTCGGCAACCGCTCCAACGCCTCGTCGGAAGTGGAGTTCGTCAACGCCATCGGCGAGATGATCGGCGAGCCCGGGGCGGGTGTGAAGACGATCATGGACATGGTGACGCTGACCCGGCTCGACTGCGCGATCGCCTCGTCGGCGATCATGCGTGCCGGGCTGGCCGAGGCCGTCCACCACGCCCGTCACCGCCAGGTGTTTGGGACCAATCTGATCGAGCAGCCGCTGATGCAGCGCGTGCTGGCCGACATGGCGCTCGACGTTGCTGCCGCCACCGCACTGTCGTTCCGGCTGGCGCGCTCCTTCGACGAGGCGGCCGGCGACCGTGGCGAGGCGGCCTTCGCGCGCGCCATGACGCCGGTCGTCAAATACTGGGTTTGCAAGATCGCGCCGCCGCTGCTCTATGAAGCGATGGAGTGCCTCGGCGGCAACGGCTATGTCGAGGAGGGGCCGCTCGCCCGCTACTATCGCGAAGCTCCGGTCAACGCGATCTGGGAGGGGTCCGGCAACGTCATGGCGCTCGACGTGCTGCGCGTGCTGGGGCGTGCGCCCGGCCTGTTCGAGGAGGTGCTGGCCGGCATCGACCGCGATCTCGGCGCCGGCGGACGCGGCACCGTCGGTGTGCTCAAGGCGGCAATGCAGGTCGCGGCAACCGATGAGGGCTCGGCTCGTCTGCTCACCGAACAACTGGCACTGTCGGCGGCAGCGGCGGAGCTTCGCAGGCTGGGGGCAGGGCGGATCGCCGACGCCTTCGTCGAGACGCGCCTCGCCGGCCAGTGGCGCAACACCTATGGCATGCTCGATTCGCGCCATGACGCGCGCATGATCATCGACACGCTCTATCCGCCGGTCACCTGAGAAGGCTTCGGGGACGGATTTTCCTCGTCGATCGCCGCTCTGTGGAAAGCCGTTAACCTTAACAAATGGTTTCCATTGCGGTCGCAAGCCGCAAAGCCCACTGTCCTGTTTACTGAAGCAGGAACGCCATGCGGCACATATTGAGCTCCTTTCTGGCCTTGCACTGGGCGGTCGTTTTCGCCCTGCTGGCGTTCATCTGCATCGACGGAAATCGCGGTGTTGCTGCAGCGCTTGGCGTGCTCGGCGTTGCCGTCCAGGACACCCGCTTCGTCGACCTCGAAAATGCCATCGTGGTGGCGCCGCTTGCCGTGGCGCTGCTTGTCGTCGCGGTGCTGTTCTGCTGGGCTTTTGTCGAGTCTCTATTCAGCGTCCCGACAAATCCGGACGCCACCGACAGCGTTGTGCGGGTCGCCTTCATCTCCGCTTCCGGCGTGCTGTCGCTGATCGTGGTCGGCGGCGCCGCGCAAGGCATCAACGGGCTGTTCATGGTCGTCGCGGTGCAGCTGGCGGCATTGCTGGCTTCCTATGTCGCCATGCTCGCAGAGCGGCGGTCGGCTTTTGCCGCAGCGGATCCGGGCACCGGCGAAATCCGTGCCGCAGCGCATGTGATGGCGAAGGCGGCGGCGCACAACTCGGCGCTTTCGCGCATTTCCGGCCGGCCGGACACAAACTTGAGGCCGGACACGAACTTGAGGGATGGCCGCTGATGCGCACCTTGTTCGCGCTATGGGCGGCACCGCTCGCTCTGTTCTGGGGCTGGTTCTTCCTGTCGCTCAACGACATCAATTTCGGCTATGTCATGCTGAGCCGCCAATTGCATGACCTGGTTTTCCAGCTCTATGGGGAAATGCTTGGCATTGATCCGGCGCTCATTCCTGGCATGGTGGCAAAGGCCTGCATCCTCGACAGTCTGCTGCTGATGGCGTTTTGGGCGTTTCGCCGCCGCCGGGTGATCGGTGGCTGGATCAGGATAATGCGCGACCGTTATTTCGACCAGGCATCGACGCCGAGCGCCTGAAGCCGGTCGAGAACGCCCTGCAGGATAAACGCTGCCGCGGCCGAATCGATCTTGCCGGCGCGTTTGCGGCGCGAAAAATCCATCTCGATCAATGTCCGCTCAGCCGCCACCGTCGACAGTCGCTCGTCCCATAAAACGAAGGGCAGGTCGGTCATACCAGCCATGTTGCGGGCGAAGGCGCGGGATTTCTGGGCACGCGGACCTTCTGACCCGTCCATGTTGATCGGCAGGCCGAGCACCACGGCGCCGACATTCTCTTTCTGCAGCAAGGCGAGCAGCACAGCTGCATCCAGCGAGAATTTCCTGCGCATGATGACGGGGCGCGGATGGGCGAAGGCAAAGCCCCGGTCGGAAACCGCCACGCCAATGGTCTTGTCGCCGAGGTCGAGCCCGGCCAGCGTCTTGCCGCCGCTGAGCCGCGCCGGCAACTCTTCGATGGTGATGATGCTCAACGGCTTTCCTTGGATTACACGTCGCAAAGGACGCTGTGGGACTTTAATTTTAGTGCCGGCGTTCTATCCTTTGCCGAAGCAAAAATCGAGGAAAGCATTCATGAAACTGACCTGGTACGGACATTCCGCATTTTGCGTCGAAACCGCCGACGCGAAAATCCTCATCGATCCCTATCTGGTCGGCAATCCGTCATGGACGGGCGGCTGGGAAGGACCGGCGGAAGGGGTCACGCATGTCCTTTTGACCCACGGCCATAGCGACCACATCAGCGGTGCGCTGGAAGTGCTTGGGAAAAGCGGCGCCATGCTGGTCGCCAATTTCGAGCTTTGCATGTATCTGGTCGGCCAGGGCGCCAG
Organism: Mesorhizobium mediterraneum; assembly: GCF_002284565.1. Classification (GTDB taxonomy): domain Bacteria; phylum Pseudomonadota; class Alphaproteobacteria; order Rhizobiales; family Rhizobiaceae; genus Mesorhizobium; species Mesorhizobium mediterraneum. Next base: position 179,022 of record NZ_NPKI01000017.1, on the reverse strand, counting down.
CGACAAGAAGATCAATCCCGGCAATATCGGCGGCACCGTGGATTGCGGCGGTTTCACCACCACCTTCGTCCAGGCGCTCCATTCATCGTCGTTTCCACGCGACAATGGCCAGAACACCTACCTCGGCAATCCGGGCGGGCTCGTTCTGCATTTCCCGGAAGACAAGACGCTCTATCACATGGGCGACACCGACATCTTTTCGGACATGGCGCTGATCAACGAGTTGCACGAGCCGAAGATCGGGATCGTGCCGGTCGGTGACCGCTTCACCATGGGTGGCGCGGTAGCAGCCCTTGCCTGCCGGCGCTTCTTTCAGTTCGAGACTGTCATCCCCAGTCACTTCGGCACGTTCCCGATCATCGATCAGACTGCCGAAAAGTTCGTGGCGGGGATGGATGGATCGGACGTGAAAGTGGCATTGCCGAAGATCGGCGAGACGATTAGCTTGTAGGAAGACGCTAGGTATAAGGCGTCAAAATGGAGTGAAAACATGGTTTTGAGGGGCTTTCTTTTCATTTCTGTTTCTGTGGCTTCCCCGGCGTCCGCCGCGGAGGACTTCATCGAAGGCGTCTATCTCCAGTCCGAGGATCTTTGTGCGCAGGCCAGGAAGGACACACTGCAGTCGCTGATCGACGCTGGCAACATTGTGCTCTCGGCGCGTGGCCTGCAAAGCGTCGAATACGATTGCGAGTTCCTTCAGATCACCAAGGCGACGCTCTCGCCGAGCTGGGCGGTGACAGCCATATGCCAGGAGCCCGGCCACGTCTTTCCGGACGTTCTCTCCGTAACGCAAATGAACGCGAAGCAGATCGATCTGGTTTCGGTCCGATCTGCGGAAGACGAAAGCGAAGGGGGCAGCAACAGCGGCAGCTATTTCCTCTGCGACGGCGTGGCCCTGCCATAGACCTTACGGTCCCGGTTCTCGGCACGATGCATGTTGCGCGGCACGCGCCGCGCCGCTATAGCGCGGACTGGTTTTCCCGAGGCACAAACAAATATGTCCGTTGATCTTCTGACTGTGAAGCGCGTCGCGCGTCTCGCCCGCATTGCGGTGAGCGAGGAGGATGCCGAGCGCATGACCGGCGAGTTGAACGCCATTCTGGGCTTTGTCGAGCAGCTAAACGAGGTCGACGTGTCCGGCGTCGAGCCGATGACTTCGGTGACCCCGATGGAGATGAAGAAGCGCCAGGACGTCGTCACCGACGGCAGCAAGGCGGCCGACATCGTCGCCAACGCGCCGGCTACCGAAGAGAATTTCTTCCTGGTGCCGAAGGTCGTGGAGTAGCGGGCCGATGGCAATCGATATCGCCATCGAGACGCCGCTGCAGGACGATGTGCGCGGGTTGGTCGAGGAACTCAACGCCACGCTGCTCGAACTGACACCGCCGGAGCACTGCTACCACATGACCGTCGAGCAGATGGCCGACAACGACACGACTGTCTTCATCGCCCGTGACAGCAGCCTTGCCATCGGCTGCGGCGCACTGAAGCGCCACGATGCCGCTGTCGGCGAGATCAAGCGCATGTACACGCGGCCGTCGCATCGTGGACAGAAGATCGGCGCCAAGATCGTCGAGCGGATCGAGGCGTTGGCGCGCAATGAAGGGCTGAAGCGTCTGGTGCTGGAAACGGGCGACCGCCATCCGGCTGCGTGGACCGTTTATGAACGCGCCGGATTCTCGCGCTGCGGCCCGGTGCTGGACTATCCCCATTCCGAGTGGTCGGTGTTTTACGAAAAGAGCCTTGCCTGATGAGCGACCTGACCCACCTGACGATTTCGCAGGCCCGCGCCAAGCTGCGCGCCAAGGAAATCACCGCAACCGAGATCACCGAAGCCTATCTCTATGCGATCGAGCGGGCCAATCCGGCGCTCAACGCCTATGTCGTGGTCACCGACGACAAGGCGCGCGACATGGCCAAGGCCTCGGACGCGAAGCTGGCGAAGGGCGAGGGCGGGTCGCTCGAAGGCATTCCGCTCGGGATCAAGGACCTGTTCGGCACCGAAGGCATTCACACCCAGGCCTGCAGCCATGTGCTGGATGGGTTCAAGCCGCACTACGAATCGACCGTCACCGCCAATCTGTGGGCCGACGGCGCCGTGATGCTCGGCAAGCTCAACATGGACGAGTTCGCCATGGGCTCGTCCAACGAGACCTCCTATTACGGCCCCGTGGTCAATCCGTGGCGGCGTTCGCGGCTCGATACGGTGGTGATGCCGACCACGCATCAGGGCGATGGCGGTTTCGTCTCGGCCGGCGGCACCAGGACCGCGCGCACGCTGGACAACGCCCAGCTGGTGCCGGGCGGTTCGTCAGGCGGCTCGGCCTCGGCTGTCTCCGCGTTTCTATGTGCCGGCGCCACGGCCACGGACACCGGCGGCTCGATCCGCCAGCCCGCCGCCTTCACCGGCACGGTCGGCATCAAGCCGACCTACGGCCGCTGCTCGCGCTGGGGCATCGTCGCCTTCGCTTCGTCGCTCGACCAGGCCGGACCGATCGCCCGCGATGTGCGTGATGCCGCGATCCTCTTGAAATCCATGGCCTCGGTCGATCCGATGGACACCACCTCGGTCGACCGGCCGGTGCCGGATTACGAGGCGGCGATCGGCAAGCCGATCAAGGGCATGAAGATCGGCATCCCCAGGGAATACCGCGTCGACGGCATGCCCGAGGAGATCGAGGCGCTGTGGCAGAAGGGTATTGCCTGGCTGAAAGATGCCGGCGCCGAGATCGTCGACATTTCGCTCCCGCATACGAAATATGCGCTGCCGGCCTATTACATCGTTGCGCCTGCCGAAGCCTCGTCGAACCTCGCCCGCTATGACGGCGTCCGCTACGGGTTGCGGGTGCCGGGCAAGGACATCGTCGACATGTACGAGAGGACCCGCGCCGCCGGCCTCGGCCGCGAGGTCAAGCGCCGCATCATGATCGGCACTTATGTGCTCTCCGCCGGCTACTACGATGCCTACTATCTGCAGGCGCAGAAGGTGCGGAACCTCATCAAGCGGGATTTCGAAAATGCATTCGCGGCGGGCGTCGACGTCATCCTGACGCCGGCGACGCCGTCGGCGGCTTTTGGCATCGCCGACGAGGACATGGCCGCCGACCCAGTCAAAATGTACCTCAATGACATCTTTACGGTGACGGTGAACATGGCCGGACTGCCGGGCATCGCCGTGCCCGCAGGGCTTGACGCCAAGGGCCTGCCGCTCGGCCTGCAGCTCATCGGCCGGCCCTTCGATGAGGAAACCTTGTTCCAGACCGCCCACGTCATCGAACAGGCGGCGGGTACGTTCCAGCCGGAAAAGTGGTGGTAGTGTCGTCCCTTAGGCATCGCATTTGAATGATGCGGGGCGCTTTGGTCCTGGTTTATGCATGTCGTTACTCTAAAAGCGCCACGTGCTTATGGAGCGGTATGCATTAGAGCGACGTGCGTCCACTTGGACGCACAAAGTACGCTCTAGCACGTTGAATCTGCGCATCGTGCTTTCCGAGAATCGATTCCGATTTGGGCCGATGTGGGGGTGAGGGATGTTCTTCTATCTTTCCAAATTGCTCTGGTTCTTTGTCCAGCCGTTGAATTTTGCAATCTTCCTGTTGCTGGCGGGGCTGGTGGCGGCGATGTTCGGACGGCGACGATGGACCACCGCCGGCACCGTCCTTGCCGTTCTCATTCTTGCGCTTTCGAAATGGACGGAGCTCGGCGCAATAATGATCAGTCCGCTGGAAGATCGCTTCCCCAAGCCGCCGCTGCCGGAAAAGGTTGATGGTATCATTGTGCTGGGCGGCGGTCTGGAGAGCCCCATCAATGCCGTGCGTGGCGGCTATGAAATCAATGGCGCTGGCGACCGGATCGTCGAGGCGGCCGTACTGGCACGGCGTTTTCCGACTGCGAAAATCGTCATCTCCGGCGGCACCGTTGAGATGATGACCGCAGGTGAGGGCGATGCGGACACAGGCCCGCGCCTGCTCACTGCGCTTGGCGTGACGGCCGATCGGCTGGTCCTCGAGAACAAATCCCGCAACACCTACGAGAACGCAATCTTCACCAGGGAATTGGTGACGCCGAAACCGGGCGAGACCTGGCTGCTGGTGACCTCGGCCTTCCACATGCCGCGGGCCACGGCGCTGTTCGACAAAGCAGGTTTTCCGACCGTTGCGTGGCCGGTCGACTACATGACCTCCGGTAAGGAAAACATAGCCACGCTTCCCCCTTACAACGGGTTGGAGGTCACCACCACGGCGGTCCGTGAATGGATAGGGCTCGTCACCTATTGGCTGTCGGGCCGCATCGATCGGCTTTTCCCCGGACCGGGTGTCGGCTCGGGCGGCTGACCGATCACGGCTTGCCGCGCCGCCGAGAAGAACTGGCGACGTACCAGAACCGCCAGCAACAACAGCGTCGACAGCACGAACACCCTTGGATCGACGAACCAGCCGAGATAGCCGATCGAGAAGAACACACCGCGCATGCCGGAATTGAAGTGTTTTCCGGCCAGCATGTTCATGCGCGCCGCCCGCCATACCGCCGTCTCGCTGACCGGGTTGCGTGAGGCTTCGCCATGCGGGATCGGCACCGCGCCGATCAGAATCGAGCAGTAGTTGAACAGCCGGTAGGCCCAGCCGAACTTGAAGAAGGAATAGGCCAGGATCAGCACCAATCCGAACACCTTCATCTGAAAGGCGGAGCGGGATGATGTCGCGCCGAGCGGCAGGTTGCTCAGCACCGAAACAACCTGATCGGAGGCACCGAGCAGGGCGAAACAGCCGCCGATCGCAATCAGCGAGCTGGAGGCGAAAAAGGCGGTTCCCTGTTGAAGACCTGCCATGATGGCGGTGTCGACAATGCGAATCTCGCGTTCGGCCATGGTCCGCATCCAGGCTTCACGCTGCACGTTCATCGCCGTCGTCAGCGACATGCGGCTGACCAGCTTTCCGTCGGAGGCGAGCGTATGCAGCACCCATACGAAAAGGAAGAAGGCCAGCGCCACGAGGTCTGCCGTCGACAAATGGAAGGAATCGCCCATGCGACCCTTTTACCACAAGCGGTGGTGCCGCTTCGATGGCGGAACGCAACGATGTCGCTGCCGGAGCAAACAAGGTCGGCAGGTGCAGCGCCGCGATCTTCGAAAGAGCGGAAACATCACAGGAATTCCTATATGTAAATTCCAATAGGAGAGAGCGGCGCGTGTTCCTTTCGGTTTTCGACCTGTTCAAGATCGGTATTGGACCATCGAGTTCGCACACGATGGGACCGATGACGGCTGCGCGGCGTTTCCTCGACGAGATCGCGGGAGATGACTGGCCGCGCCCGGCCGGCGCCCGGGTCGACCGCATCGCCGCCAGCCTGCACGGCTCGCTCGCCTATACCGGCATCGGCCATGGTTCCGACCGTGCCGTCGTGCTCGGCCTTGCCGGCCAGACGCCCCAGACGGTGGACCCCGATCAGGCGGATGGAATCGTCGCCAGCATCGCTGCCGAGAAGCGGATTTCACCGCCCGGCCATCCCTCCTACCGCTTCGACCCGGCAACGGATCTGGTGCTGGATCGCAAGACGCCGCTTTCCGGCCATGCCAACGGCATGGCTTTCTCCGCCTATGATGCCGACGACCGGCTGCTGCTCAAGCGTATCTATTATTCGATCGGCGGCGGCTTCGTGGTTTCGGAGGAGGAGCTGCAGCGTATGAAGGCGAAGGGCTCGGTGACGACGGAAGGCAAGAAGGTTCCATACCCCTTCAAGAATGCCGTCGAGATGCTGTCGATGGCGGCGAAAAGCGGCCTTTCCATCGCCGACATGAAGCGCGTCAACGAAGAGACGCAGATGTCGCGCGAGGAGCTCGACGCCGGTCTTGACGGCATCTGGAGCGCCATGAAGAGCTGCATCGAACGCGGCCTGTCGCAGGACGGCATCATGCCGGGCGGACTGAAGGTGCGCCGACGCGCGCGGCAATTGCATGACAAGCTGCAAGAGCAGTGGCGGCAGAACCGGCCCAACCCGCTGCTCGCGAATGACTGGCTGTCGATCTATGCCATGGCGGTGAACGAGGAGAACGCCGCCGGCGGGCGCGTCGTCACCGCGCCGACCAATGGTGCTGCAGGCACGCTGCCCGCGGTGCTGCGCTACTGGCTGCATTTCCATCCCGAGGCCGACCAACCAAGTATCCGCGATTTCCTGCTGACCGCGGCGGCGATCGGCGGCATCATCAAGACCAACGCTTCGATCTCAGGCGCCGAAGTCGGCTGCCAGGGCGAGGTCGGTTCGGCCTCGGCGATGGCGGCGGCGGGGCTGTGCGCCGTCATGGGCGGCACGCCGGAGCAGGTCGAGAACGCCGCCGAGATCGCGCTCGAACATCATCTCGGCATGACCTGCGATCCGGTTGGCGGACTGGTGCAGGTGCCTTGCATCGAGCGCAATGCGCTCGGTGCCGTCAAGGCGGTGACTGCCGCGTCGCTGGCCATCAAGGGCGACGGCGTTCATTTCGTGCCGCTTGATGCCGCGATCGAGACCATGCGCCAGACCGGCCTCGACATGAACGAGAAATACAAGGAAACCAGCCTCGGCGGACTGGCCGTCAATATCGTGGAGTGCTGAGCCAACCTTGCACCATGGATTGGCACTGTGGAGAAAGTCGACCAGGCCGTTGACGCCTTCGCGCGCAGGACTAAACCTTAATCCATGTCTCTCAATATCATAAAGCTCTGTGTCGGCTGCGACAGCGTCGAAGATCTCGAAGAGTGGATCGCCTTCCGCCTCGACGAACGGCGGCGCGCCGGCGAGCCGGCCGAGCATTACCACACCACACGCATGATGCCGACGCGCGGCGCCGAGGTCACCGATGGCGGTTCCCTCTACTGGGTGATCAAGGGCAATGTGCAGTGCCGCCAGTTGATCACCGAAATCCGCCCTTTCACCGATGATGACGGCATTGGCCGCTGTCACCTGATGCTCGATCCTGTGGTCGTGCGCACCGACTGGCAGCCGCGCCGGGCCTTTCAAGGCTGGCGCTACCTGAAACCGTCGGACGCACCGGCCGATCTCGGTAAGGGCAAAGCGGGGCTGGTCGAGATGCCGCCGAAACTCAGGCGCGAGCTTGCCGATCTCGGCCTTCTCTAGGAAGGCCCAAATTCAAAGCTGCCGCTGGCCCTCCAGGTCGCCTCATCTGGGCTTGCAAGCTGTGCGACAACGCCACATCTTGAATGTCATGAGCGACAAGAAGCAGCCCGTGCCCGCCAAGGCCAATCCTGCGCCGGTCGAGCCCCAATCGAGCACCGGCGAGATCGACGCCTTTATCCGTCAGGCAAAAACGCTCGCAGCATCCGCGACCGGTTCTGGCAGGCTCATTCTGTCACTCGACGCGACGATGAGCCGTCAGCCGACCTGGGATCTCGCCTGTGCGCTGCAGGGCGAGATGTTCGACGCGGTCGGCAAGGCCGGAGCGCTCAAGGTTCAACTGGTCTATTTTCGGGGCCTTGGCGAGTGCCGCTCATCCGCATTCGTCAGCGATACGGAGGCGCTGAAACAGTTGATGACGAGGATCGATTGCCGCAGCGGACACACCCAGATCGGCAAGGTCCTCGCCCATACGCTGAAACAGACTGCTGCGGCCAAGGTCAACGCGTTGGTCTATATCGGCGATGCGATGGAAGAAAATATAGACGATCTGGCGGAAAAGGCCGGCAGCCTGGGCCTGCACGGCGTTCCTGTCTTCGTCTTTCAGGAGGGCCATGATTCCGGCGCAGAAAAGGCGTTCAAGGAAATTGCGCGGCTGTCCAAAGGAGCTTGGTTCCGATTTGATCGACGGGCTGGCGCAACCTTGGCCAGCCTGCTCTCGGCGGTCGCCGTGTTTGCGACCGGCGGGCTGAAGGCACTGGAGGCCAGGGGCAGGGCGGAAGACCGGCTGATGATCGAGCATCTGCGGGGCGGCAGGAAATGATGGGCGCGATTATCGCATTCGTGGCGTTGCTTTTGGTGCTGCTCGGCGTGGTCACGGTCTTTCTCCGCGCCGACCCTGCCAAACTCGCCAGCGGAATGAGGACGCTTGGGCCCGTCCTGTTGGCGCTGATCGGCGTCGCCGTGCTCCTGGTCGGACGCGAAGGCATCGGCGGCTTGATCCTGTCGGCGGCGCTCGCCTGGTATGGCTCCATGCGGATGAAGCGGCCGACGGCGAAACTGGAGCCGGGCAAGCATTCGACGGTGCGTACCGCGGCACTTGAGATGGAGCTTGATCACGATACCGGCAGTCTGGAGGGGCTGGTGCTTGCCGGCCGGCATGAAGGCAAGATGCTCGGCACCATGAGCCTTGCGGAATTGCAGCAGCTTTATCGCGAACTCCCCGGCGACCCGGAGAGCCGCCAGCTGCTAGAGACGTATCTTGACGGCAGATTTCCCATCTGGCGCAAAGACGCTGAGGCGAATGGTGGCGAAGGGCTGGGTGTTTCGCCAGGTTCGGGCGCCATGACTAAGGAGGAGGCCTACAAGATCCTTGGTCTTGAAGCGGGGGCCGCCGCGGCGGATGTCCGCAAGGCGCACCGCCGCCTGATGCAGCGCCTGCACCCCGATATCGGCGGCACGTCTTTTCTGGCGGCGCGGATCAATGAAGCCAAGGACGTCTTGCTCTCCGATCACAACTAGTCTCCTTCGACGCAGAATTTTTCCGGGAGATGTTTTCGACGCCGTCTACTGCTGGACGGCGTAGCACTCGATTTTCTTTTTCTTCAGGGCGTTGCAGGCTTTCCAGGCGGCAGTCTTCGAACCAAAGCCGAACCGGGCGCGGTAGTAGGTGACACCGTCCTTTTCGAAGGCGACGGTGAAACCTGTGGCATCGGCGAGGATCGAAGGCGCCTGCTTGCTCGTCTCGTCCAGGAGAGCCTGGGCTTCGGATTGTTTTGGCGAAGAGGCGACCTGGACCGCCCAGCCGGACGGCACCGATGCCGTGTTGACGGGGTCGACCGAAGCGGGTTCGGCATAGGCTGCTGCGACCCGTGCGGTCGCCACATCGTCCGCCGTGGCCACGGCCACCGTCTTGACCTTCCTGGTCTCAACGACGGGGGTGGTTTCTTCGACGACCGGCTCGGTTTCCTCAACAAGCGAGGCAATGACATCGTCGTCCGGCCTGCTGTCCGGCGTCGGCGCATCGCGCTTGGGCAGGAACACTTTTGCCAGCGCGGTGATCGGATTGCCGCCGCCTGCCTTGGCGATCAGCATGCCGCTGCCGCGTGACGACGCCTTCGGCATGTAGGTGTTGATCAATTCGGCCATCTGGTTGTCGCGGCTGCCACCGGATTTCCCGCCTATGATCACCGCTACGATGCGGCGATCGCCGTCGTCGACCGAGGAAACGAGATTGTAGCCGGAGGCGCGGGTGTAACCCGTCTTGATGCCGTCGACGCCCTTGATGCGCCCAAGCAGGCGGTTGTGGCCGTTGATGCGCTTGCGGCCGTAGAGAAAGGAACGCTGCGAGAAATAGCCGTAGTACTGGGGAAAATGCTCCCGTAGCGCGATGCCGAGCACCGCCATGTCGCGCGCGGTCGTGAACTGACCGGGATTTGGCAAGCCGTGGGCGTTGCGGAAAACGGTCCCCTTCATGCCCAGCGCACGTGCCTTGGCTGTCATCATGTGGGCGAAATTGGCTTCATTGCCGCCGAGAAGCTCGCCGAGCGCCGCTGCCGAGTCGTTTGCCGACTTGGTCACCATCGACAGGATCGCGGTCTCGACCGTGATCGCGCCGCCCGGTCTGACGCCGAGTTTCGTCGGCGGTTCGGCAGCAGCATTGGCCGAGAAGACGACCCGGGAGTTCTTGCTGATCTTGCCCTTCGCCAGGGCTTCGAAGGCCAGGTAGAGCGTCATCATCTTGGTGAGCGAGGCGGGATAGCGCCGACCATCCGCATTCGAAGAATAAAGCACCTTCCCGGTCTTGGCGTCGATGACAATGGCCGCCGACCTCGCCGCCATGGACGAAGCAGCATCGGCGACGACGAATGTCATCGCTAAAGCGAAGATCATGATCGTTTTCAAAGAGGATTTGGAGAGAATGCCCGACAACGCCTGACGCACCGATGGTTCCTTTGGATTTTTTGTTGCTCTGGAGGCGGCAAAGGTTCCTGCCTCACTTCCAGCCAAGCTATCGCGGTCAGCGTTACCAATCCGTTTATGGTAACCGCCGCGTTCACCATTTTCTTCGGGTTTGAGCTTCTCTTTATTCGAATTTTAGCCACCGCTAGTGCCTGGGCCGGTGACCGGGCCGATGTGCCATGCCGGCGTGCTGGCGCCGTACTCCGCGAACATTGACTTTTTGTGCATTGCACAATACATTACTTGCATTGCACAACGCGGCCCGAACAGGGCGCGTCCGCCGTTCAAGGGCAACCCTCAAGGGAGCGTGAAATGACCCAGACCTATGAAGATTTCAGCAAATACGGCAAGGAGTTTGCCGACACCGGCTTGAAGAGCTTCGCATCCCTTTCCAAAGGTGCGCAGGCCATCGCCACGGAGGCGGGCGAGTACACCAAGAAGAGCTTCGAAGCCGGCAGTGCAGCAGCCGAGAAACTTTTGTCGGCCAAGTCGCTGGAGAAGGCGATCGAGATCCAGTCCGATTTTGCCAAGCAGTCCTACGAATCCTTCGTCGCCGAAGCGACCAAGATCGGCGATCTCTATGCCGAGCTCGCCAAAGAAGCCTACAAGCCGTTCGAATCAATCGTCGCAAAAGCGAAATAATCTCGCTATAAAATGTGAAGATGGCCCTCGGGCCTGCAAGACAGACCCGGTCGCGAACGCGCGGCCGGGTTTTTTCGTGGCAATTTGAAATCAGGGCTCTCTGCTGCTTCACGATTTCGAAAATCGGCCAAGTTTGACCACCTAGCCATCAAGTTTGACCACCTAGCCATATTGTCAGCTAAACAGAAGGGCTTAAAATCGTCCATCGAACACCTACATGTCGAACTCGCTTGGGGATTCGAAAAAGGCAGGATTACGTGACTACAGGTTTGACTGCCACAGGAGATGTGGTGCGTATGCAAAACGGCAGCGACGGCAACGAGGCCGGTCGCGGCACGGCTGTCATCACGCGCACCAAAACCAAGACCAAGAAGCCTAGTCTTTATCGGGTCCTTATTCTCAACGACGACTACACGCCCATGGAATTCGTGGTTCACGTACTGGAGCGTTTTTTCCAGAAGGACCGTGAAGCCGCCACACGCATCATGCTACATGTTCACAATCATGGAGTTGGCGAGTGCGGGGTCTATACATTCGAGGTGGCCGAGACCAAAGTGTCTCAGGTCATGGATTTCGCCCGACAGAATCAGCATCCGCTGCAATGCGTGATGGAGAAGAAGTGAGGTAACATGCCGGCTTTCTCCCAAGGCCTGGAAAAGGCGCTTCACCAGGCGCTGACGCTCGCCAATGAGCGGCACCACGAATACGCAACCCTTGAACATTTGCTGCTCGCCCTCATCGACGACACCGAGGCGGCCGCGGTAATGCGCGCCTGCAACGTCGATCTCGACGAGCTGAAGCATACGGTTCTCACCTATATCGACACAGAGCTCGACAATCTCGTCACCGGTTACGACGAGGATTCCAAGCCGACGGCCGGTTTCCAGCGCGTCATCCAGCGCGCGGTGATCCATGTTCAGTCGTCCGGCCGCGAGGAAGTGTCCGGCGCCAACGTGCTCGTTGCCATCTTCGCCGAGCGCGAGAGCCATGCCGCCTATTTCCTGCAGGAACAGCAGATGACCCGTTATGACGCGGTCAACTACATCTCGCATGGCATCGCCAAGCGCCCCGGCGCATCCGAGACGCGGTCGCCGCGCGGCGCCGACGACGAGCAGGGCGGCCAGAACGGCGCCGAGCCGCAAGAGGACGGCGGCAAGAAAAAGCAGCAGCAGGACGCGCTGACCGCCTATTGCGTCAACCTGAACAACAAAGCCAAGGCCGGCAAGATCGATCCGCTGATTGGCCGCGAGTCCGAGATCAACCGCACCATCCAGGTGCTGTGCCGCCGCTCGAAGAACAATCCGCTCTATGTCGGAGACCCCGGCGTCGGAAAGACGGCGATTGCCGAAGGCCTTGCCAAGCGCATCGTCGAGGGCGACGTGCCGGAAGTGCTGCACAATGCCACCATCTTCGCGCTCGACATGGGCACGCTGCTGGCCGGCACGCGCTATCGCGGCGATTTCGAGGAGCGGCTGAAGCAGGTTGTCAAGGAACTCGAGGATTATCCGGGCGCGGTGCTGTTCATCGACGAGATCCACACCGTGATCGGGGCAGGGGCGACGTCGGGCGGCGCCATGGATGCGTCGAATCTGTTGAAGCCGGCGCTGTCGTCCGGCGCGATCCGCTGCATCGGCTCGACCACCTACAAGGAGTTCCGCCAGTTCTTCGAGAAGGATCGCGCCCTGGTGCGGCGCTTCCAGAAGATCGACGTCAACGAGCCGACCATCGAGGACGCCATCGAGATCATGAAGGGGCTGAAGCCGTATTTCGAGGAGTTCCACAAGGTTCGCTACACGGCTGAGGCGATCAAGGCTTCGGTCGAACTGTCGGCGCGCTACATCAACGACCGCAAGCTGCCGGACAAGGCGATCGACGTGATCGACGAGACCGGCGCCTCGCAGATGCTGGTGCCGGAGGCCAAGCGCAAGAAGACCATCGGCATCAAGGAGATCGAAGCGACGATCGCCACCATCGCCCGCATCCCGCCAAAGACGGTTTCCGCCGACGACGAGAAGGTGCTGGCCGGTCTCGACATCGAGCTGAAGCGCGTCGTCTACGGTCAGGATACCGCGATCACGGCGTTGACCTCGGCGATCAAGCTGGCGCGGGCCGGCCTGCGCGAACCGGAGAAGCCGATCGGCTCCTATCTGTTCTCGGGACCGACCGGGGTCGGCAAGACCGAAGTGGCAAAGCAGCTCGCCGCCTCGCTCGGTGTTGAGCTGATCCGCTTCGACATGTCGGAATATATGGAACGCCACACCGTCTCGCGGCTGATCGGCGCGCCTCCCGGCTATGTCGGCTTCGACCAGGGCGGCCTGTTGACCGACGGCGTCGACCAGCATCCGCACTGCGTGCTGTTGCTGGATGAGGTCGAGAAGGCGCATCCGGACCTGTTCAATATTCTGTTGCAGGTCATGGACCACGGCAAGCTGACCGACCACAACGGCAAGCAGATCGACTTCCGCAATGTCATCCTGATCATGACCACCAATGCGGGCGCCTCGGATGCGCAGCGCGCGGCGATCGGTTTCGGCTCGACCAAGCGTGAAGGCGACGACGTCGAAGCGATCAATCGGCTGTTCACGCCGGAGTTCCGCAATCGTCTCGATGCGATCATCCCGTTCGGCTCGCTGCCGGTTCCAGTCATCCACCAGGTGGTGCAGAAGTTCGTCATGCAGCTCGAGGCCCAGCTTTCCGAGCGTGGCGTCACCTTCGACCTGTCGCAGGAGGCGATCGCCTGGCTGGCCGAGAAGGGCTATGACGAGCGCATGGGAGCGCGGCCGCTCGGCCGGGTCATCCAGGAGCACATCAAGAAGCCGTTGGCCGACGAGGTGCTGTTCGGCAAGCTCAAGAAGGGCGGCACGGTGCGTGTCACCGTCGAGAAGAAGGAGACCGGCGAGACCGGCCTGAAGCTCGAGTCGCTCGCCGACGAGGCGCCGGTCAAGCCGAAGAAGGAAGAACCGGACGACACGCCGAAGCCCAAGAAGGCTGCCAGCAAGAAGCCCGTCGCGAAAAAGGCGATCGCGCAGAAGGCGGAGCCCAAAGGCAAGGATGGCAGCAAGCGCAGCCTGGTGCCGCAACTGCCCCGCAAGGGCTGATAGCCTGAAAGCTGAAAAGCCCCGGAAACGGGGCTTTTTTATTGGATAATGAGTGGTCGGGGGCGTTGTGTGCGACGCCCAGCTTCAGTTTCCCAGCGCCGTTCGTATCTTACCAGCGTTCTCAGCCAATACTTCCGGTTTCTCCATCTGCCCGCTATGCGGCGTCAAAGGAATTCCTTCGAAGCGAGGAATGACATGGACATGGAGGTGATAGACGGTCTGGCCCGAGGCAGGCTCGTTGAACTGCAGGATGGTGACACCATCGGCGCCGAAAGCCTTCTTCACCGCTAACGCCACCTTCTGCACGACGGCAAAGAGCGGGCCGAATGTTGCTGGGTCCGCGTCGAGCAGGTTGCGCGACTGCGCCTTCGGCACAACCAGTGTATGACCCGGCCCTTGCGGCATTACGTCCATGAAGGCGACGACCGCGTCATCTTCATAGACGCGATGCGACGGGATTTCACCGAGCAGGATTTTCGCGAAGATATTGTTGCTGTCGTAGGTGGGGTCGGCCATGGCGTGCGCTCCCGATTGTGCCTTACTTTAATCGTCCGCCAGATCCTTGCGGAACGGGGTGTGCTCTTCGAGATAGCCGCCCATCCGCTCCACTTCACGCCGCTCGCGCCTGAGATAGTCGGCGACCGCGTTGCGCAAGCCGGGATGCGCGATGTAATGCGCCGAATGCATGGTAACCGGCCTGTAGCCACGCGCCAGCTTGTGCTCGCCCTGCGCGCCCGCTTCGACCACTTTCAGCTTGCGGTCGATCGCGAAGTCGATCGCCTGGTGATAGCAGACCTCGAAATGCAGGAAGGGATGGTCTTCGATGCAGCCCCAGTTGCGCCCGTAGAGCGCATCGGAACCGATGAAATTGATGGCGCCGGCAATGTAGCGCCCATTGCGCTTGGCCATCACCAGCAGGATGTCGTCGGCCATGCGCTCGCCGATCATCGAGAAGAACTCGCGGCTGAGATAGGGCCGCCCCCATTTCCTGCTGCCGGTATCCATGTAGAAGGCAAAGAAGTCGTCCCAGACCCTTTCGGTCAGATCCTTGCCGGTCAGCCAGTCGATCGAGATGCCGTGAGCGAGCGCCTCGCGCCGCTCCTTCTTCAACGCCTTGCGCTTACGCGATGCCAGAGTGGCGAGAAAATCGTCGTAGGTCGAAAAACCTTCATTGAAGAAGTGGAACTGCTGGTCGGTGCGGTGCAGGAAGCCCGCCGCTTCCAATGCCCCAACATCTTTTTCCTGCGCGAAGGTCACGTGCGCGGAAGACACGCCGAGCTTTTCCGTCACCGCCTTCAGGCCTGCTGCCAAGCCGGCTTTCACTGCGCAACTGTCCTCGCCCTTGTTGGCCAGCAGGCGAGGGCCGGTGACCGGCGTGAACGGCACGGCGCATTGGAGTTTTGGATAATAGCGCCCGCCGGCGCGCTCAAACGCGTCCGACCAGCCGTGGTCGAAAACATATTCGCCCTGGCTGTGCGATTTCAGGTAGCAGGGAACGGCGCCGAGCAGTTTTCCCTGCGCTGTCTCCAGCCTGAGATGATGGCCCTGCCAGCCGGTGCGCCGCACGGCGCAGCCGGAATCTTCAAGCGCGCTCAGAAAAGCGAATGAAACGAGAGGGTTGTAGCCGTTTTCTGTATCGCCGCGGGTGGTGCTGCCGAGGCCATCCCATTCCGCGCAGGTAAAAGCTCCGATGCCGGAGGCAATCCGGATCGCATACTCTCCATTCGCCGTTTGCCCGTCGCCTTCATCGCCTTGATCCATTGGGCTTATTTAAGCTCCATGCCGGTCCATGCAAGCCCGGTTCAAGCGACCTGTATAAGATCGGGTTCGAATCCTTCGAACGTCATCTGATCGGCATATCTGAAGGTCAGGTCGACCGCCGGCTGGTCGAGCACCGTCCAGGTGATTACCGGCATTTTGAGCCTTTCGCGCACGAAGGAGACGAACCGGTTCGGCAGGTCGCCGGCGGCATAGGAGGTGAAGGCGATGTCATGCGCCAGCATGGCGAAATGCGCCTCGATCAGGGGTGTGTCTTTGCCATAGGCGGTCAGCCCGCCCGGAATGCCGGGCGCGTGTTTCGGGAAATCGCGGATCAGCCAGTGGTCGAACGACATGATTGCCGCCTTGCCCTTGTAGCGCTTGAGCATCTTGCCGACGCTTTCCACCAGGCCTTCGTCATGGCCGGGGGCCCCTTTCAGCTCGACGACCATCGGCACACGACCATCGACCAGGTCGAGTGCCTGCTGCAGGGTCGGCAGATGGTCCGATGTGCCGCCGATCTTGAGCGCCGTCATTTCCGCTGCCGTGCGCTGCCAGACGAAACCGTCCTGGCCGGTCAGCCGCTTCAGATCACGGTCATGGATGATGACCGGGATGCGGTCAGACGACAGATGCACGTCGCATTCGATCGCATAGCCGCGTTCGGCTGCCGCGGCGAAGGCGGAGAGAGTGTTCTCCCAGCGCGTCTTGTTCATGTCGTGGAGGCCGCGATGGGCCACGGGTCGGGCGGTCAGCCAGGAAAGGTCGGTCATGTCTGGCTCATTCGACTTCGAAAATGGCTTCGATTTCCACTGCGGCATTAAGCGGCAGGGAGGCGGCGCCGACGGCGGAGCGGGCATGTTTGCCGTGATCGCCAAGCACTGCAACCAGAAAATCCGAGGCGCCGTTGGCAACCAGATGCTGCTCTACAAAATCGGGCGCCGAGGCGACGAAGACGGTGATCTTCACCAGGCGGCGGATTCTCTCGAGATCGCCAAGTGCTGCCTTGGCCTGCGCCAATATGTTGATCGCGCAGTATTTTGCCGCTTCCTTGCCAGTTGCGGTGTCGACATCGCGGCCGAGCAGTCCGCTCGCCTGCACCTTGCCGTCCTTGAGCGGCAGCTGTCCGGCGGTGAACAGCAGATTGCCTGACCTGCAAAAGGGCACGTAGTTGGCGGCGGGCGCGGCGGCGATCGGAAGCGTCACGCCGAGGTCGCTCAGCCGCTTTTCGATTGTTTCATTCATGGTATTTCCCTATTGCTTGATGACGCCGCGCAGGTCGGGCCGAAATTGCTATTTTTGCCTCGCTTCCGCCACGACTTTTTTTAAGCTGGACCATCTTTCCCTGCGGCCTGCCATCAGGCGCGATCATCGGAGCTCCTCATGCGCGCAACACGTCTCGCATTCCATGCAGTCCTGCTGCCAGCGGTGTTCTCGATGGCGCCGGCTTTTGCCGTGCCGGCACTGCAGGCGCATCGCGCGGTTTATGATCTGAGCCTGGACAAGGCTTCCGACCGCTCGGGCATCACTGGCATTTCCGGCCGCATGGTCTATGAGTTCAACGGCTCGCCTTGCGAAGGCTACACGGTGAAGTTTCGCTTCGTCACCCAGATTGCCACCAACGACAACACAACAAAGCTGACCGACCAGCAGACGACCACTTTCGAGGACGCCGAAGGCAAGACTTTCTCGTTCGTGACAAAATCCTTTGTCGACCAGAACCTTGACAAGGAGGTCAAGGGCACGGCGACGAAGGAGACGAAGGGCCTCAAGGTCGACATCGACAAGCCGGAGAAGAACAGCCTCGAACTGGCCGCCACCCAGTTTCCGACCCAGCATCTGGTCGAGCTGATCGACAAGGCCGAAAAGGGCGAAAATTTCTACGAAACCAATCTGTTCGACGGCTCGGAAGATGCAGACAAGGTGATGACCACCACCGTCGTCGTCGGCAAGAAAGCCGATGCCGACAAGACCGATCCGGAAGCGCCGGCACTGGCGAAACTCGCCACCGACAAATACTGGCCAGTCGACATCGCCTATTTCGATGGCACCGACAAGACAGGCGAGGAGGTGCCGGAGTACCGGATCAGCTTCAAGCTGCATGAGAACGGCATCACGCGCGACCTCGTCATGGACTACGGCGAGTTCTCGATGACCGGCAAGCTGGTCAATCTGTCGTTGTTCGATCAGTCGAAGGCCTGTCCGCCGAAATAGGGCTTTCAGCTTAACCACGCCACAAAGCGGCGGCGGCGAATGACTTGAACACGCCGCAATTGCATCTCAACCTCTACGCCGACGGGTCGATCGGGGGGATGGGTTGAACAGAATCGATGTGTTCGTGGCGCCGAGGCCCAATCCGGCGCTGATCAGGATCATGACTGTCGTCAACCGGCTTGTCATGCTGCACGGCATTCCCGGATTTCGCGACCTGTTGCCGTTCAACCGCCTGGCCGGATTGCGCGGCGTCGCCAATGTCCGCCATATCGACTTTCCCGACGACGACCGGCAGCGGCTGAAGGCCTGTTGCGGGCCAGGCAAGGCGACGTTCATCACGCCCAACCATCCGGAATTCTTTACCGACTGGATGATCGACAAGGAGATCGTCTCGCAGGTCAGTCCGCTCGCGGCATCATGGGCCACGCATGGCGTCGTCAACGGCCTCGGCCGGATCATGCAGAAATTCTGGCTGGCCAACAATCTGATCGCCCAGATTCCCGGCAACAGTGGGGCTGCCAAGGAACACTCGATCGCCTGGGCGCTGAAAGGGCATGGTGTGCTCTTGCATCCCGAAGGCGGCGTCGGCTGGCATGCCGATGTTGTCGGTCCGCTTCTCCCGGGCGCGGTCGAGATGGGATTCGAAGCGCTCAAGCGCGCTCGCGCCACCGATCAGGATTCTAGGGTTTGGATCGCGCCGGTTGTCTGGAAGCTCGCCTTCACCAAGAATGTCGAGCCGGCTCTGGCGCAGGAATGCGCCTATGTCGAGAAGAGCCTGAAGATCGAGCGCCGTGCCGGCGATACGCTGCCGGAGCGCGTCCACCACATCTATGCGACGCTGCTGTCGCGCGATGAGATTGCCTGCGGCATGGCGCCCGACGAGCGGGCTTCGTATGCCGCGCGTCAAAAGCAACTGCTGTTCGAGCTGAGCCGGCGTCTGGGGGAGGGTATTTCGGTCGATCCCGGCGCCAACGAGGCTGCCGAGCTTTTGCGCCGGTCGCGCCGCTGGCTGCGGGAAAACACCGGTGACGCCGAACGGCAAAAACAGGTCCGGGCGCTGGCGGACACGATCCAGCGTCTCCAACGCGTTGGGAAGTGGGCCTCAGCCAACCCGCGCATCACGCAAGAGGAGATCGCCGAGCATCTGAAGCGTATCCGCAATGATTATTGCAAAGGCACGCTGCGCGACACGGTCAACCGCTTCGTGCCGCAACCGGCCGGGCCGCGCTGCGCTCATATCCGGGTGCCGGAGCCGTTGGGATTGCACGCCTATCCCGGCTCGATCGAAGATGCGCTTGCAGAGTTGCACAGCCGCATGCAGGAGGCCGTCACCAGGACCGTAGCCGAACTCGAAGCCGCCGGCGGCTTCATTTTCTATCCGAATCCCTTCTATCATCGCTAGCATTGGATCTTGGCTCTATGTGAGCTGCGGCTCCGCTGGTCGGCGCAAGATGAAGGAGTGCGGCAAGCCTCATGGCGGTCTATGTCGACGCGGCGATCTGGAAATGGGTCGGCCACCGCTGGTGTCACCTGCTGGCCGACGACACCGACGAGCTGCATCGTTTTGCAGCACAGCTCGGCGTCAAGCGCTCGTCCTATCAGGGACCGC
Source organism: Mesorhizobium mediterraneum (assembly GCF_002284565.1). Taxonomy (GTDB): domain Bacteria; phylum Pseudomonadota; class Alphaproteobacteria; order Rhizobiales; family Rhizobiaceae; genus Mesorhizobium; species Mesorhizobium mediterraneum. The sequence goes on along the minus strand of NZ_NPKI01000017.1, from coordinate 159,630 downwards.
CGAAGACATCGGCGCCGCATTATGACATAACCGGCTTCGAGCGCGACCGCGCGGTGCGGTTAGGCGCCATCGAATGCAGCCGCGAGGAGATCGTCGCTGTTTTCCGGCGTGTCCGCGTGCCGAAGGGGAAGATACGGCCATGACGTTGACGGCATTTTTGGCTTACTGCGCTGCGATCACATTCGCCGCCGCCACGCCTGGCCCGGCGGTATTCACGGTCATTGCCAACGGCGTCTCGCGCGGGTTCGTTCGCGCGTTCCTGGCTGGCCTCGGTATCGCCGCTGGCGACGCGGTGCTGGTGACTTTGGCGCTGCTCGGTCTCGTGGCACTGGCACAGACCTTCGAATGGGTTTTTCTCATCCTGAAATATGCGGGTGCTGCCTATCTGATGTTTCTTGGCATCAGGATGTGGCGATCGGCTTCCGCGCGATCGGATGGACTGGAGGTAACGCAGGCAAGACTGTCTCGATCGTTTTACCTCGGCGTCTCCATCGCATTGGGCAACCCCAAGGCGATCCTGTTCCACGCCTCGATCATGCCGTTGATCCTCGATCTCAACGCAATGACCTTCGCTGAGGGGCTGCTCGTGGTTGCGGTCGTGATCGGCGTCAACATTATCACTATGGGCGTCTATGCGGTGCTTGCCGGGCAGGCTTCGAGCTGGTTCAAGACGCCAAGACGGATGCGCTTGATGAGCAGGTTTGCCGGCGGCGCCATGATCGGCACCGGTGCGCTGATCGCCGCACGCTGAGCACAACACACCGCAGCGCTTGCGTTTGTCGCGCATCCCCTCTATATGCGCGCTCATTCCACACACGGACTTTGGTGTCTGCCCGGGAGAAATCCGGCTGAAACCTCCGGTGGCGTTCGAGGACAAAGTCCAAAAATGCCTGTGTCCGTGGAGGCTAACCGGAAAAGGAACTTTAGAATGGCTCTGCCTGATTTCAGCATGCGTCAGCTTTTGGAAGCTGGCATTCACTTCGGCCACCAGACCCACCGCTGGAACCCGAAGATGGCGCCCTATATCTACGGCGCCCGCAACAACATCCACATCATCGACCTCTCGCAGACGGTGCCGCTGCTGCACCAGGCGCTGAAGCAGGTTTCCGACACCGTCGCCAAGGGCGGCCGCGTGCTGTTCGTCGGCACCAAGCGCCAGGCGTCCGACATCGTCGCCGACGCCGCGCAGCGCTCGGCCCAGTACTATGTCAACTCCCGCTGGCTCGGCGGCATGATGACCAACTGGAAGACGATCTCGAATTCCATCCAGCGACTGCGCAAGCTCGACGAGATGCTGGCCGGCGAGGCCCAGGGGCTCACCAAGAAGGAGCGCCTCAACCTCGATCGCGAGCGCGAGAAGCTCGACAAGGCGCTGGGCGGCATCAAGGACATGGGCTCGACGCCCGACCTGATGTTCGTGATCGACACCAACAAGGAAGCGATCGCCATCCTCGAGGCCAAGCGTCTCGGCATCCCGGTCGTCGCCATCATCGATTCCAACTGCGATCCGGACAAGATCGATTTCCCGATTCCGGGCAATGATGACGCGGCCCGCGCCATCCAGCTCTATTGCGATCTGATCGCCAAGGCTGCAATCGACGGCATCGCTCGCCAGCAGGGCGCGCTCGGTGTCGATGTCGGCGCTTTGGCCGAGGCTCCGGTCGAGCCGGCACTCGAGCCGACGCCGGCCGCCGAGACACCGGCTGCCCAGACTCCGGAAGCGTAACAGCGAAGGCCGGTTTCGGCCTTCATCTTTCTCATATTTTGGCGCGCTAAGCGCTGGCGCCAGGCGCATCATCGAGGACCGGTGGTGCGTCGGTGCATTTTAAAACAAAGAGGCGACAATGAGCATTTCGGCTGCACAGGTCAAAGAACTCCGCGACTTGACCGGCGCGGGCATGATGGATTGCAAGGCGGCGTTGAACGAGACCAACGGCAACATGGAAGAGGCCGTCGACTGGCTGCGCAAGAAGGGCATCTCCAAGGCCGACAAGAAGGCCGGCCGTACCGCGGCCGAGGGTCTCATCGGCGTCGATTCCGGTATCCGCGAGGCGGCAGTCGTCGAGGTCAATTCCGAGACCGACTTCGTTGCCCGCAACGCTGCCTTCCAGGAGATCGTCGCCAAGGTCGCCAAGGTCGCGCTCGCCTATGGTGGCAAGACCGAGGCCGTCGCAGCCGCGCCGTATCCGGGTTCGGACAAGTCGGTCACCGAGACCATCAAGGACGCTGTCGGCACGATCGGCGAGAATCTTGGTTTCCGCCGTTCGGCCAAGCTCACCGTCGAGCACGGCGCTGTTGCGACCTACGTCCACAATGCGGTTGCCGACGGCCTTGGCAAGCTCGGCGTGCTGGTCGCCATCGAAACAACAGGCAACGCGCAGGCAGCCAACGCCTTTGCCCGCCAAGTCGCCATGCATGTCGCCGCCACCAACCCGATGGCGCTGACGACGGAACAGCTCGATCCGGCCGCGGTCGAGCGCGAGAAGGCGATCTTCGCCGACCAGGCGCGCCAGTCCGGCAAGCCGGAAGCGATCATCGAGAAGATGGTCGAGGGCCGTCTGCGCAAGTTCTACGAAGAGGTCGTGCTGCTCAAGCAGGCTTTTGTGCTCAATCCCGACATCACCGTCGAGAAGGCGCTGACGGATGCCGAAAAGGAAATCGGCGCACCGGCCAAGATCACTGCCTATCTGCGCTTCGCGCTCGGCGAGGGCATCGAGAAGGAAGAGACCGATTTCGCGGCGGAAGTCGCGGCAGCGGTCAAGAAGTAAACCGCACTCTATCTTTCTGAAAAGACTTTACGGCCGGGTGTCCGCGAGGATGCCCGGCCGATTTCTTGCGCGGTGTCGATGAAGGCCCTGAGCTTCGGCGCCATCGCCGCCCGGCGTGGAAAATAGAGGAACAGCCCCGGTTCATCGATCGAGGTGTCGCGCAGGACTTCTACCAGCCGGCCGGCCTCTACGTCAGCCCGGACAAGCGGCTCGAACAGATAGGCGAGGCCGATGCCGGCCAGCGCCATATCTCGCGCCGAAAGCGGATCGGTGAGGACGACGCTGCCGCGCGTCTCGACGCTGATATCCTTGCCCTGGTCGTTCAGGTCCCAGCGGTAGAGAGCACGCGATCGCAGCAGCCTGTATCCGATGCAGTTGTGCGCCGAGAGATCGGCCAGCGTCGGTGGCTGTCCATGACGGCCAACATAGGCCGGAGAGGCGACGACGATGGTGCGGAAAGGCTGGGTCAGCCGCACCGTCACCATGTCCTCGGCGATCATCTCGCCAAGCCGGATGCCAGCGTCGAAACCTTCGCCGACGATGTCGCTCAAGCGTTCGTCGGTGACGATCTCCACCGTCACGTCGGGATAACGCTCCGCCATTGCCGACAGGATGGGCATCAGGGCCAGAGGCAGCGCAATGCGCGGCGCGTTGATCCTGAGCAGCCCGCTCGCTCTGCCTTTGACCGAGCGGATACGCTCCATCCGGTCCGCGATGTCTTCCAGCGCCGGCTCCGCTGCCGCGACAAGCGCCTCGCCGGCCTCAGTCAGAGCGACACTGCGCGTGGTGCGGGCAAACAGCGGTTGGCCGATCCGCTCCTCCACCAGCCGCACCGCATGGCTGACTGCCGACGGACTCATGCCGAGTTCGGCGGCGGCCAAGGCAAAGCCGCCGCGCCGCGCCACAGCGACGACGACAGGAAGATGGCTGAGCAGGTCTCGATCCATTCATGAACAATATCGCATAGTCCATGCTAATAATGCAAACTTATCAATCGGACAGAGGAGGCGCATCTAGGCTGCATTGAACACCAATTCTGTAAGCAGCAAGGAGACGACCCATGACCATGTCCTATTACACGCTCGGCAACAGCGGGCTGCGTGTCACCCGCCTCGCGTTCGGCACTATGACCTTCGGCACGGAATGGGGCTGGGGAGCCGAAAAGGAAACGGCCCGCGCGATGGTCGATGCCTATGTCGAGGCCGGCGGCAATTTCTTCGATACGGCCGACGCCTATACCGGAGGCACATCCGAAACCTGGCTTGGCGAATTCATCGCCGAGCGTGGGCTGCGCGACAAGGCGGTGATCAGCACCAAATTCAGCATGAACCTCGAAGAAGGCAATCCGAATGCCGGAGGCAACGGCCGCAAGAACATCATCCGCGCGGTCGAAGGCTCGTTGAAGCGCCTCAGCACCGATTATATCGATCTCTACATCCTGCATGCCTGGGACAGGCTGACGCCTCCGGAGGAGGTGATGCGGACGCTGGATGATCTGGTCCGCGCCGGAAAGATCCGCCATGTCGGCCTGTCGGACGTGCCGGCGTGGTACGCAAGCCGGGCCCAGTCGGTAGCCGAGCACCGCGGCTATGAACCGGTTTCGGCGCTTCAGCTCGAATATTCGCTGGCGGAGCGCAACATCGAACATGAGTTCGTGCTATTCGGCACGCGCCACGGTGCGGGTATAATGGTCTGGAGCCCGTTGGCCAGCGGTCTGCTCAGCGGGAAATATCGTTCCGATACAGTGAATGGGGCAGGCGGCAGGCTGGAGACGATGCGCGGCTCGACCAATCCTGGGTTTCAGAAATTCAACGATCGCAACTGGGAGATCGTCGCCGAGCTGGAAAAGGTCGCAAGTCAGCTCGGCCGCAGCATGGCTCAGGTCGCCTTGAACTGGGCCGCGACCCAGCCCGGCATTGCGTCGGTGATCATCGGTGCGACGAAGCTGGATCAACTCAAGGACAATCTCGGCGCGCTCGATTTCGACATTCCGCAGGAGCTTCGGGCACGGCTCGATGCGGTGAGCCGACCAATCACACCCTTTCCGTATTCGTTCTTCGGCTCGGAAATACAGGGCGGCCTTACGGGAGGCCAGGCGGTCGGCGATAAGCCGGCTGGCTATCTGCCGGATCTGCTCATGCAAGGTGCTTTTGCTGGCGTAAGCTAAGAGGGGAAGAGAGTTTTCCGGCTCGGGCGCCGCGTGACATCGCGGCGCCCTTCGTGTATCGGAACGCCAATGTTTCGGGGCAGCGCCTGCGCGGGGAAGCCGCCCCAGACGCGTCACACGCATAATGATGAGGACCAGATGACGGTGAAGCCCCTCTATCGACGTGTCTTGCTGAAAGCTTCGGGCGAAGCGCTGATGGGTGAACAGCATTTCGGCATCGACGTATCGGTGGTCGATCGCATCGCTGCCGACATCGCCGAGGCCCGCGCCCTGGGCATCGAGGTCGGCGTCGTCATCGGCGGCGGCAACATCTTTCGCGGCGTGGCGGTTGCGTCCAAGGGCGGTGACCGGGTCACCGGCGACCACATGGGCATGCTCGCCACCGTCATCAACTCGCTGGCGCTGCGCACTTCGCTGAACAAGATCGGCGTCGACGCGGTGGTGCTGTCGGCAATCGCCATGCCAGAGCTTTGCGAGAGCTTTTCGCAGCGCCAGGCGACCGCCTACATGAACCAGGGCAAGGTCGTCATTTTCGCCGGCGGCACCGGCAATCCGTTCTTCACCACCGATTCGGCCGCGGCGCTTCGCGCGGCGGAAATCGGCGCCGATGCGCTGTTCAAGGGCACGCAGGTCGACGGCGTCTATTCGGCCGATCCCAAGAAGGACCCGAATGCTACACGCTTCGAGCGCATCAGCCATGGCGACGTCATAAAACGCGGCCTTTCGATCATGGATACAGCCGCGATTGCACTTGCGCGCGAAAACAACATTCCGATAATCGTCTATTCGATCCACGAGAAGGGTGGTTTCGGTGATATTCTGAGGGGCGGCGGCCGTTGCACGGTCGTCGCGGACGACTGATCGGGAGCACTATCCCGAACCGAGGGTCCGCGTAAGCGAAAAGCGGGAGCCGGTTTCGGATTGAGGCTCGAACACGGGGTTATCCCTGAACAGTGAACCCGGGCTAACGGGTCGAGGAGACGATGATGAGTGGCGAATACGATGATCTCAAACGGCGCATGGACGGGGCGATCGCTGCGTTCAAGCACGATCTGGCTTCGCTGCGGACCGGTCGCGCCTCGAGCAACCTGCTCGACGCAATCCAGGTGCAGGCCTATGGCACCACCATGCCTATCAACCAGGTGGCGAACGTGTCGGTGCCGGAGCCGCGCATGATTTCGGTTTCGGTCTGGGACAAGTCGATGGTCGGCGCGGTCGATCGCGCCATCCGCGAATCCAATCTCGGCTTCAATCCGATCGTCGACGGCACCAATCTTAGAATTCCGCTGCCCGAGCTCAACGAGCAGCGCCGCAAGGAGCTGGTCAAGATCTCGCACGGTTATGCCGAGAATGCCCGCATCGCCGTGCGCCACGTGCGCCGGGACGGCATGGAGTTTCTCAAAAAGGCGGAAAAGGACGGCGATATCAGCGAGGACGATCAGCGCAAGCGGTCCGACCAGGTCCAGAAGCTCACCGACGAGATGATCGGCACCATCGACCATCTGCTTTCCGATAAGGAAGCCGAAATCATGCAGGTTTAAGGGTCCGACCCGAAAGCGAAACTATGACAAGCCCCGCGCATGTCGCGATCATCATGGACGGAAACGGACGCTGGGCCAAAGCGCGCGGCATGCCGCGGCTTGCCGGGCATCGTGCCGGCGTCGAGGCGCTGCGCAACACGGTGCGCGCCGCTCCTGGCCTCGGCATCTCCTTCCTGACCGTCTACGCTTTCTCGTCGGAAAACTGGTCGCGACCGAAGTCCGAAGTCAGCGACCTGATGGGCCTCTTGAAAATCTTCATCCGCCGCGATCTCGCCGAACTGCACCAGAGCGGCGTGCGGGTCAGGATCATCGGCGACAGGGCAGGGTTGCAGCCTGATATCAGGACCCTGCTTGAAGAGGCCGAAACGCTGACCATGCGCAACGAGGCGCTGACCCTGGTCATCGCCTTCAACTATGGCGGGCGTGACGAGATCGTGCGCACGGCGCGCAAGCTTGCCTCGGCGGTGGCGCGCGGCGAGCTCGACAGCGAGGCGATCACGGCCGAATCCTTTGCCGGCTCTCTCGATACCCAGGGTATTCCGGACCCTGAACTGGTCATCCGCACCAGCGGCGAACTCAGGCTGTCGAATTTTCTTCTGTGGCAGGCGGCCTATAGCGAGCTCGTCTTCCTGCCTTGCTACTGGCCCGATTTCAGCCGCGAGCATTTGGCCGACGCATTGCGCGATTTCGCTGGCCGCGAGCGCCGTTTCGGCGGGCTTGGCTCTCAAGACGTCGCCGTGACGGCCAAGGGATGAGCAACCTCCAGCTTCGTGTTATTTCCGCCATCGTGCTTGCCGTCGTCACGCTTGGTCTGACCTGGCTCGGCGGACTGCCTTTCCGGTTGCTTTGCGCCGCCATGTCGATCCTGATCTTCTATGAATGGACGCGAATGTGCCGCCCGGTCGCCGCCACGGGTCTTGGTCTTCTGCCGGATGCGCTGCTTCTGGTCTTCGTCGTCGCCTTGGTTGCCGGCCTGCCTGCGTCCTGGCTGCTGCTTCTTGGAGCAGTGATGGTCGTTGTCACCGTGGTCGTGGGTTCGATGCGCCAAACGGGACAGTGGGACCCGTCAGGCCTTGCCTATGCCGCCATTTCTGGCCTGTCGCTTGCTCTTTTGCGCGACGGCGATCATCCCGGCCTCGTCGCCATTCTTTTCCTGTTCGCGGTGGTTTGGGCGACCGACATATCAGCCTATTTCGTCGGCCGCGCTGTCGGCGGCCCGAAACTGGCGCCGTCGATCTCGCCCGGCAAGACGCAGAGCGGGGCACTCGGCGGCGCGGTCGGCGGCGTGGTTGCCGGACTGCTTTTGGCCGCCGCGGCCGGAGCCGGCAATCTCGCAGTGCTTGGCGTCGTTGCGCTCGTGCTTTCGATCGTCGCCCAGGCCGGCGACCTTTTCGAATCATGGGTGAAGCGCCGCCACGACCGCAAGGATTCGGGCACGCTGATACCTGGCCATGGCGGTGTCATGGACCGGGTCGACGGGCTTGTCGCGGCGGCCTTCGCCCTGTACGTCATCGGCTGGATTTCGGCGACCGCCGACCATCCGGCGCAGGGGCTGTTTCCAGCTTGATCGGCATTGTGTCTTGACTTGCGCAGGATGCGCCATGGATTCGCCTGGATTGATGTCACAGTCGCGGTACGCCCGTGCTGCGGACGAGTTTTGAGGACATGAGTTGAACGAGATTCTTCACGCGGTTTTCAGCACGGAGGGCTTTTTCCTCGGCACGCTGGTGCCTTTCCTGTTCGTGCTGACCGTGGTCGTGTTCGTCCACGAGATGGGCCATTACCTCGTCGGCCGCTGGTGCGGCATCGGCGTAAAGGCCTTTTCGATTGGCTTCGGCCCGGAACTCTTCGGCTTCAATGACAGCCATGGCACACGCTGGAAACTCTGCGCCATTCCGCTTGGCGGCTATGTCAAATTCGTCGGCGACATGAATGCCACATCGAGCCAGCCCAGCTCGGAGGAGCTCGAATCGCTGACCACTGCCGAACGCAAGATTGCCTTTCACACGCAGCCGGTCTGGAAGCGCGCGGCGACTGTGGTGGCCGGCCCGCTGTTCAATTTCCTGCTGACGATTGCCGTCTTTGCGGTGCTGTTTTCCGCCTATGGCCGCCCTGTGATGGAGCCAATGGTGGCTGAAGTCACCGCCGGCAGTCCGGCCGCCAGGGCTGGCATCCTGCCCGGTGACCGATTCGTCAGCGTCAACGGCAGCAAGGTCCAGACGTTCTCCGACGTCCAGCGCCTGGTTTCGGGCCGCGGCGGCGATGCTATCACCTTCGTCATGCTGCGCGACGGCAAGGAGATCACCGCCACGGCGACGCCGGAGCTGATGGAGCAGCAAGATGGGCTGGGCAACAAGGTCAAAGTGGCCGTGATCGGCGTCGTCAACAATCAGGAATTCGGCCAACCCAGGCTAGTCACTTACAACCCGATCGAAGCGGTAGGGGCGGCGGTCGAGGAGACGGGATACATCATTCAGCGCACCGGTCAGTTCCTGCAGCGTTTCGTCGTCGGGCGCGAAGACAAATGCCAGCTGGGCGGCCCAATCAAGATCGCAAAGATGTCGGGGCAGGCGGCGAAATTGGGCTTCGACTGGCTTGTGCAACTTGTCGCGCTGCTGTCGGTCGGCATCGGCATTCTCAACCTTTTGCCGATTCCCCCCCTCGACGGCGGCCATCTCTTATTCTACGGCGTGGAGGCCGTCATTCGGCGACCGGTGTCGGAGCGGATGATGGAGATGGGCTATAGGGCTGGCTTCATGCTCGTGTTGGGCTTCATGGGGTTCGTTTTCTGGAACGATCTGTTTGGGTGCTGAAATCATGAAGAAATTTGGCTTCGGCACAGCCAACGTTGAGACGCCGTTTACCATGCATGGGGATATGCGTGACGCGAAAGCCACGCAACAGGGTTAAGTAAATACAAATTAACCAGGAGCCTTGCGTGTAGGGAAAATCCGGTTAATACGGTAGGGGAAATTACCGCACGTCCGGTTTTCTCGCCGTGGGGACTTCGAGAAAAGGTACAAAAGCCCGATGAAGGCAGCATCCAAGTTTTTGAGCGCCGCGTCCGCGGTGGCCCTGTCCGCCGCTCTGGTCGTGCCAGGTGCGCTCGCAGTGCAATTCGTTGCCACATCGGCGGCCGAGGCCGCTGTTGTCTCAAGAGTTGAAGTCAGCGGCAATCAGCGTGTCGACGCCGACACGATCCGCAACTACATCACAATCAAGCCCGGCAAGGCCTTTTCCAGCGCCGATATCGACGATGCGGTCAAGGCGCTGTTCGGCACCGGGCTGTTCTCGGACGTCCAGATCAACCAGGTCGGTTCGTCGCTGGTCGTCAAGGTTTCCGAATATCAGGTCGTGAACCAGGTGCTGTTCCAAGGCAACAAGAAGCTCAAGGACAACGCCCTTGCGGCCGCGGTTCAGTTGAAGCCGCGCGGAACATTCTCGCAGCAGGCGCTCGATGCCGATGTCGAGGCGGTCAAGGCCGCCTACAGGCGTATCGGTCGCGACGACGCCGCCGTGACCACCCAGATCATGGATCTCGGCGACAACCGCGTGAACGTGGTCTTCAACATCAACGAAGGCGGCCGCACGCAGATCGCCGCGGTCAATTTCGTCGGTAACAGCGCCTATTCAAGCCGTCGCCTGTCCGACGTCATCTCAACCAAGCGCTCGACCTTCCTCTCGTTCGTGCTGCGCGACGACGTCTATGACGACGACAAGCTGCGCGCCGATCAGGAGCTGCTGCGCCGTTTCTATTACAATCACGGCTATGCCGATTTCCAGGTGGTTTCCGCGGTCGGCGAACTCGACGAGACCACCAACAAATATACGGTGACCATCACCGTGCAGGAGGGCGATCGCTACACATTCGGCGAGGTCAGCGTCGAGAGCACGATTCCCGAGGTCGACGGTGCGTCGCTGCAGTCGGTGGTCGAGACCCACAAGGGCGATGTCTACAACGCCAAGAACGTTGAAGACACCATCATCGCGCTGACCGAGAAGGTTGCCGGTTCCGGCTATGCCTTCGCTCAGGTGACGCCGCGCGGCGACCGCAATTTCGAGAACCACACCATTTCGGTGGTCTATACGATCGACCAAGGCACCAAGGCCTATGTCGAACGCATCGAGATTCGCGGCAACGACCGGACACGCGACTATGTCATTCGTCGCGAATTCGACGTCAGTGAGGGCGATGCCTTCAACCAGGTTCTCATCCAGCGCGCGAAGAAGCGGCTGGAAGCGCTCGATTACTTTGAAAAAGTCGAGGTTTCCACCGTGCCCGGCTCTGAGCCAGACCAAGTGGTGCTCGTGGTCGACGTGGTCGAGAAATCGACCGGCGAGTTCTCGGTTGGCGCCGGCTATTCGACCGGCGGCGACACGTCAGGCCCATCCATCGAAGGCTCGATCACCGAGCGCAACTTCCTCGGACGCGGCCAGTTCATCAAGTTGTCGGCGGGCGGCGGCAAGAATTCGCGCGACTACAGCTTCTCCTTCACCGAACCCTATTTCCTTGGGCGGCGTATCGCTGCCGGTTTCGATGTCTTCAACCGGACCAGGAACTACGACGAATACGAGAGCGAGACGATAGGCGCGACAGTGCGCTTCGGCCTGCCGATCACCGACAACATCTCGACGCAGCTTGCGTATAATATCTCGCAGGAGAAGTATAAGCTCGATGACGACTGCGATGTTGACAATGATGGCGAGCCCGACGCCGGCTGCGACGTCTCTGAGGCAATCTTTGAAGGTATTCAGGAAAGCCCGTGGCTCAAGTCGTCGGTCAGTCTCGGCCTGGTCTACAACACCATCGACGACATGAAGAACCCGCATGAGGGCATCTACGCCAATGTCACCACGGAGGTGGCCGGGCTCGGCGGTGACGCCAAGTTCGTCAAGGTGACGGCGCGTGGCAGCGTCTACCAGACATTGTCGGAGCAGCTTGATCTGGTCGGCTTGGTTTCGGGCGGGGCAGGCCACGTCCAAGGCTTCGGCGGCGGCGATCTGCGCATCTTCGATCATTTCCAGAGCAGTGACCGCATGATCCGCGGCTTTGCCTATGGCGGCATCGGCCCCGTCGACTCGGACGGATTTGATGACCATCTCGGCGGCACCACCTATTTCAACGCCTCGGCGGAAGCCCAGTTCCCAATGCCGGTCATTCCGGAGAGCTTCGGCCTGCGCGGCGCGGTCTTCGCCGATGCGGCAACGCTCTATGGCAGCAAGGTCAGTGCTGATTTGGTCGATCAATCGACAACCGACATGCAGTGGCGCGCCTCGGTCGGCGTTGGTCTGATGTGGGCGTCGCCGTTCGGCCCGATCCGCATCGACTATGCGATCCCGGTCCTCAAGGAAGACACCGACGACGTGCAGGAATTCAACTTCGGCATATCGACCCGCTTCTGATCGGCGGCAACGATGTTTCCGGGCCGTTGGGGCCCGGAAGAGAGTGATCCGACACTACAGCGCCGCGCGTCCTCTTGGACGCGCAAAGAACGCTGTAGCACTTTGATTTTGCGCATGATCCCCAGCGAAAATCGATTCCGATTTTCCGGGTCATGCGCTAGCTGGATATAGCTTCTGGAATGACCGATCCGGTGTTCTTCGCGCCCTCACGCCGGTATACGGCTGGCGAAGTCGCGAATCTGACCGGCTCGGTGCTTGTCGATTCCGGCCAGTCCGACATATCGATCGAAGCCTTGGCGCCGGCGAGCGAAGGCGGCGAGCATGCCCTTGTCTTCGTCGACGGCAGACGCAACTTCGCGCTGATGCAATCGCTGCGGGCGGCGGCGGTCCTCTGTCCCGCCGAATTTGCCGGCAAGGCGCCGGCGGGCATCGCGGTTCTGGTCCATCCGCGCCCGCAACAGGCTTTCGCGATGGTCGGACGGCTTCTTTTCCCGGCTGCCGCTACACCGGCGCCGATGACCGGCGAAACCGGTATCTCACCGCATGCCCATATCGATCCTTCGGCGCACATTGAGGCCGGCGCGATCATCGAGGCCGGCGCGATCATCGGCCCCCGCGCTTCTATCGGCAGCGGATCCGTCATTGCTCCTCATGCCGTTATCGGTCCCTCCTGCCAGTTCGGCCGCGATGGCTATGTCGGTCCGGGCGCCAGCATCCAATACGCCCTGATCGGCAACCGCGTCATCATCCATGGCGGCGCCCGCATCGGTCAGGACGGTTTTGGGTTCGTGGCCGGCGCCAAGGGCCCGGAGCGCGTCCCGCAAATCGGCCGGGTCGTTATCCAGGACGATGTCGAGATCGGCTCGAACACCACGGTCGATCGTGGCGCCATGTCCGACACGATCATCGGCCAAGGCACCAAGATCGACAATCTGGTGCAGATCGCCCACAACGTTCGCATCGGCCGCAACTGCATAATCGCCGGTCTTTCGGGTATTTCCGGTTCCGTAACGGTGGGCGACAACGTCACCATGGGTGGCGGTGTCGGCCTTGCGGATCACCTGACCATAGGGACAGGGGCCAAGCTTGCCGCAAGAAGCGGGTTCATGAGCAACGTCCCTGCGGGCGAGATTTGGGGAGGGTATCCGGCACAGCCGATGGCGGAAGCCATGCGGGAGATCGCGGCCCTGCGAAGACTGGCCAGGGCGCGCAAATCCGGCGACGGAGGGAATAGCTGAGATGGTGGCGGCGACGACGCTCGAGGCGGTCGACATATTGGGGCTGATGAAGCTCCTGCCGCATCGCTATCCGTTCCTGATGATCGACCGCATTATCGACATCGATGGCGACGAGTCCGCTATCGGCATCAAGAACGTGACCATAAACGAGCCGCATTTTCAGGGTCATTTCCCGGACCAGCCGGTAATGCCCGGCGTGCTGATCGTTGAGGCGATGGCGCAGACGGCCGGCGCCATCTGCATCCGCAGCCTTGGCACCGAAAAACCGTCGCTGGTCTATTTCCTGACCATCGACAACGCCAAATTCCGCAAACCGGTCGTTCCCGGCGACCAGTTGAAGATCCATGTGAAGAAAATCAAGAAACGCGGCAACCTTCTCAAATTCGCCTGCGAGGCTCTGGTCGACGGCGTCAAGGCCGCGGAAGCCGAGATCTCGGCGATGATGGTTACGAGCGACTGACGATCGAATGCTTATGAAAATCCAGACAGTGATCCATCCATCTTCGGTCATCGAGGCAGGCGCTAAAATCGGCGAAGGCGTCCGCATCGGGCCGTTCTGCCACATCAGCGCCGACGCAGTGATCGGCGACCGCGTCGAACTGGTCAGCCATATCTCGGTGATGGGCGCGACCACCATCGGCGCGTCGACCAAGGTCTATCCGATGGCGACACTGGGCGCGCCGCCGCAGAACACCAAGCACAAGGGCGGCCGCACCACGCTGGTCATCGGTGAGAACTGCACGATCCGCGAAGGCGTGACCATGCATCTCGGCACCGATTCCAGCCGCGGCGAGACGACAATCGGCGACAATGGCAACTTCCTTGCCTACGCCCACATCGCCCATGACTGCATCGTCGGCAAGAACGCCACCTTTGCCAATCAGGCGACGTTGGGCGGCCATTGCGAGATCGGCGACAACGTCTATATCGGTGGCCTCACCGCCGTTCATCAGTTTGTCCGCGTCGGCGACAACGCCTTTCTCGGCGGTTGCTCGGCAATCGTCGGCGATGTCATTCCCTACGCCATCGCCGTCGGCAATCGCGCCAAACTTCGCGGCCTCAACATCATCGGCCTGAAGCGCGCCGGCCTGCCGCGCTCCGAGATCCATACGCTGCGCAAGGCCTACAGGACAATCTTCGATCGCTCCCGAACCGTCGGCGAAAACGTCGAGTTCGCCAAGGCGGAATTCGCCTCCTCACCGACCGCCATGAAAATCATCGATTTCATCGCCAGTCGCGGCAAGCGGCACTATGCCGTCCCGTCGCTCAGGGGTGGCGACGGCGACGATGCAGATGACGAAAATTGAGGCCACCCGGACGGGCCTTGATCTCGCGCCAGATGCCAGGGTCGGCATCATCGCCGGCGGCGGCAGTTTGCCGGTCGAAGTTGCGATCAGCCTGGCCGGACAAGGCTACCCGCCCGTCATTATCCTGATCGAGGGCGAAGTCGACCGCAAGTCCGACCTCAGCGGCTACGAGCATGAGAGCCTCGCTCTGGAAGACATCGGTTCGCTGGCTTCGTTACTGAGGCGTCGACGGATCAGCCATCTCGTCCTTGCCGGCGAGATCAGGCGCCGGCCGAGACTGATCGACATGCGCCCGAGCCTCGGCTTGCTGGCTGTGGTGCCGTCGGTGGTCATAGCGCTTGCCCGTGGTGACGACGGTCTGTTGAAGGTTTTGACGCGGGCTCTGGAGGCGCGTGGGGTCAAGGTCGTCGGCGCCCATGAGATCGTGCCGGAGCTGGTCGCGGCCGAAGGGACGCTGACCAAGGCAGCGCCGCGCAAATCCGACTGGCGCGACATCGAAGCGGCACATGCGGCGGCAAAGGCCATCGGTGCGCTGGATATCGGCCAGGCAGCTGTCGCGATCGGCGGCCGCGCCATCGCGCTGGAGGGCGTCGAGGGCACCGATGGATTGCTTGATCGAACAAGGCAGTTGCGCGGCCATGGCAGACTTGCCGGCAGAACGCGCGGCGTCCTGGTCAAATGCGCCAAGCCCGGCCAGGAGTTGCGCGCGGACCTGCCCTCCATCGGCCCACAGACGATCGAGGCGGCGCATGCCGCCGGACTTGCCGGCATTGCCGTCGAAGCCGGCCGCTCGCTGGTTCTGGAAGGCCCCACCGTCGTCGCACGCGCCAATGCGCTCGGCCTGTTCGTGATTGGCCTGCCCGCTGCGGAGCCGGCGCATGGCGATTGAGAAACCGCTGAAGATCGCCATCGTTGCCGGCGAGGAATCCGGCGATCTGCTTGGTGCCGACATCGTAGAGGCGCTCAAGCGCGCGACCGGCCGCGAGGTCCGGCTCGTCGGCATCGGCGGCCGCCATTTGCAGGCGCTCGGCCTCACGCCCCTCTTCGACGGCGGCGAGATCGCGCTGATGGGCTTGAGCGCCATCCTGCGAGACCTGCCGCGCCTGATGCGGCGGATCAGCCAGACGGCCAGCGCGGTCGCTGGTGGAAAGCCCGACTGTCTCATCACCATCGACAGCCCGGATTTTTCGCTGCGCGTGGCGAAGAAGGTTCGCGCCGCCGATCCGACGATCCCGATCGTTCACTATGTCTGCCCGAGCGTCTGGGCGTGGCGACCGGGCAGGGCGGTGGCGATGAAACCGTATGTCGACCATATCCTCTGCATCCTGCCTTTCGAAGTGAAGGACCTCGCACGCCTCGGCGGTCCGCCCAGCACCTATGTCGGCCATCGCCTCACGCATGATCCGGGCGTGCTCGGCGCTGCCAAGGCGCAAAGCTTGCCGCGCGATCTGTCCGAGGATCGCGTGAAGACACTGCTTGTGCTGCCCGGCTCGCGTCGCGGCGAGGTGCGACGGCTGGTCGGCCCATTCGGCAAGACGATCTCGATCCTGCGCGCGCGCGGACACCGCTTGCGCCTGCTGTTGCCGACGGTGCCGCATGTCGCCGACCTGGTCAGGGCTTCGGTGGCAAGCTGGGACGAGAAGCCGGAGATCATCCTTGATCCCGAACGCAAATGGCAGGCTTTCGGTAAGGCCGATGCGGCGCTGATCGCATCGGGAACGGTGTCGCTGGAGTTGGCGCTGTCGGGTGTGCCGATGATCTCCTGCTACCGGCTCGATCCGGTCATGCGGATGGCCCAGCGCCTGATCACCGTATGGAGCGCCGCCTTGCCAAATCTCATCGCCGACCGTCCGGTCGTGCCGGAAAACTACAACGAATATGTGCGGCCGCATTACCTGGCGCGGCAGTTGGAGGCGCTGTTTTCCGACACCCCCTATCGCGCATGGCAGAAGGACGGTTTTGCCGAGGTGGCCAGACGCATGGCCGTCGACAGACCTTCGGGCGACATCGCAGCGGGGGTCGTGATGAAGTACATCAACGGGTGAGTAGTGAGTAGTGAGTAGTGAAGAAAATTCCTATTTACTACTCACTACTCACTTTTTCTTTTTACCGCTTCGCAATCGGCACGTAGTCGCGTTCCGGCGCACCTGTATAGAGCTGGCGCGGGCGGCCGATCTTCTGGTGCGGATCCTCGATCATCTCTTTCCACTGCGCGATCCAGCCGACGGTGCGGGCGACTGCGAACAGCACCGTGAACATGGTGGTGGGGAAGCCCAGCGCCTTCAGCGTTATGCCGGAATAGAAATCGACGTTCGGATAGAGCTTCTTCTCAATGAAATAGGAGTCGGTCAGCGCGATCTTTTCCAGCTCCATGGCGATGTCGAGCAGCGGATCGTCCTTGATGCCGAGTTCGCCCAGAACCTCATGTGCCGTCTTCTGCATGATCTTGGCACGCGGATCGTAGTTCTTGTAGACGCGGTGGCCGAAACCCATCAGCCGGAACGGGTCGTTCTTGTCCTTGGCGCGGGCTATGAATTCCGGGATGTGGTCGACATGGCCGATCTCGCCCAGCATGTTCAAGGCCGCCTCGTTGGCGCCGCCATGGGCCGGTCCCCACAGGCAGGCGATGCCGGCGGCGATGCAGGCAAACGGATTGGCGCCCGACGAGCCGGCGAGGCGGACGGTCGATGTCGAGGCGTTCTGCTCGTGATCGGCGTGCAGGATGAAGATGCGCTCCATCGCACGGGCCAGCACCGGGTTGATCTTGTATTCCTCGCACGGCACGGCAAAGCACATATGCAGGAAGTTGGCCGCGAAATTCAGCTCGTTCTTCGGGTAAATGAAGGGCTGGCCGATGTGATATTTGTAGGCCATCGCCGCGATCGTCGGCATTTTCGCGATCAGCCGCATCGATGCGACCATGCGCTGATACGGGTCCGAGATGTCGGTGGAATCGTGATAGAAGGCCGACAGCGCGCCGACCACGCCGCACATCACCGCCATCGGGTGCGCGTCGCGGCGAAAGCCGGTGAAGAAGCGCGACATCTGCTCATGAACCATGGTGTGGCGCGTCACCCGGTAGTCGAAATCGTCCTTCTGCGCCTTGGTCGGCAATTCGCCGTAGAGCAAGAGATAGCAGACTTCGAGGAAGTCGCCATGCTCGGCCAGCTGGTCGATGGGATAGCCGCGATGCAAAAGGATGCCGGCATCGCCGTCGATGAAAGTGATTTCCGACTCGCAGCTTGCCGTCGACGTGAAGCCGGGATCGTAGGTGAAGGCCCCGGTGGTGCTGTAAAGCGAGCCGATATCGATGACATCAGGTCCGACCGAGCCGCTTCGCACCTTGAGTTCGTGAGTTTTGCCGCCGAACTCAAGTTTTGCAGTCGACGCCTGGGTTTTGCCGCCAAATTCCATTTTTGTCGCAGCTTCGGACATTGCAAACTCCTTTTGGTTTTCTCATGCCGGCAAAGGCGAAATATCTGCAACGCAACACGTCGAAAGGATCGGAGTCCGCGCGTTTGCGCCCGCAATTGGATTTGCGTGCCAAATTGGGCCAAGACCTAATGTTGCACTGCGAAACCCACCTTTCAATGCCAATCTTCTTGGGCCAGTTTTGCTAATCGATTTGATCCGCGACGCGCGCCAGGCTTTCCTCGCGGCCAAGCACGGCAAGCACGTCGAACACGCCGGGCGAGGTGCTCTTTCCGGTGAGCGCGGCACGCAAAGGTTGGGCCACGGCGCCGAGCTTATGGCCGCCGGCCAGCGCATATTCCCGGATCGCTGCTTCCGCTGCTTCGGCCGTCCAATCGCCTGAAATCGTCTTCAGCGCCACGTGCGCGCCCCGCAGGATCTCGCGCGCCCCACCGCCGAGCAATGCAGCCGCCTTCTCATCGATCGGCAGCGGCCGCTCGGCGAACAGGAAGGCGGCACCGTCGGCCAGCTCGACCAGCGTCTTGGCGCGCTCCTTCAGGCCTGGCAGGGCGGCAAGCAACTGCGCCTTGCGCGTGTCGTCGAGACGCGCGGCGATCGCCGGGCCGCCTTCGAGATAGGGCAAAGTGGCGATGAAGATATCGAGCAATTCGGCGTCGTTCATGCGGCGCATGTGCACGCCGTTCAGCGCCTCGAGCTTGGCGAAGTCGAAGCGGGCGGCTCCCTTGTTGACGTCGCCGATGTCGAACCACGCAATCATGTCGGCGATCGACATGATCTCGTCGTCGCCGTGGCTCCAGCCGAGCCGCGCCAGGTAGTTGAGCAGTGCCTCGGGCAGATAGCCCATGGCACGATAGGCTTCGACGCCGAGGGCGCCGTGCCGCTTCGACAGCTTGGCGCCGTCGGCGCCATGGATCAGCGGGATATGCGACATCGCCGGCACGTCCCAGCCCATGGCTCGATAGATCACCATCTGGCGGGCGGCATTGGTCAGATGGTCGTCGCCGCGGATGATGTGGGTGATGCCCATGTCATGGTCGTCGACGACGACGGCATGCATATAGGTCGGATTGCCGTCCGAGCGCAGGATGATGAAATCGTCGAGATCCTTGTTGGGAAAGCGGACATCGCCCTGCACGAGGTCATGCACCACCGTCTCGCCGTCGGCCGGCGCCTTGATGCGGATCGCGCCCTTGGCGCCGGCCGGCGCCTCCGACGGGTCGCGATCGCGCCAGCGGCCGTCATAGCGGGGAGGCAGCCCCTTGGCCCGCGCGCTCTCACGCATCGCCTCCAGCTCAGCCGGCGTCGCATAGCAGTAATAGGCCTTGCCGAGGCGCACCAGCTCCTCGGCGACAGCGCGGTGGCGCGGCGCGCGCTCGAACTGCGATACCGGCTCGCCGTCCCAGGTGAGGCCGAGCCAGGAGAGCCCGTCGAGAATGGCGGCGGTTGCCGCATCGGTCGAACGCCCACGATCGGTGTCTTCAATGCGCAGCAGCATCTTGCCGCCGGTGTGTTTCGAATACAGCCAGTTGAACAGCGCCGTCCGGGCCCCGCCAATATGCAGGAAGCCGGTGGGCGAGGGGGCAAAACGGGTGACGACCTTGTCGGACATGGAACTCTCGGGCAAGCGCAGGAAACCGATGTGGTTGCGCGGACTTTCGCGCGTCGCGCGTTCATGTAGCATAGGAGGTCAAGGGCGCAAGGGGCAGACCCGATGGCTGGACCAGGCCGCGGCGTGGACGAGAGCGAGGGCGCGATCGCGAGCGTCAGCGAACGATCGCTGTTTGCCGACGTTTCTCCCGTCGAGCCGCTACCCGTTTCGCTGCCTGCGTCGCACCCCGGCATCCAGCCTCTCTCGCCGGACCGCTCCGCGCCAATACCGGCGCCAATACCGGCTCCTGTCGTTCATTTCCGCCGTCTTTCACTATCCGCTATCCGCAACAGCGTGGTTTCGGCGGCGGGCATGGAGCTCGACCGCGGCGTCGCCTTCCTGCTGGTGCCGGTTTTCCTGGCATCCGGAGTGATCGTCTATTTCTCGCTTGCCGTGGAACCGGACTTTCCGCAGCCCATTGCCGTGGTGGTCCTCACAGCATTGTGCGCAGCGGTCACGCGGTCATGGCGCAAAACACATTTGTGTTTCATGGCAGCGTTGCTGTGCGCGCTCGGTGTGCTCGCCGCCAAGGTTGAAACCTGGCGCGCGGGAACGCAGATGCTCGGTTCGGTAATCCAGACCCAACTCACCGGCCGCGTCGTCAGGCTCGACCAGATGGCGAATGGCCGGATCAGGCTGACCCTCGACGTGATATCGACCGCCCGGCCGACACTGCGTTATGCACCGGAACGTGTCAGGGTTTCGGCACGCAAAATTCCCGCTGAGATGACCGCAGGCTCGGTGGCAACCGGCTATGCAAGGCTTTTGCCTCCGACTGGCCCGGTTCGGCCCGACAGCTATGACTTCTCCTTTGACAGCTATTTCGCCGGTATCGGCGCCAGTGGCTTTTTCCTCGGCAATCCGAAGATCGTCGCTTCCGAAGATGCACCGTTAGCCGCGCGCCTTTCTTCGTCGATCGAAAAGGCGCGTGAAACCATCGCCGACCATATCAGGGACAGCATCGGTGGCGCCGAGGGGGAGATTGCCGCTGCGCTGATCGTCGGCGTGCGTGCCGGCATCCCCGAAGAGATCAACGAATCGATGCGGCGCACCGGCATCTACCACATCATCTCCATTTCCGGCCTGCACATGGCGCTTGTCGCCGGCACCATCATGGGATTGCTGCGCGGCGCCTTTGCGCTGTTTCCCGATTTTTCGTCGCGCCGGCCGGTCAAAAAATATGCGGCTGCCGCCGCACTCCTTTCCATCGCTGCCTATCTCATTTTTTCCGGCATCGTGGTCGCGGCTGAGCGCAGCTTCATCATGCTGGCGGTAATGCTTGTCGCCGTGCTGTTCGACCGGGCTGCGCTCACCATGCGCAATCTTACGATTTCAGCCATCGCCGTCATCGTCGTGTCGCCGCACGAGGTGGTCGGCCCAAGCTTCCAGATGTCCTTCGCCGCGACCGCGGCTCTCGTGGGCGCCTATGCCGGCTGGTCCGACTATCGTGCCGACAAGGCCACGGCGCCGCCACAGCGACGGTCACCGGCCGCTTTCGTCACGCGGAAGCTCGTCGCTGGAACAGGCACCATCGCCATGACCTCCATCATTGCCGGCAGCGCCACCGCGCTCTTCGCCATCTGGCACTTCCAGCGCGTCTCGCCGCTCAGTCTGTTTGCCAATCTGGCCGTCATGCCGATCGTCACGGTCGTCATGTTCCTGGCGGTCGTCAGCGCCTTGGCAATGCCTTTCGGCTTCGACGGACCTTTCCTCTACATGATGGGCAAGGGGCTGACGGCCATGATTGCAATATCGGGATGGATCTCCGAGCGTTCGCCGGTCGATGCAGTCGGGCTGATTTCGTTGCAGTCGGTTCTGCTGGTGACGGTCGCCCTGGTCATCGCCACGATGGCGACGACATGGTTGCGGCTTGCGGCACTTCCCTTTGCGCTTGCCGGCCTGCTGACGATTTCCGAGACGCGAACCCCCGACGTGCTGATCTCGGAGGATGCGCATCTGGTGGCGCTGCCGATCGGCGGCGGCGAACTTGCCGTCAACCGGGTGCGCTCGAACGAATTCACCACCGACAACTGGAAACATGCGCTGACTTCAGCGACCATTGTCGAGCCGGAGACGTTCGAAAAAGGAGACGTGCGGTTCGACATCGCCGACCCGGCCGACCTGCCGCCGGGAGCGCCTTTCTATTGCACTGCCGGCCTGTGCCTCGCCCGGCATCCGTCCGGCGCGATCATCGCGCTCGCCGACGACCGCAAAATCGCGCGGCCAGCCTGTGCCTTTGCGGACTTGATCGTCATCGACGATGCCACGGCCTATTATAATCCCTGCCGCAACCCGCTGGTCCTCGTCGTGACCAAACGGCAGCTCGCTCGCATGGGCAGTGCCGCCGTCTTTTTCGATCCGCTATCGGCGACGACGCGCGCAGAAATCCGTTTTGCCGTCAAACAGCCATATAGGCCTTGGCATGAGCAGCGGAGATTTTCGCGCGAGGCGAGGGGCCTGCCGCCATACCGTAAGCCTGAGAAACCCAAGAAAGCTGCCGTTCAGTAACGTCGGATCAATCCGACGAGCTTGCCTTGCACCTTGACCCGGTCCGGCCCGAAGATGCGCGTCTCATAGGCCGGGTTGGCGGCTTCCAGGGCGATCGAGGCGCCCTTGCGGCGGAACCGCTTCAGCGTCGCTTCCTCCTCGTCGACCAGGGCGACAATGATCTCGCCAGGCTGGGCGGTGTCGGCGTTGCGAATGATGACCGTGTCGCCGTCGAAGATGCCGGCCTCGATCATCGAATCACCCTTGACCTCCAGCGCGTAGTGCGCGCCGCCTGTGATCATGTCCGGTGGCACCGAGATCGAATGCGTCTGGTGCTGGATGGCATCGATCGGCACACCGGCAGCGATGCGGCCCATCACCGGGATGGAGACAGTGGCAACGACCTCGTCGTCATTGCCGGCCGCAGGCATGCGTGACGGCGCCGGCTTGATCTGTCGGCCGAGGCTGCCCTGCCCAAGGCTGCCCTGCCCAAGGCTGCCCTGAATGACGCTCGGCGAAAATTTGCGCGCCGCATTGAGGCCGGGCGCGATCGAATCGGGCAGGCGCAGCACTTCCAGCGCGCGGGCGCGGTTGGGCAGCCGGCGAATGAAGCCGCGTTCCTCCAGCGCCGTGATCAACCGATGGATTCCCGATTTGGACGCGAGATCTAGCGCTTCCTTCATCTCGTCAAACGAGGGCGGAATGCCGCTTTCCTTCAGCCGCTCGTGGATGAACATCAGCAGCTCATGTTGTTTGCGTGTCAGCATCGCGACCCCCGACAGAATCAGAAAAACAAACCCAGAACAAACACTATCTGTTCCAGTTGTGTTCCGCAACTGTTTAAAGTTTAATGAATGCGTTGACGTTTTGTTCAGCGTAGCATCAGCACGCTGCAGGCGGCACCTGTCGCGGCGGGGGGAGCGAATGGCTCGCGCACGATCAGCCCGTTGGCGTCGGCCAGCATTCTGAGCATCGAGGAATCCTGGATGCCGAACGGCGTCGCCTTGAGCGTGCCCGCGTCTTCCTTCACCACGGCGCGTACATAGTCCTGCCTGATATCGTTGGCCGCCATGGCGGCACCGAGCCGCGCCTGACGCATGTCCTGCCGGTAGGCGCGTCCGCCAAGCCGCGCAAGCAGCGGCTTCAGGAAGAGCTGCGTGCAGACCAGGCTCGCCACCGGATTGCCGGGCAGGCCGATGCAGCGGATGTCGCCCAGCCGGCCGAACATCAGCGGCTTGCCGGGCCGCATGGCGATCTTCCAGAAATCGAGCGTCATGCCTTCGCCGGTCAACACGTCGTGGACGAGGTCGTGGTCGCCGACCGAGGCGCCGCCCAGCGTGACGATGACGTCAGCCCCTGCGTTAACCGCCTTTTTCACCAGCGCGGCAATCGCCTCTTTGCGGTCGGGGGCGATGCCGAGGTCGAGCGCGCTGGCGCCGGCCGAGCGGGCCGCGGCAGCGACGCCATAGGCGTTGGACGAGATGATCTGGTCCGGGCCAAGGTCGCTGCCTGGCGGCAGCAATTCGTCGCCGGTGGCGATGATGGCGACCAGCGGCCGTTTCACCACGCTGACCTGCGGATGGTTGGCCGACGCCGCCAGCGACAACGCCGCCGGATCAAGCAGGCGGCCTTTCTCCAGCAGAACGTCGCCCTTCGAGAAATCGAGCCCGAGGCGGCGGATGTTGCGGCCTTCAACTGTCGACGCGGTCACTTCGATGCTGCCGCCGCCGAGGTCGCGGACATTCTCCTGGATGACGATGGTGTCAGCGCCTGCGGGAAGCGGCGCGCCGGTGAAGATGCGCACGGCCTGCGCCGGGCCGACTGTTCCGGCAAAGCCGCGTCCGGCCGGCGCCATGCCGATCACCGCAAGTGTTGCCGGCACGGAGGCGACATCCTCGGCCCGCACTGCATAGCCGTCCATGGCGGACGCGTTGAAGGGCGGCTGGGTGCGGAGCGCCGCGAGCGGCTCCGCCAGTATCCGGTCGGCGGCGTCCATCAGGGTGACGCTTTCAGCTTGCAAGGGCGCAGCATCTTCAAGCAGGCGCTCGAGCGCGTCGGCAACCGGAAGCAGCGCCATTATTGGCCTGCCTCTTGGGCGTCTACTTTGTAGTCGCCGGATTTGCCGCCGGTCTTTTCCACCAGCCTGATGCCGGAGATCACCATGGCGCGGTCGACCGCCTTAGCCATATCGTAGATGGTCAGGCAAGCGACCGAGACGGCGGTCAGCGCCTCCATCTCGACGCCGGTCTTGCCGGTGACGCGGGCCAGCGCCGTGACCTTCAGGCCGGGCAGCGTCGCGTCCGGTTCGATGTCGACGGATATCTTGGTCAACAGCAGCGGGTGACAGAGCGGGATCAACTCATGCGTCCTCTTGGCCGCCATGATGCCGGCGATGCGCGCCGTGCCCAGCACGTCGCCTTTCTTGGCATCGCCGTCGAGGATCATCTTCAGCGTTTCTGGCCGCATCGAGACAAGACCTTCGGCGATCGCCGTGCGGGTCGTTTCCGCCTTGTCGCCGACATCGACCATATTGGCTTCGCCTTTCGCGCCAAGATGGGTGAGGGCAGCCGTCATCGTCAGACGGCCTTAGAGCGACGTGCGTCCGTTTGGACGCACATAGTACGCTCTAACACTTTGAATCTATGCATCGTGCTCTCCGAAAACCGATTCCGATTTTCGGGCCGATGCATGGGCCGGCGCCTTGCCGGTCAAAAGCAGGTGCGTTGCGGCGGCCACGTCCTGTTGCCGCATCAGACTCTCGCCGACGAGGAAGGTGCCAATGTCGCTTTTATCAAGCCTGCGGCAATCTTCGTGCGAGAAAATACCGCTCTCGCTGACCAGCAGGCGGTCCGCCGGCACCATCGTCGCGAGCCGCTCCGAAGTATCGAGACTGGTTTCGAACGTCCGGAGGTTGCGGTTGTTGATGCCGATCAGCCGTGACGACAGTTTCAGCGCGCGTTCCGTCTCGGCTTCGTCATGCACCTCGACCAGCGCGTCCATGCCGAGCTCGAAAGCCGTCATTTCGAGCTCCCTGGCCACGGCGTCATCGACGCTCGCCATGATGATCAGAATGGCGTCAGCGCCCCACGCACGGGCTTCGAACACCTGATAAGGCTCGAACAGAAAATCCTTGCGCAAGGCGGGCAATGTCACGGCGCTGCGCGCATCGGTGAGGAATTCAGGCGCGCCCTGGAAGGACGGCGCGTCGGTCAGCACCGAGAGGCAGGCGGCGCCACCTTTCGCATAGGCCCTGGCCAGTGCCGGCGGATCGAAATCGGCTCGGATCAGCCCCTTGGAAGGGCTCGCCTTCTTGATCTCGGCGATCAGCGCGAAGCTGCCGGATTTGCGCTTGGCTTCAAGGGCCGAGAGAAAGCCGCGCGGCGCATCGGTGTCTTTCGCCCGCGCCTTGATCTCGGCGAGCGGCACGCGCGCCTTCGCCGCCGCGATCTCGTCGCGCTTGTAGGCTTCGATCTTGCGCAGGATATCAGACACGGCTCTATCCGTTCGAAATCTCGACCAGCCGGTCGAGCACTTGCAGCGCCCGGCCGCTGTCGATGGCTTGCGCCGCCGTCGCCATGCCGTCGGCAAGCATCGTCGCCTTGCCAGCCACCACCAGTCCGGCGCCGGCGTTCATCAGCACCGTATCACGAAAGGCGCCGGCGGCGCCGCCCAGCATGTCGCGCAGCGCCTGGGCGTTATAGGCGGCGTCGCCGCCGCGCAACTCGTCCTTGGTGTGCCGCTTCAGCCCGACTGCTTCCGGGGTTAGCGTAAAGCTGCGGATCTCACCGCCGACCAGCTCGGCCACTTGGGTTTCGCCAGTGGTGGTGATTTCGTCATAGCCGTCGCCATGGGCGACCCAGGCGTGTTCGGCGCCCAATGCCTTCAGCGTCTCGGCCACCGGCATGATCCATTCCGGCAAGAAGACGCCAACCATCTGCCTGCTGACACCAGCCGGATTGGAGAGCGGGCCAAGCAGGTTGAAGATGGTGCGGGTGCCGAGCTCGACGCGGGTCGGGCCGACATGCTTCATCGCCGGATGATGCGCCGGCGCGAACATGAAGCCGACGCCTGCATCGTGGATGCAGCGGCTGATCGTTTCCGGCGGGATATCGATCTTGACGCCGAGCGCGGTCAGCACGTCGGCGGCGCCGGTCTGCGAGGACAGTCCGCGATTGCCGTGCTTGGCAACCGGCACGCCACAAGCGGCGACGACGAAGGCGGAAGCGGTCGAGATGTTGACGCTGTGCGAATTGTCGCCGCCGGTGCCGACGATGTCGATGGCGTCAGCGGGCGCATCGACACGCAGCATCTTGGCGCGCATCGTGGCGACGGCGCCGGAAATCTCGCTCACCGTCTCGCCGCGGACCCGCAGCGCCATCAGGAAGCCGCCGATCTGGCCGGGCGTAGCGTCGCCCGACATGATGATGTCGAAGGCCTCGCGCGCCTCCTCGAAGGAAAGGGCGGTGCCTGCGGCGACCTTTGCGATATGGGTCTTGAGCGCGCTCATCTGGTCAGGGCTTGGGCAACGGCTGTCTGATCGATACGAACGTCGTATTGCGTCTGCAACTGCGCCACCAACTGGTCGAGCAGGTCGTCGGACATGCCGGATGTGAAGGATTTCTGCGCGTCGTCCGGCACCGAGCTGGCGTCGGCTCCGGCAGGCTCGAAGACTTCGGCAATCTTGAACAGGATCTGTCCGTCGCCGGTGGGCGAGGGGATCAACCCGGTCCCGCCTTCGCCTTCGCCGAACATCGCTGCCGCCCCTTCCTTGCCGAAATCGACGTCGTCCGCCTCGCGCTTGACGCCGCGCTTGGTCTGCTTCTCGAGCTTGAGCTCGCTTGCGATTACATCGAGCGTGGTGCCGGCCTTGAGACGCTTTTCGAGTTCGACCGCTTTTGCGGTGAGCCGCTTGGTCGTTTCCGCCGCCGTCCAGTCGGCCACTACCTTCTGGTGGACTTCATCCAGCGTGCGGTCGCGGGCCGGCGTGATCGAATCCACCTCGTAGAACACGAAGCCGTTGCCGGCGGTGGTGAGGTCGGGATTCTCGGTGCCGGGTTCGGCGTCGAACACCGCCTTGATGAGATCCGGCGATTCCGGCAGGTCGTTGACGATGGTGCCGTCCGGCCTCTGGCCGGTGCGATCGATCGCATCGATAGTGACGACCTTCAGCTTCAGTTTTTCGGCAGCTTGCGTAAGCGTGCTGCCCGAAGCGCGCATGTCTTCGTAGTTGTCATGCACGTCCAGCAGAATGCGGCTTGCCTCGCTCAACGCCAGATCCTTGCGGATCTCGGCGGACACTTCGGCCAGCGGCTTCACCACTTCGGGCTTGATGTCGGTGACGCGCAGCAGCACCGCACCAAAGGCGCCCTGAACGACCGGGCTGATCTCGTTGGCGTTGAGCGCGAAGGCGGCGTCGGCCACCGCCTTGTCGGCAATCTTGTCCTTGGGCAGCGTGCCAAGCAGCGTGTCGGCTTGCGTCTTGCCTTCGGCGGCAACGATCTTGTCGAAGGTCGCGCCGGTCTTGAGTGAATCGAGCGCGGCCTTGGCGGCATCAGGTGTCTTGAACACGAGCTGTTCGATGGTGCGCGTTTCCGGCGTGGTGTAGCGCCCCTTGTTCTTGTTGTAGTCGTCGCTGACCTGTTGGTCGGTCACGGCACTCAGATCCATAATGTCTTGCGGCTCGAGCCTGACATAGGAGAATTTGCGGTATTCAGGCGCCGCATAGGTCTTCTTGTTTTCCTCGAAATAGGTCGAAAGCACGCTGTCGGACGGCGCTTCAATCGGCTCGACCAGCGATTTCGGTAAAGTCAGGTAGTCGATGGTGCGGTCTTCGCCACGATAGAGCGCGACCGCCTTCAAGAAGGTATCCGGGGTCTTGAGACCGTCCGAAACCGCCTCGACGATCTGCTGGCGCACAGCCACCTGGGCGCGATTCCTGAGATAGTCTTCAGGCCGCATGCCGACCTGTTGCAGTATGTATTCGAAAGTCCTTCTGTCGAAGGTGCCGCCGGGGCCCTTGAAGGCCGGGTCCTCATGCGTGAGTTGGGCCAGGCGGTCCTTGGACAGCCCAAGCCCGAGCTTGCGGGCCTGCTCATCGAGCACTGCACCCGACACGAGTTGCGCCAGCACCTGGTTGTCCAGGCCGAGCGCCGTCGCCTGCTCGCGGCTGATGCGCTGGCCGAATTGCTGCGACATCACGCTGATCTGGCGATCATAGGCGAGACGATACTCGTTGATCGATACTTTGGTGCCTCCGGCCGTGATAACCGCGTCGTGGCCTGCAAAACCACCCAGAAGCTGTCCCGAAATGCCCCAGACGGCGAAGCTCAACACCAACAATATCAGCAGCGCCTTCGCCACCCAGGTCCCCGCCGCGCTTCTCAAGATACCAAGCATGTCACTTCCGATTTTTTGCGCATTTTCGCATGCGCCGAGTCTGAAACAAGCGCAATAGCGTCCTTCCGGCCCACTGTCGATTGCTTTGTGGGCTGAGTTTGGTAGTGAGGACGCAGCCGAATGTTGCCCGGAGAAACAAATCCCATGACGCCAGGAATCCGCCCGCTGGTCGCAGGCAACTGGAAAATGAACGGCACCAGCGCCTCGCTCAACGAACTCAGGATGATCGGCAACGGCTTCATGAGTGGGCTCGATGCGGAGACCGAAGCGCTGGTCTGCGTTCCGGCGACGCTGCTTGCGCACGCCGCAGAGATTTTGTCGCGCACGCCGGTCCGGGCCGGCGGCGAGGATTGCCACACCAAGGAGAGCGGCGCCCATACCGGCTGCATTTCGGCCGAGATGCTGAAAGATGCGGGCGCCAGCCACGTCATCGTCGGTCATTCCGAACGCCGCGCCGATAACAACGAGGACGACGCGATCGTTCAGGCCAAGGCGTCCGCTGCGTGGCGGGCCGGGCTGGTGGCCATCATCTGCATCGGCGAGACGAGAGCCGAACGCGAAGCTGGCGCTACACTCGACGTGCTGTCGCGCCAGATCGCCGGCTCGGTGCCGCCCAACGCCACGGCGTCGAATACCGTCATCGCCTACGAGCCGGTATGGGCGATCGGCACGGGGCTGACGCCGACCGCCGCCGACGTTACGGAGGCGCATGCGCATATTCGCGAAAAACTGTCGGAAAAGCTTGGCAGTGCAGCGGCGAAGATGCGTATCCTCTATGGCGGCTCGGTCAAGCCGTCGAACGCCGTCGAACTGCTTGGCGTGAAAAATGTCGACGGCGCGCTGGTCGGCGGCGCCAGTCTGAAGGCGGCGGACTTTCTCGGCATCGCCGAAGCCTATCGAAATATCTCGTAGCAGCCAGATCCTGTCGGGCACCTCGGATAGGCCATGCCGCAGCGGAAATCGTTGCAAAGGGCGCATTGCTTCCCATATTCCGGCCACGGGCTTGGAAATGCCGTCAAAGCATTGTATTGAGCCGCCTCCAAATCACCGGTCGTATCCACGGCCGCGCAAGGCTTTGCCAGGATAAACTATGGAAACCGTACTAATCGTCGTCCACCTCATGGTCGTGCTCGCTCTTGTCGGTGTGGTGCTGCTGCAGCGCTCCGAAGGCGGCGGCCTCGGCATCGGCGGCGGATCGGGCTTCATGACCGCGCGCGGCGCCGCCAACGCGCTGACGCGGGCGACGGCGATCCTGGCCGCGGCTTTCTTCGCCACCTCGCTGACGCTGTCGATCATCGCCCGTTACGGCGAGAAGCCGATCGATATTCTCGATCGCGTGCCGGCGGCGAACGGCGCGGGTGGTGGCGTGCTCAACCAGTTGCCTGGCACCACGGCGCCGACGCCGCCTTCCGGCAACACGGCACCTTCCGGCAACACGGCACCAACGCCACCTTCCGGCAATGATGCCGCAGCTCCGGCTCCCGCTGCGCCGCCTGCAGCGGGTTCGACCACACCGCCGGCCACAAACGGCGTCACCCTGCCAGTAACGCCGCAGGTCCCAAACCAGTAATCGGCAGGCGTCCGGCGCCGCGATCTGTTGTTGTTTGAACACAGTCGCGGCAAATGCCGCACGATCACGACGATTCGACCGGGCACGGCACGACAGGGCGCTTGAGGCGTCTCCGCTTAATCGATTATAGATTGCGCGCGGCACTTTCGGGGTCCTTGGGGGACGCCGGGCGACGCCGTGGGCAACAAGCATTGAACGATCGGATCTTCGCCATGCAGCTTCGCAGCTTCATTTTAGCCGGCCTTTGTGCCGTGCTCAGCCTTGGTGCGCCCGCTTACGCGGCTATGCCGGCGGGCAATTCGGCCTCTAAAGCCGCAGTGACAACTGACGTCGTCAACGTCGCCGCCAAAAGCGACACGGCGCAACTAAGACTCCTCAAGAAGAAGAAAAAACCGACCTCGGACGATCTTGCCCAGATCAGCAAGCTCGAAGCCAAGATCGCGGCCGACAAGGAGGCCGCTCGAGCCAAGGCGGTCGAAGCCAGGAAGCTGGCGATGCGGGAGGCGGCCAAAGCCAAGGCCGACGCGGAACGGCAGGCATTTCTTGCCAAGAAGGGCCTTGCCAAGAAAGATAAACCTGCCCAGCTGGCCGACGCCAAGCCGGCTAAGAAGAAGACCGTCAAGATCATCGAACCGGTTCAACCCATCGCGCCGATCCAGTCGGCCGAACCAGTTTCCGCCGAGGCCATGAACGTCGCGCTGGTCCGCAACAACGGCGAATTGCGCAGCGAGCCGGTCGGACAGAAGCCGCAGAACGTCGGGCTCTTTGCCGGTCTGTTCGGCGGCACCGCCTCGTCCTCTTCGATGTCGCTGCTCCCCGAGACGCGCGCTCTTGATGCCGTACTCGCCAGGAAGGAAGCCAAGAAACAGTTCACGGTAAAGCCGGAGTTCGTGCCGCAGAGCGTGGAGTTCACCGGCTACAATCCCGGCACCATCGTCATCGATACGAGCGCGCGCCGCCTCTATCTCGTCGAGTCCTCGTCGACGGCCCGCCGCTACGCCATCGCCGTCGGCCGTGA
The DNA here is from genome assembly GCF_002284565.1 of Mesorhizobium mediterraneum. Classification (GTDB taxonomy): domain Bacteria; phylum Pseudomonadota; class Alphaproteobacteria; order Rhizobiales; family Rhizobiaceae; genus Mesorhizobium; species Mesorhizobium mediterraneum. The sequence continues at coordinate 128,655 of NZ_NPKI01000017.1, read as the reverse complement.
CGGCCTGCAGTTCAAGGGCACGGTCGCGGTCGGCGATAAGCAGGAATGGCCGCGCTGGATCCCGACGCTCGACATGCAGAAGCGCGAACCGAAGAATTATGGCCGGTACAAGGACGGCATGCCCGGCGGCGGCGACAATCCGCTCGGCGCGCGCGCCATCTATCTCTACGAAGGCAAGAAGGACACGCATCTGCGCATTCACGGCACCATCGCGCCGCAGTCGATCGGAACGAGCGCCTCCAATGGCTGCTTCCGCATGATCAACGAGCACGTCATGGACCTTTACCGCAGGGTGAAAGTCGGCACCAAGGTCGTCATCATCTGACGTATTAACCCATACTGCCGAAAGGGCCGGCCTCGCCGGCCCTTTTGTTTTGCTCATCCATCACCACAGCGCCTTCTTGGGAAAAAGCCTTCGCGGCGGTTTTTTCTCTGGCGGAATCAATTCGGCCGCGTTAAGCGATGACTCCCATGGCGCGATATGTATTCATCACAGGCGGCGTGGTCTCCTCACTCGGAAAAGGCATCGCCGCAGCGGCCCTTGGGGCCCTCTTGCAGGCGCGAGGCTATCGCGCGCGCATAAAGAAGCTCGATCCCTATCTCAACGTCGATCCCGGCACGATGTCGCCATACCAGCATGGCGAAGTCTTCGTGACCGACGACGGCGCCGAGACCGATCTCGATCTTGGCCATTATGAGCGCTTCACCGGTCGCTCGGCCAACCAGCAGGACAACATCACCACCGGCCGTATCTACAAGAACATCATCGAGCGGGAGCGGCGCGGCGACTATCTCGGCGCCACGGTGCAGGTCATTCCGCACGTTACCGACGAGATCAAGAATTTCGTCCTCAACGGCAATGACGATTACGACTTCGTCCTGTGCGAGATCGGCGGCACCGTCGGCGACATCGAGGCGATGCCGTTCCTGGAGGCGATTCGCCAGCTCGGTAACGACCTGCCGCGCAACAACGCCGTCTATGTGCATCTGACGCTTATGCCCTACATCCCGACGGCGGGCGAATTGAAGACCAAGCCGACCCAGCATTCGGTCAAGGAATTGCGCGGCATCGGCATCGCGCCCGACATCCTGCTGGTCCGCGCCGACCGTCCCATCCCTAGGGAAGAGCGCCGTAAACTGTCGCTGTTCTGCAACGTGCGCGAAAGTGCAGTCATCCAGGCACTCGACGTGCCGCACATCTACGACGTGCCGATGGCCTATCACAATGAAGGGTTGGATTCGGAAGTGCTGGCCGCTTTCGGCATAGATCCGGCGCCGAAGCCGCGTATGGAGCCCTGGCAAGCGGTGTCGAAGCGCATCCACAATCCGGAAGGCGAGGTGACCATCGCCGTCGTCGGCAAATACACCGGTCTCAAGGACGCTTACAAATCGCTGATCGAGGCGCTGTCGCATGGCGGTCTTGCCAACCGCGTCAAGGTCAAGCTCGACTGGATCGAGAGCGAAATATTCGAGAAGGAGGATCCTGCGCCGTGGCTGGAGAAGGTCCATGGCATTCTGGTCCCCGGCGGCTTTGGCGAGCGCGGCGCGGAAGGCAAGATCTTGGCGGCGAAGTTCGCCCGCGAGCGAAAAGTGCCGTATTTCGGCATCTGCTTCGGCATGCAGATGGCCTGCATCGAGGCAGCGCGTTCGCTGGCCGGCGTCGAGCATGCCTCGTCGACCGAATTCGGCCCGACCGAGGAACCGGTCGTCGGCCTGATGACCGAATGGCTGAAAGGCAACATGCTGGAGAAGCGCAGGGAAACCGGCGACCTCGGCGGCACCATGCGGCTCGGCGCCTATCAGGCGGACCTCGCCAAGGGCTCGAAAATCGCCGACATCTATGGTGACACGCAGATTTCCGAGCGTCACCGCCACCGCTATGAGGTCAATGTCGACTACAAGGAGCGGCTCGAGGATTGCGGCCTGGTCTTTGCCGGCATGTCGCCGGACGGCGTCCTGCCGGAGACGGTCGAATATCCAGACCATCCCTGGTTCATCGGCGTGCAGTACCACCCCGAACTAAAAAGCCGGCCACTCGACCCGCATCCACTGTTTGCCAGCTTCATCGAAGCGGCAGTGGAACAGTCGCGATTGGTCTAGGCCTGCCGCCCGGCTGCCGTGCAAACCTATGTCGCTCTGCTTTACAGCATCGTCCTGGGCGAGGGACGCCGGGTCGTCATGTCCGATCTCAGGGCTATGGCGCAAGGCCTGGGGCTGAGCAACCCGCGCACGCTGGTGGCGACCGGCAATCTGGTCTTCGAGGCGCAAGAAACGGAAATTGCAGTGCTGGAAGGGCGGCTCGAAGCAGCGTTCGAGGCAACCTTCGGCCGCCATGTCGATATCATCGTGCGCTGCGCAAATGACTGGTTGATGCTTGCGGCCGGCAATCCGTTTCCCGCCGAATCGGCTGCCGCCGCGGACCAGGTGGCGGTGCGCGTAATGCGCAAGCCCGTTCCGGCGGAAGCCGTCGCGGCGCTGGACGCCTATGTCGGCAAGGATGAAAAGATGCGGGCGGTCAGCGGCGACATCTGGGTCGTCTTTTCCCGCGAAACGCCAAGTTCGCGATTGCTTGCGGCGGCAAGCCATAAACGTCTCGGTGTCGGCACGTCGCGCAACTGGAACACAGTCCGCAAATTGGCGGAGATGGTTGGCGGATAGGCGCTTTCCCTTCTCCCCTCGTGGGAGAAGGTGTCGCCGAAGGCGACGGATGAGGGGTGTTCCAGGGAACGCCAACGTCTCACTCCGCTGGAACACCCCTCAACCGTCTCGGCGCTGCGCGCCGATCCACCTTCTCCCACAAGGGGAGAAGGCAGAAACCGCTCAGGCCTTTGCCATCCTGGCCCTGGCGCCCAGTGCCATCGTACGCAGCACGTAATAGATGGCGCCGGCGATGGCCACGCCGAAGAACCAGCCATAGACGCCCCACCACGACGGCAGCCAGTTGGTGAAGTTCGGCAGGACCGAGGAGAAGATCGCGCCGATACCGGCGGCGACGAAGGCGTTGACGTGCCAGCCGCCCTGGAAGCGGAACTCGCCGTCTTCCCTGTAGAGGGCCTCAACGTCGACCTCGCCCTTCCGGATCAGGTAATAGTCGACCATCATGACACCGAAGATCGGCCCCATCGTCGCACCGATGATGTTGACGAAGGAAGCGGCGCTGCCTTCCCATGGCGCGAAGGGATAGAGCACCAGCGCGATCAACGCCGCGATATAGCCGCCCTTCTTGAAGTCGATCTGCCGTGGAAAGACGTTGGAAAAATCGAATGCCGGCGACACGAAGTTTGCCACCACGTTGATGCCGAGCGTCGCCACGGCGAAGGTCAAGGCGGCGAGCGCCGCCAGGAACCAGCTGTCGAACTTGGCCGATATCTGGTCTGGATGCAGCAGCACCTCGCCATAGACGTCGAAGGCGGCAATCGTGGTAACGCCGGCGACCAGCGAGAACAGGATAAGGTTGACCGGCAGGCCCCAGATATTGCCCTTGCGCAGCGACGCCTTGTCCGGCGCATAGCGGGCGAAATCGCAGAAGTTGAGATAGAGCGCCGAGAAATAGGTCACCCAGATCGCCGCCACCGCGAACAGCGAGGTCCATGAGCCCGGCGTGCCGGGCACGCCAGCGTCCTTGGTCTTGTCGAGCAGCACGTCCATCGGGATGTCGCTGGTGAAGGCAAAAGTCCCGGATTTGACGCAGAGATAGATCGCCAGGATCAGCATCATCACCCATACCGCCGGTCCGGCCCAGTCCTGGAAGCGGCGCACCGTTTCCATGCCTTTCTGGATGATCAGCAGCTGCAGTGCCCAGATCACCGCGAAGCAGATCACCTCCAGGCCCGTGTGCCCGAGGAAATGCGTGTTCTGGTTGAAATCGGCGAACCACTGCGATCGGATCAGCAACGCCACGATCGCGCCGGACGCGGCCGCCGTCTGCGCGCCGTACCAGAAGCAGGCGACGATGGCGCGCACCAGCGCTGGTATGTTGGCGCCCCAGATGCCGAAGGATGCGCGGGCAAGCACGGGGTAGGGCACTCCGGTCTTCACGCCGGCATAGCCGACCATGTTCATCAGCACGTAGATGATCAGCGAACCGATGCCGATGGCGATGATGAAGTTGACGAAGCCACCGCAGAACAGGAACAGGCTTGCCGCCAGATAGTAGCCCCAGAGACTGTGGACGTCCGACGTCCAGACGTTGAAGATCGAGAACGGTCCCCAGTTTCGAACCTTCGCCGGAGCGAGATCTTCGTTGTATAGGTCGGGTGATGCGCCTTGTATGGTCATTGCGATGTCCTCCCCTTGGTTGCCACGCGTTGACTACGCAGGTTAAGCCTGACGCTGGAGAACCGGCAACCGATTGATTTGCCGGCTTTGACCTTAAAGATATTCAATGAGAATCGCGCTTATCGGCGCTGCGCAACGGTTCGTCGCATGTTTGTCATGTTTGGTGATTCGATTTCGGTCGAACGATGTGAGAGACTTCATTTTAGCCCGACCTCTTTTTTCACCGGGCTCTGTTTGCCGGAATCCAAATGGCCAGCCGTGAGTTTAAAGGTTCGATCAAGCACATAGCGATCGACCGGGAGGAAACGATGGATCGCCTGCAATTCTTTACGCCTGTGCGGATTTCGCGCGGGCAGGAAAGCCCTGTCGAAGAAATTTATAGCGTAGCCGAAGCGATGGGGTTCTTGCGTAAATGGCCAATAGGCCGTCGGGGGCCAGTCTACCAATGCGCGGTGAATTGCTGCTCCGCGGCTCTGGCGGGCCGGATGTCGGCAGAGCAAGCAAGGAAGGCCTTTGCCGGCTTCGCCCGCATCACGCGCTTGCTCGACGACGATATGGCGCTGCCGATGGGCGGCGAAAATATTGATAGCGTGCATGCGCTAAGGCGATGAACCTTCACATTTGCGCCCCGCCGTGAACGTGGCCTACGGCAAAGTCACAGCACCTCAACCGAGGCAGCGAACAGGTAGCCAGCGCCCCGCTCGGTGACAACGAGCTTCGGCTCGCTCGGGTTGACCTCGAGCTTGCGGCGCAGTCGCAGTATTTGCACGTCGATACTGCGGTCAAACACCTCTTCGTCGTGAATCCTGCTGGCAGCGAGAAGCTGCTCGCGGCTCAGGATCTGCTGCGGCGATTGCAGGAACGCTGCCAGCAGGTTGAACTCCCCCGCGGTCAGCGGCGTTGTTTCGCCCGCGGGCGATTTCAGGCGCCGCATCCGCATGTCGAGCTCCCAGCCGGCAAAGCGGTAGCGTTTGTGCTTCTTGCCCCGCGAATTCTGGCGCGTTGACCCCGATCGCCGCAGCACGGCGCGAACGCGCGCAAGCAGTTCCCTGAGGCTGAAGGGCTTGGTGATGTAGTCGTCGGCTCCGAGTTCCAATCCAACGACGCGATCCACTTCGTCGCGCCTGTGGCCGGTGATAATGATGATGGGAGCTTCCGGCGGACTGCCGAGTTGCCGCATGATTTCAAACCCGTCCTCATCGGCAAGCCGCATGTCGAGGATCATCAGGTCTACCGGTCTTTCATTGAGGACACGCGACATGGACCGGCTGTCGGTGACAGCGCTGACCCTGAAGTTCTCGCTCTCCAGGTAATTGGTGAGCATTTCGCGGATTTCGGGGTCGTCATCGACGACAAGAATATGCTTCGGCGTCACTGCCTGTTCGATTCTGCCTTTCGACTGCTCTTTGTAGCGAGTGTTCTGTTCGACTGACATCTCAGACCGTCCGCACGTATGGAACCCATGACCCGAGCCGTTGCTTTATTAGACTTACCGTTGATTTTCGGCGATTTGTTGGTAAGCGCCGATGATCTTCGTGATCGGATACCACAGGCTCACTCGATGGCGCATGAGCAGATTGGTAAGGTTCGTGCGGGGCTTTTTGTTCCGCTTTGCCTGGCAGCGGCGGCACCATTTGCGTTGGCCTTGGTTAATCAGCCGGCCCCTCCGATCGGCGAGCCGATTGCTCCGATAGTGGGCATTGGTCCTTCCGACCAGGCGAAGATCGCACTTGGCGAGAGCCTGTTCAACGATGTCCGGCTGTCACATGACGATGTCATCGCCTGCAGCGGCTGCCACAGGCTCGATCTCAGCGGCGACGACGGCAGGGCTCGTTCCACGGCGGCGGATGGCGAGCCGCTCGACTTCAACACGCCGACGGTCTTCAACGCAACGCTCGATTTCCGGCTGAACTGGCGTGGCAATTTCCGCACTCTCGAGGAGCAGAACGAGGCAGCCTTGCTCGATGACAGGCTGATGAACACGAGCTGGGAGGAATTGCTGCCGAAATTGCGCTCCGATCCGGACTATTCGCGGCGATTCGCAGACGTCTACGGCGCCGCCCCCGGCCAGGCGGAAGTGCTCGACGCCCTAGCCATCTTTCAACGCTCGCTGATCACGCCCAACGCCCGTTTCGACCGCTATCTCAAGGGCGAGCGCGGCGCCATCACGGCGGACGAGGAACATGGCTATCAGCTGTTCAAGGCGTATGGCTGCATCGCTTGCCATCAAGGCGCCAATGTAGGAGGCAATTTGTTTCAGAAGTTCGGCATCTTCCAGGATCCCTTCGCCGGCCAGAAGACCTTGAGCCAGGCGGATCTCGGCCGTTTCGCCATTACAGGTGCCGAGAGCGACCGCCATGTGTTCCGCGTTCCCAGCCTGCGCAACGTCGCGGTGACGGCGCCGTATTTTCACGACGGCCGTACCGCATCGCTTGGACAGGCAGTGAGGATCATGGCGCGGAACCAGCTCGGCAGGGAGATCGACCAGCGCGATGCCGATCTTATCGTCGAATTCCTCGGGACGCTGACGGGCGAGTATCGCGGCCAGCCGTTGACCAGCGCAGCCGATCGTCTGCAGCAATGAAGTCGCTACGCGTCCTGGCGCCGGTCGTCGCCTGCCTGCTCATCGTCCTGACCTATTTCCTGGTGCAGGGCGCGGCTCCTGATGCCGCGCGCCACGAACGCACGCTCGATGCTCTCAGGACCGTCATCCTCTATAACGCCGCCCTCCAGCGCGATGTGTTGCGGGCACGCACGGGACTGCTGCGCAGCTACGATCCGCTTGTGCGGTCGATCGAGAACCTGAACGCTGCGACGCAGACGCTGCCAGCCGCCCGGGACATCGCCAGCGGCGGAGTTCGGGCGGAGATCGACCGGGGGATCGCCGATGTCGCCGCCGCGGTGCGCGACGAGGAAACGCTTGTCGAGGCGTTCAAGTCGGACAACGCGCTGCTGCAGAACTCGCTGAACTATTTCAACTACATGAGCGGTCGGCTTACGAGCGAGGGTGACGGCCTTCGAGCGGTCGAGATCGGAGCCCTGATGATCACAATGTCGCGGTTCATCAGCGATCCCCAACCGGAGGCGGCAAGGGCAGTGACCGCTGCGCTCGACCGGCTGGCCAAGTCGTCCGTCGATGCCGTGCAGCCAAGCGACGTCCACTCGCTCGTCTCCCACGGCCGGCTTATCGTCACCAGGCTTCCGGCGGTCGACGACCTCGTCGCCCGCCTACAGACTGCGCCAACGAGCGAACTGGCCCGCGCGCTGCAGGACCTTTATCTCGATGCGCATGGGCGCGCTGCGGCGCGGGCCGCGCGGTTTCAGACGCTGCTCTACATCGCCGCGTTGGTTCTCGTGTGCTATGTGGTCTATCTGTTCGCCCGGCTGCGCCACAATGCGCGGATCCTGCGCGAGCGGCTGGAATTCGAGGGTCTGATCGCCTCGATCTCCACCCAGTTCATCAATCTGCCGCGCGACCGCATCCGGGCCGGCATCAGCAAGGGCCTCGCGCGCCTGGTGGAACATGCCGGGCTCGACGGCGCCCAGATTATCGTCAGCCGCACACAAGATGCGGAATCTTCCGGAGGCTACTTCTATCGCCGTCCGAGCGGGAACACGCCGGCCCGCCTGTCGAAAGACATGATCGAGCTCGCTTCACGCTGGACGCTGGCGGGCCACGAGCGGCAAGGCTGCATCGACGTTCCCCGCGTCGGCGAGCTTCCTGAAGGGCGGGAGAAGGCATGCCTGCAGGCGCACCAGTTTCAATCCTGGCTGTGCATACCGATGTCGCATGCCGGCGAGCGGCTAGGTTTTCTGGCTCTCGATACCGTCACGCACGAAAAGCGTTGGACCGACGACGACATCGCCCTGCTGCGCACCGCCGCCGAGATTTTCGCCAATGCCATCGCGCGCGAGCACAATGAACGTGAACGCGAGGCGCTGCAGGCGCGGCTCAACCAGTCGCAGCGGCTGGAAGCAATCGGGATACTCGCCGGTGGCATAGCGCACGAGTTCAACAACATCCTCGGCGCCGTCCTCGGCTATGGCGAGATGGCGCTGGCGGTGCTGCTGAAGGAGTCTCGCGCGCGGCGCTACGTCCAGCAGATCATGAAGGCCGGCCGGCGGGCGCAGGACGTCACGGAGCAGATCCTTGCCTTCGGCCGTCGCCGCGAGCGGCAGCACCACGCGCTGCGGGCGCAGCCCGTGGTTGCGGAGGCGGTCGACCTGCTGCGCGCCTCGTTCCCGGCCACACTTTCAGTGGAGACGCATCTTGCAGGCGCGGATGCCGCGATGATGGGCGATCCGACCGAACTTCAGCAGGTGGTGATGAACCTCGGCACCAACGCGGCGCAGGCGATGAACAACCGCGGCGTATTGGAGGTCGCTCTCAACACGACGGAACTCGTGGAGGCGCGGATGCTTTCGCACGGAAACCTGCCGGCCGGCCGCCATCTCCGCCTCGCCGTCAGGGACAACGGCAGCGGCATGGATCAGGCGACGCTCGAGCGTATTTTCGAGCCGTTCTTCACGACCAAGCCGGCGGGGCAAGGCACCGGGCTCGGCCTGTCGACGGTGCACGGCATCGTCGCGGCGCATAGAGGCGCGGTGGACGTGAAGAGCCAACTTGGCGAAGGCACGATCTTCGAGGTCTATTTTCCGCAGATCGAATCCGCTGCGACCGATGCGGACGAGGACGAGGGTGAGGGCGCCGAGGTTCCGATCCAGCATGGCAATGGCGAGACGATCCTGGTCGTGGACGACGATACGCCGCTGATGCAACTTGCCGAGGAGATGCTCGCCGCGCTTGGCTACGAGCCCGTCGGGTTCGACCGAAGCCCTGCGGCTCTCAATGCATTCCGCACCGATCCGGAGCGCTTCGACCTGGTGCTGACGGACGAGGTCATGCCTGACATGACAGGCATCGAGTTCTCCGGCCAGTTGCATGAGATCCGGTCGGACCTTCCAATTGTCCTGATGACCGGTTACGGCCGCCCGCTCCGATCGCGTCAACTGACGGCAGCCGGCATAAGCGAAGTCATCAAGAAGCCGCTGCTGCCGGCCGCCATTGCAAAATGCCTCGCCCGCCATCTGCAGTCAGGCTGATCAGGGTCGGGTGGGTTTCTTCGTTACAGACGTAACCAAAAGTCCCCCTGGCTGAAATCAACCCGTAGCCGGGCTGTTCGATGTTTCTCCTGCGCCCAAACCATGATCCCTGAAAAATGGAAACCGGTTTTCGGAAAAGATCATGGTCTCGTCGGCGTCAAATGGCAGCAAACCGGAGAAGCTGATGATACGACGGGCTCTCATCGGAATTGCCGCCCTTGGGCTGGGCGGAGTGCTCACAGTCGCGATGCTCGACCGAAATGGGCTGGGTTCGGCGACAGCGGCCGACTCGATCGAGCACGGTCGATACCTGGTGAAAATTGGCGGCTGTAACGACTGCCACACGCCAGGGTACTTGGAGAAGGCCGGCAACGTCCCCGAGGATCGATGGCTGATCGGCGGCTCTCTCGGCTTCAATGGGCCGTGGGGCACGACTTATCCAACCAATCTTCGCTACCTTTTGCGCACCATGGACGAGGACGACTGGGTACAGTTAGCGCGTACAATCGAGACGCGCCCCCCTATGCCGTGGTTCAACCTGCGTGCCATGACCGAGGCCGACCTGCGCGCCATACACCGATATGTGCTTTCGCTGCCGGCAGACGATACGCCGGTTCCAGACTATGTGCCGCCCGATCGTCCGCCGAAGACACCGCACATTGTGTTCGTACCGCAGGCTCCGAAGTCATAGGCGCATCCTGAGGCCCGGCGGAGGGTTCTCCGCCTCTGCGGTACGTCAGACACGGCCGCGTGTTTCAGTCGTAACGCAATTCCCGATTCCGGAAATCACCTTGTAGCACTGATCTCCGATCGTGACGGTCCAGATCAGGCGGCCATATGGCAGCCGAGGGCCAGATAATCGGGAGTCAAATCCAGATAATCATGGAGTCAAATGATGTACAATCTGCTTGCCGAACACGCGCCGAAGATCGATCGCGATCAGAGCACCACGGATCCGCGTCCCTATGCCTTGGGTTACACGGAGGGTGAATTCAAGCGCCTGGAGCTGCAGGGAGCGCTCATTCACGACCTTACGGAGCATGTCCTGCGCAGCGCGGGGATAGGACCAGGCATGCGCGTGCTCGACATCGGCTGCGGCGTCGGCGACGTCTCCTTGCTGGCCGGGAAGCTGGTCGGACCGACCGGAAGGGTGCTCGGCGTCGATCGCTCGGCAGAGGCTGTAGACGTTGCCGAGCGGCGCGCCACCGAATCCGGCCAGTGTTACTGGACACGCTTCACTGTGGGCGAGCTTGATAAATTCTCGCCCGACGAGACCTTCGATGCGGTGATCGGCAGGCTGGTCCTGATGTATCTGCCCGACCCGGCTGCAACCCTGCGCAGGCTTGCCGGGTTTGTTCGGCCGGGCGGCCTCATCGCCTTCCAGGAAATGGCGATGCCGCTCGCCCGCAGTTTTCCAGAGGCGCCGCTGTTCAGCAAATGCCGCGGCTGGATCATCGAGACGATCGAGCGGGCGGGTTTCGAGGTCGACATGGGTGGCAGGCTGCCCATGGTTTTCGCCGGCGCAGGGCTGCCTGCGCCGCAGCTGAATTCCGCCGGCCTCGCCGGCAGCGGGCCTGACTCGCCGATCTACGACTATATCGCGGGCACCTTGCGTAGCCTGCTGCCGATGGCCGAGGCCGTCGGTGCCGCGACCGCTGCCGAAATGAAGGTCGACACGCTCGCCGAGCGACTGCGCAACGAGGCTGTCGAACAGCAGATGTGCATCATGCTGCCGCCCTTTGTCGGCGCATGGACAAATACGCCGGGATAACGAACCAAAGAGAGATATCGGATGCTCGACACTGCCATCAGCGAGCGCGCGGCGCATCTCGTCGACCCTCGCAATGTCGAGACGCTCGACGTGCTGGGCCCTGTGGTCCAGTTTCTTACATCGCCGCGCGACGGCGAGCCTTGCGTCATGCGCGGCACCATCCCGCCGGGTGTTACCGTGCCGCTGCACAGCCACGCCGACCCGGAGACCTTCATCCAGATTTCCGGCGAGATCGAAGGGCTTTCGCAGTCGCAGAAAGGCTTCGTCTGGGTATCGATCCGGCCGGGCGACATTTTCCATGTGCCGGGCGGGGCGAAGCACGCCTTTCGAAACCTGTCGACTGAGGCGGCCGTGATGATCCTCGTCAGCACGTCAAGGATAGGCCGGTTCTTCCGGGAAGTCGGAAAGCCGATCGCCGGGGAAAGCAGGCATTCGGATCCTCCCTCAGCCGAAGCGGTCCAGCATTTCCTGAAGACCGCCGCGGCATACGGCTACTGGAACGCGACGCCGGAAGAGAATGCGAGTGTAGGTCTTTCACTGACGTGATTTGAACAGCATCGGCAAAGCCCTCTCCACGGCAGTACGAGGAGGCGCTGGGTCGGGGTGGGTCCGGATCTACCGAAGCGGTGAATTGCTGCTCCGCGGCCTGGCGGGCTCGGCGGCTCACGGGCCTGCTTCGAGGAAAGCCCGGGCAAACCCAGGTTGCGCCGCTTCTATCGTTCCATCGGGTAGCTTCAAAAGCCGGTCAATTGCGACGCCATAGAGCCGCAGCCGGTCGTCGAGCAGCCGCGCCGCTTCGTCGATATTGCCCTGCTCGGCCTTCAGCAAGGCGCGGTGCATCACATCCCGAAAGATCAGCCGCAGCTGCAAAAACATCTCGGCGAAAGCATCCGGATCGGGCACGTCGAAGATGCCTTCCTCGCTCCCTTTCCTAAGCAGATTGGTGATTATCGGCATTGCCAATTCCCTGGCCGCCTGGTCGACCCGATGGAAGAGGGCAAGGTTTTCGGGCCGGAACAGGACGAAAATTGTTTTGCGCAGTTGCGGAGCAAGCTCGACGTTCAGCCGTCGCGAGCCGGCAAAGAGCGCATTGAGCCGGCCAAGCCCATCAAGTGACGGATCGTTGAGCACGGGTTGCAACTCGGTGAAACTGTCGCGCGCGAGACGTGCGGCGAGTGCCTCTAGCAGCGCCTCTTTCGACGCGAAATAGTGGTAGAACGCGCCTTTCGACAGGCCGGCCTCGCGGATGATGTCGTTCACCGTCGTGCTGTCGTAGCCTTGCTCGAAGAACAGCCGCTGGGCACAGTCGAGGAGCTCGGCGGATCGTATCTCCGGCGGCTTTATCACTCGGGGCAAAATCGACCTCGCAAAGTACAGGTTGGGGCAAGAGGAGCACGAACCGTATCTTTATGCAATCTTTATAGACCGACGGTCGGTCTAGTGCTATGTCTGCTATCGCCCTACGTTCGGATTCGATGATGGAGGGAGAGTTTCTTGCGACGGCTACGCTGGACTGTTGGCATCGTTTTTGTCGCGGCGGCTGCCGCTGTCGGCGCTTGGTATCTGTGGCAGCCGGCCAAGGTTTCGGTCGTGACGCCACAACGCGGCGACGCGGCGGAAATCGTTTACGCGAGTGGCTCCGTCGAGCCGCAAACCTGGGCCAAGGTCACTCCCGTGGTCCGCGAGAGGATCGTCGAGCAATGTAATTGCGAGGGGTCGAGGGTTGCACAAGGCGACGTGCTCGCCAAGCTCGACGACAGCGAAGCCCGGGCCGTGCTTGGCGAGCTCGAAGCGCGCCAGGCGCTTGCCCAGGAAGAGCTTCGGCGGCTGACGGTGCTTGCTGAAAGGCGTGCGGCGAGCCAGCAGGCGCTCGATCGTGCGCAGAGCGAGCTCGGCCAGATCGAGGCGCTGGTTGCCGGACAGAAAGCGCGACTCGACACCTACGTCTTACGTGCGCCGAGCGCCGGTGTCGTGCTCAGGCAGGACGGCGAGGTGGGTGAAGTCGCCGAGCTCGGCACGGTGTTGTTCTGGGTCGGCGAGCCCAAGCCACTCCTGGTGGTCGCCGAGGTCAACGAGGAGGACATACCCCGGGTCGAGGTCGGCCAGCGCGCGCTGCTTAAATCCGATGCGTTTCTCAGGCAGAACCTGGAAGCGGTGGTCGACAGCATCACGCCCAAGGGCGATCCGGTGACGAAGACCTATCGCGTCCGTTTCCGCCTGCCGGACGACACGCCGCTTCGTATAGGCATGTCGACCGACGTGAACATCGTCATCCGCGTTGCGAAAAATGCCCTGTTGATCCCGTCCGCTGCGATGGATGGGAACAAGGTGTTCGTAGTCGAAGGCGACAAGGCCTCGCGGCGTGAAATCCGAACGGGCATTCGCGGCACCAATGGCGTCGAGGTTCTGTCGGGTGCCGACGGGAAGGTTGGTGTCGACGAGAAGGCTCGCGTCATCTCGCCCTATCCCGCCGATCTGGCCGATGGAGGGCGCGTAAGCATCACCGCCGCTCAGGAGAGATAAAGCTACGATGCCGCTCATCTTCGACATCGCCATCACGCATATCGCCGGCCGCGGTCGCCAGACGCTGGTTGCCGTGATCGGCGTTGCGGTCGGTGTCGGATTCTCCATCGCCATGGCGGCGCTGATGCAGGGCGGGCAGGACGATTTCGTCAGGCAGCTCGTCGACACGATGCCGCATGTCGACATCACCGACGAGCAGCGCACCGCTCGCCGACAGCCAGCCGAGGATGCCTTCGCGACAGTTGCGATCTCCGGGCTCAGGCCGCGCGACGATCGCCGCGGCATCATCAATCCGACCGCCGCAACCTCCTGGCTCGAGAGCTGGCTTCCCGGCCGGTTCGCGGCAAGCCTCAAAGCGCAAGGGGTGATCCGCTATTCCAGCCGCGAAGTGGGCGCGGCGATCATTGGGATCGAACCGGAGCGCGAGTCCGGCGTGTCGCCGATCGTCGGAGACTTCGTCGAAGGCAGCTTTTCGGCACTTGCCGCGGGCGGCAATAACGTGCTCATCGGCGACACGATGGCGAGCCGACTCGGCGCCGGGTTCGGCGACACGATAACGGCGGTCTCCTCCGAAGGGCTGACGCGCAACTTCAAGATCGCTGGCCTGTTCCACACCGGCACCACCGCGCGCGACGAAGGTGAGGCCTATGTGCTGCTGAAGAACGCGCAGATCCTCTCCGCGCGGCCGAACGCCATCAACGAGATCCGCATCAAGCTCGACGATCCCAACCGCGCTCCGGCGGTGGCGCACCGTGCCGAGGCCGAACTGGGCTACAAAGCCGTGGCGTGGCAGGAGGCGAATGAATCGATCCTCGAAGCGCTCGTCGTGCGCAACGTCATCATGTACACCGTCGTCGGCGCGATCATGCTGGTCGCTGGCTTCGGCATCTACAACATCATCTCCACGATCACGCATGAGAAGGCGCGCGATATCGCCATCATGAAATCGCTTGGCTTCCCGGAGTCCGACATGCGCCGGCTCTTTCTGCTGGAAGGCGTGGCCATCGGTGCTGCCGGCTCCGTGCTCGGCGCGCTGCTCGGCTTCTCCATGACCTATGCGCTGTCGCTGGTGCGCTTCGAGATCGCCGCGACCGGCCAGGAGATGACCCGGCTACCGATCGCCTGGAGCTTGATGCACTACGTCATCGCGTCGGCTTTCGCGCTGGGCTCGGCGGCAGTGGCCGGCTACCTGCCGGCGCGCCGTGCGGCGCGCCTGAACCCTGTCGAGATCATCAGAGGCGCGTCATGAGCGCACTCATCGAGGCCGAGAAACTGACGCGCGTGTTGCCTGAGACGGTTCCCGTCACGCTGGTCAAGGACATCACGCTCGCGATCGACGAGAGAGAATTCGTCGCCGTCACCGGTCCCTCCGGCTCCGGCAAATCCTCATTGCTCTATCTGCTCGGGCTGCTCGACCGGCCGACCGCTGGGACGTTGAGAATAGGCGGCCGCGACACCGAGCCGATGAATGAAAGGGAGCGCGCGCGGACCAGGCTTTCGATGTTGGGCTTCGTGTTCCAGTTTCATTTTCTGCTGCCGGAGTTCACGGCGCGCGAAAATGTCGAAATCCCAATGCGCAAGCTGGGCCGACTGGCGCGGCCCGAGATGCGCGAACGGGCAGGGGAGCTGCTTTCATCCCTCGGGCTCGGCGAGCATCTCGACAAGCGGCCTGACCAGCTCTCTGGCGGCCAGCGTCAGCGGGTCGCGGTGGCGCGCTCGCTCGCCAACGACCCGCCGCTTATCCTGGCCGATGAGCCGACGGGGAGCCTCGACAGCAAGAGCTCCGAGCAGGTTTTTGCAATCCTGGAGAATCTGGTGCGCGAGCGCGGCAAGACCGTCGTGGCGGTTACGCATGATCTCGACATGGCGGCGCGCATGGATCGCCGCATTCACATCGTGGACGGGAAGATCGGCTGATCAGCTTCTTCGGTTGCCGGGGCCATGGGGCAGGGCGCGTTTGATGCGATCGAGGGCATCTTTTCCGACAGCTTCGGCGCCGGCGTCAGCGAAGGATCGTCACGACACCGCCTTTCTTGCCCGCTCGAATATGGGAATGACGTTGTTGTTGTTCGATGGTCGCTCGCCGTTACCCATCACCCGGTCGAGGTCGCCGCGCTTGCGAAGGCGGGCCGCATCCAGAAGCATGCTGCCGGCCCAGCGATAGACATTGTTGTCGCGGACCATCTCACGCATGGGTCGCATGCGCTCGCGCTGTTCCTCCGGCGTCATGGTCAGCGCCTGCAGCAGCACCTCGCTCGTCATAGCCGTATCGTACGGATTGACGATCAATGCCTCCAGAAGCTCGCGCGAAGCGCCGGCAAAGGTGCTGAGCAACAACACACCCTGTTCGTCGTCGCGCGCTGCCACGAATTCCTTGGCCACCAAGTTCATGCCGTCATGCAGGCTGGTGACCATGCATATGTCGGCGGCGCGATAGATCTCGTAGACCTGTTCCTGCGCGTGATGTTTGTCTATCATCAGGACAGGACTGTAATCCTCGCTGCCGTAGCGCTGGTTGATATCTTCGACATAGCGACGGCATTCATCATGGAGTTGCCTGTAAGCCGGGAGCGTGCCCCGGCTGGGTGCCGCGATCTGAAGCAGAACCAGTTTCCCGACCCATTCGGGATGTCTCGTGAACAATTCTTCCAGCGCCCGGAAACGGTCGAGAATGCCCTTCGTGTAGTCGAGACGTTCGACGCCGACGCACAGTTTGACATCCGCTTTCAGTCCGAACCTCTCGCGCAGGCGGGTGCGGCATTCTTCGACCTCGGGCAGTTTCGCCAAAAGTTCGGCCGGCCATTCTATGGAGATGGGATAGGCGTGCACCAGCGTCGTCTGTCCGCCGTAGGAGATCGCCGCATCGGCCCGTTCTATACGGCTTTCCAGGAAGCGATCGACGCTTTCGGCGAAATTATTGGCATGGAACTGGGTATGAAAGCCGATGATGGAGCTGCCGAGCAGGCCTTCCAGGACCCGTTCACGCCAAGGGCAGATGCTGTACACTTCCGGGTTGGGCCACGGGATATGCCAGAAAGTGATAACGATCGCCTCGGGCAGGCGCTCGCGGATCATGCGCGGCAAGAGCGCGAAATGGTAGTCCTGGACCAGCACAATCGGCCGCGCGTTGCGCGCTTCGGCAACCACCGTATCAGCGAACTTCCGGTTGACGGACTCATAGGCCTCCCAATCCGACGCGCGGAAAATCGGGCGGGTGAAGGCGATATGGCAAAGCGGCCACAGACCTTCATTGGCGAAGCCCAGATAGTAGCCCTTGTATTCTTGCTCTGTCAGCCAGACCCTGCGCAGCGCGTAGGACGGATTGCCAGGCGGCACCTCAACCCGGTCGTTCTTGTCGACCATGAGACGGTCCGCTGTTCCGCCGCCGTAGGCGATCCAGGTGCCGGCACAGGCGCGGGTGATCGGCTCGAGCGCGGAAACCAGCCCGCTGGCCGGTACCAAGAGCTCGACGCCATCATCCCCGATGTTGTGGATGTAGGGCTCGCGGTTGGATACCACGATCACCTGCGTTTCCGGCAGATCGTCGGCCAGAATCTTGCGCAAGGTGTCGGGTGACCATGTGATCAGCGCTGCATCGGCCGCGTGTCCGTTCTTTTCAAATTCTCGCAGCACTTTGCGAGCCGCTTCCGAAGCCACGTCCTCGCCTGAAGCGTATGCGACAGCTGGCGTGTGGCTGTGGCGTCGTTGGAATGCCGAGAATACCACGGCAACAGCGGAAAGGCCGAGGCTTGCAAGGATCAGAAGCAAGAGAGCCTCTATGCCATAGTCTGACATTGGAACAGCGTTTTCCCTTTGGCCGGTCGGTGGCCATTTTTCTTTGTTTTTCGAAGCCGGCCACTGGTGACGTGCCGCTGTGCGCCGGCATGATTTGCAACGCACGGATGGGCCATCGGTTCCGGTAGTTGGAGCGAGGCGGCAATTCGATATGCAAAGCCAAACTAGGTCCGCACGATGAGCGGCACCAATCCCTCGTGCCGGTCGGCGAGATAGGCGACGACCCTGTCGCCGACGCGCTGAAATGTCAGATCCACCGCCCTTGCGCCAACGCCCAGATGCCTCAGCGTGAGCATGTCGATACCAATCGGCAGCCTGGGCCGGGTGACGTGGATTTCGCCCTTCCAGCCGTCGATCTCCAGGCCGAGACAGGCCTGCATCAGCATGAAGGCAGACCCGGCCGACCACGCCTGCGGCAAGCAGGCGACGGGATAGGCGATCGGCGCTTCGCCCGGCGCGCGGGTAAAACCGCAGAACAGTTCGGGCAACCGCATGTTGAAATGGACCGCCGATTCGAAGGTGCTGCTCATCAGCCGCACCACGCTTTCACGCTCGCCAAAGCGTGCCAGACCGGCGCCGCACATGGCGGTGTCATGTGGCCAGATCGAACCGTTGTGGTACGACATCGGGTTGAAGAACACAGCATCGTCGGCGAGCGTCCTCAGCCCCCAACCCGAATGGAAGGACGCCGAAAGCAGCTGGTCGGCGACCATCTGCGCCCGCATCGGCTCGGGGAGCCCGACATAGAGAAGATGCCCGACATTAGACGTCCGCACCTTGCAGGGCTCGCCGGCGCCGTCGATCGCCAAGGCATAGAAGCCGAGATCGTCCAGCCAGAAATGGCGTTCCACGGAGGTGCGCATCGCCTCGGCGCGGCTGTCCCAATGATCGGCCCTGTCGTCCTCGCCGCGGCGACGGGCGAGCGCCGCCAGCCCCCGGAACGCGGCAAAGACATAGCCTTGCACCTCCACCAGGGCGATCGGTCCCTTGGGTATTCGGCCATCTGCATGGAAGACGGAATCGATACTGTCCTTCCATCCCTGGTTGGTGAGGCCGGACGCGGCGGCACGCTGATAGGTAACGAAGCCGGTCGGCCGGCTTGCGTCCTCGGTCCATTCAGCCGCCGCGCAGAGCGACGGCCACAGGCTGTCGACAAACGCCATGTCTCCGGTGCGGTCCGCATAGGCGCAGGCGAGATGGATGTAGAGCGGCGTCGTGTCGACACCGCCATAGTAGCGGCCGAAGGGGAGCTCCCTCAGTGCCGCCATTTCACCTTTGCGGGTCTCGTGCATGATCTTGCCCGGCTGCGAATCGCTGAACGGCGATGTTTCCGTCGCCTGGTGCTGGGCAAGGAAGGCCAGCACGCCTCGCGCCAAGCCCGGGTTAAGCCACAGCATCTGCAACGCGGAGATCACGCCGTCGCGGCCGAACGCCGTCGAAAACCAAGGAATGCCCGCATAGGGGTAGGGTCCGGTCGTAAGCTCGGTGGTCAGCAGCGCCACATCCGCGCGGGCGCGCGCGACCCAATCGTTGAAGACGCGCCCGGAACTATGCACCGTGGCACCATGGCGGCGCTTGGCCCGCATGCCGAAGCGAGCCCGGGCCGCGGCGGCGCGGTAGCGATCGCGGTTCGGCGTTTCCGCGACCTCGGGACCAACCTCGACATACAGCACCTTGCTGCTGCGCCTCGTCACGGCAATCAGGAAATCCGCATGGTCGGCCGCCAGATGGTCCGGCGCCTGCGAGAACGATATCGCCGACATCCGCGCCAGCCCGTCCAATCCGTCGTAGCGAAGCAGGACGGAGGTCGCATCCGTTTCGGCAGCATGGGCCATGCCGCGCTTCAACCTTGTCGAGCCGCGCACTTCGAACATGTCGCGGAAATCGGCGGCAAAGTGCAGCGAAACGCGGATGGTGGAGTGTTCCTGGCTGTAATTGGAAAGGGTGATGCGTTCAAACAGCCGGTCCTGCCAAAGCAGGCGGACACGTTCGATATGGATCGCGCCCTGCGGAATGTCTCGGCCGCGGACGCTCTGCATCGGCAGATTGGTCAGGTTGGAGGTGAAGAGCACATTGTCCTGACTGAGCGACGCGCCGAGCAGCGACGTTTGACGGCCGCCGACTGTCAGCCGGAATTCGGAAAGCACTCGCGTGTCGTCACGGAAGAAACCGTCGCCGGCGCCGCGGATATCGCCGTAAGCGTCGGCCACGGCAAAACAATCGCCTTGCTTGAGGGCGAACAGCCGGTGCGGCTCCCGAGGTGCGGTGGCGTCCAAGGAGGCAAGTGCCACCGCGGGATCAAGCTTGCGCTCGTCGAGTTGGGTCATTCGCTACACATCTCTCTCGTTTCGCTCCGCGCCCCCGAGCTAACGCAGCTTAGGACGCTCTTGCTTCGGCCGAGGCACCGATCAGGCGCGCATAGGCGGAAACATAGTCGCGGGTCATTCTTTCGGCGGAAAACCGCCTTTCGAAGACAGCTCGCACCGCCCGCCTGTCGAGCCGTAGCATGCCGGGCACAGACGCGACCGCGTCCTCCATGGAATCCACGATAAAACCGGTCACTCCTTGATCGACGATCTCCGGCATGGCGCCGCAGTTCCAGGCGATCACCGGAGTGCCGCAGGCCATCGCCTCTATGACGGCGAGACCGAACGGCTCGGGCCAGTCGATCGGGAATATGAGGCCTGCTGCCTTGCCCAGGAACTCCGCCTTCTTGTCCTCCTCGATCTCGCCGACATAGTCGACACGGTCACCGTCGACCAGCGGCTCGACCATCTTGCGGAAATAGGCGCGGTCGTCATCGCCGATCTTTGCCGCAAGCTTCAGTTTCAGCCCCGAACGCAGCGCGATCTCGATGGCACGATCCGGACGTTTGTCGCGCGACATCCGGCCAAGGAAGGCGAGGTACGGCTTCCCTGGGCTCGTCTCGAAAACCGGTTCGTAGATCTCGGTCGGCAGCCCGTGGTGGATCGTCGCCAACCAGTTCGCGTTGGCGAGCCCCGTTCTTTGGCTACGGGAAACGGAGATCATCGGAAAGCGTGGAAAACGTTCATAGGCCGGCGCCAGATCGACATAGTCGAGCCTGCCATGCGGCGTCGTCACCGTCCGCTCGGGCATGTGCTCGAAGAAGGAAAAGTGCAGAAAATGGCTGAGGTGGAAGTGAATGATATCAAACTCTTGAGCTTGTTTCCTCACCTTGGAAAGCATCGAAAGATGCGCGGCTGTCTCGGATTTCAGCGGGCGCGGGTCAAGACGCAGCGCTCGCTCGCGACACGGTACCAATTTTGCCGACGTCCTTGTATCGCCACTGGCGAACAAGGTTACGTCATGGCCAAGCTCGACCAATCCTTCGGTCAGATAGGAGACAATGCGCTCCGTACCTCCATAGAGCCGAGGCGGCACGGATTCATGGAGCGGCGCCACATGGGCTATTCTCATAGTCTGGCGTTTCCCTCAAAGATCATCGCTGAAGTCGAAATGCATTAGCCCCCCGAACGTTCCCGCAACGGCAAGAAGTCGGGCGATGACTGGCGATTCATTCAGCTGGTCCGCAGCCATTTATCAAGGCCGTGGGCATTTTTGCCGGGAACCAATTGGCTGGCCGTGAATTTAACTAGGTTCGATCGAACGCATCGCGATCGACCGGGAGGAACAAATGGATCGCCTACAATTCTTTTCGCCTGTGCGGATTTCGCACGGGCAGGGACAGCCTGTGGAGGACATTGAGGGCGTTAATGAAGCGATGG
Source organism: Mesorhizobium mediterraneum (assembly GCF_002284565.1). Taxonomy (GTDB): domain Bacteria; phylum Pseudomonadota; class Alphaproteobacteria; order Rhizobiales; family Rhizobiaceae; genus Mesorhizobium; species Mesorhizobium mediterraneum. Next base: position 107,439 of record NZ_NPKI01000017.1, on the reverse strand, counting down.
CGTTTTTGCGGAAATGGCCGAGAGGACGGCGCGGGCCGGTGTATCAATGCGCGCTGAACTGCTGCGCTGCGGCTCTGGCAGGTCAGATGTCTGCCGAGGAAGCAAGAAAGGCTTTTGCGGGCTTTGCCCGGATCACCCGGTTGCTGGATGACGACATGACGCTGCCGATAGGCAGCGAAAAGATGGACAGCGTATACTCGCCGAGGCGATAGACGCCCGCCCACTTTTCTTCGATCTAGCGCTGTGTCGGATCCGGCGTTCCTGTCGGGACGCTATATCCACCTTCTAAATCGAATGCCGGCTTCATCGAATTCGCGCACCATTTGAGCTTCCAGGGCGCGCTTCTCCCGTCTCGCGGGATTCCTCAGTTTAAGAGAGTGGAATTCCACATAGGCGGCATATAGATCACGATGGGTCCCAGCCCTGATCAAATCATCAAGAATTTCGTACTCTGCCCCTTCGACGTCGAGCTTGAGAACGATCACATCATACAGCTTACGCTTTGTCCGGATCATCTCTGAGAGCGAAAACGTTTCGACGAGGTCCGGCGCAAATCGCTGCGATTGATACAGGCTTCCGTTGTGGTCTAAGACTAGCGAGCAACTTTGGTGGGTGGCCTCCGACCGTTCTGGAGGGGGGCCAAACAATTCAGCGTAGCCATCTTTCACACTCGCCGCCTTTGCGACAATCTCCATAGTCAAATTTTCTGCGCGCAAAGCATTAAGCTGCGCAAGGCAATTCTTGTTGGGTTCGATCAAAACGTAATCGTATCTATCGGGCGTGTAGTATGCAGAAAAGTATCTAAACCCTTGGCCTATATTTGAGCCGCAATCGATAAACAATCCGCGACTTCGCTTTGTCAAATTGAGATGGGACAATGCCTGCCTTGCATCAGACGCAACGCGAGGGCGAAGCCCTTGCGATCTAAGCGGCTCGGTCAGCGACAGGGCCGACAACTGGAGGAGTCGACCAGGTCCCTCGGTTCGTAAGACCTCTAAGGATTGCTTGATCTTTCCCATGACCCCTCATTGCCAATAGCACTGCTGGCTCCGTTGCGGCCTAGCATCCTCAGTTTTTAAGAACCCGCTTGCTGCTTTGCCCGCGGAACTGACGTCTACCGGACTCTCTCCAAGCTCAGACACGCATCGCCTTGTGCGGGAGAAGGGCAGGTCCACTCATCTTCAATTTCTAGCCATTGAGATATGAACTCTCATCCTACGAATGAATGACAGGCCATACACGTTTCGCCGAAACACTGCGCAACGAAACCAGCGCGGTTCCTTTGGCCTGCTGCTGGTTCAGGGGAACCGGCACTTTAAGCTAATCTTGCCGTTTCCTGGAGCTCCACGGGCTGAGGGTAGCCTGCTTTGCAAGACATGAGGGGAATCGACTATGCCGAAATGGCCTAGAATGGTTTTGGGGACGGTCCGCGCCAGAGCATCCACGCTCGCCAAAGAGACAGGCTTCAGGTGCAGTTTGTCCACCTGTCTCTGTTGGCGACCGCTGGCCCTCGCGCGATCTCGTTTCCCGCCAGCTCTTCAGGTCACAAAGAATGCGCCTGCCGTAACCGAGAGACCTGGAGAAAGGGTGGCGAACTGTGTTTGAGACGCACCGCCGATCCCGTCACTGTCGAAGGAGAGCGCTCCAGTCGAACTGTTGTAGATGATGTGGTCGGCGCTATCATGCGCGGCGCTACCCGCAAAGAAAGCGTCGGATGTGAGCGTGCCCAACTTGAGCCCGGCAAAAATCGCGTCGTCGAGGTGGATCTTGTTCTGGGACGGATTGAAGTCGGTAATCCTGTCGACATTGCCGTTACCAAGGGCGCTGTTGAAAACGAAAATGTCGTTGCCGCCAAAGCCGCTCAACTTATCGACACCGCCGCCGCCGTTGATGACGTTGGCGCCGGCATTGCCCTGGATGGTCTGGGCCAATTCGTTGCCGGTCAGGTTGATTGCCGTGGTACCGGCGTCCTTCGTGGTGCCAAGGACTTCAATCGACGAGCCGGACGAGAGCGCATAGCTCACAGAGGTCCACACCCTGTCTTGACCCTGGCCAGCGGACTCGATCACCCTATCGCCGGCATGGTCGACATAGTAATCGTCGTTGCCGCCAAAGCCGCTCATCTTATCGGCACCGCCGCCGCCGTTGATGATGTTGGCGCCGGCATTGCCCTGGATGGTTTGGGCCAATTCGTTGCCGGTCAGGTTGATTGCCGTAGTGCCGGCATCCTTCGTGGTGCCAAGGACTTCAATCGACGAACCGGCTGAGAGCGCATAGCTCACAGCGGTCCACACCCTGTCTTGACCCTGGCCAGAGGACTCGACCACCTTGTCGCCGACATTGTCGACATAGTAATCGTCATTGCCGCCATGGCCGGCCATTGTGTGGGCTCCGGTTGCCCGAAGAACATCGGCTCCGCTGGTGCCGTCGAGTTTGTCGGTAGTCGGAGGTGGCGTGTCGGTAGGAGGTGGGTTGTCGGTAGGTGGTGGGTTGTCGGTAGGAGGCGGGTTGTTGGTTGGAGGCGGGGTGGTCGTGCTGGTGTTGTGCTGCAGGAAAAAGGATTGCATTGACGAAGTGTTGCCAAGCGAGGTTTCGCCGTTCTGCGAGGCCCATTTATAAGCCATGTCAAAGGCAGGATTGGGAACCAGCTTTTCCCAGTGGTCCATCATGGTCTGCATCTGAGACGTGGTGGGCATGACATACGATCCGCCCGTATTGGTCGCCCAGCCGCCGCCGCCAAACGCCTGATAGACCGGAATGATCGCGCTCTGCGGGATGCCTGCTTCCAACGCCGCAGCCACGGCTCTGTCAATGTAGTTGAAGTCCACCGCAGTCGTGCGCACCGGATAAGGGTTTATTCCATAATAATCGATGCCTGTGTTGGCAGGATTGTAGGTATTGGAATAGTCCGAATCTGCGAACGACCCCATGTCCATCAGGGTGATAAAAGTCTTGGCGCCCGGAAAATGGGAATGGATCCAGTCGGATTCCGCCTTCAGGTTGGCAGCGCTGACCTGGGTATGGTATTTGCCGGTGGGATCAGGCTCATCAGTCAGGAAAAATCCAAGAACCTTCGGATTGCCGATGAGAGGCGTTACCTTGTCGATAAAGGACTGGGTTACCCCGTTGCTCTCGCCGAGCCAGATCAGGGCCTTCGAGCCATCCGGCAACGCGTTGACCGATGACGCGTATTGAAGATCAACCAGGTTGAAACCAGCGGCCTTGGCCTGGGCGGCTGACGCGCCCCAAGTGTAGTGCATTGTGGCCATGCGAATATCCTCGTCTGATTCGATAGCCCCCGTTCCCCTGCCTACTCGACGGCCCATATTAGCGCCTAATCAATTAGCGACATGCCATTGATAGAATCATTGATCTTCGACGGAGCTGTCATGTGATTTGACTGACGGTCCGCGCCAGAGCATTCACGCTCGCCAAAGAGACAGGCTTCAAGGTGCAGTTTGTCCACCTGTCTCTGTAGGTGACCGCGGGCCCTGGCGCGGTCTCGTTTGCCGCTAGCTCCTTCAGGTCACAAAGAATGAGGCTGCGTTAAGCGACAGATCGGGTGAGAGAGTGGCGAACTGTGTTTGAGACGCACCGCCGATCCCGTCACTGTCGAAGGAGAGCGCTCCAGTCGAACTGTTGTAGATGATGTGGTCGGCGCTATCATGCGCGGCGCTACCCGCAAAGAAAGCGTCGGATGTGAGCGTGCCCAACTTGAGCCCGGCAAAAATCGCGTCGTCGAGGTGGATCTTGTTCTGGGACGGATTGAAGTCGGTAATCCTGTCGACATTGCCGTCACTAAGGGCGCTATTGAAGACAAAAATGTCGTTGCCGCCAAAGCCGCTCAACTTATCGGCACCGCCGCCGCCGTTGATGACGTTGGCGCCGGCATTGCCCTGGATGGTTTGGGCCAATTCGTTGCCGGTCAGGTTGATTGCCGTGGTGCCGGCGTCCTTCGTGGTGCCGAGGACTTCAATCGAAGAGCCGGCTGAGAGCACATAGCTCACAGAGGTCCACACCCTGTCTTGACCTTGGCCAGAGGACTCGACCACCTCGTCGCCGGCATTGTCGGCATAGTAATCGTCGTTGCCGCCAAAGCCGTTCAACTTGTCAGCACCGCCGCCGCCGTTGATGACGTTGGCGCCGGCATTGCCCTGGATGGTTTGGGCCAATTCGTTGCCGGTCAGGTTGATCGCCGTGGTGCCGGCGTCCTCAGTGGTGCCAAGGACTTCAATCGACGAGCCGGCTGAGAGCGCATAGTCCACAGCGGTCCACACCCTGTCTTGACCTTGGCCAGCGGACTCGATCACCCTATCGCCGGCATTGTCGACATAGTAATCGTCGTTGCCGCCATCAGGCACGGGAGTAGGAGTAGGCGTAGCAAGGTCGGGCACGGGAGTAGGAGTAGGCGTAGCAAGGTCGGGCACGGGCGTAGGCGTAGCAACGTCAGGCACGGGCGTAGGCGTAGCGACGTCAGGCACGGTGGTAGGCGTAGCAACGTCAGGCACGGTGGTAGGCGTAGCAACGTCAGGCACGGTGGTAGGCGTAGCAAGGTTGTGTTCCCGGAAAACAGCCTGCAGCTCCGGTGAGCTCTCAAGCGCGGTATCGCCTTCCTGTGAACCCCAGGCGTAGGCAAAGTCAAAGGCAGGATTGGGAACCAGCTGTTCCCAGTGGTCCATCATGGTCTCCAACTGATCCGTCGTCGGCATGACATATTTGCCGCCCGTGTTGGTCGTATAATTGCCGCCGCCAAAGGTCTGGTAGACCGGAACGATCGCGCTGGTCGGGATGCCCGACTCCACCGCTGCAGCCACGGTTCTGTCGATCATGTCGTAGTCGACCGTGTCTGTGCCGGTGCGCACCGGATAAGGATCTATTCCGAACAGATCGATATGCGTGTTGTCATAGTTGTAGGTGTTGGAAAAATCCGGATCGGCGGCAGACCCCATGTCCATCGCGGTGATGAAGGTCTTGGCTTCTGGCATACGAGAGTGGATCCAGTCGGATTCGGCTTTCAGATCCTCAGCGTCTACCTGTGTGTGGTATTGGCCGGTGGGATCCGGCTCGTCGACGAGAAAAAACCCAAATACCTTCGGATTGCCAAGGAAGGGGGTGACTTTGTCGATAAAGGACTGAGTTACGCCCTCGCCCTCGTTGAGCCAGACCAAGCCCTTCGTGCCATCCGGCAGCTCGTTGACCTGATCAACGTATTGAACGTCAACCAGATTGAAGCCGGCGCTTGCGACTTCGGTGGCGGATCCACCCGCTGCAAAATGAAGTGCCATTTATATTCCTTTTTCTTAGCGCCCCGCGGTGCCTGCCTACTAGATGGCGTATATTAGCAACAAATCAAATACCCGCACCCTTCTGATAGATTCGTTGATCGCCGACAGGATTGCCGCACGGAAGCGAAAATTCTACTTATGACAACCGACTGGTTCGAGATCAAAAAAAGCGTTTTTTCATCGCAGTCTCTAAACGCCTATTAAGATAAATTATATTTTCAGCGAATTTATCTTGGTGACTATTTATATGAACTTGCCTTCAAAAATACTTTGCTATGAGTGGCTTGGCTTTTAATATGATTTGGACGGCGCCGAAGCTGGTAGGTTATGATGGTGCCTTGGCGGTGCTGACCCCGCTGAAGTGGCGTGGCAAAAATCGGATTTTTGACTGCCGACAACTAGAGGCCATAAATAGAACGGCAGGCAGAATGGCTCTTCTGCACAGTATGCGCACTTGCCTGCGAGCAAATCCGATCACGTTAAGCTAGGTTCTGGGCCGGGCCATGTCCTCTGCTGTCGCAACCAAATTTGTTGTGGACACAGTGGGCGGGTGCTCGCTTACAACCGATAAAACTAAGGTTGCCGACATCGGAGTAGTCGAGTTTGGCTTAGCTGCCAGTCGCGGGAAGGCAGCCAAGACGGATGTGACTGAGATGCGGCTCAACCAGCATACCTAGGCACCGGCCCAGACGGAGGTCTAACAACCGACGGCTGTCGGAAGCGCAGTATTCGGTTGCCCGCCCATGGGCGAATGTGCCCGCAGGATTCCTCAACTTCCACGCGTAAATGACCCCGCCACCCCCTCATTGCGCAGGAGGATATGCGCGTCAAGACGGCCCGCCATACGGCCTCGGTACCACACCTGTGCAGGTCCTTGGTGCGGATTGTCGCGCCAAGCCGGGAGACCTAACGGCCTGAAGCTCGCAACACCTTGATCCAAATGCGGTTTGCCTCATTCAAACAGACGAGGACAGTAGGCAAGCCTGCCCTTACCGTGACTTGGCATCTTACGCGCAGAAGAAGCGAAACCAAGATCATGAAGGCAGAAGCAAAAGCCGGCCACTTCCCGCGATTGGGAGACGGCGCATGGTCGGGAGAGGCAGGATGAACCCGCATCTCATGTGCGTGGGAGGCGAGGATCACGCCTTAAGAATTCCGTTCCTGATGTCGCTGCGCGAAAGGGGGTTTCGGGTCACTGCCGTCTCCAGTGGTGCTGAAGCCGCGTTTTTGCGACATGGTATTCCGCATCGCAGCTATGGTTTCGACCGATTTGCCAGCAGTAGCGGGGGATGGGGGGCCATCAGAGCGATTCGAAAATTAATGTCGGAACTGCGACCGGACATTGTCCAAAGTTTCGACACCAAGCCGAACCTACTGACGCCGCTAGCGGCGCGCGGGAAGGTTCCAGTGATCCGCACCATCAATGGTCTGGGCTGGACATTCTCGTCGCTGGAGCCACGGGCTCTGGCCCTACGTCCAATCTTTTGCGGACTGCAATGGCTCTCGTCCTTCTGGACGGCTGCGACGGTCTTCCAAAATCAGGACGATCAGGCTTTCTTTGAGCGCTACCGACTAATCCGACGCGGCAGCGGGCGGCTGATCCGCAGTTCTGGAATCGACGTCGATGCGTTCGCCATGGCAAGGCACCTTGCCCCGTCGGCGATGAAAATGCGCGAAGAGTTTGGGCTCCAGTCCGCCGAAGTCGTAATTTTCGTTGGCCGGCTGACCCGCCAGAAGGGCATCCCGACACTCCTCAAAGCAGTTCCACGCATCCTGTCAAAAAGGCCTGATGCACGTTTCGTGCTTGTCGGCCCATGGGAATCTGAGGGGCCCTTTGCCGTCGATAAATCGGATATCGATCAATATGCACCCCATGTCATAGCCTTGGGTCCACGACGCGATGTTCCAGCCCTTCTTGGTATGGCCGATCTGTTCGCCTTTCCGACGCAATATCGGGAAGGGATTCCGCGCGTCTTGCTCGAGGCAGGACTGGCGGGATTGCCTATCGTCGCCTCAAGGATGCCTGGCTGCAATGACGTGGTTGAGGACGGATGGAACGGCTATCTCGTCCCACCGCACGATGCTGATGGGCTTGCGTCTCGAATAATAGACATCTTGTCCGACCGCGGCCGTGGAAAGGTCATGGGCGGTCGTTCCGTCGAACTGGTCCGGGAGCAGTTCGCGCTGCCGCGGGTGGTCGATCAGTATTGCGATCTGTACAAAAATGTCCTTAGCGCCGAATCCCACGGCGGTCTTGCTCGACCGGCGTCCCCGGTCTTGCTCAAAGAAAATGCCGCAAACCGCGAATTGGGTGGAGCGCCCCGATGATCCGGAGCGCGTTGCTGGCCGCCGGCATTTCGATGGGCTATGCGGCGCAGATCAGTGTTCCGGGACTGCACCTCGGATATACCGAATTGTTCCTATCGCTCTGGATCATGCTGTCGATCGGGCGCGTAGTCGTTGGTGGTCGCCTGGAGGCGACGCCGGCCCTGTTCCGTCTTGTGACCTTCTGGCTGATCATGACGTTTGCTCAGGGGGTCGGGGCCCTTGTCGGTTTGCTGACCACGACGGTTCTGGACCTCTCGGGGCCGATTCACGACACAATGGCCTACCTGCTGTTGGCCAGCGTCACCTGCCTGGCCGCTGCGGAGCCCGACGCTGGTCGCCATCTGCGCCGCACTGCCTGGTGGGCGATCGGGATAGTGAGTGCATGCTTTACCTTTCAGCTGGCACTTGGGTGGGGTTGGATCCACCAATCCGGTGTCAATCCCTGGTTCTGGGATCGCTTCACCGGCTGGTCCGAGAATCCGAACCAACTCGCGATCTATTGTGCACTTTTTGGCCCCCTGGCCTTACATCTTGCGACGACCACAAGCAGTCCATGGGGAAGGTTGTTTGGGTTCAGCAGCCTTGTACTGACCGTCTATGTCGGAAGGCTGACAAGGAGTGATGCGTATCTTCTTACAAGCGTCCTGACCTGCCTGATATTTCTAGGGCTGCGGGTTCGGACATGGCTCACGACCGGTGACAAGGTCGGCGTTTCCCGGCAAGTCGCCGTGCTCTTGATGATCGGCTTCCTCCCCCTGGCGATGTCGATGACGCCTTACGTGCTCAAGGACATGAGCAGCGTCGAAAATTTCGCCAAGAGCCTCAGCAAGGGGGGGGGCGGCGAGGAGACCGCCTCAACCGCTACACTTCGCGTCAGGCTCTGGGGTGATGCAGTCTACAAGGGCGTGACGTCAGCGTCACTTGGCCTCGGTCCCGGCCCGCATGTGGCCCGCCCCTCCGTCTACTATCGGCAGTTTCTGCCCGAACCTTTCGAGGCCCACAACACGGTACTCGATCTGTACACTCAAGGTGGTCTGATTGCGATCCTGGCCCTGTTTTGGATCGTCGGCTCGGCCGCCATGTCAGCATGGCGTGCGAAGCTCGACGCGCTTTTTGCGCTGGTGGTGGCGATCATGATTTACGGGTTTCCGCACCTGATCATCCGCCACCCGATCGTTTGGTTTGGGCTGACCCTCTGTCTCGTTGCCGGAACGCCGCGAGCAGCTTCGGTATCTTCTAGAAAAACATCCACGGACTTGGGGTGACGGGATGTGTGGGATCACCGGAATTCTTCTTGCAACCGATGCGGCCAGTGCGAAGCCGCTGAGGGCAATAGCGCAAATGACGACAGCCCTTCGTCATCGTGGGCCTGATGGCTACGGCTTCTGGCGAGATCGGGAAGCCGGCGTTGCCTTCGGCCACAGGCGTTTGGCCATCGTCGACTTGTCGGAAGCAGGACACCAGCCGATGCATTCGGCAACTGGCCGATATGCCATCACCTTTAACGGCGAAATATACAATTTCCACGACCTGCGCCGCGAACTTGAAGGCGCGGGCCATCGTTTCCGCAGCACCTGCGATACCGAGGTCTTGCTGTGCGCGATTGAGAGTTGGGGGCTCGATGCCGCACTCAAGCGCTTCGCCGGCATGTTCGCCTTTGGATTGTGGGACAGGGAGACCAGGACCCTTCATCTCGCCCGCGATCGAATGGGCAAGAAGCCGCTTTACGTTGCTTCAACACGCGACGCGCTCGTTTTTGCCTCCGAGTTGAAGGCGATCAACTGCTTTCCAGGTTTCTGTCAGGAACTCGATCTCGATGTCGCCACGACGATGCTGTCGAGGGGATGGGTACCGGATGACAAGTGCATCTGGCGAGGCGTATTCAAGCTGCCGCCTGGTTCGGTACTGTCCGTAACGGCCGCAAATTTTACCGAGGCGCGCAGTGCCGCGTCGCTTTCGGATCGCATCCGGTACTGGTGGTCGCTGGCCGACACCGCCACGAAGGGTAGGGCGGACCCGATTGTCGGCACCGATGAAGAACTGACGAATGAGCTCGATGTCCTGCTTCGACTTGCCGTTCGGGAGCGCATGATCGCTGACGTCCCGCTGGGAGCCTTCCTGTCGGGGGGGATAGACAGTTCAGCCGTTGTTGCCCTGATGCAAGCGCAGTCGGAGAAGCCGGTGCGCACATTCACCATAGCATTCGGAGAGTGCGGGTTCGATGAGGCTCCGCACGCTGCGGCGGTCGCCCGACATCTGGGCACCGACCATACCGAACTCCACCTTTCCAGCGCGGCCGCGCAGGAGGTCATTCCAGAACTGCCGCAAATTTGGGACGAACCGTTCGGCGACGAATCGCAGATACCAACTCTGCTCGTGGCGAGGCTCGCTCGCCAGCACGTTACGGTGGCTCTGACGGGCGACGGCGGCGACGAATGCTTCGCCGGCTACGCTCGCCACCTTATGGCGGCTCGAGCTAGACGACTGCATACGCTGCCGTCGCCGCTGCGTCAGACGCTTGCTGCAGGTGTTGGATTGCTTGCTCGTGCAGCCCGTCACGATCTCGTCGGTAAGCTGCCGCTTTCGGTGCATGCCCGGCACGCGCTGCGGAGCGACCGGTTGGATCGCCTGGCTCGGCTGCTCGCAGCGGCAGATGAGAACGAATTATATCAGCGGCTCAGTGGATCATCGACCGAGAACCTCACCCATCAGAAAACACCCGTATCGGTTCAGGGCGAACCTCCGTTTGATGATCTGCTGTCCCGTCTCTTGTACGATGACATGGTCGGCTACCTGCCTGGCGACATAATGGTGAAGCTGGATCGCGCCAGCATGGCCGCCGGCCTCGAGGGACGATGCCCGCTTCTCGACCATCGCGTTGTCGACTTCGCCTGGCGCCTACCGGCGGACGTAATGGTGCGCCACGGCAAAGGCAAGTGGCTCCTTCGTCAGTTGCTGCATCGGTATGTTCCCGAGCGGCTGATCGATCGTCCGAAGCAAGGTTTCGATGTTCCCATAGCAGTCTGGCTGAGAGGTCCGCTGCGCATCTGGGCCAGCGATGTTCTCACCGACATGCGCCTCTCCGGAGACGGGATATTCGACTTTGCAAAGGTCGAGGCGTGCTGGCGAGATCACTTGGATGGAAGGCAGGATCATTCTCGTGATTTGTGGGCGGCGTTGATGTTCCAGGCTTGGCGCAACGAGGCCCGTAGGGCACCGGCGCCAGCAACGAACCTGCGTCGCGTGTTCGAACTGGCAGGAGTGTAAGATGGAAGGTTCCATAGTCAGCCGCAAGCAACTTCCGCGCGCCACTGAGATGCACGTTGCCGCGCACGAGACCAGGCCGCGCATGAGGCGCCCGCTGCGTGAGCCGATGGACACGCAGGCCCCGATCCATCAGTTACTCACGACCATCGCGAGGAGAAAATGGTTCCTGCTCGCCATGGTAGCCCTGGGCGGTGTTTTGGCCGGGCTTGCGGGTTTGGCAGTTCCCGTCGGGTATGAGGCGAGCACGCAAGTTATTCTCGATGCTCCGAGCAGGAACGGGCCCGCCGGCGCGGAGCCCGCCTCGGAGATGCTGGATGCCAGCATTGACGACAATATAACCATGCTGTTGTCGCAAGGAAATCTGCGACGCGTGATGGCAGCGCTGCGCAAGACGGAGGCTGGCAGCACTGCTGAACAAGGTGATGCCGGAACTGGAAATTCTCGTCCCAACCCCGCTCGTGGCGACCGGCCGAATTTGCGCTCATTTGCAGACGGTCTGTTGGGCGGAATTTTGCCGCAGAGCAAGCCGGACGCTGCGGATGCGGCTGAACTAAAGGCGTTGCGGAAGGGCATGAGGGTTGGCCAGGAGCTGCGATCGAGAGTCATCAGCATAGGCTTTACCGATCCGGATCCGGCGCGAGCCGCAATGGTAGCTAATACATTCGCCCAATCGTACATCGACGATCTCGCAAAGAGACGTCAGGCAGCGGACAGAGTGGAACTCACCTCGATAGTCGCTGCCCTGCCAGGTGTGCAACGCGATCTGGCAGCAGCGACCGATCGCCTGGAAAAGTATCGGCTGAGTCATGGTGCAATCGACCAAGGTGCTGCGGACAACGCCGCTAAGGAGACGGCTGAACTCAGCCAGCAGATTTCCTTGTCGAAAGCAGATCTCTCCGCCACGGAATCTCGCCTTCGACGTATTCAGGAACTGCGAAAGGAGGGGGCATCGGTCGCCTCGCTCGCTCAAGCCATCGGATCGCCGGTGTTGGCCGAATTGGCGGCTCGCCAGGCCAATGACGCGGCAGATAAAAATCTGCGCGATGCGATCAATCGCGAGATCGAACAAGCCACCGCTCGGATCGCAGCGGAGGCCAGCATCTACCGTGCCCAAATTGCAGCTCTGGAAAGCCGCAAGGATGTGCTCGATGCGGTTGTGGCCGATACCGCGGGCCGGCTGTCCGGGCTGCGTGCGCTGGAGCCGCAGGTCAGTATCTTGACGCAACGATACAACCAGCTTCTGACCCAACAACAGGAATTGATACGGCGCATCGCAACTCCCTCGGCCGGAGTGTCGGTCCTTTCGGCGGCATGGCCGCCGACGAATCCAAAGACCCTGTCGCCGATTTTCCTTATTCCACCCGGTATGGTTGTGTTTGGGCTTCTTGGCGGCGTCTTCGTTGTTATTCGCAACCGCCTCGATCAGACCTTGCGCGGCGAGGCCGAAACTGAAGCAGCGCTCGGGGTTCCATGCTTGGGGCTGATACCACAAGCTCCCACGATGCACGCCAAGCGGCTGAAGCAGCTGGTTTTAGCGCAGCAGAGGTCCAGATACAGCCGCGCCGTGACGTCCCTGCTTATCGCCGCGGCGCCCAAGCAAGCGGGGGATCGCTCGTCGCACGTCATTCTCGTAACGTCCAGCGTCCAGGATGATGGCAAGACCGAGCTTGCATGGAGCCTGGCCTTGGCAGCCACCCGACTGGGGGGACGAGTGCTTTTCCTCGATCTTGACCGTACGGGCGCCCGCCTCACGAACGAATTCCTGGACGAATTCAAGGCTCTCAAGCCTCACTTTTTCTTCGGAGACTATGTGAGTGAACGCTGTGCCTTGCGCGATGCAATCGCGGGAATGCCTGAAATCGGAATCGACTTCATGGCTCTCGCACCCTCGGAGGATCTGCTGGCATTGCTTTCCACGGCCGACAGTTCCCTGTTCACGGATGAGCTGCACTCGATCTACAGCGTCGTCATCATAAATGGACCGGTGGGACTTGGAGGACCGGAGGCCGGGCTTCTGACTGGCTGGGCTGATGCGGTTCTTTTCGCCGTTCGCTGGGGCAGGACGCGACGCAGCATGGCGCGTGGGGTTTTGGAAACGCTTGCGAGCGATGCGTCGGTTTCGGTCCCTGTGGGGAGCGTTCTCACGCAGGTTAATCTCAAGAAGCATGCCAGTTACCAGTTCGGGGACAGTGCTGATCTTTTGCTTGAGGAACCATCATGAGCGTCACAAGCGGACGTCGAAGCAACGACGGTCGCGGAAATCGCGCGGGTATTGCCACGATCGGATTGGACCCATGATCATTGAACTCTTCGGACCGCCTGGATCCGGCAAGAGAACGTTCGCTCACGCCCTTGCCCGGCGACTGCGCGGGGAGGGGTACCAGGTCACGGTCGCCCTCAGTCACCGGCCTCGCGAGAGGGGATCGAGCGTCGATCTCGGAATCTTCCTGGCAATTTTCAGGATCATATCGGCAATATTTTCAACATCAAAAATCCTGCTTTCTCCAAGAGGCAGGATCAAGGATCTTTCAACGTCCCTTTCCATAATAAGAATGATGCCGCCAAAAAAACGAATATGGCGAGCTCGGCTCTGGCAGCACATTTTGAAGCTTTCGCGCCGCTGGGATGAGGCGAAGCAATCCAGAGATGTGGTCATATTCGATCAGGGCTACGTCCAGGCGATCGCGTCGCTGGCAATGTTCAATGGAACCGCAGACAGGGCCGCCCTCGCAAAGGCGCTCAGCCTCGCGCCCGCGGCTGATTTCACGCTCAGAGTTGTTGCGCCACGCGCGATCGTGGAGACACGCTTGCAGCAGCGGATGGAGCATGAAGCGCCTGCCGAACGAATTTTCGAGGCAGATTTTGACACAAACATGCGCGCTTTTGGGGTGTTTCAAAGCATAAATGAAATCCTTGTCGCGTCCGACCGAAAAATCATTCCGATCCAAACTCTCGACGATCAGTCGTCGTTAGAAGGCATTCAATGTGTCGAGCGGAAGATAATCTCGAAAATTGTGGAAGCCGGAGGTGGACCTGCGGCCAAAGCCAGCCAAGACCACGAGACATTCGACGCTGACCCAAGCGACATCGACGATTGTAATCCTGTGAAGACCGCACGAACCTCTGTGGCCTCTCTTGCCGCGGTGGATATAGTTTTGTCTCACAAGAAAGACATGGGCCGGAGCCTCGGCTACGCCAGTATTTTCGCTCTGATGATCTATATCGGCGGTGCTGGGTTGACCAGCTTGGCGCAGTTGTTGATTGCGCGCCTCGTCGGTTCCACCAGCTATGGCATCTATTCCTATGTCCTGGCCTGGACCTCCGTGCTCGGCTATCTTGCAACGCTTGGTTTCAATATTTCCTTACTGCGCTTCGTGTCCACCTATAGGGCAAACGGGCGGCTTGACCTGGCACATGGTGTAGTCAGGTTCGCTCTGCAAAGATCGCTGGCGGCGGCGACACTGTTCGGCATGATCGGCGCCGTTCTGATCTTTTTCTTTTCAGATCCCTCCCACAAGGAACTTGAAATCAGCCAGCTCCTTGGCATGGCCGCGGTCCCCTTGGTCACCGCTTCCGCATTGGGCGCAGCACTTATCCGTGCCTTCGGCGGTGGTGTCTCAGCCCTTTTGCCGGAACGCATCGTGCGCGACGGCCTGTTGTTGATGTTGCTGGGAGTCGCGGCCTTTTCCGGATCATGGACCCTCAACGCACCCTTGGTGATGCAGGCGGTGCTGGCAAGTTCGGGCATCACGGTCGGACTGGTGTTCATCATGGTGGCAAAATTTCAGCCGCCTGGGTTGCGGCACACTCAACCCAGCGACGCGTCGCAAGAGTGGTGGGCGGCGGTTCCACCAATCATGCTCATGGCTGGGCTCGATATTTTCATCAGTCGGGCTGGGGTTATGGTGCTCGGCTGGACAGGTCATATTCGAGACGCAGGAATCTTCGCCTTGGGACTGAACGTCGCGTTGCTTGTGAGTCTTGCCCTCGTGGCCGTCGGCGTGATGTTTTCGCCGGCAGCGGCTGCCCTTCATACCCGAGGCGATCGGAAGGGTCTGCAGCAGTTGTTTTCACGAGCCGCCATACTTTCCGCCGCCGGCGCCATAGCGATGGCTATCCCGCTGGTTGTGATTGTTAA
The DNA here is from genome assembly GCF_002284565.1 of Mesorhizobium mediterraneum. GTDB lineage: Bacteria > Pseudomonadota > Alphaproteobacteria > Rhizobiales > Rhizobiaceae > Mesorhizobium > Mesorhizobium mediterraneum. The sequence continues at coordinate 92,421 of NZ_NPKI01000017.1, read as the reverse complement.
ACCTCTCATGAACTGGTTCGGTGACGATTTCAGCACAGGAGCACCCATCGCGCGGGTACTGATCTTCGGGTATGTCTTTGTCGCGCTGTGCGGGCCCCAGCTGAATCTCTTGACCATGACCGGAAACGAATGGGCAGCAGCAGCAGCCATGATCGTTGGCGCGACTGCCGGCATCATAGGCTGTGCGGCAGGAATCGAGCTTTACGGTCCGCTGGGCGCCGCAGTAGGCTTGGCGCTTGCATTGGCCGTTTGGAACGTGGTTATGGCAATCTATATCAGCAAACGACTGAAGATCATGCCTGCGCTGATCTTTGCGCTAGCGTCGTTCAGAGCAAGCGCAGTCGACGGCCGGCAACGGTATTGGTTCATGCGCTGATCGCGCGAGAGTATCGCCACCAACGGATTCGACCCCATGATCATTGAGATCTTCGGACCGCCCGGATCTGGCAAGACAACGTTTGCTCACGATCTTGCCCGGCGACTGCGCAGGGAAGGATACCACGCCGAGGTTGTCCTCAGTTACCAGCCTAGCACCAGGGAAGGAAGGTTCGATCTGGGAATCTTCCTGTTCATTTCCAGAATTCTGGCTGCGGTATTTTCAACTTCAAAAATATTGCTTTCTCCGAGAGGAAGAAGCAATCTTTCGACATCCCTTTTCCATGATCAGAATTCTTCCGCCAAAAAAAACGAATGTGGCGCGCCCGGCTCGGGCAATATATATTGAACCTTTCGCGCTGCTGGGATCAAGCGAAGCAATCTAGAGACGTAATAATATTCGATCAGGGCTATGTCCGAGTGATTGGGTCCCTGGCAATGTTCAACGAAACCGCAGACAATGTCACGCTTGCAAAGGCGCTCAGCCTAGCGCCAGTCGCCGATTTCACGCTCCGAGTTGTGGTGCCACAAACGATCGTGGAGACACGCTTGCTGCAGCGGATGGAGCATGAACCGCCTGCAGAGCGAATTTTCGAGGCAGATCTCGATACGAACCTTCGCGCTTTTGGGGTGTTTCAAACCATAAATGACATTCTCGTGCAATCGAACCGAAAAATAATTCCAATCGAAACGCTCAGCAACCAATCATCGTTAGAGAGCATTCAGTCAGTCGAGCAGAAAATAATCTCGAAGAGCTTGCAGACCGGAGGTGGACCTACGGCCAAACGCGGCCAAGGCCATGAAAGGCTCGACGCTGACGCAAGCGATATTGACCATCGCAGCGATCCGAAGTCCACCCGAGTCTCCGCGGCCTCCACCGCTCCAGCGGATATAGTTTTGCCCTACAACGAAGACATGGGTCGGAGCTTTGGCTACGCTAGCATCTTCGCTCTTTTGATCTATATCGGTGGTGCGGGGTTGACCAGCTTGGGCGCAGCTGTTGATTGCGCTGTAGCCAGGTTTGCTCTGCAAAGATCCCTGGCGGCGGCGACACTGTTCGGCATGATCCGCCGCTTTGACCTTTTTCTTTTCAGATACTGCTCGCAAGGAACTTGAAATCAGTCAAATTCTTGGCATGGCAGCAGTGCAACTGTTGGCCCCCGAGCGTCAGCGGCGGGGTCTCTAACGGGACAACACGTTCAAACCGAATTCGAAGGGCAACTTACTGGAACAGTTCCAAATTCCGGTTGCCTGAATCCTGTTGGATGCCGGCGCCCGGATCCCGAAAAGCGCAAACCGGCTTTCAGGAAAGATCATGGCAAAATAACAAGTTTAGAGTTCCATCCCGATTCTATCGGGATGGAACATGCTCTAGGCGGCAGCCCCTTATGGCAAGACCGAAATGCGCCCCAGAAGAGCCACCAGTTCCGCCTGACGTCTCGTCTCTGTCTTGGCGAAAAGCGAGGCAAGCTGTGAGCGGATCGTTGTGCGGCTGAGGCGCCAACTGCGGGCGATCTCCAACGGCGCATCGCCCTGAGCCAAGCGCAACGCCAAGTGTGTTTCTGCGCTCGTCAAGCCAAACATCCTTTGCAGTGTCTGAGGATTTGGTCCCGATCTGTTCTCACGGTCCAGCAATGCCACGATGCTGGTTCCGTCAGGAGCGATAAGTCCGTTCTCTTTCAGTATCACCGGCCTGTCGCCTCTGCTGCGGATCACCACCCAAGACAGTGAGCCCGGCAGGAAATGAGCCGGAACATTTGCGATCAGCCGCCTTAGAGCTATCGAAAGCCCACCGGCTGTTTCAGCCGCTTCGCCCTGGCGCTCCAGCGTGGTTTGAGCGGCTGCGTTCCATTCGATTACTTTTCTTTCGCGGTTCAGCACGAGATAGCCACAGCCGATGCGATCAAGCATGCCGGTGATGGATTCCAGGCTGCGTCTCCTTGGTTCGTCGACCCCTGCGTCCGCACGATCTGCTGCACGCGCTGAAGGATAAGCATATGAGGGCCGCGCCATCTTCGCCTCAGCGTTATACTTGGCGCCCATCGCAATGTATCGGTTGCCCGCAACAGCATCACTGTGTCTATCGATCAGAGTCATTTTTCCAACCTTCCCCAAGGTTCACTATCCCGAAACAAATTGTCCGGGATTTACAAACAAACTTTTATGTATAGGGCTCACAAAAATGGGCCCTATCTAACTTAAAATTCGATATATTCTGAGGAGTTCTGACCAAGTCATGCTCCCCCGCCCTGATAAAATGCGCGCTGTGATAGTGGTATGGCAATCCGGCAGTCGTACTAGGTTGTACGTTTTTTGCTCTAGTCTCGACGGCCTAGTTAAAAGGTTGTAGCCTATGCCTATGAACTCGCATTCTCGCAGGTGGAATTCGGACCCGTCAGCCAGATTGCTAACTCATATTGCGTCCGCATCGGTACTAGTCGCCACACTGATATTCGAAACAAAAGCGTCAGTATACATTGGGGAAGGCTCGAGTTTTCTAGAGTTTATTCCAGCTATTATTATCATTTCCTATCTTGAAGATCGCGCGCCCGCGCTTGCCGCGACGATCCTGATGGTGGCAGCCGGCCTATGGGCACGGGGTACCCTGCATGGTCAGATCTCCAGCGAAGATTGGGCGCGCGCCATCCTGCTTCTGGTTTCGGGCGGGGTGATTGCCATGACGTTCCATCGGCTGCGCCAGGACTTGCGTGAGCTGCTGGAAATCGCCGAGGTCAGGCTCTCCGCCGTCGAAGCAACCGAGAGCCGCTACCGTTGGGCCTTCGAACGTGCTGCCATGGGATTTGCAAACACCAACGAGGATGGTGAGCTGCTGCAATCCAACAGACGTCTTTGTGAGATGACAGGTTACAAGGAGGAGGAGCTTGCCCATTTGCGGCTCAGGACACTCGTTCATCCGGCCGACCGCGATGCCTTGGCGCAGTTGTTGGCGGGCCTGGGTAACGACAGTGCTTCGTTCGCTTCGGAGGTTCGTCTGACACGAAAGGACGGCACGGCATTCTGGGCTCGGCTAACCCTGTCTTCGTCCATGCCCGATGGGGTGCTCTTAGAGAGCATCTTCGTGGTGGTCGACGATATTTCGGAACGGCGGGCTGCACACGAAGCGCTTCGGGCTCAGAAGGAGTGGCTAGATCTCGCTTTGTCTGCTGGACGCCTGGCCACGTGGCGGATCGACCTTAAAGACGGGATCGTCACCGGCTCGGGCACGTTCTGGGACATTCTCGGGCTGCCCCCAGCGGCTAGCCGCCGCCTCGAGGACCTGACGGCCGTCATCCATCCGGCGGACTGGCCAAAGCTGTTGGCATCGAGAAAGCTCGCATCGGTCACGAACTACGACGTCGAGATTCGCGTCCGACGACCGGACGGCCATATCCGCTGGGTTGCCTTACGCGGAAGGGAAGAGAAATACGATGATCGTCTACAGCGGCTCGGAGTGGCCGCCGACCTGACGGAGCGGCGACAAACCACACTGCTGCGCGCCGCGGCAAAGAAGCGGGAGCGCATTATGCTGGAACAACGTCACAGATTCAGCAACCTGTTCCCAGTGATCACGGCGCTCGTGAACATGGCCGATGTTCCCGAAAACAATGTCGCCAAGTACAAGGAGACGCTCATCGACCGGATTCGTGCGCTCGAAGCAACGCATCTGCTGCTGTCACGCAACGGCAATGCGTCGGGGATGCTCCACGATCTCGTTGTCCAGGAGTTGCAGCCGTATATGGGGACACGCGACATATCGATCAGCGGCCCCTCCGTGGTGATATCAGGCGGCGCTGCCGAGAGCTTTGCGATGATTGTTCACGAGCTGACGACCAATTCCTTGAAACATGGAGCGCTTGGCGATCCAAAAGGCCGGATCGAAGTAAATTGGACGTTCGCATCGGAAGATGCGGGCAGTGACATCGTGTTCAATTGGGTGGAATCGGGGCGGCGGCGGACTTCAAGCGTTGTCCGTCATGGTTTTGGTTCCATGATAATCGGGGTGGATGGGGCGCCGCTTGTCGGTCACTCCCCCAAGCTGGAAATATCGGATCGCGGGCTGCGATATTCGCTACGGCTGTCACGCAAGGAAATCGGCCCCTAACGCATCCGCTCAAACATCGGCCCAAAAATCGAAATCGATTTTTGGAAAGCACGATGCGTAGAGCGTCCTTTGCGCGCCCAAAAGGAAGCACGGCGCTCTAATTGATATTGTTGATATTGCTCGTAAGCCAGGTCTTCAGCATCACGGCAGCTTCGGTCCGATTGCGTACGCCAAGCTCACGCAGAACCGCAGCGGCATGGATTTTCGTCGTCGCTTCTGCGATTTCCAGATCGCGCGCGATTTCCTTGTTCGAATACCCTTCCGCCATCAGCTTGAGGACTTCCTTTTGCCTCGAGGTCAGCCTGCCCAGATTGCCGCTGGTGGTACGTCGATGTGGGATCAGCTCAGGGGGCGTAGGTGCGTGAGTTGCTTGCGCTGCACCCGGGCGTGAAAGAAGTGCAGGGACGTAGATGCGGCCCGAGAGAATTTCGTTGACGGCCATAACGACCTCCTCGTCTCTCTGCGACTTAACGATATAGCCGTGAAGTCCGATCGAAAGAGCCGTCAGTATCTCCGAGCGTGAATCGTTCCCGGAAACGATCGCAAATCGTGTATCCGGATAAGCCGACAGAATGCCGCTGAGCACTTCCTGATTGAACAATCCCGGCATGTTCAGGTCCAGGATCGCAAGATCAACGGACGCCTGTTCCGCCAGCAGACTAAGTACGGCATCGAAACACGACGCCTCAAATATCTCTACACCCGGAATGCCTGCGGTCAGTGCCAACCGCAAGCCACGACGATACAAGCCGTGATCGTCGGCGATGACGATTCGATACATTTGAACTACCCCAACGAAACCTGGAATGATTGAACGGTGATGGCCTTAAAGTCTGGCCAACCACTCGTCGATTCACCCAGTCAACACCCGCAGTGCCCCAACACCGCAAGCGTCATTTGCTAATATAATCCTAAATAACGGGAAACGCTCCTCTTATTTTTGAACCCTGCGAACGGAATCGGCTGACCTGTCGAATATCCGTTCTCAACCTCCAAGACCCGCGTCCCAACAGCTCGCTTCGATGCCACCACCACGCAATTGCCGGGTTGCCGTAGATCGTTCCGGCAATTGGTGGATATTTGGCTCATTGCAAGCACTCATTCGGGTTTGCCGGTCTCACGGCCACAAGCCGATCGGCCAAGAACTGACCGCTGAAGCGTGCTCCGAACCTGCCTCTGCGACAGCATGCCAGCCTTCATCGATCAGTGCGGTCATTGAATACCAGAATGTCTGAATCGCTACCATTCGAATGCACGACGACATCCCCCCCGACGGCCTCATACCATCAAGCTGCAAATATCCGGGTCAAGGTCGGCGGGAAGGCTCACCGGTTTTTAAGAGAACAAGAAAGCAACTTTCCGGATGCTGCGGCCGTGACGACAGCGCTGAGTTCGAGTGAACGTGGGAGGATCAGATGAAAGCAGTGATTCAATGTGGTGGAATGGGGACACGTCTTCGCCCCTTCACATCGGTCTTGCCGAAGCCGCTCATGCCGATTGGTGCCCGGCCGGTTCTCGAGATGCTTCTGAAATGGCTGCGACGCAATGGCATCCAAGAAGTCTACATCACAACCGGGTATCTCGGCCATTTGATCCGCACCGTGTGCGGAGATGGCTCGCAGTGGAACCTGAAAATTCGATACACGCAAGAAATGGAGCCGCTTGGCACCATCGGACCGCTTTCTTTGATCAGAGATGAGCTGACAGAGCCGTTCATAGTTCTCAACGGGGATGTCCTCACGGATCTAAGTCTCAGTCGATTTGTGGCAGCCCACCGCAAGCACAACGATCCGGTGACGATCGCCACAGCCTGCCGCCTGATCAAGATGGACTTCGGCGTCATCGATGAAGTCGACAATAGGGTGCAGATCTTTCGCGAGAAGCCGACGCTTTCGCACCTGGTCAGCATGGGAATCTACTGCATGAACCCAGACGTTCTGCAGTTTATTCCATCTGGCATTCCCTTCGGGTTTGACGACCTGATGCTGCAGATGATGCAGAACGGCACCACCGTCCACGTGTACAAGCATGATGGTCTCTGGCTCGATATCGGGCGCGTCGACGATTTCCAGAACGCGCAAGCCATTTCCTGGGAAGACCAGTCGGCCTCGATCGAGGTCACTGCCACGGCCGCATGACGAGATCACGAAGCCGATCCCACAGTCTAACAGTCTAGGAGGTTATGATGCTCTTGGTCAGTGCCCCAATTTTGGGTGTGCCGGAGAAGACAGCTTTGTCCAAGGTCATCGATAGCGGCTGGCTGACCATGGGAGAGCAGGTGAAAGCCTTTGAAGAGGCTTTTGCCAGTATGCATGGTGCGCAGGATTGCGTCGCGGTCAGTTCTTGCACTGCGGCGCTTCATCTCATTCTACATGCTCTCGGTATCGGACCAGGCGATGAAGTGCTGGTCCCGTCCATGACCTTCGTGGCGACCGCAAACGCGGTTCTCTACGTCGGTGCCACTCCGGTCTTTGTCGACATCGAGTCGGCCGACGTGCCGCTGATGTCGATCGTCGAAGCTGAAGCAAAATGCACTGCGCGCACTAAGGCGGTCATTCTCGTACATTTCGCCGGCTACCTCGCCAATCGGGAAGAATGGCAGAAGTTCGCCCGCGCCCGAGGACTGCAGATCATCGAGGATGCCGCGCATGCGCCCGGCTTGAAGGAAGTGGGTACATTTGGTGCCGCGGCGGCCTTCAGCTTCTATGGCAACAAGAACATGACCACGGCGGAAGGTGGGGCTGTGATTGCCCGAGACCCCAAGCTGCTTGAGACAATCCGCCAGGCCCGTGGGCACGGCATGACCACCGGGACACATCAGAGGCTGAACAGTCGCACGCCGCAGTATGATGTCACCATGCTCGGATTCAACTATCGCATGGATGAAATGCGCGCTGCAATCGGACTGGTCCAGCTGCAGAATTTGCAGGAATGGAATGAGATCAGGCGTATCCTGGTCATGCTATACCGGCGTCTCATCGCAAAACACTGCCCAGCCGTGACAGTCCCGTTCCACGAGCCGCGGACGTCGGCCTATCATATCATGCCTGTCCTTTTGCCGCGCTACGCTGACAGGCAAGACGTCATCGACGAATTGCGCAAGCAAGGAATACAAACGACCATCCACTATCCGCCGGTGCACCAGATGACGCTCTATCGCGAGCTTTTTCCCGGCACCCATTTGCCGCGGACAGAGGACTTTGCCCAGCGTGAGCTCACGCTGCCACTTCATCCCCAGATCACTGCGCCTGTGGTCGAGTCAGTGGCGACCGCTCTTGCCGCTGCGGTCAACAGCTGCGCCCAAGCAGGAACAGCAGCATGAATGCCTTGGATTTATCCATCCATCGACCTGTTGTCCCAAGCGCCGCCCATGGGCTTGCGAGACGAGCAATGGATCTCACCATCGCTACCGCAGCCGCCATAGTGTTCGCTCCGCTGATGCTGGTGATCGCTCTGGCGCTCTTGCTGGAAGGCGGCCGGCCTATCTTCTTTGCGCAGACCCGCGTGGGTGCCGGTGGGCGGCCATTCCGCATGTACAAGTTCCGCAAATTCGCCGTGCGATGCGATCCCGGTGGCCTGGCGCTGACCATGGCCGGAGACAGCCGCATGACGACAGTGGGGCGGTTTCTCGCCCTCACCAAGTTCGACGAGTTCCCGCAACTGTGGAATGTCTTCAGAGGCGAGATGGCTATCGTCGGACCGCGACCGGAGAGCCTTGTCTTCGCCGATTGTTTCCGCGGTGGCTTTGAGGCTGTTCTAAAATACAAACCGGGCTTGTTGGGTCCGGCCCAGGTTCTCTTCCGGCATGAAGCCCATTTTTATCCGCGATCCGAGGATCCGCTCCTTTTCTACCGTGAGGTCCTGTTTCCTGCCAAGGCCAGGCTTGACCTCGCCTATTATCCGCAGCGCACGGTCACCTCTGACATCATCTGGATGGCGCGCGGCTTTCTGGCGGTCCTCGGCCTGGCCTCGTCGCCGCCGATCAGCCCGGTCTCGCCGCCAATCGGCATGTGAGAGCAGTTTGGCATGGCCGCGCTCTGTTGGATTTGCGAGGTCGCCGCATCACGTCATAGGGGGAACGCTTAGTCATGAGCTACAGGGGTAGGAAAGTTCTGGTCACGGGTGCTGATGGGTTCATCGGGTCGCATCTCACCGAAGCGCTCGTTCGCAGTGGGGCGGATGTCACGGCGCTGGCTCTCTACAATTCCTTCGACAGTCATGGTTGGCTCGATGATTTGCCGGCCACCATTCGAAGCCAGTTGAACCTCGTCCGCGGCGACGTCCGCGACAGCGCGTTCCTGAATCGGATCGTGCGCGGCCAGGCCGTCGTGTTTCATCTCGCCGCGCTTATCGCGATTCCATATTCATACGCGGCCGCCCAGTCTTATGTGGACACCAACATCCTGGGCACGGTGAACGTCCTCGAAGCGGCGCGCCAATGGGAGACAGAGCGTGTGGTGCACACCTCGACCAGCGAGGTCTATGGCACCGCACAGACCATGCCTATCCGCGAATCCCACCCGCTGCAGGGCCAGTCACCATATTCGGCATCCAAGATCGGCGCGGACATGATGGCAGAGTCCTACGCCAGGTCGTTCGACGTCCCCGTCGTGATTATGCGGCCGTTCAATACCTACGGCCCACGCCAGAGTGAGCGGGCTATCGTGCCGACCATCATACGGCAGGCCCTCGACAAAAATTGCCCGGCGATCATGGTCGGGGACACAAGCCCGATCCGCGACCTCACTTTCGTGGAAGACACGGCGGCGGCGTTCCTGACCGCAGGTTCGGCCGAACTCGAATTTGGCCATGCCTACAATGCCGGGAGCCAGCGCGCTGCGACGATCTCGGACGTATTGGATCTGGTGCTCGAGTTGAGTGGCTCCAAAAAGCCGGTCCATCGCGACGAACGCCGCCTGCGGCCGCAGAATTCCGAGGTCCGTGCCTTGCTGGCCGATTCTTCGCTCCTCGAAAGCAAGACTGGATGGCGGGCGCAGACCAGCCTGCGCGATGGGTTGGAGCGAACCATCGGATGGTGGGAGGCGCGCCTCAGCGAAGGCCGCGTACGACACGAAATGGGTTATATGACATGACTTTTCACCCGCGTGTGTTGGCTGCGTTGTTGATTGCCGCGGGCATGTCGTTGGGTCTGTCCACGGTCGGAAGCCGGCAAAGCAGCGAGCAGACACAATTTGCCGCGCCGGTGATGATGGATCTGCCGGATTATTTGCGCCCAGCGACGGATCCGGCGTTTGGGACCAGTTTCACGCGCATCACCAAGCCGGGAGTGCTTGGTAATGGGCTTGCATGCGAGAAGAACTATTGCACCCATCGGTATTCGAGTGCCCAAGCCTGGAATTCAGACCAGAGCCTTCTTGTCATCACCAACGGCTGTAGCGGCGGCATGTGCTTCATGGACGGGCACACATACGCGCCGCTGTTCCGTCGCGCTCGATCTATTGAATGCGAATGGCACCCTCAAAACGCCGATCTGATGATCTGCGTTCAGGGCCGGCAAGTGTCGACCTGGGCGCCACGGACCAATCGCGAAGACGTCCTGTTCGCTTCGACTGAATACCATGATTTCCATTTCGGGCCGGGCAAGGGCAATCCAAGCCGTGACGGTGATCGCATAGCGGTGCGCGCGGTGCGTGAGGATGGCGAGACGGTGGTCTTTGCCTACGATCTCAAGCAGCGGCGGAAATTCCCGGACATCGATCTTGGGCATCTTGGCGGAACCAATGGTGCCTGCTCGATTTCTCCGCTCGGAGCCAACATTCTATGCCTCCAGGAGATAGTCAGCGGCATCCAACAGGCCTTCATTTTCAGTGTCGAGGGCACTTTGCTCCAGAAATGGACGGAACATCATCGGCCCGGCCACGGCGACATGACAGTCGATGAGGACGGCAGCGAAGTCTATGTCGGCATCAGCAAGTCCGATCCGGACAAATATCACGTGATCAAGCGAAGGCTGTCCGACGGCAAGGTCACCCCACTTATGAAATACGGCGAAGCCATGCATGCATCCCTGCGTGCGCTGGACAGATCTGGCTGGGTGTTCCTGACCTATGGCGGCGATCCGGATGAGGTGTCAGCCCGTCCAGACATGGCGCCATATGCACAGGAAGTGATCGCGCTGCGCATCGACGGCAGTGGTGAGATTCGACGCATCGCACAAACGAGAAGCACTCAGTTAGACTATCGAAGCGAAACTCATGCCTCGCCGTCGCCTGACGGCTCACAAGTAGTCTGGTCGAGCAACTGGGGCGTGCCCGGCGGTCCCGTCTACGACTTCGTCTCCCGTGTCGATTGGCCGGAAGAGCCGACGTTGAACCGGAAGGAGATTGTCACCAATGGTCTTCACTAATCGAATCCTTCTTGCCGCGCTTGGTATACTGGCTGCCATCGATATGGCCACCGCAGCGGAGACGCGGGTTGCATATCGACTGTCCGCCGGCGATACCGTCGAGATAGGAATTGCCTCTATCCCGGAACGAACGCAGCGTGCCGTGGTTCAAATGGACGGCACGATCGCGCTTCCCGAAGTCGGGATGGTTTCGGTCGGCGGCCTCACTCCGGCCGAATTGCAGACGCGGATGGAGACGATCTTGCCAACCAAGATATTCCACCAGCGTCTGCCTGATGGGCGAGAGCAAATGATCGTCATCAAGCCGAGCGACGTCACCGCCGTCATCGCAGACTATCGCCCGATCTACGTGACCGGCGACGTGCTCACTCCCGGACAGCAGGCCTATCGACCGCTCATGACCGTGCGGCAGGCGATTGCCGTGTCTGGCGGTTTCAGCCTTCTGCGGTCACGGACAAACCAGGCTGGCCCAGATCCGGTGGATTTGCGGCGCGACTATGAATCGGCTTGGGGGGAGTACACCAGAGACTACTTTCATAGCGCCCGTCTGCGCGCCGAACTTCAGAACCAGGCGAATTTCGACATGAAGCCACCACAAGGGTCACCCTTGTCGGCCGCTTTCGTCTCGGCAATCGCCCAGGCCGAAGCGGAAGGGCTCAAGATTTCCCTGGACAACTTCCAGCAGGAGCAAAGCTACCTCGAAAAAAGCGCCAAGGACGCTGCGGCGCAGATCGCGGTCCTGCTCAAGCGCGAGCAGGTCGAAGCCGATGCAGTGAAGGCGGACGAGGACGATCTGGCGCGAGTGACGAAGGTATATAAAGCAGGCAATCTGACCAACGACAGGCTCGCCGACGTGCGGCGCGGTGTGATTCTCTCTTCCAGCCGGGCGCTCGAAACGTCGGTCGAACTCATGAGAGCGCGACGCCAGCAGGATGATTTTGTCAGACAGCACGAACGCAACGGCAACCAGAGAAGAATTGGTCTTCTGACCGAACTGAAGGACACCAACGTGCGTCTTGCCGACATCACCGCAAGACTTCGCGCCGCCAGCCAGAAATTGCAGCCCACGGGGGCGTCCGCCCAGCCGCTGCCAGTTGCCGGCGAAACCATTCAGGCTCAGGTCACGATCATCCGCAAGGTCGGTGAGGAATGGCGTAAACAGCCGGCCGGAGAAGATACCGAGGTATCACCGGGCGACACGATAGAGGTAAGGTTCAGCAGCGGTCTCGAGAGCGTAGCGATCCAATAGAGCAATTCCAGGAAAAGTGTGAAGCGGTTTTCCGTCCGGAATTGCGCAAAAACAAAGAGATAGAGCGGTTCGGCGTTTCCGTGAAACGATGAACCGCTCTAAACCGGCTGTACCTTGGTCATGCCGGGATTGCCGTCTGCGTTACTGTCTGAAAGCTCTGGATACCTGGTCCGTGAAGGGTTTGAGCAAATAGGACCAGACATTGCGCTCGTCGGTGCTTATGTGAACTTCGGCGGGCATGCCGGGTTTGAGTATTTTCGCTTCCGTCAGGCAGGTCGCCGCATTTTCGACGTTGATGCGCGCCGAAAAGTACGAAAGCTGACGTTGCTGATCTTTAATCAGATCTGCAGAGATGCGGTTGACCGAGCCTTGGCAAACAGGTGTCGTCCCTGCGTCGAACGCCGGAAAGCGGATTGAAACCCGCTGTCCAGGACGTACGTCATCTATACGCTCTGGAGAAACGAGCGCATCCACGACCAGGTTGTCGGTGTCAGGCACAATCATCATAAGCACTTCCCCGGGGGCAATCACGCCTCCGATGGTGTGGATGGAGGATTCTTGTACGGTTCCAGTCTGTGGGGCGCGGATATCTGTCCTGGCGAGCTCGTCTTCCGCCACTACCTTGCGCTCATTGAGCTCGGTCTGCTTGGCTTCCGTTTCGCGAAGTTCGCTCGTTACCTCGCTCCGCATTTGCTCGTCGAGCTGAAGCACCTGAAGGTCGGTCTCACTGATGCGAGCTTGGACCTCCGCGATTGCCGCGACGAGGCGTCCTGACTCGCCGCGAGTCCGGCTCTTCTCCAAGCTGACAGTGCTCAGCCTCTCCTTGGAGACCAACTTCTTTGCGTAGAGAGATTCGACGTCAGCAAGGTTCTGCGTCAGCAGATCCAGCGACTCGTCCATTGCCGCCTGCTGTGCTTTGAGGCCATCGATCTGACGCTCCAATTGCTTCGAGCGGCTTTGCAATTGTGCCTTCTGGCCAGCCAATGCCGCCGCCCGGCTTTCGAACACGGCGCGTTCGCCACGGACAAGTGCCGCCAGTTGCGGGTCGCCCATCTGGGCCCGAACGCTGGGTGGGAGTTGCATTTCCGGCAGGCCCTGCCGCTCGGCCTCCAGTCGCGCCAGACGAATGGTGGCGCGATCCAGATCCTCGCTGACTATCTGCAGGTTTGCTCGTGTCAACGTGTCGTTCAGCCTGACCAAGACGTCGCCGGCACGCACATGGTCCCCGTCCTGGGCGAAGATGCCGCCGACAGTGCCGCCGGTTTGATGTTGGACTTTCTTTATGTTGCTTTCGACCACCACGGTGGCGGGCGCAATCACCGCACCGGCAATCTTGGTCAACCCTAGCCAGAGCCCTCCACCGAAGATCAACAGGCAGGTGGTCGCCAGGCCCAGTAGCAGGTTGGCCCTGATGCCATCCGGCTCTTCGGTTGGATTCGTCGGGATCAGTTCGCTTTCGCTACCGACCGCGGCATATGATGACACGGTCCCGGTAGAGCAATATCTCACATATGCCTGCCTGCACCTTTCCACGGCGGAACGACAATATGCGGCCAGACCCAAGAGCAGATTGGTCCGGATGCCATTCGGCTCTGGCTTTGCCCCAACCGATGGGCTTTCGCCACCGACCGCAGCATATGACGACGTGGTCATGTTAGGCACTAATACCTCACGCATGGCCGCTTGCACCTTGCTGCAGCGGGACGACAGTATTTGGCCGCGGGAAGGGCCGGATGACATTTGCCAGAACGTCTTCGCGCGAGCCAAATGAATGGAGCATGCCATTCGACAAGACGAGTACCTGATCGATGTTGACGAGAGCCGACGGACGATGCGCCACAACGATTGCGATGCCACCGCGTTCGCGCACCGCCAGGATTGCCCCGGCCAGGGCAACATCGCCGTCGGCATCCAGGTTGGAATTTGGCTCGTCGAGGACGACAAGGAATGGATCACCATAAAGCGCTCTGGCGAGCCCGACGAGCTGCCTCTGCCCAGCTGACAGGGCCGCTCCGCCTTCACCGATGCGCGTTTGGAAACCTTCCGGCAGTCGCATGATCATCTTGTCCACGCCCGCAGCCTTGGCGGCTGCCAGCACGCCTTTTGCGTCTGCCTTGCCGCCGAATCTTGAAATGTTGTCTGCGATCGTTCCGTCGAACAGCTCAACGTCCTGCGGCAGGTAGCCGATATGAGTGCCGAGCAACTCCGAATTCCATTGATCGAGCGCGGCGCCGTCCAACCTTACCGTTCCGCGGAGCGGCTTCCATGCCCCGACCAAAGCACGCACGAGCGTCGTCTTGCCAGAACCACTCGGGCCGACGATCGCCAACCCCGCGCCCCTCGACAAGCGAAAGCTTACATTGACGAGCGTTGGTCTCTGCAGACTTGGTGGCGCGACCGTCAGTTCCTCGACCGCAAGCTGTGTCTGTGGGCGCGGCAGTTCCATAGGGTCTTTCTGGCTGCCGAAAGCATCCAGTGCTGCCGCCAGGTCGGAATAGCTTCGGCGGGTGGCCAGAAACCCTCTCCAGTTTGCGATCGCCACATCGACCGGCGCCAATGAGCGGCCCAGCAATATGGACGACGCGATGATAACGCCGGGCGAAGCCTCGCCGCCGATCACAAGGTAGGCACCAAGCCCCAGCACGGACGATTGCAGGGCCATGCGGAGTGTTTTCGACAATGAACTCGCTGCGCCGACGACATCGGAGAGCTGTTCCTGGTTCTTGAGGTAAAGATGGCTGATCTCATTCCAGCGCCGACCAAGCTGGGCTGAAAGGCCCATCGCCTGAACAACCTCCGCGTTGCGGCGGCCGGAATCGGCAAGAAGCCGCTGTGCCACGAGCGTTTCAGACGCTCGCGCGGCGGGTTTGCGGGCAACGACTTCCGCGACGACCGTCAAAAGCACGACAGCAGCCGCGCCGAGGGTTGCCAACACACCAAGCGAAGGGTGCAGTAGATAGATGACCACCATATAAAACGGTATCCAGGGAGCGTCGAAGACGACTGTCGGTCCCAGCCCGGAAAGAAAGCCGCGCAACTGGTCCAGATCACGAAGTGGCTGCACACGGTTCGCATCCTGCCCGGCAGTAAGCGGCAGGGAAAGCGAGGCAGCGAACGCCTTTTGCTGCAGATCTCTGTGCAGGCGGCTGCCGATGCGGACCAACAGGCGAAGCCTGACGAAATCGAGGAGTCCATAGACCGCGTAGAGGCCCAGCATCCCGATCGTAAATCCGACGAGAGTGGGAATGCTCTGCGAAGGCAGCACGCGATCGTAGATCTGGAGCATGTAGACGGAGCCGGTCAAGGCGAGAATGTTTATCACCGCCGAGAAAACCCCGACGCCGATCAATCCGTGCATTGAGCCGAACATGGCGGAACGTAGATCGGGCGAGCGCCCTTGCGTTGGCTTCATGATCTGCGATCTTTCGTGCGAAATTGCCGCGCGAACGTGTTGGTCCTGTCGATGATGGGTAAACCCTCTTGCCTTGCGGGAAGCGGCTGCTTTCCGTTAGCTACTGAAACATTACGTTTTGCTTACGTATGTGCCTTTTGATTAAAATGTAGCAAAATCGTGACGCTGGACCGAGAATTCGGGAATTGGCTCTGCAAGGCTGGGGATAACTGGGGTGAGAAACCGGATATTCCCAATGATGAGACAATATTCCCAACCAAGCGACAGATGAGAAGCCCGTGATCACCCTTTGTTACATCATGTCTTCAAAGCCCATGGCGATGAGTGTTTTTCGATTCGCCCATCGAAAATTTAATGAATTTGAGATACACTTAACTGGTGCGCAATTGTCGGACACTGGCGCCGGCAAAGTCAGGAAGGCGGGTCTGTCGTGAGCGAGGAGATCAGTGTCGCCGATGCCTACAGCAAAGGCCGTACCAACTTCATGGGGCTGGAGTTGCTCATCGCGCCCGGTGCGCTCGTTCCCCGACCGGAGACGGAGTTGCTCGGCACGACCGCTCTCGACGTTCTCAGTCAAATGAACCTGCCGGAGCCGCGCGTTATCGACATGTGCTGCGGTGCCGGCAATCTGGCGTGCGCCATCGCGCACTACGCCCCCACCGTGCGTGTCTGGGCGAGCGATCTCACCGATGGATGCGTCGACGTCGCGCGCCGCAACGTTGCTCATCACAACATGGCGGATCGCGTGTCGGTGCTTCAGGGCGACTTGTTCAGTGCCTTCTCAGGCTTGGAGCTTGACGGCACGATCGACATGATCGTCTGCAACCCGCCTTACATTTCGGAAAAGCGGCTCGAGGGCGACCGCGCGCATCTGACCGAGCTCGAGCCGCGTGAGGCGTTTGCCGCCGGCCCCTATGGCCTGAGCATCCATATGCGCGTGATCAAGGACGCGCCGCGTTACTTGCGGCGCGGAGGCATCCTGCTCTTCGAGGTAGGGCTCGGCCAGGACCGGCAGGTCATGAGCCTGCTGGAGCGTTCCAAGGCCTACGAAACCATCCGTGCGGTCACGAACGAAGCCGGCGAGGGCAGGGTGGTTGTGGGACATACCACGCCGCAAGCGTGAGCCATGCCGCAACTGCGGCAGGCTCGGTTGCGCTGTCGGCGGAGCGTGGAACAGCGCAAGATGTCGGCAATCAGTTTTTCTTGCGGAGAACGTACTGTGCAATTCCTTGAATGGAATCGAGGTTCTCCGGCAGGAGTTCGCTGTCTTCGACGGTGATGCCGAAGGTCTCCTCGATAAAGCCGATAACCTCGAGCACCCCTGTCGAGTCGACGATGCCTTGATCGAGAAGGGACGTGTCGCTCTCCAGAGCATCCGCGTCGGCAATGTAGAAATTCGACGCCAGGAAAGCGCGAATCTGATCCCTGCAGGTTTCGGCCCTATCCTTGGTAGACAACATTGAATTCTCCTCCGATACAAATGATGAATGCTGATCAATTTCATCCAGAAACCGCCTCATGACAGGGCCGTTTTTTTGAGTTTGCCCGTGTCTGTCATCGGTAGGCTGGGTACGATCACGATGGACTTCGGAACCATGAAGTTCTCCAACCGTCTCTGACATTCTTTCTGCAACTGCCTTTCGTCGATGAATCTTCCTTGCTCCATCACGACAAACGCTTTGACCGCTTGCCCGAGAAGCTCGTCCGGAACGCCGATGACCGCGGCTTCCCGTACACCGGCAATATCCAACAGCGCGTTTTCCACCTCCTTCGGCGCCACTTTCTCTCCTCGCGATTTTATGATCTCGTCGCCGCGACCGATGAAGTAGAGGTATCCCTCCGCGTCCATCCGGCAGTAGTCGCCGGTGTACAAGACCTGCTCGCCCGGCAACGGGCCGGGTTTGAGTTTTCTGGCCGTGGCTTCCGGCTTGCCCCAATAGCCCTTCATCACCGTCGCTCCGCGGATGACGAGTTGGCCAACGACATCAGGGCCGACCGGCCTGTCATGCTCGTCGACAATCCACATTTCCGTGTTCGGGATGGCGACCCCGACGCTCAATGGCTTTCGCTCAAGGTCTTCCGGCGGCAGATAGGTGCAGCGCTTGCATTCGGTGAGGCCATACATCGAATAGATGCGCGCATCCGGAAACAGGTCCTGCAGCATGAGAATGTGCTTGAGCGGCAGGGCGGCCGCAGTGTTCGTTACGTAGCGAATGCTCGAAAAATCATGATCTTTTAGTGACCTGAGGTCCGAGAGCGCGGCGAAGATGGTCGGCACGCCGGGAAAACCTGTCACCCTCTCTTCCTTGATCAACCCGAGGATCTGCGCCGGGAAAGCGAACGAGCGTTCAAGCACCAACCTGGCGCCGGTGCGAAACGCCATGATCATCTGGTACAGGCCGTAATCGAAGGCGAGAGGCAGGACGTTGAGGATCACCTCGTCCTCGCACAGCTCCAGGTATGAAGCGATCGAAGTGCATGCGGCTGTCATGTTCCTGTGCGTCAGCATCACGCCCTTGGGTTCACCTGTCGACCCGGACGTGTAGATGATGGCAGCGAGATCTATATCGATGCAGCGGCGCGCCGGCGGTGCGCTGCCGCCGGCGGCGACCGCAGCGTCCCAGCGCACGGCGTGCGGCAATCCTGTCAACTCGACGTCGACGATCGGCCCGGAGACGATCACCCGGCGCAATGACGGGCAGTTGCGTGCCGGTTCGCTGAAGATCGAGTGCAGGTGCCTGTCCGTTATCAGTGCCGTCGGTCGGCAATCGTTGAGCAGATAATCAAGCTTGTCGCTTTTGGTGAGCGGGTTGACGATGCACACAACGGCATTCGCCTTGAGCACCGCCCAAAAGGCGATGACTGTCTCGACGGTGTTGTCGGCGAAGATCATCACGCGATCGCCACGTGCGACCCCAGCCGCGGCCAGATGTTGGGCAATCGCGTTGGAGCGCGCTTCGAGATCGCCATAGGTGACACGTTGTCCGCCGCACACCAGCGCCACCTTCTCACCGACCCGGCTGGCGGCGTGGGTGAGGTAGTCATGCAGCAAAGGTACGGCGCCATGCATCATGCCAGCACCTCTTCGCGATGCTCGCGGTCAACGTCGACGGTGAGGTCGACCCTGCGAGCTCCACCGGGACGGCTTACGACAAACTGCTGGTGAAGGAGCTGGGTCGACAGCACGCCGACCAGCGCCATGTTGTCGGAGTTGGAGAGATCGCCGTCGCCCGCCCTGGCTCGACACTTGTCCAGCAGCCGCGTGACCGACTTCGGATCGAAAACGTTCGCCTCGCGCAGCGCCGTCTCCGAAAGCGCTTCGCGGACATAGGCCGGAGCATCATCGGCGACGAAGCAAAGCGCATTGGGCGCCCGGTAAGGCTGCTTCTTGCGGGCCACGATTTCCGGCGGCACGATCGGTTCCGCCACCCGCTTCAACACGTGCTTTTCGTCGAGGATGCGCAGCTTGTAGGCCGCCGGAAGCGAATTCGCCAGCGTCACAAGTTCATCGTCCAGGAACGGGAAGCGCCCCTCGACGGAGTGGGCCATGAGCATCCTGTCCCCTTGCGAGGAAAGCAGGTATCCCGACATCAGCGTCTGGATCTCGATATACTGGTCCTGCGCGAGAGAGCCCCATCGCGAAAACTCCGCGGGCAGGCGGGCGATCAGCTCGGGCACGCAACTGCGGCGCTCGGACTCTGCGCGCATGTCGGCGGAGAACAATCTCTTGATGGCGCTGGTGGTGCGCCAGCGTGTGTCATGCGCAAAGCCCGGCGTGTCATAGGCCTGGATATCGCGCCCGAAGAACTGGCGCGCCATTGCTTGCTGATGCACCGGCGAGCGGCTGAGATAGGGATACAGGCGCTCCAGCAGCCGTGAGCGTCGCATCGATGCGGGCTGGCGTCCCCAGAAACGGCGGACCTTGCCTTCGCGGAACAGGTCATAGCCAGCGAACATTTCGTCCGCTCCTTCGCCGGTCAGCACGACCTTGATGCCGTGTTCGCGCACCAGCCTCGAGAGCAGGAACAGCGGCGCAGGCGCGGTCCTCAGGATTGGACGCTCGGTGTGGTAGATCACCTCAGGAAAGACCTCAGCGATGTCGCTGCGCGAAACTACCACCTCATGGTGCTCGCTCCCGGTCGCGCCGGCGACCAGGCGCTGGAAGCGGGTCTCGTCATACTCGGCGTCGGCAAAACGCAGGGAGAAGGTCTGGAACCGTTCGCCGGCGTAGCGCCTTCCCAGCGCGGCGACCAGCGAGCTGTCGAGCCCGCCCGACAGATAGCAGCCGACCGGCACGTCGGCCTGCACGATCCTGAGCGCCGTCGCCGCCTCAAGGGCGCCGCGCACCTCGTCCACCGCGTCGTTGAGTGAGCCGGTGAATTCGTCACGGCGAGGATCGGAAATTTCGGGGTAGCAAGGCTTCCAGAAAGCCCGCTCGCGAACGGTGTCCCTGTCGTAAATGCGGACATGTCCCGGGGTGAGTTCGCTGATCCCCTGAAATACGCCTTGCGGCGGCACGACTGTCCAGAGTGTGAAAGTCTGGTCGATGCCGGCTGGATCGAAGGCACGGGGTATATCAACGTCGGCCGCGAAAATGGCTTTCACTTCGCTGGCAAAGTAAACGCGGCCCCCATGCTCGCAGAAATGCAAGGGGCAGATGCCAAACCGATCGCGCGACAACACGAGACGACCTGCCACGGAGTCCCAGATTGCGACCGCCCATTGCCCATTCATCCGCGCGAAGGCGGCCTCGCCCCACGCGCGATAGGCATGGACGATGACCTCCGTGTCGCTATGGGTGCGGAAGCGGTGGCCGAGGGCGATCAGCTTTTCACGCAGCTCGAGGTAGTTGAAGATCTCGCCGTTGAAGATGATCCAAATCGTGTCGCCCGTGTCGGCGAGCGGCTGCTGGCCGTTCGAAAGATCGACGACAGACAGACGAGCATGCGCCAAACCCGCGCGTTTGTCCCGGTAAAGGCCGCGTTCGTCCGGACCGCGATGCGAGAGCGCGCCCACCATGCGCATCAGCGCTTCGCGCGAAGGGGGCGCCGCGGCGCCGCTCAGCGACACGATTCCGGCGATACCGCACATCGGTTAGTCCTCGCCCACTGCAGCGGACAGCAAGGGCCGTGCATGAAGATAGCGTGCGGCACGCCGTTTGCTGTCGATGTCCTTGAAGACTTTCTGAACCTGGGCCGCGGTGAGGCCGGCAGCTGCCGCGACCTCGTCGGCAGAAATTCCGTGGCTCAAGCCGTAGAGGCACAGATCCATCAGATGATAAGGCAGGGCGAAATAGAATTCCTCCTGACTCTGGGCCATGGAGAAAGTGTCCGTGGTCGGCGGCCGCCGCCGGACCTCTTCATCCACCCCAAGGTATTCAGCCAGCTGGTAGACCTGGGTCTTGTAAAGATGGACGATCGGCATCAGATCGGCATTCCCGTCGCCCTGCTTGACGAAAAAGCCCTGGTCATGCTCCAGGCGGTTTGGCGTACCTGCCACAGCATAGTTGAGGCGGTCCGCATGGTAGTACTCGGTCATTTTGCGCAGGCGCTGCTTGTAGTTGGTTGCAGCGACGATCTGCAGATAGGCTGCCGGCGACAGACGCACCGTATCTGTCTTGCCCTCGGGGTCCTGAACCGTGAGGCGCGTGATGTTGAGACCGTTGCTCTCGAGAACCGACGCGAGCACCAGCTTGCATTTCCAGCCGTCGCCATATTGGGGAACGACGGTCTGGATCGCTTCGATCTGTCGACGATAGGCGCCGACGGCCTCAAGGGCCGGTGCTATGTCTTCCAGGATCGTATCGATGCCGAGCTGGGCTGCGACGCTGCGGCCAAGCCTTAGCGAATCGCCGGAGGAATGGCGCTCCGGCATGAATATCCCCAAGACTTTGTCTTTCCCGAACGCGCGTGCGCATAACGATGCGACAACGGAGCTGTCGATACCCCCGGACAGGCCGACAACCACGCCACGACGTCGCAGTGTGCCAAAAACCTGCTCGCGCAGGATTTGAACGATGCGATCGACCTCCATGCGAGCATCGAGCACCAGCGTGCCCATGCTGAACTCTGAAATCACGTCGATGGTCTGTACTCCCGATTGCGAACCTCGGTTGAAGAATAGGTTTGCTCCACCGCCTTCTCGATGAGCGGGCGGTTGATGACGAGATGGGGCTCTGTGATCATATCGAAGTGACTGCCAACGACCGGAATCACATCCAGATGCGCGAAAGCGCCATCCCACCCTATGGCCAGAGGCATTTTGGGCCGAGCGCAGCGGAAGAGGGTTGCGGTGATCGGCAGCGTCCGTCTGGGTATCGCCAACCATCGGTAGAAGGCTCGTCCCCGCAACTGCCCCTGCAGTTCCAGTTTGGTTCTGAAACTCGTCGCGTTGAACTCATCCCGGGCGTAGCGATCGAGGATGCGGGCGAGCTGCGCCTCGAAGCCAGTTTTGACAGCGATCTTTGCAAGGAAGCGGCACACCATTCGGTCAGCGGTTACGCGGTTGGTCCGGATCCGATCGAATGTGCGGGTAACCATCTCCCAATAGGTGCTGCGCTCGCCGAGGAGGCTCGTGTCGAGGATTCCCAGGAACTTCACAGTTCGCCCCGCGGCCAGCAAACGCTCCGCAACCTCGAACGCGACGGCGCCGCCGAGCGAATGGCCGAGAAGGCGCACATGGCCCGTGGGCTGGGCGCGGCAGATCTGCTCCACCGCGGAGTCGGCCATGTCGGCGACGGTGTTTTGTCCGCGCAATATCATAGCCAGCGTAGGGTACTTGATGGGGGTCACTCGTGCGACCTTGCTCATCGAGGATGCAAAGGCAGCAAAGCTCGGGCCATAGCCAACGGATCCCGGGAGCAGAAAAAGAATAGGAGGATCGTACTTCTGCGCGCGCGCGTGCAGGTCGCCTGCCTGTGCCGACACGACCGCCTTGACCATTTCGTCCAGGCTCATCCCGACCGTGAAGCCCTGGAGACCGAGTTCCTGCCCGATGGCGCTTTCTATTTCCATGACGCATTGCAGCAGCTTCAGCGAATCTCCGCCTGCGTCATCCCAGCGTCCTGCAGCGACGCGTGTGTCGAGGATATTGTTCCAGGCATGCTGCACTATCCGATGGACGTTGATCTCGCTCGTATCGGACGGCTGTGCGGCCGGGGCGATCTTCGTGGCTGAAAGATCGATCTCCGCAAGCGTGGCCATGTCGACCTTGCCGCCCGACAGACGTGGAATCCCGGAGACCGTGTGAAGCCGCACGGGACACAGCGACGGCGGCAGCTTCGTTCTGACAAGCTGGCGAAGGTCGTCCGTAAAGGCGGGCCCCGCCCATGGCTGAGGAATGGCGAATGCGACAAGCTCATTTGCCGCGGTCACGATTGCCACGGCATCCTCCACAGAAGGCGCGCAACGCAACATCCGCTCGAGCTCGGCAGGTTCGATGCGTCGACCATTGATCTTTATCTGGCGCCCCTTGCGGCCGACGATCCGCAGCAGGCCATGACTGTCAAGTTGGACGAGGTCACCCGTCGCGAAGAGCCGAAGATCTGGGTCATCCGGATCCGATTCCACCGGCACGACGGCGCCGTTCTCCCAATGGCCAAGCAGGACATATGGGCCTCTTATCATGAGCTCTCCGCTCTTACCCGGCTGAACGCGGCGCCCCTTTTCGTCGACTATCGCGAAGGTGATTCCTGGGAGCAGCCAGCCAACCGGAACCGAGGCGCCTTCCTCCGGCCAGTCTTGCGGCAAGAACCATTGCGACCCTGTGGTCTCGGTTGACGAGTAACCGATCTGGATGAGGCAAGTGCTCGAAACGGTTTTGCGCAGCAGGGCGATATCAGCCCATGACACCTTCTCCCCCCCGATCCGGGCCACTCTGAGCGAGCGGAAGGCGTCAGCTGGTTTGTCTGCCATGAGTGCCCGAAGCAACGCCGGCACCAGATAGGTGACGGTCACGCCTTCGGATTCCACTAGGCGCCGGACCGCGCGCAAGCCAACGACGCCCACCTCGACGAGATGCAAGGTCGCACCGGTAAGAAGGGCGGCGAGAACCTCCCGGCAACCGGCGATCGTGGCAGGCCCGGTCAAGGGCAGGAAAACATCGTCCGAATTGATGTGGCATGCGTCGACATATTGCTGGACCCGCAAAAGCAGGCTGCGCTGGCTGTTGACTATGCCTTTGGGATGGCCGGTGCTGCCTGACGTATAGAGCACGATTGCAGGCGCGTCGACCGAGACGGAACAGGACTGGGGTATCGGCTGGACTTGCGGCGGGATGCTGGCGGTCGCATCGATCCAGTGGACATCGTGAGCCAAACCGACAGCGCGACCATTGCCGTCGCCTATAACCGCTGAAAGCCGCGCCGCAACGACAATGTCATTGGTTCGCGTGTCGGGATCTCTCGCGTTGAGTGGCACCGAAGGCCGCCCAATCGCCATGCTCGCCAGCATGGCCACAGGATACCAGGCCGAGTTGGCCTGAAGGATCCCGATCGCCTGCCCGTTGGGAACGACGGCCGCAATTCGGTGGGACAGCATCTCGACGGCCTGGAAAAGCTGGGAATACGTCAAACGGGTGGTGCCGTCGCTGATCGCGAGCTTGTCGGGATATTGGCTGGTGATGCTTCTCAGGTGGTCGAAGACGGCAACATTCGCAAAATCGGCGCCCATCCGTTGATAAGGGTGCAGTACAGGACCGCCCTGATCAAGTGCGTATTCCGGGACGTTTGACCATTTACGGGTGTCCGCTGGCTGACAATCCGCCCGTAGATCCAGACGCGCCTTTTCTGATCCCAAATATGCCGGAGACATGAGCTGCCCACGCTAAGATTAAGATCACTTATCGCCCCCGGCCGAAATCTTTTCATCGATCATTCTGATGAAGCCGCGATCTTCGCCAAATGGCCGCGTTTGCGCCCTTTGGCTGTCATTCCTTGCTGCGAAGGCGTCGCGCCGAGGGAAGGACCGCGCCTGGCGTACCGACCAGCGCAACCGGTATTGGCTCCGTGGTGTTCACGGTTCTGGCGATATCGGTAAATCTGCGCGCTACAGCGAGGTGCAAAGACCAGTGGTTTGCGCTTACCCGGCTCTCTGGTCAGCTTTTTGGGCTTTTCTTGATTTATTCAGTGTTTTTCTCGGGCCATGCCCGCTGGTGTCGGAGTCTCCGTCGGAGACAAAGCAGTATGCAAAGATATGGCCCCGATTCTCGTCGGTTACTCGGATCCAATCCTTTTCCCACGTTCGCAGGGTAACATGTCGATTTGTCGACATGGCGGCGGCTTTAAAAGGGCTCGGCGCGTTGACGATACGCACCGAGATCACGTCATCGCCCTCCATTTGTTCGACGAGGTACGTCTGCATGAAGGTCTCCCCAGCCACCACAACCTTAACGTCGGCCAGACAGTTCGGTTGCAGCGTAGCAGAGAGATTTTTGACAAGTGTGACGAACCGTCGAGGCCGCAGCCGGGCCGCTCCGAGAACGCGGTTCTTCAAACCGCCTCAAAATCTGTCTGCGGAGCGCGCACGACCGTAAACCTGAGCAAAGCTAGCGTTGGATCGACCAGGCGGCGCGCAGGTCGTCGGCTTGGGCGGCCCGGACGCCGCAAGCGGTCAGAGCGCATTTGGTTGCGGTTACGAGCGCGGCATTGTCCCTGGCGGTTGTGCCGTCGGCGAGAGTAAAATTGTTCTCGAAGCCGACGCGGACATGGCCGCCCAGCAGCGCACCGGCCGCAACGCAGGCGGTTTCTTCCCGACCGAAGGCGCAGACCATCCAGTGCGCAAAGCGCGGACGATCATGCGCAAGGAAGGGAAGCAGGTCAGTCGGCCGCGAAACCTGTCCTGGCGTGTAGCGGCCGAGCACATAGAGCACCGGAATGTCGTCGAAAGGCACCAGCCCCCGTTGTTGCATGGCGTCTAGGGCCGACGCCTCTTCCGGCGCGTAGAGGATCATCTGAGGGGCGATCCGCTCGCCCTTCAACCACCACAGGAACTCGGCGAAAGCGGTCTCATGGGCGGCGTCTGGCACCAGTTCGCGCAGCGCCAGCGAAACCGCCTCGGGGCGGGTAGCGCGCACCACCGCCATCTGCTCGGCCGGTTGGTATTGGCCGACCGCTTCGCTGGTGATCTGGATGATCAACCGCTCGCCCACCGCATCACGTATCGCTTTCGTCGTCTCGCGATAGGCGTGCGCGTCGAGCAAATGGCCGCCGTCGCGATCGCGGACATGGGCATGGATCATGGCGGCGCCCGCCTCGAGGCAGGCGGCGGCGGTCCGAGCCAATTCCCGGGGGCCGATCGGCAGGGCAGGGTGGTCTCCCTTGCCACGCCGTCCACCATTCGGCGCAACGGCGATCGCAGTGGGCGCTACGAGTCCGGGGCCGGTCATGTCCCTATCGACAGTCATAGACGCAGTCCAATTGTTTCACCATTGCACGCTCTGTAACATATGTTGCATGATAGTTCGCTCCAAATCGCGCCACCGTCAATCGAGGAAAGCATGACACACATCCTGCATCGCCAGATCCATGCGACCCTGCCCGTCGCGGCTGGCGGCAAGGGTATCGAACTCTTGGACCGCGATGGCCGCGCCTATATCGACGCGTCGGGCGGCGCGGCGGTTTCCTGCCTCGGCCACGGCCATCCCGACGTGACGGCTGCGCTTCACGCACAGGCCGACAAGCTCGCTTATGCCCATACCAGCTTCTTCACCAATGAGCCGGCCGAGGCATTGGCCGACAAACTCGTCGCCGGCGCGCCGCAAGGCATAAGCCACGTTTATTTCGTGTCTGGCGGCTCCGAGGCGGTGGAGGCGTCGCTCAAGATGGCACGGCAGTTTTTCGTCGAGACTGGCAGGCCCGAGCGGCGAAACGTCATCGCCCGCCGTCAGAGCTATCACGGCAACACGCTTGGCGCCCTCGCTGCCGGGGGCAATGAGTGGCGCCGCGCCCAATTCCGCCCGTTGCTGATCGACACGCATCATATCGACCCATGCTATGCCTACCGCTACCAGAAAGCCGGTGAGAGCGAGGAGGCCTACGGCCTACGTGCTGCCCAGGCGCTAGAGGACAAAATTCTCGAACTCGGTCCGGACACTGTCATGGCCTTCGTGGCAGAACCTGTCGTTGGCGCGACAGCTGGGGCGGTGCCCGCCGTTCCCGGCTATTTCAGACGCATCCGCGAAATCTGTGACCGCGCCGGAGTGCTCCTCATCCTCGACGAGGTGATGTGCGGCATGGGCCGCACCGGCACGCTGCACGCCTGTGAGCAGGACAGCGTCGCGCCCGACCTGATGACAATCGCCAAAGGCCTCGGCGGAGGCTACCAGCCCATTGGCGCGGTGCTGCTTTCGCGCCGCATCTTCGAGGCTTTCGCCGAAGGCTCCGGCTTCTTCCAGCACGGCCACACCTATATGTGCCACCCGATGGCGTGCGCGGCAGCACTTGCCGTCCAGGAAGTCATCGAGCGGGACAGGTTGCTCGACAACGTCAAGGCGATGGGCGCCGATCTCGCCCGGCGCCTCGGCGAGCGCTTTTCCAACCACGCCCACGTCGGCGACATCCGCGGCCGTGGCCTCTTCATGGGGCTTGAGCTGGTCGAAGACCGTTCGTCGAAGGAGCCGTTCGATCCGAACCGCAAATTAAATGCTCGCGTCAAGCGCGAGGCGATGGCGCGCGGCCTGCTCGTCTATCCCGCGGGAGGCACGATCGACGGCCTGCGCGGCGATCATGTGCTGCTTGCGCCGCCCTTCATCATAGACGCCGCAGCAATCGACGCGGTTGTCGAACGGCTCGGCGACGCGATAGACGCTGCGTTGGCCTAGCGCCAGCGCTCCTCATTCCGGCAGATAGGCCCCGAACGCCTGTAACTCCAGTTCCGTCTCTCTGACACGAGCCGCGGCGGCCGTCCCGCTGCGCGCCAGCATCGTTGCAGCCAGCGCTTCCACGATAGCCATAGCTGCGGTCACCGACGGGAAGAAGGAGGGGCTGTCGGTAGAGAAACGCAAGGTAACGTCGGCATGCCGCGCGATCGGAGCAGCCATGCTGTCGGCGATCGCGACAATCGGGACGCTGTGTCGTTGTGCAGCCTCCACCACCGGCCCGAGTTCACGCGAATAAGGCAAAAAGCCGATCGCGACGACCGCGTCCCTCTTTCCGAGCGCTGCGAGTTCCGCCTCGATCGCACCGCCGTCGCCGCCGAGCAGCGTGATCTCGCGCCGAAACATCCGGCAGAGATAGACGAGCGCGTGGGCAGGCGCACGGCAGCTTCGGAACCCGGCGACGCGTATGTGCTGCGCATTCTCCAGTATCACGCAAGCCCTTGCGATTTCTTCGCTGCCGTTGAACGATTCGGCCGCCGCCAGATTGGCCACCGTCGTCCTCAGCGATTCCGCGAAGATCGCCTCCGACCCGCGCTTGACAAGCGCATCGGCCCTCGCCGCGAAAGGCGCCTTGCCGAAGCGCAACCGGTCCTCGAACGGCTTGCGCAGCGCCGCCCAGTCGCCAAAGCCTAGCCGCCGCGCCAGCCGCACGAAGGTCGTCGGTGTCACCTCTGATCGCGAGGCCAGCACCCGCATGGAAACCAGCGCCACCTCATCGGGATGATCGACCAGGAATCGCGCCGCCTTGCGCAGTTCTGAGCTCAGTTCGGGGAGTTCGGATAGTATGCGTGCCAGAAGCGCGTCGAAACCCATCTCCCGCTTATCCATTGTAACAAGCATTTCCCTTGATTGATAAAGCGCAACAATCGTAGCATGCATTGACGTGCCCTGACACTAAAACACCGGACGGCCGCGACGGCACGCAAAGTACCAAGGGAGAACCAGATGAAACATGCCCGGACTGCACGCCTCGGAGCGCAGATCGCCGCCTTGTCGGCCGCGCTGCTGTTTTCGGCCAGCGCAATGGCGCAGCAGAATTTCGTTACCATCGGGACCGGTGGCGTCACCGGCGTCTACTATGCCGCCGGCGGTGCTATCTGCCGCCTGCTCAACAAGGATCGCAAGACACACGGCATCCGCTGCTCGGTCGAATCGACCGGCGGATCGGCATTCAACGTGAACACGATCAAGGAAGGCGAACTCGACTTCGGCATGGCGCAGTCCGACGTCCAGTACAACGCTTTCAAAGGCCAGGAATCATTCAAGGACGGTGGCGCTCATACCGATCTGCGCGCGGTTTTCTCGATCCATCCGGAGCCGTTCACGGTCCTGGCGCATCCGAATGCCGGCGTGACGAAATTCGAGGACTTCAAGGGCAAGCGCTTCAACGTCGGCAATCCCGGTTCCGGAACGCGCTCTTCCATGGAACGTCTGCTCGGTGCGATGGGCTGGACGTTGGCCGACTTTTCGCTCGCATCGGAGTTGAAGGCCGACGAGCACGGCCCGGCGCTCTGCGACGGCAAGATCGACGGATTCTTCTACGGCGTCGGCCATCCTTCGGCTAACATCCAGGATCCGACGACCACCTGCGGTGCCAAGCTCGTGCCGTTAACTGGAGAAGTGGTGGACAAGCTCGTTGCCGAGAATCCTTACTATGCCAAGGCGATCATTCCGGGCGGCCTTTACGCAAACAATCCCGACGACACCGGGACTTTCGGTGTGCTCGCCACGCTGGTCACTTCGGCCAAGGTTCCCGATGAGAGCGTCTATCAATTGACCAGGGCGGTGTTCGAGAATTTCGACGAGTTCAAGTCGCTGCATCCGGCCTTCGCCAATCTCGATCCGGCCAAGATGGTGTCGGAGGGGAATTCCGCGCCGCTGCATCCGGGCGCTGAAAAATACTTCAAGGAAAAGGGCTGGCTGAAGTAGGCTTCGTGATCTGACGACAGTCCGGCCGGTCCCGTGGACCCGCCGGGGCCATCCGCAACAGGAGGCGTCATGAGCGAAGTGAAGGAACAACCGGCCAGCGTCGATCTCGAAGAGCTCGAACAACTTGTCGCGGAGGCCGATACGGGTGGCCGGCATCCGGGCGGAATAGTCGCTCGAATCCTGCTCTGGGTTGCAGTTGCGTGGTCGCTTTTCCAGCTCTGGTATGCTTCGCCTTTGCCGTTCGTGTTCGGCTTCGGCATCCTCAATGACACGGAAGCGCGCGCCATCCATCTCGGCTTCGCGCTGTTCTTGACCTTCCTCGCCTATCCGGCGCTGAGATCCTCGCCCCGCGATCGCGTGCCAGTGCTCGACTGGGTGCTGGCCGTGGTGGGCGGATTCGCCGGCGCCTACCTCTTTCTCTTTTACGTCCAGCTTTCCGGACGGCCGGGCCAGCCGACCACGCTCGATCTCGTCACCGGCACCGTTGGCATCCTGTTGCTCCTCGAGGCGACGCGCCGCGCGCTCGGCCTTCCGATGGTGGTCGTGGCGTGTGTCTTCATCTTCTACACCTTTGCCGGCCAGTACATGCCGGACGTGATCCAGCATCGCGGCGCTTCGCTCAACAAGTTTCTAAACCATCAATGGCTGACCACCGAAGGCGTCTTCGGAATCGCGCTTGGCGTGTCGACGAGCTTCGTCTTTCTCTTCGTCCTGTTCGGCACGCTTTTGGAGAAGGCAGGCGCCGGCAACTGGATGATGCAGATCTCCATCGCGCTGCTCGGCCATTTGCGCGGTGGTCCGGCAAAGGTCGCCGTGGTCTCATCGGCCCTCAACGGCGTAGTGTCCGGCTCGTCCGTCTCCAATGTGGTGTCGGGCGGCATCTTCACCATCCCGCTGATGAAGCGCACCGGCCTTTCCGGTGTCAAGGCGGGCGCCATCGAGGCCGCGGCCTCGATCAACGGCCAGATTATGCCGCCGGTCATGGGTGCGGCCGCCTTCCTGATGGTCGAGTACGTTGGCATTCCCTATTCGGAGATCGTCAAGCACGCGCTGTTGCCGGCGGTTTTTTCCTACATAGCACTGCTCTACATGGTTCACCTCGAAGCGATAAAGATGGACCTGAAGACGATCCCGCAGCGTCCGACGCCGGCAAGAGAACGAATGCTGCGGATGGGGCTGGGACTGTCGGGCAGCATTCTCGCCGTCTGTATCGTCTATTACGGCATTGTTGCTATCCAGGCTGTCTTGGGCGGGACCGCGCCGCCGGTGCTCGCAGTCGCTGGCGTGGCTCTCTACGTCGCCTCCGTCTGGTATTCCTCCCGCTATCCGGATCTCGCGCTCGACGACCCGAACGCGCCGATCCTGGAACTGCCGCGCGCCTGGGACGTCACGCGGACCGGGCTCGATTTCCTGATCCCGATCGCCGTGCTTCTGTGGTGCCTGATGGTCGAGCAGATGTCGCCTGGCCTCTCGGCATTCTGGGCAACGGTCTCGATCCTCGGTATTGTCGCCACCCGCAAGCCGCTGATGGCGGTATTTCGTAAAGAAAACCTCGTCGCCTCGGTGCGTGCTGCCTGGGACGACCTGATCGACGGGCTGGCGCTCGGCGCCCGCAACATGATCGGCATCGGTATCGCCACGGCCACCGCCGGCATCGTCGTCGGCACGATCACGCTGACCGGTCTCGGCCTGATGATGACGGAGCTCGTCGAGTTAATCTCCGGCGGCAACGTCATCCTGATGCTGATCCTCATCGCAGCGATCAGCCTTGTGCTCGGCATGGGTATCCCGACCACCGCAAACTACATCCTGGTCGCCACGCTGATGGCGCCGGTCGTGGTCGATCTCGGTGCGCAGGCCGGATTGCCAATCCCGTTGATCGCTGTCCACCTGTTCGTCTTTTACTTCGGTATCATGGCGGATATCACTCCGCCCGTCGGGCTGGCGGCCTTCGCGGCGGCGGCGATTTCCAAGGAAGATCCGATCGCCACCGGTTTCCAGGGCGCGCTCTATTCGCTGCGTACCGCGATCCTGCCCTTCGTCTTCATCTTCAACCCGGCGATCCTGCTGATCGGAGTCGACACCTGGCCTCAAACGATCTGGGTGGCGACGGTCTCATTGATCGCCATCCTGCTTTTTTCGGCCGCGACCATGAACTGGTTCGTGACGAAAAGCCGTCTGTGGGAAAGTGCCGCCCTGCTTCTCATCTGCTTCACGCTGTTTCGGCCGGACTGGTGGCTCAACCAGGTGTCGCCGCCTTACGAGGAATTGCCGGCGAGCGAGTTCCTGTCGGCAGTCGGGCAGGCGCCGGCCGACGGCCGCATCAATTTCGTCGTCGAGGGTGTCGACCTCATGGGCGAAGATGTACGCAAGACCGTCAACGTGCCGCTCGGCGAGCCGGGCGAGCCGCTGGAGCGGCTGCGCGGCATCGGTCTTACCATCACGCAAGCGGGCGACGCGCTGATGATCAGCAATGTCGATTTCGGATCCTACGCCAAGCGCATCGGGCTGGATGTCGGATATGACGTGGTGGCGGTGCTCAGAAAGGCCGACCAGCCGTCGAGCCTCATTCCAATCGGCCTGGCGCTTGCTGCGACCGCCGGCGTTGCGGCTCTGCAGTTTGCGCGAGCCCGCAAGCAGGCGGAGGTAGGCGGGGCGACTGGCTAAGTCTGGAACGGTTGACAACAGCTGGCGGCAGGCGCCGGGAAAAACCTCAGTCGGCGGTCAGGACAACCTTGACGCTCTGCGAGCGGTCGGCGGCCAGGCGAAACGCGTCGCGTGCCGAGGAAAGGGGGCGTTCCGCGGTCACCAGCTTCAGGACGTCTATGTCGCCGCCGACGATGAGATCGACCGCCTGGTTGAATTCTGCGCCGAAGCGGAACGTGCCCTTCAGGTCGATTTCCTTGGCCATCAGCGCATTGGCCGCCACCGGGATCTGACCACCCGGAAGATTGCCGACCTGAACGACCGTGCCGCCGCGCCGGACGCTGGCGATCGCCGCCGCGAGGCCCGCTGCGGTGCCTGAGATCTCGAACGCGACATCGATCGCCTTGTCGGCCGCGAGCGCCTTGAGTTCCTCGTCGCCGCCAGACAGGTCGATCGTCCTGTTTGCTCCAAGTTTGCTGGCGAAGGCAAGCGGCGCCTCTGCTATGTCGACGACGGTGAGATCGTCACACCCCTTGAGCCTGGCGGCGAGCATGGTCAAAAGCCCGATGGGGCCGGCGCCGAACAGGATGACGTTGCGGCCGGCGATGTCGCCGGCCCGCGCCACTGCGTGCAGGCTGACGGCGAGCGGTTCGGCGAGTGCCGCCGCCTGGTAGGCGACATCAGGCGGGACCTTGATGCATTGCGCGGGTGTGGCGTCGAACACGCTGGCAAAACCGCCCTGCATGTGCGGCGTTTTCGACGCCGAGCCCATGAAATAGATGTTTTCGCAGAGATTGGCGCGGCCCTCCGCGCATCGCGCGCATTGTCCGCACCAGCGCGACGGGTTGACCGCCACGCGATCGCCGACGGCAAGTCCTGACGCGTCCGCGTTGATTTCCACGATCTCTCCGGCGACCTCGTGGCCGAGCACGAGCGGCGATGTGACGACAAAATCGCCGGTCCGCGCATGCCGGAAATAGTGCAGGTCGGAACCGCAGATGCCGCCTGCGCCGAAGCGCACGCGCACCATTCCCGGTGCGAGGGGGCAGAGCGGGTGCTCGACGACCCGCAGATCCTCAGGGCCGAACAGCGTCGCAGCGACTGCGCTATCGATCATCGGATCAGTCCCATTTGCGTCGGTAGCCACAGCGTGATGGCGGGGATGAAGGTGATCAGGATCAGCGCAACGATCAACGGAACGAGCCAGGGCAGAATTGCCATGGTCGTGCGCTCGACCGACAGCTTGGCGACCCGCGAGAGGACGAACAGCACCATGCCGAGCGGCGGATGGAGGAGACCAATCATCAGATTAAGCGTCATGATCAGGCCGAAATGCACCGGGTTGATGCCGTACACGGCGGCCACCGGCAACAGGATGGGCACGAGAATGGTGATCGCCGCGATCGTATCGAGGAAGCAGCCGACCACCAACATCAGGACGTTCACCAGGATGAGGAAGACCCACTTGTTGTCGGTCAGCGCGAAGATGAAGGTCGAGAATAGCTGTGCCGCTTGGCTGACGGTGAGCAGCCAGGCGAATATCGAGGCGGCCGTGACGATGAAGAGCACGGAGGCCGTCGTCTCGATCGTGTCGAAGCTGGCCTTTGCCAGCGTGCGCAGCGTCATCGTGCGGTAGCGCACCAACCCGAGGAAAAGCGACCAGATCACGGCGGCCATCGCCGCCTCGGTCGGCGTGAACCAGCCCATCGTCATGCCGCCGATCAGGATTACCGGCGTCATCAGCGCCATGACCGCGGAGAAATTGAAATACCAGTCGGCCGCAATCAGCACCAGCAGCGCGATGCCGACCGCGACATTGATGGACAGGCCAAGCTGCACCAGCAGATAGCAGGCGAGCGGGAAGGCAGCCACCACCAGCACCTCGCCGGCAGCTTCGGCGAGCCGTCCAAGCTCGAACGACGTGTCGGAGCCCCAGCCGCGCCTGTAAGCGAAGATGGCGACCGTCACCATCATCAGCACGGTCATCACCACACCGGGCAAGATGCCGGCCATGAACAGCGCGCCGATCGAGACATTCGCCATCATGCCGTAGATGACGAAGGGCAGCGACGGCGGGAAGATCGGCCCGAGCGTGGCCGATGCTGCGGTGACCCCGACGGCCGCCTCGATCGGATAGCCGTGATCCTTCATCGCCTTGATCTCGATCGTGCCGATGCCGGCGGCGTCGGCGAGCGCGGTGCCCGACATGCCAGAAAAGATCACCGATCCGATGATGTTGACCTGCGCCAGGCCGCCCTTCATCCAGCCGACCAGGGCAAGGGCGAAGGCGTAGATGCGCCCGGTGACGCCCGCAATATTCATGAGATTGCCGGCAAGGATGAAGAAGGGAACGGCGAGCAGCGGAAAGCTCTCCACCCCGGCAATCATGCGCTGGGCCGCAATGATGTCGGGCGCGACGCCATAGAGCACGAGGTAGAGCACCGAGGCAGTCGCCATCGACACGGCTACCGGCACGCCAATCAGCATTAGGACAAGAAAGCCTCCGACCAAAAGCAGCATCGCTCAGTCTCCCGCCGTTTCGAACGCACCCGGGCGCTCAAGAACCGAATAGCCGCGCCTGTAGTTGCCGACAAAGACCTGGATCGAGCGCACGAACATCAGCGCGAAGCCTGCCAGGACGGCGTAGAAGAACCAGCGGCGCGGCAGGTTGACGGTGACCATGCGTTCGTGCGCCACGATCGAGACGTAGCGCCACATCAGCCAGGTTCCGTAGGCGAAGAAGACGACACGAATGACGTCGACAGCGAGTGCCAGCCAGCGGCCGACACGCTCCGGCAGGTAATGGTAGAGTACATCGACATGGATGTGACGCGAGACGCGCACGCACATGGCGGCGCCGAGAAAAACGACGACGACCAGCGCGTTGATGGCGATCTCCTCGGTCCAGGCAAGGCTGTTGTTCAGCGCATAGCGGGTGAAGAACTGCAGGAAGACACAGACGACCATGCCCCAGAACACGGCGAGCGTGATCCAGTCCTCGATGCCGTGGTCCGACAGGTCAATGTGTACCGGCACCTCCTCGAAAGCGTGGGCGATCTCTTCGACAGTGATCTCGGCATGGTGTTCCTCGGCCATTGGCGCGGGCTCCCGAAGCTGGTGAGTCGTCAAGGGTTGGAAAGGCCGTCCGGCGCAACGTGGGGCCGGACGGGCGGGCAGGTTAAAGCGGCGAATCCGGTTGCCGCTCTATCCCCTTGTCTGAGCACCTGATTTTCCCGATACTCTACTTGATCGCGCGGATCGCTTCCCAATCGGCCTTGTTGTAGCCAAACTCCTCGAACGTGACCTTCTCAAGCACATTCTTCTCAAAATCGGCACGGTCGATGTCGGTCACGGTGATGCCGCGATCCTTGAACACCTGCACCAGTTCCTTTTCGCGCGCGACGATCTTTGCCGTGGCACGGGCGGCCGCCTCCTGCATCACCTCCGTGAAGATCTGCTTGTCCTCGTCGGAAAGCGAGGCCCAGCGCGACTGCGATACGATCGTGTTGAGGTGATCGACGATGTGTCCGGTGAGCACGATGTGCTTCTGCACCTCGTAGAATTTCTTCGCCTCGATGGTGGTCAGCGGGTTCTCCTGAGCCTCGACTGTGCCGTTCTGCAGGGCCAGATACACCTCGGCGAAAGCGATCGGCGCGGTGTTGGCGCCGCAGGCACGCGGCATGGCGAGATAGGCCGGCACGTCGGGGACGCGCATCTTCAGACCTTGCATGTCGGCGCATTTGGCGATCGGCCGGTTTGAGGTGGTCTGCCGGGTGCCATAATAGGTGGTGGCCGTTATGTGATGGCCGGACTTTTCCTCGTAGCCCTTGGTCAACGCCTTGTAGACGTCGCTTTTGGTGTATTTCAGCAGATGGTCGGCGTCGCGGAAGATGTAGGGGAAATAGGTGACGCCGATCGGCGGATATTCGCGCGCCGCGAAGCTCGACCCGGAGATGATGATATCGACCGTGCCGAGCGTCAGGCCCTGGTTTATGTCTGCTTCCTTGCCGAGCTGCGAGGCCGGATAGACGTCGACGGTGTAGCGGCCCTGAGTGCGCTTCTTAATCTCCTCCGCTGCCCACACGGACTCGGTATGGAAGGGCTCCGACGTCTCATACACGTGGGCCCATTTCAGAGCTGTCTGCGCCGAGGCCGAAGCCAAAGGCATAGCGATCGCTGCGATCGCACCGAGTAGAACTGCGTATTTTCTCAGCATTGTGTTCCTCCCTGAGGTTGGATTTGACTGCTCCGACCGGATCTCCCCCCGGCCGACTGCTAGATATTTTAGTTGAGCATCGGATTTCCCAAAACCGATTCCTGCTTTTGGGTCCGATGCTCTATTCCGCGACCTCCCTGGCCACGGATTTCTCACCGAAATTGCGTGAGAATCTCAGTTGCGACTGACGCAGATGTTCCTGCATGGCGGCCTTCGCCCGTTCGGGCTCGCGCGCCGCGATCGCGTCCCGCACCGCGCGATGCTCCTCCGCGGCGGCCCGCCAGGAATCCCTGTTCTCGAAATAACTCGACAGGCGTTCGAAATATGGGTTCATGCGCTGGTCGAAAAGCTCGCCGATGCAGCGCACCAGGACGGCGTTTCCGAGAATGCCCGCCACCATCGTATGGAACTCGCGGTCGAGCGCGATCGTCGTCTTGGTCGGGTGAGGTATGTCCTCCATCCGGCGCAACACGTCGTCCATATGTTCGATGTCGATCGGCCGAACATGGAGGGCGGCTTCGGCGGCGATCGCCCCTTCGATGAACTCGCGTGCCCGCAACAGCTCGAACGGGCCTTCATCCATCTCTGCAGTCAAAACCTCGGCACGCGGCCGGTCGGTGACGTAGATGCCGGAGCCGACGCGAATGCGTATGCGCCCCTCGACCTCGAGCGCGATCAGCGCTTCACGGACGGTCGGGCGGGAGATGCCAAGCTGATCGGCCAGTTCGCGCTCAGTCGGCAGGCGATCGCCGACTACGAACTCGCCCGCGTCGATCAGTTGCCTGAGCTGATCGGCGATCTGTCGGTAAAGTCGACGCGGTTCAACGGCCTGGATCGGCATTCTCACCCAGTTCTACTTCAACAGAATCATCGGGCTGGTCCCGGATCGGTAAATTGGTCTGACCTATTAATCGAAGGTGCCGCGAAAAAAGCGGAGAGTCAAGCAGCAGAGAACGCCCATGGAACTCATTCTCCGTGACTTTCTTGGAAACGACGGATCGGCCATGGCTGGACGGCAACTCTTGACCTTCCAGCAACTGGAAGGCTTATCGAATGGTTTCGCCGCCAGCACCATCTCCGGGAGTTTCTAGGGGAAGGGCCTGCGACGCGGCGCGTTCAAGGGGGCGGACGAAACAGTCCGTCGCTCTAAGGTCAGTGGAGAGAAAACCGACAGGAGTTCTGCAGTGTTCGTACAGCCCGTCGACTACTTTCTTGCAGTCTGGTTCGTTCTAGCGGCCCTCAGCACGGCTTACGTGGCGTGGGATCAGTTCCGCAACAATCCCGAGCCCGTGGTAATGAAATGGGGCTTCATCCTGGTCACGCTCTATATGGGGCCGCTGGGGTTGCTGATTTACGTGCTGGCCGACAAGGAGCCTCGGCCGGGCGAACACGAGGCGTTCACCAAGCCGCTCTGGAAGCAAGGCGTCGGCTCGACGATCCACTGCGTCGCCGGAGACGCCACCGGCATCATCCTCGCGGCAGCAATCACCGCCGCTCTCGGGCTGCCGATGTGGATCGACCTCATCGTTGAGTATGTTGCCGGGTTCGCGTTCGGCCTGTTTATCTTCCAGTCGCTGTTCATGAAATCGATGATGGGCGGCACCTATTGGGAGAATGTCCGCAAGAGCTTCATGCCAGAGTTCATCAGCATGAATTTCATGATGGCGGGCATGGCGCCGGTCATGAGCTTCCTGATGATGGGCAGCGACATGCGGGCCATGGAACCGACCGAGCTCCTGTTCTGGGGCGTGATGTCGTTTGGCGTGATTGTTGGATTCATCACTGCATATCCTGCCAACGTATGGATGGTGGCCCGTGGCCTGAAGCATGGGCTGATGACCGAACGCAAACCGGAATTCGACAAGGCGAGGGAAGGCAGGCGCGAGCACGCGCATAGCGGCGCGGAAGCCGGGGTAGCGGGGCACCGTCACCACGAGGAAAAGCGCGAGCCTGAACCGACGGGAGATCGACCAAGCCACAGCGCTCACGCGCGCGTTGACGAACACGCTAACCCTGGACATGGCGGCGCGGGCGGCAATCCAGGGGTTGGCCATCATGGATCCGGCCACAGATCGACGCATGGGGGAGCGGGCATCGCTGCCTTTGCGAGGATCGGCCGTCATCCGCTTCATCCTATGCTCGTGCCGCTTCCGATCGGATTTTTCATGGCGGCACTGCTTGCCGACATCGCCTATTGGCTTACGGCTTCGCCGGCAACGGCGAGCGCAGCCACATGGCTGATTGCCGGCGGCGTCGTGACCGGCGCCGTCGCTGCTACCGCGGGTCTGGCCGACTTTTTGGCAAACGCCGAGATTCGCGCGCTCTACCACGCACGCTATCATCTCGTCGGAAACGTCGCGGTTCTGGCGATAGGAGCAGCCAGCCTGTGGTTGCGAAATTCAGTGGGTGAGGCCGATACCGTGCTGCCTTGGGGTCTCTCAATGTCCGCAGCAGTCGTCGCCCTGTTGGCATTCACGGGGTGGCATGGAGGCGAGATGGTCTTTGGCCACGGCGTCGGCATGCAGGCGCATCAGCATGAAGCTGGGCACAGGGTCCGTCGGCAGGGATCTCGATCCGGCCACGGCTCAGCCCATGGCAATGGGGGAGGCGGGTCGCGTGGTCCGCATGGCGGTCACGGGATGGAACCGGATGCAACCGTCCCGCAACTCGCGGCCTTCGGCGGCGTGTCCGTGCTTGCGCTGGCGCTCGGCATGATCGCTCCGGCCAATTGGGTAAACCTCACCCTCAGCGCGCGAGACGTCGGCGGCGCTATCATGCCGCCGGGTATGGTTATGGACCGCGACACGCCGGCTGCAGCGATGCTCGACATGGCCGCCGTGCATCCTCGCCTGGTCACGGCCAGTCATGGCCTGGAGGTACGCGGCGACCGGGAACTGCAAGCCAGGATGGAGAACGGGGTGAAGGTGTTCGACCTTGAAACGTCGGTCATCCGCTGGGCGATCCTGCCTGACGTGAAAGTCGATGCCTATGCGATCAACGGTCAGGTTCCGGGCCCGCGGCTGCATATCCGGCAAGGCGACCGCGTGCGCATCAACGTCACGAACCGCCTGCCGGAGAGCACGACCCTGCACTGGCATGGATTGATCCTGCCGAACGAAATGGATGGCCCGGCCGAGATCACGCAGGAGCCCATCCCGCCCGGCGGCAGCTACCGATATGAATTCACGGCGGGCCAATCAGGGACCTACTTCTATCACTCGCATGACCATGTCGATCGCCAGCAGGCGCTCGGACTCTACGGCGCGCTCATCATCGATCCTGCCAATCCCCAGGACGAGATTGCGGCAGACCACGACTATGTTATTCAGCTTCAGGAATGGCTGATGCGGGAGGGCCTGACCTTTCCGTCGATGCCGATGGACGGTGGGCAGCCGAATTATTTCACGATCAACGGCCGCGCCTATCCTTCGACGGACACGATCAGGATGAAGGTCGGCGAAACTCTGAAGGTACGCTTCATCGGCACCAATAATGGGTTTATCCACCCGATGCACATCCACGGCGGTCCATTCGAAGTTGTCGCCCGCGACGGCGAGACGATCCCGGAGTCGGCGCGTTTCCTTGCCGACACAGTCAACGTCGGACCAGGGCAACGCTACGATGTCGTCTGGCAGGCACGTCGGCCCGGAAAATGGCTGATCCACTGCCATATCGGGCACCATACGACCAACAACAATGTCGAAGAGAAGGGCGGTGGCGGACTGATGGTCGTGATCGATGTGCAATCCTGAAGCCCTTCCGCAAAGCGAAAACATAGATGGATGTGTTTGCCGTATACGGCGGCCTATTTGCTGTTGCCTTCGCCGCGGCGACCATCCTTCCGGCGCAGTCGGAGGCCGCCCTTGCAGGGCTCCTCGCCACGGGTTCCTTCTCGCCCGCAGTGCTGGTTGGTGTCGCCAGCATAGGCAACGTCCTGGGCTCGGCGGTGAACTGGGGGCTTGGTCGAGGGATCGAACGCTTCCGGGACAGGCCATGGTTTCCGCTGCGTCC
This sequence comes from Mesorhizobium mediterraneum, assembly GCF_002284565.1. Taxonomy (GTDB): domain Bacteria; phylum Pseudomonadota; class Alphaproteobacteria; order Rhizobiales; family Rhizobiaceae; genus Mesorhizobium; species Mesorhizobium mediterraneum. Next base: position 52,240 of record NZ_NPKI01000017.1, on the reverse strand, counting down.
TGCGATGCTCAACCGCGCAACGAACTGGTATCGCCGTTACGGTAGATGGTCGCTCCTGTTAAGCTGGATGCCGATCATCGGCGACCCGCTGACCGTGGTCGCTGGGGTCTTGCGCGAGCCGCTATGGAGCTTTGTCGCAATCGTCGCCCTCGCGAAGGTTTCGCGTTATCTGGTCGTCGCCGGGGCGGTGCTGAACCTGATGTAAAACCGGAATCGCGGACATCGCAGCGCCGCTTTTTGCGCGGGCCATAAACAGGCCATACAAAAATGTATGAAAAATGTGGTGGCACATGGCGGCTTCGAGCAATACCGTCCTTACAACAACCTTCACTTTTGGTTGCACTGCAGCAAACTGGTCGAGGGCGGCCTTGACAAATCAGCCGAACAATTGTCGGAAGGGTTGATGAGGACTCTTGGTCGATTCACGATCCTAGGAAACGCACCGCTCCGAGCAATGCTGGCGGTTTTGTTCCTGGTCATGTCGGCTCTTCAGCCTGGTCTGTTCGCCACAGCCAATGCCACGGGTTTTCACGCCGGGGTGCATCTCCAGGCCGAGACAGCCGCACACGATATGGGCGATCACGGCGCCACGGCGGACGACGCGGACACATCGGAGCATCATCACGGCGCCAAGCAATCCGCCGACAAGAGCTGTGAAGCCCATTGCGCGCCGGCAAATGCCGTGCCGGTCGACTGCCCTGACTTGGAGCATGTTGTCTCCCGTTGCTTTGCGCCCGTCGTTGCCGTCACTTTGCCGCTTGGCGAATACACAGCGCTCATAAGGCCCCCCAAACATCTGAACTGACGCGCCCTTTCGGGGCGTTCGCGCGCAGCGTCGGGAATCCGTTCCCGCGCGGCCAAACGCATACGTCATGTTTCAGGTCTACAATGAAAATCGCAAGCTCCGCGATGCTCGCATCGCTGTTAGTTACCGGATGTGCGGCAACCACGCCGCCGGACATCCTTCCCGCCTTCAATCCGGCCGATCCCGCAATGGGCGTCCGTGATGTGCACTACCACCCGGTCGTCGTCGACTATCGCCACCGGGAGCCAGTCGATCCGCGGAATTGGCGGCGTCTCAATCAAGAACGTTCTCCCGTGAACCCGGGAGCCGGATCATGACGCGCCGGTTCCTGACCATAGCTGCAGTGGTGACCATTCCGCTGATCGCAGCCGGATGCACGACCAGCGGGGTCCTTGATGGCATCTCGGCCCCGATGGCCGGCTTCACGACAGTTGCGGCGCGTGCCGAGTCCGTGACCGGCAAGAAAACCGTATGGGTGCAATCCAGCGAGGAAGCGCGGACGGCTTCAGAGCGCGTGAAGCGCCTCGTCCAGAAGAAGACAATCGGCCCGGACACCGCGGTGCAGGTCGCCTTGCTCAACAACAAGGGCCTGCAGGCCGCCTACGCCGAGATCGGTTTGTCGGCGGCCGACATGTGGCAGGAGACGATGCTCGTCAATCCGACGATCTCCGTCGGCATGATCGGTGTCGATCCCGTGCGGACGATTGAAGGAGCGGTGGTCAGCAACATCCTTGCGCTGGCGACCCACAAGCGGCGCGTCGCAGTCGCGGATGCACGTTTCCGTCAGGCCCAGCTCCGCGCCGGCGAAGAAACGCTACGACTGGCTGCGGATACGCGGCGGGCCTGGATCAATGCTGTCTCGGCCTGGGAGAGCGTTTCCTATCTGAACAAGGCGCAAGCCGCCGCCGACTCTGCCTCCGAACTCGCTCAAAAACTTGGAGAGACGGGTGCCTTCACAAAGACCGGCCAAGCCCGCGAACACGTCTTTTATGCCGAGATCACCGGTCAGGCGGCGGAAGCGCGGCTCGCTGCCCGGACTGCCAAGGAAGAGCTCACCCGGCTGATGGGTCTATGGGGACCGGACGTCGATTACTCGGTCCCCAACATGCTTCCAGCCCTGCCCAAAGGGGCCAAGGCCAAACGCGCGATCGAGGCTGAGGCGCTAAAAAATCGCGTCGATCTCGAGATCGCGAAACTTGAGCTGGAGGCGCTGGCGAAATCCTACGGTCTGACCGAGGCGACGCGCTACGTCAGCGACCTGGAACTACTTTCCGGCGTCGAGGTGGAACGCGAGGAGTCGGAGGAGGGCGGAACGGAGACGAGTGTCTCACCCACTCTCGAGCTCGAGCTCGTCATTCCGATTTTCGATACCGGCAAGGCACGCATGCGCAAGGCCGAGCTTGCCTACATGCAAGCCGCAAACCGGTTCGCGGAAAAGGCGGTCAACATCCGGTCGGAGGCGAGATCCGCCTATGACGCCTACCGTTCGACCTACGACATTGCCCGGCACTATCGGAACAATGTTGTGCCGCTGCGAACAAAGATCGAGGCGGAGTCGGTCCTCACCTACAACGGCATGATCACCAACACGTTCGAGCTGCTGGCGGACACACGCGCGAAAATCAGCTCGATCATGCTTTCCCTCAACGCCAAGCGCAATTTCTGGCTGGCCGATGTCAATCTCGGAACCGCCATCCACGGCGGCGGCGCGAGCGCGTCCGGGGGCGGCGACGCACCGGCCGCGGCCGAAGCAGGCGCCGAAGGCCACTGAATTCAAGGAGAAGAAAAATGCTTTCAAGACGTCAGTTGTTAGGCGCGGGAGCCCTGCTCGCCGGCGCCACTGCATGGACCAAAACGTCCGCGATGGGGCTGCCCGACGCACCAATCATGGAGTCCCCTGATATGCAGCCTCCGATCTTCCCGACGAGCGGACCGGACTACCAGCCGGTCGTGACGCTCAATGGCTGGACCCTTCCGCATCGCATGAACAGCGGCGTGAAGGAGTTCCACCTCGTGGCCGAGCCGGTCGAGCGCGAGATGTCGCCCGGCATGACTGCCTATCTCTGGGGCTACAACGGTCAATCTCCCGGCCCGACCATAGAGGCGGTTGAGGGCGACCGAGTCCGCATCTTCGTAACAAACAAGCTGCCGGAGCATACGACGATCCATTGGCACGGCATGATCCTGCCCAACGGCATGGACGGCGTGACCGGTCTTACCCAGCCCGGGATCCCGCCCGGCAAGACCTTCGTCTACGAGTTCGACCTCGTGAAGAGCGGCACATTCATGTACCACCCGCACGCCGACGAAATGGTCCAGATGGCGATGGGCATGATGGGCTTCTTCGTCATTCATCCCAAAGACCCGAAATTCATGCGCGTGGACCGCGATTTCGTGTTCCTGCTGAACGCCTTCGATATCGAACCGGGGTCGTACGTCCCGCGCATCATGGAGATGACGGATTTCAATCTCTGGGGTTGGAATAGCCGCGTCTTTCCGGGGATCAGTCATCTTCCTGTGGCGAAAAACGACCGGGTCAGGGTTCGCGTGGGCAACCTGACCATGACCAATCATCCGATCCACATGCATGGTTACGACTTCGAGGTGACCTGCACCGATGGCGGCTGGGTCCGGCCGGAGGCGCGGTGGCCGGAGGTGTCGATCGACATTCCCGTCGGCGCCATGCGGGCATATGAGTTCGAAGCCAAATACGAGGGCGACTGGGCAATCCATTGCCATAAGTCGCACCACACAATGAACGCCATGGGCCACGACGTGCCCACGTTCATCGGCGTCGACAACTCGAAAGTCACCGACAAGATCCGCCGGGTCCAGCCAGAATACATGGCCATGGGTGACCGCGGTATGGCCGACATGGGCGAGATGGAGATGCCACTTCCCGACAACACGATTCCGATGATGACCGGCTGGGGCCAATTCGGCGCCATCGAGATGGGCGGCATGTTCTCAGTTGTGAAGGTTCGCGAGGGTCTGGCCTCGAACGATTACGCCGATCCGGGATGGTACCAGCATCCGGAGGGAACCGTGGCTTACGAGTGGAAGGGGGATGTCCCCGCTCCGACGAAATCAGGCGACGCAAAAACGATGGCCCCGGCAGCGCACGGCGGTCACGGCAAACAGGGATGAGAAACCGAAACCCCTCAACCTCAACAATGAGAGAAAGTGCAGCATGAAACGTATAATCGCAGCGGCCGTTTTGATGGCGGTCAGTTCGGGAGCAGCTCTTGCCGGTGGAACCCATGCCGGAGGCCATGGCGACAAAGCCGCCACAATGCCGATCGGCAGCCCTGGCGAGGCTAGCAAGGCAAAACGGTCCATCAACATCTCGATGTCGGAGAAGGACGACGGAAAAATGTTGTTCCAACCGGCCGTCCTCAAGGTGAAGAAGGGCGAGACCGTTCGCCTGAAATTCATCAACAAGGGCCAAATCGATCACGAGTTCGTCATGGACGTCCACGACGGAATTATGGAGCACAAGGCGCTGATGGAGAAATTCCCCGAGATGGAGCACGCCGATCCCAACGCGATCCGGCTGGCGCCCGGCGCCAGAGGCGAGATCATCTGGACGTTCGCCAATGCCGGCGAATTCGGCTTCGCCTGCCTGGTCCCGGGCCACTACGATTCCGGCATGAAGGGCGACATCACCGTCGCCAACTGACTGCTAAACCGCAAAGGAAGCTAATCATGACACTATTGGTAAAGGCTCTCTCGGCACTCGCGCTCGTGCTCGCCATCGGCGGGAGCGCGCTTGCGCAGGAATACGTGAAGGGCGAAGTCATCAAGGTCGACGCCAAACAGAAGAAGCTGACGATCAAGCACGAGCCGCTGACCAATCTCGACATGCCTGCGATGACGATGGTGTTCGTCGTCGCCGAGCAGGGCCTGCTCAAGAAGGTCAAAACCGGTCAGGCGATCGAGTTCACAGCCGACCGCGTCAACGGACGCATCACGGTCACCGGCATCAAGTGATCCGGGACTGGTGCCGCGGGTTGAAAAATCCGCGGCGCCGGAGGTTTTCGCAAGCGATCCGGCGCGACAGTTTGCAAGGTGATGAGTTCCAAGGCGCTTTTCGCCTGGGACCGTGTTGTCGATCCAGTGCACGGATGTTGAGACGTCAGACCCCAGTACCTGGCCGGTGGAAAGGCCGCGTCGCCGACTAAGGGCACCAGGCCGAAAAACCCGCCGTCAAAACCTCACTGAGACATCGCTTCGGACGCCATCGCGGGCAGAAGCAAACTGGCCAAAAGGTCATCAACGCTTGGCGCACCAAGCCAGATGAGAGATTAGCATTATGAAAATTCTCTTAGTCGAAGACGACGAACAAATCAGCCGTTACATCGAAAATGGACTGAGCTCTTCCGGCCATGTGGTCGATGTCCTGACAGACGGGCGCGATGCTTTGCTTGTCGGACTGCGCGAACCCTATGACGTCGCCATTGTGGATCGGATGCTGCCTGGCCTCGATGGCTTGTCGCTCGTGCGGGGTCTTCGAGGCGCCGGCGGAAAGGTGCCAGTGATTTTCCTGACGGCAGTGGGCGGTGTCAACGATCGAGTTGAGGGATTGGAGGCAGGTGCGGACGATTACTTGATCAAGCCTTTTGCATTCTCCGAACTCCTGGCTCGGGTCAATGCTCTGCAAAGGCGCCCTCCGATCACCGCCGAAAAGGCAAAGCTGAAGGTGGCTGATCTGGAATTGGATCTCTTCAGCCGCCTCGCCACCCGCGGCGGAACGACGATCGAATTGCTCCCTCGGGAGTTCGCGCTGCTTGAACTCCTGATGCGTAACGAGGGCCGCATACTGACGAAGACCATGCTCCTTGAGCGGATCTGGAACTTCAACTTCGACCCACAAAGCACCGTGGTGGAAACCCATATTAGCCGACTGCGGGCGAAGATCGACAAACCATTTGATGTTCCGCTCCTGCGTAACACACGCAATACCGGCTACACCATTCATGGCCAACGCTAGTATCGCGAGAAGTACGTCGATCCGCCTTGCCGCGTTCTACATCTCCCTGTTTCTGCTTTCGTTCCTTGGAGCCAATTTCGTCGCTTACAACATGGTCGCCGCCTATCTTTACGAGCGGCTGGATTCCAATGTGACGGAGCGGTTCCGGGAGATTTCTTTCGCCTATGACGCGAACGGTGTCGATGGTGCTGCCGCCATGATCCGAAGCCATGGCCCGGCAATCAGGGGACAGGAGACGCTTTACACACTGAAGGATTCCGACGGCGACTTCCTGGCTGGCAACATTGATATTTCCAACGTCCCGCCGGGATTTTCTACGCGCGCACCGACAAGCCACGAGGCGGCGCTCAACAACTACCGGCTCTACCGGAAGAACCTGGACGGCTACGACCTAACCGTCGGCGTAAGCTATGACGACACCGATCGCTTGCGCGGCATCGCGCTTGTCAGCTTCGGCTGGGGAACGGCGATCGTACTTGCGGGAGGGCTCGGCGCGGGCGCGGTGTTGGCCTTCCGCACACGGCGGCGTATTGCTGGACTGTCGCGCGCTATGAAGGCCGTCGGCGCTGGCGAACTCGCTACCCGCCTGCCACTCTCCTTGCGCGGCGATGACATCGACATACTGGCAGCTGAGATAAATGTCGCGCTTGCACAGCTACAGGCCAACGTCGCGGCGATGACGCAGGTAACGACGGACATCGCGCACGATCTCAAGACGCCGATCGGTCGGCTGTTTCTAACGCTTGAGGCCGCTTCCGAAAGCAAAGACCAAACGGCCATCAGATCGCTCATCGAAAAAGCTATGGGCGAAGTTTCGCATATAGCCGGCACGTTCGAGGGCTTGCTGCGCATCTCGCAAATCGAGTCCGGCGCACGCCGTTCGCGATTTGCGCAGGTGAACGTTTCGGAGTTGGTCGCCGAAATCTACGATATCTATAGCCACATCGTCGAGGACGCCGAGCGTTCGCTGGTTCTGTCCAGTGACAGCCGAAACACGGCCTCATTCATATGGGGCGATGCCGATCTGCTGAAGCAGATGTGCGTAAATCTTATCGTCAATGCAATGCGCCATACACAACGAGGAGCCCGGATTGCGATCGGTGTCACGACGCAGGCGAATCGCTGCGCAATCGTCGTCAGCGACAACGGACCGGGCATCCCGGCGGCGGAGCAGCTGAAAGTGTTCAAGCGCTTCTATCGCCTGGAAAAGAACAGGACCACCGAAGGGACAGGGCTCGGCCTAAGTCTGGTCAAGGCCATATCGGATATGCACGGCGCGACAATTTCCCTGGGCGACAACAGGCCCGGCTTAATCGTGGAAACAGAGTTCCCGCGTAAACTATGAAAGCGTTTGAGGTTAGTCACGTGAACGGATGGTTCATATCGCCTGTGACGAAACTACAAATATTCAATAGTGGTTCGATCAGACCAGAGTTCGCATACCCGCCACGAAGGGAAATCGCCCGTTCCGGGTAGCGTGGTATAGCCGGCGGTATTGGTCGCCAGGTCCGGCGTACGCCGGCGGATGCGCGCCTACGGCACTGACTTTCTATATTCTGGGTACGGACCTGCCTGCGCATCAGCGGCTATGTCTGATACGATATCGCCGGCGAAAACCTCAGCTCCGACGTCGTTGGGACAGTTGTCATAAGCGGGCCGTTCGCAAGACAGATGCACGCTCACGGACCGAGCTCGCCACCTTGCGCGTCTATGCTCAAATCAAACACTACCCTTCCCTCGGTGACGCTGCGACCACATCACGACTGATGACAGCATTGCGGGTGAGAGCAGCATCATGAGGCGTTGCTTGTGTAGGCGACGACCATCCCCGAGGGGGTGGTGGAGAGTCGGTTTCCTTGGTGCGGTGTGCTGTGCTGTACAGGCTTGGTTGAGGAAGCAGTCGAAAGGACAAACCAGCCGGCGCATTGCCGGCTGGTTTGTCCTGCACTGGCTCCGCTGGGAGGATGCGGAGCTGCGGTGTTGGGCCGGCTACCGGCCCGCCCAGCTGGCGCGCTGGCGGGGGCTCCCGACCTGCCACGATGAGGGGCTCACAGCTTCGACCCTATTGTAGGCGGAACTGGAATTCTCGATATCGCCATTGTCGAGCACTTGGGAAGATACGTCGGGCTTGGATGCCGATTTCGTGGTTTCGCCCGTCGATCCATGGCCGTGCAAGACCCCGTCGATGCGGGGGCTTGTTGCGTTTGTGCCGCTGTTGGCGACACTGGCCGTGGTCATTGCCGCGAAGACTATCAATGCATATCCGATGGTGTGTTTCATGGCTCAGTCCTTTTGTCGAAAGCGAGCGTTCGAACGCTCAGCAACCACAGACTACCGGGTCGAATTCACGGGCACCTTCCCTCGGATTTACATTTTTGTGATTCTCATGCGTAGCCGCGGCTGAATCCGAAATCGGGAAGATCAGTTTTGAAGATGTTGAACGGCTGTCTCAGTTTCTCTTACGCCGATGCATGGGCTATCCAATGCGGCTTCAAAGGGAAAGAGCGCGTTCAACCAGGCGGGAGCGCACTGGCGCAGGAATATGTGAAGGGCGAAGTCATCAAGGTCGACGCCAAACAGAAGAAGCTGACGGCGATGACGATGGTGTTCGTTGTTGCGGAGCAGGGCCTGCTCGACAAAGTCAAAACCGGTCAGGCGATCGAGTTCACAGCCGACCGCGTCAACGGATGCATCACGGTCACCGGCATCAAGTAATCCGGGACAGGCACCGCGGGTTGAAAAATCAACCCGCGGCGCTGTGCTGTCGAAAATGCCATGAGTACGGAAGTCAGGATGAAGGGGCCGCGCAGAAAATCCTCCAGAGATTTTCTTTCCAGTCATCATGTGCGGAGCGGTTCAGAGACATCTCTATGGGATATTTTCGCACACCTACGCTCACATATGCCGGATAACTACAGCGAACGCGTGCATGATGCCTGCCGGTATCTTCGTACCTGATGACGCCGTTCGCGTCCGTCTCGACGAGGCCAATAGCGACGTCAAAGTCATAATCCCCATATGGCGAGACACTGTTGTCCATGACGCTGAGCTGGACCGAGGTGGCATCTGGAAAACTGGCGGTGTAAAAGACCAGTTGCTCCGCCGCCATCGAGGGCGTAGCCACCAACACGCCGGCAAACAATGCAATGGCGCGCATTTCCTCCTCCCGAGGATCCAGAGCGAGACTATCACCTCTCGCGTCAATATTCTAATTACTGTTCCGGGCAGTGGATCGAGGCATTCCGATGCGCGTTGCGTTGCATGTCTCCTCCCATCCGTTATCTCCAGTCAGGACCATCAATGGCAAATCCTCCGCGCCGACCGACAAATCCAATGGCTGCCGCCGAAGCCGCCTTCAAGCCAGTCAAGAAGCCGGCCCCACCGGTTCGCGAAGCCGCAGTTGCTCCAAGTGTCAGAGAGCTTGTTTCAATCAGGATTGATCGAGCTGTCCTGGATTATTTCCAGGGGGACGGACCCGGCTGGCAGGACCGCATTAACGATGCTTTGCGGGCCATGGTCGAGAAGCGGATCGCCGCCGAGGGCGATCGTTCAGACGACATCACCTGACGAAAATGTGAGCGCCTGGTGATCTTTTCTTGGAATGCAGTATGTGCCATGGAAGCCTGTGAAGATCTGGATCATATTCCCGCGTCTGCTTTCGATTCTGGCCGTCGTGAGCCTTCTCACCGCGCCGATGGTGACAGCGTCCGCTGCGCTGACGATGGTTGTCGATCCCGCGGCGACGATGGCGGATATGGCATCCATGCCGGACAGCATGCCCAACTGTCCCGACGAGAGTCAGCCGGCACCTGATTGCCAGAAATCCTGCCCCCTCACGGCCTTGTGCGTCGCCAAGTGCTTTCCGAGCGCTTCGACGGCCGCAGCAATCATGCTGGCCCGGTTATCTCAGGCTGACCTGCTCGCGCCTGGCGACAGAGACGGGCGCGATCTCCCGGCTTCTCCGCCGCCTCCCAGACCCCCACGAACCTAAGTTCTTCGACGGCTCCATCGGGGCCGTTTGTCGCCGCGTGGCTGACGGCCCCGTGGCGAGTGCCCGTGGCTTTGGCATGAGCCTGGCCACGAACTTGCCGTGCATTCCGTACGGCTGAAAGGATGAACTTGGGGAAACTGACAATGAACTTTTGCAATGCGAAGCACGTTGCAGCCGCGGCGCTGATCGGTCTTGCTCTCGGCAGTGCCAATTCGAAGGCATGGGCTGGGATCGACGATTACGAGTTTCAGCTCGTTCAAAGCGCGATCAAGACGGGCGATGCCGCGATTGTCGCCGTCCGTCTCGTCGACAAGCGGTCCGGCAAGGTGGTGCCCGACGCTGTGATCTTTACCCGGCGCATCGACATGGCACCGGACGGTATGGAGGCGATGACCGCGCCCGTCGAGGCGCTGCCGTCCGAAGAGCCCGGCATCTATCGGTTCAAGACCAACCTCATCATGGCAGGAGGCTGGCGCCTTTCGATCGCCGCGAAAATCCAGGGCGAGGCCGAAACAGTCGAGAGCCGTTTGGAATTCAAGGCTACCCAATGAGCAGGCTCGGCTCATTCGTGGCGATTGCCGTATTGGCGGCGGGCGCGGGCGCCGGCGGATACTGGGCGGGCCAGCGCGATCTGTCCGTCCCGGCGGTGGTACAAATTATCAGCGCCAATATCGTAAGCGCGCTCGGAGCGGAACAGACCCCGACGGTTGTCGGCTCGTCTGCCTCCGATCCAGTCATCTACTATCGTCATCCTGACGGCGAACCAGTCTATTCGTCGACACCGAAGCAAACCCCGGATGGTCGGGATTTCGTGGCGGTGCTGGCGAGCGAAGACGTGAGCTTCGAGGCGCGTCCCAAGGACGAGGCGAAGGGGGCCGAAGCGACGGCGCCGGGCGAGCGGAAAATCCTCTACTACCGCAATCCGATGGGCCTGCCGGATACATCGCCGACGCCAAAGAAGGATTCCATGGGGATGGCCTACATCCCGGTCTTCGAAGGCGAAACGAAGGACGGCGCGACCGTCAAGCTATCGACCGGAAAACTGCAGCGAACGGGTGTGAAGACGGTACCCGCCACCAGAGGCGCAATCGTACGGCCGGTCCGCATTCCCGGCACCGTCACGTTCGATGAGCGCCGCGTAAGCGTCGTCTCGATTCGCACCGAGGCGTTCCTCGAAAAAGTGGCCGACATCACTACGGGAGAAACAATCAAAAAAGGGCGGCCCCTCGTCAGTTTCTATGCCAAGGAAATAGCTGCCGCGGGCGCGCTCTACGCCGCCGATCTAAGGAGCGGCTCGAGCAAGGCAACCGCCAGCGGCAGCTTGCAGCGGTTGACGAACCTTGGCGTTCCCGCCGAAGCAATCGTCGAAATCGAGAAAACCCGGAAGGTGCCGATCTCGGTGACGCTTGTAGCGCCACGCAATGGCGTTGTGTTGGAACGCAGGGCCGTCGACGGCATGATGGCCGAAGCCGGGGAAACGCTGTTTCGGATCGCCGACGCCTCGACCGTCTGGGTGATGGCTGACGTGCCAGAATACGAGCTGAGCTCTGTTCGCGTCGGAGACAAGGCGACTGTGCGCATCCGCAGCTTGTCGGGCAAGGTCTTCGAAGGCAAGGTCGGCCTGATCTATCCGGAAATCCAGGGCCAGACTCGGACCGCGAGGATTCGCATCGAACTCGCAAATCCCAACGGGCTGTTGCTTGCCAACATGTATGCCGATGTGGAGATCGCGACGGGCGGCAACGATCCTGCCGTAACCGTGCCCGACAGCGCCGTCATCGACACGGGCGATCGACAGGTCGTTATTGTCGACAAAGGCGAAGGCAGCTTCGAGCCGCGCGACGTGAAGGTCGGCATGCGGGGCGAGGGCATGGCCGAGATCACGCAGGGCATTACCGAAGGCGAAAAGGTCGTCGTATCTGCGAACTTCCTGATCGATGCCGAAAGCAACCTCAAGGCGGCGCTCAGCGCACTGACGCCCGCGGAGGCGCAGCCATGATCGCCAACCTCATTGCTTGGTCGACGCGCAACCTGGTTCTTGTCTTCTTCGCCAGCGCGCTCGCGGTCGGGGCAGGCGTCTACGCTGTCAAGACCTTGCCGCTCGATGCCATACCCGACCTGTCGGATGTGCAAGTTATCGTCTTCACAGACTATCCGGGCCAGGCTCCGCAAGTTGTCGAGGACCAGGTCACTTATCCGCTGACGACTTCGATGCTGACCGTGCCGCGATCGAAGGTGGTCCGCGGTTTCTCGTTCTTCGGAGTGTCCTTCGTCTATGTGATTTTCGAGGACGGCACCGATCTCTACTGGGCTCGAAGCCGCGTGCTCGAATACCTGAACGCGGCCGCCAGCCGGCTACCCGACGGCGTTGCCCCAACGCTCGGACCCGACGCGACAGGCGTCGGCTGGGTCTATCAGTATGCCGTCGTCGCCAAGGAACTGTCGCTCGCCGAACTCCGATCCCTTCAGGACTGGGTCGTTCGTTTTGCGGCCTCGAAAGCCGAAGGCGTTTCGGAGGTCGCGAGCTTCGGAGGCTTCGTCAAGCAGTATTCGATCGTCGTCGATCCGGTGCGGATGCGCGCTCAAGGCGTAACGCTCGCGGAAGTCGGCGAAGCGGTGCGCACCAGCAACATGGATACCGGCGGGCGAACGGTCGAGATCTCCGAGTTCGAGTTCATGGTGCGCGGGCGCGGCTATCTGAAGAACGTGGCCGACATAGAGAGCATCGTGCTCAAGACCGTGGGCGGCGTGCCGCTCCGGCTTGGCGACGTGGCCAAGGTCGAAATCGTGCCGGACGAACGGCGCGGTATTGCCGAACTCAACGGGGAGGGCGAGGTTGCAAGCGGCATCGTGCTTCAACGGGTCGGCGCGAATGCTCTGACCGTCATCGAGAATGCCAAGGAGAGCCTCCGCGAGATCGAAAAGAGCCTACCAGGCAACGCCAAGATCATCCCCGTCTACGACAGGTCGGAACTCATCAACTCCGCGATCAAGACGCTGAGGTCGACATTGGTGGAGGAGAGCATCGTGGTCGCTCTCGTCACCATCGTCTTCTTGCTTCACGTCAGAAGCGCGCTGGTGGCGATCATCATGCTGCCGGTCGGCATCCTAATGGCCTTCGCCGCGATGAAGCTGCTCGGCCTCGGTTCGAACATTATGAGCCTCGGTGGCATGGCCATCGCCATCGGCGCGATGATCGATGCGGCCATCGTAATGATCGAAAACGCCCACAAGCACCTCGAACGCGCGCCACCGGGCAAGCCCCGCATCGAAGTGCTGGTCAACGCCGCAGCAGAAGTCGGACCCGCGCTATTCTTCAGCCTGCTGATCATCACCGTCTCATTCCTTCCGATCTTCACGCTTGAAAGCCAGGAAGGCCGGCTGTTCGGGCCGCTGGCTTTCACGAAAACCTTCGCTATGGCAGCGGCAGCGCTGCTTTCGGTCACGCTCGTGCCCGCTCTGATGGTCATCTTTGTCCGCGGCCGGATCATCCCGGAACATCGCAACCCGCTCAACAGGCTGCTAATCGGTCTCTATCGGCCGATCATTGCCGGGGTGCTGAAGGCGAAGACCTTCACTATCCTGCTCGCCGTCGTGGCTCTTGCCGTGACGGTCTGGCCGGCGCGCCAGCTCGGCAGCGAGTTCATGCCGAACCTCGATGAGGGGACGCTGATGTACATGCCGACCACCTTGCCGGGAGTTTCGGTCACCAAGGCGGCCGAATTGATGCAGATGCAAAACCGGATCATAAAGTCCTTTCCGGAAGTCGATTCCGTCTTCGGCAAGGCTGGCCGGGCTCAGACCGCGACCGACCCCGCGCCGACCGAGATGTTCGAGACGATCATCAACCTCAAACCGAAATCGCAATGGCGGCCCGGGGTCACTTCGGAAAGCCTGAAGACCGAGATGGACGCAGCACTGCAGTTTCCGGGCGTGTCGAATGCCTGGACGATGCCGATCCGCGCCCGTATCGACATGCTGTCCACGGGCATACGCACGCCAGTCGGAGTCAAGGTCTACGGGACCGAACTCGGTGAAATGGAAAACGTTGCTCGGCAGATCGAGGCGGTGCTGCGGGCGGTGCCCGGCACGTCGAGCGCCTATGCCGAGCGGGTGATAGGCGGCTACTATCTCGACATCGTGCCGGACCGAGCCACCCTTGGGCGCTACGGCCTCTCGGTCGGCGATGTTCAGGATGTGATCTCAGTGGCGCTTGGCGCGAAGGTCATTACGTCCACTGTCGAGGGCCGTGAACGTTATGGCGTTGCGATCCGCTATCCACGCGCTCTCAGAAGCGATCCCGGCGCGATCGCCCGGGACGTGCAGATTGCGCTGCCCGGCGGTGGCTCTGTGCCGCTCGGCGAGGTCGCCAAGGTCGAACTCACGCGCGGCGCGACCTCGATCCGCACCGAGAACGGCCAACTCGCCGTCTACATCTTCGTCGACATCGCTGGCCGCGACCTTGGCGGCTATGTCAACGAGGCTCAAGCCGCAGTCGCCGCCGAAGTGAAGCTACCACCCGGTTATTCCGTCGCCTGGAGCGGGCAGTTCGAATATCTCGAGCGGGCCCAGGCGCGGCTGAAGATTGTCGTGCCGCTGACGCTGGCGCTGATTTTCCTGCTGCTCTACCTCAATTTCCGCACGCTGACCGAGACGCTGATCGTCATGCTATCGCTGCCCTTTGCGATCGTCGGCGGCATCTGGATGATGTGGTGGCTGGGCTTCAACATGTCGGTTGCGGTCGCCGTCGGTTTCATTGCGCTCGCGGGCGTGGCGGCCGAAACGGGCGTCATCATGCTGATCTATCTCGACAAGGCGTGGACGGATACGAGGGTCAGATGTGCGGCCCAGAAGCGTGGTTTGACAAGCACGGATCTAAACGAGGCGATCATGTTCGGCGCCGTCGAGCGGGTGCGACCGAAGATGATGACAGTCGTCGCCATCATGGCGGGCTTGTTGCCGATCTTGTGGAGCACGGGAACCGGATCGGAAGTCATGCAGCGCATCGCCGTCCCTATGATCGGCGGCATGATTTCCTCAACGATCCTGACGCTCGTCGTGATTCCGGCCGTCTACGGCATCGTTAAGGGCTGGCGGTTGCCGAGGCGGAGTGTCGTTGAAGAACCGCTGGTAGCGGCTCCGACTAGATTGGCCGCGGAATAGGAGGAGCAAAAAAGTACCAGATGATGTCGGGCGGCATGTGGGGATGCATCATGCCGGCAGCACACCGTCGCCGGCGGGCAAGCTCCCGATAAAACGCCTCCGGCGTAACGGCGATCTCCGACGCAACATGATGCCAGCGTCCCTTGGGTGGCAAGACGCCGCCGTTGCATGCCATCCAGGCGCTGACTCTCGCTGCGACGGATTTCAGGGATAGTATCTCGGTTCGCGTTCGCGTCTGGTGGACCTCGCCTGCCAAGTGTCGCAGCAGTGAGGAGGCCAGCGCGCGATCGCTTTCGAGCGCCGCCTTGGCCTTGGTGATCGGCACGGCGCGCACTGTCGATTCCTCGGTTGCCAAGGCGTCGCAATGATATCGATCCGCAAACAGCGAAGCCTCAGCCAGGATCGAAGCCGAGCCGGCACGCTGCAACGTCAGCTGGAACCCGTCGGGAAGTGCACGAACAAGGCGCAGTTCTCCCGCGGTGACCAGGAAGAGCGACAGCACCGGGTCGTCCATACGAAACAGGACGCTGCCGGCAGGGAGAGATTGCTCTCGTTCCGCGAGTTCGAGGAATCGCTCGAAGAGGAGTTCCGACATGATCGCAATCATGTTTCAGTTCCCGCGGCTGTGTCAAACGTCGCAAACATGAAACGCTAAAGATCATTCGATGAACCGCATCCCCATTGCCGCGCTGTCTCTCATGCTGACTTTTCTTGCCGCCCCTCACGGACTGGCGCAGCAGCATGGCAGCATCAACCATCACAAGGCCGCTGAAGGAAAGGATCCAGCCACTTCGTCTTATTTCGGGATGGAGACGCGCCGCGTGAAAGCGCTCTCGGACGAGCAGATTTCCGACCTTATGGCGGGGCGAGGGATGGGTCTGGCATTGGCGGCCGAACTCAATTCCTATCCGGGTCCGTCACATGTCCTCGATCTCCGTGATGCTCTTGATCTCAGCGACGAACAGGCCTCGCGGACCAAGGCCCTGCTGGATCAGATGAAGGCAGAAACCATCCCGCTCGGAAGACGAATCATCGAGGAAGAAACCGAACTGGACCGCTTGTTTTCCGAACGAAAGATAATTTCGGCGCACCTCGTTGAAATGACAAAAACCATCGCCGACGGGCAAGGCGCGCTACGAGCAGCGCACCTGCGCTATCATCTCGATATGGCCGAGTTGCTCACCTCTGAGCAGATCGGCCGGTACTCGCAGCTTCGCGGATACTCTGGCCGGGTCGATTGAAGAGGGCTGCGCACGCAACTTTGGCTTCATCAGCGGACGCTATTGCGCGACCGCACCTTCCAGGTAGCCGATTATCGCGGCGCGCTGGGCGGCGTTGGGAACGCCCACTGTCATCGATGTGCCCGGAACCATCAGGCGTGGCGCCGCGAGGAAGGCATCAAGGGTACCGCGTTCCCAAACGATGCCCGCCTCCCGCAGCGCGGCCGAATAGCGGGCGCCCTCGACACTGCCCGCCTTGCGGGTGATGACGCCCGACAGATGCGGGCCGGCTCTGTTCTGGCCGGGCTCGAGGCTGTGGCAGGTGCCGCAGCGCTGCCGGAACAGCCGCTCTCCGTCGGCCTGCTGCGCGGAAGCGGGGCACGGCAACAGCAGGCCGACGGCAGCCAAGAGCGCAGCCAGGGACGTACGCGCTCGCGTGACAGACGTCCGCAGGGATACGGTTACGTGGTTGCGTGTCGTGGCTTGTGAATGGTTCATCGGATGACCTTTGCTGAACGTTCGGGGAGGGGCTTTGCTGGTGACCGGAGGCTTCCGGCAAGACCAGCCGCTCACCAGCGAGAGCGGCTGCTGGGTCGAGGAGGCGCGGGGAGGATGCAGGTCGTGACTTGTCCTTCGCTGCGACAGCGATGATCTAATTATGGCGCGGCAGCGCAGGAGTTCCGATCGCGGGACGGTTTCGGGATCGCAGTCCGGTCGGAGGTTTCGTCTCAGGCATGGACGCTGGGGCAAGCTGCTTGGCCATGTCGATCAGCGGCAACCTGATGAGCGCTCGAAGGCCCTCGTTCCGGTTTTCCAGCACGATGTCGCCGCCATGGTGGCGGGCGATGGCGCGGGCAATTGACAGGCCGAGCCCGACGCCGCCGGTCTCCCGGTTGCGCGACTGCTCCAGGCGGAAGAAGGGGGCGAACACCTGTTCCATGTCGCCTTGCGGAATGCCGGGACCGGCGTCCTCGACTACGATGTCCAGGCTGTCGGCACTGCTGACCAGGCTCACCTTGGCCTGCTCGCCGTAGCGGACGGCGTTTTCGACGAGGTTGCGGATCGCCCGGCGCAGGGAGTCCGGCCGGCAGCGATACAGCACCTTGGGACCGTCGCTGACGGTGACGTTTTGGCCTAGCTCTGCGAGATCGTCGCAGAGGCTGCCGACCAGCGCCGAAAGATCGACGGTTCGCGTCGCCTCTACCGCAGCGTCCTCGCGCGCGAAGGCCAACGCCGCTTCCGTCATCGTCTGGATCTCCTCGATGGTCTTCAGCATCTTTTCCTGGAGTTCGTGATCCTGGACAAACTCCGCGCGCAGCCGGAGCGAGGTCAGCGGCGTGCGCAGGTCGTGGCTGATCGCCGCCAGCATGCGCGTGCGGTCTTCGACGAAGCGCTGCAGGCGCTCCTGCATGCGATTGAACGCCTCGGCGGTCTGGCGGATGTCGTCCGGCCCTGATTCCGGCAGCCGCGGCACGGCCTCGCCGCGGCCGAACAGTTCAGCGGCATTGGCGAGCCGTCGCAGCGGACGCGCGATTGCCTGCGCCCCGAAAATCGCGATGGCGGACAGGATGAGCGCGGTGAGCGCCAGCGATATCGCCGATTGCGTCGTCCAAAAGGCGTTCGGCATCGCCTTGGCGTAGGCGGCATTCAGCCAGGTGCTGTCATTGAGGCGGACGGAAAGGCCCATGCCGTTTGGGGCGGCGTCCATATAAAGAAACTTGGCCGGCCGCGAGAAGGGCCTGCCATTGCCGGACAAATCCAACATGCGCGGCGGCACGGAAGGGTCGGCGGCATCGACTGCGCTCGAAGCTTGGCCGTTCATGTAGGCGGCATATTTGCCGGCAATCCCGGGCAGCGGCTTGGCGAGCTGAGTAAAAGCCTCCTGTTGCCAGGCGAGGGGATTGCTCGGTCCGTCGTCCGAGGTCCAGAAGCGCGTATAGGCCGTGCCGCTGACGTTGAGTATGTCGGGCCGAAGCGAGGGGGGCGTCGTGTCCAGCAGAAGCGCAAGCGAGGACGTGCGGCTGACGAACTCGCCCTTGGCCGCCGCGTGCAGGGCCTGTCCGCGCTCGTCCCACGAGATCAGGAAGGTGATCGCCTGCGACAGGGCGAGCGCGAGCAGCACCAGCATGAGGAAGCGGGCCGCCAGGCTGCGTCTCCACAACAGCATCATGCCTGGGCCACCTCGGCGGTGAAGCAGTAGCCGCCGCCCCAGTGCGTCTTGATCAGCATCGGACTCTTCGGATCCGCCTCGATCTTCTTGCGCAGCCGGCTCACCTGGTTGTCGACGGCCCGATCGAAACCGTCGGCGGTGCGCCCGACCGTGAGGTCGAGCAGCTGATCCCGGCTGAGCACGATCCCGACATGCTCGATGAAGGCGGTGAGAAGGCGGAATTCAGCCGTGCTGAGCGCGACCGCCACGCCGTCGAGCCCGACCAGCTCGCGGCGGCCGACATTCAGCGTCCAACGGTCGAACCGAAGGGCATTCGACTTGAGACGGCCGCGCTGCGGCGGCAGGCTGTGGACGCGCCTGAGCACGGCCTTGATCCGCGCCAGCAGTTCCCGCGGATTGAACGGCTTGGTCAGGTAGTCGTCGGCCCCGATCTCGAGGCCCACGATCCGATCGATCTCCTCGGCCATGGCGGTGAGGAAGATGATCGGAACGTCGACCGTCCCGCGCACGTGCCGGCAGGCGGCAATGCCGTCCTCGCCAGGCATCATGACGTCGAGGACGATGAGATCGGGCAAGCTGCGGTCGAGCAGCCGTTTGAGCGCGGCCGTGCTGTCGGCGACACTGACGCGATAACCCTGCTGGGTGAGGTATTTCCCGACGAGGTCGCGGATGTCCCTGTGGTCGTCGACGACCGCGATGTGCTGCGCCACTTCCATGCAATGCTCCAAAGCCGCCGCTAAATAGTCGGCCAGTATCGACGATATCTAGTTTGCGTCTACACGGATGATCACCTTCCGCACCATGGCGGCAATCTCGCACGACATCAACAAACCGTGAGAAGTGTAACGAAGTGTATCAGAACGCTTCGCCTGCGACAGCTTGCGATGAACTGCCGGTCAACGGGACAAGGTTCTGCGACAGGTCCTGGCTAATTTGGCCTCGTCGCTAGCCGGGACTTCCGGTCTCTGCCGCCAGGCCATGCCGCGCGGCATCCGGACGGCGGTCCTCGCCAGCCTTTGATCGAAAGGATTGCACAATGGCCAGATTGATCGTCAACGGCACGCCACGTGACATCGAGGTCGATCCGGACACGCCGCTGCTATGGGTGATCCGCGAGCAGATCGGGCTTACCGGAACGAAGTACGGTTGCGGGGTTGCCGCTTGCGGCGCCTGCACCGTCCATATAGACGGCGCCGCCACGCGCTCGTGCGTGCTTCCGGTGAGCGCGGTCGAGCCGGACCAGCAAATCACCACCATCGAGGGGCTTTCGCCGGATAGTTCGCATCCGGTCCAGCAGGCGTGGCTGGCGCTCGACGTACCGCAATGCGGCTACTGCCAGGCCGGCATGATCATGGCTGTGGCGGGTCTGCTCATGCAGAACCCGAACCCCACGGACGAAGACATCAACGCCGAGATCACCAATATCTGCCGCTGCGGCACCTACAACCGGGTCCGCGCCGCGATCAAGCTGGCCGCCAATGGCGGCGAAGCCACGCAACGCGGTTGAGGAGAACAGTCATGAACGCCATAATTTCCATCTCCCGCCGCAGCTTCATCATCGGCGTGGCCTCCACGGCCGGCGGCATGTCCCTCGGGTTCAACGTGCCGTTCATCAAGCCCGCACTTGCCGAGGGCGCCGAGACCGCGCCGGAGATCAATGCCTGGGTGGTGATCAGGCCCGACGACACGGTGGTCATCCGCATCGCCCGCTCTGAGATGGGGCAGGGGACGCTGACAGGCCTGGCGCAACTCGTCGCCGAGGAGCTGAATTGCGACTGGTCGAAGGTCACGACCGAATATCCGTCGCCGGCCCAAAACCTAGCGCGCGACCGCGTATGGGGCAATTTCTCGACTGGCGGCAGCCGCGGCATCCGCGAATCGCACGAATATGTGCGTATTGGTGGCGCCATTGCGCGTGAGATGCTGATTGCCGCTGCGGCCGCCGAATGGGGCGTGCCGGCCAGCGAATGTACCGCAAGGATGGGCATGGTCACGCATGCGGCATCGGATCGCGCCACCTTTTATGGACAGTTGGCCGCCGCCGCTGCGCGGATGACGCCGCCCGCCAATGTCACGCTGAAGGACCCGAAGGATTGGACCATAGCCGGCAAGCCGCTGCCGCGGCTTGATACGGCCGATAAGCTCAACGGCAGCCAGGTCTACGGCATTGACCTCAAGCTGCCGAACATGCTCAACGCGGCAATCCGGGCCTGCCCGTATTTCGGCGGCAAGGTGGAGAGCTTCGACGCGGCGGTGGTGGCTGAAATGCCCGGGGTGCGCACCGTCGTTCAGGTCGACGAGACCGCCGTTGCGGTTGTCGCCGACACGTGGTGGCGGGCGAAGACCGCTCTCGATGCCTTGCCGGTCGTCTGGGACGAAGGTCCCAACCGGCAGGTCACCAGCGCCTCGATCGCGGCGATGCTCGAAGAAGGCCTCGGCGCAAATGACGCCTTCATTGGCGCCGAGCAAGGTGACGCTGGAGCCGCCCTGTCCGCTGGCGGCCGAACGGTCACGGCGACTTATGCCTACCCCTATCAGAACCACGCAACCATGGAGCCGATGAACGCGACGGCGCTCTACACGCCGGAGCGCTGCGAGGTTTGGGTGCCGACCCAGAATGGCGAGGCGAGCCTTGCCGCAGCGGCCGAGGCCGCCGGTCTGCCGGTGCAGCAATGCGAGGTGCACAAGATCCATCTCGGCGGCGGCTTCGGCCGGCGCGGCAACTTCCAGGACTATGTGCGTCAAGCGGTCAGCATTGCCAAACAGGTGCCGGGAGCACCCGTAAAGCTCATCTGGTCGCGTGAAGAGGACATGCTGCACGGCGCCTATCATCCGACGACGCGGTGCCGACTGACGGGCGCGCTCGACGCGGACGGCAACCTGACCGCTCTGCACATGCGTATATCCGGCCAGTCGATCCTTGCGGCGGTGCGGCCGGAAGGCATGCAGAACGGCATGGACCCGGTCGTCTTCCAGGGCCTCGTCCTCAGTGGCACGGAAGGCACACTGGGCTACACGGTGGACAATCTGCGGATCGACCATGCCATGCGCAACCCGCCGATCCCGCCGGGCTTCTGGCGTGGCGTGAACCTCAACCAGAATGCGCTCTACGTCGAGTGTTTCATGGACGAACTCGCCCATGCGGCCGGCGTCGACCCGCTCGCCTTCCGCCGCAAGCTGATGGCCAAGCATCCGAAGCACCTCGCCGTGCTGGAGGCGGTTGCCGAACGGATCGGGTGGGACACCCCGCCCGCGGCCGGCGTTCACCGCGGCCTGGCGCAGATCATGGGCTTCGGCAGTTATGTGGCGGCGGCAGCGGAGGTTTCGGTCACCGATGGGCAGCTCAGGATCCATCGCATCGTGGCGGCCACCGATCCGGGTCATGTCGTCAACCCCGCACAAGTGGAGCGGCAGGTCGAGGGCTCGTTCGTCTATGGGCTTTCCGCCTGCATCTACGGCGAGTGCACCGTCAATGGCGGCCGCATGGAACAGGAGAACTTCGACAGTTACGAGGTCATGCGCATGGCTGAAATGCCTGATGTGGAGACGATCATCCTGCCGTCAGGCGGCTTCTGGGGCGGCGTTGGCGAACCGACCATCGCGGTCGCCGCGCCGGCCGTCCTCAATGCGATCTTCGCCGCCACCGGAAAGCGCATCCGCACGCTGCCGCTGAAAAACCATGACCTCGCATGACATGATGCGCCCAAAAAACAGGCGCGGACGATCGTTCGCGCCCGTCCTGGTTGCGGCGCTCGCGGCCAGCGCGCCGACATGGGCCGGCGCAGCGCCTGGTGCGGCGGCGTGCACCGGCTGTCACGGGCCGGCGGCGCTTGGCTCAGCCATCCCGTCGCTCGACGGCCACGCGGCCGACGACATCGTCGCCCAGATGCAAGCCTTCCGTTCTGGCGAGCGCGAGGCGACGGTCATGGACCGCATCGCCAGGGGATATACCGAGGAAGAGACGCGTGCCATCGCCGAATGGCTCGCCAAACCGGAGGCGGCACGCCATGCCCAGCCGTAGGGCCTTGATCGGCGGCGCGGCGGCCAGCGTCGCCGCGGCCGTCCTTGCCGCGCCGCAGGTACGCGCACAGGCGCAGCCCAGCGTGGTCGTGGTCGGCGGCGGCTTTGCCGGGGCAAGCTGCGCCCGCGCACTGAAGCAGCTGGATCGCGACCTTGCCGTGACGCTGATCGAGCCGGAGACAGCCTATCTGGCCTGCCCGTTCAGCAATGCCGTGCTTGCAGGGCTGCGCGGTATCGATGCGCAGACCTTCGGCTATGACCGGTTCGGCGACATCGGGTTCATCCGCAAGCGCGCTGTCGCCGTCGATGCCGAGCGCCGGCGCGTTCGGCTGGATGACGGAACTGACATCGGCTACGTCAGGCTGGTGCTGGCGCCCGGCGTAGACCTGCGCTTCGACGCGTTGCCGGGCTACGACGAGGCGGCGGCGGAGATCATGCCGCATGCCTGGAAGGCGGGGCCGCAGACGTTGCTGCTGCGCGACCAGCTCGCGGCGATGCCGGACGGTGGGGTGGTCATTCTCTCCGCGCCAGCCAATCCGTTCCGCTGCCCGCCCGGTCCCTACGAGCGAGCAAGCCTGATCGCGCATTACCTCAAGACCAGCAAGCCACGCTCGAAGCTGATCATCCTCGACGCCAAGGACGCCTTTTCGAAGCAGCGGCTGTTCGAAGCCGCCTGGCGAGAGCTCTATCCCGGCCTGATTGAATGGGTGCCGCTGTCCTCGGGCGGCAGGGTGACGGAAGTCGACCCGGCGACAAGGACGCTGGTGACCGAGTTCGGCAGCCACAAGGCCGATATCGCCAACGTGATCCCGCCGCAGCGGGCGGGCAGGATCGCGCAGTCGGCCGGCGTCGCGGATCAGACGGGCTGGTGTCCGATCGACCCGGTCACCTTCGAGTCCCGCCTGCAGCCGGCGATCCACGTCGTCGGTGACGCGGCGATCGGTGGGGCGATGCCGAAATCCGCCTTCAGCGCCAACGCCCAGGCAAAAGCCTGCGCTGCGGCGGTCGCCGCGCTGGTCAGGGAGCGGCAGCCGGCGCAGCCGAAGCTCATCAACACCTGCTACAGCCTGATCGCGCCCGGCTACGGCATTTCGATCGCAGGCGTCTACCAGCCGCGCGACGGCCTGCTTGCCGAGGTGGAGGGTGCGGGCGGCACCAGCCCGCTTGAAGCGCCGTCCTCTGTCCGCGAACTGGAAGCGGCCTATGCGGAGGACTGGTTCCGGACGATCACCAGCGAGGTGTTCGGATGATGAGGACGGCTTGCCTCGCTGTTGCGGGATTGCTGCTTGCGGCCTCGTCTGGTGCCTGCGAGGAGGCGGGATCTTACGTCGTGACCGGCGATGCGATCATGGAGCCTCTGGTCGGCGGCAAGGGTGATCCGGCGCGCGGCGCCGCGCTGATCTCGGACCGGCAGCGCAGCCTCTGCACGCTCTGCCACAGCGGGCCGTTCCCCGATGCGCATCTGCACGGCACGCTGGCGCCCGACCTGACCGGCGTCGGGGCAAGGCTTTTGGAAGGCCAGATCCGGCTGCGCGTGGTCGACATGAAACGGCTCGTGCCGAATACGATCATGCCTTCCTACTACCGGATCGCGGAAGAGGAAGGCCGGCGCGTCGCCACCGCCTGGCGCAGCAAGCCGATCCTGACCGGCGCCGACATCGAGGATATCGTCGCCTATCTCACGACGCTGAAGGGGTGATTATGCGCGAAGACCCGCTTCGAGTTCACGGCTTGGTCGGACGGCGGCAGTTTCTTCGGGCCGGCATGACCGGCCTTCTGGTGATCAGCCTGCCGCGCTGGGCCGTTGCCCGTCCGAGCCTCGATGAAGCGATCCGTACCTTCACCGGGGGAGCCGACGTTCTCGACGGCCGCGTCCGGCTCGACCTGCCGCCTTTGGTCGAAAACGGCAATGCGGTCGGGATCACGGTCGCCGCCGAGAGCCCGATGACCGCGGACGATCATGTCCGGCGCATCGCGGTCTTCAACGAGAAGAACCCGGAGGCGAATGTCGCGGTTTTCCGTCTCGGGCCGCGCTCGGGCCGCGCCACCGTCTCGACGAGGATCCGGCTCGCGACCTCCCAGGTGGTGGTCGCGGTCGCTGAGATGAGCGACGGCAGCTTCTGGTCAAGCCGTGCAAGCGCGATCGTCACGCTGGCCGCTTGTATCGAGGATCTCTCATAATGGCGCGCGCACTCGTCAACGTGCCGAAAGCGGCCAGGCAGGGCGAGGTCGTCGAGATCCGAGCGATGATCGCGCATCCGATGGAGACCGGCTACCGTGTCGGCCCAAACGGCATCAACATCCCACGCGACATCATCCGCCGTTTTGCCTGTACCTACAACGGCGAGGAGGTGTTTTCGGCCGATCTCTTTCCAGCGGTATCGGCCAATCCGTTCATCGCCTTCACGCTCGTCGCCACGACGAGCGGCACGATCGACTTCACCTGGACGGACGATGCCGGAAAGACTCAAACGGCATCGGCCGAAATCACGGTGGGCTGATGCGTGCCCTCTGGGGCCTGGTGGGGATCATCGCGGCGGTCGTCTGCAGCATGGCTATCGCTGCCGGCATCGAAGGCAGCGCAAAGCGCTCCGGCTTCGACTTCATGACGCCGGAGACGCAGGCGCTGCAAGCCGACGACATGAGCAACCCCGGTATGCTGTGGGTGCTGCAGGGCGAGCAGCTCTGGCAGCAGTCGGAGGGTAGGGCGGATGTCGCCTGCGCCGGCTGCCATGGCGATGCCAGTCAGACTATGCGCGGCGTTGCCACGCGCTACCCGGCCTTTGACGAGGCGACGGGACGGCCGATCGACCTTGCCGGGCGCATCAATTCCTGCCGCGGGGAGCGGCAGCAGGCCGAGCCGCTGACGCCGGAATCTGACGCGTTGCTCGCCCTGACGGCCTATGTGACGCATCAGTCGCGCGGCATGCCAATCACACCGGCGATCGACGCCCGGCTGGCGCCGTTTCGCGACAACGGTCGGCGTCTGTTCCAGAGCCGTATCGGCCAGCTCGATCTTTCCTGCGCCTCCTGCCACGACGACAATTGGGGCAAACGGCTCGGCGGCAGTGTCATGCCGCAGGCGCATCCGACCGGCTATCCGCTCTACCGGCTGGAGTGGCAGACGGTCGGTTCGCTGCAGCGGCGCCTGCGCAACTGCATGATCGGGGTCAGGGCGGAGCCCTTCGCCTTTGGCGCACCGGAACTCGTTGACCTTGAGCTCCATCTGATGGAGCGGGCCCGTGGCTTGCGGGTCGAGACGCCGGCGGTCCGGCCGTGATGCCGGCCTGCGGGCCGCTCTTCACCTGTCGCCGACGGACAGTTGATCGCAACGCGGCGCGCGGGTCTGGCAGGCCTTGCCAACCTCGCACATGTCATCGATATGGAGCTTGATGAGTTCACCGAAGGTTTGGCGAAAAGCGCAGTATCGTGGCGCACGCTCGTGTGTACTTGACACAAGCTAACGATTTAAAGTTAAACAAAAACGATGACGTATCAAGCACATAGACTGGCTATTGCGCCGATGATGGATTGGACGGACATCGCGAAAAGCAACGTCTATTCAGCAACTTAAGGGGCGTCACCTCCTCGAAGTTGTACTGCTGTCGTACTCGTCAGCAGCGCTTGGGCACAAAATGGGTCGCGTTTCAGAGTTGCGTGATTAGTGCAGGATTTGTGAACTTCAGGGTGTGAGTTTTCGAGCCGGAATGCTGGTGCAGGGGCGCCTAAGTATCTCCCGTTTCCGCTTACGCCCACAGGGTCTTCCTTGCCTACGTGCGCTCGCTGCCGCCTACCAGAATGACCGACACCCCAAGCGGTCCGTTTGGGAAGATAGGGTTGACAAGAAAGTGCGATGTCCGCTCAGGGGCCGGCAGCAGACTGGCTGCTTCTTGCTTCCAGAAGGCGAGTAGCGGACATTCAAGCCAATGGCCAATGTCGGGCCGGCCCTGCGGACCAGACGCTGGTCGGTTAGCGATCACAACCCGCCCTACGCACACCACCGTTCGCTGGGCGAGGCTTACACATGAGTATTTTCATCGCCCTCAAGTTTCTGCCGCAGCATCGTCATCACGCTGCGGGCCGCTTCGATGTCTTTTACGGCAAGCCCTTCCGCGAGCGCCTCGACCCGCGGCGTGTACAAGCGAATGGCCGCATCATAGGTCTGCCGTCCCTTGTCGGTCAGCGTCACGAGTTGCGCACGGCGATGATGCGGGTTTGGCTCGAATGCCACCAACTCTTCCTTGGTCAGATCGTTGACGATGCGCTGAACGTTCTGGCGATTGGCGCCGAGATCGCGCGCAAGCCAGGCGACCGGCTGTGGCCGTTCCGCCGCCACGACGGCCCCCAGGATCTGCCAACGGGCACTCGTCAGCCCTAGAGGCGCCACGAGCCGGTCGCCCCAGGCAAGGGTCAGGTTGTTCACCCGGAACATCGTCAGAATGAGATCGGTCAAGGCATCTCCGGCTGAGGCGCGCTGTGGTTTGTTCATTTGTCACCATATGATGCTATTGACATGATGATGTCAATTCATTATGTGTCGATGGTACCCAGTCGACATAATGATGTCAAATCGCCGCTTCGGTGGCAATTCACCTTCAGGAGACCTTCATGCCCACCATGCGCCCCCTCGATCCTGCCTTTCCCATCGACCGTCAGATCGGAATCGATGCCAAGGCCATCGTGCTCATCAATCTGTTCACGCTCGATCCGGCCGACGAAGCGGTGTTTCTTCAAGCGTGGGAGGACGATGCGTCCTTCATGAAGACCCAGCCGGGCCTCATTTCCATCCAGCTCCACCGCGCCATCGGCGAAAACCCGACCTACCTGAACTACGCAGTCTGGGAATCGACGGCCGCCTTCCGGGCCGCGTTCACGCATCCCGAATTCAGAGCGAAACTGGGAGCCTATCCGTCGTCGGAGGTTGCCTCTCCGCACTTGTTCCAGAAGGTGGCGGTGCCCGGCATCTGCGTCGCATAAACGCGACGCCTGCAGCCCGAAGTCATCACAATCGAAATCAAGCCAAGAGGAGAGAGTCCGATGCGACTCCTGTTCAACATACTCGCCGTCACGGGTTCGGCCATGTTCGCCGGAGTCATGCTGACTATTGGTGTGACGCTCGGCGGCTACTGGAAGAGCCTCCCCGCAGCCGAGTTCCTCGACTGGTTCAGCCAGAACAACGGGTTCATTTCCGGGGCGATTCCTATTGTCGTCGTTCCGACCCTCGTCGGCCTGATCGGCTCCCTCTGGCTCGGCTGGGGCGACGTTGGGCCGCGTATGCTCTGGATCGGATCGGCCGCCTGCATCGCGGGCGTCCTGGCGCTCACAATGATCTGGTTCGTGCCAACCAACGCTCAGTTCGCGGCCAAAGCCCTGCCCCTCGACCAGGTTCCTGACCGGCTCAACACCTGGATCATGATTCACTACGTCCGCATCGGGCTTGCCGCCGCCGCCTCGGTGCTGGGCGTGCTCGCCATCAGCCGGTGAAGACACAGAAACCATGACCAAGCTCATTCATCCCGTCGCAGGCACGATCGCGCTCCTAACGATCCTGACCTTCTGGTTCTCGACCGTGCTCGCTGAACTATTCGCCTCCGACGGCACCATCATCGCCGTCAAGACGGCCATACCATGGGGCTTCCTGCTGCTGGTCCCTGCCATCGCTGCAGCAGGCGGCTCGGGCCTTGCCCTTTCCGGCGGACGGCGGGCCGGTGTTGTCGGCGCGAAGCTCAGGCGCATGCCGGTGATTGCGGCAAACGGCATCCTGGTGCTTATCCCCTCCGCGTTGTTCCTCGCGGCCAAGGCGCACGCGGCAGAATTCGACACCATGTTCTACGCTGTGCAAACGCTCGAGATGATCGCGGGGGCGACGAACATCGCGCTGCTCAGTCTCAACATGCGCGACGGTCTCAAGCTATCAGGCAGGCTCAATCGCCAGAGCGTTACGCATGAAGTGCAATTGGTTGGTCGCGACATGGTTGCCGACGGCACCATGGCGTTTCGCTTCGCCAAGCCGGCCGGTTTCCGTCATCTGGCCGGCCAGTCGATATCGCTCACGCTGCTCAACCCGTCCGAGACGGACAGCAAGGGTAGCTCCCGCCACCTCACGCTGGCCAGCGGGCCAGAGGAGCCGGAGTTGATGGTCGCAACGCGCCTCCGCGATACGGCATTCAAGCGTTCCCTGGCGTCGCTCCCCATGGGCGGCGGGGTGCGCATGACTGATCCAAATGGCGACTTGACCCTGCACGACGATCCGATGCGACCGGCGGTGTTCCTTGCTGGCGGCATCGGCATCACGCCGTTTCTGGCCATGGCTCGCTATGCCGCCGCGGCAAGGCTGCCCCACCGCATCACGCTATTTTATTCGAACCGCCGGCCGGAGAACGCAGCCTTTCTCGGGGAACTGCAATGGCTGCAGAAGACCAACCCTAACTTCAACGTTGTCGCCACGATGACAGCGGCGAGTGAAGTGGCTCAACCCTGGGATGGGCAGACTGGAGCGATCAATGCCGCGTTGATGCGGCGGCATCTGCCCGACATGCTCGCGCCTATCTACTACCTTGCGGGATCGCCGGCGATGGTCGGAGCCATGCACGAGATGCTCAGCGGGTTGGGCGTCAACGATGGGGATGTACGCAGCGAGGAGCTCTCCGGCTACTAACGGCGCGGAAGGAGACTTACAGCTCGGTCTCCGGTGACCGCTTTCGGGATGTGGCAGACACTAGCCCAATGGCCGACATCGGGCGCGAAGCGGACGCTTCCTCAGCGCTACATCTGCATTTTCCAACCGCTCATCTGGGAAAACTCCCTCTGGGCCACCGGTCTGCGCTTATCAAGGTAGTCTGCCAAATCCTGCAAATGGATACCCATGGCACATTTCTGATTTGTTTCTATTCGCATGAGCGGCAAGGCGATGTCGCCTGAACTGAGTTTGCGGAGAAAGTTCGGGAGCGTCAGGTGCGAAAAGAAATCGCGCCGGACCTGATCCAGCGGAATGATGGCCTTACCATTGTATTGGGCCATGAGCAGAAAAGCGGTGTTGAATGACATTGATGGTTATGCTTTGAAAATTAGAATGAAATGAGTCACATCTCACAGAGGCCGGCGTCGCGAAAAGCAACGTATACAGCTTAGTGGAACCAGTTCCTCTAAGTTGTACTGTCGTTGTACTCGTCCGGCGCGTTTGGGCGAAAACCGGGCGCATTACGGGGAAGGGGGCACAATGGCGGATAATGCCTTCCACCAATCCCGGAGGCATTCCGATGAACAAGTTTGAACTGGAATTCTTTGGCGTCAGTCTCAAGGCGCACGGCTGCAGTTTGCGTGATGCTCTGTCGTAGAATCCGTCTGCCAACTAAACACTGATCGACGGCCATACGAGGCCGATGCGGCGCGTTCGCTAGCGACGAATGCATGGAAAGACGGATTATCCGAGGTTCGCTCCAGCCGGCGTGCCTGATCATCCAGCCGTCGAAAGGCGGCCAACTCCTCTTTGCGTCCGAGCACAACCGAGATAGTTGTCGTTATCCACTATCTCCGCTACGCTCGTGCTGACGTCGTTTGCTTGCAGCCGCCGACCTGGTGCGAAGGGAGTGCCGACATGGCGAACAGCACGAAGGGTGCCCAACGCGGCGGCGAGCCTCTGCTGGCTGTCGAACGATTGACGGTGAGCCTGCCGAGCAACATGGAGCGAGCGTTCGCGGTCGAAGACGTATCGTTTAAACTGCACGCTGGCGAGATTCTTTGCATTATCGGCGAATCCGGTTCCGGCAAGTCGGTGACGGCGAACGCGGTGATGGGACTATTGCCCTCGACCATCCGCGTCACGTCGGGCAAGATCCTGTTCAAGGGCCAGGAGATCACCGGCGCCAACGAAACGACGCTGCGCGGGCTTCGCGGCCGCGCGGTATCGATCATCTTCCAGGATCCGCTCTCCGCGCTCAATCCTTTGATGACGGTCGGCGCCCAGATTGTCGAGGTCATGCGCGCGCACAATGTCGGCGACCGCGACAGCCGCGCGCTCCGGGTGCTGGAATTGCTGGAAGAGGTTGGCCTGCCCGAACCGCCGCTGATGCAACACCAATATCCGTTCCGCCTTTCCGGCGGACAGCGACAGCGCGTGATGATCGCGATGGCGCTGGCGCTCGATCCCGATGTGCTGATTGCCGACGAGCCGACAACGGCATTGGATGTGACGACGCAGGCGCAGATCCTCGAATTGATCCGCAAGATCCAACGACGCAAGGGCATGAGCGTGATGTTCATCACCCATGATTTCGGCGTCGTCTCCGAGATCGCCGACCGCGTCGTCGTCATGGAGAAGGGCAAGCTGGTCGAACAGGGCCTGACCGCCGACGTGCTCAACCGTCCCAGTCATCCCTATACGCAACGGTTGATTGCGGCCGTGCCGCGCGTGCGCTCGCTAGAGCGCGAGAAACACGCGGCACAGCCGGTGGTGATCGAGGTAGACAAGCTCAACAAAATCTATGGCGGGCAGGGAAGTTTCTTCACCAAGGCGCGCATCGTGCATGCGGTCAATGATGTCAGCTTCTCGATCCGCAAAGGCCAGACGCTGGGCATCGTCGGCGAATCCGGCTCCGGAAAGTCGTCGCTAGGAAGGGTCCTGCTCAAGCTCGCGGAGCCCGACAGCGGACGCATTATGTTCGACGGACGTGACATCGCGGCAATGTCGGCCGCCGCGTTCCGCCCGATGCGTCCGTTGATCCAGATGATATTCCAGGATCCGTTCGCCTCGCTCAACCCGCGCCACACCGTGGGCCGGATCCTGACTGTCGGTCCCGTCGCGCATGGCATGGCGGCGGCGGAGGCGCGCAGCAAGGCGCTGCGCCTCCTCGGGACGGTGCGGCTCGACCGCGGCGCCTATGACCGCTTTCCGCACGAATTTTCCGGCGGGCAGCGGCAGCGCATCGGCATCGCGCGCGCCCTGATGTTCGACCCGTTGCTGCTGGTGGCCGACGAGGCGGTCTCGGCGCTCGACGTCTCCATCCAGGCGCAGATCGTGCAGCTGCTCACCGAGATCCAGCGCGACACCAATGTGGCGATGATGTTCATCACCCACGATCTGCGCATCGCGAGCCAGATCTGCGACGAAATCGCGGTCATGTATAAGGGCCGCGTGGTCGAGTCCGGAACCCCGGTACAGGTATTCCGCGATCCCCAGAACGACTACACCAAACGGCTCGTGGCGGCCATTCCTGGCGCGGACTGGGAGAGCGCAGCCTGAGGCCAGCGGCATCGCAAAAGGAGCCGACTACAGGATCTTTCCGCTTAGCCGCGAAATATAGTTGCAAATGTCCACTATCTGGCATTTGATTACGTTCTAACTTGGAAATGTCCTGACGACCGGTTCCTGCCGGGTTGGGGAGCGTCTGTTGCGCTCCGCGATCGGCGAAGCCGTGGAAGCGGAGCGGAAGTACGCGTGAACGCACGGTCGAAAACGCCGCCGACGTCGATCACCGAAGTCACGCTGGACGTGCTCGAGGACACGCTGAGCTTTTATATCCGCACCATGAACATCGCGGTGTCGCGCGACCTCGATGACAAGCTCGAAGGCCTCGACGTGGCCAAGGGCACCGGCAAGATCACCACATTGCTGCTGGTCGACAGCCATCCCGGCATCCGTCCCTCGATCATTGCCCAACTGATCCTGCGCGATCGCTCCGCCACCGGCCGGCTGATGGAGCAGATGGAAGATCATGGCCTGATCACGCGGCGGCAGTCCTCGACCGACAGCCGCGCGCAGGAACTCTACATCACCGAGAAGGGCGCCGCGCTCGCCGCACGAATCCGCCCGCTGGTGACGGAACAGTCCAGGGACTTCTTCAAATTCATCTCCGCCGAGGAACAGCAGCAGCTGATGGACATCCTCAAGCGCGCCTATCGGCGTATCGTGGGCCTGCCGTGACACGGAACCGGGTCGCGCTGGTCTCCGGAGCGAGCCGCGGCATCGGCGCGGCGACAGCGCGGGAGCTCGCACGGCAGGGCTGGCGGCTCTCGCTCGGCATGCGCGACCCCCGGCTGCCCGAATGGGCCGATCCCGCCTCGGTCCACATCCATGCCTACGACGCTGCCGGCGCCGACCTCGAGACCGGATGGGTGACGGCGGCGACGGCACGTTTCGGGCGGATCGACGCCATTGTCGCTAGTGCGGGCATTTGCAGCACCAGTACGGTCATCGAGGCCGATGACGACGAACTGAACCGGCTTCTCGAGATCAATTGCAAGGCGCCGCGCCGGCTGGCCAAGGCGGCGTGGAACGCGCTTACGGCGAGCGGGCGCGGCAGGGTGATCATCCTCGGCTCGCTTTCGGGCAAAAGGGTCAAGCACGCGGGCTCCGGCCTCTATTCGATGACGAAATTCGCGGCTGTTGCGCTTGCCCATGGCATTCGCCACGCCGGCTTCGATGTCGGCATCCGTGCCACCGCGGTCTGTCCTGGCCTGGTCGACACCGACATGGCCCGCGCGCTCGAGGCGCGCGCCCCGGCTGACATGACCGACCCGGCCGATCTTGCTCGCATCATCGCCATGCTCGTCGATCTGCCCAATGAAGCGAGCGTCGCCGAGTTCACCCTGAATTGCCAACTGGAAGAATTCTACTGACATGCCAGGTCCCTATGTCGTTCCCGTTCATGGCGATGCCGAATTGCCCGAAAAAGTCGACGTTGTCGTTATCGGTGGTGGCATCATCGGCAGTTCGACCGCGCTTGAACTCGCCGAGCGTGGCCTGAGCGTGGCGCTGTGCGAGAAGGGTGGCATTGGCCACGAGCAGTCGAGCCGCAATTGGGGATGGGTGCGCATTTCGCGGCGCGATCCGCGTGAGGTGCCGCTGATGGCGGAAGCGTTGCGTCTTTGGAGCAACCTCGACAAGCGCGTCGAAGCGCATACCGGGTACACGCGCGCCGGCATCATCTTCACCTGCGAAACGGATCGCGATTTTGCCGAACACGAGCGCTGGAACCGCAACCTCGAACCGTACCAACTGGAATCGCGCATGCTGAGCGGCGCCGAATTCAAGGCGATGTTTCCCGACTCGCGGTTAGACATCAAAGGCGCGCTCTATACACCGGTCGACGGCCGCGCCGAGCCGCAGAAGGCAGCTCCGGCGATAGCCGAGGCGGCACGGCGCAATGGCGCGACGGTGCTGACCGAATGCGCGGTGCGCGGCATCGAAACCAGTGCCGGCAAGGTTTCAGGCGTGGTCACGGAACGCGGGCCGATCGCCTGCGCCGCGGTGGTGCTGGCCGGCGGGGCCTGGTCGAGCCTGTTCTCCGGCAATCACGGTCTGCGCCTGCCGCAGCTCAAGGTGATGAATTCGGTGATCCGCACCAAGCCTCTCGAAGGCGGGCCGGATCAGGCGATCTGGGCGAAAAGCTTCGCGGTTCGCAAGCGCAGGGATGGCGGCTATACCATCGCTTCCGGGCACGAGAACGTCGTCGACATCGTGCCGAAGAGTTTCCGCTTCGCCGCCGACTTCATACCCGCCCTGCGCGCCGAATGGCACTCGCTGCGGTTTCGGCTCGGCGGCCGCTTCTTCGATGAAGCGCGGATCCCCAGCCGCTGGTCGCTCGATGAGGCAAGCCCCTTCGAATACAACCGCGTGCTCGACCCCCAGCCGTCCAAGAAACTTTCCGATGCTGCGCTGGTCGAACTCACCCAGGCTTTCCCGGCGTTCGCAAAGGCTGAGATCGCGCAGCGCTGGGCCGGCTACATCGACGTCACCCCGGACGCCGTCCCGGTGATCTCGGCCATCGACAGCACTCCAGGCTTCCACATCGCAACCGGCTTTTCCGGTCACGGTTTCGGCATCGGCCCGGCTGCCGGCAGGCTCATGGCCGACATCGTCACCAACCGCACGCCCATCGTCGACCCCGGCGCTTTCCGCTTTTCGCGCTTCAGCGACGGATCGAAGATCGAGCTGATCACCGGATTCTAGTTGAACCAGGCCGCTCCGGCAGAAGGGCGGATTGATAATGAGCAACGCAACCGCGTAACTACAGAGGAGAATGACATGGCCACCGACAAGACCACATTGTTTCCGGAAATTAGCCGGCGCAAAGCACTCGGCCTGATGGCCGCCACCGGCGCCAGCCTCGCTGTGCCGGCGCTCATCGGTCGCGGCTCCGCGCTGGCGGCCGCACCCGACAAGCCGACGGGCCAGTTCATCGTCGGGTTCTCGCAGGAGCCGACGGTGTTCAATCCGCACCTGCTGCATATCGAAGTCGACGAGGGCGTACATTTCGCCATTTTCGATCCGCTGTTCAACGTCGACCCGGATGGCAAGTTCACGCCTGCCCTGGCGGCCGAGGTGCCGACTGTCGAAAATGGCGGTATTTCCGCCGACGGCCTCAACTGGAAGATCAAGCTACGCGACGGCGTCAAATGGCACGACGGGCAACCGTTCACCGCCGAGGACGTCAAGTTCACGCTGGACCTGATGGTCGAGCCCGATTTCCGCAGCTGGCGCCGCGCCGGCCACGACCTCGTGCGTGACATCAAGGTCGTCTCGCCGACCGAGATCACCTGGCGGATGGAAAAGACCTACGCGCCCTATCCTTCGATCCTCGCATCGACCTTCATCGTTCCAAAGCATGCGCTTGGCGAGGCGGCTGACAAGAACACCGCGCCCTTCAACAATGCGCCGATCGGTACCGGCGCGTTCAAATGGGGCAAGCGGGTAGCGGGCGATCACATCGAGCTCCTCGCCAACGCAGACTACTTTGGTGAGGGTCCCTATCTGGAGCGCGTCATCATCAAGTACATCCCGGACCTCAATGTGCTCTACACGCAGTTCAAGTCCGGCGACATCGACATCACCGGCCTGCAGTGGATCACGCCGGACCACTATGAAGAAGCCAAGGGCCTCGCCGATCGCGAGGTCCAACTCGTCGCGGGCAGCACCGTTGAAAGCTTCACGCTCAACATGGGCAAGCCGCAATTCAAGGATCCCGCGGTGCGCTCGGCGCTCTACCACGCGATCGACAAACAAGCGATCATCGACGCGCTCTATTACGGTCTGCCCACGCCAACCGAAACCTACATGCCGCAGCAGTCGTTCTACTACAATCCGGATCTGCCCAAGCACGAGTTCAGCCTGGAGAAGGCCAAGGCGGTGCTGGATGGAGCCGGCTGGCTCGCCGGCGGCGACGGCGTGCGGGCGAAGGACGGGGTCAAGCTCGCCTTCACCTGCTCGACCACGGCGGGCAACCACATCCGTGAGCAAGCGCAGCAGTTCATACAGCAGTCGTTCAAGGACATCGGAGTCGAGATGACCATCTCGAACCTGCCGCCGGCAGTCATGTGGGGCGACTATTGGATGACGTCGCAGTTCGACAGCGTCATCGTCGGCATCGACTTCCTGACCGGCCCCGATCCCGACACCTCGGATTACTTCGCATCGACGTCGAGTGTGGCGACGGGCGGCGCCGGGCAGAACACCTGGCAATACCACAGCCCCGAGGTCGACAAGCTGCTGCAGGAAGGCGGGAACTCTCTGGTGCCCGACGAGCGCAAGGCCTCCTACCTGAAGCTGCAGGAAGTGGTGCGCAATGATCTGCCGCTGCTGCCTCTGTTCCAGTACACCACGGTGCGTGGGCGCAAGAAGGGACTGACGGGCTTCACCCCCAACGTCAACAACCGCATCGACACCTGGAACATCGGCACCTGGTACTGGGAAGCCTGACGCCAACCAAGCCAGATCGGGCGGCTGCGCCCGACCTGGCCCCAATATCGGGCGATCACCATGCTACGCTATATCGTCGGGCGGATCGGGCAAAGCCTGCTGCTGCTGTTCCTCGTGTCGATCATCGGCTACTTCGTGCTGCTGCTTGCCCCGGGTGGGCCGATGTCGCAATTCGCCCTGACGCCCGGCATCAGCAAGCAGGATCTCGACCGCATCGCCGAGCAGATGGGGCTCAACCGTCCAATCATCGTGCAATATGCCGATTGGCTGTGGCATCTGCTGCAAGGTGACTGGGGCGCATCCTTCCGCGACAATCGACCCGTCCTGACGGTGATCCTCGATCATCTGCCGGCGACGCTGCTGCTCATGGGAAGCGCAACGGCGATCGCCATGACGCTCGGCGTATGGATCGGCATCATGGGCGCGATCCGGCGCTATTCCATCTTCGACTACGCCGCGACTGTCGGCGCCATGATTGCGCTGTCGGTGCCTACCTTCTGGTTCGGCCTCATTGCCATCTACGTCTTCTCGCTCAATCTCGGCTGGTTTCCGGCCGGCAACATGTACACGATCGGCAGCGGGTCCGTGGGGGACGTGCTCTGGCACCTCGTGTTGCCGGCATCGGTGCTCGCGCTGGTCGATGTCGCGATCTGGAGCCGCTACATGCGCACCGCGACGCTGGACGTGATCAATCAGGATTTCATCAAGACCGCGCGGGCCAAGGGCCTGTCGCCGCGGCGCGTGCTGTTCAAACACGTCGTAGGCAATGCCCTGCTTCCGATGATCACGCTAGCGGGGCTGCAGGTGCCGGCGCTGCTTGGTGGGGCTCTCGTCACCGAGACCGTGTTTACCTGGCCTGGCATGGGCCGGCTGTTTCTGGACAGCCTCGGCTACAACGACTATCCGGTCGTAATGGGGCTGCTGATGTTCTCGGCCGTGCTGGTGCTGATCGGCAATCTGCTGGCCGATCTAATCAGCGCCTTCGTCGACCCGCGCATCCGGCTGGCGTGAGGATACCGATGATGTCCACCGTCACCCCAGCCAACCTCGACCTGCCTCCCGAGAATTGGTGGCGCAGCCGCACCGCGCGCCGCTTCCGCCGCCATCGGCTGGCGATGTTCGGCGTCGTCATGATCGCGGTGCTGACCATCGCCTGCGTGCTCGGACCCTACCTGCTGCCCTATGACCAGCTCTTTATCGACCTGCGCGCCCGCTTCGCGCCGCCAATGACCGGCGGACATATTTTCGGGACTGACCCGCTTGGCCGCGATGTGGCCGCCCGCCTGTTCCATGCCGGGCGCATCTCCTTGCTGGTCGGGTTCTGCGCCATGCTCATCAGCATCGTCATCGGCACGGTCATCGGCGTCTTGTCCGGCTACTATGGCGGCCGCGTCGACGCCGCGCTGATGCGCTTCACCGACGCCTTCCTCTCATTTCCGAGCATCTTCCTGCTGCTGGCACTCGCGGCCTTCATCCGACCCGACCCGCTGATGATCACCGTCATCATCGCGGTGACGACCTGGATGGAGGTGGCGCGGATCGTTTCGACGGAAGTGCGCTCGTTGCGCGAACGCGACTTCATTCTTGCCGCCCACATGCTCGGCCTCTCCAACCGCTGGATCATGTTCCGCGAACTATTGCCCAACGCCATCGGCCCGATCATCGTCGCTGCGACGCTGACGGTGGCCCGGGCAATCCTGCTCGAAGCCTATGTCAGCTTCCTTGGCTACGGCATCCAGCCGCCGCTGCCGAGCTGGGGCAACATGCTGAATGGCGCCCAGCAATATCTGGGCAGTGCGCCGTGGCTGGCGATCGTTCCCGGCATCGCCATCACGCTCGCGGTCACCAGCTTCAATTTTATCGGGGACGGCCTGCGCGACGCGCTCGATGCCCGCAGCGATCTCAGTTGAGGGGGACGCAGGTGGCGAATTTCTCGCCGTTCGATGCGACGCTTTGGTACGCCACGGCAGGTGAAGCACCATCGACGCGTCCGCTGGACGAGACGGTTCAGGCCGATGTCTGCGTCGTTGGCGCGGGCTACACCGGCATGACCACGGCGCTCGAACTCGCCCGCGCCGGCATCAAGGTTGTGATCCTCGAAGCCGAGCAGGCCGGTTTCGGCGGCTCCGGACGCAATGCCGGCCACTGCACGCCGACCTTTATCCATTTCAGCCTGCCGCAATTGCGCAAGCTTATCGGCGAACCCTGGGCCGAACGGCTGATCCAGCGCCAGACCCGGGCCGCCGATCGTGTCGCCGACATGATCGAGCGCTACCAGATACAGTGCGAATGGGTGCGCAACGGGTTCGTCCAGGCTGCCGCCTATCCATCGGCCGTCGAGACACTCAGGCGCAAGGCGGACGACTACAACGCCGTCGGGGCCCGTACCCGCTTCGTCGATCGCGCCGAAATGGAGGCGATCACGGGCAGCGGGCGCTTTCACGGCGGCTGGGTGCATGAAGAGGCTGGCCATCTTAATCCCCTCGGTTATGCGCGTGGACTGGCCCGCGCGGTCATCCAGGAGGGCGGACGCCTGCATACCGGCTCAGCGGTCACCGAGGTCAAGCCGGAGGCCGGCAAATGGCGCGTCGTCACGGCCAAGGGCGGCGTGCTGGCCGATAAGGTGATCTTCGCGACCGGCGCATATACGGTGGGCGGCTGGCCCAAGCTCGACCAGAGTTTCCGCATCATGCGCGTGTTCGTGGCAGCGACGCAGCCGCTGTCGCAGGAGGAGCGCCGCACGGTGCTGCCGCGCAATACGTCGATCCATGACGGGCGCGGCGACATCTTCGTCTACAAGTACAATGCGGAAGGCCGCATCGTGGCATCCATGTTCCCGATGGGGCGGCGCGGCCGCGATCTCGACTATACGCGCCAGGTGATGACCGATCGCCTGAAATGGCTGCACCCGCAGATCCGTACCGAACTGCGCTGGAAGTACCTCTGGTTTGGCGAGCTCGACATGCAGCAACGCACAATTCCGCGACTTTACGGGCTGGCGCCGGGCGTGGTGGCGCTGACCGGCCTGTCGGGCCGCGGCGTGCCTACTGGGTCGATGCTCGGCGGCATCCTCTCCGAATGGGCGCTTGGCGTGCCGGAAAGGGATCTGTCCCTTAAGGTCGAGCCCCTGCATTACGCGCCGTTCTATATGAGCTTCGCCCCGCAGCTCAGCCTGCGTTATCACCGTGCGCTGGACTGGGTGCGGACCCGGCGTGACGGCGCGACACTGCCCCCGCACGCATGAATTCGCAGTCTCGATGGAGCGAGAAAACAGAACTCGTGCGAACGTGACTGCCGTGGCGCAGCCCCTAGATGAGATGCGTGATATTCGTTGCGTGAGGGTACTTTTCGAGGCTCAGTGAGCCTTCGACGGTGGCGAACAGGTCATGTCCCTTAGCGGAGTAGACTAGTGTCGCTTCCTTTGCAGATGCAACGGCCTCGGCCAAGTCGGTGTCCTTCGCTGTGAAGAAGTAGATAACGTTGCGGTCACCATCGAACTGCGCTGTCATCGGTCGAGGGTGGACGCCCGGGACGCCGATCATTGCCGTCATGTCGGAACGGATCGAATCCCAAAACTTGCTTTTGAATTCCTGATCGTTGTCGGGCATGGCTTTTCTCCTGTGAGAACGCCAAACGCCACGTGTCTGCGGTGGTTCCAAGCGCGTACCGGCAAATAAGCGGAGTTCCGCCCGCCCCAGATCAGGACGGGCCGAGGACGTGGGCAGTAGGCCAACAAAAAAGAGGGTGCCATTGACGAGCACCCGAAATGCGGTCCCAATCGGATCACATCGTTCGTCCGGGGATTCGCATGAACCGATTTCTCTTCGTGATCGCCGACTTTCTGTCTCGTCCGCCCGGCTTCTATGTGCTGATCGTCGCGATGATAGCCTGCACTGCGATGGTTCCGTTTGGGCTCACAAACGTAATCACCTATGCGCTCTCAGTGGCTGCGATAGTGATTACCGGTGTCGTGCTGATCCAGGGCTATCGCGACACCGCTGCCATCCATGCGAAGCTCGACGAGATCATCGTTGCATTGAAGGAAACGAGGAACAATGTCGTCGGGCTGGAGCACGCCGAGCCTGAGGAGATCAAGGCCCATTTGGCGAGGCTTGAAAAGGAAGCGGCGGCGGCCGATCAAGAAGCTGAGCACGTGGGAGTCTCTGGCGCCTGAGCGCTACACTGGACGGAATTCAAGAGCGTACGCCGGCCAGTGCCACCACAAACAGATTGATCGCGTCGGCGACAGGAGTCGGGTCGTCGCTGCCGTCCTTCAGACAGCTATAACGCCAACGGATCAACCCAGTTGCTCAAGAGCGTTCTCACTGATCTGAGAATCGGGCCCCGCAGCGGATGTAGCTGGCGGCATTGGTTGCCCTGCTCTCCGGCCTCGGTCGTATTGAACCCGGCCTTCGATGGAACTGTTCCTCCTCCACTTCGTTGGTCAATCAACTCGTTTCTCGCTGCCCTCCTGCCTTTGGTTTCTGGCAGTCTCCTCGAATGGCAACTTAATTTGCATGCTCGATCAGACTCCATCGCTTTCAACTTCGTTCGCAGCCGCTTGTTGCCAAGAACCACCAACGTCGATCAAGGCGAACCGCGTTCCCGGCAGCGTGACGATCGCCTCTTATAACGTCCATAAATGTGTCGGCACCGACGGCCGGTTCGATCCGCAGCGGGTTGGTGATGTCATACGCGAACTAGGCGCCGACATAATTGCCTTGCAGGAAGTTGATGAACGTACGGGAAGGCGGCAGGGCCTGTTGGATCTCAAGTCGCTTCGACGAGAAACCGATCTGGTTAGTGCACACACGCCTGAGAACCTTGGATCCCATGGGTGGCACGGCAATTTGATACTAGCTCGCAAGGGAGTGGTCCAGGCTGTCAGTCTAGTAAGGTTACCCGGCCTAGAGCCACGCGGTGCTTTGATCGTCGATTTGGAAATCGAAGGTGTGGTGCTGCGGGTGATCGCTGCACATTTTGGATTACTCCGGCGGTCGCGCACCAAGCAAGCCAGCGCGCTGCTTGAGGCAACGCGTTCGGTCCTAAGGCCAACCATTTTGCTTGGCGATCTCAACGAATGGCGAGTGCACAGCAGATCCTCGTTGCTGGCGCTACTGCCGCATTTTGGTCCAATTCACACCGTGCTGCCCAGTTTCCCTTCGCGATTCCCTTTGCTTGCGCTCGATCGGATTCTGGCCAAACCACCAAGTCTGATTTCCAGCCTCGAAGTGCACCAAACACCGCTATCTCGGATCGCCTCCGATCATCTACCGATCAAGGCACGATTAAATCTCCAGGGGCTTCGACAGCTACATTTGCAACCAGATTACCTTTGACGGGTTCTTGCTACGATTTTGAGCGAGGCCGGGTTTCTATCGAGGGTAGTCAATTTTGATGGATGTATCCATTACGCGGATTGCGCACGACAACATCAAAGCAGGCAAGAGCGGCTTGCTGCTGGTCCCGGACAATTATGACGCCTTCGCCGGGCGCGTTCTGGCGGCAAGGAGTGCCGTTCGCAGTCTCGATCTCATGTACTACCTTTGGCACGATGACCATACTGGCCGCTTGCTCTTGCAGGAAGTTTTCCGGGCCGCTGAGCGCGGCGTGCGTGTGCGCATGCTCCTTGATGACGCCAATCCGCGAAAGAACGATTCCGCATATCTGGCGTTGAGCAATCATCCAAACATCGAGTTGAAGTTGTTTAATCCAAGCGGCGTGAGGCAACGCAGCGTCATGCGCGCTGTGGAATTTGTATTGCGCATTTTCGCGTTGACCCGGAGGATGCACAACAAGGCATGGATCGCTGACGACAGTGTCGCAATCGTAGGCGGGCGGAACGTTGGCGATGCCTATTTCGACGCAGCGGAAACCAATTTCCGCGACCTGGACGTGCTGCTCCTCGGTCCTGCCGTGCAGCAAACCGCCGAAATATTTGAGGCTTTCTGGGCTTGCGAGGACGCAAAATCAATTAGTGTCCTGGGATCAGCCGCTGAGAACGAGCATTGCGATTTGTTTTCAGGAAGCGATCTCGAAACCCAATCAATGCTGTTGAACGGGGTCGGTGACCGAGGATCCATCGCAGAGTTCATCGCAACTAGCAACGACGTGCATTGGGTGGATCGAGTTCGGGTGATTTCCGATCCTCCAGAGAAGGTGAGGGGTTGGAGACGTCGCAGCTGGCTTACGAAGGAATTGCTTCCCCTCATTCAATCGGCCCGCACCTGTCTGGAAATCGTATCTCCCTATTTCATCCCCGGCAAAAGGGGCTCCGCGATCCTGTTAGACCTCGTCAGCAACGGAGTTGACGTTTCGGTTTTGACCAATTCCTTGGCCGCTACAGACGTCGCCGCAGTCCATGGAGCTTATGCGAACTATCGCAAGCGATTGCTGAGGAATGGCGTGAAACTGTTCGAGCTCCAGCCCTTCACTCGCCGACAGCCAATCTCTGTGTTTGGCTCCAAGGGTGCCAGTCTGCACACCAAATCGTTCACGGTTGACGACAGGGCTGGGTTCGTCGGTTCCTTCAATTTTGATCCCCGGTCAGTGTCTTTGAACTCGGAGATGGGCGTGCTCTTTGAGGATGCCGAATTAGTCGGTGAACTTCGGCGCTCTTTTCAAGCGGAGATATCACCAGAAACCAGCTATCGGCTGGAATTAAAGAACAATGTACTGCACTGGCATGGATGCGACCAAGGCAAACTCCAAGAATACACAGACGAACCAGAGGCCGGAATATTTCGCCGGATTCTGGCGGCCCTGGTCCGCCACCTTCCGGTTGAGTCTCAGCTTTAGCCAGACCCACATAGATAGCATAGGTGCTAACGGCGCGCGGCGTTCTTGCCGCGTCGGGTACGGCATACCTGAAGAACGGCGACGTGCATGCGCCAAGCACCCGGGGCCGCGGCGGGAAGGCCCGGAGCATGAAAGCATCGGCCCTCTGCCATTGTCAGCTTGCTGCCGCCGATCGCGTGAAGACGATGGTGACCTTCGTCCCTTCGCCGGGGCTCGAGGCGACGTTGAACTGTGCCTTG
Source organism: Mesorhizobium mediterraneum (assembly GCF_002284565.1). Classification (GTDB taxonomy): domain Bacteria; phylum Pseudomonadota; class Alphaproteobacteria; order Rhizobiales; family Rhizobiaceae; genus Mesorhizobium; species Mesorhizobium mediterraneum. The sequence continues at coordinate 9,148 of NZ_NPKI01000017.1, read as the reverse complement.
GCGTTCTCGGTCAGCGAGCGCGCGATCAGCGCGCCGAGCTTGCCGGGCTTGGGCCATGTCTCCCCTTCCGGCAGGCCGATTCCGTCGTCCGCAACTATGACCAGGCAGCCGTCGCCATCGGCGATGCTGTGCAGCTTTATCGTCCCGCCTTCACGCCCTTGGAAGGCATGCTTGAGTGCATTTGTGAGCAATTCGTTCACGACCAGTCCCGTTGGCATGGCGACGTTGATCGACACCGGATAGGTATCCACCTTCATGTCGAGGCGGATCCCCTCAACTGCATGCGACCCCATCACCGCGGACGCGATCTGGCTAAGATAAACGCCGAGATCGACATCATCCTTGTGCTCGTCTGCCGAAAGCGTCTGGTAGAGGATCGCCAGAGCGTCGACGCGCCCGGCGAGCCTCTCAAACCTTTTCTGGTCGGGCTCGGTTGCGTTACGGGTTTCCAGACGGATCAATGCGGTGATCATCTGTAAGTTGTTCTTCACCCGGTGCTGCAGTTCGCGCAGCAGGGTGTCCTTCTCGCGGACGCGCTCCTCCACCAAGCGCGCTTCTTCAGTTTCGCCATGGGATGACACGTCGACCAGAGCCACCAGTCGGAAGCAGTTCGTGCCGTTGTCGTCCACGATGATGTTTGAATAAACGTCGACAAGAGCCGGGTTGTCCCCGACGCGCTCCAGCCGGAAAGTGCCGACGAAATCGGTTTCCTCAACCAAGGCCTCGGGCAGAGGCCGGCCCTTCTGCTGGTGGATGCCAATGCCGGAAAGTGCTCCCCAGTTTTGCCGGGTAAGCTCGGCTGCCTTCAGGCCTGACACTTTTTCAAATTCTGGATTTGCATAGACGACGCGCTCCTTGGCGCCCAAATCCGACACGGCGATAGCGATCGGCACCTGGTCAAGAAATTTTTTGAACTGCTCGCTTTCCAGCGCGGTGGCAAGGTCAGGCGTATCGAGCAATTGCTCAACTGCCTTGTCTGAATCTGATGTCATCTTGGTCGCCTGTGCTTTGCGTGGGAGCTTCAGTCTCAGTCATGCACTTTGCTCGACACCGCCAACGCCGGAAGCGGCTGAGCGATGTCAGGTGTTGGACGAGCCCGCGTCACGGAGCGGCAGAGCCATGGGCAACACAGGCCGTCTTGCTGAGAGTTCAGTCAACCTTGCGTCACTTTGCACGGCCACGACCTTTTTCCAACAGCGTTGTGCCAAAATCCCGTCTCTGCCAATCGAAGTTGACGATCTGCACGTCGCCGGAACTGCCGACAGAATGTTTCCACCTGGCGGCGGCGGCTCTGAGTACCGTGCTCCAGGGCGGCAACTCCAGGTTAAGACTTTCGGCACGAATGGTTCGAAGGCGGACATCGTGTTCATATTCAAAGGTGCGGGCGGAAAAGACGATGTGCATGTTCCGTGCGCCGCTCAGCCTGCGTACAAGATTGAGTAGGACATTAAGACGACCGGTGCGTAGGTCTACATACCCAGCCAGTGCGTCAAGCTGGTCAATGATGAGCACGGTCGGACGCGTGAGCGACAGCCCAAGTAGAAGCTTTGTCGGAATGTGATCCAGGCCGATGGATTGTGAAAGTCCTTCCTCGTCAGAAATGTCGACGTCTAGCAAGTCTGCTTTGATCGCCAGGAATGGAATGTTTTGGTCATGAAGGCGCTGGCCGAATGCTGCCAGCAATGCAGATTTTCCGGCGCCAGGAGGTCCCAAGAGCGCCGTTGTGCTGCTTTCGGAATCTTGAACCAGCGATAACAGGTGATCGAGTTCGGCGCGATGAATTGCGGTTCCGTCCGGCAGTGCCGCCCCACCTGAGGGTGAGATATTGCGGAACGGTTTGCTTAAAGATGAGAATGCCTTTGGCAGCAAAATCGAAGCTGGCGAAAGGAAATCTGCTTTCTACATCGACGGCGATCACGCTCCAGTTCACGCCCGCAACTGCGCGAAGGCCACCGACGTTCCTCACATGTGCAAACCGTATGTCGTGATTGAGGGGGAGCACCTGAAATCCAACCTTCTCCACCCGGACTCGCAACCTGCCCCATCACGTTGCCGCCATGCACCACCACCCACGGCGAAGCCCGGAGACGTTGCACGCTTCCTTGACCTTTCTTAACGATGTCCGGCAGGGCGCCACCGCCTTCTCGACGCTCCGACACTGCCATCAGCCCCACCTTCCCAAGCCGGCCTAAGTTTTTTAACGAAGGCGGGGAACATGGATGCTGCCTCGCGGTTGGACCCCGGAAAGCCAATTCACAGCCTGAAGGAAAGCGGCCGAGCTCGCTCTCACGACGCCGCGAACCAGGCCTACGGGAGATTAAGCATGCGAGCGCTGGTTTGGCATGGAACAGAAGACATACGTTGCGATGAAGTTACCGATCCCGAAATCGAGGACCCGCGCGACGTCATTGTCAAGGTGACGAGCTGCGCGATCTGCGGCTCGGACCTGCATCTCTATCACAACCTCATTCCGGCAATTCTGCCAGGCGACATAATGGGCCACGAAATGATGGGTGAGGTGGTGGAAGTTGGATCCGGGGTAAACGGCGCGCTTAGGAAGGGAGACCGCATCGTCGTTCCCTTCACCATCATTTGCGGGGAATGTGACCAGTGCAAGCGCAAGAACTTCTCGGTCTGCGAACGAACCAACCGCAACAAGAACATTGCCGACAAGGCGTTCGGTCACACGACGGCTGGGCTGTTTGGGTATACCCATCTGACTGGCGGTTATCCGGGCGGACAAGCCGAGTATGTTCGCGTACCATTTGCCGATGCAACGCACATCAAGGTACCGGTCGGGCTCTCCGATGAGCGGGTCCTCTTCCTTGGCGACATATTGCCAACTGGCTGGCAGGCTGCTGTCCAGTGCGAAATCGAGCCCTCCGACACCGTCGCGATCTGGGGCTGTGGCCCGGTGGGGCAGATGGCAATTCGCAGCGCCATTCTTCTCGGTGCCAAGCAGGTCGTGGGTATAGATTGCCTGCCCGAACGCCTTTCCATGGCCGGAGCGGGCGGCGCGATTACCATCAACTTCCTGGAGGAGAGCGTTGTCGAAAGGCTGAACGAGCTTACAGGCGGCAATGGGCCAGATAAATGCGTCGACGCCATCGGGATGGAAAGTCACGTGTCCTTCCGTCAACCGGACACCGTTTATGACCGCGCGAAGCAGATGATGCTGATGGAGAGCGATCGGCCCCACGTGCTGCGTGAAATGATCTATGTCTGCAGGCCAGCCGGCGTCATCTCAATCGCGGGCGTGTACAGTGGGCTCGTCGACAAGATCCCGATGGGCCAAGCCATGAACAAAGGCCTGACCTTCAGGATGGGCCAGACCCATGTGAACCGCTGGACCGACGACCTAATGCGCCGCATCGAAGAAGGTCAGATCGACCCGTCGTTTGTCATCACCCACACTGCCGGGCTCGAACAAGGACCCGAGATGTACAAGATCTTTCGCGACAAGCAGGACAGTTGCGTCAAAGTTGTACTGAAGCCATAGGATCAGTGTCATGAACATGCTTAGCAAATTCGGCAATCTCAGCAGACGGCCAAGCGACCCAAAGGTCGTAAAATCTGGCCCAAAGGCGCTCGCGCCCTCCGATATGGTAGCGCGCAAACTCGGATGGTTTAGCATTGCGCTGGGCATGGTCGAACTCATAGCCTCCGAGCGCATCGCCCGCGCACTCGGCATACCTGGTAAGGAAGGCGTGATCCGCGCCTATGGAGCGCGTGAACTCAGCAGCGGCATTCTGTCCTTGTCGGCAGACAGACAGTCCGGGCTTTGGAGCCGTGTGGCCGGTGATGGGCTCGACATCGGAACACTCCTATGGGCGTTCCGGCATGACAATCCAAAACGTGACAACGTCGGACTTGCATTGGTGCTCGTTGCCGGTGTGACACTCATCGATTTATTGACGGCGCAAAAGGTAAGCGCCCGGCACGCTCGAGGTCGCCGGCAACCGCAGGATTTTAGTAACCGCAGCGGCTTCCCACGGGGTCTTGAAGCTGTGCGGGGCCTTGCACGAAAAGACATGTCGTCACCTGCCAGCCAGAATTGAGCGGTGACTAACTGGCGCGAACCTGATCCTCCTTCTCTCGTGATTGCCGCCGATACACACGGCGCCGATTGGCGCTGCTCCAGGCGACCAAGGCATTGCCGCATGCCCGAGCCTGCCGCGGGTGCACCGTTCCCGATGGCAAGTTTCCGTCTAAAGCTGCAGATAGGCAAGGTGACGCGTGATGCTGTGTGCCCCGTCGCCACATCCTTCGCTACAGCACGGTCAGCCGCCAGCAGTCTAATCTGGTCGACCAAGTCCTTTCTTTGTAGCGAGTTTTTGCTTTTCTTTCAGCAGCCGAACGATCGCGTCGACGGGCGGCGCAAGGTCTGTTGGCGACTTGCTGTTCGAGCGCCACAAGTATTCAAAGAAGGTTCTCAGTATGCGCATTGTCGTTACCTCCTGGACCACCAAACTTGGCTTGGGCGTTGTTGTTCCTGAACGGCAGGCGAAGCGCCACTGTCCGAAGGCAAATTCATCCGTCGCAAGCAGGCACGGCTAGAGTCTGGACGGGATAGAAATCCTGGAACTCGTCCTCCAGAACTCAGCCGTGATCGCTCTCGGTTACAGACGCTCGTCCGTTCTTCCGACCTGGCATTCGGGGGAGACGGTAGGCGGCTTGGCTGAAATCGAGCGAGGGCGGGTTCTGGCGGTGGGCTTGTATTCCGTGCGGGAACCTGGCCGAGCCAATGCGTTCGGGTCGTGCAGCACTTGCCCTAGTGCTGATCGGACTGCACCCTCTGATCAGGCCGCGTCCTTCCCATCCCCTCGGGCGCCGGTTTCATATTTCGTTTGGTGGCCAGTGGAGCGGCGCGGCTGGAGGCGCGGCGGGCCTTTCTTGTTTCCGTGTGGAACTTCGGCGCGGGCTGAAAGTTTCATTTGTGCAGCTGCGACATGGATGACTCCCGATGGGCCCGCGTCCTTTTTTCCCGAAGGGCGCGGGCTTTCTTTAGTGCACGGAACACCGGGGCGGGTTGCACGTTTCGCCGGCATCCAGCGAAATGGCCGCTTGCGCGCTGCCTCAATCCCTCGCAATCCAGGCCCGTGTAGGCGTGAGGCACTACTGAGGGGCGTTGCGGTTTGTTCGGTTACGTCGATGACGTCCAGGCACAGAGGATTGCCGATCGGGCCAAAGGAACAAACAGCACCCACTTTGGTTAAAGCTGCGCGTGCCACCAGACACGCGTTTCTCACATTCGGAGACGACGATGGCTATGAAAAATGAATCGCAGAGCAAGGCCAAGGGCCTCGAAGATCTTTTCCACGACGGACTGAAGGACGTCTACTACGCTGAGCGCAAAATCCTGACTGCGCTGAAGAAGATGGCGAAGGGTGCCGAATCCGACCAACTGACCGCCGCATTCGAAAAGCACCGCGACGAGACGGAGGCTCAGATCGAACGGCTGCAGCAGGTCTTCGAGATTTTCGGCAAACGGGCACAAGGAAAGACATGTCCCGCGATCGACGGCATTATTGAGGAAGGACAGGAGATACTGGAGGAATTCAAGGAAGCTCCAGCTCTGGACGCTGGTCTTGTGGCGGCGGCGCAAGCTGTCGAACACTATGAGATCGCCCGCTATGGCACGCTGATCACCTGGGCCGGACTGCTCGGCCTAAAGGATGCCGTGCCACTGCTCGAGGAGACGCTCGAAGAGGAAAAGGCGACTGACGAAGCGCTGACGCAGCTTGGGGAGACCAGCGTCAACGAGCGAGCGATGCAGGAAGCTGCCTAGTTAAACGGCGCTTCGGAAGCAGAATCAATGAGCACGTCATGAACAAGAGAGAGAACGCGCCTCCGGACGACGGAGGCGCGCCTTTGTCGCCGGTGCCTGCGGCAACTCCTGTTCGAGCCCAACATCTCGGTCAACCGTCTGATCGACGATGGCACTGTCGTCCTCTTTCTTGGTCGCCTGGAAGCCGTACGCCAGAGCGCGACGACCTTATCATGGGGATCAAAACCAACCGGGGGGGGTGCCGATGCGGCCCGGCGGATTGCCCTCGAAATCCGGCTGTTCGCCAGCATTCAGGCCGAAATGCGTACTGCGTCGGCAAGATGAAAGTGTATTCGGCGGGGGTGACAATATTCGCGGCCTTCCCGAAGCCGTTCCGCTTCCTCACCACGGACGGGGTACCGATTGAACGAAAGCGCGATCGCATTAGGCTGATCGATGTCGTCAAACCACACCGGCGGAGGGAGAGGACCTGGATCCAACCTTCTCCGCGGGTCTACGATCACCTTCGTGGTTGGGGTGTTCGGCTGATGCTGTTCAGTCGACCTGTTCAATCTGCGGACCTGGGTCAACCGGCGGAGCCGGCGTGCAATCTTGCCCCTTGCATTCCTCGACAGGGTCATCGGATGGTGGAAGGCAGTTTTGGCCCTCGCAATGAACTGCCGGCTCTGGCGCTTCTACGTGGTTAGGCGGAACAAGCTGATCCTCAGCGCGAATGGCTGGCATTGCTGCGCTGATCATGCCCGTGCACAAGAGCGCAATTCCAGCAATTTCATTTTCGCCTCCGTGCCTGGCAGCGAGCCGTACCTTACACTTTCAAGCTGCGGCCGCATCATCTCAGCCACGAACGACGTTAACACGGGGTTTCAGTGCTGGCCGGAAGAGAGCGCTTGTCTTAGCTGCTGCGAGTTTGACATCGCAGGTGCGATCGATTCCCTTCACTGCCTCTGGCGTCAGCATGAGGCGGCGGGCCTAACCCAGGCTCCCGCGTGTTACTCCCAGGGCAGCCAGCTTACTCTTCGGACGTCCTAACGCGCTGGTACAGAGGCCAAGGGTGCCCAGCAGTGGATCAATTTGTCTGGCACCTCAATCGGACGGTCAGCAATGCCTGTGCCCCAATGCCGGGCACTCATGGGCCCGTCGCTTCGCACAATGGAACGGCGAACCCTTTGCGTGTGCCGGGATACTGAGGTCGGCCTGATCGGCATGGAAGCATGACCGGCATGACCGGAGCCTTAGTGGCCCTAGGCGGCGATCGCGCCGCGCATGACACCTATATGCAGCTGGCGGGAAGCGGCTTGCGAATTCCAGCCCCGGCACTGTCGTCTGCTCTGTCTGAGAGCACTACGCTGAAGGCTGTTCTGCTTCTCTATGTCCAGACCCTCTATATTCAGACCAGCTACACCGCCCTGGTGAACGCACGGTCGAAGTTGGACGAACGTTTGGCTCGCTGGCTTCTGATGTGCCACGACCGCGTCCGCAACGACCGGTTTGCAATCACCCACGAATCATGTCCGTCATGCTCGGTGTGCGGCGACCGGGTGTCACGGTTGCCATCCAGAAGCTTGAGGGCAGGGGCCTGATCAGAGCCACGCGGGGTGAGATCGTCATCAGCGATCGTGATGGTCTGTTCCAGTTGGCCGATGGCACCTACAGCGAGCCGGAGAGGGAATATGAGCGGTTGCTGGGGAAATCGACTAACCGCTATTATCTGCGGCTTCGGCGAAAGTCACTAGCGACGAGCACCCGTCGTCGGCAATTCCAAGGACGCATCTCCATTAGCGTTTCCCCATCGCCTTACCCTTTCGCCATCAAATTCTTCACGGCATAAATCGCTTCGCGACCGGCACTCATGATCTGGGACTTTCGCTACCAGCTGTCAGCTTACGTGTGCACTTCGCCCATGTTGGACCCGTGAAGGTGCCCGCGCGGCGTCCAAGGCAGCCTTGTGTTCTCAAGCTGCACTCTTATTAGTATTGGAACGCTCAGAGAGCGGCGGCTCGCTGTTTCCGCTTGAAAGTTCTCATGGCCCGATGGATGTTCCGGAGAGCTTGGCTGGAATCGTGCCACCCTTCGAATTCGATCTGCTTGTCGGTGCCGGACACCGACGCGAGGAAAAACTGCTCGATCTGGGATCGCAAACGATCCGGAACATTCTCGCCAAGGAGAGACTCGCTATGCGCATCTTGCTTGTGCGGGCAAAATACATAGCGATCGTTTCTCACGGTCTCGCCGTTCTCCGTTTGCATGACACGAAGGGCCGCGAGCAGATCGCACTTGATGACAACACCGGGGGCGCTGGCTGCCTCATGGATGACTAGACCGTCTAGGGCATCGCCATCGTCGCCCAGTGTAGAAGGCAGGAAGCCCCAGTCGTACGGGTAGGCAAGGCCCGCTGGAAGCGGCCGCGTATATTCGAAAAGCTTCTTCTTGGGCTTGTAAGTCAACTTTGCTTCGGCGCCACGCGGCGTTTCCACGACCACCCTGATCCGACCTTTCGATGTAGTCGTAGGCAGTGTCAGATAATTCGCCACGTTTGGTCCTCGCCAGTCCATGCCAATGGCTCTAGACCCCTCTAAGCGGCGGATGGCGGATTTGTTCCGAACGTGCCTACCCGGGTCTCGAAGGCATCGGAGCCTGGTCTCGGCCGCCCGGCTGCTTGGCCGCTGCGGCCCCTCTTGGAAGCTTTCCGCCTGAAGCCCTCGGCAAGCGCGCCCCCAACAGGGCCGAAGCGAGGGAGCGGCATCTGAACCCTGCTTTGTCTTTCCGGTGATGGGGAGGATTACCTCACATCGCTCGATATGCCTGTCTAAAGATGACGGCCATCTAGCACCGTCATTTGCGCCAAGCGAAGTTGCGGGGAGATGCAAAGTGATCTGCGCGCTACGTGTTGCGCTCGCCCGAACGCGACTGCTGGTTGGCAGCATCGGCCGATCCGCCCAGCGTGTCGGCGACCGTGGCACCTCGCGCACCCATCGGCTGCTGCGCACCTGTGGTGGTGTCCTTGGCGGTCTGATGCTCCATCTCGGCATTCAGCTCCGCGCCCACAATCAGGACAATCACGGAGATCCAGGTCCACATCATCAAGCCGATGACTGCCCCCAGGGCTCCATACGTCGCGTTGTAGTCGGCGAAGTTTTCAAGGTAATAGGAGAATCCTATCGAGACTGCGATCCAGACCACAGCCGCGAGGAAGGCGCCCCATGTTGCCCATTGCCACTTTGCCCTTTCGCGGCTGGGGCCGTAGCGATAGATCAGCATAAGCCCGAGGCCGACCATGATCAGCATCATCGGCCACCGAAAGATCCGCACAAGGGCTTCGGTCCAGCCGCCGAGGTTCAGCAGCGCAAGCATGGCCGGCAC
>NZ_NPKI01000038.1 GCF_002284565.1 Mesorhizobium mediterraneum | reverse complement strand
ATGCGGCAACAGCCGATGGCTTTACACGCCCGCCGTTCGCTCATCCCGAAGCCTTCCTTCAGGCGAGCGACAGCTTTCCGCCTGGCCGCGGGCGTCACCATTAATGGGATGGTCCGCCCCGTCCTCCCGCAGCATCATCTGGGCAGTCACAACAAAGGAGGTTGCAATGTCCCCACGCAATGCGCCGCGCCCTGCGGCCGTCTATGGTGTCGATATCGGCAAGAACATCTTCCACGTCGTCGGCTTGGATAGCGGCGGCGAGCCCGTCCAGCGAGTTCGCTTCCGACGCGATACGTTGATGAAGTTCTTTGAGCGGGCAGCGCCTGCAATCGTCGGGATGGAATCGTGCGCTGGATCGCAATGGATCGCCAGGAGGCTTCAGGCACTGGGGCACAAGGTTCGCCTGATCCCAGCGCAGTTCGTGAAGCCCTACGTCAAGTCGAACAAGAGCGACATCATCGATGCCGAAGCTATCGCTGAAGCCGCCACGCGGCCGACGATGCGATTTGCGGCGATCAAGAGCGAGGAGCAAGCCGACCTCCAAGCCGTGCATCGGGTGCGCGACCAGATGATCGGCACGCGAACCCGTCTGATCAACCAGATGCGAGCATTCTGCCTGGAATACGGCATCGCATTGAGACAGGGCGCCGGACTGTTCAAGCTCGACTTGCCACTGGTTCTCGATGACCTTTCGAATGACCTCTCGCCGGCAATGCGCAAACTGCTCGTGGACCTGTTCGCCGATCTGCGCCAGTTGGAGCAGCGCATCAACGACGTGACGAGGGAAATCGCAGCGATCGCAGACCGAGAAGATGTTGCCCGCCGGCTCATGACGATCCCCGGAATCGGAGCATTGGGAGCGACCGCGCTACTGGCGGCCGTCGGCACGGGATGCCAGTTCCAGAAGGCTCGCGACCTGGCCGCATGGCTGGGGCTGGTCCCTCGAGAATACTCGACCGGAGGCAAGCAGAAGCTACTCGGTATCAGCAAGCGCGGGAACCGCTACGTTCGCAAGCTGCTCGTTCATGGCGCGCGATCATGCTTCCGTCACCTGGATCGAAACCGGGATCGCCTGGGAAGCTGGCTTGATGGGTTGCAGAGCCGGATGCACCCGAACAAAGCTGTTGTCGCACTCGCCGCCAAGATGGCGCGCATTGTCTGGGTTGTCCTGACCAAGCCGGGAGCACTCTACGAACGCAGGACCCTGCTTTCGCCTGACGCTCCGGCTCGATTGCAAGGCTCGGGAATAGTGATGACGAAACAGTGGATCAGCATGCCGTAAGCCCTGTGCAAAAAAGCGGGCTTCGTGCCCGAACCATTTATTGGGAACGGCGTGCGCGGATCTCATCATGGCCTGGCTGCAACAGCAGTCCACTCGCGAGAGGCCGGATACATTTATGCAACTGGAACCGTCATCGGCGATGTCGCGAACCCTTGCACGGACGGGGCGGACCATACATTTATTGGGAACGGCGTGCGCGGATCTCATCATGGCCTGGCTGCAACAGCAGTCCACTCGCGAGAGGCCGGATACATTTATGCAACTGGAACCGTCATCGGCGATGTCGCGAACCCTTGCACGGACGGGGCGGACCATACATTTATTGGGAACGGCGTGCGCGGATCTCATCATGGCCTGGCTGCAACAGCAGTCCACTCGCGAGAGGCCGGATACATTTATGCAACTGGAACCGTCATCGGCGATGTCGCGAACCCTTGCACGGACGGGGCGGACCATACATTCTTTCCCACAAGATCCTTCAACGCGGCATTGTCGAGCATGGCGTCGGCCAGAAGCGGCTTCAGGCGCGTGTTCTCGTCCTCCAGAGCCTTCAGTCGCCGAGCCTCGGAGACATCCATCCCGCCGAAGCGGGCCTTCCAGTTGTAGATCGAGGCGTCGCTGACCCCGCGCTTGCGGCACAGATCGGCAACCGATACCCCGGCCTCATGTTCCTTCAAAATTCCGATGATCTGCTTCTGTATTCGGTGTCCTCCAGTCAAGACGTGGCGTTCGATGCAGGTTCTTTGCTTCTGTTCGCGGTCGGCACGCAGCCGCCGGCATGATGGTGTCCGTGGGTCCGATCGGTTCAAAGCTCTTCAGCGTGCTCGGGAACCGGCGACGACAGATCATGCGAACTCGTCCGGATCGCGCCCTGCATCGAGCGCTCGCTATTCCGTGGACAGCTCAGCCTAAGCTGCTGACCAACGGAAATCCTGTTCGTCAACCCACATGCGGTGAAGGGGTGACTGCCATTCGTCTGGCCAGGGCGACCTTCGCACGTCGGGCACCCTGTCGATTGGCAATCTTCATTGCCCAGGCCTTCATGCTCGACCATCGGGTCGTCGGGCGCAGGATGACGTTGGCCGCCTCGAACAAGGCCGTTCGCGTCTCACTGTCACCCACTTTGGTAATGCGACCGATCCTGTCGACTTCTCCAGACTGGTATCTTCGCGGTGTGAGGCCGAGATACGCACCGACCGACCTGGATCGGCGGAAGCGCTTGGGATCATCGATCGTTGCCCTGTAGGTGAGCGCGGTGACGGGTCCTATGCCAGGCATGGTCATGAGGCGACGGCAGATGGGATCCACTCGAACCGCTCTCAGGACGAGCCGGTGCAGATCCGCCAGGTTCTCGCGCAGACACCTGTGCATCCGCAAGAGCGGTTCAAAGATACCCAGCAACAGCCGATTCGCTCCGACCAGCTGTCGGACCCTTGCCTCGAAACGAACGCGCGTGACGGCGCCAATCTTTAGCCCCAGGGGACGCGACAAGCCTCGGATGACCTGCTCGTTGGCAGTGACCGCCCTGACGGCAGCCTTGCGCGCGGCGGTGAGCGTGCGCAGCCTCTGGCCGGCAGCGGACTTCAGATGAACTGCCTTGAACCAACCTGTGCGCACAATCTGTGCAATTCCCTGCGCATCATTCCGGTCCGTCTTCACCGTCATCGCGCCCAGAGCCGCTTTGACATGTCGACTCTCGAGACACACGACAGGGAAGCCCTCGTCGACCAGGTGCCCGCCGATCCACTCCGATGTCGCACCGGCTTCTAAGCCAACGCGAACTAGATCGTCCCGCCATCGCTGAAGTGCAGCCGTCACAGCATCCGGGTCACCGAGCACCTTCCCCTGCCACAGCATCTCGCCGGTCTCGGCGATAACGCAAATAGCTACCGCGTCGAGTGAAGTATCCAGTCCTGCATAAACGCTCATGCCAATCTCCTCTGCCAAGTCGGCTCTGAGCATCAGACAAACGTCATGATCCGAAAAGGGCCAGACGTTCAGGGAGCTGAACCGAATACCCCATCTCTTCAGAGAAGCGGCTGCGTTTCATGTCCTGGTCCTCTCGATGGGCCAGAACGAACTTCAAACCGGATTAGATCAGAGGGGCAAGGTCAGGCGGTGCTGCCCGCGTGCTTCAACGGAAACTCCGACAAGTGCGTCCAGCCCAGCCTTGGCACTTCAAAACGGCATTCCTGATTTTTCAGACGTAACACACTTTAGGTTGACCATTCAAAGTACATGCTCAATCCTATTGAAAATAGATAGACGGAAGACAGATGCGCAACGCGAAAGGTAACGCTTTACCCATGAAGCTAACATCATCAAAGCCACGCACTAGAAGCGGCGAATTGCCTGCGGAGATGAATAATACAAGTACGAATTCGGACGAATACCCTCCTATGGACAATCCGGAATTGTTCATGGCTGATCGAGAGCGCCGCCTTATCGCAATGAAAAGAGCAGTTAAGGCCCGGGATGAAAACAAAACAACATAACGTGACATACATGCAATAAGATGCGGAAGGATTGTTTCTGTGGGCGACAACGACGAAATGGAGGCCGAGGTCGACGCCTCTGCTCAACGACTGGCAGCTCTTAAGCTGGCAACCCGTCTGCGTGCAAAGGCCGCTAGGCTCCCATCGGACGAGAGTATGTTGATTGGAGTTCAAGACGTTAAACTTGCAAAGTACGGCATTCATGTAGTGCCCGTGGATCCGGAGGCTTCAGAGGACGATCCAGAGAAAAACGTTTATACCTTCTTCAAGGGAACAGAATTTCAGGCTCTTAACGGGATAGGTGGCAAAACAGCTAAAGAGATTGATAACGAGCTTGTTTACATAAGGTACAACGACAACTATTATACTAAGAACGGCCTATGGCGCGCCATAACAGCTCCCGACGGTCGATATACAACAAAAGACTATAAGGACTATGAGTTCAGGAACATAACAACATCACTAGGGCTCACCGCAGAGCGCGACAACGAGCTCTACCAAAGCGGCGAAGGCATTAAGAAAGATCAAAACGGCAAAACGGTATTCAAGGACGGAAGGCCGGAAAAGGTTCCAGTCTATAAACTGGAGGGCGAGGAGCAGATCTATAAAACCCCAGCCGGGAATAGAAGGCGCGACTTTGCTCATAAGAATCCCTACGCAAGCGGCGAGCAAGCACCTGACATCCTGCATCGAAGGACGGACGGCAAGATAAAGGGATTTTCGCGGCTTCCGAATGATGATTACGAGCAGTTTACCGCTTGGGAATTGGAGGCCGAACTCGGGGGCCAGATTTGGCTAAAGTCGAAACTTCACGGCTACCAAACCATCGACTGTATCGAGAGCACGCTGGGTGAAGATCAAGCCACCTACCGTTTGCGGGACTATGTCGGTGAAAACCGAGGCTATAACCGGAATACGCATCGTGCCTACGTAAAGATTGACACGACGTACTTTCCGATCAGCGAGGTTGTAAAGGAACTACCCACCGACCCTGCCGCGAGGGCCGTCCAGCAAAATCCCTCCATGGATGCGATGGAGCACCGGATGATCATCAGAATGCCTGAGGGCAATACGTTCGCCACGGCGGATTTTGTTGCGAGTCGGTATCCGGAATACTTCAACGAGGTTTGCAACGAGTGCGGGATCAACCCGCAATGGGGTAAATTCAAGCCTGACTGGGATAGGATGCTCGATAAATATGCCTCCGATTCTCGTGTCCTTGTGGAGGTAGATGGGTCCCTTATTGAAGGTGATTCGATTGAGCTTCCAGATGGTTCATCCATAATGGAAACCTACAATCCAGATAAGATCTTCTACGCAGATGACGGAAAAACCAATAGAGGCGGAATATATACGAAACCGTCATTTACGTCTCTAGCTCACACACTGCAGAGATCTACTCAGCAGAAGAACGAGGGTAAACAAGTGGATATTCCGAATTGCGTAACTGACAGCCTCCTGCGGCGTCGCGGGCCCGACTTCGGCGAAGTCATAGACATGGCGAGCCCGCAGCCTCCGCCAGGCAGCAGGTATGAGGCGCGTCACGATAGAATACGTGACGCCGTCAACAGCCGTTGAACTCGGGCAATCCTCATGGGCCGGCTCAGGCGCTGTTGAGAATGAGCCGGGCAAATTCTTCTCCCTTTGTGTCGCTGGCAGTCGACATTCCTTGAAGGAAGGTAACGTACATGGTAGATATTGGAAAGAAGCCGGTTAAATTGCGGGATCCACTCTATAAGCAAGCACGCGCAGCCAAGCGTGAAGAAGAGCAGCGTTCTCGAGCGCTGGAGACGGCACAACAGGCGCGCGGAATACAGCGTGAGCTTGAGCGACCAAGCAAGCAAAAGCGATATGCCAAAGAGATGGACATCTTTGACAATGTCGAAGAGGGCTATCGCGGAGAGGTCGGCTATAAGTTGCTAGGCAACAAGAGGCTGAGAATCCACAAGAGTGGCGAGCGCACCCGCAAGAGTGGCATTGTCAATAGGACGACGGAAGTCCTAAAACGCGACGCCGACTCAGGAAGTGTTTACATCGGCCGACTTGAGAGGGAGGGTTGGCGGAAAAAGAAGAGTTACGAGTTTGACGCTAAGGGTGACCTTCACTCTCTAAGCCGCGAGCGCAACGACGGGAGTTTCCGCGAACGATGGGAACGCGATGAAACCGGCAATCTGATCCGCACAAGCTACTTCACGAACCGTTTGCGGGACGGTAGGATTTTCCGCGCCATTTCAGAGGAAATGAGTGCCCCGTACCAAAGTGGTCCCGACAACAAGAAATATCGCATCCTGACCCGCAGGAAAGGCTCCAAAACAGAGGTTTTCGAAAGGGACGAGGATGGTAATCTTGAACTGGTAGGACGTAAGACGAGTGGATTTCGGAAATATTCGACAAAATCCAGAGATGGGAAAACCAAAGAGACGGAGATAAAGAGTCTCTTCGGTAGCAAGTCGTACAAATCTCTCTTGGATGTTCATGGAAACGAGGTGGGCCGTAACATTATATTACATCGAAAGTTGCTGAACAAAAGGTCGGCTACATTTGATGATAAGACAAATCAGCTAACCGGGGCCAAGCATACGTTTGGCAAAATATACAAAAGCGAGACTAGGTATTTTTCCAATGGTACGAAGGTCGTATCAAAAAAAATTCTTGGATTGAAGCTTAGGACGGACCTGAAAAACCTCACCAGCGACGAGAGTAAGGCTCGCGAAATGGGCGCCGAAGAAGCATCCCACCATAAAGAAGCGTGGAAGAATGTCGTGGTCACGCCAAAACTGCCGTCTCACAGCATGACGGTGCAACTCGGGTGCGCAGTAGCGCAACCTGAAGGCAATGGTGATCTGATCAAGGCAAAGGCCACTCGCGAAACAACAAGACTCGGGAGTCGGATTGTCGCTACTGCGAGAGCCGAGCATACCGCAAGCAACGGTACGGACGAAAATGCGTCATCGAAGGAAAGTTCCAACGACAACCTCACAAGAATTAGGATGGTTGTAGAGCGAGCCCAGGTAGAGCCGCAGGCCTCGAATAGCGAATCATCCAATGACAGGCGAATGGCTATGATTGAAGCAGCGAAACGCCGTGATGAAGCAGCCGAGAGAGCAGGCCTCGAAACGCGCACTGTAGCCTGTATTGGACGGGGATAATTGAGCCGTGGACTCACGCCAGAAGACGGGTACGGTTCTGCTCGGTGGGGCGTTCTCGCTGGTCGCGGGCCTGTTCCTAGCGAGCGCCTATGCCAACTTCCAACATGGCGTCACGTCCCAAGCTATCCAGGGCTTCGACATCCTTGCTTTCTGGTACGAAACGCCCTTCTACAACGGCGATGTGAGGCCAGTGTTCTACCATGGATTACTGATCACCGGCTTCACCGTCGCCGTCACTTTGTTCATTCTGGCTATCGTCGTGTTCAAGCCACAGCACCATGGCACAGCCCGCTGGGCCCGCTTCAGCGAAATGAAAAAGGCCGGTTATATCATGTCCTACCAAAGGGTTTCTGGACCGATCTTCGGTAAGACAATAGGTCCGCGCTTGCCCGGGCAATATCTAAGTAATGGTGAGCAGCCACATAGCCTGGTGGTGGCGCCGACTCGCGCCGGGAAGGGCGTCGGTGTTGTTATTCCCACACTGCTGACCTTCAACGGCTCGGTGCTGGCGCTCGACGTCAAGGGGGAGTTGTTCGAACTAACCTCTCGCGCGCGAAAAGCCCGTGGTGACCGAATCTTCAAGTTCGCCCCGATGGACCGGGCCGCCCGCACACACAGCTACAATCCAGTCCTCGACATAGTCTCGATGCCGCCGGAGCGGCAATTCAGCGAAGCACGACGTCTTGCTCACAACCTGATCGCGCCCAAGGGCAAGGGGTCGGAAGGCTTTATCGACGGCGCACGCGATCTTTTCGTCGCCGGCATTCTGGCTTGCATCGAGCGCGGCACGCCATCGATCGGCGCGGTTTATGACCTGTTCACGCTGCCAGGAGAAAAGTACAAGCTTTTCGCTCAACTGGCAGAGGAGTGCCAGAGCTCAGAGGCGCGGCGCATCTTCGACAACATGGCCGGTAACGACACCAAGATTCTTACCTCCTACACTTCTGTGCTGAGCGACGGCGGCCTCAACCTTTGGGCGGACCCGCTGATCAAGGCAGCGACCACGACATCCGACTTCTCTATCTATGATCTGCGCCGCGACCCGACGACAATCTATCTTTGCGTAAGCCCGAACGACCTTGAGGTGATCGCGCCGCTAGTTCGCCTTTTCTTCCAACAGGTCGTGTCGGTAATGCAGCGGACCATGCCAACCAAGGATGAGATATTCGAGGTCCTGTTTCTGCTCGACGAGTTCAAGCATCTCGGCAAGCTGGAGGCAGTCGAGACGGCCGTCACCACCATTGCCGGCTACAAGGGCCGATTCATGTTCATCATCCAGAGCCTGTCGGCCTTGACGGGTGCCTATGAACAGTCGGGCAAGGAAAATTTCCTCAGCAACACCGGCGTGCAGGTCTTCATGGCAACGGCCGACGACGAGACGCCGGCCTATATTTCAAAGTCAATCGGCGACTATACCTTCCGGGCAAAGTCGAAGTCCTTCAGCCAGAGCCGTATGTTGGACGCCAACATCCAGTTCTCGGAGCAGGGAGCCAACCTGCTACGACCGGAACAGGTCCGCCTTATCGATGAGAACAGCGAGATCGTTCTCATAAAGGGGCGGCCGCCAATGCTCATTCATAAGGTGAAATATTACTCGGACCGCACCCTGAGCCGCATCTTCGAGAGCCAGACCGGCCCTTTGCCGGAGCCGGAGCCGATCGGACACTGCGGAGCGCCCCCTGAGCCCCCGCCGCCATTCGCGCACGAGCGGCACCAGGCAGGCGACGCTGGCGGCGCGGCCGATCATGCTTTCGGAGTGGGCCAAGCGAATCATTTCGCTACGGATGACGTCGATGTCGGTCAGGCCGAAAAATATTACGATGTCGCCGACCACTGTTCGGAAGAGTACCGGCTCGAGCACAGGGCAGACGAAGCAGCCTTGGACGAGAGGTCCAAACATAGGCTGGTACATGAGTCTATAGACAAGCAATGGGTGGAGAAGGAAGGCGAAGATGATGGCCTTAAGGGTGTTCAAGCCCCTCCGGCGGCCCAGCCTGTGCCGGAGCCGGAAGAAGACCACGCCCTGAGCCCCCAGCGCGAGCTACTTGATCGGATCATCGCCTTGCAGGAGCGCAACATCGGCCATAGTTCATGCGAGAACGGTGCCCAAACGCGATGAGTCATCGTTAATCAACTCGAAAACTCGAATACAAATGATTTGCGCCTCGTTGATCCGGCGTTTGTAAGTTCGTTATGTTCACGTCCTGCGGTGCTCCCCGTCTTTGGATCAGCGCGGGCCGGAAATTCCGGGAATATTGCTCCGATGCCATTCTTTGGACCGCCGGAAGGTGGAGTTTCCGGGCCAACGATGTCGGGTGTAGTAACAACATTTCACAGGAGAGCCGGAGAGCCGGCGAAATGGTTCTATTCCAATTGTCGGATAACAACTGCGGTCACGGTGCTGCGTGCCTGGCTTGCCGAGCAACGCGGACGGAGCGCCGATGCTGCCTTCCCGACGATAAACGGCACGTCATTGAGTCACGACGCACTTCAATACCTGCTGAACAAGCACCTCGCCGTCGCACGTCGCCACTGCCCATCGCAGGCCAGCAAGCACGTAACGCCGCATGTCCTGAGGCATACCCTGGCAATGGACCTGCTCCAGCACGGCGTCGACCGCTCGGTCATTGCTCTGTGGCTGGGCCACGAGTCGGTCGAAACCACCCCCATCTATCTTTAGGCCGACATGAAGCTCAAGGAGCAAGCTCTGGCGAAGACGACGCGTCCGACATCCGGTTGGGCCGCTACAAGCCACGACCATCTCCTTGCATTCCTGAAGAGCCTCTGATTATGCCGACTCAACAGCCACAGATCGCCCGCACTCTTTGGCCTCCCGGCCGTCACTCGGAATAATCCGGCACTCGGAGTTGTGCCGTAGATCATGCACGTGAGCCGGCGTTCCTCCTGGCGGGATCGCGATGTCCAGCTGATCGGACAGCGAGCGGAAGATGATGCTGATCATGCCCGGGTTCACAGGCCGACCTTTCATGAAAGAAAACAGCGGTGTGTCGGCCGCAACCGAAACCAGGTGCCGCGATCGCAGCGCCATGAACGCATAAAGTCGCTGTGCCAGTTGCGGTCCCATGGGAATGAGCCTCGACTTGAAAACTTCGTCTCGCGAATGGTGAGGACATCACGATTGCGATCGACATCCCGCCAGCGCAGGCGCGCAACCTCGCCGACGCGCAGACCAAGCCCGAACAGCAGGCTGAAGATGGCGGCATAGGCGGGACCGCGAAGCGGAGCGTTGTTCCGATCCGCGAGTTCGGCGTAAGCGCCAACCTGACCCCATGTTTCGCGATCCGGTGAAGGCCGCAACACTCTCGTGATGATTCTCGCGGGAGGTTTGTTTGCAGTCTGCATCCAAGTCCAGACACGGAACGTTTGCAGTCATCGAGCTGAGCGCGCCCAACGTAGCGGACGAAAGCCCGCAACGTGCCGGCTTGCTTGCTGAAGGCGTAGCCGAGGGAGTGGCGCAACTCGATGTACCGCTCGGCCTTCTCGCCGAGGAATCGGGCGAAGACGGTCATGCGACGCCTCCCGGAAAGGGGAGTGCGACCTCGGCGAGCTGCGAGGTCGCGACCTTTACGTACAGCGCCGTTGTATTGATGCTCTGGTGCCCGAGAAGATCGGCGACCTCGTTGATCGGCCTTCGCTGCCTGACAAGCTGGGTGGCAAGGCTGTGGCGCAGAAGATGCGCACCTCCGACCCGCCCGAGTTCGATCCCGCCATGCCGCAACCGCTTCCGTACGATCCTCGAAACAGGCGACGCGCACTTGAACGGTCCCAAGGGCGGCGTGAAGGACAGGAATAGATACGGACTATCCACCTTCGGTCGCGCGCGCAGGATGTAGTCGGCGAGCGCGGCGCCGGTCTCCTCGAGGAGCGGCGCCACGCGATCACGCTTGCCCTTGGTGCGCCGGACAAAAACCTCGCCAGCTCGCCAGTCGATATCCTGCAGCTGAATGGCGCGGAGCTCGCCGTTGCGAATGCCGGTGGTGGCGAGTAGCAGCAGGACGGCTCGATCGCGGATGTCGACCGGCGTGGTTGCGCCGATCGCATCGATTGCGCGCCGAACGTCATCCCATGCAAGGCGCGGTGGCAAATGCGCCAAACGCCAATGAGGCGTCCTTGGGACGACGCCGGCGAGATCCTGGTCATGGTGGCCAGCCCAACACAAAAACCGAAGAAATGTTCGGATGTGAGAAGTCGCTGCCGTGCGGGTGCCGGAGGTCGCCGATAGCGACAGCCGATGCTCGACGGCAGCGAGGACGTGCTCAGCCGTCAACGCCTCGAGGTTTTGACCGGGATGATGATGGCGGAACCAATCCAGAAAGCGGCGGCCGCCCAGTAGAACGCCTTCGCGGGTCTTCGAGGTCAGAAGCGGAGTATCCGGATCATCATCTACCCTGGGAGCGGAAGCCATGAAGCGCTCCGGAGCCACTCGCCGTGCATGTCCCAGCGCCGATGCTGCCCAATACGTGGAGAATCTGTAGTAAACGTGCATAGATAGCTGTCGACGACATCTTGATGGATCGGCATCCGACCACAGCGCGTTGCGGCAAACTGGCTAAAGCGCCCGATCCGGCTCAAGTAAATCTTGGCGGACGCTCGCTTGTAACCAAGGGCGAAAAAATGCTCCGCGAGGCGATCCATCTCGCCACCGAGTGAACCGCTACGCAGGCGCTTGAGCACCCCACAATAGGAAAAATAGAACTCGAGCATTCTGCCCCTCCGGTGTTGTGGCACAGGGGAATCCCGCGCCATGAGAGAGGCATGAAATATTATGTGGCGGAGGCAAGCTGGGTTTGGCCGGCTCGAAAGGGGTCAGGGCGGCTCCGCCACATAATCATCGGGTGCGCATAATCACGGTTGGACTAACCCGCTCTGCAAGGAGGGTGAGTGCCGACAGCGTGATCTGATTGCGTCGTCTGGCGCGCTGGTCATGTGTCCACAACAAGCTCCGACTGCGTCAGCATGGAGTGGCTGCTTGCAGCCTATTCCATCCGACAAAGGAGCTTGTCATGACCCAACTTCGCCAGCACATGAGCGAGGACATGGAGGTGCGCAACCTCGCGCTCAACGCCCAACTCTCCTATCTTCAGCAGGTGTCGCTGTTTGCGCGTCACTTCGGCAAGTCGCCGGACTTGCTCGGGCGCGAGGATATTCGGACCTATCAGGTCTATCTGACCAACGAGAAGAAGCTGTCGCCTGGTTCGATCCACACAGCAATTGCGGCGCTGCGCTTTCTCTACAAGGTGACGCTCGAGAGGGATTGGGCGCCTGAAGAGGTCCTGCCGCTTCCCAAGAAGCCGCAGAAGCTGCCGATCATCCTCAGTGCCGAGGAAGTTCAGCGGTTCCTCGGCTGCGTCCTCGACGTCAAACACCACGCCATCCTGACCACTTGCTATGCCGCCGGCTTGCGCACCTCGGAAGCGGTTCAGCTAAAGCCCACGGGCATCGACAGCCAGAGAATGGTCATCCGCGTCGAGCAGGGCAAAGGCCAGAAGGACCGCTACGTGATGCTGTCGCCCAAGCTGCTGGAGATCGTGCGTGACTATTGGAAGCTGCGGCGGCCAAAGGCGTGGCTCTTCCCCGGCGACCGGGCCGACCAGCCGATCACCAGGGGTGCGGTGGGACAGGCCTGCGCGAAAGCGTGCGACCTCTCCGGATTGTCCAAACCGGTCACGCCGCACAGTTTGCGGCACGCCTTCGCGGTCCATCTGTTGGAGGCCGGCGCCGACGTGCGCACCATTCAACTGCTGCTCGGTCACCGCAGCTCGCGACCACCGCCCATTACCTGCGGATCGCCACCAACAAGGTCTGCGCCACATCGAGCCCCTTCGAGCTCTTACCGCGTCCGGCGCCCACCGTGCCGCCGGCCGCCAAGCCTCAGTACTTCTGAGCTCGCGCCGATGGCCCGCTCGGGGCCGGAAGTGCCGGATATCTTCCGCTACTCGGCGAAGCCTATGGCGAGCAGCATGACGCGTCGCTGTCGACCGACGCCAGCCAGTTGCAGTTTTTCTCTGGCCTGCAGCATCTGAGCGAGCGCGACGCCTTCCGGCGTTATTTGGCGCCGCTACGAAAGGCTGTGTGTGTCAATGACCGTGGAATCGGGACCCCGCATTTTCGCGCAAAAGGGGGTCAGACTCAATCTCGCTGCATGTGCAGGGTGATGTCGCGCAATTTTCGAGAGGGAATCAGCGCGATGGAACAGAGATTTGGGTCGACGAGACTGGCGCCGGCGGGGTTGCTCGTCGAGCATGCCGAAATCAACACGGATTGTGTATTTCTTGACGTGCGCGCTACGGCGCTTTCGGCAACGTGCCCGTGCTGCGGGACGAGTTCACGCCGGACCCAGAGCCGATATATGCGGCAAGCCGCCGATCTGCCCATCGCTGGCCGGCGGGTGGTCTTGCGGGTAACGGTTCGCCGTTTCTGGTGCGACGCCGTTCTTTGCCGCCGCCGCATTTTTGCCGAACGGTTTGGCGCCTTGGGCCGTTGTCGCGAAGAACCGGACGCCTTGAGACCATCGTTCACCACTTGGGACTGGCGCTGGGCGGCAGGCCTGCAGCCGCCTTTGCCGATCGCCTGATGATGCCGGTGAGCAATGATACCCTGTTGCGTGTCGTGCGCCGGCGGACCGAACAGCCGCGCGATAAGCTCGCCATCATCGGCATCGACGACTTCGCGTTCCGGCGCGGCCAACGATACGGAACGATTGTCTGCGATCTTGAGCGCCGCAGGCCAGTGACATTGCTGCCTGATCGCGAACAGGCGACATCGCAGGCTTGGCTGGCGAACCATCCTTCCATTATGACTGTCGCTCGCGATCGGGGTGGCGGATACGGCGAGGCGATCGCTAAGGCCTTGCCTCATGCCGATCAGGTGGCCGACCGC
This sequence comes from Mesorhizobium mediterraneum, assembly GCF_002284565.1. Classification (GTDB taxonomy): domain Bacteria; phylum Pseudomonadota; class Alphaproteobacteria; order Rhizobiales; family Rhizobiaceae; genus Mesorhizobium; species Mesorhizobium mediterraneum. The sequence goes on along the minus strand of NZ_NPKI01000038.1, from coordinate 12,789 downwards.
TGGCATCTGATGGAAAACGCCAGCCGCGCTTTCCTTGATGCAGTCAGCAAGTCCATGCGGCAGATCCGAAAGACCGTCGGCAGCACCATCATCGATCCGAAGCTTTTCACCTATGCCGAACGGCTGCAATATGAAGGATATCTGCGTCGCCAGGAGACAAACGAGGCCATTCTGGAATTGTCGAAGCAGGGTGTGCCGATCAAGCAGATCGTCAAACGTACCGGACATAGCCGCAAGCTCGTCCGCAGCGTCCTGCGCGGTCAGCGCTCCGACATGTTCCGCGTCCGGCAGAGTTCGCTCGAGGAATGGCTTCCCTGGCTTGACGGCCGCTGGGACCAAGGCGCGCGCAATGCTTCGGCGCTCTGGCGCGAAATGCGCAAGAAAGGCTTTCGTGGCCAGATCGGCGTCGTCTCTGAATGGGCGCGGCGCAGACGCCTTGCTGAAAGGGCCGATCAAAGCGCACTTGCCCGCACGCCTTCGGCACGAAGCATCGCCAGGCTCATGACGCTGGCGCGTGACGACCTGTCCAAATCGGACGCTGTACTGATCGCGGCAATCGAGAGCAATGTTCCTGACCTCGTCACCGCGCGAACGCTGATCGACGACTTTCAGCAGATGATCCGATCAAAGGCGGTCGCAAAACTGAGCGCTTGGCTCGAGGGCGCGAAAGCAAGCCTCGTCGGCTCCTTTGCAAACGGGGTCGAGAAGGACATCGCCGCAGTGCGCAACGCCATTATCTCTCCGTGGTCGAATGGCCAGACCGAAGGCCAGATCACCAAGCTCAAACTCATCAAGCGGCAAATGTACGGCCGCGCCAAGATTGATCTGCTCCAGGCGCGCCTCGTCGGTGCAACTTAGGCTGTGGCCGCAGCGAGAGTGCGTCAGAGCCCTCATTCCACGAAAAATCACAACCTGATTGTCGCCGTCACGTTCGTCACCGAAGTCGGCGACGCCAGCCGGTTCGAAAGCCCGCGTCAGCTTTGGGATATCTCGGTCTGGTTCCCGGCGAGCGCTCAACCGGGGGAGACAGTCCGGCGCGGCGGCATCACAAAGGCAGACAACGGGCGGGTTCGCCACATGTTGGTCGAGAGCGCCTGGACCTATCGACATCCGCCCAAGGTCGGGAAGGCGAAGCTATACCGATTGGAGCAGGCGTCACCGAAGGTGTGTGAGATCGCCTGGAAGGCGCAGTCCCGCCTGACAGCCCGCTACCGCATGCTGAGCGCTCGAGGCAAACGGACAACGGTCGTCTGCACCGCGATCGCCCGTGAACTGGTCGGCTTCATGTGGGCAGTCGCAAGGAAGGCGCGCGGGTCTGACGGGCATTCCCCTGCCGTGGTCCCGCCTCCGCCCATGCGCGTCGCGCCCAACTTCACGCGGCTCGATCCGATCAAGGGCCTGAAGCGGTTCTTCGAGATCAAGGCGCTGTCCGAACTCCTGAAATCGCTGATCAAGGTGGCGATCGTCGGCGGCAGCGGGGTCCTGATCGGGATGTTTCTCTTCAATACGGCGATCTGGGCGCCGCTTTGCGGGGACGCCTGCGTCCTGCGGACCGGCCTGCATCTCTTCGGTGCCATCACCCTGATCGGATGCGCGACGCTGATCCTGGCCGGTTTCGTGGATCTCGGCATCAGCCGTGCTCTGTTCCGCCACGACCAGCGCATGACGCAGACCGAATTCAAGCGCGAACAGAAGGAGGAGTTCGGCAGTCCGGAGCTGAGGAAGGGCCGCAAGAGCTTCGCGCACGATCTCGGCGACATGCCGCCGCAGGATCTGTCGAGCGAGGCGGAGCCGACCTTCTGGCTGGATTCCGGCACCCGGCTCGTCGGGCTCTACTACGGCGCCGGCATGACCTCCGCGCCGGTGGTCCTTGCCCTGCTCGAGGGCGCGGCCCGGACGCAGCGCGTCCGAGCCGGATTTTGCGTTCCGATCATGACGCAGTCGCCGCTCGCGGACGAGGTTTTCGACGCCGCCGTTCCCGGCCGCTACATCCAGCTCCGCTTCTTCGAGCGCGTCGTTCAGGCCATGGCCGCGTAGGTCTTGGCACCTGCAAGGTCATGGCAGGTCCGGTGGCGCGCCGGACCCAGCATCGGCGCTCCGAGGGCGCGCTCAGTTTGGATGTCCTGGACCCGGCTTTGGATTGTAGTTTGGATAATCGACGTGAATGTTGCGTCCGGACCCAAAAAGTCGGGTCAGAGACCCGTTCACATCGTTCCAGACGGCTGCATTCTGCCTGGACCTTGCAATTTCGCCCTTGAACGTGTCGTAGAAGACAAGGGCTAGAGCGACGATATCGGAAAGACCGGCCGTAACTTCGCCGATGGCGGCAAGTCCCACGCGTTCGAGAACGAGGCTCGGACCCTTCCATTCGTAGCGGGCGGCCAAGCGGGCGGCCGCGCTATCGTAATCGTAGGCGCTCATCGGTACAGCCCGGCTGATCGCGGAGAAAGCGGACTTCAATGGGCCGAAAGCGTCGAGCCTGGATACGCCCGCGAAATACATGGCCCCTTCCGCAAATGACGCGGCGGAGCCGAGCGCGCCGGAAACTCCCGCGATGGCGCCCAAGGTGGCGCTGGCAGGGTCCCCGTTCTTGACGCTTTTCACCAAGCCCATGAAGCTGGCGACGGCACCTCCCAGCCCTCCCAAAAGCGAGCCCACCCCGCCGAGATTGGCGCCGCTAAAACGGCCTGTATCCTTTGGTAGCCCAGCATAGGCCGGTCCCATCTTACTGGCGCTATCGAAGCCCAGCCCCGCGACAACCATGCATTGGAACGCCAATGCCGCCCGATCGAAGTCGGATACTGGTTTCCCGGCAAGCACCTTCAGCGCGACGGCTCCGCCGCTCGTCACCATGTTGGCAAGGTGGAAAAGACCCTTACTGTAGGCGTCCCGAATCCCTGCCGGCACTTGTTAGCATTCGACCGACGAGATCTTCGCCTTGTCGAGGGCTTCGCTGTATTTGAGGCCCTTGCGGACGTATCCGAGAGTCGCGTTGACGAGCGCGCCGAGATCCGCACGAACTTTGGCGTCGCTTTGATGCGTGTCCTGGGCCAGCGAGCGAATGCCCGGATCGGCCGTCATGTCCAGCGAGCCGAGCCCCTTATTGTAGTCCATCCCATAATGCGCCTGCATCTGGGTCGCGGTCAGCCGATCGATATGGTTCGGCGACATGAAGCCATCGATGAAATGTCCCAGCGCGTCGGCGGCTCCTTGCGAATAATACTTCAGATCCGCAGGCGTCATCATGCTCTGCAGCAGCCCGTACTCGCGCATATGCAGCCGAACGGCGTCGCCTGCCTTGACGCCATGCGCCGTCGCGGTCTTAAGAATGCCTCCGTCCACGACATCGGACTTCATGGTTTCGAGAAGCATCTGCCGGATCGGGGGCGTGTCGTAGATCTTCTGCGCCATGGCCGGAGCGAAGGTGTTTCGCATCCAGCTTTGAATGGCAGGGTCGTTCTGTAACCGATCGATCCGCATATGGAACGATCGTAAGGTCTCCTTGTCGTTCGTGAAGACCGCCTTCGGACTCTTCTGCGCGACCTCTTCCTTGAGCCCGACATAGCGTCCGAGGCTCGACTGGAGATCGTAGAGGTAACGAACCTTTTGTGCCGGCGTCAGATTGACGCCCTTGCTCCACAAGCAATCGGGATTAGACTCGAAGTGGTTGTCGATCCGACCGATCTGCTCAAGCAGGACCTCGTTCTGAAGTCCGTCGACCTCTTTCATGAGCCCGTCCCATTTAGGGGAAAGCGCCGAGAGCGGTGGCAGAGGGCCGTTCGTCGTCAATGGAAGAGGCGCGATCGGCCCGCGCCCGAAGGGGTCCCTCGGGTTCGGTCGGCCAGGCCCCACCGGACCCTTCATGCCCGGCTGCGGATGCGGCCTCATGGACGGTGGGTATTGAAACGCCCGGGCATGGCCGCGGGGGTGGGGCGCCGCGGAGTCATGCCCCTTGTGCCACCCCGGCCAGTTCGGCGGGGGCATGTGATTGCGACCCCATTTCGCGCCGTCGACCCCGGCCGCCTCGGCGCCCTGGGGCGTCACGGCCAGCGCGGTGGAGCGATCGTGGTGACCGGGAAGCGCCCGATCGTCCGTCTTCGATACACCGAGCTGAAGCGCGGAGCCGGAAGGGACGTCGGTCCCGCCGTGCCCGACCGAAAGCTGGGTCCGACCCGGCATGTCCGTGTTGGCGTCGCCCGAATGTTGTCCAGCGCCGCTGGACCCCTCCTTAGAGTCGCGGCCGTGAAGGCTCGCCCGCTCGCCCGCCGATCTCGGCTTCGCCGCCTCACCCGAATGCGGCGGAGACTGCGGGGAAGCCGCTGTCGCGGACGAGCTGTCCGCCGACTGCCGGCTCTTTCCCTTAGCCGTGGAAAGCGAGGATTCGAAAGCCTTCTGCGATGTCGGGGAGCACGTGTCCGAGGTTCGCGGTGTCGTCGTCAGAATGTTGCTCATCAGGGCTCCGATGCTGAACACAGTATTGGCTCCTCCCGACCAAGTTCAAACTGAAACCGAGAACAGCCATGACGGTGTTCGGGGCGATTTCGACTCTGCATCGAGGCCTAACAGTCCTGCGCAGCCAAGGCGAGCCCGCCTGGCCGCCACTTGCGCTGTTTGAGGCGATGCTGCTGTCGATCTGGTACGACGGCGATGTCACGTTGTCTGCATATACACGCGTTGAGACCTGCGGCCGCTGATGTCAGCTGACCATGGCCACGGCTTTCCATTCCGCCATGGCCTGCAGGCGGTGAATTTGTGTCGCGAGAGCGCCGCGTTTTGAGCGAGGCGGGACGAAGAGATTGCGCAGAGCCGAGAAGATCGAAACGAAGCGTTGCAGTGCTCCTGGTGATCGGAAGCCTTGCATCATACGCTCCCGTTTTCGCAGCGGCACATGTGCATTCTCCGCCCGGTTGTTCAATCCCTTATGCGACCGATGCTCAACGTCCGGCATCACCTGTCGCCTGGCTGCTCCATAGGCCTAATCGGCCCGAAGCTGATGAGGTGGAACGGCCCTTCTCAAACGGCATCAAGTGCCTAACGTGGTCGTGTTGAAACGCCACAAAGAAGAAGGACCGCTCCATGAAGAAGATTACCACAGTCGGGCTCGATCTGGCCAAATCCGTTTTTCAGGTTCATGGCATAGCCGAAGAAGGAGACGTGATCGTACGTCGCGCACTGCGTCGATCGCAGGTGCTGGACTTCTTTCGCACATTGCAGCCTTGTCTCGTAGGGATGGAGGCCTGTGGCAGCGCGCATTATTGGGCTCGGGAAATTCAGGCCCTGGGTCATACGGTTCGGATGATGCCACCCGCATACGTGAAGGCCTATGTCAAACGCAACAAAACTGACGCCGCTGACGCCGAAGCTATTTGCGAGGCAGTCACCCGGCCAACCATGCGCTACGTACCGGCAAAAACGCAGGACGAGCAGGCTGCGGGAATGGTGCTCAAAACACGAGATTTGCTCATCCGTCAGCGCACTCAAGCAATCAATGCCTTGAGAGCTCATCTTGCCGAACTGGGCATTGTCAGGGCGACCGGTCTGGTCGGAATCGTCAGCCTTGCCGCCATAGTACGCGACGACAGTGACCTGAGATTGCCGGGTGCAGCGCGAATGGCTTTGGAAGAGCTCGTCGAGCAAATCGAGACCGTGACGGCACGCATTGAAAGGCTCGATCGAAAAATCCTTGAGGCGGTAAGAAAAGATGACAGCGCCCGACGCCTGACGGCGATTCCCGGTGTGGGGCCGATCATTGCCGCGACCGTCCGGGCAGTAGTCCCTGATCCTGCCGGCTTTAAAACCGGTCGGGACTTTGCTGCCTGGATTGGGTTGACACCACGCGCACATTCCAGCGGAGGAAAAGAACGGATCGGTTCGATCTCAAAGCGCGGAAACCAGCAACTGCGAACGCTGCTTGTCGCTGGAGCGACGTCGATCCTCAAGCTCGCTCGTCGTGGCCTCCAGCCATCACCATGGATAGCGGCCATGATGTTGCGCCGCCCGTTCAAGGTTGTCGCTGTCGCACTTGCAAATAAGATCGCGCGCATCATCTGGGCTCTTCTCGTTCGAGGGGATAACTTTAGAGGAGCGAAGATGATCGTCCAGGCTTAGGTATACGAGCTTTCTGGCCAGTCGGTCGGAGAGGCAGGCAAGGTGCCAATTGTGATGAACCCAACGGGACGACATCCCGAAGCAAATCAGACCGTAAAATCGCTAGCGCATTGAAGCGCGAGAAGCTGATTAGGCGATTTGCTCCGCGGATCTCATCGTGGCCATGGCTGAAAGGCCAGAAAACAGGCCGGACATATGACTGCACCGTCCTCATTGGGGAAATGTCGCAAAGAAAAACCTTGCCCAGCGGGCCGTTCCACATATGCGATTTTGGCCAAGTTGTGGAACGTTGCCGGAACGGATTGACCGGTATGGGTGAATTCACTCTTGGAATAGGAAGTGGATGTATGGGTTTGCGCGTTTCGTCCATCAGCGCGACCGTTCCGGGCGAAGCCGATCCGCAACACCGCCAAGAAAGGATTCCAGGAAGCGTTGCCGCTCGGAGCGCACTATCCGCTCCATCTCCTTGCGGCGCCAAGCTGCCAGATACGAAACCGCGTCGGAGACCGGGTCTCTCGGAAGCGCTTCCCGCAATCGACGGTGACATGAGAGCGGTGAAGTGGCGCCTGTGGCATGGGCGGGTCGATCGCGCGATCACCGATCTGGAGCAACTCTTGGAGAGGGTGAAGGCTTCGCAAGCAGATAGGTGGTCGCTCCACGGTGCTCACATGCTCATGCAGGTCAGGACGGCAGATCTCAACGGCGAGCTTCGCAATCGATTGCGGGCACCGTACCGACAGCCAGAGCCGAACGTGCCACCATTCAAGCCCAAGCCGCCTCTCCTTAGCGCCGCCTAACCCCAGAGAAGTTACCGGTCTCGGGGTGGGACTGATATACCGGCGCTCCTGCGCCAAGTCGCCATTGGTAGCGACCGAGATGCCACAACTTGCATTCACGGCTTCACCTGTATGAGCCGTGCGCCAGCGAAAAACATCGCGCCCGACCGCGCGGTTTAGACCTGGGGCGTGATGTCTTGTTGCGGGGTCGAGCCGCCGTTAAAGAAGTTCTTGGCCTTCTTGAATTGCTCGGTTGAGTTCTTATTCACGATCTCCTGCAAGTTTTTGTAATCGGGGCCGCCTCTGCGGATTCGGCGAGTCTGAAGGATGTTTGTAACCTCTCTATAGCTTATGTCGACGTTGACGTAATGTGTCGACGAGCAAGAGGATTTCAGTTCAAGGAAATACTGATTGAACTCGATTTGTCGCAGAACAATTGCTCCGTAGTCGTAATATCCGCCTGCCCCGTTATCGAGAAGGTAGCTTTGATAGGTGCATGTCAGAGCCTTGTACTGCTGCGCCTTGCTGTTGGCACTGAAGGTCAGGTTGCCCATCTCCGTGAGGAAGGACTGGAAATCCGTTAGCAGAGACGCCCCGTCAGTGACGATCGCCTTCGCGATCAAGGAGAGGAACGTGGCTGAAACGGAGGTGCCAGCAAGCTTGTTTGAGTAACCTTTCTGTTTTTGCCCTTCGATCGAAAGATTGGGAATGTTGCCCACAACATTCGTCCAGGTGTTGATATCAAGTTTTTTCTCATCAACGTTAGGAAAATGGGTATGCATGTAATCGTGAATGAGCCCTCCTATAGCCAGAAGGTTGTCCTGATTTTCATTCATGATGCCGCTGTACGCCGGGTCATCGGTCTTCTGACCAATGAGGTGAAACTGTACGGCTCCTTGACCGTTGGCGATCGTTCGGTCACTGGGGCGCGCAGCACCTGGCTGGGCCAAAACCAGGGGCTTGGCGCCGAAAAACGCGCTCGCCGACTCATAGTTCTTGTCCGAATAGCTCTGTTCATGCCCTTGAAAATTCGCTGCGACCGCGTTCAACATGCTTATCTTCCTTTTCTGAGCGTTGCTGTGAAAAGCCGCAAAGTGCCTGGAGTGCGTAAACGCTTGAGCATCAGGTGATCTTTGCGTGTCTTCACTGGCTGTATACTAGTTTTTTCCGATCCCCACCTTTGCGTCAGGCAGACCTTTCTCTGCGCGCCGCCATTTTGCGATAGCGGAGCGGCGAGAGCCCATGGATCGCCTTGAAGGCCGTGGAGAAATTGTTGCTGTTTTCGTAGCCTAAGGATTCAGCGACCTCGGCCACGCTTTCATGCCCGCTTCGCAAACGGGCGGCAGCCTCAATCATCCGATAGTGCCGGAACCAGGTCATAGGCCCGCAGCCAAAGGCAGCCTCGAAGCGGTTAACCAGCGTTGTCTTGTTGGTCCCGGCTATGCGCGCCAGTTCGCCGAGGGCGATCTGCTGATCGACTCGCTGTGCCAGCAGAGCGCAAGCCTTCTGAATGAGGGGGTCGGCTGAGAAGAATAGCGGTGCAGAACGCCGCGCGATCTGAGCGACGCAGGCAGTCAGTCTGCTCACAACTTCCTGCTCGATCAGTGGCCACAACAGGTAATCGGAATACCCGTCGGAGAAAACCGCCTCTCGGTCCAGCCTGTCTTCGGAAACCAGAGCTAGTTGCACCAGTTCGGAAGGGAGCTTCGCATGACCGTACCCATGTTGCTCCCATTCGCGGCAATCGATGATGACGATTTGCGCGCAGCGCCCCGGCCGCAACGAACGGTGCTCAAGAATATCGATCTGCCGCACTTCGTTGGGCAGAATGCCAAAGATCCGAGAACTCGCAATTTGTGCCAAACACTTACCTGCCAACGGGTCGGGGCCAAGATACGCGGCCAGAATCGATGCATGCACCTCGGTAACACCCTGATAACATGGCCTGCGAAGGCCTTGACGCGGCCGAACGGCGGTCGAAGAAGGTGGGTCTTGGTTTGTGTAGTTGGGTGGAAGTGTGAATACCTTCTTCACAGCAGATGCTCGCTCGACGTCGGCGCGCGTCGGTTTCACTGAGTTGGCAGCGGAACCAGCATCGTGTCCCGACGGACGAGGGGGTAATGAACCGGCTCGGTCCTGAGGATAGGGCCAGACTTCGATCGCATCACGCTTCTTCCCTTGGCGAAGCATCAGCCGTTTGCCCTCTCATTGTCGATGGATGCGCCAACTCTGTTCCCGCCGCCGCTGCAGCGGCAATCTTGTGGCGCAACCAGTGATGCTCTGGGTCGCGATGGCAGCGCTCGTGCCAAATTAGCCCAACCTCGTAAGGCGACAGTTCCACCGGGGGATCGAGAATCGCTAGGGGGAGCAAGGCGGCGATCCGTGTCGCGACGCGGTGTGGCACAATCAGCACCAGATCGGTCGCCGCGATGGCCACAGCAGTCGTCAGGAGATTGGACACCAGCACCGGATCGCGATCTTGGAGGTGTAAATTGGCCAGATCATCATGTACCCGGCCGAAGCCATCCTTCGAATCCGAGCCAATGGCGGCGTGGCGCAGGGCAGCGAAGGTCTCGATCGTCCATTCCTGCGCCAGGGCTGGGTGGTCGCAACGTAGCAGGCAGGCGAAGCGGTCAGTATAGAGCCTGCGCCGAAAGAAGCCCGGTGGCGTGCCACCGGTCTGCCCAACAGCCAGATCGATCTCGCCTTGCTCAAGCCGCCGGAGCGCGCCTGTTAGAAACGAGCCGGTTACGATGTCGAGATTAGGCGCGTGCTCGCGCAGGAGGGGTAGGAGAGGCGGCAGCAAGATCAGGGCTTGATGGTCGGGTATCGCCATTATTGTCTTTGATCGCCTTTCCCCCTGGCGGTTCACCATCCCGCGGAGCGCATCCAACACCGGCGGCAGCATTTGGGCCAACCGTTCGGCCTGCGGCGTCGGGACCAAGCCGCTCGAGCCGCGAACCAAAAGATCGTCCTTGAAAATGCCACGCAGCCGTGTCAACGCTCGGCTCATCGACGGTTGGCTCAAGCGCACGTGCCGAGCCGCATGCGTGACGTTGCGGTGCTCCAGCAGCGCCTCAAGAGACAACAGTAAGTTCAGGTCAATGGACGCCAGCATTTTCTGTTGCCGTGCGGCGCGAGCGCCCTCGACAACCAGTCGTGGCCGCTCACGCGTCTTTGAAGAAATCTGCCGACGGCAAGAGAGCTCACCCATGTCTTTTTCCTCTTGTTTTAATATGGAAGAATGTGCTCAAGCTAACGTCTTGAGATCTGGCGTGCGGTGTGGGTCGATGCTGCTTAGCACATCAACGATGTCGCCAACCGGGTTGGTCGACATATTCATACACGGTTGTCTCGATCAGCGAAGCGATGACAGTCGAATGCTCGACACCGACGGACCCGGCGACCAGAGCCCTTATTGCGGATCGGCTCAACTAGTTTGACGAGTGGGCGCAGCCGCGAGTTCTTCGCTTGCCAGCACAATCGGCTACAATCCAACTGTAGTTGGTCGGTTCATCGCCATCGGGCTTACCACAGCACATTAACCAAGCCTCGCCGCGGCGAGGCCGGGATGCTGCCCTGATTCACTTGGTCGCGATCAGCCTCATACTGGCAAGTCCGCCGCCTCGAGTTTGGCGAGAAAGCCGCTGCACCATCGATAGACATCGTGGCCTTTGAGACTGTTCTTCATTGCGCTCCAACGGTCTTTCCGTTCCTCTGGTGACATGCGAAATGCCTTTTCCGTGGAGGCCGCCACAGCCTCTGGGTCATAGGGATTGACGAGCACCGCTCCCTCCAACTGGCCAGCGGCGCCGGCAAATTGCGAGAGCACGAGGACGCCCGGATTGCTTGGGTCTTGCGCAGCCACGTATTCCTTCGCCACCAGGTTCATGCCGTCGCGGAGCGGCGTCACTAGACCAACGCGTGCCATTCGGTAGAGGCCGGCCAGTTCCAGCGGGCCATGGGAACGATTGGTGTAGTGTACTGGTACCCAATCGATGGTTCCAAGTTCCCCATTGACACTTCCCACCAGTTCGGCGATGTGCTTTTGCAGCGCTAGATAGGCCGGTATTTCCCCGCGGGATTTCGGGGTAATCTGCAGCAGTAGCGTCTTGCGGACGCGATGACTGTTACGATCAAGGAAATGGCGAAACGCCACGATGCGCTGATCGATGCCCTTGGAATAATCCAATCGGTCGACACCAATGGCGACGTCACAGCCAGCGGTCTTCTTGTAAACTTCCTGCAGATCCCCGTCGCGCGTCGCTAGCTTTGCGAGGCTCTCGAACTTGGCCGTGTCGATACCGATTGGAAAAACCCCGCAGCGAAACTGTCGCCCTTTGACTAGGCAGCTACCGTCTTTCATGAGACGCCCTAGGTTTCGGCGGCTTAGACATTCGGCGAAGTTGTTAAGATCGTCGTCGGTTTGAAAGCCGACAAGGTCATAGAACGAAAGCGCTTCCAGTAATTCTTCGCAGAGCGGCACGGTGGCGAGGATGTCCGCCGGCGGCCATGGTATGTGCAGGAAAAAGCCGATCCGGTTGCGGCAGCCGCGCTCGCGCAGTTCTTTCCCTAGAGGGATCAGGTGATAATCTTGCACCCATATGACGTCGTCCTCGCGGTGGAGCGGCATCAAAGATTCTGCGAAGAGTCGGTTGACGCGGTAGTATCCTGACTTTCTCGCGTCGTTGTATTCGGCGAGGTCGACACGGCAGTGGAAGACCGGCCAAAGAACCCTGTTGGCGAAGCCGTAGTAATATTCGTCCAGATCCTTCTCCGAGAGATCGGCAAGGGCATAGGTGATGCCGTTGGCCTCCTGCATCGTCGGTGACACCTGTTTCTTCTCGGCTTTCACCTTCCCCGACCAGCCCATCCAAAGGCCGCCTCGTTGCTTGAGCGCAGCGTTCAGCGCAATGGCCATTCCGCCCGGGGGCACTGACCCGTGCTCGTCGGGCAGCGCAACCCTGTTTGACACGATGACCAGTCTACGATCTCCACCGTCCCCACCGACACTCATAATGTTCTTCATGATCACTCCTGTTGCCCGCCAGCTTTTTGGCTTTGATCACAGCCAAGTTAGGGACGGTCATCAGGTGGGACAATCTCATTAGGCGTATGGCAGAATAGCGGATACAAATAGGCACTAAGCGGGGCAGGAACTGAGCTCCCAAAGCTTCGGTTTTGGATCATGTTTTTCCTGATTTAACTGAAAGCGTGGGCCGATTCCCTACGACCACTAGTGTGGCAGACCGGCGCCTCCGGGTTCGCGATGAGCGCATCATCCATCATCCTCCCAACGGTCCCAGAGCTTTGTCACCACGTGACGTTGCCCCCAGTTTCTATGCAGTTTTGAGTTCGTTTCCGGCGTGGGTTGTGCCCTGCTGGGCGGGTGAAGCGACGGGCGCTGGCGCGGAGCCTTTGGCATAGCGCAGCGCGAGCGACCGTCGCGGATTGAAGGTGGTGGCGAACTCGGCCGGGGTCTGCCAGGCGATTTGGGAGTGCGGCCGCGCGGTGTTGTAGTCGGCGCGACACAGGGCGATGGCGACGCGCGCCTGAGCCAGCGAAGTAAACAGCGTCTCGTTGAGCAGTTCATCGCGTAGTCGGCCGTTGAAGCTCTCGATGGAGCCATTATCCGGCATGTTGTTCTCGGTGCCATCGTTTGTTCGGTCGTCAGGTTTCGTTAAGCTTGGCGCATCCGGACCACGGGGCACCGGGAGCACGCAAGTGCGGGCAGCCCGTCGTATGCAGATGAACTGCGAGTTCGCGCACATTATCTGGCCGCCCCTACGACTCGCCCGGATGCGCTGCGAGCGCGGATCCGTATTTGTCGTGTTGCCCGCTGGGCTCCCTGTTCGTGACCAACGTTGGAGGGAACCGTGCGTATTATCGGCATGGACATACACCG
>NZ_NPKI01000050.1 GCF_002284565.1 Mesorhizobium mediterraneum | reverse complement strand
ATCATCGTGGGTGAGTTCCTTCCTGGCGAACTCCTCGAGCTTATCGCGCAGCATTTGAACGCGGCCGAGCTTGACGATCTCACCATCAAGCAACGACACGACCTCGGCGGCTACGCGGTGTATGTCCACGCCGATAATACGCACGGTTCCCTCCAACCTTGGTCACGAACAGGGAGCCCAGCGGGCAACACGACAAATACGGATCCGCGCTCGCAGCGCACCCGGGCGAGTCGTAGGGGCGGCCAGATAACGTGCGCGAACTCGCAGTTCATCTGCATACGACGGCCTGCCCGCACTTGCGTGCTCCCGGTGCCCCGTGGCCCGGATGCGCCAAGCTTAACGAAACCTGACGACCGAACAAACGATGGCACCGAGAACAACATGCCGGATAATGGCTTCATCGAGAGCTTCAACGGCCGACTGCGCGATGAACTGCTCAACGAGACGCTGTTTACCTCGCTGGCTCAGGCGCGCGTAGCCATCGCCCTGTGGCACGCCGACTACAACACCGCGCGGCCGCACTCCCAACTCGCCTGGCAGACACCGGCCGAGTTCGCTACCACCTTCAATCCGCGACGGTCGCTCGCGCTGCGCTATGCCAAAGGCTCCGCGCCAGCGCCCGTCGCTTCACCCGCCCAGCAGGGCACAACCCACGCCGGAAACGAACTCAAAACTGGATAGAAACTGGGGGCAACGTAACTCGAAAAGCTCGGTGGAGAAGCGGCCGGCCCGGTCCTGCGGAACTCGCAGCTCAAGCTTACCGACACGGGTGACAAGAGTGCGGCCATAATAACCCGAGCGGTAGCCTAGCCGCTCCGATGTGCGCTCGCCTTTCGAAGCACCCAGCGCCTCGTCCATCTCGGCCTCGAGCACCTCCTGCATCACCGCCCGGATCACTTCGTGCAGACCTTGCGGGTCCGAAAGCAGAATGTCTTTGACGGCGGCGCTGGCGGTCTTACTTTCAGTCTTGGTCATGGTGGCGTTCCTTCGCGGGAATCAGGTGACGTTGAACATCACCAGCCTGCCATGACCGCCCCCTCTCAGCGAATTTGCAGAACTCTCAGCACACTACCTAACCTACCGCGAGCACCTAGATGCTCGCACCATACACCTTAGCAGTCATGTTTACTTTGGTCGTCAGTCGCAGCGACTCGATTGCAAAAGGGGTCTAGGTTCTGCTGATCAAGATGCCTTAGGTGATCGCCGCGATCATCATCCGGCACAGACTTGTGATATCGTAAACTGGCAGCTTCGTGAGCCGGCGGATTTGCGGCGCGACCACTGGGAACCCCGCACACTCGAAGAGGATGGCTGCAATCTCCGGATGCTTAGCTCTGAGCCCGGTGATGCAAGCGCCGACATCAGCTTCCATCGCCGCGACATCGGTCGGCGGCGCAGGAATTTTCAACTCATCATGCCAGTATTTGCTGCCTTCTATTCCGCCAACCACAACTCTCGACCTCTCCGTCGGATCGCTCAGCTCAAGCATGTCATCGCCGAAAGTGGTAGAGTCATATGTCAGGACGGCAATCTTGGCGGATGCGGGCAGTTGACGGATCAGCGTCGGCAAAAGGAGCATGCTCGACAACGCTACGGGTACTGTTACAGAAGCGGCCACAACGGCCTGGTATCGGATTAAAAAGCCGCAATTTGAACTGATGGCGACGGCTCCTCGCTGGACCAACCGCTGGGCCGCTTCCACATAGCCGCGCTCAAGAACGGGATCGCCGTGCGGCGTTCTTCTACCCAGTGTTCCCTCTGCGATTTCCGTTATCACAGGAAAGCCAAGGGTCGCTGGATTTTCAATCGCCCTCGGTTCCGTCCCCCTCTTAGAGTTGGGCAACTGCCCTTGGTCGGAAGTTAATATTCCGAGAGATGCTCGGGGTTGTAATGTCATGTTGTTATCCTCAACAGTTGGAAGGCGGCCAACCAAGATTCGCGGCCCACTCGCCAGTTCACTCTGGATGGTCTTGGTTTCCGTCCCATCGAATCGATCAAGTGCGATCTATCTACGCCGTCGGATAGATGCCTGGTAAGTTAGAGCCGACGATGTTTGAGGGGACCCCCGGATTAAACTACAACACCAAGCGATACTGCATCTCTCGCCAGCTTACGACGCGCACGTCGTTGCTTTAAGTACGCATTCGGTCTTCTGGAGCTGTTGGTATTCTTACTTCCAATCAGCGCCCACTCCGCATCGGTCAAGTCTTGCGTAGCGGGCGCAACCATGCGCACGAGTGTAATCAACTCCGCGTTGTAGCGATCGAGGCAAACGGACTTCAATGAGCCAGAGAGCGTGCAAGGAGCGCTAGCCATTCGTTGACCTCGACGTAGCCCCCGGATCGAATGCCGCAGACGATGGAAGTACTAGGCAACCGGATATCAGTGGAAGCAGCCGACGAAGAATCCATCGGATGCAGAATGCCGATGAGATCTCCTTGTTTCACTTCATCCAACATGGAGCAGCGGGGTTCAAAGATACCCCGCGCAGGCGATGCTAATTCATCGGCGGGCCGCCGCGTTTGCAGTGTCTGGCTGGACTTCCGTTGACGAAATATCGGACACTCGGCTTTTCCCTCTATGAGTCCGAGAGCGATGAGTGCATTGCGTACTCCCGCTTCGTAGATCGCGAGATTTTCGGCACCAATGGTGCCCCCGCCGAGTTCAGCACAGACGAATACCTTACCCTGATTATGAGCTGAGATATCGAACATTCCAGGCGTATCTGGATGATCCCATACCAACGTCATGGGTAATTTGAACGCCTCTGCCATTTTGATCGTCTTGGCCATCAGGTCTTGATCTGCAATCGGATGCGTCGTGGTCGACGGCGGAAAATCCCACGTTGGTCCGAAGCTGTGCAGATCAAACACGGTGTCGGCCATCGGCAACAGCAGGCGCGAAATGGCATCCGCGATTCGTTCGGTTACCGACCCATTGGCACGGCCCGGAAACACTCGGTTGAGATTCAATCCGTCGATGGGCGTGTTGCGGGTAAATGCCTGCACTGCCGGCGGATTGAGAACAGAGACGATGATGATCCGTCCACAGGTTTGCGCTTCGGGCAGCCACTCAACAAGGCGTCGCGCAACGATTGGCCCTTCCAATTCATTGCCATGACATCCGCCAGTGATAAGGAGCCGCGGGCCTGCGCCTTTGTTGAGGCTGAAGACCGACAGAGAAAGAGCTTCGCAATCGGCACCTTTGGGAACAACAAGATGCCCTTGGCTTATGCCGGGCTGATCAAGATCAAACGTAAGATGTGGTCCTTCGCTCATTGTTTAGCCTGTGTGAGTATTCAAGCGTCTTGTCGCCGGATGTGCGTTTCTCCGTTCCTCCAGTATGCAAAAGCTGTTTTCAATTCGCCAATATAATGTCCCGTGCGGCACCATCGCGTTTCCAGATGGCCAGTGCCCGCTCTGCTCAACCGCCGACCTCCAACCTTACGACTAGCTAAGAACTGGGATCCTGGTGAATAGAGAGCCTTCACTGCGCAGTCAGGCCCGCACTGTGGTAGCGCCTTAGGGTCAGCCCTTAGGGACGTCATGAACCCTCTGCATATACCGCTTCCCTTCCTGTCGATACTATGCCGCATACTGCCTGCTACCCGCGAAGTCGAGGCAGACAGAGGGCGCGAGATTCTGCAGGATGCCGAGATGGCGCTGGCCACCAATGTGAGAGCCTTGGTCATGTCGCACAGCAGGGCAGGCCAATTGAAGGCCATCTCGACGCTGGATGGCCACAATTTGGATCCTGTATTTGACTCAAGTCAGCACCTGATCAATCTTGGAGTGGAACGAAATTACAGAACGTGGCCGCCTGCGCCTGCACATTCTTTCGTGCGGGCGAGGCCATAAGAACCGTCAAAGGGGAGGAGACGCTCCGAAATATGAGCAAGGTCGCGCGCGCAGGTGCAGATCCAATTTCGCCAACGACGTTTGCGCCACTCCTGCAGTCGACCTTTCGCGCGATCTGGCTCGCCACACAGGTCTCGAGCCTCGGCTGGCTGATGCAGACTGTTGCCATCAGTTGGCTGATGGCAACGATCTCGACTTCAGACCTGATGGTGGCGCTGGTGCAGGCCTCATCGAACCTGCCCGCCTTCATTCTGTCCGTGTTCGCCGGGGCTCTCGCCGACAATTTCAGCCGTCGCCGGGTGATGTTCGCCGGCAGATCCCTCATGGTGATAGCCTCTGCGATGCTGACCGCGGTTGTGGCGCTGGGCTTTGTCAGTCCGTGGATGATCCTCGGCTTCAGCTTCCTGATCGCGTGCGGTGGCGCTCTCAACGATCCCGCCTGGCAGGCCTCGGTTGGCGATATGGTCGACCGACGCGATATTCCCGCTGCCGTGACCCTACTGTCCGTCGGTTTCAACACTGTCCGAACCGTTGGCCCGGCGCTCGGCGGCATCGTGGTAGCCTCGTTTGGGCTTTTGGCAGCTTTCACTGTGACCACCCTCACCTATCTGGTCCCTCTTGCCACCATATGGCGGTGCAAATGGAAGGTTCGCTCCTCCCCTCTTCCACGCGAGTCGATGAGCACTGCGACCTACGACGGGCTCCGCTTCACGGCGATGTCATCCGAAATCAAGGCGGCGATCGCCCGCGGAACCCTCTTTGGCCTGGCAAGCATCGCCATTCTCGCACTGCTGCCGCTGGTAGTCCGCGATCAATTGGGCGGAGGACCACTCGCCTATGGCACACTGATGGGCGGCTTCGGCACAGGCGCCGTCTTCGCCGGCATCTCAAACAGCACATTCAGACGGAGCTTGTCGCAAGAACGGCTGATGCGGCTCTCCTGCATCGCCTGCGCGGCATGCTCTCTTTCCCTTGCACTGACCTCTTCGATCGCCGTAGCCGCAATTGCGCTCGCCTTGGGCGGCGCGGGCTGGGTCACCGCCTGGTCCGGGGTTGGCGTGAGCGTGCAGCTGGCGAGCCCGCGCTGGGTCGTTGGGCGCACGATTTCGATCTATTATGCCCTGATAGACGGCGGCATCGCGATCGGTAGTTGGGTGTGGGGCACTGTCGCCGAGAACCATTCATTGACATGGGCGCTTGAGGGTTCTGCCGGCGCGCTGTTGCTCGTCGCTGTCGCCGGCGTTCTGTTTCCCCTGCGCGAACGCCACGATTCCGAACCCGATCCCTTGGAGGCCTTCGACGCTCCCGCTATCATTCTCAATTTGAAGCCGAGAAGCGGCCCGATCGTGGTCAAGGTCGAATACCTGATAGCTGAGAAAAACGTCGAGGCCTTCCTCGACCTCATGCGGCAGCGCAGGCATGTCCACAGCCGCGTGGGGGCTCGGAATTGGACGCTCCAGCGCAACCTTCAGAAGCCTATGCAATGGATGGAGACTTTCCGCACTCCGACCTGGACCGACTACCTTCGCTTAAACCATCGTCTCACGGAAGTAGACAAGGAACTGGACCAAAGTGTCATCCAGTTGCACGCGGGAGAGGAAGCGCCTCAAATGACGCTTTCGATCGAGCGGCCGACAAGCTTCGTTCGGAAACCCGAGCAGTCGGCCCCTTATTTTCCCCACCGGTGACTTCTTCACGCCTGTACTACCCGGCCCAGCGCTTGCACCAGATCACGACTGATTACGATATACTTTGGAGAGTGTGACGCGCCCAAGGAACCTTCTCGAAGATCACGTCCGGAAGACGATGATCCGCGGCGAGCGGCGCGGCGAAGATAGCGGAAGGGCGTGACGCGCGCTCTGAGCGGTGGGCAGAACGACGGCACCACCGCTCCACCGTCACCGCACGGTTGCGGGTTTCGCCTTGGCGCGCAGGACCTGCGGGACTGCATTCAATCCCACGTGTCGAGGGACCCGAGAGTCCTTGCGACGCGAGGAACTGACACCTCGAGTAGGAATGATTGAGACGAGGAATTTGTCCACTTGGGCCGCGTGGAGCCCCGACGAGGTCGCGGCAACGATACGGCTGCATGGCTCTGCTGGGGCGCTAAGCGGCTTGCGCACGAGGTTCGTACGCGTGCGCAACACAGTGCGACGATAATCTTGTCGGTTGCTGGCGCGGTAAGTTGAAGGCAGAGGCGCGCGCGACGGCACGGTTCGAGACGCCTCCGGGCCGGCAGCTGCAATCGGCTATTGATGAGGCGTCAGTAGATCGGCGTGAGAAGCTGCGGGTCAATCTGTTCGTCGCGACTGTTGGCTTTTGTCGCCCAAACGCATATCCGAGCGTGGAAATGGATCAGAGGCAGACTGGTTCGACCGAATGGATAGGCGCCTCCTTCGGCGGCGTTCCCGCGGAGGTATTGCTCGACAATGCCGGGGGCTGGTCTGCACGCCTTCGCGGGACACCTGGCCTCCGACCTGGCGCGCGCATTCCGGCGCCGAGCAGTGCACAGGGAGACGGGCTTGGAGGCCGGCGCGGGGAGCGTGCGCAAACCTGCTCTCTCAGTTCCGTCCTTCAAGCAACGGCCAGACACCAGTGTCATAAGGCGGAACAATTCGTCTGCACGTCAGTATTCGCAGGAGAACGGCTCGGTAGGCTGTAACTGCGCTGCCAATCGACGATTTTAAAGGGCTAATTTTGATGAAATTGAACGCCCCATCCGGAGTTTTAGATGAAAGGTTCTGCAAACGCTGCATTGGAGGGCCTCAAACGCCCAGACCTGCTGCAACGAGGCGCGTATGTGAATGGCGCTTGGCTCTTGAAGCCCGAAACCCTCGCAGTGGTCGATCCCGCTACCAGCGAAGAACTGGCTCAGGTGGCAGCCTGCGAAATCTCTGACGTAGATATTGCGGTTCATTTCGCGCGAAGCGCATTCCTGCGGTGGCGCGACTTGCTTCCTTCAGAACGGGGCGCATACCTCCGTAAATGGGCGACAGGATTGCGCGAAAATGCGGAAGATCTGGCCGTCATCATGACTGCCGAGCAAGGCAAGCCTATCTCGGAGGCTCGCGGCGAAATCTCATACGCCGCGGGCTTTCTTGACTGGTTTGCAGCGGAGGGCGAGCGAGCATACGGCGAGACCATCCCCAGCCATATAGTTGGAAGCCGGCTGGCCGTGCAGATGCAGCCGATCGGAGTGACCGTCGCTATCACACCATGGAACTTTCCATCGGCAATGATCACTAGAAAAGCTGGAGCGGCATTGGCCGCTGGCTGCACCATGATTGTAAAGCCCGCTCCAGAAACCCCCTTGTCGGCCCTCGCGCTTGCCCGTCTTGCCGAAGACGCAGGAATCCCCGCCGGCGTGTTTCAGGTGATAACCGGCGACGCTCCCCCAATTGCAAAGCGGCTGTTGGAACATACCGATGTGCGCGCGTTCTCATTTACGGGCTCGACCGAGGTCGGCCGACTCCTGCTTGAGCAGTCCGCAAGGACTGTAAAGAAAGCTTCGCTCGAGCTGGGCGGAAATGCTCCATTCATTCTTTTCGACGACGTGCCTATGGAAGCTGCGGTCGCAGGCTGCATGGCAGCAAAGTTCGCTACATCCGGCCAGGACTGTCTGGCAGCAAACAGGATTTACGTTCAGCGGGGAGTCTATGACCGGTTCGTGGAAGAATTCGGCAAGGCCACCAGCAAACTGAAAGTCGGACACGGATTGGAGCTCAACGTCGACATCGGTCCAATGACCAAGGCGTCTGGTGCCGAAAAATGCAGGCGGCAGATCTCCGAGGCTCTTTCAGCAGGGGCTCGAATGATAGTCGGCGCACAGGATACCGCTCTTGGCGGGAGCTTCGTGATGCCGACAGTGCTCGCCGATGTGACCGACGACATGCGGGTTGCAAAAGAAGAAACGTTCGGGCCTGTGGCTGCAGTTCTGCCCTTCGAAGACGAAGCGGAGGTGCTCTCGCGCGCGAACAACTCGGAGATGGGTCTTGCAGCGTATGTTTACACCCGAGATCTTAACCGCGCGATGCGGCTCACCGACCGGCTCGAATACGGCATGGTGGCGGTCAACACCCCAAAATTTACGGGAGCGCCCATCCCCTTCGGCGGATGGAAACAGTCCGGACTCGGCCGGGAAGGCTCCAGGCACGGAATCGCAGAGTATCTCGAACCAAAATACACCTGCTTCGGAAATCTTGCAGCGTAAGAGGACGCCCTAGTGACAATCAATATCAAGGAAATTGCCGAAAAGGACAGGAATTCTGTTCTTCATCCTTTTACGCAGCTGAAGGACTTTGCAACCGGCAAGCTAGGCGAGCCGACGATCGTCGAGACAGGAAAAGGCATCCGCATCCAGGACGCCCTCGGCAACCAGTTGATTGACGGGTTCGCCGGTCTCTATTGCGTAAATGTTGGATATGGCCGCACCGAAGTCGCCGAAGCGATCTCGCGCCAGGCCTTTCGCCTGGCCTACTACCATTCCTACGCGGCCCACACGACGGACGAGCTCGCAATCCTCTCTGATCGCCTTGTGAAAATGGCGCCGGGCAAGATGAGCAAGGTGTTCTACGGCATGTCCGGCTCGGACGCCAACGAAACGCAGGCCAAGCTCGTCTGGTATTACAACAATCTGCGTGGCAAGCCGAACAAGAAGAAGATCATCTCGCGTGAGCGCGGCTATCACGGCTGCAGCGTCGTGTCGGGGTCCATGACCGGCATGAGCTTCTACCACGACCACATGGACCTGCCGCTCCCGCAGATTGTTCACACCGGTGTCCCACATCACTACTGGGGCGCAAACGCGGGCGAGACCGAAGTGGAGTTTTCGGCGCGGCGAGCCCAGGAACTCGACAAACTGATCCAACGGCTTGGCCCGGACAATGTTGGCGCCTTCATTGGCGAGCCGGTGCTCGGCACCGGTGGCATCACGCCCCCGCCGGAAGGGTATTGGCAGGCGATTCAGGCCGTTCTCAAAAAGCACGATGTGCTGCTCATCGCCGATGAAGTCATCACCGGTTTCGGCCGAACGGGCTCGATGTTCGGCTCCCAGCACTATGGCATCGAACCAGACCTCATCACGATCGCTAAAGGTTTAACGTCGGCCTACTTCCCGCTTTCAGCGGCAATCGTCGGAGAGAAGGTTTATAAAGTCATGGAGGATGGGGCCGACAAGGTCGGCGCATTCTCCCACGGCTATACATACTCAGGTCATCCGATTGGAGCCGCGGCGGCGAACGCGGTTCTCGACATCGTCGAGAAGGAAGACCTGCCCGGAAATGCTCGCGACGTTGGTGCATTCTTCCAGGCGCAATTGAAGGAAAGATTCGCGCAGTTGCCGATCGTCGGCGAAGTTCGCGGCGTGGGCCTTATGGGTGCAATCGAATTCGTGGCGGACCGCGACAATAAAAAGCGCTTTGATCCGACGCTCAAGGTTGGAGCACGAATTTCTAAGGCAGCCCGTGAGCGTGGTCTTATCGCTCGCGCTATGCCGCACGGCGACATTCTCGGCTTCGCCCCGCCGCTGATAGCAACCAAGGCAGAAGTCGAAGAGATCGCTGCAATCGCCGAAAGCGCAGTGCGCTCGGTGATGGACGAGCTCGTCTGGGATGGCCACATCCTCTGAATTGCGCTTCGACGTCTCCTGCACCATCAATGCCTGGGAAGCCTTGCGCATGTCCGTACAACCAGGTGGCGAGCCACACCTTCACGCCGCTCGGAACCGGGATTATCGCCGCTCCAGCGCACATCCAGGATCCCGCCGAGCGCATAGGTGTCGATATCACTCTCAATCCGCACGGACGCCGCCAGCTCGATTTTCACCGTGCTGCTCTTCTTGCGCGGTCGGGAGATCGGAGATCGGCGGTGGCTGTGCCTCAACGACCTCCACGGTAACAAGCTGCACGGACGGCACGGAGATCTGGCAGACTCCTTGCGGCACCGGAAAAGCTGGCTCACATGAAGGCTCGCGATCGCGCGATCTCCGAAACACTGGTCCCAGCCTCGAACGAAGCCGCGACCAGCCGCTCAACCTGATGCTTCGTCACAGGGCTACTCTTAGTGCTTGCACTGAGGTTGCAGCCTTCAGCCTGCTCAGCAAGGCGGCCGTCCGTGAGGATACGAAAGGACGGGGCAGACAGGAAGAGCACGGCGAAGATGAAGCGCAGCCGAGTTCGGAGACTAGCGGCGACAGACATCGGGCAGAACCTCGCAGAAGATGATCCAGCCGCGGCCTTCGTCCCGCATTTTGGCCGCCTCGACAAAGTCCATCGCGTTGATGTCGGCGGGACGGCGCGTGACAACCGGTTGACCGCGCTGGTCTGGAGTTCGGCAGCAACACCGGCTAACACAACCAATCCAGGCCGTGCTAGATCAAGATCGCTAAAATCCACTTACCTTCGTGCGTAACCTGACTCTGCCCCTCCCGCGGTGTTGCATCGCCGAACCGCTGCGGTCTGGCACCGGTCACACAAGTCTTAACTTTCCAGTGCATCTCGGATGGCGCGAATCGCCCCGAACGCGTCAAACGGAAGGGCTTTGGGGGTCTGGTAAACTTGGTCAGGCCACTGTGCCCGCTTCACCGGTGATTGGCCAGGCTGGTGTGAGAGCTTCACCGCTGCGAAGTCCGCCCGCGGATCAATATAGATCACCTGGCCACCATATCCCCACGCGATGTAGGCGCCTCTCTCTTGGTCTTCAATCCAGAAAGTATTGTGATAAGCGCCATTGGGCAGGTCTGAACTGGCATCGGCATAAGAACCGTTCGGCGCGAACAAGTCGAACAGAAGAGGCTTAGGGCGTCTTATCGCCTCGATCCATTCAGATGGAACGATCTGCCTGCCGTTGAGCCTGCCGCCGCGAAGATGCAGCAGCGCGAAGCGCGCGAAATCACGGAGTGTGGCTTGAAATCCACCGGACGACATCGAAAAACGAGATTTGTCTACGATTTGGTAGGCGTCTTCCTCCGCCCCTATCGGACTCCATAATTCGCTGCTGTACAGTTCCGGGAGAAACTTGCCTGATACGCGCTGCATGATTAGCCCTAGCACGTCGATGTTGGGGTCAAAGTACTTGAACCGCGCGCCGTGCGGCGCCTCCTGCTCGGTTATCCGCAGAATGGCCTGCCATATGTCGGCGGGTGCGTCAGGATGTCCCTCCGGGGGGCCGAAGTATCCTGTTGCTACAACGTAATTAAAGTAATCGTTGTTTGGCACGTACCACAAACCCTTGAGAGTGGCGCCCGCAGTCATGTCCAGCAAGTGCTGCACCGTGGCCCCGCGATAGGCGGTCGCCTGCAGTTCCGGCAGATACCGTGTTACCAGACTTTCAGGATCAATAAGCCCACGGTGCACTAGAATCCCGAACACCGTCCCGGTGATGGACTTGGAACCCGATCTAGCGATGTGTTGAGAATGCGGTTCCATGCCATTCATGTATGTTTCGAACACGATCTCGCCCTGGTGCAAAACCAGAAACCCGTCAGTATAGTCCCTCTCGAGGTATTCGCGGATCGTGGCGCGTTGGCCGTCGCTGGACTCAACTTCGATATCACCGATATCCCCCCTGATCCGGCTTGGAAGCGGCAGGACCGGTCCTGGCCCGCGCCAAACCCGGGCGGTTCGCGTAGATTCGCTTACGTGCGAGTATGTCCATTTGCTATAAGGCCAAAAAGACCACTCGTCGGGTGGGATCATAGGCGCACCCAGCGTCGCATCGGGCCGCCATAACTCGGGATTGGTCTGTGAGGTTCCGGCAACGCGGCGGTTGATATCTTCGAATTCCTGAGACACCGGAATGCTCCTTTGACTTCGGCCAATGCCATCACGACCTGGCGGCAGATCGCTAACTCTCTGAATTTCAGCCCTCATCAGGCCTATACTTGATCAAGGCGACACCGCCCGTGAAGAAGGTTTCACTTGGGAACGGACCTACAAGCACTTATCGGGATCACGCGCATGTTCGCCAGCTGCTGCTGTGTTGGACGAAGCAGCGTTTGCAGGTGCGTTAACATTGCGCGTCTACTGGCCTGGCAGCGAACCGGGCCGCGATCGGAACACCCCCAAGTTGTTCTCGATTGGCCCAGCCCGGTATCATCAGAAGCCTGCGTCTGTTTTAGCGGACGTAAAGCTGACGTTTGTAGTTCGTCAAAATCTCGCAGCCAGTTTCGGTCACGCGAACAGTCTCGCTGGTGCCGACGTCCGCAAAGCCGAAAGCCTTGACCATCGAGGGGATATGGAAGACCATATTGGGCTTGAGGATCCGCGTTTCCCCTCGCTTAAACGACAGGATGTGCCCTTCGCCCCAATCCGGCGGGTAGCTGATGCCGATGGAATACCCCGTACGCTTGAAGCGGCCTTCATAGCCTCCATCGTTGACAGTCTGCGACCAGATACTCCACACCTCACCGAGGGGGCGATCAGGACGTATGCCGTCGAGCATGTTTTCCAGCGCCCTTCGTGACACGTCCTCCATTTTCTCGAGTTCACGGTTGGATGGACTGACCACGGAAGCCCGCATAATCGCGGCGCTATAGCGTCGAACGGTGCCGGACAGTTCGAGGAAGACAGGATCACCCGGCTGAATCTGCCGGCCCGACCACGTGCCATGCGCATAGCTCGTGCGCACGCCCGAAGTCACAAACGGCGGGTAGCCGGGGTATTCACTTCCCTTGAGCGTGACTACGCGCTGGATTTCGGCGGCGATTTCATTCTCGTTCACGCCGGCCCTTATCTGGTTGATGCCCGCTTCGATGCCGGCCTCGGCAATCCGCGCTGCCTGCCGGATATAGTCTATTTCGGCATCGGATTTGACGACGCGGACCGCCTCGACAATCATCGAGCCATCTTCGAAACGGACGTCAGGGAGAAGGGTCTTGAGCGCTTCGTAATCGGCGATCGAGAAGAACCAAGACTTTTTCTCGAACCCTACCTTCGCCTTGGCAAAACCCAGGTTACGCAGCGTTTCCGCGAGCAGCTCGAGCGGGGCCTCGTGGTCCATGTAGCTGGTACTGTTATCTATCCACGAATAGGCCCGGACATTCACCTCTTCAATGCCACGGGTGATATGGAGGGGCTCCCCTTGCAGCGGGATAAGCAGATACTGGGCGGAGGCATAACCGAGCGTGTTGTAACCGCTTAAGTAAAGCATGTTCTCGGGGATGGTCACCACGAGGATGTCCAGATCCCGGGCTGCAATGCTTTCGCGTACCGCCTTGAGCCTTCTTTGATACTCCTGGATAGTAAAAGCCAAGTCTTTTTCTACCTTTATGGTGTCTATGCCGGAAACTTTCATAGGAGCCCTTCGAAACAAAGAGGCGCGCCACGCGCTGGACGGTGTATCGTAGCACCTGACCTGCGCATAACGTTGCCGTCGTTTCCAAGTTCGCGCAGGAAACCTGCGTTGATCTGGCCTTGATTGCTCAAAAGCCTCCGTCCTCGTCGACATTGCTGTTCCATCGACAGCCATCCCAACAATCCAAACCTCTGGAAAATGGCGGCGGGTCGGGCGAAATCTGCGCGAAGGTTGTGCCCGCGTCAGGAGCCTGGACTTCGCCGACTTAGATCACTTCACTTTCGGCAGCCTCGGCGCGCGTGCGGGCCGTCGGAGTGTTCTGCCAGTTGAGATGGCAGGCTTGTGATCGGGTAAGAATGCGGCTGCCGTCACCGCTGACGTCGGGTCCCCTGTCCGAGGCGCTGACGTCGCGGGCCTCCCGATGCAAAGTGCCTGCGCGCACGATTGGCTGCCCCCTCCCGGCTCGAAAGTCTGCACGCAATTCGCATCTATGCAGAAAATCCTCAACATGGGTGAGAAATAGGGGGAATTTCCCATGGTCTGACGGATATGATCAATCCTGCACAGACGAAGCTAGTTCCCCGCTGCCAGCCGCGTTCGCGCCTGAAGTCTGTCCGCGGCGTTTGGACCAAGGTAAACCGCAATTGACGAGCTCCATGATTATGAACGGCAGTCCCCTTCCATTAGACAGCATCAGGGACGATTTCCCAGCGACGCAAGACTTTATTTACATGGATGTTGCCAACCAAGGATTGATATCTCGTACCACAAGAATGTCGTTCGAGGATCATCTGAATAACAGATTGCACGGGATAAACGATGAGCTTAGCCAATTGGCGGCCATCGAGAAGACACGCGCCAGATTTGCTAGAATTGTTGGTGCGGATAAAGATGAAATTGCCATCACAAAGAACGCGTCAGAGAGTATCAACATAATCGCCAACGCGATTGACTGGCGAGCCGGCGACAGCGTTGTCTTATGCCCTCAACTTGAGCATGCTAACAACATCCTGCCATGGCTCCAGGTGAAAGCTCTACATGATGTTGATCTGAAATTGGTGGAGCCGGATAATGGTGCCATTCCCGTAGATGCGATTGTCAATGCCCTTAATTCCAGGACTCGCGTTGTGGCGCTTTCGACCGCAACAATGGTTCCTGGTTTTCGGACAGTCACGCAACCCGTCGCGGAGGCGTGCAGGCGTCATGGCGCCTTCCTTTTGGCGGACGGGACTCAGTCGGTCGGAATTCTCCATACTGATGTCAACCGGTTAGGAGTAGATGGTTTGGCCGTCTCGACTGTGAAGGGATTGATGGGCCTCTACGGATCGGGGTTTCTCTACTGCCGCCGGGAGTGGGCAGATCAGCTAAAGCCAGCTTACCTCGCTCGCTTTAGCGTCGATCTCGGGAACGCACCAGAGTCGGCTCCCATTCTCAACGCCGCCAGGCTGCGGGCTGGAGCGCCTCGTTTTGATATCGGGCATTACAATTTCCCAGGCATGATTGCCGCGCACGCATCCTTGGGGCAACTGCTGGAGATCGGAACCGAAGCAATCGACAAGCACGTGACATCTTTGGCAACTCGACTGGCTTCAGGGCTGCTAGAAGCCGGACTGCCTGTCTGTGGCGGGCCTCCTGGCGACCACACTGGGAGTATTGTGGCGATTGGCGACATGGCTGCACTCGGCGGAACGCAAGAAGTCGCCGCCTACATACCGTCGCTGCACAGCTATCTTGCGGAAAACAACGTCGTTGCATCAACGCGACGAGGGCTCCTTCGGTTCTCGCTTCATCTTTACAACAGCGAAGAAGAAGTCGGCCAAGTTATCGATATAGTCAAGAAATGGTCGAATTAGCTGCGCCAGATTACAACCGGATAGGAGAATTTATGTCATCGCAAAGCGCGGATACGGTGGCGCTTCTTCAAGACCTTGTCAAAATTGAAAGCGTCAACCCTTCGCTTTCACCCAGGGGCAGCGGAGAACAGCGGGTCGCCGAATATCTTGAAGGGTTTTGCCGGGACCGAAACCTGCCTTATGAACTCCAGCACGTTGTCGACGGGCGCTCGAACTTCTTGACCTGGATCTCAGGCAAAGACCCTGGTCGGCGCCTTCTTTTCGTGGCCCATATGGACACGGTGCCCACTGATAATTGGGCTTCCGATCCATTTTCTCCCGAATTGAAGGACAATCGACTCTACGGCAGGGGGAGTTGCGACACAAAAGGTTCCCTCTCTGCAATGATGATCGCCCTGAGTACCCTAGGTGACCGTCAGCCGAATGCCACAATTGTCGTTGCCGCTAGCATTGATGAAGAGTACCGCAAGATCGGCGCTCGCGCCATCGCTCTCTCCGGCAAGTCGTATGATGCCGCCGTTGTTGGCGAACCAACCGAGCTCGAGCTTGTAGTCGCCCACAAAGGGTCAGTCCGCTGGCAAATCGAGGTTCAGGGTGTCCCTGCTCACACTTCGAAGCCGCACCTAGGAGTCAATGCAATCTCAGGCATGGCAAAGGTGATATTGGCGCTCAACGAACACGGCGAGAATCTCGCTTCGCGCACCCAACCTTTGGTCAGCCCTCCCACTTTGACGATAAGTCTGATTGAGGGTGGCTTGGAATTGACGACGGTTCCTCCATCGTGCCGCATCTGGGTGGATCGGCGCCTCGTTCCAGGGGAGCGACCAGAGCAGGCGTTGGCAGAAGTGGAGAACATACTGCAAGGTTTGCGGGATCGCGAAGACATCAAGGTCCGATCATTACTGCCCGCGCTTGAAGATCCTGCTCCGGACAGTGCCGAGTCAAGCAAGATAGCTTCTGTGGCAGCGCAGGCGTGTGCCGATATTGCCGGCACGGGCACGTACATTGGAGTGCCGTACGGCACGGATGCTAGTCAGCTATCTTTGGCCGGCATTCCCTGCATTGTGCTAGGACCAGGAAGCATTGATCGCGCTCACACAAACAATGAGTTCATTGAATTGGATCAGCTTGAAATGTGCGTTCAGATATATAGACAAATAATGCTCAGTTATTAGATTCGAAACTGCAGAGATAGCACGGATGCTTACGCGGCACGTCGTGAGAGAGAGCCGTGGTCCGGCTCGACCACTCTCAATCGGGAAGGGATCATCGCTATGAATGATCATTGTCGAAAAGTTCTGGTGATGGCCAGTAGCAAGGGTCTTGGCTTGGCCATCGCAAAACGATTAGCTAAAAATCGCTCGGAAGTCGTTATCTGTGGTCGTAACAAGGCTGCATTAGACCAAGCCGTAGGTGATCTACAGAAAATTGAGGGATGCGCTGGCGCTCATGGCATAATTGCAGATTTATCCCGGCGATCAGATGTCGACATGTTGTTGCAACGCACTTTGGAGCTCCTCGGGAGCATTGATTGCCTCGTCGTAAATTCCGGTCATATGCCGCACGGAACTATCGAAGACCTAAGCGACGATGATTGGGATCATTCCTACGAGACGCTTCTCATGAGTGCAGTAAGGGTGTCGCGAGCGGCAGCCGCTGCGATGAAAGCGTCTGGTCGTGGGGGCGATATCGTCTATGTTACCTCGGGAGGCGTGCACGAGGCGACAGGTCACCTAATGCTGTCGAACGTCATGCGTGCCGGCATAGCAGTATTAGCTAAGCACCTCGCAGATACACTTGCGGGAAGTGGCGTTCGCGTGAACGTTGTCGCGCCTGGTTATTTTGACACAGGCAGAGTTCACAAGAGAATTGAGGCGTTGATGGTCGACGAAGGTCTCAATCGAGATGCCGCTATCAAACGTGTGGCCAATACCAATCCCTTGGGGCGTATCGGAACTGCCGACGAACTCGCGGAGCTAGTTGGATTCATCGTCGGTGACCGAGCAAGATACCTGAATGGCACGACAATAGTGATTGATGGCGGGGGCAGTCGCCTTGTGATGTAGCTGTAGGTGGTTGTTGGTGCATCCGTGCATCCCTCGCCGCATCCGACCTCAGCGCACAGGCCAGCCGAAAGAGGGCGAATTATTTTCTGCCCCAATGCCCCTAATGAGCTATGCAGCCGATTATGGCTGGCTGCTTGAGAGCTTGGATTTGAATGGCACCGCAAAGATGGACTTACAGCGGCGAGCTTCCAGCCGCACGTCAGACTCGGAGACACTCACTCTACGGTAAACGGAAGGGTCAAGGCTGGCCACATGTCTGACCTTGACGAGCCGAAGGCTCGCGAGTAGGGAGCAGGACGCAAGCAACGCCAATGATCCTGAGCTATGCGCCTGATCTGCCCTACATGGCTTGATTAACGTGAAGCAATGATTTCCCGGCGAATGCGCTTCGGCCGAATAGACTGCTGCTGTTGATTGCGCCGGCTCACATTGCACCATCACGCCGCCGAGCGGCGCGTCCCAGCTACCCGGCGCGAGCAAAGCAGAATGTCAGTTCACCACTGCAACCGACCCTCGTTCCAGGAGCACGGCTTTCGAATCGCCGTTGCGTGAGTGCCAGTCCGACCGCTCATCTTAGAAGACTCTCAGCGGAGTTCGATTCCCTACAGCGCGAGGGTCAGGCGGCCGCGATAGGCAGCAGAACATACGAGGGGAACTCTTCGCAGTGATGCACGCTGTTGTGGGCGACTTCCCACTTCGTTTCGTCCCAATTGTTGCCGCCCGTATTCAGATTTCGATCGAAGCGAGGAAACGAGGAGCTGGATATCTCGAGCCGAATTCGATGACCGGGCGGGAACCAGTTGCTCGTGGCATCCAGGTCAACCTGTACTTGGTAGACGTTGCCCGGCTCCATCAGAACTGACCGGTCGAAGCCTTCGCGAAACCGAACGCGCAGTATCCCGTCGACGACGTCAACGGCACGCCCGTCCGGATGCACGTCAAGTAGTCTGGTCACAAAGTCTGTATCCGGGGCGGAAGATGAGACGAAAAGGACGGCTTTGACGAAACCGCTGACTTCAACTCCCTCTTCAAGGAGGTCAGACGTAAAACACAGAACGTCCTGGCGGAGTTCTACTTCCTGATAGTCACGAGGGCCCATCGTCGTCCCCCTTGAGTTTCCGCCATGAACCCCCAAAAACGGCACCGGATTGCCAGGGTCATAGACAAAACTATCGGCTGGCTCGTCCTCGGCAGGTGGGTTGAGTTCAAGTGCGCCATCGCCGAGGCGAGTGTTGGAATTTCCACCGCTTCGCAAGAACCAACGCTGTAGTTCCACACCGGCAGGTGGCCATTCTGAAGCCGCACGCCACTCGTTGCGACCCATGACATAGTATCGGACGCGGGGCATCGCCTCGATGCGGTTGGGCATTTCCTTCAGCCAACCGTCGAACCAGTCCAGGTAGATTTGCCAGCAATCCAAGCGTGCATCGCCCAACTCACGCTCACCGATGACTGTCGGGGCCTCAAGTGTCGCGGTCTTGCAGTGGGTGGCTGGCGAGAGAATGATGTGCTGGTGATCACGAGCCGCAGCGCTCGTCCCCCGAGCGCTGAAGAGGCGCCGCGTGTAGAGTGCGTCGGCGGCACCGACGTCATACCACGAGTTCACAAATAGGGCTGGGAGGTCAATTGCCGAGTCCTCGCGAAGGAAACCAAACCTGTCGAACCAGGGATCCCCAGGGTCCCGTGAAACCCAGTCCTCCCAATCCGTGGGCGGTGACCCGATGATCTTGAGGATGTCGATGATCGGCAGCGTTGCGAATGCGCGCTGGTACTCTTCGTCGGCCTTCGCTTGCGGCCGGGAACGATCCTTGCCATGGCTCTGATGGAAGTGGGGTACCCACATGCTCAACTCTAGCGCGCCGCCAAGACGCGACCCGCAAAGGCGCAAATCCCCCAGTCGCTGTCGATCGCCAGATAGCGCGCCGCCCGCCCCCTCTATGATCGCACAGCGATGAGCGGGATGGCATAGCTGAGCGGTAAGCACCTGGGTGATTCCGAGCGCGGAGCATCCGTACGTGCCGACCCGCCCCGTCGACCATGGCTGGGAGGCGATCCAGGAGAGAGTATCGTAGCCGTCCTTCGCGTCATGCTCGAGGAGCGCGAAATGTCCGCCAGAATCAAAGAGCCCACGAAGTTCCTGCACAACCACGGCGTAACCCTGAGCCGCGAACATCATGGCTACAGGGCGTGTGGGTTCGGGCAGACGATATGCGGCCTTGCCGTACTTCGTTCGGATCAAAATCGAAGCGAGTTTGCCCGTGTACCCGAGAGGGCGGTAGACATCCGTCGCAAGTTCCACGCCGTCGCGCATAGGAACTCGCAACCCAGTTTGTAGAACCACTTCATAACGGGGTTCTAAAGGTTTCGACATATGGTGCTCGCAACAAGTCATTATTTGGCTCTCCACAAGAAGCTGCTCGCGTCAGCTGGCATTTACACAGCGGAGTGACCGCCTCGACTGCTGCTACTATGCGTTCGTACTTCGACCATACGTTATTGATGCAGTAGATCGGTGTTTTCCTACGGCCGGGCGCGTCTCCGCCACGGACACACGGGACGACGTTCTCGCATTCGGGCTTCACCATCGTTCGGAAGTTAAATCGTCCATCTCAGTGGGCTGCATTTGGGAAAGCCAGAGAGGAAAAAAGCGTCGCGTTACGTCTTTGGTCGATTTGGGAGCTTGGGTAGCGAGCTGGGGATTCACCCCGATCAGCGTGCGCCGGCAGGCGCTCTTGCCTGCCCCAGTCGGGTGACCTGCCTGGAATTCGCTGCCAAGTCGAGAATTCCCGCCGCCTACCTGGCCTCTCCTCAACACGCCGGAGTGCGTTCAACGCCAATATGGTGCGGCCAGAGATCAGTTCCCCCCGCTTGCCATGCGGCGCCCCTTTATGGCGCTTTCCAACCAGCCAAGCTCCATCTCGGGAACTGAAGAGAGCAGAAGGTCAGTATATGCGTCGAACGGCGGGGTGAGCACTTCGGTCTTGGAGCCATAGCGCACGACCCTTCCTTGATACATCACTGCGATGGAATCGGCGATCGCCTTTACCGTCGCGAGATCGTGGGTTATGAACAGATACGCTACGTCCTCGATCTTCTGCAGACGCAGCAGCAGCTTGAGGATGCCATCAGCCACGAGCGGGTCGAGAGCGCTGGTCACCTCGTCGCAGATGATAAGTTTCGGCCTGGCGGCGAGCGCGCGAGCGATACAGACGCGCTGTTTCTGGCCGCCCGAGAGTTCGGCAGGATAGCGATCGACGAAACCCTTGCCCATCTCGATCTCGTCGAGCAGTTCCGCCACGCGATGATCGCGCTCACGACCGCGCATCCCGAAATAGAATTCGAGCGGACGGCCGATAATGGTGCCAACTGTCTGGCGCGGATTCATCGCCACGTCAGCCATTTGGTAAATCAGTTGCAGTTCGCGCAGATCGTCCGTCGAGCGCTCCGCAAGCCTCGGCGTGAGCGTGCGGCCGGCAAAGGTGATCATGCCGGATGTGGGCGGCAGCAGACCGGTGATGGCGCGCGCAAGCGTGGACTTACCCGAGCCGGACTCGCCCACCACGGCCAGCGTCTGACCGGGATGGACCTCGATTGAAACTTCCTGCAGCACCTTTACATGACCGCCGTAAGCCGCGGTGATATTCCTCACCTCGAGCACCGGACAGGCTGCCGGCCTCTTTTCCTGATGCTCGATCGAACGTACCGACACCAGCGCCTTGGTGTACTCCGTCCGCGGTGCCTCGATGATCTGCCGCGTCTCGCCATGCTCGACCATTTTGCCGTGGCGAAGCACCATGATCTCGTCCGAGACTTGGGCAACGACCGAAAGGTCATGCGTAATATAAAGGGCCGCGACGCCAGTATCACGGATCGCATCCTTTATTGCAGCGAGCACATCGATCTGTGTCGTCACGTCGAGCGCCGTGGTGGGCTCGTCAAAGACGATAAGGTCGGGCTCGGAGCATAGCGCCATGGCTGTCATGACGCGCTGCAATTGACCGCCCGAAACCTGGTGCGGGTAACGACGGCCGATGGTTTCCGGGTTGGGGAGGCCGAGCTTTTTGAACAGTGCTATGGCGCGCGTCTCCGCTTCGGCTCGGGTCGCGATACGGTGCAGCAACGCGGACTCTATGACTTGCTCCATCAAACGAAGTGCCGGGTTGAACGCTGCGGCAGCCGACTGCGCGACATAACAGACCTTGTTGCCGCGCACTTTGCGCAATCCCTGGACGCCCCGTGCTAGAATGTTGCGCCCGTTGAGGAGGACTTCGCCCCCGGTGATGCGCACGCCGCCTCGCCCATATCCCATCGAGGCCAAACCAATAGTCGATTTGCCGGCGCCGGACTCGCCGATCAGGCCCAAGACGCGGCCTTTCTCCAGCTTTAGCGAAACGTCGTCCACAATGACGGTATTCTGCGGATCGCCCCCCGGCGAGTAGGAGGTTGCTTCGATCCGCAGTTTCCTGATTTCGAGCAACGAGCAGCTTTCGTCATGAGGTCGTTTCATTGCCGCCTTAGGCATTGCCGCGCCCTCCCCTGAGAGAGGTGGTCCGGTTAAGGATCCAATCCGCGACGAGATTGACTGAGATGGCGAGTGCTGCGATGGCGCCGGCTGGGATAAGGGCAGCGGAAATACCGAAAACAATGCCATCTTTGTTCTCTTTCACCATTCCGCCCCAGTCGGCTTGTGGCGGCTGCACACCAAGCCCAAGGAAGGACAGGGCAGACAGGAAGAGCACGGCGAAGATGAAGCGCAGGCCGAGTTCGGAGACTAGCGGCGACAGCGCATTGGGCAAAATCTCGCGGAAAATGATCCAGGCGCGGTCTTCGCCCCGCAATTTGGCCGCCTCGACGAAGTCCATTGCGTTGATGTCGGCGGCGACCGCGCGTGACAGCCGGTAAACGCGGGTAGAGTCCAATGTACCCATGACTAATATCAGTGTCACCACGTTGGATGGGAGCACCGACAGCACGACAAGACCGAAGATCAGCGTCGGGATCGACATCAACAGATCCACGAACCGCGACATCGTCATGTCGAACCAGCCACCGACGACGGCTGCGGTGAAGCCGAGTATCGACCCAAGCGTAAAGGAAAGCGCGGTAGCGGCGGCCGCTATCAAGATCGTAGTGCGAGCGCCATAAATCATGCGCGAGAGCAGATCCCTTCCGAGATTGTCAGTGCCGAACCAGTGCTCGCCGGACATGGGCATCCAAACGTCCCCGACGATCTCGCCCAGTGGATGCGGTGAGATCAGCGGCGCGAAAGTCGCCGCGAAGAGGAACAATCCGATGAAGAACAGGCCGATCGCGGCACCGATGGGTATGCGACGCCGGCCTTTGGCGAGTGGGGCTGACGAGACGCTCATTTGGGATGCCTCAGCCGCGGGTTGGCGATGATTGCGGCGACGTCAGCGATGATGTTCAGGCCAATATAAACGGCCGCGAAGATCAGGCCGACGGCCTGCACGACCGGCACGTCGCGCTTCGAGACATGGTCAACAAGATACTGCCCCATGCCGGGGTAAACGAAGATCACCTCGACGACGACGACGCCGACGATCAGGAAGGCTAGGTTGAGCATTACCACATTGATCACCGGCGCGATGGCGTTCGGGAATGCATGGCGACGGATAATCTCGATCTGCCGCAGCCCCTTGAGCTCGGCCGTCTCTATATAGGCCGACTGCATGACGTTCAGGATCGCGGCGCGCGTCATACGCATCATGTGGGCGAGCACGACGAGCGTGAGCACCGTCGCAGGGAGGGCGATGGCCTCCATGCGCTCCAGGAACGGCATGCCAACGTAGACAGTGGAGATACCCGGAAGCCACTGCAGCTTCACGGCGAAGAAATAAACCAGGAGGTAGCCGATGAAGAATTCGGGAAGCGAGGTTGAGGTAAGCGCGAAGCCGGAGATCAGCTTGTCAATTACGCCGTTGCGATAGCGCACCGCCAGCAGCCCGAGGATGATAGCGAGCGGGACAGCCACAGTCGCCGCGCAGAAGGCCAGAAAGAGTGTATTCCACAGCCGGGGCAACAACGTCGCGGTAATCTCCTGTCGCGAAGTGAGCGCGGTGCCGAGATCGCCAGTCAGCACACCGCCCAACCAGCGGAAATAGCGGATGTACGCTGGATCGTTAAGGCCCAGCTCGGCCCGCAGGTTGGCGAGCGCTTCCGGGGTCGCAGACTGGCCGAGAATGGCTTGCGAGACGTCGCCTGGCAGGATCTGCGTGCCGGCAAAGATTAGAATCGAGACAAGGAAAAGGAGCAGGATTCCAAGCGTGATGCGCTGGGTGATCAGTCTTACAATGGGGGACATCGTCGACAACCGCATTACGCCGTCAGCCAGCATTTGGATAGCGCGGAGTCATTCATGGGATTGGTGTGCTCGCCGCCATGGCCACGGCGGTTGAGATAGTCGAGTTTAAGTGACATGAGACGTTCCTCACTACTGTTCCCCTAAGGCCGACAAGGCGGCCGCGTATGGTGAACGTATCAACCTAAATGAGCGCGAAACGCGCTAATTTGCCTTTACCGACGCAGGAAACCGCCGTTTACTCGCTGCCCACGACCAAAAGGCGACGACTAACGGGGGGTGACAAATCCTCGCCTTATGGCCATCAACAGCAGTGGCTGCAGGCACCCTATAACGAGGGCCATCGAGTCTCAGGGCGCCAGGCTGCGCAAGGAAGTCGCGAAGCTGAAGGCGGAGCGCGACATCCTAAAAAAGGCCGCAGCCTACTTCGCGAGGGAAGTGACATGAGGTTCGCTTTCATCGCGAGGCACCGGGGCATCTGGCCGTGGCATGGCGTGCAGTGCGCTGGATGTGTCCCGCTCGGGCTTCCATGCCTGGCTCAACCGCAGCCCCAGCGTTCGCTCCCGGCATGATGAGATCCTCGTTTCCAGGATCGACCGAAGCTTCAAGAGCAGCGACCGCACTTACGGCGCGCGTCGGGTCTGGCACGACGTTCTGGCAGAGGGGCTTTCCTGCGGACTGCATCGCATCGAACGGCTGATGCGGGAGAACGGGCTGCGGGTCCGGCCTCGGCGCCGCGGACTGCCGAAGGACACCGGAGAGCGAGCGGCGGTGTCGGAGAACCTACTCGACCGCGCCTTCGAGGCATCGGCCCCGAACCAGAAGTGGATTGCGGACTTCACCTACATCTGGACCGCCGAAGGATGGCTCTACGTTGCCGCCGTCGTTGATCTGTTCTCCAGGCGTGTCGTCGGCTGGGCGATGAAGGCCGAGATGACGGCGCAGCTCGTCACCGACGCTCTCATCATGGCGATCTGGAGGAGAGGCAAGCCGGACAGCCTGCTGCACCACTCCGACCAAGGATCGCAATATACGAGCGAGCAGTTCCAGCGACTGATGGCCGACCACGGCATCACCTGTTCAATGAGCCGGTCGGGCAACGTCTGGAACAACGCTGCGATGGAGAGCTTCTTCTCGTCGCTCAAGACCGAGCGGACAGCCCGCAAGGTCTACAGGATGAGGGATGACGCCAGGGCGGATGTGTTCGATTACATCGAGCGCTTCTATAACCCTCGGCGAAGGCACTCGATGCTAGGCTACCTGAGCCCCGTCGAGTTCGAGGAACAAGCTATGCTAGCTTAACCTCGTGTCCGAAAAACCGGCAGCAGGCCACTCCGCGGCAACCGCTTCGCCACTGTAATGCCGATATTGAGCACGCTACCTGCCTTGCGGCGGGGCATCGCGGGATGGGAATAGCGGCCCTCGAACGTGAGGGTAATTGGCGCGCTTATCCCCAACAAGCAGCTCGGCGACGGGGGTCACCTACATCGCGTCACCAACAAGATCCTATGAGCTGTCCCTGTTCGGATCATGCGAACTATGCCTAACCGATGAGAGAGTTGCCGGATAGCGTCCGAGCTGAAGGTTAACGACGCCGACGAACTAGGCCTTTAGCCAGCATTTGGTAAAAGCCAAGCTGTTCATCAGAGCGTCGTGCCAAGCGACATAGCCGCCAACCTTGTCGGAAATAGCGTCGACGGCCTGGTTGAACATTGGCACGATCACGCCTCCCTCATCGCGAACAATGATGGCTATCTCGCGATAGAGGTTCTTCCGCTTATCCTGATCGAGTTCAGCGCGCGCTTCGATGAGAAGCTTGTCGAACTTCTCGTTAGAGAAGTGGGTGTCGTTCCATTCGGCCGTTGACAGATACGTGGTCGAGTACATCTGGTCCTGCGTCGCTCGGCCTGACCAGTAAGTATTGCAGAAGGGTTGTTTGTTCCAGACCTCCGACCAGAAGCCGTCGTCTGGCACGCGCTGGATCTCAAGGGCGATGCCGGCTTTGGCACAGCTCTGCTGGTAGAGTTGTGCAGCATCGACCGCTCCAGGGAAGCCGGCGTTGGCGACCCGAAGGAGGATTGGGCCGTTGTGACCAGATTTTTTGTAATAATGCTTGGCTTGGTCGGTATCGAATTCGCGCTGGGGGATGTCTTCAGGAAACAGGCTGTATGCGTTGTTGACCGGGAAGTCATTGCCGAGCGTGCCGTAGCCGCGCAGGATTTTATCGAGCATCTCCTGACGGTCGATTGCAAGCTTTAATGCCATTCTCAGATCGTTGTTGTCGAAGGGCGCGGTGTCGCAGAACATGTTGAAGCAATAGTAGCCGGGACCCGAGACGGCCTCCACTTTCAAGTTGGGCGCCCGCTTGATTAGATCGATGACCTTGGGCTCGACCTTGTCGATTATATGCACCTGGCCGGCCTGCAGCGCGGAGATACGAGCCGTCGCGTCATTGATGGCGAGGAGCTCAACCTGGTCGGCAAAACCCATCTTATCTGGCTGCCAGAAATTGGCGAAACGCTCGCCGCCGTACCGAACGCCGGGCTCGTTGACGCTCGCCTTGTACGGCCCAGCGCTGATGCCTTCGGCTGGATTGTCCTTCCCCCCATTCGGCTGTATAATGAGGTGATAGTCGGTCATAAGGTAAGGGAAGTCAGCATTGGCATCCTTCAACGTTACGACCACTTCGTCACCATTCGCGTTGATGGTGTCGATGCTCTTCAGCACGCCGAGCGCGCCGGACTTCGACTTCGGGTCAGAGTGACGCTCGAGAGTCGCCGCCACATCCTTCGCTGTCACGGCCTTGCCGTTGTGGAACTCGAGCCCCTTGCGGATCTTCATCGTCCAGGTTTTGGCGTCCTTGCTGGCCTCAACGCTTTCAGCTATGCGGTTCTCCAGTCCGCCGTCTGGCACCATCGCAACGAGATACTCGCCCCAGCAGGCGCCGAAAATCGATGACAAAGTCGAGAACGTCGCCGGATCGAGACTATCGGTCGCGCTACCTCCAGAAAGGCCGCCCTTAAGGATACCGCCGCGTACGGGTCCCTCCGCTCGCGCAGCGCTAGTAAGGAGCGAATTCGCAAACGTCGCCGAGACGCCGAGCGCCGTTGCGCGGCCAAGAAATTCACGCCGGCTCAGCCGGCCCGCAGCGACGCGGAGGCTGAGATAATCGAGTTCCTGCGACATTTGGATGCTCCTCGGTAATATGCGTTCCCTTAGGGCCGGACGACGCGGCCACTATTTAGAGTACCATTGGTACCAGCATCAATGTGTCGCTTTGCATGTATCGCTCGTCTGTCCGAGCACGAAATCGGCGTTTTGGCCCCCAATCGCGCAGGATCCGTCACATGACCTTGCCGCTCGAAGGGGGAGTGTTCAGCAGGGCACGACGTGATCATGACCCTACCTAGATGACCCGCCCGCGCTTCTCGGTCACATTCGAATGGCGGGCGTGCGGTCCTGTGCCTCCGCAGCGCGCGCGTTGAAGGTGTGGCAGCCAACCCCGCCGGACTCTTAGGAAACGCGGCTTCGCGCGTCGAGGTGCCGGCCACTTGAGCCGCGCCACAGCGCGGCGCAGTGACCCGGTCGGTTTAAGCGCGGACTGCTGAGCTCATGCGGATCTAGGCCGTCCGTGGCTACAGGATGAGGCCCACGTCCTCAATCAAGACCCATGAAGCCGACGCGGCCAGCGTCGAGGAGAGCGTCGACACGTTTCATGTGCTCCTAATGTCGAAATCCTGATGCCGGTTGCCCAGCGCGTGGCGCTGGGCAACCGGCATCAGGCCGTAAGTCACGCCGTTCAGGCTTCGAGCCAGCATTCCGCCAATGCGGAGGCGTTGCTAAAATCCCGCGCAGGATGCTTCACGAATCCCTTCACGCCCGGCCCTGTCGCATCGATGAACTGGTTGAAGAACGGTGCGATCACGCCGCCCTCGTCGCGAACGATGATGGCCATCTCGCGATAGAGGTTCTTGCGCTTGTCCTGGTCGAGTTCGGCGCGCGCCTCGATGAGAAGCTTGTCGAACTTCTCGTTAGCGAAGCGCGTGTCATTCCACGCCGCCGTCGACAGATAGGCGACCGAGTAAGCCTGGTCCTGCGTCGCGCGACCGGTCCAAAAGGAAGTCGCGAACGGCTGCTTTAACCAGACCTCGGACCAGTAGCCATCGCTCGGCTCGCGCTTGACCTCGATAGTGATGCCGGCTTTGGTGCAGCTCTGCTGGTAGAGCTGGGCGGCGTCGACGGCGCCGGGGAAGGCAACATCGGA
The DNA here is from genome assembly GCF_002284565.1 of Mesorhizobium mediterraneum. Classification (GTDB taxonomy): domain Bacteria; phylum Pseudomonadota; class Alphaproteobacteria; order Rhizobiales; family Rhizobiaceae; genus Mesorhizobium; species Mesorhizobium mediterraneum. The sequence goes on along the minus strand of NZ_NPKI01000050.1, from coordinate 99,647 downwards.
GGTCCTGAGCAGGATTGGCCCGCTGTGGCCCGACTTCTGATAGTGGAACTTGGCTTTGTCCGGATCGAAGGCCCGCTGCTCAATATCGTCGGAAAATAGCGGGTAGGCTTCGTTGATTGGGAAGTCGTTACCCACCGAGCCGTAGCCGCGCAGGATCTTGTCGAGCATCTGCTCGCGGTCCATGGCGAGCTTGAGCGCCATCCTGAGATCGTTGTTGTCGAAGGGAGGCGTGTCGCAGAACATGTTAAAGCAATAGTAGCCGCGCCCCGAAACGTTCTGGACGGTCACGCCGGGGATACGTTTGACCAGGTCGACGACCTTCGGCTCTACGCGGTCGATCATGTGGACCTGGTTGCTTCGCAAGGCCGAAATGCGCGCCGTGGCGTCGTTGATGACGGTTATCTCGATCTGATCGGCATGGCCGCGCTTGTCGCCCTGCCAGTAGTTCTTGAATCTTTCGCCCCCGTGCCGTACGCCCGGCTCGTTGACCGTGACCTTGTAGGGGCCGGCGCCGATGCCGGCGGCCGGATCGTCCTTGCCCCCGTTTGGCTGAATGACGAGATGATAATCGGTCATCATATAAGGGAAATCAGCATTGCCGCCCTTCAGCGTCACCACGACCTCGTCGCCATTCGCCTTAATCGTGTCGATGGTCCCTAGCAAGCCCAGCGCGCCGGATTTTGATTTCGCGTCGGAGTGACGCTCAAGTGTCGCCACCACATCTTGCGCTGTAACGGTCTTGCCGTTGTGGAACTCGACACCCTTGCGGATCTTCATCGTCCAGGTTCTGGCGTCCTTGGACGAACCGACTTCCTCGGCGAGACGGCTTTCGACGCCACCGTCGGGGGTCAGTTCCATCAGCAACTCGCCCCAACATTTGCTGAAGGCAATCGCGACCGAGGCTGAGAAGGCCCCTGGGTCGAGGCTGTCGGTCGCCGCACCGCCCTGGAGGCCGGCTTTCAGAATGCCGCCCCTTTGCGGCACCTGCGCCTTCGCGCCGCCGGCAAGAAGCGAGTTGGCGAAGGCGGCGCTCACGCCGAGCGCCGTCGCACGGCCGAGAAATTCACGCCGGCTCAGCCCGCCCGCAGCGACACGGAGGCTAAGATAGTCAAGTTCCTGCGACATTTGGATGCTCCTCATTTCAGACATGTTCCCTTGGGGCCGGACAATGCGGCCTCTATTTTGAGTACAGTACCAGCACCAATGTGCCGCATTGAACGAACTGTCCTTCTAACGCCGCAGGAAATCGGCGTTTAAGGCGTCATTCGCGCACGATCGCCCAGATGACCGGTCTGAAACACGGGGAATTGAGCGGAGTTATCACAACCGTAAGCGCCGGACATTCGACGTGAGCCGACGTGATCGGGCAACCAGGAAAAGCGTAAAGCCGCCTTCCAGGCCGGCCGACGGGCTCACTCCTTGAGCCGTCGCCTTGGATACATGAATTTCGTGGTGGACGTCTTGAGTAGCAGACGACTGCGGGCCGGCTTCAAACACGCAACCGTCGCCCCGTATACGTCGAGTTGACTCTCTTCAGCACCTTCAAGTCCGTCCGATCGACCTTCGGTTAAGCGGCTTTCTGAATACGATATGCTTTTCCAGCGAAGACCACGCCGTGCTGAGGCCGCGAACGGTTGCGCTTGGCTTCGTCTGCGAGCAACATCGCAAGCGCGCAGCCAGTGCGGCCGAGATCCAGCATTGATTTCGCACGTTCGTGACTACTTACCGCCAACAAGCAGCTCGAATAGCGGTGCCAACGTGGGCCGCCTATCAAGGTCCTCGACGAATTCCCCAATCGACTCGAGCTGTGTATCGGAGAACGGCAACATGGACGTTTCGGCGCAAGCTTTGAGTTTACGCATGCCATCGGCGAGCGAAGCCGGATTGTCCGGATGGCCGAATGGCTTGTCAATCCGAATGAAATGTTCTGCGCCGCCCCTTAACTTCACAGTAACTGCTGTCGGCGAATTTTGATGCAGACCGTGAGTACGATCGATCTCTGGATCAACTTCAATCTTCGTGACAGCCATGATGCGGCGCACAGCCGGATCCTCAAATGCTTCCGGACGGAAATCGTTGATTCCTACTCTGCCGTGTTGGGCCGCGACAGAGATGACGTAAGGCAGGCTGAAGCGCGCGACGACCGGGTCCTTTGGGTTCCACTTTTGGTCGCGCGGCTGTACCACATAACTCTCAGCGACGAGACGGTTCACCCCGAGCTCAAGTGAGACAATATCCTCCCCCTTGAAGCCGTGCTTGTCGCGCAATTGCTTCAGTCCATCGATCCCGGGATGCATAGCCCTGCAAGCCGGCCAAGCTTTGAAGCTGATCTCAGTGTTCACATAATCCTCACCAAGCTTCTCCATAAGCAAATCGACGTCGTAGCTCGGTTCGAAGGCTCTGTAGAAGCCATACTTACCAAAGAACGGCTCCCGCGGACCGTTGAAACCCACCATAGCAGACAGGGCCGATTCCACCCCCGAACGCGCCCGCAATCCTTGTTGCAGCGCCACAGTGTGCGCGCCTTCCTCATACATCTGTACTTCCCCGGCGGCGTGGGCGTAAGCGATGCCGAATGCATTACGGGTTTTCTCTTCATCGAGCCGCAGCAATTTTGTGCTAACCGCGGTGGTGCCCCACACTGCGACAATATTATCGCGGCCGGTTTTCAAAGAATGGCTCGTCACGCTACGCGCAAGACGCATGTGCAGATCCATAGCCGTCGCTAATGCGATGAGCAATTCGCTCCCGGTAATCGAAGGATCGCGTTCCGCGAGCGCCAGCGCCGGCGGCACATTGTAAGCGCTGGCGTGGCAGCCGTTGATACAAAGCTCGTAGGTATCATCAAAGTCGATGGCTCTAGCTGTGGTGGCGTTGACAAGGACCGCCAAGCAGGCAGGAAGCTTTTCTCCAGAAACCCAGACGGTGCATTCTGCCTTGCCGCCGGACAAGCTGCCCAGCCGACGAGCGAAGTGCGCGATCTGGTCATCCGATCCGCCGATCGCGCTGGCAAGCGTGTCGAGAATGGAAAGTTTCGCGCGTTCAATCGACTCCTTAGGTATTGTCTCTTTTTGCGTTTCAATAACGTGCCTGATGAGTTGCGCCGTCAAATCCATCGTCAAAACTCCTGCCCTAATTAACAGAATACCGGCAAACATGTAGGTACAACTGCCCCTGCCCCCGGTCGAGATTGCCATGGCATGCGTTGCCAATCAGCTTTGATTGAGCGACCCTCAGTTTGTTCTGCATATCTCTTCCTCAGAAACAGATGGCGCACCCGCGCAAGGGCGTTGCAGTATTCGCCCCCGCAGCCACCTGGGATCGAACAGTTGCTAGTTTCCCTTAGTTGGTGATTTAGCAGTCCAGTGCCGGATGAGTCTGTTCACGGCTTCGCTCTGGTCGATCTGGACGTCATGCCCCGCATTGTTCAGCAGGTGGAAATCCGAATTCTTGATCAGCTTTGCCAGCTTTATACCGCGGTCAGGCGGCACTGTGGGGTCGTTCTTGGACCAGATAATCAATGTCTCGGCCCGAAGCCGATCAAGGTACGGGAACACATGGGTTTGCTGCAGCACAACATACAGACGGAGATTGGTTTCTTCTTCGGGCAGGCTCTGGAGAATCTCGTATTGCCCGCGCGCCGCGGCCCGCCGATAGGCCTCTCTCTTAGCCTCTTCCACATCCTGCCCATAGGCGCGGGTGCTCTTTCGCCAGGCGGCGACGTATTCCTCTTCGCTCGGCATCGGACTGGAATTGTCGTAAGCTTCCGTATAGGCCTGCCACCAAGTTTCGTCGCGGTCGTCCCCATAGGCCGGAGAGACGGAACTGGCTGTCAGCAATACAAGCCTCGAGACAATATCCGGACGCAGGATCGCGACCCGCGCGGCGACGAATGACCCTTCTGAATGACCGACGAGGGTGATCTGCTTCAACCCCAGCGCTTCGATGAAGCCAATCACGTGGTCTACACGACCAAGGCGATTTACGAATTTTTGATCGGCGGGATAATCGGTCCCGCCACACTGCAGTTGATCTACCGCGATAACCCTGAACTGATCGGATAGGTCGTTGAGCTGACGCACAAAGGAACTTTTTCCGTCTGCGCCGAAGCCGGCACCGTGCAGGGATACGATAGGCTCGCCTATTCCGCTCTCATAGTATGAGGTCCCGATACCACTGACTGAAATGCTGCGTTCAGAGATCATCTTTTTCCTTGACGTAAGACGAGCCGCAGGCCTTGAAGCGCTGTGCGGAAACTGCAGCCTGCCAGCGAGCGCCCCAACCCTACCAAGCCCGCGGTCACCATGCTGCGCAAAGTTTTACTTTGTCGCGCAGGAAACCGGCGTTTTTGGGGCGCTGTCCCTCCACTGGACAGACCAAAGGAACGGAAAAACAGGTACTGGATTGTGGCACCGTCCTTGTGCTGGCCGTATTTGCCTAGAGTTCTGCAAATTCGCTGAGCGAGTAGTGCTGGTTTGCGGGTAACAGCATCGCAGCACCGCATCGGATGTCGCGCCGCCAGGATGCGGTGGAAGTCGAAGCCGCCGAGCGCAACTGTGAACTGCGGCCTCAAGGCAGCCGAGGAGGAGCCCAAGTGGCACCGACCCACCCATTTCCGGCCCAGGCATCACACGGCATCACCTATCACCGTAACCTCCTTCGCCACTGCCATCTAAGATGATCGGGGCAACATAAAAAAACTTCGATCCATTGGCGTGGATCGGTCCGATGACGGGCGCATCTCAAGAAATCGATACCATGCCTCTTCCGATGCGCCGAGGGCGATGATGGCCTCACCCGTAGCAGCCGGGCCGCTCCCAGTCACGCGGTCGTATTGGGCGTCCGCGCCCTGCCAGGCGACCCGGAGACAGCCAGCGCATAACGGATATATGGAATCGGTATGAGCGACACATCGCAGAAGTTGGGCTAATATTGGCAAGAACGTGCAGTTTTCCTGCGAGGAGCCCCAATGTTGCATACCCCGCCGCCAGACTTGGACCGAATTGATCGGAAACTCCTCATTGCCGTACAACGTAATAATCGCCTTACCACAGAGGAATTGGGCGAACTTGCAGGCCTTTCGGCAACCGCATGCCAGCGGCGATTGAAGCGACTTCGAGATGCGCGCGTAATTCAGGCAGATGTTGCTGTAATCTCGCCAGAAGCGATCGGCAGGCCCATGCTCATGCTAGCCTCTATCACTTTAGAGCGCGATCGCGCTGACATCATCGATCGTTTCAAACAAGCGATCCGGCGCACGCCCGAGATTATGAACGGATATTACGTGACAGGTGAGGCCGATTTTGTTCTCGCAATTTCGGTGCGTGATATGGTCGAGTACGAGGCATTTACCCGTCGCTTTTTTCATGAGCACCCCGATATCAAGGGCTTTAAAACCATGGTCGTAATGGATCGAATTAAGGCATCATTGGCTCTACCAATTGACGAATAGAATGGAAGCGCGCCAGTAGCACACCTGCGCCCTCCGAAGATCGGCAACCACCTCGCGAGTAGGTGCGTTGCAGGCGATCACAAAATAGTCAGTTAGCCAGCGGCCCGCCGGTGCTCCAGCCACTTCAAGAGTTGGTCGATGAACTCGGGCCGCCAGTGATAAACTCGCCCGACCAGCGCCCGAGCTCGACATAACGTCGAACCATCTGCTCAACAAATGATATGATGTGCCGTGCGGCGGGCGGCAGTATTGTCCCATATGCGGTTGTTAGCGCCAATTCAAAGCTTAGCGAAGACCGCTCAATCGCCGCGACAGATAGATTCGGGCCTTCGAGATCTTCCCACAAGCACGCACGACTAAAAATCCCGTAGCCTTCATCCAGTGCAATCATTCGCTTAATGAGAGGTATCGAGTCGATCTCGTACTTGAATGTCAATTCCACCTGTTGGTCGTGTGCGGCTGCCTCCAGGCGTCGCCGCGTGTAACTCGGCGGCGCCGGAATAATCAGCGGAAGGCCCTCCAATTCAGACAACAAGACCCTCTCACCGAAGGGCCAATTCTTTGTTGATCCAACCAAATAAACTTTTTCTTTGAAGAGGAATTCGGGACTCAGATGGCGATAACTATTGACATCGTAAGCGAAGCCTAGATCGATCTGCTTGCTCTGGATCCAGTTCGCGGTTTGATAGGTGAACCCCTCGATCAATTTCAGCTTAACACGGGGGAATTGTTGACGGCAGCCTAAAATAAGCTCCGCCATGAAGGTTGGACCCAGGTTGGGCAGAACTCCCACGCGAATGACGCCGGAGGGACTCCCTTCATCGATCCGAGCTTGAAGGCAAGCGTTGTCTAGCCGCAGCAAGACATTCGCAACTTCGTCGCGGAGCTTGGCGGCAGTTTCCGTCAACCTCACTCCGCGGCCATCGCGAATGAACAATTGCACCCCGAGCGTTTCCTCCAGGCGACGCATTTGCCTGGATAAAGCGGGTTGCGCTATGCGCAACTCGACCGCAGCTCGGCTGATGCTGCCAAGTTCGGACACTCGGATGAAATGCCTGAGGGCGCGAAGCTCGATCTGATTATCCACGTGTTCGGCCCGCTCACTTGAGACGACTTGGCACCCCGATCAGACGTGTCAGCTCTGAACCTTGCCCAAGCCTCAACGTCGAAACTAAGCTACTACCGCACCGCCCCGCAATAGGCCGACCCAAGCTGGCTCCACGCCTCGCATGACTTGTCTTCAATCGAGAATGAAAGATTAATTCCAAGGCGGGTGTCACATTCGTGGGGCTTCCCTCAGCGTATTGCCGAACTCTCGGCACACTACCCGCTAGGCCAGCCGTTGCAGATCCTTCGCATAAAAATACACAATCTTTGCAACCGCAAATCGTCGGCGATGGTACTTTCACTTCTGAGGTCAGGCTAAGCCGAACGGGCTGATGCCAATTTTTTGCTCCTGCAGGTCGCAGGAACACAACGTAGGAGACAGCCAATGGCAAGGAAAGCGCTCATCCTGATCGAAGGTCATAGGGGTAATGGTCAGCTCTATGTCCAAGCGGCTCAGCGTCTTGGTTTACATCCGATTACACTGTCGGCTGATCCGACTCAGTACGAATATCTTGCAGCGGAAAACCTTCAGACAATTCGTGTCGATATAGACAATCTCGATGCGCTAATCCAGGAATGTTCCCGGCTGCATGCCACATTTGGCATTGCCGGCATCACCGGCTTTGCGGGCCACGACGAGTCGGTCTCTGCCACAGTTGGTAAGCTCTGCCGGTGTTTTGATCTACCGGGTCCCGATCCCGCGTCGATTGAACAATGCTACGACAAATTCGTTCAACGTCAGCTCCTCGCAGAGGCCGGCGTTGCAATACCTGCTTATCGCCTGGCAGCGAATGCGACGGACGTAGAAAGCTCTGCCGCGGAGATCGGCCTTCCCGTGATTGTTAAGCCAGCCGTAGGCAGTGGCAGCATGGGTGTCCGATTGTGCCGCAGCCCCGATGAGCTGGCCGAACATACGGCCTATCTGTTGGAGGGGAGGCACATATGGCGGTCTCCGCCAAGAGTGCTGGTCGAAGAATTCGCAGAAGGCCCTGCGTATGTCGCTGCAGTGATGGGACATGAGGTCGTGGGGATTGTCGCCGCTGACTACCATCCGCCACCGCACTTCGTCTATCGAGAGTGCACTTTTCCGGCCCCGCTAACTGATGAGGAGCATGAGCGTATGGCCGATGTTTCGCTCAGCTGTTTGCCAGCTCTCGGCCTTGACTGGGGGCCAAAAAGTGTTGAACTCCGGTTGACCAAACGTGGCCCAGTCGTCATTGAAGTCAATCCGCGTCTTAGTGGTGCGCCCACTCCTCTACTGATTAAGCTTGCTCACGGTGTCGATCTCATTACCGAGCACATCAAGCTTGTCATCGGCGATGAACCGAACTTGCGCAAAAGAGACTCGCGGACTGCGGTTGGGCGATTTCTTGTTGCTGATAGCGATGGCACCCTCGATTGGACCGATGGCGCTGGCCGGGCAGCTGCTTTACCAGGTGTCGCAGAGATAAGATTGTATGTTAAGTCTAAGGCGCCAATCGTAAGGAAAGGCGATTACCGAGACTGCATCGGGCATGTCGTCGCCGCTTCACCCACCTATGCTCAGACGGAAGCGATAGTCCAGCGTGCCGTCGCCTCAATTGGTTGGTCGATAACGCCATTGCCCACTGTTGACGAACGGGAAAAGGCATAGGAGCGCGGATAGGATTCTTCGAGACCCCGCCCGGCGAGCAGGCGCAGGTCGACTTTGCCTCACATGTCGTCTTCACCGACGAACCAACGACACCGAGGATCATCTGGCTATTTGCGTATTTCGCAAAAGCCGGACAGGGGTTCCGCTAATTCCTGACAGTGGTTTCGCTAATGTCGGGACAGTCTGGCGGCGTCGGTCCTTGGGTGCCTTGTTGCGTTCACGGATGATTGATTTCGCCGTTTTCGGCGCCGGTCAAGAGGGGCGCGGCCTTTTGCTTTCGCATGCTGTCGCCCTGGAGCACGATGCGGTGGGCGTTGTGCACGATCCGGTCGAGAATGGCGTCGGCGACGGTGGGGTCTGCGATCAGGTCATGCCATCTTGCCACCGGGACCTGGGCGGTGATCAGGGTGGATTTGCGGCGATAGCGTTCCTCGACGATTTCGAACAGATGGAAGCGCTGTTGGTCGGTGAGGCTGTGGGTTCCGAAGTCATCGAGGATGAGCAGTTGCGCGCGGGTGAGTTTGTCGATGAGGCGTGGGAAGCGGCCATTGAGACGAGCGAGCGCCAAATCCTCGAACAGGCGCGGCACGCGCACATAGAGCACGGAATGATCGAGCCGTGCCGCTTGCCGGCCGAAGGCGCAGGCCAGCCACGACTTGCCGGTTCCGGTCTGGCCGGTGACGATCAGGTTTTCATGCGCTTTCAGCCATTCGCCCTGGGCGAGCGCCATGGTGCTGCGCCGGTCGAGTCCGCGCGGCGCGGCAAAGTCGATGTCCTCGATGCAGGCTTCGGGAAAGCGCAGCCTGGCTGAGGCGAGCCGGTTCCGGACGCGCTTGTCGGCCCGCATGGCGACCTCCCGGTCGAGCATCAGGCCGAGCCACTCGTCACGGCTGAGCTCGTTGGCGTTGTTGCGTCGGCCAGTTCGCGCCAGGCGGCAGCCATGCCGGCCAGACCGAGGGCCTGCATCTGGTCGAGGGTGGGGTTCGTCAGCATTCTTTCTTCCTTTCCTTCACTGGTAATAGGTGGAGCCGCGGATATTGGCGTGCTGGGGTGTCGGCTTTGCCGGTTCTGCGGAGCTGGCCCGGTCGAGGCCGGCTTTGAGGATGGCGGTGACGGAGGAGTAGGCGATCGCGTTGATCAGCAGCGCCCGCTCGCAGGCGGCATCGAGACGCTCCGGCCCATAGCGCGGCGCCAGCGACAGGATGCCCATGGCCGAGCGGTATCCCTGTTCCGGATGCGGCCGCTCGCGCATCATGCGCTCGACCAGGATGGCGGCGTTGGGGCCGATCCTGGCCGCCCTGCTGATCAGGCTGGCCGGCGTGGTGTTGGCGTAGCGCTGGTGCGCCTTGGGCATGTGTTCGTTGACGGTGACATGGCCGGAACGCTGCGAGCGACGGACATGGCTGGCGACACGCTGGTGATCGTGGAAGATCTCGACCACTCGATGCGTGAGCCGCACCTCGACGGTGCGCCCGATCAGCCGGTGCGGCACCGAGTAAAACGTCTTGTCGACCTCGACATGGTAGTCAGGATGGACCTTCGCCGACTTCCACTCGGCGTATTCGAACGGTGCCGCCGGCAGCGGCTTCAAGGCAGCCGCTCGATCTCCCCGAACAGTTCGCGGCGGCTTTGGCCGACATGGCGCATCGGCCGGTTGTTCAGCTCCTCGAGCAGTTCGGCGATCACGGCGTTGAGCTCGGCGATCGAGAAGAAGGATCGGTTCCTCAGCCGCGCCAGAATCCAGCGCTCGACATCAGCACCGCGCCTTCGACCTTGGCCTTGTCGCGCGGCTTGCGGCTGCGGGTCGGCAGGATAGTGGTGTCGTAGTGCCCATCGCGGCAAAGGTCGCGTTCAGCCTCGGCTCGAACCACAGCGCCTTGACGACACCGGCCTTCAGGTTGTCGCACACGATCGCTCTGGTGACGCCGCCGAAGAAGGCGAGCGCTCGCACCTGGCCCTCGATCCAGTCCGGCAGCTTCTGGCTGGAGCTGGCAAAGGCGAAGGTCAGATTGGAGGCGCCCAGCACCGCGACAAAAATCTGCGCCGGGTAAATGATGCCGGTCGCCGGATCGATCACCGGCACCGTCTGCCCGGCATAGTCCGTCTGCATCACCGCGCCCGCCGCATGCCGGTTGCGGAATGTCGCGCTCGTCCGGCGCTCGAAAGCGGCGAAGTGCTCGCAGAACCAGGTGTAGCCGTAGCCGTCGGGGTGGGCGGCGCGATACTCCTGCCACAACAGCGTCAGCGTCACCCCCTTGCGCTTCAACTCCCTGGCGATCAGCGCAAAGTTCGGTTCGCTTAGGTCTTGCGGCGGACGACCGGCACGGCCAAACAGCAGCCGCTCAAGTGTCGCGTCGCGGCGGCAAAGGCCAGCATGACAGCCCGGCCTCCCGCGCCCGTAGCAAATAGGTCGATACTGTCGTCTTGCTGATCTTCAGCCGTTCCGACACTTCACGCACCGAAAGACCCTGCTCATGGGTCAGGCGCAACATCGCTTGGATGTCCCTCACGCTCGTTCGTCTCGCTTGCTTCCGTCTCGGCATGGCCCCTCTCAACATCATCGTGAGAGGCCAAACTGCCAGAACGGCGCAGCCAAGAACCGACCGCTAAATCCGCTTCCGAAAACTGTCCGGGATTTAGCGGAATCGCTGTCCGCGAATTACTGAAATCACTGTCCGGGATTTAGCGAAAAGGATGTCCGGGAATTACCGAAACACGCAGCTATTCTCTCTGGTGCTCGGCTTCAGCCGCTTGATTTGGCCCACTTCGACAGGATCTGCTGCTGCTTATACGCTGTCAGGCCGCTGCTTTCGAGGCGTTGGGCGGCGCTTCTCGTGACGTGCTCGACGGTCTTATGGATACGGCGGTGATCGGCGAAGGCGAAATCGGCGGCTTCATAGCTGACGAACCTTCGCCGAAGACGACGGCGAATTGTGTCCTGGCCATGAACCACTCGCGCGGGGCGCGTTTCCATTCCTCGGCGGCGTGGTTGAGAACCAGTATAGCAGGTTCATTGCGGGCATTGGGACATGACCGCGTTTGGTTCAACGCCTCGTGGCGTTTGTAACCGGTATGACCCATGACGGCGCGATCCGATCCCCGCTGGAGATGAGCGATTTTCGGGGATGGTGCGGCCATCCGGGACAGGAGCGCCGGGAGCACGTACGGGCAGACCGATCAATTCGATGAGCTGCGACTCGCGTTCCCTGCGACTTGCCCGGTTGCGCCGAGAGCGCGGATCCGTAGGTGTGCCGTCCGTTGGCTCCCGACTGTTTGAGGAGAGGGAGCCGATCAGATGTGTGATTGGAATGGATATCCACCGCACCTTTGCGAAGGTGGTAGTTTGGGAAGACGGCCGGCTGCGCCATCACGGACGGGTCGACATGACCCGCTCGGGACTAAAAGGGGTTGGCCGCAGTTTGCGACGCATGGCGGTAGTGCGGGTTCTGTCGCCCTATGTCGGCCGGGTGATTGTGGCCAACCCGATGCAGGTGAAGGCGATCGCCCATGCCAGTATCAGGACCGGCAAGATCGATGCCGGCGTTCTGGCGCAGCTCCATGCCAGCGGCTTTCTGCTTGAGGTCTGGTTCCCGATGAGCGGGCCGAGCGGCTTCGCGGTCTGGTCGCGCGGTGCAACCAGGCCGTGCGGCATCGGACGCGCGTGAAGAACGAGATGCATCCTGCAGGCGCACCTCGTGCAAAGTGCCGCTCGCGCCTGGCTCGAGCGGCAGGTGCTTCCTGACAACGAGCGGGGGCCGCGATCGTCACACATCCGCGAGATCGATCGCCTGGCCGAAGATCTGGCTGACCTCGATCGCGACATCGCCTGGGAAGCGGCTGATGATGTGCAAGCCGGCGGCTTCAGACGACGACCGGCTCAATGCGATGGTCGCGGGCGGTATCATCGCCGCCGTGGGCGACATCGGCGGTTCCGGCAACCGCAGAGGCTGGTGAGCTACTTCGGCCTCAATCCGCGCGCGCCAATCCGGTCTCGGCTTGGCGCAATATGGGCGGATCAGCAAGCATGGGCGTTCCCACGCCCGCGCCATGCTGGTCGAGGCGCCCGGTCTGCGGCGAAGCGCCTGGTCTGCTCAGAGCCTTCTTTCTGCGCATCCGCAACAAGCGTGGCCATCAGGTCGCAGCCGTGGCGGTCGCCCGCAAGCTCACGATGTTGATGAGGCATCTGCTGACGAAAGAGCAGGACTACTTCTGGGCTCGCGCGGCGTTGGTGGCAGCAAAGCAGAGGCAGCTCGCTCTCAAGGCTGGCGCGCCGGGCGACCGCGGTCTCGGTCGTCGCGGTTCGGCTCACGCCTACAACGTGAAGAGTTTGCGAAACAGCGATAAAGCGTGGCCGAGAATGCCGAGCGTGCCTACGAGCTGATGCTTCGGCATTGGCGGCCACGCGGGCCGAAGCGGCACACGGACAGGCGAAGCCAATAAGCAAAAACACGCGAGCCTGGAAATTTTGAGCTCAGGTTCTGGTTCTCGCGTCCAACGCCAATCCCTGCACTTCAATAACCTCACTAGTCCCGCGCAGTTGGGCACGCATTACACTGCACTCGACCGTTGGGCCGGAAAGATCGACTTAATCTCGAGGAATGCTGCCAGCCCCTCAGGTCCGAGTTCCCGACCAAGGCCGCTTTCCTTGACACCGCCGAATGGCGCGTCGATGTGAAGCGCGTAACGGTTGATGCCGACAACACCAGCCTCCACTCGGCGCGCAATCGCCATGCCCCGCTCAGGGTCGGACGTGAACACCGCACCACCCAGGCCATACGTAGTGCCGTTGCAGATCGCGATCGCCTCCTCCTCGTTGTGGTACGGGATCACAGACACCACCGGCCCGAAGATCTCCTCCTGCGCGATCCGCATAGATGTGTCGACATCACGGAAGACCGTTGGCTCGAGATAATATCCGACGTCAAGTCCCTGCGGACGCCGACCGCCGGTAACGACCTTCGCGCCCTGCACGCATCCAGATGCAATGTACTCCTCGACGCGAACACGCTGCCGCTTCGCCACCAGTGGCCCGACCTGCGTCGCTGGATTGAGCGGGTGGCCCACGACTAGCCCAGCCACCTTGTTCGCAATTCCTTCGACGACTTCGTCGTACCGTGCGCGCGGAGCAAGGACGCGGGTCAGGGCGTGACAGATCTGACCGCTGAACGGGATGCACGCCGGCGCGACTAAGGGGAGAAACGTGTCAAGATCGACATCCTCGAGCAGCAACGCCGCCGACTTGCCGCCAAGCTCGAGCGTAACGCGCGCGAAGCGCTTGGCACAGGCCAGTGCAACCTGGCGACCAGCGTGCGTTGAACCGGTAAATGACACTTTGTCGACACCCGGATGCGACGCAACCAATGCTCCTGTTTCGCGCGCACCGAACACGATATTGACGACGCCGGGGGGAATGCCTGCCTCGCCTAAGGCTTCAGCGAGCAGGTATGAGTCCAGTGATGCTTCCGGTGCGGGCTTAACGACCGTCGTACAACCAGCGGCCAACGCTGGTGCCAGCTTCCATGCGATTGCGCCCTGAGGGCCGTTCCACGGTACAATCAATCCGGCAACACCTACCGGCTCCCTCCGAATGACAGTTCGCAACTCGTGTCCTATGCGCTCGGATTCGACTTCTAGTTGATCGGCAAGCTCGGCATAGTAGCGGTAAAATTTCGATGTGCCGCTCCCATTGGATTGCACGGAGCTTACCAGGGGCATCCCGATCTGCGCCGTGACAACGGCGCCCAGCTGCTCGGCGCGATCCTCGATTGCACGCGCGAGTCTGCGCAAATAATGGGCTCGCTGCGACGGCGGCAGCTGAGGCCACCCGGAGTTCCGGAACGCCGCACGTGCGGCATCCACTGCCGCAGAAACGTCGTGCTTGTCGCCATTGGGGATTGTCGCAAATTCCAGCTCATCCGCCGGGTTCACGACCGGAATCCTAGCCGACGAATGGGCCGGCCGGAGCTCGCCGTCGACATAGATATCGGTGTGCTCGCCTGTCATCAAGCTGATTGGCGTGGTCATTGCTTTGCCTTTCGTCACATAGGCTGATCCTTCCAAAGGGCTCAACCAGTTGTCCACTCAGCACCGCTGCTACGCGTCGACCTTGGTGGCGGGAGCCGCTCGGCGGGTTTCCTGCATGCTCGTCAGCAACCAGACGCCGGCGGATTAGTGGACGACTCGCACGGCCAGCCGATTGGTTGATTGCTGTGGCACGAACTCGGCCAGGGCGATCGACAGCTTCGGCTCATTCGATCATTTTTGTTGAATCACACTCAAACGCATTCTGGAGCTCGATCGGGGCATTACTAGGATCGGGGGATGCCCGCGACGAGTTCCAACCTTGCGGCCCGCCCCCTACACCTCCGGGCCAAACTCAATCCCTGCCCAAACCAAGGCCAGCGTTAAGGAACCAAGTGCCACGCGGACAGCGGGCGCTCGTGGGCAGACGCCCGTCTCAGGGCCAAAGGTTTTGCAGCACTCTTGGAGTGGCAGCCTTGGCACGCTTGACCTCTGCTCTGGACAAACGGTCGACAAATTGGGCCAGCACTAAGCGGGCAACCACTTCCGGATCGACCGCCGGGTCTCGCTGGACGCCGACGTGGATCCGTTCGAGAAATGAATTCCGGTTTCTGGCGTTGGCGCGCCGGCCGGGATTCCAACCCTCGTAGTAGAAGCCGCGAAGCAAAGCTGGCAACCGTGCGCCCATGTAAACGGCGTGGTCGCGATCCAGGCAGTCGCGCAGAGCGTGCAGCGTCGCAATCAGAGCTTGGTAGACCCGCTCGCGATCATGCCAGCGAAGTCTCCACATCAGATCGCTGATCCAATTCTGAGTTACTTCTAATGCGTTGTTGAAATCATGCCTCGCGCACATTGGCTTTTCTCATTTCCTTGAAGGTTGCCAGGATCTCGAATGCGCCTCATCGGCCTTGAAGTTGACCTGGTCAGGCGAGACTAGCGCTGCAAAGACGAGGACCACAAAAATGGCTTCCGTCCGTGGCGAGCGAGCGATGCCTGACAGATGACCCCCTTGGAAAAGAGGCCTTCCGGTAGCGAAGTAGTTCCAGAGGCCAAGCTGGAGTTCAGACGGTTTGACAAAGATATTAACCGGAGCGTTCGCGAGTGCTCGTGCGGGCACGGCTCGACCCAGACAAACACTCCCTTTGGTTATAATTATCTCCTTGCATCCAGATTAATCGCTCAGTTTCCGCGTCAGAAATCCTCGCCTCAGCGCAGCGCTAGGATCTCGATCGGCGCAATCTAAACAATTTGGCAGTCCCAGCGTGCCTAATTCCAAGGGCCTAGAGGCCGCCGCGTTACGCGACGGCGGCACTCAGAGAGTTCTTCTAGGGCTCACGTCAGGGTGTGCTACATCGTCGCCGCAGTTTGCTCCCGTTTCATAAAGCCGAACACCTACTGCAACTCACGTGCGCGCCCGGCCCCATTCCCCTTTTCCCATATTGACTCGTAGTTTCGCAGCATCATCTCCGCGACACCAAAGGTGTGATTGCCTTGCCGCGAAGCCAGGCGAGCATCGATGTCGGGATAGATAAAGAAGGGCAGGGAAATTCGTTCGGCCGGACCACTGTGCACGACCTGATGCGGCGTACTCTTGAACCGGTTATCGCTCAACACCTGAAGCATGTCGCCCAGATTGACAACGAGACTATCGGGGAGGCTCGGCGCCGGTATCCAACGCCCGTGGAACCACACCTGCAAGGATCGCGTGGGGAGTTCCTCCTGCAGCAGCAGCGTGAAAAAACCATTGTCGGTATGCTTAGCGGCCGCGCCACCGGTAGACGGATATCGGATCACGCGTTGCAGAACCGTCGGCGGGCTGAAATGGCGTTGGAACCAGCCTTTTTCCATATCGAGCAGGTCGGCCAGCGCGTTCCCGAGCGGCGGGACGACGCCATTAAGCACGGTGGCCTGCAAAGCTAGGAGGCTCCGCGCGAAACCTGGAGCTAAGGCGTCGTCCGGAAGGCGTGTGCGTCCGGCAAATGGACGCCGGTCGCTTTCATTCTCGATACCGAGGTCGAACATTTCCTTTGGGTCCGGTCCGGCCTCGGGATGCAGCATTTCACCGTGCAACGGACTGTATCCACGGGCGGTGGTGGGGTGGACGTTTTGAAAGGCGTGACCATAGCGTTCCTTCGTAGCCAGGGGCAACGCGAAGAAGCGCCGGGAAGCATCGATCGCTTGTGTAATCTGTTCTTTCGGGATTCCGTGCTCGATAAGGTAGAAGAATCCGTACTCCTCGCAGGCCGTGCATAATCGCTGTTGCTCTTCACGTCGCGTTGCATCGGATGACAGTTTCGCCAATGAGATTTGCGGTAGCGTAGTCATAGTCGCTCCTCCGTCGGTGCTGTGCCCCTGTGGGGCTACTTAAGCCAAAAGCTTGTTTTACATTCACAGATCTATTCTCTGTCGAAGCGAATATCCTCTAGATTACCCACCGGCGCAACAGAAAATATGTTAAGAATATGCGAAATTACTGTACAAGTGGACTTAACGGTCCCTGAACGTCCGTAGCAGGCGAGGTTTGTGACCGCCCTCGAGTTCAAGAAGGGACGATGAGCACTTTCCTGCAAATGCGAAAGCCTGTTCGATGATCTGCGCGAGATCTGCCCAAATTCACGCTGGCCAGGGTGTGGACGCCGTACACCCAGCCCGTATCGCCTTGCGATGTTGATACAGGCGAATGACCGCCACGTTCCAGTGCGTTGGCAATGCGCAACAGCAAGCATCAGTATGCATGTTGATAGGGACGGAATTGCCAAGCTTGTGTGGGTGAAAGCAACGGCAAGTTCTACCTCTTCGGGACTTGTCTGGCATTTGGCAGCTCATAAACCTCGATCGCTTGGCCAAAAACGAATCCGGCCACAAGAAGTTTTTTGATCACCTTTTCGCTGGTGATTCCCGGTTTTCTTTTAAAATTGCGTCAGCCATCTTCTCAGCCACCATGATCGTTGGAATGTTTGTATTGGCCCGGGGGCAGAACGGCATCACCGAAGCATCGGCAATCCTCAAACCCGAAACGCCCCGAACCCGGCCCGACGGATCAGTCACCGCAGCAGGGTCGGAGGCTTGCCCTATCTTGCAGCTCGAAGTCGGGTGCCAATTGCCGGTCACATTCTGTCGGACAAATCGGTCGAGATGCTCCTCGTTTTTGATAAGATCTGCAATGCTATGACCATCGGTTATGACATGACTAATGAGGGCGCGGCGCAAGCGTGGAGAACTGTCCATAAGCAAAGCAAGCACCGAGGTGAGTCCGTAATTAACGCAATTGACCTTACTGACCTGCTTCGCTCGTGCATTCCAAGCTGAGGGAAAAGGGTCAAGCGCGACCGCCGACAGGGAATCCTGCTTCAGTAGGCGGGCCATGAAACAGAAGCCGTGCTTCAGTCGATCGGCGTCCCGCTTGTCGCTCAACCAGTTGAAATCTACCTGCGGCTCTACGGTATGAGAGCGATCCTTGAGCACGATCGTTCCTGTCGAGTAAACTCGGTTGACCCACAAATAGAGGGAGCCGAGGCGCTTGCCCAGCGGGTGCCAGGCCGACTTCGCAACTCCCGATATTGCCATGTCCGTCGACGGGCACCCATTGTAGCCCGACGAGTAACGGGCGTGCATCTGGATGTGGCCGCTCACATTGGGCGCCATGCGATCGCTTGGTTTCAAATACGCAGAAACGGCGATCCCTGGATGTTCTTGAAGGTTCTGGCCCACACCTCTTACATCTGCCACAACCGGAATACCGAGATTTGTCAGTTGCTCGGCCGGGCCGACCCCGGAGCGCATCAATATGGTGGGGGAGTGGACAGCTCCGGCGCAGAGGATCACACTTGAAGCGAGATACGACTGCTGGCCGAAGTTGTTTTCCGTCTCGACCCCCGTGACGGTGCGGCCTGAAAAGGCCAGACGCACAACCGTCGTTGCCGGCAAGATTGTCAAATTGCGTCGAGAGCGGACGCTCTCGGACAAGTAGGCCATCGCAGCGGAAACGCGGTGGCCGTTTCGGTTGGTCAAGGGAACGACGGAGTAGCCGTCACCAAAACCACCATTGAAGTCCGGCCTGAAATGAATACCCTCATTTTCATACGCTCTCGATACCGCTCGGATAAAGCCGGACCAGTCTGATCGCCGCACCCGTCTAATCGGCAGCGGACCAGCCTTGCCGTGAAATTCGCCGCCGAAATCCAGATCGCATTCGAGGCGACGGAAGTAGGGTAGAACCTCCTCCCAACTCCAGCCCGCTGCACCGCTCGAGGCCCAGTCATTGTAGTCTTCGGGACCACCGCGGTTGGCCACCTGAGCATTGATGCTGGAGCCGCCGCCCATCACCCGGGCCTGCTCGTAATGAATGGGCTTGCGGCCATCCCGGACTGTGGTCGCGTCAAGTAAAGGCCATTGATAATCAGGATTGAAGTAAGCACGTGTTGGATTGCCTTCCAAGATGTCATCAGGGACGGCATTCGGGGGCGTATCAGGACCGGCTTCGATGAGCAGTACGCGATGTCCATCGGCGGAGAGCCTGCTCGCTACGACGGATCCAGAGGAACCGCCACCGATCACGATATAATCGAAAACCACACAAGCCTCCCCCTATTCACATGATGCTCAGACGAGGGATAACGGGCAATATTAGGCCCCCCCAGCAGAGGATCACTCGTCAGGCAGCTAAATACGTCATGGTGCCGTAGGAAATCCACACTACACCCTAGTAGTTGGTAAGAGGCCGAGAATCAGCTAGGATGACAAGCGGAATGAATGTCGAGACGGCCGCGCGAGCAATTTCGTCAAGTTTAGCCGCTATCTTGCAGTCATCGCACCGATGCGACCTAGCCGATCTTCTTCCAGCTCGCGCCGGCACGTTACGCCACCCCTGGCGAGACCGTGTGCGGCCCGCCTTTAACGGCGTGGCGCTCGGACGAGCGACGATCCCGAAGGATATCCTATGTTCCGTGCGCTTGCTGTTCGTCATGCTAAAAGTCATTCCCGCCTATAAGCGGACGCGTCAACTACTAGATGCCGTAGTATCAGTGCTTTCCCGCAAGCTCTAGAAGTCACCGTGTGTTCAGCGCACTGAAGGGTGCATCGGCATGCAGAGCAACGTCACGACCCTAGAGCTTGCGAGGTGCATCTGTGCGGCAGACGAGTTGGGGCGCAAGATGGGCCTTCACATTACCATGGGCGAAGATTTTGAAGAGTACGTTGGGATCACCAGCAGACTTCCCGGGAAGTCACCGACGTATCCAAGCTTCCGTCCCGACTGTTCTTATCTTCCGCCTGGAAAGGCCTTTTGGATCGTCGGGCGTGATCAGTATGGAAGAGTAGCGCATGTACAAGCAATGCGTCTATATCATCTATCCAACACAGACGTTGCTGAGCACCTTGGGTCGTTGAGAGCCTGGTTCGCGGATCCTACCTTCATAGCCGGGTCTGGTTCCTCGTCTCGCTGCGATGCGCCCACTGGCCGCAGCATGACTGGGCTGGTCGCCTATCATGGCGACATCTGGTTGCGCGAGGACTTCAGAGGCCGCGGTCTCTCTACCTTTATCGGTCGCATTGCATTTGGACTAGCCTGGGCTAAATGGTCGCCGGACTTCATCTATGCGCTGGTTGCCGATTGGCACATCCAAAAGGGCGTTGTCGATCAGTATGGGTATCTACATCAGGAGCCACACGGATCAGTCCTGCACTTGCCCGCGCACGGGATAGATGACGACGATTGGCTCGTTTGGCTGACGCGAGACGAACTGTTGAAGACGGTTCGTGCCTCATCAGTGCAGGCGCCCGGTGAGAATACTGTGGCGAAAGCCGACTCTCGATCATGGACCGTATCGCCAGACTGATCTGAGCCGGAATCAGATGCCGTATGAACGTCTCATCGGCCAGGTGAATGGAGGTTTCAAATACTACACATTCGAGAGCCTCTAACACGCGTGAGCCTCAGCGCCTGAGCGACTATCAACGACCAAGTTTCAAACTCTCTGGAGTGGGCTCGGGTTGGCGATAGTTTCGGTGGCACTATGTGACACTCTCGCTACGCTAACCGTTTGAGCTGCCGCCATTCCGGCAACACTGTTGGCCCTGCGTTAGCTGCCGGTCGACACCGCGTTGTCCCTTGGCATGTGGCATCCGGCAGGTTCCAAGAAGGCCTCGGACGCGACATACACGCGACCGCGAGGACCGCCGATTCAAGCGACGAGGACCGGAAGTGAGGTTGATTTTCCAATGCAAGTCGAAAGGATTGCCGGGGAGATGTTCGTCCTCCCGTCGGGTTGGCGGGCGGGCCAGAGCCAAGCCCACCTTGTCAACTGCGTCGGACAGACTTTCGGTAATCCCATTCACAACTATCCAGAATATAAGATGTTTCACCATTTTGAAGTTGTGCAATATAAAGATCAATATAATTTTACGTTCCGATAACTCACCGAGGGGAAACTCCGTGCTAAAGCTTTAACGCCGACCTGCCAAGGACGGCGCGCCGAGCCTTAGCCGCAGCTTTGTGCGCCGCTCGCAATATTCGGTGCAAACGGTTGCGGAGAAGGGATTATGGAACGCCCCCAACTCGAAGAAGTGCCCGTCCTTTCCGCAAGGGAAATAGAGTGCATACTCTGGGCAGCCAGAGGGAAATCGTCGTGGGAGATAGGACGAATACTTAACAGGTCCGAAAACACTGTGAATTTTCACATAAAAAACGTAATGCGGAAATTGGACACGGGCAGCAGAACGGTCGCTGCTATGAAGGCGGTAAGCCTCGGGATCATCGAACTAGAGGAAGCGGTGAGCGCCGCCGAAGTGTCGTCAGGCGACGATTAGAGTCTCGGTCTTTTCTGTAATGTAAGGCCGCTGAGCCCGGATTGCGCCAATAATCCCGTTATGGCTGCCGGATCTCATAGTCGACCCACGAATGCGGCCTCGCAGTGTGAACAACACGATGACACAACGCCCACGGACCTGCGGAACGCGAGTTTTCGTCCATCGCATCCTCGGGCCGGGGTTGTGTTCACATTCATGAGGTGATCGAGAAGGCTGACCGGGAGGTTTTCCGCTGCGGGCGCGGTCTGAATCGCGTGGCGCAACTACGCCAGTACTTTGGGGTCTTGGTGACTTGCTGCAGGACGGAACGGCCGAATAGGTTCGGGGCACAGCACCAGGGCCGACCACGCGCCATCGGAGGGGTTCATGCTGCGCCAGCGCACACCATATCAGTTCGATCTCAAACCGTACGATGCGAAGACCGCGCAGATGCCACCATGGCAGGCGCTGGCCGAAGAGACGCTCCTGATGCGGCAAAGCTGAGAGTGCGCCGGAACCTCGGCGAGGTTGGCGTAGACGAGCGTTATGTCGTGGAGTCCTCGGCCCATCGGCGGCTGCAAAATCTGAGAGCAGCCTCGCGCACCGGTCAACAGGAGGTGGCGCGCGTGATGGACGAGAAGATTCCGGCTCAACCATCTGGAGCGCCCTGCAGTCTGCGATGCGGCGTCGCCTGGTGAGTTGTGTGCGTCAAGTTCTGCTAAAATGGCGTGGCATTCAGTGGTGACGTTGAGTGTCCGCCGCGCAGCCGCCGTCTAGCGGAGCGGCGGACACACGGGCGGTGCTCAGGCGGCCAATGCCCTCAGGCTCTCCTTCGTGAGCTCGCGCAGACGGATCGCTTCAAGCCAGTTCTCTTGGATGCCCACCGCCAGCGCCCGCACCAGCCGCAGCTGGCGCAATTCGTCGAGATGTGCCTCGTCGACCATGCTGATCAAGGTCTACGGTGCGACGTCCAACTTCAGGTCCACCAGAGAACAAGGTCAGGCCGGGCAAATCCGAAAAAGCAATTCAGCACCAGGCGACGCTTTCCGTCGCCTGATTGACCGGTAACCCCGTGAACGAAGCCGCCATCGATTAGGGCGATATCCCCAGTTTTGAGCTCGAACTCGCGGTAAGGGACGGCCTCCAGATAGGCTGCCGAATAGGGATATCCAGTGGTCTCCACACCTTGCGATATCCGGTCCGCAACCGTCGGCTTGTGGCTCCAGAGCTTCAGATTGCCGCCTTGCTCAGGCATGCTGGGATAGAGGTTGAGCGCTGCGACCGTATTGTGCGCCACCGCAGAAAGCTCGTAATCATCGCCAGCACGTAAGACTTGAGCGACGTCGTCGTGGGGATCCAAGGAAAAGGTGCCTGTGCCCGACCAACTGAGGCCGCGACAAACATTGGCCTGGCCGTGTTCGGAACGGGCTAGCCGCAATTCGATTCCCTGGTTGTGAAGCTCTCGCTTCAACGCCCCGAATACTGCTCGAACCGGGTCAACCAAATTCTTAAAAAGGGCATCGACGTACGGCCGCGCGTTTTCGGCGTCTGCGAAATAGGTGGCTGCATCCTTTCTGTAGTGAGATGCGCCGACATATTGTCCGGGCACACCATCTTTACGCTCTCTGAGACCGGAGCTTCCAATAAAGTTCGTAGTGATCTCCTCGGCTACTTCGGTGCTGAAAGCTTGCTTGATGTGCAGAGCGGTGAGCTCACCTTTCAGGACCGAGATGATCTCCGACGTGTTGATCGACCCGGTCCGTTCTTTGATCGAAACCGGCGAGATGGCTGGCACTTGAGATATCTGACTAGACATTGTCTTGCTCCTGTAGTGCGTGTTCAAGTATGGTGATGCCACGATCGAGTTCGGCATCGGTGATAGTTATCGGTGGGAGGACTTTGATAACGTCGCGATTTGGCCCCGAGGATTCGATAAGAAGGCCATTTTCGAATGCGACATCGTGCACGCGGCCGACAACTGCCGGTGAACGGCATTTCAGGCCGGCCATCAGACCGCGGCCGCGCTTCTGTTCGATGTATCTTGGAAGTTTCGCAACCAGGCGATCGAGGTGCGTTTGCAGCCTGACGGCTGTCCGCTCGACACCTGCAGTAAATTTCCTATCCGACCACATCTTGCACATGGCTCCTGCCGTCACGAAGGCGAAATTGTTGCCTCTGAAGGTCCCGCTATGTTCTCCGGGCTTCCATATGTCCAAGTCGGGTCGAATCAGAACGATGGACAGCGGACTACCTGAACCGCTTAGTGACTTGGAAAGACACACAATATCCGGTTCGATTTTCGCGGACTCGAATGAGAAGAAATCGCCAGTTCGGCCCGCACCCGCCTGAATATCGTCGACGATAAAAACAATGCCGTGAGTACGGCAAATGCGCTGAATTTCCGTGAGCCAAGCTGCGGATGCGGCGTTCATGCCGCCTTCTGCCTGGATGGTCTCCAGAATGATTGCGGCAGGCTTTTCTATGCCGCTCCCCGGGTCGCTCAAAACGCTGTCGATGTAACTGGCGGAATCGAATGCTTGGTTCGGATAACCGTCATAGGGAACACGGATCACATCGTGGCGAGCAACGCCTCCCAGTTCCCTGGTTGAGGCCGAGCCCGACACCGCTAGAGAGCCGAGCGACATGCCGTGGAACGCATTCGTAAAGGCCATGACGCTCGAGCGGCCCGTGTATTTTCGCGCCAGCGCGAGCGCCGCTTCGTTGGCGTTCGTGCCGGTCGGCCCAGGAAACTGAATCTTGTACGAAAGGCCTCTGGGTTTCAGGATCCAATCGACGAACCCTTCAATGAAGTCACGCTTTGCCGCCGTATGCATATCAAGCGACAGAAGAATGTTCTCCCCGACGAGATATTCAATCGCTGGCGCCATAATATCCGGATTGTTGTGCCCGTAGTTGAGTGCGCCGGAACCCACCAGGAAATCGATAAAGGGCTTACCCGTCTCGTCCCAGATCGTCGCCCCAAGGGCCTTCGTAAAGACGGTGGGGAACGCCCGGCAATAACGACGAACGTTAGATTCATGAGCCGTGAAAGTGTCGGTGTCCATATTAAGTCCTCTGCACATAGACGTTCAAAAAAGAGAGCTGTTTAATGGCTAGTGGTTTGCGGCAGATGTTCGTCGCTTAACATTGAAGCGGAATGCCGGAGGCAGATTTGTTGCTGGGATCCTCATCGACTATTATTAGGTTGCGTTGCCCTCCATTCAGGCGCCTTCGGAGAATGTGCTGCAATAAGATGGCTTCTAAAGCTTCCGCGAAAGCATGGATACTATGGCATCAGGTAGTTGACGTACCCACCCATCGCTACCCATAGCGCCTCCGGACAATGGATGAGTCCCAGGAGATCAGCGGGGTCGCGTCGCCAGAGGTTGTGTAGCTCGGCGGTAGCGAGAAGCCGCTCGCGAGCGCGCTCCTCAATAGCGCCGTAGCGAGCCAGCGGCTTCGCGGCGGTCATCAATATTCGCCGTTCAACCTCGGGCTGCGGACACCAACCTGATTCAAGAAACTATTTGATGACCGATGACACAGCGAAAGCCGCGCTCTCTTGGAGAAGACTGCGGATTCCGATCTCTTTCGCGAGATGATTGGCCCCCGAGCCGCCGGGTCAAGAGGGCGGGCCGCCGCGGGCGCCCTTGACGGAAAGCCCGTTCGTAAGCCAGGCGGAAGCAACCGGGAGACGCGCTGGCGAAGGGCCGCATCGGTTTCGAGAACGTCCACTACCGCGTGTCAAGCGAAGTGAGGATTTGACCCCCTGGGCGAACTGAAGATTTGACCCCCTCATTGTTTTGCGGTTTCGTTGGTACCGAGCGTCGTTCCGGCCTTCTGCAATAGGCCGGAACGACGCTTTTCGCGAAGCCGGTAGCTGTCGCCACGGATCGTTATCACTGTCGAATGATGAAGCAGGCGATCAAGGATCGCCGTTGCCACCACGGGATCGCCAAACACGCTGCCCCATTCGCCCACCGAGCGGTTGGAGGTGATCAGGATCGATCCCCGCTCATAACGCTGCGACACCAGCTGGAAGAACAGATGTGCGGCATTGGCTTCGAACGGGAGATAGCCGAGCTCGTCGATGATCAGCAGTTTCGGCCGCGACAGGGTCGTCAGTTGCTTTTCGAGTGAACCGTCGTCATTGGCCTTGGCCAGCATCGCCACGAGCGTGGCCGCCGTGACGAACTGGACGCTATGGTTCTGCCGGATCGCCTCGCGCCCGAGAGCCACCGCCAGATGTGTTTTGCCCGTACCCGGAGGTCCAAGGAACAGGACCGTGTCGCCATGGGCAATCCAGCGGCAGGTCGCCAGCTCCCGGATTTGGCGCTGATCCAGCGACGGCTGCGCGTCGAAGTCGAAGCCATCGAGTTCGCGCACAAACGGGAACCGCGCGATCTTGCCTGCCATAGAGATGCGCCGCTCGTCGCGCCGCGCGATCTCGTGGGTCACCAGGAAGGCCAAAGCCTCGCGCAAGATCATCTGCGAACGCGCCGCTTCGTCCAGCAGCGTATCGAGCTGGTCCCGGATCGCGGTCAGCTTCAGCCGGTCGAGCTGAGCCAACCAGCATCTCGTGATCGACCGTCGTCATCACCAGCTGCCTCCCACCAGTGCCTCATATTCCGCCAGCGGCCGCAACAGAGCGGAAGGCGCAACGATATCCACCGGCGCCGATCGCACCGGCGCAGCAGCGCCGACCACGCCGGCAAGATGCGCGCGCTCGACAATCCGTTGGCGACGTCCGCGGCACAACGCATGATCCGCCACCACCTCGCCCGCATGACGCACGATAACGCGGCCGCCCAGCACCACGACCTGGACGCTCTCCCCGATCAGCCGCCAGGGAACCGAGTAACTGTTCGTGTCCAGGTCGATTGCGCAGTCTGCCTGGACCTTGCGCACGAGATCCCGCAGTTGCCCGAACGGCGCCCGTCCGCCCAGAGGGCGAAGCGCCATGGCTTCTTCGGCAAAGCGCTCCGCAGGAGCCACCCCGGTCTTGCCATGCACACGCTGATCGGCAATCTCGCGCGTCCACCGTTCCAGATGCGCCTCGAACGCCGCCCAGTTCTCGAACCGGCGGCCGACAATCGCATTGTGCTTGACGTAGCCGACCCCGCGTTCGTCCTTTCCCTTCGTACGCGCCCGGTAGGGCGCACAAGCCCGTGGCGTAAATCCCCAGTAGCGGGCAAAGGCGTGCAGCCGCACATTGAAGCGCACCTCCCGCGTCGCCGCATCGTGATGTTCGACCAGCGCCTTCGGATTATCGAACAGCACTTCCGTTGGAACCCCGCCGAAGCGAAGGAAGGCTCCTTCCATCCCCTCCAACCAGTCCGCCTGGCGCTCCCGAAGCGAGGGACGGATATGCAGCCGACGCGAGTAACCCAGCGTTGCCACAAACAGGTGCACCCGAACACGCTCGCCGCCGATCCACGCCCGCGTGTCGCCAAAGTCGATCTGCATCTGATGTCCCGGCGCCGTCTCAAACCGAACCGTTGCGCGCTTCTGCACCCTCAACTCCCGACGCCAACCCTGCACCCGAAGCTCCACCGACCGAAGCCCTATGACGATCCCATGTTCGCTCTCCAGTTCCTGGCGCACCACATCGGCGTTGCCACCATGGCGGAAGAAGCGCTCCCGCAGCCAATCGTCTAGCCCGTCAAACGCGCTCCGCCGCACAGGCTTGCGAAACGGAACAGTCCCGCCTTCGCGCAGATACCGACGCACCGTGTTGCGCGCGCACCCGAATTCCTTCGCCAGCCGCTTCGCTCCCCAGCCAAGCTCATGCAGCCGCAGCATCGCTGCCACCTCTTCAGGCTGAAGCATCTCCTCTCCCTGCATCGTTCTCGACAATGCAGGAATCGCCGAAATCCCAATCGTCATTCATGCCTCCTCTCATAACCGAGGGGGTCAGTTCTTCATTTCGTCAGGGGGTCAGTTTCTCAATTCGCCCGACACCGCGACGGCAACCATCCCCGGCCGCAGCTGGGGCTGCTGCCTTCAGGCGAGTCGAAAAGGAGATAGTCTGGGAGGGTAAAGGCGTTGACGAGGTGGGCCGTGAGTAAGCAACCAAGCGCTGATCGGGATCGACGAACGCTATTTCCGTCCGACCGAGGTTGACCTGTGATCGGCGTTACCCCAAGCCAGGCAGGCCGACAAGCTCGGTTGGAAGGCGAAGACCTTTCGATGAGCTCGTCTCCGAAATGCCTCGGGGTCCACTGCCGCGCCTACGGAATCATGCTGGCGTCACGCGAAAATGCGATGGCGTCGCGGGCAGGTGCATGTGTCGTGGGGCCATCCGCACTGCCGGCACGCCCTCTCGGCCGGCATCCACTCAGGTCCGGTCGTTTGGGTCGGCGAATTCACACATCCTGCAAAGCAGAAAACCATCTGCTCCATTCATGCGGTCGACGATTTCGCGAAAAACTGGCTTTTCAAACAGAGCGGAGTAACCCTCATATAGAAGGTTGCCCAATACGTGACGCCGTTCAAAATCCATAGAGCACAGGGTAACGTCGCCGTTTGGAAGAAGAACATTCCGATACTGTCGTGCGTCCACGCAGGTTAGGGCTCCGACCACTGGCTGACGTGGTGCAACGATCTTAGGGTCGACGCTTCCACCCCTACTGCTCACCGGCCGCGCTTTTATCAGGGCTTCGGTAGGAATAATGTCGGCTATATCTGGGTGGGGCTCGCCCAAGGCCACGAATCGGATCAAGGGGATGTCCGCGTCGACGAGTTGACGAACCAGATCGCGATACTTGTCTCCGACCAGGCGGCTGTTCATGTAGGTGCCGTCATCGAAAACATGGACCACGAATACGCCCAAGCGCAAGGCTTGCAATCGCTGCAGGTCCTGCCCGTTCATTCCCACCAGCGTCGTAAAAATCCTGATGCCATGGCCTTTGGCGAAGGCGTGCTCCACCATTTCGGTACAGTCCGGATTGAGCCAAGGTTCGGAGTATCCCGCAAAACCAATGTCGACGGAAGTCGGTACGCGGGCCAGACACCGCTTGAAATCTTCAAGATCCAGATGACTCGCATGAGACACTTTTCTTTGCCGGACCGCGAACTTGTCCTGGGGACAATATGAACATCCTACGACGCATCCCGTGGTCGTCGTTATCTCCAAAACCCTGCCGGCTGTGTTTGCTGAGCGAAGTTCCGGTAAAATCACTGGTGATTACTCCCATCTACTTCCTGCGAAGCGCCACGATGGTGTGCGTGTGCCTTTGGCTTTCTGATACCGCCTGCTGATCTACCGAGGCAACGCAGCCATCTACCCTTTTTGGCAGCCTAAGCCGCCCGGTTCACCGATTTGCCGGGCCGACCCTTCACAAACTTCCAGCGCGTCGGACCAGAGACAGCATTGCATCTTTCGAGGCATCACTCGCTCCGGAGATGTAGCCTCAACCGTTGGTCGCTGGCCCGTCGCCGAGATGCGCGCGCAGCACCCTCGAACCCGCCGGAGAGAAGCTTTCTGGATGCCGTCGATCATCCTTCATCGAGCGAGTTCCGTGTTCTCATGCGGGTCAGCCCTCACACTATATTGCCGCACATCGACCAGCAAAGGCCGAGCTAGTGCGCCTGGCGCGCAGTTACTGCGAGATAGGCTTCGAAAAGCCCGACAGGGCTAAGACGCTCCGCTGTATTGAACCCGACATGTTTTCTGACGGCTGTCAGATTTTGGACACACATCACTCATCGTCAGTCGCTTAATACGGATGGTAGTTTCTTCCAGGAATCGGTGACATTGAACACCACCCTGTCATGACCGCCCAATCTCAGCGAAGCGAACTCAGCATCGCCACCAGGACCAAGCCTGAAGATAAATCCGCCATAGCAGCGTCAACGACATTTTGCTTTCGAACCCGGATGGATTGCACGAGGTGATTCGCGCCGTGATGCAGGAGGTGCTCGAGGCCGAGATGGACGAGGCGCTGGATGCTTCGAAGAGCGAGCGCACGCCGGAGCGTCTCGGCTATCACGCGCGCTACTACGGGCGGAGAACTAGCTGCGCACCTACGGCGGTTCGATAATCCCAAGTTTCAAAGCTTTTACAACAGCTACCGTTCTGCTGGTCGCATCCAACTTCCGCATTACATTTTTTAAATGGAAATCTATCGTATTTCGTGATCTGCCTAAAATAGTTCCTATTTCCCATGACGATTTTCCTTTCGACACCCAATCAATGCACTGTATTTCTCTCGGAGAGAGGTTATGAATTTGTTCCGACGCAGTCGTAGTGTTGAACTTCGTAACCATCAGATGAAACCGCAGCGCGGCCATTTGCAGGTAGGTGATCGTTCTATTCTGCAATTCGCAGTCCGAGGATTGAGCAAAAACTCACAAACCTAAAGCTGTCACCAGGGCCATGTAATGGGACGGTAACGCCTGACCTCAAGCCGAATGTTGCTGCTTCGTCCAAGACGCGGCGTCCATCTTCAGTTATGCTTTCATCGGTATACACCTCGCTCCATCGAAAGGGCCCCGCCTCCTTTCGACCTTTCTTGATGAGTGGGTCTATTTTGGCATAGCCCATTCTCGAGTAGCGCTCCTGCCATTCAGCAGGATAATTCCACATCACCACAGAACCCTCTCGGTTCGGCTTGAAAACCCCCTGTTTTGATGCGAGCGGGCCATAGGCAATCCACGGGCAATCGAACTTCAGCGCAAACGCAGACATCCGTTCGAACAACTGTTCGGATTGAGCGATATCATCAGTCATCTCGAGGAATAGGTCTAACTCCACCGCAATCCGCGGGAGTTCCATGATGCCTCCTTCATTGCGTTCTCATTGGTGCAAAGTTTGCTCCAGCCCAGCCTCGCAACATGCGAAGTCAACGGGACCGAGCCGGAGTTCCTTCCGCCACCTGGAGTACCTTCAAGAGTCGTGCCAGCTTGCGAGCGAAGCTTCTTCTTCAGGTTGTCAATCGACTGGGGAGGTACCCAGGAGGCGAACCGAACAGCACTGTGTCGGGGAGCGCACAATCCGACAGTCGAGCATTCGATTGACGGAATATGGGCAGGAAAGTATTCGCGGCGCGCTTTTGAAATCAGCACCTAAGTCTCGGGCCTGAGAGAGCTGCATTGCCTGTACTTATTTGATCGAGGCAGGAACAATTTAGAATTCAATCGATACATCGACCCTCTTTTCCAATCTCCCGAGTTGGGCAGCCGAAGCAATAGTATTCGACTGGATCGCGGCTGACTTTCTCCAGGCTCGGTAACCTGCTGAATTTGCCCTTCGGCTGTTCCCGCTCAGTTGGCACGACTTTTGAACCTCACCATCGTGAGGCGGCAGGAGCTGCCCGCCAAAATTGATGCTGTTATGGGGGAGGTCGAGATTCCAGTTTTGTCTTTTAACGTCTTTGGGACGGAGCGTGTTGATGCGCCCGCTTGGAAACTATGAAACGTTTCCCCGTCCATGGGCGCGGCGCCACTTGTCGCGACGTTTTCGCCTTCACTGTTCGCCTCTGGAACAGGCAGCCGGCCCGGCTCGCGATCATAATGACCGCGATGCTCGCCTCCACGCTGGCTGACGTGTTGATGCCGCTCTATTCTGGCCGACTCATCGACGCTGTTTCTCGTGCTGCTAATGCGGCAGCACCAGCTTCGGATTCAGCTGTTGCAGCATTCTCTGTACCGATTGCATTGGCACTCGGTGGCATTGCCATGCGCCACGTCGCCTTCATTGGCCTGAGCGACCTGGTGTTGAAAATGATTTCCGACGTCGCGACCGAAGCGTTCCATCATGTGCAGCGCTTTTCGACAGACTGGCATGCAAACAGCTTCGCCGGCTCGACAGTGCGCAAGATAACGCGCGGCATGTGGGCGCTCGACCTCCTCAACAGCACGATACTCGTCACGCTGCTCCCGTCGTTTGTCATCTTGATCGGCTCGACGGTGCTGCTCGGCTGGCACTGGCCGGTCATGGGCGTGATCTTTGCTTGCGGCTCTCTCGTCTACCTTGCGTTTTCGATTTCGCTGTCGCTCGGCTATGTCGCGCCAGCGGCGAGCCTTGCCAACCGATGGGACACAAGGCTCAGCGGCGCGCTTGCGGACGCGGTCAGTTGCAACGCTGTGGTCAAGGGCTTCGGCGCAGAGGTTCGCGAAGACGAGCGGCTTGCAAATATCATGACGAAATGGCGGCACCGCGCGCGCCGGAGCTGGGTGCGCGGAACGATCATCGGCTCAACCCAAGGCGTAACTTTGGTTGCGCTCAGGGTGGCGGTGGTCGGATATGCCCTGCTTCTGTGGTCGCATGGACAGGCAACGCCGGGCGAGATAGCATATGTTCTCACGTCCTTCATCGTCCTGCAGGGCTATCTGCGTGATGCCGGCATGCATGTCCGCAACGTGCAGCACTCGGTTAATGATATGGAAGAACTGGTGGCCATCCACAATCAGCAGGTGGATGTTGCCGATCGTCCAGAGGCCAAGCCGATCCGGATCACGAACGGCCGTATCGATTTCGAGAACGTCCACTTCCGCTACGCCAACCATCCCCTGCCGCTCTATAGCGAATGTTCGCTGTCGATTGAAGCTGGCGAAAGGGTTGGGTTGGTTGGACCCTCCGGTTCCGGCAAGACAACATTCGTGAAGCTGATCCAGAGACTCTACGACCTGAGCGGCGGCCGGATCCTGATAGACGGTCAGGACGTCTCCGAGGTGACCCAAGAGTCCCTTCGTTCGCAGATCGCGATCGTGCAGCAGGAGCCGATCCTGTTTCACAGGTCGCTTGCCGAGAACATCGCCTATGGCCGGCCTGGCGCGAGCCAGGCCGAGATCGAGCAAGCGGCACGACTGGCAAGTGCCCACGAATTCATCGCGCCCCTGCCGAAGGGCTATGGGACATTGGTCGGCGAAAGGGGTTTGAAGCTCTCCGGCGGCGAGCGCCAGCGCGTGGCGATCGCGCGCGCCTTCCTCGCGAACGCGCCGATCCTTATTCTGGACGAGGCCACATCGAGCCTCGATTCGGAATCCGAGGTGCTCATTCAACAAGCGGTGGATCGGTTGATGGTGGGCCGAACCACACTCGTCATCGCACACCGGCTGTCGACGGTCCGCTCGCTCGATCGGCTGCTCGTCTTCGACCGTGGCCGCATCATGGAGGACGGCGATCATGCCGCCCTGATCAATCTCGATGGTGGCATTTACCGCCGCCTCTTCGAACGGCAGGCGTTGGGGCCTGATCGCTAAACCGGCTTGCGCGATGCGCCGAGCCGTTGCCGGAGAGGGGTGTGGCAGTGACGAGCGGCGGGCGTTAGGCCGGCAAAACCAGCACGGCCGGAACTGTCCGCCAAACGGGCGAGCGGGAATGCACCACGTCTAAGCTTCGGCGAATGCGCGCAGTTACACGCGGGCACCGAATTGTCGCGCCTAACGGCGCACGCACCAAAAGGGCGGGAATGTCGACGGCCCGGGAAGAGTGCGGCCCTCGCCGTTACCCACATTTCGCCAAAGGAAGCGAAGTCAACGCACATTGAGAGGGCGGTGCTTCCCGGCCGGCTGGGATCCCTGTCGCTGGCCCAACCTACCGCACGCCGGCCACGTCAACGGTTCAAAGTCCCTTCGGTTCGCAAAGTCGTCCCCTTGGAGACCCGGAAGCGCAGGAGCTCCGACCGCAGTCTTCGCTCAACTCTGGCCATCTGCTCCGGGATTGGATTCCGTTCCCTTGCTAGCACAGTGGCAGCTGAGCACGAACTCGCCGGCCCCGTGTCTTTCGATTACGGCCAACGGGCTTAGGAAGAGATTGGATTCGCCGGCCCTCTGCGGAGCGAATGAACAGTTCTACAGATCATCGACGTCCGCGAAAAAGAGCACGCAGCCGAAGTAGCCGGCCTGAAGCAGCAGCGAACAGGCCAGCGTCGTGACGACTGCCACACGGAGCGAATCCAAAGCGAAGTAAACCATCGACGCATTGCTGCACAGGACCAGCCCCACGAGCCGACAAAAAGATGAAGTGCAACGCCGTTCTCCTGGTTTTCGCCAGATCATGTTGCGAGCTCGTCGGCCGCAACATGCGTCTGGCAGTTCTTGGGGCAGACGCGGCCGCAGGCTCCGCAGCCGATGCAGCGGCCGGCATCATCGACAACCATGATCATGCGATTGAGCTTGCCGTCGAAATCGTCGTCCTCGTCATCGCAGGGGCCGAGGATTTCACCCGCATCATCAACGCCGTGAAGATGCATGACATCGCGCGAGCAGACCTTGAAACAACGGCAGCAGCCGATGCAGGTCTTGCTATCGATGGAGGTCAGGTACGACGGCATCCAAATGGAGCCGTCACGGGTGGTGAATGTGCGCATCATCCTAAATTCTTCATTGAAGCGAGTTCTCTCTTGGCAACATCCAACTCGGCATAAACGGCGTGGGTTTTCTCGGCGACTTCCTGTATGTCGGCCCACTTGCCCGGCAGACCCTCGACAAGGTCCTGCAATGCCATCTTGGCAATAGCTGCACGCAACTGGAGCTTTCGGACTTTTTTCCTCATCTTATCTAGGTCTGACATAGATCCTTCCTGGAACAATGGTTTCTTGATGCGCGCCATCTCGGGCTAGGCTTCAATGGCTGCAGTCGCATCGTCGGCCAGTTTCGTACCGGCCTCAGCCAATTTGCGGAAAGTCTCGAAGCCGAACCGGTGGACGTCTCGACAGAACGCCCAACCGCCGGAAGCCCCCACGGGCTTCATTCCAATTATTGGCGACGTCGACACGCCGGAGCGCTCCTCGATCGCAAGCGCTACGGCGGTGTAAAACATGTCGAGCCTCCACAGCGCGTCAGGATCGGGATCGCCGCCAAAGGGTACCGCACGTTGCCGTTGCTTGGTGATGATGAACTCGGCCAGCAGCTCGGCATCCGAATGGCCTTCCCATAAGCCGAAGGAATCCTGAGTCCGAATGAGCCGCAGGAGGCATTTGACGAACGGGGAAGCAAGGGCCTCGTCGTCCTTGTGGACAGCAGGGCCAACCGGTTCATGAGGAATTTCGTTGTTCGTCATTTCAGTCTTCGTCTTCGAGGTACGATTTCCTTTTCCGATGATCCGGGTCCACTTGATGCCAGCCGACGAATGGCTTGGGCGGGCCAACCCCAAGAGTGCCCCGTGGCCGACCTCGATATGTCCACGAGTGCGAGACCTACGGCGCGAATTCGCGGCGCACATCGTCTGCGCCGCGATCCGACCGGTGGTCAACGCAATTGAAATCCAACCTGCCGCAAGCCGTCGCCCTGCTGCATCGACATACTTGCTGCGAAGAGAGCCTCGATGGGCGGATTGGCCAGTGTTCAATTCCAATTGTCAGTCCCTTCGCGATTCTTGCTCAGGAAGTGACTGCGTTTTTAGTTTCGGGTGCCTTGTTTTGCGGAGCCACACAAAGATCCGCGTGACAGGCAGGCTCACCCGTGTAGTTGGCCAGTGCTTGGAGCAATGGGGTAAGATAGTACTGTTTGGTGTGGTCCGGAATTGGCCCCAGCCGGTCCACCGATTTCAGTGCCACCTCGATCAACTCGATTGCGCGATCTTTGTTGCCGCTCTCGTAATAATACTGAGCTACCGGGAGGTACCGGCGGTATTTAAACGGGCCATCGCCGTTCGGGGGATTGAGTGCCAGTATCTGTTCCGAGAGCTCGTTGCCCATCGCAAAGCGCTCCGCGCGCGGAAGATGGGAATTGTCCATCGTGGGATCGAAGAGTTGGTTGAGGGCCAAGGCCATCCACGACACGGCGTCGGACGTTTTGTCTATCGCGTCCTCGACCAATTCTCGCATGACCGGCATGCCGGTCTTGATGTCGCGCAGCTTGTGAAGCAGAAGATCCGCATGAATCTGCCGGAACTCACAAGAGTCTGGCATCAAGGCGAGGCCTTCTTCGATGGCCAAGAGCGCCGCCGTCCAATCCTCGGCCTGCATCGCCGGCTCAAGTTTGGCGTATATCGGCCCGGTAAGCGACATTTCGCGCGCTGCAAGTTGGTTATGCGCGATGCGCTTTGCATCGGCGGCTTTCGCTTCATAGCTGCTGCGCCAGCTGCCGTTAAGGACTTTCGGCAAAACGTCATCGAGTTCCGCCGGGTGGCCGATAAAAGCGATGTGGCCGTCGCGGTCGACCACGAACGAGGTGGGAATCCCAATCGAAGAGCTGGGATCCATCCAGAGCTTGTTCATTTCGCCAATGTAATCGAACCCGATACGATAATTCAGATTCGGGAACTTCTCGGTCAGCCAGGCATCCACGTTGGTCCGCGCCTCGTCTGCGATAGGACCCTGTTCGCAGGCGGCAACTCCGACCGCCTCAAATCCGCTGCCTTCATATTTCTCCTGCAGTTCGATCAAATGGGGCATGGCGTCGACACATGGTCCGCACCAAGTCGCCCAAAACTCAACGAGGTAGACCTTGCCGGGCCGAAAGTTCGTGAGGGGCTCGCCACGCAGCCAGTTCTCCACTTTGATCGCAGGAGCCGGGGACCCCATACGCAGTTCCATCTTGGTGTCCAAAGTCATTCCACACCTTTCGTCTCTTTTGTCGCGGAATATTTTCCAGTCAAAATCGGACACGGTCTCGAGGGCATCGCTCCCTCTGGCTTGCTTCAGCGAAGCTCTCACCGTGTTGCCGCACATCAAGCTGCAACGGAGGTGCCAATTCCCTCAGCTCCGGTAAGCGGCGGGAAATGCTTTGAAATTCTCCACGAGCCAAATGCGGCCGATTGTCGTGAACCCGACATGTCTTCTGCCGCTGTCGGGTTTCGCCCTATCACTCTTGAGAGCTTGGACGGCTCGCCTGTGATTAGACTGGCCTCGGCCCTCGAGCAGTGGCAGTTTGGCGCCAGTTCGAAAGCGCGAACTCGCCGGCTTGGTCCTCGTGCCGCCACCGCCGCGTGTGGATTCTTGCCCCGGAGTCATAATTCGCCTCGCGGTTGCCAACGGCGGCATTGCGCAAGCCCCGATCATCGAAGCGCCGACGGAGGATGAAGCTCTTGCCGCCTTCCGGAAGGCACAGGAAGCTTCGCCGCTCGTTTGGGACCGCAACAACATGCCCGAGATCTCGCTTGCTCTCGGCCAGTGCGACAAGAACAGCAGCGGCCCCGGAGTATCGTGCATGACATCAATCAAGATGTCACCACAGGCACAGCCCCTGGATCGCCTCGTCGGGTTTGCCAAAGACGCATCCGGAGAATGGATCGCTACCATCAACTAGCCGGCCTCCGCCGCCGTTCTCGAACGGCGAGACCGAAAACAGGTGTTGCTGAAAATGGAAGACGAACTGCTCGACTACGCACAGTCTGTGCGACAGGTCTGATCTGCCTCGTCATTGCCCTGCTTTTCGGCTGGAACTTCATCGCCGCTTTGATTTGGGGATGCTTGACCGGTGCCGTGCAAGCCGGTGCGATCAGGTTGATCCACGGAGAGCAGATCGACTTTGACCCGCAAGCACCTGTGGCACATGAAGAAGCCCGCTTTTCGGCGGGTTTTTTCACCCCCATGATGGCCGATCACCTCACCCAAAAGGCGCCGCCATCTCCATGACGTGCGGCCAGAGGATGATGACGTCATCGAACTGCCGGTTCTTCGCCTGATGGATGTTGAGAAGAGGAACGCCGCGTACGCGGTCGCCTGAATAGGCGCGAAAGCTCGCCGCCTTTCGCTCGACCAACGCGCGCAGCTCAGCCGTGGACCAGAGAGTCTTGCTCTGCCGGTTCAGCCCCTGAAAGGCTGCGGATGTGACGTGCGGTATCCAGCTGGGCGGATTTGCAAGCTGCGCAAACCGCTCGGCGATCTGTACCGGGCTCATGACATCCGCCTCGGCAAAGCCGGCCATCACCGCCGCGATTTCGTCCGAAGCGCGCGGCTCGAGAATCAGCCGGATCGGCGCGATGTTGTAGTTGGCGGAATACAATCCTTGGCCGAGCCGTTGGGCCATGGCGTTCGCCCAAGCGCGGCCTGCCGGCGGGAACAGAACTGCAACGCTCCCATGCGAATGCGCTATCGCTGCACCTACCCGAAAGGGTGCGTCATTCGGGAAATGATAATTGAAGGTGAGACCCGGACCGACCCCTGGCGCTGTGAGCTGGCGGAGATTTGCGCCCGCATTGAGAAGGTGATGCCGTTGGCGTGCGTCACTTGAGCGGCCGAATTCGCAGGAGGTGCCTTCCCTGTCGCGATGGCCGCGGGGACGGAAAGGATATGACGTACGCGGCGGCTGCACGCAGGCTTCGTGACAATCACATCCGCCAGGGAGGTGTGCAGAATCTCATCACGCTTCGGCCCATCCTTTTTCAGATGAGCTGCAAGCGCCGCGATGTTTGCAGGTAGGCCGAACGCGTCTAGGTCGGCATGCGCAATGACCGTAGGGTCGGCAGTGCACACCCAAGCGACAACATCCTCGATCGTCCAGCCGTTCGGCCATTGGATGATCCTTGGATAAGGTGACGCTCCTCCGGAAAGCGCGTTCCTGTAGTCGTTGCCCGATTGATCACCATCGACGAGGCACGTCAGTGCCGGATGGACGATGGCCAGGTCGTGGTAGGTTTCATTGATGCGCGCGTCTTTCGTGGGGATTACTCCCACCTCGTGCGTGAAGGTCGCGCCCTCCGGATCGGCGGGAAGTTCCGTGAGATCGGCAACACGGCCGAACAAGCGAAGCCATGAGGCGTCGAACTTTCCTTCGGGTATCAGGACTGCAGGATGCATCACCGCCGAAACGGTTGCAGCTCGCTCGGTCAGAAACAGCGAGCGTGGTGGCGGATCACTCCTCATGTGAGTTGCACCCGTCGCTTGCGTTGTGAGACTTGCGTAATCGGCTGATGCGCTCGCCGCCACGTGGACCGGGCAATCACGAAGGCAGGCTCAAGCCGGTGTTTAGGCCATGATGAATCACGGCGTCTGGCGCCACGCTGTCCGACACTGTTCTCGTCGCCTTTGTCAGGTCCGCGACACCGGGGTGTTGTGCCCATCTCTCGTTTGCCGCAGGCAAAGAGCTGAACAGCAACAACAACACTTCTTTTGCTCGATCCACAGATTGGCACGAGCTTTGCTTTCAGGGAACTGTGGCGACAGCTGCCCTCCGCCAGTCGTGGCCTAAGCGTTAGCGCAATCGAAAAAGGGAAGGAAAGCAACATGTCAAGACAGCGCCATCAAGTTAAGCCGACAAGCGCCCGTCCCATCCGCACGCCTGCGGAGCTGGTCGAGACCGGCCTCGTCACGGCTGAAGACGTGGCTGGTATCGAGGCCGTGGCCCAGCGCTATGCCATAGCGATCAGCCCCGCCATGGCCGCGCTGATCGACCGGTGTGATCCGAACGACCCCATCGCGCGCCAATTCGTGCCGGATGCGGCCGAGTTGATCGCGACGCCCGAGGAGCGCGACGACCCCATTGGGGATCTCGCGTACAGCCCCGTTGAAGGCATCGTCCACCGCTATCCCGACCGGGTGCTGCTCAAGGCCGTTCATGTCTGCCCAGTTTATTGCCGCTTCTGCTTCCGCCGGGAGATGGTGGGTCCGCAGGGGCTTGGCACCCTGTCCCCCGAGGCTATGGACAGGGCCCTCGGCTATATCGCCGATCACTTGCAGATTTCGGAGGTCATCCTCACCGGCGGGGAACCGCTCATGATCTCGCCCCGCCGCCTCGCGGAAATCATGCAGCGGCTGGCTGCTATCGATCACGTGAAGATCGTTCGCTTCCACACCCGCGTTCCCGTGGTCGAGCCGGAGCGGATCGACAAGGCTTTAATCGCGGCCCTGAAGACAAGTCGGAAAGCGACCTATGTGGCTCTCCACGCCAATCATCCGCGCGAGTTGACGCCTCCGGCTCGTGCGGCCTGCGCCCGGCTCGTCGATTCAGGCATTGTGATGATCAGTCAGTCTGTGCTGCTGAAGGGCGTCAACGACGACTCCGACACGCTCGCGGCCCTCATGCGCGCCTTCGTGGAAACGAGGGTGAAGCCATATTACCTCCACCACCCGGACCTTGCTCTGGGCACAGGCCATTTCCGCCTGACCATCAAGGAAGGCCGGGCTCTGGTCGCAGGCCTGAGAGGTCGGATTTCGGGACTGTGCCAGCCGACCTACATCCTCGACATTCCCGGTGGGCATGGGAAGGCGGTGATCGGACCCGATGCCATCCGGCAAGACGATGCAGGTTGCTTTACCGTCTCGGACTTCAAGGGCGGCCGGCATGCCTATCCACCTGCGGATTAAGCTGTTTCGTGAGCCACGAGCGGATGCGTCAACTACCAGACGCGGTAGTATCGGCGCTGGCCCCAGAATTGCGAAACTCATGTTGTTCCGCACTGAGTCTGAGGTCAGGCTGATACCGACTTAAACAGACTACTGCATCGCACGCTGGGAAAGGTCAATAGCCAATGCCAAGAAGAGCACTCATCCTGATTGAAGGAGCAAGTAACGGTCCGCTATACGTCCAAGCGGCCCATCGGCTTGGCTTTCATCCAATCATCCTTTCGGCTGACCCAGCTCAATACGACTACGTCGCGACGGAAGGCGCCGAGGCCATCCGGGTCGATACCACTGATCTCGAGGCGCTGATCCGCGAATGTTCCCTGCTCCGTTCGACCTATGACATTGCTGGCATTACGAGCGCCCTGGAAGCCGTCTATGCGACAGTTGGTAGGCTCTGCCGGTATTTCGGGCTACCGGGACCGGACCCCGTGTCGATTGAACGATGCTGCGATAAAGTCATTCAACGTCAGCTCCTCGCGCAGGCCAACATTCCCATACCTGCTTATCGCGTGGCGGCGAGCGCGACGGATGTAGAAAGCGCTGCCGTTGAGATCGGCCTGCCGGCAATTGTCAAGCCGTCCGTCGGCAGCGGCAGCAGCGGTGTCCAATTGTGCCGCACGGTCGAAGAATTAGCCAAACATGCGACTTATCTGTTGGGCCGGACGCACATATCGCAGCCCTCGCCCAGGATACTGGTCGAAGAATTCGCCCAAGGCCAATACTATAACGTTGACACGATGGGACATGAGGTTATTGGAGTTGGTACCGCTGAGTTCGACTGCCCACCGCATTTCGTCTTCCGTGAGGTCACCTTTCCAGCCCCGCTGACTGACGACGAGCATAAGCGTATCGCTGATGTGTCATTGAGCTGTTTGCAAGCTCTCGGCCTTGGCTGGGGGCCTGCGAACATCGAACTCCGGTGGGCGAAGCATGGCCCAGTTGTCATTGAAGTCAATCCTCGTCTGGGTGCCGGTCCTCAACTGGTTCACCTGGCTTACGGTGTCGATCTCGTGACTGAGCACATCAAGCTTGCCATCGGTGGTAAATGCGATTTGCTTAAAAAGCGTTCGCATACTGCGGCGTGGCGCTACCTACTTCCTGATCTCGATGGCACCCTCGATTGGATCGACGGCAACGCTCAGGCTGCTGCCGTACCCGGCGTCGCCGAGGTCAAATTGTATGCTCAGCCCAAGGAGCCCATCGTCAGAAAAGGCGATTCCCAAGACTGTCTCGGACATGTCACCGCTACTTCACCCGACCGTACTCGGACCGAGACCATACTTCAGCACGCCGTCGACTTAATCCGTTGGTCGATTACACCATTTCCGCCCCTCGACGAACTCCCCGGACCAGCGCAGGTGGAGCCAGGTAAGAGGTGATTCTCAGAGACATTGGCGAAATCAAAAGCAGAAAGCAGGAGAGATGTGGATCGTTGATTTTGCCAAGCGTTTTTACTGGAATCTTCAGGAAGTTGAGGCTGTGGCATGCCCCGGTGTAACATAAGACGATAGCGGGCCCTCGTGGGGAGGGGCCGCTTTGGATGACAATGTCTGGCGGCAGCGACGCTGTTGCGACAGGCACAACTCACAGCGTCATGAATTCCGCTGCCCGCCTGGTTCCACGTGCTCCACTACCACCGTGAAGGTGCGCAGTAGATTCCAGTCCAGCCGCCAATGAAACGCTCTTCGCACGGTCGCACCATAGGCCCCATCAATGACCATGA
This sequence comes from Mesorhizobium mediterraneum, assembly GCF_002284565.1. Taxonomy (GTDB): domain Bacteria; phylum Pseudomonadota; class Alphaproteobacteria; order Rhizobiales; family Rhizobiaceae; genus Mesorhizobium; species Mesorhizobium mediterraneum. The sequence goes on along the minus strand of NZ_NPKI01000050.1, from coordinate 58,692 downwards.
TTACGCTTATTTGTTTGCGCTATCTGCCGTGATCAGTAATCTTGGGCAGAATTAGGTTCTAAACGCAATATGTGCCCTCAAATTGCCGTTTGGGCAGCGAACCCAGCGGAACGGCACTGCGCAGGTCTGCGTGCGCTTTCCAAGCCGTGCGCGGGTCACCAGAAATTGGGTGATTTGCATGCCACTTCCCGACAAACGCAGCTCGATCGGCGAGGCTATCTCGGCCATTGGGGACGGCGCCTCCGTGATGCTCGGCGGCTTCGGTGTGCCCGGAACGCCGTTCTGTCTGATCCGTGAGCTGGTCAGACAGGGCCCCCGCAATCTGACTGTAATCAAGAACGACGCCAATGAGGCGCGCATGGGCGTCGACTGGCTCCTCGAAAATGGCCAGGTGGCCAAGCTGGTGACCAGTCATATCGGGCTCAACCCAACGGCGATGCGGCTGATGAACGAGGCCGCAATCGAGGTCGAGTTCGTCCCGCAGGGTATTTTGGCCGAGCGCATCCGCGTGGCCGGTGCCGGGATGATGGGTTTCGTCTCCGACATTGGGCTTGGTACTGCCGTTGAGGAGGGCAAGCAGCGTGTTTCCGTAGATGGCAAGCCGGGCCTCTTGGAGACCGCCTTGCGGGCTGATTTCGCGCTCGTCCACGCCAACAAGGCCGATGCTTTCGGCAACCTCTACTTCTCAGCCGCAGCCCGAAACTTCAATCCCCTGATGGCCATGGCCGCGTCCAGAACTATCGTCGAGGCCGAGGCAATCGTGCCATTCGGCACGCTCGCGCCCGAGAATGTCCACTTATCCGGAGCCTTTGTCGACGCAGTAGTTGAACTCAATGAATTGCCGGAGGTTTACGGTGTCGTCCAACGCTAAAGCGCGAATGTTGAAGCGCGCGGCCGCCGATATTCTAAGCGGCATGACTGTCAATTTGGGCATTGGCCTTCCGACCGAGGTTCTGCAATACGTTTCGCCCAGCACGGCGGTCTGTCTGCATTCGGAAAACGGCATCGCGGGCGTCGGCCAAGTGTCGGCGCCGGAGAAGGCCGACCGCAACCTGATTGATGCGGGCGGCGCCTATGTCTCGATCATTCCCGGCACGGCTTTCTTCGACAGCGCGGTGAGTTTCGCCATCGTACGCTCAGGGCGCCTGGACCTGAGTCTCCTCGGTGCCTTCCAGGTGGCGTCAAACGGCGACCTGGCGAACTGGAAGATCCCCGGCAAGTTTTCGCCCGGCATGGGCGGGGCGATCGAACTGGCGCAGAAGGCGCGGCGGGTGGGCGTCATCATGATGCACACGGACAGCAAGGGCAATCCAAAGATCCTGAGTCAATGCTCTCTACCGCTCACGGCCAAGGGCCATGTGAACCGGATCTACACCGACATGGCTGTCTTCGACATCACCGCTGAGGGGTTATGCCTTCGCGAGATCGCAGATGGTACCAGCCTTGCCGAACTAGAGGCCCTCACCAGCGCCACCTTCCGTGTTCCAAATCAGGATTTGCCGAGATTTTAGATGGACAGCACGACCATCCTCCATGCCGTCGATTCGGTCTTCGACAGCGAACTGGAATTTCTGACCGAATTGGTACGCCATCCCTCTACACGGGGCGACGAACAATCGGCACAGGATTTCGTCGCGAGCGAGTTGTCTGATCGCGGCTATGAGCTCGACCGCTGGCAAATTGATATAAACGACATCTCGGAGATGCCCGGCTTCTCGCCGGTCATTGGCGATTATGAGAACGCTGTAAACGTGGTGGGCAGCCTGCGAAGCCGAACCCGCAGCGGGCTTAGCCTGATCCTCAACGGCCATATCGACGTGGTGCCAACCGGGCCATTGGATATGTGGGATCGCGCGCCATTCGATTCTTGCATTGATGGCGACTGGATGTATGGCCGCGGCGCGGGTGACATGAAAGCCGGGTTGGCCTCGAACCTCTTTGCACTCGAGGCGTTGAAGCATCTCGGCCTGCGCCCTGCCGCCGACGTGTTTTTTCAGTCCGTCGTGGAAGAGGAATGCACTGGTAACGGCGCGCTGGCCTGCTTGCAACGCGGTTATCGCGCCGATGCGGCACTGATTCCCGAACCCTTTGCCGAAAAGCTCGTGTCTTCGCAGGTCGGGGTGATCTGGTTCCAGGTACACCTGAAGGGTCTGCCAACCCATGTGGCCTATGCCGGTTCAGGCGCCAACGCTATCGAAGCGGCCACCCTCCTGTTCGAGGCGCTGCACCGCCTGGAGCGGCGGATGAATGCAACGGAACGCCGCCATCACGACTATGCCGATCACAGCCATGCCCTCAACCTCAACATCGGGAAGATCGCGGGCGGAGACTGGGCCAGTTCTGTCCCCGCCTGGTGCATTTTCGATGTGCGCATGGGGGTATTCCCCGGCCAGAACCTTGATGACGTGCGCCACATGATCGAAGAGACCATTTTCGATGCGGCCCGCAACCATTCCTTCCTCGCCAGGAACTGCCCCGAAGTTGTCTATAATGGCTTCGCCGCTGAGGGCTATTCCTTCAAGGATGACCAGAGTGCAGCGGCGCGCGCAGCGCTGGCCGCGCTCGACCGCGCCCACAGCCTTGTCGTCGGTAAGCCCCTCGAGCATGAAGCGATCACCGCCACGACCGATGCCCGCTTCTTCGGCCTCTACGCCGACACCCCAGCGCTCGTCTATGGCCCGCGTGCCGAGGCTATCCACGGGTTCAACGAGCGTGTCGATCTCGAATCCGTGCGCCGCATCACCCAATCGACCGCCCTATTCATCGCCGACTGGTGTGGCCTGGAGGAAGCATAGCCCATGCGCGACGCCGTCATCGTTTCCACCGCGCGTACCCCGATCGGCAAGGCCTACCGCGGCGCTTTCAATGCGACTCAAGGACCCGTCCTGGCGGCCCATGCCGTGCGCGCCGCCTTGTCCCGTGCCGGCTTGGAGGGCGGAGAAGTGCAGGATTTTACACTGGGCTGCGCCCTGACTCAGGGCACCAGCGGCATCAATGTCGCCCGCCATACCGTCTTCGCCGCTGGCCTCCCCGACGGCGTGGCCGCCGCGACCATCGACCGGCAATGCGCGTCTGGTTTATCGGCGATTGCAACGGCAGCCAACCAGATCCGCTCCGGCGACTGCGATATCGCTCTGGCCGGCGGCATGGACAGCATCTCGCTGGTGCAGAACGATGATTGGAATGGAACGCATTACCGCATCGCTGGTGTGCGCAAGGACTATTACATGCCCATGCTGGCCACGGCCGATCTGGTAGCGCGCAAATATCGCGTCACCCGTGCGGCGCAGGATGAATATGCGCTGGTCAGCCAGAAGCGCACCGCCGCCGCGCAGGAAGCGGGACGCTTCGCAGACGAGATTGTCCCCTTTGAAACAGTGAAGGTCGAAAAGAACCGCGACAATAGCGCAGAAAGCCCGATCACCGTCACGCTTTCGCGCGATGAGTGCAACCGCCCCAGCACCAGTCTCGCGGGCCTTTCCGGACTGATCCCTGTCATGGGAGAAGAATCCACCGTAACCGCAGGCAACTCTTCGCAGCTTTCCGACGGAGCTTCGGCCTGCGTCCTGATGTCGGGTGACGAGGCTTCCCGGCGGGGGCTTGTGCCGCTCGGTCTGTTTCGTGGCATGTTGACCGTTGGGTGCGCGCCGGAGGAAATGGGCATCGGCCCCGCGCTGGCGATTCCGTCCCTGCTCGAGCGCCACGGCCTTTCGCTCGACGACATCGACCTCTTCGAGATCAACGAGGCCTTTGCTGCGCAACTGGTCTATTGCCGCGATCGGCTCGGTCTCGATCCGGAGAAGCTGAACGTCAATGGCGGCGCGATCTCGATCGGCCATCCCTACGGGATGAGCGGGTCGCGCCTGGTCGGCCACGCGCTGCTGGAAGGACGCCGGCGTGGCGTGCGCTTCGCGGTGGTGAGCATGTGCGTAGGCTGGGGCATGGGGGCTGCGGCGCTGCTTGAGGTCGCTTCATGAGTAAAGCAGAAAGGGTCAAGATGACGTGCGGATTATCATTCCGTGTGGCCGAACGCGAAGATTGTGAAGAGATCCTGCTGGCGCTTCACTTGTTGGCCGAATCCCTCGGCGTTCTCGAGCAGTTCAAATGCACCAAGGAAGATATCAAAACCGCCGGGTTCGGCCCCCGGCGCGACTTTACAGTGATGCTAGCCGAGGTCGACGGCAAGATCGCTGCGATCTCTCTCTATTTTCCGATCTTTTCTACCTGGATGGGCAAGGCGGGGCTGTATGTCCAGGACCTGTTCGTCCATGAGGAATTCCGCAATGACCGGATTGGTGAAAAACTGCTTCGACACGTCGCCCGTACCGCGCACCATAACGGTTACCACTATCTCCGCCTGACCGTCGATCATAGCAACAAGGCGGGTGCTCGCTTCTATCTTCGGCATGGATTTGAAGCGTTGAACAGTGAGACGAGCTACGGGCTTTACGGCACGGCATTTGAGGAGTTTTGTCGCAGCAGGAACTAAACGCCGCTCTCGAGCTATACCAAAGCGCAATTCCGCTTTGCTGTGTAAGCATGTGCCTTGGCTGGGGCATAAGGGGTCGCGACACTCGCTAAGTCGCTCGGGTCCCCGTGGGGCCTGAAAAGCACCAGGCAAGATATCGAAACTGCCGGGGTTCGGTCCCAGCACGAGTTTTTCGTGGTGCTGGCCGAGGTCGACTTCAAGATCGCCGCCATCCGCCTCTACTTCCCGATGTTTTCCGCTTGGATGGGCAAGTCGGATCCGTTTACCCCAGGGTCTGTTCGTCCACAGCAATTCCGCAGCGCCCGGATTGGTCAAAAGCTGCTGCGACACGTCGCCCGGATCGCCAGCAATGGAGGTTAAGATTACCTCCGCCATGACCCTCGATCATGGCAGCCAGCGGGTGCTCGCATTTATTTTCGGCGTGGATTCGAACCGGCGAACGATGAGACCAGCTACAGGCTCTATGGCCCGGCATTCGAGGAGTTTTGCCGCAGTGATGGGACCTCAGGGGAAGCGGGGCTGTTTCCAGCCCGCTTCGATTAACGTCGGGGCTCCTCAAGCAGCCACCGGCGCTTGGCTCAGTGGAAGTCGGTGGATCGACCCACATGCGGTGAAGGATGACCGCAAGCTTCTGCCCGCCAACTACGGCTTGGCCTGAAGATGCGCTGCTTCCAAAATAATAGCGTCGAAGGCCGCGGTATACCGGGGACGGATATCTCGCCTCAGCCCAATGACGCTAACCGCCATATCCAGCTCCGGAACGTATCCGACATCAAGCCCCCACCAGCCGCCATGAGCATAGACGGTCAAATCTCCAACTTTATGGATCTGCGGACCATGGCCATAAACGGAGTCATTTTGCTTTCGGGGAGTCGCCGTTTTGTCGACGGACACCATCACGTGGATCGTTTCTGGCTTTTCGAAAACCTCTTCATGAAACAGCGCGTAGAAAAACCGCGCGAGGTCCTTTGGCGTCGACACCATCCCACCGCCGCCGAAGAGATCATGTGGAGGGTCCTCGTCGTAGCTGTCCCAACCGCAGACATATTCATATTGATGCGCCCGCGCGAGCACGCCTCTGGGCTCCGCTTCAAGCACTTCCCACCAGGTGTTGCCAAGCCCAAGACGATCAAAGCCGACGAGCTCCCGCGTCGCCGCCGCCATGGATTTTCCTGTCGCTTTCTCAAGGATCGCGGCGAGAAGCAGGTAGCCGGTGTCACTGTACTCAAACGCCTGTCCTGGCGTAAAACGCGGTCCGCCCTCCATTGCCATCTTCAGTTGCTCTTCCAGAGTGAACCGATGCTTCACCTGGCCAGTCATCAGCTTTGGCAACATCTGAGTGAAAGCGTTTGTGTGGAACACATCGACAAGTCCGGCAGTATGCGACAGGAGATGTCGTACGGTGATGGTCTTCACGTCGTAGCCGCCGCCCGTAAGAATCATCACATGCGCCGAAGTAAGATAGGAGCCAATCGACTGATCCAGGTCGATTTTTCCCATCTCCCACACGCGCCAGATCGCAGCGGCGACGAATGGTTTTGTAACACTTGAAATTCGAATGGGACGCTCAATTGTCAATGGCTCGCGCCCGGCCCTTTCTGTCACGCCCGCCACCATGCCGGCCTCCATACCGAATTTCGGCGCTATGATATACGCTGCAGCTCCGGGAGCCGCGTCGGCGCCGACGAGGTCAGCAACGAGCGTTTGCGCTTTTAGCTGCAACAACGTCGCCTGGTTGCTGTGATCGCCAACCGCAAAGCAAGCCGCCGTGGAAACGCCACTAGGCGCGGCCACCACAGAAGCAGCGGGCCACTGTGTCCTGAAGATCATTTCCCCTCTCCTCGTTTCCGTATGGATACAACCGCGCATCCTGCAACCAATAGTAAGATCCGACGAAATCAACGGCCTTTTCGCGTTCCTCCGGGATGGCCGTGGAACCGACGATGGGGTCGTGCCTATTTGCCATGAGGCCCGGAACGATGCGGTCCCACGCCGTGGTGAGAGCTCCGCGCTTCATGCAAAGACGTTTGGCGACTTCGTTGGCAATGTCGATATCGAAACTGACAATTTGGTTCTGCTCGTCGATCTGCTGAAGGGCGGATATTGGCCTGACATGGGCGGCGCTGAGCTTGCCCCGCTCCTTGATCGAAACGAGTTCACGGGCAGCCGCCGGCAAGGCTACGCTAACGTCAGGCCAAGGGCGAGCGTGGAGCGCTTTGCGAGCCATGAGATGCATTGAGACACGAAGGACACTGTGGATCGGTAAGTGCCGAAATTTTCTGTAGACTCGTGTACGATAGAGAATTCTGCAAATAGATGTTTTGGATATTGAATATAAATCCGGTGAATGCCCACACCCGACGTTTTCAGACACAAGCCGCCGAACCGCAGTACGCGGTAAGTGACCTCGGTTCTGACCAGCGTATCTGCCGGCGCTTGTTCATTCTCGCGTCTTGAAGGTATTCACGATCGACTCTGCGCGGACGTCGGTGGACAGGTCGCCGCGATAGCGGCGTCCCTCAATTTGGGCGTCGACGTTTAGCCCCAAACAGGTGGCGAGCTCTCGGACAAGCGGGGCAGACCGCTTGATCCGGGCTCGCCCTTGCTGCCGTTGAGGACCACGGGGTTAGCAGCCATATTTATTTTGGCCGGCAGCGTTGCGCGGGCCTCGCTACTGTTTTCCGTCATCTTTGCTCTCTCTGTGCATTTCCGTTTTTGCCACGGCTGTCCTCAACCTGGATCTTGTCCTGCCGCAAGTGCCGCCGGATGCCATCTGACGCTTCACTATTTTGCGCTGTCCAACTCTTGGCCCGGGCTTAGTGAGCGAAAGTCCTTTCTTAGATCTTAAAAACATGTTTTTGTGATCTTGAAATCAACCATAACGGGATCGAGATGCCTCAGAGCCTTGCCCAACAGAATTCTTCCCTCGACACCGTCCTGCTCGACGCGCGGAAGCGCTACGCCGCGAAGCGCCCGAATAGTGCGGTTCTGCATCGCGAGGCGGTGCAAGTTCTTCCCGGCGGCAACACCCGGTCGGTGCTCGGCTATGCGCCTTTTCCGACTGCGATGGCGCGCGGCGAGGGCTGCCGGCTTTGGGACATCGACGACAACGCCTATCTCGACTTGTGCGGCGAATACACTGCCGGACTGTTTGGCCATACCGAAAGCCGCATCCATTCCGCCCTCCACGACGCCATGGCGCGGGGACTGAGTCTGGCCGCGGTGGGCGAGGCCGAGCAGCGCCTTGCCGGGATCCTCTGCAGCCGCTTTCCGTCGATCGACATGATCCGCTTCACCAACAGTGGGACCGAGGCCAACCTGATCGCGTTCAGCGCCGCGCAGGTGGTGACAGGGCGCGGCCGCATCATCGCGTTCCGCGGCGGCTACCATGGCAGCCTCCTGTACTACCCCGCGACCGGCTCCAGCCTGATCACCGCCCCGTTCCCGGTGACGCTATGTGACTACAACGACATCGACGGCACCGTGGCCGCGATCCGCTCGGCAGCAGGCGAGCTGGCAGCGGTCATCGTGGAGCCGATGCTGGGCAGCGGGGGCTGCATCGCCGCCGAGCCTGCTTTTCTGGCTGCCGTGGCCGAGGCTACACGCGCTGCCGGTGCGATCCTGATCTTCGACGAGGTGATGACCTCGCGCATGTCGGGCGGCGGCTTGCAGGAACGTCTCGGCATCTTGCCCGACATGACCACGCTTGGAAAATATATTGGTGGCGGCATGAGCTTCGGCGCCTTCGGCGGGCGGCACGACATTATGGAGATCTTCGTCTCCAAGGTGCCTCACGCCGGCACCTTCAACAACAACGTGATGTCCATGGCGGCAGGGATCGCCGCCATGGGAGAGGTGTTTACCGCCGCAGCGGCCGCCGACCTGTTCGCGCTAGGGGAAGGCCTGCGCGAACGACTCAACGCGATTTCCGGCAAGGCCGGCGCGCCGTTGCAGTTCTGTGGCCTCGGCTCGCTTGCCACGGTCCATTTCCGTCGGGGCCGGATCGACCGCCCGTATGCCAGCACCCCGGATGAGGAAGCGCTGAAAGAGCTGTTCTTCTTGGACATGCTCGACGCGGGCGTCTACATCGCCCGCCGCGGCATGACGGCGCTCAGCTTGCCGACGACGGAACGCGACCTTGCGCAGTTCACCGCTGCCGTCGGGAATTTCCTCCACGCACGGGCGACGTTGCTGCGATAGGCCGGGACCAGAGGCAGAACGCTGGGAGATGGGCAGAAGCGACATGATTCCGCCAGTCACGACCGCGGGCGCGCTGGAGGAAGACGCCTATCGGCTGATCCGCGCGCTGATCAATGGCGATTTCACGCCGGACAGCAAGCTTTCCATTCGGGGCGTCTGCGCGGCATTATCGCTTAGCCCCATGCCGGTGCGCGCCGCCCTACGCCGCCTGGTCAACGAGCGAGCGCTGGATGCCAAGCCATCGGGAACGGCCGTGGTGCCGCGCATGACCCAACGCGAGTTTTCCGAATTGACGGCGATGCGCCTGCAATTGGAGCCGCTGGCGCTGATGCTTGGCGCGCCGCATCTGAAGCCCGCACAGTTTGAGCGGCTTGACGCCTTCGTGGCGCAGCATGAAGCCGCCCGGCTCGCCAGCGATCCGACAGGAGTGCGGCAAGCCGATACCGGCTTCCTGTTCGAGATCTACCGCTCCTCCGGATCGGCCCTGCTGCTCAGTTTCATCGAGAGCCTGTGGCTTCGCCGCAGCCCGATGTTCTGGGAGGCGCGCTGGGCGCTGCTAGGGAGCTCGCTCGGCCGGGCGCCGCACAGGCACAAGGAAATCATGGACGCCCTGCGCCAGGGCCAGCCCGATCTGGCGCGCGACTTCCTGGTCGAGGAGATCCGCATGGCCGGCGAATTCCTGCTCGAGGCGATGAGGTTCCGCGATGCGACAGACTGAGACCGCTCACCGATAGGTGCGCTCCTCCAGCGAGGTCTGCGCGATCATCTCATGGATCGTCCGCACGAAAGCGGTCTCGGCTGGGTTCAGGCTGCGGCGCGGGTTCACCACGAAGTGGATCTCGACCGCCGGCAGATTGTCCTTCGGCGGCACCTGCCACAGGAGTCCGGCATCGAGGTCGCGCCAGGCGACATGCACTGGCAGCGCTCCAATGCCCATCCCGGTGATGATCATACGCCGCACCTCGGGCAGATTGGCCGAGATGCCGTGCGGCTCGGGGTGCAGATTGACCCGCTCGCGCAACTGGCGCACCAGATAGAGCGGTCCGTTCTCGAGTTCGGTCTGGAACGACACCGAGCGTTCGCCGGACACATCCTCGATCCCGATATCCGATCGGCCGAAGAGCCTGTGGGGCGGGCCGCAGAACAGGCCGAAGAACTCCCGGAAAAGGATACGGTCGTCCAGCAAGGGATCGTCCTCGCGCATCAGGCACAGGCCTATCGACGCCTGGTTCTGCCGCAACCGGCTCAGGACCTCGGCGCTGTCGGTGATCGAGATCGAATACGTCACCTCGGGATAGGTTGTGTTGAAGCATGCCATCGCCGCGTCGAAATGCGGACAGACCACATGGCTGGTCATGGCGATGGCAATGTGGCCGGTGACATCGGTCTCCGCCGCCGCCATCAGACCCGGCAGCCGTGAGATCGAGCCGAAGATCATCACGCACTCGCGATAAAGCGTCTCGCCCGTCGGGGTCAGCGCAAAATGGCCCGGCCGGCGATCGAGCAGTCGCTTCTCCGTGGTCTCTTCCAGCCGTTTCAGCGCACTGCTGATAGTAGGCTGGCTGAGGTTCATAAACTCTGCCGCCCGCGTGACGCCGCCCCGTTCGACGACCACCGTGAACGTGCGCAGCAGGTTCCAGTCCAGGCGCCAGAGGAAACGCTCTTCGTACGGCCGCATAACTTTAGTCTATACTCAAGATCATAGCTATCTGTTTGCGCTATGGTCAGGAATGAGTCAACAGTGTAGCGACAGACGCGGAAGAGCAGATGTCGCTAGGCACTTTAGCGACTTTAGCGAGAGATTTCAGATTTCTGGATTGGAGTATGTTTGGAACTGGGACATCGCGAACAGTTTTGCGCGTTTTGCGCGAGGGGGAACGGGATGCTGTTCAAGGATACAGGCGCGATGAAGGGGTCGGAACAAGAACCCTTCCCGCAGACACGCGGCCTTTATCAACCAAAGACAGCAATAGGCTTGTGACCATGGCCTTCCCATGCGATTCTTGGAGCGTGATCCGGAGGAGATGAGAATGCCTGAACGATGCTCGCGGCGCTTTCCAGTATTCGGACAGTCGATGAAATGGTCGAGGCATTCCGGGGGTGCTGTCACGTTGTTTGACTGTAGGCGCGCGGGGAGCGCAGGGCCTGGTTTTAAGGCAAGCGGACGGCTCACGGCTTTCCATTCGGCGAGGGCTTTGAGACGATGCTTTCGATTCTGGGAAGCGGAGCGGTTAGTGGGAGGGAACGAAGAGGTTGCGGACGGCGGAGAAGAGGGACACGAAGTGCTGCAATGAGCCAGTCGACCGGAAGCCCTGCCGTACGCGTTCCCGTTTGCGCAACGGCAGATGAGAATTCTCGGCCCGGTTGTTCAAGCCCGTGCGAGCGATGCTCGACATTCGGCATGAGCTGCCATCGTGCTGCGCCGTAAGAGCGCAGCTTGTCGGTGATCATGCGCTTTGGCGCCATGCCCTGCTTCTTCAGCAGTCGGGTGAGCAGGCGCTTGGCCGCTTTGGTGTTGCGGCGGGCCTGGACGATCTCGTCGAGCACGTAGCCTTCCTGATCGACGGCCCGCCACAGCCAGTGTTTCTTGCCGGCGATGATGATCACCACCTCGTCGAGGTGTCGAGGTGCCAGACATCATTTGACGAGGGCTGCTTGCGGCGCAAGCGACGGACATACTCGGGGCCGTGCTTTCGGCCATCGGCGGATCGTCTCGTAGGAAACGACAAGCCCGCGCTCCAGCAGCATTTCCTCGACGTGGCGCAGGCTCAACGGAAACCGGTAACAAAGCCAGACGGCGCGAGCGATGATCTCCGGCGGGAAGCGATGGTTCTTGTAGCGGGCGACAGCGGCAGACATGCATGGCCCCTTACCGGCAATCCATTAACGCAAAACAACGTGACAGCACCTGCAAGCGTCGTAAGTGAACAAGGCGATTTTCTCGCGCGGAGCACAGGCGATCACACGCTCAGGCACACATATTTCATCTCTGTATAATCTTCGATTCCGTATTTTGAACCTTCGCGGCCAAGGCCAGATTGCTTGATGCCGCCAAAAGGCGCAACTTCCGTGGAGATCAGCCCAGTGTTAACCCCGACCATGCCGTATTCAAGAGCCTCCGCCACCCGGAAGATTTTCGAGACATCCCTGGAATAGAAGTAGGAAGCCAGGCCAAACTCGGTGTTGTTCGCCATTTCAATGGCGTGTTCCTCGGTCGAAAACTTGAACAACGGCGCGATAGGGCCGAACGTCTCTTCCGTGGAGAGGCGCATATCCCCAGTTGCGCCGGTCAAGATAGTGGGCTCAAAAAAGAGGCCGCCTTGGCTCGCAGGCTTGCCGCCGACCTCCACTGTAGCCCCCTTAGCGACCGCGTCGGTGACGTGCTCCTGTACCTTCTTCAGCGCATTCTGGTCGATGAGAGGGCCTGTCGTGACCCCTTCGGCAAAGCCGTCGCCGACTTTCATCTGGCGAACGCGCTTGGCAAGCTTGGCGGCAAAGGCATCATAGACGCCCTCCTGAATATAGAGCCGATTGGCGCAGACGCAGGTTTGCCCAGCATTGCGGTATTTGGAAATCATTGCGCCGTCGACGGCAGCGTCGAGATCCGCGTCATCGAAGACAATGAATGGCGCGTTACCCCCGAGTTCGAGGCCGAGCTTTAAGATCTGTTCTGCGCCTTGCCGCATCAGCTTTTTTCCGACATTGGTCGAGCCTGTGAACGTGAGCTTCCGGATCTTCTCATTTCCGCAGAATTCCTGACCCACCATCGCCGCATCGGTCGTGGTGAGCACAGAAAAAAGACCGGGTGGCAGACCGGCGCGTTCGGCAAGGAGAGCCAGAGCGAGCGCGGATAGGGGGGTCTGAGCCGCAGGTTTTGACACCATGCTGCAGCCGGCGGCGATTGCCGGGGCCATCTTGCGGGCAAGCATCGCATTCGGGAAGTTCCACGGCGTGATGGCCCCAACAACTCCGATGGGCTGCTTGATCACGATGATGCGCTTGTCCGGCTGATGACCTGGAATCGTGTCGCCGTAAACTCGCTTTGCTTCCTCACCGAACCACTCGACGTAGGATGCACCATAAAGGATCTCTCCCCTCGCCTCCGGCCATGGTTTTCCCATCTCCAAAGTGAGGATGGTGGCAAGATCATCAACATTCGAGACTAAGAGGTCGTAAAGCCTTCGCAGGACTGCGGCGCGCTCCTTGCCCGTCCTCTTTGCCCAGTTCTTTTGGGCAACATGGGCAGCCTCAATCGCCAACCTGACCTCCTCTTCACCGAGATCTGGAAGGGTTGCGAGGACTTCGCCGGTTGAGGGATTGGTGACCTCAAACGTGAGGCCCCTTGAACCTGCCGCGACCCACCCAGTCCCTACAAGAGCTCTGTCCGTCACCAACGACTTGTCTTTCAACTTTGCTAGAACTGTTTCAGAAAGTGACATTGGTTTCTCCGTATCGCTGCGAGCCCAAGAGCCGCCGTAAATATCTACTTAGGATAGAGCTTAGCGCTCTATTGGGTATTGGATTGTTCAAGGATGGGCAGATTGCAGAAACGAAGAGTAATCTCAAGCAACCGCCCAGGCTGATCGATCGCCACGGAATAGACTCCCTCTCCGCGCCTCTCAGAGAACGCCTCCACATCCATCCGCGGTGAGGATGCGGACACGAACGACCTGCTGCCGGCCCTTCAAGTACCCAGGATTGCGGTTTCGCCATATTGTAATAAACCTGAAAAACAACGAGCGATACCCGCCTCAGTCGACGTACTCGTCGGAATACACCACAGCTGGAGAAGGAACTATGAAACCTTCGCGCCGTACAGATTCTACGGCCTTCTCAAGGTCATTCACTAGCAACGAAATATACTCATCTCGCAGTGGCCCAAGCACCAATTGTATTGCCTCAGGCTCCTTCAGTAAGTTGATCTTCCATCCATAGTCCGTCAGCTTGCTCGCAATCGAATATATGTCGGAGTAGTCGCTGCCTATTCCGACCACGTTGAGCTCAGCCCCGCCGACTATCTTCAACCCAGGGCATCGTTCAACCAAGACCAATATGGCATCTCTCAGCTTGAGGATTTGAGCTGCGCGGGAGAGGTATCCGTCCCGCCCCAGATAACGCATGACCGCCCAGGCCGAAGCGATTGCGCCCCCGTTACGTGTCCCAATAAGAACCGGTGAGCGATAAAGTCCTGCTGCCCATGTATCGAAGATGAAGGGTTGATGGCGGGCCATCTTATTTCTATAGAAAATACCCGAAACTCCCTTGCCACTATAGCCGTACTTGTGAAAATCCGCCGAGATTGAACTTACGCCGGGAATTCGAAAATCGAAGTCGGGAACGTCCCGTCCGAGCTCGCGCACAAAAGGTGCTAAAAACCCACCAACGCAAGCGTCCACATGCAACCAAATCCCGTGCTTTCTGGCAATTTCTGCTAACTCTCGAACTGGGTCACAAACGCCATGCGACCAGGATGGCAATGACGCGAGCATCATGACTGTGTTTTCGCTAACTGCTTCGGACATTGCCGAGACGTTTGCGCGGAAATTTGCATCTACTGGAACGCGACGAATGGAATATCCGAAATACCGCTCATATTTCTCGAATGTGGGATAGCCCGTCTGAGGGATAATGATTTCCGGCGTGGCGATGTGAGGCCGTCTTTCTTTGGCGTACGTTAGAGCAGCGGCAGTAGCAAGAAAGAGGCTCTCAGATCCGCCACTGGTCACGGCCCCGGTTGCGTCCTTTCCAGCGTGGAACAGACTAAGGGCCATCTGTATTAGATCGCGTTCGAACTTTACAACGGTGGGGTAGTTGTTGCCCTTTGTAAAAAAGGCGAGGTGAGCGGCCTTGGCAACTTCGAATGTGCCATCATCAAGCAGGAGCCCGCGGTCATTGAGCCAACGATCTGGGAACGTCGAACGCGGGTCCGCATCTTGTGTACGGAGCTGCTCTAATTCTTGCTCAATCTCCTGGCGTATCATGCCCCTCTGTGGGAACGACTCACCAGTAGTGGTTTCAAATTGTGCGGCGGGCATATTTAAACGTCTCCACGAGTATTCTTTAGGTGCAGGAATTTTAGCAAATAGCCGCTAATAAGTGCTTCTGTTTTCTGCCACCGTTCGAAAAAGTATTTTCGTGGAGCTGCTCCGGATTGAAAGCTTCAGCTCGCGACGGCGACTAAAGGAACCGATTTCGGAGCTCATGAGGCTTTGAAGCGTTCGACCACCCAACACATTGGCAAGACGACGAAGGCGACCTGATGGGACTGTTTCCTAATGATTTCGACAGTGATGGTCGTGGCCGTCGTCACGCGCTCGTATCCGCCATCGGCCCAGACGAGCTTTAAGAATGGAAACAAGGGGCGGGACACCTGAAGCAAGGGCCTCTGCGCCCTTACACTGAATGTCGGCGGATCAGGTTCGACGAGCCGCGCCCGCGCCCGCCGGTGTCGAAGAGCGCGTGGCGCCTGCGGCCTTTGAGCGTCTTTGTCTCGGGAGTGGTCAATCCGCGAGATCACCAACGCCATCTTCTTTTGGGGAAGATCGTCTGGCGGCTCTCCCATTTGCAGCTACGACGCGGACAGCTCTTGGCTTCCTGTAGGTTGACCTGGTCGATCGTTCCCATCAGTCACGCTTAACCCATCGCCTCCAGCGGCGGTGTCGAGCTTTGAAGCTTGGCAAGCTGGGCATAGGGGATATGACAGCGGATCGCATGGCCGGGCCGCGCTTCAGCCAGTAGTGGCTCCTGCTGCTCGCAGATTGCCCCGATCTTGCGCGGGCAGCGCGTGTGAAACACGCAGCCCGAAGGCGGGTTGGTGGCGCTGGGGATTTCGCCGTCTAGGCGAATGCGCGCCGTCTCGGTCTGGTCGAGTTTGGGCACGGCCGACAAAAGCGCCTCGGTATAGGGGTGATGCGGTCCGGAAAACACGTCTTCGGACGGTCCGAGTTCCATGATGCGGCCGAGATAGAGCACGGCGATCTTGTCGGAGAGGTAACGCACCACGGCAAGGTCGTGCGAGATGAAGATGTAGCTGACGTCTTCCTTCGACTGCAGGTCGGCGAGCAGGTTGAGGATGGCTGCCTGCACCGAGACGTCGAGCGCCGAGGTCGGCTCGTCGCACACCACGATGCGCGGGTCGCCGGCGAAGGCGCGCGCGATGGCGACGCGCTGCTTCAGGCCGCCAGAGAGCTGGCGCGGCTTGACGGCAAGATGGCGGTCGGTGAGCCGGACCGAGCGGACAAGGTCATTGAGGCGCGACTCCAGCGCTTTGCCGGAGAGGCCGGCCAGCCGCTTCAGTGCCCGGCCGATCAGATGGCGGATCGAATGCGAGCGGTTGAGAGCCGAATCCGGATTCTGGAAGACGATCTGCATCGCCTTGATCTGGTCGTCGCTGCGGTTCTCCAGTCGTGGCGCCAGCGCCTTGCCTTCCAGCTCGATGGTGCCGCCGTCATCGGGCGGCACCAAGCCGAGCAGCAGCCTGGCGAAGGTCGTCTTGCCGCTGCCGGACTCACCGACCAGCCCGAGCGTCTCGCCGGGTAGCAAATCGAGCGAGACATCCTTGACGGCGCGCAGTGCATGGCCATGGCTGGCATAGGTCTTGTTCAGCCGGGCGACGCGCAGCACCGGTGCTGCCGCCGGCTTTGGGACAGGCGCCACATCGCTCGGTGTCGCGCGCGGCAGCGCCTGCGCCTTGTCGTGATGGAAGCAGCGCGACAGCCGGCCGCCCAGATCATAGAGCGGCGGCAATTCGCTGCGGCAGCGATCGTCGGCGAGCGCGCAGCGATCGGCGAAGGCGCAGCCCTTGATGTCGGCCCCGATGCCGGGCAGGAAACCCGGAATGGTGTCGAGCCGGCCCTGATCCTTGCGTTGGCCCCCGCGCGGCAGGCAGCGCAGCAGCGCCACCGTGTAGGGATGGCGCGGATCGTTAAACACGACCTCCGTCGGCCCTTCCTCGACCAGCATGCCGGCATAGAGCACGCCGACCCGGTCGCACATGTTGGAAACGACGGCGAGGTTGTGGCTGATGAACAGGATCGAGGCCGACAGTTCCTGCCTGAGCTGTGCGATCAGGTCGAGCACTTCGGCCTCCACCGTCGCATCGAGGCCGGTGGTCGGCTCGTCGAGGATCAGCATCGACGGATCGTTGGCCAGCGCCATGGCAATCGCCACGCGTTGCTGCATGCCGCCGGAAAGCTGGTGCGGGTAGCGCTGCATGACGCTGACGGGGTCGGAGATGCGCACGCGGTTCAGCATCGCAATCGCCCGGTCAGTGGCCGCTCGTCCCGAAACGCCGCCGAGTTCAAAAATCTCGGTCAGCTGACGGCCGACGCGGATCGATGGGTTCAGCGCCTTGCCCGGGTCCTGATAGACCATGGAGACGCTTTCCGCGCGCGCCCGCCTGAGCGCTTCGGCGTCAAGTTTCATCACATTCTGGCCGTCGAGCGAGATCGCGCCGCCGGTGATCGAGCCATTTCTCGGCAGATAGCGCACGACGGTGAGCGCCACGGTGGATTTGCCGCAGCCGGATTCGCCGACCAGCCCATAGGCTTCGCCCTGGCCGATGGTGAGGCTGAGGTTGCGCAGCACGGCGCGATTGCGGCCGGCGACGCGGTAGGCAACCGAAAGATCGGTGAGTTCGAGTGCGTTTTCGGCCTTGGCGGAGTTAGTCATTGAGCGCTGCCTGCACGCTATCGGCCACCAAATTGACACCGATCACCAGCGAGGCGATGGCCAGCGCGTCGAACAGCACCGTCCACCAGAAGCCGCCGCTGATCATGCCGTAATTGCTGGCGATCGAGAGCCCCCAGTCGGGTGAGGGCGGCTGGATGCCGAAACCCAAGAAGGAGAGTGTGGCGACGGCGAAGATAGCGTAGCCGAGCCGCACGGTGCTCTCGACCAAAATCGGCGGAATGACGTTGGGAAAGATCTCGACGAACATCATATGCACAGTACTTTCATGCCTGAGCTGTGCGGCGGCGACATAGTCGAGTTCGCGCTCGGCCAGCACCGCTGAGCGCACGGTGCGGGCGATGACAGGCGCGAAGCTCAACCCGATGACCACGATGACCATGATTCGGGACGTGCCGAGCGCAACTATGGCCAACAGAGAAACGATTGGTCCGGGAATCGCCATGAAGGCTTCCAGGATGCGACTGACGACATCGTCGACAAGGCCGCGGAAATAGCCGGTGAACAGGCCAAGCGCGGTGCCGGTAAGGGTTGCTAATAAGGTCGCGAGCGGTGCGACGGTCAAAATGTCGCGCGAGCCGACGATGACGCGCGAGAAAACGTCACGGCCGATCTGGTCGGTACCGAACCAATGCTCGGAAGACGGCGGCGCCAGCGCATTGATGATGTCCTCGGTAAGCGCGTTATAGGGCACAAAGTGCTGGCCTAACAGCGCGCATGCCACCCAAAACAGGACGATGACAACGCCGGTCAGGAACGTGCCGGAGCACAGCAGCTGATGGAGAACCTCTACCACCGGCCCGCGCCGGCGAGTATCAGTTTGCATGGTGAAATTCGTCTGAAAGACGCTCATTGTTCATTTCCTAAACTGATGCGCGGATTGAGCATGGAATAAAGAAAATCGGCCGCAAGTGTCGCCACGGCGTACACGATACCGACAACGAGGGTTCCGGATACCAATATCGGGAAATCCTTGCCTCGAGCCGCGGTGAAGATCAGCGATCCGACGCCCTGGTAGCGGAATAGCGTCTCGATGACGACAAGGCCGCCGATCAGATAGCCGGTCTGCGTGGCGATCACGGTGATGGTCGGCAGCAGCGCATTGCGCAGCACATGGCGCCAGATCACCGTTCGCCATGGCAGGCCCTTGAGCACGGCGGTCCTGGTGTAGTCGGAATCGAGTGCTTCGATCATGCCGGAGCGCGCCATGCGGCCGACGTAACCGAACAGCACCAGGAACAGCGGCATCGACGGCAAGATCAGGTGATACAGCTGGCGGAAGAACCCAGCGTCGTGTGGCCATGCAGCCGAGATCGGTAGCCAGCGGAGCCAGACGCCGAAGATCAGGATCAGGATGATCCCTGTGACGAACTCGGGTAGCACCGTCATGGAAAGGCCACCGAGGGTGATGATGCGATCGAGTGGCCGGTTGAGATTGAGTGCTGCAACCGCGCCACCCAAGATGCCTATAGGTATCACCAATACGAAGGCGACGAACGCCAGCTTCACCGAATTGCCCAGCGCATCTACGACGAGGGGAGCTACCGGCGAGCGGTAGATGTAGGACGTGCCCATGTCGCCCTGGACGAAGTTGGAGATCCAGCTCCAGTACTGCGTAAGCAGCGGACGATCGACGCCGAGCGTGTGATTGAGCGTGTCGACGGCGCCTTGATCGGCAAACGGCCCCAATATGGCGCGACCGACATTGCCGGGCAGCACCTGGCCGCCCAGGAACACCATGATGCTTAGTAAAAATAGCGTGACAAACGAAAGTGAGACACGCCGGACAAGGAAGGAGAGAATGGCTTATACTCCTCATGGAGCCAGCCCTCGGTGAGGGGCCGGCTGTTAGCTTCGCTTTCCGGTCAGGCCTTCGACGCTTTGTCGAGGAAAAGTTGCCCCATGGGCGTCGGCTGCACGCCTGTCACACCTTTCGCGGTTGGCACCAGTAGGTCGGTGAAATAGCCGAAGATGACCGGTGTTTCCTCGAGCAGCAGGTTCTGAATCTTGCCGGCTGTCGCCTTCTGCGCCTCGAGATCGAGAGCCGCGATGTAGCTTGACACGAGCGCGTCGTAATCCTTGTTCTTGAAATGCGCGGCGTTCCAGGTGCCGTCACTTTTCAGCGGGGCGCCAAGCAAGACGTTCGGCACGCCGCGGTGAGCGTAATCCGTGATGCCCACCACCGAATCCAGCCAGTTCGACTTGCCGAACGTCCCATCACCATAATAGCTGCCCTGGTCGAGGAGGCTCAGATCGAGATCAATGCTGATCTCCTTGACCCAGTTCTGAATGAGCTGCGCGTATTCGGGGATTTCAAGATAGCGCTCGGTGGTCAGCGTCACCTTGAAGCCATTGCCAGCGCCCGCCGCCTCCATGAGCTGCTTTGCCAGTGCGATATCCTGCTTGCGTTGCGGCACGCTCGCGTCAGTCGATGGAAAGATCGGAGCGAATGGGCTGTCGTTGCCTAGTGAAGCTCGGCCCTTAAGTAGGCCGGCGACAAGCTTATCGCGATCGAGGCAGAGCGCGATAGCGCGACGCACGCGCGGATCCTTGAACGGGTCGGAATCACAGCGCATGTGAAACTGGTTATGCCCGGACGTTTTCGCACTTATGATATTGAAATTCGGATCGTTAAGCAGGCCAATGCCGGCTAGAGGCGATACAAAGAGCATCATATCGACCTGGCCGCCCTGTAATGCCAGAATCTGCGACTGCTCATCATTGAAGAAAGTGAATTCGGTGCGCTGGGGCAGCGCCTTCAGCCCCCAATAGTTTTCGTTGCGGACGAAGGATGCGCCGACCTTTGCCGTGTATTTCTCTATTCTGAACGGGCCGGTGCCGTCGAAGCTCTTCTCGTAATCGCCCTTGTAGCTCGCGGGGATGATGATGGCGTTGTAATTGTCGGACGACATCATATAGGGGAAGTTGCCGTTCGGCGCGTCGAGGTGAAATTCGACGGTGTAATCGTCGACCTTCCTGGTCGCGCCCTTCTGCAGGATTCCCTTGAACACCGACAGCGCATTAGAAGAACTGGCTGGATCGGCGAGGCGGTCGATGCTTGAGACCACGTCGTCGGCCTTCATCTCGCCGCCACTGTGGAACTTGACGCCCTTGCGCAGCTTGAACGTCCACACCGTGCCTATGTCGTTGGAATTCCAACTTTCAGCTAACACCGGTTGTAGTACAAGGTCTGGACCGACAACGCAGAGGTATTCTCCGGCCTGCTGCAACAACATAAAGCCACTATTGTCAGTGGTGGTCATCGGATCGATTGTCGCCGTCGGCGCGCCGCAGGCGACGCGAATGGTGGCGCCTGGCGTGCCTTGGGCGCGAGCGAGCGAAGGCAAGCCACCGAAACCCGCGACGGCGCTTATGCGGCTTAGCAGCGGCAGCGAAACACCGAGTAGGCTGCCATGGCGGATGAAGTCGCGGCGGCTGACCCGGCCGTCGACCAGACCGTCGATAAGGTGATTTTGATGCGGCGAACGATTGCGCCGGATGAGATCGAGAATGCGATAGTTCTTATTCATGGTATCCCTTTCCCCTATTTTCTTTTTTGCTGGCGAGTGATTGGCTAAATGCGTACGATTCTTTCTCTCTGGGCCGTCAACGAGAGCTGTCGACCAGAGCACACGGTTTCACCCGGTTGTCTGTTCTGGGCGGCGGAAGGGCTAACCACTGGAAGGACTCTGATTTTCCCGAGGTGGACCCGATGCTTGATAAACTGCGACCGCATTCACAGCATCGCCCTCCAACTTTTTTGGGTACTGCCAGCAGGGGCAAAGTAGGGGTTGCCGAAGATTGCCTCCAAAACGAAAACCCTTTCTGAACTCGACTTGCCCATTCATGCCGCATGGGAGGGCGACGCGAGCAGCCTTCACTAACCCCGTTGAAGTCGGCAAAGCGTCTAGCGAAACTAGAGTGACGTTGAATCTCCGGCCGCTGGCGAACAGCTCATTTTTCCGCAACAAGATCGGCTGTCATCTTCATCAAAGCGGCGCCAAATTCGGGGTCGCTGGCGGCTTTGTTCTCGAGGACACCGAGGTAGACAACGACGGTGCCGGTGTCAGGGTTCGCAAGCATATACTGCCCACCATAGCCACTATGTCCGAACCACGTGGCGTCGGTGTACGTTTGACGGCTATAATGAAACCAGTCTAACGGCTTTGGCATGGAAGGGCCGGGATTGCGGCGGGTCTCTTCGATGAAGGCGGCATCGCCGACGCGGCGGCCGTCGATACCCTCGCCCTTACGCGCAAAGAGCAGTCCATAGCGTGCGAGATCGCGGGCGGTGAGACAGGCGCCACCGGAGACCGTCGGCACACCTTCGCGGTCGCAGGTCATATGGAAGCATCCCTCGATGCCAGCCGCCTCGACGATCTCGATCAGCCAGTCGCGCAGCGGCCGGCCGCTGGCCCGCTCAATGATCCAGCCAATGACGTCGCTGTTGCTCGACTTGTAGAGCGCCTCGCCGCTGCGATTCACGAGATCGTCTCCGGTAACGCCGCAGAGGAAGGAGCGGGTGGTCTCTTCCTTTTGACCCTCCGCCGGCAGGCGCAAGCCATTGGCAGCGTCCTGCTGGAACGCCGAAGTATAGGCGTCGCTGTAGTCCTCGGTGTAGTTGTTGGCGACGTTCATATCGGCGACGTCCTTGATGGTCGCATCGGCGTAGCCCGTACCGATCTCCGGCAAATAGGTGCCCACTCGCTCGTCGAGATTGACGAGGCCGTCAGCCACCGCGCGGCCGAGCATCAGGTTGAGCGACGTCTTCGTAATCGACATGATGGTATGCGGCTTGTCGGGTCCGAAGTCCGGCGCATAGGCTTCGTAGAGGACGCGATCGTCGCGCACCACGATGAAAGCCGAAAAATGCGGCATGGCGAGGAAACGTGCGACGCCGGGTCGCTCGCCGATGGTCCAGTCGATCTCCTTCCTGAGAGGCAGAACGCGGGGAGCGCGCAGGGACATGGAGTAGCGCGCCGTTGTGTGGAGATTATGGAAGCCGTGGCGGCGGTGGTCGGGCAGGTTCCAGCGCGCCTTGTTGTCGGACAGGGTGATCAAGTCTGGATTGGCGGTCGAAAGGACAGTCATGCGGTGGACCTTTGCAAGTTCGGGTTGTTAGTAGTATTCATGAGGAGTGCACAGTACGGACCTCACCAACAAGTGCGCCGGCCCAATTCGATCGACTTCGGCTTCTGCGTTGGTCAGTAGACCCTGCCATCTGCGGTCACGACCGCCGTCGGAAGGACAATATCCCGGCTTTGGACAGCGTTGAACAAATGCGAAGGGCCAATGAATGCATTAGAGACCGTTTGGAAATTCGCTCCGGCGAGCCATCTGATGGCGTTTTCTGCGCTTCCGCTGCTCACGGCCCCAAATGTCCGCTGCGCTCGCTCTTGCGAAGGAATGGCACGCCGTTGAACGGACCGGCGTCCGCGCCGGCAACGGTCTCAGCATCTTCGTAGAACTCGATCACGGCGTTGATGCGCGGGTTGACCTCGTCGTGCGCCTCGCGGGCCAAGCTCGTCAGTTCCACGCGCGTCACTTTCGCCGGCGCTCACGAGGGAGGCCAAACCGGTGACATGGTACTCTACGTATTCACTTAGTCTCATTTCAGCGGTCCTTCACTATGAGGTAATCAGGATTCTGTTGTGGGATTGATCCCATGGGTCCTGCGAGTTGTTCTTGAAAAGGCTTGGTAGACAGCTCTGGCGACATCGATGACACCGTCATCAAGAAGCTGCCCCCGGTTATTGATCCCACCGATCGCAAAAGGTCGCACGTGCATCGTCATCTGCCGCACGCCTTTGGAATAGCGCATTTTCGACGTCAGTACGGCTCATGCCTTTTCTCGGCACCACCGTATTGCCGTTGGAAAATGCTGATCGCTTCCAGGGGCACCTCTCTCTCTCTCTCTCTCTCTCTCTCTCTCTCTCTCTCTCTCTCTCTCTCTCTCTCTCTCTCGACTACGCTGGTTTCTCAAGAGCTACCCCCGTCTCCATCATAGCTCGTCGCCCGCTAAAACTCTTTGAGGCTGACGTTAACATCGCAGGTTATGTAAGTGTTGCTGATTTACGCCCAGTTTGAGAAAACTCTTACTGAAGAGAAACAAAGAACCGAAAATAATTCTGTGGGAGCCAAGCGCGCTGTTAGCCGCAGCTGATGGCTAAGAACGCTCGCATACTTTCGGGACCCACACGCCGGCTACTAGCCCGGAAAATTCAGTGCGCCCCGATGGCGCGTTTCACCAGTGGAGGAAGGTTCCACCCAGATAGTAGTCATTGGTCTGGTAGCTGACGAGCGGCTCGGTCGGGTAACTGGCCGGGTCGAAGCCTCGTGACAAAGGCCGCCGTGGGCGGATGAGCAATCCGATGGGCCGTAACGTGAGTGAAGCGACCAACCGGGAAGCCATCGACACCAGGCCACGGCCACGTGGAAAGCCGTGAGTGCACGGCCTGCCTGAAAGCGCGGTGTCGGCCTCACGCGGCCGCATTTCAAACAACGTGACAACGCCCACGCCGATCTTCCTGCCGTCGCGGGCGCCGGAGCTGAATCCGGTCGAGAACGTCTGGCAATACCTGCACTGGCTCTCAAACCGCGTCTTCGACAGCTACCCAGGCCATCATCGATGCCGCTTGCGAGGCTTGGCAGAAACTCCTCGCCCCGCCCGAAACCATCACGTCGATCGGAATGCGGGAATGGGCGCACATCGGTAGAGTCCCGATGACTCTTGGTATAACTTCGCTGGCCATCGCTGTGCCAGCCTGTCGATAACTTTACGATGTCAGGTTAGGTAAGGTCAGTGCTGTTGGTAAATCCCATCACCATTCTTGAGAGCACGCCGGGCACCGACACCTACTGTCGGGTTTGTCGACTCCGCGACACAATGGTTTTGGCCTGGCTGACTACTACACTCCCGTTTAAGTCATTGAAAAAACTCAGAAACTAATTTCTAACGCTCCATCGGCGCAATTGGCACGAACTTTGAAGCTCCTCTTCGTGAAACGGCGCGAGCCGCCAACCAGTACGCCGTTATTTGATGGAGCTATCCCAATGGTGCGACACCGTCCCGGCACAGCCGCAATGGCCATAGGCAATAAATATGAGATCATCGGCGCGGACGTTCCTGCTGAAACGTTATTCAATGGCGATCTATTGGTGGCGTCCCTGTCGGAATCGCCGCGCACCATCAACTCCATCTATTACTACGACGATACAGGATCACTGTTATTTGAGCGACTCTGCGACGAGAAAACATATTACTTGTTCAGAACAGAAAGAGGGATACTGGGCGAGTACGCAAAGACTATTGCCGGAATTACAGGTCCTGTCTCTCTCATTGAGCTAGGGTCTGGGAACGCCGAGAAAACAACTCTGCTGATTGATGCTTATGTGGGGACGCATGGCCTGACCTCTTACGCCGCCGTTGACATCAATCGCTCGATTTTGGAGAGAGCGGCCGAAAACATTCTCTCAGTGTCGTCGGATTTGAACTTCTTGGGAATCGTCGGGACTTACCAGACCGGACTCGCAGAAATCAAGAGCCTCGCTAGTCCAAAGCTTTTATTTTGCCTCGGCAGCACAATCGGGAACATGCACGACGACGAGTTGGATAATCTTCTCCTATCGGCTCGCTCGGCCTTGTCTTCCGGCGACTATTTTTTGGTCGGGATAGATTTGGACAAAGAAACGGAAATCCTAGAGGCCGCATACAACAATCAAACCGCTATTCTGACCAACTTATGTGTTCTACGACATTTGAACTGGCGTTTCAGTGGAGACTTTGATCTATTCCAGTTTCGACATGTGGCATTTCATAATAAATCGCTGCATCGCATGGAGAGCCACTTGGAGGCTATGCAGGATCAATTAATCAATCTCCACAAGTTGAACTTCTCCTTTCAGCTTGAAAAAGGCGAGTTGATTCGGACAGAGATCATGAGAAAAGTTGAGATTAATGCTTTTAATGATATGTTCGGCAATCACGATTTTTGGCAAGTAAAGTACTGGACCGATTCGGACCAGCGATATGCCGTAATCTTGTTTCAACTTTCGAGCGAGTGACGGATTTTGGCTCATAACCTAACACGGAGACGTCGGATGGAGAAAGACAGTGAATCGGAAGTTCGGAGCTACTGTCGCTCTTACCCAGCAATGTTCACAGAAGCCAAGGGCAGTTACCTGATTGCCCAAACCGGTGACAAATACCTCGACTTTTTAGCCGGCTGCGGATCGTTAAACTACGGACATAATGGCCCAGTTATGCAGTCTGCCCTACAAGACTATATCGCTAGAGACGGCATCGCTCTCGGGCTTGACCTCCGAACGGGAGCCAAACAGGAGTTTCTCGACACATTCGAAGACTTGATTTTGCGCCCGAGATCGCTTGACTATCGCATTCAGTTCCCCGGCCCCACTGGTGCCAATGCTGTCGAGGCTGCGGTCAAGCTCGCACGCAAGGTTACCGGTCGCACCAACATTGTCGCCTTTACGAACGCTTTTCATGGCTGTTCGCTCGGTGCGCTAGCCCTCACGGGAAATTCTTATCACCGACGGGCGTCCGCTTCCATGCTCCACGGCGTTCATCGCGCGATGTACGATGGCTATCTAGGCCCAAGCTGCGATACGGCCGAATCGCTTCGGAAGCTGCTGAGCGATCCATCCGGCGGAATAGACAAACCCGCAGCAATCATCCTCGAGGTCGTGCAGGGCGAAGGAGGGATCAATGTGCCGACGCGCCGCTGGGTCAAAGACATCGAGCAGGTTGCCCGACACCATGGTGCGATCCTAATCGTCGATGAAATTCAAACAGGCTGTGGTCGCACAGGACCATTTTTTGCGTTCGAGGCTTTCGATATTTGTCCCGACATGGTGCTAATGGCGAAGTCAATTTCGGGGTTCGGGCTTCCAATGTCTCTTGTCTTACTGGCTCCCTACGTCGACCTTTGGCACCCTGGTGAACACAATGGAACGTTCCGCGGGAATAACCATGGGTTCGTCACTGCTACGGCTGCTCTTAGAGAGTATTGGTGCGATCAGCACTTTGAGCATGAGATCGGTCGCAAAGGCAGGATTGCCAATAAGATCTTGTCTGAATTCGCCATCCCTTTCGGCTACCACGTGAAAGGGAGAGGCTTGATGCTTGGGCTTGACGTCATCGACAGCAAGTTGGCTGCTCAGGTGAAAGCGGAAGCCTACAAGCAGAAACTCATTGTGGAGCTATGCGGGCCATCCGACGAGGTGATAAAGATAATGCCGCCGCTGACGGTCTCGGATGAAGAATTGGTCGCCGGAATAAATGTGCTTGTTTCCACCATCAGGACTGCTTTTTGCCCCGAACGAACGAACAAGGCTGTGGACCGCAGTGGCGACAGTCGGCCCAGGGGTGGGTTGATAGCGCCTACTCCTTGACAGAGTGGAGTTGTTCACCTCCTCTGGAGACGACAATGCTACAGCAGCTTACCAAACCAAGTACGGACCGTCATCTTCACCGATCCTGATGCAATTTTCGATTCTCTTGATGCTATTTTCGTTTCGATGGAATCGACCCGATTGACCTGGCTGATCACTTCGCTGTCGCGAAACAACCGAAAAAGTACAAGCGCGCGGTGCGGAGCGGCGATGTCGCCGGGCTGCTGATGGGGTTTCGCAGCTCAGGGAAAGCGCGGTCAAGAGTTGGACGATGCAGTCCGATTATCGTTATCCAGAAGGCGGGCCTTGACAGTCAGGGCCCATAGCGACGTTCCTTGAACTAACTGCCGGCGAACCGTCAGGCAGCGCCTATCGAATTAACTCGTGAGAGGTTTCAACATGACCACCTTTTCCGAATTTACCGGCGGCCTGACCTACGACGCCATCCCCGAAGAGGTCCGTGCCATCCTCAGGCGTAGTTTTGCAGACACGCTCGGCGTCGCGGTGGTGGGCGCAACCACGGAGATCTCGTTGATCACCAGGAAGATCGCCGATCGCCTATGGCGCTCGTCGCCTGAAGTCGGCGCGGCCCGGATGATTTTCGACGGGCGGCCGGTCAGCCCGGCGGGGGCGGCCTTTGCCGGCGCCTTCACCGTCGATTCGATCGATGGCCATGACAACAACAGTTCTTGCAAGGGTCACGCCGGTTCGGCGGTGTTTCCTGCGCTGCTCGCCGTTGCCGATTCGCTCAGGGCTTCGGGCTCTGCAATCTCGGGCAGCGAATTCATGGTTGCGCTGGTCGTCGCCTATGAGGTTGCCTACCGCGCCGGCCTGACGCTTCACGGCACCGTCTCCGACTACCATACTTCAGGGGCGTGGACGGCGGTCGGCGTGGCGGCGGGTGTATCCCGACTGCTGGGGCTTAGCCAGGAACAGACGCGTCATGCGGCGGGCATCGCAGAATATCACGGTCCCCGCAGCCAAATGATGCGCTGCATCGACTTCCCGACCATGCTGCGCGACGGCGTCGGCTGGGGTGCTCCCTCAGGCCTCACGGCTGCCTATTTGGCCGAACTCGGCTTTACTGGCGCACCGGCGATCACCGTCGAGGGGGCCGTCGCCGAGCCCTGGTGGCGCGATCTCGGACAGGCTTGGCGTGTCGCTGAAGATACCTCGTACAAACCCTATCCGGTCTGTCGCTGGGCGCATCCATCGATCGATGCCGCGCGCGACCTGATGCATGACAACAGCCTTTCCAGCGAGGATGTCTCGCGCGTCCGAATTCAGACGTTCCATTATGCCGTTCGGCTTGCCGGTCACAACCCGAAGACGCTGGACGAAATGAGCTATTCGATCGCGTTCCCCGTTGCGACGATGATCGTGCGTGGCAAAATAGGCCCCCAGGAACTCTTGCCGGAGATTCTGCAGGATGAAGAGATCCGGCGCATTTCCAATGCCACCGAGCTTGTCCAAACCGAGCACTACACTCGCATCAGCGTCGGGAAGCGCTGGGCCGACGTGACGCTTTACCTCAAGGACGGCCGAGAAATCATGTCGGAGCCGCGCACGCCGAAAGGCGATCGCGACAATCCCATGAGCGCGGAAGAGTTCCACAGCAAATACGTCAATTTCACCACCGGTTTGATCGGCAAGGGCCGGGCCGACGAGATGGAGGCGATGGCGTTATCATTCGATAGATTGGACAGTAAAGGGCTGAGCCGTCTGATTGGCGTGATCGTTGCGCCACTCGATCGCTGATCCTCGCCGCGGCACCGTAACGTTAACTGAAGGCTGACGGAAAATCTGCGATGCGACGCGCATGTCGAAGATTGTTCGTGATCCGCTCTACCGCCGCCAAAGGCTTGAACAACCGGACGGATAATTCTCACCTGGCATTCCGAAAACGGGAGCGAGCGCAACAGGCTTTCGGTCTGTCGGCTCATTGCTACATTTCGTGTCGATCTCCCCGCAGTCCTAAACCTCTTCGTCCCATCGCAGACCAATCGCTCGGCAGCACAAATTCGAACCCATCGACGCCAGGCCATGGCCACGTGGGAAGCCGTGAGTGCACGGCCTGCCTGAAAAGCGCGGTGTCGGCCTCACGCGGCCGCATTTCAAACAACGTGACAACGCCCAACGCGTTTATATGCAGACAACGTGACATCGCCGTCCTCGGGCATGACGGTGTTGAAAAAGCCCATGTCCGTCGCCCGGAGTTGGCTTGCTCCCAGCAGTTTGACAAGCCTATCCTCGGGGCGATAGCACCATCCAACCTCAGCGTCGCAGGGTAGACTTGACCGCACCCGATCGGGCTGCGCAATCCCACCATCTGACGTCTAACTAGCGCTCATCGCGCACCAGCATGGTGATGCGAACATCTCCTTGTTGAGAGCTCGATATCGGAACTCGGTCGTGACGCGGCTGCGCTGAGGCCCCTCGTCGTTAGCAGGTGAGCTAACGAACTATTTAGTTGAAGGTGACAAGTTATGCGGCGTGAAGATTCCCCGCCCTTCGTGGCAACCACTCTGATCCCTCTTCAGAACCCGGTCTTTCGTTCGATCTGGACAGCCACACAGATTTCCAGCCTCGGCTGGCTCGTCCAGAGCGTGGGTATCAGCTGGCTCATGGCCACGACTTCAGCCTCTGATCTGATGGTCGCGCTCGTTCAGGCTGCGTCGACCCTGCCGGCCTTCTTCTTGTCGATCCTTGCTGGAGCAATTGCTGACAGCTTCAGCCGTCGCGGGGTGATGCTTGCCGGACACTGCCTGATCGCACTGGCGTCCATGACGCTGGCTTTTTCTGTGGGGCTGGGCTTTGTAAGTCCATGGTTGATCCTGGGACTGGGTTTCATGGCCGGATGCGGTTTTGCCTTAAATGATCCAGCCTGGCACGCTTCCGTCGGTGACATCCTGGAAAAGCGCGATGTACCCGCTGCAGTGACGCTGATGTCGGTGGGTTACAACATTGTTCGAAGCATAGGACCGGCGCTGGGCGGTGTGATTTTGGCCTTGCTGGGACCTCTCACGGCTTTCGCCTTTGCGGCGCTGAGCGACCTGGTCCCATTGAGCGCTGTCCTGCGCTCCAAATGGCAGGTTCGCTCTTCGCCTCTTCCCCGCGAGCGTATGACAACTGCCATTCATGATGGCATGCGCTTCACAGCGATCTCGTCGGAGATCAGAGTGGCGATTGTGCGTGCAACCCTCTTCGGGCTGTCAAGCATCTCGATCCTTGCTCTGCTCCCCCTCCTGGTTCGCGACCAGCTGGCGGGCGGGCCAATTGTTTACGGCGTCCTGTTGGCCGGCTTCGGCGCTGGCGCCTTTGTCGCCGGCATCAGCAATGGCTACTTGAGACGCATCATTTCGCAAGAACGGTTGATTGCGCTCGCGTCCGTGGCCTGCGCAACGTGTTGCCTTTTGCTGGCTCTCACCTCATCGGTGACTGTCGCGGCGATCGCGCTCGCAATCGGTGGCGCAGGCTGGGTTATGACCTGGGCCGGAACCGACGTGTGTGTGCAGCTGGCAAGCCCCAGGTGGGTCGTTGGTCGTACTCTATCGATCTACTACGCTTTGACCTACGGCGGGATGGCAGCCGGCAGTTGGGTCTGGGGTACTGTGGCGCAGAACTATTCAATCACGTGGGCTTTGGAAGGTGCTGCAGTGGCACTGCTGCTGGTTGCAGCAGCGGGAAAGGTTTTGCCCATCCGACTTTGGGAAGAATCGGATCAAGGCGCTTCCGACTTCACTCCACCAGAATTGGTACTCACTCTCAGGCCGAGGAGTGGTCCGATCGTGGTCAAAGTGGAGTATTCGATCCCCGAAGCCAATATCGAGGCTTTCCTGCGCTGCATGCGCGAAAGGCGGCGCGTTCAGAGCCGTGCCGGTGCGCGGAATTGGACGCTGCAGCGAAATCTTCAGAAGCCAACGCTGTGGACCGAGACATTCCGCACGCCGACCTGGACGGACTATCTTCGTCTAAACCATCGGCTAACCGTGGCTGACAGAGAGATAGGCGAGCGCCTTGCCGCTCTGCAGGTCGATGATTGCCCTCCTCATCTCACACTTTCTATCGAGCGGTCGACAAGCCCGGCCTCCGACAGCCAAGTGCAGCCTGTCCCCTTCGTATCGCGTCCGTAAGTACGTCCGAAAGAGCACTACTGGTGGCTGGAAGGGCTGCCGTTTCCCTTTTTTGAGAGTCGCTGAAAAGCCCTTCGCCTAACCGGATTTATGTAAATCTTCTGTCGTATTCTCGTATGCGCCGCCTACACCCCATTGATTCCGCGTGTTTCTGAACATTAAGGTTTCTGCCAGATGGTTTTCGGCACGAGCTGGAGATTTGGCATGGCAGATGGCGAGGGATTTGTTGGGCGATGCGAAGTTGTCGAGCCTCGTCCTGCAAACCGACGATGGCCCGATGACCTGAAGGCGCGGATTGTCGCGGAGCGCCTTCAACCCGGTGCGCGGGTTGTTGATGTTGCGCGTCGTCATGATCTCATTGCGCATCAGCTTTCGGGCTGGCGACGGTACGCGCGTCAGGGTCTTTTGGCGCTGCCTGCGGAACTGATGCCGGCCGTGCCTTGCGAGAATAGCGGCCCATTCGAACCAACAACGTGACAACGCGGTCGAATGCTTCACTCAGCTGTCCAGTCGGGCATGGCGGGGCGCTTCCCTGATCACGAAGCAGCACCCTACAAATCCGAGACCAGCGCGAATCCCCCGCAGCCGCGACCTTCTGACTCAGTAAGATTAGAGCACAATGGAAACATCAAAGCTGATGTTCAGGCCCCGACAGAAAGTGCGTTATCCCATTTCTTTTTCATGAGCCCAGAGTTGCAGGGGCTGTTACAATTCGGCAAATGTGGCAGGGTGGCGACGGATTGCGGCGGCATGCTTGCCGGCCACATAGCCAGCACTGCGGAAAAAACGTTCAGGAAGATCCTATCGTACGTTAGAGTAAGTGATATGAACAAGCTAGACCGCATGGATTACCGGATTCTTGATGTGCTCCAAGAAAACGGCCGGCTTCCAATTAAGATCCTCGCCGACAGGGTCGGCATTTCTGTGTCGCCGTGTTGGCAGAGGGTCAAAAAGCTCGAAAAAGACGGAATCATCCGTCGTTACATTGCAGAAATAGCGATTGAAAAGCTGCAAAGTGTCCAGATTGTTTTAGCTAAGGTAGTCCTCTCAAGGCAAAATCGCGATGGATTAAATTTCTTCGAACGCCGTATGTGCGCCATTCCCGAAGTTGCCGAGTGTTACGAAGTAATGGGCCAGTTTGACTTTCACATCAAATTTGTTGTTTCATCTATTGAGTGCTATACTGAGATCGCAGAGAGATTTCTAACTCCTGAATTTGGTGTTGAAAGGTATTTTAGCGACATAGTGAGTCGGGTTGCCAAAGAGGATCGGGCTGTCCATTTTCGCAGTTTGGTATAATCAATGCGCTGTAGTTTCGACGAGCAATTAGTCCGCCGATCGGTACTGTCACATAATTGAGCGGTAAGGGAATTGAGGTAGCAGCGCGCCCTTGACCGTGAGTGCACCGATGTACAAGAACCACTGCTATCGGATCGAAATCGTAGCCCGTGCTGTCTGCTCTACTTGGGGTCAGAACAAGGTGCGAGCCGGCATCATCGGTAGAGAGTTGCACGCAACTTGATGGCCTGCGCCGCTCGAGGCGACACCAGCGCAGTGAACTCTACGCGGAAATCCTGCAATTGCGCGCCTCCGGCATGGCGCCGCGCCAGATCGCGCCACGGATGGGCATGAACGTGAGGACGGTCGAGCGCTGGCTTGCCGCGGGCGGTGAGCCCGAGCACCGGCGGCCACCCACGCGATCGGTCCTGGATTCTTTCCAGGACTATCTCGAACTGCGCTGGCAGGAAGGCCAGCGCAACGGGTCGCAGCTGTGGACCGAAATCAAGCGCCGCGGCTTTGAAGGCAGCAAGGCGACCGTCTATAGATGGACCGCGCCCGCAAGGAGCGGTCATCGACCGCTCCACCCAAATTCGCGCTGGCGGCCGCCATCGCGCCGGAACTGTGCATGGCTCCTGAGCGAAGACCCGACATCGCTCGATGAGCCAACCGGGCGGTTCTTGCACCATCTCTACGAAGCCGCGCCGGAGCTTGCAGTGGCGGGCGAACTCGCCCGGCGCTTCGCTGCCCTGATCCGCGGCGACGATGATGCCGGCCTCGAGCAATGGCTCAAGGATGCCACGGACAGCGAACTGGCTTCGCTTGCAGCAGGCATCGGCCGCGACATCGAGGCCGTCCGGGCGGCGATCACCCAGCCCTGGAGCACCAGCCCGGTCGAAGGACAGATCAACCGGCTCAAGACGATCAAGCGCCAGATGTATGGGCGCTCTGGATATCCACTGCTGAGAAACAGGCTACTGGCAGCCGCCCGAACCACCCGCAGCAGAGGGGCAGACGAGAAGTTCTCGCCCTTGCACCAAATATGCGGAAGAGCAATCTCGTCGAGCGCAGCGATGGCGATGGCGATTTGGTCAGGTTCCAGCGCCTTCCAGGAGCATCCGGGCGACCAACTCATCTACTGCGGGCGCCCGAACCTCCTGACAGAGAGAACTGCCGGTCTGGTTGCGGTCCGCCAGGCAGCAGTAAACGGGGCATGCATTGTTGGGGCCGCTGTAGCGCACGGTCATCCGCCGTCCGCATTGGCCGCAGACCGCCAAGCCCTGCAGCAAAGCAATGCCCTTGCGTGGCGCGCCGCGGTGGCCGGCCTCGTATCGATTGGTGTTGTCGGCGAGGCGTCGCTGATTGGCCATGAACTCCTCCCAGTTAATATAACCAGGGTGTGCGTCTTTGATGCAAACCTCGCAGTCGTCAATGGCCATCTTCGAGGTTGCGCGGTGCGAACCTGGACCTTGGCGGACCGCATTTATTCGGCGCCGACCGTAGACATATGCGCCGGCATAGGCCGGGTTGTGCTAAATATGATGGACATGGGCGATGGTGGCGTCTCGCCACACCAACTCATGGGGCGCCGGCCCGCGAAGCGGCCGCACCGGTACGCGTAGGTCATGCGTGCGCAGGTAACGCATAACGCGTCGCGCGGTCTGAAGCTCTCTAAATTTGTCGAAGATCAGACGCAGCCGAGCCTGAACCTCTTCATCAGGGTTGCGGTTGTAGGTCAAGCCACCTGGCAGCGGTATGCGAAGCTCGCCCCGCGCCGCCTTCTGCCGCTCCCCTTGATGCAGGCGGATGCGGATCTGGTGCAACTCCGCTTCACTCATGATCCCCGAGAGCCCTAACAATAGCCGGTCGTCATAGGCGCAGGGATCGTAGAGGCGCTCTCCCCCCGCGCGTCACTTCAAATTCCCCCGGGTAGGGTCAGTGAAACTCCCCCACCCGCAAGACAGGACAGAGGTGGATTTGTTAGTTTGACTTTGTTTTCCGAGCAAGGGCTTCAGCGGCTTCTTTGAGGCGATAGCTGCGTCCATCGAACTCAAGCAGATGGCAATGGTGCATCAGCCGATCGAGTATCGTCGTGCTCATGGTATTGTCTCGCAGATATGTCCCCCAGTCCTGCACGACCCGATTGGAGGTGACGATGACGCTGCGGCGCAGTTTGTAGCGCTGATGGATCAGGGTCTGCAGCCATGCGCCGGCGTCGTCGGGGATGGGGCGTGCGAGGAACAGATCGTCGAGCACGAGGAGATCGCAGTCGATGATTGTTCGCATCCGGGCCTCGCGTTGCGCGGGGGCGTTCAGAGCGTGGCGGTGGAAAGAAGTCATCGGTCTCGAGATACTGGACCTTGTGGCTGTGCAGGATCGCCTGATAGGCAATCGCCTTGGCGATGTGGGATTCCCGGTGCCCGGTTTGCCGACCAGCATCGCGTTCTCGCCGGCGGCAATGAACGACAGGGTGTGGAGCTGGAAGCAAGTTTGGCGCGGCAATTTGGGATTGAAGGACCAGTCGAATTCGGCGAGCGTCAGTTTTTCATCGAGCCCGGATTGCTGATATCGCCGCTCGATAAGGCGGGATTGGCGACGATCCAGTTCGTCCTGCAGGATCAGGGAGAAGGTCTCGAGGAAGGGTTGGTTTGCGCCCTGCGCCTGCAGCACGCGCGTCTGCAACGTGTCGCGGACGCCCGACAGGCGCAGCTGTCGCAGGCAGCGTTCAATTTCGGGTATGGTCATCATGGGGTTGGATCTCCAGTTTGAGGTGAGAAGGGGGTAGCGGGAACGCTCGTGGCGCCGAAGCTGGTCGGGGTTGCGCAGGCGCCACGAGCGCGGGGTGGAGAGGCGCGGTCGTCGTCAGCCCCAGCCCGCCGGCCATTGCTGCCGGCATCGTGTCGCACAGCACGGCTGAAGAGGTCGCCATATTCCGCGGGGGCGCGGATCAGTGGATGAACCTGGGTGAGCGGCGATGCCGGCTGTGGGGCTTCTCCAACCTGTTGCAGCGCCTGCTCAAACAGCCGTTCGACAGTCGCGCGTACGTGCTTGTAGCGGTAGATGCCGTTGCTGATGGCATGAGCACAGGCCTGCTCGACCAGCCGTGTCGGATACTTCCGGCTCAGCCCGACAATGCCCCACATCGCGCGCTGTCCGGGGCGTCCCTCGGCATCGAACATGTGTTGACACAGGGCCTTGGTTTGGGGGCCGATGCGACCGGCGTTCGCTAGCAGCACGGCGGTTTGCCGCGACGGATTGAACGGCCGTTCGTTGGTCGGCAGGACGACAGAACCGGGGTGCGTCATCCGGGGATGAATCCGCAGCAGCGCATGAGTGTGGCGATCACGGATCTCGATCGTGGAAGGGTAGAGGCGCGGGCGCTGGCCGCGCGGCGTAATAGCTGCTGTCGACGCGTACGGTGGTGTCGTCGCAGACGGTCCGAACGACTTCAGCGAAGATGCGGAAGGGTGCGACAGGCAGCGGCCGCAGGTGCGGCTTCTCCTCCTGGAACATGGCCTCGACCTGACGGCGAGTGCTGCCGTGGATGCGCTTGGAAGCCCAGTTCTCCTCCCAGTGCCTCAAGAACTCGTTCTGGGCTTCCAGCGTCTCGAAGCGCCGTCCGGCCAGCGCGGTCCCCTGGGTATGTTGAATCGCATTCTCGACGCTCGCTCAATCCGCGTGGCGTTGAGCCCCGACAGCACGTAATGGTACCAAGTAGTGGATGCCCGTCGCTGCCTCCACTTCTCCAGCCAAGCGCTCGAACGACGCTACCTACCCACGTTCGAGCGCGACCGCGGAATCGCAGACTGCCGAACGTCAGCCGTTGCGAAAGGTGTAGCCGTACCCGTTGATCGCCGGCGCGCCGCCTAGATGTGCGTAGAGGACCCTCGATCCCTGTGGAAAGAAGCCCCTCTGGACGAGGTCGATCATCCCTTGCATCGATTTGCCCTCGTAAACGGGGTCCGTAATCATGCCCTCGAGCCGCGCGCACAAACGGATTGCCTCTTTGGTTTCCTCCGATGGAACGCCATAACCCGGGTACGCGTAGTCCATGAACAACACCACGTCTGCCTCGACAATTTCCGCTCCGAGGTGGACGAGCTTCGCTGTATTTTGGGCGATGCCAAGCACCTGCGCCTTGGTCTTGGCGGGCATGGCGGAGGCATCGATACCGATCACGTTGCGCTGTCGACCATCCTTGGCGAACCCGACGAGCATGCCGCCGTGGGTTGAACCAGTCACCGTACAGACGACGATATAG
This sequence comes from Mesorhizobium mediterraneum, assembly GCF_002284565.1. Taxonomy (GTDB): domain Bacteria; phylum Pseudomonadota; class Alphaproteobacteria; order Rhizobiales; family Rhizobiaceae; genus Mesorhizobium; species Mesorhizobium mediterraneum. Next base: position 22,232 of record NZ_NPKI01000050.1, on the reverse strand, counting down.
TCGAAGGCAAACCCAAGCTGCTCTTCCTGGGCACGCACCTCCTCAGCGAACCCCACATAGCCCAGGCCGCCGTATTTGTGGACAGAGGCGCCGGCAGGTATCGCATATGGCCTGCCGCCCCTTGCCTTGACTTCATAAAGTGCCTTTTCCCAGCTGCGGCGGATGCCGATGTCAAAGCCCTCGTCAACCAGGCGCACCTCTGCCCCCATGATGCGGCTCAAGAGGATATTGCCGACCCGGTCGTAGACAGCATCATCATGTGGGACCCAGCTCTCCTGGACCAGGAGGCATTTCATGCCGATCTTGGCGGCGACCGCAGCGACCATGCGCGTATGGTTGGACTGCACGCCACCGATTGTGACGAGCGTATCGGCATCTGACGCGATCGCGTCGGGCACAATGTATTCGAGCTTGCGCAGCTTGTTTCCGCCGAACGCGAGACCGGAGTTGCAGTCCTCGCGTTTGACGTAGATTTCCACCTTGTCGCCCAGATGCTTGCCGAGGCGGTCGAGCCTCTCGATCGGCGTGGGTCCAAAGGTGAGCGGATAACGTTCGAATTTTTCCAGCATGCTATCTCCAGCAAAAAAGTACCTGAACCGGCTGCGCACCGGTCAGCCCAGGGGTATGTGTGATCAAAGACACCCGTCTTTCGAAGCGGGTGCAGAAGTCCGGTAGTGCAGCACCGAGTTTGTCATTGCGACAAGCACACCGCATCCAGCGTGCTGCAATGACTCTTATGTGCCTAATCGACCAACCACCCGCATCTCCCGGCCTAAGGACAAACCGAATGTGGTCGCGTGTTAGCCGAACACAGATTCCCTATACGATCAGCTCAGTCATCAGAGGGTGACCAAAACTGGTGTGGGTCTGAGCACTGATCCTGTCATCCGCGCATCAAAGCAGCAGCATATGCTGGGCATTCGACCAAGCCGGGACACAGCTGAAAATTGCATTCCGCAGTTGATCAGAGTCAGACGACTGGTACCCGAGCTTTCCTGTAACCATCGGCATGCTGGCCCCTGTGGCGAGTTCCACGAGCGCGGCTAGAGGACTGCCAGATCAGAAAGAGCACGCGGCCGAAGGAGCCGGCCTGAAGCAGCAGCGAACAGGCCAGCGTCGTGACGACTGCCACACGGAGCGAATCCAAAGCGAAGTAAACCATCGACGCATTGCTGCACAGGACCAGCCCCACGAGCCGACAAAAAGATGAAGTGCACGCCGCTCCCCTGGTTTTCGCCAGATCATGTTGCGAGCTCGTCGGCCGCAACATGCGTCTGGCAGTTCTTGGGGCAGACGCGGCCGCAGGCTCCGCAGCCGATGCAGCGGCCGGCATCATCGACAACCATGATCATGCGATTGAGCTTGCCGTCGAAATCGTCGTCCTCGTCATCGCAGGGGCCGAGGATTTCACCCGCATCATCAACGCCGTGAAGATGCATGACATCGCGCGAGCAGACCTTGAAACAACGGCAGCAGCCGATGCAGGTCTTGCTATCGATGGAGGTCAGGTACGACGGCATCCAAATGGAGCCGTCACGGGTGGTGAATGTGCGCATCATCCTAAATTCTTCATTGAAGCGAGTTCTCTCTTGGCAACATCCAACTCGGCATAAACGGCTTGGGTTTTCTAGGCGACTTCCTGTATGTCGGCCCACTTGCCCGGCAGACCCTCGACGAGGTCCTGCAATGCCATCTTGGCAATAGCTGCACGCAACTGGAGCTTTCAGACTTTTTTCCTCATCCTATCTAGGTCTGACATAGATCCTTCCTGGAACAATGGTTTCTTGATGCGCTCCATCTCGGGCTAGGCTTCAATGGCTGCAGTCGCATCGTCGACCAGTTTCGTACCGGCCTCAGCAAGTTTGCGGAAAGTCTCGAAGCCGAACCGGTGGACGTCTCGACAGAACGCCCAACCGCCGGAAGCCCCCACGGGTTTCATTTCTATTGTCGGCGACGTCGACACGCCGGAGCGCTCCTCGATCGCAAGCGCCACGGCGGTGTAAAACATGTCGAGCCTCCACAGCGCGTCAGGATCGGGTTCGCCGCCAAAGGGTATCGCACGTTGCTGTTGCTTGGTGATGATGAACTCGGCCAGCAGCTCGGCATCCGAATGGCCTTCCCATAAGCCGAAGGAATCCTGAGTACGAATGAGCCGCAGGAGGCATTTGACGAACGGGGAAGCAAGGGCCTCGTCGTCCTTGTGGACAGCAGGGCCAACCGGTTCATGAGGAATTTCGCTTTTCCCCAATTTCAGTACTCCTCTTGAAGGACGATCTCTTTTTCTGCGATGTGTGGTTCGGGCGCTTGCGTGGGCGGGGAATGGCTTGGGCGAGCCGATCCCACGCAACAGTGTCCCGTGGCCGACCTCGAGCACGTCCACCAGTGCGAGACCTTTCACCGCGGCGCGAACGCCTGCGCCGCGGTTCGACCCGAGGTAAACGCAATGGAAATTCCACCTGCCGCAAGCCGCGCACTTTTGCGGCATCGACGTTATTGCTGCGAAGTGCGCCTGGGCGGGCGGATTTGCCGGTGTTCAATTCCAATTGTCATGCCCTTCGCGATCCTTGCTCAGGAAGTGACAGCGTTTTGAGTTTCGGAAGTCTTGTTTTGCGGAGCCACACAGAGACCCGCGTGACAGGCAGGCTCACCCGTGTAGTTGGCCAGGGCTTGGAGCAACGAGGTGAGGTAGCGCTGTTTGGTTTGGTCCGGCACTGGCTCCGAATGGTCCAGCGATTTGATTGCCACCTCGATCAACTCGATCGCCCGGTCCTTGTTGCCGCTCTCGTAATAATACTGAGCGACCGGAAAGTAACACCCGAATTTAAAGTCTCCATCGCCTTGCGGAGGATTAAGTTCCAGGATCTGTTCGGAGAGCTCCTTGCCCATCGCAAAGCGATCATCATGCGGAAGATGGGAGTTGTCGATCGTGGGATGGAAGAGTTGGTTCAGCGCCATCACCACCCAAGACATCGCTTCGAACTTTTTGTTGATCGCGTCCTCGACCAATTCGCGCATAAGCGGCAAGCCGGTTTTGATGTCGCGCAGCTTGTGAAGCAGAATATCCGCATGAACCCGCCGAAAATCAAAAGAGTCTGGCATCACGGCGAGGCCTTCTTCGATGGCCAATAGTGCCGCTGCCCAATCCTCGTCCTGCATCGCCGGCCCAAGTTTGGCGTATATCGGCTGACTCAGCGACGATTCGCGCACACGCGAGATTCGCTTTGCATCGACGGCTTTCGCTTCATAGCTGCTGCGCCAGCTGCCGTTAAGGACTTTCGGCAAAACGTCATCGAGAGGTGCCGGGTGGCCGATATAAGCGATGTGGCCGTCGCGGTCGACCACGAACGAGGTGGGAATCCCGAACGAAGAGCTGGGTTCCAGCCAGAGCTTTTTCATTTCGCCAGTGCAATCGAACGCTGTCCGATAATTCAGATTCGGGAACTTCTCGGTCAGCCAGGCATCCACGTTGGTCCGCGCTTCGTCCGCGGTTGCAGCCTTTTCGCAAGCTGCGACTCCGATAATCTCAAATCCGCTGTCTTTATATTTCTCCTGCAGTTCAATCAAATGGGGCATGGCGTGGACACATGGTCGGCACCAAGTCGCCCAAAATTCAACGAGGTAGACCTTGCCGGGCCGAAGGCTCGTGAGGGGCTCGCCACGCAGCCAGTTCTCCACTTTCAGCGCAGGAGCCGGGGACCCCATACGCAGTTCCATCTTGGTGTCCAAAGTCATTCCACACCTTTCGTCTCTTTTGTCGCGGAATATTTTCCAGTCAAAATCGGACACGGTCTCGAGGGCATTGCTCCCTCTCGCTTGCTTCAGCGAAGCTCTCACCGTGTTGCCGCACATCAAGCACGGCAAAGGGCATGCCAACCCTTCTTAGCTTCGGCAAGCGCCGGTACCGCCTTGAATAAGCGAGCCCTAACATGGCCAGCTGACGTTAACCTGAATGTCGGCTTTCGACGGCTCACCTTAGCGGCTGCCGTTTAGGAAGGTGAGAGTTTGGCTGGCCCGCTGGCGATAAGACCGGCTTCGGCGTCCTGGAGTAGTCGCACTTCGGCGATGGTGTCGAAAGTGCGGGAGAGGCTCGGTACCCTTGCAGCCACCGCCGCATGTGGCCCGGCGTCATAATTCGCGTCGCGGTTGCCAACGGCGGCGTTGGGCTCGATCCACGTGGCGTTGAGCCGACAGCACGTAAAGCTGCATCGTGATTGAATGCCCTTTGCTGTTTCACGCCAAGCAGGAGTCGCGCGACGCTACCTTGCTCAAGCGCGAGCAGAGCGATCTGACGCCGTAGGAATATTGCTCGTCCCGCTTTTGCCGCCAGAGGCGGAAATCTTTCCTGAATGCCACCGCCGATCATCAATATCGACGAATCATATCCCGCTGCCCATTTGTTCGACTCCGAGGTCGGGCCAGCACTCCGTCAAGGGACGGTTGATGAACCCTAGATGCTCGGGATTGGCGCATGGCGCGCGCCGCAGAAGGCTGTCAAGGATGCGGCGCGCTCGCCAGGCCAGCAGCCCAAAGTTCGGATCAGCCAGCCCGCGCTGTCCAAGGCAGGCGTTCTGAACGAAAAGGCGTCGGTCTCGCGGTCCGTCCCAGTACACCGAAAAATCCTCGCCGATGGCGAGCTCATTGCCGATCTGTTCGAGGCGATCTGCGATCGGTTCTAGGAAACCCGGCAGCGGTTTCTCGTACCCGGTGGCCAGGATGACGATATCGGCGGTTACTTCTCCGATGTTGTCCAAGCCGCGTTGCAGCGTGAGCCTGTGCCCTGCTCCGGCATTGATGCAGCGCGACACGTTGCAACTTGGCCGCAATGTGATCTCGCATTGGTGTGGCTCGAGAAAGGCGTGGTGGTAGAGCGCCTGATAGACCGCGCGCAACTTGCTTTCTGAAATGCCCTCGGAGGCAAGCGCGAAACGCCGCAGGAACAGCTGTCGATGCACCTCGCTCATCGCAGCAAAACGATCCGAGAAGCATGGCGTGAACAGCCCGTTTGTGAACGCGTGGTCGTCGAAAGGCATCTCGCGCGTCAAGACCCATGTGATCGCCGCGGGCCGCCGTTCTTTCGGCCGGCCGACAAGGTGCAGTAGCAGCTCGGCTCCCGACTGTCCGCCGCCAACAACGCAGACATGCTTTTTTTGCACCTCAGGATTGATGTGGGCCAACTCAGATGAGTGGAACAGGTTGGGTCCAGTCCAGCCATGAAACTGAGGCGGAATTTGCGCCTGCTTGCCTATGTCGATGACGAGGTTTCTTGCATCAAGGACCGCGTTGTCCGTCCGCACGCGAAACTCGCCGTCAAAGCGGATTTCGCGAACGGCCTCGCCGCCACGGACAAGCGGATTCTTCTGGAACGCCCAGTTGAGATATTGGGCGAACTCGGCTCTAAGCACCCCGTGAAATTGCGCATTGAGGAAATTGTAAAGACGCCCGTTCTCGTGGAGGTAGTTTACGAATGTGTAGGCTGATCGCGGATTGACCAGAGTAACCAGATCCTGGAAGTGGCCGACCTGGAGCTCCGCGCAATCGAAAGCGCTGCCTGGATGTCCTCGGAAATCGACCTCCCGGTCCAGGAACAGTGCCCCTTGCGCAATCTCTTCCTGTATCTGACACGCAAGGCTCAAATTAGATGGTCCAGCACCCACACCAATACAAAAGAGGTCCACTTATCCTTACTCCTCTAGGAGTGTTTTCCAACTCAGCGGCATGTTGACGTCGATCGCCGGGCATTGAGCAATGCGAACCTCACAAGCATGCTTGAGCCGCGGTCCCGACTGAGAGGACAGCAAAAGCGTGTGCCGCCTTCCAGGTCTTGGGCTCAATGTCGGCGGCATCGACAGCGGCGCGGCGTGATCCGAACCCAAGAGCAGAAGGAAAGTGTGTGATGCTGTCGCGCGGCTCTTCCGGATCTTACGGCGGCTTCTAGCGCCGGCCTCCACCCCAGGAATGGCTGTTTCCCTGCCACGACGGAAGCGGCTCTTTCTTTCGAAGGGCGTAACCATGGATAACGGCTCTTAATGCTTTCTGAGACTCCCATGCATGCGGCGTGCCGGATAAAGACCTGTCAAACCAACGAGTTCGCGCAGTTCCAGCTCGTCTGGAATCCGACATTGTCGCACGCCCGACGATCGGGCAGGGGAAGCTCCGCGGCAGCGGCCCTTGCACACCGCAGGCTGACAGGGACAGCCGCCGATTTGACGCGCGTCCGGGTACTGATAAGGGGCCTTCCAACAGGGTTCGCGCACGAGGCGGGGTCTCCTGGTACACCCGCCCTGTGGCTTGGCTGCGGTCTGCTGCAGCCGTTCGTCTTTACTGCCCGTTGCGGACGATCTCGCACGAGTTGGTTCACGAGAGCGTCGTGAAGCAGTCGAGGCGTCCGGTTTGGCTCTGACAAGCATCGCAAGATGTTCGCGGATCCAGCCATGTCTCCGCAATCCGACCGGTAACCGACGACGACTTCGGACTGGTTGGCGGTCCTACGACCTGATCGGTGTTCCTACGGAGCTGATCAGCGAGCCAAAAACAGCGGCAATGTGGTCTTCCCAAAGCTCCAGCTCGGCGGACCGCCGAAAATCCGCTCACGCAGCCCACGGCTGCCATAAGCACCCATGACCATCATGTCAGCACAGATGTCGTTCGCGTGCTGGGTCAGCACTGTGCCCGCCGATTTGCCGGCGCTCTTAAGCAGGTCAACGGAGACCCGAGCACCGTGCCGAGTAAGATAGGCAGCGATGTCAGCTCCAGACTGCGCGCCTTTCCCGTTGTTTTGCGCCTTTGGATCGACCATAGCGACACAGACTTCCTTGGCAGCGGATAGGATACTAAGAGCTTCCCGAACCGCACGCGAGGCCTCTACACGCGAATCCCAGCCGACCAGCACGCGTCGAGGCGACAGCGTCGCCTTAACGCCCTTCGGCACGATGAGCACCGGCTTTCCGCTATCGAACAAGCAGCCGTTGACAACAGGAGGTCCGAGAGTCTCATCGTTGAGGAGGTCTCCTCCAACGATCGTCAGGTCAGCGCAGAGCGCCCGCTGTCGTGCCACTTCACCGAGGCTAGCCGGATCGCAATAGTCGGTGTCAACGTCACAGGAAAGCGACATAGCTTTCAGCCTTTTGAGGATATCCGCGGACCGTCTTTCCATTCTGGTCACGTCCTGTGAAAATTTCTCGATTTGCTGAAATCGATAGTTCGGTACTGCAATTGCCTGTGCACGTCCTGTATTCCATTCGGGGGGCGGAGACGACATCAAGAGCAATGGAGGCGGTATAATGAGTACCGATAGGTGCGCGCCGACCTCGGCACACAGTCCGGCAGCTGTTGTGAGGTCCTCATCAGAATGATCAGCACCCGTCACACTGAATATGCTTTTAAATTCCATTTGCCTGCTTCTCCTGGTCTTCGTTAGGAGCGCCTCAAAGCGGCAACACCGCTCTCAGGAGGAAGAGAGAGCGGCACCACGTTCGATCACCGATTTCAGTCGTCCGGCTTCTCGAGCGAGTAGCCGGCCGACCTGACGGTGCGAATGACGCTGCCGGGCAAGGCCGTTTTCAGCGCCCTCCTGATTCGGCTGATATGGACATCGACGGTGCGTGCACCGACATGAATGTTGGGCAGCCAGGCCGCCCCGATAAGCTCGTCCCGGCTGAAGACCTTGCCCGGGGCCTCAATCATAAGCCGCAGCACGTTGAAATCGATCCGTCCGAGATGGATGTCGTGGCCATTACCGCGAACCCGATGGGCATCGAGCTTCATCTCCAGGCCTCCACAACAAATCCAACTGTCGTTTTCAACCCCGTTCGGACCACGCTTGGTCAGCCCGAGCCTCGCCCGCAGGCAGTCGAGCAGCTTGGCCGGAGCCACCGGCCGCACAAAGCTCTCAACGCCTGCCTTCAAGAGATCGAGGTGCTGGTGCTCGGCGCCAGGCGCGATCAGGGCGATGATAGGCAGGTCGGTGGTGCGCGGTTCCCGCTTGAGGTGGGCGCAAATTGCGGACCCGTTTATGCTGGCTGGGTCGCAATCCAGCACTACGGCCTGAAGCTCCCGTTGTTCGGCCAAGGCCAGCGCAGCCTTCGCGCCGTCTGCCGTCTCACTGCTGAAACCGTCAACCTCCAGTATGTGGCTGTAGAGCAGATAGAACTCGGCATCTTGCGAGCAGATCAGGACCAGCGGCTTCTTCATCGGCGATACCCCAACAACCTGGTCGGCCTCGAGTCCCTGGATCGAGGGAACTGGCCAACATAGTTTCTCGGGTCCGTCATGATGGCCTTTCTCGAAAATCGCGCCCATCATGCCAGCGCCACGTGGGGAAAGGTTTCGATGACTGAAATCGCATCGTCGACCAGCTTCGTACCGGCCGTGGCGAGCTTCAGGAGCGTCTCGAAGCCAAACCGGTGGACATCGCGCAGCGTTTTGGACAAAACGACCAGCCGTCCGGTCGTGAAAAGCACCCGACCAAAACCCTCATGGCTCACCTGGATCATCGGCGATGCCATAAGGCCGCAGCGCTCCTCGATCGCAAGCCCGATGGCGGCGTAGTACTTGTCGAGCCTCCACAGCACGTCGGGATCGGGATCTCCGATGATTGGGATCCCTCGGCGCTGTTCCTTGGTAATGATGAAGTCGCCCAGCAGCTCAGCGTCCGCTTTGCGTTCCCACGAGCCATAGGAATCCTGAGAACGGATCAGCCGCACGAGGCATTTGACGAACGGGGTGCAAAGAGCCGCCTCGTCTTCGGCGACAGCTGGGGGGATTGCGGGGTCAGGCATTGGCGTCCTCCTCTTTTCAGTCCTCGTCCTCGAAGGACGGTTTCTTTTCGGCAATGCCCGCTCGCGCCAGCACCTTGCGCAGCCAAGGCGGAGGACACGTCCTGAGCATCATCTGCGTGCGCAAGAGCACCTGTGGGATCGATTCGGGCTCCGCCACTTTGATCGGGTGGATTTTTGCCGCGACAAGCTTGGCTGCCGAAGGGCCGCCAATTGCCAGACAAAACAGGATCTGACAGCCCTTGAGCGCATCCACCTTTGGCGTGATGCGATCATCGCGCTCGGCCCGATGCTCCCCGCTTTCATCGGACACGTCATCGAAGGCCACGGCTTCTACGAGATTCCATTCCTCGCGCGTCACGTCGTAGACAGCAAAGCGCCTGGCCGACCCGAAATGGGCATTGAGGTCCTGCATGTCCTGAGTGGCGATCGCAACGCGCAATGCGCCCTTACGTCGTTCAGGCATCGGGGCGAAAACCTCATTACTGACCAGCGAGAGGCGGCGAACAGCGTTCATCGTGATATTTCTCGATTACGGAGTGGATCAAGCGCCTCAGGAGTGGGCGCGTGTTGGTTGGCCTGGAAGATGCTGGCGACCTCGAAGATCATGTCGCGGGTGCCCTGATAGAGAATTGCGAGCTTGTGCTGGCTGCCTAGTCGATCGAAGACCGGGAACCCGATGCGCATGAGCGGAATTCCGAGCCGCTCCGATGCTTGGCGCCCGTGCGAATGCGTGACAAGCAGGTCAGCACCGACGGCAAGACTTTCCAGATCGCCGAGATCGCCGATCTGAACCGAAACCGCCGGGACTTTCTTGAGAATTTTAGACCTGTCGGTCGTTGTGACGGCCGCGGCTATCTCGGAGCCGAGACCAGCAAAGAAGGTTGCAAGTTGGAACAGCTGGTCTGGTTCGGCAGCGATGGCAATTTTCTTGCCGCCGAAATGGAAATGTCCGTCGAGCATCGCGTCCTGCAATTGCGCCCGGCGCCGGCGCACGCGGGCCGGTACCGCCGCGCCCGAAATCGAAGACAGCAGCGACACGAAGCGGTCCGTGTCCTGCAGCCCAGTCAGTGACTGGAACAACACGTAAGGCACGCCGGTCAACCCGAGCAGCGCTTTCGCCGGGCGGCGCATGTGCTCACCGATGGCGATGCATCGCATGGCCGTACCCAACTCGCGAATGTCTTCGACGCTGGTGCCGCCGTATGTGGTCGCTACCCAGCGGTCAGGAACCGTACCGTCGAGCGAGCCTGAAATGTCGGGCAGAATAACCGGCTTGAGCCCAAAGCTTTCAACCATGTCCCGCATATGCTCGATGTCGGCGACAGAGAGGTTGCATCCGGGCAGGATTGCGATCTTCTTCGGGTGCCGCGCCCGTTCGCCCGAGCGCGTAATCCCTTCGATCATTGCGGTGACTGCCTTGGCCCAGCCCTCTTCGATCGCGCCGTCAAAATCCGGCGTGTTGGCCAGCACGACCTCCGTACCCGCAAGCTGTTGCGTGTGCTTCCGCATGATGTTGGCAATATCACCCGCGCAATCTTCGCCACGCGTCTCCACCAGCGCGGTCGTGCACACCCCGATCAGCGTTGGCTTCGTGCGGTTCTTGAGGTTGAGGATCGCCTCTTCCAGATGGTCGGCTGCGCCGAGGATGGTCGCCACCTCATCCATCGCCGTAGTCTGCAAGGGAATCGCTTCTTTGAAGTGCCGCACGAGGAGAACGAGCGCAAAGCTTGTGCAGCCTTGGCTGCCGTGGAACAGCGGCATCGCACCGTCGACGCCAAGAAAGGCAAAGGCGGCACCCAGCGGCTGCGACGACTTCAGCGGGTTGACTGCCGCCGATTTGCTCTGGGGAAGGATGCGGGCCATCGGTCGCCTCAACACTCGTGTGCCGTCGCGCAGGCGAATTCATCAAACAGGTACGCGGTCTCGTTCCTCGTGCACGGCAATTCGCCTATCAGCTCAGGCTGGCAATCCCACGGGGCCGGCTGGCGCACCTGAGACCAGATCGGATTGTGAATGGCGAGGTCGATCTGGCGTACGAGTTCCACCATGCCGTCATAGCCGGCATAAGGATGCTGGCGCTCCTGGTTGATATCGAGCCAGGGCGTCTTGGCCTTGAGCGCAATGAATTGCGTGCGACCGCCCGACAGCATGATATCGGCCCTGTGTTCAGAGAGCATGGCGTACAGCTCGCTCGCAGCCATGGATTCGAACATGTGCTTGTCGTGCTTGAGAACTTGTTTGATGCGCTCCTTGTCCTGCACCGTAGATTTCTTGATCGAGGTGCCGACGATCTCGATTCCGATCTCCATCAGCGCATGGACAACCGACCAGGACTTCACACCGCCTGTGTTGAGCAGCACGCGCTTGCCTTGGAGCCTTTGCCGGTAGGATTCGAGTTTCTTCCACGCGATCGCCTCCTGCTGCGCGATCAGCGTCTCTGTGCGCTCGAGGATCTCCGGATCGGCGCCCTTCCTCACCAGCAGCCTGACAAGGTTTCGAAGAGCTTGCGATGTGTCGGAGATGCCATAGAAGGAGCCCTCGAAGAACGGGATGTCCCAGCGCTCCTCCATCTTGCGGGCAAGACTGATCAGCGCGGTCGAGCACACCATCATTGCCGCCCGGGCGCGGTGCGCGGAAGCAATGTCGCGGTAACGCGCATCGCCGGGAATGCAGGCGCGCACCCGGATCCCGAGCCGATCGAGGAGCGGCTTTACAAGCCAGAATTCGCCCGAGAGGTTGAATTCGCCAAGGATGTTGATGTCGTAGGGTCCGGGGTCGTCGGGTTCGACCGTGCCGATGACATGATCGAGCAACGCCTCGGCGGCGAGCTTATTGCCGAGGTTCTTGGAGCCTGCCAGGCCAGGCGCATTGATCGGCACCACGGCCAAACCGAACTTTTCCGTGGCGCGTTTGCACACGGCCTCGATGTCGTCACCGATCAGCGCCGTTACGCAAGTCGAGTAGACGAAGATCGCCGGCGGCGCGTATGTGTGCTTGATCTCGCGGATCGCCTTGAAGAGTTTCCGCTCGCCCTGCCCCATCACAAGGTCGAGTTCGGTGAGGTCGGTCGTGAAGCTTGTCCGCCACAAGGTCGGCCCTGACGAAACCGCACCACGGTTGTCCCAAGAATTGCCCTCGCAGGCGAGCGGCGCATGGACCAGATGCGCAACGTCGGTGATCGGCTGCAGGACGATCTTGGCTCCGTCAAAGGCGCAGCCGCCGGCTGCCGCCCCTGGTGTCAGCGACTTCGAGCAGCCCTCCTTGCGCGCCTTGGCATCTTTGCCACGGTTCTTATCGCAGGCGGGCTCATCGAAGGCGTCCTTGATTTTGGCGCTGAGGGAGGACATTGCTCAGCCTCCCCAGTCCATTGGGCAAGGAATGGCCTCGGCGAAAAGCCGGCCACAGCTCTTAGCGCGTGAGGTCATAGGAATAATCCGTCACACCCGTCTCGCTCGTCTCGCGATCGAGTTTGTCGAAGATCTTGTCGAGGATCGTCGTCAGCACGCGCAACGCTCCCTGGTAGCCAAAGAGCGCAAAGCGGTGATGATGGTGCCGATCGAAGATCGGAAACATCAGCCGGATCAGCGGTGTTCCGGTGTCGCGCTCCAGGTACTTGCCGTAGGAATTGCCGATCAAAAGGTCCACCGGCTCGGTAAAGAGCAGTGAGCGCAGCGCCCACAGGTCCTTGCCCGCCCAAACCTGGGCAGCCTTGCCGAAAGGCGAGGATGCTAGCAGCTTCTTCAAATCGGCTTCCCATGCCGAGGTGCCATTGGTGGCGAGGCAATGGGTTGGCTCGCCGCCGGTCTCCATGACAAAGCGGGCCATTGCGTGAACGAAGTCGGGATCACCGTAGATGGCGTATTTCTTACCATGCAACCAGGATTGGCTGTCCGCCATGGCGTCTACCAGTCGGCCGCGCTCGAGGCGAATTGCCTCGGGAATCTCCTTGCCGGAAATCGCCGCGACCTCCATCAGGAATTCGTCCGTCGCCTGAACGCCGAGCGGATAGTGGAACGAGGCCGTCGCCTGCCCGACCTCCTCGCAATAGCCCAGTGTCTTTCGGGTGTTGTGATGCTGCAGCGAAAGCGTTGCCTCGGCGTTGAGGGCCTTCTTCACCTCGTTGATCTTCGTGCCCCCGTCATACATGCGGTATTCACCGTCCGAAGGCGTATCGAACTGGTCAGAGGCATCCTGGATCAATGTATAGGACACGCCCATTACATCGAGCAGGCGCTTGAGCTCCCGGTTGTTGCCGACGCAGAAGCCGTCGAAGCCCGGAATGATGTTGATGGTTCCTTCGATTTGCGTACGCTCCTGACCTTTCCAGAAGTGCTCCAAAATGCCTTTGACCATGTTGTCATAGCCGTCGACATGACTGCCAACGAAGGCCGGGGTGTGGGCAAAGGGCACGTCGAAGTCGCGCGGGACTGAATCTTCGTCCTTGGCGTTCTGGATGAAGCTGTGCAGGTCGTCGCCAATGACCTCTGCCATACAGGTCGTCGACACGGCAATCATCTTGGGGTCGTAGAGCTGGTAGGTGTTGGCGAGCCCGTCGACCATGTTCTTCAGGCCGCCAAACACCGCCGCATCCTCGGTCATTGAGGAGGAGACCGCCGCGGCAGGCTCCTTGAAATGGCGCGACAGGTGCGAGCGGTAATAGGCGACGCAACCTTGGCTGCCGTGGACGAAGGACATGGTTCGCTCGAAGCCGGCGGCAGCGAATACCGCACCCAGCGGCTGGCAGGCCTTGGCCGGGTTCACGACAAGCGCTTTGCGGGCGAGGTTCTTTTCGCGGTATTCCCACGTCTGGGTGAAATCGCGCTGATCGGAAACGATTTCATCGGGGTGCGGACATTCGAAGTTTAGCTTCTTCTCAGCGAGCATCTTTCTGTATTCCGGCTCGCGGAACAGGGGAGCGTGATCGAGAATTTTTTCAGCCGACTGCGGCATGATGATTACCTCTTTTGCATCTGGCTGCGCGGGACGGCAGCTCAGGACGTCAAGACGTTCCAGGCTCCGGCGGATCAGAGGCCGCGGGAGTTCACCGTCTCAGTGGGAGACTGGGGCTGAAGCAAATGTTTATTCGGCAGCCATCGCCCGCTCATCGCCCCGGCTTCTTTTCCAAGGCGCGTGGAATAGGTCCCAGACCGGGTTGTTAATGGCGAGATCCACATCACGTGCGAAAATGGCAAAGCCATCGTAGCCGTGATACGGGCCTGAATAATCCCAGGAATGCATCTGGCGGAACGGTATGCCCATCTTCTGCACCGGGTATTTTTCTTTGATTCCCGAGCCGACCAGATTTGGGCGAATCCCTTCGATGAATTTCTCCAACTCATAGCCGGTCACGTCATCGTAGATCAGCGTGCCGTTCTTCACGTAGTGGCCGGTGCGCTGATAGTCGTCGCTGTGGGCGAATTCATAGCCGGTGCCCACGATGACCATGCCGAGGTCCTCGTAGGCCGTGACGACGTGGCGGGGGCGCAGGCCGCCGACATAGAGCATCACGGTATTTCCTTCCAGGCGCGACAGGTACTTGGCGATGACCGCATCAACAAGCGGCCTGTACTTGGCAATGACCTTTTCGGTCTTCTCCTCGATTTCCGGCCCAAAATGCTTGGCTATGTTGCGCAGAGAGGCTTCGATCTGGGAGGGACCGAAGAAATTGTACTCCATCCAGGCGACGCCATACTTTTCCTCCATATGCCGACAGATGTAATTCATCGACCGGTAGCAGTGGATAAGATTGAGCTTAGCCTTCGGGGCGCGCTCGATCTCTGCGAGTGTGGCGTCACCCGACCAGTTGCCAACCACGCGCAGCCCTATCTCCTCAAGCAGTATGCGCGAGGCCCAGGCATCGCCGCCGATATTGTAGTCGCCGATGACGTTGACGTCGTAGGGGCCGGCCTCGAACTTGACATCCTTTTTGTCGAAGACCCAATCCCGGATTGCATCATTGGCGATGTGGTGGCCAAGCGACTGCGAGACGCCGCGGAAGCCCTCGCAGCGTACCGGCACGATCGTCTTGTCATACTCCTTGGTCTTTTTGCGAGAAACGGCCTCGGTGTCATCGCCAATCAGGCCGATAGGGCATTCGGACTGCACGGTGATGCCGTTGTTGAGCGGAAACAAGACTTCAATCTCGTCAATGATCTGTTCCAGCTTCTTGTCGCCGCCGAAGACGATGTCCTTCTCCTGGAAATCGGAGGTGAACTGCATTGTCCCGAACGTGTCGACGCCCGTTGTACCGACGTAGTAGTTGCGGCGCTGCGACCAAGAATATTGGCCGCAGCCGACCGGGCCGTGCGAGATATGGACCATATCCTTGACTGGCCCCCACACCACGCCTTTCGAACCAGCATATGCACAGCCGCGAATCGTCATCACCCCGGGAATGGACTTGATGTTCGATTTGACGTCGCATTCGGAAAGGACCTCGCTTTCCCCGCCAGCCTCGTTGCCGCTCTTTGCGACGTTGAGGTGCTTCTTGCGGCGCTTCGCCGCCTTGTCGGGATAATGCGACAGCACCTCTTCGATAAGCTTCGCATGAAGAGCACCGTCATTCTCGTATTCCCGGCTCATGAGTCCCCCTTTCAAGGTTGGGTGACGCCTCAACGAATAGGCGCCGTTCTCTGCAAGGCGCGCCGATTCATGGCAGCGCTAATGTCACTACTGGACCGCCGCCTTCGCCGCTTCCTTGGAGTGAAGCTCGGCAAGCATCTGCTCGTCGGTCTTCATGATGCCGAAGTCGAGCAGCATCTCCTCCAGCTCCTCCATGGTGATCGGCGTCGGGATCGTACCCTGGCCCGAATTGGCGTGGATCTTCTCGGCCAGAGCGCGGTATTCCCCTGCCTGCTTTGAGTCCGGCGCGTACTGGATCACCGACATCTTCCTGAGTTCGGCATGTTGGACGATGTTGTCGCGGGGCACGAAGTGGATGAGCTTGGAATTCAATCGGCCAGCCAGTGCTTCGGCCAGATCGAGTTCGCGGTCGGTTTGACGTTCATTGCAGATCAGCCCGCCCAGCCGCACACCGCCCGAATGGGCATATTTGAGGATGCCCTTGGCGATGTTGTTGGCGGCATAGAGCGCCATCATCTCGCCGGACATGACGATATAGATCTCCTGGGCCTTGCCTTCGCGGATCGGCATGGCGAAGCCGCCGCATACCACGTCGCCGAGGACGTCATAGGAGACATAATCGACATCGTCATAAGCGCCATTCTCCTCGAGGAAATTGATCGAGGTGATGACGCCGCGGCCGGCGCAACCGACACCCGGCTCGGGGCCGCCGGACTCCACGCACTTGATGCCTCTGTAGCCCACCTTGAGCACGTCCTGGAGTTCGAGGTCTTCCACCGAACCTTCCTGTGCGGCGAGATCCAGGACGGTATCCTGAGCTTTCGAATTCAGGATCAAGCGTGTGGAATCGGCTTTGGGGTCGCATCCTACGATGAGGATTCTCTGCCCGAGGTCGACAAGGGCAGCGAGCGTATTTTGGGACGTGGTGGACTTGCCGATGCCGCCTTTTCCGTAAAAGGCGATCTGACGCAGACCTGACATAATAGCTTTCCTTCCTTCGTTCTAATCATCGCGACTGCCCGCGACACAAGTGCCGATAGGCAGCTCGTGCCGCCTCACACCAAGCATCGCAAAAAGCGTACCAGCGTGATCGGCCGATCCCAGAAGAAACTTTGTCATTAAATTCCAGCCGCTTAGACGGCGGCAAAACGCGCGAGCGGGCCTTTCAGGCGTCTGTCACGGACACGACAAAGCCGACACAGATTGTCGTGCGCCATCCAAACCGCCGTGTGTCGAGCTCGAAGCGGGAGAATGGGGAGTTAGCCCAAAGCTGATGGCGAGACCATCGGAAGACATCGGCTCTTGTCTTTCCAGCCTGCCATTGATCGGGCGGTCGCTGGATGAGCAGGAGCCTGGGGCTTGACCGCGGCGCGGGTAGTTCAGGCAGGCTTACGGAGCGGGAACGCCGGCGGCCGATAGACATCCGCGCTTAACCTTTCATAGCCCGTCTACAAGTTGGTTCCGCCGACGCGCTATATGGAAGCCAAATAATTCAGTAGCTTAGCCGAGAGCATTGATATTTTCAGAAAGATACGTGTTATACGCGTATGAAACGCCGAACCCATGACCGGCGCCCTCATGCGCGTGAGACCCCGTTGTGGGCGAGGCTCGCGACTGGCTGCACGATCCTAGCCGGCCTGCTTGCCATTGAGTTTGGTCCCGCCGCGGTAGGCTGCGGCATCAAGGGCAACATCAGCTACAACACTGGCAAGAAGATTATCACGTTCTTGGACAGGAATCTTACTGGGAGACACGCATCAACCTATTGAAGGGCGAGCGGTGGTTTTGTTCAGAGGAAGCTGCACGAAAGGCGGGCTGGCGGGCTTCGAGAGGTTAGTGTCGCGGCAGCTTGCAGATCTGCCCACGGGGCCGCCACGATCGCAAAGTGTGTACAAAAGCGCCCTCTCTGCCGAACTGAACAGTGCTCACGGCCATAGCCTCGGATGAGCCCGACTGGCTTGACCTCTGCATGATGAGAGCAGCTTTTACACCAGGTGCGCAGCACATGTCTTTAACGAACGCATCGTCTTCAAGAATATAGAGAGCAATTCGGAAAACCGAGTAGTTGGCGGCGAAGCTAGGAGAAGGTATACACCGCCCTCTTGTTACCCCAGAGTAGAACGTGCAGCTGCGGCAAGACGCGGGCTTCGAACCACCTGTCGCTGGTCACCTTTTCGACCAGCTATTCCATGCGCATCATATTCCGTCGGACTCGACAGAGACGTCTTCATTACCACGGCGGGGCGGCGTGTGATTGCCGGGTTGCAGACAAACCTCGCCGCGACGTCTTTGGGACGAGTGGTGCCGGCACCGAATCCCTATCATTTAGACTAGCCAGCTTGGGGAGCGCCGTCAGACCGCCAGACCGGAAGAGGAGGCTTCGCGCCAAGTTGTGCCAAGAATGTTGGACCGTGCGGAACCGCTGGGGCGGCGCTCAACTCTGGCGCACGATGAAGCGTCGATTGGGTGAATGAATAGGGCGCGCGTTCGACGGGTAGAGTGAGGCAAATCGCTGGATGTCTGCCGGATCAACGTCAACCGGTTCCATCGCCACCATCCACTCGACGTTTTCGGCGCACGGCGGCGTCGTCAGTGAGCCCTCATAAGTCCAATAGCCAAGCGAGGCTGGCAGAAGCCAGTTGGGATTCACCTCGTCGATCGTCACCTCTCCATTCGGCAGTTCGGGAAAGGCCGCAGCAAGGGCAGCAAAGCTGGCATTTGTCGCGCCGGGCGTTAAAAAGACGCCCAGCACGCCCAGAGTACCACTTTGCGTGTCCTTGTGAACGAAATGCACCTCCATCGGGAAGCTCTTGCCCGCCACGTGATGTTCGCTTGGCGCATGGAAATGGAACTGTACCAGTTCGTAGACACGATCGCCGCGGGTCAGCGTGCTGCCTTGTGGCATATTGATTTGAATGGTGTGGCCGTTGTTCACCATATTGCCGCCGCCCTTGTGCCAGCCGATGGCGATATGCGGGATATCCGCCTTGACCGCGCTGTTGATATTGATCGGCGATTGCTGCGTGCCGGCAGAGCATACGAAATTTTTCTTATCCAGATCAGCCCAGTGCTCCGGTCCGACCGGACCGGTGTACCCCCAATGGGCACTGGTCGCTTGGGCGGCTTGAACGCAAATCCGGCATGCGCCGAGCGCAACCAACCCTTTGATCAGGTGACGACGATACATATTGCTTTTGCTCCTCTTGCGAACTGATGTTGGTGGCTGCCCTAATGGACGCGTGATGGCCAATCGGCGCGGCCACTATTGTCCTACTGACGGATGCCCGCATGCCTTGGCGTGCTTTCATAAGTGCGGCTGCCGTTTCTCGGCTGGCCGGCTTCTGCAGCCCGCAACGGGGGCAGTTTCAACCAGCTAAACGATAAAAAATTTGAGCAGACCAGCGCTTGACCCCCGCCGCAAAGGCACAGGCGAACGTGATCACTGCGCGGCTGCCGTTCGCGCCGGAGGCCGCATCGCTATACTTTACACTCGCTGCCCAAGGAGACGCAGGCGACCCCAATACGTTTTCATCGCTACTCCCGACGCAGCCGACGACGCCACGAAAACGTTGCTATATTTCACGTTGGGCCAATGAGGAAATCGATCTTCTTTATGGAAGGCATTTGCGCAATGGATGCATTCCCATGCTGACAGTCGTGCGTCAGGCCGGACAATGAGATACATCGATAAGAGCTGGACAAGGATGAGGGGATGACGTGCTTGCGACGGAGCAGGTGGGGCGAGAAGGCCAGTTCTTGCGGATTTCAACTTTGCGTGACGACAGCTCATCGGAGTCAAGGTGACACACGCCGGCAGCGGGGTGTCCGGGCGGTTTCCAGCCGCACAATCGCGAGACCGCTGACGCGAACAAAGCTCGGCTGTACTCGGCACGCGAAGAGAGCCTGCCAAGCCGTTGGAGCCCGGCCTTCCGGTGCGACGCAAGCCACAGACTAGACCGCCCTCTTGTTACCCCAAAGCAGAACGTGCAGCTGCGGCAACACGCGGGCTTCGAACCACCTGTCGCTAGTCACCCTTTCGACAAGCCATTCCATTCGCATCATTATTCCGTCCAAGTCGACAGAGGCGTCTTCACTGCCAGGGAGCGGCGGCGTGTGATTGCCGGGTTGCAGATAGATCGGAAGGTGCGGATATCTCGCCGCGACTTCTTTGGCGTAGGCATAGTCACTCTCGTCGAAAACGACGAGCTTGAGCACGATTTGCGGCTTCTCTTGCGCCGCTTCGAGGCATGCATCAAACGCAGCCCAACGGGTCGTCATCTCGCTGGACGGCGGCTTTGGGCTAAGGGTCAGCACGTCAAGATCCGCAAACCACTCCCTCACCACGGAACCCTGCGTTTCCAGTGCAAAACGATAGCCCTCGCGATGGCCTCGTTCTATGAGGGGACCGAACGGCTGAATGGCCGGGTTGCCGCCTGACAAGGAGACCATAACCGGCCTGCCGCCGGAAAGCGCATGGACGGTTTGCCACACGGCATCGATCGGCATCGGTAGCCATTCATGGCGATACTGATTGTCCACCGCGTGAAGGCTGTCGCACCATGAACAGCGATAATCACATCCGCCGGTTCTGATGAACACCGTCGGCAAGCCGATGAGCACGCCCTCGCCCTGGATAGTCGGCCCGAATATCTCGCTCACACGGATTGCGGGATGCATGTCGGTCACGGACGGTATTCCGCCCAAGTTTTCGGTGTTTCGCTAACGCGCACGGCCGCGGTCTGCGGCAGACGTGCCTTGCACCATTCATAGAAATGTCTGGCCAGGCATTCCGCCGTGACCTTCTCATGTCCCAGCACGTCGTTGAGGTGCCGATGGTCGAAGCTCTCGTCAATGTAGCGTTTGAGCGGCGCCAGATCGTGATAGTCACGCACGAAGCCGTGGGCGTCCAGTTCCTTGGCCGACAGCTCCACTACGACGACATAGTTATGCCCGTGCAGGCGCGCGCATTGATGGTTGGGAGGCAAGGAGGTGAGCTGATGCGAGGCCGAGAAGTGGAATTCCTTGCTGATGTGGAACATTACGCGCGCCTCCTGCGCAGCGCCTCAAGCCAGAAATCGGCGTCCTCGTAGTCGGTGGGATCAGAGTGCCCGGCGAGATGGAACGCTTCGCGCCGCTCGACGCAGGTCCCGCATCGTCCGCAGTGACGCACGCCGCCCTTGTAACAGGACCAGGTCTCAGCAAACGGGGTGCCGTATCTTGCGCCATCCGCAACAATGTCAGCTTTTCCGAGATTCACATACGGTGCATAGAGGCGTATCTGCGCATAGCCGTCGAGCGCGCGGTCTTGCATTGTCTGGAAAGCTTCAATGAAGGCCGGACGGCAATCGGGATAGATGAAATGGTCCCCACCATGCACGGCCGCCGCCACCGCTTCGGCGCTGTGGGCGGCGGCGAGACCGAAGGCGATTGCCAACATGATGGCATTGCGGTTCGGCACCACCGTAATCTTCATCGTGTCTTCGGCGTAGTGGCCGTCCGGCACGTCGATACTGCTAGTCAGCGCTGAGCCGGAAAGGCCACGGCCAATTTCGCCGATGTCGATGATCTGGTGCGGGACCTTCAGTCGCTGCGCGCAAAGAGCGGCGAAGCCCAATTCCTTCCTGTGCCGTTGGCCATAGTCGAAAGATAGAAGGCCGGTGAGTTCGTGCTCCGCTGCCACCATGTGAGCAAGGGAAACGGAGTCCAATCCGCCAGAGCAGACGGCGAGAGTCTTCATCATTGGTATCCTTGTTTTGACCGGGTAAGGCTGCGACCGGAGATTTCTCTGCGCCCCCACTACTCCAGCGACTCAGTTTTGTGAACCGGGAGAATTTGCGCTCAGCCCGATTGGAACGGGAGTGCGTCGCGTCCAACACGCGTGATCAATAAAAGTTGAGCGCTTCAGCAGTTTGTTTCGCATCGCGCCAACTTTCGCAACCTGCTGTCGGATAGTCGACTTCGAGACACGGTGATGTTCGGCCGACATCGGCTGACTCTTAATTAAGCCGCAGAACACATGTTGGCTTTCTGGCCTTCGCTTGTGCGGTTGGCACGACAATTGATATTCTATTTGTGGGGCGGCACACCCCGCCAGCCGAAAGTGGCAGTGAGCTCCTTCAGGCGCAGGTTGATGTGCTGATTATTCGGCAATTTTCCGATCTCGAACCAGAAAGCGAGGGCGACATGGATGCCAGCAAATTTGACATTGGCGACATCCGCCTGGAGAACCCTGCGCGGCGCGATTGAGGCCGCAGGCGAGCCTGCTCTACCTGCCGCCCTACAGTCCCGACTTCAATCCGATTGAGAACGCCTTCGCCCAACCTAAGGCGCTGCTGCGAGCAAAGGCCGAGATAACCATCAAGGCTCTATGGGACTGACGTTGCCCCAGCAGTTTTGAGTTCGTTTCCGGCGTGGGTTGTGCCCTGCTGGGCGGGTGAAGCGACGGGCGCTGGCGCGGAGCCTTTGGCATAGCGCAGCGCGAGCGACCGTCGCGGATTGAAGGTGCTGGCGAACTTGGCCGGGGTCTGCCAGGCGATTTGGGAGTGCGGTCGCGCGGTGTTGTAGTCGGCGTGCCACAGGGCGATGGCTACGCGCGCCTGAGCCAGCGAGGTGAACAGCGTCTCGTTGAGCAGTTCATCGCGCAGTCGGCCGTTGAAGCTCTCGATGAAGCCATTCTGCATCGGCTTGCCGGGCGCAATGTAATGCCATTCGACGCGGTTCTGATCCGCCCAGGAGAGGATGGCGTTCGAGGTGAACTCGCTGCCATTGTCGCTGACGATCATCCTGGGCCGGCCGCGCTGGTGATGAGCCGGTCCAATTCGCGGGCAACCCGCATGCCCGAGAGAGACGTATCAACGATGAGTGCCAGGCACT
>NZ_NPKI01000049.1 GCF_002284565.1 Mesorhizobium mediterraneum | reverse complement strand
CCTGGCACTCATCGTTGATACGTCTCTCTCGGGCATGCGGGTTGCCCGCGAATTGGACCGGCTCATCACCGAGCGGGGCCGCCCGAGGATGATCGTCAGCGACAACGCCCTAAGCGCGGAACGAAATGGAGCCTGCAGTCAAGGTCTCTCTGTTCGTCAGCATGCCCTTGCTGCGTGACGTTGGTCAAGTCGTCGAACCAGGCGGCTTCCACCGGCAAGGGAAAAGGTCTCGTCCATAGCAAACACAGGGTCCGCACGAAGGCGGCCCTCCCGTCCTCAACACGAGCTTCTGATCCAGGCGGAAGACCCGAACATTATCTACAGGGTCATCGAATCGGTGCCCTCACGGCCCTAGCTGACAGAGGTTCTTCCACCTGGCACCCGCCCTTCAACGAAGGGCCGGTAGTCGGAACCACCTTTGACGACAGCGTGCACGACGCGGGCCATCTTGGCGGTAATAGCGGTCATTGCCTTGCGGCGTAGATCGGGATTGTCGCGATCCCGCGCAATGTAGCGTTCGAACTTATGACGGAAGCCATTCTCCCGCTGGCGGATGGCGACTTGTCCGGCGATCCACAGGGTGCGGCGCAGCCGAGCATTGCCGAATTTGGAAAGGCGGGTCTGGCCCCGATATTGGCCTGACTGCTGTGTCGAGAGGTCCAGCCCGCAGAACTTTACAAACTGGCGTTGATGAGCGAAACGGCGAAGATCGCCGGCTTCGGCAATGATGGTCAATGCGTTGATCGGTCCAATGCCCGGGATTTGTCGCAGGAGCTGATAATCCTGGCTGTGCCGCAACAGCTCGTCGGCCTGCGCTTCGATCTCATTGCGCTGCCGGATCAGGCCGCGTGCTTCGTCAATGACCATCCGGAACATGCGAATGGCAGGGGCATCAAGCGGCAGCGGCAGTCCGGTCGATGAGCGCGCCGTCTCGTAAATATCCATCAGAATCTGTGTCTTGCTGACCTTGCGGCCGACGACATCCCACGCTGCTGTCACAAACTCCTCCTTTGTCAGCGCCGTGATGCTTGCTGGCGTCGGAAAGGCATGGAGGAAGGCGAAGAACCAGTCGCTGCGGCTGTTCCCCCGGAATCGATCGATCTCGGGAAAATACAGTGGCAGGTAGTGCGTCAGGATACGGTGCTGGATCTCGGTCTTGGCCCTGGCGATCGCTTCATGGGTCTTCGACAGTTCCTGCACGTCGTTGATGCCGGCGCGCAGCGGATCATGGTAGACCTGCGTCGCCTGGATCCTGAGCATGTGCAGCATCACCTGGGCATCCTTTGGATCGTTCTTGTCCCAGCTGTTGTGCAACGCTTCTCGTGTTCGGGCCAGCGCCAGCGACGACACCAGCCGCACCTCAAAACCCGCTTCAGCCAGGCGCCATGCTATCGGCCGGTGATAGTTCCCGGTCGCCTCAAAGGCGCAGACCACAGGGCGGCCGTACGCCTGCAGCACTTCGATCAGATGGTCGTGCTCAACACGGGTGTTGAGGACCAAAAGGCGACGCCGGCGCTTGTGGCCCGGTGCTTCGATCAGCACTTCTGTCATTGCGCACCTTGGCAATGTCGATCGCTACCAGCACCGCGGCGGCGGGTGTAAAATCTGAAGTGGTCATGGTCGGTCTCTCCGGAATGGGTTGTGAACATTCACATTCTAGATAAACTTTGACTGGCCATGGCCGCCTCGACAGCGGTGCGCGCCTGCAGCGAAAAGCTGCGCGCACCGCTCTCTCGGTCGCCGCGGCTCCTTCATTCCGTAGGTGCTATGGCAGCGAGTTCACCTCGAACGCCATCCTCGCCTGGGCAGCGTCGAATGGCATTACATTGCGCCCGGCAAGCCGATGCAGACGGATGTTGTAGAATAGCCCCCTTCTTCTTATTCGGCATCTTTTTCCACAGCCTTCGGCCTTTCCGGCCTCGTTCGCCATCGGGAAGTCGCTGCTGCATAGGCAGCTTCCGCCTTCTCGATNAATAGCCCCCTTCTTCTTATTCGGCATCTTTTTCCACAGCCTTCGGCCTTTCCGGCCTCGTTCGCCATCGGGAAGTCGCTGCTGCATAGGCAGCTTCCGCCTTCTCGATTCGGGATCGTTCTTCGGCGCGCTTGGCCGGGATGTTGTAGTCGAAGGCGGTGCCGCGCCTGGCATGGCTGGTCGGGAGGCCGGCACGCAGCTCGACCGATCTGAACTTGCGGGCGAGCAAGGCCGGCCGGGCCCAGATGTAGTCGGCATCCTTGCTCAGCATGTGCCAGATGATCATTGCAAGCTTGCGCGCGGTGGCGACGGCCGCGATGTGCTTCCCGCGGCGCGAGGCGATCCGCTTGTAGAAGGCGCGTAGAGGTCCTGGCGATCGCACTGCTGCCCATGCCGCCTCGACCAGCATCCCCCGGGCATGGCCGCGGCCCTGCTTCGTGATGCGGCCGTGATAGGCTGGCCCCTCACCGGACTGCCGCACGCTAGGATTGAGGCCAAGATAGGCGACGAGCCTCTGTGGATCGCTGAAGCGCCGTATGTCGCCGATTGCCGCGGCAACGCTTGCAGCCACCGTGACGTCGATGCCGGGCAACGTCATCAGGCGGCGGATTGTCGGATCCTGGAGGGCATGCACCGCGATATCCGCCTCGACCACCGTCAACGCCTCGTTGATCTGGTTAATCAAGCCGAGGTGGCGCTCGATGGCGGCGCGCTCATCCGCAGGCAATATTTGCCTCGTCAGCCATTTGCGCCCGCTGATCCCGACCAGGTTCCCATGCGGACACGGCGGGATCAGGTGGGCGTGGAGGATTGACTGGATCAGGTTCTTCAGCCGCGAACGCTGGCGAACCAGCTGTGTGCGCCTGGTGACCTGTCTTCGGAGGGCAAGGGTCCCCGGATCCGGAACCCAGACCTCCGGCAGAAAGCCCGAAGCATAGAGCTTCGCAAGGACAGTGGCGTCGATCGTGTCAATCTTCACCTTCGCATGCGCGATCATGTGCACCTGCTTGGGATTGGCGATCACGATCCGATCCACGTAGGGCGACAGCACTTCAGCGACGGCCGCGGCATTGCCGGTCGCCTCGATCACCACATGATCATCGTGGGTGAGTTCCTTCCTGGCGAACTCCTCGAGCTTATCGCGCAGCATTTGAACGCGGCCGAGCTTGACGATCTCGCCATCAAGCAACGACACGACCTCGGCGGCTACGCGGTGTATGTCCATGCCGATAATACGCACGGTTCCCTCCAACGTTGGTCACGAACAGGGAGCCCAGCGGGCAACACGACAATACGGATCCGCGCTCGCAGCGCATCCGGGCGAGTCGTAGGGGCGGCCAGATAATGTGCGCGAACTCGCAGTTCATCTGCATACGACGGGCTGCCCGCACTTGCGACTCCCGGGGCCCCGTGGCCCGGATGCGCCAAGCTTAACGAAACCTGACGACCAACAAACGATGGCACCGAGACCAACATGCCGGATAATGGCTTCATCGAGACTCTAACGGCCGACTGCGCGAAGAACTGCTCAACGAGACGCTGTTTACCTCGCTGGCTCAGGCGCGCGTAGCCATCGCCCTTTGGCGGGCCGACTACAACACTGCGCGGCCGCACTCCCAACTCGCCTGGCAGACACCGGCCGAGTTCGCTACCACCTTCAATCCGCGACGGTCGCTCGCGCTGCGCTATGCCAAAGGCTCCGCGCCAGCGCCCGTCGCTTCACCCGCCCAGCAGGGCACAACCCACGCCGGAAACGAACTCAAACCTGGATAGAAACTGGGGGCAACGTCACGCCCTTTCCAGAAGGCCGTGTTTTTTGACAATCTTGGTTGTTGATTGTGTGCCTTACATGTATGGCGGCCGTATTTGGTTCTGTAAGGGAGTTGTCACATAAACCGACTGTCAGTGAGTGGTGCGTAGAGATAGTGGGATGAAGAATTCCGCCATCAGCTACAAACGTCACCGCTTCCCGCAACAGATCATCGCCCATGCGGTCTGGCTGTACTTTCGGTTCCCGCTGAGCCTCCGCCTTGTCGAGGAAATGCTGCTGGAGCGCAGCATCGTCGTTTCGTATGAAACGATCCGCCGATGGGGTCGGAAATTTGGACCGGCCGACGCGAAGCAAATCCGTCGGCGGCGGCCGTCGCACGGGGACGTCTGGCATCTGGACGAGGTGGTGGTCTCCATGGCTGGCCGCAAGCACTGGCTTTGGCGTGCCGTTGACCAGGACGGTTATGTTCTCGACGAGATCGTTCAGAGCCGACGCGATGTGAGCGTCACGAGCACCCCATCTTGCCTGAGGGCTATACACTGGCGAGATTTGCCGCCTGATTTGCGAGGAGCGCAGGCGCATGGAGTGGGACGACCCTGATGCCAGTCATCAAGACAGTCATCAAGGCAGGCATGAAGAGGGTCGCTATCGCCGGATCGAGGTGATCACCGCCCGGCGGTGGGGGATCAATCGAGGTCTTCTTTCGGTCTGGCGACGGCACGTTGGGCTGGTGCAGGCGAAAGCGGCTGCGGAGACGACGGCCGGATCGACTAAGCCCGTCAGGACGAGGCGGCTTTCACCGATCTCCGAGCTCGATCCGACCGGTCGACCTGGGCGCCTCCTTCTTCCGTGCGTCACTATGCTCGAGCTGCCGCTCCTCGCCCCGCGATCGTAACTGGCACAAACTGCAGAGCTGGCGCCGCGCGACAGCCGAGATGTTGGCGCCCGGCTCCGCGCTTTCCGCAACAATCCGCGCCTTCTCCGCCGGCGTCCAGTTGCGCCGCCGCCCGCCATCAATGTCGGCGAGTTTACGGACCTCGGCAAAGCCGTTTTGCAGGCCGGTCGCCGAGAGGCGGTTGCCCCGGGGAACTGAGGAAAAAGGCCTGGCCCTTGGGCATGGGAAAAGCGGCATCCCGCTCATGGACGTAGCGACGAAGGGCAGCTTGGGTCGTCGTGTGAACTGGAACGAGCCGGTCCTTGCGGAACTTCGTCTTCCGAATGAGGAGAATCCCGTTGGCCAGATCAACGTCGGAACGATCAAGTCTGACCACTTCGCCTATCGCAGCCCCGAGCTCGCCAATAATCCGATCAGCGTGGCCATTGTCCGCCCCTTGAGAAGGATTCCCGGCGAGATGCGGCGGCATGCGTCGATGAGTGATGCCAACTCGGCCTCGCTGAGAATGCGCGGAGGCGGAATCGCTCTGGATCTGGGG
This sequence comes from Mesorhizobium mediterraneum, assembly GCF_002284565.1. GTDB lineage: Bacteria > Pseudomonadota > Alphaproteobacteria > Rhizobiales > Rhizobiaceae > Mesorhizobium > Mesorhizobium mediterraneum. Next base: position 20,618 of record NZ_NPKI01000049.1, on the reverse strand, counting down.
AAAGCTCTGCGCTCCGGGCGCCGTAGACGGCGAGATACTCGTAAAACCGGCGAAGCACGCCATGGCGAATTGCGCGGCTGTTCGCGGCGCCGCTGAACGACAGGACGAAGTCCAGCGCCATCGTCCGGGTAGCGGGCGCATCGAGCTGAGCGCGCCCAACGTAGCGGACGAAAGCCCGCAACGTGCCGGCTTGCTTGCTGAAGGCGGATCAGAAAGCATCACAGTCTTCTCATCACCGGGCCGGCGGGCGTCGGCAAGAGCTGGCTGGCCTGTGCGCTTGGCCACAAAGCTTGCCGAGAGGATTTCTCCGTCGCCTATCACCGCGTTCCCCGGCTGTTTGCAACGCTTGCCCTCGCGAGAGGCGACGGACGTTATGGCCGGATCCTCAAGCAACTCGCCAAAACCGACCTTCTCATTCTCGATGACTGGGGACCGGAAAAACTCAATGATGACCAGCGGCGTGATGTGCTTGAGATCATTGAAGACCGCTACGAACGCCGATCGACAATCGTCACCAGCCAGTTGCCTCTGGATCGCTGGTACGAGATCATTGCAAACCCAACCCTGGCCGATGCCATCCTGGACCGCCTCGTTCACAACGCCTATCGCATCGATCTCACCGGGGAAAGCATGAGCGTCTGAAACAGCGCAAGCTTGACCGGAAACGAAACCCAATCCAAACATCAACGAGACCCAGGATCAGTCCGAAAAATGGCCGGCTTCAAATCGGAACACCGGCCGGAATGAAATCGGAATGACTGGCCGGCTTCAAATCGGAATCGATGGCCGGCTTCGTTGGAATACGCAGCGCAGCCTCGCTACCGTGCCATCCTCTCGCAAGGCGGCCTTCGCCGGGCTTCGGCGGAGGCGTACGGAGTTGGCGGCGTGCGACAAACTATGGGACCATCATGATTGATCTCGAGCGTCGCTCGGTTGTCGACATACTGGACGATCGCAGCGTCGAGAGTGCGGCCAAGTGGCTGCGTGACCATCCTTCCGTCGAGGTCGTCAGCCGGGACCGCGCGGCCTTTATGCGCAGGCCGTCCGAGAAGGCGCACCGCAGGCCCGGCAGGTAGCCGATCGGTTTCATCTGATCCAGAACCTTCGCTCGGCAATCGGCAATCGACAAACAGATGAGCTCTTCTGGACATGCCACGGGCAGGGCCATCCTGTCGGAGGACGCAATTGTTGACGCTGCCACACATCCCCGGCGCACCCGTCTCGCACATAGGCAATCTCGCCGGGAGATATTCGAAAAGCTCCGCGCTTTGCGCGAAGAGGGTCTGTCCTACAGCGAAATCGCGAGGCAGACCGGCTATGAACGTCGCAGCGTAGCGAATTGGCTCAAGTTCAAGGTTCCCGCCAGACAGGCGGCGAGCAGCACTGAACCCCACATCGCCATGGTACTTCGAAACTGCAATGTACGGTCGGGCAGGTCCTGAACTGCTGAGAGCACGAATGCTGCCGCCGCTCCACACAATGTGAGGAAGAACCTAATTTAGTGCAGTGTGACAGGGCCAAGGAAGTACGATATTTGCTGCGATCAGGCAGCTTGAAGGCGAGCGACGTCTCGCCAAGTGTCCAAGGCTGCTGCTTGCAATTCGCGATGGTGGTTGGATGGAATATCGTGACGGGGAATATGAAAAAGGTTGCTGATCGGGTCGTGGATGGAAACGACACGCTGAAGCTGTCGCGCTGATTTGAAGCGCTTCATGATCCTCTCGCGTCTTCGGACGGGGTTGATGAGAATTCTCCGCCCTATTATTCAGTCCCTTGTGAGAACGATGCTCGAAGCCTGGCATGATCTCTCGTTTCGCAGCACCATAGGAACGCAGCTTGTCGGTGATCACTACACGCAGCGAACGGCCTTGTGTTTTCGGGAGCTTGCACATCAATCGCTTTGCCGCCTTGCTATTCCGATGGCTTTGCACCAAGACGTCCAGAACAAAGCAACGGCACGCCAAAGCCAGTGTTTCTTTCCGCCGATGGTCATGACAACCTCATCGAGATGCCATTTGTCGCCGAGCTTGCCCGCCGATCGCTTGCGGATATCATTGGCAAAGTGTCTGCCAAATTTCTCAGCCCAAAGTCGCACGGTCTGGTGAGAGACGACGACGCCATGCGCTGCCAGCATATCCTCGACCATCCGCAGGCTGAGCGGACCGGAAATATAGCCAAACAGCATGGGCAATTACCTCGGCCGGAAAATCGGTGGCGACGATAAATTGGATCACGACGGGCAACTCTGGTGCCGCCAGATCCCACATTTTGATCAATGCTTGGTTAGCGTTACAGTGCCGTCGCCTTGCCTTGGCAGGACTTCTTTTACCTTGTTGCGGGCATTTGGTCCAAAGATCAGCGCCCACGTCCTTCCTCCTGACGAGAACGTTCATCTAGCCCCCTGGTGGTGTGCGGGTTTCTGCTGTTCGGATTTAAATTATGGCGCTCCTGGGCGGTAGGGGCAGACATGCCGGCGTCGATGTCGCGTTTCAAGGCGTGCTCTTTGATACGGTCCTGCGTGTCCTGATTGTCCACGCCATGGCGCTCGATGGCGATACGGGCAACCACGCCGGCGTTGATGGCGCGCACCGCGGCTTGCTCTTTGAGATCGTCCTGCGTGTCCTGATTGTCCACGCCATGGCGCTCGATGGCGATACGGGCAGCCACGCCGGCGTTGATGTCGCGCTCCGCGGCGTGCCATTTGATTCGGTCCTGCGTGACTGGATCGTCCACGTCGTTGCGCTCGATAGCGGTACCGGCAACCATGCCAACCGTGACGTCGCGCACCGCGGCGCGCCATTCGATACGGTCCTGCGCGTGCGGATTGTGCACGTCGTTGCGCCCAATAGCGGTACCGGCAACCATGCCAACCGTGATGTCGCGCACCGCGGCGTGCTCTTTGATCGTGTTCTGCGCGACCGCATTGTCCAAGCCATTGCGCTCGATAGCAGTACCGGCAACCAACCCAGCCATGATGTCGCGCATCGCGGCGTGCTCTTTAATTATATTCTGCGTGCCCTGATTGACCACGCCGTAGCGCTCGATAGCGGTACCGGCAACCATCTCGGGATCGGCGTTGATGTCGCGCATCCCGGCTTGCAATTTGATAAATTCCCGCGTGAGCCTACCCGCGGAGCCTCGGTTCCTGATGCGCCGTCCTGCTGCCAAAAAGAAGCCACGAATTTCGCGTGTCGCAACTTTCCCGGCGGCAACAAGCGGATGGGGCTTGATGACGGTACCGAAGATCGTGTTCTGCGCGACCGGATCGTCCACGCCATTGCGCTCAATGGCGTGACGGGGATCCATTCCGGCGTTGATGTCGCGCTTCGCGGCGTGCTCTTTGAGCATGTTCTGCGCGACCGGATCGTCCACGTCATTGCGCTCAATGGCGAGACGGGGATCCATTCCGGCGTTGATGTCGCGCTCCGCGGCTAACTTTTTGATACGGTACTTCGTGGCCAGACCGTCCACGTCATGATAGATGATGATCTCATTTGCAGTTCTAGTTCCAGCTGAATTACCCGCGTCAATCATGGCCTCTTCGAAACGAGCGGATCGTGTTTCTTCCCGAAACTCGCTATCAACAACTGCTCGGAACTTCTGATTGACATTTCGTAACGCATTGATGCTTCTCTGGGAAGCTACGACGCTGTCGGCTTGATTGACTACCCGCTTGCATATCTCTCTCAGCATATCATCTTGCAGATTGCCGATGTTGAGAGGGTCTGTTGCGCCGGACGAATCCACCATTTAAGTCTCCTGTCTGGCTCGATCAGCGGTCATCTGTTTCGGGCTTTAATCCATTTAGGGGGAGTTGTCTCGTTATCGAGCGGTGATCGAACTGCCCCCGCGGCTTTCCGAGATCAGGCAACCGCGCCCGTCTGCGCTATTGCGCGTATGCGGTGAATGTGAGTGGCCAGGGGATCGTTTTTGATGCAGGGTGACGAAGAGATTTCGGAGTGCCGAGAAGATCGAGATAACTAACAGATTGATCGGGGTGCAGGCCGAGGATATATTCCATGCTGGCCCCCGGGCGGCGGTAGTGGTAGCGCTGATAATAGTGTCCTACTGCCCATCGCGATTGCCTGCCGGAGCGTTTCGGGACACGCGCGCCTGCGTGATGGCCGACCGCGGCACCGACAGCCGGTCTCGCCCTTCAGCACGGACAACGACAGCGTTAGCGCCATTGACGCCGTGGACCTGAAACACCTGCACAATTGTGGTAATCTTCTCCATGGACGGACTCTCCCTCATGTGACTTTCGACAGCCACACTTTGGCACATTGCGATGCCGAGAGCGGAGGCCGTCCACCACATCAGGTCATCAGGTCAAGATCACCAAGCTCAAACCCTAGCAAGCGGCGAATGTACGGCCGCGCCAAGATTGATCTGCCCAGGCGCGCCTCGTCTCAGCGAGAGCGTGTCCAGAGCCCCTTTGCATGAAAACCCAGGGTCCCGATTCCGTGGTTATTGACAGTCTCAGCGGCTCATCGAGTTGCCCCTCTCACGTTCTTCAAGGTCGCGCGGCCGCTTTCTCCCATTAAGAGATCTTTCGATTTCAACATCTCCGTGGACGTTATGGCTGGACGAGCCAGAAGACTCTAGCATTGCGCGGGTTGGTGCATTGCTTTCTGTTGATGTGGATGGCGGACGATTTCCAGCCGGCGCTATTTCCTCTAACTCATTGCGGTGCACCAATTTGAGTTTCTGTTGACCAGGCATATTGGCTGCCTTGGCTAGTTCAAGTATAGCTTCGGAATGATCCAAATCGATCTTGGTCGACCGAACGGGTAAAGCTAATCTCTTTAGCACATGATCCTCTGGCACCTCCCGCAGACGACCTTGCCACGCTTGGTGGTAATCCTCTATTGTTTGCACCAGCCTCCCCATCTCCGAGCTCTTTGACTTCAGTACGACCGAATAGCTCCGGACCAAGGAGAAGAGAGTCGGGGAATCTTCTGCCAGGGCCGTGCTGTTTGGCTTCAACCAGTATTCCCTGTGTTCTGACGCCGTTTTAAGGAACCACGCACGGCTCGCGAAGTTTCCGCGACGGGGGCCAACGACCGCGTCCATGGCATCAAGAACACGCGTTGCCATCTCCTTGGCGACTCTATTGGAACGCACTCGCTGCGGAGTCACCCGACGTATTGAGTCCTTAATCCCTTTTGGCAGTTGCTTGGGCAAGAAAAAACGGTTGTCACCATGCTGCCGGGTTAAGTCGCAATGCCGCTGTATGAGCGTTGCGATGTCTATAGCAGTTTCTGGAGCCAGTTTTTGTTGTGGCCGTAACTCCGCTCTCCAAGGAACCATTTTCTCTGCTAAGGCGCTCATCGCCCTTACTTTTCCATAGTGATAGGAATTCGGGATAAAGCCTATTTCGCCGGTTCTGGCCCTCGTTTTCGCAATTTGCGACTCCTGCTTAGCCCAGAGTGACAACATTTCGCCACTTTCGCAAATCTCGTCTACAACCGCCTGACGCAGACTATTAAAAAAAGCGCCGTCCGGCACGATCTCGTCTAACAGAGTGTTGATCTCTCTCAGAGTGGCCTTCTGTAATTCTGGGTTTCGGGGCGTTCCGCTCGAAAAACTTTCATCATATTCATGAAGCTGCAATTCATCCCGTCTGTGGCCCAGAATTTCAATGTGTGGGAATTCTCGCGGGTCGCCTCCGTTCATCCTTGCGTACTTCTGCAGTTGCTCATGGAGTGCGGCAGCAACATATGGAGAAACAACTGTCGGCAATATGGGGCGCTTTGCACAGATCGTATCAATGATGCGACGGAGTTCGTTGACGTCAGTGCTTTCTGTCGTCTGGCCACGATTGGCCTGATGTATTGCATTCAACGCATAGAGCCGTTGTTTATTGTATGCGGGCGTGGCAGGAATGGTTTGACTTAGAAGCCGGTCTATCCGGATTTCAAGGGCGTCCTTCAAGGACCGCCCAGGCACGGGTCGCGGCCACTCTAATTCGTTATCAATGCTGCCGTCTGGAATATAGGCTGGAGTTCGGCTTCGCATGACGTCCGTCAGATACCTGACCGCCATAACTTCTCTTGTGCGGTTGGCCATTGTCCATTGTCCTTCTCATTTTTAAGTTGTTGCAGCGTTTATCGCCTGCGTTCACATTCAGCAAAACAGATGGCACATCGCTACGCATCGTCGGTGTTGAAGCGCAACTTGTTATCAAGACGAACTTTAAGGGAAGATCGCTAGCAGCCCGGGAAATCACTGTCTCGATGCGGCCTACGGCGCCTGGCAGAAACTCCTCGCAGCTTCCGAGACCAACAAATTGATCGGGATCCGCCAATAGGCCCATGTCGGTCAAAACCGACTCTTGGTATATTCCCGATTGGCGTCTATACTGAACACATAACCGATGCCCCGCGCGGTCTTTATTATTTGTGGTGCACGCGGATCCACTTCGATCTTTCGGCGCAAGCGCATAACCTGAACATCGACGCTGCGATCGAAGATGTCCTCGTGAATGCGGGTGGCCCGTTGAAGGAATTCTCGGGACAATGGCTGATTCGCCGCCTCGAGGAAGGCAACCAGAAGAGTGTATTCCCCCTTTGTGAGCGGTACTGGCCTGCCCGAAGGGTGACGGAGCTGTCGAGTCCTCAAGTGGAGCTCCCATCCACCGAACAACCATCTTCCCGATTCTGTCTTTAACTGGTTTTGCACGGAGTTGGCCAAACGCCGTCTGACAAGAGCGTTGATGCGCATCGATAGCTCGCGCATTGATAACGGCTTACTCAAATACTCGTCTGCACCGGCTTCTAGCCAGGCCAACAGATCGTTCTCGCTGCGGTGGTTCCCAGTAACGACGACGGGTATGCTCCCACCGTCGCGGAGATTGCGCAAGATTTCGGCGCCACTATTGTGATCAAAATCCAAATTGGCGATGATGACGTCCGGCTCTCGCTTTTCGCATATTTCCAACGCTTTCGCCGGCGTATGTGCCACAGTGGTTGACATGTCGCACCTCTGCAGGTGCTGTTCCACTTTTTTGGTAAACGCGAGATCATCGTCGACTATAAGGACGTTTACTCTCTTGCATGCTTCATTCATTCTTTTCTCCACTCGCCCCCCTCTAGTCGGTGTTGGTTTGGCCGCAACTTCCAAGTGCAGTTCCTGCTTAGCGGGAGGCATTTGGGTGCAGCAGCCACCTCCAATTTGCACGGCCCTGGTTGGCTGTAACCGAAGGAACTTGAGTTCGTAGCGCTGCCGTTTAAGGCGCTGGGCAAGCGCCGTGGCCTATTGCTGTTCGCGTTTGTCTGCCTCCGCTAAACGCCCCTCGAATCGGGGTTGGAGTTTTCCGCGCCATTTCCCACGGGGAGGGCGACTAGGTGACCAAAGTTGCAAAGTGCGCCGCATCAGTGAGCCGGTAAGATGAAAGCTCCACCGCCTAAAAGGCCGTCGGCTTCAGGTTACGGCGTTGGAAGCCGGATCTGTCGCCGTCTGGCGGGCTGGGTGAGAACTTCGGTCACGGCCGTCTGGAACCACGCTCCCCATCCGTCGCCTCAACACAGTGGTTGGGACCCACGCCATGCCTTCAGTCTTCCCGCGCGACTCGCCCGCGTCGAAGCTCTCACGCTGATTTTTGGCCTTAGGCGCGCCCGTGATCCGATATACAACGTACGAGGGTTAAGCCAGCTGGGCCGGCGCAGAGACTCATGCATAGGAGACGGACAGCCCTCAGGCCAAGCAATCATAGGGACTAGACTGAGAAGGCAGGTTGATTTCCAGTACACCGCGCTTGCCGTTGCGGCGGCCGACCTGAATGACCAAATCGATCGTCTTTTTCGCATATTTGATTATCTCGCCATGTGACATCTGCACACCAGAGCGCATGACCATGAGCGCCAGTCTATCGAAAGCAAGTTCGGGGCTATCGGCGTGTATAGTTGTTATCGCGCCGGGGTGGCCGGTATTTATCGCCTCAAGAAAGTCATAAGCCTCAATGCCGCGGATTTCACCAAGAATGATCCGGTCGGGGCGCATTCGCAAACAGCTCTCCAGAAGTTTCGATGGGCTGCGAACTGAGTCCCTTTTACGGTCGGCGATTAGTCCAACTTGGTTCTTCTGGGGTGGATGAAGCTCCTGCGCATCCTCTATGGTGATGATCCGCTCGGCAGGGTTTGCGATCGCCAGTAAAGCGCGCGCCACCGTAGTCTTGCCAGACGACGTTCCGCCCGAAATCAGAATATTGAATTTTTCGTCAACGGCCTGTCGGAACAGACTCTTCAGGTCGCCAGCCTTGGCCGCATCGGCGATTGCCCGATGGCGTTCGTGCCGAACAGCATCCACCATGATCTGTCGGCCGTCGACGTAGTCGATATCTGCGCTTTCCGAAGTCCGCGCCAGATATTTTCGAATCGACAGCGATACGCCTTGTTCTATTGCAGGTTCGACGACCACCTGCACACGCTGCGGGTTCCCCCAAACCATAACGCGGCCTGAGACAATCGGATTAAGTGCCCCGAGCGTGTTTCGGGTCTCTCCGGCTAACTGTGCTCCAAGCCGCTTAATGGCCTGGGGCGGCAAGGTCACGCCGATCTCACGCATGTATATCGAATCGGCCTCCTCAACAAAGATCGAGCCGTTTGGATTGATCGCCAACTCATTGATACTAGCATGTACTAGATGGTCTTTGAGTGGGTGTAAGTACTGTTCCACGTACGAAATGCTATTTTTAAGCTGCTGATCATTCATCGAATAATGAGATCTCGATTGACAAAGACGCGAATTTCCTCGCCCTGCGGGACACGAAGGACAGGAGGTAAGGAGAGGTACTTGTTCACAATATCCTCACTTTGGTCGCTGAGTGTTCTGGCAACGTTCGACGTGACTTGGCCATCCCGATTGGCGTCACCCAAACCCCCTCGTCCTTCAACCGTGATCGTCGCGCCACCATCTCCGGAGGACCTGCTGCTGCCTGTCATCGCGGGAATGATAGAAGGCAATGCGCTGATGGTACTGATGAGGACAGCCGCACCTATCTTCTTGGCGTAGCGGTTATCTACGTTTCCTTCGGTGCCGGCGCGACCAAGCAGGTCCGTACCTATGGAGCCGAGCGCGATCGACTTGCCTTCGGGAGTGAGAGCCCGATCCCATCCGACTAACACGCGCTTTTGCTCAATATCGTCTCTGTTCCCGAAGGTGCCAATCAATCTTGTCCCTGCGGGCAGCAGAATACGAGATCCGTCGAAGGAGAATACCGGTTCGATAACCTGCGCCCGGATGTTTCCTGGCAGTTCCGTATTAATAGCAGTTTCAAGTACGGCGGAGATCATCGTGCCCTGAGCGACCATACGCGACGGATCAGGGAGAGTGCGAGATACAGAGGTCTCTGCTTCAGAGGCAGTACCGGTTGCAAGGGACCGGTCGTTCGCACCCCGGTCTTGGGAATGTTGTGGGGCACCATCGCCTGACGCGGAGCGCGCGCTGGATTCATCCATGACAACACCATTCGACTCCCTTTGCTTGGTATCGATTTCTTGGAATTGTCGATGATTTTCGGCGTTGAGCTTAGCAGCCTCATCGGAGCCTTTGTGCTCTTTTTCCAGCCGCAAGGCTTCCCCGCGCAAACGTGCATTTTCCACCTCTACCTCATCCCGCTCCGAGCGAAGACTTCGCATCATTTGCTTCGTATAGCGCCCAAGTAATTCTTGAACGTCGGCGACCGAAATGTTATTCTGTTTTTTAGTTCTGGCTACTTGGTCGATTTTATTGCTTAGTTCATTGAATCTCTTGTCTATCTCGTCGGCCTTTGGTTCGATCGCTATTGGCTGCGCCTCAGGAACGGAAAAATCAAGCGTTGGGCTTTCCTTGGTCGAGCGATCAACTTCCAGATCAATCTGCAACGTCTTCTGCTCATCGTCATCATGCAAGCCGAGGATCGCCGCCCTTTGGTTCGGGCCGAGCGCCGTCCCGAACGCTATGGCCCCGGCGAGCAGCGCGGCGGCAACAAAGAGCGCACGGCCTCTGCTGCGCTTAGATTTACCCGTTTGCCGGGCTCGCCGTTTTTTAAGCAGTTTTTCTCGTTCATGATCCGCGTCCGCCGCCGCTTCCGCTCCGCCGGGATCCTGTCGATGGCCGATGTCGGGCGAGCTATCTGTCATGTACCAAACCTCTCCACCGTGGTTTTGCCGAATGCACAGCATTCGCTTTGCCTACGCACACAGTGTCATTGCCGATTCTCATCACCCAGTAGTCGCTGGTTCCGTCGGCGATGATGCGATCGCCTTGACTGCGCGAGTTGACCAGCTTTTCCACCCGATCATGATCGACCTTAAAAATTGCCGGTTGGGGCGCGCCCCTGGGCAGGACAAACGTCGTCTGCAACATATTGTCTGTGACGGCGAGCGGGCGAAACCGGGCGTCACCCGAAACCATGTAGCCGTGGTTTGCTGGAGCGACTGCGGCAGGGCTATTGCCCACTGCCTTCAACTCATGAGGATAGGTGAAGACGGCCCGGAATGCCTGGTCGGCGCCCGCCGCCATTCCTGCGCTTATCTGGCCGACCGAACGTATCTCAAATGTATAGACGCGCTGATCAGTGTAGACTGTCATATTGGTGAGCGCTTTGTCGATAATAGGCTTCAGACTGATCACATTGCCTCTCTTCAGCCTGATCACCTCCCAGGAAGCGCTGTCTCCGATGAGAATTGATTCGACATTTTCTCCTTCAGCGAACTGAATAGCTGTGACCGACTTAATATATAGGTTAAGCTTATATACGTTTCTTTCGTCGTACACGTAGTGTTTTATCCGCACGTCCGACGCAAAACCCACCGGCGACTGCTCAGCCATTGCCGAATTCACCGAAATCACGACGTAGAGTAAGTAAATATAGATGAATTTATACATTTTTGCTTGTCTTTGTGTTAACTATCATCAGCCAGCCGTTTCCGCATCGATCCGATAGAACAAGACGTTGAACCCAAGCGGATTTTTCCACACCGCCTCCAAGGTGGACCTTTGTCCAGGCTTGAACTGATAGCCAATTGTGGCAAGGAAACTGCGCTTAACTACGTCTCGCCCCTTTTCTTCACGGTATTTGGTAATGCGCACACGCGCGAGATCCGCTGGGTTGCGCCCCCTCGGGGTCAGGGAGACAGATTTGACGACAACACGCACGCGAACGTTCTTGCCGTAGAGTGTGGGCGGATATTGCTCTGACTCCGAACGCCATGTTTGCGCTAGGGTTTGCGCGGCACTGTCGGATGAGCGAGCCATAACGTCAGGAATGCGGGTGTTGTTGTCAGCTGGATCGTAGGTTTCCCGGTCGACGACATAGGAAACGAGTTCCGCCTGAAGGACAGCCTCCTGCCCTTGCAGCGAGGTGGGCTGCACCTCAACGATCTTTTCAGCCTCGCCGGTGGTCTTGTCTACCATCACTACATAGGGCTTAGTTTGTTTGAGCGGCAGCATGACTATTAGAGCCACCAAGGACAAGAGACTAGCGGCAGTGGCACCAACTGCGATCTTTGCGCAGTTGTTGCGCTGTTCGCGAAGGCTAAAAAAGACCTCGTCTTCAAATCCGTGCTGTAGTTCAGACACACGTCTCTCCTAATTCGGTTGCGTTACCGATTCCGTTGCGGGTCAGCGGTCTTATTCGGGAGATACGGTTCGGTTGCCGTATTGAGCGAGAGGGTGAGTCGGAGGAGCCATCGGAGGATCTCTCGTAGCATTCGATTTCGATGACGACAGGCCGATCGCGCGACGAGCAAGACGCTCATCGAGACGCTGCTGCCGGATATGGGCGCTTTGGCGCATCGCACTGATCGCCGACCATGCCGCCGCCGCCGGCGAGGCTCCAGCCTCACGTGCGGCGCCTGCCACACTTATGCCGTCTCGCAATCGTTGACTGCCGCCGTGCACTCTCATTGCAGCACTCTTGGCCATGTAAGCTGCGGCAGTGACCGCACCGGCTCCTACAGCTGCGACCGAAACAGAGGCCAGGGAACTTGCCATGGTTGGGATCATGAACAGGAGAACCGTCGCCGCCATGATGATGAAAATGAAGGCGAAATCATTACCGCGGGATGACACATAGACTTCAGCGGCGATATACAGCACAATAGCCATAAGGGTCGCGGTCAGCAGTGGGAGGACCACGAAACCCGTCGTGAAGCGGGTCCAACTCTCAAAATACTGACTCGTTTGAGGCATCATCAGCATGATGATAGCTAGTGGCGCTAGGCTGATCGACACGGCGAATCCAATTTTGGCAATCATTACAATAATCGCGCAAGCGGCGGTAAAGAAGGCGCCAACAATTAGGAATAACACACCAATAAAAACGTTACGAAATGACTTGCCGACGTGCCAAATCGAAAAATCTTCTATGTATTTCCCAGATAGGTATAGGACTGCATGGGCGAACTCATCCATCGCTGAAGATGTGTCCGACATCCGCTCAGGATCGAGAAAAGCGGGATCAACGTTCTTGATTGGCATTTTGGCCGCATGCATCATAATGGCTGCGTAATTGTTTGGTACATCAATAAGCATCGAATAGATGCCTTCAAAGTTTACCCACATTGTTGCAAAGGAATATATCATTATATATCGCAACGCCCAATGTAGATACACGGAGTAATTTATAGTTCTTAATTGGACTAAGTGATTTATCGCGATAAGCAACAATGAGACCAAGGCCATGGCGCCGAGCAGATCCCTAATCGGCTCTGCAACTCCCTCAAAAACTACTTGCGCATAGTCGACAAGCGTCGAGTCGAGTGTACGAGTAATGTTTGAAATCACACCCACCGCGCATTACCTGTTAAAATCGAGAAGATCGCGGATGGCGGCCGGCTCGGCGGACTCGGCGCCTAATGCCATGAAGTACGATCCTGCCAGCGATGCGATCGCGGCTTGGGTGCGCAGTGTTTCATTGATCTGCTGCGCGATTTCGATCATCACGCGTGTGTTGATGTCAACGCTGCTTTTTAAGTCGTTGCTGTTTTCGAGCGCGGTGATATAGCCAGTGATCCTCCCCATGCTGGCGTTGGCACGCTTGTAGGATTCCTCCGCAGTAGAGGCCGCCACTGCGCCCCGAGCCGATCCATTCGCAATGATGACCTTACTGAGGTGCTGGTCGTTGTGCAGCGCAAATGCCTGATCCAAGCGATAGCGAGCTCGAAATTCGGTAAGGGCCGCCTGAATGCCTCCCGGGCCAACTCCGCGGCCATTCAGTGCATCGTCAACCATTTCCCGCAAACTCGGCCCTCCTTCACGGGCCGCGACGTCAGCCTTGCCATTGTTCACCGGGAAACGCTTCGGGCCTGAAATGGAAGAAAGCAGCGCTTTGCCCACTTCTCGATTCTCAATTAGCAGATGCTCTGCTGTCTGCGCGGATGCTACAAGCTGGCTCATACCACCCCCTAACAGCCGGCACATTTCTACCAAGTACGTCAGCAACTCAACGGCGTTCTTGTCGAAGGTCACCTGTGCGCCGTCCGGAGCGGCGGGGACCACTCCAATAGAAGGCAGGGGAGCAGGCGTGATCTGGCTTTCCTGGGCCCTGGCCTCCCGCACCAGCGAGCCGGCGGCTGCAAGCAAAATACCAGACACAATGACTGTCGGGAAAGCAGCTCTCATGACACAACTCCTTTGGTTTGGAGCTCAAGTGTTTCCCAGGCGCAGACACAATTGTTCTTGCGCACTACGGGAACGGCTTGGCAGGCAGTAAGGGGGGCTAGGATCATTGTGAGAAAAATCAGAGAGATCTTCATTGCAGCATTTCCATTTGAAAGTTTGGCCTGTCACGCCATCCTGCGTGCGCTTTCCCCCCTCGCCCACCCCCCAAGATCTCGATACCCTTACCGATCGCTCCGAGCGCGAAATCAAGAACGACGCTGTCGCCGCCCGATTTCAATAGGACCAAATGGTTGTCCACGTTGCTTATCCGAAGGAAAGCACTTTCCATCGGCGTGAGATTGAGCGGCGCGAGTTCGGCTTCAGTGTTGTAGGAACTTGGGTAGACCAGACGCGTGACGGCGCTCTCCAGTATCGCATCGCCCGCAGCGCTGTTGGTGATGTGGGACACACGTTGAGTCAGGAGAACGACTGCAACATTTTTTTTGCGCATGGTTAGCATCCAATCTTTCAGGCGCAGTTGAAAATATGAGTCGTCGAGCAGCTTCCAGGCTTCATCAAGAACCAGCAATGTTGGAGCCTCGTCTTCTACGAGCCGTTCCACCCGTCGAAAGACATAGCTAAGCCACGCGGTGCGGATGGTGTCGTTGTCGAAAATCTCCGTGAGGTCAAAAGCGGTGATCCGACTATCGAAGGCAAGAGAATCGATACTCTTACCCCCAAACAGCCAGCCGAATTGACCACTCTCGTCCCAGCGGCCAAGTCGGTTATAAAGATCACCATCATCGTCAGTCGCACGCAGCTGGCTGCGGAACTGCGCGAAGTTCTGTAGGCGGAGGTCAGCCGTTGCGTTGGCCTGAGTGGCATCATGGAGTGCCTGAAATTGCAACGGATTTAGCCGTCCGCCCTCGTTGTCAGCCAATACGGAAAGCCAATCGGACAACCATGCCGCACCGCGGCTATCTGCCTCCGCTTGCATAGGGTTGAAGCCCGTTTCCTGCCCCATACGCACGGAGGAATAGGTTCCGCCCATGGCACGGACCGCCATCTCGAAACCATTATCCTTGTCAAAGACTATGATCCGAGCGCCAAGCCGATGGGCCTGACTGAGCAGAAAAGCTGTACTAAGCGTCTTGCCAGACCCGGTTTGGCCAAGCACAAGCGTATGCCCGACCGTGCGCTGACCTGCCTTGCCCGGCAAATGGAAGCTGAAGCGGAACGTCTCGCCGCGAGCTGTGGGCAATGTTGTTACGCAGTCGCCCCAAGGACATAGCTCGGGTGGATTGCCTTTCGGCAAGCCGTGCATGGCGCAAAGTTCTGCAAAATTCTGCGAGGAGATCATTTCCGCTCGTGTGCGATAGCGGAAATTACCGGGATGTTGAGCAAAATAAACGGCGCGGGCAGAGAAGTTCTCGCGAACAATTGCAGAACCCGCGTCTTGCATGGCGCGCGTGACGTAAGCCATGGCCGCCTCAAGCTCCTCCTGAGTCTCGCAAAATACAGCGATGCTACAATGGTGGTCGCCAAAGGCGACGCGGCCGGATGCAATATCGTCCTCGGCCTCTTCGAGTTGCGCCATCAAAGAGATAGCCGCATCCTCCGCCGCCTTCATCCGCTTGCGCACACGAGCGATTTTAGCTTGGGCGGCAATATTGTCGATCGGCGTAAAGCTCTGAGAAACCACGGTATCGTAAGGCAGGCTAAGCCTGTCGAAGATGCCGGGATAAGTCTCGGTGGGGTAGTCCTTTACGGATATGATGGTTCCGAAGCGTTTGAGACTTGGGTTGGGGTTGTCGCATTCGAAGACGTTGCCGCGGAACGTGACCGTCGAACTCGCCAAGAGGTCAGCGACAGGGACGAACTTCTCGCCAGCAATAAGGCGCCCACTTGATCCGTCGATCGCGGTACGCAACAAACTAAGCCACTCACCATCCGAGACGGATAGCCGACGAGGCTTTGCCAAACTTACGTTAACCATGCAGGTGTTAATCATCTGATCGAGGCGAACTGCGCGCGCAGTGACCTCTTCACGACTGTAGACCTCCGCGTTGCCAAACATATTGAGTATCTTGGCCAGCCTCTTCGGCGGTCGGATCACAATAGTGACCATCGTAACCCGGTCGCGCAACCCTATAGTCTCGAGATAATTTCGCCAGCGCCGATCAATCTCCTCGTTGAAACGATCTCCTTTGACCTGTCGCATCTTGGGTCTAGTTTCAGCAGAGATGCGATGGACATAATATCCAACGTCACCGCGTTGCTGTGCAATGAAGCGTGAGAATGCGTTACTCAGCTCCATCGTATGCCGGCTATCGATCGTGTCGGCATTGACCCCTTCGGCAGCAAAAGCGGCCATTATATCGCCATCGCGTAACATGAGGGTGCCATCGTCCACGATGCTGACATATGGGAGGTTGACTGCAAGTTGTTCACATTCGTGAGCGGATCGTAGTAACCTATGCATGATATACTAGGCCTTCACTATTCAGGAGTGCCGGGCGCATGCGCGTGCTTTTCACGGTTGCGATGAAAACGTCGATGATCTTTGGGTCATAGGCTGCTAGGGTACGCAAAGCGGCGTAGCCAACACTGCCCACGACCAACAGATAGATGAATGATTTGGTTATGATGAAGCCGAGCATTACGACGCCTATGAGGACAACCAGATACACGACCGGCAATCCCGCAAAGGCGACTTCGCGCGTCAAGCCTATAAAAAGCGTTGTACGTTGAATGGTCTGTACTCCTCTTATGGCTCGCGAGGTAGTTTCACGGCATCCGCGCCGAACCGGATTAGCGTGCGGCTAGGCCCTGGACGAAACTTGCGCCGCCAAACACGATCGCGATGCCCATGATGATTGAGACTGCGAAGGTCCAGTCCATGCGACCAGTCATAAAAGAGAAGCCAACGGCGATGACGGCCAAGGCAGAGATTGAAACCCCGATTGGCCCGGTTATCGCTTCCACAATCGCCTGAAGGAATGTTGTCACACCATTGAAATCCTGCGCAGCACTCGGCGTAATAAAAATAATCGTCAACAAAACTGCCGCAGACACTGCGGGCAAAAGCCGCCAAACGCTCTTGATTATATTTCCAAGTGTCTCGACCGACATTTTTGTAAGCGTTTTCACTTTAAGCTTTGGCGTTGACATTCCGCTATTCCTCTTTGCCGACCCATCCGGGTCCTAATTCTATATACATAGGACGTTTAATTATGGCCGACCTGCGCGGCTGCAAGACAGTGTGAAAAATGCGTCCGTCGCAGCATTGTCACCGGGACGTTGATCGGCATCTGTCACTAGCGAAAGCAGATGGGGCGGCGCATCCTCCCCGCTCTTGCGATTTGAACTGCGATATTGTTCGGCTCGACACTGACAGCGTGAAGGATGTCCGACACATATTGCCGGGTCTCCCGATAGGGCGGAATGCCGCCGTGCTTGCGCACAGCTGCAGGCCCAGCGTAATAGGCAGCGAGGGCAAGTTCAAAGGAGCCGAACTCATCGAGCATTTCTGTCAAGTATGTGGCGGCGCCCTCGAGATTTTGCTGCGCTGAGAACGGATTCTTGACATCGAGATCCAATGCGGTACGCGGCATCAACTGGCCGAGCCCGACAGCACCAGCCGACGAAACCGCGCGAGGATTGAAGTTGCTCTCTCGCTGAATCATCGCAGTGAAGAGATCAACAAACATTGACTGGTCTAAGCTTGATTTGCGTACGCCTGGCCTCGAAGCAAATCGCCGTCCAAAATCGGCGGCAAGCCAATACATATTCCTCTGGTCATAGGTGAGGTCTTTTGCCATGCTGCGCGCCGTCGGAAGAGAGGGCAAACTGAGCCGCCTCGACAGAAGGTCTCGCGCGCGTTTGGTCGCACGGGCCGATGAGGAGGGATGACGGAAGGCGGCTTCATCGGTCGACGCGCCTGTAAATTCCAGTACAGAATTTGTCTCGCTGGCGATTGCCGTGCCCGTAGCCAGCGACAGACCATTCAGACTCGCGCAGGAGACCGGAGCCTGGCCCCGCTCGGCCGGGACAGCTTCGGCCTCAGCATCGAAATAGAACTGCGCCAAATGCAGCTTTTCGTGCGGCGTCGCGCGGCTGGTGGCGCCTCTTCTTACCTCGATGAGCGCCCCGTGGTCGCTTTGCTCAAACATTCCAGCATTGGCAGCGGCATCGCCCTGCCCAATCGAGACAATGGCTAGCGTTGAAATCGCAACTGCCACTTTCGCGAGCAACTTGTTGCTACTTAACCCCCTAGATGGACTTGAGCACATGTAATATATTTCCTATAATATGTGAGCAATTTGTCTTAGGGAGACGATTGTATTTCCCCAATCATATAGGCCACAATTTGCTCAACAAACCTTTTTGTTTGTGCTTGTTGTTTTGGTTTTGCCAATCGTTTGTAGGAATGTCAAATATTGAATGGTTTCAATTGTAGTTTTGCCTTGAATTGCATTGGTGATATTGGGTGCCGATTTGGCCATAGTGCACCGCGCGCCATTCAGATCGGCAGTTTGAACCGCTGTCGGGTACCGTCGCCTTAACTCGGCGTGAAGGTTGGCGTCCTAAGTCGCGCCATGACCGAACGTCCTGCCGACCCCGCCGGTCATTGTTGCAAGCGCCATCGCTTTCCGGGTGAAATCATCAGCGATGCGGTGTGGCGCTAGTCCCGCCTTCCGCTCAGCCTTCGCCATGTCGAGGACATGCTCGCCGTTCGCGGCACGCGGTCTCCTTCCAGACCATGGGCGAATGGACAGGCAAGTTCGGAGCCGCATATGCCCGCCAGATCCGACGGATACCAAAGGCGCCTTCAACGACACTCGCCCGTCTCGATGGCCGCTTTCCACGCCTCATCCACAAGCTCACCCGCGCGCAACTGCTCATCCTCGACGACTTCGGAACCCACAGCCTCACCGACCAACAGCGCTTCCATCTGTTCGAACTCGTCGAGGAACGTTATCGCCGCAAATCCACCCTGATCACCGCCCAGGTCCCGGTGGCCAGATGGCATGACCTGTCCGCAGAACTCGAATGCTTCATGATGCACCTTTCCTTGATCGCCTGGTCCGTTGCAGTCGGCGTTGAAGTTTATCGATCTGGTCGCTGGAAAGGCTGATCTGTCATCGGGCGATGAATATTCCCTGATTGTGGGCATCGAAAATTCCCTAGTTGGCGCTGCTGCCGCCAGTTCCGGGACGCGTCCCGGAACTGGCGGCTTTCGCTCCGGCGTCGATAGTCCGTCCCGATTTGATCGGAATCGGAGCGGCGCTGGTGGTCCAACTTGGAGAACTTCTGATGATATTGGATCTACACCGTCAGGGCCTGTCCGTGACCGCGA
Organism: Mesorhizobium mediterraneum; assembly: GCF_002284565.1. Lineage (GTDB taxonomy): Bacteria > Pseudomonadota > Alphaproteobacteria > Rhizobiales > Rhizobiaceae > Mesorhizobium > Mesorhizobium mediterraneum. The sequence goes on along the minus strand of NZ_NPKI01000049.1, from coordinate 1,675 downwards.
TTGCTCGGCGAACGGGCCGCGATCCCAAGACGGTCCGCAAATACATCGAGCGCGGGCTCGAACTTCCCGCCTATGGCCCGCGACAGGCGGGGCGGCCAAACAAGATCGTGCCCTTTGTCGACTATCTGCGCGAACGGGTCTCGGCCTTTCCCGATCTGAGCGCCGTGCGCCTGACGCGCGAGATTCGTGAGCGCGGCTATGACGGCGCCTACACCGCCGTGAAGCGCTTCGTGGCCGCAATCCGACCGCAGGAGCAGGTGCGTCCCTTCGAGGTGCGGTTCGAGACTCCGGCCGGATATCAAGCACAGATCGACTTCGCGCGCTTCGTCACCGAGTTCACCGACGCGCCGGGCGTGACGCGCATCGTCTGGCTGTTCTCGCTCGTGCTTGGCCACTCGCGCTACATCTTCGCCCGCTACGTCATGCACCAGGACCTGCAAACGCTGCTGCGCTGTCATATGCAGGCGTTCGACGCCATTGGAGGAATACCGATCGAGATCCTCTACGACAGGATGAAGACGGCGGTCACCGGCGAAGATAACGAAGGCCACATCATCTACAATCGCTCGCTGCTGGCGCTGGCCAAGCACTTTGGCTTCCAGCCCAGAGCCTGCCGGCCGTATCGCGCCAAAACCAAGGGCAAAGTCGAGCGACCATTCCGCTATATCCGCGAGGACTTCTTCCTGGCCCGCAGCTTCCGCAATCTCGAGGACCTGAACGAGCAATTGCGAGATTGGCTCGACACCGTCGCGCCTGCACGGCACCACGCAACGCATCGTCAGCGAAGCCTTCGCGGCGGAGCAGCCGGAACTTCAACCTCTCCCGGCAGTTCCCTTCGACGAACTTCTGGTGGAAGAACTAACCCTGCGCGAAAGTCGGCGCATCAAGGCTGCTCTGATGATGGCGCGCCTGACCACCATCAAGACGCTCGCCGGCTTCGACTTCGCTTTCCAGCCATCGCTCGATCGGGACCGCATCATGGCGCTGGCCGAACTGAAGTTCATCGAGCGGGCGGAGGTAGTCCATCTTCTCGGCCCGCCCGGCACCGGCAAGAGCCATCTGGCGACCGCGCTCGCCGTCGAAGCCGTCAAGGCCGCAAAGAGCGTCTACTTCTCAACGCTCGCCGACATTATCGCCTCGCTGGCCAAGGCCGAGCGCGAGGGGCAGTTGCGCGAGCGTATCCGCTATCTATGCCGCGCATCCCTGCTGGTCGTCGACGAAATCGGCTATCTCCCGGTCGTGCCCGGCGGCGGCAATCTCTTCTTCCAGCTCGTCAATGCCCGTTACGAGAAGGGTGCCATGGTACTCACCTCCAATCGCGGCTTTGCAGAATGGGGCGAAGTTTTTGGTGATCCTGTTGTCGCAACAGCATTGCTCGACATACTTCTTCACCATGCAGTCGTCGTGCAGATCGAAGGATCTGTAAATAAGTACAAAGCAAATCGAAATACAATAGTTTGGCAATAATTGATAGTACCATGTGAAGTTATTGTCCACAGAAATATTATATTAGTCCTAAATAACTCTCAGAGGTATACAGAAAGTGACCTATTTAATGTAGACTGAAAGAACGTCATATGTCGTGCGCACGACATTTACATCATGATATATCCTGCCACCTGCCACCTGCCACCTGCCACCTGCCACCTGCCACCTGCCACCTGCCACCTGCCAC
>NZ_NPKI01000008.1 GCF_002284565.1 Mesorhizobium mediterraneum | reverse complement strand
GTAGTAGTGCTTGTCGCCGTGCTTCCACAGGTCGAATTCGTACGTGATTTTGTCACGGATGAGTTCATAGGAGCGGGTATCACCAAGCTATCGACTCCGCCGTCGTATCATTCCGGCGGCCGCTTTCGATATCGCCCGTGGCGAGCGTGCCGTCCTCCATCAAAGCTATCGCCTGCTGAAGATTGGCGATCTGCTTTTCATGGTGTGCAATCAAATCGTCATACCAACCCATCGCGCGTTCCTCATGCTTTCCGCTAAGCATATAGGCGCTTCCGCCTACGCGGGCAAACCGGGATAGGCGCTTTCGCATATTTCAAATTTCAAACTGAGACACTACCCCAAAGCTCAGCCCCGATAGGCACGGTCGTTACCCCGGTCATGTTGAGGCTATTGACCAGTGCCATCAGCTTCTTGTCTCCCTGGTTGCGGGCGCGCTTGCGTATCTGGCGCTGCTTATTGATCGTCTGGCTGTCGAACACCGATTCCGATTTGGCCTCCATCGAACGCAACAGCAGGATGTCTACGAGATCGACAGGCTTTGGATCACCGCATGTTCCGACGATGCCGGCCACGCCTGGGACTTGCTGAAGCCCGAGAAAGTTGCATGGCCCCTTGATGAATACATAGCCGAGGATGAGGGCGAAGCGGCGGGCCTTCCACAGATCCGGCTTGCGTCGATCGCGGATAAGACGCTTCTCCACCGGCATGTAATGGACGAACCCGGCATCGGTCAGTGCACGCTCAACCGCTGACACGCTGGCATTGAGGCTCGGGATGATGCGATACCCCTTCGCGCCCTTGGTGTCTTCCACCGTAAACTCGCGTTTCGGCATCTGGGCGCCTGGAGCGGTGCGAATTGCGTACCAGGTCATTCTTGCGCACCTGCTGTATTTGGAGAGCGGATTCGGGCTGCGGCGTCCTTGCAGGTTTGCTGTGCGACTCGTGTGTTGCGGTCTTCGCCCCAATCCGAGAACCAACCGTCGTCGTCTTCAGCAATCTTCGCGCACCGCTCACGCTCTGCCATAAGCGCCTCTGCGATGGCGTCCCAAAGGAGCGGGGCAAATAGGTTCGGCGCGGCCTTCTCGAATACCGCGCGAACTGATGCGTCGATGTCATCCGGTATTTCGCTCATGAAGATGCTCCGGGAGATGGCTCTGCTCCAGATTGAGATTTGGAGGACCATTCGATGACTTCGAGTCCGCAGTTTTCAGCCAATGCCTTCTCGGCAGAGACGCCCTTGGATTTCTCCCAGCCAGGCAGCAGCACGATCGTATCCGCTTCTAGGCAGATGAACGAGCAATACGAGGCGAACGCCTGCCGGAGCGGGAATGTCTCGTGCGGCCCGCGATGGGGGAACTCGGCCGGGTTATAGACGCGGTGGCCATCGGCGCGAAGATCTGCCGCGACCTGCCGGAACAATGGGTAATTGCTCTCGGGGTATCCCTTCATCGGGCCGGAGAGATAGATCACTCGCGCGTCGCTCATTTCAGGCTCCACAAATCAGGTTGCGAATATAGCCGATTTCATGTTAAATAACAAGGCTTTAACCTGTTTGGAACAGCCTTTTGTACAACGCAGACCGCTCGAATATCGGATCGCCACAAACCCGCTGGGTGAGGTCGCGCGTGTCTGGCGGGATCTCTGCCAAGCGTGCGGCCGCAACCGTCTCGTCAACCCGGCCATGAAGGAACGTGACGCCGGCCGCAGCCTTGTTCGCCGACATCTGGCGGTTCATTGCGAGCTGCGCCGTCTGCCGAGCCTTGCGGCGCTCCACGACCAGTTCAGCGCGGCGTTCGTTGGTGAGTTTCTTGCGGTTCATGCTGCTCTCCAGTAATTACGCATGCGGATGCGAACTTGGGATACGTCGTAGCCGACGAGTTTCGGCAGCCCATGCTGCTCCTGGTGGCGGGCGATGAGGTGCGCGAGCGATGTATGGTCCTTACCGAACCATTTTCCGAGAATGTTGCTGGAAAGAACCGGCTTTGCCGCTTTGATCAGATAAGCCGACTCGGCGCGCGCATCGACTATCGGGCGGTGGCGCCTCTTGCTGGCGATGTCGCTTGGGCAGATTGCATGACGATCAGCGACCCCGGCAAGGATAGCCACCGCCCATTCGGGCATGCCCTGCCGGCGAAGCTTTCGAAGCCCTTCGGCTCGCTGCAATACGATTGGCGTGGGATCGGTCGTCCAAACGGATTGCATCTGGATAGGCGGGCGCGGATGTTCCTCGGTGACGCTTGGAACAGCCCTGGCCTGAATGCCGCGCTCTGTCGCTTGAAATGCGTACATGATACCCATGTGAAACTCTCCTACGCTGCTGTTTTGCCGAGCTGTGCCCATAGTTCCTCTGGAACCGGCACGCCCCACGATTGACCAAGTGCTACGATGTCTTCGAGGCCGCGCTTATGCGCTTCCATCACCATGTCGGCGCCGTTTGCGCGACCGAAGCTTGCCGAGAGAACCGCCATCTTGAAGCCCATGCGGACTTTCTCGCCGGCCTTGGGCTCCTGGTAGAAATATGGCCGTGGCTTCGAGAGCGATTCCTTGCCGCGATAGGGCAGCAGATCCGCAATGCGCCGTGCCTCAATGGCGAGCTTGGCCGGCGATGGCGCGAACGTGTCGCTTTGCTGGGGAACAAGGCCGCTCATGAATCGTTCTGCCGCTTCAATGACGGCTTGAGCCGGGATATCCTTCAACACCGCTTCGAACGTCCGCAATGTCAGGTCCGGGTCGCTGCTGCTCTGAGGAAATGCGTTCAATAGCGCGGCGATCGACAAATACGCTTTCTGGTCCATTGATCCTGTCCATGGCTGCGTCGATGTAGTTGCGTCGGCCGGTGCGCTGTTGTGGTCTTGCCAGCCATTCGGCTTTAAAACCCTGCCACCCTCGAATGATCATTTCCTCGGCTGCTGCATTCGGGTCTGGGCAGAGCGCGAATTGCTTGGCCAGTAGCTTGGCAGCGAAGACTGTCAGAGCGCATTTCTTGGTCTTGCGGTGATCGAGGACCGCTTGAGCATGATCAGCGTCTAGGACCGCGCCTAATGCCGCGAGGATATCTTTCATGCGGCCTCCAATTCGATCCGAACCGAGCCGCCCCTGGTGGCTACCTCACGGCGGATGGAGATCGACCATTTGCTGTCGTCCACGCCGATCAATTTGGAAATGCCGTCGAAATAGGCCTTGCAGGCTGCCAGCATGTTGTCCTCGTCCCTGACGCGGTTGTCCGGCGGGGAGAATACCGCGGTGACCTTGAGGGCCTGCGGGATATCCGGGTCGTTTGGCCTTATGCCATCTGCTCTGGCGCACCATTCCGCATCGGCTCTGGCCTTCTTTACGGCCTTGGCTTTACGAGCCCAATGGACGCGAGCGTTCGGGAACAGGTCTGGCGATGGCCACGGAAGATCGATGCTGATCACGCCGAATGCCTCCCCAAAAACGCCGCAAGCTGGCGAGGGTCGGCACAAGCGATACCCAGGATTTGATGCTTTGGATGCTCCCCCTGCCATTTCGCTGCCATAGGCTGGCTAAGGGTCATACACACGGGGTGCGGCATTGCTTCGGTGAGGACGACTGGCTCTCGCTGGGTGCCGTCGAGCAATGAGACAAAGAGGACGAGGACCGCTTCCATCGCTAAAATCCTCGCGGCGGAACGAACAGGCATATGGTCTTACCGTCATCGCGCCCCTTGACAGAGCACCAATGGAACACACCGTCAGGACTTTGCTTGATCTTCGGATCTGACATGAGGATGATCTCGCCAGTCTTGCGAATCTCGTAGCCGCGCGAACCTTCGATGATGTCGGCGTCGGGAACCTCCCGGCAATCGATGCCCGAACAGCAAGAATAGGGGTAATTCCATCCCTGTGGCTTCGCAGCGGTCGGGATAGCCTCATGCGCATGGCCTATCTTCGGAGCCCCGGCGGCCAGCATGACGGCACACATCCCAACGCTTGCCCATCTCACGCCAGTTTGTATGCGAGATACCGCTGGGCCACTGATGCCAAACTTTTTCCCAATAACGGCGGCGGTGTCGGTGCCTCTAAGCTCTCTGATCTGGGCGACTTGCTCAGCCGTCAGTTTTGCGTTTCCATTACTAGCGCCCCCGTTGGAAGTGCCGTGGATGAGCTTGTCGGCACAGTTTTCCTTCGGCGTCTTCCATTTCAAGTGCCCCTTCGTCACACACGCCTTGTGGCCGTTGCCGCAACTGTGTGCCGCTTGGTGTTCTGGCGTTGGAGGCGGACCATTGACTTCAGTGCAAACCTGCCGGGTTACGCTACTCGTGCAATAGTCAGGATCGTGCCGCTGGGCGTATCCGTTCGGGTAGCGGCTGAACGGCCAGATGAGGCATTCGTCACCCTCATAGGTGAGAACAACCTCGTGGAAATACCGGCGGGGTTCGCCTACTGACGCTCTCACCTAACATTCTCCTGATGTGATTTTTGAGAAAGCGCTGTGTGCCCCTGAGGGAAAAGCGGCTGCGGCACCAGGATCAGCCAAAGCATCTCGGCGGCGACAATAGCGGCTAGGGCTATTGCTGCTATGGAGGCGGTGGAGAATGGAATGCGGGGAGTCATGCTGCTGCCTCCAGACGCGATGTGGCCTTCAGAACAGCGAGAGCGACTGCCCGGCCCATTGGAAGCGGGACGCCGTTACCAACGGCTTGGCGCTTTCCTGTGACAGTGAGCGGGCTCTCAGAGAGGAAGTCGCGCGGCAAGCCCTGCAATTCGCACATAGTCTCGAATGGCAACACGCCAGCACCCCGGTTCAGTGACGAGGTTCGGCCGCCAGTCTCGTTGCCCTTTGGCTTGCCACCGGCGAGCATCGCTACAGGGCGGCGGCGCGCATCGCCGGTAACGGCGAAGTCCCAATCCATAGGCTCGAACGTCTCCGTCTGGAGATGCAGACTGTGGCCTTCTGGAGTACCGAATGATATTCTGCGCTCACGGTTTTGAGTGCTGCCGACATGCCGAGCGTTAACGATTTGATCGTGGACAATGTAGCCAGGAACGACAGGACGAGGTGCGGCTCGCACTTCTTCCATTAGAAACCAGCCGCAAGCAGTCTCGGCGACAATGCGCTCGAACTCAGGTATTAGGTTCTCATGCTTAGGCTCAAAGCCGTTTGCGCGAACCATGTGGACAAGCTGTGAGAATGGCTGGCATGGCGGCCCGCCAATTACGCCATCAAACCGCCCTGCCGGCGGATGAAAGCTGCGAACGTCCCCTCCCCAGATTGGATCTGGCCCACGAACGACGCAGAACCCCGCTTCCTCGAAAGCCATGTCGAGAAGGCCAATGCCTGGGAAAAGTGAGAGCACAAGTCCGTTCACGCGCGTCTTCCTCTTTGGGTGTGTAGGAGTGGGGAAGTGGCTGGGCTAGGCGTTGGCGAGTTCGAGCAAAACGTCAGCGTGGCAAGGCTCGCCCTCCTTGCACCAACAGGCGAGGTTCTTGCCGCGCAGGGATGTCTTCGCCTTGTTAAGCAAGCTTTCTTGAGCCGGGTGCATGACCCATGCGCGGAACGCCTGCACAGCCAATTCGACGGCCTCAGGCTTGGTGTCCCTGAACCACATCGCCGGGCCCTCCCACGTGCCGACCTGCCAAACATCGGAGGTCTTGCCCATGGTGGTCGAGGTGCCATTGATGATGGGGAACGGGTTTCCGAAGCCCGATGACCGATCGACCTTCACCGTGTTCTCAGGCATCCGCCAACCTTTGCTTCGAGAAAGCTGAACTCGGACTGGCTCGCTCATTCGTCATTCCCTTCCCTGAGTTGCGGACGGCTTCAGATGCAGTCGCTTCTCGATTGCCGCATTGATCCGGCGAATGCCCCATCCAGGCTGGTTCGCATGCGCTTCTCGGAATGAGACTTCGGCGGCAAGATTCCGCTCAAAAATGGCCTTGCCGGCGGCTTCCAATTCGGTGCGGGTCTTGCCACCCTTCGAGAGCTTGCGGCCCTTCGGTGGAATGCTGAAGCCGTTGCTCATAGTCATCGTCGCCATGGCGTTCATGCGACGCCGCTGTGCCGCATAGTCCTTCGACGGACAGCCTAGGCGCGTGTCGTTCGCGTAGTAGTCTTCAAGTATCTTGTTGAAAATGTTCACTTACGCCGCCCTTTCCTGATTGCCCTTCGCAGCCGCCAGCTTTGCAGCCAGAGCCCGAATTTGATTCTCAATATCCGCCAGATCGACATTCGGGTTTCCTACCTTCGCCATTTCTGCTTCGTGGAGTAGCCGCTCTGCGTGGCGCCTGCACTGGTCCACAAAGGCTATCTTGATCCTATTGAACATGGATGCTTCGACCGTCTTGGCGCGGCCTGTGCGGAGGTTTTGGAGTGTCCAGAAGGGCAATCCGTATTTCGCCTCAAGGCGGGTCAGGGCGTTATCCATGTCGCCCCATCCCCGCGTTTCGTTTTCGACCATGCGGCGAACGAAACCGCTCGCCTCGCCGGCCATATCAACCGAGCTCATTTTTTTCTCCTGCTGCACGTAATGCTTGGTTTCTCTGCGTCCCATGCTCGTCACTCCATGCTCTTGTTTGGTCATGGAACAACAGCGCAGACGAAAGGACTGGCGAGAGACTGAAAGCTTGGAGGATGCCGCGCGTCGACTTTTGGCGAAGATGGACGAGCGAGCGAATGCGAAAAAACAAGCCGGCGGCAAGTTGGGGCCGGCACTCATTGCATATCCAGCGCTGAAGCTGGAGAAAGAGGGACCGGGCCAGAGCGACAGGGGTGTGCGTACGCTCAATGGTCCGGTCCCAATTGCCGCGGCCGGGGAGGTTGGCAGCGGATTGGATGCGGGCGAGGTTAAGTGCGTTGGGCCTGTTGAACCCAATGAGGTAACGATGCGCTCGCCCGCTCCCGACGCAGATTCGAACCGTTACATGTTCACGACAGGGCTTGAGGGATCTCAGAGCCGAGCCGTGCGCCGGGGTAAAGGGTGATGCGGTCATGGGTACGATCCATCCCGATTTGCGAGGATGAATGCGCGGAGGACTTCCGCGTCTACCTGGTGCTGCTCGTCGTGATCGGCCTTGATGAATTGCTCGGCCTGCTCTGGAGTTGGATTGAGCAGCGCGCGGAACAGGCTGATGTCGGTGGAGCGCTTTTGAACGGGGCGGAAGCGGGAGGCGTAGAAGGTCTGTTCCCACATGCCGATATCATTGTACCGGTGGACCACGTTCTCAATCTCGAACAGCCTGACTTGCAGCCGATGAATTGTGGGGTGGAGAAAACCTATCTCGCGGATGGTGTATATCTGCCCGGCAATAGGCCCGACTTCATCACCGTATCCGTTCCCGTCGTTTTCCCGTGCCCACGTGTCTACACAGACAACCTGGTCGCCGACTTTCCAATCGAGGTAGCTCATAGCTGCGGCTCCTGCGAAAGGTGGTGGCCCAGCGAAGGTTGGAGGGGGATCACCTTCGCCGGGCCGTTCGTCAAAGCTTCTCGGGAGGAGGAAAGATGCCTTGGCGAATTTGAATTGGTTGCGTCGGTACCGGCGCCGACGCTCGCCCTACTCGCCTCTCCCGTCACAGGGGCGCTCACAATGGCGCTGGTCCTGCCGTTGTCTTCGGAGGCTTTCGCTTGGGAATGGTGCGCCACGCACAGCGGCGGGCGGTCTAGTGGGTGGACTGTCCAGGGGCTGAAGAACTCGGGAGATGGCGCGTTCATGCTGCCCTCGCGAATTCGCCGTAATGGGCCTTGGCTGCCTTCAAGTATGCTTGATGAGCATCTTGGGCCGTGTCGAACACACCTAAATGGAGAACCTGGCCAGATATGTGTATTCTTGCTGCAAACCGGCGCCTCTTTTTGTTAACGCCTTTCAGACCAGTGGCGTTATCCACCCTAACCTTTGTATTAGCCTTGTTTTCGGCCACGGTAGCTGGGCGTAGATTGCCCCATTTATTGTTGGCCCGGTCTCGGTCTTTGTGGTCGATCTCGTGAGGCGCAAAAGCCCCGGTCATGTAGGCGAACGCAAGGCAATGAGCCCTGTGCCCTCTGCCTTCGAACGAGATCATGACGTATCCCTGGTCGTTCAGCCCACCGACAATGGTGCCGACGCTGCAACTGGTACGCCTTTTGAGGTTCGTAAAAAGGCCTGTCTCCGGGTCATAGCTCAGACCTTCCCGAAGGCGCCCGACAAAAGCTCGCGTCTCCTCTTTCGTGAGGTGGTCGCTCCATTTTTTCATGCTGCATTCCCCTCGGAGAAATGATCATGGCCGATGAAGAGGACCCAGCATTGACCGAGCCTATCGTGATTGCCGACGTGTTCGCGCAGGGCGGTCATGCTGCGACCTCGTTGTGATACTGGAACCAGAAATCAGCGCCGCCATGGAGGTACTGGTGTTTTTGAACGCTGCGCCGACGTACCCACCGAAACCAGACAAGGCGCTGGTCGTAGGTGCGGATCGGGAGCCACGCGAAATGATCGTGCCAAGGGCCGATAGCGTCACCGAAGAGAGGCGTGTGGTTCGGTTCGGTGCTCATGGCTATGCTGCCTTTTCCGCAACGAGCTGCTCTAGCGCCCTCTTCACGACTGGGCTGATGGGCAATTGCCCTTTCTCCCAGCGCCAGACCGTCGAGAGGTTTACGCCAAGCGCCTTAGCCAAAGCGGTCTTGGTCATCGCCAAGGATTTGCGGGCTTCGAGAATTGGGTTGTCTATTTGCATGCGCGTAATCTATGCGCATCGCATAAGTCTGTCAATACCCATCGCATAGGTCAATATGGCATATCTTGATTCGATGGGGACCAGAGGTGAGCGGCTCAAGAAGGCCAGACTGGATGCTGGGTTCCGAACCGCTACAGATGCGGCTCGGTCGTTAGGGATTCCTTATCCAACTTATGCGGCACATGAAAACGGTTCGCGTCAATACGAGGCTGACGAAGCGGTTGTTTATGCGAGGAAATTCAAAGTGCCCATTGAATGGCTGCTCACAGGCAAAGGCGGCGTTGTTAGCCAACTGCCCAGAACGCCCCTTGCTTCGGTGCCAGTCATCGGAATAGTTAGAGCTGGGATTTGGCAAGATGTCAGCGCGGGGGATGGTTCATTGTACGAAGTGGTGCCAGCGGCACCGGATGCCCCGGCTGAATGGCAATATGCATTTACAGTTGAAGGTACTTCACTAGATAAGATCGCACAGCCTGGCGATATCTTGGTTTGTCTTGATTGCATCAAATCGCGAATAGACATCCAAGACGGCGATCTTGTTATTGTTGAATGGTCTCGCTTTGATGGCCAGATAATCGAACGTACCGCCAAGCGGATCAGGCGCGCGACAACCGGCATCGAGCTATGGCCTGAAAGCAACGACCCAGCCTTTCAAGAGCCGTTGCGGCTCGACGGGGCAAAGGACGGGGACAACATCGAGGTGCGGGCCAAAGTCCTGTGGATCATGAAGCGCCCATGATTTTGCGGGGAGTCACTCCCACCAGAATTATGGCAAAGCTCTATCAAAGACGGAGGGTGAGGTATCTCACATCTATCCCGTCCTATTCCAGTACAGTGCTTAGGCTCTACACGCATTATCGACCGAGATGGATGCCGGATGCTCCCGGCGGCTCCTGAGGGTCTCGCACTCCTGGCAGGTGGGCATTTCCGCCCAGACCTCACCGCTTTCGTCGTTTATCCACCCTTGCGGGGCGTTCAGGGCCGTCCTAGCCCGCGTGTCTTGCCTTATGCCAGTTCATATGCGGGTTAGCCCTCGAAAGTGGCGTCTCTGCACGTAAGCCCGATTTTCGGAAGGATCGGCAACCCACTGGCAAGGTTTTGAGATTGACAGCAGCGGTGTAACGTTATAACACTACCACCTGTTGATGACTGTCAAATCTTGCCAAAGAAATTTGTCATCAACCATAGGCTCCAGCGGATCGACACCGCGTGGGGCCTTTTTCTTATAGGCGACGCGGTATGTCGCTGCAAGATAATTTATGCGCTGTGCATTTTTCCTCTTGCATATTGTTTATGCGTAGCGCATATTCTCATCAACACCAGATGAGGAAAGACAGATGAACGCCGCTCTTGAACGCCACCTAGACCTGATGCGTCAGGGCTTCATGAAGGGGACGAAAGTTCCGCCCCTCACGAAGCAGCAGATCAAGGACGCTCAGGAACGAGCCGCCGTCATCCTCGCCAAGCTGGATCGCACTGCCGCTCGGTTTGGGAGCAGGCCATGAAAATCCACCCCGACATTCTCGCCGCTCACGCCCAATTCGGCGGCGACTTGGAAGACATGCAGCGCCGCTACGAAACCGCAGAGCCCGCACACCAGATGAGGACCGCCCCTATGACAACCGCAACAGACATCATGGCACTGCACGACAAAACGATGGAATGGCTACAAGGCAGCCATGCGGAAGCGCCTAGGATGGCTCGGCGTCTTTTTGCGCTTGCCAGCCCAGGAGCTGAAGCTCTTTCCGACAAGCAGCGGATCGATGAATTTGTAGATGCGGCCATTGAGGCTGCTGGGGAATTAATCCGGCATGCTGAGTTGCAACCGCCTCCGTCCAGCGATGACAAAATAGCAATGGACAGAGACCGTTGGCGTCGAGTTGCCGAGCGGGAGCAAGCGCGGTGGGCGAATGACGTCGTGGTCACCGTTACCGGCCTCTTCCCGCAGAACTACGTGGTCAGGTCACCGTGTGACCCGCCGCTGCCCAAGCCAGACTTCCTTTACATCGAAGGCACTGTTTACCGAAAGGAGTCTGCCAAAACACCCGAGGAGAAGGTCAAAGAAATGGAAGACCGTGAACAGATCGACAGACTTGCCAAGCGCTGCAACGATTTCAACGATCAAGTCAACGAGTTGCGGAGCCAAAGAGACGAACTGCTGGCAGCGCTCAAGAATATGGTTTCTGCATGGTTTGACGGCTTCGACACCCCCACCACGAACACGGCCGGACTGGAGGCGATGGCCGCCGCTCGCGAAGCAATCGCCAAAGCGGAGGCCGTATCGTGATTGATGACGGTATAAAACCCCTGCAGGCACTCGAAGCTGCACACGCTGCCTTATGTAACCCTGCAAACCGTGGGTACAGCCTTCAAGCCGCGATCGGCGCTTATCACGCGAGGATAATCGGCCAGAAGGCTATTGGCTCGGAAGAGCCGCTAGATCCGACTGCGCTCTATACCGCCTGCGAGGTAATGCTAGCGGTGCTTGGTGACCAAGCCGGCCTTCCGGAGGACTACGCGAACGAGGTCAGCGCGGCGATCCGTGCCTATCTCGCCACGTCCCGAGCTCTCGCCCCCCTTCCTGCGCCAATGCCGGGAGATATGGCAGAAACGATAGCGCTGATCCGAAAGCGCATGAAAAGCGGCGAGTGCGACTTGCGCGATGTCGGCCAGATACTGACTGGCAGATTTGATCAAGACGTTCCGGCCGCAATTCTTGCCGCGGCTGCCGCATCGGTGCCCTCCCCCGAACACGAGGAACGAACATGACCCAAAACTGGACCGGAACCAAGCAGCGAAACGACCTGAAGACCTGCCCGTTCTGCAACACAAAATCCGTTCAGCAGGTTCGACTGGCCGAGAGCGATACCGACATGCAGTTCCGTATCGGTTGCGGCAATGTCGCTTGCTTTGTCGAGCCAAACACCCCGCCTTTCGCAGCGCTGAATGACGCTGAATGGGCATGGCAGGAGCGCGCGCCATGACTGAGACTGCTAAACGGACTGTGCCGCCATCAGTCATAGACGAAATGGCTCGAATTCGCCGCGCCATCACTCCTAGCGCGGGCGACAAGGAGGACCTGATTACCTACGCCAAGGAGGTCGTTGCGACACGGGACGCTGCCCAAAATGCTGGCGACGACCTCGCGGACCTACACGAATACGCCAAATGGCTCAAAAGCCGAAACTGGCTGAAACGACTGTTTAACGCAACCTGACCCTCCCATCCCCTTTCAACAGAATCTCAATAGGAACGGAAACAGATGGCCCTCACAGTCAAAATCAGCAAATCGGGCGCGATCACTATCCGTGTTCGCAAGGCCGACCTTAAGCGGGCCGCCGTCTGGCTTACCGAATTCGAACATTACGACGAGAAGTCTGGCGACATTCTTGTGCCGAAAGTCACCGACCCTGCCGCATTTGCTAAAGCTGTCTATCACCAGTTGAACGACGAGGAGGAGGATGGGACCACCATCGTCCATCGCATGTTTGACGACGCCATCAAAGAGGCCGTCGAACAGGGCGCGGAAGGCATCGTCTTCCCTGACGACAAGGAATACGGGCGAAAATCGGTCGCGCGTTAACCCCCTCCCAACCCTTCTACCTCTGGCACCTGAACAGTAGGAAACGGAATATGACCAGCGCAACGGGATACGTCATCACCCGGTTTGATCGAGACAGGCTCAGGTCCGTGCCGATCAAGGGGAAGTCCTTCACCAGCCTTGAAGACGCGCTGGACGAAGCGATTCGTATCAACAAATTCAGCAAGTATGCTGACCAGCTTCTGCAGGTTGATCTGGCATCTGCCCACGCCGCACAGGTTCAACCATGAACGCCGCCCATAGACAAACTGCCCGCGATCTCGGCGCAGCGCTGCACAGACTGACGCACACCAAGCCCATAGCTGACATGCACCGCCAGCTCGCCGGCCGAGCCACTGAAACGCTGAAAGTCAACGTCATCGGCTGTTTTACCTCGCCCGTTGGCATCCAGTACCGCGTGCTTGAGGACGGCCAGATTTACCACATCAACCGGCATTTGCTGAACACTTTGAGGGAGAGCGACGAGACTTGCAAGAGCCTCGAAATCATCCCTGTCGAAGAGGAAGAGGAGGCAGACTGATGGCTACCGTCGAAATCAGCCATATCGAAATCATGGCGCTGAAGAAGCTCGCCATAATCAACGGCGCGCTTGCGCAGAGCATATCGGGGCAGGCGCGCATCGAGCAAAACGCATTGTTGCGGGTTCTAGTAGAGGTGTTGGCCCGCGCCGATATCGCAAAGGAAACCGCGTGATGTGGCCCCTCTCCCATCTCTACTGCGGCATCATCATTCTATTCGGACTGCCCCTGTTGGCAGGATGGGTGACGCTATGAAACCCCCGATCAAAATCACTTTGGCTTGGGAAGACTGCCCGTCGTGCGATGGCACAGGGATGGGTCTCAATATGGCTGGCGAGCCTGATGCTTGCCGGGAATGTAAGGGTGACACAGTCATCCGCGCCAGAGACGAAAAAGGGCGGTACGTCGGCTTTTCTTGTGATGAGCCGCAGCCATGACCGCGCATACCTCCCAAGTGCCAGGCACACCGCCGCTGACATCGGCCGAACTGAGAGCGCTGCTCAAGCAGAGCGTGATCTTGGCGGCGCTTGAAAACCTGATGAAGCTGGATGAATGCCCGGTTCTGCGCGCCGCATGTCGTGCCCGCTATCTCGATTTGACCGATGGAAGGCTACCGCAATGACCCGAGCTGACCTGTCTGTCATCCCCGATACCGTCGCTCGCTGGCGGGCTCATGCCGACTTCCAGACCGCAAGGGAATGCCGGCTCACTGCACGGATCTATCTCCGCCACAAGACGCCCGGCTGGCGCTTCATCCACCGGCTTGAGATGCGCAGAGCAATTCGTTTTTGGCACCATTACGCCGAAGCCGTGAGGGCGGCGCAGTGAGCCGAAACTACACCTACTGCGAGGACTGCGACAACGTTGAACCGTCTTCACGGAAGCGTTCGCCCTCCGGCTGGGTGTGTCTGAAATTCCCCCGAGTTGAAGGGGGCGGGTTTGTGGCCCCGACCGTCTGGGCGGATCAAGAACCGTTCATGCGATGCGTCCACATCAACGGAGGGTTTTGCCCTCAATTCGTCAAGCGCCCGGATGGGCAGGAACAGGAAAAGTAACATGGGATACGATATCGGTGAAGTTTACCAGAGCAACAGTGACTTTCTCAAGGCCGAGGACATCGGCGCCAATTTCTGGACTGTCACGGTCAGTAAAGTGGACATGAAGAGCTTCGATGACGGCAGCCGCAAGCTGCTCGTCATGTTTCAGGAACTCGACAAGGGTCTGGTGCTGAACAAGACCAATGCGGATACCTTCGGGGATCTGTACGGCAAGAACACGGATGGCTGGATCAGCCGGCAGATCATGCTCATGACCATGCCCGTCGATTACCAGGGCAAGAAGGTGCAGGCAATCCGGGCCCGCGCCCCAGCGCAGCAGCAGGCTATGCCACAGCGCCAGCCGGGACAGATGCAGCCGCAGGCAAACATGAACGCTGGGCAGGCTTACGCGCAGTCGCCGCAGCGGCCTCTTGAGCCGGTCGGTGGCGACTTCAACCCGCCCGCGCCTCCGCCGGCCGACAGTGACATTCCGTTCTGAAATCGCCACCAGAAAAGCCCGGATCGAAAATGGTCCGGGCGGGAAGGCCAAAGACATGAGCCGCGCAACGCTTATCCTCGACACCGCAACGCAACGCCAGAAGGCGACTAACTGGATCAGCCAGGCTCCCTATGGGACGCGGCTGGAGTTCAAGGCGCCGAAGCGTTCTGTCGACCAAAATTCAAAGATGTGGGTGCTGCTGACGGAAGTGGCGCAGCAAGTCCCCTACCACGGTCTGAAGCTCACGCCAGACGACTGGAAGCTGATCTTCCTCGACGCGCTAAAGCGTGAGGTTCGCATGGTGCCGAACTTGGACGGCAACGGGTTTGTCAGCCTAGGCCGATCGTCTTCCGACCTTTCCAAAGCTGAAATGACTGATCTGATCGAACTGATCTTTGAATATGGCGCGCGTCACGGCGTCACCTTCCATGAGCCAGAGCAGAGGAGCGCAGCAGCATGAACCGGGCACAGATTCACGTCTCACAGCATGTCCGCTCCCGTCCTTTCTCGGCAGAGTATGCGCTGGTCCATTCCGAGATGATCGCAGCATGGGAGCGAGATCGCAAATTCGAATCTGCCGTCGCTGTGATGGTCGCGGAAATCGAATTAGCGCTGGACCATGACCTGCACGAATTGCAGCGGGTGGCGTGAATGGCTCGCCGCGAGTTCGCCGGCAAGACCCGCAAAGCGGCTCTGCTGCGCTCTGGCAAGCGCTGTGAGGCTGTGGGTGCCTGGTACGGCCTTCCCACAGGGGAACGCTGCGCCAACGATCTGGCGCGCGGCGTCGAGTACGACCACATCATTCTCGATGCGAACTCCAAGGATAACAGATTGGAGAACTGCGCGGCAGTCTGCATTCCTTGCCATCGTCACAAGACAGCCAAGCACGACACGCCTACCGCGGCGAAGACCGTCGCGCAATCGCTCATGGGCATGAAGACCAGGATCAAAGTCAAGATCCCCAGCGCACCAAAACCCGAGAAGCCAGCACCGAAGGGCCATGCGTGCCCGCGTCGGTCGCTTTACATCGTGAGGACTTCGCCATGACCGAAGAAGCAACACCGTTGCCTGAGACTGTGCAATGGCTGCGCTACAGGCCACTGAAATACGATGATTGGGGCATCATCCGCCATGGCGACAGCGACCACATCTTCGCAGTCGTTCGCAGGCCGCTTTCCGAGGAAGAGGCCGCCGTTCATCGTCACGCGGGAACTGACCCATTCGAGCAGCTTGCGCGAGCGCTTATGGATGCCGCCTCCCCTCCCAAGCCACAGGAGGGAGTGGTGGAGGCTTTGCGGGAGGCGCTGACCAATATGAAGGCCGCTTTCGACGGCCTACGCCCCATGCCGCTGGTTATGGAGCCGATCGCCAAGAGGTTGTCTGACGACGCTGCGGCAGCCCTCGCCCTCGCCGGAGATCAGCCATGAGCGGCGATACATCCCCATCGGATCTGATTGCGGAACTGCGGTCTGGCGTGCCCACTGAAGGCACTAATCGAGACGGTTTTGACCTGTATGACATCGACAGCGCCGAAACCATAATGGCTCGCGCTGCAGACCACATTGCCGCCCTTGAAGCGGCGTTGGAGAATGCGACGGAACAGGCGAAGCACTATCCGACCGTGGCAGGCGAGAACATGCGTCTGCGGGAGGCCGGGGCGCAACTTGCGAATGTGGCCTACAATATCGATCAACGAGGCGTTGCAGATCGCGGTTCTCTCCAATCATTAAAAGCCGCGCAAATGGTATGGGACGAAGCCCTTAGCGCCGCCCGTCTTTCATCGAAGGGGAGGATAGAGTGAGCCGCGCCGATCTGCTTGACAGCGACCCGATCACCCTGACAGAGGCCAGCAAGCTCGTTCTGCGGGGGATCGTCTCCGTAAACGCCTTGCGTGCGGAAATCAGGCGTGGAAACCTTAGCGTCGAACGGATCGGGAAAAACCTCTACACGACGCCAGCCGCGATCCGCGAGATGAGGGAAAAATGCCGCGTCATGCCGAACCACCAAGACTATACCTCAGAAAAGACCGCGGTCAAAGCGTCTGGATCATCCGCGACGGGGGAAAAGACAAGCGAACTGGCTGCTCTGAAGGCGAGCGTCAGCGCGCTGAAATCCGGCTCGCTGAGTACCTTGCGGAAAAGCACACCACGCGACCATCAAAAGGCGGGAAGTCCGATTCCATTTCCATCGCGGAAGTCCTCCGGGTCTACGTGATGGAACACGCGCCTTCGGTTGGTCGGCCGAAACTGATAGCCGACCACATCGAGGGGATGACGCCGTTTTGGGCGCACCGGATGGTGTCGAGCATCAAGGGCAAGACCTGCCGGGATTTCGCTGCGTCACGAACTACACCGTCGATGGCGCGTCACGAGCTCGAAACGCTGCGAGCTGCGGTGAACTACTTCCACAAGGAATATGGGCTTGATCCCGTCCCGGCTTTCACGATGCCGGGGAAGCACCGTGCGCGTGAAAGATGGCTGACACGCGCCGAGGCCGCAGCGCTGCTCTGGAACGCCCGCAGGACGCCGCACGTTGCGCGCTTCGTCCTCATTGGCCTTTACACAGGAACGCGCTCTGGCGCCATCCTTGGCCTGTCCTGGCTGCCATCGGTCAAGACCGGCTGGCTGGACCTGGAGCAGGGCATCATGCACCGCAGCGGAAGCAGTCAACGCCAGTCGAACAAGCGTCAGCCGCCGGCCGCGATTCCTGAACGGCTCCTCGCCCATATGAGGCGGTGGAAGCGGCTGGACAAGAACATCCGCCACGTCATCAACTGGAACGGATCTTCGGTGCTTTCAGTGAAGAAAGCCTTCCGGACTGCAAGGCAAAATGCTAAGCTTTCCAACGATGTTATCCCGCATACTTTGCGCCATTCCTGCGCTACGTGGCTCATGCAGGCAGGCGTCGAGCCATGGCAGGCAGCCGGGTTCTTGGGCATGACGGTTGAGATGCTGGAGCGTACCTATGGGCATCAAAGCCCGAACTTCCAGAAAGCCGCATCGACAGCGATAGCGGCAAGGAGATTGCATGCCTAGGAAATCGGTCGGTCCTCGCCTTTATCTCCGCAAAGACAGGGCAGGCCAGAAGGTCTGGATTATCCGTGACGGCGGGAGCGATACCCGCACCGGCTTCGCCTACGGAGAGCGAGACAAGGCGGAAGCACTGCTCCGGTCCTATATCGCTGGCGAGTTCAAGCCGAACCGTGGCAAGCCGGTCGGCTTCATCTATTTCATTACGTGTCTGTCGTCCCCGCACTACCCTATCAAAATCGGCTGGTCAGCATCGATGGCAGAGTTGCGGTTGCCGATGCTTCAGTGCGGCAACCCGAACATGCTGACCGTCGTGGGAACGCTAGTCGGGCGCCAGACTGACGAAGGCAAGCTCCACCGGTACTTCGCGCACCTTCATGTGCGAGGCGAGTGGTTCCTTCGTAGTGATGAACTGATCGAGTACATTGGAGGGCTGCCGGGACAATCCGACACTTACGGCGCCGAGGAGTTCGACCCGGCTAGCGCACAGCTATCCTGTGCGCGCGCACAGAAACAACCGACATCAACCGAAACCAACGTGAACGAACAGCGGACATAAGNGCGCCGAGGAGTTCGACCCGGCTAGCGCACAGCTATCCTGTGCGCGCGCACAGAAACAACCGACATCAACCGAAACCAACGTGAACGAACAGCGGACATAAGGCGTCTCGGGAATGAACAAACCGGCCGATATACTGGTTTGGGACCAGAGGGTCGGGAGTTCGAATCTCTCCACTCCGACCATTCATTCACAGCAAATCATCGGCCATGCTGCCGGCGCACCTGCGCCGGGCAGCATCTGCGACTGGCGAAGCACGGAAGCGACCGACGGGCGGCGCGGATTTCCGCGTGCCCGCCTGAAGCTCCGAAGCGTCAGCCTTGGATGAACGCCAGGATATCCGGATTGATGATCTCCGGGTGGGTGGTGCACATTCCGTGCGGCAGGCCCTTGTAGACCTTGAGCGTGCCGTGCTTCACCAGCTTGGCTGCAAGCAGAGCGGAGTCGGCAATCGGCACGATCTGGTCGTCATCGCCGTGCATGATCAGGACAGGCACGTCGATCTTCCTAAGGTCCTCGGTGAAGTCGGTTTCGGAAAAAGCCTCGATACAGTCGTAATGGGCCTTGGCTCCGCCCATCATGCCCTGGCGCCACCAATTGTCGACAGCCCCTTGCGAGACCTTGGCGCCCTCGCGATTGAAGCCGTAGAACGGGCCGGCCGGCACATCCCTGTAGAACTGGGCGCGGTTGGCGACCAAAGCGGCACGGAAGCCGTCGAAGACCTCGATCGGCAGGCCGCCGGGGTTCTTGTCGGTCTTGAGCATGATCGGCGGCACCGCGCCGATCAGCACCGCCTTGGCGACGCGTCCTTCGCCACCGTAACGGGCAACGTAACGCGCCACCTCGCCGCCGCCGGTCGAGTGGCCGATATGGACGGCGTTCTTGAGATCAAGATGAGCGACCAGAGCCGCGACATCGGCGGCATAGGTGTCCATCTCGTTGCCGGTCGCCGTCTGCGTCGAGCGGCCATGTCCGCGCCGGTCATGCGCGATGACGCGATAGCCCTTGTCGAGGAAGAACAGCATCTGGTTGTCCCAGTCATCGGCGCTGAGCGGCCAGCCGTGATGGAACACGATGGGCTGACCCGTGCCCCAATCCTTGTAGAAAATCTCGGTGCCGTCCTTGGTGGTGAATGTGCTCATCGTCGTACTCCTTGATGTGGTTAGCTGAATTGGTTGGGGGAAGGTTCGTTCCTTCTGTGGACAAGCTATCGCAACGCAGTCATGGTGTGGATTGGCAAAACAGACATTGAACATGGCAAAACTGACAGATGGTTGCGGCGCGTGATCCGGTCGAAATCGGCCTCGTTGTGTATCCCGGCGTTCAGGAAGCGGCTGTTCTTGGCCTGACCGATCTCTTCCAGCTGGCCAACCGGCTGGCTGCCGAACGGTCGCCGGACGCGCTGAGGCTTCGTGTCAGCCATTGGCAGTGGCAGGAGGCGAGCCAAACGGTCATCCGCACCTTCGACAGCGAGCCCGGACCCGGCAATGCACCTGCCATGGTCATCTTGCCTCCGACCCTAGGCGATCCGATCGCTCGCGGGGTGGCCGCGCCCTACGCCGACTGGCTCAGGGCCCGCCATGCGGCAGGCGCGACGCTCGGCTCGGTCTGCGCCGGCGCCTTCGTGCTTGCCGAGGCCGGCCTGCTGTCTGGCCGTGCTGCGACCACGCATTGGGCCTATCGCGACGCGCTGGCGATGCGCTTTCCCGACATCGCACTGGATGTCGACAAGCTGGTCATCGATGATGGCGACATCATCACTGCCGGCGGCTACATGGCTTGGACCGATCTCGGCCTAAAACTCGTCGACCGGGTGCTCGGGCCGACCGTCATGATGGACACTGCCCGTTTCATGCTGGTGGATCCGCCGGGACGAGAGCAGCGCTTCTACAGCCCCTTTGCTCCCAGGCTGAACCATGGCGACGAGGCCATTCTCAAAGTGCAGCACTGGCTCCAGGCGAGAGGCGCGCGCGATGTGACGCTTGCCACTATGGCGGAGCATGCGGCTTTGGAGGAGCGGACTTTTTTGCGCCGCTTTCGCAACGCCACCGGCCTCAAGCCGACCGAGTATTGCCAGCACCTGCGCGTCGGCAAGGCGCGTGAGATGCTGGAAGCGACGACCCGATCAATCGACCAGATCGCCTGGGATGTCGGCTATGACGATCCCGGCTCCTTCCGCAAAGTGTTCGCCAGGATAACCGGCCTGGTGCCGGGCGATTACCGCAGGCGTTTTGGCGTGGAACGAGCCGCGCTTGTGGCCGGCGAGCGCTGAGCGGTGGCCCAGCCGTGCTTGCCCCGCGTCGACTGCCGCTGGAGGATGCGTGTGTTTGATGAGGTCTATGATGCCACGACCAACCGCACGATGATGCAGAGGAAGCCCAAGCCGCTGTGGCTGTTGCGGTGGCCGCGCCAGGCGATCGGGCTGAAGCGGAAGTGCGAGGTGAGCCAATGACTGACCGATCAATCACGAGTTGCGACGAATGCGGCAGCATATATTTCGTCGAAAGCAGTGCAATGGCCAGCCTTTGTGCTGAATGCGCGTTTCATCTCTATGGATACCCCGCCTGCGAACATCAGTTCAAAAACGGCCGATGCACAGCCTGCGGGTGGGACGGCTCTCGGTCAAAATATATCGCCGGCATTATTTCAAGGGAAAGCTCACAGGTGGGAGCGTCGACCCTGTCGCCTTGTCGCGCGCATGTGGCGCAGACAACCCATGCTTAGAGAGCGCTTTCGATATCGGTCCTCGAAAAATCGTCGCCGATATAAAGCAGGCGGCAGGCATGTTCCTTGGCCACCTCATAGGCGAAGCAGTCACCGAAATTGAGCGCGGCCGGGTGAACGCCCTTACCCCACTTTGCGTAGGCTTCGGCGATGCGACGCGCAGAGGCCGGCGTTACTGCCGCAATTTCGAAACCAAGCCCGTCGATCAGGCCGGACAGCTCTTCGCCGACATTGCGCCGCGCCGCGACGATCAGCGCTTCGGCCACGGTGCCGGCGGAAATCAGAATGTCGTCTTCAGCCTCGAGCGCCGCGATGCAGACATCAGCCTCCGGCTCGTCAAGAACGATCGCCATCAGCGCCGAGGTATCGACCACGATCATTCAGGCAGGCCATCATCACCGTAGAGGAAATCCTGGCTTCGCGCGGCGGATGGCCCGGCCTTCGCCCTCGCGGCGCCGGATGCGCGCATCGCCTCCAGCAGTGCCCGACGGCTTTTCCTGTCCGGCACTGCCTTGACGGGAACCAGGCGCACGGCCGCATGACCGTGACGGGTCAGAATGATTTCGTCGCCTGCCTCGGCACGACGCACCAATTCGGTCAGCTGTCCCTTGGCGTCTGTAACGGATACCTGCATCGCCACTCCTCTATGGGCCATCCTCTGGTCCATATTTGCAGTGAAAATAGACCATTCAACGGTCCATTACAACGGCCAAAGGCAAGCTCGCCGGGAGGAGAACCCCAACCGCCCCGTCTCCCGGCGAGCCTACAACCTGATTTGATACGCAATCAGGACCGGGGTTAGCCGGCAAGACTGACGTTGCAAGACAGATGCCAGTCTTCGTTTCCCGAAATGGAACACCGGCAGGGGTGGTCGTTTTCCGCGTTCGACCAATCGGTGTTTCGACTTTGACGTAGCGTCCGGCGTCGTGTCATCCTGCGGGAACGGCGGGACGCCGATGTGAGGCGGGGCAAGTAGAATGAATGCTTCCTACCCTGGTGAAGAGGCAACAGCCGAACAGGTACTGGGACTCGCAAGCGAATTCAGAAATGCAGCGATCCGCCTGCTGGAACATCGACGCAAGGGTAACGCGCTTTCCCTGGTGCCCTGCCGTTTCACCGCCCTTCACGCAATCGAACTCTACCTCAATGCCCATCTCCTCCTGACTGGTTCTGATCATAAGGCGTTGCGTGGCCTGCAGCACGATTTTGCGACACGTACCGCAAAGGCAATCGCCTCGGGACTGGTCCTGCGGAAACGCACGGCACACCATCTGTCCCAACTTACTGGAAACCGAGAATATTTAGTGACGCGATACGGTCCAGAGATGACCACCGCCCTGTCGCAAATCAACAGGCTGATAGCGACTTTAAATGAAGTTGCGGCGAAAGTGGAAGAGCCTGCAGCCCTCCGAGGCAGCACGCCAAAGCCCACTACAGTCTAAATCTCGAACTCGCCCTGCCCCTCATCCATGGCGCTGACGGTTTCGGCGGCGAGCGCCCTCGTGATCGGCGTCTTGCGCTCCAGTGCCGTGCGATCGAGCCGCTCCACCACCCGCATCGCGGTGCCCAGCGAGCGTTCGATGCGGCGCACCAGATATTGCACGACATGTGGCTCGACCTCGACCTGGCGGTCGGCGAACAGTTTGGTGATGACGCCGGCCAGCAAGAGATCGTCGGGCTCGTGGATCTCGACCGTCGCCGCCGCTTTCAGCCGCGAAGCGAGGTCCGGAAGCCTAACGCCCCAGGCGGACGGAAAGCGCCGCGCGGTCAAGAGCAAGGTCGAGCCGGCCCCGCGCACCGCATTGATCAGATGGAACAGCCCCTCTTCATCGACCGCGCCGGCATCGACGTCGTCGATCAGGGCAGGCCGCGCGCCGAGGCCCGCCATGCAGTCGCCGATGCGCCTGACATCGACTGTCACGGCCCCGGCGCGGGCGCGCCAGATCGAGGCCAGGTGGGTTTTTCCAGAGCCCGCCGGACCGGCGAGCACGACCACCGGCGACGGCCAGTCCGGCCAGCGATCGACCAGCGCCACCGCTTGGCTGTTGGTGCCGGAGACGACGAGCTCGTCGCGCGAGTAGCCGGTGCCGTGGCCGAGATCGAGCGGCAACTGGCGCGGCGGGTCGATCTTGTTGTCCGGCATCTGGCTCAACTGCGCGGCCCACCGCTCCCGCGGCGACGCGCCGGCAGCGGCGGGACAGGTTCGGTGCTGTGGCCCTTGTAGAGCGGCGATTCCAGATAACGGGCGATGGCAAAACGCACCAGCACGGCAACGGCGGCCGAGGCCGGCACGGCGATCAGCAGGCCGACGAAGCCGAACAGCGCGCCGAAGGCAAACAGCGAAAACATCAGCCACACCGGATGCAGGCCGACGCTTTTTCCCACCAGCCTCGGCTGCAGGATGTTGCCCTCGATGAACTGGCCGACGAAGAACACGCCGGCCACCGCCGCGATCATGGTCCAGTCGGGCCAGAACTGAACGAAGGCAACGCCGACGGCCAGGACCAACCCGGTCAGCGAGCCGACATAGGGAATGAAGGAGATCAGCCCGGCGAACAGGCCGATCAGGATGCCGAAATTCAGGCCGGTCAACGTGAGGCCGGTGGCGTACATGGCGCCCAGCACCAGGCACAGCGTGCCCTGGCCGCGCACAAAACCGGCGGTAGCAGTGTTGATGTCGTTGGCGATCGCCCTGACGGTCTTGACATAGTCGCGCGGCACCCAGCTGTCGACGATCGCCACCATGCGGTCCCAGTCGAGCAGCATGTAGAAGGCAACGACTGGTGTCACCACGAACAGGCTGACCACCGACACTAGCGCCACGCCGGAGCTCCAGATCGATGTGAACACCGTGGTCAGGAGGCCGAAGCCGGAGGTCAGCAGCGAATTCAAGCCTTCGCGCAGGCCATTGGCGTCGACGCCGAATTTCTCTTCCAGCCACCTCGGATCGAAGCTCGTGATCAGGGTCTGCAGCCGGGTCAGGTATTCCGGCAGCTTGCTGGCGAAATCGGCCATCTGCGAGGCCAGCACCGGAACGAGGATGACGAAGGCCAGCACCAGAACGACGATGAAGGCGAACAGGATGACAACCGTCGCCATCAGCCTGGACAGGCCGAGCCGCTGCAGCCGGTCGGCGACCGGGTCGAGGAAGTAGGCGAGGACCATGCCGGCGACGAACGGCAAAAGGATGCCGCTGAAGACATAGAGGAAGACCGCGAGGATGATGGCGCTGATCAGCCAGAAGCGGATTTGGCGGCGAAACACGCCAGACGCGGCGGCATCGGCGGCCGCAGCCTCGGCTGCCGCGTCGATGTCCTGGTCAGGTGTCCGGTGTGGAGCCTTCGCCATAGCCGCTCATATGCCTCAGCCAAGCCACGAGATAGGCCGCGGCCGAAGCCACGGTCAAGACCCCGGACAGCAATATGAGCACCGGCCTGAGCGGATCGAGGTCGAGGGCGAGAGCCAGTTCGCCCAGCACCACCGCCGCCAGCACGATCTGGATGGCGGTGTTGGCCTTGGACACGAACAGCGGCTTCATCTCGACCGGGTGGGCCATGACGGTGGACAAAAGCACGGCGCAGACGATCAGCGCATCGCGCGACACCATGGTGACGACCAGCCACAGCGGCAATTCACCGATGAAGCCCAGCACCACGAACACCGAAACCAGCAGCAATTTGTCGGCCATCGGATCGAGATAGGCGCCAAGTTGCGAAAACTGGTTGAAATGGCGGGCGATGAAGCCGTCGACACCGTCGGAAATGCCGGCGATGAGGAAGCCGGCGAAAGCCCAGTCCCAGTGCGCCTGCAGCATGGCCAGCACCACGCCCGGCACCAGCACGAAACGCATGATCGTGATCATGTTGGGGATGGTCAAACGCATGTCCCGTCGTTTCTGTTTTAATGATACATGATGGAGATGGGACGCTACGGCAAGTGGCGACGCTCTCTCCTCGCTCACCTGCTCCACCCCAGACCGAAAAAACGAACCTAGCGAATGACGATGGCACAGAGATTTACAATCGCCCTGCGTGTCACACTTTGCTATTTGGCCGGAGTAACAGAAAGCTTCCTAGGTTTCGCATCTTTTACAACTCCACACCGCGACGCGTCGATGCATGACCTTTTGATCAGTTTCGTTCTTGCCTTGGTGGTCGGCCTTCTGGCGTCTTGGCCTCTCTGGCTGGTGGCTGCCGTCGTGGCGTTCGTTTTCGGGCGGTCAGTCGCCGTAAACCCGGGTGTCTGGACTGTGGCGGCAAGTTTGATCGCCGCCGGTTTCTCCTACGGGGCCCTCCCGAGCGACGAGGTCAGGTCCTTAGCGACCGTCGGCGTCCTCGCCGCTGCGCTGGCGGGCATTTCTTTCTACTGCTGGAGCGTAGGGAGCCCGGTTCGGCCGATCTCCAATTGAACATCGCCATCGCTCGCTTGCCTTGCGAGGCAAAAGCGTTCATGCGAAGAGCCCTCAAGCAAGTGGAAACAGAGATGAGCAGGCGCCAGAAATGAGCAAGCGCAAGAACGGGCTCACTTATGCCGAGGCGGGTGTCGACATCGATGCCGGCAATCTCATGGTCGAGAAGATCAAGCCGCTGGTGCGCGCGACGCGCCGGCCGGGCGCCGACGGCGAGATCGGCGGCTTCGGCGGCCTGTTCGACCTCAAGGCCGCCGGCTTCACGGACCCGGTGCTGGTCGCCGCCAATGACGGCGTCGGCACCAAGCTGAAGATCGCCATCGATGCGGGCAAGCACGACACGATCGGCATCGATCTCGTCGCCATGTGCGTCAACGACATCGTCGTGCAAGGCGCCGAGCCATTGTTCTTCCTCGACTATTTCGCCACCGGCAAGCTCGACCCCGACCAGGGTGCTTCGATTGTCGGCGGCATCGCCGAGGGCTGCCGACAGGCCGGATGCGCGCTGATCGGCGGCGAGACGGCGGAAATGCCCGGCATGTATCACGGCAAGGACTACGACCTTGCCGGCTTTGCCGTGGGCGCGGCCGAACGTGGCCAGCTACTGCCGACAGACGACATCGTCGAGGGCGACGTGCTGTTGGGACTGGCCTCGTCGGGCCTGCATTCGAACGGCTTTTCGCTGGTCCGCCGCATCGTCGCGACAAGCGGCCTTGCGTGGTCCGATCCGGCGCCCTTCAATGATGAAGCCACGCTGGCCGAGGCGCTGCTCGAGCCGACACGCATCTACGTCAAGTCGATCCTCAAGGCGATCCGCGGCACGCATGGCATCAAGGCGCTGGCCCACATCACCGGCGGCGGCTTTCCTGAAAACATCCCGCGCGTCTTGCCGAAGGATTTTTCGGCCGAACTCGACCTCGACGCCATCGAGGTGCCCCCGGTATTCTCATGGCTGGCGAAGACCGGCGGCGTGGCGCCCGAAGAGATGATGCGCACCTTCAATTGCGGCGTCGGCATGATCCTCGCCGTCGCCTCCGGCCAGGCCGCACAGGTCGCGGCCGTGCTGCAGGAGGCCGGCGAGACTGTGGCGCCGATCGGCCGCATCGTGCCGCGCCGCAACGCCGGCGTCATCTATCGGGGCTCGATCGGCCTATGAGCACGCGCAAACGCACCGTGGTGCTGATTTCGGGACGCGGCTCCAACATGACGGCGCTGATCGCCGCGGCCAGCAACCCGGACTATCCGGCCGAGATCGTCGGCGTCATTTCCGACCGGGCCAATGCCGCCGGTCTAGGCATCGCCGCGGCGCGCGGCATCCCTACCAAGGTGATTTCGCGGGCCGACCATACCAGCAAGGAAGCGCATGACGGAGCGATCGACGCGGCACTTGTCTCGTTCGGCGCCGAGATCGTGACGCTGGCCGGTTACATGCGCATCCTCGGCGCGCGCTTCGTCGAGAAGTGGCTGGGACGGATGATCAACATCCACCCTGCCCTGTTGCCTGCTTTCAAGGGGCTGGATACGCATGCGCGAGCTATCCGCGCGGGCATTCGCATCCATGGTTGCACGGTGCATTTCGTCACGCTCGATATGGATGACGGCCCGATCATCGCCCAGGCTGCCGTGCCGGTGATGGTCGGTGACAATGAGGATACGCTTGCCGCCCGCGTGCTGAAGGCCGAGCACCGGCTTTATCCGCTGGCGCTCGGGCTGGTCGCCGAAGGCAAGGCGCGGATGGAAGGCGGCCGTACCGTGCTTGCCCACTTCGCCGACGATGCAGACAACAGCACTTCCGTGGTCATGGCGCCCGATCCGCTGCGCGAGGAGACCGATCTCGAGCATCTGGCGCGCATCACACCATGAGAGCCATCCTTGAAGATGGTGGCAAATATTGCTACCATCTTCACAAGGAGACAGTTTGATGGCGACAGTCGAAAAAGTCAGCGTGGCGCTTTCCCCCGAACTGCTGGACATGGTCAAGGGCGCGGTGGCCAGCGGGCAATACGGTTCGGCAAGCGAAGTAATCCGCGAAGCGCTCCGCGAATGGCGCCTTCGCCAGCCCTTGCGCGAAGCGGAAGCGGAGCGGCTGCGGAAAGCCTGGACGGAAGGGCTGGAGAGCGGCCCGTTCGCGCCTTTCGACATCGAGGACATCAAGCTGAAGGCGCACAGCCGGTTCAGCGACGCTGCCAAAAAAACACAGCGGAATGGCTGACATCCTCATTGTCCGCAGCCCGGCCGCCGAAAACGATCTGATCGAAATCTGGTTTGGCATTGCGACGGACAGCCCGCTTGCCGCGGATCGCTTTCTGGACGCCATAGCGGCGCGCATCTTGCAATTGGCCAGCTTCCCTGAATCCGGCCCCAAGAGACCGGACATCGGCGCCGAGGTGAGAGCGCTGACGATCGGCAATTATCTCGTGCTTTATCGCTTGGCAAAACAACGCGTCGAGGTCGTTCGCTTCGTGCATGGCGCGCGCGACGTCTCGGCGCTATTTTGAAAGATCATGGCAACTGCAATTGGCAGCAGCTGGCGGACATCACGCCCTGAGCAGAGGCTGGCATGGCGACAATGAAACAACTCCTTCTTCTGCGTCATGCCAAGTCGAGTTGGGACGATCCTGACCTCATCGACTTCGACCGGCCGCTTTCCGGGCGCGGGCTGAAGGCGGCCCCGCTGATCGGGCGCGAACTGGCCAGGCAGGGCTGGCTGCCCGATGTGGCGCTGGTATCTCCAGCGCTGCGCAGCCGCGACACATGGCGGCTGGTCTCGGCGGAATTGCCGGCGAAAACGCCGGCCAAATTTGTTCAGGCGCTCTACGAGGCCAGTGCGGCAGACGTTCTCGCCAAGGTACGGCAGGCAAATGCTGTAACAAGCACCCTTCTGGTGATTGGCCACAATCCCGGTCTGGAGGAATTCGCGCGCCGGCTTGCCAGCGCCGGATCGGATGCCGCGGCACTCAAAAGGCTTGAAGAAAAATTTCCGACGGCGGCGCTTGCCCGCTTCGTTTTTGACGGCGACTGGGCACGGCTGGCCCTCGACGAGGCGCGGCTGACACACTGCGTTTGGCCGAAGGATCTGCGCTAGCGCATGGCCCGAAAATCGGAATCGATTTTTGCTGCGCTGACTTTCAGTTCGGAAAGGATCATGCGCAAAAATCAAAGCGTCATTTGTGCGTCCCAAAAAGGGCGGCGCTGCTGACGGTGACTCGATATGCAAAAGCAAGAGCGGCGGGCCAAACCCGCCGCTCTTTGAGTTCCGGAGCTTGAGGACTTAGCGGCGGCCCCAGTTGCCCCGGCCAGATTGAGGCGCGACGGACTGATCCGAGCCGGACTGGCGCGTCGCATCGGTGTTGACGGCATTATGCTCGGTCGGGAGCAGCTTGCGGATCGAACCCGTGAGCGTGTTGTCGACATTTCCAACAGGCGCATTGCCAACCGGCGCAGCCGGCTGGTTGACGCCGTCCGAACCATAGTGGTCGCTGCCGGCAAAGGCGCTGCCTGTAGCAATGAGGACGGCAGCGGCGGTAAGAGCAATCTTGGTCATTTTTCAGGTACTCCAGTATTTCCATGTTTTCAGTGTTGTTGTCCGTCTAGTGGCGTGCCTTGGGAGGATCTCGCGTCGTTCGGACTAGTGTGAGGTGGGTTGGCAGTGCCGCGATTTCCAATCACGAAGATGTTCCGGCTAAGCCCGGAATCGGGTGCTTGAAATCCGCCAAAAGGCTTCCTTCGCCACAATCTTTTGCATTCTTTTCAATTTGTTAAGCGAATTTTCCTGCCGCGAGGCGCAGGCATTTGCTGAGCCGGCGTTCACCCGGTCCTGCACGATGCGTCAACAGAAACGAACCGATCGGTTCGATTCCTCCGCTGATGCGCAAATGAAATTTCGCAGAGCTACCGGCTTTGCGTTGCCGCCTTAGACGTGCACGTCACCAAAGGAGAGTTCGCCCTCGTCGCCAGCAGCCAGGAAGGCCGTGACCAGCAGGCCGGCATAGAGGGCGGCGACCAGCACGACGATGACCACGCCGGGAATGGGCCCCAAGGCAGCGCCGGTGACGGCCTCGCGCACCGAACCGACGAAGCCGATGCGGACACCCTCGGTTAGAAGACTGGGTGTCGACAGTTTGAGGATCCAGGCCATCAGCAGGATCAGCAGCATGTGGATGTAGTTTCGACGCAGACGGCGCGCCAACGCCGCTCGCTGCGAAATGAGGAATTTTGGAGCGCGCAGGCTTTCGCCGACGATCAATAGCCAATCGGACGCAAAATCCGGCTGCGGCGAGAATATCTGCGCGAAATAGTGCCGTTCGAACTGGCGCACGCGGGCCCGGTAAACGTCGAAGAAGCGATATCGCCGCGCTTCTATCCACAGCAGCAACAGGACAAGCAGCATGGCAAAAAGCAGCACGCCGTGATGCGCGCTAGCCGTCGAAAGCGAGACGGACAGCATCGCCGCGACGACCGTTATCGCCCAATTGCTCGTCCGGTCCAGGCGGTCGCGCCACCCCGTCATGCGTAGAATCTCGGCGCGATGAAAGTGTGACATCGTGGTTACGAGTTCGCCGGGCGAAAGCGTTCTTCCAATGGGGTCCGGCGCTGCCGACACATCTGCCATCACCATGCCTCCACCCGCCACGCAAAAACGGCTGGAGGGATATATCGTTCCGACGCTTCAATTGGCCGAGCGCAGCCAGACCTTGTTGTCGTGAAAAGCCGCACCGCCATAGGGCGCTGGCGCGTCGGCGCCGGTTAGCACATTGATGCCCTCGCCCCGCTCATGGGCGCTGTTCGGCCATATGCCCTCGGCCACTACGACGCCGCGCTTGAGGCCATCGAACAATCTTGCGTGCAGCACGACTTCGCCGCGCGCATTGCCGATCTCGACGCGGTCGCCGTTGGCCAGCCCATAAGCTGCCGCATCGTCCGGATGCAAAAGCAGTTCCGGTCGGCCCTCCTTGGCCTTCGACACCGGCGTCTCCGAAAAGGTCGAGTTGAGGAAATTGCGCGCCGGCGAGGTGGTCAGCCGGAACGGATGCGCCGCATCCGCCACCTCGATCAGGTCGATATGGTCGGGAAATTCCGGCAGGCTTGCCACCGGCCCGAACAGGCCCATGCTTTTCGGCGGCCGGTTGGGCGCCGCCTGACCGGTCCAGTCGGCGCGGAAGCGGAATTTTCCGTCCGCGTGGCCGAAGCCGTTGATGAAATGCGCCGCCTCGAAATCCGGCTGCAAATCGACCCATTTTTCGTCCCTGAGGCTCGAAAAACTGCCCAGGTCCCGCTTGCCCAGGATGATGTCGATATGCTGTTGCTCGGTCATGCCGAAGCCAGGCTTTTCGCCAACGCCCAGCCTTTTACCGAGTTCCTCGATGACGAAATGGTTGGTGCGCGGCCCTTCCGGCGGGTCGATCAGCTTCGGACCGAGCGTGATATGCTGGTTACCGCCGCCCTTGTAGACGTCATCATGCTCGAGGAACATCGTCGCCGGCAGCACGACATCGGCAAGTTTTGCGGTGTCGGTCATGAATTGCTCGTGCACGCAGGAAAATAGGTCGTCGCGTAAAAAACCCTGCTTCACCAGCCGCTGCTCCGGCGCGACATTGACCGGATTGGTGTTCTGGATCAGCAGCGCCGTCACCGGCGGGCCGCCATAGAGCGCATCCTCAGCGCCGGTCAGCACGGGGCCGATGCGCGAATGGTCGAGATGGCGGATCGCGGGGTCGCGCATCCGCGTGCCTTCCAGCAGTTCCTGGTTGAGCTTGAAGATGCCTGAATTGGAATGGAAGGCGCCGCCGCCCTCATACTGCCAGCAGCCGGTGACCGCGGCGATCGAGGCGGCAGCATGCATGTTGACCGAGCCGTTGCGCTGGCGCGAAAAACCGTAGCCGAGGCGGAAATAGGTTTTCTTCGTCGTGCCGACGATGTGGGCGAATGCCTCGATTTCGCCGACAGAAAGCCCTGTTATATCAGCCGCCCATTGCGGCGTCCTCGTCTGAAGATGCGCTTCCAGACCGTGCGGGTCGTCGGTGTATTTTTCCAAATAGGCGCGGTCGGCCATGCCGTCACGAAACAGCACATGCATCACTGCGCAGGCCAGCGCGCCGTCGGTGCCGGGCTTCAGCACCAGGCCGAGATCGGCCTGTTTCATCGTCGCGTTCTCGTAGACGTCGATGACGACGATTTTCGCGCCGCGTTCCTTGCGCGCCTTGATCGCGTGGGTCATGACGTTGACCTGGGTGACCACGGCATTGGTGCCCCAGATCACCACGCAGTCGGACTTGGCCATCTCGCGCGGGTCGGGACCGCGCAACGCGCCGGCGCCCATCATCCAGCCGGTCCAGGCCAGGTTGGTGCAGATCGAACCGAAGAAGCCGGAATATTTCTTGGCGTGCCTGAGCCGCTCGATGCCGTCGCGCTGAACCAACCCCATCGTGCCGGCATAGTAATAGGGCCAGACCGTCTCCGAGCCGTATTTTGCCTCGGCCGCGATGAACTTTTCGGCGACGAGGTCGAGTGCCGCCTCCCAGCTCGCTTCCTTCCAAAGGCCCTCGCCCTTGGCGCCGGCGCGGATCAGCGGCTTCAGCAGGCGCTTGGGGTGATGGACGCGGTCTGCATAGCGGGCGACCTTGGCGCAGATGACGCCTGATGTGTAGCTGTTGGCCTTGGCGCCATGGACGCGACCAATGCGCCTGCTGTCGAGCAGCTCGACCTCGAGCGCGCAGGTCGACGGGCAATCATGCGGACAGGCCGAATGGCCGATTCTGAGCTTGGCGTGCTGATTCATAGGGCCAAACTAGCCGTATATGGCAGCGGCGTGTAGGGCCAGATGGCGCTACTCCGCCGTGCCTTCCTCGTATTCCGCCGACATCGACAGCCATTTTTCTTCGTGGGCGGCCAGCGTCTGGGCAAGCTGCGAGCGCTCCTTGGCCAGCTGTGTCGCCGTCGACGGGTCTTTTTCATAGACCGCCGGATTGGCGAACTCGTCCTCGATCAAGTCGATGCGCTTGCGGATGCGGTCCATCAGCGCTTCTGTGGCGCGGATCTCCTTGGCCAGCGGCTCGAAGGCCGCGCGGCGTGCGGCCGCGTCGCGGCGACGGTCGGCCTTCGAGGCTTTTTCGGCCTCGCGCTTGCCGCGGCGGTCGCCGGACACGCCGGTGACCAGCGTCTTGTAGTCCTCGAGATCGCCGTCATAGGGATTGACCGCGCCGTCCTTGACCAGCCACAGCCGGTCGGCCGTCGCCTCGAGCAGATGGCGGTCGTGCGAAATCAGGATGACGGCGCCGGGAAATTCGTTCAGCGCATGGATCAGCGATTCACGGCTGTCGATATCAAGATGGTTGGTCGGTTCGTCGAGGATGAACAGGTTTGGTCCTTCGAAGGCCGACAAGCCCATCAAG
The DNA here is from genome assembly GCF_002284565.1 of Mesorhizobium mediterraneum. Lineage (GTDB taxonomy): Bacteria > Pseudomonadota > Alphaproteobacteria > Rhizobiales > Rhizobiaceae > Mesorhizobium > Mesorhizobium mediterraneum. The sequence continues at coordinate 132,946 of NZ_NPKI01000008.1, read as the reverse complement.
AGCCGCGCCTTCTCGCCGCCGGACAGGTCCTTGGCGGCGGTGTTCATCTTCTCGGTGGTCAGGCCGAACTGGGCGACACGGCCGCGCACCTTCGATTCCGGTGCTTCCGGCATCAGCCGGCGGACATGCTCATAGGCGTTTTCGTTCGGTCGGAGGTCGTCGAGCTGATGCTGGGCAAAGATCGCCACTTTCAGGCCGGGCGCCACCGTCATGGTGCCGCTCTCCTGCTTCAGCCGGCCCGACAGCAATTTGGCAAAGGTCGACTTGCCGTTGCCGTTGGCGCCGAGCAGCGCGATGCGGTCGTCGGCATCGATGCGCAGCGTCATCTTCTTCAGGATCGGCTCACCCTCGACATAGCCGACATTCACATTGTTCAGCGCAATGATCGGCGAGGCCACGGTCTTCACCGGCTCGGGGAAGGAGAACGGCCGCACGTTGTCGTTCACAATCGCGGCGATCGGCTTCATCTTTTCCAGCGCCTTGATACGCGACTGCGCTTGTCTCGCCTTAGAGGCCTTGGCCCGGAAGCGCTCGACGAAGGACTCCATGTGCTTGCGCGCGGCTTCCTGCTTGACCCTGCCCTTCTCCTGGAGCTCGCGCTGCTCGGTGTATTGGCGCTCGAACTGGTCGTAGCCGCCACGCCAGAAGGTCAGCTTCTTCTGGTCGAGATGGACGATCGAGTTGACGGCGCGGTTAAGCAGGTCGCGATCGTGCGAGATCAGAAGCACGGTGTGCGGATATTTCGACACGTAGTTTTCCAGCCACAGCGTGCCTTCGAGGTCGAGATAGTTGGTCGGCTCGTCGAGCAGCAGCAGATCGGGCTCGGCAAACAGCACTGCCGCCAGCGCCACCCGCATGCGCCAGCCGCCGGAGAAGGACGAGGCCGGCCGCCGCTGGGCGTCGTCATCAAAGCCGAGGCCGGCGAGGATGGTGGCGGCGCGCGACTCGGCCGAATGCGCGTCGATGTCGGCCAGCCGCATGTGGATGTCGGCGATGCGGTGCGGATCGGTCGCCGTCTTTTCTTCTTCGAGCAATGCGGAGCGTTCAAGGTCGGCCTTGAGCACGATCTCGATCAGCGGCTCCTCGGTGCCGGGCGCTTCCTGCGCCACCTGGCCGATGCGCGTGTTCTTCGGCAGGCTGATCGAGCCGGTCTCGGAGGCGAGATCGCCGGTGATCGCCTTGAACAAGGTGGTCTTGCCGGTGCCGTTACGGCCGACAAGCCCTGCCTTGCTGCCGGCCGGCAAGGTCAGCGAGGCATGGTCGAGAAGCAGGCGTCCGGCCATACGGAGCGAAAGGTCGTTAATGATCAGCATGGCCGCGCTTTTGCACGGGACGTCGGCGCTTCGCAAGACCTTGAGCGCCGGTTGGTCGCATAAGGCATGAAAATGGCCGGCGGCGGCAGGTTGCCTGATGCCGCAGGAGGGGAAGACGATCGATCCAATCGCCGGCCTCGCCGGATCAGAGGGCCGACTCTGAATTGGGCCGGGAACCTGCAGCGACGGCGCGTCGCCTGGCGAGCATCGACTACTCGCATCCGAAAGTTGCGCATTTGTCAGTTAATTGCCGTGCAACGCGGTCGTCTTCAGCGATCGCACCATGACGCAAGGGCAAGACTCAGCTATGTCTAGGTGTGCGGCGGACCTGATACCCGCCTGGCCGGCGCCATCTCCTCCCAAGCGGCGCCGGCCATTTTTTCCCGCAGCGTTCACTGTGCCGGCGGTGTGCCGGGTTGATCACCGCCTGACGTCGATTTGGGTGCAGGGTCGACCTGCGGGATTTGATCGACGGTGCCAGGGGCCTTCGTCGGCGGGATATTGTTGTCGCAAGCCGCCACAGCCAGGGCTGCGGCTAAAGCCAGCAAGATTGAGAGCTTATTCATCGCAACCTCCTGTCACCGGGCAAACGAGACGGTGCCGATTTGGTTGCACGCTCAGACAGAGCTCGGGGCGTTTGGAGAACGGGGGAACAAAAAGCCGCCTCTTCGGTTGGTCCACACCAATGGAGAAAATCATGATCCGTCTGCTCATAGCCGGGGCCGCCGTCTACGTGGCCTACCGCATAGTCAGGGAAATCGTCGACGAGGTGCCCGACGACTTCGATCCGCTGTTGCTGCCGCCTCCCGATGACGACAAGTCGCTGCGGCGGCAGTCGGCGGCGATGGGCGTAGAGCCAGAGCGCTAGATCGAGTTCATCGGCTGGTGCGTCAATAGGGTCGGCGCGTCGATCGCAACTCTCACGTCGAAACCGTTGCGAACAAAGCAGAAACGATGCTTGATGGGCAATGAACCTCGCTGCCCGTGATTCGACCTTCCGGCCTGCCTATCTCGCGAAGCTGAATGCCGAGCAGTGCCTTGCCGTCGAGCATGGCGACGGCAAGGTCGCCGGGCCGTTGCTGGTGATCGCCGGGGCCGGCTCCGGCAAGACCAGCACGCTGGCGCATCGCGTCGCGCATCTGATCGTCAGGGGCGCCGATCCCAGGCGCATCCTTTTGATGACGTTTTCGCGTCGCGCCGCATCGGAAATGGCCAAGCGGGTCGAGCGGATCGCCGGCGAGGTGCTCGGTCGCGATGCATCCGTCATCACCGATGCTCTCACCTGGGCCGGCACATTCCACGGCATCGGCGCCAGGCTGCTGCGCGACTACGCGCTGGAGATCGGCCTCGATCCGGCCTTCACCATCCACGACCGCGAGGATTCGGCCGATCTGATGAACCTTATCAGGCACGAGCTCGGCTTCTCGAAGACGGAAGGCCGTTTTCCGACCAAGGGCACGTGCCTGGCGATCTATTCGCGCGCCGTCAACGCGCAGGCGCCGCTTGGCGAGGTTCTGGGTTCGGTGTTTCCCTGGTGCGCGGGGTGGGCAGAACAGCTTAAGGCGCTGTTCGCCCGATATGTCGAGGCCAAGCAGGCGCAGAACGTGCTCGATTACGACGACCTGCTGCTCTACTGGGCGCAGATGGGGGGCGAGCCGGAGATATCGGCGCATCTGGGTGGGCGCTTCGACCATGTTCTGGTCGACGAATACCAGGACACCAACCGGCTGCAGGCCTCGATCCTCACGGCACTCAAGCCGGACGGATCCGGGCTGACGGTGGTCGGCGACGATGCGCAGTCGATCTACTCGTTTCGCGCGGCGGAAGTGCGCAACATCCTCGACTTCCCAAAACAGTTCGCGCGGCCGGCCGAGATCGTCATGCTTGAGCGCAACTACCGCTCGACCGAGACCGTCCTGGCCGCCGCCAATGCGGTGATCGGCGAGGCCTCGGAGCGCTTTACCAAGAACCTATGGACGGAGCGTAAATCGGCCGAAAAGCCGAAGCTGGTCAGCGTTCGCGACGAGGCCGAGCAGGCGAGTTACGTCTGCCAGGCGATCCTGACCGAGCGCGAGGCCGGCACGGCGCTGAAGGCGCAGGCCGTGCTGTTTCGCGCCTCGCACCACAGCGGGCCGCTGGAGATCGAGTTGACGCGCCGCAACATCCCGTTCGTCAAATTCGGCGGGCTGAAATTCCTCGACGCCGCCCATGTCAAGGACGTGCTGGCGGTGCTGCGCTTCGCCGAAAACCCGCGCGACCGCGTCGCCGGTTTTCGCGTGCTGCAGCTCTTGCCCGGCATCGGCCCTTCGGCAGCTTCGCAGATCGTCGACACCATGGCCACGTCGCTCGACGAAGCGATGGGTCTGGCGCGCTACCGGCCGCCGCAACGCGCCGCCGACGACTGGCAGGGTTTCGTCACGCTGTTCTCGCAGCTTCGCACCGGGTCGGGAAAATGGCCTGTTGATCTCGAACAGGTCAGGCTCTGGTATGAGCCGCATCTCGACCGCATCCACGAGGACGCAACGACGCGCCGGGCCGATATTCTGCAGCTCGAGCAGATCGCCTCGGGCTATGCCTCGCGCGAGCGTTTCCTCACCGAGCTGACGCTCGATCCGCCGGATGCAACCAGCGACGAGGCCGGACCGCCGCATCGCGACGAGGACTATTTGATCCTGTCGACCATCCATTCGGCCAAGGGCCAGGAATGGAAGAACGTCTTCGTGCTCAACACCGTAGACGGCTGCATCCCGATCGACCTCGCCGTCGGCTCGAAGGAGGATATCGACGAGGAGCGCCGCCTGCTCTACGTGGCGATGACGCGGGCCAAGGACGGCCTGCATCTGGTCATGCCGCAGCGCTTCTTCGTCCACGGCCAGGCGGCGCGTGGCGATCGCCACGTTTACGCCTCGCGCACCCGCTTCATCCCAGCCTCGATCCTCGGTGCCTTCGAACAGACATCATGGGCGAGCGTCCAGGCCAAGGACGATCCGCGTCGCCAGCCGCAAGTGCGCGTCGACCTCGGCGCCCGCATGCGTGACATGTGGAAGTAGGCCGCCTCTTCGGCACGGCGCTCATGCCACTGAGCTTGGTGGCGAAAATCAAATCTCGGCAACATGGAACCTGATGCCGCAATCCGCGTTTCTGGGCGTCCGACCCAGATCGGAGAGCGGCGTCCGCCGTCACCTCCGCCCAATACGAGAGGCCAGAATGCACGACACGATGCCCTTCACCCCGGTCGCCGTTACCGTCGGCGCCGGCCATAAGCGCATGATCGCTTCGCTCTTCGACATGCATGAGTTCCTGACCGAGTTCCCGCCATCGCGACGACGCCTGAGCTATGGCGCGGCGGTGAAGGCCTGCGAGGCAGCACGCGCCGGCGAGATCTCGCCGGAAGCGGCACGCGATGCCTTGATCACCTTCGCGGTGACGGCAGGCATTCTCTGGCCTTCGGCGCAGCCGGCGGTCTCAGTCAAGCCGGTCGCCCGAGGCCAGGGCGGATACGCCGCCTGACGCCTGGCTAGAGTCTTTCACGTTTTGACGGAAGCGTACCCGGCGTTTGCGAAGTAGTTCTTGCATTCGCCGGGTTCGATCGTTGCGACGAGATGGCCGATGTGTCGCCAAGTGTCCTCGATGGTGCGTTTCTGAGCCTGACGCATCCAGTGTTTGATCTTGGCGAAGGCCTGCTCGATCGGGTTGAGGTCCGGAGAGTAGGGCGGCAGATACCAAAGCCTGGCGCCGGCAGCCTTGATCATCTGCCTGATGGCCGCCGACTTATGACTTCCCAGATTATCCATGACGACGATGTCGCCGGGCTTTAGCACGGCGATGAGCTGCTGCTCGACATAGGCGCGGAAGCATTGACCGTTGATCGGGCCGTCGAAGACACAAGGTGCCGCGAGCCGATCGCAGCGCAGCGCGCCGAGGAAGGTCAATGTGCGCCAGTGGCCGTGCGGAGCCAGGCCGCGCAGCCGTTTGCCCTTCGGCCCCCAACCTCGCAGCGGAGCCATGTTGGTCTTGATCCAGGTCTCATCGATGAAGACCAGGCACTGCGGATCGAGGTTGGCCTGCCAGGATCGCCATCGTTGGCGCCTGCGGGCGATATCAGCACGCGCCTGCTCAAGGGCGAACAGCGTTTTTTTTGAAGCTCAGGCCCTCGCGGCGCAGGAACAGCCACACCGCATTGTGCGAGACCTTGACTCCGCGCCCGGCCAACTCATCCTTCAGACCGTGCAGCGTCAGATGCGGCGTCTCGCGCATACGCGCCTCGATGAAGGCACGGTGCGGCTCCAGCACCCTCTTGCGATGTCCGCCCATCTTGCCCGGTGCCACCGAGCCGGTTGCCTCATGGCGCTGCAACAGCTTCACCGCCGCCGAAGCCGAAATGCCGAACCGTTTGGCGGCAGACCGGCGGCTTTCACCACTCAAAACCGCCGCCACCACCCGCTCGCGAAGATCATTGGAAAGGGGTCGAGTCATCAGATGCTGGCCTCCACTCCAGCCAGCATCTTGAATCACAAAACCCACAAATCTAGAATCCCCTTCGATTCCATCAAGCCGTGAACCGCTCTAGGCCTCCTTTGCGAGCGTGACCCGTCGAGATGCTGCACATCTTCGACGGGTTTTACTTTCAATCGATCATGATCGATCCGGATGATCCCAAATCAGGCGTAGGCGCGCCCCTCGTCGCTACGCTGGAACAGCGTCAGGTCGAGTGACACCGAAGGCCGGCCCAGAACGGTTAGGATCGTGTGCGCCTGGCCGCGGTGATGGGTCTGGTGGTTGAAGAAATGATCGAGCGCCGGCGCCAATCTCTGCGACACGGTGCGCATGTCAGAGACGGTCATGTAGGAGAAGCGGCCGGACAAAGCCTTGTCGCTCAACGCCCCGACCCAGTCGATGATCCTCTTGTCTTCGGCCTCGCGCGCCAGCCGCAAGCCCGGCAAGGCGCGGTGCAGGATCGTGTCGAGCCTGGCCGGCGCGTCGCCCTCGCCGGTAAACCGCCTCATCCAGATGCGGTCGGCGGTCAGAACATGGTTGAGCGTGCCCATTATCGAGCCGAAGAAAGCACCGACATTACGGTGGAATTCTTCGTCGTCGAGATCGGCCGCGGCATCGTAGATGCGGCTATTGGCCCACTGATTGTAGGCCGCAAACATCATGAAGTGCTGTCTCATCTTTTTCTCCCGACCCGCAAGACCCCGTTCCGGGTGCCTACCGCATCGGCCCAAAAATCGGTACCGTTTTTCGGAAAAAACACGATGCGTAGATTCAAAAACGCTAGAGCATACTTTGTGCATCCACGTGGACGCACCTCGTTCTAGTAGACCGCAAGGAAGCCGCCGCCAATGACCATTCTGCTCTATGACCTCGTCGGACGCGATGCTGCCCGTCCGTTCAGCCCGCATTGCTGGAAGGCGGCGATGGCGCTCGCCCACAAAGGGCTCGACGTCTCAACCGTGCCGACACGCTTTCTCGAAGTGCCCACTGTCGAAGGCGGCGTTTCAAAGCTCGTTCCGGTGATCCGCGACGGCCAGAAGGTGGTCGCCGATTCCTTCGCCATCGCGCTCTATCTCGACGAGGCCTATCCTGAGCGGCCGACATTGTTTTCCGGCGACGGCGGCAAGGCGATGGCGCGGTTCATCGAACGCTGGTCGCAACTGACCATCCACCCCTATGTCACCACTGCGGCGATCATGGACCTCCACGCCATGCAGGACGAGGCGAACGCCGCCTATTTCCGCCAGAGCCGCGAGCAGCGCTTCGGCAAGAGGCTGGAAGAGGTGATGGCGGCGCGAGACACCGGCCTAGACGCCTTCCGCGCCTCGCTGGAGCCGTTGCGCTCGACGCTCGCCTATCAGCCGTTCATCGGCGGCCAATCACCGCTGTTTGCCGACTACATCGTCTTCGGCGCGCTGCAATGGGCGCGCATCGCCTCGCCCTACCGGTTGCTCGACGACAGCGATGCGGTGGCGCAGTGGCTAGAGCGCTGCCTCGATCTGCATGACGGCCTCGGCCGCAAGGTGGCGGCGGCTGTATAGGGGAATACGGGAATAGGGGAGTAGGGCAGTAGGGCAGTAGGTATGCGCGTCGCCGTGACTTCCCTTACTACCTTACTACCTTACTACCTTACTGCCTTACTGCCTTACTGCCTTACTGCCTTACTGCCTTACTGCCCTATTCCCCTACTCCCCTACTGCCCTATTCCCCTACTCCCTCCCAAAGGCAACACGACACCATGACGTCAGGCCCGCAATTCCCGGAAGATTTTCGCGCCCAGCTGGTCGACCTCTTCCGGTGGCGGCGGGACGTCAGGCGATTCAAGCCAACGCCGCTTCCCGAAGGCGCGCTGGAGCGGCTGCTTGATGTTGCCAGCATTGCGCCCTCGGTCGGGCTGAGCCAGCCCTGGCGTTTCGTCATGGTCGAGAGTGCGGAATGCCGTGCCGCCGTCAGGGCCTGCTTTGAGCACTGCAATGCGGAGGCGCTCGCATTGTTCGGCGGCGAACGCGCCGCGCTCTATGCGCGCCTGAAGCTCGCCGGGCTGAACGAGGCGCCTTGTCAATTCGCGGTTTTCGCCGATCGCGCGACAGAACAGGGGCATGGCCTCGGCCGCCTGACCATGCCCGCGACCATCGAGTATTCGGCGGTGATGGCGATCCATACCTTTTGGCTGGCGGCGCGCGCCGAAGGAATAGGCATGGGATGGGTCTCGATCCTCGATCCGGCCGAGATGGCGACGATCCTCGACGCGCCGCCCGAGTGGACGCTGATCGGCTACTTCTGCGTCGGCTACCCCTGCGAGAACCACAGCGTGCCGGAGCTGGAACGGGAGGGCTGGGAGGTCCGGCGCGCTTCGACCATCATAACGCGCTGACTGAGCACCTCCCCTGTCGAGCACCTCCCCTTGGCAACAAGCCGGGCGGCTTGTATAGAGCCCGCCACCCTCAATTCCATTCTCCATCACAAGGACGACCCCATGGCGCTCGAACGCACATTTTCCATGATCAAGCCGGACGCGACCCGGCGCAATCTCACCGGCGCCATCACCCAGATGCTCGAAGAAGCCGGCCTGCGCGTCGTCGCCTCGCGCCGGGTGTGGATGAGCCGCCGCGAGGCGGAAGGTTTTTATGCCGTCCACAAGGAGCGGCCGTTCTTCGGCGAGCTGGTCGAGTCCATGTCGTCGGGCCCGACCGTCGTGCAGGTGCTGGAAGGCGAGAACGCCATTGCCAAAAACCGCGACGTGATGGGCGCCACCAACCCGGCCAACGCCGCCGAAGGCACCATCCGCAAGGTGCACGCGCTGTCGATCGGCGAGAATTCGGTACACGGCTCCGACGCGCCGGAAACCGCCGCGCAGGAAATCAAATACTGGTTCTCGGACACCGAGATCGTCGGCTGAGCTGATAGTCCAGATCAACATGTCATATGAAAAAAGGCCAGCGCAATGCTGGCCTTTTTTCGTTGCGGCGATCCAGCACCGGAGGCAGGGGCCGACACCTCCAACTGCGCATGATGCTCAAAAACCGAAACCGGTTTTTTGAGCGATCAGGTCGCGGCATTGAAGCGCAGGATGACGCGATCGTCCTTGTCGACGATGATGAGCTTGCCGGCGTCGACGTGATATGATGCCGCCTTGGCCAGCGCCTCGAACAGCGCCTTTTCCTCGGCCATGACGTCGGACGCGCAGGCCTTAAAGGTCGAACCGATGTCACTGATGGCGATGGTCGAACCATCGACTTTTGCGGTGGCGAAGTAGACGTTGCAAGGGCCGCTGCCGCCGGCCTTGCCGGCCTCGTCGATCCTGAACGTCGCCTGCGGCTCGGCGATCACACCAATGCCGTCGATATATTCGATCAGCCAGCTCTGCCCGAATACCGGGGCCGATGCCGGTTTTTCGCTCACCATCTTCAGCATGATGGTCTGCGGCGCGTTGCTCAGCGGATCGACCTGGTGGCGCGTATCGGAGATGAACAACAGCCTGTCGTCGACGGTGATGCGCGCCTGCAGCGCATAGGTCATGCCAGGCCGGATCACCTGGGGATCAAAGCTGATCTCGAACTTGATCGGCACCTGGCCGGCCGGCGCGACCTTATGCTCGCCGATGACAGTGGCTGGCGCATCGGCGAGCGAGACATCGGCAAGCTGCACGGAAAGCACGGCGTTGGGCGGCAGCGCGATGCGCTCGCGATACATCACCTCGCCCTTCAGGGTCCTCTCGGCAGCAACGGACAACTCAGGCACCACCAGTATACCAACGACCAGCGGCATGACACCGAAGATGAAGAACTCGGCGATCCTGCCCAGCATGATCCTGCTCCCCATAGCGCACCAAACTGGTCGGAAGGTCTCGCAGGATTGCGGTGGTTCCGTGGCGCCCACACGGACTATTCGCACGACGGTGCGTTCCGGCGGCTTGCGGGCTTGTCGTCGGTCTCTTTTGGCGTGACCGGCAAAATTTTGCTTGAGCCAGGCCCCTCGCGATCACGAAGTCGTGTTCCCAAAAGATGTAACACAGCGAGCCTCGGGACCGAACTGACCAATGCGCGCTTGAGGAACGGCGCGCTCAACAACCCAACCGGAGGTGAAATCATGTCAACAAGATCAACCGTGAGCGCGGCATTTCTGGCCGGCGCCGTTGCCACGGCTCTTGCTTCTTTTGCGACAGCCGCGCCGCTGTCCGAGGCAGAGGTCAAGGCAGCGATGGATGCCGGCAAGGAGAAGTGCTTTGGCGTCGCCCTGAAGGGGCAGAACGACTGCGCAGCAGGACCTGGCACGACCTGCCAAGGCACCTCGACTGTCGATTACCAGGGCAACGCCTGGAAGTTTGTCGATGGCGGCACCTGCACGACGATGGACCTGCCCGGCGACCGCAAGGGCTCGCCCACGGAGCTGACCCGCGACATCCCGTCCTAAGCAATGCAACCTGCCCGGAAAGCGGAGACGAAGATGTACGGTCTGGCCATTCACCCAACGTCGCGCATGTCGAAAACCTCGCGCTTTCCGGCGCACCGGGTCGCCGGCCTTGCCGGCACCAGTTTCAAGCATGAACATCTACCCGCGATCCTCGGCGACGACCCAAAAGACGGTTTCTTCGAGGTCCACGCCGAAAACTACATGGGCGCCGGCGGCCCGCCGCACGATGCGCTGACAAAGATCCGCCGCGACTATCCCGTTTCACTGCACGGGGTGTGCATGTCGATTGGCGGGCCGCGGCCGCTCGACAAAGCCCATCTCGGTCGTTTCAAGGCGCTCGTCGACCGCTATGAGCCGGCGCTCGTTTCCGAGCATCTCGCCTGGTCGACCCACGACACCACCTATTACAACGATCTGCTTCCCCTGCCCTATACGCCGGCAACGGTTTCGCGCGTGGCGGATCACATCGATGAAGTGCAGGGAGCGATCGGCCGCCCGATCCTGCTCGAGAACCCCTCGACCTACGTCCTTTTTCCGGAAGCGACGATGAGCGAGACGGATTTCATCCGCGAGCTGGTGCGGCGTACCGGTTGCGGCTTGCTGCTCGACATCAACAACGTCTTCGTTTCGGCCACCAATCACGGCTACTCAGCGCTTTCCTACCTCGCGGATTTCCCGCTCGATCATGTCGGCGAAATCCATCTGGCCGGGCACGCCGAGCAGGAGGATGACGAGGGCGATCTGCTGCTCATCGACAGCCATGACGGCCCGGTCGCCGACGCGGTCTGGACGCTTTTCGATATCGTTATCGGCCGATGCGGGCCGCTGCCGACGCTGATCGAATGGGACAGCGACATTCCCGAGTGGCCGGTGCTCAAGGCGGAAGCCGTCGCCGCCCAAGCGATCCTCGACCGTCATGCCGACAGCTTGTTCGGAAAAGCCCATGCCGCAGGATGAGCTCCAATCGGGCGATCTCGGCCGCCGGTTCGACTATGCCGCGGCATTCACCGCCGGTTTGCTCGATCCTGACCGTGCCCCGCCTGGCGCTGTCTCGGGGCCAAACGGCAAAGCTGCGGTCAAGCGATATGCCGTCTACCGCAACAACGTCACGGTCAGTCTGATCGATGCGCTGGCCGCCAGCTTTCCGGCGACGATGCGCATCACCGGCCCGGACTTCTTTCGCGCGATGGCGCGCTTTCATGTTCGCGAAACGCCGCCCACCTCGCCGCTTCTGTTCGAATACGGCCGCGACTTTCCCGATTTCATCGAGTGCTACGAATACGCGCAATCGATGCCGTGGCTGGCCGATGTGGCGCGCCTGGAGCGGGCTTGGCTCGATGCCTATCATGCCGCTGACGCGGAACCGTTGGCTTCCGGAGCACTGGCGTCGATCCCGCCCGAGCGACTGGCCGATACCGTGTTCGTGCCGCACCCGGCAACGCGCGCCATATGCTCGCGCTATCCGGTCGTGACGATCTTTGCGACAAACCGGAGCGACGGTCCTGTCGGGCGGATCGAGGCGGGCGGCCCTGAAGATGCCCTGGTCACGCGGCCCGGCCTCGAAGTCTATGTTCGCCACCTGCCGCCCGGCGGCGCAGTTTTCTTGGATCGTCTCATGACGGGCGAGCCGCTCGGCGCGGCGGCCGCGGCGGCATTTGCGGAGCGTGCCGAATTCGATCTTTCCGCCAACATTGCCGGACTGCTGCAAGCGGGCGCCTTCACAGCGGCACACCAGGGAGGGTGACCATGACGAACCATGGGCAGAACGCCAGCACCGAGCCGCGAGGGATCGCCGCCCTCGTCGAGAGGGTGAATAGAGCCCTTCGCACGAGTGCCACACCGTCGCTGACGCAGCTCGTCCTGCGCTGCGCACTCGCCGTCCCGTTCTGGCGGTCGGGCATCAACAAATGGGACGGTGTTTTGCAGCTGAATGACGTCGCAGTGCTGCTTTTCAGCTCGGAACTCAAGCTGCATCTGCCCGGCGGCCCTTACGATTTCCCCGCACCTGGGCTGGTGGCGTTCGTCTCAGGATCGGCGGAAATCCTGCTGCCAATTCTTCTTGTCCTCGGCCTGGCGACACGACTGGCGGCATTCGGCCTGCTGCTGATGACGCTGGTCATACAGCTCACCGTGCCGGACGGCTGGCCGCTGCACATCACCTGGGCGGCGATGGCGCTTGGCATCATGGCGTGGGGACCCGGCCGGATTGCGCTCGATCACTGGATCGGCGCCGACAAGGGCTGATGGGCTTCCACGCCTCTGGCGGTGACGCGAAGCATCAATTTCGTTTCGGCACGGCCTGCTTCCAGCGGCTTGCGGCCTCGTCGTCGGCCTCCTTGGCTTCGACCCAGCCGCCTTGCGAGCCGTCGGTGTGGTGTTCCTTCTTCCAGAACGGCGCGCGCGATTTCAGGTAATCCATCAGGAAATTCGCCGCCTCGAACGCCGCCTGCCGGTGCGCGGAGGCTGCGACCACCAGCACGATGTTTTCGCCCGGCGCGATCCTGCCATGGCGATGGATGGCGGTGAGGCCCTGCAGCGGCCACCGGGCGACCGCCTCGGCGGCGATGCGGCCGATCTCGGCCTCGGCCATGCCGGGATAGTGCTCGAGCTCGAGTGCCGCGAGCCTGCCCGCCTCATCGCGGCAGAGACCCGAGAAAGTCACCACGGCGCCGATGTCGGCGCGGCCTTGCGTCATCTTGATGATCTCGGCGGCGACATCGAAATCCTCCGCCTGGATACGCACCGTCGGCACGACCGCGCCAGGCATTTCAGCCACCCGTCATCGGCGGGAACAGCGCGATCTCGCGCGCGCCTGATATCTTCTCGCGGTGCTCGACATGTTCCTGGTTGATGGCGACGCGGATCACATCAGGATATTGCAGCGCGTGCTCGTACTCCTCGCCGCGCGATTTCAGCCAGCGCAGCAGGTCGGCTACGGTCTCGATGCCGGCGGGCAATTCGACATCCTCTTCCGGCTTGCCGATCCGCTCGCGCACCCAGGCGAAATAAATGAGCTTCGTCGACATCCTACTCGTCCATGATGTGCTTGAGGCCGGCGCGGAAATAGTCGTAGCCGGTATAAAGCGTGACTAAGGCGGCGATCCACAACAGCACCAGCCCGGTCTGCGTGGTCAGCGGGAAGATCTTGTCGCCGGCAGGTCCCGCCAGCAGGAAGGCGATGGCGACCATCTGGATGGCGGTCTTCCACTTTGCCAGCTGCGTCACCGGCACCGAGACCTTCAGCGCCGCCAGATATTCGCGCAGGCCCGAGACCAGGATCTCGCGGCACAGGATGATGATCGCCGCCCACAGCGACCAGCCGGCGATGCCGGCATGGCGATCGGTGTCGGCCGCCAGCAGCAGCAGGCAAGTAGCGACCAGCAACTTGTCGGCGATCGGGTCGAGCATCTTGCCGATATTCGAGGTCTGCTGCCAGGCGCGCGCCAGATAGCCGTCGAGATAGTCGGTGATCGAGGCGAGCAGGAAAATGATCAGCGCCGACCAGCGGGCGAAGTCGCTCGACTTCAGATGCCCTTCGAGAAAAAAACACAGCACAACCAGCGGCACCGCAAGGATGCGGGCGTAGGTGAGCATGTTGGGCAGGTTGAATGCGCGCTGGGCCATATTTTTGGGAACTCTTTCTGCCTGCGTACTCAAATCAGAAGCGAATGTGGGGGGTCAACAGGCGATAGTCGATGGACCAACCGAAAATAGCAATCCATCAACTCTCGTGAAAATGGTTGTAGACCAGCTTCGCCACCTGCTCGGATATACCATCGACCTTGACCAAATCCTCGATCGCGGCGCGGCTAACCGCCTTGGCGGTGCCGAAATGCATGAGCAGCGCACGCTTGCGGCCGGGACCGATGCCGCTGATCTCGTCGAGCGGGCTCTTGACCATCTCCTTCTTGCGGCGGGCGCGGTGCGAGCCGATGGCGAAGCGGTGAACCTCGTCGCGCAGCCGCTGGACGAAGTAGAGCACCGGATCACGAACTGGGAGCGAAAACGAATCCCTGCCCCTGACGAAGAAGCGTTCGCGGCCGGCGTCACGGTCCTGTCCCTTGGCGATGCCGATTGCCACGACACGGTCCTCGATGCCGAGATCGGCGAGTACTTTTCGCACCGCCGTCATCTGGCCCTGGCCGCCGTCGATGAGGATGACGTCGGGCCAGGCCGGGAAACCGCTGGTGTCCTCGATGTCGTCCTCCTGATCACTCGGGGCGGCGTCGTCCGCCGGCAGTTCGCTCTGCGGCACATCGCCATGTTCCTTCAGCAGCCGCGAAAAACGCCGCTCCATCACCTCGCGCATCATGCCGAAATCGTCTCCCGGCGTGATCTCGGTCGAGCGGATGTTGAATTTCCGGTACTGGTTTTTGACAAAGCCTTCCGACCCGGCGACGACCATGGCGCCGACGGCATTGGTGCCCATGATGTGCGAGTTGTCGTAGACCTCGATGCGCGCCGGCGGCTTTTTCAGGCCGAAGGTCTCGGCGAAGCCAGTGAGCAGCCGCCCTTGCGTCGAGGTTTCGGCCAGTCGGCGGCCGAGCGCCTCGCGGGCATTCTGCAGTGCGTTGTCAGTCAAATCCTTCTTCTCGCCGCGCTGCGGCACCGAGATCGCCACCTTGCGACCCGCGCGGGTGGAGAGAGCCTCCGCCAGCAATTCCTGGTCCTCGACACCATGCGACAACAGGATGGCGCGCGGCGTCGGCTTGTCGTCATAGAATTGCGCCAGGAACGAGCCCAGCACTTCCGATCCCTCCAGCGCCGGATCGGCCTTGGGGAAATAGGCGCGGTTGCCCCAGTTCTGGCCGGTGCGGAAGAAGAACACCTGGATGCAGACCTGGCCGCCTTCCTGGTGGATGGCGAAGACATCGGCCTCGTCGACGGTCTGCGGGTTGATGCCCTGGTGGCTCTGCACATGCGACAGCGCCGCCAGCCGGTCGCGATAGATGGCGGCCCTCTCGAAATCAAGATTTTCCGAGGCCTGCTGCATGGCGGCGGAGATATCGGTCTTCACCTTCTGGCTGCGGCCGGAGAGGAAGTCCTTCGCCTCGGCGACCAGCCTGGCATAGTCGCCATGCGAGATTTCGCCGGTGCACGGGCCGGCGCAGCGCTTGATCTGGAACAGCAGGCAAGGCCGGGTGCGGTTCTCGTAGAAGGAGTTGGTGCAGCTCCTGAGCAGGAAGGCGCGCTGCAGCGAATTGATGGTGCGGCCGACCGCGCCGGCCGAGGCGAAGGGGCCGAAATAGTCGCCCTTGCGCGAACGCGCGCCGCGATGCTTGTAGATGCCGGGCGAGACATGATCGCCGGTCAGCAGGATATAGGGGAACGACTTGTCGTCCCGCATCAGAACATTGAAGCGCGGCCGCAAGCGCTTGATAAGGTTGGCTTCCAACAGCAGCGCTTCGATCTCGGTGCGGGTGACGACGAATTCCATCGTCGACGTCTCGCGCACCATCCGGCCGATGCGGCTGGTGTGGAAACGGCCTTGCGCGTAATTGGTCACCCGTTTCTTCAGGCTGCGGGCTTTGCCGACGTAGAGCACGTCGCCTGCGGCATTCATCATGCGGTAGACGCCGGGCGCGTTGGGCAGCCGTTTGACCAGTGTCTGGATGACTTCGGCGCCGACCATGCCGTCGGCATCGCCGGCATGCGGCGTCCAATCGATGGCGGTGAAGGCGACATCCGGGCCGCCGGAACCGGGAGCTGACGGCTCGACGCTCTCCTCCGTCGCCTCGTCCTCGATGTCGATATCGGGGGGCAGGTCGTCGGCGGCGCTGCCTCGTTTGTGTTTCTGGTCCATGGGACTCATTCGACAATGCCTGTCACATCCGGCGTCTGCCATGCAAGGTGCTGGCCGCCGTCGAGCGCTATCATCTGGCCGGTGACCGAGCGCGCGCCCCAGAGATAGCGGATGGTGGCGCCGAATTCAGGCAATTCCGGGCCGCGCTTCAGGATCAGGCCGTCGACCTGAGCGGCAAAATCGCTGTCGTCCTGGCGCGCGCTCTTCAGCGTCGGGCCGGGACCGATGGCGTTAACGCGAATGCGGGGTCCCAGCGCCTGCGCCATCATCTGCGTCTCTGTCCACAATATCGATTTCGACAGCGCATAGGAGAAATAGCGTGGCGTCGGGCGCCAGACGCGCTGGTCGATCATATTGACGATCAGCCCTTCCTGGCCTTCCGGCAGCGCGCGGGCGAACTTTTGCGCCAAAAGTGCCGGCGCCTTCACATGGATGGCGAAGTGACGGTCCCAGGCAAGCCAGTCGAAGTCCTGAACCGTATCGTCCACGAACAGCGAGGCATTGTTGACCAGCAGTGTAACAGGTCCGAGCGCGGCTTCGGCGCGGCCGACCAGGTCGCCGACCGCGGCCATATCGGTCAGGTCGGCGGCGACCACAGCGGCGCGGCCATCCTGGCCAAAATGGCCGTCATTGATCCGCGCGGCCAGGGCTTCCGCCTCGGCCCGCGAGCGGTTGCAATGGATGGCGACGGCAAAACCGTTCGCGGCAAGATCCTCGACGATAGCCTTGCCGATCCGCTTGCCCCCGCCCGTCACCAGTGCCGTTCCAGCGGCCTTGCTCATCCTGTCAATCCTCAATGGCCTCGATTTCAGCCCGACGGCGAAATATGGCCGGCCAAGCGTTAAATGCCGTTCGTACCTTGGGCAGCATTGTGGCAAAGCGGCCGGATCGGTCTTTCGCAACTGGCCGGGGACTCGGCCGCCAGACCGCAATATAGGGTGCTGGACTCCTTGCTCCAAGCCGTGTTCAGCGCAGCATTGCAAAGCCTCCTGACACCATCTGTTGCGCAGATGCAACGTCAAAGTTCGGCCTCATTCGTGCCCGGTAATGACCCAAGTTCAGGTTCGCTTCAGCCGTATTTCGACACGACATTCGGAACCGTTGAGCGCCAGATCCGTTTCTCCCCCCGGCGGGTTGAGGGCGCTCGTGAAAAGCAAGCCTGTGCCTGTGGCTTAAGGAGTAAAGAACAATGCAAGCCAATCTTAAATTTGCGCGACCGCTGGCGGTGGCGTTCGGGCTTTTCGCCCTCGGCGGAACCGCCTATGCTGCTGACGTGATCTCGGAAGAGCCGCCGGCACCCGCCCCGATCGCCGAACTTCCCGTCGCATCCTGGGCCGGTCCCTATGCCGGTGTGAGCGTCGGCTACGGCTTCAGCGGCCATGCCGATGCCACGGATGCCGGCGTCGACGTCGGCACCGACGGTTTTGTCGGCGGCGTCTTCGGCGGCTATCAGTGGCAGCAGGACAACTTCGTGTACGGTGCTGAAGCCGATATCGGCTATAGCGGCATCGAGGGCGACGACGCTGGCATCGAGGCTAAAGGCGGCTTCGAAGGCTCGCTGCGCGCCCGCCTCGGCTACGCCGTCACCCCGGAGATCCTGCTCTACGGCACCGCCGGCGGCGCGCTGAAGAACCAGGAGATCGAAGCCGCTGGCGTCAGCGACGAAAACACCATGCTCGGCTGGACGGCCGGCGTCGGCACCGACATCAAGATCACCGACAATGTGTTCGGCCGTGTCGAGTATCGCTACACCGACTTCGGCGACAAGGACTTTGACGGTGTTGGCAAGGTCAAGTCCAGCGACAACCGCGTCACCTTCGGCGTCGGTATGAAGTTCTAAGTCGTCCAAGCCACGACACGAAAAAGCCGGGCCTCGTGCCCGGCTTTTTTTTGCCCGGCGCCTGCCTTGCCGCCGATACGTCACCTTGCGGTGCGAGGGCATCTTGCCTGTCGACGCAACCACGCATGATCTCGAGGTCAGCGTCGGGCCAGCATTCGGTCGATCAAGACCAGGGCTTCGGCTGCTGCGACAAAACCGAGAGCGATCACGACGGCATTTGACATCGCCCCGACCCAGCCATTCGCGGGCACATCTATGAACGGGTAAGCGTATTTCCCTTCAGCGGCGCCACGAGCCAGGGCATAGGCTAGATACACCAGGGGATAGAGCGCCCAGAGAAGCGGATCGCGCCACGAGAGCGTCCCCTTTCGCGTGAACAGCAGCCAGAACAATACGACAAGAACAGGGTTGAGCTGATGGAGCAGAAAGTTTGCTTCAGCGGTGGCGCCAGCCAAGGTGCGCAGCCCTTGGAGCAGCAACGCGAAAATCACGCCGACCAAGGCCATGACGGCGGCAACCCCCGCCACCAACCGTGGGTGATCGAAACGCTCCCCGAGGAATGCGGCGGCTCCGAATACGACGGCGACCAGACCGTTGGTCAGGATCGTGAAATATCCAATCAACACCCATAGCGAGCCGAATATCGAGGCGCCACCATTCATCAAGGTGCTGAGTTCAAGGCCAATGCCAGTACAAGCGGACAGACAAATGATCAGGGCAAGTAAACGACAGATCAAATCGCCACCCATCGGTCGGCAGCCCCGCTTCAGGCACTCACCCCGGAACGCAGGGTTTCAGCTCCGGGAACTTCTCGTCGAAACGCGCTGCCCAGCGGACCAGCCGGCTGCGGCCCTTTTCCCATTTTCCGGCAAAGCGCAGTGAGAGATAGCCAAGGCAGGCGCGCAGCGCCATCTGGCCGGCGGTGATCTTCTTGGGCAGCTTTGGCGGATTGGCGTTGAGCAGATCGAGCGCACCGGTTATTTTCGCCCACTGGCGGTCGAGCCAGGGTTGGTACACCATGTCTTCGGGGCGCGTGCGCCGCTCATAGACCATTGACAGCGCGCAGTCGCAGATGCCATCGGCCAGCGCTTCAAGCACTTCCGCCTCAAGGCGCTTGTCGGGATTGCGCGGAAACAGCGCGTTCTTCGACACGCGATTGAGATGCTGGGTAATGGCGCGGCTGTCGTGAATCGAACGACCGTCGTCGAGCACCAGCGTTGGAATCTTGCCGAGCGGGTTGGCGCCAATCAGCTCAGCCGGCTTGTCTTCGGTTTTTACCGGCACGAGATCGACGGCAATGCCGGCATAAAGCGCGGCCATGCGCACCTTTGAACTGTAGGGGGACGTGGCAGCGTAGAGCAGTCTGGGCATGATCGGGTTCCTGTTTGCCAGCGGGCACTGTTGACCGATCAGCTTCCGCCGATCAACGGCCAAAAGCGGGAAAACCAGCCGCCAGCAAGCAGCAGTTGTCTCAACATCGATCTAGACGCGATAAGCAGAGCAGACGTGAGCAGATCTGTCCTTCCGGGCGCAAGGAAATGCCCCACCGGACTTCGCCGTAGGGCGAAGTCCTGGGAGCTGCGAAAAGCTGTCTTCCCTCCGCCTCTGTCTGCTCGCCCGAGCACCGAACCAGCGAGCGAGGCGCCTGTCCGGCACCCGCCCTCAACTGTCCTCAGTACTGCCCTCCGCGTGCGAAGAAAGGCGATTTACTTCTTGGCCTTCGCCTTCGCAGGCGCCGCCTTCGGCTTGGCCGCAGGCGCTGCTTTCTTCACGGCTGCGGAAGACTTCGCTGCCGCCGCTTTCTTTGCGGGCGCAGCCTTCTTGGCCGGTGCAGTCTTGGCAGGTGCAGCTTTTTTCACTGCCGGCTTTGCCGCGGCCTTTGCAGCTGGCTTCTTGGCCGGAGCTGCTTTTGCCTTGGCCGGCGCAGCCTTGGCCTTGGCAGGTGCCGCTTTGGCCTTGGCAGGCGCTGCTTTCTTCACTGCCGGTTTTGCCGCGGCTTTCGCGGCCGGCTTCTTGGCCGGCGCTGCTTTTGCCTTGGCCGCGGCGGCCTTCGGCTTGGCAGCAGGTGCCGCTTTCTTCACAGCGGTTGCGACTTTCGCCGCCGCTGCTTTTACCGGTGCTTTCTTTGCCGGTGACTTCTTTGCCGGTGACTTGGATGCCGGCGCTTTGGATGACTGTTTAGCCATGTCATGCCCCTTCCGTTGTGCCGACGGCCATTAGTGACCCGGCGTGCAATGCATATCTGACTCGCGGCTTGCTAGCCAGCGAAGCATCAGCATGAATTTTGCAGTTTAAGTTTTGGTTACAGGCGACACAAGCTCGTGCTGATTTCACAAAATGCCGGTGCTGCTCTTCGACCTTTGCCGAGGGTTTGCGACAGACATTCTGCCCGCTTTACCGGAACCAATCCCGCTACGAAACGCTGAAGGTTAGCAAGCGTTTTTGCTCGTTGATCATCGACCGGCAACACCATGATGCGCTGCTTCATTGATCTCGTCGTCTTGTGCAAACGGACGGTCTACACAAGCGACAAAAGCAAAGCGCGATCCGTTCTGCGCCATGAGCTTGCCTGAGCTCTATGAGGGCAACGGCCTTCGCTCGCATCATCCCTTTTTGCTAAGATTGACAGATTACTCCATGTCGCAGAGTATTCTGCAGTATGCGGGAGAAGCGCAATGTCATTCGCGCAAGATCGAGCAGCGCTGGCCAAGATCAGTGAGACTGAACGCCGGACACCACAGCAGGCCCGATGATGGCTGCCGACGAAATCATCCACCAGAGCGTGCGGCTCAGGATCATGGCGGCGCTGAATTCTCTGGAAAGGCGCGAAGCGCTGGAATTCACCCGATTGAAGGCCATCGTCGATGCGACTGACGGCAATCTCGGCGCGCATATCGATACGCTTGCCAAGGCGGGATATATCGATGTCGAAAAGCTGTTCGTCGGACGCCGGCCGCGAACGCGCGTCAAGGCGACGTCAATTGGACGACGCGCCTTTCGCGGTCACGTCGCGTTCCTTCGCAAAATTCTCGATGAGGCGGAGCAGCCAGTTAAACGCGGTCAGCGCAGGACGCGGCAGCGGCCGTTGTAGACCATCCAGCGGTCGAAGCCCGAGACGCAGAATTCGACATTGTCACCGATCGAGGCAAAGCCCTGCCCTTCCTCGATCAGATACCAGATGGTGCGGGCGTGGCCGTCGGAGAGGCTGACGGTGGCGCCGCAATAACGGCGGCCGATCGGCCAGGTGTCATTGGCCGGGAAATAGCGGTGCTGGTGGATGCGCTGGAAATCGGTGATCTCCACATCGGGCAGATTCGGCACGTGGTGCACCTGGTAGGAGAAGCGGCTGGTGATCTTGTTCAGCACCCAGGCCTCGCCGCAAACGCCGCTGTCTTCGTCGGTATAGACGGCAAGGTCGGCCGCCTTTGCTGCCTGAGTGACAGCGAGGGATGTGCCGAGCGGCGTGCAAAGGGCGATCAGTGCGGCAAGGGCGGATTGGGCGAAGCGAGTCATGGCAGCCTCTTATGGTCGATTTGCGCGCACTGTGCGGATTCGCTTGCGCGCGGTCAAGCGGTTGTAGAGACGATGGTTTCTTAGTTTGAAATTGCCTTCAACCGAGGCAGGCGCGCGAATACCTCTGCCGCCCTATGCCGCCAGCCATTCCAGCGTCCAGTGCGCCGGCTGTTCGACCACGAGAAGCCTATGTAGCGCCGGCAGCAGCGTGCGCAATTCACCTTCCAGCGTGAACGGCGGGTTGACCACCACCATGCCGCTGCCGTCGAGGCTGGGCTCGGCCGATAGCGGCCTGATCTCGAAGCCGATGTCGAGCAGCTTCGGAATGCCCGACTGCACCAGCGCCTTCCGGAAGGCGGCGACCGCCTTGCGGTCCTTGACCGGATACCACAGCGCATAGATGCCGCCCGGCCAGCGCTTGTGCGCTTTGCGCAGCCCCTCGATCAGGCGGGCAAACTCACCCTCCGCCTCAAATGGCGGATCGACCAGCACGAGGCCACGTTTTTCCTTCGGCGGCAGATGCGCGCCGAGCGCCAGCCAGCCGTCGAGCTCGATCACCCGGGTCTGGAAATCGCCTTGGAATAGCGCCCCCAGCTTCGCCGCATCCTGGCGATGCAGTTCGATCGCCGTCAGCCGGTCCTGCTTGCGCATGAGATGACGCGCGATCAGCGGCGAGCCCGGATATTTTTTCACGCCGCCTTCGGGATTGAGCGAACGGACGGCTTCCAGATAAGGCGCCAGGAGTGCTGCCGCCGGCACATCCAATGCGGCATCGACCAGCCGGCCGATGCCGCCTTGCCATTCGCCGGTCTTTTGCGCTTCGGTCGACGACAGGTCGTAGCGGCCGATGCCGGCATGGGTGTCGATGACGCGAAACGCCTTGTCCTTCTGTTTCAGATATTCGACGAGCCGGCTCAGCACGACATGCTTGACGACATCGGCGAAGTTTCCGGCGTGATAGGCGTGGCGATAATTCACGAGCTAATTCGAGCCCCTGCCCCAGCGCGGCGGTGGCGGCTGCGAATTCGGATTTTGCGGCCGGCCGCCGCCGCCGAAACGCAGCGCCAACAGCAATCCGATCAGGCCGGCCGCCATCAGCGAAAACCCGACCGGCCGCGCCCGGCTGTCGATCTCGCCGACGCCGGAGCGCAGCAAGAGGTCCACCGCCCGCATCTCGATGCCCTCGGCGTCGCCGGCGCCAACGGTGAAGATGTAAGGGCCGGGGCTGACTGTCGGGATCAGGCCTGCCTCGTCGCGGAAGATCTTGTCCGGCAGCTGCGGGCTGACCTGGCGCGGATTTTCCGAATGGGTGAATTGCAGCGTCGAGGCGAGCACCGTCCTGCCGCCGGTGGCGGCGGTCAGCGTCAGCACGGTGCGCTGTTGCGAGACGACGATGCGTTCGGTCCTGGCGGTGAGGTCGACCAGCACCCGCACCGGCGCATCGCGAGCGGCCAGCGGCACTGTCACCGGCTTGAACCGGCCCTGTTCGTAGACCCGCCAGGTGCCGATCTCATGGCCGGAGAAATTGGTCATCGCCCAGGGATAGACGACGCCGATGCCGGTGCCGGCGAGCAGGATCAGAAGAAACAGAAAGCGCATGCGCTCAACTACCTAGCCCTCTTGTTGTTTGACCATGATCTTATCCGAAAACCGGTTCCCACTTTTTGCTTCGCTGACCTTCGGTTCGGGATCATGGTCTAGCGCCGTCGCGGGCGCGTTCCATCTCGTCCAGGACCCATGTCGAGGCCGAGATCGAATGTCGTATCGAATTCGGCGGTGCCAAGATAGACAATAGCATCGGCCTCAAGGGTGGGAACCGGTTTTGGGAAAATTCGAATGATCTGAAACCGAACGGAGGATCAGCTCTTCCTCTTCTGGAGGCCCGATTCCAATGCGCGCTTTCCAGTCCCATCGAACAAATGCAAATGTTGCGGCGGGAAAGCGACCGTCACCGTCGGACCGGCCGTAAGCGCAGCCCGATCGAGCGTGAAGACATTGAACGGCAGGCTATGCAGGCCAAGGTGCAGAATGATGCCGAAGCCGGTCGGCTCGATCAGGTCGACCGTCGCCCTCAGGCTGCTCTCCGAGGCCGGCGACATCTCGACATGCTCCGGCCGGATGCCGAGCGTCACCGCCGCGCCTTCCTCGAGTTGATAGGCTGACGACAGCGCAATCAGCGTTCCATCAGGCAGTCGTGCGCCGGCCGTGCTCCCAGTGACCTCGTAGCGTGCCGACAGAAAATTCATGGCCGGCGATCCGATGAAGCCGGCGACGAACAGGTTGGCCGGGCGGTCGTAAAGCTCCAGCGGGCTGCCAACCTGCTGCACCACGCCCTCATGCATGGCGACGATCCGGTCGGCCAGTGTCATCGCCTCGATCTGGTCGTGGGTGACATAGATCGAGGTCGCGCCGAGATCGCGGTGCAGCTTCTTGATCTCTGCCCGCATCTGCTCACGCAAGCGCGCGTCGAGATTGGACAGCGGCTCGTCGAACAGGAATGCCTTGGGCTGTCGCACGATCGCGCGGCCCATCGCCACGCGCTGGCGCTGACCGCCCGACAGTGCCTTCGGCCTCCGCGCAAGCAGCGGCTGCAGCTCCAACTTCCTGGCCGCATTGCTGACGGCGGCTGTGATCTTCTCGCGGGCGGCCTTCCGGATCCGCAGGCCATAGCTCATGTTCTCGGCGACGTTCATGTGCGGGTAGAGCGCGTAGGACTGAAACACCATAGCGATGTCGCGGTCCTTAGGTGCCCGCTCATTGACGCGCACTCCGTCGATCCGGATCTCGCCTTCGGTCACCTCCTCGAGCCCGGCGATCATCCGCAGCAGCGTGCTCTTGCCGCAGCCAGACGGACCCACGAGCACCACGAACTCGCCGTTCTTTATCGCCAGATCGACGCCGTGCAGCACGGAGACGATGCCGAAATTCTTGCGAACGTTGCGGATGTCGATCGATGCCATGAAACCTCACTCAGCCCTTGACCGCGCCGGCCGTCAGGCCTTGGACCAGATAGCGCTGGATGAACAGGAAGAAGAGGCAGGCCGGGATCAGCGCCAGCACGCCGGCCGCCATCATCTGCCCGAAATCGACCGAAAACTTCGACACGAAGGTGAGCAGACCGACCGGAAACGTGGCGGCGCTGTTGCCCGAAATCAGCATCAACGCGAACAGCAGTTCGCTCCACGCGGCGGTGAACACAAAACCCAGCGTCGCGGCAATGCCCGGCAGCGTCAGCGGCAGGACGATCTGGCGAAATGCCATGAACTGCGTGGCGCCATCGATCTTGGCCGCCTCCTCCAACTCCTTGGGAATGCCGTCGAAGAACGACTGCATCAGGAATGTCGCGAAGGGAATGTTGAAGGCGGTGTAGACGACGACCAGTCCGGTCAGGCTGTTGGTCAGCCCGAGCGGCGAGAGCATCTTGAAGATCGGCGCGACCAGCATCACCAATGGAAACATCTGGGTGAGCAGCATCAGTGCGACCAGCCAGTATTTGCCGCGAAAGGTGAAGCGCGACAGCGCATAGCCAGAGAGGGACGCGAGCAGTGTCACGATCACGGCCGTCGCGCCGGCAACGATCATGCTGTTCCTGAAGAAGACCGGGAATGCGCTGTGGGCCAGCACGAAGCGGAAATGTTCAAAGCTCATCCGCGACGGCCACATCCGCACGCCCTCCGAATAGAGCAGGTCGTTCGGCGTGACCGATACTTTCAACAGCCAGAACAGCGGGAACAGCGCAAAGACCACGTAGCAGAGGATCGCCAGGCGGTGCAGCGCGGTGCCGAAGATCGAATACCTGTTCATGTGGTCATCCCCGATCCGTCAGGCCCTGTCCATCAGGACTTGCCGCAGCATGACGATCAGCATCGAATAGGCGAGCAGCAGGACGAGCAGCACCAGCGCAATGGCCGAGGCATAGCCGAAATCAAGGGCCCTGAAGGCTTGCGTGAAGATGTAGCTCGCGACGATCTGCGTGCGGTCGGCCGGCCCGCCGCTGGTCATGACGATGATCAGGTCGGCGAAATTCGAGATCCAGACGGTGCGCAACAGCACGGTGATCGCAATGGTCGGCGCAAGGAACGGCAAGGTGATCGATGTGAACCGCCTGACCGCACCGGCGCCGTCGATCGCCGCCGCTTCGTAGAGGTCGCGCGGGATGGCCTGGAGCGCGGCCAGCAGCGTGATGGCGAAGAAGGGAATGCCCCACCAGACGTTGGCAATGATTGGTCCCCACATGGCAAGCTGCGGATTTGAAAGGATGTTGGCTGGCTCACTCATGAGGCCGAGGGCATAAAGCCAATGCGGCAGCGGTCCGATGACGGGGTTGAACAGCCACGCCCAATTGAGCCCGGTCAGGAAGGTCGGCACCGCCCAGGGCAGGAACACCAGCGCCTGCGCGATGGCGCGGCCGGCAAACGGCCGGTCGAGCAACAGCGCCAGGATCAGGCCGAACACGAATTGCAGCAAGACGGATGCGCCGGTCCACCACAACGTGTTGCGCAGCGCCCGATAGAAATTGTCATCGTCATAAAGGGTGCGAAAATGATCGAGCCCGACATAGCCGCCAGAGAAGGGATTGAGCAAATGCACGTCGCGGAAGGCGTAGGACAGGCCAAGCACCAGCGGTGCCAGCATGATGGTGACGATCAGAATCAGCGCCGGGGCGGTGTAAAGATATGGCTCGGCGTGGCGCGTGATCCGGTCGACCAGCGACTGGCGGCGCGATTCCGGGAGGCCGGCGGTGGCGTCAAAAACCATCAGCTAACGCTTTCGTTCCAATTCGCCATCCTTCCAATCGACCATGGACGAGACCTATTCGGAGCCGCCCGCGATAAGCGGCTCCGAAGCTCGCGGTGCGCCGTTTATTTCTTGGCCAGGAATTTCTGCTGCGCCTTGGTCAAATAGTCGGCCCACTGGTTGGCCATTTCCTCGGGCGTGATGTCGCCGAGCAGGGCCTGTTGACTGGTCTTGATGACCATCGAGTCCTTGAAGAAGGCGAACTCCTCGAGGTAGGTCGGCATGACCGTCGGCACCGCATCCTTGTCCTCGAGTTCGGCGAACCAGCCCTTGAACTGCTCGCTCGCGTAGAACGGATCCTTTTCGGCCGACTTGTGGACCGGCAGCGCTCCGGTGCGCTTGTTCCACTCGACATTGCCCTCGGGCCCTTCGAGCGTTTCGATCAGCTTCCAGGAGAGGTCCTTGTTCTGGCTGGCCGCCATCATCGACCAACCGGCGTAGCCGATGGTCGGAAACGTCTTGCCGGACGGCCCCTTCGGCATGGTCATGACGCCGTAGTCTTCCGGCTTCATCCGCTCGGCGATTGCGATCAGCGCGTCTGGATCCTGATCGAGCATGGCACAGGTGCCGGTGTAGAAACCGGCGACGATTTCGTTGAAGCCCCAGTTGACGCTGTCCTTCGGCGCCAATCCCTTCTTGTAGAGGTCGACGACCCAGGTCAGTCCCTTGACCCAGCCTTCGCTGTTCATCGTCGAGGTGCCGTCTTCATTGAAGAATTTGTTGGAGCCGGCCATGGTTGCGCCGAACATCATCCAGCCGTTGAGACCACCCGGCCCGCCGCGCAGGCAGTAGCCATATTTGCCCGGAAGCTTGGAGACTTTCTCCGACGCCGCCACGAACTCGTCCATCGTCTTGGGCGGCTCGGCGACACCAGCCTCCTGGAACAGCTTCTTGTTGTAGAACATCGCCCGAAGATAGAAACCATAGGGCAGCATGTAGGCGGTGTTGTTCACGTCGCGGCCGAGCTCTAGCGCGCGATCGGTGAGGCCCGAGGTGTGCTCCCATTTGGCAAGATAGGGTTCTAGGCTTTCGAGAAGGCCGTTGTTGGCATAGAGCGAGAGCCACGTGTCCGGCATCTCCATGACGTCGGGAATTTCACCGGCGGACACCATGGTCGCGAATTTCTGGAACGCCTCGCCCCAGGGTAGCGAGATGACCTCGACCTTTGTGCCCGGGTTGGCAGCCTCGAATTTGGAGACGATCGATTTCAGGGTTTCGGTGCGCTCGGGGCTGGTGATCACCTCCACGAGCTTCAGCGTCGTGTCGGCGAGTGCAGCACCCGACATCAGCACGGTGGCGAATGCCGCGATAAGAAGCTTCTTCATTTTCCGTTCCCTTCTTGTCTGGTTGCTTCAGGTCTTTTCTTCGGAAGCGGCGTCGATCGCCGTTTCCAGGTCACTCCACAGCGCCTCGGTTCCCTCGAGGCCGACATGGAGACGCACGGACCGCGGATGGACGCCGAACGCCATCGCGGAATTGGGTTGGGCCTTCTGCTGCAGCACGACCTCGCCGGGCACGATGAGGCTTTCGTGGCCGCCCCACGACACGCCCAGCTTGAACAGCTTAAGGCGGTCCGCAAACGTCCGGATGTCGATGCCGTCGCGGAAGACAAACGAGAACAGGCCCGACGTGCCGGTGAGCCCCGCGGGAAGCAGGTTGGCCAAACCCGGATGGCAGACCTTCTCGACGATCGGATGATCCTGCAGACGCCGTGCGATTTCGAGGCCGGAGGCCTGATGCGCGCGCATGCGGATCGGCAGTGTGCGCAAGCCACGGATCAAGAGCCAGGCATCGAATGGCGACAGCTTGCCGCCGAGATATGGATAGGCTTCGCCGCGGATGCGGCCGATCAAATCCTTCGAGCCCGCGACCACGCCGGCCACGACATCGCTGTGGCCGCCCAGATACTTGGATGCGGAGTGGACCACAATATCGACGCCGAGCGACAGCGGCCGCTGGAAGACCGGGCTGGCCCAGCTGTTGTCGATGATGGTCGGGATGCCATGGGACTTTGCCAGCGCAGCGAGCGCACCGATGTCATGCGTTTCCATGACCCAGCTGGTCGGGCTTTCCATATAGAACAGCCTGGCGCCAGGCAGGGCGCTTGCGACGGCATCTTCGTCGCGCCCGTCGACATAGGTCACCTCGATGCGCATGCGCGCGAGCAGCGTCCCGAACAGCCGGAACGCGTCCGGGTAGATATGCCTGACTGCGACGATGCGGTCGCCCGGCTCGACGAAACTCAGGACCGCCGACGAGATGGCGGACATGCCGCTTGCGAAACCGATAGCGTCCTCGGCACCTTCCAGTTTTGCGAGCATTTCCTCGAACATGCGCACGGTCGGGTTCAGCCCTCGCGTGTAGGTCGGCCTCACTTTTTCGCCGCGGTATGTCTCGAGCATCTCGTCATAGTTCGGGAAGGTGAAGAGCGAGGTCTGCACGATCGGCGGCACGACGGCATCGAAGGCGTTGCCCTCGTCATGCGCGGCGATCAGCGATGCCTGGTCGAAAAAATCGGGACCGTTCATTTCGACATTTCCTCGATATCCTCTTCCACGATCTCGAGGATCTTCAGCGTTTTTTCGCGCGCCAGCTCCGCGTCCCTGGCGACGATGGCATCGAACAGCTCGCGGTGATGCGGGAACGATCGCCGCGCGAAATCCTGCCGGTCGAAAGGATGATCCCAGAAGCGCTCGAACGCTTCGCGCATCTGCCCCAGGAGCTGCCGGAAAAGCGGGTTGTGGGTGGCGTCGTAAACAGCCAGGTGAAAGGCCAGGTCTTCCGGGCCCGACGTGCCAGTGGCAAGATGGACGCGCTCCATCTCGATGAGTTTTTGCTCGATCGTCCGCAGATCGTCGGCTGTCCGCCGCCGCGCCGCAACCATGCTTGCCTCGGCCTCGATGCCGCGGCGCACCTCGAGGGTGTGCAAGAGACCGTCACGCAGCTCTGCCGTATTGAGTGACAGCGGCAAATGGATCGTGCCGGCGGATATCGGCTTGAGCAGGTAGGTGCCGCTGCCTTTGCGGGTCTCGGTGACGCCGAGCGCTTCGAAACGCCCCATCGCCTCCCGTATCGTCGAACGCCCGACGGAAAGCGCGGCCATCAATTCGCGTTCGGTCGGAAGCCGGTCACCGCTCTTCAGCGCGGCGCGCTCGACATAGTCGGCCAGCGCCTCCATGACCTGCTTGCCGCGATCCAGCGGCGGGAGCGTGGCGATTGCCACACGCGTGGCAGGTGCCCCGGGCAGTTCGCCGCGCGCTCGCATGGGCACTTAGATCCAAAATTGGTCTGACATCTTAGCAGTTTTGCGCGCGGTCGACCTTTCGTCAAGTGGGCTGGGCGGTGTCTCAGTTGAATTTCGGCTCACGACCCTTCTCTGCCATTCCTGCGGAGAAGTTTAAGCGGAAGCCGTGACCCTAGTCGGTCATTCCCCCCTGCCGAGATGGCATCTCGAAAGCCGACGTTAGAGGCAACTGGCGCTCGTGGGTCGGAGTTCGCATTCGCTAAGGCAAATCGCCGGGTAGGACGGATCTCTAAAGCCCCTTTTCGCCTTTAATCGCTATGAGGCCGCAATAGTCCGGTGTCGCCGCTGTGGCATACCAGGCCGTTTTCTGCCATGCGCCGCACAATGCGGGCTGGAGGTCGGGCGAGCCTTATACCAACGCTCATCAGGCGCACGGCATCCTCGGCGGCTCGCGTCAGCAGCTTGCCGGCATTTTCGATCGCTTCCTCCAGTGAGCACGGCCGTTTGAGAATGCTGGCGAAGGCATCAATGCCGTGCTCGAAGTTGAGCGTCACACCTTTGCCAATCGTTCCGGCGAGTGCAATGACGGGCAGGCCGCGCAGCTTGGCGCGGCGCGCCACCTCGGATGGCACCTTGCCATAGGGCGTTTGGCCATCCAGGCTTCCCTCGGCGGTGATCACCAGGTTCGCGCGATCGATCAACGCGTCGAGGTCAAGATACTGCATCACGATCTCGTAGCGCGGATGGAGCCGGCCCAGAAGAAGGCCGAGCACGGCTGCTCCTAGGCCGCCCGATGCGCCGGCACCCGGAGCGGTGTCAACCTGAATGCCGGTCGCACGCTCGATCGCCTTGGCATGGACTTCCATCGCTGCAGCAAGCTCCTCGACCTGCGCCGGCGTTGCTCCTTTCTGGGGACCGAACACGCGGGCAACACCTTTGGGTCCGA
Organism: Mesorhizobium mediterraneum; assembly: GCF_002284565.1. Lineage (GTDB taxonomy): Bacteria > Pseudomonadota > Alphaproteobacteria > Rhizobiales > Rhizobiaceae > Mesorhizobium > Mesorhizobium mediterraneum. The sequence continues at coordinate 102,580 of NZ_NPKI01000008.1, read as the reverse complement.
GCAGCACATTGTGCCAGTTGACGGCCGCATCGATCCGCACCTTCGCGAGGCGGGGATCGATGCCCGTCATGTCGATAGAAGCGAGATGCCGGAGCGCGGCCCCGCCTCGCGCGAGCGGGCGGCCGCTATCGTCGAGAAACCGCACGCCGAGCGCCTCGGCCATGCCGGCACCACCGTCATTGACGCCGCTGTCGCCGCAGCCAAGCAGGATTCGCTCGGCACCGGCATCGAGGGCGGCGCCGATGAGCTCGCCGACGCCGAAGCTTGTCGTCAGGCACGGGTCGCGGCGATCCCGTGGAACGAGACGCAGGCCCGCCGCTGCGGCCATTTCTATCACGGCGGTGCGGACTGGCTGACCACCCATGAATCCGATGAAGGAGTCTACCGGGTCCCCCACCGGGCCAGTGACGGATAACCGGTGCAGCGTGCCACCGGTCAGATTGACCAGTGCGTTGGTGAAGCCCTCCCCGCCATCGACCATCGGCGCCTTGAGAATGGTCGCGTCCGGCATCGCCCGTAGAATTCCGGCAGCGATGCACGCCGTCGCTTCATCGGCAGTCAGGCTCTCCTTGAAACCGGAAGGCGCAATCAGGATCGTCATCGACATTTTGGTTTCCTTTCTAAAATAGCAGGCGGAAGTCATGCCTTGGCGGGCATTGTGGAAAGTGTTTCGATCGGCAGGCCAAGGAGCGGCCAGACGAACAAGGAGAAGGCGACGAGCAGAGCGACGAAGAGCGGCAAGAGGAACAGAGCCAGCCGGAGGAGGTCTGCCTGTGTGAAGGTTAGGGTCTCCGCAGAACCGAACAGGAGAACCGGCTTTGCCGAGACCATCAGCGTCTGACAGAAGCCACTGCCGATCGTCGTCACGAAGATTAGGACCGATGGATCGACGCCGAACGCCGAAAGCGGCAAGGCAACCGCTGGGATGAGGACGCTCGCGCGCGCAGTGCGAGACATAATCACGATATGTGCCAGGCTTGAGATCACGGCAGCGATGGCGATGACCATCCATGGGGCTAGTGACAGGTGGCCGCCGAGCGCCGCAAGCGTCTGGTCGACGAGGTAGCGTGCGGTGCCGGAGGTGAGCAGCGCCTCGCCGATCAAAAGCGTGGCCGCGAGGAACAGAAGCAGGTTCCACTCGACACCCTTAAGCGCCTCTTTAAGCGAAATCCCCGACACCGGCTTGGAAGCGGCAAGCAAGGCACCGACGAGCGCGATGACGGCAATATTCTGTCCATGCAGCGCGTTCGTCGCCCAAAGCAGGACGGTCGCGCCCATGATTGTCAGCACGGTAGCATCGCTGCATGAATTTGAACGGTGCCTGACCGGTAGCGTGCCGATCGCGGCCCTGCGGTCTTCGGCGGACAGAAACAGAAGTTGGATCAGGCCGCAGGCAAGCAGACTCGTGACGAACCCGAACGGCCCGCCGAGAAGCGCCCAGTGGGCGAAGCCGATGTCTGTGTCGCTGACACGCCTCATGAAATCGGCGGCAATCAGATGTGCGCCAGCTCCGGTCAGCGAAGCACAGGCTGAGAGCAAGATGACGGAGGGAAACAGAAGCGCGAGCCCTCTGGTCACGGATGGTCTGCCGATCGCACTCGAAAGACCGAAGAACACGGGCATGAGGATCGCCGCGCGGGCTGAGGTAGAAGGAATCACGAAGGCGGTCAGCGCAATGACCAGCGTCGCGCCCCAGAACATTCGGGAAACCGTCCTGCAGCGCGTCAGCGCGACGCCTGCCAGGCGCTCGGCGGTACCGCTGCTGCGCATGACCGACGCCATGACGAAAGCGGCAATCAGGAGCCAGATGATTTCGCTGCCGAGCGTGGCAAAGAGGGCCTCTTCGTCGACCGCACCCGAAACAACAAGGGCAAGCGCGCCGGCGAGCGCCACAGGCATGTCGGGCAGGCCGAGCACTACCCAGGCGATCAGGACCCCGGCGAAGACCGAGAGCGACAGTCGGCCTTCAATCGGCAGGCCGTCCAATCCGTAAAGAATGACAAAGGTGCAAGCTTGCAGGGAAAGCAAGCCGATGACCAATCTGGGTGATAGCGGCCGGAACAACCATGCCTGCCGCCCTTCGGCATCGGCGAATGCACCGACTGTGGCCCTCGTCGTGGGAACGCTATGCAGCATGGAAGCACCTTCCATCTCCGGTTGAGATGGCGGGTTAACGGGCCAAGCCGAGGCCTATTCCAGCTCACCTGACACTTTTTTGACAGGTAGATGACGGCGATGAGGTCGAGAACACGGAACCGGTGCTGCCAGAAGATCGACGGCCGGTTAATCCATGAAGGGCAAGCTGAGTTGGCGAACCAGCCCGTTTCCGACCGGGTCCGTGCGGTCGACTTCTCAGGCCGATCCATGCCAAAGACGCAGTGTGCGGATCAAGGAGCCGAATGTGATGCCATTGGATGGTGTACGTGCCTTGGTATTCGACGTATTCGGCACTGTCGTCGATTGGCGCAGCGGCGTGGCGCGCGAAGCTGAACCGTTCCTGAAGCGGCATGGAGCCGGAACGGCCATTCCTACCGCTTTCGCGGATGCGTGGCGCCGCCGTTACTCCCCAGCGATGGAGGAGGTGCGCAGCGGCCGACGGCCCTTTACACGGCTCGACGTGCTGCATCGGGAGAATCTGGAAGCTGTTTTGCCAGAATTCGGGATCGACCCGGCGTCGGTGCCGGCGTCCGAGCTGGACGAACTGAACCTGGCATGGCACCGATTGGAGCCATGGCCGGACGCGGTGGCAGGCCTCACACGGCTGAAGGCCCGCTATATCATCGCGCCGCTCTCGAACGGGAACATCGTCCTCATGCTCAACATGGCGAAGCGTAGCCGCATCCCCTGGGATGCGATCCTCGGCGCCGAAGTCGTGCGAGCGTACAAGCCGATGCCGGAAGCCTATCTTCGCACCGCTGACGTCCTGGCAATGAAGCCAGATGAGATCTGTCTTGTGGCCGCTCACAATGGCGACCTTGCAGCGGCTCGGGCATGCGGATTGCGAACAGCCTTTGTCCCGCGTCCGACCGAGCACGGATTAGCGCAGACCACGGACTTGCACCCTGATCAGGCCTGGGACCTGGTGATCAGCGACTTCATTGAATTGGCTGAACGGCTTCAGTTGTAGCGCGTCTCAACGATCAGCAAACCACCCTTTCAGGGTTCTTCCACTTTTGGTCCGATGCTCTTTATTCGACATCGCGACCCGATTGCTCGGCGATCTGATCCCAGGTTGACGATAGCCAAGGCGGCAGCTTCACGCCTTGCGTTCCCAGCGCCGATCTGAAGTCTGCTGCCAGTAGGTGACCGCGTGGCCGGCTTCCTTCATCGTCTTCCAGTGCATGCGCGCCGCCTCGACCTGGGCCGCATCGTGGCCGTCGAATAGGAACACGGCGCGCTCATAACTACCAAGCTCCGGCGGCGCCGCGCCGTCGACCAGGAAGCGTATCTGCGCCTCGTTCGGATTGTCCTGGCCGGTGGTCAAAAGGATCGGCTGCTCGGCCAGATGGGATTCGCGGTCCGTCGCGTGCGCCAGGAACGAATCGTCTCTGAATATCCACAGATGCTGGTCCAGCGCGTCGCGCCGCTCCTCGGTGCCGGCCTGCACCACGGCGCGCCAACCGCGATCGACGCTGCGCTCGAGCAGGCCGGGGAGCGCATCCTCCAGCGTCGATTCGGTCAGGTGATAGAATAGGACGTCAGCCATGATTGCGCCTTGAAAGGCCTCACCCCTCGTAATTGTCGCGCATCAGTCGGTCGAGCAGCCTGACGCCGAAGCCGGAGGCCCATGACTGGTTGATCTCGCTGGACGGCGCGCCCATCGCGGTGCCGGCGATGTCGAGATGCGCCCAGGGCGTATCCTTGACGAAGCGCTGCAAGAACTGCGCCGCGATGATGGCGCCGCCGTAGCGGCCGCCGATGTTCTTCATGTCGGCATTTTTCGAATCGATCAGCTTGTCGTATTCGGCGCCGAGCGGCATCCGCCACACTCGTTCCTGCGTCGCCTGCCCGGCGCTCGTCAGCCTGTTCGCCAATTCGTCATCGTTGGAGAACAGCCCGGCATAGTGCTGGCCGAGCGCGACCATGGTGGCGCCGGTCAGCGTCGCCAGATTGACCATGAATTTCGGCTGGAAGCGATCGTTGCAATACCACAGCGCATCGGCCAGAACGAGGCGGCCTTCGGCGTCGGTGTTGAGCACCTCGATGGTCTGACCCGACATCGAGGTGACGATGTCACCGGGACGCTGCGCGTGGCCGTCGACGGCATTTTCCACTAGCCCGATGATGCCGACGACGTTGGCCTTGGCCTTGCGCGCGGCCAGCGCGTGCATCAGCCCTGTCACGGCGGCCGCGCCGCCCATGTCGCCCTTCATGTCCTCCATGCCGGAGGCCGTCTTTATCGAATTGCCGCCGGTGTCGAAAGTGACACCCTTGCCGACGAAGGCAACCAGGCTGTCCTTGGCCTTGCCGCCGTTCCATCGCATGACGGCTATGCGGGCGCCACGCGGCGAGCCTTGCGCAACGCCGAGCAGCGCGCCCATGCCGAGCTTCTTCATATCCTTCTCGACCAGGATCTCGACCGTGACGCCGAGCGCTTCCAGTTCGCTGACGCGGGCGGCGAATTCCACCGGCCCGAGTATATTGGCCGGTTCGTTGACCAGGTCGCGCGCCAGGAGCACCCCGTCGATCACCGCCACCTCGTCGGCGAAGGCCCTTTTCGCCGCCGCCGGATCGGTGGTGTGGATGGTCACCTTGACCGGCTTTTTGGGCTCGGCCTTCTTGCCATCGCGCTGGCCGTCATTATTGTCCTTTTTCGTCTTGTACTTGTCGAAGGTATAGCTGCGCAGAAGGATGCCCGCGGCAAGCTGTGCCGCTTGCCTGCCGCCGACGTCAGCATCCGGCAGATCGAGCACGACGGTCACCTCGGTGGCCTTGCGCAAGGATGCAGCGATCGTGCCGCCGAGCTTCAGCCAGGCATGGTCGTCGAGCCCCGAGACCTTGCCGACGCCGACCGCCACCAGCCGGTCGAGCGATGTGCCCTCCGGCGCCAGCACTTCGACCAGGCTGGCGAACTTGCCGGAAAAGTCGGCCACCGGAAACGCCCGCTCCAGGGTCTTTGCCGGATCGCAAGCCTTTGCCGCATCGCCGAGACCGCCATCGTTGGCCGCCAGCACGAAGACACTGCCCTTTTTGGGCGCTGCGAATTTGGCGAAGGCGATCGAAGGTCTCGAAGTCATCATGTCCTGCTTTCGGGAACGGCGTTGGGTTTTGGAAGAGTGCCTTGACGAAACCCGATACTTGGCCGTTTCCGACCGCAAGCACCACCCTATTTTTCAGTTCATCGCCTCTGCCTGACGATCTGCTGCGCGATTGCCTTGGCCTGAATTCGGGCATTGGCGAAGCAACCGCGAATGCTTGGCCGCATGCCGGTAAACCACAGGCCGGGCAATTTCGGGTCGGTCTCGCCGCCGTTGAAAAGGGGAACGCCCCTGCCGTCGAGGACGCCGAGCTTGCCAACCATGCGTTCGAGCCCGGTGCGGTAGCCGGTCGCCGCGATGACGATATTGGGAGCGATCAGGTTGCCGTTGTCGAGGATGACGCCGTCGCGGGTAAATTCCCTTACCTGCGGCAGTACCACGACCTGACCGGCCTTGATGGCGCGAACGGCGCCGTCGTCGGTGGCGATCGCAGTGTAGTCGTCGGTCAGGCGGCTTGCGCCCCCCGAGGACGCGGGCGGCAGGCCAAACTTCGTCAGGTCGCCGAAAACCAGGCGCTGCGTTGCCGCCATCACCGCATCGGCGAGCCAAATCGGCAATCGCGCCAAGAACGGCGAAAGCCTGTGGACGGCGATCTTGCCGACGCGTTTGGGCAGCAGCGAGGGGCCGTTGCGCGCCGACAGCCAGATAGAGGCGGCGTTCGCCCCCGCCAGATGATTGAGCACGTCGAAGCCCGAATTGCCAGCGCCGACAACCAGCACCTTTTTTCCCGCATAATCCTCGGCTTTGCCAAAATCCGCCGAATGCATGATGCGGCCGGCAAAGTCGTCGGCGCCCTTCCACTGCGGAATGAACGGCTGCCGGTCGCGCCCGGTGGCAACGACGACATGATGCGCCGGCAGGGGCCCGGCACTGGTCTCAACGGTCCATTGATCGCCGCTGAACGCGATCTCCTCGACGGCGACGCCAAGCCGGATCGGCAGATTGTGCGCCTGGCTGAAATCGTTCAGGTGGCGGATGACTGCTGTTTTGTGGGGAAAGGCGGGGGTGCCTGCGGGATAATCGACGCCAGGCAGCGTCGAGAGATCGCGATGCGAATTGAGATGCAACCGTTCGTGCCGCCGGTACCAGGGCTCGGCAAGCCGCCTTTCCTTTTCCAGGACAAGCGTCGGCACGCCGGCCTTTTTCAGCGCATGGGCGGCGGCCAGCCCCGCCGCGCCGGCGCCGATCACGATCGCACCGTGAAAAATCGATTCCTGGCCGGTTTGACCGCGCAATTCTGTTACTTCTGCTTCCATGTCTGTACCCGTCGCGGCCACGGCGGCCATGACCGTGATCGGCGCGACATTTGGTCGTTTTCCGGCATTTGGCAAGACTTTGCCGGAATCAGATCCCATATGGCGGATGGAATCGACGGCGATTCGTCGCGGCACGGCCCCGCTTTCCTGCCGCAACCTGTTGTTAACCATCGATGTTCGCCCTTTCTTATCCATTGCCGCCGACACTCCGGCCACCGGGAATAACGATGTGGGACGGGAAACCAGATCGAACCGCCAAACGGGACCGGTTGTGCAGGCGTCGCCGGACGACTACTTTGTCTGGAGGCATGATGCCGTTCGGCAAAATCGAGAAAAGCCTTTATGAAGGTCGTTGAACGCTACATCATGCGTCGCGCGCTGGCGGTGTTCCTGGCAGCGCTTATTTGGACGCTGGCGATCGTGTGGACGACGCAGGTGCTCGCCCGCATCGATCTCGTCACCGACAGCGGCCAGTCGGCGCTGACCTTCTTCGAGGTCGCTGCGCTGATCATTCCGTCGATCATCCCGATCGTCGTGCCCTTCGCCCTGGTGGTCGCCGTCGCTCAGACGCTGAGCGCGATGAATTCCGATTCTGAGCTTGCCGTCTTGAACGCCGCGGGCGCCTCGCGCTGGACCATCGTCAGGCCGATCATGCTGCTGGCGCTGGCGGCCAGCGTCTTGTCGTTCGCCGTCGACAACGGCGTCGATCCGTATGCACGCCAGAAAAACCGCCAGCTGGTGGCGTCGTCGCGTGCCGATCTGTTGTCGCTGATCATCCAGGAAGGCACCTTTCGCAAGATCGACGACGGCCTGTTCCTGCAGATTGGCGAGCGGCTTCCGGACAACCGCCTCGGCGGCATCTTCGTCGCCGATTCGCGCGAAGAAGGCGTTAACCTCATCTACTACGCCAAGACCGGAGCCATCATCGAAAACGGCGACGAGAAGGTGCTGATGATGAACGACGGCGTCATCCATCGCGAAACGCTGACCGGCGATCTTTCGGTCATCCGATTCACCTCCTATGCCTTCGACCTGTCCGCCTTCATGTCGGCCTCATCGGACGTGTTGCTTTTGCCGAAGGACCGGACGACCCAATACCTGCTCAATCCCAGTCCGAACGACAAGGCGTTCCAAAAAAAGCCGAACAGGTATCTGGCCGAGCTCAACCAGCGTTTTTCCGAATGGTCCTATTCACTTGTCTTCGCGCTGATCGCGCTTGCGGTCGCGGGAGATGCGCGGTCCCATCGCGAGGCGCGCATCCATCCGCTGATCACGGCCATCGCGATTGCGCTTTTCGTACGTTGGCTTGGTTTCTTTGCCGCCGGTAAAGCCGACAACGTTCCGCAATATGCCTATATGGTCTACGGCGTTCCTATCGTGGCGTCCGCGGTCGCGACATGGTTCATAGTCTCCAACCGGACCATGGAGCTGCCGGTCGCCTGGGCCGACTGGATGACGAATTTCGCCGGTCGCTTCAGTGACGGCTGGAGCGCCATCAAGCTTCGCTTCGCCAGGCGTGGCGCTTCTGGCCAAGGGGCCGGCTAATGGGCTGGACACGCTAATGGGCTGGACCCTGGGTAGATACTTCTTCTTCCGCTACGTGACGATCACCATCTGGTTCTTCATCGGCCTGTTGGCGCTCGTGTTCCTGATCGACTTCACCGAGCTTTCCGGTCGCACGACCGGCTTGCCGGGCTTCACGTACGGGACGGCGTTCGCCATTTCAGCGCTGAGGATGCCGATGATCATGCTGCAGACGGTGCCGTTCGTCGGGCTATTCTCGGCGATGGCGACGCTGGTCTCGCTCAATCGCAGATATGAACTGGTCATCGCGCGTTCCGCCGGCGTATCCGCATGGCAATTCCTGCTGCCGTGCTGCATCGGGGCGCTGCTGTTCGGCGTGTTGTCGGTCGGCGTCATCAATCCGATCGCCGCGCATGCGTTTTCCTGGTCCGAAAAGATCGAAACCCAGCTCCGCTCCGGCAAGTCGAACGCCGTGTCGGCCGACGCCGAGCCCTGGATCCGGCAGAAAACCAGTACCGGCGATACCATCATCGGCGCGCGCGCCATTCTCAATCAGGGCCTCGAGATGGCCGATGCCGTCTTCTTCATCCTCAGCCCGCAAGGCGACATCGTCGAACGCAAGGACGCGGCGCACGCCTTTTTGCGCGATGGCTACTGGGAACTGCAGGACGTCAAGGTTTTCCGGGACGGCAACATCCAATCGGTGGCAAGCGACCGGGTGTCGACCAATCTCAAGCCCGAATTCGTGCAAGAGCGGCTGGCGCGCCCGGAAACCATCCCTTTCTACGATCTGCCCAGCAAGATCGAGGTTGCCCGCTCCTTCGGGCTCAAGGCAAATGCCTTTGCCATGCAGTTTGATTCGCTGGTGGCGCTGCCGTTCCTTCTCGTCGCCATGACGCTGATTGCCGCAACGGTGTCGATGCGATTTGCGAGGATGGGACAATCCGCGACGATGATTCTGGGTGGCGTCCTGGCTGGGTTTCTGCTTTATGTCGTGACGGTGCTGGTCAAGGCATTCGGCGTGGCGGGATTCGTACCCACAGTCGTGGCTGCATGGGTTCCGGTTGTCGTGGCTATGTTCTTCGGGGTGACTTTCTTGCTGTACAAGGAAGACGGCTAGTGAGGGGGGCGGTTTTGCGCATCCATAGGCAGGCCGGTTTGGCGCGCCTCTATGGGGCGAGCGCCTTGGCATGCCTGCTCGCTTGCGTCGTCCCGAATATTCCGGCTTCTGCCCAGGATATCAGCGACATGGCAGCCGACGTCCCCGCCGGCTCGCAAATGCTGCTGGCGGCGGATACGCTGGTCTATGACAACGACAACCAGACAGTAACGGCCGTCGGCGGCGTCCAGATCGACTATGGCGGCAACCGCCTTGTCGCCCAGCGGGTCGAGTACAATCGCAACACCAAGCGCCTCGTCGCCAGCGGCAATGTCGAGGTCATCAACAGCGACGGCACCAAGATCTATTCGCAGCATGTCGACATCACCGACGATTTCGCTGATGGCTTCGTCAACGCGCTGCGTGTCGAAACCGTCGACAAGGCATATTTCGCCGCCGAAAGCGCGGAACGCATGGGCGGCGTGCTGACGACGTTCCACAACGGCGTGTACACGGCCTGCGAGCCATGCGAGGACCAACCAGACAAAGCGCCGACCTGGCGCATCAAAGCCAGAAAGATCATTTGGAACGGCGAGAAGAAGACGGTTCGCTTCGAGAATTCGAATTTCGAGTTCTTCGGCTTTCCGCTTGCCTATCTGCCGGCCTTCGAGATTGCCGACCCTACCGTTAAGCGCAAGAGCGGCTTCCTGATTCCCGGCATTGCCTACAAGAGCGAGCTCGGCGTCGGCGTCAAAGTCCCGTATTATTTCGCGCTCTCACCAACCTATGACCTCACCGTCACCGGCAGCGGCTACACCAAGCAAGGCTTCCTCGGCGAGGCCGAGTGGCGCCAGCGCTTCAACAACGGCCAGTATAGCCTGAAGGTCGCCGGCATCCGGCAAGAGGACCCCGACGAATTCATCGACAGCCACGGCAACAATGTCGATTCAGGTTCGGCCGGCGACCCGAACAAGTTCCGCGGCATGATGGGCACCAAGGGTCAGTTCGCCATCAATCCGCGCTGGGACTTCGGCTGGGATGTCCTGTTGCAGACCGACAAGAACTTCTCGCGCACCTACGCCATCGAAGACTTCAACGAGAGCGTGCACCACTCCTCGATCTACCTGACAGGCCTCAATGGCCGCAACTATTTCGACGTGCGCGCCATGCGCTTCGAGGTCCAGGAAAAGACGCTCCCTGACGATCCGTCCGCGCGCGCCGGCAAGCAGCCCTGGGTGCTGCCCTCGCTCGACTACGCCTACATCCCCGACATGGCTGTGGGCGGCGGGCAATTGTCGTTCAACGTCAACGCACAGGCCATCAGCCGTGAAAGGCTGGATAGGATCCTTTCCGATCCGAACAACGCTGCGTCCGTCAATAATGTCCGCGGCATCGAGGGCCAGTCGGGCCGCCTCACCACCGAAGCGGAATGGAAGCGCACCTTCACCACCGATGGCGGGCTGCTGCTGACGCCGCTGCTGGCGCTGCGCGGCGACGTCGGTTATGTGAATGCGTCCTCGGCCTCGCTCACCGCCATCAACCAGATGGCGATGAACCCGGAGATAAATGCCAGCGATGACATGCGGACATCACTCGCCCGCTACATGGCGACCGCCGGGCTGGAAATGCGCTGGCCGGTGCTGTTCTCGTCGACCAGCTCCAGCCACATCTTCGAGCCGATGGCGCAGGTGTTCGTGCGTCCGAACGAGCAATATGTCGGTGGCCTCGCTGTCCCCAACGAGGACGCCCAGAGCTTCGTCTTCGACGCCACGACATTGTTCGAGCGTGACAAGTTCTCCGGCTACGATCGCATGGAAGGCGGCACGCGCGCCAATGTCGGGCTGCGCTATTCCGGCGCCTACGACAATGGCTGGAGCACCAACGCGCTGTTCGGCCAATCCTACCAGCTGGGCGGTCGCAACTCCTTCGATTCGCCGGACCTGGTCAATGTTGGAGCCGATTCCGGTCTTGAGACCGAGACCTCCGACTATGTCGGCCTCGTCGGCTTTAATAGCCCCAGCGGAGTTTCCGGCTCGGTCAGCGGCCGTTTCGACGAGCAGAGCCTTGAGGTTCGCCGCGCCGAGGTGAAAGCAGCCTATTCCGGCCTGCCGATTTCGCTCAGCGCCAAATATGCCTTCATCCAGGCGCAGCCGCTCTATGGCTTCACGACCGATCGCCATGAGGTCACGCTCGGCGCCTCGACGCAACTTGCCGAGAACTGGCGTGTCTTCGGCACCGGCACCTACGATCTGGAGCAAAGTGTCCTGGTCAAGGACGGGGTCGGCTTTGCCTATAGTGATTCATGCTTCACCTATTTGATGACGTTCTCAGAATCCCGCGACCTGGAAACCAAGGAAGTGTCGCAGAACATCGGTTTCAACTTGTCGTTCCGCACGCTCGGCGATTTCGGCTCGTCACAAAGCTCCATCGACACCATTCAGTAGCAGACACTAGCCAGTAGCAGACGGCTGGCCAGCAGCAGACGGCCGGAACAGGCGGCCAACGTGTCGGCCCGAAAGTCGGAATTGATTTTCGGAAAGCACGATGCGTAGATTCAAAGTGTTTAGAGAGTACCTTGTGCGCCCAAGTGGACGCACGTCGCTCTAACGACATCGTTTCGCCGCATAGGGCAGGCACGGGTTTCAGCTCCCTCATAATGAGATAGAATTGGGCCGGAACCGAGATAGAATTGGGATGCTTTCGATGAGGAAATACCTCTTTTCGGCAGGGTTCGCGCTGCTGGTGGCGGCGACCTCGGCCTCGATCACCATGATGACGCCGCCGGCTTTCGCCAGCCAGATCAAATACGTCGTCAACAACGTACCGATCACCACCGGCGACATCCAGCATCGGGCTGCCTTCCTGCGCCTGCAGCGCAAGAAAGGCGACGCCGCCGACGAGATGATCGAGCAGACGCTGCGCGTCGCCGAAGCCAAGCGTCTCGGCATCCGCATCAGCGACGCCCAGGTCGACGCCGCCTATCAGCGCTTTGCCACGACCAACAAGATGCAGCTCAAGCAACTCGATGGCGTCATGGCGCAGTCCGGCGTCGGCAAGGAGCATTTCAAGGAGTTCATCCGCTCCCAGATGGCCTGGAATCAGGCGCTGACCGCGCGCCATCGCTCCGAGAGCGGCGGCGGCGCCATGAGCGAGCAGGACGCAGTCAGGCGCATGCTCGACAAGGGCGGCGCCAAGCCGACCGCCATGGAATACATGCTGCAGCAAGTCATCTTCGTCGTGCCGGCGGCCGAGCGCAGCGCTACGCTGTCCAAGCGCAAGCGCGAGGCTGACGCCATGCGCGCCCGCTTCAACGGCTGCAACACCTCGCGCGAATTTGCCAAGGGCCTGATCGACGTCACCGTTCGCGATCTCGGCCGGGTGCTGGCGCCGCAATTGCCGCCGGAATGGGCCGACCAGATCAAAGCCACCAAGGTCGGGGGTGCCACCAGCACGCGCGAGACGGATCGCGGGGTCGAGTTCATCGGCATCTGCTCGTCACGCGAAGTGTCCGACGACAAGGCCGCCCAGATGGTGTTCCAGAGCGAAGGCGCAACCGGCAAGGACGCCGACGAGCTCTCCAAGAAGTACGTCGAGGAGTTGCGGAAGAAAGCCCGCATCGTCGAGCGCTAAGACACCCTGGGCGTGCCAGAGATACAGCTTCCGCTGGCGTTGAGCGTCGGCGATCCGTCCGGCATCGGGGCGGAGATCGCCATTGCCGCCTGGCAGGCGCGCGACAGCGCCGGTGTGCCGCCCTTCTATCTTCTCGCCGATCCGGCGCTGGTTTCCGCACGGGCGCGCCGGCTCGTCGCCGATATGCCAATCACGGAGACAATGCCAGCCGAAGCGGCGCGCGTCTTTACACGCGCCCTGCCCATCGTGCCGCTAGTCGCCCGCTTCGTCGACGACCCCGGCCGGCCGGACCCAGCCAACGCCGCCGGCATCATCGAGGCGATCGACCGCGCTGTTGACGACTGCCTTGGCGGTCGCGCAGCGGCTGTTGTCACGTGCCCGATCGCCAAGAAGCCGCTCTACGATGCCGGTTTCCGTTTCCCCGGCCATACCGAGTATCTGGCGCATCTGGCGACGCTCCACACCGGCGCCGAAGCAATGCCGGTGATGATGCTTGCCGGTCCCGAATTGCGCACGGTCCCGGTCACCATCCATATTGCGTTGAGCGAGGTGCCGAAAGCGCTGACGACGGACTTGATCGTTGCGACCGCCCGCATCACCGCTGCCGACCTCGAACATCGTTTCGGCATCGCCAAGCCTCGGCTTGCCATTGCCGGCCTCAATCCGCATGCCGGCGAAGGCGGCGCGATGGGCGCCGAGGATCAGCACATCATCCGCCCGGCGATCGACAGGCTGAGGGCAGAAGGCATCGATGCTTTCGGGCCGCTGCCGGCCGACACGCTGTTCCATGCCCGCGCCCGAACCGGCTACGATGTGGCGCTGTGCATGTACCACGACCAGGCGCTGATCCCGGCCAAGGCGCTGGCTTTCGACGAGGCGGTCAACGTCACGCTCGGCCTGCCCTTCATCCGCACCTCACCGGATCACGGCACCGCCTTCGATATCGCCGGCAAGGGCATAGCCCGGGCCGACAGCCTGATCGCGGCGCTAAGGCTCGCCCGCAGGCTTGCCGACACCGGGACGAAGGCTGCCATCGCATGAGGCTTTGCATGAGAGCGGTCGCATGAGCATCGACGGGCTGCCGCCGTTGCGCGCGGTGATCGAACGCCATGGGCTGCAGGCAAAAAAGGCGCTTGGCCAGAATTTCCTGCTCGACCTCAATCTGACCGGCAAGATCGCGCGCACCGCCGGCGACCTGACGGACGCCACGGTGATCGAGGTCGGTCCGGGTCCCGGCGGCCTAACCCGGGCGCTGCTTTCCCACGGCGCTGGTCGGGTCATCGCCATCGAGCGCGACGAGCGCTGCCTGGCGGCGCTCGCGGAGGTGTCGGATCACTATCCGGGCCGTTTGGAGATCATTGCCGGCGATGCGCTGAAGACGGATTTTGCAGCGCTTGCCCAAGGGGCGCTTGGGGGCAACGGATCTGTGAGGATCGTCGCCAACCTGCCCTACAACATCGGTACCGAGCTTTTGGTGCGCTGGCTGACCGTTGCCGATTGGCCGCCTTTCTACGCATCGATGACGCTGATGTTCCAGCGCGAGGTGGCCGAGCGCATCGTCGCCCGCCCCGGCAGCGATGCCTATGGCCGGTTGGGTGTGCTGGCAGGCTGGCGGACGGAAGCAAAGATCGCTTTCGACGTGCCGCCGCAAGCGTTCACGCCGCCGCCCAAGGTGGTGTCGTCGGTGGTGCATCTGGTGCCGCGGGCAAGTCCCCTGCCCGCCGAGGTCAAGAAGCTCAGCCGCGTCACCGAAGCGGCCTTCGGCCAACGCCGCAAAATGCTGCGCCAGAGCGTCAAGGGCCTCGGCGGCGAAGCCCTGCTCACGCGCGCCGGCATCGATCCGACGCGGCGCGCCGAAACGCTTGATATCGAAGAATTCGTGCGGTTGACCAACGCAGTGTAGCTCTTCTCCTCGTTACGGGGAGAAGGAAGGCGCCTAATCCGTCTTCTCGTCGAGCAGGCCCGAGACGAAATCGAACAGGCCGGGCCGGCGGTCGCGCCTGAGTCGCTCGGCGATGACGATGCCGCGCACTTCGGCGAAGGCACGATCGAGATCGTCGTTGATGATGACGAAATCATATTCCTTCCAGTGCTCGATCTCGTTGCGGGCGTTCTTCAGACGCGTCTCGATCACCGATTCCTGGTCCTCGGCGCGGCGCTTCAGCCGTGCCTTCAATTCCTTCATCGAGGGCGGCAGGATGAAGATGGAAACGATATCGGCGCGCATCTTCTCCTTGAGCTGCTGGGCACCCTGCCAGTCGATGTCGAACAGCATGTCGCGGCCCTGTGCCAGCGCCAGTTCGGCCGGCTCACGCGGCGTCGCGTAGCAATTGCCATGCACTTCGGCCCATTCGAGCAGTTCGTCGGAATCGCGCAGCCGCTCGAACTCACGCATGGTGCGGAAATGATAATGGACGCCCTCGATTTCGCTGCCGCGGCGCGGCCGCGTGGTGACGGAGACCGACAGTTCGAGGCTAGAATCGCTTTCCAGGAGATTGCGCGCAATCGTCGACTTGCCGGCACCGGACGGCGACGACAGCACGAGCATCAGGCCCCGTCGGCGAATACGGGAGCCCAAATCCTTAGCAACCATCGGCTCCTTGGCGACCATCAGGGTTACTCCAGATTCTGGACCTGTTCGCGAAACTGGTCGACGACCGCCTTCAGCTCCAGCCCTATGGCGGTGACCGTAGCGGCGTTCGACTTCGAACACAGCGTATTCGATTCGCGGTTGAATTCCTGCGCCAGAAAATCGAGCTTGCGGCCGATGGCGCCGCCGCCTGCCAGCAGCACCCGGCCGGACGCGACATGCGTCTTCAGCCGGTCGATCTCCTCGCGGATGTCGGCCTTGGTGGCCAGGAACGCCGCTTCCATATGCAACCGGCTGGCGTCGAGATTGGCGGAGGCATCCATCAGCAGCCGGACCTGCTCGGCAATCCGTTCGCGGATCACCGCCGGCTCACGCGACGGATCGGCCTCGGCGCGCAGCGTCAGCGCCTCGATGGCGTCGATATGGCCGGACAGCAACGAGCGCAGTGCGGCGCCCTCGCCCTGGCGTGCCTGCTCCAGCCCGCCCAGCGACACTTCGAGCGCCGAGAGAATCGCGCTGTCGAGTGCCGCCCGCGCCTCTTCGGTTTCGGTGGTTTCGGGGATGTCGAGCACACCGCGTAGCGAAAGCAGCCCGTCGGCTGTCGCCGGCGCTGCGCCGAACTGCTCCTGCAGCCGCTTGGCCAACTCCGCCAGATCCCTCAGGAAGGCCTCGTTGACCACGGGCTGCGCCTGCTGGCCGGCGGCGCGGCCGACGGTCAGCGTTGCTTGGAAATTGCCGCGCGAGAAGCGCTTTTGCACCGTCTGTCTGACGGCCGGCTCCAGTCGCTCAAGGCCCTGCGGCAGCCGCAGCCTGACCTCGGCGCTCTTGCCGTTGACCGACTTGACCTCCCAGGCGATCGACGTGCCGTCATGTTCGGCGACAGCCCGTGCAAAACCGGTCATGCTCTGCAAATTCATGTTGCCCTTGCGACCCCCTGGCGCATGACCCCGGAAGCGATTCCGGCCAGATCATGCGGTTTCAAAATGCTGGAGCGCCTTTTCGCGCCGAATCGGACGCAAGGCGCTCCGGATTAAAAAATCGGCACGTCCCTGCCGTCAAACGAATCGGAGGGACGATCCCAGAACCGTCCGGCGCTACTGCGCCGCTCCCGTATCGCCGTCCACCGGCGCATCGGTCTGACCTTCCACTTTGGCGGCGTCGGCCTTGGCAGCGCCGGCCTTGGCGGCTTCATCGGCAAGCTTCTTCTGGAGAGCCCGGTAGCGGGCGACGTTCTCGTTGTGCTCGGCGAGCGTTGCAGCAAAGACGTGTCCGCCGGTGCCGTCGGCGACGAAATAAAGGTCGTCGGTCTTCGACGGGTTGGCCACCGCTTCCAGCGCCGCACGGCCGGGATTGGCGATCGGCGTCGGCGGCAGGCCGTTGATCAGATAAGTGTTGTAGGGCGTCGGCTTCTTGATGTCCGACTGGTAGATCGGGCGGTCGGCGGGTTTGCCCTTGCCGCCGAACAGCCCATAGATAATGGTCGGATCTGACTGCAGCCGCATGCCCTTGGCCAGCCGGTTGAGGAAGACGGCGGCGACCCGTGAGCGCTCGTCGCCCTTGCCCGTCTCCTTCTCGACGATCGAAGCCAGGATGACGAAGTCATCGACACTGGCCAGAGGCAGATCGGGAGCGCGCCGCTGCCAGACGTCGTCGACCAGCTTCTTCTGATCCGCCAAAAGCTTGTCGACCATCTGCTGGCGTGTCGCGCCGCGGGTGAAACGCAGCGTGTCGGTAGCAAGGCTGCCCTCGGGTGGAATGGTCGCAGGCATATCGCCGTCGAGCGCTGCCTGATCGGCGATGCGCTGCAGCGCCTGCTCGACGGTTAGCCCCTCGGGGACGGTCAGCGAATACATCACCGACTTGCCGCTCTTCAGCAGCTCCATGATGTCGCGCATGGAGGCCTGCGGCTTGATCTCGTATTCGCCGGCCTTCAGGGCAGAATCATTGCCAAACGCACGCACGCCAAGGCGGAAGATGCGCGCGTCGCTGATCAGTCCGCGCCGCTCGAGCTGCTCGGCAATTTCCTGGACGCCGGTGTTCGGCTTGACCAGGAAGGTGTCGGCATTGGCCGACGGGCCGGGCTCGTTGAATTCCTGCTTGCCGAAATACAATGCAAAGCCGGCCGCCAGAACCAACAGCATCACCAAGGAGATGACGAAATTCATGAACACGACGAACTGGCTGCGCGAAGCGCGCGAGCGCTTGGGCGGCGGTGTGCCGGCTTCAGGCCGCAATGCCTCGCTGGCCGTCTTCGGCACGATCGGACCCGACGGTGCGGACCGTTGCCCGAATTCCCCGTTGTCCGCCGAATTTGTGTTCATGGCGCCCTACCGTTTGATCTTGCAACGAATCCCCTTGGGCAGAGTAGGGGCGAATATGGCAAAATTGACGACACGCGCGAGCCGTGCCGGTCGGCGGACCGGTCAGCCATTGTAGCGCTGGAAGACCAGCGAGGCGTTGGTGCCGCCGAAGCCGAAGGAATTGGACAGCGCCACGTCGACCTGGCGGGCGCGCGGCTTGTGCGGCACCAGGTCGATCGCCGTTTCGCGCTCCGGGTTGTCGAGATTGATGGTGGCCGGCGCGATGTTGTCGCGAATGGCGAGGATCGAAAAGATCGCCTCGGCGGCGCCCGCCGCACCCAGAAGATGGCCTATCGACGACTTGGTCGACGACATCGATATTTTCGACGCGGCGTTGCCGACCAGCCGCTCGACGGCGCCGAGCTCGATCGTGTCTGCCATGGTCGAGGTGCCGTGCGCGTTGATGTAGTCGACGTCTGCGGGCGTCAGCTTGGCCCGGTTCAGCGCCGCTACCATGCAGCGGAAGGCGCCGTCGCCATCTTCGGCCGGCGCGGTGATATGATAGGCATCGCCGGTCAGGCCGTAACCGGTGACCTCGGCATAGATCTTGGCGCCGCGCGCCTTGGCATGCTCCAGCTCCTCCAGAATGACGACGCCGGCGCCCTCGCCCATGACGAAGCCGTCGCGGTCGCGATCATAGGGACGCGAGGCCGTTTCCGGAGCGTCGTTGCGGTCGGTGGACAGTGCACGGCAGGCAGCGAAACCGGCAATTGAAAGCCGCGTCACCGGCGCCTCGGCGCCGCCTGCGACCATTACGTCGGCATCGCCCCACATGATCAGCCGGGCGGCATCGCCGATGGCGTGCGCGCCGGTGGAGCAAGCGGTGACAACGGCGTGGTTAGGGCCTTTCAGCCCATGCCGGATCGAAACCTGGCCGGAGACGAGATTGATGATCTGGCCGGGGATGAAGAACGGGCTGATGCGGCGCGGGCCGCGCTCCTTCAGGATCATCGCGTTCTCGGCGATGCCTTCGATGCCACCGATGCCGGAGCCGATCAGCACGCCGGTGGCGCACTGCTCCTCATGCGTTTTCGGCGTCCACCCCGAATCCTTCAACGCCTCGTCGGCGGCCGCGATCCCGTAAAGGATGAAGTCGCCGATCTTGCGCAGTTCCTTCGGCTCGAGAACGGCCTCGGGATTGAAGGTGGCGTTATCACCGTTGCCGCGCGGAATGACGTGGGCGACCTTGCAGGCAAGATCCTCCACCTCGAACTCGGTGATGCGCTTGGCTGCGCTGCGGCCGGTCAGAAGCTTCTTCCAGCTATGCTCGAAGCCCATGCCGAACGGCGAAAGCAGCCCAAGGCCCGTGACGACGACACGCCTCATCGCAGGTCCTCCTCGGTGATGACTGCAAATAGCGTCAGGCCGAAGCCTTGTCGATGTACTTCACTGCATCGCCAACAGTCAGAATGGTTTCGGCCGCATCGTCGGGAATTTCGACGCCGAACTCTTCTTCGAACGCCATGACAAGTTCGACCGTGTCGAGGCTGTCCGCGCCCAGATCATCGATGAAGCTCGCCTGCTCCGTCACCTTATCGGCATCGACGCCAAGGTGCTCGATAACGATCTTCTTGACGCGCTCTGCGGTGTCACTCATTTGGGCATCCTCGTCTTTTGGTTGTCTGTCTTCGTTAGCGGGCAGAATGCCGCTAATCAAGCTGAAAGATGGTCCTGCCGGAAACGCAACGGCACCGGACCGGTTTTTGCCCGAACCGCCGGGTTGCGGGCCGCATTACACGAAAAACGCCGCGCGTCCAAGACGAAATGGTCTCTTTTCCAGTGTCGCAGTCGAGGCTTGCCCAATAACTCGCTCTGCCAAGACAAGCAGCGTTTTGTCGAGAGCCGGAGCGGAGCCGGCCTACAAGTCCAAGGGCCGCGGAAGCGCAGAAAACGGCGCTGGGCGACCGGCGAAAGCGCAGTTTGCGGGTCAGGCCAAATCAGATCGTGAGTTCATTCAATACAGTCGAATAGCGTGAGGCAATCTGTTCGGATACGAGGAGCGAACGCGAAGGAAAATTACTTCGCGAACAGTGTCCATGACAGGAGCAGGTCAAGGGCACGGACTTCTATCGCCGCCGCAGGCCTCGTCTTCGGTCCCGTCAACGTCACCCCCATTGCCCTGTTGACCCAGCGATTGATCATCGCCACTTGAAGCCGCACTTTCCGCCTCGGGGGCGTCGACCAACGCGCCGAGACCGTGGGGGCCAATATAGTTACCCTCCGTGTCGAAATTCGGTTCCCCGTTCCTATCGAATTGTGGCGTCGAATCTATCTCGCGCGTTGCCTCCGGGTCCGCTACACGTGCGGTATCGTGAGGATTATTGATGATTGTCAGTTCATTCTTTTGAATCATCACCTTCTGGTTGATCGTATTTCTCTTCACCACGATCAAAGGGCCGTAGCCGATAAAATTCCCCTGGTTGCTGTACCGCCTTGCACGTGGGTCCATGCCGCCGGCTTGCCCGTGGTGGTAGCCATGCTGGTCAGCGAAGACACCCCCGGCAACCGCCGGTAACCCAGATATAACCTGTCTCTGGGTTGTATCCCCATGTGTTGTTCAGAATGCATGGGCGCCACGATTTCTGCATAACAAGCACAGGTGCAGCATACCTTGCCGCGCATTCCACATACCTATTCTTGACCGAACTGCAGTCTACAGTGTGAGGCGCTGCCGCAGCCGGCATGAGAGAGATGCCTGGGAAGACGACCAACGCCGCCGAGAAGAATGCCGATGGAAACTTTTTCACAAGGTGTTCCTCCTGAAATGGGAAGCGGCAACCGGACCCAGTTCGAGTCGTACATGTGGCACGGGCAGACGCACGGGGGCAAATGAACGATTTTTGTCGCCTGAAAAGCCCGCGAGTTTTACCTGTCTCCAGTGAAATAAAGGCACCGATATTGTGTTCACCTGACGTCACTTGATGAAGGTCTTGCAACGAACTTGTGCCGGTCTATGCTGTTTTTCATGAACATTATCCGGAAGGCTGCGCTCAGCAGTACAAAGTCGCTCATCGCACTGGCGGCAATATCACTCGTTGTTTCCGGTTGCGGTTCAACGAATCCGACGCCTTATGCAGGCTACCGTCAGCCAGTCGTGAGCTATTCAGCTCCGAAAGGTCCGACACAAGCCGAGTCGGGGTCTCGGCCACCCGCGTTCGACAAGAATGGCAACGCCAACTACGACGCCAATGGGAACTATATTGGTGGACATGGGGTTGGCACGCTCGTCGATAGTCCCGAGAATTCAGCGCCTGCGCCGACATCGCCGAGCGACCTTGTGCGCAAAGATCAAGCAGATATCGACGATGCGATGTGCAAATCGATGAAGGCCGCCGATCCGGATGCGGGCTGCTGACCGATTGTGGTCTTAAGGGGGTTAGATGCTGCGCTTCTTTTCTTATGTTTTGGTGCTAGGCCTTGGCGTAGTCGTAGGCGCATTGGGCGGCGGACTCATAGGCGAAGTCGGTGGCTCCGCGATCGGTGGAATCGGAGCGGTCTGCAGGACCATCGATACCGCGGTGGGCCAAAAGCTGATGACGCAAGAGCAGGCGAACACACTTGCAAGCTCCCTTGTCGCACAGCTTGGCCTCGACAAAGCCGATCTAAAAGCCGCAATGGCAAAGTTCGGTCCACCTGAGGAAAAGACTGCTTGCGCCATCGCTGCCGAGACGCTCTGACCGCCAGAAATGGAAATCGAAACGTTCAGTGAGCTGAATACTGTTCTTCGTGGGAAAAGAGGGGCAAAAGATGCGAAACTCGATTGCTGCAATCTTGCTTTTGATCGTCACCGCGATTTCGACAGCACTGCCGGTGCACGCAAAAGAAGTGAACCACCGATTGCCGAACGAGCATAAGGCCGGTCCTATCTTTAACGATGCGGACGCTCAGAAAAAGTGCCCTCAGGTGTGCGGAAATAGTTCCTGGTCCGGTCTGTGGCGGACTACCGTCTGGGGGACCATGTCGGTTTGTTCCTGTTCAAGAGGATCATCCGGTTCTTCTTTTCCCACCGGTCGTGAAACCTCCTGCAACGCGCCTTCGAACGAGGCTTGCGGGGGCTGTCAGGTTACCTGCCCGGCAGGTAAGCAGGCATCATGCATAGAGGGTGAGGTCCACGGGGAAACGTCGCCGGTTTGCTGGACGAACGCCAAATGTGAATGCAACTGACTTTTATCAAATCATCGCCATGCCGCCATTCACGTGGATGGTCTGGCCGGTGACATAGGCAGCTTCGTTGGAGGCGAGGTAGGCGACGGCGGAAGCGACTTCGGCGCTGGTGCCCATGCGCCGTGTCGGGATCGCCGCCATGATCGCCTCTTTCTGCTTGTCGTTGAGCTTGTCGGTCATCGCCGATTCGATGAAGCCCGGGGCGACGCAGTTGACGGTGATGTTGCGGGTGGCGATCTCCTGCGCCAGCGACTTGGAAAAGCCGATCATGCCGGCCTTGGAAGCGCAGTAATTGGTTTGGCCGGGATTGCCGGTGACGCCGACCACCGAGGTGATGTTGATGATGCGGCCGTGCCGGCGCCGCATCATCGGATGGGTGAGCTCGCGGGTCAGCCGGAACACGGCGGTCAGATTGACCTCGATCACGCTATCCCAGTCGGCGTCCGCCATGCGCACGAACAGCCCGTCCTTGGTGATGCCGGCGTTGTTGACGAGAATGTCGACACCTTCGAGATCGGCCTCGGCCTTCTGGCCGAGCGCCTTGACCTCGTCGCGGTTGGAAAGGTTGGCCGGGAACAGCTTGACCCGGTCGCCGAGCTCGGCGGCCAGCGTCTCCAGCTTTTCGACGCGGGTGCCGTGCAGGCCAACGATGGCGCCCTGCGCATGCAGCACCCGGGCGATCGCCTCGCCTATCCCTCCTGATGCGCCTGTGACGAGCGCCTTGCGGCCAGTCAATTCGAACATGTCTTGTCTCCTGATCTAAGAGAACACCCTTCACACGGGTGGGGTCAAATCGTGGCCGGTTATGCGAGCGCCGCCAATGCCGCCTCGACATCCGCCGCCGTGCCGACAGCGCCTGTGGCGATATCGCGGTTGATGCGCCGAGCCAGTCCCGACAGCACCTTGCCTGCGCCCACCTCGTAAAGCGTCGCAACGCCATTCGCGCCGAACCACTCCACCGTCTCGCGCCAGCGCACGCGGCCGGTCACCTGTTCGACCAGGCGGCGGGCGATGGCGTCGGGATCGCTGGACGGGGTGACCGACACGTTGGAGACTACAGGCACGAACGGCGCGTTCTTCGTCACCCCGGCCAGCGCCTCGCGCATGATCTCGGCCGCCGGTGTCATCAGTGCCGAATGGAAAGGCGCAGAAACTTGCAGCATCAGCGCCCGCTTGGCGCCCTTTTCCGTGCACAGCTTCGCCGCCAGTTCAACCGCCGCCCTGGCGCCGGAGATCACCAACTGGCCACCGCCATTGTCGTTGGCGATCTGGCAAACTGAATCTTTGGCCGCTTCAGCGCAGGCGGCTTCGACATCGGCCTGTTCCAGCCCGATGATCGCCGCCATGGCGCCCTCGCCGGCCGGCACTGCCGCTTGCATGGCATTGCCGCGGATACGCAAGAGCCGGGCGGCATCGGCGATCGAGACGAAACCGGCGGCAGCAAGTGCCGAATACTCGCCGAGCGAATGGCCGGCGACATAGGCGACCTTGTCCTTCAGCGAGAAGCCGCGCGATTCCATAGCCCGGATTGCGGCAAGCGACACAGCCATCAGCGCCGGCTGGGCATTGGCGGTCAGCGTCAGCGTCTCTTCCGGCCCTTCCCAGATCAGCTTCGACAGGTTTTCGCCGAGCGCGTCGTCGACCTCTTCGAAGATCTTCCGCGATTCCGGAAAGGCGTCGGCGAGGTCCTTGCCCATGCCGACAGCCTGGCTGCCCTGTCCCGGAAAGGTGAATGCGACGGCCATCTGTGGCTCCTAAGCGGCTGATTTTTCCTGCCTGTGACGCAAGGCAGGCGGGCAAGTCAAGTCCGCCATCAGCCCAACTCAGGCCGCTCCGGCTCGGCATCGCTGGCCGAGTGCCTGTTCCAAAAGGCTTTTTGTCGATCACTCATGATGAAAATCGCTCACGATTCGTTTGCTGGCTCTTCTTATTTCAGCCACAGGCGCTAGCTTTTTGTGACATATCGATGACAGCTCAATGACGCTTTTGTGTATGGTCGGGGGAATTGTAAGTTGGCAAGGACTAGGAAAGGCGCCGGCAAGGCCGCGCCACAGTTTCTGGAAGGCGATCCGGCCACCGGCTATCTGCCGGGCCGGAAATGGCCCGTTATCCGCTATGGCCTCGTCAGCCTGCTCGCTGCCGCCATTCTGGTGTTTGCGGTCGAACTGATCGTGCGCGGCGACTTTGCCGGCACCGTCGCCTTCTTCCTGCAGCCGTTCAAGCCGGGCTGGACCACCATCATCATTTTCGCGTTGATCCTCATCGGTCTCGATGCCGTGCTCGGCCGCAGCCACCAGAGCCTGATGATCGTCGCGCCGCTGACGCTGGCGCTGGCCTTTGTCGGCCATCAGAAATCGCTCTATCTCGGCGATCCGCTCTATCCGACCGATTTCTTGTATTCACGCCAGATCGTGGCGCTGATGCCGCTTCTGGTGCGCGAACGCCCGGGGACCGCCATCGCTATGGCGGTCGGCATCGTTGGCGGCCTATCGCTGCTCGTCTATGGCTGGCGACTATGGCGCCGCCGGGTACCGGCGCTCAGCCGTAAGGGCCGCCTTGCCCGGCTGACATTGACAGTGCCGCTGCTCGCCTTCTTCGTCTCAATCATGGATTACGCGACCTTCTCGTGGACGCGTGACCGGTTGCAGATCATCCCGATCATGTGGGACCAGAAGGAAAACTACGCCTCCAACGGCTTCGCGCTCGCCTTCGCGCTCAACGTGCCGATGGCCCACGTCTCGGCGCCTGCGGGCTATTCCGACAAGTCGATCGCGGCAATCGACAGGCCTGACGTGACGGTCTCCGTACCGGCCGAGAAGCCCGACGTCATCATCGTCATGAGCGAATCCTTCTGGGATCCGACCGAGTTGCCCGGCGTCACCATCACGCCCGATCCGATTCCCAATGTGCGGACGCTGCGCTCGGGCTCGATGTTCTCGCCCGAATTCGGCGGCATGACCGCCAATGTCGAGTTCGAGGCGCTGACCGGCTTTTCCAATGCCTTCCTGCCGGCCGGCAGCATCCCTTACCAGCAATATGTCCGCGCGCCGGTGCCGTCGATGGCCACGTTCCTGAAGAGCCAAGGCTATGAGACGCGCGCCATCCATCCGGGCACGAGCTGGTTCTGGAACCGCACGCCGGTCTATGCGGATTTCGGTTTCGACGACTTCAAGTCGGAGGAAAACCTGCCATATCTCGAAAAGCGCGGGCCGCTGGCCTCGGACGCGGCGATGACCGACGAGATCATCCGCGAGGCCGACGCCACCGACGATCCGTTCTTCTTCTTCGCCGTCAGCCTGCAGAACCACGGTCCCTATGAGCCGAATCGCTACTACAATCCGACCCACAAGGTGCAGGCGCCGACCAGCCAATGGGCGAAGGATTCGCTGCTGAGCTTCACAGAGGGAGCATCCGACGCCGACAAGGGCCTCGAGCGCCTTGTCGAATGGGCGAAGAACCGCCAGCGGCCGACGGTCATCGCCTTCTTCGGCGACCATCTGCCGCCGCTCGGTCCGGTCTATGTCGAAACCGGCTTCCTCAAGGACAATGTCGCGCCGCGCAAGGAGTCGCCTGACCAGATGCTGCGGCATCACCAGACGCCGCTGATCGTATGGTCGAACCGCACCGGACCGGCCGCGGAAATGGGCGCGGTAAGCCCCGCCTTCCTGCCCTACCATATCCTGACCACGGCCGGGATCAGCCACCCCTATTACACCGGCTTCCTCGGCCAGATGCGCGAGCATTACCGTGTCGTCGACCGCAATCTGCTGTTGACGCCGGCGGGCGAAGCCACGCCGGACTGGGCGCGCAAGAAGAAAATCGACCCGGCCATTCGCGATTTCCGCCTGCTGCAATACGACATGATGTTCGGCAAGCGCCACGCAGCGCCCGATTTCTTCCCGGAAACGGTGAAGAAGCTGGTCCCGCATACAAGCTAAAGCTGCCGCGCGACATGTCGTCCTTGCAGCGGCGGATTTTCGGCTCGCCCTTGCCATCCAGCCGGATTCCTGTATAGACGCCCGCAATCTGCCGGTCCTTGCTGGGGGCTGAACGGAGGGCCGGAGGTTTTTCGAAACCTTCGTGTGGGGCCAGAAGCGCTTCCGCCTCCCGTGTCTCCGCTCTCGACCGTCTCGTCATGCTCCTTTCTTCCCCGCCTCCTTTAGGGATCGGCGGGTCAGAGAAGTTGCAGAGGCTTTTGCCGCCGGGAACCGGGAGAGAAACGAAGAAAGGCAAAAGAACAATATGGCTCTTTACGAACATGTGTTTCTTGCCCGGCAGGACCTCTCGCAGCAGCAGGTCGATGCGCTTGTCGAACAGTACAAGGGCGTCATCTCAGCTAATGGCGGGTCCGTCGGCCGGGTCGAGAACTGGGGACTGAAGTCCCTCACCTACCGGGTCAACAAGAACCGGAAGGCATACTATACGCTGATGGACATCACCTGCCCGCCGGCCGCGCTCAACGAGATGGAGCGCCAGATGGGCCTGTCCGAAGATGTGCTGCGTTTCCTCACCATCAAGGTCGATGCGCATGAGGAAGGCCCGTCGGCGATGATGCAGAAGCGCGAAGAGCGCTCGGAACGCGGTGGCTTCGGCGACCGTGACCGCGGCCCGCGCTCGTTCGGCGACCGCGATCGCGGCGACCGTGGCGATCGTCCGCCGCGCAGCTTCGGTGGCGACGCCGGTGCAGACCGTGGTCCGCGCCGTCCGCGCGAAGGTGTTGAAGGGGGTGCAGAATAATGGTCGACATCAACCAGATCCCGACCCGGCGCCCGTTCCACCGCCGCCGCAAGACCTGCCCGTTCTCCGGCGCCAACGCGCCCAAGATCGACTACAAGGACGTACGTCTTCTGCAGCGCTACATTTCCGAGCGCGGCAAGATCGTGCCGTCGCGCATCACCGCCGTCAGCCAGAAGAAGCAGCGCGAACTCGCCAAGGCGATCAAGCGCGCCCGCTTCCTTGGCCTGCTGCCCTACGTGGTTCGCTAACACTCTTTCAGCGGGCGGTTCGCCGCCCGCTTTTTCCCACGGCGACGGGCGCCGCGGGGTCTACCATCAAACCCCGGGTTGAGGTGAAGACCTCTAACTGCCGCGACAGGCAGGACAGCGACATTGGCGGCGACGCCCTCTGCTTCCTGACCTGTTCCAGACAATTCGGCGTCGATGCCAGTGATTTTGGCGCCCAAACGAAGGAACAAAACCATGGATGTCATTCTTCTCGAGCGCGTTTCCCGCCTCGGCCAGATGGGCGACACCGTCAAGGTCAAGGACGGATTCGCCCGTAACTTCCTGCTGCCGCAGGGCAAGGCGCTGCGCGCCAACGAAGCCAACAAAAAGAAGTTCGAAGGCCAGCGCGCCCAGCTCGAAGCCCGTAACCTCGAGCGCAAGTCCGAGGCCACGCAGGTTTCGGAAAAGCTCGACGGCAAGAGCTTCATCGCCGTGCGTTCGGCCGGCGAAACCGGCCAGCTCTACGGCTCGGTGTCGACCCGCGACATCGCCGAGTTGCTGACGGCGGAAGGCTTTTCGGTCAACCGCAACCAGATCCTGCTCAACCAGCCGATCAAGACCATCGGTCTTACCAACGTGGCGATCGCGCTGCATCCGGAAGTCGAGGTCACCATCACGCTCAACATCGCCCGCACGGCCGACGAAGCCGAGCGCCAGGCCAAGGGCGAGATGCTGACCACCGCCGAAGCCATCTATGGCGAAGACATCAATGACAATGCGCGCCCTGACAACTTCTTCGACCCCAATGCCGAGTTCGAAGGCGGTGAAGACAACGGCTGATTGCACGTCACAGGGCGTCAGCGCGGCGCTCTAAACAATTTCGTCGGCTTCCAGTTATTTCTGGACCAATGCCCGGGCGCCTCGCCCGGGCATTTTTGTGCCAACAGGAACTTTTCGAAACCCTATATGTTGATGCAGAGTAGGACAGGCTGTCTGACCGAGAGGGGACATTTGGTCATGAATATTCTGCTGAAACGCGTTCTCGACCGCCTGGTGCGCACCGGCAATCTCAAAGTCACCGGACCCAAGGGCTTGTCGGTGATGTTCGGCGACGGCAGCGGCGAGCCGGTGCACATGCACATCAAGACCGCGCATGCCGAGCGCGCCATTACCTTCGATCCGATGCTGGCGGTGCCGGAAGCCTATATGGACGGCGAACTCGACATACTCGAGGGCGGCGTGCTGGGGGTCATGCGCATCGCCTTCCAGAACATGGGTAGCGGCGGCATCGATGCCACCTGGTCGAAAGCGATCGAGGGCCTGCGCCACGCCTTCCGCCGCCTGCAGCAGATCAACACGGCGGC
Organism: Mesorhizobium mediterraneum; assembly: GCF_002284565.1. Classification (GTDB taxonomy): domain Bacteria; phylum Pseudomonadota; class Alphaproteobacteria; order Rhizobiales; family Rhizobiaceae; genus Mesorhizobium; species Mesorhizobium mediterraneum. The sequence continues at coordinate 74,392 of NZ_NPKI01000008.1, read as the reverse complement.
GCGCGCGCGCCGCAACGTGCAGCGCCACTACGATCTGTCGGGCGACCTGTACAGGCTCTTCCTCGACGAGGACATGCAGTATTCCTGCGCCTATTTCGAGCAGCCGGATATGACGCTCGATGAGGCGCAGGCTGCCAAGAAGCGCCACATTGCCGCCAAGCTCAGGCTGAAGGCCGGCCAAACCGTGCTCGACATCGGTTCCGGCTGGGGCGGGCTCGGTCTCTATCTCGCCAAGTCCTTCGACGTGGACGTGCAAGGTGTGACGTTATCGACCGAACAGCATGGCGTCGCCACCGACCGGGCCCATGCGCAAGGTCTGGAAAACCGCGTGCATTTCGAATTGAGGGATTATCGCGAACTCAACGAGCGCTTCGACCGCATCGTATCGGTCGGCATGTTCGAGCATGTCGGCGTCAACCACTACCGCACCTTCTTCGACAAATCGGCGACGCTATTGAAGCCGGACGGCGTCATGCTGCTGCACACGATCGGCCGCTCCGGTGTGCCGTGGGCAACCAGCGCCTTCATCCGCAAGTATATCTTCCCGGGCGGCTACATCCCTGCGCTATCGGAGGTGATGCCGGCGATCGAGAAGTCGGGCCTCGTCGTCACCGACATCGAAATCCTGCGGCTGCATTATGCCGATACGCTGAAGCACTGGGGCCAGCGCTTCGCTGCCAATCGCGACAAGGCCAAGGCGATTTACGACGAGCGCTTCTGCCGCATGTGGGAGTTCTATCTGGCGGCCTCTGAAGCCGCCTTCCGCTGGCAGGACCTGGTGATCTTCCAGATCCAGATTGCCAAGAAGAACGATACCTTGCCGATGACGCGCGACTACATGGCCAAATGCGAGAAGGCGCTGGACATGCGCGACATGGGGCATCGCCCAAAAGCCCCTGCCGCCAAGCCCGCGCGCCGCCGCAAGGTGGCGGATACGGAATAGACTTCCGGCGATCTCGCCATTGCCGCTTGCCATTGCCGGCCCGCACGCTGAAAAAGGTCTCGCCATCGCCGCGAGACCTTTTTTCATGACCTATCTCATCTATATCGTTGCTGCCCTTGCCGAGATCGCCGGCTGCTTTTCGGCGTGGGCGTGGTGGCGGCTGGAAAAGTCGCCGCTGTGGCTGGCTCCAGGCCTGGCCTCACTCGCTTTGTTCGCATTCCTGCTGGCGCTGGTAGACATCAGTGCGGCGGGCCGCGCCTATGCCGCCTATGGCGGCATTTACATTGCCGCCTCGCTCGGATGGTTGTGGCTGGTGGAAGGCGTGCGTCCCGACCGTTGGGATATTGCCGGGTCCGCGCTCTGCATCGTCGGCGCCTCGGTCATCCTGCTCGCGCCTCGGGGGGCGTGAGCTATGGAACTGCCTATCCCGCTTCGGCAGGGCGTCGAGCGCCTCCTCGAAAAAGTGCCGCTGCCGACATTGAAGCAGGCGGCAAAGACGCTATCGGACCGCTACCGCGCCGAGTTGCGCGACGGCCGCCTGCACATGGCCGAGGAGATGGCGGTCAAGGCCTATCTGGCGACGCGGCTGCCGGCGACCTACGCCGCCGTCCGTGCCAGCCTTGATGCGGTCAGCGAGGCACGGCCCGACTATGCGCCGAAAACCCTGCTCGATGTCGGCGCTGGCCCTGGCACGGTGCTTTGGGCCGCGCTCGATCTCTGGCCCGACCTCGAGCAGGCGGTGCTGATCGAGGCGAGCGCCGCGGTGCGCCGGATCGGCGAGGCGCTTGCCACTGAGGCGATGACGGCCAGGATCGCCTGGCTGGCCGGCGATGTCACCATCGACCTTGCCGACCTCAAGCCGGCCGAGCTGGTCACCTGCGCCTATGTGCTGGACGAGATCGCGCCGGCATCGCTGCCAAAACTCATCGACCGGCTCTGGCACCTGACCGACGACACGCTGCTGGTCGTCGAGCCGGGCACGCCGGCCGGATGGCAGCGCATACTTGCCGTGCGGCGGCACCTGATCGAGGCGGGCGCGCATGTGCTTGCGCCTTGCCCTCATGAGGCGCCCTGCCCGCTCGCGGCGCCCGACTGGTGCCATTTTTCGCGCCGTGTCGCGCGCTCGCGCCTGCACCGGCTGGCCAAGGACGCCGACGTGCCATGGGAGGACGAGAAATTCATCTATGTCGCCGCCTCCCGCCATCCGGCCGTCCACCCCCCGCAGGCGCGGGTGATAGCACCGCCGAAACCCGGCTCGGGAAAGGTCCTGCTGAAACTTTGCGAAAAGGACGGCAGTGTCGACGAGAAACTGTTCACCAAGCGCGACGGCGAGATGTTCAAGACCGCGCGGCGGCTCGACTGGGGCGACGCGCTGCCGGAGTGATTGGCAGCTATTTTCCTGTTTTGTTCTCTCTAGAGAACGGCTAGGCTCGCCATCTTGATTCGAGTCAATCAAGATTCTTTCCACCGAAAGATCTTGGCTGTGAATCGCGGGCACCAAAGCCGATTGGATGGGGACTGATGCAGATAAGTCATCACCGACTTATCCCGTTCTGATATCGAGAGACCGGGATCGAAACCGGGGACATCATGGCAGAGGCAGCACGAAAATTCGGCGTGGCGGAAACACCGCTATATCGCGAGGCACCGAACAACATCGAGGCCGAGCAGGCGCTGCTCGGCGCGATCCTCGTCAACAACGATGCGTTCTACCGCGTCTCGGACTTCCTGAAATCCGGTCATTTCTACGAGCCGCTGCACAGAAAAATCTTCGAGGTCGCCGCCGAGCTCATTCGCATGGGCAAGGTAGCGACGCCGATCACGCTGAAGACCTTCCTGCCGGCCGACGAGAAGGTCGGGGACATGACGGTTGCGCAATATGTCGTGCGGCTGGCTGTCGAGGCGGTCACCGTCGTCAACGCCGCCGACTACGGCCGCGCCATCTACGATCTCGCCACGCGACGCGCGCTGATCACCGTCGGCGAAGACATGGTCAACATCGCCTATGATGCGCCGGTCGACATGTCGCCGTCCGAGCAGATCGAGGATGCCGAGCGGCGCCTGTTCGAGCTGGCCGAGACCGGCCGCTACGATGGCGGCTTCGAGAGCTTCACCGACGCGGTTAAAACCGCCGTCGACATGGCCAACGCCGCCTATATGCGCGACGGACATCTGTCAGGTGTCGCCACGGGCCTGCGCGATCTCGACCGCCGCATGGGCGGCCTGCAGCCGTCCGATCTGATCATCATCGCCGGCCGCCCCGGCATGGGCAAGACATCGCTCGCCACCAACATGGCCTTCAACATCGCTGAGGCCTATGTGCCGGCGCAACAGGCCGACGGCTCGTTCAAGGCGGCCAATGGCGGTGTCGTCGGTTTCTTCTCGCTCGAAATGTCGTCGGAACAGCTCGCCACCCGCATCATTTCCGAGCAGACCGAAATCCCGTCGTCAAAAATCCGCCGCGGCGAGATCAGCGAGATGGACTTCGAAAAGCTGGTCGCCTGCTCGCAGACCATGCAGAAGATCCCGCTGTTCATCGACCAGACCGGCGGCATCTCGATCGCCCAGCTGTCGGCGCGCGCGCGACGGCTGAAGCGCCAGCGCGGCCTCGACGTCATCGTCATCGACTATATCCAGCTGATGCAAGGATCGAGCGCGAAATCCTCGCAGAACCGCGTGCAGGAAATCACCGAGATCACCACTGGCCTGAAGGCGCTGGCCAAAGAACTTGCCGTGCCGATCATCGCGCTGTCGCAGCTGTCGCGCCAAGTCGAAAGCCGCGACGACAAGCGCCCGCAGCTCTCGGATCTGCGCGAATCGGGCTCGATCGAGCAGGATGCCGACGTGGTGATGTTCGTCTACCGCGAGGAATACTATCTGAAGAACCGCGAGCCGAAGCCCGGCACAGACGAATACATCAAATGGGAAAACGAGATGAACGAGATGCGCGGCAAGGCCGAGGTCATCGTTGCCAAGCAGCGCCACGGACCGACCGGCTCGGTCAGCCTCGCCTTCCAGGGCGAGTTCACCCGCTTCTCCGACCTCGCCGAGGAGCATCATATTGCGGAGAGGTTTGAGTAGCTTTTGACCGACGCCGCACCAAAGATGCGGGACAGCAGCGCTCTACGGCGCCCCCCTCTGTCCTGCCGGACATCTCCCCCACGAGGGGGGAGATTGGCTGTCATCTACGCCAGCCTTCTTTTCTGCAACGCCGAAAATTGGCGAAATCCGAAGCGCAATCCGATCTCCCCCCTCGTGGGGGAGATGTCCGGCAGGACAGAGGGGGGCGCGAAGGATCACGGCGCTCGCCAATTGGCGGGAAGGTAGCAGTTTGGCCAAGTCCCGCGTTCAGTTCATCTGCCAGAATTGCGGTTCGGTGCATCAGCGCTGGGCCGGCAAATGCGATGCCTGCGGCGAGTGGAACACGCTGGTCGAGGAAGGCACGTCCGGCGGCATCGGCTCGGGTCCGGCCAACACCCGCAATGCCCGCAAGGGCCGCGCCGTGGTGCTCACGACTTTGTCCGGCGACATCGAGGACGCGCCGCGCATCGTCTCCGGCATCGGCGAGCTCGACCGCGCCACTGGCGGCGGTTTCGTGCGCGGCTCGGCCCTTCTGGTCGGCGGCGATCCCGGCATCGGCAAGTCGACGCTACTCACCCAGGCGGCCGCGGCACTCGCGGCAAAGGGCCACCGCATCGTCTATGTCTCAGGCGAAGAGGCCGTCGCCCAGATCAGGCTGCGCGCGCAGCGGCTCGGCGTCGCCGACACTCCGGTGGAGCTTGCCGCCGAAACCAATGTCGAGGACATCCTCGCCACCATCGCCGACGGCAAGCGGCCGGATCTGGTGATCCTCGATTCGATCCAGACCTTGTGGACCGACATGGCCGATTCGGCGCCCGGCACCGTCACCCAGGTGCGCGCCGCCGCCCAGGCGATGATCCGCTATGCGAAATCCACAGGGGCGGCGATCGTGCTCGTCGGCCATGTCACCAAGGAAGGCCAGATCGCGGGCCCTCGCGTCGTCGAGCACATGGTCGACGCCGTGCTCTATTTCGAGGGCGAAGGCGGCCACCACTACCGCATCCTGCGCACGGTCAAGAACCGCTTCGGACCGACCGACGAGATCGGCGTCTTCGAAATGTCTGACATGGGCCTGCGCGAGGTCGCCAATCCGTCCGAGCTTTTTCTCGGCGAACGCCATGCGAAAGCGCCGGGCGCTGCGGTTTTCGCCGGCATGGAGGGAACCCGCCCGGTGCTGGTCGAGATCCAGGCGCTGGTGGCGCCGTCGTCGCTGGGCACGCCACGCCGCGCCGTCGTCGGCTGGGACGGCGCCCGGCTGTCGATGATCCTCGCGGTTCTCGAGGCCCATTGCGGGGTCCGCTTCGGGACCCACGACGTCTATCTCAATGTTGCCGGCGGCTACCGTATCTCGGAGCCGGCCGCCGATCTGGCGGTGGCGGCCGCACTGGTTTCCTCGCTCACCGGTCTTGCCCTTCCGGCCGATTGCGTCTATTTCGGCGAAATCAGCCTTTCGGGCGCCGTAAGGCCGGTTGCGCATGCGCAGCAGCGCCTGAAGGAAGCCGAAAAGCTGGGTTTTGGAAGCGCGGTTCTGCCTTTAGGCAGCGAGGAACTTGCCGGGGGGATAGGGGCCGGCGCTTTCCAGCCCACCGAGCTTGCCGATCTCGTGGCGCGCATAGCCGGCTCACGGCGCAGCCGCGCCGACGAGCAAGAATGACGCGGCTCATGAAGTGGGGCAAAAGACATGCCGATTACGCTGCTTGACGGAATTCTCGTCGGCTTCACCTTGGTCTCGGCGATGCTCGCCATGGTTCGCGGCTTTTCGCGCGAAATCCTCTCGGTCATCTCCTGGATAGTGGCGGCAGCGGCGGCGTTCTTCTTCTACAAACCGGTCCTGCCTTACGTTCAGCCCTATGTCGACAATGAGAAGATTGCCATGGTGGCCGCCGCCGGCATCGTCTTCATCATCGCGCTGATCGTCGTTTCCGTCATCACCATGAAACTCGCCGACTGGATCATCGATTCCAGGATCGGCGCGCTCGACCGCACGCTCGGTTTCCTCTACGGCGCGGCGCGCGGCATTCTGGTCGTTGCGGTGGCCCTGCTGTTCTTCAACTGGCTGGCCGGTCCCAAGGCTCCGGGCTGGGTCGCCAACGCCAAGTCGCGGCCGCTGCTCGAATCGCTCGGCGCCAAGCTCGAAAGCCTGCTGCCCGAGGACCCGGAAAACGCGATCCTCAACAGGCTCAATCCTAGCCAGCCGGCACCCGAGACCGGCGCCGAGACGCCACCGGCGGCGGATGCACCGGCAGCGGACGCGCCGGCAACCGGCGACGATGCTCCGGCGCTCGATGGCAGCGAGACCGACGCGCCACCGGCCGACAATGCACCGGCCAATCCGGCGCCGGCAAACTGACGATCATGTGAAAAGCCGCAAACTCTACGTTGCTCTCGAGCAGTCATCACACTATATAGCGACTTTAGCGGAGCTGAAGATGGCAGACGCAGACGACGTGCTTTCCGCCGAAGCTGACGATCATTTCCACGACGAATGCGGTGTGTTCGGTATTTTTGGCCGGCAGGACGCCGCAGCTATCGTCACACTTGGCCTGCATGCGTTGCAGCATCGCGGCCAGGAAGCGGCCGGTATCGTTTCCTATGACGGTACCCAGTTCCATGTCGAACATCATGTCGGCCTGATCGGCGACACCTTCACCAAGCAGCGCGTCATCGACAGCCTGCAAGGCAATCGCGCGATCGGCCACACGCGCTATGCCACCACCGGTGGCGCCGGCCAGCGCAACATCCAGCCGTTTTTCGCCGAGCTCGCCGATGGCGGCTTCGCCGTCGCCCACAACGGCAACCTCACCAACGCCATGACCGTGCAGCGCGCGCTGCAGAAACAGGGCGCGATCTTCTCGTCGACCTCCGACACCGAGACGCTGCTGCATCTGGTCGCCACCAGCAGGGAACGCGATCTCAACTCGCGCTTCATCGATGCGGTGCGCCAGGTCGAGGGTGCCTTCTCGCTGGTGGCGATGACGGCAAAGAAGATGATCGGCTGCCGCGATCCGCTCGGCATCCGCCCGCTGGTGCTCGGCGATCTCGACGGCGCCTGGATCCTGGCTTCCGAAACCTGCGCGCTCGACATTATCGGTGCGCGTTTCGTGCGCGACCTGAAGCCCGGCGAGATGGTCGTCGTCACCGCCAAGGGCATCGAGAGCCTGTTTCCCTTCGAGCCGCAGAAGACCCGCTTCTGCATCTTCGAATATGTCTATTTCGCTCGTCCGGATTCGTCTGTCGAAGGCCGCAATGTCTATGAGGTGCGCAAGCGCATTGGCGCCGAGCTGGCGCTCGAAAGTCCGGTCGACGCCGATATCGTCGTGCCGGTGCCGGACAGCGGCACTCCGGCGGCGATCGGCTTTTCGCAAGCCGCGGGCATCCCATTCGAGCTCGGCATCATCCGCAATCACTATGTAGGCCGCACCTTCATCCAACCTGGCGATTCGATCCGCCACATGGGTGTCAAGCTCAAGCACAACGCCAACCGCCGCATGATCGAAGGCAAGCGCGTGGTGCTGGTCGACGATTCGATCGTGCGCGGCACCACCAGCCAGAAGATCGTGCAGATGGTGCGCGATGCCGGCGCCAAGGAAGTGCACATGCGCATCGCTTCGCCGCCGACACGCGCCTCCTGCTTCTACGGCGTCGACACGCCGGAGAAGTCGAAGCTGCTGGCGTCGCGCATGTCGGTGGAAGAGATGGCCGAATTTATCCGCGTCGATTCGCTCGGATTCCTGTCGATCGACGGGCTCTACCGCGCTGTCGGCGAGGCCGGCCGCGACAACGAGCAGCCGCAATTCTGCGACGCCTGCTTCACCGGGCAATACCCGACCCGGCTTGCCGACTTCGAAGGTTCCGACAATGTGCGCACGCTGTCGCTCTTGGCGGCGGGCGGGTCGTAGGGTTGCCGGACCACCATTTGCCTTCCCCAGTTTACCCCCCTCTGTCCTGCCGGACATCTCCCCCTCAAGGGGGGAGATCGGCTGAACTATCGACTTTCGCCAATCGCGACGGTCGCAAAACGGGCGCTGAGCCGGATGAGGGCCAATCTCCCCCCTTGAGGGGGAGATGTCCGGCAGGACAGAGGGGGGTGTTTTCACGCCTACTCACGGAGGCTCTCGCATGATCCCCGCCCCTGCCCTCGATCTTTCCGGCCGCGTCGCGGTCGTCACCGGCGCCTCGCGCGGCATTGGCTACTTCATCGCCCTGGAACTTGCCGCTGCCGGAGCGCATGTCATCGCGGTTGCCCGCACCGTCGGCGGACTGGAGGAACTCGACGATCAGATCAAGGCGGCGGGCGGACAAGCCACGCTTGTGCCGCTCGACCTCGCCGACATGGCCGGCATCGACCGGCTGGGCGGTGCCATCCACGAACGCTGGGGCAAGCTCGACGTTCTCGTCGCCAATGCCGGGGTGCTCGGCGTGATCTCGCCGATCGGCCATGTCGAGGCCAAGACCTTCGAGAAGGTGATGACCATCAACGTCACCTCGACATGGCGGCTGATCCGCTCGGTCGACCCGCTGCTCAGACTCTCCGATGCCGGTCGCGCCATCGTGCTTTCCTCCAACGCCGCCCATTCGGCGCGGGCCTTCTGGGCGCCCTATGCTGCGTCGAAGGCGGCGGTCGAGACCATGATGCGTTCCTGGGCGCACGAGACGGAAAACTTGGCCCTCAGGGTCAACGCCGCCGACCCCGGCGCCACCCGCACCGCCATGCGGGCGCAGGCGGTGCCTGGCGAGGATCCGGGAACGCTGCCGCATCCCTCGGAGATCGCCAAACGCATCGTGCCGCTGGCCAGCCCTGCGCTTAGGGAAACCGGGCTGATCTTCCAGGCCAAGCACAACCGTTTTGTCGCCTACCGGCAGCCGGAGTAGACGCACCGCGTATTTTGGCGGAAGAATTGCGCCGCCACCGACGTTGTTGGAATGCCTAGTTTTCGCAAAACGGAGGACCACCATGCGCAGACTGCTTCTCGTCACCGCCGCCGCATCGCTTGCAGCCGTCGGCGTCGCATCCTCACAGGATACGACAATGAGCTTCTTCGTCACCAGCGTCGGCTCGGGCAAGGGCGCCGATCTCGGCGGCCTGGCGGGCGCCGATGCGCATTGCGGGTCGCTGGCTGAAGCCGCCGGCGTGACCGGCAAGACATGGCGCGCCTATCTCTCGACCAGCGACACCGATGCGCGCGATCGCATCGGCAAGGGACCGTGGTTCAACGCCAAGGGCGACAAGATCGCCGACGATGTCGCGTCGCTGCACAGTGATGCCAACGCCATCACCAAGCAGACGGCGCTCGACGAAAAGGGCAACGTGGTCAACGGCCGCGGCGACAAGCCCAACCGGCACGACGTGCTGACCGGCTCCAAGCCCGACGGCACGAAAATCGCCGACCAGACCTGCGGCGACTGGACGCTCAGCGGAGCAGAAGGTGCGGCAATGACGGGCCATCACGATCGCGCCGGTCTCGACGATTCGGCCGCCGCCAAATCGTGGAATTCCTCGCACGCTTCACGCGGCGGCTGCAGTCAGGAGGCGCTGAAGAGCACCGGCGGCGACGGCCTGTTCTACTGCTTTGCCGCGAACTGAGCTGTTCAAACAAACGTCGAACCTCACGCCGTGATGCCGTGGCGAACCACCGCGCCAGCCGCGCTTTCGTCGACCGCGCGGAGTTGATAGGATCGCCCGAATCCCACAACAAACGAGGAATTTCCCATGGCGGCTTCGAGCGTAGCGTTGGTCTGGTATCTGGTGATTGCCGGCCCGCAAGGCGGCATGGTGGTGCTGCCCAGCACATTCGACACCCGCGAACAATGCACCTCCGCCGTCACCGAATATCAGAAGCAGCCGACGCCGGCCGGCTGGTCGGTGCAGTGCGTGCCGAGCGCCTCGCCCTTCGCCGACGAGGGCGAAAGTGAATAGCCGGCGGCGCGCGTTTCAGCGGCGCGCGCTTACCGTCAGCTCCGGCTTGGCATTGATGGTCTGGAACACCACGCAGTAGCGTTCGGTCAATTTGAGCAGAGTGTCGATGCGCTCTTGTGGCTCGTCGGTGTCGAGGATGAAATTCAGCCGGATGGCGCGGAAGCCGACCGGCGCATCTCTTGCCACACCTAAGGTGCCGCGAAAATCGAGATCGCCTTCGGCCTCCACCGTGGCGGCTCCGAGTTTGAACTCCAGCGCCGTCGCCACCGCCTTAAGCGTCACGCCGGCGCAAGCGACCAGCGCCTCCAGCAGCATGTCGCCCGAGCACAGTTCGAGCCCCGAACCGCCGGTAGCCGGATGGAGACCGGCAACGGCCAGCGCCCGGCCCGTCTCAACTTTGCAGGCGATCGACTGGTCGTCGATCGAGCCCCTGGCCCTGAGCGTGACCAGCGCGCTCGACGCGTCGTCGCGATAGGCGTCCTTGAGCGGCGCCTGCATGGCCTTCAGTCCGGTGGCATCCATGTCCAACCCTTTTCGACAGTCATCTTCATCGCTCGTCACGATACTCGAATAGACTCTACGGCCTAAACCTCGATTTCACGACATTTGGATCAGAGTGACAAGCTGTCCGGATATTGGTGCGTCATTAGACCGGGTGCCTTTTCATGCGACCTGGGGCCGCCACGCGATGACGCCATCCGTCCGAGCCCGCTGAGTCTGGCGTCCGGCGCCATTGAGCGCACCAGTTCCCCGGCGGTTGGCGCCTCGCCTCGAGCGAGGTCGTCCGTAGTCTGCCGATCTTCTCTATCACGCCGGAAAGCTGGCGCAGCCGGCCTTCCAGTATTGTCTGGTGCGCGGCCAAGGCCCGGCTCCATGCCCCGGGAGCGCCCTTCAACCGCATCGGCCGGACGGGATACCCGAGCCGCCAGGCCCTGCCCCAACGCTAGCTCGCCGCTGGCGCAGCGCCGCGCAGGGTTCCACCCGTGTAGCGTACGCTGAAACCCTGATCGTCGCGGCCGGCCTGCTGATCATCGGCAACGAACATTTCCTCAAGCGACTGTAGGATGCGGCACCCCCTGCTGACAGTACGGTGTCAGGACAAGGCAGCATAGTCTGGTGACATGACGGGATCCCTAAGCATGCCAGCCACCACCGAAACCGCCGCCGAGCGCACCCTTGGCATCATCCTGGTTTCGGCGTCGGCGGCCGTCTTTGGCCTCACCGGAGTGTTGACCAAGTCGATCCATGCCGACCCGCTGACCATCACGTGCTGGCGCGGCTTCGTCGGCTCGATCCTGATCACCCTCTATGTGCTGTGGCGCCGCCGCCGCTCCGGCAGGCGTGAAAGCCTGCGCCTCGGCTGGCGCGGCTGGCTGCTGGCGATCGAGGGTGCGCTGGCCAGCATCGCCTTCATCTCAGCGTTCAAATTCACCTTCGTCGCCAATGTCGCGATCATCTACGCCACCGCACCCTTCGTCACCGCGCTGCTTGCCTTCGTGCTGGTTCGTGAGCGCTTCCGCCTGCAAACGCTTGCCGCCGCCACCGTATCGCTCGGCGGTGTGGCGATCATGGTGTGGTCCGGCTTCGGCACCGGCAATCTGTTCGGTGACGGGCTGGCGCTACTGATGACGGTCGGCGCCGCGCTCTACATGATCATGGTGCGCGCCTTCCGTGACACGCCTGTGGTGTGGGCCGGTGCGGTATCGGCATTCCTCCTGTTCGTGCTCGGCTGGTTCGTCACCGACCCGCTAGCCGTCTCAACCAGAGACGCAGTGCTGCTCGTCGCCTTCGGCGCGTCTTTCGCGCTGGCCTCGATCCTGTGGACGGAGGGCGCGCGGCTCATTCCAGCGGCCGAATCCGGCCTGCTGGGTTCGGCTGAAGTGCCGTTCGCGATCCTGTTCGCCTTCCTGTTCCTGGCCGAGATCCCGCCGGCCGCCAGCATGATCGGCGGCGCCATCGTGCTCTGCGCGGTGTTCGCCCATGCCGGGCGCGACTGGCAAGCGGCGAGGCAGCGCTCTGCCCGGGAAAGTCTGCCTCTGAAATAAATTTGCAAAATCGTGGAACCATCATCGGGTTCAAGCATTGTTGGGTTTGACGGGCCACCCCCAAGTCCCCCCAAACCCCTCGGCCCGTCTCACCTCCAGCCGACCGCAAGGTCGGCTTTTTCTTTGCAGATCAGCTTGGTGGGCCCGCCAAGGCAAGGCTGTCGCTGAGTAGCGCAGCCAAATCCTGCGCTGGCGGGTCGGCGTCCTCGCGCAGCCGGATCGCGAACTCGGCGATGGGAACCGACGGCAGGCCAAATTCGCGCGGCGCCTCGACGATGCCGGAATGGGCAAAGCGCGCCGTCCGCAGCGTCAGAGCAATGCCGGCGTTCACCGCCGTGCGCAGCCCGGCCAGGCTGGCGCTGCCGGCGGCGATCCGGTAGCGGCGGCCTGTCGTGTCGAGTGCCGCGATCGCCGCGTCACGAAAGCCGCACTGCGGATCGAGCAGCGCCAGCGGCAGCTGGTCCTGGCGTGTGGCCAAGCCTCTTTGCGAACACAGCCACATCATCGGCTCGCGGAGCACGCCGACTTCGTCCGGCGCCGGAGCCTGCCGCATGGCGATCATCAGATCGAGGATGCCGGTTTGCAGCGCGTGCGCCAATTCGGCGGAGCGGCCGACGCGCAGTTCGATCCTGACGCGCGGGTGGCTCGCGGCAAAGGTCCTGAGCAGTTCCGGCAGGCCGCTGTCGGCGAAATCCTGTGTCGTGCCTATGGCCACGCGCCCATCGGCTCGCACGCCCTTGAGAGCCAGCCACGCCTCGCGATGCACAGCAAGAATGCGCCGCGCATGGCCGACCAGATCTTCGCCCGCCGGTGTAAGGCCGCGGCCTCTTCCCTGCGGCACCAGAAGCGGTTCGCCGACAATATCCTCGAGCCGCTGCATCTGCGTGGTCACCGCCGACGCCGAGCGACCAACGATCGATGCCGCCTTAGCAAGCGAGCCGCCGTCGACGAAGGCGAGAAACGTTTTGAGGAGATCGGGGTCGAGCGCCTGCATAATTCAGTTATATCGAACTCTAAATCCAAAACAATTCGATTTTTTTGACGCTGCAGCCGTGACATGGTTTTCCCAGCGGCGCGAGACGCCCCTCAGGAGAAAAGAAATGCCGATCATCAATGTCACCGTCACCGGCAGGCCCGATGCCGCTCTGTCCGCCGCCATCGCCAGGGAGGTGACCGAGCTGACCGCCACGCATCTGCGCAAGGACCCCACCATCACCGCGGTCGCCATATCTTATCTCGACCCGCAGCACTGGTTCGCCGGCGGCAAGTCGCTGGCCGAGCATGGCGCCAACACGTTCTGGCTCGATATCAAGGTGGTCGACGGCACCAACACCAAGCTCGAACTGGAAGCCTATCTCAAGGCGATCTTCGCCGCCTTTGGCCGCTTGCTGGGTGAGATGCACGAAGAAAGCTACGCCTTCGTGCACGAAGTGCCGGCCGCCGCCTATGGCTACGGCGGCAAGACACAGGAATTCCGCTTCATCAGCGGGAGGTTGAAAGCGACGTGAGGGCGCCTATCCCTCCTTGCGGCGAGGGATAGGCGCAGACGTTCGTCTCACGGCTGAAACGGGCAATACCCGCAACGGTGCGTTGATCATGACGCGCAGCAGTTGTCGCCGAGACGGCAAAAGCACGACGCACGAATGTCGACGTCGGCCCGCGACATCGCCAGATCGAGGCGAGGTTGAATGGCGTCGGCCTCTTCGTGCCGGCCAAGCCGATGCAGGGCTTCGACATAGCCGTGCAGGCCCCAGACGTTGTCGGGGTGCCGCGAGATCCGTCTGTAGCCACGATCCATTCCCAGATCCGCCTCATACACCTGCGCCGCTTCTCGGGTGTGGCCCTGTTCGAGGAGTAAGGCCCCAAGTGCGTGCCGCGTCGGCTGCATCCAGCCCCAAGGCTCGTCATAGGGAAGGCCGTCGTCCCGCGCCACTGCGGCGCGGAGATGCGCGAAGGCCGCTTCGTGATCGCCCTTCCGATACGCAATCTCGCCTCGAAGCATCTCCGCGGCGACCGCCAGAATGTCGACGTAGCGGTAATTGAAGAACATGCGCGTTTCCGGAACGCGGGCGAACGCCTCCTCGAAGCGGCGCTGCTCCGCTTCGGCCACGGCTGTTTGTCCGAGTGCGGCATGGGCAATGCGCGCCAGACCGCCGTGGTCGCCCGGTAGAGGTCTGGATCGTCGGGAAGCGGTTCGTCCAGGATCTCCTGCCATTTGCCGAACCGCACCAGCACGTGCGCTTTCATGGGCATATAGCCTTCCAGCCAGTCGGCCATCGGCGGCGTTGCCTGTCGCAGCAGCGCTTCCGGGATTGTGGCAAGCATTTCGTTGGCTGCGTCCAGGGCGGGACGGTACTGGCCGAGGAACATCGCCGCATAGAGCTTGAAATGATAGTCGTGACATCGCGAAAGGGTATAGAAGTTGAAGGGACCCTCCCGCTCCAGATACTTGCGGTCGGCTTCGATCGCCCGCTCGTTGGCGACTAGCGCTGCGTGATAGTCGCCGCAGAGAATGTCGATGTGCGAGGGCATGTGCCGCAAATGGCCGGCGTCCGGCACGAGATCGCGAAGAGTATCGGCCGGGCGCAGTGCCTGTTCGGGATGCGGCGACATCTCCATGGCGTGAATATAGAGATGGATGAGGCCGGGGTGCGCGACCTCGCGCTCATCCGATAGGCGTAGGCTTTGTTCCAGTACCGCCACGACTTCGACTGTATCGGCGCCCTCAGCGGGTTCGCCGCTCGCGAGGTTCCACAACTGCCAGGGCGTGCGGTCCATCAACGCCTCAGCGAAGAGCGCGGCGACGTCGGGATCGTCCGGAAACGCTGCGTAGACTTTCCGCATCGCGCCCGCATAGGCGTCGCTCCAGGCGCGCAGCTCTTCGTTATCCGCCACGTGATCCGACTGGTAGCGGCGCTCCAGCCCCCGTATCAGCGCCTTCTCCACCGGTGCCGCACCGTCGGCGAGCGCTAGCGCATCCTCCGTCGCGCGACGCGCCTCGACCAGCGTCTGCTTGAGGTCCTGCTCGTTGAAGTCGGCCCACGGCTTGTTGTAATACGGGCCGAGGGCATAGGCGATGCCCCAATGAGCCATGGCGCAGCCGGGATCACATTCGGCCGCTTTGCGGAAACACTTGACCGCCTCTTCATGGTTGAATGCGTAACGCCAGATGAGGCCGCGGTCGAACCAGACCTGAGCCTCGGACGAGCTTGTCGTCACCGGCCGGCTGTATCGACCGACGTTATAATAGTCGTGCATCGCACCCCCCAACGGACAAATAGCGGCAACGTATATGCCCTACTCCGGGCAAGCCTGTGTAGGCGTGGTGCCGAATGCGGCGGCAGTATCTGTAGTTGCGCCGGAGTCGGGCACGGCGGGCGGCGAGAAGAAAGGACCTCCGCATTGACGTTGAGCCCACTTCGTCTAGGTTCTCATTGAAGCGGTCGGGAAAGAACCGCGACGTGAGAATCTGTTGGGAGAGACGCGGCATGACCCTGACACTGGCGCTGCTTGCGGGCCTCGTCGCGGCTTGGCTGCTGATCGGTGTGGTGGAAAAATTCCGCCTCGGCCTACGCTTCACCCAGGCGCTGCTCTATGTGCCGTTCAAGCTCGCCTACCGGGTCGTCGATGATCGCATCAGGATCGCCCGCAAAGCAGCTGTTCCGGTCATCTACGTCATTTCGCACCAGTCGCGCCTCGAACCGGCGCTGATGCTGTCGCTGCTGCCGGAAGACACGCTGCATATCCTCGACCAGGCCTCTGCCAAGTCGCCCTGGCTCGAACCATGGCGCGAGCTTGGCCGCACCATCGCCTTCAATGCCGAGCACGTCTTCGTCAGCCGTCGGCTGGTGCGAGTGCTGAAGGGCAAGGGCCGCCTTGCCGTCTATCTGCCGGATGCGGTCGAGCCTGATATCAAGACATTTCGCCTGTTTCGCGCCGTCACCCGCATCGCCATGCAGGCCGACGCCCGCATCGTGCCGATCTTCGTCGCCGGCGCGCGCACTCTGCCGGTATCGCTGACGCCGGCGGACAAGGCGCCGCGGCGCTGGTTTCCCCGCCTGTCGATCAGCGTGCTGGAGCCGATGACCATCACCGAGCTGGTGGCGCGAAACGCTGATCAGTCCTCGAACACCAATGCGCTGTTCGACCGTTTCGCCGAAGCCCGGCTTTTCGGCAGCGATCTTAATCGCGGCCTGTTCCTCGCCATGCGCGACGCCGCCGACCGTGTCGGCGCCTCGCATCCTATCGTCGAAGACGTGATCAGCGGCGCACTGAGCTACAGAAAGCTGTTCATCGGCGCGCGGGTGCTCGGCCGCCGCTTCGAGGCTGTGACGGCGCCGGGCGAAGCGGTTGGACTGCTGCTGCCCAACACCAATGGCGTCGTGCTGTCGCTCATTGGCCTGCTGTCGGCGAGCCGGGTGGCGGCGATGATCAACTATACCGCAGGCCCGGCCAGCGTCACCGCCGCTGTGCGCACGGCGGAGATCCGCACCGTGGTCTCGTCGCGCGCCTTTGTCGACAAGGCCAGCCTCGCAGACATCGTCGCGGCGGTGGAAGGAGGCGGCGCCAAGCTGCTGTGGCTGGAGGATGTGCGCACCAGCGTGACCGTGCTGGACAAGCTCGCCGCCGCCTTGCTGTGGCGCTGGCCGCTGCAGCCGCAGAATGCAGCCAAGCCGGCGGTGATCCTGTTCACCTCCGGCTCGGAAGGCACGCCCAAGGCCGTGGTGCTGTCGCACCGGAACCTTCTCGCCAACGCCATGCAGGCCGAAGCCCGCATCACCATCTCGCCGGCCGATATCCTGCTCAACGTGCTGCCGGTGTTCCACTCGTTCGGATTGACGGGCGGCACCATCCTGCCTCTGGTCACCGGAGTAAAACTGTTCCTCTATCCCTCGCCGCTCCATTACAAACTGATCCCTGAGGTCGCACGCAATGCAAGGCCGACCGTCATGTTCGGCACCGACACGTTCCTCGCCAATTATGCGCGCACCGCCAAGGACGGCGATTTCTCCAGCCTGCGCTTCATTGTCGCCGGCGCCGAGGCGGTGAAACCGGAGACACGCCGCGTTTACCGGGAGCGCTTCCAGGCCGAGATCATCGAGGGTTTCGGCTTGACCGAGGCAGCGCCCGTCGTTGCCGTCAACACAGCCATCCACGGCCGTGACGGCACGGTCGGGCGGCTGTTGCCGGCCATGCGCATGAAACTCGAACCGATCGAGGGCATTAGCGGCGCCGGACGGTTGTGGCTCGATGGGCCAAACCTGATGATGGGCTACATGACATCAGATCGGCCCGGCGAATTGCAGCCGCTCGACGGCTGGCATGATACCGGCGACATCGTTTCGGTCGACCGCGAGGGTTTCCTCACCATTCGCGGCCGGGCCAAGCGCTTTGCCAAAATCGCCGGCGAGATGGTGTCGCTGGGTGCCGTCGAGATGCTGGTGCAGTCGCTATGGCCGGAAGAGCACCATGCCGTGGTGGCGGTGCCGGACAGGCGCCGCGGTGAACGCATCGTGCTGGTCACCACCGCCAATGACGCCAACCCCGACGAATTGCGCAAATTCGGCAAACAGGCAGGTGCCGCCGAACTGATGGTGCCGAACGACATCGTCAAGGTCGAGGAAATCCCGGTGCTGGGTTCGGGCAAGACCGACTATGTCTCGACCCGCAAACTGGCGATCGACCGGCTGGGGCTCAGCGCGGCAGCTTAAGGGCTAGAGGGCCACCACCGACAACAGCAGGATGACGCCGACCGCCATCATCAGCAGGCCCGGCCAATTCTGCGACAGGCCGAGGAAGCCGAGGCCGCGCCGCCGCGGCTCAAGTGTCGGGCCTGGCGTTGCGAGATTTGGCGTCGAGCGATCCGGCGCCGCGCGAACAGGCGCCGGATCACTGAGCCGCCCGCGCCCTAGGGCTGCGCCAGCCATGTACACAACGCCAGCGACAATGAGCAACGCACCGATGAGGACGACAACCATTTCTTCTCCTCGCACTTCTTCAGGTGCCGCGCCTGGCGCAGCAGCTTGAGAGGTCGACGGCGAGGCGTTTCGCGAGGTCGCGCACCTCGCCCGCTGAGACAGAACGGTCAAGATGCCGGCAGGTTCCCGCTAGAGCGGGATGCGTTCAAATTGAACTGGGCATCCCGCTCCATCTATTTGTTTAGCCGCATTTCTGTGACGCCAAGTGATCCACTTGGCTGCAAAATGCTCCAGATAACCTTCGGAGCGAATTGGCGACACGTCTGTCAGCCGATGTCCGAAGGCGGCACCTTCTCGCCTTCGCGCTTGGCGCGCCTCGAATAGGCGCGGATGCTGAACGGCAGAAAGATCAGATAGCCGGCGACCGACGCCGTCAGCGTGTACCAGGGGTAGGTCATCAACAGCAGTATATAGAGGACGACGCCGAGGATGATCGGCAGCACCCTGTCGCCAGGGACTTTCAGGCTCTTGCCGGAATACACCGGCAGCCGGCTGACCAACAGGAAGGCAACCAGAATGGTGAAACCGGTGGCAATGAAGGCGGCAGTGCGGGATGGCTCCAGGCCTAGCCGCAGGAAGGACAGATAGAGCGGCAGCATCACCAGCACGGCGCCCGCCGGCGCCGGCACGCCGACGAAATATTCGGTCTGCCAGACCGGCCGGTCCGTGTCCTCGTCAAGCACATTGAAGCGGGCAAGCCGGAGTCCGCAGGCGATGGCGAACAGGAGCGCGGCGATCCAGCCCGGCGAGCCGGCTTGGTCGAGCAGGAAGGCATAGAGCACCAGCGCGGGTGCAACGCCGAAATTGACGATATCGGCTAGCGAATCCATCTGCGCGCCGAATTTGGACGTCGCCTTCAGCATCCGGGCCAGGCGGCCATCGATGCCGTCGAGGAAGGCGGCGAGCAGCACCATTACCACTGCCGGCTCGAAACGGCCTTCGAAGCCGAAGCGGATGCCGGACAGGCCGGCGCAGATGGCGAGCACGGTGACAAGGTTGGGCAGCACCATGCGCATCGGGATTTCATGGATGCGCGGACCGCCGCTGCCATGTGCCTCGAACTTCTTGAACGGCGCGCCCACGGCTCAGGACACCCGCACGAGCGGCGTTGCGGCAATGCCGCCGAATTCGGCCAGTATGGTTTCACCGCCAACCGCGGTCTGGCCGACGGCGACACGCGGCGTCGCGGTCGACGGCAGGAACACGTCGACGCGCGAGCCGAAGCGGATCAGCCCGAAGCGCTCGCCGATGCCGATCGTGCCGCCGGTCTCGGCCCAGCAGACGATGCGCCGCGCCACCAGGCCGGCGATCTGCACCGCGGCCACCGTGCCGTTGGGGCTATCTATGACCAGCCCGTTGCGCTCGTTGTCGGCACTCGCCTTGTCGAGCGCGGCGTTGAGGAATTGGCCCGGCCGATGCTCGATCCTTGTGATGCGGCCGCGCACAGGGGCGCGGTTCACATGGCAGGAGAAAACATCCATGAACACCGAGATACGGGTCATTTCACCACCGCCGAGGCCAAGTTCGCGCGGCGGCACGGCCGGGCCGACCGCAGTGATGATGCCGTCGGCCGGACTCACCACCAGCCGGTCGTCGACAGGCGTGACGCGCTCGGGATCGCGGAAGAAATAGACGCACCAGGCCGTCAGGATGAGGCAGACCCAGAACAGGATCGAAGAGAAATAGCCGAGGAAAAGCGTCACCGCTGCGAAGGCGGCGATGAACGGATAGCCTTCGCGATGGATCGGAACGAACGTTTTCTTGATCGTGTCGACGAGGTCCATGGAATGGGAACAGCCCTAGTTTCAGGTCCGGCCTCAATAGCGGAAAGCCCCCGTGGCCGCAACGCGGCAATGAGGGCTGGCCGGCTTGGCTGGGTCCCGTCAGCGTTTGTCGATCGCAGGCGTTGGAGGGACCCAATGAGCCTGTCCGAAAAAACTGTGACTGTTGTCGGGGCGATCCGGCCTCGCTCGTCCTTGGAGATACGGTGCCTTTATCGAAGCGGCCGCCGAACGACAGCTGGAGCTAACGAATGCCGTCACAAAAATCAGCAGCCAAACAGGCGCACATCGTCATGAACGGCCTGGCCTTCGGCGAGTCGCCGCGCTGGCATGACGGCAGGCTTTGGTTCTGCAACTGGGGAACCGGCCAGGTCATCGCCGTCGATGCCGACGGCAACAGTGAGATCATGCTCACCGTGCCGGCCACCCTGCCCTATTCGATCGACTGGCTGCCGGATGGCCGCCTGGTCGTCGTCTGCGGGCGTGAAGGGCTGGTGCTGCGGCAAGAAGCAGACGGGAGGCTGGTCACGCACGCCGATCTGCGACACCTCTCAGAGAACCCTTGGAACGAGATCGTCGTCGACGGGCGAGGCAACATCTACGTCAATGGCGGCGGGCCGGCGCCGGCTCCCGGCCAGCATTTCGGCCCCGGCACCATCGTGCTGATTGCGCCGGACGGGTCGGTGCGGCAGGTGGCGGACAAGATCGCCTTCGCCAATGGCATGGCGGTGACGCCTGACAACAAGACGCTGATCGTCGCCGAATCCCACGCCAACAGGCTAACCGCCTTCGACATCGCCGCCGATGGCAGCCTTGCCAACCGGCGGCGATGGGCCGACCTCGGCAACGGCTTTCCCGACGGTATCTGTCTCGATGCCGAGGGCGCCATCTGGTATGCCGACGTGCCCAACCGGCACTGCGTGCGCGTGAGAGAAGGCGGCGCAATGCTCGAGAGCGTCGACGCCGATCGCGGCTGCTTTGCCTGCATGCTCGGCGGCGCTGAAGGCAAGACGCTGTTCATCGTCGCCGCCGAATGGCGCGGCTTCGAATACATGATCAGCGATGCCCGCACCGGCCAATTGCTCAGCATCGAGGCTCCGGCACCGGGTGCCGGCTGGCCGTAGAGCCTACACGCCGGGAATCCGCTGATAGTTGGCGATGTCGGCCCTGACGCCGAGCCGGGCTATCGTCTCCTGCGGGTTGAAGGCAATGTGCTCATGCGCGGCCTTGACGATCGGCACCACATTGTCGATGGCTGCCTGGCTTTCCCATTCGACAATGGTCACGAGGTTGAACTCCCCCGGCCCGGAGAATTGCTCGAGCAAGAAATCCTGAACGAAGCCTTTCTGCTGGCGCAACAATTCGTGCGTCATCCTGACCTTGGCGATGATTTCTTCGCGGGCTTCGCTAGGGACTACGAACTTGTCGACCCTGAACACGCTACCACTGCCATGTTGTTGATTTAGCTGTTCCATTTCCGCTCTCCGACCGCAAACAGGCGCACCGTGCCCCTTCGATCGGCGGTCTACGATCTCAACTTAGGTTGAGGTCAAGCGGAAAATTCAACTCATTCTCGACACCTCAATTCACCTCCGAGGGGCGGCGGCGGACGACAACGCCGAACTCATCGCTTTCGCGAGCAATGCGCAGCCGCTCCTCAGCCTCGGTCGCCTCGCGCTGGCGGTCCCACATCGAGGCGTAGAGACCGGCCTTGCCCATCAAGGCGGCATGCGTGCCGCGCTCGGCGATCTGGCCGTCCTGCAGCACGATGATCTCGTCGGCCGAAATCACCGTCGATAGCCGATGGGCGATGACGATGGTGGTGCGCCCCTGGCTGACGAGATCGAGCGCTGCCTGTATCTCCTGTTCGGTATGGCTGTCGAGCGCCGAGGTCGCCTCGTCGAGCATCAGGATCGGCGGCGCCTTCAGGATCGTGCGGGCGATCGCCACGCGTTGCTTCTCGCCGCCGGACAGTTTCAGCCCACGCTCGCCGACCATCGAACGGTAGCCGTCGGGCAGCCGCTCGATGAACGGCCCGATCTGAGCGAGCTCGGCCGCCTTGCGGACGTCCTCTTCGCTGGCATCGACGCGACCGTAGCGGATGTTGTAGGCGATGGTGTCGTTGAACAGCACGGTGTCCTGCGGCACCATGCCGATCGCAGCGCGCAGGCTCTCCTGCGTTACGTCGCGAATGTCCTGGCCATCGATCAGGATCTTGCCGCCCTGAATGTCGTAGAAGCGGAACAGGAGCCGCGAAATGGTCGATTTGCCGGCGCCCGACGGCCCGACAATGGCAACCGTTTTTCCTGCGGGCACCTCGAAGCTGATACCTTTCAGGATTTTACGGTTGGGATCGTAGGAAAAGTGCACGTCGCGGAACTCGACCTTGCCGGCGCCGACGGCCAGCGGCTTGGCACCCGGTCTGTCGACGATCTCCTGCGGCACATCGAGCAGATCGAACATCTGCTCGATGTCGGTCAGCCCCTGGCGGATTTCGCGATAGATGAAGCCGATGAAATTGAGCGGCACCGAAAGCTGCATCAGCATGGCGTTGATGAAGACGAAGTCGCCAACCGTCTGCGTGCCGGCCTGCACCTCCAGCGCCGAAAGGCACATCACGACGACCGTGCCGAGACCGAAGATGACGCCCTGGCCGAAGTTCAGCCAGCCGAGCGAGGTCCAGATCCTGGTGGCTGATATCTCGTAGCGCGCCATCGACCGGTCGAAGCGCTCGGCTTCCATGCTCTCGTTGTTGAAATACTTGACCGTCTCGAAATTGAGCAGCGAGTCGATAGCCTTGGTGCTGGCGTCGGTGTCGCTGTCGTTCATGTCGCGGCGAATGACGATGCGCCAGTCGCTCGCCCTTATGGTGAACCAGATGTAGAGCCAGACCGTCACCGCCACCACAGCCACGTATTTCCAGCCATAGGTGACGGCGAAGATGCCGGCTGTCAGCGCGAATTCGAGGATGGTCGGCAAGGTGTTGAGGACGGTGAAGCGGACGATCGTCTCGATGCCCTTGGTGCCGCGCTCGATGATGCGCGACAGACCTCCGGTACGGCGCTCGAGATGGAAGCGCAGCGACAGCTGATGCATGTGGATGAAGGTACGGAAGGCGAGCTGGCGCACCGCATATTGTCCGACGCGGGCAAACAGCGCGTCGCGCAATTGGTTGAAACCGAGCTGCACCAGCCGCACGACATTATAGGCGACGACCAGCATGACCGGCGCCAGCAGGAAGGTCGGCAATGGCGGCACCGACTTGGCGTCGCCGGCCAGAGCATCGGTAGCCCATTTGAAGAAATAGGGACCGGCAACCAGTGTCAGCTTGGCGACGACCAGAAGCACTGTCGCCCATGCCACCCGCGCCCTAAGGTCGGCACGGTCGGCCGGCCACATGTAGGGCCACAGATTGCGCAATGTCCTGAAGGTCGAGCCGGAATCGGCGGAGACGGTTTTTTCGGCCATTTCTATGCCTTTTCGTATTTCTTAGCGGCCAGAGCAGCAGGAATTGACGAGCGCGGCCAGCGATGCAGAAACATCAGCTAGCGCATCGCCGTCGACCTGATAGCGCGAGCGTTGCCGGTCCGGTTCGTAGCGGACGAGCCCAGCGTCGACCAATATCTTCAAGTGCTGGGAGACGGTGGACTGTGCCAGGTCGAGATGGTCGACGACCTCCCGGCAGCAGCAGGAGCGGCTGGCCGAAAGATGCCTAAGGATCTCGATCCGCGCCGGGTGCGAAAGCGCGGCGAGCTTCGCGGCCACGGCGCGACTATCGGCGACGCCGCAGGTCTTCTCGATCAGGGGAGTATTCATCGTCTATCGGCGATAGGCGATGAACGAACTTTCCGCAAGAGGTCGGAAAGAAGAAAAGGATTTCTAATCGGCCTTTTTCGGGGCCGTCGTCATCTGGTCGCCCATTGCCTTGAAGTCGGCGGCCTCGCCTTCCTTCGACGTTTCCGGGACCTTGAAGACCTGCCCCGGCCAGATGCGATCGGGATTCCTGATCTGATCCTGATTGGCGAGGTAGATGGTCGAGTAGCGAACACCTTGGCCGTAGACCCGCCGCGAAATCCGCCACAGCGTATCGTGGCGGCGGATGATGACGGCGCTGTCGGCGTGTTCGAGTTTCGGCGCCGCGGTCTCGGGCACTTCAGCCGGGGGCGTCGCAGCCGCTGCATCGGCCGGAGCCTCGGCAGCAGGAGCCGCAGGCGTCGTCGCGTCAGCGGCCGCAGGCGGCGTGGCGGGGTCGGTTGCAGGCGCGGCCGGCTTCGCCACGGCGGCGACCGACTCGCCCGGCTCGCGCTCGAACGGCACGGCGGCACGGGCCACCACCTTGATCCCATCGGCATCGAGCGCGTCGACACGGATGGTGTAGGTGCCGACCGGAATGTTGCGCGTCGCTTCGACCAGGAAATGGCCGTCGGGTGATGTCTTCGCGTCGCCGAGCAAGATATCGTTGGCATAGGCGCGTACCTTGCGGCCGGGATCGGCGAGCCCTGCGACGAAGATCTTGCTGCCGTCGATCTCGATCGCTTCGACGACGATCTTTGGCCCTGCGGCTGGCGTTGCGGGTGCGACCGGCACTTCAGGAGCGGCGGGGGCGGCATCGACAGTGGCCGGTGCCGCCGGTGCGGCTGGGGCCGGTGCCGTGGCAGCGGGGTCCTCGGCAGCCGGAGCGGCCGCCTTGTCGCCGGCAGGCGATTCAGGCTTCTTCTCGGGTGCAGGAACGGTGAGCAATTCGGAGGGCTTGCCGGGTTCTTCGATCATCGCCAGCACCTGGCCAGCGGGACTCTGGGGGATCGAGACGACGGCTGTCTGCACAGAGGGGGTCACGACATTGCCGGTCATTGACCGCAGCGCGATCGTGTAATCGCCGGGTTTCAGCGGATCGTCGAGAACGATGGCGAAAGCGCCATCGGCGCCGGCGACGGTCGAGCCGAGAACCGTCGAACCGTTGAGGATCTCGACCTTGGCGTTGGGTGCGGCATTGCCGGCGACGACGATAGAGCCTTTGATTTCAACCCGAACGATATCGAAGGTCGGCGCGATCGCATCGGCCGTGGCCGGCGCTGCCGGTGCCATAGCATCTGTGGCCGGCGCGGGCGAAAGCGGTCCATCGGTCCCTGGCTCGGCCGGCTTCTGCACCGGCGGCGTCAGCGATACCACCTCCGCCGGTGGCGTGCGATTGAGATACGGATCGAGCGCGCCCGACACATAGGCGGTCCCCGCCGCGGCGACGGAGCCGCCGGCGGCGAACAAAAACGCCTTCAATGGATTAATTGCCATATTTCCCTGCCCTTAGCCACCTAATGCCGGTCTAGCCTGTTTTGCCCAAACCGACAAGAAAAACGGGCCGACAAGAAAAACGGGCCGGCAAGAAAACGGGGCCGGCAAGAAAAAGCCCGCCGCGGGCTTGACCACGAATAAAGACCCAATCACCAATCATCTCATGAATACGATTCGATCCGTCTGCGTCTATTGCGGCTCATCGCCGGGCCGCGATCAGACCTATGCCAAGGCAGGACACCTGCTCGGGCGCTCGATTGCCAAGTCCGGCCTGCGTCTGATCTATGGCGGCGGCACCAGGGGCATCATGGGAGCCGTTGCCGAAGGCGCATTGCGAGCCGGCGGCAAGGTGACGGGCATCATTCCGCGCTTCCTGATCAACAGGGAGGCCACCGAAACCGCGCTTGACCGGCTCGACGAGCTCGTGATCACCGATAATATGCACGAGCGCAAACACGCCATGTTCGAGAAATCCGACGCCTTTGTGGCGCTGCCGGGCGGCATCGGCACGGTCGAGGAAATCATCGAGATCATGACCTGGGCGCAGCTCGGCCATCATCGCAAGCCGATCGTCTTCGGCAATGTTGGGGGATTCTGGGACCCGATGCTGGCGCTGCTCGACCATATGATGGCCGAAGGCTTCATCCACACCGCGCAGCGGGTCAAGCCGCTGGTGGTCGACGATCCGGAAGCAATCGTCGCCGCCATCATGGTCGCTGGATCGTCGGTCGATGCGCCGACCGAGGGTGTGCAGTCGGTAATCGACAAGCTTTAGGGGAGTAAGGGAGTAGGGCAGTAGGGCAGTATGTAGTGAATGCCGCGCTCATGATGAGGCACTCTCCTACTGCCCTACTGCCCTACTGCCCTACTGCCCTACTGCCCTACTGCCCTACTGCCCTACTGCCCTACTGCCCTACTGCCCCCGCAAGTCGGCGACTTGCCCGGCTGGCCCGCCAGATGACATTGCCGACATCGTCGGCGACGAGCAGTGCGCCGGTCTGATCAATAGCAACGCCGACCGGACGGCCCATCGCCTTGCCATCATGCCCAATGAAGCCAGTGAGCACATCCTTCGGGGGACCGCTCGGTTTACCACCGCGGAACGGCACGAAGATCACCTTGTAGCCGCTGTGCACGCTTCTGTTCCACGAGCCGTGCTGGCCGACGAAGGCGCCGTTGCCGTAGGCCGGACCGAGCGACGCGCCTTTGGAAAAGGTCAGTCCCAGCGAGGCGGTATGGGAACCCAGGGCATAGTCGGGCTTGACCGCCCCCGCCACGAGATCGGGGCGCTGCGGCTTGACGCGTTCGTCGACGTTCTGTCCGTAGTAGCTGTAAGGCCAGCCGTAGAACGCGCCGTCACGAACCGAGGTCATGTAATCCGGCACGAGATCGTCGCCGATCTCGTCACGCTCGTTCACGGCGACCCAAAGCTCGCCAGTTTCAGGGTTCCAGGAGAGCCCGTTCGGGTTGCGCAGCCCCGACGCGAAGACCCGGGTGCGGCGAGTGGACAAATCCACTTCAAGGACGACGGCGCGGTTCTTCTCCGCGACCATGCCGTTTTCTCCAACGTTACTGTTGGACCCGACGGTGGCATAGAGCTTGCGTCCATCCGGACTTGCGATCACGTCCTTGGTCCAATGATGGTTGAGGTCTCCGGCCGGCAAGTCGATGATCTTTTCCGGCGGCGTGGTGACTCGGGTCTGGCCATTGGAGTAGGGGAAAGCGACGAGCGCGTCGGTATTCGCAACGTAGAGCTTGCCTTTGGACAGCGTCATACCGAAGGGTGAATTGAGGCCTTCCGCGAACGTCCTGCGCACATCCGCAACGCCGTCGCCATTGGTGTCGCGCAGGAGCGTGATGCGGTTGGCGCTTTTAGTCGCGGCGCCGGCGCGCTTCATAGCCAGGTCCATGAAGACCTTTCTAATGCTGAAGCCTTCGTCATGCTTGGCAGGGGCGTTGGTTTCGGCAACCAGCACGTCCCCGTTCGGAAGCACATGCAGCCAGCGCGGATGGTCAAGGCCGGTGGCGAAGGCGCTCACCGTCAGCCCCTTCGCCGGGGTCGGCATACCATCCTCCTGCCAGCCTTTCGCCTCGGCGATGTTGACGGTCGGGATCAGCGTCGGTCTTGGCTTCGGTAAAGTGGGGTTGGGGCCATAGCCGGTTACTGCCCCCGTTTTCTGCACTGGAAAGCCGGCGCAGCTCGCCATCACGGCTCCCAATACCGCTATGACTACGCTTCGTAGGAAGCCGGCATGCATCGGACGTCCTCCGCATGGATTTGCGTCGTGCTCTTTGTGTAAACGCCAGTCAACGGCGTATTATTCCAAATTGCCTCCAAACAGCGGCGTTCGTAGGCGCGCCTCGGACCACGGTCAAAGTGTCAAGAAACCGTCACACGAAACCGGGAGCACCCGTGCTAGGAATCACCGGCCGCTGCCGCGCGGCGTTTTCAAAAAGCTGGCCAAGCGACCATGAACATCGCCCTCAACCCGGAAGGCACCGACCTGTCGCCGTACCTGCCCGACGAGCATGGGCTGTTCTTCATCTATCGCTTCACCGCCGAAGGCGTGCGAACCAAAGACCCGGCCGCCGCACACTGGACATGGCGCAGCTATCAGCTTTCCGACATGCGCGCCCGCCACGAGATCGCCGCCGAGCCGGCTTTGCCGCCGCCGGTGCGCGATGCCTTCCTGTCGGCCGGCCATGGCTGCCATATCGACCTTGAGGGCGACTGGCTCTACGGCGATCTGCCGGACCTGCGCCACGACTATTCAGCCGAGGCACGTGGGCTCGGCCATTTCCGCTTCGCTTTCAACGACACGATGCTGATCGGCGGCCGCAAGCAGCCGCTCCGGTCGGTCGACAATGTCCGCAAGGCGATTGACAACGGCTCGCGCAAGTTCCGCTCTCCTGCCGAACTCATCGAGGCTGTCATGGGCCAGTCGCTCGACGGCATGGCGACGGAGCTCGGTAGCCTTGGCGATGCGCTCGACGGCATCGAGGACCGCATCGTCTGCGATGCATGGCACAGTGAGCGGCAGGCTCTGGTCGATGCACGCCGGCAATTGGTGGTGATCCACCGGCAGATGGCGGCGCTGACCAGCCTGTTCCGTCATCTCGACCATTCGCATCGCAACGATTTGCCCGACACAATCAACGACATGGCGGCGCGGCTTTCGCACCGCGCCCACACATTGCATCATGACGGCGAGCAATTGCAGGCCCGCGCCCGGCTCTTGCAGGACGAGCTGATGGCCAAGCTGACGACGCAGTCGAACCAGTTGCTCTACATGCTGTCGGTGATGACGGCGGTGCTGTTGCCGATGACAATCATCTCAAGCCTGTTCGGCATGAATGTCGGCGGCCTGCCGCTGGTCGACACGCCGATGGGTTTTTGGGTGGTGTCGGCGATATCGCTGGCAGTCGCGGCGGTCGTCTACCTGTTCGTCAGGCGGCTGGGGCGCGGGATGTAGCGGCAACCGTTACAAGGTTGCGCGAAAGTCCTCGATGACAGTGCCGGCGGCGCGCACCTCCGCTTCGTGGTTCGGCTCGCGCCACGTCTCGGCAAGGGCTGCCGCGTACCATTCGCGCATCGCCGGTTGAGCAAGCAATCGCGCCGGATAGGCGGCAGCTGCGCCCTCGAAAGACAGTCCGTAGGACTGAACCCTAAACGCCACCGGGGCAAAGAAGGCGTCAACGGCGGTGAAGCGATCGCCAGCCAGGAACGGTCCGCCGAAGCGGCGCAGCCCTTCGTCCCAGAGATCGCCGAGACGGAAGAGGTCGTGCTTCAGCTCATCGGAGATCGGCACCGGCGCGATGCGGACACCGCAGTTCATCGGACAGGAGCCGCGCAAGGCGGTGAAGCTCGAATGCATTTCGGCCGCAGCCGACCGCGCCCAGGCTCGCGCCTTCGCGTCGGCAGGCCAGACGCCGGCGTGGCGCTCGGCCAGATATTCGGCGATGGCGAGCGAATCCCAAACCGCCCAGCCGTCGTCGATCAGGCAAGGTACGCGGCCGCTGGGCGAGAACGGCCGGTAGAGGCTCCAGCTCGATCCGGTCGGAAACGGTGTCAGCCGCTCCTCGAAGGAGACGTCCAATGTCCGCATCAGCACCCAGGGCCGCAGCGACCACGAGGAATAATTCTTGTTTGCTATGTGCAGCAAGTACATCGAAAATCCCCCTAACGCACTGCCGGCCGGATCTCGCGACCGCGGAACATCGACCAGGAATAGATCGCCAGCGCCGTCCAGATCAGGCCGAAGGCGATGGCCTGGGTGCTGCCGAAGGGTTCGCCGAAAATCAGCACGGCGATCAGGAACACAATGGTCGGCGCGATATACTGCATGATGCCGATGGTGGAGAGACGCAGCAGCTTGGCCCCGAAGGCAAACAGCAGCAACGGTATGGCGGTGACCGGGCCGCAGCCGATCAGCAGCGCCGTATCGTCCAGGGAACTGGAGACGAAATGGTCCTGCCCGGTGACGATGAGGAAGATGATGTAGCTGAGCGCCGGCACCGACAGCAACAGCACTTCGAGCAGAAAGCCCTGGCTCGGACCGATTGGCAGCGTCTTGCGGAAGAAGGCATAGGCGGCAAAGGAAAACGCCAGCACCAGTGATACCCAGGGTAGCTTGCCGGCGTCGATCGTCAGCACTGCGACCGCGATCGCCGCCAGCACCACCGCCGCGATTTGCAGCCGATCAAGCCGTTCGCCGAGCAGCAGCGCACCGACGACGACGCTGACAAGCGGGTTGATGTAGTAGCCTAGCGCGGTCTCGATGGTGCGGTCGACCGCGATCGCCCAGACGTAGATACCCCAGTTGACTGAAATCAACGCGGCCGTCAGCGCCGCCATCGAAATGATGCGCGGCGAACGGATTGCGGCCTTGAAGTCCGCCGTGCGGCCGGCCCAGATCAAAACGGCCGCAGCGATCGGCACAGACCAGACGATGCGGTGCGCGATGACTTCGGCCAGCGGCAGATGCGCGACCGCCTTCATGTAGAAAGGCAGCAACCCCCACAGGAGATAGGCGCCCAGCGCCAGCAGAAAGCCACGCCGGGCCTTTGAGTCTGCTTCGAGCTGAATTGCTTGCGTGGCCATGGCCCAACGCTATGCGCCAGCCGCCGTGCCAAGACCATCGCAAAGTTCTGATGGATCAATGGACTTTCGCTGATGGTTCAATCTTACTCCGCCGCGACCAGCCCAGCCATCTCGCGGTTCTTCATCAGCTTGTAGACGATCGAATCCATCAGCGCCTGGAACGAGGCGTCGATGATGTTTTCGGAGACGCCGACCGTCCACCAGCGGGCGCCGGTGCCGTCATGCGATTCAACCAGCACGCGGGTGATCGCCTCGGTGCCGCCATTGAGGATACGCACCTTGAAGTCCGCAAGCTCGAGGTCGGCGATCTCGTCCTGGAATTTTCCGAGATCCTTGCGCAGCGCGATATCGAGCGCGTTGACCGGGCCGTGCCCTTCCGCCACCGACATTTTTTCCTCGCCGTCGACCAGCACCTTGACGATCGCCTCGGAGACCGTCTTCAGCTGGCCGTTGGCGTCGAAGCGGCGCTCGACCATGCAGCGGAATGAGGTGACGCTGAAGAATTCCGGCAGGCCGTGCAGCATCTTGCGCGCCAGAAGCTCGAAGCTGGCATCGGCGCCTTCATAAGCGTAACCCTCGGCCTCGCGCTCCTTGACCACCGATATCAGGGCGTCGAGCCGGTGGTCGTCCCGGGGCATGTCGATGCCGCGCCGTTTCAGCTCGGCGAGGAAATTGGCCTTGCCGCCCTGGTCCGAGACCATGACGCGGCGGCGGTTGCCGACCGCTTCCGGAGGCACATGCTCGTAGGTGGCCGGCTCCTTGGCCAGCGCCGAGGCATGGATGCCGGCCTTGGTGGCGAAGGCGGAAGCGCCGACATAGGGCGCCTGCGCTTCCGGCGCGCGGTTCAGCAATTCATCGAAGGCGCGGGAAAGGCGCGATATCCCAGCCAATGCTTCGGCCGAAATGCCTGTCTCGAAGCGGCTGGAAAAGGCTGGCTTCAGCGCCAGGGTCGGCACAATCGAGATCAGATTGGCGTTGCCGCAGCGCTCGCCGATGCCGTTCAGCGTGCCCTGGATCTGGCGCACACCAGCCTCGACGGCAGCCAGCGAATTCGCCACCGCCTGGCCAGTGTCGTCATGGGCATGGATGCCGAGATGATCTCCGGGAATGCCTGAGGCGATGGCCTTCTCGACGATGGCGCGCACTTCCGAGGGCTGCGTGCCGCCATTGGTGTCACACAGCACCACCCAGCGCGCGCCGGCGTCGTAAGCGGTCCTGGCGCAGGCCAGCGCATAATCGGGATTGGCCTTGAAGCCGTCGAAGAAATGCTCGCAGTCGACCAGCGCTTCCTTCCCGGCAGCAACCGCCGCCTCGACCGAGGCCTTGATCGCCTCGAGGTTTTCTTCGTTGGTGCAGCCCAGCGCGACGCGGACATGGTAGTCCCAGCTCTTGGCGACAAAGCAGATTGCGTCCGATTTCGACTGAACAAGTGCGGCAAGCCCGGGATCGTTCGAAGCCGACACCCCTGCCCGCTTGGTCATGCCGAAGGCGACGAATTTGGCGTTAGTCGTGCGGTGCTCGGCAAAGAAGGCGGTGTCGGTCGGGTTAGCGCCGGGGTAGCCGCCCTCGACATAGTCGATGCCGAACTCATCGAGCAGCTTGGCGATGGCGATCTTGTCCTCGACGGAAAAGTCGATGCCGGGCGTCTGCTGCCCATCGCGCAGAGTGGTGTCGAAGAGATAGAGGCGTTGTTTTTTCATGGCGATGGCCCGAAAGGCCGCGATCCGTCGCGCCCCCCTCTGTCCTGCCGGACATCTCCCCCACGGGTGGGGAGATTGGCTGTCCCGTCTGCTTTCGCAAACCTTCGAGGTTGCAGGACAAGCGGCAAGGCCGAAGCTGCCGATCTCCCCCCAAGTGGGGGAGATGCCCGGCAGGGCAGAGGGGGGCGCCGTAGCGCACGAATAGCCATCATCATTTCCCCGCAAACCGGTCGGTCGCCCGGATCAGCCGGTCGAGGATGCCCGGCTCCGAATATGCATGGCCGGCGCCCTCGATCAGGTGGAAATCCGCCTTCGGCCACGCCTTGTGCAGCGCCCACGCATAGCGCGCCGGGCACGGCATGTCATAGCGGCCGTGGATGATGGTGCCGGGGATGTCCTTCAGCTTGAACGCATCGCGCAGCAGCTGCCCTTCCTCCAGCCAGCCGGCATGGACGAAATAGTGGTTCTCGATGCGGGCAAAAGCGACTGCGTAGTCGTCTTCGCCAAACGGGCCGCTGGTTTCCGGCTCGGGCAATAGCGTGATCGTCTCGCCTTCCCACAGGCTCCAGGCGCGGGCCGCCTCGACCTGTGCCTTGCGGTCGCTGCCGACCAGCCGCTTGCGATAGGCGGCCATCATGTCGCCGCGCTCGGCCTCGGGGATCGGCGCCAGGAAGCGTTCCCATTTGTCGGGGAACATTTCCGAGACGCCGAACTGGTAATACCATTCGAGCTCCGCGCGCGTCAGCGTGTAAATGCCGCGCACGACCAGTTCGCTGACCCGCTCGGGGTGGGTCTCGGCATAGGCCAGCGCCAGCGTCGAGCCCCACGAGCCACCGAACACCAGCCATTTGTCGAAGCCGCACATGTCGCGCAGGCGCTCGATGTCGGCGACCAGATGCCAGGTGGTGTTGACCTCGAGCGAGGCGTTCGGCGTCGATTTTCCGCAGCCGCGCTGGTCGAACAGGATGACGTCGTAAAGCTTAGGATCGAACAGGCGCCGATGCTTCGGCGAAATGGTGCCGCCCGGTCCGCCGTGCAGGAACACAGCCGGCTTGGCGCCCCTGGTGCCGGAACGCTCCCAATAGACCTGATGGCCGTCGCCCACATCGAGCATGCCGGACTCGAAGGCCGCGATCTCGGGATAGAGGTTGCGGAGTTCACTGCTCATAATTTCAGGCCCTGCTGCGGCCAGTTGGCCGTCTCGTGATCCGGATGCTGGAAGGAGATGATCGATTCCTGCCGGGTGTAGTACTCAGGATCCTCGTGGACTGGCGCGTCGAAGATCTTCTCCACCCAGGGCAGCCGCGCGGCGTAATTGACCTGGATCTGCGGTGCGAGGTCGGAACGGTCGTCGAAAGCGCCGATAGCGATCTCGAGCCCGCCGGGCTGCCTGTAGGTCAGCGGCGTGCCGCATCGGGCGCAGAAGCCGCGATCGATGTTGACAGACGACTGGAAATAACTCGGCTCCTCACGGACCCATTCGACGCCGTCCTTCGGCACCGTCACCAGCGCGCCGAAGAAGGAACCGAACTGTTTCTGGCACATGCGGCAATGGCAGATGGACGGGCGCCCGAGTGCGCCACGGATACGGAAACGGACGGCGCCGCACTGGCAGCCGCCGGTTCGAACGGTTTCGGTCATGATCTTTCCTCCGGCGGCCATTGTTCGGTGTCGTGGTCGGGATGCTGGTAAGAGACGAGATCGGCAAGATAGGAGGCCGACGAGACGTCGGCCATCGTGTCCTCGCCGGGCAATTCGTGGATGTGATCCACATAGGGGAGTTTTGCTTCGATGCCCCATTGGATGGTCGGCGCGATCTCCTCCGGGTCGTCGAAGGCGGCGATGGCGAGCGCGATGCCGTCGGGCGCCTCGAAGGTCAGCGGCGTGCCGCAATCGGCACAAAAACCGCGCAATGCGGCATTGGACGAGCGGAAGCGTTTGGGCTCACCGCGCGTCCAGTCGAGTTTTGCGTCACGCACGGACACCAGCGGCAGGTAGAAATTGCCGCTCGCCTTCTGGCACATGCGGCAATGGCACACGGAGGCGTCACCCAGAGCGCCTTCGATACGGAAGCGCACGGCGCCGCACTGGCAACCGCCTGTGTAGACCGGTCTGTTGTCGAGGCTCATCATCGATCACTCCGGAACATGGCAGACGGCTTCGACATTGTTGCCGTCGGGATCGAAGACAAAGGCGCCATAATAGTTCGCATGATAGTGCGGACGCAGGCCCGGCGCGCCGTTGTCCTTGCCGCCGGCGGCGATGGCGGCTGAGTGGAAGGCATCGACCTCGGCGCGGCTGCGCGCGGTGAAAGCGACGTGCTGGCGGTCCTTCGGCTTGTCCTTGCCGGCATGCAGCCAGAACACCGGCCGGTCGCGGCCATAGCCCCCGACCTTGGCGCCGCCGGTATATTCCTGCGGCACCATGTAGAGGAGTGACGCACCGAGCGGCGCCATCGCCTTGTCGTAAAAGGCCTTGGAGGTGTCAAAATCGGAAACGGTGATGCCGAGATGATCGATCATGGAACTGCCTCCCTCCTATGTTCGTCGGCCGGCATTTCGGCACGGGCCAGACCGGCCTCGATCACGATGTGCTGGCAGACATTGTCGATATCGCGGATGACGTCGTCGTTCCAGAAGCGCAGGATGATCCGGCCCAGCGCCTCAAGCTTAGCTGTTCTCGCAGCGTCGGATGCTGAAGCTTCGGCCCGAGCGTGCTGAGAGCCGTCGAGTTCGACGATCAACTTTTTGGTGGGGCAGGCGAAATCGACGATGTAGCCGGCGATAGGCATCTGGCGCCTGAAGGCTAGTCCCATCAGCCTGTGCGCTCTAATCTCATTCCAAAGCTTCAGCTCGGCGTCGGTCATAGCCCCGCGCATCTTGCGCGCATTGCTGCGGTTGTTGGCGGGTACCGGGAAATGCGTCATCGCAGTGCGCCCCCCTCTGGCCTGCCGGCCATCTCCCCCTCAAGGGGGGAGATCGGCGGCTTCGCCGACAGCGCCCAATCATCAACGTAGGCGATTGGCGAAAGCCGAAGTGACGTCCAATCTCCCCCCTTGAGGGGGAGATGGCCGGCAGGCCAGAGGGGGGCGCTTGGCACCATCCTCATCGCTTGACCTCCCACGTCGTTACGCGTTCGCCGGTGACTGGATCCTTGCCGTCCTTCAACTGAACACCCTGCGCCAGCAAGTCGTCGCGGATGCGATCG
The DNA here is from genome assembly GCF_002284565.1 of Mesorhizobium mediterraneum. Classification (GTDB taxonomy): domain Bacteria; phylum Pseudomonadota; class Alphaproteobacteria; order Rhizobiales; family Rhizobiaceae; genus Mesorhizobium; species Mesorhizobium mediterraneum. Next base: position 39,350 of record NZ_NPKI01000008.1, on the reverse strand, counting down.
GCCTCCGCCCAGTTCTTGGCGGCGATCAGTTCCAGGCGCTTGGCGATCGCCCTGGCGATCTCGCCTTCATCGACCTTGGCCGGCGCGACGTCGAAGCCGAGGAACGACAGCGCCGCCTTCAGCGAAGCGGCAGCATCGTTGCCCGCTGCGCCAGCGTTGCCGCCAGCAGCAGCATTGAATTCCACAGCCTCGCCGGCCAACTGCGTCAGCACCTGGAGCGCAGAATAGGTTGCTAGATCGTCCGACAGGGCTTCCACCACGTCCACCGGCAATTGCTTTGCCGCTGCCGGCGCAAGGTCCGCTGCCCGCTTCCATTTGCGCAGCGTGTTTTCCGCCTCCTCCAGCTTGCGCACGGAAAAGTCGATCGGCTCGCGATAATGCGTCATCAGCATCGCCAGCCGCAGCACCTCGCCCGGCCATTTGCGGCCACCAAAGGTCTCTGTCTCCAGCAACTCGTTGATCGAGTAGAAGTTGCCCAGGCTCTTGGACATCTTCTGCCCTTCGACCTGCAGGAAGCCGTTGTGCATCCACACCTTGGCCATCGTTTCGGTGCCGTGGGCGCAGCGCGACTGGGCGATCTCGTTCTCGTGGTGCGGGAAGATCAGGTCGAGCCCGCCGCCATGGATGTCGAAGACCTCGCCGAGATAGGCGGCCGACATCGCCGAGCACTCGATGTGCCAGCCCGGCCGGCCCCTGCCCCACGGGCTGTCCCAGCCCGGTTCTTCCGGCGAGGACAGCTTCCACAGCACGAAATCGCCAGGGTTCTTCTTGTGCGCATCGACGGCGACGCGGGCGCCGGCCTGCTGCTCGTCGAGATTGCGCTTCGACAATTGGCCATAGTCCGGCATCGAGGCCGTATCGAACAGAACTTCGCCTGCCGCAACATAGGCATGGCCGCGTTCGATCAAGCGTTGAATCAAGGAGATCATGTCGGCCTTGCCGTCGGCGCGCGGCTCGACGAATTCGGTGGCGCGCGGCTCGACTGTCGGCTCCAGGCAGCCGAGCGTCGCCACATCTTTGTGGAACTGGTCGGCGGTCTTTTCGGTGACCCGACGGATCGCCTCGTTCAGCAACAGTTTTCCCGAGGCAATCTCGCCGCCGAAATCACGCAAGGCGCGGGCGTTGATCTTGTCGTCGACATCCGTGATGTTGCGCACATAGGTGACATGCGCTTGCCCGTAGAGATGGCGCAGCAGGCGGAACAGCACGTCGAACACGATCACTGGCCGCGCATTGCCGATATGGGCAAAATCGTAGACCGTCGGGCCGCAGACATACATGCGCACATTGCGCGGATCGATCGGGAAGAAATCCTCCTTGGTCCGCGTCAGCGTGTTGTAGAGGCGCAGGCCCTTCGATGCGTCAGACATTCCGTGCCTTCCGGTCCGATATTCTTGTTCGAGCTGGAGTCTTCCTTGCGCCGAGACGCAAATCAGGCGCCAGCCTGCTGGCCGGGGCGTTTGTCCACTCTAGAAGGAAGATAGGCGAAAACGTCCGGACCAGCGCGAGGCTAGCCAATAATGCAAATGCCACAAATGGCGAAAGACGTTCTCATGAGCGGCTTTATCGCCTCAGCCAGTGTTGCCGTCAAGTCGCAACTTTCGGCAAAAGAGTCGTTGATTCACAGGTTATGACGCAGTGAAACATTTTATTAAACATGTCGGCACAGTCATGAAACATTCGCCGGCTAGATCACCAGATGTCACGATTTGGTCGGATTCGACCAGCAAACGCGGACACGAAGACGTTACCAGGGAAGAGAAAAATGCCCCGAACCAAGCAGGACTCCAGCAGCGCCAAGCAACCGGCGCTCGCCAACCAATACCGGGCGATCGGCCCGGCCGCGATCGTCGCCGCCCTTCTCCATACCGCGAAGAAGAAAAAGCCGGCGCAGAAGATCACATCGCCGCGCGCTGCCTGATGTGACGTCAGCCGACGCCATGCGCCGGCAATGAGGGTGCCGAAAGGTGCCAGGAAAATAGCAGCTATAACAAAGTCATCTGCCCGTTGTCCGCGCCGGGCTTCTGGCGCCTGGCCTTCTCGGGCTCCGGTCCCACGACGCCCCTTTCCTGAATCTCCGGTCCGGTGTTGGCGACCTTGTTGACCAGGTCGGAAGCCGGGACAACCTGGAAGAAATCGAGCTGTGCCGGTCTGAGCAGGTCGGCCACATCGCGCGGCTCCAGCGTGCGGCAATCCAGCCAGCGGGCGAAATCCTGCGGATTTATCACCACCGGCATCCGGTCGTGTATATGGGCGATGTCGGCATTGGCGTTGACGGTCAGGATGGCGCCGGTGTCCATTTCCGAGCCGCCCGGCTCGGCATAGGTCTCGATCAGCCCGGCGAAGGCGACAAGCCCGCCATGCTTCGGCCGCACCCAATAGGGCTGCCCCCTCTTGCCGCCTGATTGACGCCATTCGTAGAAACCGGAGGCCGGGACCAAAGCGCGGCGATGGCGCATAGCGGTGCGAAACGAGGCCTTTTCCGTTGCTCCCTCCGAGCGGGCGTTGAACAGCAGCGGAAACTCACGCGTGTCCTTCACCCAGGCCGGGATCAGCCCCCAGCGCACCAGCATCGGCTGGCGGTCGGGCAAATTCGAGCCTGGCGCCTTCGGCAAACCGGCGATCGCCATCAGCACCGGCTGCGTCGGCGCGATGTTGTAGCGGGCCGGAAAATCCTCCAGCTCCGCCAGACCGAGAAAAGCGGCGGTCTGGTCCGGCGTGGCGGTCAAGGCAAAGCGTCCGCACATAAGCTAAAAACTCGTTGAGTTGGTCGGATGCGAAGGTGGCGATGGAACCGGCGTTGCGCAACCGCTAATGCTTCTTCTCGCCGGCCGGTCCACAACGGACACAGCAAATGACGATCGGAGATCCATGGACGAGATGCGTAAAATACTCCCGGCTGTCTCAGTCGCCATCGTCCGCGGCGACACCGTGCTGCTGGTCAAACGGGCGCGGCAGCCTTCGCAAGGATTTTACGCGTTTCCAGGCGGCAAGGTCGAGGCCGGCGAAACGCTGGAGGAAGCCGCGCAACGCGAATTGCTGGAAGAAACCGGATTGCAGGCGCACAACTACCGCCTCCTTCGGGAAATCCACATCGATGGCAACAGCGACGGGCACCCGGTCGACTATCTGCTGACGGTGTTCGGCGCCACCTATGCCGGCGGCGAGCCCGTGGCCAGCGACGACGCCGAGACCGCCGCCTTCTATACGCTCAGCGAAATGACGGCGCTGCCGCTTGCCGCTTCGGTGTTTGCCGTTGCCGACGGATTGCTCAGGAACGAAGGGGCATAGCCTCGAAAATCGCCTTGCAGGCGACAGTATGTTTCGCCACAAGGACTTATGATCCGCGCCTCGTTTTTCCTTGCAGCTTGCCTCGCCGCCAGCACGGCGATCGGGCCGCAGCCGGCTCTGGCCGCCGAGTCGCCATTCGAGCCGGGGCTGATGCGGCTGGCGGAGGTTTTGGGGTCGCTGCATTTTCTGCGTAATCTATGCGGCGAGAAGGGCGACCAGTGGCGGGTCGAGATGGAGAAGCTGATTGCTTCGGAAAACCCGGACCCAGAGCGGCGCGCCCGCTTCATCGCCAGCTTCAACCGCGGCTACCGCTCGTTCGGCAGCACCTACACGCAGTGCACCGCCTCGGCGACCGAAGCCATCAGCCGCTACATGAAGGAAGGCGAGACGCTGTCGCGCGACATCGCCTCGCGCTACGGCAACTGACCTTGACACCTGCCTGCTTGTGTCCGGCCTGCTTGTGTCCGGTGGCATCTTAGTGCAATCCTTGTGTTGCACTTCTGCAACGGTATTAACGAAACGTTACCGCGCGGATGTGGAATTAACTCAAACTGAAGGTTTTCGTCCCGCTCGCCGGCCTAATCGGCTAAGTTTTGAATCGGATCGAGCGCAGGTTTACAAAACGCGACGAGACTTGTCGGAAGCGACCCTAGAAATGTCGTATTTACAAGTACTTACTTAACCTGCGTGTAAAAAAGGACAGCCCAAGCCTGATCCGCATCTGTCGGATCGCCGCTTGAAAAGGGGTGGACATCGCAATGGAACATGGCGTCAACGACATCGACGCGCTGGTCAGGGAAGAAAAGCGCCTGACCGCAGTGGAAAGCCACAGCGAGGCCTGGGCGGAAGGGCTTTCGGCCGGAATCGAGCCGGAAATCATCGCCGAGGCGGCCCTCGAAACCGCCTTCGGCGAAATGCTGCGCGCCAATGGCGAGACCTCAGCCCTTGCCCTGCTCGACCGCATGCGAGAAAAGGTGATAGCCGGGGCCTTCGAACCAGGACGGCTGCGGCACTGAACCGGCATCAGGCTCTTTGACGAGGACGTGCCGCTTGGGCATCATTGCCCCGGGGCACCTGTAAGGGCCGGGGCACCTGTAAGGGGCCTGGGCACCTGTAAGGGCCTGTGGCACCTGTAAGGGCCTGGGGCTCCTCTAAGGGCCCGGGAATCATGGAGAGGCAGGCGGTGAATTTTTCGATGTCAGGCCAGCCGCGTGGCTTGGCCCTCAGCATCCGGCTCGCTGCTTTTTGCGCCGCGGCTCCGCTCACGCTTTGCCTCGCAAGCAGCCCCGCCTATACGCTGAGTGAAATCAAGCGCGAGGACCTTCCTTCGCCGGTCGCGCCGCCCGCCGATGACGACATATCGCCGCCCGGAACGACGGTGCCGATGCCCGACCCGCTCGGCACGCCGCCGCCCGCGGCCAGCCAGCCGACGCAGCCCGACGAGCCGGAACAGGTCGAACCAGAGGGACCAACGAACGATGGTGGCATGGCCAATCCGCATGCCGATCCGGATGAACCCTTGCCCGAGGTCGTCTATGATCTCGGCAAGCTGCCGGAGCCGGTCAGGCGCATGCACGATCTGATCGTCGAGGCCTGCAAGAGCGGCGACATCGAAAGGCTCCGGCCACTGATCGGCAAGGGCGACACGATGACTCAATTGTCGCTGAGCGAGATCGAAGGCGACCCGATCACCTTCCTGAAAGGTCTTTCGGGCGACGCGGAAGGCCAAGAGATCCTCGCCATCCTGGAAGAGGTGCTCAATGCCGGCTATGTCCATGTCGATGCCGGCACGCCGCAGGAGCTCTATGTCTGGCCATATTTCTTCGCGCTGCCGCTGGACAAGCTCGACGCCAGGCAGCGGGTCGAGCTTTTCAAGATCGTCACCGCTGGCGACTATGACAGCATGAAGCAGTTCGGCGCCTACATCTTCTACCGCGTCGGCATCACGCCCGCCGGACAGTGGACGTTCTTCGTCGCAGGGGATTGAGCGGCATCACCCTCCCTGCCCACAAGCCCGCCTAGACCGCCAGCGCCTCCGAAAACTCCACCGCTCTGCCCTGGCTGGGGGTGACGATCTCGCCTTCCCACATCACGCGCCGGCCGCGCACGACTGTGCCGACCGGCCAGCCAGTCACTTTCCTTCCGTCATAAGGCGTCCAGCCGGCCTTGGAGCCGGCCTGGGCATTGGTGATGGTTTCGCGGCGCTTCAGATCGACAATCGTGAAATCGGCGTCATAGCCGGCGGCGATGCGGCCTTTCCTGGCCATGCCGAAGATGCGCTGCGGACCGTGGCTGGAGAGGTCGACGAAACGTTGCAACGTCAGCCGGCCGGCATTGACGTGATCCAGCATGATCGGCACTAGTGTCTGCACGCCAGTCATGCCCGACGGCGAGGCCGGATAGGGTTTTGCCTTCTCGGCCAGCGTGTGCGGGGCGTGGTCGGAACCCAGCACATCGACGATACCTTGCGCAACGCCGTGCCAGATGCCGTCGCGGTGGCGCACTGCCCGTACCGGTGGGTTCATCTGGATCAGCGTGCCAAGCCGAGCGTAATCATCCGCGCTCAGCGTCAGATGATGCGGCGTCGCCTCGCAGGTCGCGACATCCTTATGCTGTTCGAGGAAGGCAATCTCCTCCGTGGTCGAGATATGCAGCACATGGATGCGGGCGCGGGCCTGTCGCGCGATGCGCACCAGGCGCTCGGTGCAGCGCAGAGCCGCGATCTCGTCGCGCCACACCGGATGCGAGGACGGATCGCCCTCGATGCGCTCGCCAAGCCGCTCGCGCAGCCGGAATTCGTCCTCGGAATGGAAAGCGGCGCGACGGCGCGTGTTCCTCAGGATCGAGGCGACGCCCTCATCGTCCTCGACCAACAGGTCGCCCGTGGACGAGCCCATGAAAACTTTTATCCCGGCCGCGCCCGGCAGCCGCTCGAGCTCGCCGGCATCCCTCGCATTCTCGCGGGTGCCGCCGACCCAGAAGGCAAAGTCGCAATGCATGCGGCCGGTGGCGCGCCGCACCTTGTCGGCAAGGGCTGCCTCGCTGGTGGTCAGCGGGTTGGTGTTGGGCATCTCGAACACAGCAGTGACGCCGCCGAGCACCGCCGCGCGCGAGCCGCTCTCCAGGTCCTCCTTGTGCTCCAGCCCCGGTTCGCGAAAATGTACCTGGCTGTCGATGACGCCCGGCAGGACGTGCAGGCCGCGGCAGTCGATGGTCTCGCCTGCCGACGCCTGGCCGAGATTGCCCATTGCCGCGATGCGCCCGCCGTTGATGCCGATGTCGCGCCGACCCTCGCCATCGTGGTTGACCACGATACCGCCTGTCAGGATGAGGTCGTAGGTCGTGGCCATGCCGATCCGGTCTCTTGCGGGGGGAGTGTCGCCGGCTTACGTAAAGGCCGACCGTTTTGCAAGATCAGGTTTTTTCCAGCCCATGCCCTTTTCCCTGCTTAGAGACCGTGCGCTCATTTCGGTGTCAGGCCCGGATGCCGAGCATTTTTTGCAGAACATCCTCACCACCGATCTCGATACGCTTGCTTCCGGCCAGGCAAAGCCAGGCGCGCTTTTGACGCCGCAAGGTAAGATCCTGTTCGATTTCCTGATCTCGCGCGCCGGCGACAATGCCTTCCACCTCGAATGTCGCGCCGATGTCGCCGACGATTTTGTGCGCCGGCTGATGCTCTACAAATTGCGCGCCAAGGTCGAAATTGCCAAGGCCGACCAAGGGCTTGTCGCTGTTGCCTGGGGCATTGATTCAACCGCTTTACAATTTGATTCAACCAGGGTTGCCGATGCGCGCTTCAGCGATGTGGCCGTCAGCCGCTTCTATGGGAGCGGTGCAGACGACGGCGACCTCGCCGCATGGCAGGGCTTGCGTATTACCCATGGCATCGCCGAGAGCGGCAGCGACTACCAGCTCGGCGATGCCTTCCCGCACGATGTGCTGCTCGACGAGACCGGCGGCGTCGGCTTCAGGAAGGGCTGCTATGTCGGCCAGGAGGTGGTCTCGCGCATGCAGCATCGCGGCACTGCCAGACGGCGGGTGCTGATCGCCAGGGCAGAACGGCCCCTGCCCGCTCCTGGCACCGAACTGACCGTTGCCGGGCGACCGATCGGCACGCTTGGCACCACCGCCGGCAAGACAGGCCTCGCCGTAGCCCGTATCGACCGCGTCAAGGCAGCGCTCGACGCCGGCCAGCCGATCATGGCGGATGATGTCCCTGTGTCGCTCACCATCCCCGCCTGGGCGAAGTTCACTTTTCCGCCGGAAACTGCTGGCCCGCAGGAACCCGTCGGCACGGAGGGGGCCTGATGGCGGCCGATCGTCCCGGCGCGCCGCCGCGCGCCTGGCAGCGCATGCTGTCGGGCCGGCGGCTCGATCTGCTCGACCCCTCGCCGCTCGACATCGAGATTTCGGACATCGCCCATGGGCTTGCGCGCGTCGCCCGCTGGAACGGCCAGACCAGCGGCGACCACGCCTTTTCCGTCGCCCAGCATTCGCTGCTGGTCGAGGCGCTTTTCAGCGAGCTGGTGCCGGACGCTCCGCCCGATGCGCGGCTGGCGGCTTTGCTGCACGACGCGCCGGAATATGTCATCGGCGACATGATCTCACCGTTCAAATCGGTGATGGGCGGCAGCTACAAGGAGTGCGAACTGAGGCTGCAGCGCGCCATCCACCTGCGCTTTTCGCTGCCGGTCGAACCAGATGCAGAGCTGCGCAAGGAGATCAAGCGCGCCGACCAGATCGCCGCCTATTTCGAGGCGACAATGCTTGCCGGCTTTTCGACCGCCGAGGCGACCGAATTCTTCGGCCGGCCGCGCGGGTTCAATGCCGACCGCTTCGATTTCACCCCGCGTTCGGTGACCTGGGCGCAAGACGCGTTCCTCAAACGGTATGCGACCATCGAGAAATCACGGCGCCAAACGGTGCAGCCCGCCGACTGAAAAACGGTAAATTAACCGGAAGGGATAACAGTGCCTTGTTCGATCACGGTCTGCAGGCACGCCTCATGTCCGTCGCTCATGTCAAGGCTGGTTCGCCCGTCCGCGGACGGAGGGCCGAAGGCGTAGGCCTGCCGCGGATAGAGGACGAACTGCGTAAGCAGAATGATCGTTTTTCGGCCGCCGTCGAGAACATGTCGCATGGCTTGTGCATGTTCGATGCCGACGAGCGCATGATCATCTGCAACGGCAATTATATCAGCATCTTCTGCCTCAACGCCGAGATCGTGCAGCCCGGCATCCGGTTTTTCGACATCCTTCAGCACAGCGTCGACATCGGTGTCGCCTCGCACAGCGCCGAAGAACTCTACGCCATCCGCAAGCCCTACATCGACCGGGCGAAACCCTCGACCTACGAGGAAACGCTGTCGGATGGCCGCATTATCAACATCTCGCACCGGCCGCTGGCTTCGGGTGGCTGGGTGTCGATCTATGAGGACATTACCGAGCAACGGCGTGCCGAGCAGGAGCTGAAGGAGCAGCACCGCCGCTTCGACGCAGCACTGGCCAACATGTCGCAAGGCCTTTTGATGTATGACGCCGACGGCAGGCTGATCGTCCGCAACGAACGTTTCCTGGAACTCTACCACGTGACGCCGGCCGATTTTCCGCTTGGCATGAGCCACCGCGACGCGCTCGAGCAGCTCGCCCGCCTGGGTATCTATGCAGAAATCGATATCGACGGCGAAATCTCGAAAACCGCAGCCTGCCTTCAAGCCGGGGAAATGCGGTCGACCTACCGCCATCTTGCCGATGGCAGGACCCTTTTGGTGGTACGGCAGCCGATGAGTGGCGGCGGCTGGGTCGCAACGTTCGACGACGTCACCGAGCGCAGGCGCGTCGAAGAGCGCATGACCCACCTTGCGCATCACGACACTCTGACCAACCTGCCCAATCGCTCGATGTTCCGCGAACGGCTCGACCAGGCCTTGGGCGAGGCCACGGACCTGGCGATATTCTCTCTGGACCTCGACCGCTTCAAGGCCGTCAACGACACCTGGGGGCACCCGGCGGGCGACTGGCTGCTGAAATGCGTGGCCGAGCGGCTGCAACGTTGCCTACGCAACGAAACGGATGTGGTCGCTCGTTTCGGAGGCGACGAGTTCGTCATCATCCAGTTCAATCCCAAAGGTGCTGGCGATGCGGAAAAACTGGCAAAACGCATCGTCGACATCATCGGAAAACCCTTTCGCGACAAAAGCCGCGACATGCATGTCGGCATCAGCGTGGGCATCGCCCTTTCCCCCGATGACGGCAGGGATGCGGACACGCTGCTGAAAAACGCCGACATGGCCCTCTACAGGGCGAAGAGCGAAGGACGCAACGTCTATCGTTTCTTCGAGCCCGGCATGGATGCGATGGTGCGGGCACGACGCGCGCTCGAAACCGATCTGGAGGCAGCGCTGCGGCGGCGGGAATTCGAACTCGATTTCCAACCCATCATGAACATCGCCTCCGGCGAAATCGTCGGCGCCGAAGCCCTGATGCGGTGGCACTCGCCGGCACGCGGCTTGGTGCCGCCAGACGACTTCATTCCGGTCGCCGAAGAGATTGGGCTGATCGTGCCGCTGGGAGAATGGGCGCTGAGGAAAGCCTGCACGGTTGCGGCGGGCTGGCCGCATGGGCTGCGTATCGCGGTCAATGTCTCGGCTGTGCAGATCAAAAGCGGCACCTTTGCCCGCAGCGTCATCTCCGCGCTGGCATTTTCCGGCGTGCCGGCCAATCGGCTTGAACTGGAAATCACCGAAACAGTGCTGATGGACGAGAGCGATACGGTGCTCAAGACGCTCAGGCAGTTGCGCGATCTTGGCGTCCGTATCGCGCTGGACGATTTCGGCATCGGTTATTCGTCGCTCGGCTATCTTCGCCGCTTCCCGGTCGACAAGATCAAGATCGACCGCTCCTTTATCCGCGACATCGACAACCGCGACACGGCCGCGATTGTGCGCACGGTCATCGGGCTCGGTGCGCAGCTTGGAACGACCGTCACGGCCGAAGGCGTCGAAACCGAAGCGCAACTTGAGTTCCTGAGAAAGGAAGGCTGTGTCGAGGCCCAAGGTTACCTGATAGGCATACCGTCGAAGGCGGCGGATATCGCTCGCTTGCTGGAGTCGCGCGCAGGGATCAGGCAATCAGGCTGAGTGCGACAGGCCGAGCCAGTCATCAGCTCGACGTCAGACACCCGCCATCAGCGCAATGCTTCGATACATATTTCTCGGCGAGCCGGAGGTTCCCGCCGGGTCAGAGGTGTCCGCTCAATGCCTCTACCATGTCCTTGTTCGTCGCAACGGGAACGATCTCGAATTCGACCAGATCCGCCCATTCGACGACCCACCGCTGCAGGAGTGTGACGTCATCGGCCTCCACCAGCAGGAAGCAGCGACTCATATCCGCCGCGATCCAGCTGTGGTGCACGAGAAGCGCGTCCGGCACTACAGCGCCGCGCGTCCAATTGGACGCGCAAAGGACGCTGTAGCACTTTGATTTTGCGCATGATCCTTTCCCAAAATCGATTCCGATTTTGGGGGTCATGCGGCCGGCCCTGGTCGCGGAAGCGACGGTAGATCTCCTTGCGGTCACAGCCGCGAAAATCCTCGGTCACAAAAAACAGCATCTGTCCCCTACTCGGATGATTACCGTCCCGGCCGGTCGAGCCGCTCCAGGAACCACTGCGTCAGCCGTACCCAGACCTCGTCTTTTTCGCCAGAGTCCTCCCAGCCGTGGTCGAGGTTGGGATTGTCGTTGACCTCGATGACGAAGACGCCATCGTTGGTCTCCTTGAGGTCGACGCCATAGAGACCGTCGCCAATACACCGCGCCGCCCTCACCGCCGTCTCGACGACATGGGCCGGCGCCTCCTTCAGCGTGAAGGTCTTGATGCCGCCCTGATCGGGCTTGCCATTGGCCTTGTGGTTGACGATCTGCCAGTGCTTCTTGGCCATCAGATAGTGCACGGCAAACAGCGGCTGGCCGCCGAGCACGCCGACCCGCCAGTCATATTCGGTCGGAATGAATTTCTGCGCGATCAGAAGGTCAGAATCCTCCAGCCATTCGGTGGCCAGCGTCTTCAGCTCCTCGAAGGTGGCGCATTTCTTGACGCCGCGCGAAAACGACGAGTCCGGGATCTTCAGCACCAGCGGGAAACCCAGCGTCTGCGCCGCCAGCTCAAGGTCGGACGTGCCCGCGATCATCACGGTGGGCGGCACCGGCACCTTGTTATAAGTCATCAGTTCATTGAGATAGACCTTGTTGGTGCAGCGGATCATCGACAGCGGATCGTCGATGACCGGCATACCCTCCTGCTGGGCGCGGCGGGCGAAACGGTAGGTATGGTTGGAGATCGAGGTGGTCTCGCGGATGAACAGTGCGTCGTAATTGGCGAGCTTGGCCAGATCCTTCTTGGTAATCGGCTCGATTTCGACGCCCATCTTTTCGGCGATCCTGGCCCAATAGCGCAGCGACGAAATCTCCGACGGCGGCAGTTCCTCATGTGGGTCGACCAGCGTGGCGAAGGTGTAGCGTGCCGGCGTGCGGCCCTTGGTGTCGCGCCATTCGCGGTTGGTGTAGGTCTCAAGGCACTGAAGGAAGCGCTTCTCTTCCTCCTCGGTCATTCTGGCCAGCGGATGGAAGCCGATCTTGCGGATCGACGCCCATTCGGCGCTGTCCGTGACGTGGACCTCCAGCGCCGGCGCTCGGAACCAGTCGAACAGAAGCTTGGCGAAGCGATCCCATATCTTCGACGGGCCGATGCCGAAGAAGATGCAGACCTTTTGCGGAAAGGCGCCGCCCAGATCCTTGCGGCATTTGTTGAGCGCCAATTCCAGCTCCGGCAGTGCGTGCTCGTAGAGCTTGCGCTCGGACAGGTCGATCATCGTCTCAACCGTCGGGATCACCTTGTGGCCGCGCGAGCCGGCGAGCAGCGAGGCATAGTAGCCGCGGCTCTGATAGCCGTAATTGTTCGACAGGTTGATGACCTTCGGCCGCTGGCCGCGAAACAGCGCCGGATGCGCAAGATAATCGCGGTTGGTGATGATCTTGTGCGGTGTCGCCACTTGATCGAGATCGTTCTGCCTGCCGGTAAGGATGACCCAGGTCATTGTCTGTCGCGCTTTCCGAGGGTGATGGCGGCACGCAATCCGTCGCGGCCGAACTGCGCCATGTTCATGAAGATGCCGTAAGGCACGGGAATGTTGGCGGCATCAAGGATGGTCTCCTGTCTCTCGTCCTCGACCCAGGGATCGTGGATCAGGATATGGTCGCCGTCGTCGCCGATGGCCAGCACCCAGTGCGGAACCTTCTTGCCGAACATCAGGAAGCCGCTGATCAGGACCAACACCAGTTTTCCTTCTGCGATCGCGGTGCGGATATCGTCGATGGCGAATGGACGGTAATTCACCGGGATGCCGTAACGTTCCGCGCGCCGGCGAAAGTCGACCTGCGCCAGTTCCATGACCCGGCGCTTGTCTTGGCTGCGCACCGACTGCAGGAACAGCGCGCCATGGAAGGATACATATATCTCGGCAGAGAGCCCGCTTTCGTGACCGGCAACGGCGAGACCGAACGGCTCGCAGCCGCCCGGCCCCGACATCATGAAAACAGTCGTCGCCTCGCGCCACAAGCGGATCTCCATGACCGGATCGGGCACGAAGCCGGGATCGAAATTGGCCATCGCCATCATCAGGCAGCATGGGCCGCAGGTGAATTCGCAGGTCTGCTGATAGAACGGCACCTTGGTGGCGACCGGAATGTCGCCACGCAAGGTCTTTTCGTAGCGCAGCGCCGTGGCGCCGTCCTCGTAATAGCCCGGTTCGCGGCCGATCTTGCGGTAGCCGCTCTGCTCGTAGATGCGGATGGCTCGGCTGTTGTCCTCGCGCACCTCTAGGCGCAGCATCATGCGGTCGTGCTTGAAGGCGGTCTCTTCCGCCGATGCCAGCAGCATGCGGCCAATGCCGAGCCCGCCAAAAAAAGGGCCGATGGCGATGGAATATAGCCGCGCGACGCCGCTGCCTTTGCGGAACAGCACGACCGCATAGCCGGCGACGCGGCCGTCGTTTTCGGCGACCAGCAGCTCGGCGCTTTCGCGTTCGATCAACTGGCGAAAGGAGCGGCGGGAAATGCGGTCGGTCGCAAAAACAGCCTTCTCGATGACGGCGAGGTCATCGACGTCGGACGCGCGGGCCGTGCGAATCTCGGCAGGCATGCGGGCTCGGAAAACCTCGATTGGGTTGTGGAGAAGGCCCTGGTCGAAACGTTAATAACACCAGCCGAAGCGCCAGCATCCGTCAAGCGCTATCGCACCTCGATTCGGGCCGAATTGTGACAGTTTCGGCCCGGCGCATGAGGGCACGTAGCACTGTAGATCAGTGCAAGGGCTTGAACGGGATCGCTGTTTCGACCGTGGGCCAGCTTCGGAAAACAGGCGCGGTTCAGCTGTCCAGCCCGGCCAGAAGCTGGCTGTAGGCGCTCTTCGCCACCGCAGTCATCTGCGCGCGCGGCAGCGAGCCGACGACGGCGCAGCCATAGCCCTTGTCCAGCCAGTAAATCGCCTCGGGGCCGCCTTCTTCCGACCCATACGTGCCCTTGGCCTTCTCGGCCGATTCAGCCGTGACGAACAGCGAGATGCGCTCGCCCTTCTCGTCTTCATAAAGCAGCATCGCGGCCTTGTTCTCGCCTGCAGGCAGCAGCCGGCCACCGACGAGCTGGAATCCTTCCGCCGCCAGATCCGGTGCGACCAGCTTCAGGCCGACCCTATTGGACAGCCAGGTCTGCAGATGATCCTTGTCGCTGGCGGGCACTTCCACCGCATGCCGTTTTTCGGCGGCATAGATGACATGGGCTGCGATCGCCTGCTCTGCGAGTTGGTCCTTGGCAGGGTCTTCCAGACCAAAATGGCCGATGCCTGCGACGTAACCGCCAACACCGCCAATGGCCAGCACCGCGGCTGCGGCGGCCGCAAGCCACCAGCGCGAGCGCGATACTGCCGCCTTGACCGGCGCCTCACCGAACACGACCTTCTGCAACCGCGCCGGCACCGGCTCGTCGAGCACGCCGGCGAAGGCGGCGCGCAGCGCTGCGCGGTCGGCGACATAGCGGGCGCCCCTCGCCTTCATTTCGGGATTGGCATCGAGCCAAGCATCATAAGCCACGTGCTCGTCAACCGGCAACTCGCCATCGAGGGCCATATGGATGTCGCGTTCGGAAAAATCGCGCCGGGTCATTTCTCGACGATCCTTATCGCTCGGCGACGCGCGGCGTCATCCAGCAGCCCGCGCAACTCATCACGGCCGCGCGCGATGCGCGACATCAGCGTGCCGGCCGGCACGCCGAGGATGTTGGCGGCCTCGGCATAGGAAAAGCCTTCGATGGCGACCATGACGAGTGCTGCGCGCCGGTCGGGGCTGATCGCCTGCAATGCGTCGATAATCTCGCGTGACGCGATGCTCTCCACCTGCTCGGCAGGTGCTGCCTGCGCCTCGCCCGCTTCCAGCGGCAGCATCGCTCCCTCGCCGCGCCGGTTCACCTTGCGCATCTGGTCGATGAACAAATGATGCATGATCGTAAACAGCCACCTCCTGGGGCTTTCTCCAGTCTGCCAATTGTCGAGCCGCACAAGCGCCCGTTCGAGACAGTCCTGAACCAGATCGTCGGCGGAATCGCGGTCGCGCAACAGAGAGCGCGCATAACGGCGCAGACGCGGTATTTCGCCAAGGATTGCTGCCTTCTTTGCGTCCATGACCGCTGGTTCTGAGGTGCCTTGTTCATCCCGATTGAACGCGCCTTCACGGCGCGGCGCAAGTGGCCGGCGCGAAGCGGTCCGCCGCCCCGGTCACCCAAGCAATGCAATAACGCTGGCGCGGACCGGTTTATTCCCGGCCGGGCTAGGGCCACCTGTTAAGGCGCCGCACGCCATGAATGAGAAGCCTGAGGTTGAGAACACACCCTAAAGGACGTATATTCAAAGTCATATATTTGGTATATTCGACTTGGAATATACGTTCGGAGAAATCGATATGTCTCTGTACATCCGCGATAACGAGGTCGACGCCCTGGCTCGTCAGTTACAGTCCGCCATCAGGGCTCCCACGAAGACTGAAGCAGTGCGGATCGCTCTCAAGCGCGAGCTTGAACGAGCGAACTCTGTCCTTCCGCTGAGAGAGCGTATCAAAAAATATCAGGATGCCGCGAGCGCACTTGGTCCCGATGACCCCACCTTCGATATGAAGAAATTCATGGACGAGGCTTGGGGGGAACCCGATGTTTCTTGATGCTTCCGTCATTATTGCGCTGATTTTGAGAGAGGCAGATGCGGATCGTCTGCTGAGAAGGATTGAAACCGCCGAGACGCTTTATTTCTCGCCGAGTTCCGCGTTTGAAGCGATCCTGGGGATAGCCCGCAGAAAATCTGTAGCTGAAAGTGGCGATCAAGCTCCGACACCGCCTGCTCTGATCGATCAATGCCAAACGATTGTCATTGGCTTCCTGGCCGAACTCAAGGCCGTGGAAGTTCCGCTGGATACCGCCATTCGCGAACTCGCAGTCAAAGCCGCCCGCGACTACGGTCGATATGTCGGCCATCCCGCCAAGCTGAACTTCGGCGACTGCTTCAGCTATGCATGTGCCAAGGCCTACCGGGTACCCCTGCTCTACAAGGGCAATGGTTTCTTGCAGACCGATCTTGCCTGAATACTATCCGGGTTCGGATTTGGCCGCGCGCGTCAGCAGCCGCTGGTAGAACAGGCCGATACCGATCAGGACCGCGCCGAGGCCGATAAAGGACAGCGCCCTCAGCACGCCTTCGAGCTCCGACATGTCGAAGAGGAAGACTTTCAGCACGGCGACCGAGATCAGCGCGGCCGACGCGACGCGCAGCACCTGCGACTTCAGCCAGACGCCGGCGGTGAGCAGCGCCACGCCGATGATCAGCCACAGTGCGGAATAGGTGTAGGTTTCGAGCTGGCCGAGGCCGCTCCACAGGCCGATGAACTCGCCCTTGAACAGTCGCCTCACCGACAGCGTCGCATAGGTGAATGCAAGCAGAGCCGCCACCAGAGCCAGCATCGCGGCGTACCATTTCGGCCGCTTGTCTCTGGTATAGAGCGCGAGGCCACCGGCAGCGAACGCCGGCAAGAGATAGGCGAGGAACAGGAGGTTGAACACAGGGATTCGGCCGGTCGATTCGTCAGTGAACAGCGGGTTCAGCGCCAGGAAATGCTGGACGACGATGAAGGCGACCGAGACCACGCCCGCGGCAAGCGAACCATAGCGCAGCACCGAGCTTGGCGAGCGCATGTCGATGGCGACCAGGATGGCGCCGGCGCCGATGGCGATCAACGTGTAGATCGCCTGTTCGGCGAGCGTCGCAGCCCCTGTGTCGATGACGCCGCCATGCATGGCATGGCGCACCAGAATGGCAACTGTGAGCAGCGCAAACAGCGCGGCGCCCGCTTCCATGGCAAGGCGCGGCTGGCCATTGGTGGTGCGAGCGAGTTGCCAGGCGGCAAAGCCGAAGGCGAGCGCCGGCACGCCGTATCCCGGCAGCAGCCAGTTGAACACCGGCGTCGTCGACAGGAATTCGGCGCCGACGATTGTCGGATCGAAGGCGACACGGCCGAGCACCGCGATGACCGCGCCAACCGAAATCCAGCCGAGCACCGGATAGGCGCGCCAGCGGGTGGCCAGTGCCGGCAAGATGGCCGCGGCACCCAGAAGGATGGTGGTCCAGCCGGATCCGAAGGCCATGTAGAGCATCAGCAAGGCGGCGACTGCTGCTCCGCCAAGCGCGAACGAGACGGCCGCCCCGCCCTGCAGCGGCGGCTCTTCACCGCGCGCGATCCACTCGCCGCCGACGGCGAAGACCACGACCAGAAGGGCTGCTACCGCCGCGTAGGCAAGATCGCGGTCGAGATTGCCGAAAGTGAACCAGAGCGCCAACAAAATGACCAGCGGTGCGATAACGCCCCATGCCGCCCATGAGGCGGCGCGGATGTGAGCCGATGCTGCAAATCTGCGCGCCGCCCAGAAGCCGGCACCGATGAAGACAAGCCCGAGTGCGATGCCGATCCTGAGCATCAGCGTATCGGATATTGCCGCCGTCAGACCATCGACACCCAGGCCGCCGGAAAGGTCTGAAGCAATCGAGGTTGGCGGAATGATGCCGAGATAGACCAGCACCGTCGCCAGCCCTGCGGCATGCAGAAGCGCCAGCGCCAGCGGCCTATAGAGCGCCACCGCGACCAGGGCTGTGATAAGGGCTGCTCCCGGCAGAGCATCGCTGGCAGCGTATGCCGGGTCGACGAACAGCGCCATCGCCGAAAGGCCGACGAAGAAGCCCGGTGCGATCGACGGCCAGTCGAAGCCCCCCGCGGGTTCAGCTTCGCCACCGCGACGGCCGAGCCAGACGAAGGCAAGCACGGCCAAGGTCACCGCATTGATAAAGAGGATGACAGGCAGGTTGGCGCCCGGCGCATCGGTCATGTAGAGAACGGTCCAGAGGCCAGTGCCGACGAACGCTGCCGCCATCAACAATTTCCAGTCGCGCAGGCGGGCGATGACGCTGGTGGCGGCTAGCACGATCGCGAGATAGCCGAACAGCGCCCAGGGATTGGGCGCCTGCGAAGCGACCAACATCGGCGTCACCACCGCGCCGAGCAGGCCGATGCCGGCCAGCGCCTGGCCGTGGATGAGGGCGGCTGCGATGGTCGCCACACCGATGGCGCCGAGCAGCGTGAAAGCAAGCGCCGGCCCGATGAAGCCGTAAACGCCATGCGCGGCATAAACCGTGCCGAACAGGATGAAAGCACCGGCCGCTGTCAGGATCGCCGGAATGTAGGCGCCGGCGACGCCCTGCACCGGCACCCTGAAGCCGGTACGGCGGATGAACTCGCCGACGGCAACCAGCACCAGCCCGAGCATTGCTGCCATGCTCAGCCGCACGCCGGGACCGAAGATACCCGCCTCAATGGTGTAGCGGATCAGGAACAAGCCACCCAGCGCCAGCGCGATGCCGCCGACCCAGACTGCCCAGCGGGTGCCGAGCGCCGTTTCAATGTCGGGTTTTTGAGCCGCTTTCGCCGTCGCTGCGGCCGGTTGCGCAGGTGCAGATCCAGCCGGCGCCGCTTCGCCCGCAGCCCACGGTCCGGATGCAGTCTCGCCGGCTTCAACCTCTGTGGACGGCTTTCCCTCAGCCTCGCCCGCCGATGGCGGGGCAATGTCGGTCACTGCCGCAACTGCCGCGCCCGCTGGCTTGCTGTCGTTTGCGGCCTGTTCTACCGGCTTGGGCTGCGGCGGGGCCACATGCGCGCCCGAAAGCACGAGGCTGCGCAGCGCACCAAGCTCGCGCTCGATCAGGCCGATGCGGCTCTGCTGGCGCGAGATAATGACGAACAGCGCGATGATCGCGACTAGGCCGATCAGGCTTTCGAACATGGCGGTTCCCCCAAACCAGGCCAGTAATTACTGACAAATGCGGCGGCCAGACGGCCGGCCGGGTCAGCGCGCCGCCAGATTGGCGGCCGGAAAGATCGAGCATGTTTCGGTGCCGAAAGCCAGCAGCTTGCCGTTGGCATCCTTCAGCGTCGCTTCCGAGACCGCTAGGGTGCGGCCCTTGTGCACCACCCTGCCCTCGCACACCACTTCGCCGGTCCTCGGCGTGATCGGCCGTGTCAGGTTCACCTTGAACTCCGCCGTCGTATAGGCCTCGCCCTTGTCGAGCAGCGTTTGCACCGCACAGGCAAGAGCCGAATCCAGCAGCGTCGCGGCCCAGCCGCCATGCACCCCACCCAGCGGGTTGAGATAGCGCTCGTTCGGCATGCCGCGGAACACCGCACGTCCTTCCGACACTTCGGTCAGGTCGAAACTGAGCTGGAAGGAAATCGGCGGCGCCGGGTATTTGTTGTCGATGATGCGCTGGAGCAATTCCAGGCCGGTATACTCGAGAATGTCGCCGTGCGGAATGGTGCCGAGGCCGAGCGGCGAGACCCGGCCGGGATAGAGCTCCACTTCGCTCATCTGGTGATTTCTCCGGCGGCGGGTTCTTCGATCAGGGTCTTGCCGGGCGCGTGGTGCTTGCGCAAGGCGGCGAGGAAGCCGGCGCGGGCGCCGGGAGCCTCTATGCCGCGCGGCTCGTAGACATGGCGGGAAAAAAAGAAGCCGGTCAGTCGGAAGGCGTCCTCGATCGCCGCCGGATCGGCGCGCAGGCCGGAGCCGCGCTGCAGGAAGGCGGGGAGCACCAGCATCTTATCGCGCCATGGCGCGCCTGCCGCGCGCGACACGGCACGCCCGGATTTCGGCGAGACATAGGCAAGGTTCTGCCTGGTGCCGGT
Source organism: Mesorhizobium mediterraneum (assembly GCF_002284565.1). Classification (GTDB taxonomy): domain Bacteria; phylum Pseudomonadota; class Alphaproteobacteria; order Rhizobiales; family Rhizobiaceae; genus Mesorhizobium; species Mesorhizobium mediterraneum. The sequence continues at coordinate 19,738 of NZ_NPKI01000008.1, read as the reverse complement.
CGCGGCACACTGGCTGAGATCGAGGCCGAAACCGAGCTCGTCGAGAACCAGCAGCTCGAAGCGCGCCACCAGCTCGCCGGCGACATCCGCATCGTCGAGGTGGGCGATCATCACGGCCAGCGTCTCGTAGAGGCCGCCATGGGCGTCGCGCTCGGGCAATAGGCGCAGATGCGCGGCCATGGTCTGCAGCCCATAGATGGCGACGGCGCTGTCGATGAGACGGGCGGCATTCATCTCGATGGCCTCGGCCTGGAAGGTGCCGAGATGCTCGTCAAGCCGCGCCCGCCACAAAAGGTCGACACGGTTGCCGGGCTGCAGAACGGGCTGTTGCTTGCGCGAGCGGCCACCGCGCACGAGGCCGAGGTGGCGGCCATGCGCACGCGTCATGACCTCAAGAATGGCACTGGTTTCGCCATGCTTGCGGGTGCCGAGAATGATTCCCTCGTCGCGCCATTCCATGAACGGAGCTTGTCACCGCTTCGGTGGCGAAATCAAGATTAGGCTTTCAGCCGTCCGCGCGCTGGTGGTCGGCAAGCACTTCATCGATCACGCGTCGCGACTTTTCAACTTCGACTGGATTGATGTCTATATGTCCAGCGACCGTGATCAGCGCTTTCCATAGCGCCCAACCACGGCCTCGCGCCCAGGTTGCCTCATCGGCCTGAAGACCCGCGCGAAACACCTCTCGGCTTTTCCCTTCGAAGAGTGTCCACGCAATCGCCAAATCGCACGAGGGATCGCCCACGCCGGAAGTCCCGAAGTCGATCACGGCGCTCAAGCTGCCTTGCCTGACCAACAGGTTTCCCCAACTGACGTCACCGTGGAACCAGACGGGCGCGCCGTGCCAAGTCGCGGCAAGCGCCGCTTCCCACACCGTGCTCGCGGCACGTATGTCAATCTTGCCGCCGAGGGCTGCAATGGCTTGCCGGGTTTCACCGTCATAGACGCTCAGTGGTCCGCCTCGAAAAAAGTTGTGCTGCCCTGGCGCCGGTCCGCCGGCGGGATCGATCCGTTGCAGGGCGACCAGGAACTGGGCCAGGCTGGCCGCGAATTGCGGCCTTCGATCCAGCGGTAGACGGACCAATGCCAGGGATAGTTGTCGGCCGGGGTTCCCATCGCCAGGGGAACCGGGACAGGCAGCGGCAGAAGAGGCGCAAGCCGTGGCAACCAGCGATGTTCCTTTTCCACTTGCAAGGAATAGGCCGCCGCGCTCGGCAGCCTCACGAGCATATCGTCTCCGAGATGAAAGGTCCTGTTGTCCCATCCGCCTGATGCAACCGGCCTGACGGCAAGATCCTTCCAGCGGGGAAATTGGGTGGCGACCAGCCGGCTCACCAGAGCTGTGTCGATAGTGACTTCTTGCTTGAGCATGATCTTTTTCGAAAACCGGTTCCCACTTTTCGGGAACATGCTCTAATGCGGAAACTCCAGCCCCATCTCGCGGTAGCGCTCGGGGTCGTCGCCCCAGTTCTCGCGCACCTTGACGAACAGGAAAAGGTGCACCTTCTGTTCGAGGATACCTGATATCTCCATGCGTGCCGCCTGGCCGATGGCACGGATCGTCTCGCCCTTGTGGCCGAGGACGATCTTCTTCTGGCTGTCACGCTCGACATAGATGGTCTGGTCGATGCGCACCGAGCCGTCCTTCTTCTCTTCCCATTTCTCGGTTTCGATGTGGGAAGAATAGGGCAGTTCCTGATGCAGCCTGAGATAGAGCTTTTCGCGGGTGATCTCGGCCGCCAGCTGTCGCATCGGCAGATCGGAGATCTGGTCTTCCGGGTAATACCAGGGGCCGGCAGGCAGGGTTTCCGAGAGATAGTCGAGCAGGTCCTTGCAGCCCGACCCAGTTAGCGCCGAGACCATGAAGGTGCGCTTGAAGGGCACCTTTTCGTTGGCTGCCGCGGACAGGGCCAGCAGCGCCTCGGGCTTGACCCGGTCGACCTTGTTGAGGATCAGCACCATCGGCTGGCGGACATCCTTCAGCCGTTCGAGGATGGCGTCGGCGTCGCCCCTGATGCCGCGCTCGGCGTCGATCAGCAACAGCACGATATCGGCGTCCTTGGCGCCGCCCCAGGCGGTCGTCACCATTGCCGTGTCCAATCGCCGCTTCGGCTTGAAAATGCCCGGCGTGTCGACGAAAACTATCTGTGCGTTGTTGTGGATGGCGATGCCGCGCACGATGGCGCGCGTCGTCTGCACCTTGTGGGTGACGATCGACACCTTGGCGCCGACCAGCTGGTTGACCAGCGTCGATTTTCCCGCATTGGGCGCGCCGATCAGCGCGACGAAGCCGGAGTGTGTGACGGCGGCTTCTGTTGCCGGCGGGACGTCGTCGGTGGCGGTCATGCCGCGCTCCCCTTATTTAGCCAGATGCCTTCGCGCAACAGCAGTGCGGTGGCGGCGGCCTGCTCGGCCTCGCGCTTGGAGCGCCCACTGCCGGTCGCCGGCGGATAGGCGCCGACCTTGACGCTGATGGTGAACAGCGGATCGTGGTCCGGTCCCTCGCGGCTGTCAATTATGTAGACCGGCACGGCGCCTGCCGCCTGATGCGCCCATTCCTGCAGTTCGGTCTTGGCATCGCGGCGGGCGGCACCGATGGCCTGCGAGCGCGGCCGCCAGTATTTGTGGATGAAGGCGCTGGCTGCCTCCAGCCCGCCGTCGAGATAGAGCACGGCGATCAGCGATTCCAGCGCATCGGCGCGTAGATTGACGCGCTTGCGTCCGTCGAGGCCGCGCACGTCCGAGCCGGCACGGATCAGCTCCGGCAGGCCGATCTCCTCGGCGATCTCCGCCAGCGCCTCGGCATTGACCAGCGCATTGAGCCTGAGCGAAAGCTCACCCTCGGCAGCGTCCGGATACGCCGCCAGCAGCATGTCGGCGACGACCAGGCCGAGGACGCGGTCACCCAGGAATTCGAAACGCTCATAGTCGATGCCGGCATGGCTGCTGCGGGCGCTGGCATGGGTCAGCGCACGCTGCAAGCGCTGGTGGTCGGCAAAGGCGTGGCCTGTGCGCTCCATGAGCGCTTTGGCGAGCGCGTCCGCGGTCAACCGTTTTGTCGCGGCCATGATCCTAATTGACGAAATGGAGCAGGCGCGACGCGCGCATCAGCGACGGCCATTTCCAGATTTCGAGCGGGCTGGCGCTGCCACCGATCGAGAAGAAGATGAGGTTGGCGCGGCCGACCAGGTTCTCGTCGGGCACAAAACCGACGGTGAAGCGGCTGTCCGAGGAATTGTCCCTGTTGTCGCCCATCATAAAATAGTGGCCGGGCGGCACGTCGAATTCGCGGGTGTTGTCGCCGATCGAGTTCGGCGTCAGGTCGAGCGTGTCATAGCTGACGCCGTTCGGCAAAGTCTCACGATAGACGTCGACCGGCCCGCTCTCCTCGGTGATGTCGCGATTGTCGATCTGCCCGACCTTCTGGCGCGGCACGCCAACGCCGTTGATGAAGAGCTGGCCGTCCTTGACCTGGATCTTGTCCCCCGGCAGGCCGACGACGCGCTTGATGTAGTCGACGGAGGGGTCCGGCGGGAACTTGAACACCGCCACGTCGCCGCGCTTCGGCTCGGCGCCCCAGATGCGGCCCGAAAAGAGGTCCGGCCCGAACGGCAGCGAATAGCGGGAGAAGCCATAGGACCATTTGGTGACGAAGAGATAGTCGCCTTCGAGCAAGGTCGGCCGCATCGACCCGGACGGGATAGAAAATGGCTGAAAAAGGAGCGTGCGGATGACCAGAGCGAGCAAAAGCGCCTGGACGATGACGCTGACGGTTTCGCCAAGCCCGCCGGATTTCTTCTGGGATTTTTCAGCCACGCTCATGTCGTCCTCGATTATGCGTTGGTTGGTATAGGGGCTCGGCGCGCGCTGGGCAACGTCATGCCGGTGGTCAGATGCAATCAATATGGCGCTTCTTCGACGGGCAACGCCTCGATGATCACAAAGGCTTGAGCAAGCGGAAAGTCGTCGGTGATGGTGAGATGGATTGCCGCCCTGTGCCGTTCAGGCAGGATTTTGTCCAGTTGCGCCGCCGCCCCGCCGGTCAGTGCCATGGTCGGCTTGCCACTGGCCAGGTTGACGACGCCCATATCGCGCCAGAAAACACCTTGCGCCATACCGGTGCCCAGCGCCTTGGCGCAGGCTTCCTTGGCGGCGAAACGCTTGGCATAGGAGGCGGCGCGGGCGCCGCGACTTTCGGAGCGGACCTGTTCGACCTCGGTGTAGATGCGCTGAATGAAGCGCTGGCCATGGCGCTCCAGCGATTTTTCGATGCGTCTGATATCGATCAGGTCGCTGCCGATGCCAATGATCATTCGGCAGGAACTTCCCGTCCGGCCGTTCCAGCTCTGTCCGCCAGGCGCATGCGCCGCTGTTCGCGGAAGGTGGCCATGCCCCAGCGCGTGATGCCGTAGAACAAGAGGCCGAAGATCAGGCCAAGCGGCACGGCGCCGACGGTCATCGGTTTCAGCACCGGTCCCCACAATTGCGAAAACGAAAGATTGTGCAGCATCTCGCCGAGATGCGCGGGCGGCCCATGCGCCGGCAGGCGCTCGTGCAGGACCAGCTTGCCGGTCTCCCACGACGCGCCCCACAGCAGCGGGAAGGTCAGCGGATTGCCGACAACCGTGCCGAGCGCTGCCGCGACCAGATTCCCGGCGATTAGCCAAGAGACGGCAAAGGCGATGATGAAGTGAAAGCCGAGCGGAAAGAATGATGCGAACACGCCCGCCGCGACACCGGCGGCCACGGCGTGCGGAGTGGCCTTCAGCCGCAGGATGCGCTTGGAAAAGTATCGCAGCGAACGCGAGAAAGAGCGGCGTGGCCACAGATAGGTACGCACCCGCTCGAGAAAACCATCAGGATTGCGGCGTCGAAAAAGCACTCTGTTCCTGTCCTGATATCCAAAGCTGCCGCTCTGACCATCCCGGGCCGGGCGTGACAGCCACATCTTGCGCTTTGCGGCCGTCGAAAGGCAACAACGACCTTGATATAGCGATACGCCGGCCGCAGAACAACCGGAACTCGTCGGGCGCCCGCTTGCAGCGACCTTGCGGCGCCGGCGTTTCGCCGTTTCGAACACAGTACAATCGCGGCGGATTTGAGGAGGCGAGTTCGGCGCGGAGATCAGCAGCAACCCGCAAGCTATCTACAGCCCATAGTCGCTGACCTCGACGAGGTTGCCGTCCGGGTCGCGGAAATAGACCGACATCATCGGGCCACGGGCGCCGATCCGCTCGACCGGCCCGACTTCGACGGCAACGCCATTGGCCTCCAGACTGGCGCATATCTCGGCGAGCGGACGGGCGGCGACCAGGCAGAAATCTGCGGTGCCCGGAGTCGGCGCTTTCGCCTTGGGCTCGAAGGTGCGCCCTACCTCATGCACGTTGATCTTCTGCGTTCCGAAAAGCAGTGCCGTCGGCAGGTTCGGTGTGTCGAGACGCCTGAACCCGAGCACGCGCTGATAAAAGGCGCAGGTGTCATCGACGGAGCGAACCGTCAGCACGAAATGATCGATGCCGGCGATCACGGCAGCGCCTCCGTTATATGTTGCGGCTGCCCGGCTTGATCGCCGGAATGGCGGCGAGCTCGGGCGGCAGGCTATCGGCTGGATAGGCCGGAACCTCATATTCGGCGAGCGCTATCAACGGCACGCCGACATCGGTCTTGCCGGCCGAGCGGTCGATGATGCAGGCGGCGGCAACGACCTCGGCGCCAAGCGCGCGCAGGCAATCGATGGTCTCGCGGATCGACAGTCCGGTGGTGACGATGTCCTCGACGATGACGACGCGCGAACCCTTGGCGATCTCGAAGCGGCGGAGCCTGAACTCGCCCCCTTCCCGCTCGACCCAGATCGCCGGTGCGCCAAGATGGCGCGAAGTCTCGTAGGCCGGGATCAGCCCGCCGATCGCCGGGCCGACGACATAGTCGATCTTGCCGGACACAGCTGCGCGGATCTTTTCGGCCAGCGCCTTGCACAGGCGCTCGGTCTTGTCGGCATGCATGAAGACCCGTGCTTTCTGCAGGAAGACCGGGCTTCGCAAACCCGACGTCAGGATGAAATGCCCTTCCAAAACGGCACCGGCTTCACGGAAAATGCCCAGCACTTCGTCGGTGTTCATCTCTGCCCTGTCTCCAACACGCTTGTCTCCAGCACGCTAGTGATTTTTAGCCGTTCACGCGCCTTGCATCGCTGACGCTCGAATTGTCCTTGAGCTGCGACAGCAGCCGGTTCAGGTGCTTCAGATCCCAGACTTCGAGATCAATCAGCATTTCAGTGAAATCAGGCGCGGTGCGCACCATCGACAATGTATGGATGTTGGCATCGTTGGATGCAACGACCTGCGCGATGTCGGCCAGCGAGCCCGGCGCGTTGATGGCGGTGACCGAGACGCGCGCCGGAAACCGCTCCTTGGTGCGCTCGTCTATGTCCCAGCGCACGTCGATCCATCGTTCGGGCTGGTCGTCGAAAGCCTGCAGCGCCGGCGACTGGATCGGATAGATCGTGATGCCGGTTCCCGGCTGCACGATGCCGACGATGCGGTCGCCGGGCACAGCACCTTCCGGCGCGAAGCGCACCGGCAGGTCGCCGCGCACGCCACGGATCGGCACGGCGCCGTCCCTTGGCTGGTCCTTATCCTTGCGTGCCGCGCGTCCCGGAATCTGGAACAGCATTCCGGCGGCGTTGCGGATCTTCGACCAGCCCTCCTCGCGCTGCTTGGGCGCGGCCAGCGTGACGCGCTCGTCCTTGTAGTCGGGAAACACCGCTTTCATGACATCGGTGGAAGCAAGTTCGCCGCGGCCGACCGAAGCCAGCACATCCTCGATGTCCTTGCGCGCCAGCCGATGCAGCACCGACTTCAGGCTCTCCTTGGTAAAGGTCTTCCCGGACCGCTCGAAGGCGCGTTCCAGTATGCGGATGCCGAGACCCGAATATTGCTTGCGGATGGCATTCTTGGTGGCGCGGCGGATCGCCGAGCGCGCCTTGCCGGTGACGACGACCGATTCCCACGCCGCCGGCGGCACCTGCGCCTTGGAACGGATGATCTCGACCTCGTCGCCATTCTTCAGTTCGGTCATCAGCGGCATGATGCGGCCGTTTACCTTGGCACCGACGCAGGTGTCGCCAACATCGGTGTGCACGGCGTAGGCGAAATCGATCGGCGTGGCGCCGCGCGGCAGCGCGATCAGCATGCCCTTGGGCGTGAAGCAGAATACCTGGTCTTGGAACAGTTCCAGCTTGGTGTTTTCGAGGAAGTCCTCGGGATTGTCGCCTTCGGCAAGCTGCTCGATGGTGCGCCGCAGCCAGGCATAGGCGTTGGTCTCCTTCGAGATCGCATGGGCGGTGCCGTTCACCTTGCCGCCGCTGTCCTTGTAGATCGAATGCGCGGCAACGCCATATTCGGCGATCTTGTTCATCTGGTAGGTGCGGATCTGCAGCTCGACGCGCTGGCGCGACGGCCCGACGATGGTGGTGTGGATCGAACGGTAGTCGTTCTGCTTCGGCGTCGAGATGTAGTCCTTGAAGCGGCCTGGCACCATCGACCATGTCGTATGGATGGCGCCGAGCGCCCGGTAGCAGTCCTCGACGGTATCGACGACGACGCGAAAGCCGAAAATGTCGGACAGTTGCTCGAAGGACAGCGCCTTGGCTTCCATCTTGCGGAACACCGACCACGGCTTCTTCTGGCGGCTCTTGACCTCGGCCTTGATCGCATATTTCTCGAACAGCGCGGACAGCGCCTTCTCGATCTCGGACAGCACATCCTTGTTGCGCTCGAAGATTTCGGCGAGCCGCGCGGTGACAGCGCGGTAGGCTTCCGGATTGATGAAGCGGAAGGCGATCTCCTCGAGTTCCTCGCGCATGCCTTGCATGCCCATGCGCCCGGCCAGCGGCGCATAGATATCCATCGTTTCCTCGGCGATGCGCAGGCGCTTGGCTTCAGGCACATGGTCGAGCGTGCGCATGTTGTGCAAGCGGTCGGCAAGCTTGACCAGCAGCACGCGAACGTCTTCCGAGATCGCCAGCAAGAGCTTGCGCAGGTTTTCCGCCTGCTCGGCCTTCTTGGAGACGAGGTCGAGTTTCTTCAGCTTGGTCAGGCCTTCGACCAGCTTGCCCATTTCCGGACCGAACAGCTCGTCGATCTCGGCCCTGGTCGCCGTGGTGTCCTCGATCGTGTCGTGCAGCAGCGCAACCGCGATGGTCGCCTCATCCATGTGCATTTCGGTGAGGATGGCGGCGACTTCGAGCGGATGCGAGAAATAAGGGTCGCCGGAGGCACGCTTCTGGTGGCCATGCTTCTGCATGGCGTAGACATAGGCCTTGTTGAGCAGCGCCTCGTTGACGTCAGGCTTGTAGCGCTGGACGCGCTCGACAAGCTCATACTGACGCATCATGGGCGGGATCTCGCAGTGCTGAAATGAATCATGCGCCGCACTGGCGTACGGCGCATGTCATAGATAACCACGAAACCGCCGACGCGAAAGTGTCGGCAGTCGTTGCGAAGATTAATAATCGTCGCTTTTTTCCGGCGGTACCAGACCTTCGATGCCGGCCAGGAGGTCTTCCTCGGTCATGCGGTCGAAGGTGATGTTGTCCTCGGTGTCGTCGGCATCGGTAGCCACAGCGGCGGCACCGGTCTGGTCGGCGATCGCCTCGCCATCGGCTTCCGGCTCATCGACCTCGACATGCTTCTGCAGCGAGTGGATCAGGTCTTCCTTGAGATCGTCGGGCGACAGCGTCTCTTCGGCGATCTCGCGCAGCGCGATGACCGGATTCTTGTCGTTGTCGCGAGGAACGGTGATCTGCGCGCCCTGGCTGATCTGACGGGCACGGTGGCCGGCCAGGAGCACGAGCTCGAAGCGGTTGTCGACCTTGTCGATGCAATCTTCAACGGTTACGCGGGCCATGAGCTGCCCCTTTCATGCCTGGATTTAATGGAAAACAGGCGCGGTCCATAACCTGAACGCCGCCAAAATACAAGCTTTTTGGCAATATCAGTCCGGGGCCAGGTCCGGGTCAAGTCCGGGGCCGGCCAAGGCGTGGTCTGGGCGCGCGTCGCCTGCGACGATACGGCACCGATCACAATTGCTTGCTATGCAGCATCATATCCTTGGATTGCCGTAAAACCGGCGTTATCTCGAATGACGAAGGTCAGCCGGTTATTTCAAGCCGACCGATAGTCACGCGCATTTAGACGGCCGCTTATTTTCGAAAAGGAATATTTTCCATGTTCGACCCTCGTGAAAAAATCGCTCTTTTCATCGACGGAGCCAATCTTTACGCCACGTCGCGCGCGCTCGGCTTCGACATCGACTACCGCAAGCTTTTGTCGAGCTTCCAGAAGCGCGGCTACCTGCTGCGTGCTTACTACTACACCGCGCTGGTCGAGGATCAGGAATATTCCTCGATCCGGCCGCTGATCGACTGGCTCGACTATAACGGCTTCAAGGTGGTGACCAAGCCGGCCAAGGAGTTCACCGACTCGACCGGCCGCCGCAAGATCAAGGGCAATATGGACATCGAGCTGACGGTCGATGCGCTGGAACTTGCCGATGTCGTCGACCACTATGTCATCTTTTCCGGCGACGGCGATTTCCGCACGCTGGTCGAGGCGCTGCAGCGGCGCGGGCGCAAGGTCTCGATCGTCTCCACCATGGCTTCACAGCCGCCGATGATTTCCGACGATCTGCGCCGCCAGGCGGACCATTTCATCGACCTGATGACGCTGAAGAGCGAGGTCGGCCGCGATCCGTCCGAGCGGCCGGTGCGCCGGCCCGAGCCGGCCGAAGTCGACGAGGACGACTATTGACGGCGGCGGTCTTGACCGCTCCCTTGGTCGCATCCCCCGAGCCTGATCGCGACTGCCCGCTCTGCCCGCGGCTGCATGATTTTATCGCGCAATGGCGGCAGCGCGAGCCGTCCTGGTTCAATGCGCCGGTGCCGACCTTCCTGCCGCCCGAGGGCGAGGATGCCGTTAAACTGTTGATCGTCGGGCTGGCGCCAGGCCTGCGTGGGGCGAACAGGACGGGGCGTCCCTTCACCGGCGACTACGCCGGCGACCTGCTCTACAACACGCTGATCGCGCACGGCTTTGCGCGCGGCCAATTCAAGGCGCGGCCCGATGACGGGCTGGAGCTTGTCGGCACGGCGATCACCAATGCGGTGCGCTGCGTGCCACCGGACAACAAGCCGGTCGGCGCCGAGATTGCCACCTGCCGGACGTTCCTGGTGCCGACGATCGCGCGGTTTAAAAACCTGCGCGCCGTGCTGGCGCTGGGCTCGATCGCGCACCAGTCGACCGTGCGGGCGCTGGGTGGGCGTGTTGCCGCTTATCCCTTCCGCCACGGCGGACAGCAGCAAACCAATGGCGTCACGCTGTTCTCCAGCTATCATTGCTCGCGCTACAACACCAACACCGGCGTGCTGACGGAAACGATGTTCGTCAACGTGTTCAGTGATATAGCCGCGTTTCTGGAGAGATAGATTCGGGCGGTGGCGCAAACAGCTCGGCCAATTTCTCCTGCCCGCCCTGAAGGACATTCAGATCGACATCGCCACTGATGCCGTCGACGCGACCCCTGTCGTGGTACTGCCAATAGATCCAGTCGTCATGACCTGGCCACAGCGCCAGCGAACGAACCCAGTGCGGTCGGCCGACGATCTGACCGGCATAGACCCGCGCAGCCTCGTCGGTCACATAGAGGATCGCTGTCTTGCCGAAAGCTGCCTCGACAGGGCGCAGGAAAGCCGAGAGTTCGACATTCAATTCTTCGGGCGATGGCCGCCGCGGACAATTGCCGACAAATTCTATGTCCACCACCGGCGGCAGCAGCGATTGATCGCGCGGCACGACGGAGATGAAATTGCGCGCCTGATCGGCGCCAGGCCTGCAGAAGGTGAAGAAATGGTAGGCACCGACCGCCAGCCCGGCCGCACGCGCCTCACGCAGATTGGCGGCGAAGGCGTCGTCGACATGGTCGCCGCCCTCGGTCGCCTTGATGACGGCGAAGGCGACATCGTCGGCGGCAACACGGCGCCAGTCGATCTGCCGCTGATGATGGGAAACGTCGATACCTCTGACCGGATATTTGCTTCGGTCCGGAGAAAACGTCTGGAAGTAGAAATAGCCGACGGCCGCGACGACGCACACGAGGATCAGGCTGGCCGCACCCCAAAGAACGATCCGGTTCTTCAAAAGAGTGGTTCCCAGCCTACCCACGCTCCTTCAGCAACCGGCCTTTCTCGCGCGACCAGTCGCGCTGCTTTTCGGTCTCGCGCTTGTCGTGCAGTTTCTTGCCGCGACCAACGGCGAGCAGCACTTTGGCCCGGCCCTGGTCGTTGAAGTAGATTTTTAGCGGCACCAGCGTCATGCCTTCGCGATCGACGCTCTGCGACAGCTTGGCCATCTCGCGTTTGTTGAGCAGCAGCTTGCGGCGCCGGCGTGGCTCGTGGTTGAAGCGGTTGGCCTGCAGATATTCTGGCAAATAGGAGTTGATCAGCCAGATCTCACCGCCCTCGACCGAGGCGTAACTGTCCTGGATGTTGGCCTGGCCCTGGCGCAGCGACTTCACCTCGGTGCCGGTCAGCACCAGGCCGGCCTCGATCGTGTCGAGCACCTCATAGGAAAACCGTGCCTTGCGGTTTTCCGCAACGGTCTTGTTGTTGGGATCGGCTTTTCTGACTTGATTCATGACGTCTAGAGTCCGTTTCGAAACTCGCTCCTGCGAGTCAGATGATGGTGGCACCGAGACCCGGAGCGGAGCGTACATATAGTACGTGAGCACCGGAAGCGCAGGTGACGCCTTCAGATGGCCGCAGGAGTAGAATTTCCAAACGGGCTCGCTAGTTAATCAAGCCGGCGTGCTTCATGGCCGCATCGATCTTTTCGGCGGTCGACTGCTCGACGGTGACCAGCGGTGAGCGCAGCACGTTCTCGACCTTGCCGAGCTTCGACAGCGCATATTTCGCGCCGGACACGCCGGGTTCAATGAAGATCGCCTTGTGCAGCGGCAGCAGGCGGTCCTGCAAATCCAGCGCCTTGGCGCCGTCGCCGGAAAGCGTCGCCTCCTGGAATTCGGCGCACAGCCTAGGTGCGACATTCGACGTCACCGAGATGCAACCGACGCCGCCATGGGCGTTGAAGCCGAGCGCCGAGGCATCCTCGCCCGAAAGCTGGATGAAATCCTTGCCACAGGTCGCACGCTGCTCGGAAACCCGCTCGACCTTGCCGGTGGCGTCCTTGACGCCGACGATATTCTTGAAGTCGTGAGCCAACCGGCCCATCGTCTCGGGCATCATGTCGATCACCGAGCGCGGCGGGATGTTGTAGATGATGATCGGCAGACTGGTCGCCCTGGCGACGGCGGCGAAATGTTCATAGAGGCCGCGCTGCGTCGGCCTGTTGTAATAAGGCGTGACGACCAGTGCCGCGTCGGCGCCCGCCTTCTCGGCATATTGCACCAGGCCAACCGCCTCTTCGGTGTTGTTGGAGCCGGCGCCGGCGACGACCGGAGCGCGGCCTTTGGCCACCTCGATGCACACCTTGACGACGTGGCGGTGCTCGTCATGCGACAGGGTCGGCGACTCGCCTGTCGTGCCGACAGGAACCAAACCGGTCGTGCCTTCGGCGATCTGCCAGGCAACGAGGGCGCGAAAGGCTTTCTCGTCGAAACGACCGCTCTTTTCGAACGGTGTCACGAGCGCGGTAAGCGAGCCTCTCAGCATGTCGTCCAACTCCTTGGGACTTCTCGGGTTTTGACTTCTCGGGTTTGTCGTGCGCGCCTTCTAGCCGAAAGCGAAGCGGCGCACCATAGTCTCGACACCGTTGCGCGGCAAGCATGGCAGTAGTGCCAGCAAGCGCAATTTGAACGACCTTGGTAGCGCTTTGTTTACGGCCTCTTCATAGCAGCCAACTAGGCTTCAGTTGATCTGTGCCTGTTGGTAATGTGTAGACAGGAAATGATGAAGACCATGCCGACCAAGCAGCCTCATTTTTTTGCGCTGCTTGGCGCAATCCTCCTGCTGATGCCGAGCGGCGTGGCCGCCGGCAAGATCGATGTGCAGGTCACGTCGGCCATTCCGATGCCCCACCTGCAGGGTACGGGCCTGCAGGATACGAGATCCCCATCCGCCAGCGTCGCCAGGCTGAAGAGCGGCCTTGACGCGCTGGCGGCAAACGACGTTGCCGGAGCGCGTCAAGTGCGCGAGGCTCTGCCGGTCAAGTCGCTCGACCGGCACATCCTTGCCTGGGCGATCGCGCTCTATGGCGGCGACAAGGTGCCAAGCGGCGACATCGCCGATGCTGCGAAGATGTTGCCGAACTGGCCGGGCATGATCGCCTTGCGCAAGAACAGCGAGCGCGCGCTCTATCGCGAGAACCCCGCGCCTGAGATCGTGGTGCAGGCATTCGGCGGCAGCCAGCCGCAAACAGTCGAGGGCGTGGTGATCCTCGCCCGCTCGTATGTGTCGCGGGGCGACGTCAAGGCGGCGCGCTCGGTGCTGTCGCCTTTCTGGCGCATCGAAAAACTGGAAGCCAAGGACGAAGCTGACATCATCCAGGAATTCGGCAAGCTGATCCCCGCAGCCGACCACCGCTTCCGCATGGAGCGCATGTTCTATGCCGACCGGGTCAATTCCGCGCTGCGCGTCGCCGGCCTTGCCGACGCCCAGCAACTGGCCGACGCCTGGGCGGCGGCGGCCAAGGGCGACAAGAACGCGGCCAAACTGCTGAAGGCCGTGCCCGCCGCGCAGCGTTCGGCCGGCTATTTCTTTGCGCAAGCCCAATATCTGCGCAAGCAAGACAAGCTTTCCGACGCCGTCGCAATGGTGATGAAGGCGCCGAGCGACCGCAACGCGCTGGCCGACCCGGATGCCTGGTGGGCCGAGCGTCGAGTATTGTCGCGCGAACTGGTCGACCAGGGCGACATGAAGACCGCCTACAGGATCGTAGCAGCACATGCCGCCGAAAGTGCCGCCAATGCGGCGGATGCGGAGTTCCATGCCGGCTGGTACGCGCTGCGCGGCCTCAACGACCCCAATACCGCTGCCAAGCATTTCGCGCGGATCGCCGATCTCACTCAGGGGCCGATATCGCTGTCGCGCGCCTATTATTGGCTCGGCCGTGCAGCCGAAGTCGGTGGTCCCGGCAATGCGAAGGATCATTTCACCCGTGCCGCCGCCTATGGCACGACGTTCTACGGCCAACTCGCCGGCGAGCGCGTCGGCCGGCAGGTGCTCAACATCGCCTATCCCTCGCCTGATACCACCGACCGCCGCAATTTCGCCGGCCGCGAAGCTGTCAGCGCCATCAGGCGGCTGCAGGAGGCGGGCTATGAGCGCTATGCCGACACGCTTTACCGCGACCTCGCCGGACAGTTAAGCAGTCCCGGAGAGCTGGCGCTGCTGGCCATGATGGCGGAAAAGCAGGGCAATCATTTCCTGGCGCTGAAAGTCGGCAAGATCGCCGGCGCGCGCGGCATCGATGTCGGCGCGCTGTCGCATCCGCTCGGCGTCATTCCCGACACCGCCAACATTTCCGGCTCGGGCAAGGCGCTGGCCTATGCGATCGCCCGCCAGGAAAGCGAGTTCAACATCGGCGCCGTCTCCAGCGCCGGCGCGCGCGGGCTGCTGCAGCTGATGCCGGGGACCGCCAAGCAATTGGCAAAGAAGGCCGGAATGATTTTCTCGCAAGCGCGGCTGACCACCGACGCCGGCTATAATGCGACGCTGGGCGCCGCCTTCCTCGGCGAGCAGCTCGGCCGCTTCGACGGCTCCTACGTGCTGACCTTTGCCGGCTACAATGCCGGCCCCAACCGCGCCGCCCAGTGGGTGGCGAAATACGGCGACCCGCGCGGCAAGGACATCGACGCCGTCGTCGACTGGATCGAACGGATTCCCTACACGGAAACAAGAAGTTACGTCCAGCGCGTGATGGAGAATTACGAAGTCTACAAGATGCGTATTTCCGGCAAATACGACATTGTGGGCGACCTGGTGAACGGGCGGAGTTGAACCAAGGAAGGCAGGTTAAGCCAGAGGCTGGCGATCCTTCGCGCCCCCTCTGTCCTGCCGACGGCTAAGTCGATTTGACCCTACCTGCCCTCGCCTGTAGCAGTCGGGACGATCCGGCAACGGCGAGGAATCGAGTCCAAATGTCGAGCGGTTTTTCCGACTTCTTCTACGCTTCGCCGGACGGGCTGCAACTCCACGCCCGTATCTACGGCGAAGCGAACTCCGGACGCTGGCCGGTCGTCTGCCTGCCCGGCCTCACCCGCAATAGCCGCGACTTTCATGAGCTGGCGCTGCACCTGTCGCGACGAGCGAAAAATCCGCGCAAAATCGTCGCCTTCGACTATCGCGGGCGCGGGCAGTCCGCCTACGACCCCGATATCGGCCACTACAATGTCGGCGTCGAGGCCGGTGATGTTCTCGCCGGGCTGGCGGCGCTTGATATCGAGGAAGCGGGCTTCATCGGCACGTCACGTGGCGGGCTGATCATTCATGTGCTCGGCGCGATGCGACCGACCATCCTGAGGGCCATCGTTCTCAACGATATCGGCCCGGTGGTCGAGGCCGGCGGCCTCGCCCATATCCGCTCCTATCTCGAGCGCGCGCCAAAGCCGAAAACCCATGCCGAGGCGGTCGGCGCCCTGCGCGGCGCGCATGGCAGCGACTTTCCAGCCCTGACCGAGGCGGATTGGGACCGCATGGTATCGGCCCTCTACCGAGAGACGGATGACGGGCTGGTGCCGGATTTCGACCCGAAGCTGGTCGACACGCTGGCGGGTCTCGATCTCACCCAGCCGTTGCCGGCACTGTGGCCACAGTTCGAGGCACTGACGGCCATGCCGATGCTCACTATCCGCGGCGCCAATTCGAAGCTGCTGTCCACCGAGACGCTCGAACAGATGCGAAAGCGTCACCCTTGTATCGAGACGATCACGGTCGAGGACCAGGGCCATGCGCCTTTCCTCGAGACCGGCGGCCTGCCCGGCGCCATCGCCGCTTTTCTGGATACGGCCGAACAACAATTCGGCTCAAAGTAAAACCTCCAGGATCGACTTCGATCCTGGAGGTTTTTACTTGAATTTGGCTTACGCGGACTTCGAATTTTTCCGGGGCGCCTTGGACGAGGCTTTCGCCGCGACCGGCTCGCTCCTTGGTTCCGCAGAAGACAGAGGGCTTTCCGCCTCCGATCCATTGCACCGAGGCGTTTCCAGCACGACGACGCAGCCGTCGAGGTCGTTCGTGGCAAGATGCGCGTAACGCATGGTCATCGAAAGCGTCTGGTGGCCAAGCCACATCTGCACACGCCTGATGTCGATGCCGCCCTGGACAAGACGCGAGGCGCAGGTGTGGCGCAATATGTGCGGCACGACCTGTTCGTCGGCGCCAAGACCGACCTCGGCCTTCGCATCGTTCCAGATGGCGCGAAACTGCGCCTGGCTGAGCTTGGTGAAAGGACCTTTGGGCCGACGGCCCTCGGTGACCGGCAGCTTGATCACCTCTTTGGTCCGGGCAGTGAGTGGAATGGTGCGGCTGCGGCCGGATTTGGTGATCCAGAAGCTGACGCGATGCTCCTGGATATCATTCCAGATCAAGCCCAGCGCCTCGCCGAGGCGACAGCCGGTGTCGACGAGAAAGACCGAAAGCCGGTAAGCGTCCTCGCTGCGTCTCTTTATGGCGGCGAACAGCTGGGCTTCCTCATCCCGCTCGATGAAGCGAATCCGTCCCGCCCGCTCCTTCTGGCGGCGGAACTCGGGCAGGCTGTGGATATCCCCCATCTTGTGAGCCTTGCGCAGCAGTTTGCTGAGAGCAGCCATCTTTCGATTGATGGTTGCGTTGCTGTTGCCGCGCTGGCGCAAGGTGCCGATAAGATTGTCCAGGGTACTCTGGTCAAAGGCGCTGAAACGCTCCCCAAGGAGAATCTCGTCTATTTCGCCGATGAAGGAGCTGACATTGTATTTATGCCGCCCATCATCCCAAAGTATGTCTCGGTATGCTGAAAACAGCTCCCCGACCTTGTACGACTTTACTTCTCTGATCTTGTTATAACTGTATTTTATTTTTGCGTTTTGAGAAGAAAACATCGAAAAATGGTCAGAGGGAGCACCCTCTTGAATCGCTTCGTTTGTCATTGTCTTGCCACACCCCCGGAGTGGATAGGTCAGCCCTATCTGCCTGGGAGCGTCCTTTCAAGAGTTTTGATCACGCAGTTGTGATTTCATCCGCCATCAACGAATCCCACGAAATCTTCCCACGGACCTTATTCAGCTACCGTTACCCCCTGTTCCTTCTGTTTGCCTTGATCCAGGTCACGAAACAAAACAGCCCGGGCATTGAAGCGCCCGGGCTGGAATTTCACTTGTTTTAAGCCCAGCCCTTAGAACGAGCGCTGGAAGCGGAGCTGGCCGCCAAAGCTGTCGTCGTCGTCCGCACCGGTCCAGTTGGAGACAGAATCCTCGCCTAAGCTGAAGTAGGAGGCCTCCGCCGTGATCGTCAGGCCGGGGACGATGTCATAGGCGATGTTCGCCACGACGCCGAGATTCTTGCCCTCGTCATACGAGACCTGGGTGTTGAACGAGGTCTTCTCGTTGATGGTGTAGGTGCCACCGCCCCAGACTGCCCAATTGCCGCTCCACAGCTTGTACATGCCGCGACCGTTGGCGTCGAATACATATGACGTATCCGTGTAGTTGTCGTCCGTGCCGTAGCCGGCCATGATGAACAGCGACAGGTTCTCCATCGGCGTGACGTCAAGGCGAACCTTACCGGCCACCTCTTCGTAGTTGCTGTCGTAAGCAACGACGCCGGTGATCGCGCCCCAGCCCTGCGTCCACTTCACGCCGCCGACGACATGCGGAACGTAGCTGTCGATCGTGAAGTCGCCGTAGCCTTCTTCGAGCGAGACGACGGCGGAGAAGCCGTTGCCGGCATCGAAGTAGTACTGGACGACATTGGTGTCGAAGCCGCCATAGGGAACCAGCGTATCGTTCATGACGTTGCCGGCGTAGCCGATGAACGTATCGAAGGCCGATTCGTCCTTACCGACGCGCAGACCACCGAGCTGGATCCAGGCGAAGTTCAGCGAAACGCCTGTGTTGCCGGCCTCGTTGGGGAAGAAGATCGGGCCACCTGGGGTGTTGACAAAATCGGCGCTGCCTTGGCTGTTGCCGAAATTGAAGCGGGTCTCGGTGAAGGTCTTCAAGGTGCCGAGCTCGGTTTCCTGGCCGGTCCAGGTCTTCAGCGTGAAGCGAGCACGCTTCCAGTAGGTGTCGTTCTCGCCGCCGTCCTCGTAGTCGCCGGACGTTGCACCAGTGAACGTACCGACGTCGCCGACGCCGATGTCGTAGCGGACATAGCCGCCGATGCGCAGGCAGGTTTCGGTGCCGGGGATGTAGAAGTAGCCAGCGCCGTAGACGTCGCAGATGCGAACGTATTCAGCGGGTTCCGGCTCGGCGACGACGACGGCGTCGGCGGCGCGCGCACCGGAAACTGCGACCAGCGCCGCAGCGGAGCCGAGAAGAAGGCTCTTGATGTTCATTTTCTGACCTCCAGTCAGAATCGAACAAAACAGCGGATCGGCGACGGCTGTTTCTACGGTAGCGAATTGTTATTGCTGCATTTTTCGGAGAATCGTGGGATTTTGCGCCGGTCGTGGAAAACATCCCCGCAGACGTTCTTGGGCGAAGAGCGCGCCAAAAAAGGCGCTGCTAATTAGCTCTTTGACACAGGAAGTTTTGACAG
This sequence comes from Mesorhizobium mediterraneum, assembly GCF_002284565.1. Classification (GTDB taxonomy): domain Bacteria; phylum Pseudomonadota; class Alphaproteobacteria; order Rhizobiales; family Rhizobiaceae; genus Mesorhizobium; species Mesorhizobium mediterraneum. The sequence goes on along the minus strand of NZ_NPKI01000008.1, from coordinate 993 downwards.
ATTGGCCCCCTTTGTCGGTGGCGATCGCACACTCTGGAGATTGGCCGAGGCATTTCTCCCTTCGTCATCCTGGGGCGGAGCAAGGAGCGAAGCGACGCAGCGCAGACCCCAGGATCCATGCCGTGATGTTTACGTGTCGCAACGGTGCAAGCTCTGTTTCAGTTCAGCGCACCCCTTGGCGACTGCACTCGTCGAACGGCCATCCTGAGCCGCTGCATTCTTTGGCTGATGTCATGGCATGGATCCCAGGGTCTTCGCGACGTCGCTTCGCTCCTGCTTCGCCCTGGGATGACGAGGCCGGGAAGGCTTCGAAACCAGGCTTTGCAAGGGAGTCACGAGAAGAATTCGCCGGACTTGCCCTGCGAAGCGCGAGGCGCAAATCAGAATGGCGGAGAGGATGGGATTCGAACCCACGAGAAGCTTTTGACCTCTACTCCCTTAGCAGGGGAGCGCCTTCGACCACTCGGCCACCTCTCCGTTGCGCCGGTGGATAAAGAAAAGCGCCGGCACAATCAACAAGCCTGCGCCATTATCATTGAAAAAACCGGCTTCTGTCGAAACGGCGCTTTCGCGATGCGGCGATTCTGCGGCAATCCGTTGGCCGGCGACTCGGCGCATCGTCGCAATTCCGACGGGCTATCGCCGGAATCGGCCGGATTGCAAGGGCTCGCAAGCGAGGCGATGGTTAACGGGAGCTTTCTGAGTGAGGCCAAATCGTGTCATTTGTGCAACAACGTTTGGGGATAGCACCCGCACAGCCCTTTTGCCGGTACGATGGTGGTTGAACGCCGCCGCCTCATGGGTAATGTCGAGTTCGAAGGAGCGGCGCGGTGCGCATCTTTTTCGGTAGTGGGGATGGGGCAGGGAACGCTGTCCTTCAGCAAAGAATACCCAGACCCGTTTTTTAACTTTTGACTGGAGGTCAGAAAATGAACATCAAGAGCCTTCTTCTCGGCTCCGCTGCGGCGCTGGTCGCAGTTTCCGGTGCGCGCG
>NZ_NPKI01000018.1 GCF_002284565.1 Mesorhizobium mediterraneum | reverse complement strand
CCGAATCTCCCTGCTCCAACCTTCACCACAGAATCACCGTTCGGCTTCTGTGCAAAGGTCTCACAAGGGGAGAAGGAAGAACCGCGCTAGGCCGTCAACATCGCCCGCAAATGCTCGAGGATCATCGTAACGCCCTGCTGCCCCAGTTCCACCGAGGCGTCGGCGGCGCTCGCCGTGTACCAGCTCTTGTTGTCGGCGAAGCGGCCGGCGTCCACCGCTTCCGGGCACAGCGCCAGCATCAGCGACGTCTCGCCAATGCCGGCATGATCGAACGGATACTGGCCGTTCATCGCCGCCGGCATCAACGGATGCACCCGCACCCAGTTGAAAAAATTGCCGCCCTCGGCATGTTCAGCATAGTAGCCGGCCATCGTCTCCGAGCCCCACCAGCCCTCGCCGCGTTCCTTCTCGATGAAGCGGAAGATCGCCTGGCGGCCAGCGGTCTTAAAGGCGAGATCGGTCGGCATGCCGGCGGCAAAGTTCTCGGTCTGGTGGTGGATGATGGCGTGGATGTTGCGAAAACCGATGCGCAGCAGACTGTAGAACAGCTCTTCGCCGAAAGGAGCCAACGCATTGCCGCCGACTTGCACCGAGCCATTGCCCTCCGGTTCCGCCACGGCGTAGCTTGCCGCGCCGTAGTAGAAGGGCGGAAGGATGACGATGTCGGTTTCCCTTTCGAACAGTTCCAGCATCTTGACGACCGCCAGTGTGTCCATGCCGACGGCCATATGCTCGCCATGGTATTCGAGCACGCCGAGCGGGAGCACGACCGGCCAGTTCTCGGCGATCGCCTCGCGGATCTGGTGCGGCAGCATCAGCTCGTAGCGCATGAGCGCTTACTCCATGTTGGCGTGGTGGGCGCGCTTCGCCGCCCCTGGTCGCTGACCATTCTGAGCCGGGACAGGCAAGGTGAAATCGGCAAGTCTTGCGGCGCTACCCTCGCCCATTCTGAACAGGTTTTTGTCGGCATTGGTCATGACGGTTCCACCAATTTGCCGGGACCCCAAACCTGCCTGAACGTATTGGGCACGTTTCCTCCGAACAGCTTGTTTTTGCTCATGCTATCACCGTGAAATTCCGTGTCCAACGGCCCGAAGTGCTTTTGAAGTGCCACAGGCGTGATAGTGTCACGGCAATTGCGTAGGTGAGGAAATAGCAGGACATGAAGACACGGCATTTCGACCGCATCGGCAACGGCGTCAGTTTCACGGAGCTCGGCTTCGGCACGGCGCCGCTCGGCAACCTCTACCGCGTCGTCTCCGACGACGATGCCAATGCCACGCTGGAAGCGGCATGGCAGGTCGGCTGCCGCTACTACGACACCGCGCCGCTCTACGGGCTCGGCCTGTCGGAAACGCGGCTCAATCCGTTCCTGCGTTCGAAAAAGCGCGACGACTATGTGCTGTCGACCAAGGTCGGCCGCATCATGCGCGCCTGCCCGCCGGAGCAGCGCACCGGCATCGGCAAATTCTTCGACACGCCGTCGCGCCGCGAGGTCTACGACTACAGCTATGACGGCGTCATGCGCTCCTTCGAAGCGTCGCTCGAACGTCTGGGCGTCGATCGCATCGACATCCTTTTCGTGCATGACGTCGACATCTTCACCCATGGCAGCAAGGAGGCCTCGGACCAACGCATCGAGGAGTTCATGCGCTCGGGCTATTACGGGCTGCTGGCCCTGCGCGACCAGGGCGTTATCAGGGCGTTCGGCGGCGGCATCAACGAATGGCCGGTTGCCCAGACACTTGCCGAACGTGGCGACTTCGACCTTTTCCTGCTTGCCGGGCGTTATACGCTGCTGGAGCAGGAAGCGCTGCAATCCTTCCTGCCGCTATGCCAGAAGCGCGGCATCGGCATCGTTCTCGGCGGGCCGTATAATTCCGGGATCCTGGCAACCGGACCGAAGCCCGGCGCCTACTACAATTATTCCGAGGCGCCGCAGGACATTCTCGACCGCGTCACGCGCATCGAGGCCGTCTGCAAACGCCACGGCGTGCGCCTGATCGAGGCGGCACTGCAATTTCCGCTGCTGCACCCTTCGGTCGTGTCGGTGATCCCCGGCGGCCAGCGGCCGAGCGAGGTCGAAAGCAACCGCTCGCTGCTCGACGCGAAGCTGCCTTCGGCACTCTGGGCCGACCTCAAGAAGGAAGGGCTGATGCGCGCCGATGCGCCGACGGCATAAAGCCGCCTGCTTTCATCGGCTCGACACCTGCGGCCTCGCTTGGGTACAAGCGGCAAATCCCTGACTGCATTCAATCTTGGACGCTTTTGCCTGCCGAACCGCGCTTGTGCAGGCGGGCGAAATAGATGCGCCTGCCCGACACGGATCCGAACAGCTCTTTCCCGATCAGCGTGCCGGTTTGGCTGCTGAGTTCGTAGTCTGCTTGCCGCAAGATCTCTACTAATGCCGGATCGGGCCGGTTTTCGTCCAGCCACATCAACACCGCAGGGTCCTGGAGTAGCTCTTTCAGCTCCGGAACTTCGGGATTGAGCAGCACGAGGTCGCCCTCAGCAAGACGGAAATTTCCGACCCAAGAGGAATTGCCGAGGATCGTGCGCACCGGCCCGGTGGCCCGCAGGTCGTGATAGAGTTCTTTGAAGTCCAGCCTTGCGGTGCGAGATTTGCCTTCCCCGCCCATCAGTTGCGCATACCAAGTGAACGGTGTCACAAGCAGAGCTGTAACGACAGCCAAGGCGATCACGAAGCGCTGAACCTCTCGGCCGAACTCGCCCAGCTTTTCCATGCGTGCGGCAAGATAGAGCGGCAGCAGGAAAAGAACCGGCAGCAGCCAGCGGTTGCGCAACGACGTGCTACCGCTTGCCAGCACCAGCAGCAGCACAGCAAGAAGGCCTATCAGCAATGCACGCTCAAGCAACTTGTCCCGCGGTGCATTGAAGGCGTCCTGCCGTCGGGGGAAACTCCGTTTCCAAACGAAGCCGAGGACGTAGATGACTAGAGTCACGATGCTGAATGACGCGGTGGCATATATGATTTTGAACAACCCCTCGCCGCGGATGCCGATCATTCCGTCGTCATCATCGGCTATGCCAAACTTGGATATACGGGCGAAAATTGCGTCCGAATGGTAGTAGCTCCAAACTGTCGTCGGGGTCAGAACAAGCACGAAGACCGCCATGCTGAGCAGTATCCATGGTGAAACCAGCGCTGGTCGATAGGCGCGCACAGTCATCGCCGCCGAGAGCAGCGCTGCCAGCATGAGGACATCATTGAACTTGGCGAGCGTGGCCAGTGCGGCCGCCAGGCCGAAGCTCGCATAGGCCAGCGGCGTCCGGACATGGACGAGATGGGCGAAGGCGAGCAGCGTGACCGCGCAAAAGGCGAAGGCGGCTACCGAATGCGTCAAGCTGTGTTGCGCTTCCCAAAATAGCAGCGGCACCGTCATTAGTCCGAACATAGCGGCGGCGGCAGTGACCTGCTTATAGCCAAGCCTGCGCATCGCAGCATGGCTGGCGGCAAAGCCGACGAAAAGCAGGACATATCTGACGAGCTTGAGGCTGACGATGCTCGTCCCGAACCCTTGGCTTATTGTCCAGGCAATCCAGTTGTAGAGCGGTGGCTGTGAACCACCATAGCCGGCGGCGAGATGCGGCAGATAGATCAGTTGCTCGGCATCGTCGATGTTCACGCCGTTGCCTGCCCAAAGGCCAAGCAGCGACAGCGTCGCGGTTTGGAAGGCGAAATAAAGAGCGATGACGAGCACCGCGACATAAAGCCGGCCGACCTTGTCATCGGCAAGCCAATCAATCAGTTCTTCTACCTTCTGCAAGATGTGGTCGTCCCTTCGTGCCGGAGGAACGGCGTTACACGACTGGGGAGCAGAGGACAATTGCTGGCCGGGTTGCCCCAAAGCGCGTCGCGTTCGAACGGATTCATGCGACGCGCTTTAAACCCTTGTTTCTATGCATATCGTTATCGCAAAACCGCTGCGCACTTTTGCGCGACATGCATTAGGCGTCGGCGCGATACTCCCATTGCCGGCTCCGGAACCATTCACCTTTGGTCCGACACTTTAATCGGACGCAAAAGAAAAGCCGGGCATGCCCGGCTTTTCTGATCTCTGAAAAGGGTAAGAAGGCGCTTAGTTTACTGCGTCCTTGAGGCCCTTGCCGGCCGAAAACTTCGGCACGGTGCGCGCCGGAATCTTCACTTCCGCACCGGTCTGCGGGTTGCGGCCGGTCGACGCGGCGCGTTTTGACACGGTGAAATTTCCGAAGCCGACAAGCCGGACATCGCCGCCCTTCTTCAGTTCGCCGGTGATCACGGAAAACACCGCATCAACCGCCGACTGCGCGTCACCCTTCGAAATACTCGCGGCATCGGCGACAGCGGACACCAGTTCGTTCTTGTTCATAAAAATTCCCTTCCATGAGAAAACCGGAACGTACGACTCATCCGGCAGGAAACGGACTTTAGAAAGAAGCGCTTCCGCAACCAAGTCGAAAAGCGTGAAAAAAATCGAAAAAACCCCGGAATTCCGGGGTTTTTCACATGAAAAAGCCGGGCTCAAGGCCCGGCTCTCTGTTTGTGCATTGCAACTTTAGCAAGATCTAATGAGCCAGCGACTTGCTGGCGTCGTCTCCGGCATCCACCGCAGCCGGCGCATTGACCGGCTCGACCCACTCGATCGGCTCCGGCATACGCACCAGCGCATGGCGCAACACTTCGCCGACCCGCGCGACCGGAATGATCTCCATGCCGTTCTTCACGTTGTCCGGAATCTCCGCTAGATCCTTGGCGTTGTCTTCCGGGATCAGCACCTTCTTGATGCCGCCGCGAAGTGCTGCAAGCAGCTTCTCCTTGAGCCCGCCGATCGGCAGCACCCTGCCGCGCAGCGTGATCTCGCCGGTCATCGCCACATCGGCCCTGACCGGGATGCCGGTCAGCACCGAGACGATCGCCGTCGCCATCGCCACACCCGCCGACGGTCCGTCCTTGGGCGTTGCGCCCTCGGGCACGTGGACGTGGATGTCGCGCTTGTCGAACAGCGGCGGCTCGACGCCGAAATCGATAGCCCGCGAGCGGACATAGGAGGCCGCCGCCGAGATCGATTCCTTCATCACGTCGCGCAGATTGCCGGTCACCGTCATGCGGCCCTTGCCGGGCATCATGACGCCTTCGATCGTCAGCAACTCGCCGCCGACTTCCGTCCAGGCGAGCCCGGTGACGACGCCGACCTGATCGTCGGCCTCGACCTGACCGAAGCGGAAGCGCGCGACACCAAGATAATCGGCAAGATTGTCTGCCGTGATGTCGATCGTCTTCTTCTTCGTCTTCAGGATCTCGGTCACCGCCTTGCGGCCGAGCTTCATCAGCTCGCGCTCCAGGCTCCTGACGCCCGCCTCACGGGTGTAGGTCTGGATGATGCCGCGGATCGCGTCCTCGCCGACGGAAAACTCCTTCGGTTGCAGCGCGTGATCGCGGATCACCTTAGGCATCAGGTGGCGCTTGGCGATCTCGATCTTCTCGTCCTCGGTGTAGCCGGCGATACGGATGATCTCCATGCGGTCCATCAAGGGCGCAGGGATGTTCAATGTGTTCGCGGTCGTCACGAACATCACGCTCGACAGGTCGTATTCAACCTCGAGGTAATGGTCCATGAACGTCGAGTTCTGCTCAGGGTCGAGCACCTCGAGCAAAGCCGATGACGGATCGCCGCGGAAATCCTGGCCCATCTTGTCGATCTCGTCGAGCAGGAAGAGCGGGTTGGACTTCTTCGCCTTCTTCATCGACTGGATGACCTTGCCGGGCATCGAGCCGATATAGGTGCGCCGGTGACCGCGGATTTCGGCCTCATCGCGCACGCCGCCCAGCGCCATGCGGATGAACTCGCGGCCGGTCGCCTTGGCGATCGACTTGCCGAGCGAGGTCTTGCCAACGCCGGGAGGTCCGACGAGGCACAGGATCGGTCCCTTCAGCTTCTTCTGGCGGCTCTGCACGGCGAGATATTCGACGATGCGGTCCTTGACTTTGTCGAGGCCGAAATGGTCGGTGTCGAGCACATTCTGCGCGAAGGACAGGTCCTGCTTGACCTTGGAGTTCTTGCCCCACGGTATCGAAAGGATCCAGTCGAGATAGTTGCGCACGACGGTCGATTCAGCCGACATCGGCGACATCGTCCGCAGCTTCTTCAGTTCGGCCTCCGCCTTTTCGCGGGCCTCCTTGGAGAGCTTGGTCTTCTTGATGCGCGCCTCGATCTCGGCGGCCTCGTCGCGGCCGTCCTCACCCTCGCCGAGCTCCTTCTGGATCGCCTTCATCTGCTCGTTGAGGTAGTATTCGCGCTGGGTCTTCTCCATCTGGCGCTTGACGCGCGAACGGATGCGCTTCTCAACCTGCAGGACGGAGATTTCGGCTTCCATGAAGCCCATCGCCTTTTCCAGCCGCTCCTTGACCGAAAGCGTGGCCAGCATCTCCTGCTTTTCGGGGATCTTGATGGCAAGATGCGAGGCAACCGTATCGGCGAGCTTGGAATAGTCGTCGATCTGGCTGGCGGCACCCACCACTTCGGGCGAGATCTTCTTGTTCAGCTTGACGTAGTTCTCGAAGTCGGTGACGACGGAACGGGCCAGCGCCTCGACCTCGACCTCTTCCTCCTCCGGTTCGACCAGCGCCGCGGCGCGGGCCTCGTGGAAGTCGGGACGGTCGGTGAACGAAACGATTTTCGCGCGCGAGGCGCCTTCGACCAGCACCTTCACGGTGCCGTCCGGCAACTTCAGCAATTGCAGCACATTGGCGAGCGTGCCGATGTCGAAGATCGCATCGGACTCGGGATCGTCGTCGGCGGCATTCATCTGGGTCGCAAGCAGGATCTGCTTTTCCTGACCCATCACCTCTTCCAGCGCCTTGATCGACTTTTCACGCCCGACGAAGAGCGGAACGATCATGTGCGGGAACACCACGATGTCGCGCAGTGGGAGGACTGCGAAGACGCCGTCGCTGGGAGCCTTGGATATTTTGGCCATTGTCCAACCTTTCATGTCGCGGCTTCCAATCGGCCAACCGCGAATCTCATATTAACGACCGAGGATCGTTCCGCCTACCACCGTTTGTGACGGGAGTTTTACAGCACAGAATTCGGCACCCCGGCCTTCCTCAGTTAGTTGGAGGCACGGGGGGCAAAGATCAAGGGTCAACACGAAACCGTTCATCCAATCTGTCACAATCCGTTCATCACAAGTCGGCCCGACCGCAATAGCAAAAACGGCGCCTCGCGGCGCCGTTTCAAAAAAATCCATTGTGCAGGCTCACGTCAGGCGCTGACGTTGCCCTTCTTTTCCTTCTGCTCGGAATAGATGTAGAGCGGCCTGGCGTTGCCGGACACCACCTCTTCCGAAATTACCACTTCGCGCACGCCTTCCAGCGCCGGCAGCTCGAACATCGTATCGAGCAGGATCGCTTCCATTATCGAGCGCAGGCCGCGCGCGCCGGTCTTGCGCTCGATGGCGCGCTTGGCGATCGCCGACAGCGCATTCTCATGGAAGGTCAGGTCGACATTCTCCATCTCGAACAGCCGCTGATACTGCTTGACGAGCGCGTTCTTCGGCTCGGTTAGGATCTGTATCAGCGCCGGCTCGTCGAGGTCCTCCAGCGTCGCCAGGACCGGCAGACGGCCGACGAACTCGGGAATGAGGCCGAACTTCAACAGATCCTCAGGCTCGACCAGGCGGAAAACGTCGCCGGTGCGGCGATCCTCGGGCGAAGCGACCGTGGCGCCGAAGCCGATCGAGGTCTTGCGGCCGCGATCCGAAATGATCTTGTCCAGGCCGGCGAAGGCGCCGCCGCAGATGAACAGGATGTTGGCGGTGTCGACCTGCAGGAACTCCTGCTGCGGATGCTTCCTGCCGCCCTGAGGCGGCACGGAGGCGACCGTGCCTTCCATGATCTTCAACAGCGCCTGCTGGACGCCCTCGCCCGACACGTCGCGGGTGATCGAAGGATTGTCCGACTTGCGCGAGATCTTGTCGATCTCGTCGATGTAGACGATGCCGCGCTGGGCGCGCTCGACATTGTAGTCGGCCGACTGCAAGAGCTTCAGGATGATGTTCTCGACATCCTCGCCGACATAGCCGGCCTCAGTCAGCGTCGTCGCATCGGCCATGGTGAAGGGAACGTCGATGATGCGGGCCAGCGTCTGCGCAAGCAGCGTCTTGCCGCAACCGGTCGGGCCGATCAGCAAAATGTTGGACTTCGCCAGCTCGACGTCGTTGTTCTTGCCGGCATGCGCGAGACGCTTGTAGTGGTTGTGGACGGCCACCGACAGCACGCGCTTGGCGTAGGGCTGACCGATGACGTAGTCATCGAGAACCTTGAGGATCTCCTGCGGGGTCGGCACGCCCTCGCGCGACTTCACCATCGAGGTCTTGTTCTCCTCGCGGATGATGTCCATGCAGAGCTCGACGCATTCGTCGCAGATGAACACCGTCGGGCCGGCGATCAGCTTGCGCACTTCGTGCTGGCTTTTGCCGCAAAACGAGCAATAAAGCGTGTTCTTGGAATCACCGCCGTTGCTGCCGACCTTGCTCATTTTCATGTCCTTTCATAGCCGCCCGCCGATGGTCTGGTTGAAAGGGCGCATATTCAAATCTATCGCGGGAAATCGCCGCCGCCAGTGTCCCGGCTCCCGCAACGCATTCCATACGAAACACATATCAGAAAACGTCGCAATGATTCGCACCAACCCCGCACAAAGCTAAGCCGTCGAAAATCAACATAGGCTTAACGTAGGCAATTGCTCCCGTCGAGGGAACAGCCAATTGTGGCCGAAATGCCGCAAGCGGCGTCAAAAGCGTGTTTTCCCACCATCCAGCTGCCACCAAGCTTATGCGGCGGCAACCTCAGCCGGCTCGCGCGACGAAATGACCTTGTCTATGAGGCCGAAATCCTTCGCCTCGTCGGCGGTCATGAAGTGGTCGCGGTCGAGCGTCTTTTCAATTTCGTCATAGCTCTTGCCGGTGTGCTTGACATAGACTTCGTTGAGACGACGCTTCAGCTTGATGATGTCCTGGGCGTGGCGCTCGATGTCGGAAGCCTGGCCCTGGAAGCCTCCGGAAGGCTGGTGGACCATGATGCGGGCGTTCGGCGTGGCGAAGCGCATGCCCTTCTCGCCTGCGGTCAAGAGCAGCGAGCCCATCGAGGCCGCTTGGCCGATGCACAGCGTCGCCACCGCCGGCTTGATGAACTGCATGGTGTCGTAGATCGCCATGCCGGACGTGACGACGCCGCCAGGCGAATTGATGTAGAGGTTGATTTCCTTCTTCGGATTCTCCGCTTCGAGGAACAGGAGCTGCGCGCAGACCAGCGTCGCCATGCCGTCCTCGACCGGGCCGGTGATGAAAATGATGCGCTCTTTCAGCAGCCGCGAGAAAATGTCGTAGGCCCGCTCGCCGCGATTGGTCTGTTCGACCACCATCGGAACGAGGTTCATGTAGGTTTCGACGGGGTTCTTCATGGACTATCCCTTTTCAAAGGTGGGATTCCGGCGCCGGGAGATTAGCAAGTCGGGCAGAATCGGTTCTGGATCGTTGTCCTGTAAATAGGATGTCGGCTCACCCTAGCGCAAGGCCGCCTCTCCTAGCCATCCGGTTAAGTCGAATCAAGCTTTCTGCGCAGCATTCGCCCGAAGCTGCGCCGGCAGCCTTCTGCTGCTCTTGAAGCGGCGCCGCCGCGTAGCACTTTCCTAACCGCGTCGCTTAACGAAATGTCTCGAAACTGCTTTCCCGCGATACGGCTTCCCCTACAATTCAACGTTGAGCTTGCTCTGAAGGTTCAACAGCGGCGTGCCATGATCAGACCACCTCGGCTCGCAGCCACGCCTTTAAACCGGCGACGTCGCCATTGCCGATGGTCGCTGCGACGCGCCTGCCGACAGCCGCGCCGAACTTGTAGCCGTGGCCGGAGCAGGCCGAGACAACAAGGCATCTGCCCTTCTCATGCGCCAGGAATTTTTCGTCGGCGGTGAAAGTGTAGGCGCAGGTGACGACTTCGGTCACCCTATACTCCTCGATACGGGCGATCGGCGGCGAAAACAGGTTGCGGATCGCCTCGCCCTCGCCCGCCACCGGCTGGCGGTTCCAGTCGGCGTCGCTGGTCGGCACCCTGTGCAGGCCGGAGCCGAATTTCATGCCGGCGCCGCCGGAGGGCGGGATCACGTAGCCATCGACAGCACCGCCGACATCGAGGATGACCGGGGCCCCTTGCCACGCCGCTTTCAGGTCCGCCGGCGGCTCGACATAGGCAAGCGCGGTGCGCCAGGTCTTCAGTTCGCCGTCTAGTTCCGGAAACAGTTTTAGCACCCAGGCGCCGGCGGCGATGACGATGCGGTCGGCTTGCATCGTCTCGCCGCTTTCAAGCACGATGTGGCCGGCCTCAGCGTCGATCGTCGTCACCTTGCTGTTTTCATAGACGTTGGCGCCGTTGGCCCGCAGCCAATTGGCGAGTCCCGCCGCGATCTTGCGGCAATGCAGTGCGCCGCCCTCCGGCGAGAAGAAAGCGTAGCGAAAACTTCCGCTCTCGAGGAACGGCCAGCGCGCAACGGCCTCGCCCGGCTCGATCATCTCGAAGGGAAAATCGCCGGCCGCCAGCCCGTCGCGCATCTGCTCGGCGTCGTCACCCTCGTCGCGCGAAATGCAGATGAAGCCGCGCGGATCGAGATGGTTTTCGCCGAGATCGGCCCACATCTCGTCCCAGGCCTCATAGGCTTCGGTGATCAGCCGGCCATAGCCCGCCGCTGCACCATAGGCGCGCCGGATGATGCGGTGATGGTCGCCCGAGGCGGCAAGCGGATTGGGAATCGCTCCCTGCTCGACGATCGTGACCCGGTGCCCGGTCTTGACCAGCGACCAGGCCGTCGAAAGCCCTGCAATGCCTGCGCCAACCACGATCACATTCATCAAGTCAGTCTTTCCGCAGCCGTGTCGGCTGGCTCAACGCGCTTTTGTGCATGTCGTTGTCCCAAAACCGCCGCGCACCCTCGGGTCAAACCCGAGGGCAGGCTTTTGGGCGACATGCATCGGACTATCGGGCGCCCAACATACGGTCTGGCATCAAGCTGGCAAGCCTTGGAGCGCCGCGCGTCGCTCGACGCGCAAAGGACGCTCCAAGACTTTGAATCTGCGCATGATCCCCAGCGAAAACCGATTCCGGTTTTCGGGGTCATGCGCTAATGGTCTGGTATGTCCGACTTGACGCCGCCGCCCTACCTTTCCTTCGATCCAGCCACCCGCCGTGTGCGGATGGATCCGCACGAGCCGGCTTTTTTCCAGAACCCATACGAGGCCTATGCCTTCATGCATGGCGCATCGAACGCCTTCTTCTGGGAGGAGTTCGGCTTTTGGTGCTTCGGCGGCTTCGACGACGTCAACCGGCTGCTGCGCGACCGCCGCTTCGGTCGTCAGAACCCGGCCGGCATCCCCGACAGAAGCAGCATCGACCAGGACCGCACGCATCTCAGCGCCTTCGACGGCATCGAGGCCAATTCGATGCTGGAGCTGGAACCACCTGTTCACACCAGGCTCAGAACGCTGGTCAACCGCGCCTTCGTCTCGCGTCAGGTCGAGCGGCTTCGGCCGCGTGTCGAGTCGCTCGCCAACGAGCTTATCGACCGTTTCGAACCGGACCAGGTCGATCTGCTGCCGGCTTTCGCGTCGCCACTGCCGATCACCATCATTGCCGAAATGCTCGGCGTGCCGGTCGAGATGGGACCGCAACTGCTCGACTGGTCGCATCAGATGGTCGCCATGTACATGCATGGCCGTACGCGCGAAACGGAAGAGACGGCCAATCGCGCAGCGCGGGATTTTTCGGATTTCCTGCGCGGCTATGTTGCCGAGCGGCGCAAAAACCCCGGCGACGATCTGTTGTCGCTGCTGATCTCGGCGCAAGACGATGGCCAAAAACTCTCCGAGGACGAACTGGTGTCCTCGGCCATCCTGCTGCTCAACGCCGGCCACGAGGCGACCGTCCACCAGACCGGCAATGCGGTGCGCTCGATCCTCGCGCAAGGCGGCGACCCGCGCCGCTTCTTCACCTCGCCGGAAGCGACCGCCGCCACGGTCGAGGAATGCCTGCGCTTCGACGCGCCGCTGCACATGTTCACGCGTTATGCCTATGAAGAGATCGAGGTCGCTCCGGGCATTCTCGTGCGGCCGGGCGAGACGATCGGCCTGCTGCTCGGCATGGCCAATCACGACCCGGCGGCCTTTGCCGAACCTCTCGCCTTCAGGCCGGATCGCGCGGACCAGAAGAACGTCTCGTTCGGCGCCGGCATCCATTTCTGCATCGGCGCGCCGCTCGCCCGGCTCGAATTGCAGGTGTCGCTGAAAACCCTGTTCCAGCGCCTACCGCGGCTGCATCTTGCCGAACAGCCGCGCTTCCGCGACTCCTATCATTTCCACGGGTTGGAAGCGCTCGCCGTGCGTTTTTGAGAACAGCGGACCTAAGGCTGAGATCGCATGACTGAAAAGATGAAATTCGCTTTTTTGCAGGAGCCTCCGTTCTGCTTCACCGATGCTTCCGGAGATGTCTTCGGCTGCGACGTCAAGCTCGCGCAGAAGGTTTGCGAAATATTGGGGCTAGGGACCTTTTTGCCAATCGAGACCGAGTTCGCCAAGCTGCTTCCCGGACTGGCCAAGGGCGAGTGGGATATGACCACCGGTCTGTTCGTTTCGGACGAACGCAAGAAATCCGTCGACTTCACGCGACCGATTTGGGTCTTGCAGGACGGGTTGCTCGTCGCGAAAGGCAATCCGCGCGAATTCAAGGGCTATCGATCCATCGCCGCAGATGAGGCGGCGTTGATCGCCGTCATATCGGGCCAGGTCCAACATCAGACGGCTTTGCAAAATGGCGTTCCGCCCGAGCGGATAAGAATATTCGCCACGCAAGCGGGCGCGGCCGATGCTGTCGGTGCCGGTGCGGTGCATGCCTATGCAAGTGTCGCCATGGCGCATCGAGGCTATCTGGCTCAGCATTTCAACGCGCCTCTTGCGGTCATCGACGTTCCGGCAGCCGAAAAACAGCCAGCCGCCGGCGCTTTCGCTCTCGCCAAAGACAATGCGATCCTGCGCCAGCGCATCGATTCATGCCTGGACGATTTGCTGGGAAGTCCCTGGCACCGGGACATGATGGCCGAATACGGATTTTCCGACGGTGATATCGATCGGCTTTTGTGAAAGCGCCATGCAAGTGATCAAAGCTTGATCACATACTCCTTGCGCGTCATTTCAAGCACTTCCCAGCTTCCTCTAAAACCCGGCCTGAGCACGAAGCTGTCGCCGGCCCTGACGGTGCGCGCCTCGCCGCCCTCCTCGGCGATCACTGAAACGCCCGACAGGATGTGGCAGAACTCCCACTCGTCATACTCGATGCGCCATTTGCCCGGCGTCGCCTCCCAGATGCCGGCATAGAGCCCGCCGTCGCGTTCCTCGACATTCCAGGTGCGAAACTTCGGATCGCCCGAGATCAGGCGACCCGGCGCCGGCGCGCCAAGTTCCGGCTCGACACTTTCGACATTGACGGAGAGAAATTTCGGCTCGGTCATCGAATCTCCTTCCAGTGGGGATCAAACCTTGGCGAGAGCCTGTTCCAGATCGGCGACGATGTCGTTGACATCCTCGATGCCGACCGAGAGCCTGACCGTATCTGGCCCAGCGCCAGCCGTAACTTTCTGCTCGTCCGACAATTGCCGATGCGTGGTCGATGCCGGGTGGATGACCAGCGACTTGGTGTCGCCGACATTGGCGAGGTGCGAGAACAGTTCGAGCGCCTCGACGAATTTGATGCCCGCCGCATAGCCGCCCTTCAGGCCGAAGGTGAACACCGCACCGGCGCCAAGCGGCGAGTATTTTTTCTGTAACGCATTATTCTTGTCGCTGGGCAGGCCGGGATAGGAGACCCAGGCGACCTTGGGGTGGTTGGACAGCCAGGCGGCGACAGTGACCGCATTGTCGCAATGGCGCTGCATCCTGAGCGGCAGGGTTTCCAGGCCGGTCAGGATCAGGAACGCATTGAAGGGTGAGATCGCCGGACCCATGTCGCGCAGGCCAAGCACGCGCGCGGCAATGGCGAAAGCGAAGTTGCCGAAGGTTTCGTGCAGGACGAGGCCGCCATATTCGGGGCGCGGCTCCGACAGCATCGGATATTTGCCTGATTTCGACCAGTCGAAGGTGCCGCCGTCGACAATGGCGCCGCCGATCGAATTGCCATGGCCGCCGATGAACTTGGTCAGCGAATGCACGACGATGTCGGCGCCATGCTCGATCGGCCGCACCAGATAGGGCGAGGCCAGCGTGTTGTCGACGATCAGCGGCAGGCCGTGCTTGCGGGCGATGTCGCCGATCTTCTCGATGTCGACGAAGACACCGCCCGGATTGGCCAGGCTCTCGATGAAGATCGCCTTGGTCTTTTCATCGATCTGGCTTTCGAAGGTCGATATGTCGTTGGTGTCGGCCCAGCGCACCTGCCAGCCGAAATTCTTGAAGGCGTGGCCGAACTGGTTGATCGAGCCGCCGTAAAGCCTTGTCGCGGCGACGAAATTGTCGCCGGGCTGCATCAGATTGTGGAAGACAAGCACCTGCGCGGCATGACCCGACGCCACGGCCAGCCCTGCCGTGCCGCCTTCGAGCGCCGCGATACGCTCTTCCAGCACCGCCTGGGTCGGGTTCATGATGCGGGTGTAGATGTTGCCGAAGGCTTTTAGCCCGAAAAGCGAGGCGGCATGGTCGGCATCGTCGAAGACAAAGGAGGTCGTCTGGTAGATCGGCGTGGCACGCGCGCCGGTCGCCGGATCGGGCTTGGCGCCGGCATGGACGGCGAGCGTGTTGAAACCGGGCGTGCGGGTCATCGAATACCTCCCTTTGAACCTTCTGAAAATCGCCGGGCATTCTTGGCGAAGCCCGGTCACGAATGCAAAGAAGAAAATGCCCTTCGACGCACGTTCTGTGATCGAGGCGCGAGAAAATGTTCCGATTACCGGAATAAATTTCCGTCTCGAGCCTGATCCAACCCGATAGGATCGGGATGGGGCTCTATCTTTCTTGTTTGACCATGATCTTTTCCGAAAACCGGTTTCCACTTTTCGGGATCATGGTCTACTTCTGGCGAACGCCGAAGCTCTGGAATCCCGGCCGCATCAGCGGCTTCTTCGACGACAGCACGCCGGAGTTGACGCCGGTCCAGCCGATTTCACCCGACAGCTTGCCATACTCGATCTTGGGGCAGCGGTTCATCACCACCTTGATGCCGGCGGCCTCGGCGCGCGCGGCCGCCACGTCGTGGCGCACGCCGAGCTGCATCCAGACGACTTTCGGCAACGGATCGAGCCGCAGGACCTCGTCGACGACGCCCGGCACTGCCGCGGAAGCGCGAAAGATGTCGACCATGTCGACGGGCTCGGGGAGATCGGCGAGCCTAGCATAGACCGTTCGGCCGAGGATTTCCTTGCCGGCCTGTCCCGGGTTGATCGGAAACACCGAAAACCCTTTGGCGAGCAGATATTTCAGCACGAAGTAGCTCGGCCGCACATCATTGGCGGACGCGCCGACCATGGCGATGGTCTTCACCGAATTGAGGATGCCGGCGATATAGGCATTGTCGTAGGCGTCGTGGTTCATGCCTCGTCCTCATACAGAGCTTCGGCGAGAAAACCATCCGGATCGTTGCAGAAACTGCGCATCATCCGAAAATGATCGGTATCGCTGAAATCGGTCGGGTCGAGGCCGAACCGGCTGATGCGGAACAGCCGCGCGCCGGGACAGGCCATCAGCAGCGGCGAATGCGTCGCCATGATCACTTGCGCCGTGCCGGATTGGTCCATCCGCCGCAGCATCTTGAGAAGCTCGATCTGGCGCGTCGGCGAAAGCGCGCTTTCGGGCTCGTCGAGGATGTAGATGCCTTGCCGGCGGCAGCGCTCCTCGAAGAAACGGATGAAGCCCTCGCCATGCGACCAGGACAGGAAATCGGGCGGAGGTGGCTTGAACGGATCTTCGAGTGCCGCCTGATCGAGATAACGGGCGACGGAGTAAAAGGATTCAGCGCGAAAGAACCAGCCGGCGGTGACTTTCGGCAGCCAGTGACCGCGCAGCGTCTTAGCCAGTGCGGCGCCGCTCGTATCGATGGCAGCTGAATGGTCGATGGGCATGTAGCCCTTGCCGCCGCCGGCCTCGTCGTATCCGGCCAGCGCGCCGATCGCCTCGAGCAGCGTGGATTTGCCGGTGCCGTTCTCGCCGACGATGATGGTGATCGGCGTGGTGAATTCGAGCTCGAAATCGTGGCTGCGGAAGATCGGCAGGTTCCAGGGGTATTTTTCCCAATCTGCGACCCGCGCCGGCTCTATCAGGATGCGCTTGAGATAGGGAGCCTTCAGTCGCGTCAGTTGCTTGCGGGGAGCCATGCGGCAGCGATCAGCCCGGCAGCGAGATCGTTCCGTCTTCCGCGATCGGAAAAGCCGGATTGTGCGCCACTTCCCAGACATGCCCTTCCGAGTCGGCGAAATAGCCATACCAGCCGCCCCAGAAGGCGCGGCCGGCCGGCTTGACGATACGACCGCCGGCCTTCTCGGCCATCGCAAGCACGTCGTCGACTTCCGTGTCGGAGCGGGTGTTGTAGGCGAGATAGACCGCCGACGGCGCCGTGCCGAAGGTGATGCCCGAATCCTCTTCGGCGCTTGCGCGCGGGAACAGGCCGAGAATGACGCCGCCCATCTGGAAGAAGGCCACGCCGTCGGTGATCCCGGCATGGCGGGTCAGGCCCATCGCCTCGTAGAAGCGTGTGGCGCGGTCGAGATCGTCGACTGCGATTGTGATGATGGAGATGCGGGGTTCCATCTCTAATCGTCCGTCCATTCCGGCTTGCGCTTGCCTATGAAGGCGCCAATCCCCTCTTCCGCGTCGCGTGCCAGCATGTTGTCGACCATGACTCGGCCGGTGTAGACATAGGCCTCGGCCAGCCCCATCTCGGCCTGCGCGTAAAAGGCTTCCTTGCCGGTCTTCACGACCAAAGACGATTTCGCAGCAATGGTTTGCGCGTATTTGGTGACAATCTGATTCAGATATTCGCGCGGCACGACGCGATTAACCAGGCCGAATTCCTTGGCCGTCGCCGCATCGATCGTCTCGCCGGTCAAAAGCATCTCCATCGCGTGCTTGCGCGAGACGTTGCGTGACAGCGCCACCATCGGCGTCGAGCAGAACAGGCCGATATTGACGCCCGGCGTGCAGAAGGTCGCCTCATGCGAGGCGATCGCCAGATCGCAACTCGCCACCAGTTGCGCCCCGGCCGCCGTCGCCAGGCCATCGACCTCGGCGATCACCGGCCTGGGATGGCGCACGATCGCCTGCATCAGTTCCGCACAAGCGGAAAATGTCTCCTCGAAGAATGCCTTGCCGCGATCGGCATCAGTGCGGCGCGCGGTCATTTCCTTGAGGTCGTGTCCGGCGCAGAACACTTTTCCGGCCGCTGCCAGGATAATGGCGCGGACGGATCTGTCTGATTTCGCGCGGTCGAGTTCCGCCGTCAGCGCCGCCATCACCGCCAGCGACAGCGCATTGGCCGGCGGATTGGCGAGCGTGAGGCGCAGCACGCCCTTGTCCAGTCTCGCGACGACAGGACCTTCGGCAACAGCCGGCTTGATGGCGACGATTTCGGCCATGTTCTCTAACCTCTTCATTGGCCAGCGGCATCGGATTTGTGGGCCATGGAACAAAAGAACTAGCACGCTGCCGATTGAAGAACAGCCTTGAGACGTGTTTTCTCAAACCCGACAATTGGCCCAGGCGTTCCACCTGAGCCCCTACCGGCTCCATATAGGAAACCGCTTATGCCCGCCCAAGACAATCTCAAACCGGTGCTGACGGCGGCTGAAATCAATGCGCTGATGGCAACCGTCTACCCACAGCTCAACGACCAGTTCACCTTCTACGAGGCGATCGACGTGTTTCCGGGCGGCTGCACGGTGCGGCTCAATGCCGACGAGCGGCATTTGCGCCCCGGCGGAACCGTGTCGGGCCCGTCGCTGTTCACGCTGGCCGACATAGGCGGCTATGTCTGCGTGCTTTCGCATGCCGGGCCAGATGCGCTTTCGGTCACCACCAACCTCAACATCAATTTTGTCCGCAAGGCCGAGGCCGGGCCGATCGACGGCCATTGCCGCATCCTGAAGCTGGGCAAGAGCCTGATGGTGTTCGATATCGACATCGTCGCCGGACCGGACGGACACACGGTAGCGCACGCCACGGGGACCTATTCGATCCCGCCGAGGCGGATTAGCGATGTGGTAAAATAGTACCTTTTACCTAACCCATTGTTTTTGCTTCGTTTTGCAAGCCATCTGGCTTTTCACCAGCCTTGACGCCATAACCGGGCTCGCCTATAAGCCCTCACGGAACAGCGACCCGCCAAAGGCCGCCGTTTTGTTATTGGCGGCGGGCGAGCGCCCTGCGTCAATCCAAGCAACAAGAAACGCCTTCCCTTTTCGTTCGTGAATGGGGGAAGGTCCGAACCGAAAGCAACAAATCCATGACAACCTTTTCGCAGAAGCCTGCGGATGTGGTGAAGAAGTGGGTGCTGATCGACGCCGAGGGTCTCGTCGTCGGCCGTCTCGCCACTGTCATCGCCAATCATCTTCGCGGCAAACACAAGCCCACCTTCACCCCGCATGTCGACGACGGCGACAACGTCATCGTCATCAATGCCGACAAGGTGGTGTTCACCGGCAAGAAATTCACCGACAAGGTTTATTACTGGCACACCGGCCACCCCGGCGGCATCAAGGAGCGCACCGCGCGCCAGCTGCTCGAGGGCCGCTTCCCCGAGCGTGTCGTCGAGAAGGCCGTCGAACGCATGATCCCGCGTGGCCCGCTTGGCCGTCGCCAGATGAAGAATCTCCGCGTCTATGCAGGCACGGAACATCCGCATGTCGCCCAGCAGCCCGTCACGCTCGACGTGGCCAAGCTGAACGCCAAGAACAAGAAGGTTTCGTAAAATGGCTGAGCTTTCCTCGCTCGCAGAACTCGGAACTGCCACCGGCAACACCAACACGCAGCCGGCTGCACCCGTCCATGTCCAGAAGCTCGACAAGTCGGGCCGCGCCTATGCCACCGGCAAGCGCAAGAACGCCATCGCGCGCGTCTGGGTGAAGCCCGGCTCCGGCAAGATCGTCGTCAACGACAAGGTGTTCGCCGAATATTTCGCGCGCCCGGTCCTGCAGATGATCCTCAACCAGCCGATCATCGCCGCCAACCGCGCCGGCCAGTACGACATCGTCGCCACAGTCATCGGCGGCGGGCTTTCCGGCCAGGCCGGCGCCGTGCGCCACGGCATCTCCAAGGCGCTGACCTACTACGAGCCGGCGCTGCGCGCCGTGCTCAAGAAGGGCGGCTTCCTGACCCGCGACAGCCGCGTCGTCGAGCGCAAGAAGTACGGCAAGGCGAAGGCCCGCCGCTCCTTCCAGTTCTCGAAGCGCTAAGCGCTGCGCAGCTTCAGACATTCGAAAGGGCCGCCTCCGGGCGGCCTTTTCTTTGGCGATTACTAACCTGGCCCAAATTCAAGGCCGATCAGCCGGTACTTTGATGAAGTCGATGAACGCCCGCAACGGCGCCGGCACGAGACGCCGGCCGGGGTAATAGAGGAACGGCCCGGGGAAGCTCTGCCACCAAGGTTCGAGGACGGGTTCGAGCGCACCGCTCTCGAAGTAAGGGCGAAGCCAATCCTCGAAGAGGCTGACAATGCCGGTGCCGGCGATGGCCGCATCGACGGCGAGATCGGCCGCTCCGCCCAAGGTCACGAGAAGCGGCCCCGTCGGATCGACCCGCACCACCTCGCCGTCGCGTTCGAACTCCCACGGCGGCAGCGCACCGCTGGCGAAGCGGCCACGCAGGCAGGCGTGACCGAGCAGGTCGCGCGGGTGTTGCGGCCGGCCATGGCGATCAAGGTAGGTAGGGCTGGCGGCGGTGGCGAAGCGCTGCACCCGCGGTCCGATCGGCACCGCGATCATGTCTTGTTCCAACCGCTCGTCGTAACGGATGCCGGCGTCGCAGCCGGCCGCCAGCACGTCGACAAAGCTCTCCTCGGCGATCACCTCAAGCCGGATGCCGGGATACGCGGCGAGGAAACGAGGGACGATACCGGGCAGCACCAGCCGCGCCGCGCTGACCGGCACGTTGAGGCGCAATGTACCTGCCGGCCGATCGCGGAAGCCGTTGACAACGTCAAGTGCTGTCTCGACCTCGGTCAAGGCTGGGCCGAGCCGGGCCAGCAAGCTCGCACCCGCTTCAGTCAGGACGACGCTGCGGGTCGTCCTGTTGAGCAGCCTGACAACCGAGCTGCGTCTCGAGGCGGCGCACCGCCTCGCTCAAGCCCGACGCACTGCCGCCGCTGGCACGGGCGCCCTCGCGAAAACCCTTGGCCCGCGCCACGGCCACGAAGGCGTTCAGATCTCCGAGATCGATCTTCATTGTTCGATATTCCGTACAGCCCGTGCGGAATGTAGCCAATTATCGTGAGATCGGACAGCGCCTATGTCAGCGTCATCTTGAACGGAGATAGACCATGTCCAGCATCGACCAGTCCGGCTCATTCACTCTCGGCGACCGCACCGTGAAGCGGCTCGGCTACGGCGCCATGCAGCTCGCAGGACCCGGCGTGTTCGGTCCGCCCAAGGATCACGACGCAGCCTTGGCTGTGCTGCTCGAAGCCGTTGCGCGCGGGGTGAACCACATCGACACCAGCGACTTTTATGGCCCGCACGTCACCAACCTACTCATCCGTGAGGCGCTCGCGCCCTATTCCGACAACCTGACGATCGTCACCAAGATCGGTGCGCGGCGCAGCGCGGATGGCTCGTGGCTTCCGGCCTTCTCGCCCGAAGCGCTGACGGAGGCGGTGCACGACAATCTGCGCAATCTCGGGCTCGACGTGCTGGATGTGGTCAACCT
Organism: Mesorhizobium mediterraneum; assembly: GCF_002284565.1. GTDB lineage: Bacteria > Pseudomonadota > Alphaproteobacteria > Rhizobiales > Rhizobiaceae > Mesorhizobium > Mesorhizobium mediterraneum. The sequence continues at coordinate 250,773 of NZ_NPKI01000018.1, read as the reverse complement.
CAGGATCATGTTCGACGCGCATGGCCCCGCCGAAGGGTCGATCGAGGCGCCGCTCACTATGCTGGCCGAGCTGCAGCGACAGGGCCTGGTGCGTCATATCGGGCTAAGCAATGTCACGTCAGCACAGATCGAAGAGGCGCGGCGGATCGCCAAAATCGTTTGCGTGCAGAACCAATACAATCTGGCCTACAGGGGCGACGATGTCTTGATCGATGAACTTGCTCGTGACGGCATCGCGTACGTGCCGTTCTTTCCTCTCGGCGGCTTCAACCCGCTGCAGTCGTCTACCCTATCCGGCGTCGCTCAGCGCCTGGGCGCCACGCCGATGCAGGTCGCGCTCGCTTGGCTGCTCCGTCGCGCGCCGAATATTCTTTTGATTCCAGGCACCTCGTCGGTCGCGCATCTCAGGGAGAATCTCGCCGCAGCCGAACTCGATCTACCAGAGGACGCCGTGAGCGAGCTGGACGGCGTGGCGATGGCTGCCTGACGGCGGGCTGGTGACCATCCAAGCGGCTCCTTGCCCGCTTCGATCCAGTCTAGTTGATGCTAGCGGTGTTCGCCGGCTCCGCTGACCGCGCCTCATCGGGATAAGGCACGCGGTAGCCATTCGCCGCCAGCCAGTCTATCGCCGCTTTCGGCTCGTCGGTCTGGATGATGGTGGCGCCGCGCTCGGCCCAGAAGCCGTACGTCTCGCGCGGCAGGCTGGCGAGCACCGCCAACTCGTCGCCGCGACCGCCGGCAAGGAAGCCGCCCGGCTTGTTGACGATGGCGTAGGTGTTGGCCCAGATGTGCCAGTCGCCCCTTATCGCCGCTGCGCGCATGCGGGGGCTGAACAGCGGGCCACCGGTCTCGGTCAGCGTCTCCGACCCCGCGCGCCAGTTGATCATCTCGACCGCGCGTGGCGAAAAGGTCCCGCTGACTTTCTCGGCGAAGCCGGCGTCGCGAACCGCGTCGTCGGCGATAATCGGCATGAACTGGAAACCACTGCCGATCGCGCCCATGGCGGCCTTGACAGTGGTGATCCTGGCCGGATTCCACAGGTTCTCCTTGACGATCACCTGTTCGGCCATGCCTAGATCGCGCGCGACCGCGATCATGCCGGCCAGACTATCGACATCGAGCTTGTTGTCGATGTTGATGAGGATCCTGTCCTTGGTCGCCATCAGCATCTCATGCAGCGTCGAAACTGGCTCTTCGGTGACGGCGCCGGTGCCCTCGATCACCAGTCTGCAGGTTTTGAGCTCGGCCAGCGTGCGCTTGACCACCTCGCCCCTGCAATTCGTCGTGCGGTCGAGCCAGCTGTCATGCATGACGACGAACTGGTCGTCCTTCGAGCGCCTGACGTCGACCTCGACGATTTCGGCACCAAGCGCGATCGATGCCTCGACGGCGGCGATCGAGTTCTCCGCATAGAGCGTCTTGCGGGCCTGCATGCTGCCGGCGCGGTGTGCCGCCACCATGACGTGGTCGCGCCACTGGTTGGCGTGTTCGAAACGGTCGAGAATCTGTCTGGCGCGTGTTTCGCCTGCCGATGCCGAGCCTGTGAAGAGCGCCAAGGCGACGGAAAGCAGAAGGTTCAGCCAGGTCGTTCGCATGAGAATCGCTCCGTACCGGATGGAGACCCGGTTAAGCGACTCACGTGACAGCCCCGTGAACGAAGCCGGCTTCGCAAATGCGGGAAAGTCCGGTCAATGTCGGTCGAAGCGGCCGTTCTGCGACCTCGAATCATAACCGCAATCAGCAGGTCGCCGGCAATCAGGTTGCCGAGATCGATGCCGCCGCTGTCGCGGTCGGTGTGGCCGACACCGTCCGACGATGGGAGGCTGGCTACTTTCGGTTGCATTCATGCTTAGCTAGACAATTCCCGCGCCAGCCATGCAGGCTCACCTGGCAAGCAAGAATTTGTGACCGGGCTCGAATGACCATGGCCCCGGAAGGGGTCGCATTTCTGAGAATTATGTCCAATAAGGTTGCGCCTCGACGCACAGGAGATCGCTTCATGCCGAACAGCAACATCGACCACGCCTTCACCGCCCGGGCCAAGACGGGCGCGTCCTTCGAGCCGACCTATGCCGGCGCGCTGTCGTTCATGCGGCGCAAATACACGAAGGACGTGAAGGGCGCGGACGCCGTGGTGTGGGGCATCCCCTTCGACGCCGCCGTCACCAACCGGCCGGGTGCGCGCTTCGGGCCGCAGGCGATTCGCCGCGCCTCGACCATCCTCGACAACGATCCGCAATATCCATTTTCGCGCGAGCTGTTCGAACATCTCGCCGTGGTCGACTATGGCGATTGCCTGCTCGACAGCGGCAACCACCAGAAGACGCCAGGGACGATCGAGCGCGAGGCGGCAAAGATCCTGAAATCCGGCGCCTTCCTGCTTTCGCTCGGCGGCGACCATTTCGTCACCTGGCCGCTGCTCAAGGCGCATGCCGCCATCCACGGACCGCTGGCCCTGGTGCAGTTCGACGCCCACCAGGACACCTGGCCGGACGATGGCAAGCGCATCGATCACGGCTCCTTCGTCGGCCGTGCGGTCAAGGAGGGCATTATCGACCCCGACCGTTCGATCCAGATCGGCATCCGCACCCATGCGCCTGATACCTTCGGCATCAAGATCCTGTATGGCCACGAAGTCGAGGAAATGCGCGCGTCCGATATCGCCTATGCCATCGTCGACCGCACTGGCGGCAAGAAGGCCTATGTCACCTTCGATATCGATTGCCTGGACCCGGCCTTCGCGCCCGGCACCGGCACACCGGTCGCCGGCGGGCCGTCCTCGGCAAAAATCCTGTCGGTGCTGCGCCAGATCAATCAGGTCGATATCGTCGGCGCCGACGTCGTGGAGGTTGCGCCGGCCTATGATCACGCCGATATAACGGCAATTGCGGGGTCGACGGTGGCCATGCACTATCTCGGGCTCCTGGCGGAACGAAAAGCCCGGCTCGAAGAGCTGAACAGCGGCAATCACGTCGTTGCCGCGTTGAACCAGGCAAGTGGCATATAACTTTGAGATAACAGGAATTCAGGCAGGCAATGAAACCGAAAATCTTCATCGACGGCGAGCACGGCACCACCGGTCTCCAGATCAGGGCGCTGCTTGCCGAGCGCGGCGACCTGGAGATCATCTCCATTCCGACCGAGCGACGCAAGGAAGCGGCAGCTAGAGCCGAGTTCCTCAACGCTGCCGATGTCGCGATCCTGTGCCTGCCGGACGCAGCCGCGAAAGAAAGCGTCTCGCTGATCACCAACGACACCACCAGGGTCATCGATGCCTCGACCGCGCATCGCGTCGCCGAAGGTTGGGAATACGGTTTCGCCGAAATGGACAAGGATCAGGCGAAGACAATCGCCAGGGCAAAGCGCGTCGCCAATCCGGGCTGCTGGCCGCAAGGGCCGATCGCGACGCTCAGGCCGCTGGTGGCGGCCGGGCTGTTGCCGCCGGATTTCCCGGTCACCGTCAACGGCATTTCGGGTTATTCGGGCGGCGGCCGGCCGATGATCGAGGACTATGTCGCCAAGGGCGAGGATGCGTCGGAATTCCTGCCCTACGGGCTGACCCTCCAGCACAAGCATGTGCCGGAGCTCAGGACCTATGCGAAACTGTCGCATGACCCGATCATGCAGCCGGCGGTCGGCAATTTCGCGCAAGGCATGATCACGGTGGTGCCGCTGCAGCTCGGCGGCCTCGACTATGTGCCGACTGGCGCCGAGCTTCATGCGGCGATCGCCGACCATTTCGCCGCCATCGATGGCGGCGTGGTCGAGGTAGCGCCCTATGAGCAACTGGAGCGCGTGCCGGAGATCGATCCCGAAATCTACAACGGCACCAACCGGATGAAGCTCTATGTCTTCGCCAACGACGACAGGGCCCAGGCGCTGCTGCTCGCCGTGTACGACAATCTCGGCAAGGGCGCCTCGGGTGCTGCCGTGCAGAACATGGATCTGATGCTCGGCCTCAAGCACTGAATGGACGCTCCGGCATTTCCAACACGCTGGAACGTCAATGCGCCAGAACTGATTGCCGAAACCTTCAGCAGCCGCATCTGGAAGGTTTTTCGCGCGGACGGCTCGCCGGCGATCGTCAAGGCGCTCAAACCTTTCGATGACGTCAAAGACGAGTTGCGCGGCGAGCATTTCCTCGCCTGGCGGCGCGGCGAAGGCGCGGTGCGACTGCTAGGCTGCGACGGCCACTGCATGCTGCTCGAATATGCCGGCGAGACCTTGCTGTCACAGGTTCTCGCGGAGCAGGGAGATAGTGCCGCCACCGCAATCGCGGCTGAAGTAATGGCAAGACTGTTCTCGCCATCTGACCACCCTGCCCCACCGGATCTTCAGCCGCTGCGGGCACGGTTTTCCAGTCTGTTCAACAAGGCGAAGACGGATCGCGACGATGGCGAAAAGAGCCTCTATGTCGAAGCGGCTGCGACCGCGGAACGGCTGTTGGCCGATCCTGTCGACGTGCTGCCGCTGCATGGCGACCTGCATCACGACAACATCATGCACGGGCCGCGCGGCTGGCTGGCGATCGACCCGAAGGGCGTTCTCGGCGATCCCGGCTTCGATGCGGCGAACATGTTCTACAATCCGCTCGACCGCGACGACCTTTGCCGCGATCCCCGGCGGATTGCCCACATGGCCGAGATCTTCGCCACGACGCTCGGCCAGACGCCGGCCGCAATTCTGGATCATGCCATCGCCTATGGCTGCCTGTCGGCGTCATGGCATCATGAGGACCGCAACGCGATCGAGGAAAGCCGCGAATTGTCCATTGCCACGGCGATCAGGACGGTGCGGCTCAGCCTCTGATGGCGATCCGGTTGGGCAGCGGATAGGCGCCCTTGGTACCGCGCCAATGCGCTGCTGCAAAACCAAGCAGGACAAGCGCGAAGGCCTGATGCGTCAGCGCCATGTGCAGCGGCACGTGCATCATCAGCGTGCCGATGCCGATCAAGGCCTGCGCCAGCACCAGCAGAAACAGCAGCGTCGCGCGACGCGCATGCGTCGTTTCAGGCAGGCGGCGGTGCGTCGCGATCATGTGCCAAAGTGCTGCTACGAAGATCGTGTAGGCGCCGAGCCGGTGGATGAACTGGACCGTCTTCGGGCTCTCGAAGAAGTTGCGCCATGCCGGCTCTAGGATCAGCAGATCACCGGGGATGAGCTTGCCGTCCATCAGCGGCCAGGTGTTGTAGCTCAGGCCGGCATCGAGCCCGGCGACCAGCCCGCCGAGATAGATCTGGATCAGCGCCAGCAACACCAGAAAGCCGGCCAGACGCTGCGTCGAACGGTCGGCGGCGGGCTCTGAATGAGGCGCGAGCCCGCGAGCCACCACCATGGTCGCGGTGAAGATCAGTGCAGCCAGCGTCAGATGCGTCGCCAGCCGGTACTGGCTGACGGAGACCCGCTCGACCAGCCCGGACGCCACCATCCACCAGCCGATCGCGCCCTGCAGGCCGCCGAGAAGAAGAATCCCGATAAGTTTCGGCCCCAGGCCGCGTTCGATGCGGCGCGTCGCCCAGAAAAACACCAGCGGCACGGCGAAAACCAGGCCGACACCGCGCGCCAGGATCCGGTGCACCCATTCCCACCAGAAGATCGACTTGAACGCTTCGATGCTCATACCCTTGTTGAGCTCGGCATATTGCGGGATCTGCTGGTAACGCTGGAACTCCTCCTGCCATTCGGCGTCGTTGAGTGGCGGGATGATGCCGTGGATCGGCTTCCATTCGGTGATCGACAGGCCGGACTCAGTGAGCCTGGTGGCGCCGCCGACCAGGACCAGGACAAACAGCACCAGAAGCACGACGTAGAGCCAGCCGCGCACCAGCGCCCGGTTGCGCAGGTCGCGGTCGCGGGCCACGAAAGGCGCGGCAGCTGATATGGCAGCCATAGGCTTGTCCCGGCAGGTTGCAGTCGCGGATTGGTGAACCATCGCGACCCTGCTGGCAAGACCGGACAGCGCGGCACGCCGTCGCGCTGCTTCTTGCGGGTTGCGTGTCTCTTTTGTTGGGCCTAAGCGATAAGGATTAACGGGATCGCGAAATGCCCATTCGCCTGAAGAAGCTGATCGGAACAGTCCTGCTGGTGGCGCTGGTTATCGTCTATGCGCTGGTCGCATCGATCGTGGCGGTTGCCCAACTGGCAGAATCGGGACCGTGGGCGCATTTCCTGTTCTTCCTGCTCAGCGGCATGCTCTGGGTGCTGCCGGCTATGGGCATCATCAAATGGCTGATCCTGGAGCCGCCGCGGCCGAAGAATTGAGGCTCGCCGCCGTTAGATGGTGAAAGCCTGACGCTTGCTACCCGACGTGTAGGGCAGCTCAGGGTGGTTTTCTGCCTTCCGTGTCGCCGATCGGAACGCGCAGGCAGCGCCATGAGCGGACATTTCGGGGCGCTCGGTCAAACTCTGGCTTCCAATGCTACAACGGACATTTGGCCGTGTGGTTAGCTGGGCAGTTGCCGCATCTTGGCTGTCTGCCCCTTCGCTAGTCTGCACCGTCCGTTCTTGCCCTTTCGATGAATTTGCCCGCGACGGCTTTACCGAGCGCGACGCCTGCCGTGTTGTCCATTTCGTAGTGGATGCCAGCCCAGATGCGGGAATCGCCCGCCTCCTTGCCGACCGCACGAATAAATTCCGCATGGCCGGGGAACAGGTACGCAAGGACCTCGCATCGGGCAGTCGAGAGCGTGGAGTGGTTCGACGGATAACTGGGATGGCCCGGCACCGCAAACAGGGGAGTGATGCTCCGGTCAAGCATGTTGGGCCGCAGGTACCAATACGCGTACTTCCCGTCGTTGCTTGCAATGAAGGCGTCGTAGTGGACCGTTGCAAGCAACGCGTAAGCCCGTGCGGCGCGCGGGGGGTTCGAATCCGTCTTGTCCTCGGACATCCATTTGCTGGCATAGTCATACCAGTCGGTGAACAGGCCGGATGGACTTTGCCAGTAGAACGCTTTGTAGTTGGTTGGAAATTTCCGCTCGAACTGTAGAACTGAATCAACCTCGGCCTTCACCGTCTCCGACGCACAGTCGGGTGGAGCCGGTGGCCTGAATTCATTGGCTGCCTTCAGCAATATCGGCTTCCAGTTCGGCATGGTTGCATTACCCGGTTTGTCTCCGACCCACATGCACGGCCCGGTCGGCACCGTACCGGTCCAAACGGCGTCGGAGCCATCGGCCTTTGCCCGTGCAATCACCTGCTCTGCCACGCGTCGCCCCAATTCCAGGCCGGCGGAAGAGTCGCTTGGGAATTGGACACCGGCAAGGACACGAGACTGCGCCGCTTCTTCCGCCATTGACTGGAACGACGACGCCTCGTCGGGAAAGAAATGGGAAAGAACCGCCGCGGCGGCTCCGGCAGCTGCCGCATGTTCAGAGGGATAGGATGGACTGCGAGGCGTCGGCAGCGCAGTCGGCAGCGTCGTGTCCGCCTCGCTCGGGCGTGGGCGATTGTGGAAATACATATAGGTGTAGACGCGGTGTGCATTGGGAATCTGCTGGTTTTCGAGAAGGCGGTTATTGACCAGTTCGATCCATCGATAGCCGGGCGATCCGGCATCCCAGAACGTGATCCCGGCGGCAGTCTGCGCATCGTTCTTTGCGACAAGATCGCGGAGCTGCTTCAGTTCAGTTGCGGAATCGTCCGGTGGCGGCGGTACGCGGAGATCCTTTCCTGACGTGATCACCCACGTCTTCCAAGTTCCAGCCTCCGGCTCTATCGAATCCGATTGGCCGAAAGCGCAGTTTCCTGACAAAAGGATTACCGCGCACGCCTTGCCTAGGGCTCTGAGCATGTTGGGTCTCCGGTTCCTGACCCCAGCCCAAGTACCTATCAGTTTTGCCGGCTCTCGTCGCGTTGTTATTTTAGCGGTATCTAATTATACACAAAGGCGCCCCCAACCAAAGCGAATACAGGCGCGTTTTTGAACGTCGCGACCGAAGGTTGATCGTCATCTTTTCCGCCCGCTGCGGACCTTTACGCCCGCGACGGAAAGGTCAGGCTCGGGTCACGGAGCGACACTTTGGATGATAGCGCCGCTCCGCATGGCTTTACAGTTCGATCTGTTCAGAGATCGCCAAAGCGTCATCTACTTCTGTGCCGAGGTAGCGCACGGTGCTCTCCAGCTTGGTATGACCGAGCAGCAGCTGAACCGCACGAATGTTGCCGGTCTTCTTGTAGATCAGTGAAGCCTTCGTGCGTCTCATTGAATGCGTTCCGTGTCGCTTTGGTTCGAGCCCAATGCTGGATACCCACTTCTCGACGATCCGCCCGTACTGCCTTGTCGACATATGCGGCTTAACTCGCACGCGACTGGGAAACAGGAACTCGCTTTCGGTGAGGTGGCGACGGGCTATCCATGCACCGACTGCGGCTCTGGTCTGCTCCGTGATCTCGAATTGCACAGGTCGCCCGGTCTTCCTCTGAACAATCACCGCCCGATCGCGGACGCTGCCGGAAAGGGCTATGTCTCCGACAGTGACGGCCACCAGCTCGCAACCTCGAAGCTTGCTGTCGATGGCGAGATTGAAGAGCGCTAGATCCCGTTCAGCGCCCGACACCTGAAGTCGTGTCCGGATACTCCAGACCTCACGCGGCTTCAGAGGAGGCTTTTGGCCAACGATGTGGCCCCGGTAGCAACTGGGCATGGTCCTTCTCCCTTGCCGCCCTCCGCACCGCAGCGCCCGACGCGAGCCGCGAATTGTAGCGGCTAAAGGGCGTTGTCTTCGAGGATTCGATCGCACAAGGTTGCCGGATGTCAGCCCGGTCGACGCAGTGCTCGATGGGTAGAGTCGCGCCACTTTCCGACCTCAGCACCTCTAAGCGCGAACGTCTGGTGTGATGCCTGATGCGCGCGCTCGTAGGGCATCTCGCTGTTACATCGCGGTGACAAAAGCACCGCCACGGTGGCGTCAACCGGTTACCAAGGGCAGCAAATATCTCCGGCCTTCTGGGAGTGGCGTGTCAGCGTCCCCAGAGGCTGCGTGGGCGTGTCGCCGGTTGGCTGTTAGCGCGGTGACTGGATCGCTCCACGCCTCGCAAGCGGGATAGCGAAATCTCGTGAAGGCAAGGTCAAGCTGCGTTCCCCGTTCTGAATCGGCGATGGGCAGCGGCTGGGAGAGATGGATACCATGCACGTTGGACGTCTGGAAGTTGGCGGGGCATGGGCGCAAGGCAGCCCGCGTGCACGCGCCTGGCCGGGCGGTGCAATGACCGCGCAGCGCCGCCTCGCAGCGATCCTGGCTTGCGACGTGGTCGGCTATTCGCGCCTGATGGAGCGCGACGAGCGCGGCACACTCGAGCGGCTCAAGACATACCGCAAGGACCTCCTCGAACCGCTGGTCTCCGAGCATCAGGGCCGGATCGTCAAGCTCACTGGCGACGGCATTCTGTGTGAGTTCGCGAGTGTCGTCAACGCGGTGACCTCGGCGATAGCGATCCAGCAGGCTTTGGCAGAACACGAGGCGGAGACGCCCGAGGAAGAGCGGATACGCTTCCGCATCGGCGTCAATCTCGGCGACGTGGTCTGCGAGGAGGACGGCGACCTCTACGGCGACGGTGTCAACATCGCCGCCCGCCTCGAAAGCATCGCCGATCCCGGCGCCGTGGTCGTCTCGGGCACCGCCTACGACCACCTTCAAGGCAAGCTCGACGGCGGCTTCACGCTGCTCGGCGACCTGCGCCTCAAGAACATCGAGCGGCCTGTGCGCGCCTATCGCGTCGAGACCGACGCCAGCGCCTCGGTGGCTGCACCGCCTCCCCTGCCCACGAAACCCTCGATCGCAGTTCTGCCTTTCACCAACATGAGCGGCGACCCCGACCAGGAATACTTCGCCGACGGGCTGGTGGAGGACATCATCACGGGATTGAGCCGGGTGAACTCGTTCTTCGTGATCGCCCGCAACTCGTCCTTCACCTACAAGGGCCGAGCGGTGGACCTGCGCCAGGTCGGGCGTGAGCTGGGCGTCCGCTACGTGCTCGAAGGTAGCATCCGCAGAGCAGGATCGCGGGTGCGCATCAGCGGGCAACTGGTGGACGCGATCAGCGGACACCATGTCTGGGCCGACCGCTTCGAGGGCGACGTGAGCGACATCTTCGACCTGCAGGACAAGGTGACCGAGAGCGTCGTCGGCGCAGTCGAGCCGAGCATCCGGCTGGAGGAGATAAAGCAGGCGCGCATGAAGCCGACCGACTACATCAGCGCCTACGACCTCTACCTTCGCGCGCTGCCGCGCTTCTACAGCATGACGCGCGAAGGCTTTGCCGACGTGCGCCGGCTCACCAACGAGGCGCTCAGCATCGACCCAGGCTTCACCCTGGCGAAGGCACTCGGTGCCTATATCCGCAGCCTGTCCGTGAGTCAGTGCTGGCACGAGCCCGACGATTTCCGCGTCGCCGTGCGCATGGCCCGCGAGGTGCTGGCCGACGCGCGAGACGACCCGACAAGCTTGCGTTTCGCCGCGCAGGTGATCGCCTACAGCGCCAAGGATTACGAGACGGCGCTGGACACGATCGAACGGTCCCTGCTCCTCAACCCCAATTCGGCGCAGGGCTATACGGGCAGCGGCTGGGTGAACGCCCATTCCGGCCGCCCCCTCGTCGCGATCGAGCACTTCCACAGGGCAATGCGGCTGAGCCCGGTCGACCCCGAGAAGGGCATCGCGCTCTCCGGCATCGGGATGAGCTACCTGATGCTCGAACGCTACGAGGAAGCGCTGGCTTGGGGAGAACGAGCGCTGCGCGAGATGCCGAATTACGGCTCCTCGCACCGGGTGGTGATCATGGCGCTGGTCAAACTCAATCGGCTGGACGAGGCGCAGGCGGCGGCGCGGCGGCTGATGGAGGCGTTCCCGACCTACACGCTCGGCCTGCAGAGGCAGATCAACCCGTGGCGAGACAAGGTGTTCGCCGAGCGCTACGTCGAGGCGCTGGGTATTGCCGGCGTGCCGGAGTGATCGTCACGTTTGCAAAGATGCCCTCTCCTGCGCGTCACGTCCGGCCAGGCGACGTCCCTTGATCCCGCGTCGCTTCTGGAAGGATAGTTCTCTGGCCGGCTTGTCCGAGGACTGAGCGCGTAGAGCAGCCGTGAACAGCCGGCGAGCTCTCTGTTGGGTTCGCGTCGAACTTCCGGTTTCCAGCCTGACGAGACCTAACGACGGTCCAGACAAATGTCGCCTTCAGGTCACGACGTTCCCTTGACCTGCCATCAGGGATGGCCCGCAAGGGGTCGGTTCTTGCCGTCCACCGGTACCAAGTGTCAGACTTTCACCATTAGATGGTGACGAGCATCTTGCCGGCGTTGGCCAGCGGCGTCGTCACGCCCGACAGCATCGTGCGGATATGGGGAACGCTCTGATAGCGACCGTTGACCGAAATGCGCGGCAGCGCTTGCAGGAAGCCGGCATGTTCGGCACGCAGCACGCCGTGGCGGGTCGTCACCGCCGAGGCATAGCCGGCGTCGCGGGCAAAGCCGACTTCGCGGCCGCCGACGGCGCTGGCATAGCCATAGGGATAAGCGAAATGGCGCGGCGCCTCGCCGAGTTCGGCTTGTAATATGCGCCTGACATCGTCAACCTCGTGGCGCGCATCGGCTTCGGAAAGCCGCTTCAGATTGCGATGATTGACCGTATGCGCGCCGATCGTCACCAGCGGATGCCCGGCCATGGCGCGGATCTCGTCCCAGTTCATCAACATGCCCTGGCGTGCGTCCAACTCGATACCGTTCGACCGCGCCAATTCGCGCAGCACCGCGCGCTGGTCCTCCTCGCGGACCTCCAGCGTCAGATAGTCGTGCAGGCGGGCAAAGGCCTGGAGTTTCTTGCCTGGGGTCGAGCAGTCGATCGTCACCGGACCGTTCGGCGTTGTCAGGAGCAACCGGTCCCGCGCGCTGACGATGTCCTCGACCACCTCCCACCATAGATCGGCGGCGCCGTTTATCAGCCCCGGAGCGACGTAGATGGCGACCGGCGCACCGTGCTTTTCCAGCACCGGCAGCGCCTCGGTCATGTTGTCGCGGTAGGCGTCGTCGGCGGTGATCGCCGCGAACTGGCCGCCCTTGCCGCCGGCCTTGATGCGCTCGACCGCCTCGTCCAGCGTGACGAATGTATAGCCGTTCGCCTTCATGTCGGCGATCACGGCATCGAGGAACTCAGGCGCAATGTAGAGATGCCGGTTGACGCTGCCAGGCTTTTCCGGCGTGGCGGTGACCCGGTGCAGCATCAGGATGGCGCCGATGCCGCCGACAAACGGCTTGGCCAGCGGGGCAAGACCGGTATAGCGGACGACGTTGAGCGCCAGTTTCCGGATTGCCTCGCCTCCGTCGATCATTCGTTCACCTTTTGCGCCTAGGCTCATCCCAGCAGGGAATGCGCCTACGCGAGCCCCCAATCGCGGTGAATACGCCTTAAAGGATTGAGGTATGGTTGACGCCACCGCGTCATTTGATGGCAATCGGCTCGAAGCAGTGGAGGCGGCGCCGCGCGCGTTGCCGGCGGATCATGCCGGCCTGTCGGTCTCGGTCGCCGACAGCATAGCATTTGCAGCTTATGCCGAGTTCTGCCGTTCGGCGCTGTTCGCGCCGGCGCAGAGCCCGGCCTGGATCCTGAACTGGGCCAAACATGCCGAGGCGGACAGCGTTTTGGCGACGCTGAGCGCTGAAGGCCGGCCGGTTTTTTCGTTGGCGCTGGAAGTCACCAGCAGCGGTCCATTCCGCGTCGCCCGTTTCATGGGCGGCCGCCATGCCAACGGCAATTTCGCCGCCGCCGACCCGTCTTGGCTGACCAAGACAGACGGCGCGGCAATCCGCTCTATGCTGGCGGCGGTCGCCAAGGCGCGGCCGGACATCGACCTCGTCGCACTGGAGCGGCTGCTGCCAGATCTCGAAGGCATTGCCAATCCGCTTGCCTCGCTGCCCAATTTTCCGAGCCCGAACCTGTCGCTGGCCGTCGACTTGGCGGGAGGTTTCGATGCACTGCTCTCCCGCGCGAGCGGCAAGCGCAAGCGCAAGAAGCACCGCTCGCAGACGCGCAAGTTCGAGGCCGTCGGCAGCCACCGCCGCATCGAGGCCCGGACAGCGGACGAGGTGAACAGACTGCTCGATGCGTTTTTCGAGATGAAGGAGTTCCGCTTCCGCAAGATGGGCATCGCCAACGTCTTCGGCGAGCCGGAGGTTCGTGCTTTCTTCCGCGCGTTGTTCGTCGAAGCGCTTTCCGACGACAAGCCGTCCTTCGTGCTGCACGGCATCGAGGTCGCCAGCAAGCTTCGCGCGGTCACCGGATCGAGCCGCTCGGGAAAACGCCTGATCTGCGAATTCGGGGCGATCGCCGACGACGACCTCGCCCATACCAGCCCCGGAGACTTCCTGTTCTTCGACAACATCCAGGAGGCCTGCGAGAGGGGGCTCGATGTCTATGATTTCTCGGTCGGCGACGAACCCTACAAACGGCTGTGGTGCGATATCGAGACCCAGCATTTCGAGGTCCTGGTCCCGCTGACGTTGAAGGGCCGCGCGCTGGCGCTTATCCTACAGCAAGGCGCGCGCCTGAAAGCCTTCGTCAAGAACAGTCCGACGATCTGGAAGCTGACCAAGGTGCTGCGCCGCAAGACGGCCGGGCACGCAGCACCTGCCGCTGGCGAAGACGACAGCTGATCGCTGCCGGGATTTCGGGGACTTCGGGAAAACTATCGAACCGTCTCAGGCGGCGGAGCGCCGTCCCGGCACCGGCGTCCCTGGCGTCGCATGGCCGACCGGCGTCACCAGCGTCAGGTCGGGATAGCCGCTCTCGATCAGCTCGACCGCGGCATGCGTAACCTCGTCGTCCGGCTCCAGCATCGACAGGAAGACCTCGGTGCCCTCGCCGACAAGGCGGCCGATGCCTTGCGCGTCGGTGGGTCCGCATTCGACCACGACCAGATCGTAGGCGGTGGTCAGCGACTGCATGATGATCGGCAGCCGGTCGGCGGCGCGCATTGCGCGGACCGGATCGGCAGTGCCGACGGGAATGACGTGGCAGTCCGAATAGAGATCGGGATGGATCACGTCGCTGAATTGCGCTTCCGAGGCGAGCAGATTGGTGATGCCCGGGAAAAGCCCGCTGTCCAGCATCGGCCGCGAGGCGGCGCCCGAAGCGGTAAGATCGAGCAGGAGCACACGCAGGCCGGCGTCGGAAACCTCTCGCGCCACCAGCACCGCCGAGGCGGCCGCCTCGTCGCCTTCCGGCGACACGAATATGGCGCGTGCAGCACCGCTTGAGATCAGTTTCTCCACCGCCTTGTCGATCTCGACTTCGCCAAGAGTGGGGCGCGCCGGCTCGACGACCTCGCCAGTTGCTGGGGCCGTTGCTTGCACTGCGGCAACCGCTTCCGGCTCTGCCTCCGCTTCCGCCGCCCGGTCCTCGACCTCTTCGATATCGCCTTCTTCGATGTCGGCCGGCTCCTGCCTAGCAACGGGCATCGCGACCTGCTCGATCCGCTCGAAGCGGGCGCCGGCGGCCGGCCGCATGGCGCGACCCGAAAACAGCTCTTGCAGAAGCGTCACGATCGCCATGAGCAGCAACGAGCCGACGAAGGCTGCACCGGCGATCGGCAGGATTTTTGGGAAATAGGGCTCGGACGGCGCCACCGCGCGGGAAAAGACACGCGCATCGACCGGAAGATAGTTGCTGTCCTTGCGCGAGGATGCCTCGCGGTAGCGGGTCAGGTAGGATTCGAGCAACTGGCGCTGGGCGGTCGCTTCGCGCTGCAGCGCGTCCAGTTCGACCTGCTGGTCGCCGGCGCGCGCCGATGCGGCCTTCAGGGTGTTGACGTCGGCGACAAGCTGATTTTCGCGGGCCTGGGCGGTCTGCGCCTGCGTCATCAGCCCTCTCATGATCTTTTCCGCCTCGTTGCGGATCTGGCGATCGAGATCGGCAAGCTGCGACCTCAGCGCCCGGATACGTGGATGATTGTCGAGCAAGGAGGTGGAAAGGTCGGCGATATTGGTCTTGAGCTCGACCTGCCGCTCGCGCAGACGCTGGATGAGTTCGGAAGACAGCACCTCCGGCACCGCATCCAGCGAGCCGCCATTCTGCAGCGCCCTGCGCACGCCGTCGGCAGTCGCTTCCGCCGAGGCGCGATTGGCGCGCACCCGCGACAGTTCGCTGGACAGTTCGGAAAGCTGTTGCGTGGCGAGCACCGAATTGTTGCCGCCCATCAAAAGATCGGACTGGGCGCGGTAGCTTGCCACCTTGCCCTCGGCATCCTTCACCCGCTTTGACAGGTCGGCGATCTCAGGCGCCAGCCAATCGGTTGCAGCGGAATTCGATTCGGTCTTGGCATTGCCCTGGACGGAGATGTAGGCGTCGGCGATGGCGTTCGGAATTTCGGCGGCAAGCCTGGGGTTTTCCGAGGAGAATTCGATGACGATAACGCGCGATTTTTCAACACGATAGACGTTGAGCTTCTCGCGCATGGTCTTCAGCACGCGTTCTTCCGGCGGAATCTCGTTGGGGTCGCTTTTCAGGCCGGCAATGACGAGCAGACGACTCAACACCGGCATGTCAGCCGCCTCGTCGAACTCGGCAAGCCGCGATAAATTGAGCTTCTGCGCCACCTGCTTGAGGATGTCGGTCGAGGAAATGACCTCGACCTGACTGGTCACGCCTTCCTCGTCGAGAATCGGCCTGTCGTCGTTGTTGGTGCCGTCGGGGCGCGTGTAGACGGATTCGCGCGTTTCGATCAAAAGCCGTGTTTCGGCCGTGTAATGCGGCGTGGCGAGCCAGGCGAGCGCGAGCGCCAGGCCGGTTACTACAAGCGCCACGACAAGAATGCGCAGCCAGTTCCTCGCCAGGCTTGCGAAGAGCTGCCTAAGATCGACGTCGACATCTGCGGCCGCGGATTGAACGGACATGCATCCTGCTCCGGTACTTAAAGCGCGTCGCGTTTGAACAGGTCAGGTGACGCGCTTTAAGCTATTGTTTTCATGCATGTCGTTGTCCCAAAACCGCTGCGCACTTTTGGGCGACATGCATTGGTCAGGATGCACGGTAAACAACTATGGTAACTCAGCCGTTAATATCGCGGTAAGCATCTGTTAGGTTTTACTCGCAAGCGGCAATAAAAGCATCGAAACCGGTCGTCTTTTGTCGGATGCCGCCGCTTCCGCTGCGCGCCTTTACCGGCCATTAACCCTAACGGGATGATAACGGACCTCGACTCCCAAAGTTTGCCGCGGCGTAACAGCGGCCAGTCGAAGGTACGTGTCCGGTCATGAAAAGCACTGCTTCCCTCTTCCACGCGCTGCTCGCCGTGTCGTTGCTTGCCGGCTGCTCCAGCTACCGGCCGGCGCCGGCCGCCTTTCATAAAATGCTCGACCAGCCCTATCGCCTCGGCGCCGGCGACCGGGTCCGCGTCACCGTGTTCGAGCAGGAAGGATTGACCAACGTCTACAGCGTCGACCAATCCGGCTACCTGTCGATCCCGCTCGTCGGCGCCGTGCCGGCGCGCGGCCACACCGCACAGCAGCTCGAAGGCGAGATCGCCGACAAATTGCGCCAGGGTTATTTACGCGATCCGGACGTTTCGGTCGAGATAGACCGCTACCGGCCGATCTTCATCATGGGCGAAGTCGGTGCCGCGGGCCAATACTCCTATGTTCCCGGCCTGACCGTGCAAAAGGCGATCGCTATCGCCGGCGGTTTCAGCCCGCGCGCCAACCAGGAAAGCGTCGACATCACCCGCGACATCAACGGCAAGGTCATGACCGGTCGCGTGGCCACCTCCGACCCGCTTCTGCCCGGTGACACGGTCTACGTTCGCGAACGCCTGTTCTAGACCACGTGGCGGACACACTCAGGATCGTCCACTGCTTTCGCTCACCTGTCGGAGGGATTTTTCGTCATGTGCGCGACCTGACCGAGGCGCAGGTCGCCGCCGGGCATTTGGTCGGCATCGTCTGCGATTCGACGACGGGCGGCGATTTCGAGGAACACCTGTTCGAACAAATGAAAGGCAGAATGGCGCTCGGCATCCATCGCACACCGATGCAGCGGCATGTCGGGCCGGGCGACCTCGCCTCGGCCTGGCGCACCTTTGGGATTATCAAGGAATTGCGGCCGGACGTGCTCCACGGGCACGGCGCCAAGGGTGGCGCCTATGCCCGCCTGTTCGGCTCATTGTTGCGGGTATCAAGGTCTCGCGTAGCCCGCGTTTATTCGCCCCACGGCGGCTCTCTTCACTATGACGAGACCACCGTCGCGGGGAAGCTGTTCTTCGCGCTCGAACGGTTCATGGCGCGCTTCACCGACTATCTTCTGTTTGTCTCCGACTATGAAAGACAGACTTATCGCAGGAAGGTCGGCGAGCCGCCCACACCGAACAACCTTGTCCACAACGGCTTGCGCGCCGCCGAGTTCGAGCCGGTGCGGACTGAGCAGAATGCGGCCGATGTCCTCTATATCGGCATGATGCGCGACCTCAAGGGACCGGACATCTTCATCGATGCGCTGGTTCTTGCCGCAACGCGGCTTGGCCGCCCGTTGAAAGCGGTGATGGTCGGCGACGGCGACGACCTGCCGCGCTACCATGCGCAGGTGAAGCGGCTCGGGCTCGAAGGCCATGTGCGCTTCCTGCCGCCGATGCCGGCGCGCAAAGCCTTCGCGCTGGCCGAACTGGTTGTCGTTCCCTCGCGCGCGGAAGCCATGCCCTATATCGTGCTGGAGACGCTCGCCGCCGGCAAATCGATGATCGCCACCGCCGTCGGCGGCATCCCGGAAATCCTTGGCGCCGGTTCCCCTGCCCTGATCCGGCCCGACCCGCGCGAGCTCGGCGACAAGATGAGCGCGGCGCTGGCCGACCCCAAAGCCTATGGCGCCCTGATGCCCGACACCGCCGACCTCAAGGCGCGATTCGGCGCCGACGTGATGGCAGCCGCGATTGAGACGGCCTATTTCGCCGCGCTCAAGCGTTAGCCCTAAAAGCTTCTCCAAAGCCACCTGTTGTTTCAAGGGTTTCTTAGCTCTCTTTTGCTATTCACCTGAGGGAAGCTTTGCGGATGCACCCATGAACGAGATCGATCCCGCACGCCGCTTTTCGATAGACGCGGTGCGTAAATTCGACGGCCCGGCGAATGGCGATAGCCTTGGCGGGATGAACGACGTCGCCCGTCAGGTCGCGTCGCAATACAGGCGCGATACCATGTCGCCGATCATGGTCAGCGGCGTCTTGCGACTGGTCGAATTCGCGCTGCTGTTCCTGTCGGGTCTCTGCGTCTATTTCTACTATGTCGGCTTCTTCAGCCATCTCGCCTGGCAATATCCGCTGACGATCGCCGCCGCCTCGTTCCTTGCCGTGGTGCTGCTCGACGTCACCGACTGCTACCAGATCGTCTCGCTGATGCGCCCGATCGCCAATTTCGGCCGTCTCCTGCTGGTCTGGGCGGGGACATTCGCCTTGATGGCGCTCACGGCATTCGTCATGAAAACGTCGGAAGACTATTCGCGCCTGTTTTTCGGCACCTGGTTCGTCGTCGGCTTCTTGCTGATCTTCGGGCTCAGGCTGCTGATGTCGAAGCTTATCCGGCGCTGGGCGCGCGACGGGCGCATGGAGCGCCGCGCCGTCATCGTCGGCGGCGGCACGGCGGCGGAAGTCCTGATCCGCTCCGTCGAAAGGCAGCCCTACAACGACATCCGCATCTGCGGCATCTTCGACGACCGCGGCGACAAGCGCTCGCCACCCATCGTCGCCGGCTACCCAAAGCTCGGCACCGTTTCCGAGCTCATCGAGTTCGCCCGCATCGCCCGCATCGACATGCTGATCGTGTCGCTGCCGCTGACCGCCGAATCGCGCGTCCTGCAGCTTTTGAAGAAGCTGTGGGTGCTGCCGGTCGATATCCGGCTCTCGGCGCATTCGAACGCGCTGCAGTTCCGGCCGCGCGCCTATTCCTACATCGGCTCCGTGCCGATGCTCGATATCTTCGACAAGCCGATCAACGACTGGGATTCGGTCGCCAAGCGCGCCTTCGACATCGTCTTCTCGATCATCGGCATCATCGTGTTCTCTCCGGTCATGCTGGTGACCGCGATCGCCATCAAGCTCGACAGCAAGGGACCGGTGCTGTTCCACCAGAAGCGGCATGGCTTCAACAACGAGATCGTCGAGGTTTACAAGTTCCGTTCGATGTATACCGACAAGGCGGACCCGACGGCCAAGCAGACGGTGACCAAGAACGACCCGCGCGTCACCCGCGTCGGCCGCTTCATCCGCAAGACCTCGATCGACGAGCTGCCGCAGTTCTTCAATTCGCTTTTCGGTTCGCTGTCGCTGGTCGGGCCGCGCCCGCACGCCATTGCCGCCCAGTCGCACAACCTTCTCTACAATGAGGTGGTCGACGGCTATTTCGCACGCCACAAGGTCAAGCCCGGCGTCACCGGCTGGGCGCAGATCAATGGCTGGCGCGGCGAGATGGACACCAATGAGAAGATCCGCATGCGGACGGAGTATGACCTCTATTATATCGAGAACTGGTCGCTGCTGTTCGACCTGAGGATCCTGTTCCTGACACCGATCCGGCTGCTCAACACGGAAAATGCTTATTGAGCGCCGTCACGCATGAACTGCCGCCGGCCGCAGTCAATGCCAAGCTGATTGCGCTGATTGCGTCGGGCGCGGTTTTCCTAGGCGTCTTCCTGTCCGGCTTCGTCATTGCCGAGCCTGCCCCATACGACATCTACATGGCCGGGCTGATCGTGGTGTGGGCCTTGTTCGGCCTGCGCATATCGCGCGCGGCAGCGCCGCTGCTGGTGCTGCTGGTGATCATGAACATTGGCGGCATGATCTCGATGACCCAGATGTCGGATATTACCGGCGCCCCGCTCTATCTCTCAGTGTCGCTGTTCCTTGCCTTCACCGCGGTGTTCGTCGCCTCGGTGACATCGGTCCAGCCCAGTCTCTACCGGTCGATCTTCCTGGCCTATGTGATATCGGCGGCGCTGACCTCTCTGCTCGGCATAGCAGGCTATTTCCATGCCTTCCCAGGGGCGGAGATATTCACCAAATACGACCGCGCCACCGGCGCCTTCCAGGATCCGAACGTGTTCGGGCCGTTCCTGGTGCTACCCGGCATCTATCTGCTCTATCTCATGCTGACGGGCCCCGTCTCACGCATGCCCTTGCTGGCGGTGCCGCTGCTGATCATAACGGCCGGCATTTTCTTCTCCTTCTCGCGCGGTGCCTGGGGCATGTTCGGCGTCTCGGCAATCCTGCTCACCGGCGCACTGTTCCTGCAGAGCGCCAGCGGTATGTTCCGGTTGCGCGTCGTCGTCATGACCATCGCCGCCATCTCGCTGCTGGTGATCGCGATGCTCGTCATCCTGCAGCTGCCGGGTGTTTCGGAAATGTTTTCCAGCCGCGCCCAACTGGAACAGAGCTACGATACCGCCCGCCTCGGCCGTTTCGCGCGCTACACGATGGGTTTCCAGATGGCGCTGGAGCATCCGCTCGGCATCGGCCCGCTCGTCTTCGGCACGATTTTCGGCGAGGACACGCACGACATCTGGCTGAAGATGCTGATGGACTATGGCTGGCTCGGCTTTGTATCGTTCCTGACTCTGACCTGCTGGACGATAGCGGCTGGCTTCCGCATTCTCCTGCGCGACAGGGCGTGGCAGCCCTATCTTCTGTGCGCCTATGTTGCCTTCATCGGCAATATCGGCCTGGGCACCTTCATCGACATCGATCACTGGCGCCACGTCTATCTGCTGCTGGGACTAATCTGGGGCGCCATCGCGCTCGAGTACCGCCATCAGCGGCAGTTGCGGCCGGTGGAGCTGCCTGTGCCAGCGGCTGGGACATGATCGATTTCTGGGGACAAGTCTAAGTTTTGAAATGGTCGGAGTGGCCGGATTCGAACCGACGACCCGAACCTCCAAATCGAGGTCGGGAACCTGACCTTCAGCGCAAGAGCATTCGGGAGTGCGCTCGCGTAAGGTAATTCACCACATTTGGCGGCACCCGCAGATGCTTTTTCGTGTTATGATGGGCTTACAACGCGCGTAATCTCGACCTCGGCAATATGGCAGAGGTCGAAAGCTATTGCCTTGGCACAGGAAGCTTTCGCCCCAGCACTTGATCGCCTCCGAAACGCTGGGTGTGCTGCTTTCCCTGACTGACCCCGGGGCGAGGAGGTTGTCCATGTCCACGAGTAGTGTTGACCGCCCGCTGCAGCCGGGCGACCGGGCACCGAATGTTGTGCTCAATGCGATCTCACGCGAAGGCAAGATCGCGCTCGATGATTTTCGAGGCCGTAGCCCGTTGTTGATCGGTTTGTTCCGAGGCCTGCACTGTCCGTTCTGCCGGCGCCATGTCGCGGCGATGGCGCAACTCAAGCCGGCCCTGCGTGAGAAAGGCGTCGAATGCCTGGCTGTGGTCAATACGCCGGTCGAGCGGGCGCGGCTCTATTTCCGTTACCACCCGGCACCCGATCTTCTCGCCGCATCCGACCCGGAGCGAGCCTCGCACCGTGCTTTCGGCTTGCGCGAGGTCGGGATGGACAAGGTCATGGCGATACCGTTCCATCTCCCGGGCGAGTTGCCCGAGCCTATGGACGTCATGGCAATGAATGAATTTCTTAACAAGAAGGAAGGATATGAGATTACGGAAGTCGATCAGCAGGCGATGGCTTCCAGCCAGGCGCAGCTTGTCGGTCAGTTCCTAATCGACCGGGCGGGCATCGTACGCTGGAACTTCACTGAAGTTCTGGAGGATGGCCTCAACACCTTCAGAGCGCTGAATCCCGAGGAATTGATGTCGGCAGCTTCCCAAGTTGCACATTAATAGGGTTGCGGAAATGGGCTGCTGAAAACTCGCTCGACGGCCACCGTCCTGTGTTTGGATTTAACAATCATCGAAATGCTCAGCGCAGGAGGCTAAGGTCTGCCCGTGGGCTTCGTAGCGATTCGATTCAACGGTCTGCGGACCGCCCCGACGCTAGAGTGAGCAAGCCGCATAGGCGGGGCGACGTCCGCTCCTTGCCGCAATCACGTCGTTCCGACAGGCGCGCATACGGCAAGTTTCCACCCTAAGCGGTAGTTTAGCATCAGGCCGCGATCTGGCGCTGGCTAATCCCGTCCGGCACCTTGCCGCCATCGACGACGATGCGGCCCGGATCGATCGAGGAGACGCCCGCGCCGCCCATGGCCTCCCACAATGCTCGGAACCGCTCGGCCGCCGCGACCTGAGCCGCATCGAGCGCGCCGCGAACGGCCAGCGTCGTGATTGCCGATTCGCGGACATTGACGGCGGCCGCGATCGTGCGCGGGTTGCTGGCGTCCTCGCGATGGGCGGGGCTGTAAAACGGGTTCGGGACGGGGGCGGGGCGGAGGCGAGCTTGCGTCGACATGGCGCAAGGATGCCACGGCGAGGCCGAATCGTCACCATGACCCCAATTGGCGCCTGCGGCTATTTGGCCTTTGCGGCTTGCCGTGCTGGACCCAGAGTGGGCCCATTTTTCCGTTTTCGCGTCTTGGTTAGTTTCCCGGATTTCAAATAAGCCTTATCTTTCAAGGGCTTATTGGTCGGAGTGGCCGGATTCGAACCGACGACCCCTTGACCCCCAGTCAAGTGCGCTACCGGGCTGCGCTACACTCCGGACCGGTCGCGATGTATCGTGATAACCCGGTTCGGGTCAACCGAATTCGGCGGCCGTCACGCCGATGCCCGGCGCGATGGATTTGAAGTTCCTGCTCTGTTGCATGTCGTCAGCACTCAGGATCTTCAAATCCAGAATCACGCTCGTTTGCTCGTATGGTTTGATGCTCTGGCGTCGCTGCTATGAGGCGGGTCGACTTTCCGCGGATTGTGTCAGCACGGCTGTATTGATCAGCGCGTTTTCCGGAAGCCTAAGCGCAGAGGCTATTCGTCGAAGCTTCGATGGATCGGCATTCTTGCCGTTCTCGATGTCCGCGATCTCATCGACCGCCAGGCCGCACGTCAGAGACAGCTCTTCCATGCTGTATCCCCTGGTTTCCCGGATGGTTCTGAGGGCGCTGTGATCAGGCGTAGCTTCGATTGCCGCCAGTTCGGAGAAGGGTTCTTTTTTTGCTATTTGGGACATTGGCAACTCCGTGGTCTGAAAGAGTTTGATCAAATAATGATGTTGCCTGGGACGGCCGCGACAATGCCCGGTCATTAACGATTTGCCAAGCACCAAAGGAACCGTCACGGCATCGTGATGCCGGACCGGCGCGGCCCTGGCATCAGTCTCAGCGGCGCCGGCGCGGGGCGCCATCCCGATCAGGTTCTTCGACTGGCCGATCGTCGAATTCTTCGACTAAGCCGCTCGCTCGTTAGGTGACTGTCGCCGGCACGCCAGTCGTTTTGGAAGGATCGAAACAGAGGCGGGAGCTTGACCCAAGCGCAGAACGCGTCAGCAGCTGCCATTTTTTTGAACTGACGCGTGAACCTTTCCTCTCCGAGCCGCACCAAGACGGTATGGACGCCAAGAAAGGCGGTCCCCAACCGGAAGGACGCCAGGACGGCGATCCTCGATCCAAGAGAAGGAAATGCTCAAATGACCAATATCTCGAACTTCAAGCGCCTGTCGCTCGCCGCTGCCATCGTCGTCTCGGCCTTCAGCTCGATTTCCGTTCCGAGCTCGGCCTTCGCCGACGGCACGCATCCGAGCGGCGGCGGCGCGGTTTGTAAGGGCGCGGGTCATTGCCTGGTGCTGCAGCTCGACTGCAAGGGCACATACACGGATGCCACCGATTCCAACGGCACTGTCTACGGCAAATGCAGCCAGACCGCCCAGGTCAGCCCGAACAACAGGCTCAAGCTCGCCCGCTGATCCACCTCGACGAAAGTGGCGGCTGTCCGCGGGATGGCCGCCACTTTCTTTTGCCTCAACGTGCCGATCTCGACGTCGCTCGCGACGTTTTCTGCTGTCGGCTGAGGAGCAGGCTGGCAACGAGGCCGACCACAACCAGCCCGACAGCGGCCGCTGTCGCCGGGTGCTCGCGGGCTGTCTTTTCTATCACCCTGCTTTGCCTCCTGATCACAGGCAGCGCCTCGCTGAAGCGCTCGGCAAGATCCGAATAATAGTCCGACGCTGTGTCACGCCCGTCCTCGTAGTAGGCGCCGCCCCGCCTGGACACGGCTTTCCTCAGCGCCGCCAGTTCCCTGGAGAGGGCCGCGACCTGCTTTTCAAGGTCGATGTCGGAGAGGGTCGAAAATGATACCATGATATGCTTCCTTCCTTTCCGGGAGGAACGCATGATTCCGGAAGCAGTTCCGGTTTTGCCGGCGATCGATCGGCTCTTAGCGCACCTGATCGAGCAGGCGCTTGCACTCCAGAAGGTCGAACAGTGCTTCCTGCAGCAAAGCGCGATTGTCGCGCGAGAGTTTCGACGTGCCCGGCTGCACCGGACCTTCGTCGTCGGTTTTGCCCAGGCCGAAAAAGCGCCGGCTGGGTTTCACCTTGGGCTCGCCGACCAGCATCTCATCATCGGCGCCGCGCGGCTGGGCCGCCGGCGTCAGCGGCACCGCATCGGCCTGCCGGCGTTGCGAGATCGCCTCGACGGCCGCCATGTCGCCATTGCCGATAGCGACCAGGAAGTGGTTTCCGTTCTCGCGCAGCAGCTTCTGCACGCCCTTGATCGTATAGCCCTGGTCGTAGAGCATATGGCGGATGCCCTTGATCAGTTCGACATCCTGCGGCCGGTAGTAGCGGCGGCCGCCGCCGCGTTTCATCGGCTTGATCTGGTTGAAACGCGTTTCCCAGAAACGCAGCACGTGCTGCGGCAGGTCGAGATCTTCTGCGACCTCACTGATGGTGCGGAAAGCATCGGGGCTCTTGTCCATGGGCGAAATCCTCACGCTGGAGCATGATCCCGAAAGGTGGGAATCGGTTTTCGGGCAAGATCATGCTCAACAAAGAACCATTCCAATCCGGCTTGTTCTGCCGAATCGGGCCTTATTTCAGCGGTTTATGAAACAATATTCAAGCCCGGCGTAAAAGCGGGCGATCGTTTTCAACCGGGCTTTGAAGCGCAGGCGCTATTTGCTGCCCTTGGCCTTGCTGTTCTGATGGGCGCGCAGGATGCGGTTCTTCAGCACATTCGATGATTTGAAGGTCATCACGCGGCGCGGCAGGATTGGCACTTCCTCGCCGGTTTTGGGATTGCGCCCGATGCGCTCGTTCTTGGAGCGGACATGGAACGTCGCGAACGACGACAATTTCACCGTCTCACCGCGAACGATCGCTTCGCAAATCTCATCCAGAACCGCTTCGACGAGCTCGGCCGATTCAGTACGCGACAAGCCGACCTTGCGATAAACGGCTTCAGCAAGATCGGCGCGCGTAAGTGTCTTTCCCCCCATGCGAACCGTCCCATCAGCTCAAAAATATAAATCGATACAAGCAAAGATAGAGCCTAAGTAATTGATCCGGCAAGGTCAAGGACCGAACCTGTCAGTTCGGCAAACTTACCAGCGAACCAAAACCGCGCCCCAGGTGAAGCCTCCGCCCATCGCCTCGATCAGCACCAGGTCACCCTTCTTGATGCGGCCGTCGGCGACGGCCACCGACAGAGCCAGCGGCACGGAAGCAGCCGAGGTGTTGCCGTGCAGATCGACCGTGACCACCACCTTTTGCTCTGCTATCCCGAGCTTTTTGGCGGAAGCGTCGATAATTCGTTTGTTGGCCTGATGCGGCACGAACCAGTCGAGATCCTCAGCGGTGATGCCGGCCTGTGCGAACGTCGCCTCGATGACGTCGGTGATCATGCCGACCGCGTGCTTGAACACCTCGCGGCCCTCCATCCTGAGATGGCCCACCGTTCCGGTGGTCGATGGTCCACCGTCGACGAACAGCTTGTCCTTGTGGGCCCCGTCGGAGCGCAGGCTGGCCGCCAGCACGCCGTGGTCAGCAATGCTGCCCGCCCCCTCTCCTGCTTCCAGCACCATCGCGCCGGCGCCGTCGCCGAACAGGACGCAGGTCGAGCGGTCGCTCCAGTCGAGGATGCGCGAGAAGGTTTCCGAGCCGATCACCAGCACGCGTTTTGCCAGGCCGCCACGGATATAGAGGTCGGCGGTCGTCACCGCGTAGACGAAGCCCGAGCATACCGCCTGCATGTCGAAGGCGAAGCCGTGATGCATGCCGAGCCGGTTCTGGATCTCGACAGCGGTCGCCGGAAAGGTGTTGTTGGGCGTCGACGTCGCCAGCACGATCAAGTCGATATCGGCTGGCGTCAGGCCGGCATTGGCCAGCGCCGCGCGCGCCGCCGCCTCGCCCAGTGAAGCCGTCGTCTCGTCGTCGGCCGCGATATGGCGCTGGCGGATGCCGGTGCGCTGGGCGATCCATTCGTCAGACGTCTCGACCATGCCTTCGAAATCGGCATTCTTCATAATGCGGCGGGGCAGCGCGGCGCCTGTGCCGCGCACGACTGATCTGATCAAGGCTCTTTCCTATTCCTCTGCGTCGGCAACGACGTCGGATTTCCTAGATGTCTGGGCATGCGGATTGCGCGCATGGAACAGGTCGAGGTCGGCTTCGATGCGATCGAGCAGATTGTTGCGCACCATGTCGTAGCCAAGCTCGATCGCCGCCGCAAAGCCGTCCGAATCGGCCCCGCCATGGCTTTTCACCACGATGCCGTTCAGCCCCAGGAAAACACCGCCATTGGAGCGGCCGACATCCATCTTCTCGCGCAGGCGATCGAAGGCGCCCTTGGCGAACATATAGCCAATCCTAGCCATCAGCGTCCGGTTCATCGCCGCGCGCAGGTAACCGGCGATCTGTCGTACCGTTCCTTCCGCCGTCTTCAGCGCGATATTGCCGGCAAATCCTTCGGTGACGACCACGTCGACCGTGCCCTTGCCGATGTCGTCGCCCTCGACGAAGCCATGGTAGTTCATCGAGGCCATGTTGGCTTCGCGCAACATGCGGCCCGCCTCCTTGACCTCTTCCTGGCCCTTGATCTCCTCGACGCCGACATTGAGCAGGCCGACGCTCGGCCGTTCGATGCCGAAAACCGAGCGCGCCATGCCGGTGCCCAGAATGGCAAAATCAACCAGTTGATGCGCATCCGCGCCGATGGTGGCGCCGACATCCAGCACCACGCTTTCGCCGCGCAATGTCGGCCAGAGCGCCGCGATCGCCGGGCGGTCGATGGTCGCCATGGTGCGAAGGCAGAACCTCGACATCGCCATCAACGCGCCGGTGTTGCCGGCCGAGATGCAGGCGTCGGCGGTGCCTGCCTTGACCGCCTCGACGGCTTTCCACATCGACGACTTCCAGCGGCCATGGCGCAGCGCCTGGCTCGGCTTGTCGTCCATCCTGACTGCTATCTCGCAATGGATGAACTCGCTCACTTCCGCCAGCTTGGGGAATTTTGCGAGCTCGGGGCGCACCGCCTCCTCGCGACCATAGATGACGAAACGGATGTCGGGACGCCGGGTCGCGACCGTCATGAGCGCCGGGATGACCACGCTTGGTCCGTGATCGCCGCCCATGGCATCGATGGAAATCCTGATCACGCGGTATTCATCTCACAGTTTGCTTGAGCGAGCGCCTGGCGCTGGCAATGGTTTGGGGCTCGCGAAGGTTCGGCGAAAATAGCGTTTTTGGGCTGCCGCACAACCGGCTTTCTCCGATTGGGTCGGCTTTTCAGGATTTTCCCAGCAGGGAACGCAGCTTTTGCTGGAATTCGCTTTCCTCAGTCCCGGCATCGTCGGCAGCCTCCATCGAAACGCCTTGCTTGCGCGGATAGGGATCGATCGCCAGTCCAAAGAACTGCTCGGCAAGCGCCCCGACATCAATCGTATTGCCGGAAAACGTCTCCGGGCTGTCCGGCCCTTCGGCATCGAGCAGTATCTCGCCGCCGCCCTCGAAACCCTGCCGCCCGAGCTTGGACTGCTCCGGCAGAAACAACCCGTCGACCGCCTCGTCGATATGCGCCGCGACCGGGTCGAGGGTGACGATGCAGGCCTGGGTGATGTCGGCCTCGACGCGGCCGCTAACCTTGACGCCGTTGCGCTTCCATGGCGTCACCAGGAGTTCGGCGTGGTAGTTCTCGACCGAGAGCAACTCGTGCTCGCCCGCCAGCGCGGCGCGTTGCGCGGCGTCGGCCTCGATCACCACCGGCAGCCCCTTTTGCGGCAGCCGAGCGACATTGGCCACGAAGGACACAGGGCTCTGGGAATCGGCGTGTTTCATCTTTTCCTTAGATAGTCTTGGGGACGGGGAATGCCACCGTGCCGGAAACAATCGATTCGGTCGGCTGTTCCGCGAGTCGCCTGGAGACATCGGCGACGTAGCCGGCCAGATCCGTTGCTTGCGGCCAGGCGCCGGCATCGGGCCTGACATTGCGGGCAAGGGCAATAGAAAGTGCGTCGTGGTCATTTCGCTCCAGCGCATCGTCATAAGCGGCGGTGCGGCCGTAGAACATCTTCGCCAGTTTCTTCATGCGCTTCGGCACACCGACGTCGCCGACGCCCAGTTCCCGCAGCGAATGCTCGACATCCATGAAGAACTCGTCGATCAGCACCTGCGCGACCTCCCCGGCAACGCCGCCCTCGCCGCGCAGCCGGTGCTGAAACAGGAACATGTGCAGCGACAGCATCTCGAAGCGGCCAAGCGGCGTGTCCGGTACATTCCAGTCGGAATAAAACACGGTTTGCCGCGCCGCTGCCACGATTTGTGCGTAAAGCGCCTCGGTGATAGCGCGGTTGGCGTGACGTTCGCGACCAAAAAGGCGCTGGAACATTGAGGGTGGTCTCCCGGGGACCGTTTGTTGAATTGGCCTTGTTGCATCGGCGAGCAAGCTGGTTTACCGGTTTTGCGGCCCAGCGCAAGTTGCGGCCAGCTAATGGAGTTGTAGTTGCGCGCGCTGAAATTCAAGTCGACTTTTCTGCCCAGGCCCGCTTTGTCAAGGTCCGCCGGCGCGATCTCGCTGCTGGTGGTCGCTTCGGCGCTTTCCGCCTGCAACTCGTCGAAGATGATCGGTGATCTCAATCCGAGCGAGACGCTGACGCAGGGCTACGTCATCGACCAGCAGGCGATCGACCTGGTGCCGGTCGGCTCAAGCCGCGAACAGGTGCTTCTGGCGCTCGGCACGCCATCGACGAAGGCGACTTTCGACAACGAGGCCTTCTACTACATCTCACAGACGCGCAAGCGTTACGTCGCCTTCGACAAGCCGAGGCTGGTCGACCAGAAGGTGCTGGCCGTCTATTTCGGCGAGGACGGGCGCGTTACCCAGATCGCCAATTACGGCTTGAAGGACGGCAAGGTGTTCGACTTCATCTCGCGGACCACGCCGACCGGCGGCAAGGACCAGAACTTCCTCAGCCAGATCATCAACGGCGCCAGCAAGCTGGCGCCCGGCCTACCCGGCGGTAGCGGCGGCATGCCCGGCGGCTGATTCCTTTCGGCCTTTCTTCCTCTCTTTTGCTTCCTTGGAAGCAGCAACATCTCAGGCGACCGAAAACCCGCGGGAGCGATCCTGCGGGTTTTCGTTTTGAGGCAGCAGCCATTGTCGCAGGCCACGCGAAACATTCAAAAATGAAAAACCCGCGGGATCGCTCCCGCGGGTTCGGTCTNCGGGAGCGATCCTGCGGGTTTTCGTTTTGAGGCAGCAGCCATTGTCGCAGGCCACGCGAAACATTCAAAAATGAAAAACCCGCGGGATCGCTCCCGCGGGTTCGGTCTGGATTTCGGCCCTGGGGCTAGAGCGGTTCATCGTTTCACGGAAACGCCGAACCGCTCTATCTCTTTGTTTTTGCGCAATTCCGGACGGAAAACCGCTTCACACTTTTCCTGGAATTGCTCTGAGCGGCCTCAGCCGTGCGCGAGCACCGCCAGCAGCAGCAGGGCGACGATGTTGGTGATCTTGATCGCCGGGTTGACCGCCGGGCCGGCGGTGTCCTTGTAAGGATCGCCGACCGTATCGCCGGTCACCGAGGCCTTGTGCGCCTCGGAGCCCTTGAGATGCTTGACGCCGTTCTTGTCGGTGAAGCCGTCCTCGAACGATTTTTTCGCATTGTCCCAGGCGCCGCCGCCAGAGGTCATCGAGATGGCGACGAACAGCCCGTTGACGATGACGCCGAGCAGCGAGGCGCCGAGCGCTGCAAAGGCGGACGCCTTCGAGCCCGAGATCAGCAGCACGCCGAAATAGACGACCAGCGGCGCGAGCACCGGCAGCAGCGACGGAATGATCATTTCCCGGATCGCCGCCTTGGTCAGAAGGTCGACCGCACGCGCATAGTTCGGCTTCGACGTGCCGGCCATGATGCCCGGATCCTCGCGGAACTGCTTGCGCACCTCCTCGACGATGGCGCCTGCCGCGCGGCCGACCGCCGTCATGGCGATGCCGCCGAACAGATAGGGGATTAGGCCGCCGAAGATCAGGCCGGCGACGACGTAAGGGTTGGAGAGGTCGAAGGAGACTTCGCCCATGCCCTGGAAGTAAGGATATTTGTCGCCATTGGCGGCAAAGAACTTCAGGTCATTAGAGTAGGCCGCGAACAGCACCAGCGCGCCGAGACCGGCCGAACCGATGGCGTACCCCTTGGTCACCGCCTTGGTGGTGTTGCCGACAGCGTCGAGCGCATCGGTGGATTGGCGCACTTCCTTGGGCAAGCCGGCCATCTCGGCAATGCCGCCGGCATTGTCGGTGACCGGGCCGAAGGCGTCGAGCGCGACGATCATGCCGGCGAGGCCGAGCATCGTGGTGACCGCGATCGCCGTGCCGTAGAGGCCGGCGAGCTGGTAGGTCGATATGATGCCGCCGACGATGACGATCGCCGGAAGCGCCGTCGATTCCAGCGAGACCGCAAGGCCCTGGATGACGTTGGTGCCGTGACCGGTGACCGAAGCCTGGGCAATGGAGTTCACCGGGCGCTTGTCGGTGCCGGTGTAGTATTCGGTGATCACCACGATGAGGCCGGTCACCAGAAGGCCGATCAGGCCGCAGATGAACAGGTTCCTGCCGGTGATGGCCATGCCGGCGACCGTGCCGATCTCGCCCCAGCCCAGTGTTACCGAGGTGGCGACGCCGAGGCCGATAATGGACAGCAGGCCGGTGACGATCAGGCCCTTGTAGAGCGCGCCCATGATCGAGCCGTTGGAGCCGAGCTTGACGAAGAAAGTGCCGACGATGGAAGTCAGGATGCAGGCGCCGCAGATGGCCAGCGGATAGAGCATCGTGGCGCCGAGTACGGCGGTGCCGCCGAAGAAGATTGCGGCGAGTACCATGGTGGCGACCACCGTCACCGCATAGGTCTCGAACAGGTCGGCGGCCATGCCGGCGCAGTCGCCGACATTATCGCCGACGTTGTCGGCGATGGTGGCCGGATTGCGCGGATCGTCTTCGGGAATGCCGGCTTCGACTTTGCCGACGAGATCGCCGCCGACGTCGGCGCCCTTGGTGAAGATGCCGCCGCCGAGACGGGCGAAGATCGAGATCAGCGAGGCGCCGAAGCCGAGCGAAACCAGCGAGTCGATGACGACACGGTCGTTGGGCTGAAGGCCCATGAAGTGGGTGAGGATCAGGTAGTAGATCGAGACGCCGAGCAGCGCTAGGCCCGCGACCAGCATGCCGGTGATGGCGCCCGACTTGAAGGCGATCTCGAGGCCGGCAGCGAGGCTGTTGGAAGCCGCCTGCGCGGTGCGCACATTGGCGCGCACCGAGACGTGCATGCCGATGAAGCCAGCGGCGCCCGACAGGACGGCGCCGATCAGGAAGCCGATGGCGGCGGTGATCGAAAGCAGCCACCAGGCGAGCAGCAGGACCACGACACCGACGATGGCGATGGTGGTGTACTGGCGCGCCAGATAGGCCTGGGCGCCTTCGCGGATGGCCGCGGAAATTTCCTGCATGCGTGCATTGCCCTGATCGGCCGCGAGGACCGAACGTGTCGCCCAGATGGCGTAAAGGACTGAAAGCAGACCGCAGGCGATGACAGCTGAAATTATGGTCATTGCCGGATTTTCCTCGATTGATGACCCAAAAGAACCCCTCCCTGGGCCGTTGAGACAGGGAGCGGATTCCGCGCGCGGAATCCGCTCCCTTCGCACCGGCTTATGCGAAACAGGGCAGTGAACGTCAAGATATTGTTCGGTTTTTGCCCGGCTTTCGCCCAAAAGCTATGGGCGGCGACACGCCCGCCGGCGCCGCCGCCCGATTAGATCGATTGAAAACGGCTGGCGGTCGTCAGCCTTTGCGCAGGTCGCCGTCCGGCTGGACGACGAAGATCAGCACCGCCAGCATGGTCATGTAGAACATGAAAGCCTTCTGCTGGCCGTTCCAGACGCTGGACAGTATGATTTCGCCATCGTCCGCCGCCGCTGGATTGCGGGCGAGACGGGCACCACGCTCGAGGTGACGCTCGATCACCCGGCGCGTTCGGGCGAACGAACTTCGCCCAAGGCGCTACGCCGTCCCCTGCCCCATGCGGCGCGCGGTGTAGCGCTCGATCGCCGACAGCCCGTCATAGATCAGCACAGCAAGGGCGGCGACGATCAGGCCGCCTTGCAGGATGAAGGCGAGGTTGTTCGACAACAGACCGGCGATGATCACCTCGCCCAGCGTCCTGGCCGCCACGGTCGAGCCGATTGTCGCGGTGGCGAGGCTGATGACCACCGACAGCCGGATGCCGCCGAGAATGATCGGCGCGCTGAGCGGCAGCTCGACCTTGACCAGCCTTTGCCAGCCGGTCATGCCGGCGCCGCGCGCCGCCTCGACCACGTTGACAGGCAGCGTCGTCAGCCCGGTCAGCGCGTTCTCGAAGATCGGCAGCAGGCCGTAGAGAAACAGCGCGATCAGCGTCGGCTTCTCGCCGAAGCCGACGGCCGGCACGGCAAGCGCCAGCACCGCCACCGGCGGAAAGGTCTGGCCGATATTGACCAGGCTGCGCGACAGCGGCAGGAATTCGACGCCGGCTGGCCTGGTGACCAGGATGGCGAGCGCCACAGCAACGATGGTCGCGGCCACCGTGGCGATCAGCACGGTCCTCAGATGCAGCAGCGTCAGCGACAGCAGGCTTCCCTGGTTGTAGATCACTGGCGCGTTGTTCTCGGTAAGCGGCTTCAGCAGCGGCTCGAACCAATCGGGATTGGTCACGAAGGCAATGAGCAAGACCACCAGGACAAGCCTGAGCAGCGATGGAAGCCAAGCTTTTAAGCCAGCCTCTTTCATGCCGGCCTCGCCGCGCGCTTCACCAATCCGTCCACCGTCACGCGGCCGAGCGGCTTGCCGTCGGCGCCTTTCACCGGCAGCGCCGGGCGGCCCGACCAGAGGAGCTCAGCCAGCGCATCGCGCTGGCTGGCGTCGCCGGGGATCGCCTCGCCCTCGGCGCCGCCCTTCTCGACGGCGTCGCGCACGCGGCCGAGCGACAGCAGCCTGAACGGTTTTTCGCTGGCACCGACCAAGCTCTCGACGAAAGCGCTGGCCGGCCTCGCCAGGATCTCGGCGGGCTTGGCATATTGCACCAGCTTGCCGGCATCCATCACCGCGATCTTGTCGCCCATATGCACCGCCTCTTCCATGTCATGGGTGACGAGGATGATGGTGGTGCCGAAGCGCTTCTGGATCGCCAGAAGATCCTCCTGCGCCTTGTTGCGGATGATCGGGTCGAGCGCGCCGAACGGCTCGTCCATCAACAGCACGTTAGGCTCCGCGGCAAGGGCGCGGGCGACGCCGACGCGCTGCTGCTGACCGCCGGAGAGCTCGTGCGGATAACGTGGCCCGAACGCCTGGGGATCGAGCTGGTAGAGCGTCATCAACTCGTCGACACGGGCCTTGATGCGGGCCTTGTCCCAGCCGAGCAGCACCGGCACGGTGGCGATGTTCTGCGCCACCGTGCGATGCGGAAACAGCCCGTGGCCCTGGATGGCGTAGCCGATGCTGCGGCGCAGCTCATAGCCGGGCAGCGAGCGGTTGTCGGCGCCGTCGAGCTTGATCACGCCCGCGGTCGGCTCGACCAGCCGGTTGATCATGCGAAGCAGCGTCGTCTTGCCGGAACCGGAAGTGCCGACGATGACGGCGATGGTGCGCGGCTCGATCACCATCGACACGTCGTCGACCACCGTTGTCGCATCATAGCGCTTGGTAATGCCTTCGATCTCGATCACGCCGGTTGTGCCTCGCGTCTCTTGGTGGAGGTCATCTCGATCACCGCGTCGAGGATGATGGCGGCGGCAAAGGCGAGCGCCACCGTCGGTATGGCGCCGAGCAGCACCAGGTCCATCGCCGTCTGGCCAACGCCCTGGAACACGAACACGCCAAAGCCGCCGCCGCCGATCAGCGCGGCAATGGTGGCAAGGCCGATGTTCTGGACCAGCACGATGCGGATGCCGGTGAGGATCACCGGGAAAGCCAGCGGAAATTCGACGCCGAACAGGCGCTGGCGCTCGGTCATGCCCATGCCGCGCGCGGCGTCGTTGGCGGCGCGCGGCACGCCGGCAAGACCGACCACGGTGTTGGCCACCACCGGCAGCAGCGAATAGAGGAACAGGGCGACGAAGGCGGGCGCGGTGCCGATGCCGCGAATGCCGAGGGAGGCAGCGCCGGGCACATGCGTCGCGACCCAGCCGAGCGGCGCGATCAGCAGGCCGAACAGCGCGATCGAGGGAATGGTCTGGATGATGTTCAGCACGTTGAGCACGCCGGCCCGCAATTTCTCGACGCGGTGGCAGAGAATGCCGAGCGGCAGGCCTGCGATCACCGCCGCCGCCAGCGACCCCAGCGCCAGCGTCACATGCTTGGAGCCTTCCGCCCAGAAACTGTCGGCACGGTTGGCATATTCCTTGAGGATCGACAGGCTGTTCCAGCTTCCCGAGACCAGCAGCAGGCCGATCGCCGCTGTCGCGACGACGAGCACGCCGATCCGCGCCCCTGGCGACAGGTTCAGCCTTGTCAGCACATCGGCGAGCAAAAGCGTAAAGGCGAAGATGAGCAGCCAGAAACCCGAGGCCGGCGAGATGCGGGCAAAGGTGTTGCCCTCAGGCGTCAGGAAGCTGCCGGCGACCCCGATCAGCAGCGCCAGTGCTGCAAGCGCGGCCACACTTGCGGCAAGGCGCAGGATCAGCGGTGTCTTCAACAGCGCGATGAGCGCCGCGATAAGCACGATTGCCAGCAGCAGCGGGCCTGTCACCGCAGGCAGAGCGTCGAGGATCGAGCGTGCCTCGCCTGGCACGATGCGGTTGGCGCGGAAGGTGGCGAAGGGCGCCGCGAAAGCAGCATAGGCAACGATCACGGCGATGACCACGCCGAGCTTGTCGAAGCGGATGGTCATGACGTACCTATGCGATGGCGGCGACTTGAGGACCTGACGTCAGGACCGTCGTGCTCCGTCGCGCCCCCCTCTGTCCTGCCGGACATCTCCCCCACTTGGGGGGAGATCGGCAGCTTCATTGCCGCCGATCCATCTTCCCCGTTGGCGATTGGCGGAAGCCGAGCGTGCATCCAATCTCCCCCCGTGTGGGGGAGATGGCCGGCAGGCCAGAGGGGGGCGCCTCGCACCGGCGTCATTTTCCAAACGGGCTGACTACTTCAGAAACCCGTTCTTCTTCAAAAAATCTTCGGCGACGCCCTTGGCCGGCTCGCCGCCGACCTGCACGCGGCCGTTCAGTTCCTGCAGGGTGACGAGATCGAGCTTGGCGAAGACCGGCTTCAGCAGCGTCTCGATCTCAGGATGCTCCTTCAGCACCGCCTCGCGGATGATCGGCGCCGGCTGGTAGACCGGCTGCACGCCCTTATCGTCTTCGAGCACGACCAGGCCGGACGGCGCGATGCCGCCATCGGTGCCGTAGACCATGGCGGCGTTGGCACCGTTGGTCTGGTTCGCCGCAGCGGCGATGGTCGCCGCCGTATCGCCGCCGGACAGCGTGATCAGCTGGTCCGGCTTCAGGGTGAAGCCATAGGTGGTCTGGAACGCCGGCAGCGCGGCGGCCGAATTGACGAACTCGGCCGAGGCCGCCAGCACCACCTGGCCGCCGCCGGAGACATATTTGCCGAAGTCGGACAGCGTCGCCAGCTTGTTGGTCTCGGAGACATCCTTGCGCAGTGCGATCGCCCAGGTGTTGTTGGCCGGCGACGGCGACAGCCAGACGATCTTGTTGGCATCGTAGTCGAGCTTCTTGGCCGTCTCATAGGCTTTCGCCGCATCCTTCCACACGGGATCGTCGGCCTTTTCGAAGAAGAAGGCGGCGTTGCCGGTGTATTCCGGATAGATGTCGATCTCGCCGGCGGTGATCGCCTTGCGCACCACAGGGGTGCCGCCGAGCTGGATGCGGTCGGTGGTCTGGATGTTGTTGGCGTTCAGCACCAGCTGGATGATGTTGCCGAGCACGCCGCCTTCGGTGTCGATCTTCGACGACACGACCACTTGAGCGCTCGCCGAGGCCGCGGTGATGCCGAGCGCCAGTGCCGCGCCGGCCAGAACCTTGACTGAAAACATTTCACAAATCCCTTGCTGAGAACCGGATTACGGCTGCCGCATATGAGCATGGCTTCAATGCCCCGTCGGGGTACACGGTTTCATAAGAGGGGGGATGGGCGCAATAATTTTGTTCGGATGCGGGTGAATCCGCTGCTGCCTCGTCCCGACAGCGTCATGTCACTACAGCGCCGCGCGTCCGTTTGGACGCGCAAGGACGCTGTAGCACTTTTGATTTTGCGCATGATCCTTTCCGAACCTTCGGTTCGGGGTCATGCGCTGGTCTGCCGCGCGCTCGTCATCTTCAATGCGCCCAGAGCCACGAAGCACAGCACGACGACAGGGAAGATGATCCAGTTGAGCATTTCCCAGCCCCAGGCATTGTAGACCGCACCCGACATCAGCGAAGCAAAGGCGACGGAGCCGAACAGGACGAAGTCGTGAAAACCCTGGACCTTGCCTTTCTCGGACGGCCGATAGCTGTCGGCCACCATGGCGGTGGCGCCGATGAAGCCGAAATTCCAGCCGAGGCCGAGCAGGATCAGCGCCGTCCAGAACTGCCACAGCGCCAAGCCCGACAGCGCCACCACGGCGCAGCCGATTAGCAACACCAGTCCGGCCGCCACGATCCGCTCGGCGCCGAAGCGGTGGATCAGCGACCCGGTGAAGAAGCTCGGCGCAAACATCGCCATGACATGCCAGGAAATACCGAGCGTGGCATCGTCCGTCGACAGGCCGCAGCCGACCATGGCCAGCGGCGCGCCGGTCATGACGAAGCTCATCAGTGCGTAGCTGCCGACGGCACAAAACAGCGCCGCAACGAAACGCGGCCTGGTGACGATCTCGGAGAGCGGCCGCGCGTCGCTGTCGGCGATCTCCACTTTGCCAGTTGCCTTGGCCGGAATGCGCAGCAAAGAGAGAATGGCGGCGCCGACCGCGGCCAGCACCAGGATGGATGCAAACGAGCCGGCAAACATCACCGGCGAGAACAGATCGCGGGTGAAGATGACGATCTGCGGCCCGAGTATGGCGGTGACGACGCCGCCGGCCAGCACGA
Source organism: Mesorhizobium mediterraneum (assembly GCF_002284565.1). Classification (GTDB taxonomy): domain Bacteria; phylum Pseudomonadota; class Alphaproteobacteria; order Rhizobiales; family Rhizobiaceae; genus Mesorhizobium; species Mesorhizobium mediterraneum. Next base: position 213,311 of record NZ_NPKI01000018.1, on the reverse strand, counting down.
AGGAGATAGCGCGCGCCTTGAACTCCGGCGTCGCATTGTCGGCGGCAGCGAAACGGAACTGCTGGACGAAGGCACCGCCCACCCCGATCACAGCCAGTCCGAAGGCGAACAGCCAGAAGTTGGGGTGGAACAGCGCCAGTGTGGCGACCAGTCCACCCAGCGCAGTGATAATCGTGCCGGCCATGAAACCGTCGCGCTGGCCGAGCCAGCGGATGATGGCTGCCGCCGGCAGGGAACCGAGCGCCACGCCGACATTGAAGCCCGTGACCGGCGCCGTCGCCAGCGACTTGTCCGCATCGAGCAGATGTTGTCCGGCCAACGCACCCAGGGAAATGGCGATAGGCGCGGCCGAGCCGATGATGGCCTGCGAGGCCGCAAGGATGAACGCGGTTCGACGCGCTTCCCTACCAGCCTCGGCGATAGCAATGGCCGTCATGAAGCGTCCTTGCCACGCCCCTCGCCGCGCACGCGGCGCGACACGCGATCGAGCACCGCGTTGACCAGCTTCGGCTCGTCTTCTTCGTAAAACGCCTTGGCGATATCGACATATTCCGAAACGATGACAGCCACCGGCACGTCCTCTCGCTTCATCAGCTCGTAGACGCCGGCGCGCAATATGGCGCGCAGCGTCGAATCGAGCCTGGACAATGGCCAGTCCTCGGTCAGCGCCTGGCGGATGATCGGATCGATGGTTTTCTGGTTCTCGACGACGCCGGCGAGGATGGCGCGAAACCATTGTGCGTCCGCCTCGCGATAGAGGGCGCCGTCGACTTCCTTGCCGAGCCTGAACGCCTCGTATTCGGCGGTGATCTCGAAGACGCCGCTGCCGGCCACATCCATCTGGTAGAGCGCCTGCACGGCGGCTAGACGGGCAGCACCGCGCTTGTTGGCGTGGCGTGCCGCGGGCTGGCCGGGTGATGCGGGTTCGCTCACGATCGCTCTCCCAACTGTTGCTTGAGGGCAATCATAGTCAGCGCCGCACGCGCGGCAAAGCCGCCCTTGTCGCCTTCCGAGCGTTTGGCCCGCGTCCAGGCCTGTTCGTCATTTTCTGTGGTCAGGATGCCGTTGCCGATGCAGACCGCTTCCTGCACGGACAGGTCCATCAGGGCTCGGCTCGATTCATTGGCGACGATGTCGAAATGATAGGTATCACCACGCACGATGGTGCCGAGGGCGACAAAACCGTCATAGCTTGGCCCGCCTTCGGCGGCGCCGTCGAGCGCGAAAGAAATCACCGCGGGAATCTCGAGCGAGCCCGGAACGGTGACGACATCGTATGTCGCGCCCGCTTCATCGAGCGCGGTTGTCGCGCCTTCGAGCAGCGCGTCGGCAAGATCGTCATGGAAGCGCGCCTCGATGACAAGAAGGTGGGCCTTCTTCTTCGGGCGAATGAACGCTTTGCCGTGTTGGGATGTGCCAGCCATAGATGTCTCCGGGATCGCCGGTGACTTAGGCCGAAGCCGGTTTGATCGCAAGCGAAGATGTTGGAATGTTGCTAGGCGCTCGGCTATTCCTGCCGTGCCGGAGGCAAGTCTTTCGGCCCGACAAATTCAGAGCCCGCCTCCCGAGAGCAAGTAGCCCGCCGATATCTGCGCACCGTGTCGCGCAAACGATCGTTCACCGGCTGCGGCTTGAGAAGAGCATCCACGAAAACCTGGCGGTCCCGATCAGATAGCTGCAAAGGTCGGCATTCAAGCGAAGTCATAGCCGTTCCGTTCTCCTGACGACTGTCTACCGCTATCGCTCGGGGTTGCGAAGAAATTTCTAAAGCCCCTCTTTCGCCGCCTCCACTAGCCGCGCCGCATAGCGGGCCATGGTGTCGATCTCGAGGTTGACCGGGTCGCCGACCTGGCGTTCGCCCCAGGTGGTCACCGTCAGCGAGTGATGGATCAGCAGCACGTCGAAGCGTGTGCCTTCGACCTTGTTGACGGTGAGCGACGTGCCGTCGAGCGCGACGGAGCCTTTCGGGGCGATGAACTTGGCCAGGTCGCGCGGTGCTTCCAGCGTGAAGCGCACGGCGTCGCCTTCCTCCTCGCGCGCCACGATCTCGGCCATGCCGTCGACATGGCCTGACACGATATGGCCGCCGAGTTCGTCACCGATCTTCAGCGCTCGCTCAAGATTGATCCTGGCGCCGGATTTCCAGTCAGCCGCTGTCGTCAGCCGGAGCGCCTCTTCCCAGGCCTCAACCTCGAACCAGCGCGCATTGGCGCCGCTTTCCGGCAGCGCCGTCACGGTCAGGCAGACGCCGCCGCAAGAAATCGAAGCCCCAATGGCGATTGTTTCAGGGTCATAGGCGGTGTCTATACGCAAGCCGACCCCTTCCCTCAGTGGCTTGACGGCAGCGACGGTGCCGACATCGGTGACAATCCCGGTAAACATCAGAAATCCCTTATCCACTCGGCGTAACTGTCTTCGCCGAAACGCATGTCGCGCAATTTGCGAAATCCTGCCGGGATATGGCTGGCGTCGATGGGCGATGCAATGCCGCCCTTGCCAATCGGCTCCGGCCCCTGGAACAGCACGATGCGGTCGACCAGCCCTTCGGCGAGGAAGGCCCTGGCCACCTTGGCGCCGCCCTCGACCAGCACGCTCGCCATGCCGAGCGCGGCCAGGTCCTCGAGCAGCTCCGGCAGCGCAATATCGCCTTCATACGTCTCAGTGCCGATGAAGCGCACGCCGACGCGTTCGAGCGCGGCCCGCCGGTGCGGATCGGCTTCAGCACAGGCGGCGACATAGAGCGGAACCCGGTCGACGCCGGCTACCAGTTTCGACGTCTCCGGCAGCCTGATCTGGCGATCGAGCACGATGCGCGCCGGCGAACGGTTTTCCAGCCCCGGCAACCGCACCGTCAGCGCCGGATCGTCCTCCAGCGCCGTGCCGATGCCGATCAGTATGCCGTCGGCTTCGGCCCGCATCAGATAGACTTCGCGCCGAGCGATGTCGCCGGTGATCGAGACCTGCCCCTCGCCTTCCATGCCGATCTTGCCGTCGCTGGAAAGTGCAAGTTTCAGAATCACTTCCGGACGCTTCTTGAGAGATCGAGTGAGATAGCCGGCCATTTGCTCGGCGGCTTCTGCCACCAGCACCTTTTCGACCACTTCGACACCGGTGGCACGCAGGATCGCATAGCCATTGCCGGACACGCGTGGATCGGGGTCGCTCGCAGCCCCAACCACCCGCGTGACTCCGGCATTGAGCAGCGCATTGGCGCAAGGCGGCGTGCGGCCATGGTGGGCGCAGGGCTCCAGGGTGACATAGGCGGTGGCACCGCGGGCCAGCTCGCCGGCCTCGGCCAGAGCTTCCGTTTCGGCATGCGGCCGGCCACCGACAGCAGTGACACCGGTGCCGACGATCATCGGCCCGGTGCCGTCGTCGCGCACGATCAGCGTGCCGACCGAAGGGTTGGTCGAGGTCCGCCCGGCGTTTTTCCGCGACAGCCTGAGTGCCGCCGCCATGAAGCGGCGATCAAGAACCTCTTGTTCGGCTTGACTGCGCCCGGGCCTTGCCATGCTCAGCCGGCGTCCTCTTCCTTGAGCTCGTCACCCTTGAGCTCGTCACCCTTCAGTTCGCCCAGCACGTCGTGGAAATCCTTGGCCTCGCGGAAATTGCGATAGACCGAGGCGAAGCGCACATAAGCGACATCGTCGAGCGACTTCAGCGCCTCCATCACCAGGCGGCCGACCTCGCCCGAGGCGACTTCAGTCTCACCCGAGCTTTCGAGCTGGCGCACGATGCCGGTCACCGCGCGGTCGATGCGCTCGGGATCGACATTGCGCTTGCGCACCGCGATCTCGACCGAGCGCAGCAGCTTGTCGCGGTCGAAGGGCACCTTGCGTCCGGACTTCTTCACCACCACGAGGTCGCGCAACTGCACACGCTCGAAGGTGGTGAAGCGACCGCCGCAATCGGGGCAGACGCGCCGCCTGCGGATCGCCGCGCCATCTTCGGCGGGGCGCGAATCCTTCACCTGCGTATCTTCGGACTGGCAGTAGGGACAGCGCATGGAGAGCCTTTTGTTCGCGATTCTCGTGGAGCGAAAGGCTTAGAGGTTTTTGTCGGGATGGCAAAGCACCGGGGATGGCCTCTCGCGCCTCAGAGATAGCGAGGCGCGAGGAAAATTGCCAGCATCATGCCAGACGGCAACGCCGGCCGATTACGGCGCGACATCGCCGGTCGGGAATCCACAGGATACGCCGAGGCTGCGATAGGCCTTGGTGAAGCCGTCCATCGATACAGTCGCGACTGGCGTGTCGCCGAAGGTGACATCGAGTGAGCTGGCGCGGCGCATGGCCCGCAGCAGCGCCAGACTGACCTCGGTCTTGTTGTTCAACATCCACTTCCCGCCGGCAAGGGCATTGACGGTCGCCTTGACCTTGCCGTTGCTGTCGCCGAACACCGCCGGAATGTTCTCGCCAGTCGGCAAGTCCTTGTTTTTCATGGCGACGACAAGGGTCGGATAGCCATCGGGCGGCAGTGCATCACCGTTCGAGATAGCGAGTGTGAGGGTGCCGCTGGTACCGCTCGCGTCGAGAAAGGCGGTCGAGGCGACGCAGGTTTTGCGCAGATCCTCACCGGTATCGATCTCGTCCACGGTGGTGGACCATTTGCCGAAGGTTTCCGTCTTAGGTGCGGCCGGGGTGGGCGCGGACTGTGCCAAGGCGGCGGACAGCGGCAAGGTGGTCAATGTCGCCAACACGCCAAACGCGCCAAAACCAGCGACACGGAAAATCTGCATCATCGTCAGGGCTCCTGTCCGGACTCCGTCCCCGCTGGAACGGTGCTTCTCCTACGGCCGATAAGGGATGACAGTTTGCGTGGGCTCAGCCGAGATATGGATAGAGCGGAAAGCGGTCCGTCAACGCGGCCACCTTCGCCTTCACCGCGGCCTCGACGGCCGCATTGCCCTCGTCGGAATTTGCGGCCTTGAGCCCGTCCAGCACCTCGGCGATCAGCTTGCCGATCTCGCGAAACTCGGCCTGGCCGAAACCGCGCGTGGTGCCGGCCGGCGTGCCGAGGCGCACACCCGAGGTGACAAACGGCTTTTCGGGATCGAAAGGAATGCCGTTCTTGTTGCAGGTGATGTTGGCGCGGCCAAGCGCTGCCTCGGCGCGCTTGCCGGTGGCGTTCTTGGGACGCAGGTCGACTAGCATCAGATGGTTGTCGGTGCCGCCGGAAACGATGTCGAGGCCGGTTTCCTGCAGGCTGGAGGCGAGCGCCTTGGCATTGGCGGCGACGCTCTCGGCATAGAGTCTGAAGCTTGGCTTCAGCGCTTCGCCGAAGGCTACCGCCTTAGCAGCTATGACATGCATCAGCGGACCACCCTGCAGGCCCGGAAACACGGCCGAATTCATCTTCTTGGCGATGTCCTCGTCATTGCACAGGATCATGCCGCCGCGCGGGCCGCGCAGCGACTTGTGCGTGGTTGTGGTCACCACATGGGCATATGGCAGCGGCGATGGATGCACGCCGCCGGCGACCAGGCCGGCGATATGCGCCATGTCGACCATCAGATAGGCACCGATCGAGTCGGCGATCTCGCGAAAGCGCTTCCAGTCCCAGACGCGCGAATAGGCGGTGCCGCCGGCCAGGATCAGCTTCGGCTTGGTCTCCTGCGCGGTCTTCTCGATCGCATCCATGTCGAGCAGGTGATCGTCCCTGCGCACGCCGTAGGAAACGACCTTGAACCATTTGCCACTCATGTTGACCGGCGAGCCATGCGTCAGGTGCCCACCGGAATTGAGGTCGAGGCCCATGAAGGTGTCGCCGGGCTGCAGCAGCGCCAGGAACACCGCCTGATTCATCTGGCTGCCGGAATTCGGCTGGACGTTGGCGAAGTTGCAGCCGAAGAGTTTTTTCGCGCGCTCGATGGCCAGTTCCTCGGCCACGTCGACGAATTGGCAGCCGCCATAGTAGCGCTTGCCCGGATAGCCCTCAGCATACTTGTTGGTCATGATCGACCCTTGCGCCTCCAGCACGGCGCGGGAGACGATGTTTTCCGAAGCGATCAGCTCGATCTCGTGGCGCTGGCGGCCAAGTTCATTGCGGATCGCGCCGAAAATCTCCGGATCGGCATCGGCAAGCGTGGTTTCGAAGAAGGATTCGAATTTGTTCGACACTGCCGCTGCTGTTGCCATGCTTGAGATCCTTGTCGTCCGGGGGTCTGCCGCGCCATTAACACAGTTGCTTCCGCCCCGCCACGTTTGAGGCGCGAAATTTGCTGGCCGGATTGCGGCAGCAAGGCGAAGAGCCGGCTATTTCCTCGCCTGACGGCCCTTCAGCAAGGCTTCGGTAAGCGTGATCTCGGTCAACAGCGCCTGCATCGTATGGTCGTTGATCTCACGGCTGCGAAACATGGCGCGCACGGCCGCGCGCTCGGCCTCGATGCCGGCAAGCCTCATTTCGAGCTCGAGCCGTCCGGCTTCGCGGGCCTCGGTGCGGGCTTCATCGGCCTCGTCGGAGGCGGCGATGCGACGCCGATAACCGGCGACGATGCTGTCGGCAGCGGCAAGCCGGGCACCGGGCACCTCGCCTTCGTCCCCGTCTTGTGTCCCCGCGATGCTCTCGATGCGGGCGATCGCCGCCTTGGCCGCGCCGACACGCGCCAGGCGTTCCTCGGCAGCACCGGGATGCTCGCCCGGCTCGACCAGCCCGCGCGCTATCTTCGGCAAGGCAAGGCTGGCGATGACAAGCGAACAGATGATGACGCCCGCGGCGAGGAAGATCACCACATCGCGCGCCGGAAACGGCGAGCCGTCCGGCATGGCGAGCGGCAGCGACAGGATGCCGGCCAGCGTGATGGCGCCGCGCACGCCCGCCACCGAGCCGGCGAGCCGCACGCGCAGGCCGAACGTCTCGGCCTTGCGCTTGCCAAATCGCGCGGCAAGGCGTGCCGCGATGTCACCGACCCAGATCCACAGGAAGCGCAGCGCGATCAGGCATAGGGTAAGGATCAGCACAGTCAGGATCGGCTCGATCAGCCAATGCCGGCTGCTCAGCTCAGGCGGCACATGGCGGATGATGTCGGGAAGCTGCAGGCCGAGCAGGATGAACAGCGCACCGTTGAAGACGAAGGACAGCGTCGTCCACAGCGATATGGTCTGCATGCGCGCCGATACCCCGAGATAGCGGAATATGCCGGACCCACTGGTGAGCACACCGGCGGTGACGGCGGCCAGGATTCCGGACGCGCCGGCATGCTCGGCGCCGAGATAGGCAATGAAGGGGATCAGGATCATCACCAGCACCTGTGCCTCGGCTGGCACACCGCCGATGCGGTTAAGCAATTGCAGCGCCTTGGCGGCGGCGAACACCGCCACCACGCCGGCCAGGATGCCGGCAGCAACGGCGTAGAAGAAACTCAGCGAAGCGGCGGCGAAGGAAAAGCTGCCGGTCAGCGCTGCTGCCACGGCGAAGCGGAACATGACGAGGCCAGACGCGTCGTTGAGCAGCGACTCGCCTTCCAGAATATGCATCAGCCGCGCCGGCACCACGTTCCGGTCGACGATCGAGGAGACGGCTACCGCGTCGGTCGGCGACAGCACCGCTGCGAGCGCGAAGGCGACGACCAGCGGGATGCTCGGCACCAGCCAATGCAAGGCATAGCCGAAGCCGACGATGGTGAAGAAGACGAGCCCGATGGCAAGGTCGAGGATCGGGCCGCGCAGCGCCAGCAGTTCGCGCTTGGGCACGCCAACGGCGTCGCCGAACAAAAGCGGCGGGATGAACACCAGCAGGAACAGCTCGGGATCGATCTCGACATGGATGCCGCGCACCGGCCAAGCGAGTGCAGCACCTATGGCAATCTGCAGCACCGGCAACGGCACCCGCACCAGCCGGACTAGCGCACCGGAAACGGCGACGAAGCCGAGCACGACCAGGATGAAGACGGCAACTTGCATGGCCCTGTACCGAACGGCGCTTTCCGGACCGGCGCAAAGCGCGCCCTCCAGCCGGATACAAAAAGGCCGCCCTCAGCGGCGGCCTTTCAGTAAAAAGATCAGTCGCTTACAGCGCAGAGGTGATCTGCAGCTCGTTGGCTCCATCGAGCCCGTAGATGTCGTCGCGGAACTGCACGACACCAGGCCCCGTCGACCAGGCCGAGATGTAGAGGAAATAGACCGGCACCGGATTGTTGACCTGCACCGGGATGTTCTCGCCGCTCTTGATCGATGCCTCGAAATGCTGGCGGTTCCAGCCCGGCGTGTCGCGCAATATCCAGGTGACGAGATCGCGCACGTTCTGGACGCGCACGCAGCCCGAGGAATCGAAGCGCATCATCTTGCCGAACAGGCTCTGTTGCGGCGTGTCGTGCATGTAGACGCCGTCCGGGCTCGGGAAATTGATCTTGACCGAGGCCATCGCATTGCCGGCGCCCGGATCCTGGCGGAAGCGGTATTTCTCGGCGTCGTCGGTCGACCAGTCCACGGTCAGCGGATCGACCTCGCTGCCATCCGGTGCGAACAGACGGATTTTGCTGTCCTTGAGATAGTTGGGGTCCTTCCGCATCAGCGGAATGATGTCCTTGCGCACGATCGAGACCGGCGCGTTCCAGTAGGGATTGACGATGATCTCGTTGATCTTGGAATCGACGATCGGCGTCTGGCGGTCGATCTTGCCGACAACGGCGGTGTGGCGCAGCACGACGCGGTCGTTCTCGACCGCCTCGATCTGGGCGCCCGGGATGTCGACCAATACATAACGGTTGCCCAGCGTGCCGGCGCGCTCGTGCAGCCGCTGCAGATTGGTCTGCAACTGGCCAAGCCGGACCTGCGCCGAAACATTCATCGCCGCATAGGTATATTGGCCCAAGGTCCCGTCGGAAGGCAGGCCATGGCGCGCCTGGAAGCGCTTGACCGCGGCATCGACATAGGAATCGAAGGCCTCTGACAGGCCGGCGCTCTGCGCCAGGTCGCCCGAAACCATCAAGCGCCTGCGCAACGGTACCACGTCGGGGTCGATGACGCCGAGCTGCAATTTCTTGGTGTCCGGGACCGGCTCCCAGCCGCCCTGCGCGACGATATTCTGATACTGCGCTATCGCCTGCTCGGTAAAGGAAACGGTCTGCGGGCTGACGATCGGCAGCGTCGAAGCCACCTTGCCGCCCTGGCTGGCGCGGGCGTCGAACTGGTCGTCCCAGTTGCCGCGGCCCGAGGATTTCAGGATATCCCCGATCACGTCCTGCGCGCTGGCGCCACCGGCAAGCATCGTCGCTGCCAACGCGGAGGCTCCGGAAAGGAAGAAACGGCGACTGGTTCTCATGTACGCTCCAGACAGTCTTGTAACAATTCTCTTCACCGGGCGATCCCGCCCGTACTCTAGAGTTGGCAATGTTAACAATTAGCCAACCATGGCCCCTTCGGTCGTGAGAACGTGACGGGGGCGGCGCGCGTTCAGGGAGATGCTTGGCCTTTGCCGCAACATCACCCGCATTCTCGCTTTCACCGGGAATATGGCGGCAACGTGGCCCTGACTGCGATTTGGATCGGCAGGCCTCATGAAACGGAAAGACCGGTGCTTTTCGGCACCGGTCTTGGCTGTTTCCGGCCGCGCTTCTTCGGCGCGGCTTCAAGCTCCCGAGCGGTCGGATCCCTTGTATCCGGTAAGCGATCGTGTCGTTGGGGGCGCGAAACGCGTATGCTATTGGTTGCTCCGAATTGGAGGAAGGCATGAATTTGCAGGGGCCATTACGATACAAAGTGGTCTACACGCCTCAAAAACCTTCGATCATATGCGAGCGCGGAACGCCGCGCTTCGCCGGCAACGCCTCTGGCGCAAATCCAAAGCTATACATCTTTTCGCGAGACGGGGTTCCCATCTACGTTGGTGCAACCATCAGGTCGATGGGCGCCAGAATGCGCGATGGCTGGAAGGCATCAGGCGAAAATGGCTTTTACGGCTATCGCTTTAGACACGAAGGTTCAGCGGTCGACCTCGATGTTTGGGCTGACGTAGACCCTGTTAGACGGCGCGACGCAGGAATGCGGAGCGGGAGTGACATCGAGACTATCGAGGCGGAAGTTGTCTACTTGCTCCGTCATCGCACTGGGCAATGGCCCGCGTACCAGACAGAAATCCATTTCTACCAATCAAATTTCGAACATCGCCGAGAGGCTGAAAGGGTTATGGCTCATTACGGATTGTGAAGGCGTCAACCTCGCTGGCGTCGCGGCGGGCGGCGAGAGTAAAGGGCGGTGTGCAACGCGTGGCTTAGTGCTTGTCCCTGTGGCTCCACCAGAACGCTACCATAAAGTTTGGCGATGCAGTTCATCCTGGGACAAACAGGGTAGCCGTTCAAGACCTATATTTGGGAAGAACCAAACGCCATCCAAGCTCCACACTTAAATGCGAATGGCAGAATTCACCTTCATTCGTGTTTCTTCCTGCTGTCTTGCTTGCTCCAAGCGCGCACGCTCCTCGGAAGCCTTCCGCTTAGCCTCGGCCAAAAGGTTGTAGTGGAGAGTTTTGGTGGTATTGGGCAGCCAAGTCTTAAAATGGTCGACGGCATGTTGAACGCTGTGTGCGGGCATACTTGTCGTTACCATTTGGCCAGAAAACTGAAACGTGTGTGGGCCATGTCCCATCACCGAACTATAGTTGCCCATGTTTTGAAGCGCGCTCACCCACTTTTGGTGAACAGGGCGATCAAGAGTTAAGCGTAGCAGGCCGTCATCCCATGTAGCGCCTACGAGCTTCGGCGGCTCGTGGGCAAGTGGGTCGGTCACCTCACCCTCATAGACAACGGTGTTGGCAATCTCGCTGAGGCGCTGCCGACTTAACTCAAGCTGTCGGTTCTGTTCGATAAGGTCCTTTACAACGGCAATGGAACTCGGCCGGCTGTCAGGGTTTTGCGTGGTCATCTTGGCCACGATTGGGTCCATGAAAGCGTACTCGGCCGATGCATCTCCGATGAGCTTGTAGTTAGTGCCGTGCGGTACCTCACCCGTAAAAAGCTCATTTAGCATAAGGCCTAGAGCATAGATGTCTGCCCTGCCGTCTACTGCGGCTCCACGGCGACGCTGCTCCGGCGCGGCATAATTGAAGTTGGCCAGCCTTTGCTGCGGGCTCGTTTCGACCAGCGTCAAAAGCTCTTGGGAGGTGAAGCTCGCGATGCCGAAATCCGCGACCGCAAGCCGACCGGTGCCTGCGTCAAATAGGAAGTTCTCTGGCTTCAAGTCTCGATGCGTTGCCCGAGCATATGGGCAGCTTCAACACCATCCAGCATTTGAGAAAACAGTGCGACGATCTGAGCAGGATTGACACTTGGTGACATCCGCTCCCGAAGACTGCTCGTGTAGCGGTGCATGACATAGAATGGACCTTTTAGGTGCGCGTCGGTCCCCATCCCATAATCAATAACGCTTACGATATTGCGATGGGTGTTTTTCGCCAGAAAAGCTGTCTCGTTCCTGAAGCGTCGGCGTTTGTCTGTGGTGACGTTGATCAGCAGCTTTAGTGCTATTGCATTGCCGCTTTCGTCAACGCCACCATATACCCGCCCAGCACCGCCCTCTCCGAGGGTCTCGGTGAGCGTGTAATCGCCGAAAGTTGTTTGAACAGCTATTTGGCGTTTAAGCATTCTCATGCCCAGAAAATAATAGGTCCAAAAGGCCCAAGCTAGCGACAACCGCGGTTGTCCAATGAATTATCTATTCGAAATCATCGTCGGCCAGATTGGTCTCTTCCGGATGGGCCTTTCGGTAGCCTGCTAGCGAATAGTTGCAGAACTCAGGCCATTTGTCGCCAAAGCTTCAGGAAGGCCATACTCTTCGCTCACGCGAACTCCATCCGTCCACCGTCGTCGCCCAGCGCATCTATTTCGGCCATTCCTTATAGCCATCCGGCCACAAATCCGCACCAGCCATCGCCTTCCGGTATCCGTCTGCAAACCAACCCGTTCGCTTGGTGTACCCGTTGCTGACGGTGAAGACGTAGGCATCCGCCAATTGGATCATTCGGGAGTGGTGCGACCGGCAGAAGTGCACAGAATCCACGATCCGAGTGATGAGCTTTCCGTACTTCGAATTTGTACCCCGCGTCCGATAGCGGGAGAATTCTGAGACCATGTTTCTGGCCTGCTGGTCGTCAAGATCGCCTATCAGGATTGCGGAGCCGCCCTTGCCTATCACGTTGTCCACACGCTCAACGAAGTGCATGAACGCGTGTTCGGCGGCATTAGTGCCAGCGTAGAGCTTGTCGGTGTTGATGCAGGCATAGACCTTCTTGATGGCCTCCCTGTCTGACAAAATCTGGCCGAGGCGTTCGAAAACGTAAAGCCGCTTCTCCGGCTCCATTGTTTTGAAGCCGCCCTTCTTGCTGTAAATGAAGGTGCTGTGGAATTCCGTGTCGGCGGTGAGGTCGGAGGTGCCGAAGACCTCCAGGGACAGCTCGGTCAACTGGGCCTCGATCGCGGCGATGCTGCTCATGGCCACGACAATACCACCGACGATCTATCGGTGCTGGCCTTCCTTTTCGTTCGGCTTAACCTCGTCGAAATATGCGACGTACATTTGCCTAGCCCGCCAAGTGGGGCGAGACTATTACAGACGGTGTCGTGGCATGCAAATGGCACGCGCGAGGGGCGCCCTACAGCACCTTCATACCCCTGCGTGCCATTTCGTAATCACATCCGATACGCAATCGTATCGTTCCAGAAGCGATCCAACCGCTGCAGGGCGCGGTTCATCTGCTTGAATTCTTCCGTGTTGATGCCGCCGACCTGCTCGATCGAGCCGACATGGCGCTCGTAGAGGCCGCCGACGACTTCCGCCACCTCGCTGCCCTTCGGCGTCAGCGAGACCCGCACCGAACGGCGATCGATGCGCGAGCGCTGGTGGTTGATGAAGCCGAGATCGACCAGCTTCTTCAGATTGTAGGAGACGTTCGAGCCGAGATAGTAGCCGCGCGAGCGCAGCTCGCCGGCGGTCAGCTCCGAATTGCCGATGTTGAAGAGCAGCAGCGCCTGGATGGCGTTGATGTCGGAACGGCCGTTGCGGTCGAATTCGTCCTTGATCACGTCAAGCAGACGGCGGTGCAGGCGCTCCACCAGCTGCAGCGATTCCATGTACAGCGAACGGATCGCCTCGCGGCGGTCATCGGATACGTTGGCGGTCTTCGCCGCCGGACGGGAATTGATCATTGCCTTTGCCTCTCGTTTGTCGCCTGGTGATTTTTTGTTTTTCACCTTGATCGCGACACTATCGAATACTCATAAAATTCGACTTAAACGCTAGGGCTAACAAGAGCTTACCGGTAAGAGGTTTCGAAAGAGGCTTAACGAAGGGTCACCCGAACAAGGATGATTAACCTAAAGATTTAGCCAATGGTTCCGGGCGGAAATTTGAGCGTCCAATGGGACGCGCGGCGCTATTCTTGTTGAGCATCGGTCCGATGCTCTATTGCCGGGTCTGGCGCTTCTGCATCCAGATCACCACGCGAAAGACGATGTAGAGCAGCGCCACCGCCGCATGCGAGGCGACGATCAGCAGGCGGTGGCCGAAGAGCTCGGGAAAGCCGGCATACATGACGGTCTCGGTCACCGCGCAGATCACCCAGATCACCGGCCCCCAGGAGGCCAGCATCCACAGGCCGGCGGCAGCGAAGGGAAAGAAGACGGCGAGCATCACCGCCGCCACCTGCCAATGCACCGGCATCAGGTCGAAGCGCCACAACGGGCCGGGGTAGAAGCCGATCAGCCGGATCCAGTACAAAATCCCGAACAACAGGCAGTAGCCGGATACGACGCGCTGGAACCAGGCGAAGATGATCTCGATCGTCGAGGGCTGGAGCACGACGCGTCTCGACGTGGCGTCGCTCACAGTTCGAGTTCCCGTTCGCCGAGCGGCGCGAAATAGGCGTCGACATCGGCAGCGCTGATCATATCGATGCCTGCCGGCCGCCAGAGCGGTGTCGAGCCCTTGTCGATGATAGCGGCGCGAATGCCTTCGTAGAAATCATGGCCGGCAAGCATGCGGTTGAGGATACGGAACTCCATACGCATGCACTCGTCCATCGACAGCGTCAGCCCGGCGCTGATCTCACGCCAGGCGACATGCAGGCTAGTCGGCGAGCGGGTGCGGATCGTCGCCAGCGTCTTGGCCGCGAACGCATCGGTTTGAGCAGCTCGTTCCAGGCTACCGATGACGTCACCCAGCGACGGTTGCGCGAAATGGCGGGCGATCGCTTCCAGCGTCGGCCTGTCCGTCTCGCGCCGCGCCGGGACGAAGAAACCGCGCAGCACCGATTCCGGATCGCCGCTCGCCGCCAGCCGATCGAGAAAGCCGGCCTGATCCTCCGCCTTGATCGTATGCGTCGCCAGGCCCGACCACAAAGCATCGCCATAGCGGATGCGGTTTCCGGTCAGGGCCAGATACATGCCGAAGCTGCCGCCAAGGTCCGGCAGGAGATGACTGGCGCCGACATCTGGGAAAAAGCCGATGCCGACTTCCGGCATGGCGAATTGAGCGTTCTCGGTCATCACGCGCTGCGAGCCGTGAAACGAGATGCCGACGCCGCCGCCCATGACGATGCCGTCGATCAGCGCGACATAGGGTTTCTTGAACCGCGCGATGCGGGCGTTCAGCCGGTATTCGTCGGCGAAGAAATCGACCGGCGGCTTTCCCGCCCGGCCGGCCTCGTAGACGTGGAGGATGTCGCCGCCGGCCGAAAACGCCCTGCCCTCGGCCTTGACGACGACGACATCGATTTCATGATCCCGCTCCCAGGCGCGCAGCGCCTTGTCGAGCGCCTTGACCATGCGATGGGTGACGGCATTGAGCGCCTGCGGCCGCGTCAGCGTGACGACGCCAGCCTTGCCCAATCGTTCGAAGCGGATCTCGTCGCCGCCGCCAAAATCCATCGCGATAGAATCCCTCCCCCGCGCCGCCGGGACTGAAGTGCTAAAGCGTGGCGCATGGGTGCGTCAATGCCAACGGTGCAATCCTGCCGCCTTGGTCGCCGCCGGCGCCCGATGCTAGAATTGACTATCTTGATGACGGGCTTTCCAACCGGACGTTGAACCATGCCTGGATTTTTGCGTCTTGCCCTTGCGGCGATCGGCCTGATGGTATGCGCGACTGCCCATCCTGCATCCGCCAATGACGACCTTTATAGCGCGCGGACCATCGTGACCGGCCAAGGCGAGCAGAACCGCCAGATCGGTTTTAAGGCTTGCCTGGATGCGGTTCTGGTCAGGGTCTCCGGCGATCAGCGGCTGCCGAAAAAGCCTGAGATGGCGGCACTGCGCGACAAGGCTGGCAGCTTCGTTGCCGAATTCCGCTACCGCGACCGGATGGAAGGCATTCCGATCCACGACGAACAGGGCACGCATGACCGGCCGCACGATCTTACTTGCCTCTACAAACCCGCCGTGATCGACCCGGTGCTGGCATCGCTCGGCAGCCGGCCGTGGCTTGCCGAGCGGCCGCAGCTGGCGATCTTTCTGGCAACGGAGCGAGGCGCCAGGCATTTCGCGCTGACCGCAGACGATGAGCGCGGCGCACCGATGCGCGAATCATTCGTGAATGCTGCCGACCCGCTGGCGATGCGGATCGCATTTCCCGAGGCGTCACACCTCTCCGAATCCGGGCTTGACGACAAGGCGCTGC
Organism: Mesorhizobium mediterraneum; assembly: GCF_002284565.1. Taxonomy (GTDB): domain Bacteria; phylum Pseudomonadota; class Alphaproteobacteria; order Rhizobiales; family Rhizobiaceae; genus Mesorhizobium; species Mesorhizobium mediterraneum. The sequence continues at coordinate 197,706 of NZ_NPKI01000018.1, read as the reverse complement.
ACGAGACGGACATGGCGGCTCTGGATAAGGCCGCCAAACAGGTCGGCGCCGACCAGGCGCTTGCCGGTAGCATCGTCTGGAGCGACAAAGAATTGGGCTGGATCGCCGACTGGCGGCTTGCCACGGGCGGCAAGACCTATCACTGGCAAGTGCGCGGCGTCAGTTTCGACGAGGCGTTCCGCGTCGCCATGCGGGGTGCGGTGCAGGTCCTGTCCGGCAACGGTCAGCCGGATTAGGTATACCGATATCCAGGCGATGCCAGCCTGGCACAATCGTGTCGCATTGGTCAGCGGCGGAGGCTCGTGGTAAAAGCCGCCGATCCGGAGTTTTGGCGATGAACAAATTCACCCCAGCAAAGCCTGCCGGCGCGCGCAGCGTCGACGAGATCACCGGCAGCCGCCGTTTGCGCCGCATGCGCAAGGCCGACTGGTCGCGCCGCCTTGTGCAGGAGAACCGGCTCTCCGTCGACGACCTGATCTGGCCGATCTTCGTCGTCGATGGGAAAAATATCCGCGAACCGATCGCCGCCATGCCCGGCGTCTTCCGCCTGTCGCTCGACCTTGCCGTCAAGGAGGCCGAGCGCGCGGCAAAGCTCGGCATTCCGGCGATCGCAACCTTCCCCAATGTCGAGCTCGGCCTGCGCGACCAGACCGGCTCGCACATCCTCGATCCGGAAAACGTCATCAACCGCGCTACGCGCGCCATCAAGCACGCGGTGCCCGAAATCGGCATCATCACCGACGCGGCGCTCGATCCCTTCACCTCGCACGGCCATGACGGCATCTTGCGCGACGGCATCATCGTCAACGATGAGACGGTGGAACAGGTGACGGCGGCGGCCGTCATCCAGGCGGCGGCCGGCGCCGACATCATCGCGCCCTCCGACATGATGGATGGCCGCATCGGCGCCATCCGCGATGCGCTCGACGCCAATGGTTTTCAGGATGTGGCGATCATGTCCTACGCGACGAAATTCGCCTCCGCCTTCTACGGACCCTATCGCGAGGCGGTCGGCACCGCCGGCCTGCTCAAGGGCGACAAGAAGACCTATTATCTCGATCACGCCAATTCCGACGAGGCCGTGCGCGAGGCCGAGCAGGATCTCGCCGAGGGCGCCGACATGCTGATGGTCAAGCCCGGCCTGCCCTATCTCGACATCATTCGCAGGCTGAAGGACGAATTCCGGATGCCGACCTTCGCCTATCAGGTGTCGGGCGAATATTCGATGATCAAGGCGGCTGCCGCCAATGGCTGGATCGACGGCGACAAGGCGATGCTGGAATCGCTCCTCGCCTTCAAGCGCGCCGGCTGCGACGGGATCCTCACCTATTTCGCGCCCGAAGTGGCGGCGATGCTGAAGGGGTAGGTACTCGCAATCATCACCACACGCGACAGCCTTCATCCTATGTTGAAGGCCGAGATCAAACAGTCGGCCGTGCGCATAGCCAGAAGATGACGGTTGCGGCGATGCAGATCGCCTAACTGAATCTGATCTGCAGCCCTTGGAAATCCCTCCGATTCAAGACAATCATCCCACTCTAGCTTTTTGGGAGACTCTGATGGAAAGCCACGAGCCGTTTTTACGCGAGGCAATTGCGCTCTCGAAATCCGCAATGGAACGCGGCGACGAACCGTTTGGCTCGGTGCTGGTGAAGGACGGCGAAGTAATCCTGCGCGCCGAAAACAGCGTCTTCACCGGCCACGATATGACGAACCACGCCGAGATGAACCTGGTTAAACTAGCGGCGCAGCACTACGACGCTGCTTTTCTCGCTGACTGCACGCTCTACACCAGCACCGAGCCGTGCGCGATGTGCTCCGGGGCGATTTACTGGTCGGGCGTCGGGCGTATGGTGTTTGCGTGCTCCGAAGCGCGGCTGGGCGAGATCGCTGGGATCGGGTTGAACGTGCCGAGCCGGGCGGTGTTGCAGACCGGCGCGCGCATCGTCACTGTGGTTGGCCCGACGAACCTCGAAGACGAAGCCGCCGAAGTCCACCAGGAATTCTGGCCAAAGCATCTGGGCAAGGCTTAGAGCCTCGGCTCAGGACGCTCTGATTAGAGCGAGAAGATGACGGTTGCGGCGATGCAGATCGCCGAGAAGAAGGTATGCGCGCATCGGTCGTATCGGGTTGCAATGCGCCGCCGGTCTCTGAGCTTGGCGAAGAGGTTCTCGACCTTGTGGCGCTGGCGATAGAGTGCCCTGTCGTAGGGATATGGGACTTTCCGACTTCGGCTCGACGGGATGCTAAGGCTCGATGCCTTTGTTCCACAAAGCCTCGCGAAATGGCGCTGTCATAACCGCGATCCGCAATCAGGGCTTTGGCAGGGCGGCAGGGCATCGAGAACCATGCGTGCCCCTTTGTGGCCGCTCATCTGCCCCCGTAGGCCTGCAGCGCATCCTTCCATTGCAGGCCATGCTTGATGACGTAAACGCATCCTCGAGGCATCGCGGCGCAAGCAACTGCTGCTGCAACCACCCGTCTTGGCTGCGGTCCTGACGCGGCTGGCCCAAACAAGCCGCTCATCGCTCGGCGGAGATTTTAAAATACCGCTTGCAAAATGCAATCAGTATAGCTAAAAACAACTGCTTGCATTTCACAACTGGTCTCGAGGGAGGTACTCATGTCCAAGCTTCGCGTCAACGCTTTCACCCTGTCAATCGACGGCTATGGCGCCGGTCCCGACCAGGACCTGAAAGAGCCGCTGGGCGTAGGTGGGGAAGCCCTGCACAACTGGATGTTCGGCACCCGGACCTTCCGCAACATGTCTGGCGACGATCGCGGGACCACAGACACGGACGACGGGTTCGTGGCGCGCAGCTTCGAAAATGTTGGGGCGTGGATAATGGGCCGCAACATGTTCGGGCCGATCCGCGGCGAGTGGCCGGATGAAAGCTGGAAAGGCTGGTGGGGAGACAATCCACCCTACCATGTGCCGGTCTTCGTGCTCACCCACCATCCGCGGAATCCCATCGTCATGGCGGGCGGCACGACCTTCTATTTTGTGACCGACGGTATCCACTCAGCGCTGGAAAAGGCGAAAGCAGCGGCTGATGGCAAGGATGTCCGGCTCGGCGGTGGTGTCGCCACGATCCGGCAATATCTCAGGGAAAAGCTCATCGACGACATGCATCTGGCGATATCGCCGATGCTGCTCGGCTCCGGCGAGAACCTTTTTGCCGGCATCGACATGCTCAAGCTCGGCTACCGGTGCAGCGAGCAGGTCGCGACGCCGAATGCCACGCACGTCATCATCAAGCGCGCGTAGTCTCACTGAGGCGCAGCCCTCTGCGCCGCGATCCTTCGCGCCCCCTCTGTCCTGCCGGACATCTCCCCCACACGGGGGGAGATCGGATGTCGCGCCGGCTTTCGCCAATCATCAGCGTTGCAAGATTGGCACCGTCGGCGACGCTGCCAATCTCCCCCCTCGTGGGGGAGATGTCCGGCAGGACAGAGGGGGGCGCGAAGGAATGCCGCCCGTCCGGGTCTTTAGCAGTCCCAGATGATCAATACTTCTCCGGCACATACAGCTCACGCGGCAGCACCTGGCGCTCGTATTCGGGATTGAAGACGCGGTCGGGCAGCGTGATCTCTTCGTGCGGCACCTCCTCATAAGGCATCTGCTTGAGGAGATGATCGATGCAGTTCAGCCGCGCCCGCTTCTTGTCGTTACCCTCGACGATGAACCAAGGAGCTTCGGGAATGTTGGTGCGGGCGAACGTTTCTTCCTTGGCCTTGGTGTACTGCTCCCAGCGCACGCGCGACTGCAGGTCCATCGGCGAGAGCTTCCACTGCTTCATCGGATCATGGATGCGCATCTGGAAGCGCATCTGCTGCTCCTCGTCGGTGATGGAGAACCAGTATTTGACCAGCGTGACGCCGGAACGGACGAGCATGCGCTCGAACTCCGGCACGTCGCGGAAGAACTCCTCGACCTGATCCGGTTCGGCAAATCCCATCACCCTTTCGACGCCGGAGCGGTTGTACCATGAGCGGTCGAACAGCACGATCTCGCCGCCTGCCGGCAGATGCGGGACGTAGCGCTGGAAATACCATTGCGATTTCTCGCGCTCGGTCGGTGCCGGCAGTGCTACGACGCGGCAGATGCGCGGATTGAGCCGCTGGGTGATGCGCTTGATGACGCCACCCTTGCCGGCCGAGTCGCGGCCCTCGAAAACCACCACCAGCTTCTTCTTGTGGTAAGCCACCCAGGACTGCAGCTTGATCAATTCGGATTGCAGCGTGATCAGGTCGCGAAAATACTGCATGCGATCCATCGAGGGCGGATGCGCGTTCTTGTAGATCTTGGCGATTTCCAGCGACAGCGCGGGTTCCGACATTTCCAGCTCGTAGTCTTCGTCGAGCGTGTCGGCTAGCTCCGCTTCCAGCCAATCCCTGGCAGGAGAATTCTGTTTTGCTTCGGTCATTTATGCTGCTCCGCGTGCACGCCCGTGTCGGCGTCCGGCCTGCCGGCCGAGATCGAACACCTTGAGCCGACTTGCATACAGGCCGGCAATGACGGTTTTATTGCAGCCGGCTCGTGCGCCGGTCACCCAAATCCGTAAGATGTGATCGATCCGCCCTCCATGGGATGGGCGACAAGCCGCGCGACTTGTCCTACAAATGCCAGGCTCCTTCGGGCAGCCTTCGAAGCACCGCCTTCTCAACGCAATTGCGAGGATCTGACATGGAGAACCGCACTCTCGGCCGTTCCGGGCTGAAGGTTTCGACGCTCACCATGGGCACCATGACTTTTGGCGGCGCCGGCGCATTTTCGGCGGTCGGCAAGACCGATCTCGACGAGGCGCGCCGGATGATCGACCTCTGCATCGATTCCGGCATCAATCTCATCGACACCGCCAATGTCTATTCGAACGGGCTTTCGGAGGAGATCATCGGCGAAGCGCTCGGCGGCAAACGCAAGGGCGATGTGCTGATCGCCTCCAAGGCGCGCATGCGGATCGGCGATGGCCCCAACGACGAAGGGCTGTCGCGCTACCATCTGATCCGCGAGTGCGAGAAAAGCCTGAAGCGCCTCAGGACCGATGTCATCGACATCTATTTCCTGCACGAATGGGACGGCACGACGCCGCTCGAGGAAACCATCGCCGCGCTCGACACGCTCGTCAGCCAGGGCAAGGTCCGCTATGTCGGCTGTTCCAACTATTCCGGCTGGCAAGTGATGAAGGCACTGGGGATCAGCGATCGCCAGCACCAGCCGCGCTTCGTCACCCAGCAGATCCACTACACGCTGGAAGCGCGCGAAGCCGAATATGAATTGTTGCCGATCTCGGTCGACCAGGGGCTTGGCGTGCTGGTGTGGAGCCCGCTTGCCGGTGGATTGCTGTCCGGCAAATATCACCGCGATCAGGCCACCTCCCGTCAGCTCAGCGGCTGGAAGGAACCGCCGATCCGCGACGAGGACCGGCTGTGGCGGATCGTCGACGTGCTTGCCAATATCGGCAAGAACCATGGCGTGTCGGCAGCGCAGGTGGCGCTTGCCTGGCTGCTCGGCCGGCCGGCCATCAGCTCGCTGGTGATCGGCGGCCGGACCGAAGCGCAGTTCAAGGACAATATCTCTGCCGCCAGCCTAGCTCTGACCAGCGATGAGCGCGCACGCCTGGACGCTGTGAGCAGGCCTCCTGTTCTCTACCCCTATTGGCACCAGCAGTTCACCGCAAAAGACCGGTTCGGTCCGGCCGATCTGGTCCTCGACCGGGATGCTATCTGACAGGGTCCGGATCAGGTCGAAGATCGCCGCGGGCTAGCCCGAGATAAAACGCCAGACCTCCGGGTCGGGCTCGATCTGGCCGCTGAGCACGAAATATTTGTAGAGCACGAGCAAGCAGATCGCCTGCTCGGCCCGCTCATCGGCGAACTTGCGGCAATAGGCGTTGGCCGCGGCAACGATGCGTTCGGCCTCAGGCGGATGCTTCTCGAGGTGCTGCACCCGCTCGGCGAGGTCCGAGAAATCCGGTTCGAGCGGCACATAGTGGACACCAGCCACGAGTTCGCTTTCGCCGAACCATGTCTCGTATGTCGGCGGCGGCATCAGGCACAGCGAATTCGAACTCATGATCCATTTGAGGTTGGTCGCCACATCGTTGCCCTCGAGCGAAATGATGTAGCGGTAGCGCCGCTGCTGATCGATGCTCAGATAAGGCTTGCGATATTCCGGCGCTGCCGTCGGTTTGGGCGTGCCGACATCGCAAAAGGGCAGATCGCGCGCGGCCTCCAGAAGCAAGGTCCGTATCGGATTGTTGAGCTCGCCGCGCCAGACGGCGACCGGAAGCTTGTCCGCGAAGGCAACATCGTCGGCGGGCATGTGGAAGTGGCGGAACTTGTTGAGCTTGAACAGGACCCCGTTCCTGTTGTCGCCGGCGATCGGCCGATCCTTGACGATCGACGGCATCGCAGGCACCTCGATGACGTCGCCGAATTCGAGGTCGATGCGCAAATCGGGATCGAAATAGCGGGTGAATTCCTTCAGGTCGTAGTAATACATGCTCCGGTCTGTCGGCAGCCGGCTGACCGGCACGGCATCGGCGCTCGGCGCGAAAGCGTCCTGCAGCCTGTTGTAATAGTTGAGACGCGCGCGGATCGACCCGTCCGAAAGCCTGGCCCGATCGAGCAGCCCGGCGAGCCTGCGGCGGAACAGCGCCTGCGGCGCGATATCGCGCATGGCATTGCGCGCATAGTAGAATAGCTTCTGTGCGTTTCTTTGAAGCGTGGCCATCGGTCACTTGGTAAAAACAGGTGAGCTTGTTATTTGTACCCCGGTCTCTCCTACACCATTGTGCCAGCCATCTTGCAAGCCCGGAACCGCGTGCAGCCGGCTTGCCGGCTATGTATGGAGCCGATCGGCCTTTGCGGTGTTGTGTTTGCAGCCCAATGCTCCTAGGCAGGGCTAACAACCTTCAGCATTGCGAAAGGAAGAGATATGGCGCGAGCACCGAATTACGGCCAAGAACGCAAGGAACGCGACCGGCAGAAGGCCGCCAAGAAGGCGGAAAAGCAGGCGGCCAAGGTCGCAGCCAAGGAACGTTCGAAGCCCGAGGACGAGACCACCTCCGAGACCGAAACGGAAACGGCAGAGTAAAACGCATCCGGCCCGCGAGGCGGATCGGATTTGGCCTAGGAATCCCGCTGCGTCTTCAGGCCGGCGCCTTGTCGCTGACGAAAACGTTCACTTCGCGCGCGGCGGCTATGAAGGCGCGCCTCGCGATCATGGCCGGTTTGTCGCCGGCCAACGCATCATGGCAGGCCTGCAGCGCTTCGCGATGCTTTGGACTGCGCTTGCCGGGCCAGTTGTTGAGGAGGTAATCGGAAGCCTCGCGGGCCGTACGCAAGAGCTGAGTGGTTCCCTCCGCGCCCGACTTGACGGTCACGGGTGTTTCAAATCGGTTGTTTTCCATCGCCGCTCTTACGCCATCGGCGCCCGCGAAGCGAGGGCGAAAGTGGTTGCCTCGGCAATCAGGCCGCGACGACGGCAAATCCCCTGGCACGCAGGCCGCGCCGGTCGTTGTGCAGCGATGTCACCAGCCGGTCGCGGCTGCCGACGATATGGGCCGAAAGCCGACGTGCCGCCTCATCGGCTTCGCCAGCCCGCACCGCTGCCAGAATGGCATGGTGCTCGGCCCAGGCGCGGCCGAGTGCCGCCTCGTCGCGCACCTCCAGCCAGCGGGCGCGCGACAGGCGCGTCATGGCATCACGGACCGCCCTGAACAGGAACTCATTGCCGGACAGGCGTGCCAGCTCGATGTGAAAATCCATGCCGACGCGGTGCCATTCCTCGCGCGGGGTGCCGGCGTCGCAGGAGTCCAGCATCGCCTCGATGACGTCGACAGCGCTCCTGTCCTCCAAGGCACAAGTCAGCTTGACCGCCGCGACCTCGACCGTCTCGCGGTAGACGGCGATCTGCTCGAGCTCGGCGAGATTGATGGGTGAAACCGTCCAGCCACGCCCGTCGCGGCAGACCAGGCCTTCCGTCTCGAGCCGCAGCAATGCTGCCCTGACCGGCGTGCGCGAGGCGCCGAAGCGGCTTTCGATCCAGCGTTCCGTCAGCCGCTCGCCCGGACCGACCTCGAGGCCGAGGATCATCTCGCGAAGCCCAATTTCGACATTCTGCATCTGCGACATTGCGGTTTCCGATTTCTGGCCGTTTTTGCTGGCGATCGGCTCGCCTACCATCGTTTGCCGGTCACGTTTGAGAGGGCCGCATTGACAGCGGCCGGGCTTGCGTCCATGACGGATACCAGCTTGGTATCCCAAAATGGTATCCGCAGCAAGTCGTCGACTGGCTTCCCGGATAGGACATGACATGCCGCAACACAGCATCCCTGCCCAGCAAGGCACCCACAACATCCACTGGCGGCGCAATCTCGCCGTGTGCTTTGCCGGCTCGTTCAGCACGCTTGTCGCGATGACGCTGCTGTTGCCTTTCCTGCCGCTCTATGTCGAGCAGCTGGGCGCCGAGGGGCACGCAGCTATTGTGCAGTGGTCCGGCGTCGCCTATGGCGCCACTTTCTTCGCCGCCGCGCTGGTGGCGCCGCTGTGGGGACGGCTGGGCGACCGCTACGGTCGCAAGCTGATGCTGGTGCGCGCCAGTTTCGGCATGGCCGTCTGCATGTCGCTGACCGGCATGGTGGAAACTGTCTGGCAATTGGTGCTGCTGCGCCTGCTGATCGGCTTCGCCGGCGGCTATTCCTCAGGCTCGACCATCCTGGTGGCTATGCAGACGCCGAAGGACCGGTCCGGCTGGGCGCTCGGCGTGCTGTCGGCCGGAATCACCGCCGGCGCTCTCGTCGGCCCGCTGCTCGGCGGTGCGCTGCCGCCCCTGATCGGCATCCGCGCCACCTTCCTGCTCGCCGGCGGCGTCATTTTCCTGGCGTTCCTGGCAACGACTTTTCTCATCAAGGAGAATCCTCGCCCGACAGCCGACAAGGCAGCATCGACTGAGAAGCAGAAAGGCGGCTGGTCGCAAATCGAGGACAAGCGCCCCGTCGTCGCCATGCTGGTGACCGGCATGCTGTTGAGTTTCGCCACGATGTCGATCGAGCCGATCATCACGGTCTACGTCCAGCAGCTCATCGAGGACCAAAGCCTGCTAACGCTGACCTCCGGCGTCGTCATGTCGGCGGCGGCACTCGGCGCCATCCTGTCGGCCTCGCGTCTCGGCAAGCTCGCCGACCGCGTCGGCCACTGGAACGTCATCATCGGGGCGCTTGCCGTCTCGGCGCTGCTGCTGATCCCGCAAGCCTTCGTCACGCAGGGCTGGCAGCTCGTCGGCCTGCGTTTCCTGATGGGGCTAGCGCTTGGCGGTCTCCTGCCCTGCATCACCAGCGTCATCCGGCACAATGTTCCGGACGGCGTCGGCGGCAATGTGCTCGGCCTATCGATTTCGGCGCAATATGTCGGACAGGTCGCCGGGCCGCTGCTCGGCGGCTTCGTCGGCGGTCATTTCGGCATGCGCGCGGTGTTTCTCGGCACGTCCGTGCTGCTGGCGGGCGGAGCGGTGTATAACTGGCTGGTCCAGTCGCGCCGCGCGCGCGACATGCTGGTGCAGGCTGGAAAGTCGTGACACCGTTTGCGGGCCATCATTACTCCACGGAGACCAGAGACATGAGCACGGCCGAGCAACCAATAAGCGGCAGCGGCCGCATCCTCGTCTTCGTCGGCGGCCTGTGCGGCGCGGCCGGCGTGGCGCTGTCCGCCGCGGCGGCGCATCTGGGCGGCGCTTTCGTCGGAACGGTTGCGTCCTTCCTGCTCATGCATGCGCCGGTCTTTCTTGCAATCGGTCTCGTCGGCGCAAACCGTATCCTGCGAATCGCAAGCCTCATCCTTCTCGTCGGGCTTGTATTGTTCTGCGGCGATCTCCTCGCCCGTGACTTCCTCGGCTCGCGGCTTTTTCCGATGTCGGCGCCGATCGGCGGCACCTTGCTCATCGCCGGCTGGCTGGCGATTGCGGCCTCGGCGCTGGTGCGCCCGCGCTCATGAGTCAGACGATGGCAAATCCTGCCGGCGTTCGGGCCGGACCGGCAGGTCGCGATTGCGTGCGGCCGGCTTGGTCAGGCGGCGCCGCTCCGGCCGATCCGTGGCCGGCGAGATGCCCCAATAGTTGCGATAGATATCTTCGAACAGGTGCTTGATCGGATGCATGGCAAGGCTCCCTTTTCCAATTTGAATCGATCCAATCGACAGGCACGAAAAAGCGCTGCCGATCAGCTCCGCTTGCGCTCCACGAGAAAACGCAGGTCGCGGATCCATGGGCCGGCGCTGCCGCGACGTGTCCTGGTCATCGCATTCGAGGTGTTGCTCCAGTCGTTGCGGTAGATGTCTTCGAACAGATAATTCACGGGGTGCATGGCACTCTCCTTCCTGAATCGATCCAATCGACGGTTAGCGCAACGTTTGGATCGATTCAAAAATATACCCGCCCGCGCCAATGTCAAGCAAAAATTTGAATCGATCCAACAAAGGTGCTAGGTAGCTGCCTGGAGGCAAAAAAAAATGGCGTCATCCACCGAAGGCAATACAAGACCCATCCGGCTGGCCGACATCGCCAAGGCCGCCGGGGTTTCGCATGGCACCGCCTCCAACGTGTTCAGCCGTCCCGAGATCGTGCGCGAGGAAGTCCGCGAACGGGTCAAGGCAGCGGCCGAGGCGATGGGCTATGCGGGTCCGGATCCCAAGGGCCGGCTGCTGCGCGCCGGCAAGGTCAACGCGATCGGCGTCGCAACGACCGAACCGCTGTCCTATTTCTTCGACGATCCCTTTGCCCGCACGATGATGGCCGGGATTTCCGAGGCATGTGACGCCACCGGCGCCGGTATCGCGCTGGTATCGGCCGGCAATGAGGAGAAACTTGCCTGGAACATCCAGAGCGCGCTGGTCGACGGCTTCATCCTGTTCTGCATCGAGGGAGGTCCGCGCCTCGTCGAGCTGACGCGTGAACGAAAGCTCCCCTTCGTCGCGCTCGAACTCGGCTCGGAGGATGACACGGTCTCGGCGATCGGCGTCGACAATGTCGCCGGCGCCCGCCTGGCAGCGCAGCATCTCGCCGAGCTTGGCCACCGGCGCTTCGCCGTTCTGGCGCTGCCTTTCGCCGACGACAGCACCGGTCTCGTCTCGCCGGAGCAGATCCGGACGGCCGCCTATACCGGCACACGCGATCGCCTCGTCGGCTATTTCGAGGCGCTTTCCCGGTTCGGCGTCGATACCGCCGGGATTCCGGTATACGAGACCGAAAACGACGAAGCCAGCACTAGGGCTGGTCTCGAGGCGATCTTCGCAGGCGGCGAGCCGCCGACCGCAATCCTGGCGATGTCGGACCGGATGGCCATGGTCGCGATCGAATGGCTGACCGCGCGGGGCATCGCGGTTCCCGGCGACGTCTCGGTCGTCGGCTTCGACGGCGTGCCTGAAGCCGCACTTTCCATTCCTGCGCTCACCACGATCGCCCAGCCGATCGCCGAGATTGGCCGCCGGGCGGCACGAATGATCCTCGATTTCGACGGCACGGTGCGGCGCGAGACGCTCGGCGTCGAGCTTGTCGTCAGGGCATCTTCCGGGCCGCCGCCCAAAACAGCTTGAGCCCGGACGCCTATCGATTGATGCCTGTCGCCATCGCTCCCCCACCGAAGGACGTATGGACAGGCGGCGCCTCGCTACGGGCTGGCTTGCTCCTTCCGGATTGTCCAATACCCGACAGCCATTCAAGGTAATAGGCGAGCGCGAACTGCATGGCGATGCCGGCGGCGATCAGCAAGCTGTCGTAGGCAAAGCCGCCCGGGTTGATCAGCTTCATCACCTGCGCCGCCATGGCGAGCACCGTGCCGGCGATGAAAACCGGCAGCGATCGTTTGCCCAATATGGCGAGCGGATGGTCGCGGCCGGTGCGGAACAGGTTCGAGACGGAAGGAAACGCCACGATCAGGTAGGTTACCGCCAGGATGTGCAGCAGCCTCGGCAGCGACAGGAACGTCTTGTCGAAGCCGGTCAGCACCACGGGCAGGTTCAGCCACGACACCTGCCCCCATAGCGGGCTGTGCACCCAGACCAATGCCGCCGCGACATAGATCGCCGAGGCGCCGACCAGCCAGCGATTGACCGGAATGGTGCCGCCGCGCCTGATATGCAGCATGCTTGCCAGGCCGATGTTGAAGAGGAACTGCCACGACAGCGGATTGAGGAACCAGAAGCCGGGCTCCGGATAGTTCGGCGGGGCGATCTGGTAGATCCCGGCAACCAGCCACAGAATTCCGGATATCGCCAGCGCCGCCAAAGGCCTGTGGCTGATGAACAGCAGCAAGATTGGCGCCATCAGCAGCAGCACCGCATAGACCGGCAGGATATTGTTGTAGCCGAGCTGATGGCCAAGCGTGGCGATGCCGATCAGCGCTTGCTGCGGATCCCTGATCAATGGCTCGATGTTGATCAGCATCAGCATGTCCGGCCGCTTCGCGAACACCGCCGCCGCGCAGAAGATCGCCACCACCGCCATCGTCGTGACGATGTGGGCGACATAGAGCACACCGGCGCGGCGCCACAATTTCAGTGTCGCCATGAGCCGGTTTCCGGGCTCGAATTTTGAGCCGTAGGCGAGCGCGACGGACATGCCGGAGATCAGCACGAAAGCCTCCGCAGCATCCGAAAAGCCGAAATTCTTGTAGGTCAGGGTTTCGAAAACCGTCCCCGGGACATGGTCGACAAATATGATCAGCAGAGCGAGAGCGCGGAACACGTCAATACGCGTATCGCGCTCCTGGATACGCGTATCCGGGATACGCATATCCCGGATACGCTTAGCGCGATCCGGTGAATTTGGCACGGTCATCGATAAAAGGCCTCAAAGCTGGTTGTTCATGCCGGCAATCGATGCGACCGCCGGACGCACCGCTTCGATTCCTCCCGCTGGAGCATATCGGCAAAGAAACGGACTGAAATGCGCCCGGTTCAATCAACTTTGAAGGAGCCCGAAAATATTACGTTTTGAAGCCGGCAAAAGAACAAAACCATCACGAAATCAAAGGGATGAACTATGGCGGAAAAACCTCCGGAAGATGGCATTTTGCGGCGCGATCTGGCCTTTTTCTACCGGCTCTATCGACCCGTTGATTCGAGCGGCGAATGCCTTTTCCTGCTGCATGGATCCGGTGTCGACGAGACGACGCTGGTGGCGCTGGCGCGGCAAATCTCACCGCGCGCCGTGCTGGTGGCGGTCCGTGGACACATCGCCCAGGAGGACGGTTTCCGCTGGTTCGCGAGGGTCACGCCGACGCGCTTCGAACAGGAGAGCATCCGCACCGAGGCGGACGCTTTCGCGGGCTTCGTCACCGAGGCCGCGAAGCGCCACGGTCTCGATCTCTCCCGAACGATTTTTCTCGGCTATTCGAACGGCGCCAATCTGGTTTCGAGCGTGATGCTGCTGCATTCCGGCCTCATCGAACGGGCAGCATTGCTGCGCCCGATGCCGGTGCTCGACGACGTTCCACCAGCCGACTTGTCCAAAGCGCGCGTGCTGATCATCGCAGGTGCCGCCGACCTCACCTACGCGCCCTTCGCGCCGGCGTTGGTCGCATTGCTCGAATCACATGGTGCCGAGGTCGAGGCCCCCACCATCGCCTCCAGCCATGAAATCGGCGATCGGGATGCTGAAATCGTCAGGCAATGGCTGGCGGGCCTGGCAATCGCCGTCGCGCAGGCGAACTGATGAGCCAAGGTTTTACGCTCGCCCCATGCGGTTCCAGGCATCCAGCCCGGCGATCTTGTAGGCTTCGGCCAGCGTCGGATAGTTGAAGGTGTTGTTGACGAAGAAATCGACGGTGCCACCGAGATTGATCACCGCCTGGCCAATGTGAATGAGTTCGGTCGCGCCCTCGCCGACGATATGCGCGCCGAGCAGCCGGCGTGTTTCGATTGAGAACAGAAGCTTCAGGAAGCCGGTGTTCACGCCCATGATATGGCCGCGCGAGGTCTCGCGGAAACGCGCCACGCCGACCTCATATGCGCCGCCGCTCTCGCGCACCTGCTCCTCGGACTGGCCGACGGTCGAGATTTCCGGCACCGCGTAGATACCGTAGGGAAAGGTTTCCGGCGGCGGCGGCAAGGGCACGCCGAAGGCATGGCAGGCGGCCACCCTGCCCTGTTCCATCGAGGTGGAGGCGAGGCTCGGAAAGCCGATGACGTCGCCGGCGGCATAGATGTTCGGCGCGCTGGTCCGGAAGGTCTGCGGATCGACCTTGATGCGGCCCCGGGAATCGGCCTCGATGCCGACCACGTCCAGGCCGAGCGCGCCGACGTTGCCGGTGCGCCCCGCGGCATAAAGCACCATCTCCGAGCGTATGGTGCGGCCGTCGGCAAGCGTCACCTCGGCATAGTCGGGTTTCGAGGCGATCTCCTTGATCGCACTGCCCAGCCGGATGGTCATGCCGCGGTCGCGCATCTGATGGATGAAATCGTCGACGATCTCGCGGTCGACGAAATCAAGGATGGTGTTGCGCGGCTCGACCAGCGTCACCGGCACGTCGAGCGCCGAAAAGATCGTCGCGTACTCGACGCCAATGACGCCGGCGCCGATCACCGTCAATGTGCGCGGCAGGCGCTCGAGCTCCAGCATCTCGTCGCTGTCGAAGATACGGGTCTTGTCGAAGGGCACGTCGCGCGGCCGGTGCGGGCGGGTGCCGACCGCGATCAGCGCATGCGCAAAACCGACTTCGCTATAGTCGCCGGTTTCCGTCGTCAGGCTCGCTCTGTTGGGACCGAGGAATTTGACCCCGGCGCGTGCGCTCTTGACCGTATTGCGCATGAATTGGTGCTGCAGCACCTCGACTTCATGATCGAGTGTCTTGTGCAGGCGCTCGATCAGGTCGCCGACCGAAATGTCCTGCTTGACCCGGTAGCCGCGCCCATAGAAGCCGCGCTCGCGCCAACCGGAGAGGTTGAGCACAGTTTCCCGCAGCGTCTTCGACGGGATGGTGCCGGTGTGCACGGAAACACCGCCAAGACGCCGTCCCCTGTCGACCACCAGAACGGATTTCCCAAGCTTGGCCGACTGCACCGCGGCACGGCGCCCGGAAGGGCCGCTGCCAATGACCAGCATGTCATAGTCCATGTCGCCCCGTCCCTTGCCCGCCTGATATGTTGCGCCGCAGCAAACTAACGCCATCCGCGCGGCAAATTCAACCGATCCAAGCTAAAGCGCTCGCGTTCGAACGGATTCATGCGACGCGCTTTAAGCCCTTGTTTCTATGCATGTCGTTATCGCAAAACCGCTGCGCACTTTTTGCGCGACATGCATTAGGTTCGGCGCTGCTTCCGGTCGCAGGCTGAAAACGGCTCGATCTTGATTCCGTCGCGAGACTTCACCATTTCAACACCAGGCGGCCCGCACCCTATCCCGGGCCTGATTACGAGGAAATGACATGAACGCGCGCGTTCTCGACGGCGAAATCATCACCACCAGGCTCGATGATATCAGGGCCTATGACGGCGTGCGCACGCGGCGCGTCCTCGCCTTCATCATCGACTATTGCATCGTCGCGCTGCTCACCATTCCGTTCGCGATCCTGGTGTTCTTCCTCGGGATCTTGACGCTCGGCCTCGGCTGGATGCTGTTTTCCGTCCTCGTGCCGGCCGTCGCCATCCTCTACATCTGGAACACGCTCGGCAGCACCGACCAGGCCACGACAGGCATGAAGATGATGGGCATCCGGCTCGACCGCCTCGACGGCACCCGCATTGATGGGCTGACGGCGGTGGTGCATTCGGTGCTGTTCTGGGCCGGCAACGTCATCCTGACGCCGCTGGTCCTTCTGGTATCGCTGTTTGCCGACCGCAAGCGCACGCTGCACGACCTGCTGTTGGGCACGGTGGTCAGCCGCAGTGACCGCTGAGGACAGCTTTCGCGAGTCTCCCGCGAGCGTTTATGTGCAAAGTGAAGGCGTCCGCTCGGCGCGCTTTCACAATCCTGTTGAATTTTTCGCTGCGCGCGCCAAAGGTATGATGATTCGCAGGAGTGTTTCCAAGGTTCGATGACGCAGCATCCAACCCAGTCGCCACAGTTCTTCCTGACCGCGCCGTCGCCGTGCCCGTATCTTGAGGGCCAGTTCGAGCGCAAGGTGTTCACGCATCTGGTCGGCGACAAGGCGTCGGAGATGAACGACCTGTTGACGCAAGGCGGCTTCCGGCGATCGCAGAACATCGCCTACCGGCCGGCCTGCGAGACCTGCCGTGCCTGCGTTTCGGTGCGCATCCTGGCCCAGGAATTCACCGCCAGCCGCAACATGAGGCGGGTGATACAGCACAATTCAGACCTCATCGGCGCCATGCACGACGCGCAACCATCCACCGAGCAGTATTCGCTGTTCCGCAGCTATCTCGATGCCCGCCATCGCCGCGGCGGCATGTCCGACATGACGGTGCTCGACTACGCCATGATGGTCGAGGACACCCATGTCGACACCAAGGTCATCGAGTACCGGCGCCGCGGCCCCGACAGCTTTATTACCGGCAAGGGCCAGGGCGAGCTGATCGCGGTAGCGCTCACCGACAAGATGGCCGACGGCCTGTCGATGGTCTATTCCTACTTCAATCCCGACTTCGAGGACCGCTCGCTCGGCACCTTCATGATCCTCGATCACATCGCCCGCGCCAGGGCGATGGGCTTGCCCCATGTCTATCTCGGCTACTGGGTCAACGGCTCGCGCAAGATGAACTATAAGATGCGCTTCATGCCGCAGGAGCATCTCGGCCCCAAAGGCTGGGAACGCTACGACCACGAAGCGGTTTCGCGCTGATCCGCCCTTCCGCCAATCATCCTTAAAACTGTTCAAGGAGGATGCTGCTGGTTTTCGGCCGCTTGGCTGGAAGGACAGACGCTGGGCCAATTTTGCGCCTGCCTCCACATTCATTGCGAGAATTGCCGCATGTCGTCCCACAACGATCACCAGAAGGGCCTTCTCATCACCGCCATTGGCGGCCTGACGCTGACCGTCGACATTCCACTGATCCGCCTGGCCGACGGCGGCGCATGGACGATCCTCCTGCTGCGCACCGGCACCACCTTGGTCGCGGCGCTGGTCATCTGGGCTGTCTGGCGCTCGCTGAGCCGGAACGCGCCGCAGCTCATCCCCGGCTGGTCGGGGCTCGTTGTCGCAATATGCTACGGACTGACCTCGGTCACCTTCGTCACCAGCATCTATTACACCACGACCGCCAATCTGGTCTTCATCCTGGCCTTCAACACCGTGTTCGCGGCACTGCTGTCCTGGGTGTTTCTGAAGGAGCGGCCGCGACTGGTCACCGTGGTCGCGATGCTGGTCATGATCCTCGGCGTCGCGATCATCGTCGGCGATTCGATCGGCACCGGGCACCTGTTCGGCGATCTCATGGCGCTGTGCTCGGCTTTCTTCATCGCCCTGGCCATCACCATCTCGCGCGCCAGCGGCAAGGACATGGGGTTCACATCGCTGATCGGCGTGATCCTGCCCCTGGCCGTCGCGGTGTTCATGGTCTCAGGCGAAGGCCTTCAGGTGAACGCGCCGTGGTGGATCATCTTCAACGGCGCCGTCATCATGCCGATCTCGTTCTTCTGCCTCGCCAACGGACCGAAATATGTTTCGGGACCGGAGGTGGCGATGTTCTATCTGCTTGAAACCGTGCTGGCGCCGGTCTGGATGTGGATGATCTTTGCCGAAGCGCCGTCGCGCAACAGCCTGATCGGCGGCGCGATCCTCATCGTCACGCTGGTCGCCCATTCGCTATGGCAGCTGCATGAGGGGCGCAGGCGCCGCGCCACCCTTGCGGTCAGTCACCCGGCCTGACTCTTCCTCGCGGCGGCGTGCTCCGCGACGATATCGATCTGCGGCGGAGCACCTTCCAGGTCGTCCGGCGCTGCGGGGGCAAGCTCGTCGGCCAATTCCACCTCGCGCAGCCATTCGCGCCAGATCGCGACCAGCAATGCCATCAGCACCGGGCCGATGAACAGGCCGAGAAAGCCCATCGTCTTGACGCCGCCGATCAGGCCGAAAAAGGTCGGCAGGAACGGCAGCTTTATCGGGCCGCCGACCAGTTTAGGGCGCAATGTCTTGTCGACGATGAACAGTTCGACGCTCCCCCAGATGAACAGCGCCAACCCGGCCATCGGCGAGCCGCTGGCGGCGAGATAGATCGAGACAAGCGTGAAGGACAGCGGTGCGCCGCCGGGGATCAGCGCCATGATGCCGGTCAGGGCGCCGAGCGTCACCGGCGACGGCACGCCGGCCAGCCAGTAGGCCACGCCCAGCACCACCCCTTCGCCGATGGCGATAATGGTCATGCCGGTCACTGTCGAGGAAATCGTCGCCGGCACGACACGCGAAATCCGCTCCCATCTGGTCGGCAGGATGCGTTCGCCGAGACGGTCGATCTGCCCGGCAAAATGCTCGCCGTCGCGATAGGCGAAGAACAGCGCGATCATCATGAACAGCAGCGCCAGCAGAAGGCCGAAGGCGCTGCCGCCGGCAGCCAGCACGCCGCGGTAGATGCTGCCGATGTTGGCGCCGCTGATCAGCTGGATCAGTTCGCCGATGCCGCCGGGATGGCCGAGATTGCGCGTCCACTGCTCGTTCAGCCACTCGCCTACCACGGGCAGCGTGGCGATCCAGTGCGGCGTCACCGCGCCTTCGCGGTTGGTCTCGATCGCCCAGCCGACCCATTCGCGGACTTCGTTGGTGGCGTAGGCGCCGGCGAACGCGATCGGCACCACCAGGAAGGTGAGGATGAACAGGATCGCCAATGTCGCGGCGATCGTGCGGTTGCCGCCGACACCAGCGAGCAACCGCCGATAGAGCGGCCAACTGGCAAAGGCAATGACAAGCGCGGCCAGTACCGGGACCAGGAAACCATGAAAGAAATAGACCCCGGCAGCGACGATCAGCACCAGGAGCCAGCGCGCCGCCGACAGCGGCGGAATGACGGCGGATCTGAGCGGCGTCGACAGGCCAAACAGGCGCTGCTGGCCTTCCGGTTTCCGAATTCTAGCTTCCTTCAAATGCCCATTTCTCCCAAACGGCTCATGTAGCGATACTTATGCACTGACATAGTGCAGCAATCGTGACGACATTCCAAATGTCTAGATATCTCCCCCCTTGAGGGGGAGATGGCCGGCAGGCCAGAGGGGGTCGCCGCGCATAAAGCGCCGGCGTCCTCAGTCCACAATAAGAGGTCGCGTCAGGACGTGCCGACCCCCTCTGTCGCCTTCGGCGACATCTCCCCCTCGAGGGGGGAGATTAGCAGCTACCCGAATTTCCCCGTCCTCGGGAATCCCTTCGGCACCATGCGTCCGGCCGAGGCTCGAGCACCGATCCATTCGATCAGCTCTTCACGCGACTTGACGAAGGTGCGGTCGGCCGAATCCTGCCAGGAGAGACCGCTTTCGAGCGTGAAGGTCTTGAGGTCGAGGACGCCGCCATCCTTGTATTTCTGCAGGCGGACGCCCTTGCCGCGACCCATCTCAGGGATCTCGGCGAGCGGGAAGACCAGCATCTTGCGGTTCTCGCCGACGATGGCGAGATGGTCGCCGGCGACGGTCACGCAACGCTGGGCCTCGTCGGGCGCCTTGACGTTCATCACCTGCTTGCCCTTGCGGGTGTTGGCGACGACCTCTTCTTCCGACACGATGAAGCCATTGGCGTCATGCGACACCAAGAGCAGCTTGCGCTTGGGATCATGGACAAAGGCGGTGACGATGTCCTGGTCGTTGTCCATGTCGACGATGATGCGGATCGGTTCGCCATGGCCGCGCCCACCCGGCAGCCGGTCGGCGCCGATCGTGTAGAACTTGCCGCCGGTGGTGAAGACCAGCACCTTGTCGGTGGTCTGGGCGTGGAAGGCGAGCTTGAGGCTGTCGCCCTCCTTGAAGGTCAGCAACGAATGGTCGGTCAGGTGACCTTTCATCGCCCTGAGCCAGCCCTTTTCCGAAACGACCACGGTGACCGGCTCGCGCTCGATCATGGCATGGGCGATGTCGGTCAGGTCATGTTCGGGCGCGTCGGCGAACTGGGTCCGGCGCTTGCCGAGCTCGGTCTCCGGTCCAAATTTCTCGCGGATGCTGGAGACTTCCCACTTGATCGTCGACCACTGCCTGGCGTCGGACGCAAGCAGCGCCTCGATCTGCTTCTTCTCGGTGGTGAGGCCGTCGAATTCCTTGCGGATCTCGAATTCCTCGAGCTTGCGCAGGGCCCTGAGCCGCATGTTGAGGATGGCTTCGGCCTGGTTGTCGGTAAGCGACCAGCGCGCCATCATCACTTGCTTGGGTTCGTCCTCCTCGCGGATGATCCTGATCACCTCGTCGATGTTGAGATAGGCGATCAGATAGCCGGCGAGTATCTCCAGCCGCCTTTCGATCTCGCCGAGGCGATGCCTGGAGCGGCGGATCAGCACCTCGCGGCGGTGATCCAGCCATTCCTTGAGCACGCCCTTCAGCGACAGCACGTTGGGTATCTTGCCGCGCGACAGGACGTTCATGTTGAGCGGAAAGCGGCTTTCAAGCTCGGTCAGCTTGAACAGCGATTCCATCAGGATGCCGGGATCGACCGAACGGCTCTTCGGCACCAGCACGACGCGGACGTCTTCGGCGCTCTCGTCGCGGATGTCCTCGAGCAGCGGCAATTTGCGCGCCATCAAAAGCTCGGCGATCTTTTCGATCAGCCGCGCCTTCTGGACTCCGTAGGGGATTTCCGTGACGACGATGCTCCAGGTGCCCCTGCCCTGGTCCTCCTGGCTCCATTTCGCCCTGACGCGGAAACCACCGCGACCGGTTTCGTAGGCTTCGAGGATCGAGGCACGGCTGTCGACGATGATGCCACCGGTCGGGAAATCCGGTCCTTGAACGAAGTCCATCAGCGTCGTCACCGGCGCATCGGGATGCTCGATCAGATGAAGCGCGGCGTCGCAGAGCTCCGCGGCATTGTGCGGCGGGATCGAAGTCGCCATGCCGACTGCAATTCCGGACGAGCCGTTGGCCAACAGGTTCGGAAAGGCGCCGGGCAGCACGACCGGCTCCTCGTCCTCCTCATTGTAGGTCGGCCGGTAGTCGACCGCATCCTCGGTGATGCCGGACAGCAGCTCGGTCGCCACATCGGTCATGCGCGCTTCGGTGTAGCGCATGGCGGCGGCGTTATCGCCGTCGATATTGCCGAAATTGCCCTGGCCGTCGACCAGGGGATAACGCATCGAGAAATCCTGCGCCAGCCGCACCAGCGCGTCGTAGATCGACTGGTCGCCATGCGGATGGAACTTGCCCATCACCTCGCCGACGATGCGGGCGCATTTGGCGAAGCCCTGGTCGGGGTTGAGCCTGAGCAGCCGCATGGCATGCATGATGCGGCGATGGACCGGCTTCAGCCCATCGCGCACATCCGGCAGCGCCCGGTGCATGATGGTCGACAGCGCATAGGCGAGATAGCGCTCTTCCAGCGCTTTCTTCAGATCGACCGGCTCGATGTTGTCGCCACCGCCATCGCCAGGCGGTAAAAGCCTTTTTCCCATGGGCTGGGACTAGCCGAGCGGGTGATTCGCGGCAAGAGGCGCTTGGATGTGAGGCGCCTTCTGCAACACGAACTGAACGCACTCCAGCAACGACCAACATCAATTGGTTACATCCCCCCTCTATGGCAAGCGCGATGGATCGGGGGCGCGATGGATCGAATTTGCCTTTCGCCATGGTTTTCGACCATTGTGCGGGAGAACGCCTTTTTCCCGTCCAGTTCGTCACGGAAGGGTGACGGCGCAAAGAATTGAAAATAATCTCAGGACACGCTCAGGGAACCGCGATGACGATCAGACGCTCGACACTCAACAAGCTCGCTTTTTCGACCTTCCTGCTGACGCTGCCGCTGAACGCGGCCTTCGCGCAGGATGCTGCGGTCGCCGACCGGCTGAAGGCAGCTCTCGCCGCCCAGGGCGTCGACATCTCATGGACCGGGGTGACGGGCGATGCCTCCAGCATGGTGCTGCAAGGCGTCGCCGTCAAACCGGCGGCCGAAAAGGAAGCGCTCAAGCTTGGCGACGTCACGCTTGAAGGCGTGACCGAAGCCAATGGCGGTTATGAAATCGAAACGGTCTCGACTGCGGCGTTCCAGCACAGCGAGGACGGCGTCACGCTCAACCTCAGCCCGTTCATCATCCACGACATGACGGTTCCGGCCGACGGCACCACGGGCCCGCTGGGCTCGCTGATGATGTACAAATCGGCAGAGCTCGACAACATGACTGTCAAGGTTGCCGACAAGACCGCCTTCTCGATGGACGGGCTTGCCATCGAGATCACGCCGCCGGCCGACGGCAAGGCGATGGAATTTTCCGGCACGACGGAGAAGTTCAATGCCGACCTGACGCTGATCGAGGATCCGAAGTCCAAGGACGTGATCAACGCGCTCGGTTACCAGAACATCACCGGAAACCTTGAAATGGCGGGCACCTGGCAGCCTTCGGACGGCAAGATGGAGCTGTCGAAATACGACATCTCCGTCGACAATGCCGGAACGCTCGGCATGACCTTCGGTCTCGGCGGCTACACGCTTGACGTCATCAAATCGCTGCAGGAGGCGCAGAAGAAGATGGCGGCCCAGCCCGAAGGCGCCGACAATTCGGCGCAAGGCATGGCCATGCTCGGCGTCTTGCAGCAGCTTTCGTTCAACAGCGCTTCGATCCGCTTCGACGACGATTCGCTGACCAACAAGGTGCTGGACTATGTCGGCAAGCAGCAAGGCATGTCCGGCAAGGATATCGCTAACCAGGCCAAGGCGATCGTGCCTTTCGGCATGGCACAGCTCAATAATCCGGAATTGACGGCGCAGGTGTCGGCTGCAGTCGGCAAATATCTCGACGATCCGCAGAGCCTCGAAATCTTGGCCGAGCCGCCGGCGGCGGTGCCGTTCGCGCTGATCATGGCAGGCGCCATGTCCAACCCGGTGGATCTGACGAAGACGCTTGGCGTGACGGTCAAGGCGAACGAGGACTGACCGAAGCGGTCCCTTGAAGCGAAAAGCCCGGCGCGATGCCGGGCTTTTTTGTGAATCAACAGAATCGGTTGCGGGAGGTTCTTAAACCTCTTTCTTGGTCACCGCGACGCGCAGCGACAATTCGCGAAGCTGCTGCGGGCTGGCTTCCGCCGGCGCGCTCATCAACAGGTCATAGGCCTGCTGGTTCATCGGGAACATGGTCACTTCGCGCAGGTTCTTGGCGCCGACCAGCAGCATGACGACGCGATCGATGCCGGCCGCCATGCCGCCATGCGGCGGCGCGCCATACTGGAAGGCGCGATAGAGGCCGCCGAAGCGCTCCTCAACCGTCTCGCGATCCAGCCCGACAGTCTCGAACGCCTTGACCATGGTTTCCGGCAGGTGGTTGCGGATGCCGCCGGAGGCGATCTCGAAACCATTGCAGACCATGTCATACTGGAACGCCTTGATGCCGAGCAGATCCTCGCCGTTGAGCGCATCGATGCCGCCTTGCGGCATGGAAAACGGATTGTGGGCGAAATCGATCTTTTTCTCGTCTTCGTTCCATTCGAAGAAGGGAAAGTCGACGATCCAGCACAATTCGAAACGGTCGCGGTCGACAAGGTTCAGCTCCTCGCCGGCGCGGGTGCGTGCGGCGCCCGCGAACGAGACGAACTTTTTGGGGTCGCCTGCGACGAAGAAGGCAGCGTCGCCATCGGCAAGGCCGAGTTGCTGGCGGATCGCCTCGGTGCGCCCCTCGCCGATGTTCTTGGCGAGCGGACCTGCGCCCTCGAGCTTTTCACCTTCCTTGCGCCAGAAGATGTAGCCGAGGCCCGGCTGGCCCTCGCCCTGCGCCCAGGAATTCATGCGGTCGCAGAAGGCGCGCGAGCCGCCGGTCTTGGCCGGAATGGCCCAGACTTCGGCCTTCGGGTCGTTGGCGAGGATGTTGGCGAATACCTTGAAACCGGAATCGCGGAAATGATCGGAGACGGCCTGCATCTCGATCGGGTTGCGCAGGTCCGGCTTGTCGGTGCCGTATTTGCGCATGGCGACGTCATAGGCGATGCGCGGAAATTCCTGCGTCACCGGCTTGCCGGCGGCAAAGGCCTCGAACACGCCGCGCATCACCGGCTCCATGGTCGCCAGGATATCGTCCTGCTCGACGAAGCTCATTTCCAGGTCGAGCTGGTAGAACTCGCCCGGCAGGCGGTCGGCGCGCGGGTCCTCGTCGCGGAAGCAGGGCGCGATCTGGAAGTAACGGTCGAAGCCCGACACCATGATCAATTGCTTGTATATCTGCGGCGCCTGCGGCAGCGCGTAGAAAGTGCCGGGATGGATGCGCGACGGCACCAGGAAGTCGCGCGCCCCTTCGGGCGATGAAGCGGTCAGGATCGGTGTCGAGAATTCGGTGAAGCCGACCTCGCCCATGCGCTTGCGCATCTCGGCAATGATTTTCGTGCGCGCCACGATGTTCTTGTGCAGCGTGTCGCGACGCAGGTCGAGGAAGCGGTATTTGAGGCGGATGTCCTCGGGATAGTCCGGCTCGCCGAACACCGGCAGCGGCAATTCCTTGGCCGCCGACAGCACTTCGATCTCGCGCGCGAAAACCTCGATCTCGCCGGTCGGCAAATTGGCGTTGGCGGTCTCTGCCAGACGCGCCTTGACCTCGCCGTCGACGCGGACGACCCATTCGCCGCGCACGGTCTCGGCAATCTTGAAGGCCGGCGAATCCGGATCGGCGACGATCTGGGTCAGGCCATAGTGGTCGCGCAAATCGATGAAGAGGAGGCCGCCATGGTCGCGAACGCGATGCACCCAACCAGACAGGCGAACGGAAGAGCCGACGTCGCTCTTCCTCAACTGGGCACAGGTATGGCTGCGGTAACGATGCATTGTCATTGGTAAGTCCGGATGTTGATTGCGGCCAAGGCATGATGGCCTGGCCCGAAAATTTGCGCGAAAAGCACATGAGAGGCCGCCTTTGTCAAGGCAGACGGCGCTAGGGCAGCATCTCAGGTTGGACTTCGGCTCTCGCCCTACGCGATCATCGCTCGGAATAAGCTGCGATCCAACATCGACCGCCCATGGCGGTCAGCGGGTGAAGCGCGCACTATCGCCAGGCGTAGCAACCCCACACACAACAGCGGGATCGCGACGAAGCCCGCATGATTCCACCATTCGCCGGGACGGTACGTTCGAGGCTGATACGAGCTCATAGATGTGCGTCGCATGCAGATCGCGAAACACACTGACGATCATGCGAGCGTTGATGTGGTTGCCGAGCCCTCGGCCCCTCTGCGATTGCGCGACCGCAACCAGTCCACCCCACGCATATCGGTGATAGGTGCTGTAGGAATTGTGAGCCAAGTAGCCATGCGCGGTTGCCGCGACGGTACCCGTCTTGTCGCCCACCACTACTGTCGTCGCCGGTCCCACCGTTCCGGCCAGCAGCGACCCCGAAAATGGCACTACGCCCGACGCCGCCATGAACGCCTGGATGCGAGCCGTATACTCATCATCCGGCTCGGTCGGCTTGTCTTGATCGAGAAGTCCGTCGGGCAGTCCCTGATCGATAATTGCCTCAGACGCCGCCAGGGCACTTGCCTGGTCGGCCAAGAAAACGTCCCAGGTATCGAAGCGGAAGCCCCCCTTGGCCAATCTCGACTTGAGCTCATCCGCCTTGCTTGCTGGTATCATACGAAAGCCGCAGATGCCGTCGCGATTGAGGATCTTGTCGATCAGCTCCCACCCGAACCGGTCGGGATCATCGCACCCCATAGTGCGCCCGGTCTGGCACGCGCCGGGGGTCACATTGATGAAGTCGACACTCGCCTCAGCCTGAGCTTGCAGGCGTTGCTGAACCTCTGTGCCGAAATAGCCTGACATGGGAAGCCCCCTGTGACGTGCCCGATGGAGTATAGCAAGCACGATAGAATACAGCCAAGCTGGTTCCCGCTGGAACCAGCCCGGCTCCTTCAGGGTATGGCGCGGCGCGCAGGAGATTTTCGGCATCGCCCGTTCCGAAGCGGACTACGCGCCGCGGCTGACGGAAGGCGACTGCTATCTTCTGCTTTGATCGTGATTAGGGTGATCAAGCCGTGTACAATGGCCGTCCATTGATGTGAGGACTACCATGCGCATTCGCACATTGACTGTCCTGATGACACTGCTTGTCGGCACCTGCACATTTGCGCACGCTCAGCAGACAAAGCCGATGTCAATCGAGGTGTTTCCTTTCGAATTGGAGGACAAGAGCGCTGGGGCAGGAATAATCCCCCCGGATGAACACGATAGGCGCTATCTGTCCGAGTCGGCACAAATGGCGAAGGACATGCTCTCCAAGTCTGGACGTTTTACAGTCGTTGATGTGCCAGCGAGGGATGAGCAGGCGGGTGCGCCGCACGGCTTACGCAACTGCGGGGGCTGTGAAGGCAAAATTGCTAAAGAGCACGGCGCGTCTCTTGCCTTGCTCGGCGTCGTGACGCGCGTCAACCGAACAGAGCATACTATGTTCATTCGCATCCTCGACGCTGAAACCGGGAAAGCTGTTTTGCAAGGCTTTACCGATCTTCGCATGGGTCCGAACTACGCGTGGCCCCGCTCCGTGAGATGGCTGATGACAAACAGAATCCTGCGGTAGGCGGACAGCCACCCCAGTGCGCCGTCGGGAGTGCGAAAGACCGCTCCCAAAGCCAAAATTCTAGTTGAGATACTGATTGCCGGTGCTGGCCCGCTAATCGCCGGGAATTGCCGCTGGCATTGGCGCAGGCGATGGTTCAAGAAGGATCAACGACAGGCCTTCCTTCATGTCCTCCATGCGCCCGCTGATCCCACTCCTTATTGCCGCCGGCATCCTGCTCGGCGGCAATGGACTGCAGAGCACCTTGATCGCGTTGCGCGGCGCGCAGGAGGGGTTTTCGGCCTCGACCATCGGCCTGATGGGCACGTTCTATTTCGCCGGCTTCCTGCTCGGCTGCCTCGCCGTAACCCACATCATGAAGGCCGTCGGCCATGTGCGCGCCTTCTCCGCGCTGGCGGCGATCGCTTCGGCGGGAACATTGCTTTTGGTGCTGGTCGTCGATCCGGTTATGTGGTGCGCAGTGCGCTTTGCCGGCGGGTTCTGCTTCGCCGGCCTGTTCACCATCATGGAAGCCTGGCTCAATTCCGGGGTCGCCAATAGGGACCGCGCTCGGGTGCTGGCCATCTACCGGATGGTCGACATCGGTTCGGTCACAGGCGCACAGTTCCTGATCCCGATCTTCGGCGCCGGCGGTTTCGCCATCTTCGCCATCATGTCGATCATGATCACGCTCTCGCTGGTGCCGGTGTCGCTCGGCGACCGCTCCAACCCGACTCCGCCGGAAGACGTCAAGCTCGACCTGGCCCGCGTCTGGCGGATTTCGCCGCTCGGCTGCGTCGGCTGCATCGCCGTCGGTGTCACCAACAGCGCCTTTCGCACATTGTCGCCGGTTTATGCCGAACAGATCGGCATGTCGGTCACCGACGTCGTCACCTTCGTCAGCGTCGGCATTTTCGGCGGCGCCATCATCCAGTACCCGCTCGGCTATCTGTCCGACCGCTGGGACCGGCGTTCCGTGCTGCTGATGACGACGTGTTGCGCGCTGCTGGCATCGCTGGCACTGGTGTTCTGGGCGCGCAGCGACCCGTCCCTCAACTTCGTGATCGTCTTCATCTTCGGCTGCTTCGCCATGCCGCTCTACTCGCTATCGGCGGCGCACTCCAACGACCGCGCCGACAAGGGCGAGTTCGTGCTGATCAACGCGGCGCTGATGCTGTTCTATTCCTTCGGCGCCATTGGCGGGCCGTTTGCCGCCTCGACGGCGATGCAGTATTTCGGGCCAAGCGCGCTGTTCGTGTTCACCGCGACCGTCTACGCCATCTTTGTCGTCGTCATCCTGTACCGGATGCAGGTGCGATCCGGCGTGCCGGCCGGCCATCGCAGCCGTTTCATCGGCCTTTTGCGCACATCGACGGTCTTCGCCCGGCTGGCCAAGCGCAATGATGATTCCGATGGGCCTGCGAAGCAATGATGACGGCCCATACGTCTTGAACCCGGGGCTGCCGCTTGACGAAAGCCCGCGCGGCTGAAATTGAAGGAGACCTTACCCTTTGCCAAAAGCGATTTGATGCACGTCATCACCACCCAAGAAGAACTCGAGACCGCTGTTGCCGCGTTCGAAAAGTCGGATTTCGTCACCGTCGACACCGAATTCATTCGCGAGACGACCTTTTGGCCGATCCTCTGCCTGATCCAGATGGCGGCGCCCGGCGTGACGGCGCTGATCGATCCGCTGTCACCCGACATCGACCTGAAGCCGTTCTTCAGGCTGATGGCCAACGAGGCCGTCGTCAAAGTCTTCCATGCGGCGCGCCAGGACATCGAAATCATCGTTCATCTCGGCGATCTGGTCCCGCATCCGGTGTTCGACACCCAGGTGGCGGCGATGGTTTGCGGCTTCGGCGACAGCGTCTCCTATGACCAGCTCGTCCAGAAGATAACCGGCGCCCGGCTCGACAAGTCCTCACGTTTCACTGACTGGCGCCACCGGCCGCTTTCCGAGAAGCAGCTCGACTACGCGCTTGCCGACGTCACCCATTTGATCGAGGTCTACCAGCACCTCAGCGCCGAGCTGGTGCGCGAGAACCGCGCCCATTGGCTGAACGAGGAGATGGAAGTTCTGACCGCGCGCGAGACCTACGATCCGCACCCGGAGGACGCCTGGAAACGGCTGAAGATGCGGCTGCGCAAGCCGCAGGAGCTGGCGATCGTGCAAGCGGTGGCCGCATGGCGCGAACGCGAGGCGCGCGAACGCGACGTGCCGCGCGGCCGGGTGCTCAAGGACGACGCCATCTACGAGGTGGCGCAGCAGGCGCCGCGCGATGCGGCAGCACTCGCCAAGCTGCGCACCACGCCGAAAGGCTGGGAACGCTCGGTGACGGCAACGGCGCTGCTTGGCGCGGTCAACACCGCGCTTGCCTTGCCCAGGGAAGACATGCCGAAGCTGCCGAAGAGTTTTCAGCCGCCCGAAGGCTCCAATGCCGCCGCGGAACTGCTGAAAGTGCTGTTGCGGATCGTCGCTGAAAAGGAGGGCGTCGCTTCGAAGGTGCTGGCCTCCAGCGACGACATCGACCGCATCGCCGCCGAGGGCGAGGCCGCCGACGTGCCGGCCTTGCAAGGCTGGCGGCGCGCCGTGTTCGGCGAGGCCGCGCTCAAACTGGTGCGCGGCGAGATCGCGATCAAGTTCGACAAGCGCAAGATCGCGCTGTTCGATTTGTAGTCTTGAGCCTGTCTGGCCCTAAGCTCAGCGCTTTCTCTGACCGGCCAGGTGGAAAACCGCGATGACGATCACCGGCATCGCCAGAAGCGCGAATTTGGTGACGATCAGCGCCGAGGCGAAGGACAGCGAATCCGGATTGGCCGACAGGAAATCTGAGAGCAGGCGGGCCACCGCGAAGTTCTGCGCATAATCGGCAAGCGTGTAGGGCAGCACCAGGACAAGTGCGAACAGCGACTGGAGCTGCGCGGACAGCGCCCGGAAATTCTTCAGCCGCCGCCCCGTGGCCAGGATCAGGCTGACCAGCGTCAGCGACAGCAGCGCCGGGAACAAGAGGTCGAAGGTCAGATAATGCCAGACCAGGATGATCTCGCTGCCGCGCCGGCCGAGCGCCGTCAGCCAGGCCATGCCTTCATCCGGGGTGAAACCGGTCCAGCGCAAATCGAGCGACGGCAGGCCACCGCTCAACTGGCGGAAATACAGGAACTCCATCGCCGTCATGGCGACGAAAACCGCCACGCAGACGAAACAGAGTGCGGCGGCGTGGCGGGACAGCCGCAGCATCATTGCCGTCAGGCTTCGCGCAAGCTGGTCAGGCTCCGCCGGGATAATTCGGGCTTTCGCGGGTAATCGTGACGTCATGGGCGTGGCTTTCACGAAGTCCGGCGTTGGATATGCGTACAAAGGTGGCGCGGTCGCGGAAATCGGCAAGGTCGCGCCCGCCGACATAACCCATAGCGGCTTTCAGGCCGCCCGCAAGCTGGTGCAGAACGCCGGACACAGGTCCTTTGTAAGGCACCTGCCCTTCGATGCCTTCCGGCACCAGTTTCAGCGTGTCACGCACCTCGGCCTGGAAATAGCGGTCGGCTGAGCCGCGGGCCATGGCGCCGACCGAGCCCATGCCGCGATAGGCTTTGAACGAGCGGCCCTGGTGCAGGTAGACCTCGCCTGGGCTCTCGTCGGTGCCGGCCAGCAGCGAGCCGATCATGGCGGCACTGGCGCCGGCGGCGAGCGCCTTGGCGAGATCGCCGGAATATTTGATGCCGCCATCGGCAATGACCGAGACGCCCGATTTCTGCGCCGTCTCGACCGCCGACATGATCGCCGAAAGCTGCGGCACGCCGACGCCGGCGACGATGCGGGTGGTGCAGATGGAACCCGGCCCGATGCCGACCTTGACGGCGTCGGCGCCGGCATCGATCAGCGCCAGCGTGCCTTCTGCGGTGGCGACGTTGCCGGCCAGGATGCGGACCGAATTGGACAGCTTCTTGGCCCGCGTCACCGCATCCAGGACACGTTGCGAGTGGCCATGCGCGGTATCGATCACCAGAAGGTCGACGCCGGCATCGATGAGGCGCTCGGCGCGCTCAAAACCGTCATCGCCGACGCTGGTGGCGGCCGCCGCGCGCAAGCGTCCTTGCACGTCCTTGGTGGCGTGCGGATTGAGCTGCGACTTCTCGATGTCCTTGACGGTGATCAGCCCGACGCAATTGCCGTCGCTGTCGACCACGACCAGCTTCTCGATGCGGTGCTGGTGCAGGAGCCGCTTGGCTTCGTCCTGATCGACGTTCTCCTTGACCGTGATCAGGTTCTCACGGGTCATCAATTCGTAAACTTTCTGGGCCGGATCGGAGGCGAAGCGCACGTCGCGGTTGGTCAGGATGCCGACCAGCCGTCCGACCGTATGCCCGCCAGCGCCGCCATTCTCGACCACGGGAATGCCCGAGATGCTGTAGGTGCGCATCAGGCCCAGCGCATCGGCGAGCGTCGCCTCGGGGCCGATGGTGACGGGGTTCACGACCATGCCGGATTCGAATTTCTTCACTTGCCGCACCTGCTCGGCCTGCTCGGCCGGCGAGAAATTGCGGTGGATGACGCCGATGCCGCCGGCCTGGGCCATGGCGATGGCAAGGCGCGCCTCGGTGACGGTATCCATGGCGGCGGAAAGGATCGGCACGTTCAGGTCGATGTCGCCGGCGATGCGGGTGCGGATATCGGTCTCGCCGGGCATGACTTCGGA
Source organism: Mesorhizobium mediterraneum (assembly GCF_002284565.1). GTDB lineage: Bacteria > Pseudomonadota > Alphaproteobacteria > Rhizobiales > Rhizobiaceae > Mesorhizobium > Mesorhizobium mediterraneum. The sequence continues at coordinate 166,408 of NZ_NPKI01000018.1, read as the reverse complement.
ATGACCCGGCTGAAGCAGCACGTCGTCAAAGGTCAGCGCCAACGCGCCCGTGGACGTTTCGATAATTTTTGCCATGGCCAGCCCTCGGAATGCATGAAAAGCGCTGGACCGGATGGACAGCGCCGACTCGTCTTCTTCCCTTTCAGGATTGGCGCTGGCTCGTAACACGTCCCGTCGCCGATGAAAAGCCGATTGCTTGTGCACGTATGCGGGCTCGTGACCCTTGCTTTGTGACGGCAACTATGCTAGGAATTTATTCATGGTGCTGATTTGCGCCAGCGACCCGCCGCCGAGGCGGGTTTTTTGTTTCGGCGCCATTCTCCGCAGGGCTCCGGACTGGCACCGCTGCCCTGGTCGCACAAATGTGACGGCAAAGTAAGGCGACAGCCGACCTATGCCGTGGTAACCGCCCTGCCTGCCCACTCCTTTGCCCCCGAGGGACCGGCAAGCAATCGGCGGTGAACATTCAATCCGGACGCGTTCCATGAACCGCACCATTCCGCTTATCCTGGCGGTCGCTCTTTTCATGGAAAACATGGATTCGACCGTGATCGCGACGTCGCTGCCGGCGATCGCCGTCGACCTGCAGACCAGTCCGGTCGCGCTCAAGCTGGCGCTGACCGCCTATCTTGTCTCTCTGGCGGTCTTTATTCCGATCAGCGGCTGGATGGCCGACCGCTTCGGCGCCAAGAACGTGTTTCGCGCGGCAATCGCCGTGTTCATCGTCGGTTCGATCGCTTGCGCCGTATCCAATTCGCTGCCGGCTTTCGTGGTTTCGCGCTTCCTGCAAGGCATTGGCGGCGCCATGATGACGCCGGTGGGACGCCTTGTGCTGGTGCGCGCCACGCCGAAAAGCGAGCTCGTCGCCGCGATGTCCTGGCTGAGCATTCCCGCGTTGGTCGGGCCGCTCGTCGGGCCGCCGGTCGGCGGTTTCATCACCACCTATTTCACCTGGCACTGGATATTCCTGATCAATGTGCCTATCGGGCTGATCGGCATCTGGCTCGCCACCCGCTTCCTGCCGAAAACCGAATCGGCGCAGACGCCGCCGCTCGATTTCGTCGGCTTCGTGCTGAGCGGGCTGGCGGCATCGGGCATCGTGTTCGGCCTGTCGGTGGTCAGCCTGCCCGCTTTGCCGCCGATTGCCGGCTTTCTCACCGTGGCGGTCGGGCTGGTAGCAGCGGTGCTTTACCTCCTGCATGCGCGCCACGCCAGGAATCCGCTGCTGGCGCTCGATCTGTTTCGCAACCAGGTGTTCCGCTCCTCGGTCCTCGGCGGCGGACTGTTCCGCATCGGCATCGGCGCCGTGCCTTTCCTTTTGCCGCTGATGTTCCAGATCGGCTTCGGGCTGACGCCGTTCCAATCGGGAATGATCACCTTCGTGGCGGCGATCGTCGCCATCGGCATGAAATTCGTCACGGCGCTGATCTTCAGGGTTGCCGGGTTCCGCCGTGTGCTGATCTTCGGCTCGCTGATCGCGGCGGCGTCGATCGCCATCAACGGCTTGCTCACGCCGGAAACGCCCTATCTGCTGATCCTCGCCGCCCTGCTCGTCGGCGGCTTCATCCGCTCGATGTTCTTCACCGGCATCAACGCGCTTGCCTATGCCGAGATTTCGGCCGCCGACACCAGCAGGGCAACGCCGATCGCCGCGGTGTTCCAGCAACTGTCGATCGCGCTTGGCGTGGCGCTGGCCGGCGGCATCCTGGAAGTGTCGACGACAATCCATGGCGGGCCGCTGACGCTAAGCGACTTCCACGTCGCGTTCTTCATCGTCGCGGCCGTATCGGCGGCCGCATCCCTGTCATTCATGCGGCTGGCGCCGGACGCCGGCAACGCGGTGTCGGGATATGGCGGGCTGACAGCGCCGAAGGCGCTGGAGGTGGGCCCACCGGGGAGTTGAGAACTCCTTCCCTTCTCCCCTTGTGGGAGAAGGTGGATCGGCGCGCAGCGCCGAGACGGTTGAGGGGTGCTGGACGGAATGCGGCGTTGGCGATTTTGCCGATGTATACGAGAGTTTGCGCCAAGCTGGAACACCCCTCATCCGACCTCGCTTCGCGAGGCCACCTTCTCCCACAAGGGGAGAAGGAAAAGCCCCTATCCCTTAAAATCCTTCGCCAGCAGATAAAGCTCCACGGATTCATCCCGCGAGGCCGGCGGCTTGACGTGATGGACCGAGCGGAAATTCTGCTTGAGCCTGGCGAGCAATTCGTTCTCGGCGCCGCCCTGAAAAGTCTTGGCGAGAAAATGACCGCCCGGCTTGAGCACCGACAGCGCGAAATCGGCAGCCACTTCGCACAGATACATGGTGCGGATGTGATCGGTCCTTTTATGCCCGGTGGTCGGCGCCGCCATGTCGGACAAAACGATGTCCGGTCGGCCGCCCAGCGTTTCGGCGAGCTTTTCGGGCGCCTGCGGATCGAGAAAATCCATCAACAGCACCGGCGCGCCGGGCACCGCATCCATCTCGAGATAGTCGATGCCGACGACATGCGGATGTTCGGCCGTCGATTTCGTGCGCGCGGCGGCGACCTGGCACCAGCCGCCGGGTGCCGCGCCAAGGTCGATGACCTTCATGCCGGGCTTGAGCAGATGGTGCTTGTCGTCGATCTCGATCAGCTTGTAGGCCGCACGCGAGCGGTAGCCGTCGGCCTTGGAGCGTTGGACATAGGGATCGTTGATGTGGCGCTGCAGCCAGCGGCGTGACGATTCCTTCAGGCCGCTCTTCTTCTTGATCCGCGTCTTCAGCACGCGAATGCTGGCAGAGCCTGGTTTTTCCGGTTTCTTGGTCATTGCTTGATTTCTTGTTTGAGTTTTCTCGCTCGCCGAGTTGCGGCCGTTTTTCGGCGGCTGCGCGTTTCGTGAACGGCTTCCCCCACTCCGTCGCTGCTTCGCAGCGCCACCTCTCCCCCCTCCGGAGGGAGAGGAAGGGCGCCAGCCTGCATAAGCTCGCGCCCTTCCTCTACCCCGTCGATCGGGGGAGAGGTGTCGAGCGAAGCTCGACGGAGTGGGGGTCGACTGTTCACCTAAGCAATGCTTCCGCTTGGGTCCGAGAAAACCGGTTGCCACTTTTCGCTGACGCGGTCCTTCGGTTCGGGATCATGCGCTGCCACGTCCACTGTTGCGCCAGACACCGTCGTCGGCCATCAATTCGCTCAATATGCCTTCACGCAAGCCGCGGTCGGCAACGCGCAGCCTTTCCGACGGCCATACCGCGCGGATCGCTTCCAGGATGGCGCAGCCGGCCAGCACCAGATCGGCGCGATCGGCGCCGATGCAAGGGTTGGCGACGCGCTGCTGAAAGTCCCAGCCGACCAGTTTTTCGACCATGCGGTCGACGCTGTCGCGGTCCATCCACAGCCCGTCGACCCGGCGGCGGTCGTAGCGTTCGAGGTCGAGGTGGACGCCGGCCAGCGTCGTCACCGTGCCCGAGGTGCCGAGCAGATGGAATTTCGGGCTGGCGAGTACATGGCTCAGCCGGTCGCGCCCGTCAAAGGCGTGCAGGCGCACAGCCACATCCTCGACCATGGCGGCAAAGATCTCGCGGGTGACAGTGCGGCCGCCGAAGCGCTCGGCCAGCGAAACCACTCCGACCGGCAGCGACGTCCAGGAGACGATATGGTTGGCGAGCCTCGGCGAGCGGTGGCCGGTGAGATCGATCAGCGCGATTTCCGAGGAGCCGCCGCCGATGTCGAACAGGACGACGCCTTGCGTGTCGCGGTCGACCAGCGAGCCGCAGCCAGACACAGCCAGCCGCGCCTCGGTCTGGCGGTCGATGATCTCGAGCTTCAAACCCGCCTCGCGCTCGACGCGGTCGAGGAACTCGGCGCCGTTCGCGGCGGTGCGGCAGGCTTCGGTGGCGATCAGCCGGGCCTTCCTGATCTTGCGGCTGCGCAATTTGTCGCCGCAGATCTTCAGCGCCTCGACCGCACGGTCCATCGCGGGCTGCCCTAGCCGGCCATTGGCGGTGAGGCCCTCGCCAAGCCTGACGATGCGCGAGAAAGCGTCGATGACGCGGAACTGGCCATGCCGCGTCGGCACCGCCACCAGCAGCCGGCAATTGTTGGTGCCGAGGTCAAGTGCGGCAAACACCGGCAGTTCCTGCACCGGCGGGCGGCGAACATCCTGCTCCGGCCTGCTCGGCGCAGCTGAGGGCGAAGGCACGACGATCGCCTCGAGCGGACGGCTTGTTGGAGCGCCGGTGGCGGCGGGCGCCGACAGTCCGGCCGCGGCGAGCTGAGCGTCATCGCGCACAAAAACCTTGCGGCCGCGCCGGCGTTTGCGTCGCTTCCTGGTCTTGGCCTTCTGCTGGCCATTCTGATGCTGGGGCGCGTCGCCTGCCTGTCCATGACCGGACCAAGGCTGCACCGGGCGGCCATTCTGCCGGCCGGCGGATGGGCTTGCCTGGCCTGATGGCGGCGGCGTAGCCCTGGACACGCCCACATCCGGCGCGCCAGCGCCGGTGTCGTGGTCTTCCACTTCAGTTCCTTCCGGCGCCGCGCGAACCGGAGACCGGACGCAGCAGGCGCTGTCATGTGTTCTAAGTTGCCGCCAGACTAGCAGCGCCGGCCCGGATCACCAAGAGCGCAGGGGGCGAATTTTGGGTGACATTGTCTCGCCGCTCCGCTCGGCCCGATGATGGCGGGACAGCGCCCCCCTCTGTCCTGCCGGACATCTCCCCCACAAGGAGGGAGATTGGCAGCTTCGGCGCTCCGCCCATTTCTGCAACGGTGGGGATTGGCGAAAGTGGCGGTGGCGGCCAATCTCCCCACAAGTGGGGGAGATGTCCGGCAGGACAGAGGGGGGCGCGAAGGATCGCCAGGCTTTCCTTCTCCCTCCGCTACACGCCTTGCCGGTTGAATAGCCGGCTTCGATAAGGCATTTCTTAAATGACGGGGATGGAACATTCGGAATCGCGGACAGTTTTCCCGACGCGAACCGAAAAAGGGGCAACGGGGCTGCAACGCATGATCGTCACGTCATGAATTGGAGGCGCTATTTCTGGCCGGTCGTCGGCATTGCGGCGGTCGTCTTCTCGCTGTGGCTGCTGCTGCACGAATTGCGCGGCATTTCGCTCGACGATGTCTGGGACGGCATCGTCGCCATCCCTGCCCGCGGCTGGGTGCTCGCCGCGCTGAGCTCGGTCATCGCCTATGCGTCGCTGGCCGGCTACGACCACATAGCGCTCCTGCATATCGGCAGACGAGTCTCCTGGCTGTTCGTCACCCTGTGCTCCTTCACCACCTACGCGCTGTCGCACAATATCGGCGGCTCGGTGTTCTCCGGCGCCGTGATCCGCTATCGCGCCTATGGCACAAGGGGGCTGACCGGGCAGGATGTCGGCGTCCTGGTAGCGATCTGCTGGATCACCTTCGTGCTGTCGACGATCCTCGTCTCCGGCCTCGTTCTGGTCTTCGAGCCGGAGATTATCGACCGGTTTTCCGGCGCGCCGCACCATGGCCTGACGATTGCCGCGGGCATCATCATGCTGCTGCTGGTGGCGGCCTATGTCTTCGGCAGCTGGCTGCATCTCAGGCCGCTGAAGATCGGCAGCTTCCAGGTCCATTATCCGGCCCTGCCGATCGTCGCGCGGCAATTGCTGATCGGCCCGATCGAGCTTCTGGCAGCGGCGGCGATCATCTTCTTCGCCCTGCCCGTATCAGGCAATCCCGGCTATTTCGTCGTGCTCGGCGTCTTCCTGGTGTCGTTCTCGATCGCGCAGATCTCGCATGCGCCGGGCGGGCTCGGCGTGTTCGAGGTCGTCTTCCTCGCCGGCCTGTCGCACATGGACCCGGTCGGCGTGCTGGCCGCGCTGCTGGTGTTTCGGCTGTTCTACCTGATCATCCCGCTGGTGATCGCGCTCGGCGTCGTGCTGTTCTTCGAGCATTCGCAGCTCGGGCGGGGTGGGAAGTGAGAGGCCGGGCAATCGTTTCAGACGGTGATGCGCGAAGAATGGGGAAGAAGGGCCGCGCCGCTGAGTGAGGCGCGGCCCTGCCGTTCTACGCTGCAGCGCTCAGAGGTAACGGCATGGATCCTAGGGTCTCCGCGACGTCGCTTCGCTCCTGCTCCGCCCTAGGATGACGAAGGCGTGTTGGCTTACGGCTAGTCGCAAATGTTGAAAATTAGCACCGGTCGCAAACCAAGCTGACGCTAATGGCAAATCTCCAACCTTGGAGATTGGCCGAAACTACACTCCTTTCGTCATCCTAGGGCGAAGCAGGAGCGAAGCGACGTCGCGCAGACCCTAGGATCCATGCCGTTACAGTGGCCGAAGAACGCAGCGATGCAGTGGCTTCACTGTCTCGTCGAGGAATGTGTAAGGGTAAGGGACGCATCAAAAACCTGACGCGATTGCCCCAAATGAAGCATGGCACAGGCTTGACTATTTTCCGGCGGCGGCTACAAGGCACGCGCGGCGCCATCGCCGCCCTGCCCGCGCGGTTTTCTTCAACCGCGCCTGCTGGGGAATAGGTTAACGGTAGACCCACGGACTCTGACTCCGTTAGTCCTGGTTCGAATCCAGGTTCCCCAGCCAAACAAAATCAAGCACTTAGCTGCCTAAATCGCCAAAAACCATGTTGCTAGCGCTGGAATTGGCAGCAACATAAGCCATTGATTTGTAAGGCTTGGTAATGAGCGGAGGCTGCCAATAGCAACATGGCGACATGAAAAACTCCCGTCGGAGCGGGGTTTTGTCGTTTGCCGGTGCTTCGCGCACCAGCTAGGCCGCAAGTTCGGCGGCCCATTCCGGTGTTAACAAGCAAACCGCCCAAGCCGCGTCATCGATCGGCTTGAGACTACCCAATATCATCCTGTCTCTATTCGGATCCACGGTTGCGAATGAGCGCACGCCGTAAACATCTCCTAGCTTTCCGGCTTTCGCTCGAGACAGCACCAGCGACGGCATGGGCTGGTCGCGGTGTGTGATCCATGCCCTAGTTCGAATTGCCAGTCGGCGTCGATGCCGGCAGCGTTTACGTGGAAGTTCATTTGCAAGTCTCCAGGTTGCGGCTCTCACAAAGCCAAGCCGGAAGTGGCACCGGCAGCCGGTGGTGTGAGACGACCTGGAAATCGCCGGCAAGCTTTTAGGTCTCGACCTTGGACATAGCTATGCCACCCCGGCCAAGGTCTGGTCCGCCGCCGCGTCGACCCATGTGACCCTTCCCTCGCCAGAAAGCATGGCGGAGAATCGAAGCTGACGCAAGAGCAATATCTTGTAAGATATTGAAATCATAAGGCATTTTCGCCTTAAAAGTCTAGTCGTGATATGCGAAACCGCCTACTTGCTGATTGTGCTTGTAATTTCGAGGCGGGCCGGGCATGAGGCTGAAGGGCTAGCGCGGGTCTCCTCACCGAACGTCGACCATTGCCGCCGCGTACTTCGTTCGCATGTTTCGATTACATTAGATTTAGCTAAAATATTAAACAGCCAGTCGAGCGCGCGCCCCGAAGACTCGCTGGTCAGGCCCAGCGGCCTCACCCCCTAACCAAGCCGCTGGGCCGCCCCAGAGCGAAGCGTGCTGTCGCTGTACATTAGCGACCTTCGGAACTGCCTGGCGCTATGCCGCGTTAATCTTCTGAATCGGGAGATAGCTGTGCAAAAAAAAGACTATCGAACGAACAGAGCCGACTATGCGATTGCCGCGAAGCATGGCCGCGCGACCGCTGAGGGTGATGAGCTGCCGGCGAGAAAAAAGAAGTCCCTGTTGGCAAGGGATCGGCGATCTGAAAAGTTGACTGAAAATCCGTCGGAAAGCGCGCCAGAACCGAAAGCCAGAACGCGCGGTTAGATTTTTTGAAAGCGGCGCCGACCGCATTCACTTCCCTACTCGTCATGACGAACAGTGTTCGTTCGAATGATGCTATTCCGTTGCCTTGAGCGCAAGTTTTTGGTCAGCCAGCACAGCGCCTCCTCTTAAGCTCGCTGGTGGTCAAGGCCCGCGATGAAACGGCCAATCAAATACTATCTTAAGCGCCACGTGCGCTACGATCCGGACCTGCTGCCCCGCACGGGGCACAGGTACAAGCCAGCCAAACCGGCCCACGATGCCGTATGGCCCAATGTCATCTCGGCAATTGCTATTGCCGGTTTCGTCCTCGCGTTCATCTGGAGCTAAGACGATGCGATCAATGGACACCACGCACACGCTGATCTAGCTCCATCTTCATGCGCACCTTCGTTGCAGCATTGCTACGGCGAAAGGCCGCAAGGCTGCGCTGTCGCTTGTTAGGCTGGGAAGCCGGTAAGCGCTACCTCCAACAGATCGATGCCGGTCAGCGTTCTAAGCGGCAGCCCTGAGGTTTCTGTCCAATCCTCGGCCCTGGCCATGAATCCAAACGACAAGCCGGTTGGCGTCTCGACGTCGAACCAGCCCAAGGGCCGTCTGCGACTATGCTCACGCGGCCGCATCCAGCCCCTGCGCCGGCACATAGTTGAGGATCGGACCGAGCCAGCGCTCGACCTCGGCAAGCGCCATGCCCTTGCGCCGCGCATAATCCTCGACCTGGTCGCGTTCGACCTTGGCCACCCCGAAATAATAGCTCTCGGGATGCGACAGGTAGATGCCGGACACGGAGGAGCCCGGCCACATCGCAAAGCTTTCGGTCAGGCTGACGCCGGCATTGCGCTCGCCGTCGAGCAGGCGAAACAGCGTCGCTTTCTCCGTGTGATCGGGCTGCGCCGGATAGCCGGGCGCCGGGCGGATGCCGCGATAGGGTTCGCCGATCAGCGCGTCCGGCGCCAGAGCCTCGTCCGGTGCATAGGCCCAGAAGTCCTTGCGCACTCGCTCGTGCAGGCGCTCGGCGAAGGCTTCGGCGAAACGGTCGGCCAGCGCCTTGACCATGATCGACGAGTAGTCGTCGTTCGCCCGCTCGAAGCGCTCGGCGATCACCGCTTCCTCGATGCCAGCGGTGACGATGAAGCCACCGAGATAGTCGGCCTTGCCGCTGTCGGCAGGCGCAACGAAATCCGACAGCGCGACGTTCGCCTTGCCGTCGCGCTTGGTTAGTTGCTGGCGCAGCGTGAAGAAGGTCGCCAGCTCCTGCGATCGCTTATCGTCCGTGAACAGCCTGATATCGTCGCCGACGGTATTCGCCGGCCAGAAGCCGATCACGCCCTTCGGCGCGAACCATTTTTCCGCGATGATCTTTTTCAGCATCGCCTGGGCGTCCTCGAAAAGCTGGCGTGCCGCCGGCCCTTGAGCCTCGTCGTCGAGGATTTTTGGATAGCGCCCCTTCAGCTCCCAGGTCTGGAAGAATGGCGTCCAGTCGATATAGCGCGCGAGCTCGGCCAGGTCCCAGCCTTCGAAGACTTTCAGGCCGAGGAAGGAAGGCTTCGGCGGCTCGTAGGCCGACCAGTCGATCCTGTGGGCATTGGCCCGCGCCTTGGCGAGCGGCAGGCGCTGCTTGTCGGCTTCGCTGCGCGCATGCGCATCGGCTACCTTCTTGTATTCGGCACGAACATTGTCGACATAACCGCCCTTGGTCTCGTTCGACAAAAGCGCCGACACCACGCCGACCGCGCGGCTGGCATCGGTGACGTAGACCGTCTGGCCCCTGGCATAGCGCGGATGGATCTTTACCGCCGTGTGCACGCGGCTGGTCGTCGCGCCACCGATCAACAGCGGAATGTCAAAGCCTTCGCGCTCCATCTCGGCGGCCATGTGCGCCATCTCGTCGAGCGAGGGCGTGATCAGGCCGGACAGGCCGATAATGTCGACCTGCCGCTCGCGCGCCGTCTGCAGGATCTTCGCCGCCGGCACCATGACGCCGAGGTCGATGATCTCGTAATTGTTGCAGGCCAGAACCACGCCGACGATGTTCTTGCCGATGTCGTGGACATCGCCCTTCACCGTCGCCATCAGGATCTTTCCGGCGGTCTGGCGCTCGCCGGTCTCGACGCCATTGGCGGCGTTCGCCAGCTTCTCCGCCTCCATGTGCGGCAGCAGGCCCGCCACCGCCTGCTTCATGACGCGGGCGGACTTCACCACTTGCGGCAGGAACATTTTTCCCGCGCCGAACAGATCGCCGACGACATTCATTCCTGCCATCAGCGGACCTTCGATGACATGCAGCGGGCGCTCGACGGCAAAGCGCGCTTCGTCGGTGTCCTGGTCGATGAATTCGGTGATGCCGTTGACCAGCGCGTGCGAAATGCGCTGCTCGACGGGCCAGTCACGCCATGCGAGATCGCGTTCCTGCGCCTCCTTGCCCGCCGTGCCCTTGAAACGTTCGGCGAGTTCCAGCATGCGTTCGGTCGCGGTGCCGCCGCCCTTCGGCTGACGATTGTTGACGACGTCCTCGCAGGCTTCGCGCAGGTCCGGATCGATGGTGTCGTAGACGGCAAGCTGCCCGGCATTGACGATGCCCATGTCCATGCCCGCCTGGATGGCATGGTAGAGGAACACGGCATGCATGGCCTCGCGCACCGGCTCGTTGCCGCGAAACGAGAAGGAGAGGTTCGACACGCCGCCCGATATATGGACATGGGGAAGCGTCGCGGTGATCTGCCGTGCGGCTTCGATGAAGTCGACGCCGTAATTGTTGTGCTCGTCGATGCCGGTGGCGATGGCGAAGATGTTCGGATCGAAAACGATGTCCTCGGGCGGGAATCCGGCCTGCTCGGTCAAAAGCTTGTAGGCGCGGGTGCAGATTTCGACCTTGCGCGCCTTGGTGTCGGCCTGGCCGTCCTCGTCGAAGGCCATGACGACCACCGCCGCGCCATACGCGCGGACGAGCTTCGCATGGTGCAGAAAGGCTTCCTCGCCCTCCTTCATCGAGATGGAGTTGACCAGCGGCTTGCCCTGCACGCATTTCAGGCCGGCTTCGATGATCTCCCATTTGGAGCTGTCGATCATCACGGGAACGCGGGCGATATCCGGCTCGGCGGCAATCAGGTTGAGATATTCGACCATCGCCCTCTGCGAATCGATCAGGCCTTCGTCCATGTTGATGTCGATGATCTGCGCGCCGTTGGCGACCTGGTCGCGCGCGACGTCGAGCGCGGCAGCATAGTCGCCGGCCGTGATCAGCTTCCTGAATTTCGCCGAGCCGGTGACGTTGGTCCGCTCGCCGACATTCACGAACGGAATTTCGTCGGTCAGCGTGAACGGCTCGAGCCCCGACAGGCGCATCTTCGGTTCGATGACGGGAACAGCGCGCGGCGGGTATTTCTTCACCGCCTGTGCGATGGCGCGGATGTGGTCCGGCGTCGAGCCGCAACAGCCGCCGACGATGTTGACCAATCCGTCGCGCGCAAAATCCTCGATCTGCGCGGCCATGAATTCCGGGCTCTCGTCATAACGGCCGAATTCATTGGGCAGGCCGGCATTGGGATAGGCACAGACAAAGGTGTCGGCGACGCCTGATATTTCGTCCAGATGCGCGCGCATGGCTTTGGCGCCCAGCGCGCAATTAAGGCCTATCGTGAACGGGTTGGCGTGACGGACCGAGTGCCAGAAAGCCGTCGGCGTCTGGCCGGACAGCGTGCGGCCGGACAGGTCGGTGATCGTGCCTGATATCATCACCGGCAGATGCACGTCCTTCTCGATGAATATCTCGTTGCAGGCGAAGATCGCCGCCTTGGCGTTCAGCGTATCAAAAATGGTCTCGATCAGGATGATGTCGGCGCCGCCGTCGATGAGACCGCGCAGCTGCTCGCCATAGGCAAGGCGCAATTCGTCGAACGTCACGGCGCGGTAGCCGGGATTGTTGACATCCGGCGACATCGAGGCGGTGCGGTTGGTCGGTCCCAGCGCACCGGCGACGTAGCGACGCTTGCCGTCCTCCTGCTGTGCCCTCACCGCTGCCCTGCGCACCAGCCGCGCACCATCGCGGTTCAGCGCGTAGACCGCGTCCTCCATGCCGTAATCCGCCTGGGCGATGGCGGTCGAGGAGAAGGTGTTGGTTTCAAGGATATCCGCCCCGGCGATGGCGTAGCGATAGTGGATCTCCTCGATCGCCTTGGGCTGCGTCAGGATCAAAAGGTCGTTGTTGCCTTGCTGATGGCAGGCGCACTCCGCGAATTTGTCGCCACGGAAATGATTCTCATCGAAGCCGAGGCCCTGGATCTGCGTGCCCATGGCGCCGTCGAGGATGAGGATGCGTTCGCGCGCCGCCGCCGTCAGTGCTGCAAGCACTTCCGAACCGTCGGGCTTGGCCGCGACGGGGCCGAATAAATCATCCAACGATGATGGGTTTTGCGACATATTTCGTCCTCGGGGCGACAGTCGCGCCTAAGTCACATAAAGACATCTTTATGTCAATATACGCTATTCGGCTGCTGCTGTCACCCCTGTCGCTAGGGGTACTGCCTGCCGGCGCTACACCGCCGCCTAACCCGCCTTCGCCACCACTGCCGCTCTTAGCAGCATGCCGAACAGGTCGCGTGGCTCGTCCGGGTCGGCCAGCATGTCGAGTTCCTGGTAGAGGCCGGTTAATCGCAGCTGGTCCCTGACATAGCGCAGCGCCGAGAAATCCTCGATGGCGAAGCCGACCGAATCGAACAGCGTGATCTGGGCCGGGTCGCGCCGGCCTTGTACGACGCCGGTGATGACCTGCCACAGCTCGGTCACGGGATGGTCCGGAGCAAGCTGCTGGATCTCGCCCTCGATGCGGGTCTGCGGCGGGTATTCGACGAAGATGTCGGAGCGCAGCAGGATATCGCGATGCAGTTCAGTCTTCCCCGGACAATCGCCGCCAACCGCATTGATGTGCACGCCCGAGCCGACCATGTTGTCGGTGAGGATGGTGGCGTACTGCTTGTCGGCGGTGACGGTAGTGATGATCTCAGCCCCCTCGACGGCCTCTTCGGTAGAGCGGCAGGCGACCATTTCGAAGCCAAAACCATCGAGATTGCGGATGCACTTTTCCGTCGCCGAGCGGTCGATGTCGAAGAAGCGCAGCTTGCGCACACCCAGCAAGGCCTTGAAGGCCAGGGCCTGGAATTCCGCCTGGGCGCCATTGCCAATCAGCGCCATGCAGTCAGCGCCGGGTGGCGCCAGATGCTTGGCCGCGAGCGCCGACATCGCCGCGGTGCGCAGCGCGGTCAGGATGGTCATTTCCGACAGCAGCACGGGGTAGCCATTGTGGACGTCGGCCAGCATCCCGAAGGCGGTCACGGTCTGGCGGCCCTCGCGCATGTTCTTGGGATGGCCGTTGACATATTTGAAGCCATAGACCTCGCCGTCGCTGGTCGGCATCAGCTCGATGACGCCCTCGGCGCTGTGCGAGGCGACGCGCGGCGACTTGTCGAAGGCTTCCCAGCGGCGGAAATCATCCTCGATGTAGAAGGCGAGCTCGGTGAGGAAACGCTCGACCCCGATCTTCAGCACCAGCTTCATCATGTGGTCGACGCTGACGAAAGGGACGATGTTGAGATTGGGGATCATTTTTGTCCTTGCCCGCATTGCTGCGACGGTCAGTCCTTGCGATGCGCGTTGTGCGCCTTCATCATCGTCGCCAGTGCCGGATCGCTCCGCTCCAGCGTGCCGATCGCGGCATTGGTGTCGTAGAGCCGCTCGTCCTGCCCCATCTTGAACTTGGCCTCGAGCCGTTCGATCGGCAGGTCGAAGCCAAGGATGTGCGGTATGCGCCGCTCCATGCCGCCCGGCCCGAGCTCGCGCATGCGCCAGCGGTCGGCGCGGCCCTTTTCCAGCACGTCGACAAGCCGCAAGAGGTGCCGGGCGGTGGCGTGATCGTCGAGTGGCGCCGGCCGGCCGTGGCAATGGACGACGGCGAAGTTCCAGGTCGGCGCGCTGTCGCGCACCGGGTTGCGCGGATACCAGGACGGCGAGATATAGCCATGCGGCCCGTGGAAGATTGCGATCGTCTCCCGGCCCTCCGCAATCAACGCGCTGTGCGGGTTCTGCCGGGCCAGATGCGACACCAGCGTGCCGTTCGCTCCCCGCTTTCGGTCGAGCACGATAGGCAGATGCGAGGCGACGAGTCCCTCCGGCCCTGACGTCACCACCGTGGCGAAGGCCGCCGCCTCGATCAGGCCGAAGACGTCGTCCTGCGAGAGCGGCGCGAATTCGGGCTTGGTGTACATTATGGGGCTAGTTCCTCGACATGAGTGATCTTGACAGTCGCTGCCGTGCTGGCCATCTGCAACGTTCGGGATTGGCCGAGGCTTCTCCAACTTCGTCATCCCTGGGCGAAGCAGGAGCGGAGCTCCGTCGCGGAGACCCTGGGATCCATGCCGTAATCTTGGCCGAAGGGCGCCGCGGAGCAGAATTCTGCACCGTAGCAGCGCTCTGAAGTCGCGGCATGGATCCTGGGGTCTGCGCCGCGTCGCTTCGCTCCTTGCTCCGCCCCAGGATGACGAAGCGATGGGTGTTTTCAGCCAATCTCCAAGGCTTGCGATCTGCCAACGTAAGCACTATCCGACCTTTCAGAACTTTTGCACTAAGGAACTAGCTTCTCTGCACGCGAACCGCCGGGATCAGGCCTTGCGGCCGCACCAGCAGCACGGCGATGACGCCGGAGAGCACGATGGCGTCGCGATAAGGTGCGACCGCTGCCGGCAGCGTCGCCTGCAGCAGCACTTCGATGATGCCGAGCAGGAAGCCGCCGGCGACCGCGCCCGGCAGGCTGCCCAGCCCACCGACGACCGCGGCGATGAAGGCCTTCAGCACCGGGGTGAACCCCATCAGCGGATCGACGGAAGCGCGCTGCGCCACCCACAGCATCGCCGCCAGCCCGGCCAGCAGGCCGGAGAGCAGGAAGGCGGTGGCGATGATGCGGCTGGCCGGGATGCCCATCAGCCGGACGACATTGAAATCCTCGGCCGCGGCGCGCATCGCCGTGCCGGTCACGGTGCGGCGCAGGAAGAGTTCCAGCGCAATCAGGGCCAATGCCGAGACGACGATGGAGATGCTCGGGCCGACGCCGATGGTGAAATCGCCGAACGAGAAGGCGCCGGTCATCCAGCTGGGCATGGCGACGGCCTGCGGCCGGGCCGAGATGCCGTTCTGGAAGACGACCTTCAGCAGGCTCGAAACGGCGAAGCTGGTCAGAAGCAGGCTGGTGACGCTGGCGCCGCGCATCGGCCGGAAGGCGACGCGTTCCATGGCAACTGCCGCGAGCGCGCCGCAGGACACGGCGACGAGCACCGCCGCCGGAAACGGCAGACCGAAAACCAGCGCGGCAAGCAAGGCATAGCCCGACAGTGTCATCAGCTCGCCATGGGCGAAGTTGATCAGGCCGACGATGGAAAAGACGATCGCCAGCCCCAGTGCCAGCAGCGCATAGACGCCGCCGAGGCTCACCGCATTGATGATCTGCTGCGCGATCATGGTTCAGGCTCCGAGATAGGCTTGGCGGACAAGGTCCGAGGTGGCGAGCTCCTTCGCGGTGCCCGACAGCACCACCTCGCCATTGGCAAGCACGATGGCGCGGTCGGCGATCTCCAGCGCCAGCGCCACGTTCTGCTCGACCAGAAGGATGGTCAGGCCGTTGCGGCGCAATTCGGCGATCAGGTCGAAGACGGTGTCGATCAGCTGCGGGGCAAGGCCGAGCGACGGCTCGTCGAGCAGCACCATGCGCGGTTTGCCCATCAATGCCCGGGCGATGGCCAGCATCTGCTGCTCGCCGCCGGAGAGATTGCCACCCTTGACGCGATGGTAGCGCCGCAGAATCGGAAACAGCTCCAGCATCTCCTCTTCGCGCGCCCTCGCCTCCGTCGCCGGCAGGTGCATCGCGCCGCCGAGACGCAGATTGTCGGCCACGGTCAGGCCAGCGAAGATGCGCCGGCCCTCCGGCACCAGCGACACACCCTTGCGGGCGATCGCCTCCGGCGCCAGGCCGGTGATGTCGACGCCGTCGAAGACCACTTTGCCTGATACAGCAGGCACCAGCCCGGCGATGGCGCCAAGCGTCGAGCTCTTGCCGGCGCCATTGGCGCCGACCAGCGCGATGATCTCGCCGCTGTCGACGGCGAGATCGACGCGGCGCACCGCCTCGACTTCGCCGTAACGTATTTTCAGGGCTTCGACGCTCAGCATGATGTCACGGCGCCGGCACGTCGGCGGCGTCGGGGATCATGGTCTGGATGTGCTTGCCCTCGCCGCCCTCATAGCGCATCAGCGCCACGGGCCTCAGCGGCATGCGGTCGGTGCCGGCATAGGTGATCTTGCCGGTGATGCCGTCAAAGTCCTTGAGGCCGGCAATGGCGTCGCGGATCGCCTTGGGATCATCGGAGCCGGCCGTTTTGACCGCCTGGTCGAGGATCAGCCCGATCTCGTAGCCATTCACCTCATAGGTCGATTCCGGCGCGTGGCCGGCATATTTGGCGAAGGCGGCGTTGAAGGCCTCCAGCTTGCTGCCCGGCTCGGCATAGCCGGCCGCCGTGTAGACGACGCCGTCGACCAGCTTGCCCAATCCCTTGATGGTCGGTGTGCCGATGGCATCGGCGCCATAGACCGGAATGGTGACGCCGGCGCCGCGCAATTGCTGGATGAAGGCCGGGAAATCAGGCTCGTAGGCGGCCGTCATGATCAGGTCCGGCTGGTCGGCGAGGCTCTTGATGTTGGTGATCTCGGCAGAGAAGTCCGGCTGGCCCATGGTGAAAGTACCGCGGCCGACGACAGCGCCGCCCTTCTTTTCAAACACCTTGCCGAAATATTCGGGCAGGTTGGCCGTGTAGGTGGAATCCGGCGAGGTCAAGAGAAAGACCTTCTTCTTGCCTTCGGCGACGGCGAAGTCGGCGACCGCGGTCGCCTGCACATTGTCGGCCGGATAGGTGCCGAACATGACGTCGCCGACCGCGGCGGTGAGCACCGGGGCGGAGCCGCACAGCGTCAATGTCGGAATGCCGAGCGGCTGGGTGAGCTGGCCGGCCGAGATCGAGGGGTCGGCGTCACACGGCGTGATCATGATCTTGGCGCCGGCGTCGATCAGTTCCTGGGCGACGGTGGCGGTCTGCGCCGTGTCGGAGCGGGTGTCCTTGATGATCAGCTTGACGGTGTATTTGCCTGCGAGACCGCCCTTGGCGTTGAGTTCGTCGAGCGCCATGCGCAGACCGGCAAGTGCCGGCTGGTCGTAGGGAGCAAGGCCGCCGGTCTGCGCGGTCGCGGCGCCAATGATGATCTCTTCGGCGGAAGCAGTGGAAACGACGGCGACGGTCGTGCCGAACACCGCTGCATAGAGGGCGGCGCGGTGAAGGCGATAAAGCTTTGGCATGTCGGTTCTCCTTCTGGATTTGTTATCGTTGGCTATGCGGTTTCACTTGCAGGTGTTTCGTTGGCGGGCGTTTCTTGTCCCGTCTTGGCGCGGGCGGTGCGGCTGCCGAGATAGGCGGCGATGACGGCAGGGTTCTTTTGCACTTCGGCGGGCGTGCCGTCGGCGATGACGCGGCCATGGTCGATGACGACGATGCGTTCGCACAGGTTCATCACCAGCCGCATGTCGTGCTCGATCAGGACGACACCGATGCGCCGCTCGGTGCGGACGGCCGAGAGGATGGAAACCAGCTCGCCAGTTTCGACCGCGTTCATGCCGGCGGCGGGCTCGTCGAGCAGCAGGAAGCGCGGTTTCAGCGCCAGCGCCCGCGCCACCTCCAGCCGGCGGCGCTGGCCATAGGCGAGCCCGGCGGCGGGCTGATCGGCAAATTTCTCCAGGCCCATGCGGGAAAGCTCGCGCATTGCCGCCGCCTCGGCACTGGCAAGATCGGGCTCGACCGAGCGGGCGGCGACCACGACATTTTCCAGTACAGTCATTTGCGGGAAGACGCGGATGTTCTGGAAAGTGCGGGCAACGCCGGAGCGGGCGAAGCGGAAAGCCGAGGCCCGCCTCACCGAACCGCCGATCGACACGCTGCCGGCGCTCGGCTCGACGTCGCCGGCCAGCATGTTGAGCAGCGTCGTCTTGCCGGCGCCGTTCGGGCCGATGATGCCGGTGATGCTATCGGTGTCGAAGGCGAGCGTGACGTCGTCGACGGCGACGACGCCGGCATAGCGCCGCGACAGATGATCGGCGGTGAGCCGGTCGCGCTCGGCATGCAGCAGCGGCGCAGCCGGGATAGTCGCGACTTGGCGGGCGGGCCGGCGCAAAAGGTTCAATTCGCGCTCGCCGAACAGGCCAGTCGGCCGCCGCCAGATGACCAGGATCATGGCGATGGCGAGCACGCCCTGGGTCAGGCCGAACAGCACCGGCAGATGCAGGCCGAACACCTCGCCGCCGCCTTCGAAGCGACGCACCACCTCGATAACGACGATGGTGACGACGACGCCGGCAAAGGCGCCGAGCGAGGAGCTCATGCCACCGACGATCAGCATGGCCAGCAAGGTGAAGCCGAGGTCGAAATAGAAGTCGCGCGGCGAAAAGGCGCCAAGGAACTGCGCCATCATGGCGCCCGCGGCCATGGCGGCGACCGCGCCCACCACCCAAGCGGCCAGCCGCGAGGTGCGCTGATCGACGCCGACGGCGGCGGCACCGCGCTCGTCATTGGCGGCGGCGCGGGTGGCAAGGCCGAAGGCAGTCTCGCGGAACAGCCTCGCCACGACCAGCGCCACCGAAGCGACGCCGATAGCGGTCCACAGACCGACCTCGCGCGGCACGCCGTAAAAGGGCTGGCTGCCGCGGGTGATCTCGCGTCCGGCAACCAGTAGCGTGTAGACGATGATCAGCATGGCGAGCGTGGCGATGGAAGCGCTCGATCCGGACAGCCTGAGCAGAGGCGTGCCGGTCAGCAGGCCGATGACGATCGCAAGGATCAGCACGACGGCGAGCGCGGCGAAGAAGGAGAGTTCATAGCCAGCGAGAAACTGCGGCAGGTCGCGCAACGCGGTGCGCTGCAGCGCCGCCGGCATGGTCAGGATGCCGGTGGCATAGGCGCCGAGACCGACAAAGGCGGCGTGGCCGAAGGAGACGATGCCGCTGTTGCCGGAGAATATCTGCAGCCCGAGCACCGCCGTCAGCATGATCGCGGCATAGGTGACGACGCGCTGCATGGCGGCGCCGCCGAAGAAGAAGACAATGAGCCCCGCCAGCAGCAGCACCGCCACCATGCAAAGCGCATCGGCTGAGGCGTTGCGAAACGCGGCCGGCATCAACGACCGCGCCCTGCCCTCGCTCATCGCCGCCGACGCCATCAGGCGGCCTTGAAGCGGCTGGGCGAAAACGGTGCCAGGATCGGCTGGGCGCCTTCGGTGACCAGTCTTGCCACCGCTTCGCCGACCGCCGGGCCGGTCTTGAAGCCGTGGCCCGAGGAGCCGGCCGAAACGAAAAGTCCGTCGATGCCAGGCATGGCGCCGATCACCGGCAGGTCGTCGGGGCTCATGTCGTAAAGCCCGGCATAGCCGGGGCGGATGCCAAGATCGGCCATCGCCGGCACGCGCGTCGCGAAGGTCTCGAGGATCTCGACCGATTCTGATTCCTCGACGCCTTCCATGTAGTCGTCGGGGTTATCGACGAAACGCGGACGGCCTGCGTGCTCATGACGCAAGCCGGTGCCGCCGCCGGCCCAGGTGCCGGCAAGAATGACGCCGTCATTGTCGGGCCGCGCATAGTTACAGGAGATGTCGTCGCACCAAGCGAAAGGCATGACCTGGCGCGCCTTGCCGGCGGCGTCGAGCACGGCCATCGGGTGGCGCTCGACATGCAGAGGCAGATCGAGGCCGACCGTCGCCAGCAGCCGGCGCGTCCATGGCCCGGCGGCGAGCACCACGGCATCGGCCTTCAGCACCGTTCCATCGGCGAGCGCGACGCCGCTGATGCGGTCGCCCTCTTTCACAAGCCGTTCGACGAGGCTGTTCTGCATGATCCTGGCACCGCGTGCCTTGGCGGCGCGGGCAATTGCATTGGTTGCGCCGAAGGCGTCGGCATAGCCGTACTCGGGCTCCCATAGCGCCAGCGCCACATTGTTCAGCGCAAAGCCGGGCGCGGCATTGGCGAAGGCCTGTGGCGACAGCGTCTCGATCAATGCGCCCTCGCCGCGAATGCGTTCGGCGGCGGCCTTCCAGCTCGCTTCATTGTCGTTGCCGCAGACCCACATCATGCCGATCTCGGTGACGAAGGAGCCCTCGCCTGATATCTCCGGCAAGGACACAAGGATCTCGCGGCCACGAATGGCAAGCTGCGACAGTTCCGGCATCAAATAGAAGGCATGCAGCAGCGCCGAGGACTTGCCGGACGGCCCGCCGGCGGGGTGCGTCTGCTCGACAAGCGTCACCTCGACACCGGACGCGGCCAGATGATAGGTCGCGCTCGATCCAACGATACCCGCGCCGACGACGATGACGTCGCTTCCAGTCCGCATGGCTGTTCCCCACAGTCTCTTGGCTGCTTTCCGACAAAGCTAAGACCAGTCGTCCGGTTATGTCAATATCTCTTCATTGTTGACCGAAATTAAAATCTCTGTAATAAACTCGACACAACGAGGCAGGTAAGCCCAACACCGATTTTGGGGAGGCCAATGTCGATACGCGATGTTCTGATGCGCGGGGATTTTGCGCTGACGCCGTCGGAGGAAAAGATCGTCCGGCTGCTTCTGACCGACTATCCGACCTCCGGCCTCGGCACCGCTTCGTCACTGGCCCGGCGTGCCGGCGTCAGCGACCCGACCGTGGTCAGGCTGGTGGTGAAGCTCGGCTATGATGGCTTTCCGGACTTCCAGGCGAAGCTTCTGGCCGAAGTCGAGGCCAGGCTGCATTCACCCCTGCTTATGATGGAAGCCAAGCGGCCGACAGGCGCGGAAGATAGCGCCATCCTCGCCTATCTCGGCTCGGTCGGTGCTGCGCTCGAGAAATCGGTCAGCCTGACGCCGTTGCAGAGTTACGAGCGCGCCGCCCGTTTGCTGATGGAAGCCAAGGGCGAGGCGGTCATGCTCGGCGGCCGTTTCAGCCGCCATATCGCCAGCATGTTCGCCGGCTACATGCTGCAATTCAGGCCGGGTGTGCGCGACCTCGGCACGTTGTCGGCACAGGCCTTCGACACGCTGGCCGATCTTGGCCGCCGCGACGTGCTGGTCGTTTTCGATTATCGCCGCTACCAGTTCGACGTCATCGACTACACCCGGCAGGCGGCGGCGCGCGACGTGCGCATCGTGCTGTTCACCGATCAATGGCTGTCGCCGATCGCCGATCTCGCCGAGGTCACCATCGTCAGCCCGCTGGAAGTCGCCTCCCCATACGACACGCTGGCGCCGGCGATTGCGCAGATGGAGGCGCTGGTCGCCGATATCGTGTCCACGCTAAGCGATGGCGCCCGCGAACGCATCGAAAAGTTGGAGGAGGTGCGGCATGCGAATGCCGTGACCCTCGACAGTGCCGGCCCCGAAGAAACCGGGACACGCAGGATGCCCGGGCCCAAATCAGCCCAACCTAAATCAGTCCAATCCAAATCAGTGAAGCAGGACCAGAAAGCATGACGCAGGCATTGCCAAAACGAAACGAGCCCTTCCGGGCCGGCGAAACCGCGCTGCTTCTGGTCGACATGCAACGTGTTTGGCTGGAGCCCGGCGCCGATCCGGCGCATCCGGAGCGCGGCCCTGACCACTATTTCTACCGGCAGACGGCGTCGCAGACGATCCCCAACCAGGAACGCCTGCTGGCGGCCGCCCGCGCCAATGGCGTCGAGGTGATCCACACCATCATCCAGAGCTTGACGGAAGACGGCCGCGACTGCTCGCTCGACCACAAGCTGACGCCGATCCATATCGCGCCCAGCCGGCCGGAAGGCCTGCCAGTGTCGTCGCTGGCGCCGGTCGGCGACGAGATCATGCTGCCGAAGACGTCGTCTGGCGTCTTCAACTCGACCAACATCGATTATGTCTTGAAGAACCTCGGCGTGCGTTACCTGATCGTTGCCGGCATCATGACCGACCAGTGCGTCGACATGGCGGTGCGCGACGCCGCCGATCGCGGCTACCTCGTCACCTGCGTGTCTGATGCCTGCGCGGCCGCCACGCAGGAGCGCCATGATGGTGCCCTCAAGGCGTTTGGCGGCTATTGCTGGGTCACTGATACCGCCACCATAGCCGCCCGCTTCGAAGCCTTGGGAAAACCTGCATGACATCGACCGTCGAACCGCTCGTTGCCGTCGTCACCACCGATCTCTCCGCCATCACGCGCGGCCGCTCGGTCGTCGAAAGCAAGCTGCAGAAGATCGCCGCCACCGGCGTCGGCTGGCTGCAGGCCAATCTGTCGCTGACGCCGTTCAATTCCATCGTCGATCCCAATCCCTGGGGCTCCTCCGGCGATGTGCGGCTGGTGCCTGACCTCAACGCCCGTTTTCGGACAGTGCTGACCGGATCGGCGACAGCCTTCGATATGGTCGCCGGCAACATCGTCGAACTCGACGGCAGCCCATGGGTCGGCTGCACACGCACCATGCTCATAGATGCGCTGGCGGAGTTGAAGGCCGCAACCGGGCTTTCCGTCGTCGCCGCCTTCGAGCATGAATTCCATATCGCCGACGCCGACTTCGCGCCAGCTCATTCTATGTCGTTCGCCGCGCTACGCCGCGCCGACCCGTTTGCTCCCAATTTGATGGCGGCGCTGGAAGAAGCGGGCGTCGCGCCCGAAGTGGTCATCGCCGAATTCGGCACCGACCAATTCGAGGTGACGCACGAGCCAACCGATGCGCTTGCCGCGGCCGACCGCGCTGTCGCCATCCGAGAAATCACCCGCGAAGTCGCGCGCAGTGCCGGCTGGCGCGCCAGCTTCACGCCGAAAGCCGCTCCCGACGCCGTCGGCAACGGCGTCCACATCCATTTCAGCTTCGTCGATGCGGCCGGCAAGCCGGCGACCTACGACCCAGCACGACCGGGCGGCCTTTCCAGCCAGGCCGGCGCCTTCTGTGCCGGGGTGCTTCGCCATCTGCCTGGTATCACCGCGATGACGGCGGCGAGCGTGTCATCCTACTACCGGCTGAAGCCGCATAGCTGGAGCTCGTCCTACACCTGGCTTGCCGATCGCGACCGTGAGGCGTCCTTGCGCATCTGCCCGACGGTGACGATCGGCGGGCGCGACCCGGCGCGGCAATACAACATCGAATACCGGGCCGCCGACGCCACCGGCAATCCCTATCTGTCACTGGCGGCCATCGTGCGCGCGGGACTGGAAGGGCTGAAAGCAAAGCTGCCGACGCCGCCGCTGGTCACCGGCGACCCGACGCTGATGAGCGAGGCGGAGCGCAAGAAGCTTGGCCTCATACGCCTGCCGGAAACCCTGCCGGCGGCGCTCGACGCGCTCGCCGCCGACAGCACCGTAACCGGATGGTTCGCGCCTGTCTTCATCGAGACCTTCGTCGGCCTCAAGCGGCATGAGACCGAGCGCCTTGCCGGTCTCGATCCGGTGGCTGTCTGCGACCTCTACCGGACGCTTTATTGATGGCTGCGCAGCTTGCAACTGGGTGGCCGGCTGCCGTCGACGTGCTCAACGAAAATGGCCGCTCCGACATCGTGCTGTTGTGCGAGCATGCATCCAACCACATTCCGGCGGAATATGGACAGCTCGGGCTCGATATCAGCCATTTGCAACGTCACATCGCCTGGGATATCGGCGCCGCCGAAGTGACGCGCCGTCTGTCGGTGCTGCTCGATGCGCCTGCCTTCCTCAGCGGCTATTCGCGGCTGCTAATCGATCTCAACCGGCCGCTGGGCACGAGCGGCAGCATTCCTGTGCTCTCCGAAGACACCGACATTCCCGGCAATATCGGGCTCGATCCGTCCGAGCGGGCACGGCGCGCCGAAATCATGTTCGCGCCTTTCCATGACCAGGTGGCCGCCCATCTCGACCGCCGGGCGAAGGACGGCAGGCCGACGCGGATCGCGACGATCCACAGCTTCACGCCGGTCTTCCTCGGGATTTCCCGGCCTTGGCATGCCGGCGTGCTTTACGATCGCGCCGGCGATTTCGGCGAAGCGATCCTCGCCGGCCTAGGTGTCGACGGCGCGCTCAATGTCGGGGCGAACGTGCCTTACGTGATCAGCCGCGACGCCGACTACGCGGTGCCCATCCATGGCGACGATCGCGGTATTCCCGCCGTTCTCATAGAGATCCGGCAGGATCTGTTGTCGAGCCGCTCCGGCATCGAGGCGTGGGCGAACCGTCTGGCCGCCGCCTTGCCCGCGCAGCAGAAGGAGAAGGCGTCATGAGCAATCTGCGCGAGCGCGACGCGGCAACCATCGCCCAAATCGGCAAGCTGCGTTTCTCGCCGCTGAGCGTCGTCGGCGGCCAGGGCAATCGGCTGATCGAGGAAGGCGGCCGCTCGCTGCTCGACCTGTCCGGCTCGGCCGGTCCGGCAATCCTCGGTTACGGCCATCCGGCCATCGTCGCCGCGGTCGAAGCGTCGATCCGCGACATGGCGGGCGCCAGTCTCCTGCTCTACCCGAACGAACCAGCAGTTTCGCTGGCCGAGCGGCTGCTGGCGATCACACCGGGCAACGGCGAACGGCGCGTCTGGTTCGGCCATTCCGGGTCGGACGCCAATGACTGCGCCGTGCGCGTTCTGCAGGCCGCGACAGGCCGCTCGCGCTTCATCTCCTTCATCGGCTCCTATCACGGCAATCTCTCCGGCTCGATGGGCATCAGCGGCCATACCGCCATGACCCACACGCTGCCGAGGCCAGGGGTGCTTTTGCTCCCCTACCCCGATCCGTACCGGCCGCAGTTCAGCGCCGAGGCTGTTCTTGCTCTCCTCGACTACCAGTTCGAGACCACCTGCCCGCCGCATCAGGTGGCTGCCGTATTCATCGAGCCACTGATGTCGGATGGCGGGCTGATCGTGCCGCCGCCCGGCTTCCTCAAAGCGTTGCAAGAGCGTTGCCGCAGGCACGGCATCAGAATAGTCGTCGACGAGGTCAAGGTTGGGCTGGCCCGCAGCGGCATGATGCACTGTTTCCAGCACGAAGGTCTGACGCCCGATCTCGTCGTATTCGGCAAGGGTATCGGCGGCGGCCTGCCGCTTTCGGCCGTTGTCGGCCCGAAGGAGATCATGGATCACGCGCCGGCCTTCGCGCTGCAGACGACCGCCGGCAATCCCGTGGCGACGTCCGCCGGCAACGCTGTGCTGAAAACAATCGACAGCGAAGGCCTGGTCGAACGCTCGGCGCGCGTCGGCACGCTGTTTACAGATGCGCTGCGGGCGCTCGGCGCAAAACACGAGATCATCGGCAACGTGCGCGGGCGTGGCCTTGCCGTCGGTGTCGATCTGGTCAAGGACCGCAAGACACGCGAGCCGGTCGCGGCGACGACGACGGCCAAGATCATCTATCGCGGCTACGAACTGGGTGCGGCCTTCACCTATGTCGGGCTGAAGGCCAATGTGCTCGAATTCATGCCGCCGCTGACGCTGACCGAGCACGAGGTGGCTGAGGGCGTGGCCATCGTCGACCAGGCGATCGCCGACGTGATGGCAGGCAAGGTCTCCGACGCGGACGTCGCTTCCTTCATGATGTGGTAGGCGGGGGCCAGATGAAGGGCGGCGCCCGCCATTGGGAAAAGCTACCCTACCCACTTCTCGTAGTCGGACACCAAGAGGTGCAGCGGCGCGACATCCTCGTCGATGTCTGCGAAGCGGCCGATCGGTTCGCGGAAGACATTGTCGGTAAGATCGTCGTTGACGGTCGACACCTCGCCGATCAGCACATCCTTGCCCTCGGCCCAGAAGGCGTGCCAGACGCCCGGCAGAAGCGTGACGCTCTGGCCTGGGTCGAGCTTCAGGAGCCCGCCCGCCGGCAGCCTGTGGATGGTTCCGTCGACAGGCACCGATACCTCGGCCTTCGGATCAATGCCGCCATCGCGATCATGCATGAACAGTTCCAGCACCAGCCTGCCGCCACCACGGTTGATGATGTCTTCGGCCTTGATGTTGTGGCGGTGCATCGGCGACAGCTGATCCTTGCGCGAGATCATGATCTTTTCGGCATAGAGCATGCCCATGCCCTTCTTCATGTCCTCATAGCGGCCGTTGCGAACGGTGAACAGGAAGAGGCCGAGTTCGTTGAACTTGCCCTGGCCATAATCGGTGATGTCCCAGCCAAGCCGGGAGGAGAAGATGGCCGACGAATCCTGCCGACGCGCCTTCATCTCTTCCGGCGACCAATAGGCGAAGGGCGGCATGATGTAGCCGAACGAGCGGATGAAGGCATCGGCATCGCGGATGATGTCGTTGACGGTTGAACGTTTCATGATCGTGATCCTTCTTCAGGCGGGCCTACAGCGCATAACCGAACACCGCTCCGGTGTCGACGTAAAGCGCATGCTGGCCTCATGACATCCGGGCCGATCAAGGCCATAAGTCCAGGCAAATCCCCAGGGTGATAATCCATGCGCAGCATAGATGACCTCGATACACCGGCAATCCTGATCGACGCCGCCCGCGCCGAAGCCAACATCGCGCGGGCGCAGGCCCATGCCGACCGGCACGGTCTGAAGCTCAGGCCGCACATCAAGACCCACAAACTGCCTTACTGGGCAAAGAAGCAGATCGCAGCGGGTGCGGTTGGCATCACCTGCCAGAAGATCGGTGAGGCCGAGGTGATGGCCGATGCCGGCCTCACCGACATTTTTCTCCCTTACAACATTCTGGGCAAGGCCAAGCTGGAGCGCCTCAAGGCGCTGCACGGCCGTGTGACGCTGTCGGTGACATCAGACAGCATGGAAACGCTCGGGGGTCTCGCCGCCACCTTCACCGATCCAGGCCAGCCGCTACAGGTGCTGGTGGAATGCGATACCGGCATGGGCCGCTGCGGCGTCCAGTCGGCCAGCGAGGCGGTCGCATTGGCCAGAGAGATCGACAAGGCCAAGGGGCTCGCCTTCGGCGGGCTTATGACCTATCCCGCGGCAGGCCGCGCTGCCGAGGCTGAGGCATGGCTCGCCGATGCACGCCAGGCGCTCGCTGCATCCGGTCTTGCCTGCGAACGCATCTCCAGCGGCGGCACGCCGGATATGTGGCGCTCAAGCGAGGCTTCCGTCGTCACCGAGTACCGCCCCGGCACCTACATCTATCTCGACCGCTACCAGGTCGCCAAAGGCGTCGGAAGCCTCGACGATTGCGCGCTGACGGTGCTGTCGACGGTGGTCAGCCATCCGACGCCGACACGGGCCATCCTCGATGCCGGCAGCAAAGCCTTGTCCAGCGACACACTGGGGCTGCCTGATTTCGGCGAATTGCTCGGCGTTCCGGGCGCCACCGTCACCGGCCTCAGCGAGGAGCACGGCAACATCACGCTTTCCGGCGACGCCAGGCTGCGTATCGGCGAGCGCGTGCGCGTCGTGCCCGACCATTGCTGTGTGGTCACCAACCTGTTCGACGAGGTGCATCTGGTCGACGGAGAACGGGTGCTGGAGACGCTGCCGGTGGCGGCACGCGGCCGCATGAGCTGAGATCGAGGCCGTTCGGACCGAACGACCGTTTGGATCAGGGTTGGACAAGCGGACCCAGCGCAGCCCTCAGCGGATCGAGGGCATCGCCGTACAGTTTCCAGCGCTCGACCGAGGACGAATAGATCGGCTGGCGTACCTGCCAGCGGCTCGGCGTGCGCACCGTGCGCTCGGTTTCGTGGAAACGAAGACACGCATCGTCCCATTCGACGGCAAGGAATCCGATCAATCCGCGGGCTTGGGTCTCGAAATCAGCCACCGTTTTTTCGTAGGGCATGTCATGGATGGCAAGCGGCACGACCTTGGCCCAATGGCGCATCAGGCGATCATATTGCCGGTAATACTGCCCAAGCTTGGTCAGATCGGCATTGTAGCCGTGGGTATCGGAGAAATTGTGCATGAAACAGGACGTGCAATTGTCCATCGGGTCACGCCTGCAGTGGACGATGCGGGCATTCGGCAAAATCAGGCTGATGAAAGCCAGCAGCTCGAAATTATGCGGCATCTTGTCGACGACACACGCCGCCTTGCCGTTGCGCTTGTTGAGATGGTCGAGATATTTCGAGCCAAGCTCCCTCGCCTTCGCCGGTGTGAGCGCCGCCATGGCCTTGGCGAAAATCGCCGGATCAAGCTGGTCGAATCCAAGTTCGCCGGCCAATGAACGGATGGTCGGCAGTTCACCGGCACCATGGATATCGTGATGGCTGGCGCATATTTGCTCGGTCAACGTCGTTCCTGAACGTGGCATACCGACAATGAAGACCGGCCGTTCGGACGGATTGCCGAATTTTGGCCGCGCTTCGAAAAAACCGGCGTCGAAAGTCTCGATGAAACTGTCATAGAGCCGCGTGTGCAGGGCAATGTCGAAATCATTGCCGGAGATTGCCTTGGCCCGGGCGAAATGGTGGATAGCCAGGCGATACTCGCGCTGGTCGTTGAGGATTTTTCCGGCGGCGTGATGCAGGATAACCCGCTCGCGATCGGTGGTCATCGGCAGTTCGAGGCGGCCCCGCACCAAAGCCAGAGCTGGATCGCCCTTGACGGCCCGACGCGCGAGCGCCAGCCCGGACAGCGCCTCGACATTCGCCTTGTCGATGGCGATGGCGCGGCCAAAGCATTCGACCGCCTCGGCTTGCCGGCCCATGTCGGTGAGCAACTCGCCCATGCCGACAAGCGCTGTCAGCGACTGGCCGTCGACCGCCAGTGCACGGCGATAGAAACCCTCGGCGATGTCGCCCTCGAGCTGGCTCCGGTAGGATTTGCCGAGATTGCATAAGGCCTCGACAAGCCGCCCGTCGAGCTCGATCGCTTTTTTCAGCTGTTTGCGCGCCTGCTCGATGTTGCCGACCAGGTTGTAGGCGTTGCCGAGATTGTTGCGGAAAATGGCGTTGCCCGGTTCGAGCTTGACCGCACGCTTCATAAAGTCGATGGCCGTCTCAATTCGTTGGGCCTCGATCGCCAGCGTACCCATCAGATTGAGCGCCATGGCATTTTTGGGCTGCCGGCGAAGCACGGTCTGATAGCAGAACTCGGCTTCGCGAAAGCGCTTACGGCGCTGCAGGTCGATACCGCGCTGCAACGTCTCCGGCGCCGACTCGCCGGCGGCCGGGAGAAAGTCCTGGACCATGGCCGGTAGACCGACAGGCTGCCGGCGTGGCAAGAGCGGCATGCTTCACCCCCAATCGCCTGCAACGGCAGTCAGCCTTCAGCAAGAATTCGAAGCAATCAGAATTTGAATGTAACGCCGAGCTGCAGATTGTGGGAATTCAACTTCCCGTCCGAGAATACAGCATCGCCTTCGCGGGAGGAATCGAAGTCGACGGCGGAGACGGCCTTGAACCTGTAGCCGAAATCGAGGTCGATATTCTGCGCCAGCGCGTAAGTGACGCCGGCTCCCACCTGGCCGGCAAAACCCCACCCACCAGATCCGTATCCATATTCGTGACCGCCCCAGGTTGTGTCGGCGGTCACATAGGCGGCGCCGATGCCGCCGCCGACATAGAGCTTGGCATCTCCAAAATGAGCAACGTCGGCCCAGACGTTAGCGAGCAGATAGGTGGCGGACAAATCGCCGTCAGCCGGATACCCGTGAAAGATACCCTCGTCATACGTACTCGCCTTGTATCGCGCATAGGACAGTTCGCCTTCGACGCGGAACACATCGTTGAGCCGCTTACCGACGACGCCGCCGATCACGAAGCCGGTGTCGAAGTCCATCGAAAAGTCATTGTTGTAGGTGTCGGAATGCGTTTTCACGTCATTCGGAAAGCTGGCGCCACCAAACAGTGTGACATACCAGAGATCCTGGGCCGCCGGAACTTCGACCGCCGCGTCGGCGGCATTGGCTGAGTTCCAGCCAAGCGTCAAGGCTATTGCGGAGACACCGGCAAGCAGACGCACTTTCATCGACAAAATCCCCCACGACAATTAACAGGCAAATATAATGCATCACTTCCGGTGCATGGCTTAGCTGTCAACAGTGAAAACGGGGTGGGATCGAGGTTATAGAGATCGCTGTTGCAGCATTGCAACATGCCTACTTCGGCCAGTCACAGACAATGTTGACGGCAGACACGTGGTTGTCGGCGAATTAGAGTGAAATGACGGCCAAGTCAGGCGCCTCTAATGGTGTTTATCGGCCTGCCGGGCCGCAACGCGGCGCATGGAAATGACACGGCGACGTCGGATTTCCGTGCGCATCGCCATCAGATGCAGCGCGAAGAACAGCACGGTAAAACCCAGAGCCATCACCAGCAACGGCCGCAACAGGCTGGGATCGATGGTCGGCCCGCCGAGCCGGAACACCGAAGCCGGCTGATGCAGCGTGTTCCACCAGTCGACCGAGAATTTGATGATCGGGATGTTGATGAAGCCGACCAGGGTGATGATTGCGGCGGCCCAGGCGGCGCGCGCCGCATCGTCGAGTGCCCGCGTCAGCGCGATGATGCCGAGATACATCAGAAACAGCACGAAGACCGAGGTCAGCCGCGCATCCCACACCCACCAGGTGCCCCACATCGGCTTGCCCCAGATCGAACCGGTGATCAGCGCGAGCGCTGTAAAGACGGCGCCGATGGGTGCCGCCGACTTCAGCGCGACATCGGCCAGCGGATGGCGCCATACCAGCGTGCCCAACGCGGAAACCGCCATCAGCGTGAAACACATCATGGCCAGCCAGGCGAAGGGCACATGGATATACATGATGCGCACGGTGATGCCTTGCTGGAAATCCTCCGGCGCCGTGAAGCTCATATAGAGTCCGGCGGTCAGGAGGAGTGTGGCGATGGTCGCCAGCCATGGCACTACCCTGTCGGCCAAACCGACAAAGCGCGTCGGGTTGGCGAAATCCATCCAGCCGCTGAGGCGTGAAGTCAGGTCACTCATGCGGCTTTACATAAACCGGCGACGCGTTTGGGGCAATCGAGCGGTGGTGTCGCAGGCGGGGCTTTCCCTTCTCCCACAGGTGGGAGAAGGGATAGAACTCAGGCGGCCTCGTCCGTGATGGTCCGGCTGAGGCGGCGGACTTCCTCGTCGTTGAGCAAGCCGCCGGCGCGCAGCAGGCTGGCGAAGCGGCCATTGCGCATCGACAGTTCGGCGAAGCCACCCAGTTCGACCACCTTGCCCTTGTCCATGAACACGACCAGATCGGCATCGCGAACGGTGGTCAGGCGGTGGGCAATGATGAAGGTGGTGCGGCCGCGCCGCAATTCGTCAATCGCTTCCTTGACGCGGTCTTCCGTCTCGACATCGAGCGCGCTGGTCGCTTCGTCGAGCACCAGGATGGGCGAATCCTTCAGCACGGCGCGTGCGATCGCGATACGCTGGCGCTCGCCGCCCGAAAGCTGTCCGCCGCGTTCGCCGACGACCGTGTCATAGCCATTGCTCTTCGACAGGATGAAATCCTGCGCGGCAGCGGCATTGGCGGCAGCGTGGACCTCATCATAGGTCGCCTCGGCGCGCCCGACGCGGATATTGTCCTCGATCGAGCGGTTGAGCAGGCCCGCATCCTGGAACACCGTGGCGATCGAGTGGCGCAGCGACTTGCGGGTCACCGTGCGGGTGTCGATGCCATCGATCAGGATGCGGCCGCTGGACGGCGCAAAGACGCGCTGCAAAAGATTTATGAGCGTGGTCTTGCCTGCGCCCGTCGGACCGACGATGGCCACGGTCTGGCCGGCGTGAACTTCGAACGATACGTCGTTCACGCCCTGGCCCGAATTGGCGAATTCGAAGCTGACGTTTTCAAAACGCACATGACCAGTGACGTTGCCGAGGTCACGCAACCCGTCCGGCTCGGCGGCGTCGGCCGCGGAGTCCTCAAGGCGATAAAATTCCTCGAGCTTGGCCCTGGCTTCCGAAATCTGATTGGCGAAGGCCGACATCTGGTCGAGCCGGGCAATCAGCAGCGTGGCAAAGCCGGTAAAGGCTATGACGTCACCGATACGCAATTGGCCATGCATGACCAGATAGGAGCCGATCAACAGCACGACCATCATCGAAATGGTCGACGACAGGCGATGCAGGGCGTTGGCCAATGCCCACCAGTCAAGCACCGGATATTGGGCATCAAGCAGATTCTTGACATAACGCTTCAAGGCGTCGGTTTCGTGGCCGATGCGATTGTAGCTCTGCAGCACGGCGACATTGCTGACCGAGTCGCTCACATGCGCGAACACCTTGTGAAAGTGCCGCTCCACGGACGCTTGGCCTTCCTTGGTACGACGCATCACCAGCCGCCCGATTCCGACGTAGAGCGCACCCAGCGCCAGCAGGACCATCGACATGCGAATATCCATGCTGATCGCCGTCGGCACCAGCAGAACCAGCGCGACAACAGTGGACAAATGCTGCCTCATGAACTCGAGCCAGAGGCTGAACAAGGTCTCGACCGCGCGCAGAAGCGTATGCAGGGAATTGGAGGTGCCGCGCTGATGATGCCAAGCAAGCGGCATGGTGATCACGCGCTCGAATGACTGGCAAAGGACCTCGCTGCGCCGTGCATGGGCAAAGCGGTCCGCGCCGCGCGCCACCAGAACGAAGGCGACGACGTTGAAGACGCCGATACCGGCCCACACGCCGAGCGTCGAAAAGACCGAGCCGCCGTCCGAAATAGCATCGATCACCCGTCCGAACATGATCGGCTCAAGGATGGCGATAATGGCAAGCGCGATGTTCGCCCCGCAGATAAACGCCACGCGTTTCCTGTCGGCAGCGAGATAACCGAGCGCTCTCCAGTAGATTTGCAGAAGGGACACTTCAGCTACTCCGGCAAATTGTTATTGTGCACTGCATCATTTTCTGACTCGTACCCGTTGACGTGTCGCGAAACAATGCTCGTGTACCCCTTCAGTTCCCAATTCGCGAACAAAAGATGGCGACGCTGCGAAATCTGTCGTGATCACCTAACAGTTTGAGAAAAAAGGTAAAATGTCAGCCTTACGGCAAAATCATGGCAGGCCGCAAGCACTGCCGCAATTTTAATCAGCAAATGGTTATGTATGAGTTTCTAAAGCCTGCATCGGCTTTTCGGAAAGCTGACGCGCGGTAGAATTGCTAGAACATCCTTAAACAACGCGCGTCCCCAAGATGTGTAAAGACGCTCCAAATCCTTGAAACTACGCCGGTATCCTGACGACCACTTCGGCCTTGTCGCCGGCTTTCGGTTCGAAAGACGAAGCCTTCGTCTTTTTACCATCTATCTCAAGAGAGATGGCTTTGACCTTGGCGTCACGGACAACGCGAACCCTGAGCTCGGCCCCAAGCACCTTGAGGGTTGCCGCATAACCCTCCCAATGGCTGGGGAGTTTCGGCTTGAACTGGATGCGCGCTCCCCTGCGCTCAATGCCGAGGATGCCTTCGACCGCCGCGCGATAAAGCCAGCCGGCCGAGCCGGTATACCAGGTCCAGCCGCCGCGGCCGCCCTTGCCTTGCCCGGCATAGACATCGGCGGCGACCACGTAAGGCTCGACGCGGTAATGCTCGGCAGCGGCCTCGTCGAGCGCGTGGTTGACCGGGTTGAGCATCGAGAAACAACGGTAGGCATCATCGGTGCGCCCCATTTCGGCGAGCGCAATGACGAACCATGACGCCGCATGGGTGTACTGGCCACCGTTTTCACGGACACCCGGCGGGTAGCTCTTGATGTAGCCCGGGTCCTTTTCCGTCTTGGAGAAGGGCGGGGTGAAAAGCTTGACGATCTTGAGCTCGTCGTCGACAAGCATCTTCATCGCCTGCTGCATCGCCGTCGTCGACCGCGCTGGATCGCCCTCGCCCGACAGCACACTCCACGACTGGGCAATCGAGTCGATCTTGCACTCCTGTGAACCGCGCGACCCCAGCGGCGTGCCGTCGTCGAAGCTGCCACGACGATACCATTCACCATCCCAGGCCGTGCTTTCCAGCGCTCGCTTCAGCACGTCGGCGTGTTTTGTCCAGGCTTGCGCGCGCTTGGTGTCGCCTTCCGACTTGGCGACAGGCGCAAAGTCGCCCAGCGTCTTCAGCAGGAACCAGCCCAGCCAGACGCTCTCGCCCTTGCCGTGCTCGCCGACACGGTTCATGCCGTCGTTCCAGTCGCCACCGAGGATCAGCGGCAGTCCGGCGGGGCTGCTGCGCTTGATGGCAAGGTCGAGTGCACGCGCGCAATGATCATAGAGTGAAGCGGTCTTCTTCGATATCTCCGGGGTGAAGAAGGCATCATGCTCGCCTTCTTCCAGCGGCGGCCCGTCGATGAAGGGCAATTGTTCCCTGAGGATCGCGGTGTCGCCGGTCACCAGCAAGTAGCGTGCCGTGGCATGGGCGAGCCAGACCACGTCGTCGGAAATCATAGTGCGGACGCCTGCCTCGGTGCGCGGCAGCCACCAGTGCTGCACATCGCCTTCGGGGAATTGCCGCCGCGCCGCGTTGAGTATCTGGTCGCGCGCCAGTTTCGGATCATGGACAAGCAGGGCCAGCGTGTCCTGCAACTGATCACGGAAGCCAAAGGCGCCGCTCGCCTGGTAAAAGGCGGAGCGGGCGCGGATGCGGCAGGCAAGGCTCTGATAGGGCAGCCAGTGGTTGACCATGGCGTCGAGCGCCTTGTCCGGCGTCTCGACCTGGATGGTGTCGAGAAACCCTCGCCACGTGCGTTCATTGTCAGCCAGCCGCTGATCGAAATCTTTGCTGCTATGGTGCTGCACCAGGGCGCTGGCTTCCTCGGCAGAAGCTGCATCGCCGAGCAGCCAGAGCAGCGTCACGTCGCCGCCGGCAGGGATGTCGATGTCGCGCGCAATTGCAGCACAAGGATCATCGCCGGCCTCGACGCGGCCCGATAGGCTGGCGCCGTTGAGCACGGCATGCGGAAGTTCGCTGGTGCCGTGCCGGCCGATGAACTCACCGCGGTCGGCCGTCACCGAATGAGCCGCGCTGTCGGCGGCCAGGAAGGCGACCCGCTCGCTGAAGTCGAGTCCGTAGGGATTTTGCGCCAGCAACGCGCCCGTCTCAGCATCCCTGGACGGAACGATGGTCGCCGCCGTGCGCGAACGATGGCTGCCAAGGACCCATTCCGCATAGGCATAGACGCGCAGGCGCGCCGGCACCGAACCGGAATTCTGGATTCGCAATCGGGAGACTTTCACCGGATCGACAGGATCGACCACATGGGTAAGATCCATCGACAGCGGCCCGCGCGTCGAACGGAAGGTCGAAAAACCCTGCCCGTGCCATGTTTCGTAGGTCATGGCAGGATCGCGCA
Organism: Mesorhizobium mediterraneum; assembly: GCF_002284565.1. Lineage (GTDB taxonomy): Bacteria > Pseudomonadota > Alphaproteobacteria > Rhizobiales > Rhizobiaceae > Mesorhizobium > Mesorhizobium mediterraneum. The sequence continues at coordinate 131,356 of NZ_NPKI01000018.1, read as the reverse complement.
CCACGGCGGCCAACGGCGAGAACGCCCGGCCGCTGGCATGATCGTAAATATAGATGCCCTCGCCGGGCCGGTTGGTGACCGGGTCGTTCGCCCACGGCGTCAGTTGATAATCGCGGCTGTTTCGGCTCCAGGTGAATGCAGCGCCTTCAGCCGAAACATGGAAACCGAACGAGGTGTTGGAAATGACGTTGATCCAGGGCTGCGGCGTCGTGAGCCGCCCTGCAAGGCGCACGACATAGTGGCGTCCGTCGCCCTCGAAACCGCCAAAACCGTTCCACTGGCTGAGCCCGCTGCCGTCGGCACGGCCTTCGATCGAGGCTTGGGCAGCCCACGCCTGCGGGGCCGGCGAAGACGGTTCACGAAGCGCTGCTGCATCCGCCGGTTGCAAGGCGTCCCGCGCTTGCAGCGCAGCGGCCTCGGCGCGCTCGATTTGATCGAAGATGGTGCCGTTGCGCGTGTGCAGGACGACGCGGGCGACGGCGAGCAGCGTCTTGTAGGTCGTCTCGTCCATCAGGTCGCGGCGCACCGCGAAGATGTGCTGGCGGGGTCCAAGCTCCTTGCCGCGCAGGCGGCTGTTTTCGCACAGCGTCTCGACCGCCCGTTGCAGGTCCTGCACGTAGGATGAAGCCTGCTCGTTGACGACGACAAAGTCGATCATCATGCCGCGGGCGCGCATATATTCCTGGAAGCGGAGCGCCTGGGCGACGATTTCGAGGTCGGCGACATCGCCGATCCTGACCAGGAAAATCGGAAAATCGCCGGATATGCTGGTCGGCCACAGGCCGGACTGCTTACCGAGCCCGGAAGCGATCGATTCGGCCGGAAGGCGCAGGAACGGATCAGGATAGATCAGATAGCGCGCCAGATTCTGCACATTGGCGGCATCGGCAAGGCTGAGACCGAGATGACGGGTCTGCACCTGCGAGCGGGTCCAGGCGAGCATCGCCTGGCGGGCGAAGGCTTCCGGATGATCGAGCCGCGCAATGGCGTCTTCGAGTTCGGCACGGTTGGCGCCAACGGCAGTCCAGAAGGTCAGCGAGATCTTCTTGTTGGCCGGCACGCGCACCTGTCGGCGAAGCGCTGCGACCGGATCCAGCGTGAAGCCAGAATGGCCGCCAAGCTTGGCGCCGAGATCGAAGGCGGCAGCCTCGACGATGGTGCGGCCGCGGCCGATGAAGGCGCGCCGGTCGGTTTCGGCCTCGGCGTCGCGCGTCGACCCAGACGGGTCGGTGACGAAATGCGCCAGGGTGACGTCAGGCTCGTCCGTTTCCCGCTTGCGTCTTGTGGCGAAGATCGCCCCGTTATTCGCAGCGATCTCGGTTTCCACGAACATTTTCGAGAAGGCCGGATGCGCGTTATCGGATGCCTCTGAGCCCAGCACCAGTTCGGCAAAGGAGGTCACCTCGATATGCCGGTCGACCGGGCCGTCATTGTAAAGCGTCACCCGCCGGCCTTCGCCGTTTCCTTCCGAGATGACGATGCATTCGACCTCCGAACGCAGTGATCCCACCGATTTGACAAAGCTCGCCTTGTCATCCGAAAAAAGCGTCTGCACCTCTTCGCCGGTGGCACGCTTCGGCTCGGCGGTGGCCGACCACCAGTCGCCGGTGCCGGCGTCGCGCAGGAAGATATAAGAGCCAAGCCGATCCTCGGTCGGGTCCGGCTGCCAGCGCGTGATCGCAAGCTCGCCCCAGCGGCTATAGCCAGAGCCGGTCGCGGTGACCATGACCGAGTAGCGGCCATTGGACATGACGCTGGTCGAACGCAGCGCCTTGAGCGGGTTGAGCACGATGCGCGTATCGGGGCTCTCGACTTCCGTTTCGTCCTTCGACCGTTCGTCGGCCTCGGTCCTGACGGTGGCGGTCGGGATGTCGCGCGGCGCCCTTTCCTGCAGCAGCAACTCGGCCGACTCGATCACCGGATCGCTGTGGAAGCGATCGCGCAGGCGTCCTTCGAAGATGGCGTCGGCAACGGCGGCGATCGACATGCCGGAATGGTGGGCCATGTAGTTCAGCACGACGACATGATCGGTGCCCTCCGGCACGCGCTGCGGCGTGAAATCGACCGCATCGTAGAAGCCGTGCCGGCCAAGGGCGCCGAGCTGCCTCAGCCTGGCCAGGTTCTGCACCGATTCACGCGGGGTGAACTGCGCCGCCAGCACGGTCGCATAAGGCGCAATCACCGTGTTCTGGCCAAGACCTCGCTTCAGGCCGAGCCCAGGCACGCCGAAATTGGTGTACTGGTAAGTCAGCTCGCGGTCGCGGGCGTTGTAGGCCGCTTCCGAAATCCCCCAGGGCACGTTCTTCGAGCGGCCGTACTGGATCTGGCGCTTGATGATAAGCTTGCTGGTCTGGTTGAGGATCGAGCCTTGCGGCTCCTTCATCACCAGCGGCGGCATCAGATACTCGAACATCGAGCCGGACCAGGACATCAGCGCGCCCTTGAACCCGATCTCGACGATCGGCCGGCCGAGGTGGAACCAGTGCTCGGTCGGCAGATCGCCCTTGGCGATGGCGAACAGGCTGGTCAGCCGCGCCTCGGAAGCCAGGAGGTCGTAGCAGCTTTCGTCGAGCTGATGCTCCTCGACCCGGTAGCCGATCGACAGGAGCTTGCGTTCCTTCCGCATGAGGAAGGAGAAATCCATCTCGAAGGCGAAGCGGCGCGTGCGCTCGCGCAACGAAAGAAGCTTGGCCCGCAAGGCTTCGACGGCATTGTCGTCGCTATGCGCGTCATGAACATGCGCCTCGCAGGTGGCTTCCAGCCTTGCCGCCCAGTCGGCGATGGTGTCGCTCTGTGTCGATGCGGCCTCGGTATGGATGGCGATGGCGAGCTTGCGGATCTCGCCGGCCAGAACGGCCAGGTTGATGGTGCGGATCGATGCCATCTCGGGCTGTGCCTTGATCGATTCGACCGCCCGCCGCATGCCGTCGAGGCGATCGGCGAGCCGTTGGCGCAACGGCCGCAACTGACGGCGGTCGTCAGGCAACTCCGCCAGGCTTTCGTCGAGGATCGTCACCGTATCGAGGATGCCTTCGAAATCGCCCTGAAGGTGGACCGCAGGCGCTTCCGCCCATTCGGCGCAGGCTGCTGCCACCGCCACCAGATGGCCGGCGAGATTGCCGCTATCGACGGCGGAAATGTAGAGCGGATAGAGCGGCTTCAGCGTCGTCGTGTCATACCAGTTGAAGAGATGGCCGCGTTCACGCGGCATGCTCTCGATGGTCGACATCGTGGCGTCGATGCGGGTGGTGGCGTCGGACAGGCTTATCCAGCCGAAATCGCGCGCCGAAATCACCGACAGGAGATAAACCCCGATATTGGTCGGCGAGGTGCGGGGCGCAACGACGGGCGCCGGACTTTCCTGGAAATTGTCGGGCGGCAGATTGTGATGCTCGGCCGTCACGAAAGTCTCGAAATAGTGCCATGTGCGCCGCGCGACCGTGCGCAGCGCATGGATGTCGGCCGCCGATATGCGCAAGCGATCCTCGGTTTCGGCCGAGCGGCTGATCCAGAAGGCGAAGGCCGGCGAGCCGATCCAGAACAGCGCGAAGAAGAAAGCGACGAAAGCTCCGGTGGAATCGGCCAGAACGGGAATTGCAAGGCCGACGACGCCGATAATCACCGCGCCATACATCATGCCGTAGTAGGAGCCGAGATCATTGTCGCCGTTCTTGTGCGCCTGCGAGGCCGTGCGCCATTCGAGCAGGTTCTGCCGACTGACGAACAAGCGGTAGAGCGTGCGAATGATAGCGTCGCCCATCATCCAGGCCAGATGCGCCATCAGCACGATCTTCAGAGCCACCAGGGCGGTGCCGAAGACAACATCGCGTGCCAGTGCCGAGAAATGGCCGCGCGGTGTCTGGTCGCCGCTTTTCGGCAGGATGGCGTGGATGATGTCGAACGTTGGCGCCATGAACAATGTGAGGATCAGCAGCGCCTGCCATTGCGCGGCCTGTGTGAAGGGCAGCAGCGTCCAGCCGGCGATCGCCGCCATCACCCAGAAGATCGGCGTCAGCGAGCGGCGCAGATTGTCGACCATCTTCCAGCGCGACAGCGCCGGCACGCCAGAGCTCGGATCGAGAAGAAAGCCCAGAAGCTGCCAGTCGCCGCGTGCCCAACGATGGTGGCGCGATGCGTCGACCGAATAGCGGGTCGGATAGTCCTCGACCAGTTCGACGTCCGTGACCAGCGCCGCGCGGGCCAATGCCCCTTCGAGCAGATCGTGGCTGAGGATGGTGTTTTCGTCGATGCGGCCCTTCAGCGCCGCTTCGAAGGCGTCGACATGATAGAGGCCCTTGCCGGTGAAGGAGCCGTCGCCGAAGACATCCTGGTAGATGTCCGAGACGGCAAAGACGTAAGGATCGAGGCCGCGATTGGCGGAAAAGACCCGCTGGAAGAAGGATGCGTCGTCGCCGCTGGTCAATGATGCGGTGATGCGCGGCTGCAGGATGGTGTAGCCGACGGTGACAAGGCGCTTTGTGACATCGAAATGCGGGCGGTTGAGCGGATGGCAAAGCTTGCCAACCAAACTGGCGACGGCATCGCGGGTGGTGCGTGTGTCGGCGTCCAACGTCATCACATGGATGACGTTTTCCGGCAACGGCACATCCAGCGGCAGGAAGGTGGTGTCGCTGTCACCGCGCAGCAGAAGATTCAGTTCGTGCAGCTTGCCGCGCTTGCGTTCCCAGCCCATCCAGGCGCCCTGGGATTCATTGTAGAGCCGCCGGCGGTGCAGGACGTAGAAACGCGGCGCGCCTTCGCTGGGATAGCGGGCGTTCAACCGCGCGATCTCGTCGCGAGCATATTGGAGGATCTCAATATCCGCGGCATCGATTTCGGTCTTCGAGTCCGGCCAGTCAGAAAGCAGAGCGAAATGGATTTCGTCCGCCGTGTTGGCCAGGTGATGCACTTCGATGTTGCGGATGTTTTCCTCGACGTCGTCGCGCGAGCCGATCAGCGACGGCACCACCACCAGCGTGCGCGCCTCGGGCGGCATGCCGCGTCTGTAGTCGTAGCCGACGAGGCGCGTCGGCTTGAGGAACAACGATACGACAGTGTTGAAGAAGGCAAGCGCGCCTTCGCTGGCCGGCACGGCAAACAGCGCCAGCATCAAGGCGATCGACGGCACGGACAGGCCGAGATTGGCAAGGGCATTGCCGGAGACGAGCAGAAGCAGGACGGTCAGCGCGAACACCGGCACGACAATGCCCAACCATCCGGTTTTGCGGAACGCCCGTTTGGTCGTGACGCTGACGGTCGGCCGATAGCCGATCGCCTTTTCCAGTTCCAGCCGGCGCGGGCCGACCAGGAAGAACCCGACGTCGGTGTGAGCGGTCGGACCGGTGCCGGAAGTATCGGCGACAGCGGCGTGGCCGGCAAGTTCGATCGCCTTTTCGGCGACGCGGAATTCGGAACGATCGGAGCGGCGCGCCAATTCCTCGATCGCGGTCCGGTACTGGTCGCGCGAGAAGAAATCGAGCGCGGCGAAATCGGTGCGCTCGCGCAGCAAGGTGTCGATGCGGCTGACGCCTTCGAACCAAACCGTCCAGTCGATATCGTTGATGAGTCTGAGGCCGCGGATGATGTTACCGGTGGTTACATTGCCACCAGACAGCGTGCGATGCTCGCTGATGATGATTTCCTCGGCATCGGAGCCGGACTCTTCAAGCTCGCCCTCCAGCCATTCCAGCGCCCTGCCGGCATTCTGCGACCCGTCGCGCAGGCGGTAGAGCAGTTGGGTGGCGAAGGTGGTGTCCTGCGCATGGGCTACGTAGTTCGACAGGATCGCCTGACGGTCGGCGTTGTCGTCGATCGCCAGCACGCGATCGGCAACCTCGTTGGCAATCTGGCGCATCTGCCGGGTACGATTGACCCGGACCGCGATCCGGCGAAGATTTTCGATCAGAACGAAGCGCAGCAGCGATGGCAGCGCCCAGAGTTCGCCGATTTTCAGCGGCTCGACGGACTGAAAGCCTTCGACGATCGCCTTGAACATGGTCGCCGAGACGGAACTGTCCGAATGGGCGACGTACGTCCAGGCCAGCGCAAGGGCGCGCGGCACGCTGGCGCCGTCGGACAGCTTCAGGGTCGGCAACTGCCGATAGAAACGGCGCGGCAGGTCGCGTTTGACCTGGAAGATGGTTTCCTCGACCAGATAGTTGTTGTCGAGCAACCATTGCGCCGCCGGCGTGATCGTCTCGCCCCTCGCCTGCGCGGCATTGGTCGAGCGGTAGACTTCGAGGATCTTGCTGGCGCTGTCGCGGACGCGTGGCTGGAAATCGAACGGCTCCAGGCCGAACAGATCCTTGACGTCACCCTCGGCGAGGCTTGTACCCAGCGTGCGCAGGCGCTCTTCCGGCAGGAAATTGGAGCGTATCGGCTCTTCGGTGATGGCCGGGAAGCTCGCGCTCGTCTTTTCCATTTGGGTGGGGTTCGTCTGGATATTCATTGAAAATTCCGTATGGGGGACGCATAGCGGCGTCACCGCCACGGCAATGTCCCTAAAACCGATTCAAATGCAATTGGTTGCATCGAAACACGGGCCGAAAGTTTGTTTTCGCACCACAACTTTCAGACGTTCACCCCTTCGCTCCCGTCGGGACTTGATCGACGGAAGGATTCGGGCTTTTTCGTGATGTGGACTTGAGCTTACGGTATATTTCGCCGGTGCTGCGATCATGTTTCGAAACAGGCGTTAATCGTTTGCAGCAACGCGATCGATGCGGATCACGAACAGCGTCGCCGTTCGGGCAGGCTCCAGGCGCCGTTTCAGGGCGTCCGGACTGAGCAACAGCGTGTCGCGCGGTCCGATGCGGACAGGCGCCGCGCCGGCCATTGTGATCTCGCCGTCAAAACACAGGATGAGGGTCGCATCGGCCGCTGAGTGGATGTCCGTCGGGGCCGAAATCACCACGCGCTCGACAGTGTGGGTCATCCGTCCGCGCCGCGTCATGACGTTGAGATCGGTGATCGGGCCGGCGATCAGCGCCGCTTGCGTCGGTACATCGGCCGGAAAGGAAAGCGGGGCGGAAACCTTGGTCACCGTGGCCGCCGGGCGACCGGCGATATCAAGGATAATCCCCTCACCTTCCAGCACGGCCAAGGTTCGGTCCACTCCGGCAAACGCGGAGAATGGCCCGCCGCTTTCGACGCGCGCCATTGAGACGCGCCAGTCGAAATCATCGAGCGCAGCACCTGCGGGCGAGACGGCGATCTCCGTCGTCACCCCGCCGCCGTTCTTCCAGGGCATAGACCGGTATTCGGCTGCTCGGAGGATGCGCAAGGCGCGGCTCAGCCGAGGATGCCTGGCAGGTTAAGTTGGTGCTCCCTGGCGCAGTCGATGGCGACGTCATAGCCGGCATCGGCGTGGCGCATGACGCCGGTCGCCGGGTCGTTCCACAACACGCGCTCAAGGCGTTTGGCCGCTTCGCGTGTGCCGTCGGCGACGATGACCATGCCGGCATGTTGCGAAAAGCCCATGCCGACGCCGCCGCCATGATGCAGCGACACCCAGGTTGCGCCGGAGGCGGTGTTGAGCAACGCATTGAGCAGCGGCCAGTCGGATACGGCGTCCGAGCCATCCTTCATCGATTCCGTCTCGCGGTTCGGCGAGGCAACCGAGCCGGAATCGAGATGATCGCGGCCAATGACCACCGGCGCCTTGAGCTCGCCCTTCGCCACCATCTCGTTGAAGGCGAGGCCGAGCCGGTGGCGGTCGCCGAGACCGACCCAGCAGATGCGCGCCGGCAGACCCTGGAACGCGATGCGCTCGCGCGCCATGTCGAGCCAGTTGTGCAGATGGGTGTTGCCAGGTGTCAGCTCGCGGACCTTGGCATCGGTCTTGTAGATGTCCTCGGGATCGCCTGAGAGGGCTGCCCAGCGGAACGGGCCGATGCCGCGGCAAAACAGCGGTCGGATGTAGGCCGGCACGAAACCCGGGAAAGCAAAAGCGTTCTCGAGCCCTTCCTCCTTCGCCACCTGACGGATGTTGTTGCCATAGTCGAGCGTCGGCACGCCGGCGTTCCAGAACGCCACCATCGCCTCGACATGCTCGCGCATCGACGCGCGCGCTGCCTTTTCGACCGCCTTCGGGTCGCTGGTGCGCTTCTCGCGCCATTCGGCGAGCGACCAGCCCTTGGGCAGATAGCCGTTGAGCGGATCATGCGCCGACGTCTGGTCGGTGACCAAGTCGGGGCGCACGCCGCGCCGCACCAGTTCCGGCACGATGTCGGCGGTGTTGCCGACCAGGCCGACTGATTTCGCCTCGCCGGCCCTGGTCCAGCGCTCGATCTTTTCCAGCGCCTCGTCGAGCGTGTCGGCGCGTTCGTCGACATAGCGGGTGCGCAGCCTGAAATCGATGCGGTCGGGATCGCATTCGATAGCCAGGCAGCAGGCGCCTGCCATGACCGCGGCCAGCGGCTGGGCGCCGCCCATGCCGCCGAGCCCGCCGGTCAGGATCCATTTGCCCCTGAGATTGCCGCCATAATGTTGGCGGCCGGCCTCGACGAAGGTCTCGTAGGTGCCCTGCACGATGCCTTGCGTGCCGATGTAAATCCACGAGCCGGCCGTCATCTGGCCGTACATCATCAGGCCCTTCTTATCGAGTTCGTTGAATTTCTCCCAGGTCGCCCAGTGTGGCACGAGGTTCGAATTGGCGATCAGCACGCGCGGCGCATCGGTGTGCGTCCGAAACACGCCGACCGGCTTGCCGGACTGCACCAGGAGCGTCTCGTCATCTCCAAGCGTCTTCAGAGAGGCGACGATGCGATCGAAATCGTTCCAGGTGCGCGCTGCTCGGCCAATGCCGCCATAGACGACCAGTTCGTTGGGGTTTTCGGCGACGTCGGGATCGAGATTGTTCATCAGCATGCGCAACGGCGCTTCCGTCAGCCATGAGCGGGCGTTGAGCTCGCTGCCGCGCGGGCTGCGGACTTCGCGGATGTTGTGGCGAGGATCGGTCATGGCGTCAGTCCCTTTCGAATGAGATGCGGCGTTGCGCGTTCAGCCGTGTGCCCAGACAATCGCGTTTTCGAGGATCTTTTTCAGCGTGACGCGGATCGGCGCGGCAAAATCGGCATCGTAGGATACCGGCCAATTGTCCGGCGCACCCTTGCCTTCGGGCTCGCGCATATAGCCGCGGTTGGAGAGCTCCATCTGCAGCGCATAAACTCCGTTTTGCGGCTGGCCGAAATGGCGTGTGATCCAGCCGCCCTTGAAGCGGCCGTTGATGACAAAGGTCTCGCCGGTTTCGGCTAGGATCTGGCCGACCATTGCCTGCAAGGCCGGGTCGGCGCTTTTGCCGTCATTGGTGCCGAGATTGAACACCGGCAGCGTTCCCTCGAACAGGCGTGGCAGCACCGAGCGGATCGAGTGGCAGTCATAGAGGACGACCTTCTGGTGCAAGGCGCGCAGCCTGTCGATCTCGGCCTGCAAGGCGGCATGGTAAGGCACAAAGTATTTTTCGCGGCGCTCGTCGACCTCCGATGGTCCCGGCTCTTCCCCGGCGCGATAGAGCGGATCGCCATCGAAGGTCTCGGTCGGGCAGAGACCTGTCGTCGCCTGGCCGGGATAGAGTGAGGCGCCCGACGGGTCGCGATTGACGTCGATGACGGTGCGCGAGATCGCCGTGTGCACCACCGTCGCGCCGAGGCTTTCGGCGAAATCATAGAGCTTGTCGATCCACCAGTCGGCGTCGCGGCGGCCGAGCCAGGGCGACACCAGCCGGTTCTCAAGACCGGCGAGATCGATGCCGGTGTGCGGGATCGAGACCAGCAGGGGTGCCGTGCCCTGAGTGACTGTGAGCCAGGAGGCTGCGGTCATGAGAGATCTCCGCGGGTTGGAGCTCTACGGCGCCCCCTTCTGTCCTGCCGGACATCTCCCCCACTTGGGGGGAGATTGGCAGCTTTGGCGCCCCGCTCAACCCTGCAACCTTGGCGATTGGCGAAAGCCGGCGTGACATCCGATCTCCCCCCAAGTGGGGGAGATGTCCGGCAGGACAGAGAGGGGCGCGAAGGATCGCGACCTATCGAGGTGTGCGCTCTCATGACGCAATTCCCGGCAGCGCCACCTTGCCCGCCGCCTTCACTGCCGCGCCGCTGCGCACCATGGCGATGGCCTTTTCCATGTCGGGGTGAAAATGCCGGTCATTGTCGAGATGCGGCACCTCAGCCCTGACCAGCCTGCGCACTGCCTCGAGTTCTGCGCTCGACGCCAGCGGTGCATGAAAATCGCAACCTTGCGCGGCGGCCAGCAATTCGATGCCGATGACGGCCGTCGCATTCTCGACCATGCCGATCAGCCGGCGCGCGCCGTGTGCTGCCATCGAGACGTGGTCTTCCTGGTTGGCCGAGGTCGGGATCGAATCGACGCTAGCCGGATAGGCCTTCTGCTTGTTTTCCGAGACGAGTGCTGCCGCCGTCACCTGCGGGATCATGAAGCCGGAATTCAAACCGGGCCTCGGCGTCAGGAAGGCCGGCATGCCCGACAGTGCCGGATCGACCAGCATGGCAATGCGACGTTCCGACAGCGAGCCGATCTCGCAGACGGCGAGCGCGATCATGTCGGCGGCGAAGGCCACCGGCTCGGCGTGGAAATTGCCGCCGGAAAGTGCGGTGTCGTCCTCGGCGAAGATCAGCGGATTGTCGGTGACGCCGTTGGCCTCGGTGCCCAGCGTGTCGGCGGCCTGGCGCAGCACGCTAAGCGCAGCACCCATTACCTGAGGCTGGCACCGCAGGCAGTACGGATCCTGCACGCGCTCGTCGCCGAGCCGGTGCGATTCACGGATGGCACTGCCGGCCATCAAATTGCGCAGCGCTTCCGCCGTCTCGATCTGGCCAGGATGCTTTCTCAAGAGATGGATGCGTGGATCGAATGGGGCGTCGGAGCCTTTCGCAGCATCGGTCGACAGCGCGCCGGCAACCAGCGCCGATTGATAGAGAACTTCGGCATCGAACAGGGCGGCCAGCGCATAGGCAGTCGAGAACTGCGTGCCGTTGAGCAGCGCCAGGCCTTCCTTGGCGGCGAGTGTCACCGGCTCCAGTCCGTGCGAGACGAAAGCGACCTTGGCCGGGAAGCGGCCATGCGGGGTGAAACACTCGCCGACGCCGATCATGACAGCCGTCATGTGCGACAGCGGCGCGAGATCGCCGGAGGCGCCGACGGAGCCTTGCGCCGGAACCACCGGAATGACGTCATTGGCCAGCATCGCTTCCAACAGTTCGACAGTCTGCGGCCGCACGCCCGAGGCACCCTGGGCCAGGCTGGCCAGCTTCAGCGCCATCATCAGCCGGCAAACAGCAACCGGCATCGGCTCGCCGACACCGGCGGCATGCGACAGCACGATGTTGCGCTGAAGGGTCTCGAGGTCGGCGGCGGGAATGCGGACGCTGGCCAATTTGCCGAAACCGGTGTTGATGCCATACACCGGCTCACCCTTGGCGACGATCCGCGCAACCGCTTCGGCGCTGGCCTTGATCTTCGGTCGGCAGGCAGCGTCTAGCTTCGGCACGGCGCCACGATAGATTTCGCGCCAGTCGGCCAGGGTTGTGTTGCCCGGCTTGAGTTTGAGTTGGCTCATTGTCCTCTCCAGATGCGGGCATGCAGCGGGTTGAAGCCCATGCGGTAGACGAGCTCGGCCGGGCGCCCAATATCCCAGATCGCCAGGTCGGCCGATTTTCCGACCTCCAGCGTGCCGGTTTGTCCGAGAAGTCCGAGCGCGCGGGCGGCCTCACGGGTGACACCGGCCAGGCATTCGTCGACGGTCAGGCCAAATAAAGTCGCCGCCATGTTCATGGTCAGCAGCAGCGAAGTCAGCGGCGAGGTGCCGGGATTGCAATCAGTGGCGACCGCCATCCTGACGCCGTGCTGGCGAAACAGACCGATCGGCGGCTTCTTGGTCTCACGTATGAAATAATAGGCGCCGGGCAGGATCGTCGCCACGGTTCCTACCTTCGCCATCGCCGCCGCACCCGCGTCGTCGGTGTATTCGAGGTGGTCGGCCGACAGGGCGCCATAGCGTGCCGCGAGTTCGGCGCCGTGCAGATTGGACAGCTGGTCGGCATGGAGCTTGACCGGCAGGCCTGCTGCTTTCGCCGCGTCGAACACACGAGAAATCTGCTCGGGCGAAAAGGCAATGCCTTCGCAAAAACCATCGACCGCGTCGGCCAGGCCCTCGGCAGCAACCGCCGGCAAAATCTCCTTTGCGACCAGATCGATAAAAGCTTCCTTGTCGCCTTTCGCTTCGGGCGGCAGGGCATGGGCGCCGAGGAAGCTCGTCCTCACCGTTACCGGACGATGTTCGCCCAGGAGCCGCGCGGCGCGCAGCGATTTCTTCTCGTTTTCGAGATCGAGGCCATAGCCCGATTTGATCTCGATGGTGGTGACGCCTTCGGCGATCAGCGCATCGAGGCGCGGCAGCGACTGGGCGACCAGCTCGTCCTCCCTGGCAGCGCGCAGCGCCCTGACCGACGAGACGATGCCGCCACCGGCCTTGGTGACCTCTTCATAGGTGGCGCCGGCCAGACGCATCTCGAATTCGTTGGCGCGGTTGCCGGCATGGACCAGATGGGTGTGGCAATCGATCAGGCCGGGCGTGATCCAGCGGCCTTCGCAATCGACAATCTCGGAGTCTTGGAAAAGTGCTGCCGGCATGTCGGCCTCCGGGCCGGCATAGACGATCAGGCCATCGCGTGCTGCGATCGCGCCGTGTTCGACGATGCCCAGTCCGGTAGCACTTTCAACCATGGTCGCCAGACGCGCATTGCGCCAGAGGCGAACCTCCCCTGCCCGGCTTTTGCTCTCTCCAGCCATGATCTTTTCCGTTTCAATCGATGGCGATTATGTATATACATATTGAAAGGCGCTGCAAGTGCTATGATCATACTGCCAAATGGGATTTTGGAGAAAAACGTGACGGCGATCTTTGCAGAACAGGTGCTTCTGCCCGACGGCTGGCATTCCAATGCCCGGATCATCGTCAGTGATGGCCGCATCGCCACGGTCGAGCCGAACACCACATCTCGGCCCGGCGACGAACGCCATGCCATCCTGCTGCCAGGCATGCCGAACCTGCATAGCCACGCCTTTCAGCGCGGCATGGCCGGCCTTGCCGAGCTGCGTGGCCCTTCAGCCGACAGTTTCTGGAGCTGGCGCGAGGTGATGTATCGTTTCGCGCTGTCGATGACGCCGGATCAGGTCGAGGCGGTCGCCGCGCAGCTCTATGTCGAGATGCTGGAGGCCGGCTTTTCGCGCGTCGGCGAGTTTCACTATCTCCACCACGATCGTGACGGCCAGCCCTATGCCAACATCGCCGAAATGGCCGAACGCATCACTTCCGCTGCTGCTGACACCGGCATTGGGCTGACGCTGCTGCCGGTGTTCTATGCGCATTCCTCTTTCGGCGGCGCTACGCCGAATGAAGGCCAGCGGCGATTCATCAACGATGTGAATCGGTTCTCGCGGCTTGTTGAGAAATGCCGCGAATCCGTTCGCGCCTTGAATCAAGGCGTCGTTGGCGTCGCACCACACAGTCTGCGCGCCGTGACACCGGAAGAATTGGAAAACATCGCGGCAATGGTGCCCGGCGGACCGATCCACATCCATATCGCCGAGCAAGTGAAGGAGGTCGAGGACTGCCTTGCCTGGTCGGGGGCGCGACCGGTCGAATGGCTGCTCGCCAACGCCAAGGTCGATGAGCGCTGGTGCCTGATCCATGCCACCCACATGACCGATGTGGAAACGATTGGCATGGCGAAAAGCGGGGCAATCGCCGGTCTCTGCCCAATCACCGAGGCCAATCTCGGCGATGGCACCTTTGCTGCACCCTTATTCAAACGACATGGCGGCCGCTTCGGCATCGGCTCCGATTCCAACGTGCTGATCGGCCTGCCGGACGAATTGCGACAGCTTGAATACTCGCAGCGCCTCGCCCATCACGCCCGCAATGTGCTTGCGGTCGCCGGCGGCTCGACCGGCCGCGCGCTGTTCGATGCAGCGCTCGACGGCGGCAGTGCCGCCCTTGGTGCTGGCCCCTCGCGGATCGCCGCTGGTGCCTCAGCCGATTTCGTCTCGCTCGATGGCAAGCACCCTTCGCTGGCCGGCAAGACGGGCGATGCGCTGCTCGACGCCTGGATCTTCGCCAACGGCGCCAAGGTCGATTGCGCCTGGGTGCATGGCAAGAAACTGGTCAGCGGCGGCAGGCATGCAAGGCGCGATGCCATTGCCGAGCGTTTTCGCAAGGTGATGACGGCGCTTTCGGCATGAGCACAATCGAGGCAGTGGATGTGGACGTCGGCGAGTCTGTCTCGCTGCATCAGCGCATCCTGTCCGACATCAGCGAACGGATCCTGTCCGGCGCCTGGGCGCCCGGCCACCGCATTCCGTTCGAGCACGAGCTGACGGCCGAGTACAAATGTTCGCGCATGACGGTCAACAAGGCGCTGTCGCAGCTTGCCAAGGCCGGGCTGATCGAGCGCCGTCGCCGCTCCGGCAGCTTTGTCCGGCGGCCGCAGTCACAAGCCGCGGTACTGGAAATCCACGATATCAGGATCGAGGTCGAGGCGCTCGGCCTGCCCTATCGCTACGAGCGTGTGGCGCGACATAAAAGGCGCAGCAGCGCGGAGGATCGCGCCTTGCTGGAACTTGACTCCAACGGGCCGGTGCTCGCGCTGGAATGCCGGCATTTCGCCGGCAAACGGCCGTTTGCCCACGAACAGCGGCTGATCAACCTGGCCGCCGTGGCCGAGGCCGCCGACGAGGAATTTCATGCCATCGCGCCCGGGCCGTGGCTGATTGCCCGCGTGCCGTGGAGTGCCGCCGAGCACCGCATTCGCGCAGTCGCCGCCGACAGGCACATTGCGGCCGCGCTCGACATCGAGCCCGGTGCGCCGTGCCTGGTGGTCGAGCGACGGACATGGAGCGCCGAGCACCCGGTCACCCATGTCCGGTTCACCTATGCGGCCGAGAGCCACGCGCTGGTCGCACGGTTCACGCCCTCGCAGGGCTAGCTTCCCCCTCGAGGGGAGGGTCGCGGAGCAAATGCCGCATGGCGGCACTTTGTGACGCGGGGTGGGGTCGGTGCAACCCACCGACCCCACCCGTCTCGCAATCTACGCTTCGCTCCGACTACTCGCCGACCCTCTCCTCAAGGGGGAGGGTAAAGCGCTCTGCCTCAAATCGCAGCGGTAACAATGATCTCGACCAGATATTCCGGTCCGGCAAGCTTGGCCTCGCCGGTAGCGCGGGCCGGGGTGTGGCCCTGCGGCACCCACTTGTCCCATTCCGCGTTCATCTCGGCGAAGGTGCTCATGTCGGCCAGCCAGATGATCGCCTGCAGGATCTTGGTCTTGTCGGTGCCGGCCTTGGCCAGCAATTCGTCGATGGCCGCCAGAATGTCACGTGTCTGGGCGCCGACGTTTCCGCCCGGCTGGCCGACCTGACCGGCCAGATAGACGGTGTTGCCGTGGATGACGATCTGGCTCATGCGCGGACCTACATCGATGCGACGAATGCTCATGGGACGTTTCCTTCCTTTGTGGGTCGCGCCTCTTTAGAGTCGCGGTTCGCCGGGGGCAAGGTTGCACGAGCGAATCCTCTTGAGCCAACCGCCAAAGAGCACAGGGCAAATTGCCTCGGTCGCCGCAATTCCGCCCGATTGACTTGTTGACTAATGTAATAACATCACATATCCAATCGCCGCCGCCGTACCAGTCGTGCCCCCACGGATCGTCACATGACCAAAACCTGCCTGACCTTCCGCGACCTGACGCTGGGCTACAACAGCCATCCGGCGATCCATCATCTCGACGGCACGATCCGCCGGGGATCGCTGACCGCCGTCGTCGGCGCCAATGGCTCGGGTAAGTCGACCCTGATGAAGGGTATCGTCGGCGTGTTGAAGCCGATGGCCGGCACGGTTGTCCGCGAGCCCGGCGTGCGCGCCGCCTATCTGCCGCAGCAGTCGGAGCTCGACCGCTCGTTTCCGGCCAGGGTTGTCGACCTGGTTTCGCTCGGGCTGTGGCCACGGCGCGGGCTGCTCGGCCGTCATACCAAGGAAGATCACGATTCGGTCAGCCAGGCGCTGATGGCCGTCGGCCTCGGCGGCTTCGAGAAGCGCCCGATCGACACGCTGTCGGGCGGCCAGCTGCAGCGCACGCTATTTGCCCGCGTTCTGCTGCAGGATGCCGACCTCATCCTGCTGGACGAGCCGTTCAACGCCGTCGACACCAAGACGGTCGGCGATCTGATCGCGATGATCAAGCGCTGGCATGGCGAGGAGCGCACCATCATGGTCGTCGTCCACGATCTGGATCTGGTGCGGCAGAATTTCCCCGAGACGCTGCTGCTGGCACGCCAGCCGATCGCCTGGGGCGAGACCAAGGAAACGCTGCGGCCGGAAAACCTGTTGCGCGCGCGCCGCTTCCACGAAGCCTGGGAGGAGAACGCGCCCTGGTGCGAGCCCGACAACCATGAGCACGGTGATCACGCTCATGACCCTGGGCACGACCATCAGCACGATCATAATCACGGTTCCGGGCCGAGGGCGGCATGATGGACACGCTCTACGGTCTTCTCATCGCTCCGTTCGCCGATTTCGCCTTCATGCAGCGGGCGCTTGTCGGATCGCTGATGCTGTCGCTGGGCGCCTGCCCGGTCGGCGTGTTCCTGATGCTGCGGCGCATGAGCCTTTCCGGCGACGCCATGGCCCACGCTATCCTGCCGGGCGCTGCGGCCGGTTTCCTGTTCTATGGTCTGGAGATCCTGCCGATGACCATCGGCGGCCTGATCGCCGGCATCATCGTCGCACTCGGCGCCGGCGCCGTCTCGCGCTTCACCATCCAGCGCGAGGACGCCTCGATGGCGGCCTTCTACCTGATTTCTCTGGCTATCGGCGTGCTGATGGTGTCGATCCGCGGCTCCAGCGTCGATCTCATGCATGTGCTGTTCGGAACCGTTCTGGCACTCAACAATGAAGCGCTGACACTGATCGGCGGCATCGTCGTGGTCACGCTGGTCAGCCTCGCCATCTTCTGGCGGGCACTGGTCGCCGAATGCCTCGATCCACTGTTCCTGCGCTCAGTCAGCCGGCTGGGCAGCCCGGTGCATTTCATCTTCCTCGGCCTCGTCGTGCTCAACCTTGTCGGCGGCTTCCAGGCGCTCGGCACTTTGCTGTCGGTCGGGCTGATGATGCTGCCTGCAGCCGCCGCCCGCTTCTGGACCATGCGCGTCGAGCCGATGTGCGCGCTGGCGGTGCTGATCGGCTTTGCCTCCTGCGTCGCCGGCCTGCTTCTGTCCTATCACGTGTCGCTGCCTTCCGGCCCGGCGATCATCCTGTCTGCAGGCGTCGTCTATTTCGCCTCGATCCTGTTCGGCACGCGCGGCATCCTGCGCGCCCGTATCATCCATCACCGCCACAGAACCGCCTGATCCCAACAAAGGAGATCCGTCCATGCTGAAATCGATCCGCGCCGCTTTGGCAATGAGCGTTATAACATTAACCGCCTTTGGTGCATCGGCGGCTCTCGCGGAGCCATTGAAAGTGGTCGCCAGCTTCACCATCATCGCCGATTTCGTCAAAAATGTCGGCGGCGACCGCATCAATCTGACCACCATCGTCGGGCCGGATGGCGATGCCCATGTCTACGAGCCGAGCCCGGCGGACGCGGTGGCAATGGCTGGGGCGGACGTGGTGCTGGTCAACGGCCTGCATTTCGAAGGCTTTCTGCAGCGCCTGGTCGACGCCAGCGCCACCAAGGCGACAATCGCCGTTCTGACCAAGGACGTCACGCCGATCAACTTCAAACCCGAATTCGCCGATGCCGACGCCGCTGAAGGTGCAGACACCGATCCACATGCCTTCCAGTCGATCGCCAATGCCAAGATCTATGTGAAAAACATCGCCGATGCCTTCTGCACGGTCGACGCTGAGGGTTGCGACAGCTACAAGGTCAATGCCGCCGCATACACAGCGAAGCTTGATGCGGTCGAAGGCGAAGTGAAAGCGGCAATCCAGTCCATACCGGAAGAGAAACGCGTCGTCATCACCTCGCATGACGCCTTCGGCTATTTCGAGAAGGCCTATGGCCTCACCTTCCTGGCCCCCGAAGGGGTGTCGACCGAGTCGGAGCCTTCCGCTGCCGACGTCGCCAAGCTGGTCAGCCAGGTGAAGCAGGACAAGGCGGCGGCGGTCTTCATCGAGAACATCACCAACGCGCGGCTGATCGAGCAGATCGCCAGCGAGACCGGCATCAAGGTTGGCGGCACGCTCTATTCGGACGCGCTGTCGCAACCCGACGGCCCGGCCTCGACCTATATCGACCTGATGCACAACAACATCGCCCAGATCAAAGGCGCGATCCTCGGAAGCTGAGCGGTCGACGCCGTTCGCTCGGTGGGGCTTGCGCACGTGCGGGCAACAAAGTGCTACAGCGTCCTTTGCGCATCCAAAGGACGCACGGCGCCGTAGGTAGCCCGGCTGGATTTCCCGCATGAGAATGTCTATCTGCGCAGAGGGATTTCTTTCTGCGCGGATTGCCGCCCAGGCCTGGGAGCGGCAAGACTCCGCCCCTGGCCAGCAGGCATCGAACATTGCGAGGACGCCATCATGGAATATCGTCAGATCAGCGAGGACTATTCGGTCTCCGGCCAGATCCAACCCGAAGAAGTCGTCGCCATCAAGGCCGCCGGCTTCAAGAGCGTCATCTGCAACAGACCTGATGACGAGCAGCCCGGCCAGCCTTCGGCGGACAGTGTCAAGGCGGCGGTCGAAGCCGCCGGGCTCGCTTTCCGCTACATCCCGGTCATCAGCGGCCAGATCACGCATGAGAATGTCGAGGATCAAGCCGAGGCGCTCGACGAACTCGAAGGCCCGATCTTCGCCTATTGCCGTTCCGGCGCACGCTGCACCAACCTTTATGGGCTGATCCAGCAATCGAAGGGTTAAATCGGCAGCGCGCCGGTTTCCTTCAGCGTTTCGAGCACGATCGCCGTCTTCACATGCTGCACGGATTCGTGCGGCAGAAGCACGCCGTTGACGAATTCCGACAGCGACTTCAGGTCCGGCGTCACCACTTTCAGGATGTAGTCCATCTCGCCGGTCAGCGCGTGCGCCTCCTGCACCTCCGGCAGCCGCGCCACCAATTCGCCGAACCGCTGTGCATTGTCGCGGTTGTGGGTGGCAAGCGTCACCGAGATGACGTTGACCAGCGAGAAGCCGAGCTTGTCGCGGTCGAGCACAGCCCTGTAGCCCCTGATATAGCCGTCCTCCTCCAGCCTCTGGCGGCGGCGCGAACATTGCGACGCCGACAGGTTCACCCGTTCCGATAGATCGTTGTTGGTCAGCCGCGCGTCGCTCTGCAGTAGAGCCATTATCTTGCGGTCAAACTGATCAACGCGCGCGTCATCCATAAAGTTTCCTTCGATCATGCACAATTCCCGCATAATCTGATCATTTCAAGCGTTTGAATGCAAGCACCATGCAGCTGCTCCGCGCTATAATAGCGCCGAAATGGCCTTTCCGGCCACGCCAAGCTTTTTGGAGGACAATGCCATGGGTCCCTTCCCGCACGATGCGCCGCCCGCAAAGATCAGCAAGGCCAACCCCGCCGGAACGGACGGCTTCGAATTCGTCGAGTTCGCGCATTCCGAGCCGGAAAAGCTCGCCGAGCTTTTTACCCGCATGGGTTATGTGCCGGTGGCCAAGCACCGCACCAAGGACATCACCGTCTGGCGACAAGGCGACATCAACTATGTCGTCAATGCCGAGTCCGGCTCGCATGCAATGAAGTTCGCCGACAAGCACGGCCCCTGCGCGGCCTCGATGGCCTGGCGAGTGGTCGATGCCAAGCATGCGTTCGACCACGCCATTGCCAAAGGCGCCACCCCCTATGAGGGCACCGACAAGGCGCTCGACGTGCCGGCAATCGTCGGCATCGGCGGCTCGCTGCTCTATTTCATCGAGGTCTATGGCGAGAAGGGCTCGGCCTATGATGCCGAGTTCAACTGGCTGGGCGCGCGCGACCCGAAGCCGGAAGGCGTCGGCTTCTATTATCTCGACCACCTCACCCACAATGTCTATCGCGGCAACATGGACAAATGGTGGGACTTCTACCGCGACCTGTTCGGCTTCAAGCAGATCCATTTCTTCGACATCGACGGCAAGATCACCGGGCTGGTCAGCCGCGCCATCACCTCGCCCTGCGGCAAGATCCGCATCCCGCTCAACGAATCCAAGGACGAGACCAGCCAGATCGCCGAATATCTGAAGAAGTATAATGGCGAAGGCATCCAGCACATCGCCGTCGGCACGGACGAGATTTACGGCGCCACCGACAGGCTGGCCGCCAACGGGCTAAAATTCATGCCCGGTCCGCCGGAAACCTATTATGATATGTCCCATGCCCGCGTGCACGGCCATGACGAGCCGATCGAGCGCATGAAAAAGCACGGCATCCTGATCGATGGCGAAGGCGTGGTCGATGGCGGCACGACCAAGATCCTGCTGCAGATCTTTTCAAAAACCGTGATCGGCCCGATCTTCTTCGAATTCATCCAGAGGAAGGGCGACGAAGGTTTTGGCGAAGGCAATTTCCGCGCTTTGTTCGAATCGATCGAGCAGGACCAGATCAAGCGCGGTGTGCTGAAGGTGGACGGCAAGGCGGCGTAGCCAGTTCGGCCGAGGGTGCCTTGTGGTTTGACCAGTTATGACCTAAATTCTGGTCATAAGAGGTCTGATCATGAATGTTCCGATGGCAAAAGCAAAGGCCCAACTCTCCGAGTTGGTGAAACGCGCCCAGGCCGGCGAAGAGATCCATCTGACGCGACATGGAGAGGTGGTGGCGACCTTGAGCGCGCCCGCCCGGGCTGGCGGGAGCAAGGGCCTTTTTGGGGCCCTGAAAGGCCAAATTCGAATATCGGATGATTTTGATGAACTCGGTCCCGAATGGGACGAGTACACTAAATGAGCCACCAATATCTGGTGGATACTCATATTCTGCTTTGGGTACTCAACGCAGACTCACGCCTTTCGGACCACCATCGCGACATCTTTCTTGCGGGCGAGGATGTGGTCGTCAGCGCCGTCTCGGTAGCAGAGATCGCCATCAAGAAATCGCTCGGCAAAGTCACGCTGACAGGCAACATAGTGGAAATCTTGCGATCGAACGGCATTCCGATCCTCAGTGTGAATGAACTACACGCGGCGAGGCTTGAGCATTTGCCGCTCCATCACCGCGATCCTTTCGACCGTCTGCTCATCGCACAGGCTCAAATTGAAGGCCTGACGTTGGTCACTGCGGATCGGCATTTTTCAGCCTATGACGTTGCGTTGGTTTGATCATTCCAGGTTCAACCGCTCGACCTCCGCTCTCCTCAGCTTCAGATCATAGTCGAGGAAGAACTCGTCGAGCTGCGGCGGCTTCACCGACGTGCCGGACAGCATGGCATGCACCTGGCCGCGATGATGGATATCGTGGATGAAGAGGTGGGCGAGCAGATCGCCGATGCGCTCCGGTATTTTTCCGTCCTCGCGCCGGTCGGTGATGACGCGCCGCTCGAGATCGTCGGCCGATAGACGGTCGCAAAAGGCCATCAGCCGCCGGTCGGCCACAACTTGGGCGGCAAACAGCGCCTGCGCTCGGTCGAAGGGCACGAAATCGTCATGGGCGGCGGCACCCACGCCGCCCTCCTCGAGAAAATCGAGATAGAGATGATCGACCGCCAGAATGTGGTTGAGCGTTGCCTTGATCGATGGGAAGAAGCTGGTGCGCTCGGCTTCGAATTCGCCTGGTTTGAGTTGCAGCACGGCGCGATAAAGCCGGTCGTTCGACCAGAGATTGTTGGCTGCCATGCGGCGGAAATGGTTCAGCAAGTCCATGACTTCACTCCACTGACTGGACCAAGGACACGCCCGCCCAGAGAAGCGCAAATCCGGCGAGAACGATCAGCAGCAGCCGGTTCATGCGCCGCCGCATGGCTTGCGTCTCCTGATCCCGCGCGACGTTCATGTTGGTGACGGTGTGGAACATCATCGCGTTGCGCGGAAAGCCGCTGCGGTTGGTCAGGTCGGGGGAGCGCGCCTCGATGCGATAGCTCAGCCGGATCGCGTGGATGAAGATCGCCAGCATGACCGGGGCCCAGACACCGCACAGCATATAGAAAGACGTGCCTGTCATTGTCCTAGCTCTCGTATTTCTCGACCTTCTGCTCGATCGCGCCGAAGATCGAATGGCCGGCCTTGTCCTTCATCTCGATGCGCACAGTGTCGCCAAAGCGAAGGAATGGCGTTTTCGGCGCGCCAGCCTCGATGGTCTCGATCATACGCAACTCGGCAATGCAGGAATAGCCGGCGCCCCTTACCGAGACAGGCTTGCCCGGGCCGCTGTCGAGCTTGTTGGAGACCGTGCCCGAACCGATGATCGTGCCGGCGGCCAGCGGCCGGGTTTTCGCGGCATGCGCGATCAGCGCCGGAAAATCGAAGGTCATGTCCACGCCGGCGTTCGCCCGGCCAAACGGCTTGCTGTTGAGATCGACCAGCAGCGGCAGGCTGACCTTGCCGCCATCCCAGGCCTCGCCCAGTTCGTCCGGCGTGACCGCGACGGGCGAAAAAGCCGAGGACGGCTTTGATTGGAAGAAGCCGAAGCCCTTGGCTAGCTCTGGCGCAGTTAGGGAGCGCAGCGTGACGTCATTGACCAGCATGACCAGCCGGATCGCCGCCCGCGTCTCATCCAGGCTTGCTCCAATCGGGACATCATCGACGATGACGGCGATCTCCCCTTCCATGTCGACGCCAAAAGCCTCGTCGGTCGCCCGGATCGGATCACGTGGCGCTATGAAACTGTCGGAACCACCCTGATAGATCAGCGGATCGGTCCAGAAGCTTGCCGGCATCTCGGCGCCACGCGCCTTCCGCACCAACTCGACATGATTCACATAGGCCGAGCCATCTGCCCATTGATAGGCGCGCGGCAGCGGCGAATGGGCGTCATGCTCGTGAAAGCGCGCTGACGGCACCGCATTGTTCTCCAGCGATTCCGCCATGGCGGCCAGATGCGGCGCGATCCGGCTCCAGTCGTCGAGTGCCGCCTGCAGCGTCGGCACCAGAAACGAGGCGTCGGTGAACCGCGTCAGGTCGCGCGAGACGACGACGAGTTTCCCATCGCGCGACCCGTCCTTCAATGTGGCAAGCTTCATGCGGTTTCCTCTCCTGATGCGGCTTTGGTGCCGCCTAACGCCACAACAAGGCCGTCGCGGGCGATCGTCAAGTCACCCGCCCATGTTTTCCTGACGGCGGCGATCCAGTCGGCCTCGTCGATCTCGGGATCGTCGGCCGGAATGAGGTGGTTGAGCACCAGTCGCCCGACCCCGGCGTTGGTCGCGATGCGCCCCGCCTCCCCGGCAAAACTGTGACTGGCGAGCAGATGTTCTCTGAGCCGCGCGCCGTTGCCGGTTTTCGCGACGAGCCGCTCGATGCCTTCTTCCAGCATTGCTTCATGGACGAGGATGGCGGCGCCTTTGGCAAAATCGGCCAATGGCGGAAAGAATGCCGTATCGGCGGAGAACACGACGCATTGTCCGGCATGCTCGAAACGCAGCGCAAAGCAGTCGGTCACCGGCGGGTGGTCGACGCGCAGCGCTGAAACCTTCAGGCCGCGCTCCTCCATCACCCGGCCTTCGCCGAACTCGACGATCGAAACCATGTCGAGAATATCCGGCCGGCCTTCGTCGGCGATGCGTATCTCGATGTCGAATTCCATCGCCTGGCAAAAGCGCTGCCAGTAATGGCCGGTGCCGGGCGGGCCGAACACAGTGACCGGTGTCGCCAGACCCGCCGTCCAGGCGGTGTGGATCAGCGGACCGAGTTCCAGCACATGGTCGGAATGCAGATGCGTGATGAAGATCAGATCCAGCGTCTTCAGGCTGGTGCCGGCGTCGGCCAGCCCACGCGTCACGCCAAGCCCGCAATCGACGACGATGGTGCGGCCGCCGATCTCCAGCAGCGATGAACTCGGCCACGGCCCGCCCGGCCGGAGCGCCGGGCCGCCTTTCGAGCCCAGCAGCACCAGCCGCGTTGGATCAGCGCTCAAGACCAGTCGCCCTCGGGCGTGCCGTTGAAGCGCTTCTTCAGATCGGCCCAGCAGTCGATGTAGTTGTCCTGCCGGGTTTCAACCTCGGCGGCGTAGCGGGTCAGCATCTGCGGGAATCGCGTCTCGAACATGAAGGCCATGGTGTTGTCGAGCTTGACCGGTTTCAGCTCGGCGCGCGAGGCCTTTTCGAAGCCAGATGCGTCAGGCCCGTGGGCCAGCATCAGATTGTGCAGGCTGATGCCGCCGGGAACGAACCCCTCCTCCTTGGCGTCGTACTGGCCATGGATCAGGCCCATGAACTCGCTCATGATGTTGCGGTGGTACCAAGGCGGGCGGAACGTGTTTTCGGCCACCAGCCAGCGCGGCGGGAAGATGACGAAGTCGATGTTGGCGGTGCCCTCCTCGCCGCTCGGCGCGGTCAGCACCGTGAAGATCGACGGATCGGGATGGTCGAACAGGATCGCGCCGACCGGCGAAAACGTTGCAAGATCATACTTATAGGGCGAATAATTGCCGTGCCACGCCACCACATCCAGCGGCGAATGATCGAGTTCGGTGACATGAAACTGCCCGCACCATTTCACGATCAGCCGGCAGGGCGTTTCCTTCTCCTCGAACCAGGCGCAAGGCGTCTTGAAATCGCGCGGATTGGCCAGGCAATTGGCGCCGATCGGGCCACGATCCGGCAGCGTCAGCTTGGCGCCGTAATTCTCGCAGACATAGCCGCGCACTGTTTCATCGACCAGTTCGACCTTGAACACGAGGCCGCGCGGCAGCACCGCGATCTCGCCCGGTCGCAATTCGATGACGCCCATCTCGGTAACGAGGCGTAGGCTGCCGATCTGCGGCACGACCAGCAACTCACCATCGGCGTTGAAGAAATGATCGTCGACCATCGAACGGTTGGCAACATAGACATGGGCGGCCATGCCGGTCTGGCCGAGCACGTCGCCGGCGGTGGTGATCGAGCGCATGCCGGCGATGAAGTCGGTCGGCTCCTTCGGCATTGGCACCGGATTCCAGCGATATTGACCAAGCGCCAGCTCGTGATCGCCGAGATTGGGCGCGCTCTTCCACAGCGGATAACTCGCCGGCTTGAAGCGGCCGGTGTGCCTGACGCTCGGCCTGATGCGATAGAGCCAGGAACGCTCATTGGTGCCGCGCGGAGCGGTGAAGGGCGAGCCGGACAATTGCTCGGCATAAAGGCCGTAGGCCGGTCGCTGCGGCGAATTCCGCCCTTGCGGCAGCGAACCTGGCAGGGTTTCGGTTTCGAAGTCGTTGCCGAACCCCGGCATGTAGGAAAAGGCCATGGTTTCCTCCCGAATCCACAGTGCCAGAGCGGCCTCTGCGCGTCCACGAGGACGCGGCAGCTCTGGATTGACCAAACTGGTTTCATTTGTAACCATTGAAAATGTAACCATCAACCAGCAATGCATGCTGCGCGGACGCCGAACATGGAACCGGAAACCCTGGAACTCGAAAGCTTCCTGCCCTACCGGCTCTATCGTCTCGCCGATGCCGTCAGCCGCGAATTCTCGCGAGTCTACAAGGACCGTCACGGCCTCACGCGCCCGGAGTGGCGCACGTTGGCCGGGCTCGGGCAGCACGGCACGATGACCGCTACGGAGCTTGGCGAGCAGTCGGCCATGCACAAGACCAAGGTTTCGCGCGCCGTCGCAGAACTTGAACGGCGACGCTGGCTGGTGCGAACAGCGGACGAGAACGACCGTCGCGTCGAGCATTTGACGCTGACGAAAGCGGGGCTGGCCGCCTATCGCGAGATGGTGCCGCTGGCGAAGGCGTTCGAACGGGAGTTGCTGGCGAGGCTAAGCGCTGAGGAACGGACAGCGATTATTAGCGGTGTGGCGGCGCTGGAGGCCCGGTTGGGACAAGCCGAAGTTGGTGCTAATCACATTGAACGAAAAAACTGAGATTAGGAGCGGATGGAAGATGGCTCGGCTTCCGAAGATATCTCTCGCCGGTGAACCGCCCGCATCCGGTGGCTCCAACAACCTGCACAGGCGATCGGTCTACATCGAAGAGCTTGGTGAGCCCGACCGTATCTTCCCGGGCAACGGGCCTGACAGCGTCGAGATTCTCGCGTTTCGCCGAGACTTCTCGCTCATCGATCCTGCGGGCGGCGGCTTTGTACTCCTGACCAATGGCATGAGCGATCGGCGCTTGGCTGTCCCTTCAAACGCTGGCGAGGACATCAAGCGACGGGCTGAGTTGATGTGGTACGTTCGCGAGCCTGAAACGAACATCCTGAGCAATCTAAGGTGGCTGGCAGAGTATCCCTTCATAGACGATACATGGTTGGGCTTTGGCCACCGCATTGCGATGCCATGGCCGCCTGTGTCGGGATCGGAATTCAGAACTTTCCTGTTCTTGACGCCCATCATTGCGCCGGACAAGCGTATTGCGGAGGGGCTCACCATCGACAACGATGACGTCGCGATCCTTTGCGTCCATTTGATCTCCGGCATGGAGTTGGACTTCATCAAGACAAAGGGATTGGACGCGTTCCTCGATATCCTCGACGAGCACGATTATCCACATGTCTTCAAACCGGAACGGAAATCCTGCGTGTAGGAACGCATGACCGGGGGAACCTCAGGCTTTTCGCCCGATTCAGGTGACGGAAGATGGCTGGCCTACCAGTCCATCACCACCTTGCCCGAATTGCCGCTGCGCATCGCATCGAACCCGGTCTGGAAGTCGTCGATGCCGATGCGGTGGGTGATCAACCCGCTGACGTCGAGCGGACCCTGCACCAGCGCAATCATCTTGTACCAGGTCTCGAACATCTCGCGGCCATAGATGCCCTTGAGATGCAGCATCTTGAAGATGACCTTGTTCCAGTCGATCTCGAAGCCGGTCGACGCAATGCCCAAAATGGCGATCTTGCCACCATTGTTCATGGTGTCGATCATGTCGCGGAAGGCGGGCGCCGCACCCGACATTTCGAGGCCGACGTCAAAACCTTCGGTCATGCCGAGAGCTGGCATGATGTCGCGCAGCTTTTCCTTCGATGCGTCGACCACATGCTGGACGCCGAGCTTTTTCGCCAGCGCCAGCCGCACCGGGTTGAGGTCGGTGATGACCACTTTTCGCGCGCCGACGCACTGCGCCACCAGCGCACCCATAATACCGATCGGCCCGGCGCCGGTGACCAGAACGTCCTCGCCTACGAGATCGAAGGACAATGCGGTGTGAACCGCATTGCCGAGCGGATCGAAGATCGCGGCGATCTCGTCGGGCACGTCGTCGGGGATCGGCACGACATTGTGCTGAGGGATTGCCAGATACTCGCCGAAGGCGCCCGGCCGGTTGACACCGACGCCGAGTGTGTTGCGGCACAGATGCCCCCTGCCCGCCCGGCAGTTGCGGCAATGGCCGCAGACGATGTGGCCTTCACCCGAAACGCGCTGGCCGACCTTGTACTCGGTCACCGCCGCGCCGAAGTCGGCGACCGTGCCGACGAATTCGTGACCGGTCACCATCGGCACCGGCACGGTCTTTTGCGCCCACTGGTCCCAATTGTAGATGTGGACGTCGGTGCCGCAGATCGCGGTCTTCTTGATTTTGATCAGAACGTCGTTCGGGCCGATTTCCGGCACCGGCACCTCTTCCATCCAGATGCCCGGCTCGGCCTTGGCCTTGACCAGCGCCTTCATCATGTTCGACATTCTTTTGTCCCTTGAATCTCTTGATCCGGAATCGCTTTTCAGTTCCGGCCGTTCAGGAAATCACACCGAGTTCGCGCCCGACCGCGCCGAACGCCTCGACCGCGCGGTCGATGTCGGCGCTGGAATGGGCGGCCGACATTTGCGTGCGGATGCGCGCCTGGCCCTTCGGCACCACCGGAAACGAGAAGCCGATGACATAGATGCCGCGCTTCAGCATGCGCGCCGCCATTTCTTGCGCCAGTGTCGCATCGCCCAGCATGACGGGGATGATTGGATGGTCGGCGCCTGCCAACGTGAAGCCGAGCTTACCCATTTCAGACCGGAAGCGCGCCGCATTGGCATAGAGGCGCTGACGCAGCGCGTCGCCATTGCCGATCAGTTCGAAAACCCGGATCGAGGCGCCTGCGATCGCCGGCATCAGCGTGTTGGAAAACAGATAGGGCCGCGAGCGCTGGCGCAGCCAGTCGACCACTTGGCTCTTGCCCGATGTGTAGCCGCCAGATGCGCCGCCCAATGCCTTGCCGAGCGTGCCGGTGATGATGTCCACCCTGCCCTCGACGCCGCAATGCTCGGCCGAGCCGCGGCCGTTCTTGCCGACGAAGCCGACCGCATGGCTGTCGTCGACCATCACCATCGCGTCGTATTTCTCGGCGAGATCGCAAACGCCCTTTAGATTGGCGATGATGCCGTCCATGGAAAATACACCGTCGGTGGCGATCAGCCGAAAACGGCAATCCATTGCCTCCTTCAGCCGCGATTCCAGATCGGCCATGTCGTTGTTGGCGTAGCGGAAGCGCTTCGCCTTTGACAGCCGCACGCCGTCGATGATCGAGGCGTGGTTCAGCGCGTCGGAGATGACCGCATCCTCCTCGCCGAGCAGCGTCTCGAACAAGCCGCCATTGGCATCGAAGCAGGAGCCGTAGAGGATCGTGTCCTCCATGCCGAGGAAGCCAGAAATCGTCGCCTCGAGCTGCTTGTGCTCTTCCTGCGTGCCGCAGATGAAACGCACCGACGCCATGCCATAACCATAGCGGTCGAGTGCCTGCTTGGCCGCATCGCGCAATTCGGCACTATCGGCGAGGCCGAGATAGTTGTTGGCGCAGAAATTCAGCACCTTCTCGCCGCCCACCTCGATCTCGGCCGACTGCGTCGAGGTGATCACCCGCTCGGATTTGTAGAGGCCGGCAGATTTCAGCCCTTGAAGCTCGCTATCGATATGGGAGAGGAATGCCGCGCTCATGACCAGGCCCTGTTGAGATTGAATGGACTGTCGCCCCACGCGGGCGAAAAATCCACCGCAAAAGCGACCGTTTCGGTGACGCGACGGCCAGTGGCCAGAATGCCGCCAACGGCGGATGCTCAAATGCGTGTGCGGCGCGAAAGAACGCGATAACCATTTCGCGAGCTTTCCACCGCTACCGCTATCGCCGCTCTGTCGACTTCCAAAGCTGTTAACATTTTCAAGCCAATGGTTCTCGCACCCAAAAATCTGTCGGCGAGAGGGACCGCCCCAGAAAATGTCGCAGCAACCGGCGCAAACCATTTCGGGCAGGCTCGTCCTGTTGATCAAGGCCGGCTATTGGCTGGCGCTGCTGATCATTGCCGCCATGGTGATGGCCTCCTTCATCCTTCTCCAGCAAATGATGGCTGCCCAACGGCACAACGACACGCTGCTCGACATTGTCGGCATGCAAAAGACGCTGTCGCAACGCATTGTCTTCCTTGCCAACGCGGCAGGTGCTGCTTCGCGTGACCAACAACCGGCTCTGGTCACCGCGTTCAAACAGGCAACGGCGGAGTTCGAGAGGAACTACGACCTTCTGCTCGAGCGGGTCGTCGCCGACCCGGCGTCACCGGCAAGGTTCGATCCAAAATCAGTCGAAAGCGTACTTTTCACCAAGCCGTTTCATCTCGATTACTTCTCGGTCGGGCTCATCGCCAACGGCGAACGACTGGTTTCGGCGTTTGAATCACAATTCGGCATGGCCGACAATGGCGGCTACAAAGGCGGCGGCGAACGCGTCAACCTCGACGCTTCCATCGCCAATGCGACCCTGTCGGGCTATGCGGCACTCGGCCAGCGCATCAGCGCCCATGCCGACGCACGATCGGAAACACTTCTCGATCTCCATCGAACGCTGTTCTACACCACCATCGGCGTCATCGTGCTGGTAGCACTTTTCATCTTCAGGCCGATGTCGAACACCATTCTGCGCAAGACGCACGAACTGATCGATGCCCGCAATTCGATGGCCTTCATCGCCGTGCATGACGGCCTTACCGGCCTGCACAACCGCACCTTCCTGACTGACCATTTCGAAGCGCTGATCAAGGGTGCGCAACGTCGGCGAGAACGGCTTGCGGCGGTCCAGCTCGACCTCGACCGATTCAAGCAGATCAACGATACTCTCGGCCACGCTGCCGGCGACTATGTGCTGGTGGTGACGGCGCAGCGGATGCGCGATTCCTGCCGGGCGTCGGATCTCTGCGTGCGTCTCGGCGGCGACGAGTTCGTGATGATCCTCAATGGTGCCGGCGGCACCGAGGATATCAACATGGTCGCCAGGCGCGTGCTGACGCAGATCAACGAGCCGATCGTTTTTCGGGGCACTACCATCCTTCCGGGCGCCAGCGCCGGCGTAGCCGTCTATCCGGTCGACGCCGACAATGCGCAGGATCTGCTCGTCCATGCCGACCTCGCGCTCCACGCCGCCAAGAAGCAAAGCGGCGGCAGTCTCTCATTCTTCTCCGAGGAGTTGCGGCATGAACTCGATTACCGCAAGCAGCTCGAGCGCGACATCAGGATCGCAATCTCGGAGGAGGCGTTCCAGGTCTACTTCCAGCCGCAGGTTTCGTTGTCGAACGGCACGATCGGCGGCATCGAAGCGCTGGTTCGCTGGAAACATGCCGAGCGCGGTATGATCGCACCGGGCGAGTTCATTCCCGTCGCTGAGAAATGCGGCCTCATGTCCGCGGTCGGCCGCATCGTTATCGCCAAGGCAATCAGCGAGGCGGCCGAGTGGGACCGCGCCGGTGTTGCCTTCGGACGGCTCGCCGTCAACGTGTCCGGCTCCGAACTGCGTGAGCCCGATTTCGACGCGTTTCTCTTCGATACGCTTGAAAAGGCCGGCCTGCCGCCACAAAAACTGTCGCTGGAAATCGTCGAATCCGTCATCCTCGACGACGAGAAGACCGGCATCGCGGCAAAGCTTCGGCATATTCGCGCCGCGGGCGTCCATCTCGAGCTCGACGATTTCGGCACCGGCTACGCGTCGCTCAGCCACGTCAACCCGAACGAGATCGACCGACTGAAGATCGATCGCCGCTTCGTCCAGAACATCAATGAGAACGGCGACAACACCAAGATCGTGAGAGCCATCACCGAACTCGCCCGTGGCCTCGGCATCTCGATTGTCGCCGAGGGCGCCGAAACCGAAGCCGAGCTCGACTCGCTGATGGCGATCGGCTGCGACCAGGTGCAGGGCTATTCCATCGCCTTCCCGATGCCGCAGGACAAGGCACGCGAATGGCTGGTCGCGCGGGCACCGAAGAAAGCCAGGCTGACGGTGCTACGGGGAAGCCTGGCGTAAGGCGCCAACCTTGACAAGCCTCCTCAGAAATGGCCGCTTGTCGTGATCGGAAACGGATATTCCGGATGCTGGTGCCGCTTCGCTTTGCCGTGCTGATCGTGCTGTTTTTTGCTCTCCCGCAGGCGCCGCCGATCGCACCATCTATCTCACCTTCGATGATGGCCCGCTGACCGGCACCAACAACATTCTCGATGTGCTCGAGGCCGAGCAGGTTCCGGCGACGCTCTTTATGGTTGGCATGCATGCGCAGGCGAGCGCGCTCAACAAGGCGCTGGTGCAGCGCGCCAAGAGGATGCCGCTAGTGACGATCGGCAACCACAGCTACAGCCACGCATACAACCACTACCGGCACTTCTATGGGGACACCGAAGGGGTCGTCGCCGACATGCTGCAGGCCAACGCGGCGCTGGGGCTGAAACCGTCGGTCCATGCACGGCTGCCGGGACGCGACGTGTTCAGGCTGCTCTCGATGTCGAAGAACGACACTTCACTCGGACTGGCCGAAGAGGGCCGTGAGGATCCCGACTATGAGTTCGTCGCCGCGTCTGGCTTCTATCTCTACGGCTGGGATCATGAATGGGTTCACGAAAACAGCGGCGAGCCGGTGCAGACCATCGACCATCTGGTCAGCGAGATCGATCATTTGTTCGGCTACGGCCGCTTCGTCAAGCCCGGCAAGCTGATCCTGCTGATGCATGACGAGATGTTCCAGAACGTGTTCGACGGCAAGGCGAACCTGACGGCCCTGATCAAAGCGCTGAAGCTGCGCGGTTACACTTTCGGCGCGATCTCCGATTATGACGGCTGAGCAGATTCTCCTCGTTATGATCTAGTATTGCAAGCCGGCTTGCCGGAACGAGGCGGAACATCGTCGTCATCACCGGGAAAAGTCGCCGGCAATTGTCCGAAGCTCGGCATACGCGCCAACCGTTCGTATTCTTCGAATGACAGGATCACGGCCTGCCTGCGGCCACGTCGCATGATGATGGCGGGTTCTCCCGCGACCGCCTGATCGACCAATGCTGAAAGCAGCACTGGCATCCTTCAACTGAATTTCGCGCATGGCATTGTCCTAGGCCTGTCCGTTCCTAACCTTCAACATTCGCCCGCAACGCCGCAAGCACTTCCGCAAACTCCGCCAGCCTGTCGTCGGACAGCCCCTTCCGCAGCCGCTTGTCGAAGGCGAACGCGGCGATGCGCAATTTCAGGAACAGCGCCTCGCCCGCCTCGGTCAGCTCGACCTGGTGAACCCGGCGGTTCACCGGATCGCGACGCCGGGTCAGCAGTCCTTGCATCTCCATCGCGTTCAGATGATGGGTCAGCGTCGCCCCTTGGATGCCGATCATGCCGGCGAGCTCGCGCTGGTTTGCGAGTTCGCGCGACTTGATCGACAACAGAGTGACCCAGACCGGCAGCGTGCCGCCTGCCTCGACCAAGGCGGCGTCGAAGGCCTGTGCGACAAGCTTTGCGGTCCGGGCAAGATTCATCCCGACTGGTGGGCGGTCAAATGGCGTCATGATCCGACACTAGAGCAAGGGAAAGGTCGATGGAACTGGCCCATGTCTTATACATTGACATCTAATCATTTGATATCCAATCTTTGGGGCAGCGGCGGGCACAGGAGGAAAAGCGATCATGCAATATGTCTACATCGTCGTCCTCGGCCTTCACGTCATGGCGGGCGTGTTCTGGGCCGGCACCACCATCGCGGTTGGCCGCGACCCAGATATCCGGGCGGAACGATTCTTCCGGCCGCAAATGGGCGCGGCCGGCATGGTGTTCCTCACCGGCATACTGCTGTGGTATTTCTTCCATGAGGGCGTTTTCGGCTCGATGGAGAAAGTTCTGGCACTGGGCATCGTGACAGCCCTGATTGCCGCCGGCCTTCAGGGCGCGCTCGTCGGCTCCGCCAGCAGACAACTGGCCGGCGCCGACGCCGCGACGCAAACCCATTTGCGCGCAAAGATGACACGAGGCGAACGCATCGCCGGCGGGCTGCTGGTCATCACCGTGTTCTGCATGGCCACCGCCAGGATGTTTTGAGCGGCCAGCCGCAATTGACAAGATCGTACGATGTCCGGCCGCAAGCCGGCGGCGTGCGCGGCGCGCAGATCGGACTGAAGTGCCTGGTGGCTCTCCGTACGGCGGTTCGGCTGCGCGCCACCAATCAATCCAAAGCGATCCTCAGATCCGCAATCCGAACCGGATGCCGTCATAAATGGCGGCGTGGATGTTGCGCGAGGCGACCGCGTCGCCGATGCGGAAAAGCACGAAACCGCCTTGCGGATTGCGTGCCGGAAAAATGTCGCCACCACTGACCAGCCGCTCGTAGTCGACCGCGCCGCCGTTTTTCGACAGCGGTTTCAGTGCGAGATAGAGATCGTCGAGCGGCAGCGTGCCATGCTCGACCACCACCTGATCGACCCGCCGCTCGCCGCGCCAGCCGTCTGCGAAGTCGGAGGCAAGCTCGGCGACCAGTTGATTGCCCTCGCGCCGCACCGAGCGCAGCCGCGTGTTGATGGTGATGGTCACGCCCTTTTCCTGGAAGGCGCGCATATAGGGCACGTGGTTCATGCCGCCCATTTCCGGGGCGAAGAAGCGCTCGGGCGAAACAAGCTCCAGCTTCGAACCCGCGGTCGCGATCAGCTCTGCCGCGCCCATGCCCTGATGGCCGCCATTGTCGTCGTAGAGCAGCACGTTTTCGGCCGGCTTGATGCTGCCGGCCATGATGTCCCAACTGGAAGTGACGAGGCTATCGCCTGCCACCAGCGGTGGGTTCTGCGGCAGGCCGCCGGTGGCGACCACCACCACGTCGGGGGACAGCGCCAGCACGTCGTCCTTCTCCGCCCAGGTGTCGTAGCGGATCTCAACGCCGAGCCGGTCGAGCTCGGCCAGCCGCCAGTCGATGATGCCGATCAGCTCCTTGCGGCGCGGGTTCTGTGTCGCCAGCCGCACCTGGCCGCCGGCCTGGCTCGACGCTTCCAGCACCGTGACCTCATGCCCGCGCTCGGCCGCGACGCGCGCCGCCTCCAGGCCGCCTGCACCGGCGCCGACGACGACCACCTTCCGTTTCGGTCCCTCGGTTCTCGGGATGATGTGCGGAATATCAGCCTCGCGGCCGGTTGCCGCATTGTGGATGCACAGCGCCTCGCCACCCTCATAGATGCGGTCGAGGCAATAGGTGGCGCCGACGCAAGGCCGGATCTCGTGCTCGCGGCCCTCCATCACCTTTCTGACG
Source organism: Mesorhizobium mediterraneum (assembly GCF_002284565.1). Taxonomy (GTDB): domain Bacteria; phylum Pseudomonadota; class Alphaproteobacteria; order Rhizobiales; family Rhizobiaceae; genus Mesorhizobium; species Mesorhizobium mediterraneum. The sequence goes on along the minus strand of NZ_NPKI01000018.1, from coordinate 96,762 downwards.
ATATGCGGATCGGCGATGTGGGCGCGCGTCATGCCGACCATGTCGAGCTTGCCGGTGGCGATGGCATGGCGGGCGGTGGCGACATCGGAAATGCGCGCCGCATGGAAGGTCGGGAATTTTGTCGCCGCCCTGACCTCGCCGGCGAAGTCGAGATGCGGCGAGGCGCGCATGCCGGTCACCGGGATGACCCTAGTCAGCGCGGCATCGGTTTCGATCGAGCCGCGGATGATGTTGAGAAAATCAACCTTGCCGGAGCCGGCCAGCCGCCTGGCGATCTCGACGCCTTCCTGTTTCGACAAGCCTTTTTCGAAATCCTCGTCGGCGACCATGCGGATGCCGACGACGAACCTTTCGCCGACCGCCGCCCGCACGGCGTCGAGCACCATGCCGGTAAAGCGCAAGCGGTTGTCGAGCGAGCCGCCGAAATCGTCATCGCGCTGGTTGGTGGCCGGCGACCAAAAGCCGTCCATCAGATGGCCGTAGGCCTCGAACTCGATGCCATCGAGGCCGGCGACCTGGCAGCGCTGGGCGGCCGCGGCATAGTCGGCAATGATGCGCTCCATGTCCCAGTCCTCGATGGTCTTGGGGAAGGCGCGATGCGCCGGCTCGCGCACCGGTGAGGCCGACAGCACCGGCAGCCAGTCGGCCTTGTTCCAGCCGGTACGGCGGCCGAGATGGGTGATCTGGATCATCACCTTGCAGTCATGCTCATGGCAGGCATCAGCGAGTTCCGTGAGCCACGGCACGATGCGGTCGTCATAGACGTGCAGATTGCCGAACGCGGCCGGACTGTCGCGCGAGACGATCGCCGAGCCTGCGGTCATGGTCAGCGCCATGCCGCCTTTGGCCTTTTCGGCGTGGTAGAGCCGGTAGCGCTCTTTCGGCATGCCATCCTCGGAATAGGCCGGCTCGTGACTGGTCGACATGACCCGGTTCTTCAGCGTCAAATGTTTGAGCTGATAAGGCTGGAGAAGCGGATCGTTGCTGGTCATCGTGGCCCTGCTGTTTCAAATTGTGCTAATGAGCGGCAAATTTTTGTTTTTCGCATGTCGTTATCCTAAAACCGCTGCGCAGTTTTGGGCGACATGCAGTAAGGAAACCGCCCATGACCGATACGAAGAACCTTATTCAGCTCGGCACCAACGTCGAGGCACCACGGAGCCCTGAAGCGGCAGTCCTGGAAACCGTGCCATTTTCGCGCGGCGACGGGCCGCCGGCCATCGTCCGCTTCACCTGCCCGGAATTCACCTCGCTCTGTCCGGTCACCGGCCAGCCGGATTTCGCCCATATCGTCATCGACTATGCGCCCGACACGCTGCTGGTGGAATCGAAGTCGCTCAAGCTGTTCATGACCTCGTTTCGCAACCATGGCGCCTTCCACGAAGAGTGCACCGTGATGATCGGCCGCCGCATTATCGCCGCGACCAAACCACTGTGGTTGCGCATTGGCGGCTATTGGTATCCGCGCGGCGGCATTCCCATCGACGTGTTCTGGCAGACCGGCGCGCCGCCGGAAGGCGCGTGGCTGCCCGACACCGGTGTCGCACCCTATCGCGGGCGCGGGTGAGTTTCGAAACGATCGATCTCGCATCAGTTGAGCGGCAGCCGCCGGTAGCGGCCGGGATTGTTCGGGTCGCTGAAATGGCCCATGGGCCCGTGCTCGGCGAAGTGCCCCGCCCAGCGCTTCATCGCGGCTGGGTCGAGTTCGACACCCAGTCCATCGCCCTCCGGCACGCGCACCGTGTTGCCGGTCTGCCGGAAAGGACCATCCTTGATGACATCGCCGATCTGCCAGGCAAACAGCGATTGCGATGCTTCGGTGATCCACGGCGTCGCCGCCACGACATGCAGATAGGCTGACGTCATGATGCCGAGATCGTTCGAGTAGCACCAGAACCCCTTGCCCATCGCCTCACAGGCGGCGATGAATTTCAGGGTTCTCGACAATCCGCCGAGTGCTGCGAAGTTGCAGACGAAGTAATCCGGCGCGCCAAGCGCGACCGCTCGTCTGAGATCGGGAATGTGTGTGGAGAACGGAATGCGCGAATGCTGGCGCAGCGCTGCCATCTCCTCGAAGGTCGCGACCGGATCCTCGTAATTGCGGATGTTGAACGGTTCGATCTCGCGCAGCACCCAGCGCGCGGTGGTCAGCGACCACTGCATGTTGGAATCGAGCTTGATCTGTGCCTTCTCGCCGAGCGCCTCGCGCAACATCCGCACCGTCCGGATCTCAAGCTCGGGATCGCCCATGATCAGCTTGCCTTCGAAGATGGTCGAGCCATGCTGCTCGCGCATCTTCAGGCAATAGTCGACGATCGCGTCGGGCGTCATCTCGCCGCCCGCCCCGTCCTGTGCGGGACGAAAGGCGAAATACTCCGAAAACGGAATGTCCTTGCGCACTGCGCCGCCAAGCAGCTTGTAGAGCGGCATGCCGAAGACCTTGCCTCTGATATCCCACAGCGCCAGCTCGACGGCTCCGAACGCCACGGATGCGGCATTCTCGCCGGTGTTGGCGGTGATCTGCCAGGGCGGCACGCAGCGCGCCTCGCAGTCGGCGATGTCGAGCGGATCGGCGCCGATCAGCGCCGGCGCGATCTCGGCCTTGATCACCTCGCCGAAATGCCACCATGGCGCCTCGCCCAGTCCGACCACGCCTTCGTCCGTCTCGACCTCGATGATCGACTTCGAGGCGCCGCCATAAAGCCCGGCCGTCCACCAGAACGGCGCGTCTAGCGGAACGTTGACATGGGTGACGCGGATGTTGGTGATCTTCATCGGTTCCCTTCTCACTCGCACTGGTATTGGCTGAGCGCCCATTCGCCGGTCACCGACAGAAGGTCCGTGACCTTCCAGTCACCGTCGATCTTCTTGAGTTTCCATTCCAGCCGGTGCGGATTGCCGGCGACGACGAAGGCGACGACCACCTTGGCCGCGTCGCCATTGACCGCTTCGATAGTCTTCAGGCTCTTGTCGATCTCGGCCTTGTCGTATTGCGCATTGTCGAGCGCCATGTTGGGATCGAGGCATTCGCCCTGCCCCGATTTCCGCAGCGCGTCGCTCTTGTCGAGCACCGACTTCGCCGGATCGGCGAAGTGGCTGCGCTGGGCCGGATCGAGCTCGAGCCCGACATGCTCGTAAAACGGCTTCACCACCGCCGTTGGCGAACCCGGCTGCACCGGCGCGGCCGCGGCGCTGTCAGTCGGCTGAGACGCGGCCGGCGGAGTTGCAGGTGCCGCATTGTCGGCCGACGCGTTCGCGGGCGGCGCGCCGAACAGGCCCTGAGCAGCGGCGCTGCTCAACCCCGCCGCCAGCAGGCACACAGTCGCCAGAGCCAGGGCGCGGGCCATGGCATCACTCCGGAGTCTGGCCAGCCAGGCATTCGAGCGCACTCAGCGTCCAGCCGTTGGTCTTCGAGGTGATGTCGGCGATCTTCCACTGGCCGTCGATCTTCTTGAGCGACCAGACCATTTCGCGTTTGGATTCATCACCTTCCGGGAAAAGGTTGAACGTCGCCGTCACCTCGGCGCTATCGCCATCCACTGCTTCAGACAGCTTCAACGTCTTGGCGACCGTCTTCTCGTCGAAATCCTGGGCGTCGAGACCGGGGGCGAAGTCGATGCAAGGCACCTCGTCCGGCTTGTTCTTCTTTGCCTGGTCGTTGAGGTCGAACAGCTTGGTCACCGGCTCGGTGAAGCGGTCGCGGTATTGCGCGTCGGCCTCGAATTTGACCTCGGGCATGTAGAAGAACTTCACCGCGTTGGATGCCGGCCCGGCCAGAGCGGCCGCAGGCGCTGCGATCGAGAGGGCGGCGGCAAGCGCAGTCAGTCTCATCCGATAATCTCCAGGCTTTCGTGGTGGGAACCGTTCAATACCACGAATCCTGCATCCCGGCTTTTTTGCGGCCCATGAATTCCCCTTGAGCGTTAACTCAGGCGCCTGGGGCGTTAACTCAGGCGCCCTGGGGCGTTAACTCAGGCGTCCAGCCAGACGTTCTGGAGATCCATCTCGAAAGTCTGGTGGACAGCGTAATTCTTCACCTTCTTGTTCATGTGGCTGTACAGCTTCTGCCAGAACGGCTGAATGATGACGCCCGAATCCTGCAGGATCTGCTCGACGTCCTTCATGACCTCGCGGCGCTTCTCCACGTCGATGAGTGAGAGGGCCTGCTTGAGCTTGGCGTCGAAATCAGGATTCGAATACGCCGTTTCGTTCCAGGCCTCGCCGGTGCGATAGCCGAGCGCCAGCACCTGAACGCCGAGCGGGCGCATGTACCAGATGGTCATGGAATAGGGGTACTTCGTCCAGTCGTTCCAGAAGGTCGACCCCGGCAGCACCGTGCGTTTCACCTTGATCCCGGCTTCGCGCAGCTGGCCGGCAATCGCGTCGCCGGTATTCTTTTGCCAATCGTCCTCGACGGTGATCAGTTCATGCTCGAAGTCGGCCTGTCCGGCCTCGGCCATCAGCTTCTTGGCGCCCGCCGCGTCGCGCGTCCTTTTGGGCAGCGGGTAGTATTCCGGATGGATCGGGCTGACGTGGTGGTTTTCACCTGGGGTGCCCCGCCCGGCGTAGCCAAGTTGAAGCACGGCATTGTTGTCGACGGCCATTTGCAGGGCATTGCGCACTCGCTGGTCATCGTAGGGCTTGTGCGTGATGTTGGTCCGGGCAACGAGGGTCGTCGCTGTCGCGACCTCCGATTTCTCCAGCCCCATCTTGTCGAGGATGTCGATGAAGTCGGCGGGTGTCTCGAAATTGACGTCGATCTCGCCGGAGTCGAATGCATTCACCGAGGCGTTGAAGTCGGTGCCGTAGTCGATGAATTCGACACTGTCGAGCGGCGCTTCGCCGCCCCACCATTTGCCATTCTCACGACGCTTGACGATTGCGTTCTGGCCGACCGAATAAGACACGAGTTCGAAAGGCCCGGTGCCGATCGGCTTGGCGATTGGATCGGCGCCGTCGGCATCGAATTTGCGATGGACCACGAGCGCCGGATAGTCGGTGAAGTTCGGGATCAGCGAGATATCAGGTTCGTTCAGCTTCAGCTTGACCGTGTTGTCATCGACCTTGGTGATTGCCCCTTCCCTGGCCTTGCCGGTTTTTGCATCGATCAGCGCACCGACGCGCGCGGCCATTGAATTACCGGCGGCTTCCTTCTCGCACCAGCGCGTCAGATTGTAGGCAACGTCATCGGCGTTGAAAGCATCGCCGTTGTTCCAGGTGATGCCCTTGCGCACATGCAGCACATATTCGGTGGCGTCGTCGTTGACGTCCCAGCTCTCGAGCAAGACCGGCTCGAAAGTGAATTCGCGCGTGTAGCGGACAAGCGGCTCCAGCCAGCAGCGCGAAATGTTCGCAAGCTCCACCCAGTCGTAAGTGCGCGGGTCCTTCTGTGCCTTCACCGACATCGAAACGCGCAGCGTCCCGCCCTTCTTCGGCTCTTCGGCCAAGGCCCGCTCAGGCACGGCAAGGCCGATCATGCCATAGGCAAGGGCCGTCGATGCCCCAAAGGCGCTTGCCAGCGCCAGAAATTCGCGCCGGTCCATCCGGCCTGCGCGAACATCCTCACCCATCGCCTCGATCGCATTCGGCACGCGATCACCGTTGCTTCTGAAGAGTGCCATTTTTTCTCCCTGTGGTTCCCGTTGGGTCTTCGCCCGTTGCATCAACTAATGCTGTCCGGCAGCCGCTCCTCGCGCTGCGCGATGAAATCTCTCAAGCCATCGGCGATGCCCTCATCGAGCTTCGGCTCCTCATAATCGGCGAGCATGTTGCGCGCTTTCTCGCGCCCCCGGGTATCGTGGTCCTTTGCCCCTTCGGCCTTCCACTGTTCGAACGAATTGAAGTCCATGATGCTCGGTATGAAGAAGGCAGACTCGAAATGGTCGAGCGTGTGCTGGGTGCCGAGGAAATGGCCCTGCGGCCCGACCTCGCGGATCGCCGCCATCGCCTCCTTGAAATCGTCGAACGGGAGACCGCCAGCATACTTGTACCAGCCGACAAGCTGTTCGCAGTCCGTGGCAAATTTCGAATAGCCGCAGGTCAGGCCGGCCTCGAGCCAGCCGGCGGAATGCCAGATGTAGTTGGCGCCGGCAAGGATGGCGGCATGCATCAGCATGTTCGCCTCGTAGCCCGCCTGGGCGTCGTTCAGCTTCGACCCGACATGGAATCCGGACGTACGCCAGGGCAGCCGGTACTTCCGCGCCAGTGCCCCCATCAGATACATCATCTGGGCGGCCTCCGGCGTGCCGCCCATGGGGGCACCAGTCTTCATGTCGACAGTGACCATGAACTGTCCGTAGATCTGCGGCGAACCCGGACGCAGGAGCTGGGTGAAGGCGATGCCTGCCAGCGCTTCCGCATTGACCTGCGCGACCGCTCCCACGGCCGATGCCGAAGTCGAGGCGCCGCAAAGCGCGAAGGGCGCCAGGATCAGCGGCTGGTTGTGGCGCGCATAGACCTTCATCGCGTCCAGCATGGTGGCGTCCCAGACCAACGGCGAGTTGCAGTTGGTGATCGACACCAGCACCGGATTGTCTCGGACATAGTCCTCGCCGAACACGATGCCCGCCATCGCCATCGTGTCTTCGGCTCGTTCCCTGGAGGTCACGATGCCCATGAACGGCTTGTCTGAGTGCTTCAGCGCCGAATGGATGATGTGGAGGTGACGCTTCGGCACCGCAATTTCCATCGGCTCGCAGATGACCGAGCTCGACGAGTGCAGCGCAGGCGCCATGTAGGCGATCTTGTGGAAATTGTTGAGGTCGGCGAGTGTGCCGTAGCGCCTGTTGTTGTCGAGGTCACGCACGTAAGGCGCCCCATACATCGGCACAAATATGGAGTTGTTTCCGCCGACGCGCACCGAACGCTCGGGGTTGCGCGCATTGAGCGTGAATTCCGGCGGGACCTTCGAGACGAGTTCCATTAGAAGAGCGCGGTCGATGCGGACACGTGTCTCGGAGACATCGGCGCCCGCCGCCTTCCACAACGCGATCGCCTCGTCGTCACGGAACTCGCATCCCACTTCTTCGAGGATGGAGAGCGACTCCTGGTGGATCAGCTCCACCGCCTCATCCGGGACCATTTGGTATACCGGAATCTTACGGACCAAGGTTGGAAATGACGCCATGGGAGTTCCCCGCAGCGCCTTGCGCCCCAGGCGGCCGCCGCTGCGGCGGTTCGTGTGTTCGCTCACTTCAACGGCCGGTGCGTTCATGACCACTCCATCCTCCCCAGGCACTCAACTTAGCGAGACGAAATATGACTGTGACGCTGGAAAATCCTGATCTCTTGTATAAGCTCTGCTTATGCGAAGCCTGCGCCACCTATTGCCATCGGCCGGCAGCCTGATCGTCTTCGAGGCCGCCGGGCGGCTGTCGAGCTTCACCGCCGCGGGGCGCGAGCTCGGCATGACGCAGGCCGCCGTCTCCTATGCGGTGCGCGGGCTGGAGGAAAAGCTCGGCGCCAAACTCTTCCAGCGGCGCCACCGGCAGGTCAGCCTGACCGAGGCCGGCGAGCGTTTCCACGCCGACGTCTCGCTCGGCCTCTCGCATATCCGCAAGTCGGCCGAGGACCTGCGCCAGCAGGCGACCGGCGGCCATGTGACGCTTGCCGCGTCAACCGCCTTCGGCTCGTTCTGGATGATGCCGCGCCTGCAGCAGTTCCGCGACGAACTGCCGGGCATTGATCTGCGCATCCAGACCGCCGACCGCGATCTCGACATCATCGCCGAGGGCATTCCGCTCGCTGTGCGCGGTGGCGAGCCACGGGAGTGGCCGGACTATCATTGCCTGCCGCTGGCCGACGAGGAAATCTTTCCCGTTGCCGGCGCCAGCTATGCGGCGAAGTTCGGCCTGCCGCAAACCGTCGAGGAATTGGCGTCACACCGCCTCATCCATCTCGAGGAGCCGTTTCGCGAGGCGGCGAGCTGGGAGGAGTGGTTTCACTCCGCCGGGGCCAGCCTGAAGGAGGCCGACGCCGGGCGAGGCTTGCGCATCAACGACTATGCGCTGGTGATCCAGGCGGTCATGGAGGGGCAAGGCATCGCGCTTGGCTGGCGGCATCTGGCCGAGCGACTGCTGGCATCGGGCCTGCTGGTGAGCGCCACCAGCCATGTGATGAGAACCGGCACGCGCTTCCACATCATCTGGCCGAAGAACCGCGAACTCAGCGACAATGCCCGCAAGGTTCGGGACTGGCTGGCCGCGCAGGCGTGAGGCCATCCCGATAGTGCCCGGTCAAACCGTCACGACAATCTTGCCGAATTGTTCGTTCGACTCGAGAAAGCGATGCGCCTCGACGATCTGGTCGAACGGAAAGGTCCTGGAGATTACCGGCTTTAGCGCTCCCGACATCAATCCGTCGAGGATGAACGCCTTGGCAGCCTCCAGCTTCGCTGGATCGCCAGTGAGTTCGTGGACGAGATAGCCGCGCAGCGTCAGCGTCTTGGCCAGCACGGCGAACAGCGGGAACGGCGTCGGCTCGCGGCTCAAGCCGCCGTATTCGATGAGAATGCCGCCCCGTGCCATCGCCGCCGTCAGCGGCTCGAATATCGGGCCGCCGACCGCGTCGAGCACCACTTGGATGTTGTCCGGGCCGGCGATTTCCTTCAGCCGGGCCTCCAGGTCTTCGTTCGCTGAAGCGATGACGTGGGCTGCGCCGAACTCGAGCAAGGCCTGCTTCTTGGCAGATGTCCGCGTGACCGCGATCGGGGCCGCACCAACGATGTTGGCAATCTGGATCGCTGCAAGTCCGACGCTGCTCGATGCTGCGGTGATGACGACAAAGTCCTCCCTGCCGAGCTTGGCAATGTCGATCAGTGCGCCATAGGCGGTGAGATATTGCATCCAGACGGCTGCCGCCTCTTCCCAGCTGAGCGACGGCGGATGCTTGACCACGAGCTCGGCGGGATATGTGGCAATCGCGCCATAGGCGGGCCAGCAGGCCATCGACAATGGCGGCACGACGCTGACGGCGTCACCTGGCGCAAAACCGTCTACGCCTTCGCCGACCGCTTCGACGACACCCGCTGCCTCAAGGCCAAGACCGGAAGGCAATGGCGGCGTCTGGATATAAGTGCCCGAACGCAGCAGCGCCTCGGCCCGGTTGAGGCCCAATGCCTTGACCCGGATCTGGATCTCGCCCCGACCGGGCGCGGGAATGTCGAGATTCTCGATGCGCAGAACCTCGGGACCACCATGCTCATGAAAACGAACAACACGTGCCATCCGGTCATAACTCCAAAATATTTGAACCGAATAGGCTATGCCAGCGGCCGCCTGGCAGATAAATTGCTGCCTAGGCAGAACAGTAGAAACTGAGAGTTTTGAATATGGATCGCCTTACGAGCATGGCCGTGTTCGTCAAAACCGTCGATCTGGGCTCGTTCGCGGCGACTGCTGCCGCTCTCGACCTGTCCGGACCGATGGTCGGCAAGCATGTTCGGTTTCTCGAGGAGCGTCTGGGCGTGCGCCTCATCAACCGGACCACTCGCCGCCAGAGCCTGACAGACTTCGGGCGCGCCTATTATGAGCGCTGCCGGCTGGTAATCGCTGAAGCCGAGGCCGCGGATGCGCTCGCGGCCGATCAACTTTCCGAACCACGCGGAAAGCTGCGCGTCATCATGCCCGTGCATTTCGGCCGGCGCTGTGTTGCTCCGATCCTGCTGGAACTGGCGCAGCAATATCCCTCGCTCGAACTCGACCTGTCGTTCAGCGACCCCCTCGCCGATCTTGCAGAGGATGGCTGCGATCTTGCCATCCGGACCGGCAATCTGGAAGACCAGGCCGGCGTGATGGCGCGTCGCATCGCGCGACAGCGCATGGTCGTCTGCGCGTCGCCATCCTATCTCGAGATGCACGGGTGGCCACAGCAGATAGGGGATCTCGGCAGCCACCAGGCCATCATCTACCGCCGTTCGGGCCGTGTCGTTCAACCATGGCTGTTTCCGCGCAATGGCCAGCCCGCACTGGAGGTCATGCCGGTCAGCCGCTTGCGGCTCGACGACCTCGATGCGATCGCCGATGTCGCGGCCGCCGGCATGGGGCTTGCCTGGCTGCCATACTGGCTGGTTCGTGAGCGCATTCAGGCCGGCGCACTTGTCCCCCTGCTGCCGGAACAGCCGGGATTTCTTTACGACGCCTATGCGCTATGGCTGCAGACACCTCACTTGCCGCTGAAGGTCCGTCTTGCCGTCGACGCGCTGGCGGCTGGATTGCCCAGGCTCATGACGTGAAGAGCGCGGTCCGTTCGCGGTAAGCCGCGGATTCCTTAATTCTACCTCTCCCGTATGGGCCGCGAATCCGCCTATAGTGCCCTCATGCCCATTCGCCAGCTCTCCGAAACGATGATCAACCAGATCGCCGCCGGCGAAGTCATCGAGCGTCCGGCAAGCGTGGTCAAAGAACTGGTCGAAAACGCGCTAGACGCGGGCGCTGCCAGAGTCGAGATCGTCACCGCCGGCGGCGGGCTGAACCTGATACGCGTCACCGACGACGGCTCGGGCATCCCGGAAAAGGAATTGGCGCTGGCGATCGCGCGCCATTGCACCTCGAAGCTCGCCGACAACATTCACGATATCCGCTCGCTCGGCTTTCGCGGCGAGGCGCTGCCGTCGATCGGTTCGGTGGCGCGGCTGTCGATCCGCTCGCGCACGGCCAACGGCGACAGCGCCGCGGAGATCGGCATCGAGGGTGGCCGCGTGTCCGCCGTCAAGCCGGCGGCCGCCAATCGCGGCACCACGGTCGAGGTGCGCGACCTGTTCTTCGCCACGCCGGCGCGGCTCAAATTCATGAGAGGCGAACGCGCCGAAAGCTCGGCGACCAGCGACGTGATCAAGCGCATTGCCATCGCCTTCCCCGCCGTGCGCTTCACGCTGGCCGGTTCCGACCGCTCGACGCTGGAGCTGCCGGCGACCGACGACAGCCCCGAAGGCCGGCTGCGCCGCGTTGCGCAAGTGATGGGCGCCGACTTTCCGGCCAATGCCATCGCCATCGACGCCGTGCGCGACGGTGTGCATCTGGCCGGTCACGTCTCGATCCCGTCCTTCAGTCGCGCCAACGCGCTGCAGCAATATGCCTATGTCAATGGCCGGCCGGTGCGCGATAAATTGATTGCCGGCGCCATCCGTGGCGCCTTCGCCGACGTGCTGCCGCGCGATCGCCATGCGGTGACTGTGCTGTTCCTGACGCTTGATCCGGCCATCGTCGACGTCAATGTCCATCCGGCCAAGGCCGACGTACGCTTCCGCGATCCGGGATTGGTGCGAGGGCTGATCGTCGGCGCCATCCGCGAAGCATTGGCCAATGCCGGCATCCGTGCCGCCACTTCAGGGGCAGCCGGCATGATGGCGGCATTCCGGCCGGGCGCGGCGTCCTACGCCCATTCAGGACCGGCCAACGGCCACCGCAGCTACGAGGCGGCCTACCGTGCCTCCGGCTCCGCCGGTTTCGACCCGGCCCGCTCGCCGCAACGGCCGCTGGACATGGGGTTTGAAAATACCGAACCAGGAAATGGCGGCTTCGGCGAAAACGATCAAGCGGCGTTCGACGCCGGCCCGCTTCACAGCGCCGACGCGCGTGCCGGACAGACTGAGACGGCGGAGACGCTGCTTGGCACGGTGCTGGGTGCCGCACGCGCCCAGGTGCACGAGAACTACATCGTCGCGCAGACCAGGGATTCGCTTGTCATCGTCGACCAGCATGCAGCGCATGAGCGGCTGGTCTACGAGGCGCTGAAGAACGCGCTGCATTCGCGCGCCGTGCCGTCGCAGATGCTGTTGCTGCCGGAGATCGTCGACCTGCCGGAAGAGGATGCCGAGCGGCTCGCCATGCATTCCGAAACGCTGGCCCGCTTCGGCCTCGCCGTCGAGCGCTTCGGCCCGGGTGCGGTCGCCGTGCGCGAAACGCCGTCGATGCTCGGCGAAACCAACGTCCAGCAGCTGGTGCGCGACCTTGCCGACGAGATCGCCGACAACGACACGGTCGATACGCTGAAGGAACGGCTGGACAGGATCGCCGCGACCATGGCCTGCCACGGCTCGGTGCGTTCCGGCCGCCTGCTCAAGCCCGAGGAGATGAACGCGCTGCTGCGCCAGATGGAGGCGACGCCGGGCTCCGGCACCTGCAACCACGGCCGCCCGACCTATATCGAGCTCAAGCTTGCTGATATCGAGCGGCTGTTCGGGAGGCGCTAGCTCAGCGGATGCGACAAGAGCCGCTCTTCAGCGGCTCTTTTGAATCAGGTGAATCTTCCAAACTTTTGAATCAGCGCTTCAAATTCACCACGATGACGCCGCCGAGCGCCAGTGCACCGCCGAGAATGCCAAGCAGCGTCGGCACCTCGCCCAGCCAGAAGAAGCCGATCAGCGTCGCCACCGGCGAGACCAGGTAGAGGAAGTTCGAGGCGCGCGCCGCCGGCAGCCGGGAAAGTGCGGTTGCCCAGGCGGCGTAGGCGATGAGGCTTGGCACTATGCCGAGAAAGATGACGGCGCTAAGGCCGGCTGTATCCGCGACCGCTGCTTGCGAGAGTGCGTTCGGCAGGAACGGCGCCAGGCAGAGCGCGCCGAGCACCATGTTGGAGGCGGCGATGGTCAGCGGGTGGTGGCGGGCAAACAGTGGCTTCTGGACGATGGTGTTGACGGCCGAGCACAGCGCTGAACCCAGCACGAGCAGCGCGCCGGTGTTGAAATGCAGGCCCTGCCCCTCGCCCATGGCAATGATGCCGATGCCGGCGAAGGAGATGGCTGTGCCTGCCCAGGCCATGGTTGAGAAGCGTTCGCCGAGCAGCGCCATCGCCATGATGGCGGTGAAGATCGGGCTGACATTGATGATGAAACCGGCCGCGCCGGCCGAAACCGTCAGCTCACCGAAATTGAGCATTGCCGTGTAGAGCGCGACGAAGACGGCGCCGCCGAAGACAAAGCGCCATAACTCGTGGAGCTTTGGCAGCGCCGGCCGCTTGACGGCGAGGAAGATCGCCGCCGGTACCGCCGCGATGGCAAAGCGCAGTGCGCCGAGTTCCAGCGGCCCGAAGGCGGCGAGGCCCGCGCGGATCGCCGGGAAGGCGGACGCCCAACCGACCACCGTCAACGCCACCGCAATGGCTGCCGGGGTGTCCATCCGCTGTGTCGAATTCAACGTTCCGGTACAGGCGCTCATTTCATTTCTCTCGCGTTTCATATGCTCAAACACACAAAACGCCTTTCCTGGCCGGTTGACAAACGACCAGATCGAGGATCAGCTGTGACTATGGATCACAGCTCAGATGCGATGCTGCCGCTCGAAACCCTGCGCGCCTTCGACGCCGCGGCGCGGACGGGCAGCTTTTCGGCCGCCGCCGAAAAACTCAACCTCACCCATGGCGCCGTCAGCCGGCAGATCGCCAAGCTCGAGGACTGGCTCGGGCTGAAAGTGTTCGATCGCGGCGCGCGCGGTGTCTCGCTGACGATCGAAGGCAACCGGCTGCATCTGCGCACCACTGAGGCCTTCGCGCTGATATCCAGCAATTCGGACCGCTGGATCGAGCCGCGCGGCACCGCCGTGGTGCGGCTGACCTCGATCCCCTCGGTCAGCGGGCTGTGGCTGATGCCGCGCATGGCGGCGCTGGAAAACAATCCGTCCAAGCTGCGCATCGTGCTCGACGTCGATATCCGCCAGGCGGACCTTGCCGACGAGGGCATCGATCTGTCGATCCGCTGCGGCCGCGGCCGTATCCCCGGCCGCGTCTCGGTGCAGCTTTTCGAGGAACACGTTTTCCCCGTCGCCTCGCCGGACCTCGCCAAGGAGATCGGTCGTGGCGACCCTGCCCGGATGCTCAAATTCCCGCTGATCAACGATTCGGACGCCTCGGCCTGGCGCGCCTGGCTTGCCGCGCAGGACATCGACTATCGCCCGCGCCCACAGGACCGGCGCTTCGAGGATTACAATCTGGTGCTCGATGCTGCCACCCACGGCCTCGGCATCGCGCTGGCACGGCCACCGATGACCGAGCATCAACTGAAGTCAGGCCGCATCGTCGCCGTCGACGACCGCATGGTTCTCAGTCCGATATCCTACTGGCTCGACCGGCCTATGGGGCGACCGCGCGCCGCCGCTGCCGAGCTTGCCCGGCGCATCGCGCTCCAGGCCGGGCTGGCGGCGGAAAAGATCGAGGATTTCATCGTAGCTGAGCAGTAGGATGCCAGGCATCCACTTTGCCGGCTTGCTCGGCTGAAACGGAGCCGACTAAACCCAATCTTGTCTCGCTCCAAGCTTGACCTTGCCGGCAATTTGTGGCGATGACATCGTCATGAACCTTGGCTCCATGTCATGATGAACCGTTTCGAAGGCCCCGGCGGCAAGGAAGCCCGTATCCGCTACCTAGACGGCGACTTCCAGGTGACCAGCCCCGGCGCCTTCGTGCGTTGCGCGGTCACCGGCGAAAGCATCCCGCTCGATGAACTCAAATACTGGAGCGTCGCCAGGCAGGAGCCCTATGTGAGTGCTGCGGCCTCGCTGCGCCGCGAGATCGAGGCACATCCGGAATTGCGCAGCCGGCGTTAAACCAGCTTCCGGATCGGCTCCAAAGTCACCCCTTCAGCTTGCGCTGCCGCCAGGCATCCAGCGTCTCGTCGATGATGCGTTCGGGCACGTGGTCGGGATCGAACACGGTGTCGATTTCCAGCACATCGAGCTGCCCGAGGAACTCGGCAGGCGCAGCATCGTGGCGCAGCCGGGCGGCGTCCTTGGCGGTGGTGATGAGGGCAAGTCCGGCACCTCGCGCTGTCGTTGCCAGTTCGGCAAGCTCGTCCTCACCATAGAAATGATGGTCTGGAAACGACCGGGTCAGCACGACTTGGCCGCCGGCCTCACGGACCGTGTCGAAGAATTTGTCGGGATGACCGATGCCGGCAAAGGCCAGAAATCGCTTGCCGACCAGCCCCGCCGTCCTGCTTGGCCGTGTACGCGCCTCGAAGATCGGCCGGCCGGCGCGCGCCGCCTGGCGGACGACCGCATCGGCAGCAAGGCCCTCGCCCATCTTCAGCAGCGCGCTGGTGAAAACCAGCTGGTCGACGATACCAGCCCTGAGCGGACCGCCAGGAATGACGCGGCCGTTGCCGACGCCGTAGCGCGCGTCGACGACGACCAGCGCGTAATCGATATGGATGCGCGCGCTCTGGAAGCCGTCATCCATGATCAGGAAATCACAGCCATGCTTTTCCAGCAGAAGACGCGCGCCGGCGGCCCGGTTCGGCGTGACCGCGACCGGCGCGTGCTCGGCCAAAAGCAGCGGCTCGTCGCCGACATGCTTGGCGGCGTCGTGATTCGGATCGACGACATGCGGCTGCGCGAAGGAGCCGCCATGGCCGCGCGACAGGAAGCCGGGATTGAGATGCATGCGCCTGGCCTGTCCGGCGAGCGCGATCGCCACCGGCGTCTTGCCGGTGCCGCCGACGGTAAAGTTGCCGACACACAGCACCGGCGCCTCGACCTTTTCGCGCGCCGCCGAGCGCATGCGGCGGCCGGCAATGAGGGCATAGATCGCGGACAGCGGCGTCAGCGCCAGCGCGCGCCAGTCCGGTTCTTCCCACCAGAAGGGTGGCGCTTCGCTGGCCACCTTAGCGGCCGTTGGCGCCCTTGAGGCGCGACTTGACGACCAACGGCTGAATATAGGGCTCAAGCGACTTCAACGTGAGCGCCAGCGCGCCGCGCATCTCGTCGACGGTCGCCGCACCGGCTGCCATCATTTCGTGGCGAGCCACCTCGTTGCTCAAAAGGAAATTGACGGCGCCGGCCAGCATGTCGCGGTCGCGCACCAACTTGGCACCGCCGCTGTCGAGCAGGCGCTGATAGGTCTCGCGAAAATTCTGGACATTGCGGCCGGCCAGCACCGCGGTGTCGAGCATGGCCGGCTCCAGCGGATTCTGGCCGCCCTCGGAGGTGAGCGAACGGCCGACGAAGGCAATCTCCGTCAGCCTGAGATAAAGCCCCATCTCGCCGATCGTGTCGCCAAGCAGAATGTCCGTATCGGCGGTGATTCTTTCGCCCTTGCTGCGCCGAGCGACTTTCAGGCCCATCCCGGAAATCTGCGCGGCAAGCGCTTCGGCGCGATCGGGGTGGCGCGGCACGACGATCGTCAAAAGACCGTGGTGACGCTTGTGCAGCATCGCGTGAACCTCGGCGGCGACCACTTCCTCGCCGTCATGGGTCGAGATTGCCGCCCAGGTCGGACGGACGCCGATCTGGCGTTTCAGCGTGTACAGCGCCCTTTCATCGGCCGGCGGCGGCGTCGTGTCGACCTTGAGATTGCCGGATACGGTAACCGGCCGGGCGCCAAGCGAGAGGAAGCGCTCGCCGTCGATTTCCGACTGGGCGACGACATGGGCGAGATTCTCGAACAGCGCCTCGGCGATGTTGGCGCGCTTCTTCCAGGATTTGAACGAACGGTCCGATAGCCTGCCATTGACCAGCACTTGCGGCACACGGCGCGCGCCGAGCTCCAGGATGGTCATCGGCCAAATCTCAGATTCGGCGATGATCGCCAGATCCGGCCGCCAATGGTCGAGGAAGCGGCTGACCGCCGGCTTGAGGTCGAGCGGCACATATTGGTGGATGATGCGGTCGCCGAGCCGTTCGTCGGCAACCTGAGCGGAGGTGACAGTGCCCGTCGTCAGCACGATGTTGACGCCGTAGTCGAGGATGCTCTCGACCAGCGGCACGACGGCGATGGTCTCGCCGACGCTCGCCGCATGGATCCAGATCACCGGCCCTTCGGGACGCTCGCGCCCGGCGATTCCATAGCGCTCGCGCCGGCGAATTCGGTCCTCCTTGCCCCTGGAGGTGCGCCAGGCAACATAAGGACCAATCAGCGGATAGGCGGCTGCGCCCGCGAAACGATACGCCGTCAGGAAGGTGCGCGCCCAGCGCCCGCTCATTTCGAGCCATCCACGAGGCGATAGGCCTCGGCGGTTGCGGCGTTGAGCGCGGCCGTGACCTCCTGGCGCTTGCGTTCCATTTCGGCCTCATCCGCATTGGCCGGAACGAACACCGGCGTTCCCACGACGATCGACGAGCGGCCGAACGGCAGATTGATCGTGGTCTTGTCCCAGCTGCGCTCCAGCACCTTACGGCGGCTGGTGGCGATTGCCGCGGGCAGGATCGGCCGGCCCGAGAGCCGCGCCAAGAGAACGATGCCAAGCCCCGCGTCGCGCGGCGTGCCATGAGGAATATCAGCGATCATGGCGACGTTCTTGCCGGTGGCGAGCGACTTTTTCAGGGCAATCAGCGCCTTGGCGCCGCCCTTGTCGAGATGCTTCGCGCCTTCGCGTCCGCCCGAGCCGCGCACCGCCTCGATACCGAATTTCTCGATCATCAGCGCGTTGAGCTCAGCATCGGCACTGCGCGATACCATGGCGACCAGCGGCCTTCCCTTGGGGTAGTAGGCAGGGGTCAGAAGATGCTGGCCGTGCCACAGCGCAATGATGCCCGGCTCGAATTGCGAGTAAGCGCCACCCGATATCTGCGCCGATCCGTCGACAACGCGGTTGGTCAGGCGGATCAGACGAACGAACTGCGCAAATAGGCTGGCGATGGCGTTCTTGACAAATCGCGATTGCGCCAGCGGTTCGCGAATCTTGCGCCAGAATGTCCGCGGGGTGCCGCTAGGATGCCTCCTGACTCCAGACCTCGTGGCCGATCCTTTCACCGCTTCATGATCCATCGATTTCAATCGGCAGCCTTGGTGTCGGGGTCGAGCAACCGGTGCAGGTGAACGACGAAATACCGCATATGAGCATTGTCCACGCTGGCCTGGGCCTTGGCCTTCCATGCCGTCTGCGCGGATTGATAGTCCGGATAGATGCCGACGATGTCGAGCGCGTCGAGATCACGGAATTCGGTCCCGCCCAGCGTCTTCAGTTCGCCGCCGAACACCAGGTGCAAAAGCTGCTTCTTTCCGTCTTCCGCGGTCATGTCGGTCCTTCACATATCGTGAGTTTGTGACAGGTCTAGACCAAAGCCGCCGACTTTGGAACCATTGATGATATGTTCAACTGTCCTGCCCGGCGATGATGCCGGAGAGGACGGCGAGCAGTTCGCCGCTGCCGGCAACCAGGGCGCCGTGGCTGATCACTTCGCCGGCATAGCGCGGTGCGCGGCCCTTCTGGTCGAGCAATGCGCCGCCGGCCTCGCGCAAGATGAGGTCCGCCGCGGCGATATCCCAGTCATGTGCGTTGGGTTTGACGAAGGTTGCGTCGAGCATGCCATTGGCGACCATCGCCAGCCGGTACGCGAGCGAGGGAATATAGGGCACGCGGTTCAGCCGGCCCTGCCATTCCGCCGGCAACAGGCCGACCAATGGCTTCGGCCCGCCGATTTCGACCATCGCTGCCGGGCGGCGCACGGTAATGCGACGGCCATTCAGGAACGCCCCCTCACCTGATAGCGCCCAATAGGTCTCCTCCGTGGCCGGACATTCGAGCACGCCGGCAAGCGTGCGACCGTCCTCGACCACCGCGACGCTGACGCACCACGTGCGAAGGCCTTCAAGAAAGCCGCGCGTGCCGTCGATTGGATCGACGACGAAGGTGCGGCGGGCGGCAAGCCTTGCCGGATCGTCGGCCGTCTCCTCCGAGAGCCAGCCATAGTCAGGACGTGCCGCAAGCAAGGTCTCGCGCAGATAGGCGTCGGCGGCGTGATCGGCCTCGCTCACCGGCGAGGTGCCGCCCTTCATCCACACTTGCGGATTGTTGCCGAAATAGCGCATGGCGATGACGCCCGCCTCGCGGGCAGCGTCGCGCAGCAGGGCCAAGTCCTCGCGGGCATCGGCGGAGGTGACTTGGTCAAGCTCCGGCAAGGGTCATGCCTTCGATCAGCAGCGTTGGTGCGGCGGTGCCGAAATTGCGA
Source organism: Mesorhizobium mediterraneum (assembly GCF_002284565.1). Taxonomy (GTDB): domain Bacteria; phylum Pseudomonadota; class Alphaproteobacteria; order Rhizobiales; family Rhizobiaceae; genus Mesorhizobium; species Mesorhizobium mediterraneum. The sequence goes on along the minus strand of NZ_NPKI01000018.1, from coordinate 77,884 downwards.
TCGAGATCGCTCGCCGGAACCATGTTGAGGAACATGGTCTTCAAATTCGAGGCGATGGTCACTTCCGCAACCGGATAGGCGAGCTCGCCATTCTCGATCCAGAAGCCGGAAGCGCCGCGGCTGTACTCGCCAGTCACCATATCGACGCCCTGGCCGAACACTTCGGTGACGTAAAAACCTGATTTGAGCGACTTGATGAGGTCTTCGGGCGCCCGCTCGCCCGGCTCGATGGCGAGGTTGGTCGACGATGGCGAGACGGAGGAGCCGTTGCGTGAGCCGCGCCCGTTGGTGGTCAGCCCCAATTCCCGCGCGACCGAGGTCGACAGGAACCAGTGGTTCAAAATGCCTTTCTCCACCATGAGCAGTCTTTCGCCCTCGATGCCTTCGCCGTCAAACGGACGCGACGCCTGGCCACGGCGCCGCAGCGGCTCATCGGTGACGGTGATCGCGGCCGCCGCCACCTGCTTGCCCATCATGTCGCGCAGAAAACTGGTCTTGCGCGCGACGGACGCGCCGTTGATGGCGCCGGCGAGATGACCGGCGATGCCGCGAGCGACACGCGGGTCGAACACCACATTGACCGGGCCGGTCGCCGCCTTGCGCGCGCCGATGCGCCGCGCGGCGCGTTCGCCGGCCTTGCGGCCGATGTCCTCAGGCGCGTCGAGATCGGAATAATGCTGGCGCGAGGAGAATTCATAATCGCGCTCCATGCCGGTGCCCTCGCCGGCGATGACGCTGGTCGAGCGCGAAAAGCGCGACGCGACATAGTGGCCGACAAAGCCGTGGGACGTGGCGAGCACCAACCCGCCAAGCCCGGCACTGGCGCCGCTGCCGGCCGAATTAGTAACGCCCTTGACGGCAAGGGCGGCCGCTTCCGCGGCCAGCGCTGCTTCCTTCAACTGGTCGGCCGAAACTTCCGTCGCGTCGAACAAATCGAGGTCGCGCGGCTTATCGACCAGCAGGGCCGGATCGGCGAGGCCCTGATAGGGATCCTCAGGGGACACTTTGGCCATCGCCACGGCGCGCTCGGCCAGCGCTTTCGGGTCTGAGGCAGCGGTCGCCGAGACGCTCGCCACCCGCTTGCCGACGAAGACGCGCAGCGAGACATCCTCGCTCTCGGACGCGTCGGTCCCCTCGACCTTGCCAAGCCGCACCGACACGCCAGTCGAGCGGCCGCGCACCGCAACCGCGTCTGCGGCGTCGGCTCCGGCCCGTTTGGCCGCTTCGACCAGGGCCGCGACGCGGTCGGTCAATTTCGCTGAGTCCAGCGTATCGGTCATGCGCATAGTCCTGTTTTTCCGCCTGACATAAGTGGCGGCCGCTCCGCACCATCTATTGTTCCGATGTGGCTTGTGCAATGGCAGAAGTGGCAAGCAGAATAGATCGGCCAGCGGACATCGGCTTCAGGCGGCATGACCGAAGAGGTTCCTCAAAGACTGCTTCGCGCCAGGTTCGGACCGGCCGACAGCCCCTTTGACGTCGTGTCTCGATCACATGCGGACGTGTCGATCGCGGTAACGCCGCCTATCTCCTTTCCCACGCATGATCGGCATCTACCCGAACCATTAAATTAGCATTTTCTTGTGTACCTTGGGAACTTTGTAGCTTGCGTTCCATTTTCAACCGCATGCGAGACTCTGTGATCCAAAGCATCAGGACTGCGGTGAACGTGTCGCCGCCACGGTACTCGTTGGTCCTTCCCATATACAATGAAGAGCAGGTCCTGCCTCGACTGATCGAGCGGATCAGCTCCCTGATCTGCCGGTTGGACGGAGAGGCTGAGGCGATCTTCGTCGATGATGGAAGCCTTGATGGGAGCGTCGAATACCTTCGGAACGTGGTCGCCGTCGAGCCGCGCTTCCGGCTGATCGAGCTTTCCCGCAATTTCGGCCACCAGATCGCGATCACGGCCGGCATGGACGCGGCTGCGGGTGATGCAGTCATCGTCATGGATGCCGACCTGCAAGACCCGCCGGAGGTGGTTCTCGATCTGGTGGCGAAGTGGAAGGAAGGTTTCGAGATCGTCTATGCCCGCCGCGTCAAGCGTGAGGGCGAATCCTGGTTCAAGCGCATTACGGCGAGTCTCTTCTACCGCCTGCTGGAGAAAATGACGTCGGTCGACATCCCGCGCGACGTCGGCGATTTCCGCCTGGTCGGCCGCAAGGCGCTGGAAACCTTCAAGCAAATGCCCGAACACGACCGTTTCGTCAGGGGCATGTTCGCCTGGATGGGGTTCAAGCAGACGGCGGTGCCTTTCGAACGCCCGGCGCGGACCCTGGGCCAGACCAAATACCCATTCTGGAAGATGATGCACCTTGCCGTTCACGGCATCGTCAGCTTCTCCGAGAAGCCGCTGCGCATGGCTCTGTGGGGCGGATTGGCCATTTCCGCGCTTGCGGCAGTGTTCGGCGCTTACGCCATCTTCGCCTGGATTTTTGAAACCGGCATCATTGCCGGCTGGACATCCACCGTGGTGATCGTGTCGCTCCTTTGCGGCATCAATCTTTTCATGACCGGCGTGGTCGGACTTTACGTCGGCGGTATCCACGCCGAGGTGAAACGCCGTCCGCTTTACGTGATCGATCGGGTCACCGGATTCGATAAGGCGATGCGTGCCGCTCCTCTTGGTGAGAGCCGAAGATCGCTTCGAAAACCCAGGAATGGAGCCTCGGCTGATGGCCGAACTCTTCGACAGCTATAAATCAAATTATGGCGAGGCGGTCGCAGGATCCATCCGGTTTTCCGGCCTCAGGCACGACTTCTTTCTGATCGCCAAGGCCGACCTGCTGCGGCGTCTCGTTGCCGAACGAGGGCTTCGGCAGGGCGGGGCTAATGTGCGGGCGCTGGATATCGGCTGCGGCGTCGGTTCGCTCCATCCTTATCTCGAAGGCGCGTTCGAAAGCCTGGATGGCTGCGACGTCTCGGAGGAATCGATCCTGCGCGCCAGCCGGGACAATCCAGGTGTGATCTATCACGCGTGCATCACGCTGCGCCTGCCTTATGAGGACGGCGCGTTCGATCTGGCTTTCGCCAGTTGCGTCGTCCATCACGTTCCGCCTGTCTCCTGGCTCGATTTCTTCCGGGAAATGCGGCGCGTCGTGCGGCCGGGCGGCGTCGCCTGCATCATCGAGCACAATCCCTATAATCTGCTGACGCGTCTTGCGGTGTTGCGGTGTCCATTCGACCAGGACGCGGTCCTGCTCAACGCGGCCAAAGCAAGGTCCCTCTTTCAGGAGACGGGTTTTCGGGATATCCGATCCGAGCATTTCCTGCTGCTGCCCTCGGCCAGGCCCTTCGCCAGAAGACTCGAGCGCCTGCTTGCTCCTCTACCGCTCGGGGCCCAGTATGCGTGCAGCGCGCATGTCTAAGGGCCGTTCGACCGCCGGTGCCGGGCTGAAGCTGCTGGCGCGCTTCGGGCTGGTCGGCATCGCTGCGACGATCCTTTATGCTGTCCTGGCTACCGTCTTGATCAAATCGGAATGGATCGGCGTCACGCCCATCCAGGCGTCGCTTGCGGCTTACGCCGCGGCGGCCGTGTTTTCTTATCTCGCCCACAAATCGGTAACTTTCATGTCGAGCGGATCGCACAGATCGGAAGCTGCGCGTTTTCTCTTGCTGACCGCGACCGGCTTCGGCATGGCTTACGCAGTGCCGGCGCTTTTCACCATGAAGCTCGGCCTGTCGCCCATCTTTGCCGTTCTGATTACCTGCTTGCTTATTCCAGCGATCAATCTTCTCATGCTCGACCGATGGGTTTTTGCGCGGCGAAGATCCGGCCGGCAAGGCGACCGCCCCACCTAATCCGTGTCAACAGCATCCAGCCGGAACGACACCAGCTTGATGGAGCGCTTGTAGATGTTGCTGGCGGCCGGAGTTTGCGGGATGCCGTCGAGATAGTCGAAGGCGATGTCGAGTGTATCGGTCTTGCCGAGAGCCGCCGGTGGAATGATGAACGTAACCATCCGTGGTTCTTTGCCAGACAGCGTCACCGCCTGCGCCCGAACCCCGTTCACCGAGATCACCACCCTCTGCGTGATCTGTGGTGGCCGAATGACGGCGGCCATTTGCAGCGTGGCAGCCAAGCCGTGACCGAGCGGCGGTATCTCCAGGCGAAGCCGCGAGGTCTCGCCCAGCGAATGGGTGCCGTCGCCTGCCGACCCCGACCAGCCGCAGACCTTCATGCTGGCTGCCCGTTTGGCGCCGTCGCTGCGGAACGATACCGTCTCGCCAAGTGTGTAGCTGCCGACGGCATCGCGGTTGAGGCACGTGGTCGTTTTATCGATGTAATAGGCGCGATAGTCGGCGTTGACGTTCGGATTGAGAGCAAGCGCAAGGATGACGATCTCGGACCCGGCCAGAATCGCCGCGAACGCGTAGCCGCTGAGCCAGGCGGCGCGTCTGTAAGGCACTAGCGTGTCAGACCAGGGCAAGGTAGCCCCCGATCCACGCCGCAGTCATGAAGTAACAGGCGCCCAGGAAAATAACCAAAGCCGCTAGGTAGGTCAGCCTCGACACCGATAGCAGGACGGCCAACAACATTGTCAGAGGCGCAAGCCCAATGACGTACCTGACCATCGAGGCCAGGTTGGTGATCAATGGCAGGATGATGCAGAGCGCACAGAACAGCGCAGCGCCATATTGCCTGCGAGCCACTAGGCCCGCCGACAGCGCCAATCCGGCGATTGCGGCGAGCGCGCTCCATTGCGGCGCCGTGGGCAGCCAGCCGGTGGCCGGAACGGCGGAGAGCCCGTCCCATAAGAAGACGAGTGGATTGCCCGCTACCCGTCCAAATGCGCGCTGGACATGCAAGAACGCAAAGCCGTCCCCGATCGTAAGATAAAGAAACAGGATGTAAGCGAACAAACCGGCAGGTGAGATGAGGATAGCGACGAGCAGATCCGGCCGGCCAAGCACCCAGCGCGGGAAGGACAGCGTCGATCCGCCGTGCTCGCGGTGCTCCCTGAGCATTTGAATGACGGTCGCAAATACGACGAGAACCCCGACCAGCCTCGTCGCCGACAGGAGCGCGGATAAAACGCCCGCGGCCAGATAGCTGGAGCGCTTGAGCGCCAGAAAAACGCACGAGGTCAGGAGCACGAAAAGAGGTTCGGTCAGGAACGTCGTGAAGTGAAAAGAGAACGGGCCGCTGAGCAGAAAGGCGCAATACAGCACGTAGGCGCGCATGTTCTTCTCCAGCAGCGGCCATGCCACCAGGCAGGCGGCATAGCTGCAAACAATGGAGGTGACGGTGGCGACCAGTATCGTCGGGAAAGGGAAAACAATCCGGATCGCCGCCACCAGCATCGGATAGAATGGAAAGAAGCCCCAGCGGCCGACATTGCTTTGGTTTGGAATAGGAAAGCGTTCGTAACCTAGTTCACTGATGCCAATGTACCAGGCGCAATCCCACCGGCAGAGCGCACGGGCATAAGCCGCGAAACCCGATTCGTCCGATACCGAAGCAAATGCCGCATAGCGAATGGCTAACCCGCTGACGACGAAAAGGAGCGGCACCGCCGCGACGGCTACGGCTACAGAACGACCGCCGGCGCTCGGACGCGCGACATCTTCGAGCGCCAACTCTGCCTCCACCCATTCGAGTGGCTGGCGCCACTCTCCCCCTCTAAATTAGCGCAGTGGCGGCAAATTCAAGACAATGCCTTTCGTCGGCTCAAGATCCGCGTCGCGGATCAGGAACTCCTCAGCCAAACCAGCATCTCGCCGGGATCGCGGTTGTCCCAGGCGAAATAGGGAACGGCTTTGACTTTCGTCTCCTCCACTGCCGGCGGTTCGGTGCGATAGAGCCCGTCTTCCCAGTTTTCAGAGGCCTCTTTCTCGGCAACTGCCGAGAGTGTCACGACGCCGCCCAGAAGGTTCGGCTCCTCACGCGCCTCGATGTTTGCCGTGCGTGGCAAGGCGATGCGATGCAGCTGGCCGGCATTGTCGGTCTCCTCGACGCAATAGATCAGCGGACCGCGGGCTAGCGCGACGCGGCCGATATCCTGGCGCACCTGCGGGTTGGCGTAGAGCCGGTCGGCCGCCATTTCGAGGCCGAGCTCGACTTGATCGCCCTTGCGCCACTCGCGGCGGATCGCGGCATAGCCGTCGCTGGTTACATCATCCAGATCGACTGCCTCCCCGTTCACCTTGAGCGCCGCCTTGCGGCACCAGGCCGGCAGGCGCAGGTGCAAGGTGAACTCGGTCGGCGCCTCGGGCTCGATCGCGATCGAGACTGCCCCGTCCCAAGGATAATTGCTGGTCTGGGTCAAGGTCACCGGCCCGCCAGCGATATCGAAACGAGCCGTGCTATTTCCATAGAGGTGGACAGCCAGCGCGTCGTCCGACAGGCTGTAGAAATAGCTGCCGATCGAAGCCACCATGCGCCCGATATTGGGCGGGCAGCACGGGCAGCGATGCCACTTCCAGCGGTTGTGCTTCCCCCGGCTTTCCAGCGGATTCTCGTAGAAGAACAGCGAGCCGTCGAGCGAAAGGCCCGAGATCGAGCCGTTGTAGAGCGCCCTCTCCATCATGTCGGCGTAACGGGCATCGGGGCCCATGCCGAGCATGCGGCTGGCCCAGAACACCAGTCCGACCGAAGCGCAGGTCTCGGCATAGGCGGTTTCATTGGGCAGGTCGTAGTCTGATGTAAAGCCCTCATTGTGCGACGATGGGCCGAGGCCGCCGGTGACGTAGAGGTTCTTGGTCATGAGATCGTCCCACAGCCGGTCGAGCGCCACCCGCAGCGTGTCGTCGCCATATTCGGTCGCGATATCGGCCATGCCGGAATAGAGATACATTGCCCGCACCGCATGGCCGACGACCTTGTCCTGATCGCGCACCGGCTTGTGCGACTGGCTGTATTCGTAGGTCTTGAAATGATAGGCTTTTGGGTCCGCGCCGCGGGCCAGCGCCTCCTCGTCGAAATAATGCGGCTCAAGGCCGCGCTGATCGATGAAGTACTTTGCGAGGTCCATATACCGTTGCTCGCCGGTGACCCGCGCGAGCTTGACCAGCGCCAGCTCGATCTCCTCGTGGCCGCAATAGCCCTTCTTCTTGCCGGCCTCGGGACCGAACGTCTCGGCGATGTGGTCGGCATAGCGGCACATGATGTCGAGCAGCTTGCGTTTTCCCGTGGCCTGGTAGTAGGCGACCGCGCCTTCGATCAGATGGCCGGCGCAATAGAGCTCGTGGCAATCGCGCAGATTGGTCCAGCGCAAGCCGGGCTGGATGCGCTGGTACCAGCTGGAGAGATAACCGTCGGGCTGCTGCAGCTTTCCGTACATGTCGATGACGGCGTCGACCTTCTTCTCCAGATCGTCATTGCGGCGGCGGTAGAGTGAATAGGCGGCGGTCTCGATCGTCTTGCCCCAATCGGAGTCCCAGAACATCTGCGTCGTCACCGTCGAGCCGGTGAACTCGTTGCCGGCGGCGGCTGCCTCGTCCGGCGATGGGGAGTGGAACGGAATGACGACGCCGGGCGATGGCCGGTCCGGGTCGATCTGCTCGAGCATGCGCGCCTCGACGCAGCGGTCATAGAGGATATCGGCGGTCCTGGTGGCGACTGCATCGACGCGGTCGCCCCAAAAGCCCCTGATATCGACCTGTGGCACCGGCAGCGGACGGAAGGCGAGCTTCGGCTTAGCGGATTGCGATGCGGTCATCAATTTACTCCGTTCGAATAGGGATCACTTCACGGCCCCTGCCATGAGGCCGCGGATGTAGAAGCGCTGCAGCAACAGGAAGAGCACCAGGCATGGCGACATCATAACGGTGACGCCGGCCTGCACCGCGCCCCAGTCGATGGCGCCGAAGCGGCCGGACTGAAGCGCCGTCATCATGATCGGCAGCGTGAATTTGGACTGGTCGGTCATCAGCACGAGCGCTGCCAAAAACTCGTTCCAGGCGCCGAGGAATGCGAACAGCGCTATGGTGACGATGCCCGGCCAGACCAGCGGCAGCATCACCCTCAAGAGCATGGTGACGTTGTTGGCGCCGTCCATGCGGGCGGCTTCCTCGATCTCGCGCGGAACCGCGTCGAAGGCGTTGCGCATCATGAAGATCGAGAACGGCAGCTGCAGCGTGACATAGACGCAGACCAGTCCCGTCAGCGTGTTGTGCAGGCCGATCTTGGTCAGCACCAGGAAGATCGGCGTCAGGATCGACTGGAACGGGATCATGATCGTCGACAGGATGACGACGAAGAGCAGGTTCTTCAGCGGAAAGCGGAAGCGCGAGAAACCGTAGCCGGCCAGCACGCTGACGATCACCGACAGCACCACCGTCATGACAGAGACATAGATGCTGTTTTGCGCTGGCAGCCACAGCCCATCGCCGAAGGTGTTGAGCGTGGCGTAGTTCTCGACCGAAAAACCCGTCGTCGGCCAGGGCGGCAGCGGCGGCTGGCGCGACTCCTGCGCCGGCTTGAACGCCGAAAGCACCGTCCAGACGATCGGCGCGAGGAACAGCAACGAGGCGACGATGCCCGTCGAGTGCTCGGCAATCTGCATGCCGATGCGTCGTTTGCGGCTGCGTGCCTGCGCCATCAGTCAATTCCCTCGGGTTGGCGCAGCAGCCGCAGCTGGATGAGGCTGAGCGCGACCAGGATGACCAGCAGGACCATCGACAGGGCGGCGCCATAGCCGAGCTTGAACGACACGAATGACTGGTTGAAAATCCAATAGACGGCGGTCAGCGTCTGGTTGCGCGGCCCACCGCGAAGGATGATGTAGAACTGGTCGAAGGCGAGCACCGAGCCGGCAACCGACAGAATCAGCGCCAGCGCCAGCGTGCGGCGCATCAGCGGCAGGGTGATGGCGCGAAACCGCGCCAGCGGCCCTGCCCCATCGATCATCGCCGCCTCCTGCAGATCCGGCGGTATGGATTGCAGGCCGGTCATCAGGATGATCATGGTGAAGCCCGCCACCTTCCAGACGACCATGGCGATGATCGACCAGAAGGCCGGCTGGAAGGTCGCCAGCAGATTGACCTTCTTTTCGGTCAGGCCGAGCTCGAAGGTGGCCGGGCTGAACAGGCCGGAATCGACATTCAAGAGCCACGACCAGAGCAGGCTGGCCGAGGCAAAACCGATGACGGCCGGCATGAAGAAGGACGTCCGGTAGAAGCCGGTCATCTGCCGCGGCCGTTCGATGAAGAGCGCCAGCGGAAAGGCGACGACGAAGATCGCGATCGTGACGATCACCGTGTAGTAGCCGGTGAATTTGAGCGCGTTCCAGAACCTGGTATCGCGCAGGATCGCCCAGTAATTATCGAGGCCAATTAAGTAGTGCTCGCCCATCAGCGGCCAGTTGTGCAGCGACATCCACGCCGTCATGCCGAGCGGGACGATGAAAAAGACGACGACAAGGGCGACGGCCGGCGCGACATAGAGCAGGCCGATCCACTGCCGACGGCCGGCGCCGACCAGTTTGCGGCGACGCGCTGGGGCGGAGGTTGCTGCGATGGTGGTCATGGCTCTACGTCCCCCTCCCCCTCGAGGGGAGGGTCCGGCCGAAGGCCGGGGGTGGGGTCCTGCGTGCAGCGCGCCGACGAAAAAGAACGTCGAGCACTTCGCAGACGACCCCACCCGGACCTGCGGTCCGACCTCCCCTCAAGGGGGAGGTGGGGCTGGCGCTCATCCGCCGGGTGGTGGTTATTGCGATTGAACTCATGCCTGTTCTTCCACTAGCGCTACGTCCCCCTCCCACTCGAGGGGAGGGTCCGGCCGAAGGCCGGGGGTGGGGTCGTCTCTGACGCGCGCCAACGCAAAGAGAACGTCGAGCACTGCCGCAACGACCCCACCCGGACCTGCGGTCCGACCTCCCCTCGAGGGGGAGGTAGCCGGCGTCTACTGCTGCGGCGCCGAGTCGATGATCGACTGCATGGTTTCCTGCGCATTGGCGATGGCGCCGTCGACGTCTTCGCCGAAGAAGACCTCGTTGACCATCTGGTTCCACGGACCGTTGGCGGAGTTGATCAGATCGTTGAACACCACCGAATAGGGCGTGCGGCCCTTGGCCATGGCCTCTGCGGCGACCTTGTAGCGCGGGTCTAGGTCCTTCAGCGCCTCATTGGCGATGTCGCCGCGCACGGGAAGGCTGCCGTATTTCGCCAGGATGGTCTGGCCTTCGAGCGAATAGGCGAAATCGAGGAACTCCTTCACCACCGCGACCTTCGTGGTGCCCTTGGTGACGACGAAATTGTCACCGCCGGCAAAGGACGACCAGCCGCCATCCTTGCCCGGCAGGAAGGTGACGCCGTAGTCGATGTCTGGGTATTGCGTGTTCAGCGCGCCGATGGCGAAGGCGCCGGACGGCGAGATGCCGATATTGCCGCCGGCGAAGGCGGCAAAGAAGTTGGAGCCGGTGTCGGTCTGCGCACCTGAAGGCACCAGATCCTTCTTGACCATCGAGCGGTAGAGGTCGATCGCGCCGCGCAGCTGCGGGCTGTCGAGCGTCGCCTTCGAGCCGTCCTCGGTGAGGATGTCACCGCCCGAGGCCCAGATCAGCGGCGTGAAGGTGAAGATGTTGCAGCCGCCGCAATTGCCGGAGAAATAGAAGCCCTTGATGTCGCCGCCAAGCGCGTTGACCTTTTCGGCGGCGGCTTCGATCTCGGCCCAGTTGGTCGGGCCTTTTTCGGGGTCGAGCCCTGCCTGCTTGTACAGCTTCTTGTTCCAGATCAGCACCGAACTATCGGCGGAGAACGGCAGCCCGTAGATGCGGTCCTTGTAGGTGCCGGTTTTGACGTGTGCCGGCGACAGGCTGTTGAAATAAGGCAGCGATTTCGCCCAGTCGGTGATGTCCTCCAACTGGCCGGCGGCAGCGAAGGACGGCGTGTAGATCAGGTCGAGCGAGAGCGCGTCGGGTGCTGTGCCGCCGGCGGCGGCGGCGCCGTATTTCGGGATGATCTCGGCATTGGGGATGATGTCCAGCTTGACCTGGTTCTCATGCCCCTTGTTGAAGGCATCGACGATGCGCGGCATGAAGTTCGAGCCGTCTGCGCGAACCCAGATGTTGGCGGTCTCGGCGGCGGCCGCCGGAAAGCTCAGGATGCTCGCGGCAATAGCGAGCCCGGCAATCATAGTTCTCATGGTTCTCCTCCTCATGGTTCTGTTTTCCTGCGACCGCGCTCCCCGCGCGGCGGCTTTTCGCTTCGATGCATGTCGTGATCCCAAAACCGCTGCGCACTTTTGGGCGACATGCATTTTCTGTTTGATGCATGTCGTTATCCCAAAACCGCTGCGCACTTTTGGGCGACATGCATAGTCTCAGCCGTCCGGCGGACGGCCGCATGACTGACGCACCACCAGCCGGCACGGCAGTTTTCGGATGCCCGGCTCGGCGGGTTCGCCGCCGACGAGCGAAAGAAGTGTTAGACCGGCCTCGCGCCCGAGTGCCGCCAGGTTCATGTCGACAGAGGTCAGCGGCGGGCGGGTTGCCTCGGCCACGATCTGCCAATTGTCGAAACCGATGACGCCGACATCGTCCGGCACATCAAGCCCGCGCTCGCGCAGCGCGTCGATGACACCGCGCGCGATCTGGTCGTTGCCGCAAAAGACGGCATCGGGCTTTTCGCCCTTTCCCTTGAAGAGCTTCTTCACCGCCTCGTGACCCCACGCTTCCGACCACGATCCGAGCAATGGTTCCATGACCGGCAAGCCTTTTTCGGTCAGCACGTCACGATAGGCCTGTGCCCGCGCATGCACCACCGCAAAGCTCGCCGGCCCGGTGACATGGGCGATACGCCGGCGCCCGAGCCGCCAAAAGTGCTCGACCGCCAGGCGCGCGCCGCCGGCATCATCGGACACGAAAGCGATGGCGTCGGGATCGGGCTGGGTGAAGGCGTAGATCACGGGAACGCCGAGATTGGACAGGTCGACCGGCAGGTGGCGATCGATGCGCTTGCCGGTGGCGATGATGCCGTCGACGCGCTTGTCGAGCATGGCATCGACATGGAGCTGGCCGAGGCGCTGGTCGTCCTCGACATTGCAGAGAAACACCGAGACGCCCTTGTCGACCAGCGCATCCGAAATACCCGACATGACCGGCAGCGAAAACCGGCCATAGGTGTCGTTGGTCAACAAGCCGACGGTGAAGGAGCGCCGGCGCAACAGGCTCTGCGCCAGGCTGTTCGGGCGAAAGCCTAGCCGCTGCGCCGTCTCGCGAATCCGCTCGCGCGTCTCGGCGGTCATCCGCCCCTGCCCGTTCAGCGCCTTTGAGGCCGTGGCGACGCTGACGCCGGCGAGCGCTGCCACCTCGCGGAGGGTGACTGGCTTGGTGAAGACTGGCTGGGCGTCGGATGCCATGGTGCGCGGCATATTTCCTTAGTTGGGAAAAGGTTTTCTCTTGTTGGCCTGCGAGGCGCTGATTGGTGAGGTCAGCGGTGCGGGCGGTTTGGGAAAAGGTTTTCTCAGAGGGAGATTAGGGGAAGGATGTGGGGATGGCAAGAGGGATAGATTTGGTTTTGGGCGTGTCTAAGATTTCTGCCAGGTGCCGTGATCCACGATCGCTTTGCGTCATTTGCAGACGTCAGCGAGTGCAGCCACTATGGTCCGTGTTCATATCGGACGTTTCCGGGACGCCGCGCGGATCCCTCCCGCCATTGATGCGATCGAGTTCGCAGCCACCTGGCGGAAGGCGGAAGGTTCTGATCCGCCCTTTCCTACTGCTGCGGTAGGAAGACTTCTTGATTCAGCCACCAGCCCAAACTGCTGGATTTGGCAGCCCAGGAAGGATAGGCTTGGTTTTTGGTTCAGGCGATGGAACAGAGACTAGCCGCAATTCTGGCTGCCGATATGGCGGGCTACAGTCGGCTAATGGAGGCCGACGAAACCGGCACGCTCGCACGCCTCCGGACCCATCGCATAGAACTGATCGATCCCGCCATCGCGAAGAACAAGGGCCGGATCATCAAGACCACCGGTGACGGCATGCTCGTTGAGTTCCAGAGCGTGACCGATGCCGTGAAGTGCGCCGTGGAAATCCAACAGCGCATGAAACGGCGCAATTCGGATGTGCCGCAAGAACGGCGTATCGAATTCAGGATCGGCATAAATCTCGGCGACATCATTTTCGACGATGACGACATTTTCGGCGACGGCGTCAATATTGCCTCGCGCATCGAGCAACTCGCCGACGTCGGCGGTATCTGCGTGACCGCAGCGGTGGCGACCCAAATTGCCGACCGTCTCGAAATTGCCATGGAGGACCTGGGCGAGAAGACGTTAAAGAACATCAGCCGCCCGGTTCGCCTCTATCGCATTGGGTTTGACAGTGCTGTCCTGCCAGAAGTCGAGGCAAAGCGATCCATTTCGAAACCTTCGATAGTGGTGCTGCCATTCGACAACATGAGCGGCGACCCCGAGCAGGAATTTTTCGCGGACGGACTGACCGAGGACATCATCACCGAACTGTCCCGCCACCATGAGCTGTTCGTCATCTCGCGCAATTCCAGCTTCGTCTACAAGAACCGCGCCGTGAATGTGCGCGAGGTGGCCGAGAAACTCGACGTCCAATACCTGGTGGAGGGAAGCGTCCGCAAGATCGGCGACAGGGTGCGCGTGACGGTTCAGCTCATCGACACGGCGAATGACGCTCATATTTGGGCAGACAAATATGACCGGAAGCTGGATGACATATTCGCGATTCAGGATGAGGTGACCGCGGCGATCGCAGCCACGCTGCCCGGTCGTGTCGAGGCGGCTCAGCGGGACCAGCTCGCGCGGGCGAAACCTGCAAACATGGCCGCGTATGAATGTGTGCTTGCTGCCAAGGTGCTGCATCACCGAAGCACGATTGCGGATAATGAACGCGCGCAAACCTTGATAAACAGGTCCGTCGCGCTCGACCCGGATTATGCCCATGCCCATGCCTGGCGGGCCTGTATCCTTGGCCAGGCCTGGGTCCATAACTGGTGCGAAGACAGGGATGCCGTCTGGAACGACATCATGGCAGCGCTGGACAGGGCGCTGGCGCTGGACGACAACGATGCCGATGTTCACCGCATCCTCGCCGCAGTGAACGTGAACAACAATGAGCTGACCACAGCGCGCTACCATCAAGAGCGCGCCCTCGCCCTCAATCCCAATTACGACCTCGTGGTGGTGCAGCAAGGCGAGTTATTGACGTGGCTGGGGAGGCCGGAAGAGGGAATTGAATGGATCCGCAAGGCAATGCAGTTGAACCCGCACCACCCGGAGAGGTTCTGGAGCCATCTGGGAAAGGCCCATTTCGCCGCGCGCCAATATGGCGAGGCGATCGAAGCTTTCATGCATCTGTCAACCATGGACTCGGTTCAGCACGCTTTCGCCGCTGCCTGCTACGGCTGGCTCGGCGACGAAATCGCGGCCGCGGCGCACCTAGCCAAGATCAGAACGCTCGATCCCCAATTCGACCTCGATTCATTTATCGCCACCCTGCACTATGCCCAGGAGGCTGATGCGCAGCACGTCCGCGAAGGACTGCTGAAAGCCGGTATTGCCCATCTGTAGCCAGCCCGTGACTACGAACCAGATCCAATCGGGGATAGGCAAAAGACCGGCCCCCCACCCGATGCGGACCTTGCGGCATGACCGAACGACGGGCGGCGCAGGGCCAGAGGCGGCCGTTCCACCCACCTACCAACACGCTCCCACGCCGGCGGCGCCTCACTGCTTAAAACAGTGGTCGCGGTGCCACTGCAAAAAATGAGGATGCGGGCGTTCAAACTGTCGGCCCGGCGGAAGTGCGCGGCGAGTCTTGTTTATGAACGCTTGCACGCTGTCGAGGTCGTTGACCTGTCGCGAGATCAGGATTTCCAAGTCATCGGATAGGCTGATCAACCCGCGATCGAACATCCAATGTGCAGTGCCGGACAGCGCGATCCCATTGTTGATGACGTCGGGACCGTTCGCTTCGACCGGTCGAATATGCGCGGCAGAAACCTCTGCTCGGCCGCCGCCATTTATCAACTTCAGTCCCGTGATCGCGCAGCGCTCATCATAGGCGCGCAGGACGATGCGACGGAAAATGCGGTCCCGCACAATTCGCGATCCGATATAGCTCACGCGGTCACGGCTCTGCTCGAACTCGAATGGCGCCTGTTCATCCTGAAAGCCGGTGCCGGCCTCATCAACGCGCGGCAGCAACAACTCATTCGTGTCCAGGCCCAGATCGATGATGCGGTTGAAATCGGCTGGACTGATTGAGCGGACGGCCGCTTGGGCGCGACCGGAAATCCGTCCTTGGTCGTTGAATAAGCCTCGTTCAACGAGACCATTAGGTCCGTTAAATTGAACAGGATTGACGAAGTCGAGATAGGTGCCGGGCTCAATCAGAGCGAGGTACATATCAGGCGTCACAGGATCGGAAATGATCTGTTGGACTTTGGCTACGGCGTAATAGCCACGGGTATCGTTTACCTTGCTAGGCTCGTAGTAAATGATCCAGCCGCCGACGCATGCTTCGGCGCGACTCAGATACGGGCGAGGAAACTGATATTGCTCTGCGGGGCGGTCGTTGTATCTCGAATCTGAGCGGTGAATGAAGACCCCGAATCCCATGATCTTCCTGCAATGCGTTCTTTGGGAATATCTACCTCAGATGTAACACCAATCCGATCTTGGGAACTTAGTCCAGGTCGGAGAAGCTTTTCCCCATGGTATCGGTCCTTTGGAGGCGAATAGGGAAAGCCGCTAACAAGCGACCGCGCTATTTTCACCAAGCTGTCGCAAAAGGCCCGCGTCGTCCGTCCTCCGACAGAAGAAGGAGAGCGCCATGAGAAAACTTATCGTCACCGAATTCATCAGCGTCGATGGCATCGCCGAGGTCGAGAAATTGCCTGGCGTGACCTGGAACGATGAAATGCAAAAATTCAAAGAGGACGAGCTTGCCGACAGCGGCGCCATGCTTCTGGGCCGCACGACCTATGAGATTTTTGCCGGCTCATGGCCCAATGAAACCGGAGACTTCGCCGACCGCTTCAACGCGCTGCCGAAATATGTCGCGTCGACAAGCCTGAAGACGCTCGACTGGAAACCGGCCGAGCTGCTGACGGGCGCACTGCCGGAAGCGGTCAGGGAACTGAAGCAAGGCAGCGGCGGCAACATCTATGTGCATGGCAGCCTCAGCGTCGCGCAGGAATTGCTGCGCCATGGCCTGGTCGATCGCGTCAGGCTGCTCAGCTACCCCGGTGCCGTCGGCCATGGCAAGAAGCTGTTCCCGCCCGGCGAACAAGTGCCGCTCGCGCTGATTTCGGCCACGCCATTCAGCAACGGCGTGGTGGCGCTTGAGTATGCGCCTGTGACGGCGAAGTCGTGATGGCGCCAATGACAGCCAATCTCCCCCACAAGCAGGGCTATCGCATATGGGTAAGTACCCCCTCACCCGGATTGCCAACCGAATTGCGAAAGGCAATTCGGGACTATCCGACCTCTCCCCAAGGGGAGAGGAGCCAGCGCTGACGCTTCTCTCTTCTCCCCGCCGGGGAGAAGGTGGCCGCGAAGCGGCCGGATGAGGGGTCGGTTCGACCGGGCGCGGCCTCCCTCTCTTGCGACAGTGGAGGTTGGCGCATTACGCGAGACGGCCCCCTCTGGCCTGCCGGCCATCTCCCCCTCAAGGGGGGAGAAGCGTTTCGGCCATCAGCGCCTCGCTCCAACCTTACAGCGCCCGCCCCTCCCAGCTTCAGTCCTTCTCCCGCTCGGCCGCGACCAGGATCTCGACAAACCTCGTCACCTTGGGCGGCCGGAAGCGCGCGGCGGGGTAGACCGTGTAGATGCCTCCGGAGGGAGGGCGCCACTCGGGCAGGATGTGGACGAGCCGCCCTGAGGCCAGCTCATCCCGCACCAGGAAATCCGCCGACAGGCCGGCGCCGGCGCGGACGGCCGCCAGCACTGCCGGCGTTGCTTCGATGGCGATCGTGGCCTGCATGCGCATAGGTAGCCGGCTCATTCAAAGCCGTGTCGTCGGTCAAAAGCGAGAATGCCGGTCCACCTCTGCCACGGCGGTCATCCGGTGACCGGCGTGCGGTTGACGAATCGTCGAGAAGCCTTTCGACAATCGGCGCCGGAACCTTTTTTGTTTTAGAATGTTCTAATGCTTCGGCTGCATTCCGTTTCGCGTGGAATTCAGGCCCGCGAACCAAAGATGACCGCCGATTGGCAATCGTCTTTGGGAGGGACGTGACATGCCCTTGCGTTTCAACGGTACAGCAACAATTTTCGCTCTGCTCCTGTCTTCAAGCTTGATCCCCGCCGCGGCTCAAATGAGCGCGAAAGAGAAAATAAGCGGGAAGGATTTCGACAACGCTGCCGCCGAGCAGGCCAAGCGATATCTCGAGGAAGGTCGCGAGACATTCCGCTTCGACACCTTCGGCAGCGAGGATTTCTGGGGCGGCAAACTTAAACTCCACGAGGCAATCGCAGGTGAGAAGCTGGGCGGCACGGGACCCGGCCTGAGCCCACAGAAAGCCCTCGAACTCGGCCTCAAGGTCGATGTGAACGCCATTCCCAAGGATGTGGCCGATGCGCTCAACAAGGGCGCGGTCGACCTCGCAGATCCCGCGAGCACGCTTGTCCTGCTGAGAGCCAATGCCGTTGTCGGGGTGACCGGGTTCTTCGCCGAGGACGGAAAGACGCTGACTTCGGTGGGCATCCAATGCGCGGTGTGCCATTCAACCGTCGATGACGCCTATGCGCCCGGGATCGGACAACGGCTGGACGGCTGGCCCAACCGTGACCTGAATATCGGCGCGATCGTTGCCCTCGCACCTGATCTCACGGCGTTCACCGAGATGCTGCAGATATCCGAAGCGGAGGTGAAGAAGGCGGTTGAGGCGTGGGGTCCCGGGAAGTTCGATGCCGAACTGAACCTCGATGGCAAAGCATTCCGGCCGGACGGCAAGACGGCCGCCACGCTCAATCCGGCGGCATTCGGATTGGCCGGTGTAAACAACCACACATGGACCGGAGCCTGGGGCACGGTGAGCTACTGGAACGCTTATGTGGGCAATCTCGAGATGCACGGGAAAGGCGTGTTTTACGATCCGCGCCTTGATGACGCCGAGAAGTATCCGGTCGCAGCACGAACGAAGCAGGGCCACAAGCAGGACAAGCAGGACCGGATTACGGCCAAGTTGCCGGCGCTCCATTTCTATCAACTTTCGCTGCCGACACCGAAACCGCCGGAGGGCGCCTTCGACAGCGCCGCTGCGGAGAAAGGAGAGGTTCTCTTCAACGACAAGGCCAAATGCGGCACTTGCCACGTGCCACCGCTCTTCACGGAACCGGGCTGGAACCTGCATACCGCCGACGAGATAGGGATCGATGATTTCCAGGCGATGCGATCTCCGGACGAGCGCTACCGGACGGCATCGCTGCGAGCCCTTTGGGACATCGAGAAAATTCACAAGGGCGGTTTCTACCACGATGGGCGGTTCGCCACACTCGATGACGTTGTCGAGCACTATGACGGTCATCTGAGCCTTGACCTAACCGATCAGGAAAAGAGTGATCTGATCGAATACCTGAAGTCGATTTGACCCGGCAGGCTTGAGCGAAGACCATCCCTCCAACAACGCGCGTGACATTTCACAGCGCGCTCCCCTCCCCGACCAAACCCTCCTTCTGCTCAGCCGCAATCAGCATCTCAACAAACCTCGTCACCTTGGGCGGCCGGAAGCGCGCGGCGGGGTAGACCGTGTAGATGCCGCCGGAGGGCAGCTGCCATTCGGGCAGGATGTGGACGAGCCGCCCTGCGGCCAGCTCATCCCGCACCAAAAAATCCGGCAGCACCGACAGGCCGGCGCCGGCGCGGACGGCCGCCAGCACTGCCGGCGTCGCGTCGATGGTGATCGTTGCCTGCATGCGCACGGCCTCATGCTCGGCGTCGCCGCGCGAAAATTGCCATAGCAGCGGTTCGCGCAGCACCATGTTGGCGACGAAGGGTAGCCCGGCAAGGTCTTGCGGTTCGCCGGCCGTGAAGCGCCCGGCAAACTCAGCGCCGCACACCATGAATTGCCGGAAGGTGCCGATCCGTCGCGCCTGCAGGCTGGAATCGGCCAGCCAGCCGACGCGGATCGCCACGTCCATCCCGCCGGAAGCCAGGTCGATCGTCTCGTCGCCCAGCGTCAGCTCCACCCGGCAGGCGGGATAGCGCGCGCTGAAGGCGGCGACCACCGGCACCACCGCCGACGTGCCGTAGTCGTTGGGCGCCGCAATGCGCAGTGTGCCGGTCGGCTCGGTGGCCGCCTGCGCGAGCTCGTCGAAGGCATCCTCGGCCTGCTGCAGGACTTGTAGGCAGCGGGCATGGAATGTCCGGCCGGCTTCGGTCGGATGGACACGCCGCGTCGTGCGGATCAGCAGCGTCGTTCCGACATCGCGCTCCAGCCGCGCCACCTGCTGGCTGACGACCGCCTTGGTGATGCCCAGCCGCTCGGCGGCCCGCGTGAAGGAGCCGGCATCGACCACCGCGGCGAAATAGGCCAGCCGGTTCAGGTTCATGCGTGGCTCATGGCAAATGCGACCTCATTGTCAGGCAATGGCATACATTACGTCTATTTTGTTGGCCTTCAATACGCATTCTACCTTTGCCATCTTCCTAAGATCGAGGCTGCGCGGGAGCCGCCCGAAGTCGGCATTTTCAAACCCCAGGAGACATCCATGTTCACACGGAGAGCCATCATGAAAACCACCCTCGCCGCCGGCGCCGCCGCCGTCTTCGCTCCCGCCGGGCTTGGCCATGCAGCTGGCGGACTTTCCTGGAAACATTTTCCGGCTGGGGAAAACGGCTTCTTTCGCGCCCCCGTGCTGATCACCGGCGCCTCCGAGGCGCTGCTGATCGACGGCGGTTTCACCTACCCCGACGGCCGAGCCGTGGCCGAGGCGACCAAGGCGACCGGCAAGACGCTGACCACCATCTATGTCAGCCAGTCCGACCCGGACTATTATTTCGGCCTCAAGCCGATCAAGGAGGCTTTCCCGCAGGCACGGGTGATCGCCGCAGCCGAGACGGTGGCCGCCATCAACGGCAGCGTCGACAAGAAAATCGCCGTTTGGGGGCCGCAGCTCAAGGAGAACGGCCCGCAGGCGCTCGCCGATATCGTCATCCCCGAAGTGTTCGACGGTAAGACGCTCACCGTCGATGGCGAGGCCATCGAGATCGTCGACGCGGAAGGCCTCGCCAACCGGCGCTATCTCTCGGTGCCGTCGCTGAATGCGGTGTTCGGCGGGGTGATGATTTTTTCGGGCGTGCATGTCTGGACCGCCGACACGCCGAGCAAAGAACAGCGCGCCGCCTGGCTCGCCAATCTCGAAAAGATCGCTGCCGCCAAGCCAGAAATCGTCGTGCCCGGCCACATGACGCCGCAGGCCGCCACCGACCTGTCGGGCGTTGAGCACACCAAGGCGTATCTCATTGCCTTCGAGGAAGAACTGGCCAAGGCCAAGGACGCGGCCGCGCTCAAGGGCGCCATGGAGGCCCGCTTCCCCGGCCTCGGCATGGGCGTCGCGCTCGACATCGGCTCCAAGGTCGCCACCGGCGAGATGAAGTGGGGCTGAGGGCGGCAATCTTTCCTTCTCCCCTTGTGGGAGAAGGTGGCCGCGAAGCGGTCGGATGAGGGGTGCTCCAGCTTGGCAAGGACGGCGCTCCGTCCAACAACCCTCATCCGGCTCGACGCTGCGCGCCGATCCACCTTCTCCCACAAGGGGAGAAGGCAAGGGGCGAGGGGCGGCGCAAAGCTGGAGTGATTGCCCTTCGCGGTCGCTCAAACGCCCCTCACCCAATGTTCTGAATCCGCCCCCAGGTGCTCTTGGTTCCCCAGATGCCGGAGCGTAGCGCCTCGAGCTGCACGATCTGGCTGTGGTCGACGAACAGATTGATCTCGTTGCCGTAGTTCTTGACGTACCATTCGAAGACCGCCGGGTCGGCGGCTTCGAACATCACCTTCTCCAGCTCGAGCTCGTTGATGATGCGGGCCACCACGTCGGTGCGCCAGGAGGTCACGTTTTCGGTGATTCCTTCACTCTCGATCATGATGATGTCGGCGCCGGCATCGAGGGCGCGCCTGGCCTGTGCGACCAGCCAGCCGACATCCCTGGTGCCTTCGGCTTCGAGCTCCTTGGCCGATGTGTCGCCACCGGCCCCGAACTGGATTCCGAGCTCCGGCTTGGCCTTGAGCCCGGCCTTTTTCACGGTTTCGACCAGGCGCAGCAGCGCTTCCGTGGGCAGGCTGATAAAGCCGGTGGAGATCTCGATCACGTCGAACCCCAGCGCCTTGGCTTCCTCGATGTAGCGGTCGACGGCGTCCGGGCCGAAGCGGAGGACATTCTCGATCCAGCCGCCCGTCGACACATAGGCATCGTGATCATGCGCAAGCTTGTTGATGGATTTCACCGCTTCGGGCGGCATCAGGGCGAATGATCCGCCGGCAAACTTGATGCCGTCGATCCAGTTGCCCATGATTTCCAGTACGTCGGCCAGATGGCGCGGCCCATAGGCGCTGTAATAAGGCCCGCGAATCTCGGTCAGGCCGGTCTTGCGCGGCTTGGAAGAGCGTGCGGCGCGCGGGATGAAGGAGAAGGCTGTGTCGGGCATTTCTGGCCTCGGCGGTCGGTTCTCCTGCGTTAGCGATTTGGCCCGCGATCCGATCCCGCGCAAATTGGGCTGGAACCCTTGGCGTCACTGGTTGTTGGCGGGAAGGAGGTCTGGGATGCCGCAGATCGCGAACAATGCCGCCGCCCGAAGCAGCGCAAAACTGTTCCTGTGCGGCGACGTGATGCTCGGGCGCGGGATGGACCAGATCCTCGCCAATCCGGGCGACCCGCACCTGTCCGAGCGCTATGTCAAATCGGCGACGACCTATGTCGAGCTTGCCGAACGCATCAATGGCCCGATCCCGAGAAAGGTCGACGATGCCTATGTCTGGGGCGATGCGCTCAGCGAATTGGAGCGTGAAGCTCCCGATGCGCGCATCATCAATCTCGAGACCAGCATCACAACCAGCCTGTCCTTGGCGCCCAAGGGGATCAATTACAAGATGAACCCGGCCAACATCGGCTGCCTGGCGGCGGCGCGGGTTAGCTGCTGCGTGCTCGCTAACAACCATGTGCTCGACTGGGATGAGCCTGGCCTCGTCGAAACCCTCGGCACACTCCGGCATGCCGGCCTCGCCTATGCCGGGGCCGGCCTTGACGCGGACGAGGCGGCGGCGCCTGCCGCCATCGAACTGGCCGGCGGCGGCCGCGTGCTCGTGTTCGGCTTCGCGCTCGAGACGAGCGGCGTTCCAGCTTCATGGGCAGCCGGAGCCTACAAGCCAGGGATCAATCTGCTGGCGGATGTCTCTGCCCGGTCGCTCGCGCAGATCGCCCGATCCGTGGAGGCCATAAAACAGCCCGGCGACCTCGCGGTGGCCTCGATCCACTGGGGCGGCAACTGGGGCTACGAAGTCCCCGCGGAAGAACGCGCGCTTGCCCATGCTCTTATCGATGTTGCAGGTTTCGACGTCGTGCATGGGCACTCCTCCCACCATCCCAAGCCGATCGAAATCCATGACGGCCGGCTGATCCTTTATGGATGCGGTGACTTCCTCACCGACTATGAGGGAATTACGGGCTACGAAACCTTTCGCGGTCAACTTGCGCTGATGTACCTGCCGCGGCTCGCGATACCGGACGGCACGCTTGTTTCGCTCGACGTCGTGCCGTTCCAGCTCCGCAAATTCCGGCTAAACCGCGCCTCGCCCGAAAATGCCGTCTGGCTCGCGGCTATGCTCGAGCGCGAGTGCTCGCCTTTCGGCACTCATGTGGCGCTCGATAACCGTCTCACTGTCCTTTGGTGAAGCGCCTGCGGTTAGCAGCCAGCGATACTAATTTTCAAGCCTCTCCGGCCGTCCTCGGCCAAGCGCACCGTCGGCGCGGGCCTGCAGGTAGGCATAGATGTCGTCGATGTAGGGTGCGACGTTGGGGTCGTCGGCGAAGCCCTTCATCACCGAAGGGCCGATGCGCACGCCGTCGCGAACGTTGCGGCGGAAGACCTCGATGGTGGGCAGCCGGTCGACAAGGGCCGAGGCGAACGTCGAGCCCATGCCATCGGGGCCATGGCAGTGATTGCAGCTGCCATGGTAGCGACGGAAGCCGTTGTAGGTTCGCGCGTCGACCTTAGCGCCGACAACTTCGTAGAACTTGCCCGCGGCCAGCTCAGCTTGCGAAGGCGCGCCGAAGCCGGCGGCAACGGTAAAGACGACGACAGACGGGATGAGCCATGGAGACATCGCCAAGGACGCGCGTGCGAAGAGTGACTGACTTCGACTAATCGCCGCTGCGCGCTGTCGCGAGCGCAAGCGAAAATCCAAAATAGTTGGAACCGTGCGGATTTTCGCTGGGTTTGGCGCGCCTCCGCTCATCCCAAACATTCGCGCCACTTCTCGAAACGTCTCAGTCGAAATTGGCCGGCGACGAGAACGGCCGATTGGCGTCGACAACGAAGATGGCCAGCTCATCGAGATCGTTTGTGCCGGCGTTGAACACCTCCATCGGCGTGTCGGCCCCGTGTCCGACCATCGTCGTGCCGGCTTCGGCATAGGCCACCCCGTGGGGTGTTCTCTGGCCGAGCTTGCCGGCCAGCACATAGAAGGCCTCCGGTCCCGGATGTGTATGGATCGGCGTCTTGACGCCGGGTGATCCACCGGCGCGGTTGACGCGCAGCAAATACTCGCTTGCGCTGATCGGAGGGACCGGTCCGATCTCGACGACCTTGGTTCCGCCGGTCGTAGAGCCATCCTTCGGTCCAAGCGTGAACAGCCAGACCTTGCCTGCGACCTCCGCCGCAAGCGAGGTCGGGCCCGCAGCGCTTTGGGCCTGCGCCAGCGTTGGGAAATTTTCCAGCCGCCAGTACAACGGTCCGGAAGGCAGTTCCCTCACCTTTTTCTCAACCACCGGCTCGACGGCGAATTTGCCGTCTGCGGGCATTGAGGCTGACGTCGTCAGTCCGAAAGCACACAGTGAGAACATAAGCAGGCCAATACGGCGGGCGCTGAGGGAATGCCGTTTCATGGTTGGTCCTCCTATCGATGCAACGTGCCCCGGATTGCGGTTGGTCGGCGGCTACGATGATGCAGCCAGCGCCGCCGCAACGCGCCTGCCCCCGGATCGCTCGACGGCGGTCATCAGTCAACGGCGAGCTTCGGAGAAGAAACCACGATCCCGTCTATCGGATGCGGGCTGACGACAAGCTTACCGCCAACGCGCAATATCTCGACGATCTGGTCCGACTCTCCCAGCTTGCCTGGCACCGAGAGCGCGACCTTCTGATTCTCGGTCAGTGTCGCCACGAAACGCACGGGCAAGCCAGCCTCGCCCTGCGCAATTGTGGTGACCACCCGATAGCCGTCCTCCTCCGGCGTGTAATAGACGACACCAAGAAAGCCGGCGAGATCGATGCTTTCGGCCTTCATGGCTCCAAGCTCGCCGGCATGCGCGGGCATCGCCGCCATGCAAAATGCTGCAAAAGCAATGTACTTGTACATAATGCTGCTCCATCCCGAATTGTCCGGGCCGAACCCGGCTCAAGGTTTCAGCAATAGATGTCGCGCGCCGTGATAGTCGGCGCACGCAGGCAGAATTCTTGATTAGTCCCCCCGGCTGCATCACTGTGGCGAAGGCTCGCGAGCCGGGAACGGCGCTGAACCCCACTGGTTGTCACAGTTCCGTGTGACCTTTTCTTCTGGGGCGCAAGCATTTCACTGCCCGGTTGCTTGCGCATCCCCTGTTTGGGGGAGATAATCGGAATTTAAGCGATCGCTAAAGTTTGGAGAGGCGAGAGCACTGTGAGAGCGCGCGGCTTTCCGCGTCGGACGCGCTGTCGACATGCGGGGGGCCGTCGATGGCCAAGGCATTGTCGCATCATGAGCTGTCGAAGCTGATCGGCTCGATCTACGATTGCGCACTCGACCCGGAGCGATGGGAGCACGCGCTTGCCGGGATCAGAGATGCGCTCAACGCCCAGACCGCGGTCCTGCACCTTGACGACCTCACCAACGACCGGCTGCTGATCCACAGGACCGTGGGAATAGAGCCATACTGGCTGGAGCAACAGGCGAAACATATCCCCGAGATCCACGCCCGGCTGATCGAGGATCTCTCGACGTGGCCTTCGCTCGATGTGCCGCATGTGGTCTCACGCCATATCCCTCAAACATACCTGGAGACCTCCCGATATTTTCAGGAGTGGCTGAAGCCGCAAGGCCTGATCGACGTCATGTCGTTTTTCCTGATCCACACCCCTACCCGCCTTGCCGGCTTCGCCATTGCCCGGCATAAGCGGCAAGGCATTATCACCGGGCGTGAAATCAAGCTTGGCGGATTGTTGCTGCCGCATGTGCGCCGCTCCGTGATGATCAGCAACATGCTCGACATGGGCACGATCGAGCGCGCACGGATGGCCGAGGCGCTCGATGCGCTCACATGCGCCGTAGTCCTCACCAATGGACGTGGCGCGATCCTGCACGCCAATCACGCGGCCAAGCACATGCTGCGCAGCGGTGGCCCGATCCACGATGTCCATGGCATCCTGCAAGCGAAGATCCCGTCGGCTTCCAAGGAGCTTCACAGCGCCATCATGCTTGCGGCTCAGGATGATGCGAGCATCGGCAAGACAGGGGTTGCCGTCCTCCTCACCGAACCCGGCCTGCCGCCCGTCTTCGCCCGCGTGCTGCCTATGGCCGGTGGCGATCTGCGCGCCGGCATGGACCCCGCGGCGGTAGCCGCGGTGTTCATCGGCAATGCACCGGACGAGCATGACGCCGCCGACATGCTGGCGACAGCCTTTGGGCTCACGCTGGCCGAAACGCGCGTGCTCGCCAGCCTTCTCGCCGGGCACACCCTGGCCGAGACCGGCGCCAGCCTTCACATTGCCAGCACGACCACCAAGACGCATCTGGACAATATCTTCCAGAAGACCGGGGTCTCCCGTCAGGCCGATCTGATGCGCCTTGTCATGCAGATCGTTCCGCCCGGGGGGCAGCCTGTTCCCTGAACTACAGTCATTCACCGCTTTGGATACAGGTATCCAACGCCGCGGATCGTCTTGATCAGCTCCGGCTTGGCCGGGTCCTTTTCGAGCCGGCGGCGCAGCCGCGTGATACGGCTGTCGATGCTGCGGTCGAAGGGCTCGTCGCCCCTGGGTGGCGCAAGGTCGAGCAATTCGTCGCGACCAATGACTTGGCCGGCCCGGGTGGCGAAGGCGGCCACCAGATCAAGCTCCATCGGCGTCAGCGGAATGGCCACGCCGTTGGTGTCGACGAGGTTTCTCGCGCGGGCGTCGAACACATAGGTTCCGAAGGCGAAATGCCCGGCCGGCAAAGCGTCGGCATTGTTCAATCCCTTCGGCCTGCGCCTGCGCAACACCGCGGCGATCCTGGCTTCCAGCTCGACCGGTGCAAAGGGCTTTGCCAGATAGTCGTCCGCGCCGACCTCGAGACCCGCCACCTTGTCGAAGACCGAATCGGCGCCGGTCAGCATCAGGATGCCGGTGTCGTGATGCTCGCGCAGCCAGCGGGCCAGGCTAAAACCGTTCTCGCCCGGCATATTGAGGTCGAGCACGACAAGATCCGCCTTCGCTGCCGCGATCGTCTCGCGCAATTCGGCACCGCCGGATGCCGTGCGTATGCGGTAGCCTTTCGCCTGCAAATAGTCGGCGATCATGAACGCAACGTCGGTCTCGTCGTCTACGACAATGATGTCGGCCATGCGTTCCCCCGCGGCGAGCGACGCTCCAAATCTACAGGGCGCATTAACCCCGGGTCAATGTGCCCCGTCTGCTGCCGATTTCGGGCTGGTTCGACACAATTGAAACAATAGAGGCCGGGAGATTCGGTTCGCGGCATCTTCGTGAAACATCCCGCGGTTATTTGTCGAACGTCCCAGGCGGATGGCCGAGCAGGCGGCTTGACAGGCCGCGGGCCGTTCAGTCCATTGGCCCGCACGGAACAGCAACCGTCGTGACGGCGCATCCGTCTGTGGAGACCTCGCGTGACGACCTCCTCGAAGCTGTCCAGGCATTACGCGTCGTTGATGGCGGCCTGCGTTTTGCCTCTCCTCCTGCTTGTCGCCGGCATCGGCCTCTACCAGTCCTACACCCTGCAACAGTCATTTTTTCCCTATTCGATCATTTTGGTCGGGTTGCTTGTCTCGGCATTCGCTTTGCACCGAATGCTTCTGAGGGAGGTCGTCGGCCCGGCGATCTCGCTTGTCGAGCATGTCCGCTCCGGCGCCGCCGGCGAAAGCACCGACCCCGGGGCCGCGATCAAAATCTCGGCGCTTTGGCAGCCCTGGATAGACATGGCTTCGAGCATCTTCGCCGAAAACCGCAGGGCGCTGCGCGAGTTGGCCGACAGTGAGCAGCGCTACCGCAATGTTGTCGAGGCGCAGACGGAATATATCATCCGGGTCGCGCCCGATGGGCGCATGAGCTTCGCCAATGACGCCTACTGCCGCCTCGTCGGCAGGACGCGTGAGGAGTTGCTGAGCCCGGACTGGCACTATTTCAACTCGTTTTCCGCCGATTTCGGCAGCTTCGACGAGATCATCGGTCGAGTGACCCCGGAACGGCCCGTTTGCGAAGTGGAAGAGACCGGCGCCCTGAGCGATGGCCGCGAGGTCCACATTCATTGGACCGATCGCGGCATCTTCGACGCCAGCGGCAAGCTCATCGAAATACAGTCGATCGGTCGCGATGTTGCCGAGCAGAAACTCGCCCGTCAGGCACTCGAGGCCAGCGAGCAGCGCTATCGCAGCGTGGTCGAGCTGCAGACCGAGTTCGTCGTCCGGATGTCGCCGGAGGGTCATTTGAGCTTCGTCAACGACGCCTATTGCCGGGCGTGCCGGATGACCCGTGAACAGCTTCTCGACCCGTCCTGGTGCGAACTCGATGTGCTGCCGCCCGACGAACGGCGCAGGTTCCTGGACCACCTTGCCCGCCTCACCCCGCAGGCGCCGGATGCCAGCATGGAACTTCTCAATGCGATGCCGGATGGCGTGCGCCGATGGCTCGCCTGGAACGATCATGGCATTTTCGACAGCGACGGGCGCCTTGTCGAAGTGCAGTCCGTCGGCCGCGACATCTCCGACCGCGTCTTGGCCGAGCAAGCCAGAATTGAAGCCGAGAAACTGTTGGCCGAACGGGAGGCGCAGTTTCGCGCCATAGCCGAAGGCGTGCCGCTGCCGATCACCATCTCGGCAATAGAAGGCCCCGAAATCCTGTTCGTCAACGAACCGGCGCGCAGGACGCTCGGCATCGAAGTCGGCCAGACCGGAGCCGAAGCGACGTCGACCTGGGAAGACCTCTCGCAGCGAGACCATCTCCTGCGGCTTTTGCAAAGAGACGGCATCGTCGATGCATTCGAAGCCGGCATGACCAATATGCAAGGCTCAAGAATGGATACGTTGGTTTCGGCGCGGCTGATCACGCAGGCCGGCCGTTCGGCCATGCTTGCCGCCGTCACCGACATTACCCGCCAGCGCGAAGCCGAGGCGGAGATCGCCCGCCAGCGCGAAACGCTGTACCAGTCGGAAAAGCTCTCCGCTCTCGGTTCGCTGCTGGCCGGCGTGGCGCACGAACTCAACAATCCGCTGTCGGTCGTCATCGGCTACAGTTCGATGCTAAAGGAATTCTCGACGGACAAGGCGACAGTGGGACGCGCCGACAAGATCCACGCGGCGGCCGAGCGATGCTCGCGAATCGTCCGCACCTTTCTGGCGATGGCCCGCAAGAAGCCGCCGACACGGGGCGCCGTCGACATCAATGAAGTCGTGGTCGCTTCGCTGGAGCTCGCCGCCTACAGCCTGCGTTCGGCTGGGGTCGAGATCCGCACCGAGCTGGCGGAACCGCTCCCCAATATCTGGGGTGATAGGGACCAGCTTCATCAGGTCATCACCAACCTGGTGGTCAATGCGCAGCAAGCTCTGCTGCAGGTCCCGCACCCGCGGCGGCTGACCATCGTCACGTCAGGGGAAGGCGATGCCGTCGAGGTGGTTGTCGCTGACAATGGCCCAGGCATGCCGGAGACTGTGCGCGCGCGCGCTTTTGAGCCTTTCTACACGACCAAAATGGCCGGCGAAGGCACCGGGGTCGGGCTGTCTGTCTGCCAGGGCATCGTGACGGCACACGACGGCAGCATAGAGCTGGATTCGACGCAGGGCGGCGGCGCACGGTTCACGGTCCGGCTTCCGAGCGGCAAGGCAGAGACGGCTCCTGCGCCCGAGGCTGCCGGAAGAGCGCCGCCTGCGCCATCGGCGGCACGAATTCTGGTGGTCGACGACGATGCCGACATTGCCTCGATGATCGCCGAGATGCTGCGCCGCGACGGCCACGACGTCACCATTGCCGACGATGCGAATGCCGCCCTCAAGGCTGTGCGCGCGGATGGAATCGATCTGTTGATCAGCGACATACGCATGCCCGGCCTCGACGGCCCCGGCCTCTATCGCGCGCTGGAGCAACTGCGTCCCGGACTCGCCAATCGGCTTCTGTTCGTGACCGGCGACACGCTGGCGCCCGAGATCGATCGTTTCATCGGCGAGACGGGCGCGCCGGTGATCGAGAAACCAATCAATCCGCAGACCTTTCGCAGGCTCGTGATGGAGCGCCTGAGGGCGATGGAGACCAGCGCAATGGAAGAGGCTAAAGCGTGACAAAACAGAAATTGCTCATTGTCGACGACGAAGCGCCCTTGCGCGAGATGCTGTCGGATTACCTGCTCATGCACGGCTTCGACGTTCGATCCGTTCCGGATGGGGCGGGAATGCTGACCGAGCTCGATCGCTTTGGCCCCGACCTCGTCATTCTCGACGTCAATCTCGTCGGCGAAAGCGGCTACGACCTCGCCCGCGAAATCGCCAAGGGCAGCCGCGTCGGCATCCTGATGCTGACCGCGGTCGGAGACCTGCCGCATCGGCTCGAAGGTCTTGCCGCCGGCGCCGACGACTATATGGCCAAGCCGTTCGAGCCGCGCGAACTCCTGGCGCGTGTCAGGAGCGTCATCCGGCGCCTGGGCGAGGAAGAACAGACCCCGGAAAATCGCATCCGTTTCGGTGGCTGCATCCTCGATATGGACGGCCGCACGATGGTCGATTTGGATGGCGCCGACGTGCAGTTGACGTCCATGGAATTCGACCTGCTGTGCGTCTTCGCGCGCCATCCCCGGCAGATATTGTCGCGCGACCAGCTGTGCAGGCTGGCCCACAACCGCGACCTCGAGCCGGGCGACCGGAGCATCGACATCCGCATCACCCGACTGCGCAAGAAGTTCGAGAGCGAGCCCGACGCTCCGACCGTTCTGGTGACGGTTCGCGGCGAAGGCTATGTCTACGAGCCTGCCCAGGACGACGCGCGGCGCCGGTAGATACGGCGCTTCAAAGAGGCTGAGCCGTCCAGCTGTGACGGTTCACAGCTTACGCGATCGGCTTGCGCGCCCGGCGAAATTCCCTTCGCAGGCTTCGAGCCGTGTCGCGCGCGACCGGTATGGTCCAGCGCGCGGTCATCGTCGCGATCAGCAGCCCGGCAACCGGATCGATGAAGCGGGCAGTGATCGTGCCTTCCCAAATCATGGCTGTTGCGAGCGACGCGGCGATGAGCAGGTTCGACGAGAGCTTATCCGAGAACAGACAGATTTGCGCGCGGGCCAGCGCGGAGGCGGCAACCATGTTGCGGGCCTTCCACCGGCGCAGAATCCAGAAATTGATCGCCGCGTAGGCCACGTTCAGGCCCATGGCGAGAACAACGCCGGAGCCATGCGGTTCGACACCGCCGGCCCCGATGCGCTGGACCGCGACGCCGGCGACGACAGCCATTGAAAGGCACATGCCGACGGCAGCAAGCGCGTTGACGAGCGTTTCAGCCATGGCCGCTCGCCGCGTGCTCATGCCCAGTTTCTTGCTGCCGCCAGCCACAACCAGGACGGAGACCAGCACCAGCATGTCCATCAGCGTCAGCGCGAGATCGGCGCGAATGGTCAGCGATGTGGATGTCGCCGCCGCATATGCCGTCAAAAGCAGGCCCGGGGTGCCCGCCAGCACCGCCAGACGTGCCGTTCGGGCAGCCGTCGCCTCGCCGTTCAGTCTGTCATCGGTTTTTCGCGCAGGTTGCATCGCCAGAGATCTCCTCGTTCTGGCGTCACCGATGAGGCAGGGATGTTGCACTGATTTGCCGATTTGCCGGCTGAAGGTTTCCTTTGTGTCGCCGCACCGGGCGCACGCCGCGATTGTTCATTTGAGGGGATGCAGACGCGGGGCGTCATGCCCGTCTGCATCACGACAAGGCGGACGTTCGCTGATCAAGCGCACTGCCCGGATCGCAACAACTGAAACAATTCGGACGGATTTCGGCATTCGTCCGAAACAGTCGGGAGCGAAAAGCCGCGCCCATGGAGCGAACCCGATGGGACGGCTCCGCTGAAAACGAAAAGGGAAATCAAGATGAATCGCTTCAAGACTTACCTGGCTGCTGCCTCGGCAATGGCCTGCCTCGCCGCACCGGCTAGCGCCGGAGGCCCGGAAGGCATGAACGGCAAATCGCTGAACGGCCTGCAGCTCAATGCTGTGACCAGCAACGCGGTGACCAGCAACGGCCTCGGCGTTCTTGCACTCAACGGCGTGCATGCCGACGGCATCGTTCTGGCGAAAAGCCTCGCTCCGGCCGGCGGCTCCGTCGTCCACTCGAACAACGGCAATTTGCCGGCTGTTCAGCACGGCAATGTCCAATCCTCGACCATTGGTAAGAAAAGCAATGGCCTTCCGTCTGCCCAGCACGGCACTGGCAGCGACGCCGGGACTAACCCTGACCGGCCGACTCCTTCGCCGAGGCGTTGAGGTCCGCACCCCGGCGCCCGTCGTCAATAGAACGGATGGCGTTGTGCTGTCCGTTCTCATTGGCCGCGCTTCACCTGCCAGATATGCCGTCAGGAGCCAACAATGTCAGCCCACAGAAACCGCCTCGTTCAAATCGGCCGCCACGCGTTGGTCGCTGTCGCCGCAGCCATTTCCAGCATGGCCGCCATGCCTCCCGCCGAGGCCGGGACCGGACAGGCGATCAGCTCGATCTCCGTTGTCGGCACCAGATTTGAGGTGACGACGGCAGATGGTCGCGTTGTCGCTCAGGAGGATCTCGTCGGCGCCGTTCTGACGATTGGCGATGGACAGGACCGGGTGCCGCTGCGCATCGACGCCGTCGAGATCGATCCGAGGAACCCGGATGGGGAGATCATGCTCTACACCATGTCGGCCCGCGACGCGGCAAGCGGTGCATGGCGCAACATCTGCGAGCCGGACATAGAGGGCCGGCGCATGGGCTTTCCGCTTGCCGGCACCTGGACGCAGGACGGCCGCCATTTGCCGTCCGACACGGCGTTCAGCATTACCTGCACTGGCGGCGCCCAGGCGAAATGCGTGCGCTTTGGATATCGGCCTTGGAAGACGTCGTCGGACGGCACATCGCTGTGGGATCATCATCAAGCATGCACCCGCATGATCCGCGCTGATTATTGCGGCGATGGCGTCGGCCATACCCGCAACGGGACGCCGATCGTCATCTATGATCGCAAGGGCATTCAGCAGGACGAGGCCGCGCCTGATATGTCGTTCGAGGCGGCGTGGAGTGCCGACGGCGCGCTTTGCGTCAGCCACACCAGAATACCCGACGTGCTCACGATGGAGGGTCTGGCGGCGATCTGCCCAGGCGTGCGGCAGCAGCCACAGATAGCGGCGTGCGAAAGCGATGCCGGGGCGCTGATCCTCAACCGTTCGATCGATCCGCGAACGGTTCAGGCCGCAGCGAAATAGTCATAGCGCGGAAGATCTGCTGGGCTTGTCGGAGTGCGGATGTCCCGAATGGTCAAACGCATGCGCTCGTTCGACTGAGGCCATCAAGCATCCGACCTTCCGCGCCACTCCCTCACCCACCCACCTGCTTGGTGCGCTTGGCCGCGTCGACCTTGGCTCGCGCCTCCACCGCCTTCTCGATCTCGCGCTTCAGCTCGTCCTTGATCGCTACCGTTTCGGCCATCAAGGCGTCGATCTTCATGAAATCGAGCACCCGGTATTTCGACACTGCCGGGCGGATCAGAATGTCGGGCCGGCTCTGCATCAGCTTGGCGGCGATGATCGACTGCATCATCAATTGCGTCGCGCCGAACATCAGGTCGACGGAGGTTGGATGTTTGCGCCCGGCTTCGGTCGGTGCGCCGACCACGTCGACGGCGATGATGATGTCGGCGTCGAGTTCGATCAAGTCGAACGGCACCGGATTGTAGATGCCGCCGTCGATCAGCAGCGTGCCGTCGCGCATCACCGGGCGGAACACCGCGGGAATAGCCGCCGAGGCGGCCAGCGCCGAGTGCAGGTCGCCGTCGTTGAGCACGGCTAGCTTATGGCCGAAGAAATCCGTCGCCGTCACCTTCAGCGGTATGGACAGTTCGGCGAAGGTTTCGGGAATGGCGTCGGGCAGGAATGCCTTGAGAATGCGCTCGACATTGAACTGGCTGACCCGCAGCCCGCCTTGCAGCACCTCGGCGAAGGTGCCGGGCCGCGCCCGCCACATGCGCGTCGCCACCTCGGCGCGGCGGCTGAGGATCGAGCGCGTATAGGCGTGCATGTCCTTGCCTGTCATGCCCGACGCCATGCAGGCGCCCATGATGGCGCCGATCGACGAGCCTGAGATGGCAACCGGTCTTATGCCCAGCTCGTCCAGCGCCTCGATGACATGGATATGCGCCAGACCACGTGCGCCGCCGCCGCCAAAGGCGATGCCGAAGCTCGGGCTCATCCTTTGCCCCCCATTTGGGCTCATTCCTTCTTGGCCTCGCCGAGTTTCGGCCCGACGACCATGATGGCCGGCTCGGCGGAGAGCAGCTTTTTCGCCACCGCCTTGACCTGGTCCAGCGTCACCCCGTTGATAAAGGCGGCGCGCCGCTGCATGTAATCGATGCCGAGCTTGTCGAGCTGCAGTTCGAGCAGCGTCGCGGCAATGGCGCCGGAGGAGTTCAGATTGTTGATTGCATAGGCGCCGATCATGTATTTCTTGGTCGCCGCCAGTTCCGCTTCGGTCGGCCCCTCCTCAGCCATGCGCCTCACCACCTCGCGCACGACAGCCAGCGTCTCCGCCGCCCGGTCCGAGCGGGTCGCAGTGGTGATGGCCAGTGCGTTGGCATGCTGATGATCGACCAGGTCGGAACTGACGCTGTAGGCCAGGCCACGCTTTTCGCGCACCTCGTCGAACAGCCGTGAGGTGAAGGCGCTGCCGCCGAGGATCTCGTTCATCAGCACCGCGGCGAAGAAATCCGGCGCACTGCGCTTGACGCCGGGATAGGCCAGTTGCAGCGAAGTCTGCGGCTGGTCGTAATTGACCTCGAGCTGCTGGTTGAGTTTCGGATCCGTATCGGCGACCGCGCTGAGCGCCTGGTGTTCCGGCAGGCCGCCGAAGACCATATCGAGCTTTTTCTTCAACGTCTCGGCATCGATAGCGCCGACCACCGCCACATGCAGCCCGTCGCGGGCGAAATTCGCCTTGTGAAAGGCGATCAGATCCCCCGGTGCGATCGTCGCGATGCTTTGCCTGGTGCCCTGGTCGGGTCGCGCATAGGGATGGGTGCGGTATAATGCTTCCAGCCATTTGCGCTGGGCGACCGTGTCGGGGTCAAGCTCGTTGGCGATGATGCCGGACAGCACTTGCGCGCGGATGCGGTCGATTGGCGCCTGGTCGAAACGCGGCTCTGTGACCGCCAGCCGCAACAGGTCGAACGCCGCGTCCCGCTGCTCGGCCAGCATGCGCATCGAGCCGTAGGTGCCGTCGCGCGCCGCTTCGAAGCTCATCTCGGCGCCGACGTCGTCCAGCTTTATCTGGAAGGCCTCGCTGTCGAGATCGCCGGCGCCCTCGTCGAACAGGCCGCTCATCAGATTGGCGAGACCTTCCTTACCAGCCGGATCCTGCGTCGTGCCGCCGTCGAAGACGAAGCGGATGGCGACGAGCGGCACGGAATAGTCCTCCACCAGCCAGGCAGTGATGCCCTTTGACGAGGTCACCTCCTGGATGCTCATGGCCGCGCGAGCGGAAAGCGCCGGCAGGACGAGGAAGAGCAGGGAGAGAAGTAAAGTGAGTACAGGTGCGACGGCACGCCGGGCCTTACCTTCTCCCCTTGTGGGAGAAGGTGGATTGGCGCGAAGCGCCAAGACGGTTGAGGGGTGTTGGACGGAGCGCCGTCGACGCCAAGCTGGAACACCCCTCATCCGGCCGAGCTTCGCTCGGCCACCTTCTCCCACAAGGGGAGAAGGCAAGATCGGGCAGCGCATGAAGCTCAAGCTCATCATCAATCAATTCCCTGCCTGTGTCTGCGGCAAGAGATAGCCTGATGTCGAATGGTTGAGATTGAGGTAGCGCGCGGCAACCGCCTTGACTTCGTCGGCGGTGACCTTGCGGATGCGGCCCGGCCATTCCTCGACATCCCTGACGGTGCCGCCGGTGGCGAGCGTCGCGCCGTAGATGTTGGCCATCGAATCCTGCTTGTCGCGGGCGAAGATCATCGAGCGAACGAAACGATCTTTGGCCTTCTCCAACTCGCCTGGTGTGACGCCGTCCTTGGCGATGCGGGCGACCTCGACCTCGACTGCCGCCTGGACGTCGGCCAGCTTGGCGTCGCCGCGCGGCGCGCCATAGACGGTGAAGTTACTGGCATCGAGCATGGTGCCCTGGAAGAAGGCTCCGGCCTCGGCGGCGATGCCTTGCTTGACGACCAGCTGCTGGTGGAGCCGGCTGCGGCTGCCGCCGCCGAGGATCTCCGCCAGCAGGTCCAGCGCTTCCGCTTCGCCCGGCTTTGCAGTGTGATAGGAGGGAACCACCCATTGCGTCGAAAAGTTGGGCACGCTGACGCGCGCGTCAGTGAGCGTCACCGTGCGCCTAGTGTTCTGCTCGGGTTCGACCGGACGGATACGCGGCGGCAGGTCTGGACCACGCGCTATCTTGCCATAGGTCTTTTCGGCCAGCGCCTTGACCACCTCCGGCTCGACATCGCCGGCCACCACCAGCACGGCGTTGTTGGGCGTGTAATATTTGTCGTAGAAAGCCTTGGCGTCGGTGCGGTTCAGCTTCTCCATCTCCTGCATCCAGCCGATCACCGGAATGCGGTAGGGCTGGTTTTGCCAGAGCGTGGCGTCGACCTCCTCGCCGAGCACTGCCTGCGGATTGCTGTCGATGCGCGAGCGGCGTTCCTCGAGGATCACGTCGCGCTCGGTGGCGATGACATCGTCGTTGAGGATGAGGTTGCGCATGCGATCGGCCTCGAAGTCCATCATCTGCTCGAGCGCCTGCGGCACCACCGTCTCGTAAAAGGCGGTGTAGTCATATGAGGTGAAAGCGTTGTTGGAACCGCCGATGGCGGAGACGGCGCCGTCGAACGCGCCGGCGGCATGATTGGTCGTCGCCT
Source organism: Mesorhizobium mediterraneum (assembly GCF_002284565.1). Taxonomy (GTDB): domain Bacteria; phylum Pseudomonadota; class Alphaproteobacteria; order Rhizobiales; family Rhizobiaceae; genus Mesorhizobium; species Mesorhizobium mediterraneum. The sequence goes on along the minus strand of NZ_NPKI01000018.1, from coordinate 41,449 downwards.
TGAACATCAGATGCTCGAAAAAATGGGCGATGCCGGACTTGCCCGGCGGCTCATCCGCGCTGCCGATCTTGTACCACACCATATGAGTGACGATCGGCGCACGGTGATCGGGGATGACGACAATCTCCATGCCGTTGTCGAGCAGGAAATCCGTTACCTTGCCGTCGTCCGGCTTGGTGTCGGCCAGAACCGGGCCGGTCATCACGAGAGCCAGCGCCAAGAGCGTTCCGCGCAGCCATTCAGCCTGAGATGTCATCAATGGCTCCAGGTGTCATGGGGTGGGACGATAGGCGGGGATTGCGAAACAGGCAAAGTGATTTGTTCGTCATTTTCGCGCGCAAAGGCGGCCGAACTCAGGCGGCTTCGATGAAGCGGATGACGGTCTCGCCGTAGTTGCGCTCGTCGACAACCGAAAAGCCCGGCCCTGCCTCGAAGGGCGCCACCGCCGCCTCCTCGACGACGCAGAGCCCGCCGGGCGCGAGCCAGCCGCCAGCCTTGGCCGAGCGCAAGGCACGCTCGCCCAGGCCCTTGCCATAGGGCGGATCGGCGAACACCAGGCCGAACGCGGCCATCGTGCCCGCCTCGCCCAAAGCCGTGGCGTCGCGGCGGAATATCTTGGTGCGCCCGGTCAGGCCGAAGGCCTCGACATTGGTGCGGATCAGGCCGCGCCCTTCGGCCGATTCTTCGATGAAGACGCCGTAAGACGCACCGCGTGACAGCGCCTCGAGGCCGAGCGCGCCGGTGCCGGCGAACAGGTCGAGCACACGGGCCCCGTCCAGCCTATCGGGGAATCGATGCGCCAGCACGTTGAAGACAGCCTCGCGCGTGCGGTCGGTCGTCGGGCGGATGGCGCTTGAACGGGGCGTCGCCAGCGGACGCCCGCGAAATTCACCGCCGACGATCCGCATTGCCTCCCCTTGATCCCCCAGGGCCACTGCGCGGCCGGTCGCCATCACTCTTGCCGGAATTTGGGCGTTCGCCACGCGGCTTGCCGAACGGCTTTGCGCCTCCGGGTTTTCCACCTCCCGGTCCACTGGCGGGCTTGCCATAGGACGGCTTGAACGAGGCCTTGCGTGCCTTGGTTTCGGCTGCCTTGGCGGCATCGGCCTCCGCCCTGCCTTTGCCGATCGGCCGCGCGCCTGGCGCCATCCAGACATTGGCCTTGCGCTGGCCCGGCGGCTCGATCGGGCGCTGCTCGCGTTCGGACTTCTTCCCGCCGCCCGGTCTGCCGCCAAAGCCGCCTGGCCCGCTACGTTCAGATTTGGGGCCACGCTCACCAAAGCTCTTTTCCGGCCCAAAGCTTCTGCCTGGACTTGTCGACAGCTTGCCCAGCGCCTCGTCGCGGCTGCCTTCGCGGCGCTTGCGGTTCTTGATCAATCCGCCTTCGCCGATCGGACGGCGTTCGCCGTCGCGGGTGAATTTCGGCCGCTCCGGTTCCTCTTCCCGCACCGCTTCACGCCGTACCGGCTTGTTGGAAAACGGCTTGGTGATCTCGGCGTCGAAATTGGCGCCGGACTCCTCGACCAGGCGTTCGCCGAGCTGGTCGCGCAGCACGCGGCCCTTGATCTCCAGCACATGACCCTCGGGCAGGTCGTCGAGCTGGAACGGCCCGTAGGAAATGCGGATCAGCCGTGTCACGTCGAGACCAAGCGAGCCCAGTATGTTCCTGACCTCGCGGTTCTTGCCTTCGCGCAGGCCGAGAGTCAGCCAGGCATTGGTGCCTTGCTCGCGGTCGAGCGTCGCCTCGATGGCGCCGTAGAAGACGCCGTCGACGGCGATGCCTTCGCGCAAGCCGGCGAGCGCACTTTCCTCGACCTTGCCGTGGACGCGCACGCGGTAGCGCCTGAGCCAGCCGGTGGCCGGCAATTCGAGCACGCGCGACAGGCCGCCATCATTGGTAAGCAACAGCAGCCCTTCGGTGTTGATGTCGAGCCGGCCGATGGTCATCAGCCGCGGCAGGTCGGCCGGCAGCACGTCGAAGACGGTCTTGCGGCCCTCGGGATCACGGTTGGTGGTGACCACGCCAGCCGGCTTGTGGAACAGGAACAGCCGGGTGCGCTCGATCGGCGGGATCTCCATGCCGTCGAGATGGATGATATCGCCGGGCATCACATTGAAGGCGGGCGAGGACAGCACCCTTCCATTGACCTTGACGCGGCCGGCTGCGATCAGCTCCTCTGCATCGCGGCGCGAGGCAAGGCCGGCGCGGGCCAGCCGCTTGGCAATGCGCTCGCCAGCCTCTGCCGTCGCCTCGGCGGGACGCGGGCGCGGCTTGAAACCACCGCCTGATGTCCCCTGGGGTCGATCACCGCCGAAATCGCGCTTGGGCCGATCGCCGAAGTCGCGCTTGGGGCGATCACTGAAGTCTCCCTTGGGGGGGTCGAAGCGCCTTTCGCCACGCTCGCCTTCGGCAGCCGCCGGCCGGTCGCCGCGCGGCGCGTAGGGCTTGCGCGGACCTTCGCGCTTCTCATAAGGCTTGCCTTCCGGACGCGGCCCTTTGCCGAACGGCCTGTCGCCGCCCTTGAAGTCGTGCGTCGGCCGCTCGCCTTCGGCCGCCATCGGGCGGTCGCCCCGCGGCGCATATGGCTTGCGCGGCCCCTCGCGCTTTTCATAGGGCTTGCCTTCCGGACGCGGCCCTTTGCTGAATGGCCTATCGCCGCTTTTGAAGTCACGCTTTGGCCGCTCGCCATCAGCCGCCATCGGCCGGTCGCCGCGCGGCGCGTAGGGCTTGCGTGGACCCTCGCGCTTTTCATAGGGCTTGCCTTCAGGGCGCGGTCCCTTGCTGAACGGCTTATCGCCGCTTTTGAAGTCGCGCTTCGGCCGCTCGCCGTCAGCCGCCATCGGTCGGTCGCCGCGTGGCGCGTAAGGTTTTTTCGCGCCGAAAGACGGCTTACCGCCTTTGCCGGCAGCGGCGTCACGACCACGCGGGCCCGACGGTTTCGGGCCGTTCTTGCGCGGGCCTTTTTGACCCGGGAATTTCTTGTTTTTGTCGTCCATGTGGCCTTTGCTCGTTTGGGCGGGTAGATAACAGGATCGCGCCTGAGTAGCGAGGAGATAATAGGAATGGAAACCGCTTGAGGCGGCCGGATTTCATGGCGCTGGCGCTGAAAGAGGCCGAAACTGCCGCCTTGCGCGGCGAAGTGCCGGTCGGCGCGGTCATCGCCAGCGGCGATACGGTCGTTGCCAGTGCCGGCAACCGCACCCGCGAGCTTGCCGATCCCACGGCCCATGCCGAAATGCTGGTGATCCGCGAAGCCTGCAGCAAGCTGTCGAGCGAGCGGCTCACCGGCCACGATCTCTATGTGACGCTGGAGCCCTGCGCCATGTGCGCCGGCGCCATTTCCTTCGCCAGGCTGCGCCGGCTCTATTTCGGCGCCGCCGACGAGAAGGGCGGCGCTGTGGTCAACGGCGTCCGCTTCTTCGCCTCACCGACCTGCCACCATGTGCCAGACATCTACCCAGGCATGGCCGAGAGCGACGCGGCGCTGCTTCTGAAGGATTTTTTCAGGGAGCGACGCGAACCGTAGCGGCGCCAGCTTTCCCTAGCAGCTTACCACGGCAGCCAGTCGAACATGCCGCCGCTCTTGTTCTTGGCGGCCGCTTCCTTCTTGAGGCGGCGTTCTTTCTTGTACTCGTCCTCGCCGAGGTCGCCCGCAGGCGCGGTGCCGGCAGCGGCGCGGTATTGCACGGGCGGCTCGCTCAGATATTTGCGGGTGTTCGGGTCGCCCTGCTTGCCTTGGGCGAGGCGGCGCTTGACCTCGGCGGCGCGGCCCTTGTCCGAATCCGCCGGAGTCCAGGCCGGCGGATGGCTGGATCCCGACTGCGCCATCGCAGCCTTGATCGCCGTTGGATCCGTCTGGACGTCATCGACGATCTGCGCCTGGTAATCCGGATCGTCCTGATGGAGCGTAGCGTCGGCGCGCAGGCGAGCACGGCGTTGCTCCGGCGATTCGGGCCAATCGGCGCTCGCCGTCGCGATACTGTCTTGCGGCGGCGGCAGTTCCTTCTGCCCCGGCGCCGGCTTCACCAGCTCGGGACGCGGCTTGTAGTCGATCCTGTCCTTGTTCTTCGGCACGACTGAAAAAGCGCTGGTGAGATCGCCGGCAAGCTGTGCAGCGGCGGGCTTGTCGGTCCCGTAGGTCGGCGAGCCCATGCAGCCGGACAGGGCCAGGCCGGATACGACAAGCGGCGCCAGCAGCGCAACGCGCGCGCAAGTTCTTTCGGTCATGCCAAAAAGTCCCACTCTAGACAGCCTCTCGATCGCACCGGCCAAAAGGTCCGGTCCCATCGCTTATGCTCTTCCGACGGAAATCCGGCGACAATTTGTCGTCCGGAGTTTCGCGTGTTTACCTCAACCACTCGTTAAGGGCAACGCGCGGGGGCCGATCAGCCGCCCGCCGTGGCATTTGTGCACCGATATGGTGGCTGTGCATGTCGTTATCCCAAAACCGCTTCACACTTTTGGGCGACATGCATCGATATGGCGGCTGTGCATGTCGTTATCCCAAAACCGCTTCACACTTTTGGGCGACATGCATCATATACGACCAAGCGACTTCAACTCGTGCAGCACAGCGGCATCCCGGGCCGAAACATCGGGGAATTCCGCGTCGCTGCCGACATCTGCGGTATAGCGCCATGAGCGCGCGCATTTGACCAGGCCCCGGTCCTCGGCCTTCTCGACCACGACGGCGACGCCCTTGACGTCGTCCAGCGTGAAGGCGCCAGAAGGCGCGCTGCCATGCGCAATGACCAGATCGCTGGTGATCGCCATCTCGGCCATGTCGACATCTGATATCGCCGCTTCGAGCGCCGCATCGTCGAGCGTGACGACCGGCACCGCTTCCAGCGACGAGCCGATGACCTTCTGGGCGCGTGCGATCTCCAGCGCGCCGGTGACGACACGACGGACCTGCCGCACCTTGCGCCATTTTTCCGCCAGCGCCTCGTTCTTCCAGTCGGCCGGGATTTGCGGAAACTGGTCGAGATGAACCGAAACGGCGTCAGGATGACGGTCGAGCCAGGCTTCCTCCATGGTGAAGGGCAGCATCGGCGCCAGCCATTTCACCAGGCAGTCAAACAGATGGCGCACCACCTGAACGGAGGCCTTGCGCTTCACGCTGGACGGGGCCTCGCAGTACAGCGCGTCCTTGCGGATGTCGAAATAGAAGGCCGACAGCTCGACCACCATGAAATCGAGCAGCATGCGGGTGATGCGCTTGAACTCGAACGCGTCGTAGCCCGCGCGCACGACCTCATCGAGTTCGGAGAGCCGGTGCAGCATCAGCCGCTCCAGCTCCGGCATCTTGTCCAGCGGCACTTCCTCGCCATCGTCATGGGCAAGCGTGCCCAGCATCCAGCGGATGGTGTTGCGCAGCTTGCGGTAGGCGTCGATGTTGGTCTGCAGCACATTCTTGCCGAGCCGCTGGTCTTCCCAGTAATCGGTCGTCACCACCCATAGCCGCAGGATATCGGCACCCGACTGCTTGATGACGTCCTGCGGCACCACGGTGTTGCCGAGCGACTTCGACATTTTCCGTCCCTCCTCGTCCATGGTGAAGCCATGGGTGACGACGGTGTCGTAAGGCGCCCTGCCCCTGGTGCCGCAGCTTTCAAGCAGCGAGGAATGGAACCAGCCGCGATGCTGGTCGGAGCCTTCCAGGTAGACGTCGGCCGGCCACTTCAGGTCCGGACGATCCTCGAGCGTAAAGACATGGGTCGAGCCGGAATCGAACCAGACGTCGAGGATGTCCATAACCTGCTGCCATATCGAGGCATCGTGATTGCCAAGGAAACGCTCTTTGGCGCCGGCCGCAAACCAGGCGTCGGCGCCTTCCTTCTCGAAGGCATCCATGATGCGCTGGTTGACGGCCTCGTCGCGCAGGACGTTGCCGTCGGCATCGGCGAAGACGGCGATCGGCACGCCCCAGGCGCGCTGGCGCGACAGCACCCAATCGGGGCGCTCCTCGATCATGGCGCGGATGCGGTTCTGGCCGGCGGCCGGCACGAAGCGGGTGTCGTCGATCGCCTTCAAGGCACGGCTGCGCAGCGTCGTGCCGTCGCCCAGTTCCTTGTCCATATAGACGAACCATTGCGGCGTGTTGCGGAAGATGATCGGCTTCTTCGACCGCCACGAATGCGGGTAGGAATGCTTCAATCGCCCGCGCGCGAACAGCGCGTTGCGCTTGATCAGCTCGTCGATGACCGCCTGGTTGGCATTGCCCTTCTTGCCGTTGTCGTCGATGACGCGCGCAGCTCCGCCCTCGCGGTCCGGGCCAAGGCCCGGCGCATCCTTGGTGAAGAAGCCGGCATCGTCGACGGTGAACGGGATGGCGGTGTCGATGCCGCGCTGGCGCAGGTCCGACGCAGCATCCATCCAGGCGTCGAAGTCTTCGCGGCCATGGCCCGGCGCGGTGTGGACGAAGCCGGTGCCGGCCTCGTCGGTGACATGGTCGCCGGCGAGCATCGGCACGGGGAATTCGTAGCCGCCATTCAAACCTTTGAAGGGATGAGAAAGCGTAAGGATTCCAAGCTCTTCGGCCGAAACGCTACGGAGGCGATTCATCGTCACTTTGGCCTTGAGAGCGGACTCTTCCGCCAGCGCGTCGGCAAAGATCAGTCTTTCGCCGGGCTGCGGGCCGAACGCGTTCTCTGCCGCCGTCACCTCGTAGAGGCCGTAGTTGATGCGTGGCGAATAGTTGACGGCGCGGTTACCGGGGATCGTCCACGGCGTCGTCGTCCAGATGACAACGTGGGCCTCCAGCAAGTCCAGTGACGTCCCGGTAAGCTCTGGATTTAGTCTTGCGGGCTGCCCATCCGTGACGTTAGTAACTTGCCAGGCAAGGCTGACGACCGGAAACTTCGCCCAGATCGTGTCGCTCTCATAATCCTGGTACTCGACCTCGGCCTCGGCCAGCGCGGTGCGCTCGACCACGCTCCACATCACCGGCTTGGAGCCGCGATAGAGTTGGCCCGACGTGGCGAATTTCAACAGTTCGCCGGCGATACGCGCCTCGGCATGAAACGCCATCGTCGTATAGGGATTGTCGAAATCGCCGACGACGCCGAGCCGCTGGAATTCTGCGCCCTGCACCTTGATCCAGTGCGCGGCGAACTCGCGGCATTCCTTGCGGAACTCGTTGACCGGCACCTCGTCCTTGTTCTTGCCCTTGGCGCGGTACTGCTCCTCGATCTTCCATTCGATCGGCAGGCCGTGGCAATCCCAGCCGGGCACATAGTTCGAGTCATAGCCGCGCATCTGGAACGAGCGGGTGATGACGTCCTTGAGGATCTTGTTCAGCGCGTGGCCGATGTGGATATTGCCGTTGGCGTAGGGCGGCCCGTCATGCAGCACGTATTTTTCGCGGCCGGCGGCGTTTTCGCGCAGCTTGCGGTAAAGGTCCATGTCCTGCCAGCGCTTGACCAGCAACGGCTCCTTCTCGGGCAAGCCGGCGCGCATCGGGAAGTCCGTCTGCGGCAGATAAAGCGTCTTGGAATAGTCGATCGTTTCGACGGCGTCGGTCGTTGGGGTGTCGGTCATTGGTCTGCCATATGCATTGCCCGGCGGCAAAAGAGCCCGGGTGTTGAACTATCATGATCTGGAAAAAGCGCGAGAGGCCGCACGCAAGATTCCCGGCGGCTCCGGCGGCGGTCAGGCCGCCCGGAACACCGGGCTCGTAATTCGTATCGCAATCGCGAGAAGGCGCGAAAAGCTCGTCATGGCTGGGCTTTTAACCGAGACAGGCGACATTGAAAAGCCCGAACTCTCGGTGCCTTCCTTGCAGCTTGTGCCGTCACAATGCATCCGGATGCATCCGGCCAATAGGCGATTGCCGGAACAAAGCACTCACATCGAGAAATCAAACCGGTAGGTCGTCGAGACGCCGATCGTGAACTGGTTGCGGTCGCCGCGCTCCTTGACCAGGCTGGAATCGACCGCCGGAGCCATCAGGCGCGAATATTCGCCGAACAGGCTGGCCGTCATCGGCTCGGTCACCTTCCAGGTCACCGCGCCACCAAGGCCCGCCGATCTCACCCCGCCGCCCGGATGGTATTCGCTGAGGCCCGAAGCCACGGCTTCCTCGGCATTGACGCCGTAATAGGCGTCGAAATAGTCCGATGAGGCGAACGAAACGCGCGGCCCGCCCGAAATCCTGACCTCCGGCGTCACATCATAAAAGGCGTCGGCGGCGATGTCGGCGACAAAGCCGCTATGGGCGCGAATGCCGTGCCGCAATTCGGCGCGAGCGCGCAACCAGTCAAAAGGATAGAATTCGAAGAAGCCGCCGGCCTCGCCGCCCCAGCGCACCGGGTCGAGGCCCTTCAGCTCGTCGGCGTCGCCGCCATCGCGCGAAAACAGGATCTTTCCGGTCAGGCCGGCGCGCAGGCCGCCATCGTCGATCAGCGCCAGCGAGATGTTGTCGTTGCGTGAGGTGAAGCGGGCCGCGGGACCCGCCTTGCCGAGCGAGATGATCGGCGAGGCGCTGAGCAGGTATTTCTTGCTGCCCTCGAAATCCGGCGCGACCATGCCGGTGGCGCCGACCGTCAGATACCAGTCGCCGGACAGCCAGCCCAAGGCGCCCTCGCCTGCTTCGGCGGCACCGGGCGCGCCAAGCATGAAGGTGGCCAAGACCAGCTGAAACACCCTGACAGAACGCATCGTCACTCCATACGCACGGAACACCGGCAGGAACAACCGGCCTGGCCAAGAGCCATGGCGCCGGTTCAGTAAACTTTGATTTAAATTCGAAACGCTTCCTCGCTTTTTTGGCATGCGTCTGGCGCACGCTGCTCGCTGGACGGGCAAGGCCTTCGGCGCTACCCTCCAATTGGCAAGATGCCAGGCAACTTCGATGGAGATGGCGGCAATGACCCTGCAAGGCGATGTTTTAAAGGATGCGATTGGGCAGACACAGGCGAAATGGGGGTGGTTCGTCGGGCTCGGCGTGCTGCTGTTGATCCTCGGCGGCATCGCCTTCGGCAATCTGTTCATTGCCACGGTCGCCTCGGTCTACGTCGTCGGCTGGCTGATGCTGATGGCCGGTGTCATCGAGATCATGCATGCCTTCGGTGTGAAGACATGGAGCCGGTTCTTCTATTGGCTGCTCAGCGGTCTTCTCTATGCAGTCGCCGGGTTCTTCGCCTTCTATAATCCGCTGCTGGCCTCGGCGGTGCTGACCTTCCTGCTGGCGGTCGCCCTTCTCGCTTCAGGCGTGCTCAGGGCCTGGGTCGGGTACAAGCACAGACCGGCCAAGGGTTGGGGCTGGCTCGTTGCGGCGGGTGTCATCAGCGCGCTGGCAGGCCTGGTCATCGCCATGGGCTGGCCAGTCAACAGCGTATGGGTGCTGGGACTGTTTCTCGCTATCGACCTGATCTTCCAGGGCTGGGCCTTCATTGCCGTCGGCCTGGCGCTGAAGAAATAGGTTCTTGTTTTAGCATGATCTTGTCCGAAAACCGGTTCCCACTTTTTGGGATCATGCTTTAGAAAGCAATGGCCGCGTCGAGCTCGGAAAGCGGGCTGACGCCGGCCAGCAGCGCCCTCGCCTCCGCTTCGTCGCGTTTCATCTGCGCGACCAGCGCGTCGAGCCCGTCGAACTTCACCTCGGCGCGCAGGAAGCCGAAGAAGGATACCGCGCATATCTCACCGTAGAGGTCGCCGTAAAAATCGAAAACGAAGGTTTCCAGAAGCGGCGTGCCGTTGTCGTCGACGGTCGGGCGGCGGCCGAAGCTGGCAACGCCGTCATGAAGCGTGCCGTCGGCGCGACGGAAGCGGACGGCATAAATCCCTTCCTTCAGAGTGGCTTCCGGCGAAAGCCTCATATTGGCGGTTGGAAAGCCCAGCGTCCGGCCAAGCCGTTGGCCGCCGATCACCTCGCTCTCGACCGTGAAGCGATAACCGAGCAGGCCGGCGGCCTCGGCCACCTCGCCCTCGCCGAGCTGCGCGCGAATGCGGCTCGACGACACCACCTCGGCGCCCTCGTCGCGAAACGCGTCGACCAGCGTGACACCGAAGCCGTGGCGTTCGCCGGCCGCCATCAGATAGGCCGGGCCGCCCTGCCTGTCCTTGCCGAAGTGGAAGTCGAAGCCGGTCACGGCGTGAACGATGCCGAGATTCCTGTCCAGCACGTCGGTCACGAACGCTTCCGCCGACAGCGCGGCGAAGTCGCGCGTGAACGGCTGTTCGACGAGTGCGGCAAAGCCTAGATACGACAGCAGTCGTGCCTTCATCGGCGGCGGCGTCAGCACGAACAGCGGTATATCAGGCCGGAACACCTTTCTCGGATGCGGCTCGAAGGTCAGCACCAGAGCCGGCACGTCGCGCTGGCGGGCCTCGGCAAGCGCGCGCTCGAGCACGGCCTGATGGCCGCGGTGAACGCCGTCGAAATTGCCGATCGCCACCACGCCGCCGCGCAAATGGGCCGGCAGCGGCGAGATTGCAGAAACGCGTTCGAAGGCTTGCGTCATTTCGAGGCTTCCGTCATCGAGCGACCCTACCGCAGTCTCGGAATGACCGCGACCGGCCGGTAGCCGTGCTTTTCCAGAAAGGCAATTAGCCTGGCCGGATCCGGTTGTAGCGGATCGCCATAGTCGCGGGCATGGATGCCGCCCGATACGTAGAGCACGTCGAAGCCGTTGTCGGCAGCACCTTTGATGTCGGTCATCATGCCATCGCCGATGGCCAGCACGTCCGAGCGCTCGATCGGGCCGCCGAGCAGTTCGGCGATCTCCTTCATCGCGACGTCATAGACCGGGGCATATGGTTTTCCGGCGATCAGCGTGCGCCCGCCGAGCTGGGCATAGTCGCGGGCCAAGGCCCCCGCGCACCAGATCATCCGCTCGCCGCGCTCGACCACGATGTCGGGATTGGCGCAGATGAACGGCAGGTTCCTGGCGCGCAACCGCCGCAGAAGTTCGGTGTAGTCTTCCGGCTTCTCCACCTCGTCGTCGAACAACCCGGTGCAGACCACGCCGGACGCCTCGAACTCCCCGACGAGCTCGACATCAAGACCGTCATAGAGCGTGAGATCGCGATCACCGCCGATGTGGAAGATTTTTCGCGGCCCCTCGATGATCAGGTCGCGTGTCACGTCGCCGGACGTGACGACGCGGTCATAGGCGCTTGGGGGAACACCGATCGCATTCATCTGCGCCACCACGTCGGTGCTTCGCCGCGGCGAATTGGTGATCAGCACGACAGGTATTTTCGCCTCGCGCGCAGTGGCCAGCGCCAGAGCCGCGGCCGGAAAATGCCGTTCGCCATTGTGAACCACGCCCCAGACATCGCACAGGATGGCCGAATAGGCTCCCGACAAATCTGCGAGCGAGCCGATGATGTCGGGTGAATCCGCCATACTATTTTTCCCAAGTCATGATCGGCCGCTACCGACGGTCCGTGCGGCAGGCCCGCATTAACCGAAGCGCTTGATCCTGTCACCAGCTTTCGCAACGTTCAGGATTGCCTGGCGATGATCAAGGCAGGCGCACAAAGCATAAAAGCCGCCTCTTTCCAGAGGTTTAGCCCATTGCGGAGTCTTCCCCGGGGTCCAATCGTGGGCAGCACTGCCGCCATCTGCGGCATGGTTAACGAGCTTTAAAAAACTGTGCCGATCTTGGACATATTTTAGCAATCTGAAATTTAACTATTGGTGGCATCGTTCGCCGACAAAGGGTTCTGGCGGGGTTCTGAAGGCAATGTTCCGTAAATTCGGTAGGGACCGGCGTGGCAACTATACGCTCATGACGGCCATCACGATTGTGCCGCTCATGGGGGGCTTGGCGCTCAGCGTCGATTACTCGGAACTGCTCCGCCAGAAGCACGGTACGTTGAACGCCCTTGACGCCGCCGGCCTCGCCACCGCTCAGCACATCGTCGCCGGCGCAAGCGACGCCGACACCGTGGCCTTTGCCAAGACCTTCTTCGAAGCCAATCTTGGTCCCGTCGATCCGGCGAATACGTCGCTTACCGTCACCCTGCCCAACAACAATGCGGGTGGCGGCACGCTGAAGCTGTGCAGCGCCCTGACGTATACGCCTTATTTTCTACCGGCTGCCGCCATGCTGACGGGTGGGAGCGGCACAGCCTTCACGGCTTGCTCGGAAATCCGCCTCAAGAACACGCTGGAAGTAGCCCTTGTGCTCGACAATTCCGGCTCGATGAACAACCTCGGTTCCGGCACCGGCGTGAAGCGAATAGACCTGCTGAAGACTGCCGCCAAGCAGCTTGTCGACACGCTGGCGCTGCAGGCACAGCAGATGAAGCAGGTCAGCAAACCGGTGCAGTTCTCCCTCGTGCCGTTCGCTGCTTCGGTCAATGTCGGGCCCACCCATGACCAAGAAGGCTGGATGGATCAGGACGGCATCTCCCCGATCCAGCACGAGGATTTCGATTGGACGACGATGACCCCCGCCAACAATCCGGACAAATACGCCGAGAAGCTCAACGGCGTCTGGTACAAGCGCGGCACCGGCTGGGGCGACACCCAGGATCAACCACTGACCCGCTTCAGCCTTTACGCCGACATCACGGTCGAGTCCGGCCGCGAAGAAGTGCCTAACACGAAACAGTACATCTGCGACACCTATAACAAAAAAGGCAACTGCAGCAGCGGCCATTGGACCACCCCGGAATACATCTACACCACCAGCCGCTATGCGAGCTGGCAGGGTTGCGTGGAGGCGAGGCCGTACCCGTATAATAACGACGACACGACGCCGACCACCGCCGCGCCTGCCACGCTGTTCGTGCCGATGTTTGCGCCGGACGAAGCTGGCACCCTCTGGCTCGATTTCGACCGAGACGGTGTCAACGACGCGACCTACCTGTCCTATAGCTACGGCAACAACTGGTGGGCCGACTGGCCGTATTACAGCGATAGCCCAACCGCCTCGCAGCGGCAGTCGGACATGCGCAAATATTTCCTGGTGAAGCCTTACGGTTCGAAGTCGGCTGCCGCGGGCGACGGCCCGAATGCGTCCTGCACGACCAACCCGGTCACGACGCTCAAAGACGTAAGCCAGCTTGCCCAGAAAGAGGAGATCAACGACGCCATCGACGCCATGGCACCGAACGGCAACACCAACGTGCCGGAAGGCCTTGCCTGGGGCTGGCGGACGGTGTCGAGCAACGAACCTTTCACGGAAGGCCGACCGAACGCCGAAAAGGGCAACGACAAAGTGGTCATCGTGCTGACCGACGGCGCCAACACCTACAGCGCCGTCAGCGACAGCGACTATGCCAATAACAGGTCGACCTATGCCGCTTACGGCTACACCGGCCTCACATATCCAGGGTCGGGAAGCGTGACGCGCCTGTTCATGAACACAAGCACCGACATCGGCAAGACGACCTTTACTGGCGGCAACTACACGGCCGCGCTGGACGAGCAGATGCAGACCCTTTGCGCCAATGCAAAGAATTCGAACGTTCTCGTCATGACCGTTGCGCTCGACCTGTCGACCACCGACGCCGGCGACAAGAAAGCGCTCGACGCCCTGAAGGCATGCTCCTCGGACTCGCGCTTCCGCAAGGATCCCACCGATCCGACCAAGCCGGCCAAGCTGTTCTGGAACGCTACCGGGGCGACTCTGTCAGACAATTTCAAGGAAATCGCCAACGAATTGTCGAACCTGCGTATCGTCGGCTGAGGATGACTTCGCCGAAGCTGCCGATCTCCCCCCTTGCGGGGGAGATGGCCGGCAGGCCAGAGGGGGTGGGAAGGATCACAGACTTTTTGTGGAATCCATTTCCAACTGGAGACCGGCCTTGTGGCGTTGATGCGATTGCCTGATAGGCCGGCGGGACAGCACCCCCCTCTGCCCTGCCGGGCATCTCCCCCGCACGGGGGGAGATCGGCAACATTGCCCCTTTCGCCAATTGTCAACGCTGGCGCAAAGGCTATCGCCACCTTGCCCTTGCGGCGGTCGAACGGACATGGTGAGTGTCCCCACCGCCACCGGAGATGCGCCCGTGCCCGACGCCGCCAACCATCTCGCCTTCGCGCTGGTCTGCCTTGGCATGGTGCTGACGCCTGGCCCGAACATGATCTATTTGATCTCGCGGTCGCTGTCACAGGGGCCGAAGGCCGGCCTGATTTCGCTCGGTGGCGTGGCGCTCGGCTTTGTCTTCTACGTGTTGTCGGCGGCATTCGGCATCACCGCGCTGCTGCTTGCCGTGCCATACGCCTATGACGTGCTGCGCGTTGCCGGCGCGCTCTACCTCTTGTGGCTTGCCTGGCAAGCAGTGAGGCCAGGCGGACGCTCGCCGTTCCAGGTTCGGGAACTGCCGAAGGACAGGCCGCGCAAACTGTTCGCCATGGGCCTGATGACCAATCTGCTCAACCCGAAGGTGGCGGTGCTTTATCTGTCGCTGCTGCCGCAGTTCATCAGCCCCGGTAAGGGCCACGTGCTGTCGCAGCTTCTGGTGCTCGGCACCACCCAGATCGCGATAAGCCTCACCGTCAACGCGATCATCGCGGTCACCGCCGGCTCGATCGCCGTCTTCCTCGCCGGCCGGCCGCTGTGGCTGGTGATCCAACGCTGGATGATGGGCACGGTGCTGACCGTGCTGGCCCTGAAGATGGCGACCGACGCGCAGCGTTGACTTGAGCATCGGATCCAAAAGCATGCCCTCGGGCCTGACCCGAGGGTGGATACCGGTTTTGGGAAAATCCGATGCTCAAACAAAAAGATAGAGCGGCGGCACCGCTGCGCTTGCTTACATCGGCCGCCGGTCCTGCTGCACCCGCTCCGGCTCGACCACCCTGCGATAGAGATGCCACGTCGCATGGCCAAGCACGGGCATGACGACGGCGAGTCCGGCAAACAGCGGGATCGAGCCGATGACCAGCAGCACGGCGACTATCAAGCCCCACAGCGCCATCTGCAGCGGGTTAGCCATCACCGCCCGTGCCGAGGTCTCGATTGCCGAGACAGCGCCGACATCGCGGTCAAGCAGCAGCGGAAAGGCGATGACGGTCGTCGCCAGCACGATCACGGCGAAAACGAACCCAGCCGCATTGCCGAGCAGGATCAGCGTCCAGCCTTTGGTCGTCGTCAGCACCTCGCGCACAAAGCCGCCGATCGAGGCGGGCGGCTGATTGCCAAACAGGCTGGTGTAGATCGATTGCGCGGTGAACAGCCAGAGCAGGAACAGTGCCACCAGCATGACGCCGATGACCGCGATCGCGGGCAGCGCCGGCGAGTGACGCACATCGAGCGCGTGCCACCAGGACGTGTCCATGCCGAGTTCGCGGCGGCGGCTGATCTCGTAGAGCCCGATCGCGGCGAAGGGTCCAAGCAGGGCGAAGCCGGACATCAGCGGGTAGAGGAGCTGGACGGCATAGGACCCGGATGTCGTCCACTGCGCCAGGATCAATCCGACCACCGGATAGATCAGGCACAGGAACACGTAATGCGATGGCTTGGCCCAGAAATCCTCGACGCCGAGCCGCAGCACATCCATCAGGTCCGCCGTCGTGATGCGGCGCACCGTGGGCTGCACGTGCATTCCACGTGCGTCCGACATGACATGAAAGCTTGCCATGACCATTCTCCCGTGTGTCGGGGCGGTCACCGCCAGGATGGCCGCCCGTAGCTGCCACTTCTCGTACAAGCACTATGATAGTCGATTTAGGGGTGATTGTCGCCAAGTCGACGGTCGCGATGGTAAATCCGGCTAGAGCGGGATGCATTTGGGTTGAACGGGGCATCCCGCTTTATCTGTGTTTCAGCCGCATTTGTGCGACGCCAAGTGTAACCACTTGGCTGCAAAATGCTCTAGAGATTTCCGACGCCGCCATCGACGAGCAGTTCCGTGCCGACGACGAAGCTCGACTCATCCGAGGCCAGAAACACCGCCGCCTTGGCGAGCTCCCAGGGTTTGCCCATCCGGCCGATCGGCACCAGCGCGCGTATCCGATCGCCCAGCGCCTTCTCTTCCGCTTCGGGCAGACCCAGCTTGCCCAGGGCCGGCGTCTCGGTCGGGCCGGGGCTGAGGCCATTGACGCGAATACCGCGCTCGATCATCTCCCCCGAGAGGGTGCGCGCCAATGACAGGAGACCCGCCTTGCTGGCGGCGTAGGCGCTGCTCTGGGGCAGGCCGATATGGGCACTGACCGAGCCGCACAGAATGATCGACGACGGGTTGGAAAACATCGGCAACAGGGCCTGGATCAGAAAGAACGGCCCCTTCAGGTTGGTCTGCATCAGACGGTCGTAGACCACCTCGTCCCAATCCTGCAGCGGCTGGTGCATCACATCGCCGGCGTTGACGTTGAGTATATCGAGCCGAGGCCAGCGCTGCGCAAGCTCGGCGGCAAGCGCACGCTGATCGGCGAGATTGCCGGCATCATTCCTGATCACCTGCGCCGATCCGCCCAGCTCGCGCTGCGCAGCGTCGAGCCCGGACGGGTTTCTGCCAGTGATTGCCACCGTAGCGCCCTCGGCCAGAAACTGGCGCGCGGTTTCGAGACCGATGCCGCTGGTTGCCCCGGTGATGAGGGCATATTTGCCTTTTAAGCGACCCATGATTTGCCTTCCCAATGAGATGAGAACGGCATTGTTTGCATGATAGTATGCTTTGTATAGTAGGCACCGAATGGGTACTAAAGGAAATAATTTCATGGCACAGGCAAAAGCCATCGAGGTCCCGCCAATCGAAGGCGGAAATGGCGCGACCGATCGTTGCCCGATGATCGATTTCGTCAATCTGGTTTCGGGAAAATGGGCCATTCCCATTCTTTATCGCCTGATCGTCACCGGTTGCCCGATCCGCTTCGGCGAGCTCCAGCGGGCCGTCGCGCCGATTACGCAAAAGGAGCTCACGCGGCAGCTGCGCCTGTTCGAACATCGCGGCCTGGTCTATCGGAGGGTCTATGCCGAGATGCCGCCGCGCGTGGAGTATGAGATAACGCCGTTGGGCAGAACCTTGCGCGGCACGCTGGATTCGCTGGCCCACTGGATGCGTGTCAACGCATCCCACCTGATCACCTGACTTGACGGATTCTCCACCCTGCCCGACCAAGCCACAGCCGGTCACCGCGCGGCGCCACACTTTGGCGCCGCGCGGTGAGACGCGTGACAAAACTAGGCAGCGAAGCGTTCGATCCCCTCGGCCAATGGAACATGGCCGAGGCAGGCGCCCGAACCAGCGAGCTTTTCGCCATCCTCGATGGCTTGCGCATATCGCACGGCCGGATCGGCTTCGATCCTGCCGCGCAACGCAGCCAGCTTGGGGTAGCTCGTCGCGTCGACGGCCTGGTGGAATCCCGCCCAACGTGCCACGCCAATCAGCGTGGTGTCGGCAAGCGTCAGGCGGTCGCCGACCAGAAAGTCGGTGTCGGCGATCATCGCCTCAAGCCGGTCATGGCGTTCGGTAACGGCCTTGCGGCCGAAGTCGCGCAAGGTCGCCAGCAGGACAGGCTCGGCCGATTCCATTTCATATGCGGCCCAGAGTGGGGTGAAAGCGGCGGTGAAGCCGGTGTTCACGAAAGCCATCAGCTGATGCATCCGGTCGGCTTCCGGCGAGCGAGGGTCGAAGCTGATACGACGTTGCGTGTCGCGGGCTTCGAGCCAAGCGGCAATCGCCATGGTCTCGGTGAGCACCTTGCCTTGGTCCGTGATCAACACCGGCGTTTCCTGACGGCCGTTGATGCTGGCATAGGCGTCGTTCTTCATTTCAGCGAGCATGTCGACGCGGCACAGGCGGTAGGGCTGTCCGACGCGTTCAAAAGCAGCGACAAGCCCCATCGAACTTCCCGCCGGGATGCCGTAAAGGAGGATAGGTTCCATTTCTTTATCTCTTCCATGATTTAGGGATCACGCTGCGCAGCGAAACTTGACCCTAAACGCTGGTCGCCCCATGTAAATTACGCACTATTCTGTAACCAGGTCCCCGCCATGAAAGATGTCGTCTCACGCTGCCCGATCGAAGAAACCATGCGTGTGCTCAGCGGTCGCTGGCCCACTTTGCTGCTTTACTATCTGAAAGACGGGACCAAGCGCTTCAGCGATCTGAGGCGGGACAACCCGACCGTATCGCACCGCATTCTGGCGCTGGAACTGCGCAAGCTGGAAGAGGCCGGGATCGTGCGGCGAACGGCGCATGCCGGCTATCCGCTACGCGTGGACTACGACCTCACGGCGCCCGGCCTGAAGCTTGTGCCGCTCATCGACGCGCTGGGCGACTGGTGGGAAGTTACCGAGGACGATCGGGCCGGCCGGGTCGGGTCGGCGGCGGAAGCCAGGCTGGTGAAGGCGGCCTAGTGGTGAAAATCTGACGCTTGATAGCCTGAGGCTGGGCAACCGCTTTGGGTAGGATCTGCCGGCCGGGTCGGATACCGGAATGCGCAGGCAGCGCCAGAAGCGCGGGTAGCGCCAGAGGCCGTCATTGCCGAACTGTGCCGTCACGACACTTTGCTCACCGTCACCGGCGTGTATCGCCTTCAACCCTCAGGAGTTTCGTGGCCGCATGACGCGCATCCGCATCCAGGTCGATCTTGCTGCGTGACTTCAGATCGAATCGTACCGTAATGGTCAACGAGCGCGCATGCAGTACTTCGTCCAGCGTACCGCGCATTTCATGCAGATAGGTCAGCGACGACTTCCCGACCTTTTCGACAACGGTGCGGACGGTGACCAGCGTTCCCACCGCGGTTTCGTGCGCGTAGTCGATCTCCATCCTGACATCCGCCCAGCCGAGTGTCGGCGTCAGGCGGGGATCGGCAATCCTGCCGAGCAGCTGGAAGCTGGCGTCGTCGAACATGGCAACGTAGTGACGGACGTTGAGGTGGCCCATGGCGTCGCACATCCAAGGATGCACCACGCCGACATAGGTTTCGATGCCGGGGGCCGTCAAAACCCGACCTCGTTTGCGCCCTTGAGATCCAGCAGCTGACGAGCTTCGTCCGGCGTTGCGATTTCAAGCGACAATTCGTTGAGGATCCGCTTTATCTTGGCAACCTGCTCGGCATTGCTCCTGGCGAGCGCGCCCTTGCCGACATAAAGGCTGTCTTCCAAACCGACGCGCACATTGCCGCCCATGATCGCGCCCATCGTGCAGAGGCTCATCTGGTGCTTGCCTGCGGCAAGGATCGACCAGAGATAGTCGTCTCCGAACAGTCGCTCCGCCGTCCTGCGCATATGCATCATGTCTTCTGGGTCGGCGCCGATTCCACCCAGAAGTCCGAAGATCGTCTGAACGAAAAGCGGCGGTTTCAGCAGCTTCCGGTCGAGAAAGTGCGCAAGCGTGTAGAGGTGACTGACATCATAGCACTCGAACTCGAACTTCGTGCCATAGGCTTGGCCGACCTCGACGATGATGCGCTCGATCTGCTCGAACGTATTGGAGACGATGCCCTTCTTCGTATCTTCCAGGTAGCCCTTCTCCCAGTCGTACTTCCATTCGGTATATTTCGGCGCGATGTGGTGCAGGGCGAAATTCATCGATCCCATGTTGAGCGAGCAGAGTTCCGGCTTCGAAGCGTGCGCGGCCTCAAGGCGCTCTTCAAGGGTCATCTTCAGCCCGCCGCCGGTGGAGATGTTCATCACGGCGTCGGTCTGCTGCTTGATGCGCGGCAGGAAGTCCATGAAGAGCTTGGGATTGGGCGTCGGTTTGCCCGTCTCGGGGTCGCGGGCATGCAGATGGATCACCGAGGCGCCGGCTTCGGCGGCGCCGACGGCCGCATCGACGATCTCGGACGGCGTTATCGGCAGATACGGGCTCATCGTCGGTGTGTGGATCGAGCCGGTGACCGCACAGGTGATGACGACTTTCGGCGATTTCTTCATGGTTGGAGTCTCCCTTGTCTGCCTTTTGTTGTTATCTATCGAGCGCGAGGCAATCCTCGCGACCACAGCCCAACCGAACCGCCTCGCCCGCATTGAGTTCGAGCTGAGACGACGATGCGGCAAGCTTGACAATGAATTTCAGGCCGCTCGCCGTCACAGCGACGAGCCGGATGTGATCGCCGACATAGACGGATTGGACGACGGTCGCCGCAATCACGTTGAGGGCGGTGGCGCCATCCTGCAACATGGACATGCGCTCCGGCCTGATCGACAGCGTCACCCTGGCGCCCGCGGAGAGCGTCGCGCCGTAGGACATGGCGTTCAACACCACATCGCTGTCATCGAGATGGACGGCCACGCCACCATTTTCACCGCCGGTAAGCACGGTGCCGGACATGCGGTTGCTCTCACCGATGAAGCTTGCGACAAAGCTGGCCGCCGGACGCTCATACAGTTCGCGCGGCGTCGAAAGTTGCTCGATGCGGCCGGCGCTGAACACGGCGATCCGGTCCGACATGGTAAGCGCTTCGGTCTGGTCGTGTGTCACATAAACGAAAGTGACGCCAAGCCGGGCATGGATGTCCTTGATCTCGAACTGCATCTGCTCGCGCAGCTGCTTGTCGAGGGCGCCGAGCGGTTCGTCCATCAAGACAAGGTTTGGCTCGAAAATCAAAGCGCGGGCAACGGCGACGCGCTGTTGCTGTCCACCCGAAAGCTGCGCCGGACGCCGATTGCCGAATTCGGGCAGCTGAACCATGTCCAGAACGTTCCTGACGCGTCGCGTGACCTGCTCGCGGCCGAGCTTGCGGACTTCGAGCGGGAAAGCCAGGTTTTCGGCGACCGTCATGTGCGGGAACAGCGCGTAGTTCTGGAATACCATGCCGATGCCGCGACGATTGGCAGGAACATTGTCGATGCGCTGCCCATCGATGAGGATTTCGCCCTCGGTCGTATCCTCGAACCCCGCCAGCATCATCAACGCGGTCGTCTTGCCAGACCCGGAAGGCCCTAGCAGCGTCAGGAATTCGCCGCGCATGATTTCGAGGTCGAGCTGGCGCACCGCCTGGACCGTCTGCCCGTAGCGCTTGCTGACGCCGCGAAACTCGACATGAACCGGGCCACGCTGAGATTCGTCCATCACCGGGCCTGCGCCTTCGGCTCACGACGGGCCGATGTCCGGCGCAGGCGGGCAGGCTGAGCCTCAGCCGCTGCCGCGGCGCGAAGAATGATGTCGGCGGCTTCGCGCAGATCGGCTACCAAGGCTTTACGCGCAGCTGCGCCATCGGCGCGGCGCAAGGCGGCGAGCATGTCGTCGTGATGGTCCAGGCCCAGTCCATAGGTCACGTCCGAGCGGACGATGTTCAGGAACGGTCCTGCCTGCAGCCACAATTTCTCGATGATCTGCTGGACGACAGGCGATCGCGCGGCGTGGTACATGGTGAAATGGAAGCGCCTGTTCAAGCCGAGATAGTCAGCCATGACGTTCCTCTCGACGCAGTCGCGCATCAGGCTGTTCAGCTTCGCCAATTCATCAAGCTCGTTGGGCGTGATGGTCGTCGCCGCCCACTCGGCCGCCGTGCCCTCGACGCTGCAGCGCACACGCACCAGATCCGAGATACGTGCCACCGTGGCCTCAGGGACGATGACGCCCCGGTTTGGGTGGTCGAACATCGCCTCGTCGCTGACGAGTTGCCGCAAGGCCTCGCGCACCGGCATGGCGCTGGTCCGGTATTGCTCGGCGAGCCGACGCACGACCAGCCTTTGGCCGGGCAGGAAATCGCCGTTCATTAGCGCTTCCTTCAAGCCCGCATGCACACGAACATGAGCGGTCTTTTGCGCGGCGGAGCCCACGTCGATGTTCTTGCGATCGAGCATCAGTTGGTCCGGCGCGGCAGTACTTTGAGGTTGCTCGACAGGAAATCGTCGAAGGCGGCGGTAAAGCCGGCGAGTTCGGCGTCTCCGAATGGTAGCGACAGCGCCAGCATGCCGCGCGGGGTCACGTAGTATCCGCGCAACAACATCTCGACATGCCACAGGGCAATCACCGATGGATCGGCGTTGTCGAGCGGCGCCGGCGTCTCAACGGGCCCCTTGACGAAATGCAGGTTCATCAACGACCCGCGCCCAATGACGATACCTTCGACGCCTTGCCTTTCAAGTGAGACGTTCATCGCTTCACGCAACCTGTCGCCGCGCGCGTTGATCGCGCGGCTCGCCTCTTGCGTCAGCACCTGCGTCAAGCCGGTGTAGCCAGCAGCCATGCTCAGAATGTTGTTGTTGAAAGTCCCGCCATGCGAGAACGCACCAGGCGAGGCCGGATCGAAGCGATCGATGAGGTCGGCGCGCCCGCCGAAGGCGCCAAAACTGGCACCGCCGCCGATATATTTTCCGAGCGTCACGAAATCGGGAAAAACTCCGTGCGCGCCATGGAGCGCGCGATAGTCGAGCCGCGAGGTCATCACCTCGTCGAAAATCAGCAGCGCGCCAGTTTCTTTCGTCGCCGCACGCAGCGCCTCCAGGAACTCACGCGTCGCCGGGATGCAGCCGCCGCCGCCCAACATCGGCTCGACGATGACGGCGGCAAGGTCGCTGCCCTGCTCCCTGACAAGCGCCGCGGCACCGGCAATGTCGTTATAGTCGGCGAAAATGAAGGGGAACGGCAGATTGAGCGGCGAGCCGCCATGCGCAAAGGTCAATACGCCGCCATGATAGCCCTCGCGGAAGGCGAGTATGTTCGAGCGTTGCGTGATGGCGCGGGCCGCCGAAATCGCCATGACGTTGGCTTCAGTGCCGGAATTGCAGAAGCGCACGCGCTCGATGGCGGGAAAACGGTCGACCACGGCCGCTGCAAGGCGCGCCTCGTAGCGGTTGGGCGCACCAAGCAGGATGCCGCCCTGGATAACGTCCACAAGAGCTGCAGAAATCGCCTTGTCGGAGTGGCCGTAGAAGCCGGCGCTGTATTCCGAAACCAGGTCGACATAGGTATGGCCGTCGAAATCCGTGACCCTGCAGCCTTCGCCGGAAACAAACGAGACGGGAAATGGCGGATACCAGAGCACAGCCCTCGTATTGCCGCCCGGCAAGGATGCCGCGGCCTCATTCTGACGCGCCAGGCTGTTCGGGTTGGCATCCGCAAAACGCTGTCGCGCCTCGTCCAGAACGGCTGCGAGGCTGACATTGGAGCGCACGTCTCTGTTGCCTTGCAGCATTCGATCAAATCCTGATAAATTTTCAACTATCTCGGACATTATCGCAAATTCCTGTTGCTAATCAATCCATTTTGCGTTTGAAATTTGATCAAATCCACAACCATAAGAAAGGGGAACTGCAATGAGGACTTATCTGCAAATCGTATCTGCCGCCGCGATCTGCTTCGCGACCTCGACTTTTGCCGCGTCCGCGGCCGATCCCGTCACAGTGGTCGGCTGGGGTGGTACATGGGACAAGGCCTACAAGGACGGGGTCTGGGACAAGTACACCGAGCAGACCGGAACTCCGATCGTCATGGAAGAATGGGGCGGCGAAGTCGCCAAGGTTCGCGCCCAGGTGCAGGCGGGCAACATCACCTATGACGTCGTCTCGGTCGAAGCGCCCGCCATGGAAGTCGGCTGCGCCGAAGGCCTGTTCGTTCCGCTGACGCCGGAAATCACAGGCGACGCGGCCAATTATCTGCCGGGCACCCTGCACGAATGCGGCGTCGCGTCCGACACATGGGCAACGATCCTCGCCTACAACACGGATGTCTACAAGGGCGACGCCGCGCCGAAGAGTTGGGCGGATTTCTGGAACGTCGAGAAATTTCCGGGAAAGCGCGGCCTCTACCAGCAGGCGCAGTTCACGCTTGAAAATGCGCTAATGGCCGACGGCGTGAAGCGCGAGGACATGTACAAGGTGCTAGGCACGCCGGAAGGCGTCGACCGGGCTTTCGCCATGCTCGACAAGATCAAGCCGCACGCCGTCTGGTGGTCCACCACAACGCAGGGCATCCAGAACCTCGACAGCGGCGAAGTGGCTCTCAGCGATGGGTTCAATGCGCGCATCACCAACGAAGTCATCAACGAGAAGAAGCCCTACGCGATCGCATGGGACGCCGGCTTCTTCTACGGCACCGACTACTGGGCCGTGGTGAAGGGCGCGCCGCACCAGCAGGGCGGGCTGGATCTCCTCAAGTGGTTTTCCATCCCGGAAAATCAGGCCGGCTTCTCGAAGCTCTATGCCTATGGCACCGGCCGCAAGGAAGCCGCCGATCTCATTCCCGCGGATTGGAAAGCCAACCTGCCGACGTCGCCGGAGCACCTGCAGCACGGGGCATCCTATGACAACGACTTCTGGACCGAGCACAAGGAAGCGCTGGAAGAACGCTTCAAGGCCTGGCTCGCGAAGTAAGCCAAGCATGGTGGTCGGGACAAAGCCGGCTATGAAGCGGCGCCAACGGGGCGGCATGCTGGCCCTGTTGACGGCTCCGCTTGTTCTGTTCGTCGTCATTCTGTTTCTGTGGCCCGTGGCGCGCTTCCTCGCTCTGGCCGTGGACAACTCGGATTTCTCGAACAACCTGCCGCGCACAATTGCCGCTCTGGCCGACTGGAAAGCGGAGAGCGGCCTGCCTGACGAACCTGTCTTTGCAGCACTCGTCGAGGACCTCGCCGACGCTCGGCGCGCCGGGAAGGAAGGCGTCCTTGCGCAACTCGTCAACCAGCGCGTCGTCGGCAGCCGTTTCCTCGTCATCAAGACGGCAAAGGATGCGGCCGACGGCAAGCTCGACATGCGCCCCGTGCGCGACGAGGTGCTCTCCAAACAGGCTGGCTGGAAAAATGTCGATCTCTGGCAGGTCATAGCGCGTCAGCAAAGCGCGCGAACGGACTATTATCTGCTTGCGAGCCTCGACCTGAAGCGAGGGGCAGACAATACGATCGAGGCCGTTTCTGACGACCGCGCCATCTTCGTCGACGCGCTGCTGCGCACGATCTGGATCAGCATCGTGGTGACCGTCATCTGCGCGGTGCTCGCCGTGCCGCTGGCGCAAGCGATCGTCAGCGCGCCGCAAGTCTGGTCGAAGCTGATGTTCGCGCTGATCCTGTTTCCGCTCTGGACATCGCTGCTGGTGCGTACCGTCATCTGGATCATCGTGCTGCAGAAGAACGGCCCCGTGAATTCCACGCTGCTCGCACTGGGCATCGTCGGCGAACCCCTCGACCTCATCTACACCCGCTTTTCGCTCTACCTGGCGATGGTTCAGGTTCTGCTGCCCATGATGGTCCTCTCGGTCGTAGCCGTCATGCGGCGGGTCCCGACCACCTACATGCGCGCGGCGCTGTCGCTGGGCGCGCCGTGGCTCACGGCATGGCGCCGCGTCCAGTTGCCGTTGATCCTGCCCGGAATCCTGTCCGGCGGGGCGATCGTTTTTGTCTTCGCGCTCGGCTACTACATTACCCCGACGCTTGTCGGCGGGCCGACCGACCAGATGATCTCCAGCTACATCGCTTTCTACACAAACAACACTCTGAACTGGGGCATGGGCGCGGCGCTTTCGCTGCAACTGCTGATGATCCTCGTGCTGTTCGCGTTCCTCTTCTGGACGGCGTCCGCCCTCTTCCGCCGCAAGGCGCATGTCGCATGAGCGCCGATCGCTTCCGGAAATGGCTGATGTATGCCTATGCGGCGACGTTGCTGGCGTTCATCATCCTGCCACTGCTGATCGTGGTCCCTATGTCGCTGACATCAAGCAATTCGCTGGCGTTTCCGACGCCGGGCTGGTCGCTGCGCTGGTATGCCGAACTGTGGGTCGACCAGCGGTGGCCGAACGCGCTGTGGAACTCGGTCGTCATTGGGCTATCCACCACGGTCCTGGCGTCGCTGCTCGGCATACCGGCGGCGATCGGGCTCGCGTGGAGCGATTTTGCCGGCAAGCGCATCATCTACGCGATCATCGCCGCGCCCTTGGTGACACCGGTCGTCATCGTCGGCGTCGCTGCCTTCTCATTCTTCGCCACGCTCGGACTCGTTGGCAACAAGCTATCGATCATTCTGGTGCATACGGCGATGGCCGTGCCTGTGATGCTGACGACCGTCGTCGCCAGCCTTTCGACCTTCGACCGGACGCTGCTTCGCGCTGCGGCATCGCTCGGCGCCGGCACCATGCGCACCTTCTTCAAGGTGGTGCTGCCGCTGATAGCGCCGGGCGTCATTACGGGGGCCATCATCGCCTTCATCATCTCTTTCGACGAAGTCGTCGTCGCAAGCTTCCTCTCGACGGGCGCGGAGCGAACCTTGCCTCGCATGATCTTCTCCGGCGTTCGCGAGTCCATCAGTCCTGCCATTGCGGCCGTTGCCGTGCTGCTGATCGCTTTCTCAGCGGTCCTGCTTGGTGTCATTGCCATCCTGCAGAGCCGCTCACAAACTCTCCGCGCAAAGGTCTCGGCATGAAACTCGTTCCGTCGGTGCAGCAACTCGAGACCGAGATGACGGCGTGGCGGCGGCATCTGCATGCCAATCCCGAACTCGGCTTCGAGGAGTTCGAGACGGCGTGTTTCGTGGCGGACAAACTGCGGTCGTGGGGCATCGAGACGACCGAAGGCGTCGGCCGGACAGGCGTCGTCGGCACGCTCCGGGGCAGGCTCGGCACCGGTCGCAGCCTTGGCATCCGCGCCGACATGGACGCCCTGCCGATGACCGAGGCCCGGCCGCTGCCGCATGCGTCCCGCATTCCCGGAAAGATGCATGGCTGCGGCCATGACGGTCACACGACGATGCTGCTCGGCGCAGCCTCGGCGCTTGCCCGCTCGCCTGACTTCGCCGGCACGGTGCATTTCATCTTTCAGCCGGCCGAGGAGGGCCGAGGTGGGGCGGTCGCCATGCTGAACGAAGGCCTTTTCGAGCGTTTCCCCTGCGACGAAGTCTACGCGCTGCACAATTCCGAACGGCCGCTCGGCGAGATCGCCGTCCACCGCGGGACGGTGGCCGCGGCGGCCGATCGCTTCGAGATCGTCGTGCACGGAAGGGGCAGCCATGCGGCGATGCCGCATCTTGCGATCAATCCACTTCCCAGCGCCGCGCGCATCCTGCTGGCGATAGAAGCTCTGCCCGGCCGCCTGACCGATGTGCACTCTCCGGCAATCGTCACCGTTGGCAGCCTGCGCGCCGGCGAAGCCTTCAACACCATCCCCGACACTGCGTTTCTGACCGGCACCGTGCGCACCTTCGACCATAAGGTTCAAATGACGCTGGAGACGGCAATCCGCCGCATCGCGAAAAACGAGGCCGAAGCTTTTGGCGCTAGCGTCGACATCCGCTACGAGTCGCCCTTCGCGCCGACGATCAACACTCCGGCGCAAGCCGATGCGATGATCGCGATTGCCAGCGAGGTGATGGGACCGGAACGTCTCGTCGTCGATCCGCCTCCCGAGATGGGCTCGGAAGATTTCTGCTACATGCTGCAGCAGCGGCCCGGCTGCTATTTCCTACTCGGCCAGGCCGACGATTCGCACCAGGCCGCCGCGCACGACACCAATTACGATTTCAACGACGCGATCCTGCCGATCGGCGCGAGCCTTTGGGTCAGGCTGGTGGAGCGCCGCCTGTCCGCGGGAGGCGCATCGTGATGCAGCTGCCGGAAAAGGACATCGGCTGGCGCAGCCACTGGCTGCGGCAGGCGCTGGCGGAGGACCCGGACCTTGCGCCTCCGCTCGAAGAGGCGACGCAGGCCGACATCTGCATCGTCGGCGGCGGCTATCTCGGACTGTGGACCGCCATTCGCCTCAAGGAGCACAATCCGGGCTTCGACATTGTCATTATTGAGCGCGACATTTGTGGTGGTGGCCCGAGCGGCCGCAATTCCGGCATGGTGCTTTCGGCATGGACGAAATACAGCGCGCTTGCAGCCCTGCGCGGCGGAAACGATGCGCTTTCGATCATCAAAGCATCCGAAGCCGCAATTGGCGGCATAGAGGCTTTTTGCAAGGCCGAAGGAATCGACGGCTGGTTCGATCGTATCGGCTGGATCTGGGGCGCGACGTGCCAAGCCCAGCTTGGTGCCTGGGACGACGCGTTGAACAAGCTGGTAGCGCATGGCTACGTGCCGGCGCGGCGCGTTTCGCGCGACGAGATCGCGGCGATGACCGGCACGACGAGCCACCTCGGCGGCGCGTTCGATGCTTCGTCGGCAACCGTGCATCCGGGATTCCTGGTGCGCGGCCTGCGCCGGGCAGCGCTAAAACGCGGCGTGCGCATCTATGAAAAGTCGCCGATGACGCGGTTTTTACGAGGCGGCAAACTCAAGGTGGAAACGGCGAAAGGCACTGTGTCCTGCGGCAAGATCGTGCTTGCCCTGAATGCGTGGTCTGGCGCCATTCCGGAACTGGCCCCGGCAATCTTCAACATCTCCAGCGACGACGCCATGTCGAAACCCATTCCAGACCTTCTCGAAAAGGTCGGCTACCGCCGCGCGCCGCTGATGATCGACTCCCGCGTCTTCGTTGGTGGTTGGTCGCCGACGCGCGATGGCCGGCTATCCGTCGGCGTCAGTGGCGGCTTCATCGGCCTCGGCGGCATCGTCGACCAGCGTTTTCATGGTTTGTCGCCAAGGGTCGCCGACATGCGCCGCGCGTTGCGGGACGGTCACCCGGCGCTCGCCGAGTTTCCGCTCGAGACATCGTGGAACGGCCCGATCGATCGGACCGTCAGCGGCGTGCCGCTGTTCGGCGCCCTGCCCGCCAACCGCGACATCGTCTACGGCTACGGCTTTTCCGGCAACGGCACGACGATGGCCTATCTCGGCGGCAAGATCCTGACCAGCCTGTTGACCGGCGGCGAATCCGAACTCACCCATTCAGCGCTCGTGCGCCCGGTGACGCGAGGCTTCCCTCCCGAACCATTCCGTTTCGTCGGCGCGCATTTCGTCCGTGGCGCGGTGCGGCGGCGCGACGATCTCGAACATGCCGGCCGCAAGCCGGACCTCGTGACCAGATGGCTCGCGGGACTGGCCCCGTCCGGCGTCACCCCTTCGAAAGCCAACCTCCGCGCAAGGAAAGGATGAACGATGTCCAAGGCCAAGATCTTCAAGCACAGCGAATTGACCCTGAAGCCATCGGTAACGCCGACCGGCACATCCTCGATTGCCCGCGTCATCAATGCCGAGATCAGTCGGACCATGGGCGGCGGCATCGAATATCTCGAGAACGCCTCGATCGACTGGACCGTGACCTACGACGAGGTGCTGTTCATCCACGAAGGCACCTTGACGATCGAACTGGACGACGGCCGCTATGAGTGCAATCCCGGCGACATCGTCTGGCTGCCCAACGGCACCCATCTGAAATATATCGCCACCGAACGCGCCGGCTATTTCTATTGCCTTTACCCGTTCGACTGGGCGGCGCGGCAGGGAACGATAGAACCTTAAACTGAGAGGCACTCCTTTCCAACGCTTGGCCATTTACGGAGGTCAGCGATGGGGCAAACTGATATTCCGTGTCGGCACCACGCATCAGATTTCACCACTAAGCGATATTTTTGCGCTGCCCGCCAAAAAGCCATGATCACCGCTATGTCAGCGGACATGACCATTGCGAAAATCGAAAATTGCGAAGTCCGATCAAACCTTAACAGGCGAATGCTGCTTGGAGCTGCCGGTCTTGCCGCGCTGGCCGGCCTTGCCGCTTGCGCCACTGTCCTGTCCACCGGCGAAGGCGCCGGTGTCTCTGCTTCCGCCGGCGGCACCCTGACCAGCATTCGCGCCTCAGCCGGCCTCGGGCCGCTTGTCCCCGATCCTCAGCTCGAACAGGCAGCCCTGCAGCAGGCCGGCTATATGGCACGAGGCGGCCGCATGACCCACACCACCGGCTGGGGCAAGGGATTTGCCTCGCGCGTCAAGGGCAACGGCATCACCGGTGCGGCCGCCGAAAACATCGCCGAAGGTCGCTTCGATCAGCAGAAGCTGTTCGATATCTGGATGCATTCGGCCGGCCACCGCCGCAACATGCTCGACCCGCGCTTCACCCGCTTCGGTCTGGCCTATGTGCGGGACGGCCGCGACAGCTCGTTGCGCTACTGGAGCCTTGTTCTGGGCAAGTAGGAGGCGTGACCGGCACGTCGACCAGCCGTCAATCCATATGCGCGGCGGGACCGGCGGTCGGACCAGCCTTTGGTTTGCGCAGCAGGAAAACGAACGGTATGGCAAGCAGCGTCATCATCATCAGCAGCTTGAAGTCATTGACGTAAGAGATCATCATCGCTTGGATATTGACCATGCCATCCATCTGGGAAAGCGCCGTCGGATCGCCGCCCGCCGCTGCCGGCGATGCCGCCCAGAGGTTGGGATTGAACGGATTGATGTAGGCCGAAAGCTCGGCATGGTTGACCTGGGTGTTGCGCACCAGCAGAACCGTCACCACCGACACGCCGATCGATGAGCCAAGATTGCGCACCAGGCTGAACAACGCCGTGGCATCGGTGCGATAGCGCACGTCGAGCGTGGCGAAGGCCACGGTCGACAGCGGCACGAATACCATGCCCATTCCCAGCCCCTGGATGACGCCGGAGCTGAGGATCAGCCAGTTGTCCATCTGCGGCGAGAAGCTGGACATGGTGTAGAGCGACTGCGCCGTCAGCAAAAAGCCGATGACGACCAGGATCCTGGCATCGACCTTGTGCATGATGCGGCCGACCAGGAGCATCGCAATCATCGTGCCAACACCGCGTGGCCCCAAGACGATGCCGATTGTGAGGGTCGGATAGCCGAAGATGGTCGCCAGCATTGGCGGCAGCAGCGACATGCTCGCCAAAATGAGCACGCCCATGACGAAGATAAACGCCAGCCCGGTCACGAAATTGCGGTCGAGGAATATCTTGGGATCGATGAAGGGGTGTTCCGCCGTCACCGTGTGAATGATAAACACCCAGAAGCCGGTCAGCGAAAGACCGAGCTCGATCCAGATCTCGACCGAGGAAAACCAGTCGACCTCGCCGCCGCGATCCAGCATCAGCTGCAGCGCTCCGACGCCGAGCGAGAGCATGGCGAAGCCGAAGAAATCGAAGCTGCGTATCCGCCTTGCAACGGCCGGCAAGTAGGCGGCCATGCCAAGGAAGGCGATGATGCCGACCGGCAGGTTGATGAAGAACACCCAGCGCCAGTTGAAATTCTCGGTCAGCCAGCCACCGAGCGTCGGGCCCAGGATCGGCCCCAGCATGATGCCGGCGCCCCAGATGGCCATGGCCTGGCCGTGGCGCTCCTTCGGGTTGATGTCGAGCAGGAAGGTCTGTGACAGCGGCACGATTGCCGCGCCGAACACGCCCTGCATCAACCGGAAGAACACCATGGTCTCCAGGCTCCAGGCGATGCCGCACAGCATGGAGAATATGGTGAAGCCGACCACCGACGTCAGGAACAGCTCCTTGCGGCCGAAGCGGTCGGCCAGCCAGCCGGTCACCGGCGTCATGATTGCCGCGGCAACGATGTAGGAGGTCAGCACCCAGTTGATGTTGTCGGGGGACGCGCCGAGATCGCCGGTCATGGTCGGCAGCGCGACGTTGGCGATCGTGGTGTCGAGCGCCTGCATGATCGTCGCCAGCATGAGCGCCACGGTGATCAGGCCGCGGTGCGGCACTTCGCGAAAGGGTTCTGGCGTGCTCATGATGTGGAACTTCCGGCAGGTAACAAAAAAATGTACACTAGAGCGACGTGCGTCCATTTGGACGCACAAAGTACGCTCTAGTACTTTGAGTCAGCGCATCGTGCTTTCCGAAAATCGATTCCGATTTTCGGGCCGATGCGCGAGGTTTCCGGGCGGCGCGGCCTTCCGTATGGAGAGACCCTCATCGGGGTGGGACGCGACTATCGATGTGGGGGTTACATCGACCGAGCGTCTCGATAAAACGGCGCCTGCCGCCCGGAAACCTGAGGACCGAAACGAGTCTGCGTCGCGTTGTTCAGGCTTCGCTCAGGCCGCAACGCAGCCCGATCCAAACCCTAACCCCTGGTGCATCTCCCGTCGGACCAATCCTGTCAGCTGCGTTCCTCTCCGTGCGCGGCCTGCATTCTACTTGTTGCGTCTCAGACCTCATCGTCCAATGGAACGAGGCGGTCTATTGTGCCTCACTCGCCGTGGCGTGGCCGAAGATGCTGGGAAGCCCGCGGGAAACGCCGGTGTCCACCGTGACGGTCGCGCTCATGCCGGTGCGCAGCGCCATCTTGGCGTCGGCATCGGCCAGTTCCAGGCGCACCGGAATGCGCTGGGTGACTTTGACCCAATTGCCGGTGGCGTTCTGGGCGGGCAACAGCGAGAACTCGGCTCCCGTGCCGGCGCCGATCGCCTTGACGGTGGCCTCGAACGTCTTGCCTGGATAGGTCTCGACCACGATTTCGGCCTTCTGGCCCGGCTTCATGTGGGTGAGCTGCGTTTCCTTGAAATTGGCATCGATCCAGGTGTCGCCGGTCTCGACCAGCGAAAACAGCGGCGTGCCAGAGCCGACATACTGGCCGACCTTGAACGAGGCAGCCTGGCTGACGATGCCGTCAGCCGGCGCCCTGACAGTGGTCTGCGCCAAATCGTAGGCAGCCTTGTCGCGCGCGGCGAGCGCCGCCATCACGGTCGGATGCTTATCGGTCTCGATATCGGGATTGCCGCCAAGGCCCGCCTTGGCGCTGAGGATGCCCTGCTCGGCCACGGCCAGTTGCTGCTTGGCTTTGTCGAGATCGTTCCTGGCCTCGTCGAGCGAGGACTTGGCATTGATGCCCTTGCGGGCAAGGTCGGCGGCTCGGTCGTATTGCGACTGCGCGTAGTCGACCTGGCTGGCGTCGGACTTCTCCTGCGCCAGCGCCTGGCTGTAGGCCGCACGCAGCTGCTCGACATTGAGGCGCGCGCCGGCCACCGCCGCGTCGGCCTGGGCCAATGCGATCCGGTAGGGCTCGGGATCGATGGCGAACAGCACGTCGCCCTGCTTGACGGACTGGTTGTCGAAAATATCGACCTGAACGATGCGACCCGCCGTATCGGCGGCTATCGAGACCTTGGCCTGCTGCAGATTGGCGTTTTCGGTCTCCTGGTAGCGGCCGCCGGTCACCCAGACGTAGCTGCCGCCGGCGATCAGTGCCACGGGGAGCGCAAACATCAATAGGAAGCGGCCGACACGGCGCTTCTTCTTCGGCACCACCGGCGCCGGTGCTAGCTGCGGAGCGACCGCCACCGGAGCCGCCGCCGGCTGCGCCGGAGCTTCCACCTCCAGCTTGGTTGCATTCTCATCTACCTTGGCTACCGCGTTCATGCTGCTGCGCCTTCTGCACCTTTGACTTTTTCGCCGGACGCCGTCTCGCCGTCCGCCAGGTTCTTGGCCATCGCCTCCAGACCCTTGATCAGGATGCGGCGATCTTCGAGCGACACGCCGGTAAGCGATTCCTCATAGACTTCGCCAGCAAGGCTCTTGATCTCTGCGTAGGCCTCGCTCGCTTTGGCGGTCGGGAAGATCATGCGGACGCGGCGATCGGTGGCGTCGGAACGGCGCTCGATCCAGCCGCTCTCCTCCATGCGGTCGACCAGGCGCGACACGCTGATCGGCTCGATCTCGAGAAGCTCGGCGAGCCGCGCTTGCGTGATGCCTTCTTCCTTGGCGACGCGGACCATCAGCCGCCATTGCGCCGAGGAAAGGCCGAGCCCGCTGGCCTTCGCCTCGAAGCGCTTGCGCATCAGGCGCTGCACGTCGTGGATCAAAAAGCCCAATCTATCGATGCCGTCGGAAACCATGAGCGGCATATATTATAAGCGTGCTTACTATTCAAGATGCGGCATTATGCCAGAAGCCGGCAAGTGTGGATGGCAGTCACATCAGGAACGATTGCGAATGAGCATCGTGACCACGAAAAAAGCGCCGACCGAGCTGGTGATGATGCCGATCGGCAGTTCCTGCGGCGGCAGCAGCGTGCGGGCGAGAAGGTCGCTTGCCAGCAACAGCACCGCTCCAAAGAGGGCGCAGCTTGCAATCAGGCGCAGATGCAACGGGCCGGCCAGGGGCCGGGACAGATGCGGGATCATCAGGCCGACGAAACCTATGACGCCTGCCACCGAGACGAGGATCGCCGTCGAGAAAGCGGCGACGAAAAATGTCGTCCTGCGCATCCGCGCAACCGGCACGCCGAGGGTTTCGGCGGCATTTTCGCCGGCCAGGAAAGCGTCGAGCCGACGGTGGTTCCAAAGTCCGAAGACTAGGATGGTGCCTGCGCCCAGAGCAGCCAGTCCGACATTGTCCCACCGCGCCAGCCCGAGCCCGCCCATCGTCCAGAACAGCACCGAGTGAGCGGCGCGCTGGTCGCCGGCAAAGACGAGATAGTTGGTCAAGGCGGTGAACATGAACGAGACGGCAAGCCCGGCCAGTATCAGCCGTTCGGGGCCTTGCCCCCTCACCCGCGAAACCAGCAACAGCACGATGCCGGCGGCCAAAATGCCGCCGGTGAAGGCAGCGACCGGCAACGTCCAGATGCCGAAATGGTCGCCAAAAATGGTGATAACGGAAACCGCGCCGGCCGCGGCACCGGACGACAGGCCGAACAGGAACGGATCGGCGAGGTCGTTGCGCGTTACCGTCTGCAGCAGCGCGCCGATGACGCCCAGCCCGGCGCCGACACAGATGGCCATGATCGTGCGCGGCAGCCTGAGATCGACAACGATTTTGCCGACCGGGCCGGGCACGATGTCTGCGGCCACTCCGGCCGCATGTCCGAGCGCAGCAACCACGTCGCTCAACGCTATGACCGTCGATCCATAGGCGATCGACAGCAGAGCAAGAGCGGCGATCGCTGCTGCTCCTGCTGTCATGGCCAATTCGAACGCCCTGTGGCGCAAGCTCAGAAAGCTTCCGGGTGCATCGCCCTGGCGATCTTGCCGATCGCCTCGATGTTGGCAGGCCCGGGCGTCAGTTCGGCATACCGCAGCGCGACGAAGCGCTCATTCCTGACCGCGTCGGTCTCCTTCATCGCCGGATGAACTTTGAGGAAATCGAGCAGTTTCCTGTAGCCGCCACCCTCCTGGTAGTCGAGCAGGATCAGGAACTGCGGATTGCGGGAAGCGACCGTTTCCCAATCCGTGTTGCCCCAGCTCGTCTGCATGTCGGCCATGATGTTGTCGCCGCCGGCAGCGGCGATCATGGCGCTGGGGATGGCGAACTTGCCTGATGTGAAGGGTTTGTCTTCGCCGGAGTCGTAAAGAAATACGCGCGTTCCCTTGTGGTCGCCAACCTTCGCCGTGATATCGGCGAGTTGCGCTTTCCAGTCCGAAACAAGTTTCTTCGCCTCGGCTTCCTTGTCGAAAATCCTGCCCAGCTTTTCGACGTCGTCGTAGAGCAGGTCCATCGAGGCGGCAGGGCGGTTGTTGTCGAGATGGACGCAGCTTTCCGTCAGCACCAGCGTCTTGATACCGTGCGGCGCCAACGTATCGGGCGTCACCTCGCCGCCCGGCTTCATGCCGTAATACCAGCCGGCGAAGAAGAAATCGGGCTCGACGGCGACGAGGTTTTCAAGTGTCGGATATTTCGGCGCGAGTTCCGGGATCGAGCCCTGCTCGGCCTTGAATTCCGGACCGACCTCGTACCATCCGGTGATGCCGGTCAGGCCGACGATCGACGGTTGCAGCCCCAGCGCGAAGGCCATCTCGGCCATGTTCAGATCCTGGATGACGGCGCGCTTCGGCGCGGCGTCGAACGTCAGCGGCGTGCCGCAGCTGTCAACTGTTACCGGGAAAGCAAAGGCGGTCACCGGGAAAGCGAAGGCGGTCTGGGCAAACAGGAGGGAGGCGAAAGACAATGCGAGGCGTTTCACGAATATTGCTCCTTGGTCAAATCGGAATGTGAAGAGGCACGGTTCGGAACGTCGAATACCGTGAGTTCGCGGTCTTCGGTGGGATGGCGCAGCCGAAGCACGTCGACGCCGAAAATCTGGCGGATCAACTGCTTGGTCAGCGCCTCGCGCGGACCGGCAAACGCCTGCAGGCGGGCCTCGTTCATCACCGCGACCCTGGTGGCAAATGGCGTGACCAGCGACAGATCATGAAGCACCGCCACGACGGTCATGCCAAACTGCGACACGAGTTCGAGAAGCTCGCTGCGGGCGCGCGGATCGAGATGATTGGTCGGTTCATCGAGGAACAGGATTTTTGGCTCCTGGGCAACGGCGCGTGCCAGCTGGGCGCGTTGCCGCTCACCACCGGACAGCGAGCCGATCGTGCGGCCGAGCAGCGGCAGCAGACCGGTTCTGCGAAGCGCTTCGACGGCGATGTCGCGTTGCTCGCTCCTCCGTCGCAAGCCGGCATGCGGGACGCGGCCAAGCTCGACGTAGTCGATCACGGCAAGCCGCGGATCAGGCTGATCGGTCTGGCCGACGACAGCCATGTGCAGCGCCCGCTCGGCGGCCGAAAACGTCTCCAGCCGGCGTCCGGAAAATCTCACATCTCCCGCGCTTGGCCGCAGGGTGCCACATAGCATGCGCAACAGCGTCGTCTTGCCGGCGCCGTTGGGACCGATGATTGCGAGGCGATCGCCCGCCGCCACCGAAAGGCTGACCGCGCTGACCAGGCATTGGCCATTCGCCGTCGCGCTCAGCTCACGCGCTTCAAGAAGAGGCTGGGAGGCGTCCAACTTACCGTCACTTTCTCAATGGCGACGGAAGGAAGCTGGACGGACCGGCCGACAAGACCGATGCCCACGTCTCCTCCCGGCACACCCCGTCCGGTCAACTCATGCTGATGGCAGGTCTCCTGGCTCGCGGGTCTTTGCGCCATCCTGCCTTCCCAGCCTTGCCGGCCAGTGGCATTTCGGATTTTGCTAACCGCTTACAGTTGCGGGGGCAGCCACGGCCTCGATCCGAAGATCTCACCGTGTTCCCTTTTCACCCCTTGCCTTTCGACTCGGGGACCATCAGTCAGCCACCCTAGGTTTCCGCCGACCGCAGCGCAATAAATTTCCGGGGATACGGAAAACCGCGAGAGCAAAGGTCTTATCAGGAGGGCCATATGAGTCTAGTTATGTAATAACGTTACTCTTAAAAGACGCCGCTTGCTGCTGTCAAGCTCTTTCGCCCGAAGCCTTCGAGTTGCCGACCACATCGCTGTCGATTTGCGCAGTGCGCAATTTCGATCAAACTGCCTCCACCAGGAAGCGGCAACATGACTTTGCCAAATGCGAAGACTGGGCCAAATGCGAAGACTGGGCCAACTGCGAGGAGCCATATGAATCCGACCGAGAAAGCGCTGTGGTTCGTCGAAAGCCATCTGCCGGAATCCGTCTCGCTCGACGATGTCGCCAAGAGCAGCGGGGTGTCGCGCTTTCACGTGACGCGGGCTTTCGGTGCGGCGACCGGCCGTTCGGTGATGGGCTACATGCGTTCTCGCCGGCTGACCGAAGCGGCGCGCAAGCTCGCCGCCGGCGCACCCGACATCCTCTCGCTCGCGCTCGACACCGGCTATGCTTCGCATGAGGCCTTCACCCGTGCCTTCCGCGACCAATTCGGCACCACGCCGGAACTGGTGCGCGCGCAAGGCTCGCTCGACAATCTCGCTCTCGTGGAGCCGATCCTGATGGACCAGTCCTTCCTCACCAATCTCGAGCCGCCGCGCTTTGAGACCAGCCGGCCGTTTCTCATCGCTGGTCTCGGCGAACGCTACAGCTGCGAGACCAGCGCCGGCATCCCGATGCTGTGGCAGCGGTTTGGCCCCTATATCGGCAACATTCCAGGCGAGATCGGCGACGTCGCCTATGGCGTCTGCGTCAACGGCGACGACGCCGGCAATTTCGACTACATCGCCGGCGTCGAGGTGTCCGATTTTTCGGACCTGCCGAGGGAGTTTTCGCGCGTGCGCGTGCCGGCGCAGAAATACGCCGTGTTCGCCCATCGTGACCACATCTCGACCATCCGCCGCACGGTCAACACGATCTGGAACAAATGGCTGCCGGCCTCCGGGCACGAGATCGCCGATGCGCCCGAATTCGAGCGCTACGGCCCCGAATTCGATCCGCGCAGCGGCAATGGCGGGCTTGAAATCTGGATACCGGTGAAGGGGTGAAGCGCGGCCAGCCAAGGGCAATTGCTTCAGACAAATGATGCTTCCAGCTTGTGTTGGAGATCATTGTCGAGGCGCGCTCCGCCCGGTTTTTGCCTTCTCCCCTTGTGGGAGAAGGTGTCGCCGAAGGCGACGGATGAGGGGTGCTCCAGCCTGGCGCCGATGGCGTTCCGTCCAGCACCCCTCAACCGTCCTCGGCGCTGCGCGCCGATCCACCTTCTCCCACAAGGGGAGAAGGGAAAGACGTTACAGCTCCAGGTTCCAGTTCTGGCCGACCAGATCCTTGCCGAAGGCGTGGTGGCGCTCCTCGTCGGCCAGCTTGAATCCTGATGCCTCGTAGATGCGGCGCGCTGAGGTGAGCACGTCGTTGGTCCACAGTGTCAGCGTCTTGTATCCCTTCGCACGGGCAAAGCCGATGCATTCCTCGACCAGTCGCTTGCCGATTCCGAGACCGCGCGCCGAGGGTTCGACATAGAGCAGGCGCAGCTTCGCCACCGCGTCCGAATTGCGCACGACGAAGACCGAGCCAACGACGTCCCCGTCCCGCTCGGCGATCCAGCTGCGCTCCCATTTCGGATCGAAGGATTTGACGAAGGCGCCAAGGATTTCGGCGACCAGCGCCTCATAGGTTTCGTCCCAGCCATACTCCTGCGCGTAGAGCAGGCCCTGGCGATGGATGATCCAGCCGATGTCGCCGACCTGCAAAGGCCGCAGCATGTAGGGAATTTTGGGCTCCGTACATTCGCCCAGCAGCCGCTGCACCGTCTGCATCGCCTTGACCAGCCTGTCCTGTTCCGGAGCGGAAAGCCGGTCGAGCAAGGCCGCGACCTGATCGTGCGAACCCTGGTTCAGCGGCGCGAAGGCCGTCCTTCCCGCCGGCGTCAGCGCGATCGACGAGCGCCGCGCATCGGCTTCAGTCGCTGCGCGCTCCACCAGGCCGCGCTCCTCGAACTTTTTCAACAACCGGCTGAGATAGCCGGGGTCGAGGCCGAGATCGCGCGCAAGATCGGTGGCGGTCAGCCCGTCGCGATGCGCCAGCTCATAGAGCACCCGAGCCTCGGTCAGCGAGAAGGCGCTTTCCAGCAGGCCTTCGTCGAGCAGGCCGATCTGGCGGGTGTAGAAGCGGTTGAAGCCCCGCACCGCATCGATCCGCTCCTTGCCGGGTTGATGATGAATCGTCATGGCATCCTCCTGCCCGCACACGATCAATCATTTATTTGACTTAGTCAAGTATCCAGGCATCAGACTCGCCGGATCAGATCCTCGAAGCCGTTTGCGAGATGAGAGGCTCCGGCCGAGAACATCTTCACGAGGTTTTTTGGGCGGCCGGGGGTCTTGTTGGCATCCAGCAGCACCGCCCTGCCCTCATGTATGACGAAATCGAACTTGCCGTAGTCAAAACCGAGTTCGCGTCGCAGCTGGCGCATTTCCTGGGGAACAGGCACGGGCTCACGACGGATCGTCTCGGACGCCTTGACCAGGGCGTTTGGCGAGACGTAGCGGGTGCAACGTTCGCTCTCTCCGCAAAACACCCAGAACCGCGCCGCGAAACCATCGGGTTCTTTCTCCGGAATGAACTT
This sequence comes from Mesorhizobium mediterraneum, assembly GCF_002284565.1. GTDB lineage: Bacteria > Pseudomonadota > Alphaproteobacteria > Rhizobiales > Rhizobiaceae > Mesorhizobium > Mesorhizobium mediterraneum. Next base: position 2,049 of record NZ_NPKI01000018.1, on the reverse strand, counting down.
GTCCACGACCAGATCGTCGCGTTCGAAGACGCCATCCGGAACATCGCCGAGAGATCCGTAGACCTCATAGGGCTGCAGGACTGGCATGTCCGGAAAAGGCGGTGGTTTCCTCGCGCGCCGCGCTCGCCGATTGAGGAACCTCTCCGGAATGCCCTGATTGTTGAGATTGCTTTTGACGATGACCGGGCCTGGCCAGGCGTCTCCCTCGTTCACCAACACTCCGCTGATCCGTCGTTTGGATATGTCGGCCGTCCCGACATTGAGGCAGAATGGGAAACTCCGTGCATAGTCGAGATAGTCTGCGGGCGTTATCGTCGCATCGACATGCAGAACCGCGACGTCGGCGCTGTGTGTCTTCGACAGACCTTGCTGAATCCGGACCGAATGGCCGCGCCTTTTCAATTCTCCCAGAACGTCGAAAAGCAAATAGGGACTGCCCCTGCGCAGCAGGATATCGCGCTTGCCAAGGAACTGATCGTGCTCATGCGTTATGACGACGATACGCGCCACGGCTACCCCCTTGGCTTCCATACCCACTTCCATTAAGCGGCTATGAGCAGTTGACGCCAGCCTTTTTAGGTCCGACGGGCACACATGACCAATCATTGGGACAGTTATCACCGTCACTGGATGCTCCTGGAGGCGCCGCTCCGGCCAACTCCGGAGACAGTTGGCATTGTCGAGCGCGAGCTTGATCTGGACGAGGCCGATGTTCTCCTGCTGGGCGTTACCCCGGAACTGGCCGGCCTCGGCAAGACGATGCTGGCCGTCGACGGATCCGCCGCCATGGTTTCGGGCGTATGGCCGGGCGACAGCGCCTGCCGCAAGGCAACGACCGGGAACTGGCTGGACCTTCCGCTCGGCCGCGCCAGCGTCGGCGCGGTCATAGGCGACGGTTGTCTGACGGTCGTCGATTCCGCACGCGCTCGCCGCGCCCTCCTGGGCGAGGTTGCCAGAGTGCTGAAGCCCGGCAGCCGCGCGGCGATCCGCGTTTTCGCCGGCCCTGAGACGTTCGAGGATTTGCAGGACATCAAGGCCCAAGCCTTGGCCGGCGGAATTGAGAATTTCCATGCGCTCAAATGGCGGATCGCTATGGCGAGTACGACCAGCGATTCCGATCGCGCCATAAATGTGCAGGTGATCCGCGACGCTTTTGACGAGATATTCCCGGACCGCGCCGCCCTTGCCGCGCGGACGGGGTGGAGCATGGCCTCCATCGGCACCATCGACGTCTATGCGGGTTCCCAAACGACTTATTGCTTCGCGACGCTTGCCATGCTCGTCGACCAGGCGAACGACTGGTTCGACGAAGTGCGCGTCGTGCCGAGCGGATCCTATCCGCTGGCGGAACGATGCCCGCTTCTGGTGCTTGGTTCTCCGAGGCGCCAATAGTTCGTCGCCGGGCGTCGATCGGCTCACTCGGCGCCTTGACTCTCGCAAGCCACCGGCTTATCTCACCGCCACGTTAGCACTCGCCATTGGTGAGTGCTAACCAGGTCCGGCGCCGCCGGACGGAGGAACTGTTCTCACCATTCTCATCGAGGAATAAAAAATGGCAAAGTCGAAGTTCCGCCCGCTTCATGACCGCGTGGTCGTACGCCGGGTTGAATCCGAATCCAAGACTGCCGGCGGGATCATCATCCCCGATACGGCGAAGGAAAAGCCGCAGGAAGGCGAGATCATCGCCGTTGGTTCCGGCGCCCGTGACGAAGCCGGCAAGCTCGTCCCGCTGGACGTCAAGGCCGGCGACCGCATCCTGTTCGGCAAGTGGTCGGGCACCGAAGTCAAGCTCAATGGCGAAGACCTTCTGATCATGAAGGAATCCGACATCATGGGCATCATCGGCTGAATATCGGCCTCACCGTCACTTAAATCTTCGGGCTCAATTCAAGCCCCTGCCAGGAGCTAAAAATGGCTGCCAAAGACGTAAAATTTTCCCGTGATGCCCGTGAGCGCATGCTGCGCGGCGTCAACATCCTCGCCGACGCAGTGAAGGTCACGCTCGGCCCCAAGGGCCGCAACGTCGTCATCGACAAGTCGTTCGGCGCA
>NZ_NPKI01000035.1 GCF_002284565.1 Mesorhizobium mediterraneum | reverse complement strand
AACGCAGTCCTGGCATTCAGGCAGGTGTAGAAGCCATGCAAGACGCCTCATTTGAGGTCACCTGTCGTATCTAGCTGCTTGCCGGACCACTATGTGAAGCGAGCGCTATTGGCTGCCTCTGCGATGCGGGAATTGGCAGCGGACGTCTCACGATCAAACAGGCATCTGCTTGTAGAATTCTTTTAATCGTGAAGCGGCGCGAGTGCGCTATCCGTTGAGGTGAGCAAGGCCGGCGCCCTGGGTGAGCGCTGGTGTCGGGTGGTGGAAAGTACAGGGGGAGCTGTGTGGCCCCCTCTTTCTCGGCCTCGACGATGTGCGAAGGAGCCTGTGCGGCGAACGGGCCGACGCCCCAGGCTCAGAACCTGGGCGAACCTAACTCCCGCCAAAGGACAGCCCAGAGCTGGATACACGAAAGAGATACTGAACCCGCGAATCAGATTCTGATCAATCGTCGTGTCTGAGCTCCGCTCGCCTCTTACGGAGATAATCGCGCGGCCCGGCAACGGCCGCGCGTGCCGCGGGCGTGAGCTTTGCGCTTCGTCAGAAGTGCCTCGAGCGTGACGACGATAATTGACCAGCCATATGGAACGCATTCGCCCAGTTATCCAAAGCGTGGATACCTTTCATCTAAACAAAGGATTTTACCGTTTTTGCTGCAGGTCCCATAGAAGCGCTTCAAGTTGGAAAGATAGGTAGTTCCGATGGTTGCGTTGGATCCGAGGAGCATCATCTGGTGTGCGGGGCGTACAAAGTCAGTCGCATCTGCATTGCGGCTTGGTCTTTCGGCGGTCTCCACAAGTTACGCCCCGTTGGCGCGACGCCAATTATTTAACCAATGCTTGGACATTTATCTCAACCAGACAGCTACAAGGTGAGGTCTTCCATGCGCCCGAATGTCGAGTGGAAGTTGTGCTGGGAAAATGAGTTGCAACTGGCCGACCATGTCGAACTCTCCGACTTTTTTCGAAAGACCTATGGACGGACTGGCGCCTTCAACGCGGAGCCATTCGAAGGCGGCCGCAGTTGGGCCGGCGCGAGGCCGGAATTCCGCGCAATCGGCTACGACGCGCATGGGGTAGCGGCTCACATCGGCATGCTGCGGCGCTTCATCAAAGTTGGCGAGGTCGACTTGATCGTCGCTGAATTGGGCCTGTACGCGGTTCGTCCGGATCTTGAAGGGCTCGGAATCGGTTTTTCGATGCGCGTGGCGTACCCAGTGCTCCATCAGTTGGGTGTTCCATTCGCTTTCGGCACGGTTCGGCACGCGCTGCGAAACCATGTCGAAAGATTCTGCAGAGCCGGCCTCGCGAACATTGTGTCGGGCGTTCGCGTACGGTCGACCCGTCCAGATGTGCATCCCGACCTGCCGCCCACGCGCCTGGAAGACGTACTCGTGTTGGTTTCGCCGATCGGACGCTCGATGGACGAGTGGCCGTCCGGTACCCTGATCGACCGGAACGGTCCGGAACTATGAAGCCTCTGGACTACATATGCGAAGGGCAGAGTGACAATGCCGATGGCATTGCAGAGCGCAGCGTCTATCTGACGTTTGACGACGGTCCCAATTCATTTTTCACACCGCAGATACTCAATGTGCTGGCGCAACATCAGGTGCCGGCGACCTTCTTCGTTGTTGGGGCCTACGCGGCCGACGAGCCGGAACTCGTTCGCCGAATTATTACAGACGGGCACGGTATAGCCAACCACACGATGACTCATCCGGACCTGGCTAAATGCGGGCCCGTCGAAGTCGACCGCCAGATAGTTGAGGCAAACAGAGTCATAGGGATGGCTTGCCCGCAGGCCATGGTTCGGTACTTTCGTGCACCGTATGGCATCTGGACCGAAGAAGTAATCGCTGCATCAGCGGGTGCGGCATTGGCGCCCGTCCATTGGTCCATTGATCCACGCGACTGGTCTCGCCCCGGCGTTGACGCCATCGTCGACAGAGTGCTCGCCGATATCCGGCCGGGCGCAATCGTGCTGTTGCACGACGGGTGCGCTCCCGACGAATTGCAACCAGGCAATCAAGCCAGTCTGCGCGACCAGACGGTGACAGCGTTGTCACGCCTAATTCCAGAATTGCACGGCCGCGGATTTGTAATCCGATCACTTCCTCAACATCCCTGAACAAACAGAGATCCTATGGACCTTCTCACCACAGCCAGTACTGTTGCCGTTTCGTCTTATGCGGTGCTCTCGACTGTTTACAGAGGCATGCAAGCGGTCTACTCCCAACCGGAAAATGTTACGCCGCCGTCGGAAAGCTTGTTCGGATCCGACCGTTGGCCGAGCGTGGATGTCATCATCCCCTGCTACAATGAGGACCCGCGCACACTCGCGGCGTGTTTAGCTTCCATTGCAATTCAAGATTACGCCGGAACATTTCAGGTCTATCTGGTTGACGACGGTTCTGGAAATCGTAATGCCGTCATCCCGGTACATCACGCCTACGAGGGCGACCCGAGATTCAATTTCATTCTGCTCCGCGAGAATGTTGGCAAACGCAAGGCGCAGATCGCCGCCATCCGCCGCTCATCTGGAGATTTCGTGCTCAGCGTCGACTCTGACACGACACTTGCGTCCGACGTCATCACGAAGCTTGCAGTAAAAATGCGGGATCCCATGGTCGGAGCGGCCATGGGCCAGCTGACGGCATACAACCGCAGCGACACTTGGTTGACCCGATTGATCGATATGGAATACTGGCTGGCTTGCAATGAGGAGCGCGCGGCGCAAGGTCGCTTTGGTGCGGTCATGTGCTGCTGCGGCCCATGTGCAATGTACCGCCGGTCTTGTCTCCTTTCTCTGCTGGATCAATACGAGACGCAGCTGTTCAGGGGGAAACCAAGCGACTTCGGTGAAGACCGTCATCTTACGATCCTCATGCTGAAAGCAGGCTTTCGAACCGAGTACGTTCCAGGTGCCGTCGCGGCGACAGTCGTTCCGGACAAGATGGGACCTTATTTGCGCCAACAACTCCGCTGGGCACGGAGCACTTTCCGGGACACGATGCTTGCGCGAGGTCTACTGCGTGGCCTGGATCGCTATCTAACTTTGGATGTGATGGGAGAGAATCTCGGCCCATTGTTGCTCGGCATCGCGGTAGTAACGGCGCTCGGTGAGCTACTATTTTCACATACAGTAAATTGGTGGACGGTGCTGGCTATTGTCACCATGACCATAATAAGATCTACGGTGTTATCTTTCCGCACTCGGCAGCTTCGATTCATCGGCTATTCAATGCACGCGTTAATCAGGATATTCCTGTTGATCCCCTTGAAGGCTTACGCCCTGTGTACATTGAGCAATAGCGATTGGCTGTCGCGTAAAAGTGTTCCCCTGCCCAACAGGAGCACAAAGGAAATCACAAGCGCGATGCCGCTTGCCGGAGCAAATGCTGCGGGCAATTCTGGAATTGCGGAGTCACTTCATACTGCAGATCTTTCGCTCACAGCTGGTGAAGTCTGACGGCCTTGCAGCGCCGGGTGACCGAGTAAGTTGTGTCAGTCGACACGTGGTGAAGCTTGTCGAGTTACCTATGGTCAGAACGGGAACTATCTGGAAGCGACACGTGGCATCTTGACGTTAATTCTTTGGCGGAAGCGATACACGCGTCGCTCCGGCCGCGACTTTCCAAAGGTGCCATCTCAAGGCGGTGGCCTGCTCTGAACCAGATTCGTAAGTAAGCTGCCGGTGGCCAATCGGACTCATTCCGCTTGAGATAGACGCATGTCCAATGTAGCAATCGACCTTACCGGCGTAACCAAATTATTCGGAAACAAGCTCGTTGTGGACGGGCTGTCCTTCACCGTTGCATCGGGAGAGTGCTTCGGTCTGCTGGGGCCGAACGGCGCAGGCAAGAGCACGATTGCGCGTATGCTCCTCGGTATGACCCGGCCTGACGCGGGTGATATAACAGTCCTCGGTCTACCAGTGCCGGCACGCAGCCGCTTGGCCCGCAAGGGCATAGGCGTGGTCCCGCAGTTCGACAATCTCGACCTGGAATTTACGGTACGTGAGAACCTGTTGGTGTTCGGGCGCTACTTCGGCATGAGAACAAGAGAGATCAACGCCGTCATCCCACGGCTCCTCGAGTTCGCTCGCCTTGAGAGCAAGGCGGATTCACGTGTCGGCCTGCTATCCGGCGGGATGAAGCGGCGCCTGACGCTGGCACGTGCTCTGATCAACGACCCCCAGTTGCTTGTGATGGATGAGCCCACGACCGGCCTCGACCCGCATGCCCGCCATCTGATCTGGGAGCGACTTCGTTTCCTGCTGGCGAGCGGAAAAACGATCATTTTGACCACCCATTTCATGGAAGAGGCTGAGCGGCTTTGTGATCGGCTGTGTGTTCTCGAGCGGGGACGCAAGATCGCCGAGGGCAGTCCTCATGCGCTGATCGACGAGTACATTGGGTGCAACGTGATCGAGATCTTCGGCGGCAATCCACAGGAGCTGATTTCGCTGATCAGGCCGTACGTTCAGCGTATCGAGGTAAGCGGCGAGACGCTCTTTTGCTATGCGCCTGATCCGGAGGATGTGCGCATCCAGCTTCGCGGTCGAGCGGGTCTGCGTATTCTGGAGCGTCCACCCAGTCTGGAGGACGTTTTCTTGCGGCTAACCGGACGTGAGATGGAGAAGTGAGCAATGGGTGAACGTCTTGCGGCCGCTCTACCCGCCAACGCCTGGAACTGGATCGCGGTGTGGCGCCGCAATCATTTGGCATGGAAGAAGGTGGCATTTGCTTCAATGCTCGGCACCCTTGCTGATCCGATGATTTACCTTTTCGGGCTCGGCACTGGCCTTGGACTGTTGGTAGGCCGCATCGAAGGTGCATCCTACATCGCTTTTCTGGCAGCCGGCATGGTTGCGACAAGCGCGATGACAGCATCGACCTTCGAAACAATTTACGCGGTTTTCGGTCGAATGCGCGATCAGGGCACTTGGGAAGCAATCTTGCACACACAACTTACCCTCGGCGACATCGTTCTCGGTGAATTGACCTGGGCAGCCACAAAGGCCTTTCTGGCCGGTACGACAATTGCGATTGTTGCCGCCGCGCTAGGTTATGCCGCGTGGACGTCGGTTCTCTACGTGCTGCCGGTCATCGCTCTCACCGGGTTCGCCTTTGCGAGCCTGGCCATGCTCGTCATCGCGCTCGCGCCCAGTTATCACTATTTTATTTTCTATCAGACGCTTGTCATCACACCTATGCTGTTCCTTTCGGGCGCGGTTTTTCCAGTCGGCCAATTGCCAGGAGTGTTTCAGCAGATTGCGGCCTTCTCGCCGCTGGCGAATTCTATCGATCTAATCCGTCCGGTGATGCTCGGCCGCCTGGGCGACAATGTAGGGCTGCATATAGGCGCACTTTGCATGTTCGCTGTATTGCCTTTTTTTGTGTCGGCTGGACTGTTTCATCGACGACTAATGCGTTGACGCTTACCTACGCCCATCAACGAGAAGGAGGTCCGCAATGCCGGATTGCAAACTGCCCACAGCGGCCCGGAGGCATGCGTGTGCCAGGAATCGCGAGTGGTACAACAACGCCGAAGCCGGGCGCCACCCAGCCGCTGCAGGCACGCGCCCATCTTCGCGACCACACCTCGGAGTACAGGCTGGGTGGTGAGGCGCGGACCCACCCGGAGCGTTCAAGCGATAGCAGCCAAGCTTCTTGTGCGCGTCCCCAGACCGTCGCGGCCATTATTTAGTTGGATACACATGCAATGACCCACAACGAACCAACTCCTGAGCCTTTTGTGATCCTTGCTATGCCAAGGACCGGAACACACTATTTAGAAGAATTGCTAAACGAGCATCCGACCGTTTTGAGTAACGGTGAGTTGCTAAACGAATATGATCCCAATTGGCCCAGCACGGATCGCCTGCTAGGCACGGATCGCGAGCTTCTTGAGCTTGCCTATGTGCGCTGCCCTATGCGCGACTACAAGAATGTGACGCATCTTGGCTGCAAGATCAATGAACCTCAGTTTCGCGAGCGTCCAGCATTCTTTGCGGAATTAGCTCGTTGGCCAGCACTCAAGGTCATTCTCGTTGTTCGCCGAAACGTATTGGAATCGCTCCGATCCTTTGTGCAGGCCAGGGAAAGCGGTCAGTGGCTGAAGTTCAGCTCGGACAACGATACCGCTCGGCCACCGAGCGTCAGGTTGTCAATCGCTGACTGTGAGGCTTATTTCAAAGCCGCCGACGATTTTCACGCTCGCGTTATGGACTCCTTCACGTCGACCAACCTGCTTGTAATGGAATACGAGAGCCTTCTTCATGAACCTGCCCAATGCTTGGGAGCGGTTTGGGATTTCCTGGGCGTTCCAGCGCTTGAGCCATCAGATAACGCCATCCTGCAGCGCCAGGAAACGCGACCGCTGGATCAAACGGTGGAGAACTTTGACGAGTTGCGGATTCACTTCGCACGGGGACCTTATTCAAGATTTTTTGACCTCGGAGATTCGATGCGCTCCTACGCTTAATCGCTTGTCCCGCGTGCTCTGATGGGCGTGTAGGATATCCTACAGTTTGCGCGCATTCCGTCGCAAAACTGACCAACCAAAGTCACCAAGACGACAGATATCGGCCGGCATTCGATCTGCGGCGAACATCAAAGGCACGGCCGCAAGGCGACCTGGTCAATTCCCTCTCTGGCGAAGCACTTCTTCACGCGATCTTTGGCGAGCCTTGAGTGCAAATTCCGGCAAAGGTGGAGGGTTCCAGTGCGCAACCCGCACCAATCTCGCTGGACGGGACAGGCCTCCAGTTGGCACGGCGCTTGCTCCGAGATGACAGCAGCGCTCGACCGGAGCGCAGCATGGGAGAAGGAGGAGCCCCCACCCCGATCCGGTCAGGGAGAGAGAAACGGTGTTGGTTCCAAAAGTCCCCCGCGCGATCGCAGCGCCCCGCAAGCGCCATTTTGCCCGGACCTACGTGCAGGTGCTTGCCGCCATAGTCCTGGGTGCCGCAATTGGCTACCTCTATCCGGAAACCGGCCAGAGCCTGAAGCCGCTCGGCGATGCCTTCATCAAAGTCGTCAAGATGATTATCGCACCTGTCATCTTCCTGACAATTGCGACCGGCATTGCCGGCATGAGCGATCTGCAGAAGGTCGGCCGAGTTGCCGCCAAGGCGATGGTTTATTTCCTCACATTCTCGACGCTTGCACTCGTTGTCGGACTGATTGTCGCGAATATCGTTCAGCCTGGCGCCGGCCTCAACATCGATCCGGCCTCGCTCGATGTCCAAGCCGTTAAGGGCTATGTGGCCACGGCTCACGAGCAGTCCGTGACCAGCTTCCTGATGAACATCATCCCGTCAACGATTGCCAGTGCCTTCGCGGAAGGCGACATCCTGCAAGTCTTGTTCTTCTCGGTCCTGTTCGGCATTGCTTTGGCGATGACCGGAGAGACGAGCAGGCCGGTCGTTACCTTTCTCCAGGCGCTTACCGCCCCCATTTTTAAGCTCGTCGGCATTCTGATGAAGGCTGCACCCATCGGCGCCTTCGGCGCAATGGCCTTTACGATCGGCAAATACGGAATCGGTTCGGTGGCCAACCTCACGATACTGGTCGCGACGTTCTATCTTACCGCCTTCCTCTTCGTGTTCGGGGTTCTCGGCGCGGTCTGCCGCTACAACGGCTTCTCGATCTTTTCTCTTGTCCGCTACATCAAGGACGAGCTGCTGCTTGTCCTGGCAACGTCCTCCTCGGAGGCCGCGCTGCCCTCGCTCATGGAGAAGATGGAGAAGGCCGGCGCCGCGCGTTCGGTCGTAAGTCTCGTCATCCCTACTGGATACTCATTCAATCTGGACGGTACCAATATCTACATGACGATCGCCGCCCTCTTCATCGCGCAGGCGACGAACACAGATTTGTCAATTGCCGATCAGATCCTCCTGCTGCTAATTGCGATGCTTTCCTCGAAGGGTGCGGCAGGCGTCACCGGCGCCGGCTTCATCACATTGGCCGCTACTCTCTCTGTCGTGCCGAGTGTTCCCGTTGCCGGAATGGCTCTAATTCTTGGCGTGGACCGCTTCATGTCGGAATGCCGCGCGCTGACGAATTTAGTCGGTAATGCGGTGGCATCGCTCGTTGTCGCTCGCTGGGAAGGCGAATTGGACCAGTCACGGATGGAAGCCGCTTTCCGCGGTTAGGGTTACATCAAACTGGCTCCCCGCAAGCAAAATCGCAACAGCGCGACGTGTAAGTCGCGGCCTTGCCACAACAGTCGAATTGCCAGCCTCCAAAGAGCGCTGGAAATAGAGTACTAACGCAGTGAGTAATACAACACCATGAAGCCCCTAAGCAAACGAACGGTTCACGGAAACTCATCTGGGTGCGCATGGAGCGCTGTTCGTCGAATGCGCTATCAACCGCCGGGTGTGGGAACTATTTCAGCTTGCCGCCCCAAGCCGTCGCGGGAGCGCACCGGATGATGGAGGACCGGCCGATCAGAATCGCTAGGGGAAAGCGCGTCACAATTGCCGATCTCGCCCGCGAAGCCGGAGTCAGCGTAGCAACAGTCGATCGGGTTCTGAACGTCCGCCTTCCGGTGCGAGAGGAGACCGCCCAGCGGGTCCATGCGGCCGCGCACGCGATCGGCTATCATGCTGCCGGTCTCATCAAACAGCGCTTGCAGCAGCACCTGCCGCACTACAAGCTGGGCTTCATCTTGAGAAAACCTACCCACGATTTCTACCAAGATTTCGCTCGCAAGATCGAAGAGTCGGTCAGTATGGCTAAATCCTTCCACGGCCTTCCGATCATCGAGTTCGCGCAGTCACATTTGCCGCGTGACCTGCTCCCGCTTCTTAAGGACCTTGGGAGCCGCTGCCAGGCGATCGCCATGGTGGCGGCCGATCACCCGAAAATCACAGCATCAGTCGAGGAGCTCAAGGCGAAAGGTATCCCGGTATTTTCGCTGCTATCCGACTTCGCCGATGGCGTGCGCGAGGGCTACATCGGCCTCAACAACAGCAAGGTCGGACGGACTGCCGCTTGGGTGTTTTCCAAGACCGCAAAACGGCCCGGCAAGGTGGCGGTGTTTGTCGGAAGCCATCGCTTCCAGGCGCATGCGACGCGGGAAACGGCCTTTCGTGCGTATTTTCGTGAGAACGCGCCAAAATTCGAGGTGCTTGATGCGCTCGTGAACCTTGATGAACGGCAGCTCACTTACGAAAAATTGCTGGATCTTATGCAGCGGGAACCAGAGCTCGTCGGCTTCTATATGGCCGGCGGGGGGATAGAGGGGGCAATTTCCGCGCTCCGAGAAGAGGGGAGCGGTCAGGATCTCGTCGCGATCGTGAGTGAAATGACGCCGCAGTCACGTGGGGCGCTTGCGGATGACATCTTGACGATGGCGGTCGGCACGCCAATGCGCCGACTTTGCCAGGAGCTGATAATGGCAATGGAGCGGGCCATCAAAGCCGGCGTCGCGGAGAGCCCGGGGCAGACATTTCTGCCGTTCGACATTTATCTTCCGGAAAATATTTGAGCTTGATAGATTTCTATCATGAGCGCCCATTTTCCTTTCACCGATGAAAGGAAAGCTCGATTGACTCGGCCGTCTCTGTCCGATCTGTGAACCGGCGTGGTTCCGTCTTGAAAGAAGCCGGATGCCGAAATGGCAGCCGCGCTTCATGGAAGGAAAGTCAAGCAATGCGCCAGGTATCGCCCCGCTTTGCACTCGATCACATGGCGGCGCCCCGCCTTGACGTCAGTGCGCTTTTCGCGCTTGCCCGTGACCAAGGCCTGACCGACGTCCAAATCCGTTACCCTCATTTCAGCAATCCTGTCGCACGCGGCATTCCGGCTGCGGACGTTCGGTTTGCCGCTACCGAAGCGGGCGTCACGATCATCTCTGTCAACGCCTTGCAGCGGTTCAACGACTGGACTCCAACGCGTCAGGCCGAGGCAAGCAACCTCGCCGATTATGCGACGGCGTGCGGGGCGGAGACGCTCGTGTTGGTGCCGGCCAACCGCAGCTCGTGGCCCACCGATAGCGAGCGCCAGGACAATCTTCGTTTCGCTCTAAACGAGATCAAGCCAATCCTCCAGTCGCGGGGTCTGATCGGTCTCATCGAGCCGCTGGGTTTCCGAACCTGCTCGCTTCGATCAAAGAAGGAAGCGGCCGAGGCCGTTGCCGCGGTTGATGGCCAGTCCGTCTTTCGCCTCGTGCACGACACGTTCCACCACACCCTGGCCGGGGAGACATGCCTGTTCTGCGAGCTTACCGGCCTGGTGCACATTTCAAGCGTAAACGACCCGACCTTCTGGATTTACCCCGATCGCTTTCTTGCAGGTTCCGACAATGGCAGCCAGATTCAGGCGCTGCTGGATGGCGGCTACGCGGGACCTTTCTCGTTCGAGCTGGTCGAGGAAGTCCATTCTCTGGACGATCTCGCAGGCGCACTTGCCGCCAGCATCGACTTTATCCGGCGAGGGCTATTGTCGTCAGAGTAGATGGTGACAGGAGTAGTGACTATAGGTGCGCCTGAATTTTCCGTGGGTTCACAGCGGGGCAGCCATCCGAGATGCCTCCTGTATCATTATTTCCCGCATCCAGATGCTTGCCGGATCGCTATTGTGGAGGGCCGGCCATTGGAGGGTCTCGGTGAATGTGGGAAATGGCAGCGGAAGTTCGATAACCCGCAGGGGGAACGTGTTTTCGAAATGCCTGACCAGCCGCAAGGGCATGGTCGCTATACGAGCTGTGCCGGACACCATAGGTGGAATCATGCTGAAGCCCTGCACGGCGACCTCGACACGTCTCTTAAGGCCATGCTCAAGCAAAAACCATTCCTCGATAGACGGCTTCATCGTACGCCCGAACCTGACCGCGACGTGCCTCATCGACATGTATCTCTCGAATGTAAGCTGCTGTGGCAGCTGCTTGTTTGTGGGACAGCCTACGCACACGAGCTTCTCGTCAAACAGCGGAACGCTTGAATGCACACTCGACGTGAACATATCCGGTAGAATTAGAAAATCGACGTCACCGCGCCGGAGAAGCTCATCGGGGCTATCGTCGACAGGCAGCAGTTCGAAGCTGACGGCGGGGGCTTCCCGTGCAATACGCTCCACAAGCTTTTCGAAAAACACGAGCGTGACGAAATCGGAAAGAATGATCCTGAAGAGGCGATCGGCTCGAGCTGGGTCAAACGGATCCGAAGAAATAATCGAGCACTGGATGTGCTGGAGAGCGTCGCGAACTGCGGGGGCAAATGCTGCCGCACGCGGGGTTAGAAATCGTTCGCGACCTCTTATCGTAAACAGTTCATCGCGGAAATAATCGCGCAGTCGGGCGACGGCCGCACTCATGGCGGGCTGACTCAGGTTGATCCTGCGTGCCGCCGCCGAGAGATTACGCTCCGTCAGGAGTGCGTCGAGCACAACGAGGAGATTTAGATCAAGTCCTTTGAAACGCATGTCATCAGCCATCCATGGGATGGATGCCTTTAACCGAAACAAACGACTTTAACAATTTAGCATTCTTGCAATCTTTTGTCGCAAAAAGTTTATGATGGATGACGTTAAGGTCCGACATATGAGCCGCGTGATCTGCCGAAGCGAGCAATCGTACGTACTGTGCAGGTCAGAGATTGGCGGTTTGAAATGCCGGGCCGATGGCGCCGGGCTATCAACCAGCGTCTTCGGCGGCCCCGACCTAGCTAGGCGTGGAACCTAATAGGGTGCACCCTTCCAGTCCGAGGCGACTGATGGGCGGTTTGATCCTAAGCTGCCGTGAGGCCTGTGTTGTATCGGCGAAGCCAATGCAGCAGTTCGGCAGCGTTTTTGAGAGCTGTTGTAGGCTCGGCCTAAGCCCATTGGCGCAAGCCTGTCTGAACGAAGCGCTTGGCCTTGCTGTTATCCGGTGGTGATCTGTGGTGCCTTTTCGTCCTGCCGTTCTTGTTTTGGAACGCCCTTATGGTGAGCCCATCCGGGACGTGGGGCACCGGGAGCACGAAGGTGCAGGCAGGCCGTCAATAGACCGTGGGCTGAGAGCCCGAGCTCGTTACATCGCCGCCCCTCGCGACTTTCCCGGAGGCGCTGCGAGCGCGGATCAGTAGATGTCGTGTTACCCGCCAGCTCCCGTCTTTGACCGAGCCAAGAAGGAGGAACGGGCATGCGCATCATCGGACTGGATATTCACCGCGCCTTCGCCGAAGCAGTGGCATGGGAGGATGGCAGGCTCAGGCGACTCGGCCGCGTCGACATGCGGCGCGATCTGCTGGCGGCGTTCGCCGCGAAGCTGTCGCCGAACGATGTCGGGGTGATCGAGGCCACCGGCAACGCGACGTCCGCTACGGCTGTGGTTGCGCCGCATGTGAAGAAGGTGGGGATCGGCAACCCGAAACAGGTGCGTATCATTGCCTATGCCAAGATCAAAACGACGATCGAGGCCGACGTTCTTGCGCAGCTCTATGCCAGCGGCTTCTTGCCAGAAGTCTGGATTGCGGACGAGCCGACGCAGGCTCTGCGTCGACAGGTGACACGGCGCAATCAGATTGTCCGACAGAGATCTCGATTGAAGACCGTCATCCAGTCGATCCTTCATAGCCACCTGATCCCGTCCTGCCCGCATGCCGACCTGTGCGGCGCCAAGGGTCGGACCTGGTTAATCGAGCAGGTCGTACCGCAGGACGAGCGCCTCGCGATCGATCGGCATCTGCGCGAGTTCGACCGATTGGGCGAAGACCTCCAGGTCATCGAACGCGATCTTGCCCGCTCGGCTCTCGAGGATGAAGGCGTGAAGCGGCTGATGACCATTCCCGGCGTCGACATCACCGTCGCGCTGGCGATGAAGGCGGCGATCGGCGACGTGTCGCGCTTCGACGATCCGCAGAAGCTCGTGACCTATCTCGGGTTGAACCCAAGCGTCCGACAGTCCGGCCAGGTCCGGCCTACCATGGGCGGATCACCAAGCAGGGCCGTGGTCATGCGCGCGGCATGCTCGTCGAGGCGGCCTGGGCGGCCGCTCGTGCTCCCGGACCGTTGCGAGCCTTCTCCCTGCGGCGTGCGAGCCCGGCGCGGACAGCATGTCGCGGCCGTGGCAACCGCACGCAAACTCTCTGTCGTGATCTGGCATCTGTTGATGAAGGGCGAGAGTTTCGCGTGGGCTCGACCCTCCCTGCATGCCAAGAAGCTTGCGCGATGTGGAACTCAAGGCCGGGAGCAAGGCTGTGCGCGGCCAAAAGGGAGCCGCGCACGCCTACAACATAAAGAGCCACCGGGAAGAAGAGCGCCGCTGGGTGGAGCAGGCCGAGGGCGCCTATGCACGCCTCGCCGCCGGTTGGAACCCACGAGGTCCGAAGAGGGTAGGCACGGATGCCGCAAACGAGGCGCGACGATAGAAGCTGCGCGGCAGGGCTCTCATCTCGGACCCTGCTCTTCGCCACGCGGTCGTCCGTGCGCGACAGGAGAATAGCGCAGATTTATCAAAAAGGCTCTTGTCGATCACATCAGTGGTCTTGGGCGCTGTACGGCCGGGTGAAGACTTTGCAGGTGGCCCGGAAAGCGTTTGACCTGTAGCGAAGCAATTGTCGTCATTACGCGCTCGACCCGGGCGCCCAGCTTGGCATAAGAGCTACGTGGCCTCAGGAAGCGTCGTCAATGCAGACCATGGACGAATTCCCAGCCGATGCCGAGATGCCGGTCGACCGTGCCTGTCGCCGTCCGGTGATGCGATGCCCCCGAGCGCATGAGTTCGCCCCGGATGCTCCCGGTCACGACGCACGGGTTCGGGTTCCAAGGCGCTCAGTTTGTTCGCGCCTAATCGGTGTAGGACGCGGCAGAAATACGAGCGTGACGAAATCGGAAAGAATGATCCTGAAGCGGCGATTCGGTAGAGCCGGGTCAAACTATCCGACGAAATAAACGAGCACTGGATGGGCAGGAGAGCGTCGCGAACTGGAGGGCAAGAGCTCCCGGACGCAGCGTTAAGTTTGAATACCTCCGCGGACATGGTCGCGAGCTCATCGCGCAAATAATCGAGCAGCCGAGCGCCGGCCGCACTCATGACCGGCTGGGCTCGGTTAATCTTGCATGCCGCGCCCANTTTGAAACGCGTGGTCAACTATCCAAAGTGTGGATGCCTTTCATCGAAACAAACGATTTCATCAATGTTGTGGAATCCTGCATGGGCAGAAGCACCTGACGGACACCGATGCCCCCACTGCCTCATGGCGTGGCGAGCGTCTTAAGAAACCGCCCGAAAGGAGATTTTTCATGCGCTCTACCGGGCAGTGGAGTGCTGGGAAAGGGAGTTGCAACTGACCGGCCATGTCAAACTGTCCGACTTCTTCCGAGCCTATGGACAGACTGGGAGACGCGCACGGCGTAGCGGCTCACATCGTCATACTGCACCTACGCCACACACCGGCCGGACCTGATCCGGCTTTATGAGCATTGGGCTTTGTCAGTTGCCCAAGCGTGATGGCTTTCGCGACGCGGCGCGCCTCAGGAACTGAGCCGCGTCCAGGTCGAAACGCGGGAAAGAAAGACAGGAAACAGAATGGCCGATCAATTCGCAACGGACGTCA
>NZ_NPKI01000002.1 GCF_002284565.1 Mesorhizobium mediterraneum | reverse complement strand
CCGCGGAAAACCGCTCTGCCGGCCTTCAAAAAGGCCCTCACTGACCACCGAAATCCACTTCGCTCCCCGTGCAAAGCCCTCGCAAGGGGAGAAGGAAGAGCGAGGCGTCTTCGCTCAGCCCTGAAACAGCGCCAGCTCTTCGGCGGTAAGGTGGCGGGCCTTGCCCTTGGCAAGCTCGCCGAGCTGCAAGGGGCCGATCGCCACCCGCACGAGGCGGAGCACCTCCACGTCATGCGCCCCGAGCAGCCGGCGGATATGGCGGTTGCGGCCCTCGTCAACGGTGATTTCCAGCCAGGCGGTGCTGGTGCCGCTGCGCAGAACATCGATCGACCGCGCCGTCAAAAGCTCGCCATCGACCGTCGCGCCGGCACGCAACCGCGCCAGCATGGCCTCGTCGGGCAGGGCGCCGATCTGCACGTGATAGATCTTGGCGACGTGCGAGGCGGGGTCGAGCAGGCGCTGCGCGAAACGCGTGTCGTTGGTCATCAAAAGCAGGCCTTCGCTGGCCTTGTCGAGGCGGCCGACCGGCGACACGAAGGGCAGGTCGAGTTCTGCCAGGCAGTCATAGACGGTGCCGCGGTCCTGCGGGTCGTCCCGGGTGGTGACCAGGCCGCGCGGCTTGTTGATCATCAGATAGACCTTGCGCTCGGCGACGACGCGGCTGCCGTCGACCTCGATGCGGTCGCGGCCGGGATCGACGCGCATCGAGCCGTTGCGCACGATCTTGCCGGCGACCCGGACGCGGCCTTCGGCGACCAGGATCTCGGCCTGCTTGCGCGAGCACAGACCGAGTTTTGACAGCGCGCGGCAAAGGCTGACGCCGGGGGGATTTGCTCGGGGACGACTGGCGCCAGGCGAGGGGCGTGGCCGGCCGGTACTCGGTTGTGGCGGCTTACGTCGTTCCGGCAAGGTCAGGACTTTCCCGCTAGCCCATCTCCAGCCTTGGCAAGCGTTTCCATGCCTTCGCTGAGGTGCTTTCGCAAGACGCGGACGGCCGCCTCGGCATCGCGGTGGCGGCAGGTGGTCAACAGGTCGCGGTGCTCCGCCTGCGAGCGGCTGCGATAGTTGAGGTTGGACAGGAGAACGCGAACGTAGCGATCGGCCGCATTGTGGTGGGCTTCGATGAGGCCAAGAAGACGGGCGTTGCCGCAGGCGCTGTAAAGGGCGAGGTGAAAGGCACGGTTCAGCGTTCCCCAGCGGCCGACATTTGGCTCGGCGTCGATCTGGTTGAGCACATAGCCGGCCTCGTCGAGCTTCTCCTTGCCGAGGTTCGGCACCGAGAGCCGCAGCGCTTCGCTTTCGAGCAGTGCGCGGACCGCAAAGATCTCCCGGATCTCGGCAGCGTCCATCCTGGCGACATGCGCCCCCTTGGTCGGATGGATCGAAACGATGCCTTCGGCTTCGAGCTGGCGAAGCGCATCGCGAACCGGCATGCGGCTGAAGCCGAAGCGCTCGGCAAGATCGTCCTGACGCAGTGGCGTGCCGGCCGTCAGACTGCCGTCGGCGATCGATTCGCGCAGCACATTCGCCACCTGCTCGGCCACCGTAAGCGGTTTCTGCATCAAGCCCTCGCCAAGTCCGCTCACTCGATTCTCTTTGTCACTTGGACCCTGCCTAACAGAAAGCAGCTTGTCTGGATATCTGGATACTCATATACGAGTATCCAGATATCCATATATCCGCCGGGGGAAACTCCATGTCGCTCGCATCGGGCCGCTCAGCCAAGCAACCGGGCTCCTACAACAGACCGGTCGACGCCGTCGTCATCGGCGGTGGCATCGCCGGTTGCACGCTGGCCTGGGAGCTGGCGTCCAGAGGCGTCAAAACGGTCGTTCTCGAACAGGCGGTGATTGCCACCGAATCGTCGGGACGCAATACCGGCACCTTGCTCAGCGGCCCGCAGACGCAAGTGGTCGAGATGCTCGACGCCTGCGCGGCGATCTATGAGGAGCTTTCGCAAGGAGCGGTGCCCTTCGAGTTCTCGGCGATAGGTCACCTGCTCATCTCGGAAGACGAGGCCAGCTTCGAGGCGGCCGGCACTGTCGCCGATCGCTACCGGGCCGCCGGTGTCGCCATGGAGAAGGTCACCGGCGCGGAGCTCGCGCGGGACCATCCGCGCATCGGCTTCAAGGTGGCGGGCGGCTATCACGTCGGCCGCGCCTGGACGCTGGAGCCGATGGGGGCGACGCATGCCTTCAGCGGGACGACCAGCCGGCCGTCGAGGCCATCTGCCTCAATCCGATGCGTGGCGGCGATGCGCGGCTCGGCGCATCGGTCCAGCCGGCTTTTCGCGACTTGGTTCGCAACACCGATATGGCGAGCCGGATCGCCAGCCGCACGCTGCGCATGCTGCCCGGTCTTGGCTCGCCGCGGGTGAGCAACGTCTATCCCGGCAACCGGCCGATGCTCTCCGACGGTCTGCCGGTTGCCGGCAAGACTGCCATCGAAGGCCTGTTCGTGCATGGCGGCATGGGTTCGATCGGCATGCATGCCGCGCCGGCGACGGCGCGCTGGCTGGTGGACGCGGTGCTTTCCGGCGATGGCAACCCGACGCAGCAATGGCTGCGCCCAGACCGCTTTCCCGGCTGGGGGCGATGAGTGCCTGCCGTGCCTTCGTTGCGAAAGAGCGCCTCCGGACATCATGGCAAGGTTGGCGGGACAGCGCCCCCTCTGTCCTGCCCTCTTTGCCAAAACTTGGCATCTCCCCAATCGAGGGGGAGATGCTTCGCCGACGGCGCTTCTTTTTCGAGGTTGGCGATTGACGTGGTGCCTGGCTGATCGCCAGGGGTGCCACGATCGTCAATTCGCCCTGGGGTCGTCCAGCATCTCGACAACGAAAGACGCGGCAATCAGGTCGTCGGCATCGAGGCGTAGGGAGCCTTCACTTCCTCCCATGACGGCGGCGACCTTCTGAAAGGTTTTCATCTCGTGCTCGGTAATCCGGGCGCTCTGCATCCTGGCTTTGAGATCAGCGACGCGCAGCCCCAATGTGTGGGACGTTCCAATTTCTCGGTTCGACATGACAACATGCTCCTCCCCAACCCATGCTCTTGCCTCCCCACCGATATTCGCCCGTCGCCAAGTTTGCCTAAATATGAGGCACGGCGAATACAGCGCCCCGAACGCGTGGTGCGAGGGAAGGTTCCAGCGCGACATGGTCACGAAATAATACGGGCCGGCCGGTCCGACAGGCTAACCGCAAGAGGGTGGCAGGTCGCTGGACGGGCCGGTGGTTTTCTTCGATCAGTGGGAAGCCTCACCGGCAAAAAGATTGACCGTATCCCCCTGGGGAGGATAGGAACGCAGGCATGTCCGAAGGCATCCACCGTTCGCATCCCGATATCGTGAAGCGTCTGAAGCGCGCGCAAGGCCACCTTGCGGCGGTGCTGGCCATGTTCGAGGCGCATCGTCCTTGCGTTGATCTGGCGCAGCAGCTTCATGCCGTGGAAAGCGCCATCAGCAGCGCAAAGCGCGAACTGATCCACGATCATATCGAGCATTGCCTGAGCGATACTGCGGAAACGGGCACCGCGGAAGCGGGCGGCAACTCGCTGGCGGAACTCAAGCAACTGGCGAAATACCTGTGAGCAGTCAAATACCTGTGAACAGCCTCGGCGCGCGCATTCTCGACTGGTTTGGGTTCGGGGCGCGCGATCACGCGGCGCATGGTCATGGCGGCCACGGCTCGCACGGTCACACCCACGGGGTCATCGATGCGACCATCACGACGACGGACCGGGGCATCTGGGCGATAAAATGGTCGTTCGTCATCCTGGCAATCACGGCGGCGATGCAGATGGTCGTGGTGGTGCTGTCGGGCAGCGTAGCGCTGCTGGCCGACACGATCCACAACATCGGCGACGCCACCACCGCCATTCCGCTGTGGATCGCGTTCATACTGGCCCGGCGCAAGCCGTCGCCGACCTTCCCCTACGGCCTTGGCCGGGTCGAGGACCTGGCCGGGATCATCATCGTCGGGATCATCCTGTTCAGCGCCATCGTCGCTGGTTATCAGGCCATCGATCGTTTGATAAATCCACGCGTGGTGACGCATCTTGGGTGGCTGACGGCGGCAGGCATTGTCGGCTTTCTCGGCAATGAGGCCGTTGCGGTGTTCCGCATCCGCGTCGGCCGGGAAATCAACAGCGCCGCGCTGATCGCCGACGGCTATCATGCCCGCACCGACGGCCTGACCAGCCTTGCCGTGGTGTTCGGGGCGCTCGGCGTCTGGCTCGGTTTTCCGCTGGCCGACCCGATCGTCGGCCTGCTGATCACACTTGCGATCTTCGGTATCGTCTGGCAGTCGGCCCGCTCGGTGCTGACCCGCATGCTCGACGGCATAGAGCCTGATGTCATCAGCGAAATCCACCATGCTGCCGCGCACGTGCCGGGAGTGCGCATCGTCGACGCCAGGGCGCGATGGATCGGTCATAAGCTGCACGCCGACATTGCCATCGCCGTCGACGAAAGCCTGCCGGTCTCCGAAGCGAGAAAGATCACGACGGCGCTGGAAGACGAGCTGTTCGAGCACATGCCGGCGCTTGCGGCGGCCAACATAAGATTGGCGAGAGCGGATGCGGATCATCCCCATGAGCATGGTCACAGCGAACACAGGCACTAACGGTCGCTCCGACCGGCTCGTTTCTGTTACCCTCGGCTGATGTTCCAAATCCTTATCGAGTTCCAACGAACGATCTATCTGGCGGTCGGCGCGCAGATCAAACTGCTCTCGGTGGGAGGCGACTGGCTGGCGTTCATGTCTTTCCTACCGATGGGCATCGTCTTCGGCGCCGCCCATGCGCTGACGCCGGGTCATAGCAAGGCCGTGCTGGCGACATATCTTGCCGGTTCGGATGTAAAGGTTCCGCGCGGCCTTCTCGTATCGATCACGCTGTCGTTCACGCATGTGATGATTGCCGTTCTGATTGCGGTCCTCTCGCTGCCACTGGTTTCCATCGCCTTGGGCAGTGTCGGCCGCGCTCCGCTTTTGGAGGATATCAGTCGTGGGCTGCTCGGCCTGATCGGTGTCTGGATGCTCTGGCGCGCTTTGAGCCACGGCCGTCACCATAAGCATGAGGGCGAGGCAGTCGGCGTTATGGCAGGTCTGATCCCGTGCCCGCTGACGCTTTTCGTGATGACCTTCGCGATGTCCAGGGGCATTCCCGGTGCCGGCATTCTCTTCGCGATCACCATGATGGTCGGTGTGGCGCTGACGCTGTCCTGCGTCGCGGTGTTGTCGATCCTGTTTCGGAAACGTCTGGTGGATTTCTTCGCCGGCAAGCCACTCGAAACCATTTCCCGAATCCTCGAAGGCGTTGCCGGGCTAGCGCTTGCGGGCGTTGCCGTCTGGCAGATCATGTCCGGTTCCTGATCGTGCTCAGGTGTCAAGGCGCTTGATCCGCACAATAGGATCAAGATAGGTCTCTATCTCCTTGTTTGATGGAACTTTTCCGGATCATGTGATGTCTCCGCGCCACGATGTCGGGCGCGCAGCCGGTTCGACGCAGGATTGTCGGCGCCATGACGTTTAGACCTGAGGTTCGGCATGGGCGAGCCGTGTCAGGCGCGTCTCTCGAACATCGGGGCTTGGTGTTCACGACGACAGCCGTGTCTCATCGCCCTCGTTCAGCAGCCATTGCCGAACGGCTTGCGTCGGCTCGGGGTGTCGCTGCTTGCGTGGAACCACGACGTAGAAATCCTGCGTGCCGCGCATCTCCACCCCGAGAGGCTGGACCAGCCGGCCGGCGGCGAGATCGGCCGCGACGAGAAAGCGGCTGGCAAGCGCGATGCCCTGGCCCGCGACGGCAGCTTCTATCGCGAGGGCGGTCTGATTGAAGCGTATGCGTCTTACCTGCGTCGTCATCTTCAGGCCGACGGCCTTTTCCATGAATTCCGGCCACAGATTGTGCGCATCGTGGAGCAGCACATGATCCTTGATTTCTGCCGGCGCGATTTCGCTCGCGCCAGCAGGCAGCAAGGAGGGGCAGCACACGGCGATGATCTGTTGCGGAAACAAGAGATCGACGAGAAGGCCGGCGCCGAAGGGCGGGCGACCTTGCCTGACCGCGATGTCGACGCCGTCGGCCTGGAAGCTCGACAGGCTTTCGCTGGCCAGAATTCGCAGGTCGACAAGCGGGTTGTGCGCCACGAACTCCGGCAGTTTCGGGATCAGCCACTTGGTGGCAAAGCTCGGGGTCACACTGATCGTCAGCCGGGCCGGCTCGGGGCGCAGCAGCAGGGTTGCATCCGAAATCAGGTCGAAGGCACGGCGAATGTTCGGCACATAGGCGCGACCCTCACTCGTGAGCGCGAGGCCGCGCGGCAGTCGCTCGAACAGCTTTACCCCCAGATCGGCCTCCAGCCCGCGGATATGCTGCGCCACAGCACCCTGCGTCACGTTCAGCTCTTCGGCTGCGATGCGGAAGTTGAGATGGCGCGCGGACGCTTCGAAGGCGCGAAGCGCATTGAGCGCCGGCAAGCTATGGAAGGCTTCGGGCATCCAGGAGTTTTTCTACAGGTTGATTTCAGACTTTCTGGTTCGAACCAGCCGGGAGAACTGGTTATATCACTACTTCAGCCTCGAAGACATCGCTTTCAGATTCCTGTCACCCGAGAAGGAAGATTACGATGAGTGTAGAAAAAGTAGCTGTTGTCGTTGCCGGTGGCAGCGGCATGGGCGCTGCGGCTGCAAAGCGTCTGGCGGGGGATGGCTTCAAGGTCGCCATCCTGTCCTCATCCGGCAAGGGCGAGGCGTTGGCCACGGAGCTTGGCGGGCTTGGCGTGACCGGCTCCAACCAGTCGAACGACGATCTGCAGCGTCTCGTGGATCTCACGCTCGATCGCTGGGGTCACATAGATGTCCTGGTCAATAGTGGAGGTCATGGGCCACGAGCGCCGATCCTCGAAATCACCGACGACCAATGGCATACCGGCCTCGACATCTACCTGATGAACGTCGTCCGGCCGACGCGCATCGTCGCGCCGCACATGGTCAAGCAGAAAGCCGGCGCCATCATCAACATCTCGACGGCATGGGTTGTCGAACCGAGCCCGATGTTCCCGACCTCGGCCGTGTTCCGGGCGGGGCTTGCCGCTTACACCAAGATCTTCGCCAACACATATGCCGCCGACAACGTTCGCATGAACAACGTCCTTCCCGGCTGGATCGACAGCCTTCCCGCCACCGAGGAGCGCCGCGACAGCGTGCCGATGCAGCGTTATGGCACCAGCGATGAAATCGCCGCGACGATTGCCTTCCTCGCCTCCGAAGGGGCCGGATACATTACCGGTCAGAACATTCGCGTCGATGGTGGCATCATCCGTGCGATCTGACGCCGCCTCGACGCCGTGGCTGGGGCATTACGGCAGGGGGCAAAATGACGCTACAAGCGGCCCGTATCCACCGGCCGGAATCGACCCTTTGCAGACTGCACTCAATCAGGTCTCAACTAAGCGGCCATGCCCGTGACTACTGTCGGCCAAAGTATCAATGACGCGGCATTCAGCCACCCGGCCAGAGGCGCATTCCTTGACCATCCGCTGCAATTCCGTTCGTAGAGCGTTGAGGCTGGCAATGCGTTCCTCGACTTCAGCAAGGCGTGCTTTTGCGATCCTGTCGGCAACACTGCAAGATTGATCTGGGTTGTCCTGCAGCGACAGAAGCGCACGGATTGCCTCGATATCGAAGCCAAGTTCACGCGCATGCTTGATGAACGCAAGTCGCGCCGTGGCGTTTTTGCCATAGCGCCTTTGCTGCCCTTCGGTGCGAGGCGGCGGCGGCAACAGGCCGATCTGTTCATAGTAGCGGATGGTCGGCACCTTCACTTCGGTGCGCCGCGCGAGTTCGCCAATCGAAAAATCCATGAAAAAGCCTCTTGAACCTCTAGTCACTATAGGGACTACGGTGCCTGCACAAAAGGAGGCGCCGCATGGCTGACCATTGCTGCAATCACGAAACGAACGCTTGCTGCGTCCCGACGCCGTTGGTCTTTCCAGTGAGCACGACGGCCGCTCGCAACGAGGTCGAAAAGGCTTGCTGCTCTGGGCGCGTGCCAATCTTTGACGGTATGGACCCGCGCTACAAGCGCATGCTCTGGACAGTCATCGGCATCAATGGGGCGATGTTCCTGACGGAGATGGTGGCCGGTCAGCTTGCGGGCTCGCAGGCGTTGAAGGCGGATGCACTAGATTTTTTCGCCGATACCATCACCTACGGGTTGAGCCTCGCCGTGATCGGGGCAAGCCTGCGCACACGAGCGACGGCCGCCCTGTTCAAGGGCCTCTCGCTTTCCGTTATGGCTGTCTGGGTCTTTGGCTCCACCGTCTATCAGACCCTTGTCCTTGGACTTCCGAGCGCTGAGGTAATGGGTGCGATCGGCTTTCTTGCGCTAGCGGCAAACCTTGGTTCCGTGCTCCTGCTCCGACGCTACAAGGACGGCGACGCGAATGTGCGATCGGTCTGGCTTTGCTCCCGCAATGATGCGATCGGAAACGTTGTGGTTATGGCAGCGGCATTGGGTGTGTGGGGCACATCGACGGCATGGCCCGATCTGGCGGTGGCGGCACTGATGGCAGGCATCTTCCTCACGTCTTCAGTGCAAATCCTGCGACAGGCGTGGCGCGAGTATCACGAAGGACAGCGCCCTGGTCGGGTTGCTGCAGAATGACAGGCCATCGTCCACTCACCACCCTCTCCAGCCGTCCAAATGGCCGCGTCAGAATTCAGAGGCTCGCTCTCCGGCCGGTCGCTTATTGGCTGGCGACCACCATGCGGGTTGCCCTCGCTGTCGCGAAATTCCGCCACCGTGCGGCCTGGCTGCCAGGGCGCCTCCTGCGGTTCGGTGATGATCTCGACGCCGCCAGCCTTCAAAGCGGCGATCGTGGCCTCGACATTCTCGTCGACCAGCACCAGCACGGGCTCCGCGCCTGCCGTGTCGTCGGCGCGCCTCACGAAATGCAGGTTGGTGACAGCGCCGGGAAATGTCAGCTCGATCCAGCGCCAGCCGCTATCGCCCATCTTCTCGTCGGCTGCGACCTGGCAGGCGAGATGCCTGATGTAGAACGCCTTGGCGCGGTCCTGGTCGAACACCGGCAGTTCAGCAAACTGGATGTGCATGGTCGTCTCTCCTGCTCCTTGATGGTGCTGCGTAGCGGTTCACAGGTGGAAGACGATCCGGGCGGCCGAAAAGATTCATGCCGAGCCGAGAATCTTTTCGGGAACGCGAAACGTCTTCTGCTCAGGTCAACCAATCAGGAGACGAACAATGGGCTACAAACTCATTCGCTACGGCGTGAAAGACACCGGGCTTGAAGAGAACCGAGCGCTGGTGGCAAAAGTGTTCGAGGCGCTGAATGAGACGGCGCCGCAGAGCGTGCGCTATCTTGTGCTCGAACTCGACGACGGCGAATTCATCCACGTCGTCGGCGAGGGAAATGACACATCCGCGCTGACCGGGCTTGCGGCCTTCGAGGCGTTCACGCAAAACCATGCGGAGCGGCGTTCTACGCCGGTCAAGCGATCGCCTGCCAGAATCATCGGCAACTACCATGTCCTCGAGGGCGGCAAAGCCGGATAGAATGGACGCCACGATTCCACGGAAACTCGACCGGCCGGCGCTGGAGGCGATGCTCTCCGAGCTTCGCCCGAGGCTGCACCGCTACTGCGCCCGCATGGCCGGCTCGGTCATCGACGGCGAGGACATCGTGCAGGACACGCTGGTGAAGGCACTGCAGGCGGTCGACGGCAGCATGACGGTCGAACGGCCCGAGCAATGGCTGTTTCGCATCGCCCACAATGCCGCGCAGGACCATCTGCGCCGGCGCCACCGGGAAAGGTCGCGCATCACCGAGGCCGACATGACCACGATCGAGGATCCCTCCGGCAGCGCCGACAGTAGGATCGCCGCGGCGGCCGGCCTGCGCAGCTTCATGCAGCTTTCGGTGGCGCGGCGCGGCGCCGTGATCCTGGTCGACGTGCTTGGCCTTTCGCTGCACGAGACCTGCGAGGTGACCGGCGCAACGCTCGCCGCGACCAAGGCGACGCTGCATCGCGGGCGGGCGCAGCTGCGCTTGCTTGCAGCCGAGCCGGAGCAGGTCGCCGCGCCCCGGCTCGACGCCGACGACGAGCGGCGGCTGCGCCGTTATGTCGATCTGTTCAACGCACGTGACTTCGACGCGGTCAGGGCGCTGATCGCCGAAGATATCCAGCTCGAAGTCGTCAACCGCCTCCGCCTGCGCGGCAAGGCCGAAGTGTCGACCTATTTCGGCAATTACGACCGCGTGACCGACTGGGCGCTGTCGCTGGGCTTCGTCGACGGCAGGCCGGCGATCCTGATCCGCAACCCTGGGGAGCCGGACGGCGCCGTGCGCGGCTTCATGCTGGTCGAATGGCGGGACGAGCAGGTCGTCCAGATCCGCGACTTCCGCTACGCGTCCTGGTGCCTGGTCGATGCGGAGATCAGCGCGGTGGAGGGGTGAGGGGAGGGCTGGAATAGCGAAGGCGACATGGCCAAGGTTGCGCCACCGGCTGCCCTATTTATCGAGGTGGCATTTGACACAGCCTGCGGTCGCGGGTGGAACCTTCCGCCGTGACCCGGAGGCGACTTCCCCGGTGGAGCTTAAAGCGGACATCCGGCCGCGCTGTCCGCCGGCATCTGCCCCGATGAGCCCAATGCAGCTTGTATGACTCGAAGCTAATATGCTATTTTACACGATGCGCGGACTGCTGGCACTTACTATGCTGGTATTGGCGGCTACAAGAGTAGTCGCAGGTGAGCCGTTGTTCGACTCCATCGCTGCCGGCGACAAGAGTGCCGTGGAGCAAGCCTTGGCAGGCGGTGCCGACGTCGACAGCCGCGCACGCGACCAGGCAACGCTCCTCATCGCTGCTGCTCTCGACGATCAGCTTCCCATTGCGGAATTCCTGCTGAGCAAGGGCGCCGACGTCATGGCGCGCAATTCCGGTGGGTTTACCCCCCTCCACGCGGCTGCCTTTTCTGGAAGCCTCCCAATCGCCAAGCTGTTGCTCGAACAGGGGGCGGTTCTCGAAGACTCGGCTAACAAGTCTGGGGTCACACCGTTGATAGTAGCGGGTGAGGAAAACCACGTTGAACTGGCAGAGTTCCTCATCGGCAAAGGCGCGGATGTGAACCATCCTGAAGCTCACGGCTACTGGCCGACCACCCGCGCGTTCTGGAAGGGCAATACCGACATCATAAAACTATTCAAACGGCATGGCGCGACGTGCCAGGCGAAAGTCCTTGGCGAAGCGAACGCTGCGAAGTGCGAAGCTATCCACGATTGAACGGAGAACGCAGATGAACATATCGATCAGACTGGTTCCCAATTCGGCGTCGGCAGTCGTATGTGCGCTCACCTTGATGGCCGGTGCAGGCTCTGCCTTCGCCGACTCGGTGAATACCGGCTACTTCGGCGGAGTGGCGATCATGGGCTACGACACGGTCGCTTATTTCACCGATGGCAAGGCCGTGAAGGGTTCCGAAGATTTTTCCTATGAGTGGCTTGGCACGCCGTGGCATTTCGCCAGCAAGGAACACAAGGAAATGTTCATGAGCGAACCTGCCAAATACGCTCCTCAATACGGTGGTTACTGCGCGGGCGAGGTCGCGCTCCATGAATCCGTCACCGTCAATGTCGATCCGGAAGCGTTCAAGATCATCGATGGCAAGCTCTACCTGATCTACGACGAAGGGAACGCGGCCGCCTTTGCGGACAATGCCGATGATCTTGTTCCGAAGGGCGATGCAAAATGGCCGGTCGTCGAAGCAAAGTTGGCAGTCGATGAGCCGGATTGGAACTTGATCAATAACCCCTGAGTCTTGCGAGCTCAATTCACTGTCACGAAGTGAAACACCATACCTGCATTGACATAAGAATACCCGTTGCCGGCAGCGTCCCTGCGTCTGTAGACGGGACCACAGATGGGGCGCCCAAACATATTTTCGCTATGCTCACATAAGAGGTCGCGATCGACGTAGACCCTCTCGGTGAGCATTCGTGTCATCGTGCGGAAGACTGCCGTGCCGTCCTGTTCTATCTGCATAATGGCTGGAAGCCCGTCGGGTTCGATGTTGCCTTTCAAGGTCTTGCCAACAACAAGAGATGCGATTTCCGCGCCGTTCAACCGGTCCTGTTCATCGGCGGTGAAGCCGAACGGCCATTCGGGAAGTCCTGCCAGGCGTAGGGCGTCGATGATCGGCGCCAAATCTTCAGCGTTGCGAAGATGGGCATAGTGATTCCGAAACGCGTCCAACGATCGCAGTCGAGCCAAGGATTCGGTCTTCGTCACCAGCCGGAGGCCGTCCGCAATCGCCGCTTTGGCGTCCTCTGTGCGGCCGGCGCGGGAATAGGCCGCTGCGAGCAGAATCCTAAGGCTGCCCGCCTCTGGAGCATCGTCGCGAGCGCGCTCGAGAGTCTCAATGGCTTTCCTGGTGTCCCCGAGCAAAAGCAAGACAACCCCGACAACCTCCCGGTCTATCGGAGCCAGATTGGGATCAAGCTTCAATGCCGTCTCGACCGCCAAAGCCGCTTTGTTATGGTTGCCGGCGAACAGCTGGATATAACCAACGGCAATTTGCGTCGCAGCGTCTCCGGAGCCTAATGCGACAGCACGCTCCGCCGAGGTGATCGCATCTTCATAGCGGCGATCCATGACCTGCATAACCCCGAGAACGGCGTAGGGCGATGAAAACTCCGAATCGAGCTCCAAAGCACGGCTTGCCTTCTCATATGCTCTCTTTCGCGCAAGCGCGCTCTGAATGATATCATCGGAGGCAGTGCGCCAAAGATAGACACTCAGCCGTGCGTCGGCGGCGAAGGCCTCGGCGAAGGTGGGGTCGAGCTTCTGCGCCTTCTCATACAGCGCAAGCGCCTCGCGCAATCCGTCGCCTCGACCGGTGCGCGCCTCCCGCTCCGCACGGAGGTAGGTATCATAGGCTTCGAGATTTGCAGTCGGCGGGCGTGCCATTCGCTCGCTCTCGGCTGCCGAAGCTTGGACGCCGAGCGCCTTGGCGATTTCCCGGCTCATCTCGTCCTGGACTGCAAACACGTCCGCGATGCCGCGATTGAACCGATTAGCCCATAGATTGTCGCCAGTGGCGATATCGATGAGTTGCGCGTTGAGGCGGATTTGATCGCCGGTCCGCCTCACGCTGCCGTCAACGACAAATTGCACGCCAAGGTCACGCCCAACATCTGCCAAAACGAGGGGTTTTCCTTTGTAGGCAAAGACGGAGTTACGGGCGATCACATCGAGCCCGGAAAGCTTCGCAAGGTCGGTGATCAAATCTTCGGTGATGCCGTCGGCAAAATAGTCCTGGCCAGGATCGCCGCTCAGGTTCGTAAACGGCAGTACTGCAATGGATGGCTTTTCGAGCGCGGAGAGCTTTTGCCATTGCCATGCAAAAATGCCTGCAAGCAAGACGATGAGCAGCGCTGCTACTCCTGCCAAAATCATGATGGGCGAACCTGGCCGGCGTGGCGCCGCTAAGATCTTCCCCGCGTCTCCGGGATCGAGCAGAACCCGATAGGCGCGAACCGGATCGGCGATATTCTTGAGGCGCTGCCCTCCGAGATCCGCAAAGCCGACATCCACTTTGTGCGCTGCGTGATCGAACGCCGTGCCGGAGATGCAAATTCCGCCGGGCTCTGCGATCGCCTGCAGACGGGCGGCAATGTTTACCCCGTCGCCGTAGATATCGTCACCCTCAACGATGATATCACCGAGATTGACACCAATGCGAAACCGGATTTGCCGGGCTTCGGCGATGCCCTTGTTGCGGTCGGCCATCCGGCGCTGGATTACAGCAGCACACTGGACGGCATCGACGACGCTGGCGAACTCGACGAGCGCGCCGTCGCCCATGAGCTTGATCATGCGGCCGTGGTGCTTCTTGATCTCGGGGTTGATCAGTTCGCGACGGCAGCTCTTCAGTCCCTCGAGCGTGCCTACCTCGTCCTCGCCCATGAGGCGGCTGTAGCCAACCACGTCGGCAGCAAGTATTGCGGTAAGCCGTCGGTCCATACGTGCCGTGCGCCTTCCCTGGTCGGTCGTAGCGGCTTTACCTTTCACCCTATTCTAGTCCTGCTTCGGACGCGAGCGTGCTTTAGCTATAGCTAGCGGATGGCGGGGTTACTCGGCATACGCAACGCGCCGGTCCTTCCATCCACGAGAGTTCTGAACGGAAAGCTCTCTCGACAAGATGTCCGCTTAGGTCATCAGCGCCGGCTTGGCTGAGTGTCCGCTTTGGAGACGCCGAAATGCTCTGGGAATGACCGGAATGGGTCAGATCGCGTCGATGCTCCCCAAGGTCCTGAATGTCCGCTTCCACCCCTTTAACGGCTGAAAGCCGACCGTCCGCTTCCGGCCCAATCGAGACGTTCCTCGCCCCGCCGTGTCCCGAACCTTGTGTGGACCCGGCACGGCTTCGGCGATGTCGATGTCTGGGCCGTTGAGATGGATGCGGGCAAAAACCCATCGAGGCTCACGGCGCTGAACATCCAGCCGCATCAAGAAGCCGGATATACGTCAGCAGTTGTGACCATCAACCGGATTCGGCTAACCTGTTGCAATCGGGCGGGGTCCTATACGTTCCCACATATGAGTCACAGCCCGTTTTGCACGAAAGGCTGGGATTCCCATTCCATGGTCATTGACAGGGAAGGGCAGATGGCGGGACAGGCAGCAAACTTCGCTCGCCGGCCGCGTTGGGCCAATCTACCTTATTAAGCCGACGCCTGGCCGCGCTACATTTGCACCGCGAACTCCTTGATCAGGCCATCCTTCGGCTCAAGCCCCAGCCCCGGCTCCTGCGATACACGCAGATAGCCATCCTCGGGTTGTGGGACGCTCTTGAAGATTGCGTTGTAG
This sequence comes from Mesorhizobium mediterraneum, assembly GCF_002284565.1. Taxonomy (GTDB): domain Bacteria; phylum Pseudomonadota; class Alphaproteobacteria; order Rhizobiales; family Rhizobiaceae; genus Mesorhizobium; species Mesorhizobium mediterraneum. The sequence goes on along the minus strand of NZ_NPKI01000002.1, from coordinate 226,352 downwards.
GCCATCCACTTGTGGAAGTGGTATTCGACCACTCCGCCGTTCGACAGGCCGGCATGCAGCGCGATGTTGTGCGGGCCATTGCCGTTGCCGTGCGAGAGCGGGATATGGAAGAGCTTGGCAAGGGCGGCGGTGCGAATTGCCGCGGAGTAGCCGCCGTCATTGTTGACGTTGGGCTGTATGTAGTCGACCGCATCGGCCAGGATCAGGTCGCGTGCGGAGAACTTCTCGTTTTCCGCCGCAGCAACCGGGATGATCGTTTTCGAGCGCAGCTCGCGCAGCAGCCTCGGATCGTTGTAGTAAAGCGGCTCCTCGACGAAGCTGATGTCGAGCTCCTCGCATCGCTTGCACAGTTCCACCGCCTGGGCCAGGGTCATCCGCAGATTGCCGTCCATGGCGAGCTTGACGTTCGGGCCGACGGCCTCGCGCATCGCCCTCATGCGGATGTAGTCATCCTTCGGATCGGGGATCGGCTGACGGCCGACGGTATTCTTGAGATGGTTGTTGCCGAGCTTGACTAGGTGGGCCGCCTCCGCGGCCAGTTCCTCCGGCGAATAGACCGGAGCGTTGTCGTAGGCCGCGCCGTGCGTGACATAGACCGGCACCTTGTCGCGCGCGCCGCCCAGCAGGTGATGCACCGGCTGGCCGAGCATCTTGCCCTTGATGTCCCATAGCGCGATGTCGATCATCGCCAGCGCCGAGATCAGGGTCCTGCCGAGCGGCCGCTCGAAGCTGGCGCGATCGAACAGCAGGGGAATGCGTTCGGTGCGCATCGGGCTCTCTCCGATGATCGTCGGCGCGATGTATTTGTTGATCAGGTCGATGGCGACGTGGTGGGTGTAGCCGCTGGTCGCCCAACCGACGAGGCCGTCGTTGGTCTCGACCTGGAGAAGCAGTGCGCCTTCCTTGTTCGGCTTGTCGCGATAGGGCGGCGGCGTGATCGGAATGTTGGCGAGCTTGTGCGCTTGGATACGAGCGATCTTGCTCCTGGTCTCGACGACATTGTTGTCCTGTTGGACATAAACATCCTGAAGCACGAATTCTCTCCTTTCCCGACGTTCCGTGTGCCGGGAAGGCACTGTCTAGCGGAAGCCGAACTTCAAAAGAAATTCAAAAATCCCATCGATTATTCTGAAAATCTGAAGTCGCCTTGATCGCGCCAGCCTTCAGGTCTGGCGCAGCGACACCCGGATCAATTGTGCGAGCCGTTCGGCGGCCGGCGACAGTTCCTTGCCACGCTTGCGCACGATGCCGTAGCGGTGAATGAGCTCGGGCTCGACGATCTGGTAGACGCGCGACTGGTTCGGCTCCGCGAAACGGACGATCGACTGGGTTAGAATTGCCGCGCCGATGCCGGCCTCGGCCATCGCGACGAGTGTTTCCGCCTGGATGCAGCGGTACCGCACGTTCAGCGCGATGCCGCGAGCGGCAGCCTCGCGCTCGAACATCGCACCCATCAGGGTGGTGGTGTGGTAGTGGAGCAAGGGCAGGCTGGACAGTTCCGCCAGCGTGATGGTGCGACGATTGTGCGGACACATCCGCGTGGGGATCAGCGCGTGCAGCGGATCGTCGAGCAGCGGCTCGAAATCGAGGTCCGGATCGCCTGAGATCGGGCCTATTCCGAAATCGACAGCATCGGCCTGTATCACCCGGTAAAGGTCGGCGGACTTAAGTTCCGACAAAAGCATCTTGATTCCCGGATAGTCGCGTTCGAACTCGGCGAGGATACGCGGCAGATGGGTCGAGGCGATGGTGGGCGCGCAGGCCAGCGCGACCTGGCCGCGCCGGATGGCCAGTGCCTCCTGGACGTTGCGCAAGCCGATGCCGACCTCTTGCAGGCCGCGCTGCGTGCTGGCGAACAATTTGCTTCCTTCAGGCGTGAGCTTGACGTCGCGCGTGGTGCGGTTGAACAGCTTGGCGCCGAGTTGGTCCTCGAGTTGCTTTATCTGCATGCTGATGGCGGACTGCGAACGATGTGCCCGGTCGGCGGCCTCCTTGAAGCTGCGGTTTTCGGCGACCAGCATAAAAGTTTGCAACAGCTTGAGGTTGACCCGCGCCAAAGCGGCCGCATTCGCGTCCAGCGGTGGTTTCAGTTCGCTCATTGGTGTCGCACCCCAGGATCCTCCTTGGCCACGCTAGCGCGGCCGGAGTCATGGTCGCAGCCAGGCGGATCAAGCATCGTCGGCCATCTTCCCGCCTGACGAGACTGCCGCAAAAGCGTCCAGAAGGACACCCACCAGCCGTCCTGAAGGCGCGCTGCGCGGCCACAACATGCCGATCTCGCGCACCAGCGGCGGGCCGGGCAGCGGCAGGCGCGCGACCGACAGCCCCTCCGGCCATGGCGGCGCCCAGTCGGGCAGAACGGAAACACCGAGACCGTTGCTGACCATCACGGCTATGGCTTCCAACGAATCCAACTCGAGCCACTCCCGGGGCCGAAGCTTCTGGCGGCGCAGCCACTCGTCGGCCAGCCGGCCACCCCAGTTGTTGCGGTCATACCGGATGAAAGGCAGCGTTGCGAGCAACTGTTCCGGATCGCCAGTGGCGAGGGCACTCGGCGCAAGCAGGATCATAGGCTCGGTCCGAAGCACGCTCCAATGCAGCGATTTTGGGATCGGAAACGGCGGTCGCACCAATATGGCCGCGTCGATGCTTCCGTCGCCGAGCGCCTGATAGAGATCAGTGGAAGTGCCGGGGAGAACGAAGACCTCGACCGAAGGAACCGTGTCGACAAGGTGCCGCAGGGCGGGCGCAAGGATGCCGGTCAGCGCGGTCGACACGGCGCCGAGTCTCATCTCACCTGATGGCGAATCGGTCTGTGCAAGCGTTTTCAGGTGGCGGATGTCGCCGAGGATTCTGCGACTTTGTTCAAGAATCGCATGGCCGGCATCGGTGGGCTGCACCACGCGGCCCGCGCGTACCAGCAGCCGTTTGCCGAATTCGTCCTCCAGCGCCTGCATGCGCTGGGCCACGGCGGCCGGCGTGATTGCCAGACGGCGGGCCGCCTCGGCCAGCGAACCGAGTTCGGCCACGAGCAGGAAGGTTTCGAGAAAGCGTGATTCCATCGATAGAAAAACTATCATCAAATTATACGGCAAGCCATGTTTTCTTCTGTGCACCGTTGATGATAATCCGCCTTGAATTGGAGGGTTTTCTGTGGATCTCGAACTGAAGGGTAAGGTCGCGCTCGTCTTTGGAGCCGGCGGCGGATTGGGCGGGGCGATCGCGCGGTCGCTGGCCGGCGAAGGCGTGCGTGTGGTCGTCGCCGACATCGACGAAGCGGCTGCGGAGAACACCACCTCGGCCATCAAGGGCGCCGGCAACGAGGCGCTGACAATGGGCTGGGATATCGGCGACCTGTCGTCGATCGAGGGACGCTTGGCCTCTATCGAGAAGGCCTTCGGCTCGGTCGACATTCTGGTGAACAATACGGGCGGCCCGCCGCCGACGCCGGCAGCCGGCCAGTCTTCGCAGGACTGGTCGAAATTCTTCGACAGCATGGTGCGCTCGGTGATCGCCGTTTCCGACGCGGTGCTGCCCGGCATGCTCCAGCGCAAATGGGGCCGCATCATCACCTCGACGTCCTCCGGCGTGGTCGCGCCGATCCCTAATCTCGGCATGTCGAACGCGCTCAGAATGGCATTGGTCGGGTGGTCCAAGACGCTGGCGGCCGAAGTCGGCCGCGACGGCATCACCGCCAACATCGTGCTGCCCGGGCGCATCGCCACGGGACGCATCACCTTTCTCGACGAACAGAAAGCCAAGCGCGAGGGGCGCTCGGTCGAGGAAGTAGCCGCTCAAAGCACTGCGTCCATTCCGGTCGGGCGCTATGGCCGGCCGCAGGAATATGGCGACATGGTCACCTTCCTGGCGAGCCCGCGCGCATCCTATATCACCGGCTCCGTCATTCGCATCGACGGCGGCTTGATCCCCAGCATCTAAGGAGACTCCGATGACCCTCGACCCGAAAGTCGTAGAGACCCTGCAGGGCGTCTCCACCGCGACCCTCACCACGGTCCTTCTGAAGAAGGGCCTGCGCAATGTCTGGATGCGCGGCACCAAGCCTATCCGTCCAGGCCAGCCGCGCGTGGTAGGGCCGGCCTTCACTTTGCGCTTCGTGCCGGCGCGTGAGGACCTCGCCACCCCGGCTAGCTGGGCCTCGCCTATTTCGACCCGTGCGGCGATCGAAGCGATGCCCGAAGGTTGCGTGGCGGTGGCTGACGCAATGGGCGCGCTCGACGCCGGTATTTTCGGTGATATCCTCTGCGCGCGCATGGCCAAACGCAATGTCGCCGCATTGGTCACCGACGGCGCGATGCGCGACGCCGCGGGCGTGCTCGGTACCGGCCTCAACGTATGGTGCAACGGCATTTCCGCGCCGCCTTCAGTGGCCGGTCTCACCTTCGTCGGCTGGCAGGAGCCGATCGCATGCGGCGGCGTGGCGATCTTTCCTGACGATATCGTGGTGGTGGACGATGACGGCGCGGTGTTGATCCCGGCGGCATTTCTCGACCAGGTGCTGGCCGAAGCGCCGGAGCAGGAGGCGATGGAAGCCTGGATCATGACCGAGGTCGATCGCGGCGTGCCGCTGCCCGGTCTCTATCCGATGAACGAAGAGACGAAGGCGCGCTATGCCGCTTTCGCGAAGAAGACGTGACCTTCGGCGTCGATGCCAAGGGCATCTATCCGATCGCGGCGACGCCGTTCAATGCTGACATGTCGGTCGACTACGACTCCGTCGACCGGCTGACGGAATTCTACCAGGATGCCGGCGCCACCGGCATGACGATCCTCGGCATTCTGGGTGAAGCCCAGAAACTGGAGCCAGAGGAGTCGCTGACTATCGCAAGACGCGTGATCGCGCGCTCGCGTGTGCCTGTCGTGGTTGGAATATCCAATCCGAGCTTTGCCGCCATGCGCAGGCTGGCGCACGAGGTGACGGATGCCGGCGCAGCCGGCGTGATGCTGGCTCCAGCCTCGCACCTGCGCAGCGACGAGCAGATCGCCGCCTATTTCCATCACTGCGTGGAAGCAATTGGTCCGGACGTGCCCTGGGCCCTGCAGGATTTTCCGCTAACGCTGTCGGTGATCCTGTCGGTGCCGATGATCTCGCGCATTATGAAGGAACATCCGTCCTGCGTCATGCTGAAGGCAGAGGACTGGCCGGGACTTGAGAAAATCTCGGCGATCCGCAAGCTCCAAGCCGCGGGCGACCTGCGGAAATTCTCGATCCTGACCGCCAATGGTGGGCTTTTCCTCGACTTCGAGCCGGAACGCGGTTCGGATGGCGCGATGACGGGCTATGCCTTTCCGGACATGCTGGTCGAACTCGATCGGCTGCACCGCGAAGGCGAGCGCGACGCAGCGCACGATCTTTTCGATGCCCACCTGCCGTTGATCCGTTTCGAGCAGCAACAGGGGATTGGCCTCGCGGTGCGCAAATACGTGCTGATGCGGCGCGGCGCCATAACATCGGACGTGCAGCGCAGCCCGCGCTCGTCGCTGACGCCGACCGGTCGATCCGAAGTCGACTACCTACTGGAACGGTTGCCTCGAAAGGACCCGCGAGCAAGGCGGTGACGATGCATGCCGAGCGCCCGCCGCGGGATACGATGGATTGTATCCGGTCCGGATCATTGTGACCGCTCTTCGATCCGATCGACGATCATCTTCGCGATCGGCATAGCGGACGTCGCCGCAGGCGACGGCGCGTTGCAGACATGCAACTGGCGCGGGCTGTCGAGGAAGAGGAAATCGTGCACCAGCGTGCCATCGGCCAGAACCGCCTGCGCACGAATGCCGGCGCCTGGTTGGCCGAGGTCCGGGAGTTCGAGCGAAGGGCAGTATTTGCGACACTGCTCCAGGTAGCCGCGGCGGAAAATCGAGTTGCGGAACTCGTCGATGCCTGACATCAGATTCTTGCGGGCCATTTTCCAGAAGCCGCCGAAGGTGAGCATCTGGGTGACATCGCCCAGGTCGATGCTGCCCTTCTTGTAGCCTTCGCGATGGAAGCCCAGCACGGCGTTGGGCCCAACTGTCACCCGTCCGTCGATCATGCGTGTCAGGTGGATGCCGAGGAACGGCAGATCCGGATCAGGGATCGGGTAGATCAAGTGCTTGACGATCGTCGATTTCGCGTCGGGCAATGTGTAATATTCGCCACGGAACGGCACGATCTGGTGGGTGGGATTGAGCCCGGCAAGCCTCGCCAGGCGATCCGACTGCAGCCCGGCGCAGGCAACAAGCTGCTCGGCGCGGATCGCTTCGCCATGATCGGTGGTCACCACCACGCCGGTGTCGTCTTCCGAGATGCCTTTGACGCGGGTGCCGGTCATCAGTTTGGCACCATTCGCCTTGAGACCCTCGGCCAGAGCGTCGCAGATCAGCTTATAGTTGATAATGCCGGTCGACGGCACGAGCAACGCGCCTAGGCCAGCGATGTTTGGCTCGATCTCATGCAGACGCGCCGCGCTTACCTCCTCGAAGCCAATGCCATTCTCCAAAGCGCGATGCTTTAGCGCTTCCATGCGCTCCATCTCGACCGGGCTGGTGCCGACAAGCAGCTTCCCGCACACCTCGAACGGAATGTTGTTGTCTCGCGCAAAGGCTTTCGTGGCCTTCGCTCCCTCGCGGCAGAGCTTCGCCTTCAAGGAGCCGGGGGCGTAGTAGATGCCGGCATGGATAACACCGCTGTTGTGGCCGGTCTGGTGCTCGCCGAAACCGGCCTCCTTTTCGATGACCAGGATGCGAGCCGCCGGATCGCGGGCCAGGATATCGGAGGCGGTGGCAAGCCCGACGATGCCGCCGCCAACGATGCAATATTGAAATGTCATATACCGCAGTCCTGTCAGACCTCAGCCTCGTCCGCGGCGATCTTCTTGCGCCCGGTCAGCTTGAGGAAGAGTGGGATCGAGAGCACGAGAACCGTGGCGATGAACAGCCCCAGGGCAATGGGCCGCTCGATGAAGACGAGCAAGTCGCCCTGCGATTGGATCAGCGTGCGGCGGATGTTGCGCTCCAGCAGCGGTCCCAACACCAGGCCGAGGATCAGCGGCACGGCTGGATAATCGAGCCTGGCAAGGATGATCCCGGCACCGCCTGCCAAGATGGTCAGCATCACATTGAACGTCGAATTGTCGATGGCGAAGACACCGTAAACGACGATCGCAATGACGATTGGATAGAGATAGGCTGTCGGAACGAAAAGCGCCGCCGCCAGCAGCGGAGTCAGCAACAGCGTCAAGAACACAAGTGCCAGGTTGCCGATGGCGAAAGAGCCAAACACCGACCAGACAAACTGCGGATTCTCGGTGAACAGCAGCGGGCCCGGCTGCAGGCCGATCATGATCAACCCGCCCATCATCACCGCCGTGGTCGCCGAGCCCGGGATGCCAAGCGTGAACAGCGGGATCATCGCGCCGTAGGACGCTGAATTGTTGGCCGCCTCCGGCGCTGCCACGCCCTCGACGATGCCGGTGCCATATTTTTCGGGCGTCGGCGACAGGCGCTTGGCGAGTGCGTAAGAGAGCATGGTCGCTGCCGAGGCGCCGACGCCGGGGAGGACGCCCACGAAGAAGCCGAGCACCGACCCTTGCAGCAGTTGCCAGCGTGTCTGAACGGCATCGCTCATCCTCGGCAACAGCGAGGCGAAAGTGTATTTGGCAACCGGTTTGTCCACGTTCGCCTCAAGGGAGGTGAAGATCGCGGTAAGCCCGAACAGGCCGACAGCGACGATGGAGAAGTCGAGCCCATCGAACAGGTTCATCGACCCGCCGGTATAGCGCGGCAAGGCGGAAATGGGATCGAGTCCCACCATGCCCAGCCACAAGCCCAGCGCCAACGCGACGAAACCCTTGAAGGCGTTGCGGCCGCCCAACACGCTGAGCAGCGAAAGCGCAAAACACATCATCGCCGTCATCTCGGTCGGGCCAAAGGCGAGTGCATAGCGCGATACCGGAACCGAAAGAGCCACCAGCCCGGCTATGCCGAGAAGACCCCCGACGAAGGAGGCGAAGACGCTCGTCCCCAGCGCCCGCCCGGCCTCGCCTTTCTGGGCCATCGGATAGCCATCGATGACCGTCATCACGGAAGGCGCGTCGCCGGGAATGCCGAGCAGGATCGACGTGATGGCGCCGCCGAACATCGAGCCATAGTAGACACCACCGAGGCACGCGATTGCCGCGACGCCGCCGAAGCCTGCCGCCACCGGCAGCATGATCGCAACGCCGGCGGTCGGTCCGAGGCCAGGGAGCGCACCGATCAGCAAGCCGACCACAGCGCCCAGTATGGTGCAGGCGAAGATTGCCGGATCGGTGGCGGCGAGAATTCCGTCCCACAACAGCGCAAGCGTTTCCATCGCGGTACCTCTCTTGGGTGGCCGATTAGAAGCCGAGCAGTCCCCTGGGGGTCGGCACGCCCAGGAGATTTTGGAACAGCAGCAGAAGGATGATCGGCGTGATCACAGACACCGCCGCAAGCTTGACAAAGAAAACCGGGCCCGGTTCGGTCCGCAGAGCCAGGCCGATCGCCGCCATAGCCAGCATGGTGGCGATCATCATGCCGAGATACGGGGTCAGCCAGACGGCGATCAGCAGCGCCGCGATCACGACCCCGGCTTTTGCCGCCTCGCGGCCCGATATGCCCGGGCCAAGCTTCTCAACCCCGCCAAGCGCCCGGTACAGATTTATTGCGCTGAGCAAAGCGATCGACGAACCGATGATGATGGGGAAGAGACCGGCCCCGGGCGTGGTGCCCTGCATCAGGCCATAACCGATGCCTGTGTAGATCAGCCAGAGACCGAAGATTATCAGCAGTGCGGCGACCAGTAGGTCGAGCCGTTGAACGCTCATCGCTTTCCTCCTCGCGACGGATGGGAGCCACCATTTCGGGTGGCTCCGAGCAACGTCACTATTTGATGATGCCGAGTTCCTTCATCATCGTCTCGTAGCGCGCGTTGGTGCGCTCGAGCACTTGCTTGAAGCCTTCCGCGTCAACATAGTCCGGGATGTCGTGGAAGCGGTCGATATACTGCTTCTTCCACTGCTCGCTGGTCGCAACCTTTTGCAGGATGCCCTCCCAGTAGGTTACGACTTCCGGCGGAACGTCCGCGGGCATGACCAGTCCGCGAAGCTGGGTGTGCAGAATCTCGCCATATCCGAGTTCCTTGAAGGTCGGGATGTCGGGGAAGGCCGGCGAACGCTCGGCCGACGTGATCGCGAGTGGCCGCAGCTTGCCGGCCTTCATCTGCGCCATCGCCTCGGATGGGTTGAGAAAGCCGACGTTTACATGTCCGCCGAGCAGCGCCGCCATCACCTCGCCCTCACCGTCGAACGGCACTGAGTCAATCTGGATGCCGAGCGCGTTGGACGTCATCTTGGCCAGCAGTGCCGCGTCGGAGACGACGCCCGTCGTACCGGTGGTGAAGCGCGGCGTCTTCTTCAGGTCGTCAAGCTTCTGGTATTCGCTAGAGGTAGGAACAACCATGATGTAGGGCGACTGCGCGATCGCAGCGAGTGGAGTGAAGTCCTTGTAGCTCACCGGCGAGCCACCCAGGAGTGGCGTTGTGAAAAAGCTGACGCTGACGGTCGCCAGATGATAGGGATCACCCTTTTCCTTGGCGACTACACTGTAGCCGACCGCGCCCGAGCCGCCTGTACGGTTCTCAGGCAGGATCTTCACAGGGATCAGCTTCATCTCCTCGATCACGCCGGCGATGGTGCGGGCGAGCGTATCGCTGCCGCCGCCGGCGCCGAACGGGATTATCATTTTGATGTCCTTGTCCGGATACTCCGCTGCCGCGGCGCTGACCGCGATGGCCGCAGCTGTGAGCAAACCGAGGCCGACAACGCGGCCATGGTTGACGAAGTTCGAGAGTCCGTAGGTCATAGTCATTTCCTCCCAGTTAGAACTTGGAACAGCACCGGAACCGATCGAACCATTTTTGGCGGTCCCGGGGCTGCGATTGTCAGGCGTTCTTCTTTTCGATGGTTTCACGCAGCAGGTAGCCGTGCGCATCACGACCGGTGAACTGGCTACCTTTGGGATCCTTGACTCGGCCATCCTTCAGCGCTTCGTAATTCGGCGTGAAGCCAAGGCCCGGCGCGTCCGGGATTGTCATCTTGCCGTTCACGGGGTCGGGCGTGCCGTTGAAGAAATGTTTTCCGGTCATCCACATGCCGTAGTGGAATTCGACCGGGCCGCCATTCATTACGCCCGCCAGAATGTGCATGTTGAAGATCGGCCAGCCGCCGCCATTGGCCATCGGCAGATTGAAGGCCTGGGCGAGGTGCGCCACTTTGAGCGCCTCGGTGTAGCCGCCATTGTAGAGGACGTTCGGCTGCAGCACGTCCACCGCGTGGTGGACGACGAGTTCGCGGAAGCGCCAGCGGTTGCCTTCCATCTGGCCGGCGGCGATTGGAATCTTGACGCGGCTGCGCAGGTCGGCAAGCGCACGCGCGTCGTTCTGCTGGATCGGTTCCTCGAACCATTTCAGGTTCGCGTCTTCCACGGCCTTCGCCAGCATGAAGGCGTCATGCGGGTTGAAGTAGCAGTTGGCGTCGATCATGAGGTCGACGTCGGGGCCGATTGCCTCGCGTGCGGCATAGACGCGACGCACGTCGTCCTTCCAGGTACGCGTCGGCTCGCCGCCGACGACCATCTTCAGCATGGTGTGCCCGTCGGCCAGAAACTTCTTGGCGTAGTCGGCGATCTGCTGCTCGTCGAAGAACGGGTAGCCAAACGTCGCATAGGTGTAGGCCTCGCGGGAATAGCCGCCCAGAAGCTCCGAGACCGACTTGCCGACAATCTTGCCCTTGAGGTCCCACAGCGCGATGTCGATCGCCGAGAGAGCGTTGGAAATGACACCGGTATAGGCGCGGTTGTTGAGCTGCTTCCATACTTTGGAGTGGATAGCCTCGGTGTGGAAGACATCCATGCCCTTGATCAACGGAAATATATGATCCTCGATGCAGGGCATGGTCGACCAAGGCAGGAACTGGCCGGTGCAGCCGAGCCCCTTGAGGCCCGTGTCGGTCTCGACCTCGACAAAGACGAACATGCGAGATTCGATGGATTCGCCGATGCCAGGCAAATCGATCTCGTGGCGATGCAGGCTGGCGGTGATGTTTGCAATTTTCAAGTGAGATCTCCTTGGGACAAATGGGTCATATGGCGGCCACGGCGGCCGCCGCATTTTCGATGGATGCCTTCCAGCGTGCCTTGCCGTTGAGGACGTGCTCGAGCCCACGCTGCCGAGCGAGCTCGACGTCGCCGCGCTCGATCGCTTCGGCGATGCTGCGATGCTCCAGATTGGTCTGCTCCGGCGATGATAGCGAGCGCCGCAGGACATGGGTTTCCCGGATCAGGTCGTTGTAGACGCGGCGCGCACAGGAATGATCGGCGATACGGCCGATCAGTTCGTGGAACGCAAGGTTGATCTCGTAGTAGCGCACGATCCGGCCGGCGGCGATCGCCGTATCCATGTCGGCTATCAGGCGCTTGAGCTTTGCCGCTTCGGCTTCGGTACGCCGTTCCGCTGCCCGCGCGCACATCAGCCCGGTGAGCAACGAGCGCACGTCGTAGTTTTCGGCAATCTCGCGGTGGGACATTTCACGGACGAAGACGCCGCGCGCCGGAATAGCGATGAGAAGGCCCGCCTCGACAAGTGCCCGCGTCGCTTCGCGCACCGGCGCTCGGCTCACGGCCATCTGCCCGGCAAGCACCGCCTCGTTGATCCTGCTGCCGGGCTGTATGTCCCCCGTGAGGATCATCCGTTCTATTTCGCTGTAGACGCGAGCGCTCAGGCTTTCGGATCGTTCGATCGGTCTTGCTGCAAATGTCACGTCTTCGCCCTCGGTTCACTGTCGCCAGCCAACTGTAAACTGTCGACAGAAGCAGGCGCAAGCACCCAGTCGGCGCCGGATTCCTGGGCTATCCGATGGAGACGGCGATGCAGGCCGGGCCCGATGGGAATGCCTGTCTTCTCACGCTCGGCGCGGACCTTGCGCTCCGGGTCGCCGGCCACCTGGACAGGTTTTAGCGGGTCCACGGGGGGTGTTGCGCGCAGATCGTCGCAGAAGCGGGCAACGTCGGCGCGGAAGTCTGCAATCGGACGGAACAAGGCGGGGTTGATGGCCATGAAGAAGTGACCGACATCGAGGCCCCATGGCTGTTTCGAATGGTTGGGATCGGTGATCAGTGTGGAGCCGGACAGGCACGAGGCGAGGATATTGACCATCGCAGCCAGCCCGTAACCCTTGTAGCCGGCGCTCTCCGCCGCGCCGCCCAGCGGCGACAGGAAGCCTCCCTCCATCACCGCTTTCGGGTCGAGCGTCGGCACGCCCTTCCCGTCCATGCCCCAGCCCGACGGCATGAGTTGGCCTTCGACGATCTTGTTCCGGACCTTGCCGGACGCCACCGTCGTCGTGGCCATGTCGAGCACGAAGGGCCGGCCGGGCTCGGCGGGGGCGGCGAAGGACCACGGGTCGGTGCCGAAGCGCGCCGCCGCGCCGCCGGTCGGCGGAACCCGAATGCCGAATACGCTGGTGGCGGCGATGCCAATCAGATCGTGATCGGTGGCCTTGGTGGTGAAGTAGCCCAGCGCGCCGAAATGACCGGAATTGCGGACCGACACCACGCCGACGCCGGCTGCCCTTGCCTTGGCGATCGCGGTTTCCATCGCTCGTATGGCGGGATCGTGGCCGAGGCCGCCGTCCCCGTCGAGCAGGGCGCTGACCGCCGTCTCCTGCACGATTGCGGGCTTCGACTGAAAGTTGATCGGCCGCGTCTGCCGTCGTTCGTTGTATTCGACCAACAGCGCGATGCCGTGGCTTTCGAGGCCATGGAGATCGGCCCAGGCCAGCACGTCCGCCGATTTCTCCGCCTTCTCCGCAGGCATGCCCCAGGCGCGGAAAATGCTCATCGCCTGACGGCGGTGCGTCTCGAAATCATGCCTCATCCTGACCTCCCGGGGAAGGCTGCGCCATGATCGACAGCCATCCGAGGATCAAGAATAAGGAATCGACCGATCGAAAAACAATGTCAGCTTCAATTGATTTAAACGATAGTTTTTCTTGGTTCCGGAAGACAGGTCCATACGCCGAAATTTGTTCGTGCCTCCGAACTGTGTGGGCGTCTACCCTCCGTGCGATAGGCGGAAAGGACCCTTTTGAGATTGACCAATTGTTGGCTGCATCCGTTCGAAGATGGCCCCAAGGATCGGAGAAGAACGCGATGCGGCTGCTGATCGCCGGAACACATGCACAAATGTCACGATACGGCGTTTCAACTCGGCAACGCCTCGTCGACGTTGTCCACGCGAAGGCAACGGTGATGCCACCCCGACAGGCCGAGGTTGGCGGCAAGGTCCGCGTATGCGGGACGCTCGGCAGCGCGACTTCAGGGTCGGGTGGACCCGAAAAACGGCCAGATGTTCTCGGTCTGTGCTCGAAAAGTCGCATAAGAGTGCAGGGCGGAACTCAACGGCGAGCCTGTGACGGGTCGCCTCATCACAACGTCTGAACCTTTCACTACTCTTTCCTTCGCGGCCGCCCAACGGCAGGCCACGACTCGAAGGCGATGTTCACATTTCAGATTCTGAACGGCAGCTCTGCGCCCCAAGTCGGTCACAAAAACTGCTTTTCCGGCTTTTCGAAAGCGGACATTGCAGGATCCATCACCAACGTCGTACTCGCGCGCCATCAACGGACATTGATCGATGGAACCCACGGGCATTGCCCTCACAGCCAAAAGACGAGCGTATGTCCTGACGAGAGCAAGTCGGCGATCCAAAGCGATGCGCTCCTTAGTCGGGAAGGCCAGCCTTGCGGTAACCTTCGACGAAGCGCTGGAGCACTTCTTCGTCGTCGAATGGCTGCGATGTTGCCCAGTGCCTGATGCTGAAATAGGGATCGCTCAGCAGGAAGAATTCCGCCTCTTGACGGGCTTCGTCAAGGCGCCCGAGCTGCGCGAGGGCTGCCGCTAGGATGCGCCGCGACGTGGTGCGGTAGGTTTCCGGCTTGCGTAAGGCATCGACCGCAGATTGATAGTCGCCGAGCGCATAATAGGCTTGGCCCGCCATCCAATAGTACCACCCTGGAGGGTGCGGATTGAGCCGCAACGCCCGCGTCACGAATTCGATGCCCTTGACCGCGTCGCCCCTTAAGGTGATGAGATCCGAGCGCATCGCCCAGGCATCGGCATGATTGGGATCGAGCTTGAAGGTCGCCTCGAACTCGGCATCCGATTCCGGGAAGCGCCGTTCGTGACCAAGTATGATGCCCAGCCCCCAGCGGTTTCCCGCATCGTTAGGGTCGAGCGCCACAGCCCGCTGCGCTTCCGCCAGCGCGCGAGGCTGGTTGGTTTGCTTCGGCTCGTTCCAGAACAGCCAGCCGAGCCAAAGATTGAGGGCCAGCAAGCTATGTGCCTCGGCATAGTCGGGATCGAGTCCGATCGCCTTTTCCAGGAGCATGCGCGCTTCCCGCGCGCCTAACCCGGTCTGAAAACTGACGCCGCGGGCTCGCACGCAAAGATCATAGGCTTCGAGACTCGTCGGCCGTTTACGCGCCGGCTGTCCGGCCAATCGGCCGACAAGGGCTTCGACGATCTTGGCCGTGACCTCGTCCTGCACTGCAAAGATGTCCTCGAGGCTGCTGTCGTAGCGCTCGGCCCAGATATGATCGCCGCCGATCGCGTCGATCAGCTGCGCATTGATGCGCACGCGCGCCGCGGCGCGCCGGGCGCTGCCTTCAACCACATAGCGCACCCCAAGATCACGCGCGGTCAAACGCACATCGACCGACCGCCCCTTGTAAGCAAAGGTTGAGTTGCGCGCGATGACGAAGAGGCCGGCTGAGCGAGACAGGTCGGTGATCAGGTCTTCGGTCAAGCCGTCGACAAAGGTTTCCTGCTCCGGATCGTTGCTCATGTTGGTGAAAGGCAAGACCGCGATCGAGGGCTTGTCGGGCAATTCGAGCGATGCCAGTCGGCCGACCGGAGCGGCTCTCGGAACGTGCAGGTTCACGCGATAGCAGTATATCGGCTCGGCTATATTCTTCACCCGCTGCTCGCCCATGGGCTCGAACGCAAACGCCAGCTTCTGCCTGACCTCCTTGGACACCTTCTCCGAAACGCAGATGCCACCGGGCTCGGCGAGTTGTTGGAGACGCGACGCCACGTTCACGCCCTCGCCATAGCGATCGTCCCCTTCGACGATCACTTCTCCAAGGTTGATTCCGATCCGGACTTCGAAGCGCTGGTCTTCGGCGACGCTCGCGTTACGCTCCGCCATGCCGCGCTGAAGCGTGACCGCGCATTCGACCGCATCCACCACGCTGCCGAACTCCGCCAGCAGGCCGTCTCCCATCAGCTTGAAGATTCGCCCGTGTCGCGTCGCGATTTCCGGCTCGAACAGCTCTTTGCGGCCACGTTTCAGCCGGTCGAAGGTGCCCGCTTCATCCGCCTCCATGAGCGCCGAGTACCCGACAACATCGATGGCAAGGATGGCAGCGAGCTTCCGCTCCATGTTGAGCCTCAGTAAAGATTCACGACTCGCAAGCCGCAGGCCAGAGGCAGGCAGGACCGGCGCCTCCGGTCTTACCGACCTATGATACCACAGATCACGCCTCTTGAGACTATGGCTCGCGCGACGCCCCAGCTCTCCTGCCGCAGGGCCACTGACGCGCGTCCGACCCATCCCGCTGCTTCTGGCGCAATGCGGTCGGCACCACCCTGGATGAAAAGGTCGGCTTTTCCAGCCCCATCATCCCGAAAGCGGACGTTCCGCTTCCGGCACGGCAGACTGAAGCAACGCAGCATTTTCCACTTTGAGGCGAAGTAATTCTCAACTATGGTCCGCCAGGCTTTTGGCATGGGGGGATATTGCCGATGGTTTTATCACGCAGGGGTGTCGTGCTCGGCGGCCTGGCGCTGGTCGCGGTGGGTGCAACCAGCAATATTGCTCAAGCCGCGGCGGCAAAATCCTTTTTCGCCGGTACCGCCAGCGACAACAATTTTGTCTATCGCAAGACCAACTTCGCCAAGATCGACAAGAGATGGCATCGCCAGATCGTCAAGTATTTCAGCAGTGAGCCGGTCGGCACCGTCGTGGTCGATACCCGCCACCATTTCCTCTACGTCATCATGGAAAACAAGACCGCCATCCGCTACGGCGTCGGCGTCGGCAAGGACGGCTTCAAATGGTACGGCCGCGCGACGATCGACCGCCGCGCGCTGTGGCCGCAATGGGTCCCACCCCCCGAAATGCGTAAGCGCAAGCCGGACCTACCGCACATGGTCGCAGGCGGCGCGTCCAACAATCCGCTCGGGCCGCGCGCGCTCTATCTGCACCGCAACGGCGCCGACACCGGCTACCGCCTGCATGGCACGCTGGAGCCATGGAGCATCGGCACCGACGCTTCCAGCGGCTGCATCCGCATGTTCCCGGAAGACATCATCGACCTTTACCAGCGCTGCCCGATCGGCACCGCGGTGCAGGTCCTGCCGCACATCGCCGACCAGGCGCCCGCTTCCACCACTGTCGAATGATTGGCGCCTCATGAACCGCATGATTGAAAACACGCGCCGGCTGCTCGCCGCCGGCCTGATGGTGCTGGCCGCATCCTGCTCGACCAGCAACACGCTGGCCCCTTCCACGCCCGACATCACCAACACCGAGGTTGCCGGCTTCCAGAACGTGCAGCCGGGCAGCGAGGAGGATTTTATCCTCAATGTCGGCCGCCGCACCTATTTCACGCAAGGTTCGGCCGCGCTCGATTCTGTCGCCAAGGCCACCCTCGACACCCAGATCGCCTGGTTAGCAAAGCATCCGCGCTGGCTGCTCAAGCTGCAGGGTTTCGCCGACGATCCCGGCGCAAGTGAAACGGCGCTGTCGCAGCAGCGCGCGGATGCGGTGATGGACTACCTCGCCGCCGGCGGCATAGACCGCAACCGTATGTGGGCCAAGGGCTACGGTAAGGACAGGCTCGTCCGCGACTGCCCCGACACCGCCTGCAGGTCGCAGAACCGCCGCGTTGTGTCTAATTTGCGCGATGAGAGGGACGAGCCGTAGGGGGCTGCTGTTCTGCTTGTGACCCGTTGGCGACCTCCATAGGTCAGACCGGAAGGTCTGCAAACGGGGCAATTCGGTTCGTCGCGAGAGGCCGGAACTACCGCTCAGTCACCGATTTTGTTGAGAGCTCAGCAATCCAGCGCTTCAGCCAGTCATCAGGTACCGCACAAGGCCACATGGCGATCCTGGTCCCTGGTCGCTCGTTCAGAAAAGAGCCGGATGCGCCGCAGAACCAGCCGAGGTATCCGCGCTTGCGGAAAGGACTGTCGGCGCCGGCTGGATTAGCGTAAGCTAAAGTTTGGGGGTGCAGTCATGCACCACGCGGTCACCATTGCTGTCGCCGCGCTCGCGGCGTTGTTCATCTGCCCTGCGGGGGCGGAGGTGTTGATCGGTGTCGCCGGCCCGATGACGGGAAAGCTCGAGTGGACCGGCACACAATTGAAACGCGGCGCCGAGGCGGCCGTGGCCGACATCAATGCGACGGGTGGGGTGCTCGGCCAGCAGTTGCGGCTCATCACGGTCGACGACTTCTGCGATCCCGAGCAGGCGGTAGCGGCAGCCCAGAAGCTGGTCGCCGACGGCGTGGTATTTGTGGTCGGGCACTACTGCTCCGGAGCCTCGATCCCGGCCTCGAAGGTCTACGAGGCGGCGCGCGTTGTGCAGATATCGCCATCCTCGACCAACCCGATGCTGACCGAGCACGGCCGCGCCACCGTCTTCCGCGTCTGTAGTCGCGACGATGCGCAGGGCCTCGAGGCCGGCGACTTCCTGGCTGATCAATGGGGCGACAGGAAGATCGCGATCCTCCACGACAACACGACCTACGGGAAAGGCCTCGCCGACGAGACCCGGAAGCAATTGAACAGGCGGGGCGTGACCGAAGCGATCTACCAGGCCTACGTTCCCGGGAAAGACGACTACTCCGCTGAGATCGTCGCGCTGCAGGCGGCGGATATCGCGGTGCTCTATGTGGGCGGGTACCATACCGAGGCCGCGCTCATGGTCCGCGCGGCGCGCGACCGGGGCTACCCGGTTCAGGTGATCTCGGGTGACGATACGGCGACCGAGGCGTTTGCGCTCATTGCCGGCCCTGCCGCCGAGGGCACGCTCTTCACCTTTGTCCCCGACCCGCGTCGAAATCCGGAAGCGGCTGATGTCGTTGAGCGGTTCCGCGCCGAGAACTTCGAACCCGATTCCTGGACGCTGCACAGCTACGGCGCCGCCCAGACCTGGGCGCAGGCGGTCGAGAAGGCAGGCTCGCTGGAGCCGAAGGCCGTGATTGCGTCGCTGCACAACAATCAATTCGACACGGTGTTGGGCCGTATCGACTTTGACGACAAGGGCGATCTCACGACCCAAAGCTGGGTATGGTACGTCTGGCGGAGTGGAGAGTACGTGCCGGTCGAGTAAGGGTCCGGCGCACGCTGAAACAAATGATGCAGACCGGGTTAGCACGATCGTTCGGATCAAGCATCGGCGCGATGTTTGGGCGCCTCCGTATACGCGGCTGCCTCTTGCGTCTGCCGCTGGCGGGATCGCGGCCCCCAAGGACGCTGCGCCTGCGGAAAGGGCTGTCGCGCCGACCGGATTGGCGTAAGCGGCGGTTTGGGGGTGCATCCACCCACCGCATCATCACCGTAGCTATCGTCGCGCTTGCAGCCGCGTTCAGCCTCCCCGCGGGGGCCGAGGTCCTGATCGGGGCGGCGGGCCCGGTCACGGGGCAGCTCGCCTGGGTCGGCGGGCAGATGGAGCGCGGTGCCGAAATGGCCGTGGCCGAAGTCAATGAAGCGGGCGGCGTACTCGGGCAGCAGGTGCGGCTCATCACAGTCGACGACTTCTGCGATCCCGAGCAAGCTATGGCGGCCGCCCAAAAGCTGGTGGCTGACGGCGTCGTGTTCGTCGTCGGGCACATGTGCTCCGAGTCGTCGATCCCGGCATCGAAGGTCTATGAGGCTGCGGGAATCTTGCAGATTTCGCCGTCGTCCACCAACCCGATGCTGACCGAGCAGGGCCGTGCCAATGTGTTTCGAGTCATTGGCCGCGACGACGCGCAGGGCACCGTGGCCGGCAACTACCTGGCCGATCATTGGGCCGACAAGAAGATCGCAATACTTCACGACCGTACGACCTATGGGAAGGGTCTTGCCGATGAGACAAGAAAGCAGTTGAACCAGCGGGGCGTGACCGAAGCGATCTATGAAGCCTACGACCCCGGGAAGACCGACTATTCGTCTGAAATCGCTGCTCTCGAGGCAACAGATATTGCGGTGTTGTACCTCGGCGGCCGTTATGACGCAGCCGCCCTCATGCTCCGCGCGGCACATGATCGCGGATACGCACTTCAACTCGTCTCGGGCGATGCCATGTCGACCGAGGAGTTCGGCCTCATCGCCGGCCCCGCGGCCGAGGGCACGCTCTTCACCTTTGTCCCCGACCCGCGTCGAAATCCAGAAGCGGCGCTAGTCGTCGAGCAGTTCCGCTCCGAGAACTTCGAGCCCGAAGGCTATACCCTGCTGAGCTATGGCGCCGTCCAGGTATGGGCGCGGGCGGTCGAGAAGGCGGGCTCGCTGGAGCCCCAGGCCGTGGTTGCGTCGCTGCGGAACAATCAATTCGAGACTGTGTTGGGCCGTATCGACTTTGACGACAAGGGCGATCTTACGACCCAGAGCTGGGTTTGGTACGTCTGGCGGAGTGGAGCGTACGTGCCGGCAGAATAAGAATCCGCCAATCGCCGGCGCGCTGGTCGAGGCATCTGATGCAGGGCAAGTTAGAGCGATCGTTCAGATCAATGCGTCGCTGTGATGGTTGAACGCCTCGGCATACGTGGCCGCCTGTTGCTGGCCTTTTTCGGTATCAGCACCTTCGCGGTGTTCGCCACGGCGGCCGCTCTTTACGCCTTCCTCCAGGTGGGAGAGGTCGTCGACAGCATCACCAGGGATCGGGTGCCGTCGGCGCTGGCGTCCCTCCAGCTGTCGCGCCAGGCCGAGCGGGTCGCCGCCACTGCGCCCGCCATACTTACCTCGACCAGCGAGGCTCGGCACAACGAGGTCTCGGCTGCGATCGGGGCAGAGATGACGCGCCTCGAGGAACTGCTTGCTGCGCTCAAAGGTGCGGCGCTCGACGTCGCGGCCGTGGCCGAGATCGAGGCGGCAGTGCTTGGTCTCAGGCGCAATCTCGACGCTCTCGACGATCTTGTCGCCGCCCGCCTCAGCGTGGTCGCGCGCAAGGAGGACCTGTTGCGCCGCTTGTCCGCCACCACAAATGCAGGTCAGCGTCTTGTGGCGCCCGGCATCCTTGTTCTGAACTCCAAGCTCCCGCAATGGCAGGCGGTCACGGCCGACACGTCGCGCGCGGCGGATCCAGGCGCGGCGACGGCGGCCGACGTGGTCCAGGCGATTGCGGCCTACCTCCCGCAGCAGAAGGCGCATCAGGAGATCTCGGCTGTCAATGACGCGCTGGTCAAGACGGCAGACGCGCCGACACCGGGCGATCTGACGTTGATCCTGTTCCCGCTGCGCCGGTCGCTCGCCGTTCTCGAGACGATTTCTACCGAGATCGACGAGAGGCTGCGGGTCCGCTTCCGGCAGCGGGTGGACGAGTTGAAGGCGCTTGTCGATGGTGAGAACAGCATCCCGAAGGCGCGGGAGGACGAGTTTGCTGTCCTGGCCGATGGCGAAAAGCTTCTGGCCGAGAATAGCAGGCTGTCGCGCAGTCTCACCGCTGCCGTCGATCGCCTTGTCTCAGCGGCAGACAGCGAGATCACAGCGTCCGGTCTCGAGGCCGCGCTCGTCCAGCGCTACGGCACCGGAGTTGTCCTCGGCTCCGCCTTTCTCAGCCTCCTGAGCTCGGTTCTGATTGTCTGGCTCTATGTCGACCGCAGCCTCCTTGCCCGTCTGGGAAGCGTGAGCCAGGGCATGCTCGCGATCGCCGGCGGCAATCTTCGTGCGCCGCTGCCTGCCGCCGGCCGCGACGAAATCGGGCGCATGGCCGACGCGCTCAGGCTGTTCCGGGACACCGCGGTCGAGATCGAGGAAAAGAACCTGCGCGAGGTCGCCGAGGCGCGCCAGCGGCTCGTCGATGCCATTGAGAGCATCTCCGAAGGGTTCGCTCTCTACGACGGGGAGGACCGGCTTGTCCTCAGCAACAGCCGCTATCGCGAGCTGCTCTACAGCGACCTTGCGATCGAACTGGCGCCCGGCACGACGTTCGAGCAGATCATCCGCCGATCCGCCGAGCGCGGCTACATCAAGGATGCCGAGGGGCGGTTCGAGGAATGGGTCGCCGAGCGGCTCTCCCGGCACCGCAACCCTGGCGAGCCCTGGGTGCAGCGGCGCGCCGATGGACGATGGATCATGATAGGCGAGCGGCGCATCACGGGCGGCGGCACGGTCGCCGTCTACTCGGACATCACGGAGCTGAAAAAACGCGAGGAGAACCTCGCCGAGAAATCCGCAGCGCTCGAGGCGCTCTCAGCCAAGCTGGCCAAGTATCTGGCGCCGCAAGTGTACAACTCGATATTCACCGGCCGTCAGGATGTCAGGATCGCCAGCCAGCGGAAGAAGCTGACAATATGCTTCTCGGATATCGCCGGCTTTACCGAGACCACCGACAAGATGGAGTCGGAGGACCTCACCCAGCTCCTCAACCACTATCTGACGGAAATGTCGAAAATTGCTTCGGATCACGGCGCGACGATCGATAAGTATGTCGGTGACGCGATCTTGATGTTTTTCGGCGATCCGGAGACTCGCGGTGTCAAGGAGGACGCGCTCGCCTGCGTCGAGATGGCCCTCGCCATGCAGAAGCGGATGACCGACCTTGCCGAAATCTGGCGTGACATCGGCATCGAAACGCCGCTGCGCTGCCGCATCGGCATCCATACCGACTACTGCACCGTCGGCAACTTTGGCAGCGAAGACCGGATGGACTACACGATCATCGGCGGCGCCGTGAATCTCGCCTCACGCCTCGAGCAGGAGGCGCCACCGGGTGCCGTGCTCATTTCCTATGAGACGTTTGCGCAGGTGAAGGACACGATCGACTGCGTGGAACTAGGACACGTCCAGGTCAGGGGCATCGCCTATCCCGTCGCCACCTATCGCGTCCTCGATCTGAAGGCCAATCTGGTCGCCGCCGGCAGCGCCGTTCGAACCGAGCTGCCGCATCTCAGACTAGAAGCTGAACCCGAGTTGATGTCTGCTGGGGAGCGAGAGGAAGCCGCGACTGCGCTTCGCGACGTGCTCGATCGACTTTGTCACAAGCCCGGGTAGCAGGCTTCGCGCCCGCACCCGGATCGTCGCCTTCTACAGCGCTCACCTTGTCGACCAATGCAGGGATGGCTCCTTCGCCAGCGCCTCTTTTGGGGCCGTGACTTGACCGTCCCGGCGTCGCTGGCAAGGTCCGCTTCTGGCGCAAAGTGGGCTTCGGCATTGCACCGCCCGGCCAAGCCGGCTCACGATTTCGGTTCCTTTTCGGTCAGTTCGAAAATCGGAATTTTTTTGTTGCGAAGGCTGCGGGACGGCGCCCCTCGTCAACTGCACCCGCATGCGCGGCAAGGCGGAGGTATCGACCTATTTCGGCAATTACGACCGCGTGACCGATTGGGCGCTGTCGCTGGGCTTCGTCGACGGAAGGCCGGCGATCCTGATCCGCAATCCTGGGGAGCCGGACGGCGCCGTGCGCGGCTTCATGCTGGTCGAATGGCGGGACGAGCAGGTCGTCCAGATCCGCGATTTCCGCTACGCGTCCTGGTGTCTGGTCGATGCGGAGATCAGCGCGGTGGAGGGGTGAGGGCAGGGCTGGAAATGGTGCGGAGATGGCGCGCGAAGGCGACACGGCGACGCGGAAATCTAACAGCAGATGCCGCAGATCGAACGTGCGATGAAGAAGATGGCGAAGCAGCTCAACACCCTATCGCCGTCGGCCGCCGTCTGGGGCAAACACGATGATGAGCGCACAGTTGATCGGCGCCTTCATCGAGAACAGGCAGGCTGCAATCGAGCTGACCAAGCACGTGCGCGGCCAGGTCGAGGCCGTGCTGGTGGCAATGCCCAAATACGCCGTGCAAGCCAACTAATGATTACCCCGCCAAGACGACAGGGCGACTTATGCCGACCGCGAGATCGATTGCCAGGAGGCAATGGAGCCAGGCTTTCAGGCGATCGTCGATTGCATGCTAGAGGCTGGCTGGACGCGTGGTGAGATCATGCGCTCGTTACGGCGCCTGATCGCTGCTGACAACATCACCCAAAAGGAAAACGCCAAGGTCGAGGCGCAGATCGCGATCGCCCGCGCTATGATGCGCGCAGGGAAGCTGAACTAGTCAACAGGCACATTTCACAAGAAGAATCCTAGCTGTGAATTGCGGGTACCAAAGTCGATTTCTCGGGGACGAAGGCGTTTCCTGATTTGTTCTCGGAACGATGGGCATATGTAGTTGGTCATCTGAAATCTGCGAAAGGATTCGCATCGATGACCATCCTCCAAATTGCTTATCTCTGCCTCGCTGCTGGCGCGTTCATTGCCTTCGTTGGCTACCTCATCGCGTTCTTCGGTATGGGAGGGCACTGATGTCCGGTACAGATTCGCACCATTTCAGGTCGGATTCGACCCGCATCGGGTCGGACTTGCCCCGCCCTCCTGGGATAAATGAGAGGTCATTCGCAACATAGAGGATGACCCATGACCCTCCTGCAAATCGCCTACGCAATGCTCGCCGTCTCGTATATTGTCGCGGCGATGGCGCTGTGGGGGCATTAGAAAAATGGAATCGACGAGTACGGATCTCGAAGCTGAATACGCCGACCGGTTTTCGCTATATGAATCCTTTACTTTAAATATAGAGAATGTTCTCCGAACGCTTCTTGATGCAGCCAACATCGAATATCTCAGAATTGAAGCTCGAACCAAAACAAAAGAGAGCTTTATGGATAAGATAACGCGCGAAGATAAGCAGAATAAGTACAAACGGCTTTCGAATATTACCGACTTGTCCGGCATTAGGATTATAGGATATTATGAGAATGACGTGTCTCAGATTTGCAAAATACTGGAGAATAATTTTTCTCTAGATAGAAAGAATAGCGTCAACAAACGCGCCGCGAACGCTCCGGACAGGTTTGGCTACCTGTCAATCCACTACATTATTTCCTACGATAAGGTGCGTCGTCGATTGCCTGAAAATAGGCAGTTTTCTGGTCTGAAGGCCGAGATTCAAGTGCGAACCGTGTTGCAGCACGCGTGGGCAGTTCTTGACAGACGATTTCGATATAACAGTTCGGCAGAGATACCTCTCCCAATAAAGCGCAAGCTATTTAGGATTGGGGCGCAACTCGAGGGAGCCGACGAGGATTTATCGGACGTTGAATTGAAGATCAAAGCTTTGCGCGCATCCTACGAACAGAAAGCTTCGGAGGGGAAGTACGTTGAGCAAATTGATCGCGATTCGCTGATAGCGTTTGTCGACAATTCTGTGACCGTATCGGCACTGGTTCCAAAAGCACAGGAACGTGGGGCAAGATTGGTAATGTTTTCCAGCCAATCCAACAAAGAAGACTCGGCTTCTCTCTTGTTGAAAATGGTTCTTGGTATGCAACTGAGTGGACTAGATGATCTGCACAAATTGCTGGTTCAGCTGGAACCGCATGCAGATTCTCTGTTTGCCGCGCTGTTCTCTGACTTGAAGGACACTCGTGTGAGTAAGTATGCTTTAGTCCGAATACTATTATGCATCTCTCCCGGCGCACTTGCAGAGCGGGCACGACGGTACTCTGGGCTAGGTCCCAAGACGCTTGCCCAAATCAATCAAATTCGTCCAACAGGCCGTGTTCGTCCTAAAAAAGCGACTTACTAGCTTTGAGCGGGGCATTGATCGATGGTGTTCCTCATAGGTTTTCTGATAACGGGTGCGTTGCTGTTTGTGGCCTACCGTTATCTGACCAATTTTCAATATCGACGGGATTTCAACGCTGATTGGCGAAGGTCTCCCACTGACTTTGTCCTAATCGCCGTCGGCATCGTATTTTTCGTAGGATTTTTCTTTGGCGTCCTGGTCCCAGCGCTGGGCTTAATACGGCTGTCTATCGGCAACGTCAGTCTTCCCCTCTGGCAGGCATCCGCTATTGGAGGGCTGGTGTGGCTTGCTGTTATTAACTTCGTGATCTCACGCCGCAATGGATGAGGGGCAGCTCGGATGGCGTTCAATCTCAAAACTTCGGCTGTGTTGGCATTGGCGTTCGTCGCCGGTGCTGTCGCTATGTTCCTATGGAGCCGCGACAGTACGTATCAAGAGTGCCTTGTTCATGAGGGTCGCGGGCAGTCGCGCCCTGGCATGCTCGCTGCCTATAAGCTCTGCCAACACCGTTTCCCGGACTGGAAGGAAAGCCAATTCTGACGGCCCCGCCGTCCTCTAGTCGGGATACTTCAAAGGCTTATGGCTTGGCATGGCGTGGTGAAGCGCCTCGCCAAGGTCGCGCATGTCGATCTCTTGTCCACACACCGGGCAGATCGTGAAATGCTCGCGCTCATCCTTCACTTGGCCATCGTGACGCTTCCCCTTGAAGCTAGTCGCCTCGTTGTTCGTCCGCGGCCAAGCTGAAGGGCTCCGCTGCCGATTTCGGGGAGC
This sequence comes from Mesorhizobium mediterraneum, assembly GCF_002284565.1. GTDB lineage: Bacteria > Pseudomonadota > Alphaproteobacteria > Rhizobiales > Rhizobiaceae > Mesorhizobium > Mesorhizobium mediterraneum. The sequence goes on along the minus strand of NZ_NPKI01000002.1, from coordinate 200,667 downwards.
GGTATCGTCGCGAAGAGGATCTACGGCCCACACCCCGTCAGTGACCCAAGCGCAATTGCCACATGGCAGCAAATTCTTAGAGCGGTGCCGGTTCTCATGGAACCGGCAACTCGCTCCAACTATCTGTTTTGCCGCATTTATGCGGACGCCAAATGATTCCATTTGGCTGCAAAATGCTCTTAGTCGACACGCACGCGGCGCGTCACCTGGCCATTGCTTTCCCAGTATGTGTGTTTCTTGGCAATCAAGGGATCGTCCATTGCCGGTTGAATTTGTCCCGTGGTGCTGACCGCGCGCGAGGTCACCGTGTGTTCTCCAGGAGCGGGATTTGCCCAAGCCAGGGACCAGATCTTCCAGGCGTGCTCGGCCTCCTCACTGTGGTCAATGGTCGCTGGTGCCCAGGGCCCTTGATCGATTTGCACTTCGACCCGGTCGATCGGCGCCCCCCAGGCCGCTCCAATGATGGAGTAATCCGAGTCTTTCCGGGTAACCTTCGCAGGCGCGGACTTTATCAGCGCTCGCCCGACCGAAGTCTCGACCCATACGGTCTCGCCGTTGTGGTCTTCCTCCCGGATGGTGACATAGTCACGGGCCATCAGAAGGCTCATGAAGCGGGTGTCGCGAACCTCGATGCGCTCCAGCCACTTGACGTTGGCGATCCCGTACCAGCCCGGAGCAATCAGCCGCACCGGGAAGCCATTGGGCGCCGGCAAGGCAGCTCCGTTCATTTCATAGCAGAGGAGATTGTCGGGGTTCATCGCGTCGGCGAGCGACATGCTGCGCGCGAAGTTCTGCTGCATCTTGACGTCGCGTATTGCGACCTCGCCTGTGTCAGTACCGAAAAAGACGACCTCGATGCCCTTCTCCAGAACGCCGGCTTCCTCGAGGATCGGGGCGAGCGGCGTCCCAGCCCAGCGGGCATTGCCGATGCCGCCGGTGAAAAAGGGAAAACCGTGATTGCCCGAGCATTCCACGGTGAAAACGACCTCCTGCCGCGGCCGCGCCTTGACGTCGGCGAGTGTCAATTTCAAGGGCTTCTTGACCAGGCCGCCGATCTCCATCGACCATGTCTTCTCGTCGATCGTTGGTCGGTTGAAATGCGAGATGCTGAAGAACTTGTCGTTTGGAGTTATCCAGCTATTCAAATCCTCCCAGACAAGCTGCTTCTGGATACCTACCGGATCGGGATTTTCGGTCGGCTGATCCAGCCACGGGATAACTTCCTCGCTCGGCCGTGTTGGAAAAGCGTAAGCCCGACGCGAGGTATAGAGAGCGGCAATTGCGGCAAGAGCCGCGCTTCCTTGAACAAGAAGTTCTCTGCGCTGAAAATCAGGCATGTTGTTTACCTCCCAGTTGATCCGGAACGGGCTGCAACGTGCCTTAGGCCGTAGCCTGATCACGGATAGGCGACACAATGTGAGGTCTGCCCACCCGGAAGTATGCGGACAGGTCAGACAATCACCGACGCAAGTCAAGCATGTGAAGCATTGGACGAAACACTAGCTCGCGTTTCGCACGCTAAGAGTGCGCCTTTGAGAAGGACGTGTCCACAACCTGGACGGGACATGATGATGATTGCAGCATTCGAGACCGATTTCCTGCCAAAATCGTTGCTGCTCGGATCGCAACCGAACGCCCGCTTCCGGGTCATTTCCGGACCTTCGCGGGTGCGGTCGGAAAGGCCCGTTCCGACCCGATTTCTGCCGTTCCGATACCGGCCGCGCCATCTCCAGGACGGATGTTCACCCAGTTTCGGCGAGAAACCGCGTTGGGCTGCCGTCTCTTGTCGCGATCACTCTTGGCGCGACAGGATGGCGGCGCGGCCGGCGCAGGTGTATGATGATGGTCTAATATTTCGAGATGAGGGAGGACAGCATGACGTCTTGGGAAATCAAGGGACGTGAACTCGTCAGTTGCACCTGCGAATATGGCTGCAACTGTCAATTCAATGCGCTGCCCGATAAGGGCCATTGCCATGCGGTGGCGGGCATCCAGATCGATGAAGGCCATCATGGCGAGACCGCTCTCGACGGCCTCCGGATCGCTGCGATCTTCAAATGGCCTGGCGCCATCCACGAAGGCAATGGCGAAGCCATCGCTTTCGTCGACGAGAGCGCAACCGACCGGCAGCGTAACGCGCTGCTGCGCATCATGACCGGCCAGGACACCGATCCGTTCGCGACGATGTTCGCCGTCTACGCCTCAACCGTGACAAAAATGAATGAGCCGGTTTTCACCAAGATCGATCTCGACCTCGATATCGACGGTCGCAGGGGCCGCATCTTCGTCAAGGATTATATCGAAACCGTCGGCGAACCGATCCGCAACAAGGTGACGGGCGCGGACTCGCGGGCTCAGATCGTGTTGCCGAACGGCTTCGAATATGCGGTCGCCGAGATCGGCAGTGCCTCGAGCACAACCAGCGGACCGGTTCAGGTGAGCACGAAGGACAGTTACGGCCAGTTCGCGCGGCTGCATCTCAACAATCACGGGGTGGTGCGAGCCTGACGCGCCGCATGGACGGCGCGTCGCCACTGGAACGCCTGCTCAGACGCGACCGCGTCATCACGATTGCGGGAGTGGTGGCGCTGTGCCTGCTGGCCTGGCTTTATATCGTCGCCGGGGCAGGGCTCGGCATGAATGCGTGGGAGATGACGAGGCTCGCGCTTTTCCCCCACCAGAAAACCCCCGACATGACCTCCGATATGTCTGGCATGGATATGTCTGGCATGGACATGCCCGGCATGGACATGCCCGGCATGGATATGTCCGGCATGGACATGGCGACGGAACCGCGGGTCTGGGGGGCCGCGATCTGGGCGCTGATGATCGCCATGTGGTGGGTCATGATGGTCGCCATGATGTCTCCGAGTGCGGCGCCGACGATCCTGCTCTATGCGCGCGTGCATCGCCATGCGCTCGCACAGGGCCAGATCCAGGACAAGCTCGCGCCCACCGGCGTATTCATGGCAGGCTACCTCATGGTCTGGCTGGGGTTCTCCGTCGCGGCAGCCGCGCTGCACTGGCTGCTCGAACGCGAGGCATTCGTTTCAGCGACGATGATGAGTTCGCAGAGCCGCTGGCTTTCAGGCATCGTCCTGATCGCCGCGGGCCTGTATCAGCTCTCGGCGCTCAAGAACGCCTGCCTGTCGCATTGCCGGACGCCGACGGCGTTCCTTTCCCGCCACTGGCGCCCCCACACGCTTGGCGCGCTGCGTTTGGGCGCCCTGCACGGGGCGTTCTGTGTCGGATGCTGCTGGATGCTGATGGCGTTGTTGTTCGTGGGTGGCGTAATGAACCTGGTGTGGGTTGCCGGGCTCGCCATTCTGGTGCTGGTCGAAAAGGTGTTTCCTGCCGGCCAATGGGTCGGCCGGGTGGCCGGCATCGCCCTGATCGCCTGGGGCAGCGCAACGCTTTTGGTCTGACGACCAGGGCCGCATCGAATGAAGGAAGCGACGACCAATCGCTTCTGATGCAAAGTGCGTCGCACCACCCGGCCGAACCGCATAGCTACCACTAGGCCAGGTTGGGAGCACTGCCCCGCCTATCCCGATTCGCGGCGACCGGCCCATCCGGCACGTGCAAGGTTCAACCCCGCAGAGGTGGTGGAGCGAGCTTTCCATCTGCGGTCTGACGAAACTGAGCATTATGCCGGCATTCAAAGCTGCGGAGGAACTTTGAATCCTCGCGCCCGTTTACCGAATGTCATGGATGGGAGGTTCCGCCGATGAATGTGAGCGACGAAAGGACCGTAGCCCTCTGGGCGGCGACCGAAGTAGCGCCCGATGCGGTCCCGCTCGGGCAGAGCGAACAGGTCGATGTCGTCGTCGTCGGGTCTGGAATTGCCGGCCTGTCGGTCGCGTACGAACTGGCCGCCGCCGGGCAAAAGGTAGCTGTCGTCGATCGCGGCCGGATTGGCAGTGGCATGACGGCTCGCACCACTGCGCACCTGTCATCCGTCTGCGACGACTATTTTTCGGAACTGATCAAATTGCGCGGTGAGGACCTGGCGCGGATTTTTTATCAAAGCCAATCGGCCGCTATCGACCGCATCCAATCAATCCAGGAGACGGAGAGTATCGCGTGCGATTTCCGACGCCTCTACGGCTTTCTCTTTCCGGCTTCCGGCGGCCGAGAATCCGATATCGAGCGCGAGCTGGACGCCGCTCTGAAAATCGGGGTCGACGTCGAGAAGATCAGGGGCGTGCCGTTTGCGGGCTTTTCGGATACGCAGGCCCTTCGATACGCCAATCAGGCGACCTTCCACCCGCTCAAATATCTCTGCGGGCTGGCCGCAGGCATCCGCGCGCGCGGCAGCGCGCTTTATGCCGATACCATTGTGGAAAACGTCGAAGAGACTGACGGCGGCGTGCGCGTATCCACGGTTTCGGGCTTAACCGTGTCTGCCAAATCGGCCGTTGTCGCCACCAACTCGCCGATCAACGACCGGGTCGCCCTCCATACCAAGCAGGCGCCCTATCGGACCTACGCGATGTCGTTCGAGATCGCGCGCGATACCCTACCGGATGCGCTGTATTGGGATACTGAGGACCCTTATCACTACGTTCGGCTTCAGCCTGGCGAAGGCCGTACCGACTTCCTGATCGTCGGAGGTGAAGACCACAAAACAGGGCAGGCCGACGATGCCGGCGACCGCTTCGCGGCCCTGATAGCCTGGACTAGAAGGCTGGTGCCCGATATCGGCGTGGAAACGAACCGGTGGTCCGGGCAGGTGATGGAGACCGTCGATTATGCGGGGTTCATCGGCCGCAATCCTGGCAACCAGCGTGTCTTTGTGGCGACTGGGGATTCCGGCCAGGGCATCACCCATGGCGTCGTCGCCGGCCTGTTGATCTCCGACCTGATTCTGAAGGGGGAAAGCCCCTGGCGCGAACTTTACGAGCCGTCTCGCAAGACGGCAGGCGCGATCGGCGATTACCTGGCGGAGAATGCGACTGCGATCAAGAGTTTTGCCGAGTATGTCGCGCCTGGCGAAATTGATTCCGCCGACAAGCTGCGACCGGGAGAAGGTGCCATCGTTCGCGAAGGGCTCAGCAAAATCGCCGCGTTTCGCGATGACGACGGCACGCTCTACAAGCGCTCGGCCGCATGCACGCATGTCGGCTGCCATGTCCACTGGAACTCCCTCGAGCGCTGCTGGGACTGCCCTTGCCATGGTTCGCATTTCGCTATCGACGGCACGGCTTTGAATGGACCTGCGGTGTCGCCGTTGGCTCGGCTGGGCTAGCCTCTTCAAGCCGGCTCACAATTCCTTTTCGGCCAGCTCGCGAAACGCGTCGGGAACCGACCGCTGCGGGCCGAGCGCGACCGAGGCATAGCCGACCGCTTCCCAGCCGAAGCGGTCGCGGATTTTGTCGATGGCGCGGTCGGCGGTCCAGCGCGCGGCACCTTTCGTGGTGCCGGGGCGGCGGCGGTCGTCGTCGAGGCCGAGCGGCAGTTCCAGCTGCAAGCCCGGCTGCTTCTCTAGATGCGAGACCGCGATCGCCAGCAGCGAGATGGTCTTTTCGTGCGGATGATCGACAAGCACCTTGCGCACCAGCGCCTCGGCGATCTCGGCCAGCATGGCGGTTGCCGAAATCGGCTGGTCGAGCGTGATCGACCGCGTCACCGAGCGCAGATCGGCGAAGCGGACGCGGACCGTCACCGTGCGGCCGGGCCGCGATTTTGCCCGCAGCCTAGTGGCGACCCTGTCGGCCAGGTGCAGCAACGCGGGCACGAAGATTTCTGCCTCGGCCGGTTTTCTGCCGAGCGCCGATTGCGCGCCGGCCGATCGCGCCCGGCGCTGCGTCTCAAGCTTGCGCGGATCGCGGTTCCAAGCCAGCGCGTTGAGCTTTTCGCCTGCTGCCGGACCGAGCAGGCGCTCCAGCGACCCACCGTTGATTTTCGCCAGCTCGCCGATGGTGTTGACGCCGATGCCGGCCAGCCGCTCCCTGGTCACCGGCCCGACGCCCCACATCAGCTCGACCGGCAGATCGTGCAGGAACTCCAGCTCGTGGTGAGGATCGACCACCACCAGCCCGTCGGGCTTGGCCACTTGCGAGGCGATCTTGGCCAGATGCTTGGTGCGCGCCACGCCGACCGAGATCGACAGGCCGAGCTCGGCGCGCACGCGGCGGCGGATCGTGCCGGCGATCTCGGCCGGCGGGCCGAACAGATGGGTGCAGCCGGTGACGTCGGCAAAGGCCTCGTCGATGGAAATCCGCTCGACCACAGGCGTGAAATCGCCGAGCACTTGAATAGCCGCATCGCCCAGCCGCTGGTAGTCCTTGAAATGGCCGCCGACGAAAATCAGCCCGGGGCAGAGTTCCCGCGCGCGCCGCCCCGGCATGCCGCCACGCACGCCGAAAGCCTTGGCCTCGTAGGAGGCGGCCAGCACGACCCCGCCGCCGACGGCGATCGGCTTGCCGCGCAGGGCCGGATCGAGCAACTGCTCGACCGAGGCATAGAAGGCGTCCAGATCCGCGTGGAGGATGTTGGCTTCCATCCGGCCCGTTCGCCCGCGGCGGTTCGAACGCCGCATCGTCTTGAGGGTGGTTTATGTGGAACATAAAGAGAACAAATAGGGCGGATTGTCAAGGAGCGCGGAAGGCAATCGCTTCAGGTTTGCGCTGCCGCTTGTCTGCCTGCGTTCCAGCGTTGGTGGTTGGCGAAAGCCGAAGCGACATCCAATCTCCCCCGCAAGGGGGGAGATCGGCAGCTTCGCCGACGGCGCCTACTCCGGAATCTTTGAGGTGCCCAGCAGGCAGGGCAGGGCAAACTTCGACAATTGGCGGGCCGAGCGCTAGCTTTTGCTGAAGCGATTGCCCCGATAACGGGTGCAGCGCCCTACAGCGCCATCTTGTAGCCGAGATGGCTGGCGGTGAAGCCGAGGCGCTCGTAGAAAGCGTGCGCCTTCCGTCGGCTCTTGTCCGTCGTGAGCTGGACGAAGCTGCAATTGCGCGAACGGCACATTTCGACCGCCCATTCGATCATCAGCTTGCCGATGCCGCCGGACCGCCGGTGCCGGGCGACGCGAACGCCTTCGATCTGGCCACGCCAGGCGCCTTTCCTCGAAATGCCCGGAATGAAGCTGAGCTGCAGCGTTCCGACGACTTGCCCGGCTTCGACAACCACCGCCAGCAGCTGGTTGGGATCGGCATCGATTGCCCTGAAGGCATCTGCATAGGACGGCGCGAGCGGCGTCGATGGGTCTTCCCGGCCCGCGCCGAGCGCATCGTCGGCAAGCAATGCGACAATCGCCGGCAGGTCGGGCGCTTGCGCGCGACGGAACTCAATCTCGCTCATCGGGGGGGTGACATACGGCGCGGGCTTGACGACGGCAAGAGCGGTCCAGCCATTGGTGGCGGACGGCCTCGGCGACATCCGGCATACGCCGCCTGCTGTGCCCAGAGGCGGTGGCCAAAACGGCGGAAGAAGCGTGCCAGGAGCCGCTGCTGCCTGGCGCGGGCGAGATCGGCGCCGCGTCTTTCCTGGCGCCAGCGCGGCATGTTGCGATAACAAGCAATGAAACGGGCGGCATCCTCGAGCGCCTCCTCGGCCGACTGCGCCGGCCGGATCGCCGCCAGGAACAGTGCCTCGCCGTGCTTCAGCCGGTCGACCGTCGCCTTGCGCTGGTCATGGCCTAGGCGGGCCTTGCCTATGCCGTCGAGGCGGATGGCCGCCAAGGCCGCCAGCATGGCCGGGCTGTCGCCGGTATAGCCGCAATCGCGGGCGAATTGAGCGGAGAGGGCGTCCATCCTGGTTTCCTCAGCTGGCGGCGGCCGCGACGGATGCCCGGACCTGCTGCCCATCCGTGTCGTCCGCGGCGCTATTATCCGTCGGCACGAGCGATATAAGCATAACTCGAAAATTGGCACAAGTTAAACTTTTGCGTGGGTTCGAGCGGAACCGACTCGACTCTTCGGGAAAAACCCATACTGTTGTGAACAAAACAGGAACGGAGGCACTAGGGGCGATGGCATTGCCGGGCAAGGAAGCGACGATCGCCGAGGTCGTCTCGATTGCGGTCGAGTGTATCGATTGCGGCCGCAGCAGATGGTGGAAGCCGGCTGAGCTGAAGCGCTTCGGGATAACCGGGCAGACGCCGCTGGCGTCCCTTTCGGGGCGCCTCATTTGCTCGGCCTGCCGCGCCGATGGCCTGCCGGGTGCGGCGGTCTCGATCCAGGCGGCATTCATCGACGAGCAGCAGCAGCGCCGCGCCGAGGCGCGGATGCTCAGCGATCGCGAGGTTCCGCTGGAGAGATCCAGGCGGGCTTGAGTGGCGCGCCGATCCACCTTCTCCCACAGGGGGAGAAGGGAGCGCGCCCCGCCGCCCTAATACCCCAGCAGCTCCTTGAGCGGGATGACGCGGAAGACGGCCTTGATCGCGTAGCGGTTGAAGGTCAGCGTCTTCGGCGGATTGTACTGCTCGACGACCAGCTCGGCGGCGGTGCGCTTGACCAGCTTCTTGATGAAGGCCTTGCCGTTGCGCTCGTTCTCCTCGGGGAACATCTCGATCACCACATGGTCGCCGGGCACGGCGTCGCGGCCGCCGCAATAGAGCATCTCGCCGGGCTCGTAGCGCGGCACCATCGAGTCGGAGAGCACATGCAGCGCGAACACTTTGCGCAAATGGGCGATGCCGGGCGGGCGCTGGACATAGCCGGCGACCTCGCCGTTAAAGGTGAAGTCGCCGTCGTCGCCGCCGACCGCAGCGCCCAGAAGCTCGATGTCCATCGGGCCGGCGGGCAGGGGAGCGGCGTCGGTGACGATCTCTGCGTCGGAGACATTGTCGGCGTCGTCGAGGAAGACGACCTCGCCCTTGCCGAGCGCCACTGGGTCGACGCGCAGGAAGGCGGCGGTCTTCAAGAGGTTCTCGGTCTTGGGCAGGTTGCGGCCGGTTTCCCAATTGCCGACGGCGGCGACGTCGGTGTCGTTGTGCTCGGCAATGTGGCGCATCACCAGGCCACGCTGCTTGCGCGCCTTGCGGATCGCCGCCCCGACCTTGATCGACAATGAGGTTTTCGCCATGGCGCCATCTGAAACATAAGAATCGATTTCGTCCATGAAAGAATGGCTTGCATAATTTTTTGAGTTATGCTTATATACGACCCATGCGCAAGCCATGCCTCATCTCGCTTTCCCATCCGTCCCGGCTGTCCTCCTCCCCGGCCGGGACGAAGCCCGAGGCTCGCGCCTCGGATCCGGTCGCCCTGCCGTCACCGGTGGCGACCGGAACGGCCGGAGCCGTTCCCCTCACGGCTCCGGCCACGAATTTCGGCGCGTGTCATGCGGCCTTTCGTGCATCCGCACCGAGGACGGCACGGTCATCGTCTTCGACCGGCAGACGGGCAGGGCGGTTTCCGCTGCCACCCGCGAGGCGGCCGAGGCGAAGCTCGGCCGCCGGAGGTGATCGCGCTTCTCCCCGTTCACGGGGAGAAGGTGCCGGCAGGCGGATGAGGGGCGGCACCATCGCTGGGCTGCTCGGGCAGTGCCGGCAATGACCTGGGGCAAAGACAATCGGCCACGCCGCGCTGCCCCTCACCTGCCTGCCGGCATCCTCTCCCCGTGAACGGGGAGAGGGACGAGCTTCGGCATTCACGCAATCTCTTGAGACGGAAGAACACCATGCCCGCCTATACCGACACAGAATTGCAAAGCATCGCCCGCTGGCTGAAGGACGGATTGTCCGCCGCCAGGATCGCCGACCGGCTGAGCGCGCTGCGCGGCGGCCCGGCGTCGCGCAACGCGATCATCGGCGTCGTCCACCGCAACGCCGACTTGCGCGCCATCGGCTTTGCCAATCCCCAGGGCAGGTCCGGCGGCCGGCCTAGAAAAAACCCGGCAAAGCTTGTCAGGCCGGACAAATCCGCAAAGCCGGCCGGATCGCCTGGGCAAGCAAAGCTGCCTGGGCAAGCGGAGCTGCCTGGGCAAGCAAAGCTGCCTGGGCAAGCAAAGCTGGTTAAGCAGAGCGGGCCTGCGAGGCATGTGACGCCGGCCAGGCTGGCGCCGCCGGTCTGGCTGCCGCAGCGCCAGTTCGTGCACGAGATCCACGGGCCCGATAGCGAGGCCGTCAAGGTGCCGGCGCCGCACCCCACTGCCGTAGGGCGCCAGCCGCATGTCGCGGCCATGCGCTTCATCGACTGCCTGTTCAACCGCTGCCGCGCGCCGCTCGATCTGACGCTGGAGGAAGACCCCGAAAACGTCGCGCCGGGCAGCCGGCCGGGACTGGACATGCTGTGCTGCGGCCTGCGCACGCGGCCGCTGAAAAGCTACTGCGCCTATCACGCGGCGCGCTTCTGCGACCACCGCCGCACGGTTCTGGCGGATGCGGCGTGAGCTGATCGCCGAACGGACGGCAATCTGAGTTCCTCGCCCTACGAGGTGAGGAGAGGAACCAGGTTCTGCGAAGACAGCAAATGAAACGAGGAGCCACCGATGAGCAGGAAGACCGCCCAGAAGGCTAAACCCAAGCCGCCCAAACTAGCCAAGGGCGAGGCCGAGCAGGTGCGCATTCGCAAGGAGGTCGGCCATGATTTCGCGCTGAAGGACGACGCCTTCGGCCGCAAACGGCTCGCAGTCGGCACGCTGGAGGCGAGGCGTGTCTATGAGGTTTCCAACGACGGCCCGCCCGGCGGCATTGTGCGCGTGCGCAATGTCGATCCGCTGACCGGCATCACCTCGCTGTCGCGCCAGCAGCGCGAGGCGGGCATGCGCTACCGCGAGGATTTTCGCGTCTCGGCACAGGACGGCGTCAAGCCGACGGCGCTGACCGAGCGCGTCGATGGCGGGCGCATCGGCGGCGGCGTTGCCGACCGCATCCTGTCCGCCGGCCGCGCCTATGCCGACGCCACCAGGGCGCTTTCGCATTGGGAGGTTTCGGGCGTGGTGCAAAAAGTCTGCTGCCATGGCGAAACGGTGAAGAGCCTGGCCGAACAGAACGCCGAGCCGCGGGACGTTGTGGCGAAGCTGCTCAAGGTCGGGCTGGATTTGCTGGCGGTGCATTACGGGATGATGCTGATGCGGAGGCCGCGTGGGTAGCAGGCAACTGGCGTGATGCCCGCGTCGGTCGACCAAGGCGCCGTTGATCACCGGGGAGCGGCCTGAACTTCGCCGCCCGAGAGGGCGCGGAGTGCGGAGGGCGGCGACGCAGCGAACCTCGATCGGCCCGCGTCCTCCAATTGAAGGGCGCAGGCTTCCCCATGGCCTGTTACGGTGCGCCATTGCTGGTAGATCGCAATGTTAAAGCCGCTGCTAGACCCTCATTTCGCAGACGTCGCGCCGACGTCTTCGGTGCTGACCGGCTATGACGAGGACCATATGCTTACTTATATCCGGTTGCTCGATGCTTCGGCGGACGGGGCCGATTGGCGTGAGGTCGCCCGCATCGTTCTGCACATTGACCCCGAGCAGGAGCCAGAGAGGGCATTCCGGGCTTGGGCGACGCATCTGGCGCGTGCCCGCTGGATAACTCGGAATGCGGCTTCGCGCCAATCAGCACGATAGCGGCGCGAATGACGCCCTGACATTTTCCATGGAACTGCCGTCCCGGTCTGCCCGTTTAGATAGGAAATCAACATGGGAAAGCGCTCGATGAACTCTTGGCAAATCAACACTTTAGAGGCGTGCTGCCTGCTTGCTGTTCCGGTGTCGCTTATCCTCACGGTTCTGGTGGCGGGTCTCATCCTTGGCTGAATGCCGCGCATCCAGCTGGCTTCCAAACCATACGCAGCACCCCACAACCTCTGGCTTCGGCCGAGCGTCGAGCCTTCGCAGTCAAGTTTACACCCGCTTTGAATTTTGGTGGGCCGCATAGTGCTTGGTGAAAACCTCTGCAGACAGGTCGAAGGCGGCGCGCTCCTTTTTGAGCCGCGCCATGGGCCACTTCCACCACTGGATTTCAAGCAGTGCAGCAATCGTCTCGTCGGAGAACCGGCGCTTGATCACCTTGGCTGGATTGCCGCCGACAAGCGTATATGGCGCAACGTCCCTGGTCACGACGCTGCCGGCGGCAATAACGGCTCCGTCGCCGATGGTCACGCCTGAAAGGATGATCGCGCGGGCTCCGATCCAGACGTCATTGCCGACGAGGATCGGGCCTTTCGAAACTAGGTACTCCAGGTTCTTTTTCTGCCGGAAAATCCGCGACTGAAAAGGAAACGTTGAAGCCGTATCCGTTCGGTGATCAGTCTGGCACAGAAAGAGTGTCCCTGGTCCGATTGAACAAAATGCGCCTATCTCGACTGGCGATTCCGCCGTGCAATTGAGGAATGCCCTGCCGTGGACACCATAGGTTTCGCGTCCGATTTTAGCGTGGCGCGGGATCGCTGCGGGATCATCTTTCAGTCCCAGCCAAATCCGCAGTTTCTTGAAAGCCATCCCGGTTTACCGCCTGGATTCGGTGAGCCGGCAATCGACACCACCGTATCGATCCGCGCGACTGCCTTAAATGTCATTCCTCAAGCCCCTGCTAAGGGGAGGAGCATTGCTCAAGAGAGGGCATTTCGCAAGTGCGCTATGGCCGCGCGACGGATTGGGCACTGCTAACGCGAGGATTTCCGCGTCTCGCAGCAGGCCGGCGCCAGGCCGACGGCGCTGACCGAGCGCGTCGAGCACGATCCATCCTTCAATTGTTGAAGCCGATGTGGGGTGCTGGGTGCCCCTAATCCTTCGCCCGCTCCACATAAGCGCCATCCGCCGTCATCACCACCACGCGGGTGCCGGCGCTGATGTGCGGCGGCACCAGCGTGCGCACGCCGTTGGAGAGCGTTGCCGGCTTGTAGGACGAGGATGCCGTCTGACCCTTGGTCACCGGCTCGGTCTCGACCACCTCGAAAGTGGCGCGCTGCGGCAGCACCAGCGAGATGGCGATGCCATTATACTGCGAGACCTGCACCGCCATGCCTTCCGTGAGATAGGGCGCCATCTCGCCAACCACGCTTTCCGACACCGCGACCTGATCGTAGCTTTCCGGGTTCATGAAGTGGAAGCCTTCCCCGTCGCGATAGAGGAAGGTGTGCTCGCGCTCCTCGACATAGGCGCGCTCGACCTGCTCGGTGGTGCGGTAGCGCTCCGAGACTTTCACCCCATCGGAGATGCGGCGCATGTCGAGCTGGGTCACCGGCGTGCCCTTGCCGGGATGGATGTTTTCAGCAAAGAGGATCACATAGAGCTTGCCGTCCTTTTCGACGACATTGCCTTTGCGTAGGGAACTGGCGATGACCTTCACGGGCTTTATTCCTAAGAGCGTTGACTGGCCTGGAAGCGCCGACCGGCGCAAATCGGCTGCGGGAGCCGTCCGGTGCGGACTAGCGCATCTTGGCTGCAATCGCCAGTCCTCGATGCAAATCCGCCTGTCATGACCGCCGCGTCGCCCTGGTGGACGCCCGATGTCCACTCCGACCGCCGGCCGCGGCTGCTCCTGCGCAATGCCATCACTGCGGCCCTGCGCGACTGGTTTGCCCGTCGCGATTTCATCGAGGTCGAGACAGCGGCGCTGCAGGTCTCGCCAGGCAACGAGGCGCATCTGTCGGCCTTCGCCACCGAGGCGATCGGCCCGAACGGGCAGCGCCAGCCGCTCTATTTGCACACATCGCCGGAATTCGCCTGCAAGAAGCTGCTCGCCGCCGGCGAGAAGCGCATCTTCAGCCTGAGTGCCGTCTATCGCAACCGCGAGCGCGGCCCGCTACACCATCCGTCCTTCACCATGCTCGAATGGTACCGGGTTGATGAGACCTATGAGAGCCTGATGGAGGATTGTGCCGGGCTTGTCGCGCTGGCCGCCGAGCGCGCCGGCGCAAAACGCTTCTCCTTTCGCGGCCGCGAGGCCGATCCGTTCGCCGAGCCGGAACGGTTAAGCGTCGCCGAGGCTTTTTCGCGCCATGCCGGCATCGACCTGCTAGCCACGGTCGCCGCCGACGGCAGCACCGATCGCGAAGCGCTGCACGCGGCTCTGGTCCAGGCGGGCTTGCGCACCGCGTCCGACGACAATTGGGCCGATCTGTTCAGCCGGGTGATGGTGGAAAAGATCGAGCCGACGCTGGGGAAGGGGCGCGCCACCATCCTTTACGGCTATCCGATTTCGGAGGCGGCACTCGCCCGGCCGAGCGCGGATGATGCGAGGACCGCCGAGCGCTTCGAGCTCTATTGCTGCGGCGTCGAGCTGGCCAACGCGTTCGGCGAGCTTACCGACGCCGCCGAGCAGCGCCGGCGCTTCATCCTAGAGATGGACGAGAAGCAGCGTGTCTATGGCGAACGCTATCCGATCGACGAGGATTTCCTCGCGGCGCTGAGCATCATGCCGCAGGCAAGTGGCTCCGCGCTCGGCTTCGACCGGCTGGTGATGCTGGCAACTGGGGCGCTGCGGGTCGAGGATGTGATGTGGACGCCGGTGGCGGAGTGAAAGTCAGCGCCTGTCCGCGCCGGCCTCGATGACTATGTGCTGGCAGACATTATCGAGGTCACGAATGACGTCGTCGTTCCAGAAGCGCAGGATGGCCCAGCCCAGCGCTTCAAGCTTTGCCGTTCTCGCGGCATCCGACGCCGAGGCCTCGGCCCGGGCATGCTGGGAACCATCTGGTTCGACGATCAGCTTTCTGTCCGGGCAAGCAAAATCGACGATGTAGCCAGCGATGGGCATTTGGCGCCGAAACGCCAGTCCCATGAGGCGATGCGCTCTGATCTCGTTCCAGAGTTTCAGTTCGGCATCCGTCATGACTTTACGCATCTTGCGCGCATTGCGGCGGTTGATTGGCGGCACAGGATAGTGGCTCATCGCCGCCGACCCCCCTCTGCCCTGCCGGGCATCTCCCCCTCAAGGGGGGAGATTACGCCTTCGCATCGCTCCGGCCTCAATCGCGGATGTTGAAGGACGAGGTGCGGCGTTGCGGTCAGCCGATCTCCCCCCTTGAGGGGGAGATGCCCGGCAGGGCAGAGGGGGGTGCTTCGCTCCATCCTCTACTACCGCCCCATCAGCAAATTCACGATGAGCTGCTGCAGATTGCCGCGTGGGGCGAATTCTACCCGGTCGAAATCGCGGCTTGCCTGTCGCTGCGCCTGGGAGAGTTCGGCAAGCCGCCTGGTCATTTCGGTCCTGATCTTTTTGCAACCGGGATCGTCGGGGACGGACAGGCCGATGGTGGCCGTCTCGATCTTGCGGACCATGTCGACGATGATGTCGCCATGCACCTTTTCGTGGGCGGCGAGGCCAGTGGCAAAAACGTCCCAGCTCTTCTGCACGGCGGTCGGCACCGGCCCGGACGTTTTGGGCAAGGTGTAGGTTATGATGAGCTTCGGCCGCGCCGATACCAGCACGCAGGCATTGCCTTGTCGCTGATAATCCCTGACCCAGGTCAGCTTGAAATTGGTGTAGGCCATGGCACGGACCTTGCCTTTGCCGATCATCGGCCCCCGCTCGCCCATCGAGGCATGGAGCTGGGGACCGGTCTGTCCTGAAACGGCGTAGGTCTCGACCGTCTCAATCGGCTTCCATCCCGCCTGCGCCGGCGATGCCAACAAACAGGCCAGGAGCAGAGACGTCAGAACAGCTGTTTTCATGCGAATCCCCCGGGGCGATGCCTTTGGTGCGCTTGATCATCAACGCGTGGCCGGAATGCGGTCAAGGCGCCCTTGCCCTAAACCTCGGCGTCGGCATTGCGCGTCGAATGAACCAATCAACGGCGATGTGCCGCAAACTCAATCCGCTTGGCGGGCTCGTTTTGAAATCTTCTCGCTCATTTAATTCTATAAACTCAGTAGAGTTACTACACACAAGCCGTTTTGCGAGGAGACCGAAATGCCGAATAAACTGGTGGTGGGGCTGTCGGGCAACCTGACCCGTCCGTCGAAGACCAAGGCATTCATCAGCCACATCGTCGCGGAAGTGTCGAGCAGCACCGGTGCAGCCTCGACCGTTTTCGACATCGAGGATCTCGGCCAATCCTTCCCGCTGGCAAGGCGCATCGGCGATCTGGATCCGCTGGCCAGGAGCATCGTCGAGCGATTGCTGGGTGCCGATGTCCTGGTGGTTGGCTCGCCGACTTTCAAAGGCAGCTACACCGGGCTTTTCAAGCATTTCTTCGACCTGCTCGACCCGTCGTCCCTGAGGGGAAAACCGGTCATCCTCGCTGCAACTGGCGGTGGCGATCGTCATTCGCTGGTTGTCGAACATCAGCTGCGGCCGCTGTTCGGTTTCTTCGAGGCACTGACCCTGCCGACCGCGATCTACGCCTCCGACAAGGACTTCGCCGACGGCGTGCTGGTCTCCGAAGCCATCCATTCTCGCGTCAGGCAAGCGGTCGCCGAAGCATGCCGGGTGGCCGGAACGCCACGCAGCGTCGGTCTTGCCGCCTGAACACCGGTCAGCCGATTCCCTTTCCGCACAGCACAGAAGGAACCCGCAATGACCAGACCCAGCAAGTCCAGACAGATCAAGCTTGGTGCCTTCCTGCCCGGTGGCGGACAGCATATCGCAGCCTGGCGCCATCCTGAGGCGCCGGCCGACGGCGCGACGAATTTCGAGTTCCACAGGCAGCTCGCGCTGACCGCCGAGCGCGGCCTGTTCGACGCCTATTTCCTCGCCGACAATCTGACCGTTGGCCTCGGCGCCCGCGAAGGCGGCAATGCCAAGATCGCCGGGTTCGAGCCGGTGACGCTGTTTGCCGCATTGGCGCCGCTCACCACCAATCTGGGCTTCATCGCCACCGCCTCCACCACCTATGAGGAGCCTTATACGCTCGCCCGCAAATTCGCGTCGCTCGACCTTCTGTCGAATGGCCGGGCCGGCTGGAACGTCGTGACCTCGGCGGGTGACGACACCGCGCGCAATTTCAACCGCGACGTCCAGCCGAACCACGCCGAGCGCTATGCCCGCGCGCATGAGCATGTCGAGACGGTCAAGGCGCTGTGGGACAGCTGGGAAGACGACGCCTTCATCCGCGACAAGAAGTCGGGCCGCTTCTACGACAAGGACAAGCTTCACGACATCGACCACAAGGGCCAGCATTTCAGCGTCAAAGGCCCGCTCAATGTGCCGCGCCCGGTGCAAGGGCACCCGGTGGTGGTGCAGGCCGGGCAGTCGGAGGACGGCCGCAAGCTCGCCGCCCAATCGGCTGAGGTCATCTTCACCGCCCATCAGAACCTGGCCTCGGCGCAAGAATTCTATCGTGACATCAAGGCTCGTGTGAAGGCTGCCGGCCGCGATCCCGGACAGGTGCTGATCATGCCGGGCGTGGCGCCCTTCGTCGGCCGCACCGAAGAGGAAGCCCGCGCCAAGTACCAGCAGCTGAACGAGCTGATCCTGCCCGAGGATGGCGTCGCCCTGCTCAACGGGCTGGCCGGCCAGACGCTCGACATCACCGGTTATCCGCTCGACGGACCGCTGCCGCCGAGCAAAGAAACCGAAGGCATGAAGAGCCGCCAGGCGCTGATCCGCCAGATCGCCGACGAGCACAACTTCACCATCCGCCAGCTCTACCAGTGGGTGGCAACGGCCCGCGGCCACTACACCGTCATCGGCAGCGCGGTGCAGGTCGCCGATCAGCTGGAGGAATGGTTCGGCAACGAGGCCGCCGACGGCTTCAATATCCTGCCGCCATGGCTGCCTGGCGCGCTTGATGACTTTGTCGACCTGGTGATCCCCGAGCTGCAGCGCCGCGGCCTGTTCCGCACCGCCTACGAAGGCAGGACGCTGCGCGAGAATCTCGGCCTCAGGCGACCGGAAAACCCCTGGACCGCCGCCCGCTCGAAGGTGCTGGCCGCCGAATAGATTCTCTTAAAGCGAAGGGCAAGACGATGAGTTTGCAACACATCGAGCAGCGGGTCACGATCCCTGCACATGCCGACAGAACCAGCCTTGGCGCCGATTTCCCTCGCCTGGCCAATCGGACTGTCGTCCGCTTCCTGTCCCGCTACGGCATCCTGATCGCCTTCCTCGCGATCTGGCAGGTCTCGAGCCGCGCGGGATGGGTCAACGCCGCGGTATTGCCGCCGATCGACACGATCGTCATCGCATTGTGGAACGGTCTGGCCGGCGGCACCTTGCTTGGCGACATCGCCATCAGCCTGCAGCGCGCCGGCCTCGCCTTCGCGGCGGCCGTGGCGGTTGCTATCCCGCTCGGTCTGTTCATGGGCCAGGTGCGCGCCGTCGAAACCGCGCTTGATCCGATCCTGCAGGTTTTCCGGCAGACCTCGGCGCTGGCGCTCTACCCGGTGTTCATCCTGCTGCTCGGGCTGGGGGAGGCATCAAAGGTCTTCGTCATCTTCTGGGCGACGCTGTTTCCGCTGCTGCTCAACACCATCAGCGGCGTCAAGCAAGTCGATCCGAAACTGCTCGAGATGGCCCGGGTCTACGGCGCCGCGCGGCTCACCGTGTTTCGCCGTGTCGTGCTTCCAGGGGCCGTCCCGTCGATCTTCGTGGGCTTAAGGCTGAGTGCGACCACGGCGCTCTTGTTGCTGATCGCCTCCGAAATGATCGGCGCCAACAAGGGTATCGGCTTCCAGGTGATGAACGCGCAGTACAACTTCCAGATCCCGCTGATGTTTGCGGCGATCGTCATCCTCGCCGGGCTCGGCCTGATCGCCAACCAGGCCCTGGTCAGCCTGCAGCGGCGGCTCTGCCGCTGGAGCGATCCCATCGACTGACCAGCTCTCACCATCTCTCCAACAGGCCATCCTCTCCAACAGGCCAACCTCTCCAACAAGAAAGACCGGACCATGCCAATCACTCGCCGTTCCCTGCTTGCCGGCGCTCCCTTTGCCGCCGGCATCATCGCCGCCGGCCTGCCTCGCTTTGCCGCTGCGCAAGCCGCGCCGGTCACGTTGCGCTACCTTGCCAGCCGCGGCAGCATCTCGCCGCATGAGCTGGCGGACGAGCTCGGCTATTTCAAGGATTTCGGCGTCAAGCTGGAGAATGTCGGCTACTCCGGCGGCGGCCCGGAATCGCTGTTCGCGCTCGCCTCCGGCAGCGTCGATCTCGGCTCGGCCGCAACCGCTGCGGTGATCAATTCGATCTCCGGTGGCAACGACTTCGTCGCCGCCTATCCAAGCAACGGCATCAACAGCCAAGTGCGCAGCGTCTTCTACGTGCTGGAAGACAGTCCGATCAAATCGATTGCCGACATCACCGGCAAGACCATTGCGGTCAACACGCTCGGCGCCCATCTCGACTATACCGTGCGCGAGGCGCTGCACGGCGCCGGCCTGCCGCCGGATGCCGCCAACCTCGTCGTGGTGCCCGGGCCACAGCTTGAACAGACCTTGCGGTCGCGCCAGGTCGATATCGCGGCACTCGGCTATTGGCAGGCGACGTTTGCCGGCGCCCTTGTCGACAATGGCGGCGTGCGCGGCGTGTTCAACGACACCGATGTGCTGGGCGAACTGGCCGGCGGCTTCATCGTCCTGCGGCGCGACTTCATCACGGCGCATCCGGAGGGGGCCCGCAATTTCGTCGAGCAGTCGGCGCGCGCCGCCGACTGGTCGCGCCAGAACCCGGACGAGGCGCGCAAGGTGCTTGCGGACATCCTCGACAAGCGCGGCGAAAATGGCGCGCTGGCACGCTACTGGACCGGCTTCGGCCTGCGCGAAGGGGCGAAGGCTGACGATCGTGACATCGACTTCTGGGTCAGCGTGCTCGAGCGCGACGGCCGCTTGCCCAAGGGCAAGCTGAAAGCCGCTGACATCCTTTACCGGCGCGGCGAAACGAAGACCAACTGACCGGGAGACGGGCGCCATGGCCACCACAAGCGGCGGCGAGGTCACCATACGCGACCTCTCCAAATCCTTCACCCTCAGTGGGCGCCCTCTTGCCGTGCTGAGGGCGCTCAACCTTGATATCCGCTCCGGCGAATGTCTTGTCATCGTCGGCGCCAGCGGATCGGGCAAGACCACGCTGCTGCGCATTCTTGCCGGGCTGGAGGCAGCAGACAGCGGCGGGGTCGCGATCGACGGCAAGCCGGTCCATGGCGTCGGCGCCGAGCGCGCGGTCATCTTCCAGGAACCGCGCCTGCTGCCCTGGCTGACAGTGCTCGGCAACGTCGCCTTTGGCCTCGAAGTGCGGGGCGTGCCCAAGGCGGAGGCCGAGGACAAGGCCCGCTTCTATACCGCGCTCGTCGGCCTGGCCGAATTCAGCGATGCCTATCCCCGGCAGCTTTCGGGCGGCATGGCGCAGCGCGTCGGCATCGCCCGGGCCTTGACCGTGCAGCCTGAAATCCTGCTGCTCGACGAGCCGCTAGGCGCGCTCGACGCCATGACCAAGATCGGCATGCAAGAGGAGCTGGCGCGCATCTGGAGCGAGGAGAACGTCACCATGGTCATGGTCACTCATGATCTGGAGGAAGCGATCTATCTTGCGGA
The DNA here is from genome assembly GCF_002284565.1 of Mesorhizobium mediterraneum. GTDB lineage: Bacteria > Pseudomonadota > Alphaproteobacteria > Rhizobiales > Rhizobiaceae > Mesorhizobium > Mesorhizobium mediterraneum. Next base: position 180,318 of record NZ_NPKI01000002.1, on the reverse strand, counting down.
CAGGGTGCTGATCCTGCCCAGGGAGAAAGGCGGCACGGCACGGCTGGTCGAGGTTGAGCTGCCGCGCCCCCGCGATCGCAGCGAAAGCCGGTTCGTGCGCTATCGCGAAGAACTGCTGCGTGAGTTTGGCCTGCACTGAGACGAGGGGTGAAAGGCGCGTCTTGCGCCGCCCTTATTTCTCCGCCGCCACCTTCGAGAACAGCGCGCGCTCGACCGGCGGCTCCAGCGTTTGCGCAAAGGGCGTCGCCATGTGGTGGCGATCGCGGTAGGCCAGCTTGCCGTCGATGAAGACATGGCAGGTCTTGGCGTCGCAGAACCGGTTGGTCATATCGATATAGGTCGCGTTGGGAATGGCGCGCACGATATCGCGCTCCACCGCGGCCACGGCATCGTTGGCGGCGTCGCTTCGCGGTGCGTCACATACCGACGGCGCCTGTCCGCGCCACAGCGCGCGGGCCACGCAGGTGTCGGCGAACATGCCGTTGAACGGCACATCGCGGATGAAGGCGACCTTCAGCCCGGCTTGGCTGAAGGCCTGCAGCGTCGCGCGCAGACCGGCCTGCCAGTCCTGATCCTGGGTGTCGGGCACCTTCACGTCGGGTGACAGTTTGCGCGAGCTGGTCAGCGATATCTCCGAGATCACCACCAGGCTCGGGCGCAGGGCGATGATCTCCTTGATCGATTGCTCGCGCCATTGATCGCACTCGGTGTAGTCGCGCTTCAGCTTCGAGCTCCAGACCGTCAGCCGTGAGGCCCGGCACGCGGATTTGAGCCAGGTGACGACCTTGTAATTGTTCTTCTTCGCCGCCTCGATCAGCGGCGTCGACCAGTGGTCGGCGTGCGAATCGCCGAACAGCGCGATCGAGTGCTCGGCGTTCTTGGCGCCGAACACGCAAGGCTTCGGCGTGACGGTCTCGTAGTCGAGAACGCAGCCCACCTTGGCGCGGGCAGTGGAGGGTTGTGCGGCAGTTTCGGCAATGATGCGCTGTGAGGGGTCGAGATCGTGCACGGCAAGGCGCGCATTGGCATAGGTCGCCACCACGCTGGCACCGGTCAGCATTGCGGCGGGGACAAGCGCGCGCGCCGCATTCGCCATCAGCCAGCCGTTGCGGCGGATCGGGTTCTCGATAAAATTATAGGTGAAGATCGAGAGCGCCAGCGTCAATGCTGCGCAGGCAAGCCGCCCGGGCCAGGAAAGATCGGGAACCATCATCGTCGCATAGACGATGACCGGCCAATGCCAGAGATAGAGCGAGTAGGAAAGTTTCCCCACCCATTGCAACGGCGGCAGCGCCAGCACGGCGCTGGGTCCGCTTTGAGCATTGCCGGAACCGCTGAGCAGCAGGAGCACGGTGCCGGCCACCGGCACCACCGCCGCGACGCCGGGGAAGGGGGTGTCCTGCTCGCTGAAGGTCAGATAGGCACCGGCGATCAGGGCCAGGCCAAACCATGCCAATGCTGCGCCCAGTTGTGGGCGCTCCCGCCAGAATTTTGCCGGCGCCATCGTCGCCAGGCCGCCGGCGGCAAATTCCCAGGCCCTGAGCGGCGAGAAATAGAAGGCCCAGGGCTGCGCCACGGTGGTGAGCCAGGCGCAGACGGCGAACGACACCACGCCGGCGACGCCGATCACCAGGATCGCGGCGCGCTTGCCCGGGCGCAGCCATGCGGCCAGCAGAAGCAGCCCCGGCCATACGAGGTAGAACTGCTCCTCGACCGAGAGCGACCAGAAGTGGATGAAGGGGTTGTTCGCCGCATCGGGGGCGAAATAGTCGAACGCCCAGCGGATCAGCCAGAAATTGATCGCATAGGCCGAGGCGAACATGGCGCCTTTCGAATAGAGTGCCTGTTCGTCCGGCGACAGGATGAAGTAACCTGCGACCAGCGTGACGAGGATGACGAACAGCGAGGCCGGCAGCAGGCGCCGGGCGCGCCTTGCATAGAAGCGCCACAGGTTCAGCCGGCCGTCCTCGGCGATTTCCCGCAGCAATTGGCCGGTGATCAGATAGCCGGAGATGACGAAGAAGATGTCGACGCCGGTGAAGCCGCCCGGCAGGTCCGACAGACCGAAATGGAACGCGACGACGCCCGACACCGCCAGCGCACGCAGCCCTTCGATATCAGGCCGAAACGATGCTGACACGGCGATACCTCGCGTAGGTCGTTGAAAAGCCCACCCGTTGCGAAGACTCGACGCGATGCGCGGATATTGCAATGCAACAAATCTAACGCAGTGCAACATAAGTGGAGGTTCGCGGCGTGCTCGTCGGCGTGCACATCAGCGCCGCCGTCTGCATCCGCCGCGGCGGCCGATTTTTGAGCACAAGTAGAATAACTGGCCCGGCTAGCGGGCCTGCGTACCGATCTCAGGCTTTAGAGGAGCCCGGCGCGCGAGCGGCGGGCTCCTCCCCTTGGTCGTCACCGATCACGCATGCGCCGGCGGATGATGACGCGAGTCCCAGACCGCCCAGGCCGATGCCGCAACCACCAGCACGCCGAGGACAATATGGGTCGCCATCGCGTTGGCGTTCGCCATGAAGCCGAGCAGCCAGGGCGAAACGATCAGCCAGAGCCCGACAACAAGATTTACCCACTCTTCCCACTCGGCGAATACCGAAAGCGCCGTGATAGCCAAAGCACCGAGCACAACGCCGGCGATCCAGGCGTTCCACGCAGGATTGGTTTCAGCAGCGAAGCCGAGTACCCAGGGTGAGACGAACAGGCAGACCGCAAGGATCAGGTTGATCCAGTCCTGGGCCTTCTTTCCTTCCATCACATTGTTTGCCATGACAACCTCCACAGATGAAGTTTGACCAAAGCACCACGTCGCGTGCAACGCACGCTTAGTCATTGATATATTGCGCTTTCGACGGCCTTCAAGGAGCGGCCCTGCGCGGCCATGGCGTCGTCATTTCGCACCGCAGCGATGCCGTGTCTGCCATCTGCCTGCGCGGTTCAGAAGCGCCGATTCCCAGAGGCTTCCGCTTGCAAGGTCGAGGAGCCCGCGCAGATCATGGAGCAGGCGGCGTTCTCAGCCGATCACGCCTTCTTCAGGAACTCGGTTTTCAGCACCAGGCCCTTCACCTGCTTGGTATTGCACTCGATCTCGCCCGGATTGCCGGTGAGGCGAATGTTCTTCACCAGCGTGCCGCGCTTGATCGTTTCCGACGTGCCCTTGACCTTCAAATCCTTGATCAGGGTCACGGAATCGCCCTCGTTCAGCTGGGCGCCGTTGCTGTCTTTTACGATCGCGTCTGTCATGTCGGTTCTTTCATGGGGCCGGTCCACGGACTATCCGGCGGATGGCGGCCAGGTCAAGCATGCCGGGCACCCACGTTGCCCATATCAGGTGCTTCGGCTATTGACCGACAGCCAATGCCGGCACAGGTCAAACGGAGCCCGACCATGACAGAGAAGACCATCCTCAAATTCGGCGCGGTCAAAAACGGGGAGGCGGGCGATCTCGCGGGCTGGATCGTTGTCGACGGCAACCCGACCATGAAGACTGCCGTCCAGCACACTACCGAGGACGGCAAGGTCATGTCGGGAACATGGCAGGCTACCCCCGGCACCTACCACGCGACCTACAGCGACTATGAATTCGTGCACATGATATCAGGCCGCATCGTCATCACCCCCGATGGCGGCGCGCCCGTCGAAGTCGGTCCCGGCGATGCCTTCGTGGTCGAGGCCGATTTCAAGGGAACGTGGAAGATCATCGAGCCGGTCACGAAGCATTTCGTCGTCAGGATCGGCTGAGGCAGGAGGCGAGCCTGGCAATCCTGTCATGGCCCGACACGCCGCCGCCAAACCTGTCGATCCCGGGTGTGTTGATCCCCGGGGCCTGTCGGGCGCCGCAAGTGGCACGGTCGAATAAAAAGATAGAGTCCCGTCCATTAGGGATGCATGAGACTCTAGAAATTGAAATAGATCGCCGGCGGATACGGACTGGGCACATCCTTGCCGGCCGGCGCCGCCATCGCACCGGACGACGCGGTAATCCCACCGGTAGCCTTATTGTCGAGCACCGGCCGGCTTTTCTCGGCTGTGGCTGCTTTCGCATCGGCGGCAACGACTTTCGTCTTAGCCTCCACGGTTTGCGACAATGCGAGCACGGCGAGCAGTGCAGATAGGGCAAGTTTCATGACGGATCCCTCTATGGTTAACGTAAGGTTAACCCCGGCCGCCGGCCCGAACACGGCCGCTGTGTGGAAGGGCGTGGAATTCTGTGGAATTCCTGGAATATCGGCTTGTGGAAAAGTGCGGCCCGTGGGGAACGGAGCAGGTGCCGGCGCGTATTAGGCTCGCAGCCGCATCAGGCGGCCGAAGCCCGGAACGGCGCGGCCGAACACGGACATCCAGTCGCGCTTGGCCGCCGATGTCGCGGCCAGCGCCGGTGTGAGATCAATCCTTGAAGCCGGTGGAGTCGAGCAGGGCGACCTGCTTGCCGTCGATGTAAAAGCGTATCACGTGCGCGCCACCGTCGACTTCGATGCGCGTCGGCTCGATGGCCGGCTTAGCCTGCTTGCCATATGTCGCTGCAGCGCGCGAGCCGGCAGCGGCTCGCGACGGTCCGTCCGGCCCGAAGGTCAGCAGCAGCAGTGCGGCGGATCCAGCCGCAATCGCGGTGAAGGAGATTTTGGGAGATGCAGTCCAGGACATCGAATTATTCCTTCCTTGTTGAGGCGGCATCTTGCGCTGGTTGCGAGAACTCGGCTTCGCCGTCGTTCAAATGACTGAGGAAGGGTGTTGGTATTCAAGCCTACATTAGCGTGAGTTCTATACGGTTTTGCCCTTGCCCTCCGCGACCTTAGCGCCGCCTGCCGGGGCGAAAAGGGCAGGTGCGTGGAACGGCATGGATTTCTGCGGATTTCCTGGAATATCGACTTTAGGAGAGGCCCGGCCCGCGATGAATGCGGTGGGAGCAAGTGCTGGCACATGTTAAGCCTTGCGGTGGCATAAAGGGGCAGGTGGGATGGCACAGCATATCGCGCAGAAGTTACGGCTGACTGTGGCCCTGCTGGGAACCATCAGCCGCAAGGACCTTGCGGCGGCGTTCCGGAACGTCAACCCGAACACGGCGTTCGATCTCGGCCGCGCCGACAAATGGCTGCAGGGCCGCGCCCAGCCACGCCAGCTCAGCGTCTACGACGATTGGTCGAAGGTTCTCAAGCTGGAGCAGCCAGGCGCCTGGATCGCCGAGAGCGACCTGCCAGGCTTCACCGCGGCGATCTGCGCCCGCCACGGCATCGAGAGGGCCGAACTGGAACGCCGCGTCGGCGCGCAGTTCGAGGCATCGTCTGGGCATGAGGAGCGAAGCCTCGGATTGGCCCTTGCCGGAACCTATGCGTGCTATTCGCATGCTTTGTCGCCCTATTATCGCGGCCAGTTGATCAGGGGCAGCCTGTCGATTGAGACTGGGCCGGGTGCGCGCGGCCTGACTGCCGCCTATCGAGAGGTGTTGCCGACCGGACAACTGCTGGTCGGCGGTCCGGTGAGCCCGGCAAAACGCGGCCTTTATGCGTTTCTGAAGGAAACCGGCGGCGATGCCCATTTCTTCCTCTGCCTGTTCCCACAGTCGCGGCCGGGAAGCGTGCTTGGCGGCTATATGTGCGGCACCACAATCATCGGCCCGGAGCCGCAGCCATCCTTGACCAGAATCCTGATCGTCCGCTTGCGCGACCCGGTGCCCGAGGCATGGGGCGGATATCTGCCGCCCGACGGGTCGATCGCCAGGGATTTGGCATCGCTAGGCGTGACCGTCGAGCAGCCGGAAGCGGTCGACCGGCAGCTGGCGCAATTCCTCGCCGGAGACAGCGACGGTAGCGCCAGCCAGATCCCGCCGGCCGAATTCCGCGCCGTTCTCGACGTGTTCGACCGTCATTGGCTGAGCCATTCGGGCTAGGCCGGAGCTCGTCTTCTGCCTCTGCGGAACCGATCACTACGTCAGTTGTTGTGTCCGGCGATTAAAGCGCCCGTCCTGATGTCCAGTCGGACCGCCAAGCGCCCGCCCTTGCCGCTCGCGTCTTCGAACTCGCCGGCGCGAAGAAGCGGAAGTTGCACGCCGGCTCAACATGCCCGATCATGGCTATGGCAGGGCGGAGGTATCAAGTGGCGGCCAATCGTCGAAACGGCATGCACTCCGCCGAGCTTGGGGTGATGGGCGTTGTTTCCTCTGCCAGAACCCTCCCGCGCATGTCACTGCCCACCGTCGCGACTGTCGTCGCGGCGGTTGCGGCCCTGTATTTCGGGCGCGAGGTTTTCCTGCCGATCGCAATCGCTCTGCTGCTTACATTTGCGCTTGCGCCCATGGTTTCGGCACTCAAACGAGTCGGCCTTCCCCGTCTCCCGGCCGTCATCGCCAGCGTGCTGAGTGCATTCACGGTCCTTGCGCTATTCTCCTTCATTGTCGTCACTCAGGTCAGCGAACTGGCGCAGAACATCCCGCTTTACCAGTCGAATATCCTGACCAAGGTCAGGTCCCTGAAGGAAACCGGCGTCGGCGGCGGCATCATCGCCAGGCTGGGCGGGGTGATCGAACGCGTTGGCCAGGAACTCGACAGGCAGGAAGCCTCACCGCTTACCGCAGATGAGCCAGAGCGCGAGCCGGTGCCTGTCGAGATCATCGCGCGCGAAAGGCCGCTCCAGGTTCTTCAGAACCTGATCGGCCCGCTGATCAGCCCGCTAGCGTCGGCCGGCCTGATCATCGTCGTCGTCATCTTCATGCTGCTCGAGCGCGAGGACCTGCGCGATCGTTTCATACGCCTCGTCGGGTACGGTGATCTTCATCGGACCACCGAGGCGCTCCAGGAAGCGGGCAAGCGGGTCGGCCGATATCTACTCATGCAATTAGTGGTGAACATCGTCTATGCCGTGCCGATTGCATTCGGGCTTTGGGTTCTGGGCATACCGAATGCGATGCTGTGGGGCCTGCTGGCGTTGGCGCTGCGCTTTGTTCCCTATATCGGCCCGATCGTTGGTGCGCTGCTGCCTCTGTTTCTGGCGCTTGCCGTGGCTCCCGGCTGGTCGCTCGTGCTGTGGACCGCCGGGCTGTTCGTGGCCATGGAAATGATAACCGGCAACGTGGTCGAACCGTGGCTCTACGGTTCACGAACGGGGCTTTCACCATTGGCCATCATCGTTGCGGCTATCTTCTGGACCTGGCTCTGGGGGCCGCTGGGCCTGGTTCTGTCGACGCCGCTCACTGTCTGTCTCGTCGTGCTCGGCAGGCACGTGCCGCAGTTCGAATTCCTCGACGTCCTGTTCGGCAACGAACCCGTGCTCGAACCGCATGCTCGGCTCTACCAACGGCTGTTGGCCGGTGATCCAGAGGAAGCCACAGATCACGCCGAGGAGATCCTGGAGGAAAAATATCTGTTCGAATTCTACGATAAGGTCGCCATTCCCGCACTTCTGCTCGGCGAACAGGATCGCGTGCGGGGCGTCATGGGCGATGAGCAAAGACGGCAGGTGGCGGCCAGTGCGCAGACGCTGGTGGCGAACCTCGACGACAGCGCACAGGAAGAAGCAGAGGAGGAAGACCCAGCCGCCGCCGAGGAAACCGGCTCGCGCAAGGACAAGGAGACTCAGGGGGAAGGCGAGGACGACGTCGAGTTGCCTGATGGCACGGACATGGCGGTGGTGTGCGCCGGCGGACGCGGCGAACTCGACGATGCCGCCGCCGCCATGCTGGCGCAGGTGCTCGAAGTCCAGGGCGCAACGATATCGAAGGCGAGCTTTGCCGAAATGGATCCGGCGAGCATTCGCCGGCTTGAGCTCGACGCTGTCGACGCCGTTGTGGTCGGCTTTCTGAACCGTGACTCAGTCAAGCACGCCCGTTTCCTGGTTCGTCGGCTGAAACGTATCAAAAGGGCGCTACGGGTGGGCATCGTGTTCTGGTCAGCGACCGACGGCGACAACAAGGAGACAGCCGCCAAATTGGCCAACGACATCAATGCCGATTTTGTGGCCCATGGCATGGTCGATGCCGTATTGGGCGCGTTGTCGAGCGATCCGCCCGTCGCGCTGAAGGCCGCTGCCAGGCGCCGCATTCGCCGTCGGCCGCCGGCCGCCAAGAAAGCGCCGCTTGCGGCTGCAAAATAAGGCTGCAGTGCGCTGTCACGTCCAGAAATAGCGAACCGTGTGGAAGAAAACCGGGGCGGCGAAGACCAGGCTGTCGGCGCGGTCCATCATGCCGCCATGGCCCTCGATCAGATGGCCCCAGTCCTTCACCCCCTGATCGCGCTTGATGGCGGAGGCGACCAGTCCGCCGAGAAATCCCATCAGGCAGGCGATGAAGGCGACACCCGCTGCCTGGAGCGGCGAGAACGGCGTCAGGAACGACAGCAGCGCGCCGAGCAGGCTCGATGCCACCAGCCCGCCGATCAGGCCCTCCCAAGTCTTCGACGGCGATACCTTGGGCGACATCAGATGCCTGCCGAACAGCTTGCCGAAGATATATTGCAGCACGTCGCTGCCTTGCACGGCGATGATCAGGAAAGCGATCAGCAGCAAATTGCGACCTTCGAAGCCGGGCACCTCGAGCGTCAGCAGCGCCGGCACGTGGCTGACGCAGTAGACCGAGATCATGACGGCCCATTGCTGCGCCGAGACGCGCTCGAGAAATCGTTCGGTATCGCCGTGGAGCGCGGTGATCGCCGGCATAAGCAGAAAGCAGTAGACCGGGATGAATATGGTGAAGAGGCCGTACCAGGCGGTCCACACCAGCCAATACTGGAACGGGATGATGATGCCGAACATGCCGAGCAGCACCCAGTGGTCGCTGCGGCGGGTGTGCGTCAAAGTCACGAATTCGCGCAGCGCCGCAAACGAGATCAGCGCGAACAGGATGGTCATGCCGTGGCGACCGAAGAAGAAGGCGACGGTGATCGCCAGGACCATCACCCACCAGGCATTGATGCGCTGGTTGAGGTTGATCAGCGTCGAGGGCAGCGGCTTCGGCGCGCGCCACGACAGAATGCCGGCGACCAGGCTCGCCGTTATCAGCACCGCAGTGAGTCCGACAATCAGAATGAGGATTTCGCGCATTGGCATGTTGTCTGGGCGTCTCTTAGGGGTCGCATGATGTTTTTCGGAAAACCGGATTCCACTTTTCCGCATCATGCGCTGGCGGGCGGGGGTTCAGCGCAAGCAGCGTCTCGCGGGCGCGGTCGAGAAAGGCGCGGCGTTCCTCGCCAGGCGCAATCGCGATCGGCGCGCCGAAGACGACGCGGCAAAGCAGCGGCACGGGCACGAACTGGCCCTTGGGCAGCACCCGCGACATGTTCTCGATCCAGCACGGGATGAGCTCGACGTCGGGCCGCGCCATCGACAGATTGTAAAGGCCGGAACGGAACGGCAGCAGCGGCTGGTCGGTCATGTTGCGCGTGCCTTCGGGAAAGACGATCAGCGAATGGCCCTCGTCGAGCACCGACAGCATGATCGAAATCGGATTCTGCGCCTCATCGGTCCATTGCCGGTGAATGAGCACGGAGGACAGCATGTCCTGCGCGATGAACCGGCGCAGCCGCGATTTTCCCCAATAGTCGGCGGCAGCGACCGCATGGGTGCGGGCGCGCTCCTTCTCGCTGAGGCAGGCCGACAGCAGGATGAAGTCGCCGTGGCTGGCATGGTTGGCGAAGTAGATGCGCTGCCGGTCAGACGGCTGGCTGCCGTTCCAGATCGGCCGCACGCCGGTCACCGCCCAGGCCAGCGCCGACAGGCCGACCGAGGTCACGGTCTGCAGCATGGTGAAGGTGCGAGTGCCGAGCTTGCTCATCGGCTGGCTCAGACAAAGGCCGCGACGAGGGACGCCGCCCCGAACAGGCCGATCGCGATGCGCTGCCTGGCCAGCAGGCGGTGCGTGCCCGCCATGCGCCGGTCGAGCGAGCGGCCGCCGGCAGAGGGAGGTTTCAGCCGCATGCGCGCCAGCACCTCGTCGACCGCGGCACCAGCTGCGGCCTCGCTGGCGTGGCTGGCCATCAGCCGGAACAGCAGCGCGTCGAAGACAAGCAAAGCAGAGTAGGCGAGGGTGGCCGCCGCGCTTGCTGCCGCGATCAGCCAGGCCGCGGCCGATATGGGCGTTGCCTGCGGCCCGGCCACCGCGCCAATGATCGGCGCGGCCATCAAGGCGGCCGCCAGCAGCAGAATCGGCCACGCCGCCTGCACCATCAGCCCGGCTGCGAACGCCTCGGCCCTGTCCTGATAGGCGTCGCTTTTCATGCCGGCTCGTCCACCCTGATCTGAAGATGCACCGGCCGGCCCGATGCTGCGAGCCGCTTGTGCGCCTGCGCCGGCGTCGGCGAGCGGCCAGTGGCAACCAGCCATTCAGCAACGACGCCGGCGCTGCGCTGGAAACCGAGCGCGCAGCAGACCAGCACGGTGCCGTGGCTGCGAGCCGCTTCGATCGCCGCCACCGCTTGCGCTCGCGCCTCTGGCGACGGCGGCAAAAGATCGAGCATGGCGATACCTGTCCAGCGACAGGTCACGCCGCGCGGCCTTTCCAGCTCGCCGGCAAAGTCGATCACCGTGCCGAAAGTGTCGGCCTCAGCAGCTGTCGGAAAGCGGCCGAGGAAGACGCCGTCGGCGACCGCGATCTGCGCCGGCAGCGTGCGCGTCCACGCCCAGACATTGGTCCTTGCGCCAAGCCGGTAAGGCAGCAGCAAAATACGGCTGGCCAGCGAGGCGCTGCCGTCGGCCGCTTTCTGGAACACCTTGGCGCCGGCCCCGGCATAGGCGAAGGCGACGATGGCCAGCGCCAGCGCGGGCCACAAAAGGATGAGCCACAGCGCCGAGACAAAGGCGCCGGCAACGGTGCCGGCCAGCGCCAGCGCTGCGCCAAGCGCATAGAACCGAGCCAACCGCCGGGCCTTGGCATCGGCGGCTAGGTGGAAGCCGGCGAACGGCAATTCGCCCTCGCGCGGGAACAGCCACAGGGCAAAGAAGCCGAGCAGCGCGCCTGTCGGGATATCGATGACATGGTGCTGCCATGTCGTCAGCACCGAGGCGCCGATCAGCAGACACCAGGCATGCCAGACGATGCTGGTCGTGCCTTTGAGCCGATAACGCCAGTGATCCCAGATGATGACCAGCAGCGCGATGTGCAGCGACGGCGCCTGGTTGAACGGCTTGTCGAAGCCGCCGAGCACAGCGAACATGAAGCCCGGCAGGCCGGATGTTTGCGGCCGCATGAAGGTCGCGGTCAGCGGGAAGACGATGAAGCAGGCGACGGCGACGATCTGGGCGGTGAGATAGCGGCCGGCGAGACGGTCGACGCCGCTCTTGGTATCGTTCAACAGCAGCGACAGGCCGTAGAACAGGTTGATCGACCAGTAGGGCACGATCGTCCAGGCGATGAACGGGACGGCGCGCTCCCAGGCGAAGACGATGCTGCCGACATCGTTGCGCTGCGACGCCAGCCAGTTGGCGAAACCGTAGGTCGCGTAGAAGAACGGCGCCAGAAACGCCAGCCACAATGCCGCCCGCAGCACGATCCCGGCGTACGGCTCGCGCGCAGGAGCAGAAAGGGCAGGGTCAGCGCCAAGGATAGGCACGACCATACTCAGACGCGCCGCGCGACGGAAACGGTGAAGATGCCCCACTGGTCGATGCGCTGGTCGAGTTTCTCGAAGCCGGCCGCCGCCACCAACTGGTCCATCTCGCCTTGCGTGCGCCGGCGCATCACCCAGGCCTGGCCGCCGCGATGCGAGGTAAGGCTGCGCGCGATCATTTCGAGCTGCGGATGCCAGGGCTGGTTGGTGTAGAGAAGCAGGCTGCCGGGCTGCATCGCCTTGGCCAGCCCGTCCAGCGAGCGGGCAATCATGGTGTTGTCGGAAAACAACTCGTAGAGTCCGGAGACGATGGCGAGGTCCGGCGCCGGCTTCAGCCCGGCAAGCATTTTGGGGTCGAAGGCGTCGGCCTGATGAAACGAGACGCTGGTCGGCAGGTGCCGCTCGGCGATCAGCTTGCAGCCGCGCGAAACGTTGAGGTCGGAGAAATCCTGTAGCCGCACGCTGGCCGGCGGCACAGCGCATTTGGCGACGGCGTCGAGCACGTAGCGGCCGTGGCCGGCGGCGATATCGACGATATGGACCGGGCGGCCCGCGGCCTGCAGCGTCTCGGTGGCGCTGCCGATCAGCTCTTCCAGATTGAGCTTGCGCTGCCGGATGCCGCGCCAGCCGATGGCGTCGAGAAAGGTGCGGTCGATCATGCGGCCGAGCGGGCTGCTGCCCCGCGCCTCGTTCTCGTAGACATAGTCGAGCGTCGAGCCGGAATCGAAGCCGGTGGCAATGCCTGTCTGCAGGCCTGATGACAGCCATGCGCCCATGCGGATCGAGGCACGGCTCATTGCCCAATAGAGGCCCTTGGGCGATAGCAGCGGCAGCGGCGAGGCGAGCCGGTCGGCCTCGTCGCGCGTGTAGCCGGCGCGGTCGGCCGCGGTCAGGTCGACCGGCTTCGCTGACGTCGCGAACTGTCTTTCGAGGAACGGCTTGATCAGGTCGAGCGCTTGGCTGCGGTCGCGTTCGCCCAGCGTGTCGTGGAAGAAGCCGGGCAGCACATGCCGTTCCTTGGCCGGGCTGGCGAGATTGACGAAGAACTCGTGCTGCGGTGCGTGCCGCACCACCCAGTCGCTGCCCGAGATCAGCAATTGCGTCGGCACGGTGATGGCGCGGGCATCCGAGACGATACGCGCGGCGTGGTCGTAGAGCTCGACCAGGATGTTGGAAGCGATCGGCCGCGTGATCAGCGGATCGGCCTCGAAGGAGGCGATGCGCTCGGCATCATGCGTCAGGAACTTGGCCTTGACGTAGGAATTGACGAAGAAGCGCCCCTTGATCTTTTGCCACAGCGCAATGCCTTGCTTGGCGAAAGGCACGTAGAGCTTGACCGAAAAGGCCGGCGAGGCCAGCACCAAAGCGCGAATCTGCGGCGCATAATCATGCACCCAGGCGGCGGCGAGCACGGCGCCGAAGGATTGCGCGATCAGCGCGATGTCACGCTGGCCAAAACCGTCGCTGCCGATCTCACGCACGAAACAATCGATGTCGCGCACCAACGCGGCAAAGGACGGCGCGTAGCCGCGCTCGCCGGCCGAGCGGCCATTGCCGCGCGCGTCCCAGGCGTAGAAGGCATGGTCGGGCATGTCGAGTTCGTCGACCAGATGCGCCATGCGGCCGCCATGCTCGTGGCCGCGGTGAAACAGCAGAACCGCGCCCTTGGCAGGTTGGCCGACAGCCGGCCAGTAGCGGTAGAAGATCTCGGTGCCGTCATGGCTCCCGAAGACGCGCTCCTGCGCGACCCGCTTGAGGCTTGCCAAAGCCGCGGCGGCGGCAATCGTCTGTTCGTGAAGCATGTTTTCCCCCTGGCGGACGCGACCGGAATTTCAATCGTCGCTCCCGTTAAGGCCGCTGCGTATCCGGTTGATGGCGGTCACCAGCGAGAGTGTAGCCATTGCCGGAAACACAAACGGCGCGATCGCCGCGATCCACAGGCCACAGGCGATGAGGAAGGCGATGATGCCGAGCGCCAGCGCTCGGTCGCTCTTGCCGAACGGCCCGGCATAGTTGCGCCCCGTGCCCGCCGCTATGCCGAGCACGCCGGTGAACTCCACGACGATCGCCGCGATGGCGAAAGCGACGACGCCCCAGGCTGGGAAGATGACGGCAAAGGCCAGGATCAGCGCGAGGTCCGAAACGACGTCGCAGAGCTCGTTGAGGTACATGCCAAGCTTCGAGGCCTGACCATGCTCACGCGCCAGCATGCCGTCGATGGCGTTCAACGCCATGCGCGCGAACAGCACAACCGGCATCAGCAGGAAGACCGCGCGATGGCCGGCAAGGGCCGCGACCAGAATGCCGGTGGCGACCGACAGGGCGGCGGCCAGCAGCGTGATCTGGTTGGCGGTGACGCCGGCCACGGCCAGCCGGTCGGCGATCGGCCGCAGCTTGGCCTGGAAGGCCGGTTTCAGCGCATAGAGCGTCGGCATGTGCGGAACCCCCCGGCCACAACATAGTGCCAACGACGATGATCAATTGGCGCCCAAGACGCAAGGGCTGCGAGCGGTTGTACATGGTTACGATTGGTAGCGCCGGACAGATCATTTGAGAGCTAAGCCCTAAGGTTCCGGCGCGGCAACCACTTCGAGGCCGAGCTCGTCTGCGGCCGCTATCATGCCGGATCGAAACAGCGTCCGCCGCTTGGTCGCAGCGGATGGCTCATTTCTCGAATATAACTTTACAAATATCCTAAAATATGTGAAGTTATGTCAGTCGAAGGGTCACCCATGACAACCAATCGTTTCGCCACGCGCCTGAATTCCTTTGCCTCGCGGCCGCAGGCCGAATGGCCGGACCTTGTCGGCAAGCCGTCGATGCTGCAGATGGCGGCGCGTGCGGCGAAGGTTGCGGGGTTGACCGACCTCGACTTGAATTTTCCCGATCATGTCGGCGAAAAGCCTGCAGAAATGGCGCGAAAGCTCGGCGATGTCGGGCTTTCGATCAATGGCTTCGCCATGCGTTATTATTCCAACCCGGCCTTCAAGCTCGGCGCCTTCACCAATCCTGATCCCGCGGTTCGCCGCGAAGCCATCGACCTGACCAAGGCCGGCATTGACGCAGCGCGCGAAGCGGGCGCCAGTCTGATGACGCTGTGGCTAGGGCAGGATGGCTTCGACTATGCTTTCCAGGCCGATTACGCGACGCTGTGGCAACACGAAATCGATGGAATCCGTGAAGTTGCGGTGCATGATCCCGATTGCCAGATCAGCCTCGAATACAAGCCCAACGAGCCGCGCTCCTACAGCCTGATGCCCGACGCGGCGACGACATTGCTGGCGATCCGCGAGATCGGCCTGCCCAATCTCGGCGTGACGCTCGATTTCGCCCATGTGCTCTACGCCGACGAGCAGCCGGCCTTTGCCGCAGCACTCGTGACGCGCCATAGCAAGCTGCTCGGCGTGCATCTCAACGATGGCTACGCCAAGCGCGACGACGGCCTGATGGTCGGCGCGGTGCACACGCTGCAGACGATCGAGCTGCTCAGGCAGATCCGCCGCGACGGCTACGCCGGCGCCATCTACTTCGACACGTTCCCCGACATGACCGGGCTCGATCCGGTCCACGAATGCGAAGTCAACATCGCCACCGTCAAGCGCATGCTGCGCGTCGTCGATCGGCTGGAAAAGGACAACCGCCTGTCCGCCGCCGTCGACCGTCAGGACGCGGTCGCGTCGCAGGCCATCATCCAGGAAGCCATGCTCGGACCGGACAGCTGAGGCTCCGGCGGCATAGACCGTTTTTCAACAAGGGAGGAAAGACCATGAAATTTCTGCTTGCCACCGCCACCGCTGCACTGATGGCGCTGTCCATCGGCTCGGCTTTTTCCGCGGACCTCGCGCCGCTCAATTCCGACACCGAGAAGGATCGCATCGACTGGTCGCAGCTCGAGGCCAAGTTCGGTGCGTTCCCCAAGCTGCCCGACGGCACCAAGGCGGGCGCCGTCTCCAAGACGCTGACCAACGAATACTGGCGCTCGCTGGGTGAGGGCTACAAGTCGTTCGGCGACCGCGTCGCTGTCCCGGTCGTCTATCAGGCGGCGCAGAGCGAGGGCGACCAGCTCGGCCAGCTCACCATCGCCGAAGGCCTGGTCACGCAAGGCTACAACGTGCTGCTCGTCTCGCCGCAGACCGACTCCAACCTGCAGCCGATCATGGAACAGGCCAAAGCCGCTAACGTGCCCGTGGTCAACGTCAACGACGCCGTCATCCCGCAGGCCGAGCATTATGTCGGCAATGTCCAGCGCGACAATGGCGTGCGCGTCGCCAAATGGTTCATCAAGAACCGGCCGGACGGCGGCAAGGTCGCCATCGTCGAAGGCCAGGCCGGCGTCTATGCGGCCGTCCAGCGCACCGACGGCTTCAAGACCACGATCACCGAGGCCGGCAAGTTCGAGGTCGTCGCCAGCGTCCCCGGCAACTGGGATCGCCAGACCTCCTACGACGCGGCCACCAACATCCTGCAGCAGCACCCCGACCTGATCGGCTTCTATGCCAACAATGACGGCATGGCGCTGGGCATCGTCGAAGCGGTCAAGGCCGCCGGCCTGCAAGACAAGGTTGCCGTCTTCGGCACCGACGGCATCTCCGACGCCTATGCCTCGATCCGCGCCGGCGAGCTGACCGGCACCGTCGACAGTTTCCCGGTGCTGACCGGCGAGGTGGCGCTGGAATCGGCGTTGCGACTGGTGGCCGGGCAGAAGCTGCCGCGCGTCGTCGCCACGCCGCAGGCGCTGATCACCAAGGACAATGCCGACCGTTACTCCGGCGCCGGCGACGCCGTGCGCAAGGCGCTGCTCGAGGACGCGGCAGCGGGCAACTAAGGGCACAAGGGCGGGTGCCGGCAAGAGCATCTCGCTCACGGCTGGCACCCTTGCCCGGAGAACGAACCAATGTCACCCCGGCTGCAATTCGAGGGCATTTCCAAGACGTTTCCGGCCGTGCGGGCGCTGAGCGATGTGTCCTTTTCGGTCGGCGGCGGCGAAATTCATGGCCTGCTCGGTGAGAACGGCGCCGGCAAATCGACGCTGCTGCGCATCCTTTCGGGGGTCTACAGGCCGACGGCGGGAAGCGTGCTGATCGACGGCAAGCCGGTGACGCTGAGCAATCCGGTCGCCGCACGCGCCGCGGGCGTCGCCATGATCCATCAGGAATTGCAGCAGGTGCCGCACCTCAGCGTCGCCCAGAACATGTTCCTCGGCCATCCGCTGACGCGTGGCGGCATCTTCGTCGCACGGCGCGAGCAGGAACGCCGCGCTGCGGAAGCCCTTGCGGCCATCGACCCAACGATCGATCCGGCAGCGCCGCTCGGCAGCCTGAAGGTCGCGCAGCGGCAGATCGTCGAGATCGCCCGGGCGCTACTCGATCGCGCGCGCATCGTGGCGATGGACGAGCCGACATCGAGCCTGACGCCGAAAGAATTCGAGCGCCTGGCCGAAGTCATTGCCGGCCTCGCCCGCGACGGTGTCGCGGTCGTCTATGTCTCGCACAAATTGGACGAGGTGTTCGGCACCTGCCAGCGCGCCACCATCATGCGCGACGGCGTCGTGGTCGGGTCCGTCGATCTTGCGCAGGTGTTGGAAAAGGCCGTCGTTTCGATGATGGTCGGCCGCGAGCTTGCCCAGGAACAGCACCGCTCGCACACCTCCAGCGAGGTCAGGTTGAGCGTTCGCGGCCTCGCCTCGCCCACCAAGGTCCATGACGTCTCGTTCGACCTGCATCGCGGCGAGGTGCTGGGCATTGCCGGCCTGGTCGGCTCGGGCCGCACCGAACTGCTGCGGCTGCTGGCCGGTGCCGACCGCGCCTCATCAGGCGCGGTCGAGATCGACGGCAAGGCGGTAAAACTTTCCAGTCCGCGCGATGCCATCGCCGCCGGTATCGGCCTGGTGCCGGAGGAGCGCAAGCGCGAAGGCATCGTGCCGCTGCGCTCGATCTCCAGCAATATGGCGCTGGCATCGATGGGCGTGTTCGCGCCGCGCGGCGTCATCGATCACACCAGGCTGAAACGGGTCGCGGCCGAGAAGATGAAGCGGGTCAATCTCAGGCCGTTCCTGCTCGACCGGCCGATCCGGCTGTTCAGCGGCGGCAACCAGCAGAAGGCGATCATCGGCCGCTGGCTGGCGGCGGGAACGCGCATCCTTTTGTTCGACGAGCCGACGCGCGGCATCGATGTCGGCGCCAAGGCGGAGATCTATCACTTGATCGAGGAGCTCGCCGCCGAAGGCCATTCGGTAATCGTCGTGTCGTCCGAGCTTCCCGAGGTGATCCGGCTCGCCGACCGCGTGCTGGTCATGCGCGACGGCATGGTCGCCGCCGAACTCGGTCGGGCTGATCTCAGCGAACAGGCGATCGCGGCCCACGCGATACCGCAAACGGAAGGGAAGGCCGGCACGGCGCAAGGCCATCGGGCCGGTGCATAACGGACAGGACCAGCGGATGACTGATATAACCGAACACACAGCAGCGCGCTCACGGGCGGATTTCCTGCACCGGTTTTCCGTGCGCGACGCCGGCACGCTGATCGGCCTGGTGGTGATCCTCGCCGTCTTCGGTGCGCTGGTCCCGGGCTTCTTTGCCGAGCGCAACCTGATCAACATCCTGCAGCAATCGAGCATCAACGCCTGCCTGGCGCTGGGCATGACGCTGGTGATCATCTCGGGCGGCATCGATCTGTCCGTCGGGCCGACGGCAGCCCTTTCGGCCGTCATCTCTGCCTCGATGCTGGTCGCCGGCGTGCCGTTTCCGCTGGCCATCGCCGCCGGTTTCGCCGTCGGCCTCGTCTGCGGCCTGCTCAACGGCGTGCTGGTCGCTTATGTCGGGCTGCAGCCTTTCATCGTCACGCTGGGAACGCTGAGCACCTACCGGGCGCTGGCGCTGATCTATACCGGCGGCAATCCGGTGCTCGGCCTGCCTGCCGGCTTCCGCGCCATCTTCAACGGCTCGCTGTTCGGGCTGCCATTGGCGGTCATCATCGTGGCCGTGGTCGCGCTGATCGCCTGGATCATCCTCAAGAAGACGCCGTTCGGCGAATATCTGCTCGCCGTCGGCGGCAATGAGGAGGCCGCCTACATAGCCGGCGTGCCGATCGCCCGCACCAAGATCGCCGCGTATATGATCTCGGGCCTGCTTGCCGCCCTTGCTGCGCAGATCCTGATCGGCCGGCTGGGTGCTGCCGAGCCCATTCTTGGCAACCTCTGGGAGCTCGATGCGATTGCCGCGGCGGCCATCGGCGGCGCCTCGCTGATGGGCGGCAAGGGCAGCGTGGTCGGCACCATCCTGGGCGCCGTCATCCTCGGCACCATGCGCAACGGCCTGACATTGATGAATGTCCAGTCCTTCTATCAGCTGCTGGCAACTGGCCTTATAATCCTCGCCGCGATGCTTATCGATCGCGTGACGAGGGGACGTGGATGACCTTGACCAGCCTGGATCTGAAAGCAGTAGGACCGCGGATCCGCATGATGATGCCGCATCTGACGCCGCTCGAGGCCAAGGTGGTGGAAACCGTCTTCGGGAGGCGCGGCTTCGACGAGACCATTCCGCTCAAGCAGATCGCCGAAGAAGCCGGCGTGTCGGAGGCGATGGTCGTCAAGATCGCCAAGAAGCTGGGCTTTTCCGGCTATCGCGACTTCCGCACCGCCGTCTACGAATACAGTCGTCTGCCGACCGCCGAAATGCACCAGGAGCTGTCGGTCGACGACAGCTCGGCCGAGATCGTCCAAAAAGTGTTCCGCACCTCCATCCAGGCACTGGAGGAGACGCTGGCCATCCTCGACATGGACGATTTCGACCGCGCCGCCGATCTTCTCTATCGCGCCAAGAACCGGGATTTCTACGGCGTCGGCGGCTCGGCGCAGATCGCGCGCGACGTCTCGCATAAATTCCTGCGCATCGGCATCCGCGCGTCCGTCTACGACGATTCGCACATGATGCTGATGTCGGCCTCGCTGCTCGGCGCCGACGACATCGCCGTCGGCTTCTCGCATTCCGGCAACACCAGCGCTGTCATCGATGCCATCCAGCTCGCCCGCAAGAGCGGCGCGCGGACGCTGGCGATCACCAACTACGACAACTCGCCGCTGGCTGATATCGCCGACATCGTGCTGTGCTCGACCGCGCAAGGCTCGCCGCTGATGGGCGAGAACGCGGCGGCGCGTATCGCTCAGCTCAACATTCTCGACGCGCTGTTCGTGGCGGTGGCCCAGGGCGATTACCAGGCGGCGGAGCGCAATCTCGGCCGCACGATGTCGGCGGTGACGTCGAAGCGCCGGGACAGGGGCACATGACGCCACCGAGTCCGCTGGTCACCGTGTTCGGCAGCCTGCATTACGACATCATGGTCGAAGCGCCTGACCGCCCGCGCAGGGGTGAAACCGTGACCGGCCATGCCTGGCAGCCGAAATGCGGCGGCAAGGGCGGGAACCAGGCTGTCTCGGCGGCACGGGCCGGCGTGCGCGCAGCGATGATCGGCGCGGTCGGCGATGACGATTTCGGCCGGGCGCTTCTCGACAATCTCGGTCGCTGCCGCGTCGACAGCCGCTTCGTGCGGGTCGCGCCTGGCGCCGGCTCGGGCATGAGCGTGGCGATCTTCGACGACGGCGGCGACTATGGCGCGGTGATCGTCTCAGGCAGTAATCTCACCTTGGGGGAGAAGGACATCGCGGCCGCGACCGAAATGGTTGCGCAAACTGCGGTGCTGCTGCTGCAGAACGAGGTCCCGGAACCCGCCAACATCGCCGCAGCGCGGGCGGTGAAGGCGCATGGCGGCCGCGTCGTGCTCAATGCCGCACCCGCCCGGAAACTGTCGGACGAATTGGTCGCGTTGGTTGATGTCGTGATCGTCAACGCCATCGAGGCGGAATTTCTGGCCGGCGTTCCGGTCGTCGATGCGCTCGAGGGTGCTGCCGAGGCGGCACGCATGCTGATCGATTTCTGCCCGGCCGCGATCGTCACGGCCGGCGGGGAGGGCGTTGCCTATTGCGACCGTGACGGTCACGCGTTCGCGCTGCCCGCCATCCCGGTGGAGGTCGTCAGCACCCATGGAGCCGGCGACGAGTTCGTTGGCGCGTTCGCGGCAGGCCTTGCCCGCGGGCATCAGGTCGAGGCCGCCATCGCCGCCGCCAATGCCGCCGCGGCCTTGCTGGTCGCTACGCCGGAACGGGAGCGCGAGGCGATCTGAGGCAAGGGCGCTGAGAAGGGGGCGCGCGCCTCCCGCCTGGCCCCGGTGACTTCGACATCGCCGGGGAACTCTTTTGCGGTGCCTTGTCGGGCACGCGGCAGATGCGTAACAGCCCATAGGGAGCCATTTAATTGGAGGACGCGGGGCAGGGGTTCGCGGCCTAGGATTGTTGACGCCCGGTTATGTGACGACCGGCTCGGTCGCAGACATCGGTATTTTAGTGGAACCTAATTTAAATGACGCGGTTAAGCGTGCATGAGAGAGCATGAAATCCAGACTGTTACTGAATACCGGATAGCGGGCAATCAGCTGGCCGATGATCCGGTGATCGCTCTCGATATCGCGGAACGGATATTGCAGGCAGCCGAGAACGACAGGATTGGCTATGTCGTCGTCAGAGCGGGGCACCCCGAAGCCGACCTCATCGAGAAAAGAGAGCCGCAACAGATCAAGGCTACCACAGCCTTGTTCCGCGATTTTGAAGTGTTGCTGCTTGTTCTTTATGCGGCCTATGCCCTTGTCGTGCTGGGTGTCACCGCTTTCGTGATGCTGGAATTGGCTCCTGTTCTGTAGACTTGCTCCAGCAGCGTCCATGCCAGGATTGCTCATGTGGGCTAGCGTTTCTGCATCGTACCGGATGCGAGCGGATGGCGAGGCTGTTCGCTCAGCTCCGACAAGCCGATAAAGTTCGACAATTGAAACGAAAGCCCGCCGCCCTGTCGGACGACGGACTCCGTTGCCTGGGCGCCAGGAACGCCACGGTAGCGACCTCTGCTACTAATGCTCCCGCAGACTTCCAATGTGCGGCCAGCGTGTGGCCTGGCGCATCGGCCGAACAAATGAAAGCCCGCGCCTCTGGCGGAGAGCGCGGGCCGATCAGGTTGCAGCCCGATCTGCAGTGGGAGCCCGAAGGCTCCACTGCTCAAATACAACTATTAGAAGATGCTAATGTTCCGCATAGTCTGGATGAAGGATGTAACCGCCCTCGTGAACGAGCACCCTGGCAAGAGATTCTTTTTGCCTGAAGCAGTCATGGTTGCTCCTCTCCGCCGGCCTCAAGCAAACTTTATGAGACCAACGTTCGTATGGTGGGCAGGGGATGTGCGCTGGGGGGAAAGCCGTGAGCAGAAAGCAACGCTCCGTTTTTTGGATCGCTCTCTTTGCATCCGTCCTTGGCTTTGTGCTGTTGGTCCTGGTCCTGCAAATAGTGAGTTTGCTTGACTAGATATCGATCACGGCCCGCATGATATTGCTTGATCGTCTGTCAGCGCGGGCCGGTTGCTTGGCGAGAATTTTTCGCCGGCGAGCGTAGGGGCAGGGTCCTTCCTGCGTATCGGTCAGCAGTCGCCGCCAAAACCCACGACGGCGCGACCAATGACAGCGAAAGGACCATCACCATGCAACGTTCAGCACTCATTGCGGCCCTGCTTATGGGGCTCGTGCCGCTTTCCGCAGCGCACGGCCAGGGAAACGACACGCCGGGAAAGCGCATCCTGCAACGGCTCGACACCAATGGCGACGGCGCGATTTCCAGGGATGAGATGCTTGCGGCGCGCGAGCGCATGTTCACGAAGCTCGATCGCAAGCGCGGGAGTCGGGTGGCGTATGCACCGACTGAGCGCAGCCGGGCGCGTGCGCGTCCGGCTGCCGATGTTGTCAGTGCTTGCTCTTGCCGGGACTGACGGCACTGCCGCTGATGGCGATGCGCCTGGCCTTCGTCTGCGCGCGCTGGGTCTTGGGCAGCGTCACGCTGAGCACGCCGTTATGGAAGGCAGCATTCACCTTGTCCTCCTCGACCTCGTAGCCGAGCGGGATGCGGCGCTCGAAGCGGCCGTAGAACCGCTCGGAGAAGTGCCTGTCCTTGTCCTCGGTCTCGGAGCGCTTCTCGCCGCGCAGCGTCAGCACGCCGTCGTCGAGCAGCACCTCGATGTCCTTCTCGTCCATGCCGGGGATTTCGGCGGTCACGCGGACCTCCTTCTCGCCGTCGGAGATCTCAACGCTCGGCCAGTTGGCGCGCGCCGACGAAAATCCGCTGAACGAGGGCATGCGCGTTTCGAAACCGCGGAATGCGTCGTCGATCATGCGGTTCATCTCGCGATGCAACGCCATGAACGGATCCCGGTCATCGTCACGATAGAAGCTGGGAACCGGACTATTCTCCCGGCCCCAGGGAATGAGATCACGAATAGCCATTGGTGTTCTCCTTTCTCGACTGGTTGTGCCAGGCGGCGCCAGAGTTCACCCTCGCTCAGGCGGCCTGCTTCGGCTTCTCAACCTGCCCGGCCTTCGGCGCGCCGTCTTCCCTAGTGATCGTGATGCGACGCGGCTTCATCTCCTCGGGCACTTCGCGCACGAGGTCGATCGTCAGCAGGCCGTTGTTGAGCGAGGCGCCGGTGACCGTCATGTGATCGGCAAGCTCGAAGCGCCGTGTGAACGGTCGCACCGGCAGGCCGCGATGCAGATATTCAACCTTGTCCTGTTCCTTGCGCTCGCCAGAGACGATCAGAAGGTTGGGCTCGTGGCTGATGTCGAGATCGTCTTCGGAAAAGCCGGCGACCGCGATCGTCACGCGATAGCTGTTTTCGTCGCTTCGCTCGATGTCATAAGGCGGCCAGCTGTCAGTCTGAGGCGCGTTTTCCAGAAGGTCGAAGATGCGGTCGAAACCGATGCTCGACCGATAGAGCGGGGAAAAATCGGATGCGGTTCTCATAGCTACATCCTCCATAGAGCAATATAGTACGAGGAACGCCAAAGAGCTGGCGCTCCCTGGGTTCTGCCGGCCCCATTCAGCAACCGGCAATTTTGATTTGGTTATTGTCAGCCCGAAATCAAGACCCAGATTCTGTCCCGCTGCCAGATTTTTTGTTGCCAGATTGTGGCTGGCAATGCCGGTTTCAACCTTCATTTGTGGGTCGCGCCGGCACGCCGCATGGAGGATATCATGACCATGAAACGCGACGACATCATATCGGTGCTGGGCCCGGTGGACGACGCCGTCATCGCCGACATCGCCTCGACCGGCGCGACGATCGAGGAGTTGCGCGAGGCCTTTGCCTGGGTCGGCGCCGATGAGGCGCTGGTGAACGAGGGCCGCCCTCTGCCGTCGGCAAGGGTGGCGACGCTGATCGGGCTTCTCGAGCCGCCGGACGACGACTTATAACCGGCCGTTGCGTCGGGCAGGGGATAGGGGTTTGGGCAGGGAGGTCTTGAAGCGCGCAGGCAGACGAACCATCTCGTTCACCGGCGCCGATCGGGCCGCCTTCCTGCTTACTCGAGGATGCTACTTGCTCTAAAAACAGAAAGAAGGAGAAAGTGATGAAGGACGTCCCGTTTTCCGAGCCGATCACACTCAAGCTCCAATCCGTCGGAGAGCGCAAGGTCGCCAGCAGTTGGGAAGCCATCGAATGCATGCAGCAGTGGCCGGACCGGGCGCGGGGCCGGAGCTGGCGCGCAGCCTATCGCGCCTGCCGCGACGCGCTCGACGGTTGGCGCACCGCCCGCGAGGCTCGCACGGCCTTCGTCAAGGCGGCTCGCACGGCCGGACTGCTTGTCACGGGACGTAAATCCACCTGAACGTCAACTACCTGAACGTCAACTACCTGAAGTCAACTACCTGAACGTCAGGGCTCCGACGATCTTCTGCCCGGCCGGTTTATGTAGCTCGGGAGCGTCATTTCAGGTCTCTCCTTCGCTTGCATTCGGCGCAACATTCCTTCCAGCGCAGGAGGACGTCCGGGCGGCTGCGCCGGGTCACAGTCCTTTTGGGGGTTGCTCCAAGGAAGAAGGCCCAGGGCTTTCACCATGGGCCTAGATCGTTGTCGCGGGTTCTGTTGATGCCGAGGATCGAGATCGCTCGATCCCACGCCATGGGTGGTTCACTCATTGATGGCTCGACGGATGGTCGCGATGGGTGCGTTCTCTTCACCCTCGCAGTTGCTGATCTCCGGCCGTTCCACGGCCACTTCAGAGCCTTTCTTCGGCTCCATGTGCCAAGTATCCTGCGATCGAACTCATGCGCGCCCCTCTGTTGCGCGTATACTACTACCCGTTGCGCTTATGCCACAGTGCCGGCCGTCAGGTTGTGTTAACGACAGCACACATCAATGAGGGGGAAGCCACCAATGAAGAAGCTGTTTCTCGGTCTATCGCTATCGTTCCTCGCGTCGACCGCTTTCGCTGCCGACGCGGTCGTCGAGGAGGTCCGTGTCGCCGAGTCGGCCTACAGCTGGTCAGGGCTCTATGTCGGCGGCCAGGTCGGCTATGTCTTCGAAGGCCGCGCCGACTATATCTATATCAACCCCGCCTACAACTACCGCCATGACCTCGACGGGTTCATCGGCGGGGTCTACGTCGGCTACAATTATCAATTCACCAACGGTATCGTGTTGGGCGCCGAAGCCGACATCGCCTGGGGCGATGTCGGAGGTTCGGATGTAGCGCCGGGCGACGACATTTTCTCGAGCACGACCGAGATCGACTGGACCGGCTCGGTTCGGATGCGCCTGGGTTATGCCATTGACCGCTTCCTGCCCTATGTGACGGGCGGCGTCGCCTTTGGTCGCTTCGGTTTCGAGGAATTCGCCGCGGGCGCTCCCTACGGCTCCGCCGACGACAACCTTGTCGGGTGGACCTTGGGCGCGGGCGGCGAATATGCGCTGACCGACAACTGGCTCCTGCGTGGCGAGTACCGCTACACGGAATTCGACAAGAAGGATTTCGTTTCCCAACCGGTAGACGAGGACCTTTCCGTCGATATCCACACACACGATTTCCGCATCGGAGCGGCCTACAAGTTCTGATCTCCCTAGCGGCTCATGATCTTGGTGTCCGAGTAGTTGGCCAAGGGACGGCTCAGGTTGACCTTGTCGCCGGCCGCTCTACAGGCCCGTAGGCGTCGGTCGCGACGTGGGACGATGTGCGACGCCACCGGCAGCGTCGACGCGCTGTGTTGCAAAAGCGGCGACTTTCATGAAGGCGCCGCCTCTTGCTGTGTCATTGCAGGGTGATGACGCCGCCCACCGCTCGCCACTCGGAGGGCTGGATCAGGGTGGGCGACGCGCACGGAATGCAGCGGGCCTTCGATCTCACGTTCCCAATAGTCGAGGAAATGCTTCAGCGTCGGGAAATCCGGGGTGATGTCGTATTCCTGCCAAATTAAGAGCTGCAGCAGGTCCTGATAGTCGGGAAGACGATAATGGATCTCTGCCGTTATCGGGCCAAAACCCTGCATCTGGAGCCAGAAATCGTTACCGTCCTCCGCATGGAAAAACGCCTCCGCTTACTCATCGGTTCCGGCCGCCGGCAGGCGTGCCGGGACCGACAAGGATGTCGGAAAGGCTGCGCCGCGATTTCAAGCCGCATCCGTCAGTTCAAATTCTGGAATAGCGCCACAATTACAGTGTGTTGGCACTCGACCATGGCGAGTGCTAAAATTTTTTCGGCGTCCTCTTGAAAGCCTGAATCGGCAGACTAATTCGATATGCGCGATGCCTGAGCAAGGGTCGCGCACCGTCGCATCGGCCGTTGTACCGGCCGGCTGCGAAGGGAGGTCCAAGAAAATCTGTTTGTCCTATGAGGAGAACGACATGGCGTTCCGTCCATTGCATGACCGTATCCTGGTCCGCCGCATCGAGGTCGACGAGAAGACCGCGGGCGGCATCATCATTCCCGACACCGCCAAGGAAAAGCCGCAGGAAGGCGAAGTGATTGCCGCCGGTCCCGGGGCGCGTGACGATAGCGGCCAGCTGCAGCCGCTGGACGTCAAGGTCGGCGATCGCATCCTGTTCGGCAAGTGGTCCGGCACCGAGATCAAGCTCAATGGCGAAGACCTGCTCATCATGAAGGAGAGCGACGTGTTGGGGGTGATCGAATTGACCGGCGAAGTGAAGAAGGCCGCCTGAGCGGGGCCGCAACAAGCAATCAGTCAACGAAAAGCTGCCTATTTGAAGGAGTTATCCAATGGCTGCCAAGGATGTGAAATTCCATACCGAAGCCCGCGAGAAGATGTTGCGCGGCGTCGATATTCTCGCCAATGCGGTGAAGGTGACGCTCGGTCCCAAGGGCCGCAACGTTGTCTTCGACAAGTCGTTCGGCGCCCCGCGCATCACCAAGGACGGCGTGACGGTGGCGAAAGAGATCGAGCTTGAGGACAAGTTCGAGAACATGGGCGCGCAGATGGTGCGCGAGGTCGCCTCGAAGACCAGCGACACCGCCGGCGATGGCACCACGACCGCGACGATTCTTGCTCAGGCCATTGTCAGGGAAGGGGCCAAGGCGGTCGCTGCCGGCATGAACCCGATGGACCTGAAGCGCGGCATCGACAAGGCGGTCGACGCCGTCGTCGCCGACCTGAAATCCAATGCCCGCAAGGTGACCAGGAACGACGAAATCGCCCAGGTCGGCGCCATCTCTGCCAATGGCGATGCCGAGATCGGCCGTTTCCTCGCAGAGGCGATGGAAAGGGTCGGCAATGAGGGCGTCATCACTGTCGAGGAGGCCAAGACCGCTGAGACCGAGTTGGAAGTGGTCGAAGGCATGCAGTTCGACCGTGGCTACCTCTCGCCCTATTTCATCACCAACCAGGACAAGATGCGGGTCGAACTTGAAGAACCCTATGTGCTGATCCACGAGAAGAAGCTCTCCAACCTGCAGGCCATGCTTCCCGTGCTCGAGGCCGCCGTGCAATCCGGCAAGCCGCTGCTGATCATCGCCGAGGACGTCGAGGGCGAGGCGCTGGCGACGCTGGTCGTCAACAAGTTGCGCGGCGGCCTGAAGGTTGCAGCCGTCAAGGCGCCGGGCTTCGGTGACCGCCGCAAGGCCATGCTGGAAGACATCGCCATCCTGACCGGCGGCACGGCGATCTCGGAAGACCTCGGCATCAAGCTTGAGAACGTCACGCTGGAGATGCTTGGCCGCGCCAAGAAGGTGCTGATCGAGAAGGAGAACACCACCATCGTCGACGGTGCCGGCCGCAAGGATGAAATCCAGGCGCGCATCAGCCAGATCAAGGCGCAGATCGAGGAAACCACCTCCGACTACGACCGCGAGAAGCTGCAGGAGCGGCTGGCCAAGCTCGCCGGCGGTGTCGCCGTCATCCGCGTCGGCGGCTCGACAGAGATCGAGGTCAGGGAGCGCAAGGATCGCGTCGACGATGCCATGCACGCCACACGCGCGGCGGTCGAGGAAGGCATCCTGCCCGGCGGCGGCGTGGCGCTGCTCAGGGCGGCGAAGGCGCTCGACAACGTCGCCGTCGACAATCCCGACCAGAAGACCGGTGTCGACATCGTGCGTCGCGCCATCGAAGCGCCGGTGCGCCAGATCGCCGAGAACGCCGGTGCGGAAGGTTCGATCATCGTCGGCAAGCTGCGCGAGACGACCGACTTCGGCTATGGCTGGAACGCGCAGACCAACGAGTTCGGC
This sequence comes from Mesorhizobium mediterraneum, assembly GCF_002284565.1. GTDB lineage: Bacteria > Pseudomonadota > Alphaproteobacteria > Rhizobiales > Rhizobiaceae > Mesorhizobium > Mesorhizobium mediterraneum. Next base: position 152,173 of record NZ_NPKI01000002.1, on the reverse strand, counting down.
GACCTCTACGCACAGGGCGTCATCGATCCGGCCAAGGTCGTGCGCACTGCGCTGCAGGGCGCCGCCTCTGTCGCCGGCCTACTCGTCACCACCGAGGCGATGGTGGCCGAGAAGCCGAAGAAGGAAGGGGCCACGCCGGCGATGCCTGCCGGTGCCGGCATGGATTACTGACGCCAGGCCTCTGAGGACAAACGACCGTGCCCGCCGATGCGAAGGCGCGCACGGTCGTGCCCGGACCATATGCAGGTGTTGCCATGGACATGATGAACAGTTTTGGAAAGATCGCCGCGCCGACCCTACCCAGGACCGATTTCAACTATGAAACGGAGTGCAAGACGGCGCTGGCGCCGCTTGTCGACGGATTGCTTGACGCAGTCGAGTCGGCCGGTTGGGATCGCCGCAAGGCGGCCTTTACGCTGATGTTCCTGTCGGCTCAGCGATTGGGAGCCGGCAAAGGGGGAGGAGATGATTGCGGCGCGGATGCGTGAGTGCCTGCGCCTGCTGAGATGGTCGGAAACCGATTTCGCCGAAGAGGCGGGCTATGCGGTCTCCAGAGCAAGGAACTGGCTCTGCGGGCGCGAGCATCCGCCTCTCGGCGTGGTGGCCTGGCTGGAGGCGCTGGTCAAGGCGCATCGGTCGCTACCACGGCCGAGCACGCCGGCCGTGCCGGCTCGCCGGCTCGCCGGCGCCACGTCTTCTATCCTGATGTCAGCTGCGTCCGAAATTCGCGCGGAACCGGCCAGATTCTTGAACCCGGCCAGATTCTTGAACCCGGAATGGAGACAGTTGAACTCCGAAAGGAGAGTGTCATGGATCGTTCTTCTTTTGAAAAGCCGGTCACCATCCTTACCGGCCTAGGCACGCCGTCGAAGATAGAAAGCGGCGCTGAAGCCTATGCGCTGCTTGCCGACTGGCCGGCGGCGAGCCGGACGGCCGCGCATGACATCGCCGCCAAGGCTTGCCGGGCCGCGATGGACGGCGAGATCGACGCCGAGACGGCGCGGGCGACATTCGTGGCGGTTGCCCGCCGCAACAATCTCCTCGCGCCGCAGACGAGCTCACCGGTCGCGGGTGGGACGATTGCCGATTGGGCGACGCGTTCGCCGCGTGTGAACGCACCCGCTTGACGGACGAAAAATCGCGAGAGCGGGGAAACCTGTGCTAAGCCCGTGGCAGCAGCCTGCGCATGATGAATGACGCATGGCCTTCCACGCCGTGCGACGCAGGCCTGCGCTCGACCACTTCGAACCCGTGCTTGCGGTAGAATGCGATCGCCCGGTCATTCCCTTCGATCACTTCGAGGGCGATGCTGGGGATGCCCGAATGGGCGGCAAGGACGGCATGCAGCATATCGGCGGCCAGCCCCGTGCCGAACTCGCTCTTGTCGATGTGGAGCCGGTCGAGCATGACGTCGCCGGTTTCGTCCATTTCGGCCATCGCGTAGCCGGCAATCGAGCCGTCCGGCCGTTCCGCGACGAACGACATCTTGTTGTCGTCGGCCAGTTCCGCCGCGATCTTTTGCGGCGCGTGACGGCCGTCCGAGATGCGTGCCGTGGTCTCGGCGCCGATGATCGGCGAATAGGTGCGGCGCCAGGACTCGCCAAGGAGCTGCGATACCGACGGCACGTCCTGTTCGGTCATGGTTCTGATCTGGGTCATCGCTACCTCCCCGGCAGTTTATTGCATCGCAGCCTTCGCTCCTCGGATCACCGCCTCACTCGCGATTTCAGCCAGCGGTCGAAGGCTACCGCGAGGATGAGGATAAGGCCGATGACGATGCTTTGGGTGTAGGACGAGACGTTGTTGAACTGCAGCCCGTTCTGCAGCACGCCGATCAGCGCCGCGCCCACCACCGTGCCGCCGACCGAGCCGATGCCGCCGAACAGCGAGGTGCCGCCGATGACGACCGCTGAGATCACTGTCAGCTCGTAGCCGATGCCGGCGACGGCTTCCGAGGAATTGAGCCTCGCCGACAGCACGAAGGCGGCAAGGCCGGCGAAGAAGCCGACGATGACATAGACCGAGATCAGGATGCGGTCGACGCGCAGGCCGGACAGCCTTGCTGCCTCGGCATTGCCGCCGACGGCGTAGACGGCGCGGCCGTAGCGCGTGTAGCGCAGCACAATGTGGCACAGGATCGCGGCAATCGCGAAAATGATCGCCGGCACCGGAACCGGTCCGATCAGGCCGGTGCCGAACCAGCGCATCGAGGCATCGAAGCCGGAGATCGGGCCGCCGTTGGAGATCGTCAGCGTCAGGCCGCGAAACACGGTGAGACCGCCGAGCGTGACGACGAAGGGCGGCACCTTCAGCCTGGTGATGGCAAAGCCCTGGACGCCGCCGGCCAGGGCGCCGACGACGACGGCGGCCAGAAGGGCGGCGAACCAGCCATAGCCTTGCGTGCCAGAGGTGGCCAGCGACAGCGTGTTGGCGGTGCCGCCCTTGGCCACCACCGCCGCGACCATGCCGCAGAAGGCCAGCAGCGAGCCGACCGAAAGGTCGATGCCGGCGGTGAGGATGACGAAGGTCATGCCGAGCGCGATCAGCCCGGTGATCGAGATCTGCCGCATGATGTTGAAGATGTTGATGGGGTCGATGAAGCTCGGCTTCAGCACGGTGAAGACGACGATCAGCAGCGCCAGGAACATCAGCGGGCCGAAGCTCATCAGCAGGCGCGCGACATTGATGCCGCCGCGCTGGCTCTGTTCGGTCGTGCTGGTCATTGCGTCGCTTCCTGCTTTTGATCGAGCGCCATCAGTTCCATCAGTTTTTCCTCTGTCGCCTCGATGCCGGGCATCTCGCCGGTGATGCGTCCGCGCCGCATGGTGACGATCCTGTCCGACACCGCAAGCACTTCGGGCAATTCGGACGAGATCATCATGATGGCGATGCCGCGCGCCGCGAGCTGCACCAGGATCTGATGCACCTCGGCCTTGGCGCCGACGTCGACGCCGCGCGTTGGTTCGTCCACGATCAGCACCTTGGGATCGCGCGCCAGCCAGCGAGCGAGGATGACCTTCTGCTGATTGCCGCCGGACAGCCCCTCGATGGGCTGCTCGGGCGAGGCCATGCGGATCGACAGCGTCTTACGGTAGCTTGCCAGCGCTTCGCGCTCGCGCCGCTCGGTCATGAAGCCGGCGGCGTTGGAGTAGCGGCCGAGTGCGGCGATGGAAAAGTTGGTCAGGATGCCGAGCGCGGCGAAGATCGCCTGATGCTTGCGGTCTTCCGGCACCAGGCCGATGCCGAGCGCGATGGCGTCGGCAGGTGTTTCAGGCGCGATCGGCTTGCCGTCGAGCGTGATGGTGCCGGCGGCAATGCGGTCGGCGCCGAAGATGGCGCGGGCAAGCTCGGTGCGGCCGGAGCCGACGAGGCCGGCGACACCGAGGATCTCGCCCGCCTTGAGATCGAGGTCGACGCCTTCGAGCACGATCGCGTGCGGCGCCTGCGGATCGCGCACGGTGCGCAGGCCGCGCACCGAGAGCCTGACGTCGCCGGCGACGTCGCGCAGTGTCGGCCTGGCATAAAGCTCGGATGCGGCGCGGCCGACCATCTTCTCGATGATTTTCGGCAGCTTGATTGGCCCGCCCTCGCGATCGAGATGGCCGGCCAACCTGCCGTCGCGCAGCACTGTCATGCGATCGCAGATGGCAGAGGCCTCTTCCAGCCGGTGGGTGACGAACATGATGGCGACGCCGTCCTTGCGCAGCCGGCCCATGATCGACATCAGTTTCTGCACTTCGGTTTCGGTCAGCGCCGAGGTCGGCTCGTCCATGATGATGAGGCGGCTCTTCAGCGACAGCGCCCGGGCGATCTCGACCAGCTGCTGCTCGGCCACCGACAGTGCCGACACCGGCGTCGCCGGGTCGAGATCCAGACCGACGCGGGCTATGATGCCGCGGGAGGCTTCCTCCATCTTCCGCCAGCTCACCAGGCCGAGCGGCCCGAGCGGCGCGCGCCCGATGAAGATGTTCTCCGCCACCGTCAGCGTCGGGATCAGGCTCAGTTCCTGGTAGATGGTGACGATGCCGAGGCGCTTGGCGTCCTGCGGATTGTGCGGAGCGAATTCGACGCCGTCGAAGACGATGCGGCCGCTGGTGGGCGGCATCACGCCGGACAGGATCTTGAGCAGCGTCGACTTGCCGGCGCCGTTCTCGCCGAGCAGGCCGAGGATTTCGCCGGGCCGAACTTCGGGCGAGACATCGCTGAGCGCGGTCACGCCGGCAAAGCGCTTGGTCACGCCCTCGACGGCGAGGAGGGCCGGGGATAGCGACGGCGCTGCGGCTTCTGCTGGAGACAAGCGATCCTCCTTGAATTCCGATTCCCACGCAGGCTGGCGGGACAGCGCCCCCCTCTGTCCTGCCGGACATCTCCCCCACGAGGGGGGAGATTGGATGTCGCCTTGGCTTTCGCCAATCTCCTGCGTTGCAAAAAAGGCGCTATCGGCGAAGCTGCCGATCTCCCCCCAAGTGGGGGAGATGCCCGGCAGGGCAGAGGGGGGCGCGACAGAACGCTACTTTTGCTGCTGTGCGCCCCTTTTGTGCTCCTACTTCGTCTCGCCAAGCCTTTCAGCCTTATCGAGATTGTCCTTGCCGATGACGATCGGCGTCAGCAGCACGAGCTTTTCCTTGGGCTCGGTCTTGTCCTTGGCATAGGCGACGGCGATCTGCACCGCGGTGCGCGACTGCTCGCCGGGGAACTGTTCGACCGTGCCGGCCAGCTTGCCGTCGCGCACGGCGACCAGCGCTTCGGGGAGCGCATCGAAGCCGTAGATCTTGACGTCGGTGAAGTTGCGCGCCGCACAGGCTTCAACCGCGCCAAGCGCCATGTCGTCGTTGGCGCAGATGATCGCGTCGGGCTTGCCGTTGGCGGCAAGGCCGGCTTCGGTGACGGACAGCGCCTCGGCGCGGGCGAAGTTCGCGGTCTGCTCGAAGATGATCTGGTATTTGTCCTTCAGCGGATCGAGAACATTGTGCACGCCCTTGTTGCGGTCGATCGCGGGCCCAGCACCTGGCTGGCCCTGCAGATGGAAGATTTTGGCGCCGTTCGGGAACGCCGCCACCATGGCCTGCGCCTCAGCCTCGCCGCCCTTGACGTTGTCGGCGCCGACATGGGCGAGGATGCCTTCGACGCCGTCGACGCGGCGGTCGATGGTGACGACGGGAATGCCGGCCTGGACGGCTTGCTCGATGGCCGGCGCCAGCGCGTTGACGTCGAGCGGCGAGATGACGATAGCGTCGACCTTCTGCACAAGCGCCGCCTCGATATCGGCGGTCTGCTTGGGTGCCGAATTCTGGCCGTCGCTCTCGGTCAGGTTGACGCCTTGCGCCTGCGCCTCCGCCTTGATCTGGTTCAGCATGTGAACGAAGAACGGAAAGCCGAGGCTCGGCACCGAACCCAGGATGGTCAGTTTGTCCTGGGCGACGGCAAGTTGCGGAGCGGCCAGCGCCAATGTGCCCATCGCCACGGACGACAGTAGGAATTCACGTCTGTTCATCAATTTAGTCTCCTCCACATGAGCGCACGACCCCGAAAACCGGAATGGGTCTCCGGCAGGTTCATGCGTCGATCTAGAAATGGAGTGTCCTTTGAGCGCCCAAGGGGACGCAACGGTGCTCCAGCCGGTCCACCGCGACGTTCTCCTCCGCTCGGTGCCTGCGGGCGGATGCTAGCCAAGGCCGGAGGTTTGCGCAAGAACGGGCGGATTCGACTCGGGGCCGCGTCATGTGCCCAGCGCCGCCGGTGCTGCTCATGATGTTGTCGGCATTTGCACTTCATCCCATCCAGCCAACTCGAGACCGGACCGTATCCGCTCCCGATCTTCCGAGCGCATCATCTGAAGGTCCGCCATGATTGCCTGTTCGGTCAGGCCGGGATTTAGGCGGCGGCCTTCCCTCGCGCAGGCCCTTGCCTTGTCGATATTGCCGTCAAGCGCGTGACAGGCAGCCAGCCGCGCCCATTGCCAGGCACTCTTTCGCGGAAGGCAGGAAAAAGACGCCGCCGCTTCCGGGTAGCGACCAAGGACAAGCAGGGCCTCACCCCGGTCGTAATAATACCAGGCGGGATGCATCGGATTGAGTTGGATCGCCTGGTCCAGCAGCATCAGGCCGGTCTCGCCATGACCGCGTATGACCTCGAAAAAGCCCGTCTGGGCCAACGTGTCGGCGTCGTAGGGATTAAGATCCAATGCGCGCGCGAAATGGCGTGCGGCGGCGTCGAATTCGGCCAGGTAGATAAGGATCAAGGCCAGGATGCGGTGGCAACGGGCCTCGTCCGGGTTGAGTGCCGTGGCGTGCAGGGCACGGTCCCGCGCCTGATCAAGCAAGGCGCGAGGCGCGCCGCCATAGCCGCCTATGATCATGTCCGCTAAGGCGAGATAGGCGTGAGCGAGCCCCGAATCCGGATCGCGTTCGAGCGCCTTCAGCAAATGTTCGCGGGCCTGCTGGTTGACGCCCTCGCCATAGCTGCGCAGAAGCGCCATGCCGCGCAAGATGTGGACATAGGCTTCGACGTTGGCGGCGGGCGCCGGGGATGTGCGCCGCATGGCAGCGCTCTCGATGTTGGCGACCAGCGCGGTCGCAATCCGTTGCGCCACTGTTCTCTGAAAAGCGAAAATCTCGCTCGTCCTGAATGAAAACGTCTGCGCCCATATGCGCCGGCCGGACGCTGTCTCGGACAGGACGACGTGCGTGCTGTAGCCGCCGTCGGCGCTCTCGACGCTGCCTTCCGCAACATAGTCGGCGCCGAGGCGCTCGGCGGTCGCCCAGATGTCCTGGTCGGAATGTTCGGCAAGCGCGAAGGCCGAATGGCGTGCCAGCACCGCGATGGTCTTGAAGTAGGAAAGCGCGTTGATGATCTCCTCGACCGCGCCGTCGAAGAGCGGCTTTGCCGTCGCATCGTCAAGGTTGACGCGAAACGGCAGGATGGCGACCATCGGCTCGGGCGCGCGTTCAATCTGAACCACAGCCGTGGCCGGCGGCAGCGAAGCGGACAGGCCGTCGTCGGCAGCCTGGAACATGTAGCCGCGCCGGGGCACGGTGCGAACCAGCGACTGCGTCTCGTCGCCTATGCATTTGCGCACATCGCGAATGCATTGCGTGAGCGAATCTTCTGTCACGATGGTGCTGGGCCAGACCGCCTGTAACAGTTCGTCCTTGCTCAGCACTCGGCCGGGATTACGCACCAGGAAGGCCAGCAGGTCGAAGGTCTTTGGCCGCACCGGCACGATCTCGCCGTCACGCCGCAATGTGCCGCGGTCGAGATCGAGAACCGAGCTGCCGACCTGGTGTGCCAAGCTCCTGCACCACCGCTGCGCCTGATTGCGCAGCGATCATCGGAGCCGCATAAGCCTGTAAAGGTCAAGCCCGAAAGATGCCGGAAAGGCGCTGCCACAGGCGCGGCCTCGTTTCTGCTGGAATCGTTTTGGCAGGGATCATGGCTGTCTCACTCGGCGTCAGCAGGTCGAGATAGTGCAGCATCTGAGCCGTTTCGCCGCCACAGAATTCAACGTTGCCCGTCGACAGGATCCGGTGCACCGCTTCCCGTGCCAGAGCCGACGGGAGGAATGGTTCCTCAACCTTCGCATGCATGTTCGATCTCCAGGGTTGGTGCCGGCAAGGGCGTGCCGGATTGCAGTGATCCGAGGTAGGCGGCGACCTTGCCCTGCAGCCGCCATAGCGTGGCGTCGCGGATGTTGCGGGCTTCGAGCTGAACGACGGTGCGGCGCAGATAGTCGGCGCAGCTTCCGATGTGGCCGGCGGCGAGCGACAGGATTTCCACCGTGGTCTGCTCGTTAAGGCCTGCGGCATAGGCGGGGCCATTCCGGTCGGCGACGAAGGCGATGGCCCGAAAATTCCCAGCCGCGCCTCGAACCGAGATCCAGCGCGGAATGTTGGTCGGCGGGTTGGCGCTCATCTCACGGCGCAGCAGCCGGTCGATTGCCGCGTCGATATCAAGGTCGGGGAGACGGTAGACGACACCGCGGCAGCTGCCGCCACGGTCGAGCGCAAGCATCAGCCCGGGCCGCTCGCGCGTGCCGCGCCAGCGGGTCAGCCACAGCGAAAATCGCCGATGCCAGCCATGCACGGTCGCCGGTCGCTCCTCGACGAATTCGAAGCATGGGTTCCACAGCAGCGAGCCATAGGCGAACACCCAAACGTCACGCGGGCGTCCCGCAAGCAGCTGCGTGCGAATGTCGGCATAGTCGCGATCCTCCAGATTGCGCAGTCCGGGCGCCGAGCCGGCGTCTTCGATCTTGCGATCGATCCTGGCGAGGAGGTCTTCTGTCAGGGCGATTGTCATGGCCGCTCATCGGGTTTGTCTCCCGAGAGAGCATCGCCGCGACATGGCCTCCGCGTCCTGAACGGATGCTGATATTGTGCTGAAATCGAATGGAGCGCAGCGGCTGGTCGGAGCGGCGTGCGAGAAGCTTTCGGCTTCGAAGCGCGACATCACAATCGGCCAGATGCGGTGTTTAGGGTTCTCCATTTGTAGTATCCTGCGTCGGCAGCAGTTGAACCCGTCTCTCCGTCCGGTGGCAGGAAATTTGCCATGAACCGCATCGCGACGTCTTCGCCGGCTCTATCCGACCGCGAGCGCGCGGTCGCGGAGAAGTTTGCCGCCGGCCTGACCTATCGCGAGATCGGCGAGGCGCTGTTCATCGCCCCCTCGACCGTCCGCACCCATCTCGCCTCGATCTATGAAAAACTTGGCGTCCGCAACAAAGTTGCTCTCGCATCGTATTTTGCCGGCGCCACCAGCGCGCAGCCGGCTCCGTCCTTGTCCGACGCCTCGCCGGTGCTCGCCATATTCCCGATCGAATGTCTGAATTCCGAAGAGCGCTGGCAGCGCTTTGCCGACGGTCTGTCGTCGGACATCACCATCGACCTGGCGCGATACGCGGGCTTGCCGGTCATCGCTTTCCACACGATGAAATCGCTGGGCAGCAAGCCGGCCGACTTCGCGGCGGACGGCAAGGCGCTGGGCGCCACCTATCTCGTGTCGGGCCAGTTGCGCGCCGAAGAGCGGCGGGTTCGGTTGACGATAGAGCTTGCCGATGCGGAGAACGGCGTCAGCCTTTGGAGCGAGCGCTACGACCGTCCGGTCGAGGACGTTTTCAAGCTGCAGGACAGCCTGACGGAAGGCGTCATCAATGTCCTTGCTGGCTGTTTTGGGGCGATCGCCACGGTGGGCCGCAATGCGGTCCGCCGCAAGCCGCCGGCCAGCCTGCGGGCCTACGACTTTTATCTGCTTGGCGTCGAACAGCACAACATGTTCAGCCGCGCCGGCAATGTCGAGGCAATCCGCCTGCTTTCACGAGCGCTGGAGCTTGACCCAACTCTGGTCAGGGCCTGGACCGAGCTTGCCTATGCCTATTCCATCGAGGCCTGCAACGGCTTTGGCGACGATGTGCCGGGCTCAATCGAGAACTGGCGGGCGGCGGTCGAAAACGCCTTGCGGCTCGACCCGACGGACAGCGCCGCCCACACCTGCCTTGGCGATCTCAAGGGATGTCTCGGCGACTTTGAGGGGGCAGAGCGCGCGTATCAGCGTGGCTTCGAATACGGCTCCAATCATGCCGACACGCTGGCGCTGCTGGCCGGCAGCAAGGCCCTGGTCGCCGGCGATCCGGCCGAGGCGATCCCGCTCATCGAGCGCGCCATGCGCCTCAATCCACTGGCCCCGCCCTGGTATTTCGGTATGCAAGGCCGCATCCTGTTCGTCGCCGGCAGGCATCGCGAAGCCATCGCAGCGCTCCGCAGGAGTTCGCCGGATTCTCCGAACGTGCTGATGTTTTTGGCGCTGGCGCACGCAGCCGTGAGCGAGACCGGCGAGGCGGCCAGGATTGCAGCCCGCTTGAAAGCTGAATTCCCGGACTTTTCGGTCGAACGCTTCATCGCAGCCTATCCCGTGACAAACCCGCATGCCGTGCAAGCCATACGCGACGCCGCAAAGCTGGCAAGGCTCGGTTGAGGCCTTGCCGAGGAGTCCGCGACTACGCATTGCCCCGATAATCTCTCAGTCTGCCACCGCCGGCTTGCCGATTTGGATTTTCGATGCGGGCGTCACACTGCATCTCGGCGGTTTCCGGCGTGCGAAGCCAGCGCGCGCTCGGCTCGCCCGTCCTGGAGCAGCAGCAGGTCGGCCTTTGCCCATAGCAGGTAGCAGACGAGCAATGTCAGCGGCGCAGCAACGAGCGTCGACGAAGCGCCCGACCACACCGGCGGCAAGGCACCGCCGATCGCCGCCGCCGCCGCTACCATCGCCGGAAGGCGGCTGGCCAGCACGGCGCTGCGGAACGGGTCGGGCCAGGTGGCTTGCCAGCCGGGCAACGGCCTGCCGGCCGCGAAAGCGCTGCCAAACTTGCCGAGTGCATGCAGCAGGCCCGAGGTCGCCGCAAGCACAGGCTCACCGAACAGGAACAGGGCGATGCCAAGCCCAATCGCCCCGACCCCCGACAGTATGTCGCCAAGGCGGTTCAGGGACGCGTCGGGGCTCGGCTTTCTAGCCCAGGCGCGGCAGTAGATTTCGCCGCTGTAGAAGAAGACCAGCGTGGCCAGTGTCAGTGCCATGGCGGCGATGCTGCCGGCGAAATAATCGAGGAGCGCGGCAGAACCACTCAGGCCGGGACCTCGCGGCACGGCGACGATCTGGACCGTGACACCCGTCACCAGCCCGAGCGCATTGCCGAGATTGTAATATCCGCCGGGACCGACCATGCGCGAGCGGATTGCAGCGGTAAACCGCGACAGCGCCCGCACCACCCGATACCAATCGGGGATAGCGCTTTTCGGCCGCAGCCTCGGTAACGGTTTTTCGTCGAGCATCGACGGTTCGAAGGACTGGACATCGGCCAGCGCCGAGGCGTTGCGCCGGCCGGCTGGCGTGCCGTCCAAATGGTACAGCGCGTGATCCAGGCGGAGTGGCGCATGGTCGTCTTCGAGCCCCATCAAATCCCCCTCATGAGTTACGACGTCCCAGTGGGTAGTGGGATGGTTTGCTGCCCGCCCGGCGCGTTTGCCTGAGGTGTCGCCCGGCTGTCTGGCGGCAGCATCGGGAAGGTTTATGGACGCTCGTTGACAGCCCACGGCGCTGAGCGGATCGAAATATATCCGGCACGGTCTTCTGCTCAACATTGCCGAAAGCTTGCGCCGCAAAGGGCGGATCGCTGGTTGCTAGCGGGCGGCGAGCTTATCCAACCGTTTGCAATACGGGCGGGCGCCGACGGGGACGATCTCATAGCCGGCGTCGTTCAACTGGAGCTTCATCTCCTCGAAATGCCGCTTTGAGCCGCTGACGATCGATTCAGGCGTGTAGTCCCAGCCGTTGCGGGCGGCATTGGCCAGGATGTCGGCATAGAGGCGCATGCTCGTGATTTTCACATCCGATTCCAGCACCTGCCTGCATCCTCTTGCGAACGACGGCGACTGGGCGGCGGAAAGACTCAAGATCGTGCATGCCAGCACTATGGAAACAGGACGCATGGAAACCTCCCCTGATTGCAGCTTGTTGCTGCAAGGGATCGTGCAATTTGTGCGCCTGCGGCGGGATCGGGCAGATGCAGTATTCGACCTCCTGCATTTGTAGTATTCTGTCCTGGGGCGGTTTCCATCATGACGGTCAATGACGCTTCGAAAGCGCAGACGCTCGATGCCTTGTCGGGCCGCGAGCGCGCGGTCGCGGAAAAATTCGCAGCCGGCATGACCTATCGCGAAATCGGCAAAGCTCTTTTTATTGCCCCGACCACTGTTCGCACCCACCTTGCGGCCATCTACGAAAAACTTGGGGTGCGCACCAAGATCGGGCTCGCGGCGTATTTTGGTGGCGCTTCCAGCGCTCGGCCGGACGGGCTATCACTCCCGTCGGACGCTCCGCCAGTGCTCGCCATATTCCCGATCGAATGCCTCAATTCCGAAGAGCGTTGGCGCCGCTTTGCCGACGGCCTGTCGTCGGACATCACCATCGACCTGGCACGTTACGCGGGCTTGCCTGTCATCGCCTTCCACACGATGAAATCGCTGGGCAGCAAGCCGGCCGATTTCGCGGCGGACGGCAAGGCGCTCGGCGTCACCTATATCGTATCGGGCCAGTTGCGCGCCGACGACCAGAGGATTCGCTTGACGATAGAGCTTGCCGATGCCCGTAGCGGTGTCAGCCTGTGGAGGGAGCGCTACGACCGCCCTGTCGAGGACATTTTCGCGCTGCAGGACAGCCTGACCGAAAGCATCATCAATGTGTTCGCCGGCAGTTACGGAACGCTTGCCACCGTCGGCCGCAATGCGGTTCGCCGCAAGCCGCCGGCCAGCTTGCGGGCCTATGACTGTTATCTGCTTGCCCTCGAACAGCACACCACGTTCAGCCGCGCCGGCAATGCCGAGGCGATCCGCCTGTTTTCACGCGCGCTGGAGCTTGACCCTACCTTCGCCAACTGCTGGGCCGAACTCGCCTATGCCTATTCGGTCGAGGCCTGCAACGGCTTTGGCGACGATGTGCTGACGTCGATCGAGAACTGGCGGACGGCGGCCGAAAACGCCTTGCGCCTCGACCCGACGGACAGCTGCGCTCACGCATGCCTTGGCAATGTCAGGGCATGCCTTGGCGATCTCGAAGGGGCGGAGCGCGCGCACCGGCGCGCTCTCGAATATGGCTCCAACCACGCCGGCATACTGCTGCTGCTGGCCGGCAGCAAGGCGCTTGTCGTCGGTGATCCGGCCGAGGCGATCCCGATCATCGAGCGTGCCATGCGCCTCAATCCATTGGCCCCGCCCTGGTATTTCGGCATGCAAGGCCGCATCCTGTTCGTCGCCGGCAGACACGAGCAAGCCATTGCGGCGCTCCGCAGGAGTTCGCCGGAGTCGCCGGACGTGCTGATGTTCCTGGCGCTTTCGCATGCGGCCATGGGCGAGGCCGGCGAGGCAGTGCGCGCCGCGGCCCGCTTGAGAGCCGAATTTCCAGGCTTTTCGGTCGAACGCTTCATCGCAGGCTATCCCGTGACCAACCGGGACGCGTTGCTTGCCATCCGCCACGCTGCCGGACTGGCGAAGCTGCCGTAGACCCCTACCGGTCGATCGTCACCATGACGCGTTCGTTGTAGCGCTCGCCCGAGACCTTGCCCGGCGCCAGCGCGTCGTCGAGCGCCTGCATTGCGGCGGCGTCGAGCTTGATCGCTGCGGCGGCGACGTTCTCCTCGAGGTACTTTCTGCGCTTGGTGCCGGGGATCGGCACGATGTCCAGCCCGAGGTCAGTGCCCTTGTGCAGCAGCCAGGCCAGCGCGATCTGGCCCGGCTTGACGCCCTTGGACGTGGCGATGTCGCGGACAATCCCGGCCGCCTGCACGTTGGCGTCGTAGTTGGCGCCCTGGTAGCGCGGGTCGCCGCGCCGGAAGTCGCCCTCCGGGTAGTCTTCGGCGCGCTTGACGTCGCCGGTGAGGAAGCCGCGGCCAAGCGGCGCGAACGGCACCAGGCCGATGCCGAGCTCACTGAGCAGCGGGATGATCTCCGGTTCCAGATTGCGTTCCCACAGCGAATATTCGCTCTGCACAGCCGACACCGGATGCACGGCATGCGCGCGGCGGATGTTGGCGGCGCTGGCCTCCGACAGGCCGAAGTAACGCACCTTGCCTTCAGCGATCAGTTTGCCAACAGCACCCGCCACATCCTCGATTGGCACCGCCGGGTCGACGCGGTGCTGGTAGAGCAGGTCGATATGGTCGGTGGCGAGCCGGCTGAGCGAGCCTTCGACCGCCTCGCGGATATGCTCGGGCCGGCTGTTGCGGTCGGTGCCGATTTGCTTGCCGTTTTCGATACGAAAGCCGAATTTGGTGGCGATCGTCACCTCGTCGCGCCGGCCCTTCAGGGCGCGGCCGAGCAGTTCCTCATTGGTGTGCGGGCCATAGACTTCTGCCGTGTCGAGGAAGGTGCAGCCGAGCTCGATGGCGCGATGCAGCGTGGCGATCGATTCCGCCTCGTCGGCCGGGCCGTAGGACTGGCTCATGCCCATGCAGCCGAGGCCGATCACCGATACCTGCAGCCCCTGGCTGCCCAGCTTGCGTGTGCTCAAGGTCATGGAAGAGATCTCCGGAAAAGCGTCAGGGTTCGTATGCGTCAGGACGATATAGAGCGTTCGCTTAGTTTCCACAGTCGCTCGGCTGAGGGCTAATCGCACGATCGCGTGAGCCGAAGAGGATCACCGTCAGCCTTTCCTGGCAACCAGCAGCAAAGGCTCGCGCTCCGGCGTCGTCACCGAAAAGCCGGACGGGCCGACCGTGTCGAAGAAGCGGTGGAATATCTCGATGAAGACCCGCACGAAGAGCGGCTTTGCCGAACCGTACATGTCGGCGACGATCAGTGTCGGTGGCGGCAATTCGTCGAAGATCGGTTTTCGAACGATCTCGTCGCCATCGGCGGTGGCCCGGCCGATCGGCCGCATGTTGAGGATGGCCATGCCGAAGCCCGAGGCGACCGCCGAGCGGACCGTCTCGTAGGAGCGCGTGCGAAAGCGCACCTCCGGTCGTTTGGCCAGCACGTCAAACAAGGTCAGGAGATAGGTTGCGGTGTGCGGCAGATCGAGCAGGACCAGCGGCCGCTCCGCCAGTTCCGCCAACCAGATGCCGTGGCGCGCGGCGAGGGGATCATCGGCATTGAGCACGGCGTGCGCCGGCACCTTGCAGATCCGGGTGACGCTGTCGATGCCGATCGGCCCGATGTCGTAGAGAATGGCCAGGTCGATCTGGCCGGCGACAAGCCGTTCCTGAAGCTGGACCTGGTCGGCCTCGACCAGGTCGATCTCGACATCGCCGACGCTGTCGATATAGCTGCGCAGCATTTCCGGCATGAATAGCGCTCCGAACGGCTCGAAACAGCCGATGCGCAGGACTTTCGGCACGCGGCCGCTGAGATCGCCGATCGACCGGTTGAACTCGGTTTCCGCCGCCAGCATGACGCGGGCTGCTGCGACGAAGCGTTGGCCGGCCGGCGTGATGGAGACGCCGCGCGCCGGCCGCCTGTCGAAAATACGCGCCTCCATCTCGGCCTCGGCTAGCGTGATCGCCGCCAGGATGGATGATTGCGAGATGTAGAGCGATTTGGAGGCCGCCAGCACGCTGCCGAGGCGAGCGACTTCGCAGACATAGCGCAACTGCCGGACGGTCAGGTTCATAGAAAATCCAATTGTTGCATTTAATAGCGCATGTTACTCGCAATAATACATTTTGTGGAAGTGCAGAAACCCGCCAGACTGCCTCTGCTGACAAGGCTGCCGAAAGAGTGGCCATGGAACGAGGGGTTCGAACTGCATGCCGAATGGGATATCTCCCATTGCCGACGCCGATGATCTGTGCCGCCTGAGCGCCGCGGAGCTTAACGTTGCCTATCGCGCTGGATCGCTATCGCCCGTCGAGGTGACGATGGCGGCGCTTGCTCGCGCCGAAGCGATCAATCCGCTTTTCAACGCCTTCACCATGATCGACCGCAAGGCTGCGATCGAGGCCGCCGGCGCCTCCGAAAAACGCTGGCGGGCAGGCGAGCCGCTGTCCGCCGCCGACGGCATACCCACGACGCTCAAGGACATCGTCTGGGTCGAGGGCTGGAGCGTTCGCTATGGCAGCAGGACCACGCCGGCTGCGCCCTGCGACAGGGATGCGCCCGCCGTTGCCCTGCTGCGCCGAGCGGGCGCTGTCTTCATTGGACAGACGACGACGCCCGAATTCGGCTGGAAGGCGATCACCGACAGCGGGCTTTGCGGCATCACGCGCAATCCCTGGAATGCCGAAAAGACGCCCGGCGGCTCTTCCGGCGGCGCGGCGGTGGCGGCTGCCACCGGAGCCGGCGTCTTCCACCTCGGCACCGATGGCGGCGGATCGATCCGTATCCCGGCCTCCTTCACCGGCATCGCCGGACTGAAGCCGACCTTCGGCCGCGTGCCGGCCTATCCGTCGAGCGCATTCGGAACCGTCGCCCATATCGGGCCGATGGCGCGGACCGCGCAGGACCTTTCCGTCATGACGCAGGCGATGTCCGGTCGCGATCTCAGCGACTGGCAGCAAGGCGCGGGAACGCTGGCGCCGCTTGGCCGGATCGATGCGACGCTGCAAGGAGCCCGGGTCGGCTACTGGTCGAAGCCGCCATCCGGCGTGCTGGATGAAGAGATTGCCGCCGCCGTGTCCCACGCGCTGACGTATTTCAGCGCGTTTGGCGCGACGGTCGAACCCATTGATCTCCCCGGCGGCGATCTGCTCGATCTGTTCCAGTCCCATTGGTTCACCGGTGCCGCTGCGCGTCTGGCGCTGATCCCTGAGAACGAACGGGCAGGGATCGATCCGGGCTTCCTGGAGATCGCCCGGGCCGGGGCGGCGTTCGACGCCAAGGCACTGGTCGCCGCACAGTTACAGCGCGGCGAATTCGGCGCCGCCATGGATCGGCTGCTCGACACCTATGACTTCATCGTTTCGCCGGGAACATCGATCCCGGCCTTCGACGTCGGGCTTGAAGTGCCTTCGGGCAGCGGCCTGTCGCGCTGGACCGAATGGGCGGCATTCAGCTATCCAATCAATCTCAGCCAGCAACCGGCCTGCGTCATCCCTTGCGGCATGACGGCGGCGGGCCTGCCGGTCGGCTTCCAGATCATCGGTGCGCGTGGCGACGATGCCCAAGTGCTTTCCGCGGCGGCCGACCTGGAAGCCGCCTTTCGGCCGCTGACGCAAGCGTTTCGCCTGAAGGATTTCGCCTGACCTATTCGCATAAAGAACAGACCGTAACCGACGACAAAAAAGGGGAATTTTGCCATGATCAACAGACGTGCAATGCTGCAAGGGGTAGTCGGCGCGGGAGCTGGCGCTGCTCTTCTTGCCGACATGAACAATGCCGCGATCGCCCAAGACGCCACCCCCATTCCGGTCGGCTCGGCCCTGCCGATGTCCGGTATCGCCGCCGCCGACGGCATCGAGTTCAAGAACGGCCTCGACCTCGCCGCCGAGGAGATCAATGCGGCGGGCGGCATTCTCGGCCGGCCTGTCGAGATCCACATCGAAGACACCAAGGAAATGGGCGCCGATCTGGTCAGCCAGTCGATGCAGCGCCTGATCGATCGTTTCACCGCCCCGGTCATCATCAACGGCTACAATCTCGGCACCAACATGATCGAGATGGACGTCGCCGCCGACAATGACGTCATCATGATGCACTACAACACGCTGATTTCGCACAATGAGAAGTTCAAGACCGACCCGGCCCGCTACTACAGTTCCTTCCAGGGCGATCCGCCGGAATTCTGGTATGGTCCCGGCTGCCTGAATTTTCTCAAGACGCTAGCCGCGGACGGCAAATGGAAGGCGCCGAACAAGAAGATCGCCATCATCCCGTCGGCCAATGAATATTCGATCGTCATCGCCAATGCGATCCGCGACAAGGCCGCCGAATATGGATTCGAGGTTAGCCTGTTCGAGACGGTTCCGTTCCCGACCAACCAGTGGGGTCCGACACTGGCGAAGCTCCGGCAGGATCCGCCGGCGGCGATCCTGGTCACGCATTTCTTGCCGCAGGACCTGGCGCAGTTCATGGTCCAGTTCCTCGCCGAGCCGATCAACAGCCTGATCTATATGCAGTACGGGCCGTCGTTGCCCGCGTTCCGCGAGATCGGGGGCGAGGCGGTCAACGGCGTTGTCTATTCGACAGTGATCGGCTGCCTGCCGGACGATTTCTCCAAATCGTTCCGCGAGAGTTACCGGGCGAAATTCGGTCCGAACTCCGCTTACATCACCGGATCGCAGACCTATGACGGCCTATGGATGTGGGCGCTTGCGGCGGCAATCGCCGGCGGTCCGGGCGAGCCGTTCAACAAGGAGCAGACCACCAAGGTAGCCAATGCCATGAAACGCCTGGTCTATCGCGGGGTCAACGGCACCTACCGGGCCGATCCGGCGGGTCAGTCGGCGTTCTGCTACCCGACGCAGGTGGCGGATCCGTCGCTCGGCATGCCGCACCAGTTCCTGCAACATCAGGATTACAAGACCGATCCGAAACTGATCGCGCCGGTGCTCTATGCGACGGACGGCTTTATCCTGCCGCCATGGATCAAATGAACGGATGAAGGGACGCAGCGGACAAGACCGGCCGGCTCGTGCGTCCGACCGGTCTCCATGAGGTGAAAGAAGAGATGCCAGGCAAACGAGATGACTGAGGCCGCAGGCCCGATGCTGGTTTGTGACGGCGTCGTCAAACGGTTCGGCTCGCTGGCCGCCGTCGACGGCGTGTCGATGGTAGTCAATCCGGGCGAGATCGTCGGCATTGGCGGGCCGAACGGCGCCGGCAAGACGACTTTTTTTGATGTCGTGACCGGGATCACGCCGGCCAGCGCCGGCCGCGTGCATTTCGGCGACACCGACATTTCAACTTTGGGAGCCGACCGCATCTGCCAGCTCGGCATGGCCCGGACCTTCCAGCTCAATGCCGCCTTCGATAGCTTGACGGTTCGCGAAAACATCGAGATCGCCGCCTATTTCGGCCGCCAGCGGCGCAGGCTGGCTGGCTTCCGCCTCGGCGAGGATGTCCGGCAGGCAACAATAGAGGCGCTGGATTTCGTCGGACTTGCGGGCAAGGCTGAAGAGACCGTGGCGCGGCTGCCGGTGCTCGACCGCAAGCTCCTGATGATCGCCGGTGCCATCGCCACCAAGCCGAAGATGCTGTTCCTCGACGAGCCGGTCGGCGGGCTCAACGTCGCCGAGATCGACCAGATCATGGCGATGGTGCTGAAATTGCGCGATCAGGGACTGACTATCGTGCTGATCGAGCATGTCATGCGCTTTCTCCTGGCGCTGTCCAGCCGCGTCATCATCATGCACCACGGCAAGGTGATCTTCGAGGGCAGGCCGGACAAGGTGGCCGAGGACCAGACCGTCGTCGAAACCTATCTGGGACAAGGCACGCAGAAGCGGCTGAAGAAATTCTTCGACGACCAGGCCGCAACGAGCCCGGTCGAGGGGGCGCAATGACGAGCGCAGCCGCCAAACCGCCCGTCCTGCAGCTCGACGCCATCGTCTCCGGCTATGACGGCCTTGAGGTGCTCAAGGGCATTTCGCTGACCGTCCGTGCCGGAGAATTCGTCACCGTCGTCGGCCCGAACGGCCATGGCAAATCGACGCTTCTCAAGACGATCTCCGGCCTCGTGCCGCTACGCGGCGGGCAGATCAGCATCGACGGCCAGCGCCTGTCCGGAAAGCCACACGAAACGGCGATGCTGGGCGTCGCCCACGTGCCGCAGGGCGACATGCTGTTTGCGCAGATGAGCGTGCTCGAAAACCTGCTGATGGGC
This sequence comes from Mesorhizobium mediterraneum, assembly GCF_002284565.1. Classification (GTDB taxonomy): domain Bacteria; phylum Pseudomonadota; class Alphaproteobacteria; order Rhizobiales; family Rhizobiaceae; genus Mesorhizobium; species Mesorhizobium mediterraneum. The sequence goes on along the minus strand of NZ_NPKI01000002.1, from coordinate 132,871 downwards.
GCCTATCTGGCGCCGGACAAGGCCGAGATCAAGCGCCGGCTGGACGAGGTCTACACGCTTTTGCCGAAGCTCGCCGACCGCCGCGACCAGGTCGCCTCGAGCCTGTCCGGCGGCGAACGGCGCATGGCCGGCATCGGCCGCGGCCTGATGATGGGCGGGCGCATCCTGTTGATCGACGAGCCGTCGCTCGGCCTGGCGCCGCTGATCATCGATCAGGTCTACGGCGTCATTGCCGAACTGAGCAAAGCCGGCCGGACGATCCTCCTCGTCGAGGAGAACCCGGCGCGGGTCGAGGACCTCGCCGACCGCCTGCATCTGCTCGACGACGGCGCTATTGTCTGGTCGGGCAAGCCCGCCGAACTGATGGCGCGAGACGAGCTCCTCGCAACCTATCTTGGAGGCTGACGCCATGACCGACGTTCTCATGGCCATTCTTGTCGCCGGCTTCACGTCCGGCGCGCTCTATGCCCTGGCGACGGTCGGGCTGTCGCTGGTCTGGGGCTCGATGGGCATGCTCAACATGGCCCATGCGGCGATGCTGACGCTTGGCGGCTATGTCGCCTTCACGGTGATCACCTCGCTCGGCCTGCCGATCGCTATCGGCTTTGCCGGCGCCATTCTCGTGGGCGCCGCGGCCGGTGCGATCCTTTATTTTGCGATCGTTCGCAATCTCCTGAAGAACGACAAGTCGACATTCGAAGCCAACGTCATGATCGCCACGGTCGGCATCGGTATTGCGCTGGAGAATGCCATCCTGCTGACGTATGGCGGACAGCCGCTGAAGCAGCCGGTCTCGATTACCGGCGCCTTCCGCCTCGGGCCGCTGACGCTGCCGTGGCAAAACCTTTTGATCATCGCGGTCGTCGTCGTCATGATGGTGGTGGTCTCGCTGGCGCTCGGCCGCACGCGGATGGGCCGGGCGATCCGGGCGACGGCGCAGAACCGCGATGCGGCCCAGCTCATGGGCGTCGCCGTCAACCGCGTCTATCTGCAGGTGCTGATGCTGTCCGGCGCGCTCGCCGGCATCTGCGGCGTGATGGTATCGTCGATGACGCAATTGTCACCGCCGCTCGGCAACGATCCGATGCTGAAAGCCTTCATCATGTGCGTCGTCGCCGGCCTCGGCAATCTGCCGGGCGCCGTCGCCGCCGCGCTTGGCCTGGCGCTGCTCGAATCCTTCGTCCAGTACGCGCTTGGCGCCCGCTGGGGCTTTCCGTCGCTGCTGTTCGTGGTCATTGCCGTGCTGATCTGGCGACCGTCCGGCCTCTTCGGCCGCGCCGAAATCCGGCGCATGTGAGGGCATCATGACAGATACCAGATCCATGTCGCGGTCAGCCAAAACCGATCTTGCCATCAGCCTGGTGCTGATCGCTGCGGCGGTTGCGCTGCCCTTCATGATCGACAGCCGCTACATTCTCGGCCAGATCGTGCTGGCGCTGTTTTATGCAACGATCGCATCGCAGTGGAACCTTTTGTTCGGCTTCTCCGGCATCTTCTCGCTGGCGCAAATGGCGATCTTCGCCTTCGGCGGCTACGCGACGGCGATGCTCTGCTTCTATTTCGGCTGGAACGTCTGGGCGGCCCTTGTGCCCGGCGCGCTCGGCGCCGTGCTGTTCTCGCTCGTCGTTGGCCTGGCCTGCCTGCGGCTGACTGGCGTCTATGTGGCGCTGCTGACCCTAGCGATTGCCCAGACGATGTATCTGCTGATCGTCACCGACACCGAGTGCTTCGTCATGGTTGGCTCGGTCTGCCGCCAGTTCACCGGCGGCGCCGTCGGCTTTGCCCGGTTCGGCGATCTTGGCACCAGGGCCTTGCTGAGAGCGCAGTGGCTGGTCGGCAACTATGCGATCATTGCGGTGCTGTTCGGCATCACCATGGTCTTCACCTACGCGATCGTTAAAAGCCCGATCGGCCTCGCCTTCCGGGCGCTGAAGGACAATCCCGGCTATGCGGTGGCGCGCGGCGTCAACCGCTTCCAGGCGCAGCTTCTGGTCTTCGGGATTTCCGCTTTCTTCACCGGGCTGGCCGGCGGCTTCTATGCCGCGCATTTCCAGGCGATCGGCCCCGGTGTGCTGTCGATGTCGCAGCTGATGTTCATCATCGCCATCGTCGTGGTCGGCGGTGTCGGCACGTTCTGGGGACCGCTTGTCGGCACCGTGGTGCTGGTCCTGGCCGACGAGCTGATGCGCGAGAGCGGCGAGTTCCGCACGCTCGGCCTCGGCCTGATCATCGCCCTGTCGGTGGTGCTGATGCCGAAGGGGCTGGTCGGCCGCTTTGGCGATCTTGTCCGCTGGCTGACGCGCAAGCGCAGCGGCCCAACGAACAGCAAGCCAGTAATGAGCAACATTGTGCAAAGCCCGGCTGCGGCCGGAAAATGAGAGACCGACGATGTTCGACACGATCATAGTGGGTGCCGGCTCGGCCGGCTGCGTGCTGGCAAACCGGCTCAGCGCCGATCCTGCCCGCAAGGTGCTACTGCTGGAGGCGGGACGCGAAGCGCCGCTCGCCTCGGACGTGCCGTCGGACTGGCCGACCATGTTCAATACCGCCGTCGATTGGGGCTATTACACCGAGCCGCAGGTCGGCTGCCGCGGCAGGCGGGTGTTCTGGCCGCGCGGCAAGATGATCGGCGGTTCCGGCGCGCTGAACGCGATGATCTATATTCGCGGCCTGCCGTCCGACTACGATGGCTGGGCCGCCATGGGCTGCCCGGGCTGGGCCTGGAGCGACGTGCTGCCGGTGTTCAAGGCCTGCGAAAGCAATGCCGAGCTTGGCAACGATCCGCTGCACGGCGCCAATGGGCCGCTGCATATCGGCAATGTCGGGCATGTCGATCCCAACGAGCTCGCCTGGATCGAGGCCTGCAAGGCCGCCGGCTACCAGCACAACCGCGATTTCAACGGCGTCGAGCAGGAAGGCGTCGGCCTCTTCCAGTTCACCATCAAGAACGGCGAACGCTGGGGCACAGGCAAGGCTTATCTGCGCCCGGCGCGGCAACGTCCCAACCTCACGGTGAAAACCGGGGTGCTGGCGACGGGCCTGATCGTCGAGAAGGGCCGGGCCAAAGGCATCCGCTATCTGGTCAACGGCGTGCCGGAGACTGCCTTTGCCGAGAGCGAGGTGGTGCTGTCGTCGGGCTCGATCGGCAGCTGCCAGCTGATGCTGCTTTCCGGCATCGGCCCGGCCGACGAACTCAGGAGCGTCGGCGTCGATCCCGTCCACGATCTGCCGGGCGTCGGCAAGGATCTGCAGGACCATATCAACATTCCGATCACCTTCTACACCAAGGACAAGATCGGCGTCGGCGCCTGGACCGACGAGACGCTGCAGCGGGATTTTGCGGAGTGGCAGACATCGCGCAGCGGCCCGCGCTCCTCACCCTGGGTGGCGGCCGGCGGCTTCGTCAGGAGCCGACCGGATGTCGAACCGGACCTTCAGCTTTACGGCGCCATCAGCCCGCATCGCGACTATGTGCGGTTCCTGTCGTCGAAGCCCGGCATCACGCTGCACACCACGCTGCAGCGGCCTGACAGCCGCGGCGAGATCCGCCTGCGCTCGGCCAATCCCATCGAATATCCGGCGATCGACCCGCGTTACTTCGCCAGCGACGAGGACGGATCGGATATCGCCACGCTGGTAGAGGGCATTCGCATCAGCCGCCGGATCGCGGCGGAGTCGCCACTCAAAGAAATGCTGGTCGGCGAAATCACGCCAAGCGCCGAATGCGAAAGCGATGCCGAGATCGCCGAGTACATTCGTGGTCACTGCACGACGCTCTACCACCCGACCAGCACCTGCCGCATGGGCACCGACGCGATGGCCGTCGTCGATCCCGCGTCGATGAAGGTGCATGGGCTGGACGGGCTTTGCATCGCCGACGCCTCGGTCTTTCCAAAGATGGTTTCCGGCAACACCAATGCGCCGACGATCATGATCGCCGAACGCGCCGCATCGATGATCCTGGGAGGATAAGAAACAACATGGCGACGGGTTGGAACTTCCATGAACTCTATCTCTGGCACGAGACTGGGAACGCCGCGCAGTTCTTTCAGCCGAGCCTGACCATCGAACCGGGCGAGCATGCCGAGAATGCCGCGACCAAACGCCGGTTCCGCAACCTCATGGAGGTTTCAGGCCTCACCGAAAAGCTGTCGAAGATCGCCTCGGTCGCGGTGAGCGAGGACGATCTCGCCCTGTTTCACGATCGTGACTACATCCGCCGCATCAAGACGCTCAGCGACGAGCGCGGCGGCGATGCGAGCTATCTCACCCCCTTCGGTCACGGCAGTTACGAGATCGCCTGCCTGGCGGCTGGCGGCACCGCTGCGGTGATGGATGCGGTGCTGAGCGGCGATATCGACAATGGCTACGCGCTGGTGCGCCCGCCCGGTCATCATGCCGAGCGCGCGCAAGGCCTGGGCTTTTGCCTGTTCGGCAATGTTCCAGTCGCCATCCTGAAGAACCGGGCCAAACACGGCTTTGAGCGGGTAGCCACCGTCGACTGGGACGTCCATCACGGCAACGGCACCCAGTCGGCCTTCTATTCGGATCCGTCGGTGCTGACGATCTCGATCCACCAGGACGGGCTCTATCCGCCTGATAGCGGCTTTCATAGGGAACGCGGCGAGGGCAGGGGCGAAGGCTACAACATCAACGTGCCGCTGCCGGCCGGATGCGGCCACGGCGCTTACATGTCGGTATTCGACCGCATCGTGCTGCCGGCGCTCACTCGCTATAAGCCCGATCTCATCGTCGTGCCATCGGGCTTCGATGCCTCGGCGGCCGATCCGCTGGGGCGCATGATGCTGCACAGCGGCAGCTACCGCGAAATGACGCGGCTGCTGATGCAGGCGGCCGACGATCTCTGCGGCGGGCGGCTGATGATGTCGCATGAAGGCGGCTATTCGGCTTCCTACGTGCCCTATTGCGGCCTGGCGGTGATGGAGCAATTGTCCGGCATCAGGACTGATATCGATGATCCTTTCCTGCCGGTCTTCGAAGGCTACGCCGGCCAGCCCCTGCAGCCGCATCAGGCGGCCGTCATAGCCAGGGCGGAGGAATTGGTGGGCGGTATCGGATAGTGGATGTGAGTAGTGCCGGGTGGCTCTCGCCCCGGCGCAGCTTGCCCAATGTCATGCGGCAGCGGCTTCGAAAGCTGACGCTCCCAGGCTGGCTGGGCGAAAAAGGTGGCCTGATCATCCCAAATTGACACGACAGCCGGTCTCGGCCATCCTTATACCAGCCGTGTTTTTCCTGCGGCAGCGTGTGTGAGCGAGTTATGGCCAGTTCCGTCACCAGCCAGAAATCCAAGCGCGCCGCGGTGCGCAAGGCTCTCGACCGCCACAAGGTCTACATCACCGCACAGAGCTTTTCCGCCGGCGCCTACAAGGCGCGTGTCCTCGTTGACGGCGAGGCCTACTGGGTCGACGAATTCCGGCTGAGCCAGCTTCAGCAGGGTCTGTCGCCGGCCGAGCTCGAATTGACGCCGGCCACTGACGATTGAGCTGTGTGAGGCACGACATCGGCCCGCCACATGCTGACAAAATGATTCATGTGATGTGGGTCAAGCCGTTGTTTTTACGCGGCCGACGCATCCCGCTTGGCATGCGCATATGACGTCGAAGCTCAAGGCCTATCGCGCCAAGCGCGAATTCAGCAAGACGCCGGAGCCCGTTGGCGGGCTGGTTGCCGGAGAAGGCAACCGCTTCGTCGTGCACAAGCATCACGCCACCGCCGACCACTATGATTTGCGTTTGCAAGTCGGCGATGTGCTGAAGAGCTGGGCGGTGCCTCGCGGCCCGTCGCTCAATCCCGCCGACAAGCGGTTGGCGGTCGAGACCGAGGACCATCCGCTCGAATATATCGACTTCGAAGGCGTCATTCCCGAGGGCGAATATGGCGGCGGGCCGATGATCGTCTGGGACACCGGCGTCTGGGCGCCGATGGACGACGTCGAAAAGAGTTTGCGCACCGGTTCCTTCAAGTTCCGACTGGCCGGCGAGAAGCTGAATGGCGGTTGGATGCTAGCGCGGCTGAAACCGAAGCCTAGTGAGGATGAGGGCAAAAAGAACTGGCTGCTGTTCAAGGAGCGCGACCTCGCCGCCGACGCCAAGCTCGACATACTGGAAGCCCGGCCGGAAAGCGTCAAATCGGGACGGCGCATCGAGGAGCTGGTGGCAACGCCGAAGCCTGCCGCAAGGCCTGCGAAACCGGTCGTGCTGAAGCCCGGCGCTTTGCCGGGCGCCGTCAAGGCGCCGGCGCCCGCCCGCATCGAGCCACAGCTGGCGACGCAGGTTCCGAAGCCTCCGGGCAGTGAACACCCCGCGGAAAAAACGCGCGAAGTCTGGCTGCACGAGATCAAGTTCGACGGCTACCGCACCATGGCGCATCTGGCTAAGGGTGAGGTGCGGCTGATCACCCGCGCCGGCATCGATTGGACCAAGCGCTATGGCGACCTGCCGCATGCCTTCGCCAGGCTGCCCTGTCGCGAGGCTGTTATCGACGGTGAGATCGTCGTGGTCGACGCCAAGGGCATCAGCCGCTTTGCCCTTTTGCAGGACGCGCTGGCCGAAGGCGCCGGCAACAAGCTCCACTTCTATGCCTTCGACCTTTTGTACCTCGACGGATGGGACCTGAGAAAAGCGCCGCTCGGCCGGCGCAAGGCGTTGCTGTCGCAGTTGCTGTCCGGCCTCGGTGCCAACTCCGCCATCCAGTTCAGCGATCATGTCGAAGGCGACGGGCAGGGGCTCTATGACCAGGCCTCCGAACTGGGGCTGGAAGGCGTCGTCTCGAAACGCGCCACGGCAACCTACCAGAGCGGCCGCACCAAGACCTGGACCAAGACCAAGGCGCTCAAAACCGGCGACTTCGTCATCGCCGGCTACACCACCTCCGACGCGGCCGAGGGGCTGGCGGCGCTCGGCATGGCCGAATTCGAGGACGGCGAATTGCATTATCGCGGCAAGGTCGGCACCGGCTTCGATGCCGCGACAGCAGGCGAATTGTTGGCCCGGCTGGAGCCGCTGCGCACCGGTGCGTCGGCGCCCGAAGGGGTTCCGCGCGAGATCATGCGCGAGATGAAATGGGTGCGGCCGCTGCTGTCGGCCCGCATCCACTATGCCAACCGCACGGCAGACAATGCGCTGCGCCATGCCGTGTTCCGCGGGCTCAGGGATGTCGGCCTGTCGACGCCGGTGTCGGCCAAGCGCAAGCGGCTGATCGCCGAGGCCGACCTTGCAACGATCTGGGTGACCAACCCGACGCGGCGGCTATTCGGCAAGACCGGACCGACCAAGCTCGATATCGCCGTCTACTACGCGCTGGTCGGCGACTTCATGCTGCCGCATATTCTCGGCCGCCCGGTGTCGCTGGTGCGCTGCCCGACCGGCAAGCCGCAGGACTGTTTCTTCCAGCGCCATGCCTTCACCGGCATGCCGCCTTCGGTCGTCACATTCGAGGCGACCAATTCCGAGGGCGAGACCAAGTCCTATCTGTCGGTCGAGGGCGCCAAGGGCTATCTGGCGCTGGCGCAGTTCGGCGTCGTCGAGTTCCACACCTGGGGCACCCACCGCACGCGGCTCGACAAGCCCGACCTGATCGTTTTCGACCTCGATCCGGGCGAGGGCATCGCCTGGCGCGAGGTGGTCGAGGCGGCAGTGCATATCAAGGGCGAGCTGGAGGCGATGGGGCTAGTGCCGTTCGCGAAAACCTCGGGCGGCAAGGGCATCCATATCACCGTGCCGGTGACGCAAAAACAGAACTGGAAGAAGCTGCACCAGGCGACCAGCGCCATTTCCTCGGCATTGGCCGTCTCCGCGCCCGACACCTTCACCACCACCATGGGCAAGGACAACCGCAAGCGGCGCATATTCATCGACTATCACCGCAATGCGCGCGGCCATACTTCGGCGGCACCTTACTCGCTGCGCGCCCGCACCAACCTGCCGGCTTCGACGCCGGTGAGCTGGTCCGATCTGGAATCCATCGACGCTCCGCAGGATTTGAATTATTCTTCCCTGCCGGGCCTTCTGGCCACCTCCGGCGATCCCTGGGCCGACATGGAAGATTTCGCTAGGGATTTGCCGGTATTGTAGGTGGGATGTAGGATTTCCGCAGCACCGTTCGTCCTCCGGACGAAGCGCTGCAAACAGTTCGACAGTGCACGGCCGCGTAGGAGAGAATTCATGGCGCCCAGGGCAAGTTGGAAAGGTTACCTCAAGCTCAGCCTCGTCAGCTGTCCGGTCCGGCTCTATCCGGCCACCAGTGCCAGCGAGCGCATCAGCTTCAACCAGTTGCACAAGAAGACGCACAACCGCATCAACATGAAGCCGGTCGATCCCGAGCTCGGGCTGGTCGAGCGCTCGGACCTGGTCAAGGGCTACGAGTACGAGGACAAGCAGTACATCATCATCGATGATACCGATCTCGACGCGGTGCGCATCGAATCCAATCATACGATGAACATCGAGGCCTTTGTCGACGAGGGCGAAGTCGACGTGATCTATCAGGACGCGCCCTATTACCTGGCACCCGATGGCGCGATGGCCGAGGAAACCTTCGCGGTGCTGCGCGAGGCCATGCGCCAATCCGGCAAGCTGGCGATCGCCCGCCTGGTGCTGTCCAGCCGCGAGCGCGTGGTGATGATCGGCGCACGCGAGAATGGCATGTTCGTCTGCACCTTGAGGAACCCGAATGAAGTGCGCGGCACGGCTGAATATTTTGGCAACATCCCGGCCGGCAAGCCCGACCCGGAAATGCTGCAGCTCGCCGAAGCGCTGATCAAGCAGAAGGAAACCACCTTCGATCCGAAGAATTACGAGGACCGCTACGAGATCGCGCTGATGGCGATGATCCGCGAGAAGCTCAAGGGCCACAAGCCGATCATCGCGGCTGCGCCCGAACGGGGCAATGTCATCAATCTGATGGATGCGCTGAAGGCGAGCCTGTCGCAATCGGCCAAGCCGCCCGCCAAGTCGAAGAGCAAGGCCGATGAGGCGGCGAAGCCCGCGGCCAAGAAGGCGGCAGCAGGCGGTGCTGCCAAGGAAAATCCGCTAAAGGCCAATCTGCTGAAGGCCGTCGGCAAGAGCAAGGCGTGACGGTCCCCGCCGGCGGCATCTTCGGCGTCGTCGGCGCGCTGGCGGCGTTTCCGCTTCGGCTGGCGGCGCGTGAGGTCGAGCGTCAGCAGGGCCAGTTGCGGCGCGGCGTCACCAGGCGCACCAGCCATGTTGTGTTCGGCCGCATTTATCTCGCCAAGGCCGGGGACGCCGAGATCGAGCGCCGCGTCGCGGCCGAGCGCGCGACCGGCCGTAAGCTGATCAGCGAGAACGGCTTTTTGCGCCTGCTCGGGCTGATGAAGGCGCCGGAGGCCTCGGCCCTGTCGCGGCAGTCGCTTCTCGACCAGTCACGGCTGGCCGCATCCGACCTTGACCTGTTGTCGCTTTTCGACGCCTTCGAGCATGATGGCGAACCCTATTCGTTTCGCGACCTGATCCTCGCCCGCAAATATGCCGGGCTGGTTGCTGGCGGCGCTTCGTGGGGGGCGATCGCGCGCTCCGTGCACCGCTCCGGCCCGGTCGCCTCGCTCACCGCCAAGTCACTCAATGTCGGCTCGCAGCATGGGCGCGCAGACGCGATCTATCTCGAGGGCGGCCAGAGTGAACTGGACGGCCAATTGCTGTTCGATCTGGGGTCGCCGGATGACGACACGCTGGAAGAATTGTTCGCCGACGCCGAAGCGGCGGAAGAGGCTGAACACCACGAGCAGGCGGCGGCACTCTACCAGCGCTGCCTAGCCATCGACCCGAGCGATGCGATTGCCGCCTTCAACCGCGCCAACTGCCTGCGCGCCGTTGGACGCGCAGCCGAGGCGGCGCATGACTATGCCCGCGCCATCAAATGTGATCCCGGTTTTGTCGAGGCATGGTTCAATTTGGCCGGGCTGATGAGCGACCAAAGCCGCGAGGCCTCCGCGCGCCGGCATCTGCAAAAGGCGATCGCGCTCGATGCCAATTATGCCGATGCGGTGTTTAATCTTGCCCGGCTGGAGTTCGACGCCGGCAACCTTGCCGAGGCACGGCGGAACTGGTCGCGCTACCTCGAGCTCGACGCCAGCTCCGAATGGGCACGCATGGCGGCCAAGGGGATACAGTTCGTCGATTTGCAGCTGGCGCAGAAATCGGCGGGGTGAGGCGATGGCGCTCCCTTCTCCCCTTGTGGGAGAAGGTGGATCGGCGCATTGGCGCCGAGACGGATGAGGGGTGCTGGAAGAAATGAGACGTTGGTATTCCGTCCAACACCCCTCATCCGACCGAGCTTCGCTCGGCCACCTTCTCCCACAAGGGGAGAAGGGGTCGTCAACGTTGGAGTTCCAATGACCACCTTCCTCTTCGACGGCCCCGACACCGCCCCCGTCACCATCCTGCTCGCCCATGGCGCCGGGGCGCCGATGGATTCGGCCTCGATGACCGCCACGGCAAAAGCGCTGGCCGAGGCCGGCTTCCGCGTCGCGCGCTTTGAATTCCACTACATGGCGGCCCGCCGCTACGGCCACCGCAAGCCGCCGCCGCGCGCCGAGACGGTGAACCCGGAATACATTAAGGCGATCGCCGACCTCAGGGCGAAGGGCGTGAAGGGGCCGCTCATCATCGGCGGCAAGTCGATGGGCGGACGCGTCGCCTCGATGATCGCCGACGAAACGTTCGCCGAAGGCAAGATCGCCGGGCTGCTCTGCCTGGGCTACCCTTTCCATCCGCCGGCCAAGCCGACGCAGTTGCGGACAAAACATCTCGCAGGGCTGAAGACGCCAACACTAATCTGCCAAGGCACACGCGACGAGTTCGGAACGCCGGACGAGGTCGCGACCTACGATCTTTCCGACCGCATCGAGATGCTGTGGCTGGAAGACGGCGACCACGATCTCAAGCCGCGCAAGAGCATCTCCGGCTTCTCCACTGCCGATCATCTGAGGACCGTGGCCGATGCGGTGAAGGCGTGGACCGAGCGCATCGTGCGCTGAAGCAGGCTGATGAAGATCGCCACGTTCAACATCAACAACATCAACAGCCGGCTGCAAAACCTGCTGGCCTGGCTGGCTGTCGCCGAACCGGACATCGTCTGCCTGCAGGAGCTCAAGGCGAGGCAGACGCAGTTTCCGCGCACCGCGCTCGCGGATGCCGGCTATGGCGCGGTGTGGGTGGGGCAGCCGACCTGGAACGGCGTCGCCATACTCGCGCGGGGTTCAGAGCCGGTGCTGACCCGCGAGGCGCTGCCCGGCGACGAGAGCGACCAGCAGGCCCGCTACATCGAGGCGGCGGTCAACGGCATCGTCGTCGCCTGCCTCTATGCGCCGAACGGCAACCCGCAGCCCGGTCCGAAGTTCACCTATAAGTTGGCTTGGCACGAGCGCCTGAACGCGCATGCGGCAGAACTGTTCGACACCGGCCTGCCGGTGGTGCTGGCCGGCGACTACAACATCGTGCCCGAGCCGCGCGACATCTACCCGACCCGCTCCTATGACGATAACGCGCTGGTGCAGCCGGAAAGCCGCGCCGCCTTCGCAGTGCTGCTAGACCAGGGCTGGACCGACGCGCTGCGCAAGAAGCACCCGAAGGACACGCTCTACACATTCTGGGATTATCGCCGCAACCGCTGGCCGCGCGACGCCGGCCTGCGCCTCGACCACATCCTGCTGTCGAAGAAGCTGGCGCGTCGGCTGACCGGGGCAGAGATCGACCGCGACGTGCGCGGCGAGACCGGCGCCAGCGACCACGCGCCGGTGTGGGTGGAGTTGCGGTGAGGGGGGAGAGCCAATCTCCCTGTGGGGGAGATTGGCTACTATCAGAAGGACATCGACAAGCCCGGCGCTGACCGGCATCATTGCGGGCGAAGCGGATAGCGGCCCGAGGGGAGCCCGATGAACAGGTTTGTCGACAGGCTGCTTGCGGTGCTGCTGCTGGCGATCGGCTTGCTCTGTTTCACACGTGTGTATTTCGCGCTGGGCGGCGAGGGCGCCGGCGAAGGCTTCGCGTCCGTGCGCCTGGCTTTGGTCGGGGCGGCGGGCGTTTGCTCAGCCCTTGCAGCCCTGCTGTTCTGGGCCGGCCTGTTGCCGGGCCGATCGACGCAAGATCCGAAGGTGCCGCTGTTCGGCAGGGGTGCCGAAACGCAACCCGCCGGACGATCACGCCTGCGGAAGATCTTCGTCGTCATTCCGTTCCTTGCCGTACTCGCTTTGGTGGCCGACCAACTCGGCCCCTGGTTGCGACAGCCACAGGACGCCGGCAAAAGCCTGACCGCCGAGCAACCCGCGCCGAGCACGCCGAAGGGCGAAGACGTCGCCAGCGCGGAACCGGTACAGCCGCCGGCTCCTGCCTCGCCATCCGAGGTCGCGCTTGCCCCACCCGCCTCACCGCCGGAGGCTGCTCCAGCCCCGCCACCGCAGACTGTTGCGCCGCTGCCCCAGGCTCCGCCGCCGCAGCCGACGCAGGCGGATGGCCACCGCGAGCCCGTCGTCTGGCTGGCAGTTGCGCCTGACGGGCACTCGATCCTGAGCGCCAGCACCGACCGCACGATCAAGCTCTGGGATATCGACGGCAAGCGCCTGATCCGCACTCTCGGCGTCCACAAGGACATGGCGCGGACAGCGCTTTTCCTGCCCGATGGGGCGCGGGCGCTGACGGCCGGCGACGATGGCGAGATCGTGCTGCGCCAGCTCTCCGATGGCGCTGTGCTGCATGTATTCTCGTCAGGCCAGAACGGTGGCGTCAACAAGCTCGCGATCAGTCCCGACGGCAAACGTGCGGTCAGCGGGCACGACACCGGCAGGGTCATCGTCTGGGATATCGAGAAAGGCTCGGTGCTGCATGTGATGCCGGGGCACGACTGGTCGATCAGCGGGATCGCCGTCTCGCCCGATGGCACACGCGCGATCAGCGGCAGTATCGAGGGCACGCTGAAGCTATGGGACATCGACACGGGCAAGCAGCTGCGCAGCTGGCACGGGCACGAGCGTGGCCCCTACGGCGTGGTGTTCATGGCCGACGGGCGCCATCTGATCACCGGCAGCGGCGACTATACGATCAAGCTCTGGGATCTCGACGTCGGTCGCGAAGTCCGCCGCCTCGATGGTCATTCGGGTACGGTCTATGCGCTGGCGCTGTCGACCGACGGCAAGCGGCTGCTCTCCGGTTCGCTCGACGGCACGGCACGGCTGTGGGACGTGGAAACGGGCAACGAGACCGCCCTGTTCGACAGCCGGTCCGGCCCGGTCTACGCGGTGGCATTCGCCGCCGACGGCACGGTGCTGACCGGCGGCTACGACCGCACCATCCGGGACTGGCCGGCAGGCGGCGGTGACGCGGTAGCGCTGTTTCCGGGCGCGCCGGAGTGATCGCCGTAAGCTCCTCCGCGCGGATTAGTTTCGAGGGCAAACGCGACCTGTACAAAATCGGCGCGAGGCCCCATCGTCGCGCAGGGTGCAGGGACCGAACATGACGAATCTCCACTTCGTCGAGGCGTCGATCGAACAGTTGCGGCGGGCGCTGGAGGCCGGCACCGTCACCAGCGTCGAGCTGGTCGGGGCCTGCCTGCGCAGGATTGCGCGTTACGACCGGCATGGGATCACTCTCAATGCCGTTCCCGTGCTCAATCCTAAGATGTTTGAAGAGGCGGCCGCGTCCGACCGGCGCCGCCGGGACGGCGCGACGCTCGGGCCGCTGGACGGCATCCCCTACACCGCCAAGGACAGCTATAAGGTGGCGGGCTTGTCGGTGGCCGCCGGCTCGCCCGCTTTCGAGCACCTCACCGCCAACGAGGACGCCTTTACCATCGGAAGACTGAGGGCCGGCGGCGCGGTGCTGATCGGGCTGACCAACATGCCGCCGATGGCCAATGGCGGCATGCAGCGCGGCGTCTATGGCCGGGCGGAAAGCCCCTACAATGCCGACTGGCTGACCGCCGCCTTCGCCTCTGGATCGTCGAACGGCTCCGGCACCGCGACCGCCGCCAGCTTCGCCGCCTTCGGGCTGGGCGAGGAGACATGGTCCTCCGGCCGGGCGCCGGCGTCGAACAACGCGCTGGTCGCCTACACGCCGTCGCGTGGCGTCATTTCCGTGCGTGGCAACTGGCCGCTGGTGCCGACGATGGACGTGGTGGTGCCGCATACGCGCAGCGTTGCCGATATGCTCGAACTGCTCGACGTGATCGTCGCCGACGACCCGAACACCAGGGGCGATTTCTGGCGCGCACAGCCCTGGGTGGCGCTGCCGAAGAACTCGGATGTGCGGCCGCCATGCTATGTCGGGCTCGAGCTGGAGGGAGCGCTGCAAGGCGTGCGGCTCGGTGTGCCCCGCACGTATATCGGCCGCGACACGGAGGCTGACGTTCCGATCCAGACCCGCGCGTCGGCGCTCGACCTGTGGGAGCAGGCGGCAGCGGATTTGCGAAGGCTCGGCGCAGATGTGGTCGAGGTCGATTTCCCCGTCGTCGCCAACTACGAGCGTGACCGGCCGGGCACAAAAAACATGGTCGATCGCGGGCTGGTTCCGGAAGAATTCGCCGAGCGCGAGATATGGGACCTATGCATTTCGGCTTGGGACGATTTCCTGCGCGCCAATGCCGACCCTGCCATCCCCGATCTCGCCTCGGTCGACGGCGCAAAAATCTTTCCTCAGCCGCCGGGCACGCTGCCGGACCGCTATGACGACAGTTTCGATCTGGCGGAATATGCCGAGCGGGCCATGCGCGGCGTCACGCCGTTCCAGGCCATTCCCGAGTTGGAGCGCGGCCTAAAAGGCCTCGAGGCGACGCGGCGGATCGATTTCGAGGACTGGCTCGACGCGCAAGGGCTCGACGCCGTGGTATTTCCCGCCGTCGCCGATGTCGGGCCGGCCGATGCGGATGTCAACGAGGCGTCCGCAGCACTTGCCTGGCGCAACGGCACCTGGGTCGCCAACGGCAATCTGGTGTGGCGCCATCTCGGCATTCCGACCGTCACCGTGCCGATGGGCACGATGGCCGATATCGGCATGCCGGTCGGGCTGACCTTCGCCGGCAAGGCGTATGAGGATACGAAGCTGCTTCGGCTGGCCGGCGACTTCGAGCGTTTCGGCCTGCGCCGCACCCGCCCGCCGCGCACGCCGGAATTGGCCGACGATGTCTTTGCCGCCCGGCATGGCGACATCACGACCAATGATGTGCCGCTGACTATCACGCTTGCCGCCGAGGCGCGGCATGCGGGTGGCCAGGACGAGATAACAATCACGCTTGATGTGCATGGCGAGGCCGGAGCCGAGACCAGCGTGAAAATCCATGTCAACGGCGAGCCTGTCGCCATGCAGCGGACCGGCGCGCGCTTCACCGGGCGTGCGGTCGTACCGGCTGCCACGCACCAGGCGATCCACAGCGTCTGGCGCGGCTCATACGGCTCGATCGTCACCGCCGTCGTGCGTGTTGAGGACGGACGCGTCGCCGGCGCCTATGCGGTGACGGGAGGGATTGGGTAACATCGCGCTTCGGCTGGTGCCACGGCATCCAGCGCAGCGTCTGCGGCCAGTCTTTCAATCCGCGTCAATCCGGCTTGCAGGGGTCGGCTTTGGCCGCTGCCGTCTTTTCGCCCTCCTGCTGCGCCTCGACATCCTGCTGCGAAGTGGCAAGGTTTTTATCCCCACCGGCTTCCTGGTTGGCAAGCGGCATGGTGTTGGCGTCCTTATTGGCCGGGCCGCCCTCTACCCTGTTGCCGGTATTCGCGTCGGTTTCGAGGGGCGCACGCGTTGCGTCTTTTGCGATGCCTGATTGAGCTTCGATCGATGCGGTCGTCTCATGGCAAGTGGCGCTTGCCGTGCCGGCGGTCAGGCCGACCATAGAGGTGGCGAGCAAAATAGCGGTTAGCGTCTTCATCTCATCCTCCTTTCGGTGTTTGAGCCTGTCTTTCTAAACTGCCGGCGGTATCCAAGGTTCCGCTAATTCACTTCGAACCTCGATCTGAACGCTCAGCGGATCATTCCGGCATCTATCTGGCCGGCATCTCTCTGGCGTCGTATTCCCATTGATTTGCGGGCTTCCGCAGGCGCGGCCTATCGCGTATTGGCGCGGGAAAATCCCTTGAGCGCGCGTGGAAGCATGATTCGACTGGAAAGCATCAGCAAACAGAACGGAAGGCAGATCGTCTTCATTGAAGCCTCTGCCTCCCTGCAGAAGGGCGAGAAGGTCGGCCTGGTCGGCCCCAACGGCGCCGGCAAGACGACGCTGTTTCGCATGATCAACGGCGAGGAGCAGCCCGACGAGGGCCAGGTATCGGTCGATCGCGGCGTCACCATCGGCTATTTCAGCCAGGATGTCGGCGACATGGAAGGCCGTAGCGCTGTCGCCGAAGTGATGGACGGCGCCGGGCCGGTGAGCGAAGTGGCAGCCGAGATGCGCGAGCTCGAAGCCGCCATGGGCGACCCGGAGCGGGCCGACGAGATGGACAAGATCATCGCCCGCTATGGCGACCTGCAGGCGCGCTTCGAGGAGCTCGACGGCTACGCGCTGGATGGCCGCGCCCGCGAGGTGCTGGATGGCCTCGGCTTCAGCCAGGAGATGATGGACGGTGACGTCGGAAAACTTTCCGGCGGCTGGAAGATGCGCGTGGCGCTGGCCAGGATCCTGCTGATGCGGCCCGACGCCATGCTACTCGACGAACCGAGCAACCATCTCGACCTGGAAAGCCTGATCTGGCTGGAGCAGTTTT
Organism: Mesorhizobium mediterraneum; assembly: GCF_002284565.1. GTDB lineage: Bacteria > Pseudomonadota > Alphaproteobacteria > Rhizobiales > Rhizobiaceae > Mesorhizobium > Mesorhizobium mediterraneum. Next base: position 116,148 of record NZ_NPKI01000002.1, on the reverse strand, counting down.
TGAAAGGTTACGACGGCGCGCTGCTGATGACCTCGCACGACCGCGAGTTCATGAACCGCATCGTCAACAAGGTGGTGGAGATCGATGGCGGCTCGCTGACCGCTTACTCCGGCAATTACGAATTCTACCAGCAGCAGCGGGCGATCGCCGACCGGCAACAGCAGGCGCAGTTCGAGCGCCAGCAGGCGATGCTGGCCAAGGAGATCGCCTTCATCGAGCGCTTCAAGGCGCGCGCGTCACATGCCGCCCAGGTGCAGAGCCGGGTGAAGAAGCTGGAAAAGATCGACCGCGTCGAGCCGCCAAAGCGCCGCCAGAAGGTGTCGTTCGATTTCCAGCCGGCGCCGCGCTGCGGCGAGGACGTGGTGACGTTGAAGAACGTCCACAAGGGCTATGGCAGCCGCTCGATCTATGAGGGGCTGGATTTCCAGGTGCGCCGCCGCGAGCGCTGGTGCGTGATGGGCATCAATGGCGCCGGCAAGTCGACGCTGCTGAAGCTGGTGGCCGGCGCTTCCGAGCCGGACAATGGCACGGTGGCGCGCGGCCCGAGCGTCAAGATGGGCTATTTCGCCCAGCACGCCATGGAAGTGCTGGAGGGCGAACGCACCGTGTTCCAGACGCTGGAGGACGCGTTTCCGCAGGCAGGCCAGGCGCCGCTACGCGCGCTGGCCGGCTGCTTCGGCTTTTCCGGTGACGAGATCGAGAAGAAATGCCGGGTGCTGTCGGGCGGCGAGAAGGCGCGGCTGGTGATGGCGCTGATGCTGTTCGACCCGCCCAACCTTCTGGTGCTGGACGAGCCAACCAACCACCTCGACATCGCCACCAAGGAGATGCTGATCACGGCGCTGTCGCAGTATGAGGGCACGATGCTGTTCGTCTCGCACGACCGCCATTTCCTCGCCGCGCTGTCGAACCGGGTGCTGGAACTGACGCCCGACGGCATTCATACCTATGGCGGCGGCTATACGGAGTATGTCGAGCGCACCGGGCAGGAAGCGCCGGGGCTGAGGAGCTGAGGCGCAGGCCCGACGCTGCCGCTCACCGTCACTCAAACCCTCGATTCCGGAGAGAAAGCCACCGGCTGCTCAGCCGCGTATCACAATTTCGCGCAGCGGATCGCCGCCGTCGATGAACAGCCGGCCTTGCGCCGTCAACGCGGCCTCAAGCCGTTGCAGGGCGATTTTTCCTGCCTCGGGATGACGCCCGTCCAGTGCGCCGACGCGCACCGCAACGGCAATGTCGAAGGGCTTCTCGTCCGCCTCTAGGTTGAAGTCCTCGATAGCGACCTGACGAAGGCTCAGCCGGCCCGCTGCAATCTCGGCACGCGAGGCGGCCCTGGCCTGCGCGATGGCCTTGGCCGAGCGGTCGATCGCCAGCACGTGGCCGTCGCCAATCCGGCGTGCGATCTCGCGCGCCGCAGCACCCGGTCCGCAGCCGATCTCGAGCACCCGCATGCCCTGCCGCAAAGGCAGCGCATCGACGATCGCCAAAAGCCTTGGCGACAAGTCGTTCGCCATTCCTCTTCTCCAGCCTTTCCCTGAGCCGAGATTAGCGACCATGGCTGGCGACGGGAAGGCCGTCACCTGAGGGGACATCGTCGATGTGTTCACCGCCGGTGGGCGAGGCCCCTTGATCGATATCGAAAAGGCCGACGATCGGTCGACTTTCTCAACTGCCGCGACAGGAACAGTGGGGGGCACTTAAAGCAGGGCTTCCCGGACCAAGCCCGGAGCGGCCCGGCGTCGTTGGCCTGAGGGGGGGACTGGCGCCGAGCCTAACCGGTTGGGGGGTAGATGACCGGCCAATTTAGATACATACGCTCAAGCTAATGTAAGCGCAAGCTAATGTTATGAGTTAGCGATTTCCAGCGGTTGTTTCTGATCGGCCGTGCGCTCGAACCGGGTGCTGAACTGACGCCCGGGACATCCACACCTATGACAGCCCCTGTCCCGAACGCTTTGGCAGGAGCCGCCGGACTTGCAGGACTGATGCGCAGAGCGGAGGCGCTGGAGGCGTCTTGGTGGTCGGCTTGACCATTCAGGAGGCCGGCGACATTGTGGATGGCGAGTTGCTGTTCGCCAGTCCATAACGGTCGTGTGGGAATGGATTTTCGCAACGCCATCGATGAATCGCTGGCCTGGGCCAGCCGATGGTTCGACTACGCCGTCACGCCGTGGTTCTTCTATCAGGCTGCCATCATCGTCGTGCTCTTCCTCGTCGCGAAGCTTGCGGCGCAGCGCATCGAACCGCTCGTGGAGAACCGGGCACGCCAGATAAAGGGCCATCCCGGACTGTTGAGGGTCGTGGTTGCCCTGTTGCGGCGCACCGACTGGATCCTGTTCACGGTCTTCCTGCTTGCCGCGCTCTTTCTCATGCGCGCCGTCACCTGGCCAAGCCGGAGCCATTTCATCACTATCGCGCTCTCGCTATCCCTCGCGTGGCTGTTCGCGTCGGTGCTGTCGCGCATCATCCGCAACCGCTTTGTCGCGCGGGCTCTCGCCTGGCTCACCTGGATCTATGCGGCCCTCGTCATCCTGGGCATCGATGACGACACCGCGGCTTTCCTGGACAGCCTCGCAATACCTTTGGGCGCGGTTCGCCTTTCGGCGCTCATGGTGCTGAAAGCGGCGCTGTTGCTGATCGCCACGGTTTGGCTTGCGGTGGTCGTCGGCAAATATATCGATGAGCGCGTCCGGATCTCCGAAGAGCTGACACCCTCGATCCGCGTCCTCGTCGGCAAGGTCGCAAAGGTCGGCCTTGTGCTGGTCGCGAGTGTCATCGCCCTGTCTTCCGTCGGTCTCGACCTGACGGCTCTGACGATATTCTCCGGCGCCGTCGGCGTCGGCCTGGCTTTCGGGCTGCAAAAGGTCGTTTCAAATTTCGTCTCCGGCATGATCATCCTTCTCGACAAGTCGATCAAGCCGGGCGACACCATTTCGCTCGAAGGCACCTTCGGCTGGGTACGCGAACTGCGGGCGCGATTTGTCTCGGTGGTGACGCGCGACGGCCGCGAATACCTGATCCCGAACGAAGACTTCATCACCCAAAGGGTCATCAACTGGTCGTTCAGCGATAACCTTGTGCGGCTCGACGTCAATTTCGGGGTCTCTTACGACGCCGACCCGCATAAGGTCAGTGAACTGGCGATAGCGGCCGCCACGAGCGTCGGCCGGGTCGAAGCGGGCCGGCGGCCGGTCTGCTGGCTCACGGACTTCGGCGACTCCTCGCTCAATTTCGTCCTGCGCTTCTGGATCCACGATCCTCAACAAGGCCTGACCAACGTGCGCGGAAGGGTGCTGCTGGCGCTGTGGGACACCTTTAGGGAAAACGGCATAGACATCCCCTATCCGCATCGCGAGATCATCATGAAGCCGGACGGGCGCGTTGGGACATCACGCGGGCGCTGATGGGGCAGGGTGCAGCAGGGTCGCGGCGCCGAAGCTGAGAGCGGCCTTTTCGTCCGTGCCATCGCAACGCCGCTTATTCCCTTCAAGCCTCGGCTCCAATGCTGTATCCAGCCCCGAATTCAAGGAGCCCCTCGATGACCTCACATCTCGCCGACGCCAGCATGGTTGTCGATGCAGCCGGCATGCCGGCCGATGACGACGCCGCGTGGCAGGACGATGTTCGCGCGGGCGTGCGGCATGTGCGCGATCTGGATTCGCTGCCACTGTCGCCAGCCGAGCGCGCGGCGGCCCAAGCCGCGGCCACGCGCCACAAGGTACGCATCCCAAAAGCCTATCTCGACCTGATCGACTGGAGCGACCCCGCCGATCCCATCCGGGCGCAGGTCATCCCGTCGCCCGAAGAACTGGCCGAGCAGGAAGGCGAGCTCGACGATCCGATCGCCGACCATGCCTTCAGTCCGGTGCCGCGATTGACGCATCGCCATGCCGACCGGGTTCTCTTGTTTGCGACCTATCAATGCGCGGTCTATTGCCGGTTCTGTTTTCGTAAGGAGTCGCTGACCTCGATCGGCCGGGGTTTTTCGCGCGAGGCGATGGAGCCGGCCTTCGCCTATATCGAGGCCCATCCCGAAATCCGCGAGGTGATCCTGACCGGCGGCGACCCGCTGTCGCTGCCGGACAAGGCGCTGGCCGAAATTCACGCCCGCATCGAGGCGGTTCCGCATGTGCGGCTCTTACGCATCCACACGCGCGTGCCCGTCGCTCTGCCCTCGCGTGTCACACCAGGGCTGGTTCGCTCTCTGCAGGGCCGGCTGATGGTCACGGTCGTCACCCATTTCAACCACGCGCGTGAAATCACTGATGCCGCCGAGCAGGCCTGCCGCACGTTCCGGCAGGCTGGCTTCGTGCTGCTCAACCAGAGCGTTCTGCTGAAAGGCGTCAATGACACGGTCGAGGTGCTGGAGGAGCTGTGCCGGGAGCTGATGTACCGCCTCGGCGTCAAGCCCTATTACCTGCACCACGGCGATCTCGCGCGCGGCATGGCGCATCGGCGCACGACGATCGCCGAGGGCCAGGCGCTGGCCAGCGCCTTGCGCGCGCGCCTGTCGGGCATCTGCAACCCCGTCTATGTGCTGGACCTGCCGGATGGCGGAGGCAAGGTGCCGCTTGGCCCGTCCTATGTCGAGGCGCAGGACGGTGAGAGCTGGCGGATTCGCGGGCAGGATGGGGAGGTGAGGGCGTACATGGAGATTGTCGGCGATCTTTGAAAGCTTGGGTTCCTCGCCCCGTAAAGCGGGGAGAGGTGTCTCGGCGAAGCCGAGACGGAGAGGGTTTCCCCTGAGCGCGGAAGCTCCTGCCGTTGCGCCTGGTTGGAACCGGATCCAATGCCCTCGCATTTTAGAGATGAGGGGCAAAGGAGCGCAGGGTGAAAGCTCTATCGGCGGTACTTGGTGGCTTCGTACTGACGCTTGCGGTTTTCGCCAGCGGGTTGGCCTTCGCTGTCTGGATTCTTGCCGCCGAGCCGGTGCGGCAAGCCGCCCCGACCTCGAGCGTCGCCGAACTGTGGCCGAAGGAACCGCGGAAGGTAGACCCTGCTTCGCAGCGTCTTGAGCGTCTTCCCGCCCGCCCAGTTGATCACAGCTCGAAACCTGCCGATGCCGCGGCTTCGGCGCCCATCGTTACCGGCTCTATCCAGCCGCAAGCGGACGAGCAGCAGACGGGCGAGCAGCAGGCGGTGCCTGCCGGCCATGCAGAATGGTGCGCAAGCCGCTACCGCTCCTACAGGCCAAGCGACGACCACTACACGTCCTACAGCGGAGAGCAGCGCCCCTGCATCTCGCCCTATCTCGATGCGGGCGCTGCCGACCGCACCGCACAGCCTCCCGACGATGGCGCCAGCTATGTCGAAGCGAGCGACACGTTGCCAATGGATGGTTACGTTCCGTCGCAGGAAGCCGGCGCCGCCTGGCTTCCGCCCGACCACGTGCAATATTGCTTCAGCCGCTATCGCTCCTATCGGCCGGAAGACAACAGCTATCAGCCTTACTCCGGCGGCCCGCGCAGGCAGTGCGAGTAGGCAGGGCGGGCTGGCGGCCGCAGTGCATGGCGCCTTGTGCGACCCCACCCAACGATCACGCAGATTTCTTGGATCGTTCGGGTTGGCGCGGCGTTCATCCGATACCCAAAGGAGGAATCAACATGGGCGACGACCGGGAAGACAAGATTCGTGAGCGCGCGTACCAGATCTGGGAACGTGAAGGCCGGATCCATGGCGATCCCGAGCGGCACTGGCACCGGGCCGAGGCCGAGATCGACAGGGAGGCAGCCCTGCCGCTGACGGCAGGCGATGCCCTGCCGGAAACCCGCGAGGTCGCGAGCTCCGACGTGTTGACGGTGGAGGCCCTCGCGATACGCACCGGCATATCGGGCGAACAGGCGCAGGAGCTGATCGACAGGCTGGGCAACGACCGGGCGGCGATCGAGCAAGCCGCGCGCAACCTCAAGGGGAAGCAGCGGCTCGGGGAGTGACAGATGATCAGAAAACTCAAAGACGGAAAATACCGCCTCTATTCGCGCAAGAAGGACGAAAAGACCGGCAAGCGCCGCAATCTCGGCACCTTCGATACCCGCGAGGCTGCCGAGAAGCACGAACGCGAGGTGCAGTATTTCAAGAGGCATTGAGGCGGCGTGCCGTCGCTTGCCAGGCAGCCGCGCGGGATGCCTGGCGAACCTGAATTTCAGCCCGCACAAGCCGTCGCGAAGCCACTACCGCTCCTACAGGCTAAGCGAGGACAACTACACGTCCTATAACGGAGAGCAGCGCCCCTGCATCTCGCTTTATCTCGATGCGGGGGCCGCCGAGCGCACCGCACAGCCTCCCGACGATGGCGCCAGCTATGTCGAGGCGAGCGACACGTTGCCAATGGATGGCTACGTTCCGTCGCAGGAAGCCGGCGCCGCCTGGCCCTGGCTTCCGCCCGACCACGTGCAATATTGCTTCAGCCGCTACCGCTCCTATCGGCCGGAAGACAATTCCTACCAGCCTATTCCGGCGGCCCGCGCAGGCAGTGCGAGTGTGAGCTGAGCGGCGCCTCGCGCGTCTTCAAACACGTGCTGGACCTTCCGGAAGGCGGAGGGAAGGTGCCGCTCCGGTCCGTCCCATGTCGAGATGCAGGAGGGGGAGAGCTGGCGCTTTCGGGGTTTGATGGTCGGGCATATACGGAGATTGTTCGGGATTCTTGAAAGCCTGGGTTCCTCGGCTCTGAGCAGTGTCAATATAAGTATTGACAGATCAGGCCTCTCTGTATATATATACCTTGACGATTTGATTATTGCGTCAATATACGAGTTTGCAATGAGCGTTAAACAGGCTGTTCGGGAGCAGTACCAGGCGACGGTGAATCTCGCCCAGGGCGGCAATATTCATATACCCCCGGAAGGTTGGATCCGTACGGTGCGCAAGGCGCTCGGCATGTCTGGCGCGCAGCTTGCGCGGCGGATGGGGGTGACGCGCGCCCGCATCGCGCAGGCGGAACGGGCCGAGCTCAATGGCGGCATCACGCTGAAGTCCATGCAGGCCACCGCCGAAGCCATGGGCTGCCGCTTCGTCTATGCCTTCGAGCCACCCGATGACATCGAGAACGTCGTCATCGCGCAGGCTCGAAAAAAGGCGAGGGCGATCGTCGGCGTGGCAGGCAGGCACATGGCAATGGAGGACCAGACCGTGTCGGACCGCCGGACGGAGCGGGAAGTATCGCGCCTCATGCGCGAGCTTATGTACGAAATGCCGCTCGATTTCTGGCAGGACAAGTGACATTAGGCATGGCGGTCAAGCTCGGCAGCTTCGAGGCTCGGATTGTCAGAAACGGACCTTTAGGCTCCTTGGCGAAGCGGACTCTTGAACGCAGGACCCAGGCACGATTCGGCGTTGCAGCCTTCCGCATGCCGTAATCACTTGCGGCCGAGGAGTATGAAACGTGCGGTGCCCCCCGCCGCAGCGACAGCCTTCGCTATTCCTTCTTGTCGACCAGCGCCCGTAGTGCCGAGACGTCATGCAGCAATAACCTGCTGCCGCGCTTTTCGATCAGGCCTCTCTTGGCGAGGTCGCTCATTTCGCGCGAGACCGCTTCCCTGTGCGTGCTCATCGTTGCCGCCAGCTCGGAATGCGTCGGTGCCGGGCTTATGGACACCTCGCCGTCCACGAGTGCGGCTTTCTCCGCCCGATGCAGGAGCTCGACGATCAGCCGTTTTCGCACGACCAGAGTGCTGTATTCGAATACCCGCTCGGTCATGCGCCGGAGCTGGGCAGACAGATGCTCAAGCAGCACCCAGGCAAAAGTCGGGTGGGTCATCACGATATCCCGGAATGCTGTGCCGGACAGCCGTGCAGCGCGGGTTGCCTCCAGTGCGACTACGCTGGCAGAGCGTGCAATCCCGTCAATGCCTCCGAGCTCCCCGAAAATGTCACCCGGTTCGACATCGCGATACGCTATCTCCCTGCCGTCCGCTGAAACCAGTGTCACGCGAGCCCGTCCTTCGAGCAGGAAGAAGACATCGCGACCAGTGTCGCCGTGGGAAATGATTAGCTCGTTGTGTCGATAGCTGCGCTCGTGCCACCGTTTGGTCAGCGCGGCGAGGTCGGCATCGCAAAGTCTTGAGATGAAGGCCAGAGAGCCTGTCACAACGGTCTCTTGTTCAATCAAGTGTACTTCACCTTACTCCCTATCCAAGGAAATTTGATGGCCGCAGGCCCCGCTTTCCGGGATGCAAACTGGGAGCGGATTTCGCCAATGTTTTCCCGGTGTGGGAATTCCCACAGCCGAGCCTGGTTCGACTGTCATATCCTTGTTGCAACGTCAGGCCCGCCGGCTCGTGTGCAAGCCGGCGAAGGGAAAGGGAACAGTCATGAAATTCTTGGCTCCCGTCACAAAATTTGCTGCGGGGTTTCGCAAATTCGTCGCGCCGCGCTACCGCCCGGAGCTTTATTACATGCGTGGCCCGGGGCCAGCCACCGCGCGCCGTATGGGCACGCCGCGGCAAAACCAATCCATCGACCACTACGCCTAACTTGCCTCGCGGACGGCTGACGCTCTCGCCCGGAGTGCCGTTCGCGCCGTTCCGTACCGGTCAATTCAGATCAATGAAGGGACGATCTGATCATGGTTATAATTCATGCTGCCGCCATTGGTCCATTTCGCAGGTGGTTACGCCTCCGCGCCGAGCGAAAAGCTCTCTTGTCGGCAACGGACCAGTTGAGCCGTTTACCCGATGATGTTCTTGGCGACATCCGCATCTCACGTGACGAAATCATGTGCGCTTTGCGAAGCCGCGCATGCGGAGGCAGGCGCGGCCGGCACGACGATCGAGCGCACTAGGATCGCTTCGGCCTCGATCCCGAAACGGTTGGCCGCCGGCAGTGGCTACGCCTCGGCCGAGATCCCCTTTGGCTGGTCCACGCGCGATCGAGCCTTACATCGCGGCTTCGACAAGCAGCGGCGCGCGGACGGAACCTTCGAACGGCACTACACCTGCGACCCCAAGGACGCTCGGCACCGTGCTGATCGCAATCAGTCCGGCTTCATTGTCGGCTTCTGACGCTCAGGACCTCGCGTTCGCTCACGCTGACATGCCAATCAAACAGCTGAATGACGTCTATTTGGATTGCGAACGGGGAGGCCGCCGGTGCGCTGGGGACGGAAGACGTGATGTACTGTTCGATGCGCGAGTTCCGACTAGGCGCGCGATAGCAGTTTGCGCATAATCAACGATGCATGGCCTTCTGTACCGTGCGACGCGGTCCTGCGATCGACCACTTCGAACCATGTTTGCGGTAAAAGGCCATTGCCCGGTCGTTTCCCTCGAGCACTTCGAGTGCGATGCTGGGGATGCCGGAATGGGCGGCATGACGTCGCCGGCTTCATTCATCTTAGCCATCGCGTAGCCGGCGATCGAGCCGTCTGGCCGTTCTGCCACGAACGACATTTTGTTGGTGTCTGTCAGTTCCGCCGCAATCCGCTGCAGCGTGTGATCTTCATCCGAAATCCGGGCCGCGGTCTCGGCACCCATGATTGGCGAGTACGTCCTGCGCCAAGACTCTCCAATGAGCCGCGATACCGACGGCACGTCCTGCTCAGTCATGGCTCTGATTTGCGTCATCGATAACGTCCCCGGCCGGTCAATTATAGCGTTGCCGGACGGGCCGCTCAAATTCGGAGCGGCGGCCTACCGCCGCTTCATCGCATGGGGGTCACGCCGTTCCCTTGCACCTACCATCAGGCATGGTCCGCAGGTCGACTCCTACCGATGAGCTAACGTCCGCTCTGGAGAAGCACCGCGAATGTCTGAACATGGCGTTAAGCCGACCTTCGAACGGCACGATTGAACACGCGCCCTGCTACCGTCATCTCTGAGCGCTTAACGCGTCGCCCGGCGCGCTCCCTCCATCGCATCAAGCCGTTCCTGCAGATGCCCATTCAGCACGATCATCTCCTTGAGCGCCTTCACCGCATCGCCCTTGTGCTGGGCGATGAACTTGTCGGCGATGGCCTGAAGGGCGGCCGCCTGGCGGCTGTCCAGCGTCACGATGTGGTCCATGGCGATGCCTCCAACAGTTTCTGTTCAAATTGAACAAAACGGGAACAAAAATGTCAAGGGCGAATTGACTCCGCGAGGAATGCCTTCCTATTTGTCAGTAGGTGGGGCGGTTGCTCACAAATTCAGGAGAGCCGCGATGGGTAGACGAAAAAGCCGGTTTGACAGGCTGTCGACGAGGGATGCGGAGGCGATCATCAGGGACGCCCTGAGCCTGCGCAAGACGGTACTTTCGTCGCAATTGAATCTGAAGGCGCATGGCGAGCTGTATTGGCAGCTTTGCGGGCTTGTCGAAAAATTGCATGAGGTGATGGCCAGCCTAGCGGAGAAGGAGCCCGATTTCCGGATGCCGAATCTTGGGCTGCTCCCGCTTCCCGAGGATTACCTGACTCGGAAATGAGCCATGGCCGGGCCGATGGACAGCGTTGGACGTGCCGCGAAGGCCAACATGCTGCTGATCGTGGAGTGCGGCCACTGCTACCATGTCGGGCGCTTCAGGGCGAATGACGTCGCGCAGGTGGTGGGCTGGAACAAGCCGCTGGAAGCCATCAAGTTCAGGTGCAAACGGTGCAGACGGAAAGACACCACCGTGCGCACCCAGTTCATCGACCAGGACCATCCGCCGAAGGGCTACATCTGGACGTTGCAGAAGTTCAAGCTTTAGAACAGCGAACCCTGTACCGGCGCCTGTGGCGCCTGCGGCGGAAACTTGATCTGCGTCGCCGGCTTGTCGACGATCACCAGCGCGTCGTCGGGTGCCGTGCGCTGCAGGTGCTTGGCCTCCGACCACGGCGCGGTCAGCCAAGTCTCGGTTTCCTCCTGCGTGGTCAGGATGACAGGCATGGCCTTCTCGTGAATCGGCGCGATCAGGGCGTTCGGTCTGGTGGTCAGAAAACCGTAGAGCTCGAAGTCGCCGGGGCCGTCCTTGACCTTGCGCACGCCTTGCCAACGCGTCCACAGGCCGGCGAAGAAGAACAGCGGCCGCTCCTCGGTCAGCGCGAACCAGTAGTTCCTCTGGATACCGGTATCCGGGTCCTTGTCGCCCGGCGTTGGGCTCGGTTCGGCGAAGCTGGTGAGCGGCACCACGCAGCGGTTCTCGACACCGAGATATTGCTGCCAGTGGCCGTATTGCGGGTTGCGGATGTTGGTGGTGCCGTAGTCGGCCTTGCCCTTCACCCGCTCAATCGGCGTCGGCATGCCCCACAGCAGGTTGGCCAGCTCGCGCGTCCCGTCCGGCGCGTTGCGCACCACCGCGCCGGGCTGGTTGGGGTAGATGTCGATGGAGGGTTCGAGATTGCCAAGAATGTCGCGCAGGGCGCGGGTCCACTGGCGGATCGCCTCCTGGCTGGTGGTGATGTTGTAGAGGTTGCACATGTCGAACCCTCAGGGATGTCCAGGCATCTTGTGGGAAAGGGCAGGCAATTTCCAGCGCTGTCGCTCGGCTGCTGACACGCTATCCCAGCCACCACGACAGCGCCGCGATCACCGCCGCCACACCGGCGATCGACCGCGCCGGAAGAAGACTGCCGTGCGCAGCGGCGAACCACGGGCTCCGCTCACGCAACGCACGCCGATTCCGCGCGTTTACCCATTAGAGGAGCATGGCGGATGTGACGGCCGGTCTCATGCGCTCACAATCGGAGGCAAACCATGATGTCAAAATTCAAAGAAGCCCTTGATCGCGGGAAGGAAGCTCGCCGTGAGCAAGAGGGGAAGGTCGGCAATGAGAAGGCCGAGGAAGGTGTGGTGGACTTCGGCGCGCAAGCCAGGGCCTGGCTAAACGACGTCGTGGTTGCCTCGTTGCAAGCGGCCCAAGCCGACGTGACGGGCGAGGTGACTGTCGACATAGACACCGCGCCAGGCCGCCAAGCCAAAGCGTCAACACCGTCTATTCGGTTTCAAGTCTACAGAAAGCGGGGCATGGAGAAGGAGGTGGTCAGAAGGACGTTCACGGTCGACGTTCATCTGAGTGGGGAAGTGTCAGTCTCTTCGCCCGGGATCGTGGCGAGAGAAGTGGGAAACATAGGGGATAGGTCTGACGAGCGGTTCTCCAGCTTGCTAGCGGAACTGATCGAGGAGGCAGCGAAGGGCACTTAGCCAGCAAGGTGCCGAGGAAAGGGCAGGCAATTTCCAGCGCTGTCCGCAAGGCTGCTGACACCGCCAAGTCTGTCAGTAACAGCTTTCCAGATGCCGCAAAACACCCCCTCCGTTAACCTTTCGTTAACCATGGCTGGCTAGCGTTTACCTATCAGTAAGGAATCGCTGTCCGTGACCTTCGCCGCCCCCGTCGAGACCAAATCCATTCGCTTTCGCGCCCGCTCGTTCGTCGCCTTCACGCTGACGCCGGAGGCGCCGCTTTCGGAGTGGCTGGAAAGCCTCGATCGCTGGATCGGCAATTCTCCCGGCTACTTTGCCGGCCGCCCGGTGGTGCTCAATCTCAACACATTGAAGCCGGAGGTCGGTCAGATCGAAGCGCTGGTCGCCGAGCTTGGCCTGCGCGGCATCCGCATCTACGCCATCGAGCTCGACGGCAACACCGCACTTGAGTCCAATCTGCCGCCTGTGCTGATCGGCGCCAAGGAGGCCACCGCCGGGCTGCTCATGCAGGCCGACAGCAAGGGCAGGCCGGAAGAGACGGACAGGCCGGAAGAAGCGGGCAGGGCGGAACAGGGCAAGCAGCCACAAGACAGGCAGCCGGAAGCGCCGGCCACGCTTATGGTGAAGACGCCGATCCGCTCGGGCCAGTCGGTCTTCCATGCGCATGGCGATGTCATCGTGCTGGGCTCCGTCGCCTCCGGGTCCGAGATCGTCGCCGCCGGCTCCATCCATGTCTACGGCACGCTGCGCGGGCGCGCGTCGGCCGGTGTGCTCGGCCATTCGGCGGCGCGCATCTTCTGCCGTAAAAACGAGGCCGAGCTGCTGTCGGTCGACGGCTGGTATTGCACCGCCGAGGAGATGGAGCCGTCCTTGCGCGGAAAAGCGGTCCAGGCATTTCTCGAAAAAGACACGCTGCGCATCGCGCCGTTCAACTGACGATCCCAACAACAATAATGGAGGCATATATGGGCAAGGTAGTGGTGGTCACCTCAGGCAAGGGGGGCGTCGGCAAGACGACCTCGACGGCCGCCCTTGGTGCCGCGGTCGCGAGAACCGGCAAGAAGGTCGCCCTGGTCGACTTCGATGTCGGCCTAAGGAATCTCGACCTGATCATGGGTGCCGAGCGGCGGGTCGTGTTCGACTTGGTCAACGTCATCCAGGGAACGGCCAAGCTCTCGCAGGCGCTGATCCGCGACAAGCGGGTCGAGACGCTGTTCCTGCTGCCGGCCTCGCAGACGCGCGACAAGGATGCGCTGACCGAGGAGGGCGTCGGCGAGGTGATCGACAAGCTGCGCTCGGTGTTCGATTACGTCTTCTGCGACAGCCCGGCCGGCATCGAGCGCGGCGCGCAGCTTGCCATGCGCTTTGCCGACGAGGCGGTCATCGTCACCAACCCGGAAGTCAGCTCGGTGCGCGATTCCGATCGCATCATCGGCCTGCTCGATGCCAGAACCGTCAAGGCCGAGCGGGGCGAGCAGATCGCCAAGCATGTGCTGGTGACGCGGTATGATGCCGCCCGCGCGGCGCGCGGCGAAATGCTCTCGATCGACGACGTTCTGGAGATCCTGTCGACGCCGCTCCTGGGCATCATTCCCGAGAGCCAGGACGTGCTCAGGGCCTCCAACCTTGGTTCGCCGGTGACGCTCAGCGATCCCACCAATTCTGCCGCCCGCGCCTATATCGAGGCGGCCAAACGGCTCGAAGGCGAGGAGCTGCCGGTCGTCGTGCCGTTCGAGCGCAAGGGCTTTCTCGACCGGCTTTTTGGAAGGAGGGCAGCATGAACCTGTTGGACCTTTTCAAGCGGCGCGGCAGCGCGCCGGTGGCGCGCGAGCGGCTGCAGGTGCTGCTCGCCTATGAGCGCCGCAGCCGCAGCCAGCCCGATCTCGTCTCCATCTTGCGCGAGGAGATCATGGCCGTCATCGCCAGGCATGTGCAGATCGACCAGGATTATCTGCAGGTCTCGATGGAGCGCGGCGAGACGATGTCGACGCTGGATATCGACATCCAGATCCCCAACAAGAGCGCAAGGCCATTGGCGATGTCGGCCTGAACTCGCAAAGTTCGGCCCCGCCGCGATCCTTCGCGCCCCCCTCTGGCCTGCCGGCCATCGGGGGGCGCTGTCCCGCCTGCATCTGTCGACTGAGCTGCAGCCGCCGTCAGCGCGCTTGCCCCACCCAACCACCCCTCGCTGCCTCACGACAGGCAAGCCCATTGGTCCTATCTCCGCCGCATGCCGTCGCGCATAGCCCGGCGGCAGGGGAGGACCAACCACCGTGACGTCGATGCCGGTTATCAAACCTGTTTCTGCACCCCTGCCCATCGCCGCGCTGCTCGGCGCCATGGTGTCGATCCAGATCGGCGCGGCCTTCGCCAAGGGCCTGTTTCCGCTGGTCGGCGCGCAGGGCACGACGGCGCTGCGGCTGGTCGTCGGCGCGCTGATGCTGGCGGCGGTGCTGCGGCCCTGGCGGGTGCGGCCGTCCAAAGCCGTCTGGCCGTGGCTGATCGCCTATGGGGTGACGCTCGCCGCGCTCAATCTTTTGTTCTATGCGGCGCTCGAGACGATCCCGCTCGGCATCGCGGTGGCGCTCGAATTTACCGGTCCGCTTCTGGTCGCGACGCTGTCGTCGCGGCGCGGCAGCGACTTCGCCTGGGTGGCGCTTGCCGTCGCCGGCATCGTGCTGTTGTCGCCCCTCGTGCATTCGCGCCAGGCGCTCGATCCGACCGGCGTGATGCTGGCGCTGGCGGCCGGCGGCTTCTGGGCGCTCTACATCGTGTTCGCGCAGAAGGCGGGCGCCGAACTCGGCGGCCAGACCACGGCTTACGGCCTGGCAATCGCCGCAGTGCTTGCGCTGCCGTTCGGCGTGGCCGAGGCGGGGCCGGCGCTGGTCGCGCCGTCGATCCTGGCCGGCGCCCTGCTGGTCGGGCTGTTTTCCAGCGCCCTGCCGTTCTGGCTGGAGATGGTGGCGCTGACCAGGATGCCCGCCAGGCTCTACGGCACGCTGACCTGCCTGGAGCCGGCGCTGGGCGCGCTGGCGGGGTTCCTGTTCCTGCACGAGATCCTGACCGGACTGCAATGCCTGGGGGTAGCCGCCGTCATAGCCGCTGCCTTCGGCGCCACCATGACGAACAAGCCGCCTGTGCCTTCGCCCGGATAGGGTTCGCTGGCGGCACCTTGGCTGAGGCCGGCTACCCCAGCCACCACCAAAGCGCAGCCAGCACCGCCACGCCGCCCGCGATCGACAGACCGAGCATCATGTACGATCCCTTGATGACGTCGCGGATCACCTTCTTGACGCTTTCGCGGTCATTGAGGTTCGGGAACGGCTCCCGCGGTTCCGCCACGCCGAGAAAGCGGCACAGCGGCCCCCAGCCTTCGGTCACCGTGAACACCAGAAGTTTTTCCGGCGACACTGCGGCCTTCACCTCCTCGGTGTAAGCGTTGTAGCGCGCGATTGCCCGCTCGCGGTCGTCCATCACGCCGGCCAGCACACGACCCCAGATCAGCTTGCGCGACATGTCGCCGAATTTCCGGCCGAACGGCGTCAGCCACTCCAAAATCTTGAACTGCCAGAGATTTTCGGTGAAGTAGATCGTATCGATCGTGCTGTCGTACCAGCCTTCGGCGCCGCGCGGGTGAAGCGTCAGCAGCACCTTGGCATCGGGATAGGCGGCCAACAATTCCCGCCACACGCAGCAGCCGGGATTGTCGACCGTCGCCGTGTAGTTGGCAAACGCTCGGTCCCAGTCGTGCGGCGTGCCGGGCTTGCTGTTCGCCACCTTGCGCCAGAAGTTGAGGTGGCCCTTGTTGGCCTTGTTGAGGATCACTTCCTGCATGTGATAGCAGGGAAAGCCGAGCCTGTTCAGCGCGGCAAAGGTCGACCATGTGCCCGTGCGTCCGAATCCCGCGCCGATTACCTTGAGCGCCATGTTCCCCATCCCTCCCATGGACTGATATTCTTATTTTATGTCAGTCCGTAGGGCCTACGTTGCGCCCGGAGTGTCCGGCGCGCAACAAATTTCCATCATGTCCTCCCGTTACAGGTCGTCTCTTTTTGAATGGACCAGCGATAGCCAAGGTAGAGCCTCAACCAAAGATTGCGTTAAATATGTGCACACTTCTGTTCCATTTGCCACTTGCGCAACCATTGAAAGGGTGAAAACGTTGGTCTGGGGTAAATGGGGAAGGGGGGTCGTCGCGGCTGTTGCAAGCCCGGGACGGCCTTGAAAAGCAATGAATTTTCCACAGTTCCTGGTGGGGATGACCACCGCGTCACTCGTCGTGGCGCTCTCGACTTTTTTGGCAACCGGTTCAATCTGGAAGGCGCTAGGCTGGACAGTCCTGACCCTGATCGTTTTGCAGGTTGGATATTTTGTGTTCGTCGTCCGGCTGATCTATAGAACCGGGCGAAAGACACACAGGTGATCCGCGACCCGTGAGTGCTGGACCATCGAGACGGTATCCGGTTTTACGACGTGTCGAGATTCGACGCCAATCCGGCTGAATATCTATATGCTTAGATCATGATGTTCCCGAAATAGACATTATGGTCTAAGCCTTTTGAAAGCGGACTTGTTCGGTTCTGGGAATGTGCATTGGACGTTCCGTTACTTTAGTCAACCAGTATATATTTCCGAATACATATGCCTGGGTTTGGGCGGCGCGGGAGCCTGCGTGCGGCTTGTGCAAGCCTGATCCGCCGTCGAGACGTGGCAGGTTGAAGCTGATCTCCCCGGGAGAGATCAGCCGCGTCATCCGCTCAGCTCCGTCGCCGCTCACTCCGCCGCCAGCTTGTCCTGCGTCTTGGTGTCGAAATCGCTGGCGTCGTGACGCTCGTGCAACTGCATCGCCGGCTCGCCGAAGGCGCGATTGACCATGCGCCCGCGCTGCACCGCGGGGCGCGCGTCGATCGCGTCGGCCCAGCGCTGCACGTGTCTGTAGTCCGCGACCGACAGGAACTCGCCGGCGTCATTGTACATGCGGCCCTTGGCCAGCCCGCCATACCAGGGCCACACGGCTATATCGGCAATCGTGTAGTCATCGCCGCCGAGATATTCGCTTTCAGCGAGGCGCCGGTCGAGCACGTCCATCTGGCGCTTGGTCTCCATGGCGAAGCGGTCGATGGCATATTCGATCTTTTCCGGCGCATAGGCGTAGAAATGGCCGAAGCCGCCGCCGAGATAGGGCGCCGAGCCCATCTGCCAGAACAACCATGACAGGGTTTCGGCGCGCGCCGGCTGCTCGGTCGGCAGGAATTCGCCGAATTTTTCGGCCAGATGCACCAGGATCGAGCCGGATTCGAAGACGCGGATCGGCTTTGGCCCGCTGCGATCCATCAGCGCCGGGATCTTGGAGTTAGGGTTGACCTCGACGAAGCCGCTGCCGAACTGATCACCGTCATTGATCCTGATCAGCCAGGCATCATATTCGGCGCCTTTGTGGCCGAGCGCCAAGAGTTCCTCCAGCATGATCGTCACCTTGACGCCGTTCGGCGTCGCCAGCGAATAGAGCTGCAGCGGATGCTTGCCGACCGGCAGCTCCTTGTCATGCGTCGGGCCCGCGATCGGCCGGTTGATGCTGGCGAAGGCGCCGCCATTTTCCTTGTTCCAGGTCCATACTTTCGGCGGTGTGTAGTCGTTCATCTCGGGAGGCCTTTGTTGGGAGCGGGGAGGGTCTTGGGGAGGATCAGCTTGCGCAATGAGAAAGGGAGCGAGGATGGGCAGATTCATCCGCACATAGATAAAGGTAGTGCTGGCAGCAGGAAGTTCAACTTGTGTTGAACTATTGTCGGTTCCGGGTGCCGGCCCACGTTCTCCCCCTTGGGAAGGGATCACGGATGCCCTTGCGCCTCGTCACGTGCGCCATACCTATAGAGGATATCGGGCCTTTGGCGGCCGCCATGAATATTGCCGGGATTGAGAGCATGACCATCGATACGATTTTGCGGTCCATCGTGGCGGTGCGCGCCTCGATCCCCGACGACGCCTTCACCGCGAATGCGCTGGGCACGAGCCGGGAGGGCAGCGGCGTGGTGATACGCGAGGACGGTCTGGTGCTCACCATCGGCTATCTCATCACCGAGGCGGAAGAAGTCTGGCTGACCGATCATAACGGGCGCGTGGTTCCCGCGGACGCGCTCGCCTACGACCAGGAATCGGGCTTCGGCCTGGTGCAGGCGCTGGCCCCGCTCGGCCTGCCCGCGGTGGCATTCGGCGACGCGGCCAAGGCGATGGCCGGCGATCCCGTGGTGCTCGCCGACGGCATCGGCCAGTCGGTCAGCGCGCACATCATCACCAAGCAGGAATTCGCCGGCTATTGGGAATATCTTCTGGACGAGGCGATCTTCACCGCGCCCGCCCATCCGTCATGGGGAGGTGCGGCACTCATCGGGCAGGACGGCAGACTGCTCGGCATCGGTTCGCTGCGCCTGCAGATGAGCCGCGCCGGCGAGATCGCCGATATCAACATGGTGGTGCCGATCGACCTTCTGCCGCCCATCCTCGACGATCTCCTGACACGCGGCCAGGTTTCCAAGCCACCGCGTCCCTGGCTCGGCGCCTTCTCCGCCGAAAGCAATGGCGAGGTGGTGGTGATGAGCGTCGCCGAAGGCAGCCCGGCCGCCGAAGCCGGCCTGCGCCAGGGCGACATCATCTCAGATGTGCGCGACGGCGAAGTCGACGGGCTCGCCGATTTCTATCGCAAGCTGTGGCAGAATCCGGCAGGCGCGGAGATCCCGCTGCGGGTGGTGCGCGACGGCCGCGAAACCTGGCTGCGCGTCAAGTCGGCCGACCGCAACAGCTTTCTCAAAAAACCGCAGCTGCAGTGAAGCAGTCAATACGGGTCACTGATGCATCCAAGACTGCTCAAGACGTTCCTCGCGGTTGCGCGGTGTCGAAACATCACCCGCGCCGCAGAGGAGATCCACCTCGCGCAATCGAGCGTGAGCGATCAGATCCAGACGCTTGAGACCGAGCTCGGCACGGTGCTGTTCACGCGGTCGAAGCAGGGCCTGCAGCTGACACCTGCGGGCGACACGCTGAAGCCCTATGCCGAGGACATTCTGATGCTCGTCGAACAGGCACGGGTGGCCGTGGAGGCGACTGCCGGACACGCCGCCGGATCGGTGACGATCGGCGCACTGGAGACGATCGCGTCGGCGAAGCTGGCGCAATGGCTCCCGGATTTCCAGGCCGCCCATCCCGACGTCGATCTTCGGCTGAAGGTCGCGGGCAGCGGTGATCTCGTGCGCAAGCTGGAAGATGGCGAGATCGACGTCGCCTTCTGCTTCGACAGGGACGGTTTCGAGAAGGTCGACGAACGCCTCGCCAGGCGGACTATTTCGGCGGAACCGCTGATCCTTATCGTTCCTCCTGAGGAGGCAGCGATGAGAGGCGATCTCACGGCGCTTGCCAGCATGCGCTTCGTCGTCACCGAAGCCGGATGCATCTATCGCCACCTGTTCGACAAGGCATTTGCCGAGGCAGGCATTGCATCGCCGAGGCTTGCCGCCGAAGTCGGTAGCATCGGCACGATCGCGCGCCTGGTGGCGGCTGGGGCCGGCCTTGGTCTTGTGCCGCGCCTGGCCGTGGTCGAGGCGCTCGATCGTGGCGAGGTCATCGAAATGCCTTGGCCGGGCCCGGTCCGCACGGCGTCGATTGCCATGATCTGGCGCCGCAGGCGGGTGCAGCCGCCAGCCTTGAAACTGCTGCTGGCGGCCGCTGGCGACAATTTCGCGCCGGTCAGACCAGCCGATGCCCGCCCTCGACATGCAGTGTCGTCCCTGTCGTGAAAGCGTTGCCCATCAAGAAGCAAATAGCGTCGGCGATGTCGTCGGGTTGTCCGACCCGCCCGACCGGCAGCCGCTCTGCCATCGCGTTCAGCGTGTCGTCCTTCTTGGCGCCGGCAACGAAGGTCCAGATCGGCGTGTCGACCCAGCCCGGCGAGACCGCGTTGACGCGGATGGGCGCCAGCTCGATGGCGAGCGCCCGCACGAGCCCCTCCAGCGCCGCATTGACCGCGGCGACGACCGAGCCCCGCGCCGCCGGCCGATAGGCCGCGATGCCTGATGTGAAGGTGATGGAGCCCGTGGCCGAAAGCATCGGCGCGCCATGTTTGGCCAGCAGTAGCGGCCCATAGAATTTGCTTTCCACCACCCTTTGCGCCGCCTTCAGCTCGAGCGCAGGCAACAGCTCATAGGCGCCTTCGATATCGGCTGCTGTGCTGACGATATGGTCGAGCCGGCCGATCCGCCTGAACAAAACGGCGACCTGATCCTCCCGGGTGATGTCGACCGCGACCGTGTCCAGCGCGGCGGGGTTGCCCAGTTGCTCGCGGCCGCGCTTCAGCCTGTCCTCGTTGCGCCCGGCAATTATGACCTCGGCGCCAGCCTCGAGACACTGCCTTGCCAGCGCCAGACCCATCCCCGAACTGCCGCCGACGACCAGAACTTTCCTGTTTGCCATATCCGCCATCCTTTGCTTCCACAGACGATCACTTGGTCAGGGAAGTCGCAGGTCTGGGCTCGAAGCGGAAACGGAAGAAAACGATAGTGCTATCGGAAAATCCGATGGTGCGGCGTGCCTCACTCGCCGCAGGCGCTGAAGCCTATTCCGGGGCTCCACTCCGAAAAGGCAATGACCTTGCCTTCCACCGCCACGGTCTTCTGCATTGTGGTGCCATCGGGCTGCATCTTGCTGCTTTTGCCGTTGCCGGTCAAAACATTGTAGACGCAGTCGCTTGCGACGTTGTCCTCAAGATAGTCGTGATAGTCATAGGCAAAGCCGGCGACGATGAAGGCATCATTGCGGTAGGCGAGCGTCAGCGTCGTGTTGGTCCGTTTGCTGCCGACCGGCATTGCCGGCAGGTATAGTTTGATCGAGCCGTTCGGCAGTGCGGTCAGCTCCGGCTCGGTGTCGGAAGCCCCGTAGCCCGGCCGGTCGTAACCGTTCCACTCCCCGTAGATCTGCTCACGCACGATACCGGCAGGTTTGAGAAAATTGGCCTCGCGGTCCCTAAGGAAGAAATACATGTCCATCGGGTCGCCGGGCTTGGTCTCGACGATCATCACCAGATCGACGGCGCCGTCGCCGTTCCAGTCGCCGGTCAGCGCGGTGATGATCTTCTGGGTTTCGATCGGTTCCGCCATGGCCATGGTTGGCACCAGCAGCATCAGGCCGAACAGCATCGCTCGCATGGCAATATATCCCCCAGTTGAAGCCCGCCGTTTCCAGAGCCGGGCCATGGCCGGTTCTGGACACAAGATTACTACATCACGATGGGAAGAACCGCCATGGGCGCCGATGGACGCGTGATGCGTGGGGAGACGGGCGTCAGCGACGTCGGCGGGACAGCGCCCCCCTCTGTCCTGCCGGACATCTCCCCCACAAGGAGGGAGATTGGCTGTCACTTCGGCTTTCGCCAATCACCAGCGCTGGAAGGCGGGCGGGACGGTGAGGCTGCCAATCTCCCCCCAAGTGGGGGAGATGTCCGGCAGGACAGAGGGGGGCGCGAAGGAACGCGGCCCCTGCGCAAAAGTAGCCGGCGGCCCCGGCTCGTCACACCCGGCCCGATTTCCCATCCTCGCCAAAAATCCCGATCACCCAGTCGATAAACACCCGCACGCGCGGCGCAAGCTGGCGGTTTTGCGGATACAGCGCCGACAGCGGCGTCGGCGACGGCGGATAGTCCGGCAGCACCTCGACCAGCGTGCCGCGCGCGAAATCGCCGGCGAAGCGGTAGTGCGGCGCCTGCACAAGGCCGAAGCCGAGGCGGGCGAGTTCCGCCATCGTGTCGGAGCCGTTGACCGTCACCCGGCTCGGCAGCGTGATGGTGCGCCGCTCGCCCGCAACCGTGAATTCAAGCGGCATCACCTCGCCGGTTCGCGACGAGCGGAAGCCGACCATCGCATGGCCTCCGAGATCGTCGGGTGTGGCCGGCACGCCGTGCCTCTCCAGGTAGGCCGGACTGGCGCAGGTGACTTCGCGCAGCGTCGCCACTCTCCGCACGATCATGCCGCTGTCGGCCTGTTCGCCGGAGCGCAGCACGCAATCGACGCCTTCGCGCACCAGGTCGACCAGCCGGTCGCCGTCGCCGATATGCAGGTCGATCCGGGGATAACGATCGAGGAATTCGGCGAGCCGCGGCAGGATGAAATGACGGGCCATGAAGCCGTGCACGTCGATCCTGAGCAACCCTTGCGGCTGCGCCGCCTGGAAGCCGGCCTCGGCATCCTCAATATCGGCCAGGATGGCGAGGCAGCGCTGGTAATAGGCCTGGCCGTCGAGGGTAGGGGCGACGTGGCGTGTGGTGCGCTCGAGAAGCCTGACGCCTAGCCGCGCCTCCAGCTCCTTGATCGCCTCGGTGGCGGTCGATCGCGACATCGAGAGATCGGCCGCCGCCGCGGTGAAGCTGCCGCGCTCGATCACACGAGATAGAAGGCGCATCCGGTCGAGACTGTCCATCGCTATTGTTCGCCACATCCGAATGGTGTTGGCAAGACCCGAGCAATTATCCCGGCAAATTTATCACCTACCTTCAGTCCACAAGAATTGGAGATCTGACATGGCTACACAAAATGGAAGAGCGGCGCTGGTGACCGGCGCCTCGAAGGGAATCGGTGCCGAAATCGCCAGGCGGCTGGCGCTCGACGGCTTTTCGGTCGTCGTCAATTACGCCAGAGGCGCTGAAGCCGCCGACAGCGTGGTGCGCGAGATCGAGGCGGCGGGCGGCGTGGCAATCGCCGTCCAGGCCGATGTCGGCGATCCCAAGGGCGTGGTGCGTTTGTTCGACGCTGGCGAGCAGGCCTTCGGCGGGCTCGACGTGCTGGTCAACAATGCCGGGATCATGAAACTTGCGCCGCTCGCTGGGATGGACGACGCGGATTTCGACCGGCAGATCGCGGTGAACCTCGGCGGCGTGTTTCGCGGCATGCGCGAAGGCGCCAGGCGGCTTCGCGACGGCGGCCGCATCATCAGCCTCTCGTCCAGCGTCGTCGGGCTCTACCAGCCGAGCTACGGCGTCTATGCCGCGACCAAGGCCGGCGTCGAGGCGATGACGCATGTGCTGGCTAGGGAGCTTGGGACGCGCGGCATCACCGTCAATGTCGTGGCGCCGGGGCCGGTGGCGACCGAGCTGTTCCTCGACGGCAAGTCCGAGGCGCTGGTCGAGACGATCACCAAGATGATCCCGCTCGGTCGGCTCGGCCAGCCCGCCGACATCGCCGGCGTCGTGTCGTTCCTTGCCGGTCCGGACGGCGGCTGGGTCAACGGCCAGGTGCTGCGCGCCAACGGCGGCACGATTTGACTCCCTCCAATCACTACAAAGGAACCGACATCATGCCGTTCGCGAATTTCAAGGTGCCTGAGCGCGCTCTGTCCGCCGGGCAGAAGGAAGACCTCGTTCACAAGACCACCGCTTTGTTCGTCGAGCTGTTCGGCGAAGGCGTGCGCCCCTACACGATGGTGCTGATCGAGGAGGTCGCCGATGGCGGCTACGGCCGCGCCGACGAGGTGTTCACGATTCCTGGGGATTAGCGGGCGGTATCTTGAGCTGTCGGTGACGCTGCCGATCTCCCCCCTCGTGGGGGAGATGCCCGGCAGGGCAGAGGGGGCGCGACGGATCGCCAGCGTCCCGTTTCCTCATGTCCACCCGAGAATTAACATGGGGCAGTTGCAAAGAGTTGAAGGTGGGCAGGACAGCGCCCCCCTCTGTCCTGCCGGACATCTCCCCCACACGGGGGGAGATTGGCAGCTTCGCTGTCCCGCCAGCCTTGCAACGGTGGCTGCTTCATCAGATGAAGGCGGGGCAGCAAGGAGGAATTGATGACGACCTCTAAAAAGCGGACCCTCTGATGGCGCCGGTCAAGGTCGATCCCGCCAAGGTGCACGAATTCAGCGATGCCGCCAGCTTCTATGCCTGGCTCGGCCAACACCACGAGACCGAGACAGAAGTCTGGATCAAGATCCACAAGGTCGGTTCGAGGCTGGCCTCGATCACGCCCAAGGAGGCCATCGATGTCGTGCTGTGCTGGGGCTGGATCGACGCCGTGCGCAAGGGGCTCGACGACAAGAGCTATTTGCAGCGCTACACGCCGCGCGGCAGGAAGAGCACCTGGAGCCAGATCAACGTCGACAACATCGCCCGGCTGATTGAGGAGGGGCGGATGACCGAGCATGGGCTGAGGCAGGTCGAGGCGGCGAAGGCCGACGGGCGCTGGGCGCGCGCCTATGGAAGCGGCAAGGACATGAAAATCCCCGACGATTTGTACGCGGCAATAGACTCCGAGCCCAAAGCCAAGGCGATGCTGGCAACGCTCAGCGCGCAGAATCGTTTCGCGCTCGCCTTCCGCATCCACAACATGAAGACCGAAGCCGGGCGCAAAAAGAAGATCGCGGCGTTTGTCGAGATGCTGAAGCGCGGCGAAACGATTTATCCGCAAGGGAAGAAGTGACGCCTGGTGGCCGAGCCGTCGCGGCTGGCTGCGATGGCGGATCGTCCGTACGCTCAACGTCCGATGAACGCGGCACTGATGCCTGCGGCTGGCCTTGAAACCATGTCAGGCTCCTCCATCTAGTTCGCAATAGCGCGCAACTTTCCGAGGAAGCGCCAGGAGTTGCTGGCCTCCGACAAACCAGAGTGGCCGCCCGTTGGTTTTTGGCGGGCAGCCTTAACAATCGAGCGTCTTCCTCGTTGTCGGACGAAGGGAGATCAAAATGGCAAAGGTCGTTTGCGTCCTCTATGACGATCCCGTCGACGGTTATCCGTCAAACTATGCGCGGGATGGGCTGCCGAAGCTCGACCGCTATCCCGGCGGCCAGACGCTTCCCACGCCGAAGGCCATCGACTTCGAACCGGGCGTCCTGCTCGGCAGCGTGTCGGGCGAGCTCGGCCTGAGGCCATTTCTCGAAAGCGCCGGGCACAGCCTGGTCGTGACCTCGGACAAGGACGGTTCCGACAGCGTGTTCGAACGCGAGCTCGGTGATGCCGAAATCGTCATCTCGCAGCCGTTCTGGCCGGCCTATCTGACCAAGGAACGAATAGCCAAGGCAAATCAACTGAAGCTTGCGATTACCGCGGGCATCGGATCCGACCATGTCGATCTGCAGGCCGCGATGGACCGCGGCATCACCGTCGCCGAGGTGACCTACTGCAACTCGATCAGCGTGTCCGAGCATGTGGTGATGATGATCCTGGCGCTGGTGCGAAACTATATCCCGTCCTACCAGTGGGTCATCCAGGGCGGCTGGAATATCGCCGACTGTGTGGCGCGCTCCTACGATGTCGAGGGGATGCAGATCGGAACCGTCGGCGCCGGCCGGATCGGCAGCGCGGTGCTGCGCCGGCTGCGGCCGTTCGACGTCAAGCTGCACTACACCGACCGCCACCGCCTGCCCGAGGCGGTCGAGAAGGACCTTGGCGTCACCTTCCACCCGGACGCCGCAGCCATGGTCGGCCTCTGCGACGTGGTGACGATCAATGCCCCCCTGCATCCGGAGACGGAGAACCTGTTCGACGAGGCGATGATCGCCAGGATGAAACGCGGCGCCTATCTGGTGAACACCGCACGCGGCAAGATCTGCAATCGCAACGCCGTCGCCCGTGCGCTGGAGAGCGGCCAGCTCGCGGGCTACGCCGGCGATGTCTGGTTCCCGCAGCCGGCCCCCAAGGACCATCCATGGCGATCGATGCCGTATCACGGCATGACGCCGCATATTTCGGGATCGTCGCTCTCGGCGCAGGCGCGCTATGCCGCAGGCACGCGCGAAATCCTGGAATGCTGGTTCGAAAGCCGGCCGATCCGCGAGGACTACCTGATCGTCGATGGCGGCAAGCTGGCCGGTGCCGGCGCGCATTCCTATAGCGCGGGCGACGCCACAAGCGGTTCGGAAGAGGCGGCGCGCTTCAAGGCCAAGGCGTGAGCCAACAGGGCCTGATCCAGGCGGGATCAGGTCTCCGCAGGGGTCGAATGCGGCAGTTCGCGGGTATCGTGTAGGCGATGGGCCGGATGGCCTCCGCATCCCTCGTTGCATCGACCGGCGGGGCCAAAGAAACTGCCAGCCGTGATGTCTCCGAGGGGCCCCTTCGCCCGCTCTTTGCACAGTAACGGTTTCTTCTCTGATTTCGCTGCACATTGGCCGCGACGGAGCGGGCGAAGTCCAGGGCATGGCCGACAGGAAGAATCGCAACGGAGAGTTCTGGGAGCTGGCGCTCGAACGCGCGCATCTTGGCGTCTGGGACTGGGATCTCGCGAGCGGCGACTGTTTCTATTCGGCAATGTGGTTGCAGATGCTTGGCTATGGCGAGGGTGAGCTTGTCGAGACAAGCGATCTCTGGTTGCAGCTGACGCATCCCGACGATCGCGAGCGGGCGGTGGCCAGCGGTGAACGCCACATTGCCGGCCAGACCGATTCCATCGAGACCGAGCTCAGGCTGAAGCACAAATCCGGCCACTGGGTATGGGTACTCGATCGCGGCGGGGTGGTCGAGCGCGATGCCGGAGGCCGGCCGGTCCGGCTGATGGGCGTCCAGACCGACATCACCAAGCAGAAGCAAGCGGAACACGAGCTTGAACAGGTGAATGTGCGCTTTCGGCTGGCATTGGCCGCCAGCGGCACCGGCATCTGGCATCACGACCTCGCCGCACGCAAAAGCTACTGGGACGAGCGCACCAGGGAAATCTTCGGGCTTGTCGCCGACACCGACGAGGTGTCGAGCGACCTCTGGCACAGCTATCTGCATCCGGACGACAGGGACTACGCCGAGCGGGCGCATAAGGTGCCGCTGCAAACCCAGAAGGTCGTTGCCGTGCAATACCGCATCATCAAGCGGGACGGCGAGGTCCGACATATAGAATCGCTGATACGGTTCATCGCCGACGCTCAATCGTCGGGTCAGATCCTGGGCACGGTGCGCGACATCACCGAGGCCAAGCAACGCGAGCAGGAGCTTGCCCACGCGGCCGATCACGACGCGCTGACCGGCCTTTTGAACCGCGCCGCATTCGACCGGCTGCTGGCCCAGCATATCGCAACGGCGCGCCCGCTCGCGGTCTTCTACGTCGATCTCGACTACTTCAAGGCCTTGAACGACTTCGCCGGCCACGCCGCCGGCGACCTCGCGCTGAAGAGCGTCGCCGAGGGCATTCTGGGCTGCCTGCCGCCGTCGGTGCATGCCGCGCGCCTCGGCGGCGACGAGTTCGCGCTGCTGGTGCCTGATTGCGACGCAGCCCAAGCCGAGCGTATCGCCGGCGCCGTTCTCGCTGCGATTCGCGACGCCGATCTCGGCTCGACGGCGACGTCGCGCAAGCTCGCGGCCAGCATCGGCATCGCCTTTATCGCCGATGCGAATACCGCGGTGGCCGACGCGCTCGCCTGCGCCGACGACGCCTGCTATGCGGCCAAAGCTGCCGGGCGCAATCGCTTCGCGGTGTTCTCCCCTGAGACAACATCCGGTTCCGGCGGCCTCAATGCGGCACGGCTGGCGGCCGACACCGTCGATGCCATGGAGGACGGAAGGCTGAAACTGTTCGGCCAGGAAATCCATCAGCTCGGAAAACCCTGGGATGAGAACCGCCATGTCGAGGTCCTTGCGCGGCTCGTCGGGCGCAACGGGCGGCTGATTCCACCGGACGAGTTCATCCCGGCGGCGGAGCGGTTCGGCATCGCCTCGCGGCTCGACCGCTGGATCATCAGGACGGCGCTCTCGCTTCATGGTCCGGCGCTGAAGTCAGGGGCGCTGACGCTCGGCTTCAACCTGTCGGCGCAGACGCTGAGCGACCCGCAGCTTTGGGATTTCGTCGACGCCGTCATCGATGAGACCGGGGCGCCGCATTCCGGCATCGGCTTCGAGATCACGGAGACCGCCGCGGTCACCAATTTCACTGCTGCCGAACAGTTCGTCCGCAAGGCGCGCGAGCGGCGCTGCCGCGTCAGCCTCGACGATTTCGGGGCGGGCATGAGCTCGTTCGAATATCTCCGGCGCTTTCCCGTCGATGCGATCAAGATCGACGGGTCCTTCATCGAGCATATTGCGGAGAGCCGCTTCGACCGCGAAATCGTCTCGGCCATATCGGGCATCGCCAAAAGCCTCGGCTGCTCCGTGGTGGCGGAGAAGATCGAAGAGCAGGACGCGCTCGACATCCTCAGGGATATGGGCGTTGCCTTCGGCCAGGGATTTCTGCTGCACCGGCCGGAGCCGCTGCAAGCGATCGTGGCACGGGCGAGCGCGCAAGCGGCTTTGCCGGTGGGACGGCAAGCCTAGCTAGGCTGATAGGCCGTTCAGGTTGCCGAACAGGTTTAGCTGTCCGGCAGCGTTCAAGGACGCAGCCAATTCGTTCTCGTCAATGCTGGGCGTGTTCATCGTGGCGCTTGAGGAGCGGCTGCCTTCCTGGCCGATGCCTTGCCGCCTACTGCACCGCCTCGTGGGACTAATTCTTCCGCTTGGCGGTGGATGGCATCGTCGTGCTCACCCAGCCTTGAGCCTCGCGCATGATCTTCAGCGCTTCATCCCGCGTCAGGCCGCATCTCCTGGCAAAATAGGTCGCCTCATAGGCTTCCGCCGAAGAGACCGCGGAAATGCTGGACGGTTCCAGTTTTGACTTCTTCTTGGCCATGCCGGTTCGCCGACTGTGAATCGATTAGTCAGCTAATATAGCACCTTTGTTTGTCAAGGCAAAATCCCGGGCAAATGGCGAGCGGGCAAGTGGGCGAGATTCGCCTGCCGTGCCAATACGCCATCCGTAGCCAAAGGCAGCGTTCCACGGGGAGGGAGGTTTATCCTGCTGTGCGGCGCAACCATCAGGAGGCCTGGCTCTGCCGGGCATAGATGGCGTCTGTCTCGGAGGCTGTCTCGTTCAAGAGGCGGCAGAGCGAAACCGCCTCATCGTGACACAGGCCGATCAGCGCAAGCGCCGAAAACTGGGCCGGCAGATTGAGCATGGCATCCCACACCATCCATCGGCCGTTTGGCTCCATGACGCATTCAAAGCGCAATGCACGGTTTGACATCCGACCCTCCCAACGATTCCCCGCTGGGTGGTACCGCGTCAAAGTAAACGAGTTATTGAAACCTGGCGTTGAATCCGGTCGATAGCGCCGGCAGGCCGGAAACAAGCGGCATGGTCAAGCCGCGGTGATGATCCAGGTCGACGCCGCCGGGTACAGATCAGGCATTGCGGCTCGCCATATGCGCATCGAGCTTCTTCCTCGAAGGCCCGTACCGTTTGATGATCGTCGCGGCCTCGCTCGGCGGTATGCCGTATTTCTTGGCAAAGGCGGCGACTTCGTAAGGCTGCTCGCTGGAAGCCAGCTTGCGATCCTGCTTGGTCTTGGATTTGTCGTCGGCCATGTCGTCCTCCGTCACATGTGGTCTTTATAGGGCTCCTTGGTCCGACCGACCATCCTTGTCCGTTGGGAAAAGGACGGCACGCCGGCCTCGTCCTGGCATTGTTGGCGCGTTGCAGCGATCTGATCGGATCAAGACTGATCGGCTGCCCGGCACGGGCGGTCCGATGCTGGTTCCCGCTCATGGGCTCGAACCACGATTCACGCCTTCAAAGGGCGCTGTCCTACCATTAGACGAAGCGGGAATAGAGGAAGTGGACGCTGTCTAGCACTTTCTCATCCGCGCATGAAGCCGCTTCATGCAGTCATCTGCTTGAGCATGTGAGACACTGCCTTTTCAGCAGGGCCTTGTAGAGATAGGAGCAATCGCCGTGATTAAAACCGACCTCCGCGACGTCTACCGAGACTACATTGCCTGCCTGAATAAGCAGGACTGGCCGAAGCTGGGACAGTTCGTCGATGATGAGGTGATCCACAACGGCCGGCGGCTCGGCTTGTCAGGTTATCGCGAAATGCTGGAGAGAGACTTTGATGAAATTCCGGACCTTTATTTCAATGTCCAGATGCTGATTTCCGATCCGCCTTATATAGCGAGCCGACTAGGTTTCGACTGCACGCCGAAAGGAACGTTCCTTGGTCTCCCTGTAGGTGGGAGGAGAGTTTCCTTCGCCGAGAACGTGATCTATGAACTTCGCGACGAAAAGATCGTACAAGTATGGTCTGTCATAGACAAGGCGGCCATCGAAGCTCAGCTTTAGCGCGAGAGGTTATCGCGTGTATAGTCTCAAGGCAGTCTTAACCTTGCTGGATTAATGGCCCTGAGCCTAGACGCGGGTTATCGCGAACAGCCATGCCAAAAGTTCCAGCAACAATAGAAACAGGGCAAGCTGTAGCGACATGCGCAGGCGTTGAATGATCCGCCAATTGTTGGCCATGTCGGTTTTAATGCGGAGCGCAAGCGCGCGGTGCATCACATCCATGGATCCGGAAGGGTTTTGATCGACAAAGTCCTGGAGCAACTGCTCTGGATCGAAGCGGAACGTATAGGCGTAGTAGGGCCACAACATGATGACGACCAGCAGCCCGATCAGAAAAAGCAGCGCCAGCGCCAGCCAGTCCCACGGCCCGAGCCCATCCAAGAGAGCTCTGCCGCCGAGGAGAGAACTCACGAACGCGGTTGCAAAGATCAGATTGCCAGCGCGCGTATTGAGGCTCTCCACCACGTTCTGCTGGTGTTGGAGCCCACGCACCGCCTCCGCATAAACAAAGGCCAGACGAGGGTCAGGTGCCGCAGCGGGCTGGGAATGGCTTTCTCCCGCTGATGAAGGATGCTCGGGCATGAGTGCCGTCCCGCGTTCCGATATGAACAACGATATGAACAATGGCAGCTGCCTGTCTACCGCCCATCAAGTCTACCGGGTGTCAAGTCTATCGCCTGTCAGGACCGCCGGCCTTGACGCCTGAACACTTTGCCCCAGATTACCCGGCGGAGTTTCAGATATGCGATACGACTGGCAGGGGCCGCCCAGATTCCTGGAACGGCATTTCGGCATTGTTATTGCAATTGGCCTGGTCGCAGGGCTGTCGGTCCTGGCCGCGCTGGGCTACACGCCTTAAAGTCTCGGATTCGGCGCCCAAATCCCTAATGTAAGCGAAAAGTAACGGTGCGACGCAACCAGACGGTCGCCACGTGCATTTCAATGCATGACGACGATGTTTCGCCCCGATATCCCGGCAAAATGCTGCGCATATTGCGGCGGGCGCGACCATGGCTACGAGGACTGCCCGAAGCGGAAAGCCGACGCCGAACAGCAGAAGGAGCCGGACGTCGATCCAGCCCCAAGCCCGGCACGGCGAATGGACAAGCCCGACAAAACCGCAGCCTGAACCATCCAAATCGCGTGAAACCCCAGCCTCTGTCGGCCCACTATCGCTTCTGCGTATGCCCAACGGCATTGGCGAAAGAAATGCCACCCTTGATCTCGCGCATGGCCATCGAGGTGATCGTCCGGCGCACGCCGGGCAGGCGGCTGAGCTCGACGCGCAGCATCCTGTCCAGCGCCATCATGTCGACCGTCACGATCTGCAGGAGATAGTCGGCTTCGCCTGTCGTGGCGTGACAGCGCCGGATCAGCGGATGTGCCTGGACTGCGGCCTCGAAGGCTTCGGAAAGCTCGAAATCGATCGACACCTGGATGAAGGCTTCGATGCCGAAGCCGAGCTTGGCCGGATCGATCCGCGTCGAGTAACCGCGGATGATGCCGGCGTCCTCCAGCGCCTTGACCCGCTTCCAGCACGGCGTCTTGCTCAAGCCGACCTCGTCGGCAAGCGCCGCGAAGGAGATTCGCGCGTCGCGTTCCAGCGCCGCGACGATCTTCCGATCGAGGGCATCCAGCATATATCGTTCTCCAAAATCTCTTCATTAACGGACGTTCGTCCTTCATTTCCTGCATTTGGATAACAAAAAGGAACAATGTTCAAGCCAAAAGCGCTTATCCTTCAAGCTCGGACCGAACAGATGCCCTGAGCCTATGGGCCGGGCAAAGGAGCAGCTGCCATGCACAAGCCGGACTATTATGCCCGCATCGAAGCGCCCGAAATGCGCGATTACGGCGTCTACCTCAGGTGCGACAAGCTTCTCGCCTGCCAGAAGCCGCTGGCCGAGATGGTCAATGCCGACGAGCTGCAGTTCCAGATCGTGCACCAGGTCGAGGAGCTGTGGATGAAGCTCATCACCTACACGCTGGTCGATGTCGTCGACTTCCTCGAGCAGCAGAACACCCACCGCATCGTCACGCTGATGGGGCGCGTGCATCGGCTGATGCGCATGATGACGGCGCAGCTCGACCTGCTCGAAACCATGTCGCCCAAGGAATACCAAGAGATTCGGCTGCAGCTCGGCAATGGCAGCGGCCAGGAATCACCGGGCTTCAAGCTCCTGCTGCGCATGCCGCCGGACCTGTGGCGGGCCTTCAAGGCGTCCTATCTCGATGGCCGCGGGCTCTCGGTCGAGGATGTCTATGACGCGAGATACGATCACGGCGACAGCTATGTCGTCGCCGAGGCGCTGATCGAATTCGATGAGCTGTTCCAGAAATTCCGCGCCAACCATCTCTACCTCATCCACCGCTCGATCGGGCTGGGCGCGAAATCGCTGAAGGGCCGGCCGGTCGAACTGCTTGAGGCCGGCGCCCGCCACCGCTTCTTCCCGGAGCTGTGGGACATACGCTGCGACATGACCGACCGCTGGGGCAGCCAGTATGGGACTGTGCGGGACTCGATCAGCCACCACGCGGCCGAGTAGATCCAGGAACCCAGTCTCGCGGCGGCCTGGCCACTTGCGCTGTCCCAGCCAAGGGTTCTCAGGGGACGATGTCGGGTTTGCGGCTGGTGTATCGTCCTTGGGGCGGAACCGTCGCAACCCTGGAGGACATCATGTCGTTGGAAACCGCTCATTCACCCGGTCAATCAGCGTGGCAAACCGCGGCAATTCTCATCGGCCGGCTGATCTTCGCGGCCGTCTTCCTCATGGCGGTGACTTTCAAATTCGCCGACATGGGCGGCACAGCGGGCTACATCGCCGCTGCCGGATTTCCGTTCCCGCTGTTTCTGGCCTGGTGCGCGGCCCTGCTCGAAGTCGTCCTCGTGCTGTGCTTCCTGACCGGTGCCTTCTTTTCACAGGCCGCTCTTGTCGCCGCCGCCTATGTGCTGTTCCTCGGCTTTGCCTTCCACGGGCCGTCGCACTGGGCCGGCAACCAAGCCGAGTTCGGCTTCTTCGTCGACCATTTCACCTTCCTGGCCGGGCTGCTGTTTGCTGCCGTCCATGGGCCGGGCCGCGTGCTGGCGCTGAAGCTTGGGTCTGCGAGCTGATCGCGAACCTTCGTTCGACCTGCCATCTTTGATGTGGGGAGGGCGTCACATCTGGTCGTTGTAGGGTTCCTTCATCTGGCCGACCATGCGCGCCAGTTTCGAGAACGACGGCATGTCCGTCTCCGGCTGACACTGGTTGGCCAGTTCCAGCAGCCGGATCGGGAAGTTGACGGCATCGCGGCTCGACGCCGACATGCCTTCGGACCGTTCCTCGCTGGTCTCGCTGGCTTCGGCCCTGCGCAAGGCGATGTCTATCTCCTCGACCGTGAGCACGCCCTTGCGGACAAGAACCTGATTGATCGATGCGACGGCCATCAGCAGGCCTTCGAGTTGCAGGTTGGCGACATTCATGGCTTCGCTCCCATTGGCTAAGCTCCAAACGCGCGAACGCCGGTTCCGATCCCGGCATGGCGGTACGGGGATCGAGCGCTTCGAGACATTCGTGCGCGCGTGTCGCTCGATGCAGGAATTTTCTCCTTGAATCGATCGCTCCACCATTGACTTCGTGCCGGCAGTTATGCTATTGATTTAGGCATGGTGCTGATTTGCGCCAACGACCCGCCGCCGAGGCGGGTTTTTTGTTTTAACTGCCTCGCTTGACGATCTGAAAGTCCGGCTCCTTGGCCGACAGAACGTCGAGGCATGCCCAGCCGGTTACGAAGCGGTAGTGCGTCGCGGGTTGGTGGGTCGACCGCCACGTCTCGGACTGGGACTTCTCGAACATCGCGCCTTCCACCCGGTAAGCGAAATGGTTTGCGACCAAGCCCTCCTTGGTCGTTATCTCGTGTTCGGTGCTGAGCGGCATTTCATCGAGGATACGGATAATCACTTCGTTGTGGAACTGCACGCGGAGCGCATGCTGCGCGTCATCGGGAATGACAAAATCAGCGACGACCTCGTCGTTCGTCCAGCGCAATTCGAGCAGGTCGCTTTGATTGCAATCTATCTCGGGATGCACGTTTATCGGATGGTATCGAGGCAAAGCGGGCTCGCTTTCCATAGAGTTCGGGCGATTGACTATTGTGCGAGGAAACAGCCGACAGTGTCGCCCACGATATGAGAGGCACGGTGTCTTGCGTTACCGTCTTTGAATATGAGGACGAATGCCTGTGTCTCAGGGTCAAAGGCCGGGAAATAACCATCTCGGTCGTCAGAGATGACGGCATATGGCCGGACAGTTTCCGCTGCATCGTTGAACGGAATGGCGTCAATCCAGTACGGCTCGACCAAAGCCTGCCTCATCGACTGAAGGCCTCGACAAAGAACGTGTCCGGCAGCGGCGTTCCCACCATGCCCGCTGGATACTCGATCACGTAGGTGTCGATCTCCATTTCCACCTGATGCCGAATTTCCGAAAGGGTCACCCCCTTAAATCTCCGTTCTGTCGTCTCACCATCCCATCAATATATCCCTTCCGCAACACGCCTGTCGCTCGCCAGAGAACCCCCATGTCCAGCCGTTACGCCACCATCATCACCGACGATGACGGCCGCGAGGTCGTCAGCGCCATTGGCCAGTTCGAGGGCGCCGCACCTGTGCGCCACGGCCGGGTCGAGCACGTTCCGGCCGGTGTGCAGATCGGCATGGTCCGGGGCGGTGCCGTCGACGCGGCCGGCGGCTTTGGCTTTCCCTTGGCGGGCGTCAGCGACAATGCCGTGAGTGTCGTCAGGGCGGCGCTCAAAGCCCAGACAGGCTCCGGCAAGGCGAAGCCCGAAGCGGCAAGCCGGCCGCGGAAACCAAAGGCAAAGCGCGCCGGCAAGCGGGCGAAATCCCGCAAGCGACCCACGCCGGCAGTCAAGAAAACGGCGAAGCCCGAGATCGTGGCGCTCGCCGGGGCTGCGGGGTAGGGCATGGCCGAGGATTCTCTCGACGACGAACCGCCTGGCGTGACGGAACCCAGGTCCTCCAGCCGGCCAAAGCGGACGAAAAAGACGCTGGCCGATGGTTTTCTGGAAGCGATCCGTGCCGATTTCCGGGCGCATGGCGCCGGCGTCATCGCCGAGGTTCGCACCGAAAAGCCCGACCAGTATCTAAAGATCGTGCTGTCGGTGCTGCCCAAGGATCTGCATCTCAACATCAACAGTCTGGAAGCATTGAGCGATGACGAAATCAGGCAGCGCATCCGCGGCCTCGAAGCCGTCCTCCGGCCATTTCTCGCAAAACCGGGCCTTGCAAAGCCTGGCCTCGCCAAGCCTGGTCTCGCAAAGCCGGGCCTCGACGGCAAAGACCGAGTATCTGAGCCTGCTGAGGGAATTGGACCGCAGACGCCGCGCTAATCAGCTTGCCGCGTACCGGCCCTATCCAAAACAGGCCGAGTTCCATGCAGCGGGCGCGACCAGCCGCGAGCGGCTGTTCATGGCCGGCAACCAGATCGGCAAGACAAGGGCCGGCGGTGCCGAATGGGCGATGCACCTCACCGGCCGTTATCCCGAGTGGTGGCAAGGCAAGGTTTTCGACACGCCGGTGCGGCTGTGGGCGGCCGGCGTCACCGCCGAGGGCACGCGCGACAACCCGCAACGCATCCTGATCGGCCCGCCGCAGCAGCCGGCCGCGTGGGGCACCGGCATGATCCCGGCCGACGCCATTCTCAGCACCATCATGGGGCGCGGCGCGCCGCATGGGCTCGACAGCGTCGTGGTCCGCCACGGCGGTGGCGGCGATGTGCAGGCCGATGAATCGGTACTGTCGTTCAAGAGTTTTGAGAAGGGCCGCGAGAAGTGGCAGGGCGAAACACTGCACGGCGTCTGGTTCGACGAGGAACCGCCGCTCGACATCTATTCCGAAGGGCTGACCCGCACCAACGCGACGGGCGGCATCACCATCGTCACGTTCACGCCGCTGCTCGGCATGTCGGATGTGGTGTTGTTGTTTTTGTCGGCGGAGGAAGTGGAGGGAATGGGGAGGTGAGGTGGTTTTGAGACGGAGCTTTCGCTTCCGCTCACCCGTTGCGTTCCTGCGCGCCCCCCTCTGTCCTGCCGGACATCTCCCCCACGAGGGGGGAGATTGGATGTCACCCTGGCTTTCGCCAATCTCCAACGGTTGCAGGCAAGCGGGACGCGGAAACTGCCAATCTCCCCCCAAGTGGGGAAATGTCCGGCAGGACAGAGGGGGGCGCTGTCCCGCCAGCGCGAAAAAGATCTCGCCCAAACAACACCATACGTCCGACGACTGCCAAAACGATTCAAGCCGGAAAGCCGTACAAATGACCCGCCACGTCACCTTCATGACCATCGACGATGCCGAGCATTACACGCCGCAGCAACGCGCCGAGATCATATCAGCCTATCCAGCTCATGAGCGCGAGGCGCGGGCCAAGGGCATTCCGGTGCTGGGCTCCGGCCGTATCTTTCCGGTGGCGGAAGAACTGATCGTCTGCGAGCCGTTCCGGCTGCCGCGTTATTGGCCGCGGCTCGGCGCGCTGGATTTCGGCTGGGACCATCCCTCGGCCGCTGTCGAGCTCGCCTGGGATACGGAGGCCAATGTCGTCTATGTCTCGAAAGCCTGCCGCGCGTCGCAGCAGACGCCCGCCATGCAGGCGCTGACGCTCAAACCCTGGGGCGAATGGCTGCCTTGGGCCTGGCCGCGCGACGGCCGCCGCGAGACGCTGGAAGGGGCGGGCGTTGCGCTGGCCCGGCAATATGCCGCGCATGGGCTGAACATGCTGACCCGCCATGCGCAGTTCGCCGACGGCTCCGTCTCGGTGGAGGCCGGGCTGATGGAAATGCTCGACCGCATGCAATCGGGCCGCTTCAAGGTGTTCTCGACGCTTCTGCCCTGGTTCGAGGAGTTTCGGCTCTATCACCGCAAGGACGGGCAAGTGGTGAAGCTACGCGACGATTTGATGGCGGCGACCCGCTACGGCGTGATGATGCTGAGGGAAGCGGTGGTCGACCCGGCGGAGTTCAGGACGTTGCGGAAAAGCGGTAAGATTTCCGACCCGCTGGAAGATTATCGGTGATCTTCTCCAACACATCCTTTTCTAACACGTCAACAAGTCCCCCAAAGCAGGGGGGCCGTTAGCATACGTGATCGTGAATGTGCTGATTAACTAGCGGTTTAATTAATGTGTAAAGTTTGAAATAACTTTCATCTAGATTGGCGTGCCGCCCCACTCTAGACCCACCCGACTTCGACCGGGGGTGCGTTTGTCTGGAGCGTCGACGGCTGATGGTTCGTGCGCCATATCGCGCTGGGCTCCTGGTCGCCGACGGCATCGGGTTCCGCCTGTCTCCCCGGTGCTGGCCGCACCGATATCCATGATGCCGCAAAACTCCGAAACCTGTGAGGCGGGGCGGACGACGCTGCATTGTTTCGACGGAATTCACGGGGCTTCTGGCGGCGGGGATCCGCAACGCCGGCAACTCCGCCGTCTCTCCAATAATCGTCGATCCGACAAAGCCCGCGAATGCGGCGGCCGGCATGCAATGCGATCAGCCATGCCGTGATCTCCCGCAGAGCGACCCCCTTTTGTTCAGAGCCAGTTGGGCAGGAAACAATTAGATGGCGACCATACCTCTCCAACTGGCGCAGCGCCGGCTCGATACCGGCAACGTGGTGCGATATCCGCAGGGATCGCCAATCGGCGGCGCCATGCAAGACCTGGGCGGCGAGCTTTCGGCCGTCTCCGAGCGCTTTCAACAGCGCAAAGAGCAGCAGGAGGCGTTCGACGCCGAAATTGCCCGCCGCAAGATGATGGACCAGATCGCCCAAGCCGAGGCCGATGTGGCGGGCAATGCAGCGCCCGATGGTGCCGGCCTGCATGACGCCATGTACGGCCAAGTCGATCCGCGCAGCAGCCAAGTGGTGAAGCCCGGCCTGTTCGACACGCTGTTCGACGATGCCCTGCCGAAAATACCCGAAAGCCAACGTGCCAATTTCGCCAGGCAAAAGGAGACAATCCGCGCGATGGGTTCCGAGCGCATGGCGGCGCGGCAGCAGGCGCGCCGCGACGAGTACGAGCAGGACCAGTGGACCAAGGTCGAGAATATCTCCACCAACTCCATCGCACGGAGCGACCCTAACGATACCGCGAACTTCGAGGAGATCCGACAGCACGGCCTCGACCTGATCGCCAAGATCGGCAACCCGCTTGCCAGGCAAGCGGCGGAAGTTGCCTGGCGGAGCAACACGGCCAAGGCGTTGATGCTGGCGACGATCGGCCTGGACCCGAAACGCGCCGCCGAAATGCTCGGTGCGACACAAGCCGGCGATAGGACCAAGGACGATACCGCCGCGGTTGGTGGCGAGCCGAGGCAAGACACTGCAAGCCCATCGGGCTCGAAGGGCGACCGCGTCGGACAGCTAACCCCGGAAGAGCGAACAGCGCAGGCGTTTCAAGACGACATTGCGCCCGAAGACCGGCCGGCCTTGGTCCGGCTGGCCCTCGCCGTCGATGCGGCACGACAGGTAGATACACGCGCCAATATCAGTCTTGCCGAACAGAATGCACCTGAAGCCATCAAGGATACCGGAGCCTATGACGGTCCGCTTCCCACTCCCGAGCAGTTCGTCAATGTTCATGGCGCGACGGAAGGCGACAGGCGCTTTCAGCTATTCAACCGGGCGGTCAATGTCAGCCGTCAATTCCACGACATGCGTGATGTGCCCAACAACGCAATAGACGCTATGGTCAACGACGCCAACACTAAGGCGGCCAGCGCAACGCCGGAGGAGGGCAAAGCGCGACACGACGCCATCGCCGCGGCCGCCGATCTGACGTTCAAAGCAAGGCAAGGCGATCCGGGCGGATATGTTCGCAGGGCTTTCGCGAAGCTCGATGCTGCCTGGAACAATCTGTCGAAGCTGGAAGACTATCAAGTGGCAATCGTCGGCTCCATCGCAGCCCAGCAGCAGATGGGCTTTAAGACCATACAACCGCTGCCGAATTCCGTGGCGGAACGGGTTGTCGACACGCTCCGAGATCAGAATCGACCTCCACAGGACCAGGACGCGGTTTTGCGCAATGTGCTCATCGCGACGCCTCGTGAGCAACGCCGGGCAGTGCTCGATCATTTGCTTCGAACCAGCGTATCCAAGGTTGCCGACAATACGGCCGACAGGTCGCTTCGGGCGGCAGTGGTTGATCCCATGGGTCTGCTCGACCTCGCCAATACTCCCTTGGGAGATGGCCACTCGGAACAGCATTGGGAATCCGACCACCCGATAAGCCATGATCAGGATGGCGACCAGGCCCTAAGCTGGTCCGATTGGTTCAACAGGAAGATTCCTACCTATGGCATTTACGGCGGGCCTGGCTGGACTGGCGGTACTCGGGGTGGTGGTTTTGACCTACCACCTTTTGATATTCAGGACGGATTCTATAAGCAACATGACGGGGACTATCGCGACGCGAAAACGCCGGGCGATGTAATCGCGGCCGATAGGAAACTTGTAGCGTCTTTGAAAACATACCTCGACAATGAGGATTACATGAAAGATCCGGCCTTAAAGACCGACGAAGAGCGCAACGAGGCGTCAACATATGCTTCGCGCGCAATGAAACTTTTCCAAGGTAAAATTGCTGGAGAGATGGCGCTCCATATACCGAGCGCCATAGAGATTTCGGCTCGCGATGATGCGCAAAGGGCTTACGATTACGCACAATCAGCCGTTGGACAGGCGCAATTTGGAAGTAGGATGTCATTTGGCAATTGGTAACGATCTGGATAAGCTCAGCACCCATCGTCATATATTGTGATAATTTTTTAGGGGATAACCGATGGAATTTTATATTTTCGGGTCTGTCTCATTTGTATTGGCAATAATATTGGCAGTGTTTGGTGTTATATCAAAAAGTATCGATTCCAATCGGCGTGTTTCTGTTATTTTTGTTGCGGCAATTATCAGTGTTCCAGGATATATAGTTATTTGGGATTTTGCTTTCTATAAAGAGATTTGGTTTTTTTGGTGGGGTTAAGCTGTGTGTTCCCGATTCCGCAGGAGACAATAGATGTCATTATTTTTTTGGGGATTTGTGAGCCTTGTGTTGGCGATATACTTGGCAGTAAAAGGCGTCAGGTCCAAATCATTGACGCCGCTTCAGCGCGCTTTTGTCCTTTTTGGAGCTGCAGCACTTAGCGTTCCCGGATTTTTTACTATTTATTTTTTATTCGTAGTTGCCATTCTGATGCATGACAGCCCATTCTGATTTTCAACGCCTTTAAGTAAAGGCGGTGCGCCGTCTGTGGTCGGTGATATCTGAATTATGCAAATCCCAAGGTTTCGGATGAGAGTAATCTTGTCTGGATATATAAGCTTGACGGCCCAAAGCTTGGACAGCATTGGCACGGCACAGTGCACGAGCTTCGGAAATTTCGCCCTCGCACCGGGATGACGAAGGATATGCATAACGCTCCGTATCATCCCCGCAACCTTGCGCGATCTCTCCTACATCGCCGCCAATCTGCGCCCCGAGGACCGGGCCGAGATCGACTGCCAGCTTGACCAGTGGTCGCCGGCGCTGCTGGCGCTCACCGCACTGCAGGGTTTTGCCTATGTCGCCGAGCTCGACGGTAATCCGGAAGCCGGTTTTGGCGCCGCCGAGCAGCGCGGCGGCTTATGGATCGCTTGGAGCTGGGGCACGCGCCGCATGAGGCGCTGCGTACCTGGGATTACTGAGTTCTTTCACGCCGTGCTCGGGCCGCAGGTCGCTGCGCGCGGCGCCTGGCGGGTCGAGGCGCGGGCACTGGCTGCCAATGAATTGGCGCTGCGCTGGCTTGCCCGGCTGGGCGCCACTGAACGTTGTCGTCTGCCGGGCTACGGCCGCAACGGCGAAACCTTCATCCTCTATGACTGGACAAGAGAAAGCTGGAACCATGTGCCTTTTTCAAAAGCCGCCGGCGCTGAAGCCGCTGCCACCAACACCGACCATTGCCGACAAGGACGTGGAGGCGCGCGAAGCCGCGCTCCGGGCTGAGCTCGAGCAGCGCCAGGGAACGCTGAGCACTGTCAAGACCGATCTGTCGCCCGGTGATCTCACCGGCCAGCGCCGCGTGCTTCTGGGGGTGTGACATGGGCGCGATGAAACGGGTGTTCAGGAGCCGGGGCGACTGGCCCTGGTGCACCTGGCGGCGGCTGGCAAGGTTGGTGAAGAGGCGGCAGGGGTAGCGCCAAGCAGGCCCCCCTCTGTCCTGCCGGACATCTCCCCCTCAAGGGGGGAGATTGGCTAGCATGGCGGCTTTCGCCAATCTCCAGCGTTGAAGAAGTGAGCTATCGGCGAAGCTGCCAATCTCCCCCCTTGAGGGGGAGATGTCCGGCAGGACAGAGGGGGGTGTTCAAGCGCCGGCGCTGAAGCCACCTTGAGGGCTCACTCCGGCTTATGCGCAAACGCCCAGACCATCAGCGGATATTCCTCGTCATTGCTGAGGTCGCGCCATAGGCCGTAGGCGCGCACTGGGCCGCCGATATGGGCTTTTGCGCAGGCTTTGTTGCCCCAGCCGAACACTTCTATGTCGGCTTCGGGAAAGCCGCCTTCGACCATCACCTGCTTCAGGCCGGCGGGGGTCCAGCGGTTGTAGTCGTGCGGCCTGGCATGCACTCTGAACAGGAACGGTGTCGCTACCATCGCCCAGCCGCCCGGTCTGGTCATGGCATGGATATTCTGTGCCGCGGCGAGCGGGCGTTGCACATGCTCCAGCACCTGGTCGGCAATGACGACGGAATATTGCCGGTCAGTGCGGTCCTTGCAGATGTCGAAATCGGGGAAATCGACCGAGGTATAGTTGGAGCACATCGTCTTCCAGTAGCGGTTCCAGCCGGGTGAGACCTCGATCACGTCAGATGATTTGCGGCCGTCCGCCTCAAGAAACGCGGTGAACGCCTCGATCTGCCTGATGCGCAGCCAGTTGCGGGAATCGTAGCCGATCAGCCGCTTTGCAACCTGCTTGCTTCGCCTCGTCAGGGCACCGGGTAGGCTCTCCGTCATTGTCACATCGACCTCCTTAAAGGCCCGCCGCGCCTCCCTTGAATATCGCAAAAGCGGACAAAATTCGACCGCGCTAAA
Source organism: Mesorhizobium mediterraneum (assembly GCF_002284565.1). Taxonomy (GTDB): domain Bacteria; phylum Pseudomonadota; class Alphaproteobacteria; order Rhizobiales; family Rhizobiaceae; genus Mesorhizobium; species Mesorhizobium mediterraneum. The sequence continues at coordinate 73,848 of NZ_NPKI01000002.1, read as the reverse complement.
ATAAGCTGAGATCACCGAAGAAAGATTGCCATGACGAGCGATTCCCGTGCCCACGATATCCTGTCGCGACAGGCGGAACTGGAGAGCGAGCGCAGCCAGTATGAGGCTGTCTGGGAGGCGGTGTCGGAATTCTGCGATCCCGATGCCCCCGACATCTGGAGCGGTCGCCGGCAGTCCGGACCGGACTCGCAGGCCGAGCGGCAGGAGCGGCGCGGTGCCCGTGTCTACGCCAACACCATCAACTCGGCCGCCAACCGGCTGGCCGCCGGGCTGGAAAGTCTGATCATTCCGCAGTCGGAAAAATGGCACGGGCTGTCGACCGCCGCCATGAATGACGAGGAGAGCGACGAGGAAAAGGAATGGGCGGAAGCGCTGCGCGATTTCCTGTTCTCTCTGCGCTATTCCGCCAATTCGAATTTCGTGCCCGCGACGCAGGCCTGCCTGCGCAATGTCGTGCGCTACGGCCCGGCCTATCTCTATGCCGAGGAGGGTTTTGGCGGCACGCTGATCCGCTATGCCTCGATCCCGGTGGTCGAGGGCTTTCTCTCGCGCAACCGCTGGGGCCAGGTCGACACATTCCACCGCCGCTACGAGCGCACAGCGCGGCAGGCGGCGCAGCTGCTCGGCTATGAGAAGCTGCCGGCACGGATCAAGATGCTGGTCGACGACCCGGCCAAATGCGAGACGAAGATTTCGCTGATTCAGTGCATCCAGCCGCGCGACGAGCGCAAGATGTACCGGCTCAGCGGCTCCTACCAGTATCTCGACACGGCATTCGCCTCCTATCACGTCATCGAGGACGAGGAGATCATCGTCAGGGAAAGCGGTTTCCGCTCCTTCCCAGTGTCGTGTTTCAACTGGCGCCGTTACGAAGGCGACCCCTATGGCATCTCGCCGACCATCGAGGCGCTGACGACGGTGCGCGAGGAAAACGCCGTGCGTCGCTCGGGCCTCAGGGCGCTGCAGCAGATCACCGATCCGGCCACCGCCTCCAAGGCCAGGCTCGACTATGTGCCGGTGCTCAATCCCGGCGAGAACTATCCTGGCCTGATCGACGACCAGGGACGGCCGCTGATCGCGCCGATCGCCACCGGCCAGAACCCGACCTATGCGTTCAATTATGCCGACAGCCGGGCCGAGGAGATCCGCGACATGATGTTTGTCAATCTGTTCCAGACGCTGGTGCAGAACCCGCAGATGACGGCAACCGAAGCCTTGATCAGGCAGGAAGAGAAGGGCGCGCTGCTCGGACCGTCCGGCTCGATCATCCAGGCTGGATTCGCCAGCAATCTCGACCGCGAACTGGGCATCCTGGAAGACAAAGGACTGTATGAAGAAGACAGCCGCTTCCTGCCGCCGGCAAGCCTTGCCGGCAAGGCGGTACGGCCGACCTTCACCGGCCCGCTCGACGTGCTGCGCCGCTCGGCGGAAGCCCGCGACACCATTCAGGTTGTCACCACGGCCATGCAGATGGCTCAGTTCGACCCCGGCGTGATGGACAATATCGACGGCGACGAGGCGCTCAAGATCGTCCAGAGCGCCGGCCGCAGCCCGCAGCGCATCTTTCGCCGCCAGGACGAGGTCGCCGGTATCCGCGATGCCAGAGCCAAGGCTCAAACTGCGCAGGCCGGCATGGCGGCGATCGCCACTGCCGGCAAAGTGGCCAAGGATGGGGTGCCGGCGGCGATTCAGGCCCGCGACAGCGGCCTGCTCGATGGCTTGCAAGGCATGCTGCGGGGTGGTCAGCCTGACATGCCGGGCGGCCCGGCTGCGCCGGGTGCCGGCGCATGAGCCGCAAACGTTTCGCCCATTCCGGTCAGGCCGGTGGTCCGGCGAAAGCGCATGATGCGCTGACCAGGGCTTATCTCAGGGTTTTCTCCGGGCAAGACGGCGAGATGGTGCTGGCCGACCTCGCGGCCGCCACCGGCTATTACCGCCGCCCGTCCTATGGCGAGTGGCTGGCCAGGACCAAGGCGCCGAACGGCTTCGAACTGCACAGCGCGCTAAGCAACGCGCGCGCCGAAGTGGTGCAGCATATTATGGGGTTCCTGATGCTGGACGAGGCGCAGCTGGCGGCGCTGGAGAAGGCGGCGCGGCTGGAAAGCAAGTGATCCCTTCTCCCCTTGTGGGAGAAGGTGGATCGGCGCTTTAGCGCCGAGACGGATGAGGGGTGTTGGAAGAAATGAGAGGCTGGCTACCGAGTCACCGATCTGGACGAGGTGTGCGCCAAGCTGGAACACCCCTCATCCGGCCCCTTCGCCTTCTCCCACAAGGGGAGAAGGGAAGACCAGCGCCGGCGCTACGCTCAATAATTGCCGTCGTAGTAGCGGTCGTCGCAAGGGGCCGTGTAGATGCGGCCGCTGTTGCGATCCTGATAGCGGCAAAGCTGTTCGCCGCGCCGTTGCGGCGTGGTCGCACTGCCCACCACCGCACCGAGCAGGGCGCCGCTGGCTGCACCGATGACGGTGCTCTTGGTGTTGCCGCCGATCGCCTGACCGACGAGCGCGCCGCCGGCCCCGCCGATCAGCGCGCCGGTTCCGGCTCTCTGCTGCCCTTCGGTCTGCGCACACCCTGCCAGCACGGCAGTCAGAAGCGCGGCGGCAATGGCTTTCTGCATGGTCATTTGGAGTCCTCCTTTAAAGCCTTGGGTCAATGCTTTGCCAAGTGCGGTCGCATTGCGGCGGAACAGGGGCACCATGCCTCACGAAATAAGACATGGTTTCTTTCGTCTTGACGGCCCAAGCCTCCGGCTGGGAAAAATCATGGTCAAACAAAAAGATCATAAAGATCATGGTTTAACAAGGCGATAGAGCCGGGCTCTATCGAAATGAATCAGGCTCCGGCCGTGACGAACCCCGCCTGCGGCGGGTCTAGCCAATCCCAAATCCCCAAGAATGGAGAATGCCATGACCCGAGGTCTTTCCCGGACGCTTTCCCGTGCCGCGGCCCGTGAGGCCGGCTTTGCCCCGCCCAAAGCCGGGCTTGCCGCCAGGACGAGCGGGCAGGGCGGCGCATATCGCACCGTCTTTTCGTTCAACGCCATGCAAGTGCCGGTCACCGATGCGCTTGCCTATGCCAGCCAGAAGCTTTTCGATTTCCTCGACGGCAAGGTGCGCATCAAGGGCGGCACCGCAAGGCTGCAATTCGCCGTGCTGACCACACGCGCCTCGACCATCAACGACAATGCGGCACTCACCTGGTCGCTCGGGTCGGCGGCGGCGTCGAGCGCGACACTGGCCGGTTCCATGGTCAATGTGCTGGCCGCGGCCGGCCGCACGCTGGACGGCGCCGGTGCCGCGCTATCGACCGCATCGGTCGCCGACGTGGCCGCAGCAGCGACGCTCGACGGCACGGTGACGCCGGTCGACCTCTACCTCAACCTGGCATTCGCCACCGGCACCGACATCGACGCCGATGGCACGCTCGCCATCACCGGCACGATCACGCTGCTGTGGGAGAACTGGGGCGATAACGCGTAGCGTTAATCTCCCCCCTTGAGGGGGAGATGTCGCCGAAGGCGACAGAGGGGGTCGGTGCGACCGGGCGCGACCTCAGCGACAGATGGAGGTTGGCGCTCCACGCGTTGGTACCCCCTCTGGCCTGCCGGCCATCTCCCCCTCGAGGGGGGAGATACTGGGCTCCGCCGCCAGCTCCTATCATCGGCCTTTAACCTCACAAAAAGGAACATCTCATGACAGATCTGGCAGACGCCGGGTCCGTGGCTGCGCAGACGCAGCCGGCGGGCAACCTTGCACGGCCACCGGCCAACGGGGACAACGGGTCCGCCCCGCCGGCTGCAAAAAGTTGGTTTGACGGTCTTTCCGAAGGCAACCGCAAGCTCGCTGAAACCAAGGGCTGGACCAAGCCTGAAAGCCTCGATCGGGTTTTCACATCCTATGCGGAGCTGGAGCGGCAGCAGGGCGAAAGCCTGCGCGTTCCCGCAGCGGATGCGCCTGGGGAGGACTGGGACAGGTTTCATGCCCGGCTTCCCCTGGCGATGCGCCCGCTGACATCACCCGACAAGGTCGAGTACAGGCGCCCCGACGGGCTCCCCGAAAACTTCGCCTATTCGGACGAGCTTGCCAACGCCTCCAAGGCGTGGGCGGTCGAGGCAGGCGCGACCCCAAAAGTCGCGCAGGCCTATCACGACAAGTTCGTGGGCTACATGGCCGAGCAGGCCAAGATGCAGCAAGAAACCCTGGCGCGTTCGGTCGAGACCACCCACGACGACTTGGTAAGGGACTGGGGACCGACCGACAGCGATGGCTTTCGCCAGAGGCTGGAGGTCGCCAACCGGGCGATGAAGAAGCTCGGCCTGGTCGATGCCTACAAGGCGAAAGGCATCCTTCTGCCGGACGGGGCGCTGACCGATCCGCAGATCGCCAAGGCGTTCCACGCCATCGGCGAGGCGATGTTCAGGGAAGACACGATCGACGGCGGCGCGGCTTTGAGTGGAGGCAACCCCTTCAAGCGCAACGCCGCCGGCGAACGCAACCTGACTGATATCTCAGCCCTCGTCAAAAGCGATCCCGCCCGCGCCCGGCGGCTGGCACGCGAGGCCGGCGAAAACCCCGATCTGTGGATGCCCAACAACCCCCTCTAAAGCTGGACCGTGATCTCCAGCGAAAACCGGTTCCCACTTTTCGGGATCATAGTCTAGCCGCCCCACCAAACCTGAAGGAAGACAAAAATGGCAGACGCCTACACCCGTATCGCGGACGCGATCGTTCCGTCCGTTTATGCACAATACTCGTTCGAGGAGCATGTCCAGTCGCTCGAGATCTACCAGGCCGGGATCCTGTTTTCCGACCCGGCCATCGCCTCGAAGCTTTCCATGGGCGGGCGTTCCGTCGACATGCCCGGCTGGAAGGATCTCGGCAACGATCCATCCGAACCGGTCAATGACGATCCGGCCGACTCGATCGAGATGAAGAAGATCGGCGCGCGCCGCGAGGTGGCTGCCCGCAATGTCCGCGCCCAGGCGTGGGGCATTCCGGACCTGACCTCGATCCTGGCTGGCGACGATCCGCAGAAGCTGATCGTGCGTCGCCAGACCGACTACTGGCAGCGTGCCAACAAGCTGACGCTGCTCGGCATCCTGAAAGGCGTGCTGGCCGACAACCTCGCCAATGATGCGGGCGACCTCGTCCGCGTCACCGGCGCCTCCATCGTCGACACCGACATCATCGAGGCCGCCTATCTGATGGGCGACCGCGCCGACAAGTTCAAGACGATCTGGATGCATTCCAAGCAGATGAAGGCGCTGAAGCTCGCCGACCTCATCGACTATGTGCCGCCCTCCGAGCAGGGCGGGCCGCTGATCCCATACTACATGGGCTTGCGGGCCGTCGTCGACGACGACATCCCGGTCGCGGCGGGCGTCTACACTGCCTTCATGTTCAAGGACAAGGCGATCCTGTGGAACGAGCTGCCGGTCAACACCGAAGGCGGGCCGCTGGAGTTCGACCGCAAGCCGCGCCAGGGCCATGGCGGCGGCGTCACCGAAATGGTCGGCCGCCGGCACTTCGTCCCGCACGTTCCGGGCACGCGCTTCCTCGACGCCTCCTCGGCCGGCGAATTCGCCACTGACGCCGAGCTTGCGCTGGCGGCGAACTGGGACCGTACTGCGTCGAACGTCAAGAACATGACGTTCATCGCGCTGAAGACGACCGAGGCGTGATCGGACCGGAAGGGCGGGAGTATCAGACCTCCCGCCACTTCGGGACGCCAGGTCGGCCATGTAGCGAATTCCAGATTCACGCGCTGCGCTGCTCCAGAGTGAAACAAGTCTTGGGGGCTCGCAACATATTCATGTTGCACTTTAATCAATCGCCGTCACCAAACGGTTACACAAAAGGGCGATGCTGCCTTGTCTTGGCAAAGGAGGGTAACCATGAGTATGACATATAAGGCGGTTCAGGAAGTGCTCCGAAAAGCGGGTATTGTCATAAGCAAAAAGGGGGAAGTTCACCGTATAAACTTCTTCAGCGGTCTGGAAAACACCGCCTACTACACGACAAGTCTTCAAGATGCCCTGGACAAGGGTTTGGCGATGGGAAGAGGTACCGGAAGGCTGCAAGCAAGCGCCTTTGCCAAGTCAGCCGAAGCAGGGCGGCGGATCTCGACGAGCGCACGCCTCGGCTGATGCCGCAGGAATTCAGGCCGCAAATCATCGCCGCGTTGCGCGGCGACATCGTGAAACTGCAATAGCGACAATATTGTCGTCTTTTCGTTGCTCGAACGAGCACAAGGGACTGAAAACACATCCCACGCCACCCGTTTCCTGACGGGTGGTTGGTATCGTGACGGGTTCCACGCACAAGACGTGCGAACGTTTTGCCCAAGCCCAAAATCACCAGATCCCCAGCCGCTACGATGCGGCTTTTTGCCGTGGGGCCGCCATGCCCTGCTTTTCCCGATCCATACTCACGGAGGCCTAAACCATGGCCATCACCCCGCTCGACATCGCCAACATGGCGCTTGGCGTCCTCGACGAGGCGCCGATCGACAGCCTTGATCAGGATGTGAAAGCCGCGCGCTTGCTCAACATGCATTTCGACCTGACCCGCGAAGCCGAGCTGACGAAACACGCCTGGGTCTTCGCCATCCTCGCGGCCGCAGTCGCCGGAGCCGACACTGGTAGCGGCGCGGGCACGCTGAACTTTGCCTATGAATTGCCGCTGGACTGCCTGCGGCCGTTGCCGCTGACCCACAGTGGCGAGCCGGACGGCATGCCGATCTCGTGGCGCCAGGAGGCCGGGCTGATCTATTCCGACCAGTCCGGGCCGCGCCTCATCCGCTACGTCGCCAATCTCACCGATCCGAACGACTGGGACGCGCTGTTCACGGAGGTGCTGGTTGCAGCGCTCGCCATCAAGATCGCGCATCCGCTGACCCACAAGGCGGGCATGATCGACATCGCCCGCGGTACCTATGACCGGGCGCTCGATGCGGCGTTCCACACCAACGCCATCCAGCGTGGCGGCAGGCTTTCGACGTCGTCCTGGGCGATCCAGCGCGGCGACAACCGGTTTGTGCGCTGATGACGACGCTCTATCCGGTCCAGGACGCATTCGTTCGTGGCGAGATAAGTCCGCGATTGCATGCGCGCGCCTCGCTCGATCTTTATCGGGCAGCGCTTTCCAAATGCGAGAATTTCGTCACCTTGCCGCATGGCGGCATCAGGAAGCGCGGCGGCACCATCTTCGTCGGCGAGGTAAAGAGCGCGGCCAAGACAACGCGCGGCATCCCGTTCATCTTCTCATCCGAGCAGGCCTACTGCCTGGAGTTCGGCGATTTCTATATCCGCGTCTATGCCTATGGCGCCCGCGTCGGCACGGTCGAGATCGCTTCGCCCTATGCGGAAGCCGACCTCTTCGATCTCGCCTATGTGCAGTCTGCCGACCAGATGTGGATCAGCCACAAGGACTATCCACCGAAGGTGCTGACGCGCACCGCGCATGCGACATGGACGCTGGAGGATTTCGAATTCCTCGACGGTCCCTATGACGACATCAACGAGACCGGCACGACGCTGACACCAGCCGAGACCGGTCATCTGACGCCGGCCATGACCGGCAATACGACGCCAGGTGGAACGGTCTCGAATGCGGGCGGCGATCCCGACGCCTACCAGATGTTCGACCGCGACAGGGTCCAGAACATACTGATCGCCGGCGACTCGATCGGCTATATCCGCTACCGCAACGCGTCCGCCGCGCAGCGCGTCGTCGATGCCTACTGGATCACCGCGGCCAGCAAGGCGACGACCAATTTCGACTTCTTCACGGCCTGGGAAATCCAGGGTTCCAACGATGGAGCGAACTGGGTCACCCTCGACACCAGGACGGCGGAGACTGGTTGGTCGAACAGCGAGACAAGGTTCTACGAGTTCGCCAATTCGACAGCCTATGAATACCACCAGATCGTCTTCAGCGGCGGCGGCGGCGACGACGCGACGCACACGCGCTGCGCCGAAATCGCCTTCCACATCAAGGCTTCGGACCAGACGCCATTCAACCTGACTGCTTCCTCGATCGTCGGCATCAATGGCGACGCCGGCTTCCAGTCAGGCGATGTCGGCCGCGCCATCCGGCTGCTGGGTTCGGACGGTCGCTGGCGCTGGGCCAGAATCACCAGTCGAACCAGCACCACGGTCGTCAAGATCGTGCTCCACAACCATGCTCTGCCGAACCTGAGCCCGATCACCCGCTGGCGGCTCGGCACCTTCGTGCCGGGCAAATATGTCGAGACCGGCTCGCTCTACGAGGAACGGCTGGCCTTCAGCCGTAGATTCTCGGTCTATGCCTCGGCGACCGGCGACTTCGACAATTTTGCGCTCGGTGAAAAGGACGACGCCGCACTGGAATTCGTGCAAGCCGGCGGCGGCCAGGCCAACGACATCGTCTGGATCGCCGATTCCGACGGCGCGCTTTTGATCGGCACATCAGGCGGTGTCCGGGCGCTGTCGGGCTCCGGCATCGACGAGGCGCTGACACCGTCGTCGTTCAAGAACCGCAATTCGCGCACCTTCGGCTGCGCCCGCATCCGCCCGGTCGCCGCCGGGCAGTCGTTCCTCTATGTCACCCGCAGCCGCAAGTCGATCGCCGAGCTGGTGCAGACCTCGGTCAGCAAATTCACCTCCGACGATATCGGCCAGATCTCCGAGCATATTCCCAAGCAAGGCGTCGTCGAGCTGGCGTTCCAGACCGACCCCGATCCGGTGCTGTGGTTCCCGCTCGAAAATGGCGAGCTCGGCGGCTACACGCACCAGCCGTCGCAGGATGTGCGCGGCATGCACCGGCATCGCCTCGGTGGCGGCTTTGCCGGTTCGGAATGGGCGATCGTTGAAAGTGCAGTTGTGACGCCAGGCCAGAACGGCGCCGACGATGTCTGGCTGTTCGTCAAGCGCACGCTCAGTGGCGTGACGAAGCGCACCATCGAGATCATGACGGCGCCGTTCGAATATGGCGGCCTCGACGACGCCTTTCAGGTCGATTGCGGCCTGACCTATTTGGGGGCCGCCGTCAACGCCATCTCCGGGCTCGATCATCTCGACGGCGCGAGCGTCGACGTGCTGGCCGGCGGCAAAGTCTATAAGGGCCTGCCCGTCGCTGCCGGCCAGGTGACGCTGCCGGGCGGCGCCGTGGCCAGCAAATGGCAGGTCGGGCTCGGCTACCAGTCCGAGGCCAACACGCTGGAACTCGATGTCGGCGGCCGCGACGGCTCCATTGTCGGCCGCCGCAAGAAGATCGCCAAGGTGATGATGTCGCTGCTCGAGACCGACACGTCGGGGCTCGAAGTGCAGTCCTTCCTGCGCGGCCGCTGGGAGAAGGTGCGCATGCCAAGCATTGTCGCGCCAGACGGCAAGGCGAGCCTGTTCACCGGCAATGTCGAGGTGCCGATCGACGACAGCTGGGAAGGGCAGGGCAGAGTGAAGATCCGCCACGTCAACCCGACGCCCTGCACCATTCGGGCGTTCACGCCGGTGTTCGATGCCGAGCCTTAGGAACTGCTGATCTCCCCCCCTTGAGGGGGAGATGTCGCCGAAGGCGACAGAGGGGGTCGGCGCGTCCTGACGCGACTCCCATAACGGACGTAAGAGGCTGACGCTTCACGCGAGACAACCCCCTCTGGCCTGCCGGCCATCTCCCCCTCGAGGGGGGAGATAACCATCCCGCCCCCAAAAAGGACCCTCCTCCCGTGACCCCATTCCCCCATGCCGAAGATCTCGGCAGGGCGCGGACGGCTGCCGATTTCGCTGCCGTCATCGCCTTGCTCGACACCGACCTCAACAATGCTGCCGCCCGCAAACAGGAACTGGAACAGGCCCAGGATCGCGCGATCTTCGGCGACGGCGACTTGGGCGAGCTGCGCGCCGCGCTCACCGACTGCAATGCGGCAATCGCGCTGCTGGAGAAAACCATCGAGGCAGCGAACAAGCGCCGCGCCGAAGCCGCCGAAAGGGAAGCGCGGGCCGACATCGTCGCCCTGGGCGACGAGATCAAGTCCAAGGCCGCTTCGCTCGGCGAGCGCTGGCGCACCGTCCACCGGCTGATCGAGCAACTGCGCCAGGAACTGTTCGAGGCCGACGCGCTCGTCCGCGCGATCGCCACTGCCAACGGCCTGTTCAACGCCGCCGGCGTTGCTGACCTCAAAATCAATCTGACCACCACCCGGCGCGCTGCCATGGCCGGACCGCACGCGGCCGTGCCTGCCCGTCTCGGTCGGCCAGCGGTTCAGGCCGACAGGATGCTTCTGTCCTTCCTCAGCCCCGGCGGCGCGCTCGACCCGCGCCCGGCGCTCGGCGCGCCGGTCGAAGGTGTCAAAAGCAAATTCATTCCCGCCAGCGAACGAGGCTGACCATGTGCACACTTGCCCTTATCGGCACGGCTCTTTCGGTGGGCGGCGCGCTGGTCGAAGGCCAGCAGTCGAGGCAGATGGCCGACTACCAGGCCAAGGCCTATGAGCAGCAGGCGCAGGCCGAGGCTCAAAGCGCGGCCTTCGAACAGGGCCAGGAGCGCCACAAGCAGGACCTCTTGCTGTCGCAGGCGCGCGCCCAGGCGGGTGCCTCGGGCGTCGGCATCGCAGGCTCGCCGACTGAGGTGCTGGCCGCCAATGCAAGGCAGGGCCAGCTCGACATCAAGGCGATCCAATACGGCTCGCAGCTGCGCCAGAACAGCCTCACCACCCAGGCTGCGATCTCGCGCTTTTCCGGCAAGCAGGCGGTGACCGCCTCAATCTTCAAGGCCGGCGGCAATCTCGTCGATGGCCTCTCCAAAATCCAGGACCCGAGCGAGGGTTCGACCCCGACAGCATCGGCGCCGAACCGGGCCGTGATCTTTGGCAGTTCGGCACTCAACGATCCGTGGGCGGGGATGCGATAAATGGCGACCATTCCCCTCCAGCTCGCCCAGCGCCGGCTCGATACCGGCAACGTGGTTTCCTATCCCGGCGGCTCGCCGCTCGGCGCCGCCATGCAAGGCTTTGGCGACGAGCTCTCGGCCGTCGCCGAGCGGTATCGGCAGCAGAAAGAGCAGCAGGAAGCGTTCGATGCCGAGATCGTCCGCCGGCAGTTCGACGGGCAGATCGCGCAGGCCGAGAATGACGCGACCCAGAACGCGCCGGCAGACGGCAGCGGCCTGCATGACAGCATGTATGGCCAGGTCGATCCACGCACTGGCCAGGTAGTCAAGCCAGGCCTGTTTGACACGCTGTTCGACGGCATCCTGCCGAAGATACCCGAGAGCCAGCGCGCGAATTTTATCAAGCAGAAGGAAATCCTGCGCGCGGCCGGTTCGGCGCGCATCGCGGCGAAACAGGTTCAGCGCCGCCAGGACTATGAGCAAACCGAGCTCAGCACGGTGCTGGAAACCAACGCTACCGCCATCGCGCAGAGCGACCCGGACGATACCATCACATTCGAAGCGGCCCGGCAGGACGGGCTCAACCTGATCGACAAGATGGGGCTCGACCCGCAGATCAGGCAGCAGATCGTGAAAGACTGGTTCAGCACCACGGCAAAGGCCCGGTTCCAGGCGTTGATTGCCAAGGATCCCACGCGGGCCCTCGAAATGTTCGGCGTGGTGCAGCCAGCGAATTCCTCTGGCAGCGACATCACCCAAGTCGCCGGTGCCGCCAATGCATCGAGCGGTAGCTCCAGCGCGGTGGCTCTGAAGGGCGACGGGACTGGCACCGCACCCATCGACGCCATCACCTACCTGGCGCCCGGCGAAGTTGAAGCGCTACGCAATCAGGCCAACACGGCGAATGCCGCGCAACTCGTCGATGCCCGCGCCGAGGTGCAACTCGCAGAGCAGAATGCCCCGGCCGTCATCGCCACCACGGGCAAATATCCCGAGAAGAAGCCGACCGAGCAGGATTTCGTCAACATTTACGGTGCCGAAGAGGGCATCAGGCATTTCCAGAAATTCAACATTACGGCTGGCATTGCCGGTGCGGTCTTCGACATGCGCTCGGCGCCGAACCAAGCAATACATGCTGAGCTTCGGGATTTTGAACCCGGCCCAAACGGTTCGCCAGAAGAGCGCGAGCAATACGAGATAAAGGCCGGCGCCGCGCAATTGGTACTGGGTGCCAGACGCGCCGACCCCGTCGGCTATATCAGCCAACTATTCCAAGACAAGGCTCCCGACTGGAGGAAGGTCTCAACTCCGGACGACTACAAGACTGCCGTAACCTGGGCCGTCGCTGCCCAACAAGAGATGGGCTTCGACGGGATGCTGCCGCTGCCCTGGGCCGCAGCTGACCAACAGGCCGCGAAATATATCGACCAAAGCGTGCCGTTCGAAACGCGTCTTGCCGAGTTGAGTTCGATTGTCCTGGCGGTTCGTGACCCGGATGCACGCAAGGCGATGGCCGAACAGATTTCCTTGGCGGCGGAAGCCCAATGGCGAGCCAAGGCTGCCCAAGATCCGAACGTCACGTCAGAGTTGTTGGAAGCCCAGGTTGCGGTGCTCAAGAATGGGCTGGCGTGGATCGGGGAACATCCGGCGCAGGCTCAGTACAGCACCATGCCGTGGCTACAGCAATTCGGCTTGGCGTTCTCGGATGTCGGTCGCCTCACGGCTAAGGGCGCGGCCGCCGGAGGTGCGGATGCGATCTCCGCCAAGCTGGACTCCGCTTTGTCGGGTGGGAATTACGAGGACCTTCTCAAAAATGAGCGGGCCGAGACCGAGGACGCCGAGGACCGGGCCGGCTCGGCCGGTTGGGCAGCCGAGGCCTTCGGCGCCGGCTTGAGCGGATATGGCCTGGTAAAGGGCGCAATCGGTTTGCTAGGCCGGCAGGCATCGGCGCGGCGGCGGAGACCGGCTTGACCGGCATTGCCGCCCGAACCGGCGTAGGGGGCGTGGCGGGTGGCGCTTATGGCGGGGCATACGCCTTCAACACAGGCGAGAACGTTCCGTGGGGGATTGCCAACGGCGCGCTTTGGGGCGCTGGCGGCAATCTCCTTGCCGAGGGGCTCGGTGCAATTGGCAGCCAGGTGGTGGCAAGGCTCACCGGTCGGCCCGCCGATGTTGATCCTGCCGCAAGCCCGGAACCTACAAATTCTCTGGTTTCGGAGGCTGTTCCAGAGCCGCTCACAATGGAGGGCGAGGGCGTCGCCGGCGGCGGCAGCCACATCGCCGTTGGTGATGACTTGCGCATGCGCTACATGCGAAAATGGAATGATGCGCAACGAGAAGCAGCAAGCCTCAAAGCCCAGCGGCTGACTGATCGTGAGACCTCTGTAAACCATCACTCGGTTCGGGATTCGAAACCGGCTCGCCGCAGGTATATTGAGGCTGGCAACGAGGTCGCGCCTAACGAGGACGTCGATCATATAGTTGATTTGCAATTAAATGGGCAAGAAACACTATCTAACTTTAGCGGCCTAGATCTGAGCGTGAATCGGAGTATTGGCGCCCAGATAAAGAACCAAATCAAGAATCTCCCCTACGGGACGAGAATCAACAAAGTGACGATTGGAGATCGCTAGTGTTTGAGAGGTTCATTCGAAACTTTCCAATGGACGGCAGGTTACCGACCGACAGTGGCAATTTCCCGTTGGATTCGAAAATCCACGGATTGAGCGAGTTGCTCTCCAGTTTCGGCGGTGCTTCGTTCAAGCATGGTCTGTACCGCATCATTCGTGCGTCAGAGGTGGCGGATTGGAATGAACGTGTCTGCCTGGGTTTCCCTAAATTCACTGGGCGGATCACCTGCTTTGGTTACGATTGGCAGGGGACCGCATTCGCCACCGATACGTGGCGGCTAGAGCAGGGGGAACCAGGTGTCGTGATGTTCGAACCGGGCACGGGACAGGCCCTTCAGATACCTGCCAATATCCGGACCTTCCACGAAGTCGAACTTATGGAGGACGAAGAGGCAGCGCTGGCCGCCAACATGTACGCAGATTGGCGGGGCGCGGGCGGCGCCGAGCCTGCGTATAACCAATGCATAGGCTATAAAGAACCACTATTTCTGAACGGCAAGGACGAAATCGAAAATCTGGAACTATCGGACTTGGAGATCTATTGGCACTTCATGGGCCAACTGATAGTTCAAGTTAAAGACCTGCCACCGGGAACACCCGTTCGTATCAACCTTAGATAACGACAAGGTCCGGGTGGCAGATGATCACCGAGTTGTTTGAGATGTTGCCCCGAAAATTCTGTGGGCTCTAAGGTGCAATCTTGTTCGGGCGTCCATTGCATTGACCGTAGCTGAACCTTTGCAACGTTGGGAAATCCTAGGAAATAACATGAACACTGCCATCCCAGACCTAAGCAGCGTCACCCGCCTGCCGTCGACCGACAAAAGCACAGGCGATGAAGAGCTTGATGCTGCACGTCGGGAAGCCCGGAAATATCTTGAATTCTATGATTGGGTTTCAGCCATCAAAGGTGAATCCTTCGGATACGGCGCCGATGGCATAATCTACATTTTTTTGTTCGAGATCGTGCCCGGCAGACCCGATGTGGCTCAGTGGATATGGGTGATCGTTGGCGATGTGCCTCCAACATATATACCTTGTGACGACGCCAAGAATCCCTATGAGGCGCTGGACGGATATATCGGCGCCATGGAAGAATGGGTTGAGGCCGCGCGGCAGGGGAAGTCGGTGGCGAAGTTGACCCCTGTCAATGTGCCGGCGAATCCCGCTACGCTGAAATGTTGGGCAGCCGTCTCAAATTCCTCGACGAAAAGGTTCTGCCGGAAGTTCGAGAGTGATGTACTGGGCTCGCCGACAAGCGCGGCCAATCGTGCGCGCACCGGCCGGTGGTCTGATTATGGTCATGATGGTAGCCTATGGCGTGCCGCAGGCTCGGATGTTGCGCGAGCTGGTAGTTCCCTGTCGGGACCATGTCAGGCGAGCCAGACTTTTCAGATGAAGGACTGACCTATCTTGTTACGCGTAGACTCTTTTCCGATCATGGCAAGGATCGTTTTTCTGGTCACGTTGACCGGCGTTCTCCTGCTTGCTCTTCTGCCGGTGCGGTTCCTGCCGGATCTCGGCATGGCGGTCACGTTTCATGACGACAAGCTCAACCACGCCATCGCCTTCGTCGTGCTGGCGGCCTTGGGAAGCCTCGGCTGGCCGGAACACAAGACAAGGCTGATTGTTCTCCTCGCTTTGACCGGCGCGGCGATCGAGGTTCTTCAGGGCGCGCAACTGATAGGGCGCGATATGGATGTGCTCGACTGGGTTGCCGACTGCGCCGGCATGGCGTGCGGGCTGACAATCGCAGGCTGGACAAAGAGGCGCGTTGGCGGATTGACATAGGCCGCAGCGGACACCCCGGCTAGGCCAGCTGCGTTTCTTCCGCGCCCCAAGGGCCGGAACCTTCCCCCGATACGCCATGGACCGCACGTCCCGTGGGCGAAATCTCAGAACACTTTCCAGCCTCGCTTTCGCGGGGCTTTTTTCATGGAGCAAGCCTGATGGCCCGACCTGCAACTGCCGCCGTTCGACTTCTGACCGGCGAACGCGAACCCGTGCGTCTGGCGACCACGGTCAATGTCATCCTCTACGGCCTGCAGACCATCGACGATGTGCCGGCGGCGGTCGGCGACCGGGTGCTGGTCAAGGACCAGGCCGACCCGACGCAGAACGGCATCTACACGGTGAGCGAAGGCGGATGGTTCCGCGCCGCCGACGCCCGCACCGCCCGCACCCTGCAGAAGGGAACGACGGTTCACACGCAGGTCGGGTCAGCCAATTCCGACCGGGTGTTCCAGTTTACGGCGGACGAGCCGGTCGTGGGCACCGATGCCATTGCGATTATCCCGTTTGTGCCGCCCGACATTTCTGACGTTGTCGATGAGGTCGAAGCGCTGCGCGATGAAACGCAGGTGCTGAAGGATGCCACTGAGGCCAGTGCCGGCCAGGCAGCCGCCAGCGCGTCCACCTCCGCCGCCAATGCCGGACAAACCGCCGCCGATGTCGTCACTACCGCGGCCAATCTGGCCAGCGCCCAGGCGGCGCGCGACGCATCTTTGTATGGCAAGGGTATCTTTCCGACGATCGCGGCGGCGATCGGCCTTGGCGTCGTCGGCAGCGGTGCGATCGCGGCGGGCTCCGGCGGCACTGATGGTGCCTTCGACCTGGCGTTTACCGGCGGCGCCGGTTCGGGTGCCGCCGGGCGGTTCGTGGTCGCCGGCGGCGCCCTGACGCAGATCCTGGTCACAGCGCCGGGCTTCTACACAGTGGCGCCGAGCTTCAATTTCGCGGCATCGGCGGGGTTGGCAGGCGCGGCCGCCGCTGTCGTGCTCGGCACAAATGCGGCAGTTGGCGAATATTTCTGGACCGAAGTTTCGACCGGCGTTCTTGGCCTCTACAATGTGACGGCCGGCCCGGCAGCGACCGACACCGGCGTCAGGGCGGCAACGTCCGCGCTGCTTTCGAACATCGATAGCTTGGCGATGATCGAAGGCCTAAGCGTTCCGACCGCCAAGCTCGTAGAGGCGGCCGGGTCGGTCAGCCCGTCCGTCTATCGATCCTACTCTTTTGTGTCGGGCGAGACGATCGAGCACGTTGTCGTTGCCAAGGCTGGAGAGCGAAGCGCCCTGCAGCTTATCCACGCTGCGGCTGGAGCATCCTACACAGCCAACTTCAACCTCGAAGAAGGTCTCGTCTCCAGTAGTTCGGGAGCGAATTTGGTCAGCACAGCCATGGCAGATCTCGGCGGAGGTTGGTATGAGTGCAAGGCCGTCGTTCTTGTCGCCGCCAACGTCACGAACAATGTGCAGGCCCGCATGTCCGCCGCCGGCGCCTTGCCATACGCGGCTGACGGTGTGAGCGGCATGTACATCCGAAGCATCGTGCTGCGCAAACAGGGCCTGACGGCCAACCTGTTCCCGAGCAGCGACCCAGCCAATGCTGCCTTCACCAAGCAGAGCGTGACTGTGACTACCACGACCAGTCCGTATGAACCGGTCCTAATCCCTCTGTCTCCGATTGTTGATGACCTAGACGTGATCGTCAGAGGCCGCATGACGGCATCGAGGGTCGTTGAGCCGGCTGTGTCGGGAAGTCCCTCGACTTGGCAGGCGAAATCTGTTGCCGTCGGGGACCTCATTGTCTGGAAGGTGATCGCCAAGAGGGCCGAGAGAAAACGCCTCAACCTGTTTTCCAATAGCGCGGCGGCCATCGACTGCACCTTCGATCTGGAACTCGGAACTGTCTCACAGGGAGGCGCGGCGGTCACTGCGGCGAGCGTTCTGGCTCTTGGCAACGGTTGGTTTGAATGCACGGTCGAGGCGACAGCAACGGCATTGGCTTCCTCTAATTGGCAGCACCGCATCTTCAAAGATACTGGGACGCACCCTTACGTAGGCGATGGTGTGTCCGGCCTCTACATCCAGCGGTCGGAATTCCGCATCAATGGCGGGACGGATGCCTTCTTCTCCTCGGAGGACCTGTCCACCTCTTCTTGGTCGAAAAGCGCAGGTCTCACGGTCACCCCGAATGCCGCCTTGTATCTCGGCCTCCTAGCAGACCCGTCCAACATTGGTGGCGATCCCTACGACGATGGCAGCGAAGCCCTGGTTGGCCTTAAATGGGCAGCTTTGGGATCAAGCATCACGATCGGCGCCTATTATGCGACGCTGCTCGCAGGCCAGACGGGCATGGTCCTGACCAACCTCGGCGCCAGTGGCTCGGCACTGGGACTGAGCACTACCGCCTACCCTAGCTACGGAATGTCGAACAAGATCGTCGACATTCCGGCCGACACGGAGTTCGTCACCCTGGAGCCTGGTCCGAACGCCTTTGGTGCGCAGGAGACGCCTCTCGGTGCCTTTGGCGACACGACCTACGCCACCCACTACGGGTCGCTGTGGGCGGCATGCGTCGCCATTCGGGCACAGGCACCGAACGCCAAGATCGTCATGATCGGAACTTACAGCGGCGGTCCCGGTCACGCGACCCACCGTGTCGGTCGCGTCAACGGCCAGGGCAACACGATGGATCAGTTCTTCAAGGCTGAGCGCGAGGTAGCTCACGCGCTTGGCATTCCGTTCATCGACATCTCCCAGAGCGGCATGGGCTACCTCACGTCGACACTCTACATGGCTGACGAGCTGCACCCGAACGCCGCTGGCTCCCTGCGCCACGCCACCTACGACGCCGAGTGCCTGCGTCAGATGGCGCGGCGGGGCCTTTTCGGTGCCTAGACTGAAACGGTGGTGTGTGGCAGATGTTCGCGAATGCGCATCTTCTCCGCCATCCTCGCTCTTCGCCGCCGCTTTTGGTCATGGATCGCTACCGGCGCTGCAAGGGAAAATGCCATCATCGGGTCGCGCACGAAGTTTGGCGCCGGGGCGGAAATCTTCAACATCCACGGCGACCGGTCTCGGGTCTCAATCGGGTCCGACAGCCATTTGGACGGGCATTTGCAGGTCTTCGCCCACGAGGGTCGGATCAAGATCGATGATTGGTTCTATCTTGGCCCAGGCTCGACGATTTGGTCGTCTGACCCAGTGGGAATCAAGATCGGCAAGCATGTCCACGTCTCATGGGGGGTAGCGATCCACGATACCAACTCGCATCCGATGGACCCGCAGAAGCGTTTCGCGCAGATGCAGGCCATCTTTCGCGAAGGCCATCCGCGCGTCGACCCAGGCATCCGCTCAGCACCGATCACGATTGGAGATGATGTCTGGATCGGTAACAGCGCCATGATCATGAAAGGGGTGACGATAGGCGACCGGGCGGTAATTTCTGCCGGCTCGATCGTGCGTTCGGACGTCCCGGCCGACGCTTTGGTCCGGCCTGAGCCGCGACTGGTGAAATGATGCGTTTGGCTGTCGCTCATCAATGAGCACTGCGCCATCGTAGAGCGCTACATGCATGTGCGGCATTTCGCTGCAAACCTCTTTGAAATGCTCGCGCATCTCTCCCTCATCCACGCTCATGGCGATCGGCATGGAAATTTGTCGCTGCTGATCAATCGCGTGGATTGTGAAGCGAAGGGGGTGGGCCACCGTTCATTGTTCGTCTCGATCTCAGGGCACATCGACAAAAGGCATGTGCTTAACGCGCTCCCACTGGTCCTTCGCCGTCGTGCCGGACCAGCGATTGCGCAGAGTGCTTTCGCGATAGGCTTGCGCAGGCTCTAATTCGGGTAGGTCTGATGATTGAGGTAGGAAGAAGACGTTGCCGCCAGCGGCCGAAACGGCGACCGGCTTATATCCCTGATCCTTGCAGAGCTTCGTCAGGGCGGTGATCGAAGCGCCGTGATACCAGCCGCTGTCGTGCTTCTGCTTCCGATCGAACGACGGATCATAGGGCACGGTGATCGGGTGAAGACCAAAGCTGGCATTGTACTCGACGGCGATGACAGTCGGTCGCACCGGCAACAGAGCATTGAGAAACCAGTAGTCGTTTCCATCAACATCTATCGATAACACCCCAAGCGTCGGAAAGTGCGTCCCCAGGTTGTTGATGTTGTCGAGAGTGATGAAACTCTGGCGTGCTTCGATATGTTTCGGAAGGAGGGAACGAGCCAATCGAACAGTTTGTGCGTCCCCATCCACCAGAAGGCCCTGAAAGTCTCGAAGCCCGATGCAATTGTATTCTGTGGGATGGAACCCAAATTCCAAGAAGGTGCGGGGGCATTGTCCGGCAATCCGGGACAAAATTACGCTTTCATCGGACTGAGGGGCTCCGCCGATCTGCCCCTTGATGAGGTGATAATAGTAGCGGAGAGGACTCGCGCGAAGTAAGGTGTGCATACGGGATCGGATGCTCATAGATCGACTCCTCGACCGTCTGCCCACCTGCCCACCTGCCCATCATTTGCGGCAAGCACCTCCGCTTTGCAAGCGTGATCGTGAGGCATTCACGCTCTAATTCGTTGGCTCGACAGGGTCTCTGGCAAGGAGGCTGCGCAGACACTTCGCCATCGCAGGTAGAGAGCGGCTGCGTCTTGTCGGTCGATGATTTTTCTGCGCAACAGCTATTGATGGTTGTCTTGCGGCTTATTGTGAGGCTGGCTGTTCGACCACCAGATAAAATACAGCGAACCTATCTTCATGACCGGCACGCGGCGCTCGCGTTCGCGCACCCGCAATTCGCGATAAACTTTCATCTTCAGGGTGCCGCCTGGCAATTTGATACGCACTGCCATCGGTTCAACTCCCGCCGTGCAACGCAACGATGATGTGCAATGCAGCAATTAGAGAACTTCCCCCAGGGAAGAGTCAACAGCCGATAGGCAAGTTCTTTGACTATTCCGGAAGGATTTGAGCGCAGGCGCCCGATGACGGTCCAGGGTGTCAACGCATTGCCTGGGGCCGGTCAGGATCGTCCGGTGCACCCGGCTGGCCGTTCAAAGGACGCTGGCGGTTCGACCACCAGGTGAAATACAGCGAACCCATCTTCAGAACCGGTACGCGGCGGGCGCGCTCGCGCTCGCGCAATTCCCGATACACCTTCATCTTCAAGGTGCCGCCCGGCAGCTTGATACGAACCGTCATCAGCCCAATCCCCATTGTGCAGTGCAGCAATTAGAGAGCTTCCGCAGCGGAATAGTCAATGGCCGGTCGTTGACTATTTCTGGGGCTATTTCTGCAACTGGTTCCAGAAGGGTTCGGGTCGCAGGCTCGGGATCATTGTTTTGGTGGGCGCCCGGACGGCGACATGCTGCTCGGCCACCAGACGATGAAGTACTTTCCGACCTGCCAGACCGGGACTTCGCGCTTCTGCTCGCGGCGGCGAAGCTCGTCCCTTTTCTTGATCTTCAACGTCCCGCCCGGAAGCCTGATCCTTATTGTCACGTGCCCTCCCGCACCCTGTGTCCCACAAGGTACGAACGGTTCATGGGAGCAGTTTCATCCCGGCTAAGCAATTTCGCTTGAGTTGGCAAGACGGATCGAGCTGTTCTCAAATGGTCGACACCGTCACTTGAAGAAATCCGCCATGCCCCGGATGGCCAGGAACGCATAGAGGATCGGCCCGGCGACCACCCCACAATAGAGGCAGAAGATCGCTGCCAGAGCCACAAGCAACGGCTTATCGCG
Organism: Mesorhizobium mediterraneum; assembly: GCF_002284565.1. GTDB lineage: Bacteria > Pseudomonadota > Alphaproteobacteria > Rhizobiales > Rhizobiaceae > Mesorhizobium > Mesorhizobium mediterraneum. Next base: position 52,824 of record NZ_NPKI01000002.1, on the reverse strand, counting down.
GCCGACCGCGCATAGTTCGGCCTTCACCGTCCAGCGCGCCGCGGCCGTTCCGTCATCTTGCGACATGGGCCCATCCTCCCCTTTGGGCTCATTTCACACAATCGCTTGCAAACATCAACCTGCCCGCGAGGGCGGAAAGGAAACCCATGGACACCACGTTCAAGGGCGCCGCCAGGCGCCTCACCGATCTCGATCTGCCGAGGCTTGGCGCCAGGATCGGCGTCGGCGAGGATGAGATCCATGCCTTCCTCGATGTCGAGACCAGCGGGCATGGCTTCGACGCCCAGGGCCGGCCGATCATCCTGTTCGAGCCGCATGTCTTTTTTCGCAACCTGTCGGGGACGGCGCGGGCACAAGCTGTCGCGGCTGGCCTTGCTTATGTCAGGTGGGGCGAAAAGCCTTATCCCCGGGACAGCTATCCGCGCCTGAAAGCCGCCTGCGCGATCGACGAGACGGCGGCGCTCAGATCGGCGTCATGGGGCCTCGGCCAGGTTCTCGGCGAGAATTTCGAGGCGGCCGGCTTCCTCACCGTGCAGGCCATGGTCGAAGCCATGATGGAGGACGAGGCGCTGCAGCTGGCGGCGGCGGTCAATTTCATCGCCGCGAACCGGCTCGACGACAAATTGCGCAAGCATGATTCGGCCGGCTTTGCCAAGGGCTACAACGGCGCGTCCTACAGGAAGAACGCCTATGACACCCGGCTTGCCGACGCGTTCCGCAAATGGTCTGGGATCAAGGACACGCCGTGGCCGCCCGCTGCCCCAGCGCAGCCTCCAGCGCCTGTCCCGATCCCACAGGCTCCACAACCGGAAGGTCCCACGCCTTCGGCTCCGAAGGCAGAGCCGGGCAAGGCTGGAGTCCGGCCCTGGGCCGTAGTCGTGGCCTCCTTGGTCGCCGCAATCCTTCCCTTGTTTCGAAAGGTCCCCTCTTTGTTTCGAAAGGCAAAACCATGAAGTGGTTCAATACGAATGCCGCACACAATCTGATCAATGTGCTGATCCTGCTGCTCACCAGCTTGGTCGGCTTCGACTGGACGATGTTCGGCATCGACGCCGCCCTGGCGCTCAAGATCGCCGGGGTGCTGACCCTGCTCAAGATCCTGATGAATGTCGTCCCCGACGGCGTCGCCGGCCTCGTCAAAAAGCAGCCCGCCGTGGAGGGCAATTGAGATGTGGGTGCTTTCCATGCTGAGCGCGCTCGCCGGCAACAAGACGGTCATGTCGATCTTCGCCGCGCTGGTTGGCGGCGTCGGGCTCTATGTCGCCGGAGGCATCAGCCGGGCCAAGAAGGACGCGGCCAGGCGAGCGGCGGAAGAACTCGCCGCCGCGCAGGATCGCCTCGAAATGGGCCGCGAGGCGACCGATGCCGAACGCGCGGCGCGCGACCTGCCGGACGAAGCGGCACGGCGGGAGGCGATGCGATGGGCAAAGCACTGATCCTCTGCCTGTTGCTCGCCGGATGCACAACGCCGGTTTCGCCGGCGCGTCAGGTCTGGTGCGACACAACCAGCAGCGCCGTCCGTCGGTGGCGGTCGTCGCAGCCATGACGCGACCCGAGCTCGACGAGGTGAATGCCTACAACGGGAAGGGCGCCAGATGGTGCGGGTGGAAGCCATGATACAGGAGCTTCTCGATGCTCTCGGCATCAAGGCGCCGGTGGTGGTCGCCGGCCTTTCCGGCGGCATCTTGCGAGCCTTGTCACGCCACCGCTACAAGGTTCGCGAGATGGTGGCGTCGCCGATCTGCGGCGCGCTGGCGGCGGCCTACCTGACATTGCCAGTGGTGCACTACTTCCGCGCCACCGGCCTGCCGATTCCGTCGCCTGACGACGACACCACGACGCTGGCCGCGGCGTTCCTCATCGGCGTCTCGGCGATGTGGATCTCGGACATCGTCTTCGAGGTGGTGGTGAGGCGGTTCAAGCCGGGGAAGGAGGAGTGATTGCGCCTGTCTTATTGCGCCGCGGTAAACAGTCTCCCGCGGGAGATACCGCTCGGGGTGAAGATTGCGGAACCACGGGCGAAGGTGCGCGTTAGGCACGACCCTTGTGAGGATGTACCCATGCCAGCTCGCCCAATCGTCTCGACAGCCGCAGCGATCCTGCTCGCCGCCACAAGCATGGCTTACGCCCGGCCGGATGCGCGCACCATGACATGCGAACAGACGCAACTTCTGATCCAGAGTCGGCGTGCAGTCGTCCTGACCACCGGCCGCAACACCTATGATCGATATGTCCGCCAATTCGGCAATGAATGCGACTGGCCCGAAGTGCCTGTCACCTCCTATATCCGGACGCGTGACGGTCAATGTCGTGTCCATCGATGCGAGGAACCGGTCTTCGATTTCCCGGACTGAGAAGCAGCCGGCGCTCGATCCAAGGTTTTTCGTGTGAAGCCGCGGGACCGGATGCCCTAGAAGCCGAAGAATTGCCGGCCGAGCAGATACCCCAGCGCGACGACCGCCAGGGGAAACAAGGCCGGCGCCAGCCGGCTGAGCACGGAGTTCCTTGCCGGTTCCTTTGGGGCGTTCCTGACGGCGTTTCCGAGGTTCTTGGTCATGATCTCGCTATAGTAGCAATCGCTGATTAACGATTCCTCAACATGCCGCGCCCGCCCCGGAAACGGGGCGGTTTTTTTGCGTCTTCAACGGATGTCATCCGCATTGCCGCTCAAAACTATCGTGTCGGTCGAATAGCAACGGAGCTCATGAATTTGCGGGCGTTTCCTGAACCAGCATGGGGCTGGGCGCGTTGCCGCATGCGGGAACCAATCGCCGCCCACTGCTTTGGCTAGGAGATGGTCCTTCGCAGGAAAGGAGTTCGATATGAAACCTTTCGCACTCTTGCCGAGCATGTTGATGCTGGGCGCACTGGCGTTGGCGGCGCCGGTTGCCGCCCAGACGGATAACCAGACACCCGACCAGGCGCCCGCCGGCCCTTGCCAGGCCGAACCGCAGAACGGCCAGCAGCAGAAGCCGCCGGCCATCAACAACAGCCTGACTGAGATGCTTGATCCCTGCAACGGCGTGCTGCAGCCGCCGCCGACGGGCGATCAGGGCATGGCCGCACCGCCGCCGGACGAAGGCAGGACGCCGGTGATCAAGCCCGGCGAGGTGCCGGCGCAGCCGCCGAAACAATAGGCCGCGCTCGCCGTCTCGCGGCGGTTCGCAGGCTTTTTCGCTTGCGGCCCGGAACATTAGTTCTTGCTAATTGTTCTTGTCGAAGCAGTCGATATCACCCCCCTCCGGTATCGCTGCTGATCGGGAGATCCGATCGGCCCGCGTGCCTGCGGACAGGAACGCGGGCCACTGCGATTTCTCGCAGCAACGCATCAAGGCTGCGCCAATGCGGCGATCGATTAGCGGCCGCTCACGGAACAAGAAGGTTGCGTGGGCGTTTTGCAATCTGGGCTTGCCGTTCCTGACTGTGGAAGGCGGAGTCCGCAAACCAGACAGGAGAAGACGATGAAAATCCACCTTGTTCCTGCCGCCGCCGGGCTGGTTCTGCTCGCCGGTGTCGGCGTGGCCACCGCAGACCAGGTGATTATCACGCCCGAGCAGCAGACAGTCGTCCGCGAATACGTGCAGAGGCACCCGCTGGCGTCGATCAGCCTTCTGGGAGTGGAGCTCAATGTCGGTTCCACCTTGCCCGACACGGTTGAGCTTCATCCGATCGACGTTCCCGACATGGAATACAGATACGTGGTCGTCGACGATCGCACCGTGCTGGTCGATCCCGGCACCCGCAGGATCGTGCAGGTCATCGACTGACCTTCACCCGCCGCTCTCTCGGGAAGACGCAAGAGGGAGCGGCGGCTCGCCGGCAGGCAGCCGGCTGTTGATCGTCTTGTCGCGGGAAGGAGCCATTTCCATGTTGCCGCATGTCGAGTCTTCCAATGTCAATGTGGCCGCATCTGTCGACAAATTGCTTGCTGAACGGGGCACTGCCCTGTTGTCGATGAAGGAGTTGATTGCAGCGGTGCGTGAGCGAACTGGAACGGAGCGCTCGGACGCGGATCTGGCGGGGCTGATCACCAAGAAGGCAGCACTCCTCGGTGTCGCGGTTCTATCCGACTAGGGCTGAAGCCGCTCAAGACGCCGATCGAAATTTCAGCTAAAACAGTTGCCGCTCACGGATTCGAGCCGATGGAGGCAACAGTGACGGACGACAGGCAAGAACGCATTCGTCAGCGGGCCCACGCGATCTGGGAACAAGCCGGCCGGCCCGACGGTGCGCATCAGCAGCACTGGGACCAGGCCACAGCCGAGATCGACGGTGAGGACAGCAAGCCGAAAGCGAAGGCGGCTCGGCCGAAGGGGCCGGCGGCCGCCGAGCCCAAGGATAGCACGGCCAAGGATAGCAAGCCCAAGGGCACTAAGCCAAAGGCTGCCCGGCCGCGCAAGGCTTCAGCGAGCTAGAACATATAGCGCTTCGGCCGCGGGACGAAGCTCTGTCCGTGCCGCGGCCGAAAAGCGTGAGTTCCCGAAATCGATCTCGGTTACTTGCCGCAGTGATTGTCGTTGACGGTCGGTGAAACCGTGCCGGGAGCCTTGTTCGTTGCATCGGGCATCGCGCCCTGCGGGCCTATAGGGCAGTTCTGATCGGCATTGGAATTCAAACCGTCAGGGCCCGCAATAATGCTACCAGTAATCCCGGGATCGACAGTATTCGGTTCGGCCAGGTTCGGATCAATCGGGGCCGGGTCGGTGACGACGCTTCTGTCGCTGCCGGTACCCATGTCAGCGTCTGGGTCGCTGGCATTCTGGGCCATCGCAGAGGTCGCCAGACCAGCGGCGAGTAAGGACGCTGCGAGAATTTTCGTAAGCATAGCTTGTCTCCATTTGTCTCCATTTTTTCGATTGTCGCCGCATTTGCGACTATAGAAAAAACCGCTCGGGGGTGGTGAAGGTTCCCATAAAATTCCGGCCTGCGACGAACCGTTCGTGATCAGCAGGGCGATCTTGCCCGGCATGGAGGACGCCAGGGAACTCAACAAGCGTGCTGGCCATGAGCCGTTGACATGACGGCCACGTCACAGTATTGAACAGGACTATACAGGTCCACTGAACAGGTATTCCATGGCGCGTCGCACGGCTCTGTCATCTCCCGGAACGGGCAAGCCCGAACGGATCGCCACCGTCCTCGAGCACGAGATCCGCTCCGGCGTGCTCGGTTTCGGCGACCGCCTGCAGAGCGAGAACGAACTCGTCCAGCGCTTCTCCGTCAGCCGCAACACCATCCGCAAAGGTCTTGAGGAGTTGTCGAGCCGTGGGCTGATCACCACCAAGGTCGGCATCGGCTCGTTCGTCACCTTCGACGGCATGCCGGTCGACGACGCCGTTGGCTGGTCGCGCGCGCTGGCCAATGCCGGCGCCAATGCCGAGACGCGCACGCTCAGGCTCGAAGTCATGCAGGATGCCGAGCTCGCCGCCAGGCTGGGCGTCGAAAGCCCGTTCTTCATCGCCGTCGACCGGGTGCGCTCCAACGCCGATGACGGCCACGCCATCTCGATCGAACGCAGCCGCCTGCCGCTGTCACCCGAACTGGAGGACGTGCCGTTGCGCGGCCTGCGCGAAGGCTCGCTGCACCAGACACTGCGCGGGGCGGGGCTTGTCCCCGACCATGGCGAGGAATGGGTCGATATCGAGATGCTGAGCGCCGAGGACGCGGCCATTCTCGACTGCGCGCCCGGCGCGCCGTTCCTGCGCACGCGGCGGTTGACGCGCGCCGCCGATGGCCGCGCCATCGAATATGTCACCAGCCTGCTCAATCCGGCGCATTTCGCCCTTCACCTGGAGTTCTGAGCATGGACGCCGCCGAGGCGATCGACCGAGCGATGGGGGCGCTTATCGGCGGTGCGCTGGGCGATGCGCTCGGCATGCCGACGCAGCTGCTGTCGCCGGCCCGCATCGCCGAGCTCTACGGCAATGTCGAGGATTTCGTTGCGCCCGTCGTCGACCATCCGGTATCGAAAGGCTTGGTCGCCGGCACTGTCACCGACGACACCGAACAGGCGCTGCTGCTCGGCCGTATCCTAGTTGTTTCAGGCGATAGCTTCGACCATACGCGCTGGGTCAACGCACTGCTCGACTGGGAGCGCGACGTGAAGGCGCGCGGCAGCTACGATCTGCTCGGACCTTCGACCAAGCGCGCCATCGATGCCATCAATGACGGCGTGCCGGCTGAGGAGGCCGGAAGCGGCGGTGACACCAATGGCGCGGCCATGCGCATCGCGCCGGTCGGCATCATGATGCCAGCCGAGCCGCTCGACGCGCTGGTCGCCAAGGTCGCCGAAACCTGCCGCGCCACGCACAACACCTCGATCGCCATCGCCTCGGCCGCTGCCGTCGCCGCCGCTGTCAGTTGCGGCGTTGCCGGCGGCGGCTGGCGCGCAGCTTCGGACCGAGCTATCGCGGCGGCTAGGCGCGGCGCAGTGCTCGGACACTGGGTCACCGGCGGTGATATTGCCGCACGCATCGACTGGGGGAGGGACCTCGTCCGCGGCAAGGCTGTCGCTGACGGAATCCGGCTGATCGTCGATCTGGTCGGCACCGGCGTCGCCAGCCAGGAATCGGTTCCTGCGGCCTTCGCGGTGCTGGAAATCGCCGGCGGCGATCCCTGGCAGGCGGCCGTCATCAGCGCCAATCTCGGCGGCGACACCGACACGATCGGGGCCATCGCCGCCGGCATGGCGGGCGCCTGCGCCGGTTTTTCCCGATTGCCACAGGAAAACATCGCCCGGCTGAAAGGCCTCGATATTGCTCAGGTGCGCGCTCTTGCCGCCGACTTGGTCGCTATGCGGATGGCGAAAAGCAGCTCCGGCAAGGATGCGGCGGCATGAGCGGCCGTCTCCTCCATGTCGGCAGCGCGGTGGTGGACTATGTCTACCGCATCGACGCCTTGCCGGCGCCCGGCACCGAAAAGACCGCATCGAGCTATGCCCAGGTCGCCGGCGGCGGCTTCAACATGATGGTCGCGGCCAGCCGCACCGGGATGAAGGTCGCCTTCGGCGGCCAGCTCGGCAGCGGGCCGAATGGCGATTTCCTGCGGGCCGCCTTCGCCGCCGAAGACATCGCAACGCTGACGCCACCATCGCCAGTGATAGATAGCGGCAATTGCGTCGCCATGATCAGCGGCGACGCCGAGCGCACCTTCGTGTCGTGGCCTGGCGCCGAGAGCATGCTCAATCTCGACATGATGGCGTCTGTCCGGGTTGCGCCGGGGGACTGGGTGTTCGCCTCCGGCTACACGCTGAGCTATCCCGGCAGCCGCGATGCGCTGGCCGACTGGATCGAGGCGCTGCCGGCGGAAATTCCCTTTGTCTTCGATCCGACGCCGGTCATATCAGACATTCCGCGCGCCATTCTCGATCGGGTGCTTGCGCGCACGAGCTGGCTGAGCTGCAACACCGCCGAAGCGGTCCAGATCGCCGGTGCCGGCGATGTCGAGGCCATTGCCGCCGGGCTTCTTTCTAATCATTGCCCGAGCGCCGACGGGGTCATCATCCGCGCCGGGGCAAAAGGCTGCTTCGTGCGGCTGGCAGACGGTAGCAGGCAGGCCGTGCCCAGCTTCAAGGTCGCCGCCGTCGACACCAATGGCGCCGGCGACACGCATATCGGCGCCTTCGTCAGCGCACTGTCGCGCGGCGTGCCGCCCTTCGAGGCGGCAAGTTACGCCAATGCGGCGGCGGCGCTCTCGGTCACCCGCCATGGCGGGTCGTCCGCGCCGACCGACCAGGAGATCCAGACATTCCTCAGCCATGACGATCGAATGACGACCGTGCACGGCCGGGAGCAAGAGGCCTGACAGCCTAAAGACGTAACAAGCCCCGCCAACCGGGCAAACAATGAGAGGAACGAACATGCGCATGCCCAAACTGACTGCTTTCCTGACGGCGACTGCCGTCGTCACCTCCGTATTCACGCTGGCCGCCACTGCCGCCGAAGTGCATGTGCTCAACTGGAAGGGCTACGGGGCCGATGAGCCCTGGGCCATCGCGGCCTTCGAGAAGGCGACCGGCAACAAGGTCGTCAACGACTTCTTCAATTCCGAACAGGAAATGCTGACCAAGCTCAGGACCAATCCCGGCCTCTACGACGTCGTCATGATCAACGCCGCCTTCAACGACCAGGCCATGGCGGAAAAACTGATCCAGCCGATCGATGTTTCGAAGATCCCCAACTATGCCGACATCAGCCCGGACAAGGCAGGCTCGCCCATGCTCGCCCGCGACGGCAAGGTCTATGGCGTGCCATGGGTGTGGGGCTTGACCGCGCTCGCCATCAACGAAAAGGCCTTCGAGACGCCGCCGACCAGCATTACCGAAATGTGGAACGAGGCCCATAAGGGTCGCGTGGTCATTCGCGACGACGCTGTCGAAGCGGTCCAATTCGGCGCCATCGCCACCGGCCAGGACATCAACGACATCAAGGACATGGAAGCGGTCAAGACGAAGCTGACCTCGCTGATGCCGCAGATCAAGACATTCTGGAGTTCTGAGAACGACTGGAACCAGATGGTCGCCTCCAACCAAATCGACATCGGCACCTATTGGAGCGGCTCGGCCGACCGCGCCAAGACGCATTTCAAGCTGCCGGTCGCGCTGGTCATCCCGCAGGAAGGCGCCGTCGCCTGGCTCGACGCCTTTTCCATTCCGGTCGGCTCCAAGAATGTCGCCGGCGCCGAGGCCTTCATCAACTACATGATCGACCCGTCCTTCTATGTCGAATGGGTCACCAAGGTTGGCGCGCCGGTGTCGGCCAACACCAAAGCGGTCGCGGCGCTTCCGGAAGATGCCTTCAACCGCAAGGTGATGGGGGATCCCGATGTGGCCAAGCGCATCCAGTTCCAGGCGCCGATCACCGATGCGCAGCGCGAAGCCTATCTGGCGCTATGGCAGGAACTGAAGGTGAATGTGAAGTAGCGGCCGGCTTTTCGGGGAGGAGGGCATATGGCTGGACAGGTCGCGAGCGGTTCGAGGAGCGGATTGCGATCGGCTTTGCCCCTGCTCCTGCCTGCCTATCTCTGGCTGACGGTGGCGATTTTCCTGCCGCTGTCGGCCATGGTCTTCTTTTCCTTCATGACCGAGCTGCCGCTGTCGGGCAAGGCGTGGGCGTTCACGCTGGAGAACTACACCACCTTCTTCTCGCAAGGGCTCTACTGGACGCTGCTGCTGGCCTCGCTCCGGCTCGGGCTCGAGGTGACGCTGTGGTGCGTCTTCATCGGCTATCCCGCGGCCTATGTGCTGGCCAAGGTGCTGAAGGGACGCAGCCGCGAGGCGATCTTCCTGCTTGTCATCCTGCCGTTCTGGTCGAACGGGCTGGTGCGCATCTTCTCATGGGCGATGGTGCTGCGCGAAGGCGGCATTCTCGACACCGCGCTCAACGCCGTGCTGCCGTTCAAGATCAACATCGACCTGATGTATTCCTATCCGGCCGTCATCATCGGCCTGGTGCACTCCTACGTGCCCTACATGGTGCTGACCTGTTACCTCACGCTGCAGGCCATCGATGACTCGCTGATCGAGGCAGGGCGCTCGCTCGGCGCCTCGCGGCTGCAAATGCTGAGATGGGTGATCATCCCGCTGTCCATGCCGGGGCTGGTCGCCGGAGCGGCGCTGATCTTCGTGCCCGTCGTCGGCTCGTTCATGGAGCCGCGTATCCTAGGCGGGCGCACCGGCACCTTCTACGGCACGGTCATCGAGGACCAGTTCGTTGCCGTCTTCAACTGGCCGCTGGGTGCAGCACTCTCCTTCATCCTGTTGGCCGTCGTGCTGGTCATCCTGGCATTGGCGTCGCCGGTGCTGCGGAGGGCTGCGTGATGGCAACGACCCGTATCCTGGAATGGCTCGGCCGGCTCTACATCTGGGTGCTGCTCGCCTTCCTCTACCTCCCGATCATCATCATGGCGCTGATGTCGTTCAACGTCTCGCCCTTCTATCAACTGCCGTTCGAATGGACGAAAGAGTGGTACGCCTCGTTGTGGCAGAATGATCAGTTGATCTCGGCCACCTGGAACAGCCTCGAAATTGCGATCATCACCACCATCATCTGCGTCGTGCTCGGCTCGGCGGCGTCGCTAGCGCTTTTCCGCTACGAATTTCGCGGCAAGAAATTCCTGCAAGCGCTGCTGTTTCCGCCGATCGCCATTCCGTGGCTGATCACCGGCACGGCGATGCTGATCTTCTTCTTCGGCGTTGGTATCGGGCGGGGTCTGTTTGCAATCCTGCTCGGCCATGTGGCGCTGGCGCTGCCCTATGTGATCGTCGTCGTCTCGGCCCGGCTGCAGACGTTTGCACCGGAACTCGAAGAGGCGGCGCGGTCGCTCGGCGCCAACCAATGGCAGGTAACTTCGCGCGTGACGCTGCCGTGGATCATGCCGGGGGTCATCGCCGGCGGGCTGTTCGCCTTCGCTGTGTCGTTCGACCAGTTCGTGGTGTCCTACTTCCTGTCGACGCCGGGCCAGACGACGCTGCCGGTCGAAATCTACGCCGCGATCCGCAAGGGTTTCACGCCCGAGATCAACGCGGTCTCGACGATCATCATCGTCGTCTCGATGGCGCTGATGCTGCTCACGGCACGGTTCTTCAAATTCGGCGGAGAAAAATAATGGCCGGCGTGCAGGTATCGAATTTGTCGCGCAGTTTCGGCGCGCACAAGGCGCTGGACGACGTCTCCATCGACTTCGCCGACGGTGGCTTCTATGCGCTGCTCGGGCCGTCGGGCAGCGGCAAGACCACGCTCTTGCGCCAGATCGCCGGCTTCGATTTTCCCGACTCCGGCCGCATCGCCATTGGCGGCGAGAGCGTCGAGCGGGTGCCGGTCGAGAAGCGGCGCATCGGCATGGTGTTCCAGAACTATGCGCTGTTTCCCAATATGAGCGTTGCCGACAATGTCGCCTTCGGCCTGTCGGTGCGTGGCGAGGCCAAGGCAATTATCGCCAGCGAGGTGCAGCGCGCGCTCGACCTGGTGCAGCTCGGCAAGCTCGGTGGCCGCCGGCCGCATCAGCTGTCCGGCGGCCAGCGCCAGCGGGTCGCGCTGGCCCGCGCCATCGTCACCAAGCCGCGTGTGCTTTTGCTCGACGAGCCGCTCGGCGCGCTCGACAAGGCGCTGCGGGTCGATATGCAGATAGAACTGAAGCGTATCCAGCGCGAGATCGGCATCACCACCATCTTCGTCACCCACGACCAGGAGGAGGCGCTGACGATGAGCGACCGTATCGGCATCTTGCGCGACGGCCGGTTGGTACAGGAGGGACCGCCCGAGGAGATCTACGACAGGCCGAAGAGCGAGTTCGCCGCCACCTTCCTAGGCGACGCCAACATCTTGCGCGGCGACACCACCGGTACCGGTATCCGCTTGGTCGATGGCACCGCGATTGCCGCCGGGGCAGGCGCGACGCTTGCCGCCGGCGCCAAAGCTAGCTGCGCGGTTCGGCCCGAACGCATCCGCATTGCCACCGATTCCGGAACGTCTGATCCGAACGCCAATGTGCTCCGTGGCCAAATCTCCAAACGCATCTTCGCCGGCAACAACAGCACCTATTTCGTCGAACGCGACGGGCAAACGCTCAAGGTCATCGTGCAGAACACAGGCATTGAAAGGTTGGCGGAAGGACAAGAGGTGGTGCTGCGCTGGTCGCCGGAGAGTACGGTGCTGATCGCCGCGAACTGATCTTGCCAGGCGGACCGCAATCAGTGAGAGCATGGTCGGGCACAATGCGGAAAAGCGAAATACCTGATGATGCTTGAGCTGAATGCGGGCGACCAGTCGATGCTGCAGGGCGAGCAGGGCCCGGCCGTGGCCGCCGCGATGAAGATCCTAGTCGCCTTTTCGAAGGCGGTCGGTGCGCGCGAGCTGTTAGACATTGCCGGTGCTCATATCGATGGCTGCCTGTATCACGGCCAGGCCAGCCTCGATTTCGTCGAAAGGCTGATCGAGGGCGGCGGCCACGTTCGGGTCCCGACGACGCTGAATGTCGGCTCGTTCGACCTCATCCATCCCGGACTGGTGAAGATGCCGCCGTCACAAGAGGCGCCGGCACGCCGTTTGATGAAGGCGCATCTGGAACTCGGTTGCCAGGCGACCTTCACCTGCGCGCCCTATCAGACGCGGTTCCGGCCGGCCCTTGGCGAGCAGATCGCCTGGGGCGAGTCCAACGCCATCGTCTTTGCCAATTCGGTGATTGGAGCGCGGACCAACCGCTATGGCGATTTCATCGACTTGTGCTGCGCGATGACCGGGCGCGCGCCGGCCTGGGGACTGCATCTGAGCGATAATCGACGCGGCCAGATCCTGTTCGAGCTGACTGGCAGTATCGAGCCGAGCGACGCGCTGTTCGTGGGTGTGGGACTACTTGTCGGGCAAAGGAGCGGCGATCGCATCCCGGTCATATCGGGCCTGCCGCAGCCCCGCGACGAGGATCAGTTGAAGGCGCTTGGCGCGGCGGCGGCAACGACCGGAGCCGTGGCGTTGTTCCATGCCGTCGGCATCACGCCGGAGGCGCAGACGCTCGACGAGGCACTGCATGGCCTGGCGCCGGAGGAGACGATCCGGATCTCTCGCGCCGACATCGACAATGCGCTGGCCAAGCTGTCGAGCGTCCCCGACGGCGCGCCGCTTGCGGCCGTCTCGTTAGGCACGCCGCATTTCTCGCACGACGAGTGGATGCGCCTGCTGCCGATGCTGCGCGAGGTGGCGCCGGGCAGGGGCATCCCGATCTATGTCAACACCGGGCGCGCGACGCTGACGCGGCTTCAGGACGAGGGCGCTCTGGCTGGCATGGGCGCGTTCGGCCTGATTCCGGTCGCCGACACCTGCACTTATGTCACGTCGATCCTTGAGCGCCTCGATGGCGCGGTGATGACCAATTCCGGTAAATGGGCGCATTACGCACCGGGCAATATCGGCGTGTCGGTGGCGTTCGGGGACATGGAAGACTGCATCCGCTCGGCCGCGGGCGGCCATGTCGTACGGGGCACGCGATGAGCGAGCAGGACAGGCGAGCGCTGGACAGAACTGGCATTTTCCAGCTTGCCGGCAGGGCGCAAGGCTCAGCGCTGGTGCTGTCGCAAGCGCTCAGCTTCTGGGGCGGCGTCGATGCCGAGACGGGCGATATCATTGACCATTCGCACCCGGCTCTGGGCGGCAATGTCGCCGACCGGATCCTGGTCATGGCGAGTGGGCGAGGCTCGTCGTCCACCTCGTCGGTACTTGCCGAGGCGATCCGCAAGGGTACGGCGCCGGCCGGCATCATCCTGGAGCGGCCGGACCCAATCCTTGCCGTCGGCGCCATCGTCGCCGAATTCCTCTACGACATCCGCATGCCGCTGGTCGTTTGCGACACGTCGGGCATTGTATCCGGCGACCGGATCGCCATCGACATCGACGAGGATGGGCAAGCGATAGTGAGCCTGACCTAGCCGGCCATCAATCCGGCGGCACCTCGGCGCCAATAGGCCGCGGCCAACGTCTGGTCGCGGCCGAGTGAAAGCTGACCGCGCCAATGTTCACGAACGATCTTGGCGGCGGCGGCTTCCGCCGCGAACCAGCCGAAGGCCGAGCCGGTCTGCGGCCATTCAACCGACTGGACAGCATCCGCCAACCTGTCACTGAGCCCGGCCGCAACGCCGTCCCGTGTCAGCCAGTGCAGCTCAATGCCTGTGGCGTTGTCGATCTCCTGTCGTTCGCCATCGTCGGCGATCTCGACGAAGGCCACGCCCTTGGTCTCGGTGGGGAGCGTCTCCAGAAGTCGCGCCAACGCCGGCAGGCCGGTTTCGTCGGCGCCCATGAGATACCATGATGCCGGCCGCACCGGGCGGCCGACCGGCCCCATGATGCCAACCTTCATGCCGGGTGCCGCTTGTATGGCCCACGCAGCGCCGATGCTTTCGCCGGGATGGACGAGGAAGTCGACGTCGATGACGCCGTTGGCCATATCGAGCGTGCGGATGGTGTAGACGCGCGCCGCTGGACGCCTGTCGTCCGAAGGCCAGACCGGCAGGCCATTGCTGCCGAGCATGGGCCAGAGCGGATCGGGCACTTCGCTGGTCGGGAACAGCATGCGAATATGCATGCCGCCGAATTTCGCAAAACGAGAAAGATCCTCGCCAGCGAAGCGGATGCGGCGCATGTGCGGTGTGAGATCGCCGACATGGGTGACCACCATCTCGCGGAACTGGGCGAGACGGGTTTCCCCGGCGAGATCGCCGGTCCAGACGATCTCCGGGTTTTCTTCCCTAGCATAGACCTGGACCGCGGTGGCCAGCAGGTCCTTGATGCGGGCAAGGCCGTCGCGGTCGGCGGCATTGGCCCGCATCACCAGCCGCTCCATGTCGAAGGAAGCGCCGCCGAAGGCGAAGCGGAAGTCAAGCCGCTGCCCCTCTTGCGAGGCATCGGCATCGAAACTCTGCAGCCGGTCGCTGATACGGTCGATGTAAAGCGGCAGGTTGCGCAGGTTCAGACGCGCTTCGCAGGCCAGTCCGCTTGCCGATGCTTCGCTCACGCTCAACCTCCGATCCTGCCGGTCAGCGCCACCTTGAAGGTGCGGCCCTTGCCCTGTTCCGTCGCCGCCGACGTCGACCATGCGCTTTGCGGGTCGGTGTAGGCGGTGTCAAAGACGTTATCGACAGCGAAATCGAGCTTGGCGTGGTCGTTGATCCGCCAGTTGGCAAAGACGTTGATCAGATCGAAGCCGTCATCGACGATTGTCGGCTCGTTCGGCTGGGTGCGGTTGGTGCGCGTGATCTTGCCGACGCTGAGATATTGCGCGCCGACGGTGAGCTGGTCTTCGAGCATCCTGAAGCCGAGTGTTGCCGAGAAGCGGTCGAGCGGCGTGTTGGTCAGCGCCTGGCCGGAGTAAACGCCGCTGACGACCTTGGCGTCGATGAGGGCGCCGGCAAGGTTCACGAAACCCCAGCCATAGTCATAGACCGCCTCAGCCTCGATGCCTTTCAGCCGGGCGTCGCCGATATTGATCGCCGTGCGCGTTACGTCGGGGCGCAGGTCGACTTCGATGTAATCCTCGACATCGGTGTGGAAGACGTTGACCTTGGCACGAAACAGGTCGCCAGCGGCCAGTATGTCGTCATATTTCAAATTGACGCCGGCTTCCCAGTTCCTCGCCGTTTCGGGCTGAAGAAGCAAATTGGGCACGTAGGTGTCGCCAGAGCCGTGCGCACCGCCGCCGCGATAGACGTCCTGCAGGCCCGGTGCCCGGTAGCCTTCGGAATAGGTGCCATAGAGCTGGAAGCCTTCGAGCGGCGTGACGCCTACGGTGAGGCGCGGCGACCAGCGGTCGCCCGACATCGAGGCTTCCTCCGGCGGCACGGTCTTTGTCTCACCGTCGAGCTGGTAGCCGTCATAGCGCATGGCGGCGATGAGCTGCAGCCAGTTATCATAGTCGCCCTGCCATTGCAGGAAGCCGCCATAGCCCTGTTGTTCGCCGGCGCCGAAATGTGCGGCTTCCGACGAGGCTTCCAGATAGTAGTAGTCGAGCCCGTAGGTGAGCGTATGTGCCATCTCCCAGGCGTCGAAGCGCGAGGAGTTCTTCACGTTGAAGCCCGTCGTGGCGACGTCATAGTAGCGGAAGTTGCCGATCGCGGAAGTCGGCCAGACCTGTGTCTGCTCGGCGCGCGTGCGGTTGTGGTAGGCATTGGCACTGAAGTCGATCAGCTCGTTGTCGTCCGGCTTCCAGGTGTAGGCGGCCGTGTAGGTCTGATTGGTTGTGTCGGTGTCGTAACGGCTGAGCGTCGGCGAGGTCGAGCCGCTCGATCCGGTGATCTGGTCGCTGTAGCGCTGCAGGATGGCGCCAAGCTTCAGCTCGTGACCGTCGGCCGGCCGCAGCGTTGCCTTCATATAGCCACTGGTGATGCGCTCGCCGGTCCACGGCACCGTGTCGCCATTGCCGTCGGTGTAGCTGTCGCGGTCGCGATAGATGAGATTGCCGATGATGTCGGCGTCGTCGCTGAAGCGGTAGGCACCGGTGGTGCTGGTGGTGAAGCCGTCGCCATTGCTCTCATAACCGAGCTTCTCGCTCAGCGCCCAGCGTTCCTCCTGCTTGAGGAAATCGCCGGCATCCTTGGTTTCGAAGGAGACGACGCCGCCGATGCCGCCCGAGCCATAGGCATTCGAGACCGGGCCGCGAATGACTGTCGCATCCTTGATCAATTCGGGCTCGACATAGAACGAGCCCGAGCCGTGGCCGACGCGCCAGTAGTCCTGGCGGGCGCCGTCGAGCGTCACCACCACGCGGCCATACTGCTGCAGTCCGCGAATGTTTATGGCGGTCGCCGGATCGTCGCCGTTCATCGAGGCGGCAACGCCGGGGGTGGTGCGAAAGATGTCGGCGGCGGTGTCGGGCTGGATGCGCTCGAGCTCTTCCTGATCGACGGCACTGATTGCTGCCATCGAGTCGATGACAGCCGTCTTGATCATCGTCGCCGAAATGGTGATCAGATCGAGCACGGTCGGCTCGTTCGCTTCGGCCTGGGAGGGCTTGGGCGGACGGTCGGCCTTGGCGGCGGCGCCTTGCTTCTGCTCCTCCTGCGCGGCGGCGGGCGGCGCGGCACACAGGCCGAGTCCGAAGGCGAGCGCGGTGCTCGCCATCAAGGTCTTGTTGCTTGTCAGTCTCATAGCGATGCCGCCCCCGGAAAAAGCAAGATTGCTGGCGGCGGCCGTCGGCCCTGGCTGGCATGATGGAGATGCCTCGACCGGCGGTCGGGCAGGGCTACTTATTGAAACATGATGACATTAGTCAACTTTAATTTTATAGGCCACGACCATCTTCCAGGATTTTTAACCACAGGAGCGAAATGGCATGGTCGGCAGTGATAGCGGGTGCGGGCAAATGCGCTGGTTTCGGCCGGGCAGTATGGCGGTGCTGCTGTTGGCGTTTTCTGTTCTTGCGCCGTCTTGTGGGTTCAAGGCGCTGGCCGCCGAGACGGTCGTCGATGCATCAGGGCGGACAGTCGCGACCGGTCCGGCAACCAGGATCCTGACGCTCGGTTCCGACGTTACCGAAATCGTCGATGCGCTGGGCGCCGGCGAGCGGATCATTGCGGTCGATCGCGGCAGCAAATATCCCGCTTCCGTCGCGCAAAAGCCCAATGTCGGCTATCGGCGCCAGCTCTCGGTTGAGGGTCTGGTCGGGCTTCGTCCCGATCTGATCCTGGCGGCCGAAGACAGCGGGCCGCCGGAGGCCGTCGAGGTGCTGAAGTCGCTGGCGATCCCCGTCGTCTTCGTGCCGGAAGACAACAGTCCACAAGGCATCGAGCGCAAGATTACCCTGATCGCCGCAGCGCTTCGCCTTGAGGACAAGGGCAGGGAGGTTTCAAGGCGCGTGCTCCATGCCTTGCGGGCAGCCGCCGATCTCACCGCAAAAATACCGGCCGAGCGCCGCAAGAAGGTGGTGTTCTTCCACGGCCTCGTGCGGCTCAGCGCGGCCGGCGCCGGCACGGCGGCCGATGCGATCATCCGTTATGCCGGCGGCATCAATCCGATGGCTGTCGTGAAGGGCTACAAGCCGGCGTCGGAGGAGAAGCTGGTCGAAATGGCGCCCGATGTCATCCTGATGATGAGCGACGGCAAGGGCGGCCCGACCGCCGAGCAGGTGTTCGGCACACGCGCGCTGAGCGCCACGCCGGCGGCGAAGACAAAGACGCTGATCGTGCTGGACGGCGCCTACATGATCGGCTTCGGCCCACGCACCGCCGACGCGATCCGCGACCTGGCGCAGGCGCTGTATCCAGAGGTCGCGGACGCGGATTGAGGAACGCCGCTAATTTGATGATGCCGGCCTGATCTGAGTCTCCACATGGCCGCTTAATCCAGCCGGACCTCTGATTCACTGCCACTTCTCGGCCGGCGCACTGTTTTCTCAGAGGCGCTTGCCGGCCGAACAAAGTTGCCGGGCCGGCACAAACATTGGCATGATATTCTAGTCCGCCCGCTTGACCGCGAACGGCCTCTCCAGCCTATAATTCTACTAAATTCATAGATTAAGTGAATTTAGACGCCGTGGCATTCGCGACCAAGCCTAACAAGGTGAGAATGCCGCAATGCCAGACGCCCAAAGGGAGAGCATCGATGCCGAAAACCAACTCCAATCCTATCGATCTCGGCACCAGTGCCGCCGATTTCCTGCTGCCGGATGCCAACGGCGCGCTGCATCGGCTCGCCGATTTCGACGCCAAGCCGGCGCTGCTCGTTGCCTTCATCTCCAACCGCTGCCCGTTCGTCGTGCTGATCCGCGAGGCTCTCGCGGCGTTCGCCAACGACTATGCCGACAAGGGGCTGCAGGTGGTGGCGATCAACGCCAACGACCATGAGGCGCATCCCGAGGAGACGCTGGCCCGGATCGGCGAGGAGGCGGAGAAATTCGGCTATGGCTTCCCCTATCTCAAGGACGCTTCACAGCAGACGGCGAAAGCCTATGGAGCGGCTTGCACGCCCGATTTCTTCCTGTTCGCGGCCGACCGGCGGCTCGCCTATCACGGCCAGTTCGACGATGCGCGGCCGGGCAATGGCAGGCCGGTGACGGGTGCTGATCTGCGCACCGCCGTCGACGCGGTGCTGAAGGGCGAAACGCCGGCCGCCGACCAGGTGCCGTCGATCGGCTGCAACATCAAGTGGAGCGCCGGCAACGAGCCGGTCTGGTTCTCCAGGGTGGCCTGAAAGCCCGACCTGCCGCCCTCGGCCGGCCACCAATTCCCCTTTCCGTGAGTGATCATGCCGAAGACTGCCAGAGCCGTCCGATCCGCTCCCGAAAGGCTGCACCTCGCAGCCGATGTGCTGGTGCTGGGCGGTGGTCCGTCGGCCGCCTGGGCGGCGGTCGCCGCGGCTGAGAACGGTGCGACCGTGGTGTTGGCCGACAAGGGTTATCTCGGCACCAGCGGCGCCACGGCGCCGTCGAACACCGGCACCTGGTGCGTGCCGCCGGGCGACAACAGGCATGCGGTGGTCGAGCGGCGCTGGCAGCGCACCGGCGAACTCGCCGACCAGCGCTGGATGCTGCGCTGCGTCGACACCGCCTACCGCAACCTGCTGCAACTTTCTGAGTGGGGCTATCCGTTTCCGAGCGAGGATGACGGGCGGCTCTACATCGCCAATCTGCGCGGGCCGGACTATATGCGCTTCATGCGCCGCCGGGTGCTTCTGGCCGGCGTCACCGTGCTCGATCATCATCCGGCGCTCGAACTCCTGTCCGACGGCGATGCGATCGTCGGTGCGGCTGGGGTCGGCCGCCAGGTCGAGCGCGACTGGCGCGTCGATGCCAGGGCGGTCGTGCTGGCAACCGGCGGCTGCGCCTTCCGCGAACGCATCCTCGGCTCGACCGGGCTGACCGGTGACGGCTATCTGATGGCTGCGGAAGCCGGCGCCAGCCTGTCGGGCATGGAGTTCACCGGCAAATACACGCTGGCGCCGCATGGCTCGTCGCTGAACAAGGGCCTGCCGTTCCGCTGGGCCTCGTTCCACCGCGAGGACGGTTCGCCCATCCTCGGCCCGACCGGCGAGCCGCTCCGCAACGGCATCGGCGACCGTGAGGAGGAAGTGGCGCGTGCGCTGATCGAGGGGCCGGTCTATGCACGGCTCGATCAGGCCGAACCCGCGCTGCAGGGTTGGCTGCGCCAGGGACAGCCGAATTGCTTCGTGCCCTATGACCGCGCCGGCATCGACCCCTTCAACGATCTGTTCCGCATCACGCTGCGCGCCGAAGGCACGGTGCGCGGCACCGGCGGCATCGACATCGTCTCCGACGACTGCGCCACCGGCGTGCCCGGCCTGTACGCTGCCGGCGATGCGGCCAGCCGCGAGATCATGACCGGTGCGGTGTCGGGCGGCGGTGCCGTCAACTCGTCTTGGGCGCTGGCCAGCGGCTGGTGGGCGGGCAAGGGTGCCTCGACCCACGCCAGGCGCCGCGGCGGCAAGGCGTTCCGCAGCGAGGTGCAGCCGCTCGGCCAGGCCGGTCTGCGGCCGGCGGCTTCGCCGCGTGCCGATGTTTCCGCAGGCGAGGTGATAGAAGCCGTGCGCAATGAGGTCACACCGCTCGACAAGAATTTCTTCCGCAGCGACACCGGCCTGGAAAAGAGCGGCGAGCGGCTTGAGACGCTGTGGCGCGACGTGCGCGATCACCTGCAAGGCGAGGGACTGGAGCGGATCCGCACGCGCGAAGCCGCGTCGATTGCTGCCGCCGGGCGCTGGTCGATCGCTGCCGCACGTTATCGCAACGAGAGCCGCGGCATGCATCGCCGCACCGATCTGCCGGGCAAGAACCCCGCCTTCGCGCACCGGCTGGTGATCACCGGCGTTGATGATTTCCGTATCGCTGGGGCGCCCGAACGGTTGGCGGAGCTGGCGTCATGATCGAGATCGTCTCGGCCACGCGGTGCGTCGAATGCGACATCTGCGTCAAGGTCTGCCCGGCCAATGTCTTCGACGCGACGGGCGGCGTGCCGGTGGTCGCGCGGCAGGAAGACTGCCAGACCTGCTTTCTCTGCGAGATCTACTGCCCGACCGATGCGCTCTACGTGGCCGAGGTCGCCGAAGGTCCGACCGGCATCAGCGAGGCGGAGGTCGAGGCACGTCATTTGTTCGGCGGCTATGCCCGCGCGCTCGGCTGGAGGCGGGGCAAGGCTGGCGGCTCGCAATTCGACCCGACGCACCGCATCCGCGTGGCGCAGTGAAACGATCGGAGACAGACATGGACCGCATCGTCGTCAGTGACATCAAGAAGACTTTTCGGCTCAAGCCGGGACAATCCATCACCGTCGATGGCGAGACGACCGACCGCGTCACCGTGCTCGACGGCATCGATCTCGCCATACGCAAGGGCGAGTTCATCACGCTGGTCGGGCCGAGCGGCTCGGGCAAATCGGTGCTGCTCGATATCATCGGCGGGCTTACGTCGGCGACCAGTGGCGGTGTCCAGCTCGATGGCAGGCGGATCACCAGGCCGGACCCGAAGACCGGCTATGTGTTCCAGCAATATGCGCTGTTTCCGTGGCGCACGGCGCTGTCCAATATCGAATATGCGCTGGAAGTGCGCGGCGTGCCCAAATCGGAGCGCACCGCCACGGCCCGCCATCTTCTGTCGCTGTTCGGCCTTGCCGGTTTCGAGGACCGCTTCCCCAACCAGCTTTCCGGCGGCATGCAGCAGCGCGTGGCGATCGCCCGGGCACTCGCCAGCAATCCGGAAGTGCTGTTGATGGACGAGCCGTTCGCCGCCCTCGATCAGCAGACGCGCGAGATATTGCAAGGCGAGCTGCTCAGGATCTGGGGCAAGATCAAGACCACCGTGATCTTCGTCACCCATTCGATCGACGAGGCGATTTTCCTGGCCGATCGGGTCGTCGTCATGACAGCACGCCCGGGCACGGTGAAGGAGATCATCGACATCGACCTGCCGCGGCCGCGCGACGGCGATATCCGCGCAAGTGCGGCCTTCAACAATCACCGCGCCCGCGTCTGGGAAGTGCTGCGCGACGAAGTCAACAAGGCGCAAAAGGACTGGACGCTGTCGCCGGCGTTCAGCCACTGAGGAGTTTGGCATGGCCTATCTGACCGAAAAGTTCGGCCCTGCCGGCGGCTTTCATCCGTTTGCCGGAGCCGGTGAAGCGGTGGCCGCCGCCAGGGTCCCGGCAATCAAGGCCCGCAGCGCTACCCCGGCCGTCAGGCGCAGGAGAGGAGCCGGCTTCGGCACGTTCATCTACGGCCTGCCGCTGCTTGGCCTGTTCTTTCTCACCTGGGAGATCGCGCCACGGCTCGGCTGGCTGAACCGCATCTTCTTCCCGCCGCTGAGTGAGGTGCTGGTCGCGTGGTGGGATCTGCTCGCCTCGGGCGTGCTGGTCGAGCATATCGGTATCAGCCTGCAACGCGCGGCCATTGGTTTCGCGCTGGGCGTGGTCGTTGCCATCCCGCTCGGCCTGCTGATGGGGCGCTATTCGCTGTTCGAGAAGGTCTCCGATCTGCTGGTGCAGACGCTGCGCAACACTTCGCAGTTCGCGCTGCTGCCGGTGTTCATCCTTCTGCTCGGTATCGGCGAGGAATCGAAGGTGGCGATCACCTTCTACTCATCGGTGTTCTTCCTCCTCGTCAACACGATCAGCGGCGTCAAGTCGGTCGATCCGCTGCTGATCAAGGCGGCGCGCTCGATGGGCACGTCCGACTTCGACATGTTCAGGAAAATCATCCTGCCGGCCAGCATTCCCTCGATCGTCGCCGGCGCGCGGCTCGGCGTGAAATCCTCGCTGTTCGCGGTGATCGGCGCCGAGATGCTGGCCGCCAAATCCGGTCTCGGCTTTCTCATCCAGAACTCGCAACTGATGATGGAAACGGCCGACATGTATGCCGGCATCCTGACGCTCACCGTCATCGGCCTCGTCGTCAACTACCTGCTCGTCTGGTTCGAACGCTGGGCAACCGCCTGGAAAGGCCAGTCGGAAGCCTCAATGATTTGAACCAACCAAGCAGTTCATGCCAATCAGGAAGGAATTTCAGATGCCCAGGATATCTTTCAGTGCATTACGCCGATTGCTCTTGCAGGGCGCCATAGCCGCGGCCGTCGGCGGCTCTGTCGTTGTCGCTCCCGCCTTCGCGCAGGACAAGCCTGAAGTCATCCGCATCGGCAGCACCGCACCGGGGCATCTCAAATTCATCCTCGCCCAGCAGCATGGCTGGTGGGAAAAGGAATTCGCCAAGGACGGCATCAAGGTCGAACTGGTTACCTTCAACGGCGGCTCGGAGGCGACCACCGCATTGGCGACCGGAGCGATCGAGGTCACCTATACCGGGAACAATCCAGCGCTGCGCGTCGCCGCGTCCGGCGCCGACGTCAAGCTCATCGGCGTGTCGAGCTATGTGAAGGCAGGCGGCTCCTCCATCATCGTCAAGACCGACTCGCCGCTAAAGACGCTGCAGGATCTGAAGGGCAAGAAGGTCGCTTATCTCACCGGCACGGTACGGCATTCGAATTTCAGCAAGGCGCTGAACAGCGTCGGCCTGACGACCAGCGACATCGAAGGGCTGAACCTACCCTTCGAGGCGTCAGGGCCCGCACTGCTGCGCGATGACATCGATGCCATTGTCGAGACTGACTCGACGGCGGCCAAGCTGGTCGACACCGGCGAGGCCCGCGTGCTCTACGACACCAGCACGCGTCCGGAATGGAACGTGCCGAACGTCATCTCCGTCAACGGCGCCTTCGCGGCGAAATACCCCGATCTCGTCAAGCGGCTGCTGAAGGTCGATATCGAGATTTCGCGCTGGGCCGACGCGCATCCCGACGAGACGATCAAGACCTTCGTCGAGGCGACCAAATCGTCGGAAAAATCCGTCCGCAAGACCTACAGCCAGGGCCTGTTCTACCAGGATCCGAAGCTCACCGACGATGCGATCGCGGCGCTCAAGGGCGAGGAGAAGTTCATGGCCGGCGCCGGGCTTTTGAAAGGCTCGATCGATTATAGCAAATGGGTCGACAAGAGCTTTGTCGATGGTGCTTATACGGAAGTCGCCGCCGTCCAGTAGACTTAGTTGAAAATGCTGCGGGGCTGCGCCAGCCCGCGCGGCCTCTCTCTCATCCCTGAGGTTCCGTTCAGATCTCCGGGATGCTTTCCCTGAAGATCACCTGCAAGCGCGGCTGGTGCAGTTCGTAAGGCAAGCCCCTGACCGCGTGGCTCAAAGTGTTCAGTGCTTCGCGGGCCTCGACGCGCGGGTTCTGGTCGATGACCGCGTCGAGCGTTCCGTCGAGTAGAAGCTCTTTGGTGCCTTCCGTCACCTCGTGGCCGAGAAACACGGTCGATAGCGCGCGCCCGCGCTCCTTCAGCGCCCTGGCGATGCCGGTGTTGCCGGCGCCGACATTGTAGATCGCGGCCAGATCCGGATGCCGGTCCAGCAGCGCGGAGGCCTCTGAATAGGCCTTTTCCCGGTCGTCGAGCATTTCGCGCATCTCGACGATCTGCAAATTGGGCGATTCCTCCGTCAGGATGTGGCGGAAGCCCATCTCGCGCTCCTCGTGGCCGCGATAGGAGAGCGAGCCGGCGAACAACGCGACCTTGCCCGGACGATCAGTGCCCATGAAGCGGTTGAGCAGATAGCCGGCGAGGCGGCCGGCGGCACGATTGTCGATGCCGATATAGGCAACCCTCGGCACGTGCAGGATGTCGGACGCGATGGTGACGACCTTGACGCCGCTGGCCGACAGCGAGCGGATCGCTTCGCGGACGGTCGGATGGTCGAGCGCAATGACGCCGACGCCTTGCGTCTGGCCATGCAAGTCCTGCAGCAGGCGGGCGAGCCGGTCGGGATTGAAGCCTTCAATCGTGGCGACGCGCACGTCGAGATCGGGCCGCGCCTGCGCCTGCGCTTCGATATGCCGGTGCAGCATCTTGATGAAGGAATTGGTGCCGGCGGGCAGCGCGAAGTCGAGCCGCATGACATCGCCGGGCAGCGCCGTACGTGAGTTCGGGCTGTTCGAATTTTCGGCGATGTAGCCTAACCGCTGCGCCGTTTCGAGCACGACTTCGCGGGTGCGCGCCCTGACGCCGGCGCGGTTGTTGAGCACACGGTCGACCGTGGCGGCTGAAACACCGGCTTCCCGGGCTATGTCTGTCAGCGTGGACCGCACAGTCGATCACCTCATGCTAGGGCGCTACGGGCGCATCAAAATCACGGATTTTAACGGACGGATGCCGGACGATGATTTCATTGCCATCCGCGATTCTGATGGGAAATGATGTATCCGGCCTTAGCCGATGCGCAAGCCGGCGCGCTACACCAAATCGCCTGGGCGGACCACAACTTGCTGGCGTGGTGCATGATTCCCTCAAATGCAAGCATCGGATGCTGTATGGTGATCTCAGCAGAATGCATTTTTCCTCCTCGATTGCGATGTTATGACGTGTTTTGATTATTTATGATGTTGACAGCCTTATCCCAGTGCCGTCAATATCCATCACGAGGGCCATGGAGGAACAAGGCCCGAGGGAGGATTTCCAATGTCGAATTTAATCCGCATGTCGCGGCGCCGTTTGCTGGCGTCCGGTGGAAAGGCGGCAGTGCTTGTTGCCGCAGCAGGTATCGCGCCAAAATTCATCCGTCCCAGCCGCGCCTACGCCGCCGACGCACTCGCGCCGGGCATGATCGGCGGCCCCACGGGCTTCGACGGCTCGGAGCGCTATCAGTATGGCCCAGATACGCCGGAAGGCCGCGCCATCGAGGCGGCCAAGGCGATGAAGGGTGCCGGCAAGGCGCCGGCCAAGATTGTGCTCGGCCTGTCCGACGGCTCGATCGGCCAGCTGACGCAGCCGTTTCCCGCCGGCGCGCCTTCGATCAAGGATCTGTGGGAAAAGGAAACCGGCATTCCGCTCGAGATCGTCGGCGTGCCGAATGGCCAGGAATTCACCAAGACGATGCAGGACATCTCCACCAAGGGTGGGGCCTATGATATCTACGCGGTCGAATGGAACCGCCTCGGTGACCTAGCCGAAACCGGCGGCATCCTGAAGCTCGACGACTTCGTCGCCCAGCATAAGCCGGAATGGGACGACCCCGAGCGCGGCTATGTCAACGGCGCCAAGGGCGTGTCGCTGCTCAACCAGTATCGCGGCTCGACCTATGGCGTTTCGCTGGATGGCGATTTCCAGACCTGGGTCTACCGCACCGATCTGTTCGGCGACGCGGCCGAGAAGAAAGCCTTCTCCGACAAGCATGGCTACGAGTTGGCGCCGCCGAAGACCTGGAAGCAGCATGACGAGATCGCGGCCTTCTTCCAGCGCCCGGACAAGGGCCTGTTCGGCTCGACCGATCTGCGCAACCAGGGTTGGGGCTACACCAACTGGTACCAGCGTTATGTCTCAATGGCTTCGCCAAATCAGTTCCTGTTCGACGACACCGGCAAGGCGCTGATCAATTCCGAGCAAGGTATCGCGGCGACCAACGAGTACATTGCATCGCTGGTCCACCATTCCCCGGATGCGATCTCGTGGGGCTGGCCGGAACAGTACGGCAATTTTGCCAAGGGCGGTGCCGCCATGACCTGCGCCTTCTCCAACCTGCCGAAATTCCTCGACAATGCCGGCAACAAGGATTCAGCTGTAACCGGCAAGATCGGCTCGATGCTGCCGCCGGGCCGCGAGATCGACGGCAAGCTGATCAGCCGTTCGGTGCTTTGGCTCAATCTGTCGGCTTCGGTCTCCTCGCAGGCCAAGAATCCGGAGGCCTGCTACCTGTTCCTGCAATGGCTCGGATCGAGCCGCATCTACGCCTGGATGACCGCCAATCCGGGTGGCTATTTCGATCCGTTCCGCCTGTCGGATTTCTCCGACCCGCTGGTCCGCCAGACCTACCACGCCTACCACATGGATGTGGTGCGCGAGACGGTCGCCCGCACCGTGCCGACCATCAACTACCCCGGTGCCACCGCCTTCCACAATGCGCTGGACGAGAACCTCGTCGCCGCGTTGACCAAGGCAAAGACCGCCGAGCAGGCGATGGCCGACACCGAGGCCGAGTGGAAGAAGATCGCGCGCCGGACCGGCGAGGAGAAGCTTCTCGAAGCCATCAAGACCAACAAGGAGGCATGGCCCACCGTTCTCGATCCGATCAGCTGATCCTCCCAGGATCGCGCCAAGGGAGGGGAAGAGTTGCTCTTCCCCTCCGCAAACGATGGTACCAGCAAAGCTGCAAGATGAAGCGTTCAATTCCCTTCGAGATATTCCGCTATGCCGCAATATCAGCGGCAATGGCGGTGACGCTGGTTCCGATCCTGTGGATGGTGTCGATGGCCTTCAAGCCGATCGCCGAATGGTCGGCGACCGGCGCTGACCTGACCTGGTGGCCGAAGAACCCGACACTCAGCAATTTCCGCTTCGTCTTCGGTGAATCGACCAACAATTTGATCGTCGCGCTCGACCGCACCGCCCTGAAGCCGATCCTGTCGTCGCTGCTGTCGGCGGTATTCGGGACGGCGATCGCCATGTCAGCGGGCACTGCAGCGGCCTACGGGCTATCGCGCTTCGGCTCGGGCCAGAACCTGCCGCTGGCACTGATCCAGCTTCGCCTGTTTCCGCCCATGGCGGTCATGACCCCGGTGATGATCATGTGGGCCTTCCTCAACTTCACCGACAGCTGGTGGGGGCTGTCGCTGATCTACGGCATCGTCACGCTGCCTTTTGCCTTCTGGCTGATGAAGACCTTCTTCGACGACATGCCGCGCGAGATCGAGGAGGCAGCACTGGTCGAGGGCTGTTCGCGGTTGCGAGTCTTCACCCGCATCACACTACCGATGATGCGCGCGCCGCTGGCCAGCGCCGCGCTGTTTGTCTTCATCCTTAACTGGTCGGACTATCTGATCGCGCTGCTTCTGACGACGCGCGAATGGGTGACGGTTCCCGTCTACATGGCGTCGCTCTCCTCCTCGATGACCGGACAGCTCTATGGCGCCAAGGCCGCGCTCGGTCTGATCGCCGCGGTGCCGCCGGTCATCATGGGCATCGCCATCCAGCGTCATCTGGTGCGCGGGCTGACGTTCGGGGCGCTCAAGCAATGAGCGCGGTGACTGCGACGATTTCGGAGGACGTGATGAAGACCGTCCAGGCAAAGCCAGCCTTGCGGGACGAGGGCGCAAAGCTCGGCTTCCGGCTGACATTGCCGGCGCAGATCCTGGTGCTGTTCATCGCGGTCTTCCCGCTGTTGATGCAGCTCTACATCAGCCTGACCGACTGGTCGCCGCTTTCGGGCCTCGGCTGGTGGAGCGCCTGGTCGCTATGGAACAATTTCGCCAATTACACCGACCTTGCTGTCGACGCGCGCTTCTGGAGCGCGCTGAAGCGCACGGCCATCGTCATGATCGTCTGCGTGCCGGCGGAATTCCTGCTGGGTCTCGCGCTCGCCACGCTGTTTGCCGACGAGTTTCCCGGCAAGCGGATCTTCTACTCGATCCTTCTGATGCCGATGATGGTGGTGCCGGCTGTGGCCGGCTACATGTTCTTCATGCTGTTCCAGTCCGGTGGACCGGTCAACGACATCCTGTCATCGATATCAGGCTTCCCCGTCACCATCGCCTGGCTTTCGGACCCGACGCTGGCGCTCATCGCCGTAATGGTCGCCGATATCTGGCAGTGGACGCCGCTGATGTTCCTCATCCTGCTTGCCGGCCTCGTCGGCGTGCCCGAGGACCAGATCAAGGCGGCGACGCTGCTCGGCGCCAATCCCTGGCAGCGCTTCGTCACCATCGTGCTGCCGAAGATGAAGACTATCATAATCATCGCGCTGGCGATCAGGATGATCGAGAACTTCAAGATATTCGACACGCTCTACATCATGACCGGCGGCGGCCCCGGTGTCGCCACCGAGACGATCTCCGTCTACATCTACAAGCTCACCACGCAGGACCTGATCTGGGGCTATGTCGCGGCGATCGCGCTGGCGATCCTGATCGTGCTGTCCATCGCCGCGGTCTTTACCATGAAGCGCATGGCCCGGGCACGCGAGGTGACGGCATGAGCGCCATCCATCTGCAGAACCTGGTCAAGAAATTCGGCGACTTCACCGCGCTGAAGACGATGGATTTGGCCATCGCTGATGGCGAGTTCATGGCGCTGCTCGGGCCGTCCGGCTGCGGCAAGTCGACAACGATGAACATGATCGCCGGCATGGAAGAGCCGACGGGTGGCAAGATCCTGTTTGGCGAGCGCGACATGGCCGGCGTGCCGATGGGGCGGCGGGGCGTCGGCTTCGTCTTCCAGAACTATGCGATCTTCACCCATATGACGGTGCGGCAGAACCTCGCCTACGGCCCAAAAATGCGCGGCGCGCCAAAGGCCGAGATCGATCGCCGCGTCGGCGCCATTGCCGAGATGCTGCAACTGACGCCGCTGCTCGACCGCAAGGCCGACCGGCTGTCGGTCAATATCTTGCAGCGTGTGGCGATCGGCCGTTCGGCGATCATGGAGCCGGCGATCTTCCTGCTCGACGAGCCGCTGTCCAACGTCGACGCAGCCTTCCGGGCGGTCATGCGCACCGAGCTGAAGCAGTTGCAGCGCCAGTTCAAGCAAACCATGGTCTATGTCACGCACGATCAGCTCGAAGCCATGTCCATGGCCGACCGTATCGCGGTGATGGACCATGGCGTGCTGCAGCAGGTCGGCACGCCGCTCGAGGTCTACAACAATCCGGCCAATGTCTTCGTCGCCCGCTTCATCGGTGCGCCGGGCATGAACCTGCTCAGGGGCAGGCCGGCGGAAAGCGACCGTGGCCTGGTCATCGATCTCGGGCCGCTCGGCGCGACGCCGCCGCTGCCGGCAGAAATCGCAGCCGCCGTGCGGGGCGCGCGGGGCGATGTGCTTTACGGCTTCCGACCGGAACAGGCGACGCTGGTTGAAGGCGGCCAAGGTCTCTCCTTGCCGGTAACCTTCGTCGAGCGCATCGGCGCGCGCACCATCGTCCATCTCGGCCAGGGCGAGAGCGCGGTGAAGGCGGTGTTCGACAACGATGTTGGGCTGGCCATCGGACAAACGGCAGTCGTCGCGCCGGCCGTGCAGTCGGTGCGCGTCTTCGACGCCGCGACCGGCCTTGCGATGATAGCGGGCTGAGACCATGGCCGATATCGTCTTCCGCAATGTGACGAAACGCTACGGCAACACGCTCGCCGTCGACGACGCCTCGTTCACTGTCGACGACAATGAGTTCTTCTGCTTCTTCGGCCCGCCGCTGTCGGGCAAGTCGACGGTGCTGCGCTTGGTGCTCGGGCTTGAAACGCCTGACGCGGGTGAAATCCTGATCGGCGGCAGGCCAGTCAGCACCGTGTCGCCGGCCGAGCGCAACATCGCCATGGTGTTCCAGAACCTGGCGCTGTTTCCGCATATGAGCGCGCGCGACAATGTCCGTTTTCCCCTGGTCGAACGCCGGGTCGACGAGGCCGATATAGAAAGGCGTGTCGCCGATGTCGCGGCCAAGCTGCATATCGGCCACATCCTGCACAAGCCGCCGGCGCAGCTGTCGGGCGGCGAGCGGCAGCGCGTGGCGATCGCCCGCGCGCTGGTGCGCGATCCCAATGCCTATCTGATGGACGATCCAATCTCGGCGCTCGATGCCAGGCTGCGCGAGGAGACGCGCGTCGAGCTGAAGCGCATCCAGCGCGAGCTCGGCAAGACGCTGATCTATGTCACCCACGACCAGGAAGAGGCGATGTCGGTCGCCGACCGCATTGCCATCCTGGAGGATGGCAAGATCAGGCAGATCGGCGCGCCGGCCGAGATCTATGATCGCCCGGCCAGCACCTATGTGGCGCGGCTGCTCGGCTCGCCGATGATGAATATCTTGAAATCGGTGCGCGGCGAGGGCGGCGTCGAGGCGGCGGAAGGCGCGATCCGTATCGCGGACAAGGCTGCTCCGGCCGATGCCGTCGAGATCGGGCTCAGGCCGGAAGATATCAAGGTCCGGCCATGGCTGGATGGGGAAATATCGGATGGGCGCGCGGGCCGCCCGGCGCGGGTGTTCGAGGTCGAGCCGCTTGGCGGCTACACCGTGGTGACGCTCGCTGCCGGGCAGGCGCGCCTGAGGGCGCTGCTGCGTGGCCAGCCGGACATAAGGCCGGACGCCATGGTGGCGATATCCTGTGAGCCGGCCAGAGTGCATTATTTCGGGCAAAGCGGCGGAGCGCTGGCACGATGACGGCGGCTGCAAGAAACGAGCTTCGGGAGGATCAGATGGCAAACAACGGGTTCGAGCCGGACGTGAAGGTCCGCACGAAAGAGTATAGAATCGGCTGCGTCGGCGCCGGCATGATCATGGCCGAATGCCATCTTGCTGCCTATCACGATGCCGGCTTTCCGGTGGTGGCGATCGCCTCGCGGACCAAAGCCAGCGCCGAGAAGGTCGCAAGGCGCTGGGAGATCCCGACCGTCCACGGCATGCCTGAACAACTGATCGAGGACGAAAATGTCGAGATCATCGACCTTGCCTTTCCGCCGGACCAGCAGCCGGCGCTAATCCGGCATGCGCTGAAGCAGAAGCACATCAAGGCGATCCTGGCGCAGAAGCCGCTGGCGTTGTCGCTCAAGGATGCAATCGAGCTGCGCGACGAGGCGGCCAAGGCCGGCAAGATCCTCTCGGTCAACCAGAACATGCGCTATGACCAGTCGATGCGCGTGCTGAAGCAGATCATGGACAGCGGCGCGCTCGGCGACATCGTCTTCGCGCAGATCGACATGCACGCGATCCCGCACTGGCAGAGCTTCCTCGAGGACTACGATCGGCTGACGCTCGCCAATATGAGCGTCCACCACCTCGACGTGCTGCGCTTCCTGTTCGGTGATCCCCTGGAGATCACCACGCTGACCCGCAAGGATCCGCGCACCCGCTTCGATCATTCGGACGGCATCACCGTTTCGACGCTGCGGTTCCCGTCCGGCGTGCTCGCCGTGTCGCTGGAGGATGTTTGGTCCGGCCCGCGCCAGGAGGGCTACAAGGACGACCAGCACATCAACTGGCGCGTCGACGGCACCAAGGGCGTCGCCAAGGGCACGATTGGCTGGCCGACTGGTTCCGCCTCGACGCTCACCTATGCTTCGACCGAAACCACTGGCGGCGAATGGGTGACACCCAGCTGGGGCACGATGTGGTTCCCGCATGCCTTCATCGGCGTGATGGAGCAGCTCCAGCACGCGGTGAAGACGGGTGAGCCGCCGGCGCTTTCCGTCGCCGACAACGTCAAGACCATGGCGCTGATCGAAGCCGGCTACCGCTCGATCGACGAGGGCCGCACGGTCAAGCTTTCCGAAA
Source organism: Mesorhizobium mediterraneum (assembly GCF_002284565.1). GTDB lineage: Bacteria > Pseudomonadota > Alphaproteobacteria > Rhizobiales > Rhizobiaceae > Mesorhizobium > Mesorhizobium mediterraneum. Next base: position 21,052 of record NZ_NPKI01000002.1, on the reverse strand, counting down.
TCTCGACAAACCCAATCAGCTGAATCACTTACAGGGAGGACTTCATATCATGATGCAGGCAGGTATTTTCACGGGCTATTTCCCGTACAGCCTCAAGGAAACCGCGCAGAAGATCCGCGCGCTCGATTTCAACACGGTGCAGCTCGACCTGCATTTCAGGGATGTCGACCTGTCGGCCGGGCAGATCACCAAGGACAAGGCCCGGGCTGTTCGCGACGTCTTCCGCGACCACAATCTGCCGGTGTGCTGCGTGTCGGGCTACACCAACATCATCCATCCGGACAGAGCGGAGCGCGAGAAGCGCGTCGGCTATCTCAAGGAGATCATCCGCAGTGCCCGTGATTTCGGCTCGCCCTACGTGATCTCGGAAACCGGCACTTACAACACCGAGTCCGACTGGGTCCATCATCCCAAGAACAAGACCGAGGAAGGTTTCGAGGAATGCCGTAAGGTCATCGCCGACCTTGCCCAGACGGCCTACGACCACGGGGCGGTCTTCCTGCTCGAAACCTATGTCAACAATGTCGTCGGCTCGGTCGAGGAGACGGTGAAGATGTTCGCGCAGGTCGACCATCCCGGCCTCGGCCTTCTGATGGATCCGACCAACTATTTCGAGACCCATAACATCGACAGGATGGACCAGATCCTGAACCAAGTGTTCGACACGCTGACCGACAAGATCAAGATCGCGCACGCCAAGGACGTCAAGCGATCGGGCGGCGACAAGTCGGAGAAGCACGCCGATATCGGCGACGAGGACGCGCTGGAGAGCCACACTTTCCGTGGTGTCGGCGAGATCGAGCTGCCGGCGCCCGGCCTCGGTTCGCTCAACTACGACCTCTATCTCAAGCGGCTTGCCGAAAAGCACCCGAACATTCCGGTCATCATCGAGCATCTCTCGGAAGACGACGTGCCGCGCGCCAAGAAATTCCTCGACGGCAAGTTCCGCGCCAACGGCCTCTGATAGGAGTCCTGCGTCGCCGCTATGCGGCGGCGCTTTCCACCGGGAGGAAATATAATGGAGGAAGCGAAATGTTGAAATTCGGATTGAAACTGGCGACGGCCGCGACTTTGTTGGCAGGGATAGGGTTGGGCTCGCCGGCATTCGCACAGGACGGCCAGAAGACGTTCTATCTCCTGTCGCATGGCGGCCCATCGGATGCATTCTGGCTCGACTGGAATGCCGGCGCCACCAAGGCCTGCGACCAGCTCAAGGTGACCTGCAAGATCTCCTTCAGCGGCGGCGACATGGCGGCGCAGAAGGAGGCCTTCAACTCGGCACTGGCCGCCAAGCCCGACGGTATCGGCACCACATCGGCGCAGCCCGGCCTGTGGACCGAGGAGGTCAAGGCGGCGAAGGCTGCGGGCATCCCGATCGTGTTCTTCAACACCGATGATCCGGCAACCGGGCGGCAGGCGTATGTCGGCGCCGACCTCAAGGAGGCCGGCGTCATCTGGGCCAAGTATCTGGTCGACAACAAGATGGTGAAGCAGGGCGACAAGGTGTTCCTGCCGGTGGAGGTGCCGGGTGCCAGCTATCAGCAGCTCGAGACCGAAGGCATCGCCAGCGTCTTCGATCCGCTTGGCATCAAATATGACGTGGTCGATTGCGGCACCGATCCAGCCGGCATCATCGCCAAGATGACCGACTATATGGTGGCCAACAATCCGCCGGCGATCATCGCACTCGGCGATTCCGTGGCGGCCAGCATCAAGCGGGTGTTCGACGGCGCTGGCGTGCCGGCCGGCAAGATCCCGGTCGTCGGCTGGGGCAATTCCAAGGAAACCGCTGAAGCCGTCAAGGCCGGCTTCGTCAACGCGGCCGCCTGGCAGTTCCCGTCGGCGCAAGGCTTTATGCCGGTCGCGCTGCTCGGTCTCGCCGCCTCGGGCGAACCGATCGGCTACGACATCCACACCTTTAGCCTCTACGACGCGACAAGCGTCGAGCCGATCCTGAAACTCTACAACAAGTGATGGAAATTGACGTCCGCCGCGCAGGCGGCGGACGTCGCTCCACGATATGGTTCAAACCGTTATGACAATTGCCGCAGAAGAGGAAATGCCGGGCGTCAAGCGCAGGTCGAGCCTGATCCGCTCGCCGCAATTCTCCTCGCTCGTCATCCTCGTCGTGCTGTTGGCGGCGTTCGCTATCGCCGACGCCAACTTCCTGTCGCCGCTCAACATCTCCAACATGATGGCGTTCCTGCCCGAGCTCGGCATCATCGCCCTCGGCATGACGCTGCTTCTGACGGGGGGCGAATTCGACCTTTCGGTCGGTGCCGTGTTCGGGCTCGCGCCGGTCGTGGTCATGCTTCTGGTGCAGAGCGGCCAGGTTGATATCGGTGTGGCGCTGCTTGCCGGGCTGTTGTTATGCGTGGCGATCGGGGCCATCAACGGATTGATCGTCACCAAGATCGGTATCTCCTCCTTCCTGGTGACGCTGTCGATGCTGCTTGTGGTGCGAGGGGCGGCGCTCTACATCACACAAGGCTTCCCGCTGAAATCCTGGGACCAGCCCGGCTTTTTCGTGACGCTGCTGGCTGGGAGCTTCAACATCGGCTCATTCCGGTTCTACACCTCGTTGTGGTGGTTCGTCGGCCTGTCGCTGCTGGCGATCTACGTGCTGCACTACGCCAAGCTCGGCAACTGGATCAGCGCCGTCGGCTCCAATCGGAATGCGGCGGTGGCGCGCGGCGTGCCGGCCGATGCGGTCAAGATCTGGCTGTTCATCCTGACCTCGGTGCTGGCGGGTCTGGCCGGCATGATCAGCGCCTTCCGCATCTCGGCTGCCTCGCCGGTGGCCGGCACCGGCTACGAACTCGAAGTGATCGCCATGGTGGTGGTCGGCGGCACGGCGCTGACCGGCGGGCGCGGCACGATCCTGGGCACGATCGTCGGCGCGCTGATGCTGCGCAGCATCCGCAACGGCATCGTGCTGATCGGCGTGCCGGGGCTCGCCTACAACATCTTCGTCGGCGTCATCATCCTCGCCATGCTCATCCTGCACGCTTTGCTGCAGAAGAACGCCGCCAGGAGCTGATCATGGAAGTGCTTCGGCTGCAGAACCTGCAAAAGTCCTTCGGTAGCGTCCGCGCCCTGAAGAGCGCCTCCTTCACACTCAACGAGGGCGAGGTGGTGGCTCTGCTCGGCGACAATGGCGCCGGCAAATCCACCCTGATCAAGGCGATCTCCGGCGTGTTCCCTGTTGACCGCGGCGAGATCTATGTGCGCAGCCAGAAGGTCTCCATCCGCTCGACGCGCGACGCGATGGATCTCGGCATCGAGACCATCCACCAGGATACGTCGCTGGCGCCGGATCTCAGCATCGCGCGCAATCTGTTTCTCGGTCGCGAGCCGGTCAATCTCAAATGGTTGGGCGTGTTCGCGCCGCTCGACCTCGCCAAGTTGCGCGACGCCGCCTCGGCACTTTTGAAGCGCGTCGGCATCTCGAAAAAGCTCGACGCCGATGCGCTGGTCAGCACGCTGTCGGGTGGCGAGCGCCAGTCGATCGCCATTTCGCGGGCCATGCAGTTCGCCGCCAAGGTCATCATCCTCGACGAGCCGACCAATAATCTCGGTGTCGAGGAAACACATGGCGTGCTGCGCTTCGTCAAGGAGGTCCGCGCAGCCGGTCATTCGGTGCTTTTGATCACCCACAATATCCACCATGTCTTCCAGGTCGCCGACCGCATCATCGTCATGCGCCGCGGCGAGATTGTCGCTGAGCAGACGGTCGCCGATACCGACCTGTTGACGGTGGAGAGCATCATCACCGGCGCCGACATGTCGGCCCTGCTCAAAGAGACGAGAGCGAAGTGAAGGAATTGGCCGTCACATGGTAGAGCTTTACGGCAAGACGCTTTCGCGCCGGCAGGTCTCGGAACGCTCCGGCATGCTGTCGCAATTCGCCGGCGTGCGGCTGATGACGCTCGGCGACGGCGTGGAGCGAGGCATCCGCATGCTCGAATTTCGCACCGGCTCGGGATTGCGCTTCACCGCGCTCGTCGACCGGGCGCTCGATATCGCCGACTGCGACTTTAGGGGACAGGCGATCGGCTGGCATTCGCCGAGCGGCTTTCGCCATCCCGGCCTGCACGAGTACGAAGGCGAGGAGGGGCTCGCCTGGGCGCGGTCATTTTCCGGACTGCTGCTCACTTGCGGTCTAGATCATATTCTGTTCATGGATGAAGTGCCGGCCGACAGCTACAATTATCCGGCGAAGAAGACGGTGCGCCATTCGCTGCATGGCCGCGTCAGCACCATTCCGGCGCGGCTGACCGGTTATGGCGAGACATGGGACGGCGACCGCTGCGTGCTGTGGGCCGAGGCTATCGTCCAGCAGTCGACGGTGTTCGGCGAGGACCTGCATCTGCTGCGGCGGATCGAGGCCGATGTCGGCGGCAACGAGATCCGGCTTTCGGACCGGGTCGTCAATCACGGCTTCAACCGCACGCCGCATATGTATTTCTACCACATCAATGTCAGCCATCCGGTGCTCGACGAGGGCTCTCGCTATCTGGCGCCGATCCGCGACGTCGTCTGGGCCGGCCATGCCGGCGAGCGCTACGAGGCGCAGAAGGTCGGCTATCGCACGGTGCCGGCGCCGCAATTGGGTTTCCAGGAACAGGTTTGGCAGCACGAGCTCGCCGCCGACGCCAAGGGCGAGGTGCCGGTGGCGGTGGTCAACGACCGTCTTGGCCTGGGCCTTGAAGTCGTCACCCGCAAGGACCAGTTGCCTTGCGCCTACGAGTGGCAGAATTTCCAGGCAGGGCAGTATGCGCTGGGCATAGAACCGTCGACGCATCATGTGCTCGGCAATCTGGCCGCGCGCGAACGCGGCGAGATGATCTGGCTGGAGCATGGCGAGAGCCGCTCCTACAATGCGGTGTTCCGGGTCCTTGACGGTGCCGACGAGATTGCGGCGGCCGAAAGCCGGATCACTGACATCGCCAGGCAGCCGCAGCAAGATTATCCGCAGCCGTCAGGCAATTTTCCGGTGCTCGGAGACAGGTCGTGATGATGGCGAGGACGATGCGAAGCACCAGTTGGGAGGCTGGGTCCGGTCGGAGCGGGGAGGGCTCGCGGCCCATCAGGATTTGGAGGTCACAATGGCTGGCACAGTGAAGCGCGACTACAGCCTGGTCGGCGAGAGCACACGCAGGGCGATCGAGACAGGGCTGGCTTCGGCCGAATGGTATCACACCGACGTCTCCCGCAAGGCAATCAAGGAGCTGATGCAACGGTCGGATGGCCCGGCGATCCGCGACACGATCATCTGGATCGTCGCCATTCTGGGCTCGGCGGCCGGTGGCGTCTATTTCTGGGGCACCTGGTGGTGTGTGCCGTTCTTCTTCGTCTACGGCGTGCTCTACGGCTCCTCCAGCGACTCACGCTGGCATGAATGCGGCCATGGCACTGCCTTCCGCACGCGCTGGATGAATGATGTGGTCTACCAGATCGCCAGCTTCATGCTGATGCGCAATCCCGTGACCTGGCGCTGGAGCCATGCCAGACACCACACCGATACCATCATCGTCGGACGCGATGCCGAGATCGCCGTGATGCGCCCGCCGGACCTTTTGCGCGCAGCGCTCGCTTTCACCGGTATCCTTGATTTTCGCTATTCGCTTCCGGCGCTGGTACGCCAAGCGTTCGGCAAGCTCACGCCCGACGAGAAAAGCTACGTTCCCGAGATGGAACAGCACAAGGCCGTCATCGCCGCGCGCTGGCATGTCGCCATCTATGTCGCCACGATTGCGCTCGCCCTCACCATGCGGTCGTGGGTGCCGCTGGTGCTCATCGGCGTGCCGCGCCTCTACGGCACCTGGCACATGGTGCTGACCGGCCTGCTGCAGCACATCGGCCTGGCCGACAACGTGATCGACCACCGGCTCAACACCCGCACCGTATACATGAATCCGATTAGCCGCTTCATCTACTGGAACATGAACTACCATGTGGAGCATCACATGTTCCCGATGGTGCCCTATCATGCGCTGCCCAGGCTGCATGAGTTGATCAAGCACGATTTGCCGGAGCCGAACCCGTCGATGTGGCATGCCTATCGCGAGGTTTGGCCGGTCCTCCTCAGGCAGCTCAGATATGAGGATTATTTCCTCAAGCGTGAGCTGCCGCCGACGGCGCGGCCCTATCGTGGCGAGTTCCACGAGGTGAACATGTCAGCGGCGGCGGAATAGGCACTGCACACCCGCCGCATTACAGAAAATTCAGGAGAAGTAGAGATGGCCGATTGGGTCGAAGCGTGCGCCGTGGACGATGTCGAAGAAGAGGATGTCATCCGCTTCGACCATGGCGGCCGCACCTTCGCGATCTACCGTTCCCCTGACGACGAATTCTTCGCCACCGACGGGTTTTGCACGCATGAGAAGGCCCATCTGGCCGACGGGCTTGTCATGGACGACATCATCGAATGCCCCAAGCACAATGGCCGCTTCAATTACAAGACCGGCCAGGCCAAGGGGGCTCCCGTCTGCGTCAATCTTGTGACCTACCCGGTCAAGGTCGAGGCCGGTAAGGTGATGATCCAGATCGCCTGACCGGCCTTCCATTCACGCAACAAAGGGACCAAACTCGATGAGCCGTAAAAGACCCACGATCGCCGATCTGCGCGCCATGAAGGGCAAGCGGCAACTGACCATGCTGCGCGTGTTGACGATGGATGAGGCCGAGGCCGCCGAAAGGGCTGGGATCGATATCGTCTCGGTGCCGCCGGAGCTGGTGCTCAACCCGCAATACCGCGATGCCGCACCCAGCCTGTTCACCATGCCGGGCGACAATTTCTACGAGATCGGCACAGCCGACGATTTCGTGCGCTGGGCGTTCCGGCTCTACAAGGCGAGCGCCGACGCGGTCTATTGCAGCGCTGGTTATGCCACCGTCAAACGGCTGGCCGATGACAATATACCGGTGATCGGCCATGTCGGACTCATTCCATCCCGCGCGACCTGGACCGGTGGCTTCAAGGCCGTCGGCAAGACCGCCGACAGCGCCATGCAGATTTTCGAGGCAGTCAAGCAGTATGAGGCCGCAGGTGCTGTCGGCGCCGAGATCGAAGTGGTGCCGGTCGAGGTGGCCAAGGCGATTTCGGAACGGACGTCGCTGATCATGCTGTCGATGGGAGCGGGCACCGGCTGCGACGCGCAGTATCTGTTCGCCGACGACATCCTTGGCCAGAACCGCGGCCACATGCCCCGCCATTCCAAGGTCTACCGCAATTTCGCCGCTGAATATGACCGCCTGCAGGCGGAACGCATCGCCGCTTTTTCCGAATATGTCGCCGACGTGAACAGCTTGGCCTATCCCGAAGACAAACATGTGGTGCATATGGACCCGGACCAACTCGGTCTGTTCATGAAAAGGGTCGACGGCGCGTGAAACCTGACGGCAATGCTGCAACTGGCAATGTGAAGCCGGTTCATATTCTCACTCTATCGTGTGAAGACCGGCCGGGGGTCGTCGCCGCGGTCACCACTGAGCTTGCCGCGAACGGCGCCAACATTGCCGAAAGCAGTCAGTTCTGGGACCGGCAGAGCAATCGCTTTTTCATGCGGATCGCGTTCACCAGCCCGGCAGGCTCGACGAAGGACGATCTGGAGCGAGCCCTGGAATCGTCCGTCGACCGGTTCGGGATGGAGACCGCGCTGGTCGATCAGGCGCGCCGCCCGAAGATCATCGCCATGGTCTCGAAATTCGACCATGCGCTTCTCCACCTGCTTTACCAGATCAGGGTCGGCTGGCTGAATGCTGAGGTCGCCGCCGTCGTCTCCAATCATGAAGACGCCCGGCGCTTCGCCGAGATGGAGGATATCCCCTACCACCATTGGCCGACGACCAGGGAAAACAAGGCCGAACAGGAGCAGAAGCTGCTGGATCTCGTGCAGGAGACGGGGTCCGAGCTCGTCGTCCTGGCGCGCTACATGCAGGTGTTTTCGAAGGGCCTTTCGGATCGGCTTTACGGGCGGGCGATCAACATCCACCATTCCTTCCTGCCGAGCTTCAAGGGCGCAAAGCCCTATCACCAGGCCTTCGACCGCGGCGTCAAGCTGATCGGCGCGACAGCGCATTACGTGACATCCGATCTCGACGAAGGCCCGATCATCGAACAGGAGACCGAGCGCGTCACCCATGCGATGAGCGCGGAGGATTTCGTGGCCGTCGGCCGCGACATTGAAAGCCGCGTGCTGGCGCGGGCCGTCAAGCTGCATCTTGAAGCTCGCGTCATGCTCAACGGCCACAAGACAATCGTCTTTTGACGAGCGGTCGCTCGGCGCTACGCCTGCCACGATCCGCTGGCGAGCGCTGCGTAAATCGCCTCGGCATCGATGCCCTGTGGCCTGTCCTCCTTGAGCGGCAGGACAAGCGCGCGCACCGCCGCATGAATCGCGGCGGTTGCCGGCGCCAACGTCAGCCCGTTGCGCAGGTCTACGGCCTGTGCGGCCGCCATCAGCTCGAAGGCGATCAGCCGCTGCCACAGCACGATCATGTCGGCGCATTTGGAGACGGCCAGCGGTGCTTGCGTCGCATGGTCCTCGACGCCCTCCGAGACCGGTAGGAAGTCGAGCGTCACCGGGTTGGCCTTGTGGCGGATGGCAGCGAGGATCGCGCTCACCGTCTTTTGCAGCGGCACGAAACCGGCCGAAGCACCGCCGACCGGCGATAGATATCTGGGCAGGCCGTTGCGGCCTGAGCCGGTAAGCTGGATGAAACGAGCGGCAGAGGCGGCCGCGCATTGAGCTATGGCGAGGCCAAGCGTCTCGAAGGCAAGCGACAGCGACGGGGTGTGGAAATTGCCGGTCGACAGCACAATGGCGTCGTCGCCCAGCACGAGCGGGTTGTCGGCAGCGGCGTTGAGCTCGATCTCGACGGCTTGCCTGGCCTGATCGATTGCCTGCAACAGCGCGCCATGGATCGACGGCATGCAGCGGATCGATAGTGGGTCCTGCAAGGTGGCCGGCGCCGGCGCCTTGTCGCGGGCCAGCAGATCGCGCAAGCCTTGCGCGGCCCGCTGCTGGCCAGCGGCCGGTCGTGCCGCATGCAAGCGCGGATCAAGGATCGTCTGGTTGGCGCCGATGCCTTCCATGGTCAACGCGCCCGCCTGCTGTTGTTGCGCGAAAGCGGACAGTGCGTCGGCCACCGCCAGCGCGCCGCTGCCGGCGGACACCGCCGAGGCGCTTATCAGCGACAGCCCGTCCTTGGGGGCGAGGCTGACGGGGGCGAGGCGCGCCATCGCCAGCGCCTTGGCCGCCGGCATGCGCCGGCCCTGGAAGTCGGCTTCGCCGTCGCCGGTCAGCATGCGGCCGAGCGTTGCCATCAGCACCAGGTCGCTGTCGCCGATCGAGCCCAGCGACGGCATCACCGGATGCACGCCGGCATTGAGCGCGTCGATGAGTGCGTTGAAAACCTCTGACGAAATGCCCGAACCGCCGGCCGAAAACATGCCCGCCCGGGCAAGCATCGTCGCCCGCACGATGTCTTGCGGCAGCGCGTCCCCCACGGCGCCGCTGCGCCCTTCCAGCAACTGGCGCTGGAAGGCGCTGGCGTCGCCGCTGACCGACGTGCCGAGATTGGCGCCGAGCCCGGTGTTGAGCCCGTAGATCTGCTGGCCGGAGGCGGCGGCGCGGTCGAGCACTTTTCGCGCTCTGTCCAGCCTCTCGCGGACGACAGACGCCACCTCGACCTTGCGTCCGTCGCGGGCAACCGCCGCGACATCCTCGACCCTGATGTCGGCCCCGGTGAGGATGAGCGCACTCATGCGAAGCGCAGCCGCTGGCCGATGCCTTGTGCCTGCGCCTTGGCCAGCATCGCCTTGCCCAGCGCGATGTCGGAGAGCGACAGGCCGCGATGCCAGAACAGGATCGTCTCGTCGTCGCTCTCACGCCCCGGCTTGAGGCCGGCGGCGATCTGGCCAAGCTCGGCGTACAGCGTCTGTTCGCTCAGACGTCCGGTCTCGACGTGGGCGCGCAGCGAGCCGAATTTGCCGTCCTTGCACTGGCCCCAGTCGTCGACGACGATCTTGGCCATGATGTCGGTCAGCGACAATTCCACCGCGCTCATCGTGCCGTAGGGCATCACCAGCGCGCCGGGCTTTATCCATTGCGTCCTCAGCAACGGCTGCGGTTCCAGCAGCCGCGAGGCCTCGACGACGATGTCGGCTCCTTCGACGCAAGCGCGCCAGTCGGTGACCGCCGTGACCTTCTTGCCGAGATCGGCGGATAGCTTTGCGGCAAAGCCGTCGCGGCTTTCGGGCCGGCGCGAATGAACGCGGATCTCGTCGAAATCGAAGAGATGGTCGAGCAGGCGCACGTTCCAGTACGCGGTGCCGCGCGCGCCGACATGGCCGAGGATCTTCGATGTCTTTTTCGCCAGATGTTTTGCGCCGATGGCGGTGACGGCGCCGGTGCGCATATCGGTGATCACGGTGGCATCGAGGATGGCACGCGGCGTGCCGGTGCGCGGATCGAACAGGTTGAGGATGCCGAATTCCGACGGCAGGCCGTGCAGGTAATTGTCGACATAGTCGCCGACGATCTTGACGCCGGCCGCATCGAGCGGAGCGACGTAGCCGCGCAGGACGTTGAAATGGCCGTTGAAGGACGGGTCCGGCTCGAGATGGACGCGCGGCTCGATCACCGTCTGGCCGTTGCCCTGCGCCACCAGCCCGGCCTCGACCGCTCCGATGATTTCTGCATCGGTCATATCAAGCGCTTCGATATCGAGGGCGTTGAGATAATCGATGTAGATGGGCTTCATGCGCACACAATTCCTAAGTCAGAAGAGGTTCGATGGCGAGGTTCAGTCATCGCATAACAGGTCGCGATACGACACGAAAGTTTGTTGGGCCATGTCTGGACGGCGCCGCCCAAATGCTGTTCAAACCGGTGCGTCATCGATTTGCCGGACAATTGCCTGGTTCCCAGTGGCACGGGAAAAACTCTCGTACAGTTCTGCGCATGACCGCCATTCCCGAAAACGAAGCCTTGCCCGAAAGCGCGACACAGGCGCGTCGCGTGGCGCTGATCGTCGCCGTTGCCTTCTTCATGCAGCTTCTGGATTCGACGATCATCTCGACATCGCTGCCGCAGATGGGAGAATCTTTCGGCGTGCCGGCGGTGGCGATGAGCATCGGCATCACCGTCTATATGCTGACCATGGCGGTGTTCGTGCCGCTGTCGGGCTGGCTCGCCGACCGCTTCGGCGCGCGCAACATCTTCCTCGTGGCGATCGCGCTGTTCGCGCTGGCCTCGATCGCCTGCGGCATCTCGCAGAACCTGACCCAGTTCGTCGCCGCGCGTGCGGTGCAAGGCCTGGGCAGTGCGTTGATGACGCCGGTCGGGCGAATCCTGGTGCTGCGCAACGCACCGAAGTCCGAGCTGCTCAATGCCACGGCGCTGATCACCTGGCCGGCGCTGTTCGCGCCGGTGATCGGGCCGGTGCTCGGCGGCTTCATCACCACCTATCTGTCCTGGCACTGGAATTTCTTCATCAACATTCCGCTCGGCGTGGCCGGCCTGGCGCTGGTCGCCCGCTTCATCCCCGGCGACCGCGAGTCCGAGACCAAACCGCTCGATTGGCCAGGTTTCTTTTTGACCTCGGTCGGGCTTGCTTGTCTGCTTTACGGTCTCGAGCGCATCGCGCATGCGGAAGACGGCACCTTGCCGACCGTGGCGCTGCTTGTGGCCGGCACCTTGGTCGGCTGGCTGGCGGTGCGGCATCTCGCGCGCACAAAAAATCCGCTGCTCGATCTCACAGCGTTCAAGGTGCAGACTTTCGCCCTATCGACGCTGTCGGCTGGGACCATTTTCCGGATCGCCATCAACGCCACGCCGTTCCTGCTGCCGCTTTTGTTCCAGGTCGGCTTCGGGCTGAGCCCGGTGGATGCCGGCATGCTGATCCTCGCCTATTTCCTAGGTAATCTCGGCATGAAGGCGGTGACGACACCGACGCTGAAGCGCTTCGGCTTCCGTTCTGTGCTGGTCATCAACGGCGTGATCGCATCGCTGTCGATCATGGCCTGCGCGGCGATCTCGCCGCAGACCCCGCAAGAGCTGGTGGTGGCGCTGATGCTGATCGCCGGACTGTCGCGTTCGATGCAGTTCACTGCGCTCAACACGCTGGCCTTCGCTGATGTGGCCCCGCCGCAGCGCAGCTCGGCGGCGACGCTGTCCAGCATGCTGCAGCAGGTGGCGATGCTGTTCGGCGTGGCGATCGCCGCGGCGCTGCTCAACCTGTCGCAGATCGCGAGGGGCGGGCCGGCGCTCGACCTCATAGACTTCCGCCTCGCCTTCCTGGCGATCGGCGCTATCGGGCTCGCGGCCTCGTTCCGCTTCCTGGCGCTGCCACCGGCCGCGGGCGCCGAGGTCTCGGGTCATATTCCGCGGAATTGAGACCGGTGGCAGTTGTCCGTCCTGTGTCGGCGGAGGCGGGGAGCTTTTCCTTCTCCCCTTGTGGGAGAAGGTGGATCGGCGCGTAGCGCCGAGACGGATGAGGGGTGTTGGAAGAAATGCGACGCGCAAATATCGGGGAATTTAAAGTGCTTACGTCTTCGAGGTAGCGATCCTTCCAGCACCCCTCATCCGACCGAGCTTCGCTCGGCCACCTTCTCCCACAAGGGGAGAAGGAAAGGGCGCCGCGCTACACCGGCCGATATACCTTCTCCGCCGTGTTCCAAAAAATGTCCGCCTCTGCCGCCGCGCCATGCTTCGCAACCGCCTTCCGGTGCGCCTTGATCAATTCCGCATGGCTGGTCCAAAGTTTCTCGATCGGGAAGTTCGAGCCGAACATCAGATGATCGCTGCCGAGGATGTCGATCGCGTTGTCGACGATGTAAGCGATCAGCGCCGGGTCGTTGCGGTGGACGAAGGTGCCGAGGCCGGAGAGCTTGGCGTAGAGGTTGGGTGCGGCTGAAAGCGTGCGCAGACCGGCTTTCCAGGCCTCCGTGGTCTCCGGGTCCATGCCGATCAGCATGCCGGCATGGGTGAGGATGAAATTCGTTTCCGGGTTCTCTGCGACAAGCGTCAGCCCGTCCTTCATCTGGGCCGGGAAAAGCTGCAGGTCGAAGGACAGGCCGTAGTCTTTTAGCCGCGCCACATTGGCCCGCACCTTCGGGTCGATGACCTGATCTGCTGAGGCGGCGAAGCGGAAGGCCGGCGTTTCGTGCCAATGCAGTTGCATGCGCACGCCGCGCAGCAGCGGATATTTTTTTAAGCGATCGATCTGGGGGCGGACATCGTCCACCGTCATGTCGGCATAGCCGACGATGGCATGCGGCCAGCCGGTTTCGTCAGCTGTCTTCTGCAGGAAGGCGACTTCGGTCTCGAAATCCTCCTTCGCCCAGTTGGTCTGGACATAGACCGCCTTCTCGACGCCGGAGCCTTTCTGATCGGCCAGGAATTCCTCGATCGGATAGTCGCGGCGGATCGGTTCATAAGATCCGAAGATGCGCGGCACCATCGGCCCGCGCAGCCAGGGCTGATCCTCTTGGCGCCAAATGTGGAAATGCGCGTCGACCGCCTTTTGCATCATGAAGCCCTTTTCCAGATTGCTGCGGCCGCCGGGGCAGGGCGGGCGAGCGACAGGATGAAATCGGTAAGACACGAGATAGACGAGCCATCGACCAGATCGTCGAGCACCGGCAGGATGGCGCGCAGAGCTGCCGTGGCCGGCTGGAAACGCGGGTCGCCGGCCAGCGGCGTCGCCAGCGAAAGCCGGAAGGCGCGGGCGCTCAGCCGGCGCATCGCCATTTCCAGCTCGGCATGATCGCCGCGCTCCAGCGCGTCCGACAGGATGACAATCGCTGCCCCGCGCGCGAAAGCGGAAAAGCGCGGCACCGACAGGAAGGCGAGCAGCGTCGGTCCCATCCGGGTGCCGCCGTCCCAGTCGTCGACCAGCGCTGCCACGCGGGCCAGCGCCTGGTCGCGGTCGCGGATGCGCAACGCCCCGGTGATGCGGGTCAGCCGCGTGCCGAAGGTGAAAATTTCAGCCCGGTCTGCGCCCTGCACCGCCGCATGCGCCAGTTTGAGATAGTCCGATGTATGCAGCTTCATCGAGCCCGACACGTCGATCAGGATCAGCAGCTTGCGCGGCACGGTCTGCCTGCGGCGCAGCAGCGGCGATGGCACATCGCCATCGGCGCTGACGATTTCTCGCAGCGACCGGCGCAGATCGAGCTTGCCGCGCGCGTGCGTGCGCACGGTGCGGAAGGAGCGGCGAGCGGGCAGGGCGGCGGAAAGCTTGCGGCGGAAGGCAGCAAGCCCGTTGCCGTCGCGCTGAAAGTCGCGGGCGCTCAACTGTTCGGCGCCAGACGATAGCTCGCCACCTTCCTCCTGGCGCGCCACCTCGCTCTCTTCGTCTCTGGTGCCGCCGTCGTCCTTGATACGGGTTTCCTCGTCGGCCTCGCCTTCGACCACAGCCGCGGTGTTGCCATAGAAATGGCTTTGGAAATGAGCCTCGAATTCATCGCGGCGGTCGGGCGGCGGCGCAAGCGTGGCAAGGGCTGCTTCGCGGATATCGGCCATAGAGCGCGGGCCAAGCAGCGTCACCGCCTGCATGAAGCCGGACACCTGCTCGGGCGCCACCGGAAAGCCATAGCGGCGCAGCAGCCGTCCGAAGCCGAGCAAGGGCGCAGCCGCCCGGGGCAAGGCTGTGGCGCTCACGCCAGTGCCTCCTCGACGATCCGGCCAAGCTCAGGCGCGATGTAGGACAGATCCTCCTCGTCCTTGATCAGCACGCCGATGGCGCGGCGGAACGCTTCCGGCCACGGGCTGCCGCCTTTTTCGAGGATCGTCGCGGCGTTCGCCCATTCGACCGCTTCGGCGATGCCCGGCGGCTTGGCCAGCGGGCGGGCGCGGATGTCGCGCACGGCAGAAGCCACGGCACGTGCGGTCGCCTCGGCGACTTCACCGGCGCGCAGCATGATGATCTCGGCCTCGCGCTCGGCGCCGGGATAGGTGATCCAGTGGTAGACGCAGCGCCGCCGCAGCGCTTCCGCCAGTTCGCGGGTGCGGTTCGAGGTCAGGATGACGATCGGCTGCGCCGTGGCGCGGATGGTGCCGCGCTCGGGGATGCTGATCTGGAAATCGGAAAGGAATTCCAGGAGCAGCGCTTCGAACTCGTGGTCCGAGCGATCGATCTCGTCGACCAGCAGCACGCGCTTTTCCGGCGCCTTCAGCACCTGCAGCAGCGGCCGCGCGATCAGGAAGCGGTCGTCATAGATGTCGACCTCATGCTCGCCGGCATGGCGGATGGCAAGCAGCTGGCGCTGGTAATTCCATTCGTAGAGCGCGTGCGCGGCGTCGATGCCCTCATAGCACTGCAGCCGCACCAGATCGCGTCCGAGCAGCTCGGCTATCGCCTTCGCCGCTTCCGTCTTGCCGACGCCGGGCGCGCCTTCGAGCAGCAACGGCTTGCCCAGCCGGATCGCCAGGAAGATGGCGGTGGCCAGGCTTTCATCAGCCAGATAGCGCGAGGCGGCGAGGCGCGACGCCACCGCCTCCGGCGAGGTCGCGACAGTTTCGGCGCTTCTCTTGGGCATTTCCAACACTCAGTTTGGCGCGCCGGCTTGCGCCTTCAGCGCCCGCAGGATGCGCTCCGGCGTGATTGGCAGCGTGTCGATGCGCACGCCGACGGCGTCGAAGACGGCATTGGCGACCGCCGGGATTTGCGGGTTGGCGCACATTTCGCCTGGCCCCTTGGCGCCGTACGGCCCATCGGCCGAGGGCCGTTCCAGCACGATGATCTCGGTTTGCGCGAGATCACCCGGGCCCGGCATCAGGTACTGGTTGAAATCGGTGCCGCCATGATCGCGACTTGGGTAATAGGGTTCGGTCGTCTCATAGAGCGCATGGCTGATGCCCATCCACGAGCCGCCGACAAGCTGCTGCTCGACCATTTTCGGGTTGAGCGCGCGGCCGATCTCGAAGACGTTCTTGACCGTCAGCACGGTGACTTCGCCGGTCTCGTCATCGACCTCGACTTCCGCCACCGTGCAGGCATGCGCATAGCAGGTCGACGGCTTCATCGCGCCGGTTTCTTTCTCCGGGTAGGAGCGGGGGATCAAAAACATGCCGCGGCCGGAAATCGAGCGGCCGCGCTTGAAATGCGCCGACAGCGCGACATCGAAGATCGAGATCGATTTCTGCGGCGCACCCTTGACCAGGATGTTGCCCAAGCCGTCGGTCTCGAGGTCCGAGGCATTCACTTCCAGCTCCTCGGCCGCCACTTCCAGCATCACCTGGCGGGCTTCCCTGGCCGCCTGGATGACGGCGTTGCCGGCCCGATGCGTGCCGCGCGAGGCGAAGGTGCCCATGCAGTGCGGACCGGTGTCGGTGTCGGCGGTGTCGACGACGACGCGGTCGGTCGGCACGCCGATCGTCTCGGCGCAGATCTGCGCCATGATCTGCTTCATGCCCTGGCCGAGATCGACGCTGGAAAGCGTGACCATGAAATTGCCGGTCGGGGTCGAATGCACCAGGGCCTGGGTTGGGTCGCCGCCGAGATTCATGCCGGTCGGGTAGTTGATCGCGGCCACGCCGCGTCCGCGCCTGATCGCCATCTCAAGCTCCCTTCGCGTAGGAGGACATGGCCAGATATTTTTCCGCCACCGGCCAGTTGGCGGCGCGCGACGCTTCCTGCATGCACTCGATCAGCGCGGCCCCTTCCGTCGGTTGGCGATGCGCTTTCATGTCGCCGTCGCGGTAGGCATTGATGAAGCGAAATTCGAGCGGGTCCATCCCGATCAGCCGGGCAAGCTTGTCCATCTGCACCTCCAGCGCGAAATCGCCAATGGTGACGCCGAAGCCGCGCATGGCGGAGGAGGGCGTGCGGTTGGTGTAGACGCAATAGGTGTCGATCCACACATTCGGGATCGTATAGGGGCCGGGATAGTGGCCAGCGCCCTTCTGCGCGCCATAGGGCGAATGGCGCGAATAGGCGCCGGCATCGGTGTAGCCGGTGACCTTGCGGGCGACGATTCGGCCGTCCTTCATGACGCCGTCCTTGATGACGACCTTTTCCGCCGCGCGCGGCGAGGAGATCTGCATCTCCTCCTCGCGGCTGTAGATGAAGGAGACCGGATGCCCGGTCAGCTTGGCGCCGAGGATGGCGATTGGCTCGACGATGACGTCGACCTTGCCGCCGAAACCGCCACCGACGGTGCCGCCGACGAAATGCAGCTTGTTGCCGGGCATCTGCAGGATGATCGAAGTGTTGTCGAGCGTGAAGAACATCGCCTGCGTGTTGGTATAGCAGGTGAAGCGGTCATTGCCCTCCGGCGCCACGACGCAGCCGGTCGTCTCGGTCGGCGCGTGCTCGATCGGCGAGGATTGGTAGGTCTGTTCCAGGACATGGTCGGCGCCGGCGAAGCCTGCCTCGACATCGCCGAAGCGCACCTTTCGGCATTCGCCGCTGTCATAGAGGTAATAGTTCTGGCCGTGATATTCGTTCACGATCGGCGCGCCGGGTTTTAGCGCCTCCTCCATGTCGAAGACGGCCGGCAGCACCTCGTAGTCGACCTTGACCTTGGCCGCCGCTTCCTGGGCGGCACGCTCGGTCTCTGCCAGCACCGCCACCACCGCCTCGCCCTTCCAGCGCACCTTGCCGTCGGCCAGCACCGTCTCGTCCTCCGGCCCGATCTGGATCAGGATCAGGATGGTGTAGACATTGTGCGGCACATCCTTAGCCGTCAGCACCTTGACGACGCCTGGATGTTTTTCCGCCTCTGATATGTCGATGCTGCGGATGCGGGCGTGATGGTGCGGGCTGCGCACCATTTTCAGGTGCACCATGCCGGGAAAGTTGCGGTCGGCGAAATAGGCGGTCTTGCCGGTGACATGACCGGGTGAATCGGAGCGCGGCCGGGGCTGGCCGATCTCGTGCAGATCGTCCTTGCGCTGGTCGGCGAAATAGCTCTTGCGGAGTTCCATCTTTTTTTACTCCCCTCAAGCCGCATGCTGCGAATTGGACCGTGCGGCGGTCAGCACCGCCTGGATGATCGGCTCGTAGCCCGTGCAGCGGCAGATATTGCCCGACAGCGCCTCGACAACATCCTCGCGGCTGGGGTTCGGCGTGTGGTCGAGCAGAACCTTGGCCGCCATGATCATGCCCGGCGTGCAGAAGCCGCATTGCGTGGCGAAGGCGTCGAGGAAGGCGCGCTGCAAAGGATGCAGCACGCCGCCTTCCGAAAGCCCTGACGTCGTGGTGATGGTCGCGCCGTTGCAGGTCTCGGCCAGCGTCAGGCAGGAAAGCCGGAGCTCACCGTCGATGATGACCGAGCAGGCGCCGCATGTGCCTTGATGGCAGCCGCCTTTCGGCGAGGTGTCGCCGATCTTGTCGCGCAGTGCATGAAGCAGCGTCGTGCCGCTGTCGATGAATTCGGCCTTCTCCGCGCCGTTGAGCGTGAACTGAACCGGGACCTTTGCCATGTTTTCCTCCTTGCGCGCAGCCAAGCAAGCGCGCGCCCCAATGAGCAATTTCAGCCGAGCAGCAGCCGGCCGAGATGGACCGATAGGACTTCGTTGCGATACCAGGCACTGGCGATCGGATCGGTGACGGGCGAGGTCCCGTCGCTGGCTGCGGCAAGTGCTGGCGCGATGCCATCGCTGGTGAGTTTCCTGCCGAGCAGCGCCTTTTCTGCCGCCTTGGCGCGCATCGAACGGTCAGCCATGCAGCCAAGCGCGATCCGCGCCGAAGACACGGTGCCGTCCGGCGCCTGCTCCAGCACGGCGGCGATGCTGAGCACCGAGACGCCCTTCGGCTTGACCCTCGACACTTTCAGGAAGCGAAAGCCGCCATCTACTGGCAAGCTGAAGCCGACCGCGGTGACGATGGCGTGGTGGCTTTCGCGTTTTGCCAGGAAGGTTTCGATCGGCAGGTCACCGCCATCGGTGCTGACGCTGGCATCCAACGCCAGCAGCGCGACGGTGAAATCGCCATAGGGCGCCGGGGCGAAGAGATTCCCGCCGACTGTCGCCATGTTGCGGATCGCCGGGCCGCCGACGGCGCGCGCCGCGCCGCTAAGCGCAGCGAGATCCGGGTGACGGGCGATCGCCGCCATGGTCACCGAAGCGCCGATGTGGACCTCGCTGCCGGAAACGGTGATGGCCGACAGCACCGGTTCGGTCGACCTGATAAGGCTGGAGACCGAGACATCGCCTTCATTGGCGGCGCGCACGACCAGCGTGCCGCCGCCGAGATAGCGGGTGCCGGCAGCTTTCAATGCCGCATTCGCGTCCTTCACCGTCGAAAAAGTCTGCAATGCAAGCGCCATGGAACGCTCCTGTTTGTCAGCCCAATTCAGTTCAACCTTGACCGGCGAAATGATTCTTCAGGGCGTTGAAGCCGCCCTGGAAAACGTTGGCGCCCATGCCCTCGGCCAATTTGTCGGCCTCTTCCGGAGCAGCGTCGAAGCTGGCGGTCCATTCGGCATAGGTGCGGTCGCCGTCGGTCACCCGCCGCAATCGCAGTGTCGCCTTGTGATTGGTGAGCGGCTGCGGCGTCTCCAGGATGGAATAGCTGACAAGGAAATTGTCGTCGGAGAAGTCGAGCAGCTTTTCGCGGATACGGGCGCCGCTGGCGAGCTCGAAATTGCGCACGCAGCCGATCGTGCCGGCATCCTTGCCGTCCTCGATATGGCTCTCGACCATGCGCGGGTGCCAGCTCGGCAGGCCGTTGAAGTCGCGTATGCGCGCCCAGACCTTTTCGACCGGTGCGTCGATGACGCTGGAGATGGTGACTTTCGCCATATGATCGTTCCCTTGCAAATATGTGTGTCGCGAGGGTAGGGCGGCGAGCCCGGCGGCGCTTATCAATGCGTCTTGAACACCTATCAAATAGTCTGAAAATGGTTCAGGAAATGGCCCGCGCCGCCTCGCGATAGAGTGTCGGCGGAACGCCGACATGGTCGCGGAAGAAGCGCGAGAAATTGCCCTGCGTGGTGAAGCCGAGATTGCAGGCCACTGAGATCAGCGGCTCCTGCGACCACTGCAACTGCCGCACCGCTTCTTCCATGCGCAGCGTGTTCCAATAGACGTTGGGCGTCAGATTGGTCTGCTCCTTGAACAGCGCGAAGAAATGCGGCCGCGACAGGCCGACGCTGCGCGCAACGTCATCGAAGCAGATGCGCTCGCAGACATTGGCCTTCATCAGCTGGATCGCCTTGCGAACGCGGAAGTCCTGCATGGTATGGACGCGGGCGCGCGTCACCGGCGGGGCCGAAGCGTCAGCAGCATCGAGCAGGCTGTCGATAAAACGCTCGATCTCGTAATTGGCGATGTCGTCGATGCTCTCATTGTCGCTGAGATGGTCGAGAAGGTTGGCCGCCGCCTTGTGCAGCCATGGCTCCAGCACGATCGCCGGCGTCGAGAACAGCGGCGCGGCGGACGGCAGATCGCGGCGTCGTCGCGCCCAGTCCGGATCGATGTAGAAGGCGAGGAACAGGCCGGGCCGGCCGTCGCGGGACAGAGCGTGGCTGTGCGGCTGGAAGGAATTGATGCCGGCGGCGGTGCCCGGTCCAAGTCGCACCGTCTCGCGGCCGATGGTCATCTCGCCGGCCGTGCCTTCCAGCCAGATGATGATGTGCGCCTCGACATGGGCATGGGTGACGAAGTCGCTGGCGACGTTCAGGACAGAAACATGTCCGAACCGGCCCCAGTAGAGCCTGATCGCTTCCGTCATGGGTATATCCTCCCGCAGGCGACTGGCCTCCCTTCGCCTGCAATGGGGATAGTGCGGCGGGCTTAGTGTCCGCGTCAAGGCACCTGCGCACGCCAGGTGCCTGCGATAAGCTATAGCAGCGGATTTTCAGATTGAGCGATAGCTTAGCGCCCCTTCTCCCCTTGTGGGAGAAGGTGGATCGGCGCGTTAGTGTCGAGACGGATGAGGGGTGTTGGAAGAAATGAGGCGGTGGATCTTTGCTATTGCCAAGCTGGAACATCCATCATCCGACCTCGCTTCGCGAGGCCACCTTCTCCCACAAGGAGACCTTTGCACAGAAGCCGAACGGTGATTCTGTGGTGAAGGTTGGAGCAGGGAGATTCGG
>NZ_NPKI01000015.1 GCF_002284565.1 Mesorhizobium mediterraneum | reverse complement strand
GGCGTAGGGCTCGATCTCCTCGCCGTCGAGACTATTGATTGTCGCGACAACGATCTGGTCAGAGCCCTTGGCCTCGAAATCTGCAAGCTTCCGGGTCAGCGCCGCCTTGGTCGCGGCATCGATGATGCCGGCATTGTCGACGACCCGACCGGTCAGAATAGGCAATTCGGCGGCGAGCGCGGTGAGGGGGAGGAAGAGGCTAAGGCAAAGCAGAACTAGAGTGACGCCTAGAAGCGAGAGGTTGCCACTCCGTCGCGCCCCCCTCTGTCCTGCCGGACATCTCCCCCTCAAGGGGGGAGATTGGATGTCATTCCTGCCTTCGCCAATCTCCAACGTTGCAAGATTGGCGGCGGGGTCGAAGCTGCAAATCTCCCCCCTTGAGGGGGAGATGTCCGGCAGGACAAAGGGAGGTGCTACGGAGTGCAAGGCCAATAGGGACCACGCTCACCAGCTGTTCGTCACCCGCCCTGCGTCGTGCCGAAATCGACCTTCGGCGTCTGCATCTTGTCTTCCTCGATGGTGAAGTTGGCGAACGGCTGATTGCCGCGGAACCATAGGGTCGCCCAAATCACCGACGGGAAGGTCTTCAGCGTCAGATTGTACTCCTGCACCGCCTGGATATAGTCGCGGCGGGCGACCGCGATGCGGTTCTCGGTGCCTTCGAGCTGCGCCTGCAGCGCCAGAAAATTCTGGTTGGCCTTGAGGTCGGGATAATTCTCCACCACTGCCAGCAACCGCGACAGCGCGCTGGTCAGGCCGGCCTGGCTGTCCTGAAAATTCTTGACGGCCTCCGGATTGCTCAGCGTTTCCGGCGTCACCGTCACTTGCGTCGCCTTGGCGCGCGCCTCGACCACGGCATCGAGCGTATCCTTCTCGTGCGCGGCATAGCCCTTGACCGTTTCGACCAGATTGGGAATGAGATCGGCGCGGCGCTGGTACTGGTTCAGCACCTGGCTCCATGCGGCCTTGGCGTTTTCCTCCGCCGTCGGGATGGTGTTGTAGCCACAGCCGGCAAGCAGCGGCAGCACGATCGCCATCATCAGCAAGGCTGGCAGGTTGCGGAAGACGAAAGGGGAGGAAAGACGCTGGGCAAGCATGGTAAGATCCCTCAATAAGACTGACAGGCGAAGCATTACCACAATCCGCGCGCAAGAACATGACCTCCGCCCGGAAGCGTTACTGGTTCTTTATCATTCGCTGCAAGGCCCTGTGATTGGCCGGGCGAACGGGTTAAAGTCGCCGCGAAAACAGGACATCGCCATGGCGGGACGCCAGGACAGCGACGACGAATCGCGCCGCATCATCGAGCGCGTGGCACGTGAGACCGACCCGGGCGGCACCTCGTTCATTGCGCGGACCGCGAAGGGCGCGCGCGATCACGTCGCAGCAGTGGATGCCGACCAGTCGGACCCGATCGAATACTGGGGCACGCGCATTGGCCGGGCGCTAGGGCTCATTATCGCCATTGGCCTGTTGATCTGGCTCGTGCTTTTCGTCAGCCAAAGTTAGGAACCCCGTGAGCACCGAAGAACACGACGCGCCGCGCGCGGTCATCGTCATTTCCAGCCATGTCGCGCGCGGCTCGGTCGGCAACCGCGCCGCGGTCTTTGCGCTGGAGACGCTGGGCTTTCCGGTGTGGGCGGTGCCGACCGTCATCCTGCCTTGGCATCCGGGCCATGGACGGGCGACGCGCATCGTGCCGCCACTCGATCAATTCAAGGCGCTGATGGCCGATCTCGAGCGCGCGCCGTGGCTTGGCGAGGTCGGCGCGGTGCTGTCCGGCTATCTCGGCGAAGGCGGCCAAGCCGATGCCGTCGCCTCGCTGGTCGGCGCGGTCAAGGCGAAGACGCCGGATGCCATCTATATCTGCGATCCGGTGATGGGCGATTCGGGCGGGCTCTATGTGCCGGAGGCGACCGCCATCGCCATGCGCGACCGGCTGATGCCGATCGCCGACATCGCCACGCCCAACCGCTACGAGCTGGAATGGATGGCGGGAGCGCCGCTGCCCGACCTGAAAGCGGTGATGGCGGCCGCCCTTCATGCCGGGCCACCGGCCATGCTGGTCACTTCGGCGCCGGCGATGATGGCCGGCGGCACCGGCAATCTGCTGCTCAACGGCAACCAGGCGCTGCTGGCCGAGCATCGCCTCATCGACAAGCCGCCCAATGGGCTCGGCGACCTGACGGCGGCCGTCTACCTGGCGCGCATCCTGTCCGGCCAGCCAGCGGTCAAGGCACTGCAGTCGACCACGGCGGCGGTCTACGAGATCCTGGCGCGCACCGCCAAGCGCGGCGGCGACGAATTGCAGCTCGAAACCGACGCTCAGAGCCTGTCGCACCCGATGGCGATGGTGCAGCTTCGCCATCTCCTGCATCCGGGGCGGGACAAAAGAGCGTGACTTCGGACGGCAGCCGCGTCCTTGTCGGTGTCGACGGCTGCAAGGCCGGCTGGATCGCCGTTCGCCGCGACCCCGGTTCGACACCTCGTAACCCGGGTGCTGCGCCCTCGGTAGCCGTTTTCCCCAGCTTCGCAGCACTGCTCGACGCATTGCCGGTCGATGCGACGGTCGCCGTCGACATGCCGATCGGCCTGCCGGAACTTTCGCAAAAGGGCGGTCGCGGGCCGGAGGCGCTGGTGCGGCCGCTGCTTGGTAACAGGCAGTCCAGCGTCTTCGCCATTCCTTCGCGTGCCGCGCTTTACGCGCATACGGATGGCTTCACCACGATCGAGGCCTGGTATGCCGCGCATCGCCAGGCGAGCGAAGTGGCGAAGGCGACCTCCGATCCGCCGCGCGGCGTCTCGATCCAGGCCTTCGGCATCTTTACCAAGATCCGCGAGATCGATGCCGTGCTGATCGCGCGTCCCGAACTGCGCAGCCGCGTCTTCGAATCGCATCCGGAAGTCGCCTTCTGCCGGTTGAATGGCGATCAGGCGATGTGTTTGCCGAAGAAGATCAAGGGCGCCATCAACCCGGCCGGCATGGCGGAACGCAAGGCGCTGCTTTGCCGGCACGGTTATCTCAGGGACTTTCTCGACCGGACGCCGCCGCGAGGCGCTGCTGCCGACGACTTTCTCGACGCCGCAGTGATGATGCTGATCGCCGGCCGCATCGCCGGCGGCGAGGCAAGGCCGTTTCCGGATCCGCCGCTCGCCGACCGTTTTGGCATCCCTGTGGCGATCTGGGCATGAATTTCCTCGCCTCATCTATCGGCAAGACAATCGCATTGGGCGAAGGCCCCTCGTCCGGCCCTTTCGGGCCACCTTCTCCCCGCCGGGGAGAAGAGGCTGGCACCGGCGCTTGCGACCTCTTCTCCCCTGGGGGAGAAGGTGGCCGTAGCGAAGCGGAGGCCGGATGAGGGGGCCTTCCAGCATGGCAACCACGTCCTCTGCGATTCGGCATTGCTCGCGACCGGCTTTTGCCGCTAGAGCCTTCCTGACTTAAAAAGAGCTGCCGCCTAACCCGGAAAGGCTCCAGACGCCGCCCATGCCTCATCTCCCTGATCATCTGCTCACCGGCTATCGCAATTTCATGAGCGGCCGCTATCTCGCCGAAAGCGGGCGCTATCGCTCGCTCGCTCGCGAGGGCCAGTCCCCCGAAACGATGATCGTCGCTTGCTGCGACTCCCGCGCGGCTCCCGAGGCGATCTTCGACGCTGGCCCCGGCGAGCTCTTCGTGCTGCGCAATGTCGGCAATCTGGTGCCGCCCTATGCGCCCGACGACCAGTTCCACTCGACCTCGGCGGCGCTCGAGTTTGCCGTGCAGAGCCTCAAGGTGAAGAACATCGTGGTGATGGGCCATGGCCGCTGCGGCGGCATCCGCGCGGCACTCGACAGCACGGCCGCGCCCTTGTCGCCCGGCGACTTCATCGGCAAATGGATGAGCCTGATTGCGCCGGCGGCCGAGACCGTGTCCTCCAGCACCTTCATGACGGCGACGGAGCGCCAGACCGCGCTGGAGCGCATTTCGATCCGCTATTCGATCGCCAATCTCAGGACCTTTCCCTGCGTCTCGATCCTGGAAGGCAAGGGACGGCTGTCGCTGCACGGCGCCTGGTTCGACATCTCGACCGGCGAGCTCTGGGTGATGAACAAGGAGACCGGTGACTTCGAGAGGCCGGAGATGACATAGGAGGATTGCATGGTATGCCGTTCGATCGCTTTGGCCGCAGCGGCGCTGCTGTTTTCAATCGTATCCGCCCGCGCCGACGACGGCGCGCTCATCGGCCGCTGGTATGCGGCGCTGCTGGTCGCCGATCGCACGGAATTGTCGGACCTGCTTGCCGATGACGTCCGGATTAAACTCGACGACCTCGGCGTCGTCCAGACCAAGCAGGAGTTCATCGCCTCGATCGACGAATGGAAAGGCGCTGTCGCCGGAGCCGAGATCCGGCATCGGATCGAGAAGACCGAAGGCGGCGTCACCACGGTGATCGCCTGCTATGATTTTCCCAAAAACGACATGCTGATGCAGGAAACCTTCGCCATCACCGACAACCAAATCACCGCCAGTTCGCAGGCGGCGATCGCGGAAAACTGCGACGGCTACTGAGAGGGTAGCAGCTGCGATATTGCGTGCGGCAAGCCAGCGCCTTACATCGGTGATGATCCCGCCCTGCCTCTACAGCCACTCAGCGAAAGCTCTCCCACTCAGCGAAAGCCCCCTCTCTCAGCGAAAGACTGTCCATGCCGTCCACAAAAGCCGTCGACCTCGCCGCCCATCCGCTGACCACCTGGCAAGGGCCGCTCGGCCTGCCCGATTTCACCCGCATCGGCGACGGCGATTTTTCCGGGGTTTTCGATGCGGCATTGAAGGCGCATGAGACCGAGATCGAGGCAATATCAGGCAATGCCGAGACACCGACCGTCGAGAATACACTCGCCGCACTGGAGCTTGGCGGCGAGGCGCTCGACCATGTTTCGTCGATCTTCTGGTGCCGGGCCGGCGCTCACACCAACGAGGCGATCCAGGCGCTGGAGCGCGAGATCTCGCCAAAGATGTCGCGGCATTTCTCGGCGATCTCCATGAATGAGAGGCTGTTCGCCCGTATCGACGATCTCTACCAGCGCCGGGAAACCCTGAAGCTCGATGCCGAAACGCTGCGGGTGTTGGAAAAGACCTGGAAAGGCTTTGTCCGCTCCGGCGCCAAACTCGACGCCGAGGGCAAGAAGCGGCTGGCGTCGATCAACGAGGAACTGTCGTCGCTCGGCACGACGTTCGGCCAAAACCTGCTTGCCGACGAGCGCGACTGGGCGCTGTTCCTCGACGAGGCCGACCTTGCCGGCCTGCCCGAATTCCTGAAAAGCGCGATGGCGGAGGCCGCCGAGATGCGCGGCCAGAAGGGCCGCTATGCCGTCACCTTGTCGCGCTCGATCTACGAGCCGTTCTCGACCTTCTCCGAGCGCCGCGACTTGCGCGAGATCGCCTTCCGCGCCTTTACCATGCGCGGCCAGAATGGCGGCGCCACCGACAACACAACGGTAGTGCGCGATATGCTGCGCCTGCGCGCCGAAAAGGCGAAGCTGCTCGGCTACGCCTCCTTCGCCGCGCTGAAGCTCGACGACACCATGGCAAAGACGCCGGAGGCCGTGCACACGCTGCTCGACCCGGTCTGGGAAAAAGCCTTGGAAAAGGCCGCAAGCGACCAGACCGAGTTGCAGCGGCTGGCGGCCGAGGCCGGCAGCAACGAAAAATTCGCTGCCTGGGACTGGCGCTTCTATCAGGAGAAGCTGCGCGCCGAGAAGTTCGCCTTCGACGAGGCCGAGCTGAAGCCCTATCTGCAGCTCGACCGCGTCATCGATGCCTGTTTCGACGTAGCGACAC
The DNA here is from genome assembly GCF_002284565.1 of Mesorhizobium mediterraneum. Taxonomy (GTDB): domain Bacteria; phylum Pseudomonadota; class Alphaproteobacteria; order Rhizobiales; family Rhizobiaceae; genus Mesorhizobium; species Mesorhizobium mediterraneum. The sequence goes on along the minus strand of NZ_NPKI01000015.1, from coordinate 893,665 downwards.
GATTGTTCGGCATCACCTTCGAGGAGAAGAAAGGCATCGCCACCTGGCATCCGGACGCGCGTGTTTTCGTCGTCAGGAATGCAGATGGCAGCGAGCGCGGTCTGTTCCTGGCCGATTATTTCGCGCGGCCCTCGAAACGCTCGGGCGCCTGGATGAGCGCGCTGAAATCCGGCTACAAGCTTGGCCATGGCTCCAAGCCCGTCATCTACAACATCATGAATTTCGCCAAGCCGCCGGAAGGCGAGGCCGCGCTGTTGTCGGTCGACGAGGCAAAGACCCTGTTCCACGAATTCGGTCATGCCCTGCATGGCATGCTGACGGACGTCACCTGGCCGTCGGTCGCGGGCACCTCGGTCAGCCGCGATTTCGTCGAGCTGCCCTCGCAGCTCTACGAGCACTGGCTGACCGTGCCGGCGGTGCTGGAAAAGCATGCGCTGCATGTGAAGACCGGCAAGCCGATGCCGAAGGCGCTGGTCGACAAGATGCTGGCGGCGCGCACGTTTGGCGCCGGCTTCGCAACGGTCGAATTCACCGCGTCGGCGCTGGTCGACATGGCCTACCATGCGCGGCCGGATGCGCCGAACCAGCCGCTTCGTTTCGAAGCCGAAACGCTCGAGAAGCTAGATATGCCCGACACCATCGCCATGCGCCATCGCACCCCGCAATTCGGGCACATATTTTCCGGTGACGGCTATTCGGCCGGCTACTATTCCTACATGTGGTCGGAGGTGCTCGACGCCGACGCCTTCGCCGCCTTCGAGGAAACAGGCGACCCGTTCAATCCGGCGCTGGCCGAGCGGCTCAGAAAGAACGTCTATGCCGCCGGCGGCTCGAAGGACGCGGAAGAACTCTACACCGCCTTCCGCGGCAAGATGCCGTCGCCCGAAGCGATGATGGTCAAGCGCGGGCTGGTCTGAACAACGAAGCTGCCAATCTCACCCCTTGTGGGCAGGGCTATGGCAGGTGGAAAGCCACGGCTTTCGCTCTACGATGCACCCCCACCCCTAACCCCTTCCCACAAGGGGGAAGGAGACTTCCGCTAGCGCTGACCTCGACAAATTGCCTGACTTTCGGCACCAAAGTGGAGGCGCGCGGCAGCGTTCCCTCCCCCTTGTGGGGAGGGTTAGGGTGGGGGTCCATCTTCGCAAGAATCCAAATGCGACTGCCTGCCCCTCGGAGGGGAGATGTCCGGCGGGACGGGGCGCGCGAAGGAATGAGATGCCTCAAGCGCTGCTGAGCGCCTCGATGGCTTTCGCCAGCGTAGCCGGATCGCCAAGGATGCGCAGCGTCTTCAGCCGGGCCGTGCCGCCGGCGACGACCGAAACGGCCGATCGCGGCACTCCCAGCGCCTTGGCGACCAGCCGTTCGAGCGTTTGATTGGCGGCGCCGTTTTCCGGCACGGCGCGGACGCGAGCCTTCAGATGGCTTCGCCCGTCTGCCGAAATCTCGATGCCTTCGAGCTTGTCCATCGCCGCTTTCGGCGTCAGCCGGACGAATAGGTCGACGCCGTCGTTACGTGGGCGAAACGGCCCAGTCATCGCATGGCCGTCAGACGACCAGCGGCGCCACCGTGGTGAGCAGGAACTGCCGGAGGAAGAACAGGATCAGAAGCAGGATGATCGGCGAAATGTCGATCCCGCCGAGGTCGGGCAAGAAGCGGCGGATCGGCCGCAGCGCCGGCTCGGTCAGCCGGAAGAGCATGTTGCTGACGCTATCGACGAACTGGTTGCGCGAGTTGACGACGTTGAAGGCGTAGAGCCACGAGAAAATCGCCGAAGCGATGATGATCCACCAATAAATGTCAAGCGCCAGGACAATGGTCTGAATGAGGGCTATCATGCCGGTCTCCGATTGTTGCCGACATGTAGCCATTACGGGCGAAAGCGGCAAGAGCCGCTGTCCGCGGCAGGCCACGTCGATGGCTCGCCGCGCGGCTTTTTTGGGCAAAACGCCGTCTTGACAGGAAACCGCCACGCCCGATAAATGCGCCCATCCGCTGGACGGGGCTGTAGCTCAGCTGGGAGAGCGCGTCGTTCGCAATGACGAGGTCAGGAGTTCGATCCTCCTCAGCTCCACCAGCGGGATATCCCAAATATCTGATTTCGCTGCCAGCGAACGGTTTTTCCGTTGGCTGGGGCTGTGGTTCGCTCAGCCGGTCATCCCTTGTCCGGCACGGCGGCAGTTGCATACGGGCGGATGACGAAGGTTCACCGCCGCGCCGACGGCCTATGACGCCCAGGATCGTGCCATACCCGGTTCTGTCTGGATCACAAACAAGATCGGCGACCTGCTGGCGAGGCTGATTGATCCCGCTGCGTCAGGAACTTGGCAGGAAGTTGGTCCGGCTCTACGGCTCGGATGCGAAACATCGGCGACGCTGACGCGTTAAACGGCAGGGAGGGCGGAGGCACCAGGCGAAGTGAAGGAGGCTGGAATGCCTGAAGCGAAGGGCCGTTACGCACTGGGCTTCACCACACTCGAACAGGAGGTCGATCAACTGCCGTTGCAGGTGGAAGGCGAATTGCCGGCGTGGCTCACCGGCCGGCTTCTCCGAACCGGGCCTGCGAAATTCGAGGTGGGCCGGCAAGCCTATACGCATTGGTTCGACGGTCTCGCCATGCTCCACGCCTTCGACTTCAGCGATGGCGCGGTCCGCTATTCCAACCGCTTCATCCGCTCGCAATCCTATTGCGAGGCGATGGAGAAGGGTCGCATCGCGCGCGGCGAATTCATGACGGATCCGTGCCGCACACTTTTCGGCCGCGTGATGGCGATCTTCAACCCAAAGCTGACCGACAATGCGAATGTCAATGTCTCCGTGCTGGCCGGCGAGATCGTCGCGCTGACCGAGACGCCGATGCCGATCCGCTTCGATCCGCACACGCTCAAAACGCACGGCCGGCTCCAATTCAGTCGGGCGATCAAGGGGCAGATCTCGACTGCGCATCCGCACAGCGACGGCGAGCGCGGCTACTCGTACGTCATCGAGATGGGGCGCCGCAGCACGTATCGCCTGTTCGTCGACGAAAGCGGCATGCAGCGTGTCCTGGCCGAATTGCCCGTCGATCGGCCGAGCTACATGCATTCCTTCGGCATGTCGGAACGCTATTTGGTGCTGACGGAGTTTCCGCTTCGGGTGAACCCGCTCAAGCTCGTCTTCTCAGGCAGACCCTTCATCACAAACTATCGCTGGCAACCGGAGTTCGGCACCGTATTCACAGTGATCGATAAGTCGACCGGCGCTGTCGCCGCCCGTGCCAGGGCGGCGTCGTGCTTCTGCTTTCACCACGTCAATGCCTTCGAGGCGGACGGCGCGCTGCTGGTGGACCTCCTCGCCTATCCCGATGCGAGAATCATCGACGAGCTGCGCCTCGACCGGCTGCGCTCCGGAGCGCAGGTCAACCCGACCTCGACCTTGACGCGGTACCGCATTCCGCTCGACGGTAGCCCTTCTGCGGCTGTCGAGATCGAGCCGGAATCGCTCTGCGGCACACGCATCGAGTTGCCGCGCATCGACTATTCCCGCCGCGCCGGCAGATCGTATCGCTGCGTATGGGGAGCCGGCCAAAGTGAACCGGACAGCTTCCTCGACACTATAGCCAAGGTCGAGCTTTCAGCCACCGCGCCGGCGACCGTGACGACCTGGGCCGAACCGGGCTGCTATGCTGGCGAGCCTGTTTATGTGGCGCGGCCGACCGGCGCCGAGGAAGACGACGGCGTCCTGTTGTCCGTCGTGCTCGATGTCGGCGCCGGCACGTCATTCCTGCTTGTGCTCGACGCCGCGACGCTCGCCAAACGCGCCCGGGCCTCCGTCCCGCATCACATCCCCTTTGGCTTTCACGGCAACTATTTTGCACCCCTGGATCGATCCGCGCGCTGACCGATGCCAAGTGCCGGCCACTGCACAGAACCCCTTCACCGGTGAAATCGGCCGCATCCCGTGTGGCCGTAGATGCGGCTGTATTTATTGACCGTTCTGGGACCTGCATGCTCGGCACACATGGGAACAAAGCAGGCGTCCAGGCCCCTACTTGCGGAATTCGAGGCAACGGCCGCCGCGACGAACTTCACGCCAGGGCGTCGTCGACGACACCGGGCACCTGGCCGCGCGCGGCGCGTCGCTTCATCACAATGAAGGGCGACATTCGCAGGCGTCTACGGGATCATCCTGTCCGGGGGGTAAAATAAGGAGCACCGCGGATGGCAGCAGTAGGTCTTTACAGATGCCCGAGGAATCCATCTTGGACCCGGTGTGCTGGAAAGGGCGAAAGGCAGCTACGTCGCAGAGAACCTTTACCGCGAAGGTGGCTATCAGCCGGACTTCGACATGTGTCCGTCGCGCTAGGTAGGCGGCGATCTTGAGGAGTCTCCCATCGTGAAGATTTCGTCCACATTTCGTTCCGTCGCGGTTGCCGTCATCGCCGCCGCGGGAGTCAGCGTTGCCAGCGCCGCGCAACTCAAGGAGGGTGTGCAGACGCCGCCCGGCGAGCATGAAATGGCTTTACGCCGCGAATTGGCCGCAGCACGAGCGGAGCTAGAAATTATGCAGCGCGAGGCACGTGACGCAAGCGCCCAGGCACACGCACTGGCAAACACGGCGGCTAAGCAAGCACAAGCCCTAAAAGAACAGCAGCAAATAGACGAAGCGCTGGAGACGGCGCAGCGCGTTATCGAAGACTTTAGGGCCGAAGCCATTCTCTGGGACCGCGAGAAGGCCGCCGGACCGCACCCCTCTATGGAAGCCTCTCAGGTTGCTGCGAAGCAAGCGCTTGATGAGGAGAGGCACAAGGTTGAACTCTTGGAACAAGAACTCACCACGGCTCGCCAAACTATCGACGCTCTTAAGACAGGCGCAAACCTGGCCGCGGTCGAGAAGAGCAACGCCATAAAGGACCGATCGGTGGTCGAGACCGCTCTAATGCAAGCTGGAGAAGCACTCGAACTGGAACGCGAACGAGCAGATTTAGCTGCGCGCGACCTCGACATTGTTCGCAAGGAACGCGACGCTTCAAAACAGATCTCGGCAGAGTTGAGTGCGGCGCTGGAGAAAGAGCGTGAAAGGGCTATCGGTCTAGGCCGCAGCCTCAGTGCCGCGCGTGAGGCGATCGACATCGTCAAGGATAAGCGTCGCACTGCGGCTTTGGAGCGCGCGCCGAAATCACGTACCCCACTTGCAAGTACGCTATCGCGTTCGGGCGCCCAACCAGCCCATAAACCGGGCTTGCCGAAAAAACGGAAAGTGAAGGCAAAAAAGTCACCACATCCTGTTCTGCCGGCAACCATCGCTCTTCCCGCCGCATTGCTCCCGACGCGACCACTGTGAAGCTCGACCTATGCCAGTGAAGACTAGTGAGCGAAATGTATGCCGCAGGGGAGTATCACAATGAAAAAGTACGTCGCAGCCGTGTTGACGATCGGGATCGCAATCGGGCCTGCCTCGGCTCTTGACGCAGGTTTAGGCGGTAAGGCCGGCGGCCTCGGGGTCGGTGCCGGAGTGAGCGCCAGCTCGCAAGGCGCATCTGTGGGGGTGGGCACGAGCGTCGACGGTGTGGGTGGAGCAAACGTTGGAGCTTCGGTCGGCGCAGGATCACTCGACGCAGGCGTTAGCCCTTCGACGGGTGTCGGCGTGGGCGACGATCCGTCCGCCGAAAACGGAACGAGTACCGCTCCCGGTAGTCCGGCCGCAGTCACGGCAGCCACTGCCTCTGCCAAGACCGGCAAGCAATCGATCGCCCTGCCACCCGCTCTCAGGCCTTCCAAAGCCGGTGAGGGTGACTCCACGAAGGGGTATCCCTTTGGATCTTTGAGACCACTGAAAGCGAAACCCGGTACGCCAGCTGCGGTCGTGCGAGCCTGCCGCGCGGCGATCATATCCGCTGCGACGCCGCTTGGCGCCGTCGGTGTCCACGCGGTAAGCGCAGGCGCCTTGCGTCAACGTCGGAGCGCACTCACGGCGCCGATCGAGGTGCGAATAGACTACACAAGACAAGGCGGCATCGAAGTTCGGCGGGCGCGGGTCGGCTGTCGCCTCGATGCGGCGGGCAGGGTCACCGCAGTGAAATAACACCAACAGGCATTTTGGGGTGCGCCCGGCCACCAGAGAGCCCTCCAGTCAGCCAAATCACCGGATCGAGCCCCAGCACTTTCGACAAGATTTCCAATTTCCATATTGTAATACGATCGTACCGCGCTAGCCTCCAAATCATGAGTGAGGCGGGCAAAGCATCCGGACGGTCTATTGCCGACGAGGCGGCGACCCGCAAGCGCGGCCGCTCGCTTGCCGCGCTCGGCTACACCAAGCCGCAGACCTATGAGGAACTGCGCGCGGTATTGTCGTCCGGCACCGTCCATTTTCCAAAACGCCTGCGCCAGGTTGCCATTTTCCTGTGGCAGCATCCGAGCGACGTCGCGCTCGGCACGATCGCGCAGGTCGCCGAGCAGGCCGGTGTGCAGCCCTCGACGCTTGTTCGTTTTGCCCAGATCTTCGGCTATGCCGGATTTTCCGATTTCCAGGGTCTCTTTAAGGACCATGTCAAAGGCTCCTGGCCCGAAGGACGGGGGCGCGACGGACAGGAACGGGCGGCCACCGAGCCCAACGCCAATCTGCATTTTCTCAACGGCATGGTCGGCGCCTCGCAGGCTTCGCTCGGCCGCATCGACAATAACTTCGACATTGCCAGCTTCGAGCGCATGGTCGACCTGCTGGCGGCAGCCGACTTGATCTATGTGATCGGCAGCAAACGCGCCTTTCCCGTCACCACCTATCTCTCGCTCACTCTGTCGCAACAGGGCGTGCGCAACGTGCTGGTCGACAATGTCGGTTCCACCGCGCTTGACCAGGTCGGCTGCATCGGCAAGCGCGACGTCGTGCTGGCGGTATCCTTCAGCCCCTACAACTCGATCACGCCAGACCTCGTCGCTGTCGCCCATGAGCGAAAGGCGCGGATCGTCACCATCACCGACAGCACGTTTTCTCCCCTGGTCAAGCTGTCGGACACATGGCTGGAAGTGGTTGAGTCCGACTTTGCCGGCTTCCGCTCGCTTGCCGCTTCGCTCGCCGTCGGCATGGCCCTTGTCCACGGTGTCGTCGCGCGCCGCACGGCCTGAGACGGATGCGATTGACTATCGGGAATTGAGGTTCCATATCTAGAAAAATGGAAACTTTATTCCGGGAGGAGGAATGGAGCTTCGGCTAGACGACAAGGTGGTGCTGGTCACCGGCGCGACGCAAGGCATCGGCCGGGCGATCGCCGAGGCGCTGGCGCGCGCTGGTGCCGGCGGCCTGCTGGTCACGGGCCGCGAGCCGGTGCGTGGCGCCGAAGTCGCCGCAGCGCTTTCAGAGATAGGCACGCCGACCGCTTTCGTCGCAGCCGATCTGGTGGACCCCGAGGCGCCGGCGCAACTGGTGAAGGCTTGCATTTCCCGTTTCGGGCGCATCGACGCGCTGGTCAACGCCGCCGGCCTGACCAACCGCGCCTCGTTTCTCGATGCCGGCCTCGACGACTGGGCGGCGCTGTTCGCCGTCAACGCGCGGGCGCCCTTCTTCCTGATGCAGGCGGCCATCACGCAGATGCGCAAGCAAGGTCAAGGCGGCGCGATCGTCAACATCCTGTCGATCAACGCGCATTGCGGCTCGCCCGAACTGGCCGTCTATTCCGCCACCAAGGGCGCGCTCGCCACGCTGACCCGCAATGCCGCCAATGCGCACCGCTTCGACCGCATCCGCGTCAACGGCATCAATGTCGGCTGGACCGACACGCCGGCCGAACGCATCATGCAGGCCGAGACGCTGGGCCACGGCCCAGGCTGGCTCGACGCCGCCAATGCGTCGCAGCCTTTCGGGAGGCTGCTGGCGGCCGGCGAAGTGGCGAACCTCGCCGTGTTCCTGCTCTCCGACGCCTCCGGGCCGATGACCGGCGCCCTGATCGACCAGGAGCAATGGGTCGTCGGGGCGAACCGGTGAGCACTTCAACGCCCCCCGAAACGCTCGGCCCAGAACTCATTAGCCGGCTTTCTTCCTCCGTCCGAAAACCATCCTATGATCGGGCCGCACTTGTCCCGGGGATGGCTCATATCGGTGTCGGCGCCTTCCACCGCTGCCACCAGGCGGAGTACACCGACGATCTTCTTTCGCGCCGTTTCGATCGCTGGGGCGTGGTCGGCATCAACATCCGCGCACCATACTTGTCGGAAACGCTGGGCTGGCAGGGCGGCCTCTACACGCGCCTGATCCGCGAAGACAGCCAAGTCGAGGCGCGAATCATCGGCAGCATCGTCAGGGTTGTCGACAGCCAGGAGAGTGCGGCACCCGCGATCGACGTGCTGGCTTCCGCCGGCATCGAGATGGTCACGATGACTGTGACGGAGAAAGGCTATTGCCATATCCCGTCCAGCGGCGCGCTGGATGTGACCCACCCGGACGTCGTCCACGATCTCGCCAATCCACTGGAACCGCGAAGCGTGCCGGGCATTCTCGCGCGGGCGCTTGAATTGCGCATGGCCTCGCACAGCCGTCCGGTGACGCTGCTCTCCTGCGACAACATCCCGACCAACGGCATCATCCTGGAGAACGTCGTGCAGGCTTTGGCCAGCCGGCGCGGCAATGGCCTGTCGGACTGGATCGCGGCCAACGTCGCCTTTCCCTCGGCCATGGTCGACCGCATCGCGCCAGCGACCTCTGAGGCCGATATCGAGACCGTGGAGCAGCATTTCGGCTACCGCGATGCCGCCGTCGTCGTCGGCGAGCCGTTCCGGCAATGGGTGATCGAGCAGAAATTCGCCGGCCGCGTGCCGCGATGGGACCGGGTTGGCGCGACGTTCGTCGGCGACGTCACCCCCTTCGAGCACCTCAAGATGCGGGTGCTCAACGGCGCCCAGACCACGCTTGCCTATCTCGGAGTGCTGGCGGGCCTGGAGCACACGTCGGATGCCATCGCCGACCCGCTGCTCGCCGCCTTCGTCCGGCGCATGCTGATCGACGAGACGCTGCCGACCTTGATGCCGATGCCCGGCGTCTCGCCGGAAGCCTATGTCGAGCAAAGCCTCGCTCGTCTGCGCAATACAGCGATCCGCCATCGCAACCACCAGATCGCCACCGACGGCTCGCAAAAGATCGTGCAGCGGCTTCTCAACCCGATCCGCGACCGGTTGCGGCGCGGCGAAAGCATCGCGCTCTTGTCGGTCCCGGTCGCAGGCTGGATGGCCTATCTGATCCGCTCCTCGGCACGGTTCGGCAGGCACCGGCCGGTGTCCGATCCTTATGCCGACAGAATCGCCGGCATTGCCGACGCGGTCGGCGCCGACACGAGGGCTTTGGCAGCCGCGATCCTCGCCATCGACACGATCTTCGATCCGGAGCTTGCCGCAAATGGCGATTTCCGCAGGGCTATCACATCAGCCCTCGACGGCCTGCTCTCAGACAACCCGATGGCAGTCGTCAGGCGAAGTTTGGAACAACCCGAGGTTGCCCGGTTGAAGCGGCCCGCACAATCGGCATAGTAAGGGGAAGGGAGGCAATATGAAGCTCGGACTGCTCACCGCACCGTTTGCGGACACCTCGCTTGGCGAGGTTTCCGACTGGGCAAGTTCTGCCGGCTTCGAGGCGCTGGAGATCGCCTGCTGGCCGAAATCCTCCGGCGGCGCCCGGCGCTATGCCGGCACCAGCCATATCGATGCCGCCTCGACATCGGCCTCGCAGGCCAAGGAAATCGTCGCCTCGTTGGCGGAGAAGAACCTGACTGTGTCGGGCCTCGGCTATTACCCCAATCCGCTGCACCCTGATGCGGCGCATCGCGCGGCGATCATCGACCATCTGAAGAAGGTGATCGTGCTGGCGAGCCATATGGGCGTGCCTGTCGTCAACACCTTCTGCGGCGGCGACGCTTCGAAAACCATCGACGCCAACTGGCAAGAGGCGCTCAAGGTCTGGCCCGCCATAACAGCCCATGCGCGAGACCATAGCGTGAAGCTCGCCTTTGAAAACTGCCCGATGATCTTCAGCTATGACGAGTGGCCGGGCGGGCACAACATCGCCTATTCGCCCTATATCTGGCGCCGCATCCTTGAAGCCTGGGGCGGCGATGTCGGCATGAACTTCGACCCGTCGCATCTGGTCTGGCAGATGATCGACCAGGCCCGTTTCATCAGAGAATTCGGTCCGTACATGCTGCATGTCCATGCCAAGGACCTGATGATCGATCCTGATGGACTTTACGAGCGCGGCATCCTCTCGGCCGGCATAGGCTGGCAGGTGCCGCGCATGCCGGGGCTCGGCGATGTCGACTGGAATGTGATCTTCTCCGGTCTCTATCGCGCAGGGTATGACGGGCCTGTTATCATCGAGCACGAGGACCGGCGGTTTGAGGGGAGCGACGACAACGTCAAGCGGGGTTTTCTACTCGCCCGCGACGTGCTGCGCCCCTTCGTGAAGTGACGGCGCAAACAGCTTGGCTTTGATCCTGTCTCAGGTCGACAGGATCAGGCCCTGAAACTGAAAACATTGTGGAGGAAGACTGAAATGAAAAAACTTTTGACCATAGTCCCGCTGCTTGCCGGCGCGGCCTTCATGGCTTCGGTGGGCGTCTCGTCCGCTGAAGCCAAATACACGATCGGCATTTCCAACACCGTGCAGGGCAATGGCTGGCGCGAGGAGATGATCTGCGCGATGAAGGCCCAGGCGCTCGCCTCCGGCGAGGTGACCAAGCTGAACATCGCCCACCGCAACACCGACGCTGCCGGTCAGCTCGAGGACATCCGCAACCTGATCAGCGCCAAGGTCAACGCCATCGTCGTCAACCCGGCCGATCCAGCCGGCATCAAGTCAGCCCTGGAGGAAGCCACCAAGGCCGGCATCGTCGTCGTCGCCGTCGACCAGGCGGTCACCGAGCCGTCGGCCTACATCATCTCCAACAACCAGGAACAATACGCCTATCTCGGCGCCAAATGGCTGTTCCAGCAGATGGGCGGCAAGGGCGACGTCGTCTACATGCGCGGCGCCGCCGGCGCCTCGGCCGACAGCGACCGCGACAAGGGCTTCAAGAAGGCGCTTGCCGAATTCCCCGATGTGAAGGTCGTGCACGAGGTCTTCACCGGCTGGCAGCAGGATCAGGGCAAGCAGCAAATCCTCGACTTCATCGCCACCGGATCGCCGTTCAACGGCATCTGGACCTCGGGCATCGACAATGTGATCGTCGATGCGCTGGTCGAGTCGCAGACGCCGCTGGTGCCAGTGGTCGGCGCCGACAATGCCGGCTTCGTCGGCCAGTTGAACTCGGTCGAAGGCCTTGTCGGGGCGGCGGTGACCAATCCCGGCTCGATCGGCGGCGCCGGCGTGACGCTGGCTCTCCAGATCCTGAACGGCAAGAAGCCGGCGGAGCAGACCGTGCTGGTCGAGCCGCAGCTATGGGAGAACGCCACCGAAGAGGGCAAGGCCAAGCTGAAGGGCGCGGCCGATCCGTCGCTGAGCCCGGAATGGCCGGTCTCGATCTCCATCCCGGACTGGACCACCTACACCAAGGACCAGATCATCGCCTGCAAGGGCCCGGGCGAGTAATCGCAGGCTTGACGAGCCGCGCTTCTGCCTTCTCCCCTTGTGGGAGAAGGTGGATCGGCGCGCAGCGCCGAGACGGATGAGGGGTGCTGGAAGGAATGAGGCGTTGGTGTTCCCTGGAACACCCCTCATCCGACCTCGCTTCGCGAGGCCACCTTCTCCCACAAGGGGAGAAGGGAGGGTCGCTGTTTCGGCCGGCATCGTCAACCGTAGACGGCCAACCGATCATGGCTCCATAACATTTGGAAAGCTTGGAACGAGAGCAACGCGATTTTGACCACCAATCCCCTCCTGGACGCCACCGGCGTCGTGAAGACCTACGGCGCCGTGGTGGCGTTGCGCAATGCGTCGCTGTCGGTGCTGCCGGGTGAGGTTCACGCGCTGATGGGCGCCAACGGCGCCGGCAAATCGACGCTCGTAAAAATCCTGACCGGCGCCATCCGCGCCGATGCCGGGCATATCCTGATCCGCGGCGAAGCCCGCGACGTGCGCTCGCCCGCCGATGCGCGCCGCGCCGGCCTGCTTCCCGTCTATCAGGAACCATCGCTCATCCCGGATCTCGATGTCGCCTCCAACCTTCGCTTGACCGGCACGCCGGTCGAGCCATTCCGCGCCTGGGTGCGCGAGCTGGGCATTCCCGACCTCGACATACGCGACATCGCGCGCGACATCCCGCTGGCCGTACTGCGCGTGCTCGATCTGGCGCGCGCTCTTGCCGTCGAGCCCGACGTTTTGCTGCTCGACGAGATGACCGCAGCACTTCCGGCAAACCTTGCCGAAAAGGTGCTTGAAGTCGTTCGCCGCCAGGGCGACAGCGGTCGTTCGGTGATCTTCATTTCCCACCGTTTTGTCGAGATATCGGCACTTTGCGACCGCGCCACGGTGCTTCGCGACGGCGAGACCGTCGGCGTCGTCGACATCGAGCCGGGTGTCGAGGAGCGCATCGTCGAGATGATGCTCGGCGCCAGGATCGAAAAGACGCGGGTGACGTCGCGCCAGGCCAGCCAGGCCGCTTCGCCTGGGGATAGCCGTCCGCGCCTCGGCGTGGCGAACCTTCGTGTCGGCACCAAGCTCAACGACGTCTCGTTCGATCTGGCGAATGGCGAGGTCGCGGGCGTCGTCGCGCTTGAGGGCCAAGGCCAGGACGAGCTCTTCGCCGCCCTCGCCGGCTCCATCCGCCCGTCCGGCGGCACCATCGAGGTGGACGGGCAGCCGGTCAGGTTCGCGCATCCGGCGGATGCGATTCGCGCCGGCATCGCCTATGTGCCCGGCGACCGCACCGAAGCTCTGACCATGCAGCGCTCGGTGCGCGAAAACATCGCGCTCCCGTTCAGCGCCGCCTTGCGCAATTGGGGGCCGATCAACATGCGGCAGGAAGGCTCCAGGGTCGTCAGTGCGATCGAGCGTCTGCAGATCGACACGCGCGCCCAGCGCGAGGTGCAGCGCCTGTCCGGCGGCAACCAGCAGAAGGTGACGATCGCCCGCTGGATCGCCGCAGAAGCACAGACCGTCCTCTGCTTCGACCCGACGCGCGGCATCGATGTCGGCACCAAGCAGGAGATCTACAAGCTGCTGCGCGAACTCGCCGACCAGGGCAAGTCGGTGCTGTTCTATACATCCGAGCTCGAGGAGGTGCAGCGTGTCTGCGATCGCGTCATCGTCATCTTTGGGGGGCGCGTCGTCGATGTCTTCCCCGTCGAGCTCGCCGACGAGCCGGCGCTGATGCGCGCCGCTTACGGCTTGCCCCGCGGCGCCAAGGAGGATGTCGGCATTCTTGCCGATATCCATTCAAGCCCGGTGGCGAAACCTTGACCCGCCTCGTCCGCCGTCAGGGCTGGGTCGCCGGCCTGCTCGTCCTGTTCGTGGTCCTGTTGGTGATCACCAGGCTGATCCAGCCGGGCTATGGCAGCGGCGATTTCGGCTCGCTGGTGCGCGCGGTGCTGCCTTACGCCTTTGCCGTGGCCGCCCAGACGATTGTCGTCATCGCCGGCGGCATCGATCTTTCCGTCGGCGCCATGATGGCGCTGACCAGCGTCACCGCCGCCTCGATGATGGACGGCGCCAGCGAGGAATACGCGCTTTTCGTCGTGCCGTTCGTGCTGGCCATGGGCCTGGTGCTCGGCGCCGTCAACGGCATGCTGATCGTCGTCACCCGCGTGCCCGATATCGTCGTCACGCTGGCCACCCTCTTCGTTCTGCAGGGCGCGGCCCTGCTCGTCCTCGGTGCGCCCGGCGGCGCGGTGGCCGAATGGCTGAGGGCGACCATCATCGGCACCGTCCCGATTCCGGGGCTGCCCGGGATCTCTGCCTGGATACCGAAGGCGCTGGTCCTGCTTGTCGTCTGCCTTTGCATCATCTGGATACCGCTCAAGCGCTCGAAGCTCGGCCTCTCGATCTACGCCATCGGCAGCAGCGAGCTGGCGGCATTTCGCAGCGGCGTGCCCGTCGCGCGCACCAAGATCATCGCCTACGCCCTGTCGGGGCTTTTCGGCGCCATGGGCGGGCTGGCGCTGACCATGAGCACTGGCATCGGCGCCCCCATTCCCGGCCCTTATCTTCTTGCCAGCGTGGCTGCGGTGGTGCTCGGCGGCGTCGCACTTGGCGGCGGCAAGGGCGGACTGCTCGGCCCGATCGTCGCGGTCTTCGTGCTGCGCCTGGTGCGCACCGACCTGACGCTTCTGGCCATCGATCCCAACGTCACGGCAATCATCGAAGGCGCGATCATGGTCGCCGTGGTGATGTTCGGCGCATTTATTACGATGAGGGGGCGGCAATGATGAGCAATGCCGTGACGCTGGCAGATCGGCATGAGCGTAGCGATCCTTCGCGCCCCCCTCTGTCCTGCCGGACATCTCCCCCTCTTGGGGGGAGATTGGCCGTCGCTACGGTTTTCGCCAATCTCCGAAGGTGCAAGAAGGGCGCCGAGTGTGAAGCTGCCAATCTCCCCCCAAGAGGGGGAGATGTCCGGCAGGACAGAGGGGGGCGCCGTAGAGCACCATTCTCTCCCGGCATCGCGCCACCCCAATCGCGAGCAATCTCATGAGCATATCAGCGATCCAACCCGTCCCCTTCGGCCGCCGCCTGAAGCGTTTCATGGCCGACCGGCCGCTGATCCCGCTGATCATCCTGCTGGTCATGCTGGTGGTGATCCTGCAGGTCCTGCGCCCCGGCATCGTCAACGAGCGCTGGCTCGCCAACACGGTCAAGTTCGCCATCCCGCTGGCAATTCTTGCCGGCTGCCAGACCATGACCATGCTGACCGGCGGCATCGACCTGTCGGTCGGAACCGTGGCGACGATGAGCGCCTTCATCATGGCGACGCAGGTCGTCAATCATGACCCTGCGGTGGCGATCCTCATCGCCTTGGTGCCGGCGGTGCTCATCGGCCTGGTCAACGGCATCGGCGTCGGCGTCTTTCGCGTGCACCCGCTGATCATGACGCTCGGCACCAGCCTGATCGGCACCGGCTGCCTGCAGGTCTACCAGCGAACCGTCATCGCTTCGGGCGCCAAGATTCCGCCCTTCCTGGCCTGGCTGGGCACTGGCCTGACCTATGGCGTGCCCAACGCGCTGCTGCTGTTCGTGCCCATCGCCGTCCTCATCGTCTTCACCTTGAACCGCACCGGCTTTGGCCGCCTGCTTTACGCGGTCGGCGACAATGAAGGGGCGGCACGCCTGTCCGGCGTCCGCTATTGGCAGGTGATCACAGCGCTCTACGTCATCTCGAGCGTGCTCGCCGGCATCACCGGGCTGCTCTATATCGGCCTGATAAAGGCGCCGTCGCTGTCGCTGGCCGAGCCGCTGGTGCTGCCTTCGGTGGCAGCCGCCGTGATCGGCGGAACCTCTATCTTCGGCGGCCGCGGCGGCTACACCGGCACCATCATCGGGGCGCTGATCCTCACCGTGCTGACGACGCTGCTGACTATTCTCCAGATGCCGGAGGGCGCGCGGCGGATATTGTTTGGATTGATCGTGCTGTTTGTGACGGCGGCGTATTTGCGGATTATTGAGGATCGGTAGGGGAACCGCTGGAGCCGGGGCTGCTTTTGACCGAAGCAGACTCTCGCAAACGGAGCCGTGCATGACAGCTTTGCGCCTAATGTCGGTCGTTTGGGCTGGCTTCAACATATCCTGAAAGCGGACACGCCAACGATAAAGCCAAGATGCAGGAGATGCTCTCGTTGCCTGCTGCGTGTGACCGGAAGCAGCGGCATGGCGTTGAAAGCGGCCGGCTTCCCATCGGCGCGTTGCGGACGAGGGTGATGACGCTTCGCTCCACGCGTCCTAACCTTCAACCTTCTGCCAGACGGAGACATGTTTATCGCTGACCTGCGTGAACAGCTCCTTTTTCCAGCCGCCCCAACGCTCTTTGAGCCTTAAACCAGCCAGTCGCGCCATAAGATCGAATTCAGCTGGCCAGGCATAGCGAAACGGTACTGAGCATCGCTCATAGCTTCCGTCACGGAGCCAGATGTGATGGGACGAGAAATTCTGGTTCACCACGTCGTACTCGTCGACGCCCCAATGCGTTTCGCCGTGGTCGAACGCCAGGATCGTCTCGCCGACCGGCAGCCGCTGAAGCGGTGGCACACCGACCTCAATCAGGAAGTGTCCACCAGGTTCGAGATGCGCGGCTGCGTTCCGGAAGCAGGCGAGCTGAGCGTCCTGCGATGTCAGGTTGTTTATCGTATTGAAAACCAGATAGACGAGTGAGAACCGTCTCGCGACATTCGTCGTTACCATATCGCCGATCGCTACCGAGATCTCCGCGCCTCCTTCTTTAGCGCGAAGGCGAGACACCATCGGCCTCGAAAGCTCGATGCCCTCCACCTGCACCCCTTTCCGCGCGAGAGGAAGTGCGATGCGTCCGGTTCCGATCGCGAATTCCAAGGCGCGCCCGCCTCCTGCGAGCTCGGCCAGGAGATCAACGGCCGGCTCGATCACCTCGGGCGCAGAGATGCCTTTATCATCATCGTAGGTCGCAGCGATCTTCTCGTCGAAAAGCCCGTCATCATGCATTCTGTCTGCCTCTCTGGTAACGCTTGTTTCAAGACCGGCGGCGCTATCGCGTTGACCGCGGCTTCGTGGGCATCGCATTAATTCGTGAGCCGTCGCGAAAGGGATCAGCTTCCATCCATCCGCTCGGGGCATGGGATTCCCCGCAGGCAAGCGCATCCATGGCAGCGGCCGGTGATCTGTTTCGTCGCTCGCTGGCTGCGACGGTGCCAGTCCAAGCAAACTCGCGAATATCGCGACGCGCAATACCTATGTCCGCCAGATCACGATCCGATAGTCGGTGTAGTGCGTGTTCGGTCTCGCTCCGTTGCCACCAGCCCACAACGACGGAGGCTCCGAACCTCAAAGCTGGTAGCTTCGTCAGAAGGCCGCGGGCAAGGCGATCCGGGATTTCGGCTATTTGGAATTCCAGTGTCATGACTTTCGTCCAAGTTGTGCTGAGTTAATGCCAACCCTAGTGAATTGCCGTCAGACGTGTTATCGGCAGTCTGACAAATTATGTCTCTGAGCCGCCATGATTGCCCGCGACAACCTGATCAACGTTCATTTGCCGGAAGACGGGTTCGGAGATTATCCGCATACCGCTGTCGCTCAGGGCGGAGCAGAGCCCGCCGGGCGGACCTACGCTTTTCATACGCACCACCGGGCGCAGCTTTTCCAGATCGTGCGGGGTTCGCTAAGGCTGGAGACCGAGCGGGGTTACTTCATCATCCCGCCCGAACGCGCCGTGTTCGTGCCGTCCGGGGTCCTCCACGAGGTGACCTACCTGCAGGAGACGGAGCGCAGCTATCTCTTTTTCCGCCCCGACGCGGTGGCGAGCCTGTCACCGGAAGTCTCCGTGATCGGTACGACGCGGCTCCTGCGCGAGCTAATCCTGGCGTTTCTGGAAATACCTCGCGCGGACGCGGGCAGCCTCCCCGCCGAACGACTTGTGGCAGTCATTCTCGACCAGCTCCAGACGAGTCCGGTCGCACCGCTGTCTCTCCCGTTGCCGGCATCCGAACGCCTCCGGGACATCGCCGCAGACATGCGGAATGAGCCGGGCGCAGATTGGCCCCTCGATGAGCTTGCGTCACGTGCGGCCATGTCCCCACGTAGCTTCCAGCGTCACTTCCAATCTGAGACAGGGATGAGTTTCCGCGCCTGGCGACAGCAGGCGAAACTGCTGAAATCGGTGGAGTGGCTCGCCGGTGGCCGAAGCGTCGGCGACATCGCTTTTGCACTCGGCTACTCAGGCCCCAGCGCCTTCATCGCGGTTTTTCGGGCGGCCTTCGGTGCCTCTCCCGGAAAATACTTCCAAGACACGCCTCTGGAGCTGTGATTCACCGGATGCCCGGCGCGGCTAAGTGCGGAAAGCAGGGCGGCAGGTGGCACAAACCGCCGAAACCTCCGGCGGAAGTCCGTCACCCGAAATCATAGCCACCACGGCCTTGGCCGCATGGATACCTACGCCGCCTGAACGATCTCGACCAGTTCAACGTCGAACACCAGATCCTTTCCGGCTAGCGGATGATTGCCGTCGAGCTTGACGCTGGCGTCGTCGACGCCGACGACCGTCACCTGCATGGGGCGCCCTTCGGACGTTTTGGCCTGCAATCGAGTACCGATATCGACGTTGATGTTGTCCGGCACCCTGGCGCGGTCGACGGTCATGACCGCTTCCGGGCGGTGGGGGCCATAGGCGGCGTCGGCGGGAACGGTGACGGTGCTTCTCGCGCCGACCTCCATGCCCTCGACATGGGTCTCAAGGCCGGGGATCACTTGCCCTTCACCGAGCTTGAATTGCAGCGGTTCGCTGCCGGAAGAATCGAATTGAGTGCCGTCGGCCAGACGTCCAGTATAATTGATGCGCACGGTGTCGCCATTCTTGGCCTGTGTCATGGCAGTCATCCTTCGGGAGTTTTTGAGGGACCGGCCAGAGTTCACGGTCCCGTTTTCGATCATCCACGCACTAAGGTGCGCGGCGCGAAACTCTAAAACTAGGGGCTTGGCTGCCGATGTAAACCCACAATGCCGATTGAGCCACCTGCGTTAAAGACAGGTCGCGGAGACAGGCTGGGATCTGTTCGCCAAGGGCGCGCATTTTTCGAGCATGTCATGGCGACAGAGATTGCGAAGACTCTGATCGGCCCCCCACCCCGGCGGCTTTTGGCGTTTTGCTGATGTTGAGCCACGTCAGCTCTCGCCCAACCGCATCAACCTTCAACAGCCAAACGCCCCTGCTCCGCCTCCTCGGCATTCGGATCGCCCGGTGCCGTCGCCCAGGCCAGTTCCACCAGCGTCACCGTCCGCCGGCCAACCCCGTCAAGCTGGCAGATGATGGGGGCCCTGTTCCTCGATATAGGTCAGCAGGCGCCGGGCGCGGCGCAGCGAGCGCGAGCCATAGGCGCGGGCGTTTCTCCGCGACCGCCTGGTCGTCGTGGCGAGCCCGAATTTTCCTCGCACGACCGGTGGACGCGCCGCTCCTGCCGTTGGACGCGGCGCAGGCGATCGGCAAACATGGCACGTGAAGACACCCGGTGGCCGGTCAACAATTAGAATCGAGCCGGTCCTCGCTTTGTCAACGCTCATCATGGTCCGGGATGCGGTGCGAGCTGGCGTCGGTGCAAGACGTCTTCCCATTTCGTTGGTGAGCCACGGCTTGGCTGACGGCACACTGGTAAATTGGGGGATATCGACGGCCCCGAGATCGCTCTCTGGACGCTCTACCCATCTCGGCGGCTGCTCAGCGCGCGGGTGTCGGCGTGCTTGGACTTTCTAAAACAAGCCTTCCCAAATGGAACGCCGGACGAACTAGCCGCCTATATTGGCAGGTGATGACCGAACTCGCTTTCGGACGTAGAGAGTCCTCTGCAACAAAAAACGACGGAAGCTGAGAAGCGCTTTGCCAGCGTCATGGATGAGCCCCACGTCACATGCCGGCCTGCTTAGCAAAATGTTCTGGAACTATGCCTGTCGTCTCGCGCACGATGTCGAGGAATGCCTTTAGCACAGGCGAAGGCTGTTCGCGCCGATAGATGACTGACGTATCGATCGACAGGTTTCGGCCCCGAATAGGTCGATAGACGACGCCGGATCGCTGCAGATTCTCGAGACAGGCAGGCAGCAGCGAGACGCCAAGCCCAACGGATACAAGTCCGATGATCGTTTGCTTGGGCGTTGCTTCCCGCACGATCCTCGGGCTGAAGCCGGATGAACGGCACAGCCCGACAATCTCGTCATAGAGGGACGGATTGATGCTGCGCGGGAACTGAATCAGTGCTTCCTGAGCCAAGTCAGCCAGCGCGATCTCGGTCTCTGAGGCTAACCAATGTGTTTCCGGCAAGGCCACGATCAGCGGTTCGACCAATATGCTTTCGGCTTGAAGGGCGTTGTGAACGACGGGAGGGTGGACAAAGCCAATGTCGAGCTGCCGTTCGGCTATCAGTTTTATTTGATTGGGAATGCGCAGATCGGTCAGGCTCAACGCGACCTCGGGATAACATTCGGTGAATCGCTGAACGACAGCTGGCACCACACTATAGATGGCGGCATCGATAAATCCGACTGACAGATGGCCGGTTTCGCCACGACCGGCTTTGCGGGCAAGCTCGACGGCTTGCCCGGTCTGATGAAGGACTGCTCTCGCTTCTTCGAGAAACACCCGGCCGGCCTCGGTCAGTTCGACCTTGCGTTTGGTGCGCTCCAGCAGGCGCACGCCTATCACCTGTTCCAGGTGCTGGATCTGCTTGGTGAGAGGGGGTTGGGAGATATGGAGGCGCGCTGCGGCGCGCCCGAAATGCAACTCTTCGGCGACAGCCACGAAGGACTGCATCAGCTTGTGATCCATCTCTCAATTTCCAAAATCGAATTAATCGCTCTCCAATCAATATTGGACAGAAATATTGAAAATCGCAAAGCTTAGGCAGTCACAAATCTGGGAGATATGCTCTTGAGGAATGCCGAGATTTCTCGCCGCCAGATGTTGAAAGCTCCACTTGTTGGTGCGGCGATTGCCACCGCATCTCAGTCCGGTCTTGTCTATGAGGCGCTTGCACAGCCAGTTCCTGCTGCCTCGCCGGCGCCCCCTGGCGCCTTCGCCCATCATGTCGAAGCAATCGGCTATACCGATCTCGATCATCGCCCTGCCTTCAAGATGGCGATCCGGCAGGTCGGCGAGCGCTGGTATCTTTATACCGGACACTTCTGGCACTCTGGCTGGAGCATCGTCGACGTGACCAATCCGGCGAAGCCTGAGGTCGTCAAGTTCGTGCCCTATCCGGGCACGAACACCTGGACGCTGCAGATCGATTTGTCCGGCGACACGATGGTGACGGCCCTCGAAAAACCTTTCGCGAATTTCGGCGGTGACCCCGACGCGCCTTTTGGCGAAGGGGTCCTGATCTGGGACATCGCTGATCCCGTCAATCCGAAACAACTCGGACATTACCGGACCGGAGGCAACGGCACGCACCGCAACCTCTATCCCGGCGGGCGTTATGTTCATCTTGCCGCCGGCATGCCCGGTTACAAGGGTAACATCTACGTCATTCTCGATATCTCGGACCGCTCCAATCCACGCGAAGCCGGACGCTGGTGGGTGCCGGGCCAGCACGAGGCCGGCGGGGAGAGCTTCCCCTCGGCCGAAGCCGTAGCAGCATCCCAGGAGGCGTCGGACCGCTACCGGCTACGACTGCGGCCGCAATGCATGTGCGGCGCCTTCTGCGCCAGCACGGGCGAGGACGTCTCGCTGCATGGCCCGCCCTACGTCGTCGGCGATCTTGTGTATCTGCCTCACGGTGCGGCTGGGATCATCGTGCTCGACATCAGTGACGTCTCGCAGCCGAAGCAGATCAGCAGCCTGAGCTTCAGTCCGCCCTTCCATTCCCGTTTCGGTGTGCACGGCGTGCTGCCGATACCCGAACGGGGCATCGCATTCGCCAATTCGGAGAACGTCACTTATGGACGCGGCCCTATGCATCACGCGTCGATCGTCGATATTTCCGATCCTGCCGAACCGTTCTTGCTGTCGCTGTTGCCGGAGCCCGTGCCGCCCGAAGGCGCTCCCTATTCGGACTTCACCACACGCGGCGGCTGGCGCGGGCCGCACAACATCAACCACCACCAACATCATCCCGATGTCGAGAAACAGGGCGATTTGTTCTACATCGCGCATTTCAACGCCGGGCTCAGAATTTACGATGTCTCGAACACACGGCTCCCGCGTGAGGTCGGCTATTTCATTCCACCGGAACCCACCCGGCGCTACGGACCAATGCCTGAGGACAAGCTGGTGCTGCAGACCGAGGATGTCGTCGTGGACCGTCGCGGCTTCATCTACATCAGCGACAAGAACCAGGGTCTCTGGATACTCCGCTATACCGGCCCAAAGCCGGAGGGGGCCGCGCCATGAAGCAGCGCGAAAATCAGCGTGGAGCGATCTCTGCGACGAGATCGTTCGTCGTCTTGACCCCAGCCATGAAGCCGGCGGCATTGAATTCGTTCATGACGAAGAAAGCGCCGACGCCGCGTGTCGGTGCAATCGCAACATAGAGAAACATCCCTTGCAGGCCGCCGCTCTTCTGGAGGATGAGCGGGCGATGCTCGTTGGGGAGCATGATGACCCATCCGAGACCCATGGCGTCCATCGGGCCGCCGTCATCCAGCCCCACCACCGACGCGAGCCCGTCCCGGTACAAAAAAGCCGCGTGGTTCAAAAGCCGCAACTCGGCGTTGGCCGCGGAAGGCTTGTTGTCCACATGCCAGTTCATCCAGCGCAGCAGATCGTCCGCGGTCGAGTACAATCCACCGGCGCACTCCATGGCTGTGCTCGTCGGCACGATGGGCAGGGGGCTGCCGCCGAAGTTATGGCCCTGCATCAGGCGCGGCTCGTCCGCCGGTCTTGGGTTGAAAACCGTGTCTTTCATGCCGAGTGGATCGAGGACACGCTCCCGCAGGACCTCGGCATAGGGCTTTCCAGAGACATTCGCGAGCGCCGCCCCGAGGAGGTCGTATCCGAAGTTCGAATAGAGAACGGCGGTGCCCGGCGCGAATAGCAGCGGATTGTCCTTGAGGGCGGCAATCTGCGCCTCTTTGGTGTTCGTCGAGAAGGGGTCGGAGGGGGGCGCCTCGGCCACTGGCACCTCCCGCGGAAGGCCGGAAGCTTGCGCGACGAGATCGATCAGGCGGAGGGCGCGGCCATCCTTCTCAGGGAGCGTGACGTCCCAGCCAAGGCGATCCTGCAGCCGGTCGGTGAGCTGTACCTTGCCGTCGATCGCCAGCGAGGAAAGCACGCTGCCGCAGAACACTTTGCTCACGGACGCGATGCGGAACATTGTGTCGCCGTCCGGCACTTTTTCACTCCCGTCGGCAATCTTGCCGAAACCGGCCAAGGCCGTCTCGCCGTTGCGCACGGCGCCGAAGATCAGGCCAGGCACCTCGGTGGAGAGATACAGGATCGTGCCGTTGAACTGCACCGCTTCTGTCAGCAGTCTGTCCTCGGCATGTCCATAAGAGGGAACGGCTGCGATTGCCGTCAAAGCGACGGCCATAAGTCGGCGCGATCGAGACAAACGCATTGCCGAAATCCTTTGATAAAGCTGCAGAATAAAATCTTCGGAAAAAGGGCCGCCGCGTAGTATTCTTACCATCTCTCCAGAAGCAGGAGATGTCAACAGAATGAACCGAAGGGGTAATCGGCGGCGGCAGCGTAGTTTCGGCAGATATTTGCGCTACAGTCCTGCCGTATTTCTTGTACTTCGTCAGTTGATCGGGGCTGATCTCTAAAAGACTCGCCGCTGTACCTACCGCTTGGTCATACATCGCCTTGACGCGTGGCATTCCCCTTGCACGCTAGACCACCCCCTCAGACCGCCAAACTCCCCTGCTCCACCTCCGCGGCACCGGGATCCCCCGGTGCCGTCGCCCAGGCCAATTCCACCAGCGTCACCGTCCGCCGGCCAACCCCATCAAGCTGGCACACGATCAGCCCCTGCTCCTCTATGTAGGTCAAGAGACGCCGGGCGCGGCGCAGCGAGTGGGAGCCATAGGCGCGGGCGATCGCCGCGTCGCTCGGGCAGGGCCAGCCCTCCTTCGCGGCGCGGGCGATCATCATGAACACACCTTGCATATCCTCGGGCAGCAGCGAGGCGCGCACCGAGACATCCTGCCACGCGTCATCGCCGGCCATGTCGGAGCCGAGGCCGGCGCGGGCGCGCGTCAGCATGCGGCGGAACTCGGGCAGATCAGGCACGACCGAGGCGAGACCCTCGATCCGGCAGCGGACCACGAACTCCTGGTAAAGCACGCCGATGACACGGAAGCCCGCATCGGGTTGCGCCAGCACGGCGCGCAGGACACGGTCCACGCGCTCCCGCCGCTCCGCCAAATCCTCGGCGCTGATTGGCGGCTCCACCGGTTCGGGGCGGATTTCCAGCGCCGCCGACTTTGCCGCCATCAGCTGATCGAGCAGGTCCGGCGACGACCGGCGCTGCGGCCGGACAGTTTCCGGCGGCGGCGCTGCCAGGATGATGGCGCGGGCATCCTCCAACGCCGATTCCGGCAGCGGCATCAGGCGCGGGGTGCCATTGCGCGGGCTTGTGTCGGTTGGGCCGATGCGCAAGCCCAGCGGACGGCGCGACAGCGCCGGGCCCATCGCCATGAATTGCCCGCGCTCCAGGTCGCGAAAAGCCTCGGCCTGGCGCCGCTCCATGCCGAGAAGGTCGGCGGCGCGCGCCATGTCGATGTCGAGAAAAGTCCGGCCCATGAGAAAATTGGAAGCCTCGGCGGCGACGTTCTTGGCGAGCTTGGCCAGCCGCTGGGTGGCGATGATGCCGGCAAGCCCGCGTTTGCGGCCACGGCACATCAGATTGGTCATGGCGCCGAGCGAGAGTTTGCGCGCCTCGTCCGACACCTCGCCCGCCACGGCCGGTGCGAACAGCTGCGCCTCGTCCACCACCACCAGCATCGGGTACCAGTGGTCGCGGGCGACCTCGAAAAGCCCGCCGAGAAAGGCGGCGGCGCGCCGCATCTGGTTCTCGGCGTCGAGCCCCTCGAGATTGAGCACCGTGGAGACGCGGTGGATGCGCGCGCGCTCGCCGGCGCTCTGCAGGCCGCGCTCGGTATGCTCCTCGGCATCGATCACCAGATGACCGAAACGGTCGCCCAGCGACACGAAGTCGCCTTCGGGGTCGATGATGGTCTGCTGCACCCAGGGCGCGCTCTGCTCCAGCAGCCGGCGCAGCAGATGCGATTTGCCGGAGCCCGAATTGCCCTGCACCAAAAGGCGGGTCGCCAGCAGCTCCTCAAGATCCAGCGCCGCCGGGGCGCCTGCGGTCGTGTGGCCCATCTCGATCGCAACGGTCATGTGTCGACTCTCCTTGGGGAGAGGGCTTATCAACCGCATCGCGGCCCGTCGAGCGCGCATGGCCGACCGCTCGCTGTTGCGCACAAGCTGGACGAATGCGGATGGAGCGCAACCATCAGGCGCCGGCTAGCTGGCCTTCTAGGCGCCAACCGATGCAGGCCGCGTGGCCGGCGGCAATTCAGCGCTTGCCAGTCGCGCGGCGACATAGTCCTTGACTTGGCGCAGTGCATAGTCGCGCGAAACGCTGCCGGGTTGCAGGCCAAGCCGCAGCCATAGCCCGTCGATCAGCGTGGTGATGCCGAAAGCGATATCGTTTGCGTCAGCTTCGACAACAAGGCCACGCAGGCCGGACAGCAAATTCGACCGCATACGGCTGTGGATCACGCGCTGAATGCGTTTCAATTTTTCATCGCGCGGCACCTCCGCGCATAGCGAGAGCCACGCATGACAAAGCGACGGCTGGAAGAAATGCGGCTCGAAATTGCCGTCGATCACGGCGTCGAGCCTTTCCATAGGCGTATGCGCGCCTTTCAGCCGTGCCACCACCGCATCACGCAGCACCAGGTTCGACTCGCGCATCGCGTGTTCGAACAGCTCTCGCTTATCCCTAAAATAATGCAGGACAATGCCTTTCGACGCGCCGGCCTGCGCCGCGACCTTCTCGATCGTCGCGCCGGCTATGCCTTCCCGCTGAAGCACGGCGAATGCTGCCTGGCGCAGCTCCTTGCGGCGGATGTCGCTGAGGCGGGTGAGTTTCATGATCGGTCCCAATGCAAATGCATATTGACATTCTAGTCCACCGAGATCAACAATTGACCAGTGGGACAATAATCAGACCAAATGGTCAACAACGGGAGATATCAGAATGCTTCGCACCTTTTTTCTCAGCATGCCCTTGTGTGTTCTGGCGCTTGCGCCGCAGGTGAGCCAGGCCGCGGAACCGGAACAATGCAGAGCCGTCCGCATGGCCGAGCCTGGCTGGAACGATCTCGCCTTCACCACCGGTGTCGCCTCCGTCCTGTTCGACGCCCTCGGCTACAAGCCGCAGAGCACCCTGCTTGGCATAGACGTCATCTATGCCGCTCTGAAGAACAATGATCTCGACGTCTTCCTCGGCTATTGGGACCCGGCCATGGTCGCCAATTTTGGCCCGTACAAGCAGGATGGCTCGGTCGAGACTGTGCTCATCAATCTCGAAGGCGCCAAATACACATTTGCCGTTCCAACCTATGTCTGGGAAGCAGGCGTCAAGGACGTGGCCGACCTCAAGAAGTTCGCCGACAAATTCGGAAACAAGATGTACGGCATCGAACCTGGATCGAACCAGTTGATGATGGACGCCATCGCCGATCCGAGCCTGGGTCTGAACGGATGGGAAGTCGTCGAGTCGAGCGAAGCCGGCATGTTGTCGGAGGTCGGATATCGGATAAAGGAAAAGAATTTTGTCGTCTTTCAGGGGTGGGCGCCGCATCCGATGAACACGATGTACGACTTCAAATATCTGACCGGCGGCGACAAATTCTACGGGCCCAATTTTGGCGCGGCGACCGTCAGCACCCAGGTGCGCAAGGGCTATCTGGAAGCCTGTCGGAACGCAGCGCAGCTCTTGAAGAACCTCAGCTTCGACATCGAATTCGAGAATACCGGCATGGGCTACCTGATCAATGACGGCATGGCGCCGCTCGATGCCGCCCAGAAGGCAATTTCGGAAAATGAGGCAAGGCTCGACGCCTGGCTGCAAGGCGTTACCACCTTCGACGGCAAGCCGGCACTCGATGCCGTGAAGGCAAAGCTCGGCCTGTGAACTCAGTAATGCAGGACGGATGGGCCGGCCGCAAGCGAAGTGTCGCTATCGGCGGGACCGCCATGGCCTATATCGAGATCGGCGGCGCCGAGCCGCCGCTTGTCCTCATCCACGGCTTTACCGACACGAGCCGCAGTTTTTCCCTGCTCGTCCCTTATCTGGAAGGCCGCCGCCTTATCATCCCGGACCTGCGCGGGCACGGCGCCTCGCAGGCCGGGACGAGCCGCCTCGGGCCGGCCGATTTCGCCGACGACCTTGCCGCGCTCATTGCCAGGCTGCAGCTCGTGCAGCCGGTTCTGGTTGGACATTCGCTGGGCAGCATGATTGCCATCAAAACGGTCTCACGGCATCCGGCTTTGGCCGGCGGGCTGGTGCTGCTCGCCGGCACGCTGCAGCCCGAAATCCCCGATGCGCATCCGATGGTCGTCGGGGTGCAATCGCTGCGCGACCCGATATCGCCGACGGACCCGTTCTATGCCTATTGGCATGCCTGCGAGGCGGATGTGCCACGGGATTTCCTCGCAATGGCGGCGGCAGAGGCGTCGACCATGCCCGCGCCACGCTGGCGCGTCATACTGGAGCAGGTGCGCCGCACCGATCTCACGGCGGCTGCGCGAAGCGTCAAAGTCGATACGCTGATCGTAAACGGCGGGCGCGATCCCCTGTTCGACAGCATGCATCGGAAGCGGCTGGTGGAAGCCTTTCCCACAGCCGCAGTCGTCGAAGCCGCCGATTGCGGCCACAACCCGCACTGGGAGGATCCGGCGCTGATCGCCCAGTTGATCTCTGCACATTTTCCGGCACACAGAGAGCCGAGGCGCATGAGCCAGCCATGAAGCTGCCGGAATATGCGGCGCTCGATGCCGTTGCGCTGTCCGAACATGTTCGCTCCGGCGACCTGTCCGCTGCCGAGGTCGTTGAGGCGGCAATCGAGGCGATCGCAAAGATCAATCCTGTCCTCAACGCAGTGACACTGGTCGATGCCGAAGGCGCTCGCTCCAGCGCAAGGAGCCTGGACCAGAACTCACGTTTAGCCGGCGTTCCTTTCCTCATAAAGGATACCGGCATCCACACGGCGGAGTGGCCGACAACGCATTCCTCTGCCTATTTCAGGGATGCCGCGCCCAAGCCCGATAGCGAGATCGTCCGGCGATGGCGGACGGCCGGCCTGGTCTTCGTCGGAAAAACGAACACGCCGGAATATGCCAACGACTTCGTGACCGAGCCGGCCTTCCGCGGGCCGACACTCAATCCCTGGAATCTGACAATCACGGCTGGCGGGTCGAGTGGTGGGGCTGCTGCCGCCGTCGCAAGCGGCATGGTGCCGGTAGCGCATGGCTCCGATATCGGCGGATCGATCCGCGTGCCGGCGGCCTGCTGCGGCTTGTTCGGCCTAAAACCTTCCCGCGCCCTTAATCCTCTCGGCCCTTATCGCGGCGAGATCGGAGCCGGACTCCATGCCGAGAACGTGCTTTCGCACACGGTCCGCGACAGCGCCGCCATGCTGGATATGACCGCCGGCCCGGAACTGGGGGCGCCTTACCGCGTGTCCAGATCCGTGCCCTCCTATTTCGACTGGCTGCGCACGCCGAGCGAACGCCTGCGCATCGCCTGCTTGGGACGGCGAGCCGATGGCACTGATGTCACGCCCGAAATCAAGGCCCGTTTTCTGGAAGCCATGGCGCTGCTCGAGGAGCTGGGGCACGAGGTGGAGGAAGCATCGTTTCCACCCGAGGTCGATTGCGGCGACGGCTGGAGCCTCCTTTGGATGTCGGAGATCGGCCTGACCATCCGGGAACGAGCCGAGGAAATCGGCCGCATGCCGGGAAACGATGAAATCGAGCGACTGAGCCGCCACGCGCTGGAGCGCTTCGAACAAGCCTCGGCGGCCGACTTCATCAACGCGCAGAGTTGCGCCCATCGGGCATCCTTCGCCATGGCGAGGAAATTCGATCGGTTCGATCTGATCATGACGCCGACCACGGCCGAATTGCCGCCCCGCCTAGGGGAGATCAACGGCAACGGCGCGCATTTCGACTATGAGGAATGGGCAAACAGGGCCTACGGATTCGCGCCCTTCACTGAAATCTTCAACGTCACCGGACAGCCCGCCGCCAGTCTTCCGCTCTTTCAGTCCAACAGCGGCGTGCCAATCGGAATCCAGCTCGTTGCCCGCCAGAACGAGGATCACCGGCTGCTTCGCATTGCCCATGAGCTGGAGCAGGTAACGCAATGGCCGACGCGGCATCCGCCGATCTGGGCGGCGGACTGTTAGGATCAGCGGCTATTGGCGTTCACAAGAGGGATCGCAGCCCCAAGAGGCTGCCTTCTGATCAGGATGATTGCCGAGAAAGCCAGTATGCCGAGCATGCCGACCGCCGCGGTCAACCAGAGCGACGGCTGGACGCCCATGCCCGCCATCGCCATGGCAAGGGCAAAGGGTGCAAGCGCTGACGAGAACTGACGCGCGGCAGTCACCCAGCCGAGCCGGGCGCCGTAGCGCTCCCGCCCGAACAGTTCCAGGGGCAGCGTGCCGCCGACGATGCTGGCGAGGCCCGAGCCCAATCCAAACAGGATGACGAAGGCGATGGCTCCGGCCACCGATGGTGTCGTCGCCAGCAGCACGACAAGGCCGAGCGGCAGCAAGGTCGCGCCGATGACCGCGAGCCAGGTCTGCGCCAGCCGGCCGCCGAACAGCATGTTGATCAGCCGGCTCGCCACCTGGGACGGCCCGAAAAGCGTGGTGACGACAAGCCCGGCGGAGCCAAGCCCGAGCGCCGTCGTCAGCGGGACCATGTGAACGAGGATCGAGGACAGCACGAAGCCCTCGATCGCGAAGCCGCCAAGCATGAGCAGAAACACTCTGCTGCGG
This sequence comes from Mesorhizobium mediterraneum, assembly GCF_002284565.1. Classification (GTDB taxonomy): domain Bacteria; phylum Pseudomonadota; class Alphaproteobacteria; order Rhizobiales; family Rhizobiaceae; genus Mesorhizobium; species Mesorhizobium mediterraneum. The sequence continues at coordinate 864,081 of NZ_NPKI01000015.1, read as the reverse complement.
TCGCGCGGGGCAATCGCACCGCCTGCCGGCCCGATGGCCGCAGGTATCGGTGAAGCACTTTCATCTGTCCGATGCGACAGCCGCGCCAGCCAGGCATGGATCGGCAGGCAGATGGCGACATTGATGCCGGCAAAGACCAGGTAGACCTCGCGCCAGGTCAGGTATTCGTGCAGTGCCGCCGTCAGCGGCCAGAACAGCGTGGAGGCGAAGCCGGCGATCAGCGTCAGATGGGTGATGCTTCGCTGCGCCCTGGCTCCGCCGACCTGGACGATCGCCACGAAAGCGGCGCTGTAGAGCACGAACGCGGACGCCAGTTCCATGGCCATCAACGCCAAAACGAAGGTCACCCGACCGGGTGCTAGCGCGCAAGCGACAAGCGCTGCCGCCGCGGCTGCCGAGCCAAAGGTCATCACCCGGCCGGCGCCGAAACGATCGGCCCAGCGCCCGGCTGTCGGGGCAAACAGGCCACCCACCAGCAGCGACGCCGACAAGGCGCCGAAAACCCATTGTTCCGGCCAGGCGAACTCGAGCGCGATCGACGGCACCAGGATGCTAAAGCTGTAATAGAGCGTGCCGTAGCCGATGATCTGCGTCAGCCCCAACGCCCAGAGTGCCGCAGCCGGGATCTTCCGGTCGCTCATTGAGCGGCATCCGCAATCTCGAGATCGCCGCTGCGCACTGCTGCGATCGCTTGCGTGCTGCCGCAGCCGCAGCCAGACTTGCCGCTCGCCTTTGCCTTGGCGTCGTCGACACAGCAGGCATCGACAGCAGCCGGCGCTGGTCCGCCGCAGCAACCGTGGGACGACGTGCTTGAAAGCGATACCGGCACCGTGCAAACGCCGGTCTCGGGCAACACCAGCTGCACGGCATCGGCCGCTTCCATGTCGCCGGCGATCGCCGCGGCGACCGAGCGGACCTGCTCGTAGCCGGTCAGCAGCAGGAACGTCGGCGCCCGGCCATAGCTTTTGACGCCGACCGTGTAGAAATCGGGCTCGGGGTGGCTGAGCTCGCGATGACCGTGCGGCGGGACATCACCGCAGGAGTGTTCATTGGGGTCGATGAGCGGCCCCAGCGCCTTGACGCCTTCGAGCCACGGGTCGAGGTCCAGCCGGAGCTCCCGGGTCAGTGCAAGGTCGGGGCGCTGACCGGTCGCGGCGATGACCCTGTCGACGGGTCCGAGCGTGCGCGATCCATCCTTTGTCTTGCCTTCGACAACCAGCCGGCCGTCGATCTCGCGAATGGCAACCGTGGCAAAGCCCGTCACCAGCCGCACGCGTCCGCTCTCGGCGAGATGCCGGACATCCGAACCAAGCTCGCCCCGCGCCGGCAGGGCGTCGGCATCGCCGCCGCCATTGATACGGACAAGGTCGGTGCTGCGCGTCACCCATAGTGCCGACGTGCCCGGCTCGGTTTGCGCAAGCCTGTCCAATTCCAGCAAGGCGTTGGCGGCGGAATGGCCGGCGCCCACCACCAATGTCGTGCGGCCTGCATAGAGATGACGGTCGCGGCCGAGAACATCCGGGATGCCGTAGGCGATGCGATCTCCGAATTCCCTCTCACCTTCGGCCGGCAAGCCGCCGGCACCGAGCGGATTCGGCGTTTGCCATGTGCCGGACGCGTCGATGACGGCACGAGCGCTGTCCCGGCGCGTGCCTTGCGCCGTTTCGACCAGAAGCATGAACGGCCGCGTCTCGCGCGCCTTGCTCAACACCTTGTCGGCGCCCCACCGGGAAATGCCGACAACGCGGGCATTGGTCTCGATCGACGGCGCCAGTTCGGGGAGCTTTGCGAGCGGCGCGAGATACTGGCCGACGATCTCATCGGCTGTAGGGAATGCCTCCGGCTCCGGCATTTGCCAGCCGTGGCTCTCGAGAAGTTTTCGGGCGACCGCATCGACACAATAGCGCCACGGCGTGAAAACCCGCACATGGCCCCAATCCAGAAGGTTCGAGCCGACCGCGGAACCCGCCTCGTAAACCCTGACCGGAAGGCCGCGGCTGACAAGTTGGGCCGCTGCGGCCAGACCGACAGGTCCGCCGCCGATGATGGCGACCGGGAGATTACTATTGGGAGCCATGACGCACCTTCTATGCTTCTAGGACTATAGAAATATTGGCCAAAAAAGAGTTACGCAGCCGCCTCGCCGACCGCCGGACCGCATGCAGCGTCGGCACAACATTCGTCGGCAAGAAAGCCGAGCAGATCGTTCATGACGGGGTAATTGGCACGGCAGATCAAGGTCGTTGCCTGGCGCTCCTGGGTAACCAGGCCGGTCAGGATAAGCCGGTGCAGATGGTGCGACAGGGTTGACGCAGCGATGCCGAGGGTTTCCTGCAGATAACCGACGGGTCGTCCGGTTTCGCCTGCCCTCACCAGCGTGCGATAGAGGTTGAGCCGCGTTGGATTGCCGAGCGCCTCGAGCTGTTTTGCTGCTTGTTCGAGTTTCATGGAAATAAGGTAGCGCCGGAAATACGTGGCGTCAACCCTATTTCGAAAATTCTCGAATTAGTCGTATACCGGTATCCAACCCCGATCGCTTGTGAGACCGATCAGGATAATCCTGCATCCGGCTACGACGCCGAAGAGCGGCAATCACCTCAGATCGACCGCTGACTGACCCGTTTGGCAACCTCTTCAGCGCTTTCGACGCGCTCGGAATAACGGTCCGTGAGATAGGCGGATCGATTACGCAGGAGCAGCGTGAACTTCATCAGCTCCTCCATCACATCGACGATCCGGTTATAGTACGGTGACGGCTTCATGCGGCCAGCCTCGTCGAACTCATTGAAAGCCTTGGCCACCGACGACTGGTTGGGGATGGTGACCATCCGCATCCAGCGGCCGAGGATACGAAGCTGGTTGACGGCGTTGAAGCTCTGCGAGCCGCCGGAAACCTGCATCACCGCGAGCGTGCGGCCTTGCGTCGTCCTGACGCCGCCAGCCGAGAGCGGCAGCCAATCGATCTGCGCCTTCATGACTCCCGTCATCGAGCCATGCCGCTCGGGCGAGCACCAGACCTGCGCTTCCGACCAGACCGACAGGTTTCGCAGCTCCTGGACTTTGGCGTGGTCGGCCGACGTCGAATCCGGCAGCGGCAGGCCAGCGGGATTGTAGATGCGCACCTCGGCGCCCAGGCGACGCAAGATGCGAGCGGCTTCCTCCGTCGCCAGCCGGGAGTAGGACCGCTCGCGCAGCGAGCCGTAGAGCATCAGCACGCGAGGCTTGTGGATCGACCGCGGCACGTCGAGCAGCGCCTGCAGGTCGATCGGCCGGAACTGGTCTTCGTCCACGTTCGGCAAGGAATCTTCGGGTATCTGGTCAGGCAACGCGCTTGCCCTGCTCGTCGATGACGACTTCGCCGTCTTCCTTGGTGAACGGCCCGATATCCGGGTTGGGCAGGATGTCGAGAACCGCTTCGGACGGCCGTGCGAGCATGGTGCCGAGCGGCGTGACGACAATCGGCCGGTTGATCAGGATCGGATGCTTCAGCATGAAATCGACGATCTCGTCGTCGGTCCATTTGGGATCGCCGAGATTGAGCTCGGCGTACGGCGTGCCCTTCTCGCGCAGCAATTCGCGCGGCGTCATCCCCATCGCCGCGATCAGCTCGACCAGCCGTTCGCGCGACGGCGGGTTCTTCAGATACTCGATCACCTCAGGCTCTTCACCCGACTGCCTGATGATGGCGAGCGTGTTGCGCGAGGTGCCGCAGTCGGGGTTGTGATAGATGGTGATAGTCATTTCGCGGCTCTCATCTGTCTGATTGGTTTAGGCTCGGTGAGCAGCCATCCTGCCAAGGCCATGGCAAGCAGCGCGCCCAGAAGTTCGGCGACGATAAACGCCGGCAAATCCATCGGCCGGATGCCCGCGAATGTGTTGGAAACCGCCCGCGCAATGGCGACCGCTGGATTGGCAAACGACGTCGAAGCCGTGAACCAATAGGCCGCGGTGATGTAGAGCCCGACGAGCCAAGGGATGGACTCCGAACGGAAGCGAAGGCCCGCAAGAATGGTGAAGACCAGACCAAAGGCGGCCACCAATTCGGCAATCCATTGTCCGTTTCCGGTCCGCACGGTTTGGGAGATCTGAAAAATCGGCAGTTCGAACATGGCGTGCGCCAGCAACGTTCCAGCGACGCCGCCGACAATCTGGGCCACGATATAGGCCAAAGCCGTGGTCGCGTCGATTTCGCGCCTCAGCGCAAAAACCAGCGTCACTGCCGGATTGAAATGCGCCCCGGAAATCGGTCCGAGTATGGTGATCAGCACCACCAGGATCGCTCCGGTCGGCAAGGTATTGCCGAGCAAGGCAAGACCCGCATCATCCGTCAGCCTGTCGGCCATGATGCCGGACCCGACGACCGTCGCGACTAGCATTGCCGTGCCGAGCGCTTCCGCGACAATGCGACGGGGCAGGTCAGCCGCCATGGTTAGCCCACTTTCGGCAGATCGCGGCCAATTTCATCCAGCCGTTTCTGCAGGGCGAGCTTGTCGATCGTGTTCATCGGCAGGCTGACAAAGATCGAGATCCGATTGTTGAGCATGCGGTAGGCTTCGGCAAAGGCCAGGTGCTTTTCGGCGTCCGTGCCGTCCACGGCGGCCGGGTCGGGCACGCCCCAATGCGCCGTCATCGGCTGCCCCGGCCAGACCGGGCACGATTCATTGGCCGCGTTGTCGCAGACGGTGAAAACGAAATTCATCTCGGGCGCACCGGGAGCTGCGAATTCCTGCCAGTCTTTCGAACGGGCGAAGGACGTGTCGTGGTTGAGGGTTTTCAAAAGCTGGAGCGCGTAGGGATGGACCTCTCCCTTCGGGCGCGATCCGGCCGAATAGGCCCTGAACTTGCCGGCGCCGACACGGTTCAGAATCGCCTCGGCGAGGATCGACCTTGCCGAATTGCCGGTGCACAGGAAAAGAACGTTGTATGGCTCACTCATGGCGTCCTTCTAACAGTTGCAGGTCACCGCCTGGATGACCGGCTGGCAGAGCTCCGGCGCACCGTTGCAGCAATCCTCCATGAGATAGGCAAGCAGATCGCGAAAGCCGGTCATGTCGGCGACGTAGCGGATTGTCCGGCCGTCGCGCTCTGCGCGCACGAGGCCGGCATGGTCGAGAACCTTCAGATGCGCCGACATTGTGTTTTGCACCGTACCGAGGCGCGAGGCGATCTCGCCAGCGGGAACACCATCTGCGCCCGCCCGGACCAGCAGGCGAAACACTTCGAGCCTGGTGTCCTGGCCAAGCGCTGCCAATGCGAGAAGAGCGGTGTTCTTGTCCATGTATCCTAGAATCCGGAATTATGGATGTATATGGCCGGCATATGACAGTGAGATGACGATTGATAGTCAAAAATCGTCTTTGCGGACTGCAATGGTCCGCATCCGGCAAAGACGACCTGGATCCGGAAGAACCGGTCCTCGGTCGTGCTGCCTAGTTGCGCAGGTTGAACACGAAGGGCGCCGTGCGACTTATCCGCGAGCCGAGTTCTGGCGGCGGCGTCGGCACTTTGGCACCTTGCAGCGCGCTGAGCGCCGCACGATCGAGGTCGGCATCGCCGGAGGAACGAGCCAGCCGGGCGGATAGGACTCGGCCGGATCCGTCGACCGTAAAGGTGACTTGCGGACTACCCTCCGCGCGCCGGGCTTTCGCCGCCCTCGGATAATCCGTGTGCCGCCTGATCCATGCACCCAGGCGCGAGTCCCACTTGGATGAGTCGCCGCGTCTCGAGGCCGCCGCTTTGGCCGATTTCGGTGCGGCCGCCCTGGTTGCGGGCTTCGCAGCGACACTGGCCGTTGTCCGGGGCGGTGCGGCTTTCTCCTTTTTCGGGCGCTGTCTGGCCTCTTTGACTGGTTTCTTCGCCTTGACCTCAGCCGGCTCCTTCACCTTCGCCTGCTTCTTTGGCTTGGCCTCGACGGGTTTGTCGACCGGTTTCGGCTGAGGCAGCGGAATGACCACGTCCGGCGTGACGGCCTCGGCAATATCAGGCACGACCTCCTCGAGCGGCGGCTGGTCGACCCGTTCCGCCACGGTCGGCGGGGTGGGCTCGATTGCATCGGCCGGAGCGGTTTCCGACGGCTCGACGACCGGCTCTGCCTGCTCGACGGGCGGTTCGGGCGGAGGCTCCGTTTCGGCTATCTCGGGCTCCTCGGCCGGATCCGGCTGATCGGGCGTCACCTCGTCCGGTATCGGGGCCGGCATGGCCGGCGTGAACGCCATCGGCGACAATTCGATCAGCTGCGCCTGCGGCGGCCCGCCATCGGGCGCGGCCGGCCGCCAGCCCTGCATCGCATAGCCGATAGCGGCATGCGCCACCAGAACCAGCGCAGCCGCGCCCGCCCACCATGCCATCTCACGCATGCCGAAGCGGCGCTGATCGGCCATAGGCAGGGCGGCCGCCGGCGACATTATTGGCCCGTTCCGTCTTGCGGCGCCGCGGCATCGCCGGGCAGCGTCTCGAGGCCGACCAGCGCGATCTTCAGATAGCCGGCGCCGCGCAAAAGGTTCATCACCTCCATCAGATCGCCATAGCCGACCGCCTTGTCGGCACGCAGGAAGATGCGCGTCTGCCTGTCGCCTTTTGTCCTGCCGACGAGCGTGGCGGCGAAAGTTTCGCGCGGCACGGTATCGTTGCCGATTGCCAGGCTGAGATCATCTTTTAGCGTCAGGAACAGCGGCGTCTCCGGCCGGGGAGCCGGCGTCGCGGTCGAGCCGGGCAGGTCGACATTGACGTCCACCGTCGCCAGCGGTGCCGCGACCATGAAGATGATCAGCAGGACCAGGATCACGTCGATGAACGGCGTGACGTTGATCTCGTGGTTTTCCTCGAGATCGCCGTCGATGTTCTCTCGAATTCTAGCCGCCATGGCGTCGCTCCGTGTTCATTCCGCGGCCATCGACTTTGCCGGCGCGACCGTGCGGAAATCGAGATCCCGGCTGACCAGCCGTTCGACCCCCGCCGACGCATCGGCAAGGATCTGCCTGTAGCCGGCTATCGATCGCGCAAAGACGTTGTAGATGACCACCGCCGGGATCGCCGCGACAAGGCCCATCGCGGTGGCCAGCAAGGCCTCTGCAATGCCCGGGGCAACGACCGCGAGATTGGTGGTCTGCGCCTGCGAGATGCCGATGAAGGCGTTCATGATGCCCCAGACGGTGCCGAAAAGGCCGACAAACGGCGCGGTCGAGCCGATCGTCGCCAGCACGCCGGTGCCGCGCGACATGCGCCGCGCCGCCGCCGCCTCGATGCGCGACAGTCGCGAGGTGACCCGTTCCTTCAGCCCGTCGCCGGACACATGGTCGAGCGAGCCGGCCGAAAGCGCTGCCTCTTCCTCCGCCGCCCGCACCAGCAGGGCGCCAGGACCACCATTGTGGCCAAGCGCGCGCCCGGCCTGGTTCAGCGTGGCGGCATTGCCGATGGCTTGTGCCGCGCGGCGTGCGCGCAGCTTGCCGCCAAGGATCTCCAGCGACTTGGCCAGCCATATCGTCCAGGTGACGAAGGACGCGAATGCCAGCCCGATCATCACCGCTTTCACGACGATGTCGGCTGCCATGAACATGCCCCATGGCGACAGATCATGCGGCAGGGTCAGGGACGTCGCCGCCGAAGGACCAGTCTCGATGGGTGTGGTCTGGGTGGGCGTGGTCACGCCGGGCTGCGTCACCTGCGGCACGACGGCGTTTGGCGCGGCCTCCGCCGGCGGCGCGGGAGCGGGCGCCTCGATCGCCGGAGCCGCGCCCGGTTGCTCCTGGGCGGCCGTGCCCGGTTGCTCCTGGGCGGCAGTGCCGCCGGCCGACAGGATGACGGATGCGACCAACGCGGCGAACAAACCATGTCTGGACAAGGGCTTCTTCCTCATTCTCACAGTGGCCTCATTGCACATAGCCGATGGGCTGGCCGGTGACGGGGTGCGCGAACACACCCATTTCGACACCGAAAATTCCTTTGAGCACGTCGCCCTGCATGATCTGGTCCGGCGTGCCGCGCGTCAGCAGCCTGCCATCCTTCAGCGCGATCAGTTCGTCGCAGTAGCGCGCCGCCATATTGGGATCGTGCAGCACCACGACGACGCACAGATCGCGTTTGCGGCTAAGAGCCCTGACCAGCCCCAGCACCTCGACCTGATGGGCGATGTCGAGCGCCGAGATCGGCTCGTCGAGCAGCATGACGCCGGCATTTTGCGCCACCAGCATGGCCAGCCATGCGCGCTGGCGCTCGCCGCCGGACAATTCGTCCACCAGCCGGTCGGTGAAGTCAGCCATGTCGGTCAGGACAAGCGCCTCGTCGACATGGCGCCTGTCCTCATGCCCGAAGCGGCCGAGCGCGCCATGCCAGGGATAGCGCCCGAGCGTCGCCAATTCGCGCACGGTGAGACCGGTCGCCGCCGGCGTCGTCTGCGGCAGATAGGCGAGCGCGCGGGCGAGCTCGCGCGCGCCCCACTGCACCAGCGGCCGCTGCGCGAAGGTGATGCCGCCCGAGCTTGCCGGCTGCTGGCGCGCCAAGAGCTTGATCAGCGTCGACTTGCCCGAGCCGTTGTGCCCGATCAGCCCATAGACGCGCGAGCGTTGCAGCTCGAGTGTGACAGGACCGAGCAGCGTCCGCTCGCCGACAGCAAAGCGCACCGCATCGACATGGAAGGCAGTCTGGGCATGTGTTCCAGCCACGGTGTTGGCCTCTCTTCGGCTTCGCGCGCGCATTTCCGAAATCGGTTTCGGCAATCCGGTTTTCGGCGCCGATGCCCGGTTGACTATGAAACATGACTTTACTAGTCAACAATGAAGATGACTTTTTGAGTCAACAAAATGTCGTGACGCGCCGGATCTGCGTCGAAATTCGAAAAAGTAGGGCTGGCCGAGATGGTGAGTGGTTCTGGTCGCGGAAGAATCCGGTATGAAATGCCTGCGCGCCGAAACCTGCTGATCGCGGCGATGTCGCTGCCTGTGCTGCTTGGCGGCGGCCATGCCGTCGCGCAGGAGGCGACCACCACTCTCGACCCGATCAATGTCCAGGAACGCGTCGAAAGCGCCTTTGGAACGGTCGACGGCTATGTCGCCACCCAGGGCTCCACCGCCACCAAGACCGACACCCCGCTGATCGAGACGCCGCAGTCGATATCGGTCGTCACCAGAGACCAGATGGAAGCGCAGGCGGTGGACAGCCTGAACAGCGCGCTGCGTTATACTCCAGGCGCCAGCGGCAATCTCTACGGCACCGACAATCGTGGCCACGGCTTGCAGATGCGCGGCATTTCGAACTCCAGCGGCGTCTTCTACAAGGACGGGCTGCAGCTCAAAGAAAGCAATTTCACGCTGTTCACCGCGCTCGATTCCTACGGCGCCGAACGCTACGAAATCCTGCGCGGGCCGGCGTCGGTTCTTTACGGCCAGGCAAGTCCTGGCGGCATCATCAATTACGTCAGCAAACGCCCGACCGAGGAGAACCTCCGCGAGGTCGAGCTCGGCGCCGGGAGCTTCAACCGCTATGAAGGAAAGTTCGATTTCAGCGGCGCAGTCAACGCCGACAAGTCGCTGCTGTTCCGCCTCACCGGCGCCGCCCATATGGGCGACACCCAGACAGATTTCGTCAAGGACGACCGCATCTTCATCGCCCCGGCGCTGACCTGGCAGCCGGATGCCGATACCAGCCTGACGATACTCGCTAATTATCAGCGCGATCGCTCCGGCTGGGCGATGCAGTACCTACCGGCATACGGCACGATCAGGCCGGGTAAGGACGGGAAATATCTGCCGAACAGCATGTTCGTCGGCGAACCGGACTTCGACACCTACAACAATGACCAGGCGTCGATCGGTTACGAGTTCGATCACCGCTTCAACGAGACATGGCAGGTTCGCCAGCATGCCCGCTATGTTTATCTGAAGCACTATGAGGAAGGCGTCTTCGGAGGCGGGCTTCTGAATGATGAGGGCGACTATTCCCGCTATGCCGATGCCGGCGGCACCAGGCTCAGCGGCGTGACCATCGACAACCAAGCGCAAGCCGATTTCGATACCGGGCCGCTCGCCCACACGCTGCTCATTGGCCTCGACTACAAGCGCTACACCTATCGCGACGATGCCTCCAGCAACGATATGATCGGCGACGATTTCAATATTTTCGACCCGGTCTATGGCTACCCGGTCGGCGAAATGACGCCCTATACAGACACCGACACGACTCAATCGCAGGTCGGCCTCTATGCGCAGGACCAGATCAAACTGGGCAACTGGCGGCTGACGCTCGGCGGACGCCAGGACTGGGCGGACTCGAAAGTCTACGACAATCTGGCCGGCGCTTTCGATCCCCGCCAGAAGGACAACGCCTTCACCAGCCGCGCCGGCCTGCTTTATCTCGCCGACAACGGCCTTGCCCCTTATGTCAGCTATTCCGAATCGTTCCAGCCGGTGTCCGGCCCCGACAGCAACGGCAATCCCCTCGTCCCCGAAACCGGCAAGCAGTACGAAATCGGCCTGAAATATCAGCCGGTCGGCTGGAACTCCTTCGTCACCGTTTCGGCCTTCGACCTGACCCGGCAGAATGTCGTGCGCTATGACGGCGTTGGCCGACCCGACGACATCTTCCAGACCGGCGAGATCCGCTCGCGCGGCATCGAGCTGGAAGGCGTTGCGAGCCTTGATTCCGGCTTCGACCTCAGGGCGGCCTACACCTATCTCGACACCGAGATCACCAGTCCGACCAGCATCAACGGGGATGGAACGAGCAACCAGGGCAACACGCCTTTCGGCGTGCCGACACACGCGGCCTCGCTGTGGGCGAACTACACTGTCGGCAGCGGCAGGCTGGAGGGCCTCGGGCTCGGCGCCGGCATCCGCTATGTCGGCTCGACCTACGGCGACGACGCCAATACGTTCAAGGTGCCGGCCGTCACGCTCGTCGATGCCGCGCTCCACTACAAATGGCAGAGCGCCGAGCTGAACCTCAATGTCAGCAATCTGTTCGACAAGCGCTATGTCGCCTCCTGCTTCGCAGAAAGCTTCGGCTGCTTTTATGGCGAGGGGCGCCGGATCAAGGGCTCGGTGAAGTACACATGGTGACCCTCGCGTGCAGGCCCGGACCCAATTGGCACCCCTGACGCGGCGCCGATGCCTTGCCGGCCTGGCCGCGACGAGCCTCGGTCTGCGCGGCGATCTGGCGCGTGCGGCACCGCCGCCGCGGATCGCCTGCCTCGAATGGACCTCGGCCGAGATGGTCATCTCGCTCGGCATCGGGCCAGTCGCGGTCGCCGACGTCAAGGGTTACCGCGACTGGGTCGTGGGTCCGGCTCTTCCCGCCGGCTGCATCGATCTCGGCTCGCGCGGCGAGCCCAATCTCGAGCTGCTCCTGGAACTCAAGCCCGACCTGATCACCGGCGCCTATGGCTTCGGGCTCGACGAAGCTCCGTTCAAGCGGATCGCGCCAGTGCACACCGTGCCCTTCTACGACGGTGCCGAAGCGCCTTATCGCCAGGCCGAAATTGAAACGCTGAAGCTTGGCTCGCAGCTCGGCCGCGAGGCTGAGGCGCAGCGGCTTATCCAGGAGACGGCGGCGGCAATCGCCCAGATCAGGGCACAATTGGCAGGACGGGCAAAGCAGCCGCTCGCTGTGGTCAGCATGTTCGACGACCGCCACGTCCGTGTTTACGGCAAGGGCGGTCTGTTCCAGGACGTGCTCGACAGGCTGAGCCTCACCAATGCCTGGACGGCGCCGACCGATGGTTGGGGGTTTTCCATGCTGGGCATCGAAGAGCTGGTTGCGATCGGCGAGGCTCGCGTGATTTCCCTCGATCCGATCCCGCCGCATGTGAAGATCAGGATCGACCAAAGCAGCCTCTGGGCGAATCTTCCCTGCGTCAAAGCCGGCAACGTAAGGACAATCCCGCCGGTATGGCCGTTTGGCGGACTTGCCGCCGCTGCCCGTTTTGCAAATTTGCTGGTCCGGGCATGACCGTCATGCAGTCCACGGCCGGCCCTCGTGCTCGTTTCGTGGCAGGCGGCTGGATGCTCGTCGCCCTCGTCGGCGTGCCGGCGGTGCTCGCGGCATATCTCACCGCAGCCGGGCTTTTGCGCCTGTTGCCCGCCGACATGTGGTGGCAGTCGCTCGGGGCGACGGACTTTGCCGATCCGCGGCAGCTGCTTTACCGCGATGCCTTTCTGCCGCGTCTGGCGATCAGCCTGCTGGCCGGCGCGGCGCTCGGCCTGACCGGCACGCTGCTCCAGCAGGTGCTGCGCAATCCGCTCGCCGAGCCGACGACCATCGGTACCAATGCAGGCGCGACCGTCGCCCTGACGATCGCCACGCTCTACGCGCCGTGGATGCTGGAGCAAGGTCGCGAATGGGTGGCGCTCGCCGGCGGCGCCCTGTCGACGCTGGCGGTTTTGGCGCTGGCTCAGGGCCGGAGTTTCTCGCCGGTCGCGATCATCATTTCCGGCCTGGTGGTCAGCCTGACATGCAGTTCGGCGAGCGCTCTGCTGATGGCAGCCAATCGCGAATATTCCGAGGAGCTTTTCATCTGGCAGAGCGGTTCGCTGATCCAGAACGGCGACGCCGTGGTGCTCGGCTTCGCGCCATGGCTCGCGGTGGCCGGCATTGCTGCCTTCGTTCTGCTCCGGCCGCTACGGCTTCTGGACCTGAGCGACGAGGGTGCGGAAAGCCTCGGCACGAAACCCGTGGTGACACGGCTGGCCGGGATGACTGTCGCCGTCGCGCTGAGCAGCATGGTGGTCGCAGCCGTCGGCGTCATCAGCTTCGTGGCGCTTGCGGCGCCGGCGCTGGTCAGGCTCGCCGGCGCACGGACCTTGCGCCAGCGCATGATCTGGGCGCCCCTAGCGGGCGCCGCGCTGTTGTGGCTGACCGACCGGCTGGTGCAGGTCGTGCCGTTCACCTCCGAAATCCCGGCAGGCGTGGCGACTGCTTTCCTCGGTGCGCCGCTGCTGTTTCTTCTCCTGCCGAAATTGCGCACCAGCCCGGATCGGGACGGCGCCATGCTGTCTTCCGTGCGCAGGCGAAGCGGGTGGGTCTATCTGCTGGCCGGCCTCCTCGCGATGGCGCTTCTTCTCTGCGCCGCGCTTGTTGTCGGGCGAGGCGCGGCCGGCTGGCACGTGGCCTCGGCCGCCGAACTTGCCGACCTCCTGCCGCTCAGGGCGCCTCGCATCGCCGTCGCAGTTTCCGCTGGCATGATGCTGGGCGTGGCCGGCACGCTGATGCAGAGGATGACCGGCAATCCGATGGCGGCGCCCGAGGTGCTGGGTGTTTCCGGCGGCGCCTCGCTAGGCATCCTGCTGCTCTTCGTCGCGACTTCTGATGTCAGCCGCCCGGCAATGATCGCGGCCGGTCTCGTCGGGGCTCTGGCCAGCCTGGCGATGATTTCGCAGACCGGCCGCCGGCAACCCATCGCGAATGATCGGCTGCTGCTTTCCGGTGTCGCCGTGGCGACGATGGCATCGGCATTCTCGGCGGTGCTGCTCGCCAGCGGCGATCCTCGGCTCGATACGCTCATCGGCTGGCTATCCGGCTCCACCTACCGGGCCACCGCCGCCGATGCCACAATCGCAGCTGTGACGGCAATTGCTCTGCTGGCCGTCGTGCCCCTCACAATCCGCTGGCTGGAAATCCTGCCGCTTGGAGAAGCCGCCTCGCGCGGGCTCGGGCTTAGCCTTTTTCGCGTTCGGGTCATCCTCCTGGTGCTTATTGCGGTGCCGACGACAGTAGCCACGCTTGTCATCGGACCGCTGAGCTTCGTCGGATTGATGGCGCCGCACCTGGCCCGCATGCTCGGCTTCCAACGCGCCTTGCCGCCGCTTTTCGCATCCGCGATCGTTGGCGGGATGATCCTTGTTTTGGCCGACTGGGCCGGCCGGACGCTCATTTTCCCATGGCAGATTCCGGCGGGCCTGCTGGCTGCCCTGGTCGGAGGGCCTTATTTCATGGTGCTGATGTGGAAAGGCCGGCAATGAGCGCTGGCCTTCGCACCGTCAAGCGCTACCGGCTGGCGGCCAGATAGCGTCGGAAGATCCCACTGTTAGCCGGCTCCGTTAGGGATCAGCACACGACCACGCCCTGCCGCGAATTTTAGTGGCGGCACCACCCTATGTTTCCGAAGACAGATCGCAAATTCACGAAACCGGTTTAGTAAAGCGGTTTACAAACCCTGTTGCCTATGCTGAACTCTCGGCTGTTGGGAGAAGTCGATATGAGGGCCGCAGACGTTTGCACTGTTGAAGGAATGTGGCCGAGCCTCCGATGAAAAAGCCCGCTGCATCGACGATCAGGAATGTGGCGCACGCGGCCGGCGTCTCGGTCACCACCGTGTCACGTCACCTGAACGGCCGTATCAAGCTGCCCGCGGAAACCAGCGAGCGCATCAGAGCCGCCGTGGCGAAGCTGGAGTATCGCCCCAACGCCATCGCGCGACGCCTCAGCAAAGGCCGCAGCGAAACCATCGGCCTGATCGTTTCCGACATCTCCTACCCATTTTTCGCCGCCATCGCGAGTTCGGCGGAAGAGGAAGCGAGCCGTCTCGGCTATAGCCTGGTGATGTTCAACAGCCGCAACATCGCCGCCAAGGAACTGGCCTTCCTGTCGCGCATCGACGACGCACAGGTGGACGGCATCCTGCTGATGACCAACCATCCGGACGATGGCGCGCTCGTCGAGAAGATCAATGCCTGCAGCAACGTCGTCCTGGTCGACGAGGATGTTCCGGGCGCCATGGCGCCGCGACTGTTTGCCGATAACCGTCTCGGCGCCCAGCTTGCCACCGATCATCTTCTGGCGCATGGGCACGAGACGATCGCCTTCGTCGGCGGCCCGCCGGCGCTGCTCAGCAGCAGGGAACGGTTCGGCGCCTTCAAGGACAGTCTCAAGAATAGCGGCCTGAGGGTGAATCCCGATCACGTCTTCTTCGGCGACTACGACGAACAATCAGGCCTGCGTGCCATACTGCAGTTCGCCGCACTCGACAATCCGCCGACCGCCATCTTCGCCTCCGCCGACATGCTGGCGCTGGGGATTTTGCAAGGCTGCCGCAAGCTCGGCATCACCGTGCCGGCCGAGCTGTCGCTGGTCGGGTTCGACGACATCCGCAATGTCGATCTTCTCGATCCGCCGCTGACGGCCATCCACCAATCCGCCGAGGAATTCGGGCGCCGGGCGGTTGGCCTGCTGATCGACCACATCAACGGCGCCGAGATTCCGGACGTGGCGCCGGTCGCGGTGAAGCTTGTCGTGCGCCACTCCGTGGCCGCGCCGCGCAAGGCGCATTGGAAACTGGCAGGAAACGCCTCAGCGGAAAATCGACCGCCGGCAAGAGTGGGAATCTAGGCCATGATCCCGAAAAGATCATGGCCAAGAAAGACAACAGAGACGGATTAAATCCGCGAAGACATGCAGTCACCATCAACAATGGGAGAATGAAAAATGACAATCTCGCATTTCGCACAAGACGCGGCGCAGATCGCGCTGGAAAAATTCAACCGCGGTGAGATCGATCGCCGATCTTTCCTCTTTGCCCTCGGCGGCCTCGGACTTGCGGCCGCCTTCAAGCCGGGTGTTGCCCAGGCCGACGCCTCCGAAATCGTCGTCTGCAACTGGGGCGGTGCCGCGGCGGACGCCTTCGCCAAGGCCTATGGCGACCCCTTCACCAAGAAGAGCGGCATGAAAGTGGTGATCGACGGGGCCGGGCCAGCGGTCGGAACAATCAGGGCCATGGTCGAGTCCGGCAAGGTCATCTGGGACGCCACCGACGGCGGCATGATCGACTCGCTGACACTGGGCAAGGGCAATCTGGTCGAGCCGATCGACTACACGATCGTCGACAAATCGCAGGTGCCCGAGAATTTCGCCGGCGAGTTCGGCGTCTCGAACTATGTCTATTCGAACGTGCTCGCCTATGACGCCGAGGCGACCAAGGGCACAGCACCCACCGGCTGGGCCGACTTCTTCGACACGGCGAAATTCCCCGGCAAACGCACCATGTGCAAATGGATCCAGGGCCAGCTCGAATTCGTCCTCATGGCGGACGGCGTCGCGCCCGCCGACCTTTATCCGCTCGATGTCGACCGGGCGTTCAAGAAGCTGAAGCCGATGCTTGCCGACATCATCTTCTGGGAAGGCGGCGCGCAGACACAGCAATTGTTCCGCGAGGGCGAAGTCGTGATGGGCAACATCTGGCACACCCGCGCCAACCTGCTCAACAAGGAGACGCCCGACAAGTTCAAATGGATCTGGGAACAGAACATCCTTTCGGCCAGCGCATGGTCGGTTCCCAAGGGCAATCCCGCCGGCAAGAAAGTGTTCGATTTCATCAATTCGACACTCGATCCGGCAGGCCAGCTCGTGCTGCTGCAGATCATGGGCAACGGGCCTTCCAATCCCAAGACCCTGGCCTTGATGACGCCGGCGGACGCCGCCGTGAACCCGACGACGAAGGAGAACGCGGCCTCGCAGATCATGCTCAACCCCGCCTATTACGCGGAACACGAGACCGAGCTCCAGAACAAGTATCTGGATTTCATCTCGAGCTGATTGACGAGCCAACAGGGAAGGGCTGCCGCCGGCAAGGCGGCGGCCTCTCATCCGATGCGAATTTGATCCGATGCGCAATTTCAAGACAACAGCTCTGCTGCTGACCGTTCCCGCCAGCCTGGTGGCGATCGGCCTCTATGCAGCGCCGATCCTGCAGGTTCTGGCATTGAGCCTGACCGAGCCGAAGTTCGGCCTTGCCAACTACCAGAGCCTGTTCGCCAACGCAGCCGTGGGCCGCGTCGTCATGACGACGCTCAAAGTGTCTCTGATGACGACGGTGCTGACCGTGCTGGCGAGTTACGTCGTCGCCTTCGCCATCATCCATATGTCGGCAGGCTGGCGCCGCATCTCGCTGTTCCTGGTGCTGGTGCCGTTCTGGATATCGGTGCTGGTCAGGGCATTTTCCTGGATCACCATCTTGCGCCGGCGCGGCGTTCTCAACAGCGCTTTGATGGAGATGGGCGTCATCTCGAGCCCGCTCGACCTCGTCTATAATCTCTTCGGCGTCACCATCGGCATGGTGCACTACATGATGCCGTTCGCCATCCTGCTGCTCTATGCCAATTTGTCGGACATCGACCGCCGTATCATGCAGGCGGCGCGCTCGCTAGGCGCACGCCCGGCCACGATCTTCTGGCGCGTCTGGCTGCCGCTCAGCCTGCCCGGCATCGCGCTTGCGACTCTGTTCGTCTTCGTCTTCTCACTCGGCTTCCTGGTCACGCCTGCTCTGCTCGGCGCCGGCAAAACCCTGATGATCGCCGAATACATCTCGGTTCAGATATCGAGCACCTCGCGCTGGGATCTGGCAACATCGCTGTCGACGATGCTGCTTCTGGTGGTCGGCATTATTGTCTTCGCTGCCATGCGCAGCCCGGCGCTGCGCGCCGCCTTCGTCGCGAGGCCGCAGCAATGAGGCTTCGGCGCATCATAGAAGTCGGCCTGCCGCGCCTGCTCGCCTGGTGCCTGCTCGGCTTCCTGTTCGTTCCGATCCTGGTGGTGATCCCGGTCGCGCTCACCGACCGCGATTACCTGTCGCTGCCGCAGGACGGCATTTCGATGGAGCATTTCGCGGCACTGACCGACTGGAGCAAGGGCTGGCTGCCAAGCATGCTGACCAGCGCCGGCATCGCGCTGGCCTGCGCCGCGATCGCCACGGCTCTCGGCGTCGCCTTCGCCGTCGGCGCCTGGGCGGCGGGCGGCTGGTGGCCGTCCCTGATGCGCATCCTCCTGCTGTCGCCGATGATCGTGCCGCCGATCATCTACGCGGTCGGCATGGTCAAGCTCTGGGCGCGGCTGTCGCTGCTCGACAGCTACACCGGCGTCGTCCTGGTGCATGTCGTGCTGGCCCTGCCGCTGACCGTGCTGGCCATCGGCGCGTCGCTCTCCAACCTCGACCAGCGGCTGGTGCAGGCGGCGAGAAGCCTCGGCGCCAGGCCGATGACCGTGTTCGGCAAGGTGATCCTGCCGAATATCGTTCCCGGCGTTGCCGCCGGCGCCCTGCTCGCCTTTGTCGCGTCCTGGGACGAGATCACGGTGACGCTGTTCATCACCGGACGCGCCGTCGTCACGCTGCCGCGCCGCATCTGGACGAGCATCCAGGATGCCGTCGACCCGGCGCTGGCGGCGATCGCCACCGTCCTGCTCGTCGTCACCGTGCTGGCGCTGGTCGCACGAGCGCTGATCGAACGCAGGCAACGGCAACGGAAATTCTAAATTCAAACACCTCGGAAACAGATCGAAAGGAAAGGAATACCCATGAGCACCGCGATGAGCGACAACGAATACCGTGAGAACAAGTTCTTCAGCATCTTCGGCTCCGTTCCGGAACCGGGCTTCGACACCGCTGAGGAGCAGATCCCGGTATGGGGCCGCCATTGGGGCTGCTCGAACGATGTCGGCAAGCTGCGCGCCGTCCTGATGCATCGCCCCGGCGACGAGCTTTCCGTCGTCGAGAACAAGCCGATGCCCGAAGTCGGCGGCTTCGGCGATCCGGAAAAAGGCTGGTACTGGATGGGCCGCACCATGCCCGACCTGCCCGCCATGCAGCGCGCCCACGACGAATTCACCGGTTTGCTGCGTTCGGAAGGCGTCGACGTCATTCTCGTCGACAAGGCCGCTCCCGGCGCGATGAAGCAGATCTACACGCGCGACAGCGTCATCGGCATTCCGGGCGGCGCCATCGTCACCCGCCTGGCGCGGCGGGTGCGCCGCGGCGAGGAACTGCCGGTGACACGGGCGCTGGCCAAGGCCGGATGCCCGATCCTCGGCACCATCCACGGATCGGCCGTCTTCGAAGGCGGCGGCTTTGCCTTCATCGATGCCAAGACCGCCGTCTGCACGGTCTCAATCGCCTGCAACCCGGAAGGCGTGCGGCAGGTCGAGAGCATCCTCGCCGGCCTCGGCGTGACGCTGATCAAGGTGCCGATGCCCGGATACCGTATTCACATCGACGGCGCTTTCATTATGGTCGACGTCGAGACGGCGATCGTCAATGTCAACGAACTGCCCTACCCGTTCATTGAATATCTGGAGAAGCGCGGCATCAAGATGATCGAACTGCCTCCCGAGGACAGCGCCATGTCGCTCAACTGCCTGGCCGTCGCGCCCGGCCGGGTGATCATGCATGGCAGCCGCTCGAAGCGCCTGGCCGACAGGCTCGACGCGGCCGGGATCACCTTGCTGACCTGCAATTACGAGACGGTCGAACTCGGCGGCGGCGGCCTGCATTGCTCGACCGCACCGCTGATCAGGGACCCGATCTGATATGGTCTCGAACTGATGGCATTGCTGGTCATCGACGATCTCGAAAAGACTTATGACAAGGTCACCGCCTTGACCGGGATCGACCTCTCGGTCGAGGCGGGAGAGTTCGTCACCTTGCTCGGGCCCTCGGGGTCCGGCAAGACGACCTTGCTGATGTCGCTGGCCGGCTTCACCACGCCGAGCAAGGGGACGATCCGCCTCGACGGCAAGGACATCACCCATGTCGACCCCGAGGACCGCAATTTCGGCTTCGTCTTCCAGGGTTATGCGCTGTTCCCGCATCTCTCCGTCGCCAACAACATCGCCTTCTCCCTCCGCGTCCGCAAATGGGAGAAGCCGAAGATCGCCGCGCGGGTGGCCGAAATGCTGTCGCTGGTCGGCCTCGACAATCTGGCCGAGCGCAAGCCGCGCGAATTGTCGGGCGGCCAGCAGCAGCGCGTTGCCATCGCCCGCGCCCTGGCCTTCGGGCCGCGCATCCTTTTGCTCGACGAGCCGCTTTCGGCGCTCGACCGCATGCTGCGCGAATCCATGCAGAAGGAACTGAAACGGCTGCATCGCGAGACCGGGGTGACCTTCGTCTACGTTACCCACGATCAGGAGGAGGCGATCGCCATGTCCGATCGCATCGCGGTGTTCAATCATGGCCGCATCGTCGAAATCGGGCTGCCCCGCGACCTCTACAAAAAACCGTCGACGCGCTTCGTCGCCGGTTTTCTCGGCGAGAACAATTTCCTGTCCGGCCATCGTGCCGATGATGACGAGACGATGGTCGAGGCGTTCGGCACGCGCTTCGGTTCTGCCCCCGTCAAGGGCCGCCGTGAGCGCCCCGGCGACACACTCACTGTCTGGGTGCGCCCCGAGGACATCCGCATCGGGCAGGCAACGGACGACGAGATCGGCTTTCGCGCGACGGTCGTCGAGAATTCCTTTGTCGGCGCGCTGGAACGCATCCTGCTCAAGACGGCGACCGGCGAACAGATGGTTGCGACGCTGCGCTCGGAAGCAGCCGTCGCGGCCGTTCCCGGACAAGTCATCGACTGCCGCATTGACCCGTCCGCTATCGGCGTCCTGCCGAACGAAACCCGGGGGTCTTGAGCCGACGAAACATATCTCGCTGGAGAAGAGAGAAAAATGATCAAGGCGACACCTTTCGATTTCCCCTATGACGGCAGGCTGGTGCCTGGACATACTGCTCTTGTCGTCATCGACCTGCAGGGCGATTTCCTGTCGACATCTGGCTATTTCGCCAAGCAGGGATACGATCCGAGCCCGCTGCGAGCCATCCTGCCGACGGTCAACCGCCTGATCGCGGCCGCCCGCGCGGCAGGCCTGAAAATCATCCACACCAGGCAAGGCTACCGGGCCGACATGGCCGACATGACGCCTTATGAGAAATGGCGCCGCAAACGGGCCGGCCTTGAGGGTACCGACATCCTGCTGCGTTCGAGCCCCGGCTTCCAGATCGTTCCCGAGATCGACGTCGCGCCTGAGGACATCATCGTCGACAAGACCTGCAATGGCGCTTTCACCTACACCGATTTCGAGCACGTGCTGCGCGCGCAGGGCATCACGCATCTGCTGTTTTCAGGATGCACGACCGATGTCTGCGTGCACACGACCTTGCGCGAGGCCTGCGACCGGAATTTCCAGTGCCTGACGATCACGGATGCTTGCGCCAGCGGCGACAGATATGCGCATGAGGCTGCACTCCACATGGTGACGGTCGAAAATGGGATTTTCGGCGCGCTGACCGATTCAAGCGCCGTTATCGCGGCGCTGTCGCTACTCTCCGGCAAGGCGCACTGATATGCCCGAAGATACTGCCGACACACCCGCCGCAGCCAAGACCGGCCGGCTTTACGTCTCGCTGATGCGGTTGACCGACAAGGGGCTGGCTGAGCTTGCCGGCAGCCCCAATCGCCGGAAAATCAGCGAGGAGCGGGTTGCAGCCCTTGGCGGCAAATCCGTCGCCTTCTATGCCACGCTCGGCGCCTATGACTTCGTTCAGGTTTTTGAAATGCCTGATAACGAGGCCATGATGCAGTATGTGCTGACGGCCCGGCGCGACGGCTTCGTCGAGCCTCTCATTCTGCCGGCGTTCGACCCACCGACCTTCGGCGACATTGTCGAACGCGTCCTGAAATAACCAGCGTTCAGCCTGCGGCACGTGTTTCCCGGACCACGCGGGACGCAAACGCCTCGGGCTGCGGGGCATCGGCCTCGCGACGCGCCACCGAGTTGCGCAACAGCGCGATCACCTCGCGGCCAGCCGTCGCGATTTCGCGTGGCCTGTCGACGCCAACGATCATGAATTCCTGGATTCCCAAGGCCGCGTAAGGAAGCAGCGCCAGCGCGACCTGCGCCGGAGGCCCGGCAATTTCGACCGCCTTCTGACAGGCGGCGTTGTCCTCCGAACGGATCCTGACGGGAAGCGCGAAACGCAGCTTGCCGGCCCGGCCGTGTTCGGCGGCGGCACTGCGCACCCGCTCCATCAGCTGCCGGATCTCGTCGAGCGAACCTGGCGTCAGCTCGAAGACATCGGCATGCCGCCCGGCGACCCTGAGGGCCGTTCCGGACTGTCCGCCCATGCGGATGGTCATGTCGGCGCCATGCGGTCCCTTGCGCGGCACATACCCGGACCTGACGCTGTAGAAGGCGCCTTCATGATCGAACGGCCTGTCGTTCGACCATAACCGCTTCAGCAGCACCAGATATTCGTCGATCCGCTGCCAGACGACCGTATGGCCGACCGGACGTGCCTCGGCATCGTCGTCGCTCAGCGGCTCGCTGAGCATCCTGAGCGACAGCCGACCGCCACTTTCTGCGTCGAGGGCTGCCAATTGCCGCGCCGCCACCGTCGGCTCGATCACACCCGCCCAATGTGCGAGAACGACCTCCAGAGATGAGGTGCGGCTCAGCGCCTGGGCGGCAATATCCATATTGGTCAGCAGCCCAGCCGGATCGTCGACGACGATCTTTTGGAAACCGATGTCCTCGACCAGCGACAGCTTTGTCGCGGTTTCCGCGAAATCGTAGAAAAACGGCACGGTTGAGTCGGCGGGGTGAGTTTTACCGGGAACATGCGTGAACTCGATCGGCATTGCCATCTCCTCCATCACGTTGGGATCACGGGCGCGCAAAAGCGCACCTGAATTCGGTTCATTCAACTCCGGTATTCTGAAAGCGGCAGGTCGCTACCCCCTGATCATTCAGGGCCCGACGGCTCGGGACTTCATGGTCAAGGGATAAGGCCCAGAACAACCGCTCCGGTGAACACAAACGCAAGGGCAAAAACGAGATAGGCAAAGGCGCCTGCATAGGCCGGCCGCCAAGTCTGGTCAGAACCAAGCCTTTGGCCTTTGCGGGCAGTCCGGGCGTTCTGGAAATAGGACATATCGACCTCCGTCTTCGGCGGTTAATCTATAAAATCAGTAGACTTTGTCGAGTGCTATTTTCCAGCGATTATTAGAATGTTTTTCTCAATTATGATGATAATTTGGTTTGTTTTCTGCTTAGAGCTATGCTTCCGAGCCTGATCGGCCAAGTGATAAAAACCCCGGGCTCCTGCAGGCGGAGGGACGGGGATGGGCGGAGCGGCCTCCTATCTGCTGGGCGGCCTGTAAGCTTCCAGACCGAACAGCATCAGCACGAGCGACACCAGGAAGCTGCCTGCGGTCGTGGCTTTCCACATCAACGCCAGAACCATGGTCAGCGTGAGGAACGCGCCGGCGCGGAAGGCGGATACCGGGTTGAAGGAGAAGCCGATCATGACACAGCCGATGGCAAGCGATCCGAACATAACGGCGCGCCCGATGCATCCCACAGCAACCCGCCTGATCTCGTCCATCGGCTGCCTCGGCAACAAACTGGCCGACAATGTGCGAGCGCTTCGACCGTATCAAATCACTTTAAGGCGAATATGCCGCCTGGACGGGTGAACCTCCGGGATTCGGATGGACGTGCGGGCGCAGCTCCGGACCGACCGGCGCACTTTGCGAGCGCCACAGCCTAAAATTTGGCCATCGACGCGGCCGGCGGCGGAAATCGGCGGTGCTGGACTCATTGCCATGGACAGGGCTTAATGCTGCGCGGGGCTGGCGAGATTGCCGGGGGGCGATTATGAGATCACCGCAGCAAATGACTGACGGCGGCGATGTTCTCGATGCTGTCGTCATCGGGGCCGGCTGGGCCGGCCTGGGTGTCAGCTATTGGCTGGCGCGACGGGGCCTGCGCCACGCCGTATTGGAGCGGGGCCGCATAGGAGAGACCTGGCGCACACAGCGATGGGATTCATTTCGGATGAATACTCCCAACGTCCAGACCGTCATGCCGGGTGATTGCTATGACGGTCCGGATCCGGATGGTGCTCTGACGCGCGATCAGTTCGTTACTCTCCTTGAGGATTTCGCCGGGCGCAACGCGCTGCCGATCGAACCGGATACTGCGGTAAGCGAACTCACGCACGAGAATGGCGCCTATCGGCTGACCACCTCACACGGCACGCTTTGGGCGCGCAATGTGATCGTCGCAAGCGGCAGCCTGAATTGTCCGGTGCGCCCAGTCTGGGCCACCGCGTTGTCGCCAGCTCTCCACCAGATCGACGCCTCCGGCTACCGCAGCGCTGCCGATCTGCCCGATGGAGCGGTGCTGGTGGTCGGAGGCGGCCAATCTGGTGTTCAGATCGCGGAGGAATTGGCGGACGTGGGTCGAACGGTCTTCCTTGCGACCAGTCGTGTCGGACGGCTCCCACGGCGCTACCGGGGTCGCGACATCATGGTCTGGCTGCTCGAAAGCGGGTTTCTCGACGTGCGCCGGGAGGAAGTCATTCGATTTGCGGGACGCATCCCGCCGCGTGGTGTGCTCGGGTCGATGCATACGATAAGCCTTCAGGCGCTGAGCGCCCAGGGTGTCGTGCTTCTTGGGCGCCTCACCGGCATCGAGGATGGCGGCAGCCTCTCGTTCGCCGACGATCTCGAAGCGAATGCCCGCTTTGCGGATGAAGCCTCCGAAAATGTCAAACGCCATGTCGACGACTATATCAGCCGCGCCGGGATCGATGCACCCGTTGCGGAGCCCGACCCGGCGGAGACGGTCGCGATGCGTCAGCCGAACCCGACGATCGGTTCGCTCGATCTCTCCCGCTCCGGCGTAACGAGCGTGGTGTGGTGCACGGGTTTTAGGGGCGATTTCAGTTGGATGAGGCTTCCCGGTGCGCTCGACAGCGCGGGACAGCCTGTTCACGCGGATGGCGTGGCCGCCCTGCCGGGCCTTTACTTCGCAGGGCTGGACTTCGCCTCCACACGCAAGTCAGGCATCATCTTGGCGATCGCCGAGGAAGCACCTCGCCTTGTCGAACATATCGCAAGGCATTCGTGACCGCCTTTGGCATAGTCGAGAAGCTCTTGACCGTCAGGGCCGGGATTAGTGTCAGAGGCCGGCAGATCGCCAGCCACCGCCTTGCGCCGCCACCAGGGTCACGTCTCGCCCCTTAGCGACGTTCCTACTGAGCGAAGGCAAAGGCCCCCAACGATCAGCCAATAACTTCGCTCCTGCACGACTGAATGTCTGCTATGATTACCGCTGGAAGCGATCGGTCCCACTTCCGGCCCGAGCTAGTCGAAGATAGGCGAGGACCTAAATGACCGCTTGTGGCGCATTACAGCCGACATCGCGGCCGCCCTCCACTTGCGCGGCGTTCAACGTCTTTTCGCGGCCAGCGCTTCTCTCCGGGATCGGCTATGCTGCAGGGCAAGCAAGATCGACCTTTCCGGCATCGACAGAGCGCTGTCTCGGCAAGCCGGGACATCCGGCAGAGGAATGCTATCGGCTATGCCGAAAGGGACGAAATTGAAGCCGGCGACCGGCGCGACACCGCTGATAGCAATTGCGGCTGCGGCCGTCGACACCGAAACAACCGGGCCCGACGCCACAAAGGCACGCGTGATCCAGATCGGCGCGGTCGGCATCGCGCATGGCAAGGTCGTCCGGGAACGTCAGCTCGATCTCCTCATCGATCCCGGCGAAGCGATTCCGTCCGAGGTCTCGCTCGTCCACGGCATCACGGATGCCGATGTTGACGGGGCCGGGACCTTCCTGGACGCATGGGCGCAATTCCAGGAGTTCGTCGGCGACCGCATCCTCGTCGGCCACTCGATCGGCTTCGATCTGGCGGTATGGGAGCGCGAATGCCGACGCGCCCGTTTGCCCTGGAAAAAGCCTCGGGCGCTGTGCGTCCGGCTTCTTGCAACCATAGCAAATCCCAATCTGGCAGACCATTCGCTGGAAACGATCGCCGCCTGGCTTCGCCTGGAGATAGTTGGCCGCCATTCGGCTCTGGGCGATGCGATCGCGGCGGGAGACATCTTTGCCGCGCTGATTCCGGAGTTGCGCAAGCGCAACATCCGAACACTCGGAGAGGCAGAGGTCGCCTGCCTTGCCCTTTCGGACGCTCTCGAAGCCGGCCATCGCGCCGGCTGGGCCGAGCCGGTGTCGCGACCCCAGGCTCCCGCGTTTCAGCCGGTTGATCCCTATGCCTATCGCCATCGCGTCGGCAGCCTGATGAGCGGCCCGCCGGTCGTGGTGAAGTCGACTAAGCCGACAAGGCAGGTCATCGACCTCATGGTGAAGCGCAAGATCAGTTCGGTCCTCGTGTCCGACCGAGGAGCGCCGGATCAGCCGATTGAGGACTATGGCATCGTTACCGAGCGTGACCTGCTGCGCCGCATATCGTCCGACGCCGAGCGCGCCTTTGACATGCCGGTCGCAAGCATCGCAACGCGACCGCTGATAAGCATCCGCGCCGCCGCCTTCGCTTATCGGGCGATCGGCCGCATGGATCGGCTGAAAGTCCGCCACCTCGCCGTCCGCGATGACGGCGGCATGCTGGTCGGCGTGCTTTCGTCGCGTGACCTGCTGAGGCTCCGCGCCGCCGCTGCCATCGATCTCGACGACACGATCGAGCATGCCAAGGACGCCGCCGAACTGGCGGCCACCTGGTCGATGCTGCCGGGCGTGGTGCGTTCGCTCATCGGCGAAGCGATCGACCCACGCGTGGTGGCGGAAATCATCAGCGACGAACTTTGCTCGCTTACCCGCCGCGCCGCCGTGCTTGCGGAACAGCAGATTCAAATCGAAGGCCACGGCCCGCCGCCCTGCGCCTATGCCACGCTCGTGCTCGGCTCAGGCGGCCGTGGCGAAAGCCTGATGGCCCCGGACCAGGACAACGCAATCGTCTTCGCAGAAGGCGAGCCGGACGGGCCCGAAGACCGCTGGTTCAAAATTCTCGGTGCCAAGCTCGCCGACATGCTCGACATTTCCGGTGTGCCGTATTGCAAAGGCGGGGTAATGGCCGCGAATGCCCCATTCCGCGGAAGTCTCGACACCTGGAAGGGGCGCGTCGAAGATTGGGTTCGCCGCCTACGGCCGGAGGACCTGCTCAACGTCGACATCGTCTATGACCTGCGGCCGGTTCACGGCGACACGACGCTGGCCGCGCAGTTCATCGAATATGCGTATGAGCGTGGCCACGCCGAACCGGTGTTCGCGAAGCTTCTCGGCGAGCAGATGACAACCGGCAATCCCTTCACTGTTTTTGGCGGCTTTCAGCTTGAAAATGGCCGGCTGGACATCAAGACGCATGGCCTTTTTCCGATCGTCGCGACCGCACGCACGCTTGCAATTCGCCACGGCATCCGTGAGCGGAGCACACGTGCCCGGCTCGAGAAACTGATCGCGCTGGACATTGGCGGCGAGCGCGACATGAAGGCGATGCTGGCTGGCCACGCCATGCTGATCGGCTTGCTGCTCGGCCAGCAGACGCATGACATCTACGCCGGTATACCGGTATCCAACCGCATCGAGATCAATGCCCTGACGCGCGAGCAGCAAATAGAGCTCAAGAGCCTCATCAAGCGCCTTCAGTCGGCACCCGACCTGATGCGGGACCTGATGTTCGCATAACCGCCGGCGCTTGGACGGTGCAAGGCCGAAGGCGAAGCCTTGGATATCGGCGCAGGAACAAAGCTCAGATGCGCGCGGCGCCAAGCAGTTCATCGACGAGGGCGCTGCGGTCAGCCTGCTCAAGGAAATCCTCATTCGCGCGCAGCAGATTCATTCTCAGGAAGTTGAAAATGTAGTCGTAGTCGTTGGTCAGGAGATTGGGGTGGATCGGGACCATCTCGAAAACCGTGCGCGCCAGCGGCTCGGGGATTTCGCGCACCGGCCGCGGCGGGCCGATCTGCGTGGCGGCGAGGCGCTGACGTGTGAGCTCGGCGGCGTCCTCCCAGAAAGTGGGGGGCGAGCCCTCCGGAACGGCATATTTGGAGAAGCTTGCCAGGGCCACTTTTTCCAGCGCCGCCGGCAGACCCCGCTGGCGCAAGCCGGCAGTTTCGCGCAGCGCGCCCTCCACCATTTCCGCCACGATGGCATAGCACGCAGGGTAGGCGCGCCAGCGTGAATGGTTGAGCGCCGCCTGGAACTCCTTCTCGCTGAACAGCTTCTGCCAGTAGACCCCTGCCCTGACGCGGCAGAACTCGACGATGCTTTTCTGCGCCAGGAAGGCGGCGCGCGAATCCATGAAGTCAGCCAGTTCGCCGACGCTGCCGATCGGCTGCGGCTTGCGCAGGAACTCGGGCAACAAATCGTTCAGCAGGCCCATGGCGCTCTCCCTTCGGTTTTGTTTCCAACCGATGTTAACCGTTTAGCCTCCGCCACGCCGCACCGCCAGCCCTCTTACGCACCAAGTTCCTCTCACCGATTCTCCAGTCCTCCCACCGATTCTAAAGTCGTATGAACAGCAGCGGCAAGAAGTGTTACTCCTATAAAGTTACGGTCGGCTGTTTCTATACCTGGCCGCAACATATGCCGGAGGACTTCCGCGCTAGCGGAAGAGGCAAGCTTTAAACGGCGCCTTGCGCTCGAGACGGTTCGCAAGCTGCCAACCAAGGGAGGTTCAACGCTATGGCGACGCCAGACCGCGTAAGTTATTGGAACAAGACCAAGAGTCTCATGTTCGTCATGCTGGGACTGTGGGTGTTCTTCGGTTACGTCATCCACATGTTCGTGGAGCAACTCAACACCATCGTCATTTTTGGCTTTCCGCTCGGTTTCTACATGGCCGCTCAGGGCTCGCTCATCGCCTTCGTCGTCATGCTGTTCTGGTTCGCACGGCGCCAGAACGCGATCGACGAAGAGCATCATGTCAATGAAGAATGATTGGGGGGACTTCAATGGCTAACACGACAGCGACTACGGCAGGCGGAGGCGATTTCACCTCCAACCTCGGCCGCATCTACGGCATCTACACCGGCGGCTTCATAGCCTTCATCATCCTGATGGCTATCTTGAGCGCCCTGGGTGTCGAAAACGTTGTAATCGGCTACCTGTTCATGGGCTTTACCATCGTCATCTATGCGGTGATCGGCGTCCTGAGCCGCACCATGCATGTCGGCGAATATTACGTCGCCGGGCGTCGCGTGCCGGCGCTCTACAACGGCATGGCGACCGGCGCCGATTGGATGTCGGCGGCTTCCTTCATCGGTATGGCCGGTTCGCTCTACCTGCTCGGCTATGACGGCCTCGGCTTCGTGCTCGGCTGGACCGGCGGCTACGTGCTCGTGGCCATCCTCGTTGCACCCTATCTGCGCAAGTTCGGCGCCTACACGGTTCCCGACTTCCTGTCGGCGCGCTATGGCGGCAATCTTGCCCGTCTGATCGGCGTGGTCGTTCTGTTCTCCTGCTCGTTCACCTATGTGGTCGCGCAGATTTTCGGCACCGGGCTGATCTCGGCCCGCTTCCTGGGAATCGACTTCAACGTCGCAGTCTATGTCGGCCTCGCCGGCATTCTGGTCTGCTCGATGCTCGGCGGCATGCGCGCCGTCACCTGGACGCAGGTCGCACAGTACATCGTGCTGATCATCGCCTATCTCATCCCTGTCATCTGGATGTCGACGGTGAAGACCGGCGTGCCGATCCCGCAATTGATGCAGGGCCAGGCGCTGGCGAACATCACCGCGCTTGAGACGGCGCAGGGCATCACGGTGCACCACATCACGCCATTCGTGCATGGTGGCTATGATGCCAAGAACTACTTCCTGCTGATCCTCTGCCTGATGGTCGGAACGGCGTCACTGCCGCACGTCCTGATGCGATACTTCACCACCCCGTCGGTGCGTGAGGCGCGCGTCTCGGTCGCTTGGTCGCTGCTGTTCATCTTCATCCTCTACTTCACGGCGCCCGCCTATGCGGCGTTCGCCAAGTGGACGATGCTCGACCTGGTGGCGTCGGGCCTGACGCCTGAAAACATCGGCGAGAAAGCCGGATGGATGATGCGCTGGGCCGCCGCCGACAATACGCTCGTGCAGATCTGCGGCAAGGCGGCGACAGACACCGCGGCGATCGTCGCGGCCTGCGCCGAAAAGGGCGTGACGGCACTTTCGTTTGCCGATATCAACCTCAACGCCGACATGATCGTGCTGGCCACGCCGGAAATGGCCGGCATGCCTTACGTCATCTCGGGCCTCGTCGCCGCCGGTGGTCTTGCCGCCGCGCTGTCGACGGCGGACGGCCTGCTGCTGGCCATCGCCAACGCGCTCAGCCACGACATCTACTACAAGATGATCGACCAGAACGCGCCGACGTCGCGGCGTCTGATCGTGTCGCGCATCTTGCTGGTTATGGTCGCGGTGCTGGCTGCTTACGTCGCATCGACCAAGCCGTCGGACATCCTGTCGATGGTGTCGTGGGCGTTCTCGCTTGCAGCCGGCGGGCTCTTCCCAGCCCTGGTGCTCGGCGTTTGGTGGAAGCGGGCCAATTCGGCTGGCGCTGTCGCCGGCATGATCGCTGGCTTCGGCATCACCATCTTCTATCTCGTCATGACGCAGTACGGCGCCGACTTCGACAAGGCGACGCCCAATATGGAACTGTGGTGGGGCGTGAAGAACATTTCGTCGGCGGCCTTTGGTCTGCCGGTGGGCTTCGCCGTGATGATCATCGTCAGCCTTCTCACCAAGGCGCCGTCCCGGGATATGCAGGATTTCATCGAGGAAATCCGTGTGCCTCGCGGCAAGCAGATGATGGAAGAAAAGATCGCCTGATCTCGCATAGCGATCGGCGCTCGAGGCGGGGTCCGGCGACGGACCCCGCTTTCATTTCGGGGGCGTCGCTGGCATAACGCGGCGCCGCCGCTCCTTGGAAAATCCACATGAACGATTTCTGGTCTTACTGGTATTTCCACCTACCGAATTTCATCCTTGCCGCGGTGATGTACACGCTGATGGGGCGTCTCCTGCTCGGCCTCTTCGTGCCCGAAAGCTGGGATAACTACATCTGGCGCTTCTTCAAGACCGTCACCGACCCATTCCTGCGGATCGTGCGGACCGTCACGCCGTCGATCCTGACCCAGCCGGTTGTGATCGTCTTCAGCGTGCTCTGGCTTATGGCCTTGCGCATCAGCTATCTCGTCTTGCTGATCAATTTCGGCATCGCGCCGATGACTTCACAGGGGGGTTGAGGCGATGGACAGAAACGCTCTTGTGCCTGTCATGGCGGTCGCAATCGTCAACGGTATCTTTTCGCCTTGGGTGCTGATGGTGTTCCTGTTCTATCCGGTTTGGTATCCGGCCTGGGCGCCCCCCCTAAGTCAGATCGTCTACATGGCAAGTGCGCTGATCCTGTCGACGATGACCATCATGCTCGCCGGCGTGCCGGCCGCGCTCTATGAGCGCTGGTCGGCGCAGCCCAGAAGCATCGTCGTTTCGTCTATCTGGCTTGCCGGCACGGTTTTGTTGACGCTGCCGGCGCTGCCGAATGTGGTGCGGGCGCTAAGCGGCGGCTGAGATTTCCCTTCGGCTCGGGCCGGATCAACCGGCTTTCAGCCAGCGGGCAGCGGCCGTGTCCTCTGGGCGCGTGTTGAACGTTGAAGGGGAAGCGGGGTTCCGGCCACGGCCATATTGCCGTGGTGTGCAGTTCATGACCCTCTTGAAGGCCGTGCTGAAGGCGCTTTCGGATTCGTAGCCGAGCGACAGGGCAATGACGGAAATTGGGTCGCTGGAATTCGCCAGCCTGTCTCCCGCCAGCAGCATTCGCCAGTTCGTCAGGTATTCCATCGGCGACGTCCCAACCATCTCCTTGAATTTCAGGGCAAAGGTCGATCGCGACATGCCGGCACGCGCCGCCAGCTCCTGCAATGTCCAGCGATGCGCCGGATCGTCGTGCATGGCGTTGATCGCAGCAGCCATCTGTCTATCTGCCAGCGCGAAGAACCATCCAACGCCACCTCCCAGCCCTTCCGCCAGATGCAGGCGCAAGGCCTGAACCAGCATCATGTGGGCGAGGTGCTGCGCGACCAGGAAGCCGCCCGGCTGCGGCTCGTGCAGCTCCTGCATCATCCGCTCCACCGACCAGCGCAGCGCCGCCTGATCGGTTTCTTTCCGGATATGCACGATGGGCGGCAGCATGCCCAGCAGGATGCCGGCGTGATTGCCGCTGACGGCAAAACGGCTACCGACAAGAAAGAAATCACCGCCGCCATTATACGTCACGACACCGCCGGCGCGCGCGGGGGGAAAAATCGTGCCGGCTTCGACAGGCGTCAAAGTCATGTCGCTTGCGAGGCGGAAAGGCCGCCCGCTCGGCAGCACGAAGCAGTCCCCCTTCTCCAGGCGCACCGCATCGGCAACACCTTCCACTGTGAGCCAGCACCCGCCGGAAACCACAGCGTAGCATTTGATAAGTTCGTGCTGATCGGAGAACTGGATTGACCAGTTTCCCCCTGCATCGAAGCCGGCGGACACATAACTGCGTGGCTTAAGCAGCGACAGCACATCTGAGAGCGGATCCATGGGCCTCCCGGACGATTGCGAAGATAATACGGACTTTACAGCATAGATCGCATTTCATCAACCGGCTACTTTATAACAACGTCTCCGACAATGTGGAAACGTCTGAAGTAATAATAAAATTCTTAAAATATTCATGATGGCATAGTCGTGGATAGTACAGAAATGTCTACGGATAGAGCGGATAACGTTGCCATCATCACTGGAAGAAATCCGATGATTGCGCCGGTTAAGGGAACAATAGCCATGACAGCGTTCACGATCAATGGACGGGCGGTGGATCTCGCCGCCGAGCCAGATACGCCGCTTCTATGGGTGATACGGGAGCATCTGAAACTCACCGGCACCAAATTCGGCTGCGGCATCGCGCAATGTGGCGCCTGCACCGTTCACGTCGACGGCGAGCCGACGCGCTCCTGCATA
The DNA here is from genome assembly GCF_002284565.1 of Mesorhizobium mediterraneum. Classification (GTDB taxonomy): domain Bacteria; phylum Pseudomonadota; class Alphaproteobacteria; order Rhizobiales; family Rhizobiaceae; genus Mesorhizobium; species Mesorhizobium mediterraneum. The sequence continues at coordinate 831,541 of NZ_NPKI01000015.1, read as the reverse complement.
ACGCTGCTTCAGGACGTGGCCGGAATGGAGGTGACGACAATCGAAGGCCTGTCGCCGGATGCCAGCCATCCGCTACAGCAGGCCTGGATCGCCGAGCAGGTGCCGCAATGCGGCTACTGCCAGTCCGGGCAGATCATGCAGGCGGCGGCGCTCCTCAAGAGCAACCCCAACCCCACCCGCGATCAGATCGTCGAACACATGGACGGCAACATCTGCCGCTGCGGGACCTATGTGCGAATCATCAGCGCCATTCAACGCGCCGCTCGGGAGGCCTGAGCCATGACCGAGACATTGCAGCTGCATACCAGAACGTTGTCGCGGCGCAGCTTCCTCATCACCGTTGGCGCCACCGGCATCGCAGTTGCGTTCGGAGGCCTGCTCCAGGATGCCTCGAGCGCCAGCGTTGCGCCGGCGCTCGAGGGCAATTACCGGCCGAACGCCTGGCTGGCCATCGCTGCCGACGGCACCGTGACCATCGTGTCACCCGCATCCGAGATGGGGCAGGGTATCATGACGACGCTGCCGCTGCTCATCGCCGAGGACATGGATGCCGATTGGCACAAGGTTCGCGTCGTCCAGGCCCCGTCCGACGCGGAAAAGTACGGCAACCCTGGCTTTTACGGCGTGCAGCTCACCGGCGGCAGCGAATCCACGCGGGGCTATTACAAAATGTTGCGCCTGGTCGGCGCCCAGACCCGCAAGATCATACTGGCAAGTGCCGCCGACATGCTCAACGTTCCGGTGAGCGAACTCACCACGGAGCCCAACCGAGTCGTGCACGCGCGGTCGGGCCGCTCGCTGGAGTATGGCGAGGTCGCCGCGGCCGGCGCGCTTCCGGATCCGCTGCCGCAGGCGACCGACGCCGATCTGAAGCCGAGCGATCAGTGGCGCTATATCGGAAATCTGACGGTGCCGCGTATCGACATACCCTCGAAGGTCGACGGCACCGCGATCTTCGGCATCGACGTGCAGCTTCCGGACATGCTGTACGGAGCGGTGCTGCGGGCGCCCGTTCAGGGCGAGCAGCCGGCAATCATCGACGATGCCGAAGCCAGGACCGTGCCGGGCATCACGCACATCGTGCCGCTGCCTTACGGCGTCGGCATCATCGGCGAAACGGTCGAGGCGACGAAGCGGGCCAAGGGTCTGCTCAAAATCGTGTGGACCACGTCGTCGCGGATCCGCAATTACACCAGCGATCGGCTTTTGGAAGAGTATCGCCGCATTGGCCGCGACCTCGCCCAAAGCGGCGTCAGCGCTGCCACGGAAGGAGATGCACAGACCGCGATCTCGAAGGCCGCAACGGTCATCGCGGTCGATTACATGAGCGACCATGTTCACCATGCGACGATGGAGCCGATGAACGCCACGGCGCTCGTGGCGGGCGATACGGTCGAAATCTGGGCTCCGACGCAAGGCCCAACAGGCACCCAGGGCTTTGCCGCGGAGGTGGCCGGCACCACCCCTGACAAGGTCAAGGTGAACACCACCCTGCTCGGCGGCGGTTTTGGCCGCAAAGCCGAGGCCGACTTCATCATCGATGCAGTGTCGCTCGCCAAGGCGGTGCAGGGCCGCCCGGTCAAGGTCATCTGGAGCCGCGAAGACGACGTCCAGCATGGCAAGTACCGGCCGCTCGAAGCGCAACATGTGCAGGTCGGGCTCGACGGCGACGGCAACATTATCGGCTGGCGGCACCGCATCGTGGCGGATTCCATTTTTGCCCGCACAATGCCTCAACTGTTCGAGAGCGAAGGCGGCCACGACAGTGTGGTGACCGAGGGCGCCCATTTCAACTATGCCGTCCCTGCGCATCAGATCGAGTACATCCGTAGGGATAACGGCCTGGACATAGGCTTCTGGTTCGGGGTCGGGGTTGGCTACACCAGGTTCGGCATCGAATGTGTCATCGACGAAATCGCGACCGCCAAGGGGGTCGATCCTGTGGCGCTTCGGCTGGAGCTCCTGAAAGACCAGCCGCGGGCGCGCAAGGTCATCGAGACCGTCGCCCAGATGGCGGAATGGGACCGCCAACGCGACGGGTGGGCGCTGGGCGTCGCCTATTCCGATGCCTTTGGCTCCCACTGCGCTGAGATCGCCGAGGTCTCGCTTGACCGCGAGACCGGCGAGATCCGCGTGCACACCGTGTGGTGCGCCGTCGATCCGGGAATAGCCGTACAACCACGCAACATCGAAGCGCTGATGATTACCGGGATCACAGGCGGCGCCAGCCATGCGTTGTTCGAGCAGATCAACATCGTCGATGGCGAGGTGCAGGAAACGAACTTCGACACCTATCGGGTGATACGCATGTCCGAGGCGCCCGACATCAAGGTCACCGTGATTCCAACGCCCGAGGGACCGATCGGGGGCATCGGCCAGGTCGGGCTGCCGCCGATTGGTCCGGCGATCGCCAACGCGGTGGCGCGGCTCACCGGCGGCGTGCGGCTCCGGCACTATCCGTTCCTGCCGGAGCGCGTGCTGGCGGCGCTCAACGCCTGAATTGGGAGGTGCTCACCCTCGCCTCGTTGCGCTCATGGCGGTCGTCTGGATGATTCAAGCGACCGCCATCGGACGGGGAACGCGAGAGCTATCTATTCCCGTCGATCGCGAAATGCGGTCACGACACGAAGTGAGAGATCCATATGATCGTCGTCACCACACCCACAGGCAGTATCGGCCACCAAGTCCTCGATGCTCTCCTCGGCAGCGGCGAGCCTATCCGGGTGATCGCGCGCGACCCTTCCCGTCTGTCCTCGCACACACGCGAGCGCGTCGAGGTGGTGCAGGGGTCGCATTGCGACATCGAGGTCGTCAACCAGGCGTTCGCTGACGCCGACGCCGTGTTCTGGCTGGTGCCCCCGAACGTCCGCGTCGAAAACGTCGAGGCAGCCTATGTGGATTTCAGCCGGCCGGCATGCGACGCGATCAAGAGCCAGGGAGTGAAACGGGTGGTCGCGGTGTCGGCCCTTGGCCGCGGGACGGCTGTGGCCGCGAAGGCTGGGCATGTGTCGGCGTCGCTGAAGATGGACGATCTGATCGCGAGCACGGGCGTGAGCTACCGGGCGCTGACAATGCCTTCGTTCATGGACAACATCCTGCGCCAGATGGAGCCGATCAGGAACCAGGGCATGTTCTTCGGGCCAATCTCCGGGGACCGCAAGCTCCCGACCTGCGCCACCCGGGACATCGCCGCTGCCGCCGCCAAGCTGCTGCTCGACCCCACCTGGAGCGGACAAGACCGTGTCCCAATCCTCGGCCCAGAGGACCTGTCCTTCAACGACATGGCGCAGATCATGTCGCAGGTGCTGGGAAAACCAGTACGCTTTGAGCAGGTCTCCTTCGAGGCATTCAGAGCGGGTTTCATCGAACGCGGCGCCTCCGAGGCTTTCGCGCAGGCCATGGTCGACATGCTGGAGGCCAAGAACGAAGACCTCGATACCGCCGAGCCGCGTACTCCTGAGTCCACCACACCCACCAGCTTCCGCCAATGGTGCGAGGAAGTACTGAAGCCCGCAGTCGCCAGCTAAGGACCCGGCATTTCGCTTGGCTGTCAGCGTTCCTCCCGGCGAAACGGTTTGAGCAACGCCGAAGGAGCGACGGCGTTGCGAGACATCACCGCCATGGCGACGATGGTGAAGATGAAGGGCAGCATCAGGAACGCCTCATAGGGGATATGGCCGAGTCCGCTCGCCTGCATGCGCAATTGCAAGGCATCGACGAAGGCGAACAGCAAGGCGGCCCCCGCCGAACGCCAGGGGTCCCAGCGGCCGAAGACGACGAGCGCGATCGCCACCCAGCCACGCCCTGAGACGAGGCCGAAGGTGAAGGCGTTGAACTGCGCCATCGACAGGAAGGCGCCGGCCAGCCCCATCAAGGCGCCGCCGAGAATCACCGCTTGGAAGCGTGTCGCAATGACGCCGACGCCTGCCGAATCGGCGGCGCGCGGATTTTCGCCTACCATGCGCACCGACAGGCCCCATGGTGTCCGGTAGAGCACGAAGGCGGCCAAGGGAACCGCAAGGATCGCCATGTAGACCAGCGAAAATTGATTGAACACCGCCGGCCCGAGCACCGGGATGTCGGAGAGAACAGGGATCGGCAGCGTTTCGAAACTCTTGATGCTCGGCGGCACCGATTGCTGGCCGAAGATCAGCCGGTAGAGGAAATAGGCAAGCCCCGATGAGAACAGCGTGACACCGATGCCGCAGACATGCTGGCTGAGGCCGAGCGCCACCGTGAACAATGCATGCAGGGCACCCATCAGCGCACCGGTGACAACTGCCGCCAGCACGCCGAGCCACAGGCTGCCGCTGAGGTTGGTCGCGGTGAAGCCGGTCATCGCCGACAACAGCATGATGCCTTCGATGCCGAGATTGAGCACGCCGGCCCGCTCGGAGAACATCTCGCCCAGCGTCGCAAAAGCCAAAGGCGTGGCGATGCGGATGATCGCGGCGAGGAAGCCGACCTGAAAAATCTGTTCGAGCACCACGCTCATTTGGCTGTCCCCACGCGGCGGATGCGGTAGGCGGTGAACAGCAGCGCCACCAGCATGGCGAGCAGCGCGGTTCCCTGGATGACGTCGCTGAGGAAGGCCGGAACGCCGGTGGCCCGCGACATCGCTTCGGCCCCGGTCATGACGGCGGCGAGGAAGAGCGCCGCCGGCACCACGCCGAGCGGATTGAGCCTCGCCAGCATGGCGACGACGATGCCGGAATAGCCATAGCCCGGCGAGATGTCGCTCATCACCTGGAAATGCACGCCGCCGACCTCGCCGACGCCGGCAAGGCCGGCGAGCGCGCCCGACAGCAGCGCTGTCGAGATCAGCACGCGCTCGACATGGATACCGCCATAGCGCGCCGCTTCGGGGTTCTCGCCGATGATCCTGATCCTGAAGCCGAGCGTCGTGCGCATCACCAGGAACCAGATGACCGGCGCGGCAAGGAACGCCGCCACGACGCCGAGATGCAGCCGCGTGCCTTCGAGCAGCACCGGGAAATTCGCTGAATCCTCGATCGGCGGTGAGATCGGGTAGCCGCTGAAACTGTCTTTCCACGGGCCTTCGATCAGCGCCATCAGGGCGTAGAAGATGACCGAATTGAGCAGCAGTGAGCTGACCACGTCATCAACCCTGAATTTTACGCGCAGCGTCGCCGGCACCAAGGCGACCGCAGCGCCGGCTGCAGCACCCGCCACTGCCATGAGAAGTATGGCGAGCGGCCCCGGCATCGGAATGGCGCCGACCGCGCAGCTCGCCACCGCGCCGGCAAGCAACTGCCCCTCGGCGCCGATGTTCCAGAATTTGGCGCGGAAGGCGACGGCGACGGCAAGTCCGGTGAAGATCATCGGCGTTGCGCGCACCAGCGTTTCGGTGATCGCATAGCTGTCGCCGAGCGACGCCGAAAACATCACGCCATAGGCCTCGATCACGCCGGCGCCGGCCAGCGCGATCAGACCGCTGCATAGCACCAGCGCTGCCCCGATCGCCAGCAGCGGCAGAGCGAGATTGAACCAGGCGGGCGTGTTGGTGCGGGCTTCCAAGCGGAACATCAGCCGTGACCCTCCGCCCCGGTCATCATCAGGCCGAGCCGCGCGATGGTGGCGTCGGCGCTGGCGAGCGTGCCGACGATGCGTCCCTCGTACATTACCGCGATGCGGTCGCAGAGCATGAGCAGCTCTTCGAGATCCTCGCCGAGGACGATGATACCGCAGCCCTTGGCGCGCATGTCGAGGAACTTTTCGTGGATGAAGCGCGCCGCGCCGATGTCGAGACCGCGCGTCGGCTGCGACACGATCAGCACCTTTGGGTCGAAGGCGAGCTCGCGCGCCAGCAGCGCCTTTTGCAGATTGCCGCCGGACAGCGCTCCGGCCCGTGTCATCGGCCCGGGGCAGCGTATGTCATAGGCCTTGATCTGCGCCTCGGCGAAGGCGCGGATCGCGTCGGGCCTGAGCAGGCCGTTGCGGCTGAACGCGTCGGTGCCGATGCGCGGCAGCACCATCGAATCGGCGAGCGGCAGGTTGGTGACCAGCCCGGTCGTCATGCGGTCTTCCGGAATGCGCCCGAGACCGAGCGCCTGCACCTCGCGCGGCGAGAACCGCGAGACAATTTTGCCGGCTATGGTCATCCGGCCGGCATCGGGCGCACGAACGCCGGAGATCACCTCGGCCAGCGCCCGCTGGCCATTGCCCGAGACACCGGCAATGCCAAGGATCTCACCGGCACGCACAGCAAGCGACACGTCACGCAGCGCCATGCCGGAATGCCGCGACGTCGAGATATCGTCGAGCGTCAGCACCGCGGCACCCGGCGTCGATGGTCCCCTGGCCGGCGGAACGATCTCGTGGCCGCACATCAGCCGCGCCATCTCCGAGGACGTCGTGCTGGCAGGCGCGTCGACACGGCCGGCAACGCGGCCATGCCGCAGCACCACGCAGCGATGGGTCAGCGCCCTGACCTCGTTGAGCTTGTGCGAGATGAAGATGATGCCGAGGCCCTGGGCCGCCATCGACCGCAGTGCCGAAAACAGCCCGTCGACCTCTGTCGGCGCCAGCACCGCCGTCGGCTCGTCGAGGATCAGCAGCCTTGCGCCGCGAAACAGCGCCTTGACGATTTCGAGACGCTGCTGCTCGCCGACCGAGAGTGCCGAGACGGGAAGGTCCGGATCGAGCGTGAGCCCGTGCTGCCGGCCGATCTCCCCCAGCCGCGCCAGCCCGCCGGCGCGATCGATCCGGCCCGACTTTCCGGGAATGCCGATCAGCAGGTTTTCCAGCACCGAAAGCCGCGGCGCCAGATGGAAGTGCTGGTGCACCATGCCGATGCCGGCGGCAAGCGCATCGGCCGAACTGTTGATCGTCACCGGACGGCCCTGAACCAGGATCTCGCCGGCATCGGGCGCATAGGCGCCGAACAGCACGTTCATCAGCGTCGTCTTGCCGGCGCCGTTTTCACCCAGCAGCCCGAGAATTTCACCGGGTGCCACGCTCAGATCGACGGCTTCGTTTGCCTTGACGGCGCCGAAGCTCTTGGAGATGCCGCGCATTTCGATGAGTGGGGCGGGCCTCGGCACGGGTGCTCCTGATCGGAATTGGCTCTACGATTCAGCTTTGATCGACGGATGCGCCCCCCTCTGGCCTGCCGGCCATCTCCCCCTCAAGGGGGGAGATTGGATGTCACTTCGGCTTTCGCAAATCGTCAACGCTGAAGAAAAGGCGCTGTCGGCGAAGCTGCAAATCTCCCCCCTTGAGGGGGAGATGGCCGGCAGGCCAGAGGGGGGTGCGACAAGCGCCAGATCCCCAAAAAAGACAGCGCTCTAATCCGAAACCGGCGTGTTCTCGTCGACATCGACGCGGAAATTGCCGTCTAGGATTTCGGCCTTCCTCTTCTCGACCAGCTCCTTGACGTCAGCAGGCAGCGTCTTGTCGAACTTGTGGTAGGGCGCCAGAAAGGAGCCGCCCTTGGCCATGCGCGAGAAATCGCCGTAATCCTGCGCGGTGAAGACACCCGCCTTGACCAGCTTGATCGCGTGCTCGACCGTCGGATACATGTCCCAGACCGGGCCGGTGATCACCGTGTCCGGGCCGAGGCTCGACTGGTCGGACATGTTGGAGATGGCGAGGATTTTCCTCTCGACCGCCGCTTCGATGACGCCGAAGCGTTCGGCATAGATCACGTCGACGCCGGCGTCGATCTGGGCGATCGCCGCTTCCTTTGCCTTCGGCGGATCGAAGAAGGAGCCGATGAAAGCGACCTTCCTCTTGATATCAGGATTGACCTCCCTGGCACCGGCAAAGAAGGCGTTGACCAGCCGGTTCACTTCCGGAATGCCCATTGCCGCGACGGCGCCGATCGTGCCTGATTTCGACATCTTTCCGGCGATCAGGCCGGAGAGATAGGCCGGCTCGTGGATCCAGTTGTCGAAGACTGCGAAATTCGGCTCGGCCGGCCCGGCGCCGGAGCCGAACAGGAAGGCGACCTTCGGGAACTGCTTGGCGGTTCGGCGGGATTCGCGCTCGGCGGCGAAAGCATCGCCGAGAACCAGCTCATAGCCGCCTTGCGCATATTCGCGCATGACCCGGCTGAAATCGGCCGATTGCACCTTCTCCGACCATTTGTACTCGATGCCGAGTTCCTTCTCGGCCCTCTGCAGGGCGACATGGATCTGGTGGTCCCATGGCTCCTCGATCGGCGTGGCGAAGATCGCCGCCACCTTCAGCTTCTTGTCCTGCGCCAAGGCTTGGCCCGGCAGCATGGCTGCCGCCAGGCCGAGCGCGCCCAGTTCCAGCAAATTGCGTCGCGAAAGTCCTTCGCGTTTCGATTGGATTTTGCTCTTCCCATTTTCCATTGCATGCCCCTCTGATTGACGCCGTGTCGAGCCGGCTGTTTCTTTGAATTATCAGCGAGGGAACTATGGAACGGCGTCCGACCTTTGTCCACATGGTCAAATTTGCCGGGAAGCTGCAGCCGGCCGCCCGTCATGGCAAGCCGCGGCCGGCGCCTGATCTTGTTTTATAGCCCCTCCAGCGCCACGGCGATGCCTTGGCCGACGCCGATGCACATGGTGGCGAGCGCATAGCGCCCGCCGCGTTCGCGAAGTTCGAGCGCCGCAGTGCCTGATATGCGCGCACCCGACATGCCGAGCGGGTGGCCGAGCGCGATGGCGCCGCCATTCGGGTTGACGTGCTCCGCGTCCTCGGCAACGCCGAGTTGGCGAAGCACGGCGATGCCTTGGGAGGCAAAGGCTTCATTGAGCTCGATGACGTCGAAGTCTGTCGGCTTCAGACCAAGCCGCGCACACAGTTTCTGCGTCGCCGGCACCGGGCCGATGCCCATGATGCGCGGCGCCACGCCGGCGGCCGCACCGCCGAGGATGCGGGCGATCGGCGTCAGGCCATATTTCTTCACGGCCGCTTCCGAGGCGACGATCAGCGCCGCGGCGCCGTCATTGACGCCCGACGCGTTGCCGGCGGTGACCGTGCCGCCTTGCCGGAACGGCGTCGGCAATTTCGCCAGCGCCTCGATCGTCGTGCCCGCGCGCGGGTGTTCATCCTTGCTGACAACCACCGGATCGCCCTTGCGCTGCGGAATCGTTACGGGCGTGATCTCCTTCGCCAGCCGGCCGCTGGCTTGTGCGGCGACCGCCTTGTCCTGACTGCGCACGGCAAAGGCATCCTGGTCCGCGCGAGAGATGGCATACTCTTCTGCGACATTCTCGCCGGTCTCCGGCATCGAATCGATGCCGTACTGCTGCTTCATCAGCGGATTGACGAAACGCCAGCCGATGGTGGTGTCGTAGATCTCGGCATTGCGCGAAAACGCGGTCTCCGCCTTGGGCATGACGAAGGGCGCGCGGCTCATCGATTCAACGCCGCCCGCTATCATCAGCTCTGCCTCGCCTGATTTGATGGCGCGCGCGGCGATGATCACGGCGTCCATACCCGAACCGCAGAGGCGATTGACGGTCGAGCCGGAAATCTCCTTGGGCAGTCCGGCGAGCAGCAGCGCCATGCGCGCCACATTGCGGTTGTCCTCGCCAGCCTGGTTGGCGCAGCCATACATGACGTCATCGATATCAGCCCAGTCGATGCTGGGATTGCGCTCGACCAGCGCCCTCAGGGGTATCGCGCCAAGATCGTCGGCGCGGACCGATGCCAACTGCCCACCAAAGCGCCCGATCGGCGTGCGGATGTAGTCGCAGATGTAGGCTTCGGCCATCTATGCAGCTTTCTCTTTTGCGTTTCCCTGGTGCGGACTCACTTGCCGATCCTCAATGCTTGATGCGATCGCGCATGGCGTACCAAAGCATGCCGAGCACATACAGCGGACCGCGCAGGGCGGTGCCGCCGGGAAACGGCATTGGCCTCAGTGTCGAAAACAGGTCGAGCCCCGACGTATCGCCGGTGATCGCCTCGGCGAGCAGCTTTCCCGACAGCGTCGACAGGATCACGCCCTTGCCGGAATAGCCATGCGCGAAATAGACCTCGCCATAGTGGCCGACATCAGGCAGGCGCGATGTCGTCACCGAGACGAGCCCGCCCCAGGCATGGTCGATGCGGCGACCGCGCAATTGCGGAAAAGTGTTTTCCATATGCGGCCGCACGAAACCAGCAATGTCGGCTGGCGGCGACGGCGTGTAGCGCTCGCCGCCACCGAACAGCAGGCGGCCATCCGCCGACAGCCGGTAGTAGTTGACCACGAAGCGCGTGTCGGAAACGGCCACATTGCTTGGGATGACGTCGCTCGTGTCGTCCAGCGGCTCGGTCGCGATGATGTAGTTGCCGACCGGCATGATGCGGCTGTTGACGCGCGGCTCGAGCCCCTGGAGCAGGGCGTCGCCAGCCAGCACGACATGCCTAGCCCGGACCGAGCCCTTGGCCGTCGAAACCCGGATGGAAGGTTGCCGCTCCAGCCGCAGCGCCACCGAATTTTCGTGGATGGTGACGCCCGCCGCTGCCGCCGCGCGGGCAAGACCCAGCGTATAGTTCAGCGAATGCATATGGCCGCCGAGCTTCTCGTACATCGCGCCGTGATAGGGCGTGTTTACCATTCCGCGCGCCTGCGCTGCCGACAGCATCTCGATGTCATGAAAATTCATCACGGTGGCAAGGCACTCGGCCTCTTCTTCGAGGTCGCGCAGGTCGGAGCTATTGACCGCACCGGCGAGGTGGCCGGTCAGCCGGAGGTCGCAATCGATGGCGTGGCGCTCGATCAGGTCGAGCACCAGCCCGCGCGCCTCGAAGGCGAGGTCGAACAGCGCCCGCGCCCGTTCGGGCCCATAAAGCTTGACCAGACCCTTGGCGCCCTTGCGCAGGCCGGGGATGATCTGGCCGCCATTGCGCCCGGACGCTCCCCATCCGATCTTGCCGCCTTCCAAGAGCACGACCTTCAGCCCGCGCTCGGCGGCATGAAGAGCCGCGGACAGGCCGGTGCAGCCGCCGCCGACCACCACCAGATCGGCGTCAACGTCGCCTTGCAGCGCCGGATGATCGGGCGCCGGATTGGCCGTCGCGACGTAGTAGGACTTGCCGATATCCAGGCCGGAATTGAAGCCCATCATCACACCTTGAGCAGCAGATGATCGCGTTCCCAGCTCGTGACGACGCTTTGGAACAGGTCGAGCTCGACGCTCTTGACGCGCAGATAGGTCTGGAAGAAATCCTCGCCGAGCAACTCCCGGACCGGACTGCACGCGGCGAAACGGTCGAGCGCCTCCTCCATGGTTTTCGGCAGCGTGCTCTTGCTGCGATATGCGTTGCCCGATGCCTCGGGCGAGCGCGAGAGCTTTTCCTCGACGCCGAGATAGCCGCAGAGCAGAGAGCCGGCCATCGCCAGATAGGGATTGGAATCGGCGCCGGGCAGCCGGTTTTCCACCCGCCGCGCGGCGCGCCCGCCGGCCGGCACGCGCAGGCCGCAGGAGCGGTTGTCATGCGACCACTCGATGTTGGCCGGCGCGCTGTGGTTCGGCCGGATGCGGCGGAACGAGTTCACGTTCGGCGCAAACAGCGGCATCACCTCGGGAATGTACTTCTGCAGGCCGCCGATGAAATGCCCGAACATCTCGGTGTCGGCATCGTCACGCCCGGCAAACAGCGTGTTCCCGGCCTCGTCGATGACCGACATGTGGAGATGCATGGAGCTGCCGGCTTGTGCTGCGATCGGCTTGGCCATGAAGGTTGCGTGCATGCCGTATTCCTGCGCGGCCTGGCGCGTCATTCGCTTGAACAGCAGCACCTTGTCGGCCAGCGGCAGCGCGTCGCCATGCAGGAAATTGATCTCGAGCTGCGCCGTGCCCGACTCATGGATCAACGTGTCGAGCGGCAGCCCGGCCTTTGCCGCGTAGTCGTAGAGCCGCTGGATCACCGGCTCGAACTCCTCCAGCGCCGCCATGTCATAGGGATGCTGCACGGTTTCGGAGCGGCCATTGCGCCCGACCGGAGCTGTCAGCGGCCGATCGGGATCGGGATTGGGAGCGGTCAGGTAGAATTCGAGCTCCGGCGCCACCACCGCCCGCCATCCGCGCTGGCGATAGAGATCAAGCACGGCCCTTAGGACATGACGCGGCGAGGCCATCCACGGCCGATCGTCCATGTAAAACGCATCGGCAAAGACATAGGCCCTGCCTGCTCCGGCGCCGGGCGCAAGGCAGAGCGTCGCGACATCCGGCACCATCCGCATATCGGGGTCCTGATAGCCAAAACCCTCGTCGTTGGAACCGGAATAGCGGCCGTCGATGCAGACCAGGAAGGCGCTGCTCGGCAGGTAGAGCGCGCGATCCTCGAGCGACTTCAGGAACTTGGCCGTCGGCAAGGTCTTGCCGCGCAACACGCCGTTCACGTCCGGCACCAGGCACTCGACTTCCCTGATCCCCTGCTGCTCCAGCCATCCTTTCGGATCGTCCATTGGGGTCATTTCAGGTGCATCCGTTGTTGTGGTCTTGAGCATCAGGTCACGTCCTTGCGAGGGCGAGAATGGCTTCGGCGGCGGCGTCCGTTCCCGGCGCCCGTGCCATGGTGGCCGCATTCTCCTTGAGACGAAAGCGCATTTCGCCGTCGGCCATTAGGCCAAGGATGGCGTTTTCCAGTTCATCGTCGCTCCAGCCATCGCGGCTGAGGTGACGGCCGACGCCGGTTTCCTCGGCACGTTGCGCATTGTCGTGCCCGTCCCAGCAATAGGGCATGATCAGCGACGGCACGCCGAAACGCAGAGCTTCGCAAAAGCTGTTGTTGCCGCCGTGATGGATGAAGAGGTCGGATTTCGCAACGACCGATGGCTGCGGAAACCAGGCATCGAGATAGACATTGTCCGGAACCGCGCGATAGGTGTCACGCAGACCGCCGACATTGACGATGAAGCGAGCCGGAAGCCGGTCGAACACGGCGAGCATGCGCTCGATCAGGCCGACATCCATGGCGCCCAGGCTGCCGAAGCTGAGATAGACCAGCGGCCCGTCATTGCGCGGAAAGACCGGCACGTCGAACGGCCCTTCCGAACGGACACAGCCTTCGAGATAGACGAAGCGGGCCGGGTCGAGCGGCTCTGCCCGCTCCCTGCGCACGATCGTCGGCGTCAGCAGCAAATTGAGGTCGGGCGAAGCTTCGAGAAAAAGACCCTTCGGCAAGGACGCAAGACCGGCATCCGCCCGAAGCCGGTTGAAGCGGTCGTGGGCCGGGGCGACCGCTGCCAGGTAACGCGCCTCGAAGGCTGCGCGGCTCGGGTCGTCGGCGGCGAGACCGGAAAGATAAGGCGGTACATCGGGGTCGGGCAACTCGGTCTCGGCGCAGGAGACGACGCGCACCCATGGGCAGCCGGCGGAAGCCAGCGCCGGAAACATGATGACATTGTCGAGCACGACCGCGTCCGGCTTCAGCCGCGCCAGCAATTGGCGCAGCGGCGCCTCGGCATTGACGGCGGTGTCGACAATCGCTTCCCAGGTCGGGGCGACGTAGGTCTCGAGCTGGTCGATCGGGCTCAGCCTGAAATGCGGCAGATGCCGGCGCACGAAAGCCTGCCAATAGCTCTGGCGTTCGCTGTCGGTCAGCGGCTCGTCGGTCGGCAACTGGTATTCCTGAAAACCATAGTCGGCAAACACGCCGGAGAAGCCGGCATGGCAGATGAACACCGGCCGGGCGCCACGAGCGCGCAAGGCCTGCGCGATGCCGACGCAATTGAGCGCCGCGCCAAAGCTCGCTTCGGGAAACAGCGCGATGGTCGGGCTGGCTTTGCGCGTCACTATGGTCCTCGTCAAGCCGGCCGGCTGATCATGCCGAACAATGCGGGGGCCCCGCGACTGGCCGCCTGCGGCCGCTGGCTGCGGGAAAGCCGCAAGTGGACGCGAAGCAGGTCGGCCGCAACCTCATACTGCCGGCTTTCCAATTGGTCGAGTATGGTCAGGTGCTCGCGCAGCGACTGCTTCAGCCGGAAGACGTTGACGCCGGCATAGGTCCCTGGCAGCCGGCGCAGCCTGAGATGGTCGGACAGCGCGTCGGTGACGAACCGGTTGGCGGCGCCATCGGCGATTAGGCCGTGAAAGTCGATGTCCAGGCGCTGGAACTCTTTGGTGTCGAATGCGGCATCGGGCAGCGACAGCAGTGCTTCCATGCCCTGGCGCAATGCCGCCGCGCGGGTCCCGTCCAGCCGGAAGCCAGGCGCCAGAATGGCGGCAGGTTCGAGCAGCAGGCGGAACTCGTAGCTTTCCCCTTGTGCCTCCGGATCATCGGGCGCCCGCCTGAACAGCCAGGACTGACCCGGCGCGCGGTCCAGAAGATTTTCATCTGTCAGTTTCTTTAACGCTTTTAGTACCGTCTTCCGCTCGGCATCATACCGCCGCATCAGCGCGCCGATGGTCACCGTCTGATCCAGCCGGCGCGCCGACCGATCACGCAGGATCATCTCCGCGAGCTCGTCCTCCTCGGTAACAGGCAGATCGGTGGCAAGAGTCGCCTGGCTGGTTAGGTCCACCGCAAGGCGGTAGCCCGATTCAGCCTCCCAGCGCACGACGCCTTTTTCGGTGAGCAGGCGCAATGCGGCCCGCACCGGAGTCCGCGAAACGTTGCAGAGAGACGCGATCTGCTGTTCCGGAAGATGAGCACCGGCTTCGAAGCCGCGTTGCCGGGCCACATCCAGGATGCGCTGAGCGAGATCGAGATGGTTGGTGCGCGGTCGTCTGGCAGCGACTTGCATGGCGATTTCTCATGAACGGACTTGACCGCTGCGGCTTGACCGATCGCCCTTGCAGACACAATCGGCCAGGTTTCGCAGCGATTTTCCAAATTATGGATTGACGTACTTTTTTCTGCAATAGTACTGTCAGGTCAATCGGCAATAAAAAGACCGGGGAACAGGATCGAAGCGGCGGCATGGTCGCAAGCGCTGGTCCAACGATTGATTGAATTCGACGATCAACCAGAATGGGAGTCTGTCATGACCGCCTCAACCCGCCTGCGCCATCCGTTAAAGATATCTTCGATTGCGCTTGGCCTCGCCCTGGCGCTGTCGGCGCCGGCTTCTGCCGCCGACCTCGTCATTTCCAACTGGGATGGCTACATGGCGCCGGATGCCATGGCCGCCTTCAAGGCCGCGACCGGCGTTTCCGGTGAGGTCGTCGTCCACGCCACCAATGAGGAGATCATGGGCAAGCTCGTCGCTTCGGGCGGCAAGGGCTATGACGTGGTCTTCGTCTCCTCGCCCTTCGCCGAAGTGCTGAACAAGCTCGGCCTGATCGAGACGATCGACCACGCCAAGATCCCCAACCTCGCCAATCTTTATCCCGAGGCGGCGAAGCTGCCGCACGACGCCGGCAACAATTTCTCCGTGCCTTACACCTGGGGCACGACCGGCCTTTGCTACCGCTCGGATCTGGTCAAGACCGAGCCGACCAGCTGGAACGATCTTCTCGCCCCATCCGACGCGCTCAAGGGCAAGACCACCATGCTGGCGACAGACCGCTGGCTGCTTGCCGCCGGCCAGCTCGCCAAGGGCTATTCGGTCAACGAGACCGATCCAGCCAAGCTCGCCGAGGTCAAGGACCTGTTGATCTCGGCCAAGAAGACCTTGCTCGCCTATGACGATACCACCTTCTATTCGAAGCTGGTCTCGGGCGAGGCGCTGATGGTGCAGGCATGGGATGGCTGGTGCAATTATGGCATCGCCGAGAAGCCTGAGATCAAATACGTCATCCCCAAGGAGGGTTCGGACCTGTGGGTCGACACGATGGTGGTGATGAAGGCGTCAGCCAACAAGGACGCCGCGTTCCAATTCATCAACTTCATGCTGGACGCCAAGAACCACGCCTGGGCGGCCCAGAACATCGACTACAAGGTGCCGAACAAGCCGGCCATGGAAAGCCTGCCGGCCGATTTCCTTGCCAAGTTTCCCAATATGGGCATGCCGGTGGCCGAGCTCGTCAAGTTCGAGCAGTTGCGTGACGTCGGCGACGCCCAGCGCGACTATTCAAAGATCGTCAGCGAGATCAAGGCCGCGCAGNTCCCAATATGGGCATGCCGGTGGCCGAGCTCGTCAAGTTCGAGCAGTTGCGTGACGTCGGCGACGCCCAGCGCGACTATTCAAAGATCGTCAGCGAGATCAAGGCCGCGCAGTAAAATCGATTACTGGAAGTCAACTTGCGTTCCTTCACGCCCCCCTCTGGCCTGCCGGCCATCTCCCCCTCAAGGGGGGAGATTGGCTGTGGCGTCGCTTTCGCCAATCTTCAATATTTGAAGGTAAGCGAGAGGTTGGAACTGCTAATCTCCCCCCTTGAGGGGGAGATGGCCGGCAGGCCAGAGGGGGGCGCGACTTGACGCAACCTTCCCGCTCCTCCTTGCTGATGGTGCCTGCGCTGGCCTGGCTCACTGCCTTGATGGTGGTGCCATGTGCGCTGGTGCTGGCGCTCGCCTTCTTCCGGCGCGGCATCTATGGCGGCATAGAATACACCTTCACGCTGGAGAATTTCGGGCTGGTGTTCGATCCGCTCTATGCCGGCATCTTTCTCAATTCGGCACGCATCGCCGGCACGGCAACGCTGATCGCGGTGGTGATCGGCTATGCCGCGGCCTATGCGATCGCGGCAGCACCCCGCCGGTGGCAGCCGGTGTTCTTGTTCTTCGCCGTGCTGCCGTTCTGGTCGAACTACCTGATCCGCACCTATGCCTGGATCGTGCTGCTCAACCGCGAGGGCCTGATCACCCAGCTCTTGCGCTGGCTTGGCTACACCGGCGAGCCGCCGTCGATGCTTTATACCGAAGGCGCCGTCATCGCCGGTCTGGTTTACAATTATTTGCCCTTCGTCATCCTGGCCTGCTACGCGCCGCTGTCGCGGCTCAACCCGGAGCTCGCTGAAGCCTCGCGCGACCTTGGCGCTTCGGCCATGACAACATTTCGCCGGGTCATTCTGCCGTTGACGGTGCCGGGTATCGCCGCCGGGGCGGTTTTCGTCTTCGTGCTGTCGATCGGCAATTTCGTCACGCCGGCGCTGCTCGGCGGCGGTCGCTTCCAGATGATCGGCAATCTCGTCTACGACCAGTTCCTGACCGCCAATGACTGGCCCTTCGGCGCGGCGCTGGCGATGGCGCTGATCGCTATCATGCTGCTGGTGCTGACGGCGCAGGCCCTAGCCGCCGATCGCGCCTCGGGCCGTATCGCCGAAGCGAAAGGACGCGTCAATGGCTGAGCGGTCCCCCGCCACGCGGCGCATGCTCTGGCTCGCGCTTTCGCTCGTCTTCGCCTTCCTCTACATTCCGATCGCCGTGCTGGTGGCGCTATCCTTCAACCAAGGCGGGCTGCCGACCGTTTGGTCGGGCTTTTCGCTGAAATGGTATGCCTCGCTCGCCGGCAATTCCGCGATCCTGTCCGCCGCCCTCAACACGCTGATCGTGGCGCTTGTCTCGACCGCAATCGCCACGCTGCTCGGCACGCTGCTGGCGATCGGCGTCGAAATGCGCCGGCAGTATGGGAGAGGCCTTGAGGCGCTGATCTTCGCGCCGATGATCATTCCCGACATCGTGCTGGCGATCGCGCTGCTCAGCTTCTTCTCCATGCTCGATTTCACCCTGGGCCTGCACACCATCATCCTCGCCCATGTCGTGTTCAACCTCGCCTTCGTCTGCTCGGTGGTGCGCGCCCGGCTGAAAAGCTTCGACTGGTCGATCGTCGAGGCCTCCGCCGATCTCGGCGCTTCCGCGCTCACCACCTTCAGGCGGGTGACATTGCCGGTCATCCTGCCGGCGGTGGTCGCTGGTGCGCTGCTCGCCTTCACGCTCTCGGTCGACGAATTCATCATCGCCTTCTTCACATCAGGCGCCGGCCGCGCCTCGACCACGCTGCCGATGCAGATCTATTCGATGATCCGCTTCGGCATCACGCCGGAGATCAACGCATTGGCGACCATCGTCATGGCGGTCAGTATCACAGCGCTGACCCTGTCGCAGCGGCTCAACCGTGGGGTGATCGGCCAATGAGCGAGCCGCGCACGCTGCTGGCGATCGACAAGGTGTCGAAGAACTTCGGCCGGGTGACCGCCGTCGACGGCATATCGCTCGACATCCGCGAGAACGAGTTCTTCGCCCTGCTCGGACCTTCGGGCTGCGGCAAGACCACGCTGCTGCGCATGCTGGCCGGCTTTGAGACGCCCAATGACGGCCGCATCCTGCTCGACGGCCGCGACATCGCCAGGACCCCGCCCAACAAGCGGCCGGTCAATCTGATGTTCCAGTCCTATGCGCTGTTTCCGCATATGAGCGTCAGGGCCAATGTTTCCTACGGCCTCGAAATGGAACGCTTGCCGGCAAAGGAAATCCGCTCCCGTGTCGACGCCATCCTGGCGACGACCGAGCTCGTTGCCTTCGCCGACCGCAAGCCGGAGCAATTGTCGGGCGGCCAGAAGCAGCGGGTTGCGCTTGCCCGCGCGCTGGTCAAGCGTCCCCGGCTGCTGCTGCTCGACGAGCCGCTCGGCGCGCTCGACAAGAAATTGCGCGGCGCCATGCAGCTCGAGTTGAAGCGCCTGCAGCACGAGGTCGGCATCACCTTCGTCATCGTCACCCATGACCAGGAAGAATCGCTTGTCATGGCCGACCGCATGGCCGTGCTCAGGGACGGCAAGCTGCTGCAATGCGATACACCGCACGCGGTATACGAGTATCCGGCCGATCGTTTCGTTGCCGACTTCATCGGCGTGATGAATTTCGTGCCGGGCAAGGCTGCCGGCGACGGCGTGCTGGCGGCCAACGGCGCGCGGATATCAGGCCGGGTTCCCGCAACACTTATCCCCGGCGCTGCGGCGGTCGCATCAGTGCGGCCCGAACGCATCCGGCTGTTCCCGTCGCCAGAAACGGCCAACCGTGTTGCCGGCACCGTCGAGGCGTTGGCCTATCAGGGGCTCGACCTGCAGCTGCATGTCCGCACCGCCCTGTCGCCAAAGCCGTTCCTGGTGCGCGTTACCGCCGACGCCGCCGACCGACGCCCAGTTGCGTCAGGTGATGCGGTCGAGCTCGGCTGGGACGCCGCCGACGTCAGAATTTTCGCAGATTGATTGAAGGAGAAGCTGTCATGGCGCAGAAGACGATCGCGTTTTTTCCGGAAGCGGCCTATGGCCCGGCGCTCAATTCCGTCGGCATCGCCCAGGCGGTCGAGGCACGCGGCCACAGAGCGGTGTTCCTGTCGGATCCCGGCTTTGTCGACGTCTACAAGGGCTACGGCTTCGAGGCTCATCCGGTGAACCTGTCCGAACCGATGCCGCCCGAACAGATGGCCAAGTTCTGGGAAGACTTCATCAACGGCCACATCCCGAACTTCCGCAAATCGCCCTACGACCAGGTCGACAATTACGTGAAGGATTGCTGGACGGCGATCGTCGACAGCGCCAAATGGGCTGAGAAGGACCTGCCCGGTGTGCTTGCGACGATCAAGCCCGACGTCATCTGCGTCGACAACGTCATCCTGTTCCCGGCGATCAAGCAGTATGGCAAGCCATGGGTGCGCGTCATCTCCTGCTCGGAGAACGAGATCGAGGACGAGGATATCCCGCCGCATCTGTCCGGCTGCGGCGAGAACGACCACGCCTGCCATCAGCGCTATCGCGACCATTTCAACACGGTCATCAAGCCGATCCACGACGACTTCAACGCGTTCCTGATTGCTAACAACGAAGCGCCTTATCCAATCGGCCAGTTCTTCGAGGCCTCGCCCTACCTCAATTTGCTGCTCTATCCCGAGGCGGCAAAGTTCAAGCGCCGCCATCCGCTCGACCCGGCAAAATTCCAGTACCTGGAAGGCTGCGTGCGGCAGGAGAAACCCTACACGGTGCCGACTTTTACGAAGAATAACTACGGGCCGCTGCTCTACGTTTCCTTCGGCAGCCTTGGCGCCGGTGATGTCGACCTCCTGAAGCGCATTATCGCGACGCTAGGCAAGACGCGCTACCGGGCGCTGGTCAATGTCGGCGGCTACAAGGACCAGTACGCACAAGTGCCCGAAAACGTCATCGTCGAGAGCTGGTTTCCACAGCCCTCGGTCATCCCGCAGGTCGATGCGGTGATCCACCATGGCGGCAACAACTCATTCACCGAGTGCCTCTATTTCGGCAAGCCGGCGATCATCATGCCCTATGTCTGGGACGGCCACGACAACGCGACGCGGGTCGAGGAAACCGGCCACGGCTTCGGCATGCCGCGCTACGACTGGAGCGACGCCGCGCTGATCGCGAAGATCGAAACCTGCCTGACGGACCCCAAGATGAAGGCCAAGCTGGCGAAAACCTCGGCGCAGATGCAGTCGCAGAACGGCCCGGAGAAAGCGGCGGGGCTGTTGGAGCAACTTCTATGAGCGCGATGTTTGACGTGCGGAGCCAAGGCACCCCCCTCTGGCCTGCCGGCCATCTCCCCCTCAAGGGGGGAGATTGGATGTCACCTCGGCTTTCGCCAATCACCAACATCGCAGGAGTGAACAGGGCGCCGAAGCTGCTAATCTCCCCCCTTGAGGGGGAGATGTCCGGCAGGACAGAGGGGGGCGCCGTAGAGCGAAGCCATCTCGAAAATGAGCGTCGAACCGGAGCACCCGCATGACCTCCTCCGCGCCGCATCTCCACCAGGCCTCGACCCGCACCGACCTTGTCGACTGGGGCGCCCAGCCCGACGCGCTGGAAGGCGCGTCCCACTCCACCGGCAGGCTCGCCCACAAGGGACCGAACAACCAGCCGGAATCCGGCATTTGGGTCTGCACGCCCGGCCGCTGGCGTCTGGCGATTCCGCGCGACGAATTGTGCCATTTCGTTGCCGGCCGCGCGACCTACAGATCGGACGACGGCGAGGTGATAGAAATCTCCGCCGCCACGCTTGTCATGTTCCCGGCCGGTTGGACCGGCGAATGCACCGTCCATGAGACCATCCGCAACGTCTACATGCTGGCCTGACTCACGCCTGCCGCACTGGAGCTTCACGAAATGCCAACGCCAATCATGAAATCGCCGCTCGCCATCACCGACCTCGTCGACTGGGGCGTCATTCCCACCATGATCGAGGGCGAATCCCGCACCTCCGGCAAGCTGCTGCACAAGGGGCCGGACGGTCGCTCCGAATGCGGGCTGTGGGTCTGCACCCCGGGCAAATGGCACTGCCACGTCACCCGCGACGAGTTCTGCCACTTCCTCGAGGGCCGCTGCACCTATGTGCATGAATCCGGCGAGGTGATCGAGATCGAGCCGGACACGGCGGCATACTTTCCGCAGGACTGGAAAGGCGTCTGCACCGTCCATGAGACGATCAAGAAGGTCTACATGATCCGCTGAGCGGGTTTGAAAGGAAGACCATGGAATTCTTCGCTGACCGGCCGGCTTTCTTCGTCAATCCGGATTATCGGCCGATGACCGGTGCAGCAAAACCGGTGATCGATCCGGCGACGCTCGAAACCGTGGGCGCCATCGCTGCCGCAGCCGATGGCGAGATCGACGCTGTGCTCACCGCGGCGACCAAGGCGCAAGCGGCTTGGAAAAAACTCGACGCCAAGAGCCGTGCCAAGCATCTGCATGCAGTAGCCAATGCCATCGAGGCGGCCGATTTCACGCGTTGCGCCGAGCTGATGGTGCGCGAGATGGGCAAGCCCTATCCGGAAGCGATTGGCGAGATCGCCAATTGCGCGCCGATCTTCCGCTACTACGCCGAGATGGCGCGCGACGATGCCGGCAAGATTGCTGGCACGACGCAGGCCGGTTCGTTCCAGTATGCGCGCTACGAGCCCTACGGCACGTCGGTGCACATCATGCCCTACAATTTCCCGATCCTGCTGATGTGCTGGACCGTCGCCGCCTCGCTTGCCGCCGGCAATGCCTGCGTGATCAAGCCGGCTGAAGCGACGACATTGTCGACGCTGGATTACATGACCGTGTTCCGCTCCCTGCCTGATGGCTTGGTTTCCTGCCTGCCCGGCGGGGCGGCCACCGCGCAGGCGCTGATCGCTTCGGACCGTACCCACGCGGTCGCCTTCACCGGTTCGGTCGCCGCCGGCAAGGCTGTCGCCGTCGCCTGCGCCGAACGCATGAAACCCTGCGTCATCGAGGCGGGTGGCAGCGACCCGATGATCATCAGCCAACACGCCCTGCTGGACGTCGCAGCCGCCGGCAGCGTCACTGCCGCATTCCATCTTACGGGCCAGGTCTGCACCTCGGCCGAACGCTTTTTCGTCGTCGATGCCGTTCACGATCGCTTTGTCGAGCTGTTTGCCGAGAAGACACGTGCGCTGCGCATCGGCAACGGCCTCGACAAGACCGAGATCGGACCGCTGGTCAGCGAGGCGGCGCGGGCAAAAGTCATGCGGCTGGTCGACGATGCGATCCGTAACGGCGCCAAGGCGGTCACCGGCGGGCGCATTCCGCCGGCGCACAATGTCGGCTGGTTCTACGAGCCGACGATCCTGACCGGCGTCACCCCCGATATGGCGATCGTGCGCGAAGAGTGTTTCGGACCGGTCGCCGCGATCTGCCGGGTCAAGGATTTCGACGAGGCGATAAAGCTTGCCAATGACAGCCCGTTCGGGCTCGGCGCCTCGGTCTTCACCAGCGACCTTGCCGAGGCGCATGAGGCTGCGGAGCGGCTCGAAGCCGGCATGGTCTGGGTCAACAATCCGCTGATCGACAATGACGCGCTGCCTTTCGGCGGCTGGAAGGCATCGGGCCTTGGCCGCGAGCTTGGACGCCAGGGGCTCGATGCCTTCCGCCGTTCGAAGATGGTGATCATCGACCACAAGCCGGCGATCCAGGACTGGTGGTATCCTTATCCCGACAGCTGGTTCCGCGAGGCCGGCGGACGCAAGCACGTATGAGGTGCGAACGGCTGCGTCAGCCGATGCTCTCGCCGCCGTCAATCACCAGCGCCTGGCCGGTCATGAAGGACGAGCGATCGGAGACGAGGAACAGGATCGCTTCGGCTATCTCTTCCGCCGCGGCCCAGCGCTGCATGGGGATCTTGGTGCGGACATAATTTTCGATCGCGTCGCGCCCGCCCATCTGGGCGATGAACGGCTCGTTGAAGGGCGTGTCGACCCAGCCCGGACAGAGTGCGTTGACGCGGACATTGTGCTTGGCATAGTCGAGCGACATCTGCCGGGTCATCGCCACCACGGCATGCTTTGAGGTTGCGTAGGCGATCATCTCGCGGTCGTAGAACACACCCGAATTCGAAGCGGTATTCAGGATGACACCGCCGCCCTGTTCGATCATCGCCGGCATGACGAGCCTGGCGGCGAGGAACTGCGCCCGCACATTGATCCGCCACGAGGCATCCATGCCGTCGAGGCCGACTTCGGTCAGCGTGCCGCCGACCTGGACCCCGGCATGATTGTGCAGGATATCGATCCGACCATAATTGTCGAGCGCTCCAGCGATGAGCTGCTCGACCGCCGCGTCGTCGCCGACATCGGTCGCGACCGCCTCGGCCCGTCCACCGGCGGCACGGATATCGGAAGCCGTGGCTTCGCCGGCAGCCTGATCCCTGTCGGCGATCACCACCACCGCGCCTTCCCTGGCCATGATCATGGCACCGGCGCGCCCGATGCCCGACCCGGCGCCGGTCACCACGGCGATGCGATCTTTCAGAATCATGATGCGACTTTCAGTTTGATGGTTTGCGTTGGCGCAATTGCCATTGGGCAAGCACCACAAGCAGAACGGAGGCGACGAGGACGATCGTCGCGATGGCTTTGATTTCCGGCGTCACGCCGCGCCGGATCGAGGCAAAGACGTAGATCGGCAACGTCGTCTGCGCGCCGGCGACGAAGAAGGCGACGATGAAATCGTCGAAGGAGAAGGTGAAGGCGAGCAGGAAGCCGGCGATCACCGCCGGCATGATCTGCGGCAACACGATCGAGCGGAATGTCGTCAGCGGGGTGGCGTAAAGATCGCTCGAGGCCTCGACCAGATTGCGGTCGAGGCTGCCGAGCCGTGTGCCGACGATCATCGCCACCAGCGCCATCGAAAACAGGCCGTGCGCGGCGATGATCGAGCCGTAGCCGAGCGCCAGGCGTGGCGGCTGGTCGTTCGGCCACAGCGAAGCGAGAAACGGATTGACGACCCCAAACAGTTGCACGAGCGCGACCAGCGTGGAGATGCCGATGACGACGCCTGGAACGACGATCGCAGCGCCGAGAAGTGCGTCGAAGATGGCTCGTGTCCGCGCGCCGACACGCGCCAAGCCAAGCGCCGCCGCCGTGCCGCACAGTGCTGCGAGCAAGGCGCTGGTGGTGGCAATGAACAGGCTGTTCTTCAGCGCTTCGATCAGGAACGGGTTCGACAGCGCCTTGCCATACCATTGCACCGAGAAGCCGGTGAACTCGCTGGCGTGGCGGCCCGCATTGAAGGAGAACAGCACCACCAGCGCGATCGGCAGGTAGAGAAATGCGAAGACCGCGACGACGAAGGCGCGCATCAGATCAGGTCCACCCGGCGGGCACCCGAAAGCCGGGTCGAAATGCGGTTGGCGACAAGCAGCACCACCACCGAAACCAGAACCAGCGTGATCGCGATTGCCGATCCGAACGGCCAGTTGCGCGATTGCAGGAACAGATCGACCAGCGCGTTGCCGATGAAGAAGACCTTGCCGCCGCCGAGCAGCGTCGGGATCAGATATTCGCCAAGCAGCAGGATCATGACCAGCGAGAAGCCGGTCATCACACCTGGCAGCGACAACCTGAGCGTCACGCCAAGGAAGGTCGAGATCGGCGTTGCACCGAGATCGGCGGAGGCTTCCAGCAGCCGGCGATCGAGCCGCTCGAGGCTGACATAGATCGGCAGGATCATCAGCGGCAGATAGCCGTAGACAATGCCGAGCAGGACCGCGCCCGGCGTGTTGATCAGCCGCACGTCGTCGAACCCGACATAGGCCAGTAATGCCGGAATGCCGCGCCCGCCCAGAACATACATCCAGGCGTAGGTTCGCATCAGCAGGCTGGTCCAGAACGGAATGACGACGAGCGCAAGCAGGATAAGCCGCCATCGCTCCGGCGCCCGCAAGGCGAGGTAATAGGCGACCGGATAGGCGACGAGCAGACAGGCCAAGGCGCCCGCTGGCGCCAGCACCATCGTGTTCCAGAAGGCGGTCGCCCGTGCCGGAAGATTGGCATATTGCGTGAGCGTGAAAGCAGCCTGATAGCCGCCTTCAGGCGCCCGCTCGCCGACGCTGAAGACGGCGATCGCGACGAATGGCAGGACCAGAAACACCACCAGCCAAGCGGTTGCTGGACCGAGCAGCAGCGCGGTCAGCAGATTATGACGAAGGACATTTCTGCGCATTGAAAAATCGCCCCGGTGCCGGCGGACATCTGCCCGCCGGGTGAGTTGCCTGCATCGGACCTATGGCCGGTTCAAGCCGACTTGAAGCGTGCCATCAGTTCGGCGCGGGCCGGATCGGTCAGCGTTGCAGCCGCACCGAATTCCAGCGGAGTCAACAGTTCCGCCGCGGGGTAGAGGATCGGATTGTCCAGCACCTCCTTGGGCAGCAGCGCGTTGACCCGCGCGTCGGTGGAAGGCGCACCATTGGCCAGGTGCTCCTTGACCGCGACCTTCGGGTCCATCAGGTAGTTGAGCAGGGCATAGCCGGCGGGCTTATTGGGCGCGTCCTTCGGAATGGCGTAGAAGTCGGTCCAGATCTCGCCGCCCTCCTTGCCAAGCACATAAGCGATCTCGGGAATGTCGCGGTGGAGCTGCGCCCCGTCATTGGTCCAGCACATCGTCATCCAGGCGTCGCCGGCACGCATCGACGGCTGGTAATCGCTGGAAACGGCAAACAGGTGCGGCTTGACCTTCAGCAGCAGTTCCTCCGCCTTGGCGAGTTCGTCCTGCTTCAGTGAGTTGAACGAGAAGCCGTAATATTTCAGCGCATTGCCGATCGTGGTGAGCTGGTAGTCATGGACCATGGTCCGGCCGTCGCCGTCCGCCATGGCCGTGTCCCAGAATTCCTTCCAGCTCGTGATCGGCTTGGTGAGCTTCTTGGTGTTGACTGCAAATCCGGTGGTGCCCCAGTTCTTCGGCACAGCGTAGGTCGCGCCGTCGATCGTGCCTTCCCCAGTGAAGCGCGGGTCCTGTTGCGAGCCGTCGAAATTGGCAAGCTTGGCCATGTCGAGCGTTTCGATGATGTCGAGCTTCTTGTAGGTGGAGATCGTGTAGTTGGTCGGCACGAAAAGGCTCCAGCCCGAGGCGCCAGCCTGCAGCTTGGCCAGCATCTCCTCGTTTGACCCGAACACATTGACCTCGACAGCAACGCCGGTCTCCGCCTTGAAATTCTCGAACGTCGCCGGGTCATGATAATTGGGCCAGGTGGCGATCGACATGCGGTCGCCAAGACCCTCCTGGGCGAAGGCGGGCGAGGGCATGATGCCGAGTTCGCGGGCCATCACCGCCGTTGCCACGCCAAGACCGGTGAGGCCAAGGAACTCACGGCGGCCGATCGAACCGCGCTTGAGGCGCATCAAATGGTCGACGAATTTTTCGGGGTTTATCGGCAGTCCGTCACGATATGATTTCGACATGTTTGTTTTCCCTCTGGTTGGTCCCGTTGTTCTTGGGGTCCGGGAACGCGAGCGGCGTTCCTGATGTAAAGCCGATGGCGACGGGTTCACCCGGCTTGAAGAGATTTCGACCGCCGATCAGGTGATCGGCCTTGGCGAGCAGCGTTCCGATACCGCCGACCTCGATCGCATATTCCGCGGTCGAGCCAAGAAAGATCCGGTTGCGGACAATGCCGTTCAGCCGACCGCTTCCCGGCGCGCCGAGGCTTAGGGCTTCAGGACGCAGGCTGACGGCAACGGCTTCGTCCTGGCGCAGCGAAGTCCGTTTGCGCGCGGCAATGACGGTGCCGTCGGCAAGCGCCACCTCGACGAGGTCGCCCGAGTGCCCGGCGACCTTGCCGCTCAACAGATTGGTCTTGCCGACGAAGTCGGCGACGAAGAGGTCGGCGGGCTCGTCATAGATTTCGCTTGGCTGCCCGAGCTGGACGATGCGCCCGCCATTCATGACGCAGACGAAATCGCTCATCGACAGTGCTTCTTCCTGGTCGTGCGTGACAAGGACGAAGGTGATGCCGATCTCGCGCTGCAGGTTCTGCAGCTCTATCTGCATGTCGGTGCGCAGCTTCTTGTCGAGCGCCGCCAGCGGCTCGTCGAGCAGCAGCACCGCCGGCTTGTTGACCAGCGCCCGCGCCAGGGCGACACGCTGCTGCTGGCCGCCGGAAAGCTCGTGGATCTTGCGGCGGCCGTAGCCGGCAAGCCGCACCATGGCGAGCGCCTCGCCTGCTCTCAGGCTGATCTCCCGCGACGACAGCCGCGGCCTTGCCTGGCGCAGCCCGTAGGCGATGTTGTCCTCGACATCCAGATGCGGAAACAGCGCATATTGCTGGAACACCATGTTGACCGGCCGCCGGTAGGGCGGCGTGCCGGCCATGTCGCGGCCGCGGATGAAGACCGCGCCTTCGCTCGGCTGTTCGAAGCCGCCGATCATGCGCAGGCAGGTTGTCTTGCCGCAGCCGGACGGCCCGAGCAAGGCGACAAAGGCAGACGGCGGGATGGCTAGATCGATGCCGCTGACCGCAGTCACGCTGCCGTAGCGTTTGGTGACCCCGCGAAACTCGATATCTGGCACTGCGGTCAAAGCTGCGGGCTCCAGCGAAGGCGATTTTCAAGACGCTATCAGAGCCAACGGTGACTAGTATATACCTCGCAGGTGGTATATTTGGTCTATTTTCTCGTTTAAAGGGGTATAAATTGAGCGGATCGCGCGGCGACGAATACAATCAGCTCGCTGCGCTCATCGCGGCGACACGGGAGACGAGCGGCGAGCTTTTCGGCAAGGCGATGGTCGCCTGGCTCCGGCGGCATGTCAGCTTCGATCACTGTGTGATCTTCGGCTATCGCGGCGCCTCGCGCCCGCCGCTGCTGTTCGAGACGTTCTCGCCGGCCGAAAGCCACGTCTTCGTCGCGCTCTATCAGGAAGGGCCTTATCTGCTCGACCCGTTCCATCACGCAGCGGTCGAGCGAAAGGAAGGTTTTTGGCGCATGCGCGAGCTGGCGCCGGACCGCTTCTATGCCAGCGAATATTATCGCTCCTACTATAGCCAGACCAAGCTGGCCGAGGAGGTCGGCTTCTTCGTGCCGCTTAAGGGAAAGGACGCGCTGGTGGTCTCGCTGATGCGATTGCACGCTTCGGGACCATTCGGAACCGCCGACGCCAGGTTGCTGCGTGACATGGCGCCGGCGGTGATCGGTCTCGCCAGGCTGCGCTGGCCGGCCCTTCCGGCCGACCAACCGGCAGCGACGAAGCAGGACGAGGCGATTGCGCCGGTCAACGAGTTCGAGCGTGCTCATATCTGGAAGAGCCTTTCGCTCACGCCGCGCGAAAAGCATGTCGTCGATCTGGTGCTTCAGGGCCATTCGACGGAATCGATAGCCAGGGCGATGCGCATCGTGCCGGGAACCGTAAAGGTCCACCGCCGCAACATCTATCGCAAGCTCAAGATCAAATCGCAGGCTGGTCTCTTCGCGCGTTTCGTCGAGATCATCGACGCGCGGATTCGGTAATCCACGATTTCGAAATGGCCTCGCTCAAGCAGTTTAGCTGGCAGCGCTTTCCCAGGAGCCGGTTTCAGCCATCCGCCTGAGCAGGGGCGCCGGCTTGAAAACATCCTTGCCGGTCCGCTCGTGCCAGTGGTCGAGCCGCCCGATGATCTTGTCGATCCCTTCGAGACCGGCCCAGAACATCGGCCCGCCCTTGCCTACCGGAAAGCCATAGCCGTTGACCCAGACGACATCGATGTCGGAGGCGCGGGCGGCAATTTTCTCCTCGAGGATCTTGGCCCCTTCATTGACCATGGGATAGAGCGTCCGCTCGATGATCTCGTCAACACCAATCGTGCGCGGCGCGATACCCTTCTCGGCAGCCTTGTCGCGGATCAGCGCTTCGACGTGCGGATTGGGAGCCGGTGTGCGTGAGCCATTCTCGTAGCGGTAGAAACCGCTGCCGGTCTTCTGGCCGAAATGCCCCTGTTCGCACAGTGTGTCGGCGATTATTGCCGTCTGGCCGCGCGCCTTGCGGTTGCGCCAGCCTATGTCGAGGCCGGCGAGATCGCCCATCTGGAACGGCCCCGTCGGCCAGCCGAAATCGGTGAACGCCTGGTCGATCTGCTGTGGCGTTGCACCTTCCAGCAAAAGCGCCTCGGATTCCGAACCGCGCGCGGCCAGCATTCGGTTGCCGACGAAGCCGTGGCAGACGCCGACGACGACCGGCACCTTACCGATCCGCCGTGCCAGCTCGACGATTGTCGCCAGCGCATCGGGCGCGGTCTTCTCGGCGCGCACGATCTCCAGCAGCTTCATGACGTTGGCCGGCGAAAAGAAATGCATGCCGACGACATCCTGCGGGCGCGACGTCGAGGCGGCGATTTCGTTGACGTCGAGATAGGAGGTGTTGGTGGCGAGGATCGCGCCCGGTTTGGCCACCGCGTCTAGCCTGCCGAACACCTCGCGCTTGACCGCCATCTCCTCGAACACGGCCTCGACGATCAGGTCGCAATCGGCGAGGTCGCCATAGTCGGTGGAACCCTCGAACAGGCCGAGCCGCTGACGCTTGGCGTCTTCGCTCAGCGAACCGCGCGCGACCGAGACGGCATAATTCTTCTCGATCGTCGCCAGCCCGCGTTGCAGCGCTTCCTGCGTTGATTCCAGCAAGGTCACGGGGTAGCCGCCATTGGCGAACGCCATGGCGATGCCGCCGCCCATCGTGCCGGCGCCGATGACGCCGACCCGCGCGATCTTGCGCCTGACGATATCTTTAGCCCCAACCTTCGCCGCCTCGCGCTCGGCGAAGAACAGATGGCGCTGAGCGCGCGATTGGTCACCAGCAACGAGTTTGACGAACAGTTCGCGTTCCGCCGCCAGCGCCTCGTCGAACGGCAGCGTGATGGCGTTGCGAACCGACTGCGCGCAGGCGATCGGCGCTTCGAGCCCGCGCGCCTTTTTGGCAAGCTCCGCCGCTTGCTTGTCGAATTCAGGCAATTCCGCCCGGTCGAGACGGCCGTCACGGTGGCGCACCGGCGTGAACGGTCCGCCCCTGCCAACCATTTCGCTAGCGAAACGAACTGCCTGCGCAGTCAGGCCATCCTCGAAGACGGCGTCCACCAGCCCGGCGGCGAGCGCCTCTGCCGCACCGATCGGCGTGCCCGAAACGATCATGCTGAGCGCCTTCAGCGCGCCGACGAGACGCGGCAGCCGAACCGTGCCGCCACCGCCCGGCAGCAAGCCGAGCTTGACTTCCGGCAGGCCGAGCTTGGCGCCGGTATCCGCAACGCGAAAATGGCAACCAAGCGCCAGTTCCAGGCCACCCCCCAACGCGGTGCCGTGAATGGCGGCAACCGTCGGCTTGGCGATGGTTTCCAGCACGGCAATGATGGCGCGCAAATCCGGCTGCTGCACCGGCTTGCCGAATTCGGTGATGTCGGCGCCGGCGACAAAGGTCCGCCCGGCGCAAGCGATGACGATGGCCGCGACATCTGGCTCTTCCCGCAAGGAGAAAAGCGCCTGCATCAGCGGCTCGCGAACATGGAAGCTAAGCGCGTTGACCGGCGGATTGTCGATGGTCACGACCGCAATGCGGCCGTCCCTTGTAACGCTCACGAAATTGGGCACGCAACCTCTCGCAAAATGATGTTCGCCGAACGATTTAAAGGGCCGATGCCCGGATGGGAACCGTTTTCGCGGAAAGGCTCCAGGCTGTTGTGGTGATCCTTCGCGCCCCCCTCTGCCCTGCCGGGCATCTCCCCCACAAGTGGGGAGGTCGGCTGCTTCGCCCGCACCGCTCGCCCTGCAACGTCGGCGTTCTTACTGCTGAGGCGTTTGCGATTGGCGAAAGCGGCTGTGTGCGCAATCTCCCCCCAAGTGGGGGAGATGCCCGGCAGGGCAGAGGGGGGCGCTGTCCCGCCGGCATCAAAAGATTCTGCACCGCCTGGCGAAAGAACTAGCGCAGCGCTTTCTGGCCGCCCGCGGCGGTGATGACGCCGACGATGATCAGTCCGGTCAGCAGCAGCCGGACGCCGGCGCTGACGCCGAACGTGTTGAGCATGGTCAGGAGCAGGACCAGGAACAGCGCCGCGCCCCAGACACCCGGCACATTGGCCTTGCCGCCGGCCACCGACGTGCCGCCGATGACGACGACGGCGATTGAGGCCAGCAGGTACTCGTTGCCGATATCGACATTGGCGCCGCGGAAATAGCCGGCAAGCAGCGCCCCGTCGAGGCCGCCGAGCGCGCCCGACAGCGTGTAGGTGAGGAAGCGGATGCGGCCAACATTGATGCCGGCAAACCACGCGGCGCGGATGTTCTGGCCGATCGCCAGCACAGAGCGGCCATAGATCATGCGCTGTAGCGCGATGGCAGCGCCGATGGTGAACAGCACGGTGAGGATCGCCAGGATCGGAATGCCCAGAATCTGCCAGTTGGTAAAACTGGCGAAGCCCGGCGGCGGCTTGATCTGCAAGCCGCGACCATAGCTGATGTCGATCGACTGGATAATGAAGCTCGCCGACAATGTGGCGATGATCGGCGGAATGCGCAGCGCCCAGATCAAGAGATAGTTGGCCGCGCCGACCGCCATGCCGCAGGCCACCGCCGCCAGCAGCCCGACGGCGATCATCGCATCATTGCCGTCCATCACCTTCATGGCGACGGCGCTGGCGAGGCCGATATTGGCCGGCAGCGACAGGTCGACATTGCCCGGCCCGAGCGTGATGACGAACATCTGGCCGACACCGACGATGACGGTGAAGACGGCGAGCGAAAGTGCTGCCGTGATCATGCCGCCGCCGCCATATCCGCCGGTGAAGGCAATCGTCGCCAACCACACCAGCAGCGCGCCGATGAAGGACCAGATCCACGGTTTGGCGAGCAGCAATCGCAACGATGCCATCGCTCACCTCTCCCTGCGGCTGATCAGCACCCGGGCCGCCAGCACGATGATCAGGATGGCGCCATTGGCGGCCACCTGCCAATCGGGCGGAATGTGCATGAAGGTCAGCAGTGGCGACGCGGCCAGCGCCAGCGTCAGCGCGCCGATCACCGCGCCGATCGGCGACACCCGGCCGCCGACGAATTCGCCGCCACCGAGGATGACGCCGGCGATCGAAAGCAGCGTGTAGCCATTGCCGATATTGGCGTCGGCCGAGGTGGTGATGCCGATCAAGGCCATGCCGGACAGCACTCCGAACAGGCCGGCGAGTGCAAACAGGATGATCTTGGTCTTGAGCAGCGACCAGCCGGCACGGCTGAGTGCCGCGGCATTGCCGCCCGATCCGCGCAGGATCACGCCATAGGAGGTGCGCATCAGTCCGAAATAAACGACCGCCGCGATCAGCAGCGCGGCAATGATCGGAAAGGGAATGAAAGGCGGCTTGAAAGCCATGAGCGACAGCAACCAGTCCGGCGCCTTGCCGCCGGGCTTCGGCAGGATGAGGATGGCGAGCCCCTGCCAGACAAAACTCATGCCGAGCGTCACCACGATCGAAGGCAGGTTGCGCAGATGGATCAGCGCGCCGAGCAGCGCGTAGACACCGATCGAGCCGAGCAGGATCAAGATGCCGACCAGTGGCGCGTCCTTCAGCCACGTCGCCGTGACGCAGCCGACGAAACCGACGAAGGTGCCGATCGACAGGTCGAGCTCGTTGCCGGCGATGACGAACATCTGCGCGATCGTCGCCAGGGCGATCGGGATCGCCAAATTGAGCATCAGGCTGAAGCCGAAATAGCTGATGGCGCGCGGGTTGAGCCACGCGATCGCCAGCAGCACAAGCACCAGCGATAAAGCCGGCAGCAGGCTGCGCAACAGGCGCGCCCGCGCTAGCCTGTCACGCTCGGCGGAACCTTTGAGGCCGGTCTCGACAGGTGCTGCCGTCATCTCAGGCCGCGTCGCCGAACGAGGACTGGATGATCTTTTCCTCCGTCAGCTCGTCGCGCCCAAGATTGGCGACGATCCGGCCGTTCTTGAAGACGTAGATATGGTGGCAATTGTCGAGCTCTTCGGTTTCCGTGGTGTACCAGAGGAAGGTGCGGCCGCGGCCAGCTTCTTCGCGCACGAGGTCGTAGACCTCGAGCTTGGTGCCGATATCGACCCCCCGCATCGGGTCGTCCATCAGCACGATCTTCGCGTCGGAGCCGAGCGCCCGGGCAAACAAGGCCTTCTGCTGGTTGCCGCCGGACAGCGAGAAGATGTTGTTGTTCATGTCCGGAGTGCGGATGCCGATTTTCCCTCGCCAGAAGTCGGCGAGCTCGGCTTCGCGCTGCGGCGAGATCAGCAGGCCGTTGCGCAATCGCTTCAGCGAGCGGATGCCGATGTTTTGCGCAATCGACCATTGCGGGAAAATCCCGTCCGACTGCCGGTCACCGGCCACTAGCGCTACCGGCGCGGTGACCTCTATGCCGGTTTTAGAGCGCGCCGCAGCGGCGAAGATCGCCAGCAGCAGGTCGGTTTGCCCATGGCCGGCCAGCCCGGCAAGGCCGATGATCTCGCCCGCATGCGCGACAAGCTCGTTGCCGTCCTGCTGCCGCGCTGGGCGGGCCCGGACCCGCAACGGGCCGGTCTCCGGCTTTTGGGTCGCAATTTCGGCCGCGATCTTCTCACGCGCTTCCGCCCCACCCATGGTCGTCACCAGCCTGTCGCGATCGAAAGCCGTTGCCGCATCTGACGCAACGACCTTGCCGTCGCGCATCACCACGATGCGGTCGGCATTCCCGAGCACCTCGCCAAGGACATGCGAGATCAGGATGCAGCTCTTGCCTTCGGCGACAAAGCGCCGGACGAATGCCAGCAGCTGGCCGGCCGTATGCGCGTCGAGCGACGATGTCGGCTCGTCGAGGATGACCAGTTCGAGCGGATCCTGCGTCACAGTGAAGGCACGCGCCACCTCGACCATCTGCCGCCTGCCGATGGAGAGGTCGCCGGCGATATCGGAGGCGGAGATGCTGTGGTCCGGGAAGATCTCGTCGAGCTTGGCCGTGATGAGATCGGCAGCCTTGCGTCGCCAGCCGAGGCCGCGCAATGCCGGGTGGTTGATACGCGTGTTCTCGGCAACGCTGAGGTTCGGGCAGAGCGAGAGTTCCTGGAACACGCAGCGTATGCCGAGCTGTTGGGCGCGCGGCACCGAATAATTGTTCTCGATGCCGCCACGCACTGCGATCTGGCCGCTGTCGGGCACTAGCGTGCCCGCCACCATATGCATGAGCGTCGACTTGCCCGCACCATTGTGGCCGACGAGACCAACGCATTCACCGGCACCGACGTGGAAATCGACGCCGGCGAGGGCACGGACGGCGCCAAAATGTTTTTCGGCGCCGTCCAGCCGGATGATGTCTGCGCCGGCCTCGGGCATCCCTAGCGATATCCGGTCGGCAACGCGTGCGGCATTGGATGTGCCATGCTCACTTGATGTTGGCTTTGATCGCCGCGATGGCGTCTTCCTGTGTGTATTCGTGGCTGGCGACACCACCCTTGGGGATTTTCGGCAGCGCGGCCTCGAAATCATCTTGGGTGAACGCGAGGTATGGCACCAAAAGATCATGCGGGATGTCGGTGCGGCCGTCGAGCACCTGCTGCGCTACCCAGAAGGCCAGCGACGATACGCCCGGCGCGATGGAGGCCGACCAGGTCTGGTAGCCGTCCTTGTCCTTTTGTTCCTTCCACCATTGCAGCTCGTCCTGACGATTGCCCATGATGATGGTCGGGCGCGGCTTGCCGGCGGCGGCGAAGGCTTGTGCCGCGCCATAGCCGTCGCCGCCCTGATCGACGACGCCGACGATTTCCGGCAGCGACGGCAGGATCGTCGCGACCGCCTTCTGTGCTGTGGTCTGATCCCAGTCGCCGGTCACCGAACCGACGATCTTGAACTCGGGATGAGCGGCGACGCCTTCCAGAATTCCGGCATGGATGGCGTCATCGATCGACGTGCCGGCAAGGCCGCGGATTTCCAGCAGATTGCCGCCCTTGGGCTGGAACTTGGCCATCTGCTCGACTTCCTGCTTGCCCATGTCCTTGAAGTCGACGACCACGCGGTAGGCGCAAGGCTCGGTGACAATGCCGTCGAAGGAGACGACGACAATGCCGGCATCGCAGGCCTGCTTGACGGCGCCGTTGAGCGCATCCGGCGAGGCGGCGTTGATGACGATCGCGTCATAGCCTTGCAGGATCAGGTTCTGGACTTGGGCCGCCTGGGTCGGCACCTCCTTGTCGGCCGTCGTGAAGATGTCCGCGGCTGCCACCACCCCGTCCGCGACCGCCTTCTTGGTCACGATGGCATAGCTGTCGAGCATCGCCTGGCGCCACGAATTGCCGGCATAATTGTTGGAGAAGGCGATCTTCTTGTCGCTGGTATCGGCCAGTGCGGTGCCTGACGCGAGCATCGCCGCGAATGCCCCCAAAATGAGCATTTTCTTCATGTCATACTCCTCCCTGAGTTGCTGATCTTTTGTTGACTGCTGATGGTTGTTAAATTCGCGTCCCTGTTTTTTATCTATTGTCAGACAAATGCAGATGGCTCGCAAGCTGTCAACTGCAATCCGCGCAGAGTTGGCGATCAACTTGCGGTGCATGATTGAAAAGCCTTTGGTTCATGGGCTAGGGAAGGGTCTGGAGGCCCAAATCGAATGGCAGTGACGCCGACTGATGCGCCGGGCGCACCCGGAATTGCGGCGCGCTGGACCTCGAGCGCCAAGAGCGGTGTCGGCACCGCGCTTTCACTGGCTAGCCGCGTCTGGTTCACGATCAGCCACGGCATCCTCAACGAGATCTACTATCCCCACCTGGACAGCGCCTGCACGCGCGACATGGGGTTGGTCGTCACGGGACCGGGCGGCTATTTCTCGGAAGAGAAGCGCGATGCCGAACACAGCATCGAGCCGTTCGAGGACGGCGTGCCCGCCTACAGGTTGGTCAACACCGCGGCTGATGGCACCTACCGGATCGAAAAGCGGATCATTACGGATCCGGAACGTCCCGTTTTGCTGCAGGAAATCAGCTTCACGCTGCTGAGAGGCACGGTTGCCGATCACCGCGTCTACGCGCTGCTGGCGCCGCATCTGGTCAACGCCGGCATGGGCAATACCGCCTGGGTCGACGACTACGAGGGAAAGCCTGTCCTGTTTGCATCGGGGCGTGGTGTTTACTTGGCGCTCGCCTCGTCGCTGCCTTGGGGAGCCTGCTCGGCCGGCTATGTCGGCGCCTCCGACGGGTGGCAGCAACTCCATTGTGACGGCCGGTTCGATCCGGCTTATCAAAGGGCAGAGAACGGCAATGTAGCGCTGACAGGGGAGATTGGCTTTTCGGCCGAGAACCCAAAAGTCTTGCTGGCGCTGGGTTTTGGGGCAACACCGCAAGAGGCGGCGGGGGTTGCTTCCGCCAGCTTGAAGCAAGGCTTCGATGCCGCTGCCGAGGTCTATGTCGAAAAATGGTGCAAATGGCAGAAAGGGTTGCTTCCGCTCGACCGGCATGCAGTATCCGGGATCAACACCTATCGCGTCAGCACGGCTGTTTTGGCAGCGCACCGGTCGTCCGCGAAATCCGGCGCAGCCGTCGCCAGCCTGTCGATCCCATGGGGCTTCAGCATGGGCGACGACGATCTCGGCGGCTATCACCTGGTCTGGCCGCGCGACCTGGTCGAAACCGCGGGCGGCTTCCTGGCCGCCGGCGATCCGGCGCAAGCGCTTGAGATTCTCGCCTATCTCCGTTCCATCCAGCAGCCTGACGGCCATTGGCCGCAGAATGCCTGGCTCGACGGGTCAGCCTATTGGCCCGGCATTCAGATGGACGAATGCGCCTTTCCGCTGCTGCTCGCCGACGCGCTGCGCCGGGCCGGGCACCTGCCGCACGCCAAGCTGCTCGCCTTCATGCCGATGATCGAGCGCGCCGCTTCCTATGTCGTGCGCAATGGTCCGGTCACCGGCGAGGACCGCTGGGAGGAGGACGCCGGCTACAGCCCGTTCACGCTTGCCGTCGAGATCGCAGCGCTGCTTGCGGCGGCCGACATGTTCGGTGTTTGCGGCAAAGCAGAGCCGGCAAATTATCTGCGTGAAACCGCCGATGTCTGGAACGACCAGATCGAGCGCTGGACCTATGTCACTGGCACTCCACTGTGCGAAGAGGTTGGCGTCGCAGGCTACTACGTCCGTATTGCGCCGCCCGACACCGCCGGCGCGGCGTCGCCGAAACACGGTTATGTCCCGATCAAGAACCGACCGCCCGCCGATACGGACCGGCCGGCCGAGGCGATCGTCAGCCCGGATGCGCTGGCGCTCGTCCGCTTCGGCCTCAGGGCCGCCGACGATCCGCGCGTCGTCGACACGGTCAAGGTCATCGATGCGCGGCTGCGCTGCGACCTGCCGCAGGGGCCTGTCTGGTATCGCTATAGCGGCGACGGCTATGGCGAACACGCCGACGGCGCGCCCTTCGACGGGACCGGGCAGGGTCGCGCTTGGCCGCTGCTCACCGGCGAGCGCGCGCATTACGAGCTGGCGGCGGGGCGCAAGGACAGAGCGGCGAGCCTGCTGAAGACGTTCGAGGCCTCGGCCGGGTCTGGCGGCCTGCTGCCCGAGCAGGTCTGGGACGGTCCCGACATGCCGGAAAGGGAATTGTGGCGCGGCCGACCATCGGGCAGCGCCATGCCGCTGGTCTGGGCGCATTCGGAGCACATCAAGCTGCTGCGTTCGCTGAGCGACGGCGCCGTCTTCGACATGCCGCCGCAAGGCGTGAAGCGCTACATGGAGGACAGGACCGTGTCGCCGCGCCGGACATGGCGCTTCAACCACAAGGTCCGCATCCTGCCCGCCGGCAAGATGCTGCGCGTCGAGCTGCTGGCCCGAGCGGTGGTGCATTGGAGCAGCGACAATTGGGCGACCGCCCATGACGCCGAGACGACCGAGAATGCCTTCGGCATCCATCTCACGGATCTGCCGGTTGCCGATGTTTCGCCGGGCAATACGATCGTCTTTACTTTTTTCTGGTCCGATGCCGGCCGTTGGGAGAATGTCGACTTTTCTATCGGTATCGACAAGCTGGATTAGAGCATGATCCCGAAAAGTGGAACCCGGTTTTCGGAAAAGATCATGCTCCAACAATAGAGCCAATAGGTTTTCTATCCCTCAAGAATCAGGACGAGAAACATGCAGATCGGAATGATGGGACTGGGCAGGATGGGCGCCAATATGGTGCGGCGCCTGCTGCGCGATGGTCACGAATGCGTGGTCTACGACATCAACCCGGCCAGCGTCGCAGCCCTTGTGACGGCAGGCGCGATCGGAGCGGCGTCGATGGAGGAGTTCGTCGGCAAGCTGACCAAGCCG
This sequence comes from Mesorhizobium mediterraneum, assembly GCF_002284565.1. Taxonomy (GTDB): domain Bacteria; phylum Pseudomonadota; class Alphaproteobacteria; order Rhizobiales; family Rhizobiaceae; genus Mesorhizobium; species Mesorhizobium mediterraneum. The sequence continues at coordinate 793,206 of NZ_NPKI01000015.1, read as the reverse complement.
CGCAGCGCCTGGCTGATGCTGCCGGCGGCGATCACCGGCCGAATCGTCGATCAGGTGGCCGCATTGATGGAGCCGGGCGACATCATCATCGATGGCGGCAATTCCTATTATCACGAGGCTGTCGACCATGCAGCGCGTCTGGCCTTGAAAGGCCTGAGCTATGTCGATGTCGGCACCAGCGGCGGCGTCTGGGGCCTCGAGCGCGGCTATTGCCTAATGATCGGCGGCCCCGACAGCGCGGTCCAGCATCTCGACCCGGTCTTCGCGACCCTGGCGCCGGGCACCGATGCCGGGGCACTTGCTCCGGGAAAGGATGCCGGAACGGCCCCGTTCGGTTATCTCCACTGCGGACCAAGCGGCGCCGGCCACTTCGTCAAGATGGTCCACAACGGCATCGAATACGGCGTCATGGCCGCCTATGCCGAGGGCATGAACATTTTGAAGTCGGCCAATGCGGGCAAGCGGCAGCGGACGGCCGATGCTGAAACCAGTCCATTGGAAAATCCCCAATATTACCAGTTCGACATCGATATCGCTGAGGTGGCCGAGGTCTGGCGGCATGGCAGCGTCATCGGCTCCTGGCTGCTCGATCTGACGGCGGGCGTGTTGAAGGCCGATTCGGGGCTGACGCAGTTCGGCGGCCGGGTTTCGGATTCTGGCGAAGGCCGCTGGACGCTGAAGGCAGCCATCGACACCGGCGTGCCGGCGCCGGTTCTGTCCTCAGCCCTGTTCGACCGCTTCTCCTCGCAAGGCGAATCCGAGTTCGCCGACAAGCTGCTATCCGCCATGCGTTACGCTTTCGGCGGCCATGTCGAAAAGCCGAAGGCCGGCTCGTGACGGGGGAGACACGCTCATGAGCCTGGAACGGTCCGATACGCTGGTGCTTTTCGGGGCAACCGGCGATCTCGCCCACAAGAAGATCTTCCCCGCACTTTACGCCATGGTCGCCAAGGGAACGCTCACCGAGCCGGTGATCGGCGTCGCTTTCGACGCCTGGGACCTGCAGCAGTTGCAGGCGCGAGCCCGCGACGGCATCGTCAAGGCGACCGGCAAGGTCGACGAAAAAATCTTCGCGAAACTCGCCTCGCTGCTTCGCTATGTCAGCGGCGACTACCGTGGCGCTGCGACATTCGAGAAGCTGAAAAGCGTGCTGGGGACCGCGCAGCATCCCCTGCACTATCTGGCGGTTCCGCCGACCATGTTCGAGACGGTCATCCAGGGGCTGGAGCAGTCGGGTGCGGCCCAGGGTGCGCGCCTGATGGTGGAAAAGCCCTTCGGCCACGATCTGCAATCGGCGCGCTGGCTGAACCGGGTGCTGCATCTGGTATTCGATGAGCAGTCGATCTTCCGCATCGACCATTATCTCGGCAAGGAGGCGATCCAGAACCTGCTCTATTTCCGCTTCGCCAATTCCTTTCTCGAGCCGATCTGGAACCGCAATTTCGTCGAAAGCGTGCAGATCACCATGGCCGAGGATTTCGGCGTCGAAGGCCGCGGCCGCTTCTACGACGAGGTCGGCTGCATCCGCGACGTCATCGAGAACCATTTGCTCAACATCCTGTTGCTGCTCGCCATGGAACCGCCCGTTGGCCGCTCGGCTGACGATCTGATCGACGAGAAGGTGCAGGTTCTGCGGGCAATCCGGACACTGACCAAAGACGATGTCGTGCGCGGCCAATTCAAAGGCTATCTCCAGGAGCCCGGGGTGGCGCCGAATTCGCCGGTCGAGACCTTCGCGGCGGTGCGTTTCTTCGTCGACACATGGCGCTGGCAGGACGTGCCCTTCTTCATCCGCGCCGGCAAATCGATGCCGGTGCACGCCACCGAGGTAATCGTGCGGCTGAAGCGGCCGCCGCTCGACGTCTTCGACCCGATCAAGCCCGACGACGCCAACCACGTGCGCTTCCGCATCGATCCGCAAGTAGCGATCTCGATCGGCGCCCAGCGCAAGGCCGCCGGTGACGACATGATCGGCGAGCAGGTCGAGCTGACCGCGCTCGACGACAGCAAGGACGACATGCCGCCCTATGAGCGCCTGATCGGCGATGCCATGAACGGCAACGGCCAGTTGTTCACCCGCCAAGACGCCAGCGAGCTTGCCTGGCGGATCGTCGGCCCGGTGCTTGGCGACACCACGCCGCCCCCGCTTTATGAGCCGGGGACATGGGGGCCTGCCGATGCGATGGCCGGGTTTGGACCGCCGAACGGCTGGATCAATCCGGCGAAATGAATTGGAGAGGCGACGCAATGGCCAAGGTGGCGAAAAAGCCGGCACAGGACAGCGAAAAGATCGTGCTTGCGATCGATATTGGCGGCTCCCATGTCAAGATCCTTACCAGCGCCGGCGGCGAGGAGCGCAAGGCCGATTCCGGACCCGGGCTGACGCCGCAGCAGATGATCGCGGCCGTGCAGGCACTCGCCGATGGCTTGCCCTACGACGTCGTCTCGATGGGTTATCCCGGCCCGGTGCATCACAACCGGCCGCTGACCGACCCGGCCAATCTCGGAAAGGGCTGGGTCGGATGCGACTTCGCAGCGCAGTTCGGCAAGCCGGTGAAGGTGATCAACGACGCGTTGATGCAGGCTGTCGGCAGCTACGAGGGTGGGCGCATGCTGTTCCTGGGTCTGGGAACGGGCCTGGGTGCTGCGATGATCGTAGACAACGTCGCCCAGCCGATGGAGCTCGCGCATCTTCCTTACAAGAAGGGCCGCAGTTTCGAGGACTATGTCGGCGAACGCGGCCTGGAGAAGCGCGGCAGGAAGAAATGGCGCAAGCACGTCTTCGACGTCATCGAGCGGCTTCGCGCCGCCATGCAGCCTGACTATGTGGTCATCGGCGGCGGCAATGTCGACGAACTCGACGAGTTGCCTGCCGGTTGCAGGCGCGGCGACAACACACGCGCCTTCGAAGGTGGGTTTCGACTGTGGCGCGACAAATCCCTGATTATCTGATATTATGGCGGTTTAGGGTCAGACCTGTTGAACCGACCCTGCCGTTAGTATTGTTATTCAAAATAATGTGCGACGTGGCTCGGCGTCATTGCGTTACGCAGATTTGCCGACTAGGAACTCTATGACCCCCACGGACGGAGAAAATAGATTGACCGACGACAGCAACAAGGCCCGCAAGGACATCGACCTTCTCGAGCTGACCGCTCACATCGTGTCCGCCTACGTCGAGAAGAACCGCTTGCCCGCTTCCGGCCTCGGCGATCTCATCGCGAGCGTCAGCGCGTCGATAGGTGGACTCGGACAACCCGCCGTTCCGGTGGCAGCGCCGCTGATCCCCGCGGTCAACCCAAAGAAATCGGTAACGCCGGACTACATCGTCTGCCTTGAGGACGGCAAGAAGTTCAAATCCCTGAAGCGCCATATCGGTGTTCATTTCGGGCTGACACCGGACGCCTACCGCGCCAAATGGGGCTTGCCGGCCGACTATCCGATGGTTGCCCCCAACTATGCGGCCTCGCGCTCGCAACTGGCGAAGGCAATCGGCCTCGGCCGTAAGGCCGCCCCGCCGGCGCCCGTCAAGAAGACCAGGAAGCCCAAGGCCACGGTCTGACACGCCGTTCGAAGCCCGGCGGACATCTCCCTGATCGCTTCAGGTTTGCGCTGCCCTCATCGCCCTGCCGGGCACTTCTCCCCGTATAGTGACGGGGAGAAGGACGCCTTCGAAAAGAATTTCGCCAATCTCACCTGGAAACCCTTGATCCAGAGCCGATTTTTGCGCGCGCCCCGCACCGAACTGCGCTAAAAAGCGCTGTGGTCGGACCAGCGCCCATTGTGGAAGAGCCCCGCCGGCCGATACACAGTCTCGCCGGGGCCATTCACAAATGACAGCCGAACAAACATCACCCGACCAGCGCTATGCCGCCTTCCGCCACAAACCCTTCCTGAGCTATTGGGCGGCGCGCTTCCTCTCCACATTCGCCACCCAGATCGTATCCGTCGCCGTCGGCTGGCAGGTGTATGACCTGACCCGTGATCCGTTCGATCTCGGGCTTGTCGGCATTGTCCAGTTCCTGCCTTCGCTGCTGCTGGTGCTGGTCACCGGGGTGGTCGCCGACCGTTTCGGACGCCGTCTGATTATGGCGCTGACGGTCCTGCTGGAGGCGATCTGCGCGCTGGCTCTGCTGCTGCTGACGCTGCGCGGCCTTAGCGGACCGGGCTTGATCTTCGGCGTGCTCGCCATGTTCGGCATCGCGCGCGCCTTCTTCGGACCGGCCGCAGCGTCGCTGTTCGCCAATCTCGTGCCACCAGAGGATTTTGGCAACGCAATCGCCTGGAATTCGTCAGCCTGGCAGACGGCAACCATCATTGGACCCGTCGCCGGCGGCCTGCTCTACGGGCTTTCGGCCGAAGCAGCATACGGCACCGCTGCCGTTCTGATGTTTGTCGCCGCGGTGCTGATCTTCACCATCCCGAAGCCAGCCCAGCGCAGCGAGACCGACAAGCCGACGATGCAGACCCTGTTTGCCGGCTTCGGCTATATCTGGAGCGAGAAGATCGTGCTCGGCGCCATTTCGCTCGATCTGTTCGCCGTGCTTTTGTCCGGCGCCACAGCACTGCTGCCGGTCTACGCGCGCGACATCCTCGAACTCGGCCCGTGGGGCCTCGGACTGTTGCGCTCGGCACCGGGCATCGGCGCCATCTGCGTTGCCATCTGGCTGGCCGGACATCCGATCCGCAACCACGCCGGCCTAGTGATGCTCGGCTTCGTCGCGCTGTTCGGCACCTTTACCGTGGTGTTCGGCCTCTCCACTATCACCTGGCTGTCGATCGCAGCACTCGCCTTGCTCGGCGCCACCGACATGTTCAGCGTCTATATCAGAGAGACGCTGATCCAGCTGTGGACCCCGGACCAGGTGCGCGGTCGCGTCAACGCCGTCAACCAGGTCTTCGTTGGCGCCTCCAACGAGCTCGGCGAATTCCGCGCAGGCACCATGGCGGCGTTGATCGGCACCGTGCCCGCGGTGGTGATTGGCGGCGTCGGCGCAGTCATTGTCGCCGGGTTGTGGGCGGTGCTGTTCCCGCAGCTGCGCAAGGTGCGCCACCTCAACGGGCGAAACTGATCCAGAGCGCACTGATCCGGGCGCAGCAGACGGCAGAGGTGATCGAATTCGGGCGGATGGGTCGTCTGCGGGCGATGCCCAGCGAGGACCGCGCCAACGACGAAGGCGACCCCGCGGCGTCACCGTCGAGGTGCCCGTCCAAGCGAGCTGCTAGCTCACAATTTGTTCGGCGGCAGCTTCTTCGAGGCCAGCTGCCGCTTGGGCGGCAAGACCGCGGGCCGCTGCTTGTGAATCGTAAAATTCCTCGAGTGCATAGACCCTGCCCCACCGCAGGGTGAACACGTGGAGACCACGGTTGACGTACGACGCGTCGCCGTTGAGCAGCGTTGCGGTGCCGTCCCATTGGGCAAATACGGTGGTATGCCACGGCCAGCCCTTCACCCAGATATGGTTGACCGTGAGATGGAGATTGGGCAGGACGCGGCCGAGGCGCTCAAACCAGCGGCGCACGGCTTCTTTGTCGTGGCGCTCACCGCCAAGCGCGTGGGCGCCGGAAACGCGGTGACGGACACGCGGCACGAGTGCTTTCACCGCCTCATTCCAGCGATGGTTGTTGACGTGGTCGAAGCTCTGTCGGATCGATTTCTCGACAAAATAACTGTATAGCATTTGACCTCTCCTCCAAACTTATTCGATGGCGTGATCGAGGGCACCGTGTGGCGCTCCCGTCCGGTGATTTTGACGACGTTCGCCGCCACGCCCGCCAGCAAGATGGCGGGTCTCTTTTTCATGCCCATCGCCTCATCTCGAAATAGATTGCGTTCGTCCTCTATAAGGGTTATAGATTACGAATGCAATCTAAAAAAGGAGATGATGATGCGCGTGAGTCGCATGCAGGCCGCGGAAAACCGTGAAACCGTGATCAATGTGGCAAGCCGCCTTTTTCGGGAGCGCGGCTTTGACGGCATCGGCCTTAAAGATCTTATGAAGGGAGCCGGTCTGACCCAGGGCGCCTTTTACAAGCAGTTCGCATCAAAGGAGGACCTGGCGGCGCAGGCGTCCAGGCGGGCGATGGAGAGCGCCACTCACCGATGGTCGGCCGCGACTGCGGCAAAGCCTGAGGATCCGCTCGGCGCGGTGATCGCATTCTACCTCAGCATGGGCCATCGCGGAGAAAAGATGGACGGCTGCCCGGTCGTGGCGCTCGGCTCGGATGCCGCCAGACAGGGTGCCGAGGTCAAGGCGTCATTCGAGGCCGGGATCAGGGAATACCTTGAGATGCTCGGCAGTTGGATTAGCGAGGCCGACGGCGAGGAGGCTGGCGGCAAGACCATGGCCATTCTCTCGACAATGGTCGGCGCGGTGCTGCTCTCGCGCGTCGTCAACGACCCCGATCTCGCGCAGGCTTTTCTGGATGCGGCGACCGATCAGGTTCGCGAAGCAGTCGCCGCTTGAACGGCGTAGGCAACGCTGGCGGCGCACCCAAATTGATAGGAGAGTAGATGCGACGAATTGTCGTTACAGGCATGGGAGCGGTCACGCCCCTTGCTGCCAATGTCGAAGCGTCCTGGTCACGCCTCCTGGCCGGTCGCTCGGGCATTCGTAGACTTTCGGACGATGTCGTGGGAGACCTGCCGGCGAAGATCGGCGGCGTGGTTCCCTCCTTGGAAGAAGATCCGGACGCTGGTTTCGATCCCGATGCCATCCTGGCTGCGAAAGATCGGCGCAAGGTGGATCGGTTCATTCTCTTTGCGCTGGCGGCGGCAGAAGAGGCGCTTGCGCAGGCGAAATGGAAGCCTGCCTTGGAAGCGGCTCGCCTGCGCACGGCAACGATCATTGCTTCAGGGGTCGGCGGGTTCCCAGCCATAACCGAGGCGGTGCGCACGGTCGACGGGCGCGGCGTCAGCCGTCTCTCGCCTTTTACGGTGCCGTCCTTCCTGGTTAACCTTGCGGCAGGCCACATCTCGATCCGCTATGGTCTCAAGGGGCCACTCGGCGCACCGGTGACGGCGTGCGCGGCCGGCATTCAGGCGATCGGCGACGCGGCCCGTCTTATCCGCGCCAATGAAGCCGATATCGCCGTGTGCGGCGGCACGGAAGCATGCATGAACATCGTCAGTCTCGGTGGGTTTGCTGCCGCACGCTCTCTTTCCACCGGCTTCAATGAGACGCCGGCTCAAGCCTCGCGCCCCTTCGACACGTCGCGGGACGGCTTCGTCATGGGTGAAGGGGCCGGCATCCTGATTATCGAGGAACTGAGCCACGCGCTTGCGCGCGGCGCGAAACCACTCGCCGAGCTCGTCGGCTACGGCACGACGGCGGATGCTCATCACGTCACCTCCGGTCCCGAGGACGGCGAGGGCGCGCGCCGAGCCATCGAGATCGCGATTGCCCAAGCCGGCATTTCGGCGCGTGAGGTGCATCATCTCAATGCGCACGCGACCTCCACGCCAGTCGGTGATCTCGGGGAAATCGCGGCGATCAAAAGAATCTTCGGCGCAGATTCCAGCATAGCTGTCAGCGCAACCAAATCGGCGACCGGACACCTGCTCGGAGCCGCCGGCGGGCTTGGAGCCATCTTCGCAATCCTGGCGCTGAGGGATCAAGTGGCGCCACCAACCCTTAATTTGAGCGCTCCGGATCCAGCGGGCGACGGGATCGACTTCGTCGCAAACCAAGCCCGGCCGATGGGAATGGACTACGCGATCTCCAACGGCTTCGGCTTCGGAGGCGTCAATGCCAGCGCGCTATTCCGGCGCTGGACGGACCAGCTGGCCGGCGCAAGCATCGCAGAGTCCGGTGATTGACTTCCGACCGCCTGGCAGCCCGGCGCTTGCGATCGCGGATGCTATTCGGGTGTTGCAACGCGAATCGGGCGGGTGCCGATCTTTGCCCCTGTGACGGCATCCACGGCCACCGGCTCGATTTCTTCTCCTGTCTCTGCGTCGACGTATCGCGCCAACCTGCCTTCGCCGCGGTACTGGCGTCCCCACGCACCCAGTAAGATGAGCACCGGCAAGAAATCGCGTCCGGCCGCCGTCAGCACATACTCATCGCGCGGAGGCCGCTCCGAGTAGCGCCGCTTTTCCAGAAGTCCCTCTTCCGTCAGCGTCGCCAGCCGCCGGGTCAGAATGGTGGGAGCGATGCCCAGACTTTTCCGGAACTCGTCAAAGCGCGTGAGGCCCAGGCTCGCGTCGCGAAGGATCAACATGCTCCACGCATCGCCGACGCAGGTGAGGCCGCGGGCGATCGGGCAAAAGGCATCGGAAAGATTTTTCATGTTAATATCATTTTGATAGTGACTTAATATCGAAATGATAGTAACATCTTTTTGAAATGCAATCCAGCACAAAGAAGGAGTGACCCTCATGAACAAGACCAACCCGGAATTTAACCGTCAGAGCGCGCAACCGATGCATCATGTCGCCGCCGGCCAGCCGAGATCGGCGCCATCCAAACGGAGCCTCGCGATGATCAACCTTATTGGTGGCGTGGCGGCATTCTTCCTGGCCGCGTCCCCGTTGCATGCCGGTGAGCTGTCGGCCATGGCCGGGGAGAGTATCGATCTCGGCGGTTTTCGCGGCGTCGTACACTACACCGACGAAAATGACGGCTATCGGGTGATCGCAACGATAGCGGAAGGAGAGACCGGGATTCCCTTGCGCTTCTCGGCCACTCTCGCCGAAGGGCAGTCGGCTACGATATCCGTGCCGCGGAAATTGGGCGAGCCTGAGCAAAACCTCGAGATTTCGCGCTCCGGCGACAAGCTTACCGTCACCGAGGTGGGACCAGTGTCCAACCAGCAAACTGGGGCCATTGCCGAGTAATGGCCTCATCGGAGCGGGGGCGTGCGCCTATCTCCATTTGCGCACGCCTGCAGCCGGCAAATCCAGCACAAAGAAAGAAGTGATTTCCATGAACAAGACCAATCTAGGCGTCGCCCTGGTGACGGGCGCATCCACCGGCATCGGGCACGCAACGGCCAAAGCCCTGCAGAACGCGGGCTTTCGCGTGTTCGGAACCAGCCGTCGTGCGGTCGCCGAACGATCCGACGGCGTTACCATGCTGACCTGCGACGTCACCGATGACGCGTCCGTTGCGAAACTGGTCGATGACGTGTTGGCTGAAGCCGGGCGTATCGACCTGCTCGTCAACAATGCCGGCGTCGGCCTGCTCGGAGGCGCAGAGGAGTCCTCGACCGTCCAGGCTCAGGCGCTGTTCGACGTGAACGTCTTCGGCGTTCTCCGCGTGACCAACGCAGTCCTGCCGACAATGCGCCGTCAAGGGACGGGCAGAATCGTCAATTTGAGTTCTGTGCTGGGTTTGATCCCAGCACCCTATTCCGCGCTCTATGCGTCGACCAAACATGCCATCGAGGGCTATTCCGAATCGCTCGACCACGAACTGCGCCCTCTCGGAATTCGAGTCGTGTTGGTCGAGCCTGCCTATACCCGTACGTCATTTGAAGAAAATCTCGCCAGGCCGGACCAGTTGCTTGAAATCTATGACGCTGCGCGCGCTGGCATGGATGTGATCCTGCGCAAAGCGATGGAAACAGGTGATGCTCCCGAAATTGTAGCCGGGACGGTCTTGAAAGCAGCGACCGATTCCGTTCCGAGGAGGCGCTATGCGGCGGGAAAAATGGCACGCCAGGTCAGTTTCCTGCGCCGTTTCGTCCCCGCATCCGCATTCGACAAAAGCCTGCGAAAGCAGAACGGCCTGCCGGTCTGACGTCAACGACATCCTGCTTCGGTCGAACCGGCAGGAATTGTAGGCGCTTCAGGCGGCACTGATCCAGGCACGGGGGCCGCGAACACCGTGCCCATGTGCTGCCGGTGCGCTACGCGGTCATGCTGCCTCCGCGCCTCGCGCGGACGCCTTGAAGAGGTTGCCGCCGATGGCGCGCGCGGCGCTGAAATGAGAGGCCGGATCCTGCGTCTCCGAGCCGAGCAGGAGCTCGGACGTCACGACGGACGCACCACAATAATCGAAGATGCCATGGTCGATCTGCGTCTTCATGGCTCCGAAATAGCCGTGCCGCGCATAGGTTCGCAAATTGGCGCCGCCGATGGCAACCAAATGAACCCGGAGGTGGCGAAGCCTCTTCACCAGTTTGGCGTCCGGGCCTTCATCGTAAGCCCAACCGTTCGCGAATACCCGATCGATCCATCCCTTGAGAAGCCCCGGCATCGACCACCAGTAGACGGGATAGACCAGCACAAGAGCATCGGCGCGATCGATCCTCGCTTGCTCGGCGGCAACATCGGCTGAGGGCGGTGCTCCCTTGCGATGAACGGCGAGATCAGTCGCGGTGAACCTTGGATCGAAAGCTTCCGCCGCAAGGTCCGCAATTTCGAAGGAATTGCCGGGATCGGATAGGGACACACCCTCGGCGACATGCCTGGCGACGCTATGGCTGAGCGAGCTGGGATCGGGATGCGCGATAACGATCAGCGCGTGCATATCAAAACTCCTGCTGATTGGTTGCGGCCGAAGGGCCAGGCTTATATACTCTTAGTAAGTTACTAATGGTACATAAGCATGTCAAGCGCCGGATCAAGGGAGCAGACTTCCCATTCGCGACCGCGTCGCCGCCTGTCGCGGGAGGAACGGCATCGCCAACTTCTGGACGTCGCATGGCGGCTGATCGGGGAAGAAGGAACGGAAGCCTTGACGCTCGGGCGGCTGGCCGAGCAGTCGGCTGTTACAAAACCCGTCGTTTACGACCATTTCGGCACGCGGTCCGGGCTGCTGGCGGCGCTCTACCGGGAATTCGACGCGCGCCAGAATTCGCTCATGGACGCAGCGCTTCAGGCGAGCGAACCGACCTTGACGGGCAGAGCCGCGGTCATCGCGTCTTCCTATGTCGACTGCGTGCTTCTCCAAGGCCGCGAGATACCCGGTGTCATCGCGGCGCTGGCCGGTTCGCCTGAGCTTGAAAGGATCAAGCGCGACTGCGAGACGGCGTTCATCGAGAGGTGCCGGATTGCGCTTGCCCCATTCGCCGGAACTGGTGCTGTCGCTTCAGCGGGCCTCTGGGCGATGCTCGGCGCAGCCGAGGCCCTGTCCTATGCTGCCGCGACCGAAGAAATCACGGCCGCGCAGGCGCGGGACGAACTCTTCGAAACAATCGTCGCAATGGTCGCCAGAAGCGCGCCCCGGCATACGTTAGGCCGCAGTCTCATAACCTTTTAATCCAGTAGCGAAGAGCAAAATCCCTCAGATCAACCAGCGACGCATCACAAGGCTCCCTTCCAGAGCCCTGAATGCTCACCTGGCAAGCAGTTTTATGAGTTTACGGCCTAGGACGACACCTTGTAGATTGGACACATGGCGCTCAAACGGATGGACAACGTAGGAATCGTCGTCGATGACCTCGAAGGGACGATCGATTTCTTTCGCGAGCTCGGTCTTGAGCTCGAAGGGCGGGGCACGATCGAAGGAGAATGGGCCGGACGGGTCACTGGACTGGGCGATCAGCGCGTCGAGATTGCCATGATGCGCACGCCGGACGGCCACGGCCGGCTCGAGCTATCCCGCTTCCTCACGCCGCCTGCCGTCGCGGATCACCGCAACGCCCCGGTTAACGCTCTAGGCTACCTCCGCGTCATGTTCGCCGTGGACGACATCGACGAGACGCTTGAAAGGCTCCGCAATCGCGGCGCGCAGCTCGTAGGCGAAGTAGTCCAGTACAAGGACGCGTATCGGCTCTGCTACATCCGCGGGCCTGAAGGGCTTCTCATCGGGCTCGCCCAAGAACTCAGCTGAGCGCAAGACGACGACAATGACGAAGGGCGACCAGCGAGCGCGTCTCACAAAGGGTCAGCTGTTAGACTAGATTAGGACAGCGCGGGCTTGCCGAAGATCGTCTGCAGGAATTCGCCGAGCCAGCGCTTCAGATGCATGTCCCAGATCAGCCGGCCGCCGAGGTGGTCGCGGCCGGGCTGCGCGCCGGGCAACTCGAAGCGGTGCGCGCCGCGAACGACCCAGCGCTGCATCATCGCCCGGGTCAATTCGCCATGGAACTGGATGCCCCAGGCATTGTCGCCATAACGAAAGGCCTGGTTGGGATAGGTTTCGGCCGTCGCCAGCAGCGTCGCGTCTCGCGGCAGCGAAAAGCCCTCGCGGTGAAACTGGTAGACCATGTCAGGCCAGTGCATCAGCTTCCGGCCATCCTCCGTCGCCTTCAGCGGATACCAGCCGATCTCGACCAGCCCCTCGCCATGACCCTCGACCTTGCCGCCAAGATGATTGACCAGCATCTGCGCGCCGAGGCAGATGCCGAGCAACGGCCGGTTCTCCCTGAGCGGAACTTTCAGCCAGTCGGTCTCGCGGCGGACGAAGTCATCCTCGTCATTGGCGCTCATCGGTCCGCCGAACACCACGGTTCCGGCATGACCGTCCAGTGTTTCCGGCAAGGCGTCGCCGAGCGGCGGGCAGCGGAGATCGAGGTCGAAGCCTTCTTCGATAAGCATGTGGCCGACGCGCCCGGGGCTCGAACTCTCCTGATGCAGCACGCTCGGCGACCCGCCAGACGATATTGTCCTCAAGTTCATGCAATTCGCCATCGGCATAGACGATTTCCCACATCAGGCCGATGAAGGCTTTTCGCGCGTCCGGATCGAGCTGGCCCTTCAACACGCTGGTGAAGGCGTAGAGGTCGATCGCCTCATTGTCGGCCCGCTCGCCGGCGGCGGCCAGCGCGTCGAGCTCGTCGCCGCTGATCGAATAGCTTTCCGCCAGCACCGCCTTGAAGCGCTCCCATTCGGCATCCTGACGCACGCCGTCGGCACTCATCACATGGTAGAGAAGGGCGGATGCGGCAACGCGCGGATCATCGGCGTTGTTGCGGGCGCTGCCACCTGCTGGCAGGTCCTTCAGAAACGACAGAACACGTTCGAACATGTGATTCTTACTTCCCATCGGCCAAAACTATCAAGCTCAGCCAAATCAAAACAACCGAAACTTGCGTGGTGATTTTTGGTCTTCGTCGTCCGGATCGACGCCAGGATCGTCGGGCAGCCGGGCCAGTTCCTCCGCCGGTTCGACAGATTCGGCATCCGGCGGCACCGCGGCAAAGGCCGCGGCGGTGACCGGCGCTACCTGGTCTTCGTCACTTTCCGATGCCGTCGCGGTGGTCGGTCTTTCGGCCGAAACAGCGGGGTTCAGCTCGATCACATTTTCCTTTGCCGGCTTGATTGGCGCCGCAATGGTCGGCACCGTGGCATCCGCCGCGTCCTCATTACTGTCGATGAGCTGACCGAGCCGCTCCATCGGTGCCCGCCATTCGAAGGCGTCGAGCCTGCCGGTGATCGGCGACACCGGCGCCCATCGTTCGGAGACGAGGCCGTCGGCAACCCAGGCCGGATCGCGCGGTGCACGCACCGCCTTGGACAGAAGCTGCCGCACCTTGCCCTGATCGCCGGTCTCGGCCTCCTCGATGTCGGCCAGAAGCAGATAGGCGCCTTCGCGGCGATCCATGCGAATGGCTGCCTCGGCCTCCTGGCGGGCGGTCTTGTAATCTTGCGCATCGAGCGCGGCGCGCGCCACCGTCAGCGAGGATTCGGCGTGGTTCTTCTTCATCTCCTGCAGCTTCTTCGCCCGGTTCAGACGGTCGAGGACAGCATCGGCAGGCCGGGCGTGGGTGTAAAGCTCGGCGATCTCCGGATGCGGCTCGGCTTTCCACGCCGCTTCGAGGATCTTCGCGCCCTTGCGCACATCGTTCTGCCTGAACAGCAGTTTGGCTGCGACGACCGCCGCCGGCGCGAAATCCGGCCGCAGTCGATTGGCCTCGAGAGCAGCGGTTTTGGCGGCATTGGGATCGCTGTCGATCAGCGCCTGTGCCTTGGCGGTGAGCAGCACAGCGCGGCGCCGGTTGGCGGCGTCGCGCTCGATCTGGCGCGTCGATTTCTGCGCCTCGACCAATTTCAGCGCGCTGTCCCAGTCGCCGCGCCCGGTCAGGTCTTCCAGCGTCGATTCAGCGGCCCAGGCCAGCTGCGGCGCCATCGCCGCGGCGCGGCCGGCATAGTGGCGCGCCGCGTTGCGATCGCCGAGGCGTTCGGCCTCGAGATAAAGCCCGCGCAGGCCAAGCAGCCGCATTTCGGGATCGTCGAGCATGGTCTCGAACTTTTCGCGGGCGCCCTCGTGGTCGCCTTCGAGCAGAGAGGCTTGCGCCTCCAGCAGCTGGATCAACGGCTCCTGGTCAGAGCGGATCAGCTTTGCCGCTTCCTTGGTCTTCTTGCGGGCGAGTGCTCCGTCACCGGCGCCGGCGGCGATCATGCCGGTCGATAGCGCCTGATAGCCACGGTCGCGGCGGCGCACGCGGAAATAGCGCGAGATGGTGTAGGGGCTGTTCCACAGTGACTTGATCAGCCACCAGACGATCATCACCGCGGCAACCACGGCGACGACCGCCACCGCCGCCACCATCAGGCTGACCTGATACTGATAGCCGCTGAAGGTGACGACCATCTCGCCCGGCCGGTCGGCCAGCCAGGCGAAACCCAGCCCGAGCGCGAAAACGACGGCGAGGAAAAGCAGAATGCGAATCATCGGGTTTTCCTCACGCCTTCATCGCACCAGCGATCAACGCGTCGACCTGTGTCTCGACCTCGATCCGCGCCTTCAGTTTGCCGGCAAAGTCGGCGCCGGCGGCCTTCACCGCCTCGGGCAGTGTATCGTATTCACTGAGCGCCTTGGCGTAGTCGCCCTGGCTGACCGCCACCTCCATGCGCGCGACGGTTTCCGGTGCGCCGGCGCCTTCGACGGCACCGATCGGCCTGACTTTGACCAGTGATTCGGCGCTCGACAAAAGGTTCTGCAGGAAGCCGGCATTCTGGTCGACGGGCTCGGTGGCAGCGACCATGGCATTGGCCGCGGCGGGCACTTCGGCGGCGATCTCGGCACGTGTCGAAACGCCCTTTTCGGCGTAGGGACGCAAGGTTGCGATCTCCGGTGCGCCCGGTGAAATCGCCGCAAACGTTTCGAGCTCGGCGGCGAACGGCGCACCGCCGTCGACTGCTGCCTTCAGCGCCGAAGCGGCGATGGCGAGCGCGATCTTCGGCTGTCCCGCCTGTGCCTCGACCTTGCCGGAAAGCTGCGACACTGACTGTTCCAGCGCCGCAAGCCGGCCTTCCTGCGCCGATGCCGCCTCACCGGCGGATTTCACCGCCGCGTCGAGCCCGGCCAGCTTTTCGTTGAGCGCCCCGAGATCGACCGGCGCCGTATTGCCTGCCTGACCAAGGGCAGCAACAGTCGTCTCGATCTGCCTGACTTTGTCGCCAAGGGCAGCAAGCCCGGCAGTGTCGCCGGCCCCACCCTGCTCGACCGCCGATTTCAGCGCCGCGACATCCGTCTTGACCTGATCCAGGGCCGACGACAACCCGTCCACCTTGGCCGACGCATCATTGTTGCCGGCTGTGTCCTTGAGCCCGGCAATCTCGCTCTTCAGCGAAGCGATTTCGCCATTGACGCCATCGAGCGACACGCCGCCCGAACCCGGCGCGCCGAGCAGGCCGGCAAACTGCAGCCCTCCGGCGGCGGCGAGCGCGATGACGCCGCCGATAATGCCGGCAGCGATGCCGTTGATGCCGCCACGCCTCGGCTGTGCTGCCATGCCTTCATCCCCTGCCTGGGCTTCCTTCGGCGCTTCTTTGGCCCCCATCCCGCTGGCTTTGGCAGATGCGTCGTCGAAGCTGTAGTCGAAGGCCCGTTTCGCCGATGCGTCTGAGCCGGCCGGATAAGTCGGTTTGGGTCCTTCAGGACCTTTGGTGCCGCCCTCTGCCGGCTCTTCCGGACCGGCGGGCGGGGCCGCATCGGCATGTTCCCACGGCTCGATGTCGGTCTGGTCGGCATGCATGGGTTCTTCAGGCGCTCCTGGCTGCGACGCGTTCGCCGCCTCCTCCGCCTTCGCCTCGTCGGTCCGCCCGTTGGCGGCATTCTCGTCGGCAACGCGCGAGACGGCGCCGGGTTCGAGTTCGATGGTCACCGGCTCGCGACGGCTTTTCGAATGCCGCATCTTCGGCGTCTTGACCATGCTTGGGCTCCGCAAAAATTCGCTTCGGGATGGTTCAGAAAGGGTCTAGCACATCACCAAGCGGTGAAAAGGGGCGGCGTGATGACACGGGGTCACCGCCACGTCCGCAAAAGCTCCAGCAACGCCTCCTCGCTGGGCTCCGGCGCAACACGGAGCTTTTCTGAGGCGACAGCCTCCAAGGCTGCGGCGATGCGTCCGGACAGGACGAAAAACCATGTCTCTTCAAAAAGATCACGCAGCGCCGGCCGGCCGGCCAGGGCCTGCATCGCTGTCGCCGCCTTGGCCGAATAAAGAAGCACCGCTTCAACCGGCTGGCCGGACAGGCATGCAAGGATTGCGGCGTCCGAATGGTCCAGGGTGACTGTGTCGTAGGTCTCGATGGCGCGGACGTCGACACAAGCGGCCTTCAGCCGCGCCTCGAACGCCGGAAACCGCACGCGTCCGCACAGATAGATGATCGTCTTTGCCGTGAAGCCGCCGGCAAGCGCATCCGCCAGCGCCTCGGCATCGCCGGGGCCTTCGCTGACGGACAGGAAACCCGCAGCGCGGGCCGCTTCCGCTGTCCTTTTGCCGACGGCATGGCAGGGCAAAGCGGCGAGCGCCGCGACAATTTCCCTCGGCGCATGGCGCACGGCATTGGCGCTGGTGACCGCAACGGCCACGGCATTGTTTGCGACCCCCTCCACGTCGACGGGCAGAGCCACCGTTTCGGTCAATGGCAGCAGGATCGGCTGGAATCCCTGGTCCTCAAGCCGCTGCGCCGTGCGCGAGGCGCCCGGTTCCGGCCTCGTCACCAGCACGCGAACCATGTCAGGCCCAGCCGTCGAAGAATTTTTCGCCGGCCTTGGCCCGCACGGTCCTAGCAGCTTCGTTGCCGATGCGGGCGGCATCTTGCGCCGGGCCTTCCGCCTTGACCTCATGGGATTGCGTGCCGTCCGGCGAGATGATCAGCCCGGCGAAGAAGACCGTTCCGTCTGATATCGTCGCATGGCCGGCGATCGGCGTTCGGCATGACCCGTCGAGCGCCGCCAGGAAGGCGCGCTCGCAGGCCAGCGCCTGTCCGGTCGGCAAATCATGGATCGCCGTCAGCATCCTTTCCACGTCGCGGTCGCCGATGCGGCTTTCGATGCAGATCGCGCCTTGCCCGGGCGCCGGCGGAAAGGTGTCGAGCGGCATCAGGTCGGTGACGACATGCTCCAGGGCAAGCCGCTTCAGCCCGGCATAGGCGAGGATGGTGCCGTCGGCCATGCCCTCGTCGAGCTTGCGCAGCCGCGTCTGCACATTGCCGCGGAACATCACCACGTCGAGGTCCGGCCGCATGCGCCGAATCAATGCCTGGCGCCGCAGCGACGACGAGCCGACCTTCGCGCCCTGCGGCAGTCCGGCGATTGTCTTCGCCGCTTTGCCGACGAAAGCGTCGCGGGCATCCTCGCGCGGCAGGAAGGCGGACAGCTCCAGCCCGTCGGGCAACACCGTCGGCATGTCTTTCGACGAATGCACGGCGATGTCGATACGGCGCGCCAGCAGCGCTTCCTCGATCTCCTTGGTGAACAGCCCTTTGCCGCCGGCTTCCGACAGCGGCCGGTCCTGGATGCGGTCGCCACTGGTCGAGATGACGACCACCTCGAACGCCTCAACCGGCATGCCATGCGCGGCCATCAGCCGCGCCTGCGTTTCATGCGCCTGCGCCAGCGCCAGCGGGCTGCCGCGTGTTCCGATTTTCAAGGTTGTTTGCATGGCGCGCGGTCCGTGATAACCCGGCCAGAACATTTCAGGCGAGGGCTTTGCCGGGCCTTCTCCTACCGGGGAAAGCCCGGTTGTACAATCTTCTAGGGACAGCGACGAATTGATCCGCGTTCTGGGCATTGAGACGAGTTGCGACGAGACCGCCGCCAGCGTGGTGACGCTGGATGGCGGCGGCGCACCCAAAATCCTGTCCGATATCGTGCTCAGCCAGATCGAGGAGCATGCCGCCTTCGGCGGCGTCGTGCCGGAAATCGCCGCACGTGCCCATGTCGAGGCGCTGGACGGCATCATCGAGGCAGCGCTGGCCGATTCGGGCGTCGATCTCGCCGACATCGACGCGATCGCCGCGACCGCCGGCCCCGGCCTCGTCGGCGGGCTGATCGTCGGCCTGATGACGGCGAAAGCCATTGCCGCGGCCGCAAACAAGCCGCTGATCGCCATCAACCACCTCGAAGGCCACGCGCTGACCGCGCGGCTGACAGACGGTCTCGATTTTCCCTACCTGTTGCTGCTGGTGTCCGGCGGTCACACGCAGATCGTCGCCGTGCGTGGCGTCGGCGACTATCAGCGCTGGGCGACAACCATCGACGATGCGCTCGGCGAAGCCTTCGATAAGACGGCCAAGATGCTTGGCCTGCCCTATCCCGGCGGACCGAATGTCGAGAAGGTGGCGGCGACCGGCGACGCCACGCGCTTCGCCTTCCCGCGGCCGATGAAGGGCTCGGCGCAGCCCGATTTCTCCTTTTCCGGGTTGAAGACCGCCGTGCGCCAGGCAGCGACGGCCATCGCCCCATTGAGCGACCAGGACGTCGCCGACATCTGCGCCTCATTCCAGGCGGCAGTGGCGGATGCGCTGGATGATCGTGTTTCGAGAGCGCTGAACCGATTCCGTCAGGAGTTTCCAGGCGAGGCGAAACCTGCGCTCGTTGTCGCCGGCGGTGTCGCTGCCAACCGGACGATCAAGGCGACGCTGGAAGCCTTGTGCGAAAAAGCCGGCTTTGCTTTCGTCGCGCCGCCGCTCAAACTCTGCACCGACAATGCGGCGATGATCGCCTGGGCCGGCATCGAGCGGCTGCGCGCCGGCATCGCGGGTGAAAACACCGCCGATTTCGTGCCGCGCTCGCGCTGGCCGCTGGACAGCATCTCCGCCCCGATGGTCGGCTCGGGCCGGCGTGGAGCCAAGGCATGACCGGCGGCGAGGACAGGGCGCCAAGCGGCTGGCGCGTCGCGGTGCTTGGCGGCGGCGCCTGGGGCACGGCGCTGGCGCTGGCCATGCTGCGAGCCGGTCATTTCGTCCGCCTCTATGCGCGCGACCCGGAGACCGTCGCCGCGATCGACCGTGGCGAAAATCCGCGCTATCTGCCTGGCATCGCGCTCCAGGCCGGCATCGTGGCAACGAGCGACATCGAGGCCGTGCTCGACGGCGCAGACTGCGTGCTGGCGGTGGCGCCGGCGCAGTCGCTGCGCGCCATGCTGGCGACCGCAAAGATCCATATGCCGAAAGACACCCCGCTGGTCCTCTGCGCCAAAGGCATCGAGCGCGACACCGGCGCGCTGCTGTCGGCGATAGTCGAAGAGATTCTGCCTGAAAACCCGGTTGCCGCCCTGTCCGGCCCGAGCTTCGCCACCGACGTTGCCAGGGGCCTGCCGACGGCCGTGGTGGTCGCGGCCCGCAACGAGGGTCTGGCGGCCGATCTTGCCGCCCGCTTCTCCGCGCAGAACCTGCGCTGCTATTCGAGCGACGATCTCATCGGCGTCGAGATCGGTGGCGCGCTGAAGAACGTCTTCGCCATTGCCGCCGGCGCGGTCACCGGCGCCGGGCTCGGCGCCAGCGCCCAGGCCGCCATGGTGACGCGCGGCTTTGTCGAATTGCGTCGCATCGGTGCTGCGTTCGGCGCCAGGCCGGAAACGCTGATGGGGCTTTCCGGCCTCGGCGACCTGCTGCTGACCTGCTCGTCCGCCCAGTCGCGCAATTTCGCCTACGGGCTGGCACTGGGGCAAGGCAAGCCGCTTGCCGGGCTGCCCTTGGCCGAAGGCGTGCCGACGGCAGCGATCGCCGCCCGCATCGCCGCCGAGCGTCGGATCGACGCGCCAATCATCACCGCCGTCGCCGCCATACTGGACGGCACGATCACCATTCGCCAGGCTGTGTCGGCGCTGATGACAAGGCCGCTGAAGACCGAAACCGATGTTTAGAGCGACGTGCGTCCGCTTGGACGCACAAAGTACGCTCTAACAACTTTGAACCTGCGCATCGTGCTTTCCGAAAATCGATTCCGATTTTCGGGCCGATGCGATAAATCTCGAACAATCCGGAGATCGAAAAATGCTGTTTGCGTTGATTTGCAAGGACAAGCCTGAAAACCTGCAGGTGCGGCTCGATACGCGGCCCGAGCATATTGCCTTCCTGGAAGGATTGAACGGCGAGAAGAAGCTGGCCTTCGCCGGTCCGTTCCTCGACGCCGACGGCAAGCCGAACGGCAGCCTCGTCGTGGTCGAGGCGCCCGATCTGGCCGCGGCAGAGGCCCTGTCGGCGGCAGACCCCTACGCCAAGGCCGGGCTGTTCGAAAGCGTCGAAATCAGGCAATGGAACTGGACCTTCAACAAGCCGGCGAGCGCATGACCCCGAAAATCGGAATCGATTTTCGCTGGGGATCATGCGCAAATCAAAGTGCTGCAGCGTCCTTTGCGCGTCTGAGAGACGCGCGGCGCTGTAGCTGATTTCCAGCCTTCAGGAGGAGCAAAAACGATGAACTACTGGCTGTTCAAATCGGAACCCTCGGTCTTCTCCTTTGAAGCGCTGAAGGCGAAGGGCAAGGCCGGCACGCAATGGGACGGCGTGCGCAACTATGCGGCGCGCAACAACATGAAGGCGATGCAGATCGGCGATCTCGGCTTCTTCTACCATTCCAATGACGGGCTCGACGTGGTCGGCATCGCCGAGGTCTGCGGGCTGGCCCATCAGGACAGCACTACCGACGATCCGCGTTGGGAATGCGTTGATATCCGTGCCGTCAAGGATATGCCGAAGCCGGTGACGCTGGAACAGGTCAAGGCCAATCCCAAGCTTGCCGAGATGGCACTGGTCCGGCTCGGACGGCTTTCCGTGCAGCCGGTGACGCCGGCCGAATGGAAAGAGGTCTGCCGCATGGGCGACCTGACGCCGGCTCCGTGACGGCACTGACGCCAAACAGTGCGAAAAACTTCATCCTCGACAACACGGCGCTGATGGCGCCGCCGCATGTGCCGGAGATCCTGCTGCATCTGGCCGACGAGGCGCACGATCTGTGGCAGCGGACCGAGGACGAACTGGCCGAAATCGGCCTGCCGCCGCCCTTCTGGGCCTTCGCCTGGGCCGGCGGCCAAGGCCTTGCCCGCTATATCCTCGACAATCCGTCCGATGTGCACGGCAAGCGCGTGCTCGACTTCGCCTCCGGTTCCGGCCTTGTCGCCATTGCGGCAGTGAAGGCCGGCGCGGCAGAGGTGATCGCTGCCGACATCGACCCGTTCTGCGCGACCGCGATCCGCCTCAATGCCGAGGCCAATGATGTCCGGATCAAATTCCTCGGCTCGGACTGCATCGGAACCGATGCGGACTGGGATGTGGTTCTGGCCGGCGACGTCTTCTACGACAGATCCTTTGCCGACAGGCTGATGCCGTGGTTCGCAGCACTGAAGTCGCGCGGCGCCGACATCCTCGTTGGCGATCCCGGCCGCTCTTATCTGCCGAAGACCGGGTTGGAGCCGCTCGCCGCCTACGAAGTGGCGGTGACCCGGGCGCTGGAAGATTCCCTGGTCAAGCGCACGACCGTCTGGCGGTTTGCTTGACGGCACCGCCGAACAGGCGCTCCATCATGCATCGATTTTGAGAATGTCGTTGTCCCAGAACCGCTGGGCACCCTCGGGTCAGGCCCGAGGGCAGGCTTTTGGGCGACATGCTTCCGGGGGAGGGAAATCATGGATTTTTCAGCAGTGAACTGGCTGGCGGTGATCATCGCCGCCGTGGTGGCGTGGTTGTTCGGCGCGGCCTGGTACATGGGCTTGAGCAAGCCCTGGCTCAAGGCCGCCAAGCTTGATCCGGCGACCATGAGCAAATCGGCGTTGCCCTTCGTCATCAGCTTCATCGCGGAACTTGTCATGGCGTTCGTCATGTCCCTGGTCATCGGAGCAATGACCGGCGGCGAGCCGAGCCTCATTGCCGGGCTGGTCTTCGGCTTCGTTCTCTGGCTGGGATTCGTCGCCACGACGCTTTCCGTCAATCATCGTTACGAGGGTTTCGGCTGGGACCTGACCATCATAGACTGCGGCCACTGGCTTGGTGTGCTGCTTATCATTGGCGCGGTGATCGGCTGGTTCGGCGCGGCGGCGGCTTGAGCTGGAGCAATTCCAGGAAAAGTGTGCAACGGTTTTCCGTCCGGAATTGCGCAAAAAACAAACAGCTAGAGCGGTTCAGCGATTCTCTTAATCGCTGAACCGCTCTAAGGATCCGATCGTCAGGTTGGCGTCTTCGCGACTTCGTCGAGAAGCCATTCGCGAAAAGCGACGATGCGCGGGTCGTGCGCCGCGCTTTTTGGGTAGACCAGGAAATAGGCGAATTCGGGCGCAACCTTGATGCCCAGTTCGAACGGTCGCACCAGCCTGCCCTCGGAAAGGTCGTTTGCCACCATGGCGAAATCGGCGAGCGCGACGGCATTGCCGTCGAGCGCAGCCTGAACGACATCCGAGGACGTGCCGAAGACCATCGTTCGGCTGTCGTCGAAATCGTCGACGCCCGCCGCTGCCATCCACATGCGCCAATTCGGCCATGTCACACCCTGGCGCGCCCACTCGATGTGGGCAAGCGTGTGGTGAAACAGGTCGCGCGGCTCCTTCAGCGGCGGCCCCGCCCGCAGCAACGCCGGGCTGCAGACAGGAATGATGACGTTTTCGAACAGCCGGTCGGCGCAAAGTCCCGGATATTTCCCGGCGCCGAAGCGGATGCCGATATCGACATCATCGAGATCGAAGTCGCGCACCTCATAGCTGATGTCGAAGCGGAGCTCGATGTCGGGCTGATGCTTGCGAAACCCGTCGACGCGCCGCATCAGCCATTTTGTCGCGAACTGTGCGTCGAGAGTGACTTTCAGCAGCGCCGTTCCACGCGCCACCTTGTGCGCCCGTGAGACGGCCCGGCCAAGCAGGTCGAGCGCGTCGGTAGCGGCCTCGAACAGCACCGCGCCCGCCTCGGTCAGCCGGATGGTGCGGCTGGTGCGCGTGAACAGCACGATGCCGAGCTGATCCTCGATTTCCTTGATCTGGTGGCTGACCGCGGCCGGCGTCAGACCGAGCTCGTCTGCGGCGCGGGTGAAATTGAGGTGCCGGGCCGCCGCTTCCAGCGTCCTCAGTGCACGGGTTCCAGGCAGCAGGCGCGCCATCACAGTAGGACGAGGAGACGTCGGTCGAGCATTTCCAATCCTCAAAGAAAACTTGAAGATGCTGAGAAAACTACTCGTTTCTCGTTTTAATTTCAATCCGGCATGATGCGATTATCGAAATAACAGCAAACCGGATTTGATGTCCGGAGAAGCGGATTGCACCATGTCCCACATTGTCTTGAGCTCTGCAACCATCCGCCCGGCCTGGGTGCGCGCGGTGTTTGATTGGTTCCGCCATGCAAAAATCGCGGTCAACCTTCCGCAGGAGAACATCGAGGATCTTCCGGATCGCCAATTGCGCGACATCGGCGCCGAACGAAAGGATGTCGCACGTGTGATGGACAGGGAACTCGGTCGGCTCGGTCTTCTCGACATCGGCTGGCAGAGGCCGCGGAAGCAGTAGGGCAGTAGGG
Organism: Mesorhizobium mediterraneum; assembly: GCF_002284565.1. Classification (GTDB taxonomy): domain Bacteria; phylum Pseudomonadota; class Alphaproteobacteria; order Rhizobiales; family Rhizobiaceae; genus Mesorhizobium; species Mesorhizobium mediterraneum. Next base: position 769,586 of record NZ_NPKI01000015.1, on the reverse strand, counting down.
CAGTAGGGCAGTAGGAAATCGCCAATAGATATGCGCCGGACTGCGCCACCCTTACTTTCGCTATTCCCCTACTCCCTTACTGCCCTATTCCCCTACCTCTACCTCACCACTCTCACCACCGTGCGGTCCGACAGCAGCGGCAACAGCCGGGCCATCGTGCGTGCCGTCACCGCGACGCAGCCTTGCGTCGGCGTGAAGCCGGGGCGCGCCAGGTGAAAGAAGATCGCGCTGCCGCGCCCGCGGCGGCGCGGCGCAATGTTCCAGTCCAGCACCAGGCAGGCGTCGTAGAGCCGGTCGGCGCGCAGCATCCGCTCGTGGCTGGCACCATAAGGAATCCTGACCGGGCGGTTATAGTTGCGGTCCTCAGGCACCTCGCACCAGCCGAGATCTGGGCCGATCGGCGCCATCGCCAGCCGGGTTTTGCGGCCCTCGGAAAAATGATCGTTACGGAAATATCCCGACAGTATCCGCATTGAACCAAGTGGCGTGGCGCCGTCGCCTTCGCGCTTGCCGGCCGATATGCCGCCGCGTCCCAGCGCACATGAAAACACCAGTTTGCCAGCCTGCAGGAACCCCTGGCTGGCGTGGCCGGGCCTGGCGCGCACCGTGAGAACACGGAGCCCTTTTCGCAAAAATGCGCTCGCCTCATTGCACGCGCGTTTTTTCTTGTATGATCGTGCCACGGAACAAATCACTGTGATCGGCTGTTGTGCCGGTCAGCTTCCGCATAAACAGGCAGCGGTCAACTGAATTTTCTTTTCAAAACAACGGATTGATCCATGACTTCACGCACCATTCTGATCGTCGATGACGATGACGACCTGCGCGGCACGCTCGTCGAGCAATTGTCTCTCTATGAGGAATTCGACGTCCTGCAGGAATCAACCGCCGCCAAAGGCGTCGCCACGGCCCGCGGCGGCCTCATCGATCTGCTCATCATGGATGTCGGCCTGCCCGACATGGATGGCCGGGAGGCAGTGAAGATACTGCGCAAGGGCGGCTACAAGTCGCCCATCATCATGCTGACTGGACACGACACCGATTCCGACACGATTCTCGGCCTCGAAGCCGGCGCCAACGACTATGTGACCAAGCCGTTCCGCTTCGCTGTTCTCTTAGCCCGCATTCGTGCGCAGCTTCGCCAGCATGAGCAGAGCGAAGACGCCACCTTTTCGGTCGGCCCGTACACTTTCAAGCCCAGCCAGAAGCTTTTGATCGACCAGCGCGGCGCCAAGGTGCGGCTGACCGAAAAGGAGGCCTCGATCATCAAGTATCTCTACCGCGCCGACCAGAAGGTGGTGACGCGCGACGTGCTGCTCGAGGAAGTGTGGGGCTACAATTCCGGCGTCACCACGCACACGCTGGAAACCCATGTCTATCGGCTGCGCCAGAAGATCGAGCGCGATCCTTCCAATGCGGAAATTCTTGTGACAGAAAGCGGCGGCTACAAGCTGGTTCCTTAAACATTTAATTATCCAATGAGCGGTCGGGGCGGGGCCGCTTTCGGGTACGATCCTGAGACTGGAGGTGGTTCTGGATCGGACTCGCTGATGCATCGGCCCAAAAATCGGAATCGATTTTTTGGAAAGCACGGTGCGTCGATTTCAAGCGTTTAGAGCGTCCTTTGCGCATCCAAAGGGACGCTCGGCGCCCTAAGGGAGGGATTGGACTGACCGTTCGGGGACATAGCTAGATGGCGTTGGATGACGACATCCGCATCCTGTCCACCGTGAGGCTCTTCGAGGGCTTCACGGACGAACAGTTGCGTCTGCTCGCCTTTGGCGCGGAAACCACAAGGCTGCGGGCCGACCACAAGCTTTACCGCGAGGACGACGAGGCCGATTGCGCCTATATCGTGGTCAGCGGGCGCATCGTGCTGTATCGCGAGCAGAATGGCGACCGCGTCCCGATAGGCACGGCCGGCCCCGGCACGACGCTCAGCGAACTGGCGCTGATCGCCGACACCAACCGGCTGACCAGCGCATCCGCCGAGATCGATTCGGAAGTGCTGCGGCTCAGCCGCAAGATGTTCCGCCGCATCCTGGAGGAATATCCCGATATCGCGGTCCATCTGCACCAGCGCATTTCCGAGGATTTTCAGGCAATGATCCGCCGCATCGAAGAGCTGGCGTCGCGCTTCGACAGTTGAGTGAGCAACGGTAGTACGGAACTTCTGAAACGCCGGCGGGACAGAGGGGACGCGCTACAGGCGGCAGTCCGCACTACTCTAAATCGAAGCGCGCGATCACCGGCACATGGTCCGACGGCCGTTCCCAGCCGCGCGCCAGCCGCAGGATCTCATAGCCGGCAAAGCTCGACACCAGATTGGGCGACGACCAGACATGGTCGAGCCGCCGGCCGCGATTCGACGCTTCCCAGTCCTGCGCGCGATAGCTCCACCAGGTGTAGAGCTTCTGCTCATAAGGCACGTTGAGCCGCATCAGGTCGACCCAGTCGCCGGCGAGCCGCATCGCCTCGAAATTTTCCGTCTCGACCGGCGTATGGCTCACCACTTTCAAGAGCTGCTTGTGCGACCAGACATCGTGCTCGAGCGGCGCGATGTTGAGGTCGCCGACCAGGATCGAGCCGGAGACCTCGTTATGCTCGGCGCGGATGGCGTTCATTTCGGCGACGAAATCCAGCTTGTGCCTGAACTTGCGGTTGATCTCAGGATCGGGCTCGTCGCCGCCGGCCGGAACGTAGAAATTGTGCAGCAGGATCGCCTTGCCGCCGGCCCGCACGGTGACCGACAGATGCCGGCAATCCTCGATCTCGCAGAACCGACGCTTTTCGACGATCTCGATCGGCCGCCGGGCCACCGTCGCCACGCCGTGATAGCCCTTCTGGCCGTGGAGGGCGATGTGTTCGTAGCCGAGCTTGCGGAACGCCTTCTCGGGAAACAGCTCGTCCGGAACTTTGGTTTCCTGCAGGCAGAGCACATCCGGCGCCTGTTCCCTAAGCAGGCGTTCGACGATCGGCATGCGCAGGCGGACGGAATTGATGTTCCAAGTGGCGATGGAAAAGGGCATGCACAGGATCCGGGGCAGCACATGGCCGCCAGAGGCAAACACCTTTGGCGAGTCATGCGCCCATGAGAGAGTCGGGCCAGAACCTGCCAGCCGCGAGCTTCAAAAACAAGCCGGGCCGCGCTCGAAGCGCTGCCCGGGCTGGCACCAGGGTTCGCTGAGATTCAGGTCAGGCCGAGTCGAGAATGGCGGATTCCGAGAACCGGAGCGGAGCGTACTCAAAGTACGTGAGCACCGGAAGCGCAGGAAACCGCCGTTCGCAGGCCGGCCTCACCTGAATAACAGCGGACCCTACCGCGACTTGGTGTTCAGTTCCCGGTTAGCCGTATAGTCGATGGCAAAAGTGTCGGGGGCAAAGCTTACGCCTTCCCTGACGTTGAAGATCATCACCGTCGTGTCCTTGCCTTGCGCGTCGGTGATCGTCCACTGGCGCAATTCGTAGGATTTCGGATCGAACATCATGGTGATCTTCGAGCTGCCGAACACGGATTTGTCGGCAAGCTGGATGGTGGTGACGTCGTTCTCTTCCTTGACGCTTTTGACGCGACCGCCGGAGAGGTCGATCTTGGTGTCGAGGAGCAGCTTGAGCGGCGTCTTCGACAACGGGTAGAGATCGGACGTTTTCAGCCGCTTGTTGAGGATGACCACCGACCTGCCGTCGGAAATCACCCTGAAATTCGACGTCCCGTCATAGTTGAAGCGGATCTTGCCCGGCCGTTCCAGAAAGAACTTGCCGCCGGTCTGCTCGCCCTTGGGTCCGAACTGCACGAACTCGCCGGCCATCGATTTGACCGAGGAAAAATGGTCGGCGATCTTCTGCGCGGTGGGTGGCACCGCCGCTTGCGCCGACGCCAGCAACTGGACCCCGGGCACGACATTGATGGCCGCAGCACCTGCCAGGACCAGGCCGAGGCCAAGCAACTGGCGGCGGGTCGGGGCAAAATCGCTGATCGTGGCGAAAGAAGAGTTTTTCATGCCGGTCACTCTCGTCTGGTTTATCTGTTGTCGCAGTGTTTGGCCCCCCAGTTGGGCTTAAGTTTGGCGGGCGAACAGCGCTTGGTCGTTGCAACGCGCCAAAAGGTTCAAAGTTGCCGCCCGTCAAGGTTGTGGCGGGCAGGTCTGCCAGTTGTTGCCGGCCTGATCAGAACTTGTCGTCCTCCGTCGGCACCAGAATCTCGCGTTTTCCGGCATGGTTGGCCGGGCCGACAATGCCTTCCTTCTCCATCTTCTCGATGATCGAGGCGGCGCGGTTGTAGCCGATGCCGAGCCTGCGCTGGATGTAGCTGGTCGAGGCCTTGCCGTCGCGCAGCACCACCGAAACCGCCTGATCGTAGGGATCGTCGGAATCCTCGAAATTGCCGCTGCCACCGCCGCCGGAGCTACCTTTGCCCGACGGCTCGTCTTCCTCGTCGTCATCCTCGGTGATGGCGTCGAGATATTCCGGCACGCCCTGCAGCTTCAGATGCGCGACGATCTTCTCGACTTCGTCATCGGAAACGAAGGGACCGTGGACGCGCTGGATGCGGCCGCCACCGGCCATGTAAAGCATGTCGCCCATGCCGAGCAGCTGTTCGGCGCCCTGCTCGCCCAGGATGGTGCGGCTGTCGATCTTCGACGTCACCTGGAAGGAAATGCGGGTCGGGAAGTTGGCCTTGATCGTGCCGGTGATGACGTCGACCGACGGCCGCTGTGTCGCCATGATGACGTGGATGCCGGCGGCACGCGCCATCTGCGCCAGGCGCTGCACTGCGCCTTCGATGTCCTTGCCGGCGACCATCATCAGGTCGGCCATCTCATCGATGATGACGACGATGTAGGGCATCGGCTCGAGATCGAGGTTTTCCGTCTCATAAATGGCTTCGCCGGTCTGCCGGTCGAAACCGGTCTGCACGGTGCGCGAGATCTTCTCGCCTTTCTTCTCCGCCTGCTGCACCCGCGCATTGAAACCGTCGATGTTGCGGACGCCGACCTTCGACATCTTGCGGTAGCGGTCCTCCATCTCGCGCACGGTCCATTTCAGCGCCACCACCGCCTTCTTCGGGTCGGTGACGACAGGCGTCAAAAGATGCGGGATGCCGTCATAGACCGAGAGCTCCAGCATTTTCGGATCGATCATGATCAGTCGGCAGTCCTGAGGCGTCAGCCGGTAGAGCAGCGACAGGATCATGGTGTTGATGGCGACCGACTTGCCCGAACCGGTGGTGCCGGCGACCAGCACGTGCGGCATCTTGGCGATGTCGACGATGACCGCTTCGCCATTGATGGTCTTGCCGAGCGCCAGTGCCAGCTTGGCTTTGGTGGTCTCGAAATCGCGGCTGGCCATGATCTCCCTGAGATAGACGGTCTCGCGCTTGGCGTTCGGCAGCTCGATGCCGATGGCGTTGCGGCCGGGCACCACGGCGACGCGGCAGGCGATCGCGCTCATCGAGCGGGCGATGTCGTCGGACAGGCCGATGACCCGCGACGATTTGATGCCGGGCGCCGGCTCCAGCTCATAAAGCGTGACGACCGGACCGGGACGGACATGGATGATCTCGCCCTTGACGCCGAAATCCTCCAGCACGCCCTCGAGCAAGCGGGCATTCTGCTCCAGCGCGTCCTTGGACAGGCTGGCGTCGCGCACGACGTTCTTCGGCTCGGACAGGAAATGCAGCGACGGCATTTCGAATGTTTCGGAGCCGATCAGCGACGTCTGCGCTTCGCGCTGGACACGAGCGCCCGGAACGGGCCGGGGCGCCGGCGCCTCGACGCGTGTGGCCGCATCGGAGCGGAACGGCTGCACCTTCGCATTGGGCGCGGCGCGGCGCTGGCCCGCGGGCTCCGGCGCAAAATCCATGGCGTCGTCCTCGTCGAAGACATCGGCATCGTCGGGATCGAGCGAGGCACTGCGGTCGTTGACCAGCGCGGCGAAGAATTCCGGCTCGACGCGGGCGCGGCCATCCGGGCTCATCCGCGCTTCGGCGAACTCGGCCGATTCGACCCTCTCGGCAGCGCGGCGCCAGGCGCTGGCGCGCGGTTCCATCTCCGGTTCGAAATCGTCGCGTTCCCGGCGGCGAGCGGCGCGGCGGCGGAGATAGGCGCGCAACGACAGCCACCAATGGGTGATCGCGCCAAGCGCCAGAATGCCCTCGTCGCCTTCATCCTCGTCATTGTCGAAAAGCAGGTCGTCCTGATCCCGGGAATCAGGTGCGGCCTGTTGCTCGAGGACGGCGAAACCGTTCTTGCGTGCAATCAGCGCCGAGCCATAGGCAAACAGCCACAGTGCCGGCGCCGCCAGAAGCACGGCGAGCACGCTGGCGATGAGACCGGTCGGGTAGCCGCCGACGAAGAAACCGGGAATGTTGAGCACCATGTCGCCGAACACGCCGCCGAGACCGGTCGGCAGCGGCCAGGTCTTGGGCGGCACCACGCAGCCGGCCATGGCCGCGGCAAGCACCGCGTAGCCGAACCAGGCGAGCCCGCGCTTCGGCAGCCTGTCGACGCCGCGCGCCGAAAACAGCAGAAATCCCCAGACCACTGCCGGCACCAGCGCCGCGACCGCGGCAAGGCCGAAGAACTGCATGGCAAGGTCGGAGAAGACAGCGCCCACATAGCCCATGGCGTTGGTGACGATGTTATCGGTGGCGTGGGAGAAGCTTGGGTCGGCTACGTTCCAGGTGGCGAGGCTGGCGATACCGAAGGCGACCAGCGCAAACAGGCCGGCGCCGACCAGCCGGCCGACCTGCCGCCGCGCGAATGCCCCGATGCCGTGCCCCGTATCGGCCAGCGCGAGCGGTGCTGAAGCCCCTGAACGCATGCTCTTCCCCGTCTGTCATTGCCCGGCCGGACGCGTGCGCGCAGCTCGGCAGATTCGGGCACCAGACTATCGGCGGGAAGGTTAAGGCAGCATTAACTATAAGGGATTGGGGGAAGTATCTTGCGGCGGGTATCTGGCACGGCATCTGCGCGCAAAAAAGAGGCCCGGAAACGTTCCGGGCCTCAATGCGTGAGCCCTTCTGGAGCGTCACGACGGGATGGGAGGATGCGGGGCGGCCAAGGCCGCCCTAGACAAGGCTTACGGGTGATAGGCCGCTTCGCCGTGCGAGGTGAGGTCGAGCCCTTCACGTTCTGCATCGGCTGTCGGACGCAGGCCCACGATCATATCGACGATCTTGTAGAGGATCGCGCTGCCGATGCCCGACCACAGGACGGTTACCAGGACACCCTTGAACTGCGACCACAGCTGGGTGGCCGTGCCGGCATAGCCGGCGGCGAAGTCGGCTGTCGAATAATCGACGACGCCGGCGCCGCCAAGGGCGGGATTGACCAGGATGCCGGTGCCGAGCGCGCCGATGATGCCGCCGATGCAGTGGATGCCGAAGACATCAAGGCTATCGTCGTAGCCGAACTTGTTCTTCACGACCGAGACGAAGAAGTAGCAGACGCAGGTGGCGACGATGCCGAGCACGATGACGCCCATCGGTCCGGCAAAACCGGCAGCGGGCGTGACGGCGACAAGGCCGGTAACAGCGCCAGAAACCGCGCCGAGCATGGACGCTTTGCCGCGGAGCAGCGTTTCAAGCACGATCCAGGTCACGGCCGCCGCCGCTGTGGCGACGAAGGTGTTGACCATCGCCAGCACCGCGTAGGCGTTGGCTTCGAGGTTCGAACCGGCGTTGAAACCGAACCAGCCGACCCACAGCAGCGAAGCGCCGACCATGGTCAACGTCATCGAGTGCGGCGCCATGACGTCCTTGTTGTAGCCGATGCGCTTGCCGACCATCAGCGCGCCGACAAGGCCGGCGATGCCCGCATTGATGTGAACGACGGTGCCGCCGGCGAAGTCGATGGCGCCGAAGCTGAAGATGAGCCCTGACGGGTCGCTATAAGCGCTCGGGCCACCCCAGAACCAGACCATATGCGCGATCGGGAAGTAGACGAACGTGACCCAGAGGATGGTGAAAAGGATCACGGCGGAGAACTTGATGCGTTCGGCGAAGGCGCCGACGATCAGGGCGGGCGTGATGCAGGCGAAGCTCATCTGGAAGATGACGAACACCAGCTCAGGAATGGCGACGCCCTTGGTGAAGGTTTCCGACAGCGTCGTCACGTCGACGCCGGCGAGAAACATCTTGGAAAGGCCGCCGATGAAGGCATTGCCGGGGGTGAAGGCAAGGCTGTAGCCGTAGAAAACCCAGACGATCATGACCACGCTGGTGATGGTGAAAACCTGCATCAGCACCGACAGCATATTCTTGGCGCGAACCAGGCCGCCGTAGAAAAGTGCAAGGCCGGGAATGGTCATCAACAGCACCAGAATGGTGGAAATCATCATCCACGTCGTGTCGCCCTTGTCGACGGTAAAGGCCGGCACCGCTGGCGCTGCCGGTGCGGCCGGAGCTGCTTCCTGCGCAAATGCGGCAATCGTGCCTAAGGCTCCAAGTGTGAACGCGCCCAGCAGCGCGGTGCGCGCCGCGGACTTCAAAGTAGAAGGAATATTCATTGAACTCTCCATTGGAATACGTGTCCGCAGCTCAAAGCGCGTCGGTGTCTGTTTCGCCGGTGCGAATGCGCACCGCCTGGTCGATGCCGAAAACGAAGATCTTGCCGTCGCCGATCTGTCCGGTCTTGGCCGCCGCGGTGATGGCTTCGACGGCCTTGTCGACCATGTCCACGCCGACCGCGACTTCGATCTTGATCTTCGGCAGGAAGCTGACCGCGTATTCCGCCCCGCGATAGATTTCCGTATGTCCCTTCTGACGCCCGTAGCCTTTGACTTCGGTGACGGTCAGGCCCTGGATGCCGACTGCGGTGAGCGCTTCGCGCACCTCGTCGAGCTTGAACGGCTTGATGATTGCCATCACGATTTTCATAAGGTTTCACCCTTTGCTGTTGCGGGTCCCCCGCGTTTATACGACTTCGCCGATCCCCATGAGAGCCGGAGAGTGCCCGCTAGGATTCAAGCTCCGTGCCAATTGCCGAAGCAGGGTGTTAACCTGTTGTTAAATAAGGAATTGGGGAAGGTTTGTCGGCTGACTGTTCATAGTCGCGGCAGCGCAGCTGATTAAAAAGTAGGCAATTTTGGAAATTTGCCTATTCGGCAGGCGACCGCTTCAGCCTGATGAGGCCTTCCTGGGCAACCGAGGCGATCAGCGTGCCGTCGCGGGCAAACAGCGACCCGCGGGTGAACCCCCGCGACCCTTGCGTCGACGGGCTGTCCTGCGTGTAGAGCATCCAGTCGTCGAGCGGATGGCTGCGGTGAAACCACATTGCGTGATCGAGGCTCGCCGCCTGGATGTCGCTGTCGAAAATGGCGCGGCCATGCGCAAAGGTCGAGGTGTCGAGCAGCGTCATATCGGAAAGATAGGCAAGCACGGCCGCCTGCGTGGCGCGATCGGCCGGAACCGGACCGGTCGTGCGGATCCAGATGTTCTGCTTCGGCTCCAGCTTTTCCCGGCTGGTGTAATGCTCCAGCATCACCGGTTTCATCTCGATCGGCCGGTCACGCTCCCAGTAGCGCCTGATGCCGTCTGGGACGGCCTCGCCGAACTTGCCGATCAATTCGCGCTGCGACAGCAATGTGTCGGGCGCCGGCACGTCCTGCGGCATCGGCACCTGATGCTCGAGCCCGACTTCGTCCTGCTGGAACGAGGCTTCCAGCGAAAAGATCGCCTGGCCGTGCTGGACCGCCACGACACGCCGCGTGGTGAAGGAGCCGCCATCGCGGATGCGGTCGACCTGGTAGATGATCGGCACCTTGGTGTCGCCGGGCCGCATGAAATAGCCATGCAGCGAATGCACGTGGCGTTCGGGCTCCACCGTTCGCTGGGCGGCGACCAGCGCCTGGGCGATGGTCTGGCCGCCGAAGATACGCTGCCAGTCGAGCTTGGGGCTGCGACCACGGTACAGGTTGTGTTCCAGCTGCTCGAGGTCGAGAATGCTGAGAAGCTCGTCCATGGCCGCCGTCATGTTTCGCGCCCTGTCGTTTTGATTTCGAACTTCGTCCAGCCGCAGAAGTGTTATGGCGGTTTCCGACAGGAATGACGGGCAGTCAAGGCCGGAAAGAAATTTGGCCGGAAAGGAATTTGCCATGGTGGACCGCAAGGCGGATGCAAAAAACCGAACTTCGCTCGACATTCTGGTTGCCGGCGCCGGCTACGTCGGCCTTGCCGCCGCCGTGTCGTTGAAACAGGCGCGGCCGAGCCTCGCCGTCGCTGTCGTCGACGCCGCGCCCGCCGGCGTCTGGCAAAAGGACGGCCGCGCCTCGGCCATCGCCGCTGCCGCTTGCCGCATGCTCGACCAGCTCGGCGTCTGGGCCGAAATCGCGCCGGAGGCGCAGGCGATCACCGAAATGATCGTCACCGATTCGCGCACTTCCGATCCGGTGCGCCCGGTGTTTCTCACCTTCGATGGCGAAGTCGCACCCGGCGAAGCCTTTGCGCATATGGTCGCCAACAGGGATTTGAACGGCGCCTTGCGCCGGCGCGCTGAAAAACTCGGCATCGACATCATCGAAGGCGTCGCAGTCAGTGCCTTCGACGTCAACGGCGCCGGTATCACCGTGCATCTTGCCGACGGCGCGACGCTGAAGGCGCGGCTGCTGATCGCTGCCGACGGCGTCAACTCGAAGCTGCGCGACATGGCCGGCATCAAGACGGTGAAATGGGAGTATGGCCAGTCCGGCATCGTCTGCACCGTCGCGCATGAACGGCCCCACAATGGCCGCGCCGAGGAGCACTTCTTGCCGGCCGGCCCCTTCGCCACGCTGCCGCTCAAGCCGGACAAGGACGGGACCAACCGCTCGTCGATCGTCTGGGTCGAGCGCTCGGAAGATGCCGAAAAACTGGTCGCCGGCGACGATCTCGTCTTCGAGCATGAGCTGGAACAGCGCTTTGGCCTAAAGCTCGGCGAAATCCATGTCGCCGACAAGCCACGCGCTTGGCCGCTCGGCCTGACGCTTGCCCGCGCCTTCGTCGCGCCGCGTATTGCGCTCGCCGGCGACGCCGCCCATGGCATCCATCCAATCGCCGGCCAGGGCCTCAATCTCGGCTTCAAGGACGTGGCGGCACTGGCTGAAGTGGTGGTCGAGGCCGACCGGCTCGGCCAGGATATTGGCGCGCTCGACGTTCTCGAACGCTACCAGCAGTGGCGGCGCTTCGACACGCTGCAAATGGGCATCACCACCGATGTCCTGAACCGGCTGTTTTCCAATGACATCGGCCCGCTGCGCGCCGTCCGCGACGTCGGCCTCGGCCTCGTCGAACGCATGCCGCGGCTGAAGGATTTCTTTATCCGCCAGGCGTCCGGACTGTCCGGCGACACACCGAAACTGCTCAAGGGCGAGGCGATCTAGCGCCCGGAAGGGGCGGCAAACCATATTGAGCATCAGGCAATTTCGTTCAGTTGACTTCGAAGCCCAGCTTCTGGCGCAGCCGCAGCATCCGCTGATCGGATATCTGCAGGGGCTGCTCACCAGCCTGCGCTGCGCGGTTCATCATCTGCAGCAAATCGTTTCGCTCAGTCACATCCAGGCGCTCGCGCAGAAATGGCGCCAGCTTGTCGATGACGATCGTGGCATCGTCGATCTGTGACGCCGCCCATTTGGCATAGACCACAGCCTCATCGGTCTTCTTCTCGTCCGCAATCTCCGAAATCACCGATCGAATGGCAGCTTCGCGCTGCGGCAGGACAGGGCCGTTCTCGGAGACGATCGCAGTGATCAGCGTCGCGGCCGCCACGACCGGATCGTCGATCGCCGTCAGCGGTGAGAGCGCCGCCTGGTTACGCAGTCTCTTGCGCCGAATGTTCCCTTGCACCCGCCCGACGACGTCCGCGACCTCGCGCGCCGCATCGTTCATAGCCTTCATCCGGTACCACCAGAATGCTGCCGCGCCCAACACGCCAAGGATAGCAATCAAGAACGGCATGCAGAAATCCCCCAACCGCAGCGACGATAGGAGAAGTGCTGTCCCGCTTCAACACGCAAAAGTTGCGCCGGCAGAAGAATCCGGGTCAGGGCGGCACCGCCGGGGGCAGATGGTTGTCTAGGACCCCGGCACCTCGTAGATCGCCCTGACCTCGATCGTGCCGATTTCCGCCAGCGGAATGCCGCCGGCAATCTCCAGCGCCTCGTCGATGTCCCCGGCCTCGATCATGACGAAGCCGAGCAATTGCTCCTTGGTCTCGGCGAAAGGGCCATCGGTGATCAGCCGCTTGCCCTTGCGCCGGCGCACGGTCTTTGAGGTCTTCACCGATTGCAGCGCCTGCGCGATGATCAGCTTGCCTTGCTGATCCAATGACCTGTCATAGGCCAGCGAATCGGCGTCGAGCTTTGCCGATCCCTCCGGAGTGAGCGCGTAGAGGTCTTTTTCCTCACCGTAGACCAGCAGGACATATTTCATTTCCAGCTCCCTTGTGGTGACGAACCATAGGATGCGGCCACGGCGTCAGCGGCGCCTTTGCGTGCCGCCATGTGATCGAGAACGCTTGCCGCGACCCCGATGATGGCAACCGCCGCCAGAAGCCGGCCGAAACCGGAAGGCGGCGGATGTAGCCCGTAATCTTCCCGTCGTTTGGGCTTGCGGCCCGAGCCCTTCCACAGTGCAAAAAACAAGCCATCCATGTGAACCTCCATCCGGCCGCGAAATCCGTGACCGCCCGCAGGACGGTCGAGGCCGATCGAAGTCGACATTCTTGCACGTGTTTTTTTTCAAGAAAAATTCAGCCGCCGCCGCCAATTTTGCGCGACTGCGCAAAGAGCGCGGTGGTCTTCGCCCGCGCCCGCGCTATAGTCTTGAAGAACGCTGGCGCCGGGCCGGCGCAATCCGGACAATCAAGGAGAATTTCATGGACCGCACCGCAAACGCCGTCTGGAAAGGCAATCTGAAGGAGGGCAAGGGCACGCTCGACACCCAGAGCGGGACCCTGAAGGGCACGCCCTATTCGTTCAAGGCACGTTTCGAGGACGAGAGCGGCAAGTCCGGCACCAATCCGGAGGAGTTGATCGCTGCGGCGCATGCCGGCTGCTTCGCCATGCAGTTCTCTCACTTCCTGGCCGAGAACGGCACCCCCGCCGACGAACTCGACGCCAAGGCGGTGGTGACGCTGATTCCCGGCACGGGGATCACAGGCAGCGCTCTCACGGTGGTCGGCAAGGTGCCGGGCATCGATGCCGCCAAGTTCAAGGAGTTGGCCGAACAGGCCAAGGCCGGGTGTCCGGTATCGAAGGCGCTCGGCGCCATAAACGTGTCGCTCGACGCCAAGCTCGGCTGAGCGGCCGCTTCCCACATGTGACCGTCTCCTCCAGCTTGGGTTGGAGACCATCAATTGTTGACGTCGGCTCCGCCCCTCATTGCCCTGCCGGGCATTTCTCCCCGTATAGTGACGGGGAGAAAGAGGCGGGCCGCAGCCGCGGCGCCCTTGTTGCAACGCTGACTATGTGGCGAAACCGTCGATCAGAGCGTCCCTCTCCCCGTCACTATACGGGGAGAGGTCGCCGGCAGGCGGGTGAGGGGCAGCGCCAACGCCTCGAAGGTAAGCGTGAGGGCAAATTCAATCTGGAAACACAATTGAGCCTACTGCGCTACTGTCCTTCGCCAGTCAGCGCGTCGATGCGCGCGCGCAGCGTCGCGACCTCCTCCTCGAGAGCTTGCATTCGCGCCTCGAGATCGGAGGCTGACGAGGTGGCTGATTGCGCCGGACGTGAGGCGACGGCTGCAATCTGCGGCACTCCGCTCAAGAGATGCACATAGCGGTCCTCACGCTGGCCGGGTCCACGATCGATCTGCTGAACGAGCGGCGGCTTGCGGCCGATCAACAGGTCGAGATTGCTGCGAAGCTCGTCGATGGAGGGTAACCGCGCCATGCGCTCGCTCCGCGCCAGCAATTCATAAGCGGTCTGCGGACCGCGCAGCAACAGCAGGCCAAGCAGCGCGATCTGCGCCGAGGTCAGCGAAAAGCGCTGCGCGACGATATGTTCGTGGCGCTCGACGCGCGAGGCAAAGACCTGCCTGACCAGGCCCTTGTGCTCCAGCTGGCCAAGCGCTCGTCTTACTTCGCCAAGCTCGACCGACATCACCGGCTCGCGCGCCGTCTTCTGGTTGGCAGCGGCAAGTGCTGCATTGAGCGTCAGCGGGTAGATATCAGGTGTCAGCTCCTTCTTTTCGATCAGACAACCGAGCACGCGCGCTTCGACGGGAGAAAGGATGGGAAAGTCAGAGTCAGTCATAGATCGGCTATCCTTTTGAAGCTGGCGGGACAGCGCCCCCCTCTGTCCTGCCGGACATCTCCCCCACTTGGGGGGAGATTGACAGCTTCAGCGCTCTGCTCACTTCTGCAACGCTGATGATTGGCGAAAGTCGGCGTGACGGCCGATCTCCCCCCTCGTGGGGGAGATGTCCGGCAGGACAGAGGGGGGCGCGAAGGATCGCTACAGACGACACGATCTCGACGGCACCCGTCCGTCTACACCCTTCTCTCCACCATCATCTTCTTGATCTCGGCGATCGCCTTGGCCGGGTTGAGCCCCTTGGGGCAGGTCTGGGCGCAGTTCATGATGGTGTGGCAGCGATAGAGCCGGAACGGGTCTTCGAGATTGTCGAGCCGTTCGCCCGTAGCCTCGTCCCGGGAATCGATCAGCCAGCGATAGGCCTGAAGCAGTGTCGCCGGCCCGAGATAGCGGTCGCCGTTCCACCAGTAGCTCGGACAGGAGGTCGAGCAGCAGGCGCAAAGGATGCACTCGTAGAGCCCGTCGAGCTTTTCGCGGTCCTCATGGCTCTGCAGCCATTCCTTGGCCGGCTCGGGCGACACAGTTTTCAGCCACGGTTCGATCGAGGCGTGCTGGGCGTAGAAATTGGTGAGGTCGGGCACCAGATCCTTGACCACCTGCATATGCGGCAGCGGATAGACCTTGATCGCGCCGGAGATGTCGTCGCAGCCCTTGGTGCAGGCGAGCGTGTTGGAGCCGTCGATGTTCATGGCGCAGGAGCCGCAAATGCCTTCGCGGCAGGAGCGGCGCAAGGTCAGCGTCGGGTCGATCTTGTTCTTGATCCAGAGCAGCGCGTCGAGCACCATCGGACCGCAATCGTCCATATCGACGAAATAAGTGTCCATGCGCGGGTTTTCGTCATCGTCCGGCGACCAGCGGTAGATGCGGTATTCGCGCAGATTGGTAGCATTCTCCGGCTTCGGCCAGGTTTTTCCGGCCTTGATCTTCGAGTTTTTCGGAAGCGTCAGTTCGACCATTACCTCAGGTCCTTTCGGATGACGAGCTTCAGCCCGGACCAGATCCCGTTCACGGCGGACACCTTCGCGATGAAGGCCGCAATCATCTCGTCCTTCAGGCCGAGCTTGGCCGGAAGGGGCGTGCCGGAATATCCTGAGACCGCCAGCGCCATCGTCAATACACCCTGGCCTTCGGCGCGATCTTGGCCGGGTTGATGCCGCCGTCTGCTTCCTTGAGCAGCGTATCAGTGTGCACCGGCCGGTAGATGAGCGTCACCTTTCCGGCCTCGCTGAGCCGGGACAGCGTATGCTTGCGCCAGTTCGCATCATCGCGAGCCGAAAAATCCTCCCGCGCATGCGCGCCGCGGCTCTCCTTGCGCGCCTCGGCGCCGTAGACCGTGGTGATGGCGTTGGCCATCAGATTTTCCAGCTCCAGCGTCTCGACCAGGTCGGAGTTCCAGATCATCGAGCGGTCGAACACTTTTACGTCCTTGAGCTCGCCCCAGATCTGCGAAATGCGCTTGCAGCCGCTTTCCAGCGATTCCTGCGTGCGGAACACCGCCGCATCATCCTGCATCGCCTTCTGCATCTTTTCGCGCAAGACCGCCGTCGGCGTCGAGCCGTTGGCATGACGCAGCCGGTCGAAGCGATCCATGATCTTCTCGACCGAGGCTTCGTTGGGCGAAGGGATCGCCGCGTTGCGGTCGATCACTTGGCCGGCCCGGATCGCCGCCGCGCGGCCGAACACCACCAAATCGATCAGCGAATTCGAGCCCAGCCGGTTGGCGCCATGGACGGAGGCGCAGCCCGCCTCGCCGACCGCCATCAGCCCGGGCGACACCTGGTCCGGGTTCAAGGCAGTGGGATTGAGCACCTCGCCCCAGTAATTGGTCGGCACGCCGCCCATATTGTAGTGGACCGTCGGCAGCACCGGGATCGGCTCCTTGGTCAGGTCGACGCCGGCAAAGATTTTTGCCGATTCCGAAATACCCGGAAGTCTCTCATGCAAAACGGCCGGATCAAGGTGGTCGAGATGGAGAAAAATATGGTCCTTCTTCGGTCCAACGCCGCGGCCTTCGCGGATCTCCAGCGTCATGCAGCGCGAGACGACGTCGCGCGAGGCAAGGTCCTTGGCCGATGGCGCATAGCGCTCCATGAAGCGCTCGCCCTCGGAGTTGACGAGATAGCCGCCCTCGCCGCGCGCGCCTTCGGTGATCAGGCAGCCGGCGCCGTAGATGCCGGTCGGATGGAACTGCACGAACTCCATGTCCTGCAGCGCCAGCCCGGCCCGCGCTGCCATGCCGCCGCCGTCGCCGGTGCAGGTATGCGCCGAGGTCGCCGAGAAATAGGCGCGGCCATAGCCGCCGGTCGCCAGCACCACCATTTTTGCCGAAAACCGATGGATGGTGCCGTCGTCGAGGTTCCAGGCAACGACGCCGGTGCAGGTGCCGTCCGGCTCCATGATCAGGTCGAGCGCGAAATACTCGATGAAGAACTGCGCGTTGTGCTTCAGCGACTGGCCGTAGAGCGTGTGCAGCATGGCGTGGCCGGTGCGGTCGGCGGCGGCACAGGTGCGCTGCACCGGCGGTCCCTCGCCGAAATTCATCATCATGCCGCCGAATGGCCGCTGGTAGATTTTCCCGTCCTCCGTGCGGCTGAAGGGGACGCCGTAATGCTCAAGCTCGTAGACCGCCGCCGGCGCCTCGCGCACCATGTATTCCTGTGCGTCGGTGTCACCGAGCCAATCCGAGCCCTTGACCGTGTCGAAGAGATGCCACTGCCAGTTGTCGGGGCCCATATTGGCGAGCGAGGCGGCGATGCCGCCCTGCGCTGCCACCGTATGCGATCGCGTCGGGAACACCTTGGTGATGCAGGCGGTGCGCAGGCCCTGTTCGGCCATGCCGAGCGTGGCGCGCAGGCCGGCACCGCCGGCGCCGACGACCACCACGTCGAACTTGTGGTCGACATAGGTATAGGCGGACGCCGTGTTGGCGTTTTTCGCGTCCTTGGCCAAAATTTCAGCCTCCAAATGCCAGTTTGAGCAGGGCGAAGATCGAGGCGACGCCAACCACCACGGGAAAGAATGTGTTGAGCGCGAGCAGCGCCAGCCTCATGCCCTCGCCATGGACATAGTCCTCGATGATCGCCTGCATGCCGAGCCGCATATGATAAAGCCCGGACAAGAGCACCAGGGCCAGGACCAGCGCCACGAACGGGTTGGCAAGTGCGGCGCGCACCTCCACATAGCCGGCGCCATTCAACGCGATCAGGAAGCCTACGAAGAACAGGATCAGCGGGATGTTGGCGATCGCCGTCAGGCGCTGGCGCCAGAAATGCTCCGTGCCCTCGCGGGCGGAGCCGAGGCCGCGGACCTTCGCCAGCGGCGTGCGCATGTCGGTGTTGTGGTGGCTCACGATCAGGCTCCCCGCGCCATATAGCCGGCGACCCAGATCAGCAGCGTCAGCACGATCGAGCCGGCCAGCGTCGCCCAGGCGATCCTGGAGGCGGTGTCCTTTTCAAGACCTGCCCCGGTGTCCCAGATCAGATGGCGCACGCCGCCCAGCATGTGGTGCATCAGCGCCCAGGTATAGCCGAACAGCACCAGCCGCCCCAGCCACGAGCCGAAGGCCCAGTTGACGGCATCGAAGGTGGATTGCGAGCTCGCCGCCGCCATCAGCCACAGGGCGACCAGCAGCGTGCCGAAATAGAGCGCCCCGCCGGTGATGCGATGGATGATCGACATCGTCATCGTGATCGGCGGCCGATAGACGGTCAGATGCGGCGAAAGCGGCCGTTCACGTCCGGCAAATTCGCGGGTGGCTGGTGATTTGCTCATGGCTCCCCCAGTTCGGCGTCTCTGGAGCCCCAGGTGGAAATGCGGCGTTACCGCTTCCGGTTGCGACTTCGGACAGCCGGTTTCTAATGCTCTTTTTGCACCGCGTCAAAGCCAGAAAACCGTTTCGAAAACGTAATTTAGTCTGACAAAAGGGGCGGTCTTTGCTTCAATCGATTAGGGCACGACCCAAAGCCGGCGCTATGTTCGCTGCAGTGCGGTAAACTGATTAACGCTTACAGGTCAGCGGCGTCTTACCGCCCTTCATCACCAGCGCATCGCGCCCGTCGATCACGATTGCGTCATGCGCCTCGCCGAAGCGGCTGCTTTGATTGGCCGGCGAGGCCGGCAGTTCCTCGCTGGCGCCGTCTGGGCCAAGCACGCGCACCGATGTGCCGAGGTTTTCGATGGTGATCCTGGTGCCATCGGCGCAATTGTAGGTAGCGGTGCGCGGCTGCGGTGCCGTCAAATCGGTCGTGCCGGCCTTCGGCGCATTGGTCTGCGACACGCAGGCAGCAGTGATCAGCAATGAAAAAAGGGCAAGCGTCACCCGAAACGTCCGGCGTAACGCCATATGCTGTCTCCCTACGCATCAAACCAGCCGCGATGCTTGCCAAGATCACCCGACACCGGGCGCGATGGTGCGGGCAAGCATGGCCGAAAGATGACCGCGGCCGCCCAGGCGCCGGATATTAACCATGTTTGCCGAGACCTGACGGCTAGCAGGGCTAGCCTCTTAACAAAGGTTAATAAAAGGTTAATTTCCGAGTCAGAGGAAGTTCGCCTCTGACAAATGGAGGACGCCATGCGTTCGAACTCAGGCAGATCGCGCCTTTCGGCGCTCATCTTGATGGCGGTGGCCATCGGCTTCGCAGCACCGGCACTCGCCGGGACGCGCGACCGCGTCTACGCCGATTCCTTCGGAAATCTGGTCATCGAGAGCGCCGCCGGCTACAAGCGCATCCTCGTTGGCGAGGGCAACCTGGCCAAGGAACTGTCGGACTACACCGGCGCCGGTCAGCCCAAAATCTATGAAAACGAAGCGGATGACGTCAGCAGCCGCGACTGTTACAGGCCACCGGTTTTCGTGAAAGGCCGCAGCTACATGTACGGCCTTTCCGACGGCGAGATGCCCGAACTCAGCCCCTGCCGCTGATTCTGTCAGGCGTCGCCACCGGGGTCTGCAGGGCTGGCTCTAACGCAATACGCACGCGATCGCGCCCGCCGCGCTTGGCTTGGTAAAGCGCTTCGTCCGCGCGCCGCATGAGATCGGCGAAACCCTCGCCCGGTTGAAGCTCGGCAACGCCGAAGCTGGCGGTGCACCGATGGTCCGCCGGCAGGCAGTCGATCGGCAAGGCACCGAAAGCGCTGCGTGTCCCTTCGGCAAGGAGCCGCGCCGCGGCGAGGTTGGTCCCCGGCAGTATGATGGCGAACTCTTCTCCGCCGATGCGGCCGGCGACGTGATGGTCGGCGGCGGCGTCACGCAGGAAACCAGCAAAGGTCCCGATGACCCGGTCACCGGACGCATGGCCGAAACTATCGTTGACGCTCTTGAAATGATCGAGGTCGGCGATGACCAGGGCGACCGGGACGCCCTTGCGCACGGCGTCGCGCATCGCGAGCTCCGCGTGACGTTCGAAGCCGCCCCGGTTGAACAACCTTGAAAGCGTGTCCGTCTCCGACTTCGACGTCGCCTCGGCGAGCACATCGCGGACCAGGATGATCAGAACAAGAAGCGCGATTGCCATGGCGAATACAGTGCCAAGCGATTGCGACACCAGAGCGTAGTCGCTCCGCATATAGGCCTGCGGATTGACGCCCCAGCCACCCAGAGCGTGGGCGATGAACGGCTTGCTCACGAATTGCAGGGCGCTGGCCGCCAGAACGGCCATGAGCACACGGTCGAGCCGGTCGCGTTTTTGCCTGGACGACCAGACGATGCCGAGGCCGACGAACTGCATGGCCGCATAGGGGAGCTGGTAGGCCATCATGCGGGCGAGCGACTGACGTGGCAGATCCTGCACGAAATACACTGTGACGGTGGCTGCAAGTAGGAAGAGAAGCATCGGACGCCAAGGCGTCGCCACGCCGTATTTATGGGCGAGCCCAGCATTGAAGACGATGGTGGCGCCGAGGAAAACGGCGAAAGCCGTAACGACCGCAGGTCGCGCATTGTCGAAGACCGGAATGCTGAATTCGACGATGTAATAGCCCACGCCGAGCAGATAGCCGAGGGCCAGCCAGCGTGCCGACACACGCCCTACATCGTAGAACGCGATCGTCATGAAGGCTGCGGCCAGCAGGCCGGCAACGAACAGGTTGATTGCAAGGATGAAGCCTGCGCCGCCCATGTGATTTTCGCACTCCCTGCGAAAGCAAATCACGGACGGGCGAAAAAGACGTTAATGCGAACCCAAGCGCGTATGATCAGCCGGCTTTGAGCGGTTCCACGACGGATACCGATTCCGGCTGTTCATAGGCCGACCGTTCATAAGATAGCCGCACGCTGTCGCGGCCATTCCCTTTGGCTTTGTAGAGCGCCTCGTCGGCGCGGCGCATCAGCGGCTCAAGTCCTTCGTCGCCGGTGCGAGCCGTCACACCGAAGCTCGCGGTCACTCTTGTGCCGGGCGGAAGCCCGTCGACGCTGCCCGCCGAATAGAGCGTGCGAATGGCTTCGGCAAACAGCCTTGCCGCGCCGAGGTCGCTCAGCGGCAAAAGCACGGCGAACTCCTCGCCACCGATACGGCCGGCGACGCCGCCCGTGCCGGCAGCCGATAGAAGCTTGGCGGCGAAGTCGGCGATCACGCGATCGCCCGCCGCATGCCCGTGAAGGTCGTTGAGCGCCTTGAAATGATCGAGGTCGGCGAGCACCAGCGCGACCGGCATTTTGGCGGTGGCGCAGTGAAGCAGGAGAAGCCTGGCGCGCTCCTCGAAGCCGCGGCGGTTGAGCAGGCCCGACAGCGGATCGGTATACGCCTCGGCCTTCAGCGCCTTCATCACATCGAGCGCCGCCGCGCAGAACAGGCAAAGCGCGATGAGCAGCGACAGCAGCGCATGCGACAGCAACGCCGTCGTCCAGTAGGACGAGGCGTAAAAGCCGTCATAGCTGGTGAAGGGTCCGTGCGCGACGATGACGGCCAGTGTCCGCACGAAGAAATTCAGGCCGGAAAGCAGCGACAGCACGAACAGGATCATTTCGGTCGGACCCCTGCCGCGCACCGGGCGCAGTTCGGCCGCCACAAGCAGGCTGAGGCCGCCGAAGCCAAAATTCATCGCCAGGATCCGCCAAGTGAGGTCTGGCTGAACGAACAGGAACCAGCAGAATGCGGTCAGGCCGCCGCCCGCCAGAACGCCGATCCCGACATAGGGCACGCGCCGCCCATAGCGTGCCACGATCGCGCTGCAGAGGCAGCAGGCGGCAAAGGTGAAGCATGTATTGGAGAGCAGCTTGGTCGGCGCCATGCCGACGGGCAGGGTGAAGTACTGCAACAGGAACCCCGCCGCCGAGAGCGAGTAGCTGGCGGCGAGCACAGCCAGATAGGGGCGGTGGCGCTGGTAGAACCACAGCACGAGAAACACCGCGCCGAGCGCAAGCGCGATCGTCGGATTGAGCAACGCTACCAGCAAACCGGTGTCCAAAGGACCGTGACCCCCACGCTTCCGCCAGGGAAGACCTTAGGGCGGAAGCCCAAACAAGCGGTTAAGTCCAAGCAAGCCGTTGAGCAAAGTCGAATATGCGCCGGGTCGCCCATGAAGCTGATGCGCGGAACTTGAAACCGCGATCGGCGTTTTCCAGCAGCAATCGATGGAGACGCTTCATGGCCGATACGATCATGCTGACTGATCACGAAGCAATTCGCTCATGGGTCGCGGCGCGCGCCGGATTTCCGGCAATCGTCGACGTGTCGCCCGAAACGGGAACGCAAGCCATGCTGAGGCTGGTCTTCGGCCAGCACGCTTATCAGGACCAAGATCTGGGCGAACGTCCGGTCAATGCGGGCGGCTACGAGCTGGTCGAATGGGACGAATGGTTCAAGCTCTTCGACGAACGTCAGCTGGCACTCGTAGTCGCTGCGGAGCAACCCGGCCGGCGTGAGCAATTCCATGAGTTCGTAAGGCGCCCGGCGTGAAGAAAACCCGAACCGCATCGCGGTTCGGGTTCTGGCATGCACTCAACTGTGGCGGCCCGAGTTATTTCCACTCACGCCTGAATCTATTTCCACTCACGGATATCGACGAAGTGGCCGGCGATCGCCGCTGCTGCCGCCATGGCCGGCGACACCAGATGGGTGCGGCCCTTGAAGCCCTGGCGGCCCTCGAAATTGCGGTTCGAGGTCGAGGCGCAGCGCTCATGCGGCTTCAGGCGGTCGTCGTTCATGGCAAGGCACATCGAGCAGCCCGGCTCGCGCCAATCGAAGCCGGCGGCGAGGAAGATCTTGTCGAGACCTTCGGCCTCCGCCTGCTCCTTCACCAGGCCTGACCCCGGCACGATCATCGCATCGACATGCGGGCTGACTTTTTTGCCCTCGACCACCTTGGCGACGGCGCGCAAATCCTCGATGCGACCGTTGGTGCAGGAGCCGATAAAGACGCGGTCGAGCGCTATGTCGGTGATCTTGGTGCCTGGCGTCAGGCCCATGTAGTCGAGCGCGCGCTGCTTCGAGGTGCGCTTGTTTTCGTCGGCGATATCGTCGGGGTTCGGCACGATGCCCTGGACCGAGACGACGTCCTCGGGCGAAGAGCCCCAGGAGACGATCGGCGGCAATTTCGCCGCGTCGAGCACGACCACCTTGTCGAAATGCGCGCCTTCGTCGGACTGCAGCGTCTTCCAGTAGGTAAGCGCGGCGTCCCACGCCTCGCCCTTGGGAGCGCGCGGCTTGTCTTTGACATAGGCGAAGGTCGTCTCGTCGGGCGCGATCAGGCCGGCCCGGGCGCCGCCCTCGATCGACATGTTGCAGATGGTCATGCGGCCTTCCATGGACAGCGCCCGGATCGCCTCGCCGGCATATTCGATGACATAGCCGGTGCCGCCGGCAGTGCCGATCTCGCCGATGATCGCCAAAATGATGTCCTTGGCGGTGACGCCTTCCGGCAGCACGCCGTCGACGCGCACCAGCATGTTCTTGGCCTTGCGCTGGATCAGCGTCTGCGTGGCCAGCACATGCTCGACTTCCGAGGTGCCGATGCCATGCGCCAAAGCACCGAAAGCGCCGTGCGTCGAGGTGTGGCTGTCACCGCAGACGATGGTCATGCCGGGCAGAGTAAAGCCCTGCTCGGGGCCGATGATGTGGACGATGCCCTGGCGGATGTCCTTTTCGGAATAATATTCGACGCCAAAATCCTTGGCATTCTTGGCCAGCGCCTCGACCTGGATGCGGCTTTCCTCGTTCTTGATGCCGAACTTGCGCTCGGGCGAGGTCGACACATTGTGGTCGACCACGGCCAGCGTCTTTTCAGGATGGCGGACCTTTCTGCCGGTCATGCGCAGGCCTTCGAAGGCTTGCGGGCTGGTCACTTCATGGACGAGGTGGCGGTCGATATAGAGCAGGCAGGTGCCGTCGTCCTGGCGGTCGACGACATGGTCGTCGAATATCTTGTCGTAGAGGGTGCGCGGTGCGCTCATGTGCGTAAATCCGTCGATATGAAAATGGGAAGGACAAGCGCCGGCTAGCCGGCGAACACGGCCTAGCGAAGTCGGCTGGTCAGAGCGCCGGAAACGCGCGCGGAGAATCGCGACGGCAGGCGTTTTCTATCCTGCAGCACGAAGCCCTTGTAGGCCGGATCGCCAAAAAGCTGTTCCATGGCGTGGCTCATATCAATGTTTTGGGTTTTCGGCAATTGGTAGGGTGTGGCGCGGCTTCCCCTTCTCCCCTTGTGGGAGAAGGTGGATCGGCGCGCAGCGCCGAGACGGTTGAGGGGTGCTGGACGGATCGCTGTCGTTGCCAAGCTGGAACACCCCTCATCCGACCGAGCTTCGCTCGGCCACCTTCTCCCACAGGGGGGAGAAGGGAAAGTGCCGCCCCTCAAAGCACTTCAAACACAAACGTCTTCACCAACGCCTCGGGTTCGGCGATGGCATAGCAGCGGAACCATGGGCTTTCTTCGACCGGCCGCCATTTCTTCGCCTGCTCCAGCTCGGCAAAAACGTCACGAAAGCCGCCGCTCTCGAACACCTGGTCGCGAACGGTGAAGATGGCATGGCCGCCCTTGCGGGTGATGCGCACCAGTTCATGCAGGCCGGAAGCCGGCGCGTGGCTGAGGGTGAACACGCCGGTCGAAAAGAAGGCGCGGAAATACCCGTCGGGCCAAGGCAGCGGACCGCCGAGCATCGCCTGTTTCAACTCGCTGTAGGCCTGCCGGCTGCTGGCGATTTTCAGCATGTCCTCCGACAGGTCGAGCCCGGCAATGTCCTGATAGCCCAGCGCCTTGAGCGACGGTCCCGACAGGCCCGTGCCGCAGCCGGCGTCGAGCAGCGGCCCCTCGCCCGATGGCACATGGCGCGCCACCCAGGCGGCGATCAGGAACGGCAGGAGATAGCCGAGCGAGGCGGTTTCGCTGTCATAGGTCGCAGCCCATGCGGCATAAGCTTGCGCCAGCGCTTCCGGTGTATCCGCCGTATAGACGGACTCCAGCGCCGCATTGGCTTTGTCGATGTTCATGGATCAATTCCTCTGCAACCGGGCAGGTCAATCGTAGCGCCGTCTTCGCCTGCCTTCTATTCCTCATGCTGGCGGCGCAACCGCTTCTCCAGCGCCCGCAAGGCCAGCGACAGGCCAACCGTCAGGATGAGATAGATATAGGCGACGATCGAATAGGTTTCGAAGAAGCGAAACGAGCCGGCGGCGTAGATCTTGCCCATCTGGGTGATGTCGGCGACGCCGAGCACCGAGACCAGCGACGAATCCTTGACCATGGCGACGAAATCATTGCCGAGCGGCGGCAAGATGGTGCGGATCGCCTGCGGAAAGACGATCAGCCGGAAACGCTGCGTGCGCGTCAGCCCCAGCGCCTTCGCCGCCTCGATTTGGCCCTTCTCGACCGCCTGGATGCCGGCGCGGAAGACCTCCGAGATGAAGGCCGAGTAGCCGATGGTCAGCGCCATGATGGCGCGCCACAGCAGCGACACGTCTCGCACCAGCAGCTCGCCGAAGACGCCGGCGCTTTGCAGCGGCGCGGTCAGCGCGTTCCATGCCGCGACGAAAGCTGGCGCGCCAGCAAACGCGATCCAGAACAACAGCACCAGGATTGGCACGCCGCGGATGATCTCGACATAGAAACGAGCGATCTGGCGCAGCCAGCGCGACCCCGACAGTCCCATCAGCGCAATGCCGAGTCCGATTGCGGAGGCTAGCGCGAAGGCGACCACGGTGACGAAGACAGTGATGCCGATGCCCTTGGCGACGGTCGCGAAAACCTGGGCGTAGAGGTCGCTTGCGGCGATGAAGATGGCGGCGGCCACGGCGAGCGCGATCGCCGCGGCAAGCCACCAGGGAAAGTCGGTTTTGGAGGTGGAAGACGCGGGCGTTGCCATCAGGCGACGCCGGTGAAGCAGACATCGCGAAGGCATGGTGCCAAGGCACCCCCCTCTGTCCTGCCGGACATCTCCCCCTCAAGGGGGGAGATTGGCTGTTCATTCTGCTTTCGCCAATCTCCAACGTTAGAGAAAAAGCGCGGCCAGCGAAGCTGCCAATCTCCCCCCTTGAGGGGGAGATGTCCGGCAGGACAGAGGGGGGTGGACGAGCGCGGAGTCAGCGCGAGTTCCTGCGCATCACCCAACGTGCGCAACAATGGAAGCTACTGCCCCATCTTGTAATCAAGGAACCATTTCTTGTTGAGCGCGTCGAGCGTGCCGTCGGCCTTCAGTGCGGCGATCGCCGCATTGACCGGCTTCACCAGATCCGAGCCTTTCGGGAAAATAAAGCCGAAATCCTCGGTGCCGAGCGGTCCGCCGATCAGCTTCAGCCCGCCATTGGACGCCTCGACATAGCCCTTGCCGGCAGTGCCGTCGGTCAAAACGACATCGACGTCACCAGTCTTCAGCGCCTGCACCGTCGCTTCGAACAGTTTGATGCGCGGGTTCTGCTCATTGCCGTCGAGCACGCTGTAGACGGCGGTGTAGAAGGGCGTGGTGCCGGCCTGCGCGCCGATCAGCCCATCCTTGAAGGCGCCGAAGGTCTTGGCGTCGGTGAAGCGCTTCTCGTCGCCGCGCACCAGCATGAACTGTTCCGAGCGCATATAAGGGTCGGAGAAATCGACCTTCTGCTTGCGGTCGTCTTTAATGGTGATGCCGGTCATGCCGATGTTGTACTGGTTGTCGGAAACCGCCTGGATCATCGCGTCCCAGGAGGTGTTCTGGTACTCGACCTGGAAATTCAGCCGCTTGGCGATCTCGTTCATCGCGTCATATTCCCAACCGATCTGCTTGCCGGTCTTGGCGTCGATGAACTGCAGCGGCGGATAGGCGTTCTCCGTCACTACCACCACCTTCTTGCCGCCGAGATCGGGCAGCGCCTGCGCCAGGGCGACGACGGGCGCGAGAATCAGAGCCAACAGGCCGGCCAACAGCAGTTTCGATTTGGTCATGACACACCCCAAGAACTTGAACAGCCTGGACATTGTCGAGGCTTGCAGGAAAACCCGGCGCCGACTTTAGCTTTCCGTTAGCGGCTTGCAAGCCGGTCCGATGGGCCGCTTTGCGCTAAAACGGATTCTAATGCTTCCAACCGAGCGCTTGCGCAACGATTCGTGCCTTGCGGATCAAACCCCGTCCGGCGCGTCACCTCAGGGACAAAAAAGGCGGCCGAAGCCGCCTTTCCGAAGCACGGTTGTTGAAAAAACTTATTCGGCGACAGCCGCTTCCGCAGCCTTGGCGGCCTCGTCGGCGGCCTTCTTCTCGGCGGCGTCCTGGGCTGCCTTCTCGGCGGCCAGCGCCTGCGCGGCGGCCACCTTCTCGGCCTCGATGCGGGCCTTTTCGGCGTTCAGCGCATCGCGCTCCTCATCGTTCAGCTTGCGGGCGCGCACGCCGGTGTTTTCCGAAATACGGGCCGACTTGCCGCGGCGATCGCGCAGGTAGTAAAGCTTGGCGCGACGCACCTTGCCGCGGCGCACGATCTCGACGCCCTCGACCATCGGCGAATAGACCGGGAACACGCGCTCCACGCCTTCGCCGTAGGAAATCTTGCGAACGGTGAAGCTCTCCTGGAAACCGGCGCCGGCGCGGGCGATGACGACACCCTCATAAGCCTGGACGCGGGTACGGGTGCCTTCGGTCACGCGGACCTGGACGCGCACGGTATCGCCGGGCTGGAATTCGGGAAGCTTGCGCTTGGCTTCGATCTTGGCGGCCTGTTCGGCCTCGAGCTGACGGAGGATGTCCATCTCAGTAATCCACTTCTTGTTCTTCCGACAGTCAGAGCGTCCGACACTCGCTTTGCAGTTCCATTGACCACTCGGCTATGCCCTTCGTTCGCGAGAACATCAGGCAGGGGCGACTACACCGCCATTGTTGACGGGTCCGGCAGATTTTTCTTCCGGTTCGGGCGGGCACATACAGCTATTTCGACGCTTTGTCACGCCTTTGCCGTGTTCTTTTTTGGTCGTTGGCCGACATTGCAATCTTTCAGCAGGGGTTGCGTCGAAGGCCCAAGCTTTTTAAGGCGGGTAAAACGTGACTTTCCTCCGGCGGCAATACCCCCATGCCAGTTCTCGATGCGGCCCTGCTCTTTTTCGCGGGCTTTCTCTCAGGTGCCGTCAACGCGATAGCTGGCGGCGGGACGTTCGTAACCTTCGGCGCCATGACGCTGGTCGGCTTGCCGCCGATCGTCGCTAACGCGACCTCGTCGGTGACACAGTTTCCCGGCTACATCACCTCGACGCTCGCCTACTGGTCCGACATCAAGCATTTCTGGCGCACGGCGTTGCTGCTCGGCCTCATATCGGCTTTCGGCGCGCTGGCCGGTGCGCTCATCCTTCTGGCGCTCGACAATCCGTCGTTCCGCGTCCTGGTGCCATGGCTGCTGCTGGCGGCGACCGCGCTATTCGCCGCCGGGCCGTGGCTGAAGCCGGCACCCAAGCCGGGGCATGAGGCCGCGGTGGGTTCGCTGGTCGGCTCCCTGGCGCAATTCGCCACCGCAGTCTATGGCGGTTTCTTCGGCGCCGGCATGGGCGTCATGATGCTGGCAACGCTCGGCCTCACCCAGCCCGGCGACTATCACCGCCTGAACGCGCTGAAGAACATGCTGGCCGTGGTCATCGCGGCGATAGCCATCCTGGTCTTCGTCTCCGGCGGCGTGATCGCCTGGCCGCAAGCGATCATCATGATACCGGGCGGCGCGCTGGGCGGCTATGCCGGCGTCTGGATCGCCAAGCGCGTGCCGCAAATTGCCGTGCGCGGCTTCGTGGTTGGGATCGGCGTGTTCCTGGCCTTTTACTATTTTGCCAAGGGCTGAGCGGCTAACAGGTCAGGCCGCCTTTCCCTGGTCAGCTTTTCCGACTCAGCGCGCCGCCATGCGGCGATCTTCTTGTGATTGCCCGAGGTGAGAACCTCGGGGATTTGCCGGCCTTCGAATTCCTGCGGGCGCGTGTAGTGCGGATGTTCGAGCAGGCCGTTTTCAAAACTCTCTTCATCGCCTGATACCGCATTGCCCATCACGCCGGGCAACAGCCGCACCACGGCGTCGAGCAGCACGAGCGCTGCCGGCTCGCCGCCGGACAGGATGAAGTCGCCGACCGAGACCTCCTCGAGCCCACGCGCGTCGATCACCCGCTGGTCGACGCCTTCGAAGCGTCCGCAGACGATGACGACGCCCGGCCCGGCGGCCAGTTCGCGCACGCGGGACTGCGTCAGCGGTTTTCCACGCGGACTCATCAGCAGCCGTGGCCGTGGATCACCCGGTGGCGAGGCATGGTCGATCGCCTTGGCCAAAACGTCGGCGCGCATCACCATGCCGGCGCCGCCACCGGCCGGTGTGTCGTCGACGGTGCGGTGGCGGTCGCTGGCGAAATCGCGGATCTGGATTGCTTCCAGCTCCCACGTGCCAGCCTCCAGCGCTCTGCCGGCCAGCGACAGGCCGAGCGCGCCGGGAAACATCTCCGGATAGAGCGTCAGCACCGAGGCGGAAAAGCTCACCGGTTGCCCCCGGCGTCCTTCGGCCCGCGCGGCCTGCCCTTCGGGTCGAAACCGTCGCCACCGGGAGGCTCGCCGTCTTCGTCCTCGACCAGTCCCGCCGCCGCCGGATCGATTCGGACGAAACCCTCTTTGATAGACACGTCAGGCACGGCGGCCTGCGTGAACGGGATCAGCACGCCTTTGCGCTCGCCAAGCATCACATCGAGAATGTCGCCGCCACCGAAATTATGCACGGCCACGACCTTGCCGATGTCAGCACCGGTATCGTCCCGGACCGCCAGCCCGACGAGATCAGCATGATAGAATTCGTCCTCTTCGCCATCGTCCGGCAGCATCGAGCGGTCGACGAACAATTCCGTGCCGGCAAGCGCCTCGGCGGCGTTGCGGTCGCTGATGCCCTTGAAGCGCACCACGACGACCGTGTTGGCCGGCCTGATGTCGACGATCTGGAAGGCGCGGCCGTCCCTGGCGTAGAGCGGCCCATAGTCGGCTAGCGCCAACGGATCGCCGGTAAAGGTTTTCACGCGCAATTCGCCCTTGATGCCGTGGGCGGCGCCGATCACGGCCATCTGGACGGGGTTTTGTGGTTTGGTCATCGGTGGAAAAATCCTTTGGCCTTGCTCTAGCTCCAGCCTCTTGTCATTTCAATGACGCGGCTCTTCACCGCTTCCTAACCCGGCTGCCGGAAGATGGCCCAGAATTGGAAGAACGAATTGGAAGAACGGAATATCGAAAGAGCCAATGCAGGAATTTCTTATTCCAGCCAAACCAGACCTTCAGGCGGCCCGCGAAACCTGGCTGAAGATGCTGGCGCGCGAACGCCGGCTATCGCCGGAAACCGTGGAGGCCTATGAGCGCGACACGCGCCAGTTCCTGCACTTCCTGACCGGCCATTGCGGCGGTTCGCCCGGCATTTCGGATATCGCCGATCTGCGCCCGGCCGATCTCCGCGGTTTTCTCGCCGCTCGCCGCGCCGGGGGCGCCGGCGCCCGCACGCTCGGGCGGGGGCTCGCCGGCATCCGTTCGTTGCTGCGCTTTCTGGAGCGGCGCGGCCTCGTCAATGCGGCGGGCGCTGCGGCACTGCGCGCGCCACGGCAGCCGAAGTCGCTGCCCAAGCCGCTGACGGCCAGCGATGCGAAACACGTCGTTTCGGTGGAAGGCCAGCTGGCGGAGGAGCCGTGGATCGCCGCCCGCAACGCCGCCGTGCTGACGCTGCTCTACGGCTCGGGCCTGCGCATTTCCGAGGCGCTCGGATTGTCGGGCGCCGATCTGTCGTCGGCTGGCGATAGCGTGCTGCGCGTCACCGGCAAGGGCGGCAAGACCCGGCTGGTTCCGGTGCTGCCGGTGGCGCTGAGGGCGATCGCCGAATACCGCCGGCTCTGCCCCTATCATCTCGATCCGAAGGGCCTGCTGTTTCGCGGCGCCCGCGGCGGCCCGCTCAACCCGGCCATCGTCCAGCGCGACATGGCGAAGCTGCGCTCGGCGCTTAATCTGCCCGATACCGCCACGCCGCATGCCTTGCGCCATTCCTTCGCCACGCATCTGCTTGGGCGCGGCGGCGACCTGCGCACCATCCAGGAACTTTTGGGCCACGCCAGCCTGTCGACGACGCAGATCTACACCGGCGTCGACACCGCGAGGCTGCTCGAAATCTACGAAGCCGCCCATCCGCGGGCGTGAGCGACGTGCAGGCCTGCAAAGTCCGGACAGCGCACGCGCAACGAGCCCCGTTCAAGACAATTTGGATAAGCCGGTTAACCGTTTCGCCGCTTTTTTAGGCCTAGAAAGAGCCATGAAACGCGTCATCGCCATTACCGACCGCGCGGCTTTTGTGTCGCTGAAGCTGCTTGTGGTACTCAACGCCCTGTTTCTTGTCTCTTTTCTCGTCGTCGCGTTGCTCGCGGCCGGCAAGGCGCACGCCGGGAGCCCGGCTTGCGGCGGCGCCGACATGCCGTCGAGTCCGGCGGGCTGCGCCGTATCGAGAAAATGACTTTTCGCCGGCCCCAACAAGTTATCGATCATGCCGGGCCGATCCCTCGCTGCCTTCATGACGCCCTGCATCCTCCCGACGGGGAGGTCTCGTCGAAGATTTCCGCAAGGCCGCCTGAACCCTGACCGTCGTTTACTGAGTTGCACGGTTGAGTTGCGGACCAGGAAGACATGATTCCGATCGATGCCTTCCCGAATCAGGACGCGAGGGCGGCGGTCCGGTCTTGGTGCAAGATCGCTGAAAATGCTCGTTTTGGCTCGATCATTGCCAATTTTGCGAGGGAAATGCGTGCGGACAAACGATTCCAGGCGCAGATTGCCCTGTTTTCGGCGTTTTCGATACCTAGCGTGAAACCTGTTCAACGATTGCGCGTTGATTTGTGTTGATTGATACTTTTCATCCACGGAGGACACTTTTATGGCGAATCCAAACGACCCGTACACCACTCCGACCCCCCCTCCCAAGTCGGGTGGCGGCGGCAGCGGCTGGCTGATTGCCCTGGTTGTCGTTATCCTGGCTATTGTCGCTTACTATATTTTTGGAAGAAGCGGTGAGACGCCCGCGCCTGCTGAGCCGCCGGCCGCCAGCACGCCAGCCCCAGCGCCGGCGCCCGCAGAACCGGCACCTGCCCCGGCCCCGGCAGAGCCTGCGCCAGCCCCGGCACCCGCAGAGCCTGCTCCGGCGCCTGCACCTGCACCGGCTCCGGCGCCTGCAGAGCCAGCGCCTGCTCCGGCGCCCGCACCAGCCCCGGCGCAGTGATCGGCTGCTGACTTCAAATACGAACGGCCCGCTGAAAAGCGGGCCGTTTTGCTTTGAGCCATCAGATGGCTGCCGGAGTAGCTTAGAGCAATTCCAGGAAAAGTGCGCAGCGGTTTTCCGTCCGGAATTGCGTAAAAACAAAGACTTAGAGCGGTTCGGCGATTCTATCAAAAGCTGAACCGCTCTAGGACGGCCTACATATGGATCGGCTTGAAGAAGGTCGCCAGTGCCGCTTCCTTCACCGCCTCCGACATCGTCGGATGGGCGTGGCAGGTGCGGGCAAGATCTTCCGACGAGCCGCCGAACTCCATCAGCACCGCCGCCTCGTGGATCATCTCGCCGGCGCCGAAGCCGACGATGTGGACGCCGAGCACGCGATCGCTCTGCTTGTCCGCCAGGATCTTCACGAAGCCGTCGGTATGCAGCATGGCGCGCGCCCGGCCATTGGCGCTGAACGGAAACTTGCCGGCCTTATAGTCGATGCCGGCCGCCTTCAGCTCTTCCTCGGTCTTGCCGACCGAGGCGATTTCCGGACTGGTGTAGACGACGTTCGGGATCACCTCGTAGTTCACATGGCCGGCCTGGCCGGCGATGGTCTCGGCCACCGCCACCCCCTCGTCCTCGGCCTTGTGGGCGAGCATCGGCCCGGCGATGACGTCGCCGATGGCGTAGATGCCGGGCACATTGGTCTTGAGATGGCCGTCCGTCTTGACCCGGCCGCGCTCGTCGACATCGACGCCGGCTTCCTTCAGCCCGAGACTGTCCGAATAGGCCCGACGTCCCGTCGCGATCAGCACCGCATCCGCCTCGATGGTCTCGGCAGCACCCCCCTTGACCGGCTCGAAGGTGACGGTGACACCCTTCTTGGCCTTGGCGACACCGGTCACCTTGGCGCCGAGCCTGAATTCGATGCCTTGCTTGGACAGCATGCGCTGGAACTGTTTGGCGACCTCGCCGTCCATGCCGCCCAGTATGGTGTCGAGGAACTCGACGACGGTGACCTTCGCGCCGAGCCGCGCCCATACCGAGCCGAGCTCCAGCCCGATGACGCCGCCGCCGACCACCACAAGATGGCCCGGCACCTTGTCCAGCGCCAACGCGCCGGTCGAGGACATGATCACCTTCTCGTCGATATCGACCTTGACGCCCGGGATGCCGGCGACGTCGGAGCCGGTGGCGATGACGATGTTCCTGGTCTCGATCTCCTCGACCTTGCCGTCCTCGCCGGTCACCGAGACCTTGCCGGCGGACAGGACCTTGCCGGTGCCGCGAAACGAGTCGATCTTGTTCTTCTTGAACAGGAAGGCGACGCCATTGACGTTGGACGCCACCGTCGCGTCCTTGTGCGCCATCATCTTCCCGAGATTGAGCTTCGGTGCGCCGATTTCGACGCCCAGCGTGTCGAAGGAATGGCCGGCCTCGGCGAATATCTCGGAGGCATGCAGCAGCGCCTTGGACGGGATGCAGCCAATATTGAGGCAGGTGCCGCCGAAGGTCGGGTTCTTCTCGATCACCGCCGTCTTCAGGCCGAGCTGTGCCGCCTTGATGGCGCAGACATAGCCGCCCGGTCCCGATCCGATGATAACGACGTCATAAGCCATGATACTGTCCTTCTGGTCTGGCACTCAGCCTTGGCTGGGATTAGCGGCCGCCGCCCACTTCCAAATTCGCGCCTGTCGTAAAGGACGCCCCGTCCGACAGGAGCCAAAGAATTGCCGCGGCGACCTCTTCGGCGGTTCCCGCCCTCTGCATGGGCACGAGGTGACGCATCCTCTCGACGCGATCCGGCTGTCCGCCGGAGGCGTGAATTTCGGTGTCGATGATGCCTGGACTGACCGCGTTGACGCGAATGCTTTCCCCGGCCACTTCGCGCGCCAGGCCAATAGTGAAGGAATCGATCGCGCCCTTCGAGGCGGCGTAGTCGACATATTCGCCCGGCCCGCCGATTCTCGCAGCAATCGAGGAGATATTCACGATAGCGCCGCCCTTGCCGCCATGGCTGGTCGACATGCGCTTCACCGCTTCGCGGGCACACAGTATTGAGCCAATGACGTTGATGCGCATCATGCGCTCCAACCTTGCTCCGCTCATTTCGTCGACACGCGCCTTCCGGTCGACCACGCCGGCATTGTTGACGAGCGCATCGAGCGGACCGAAGGCATGATCGATCCTCTCGAATATCGCCTGAATATCGGCCTCGCTGCCGACGTCGCCCTTGATGGCCAGCGCTTCGCCGCCAGCCTGCGCGATTGCCTCGACAAGCGCCGTGGCCGCAGCCTCATTGGAGGCATAGTTGACCGCAACACGGTATCCAGCCTTGGCGGCAAGCCTGGACGTGGCCGCGCCGATGCCGCGACTACCACCGGTCACCAGCAGCACTTTTTTGGTCGCGCTCATTCCTGACAGCCCTTCAACGAAAAAACATCCCACGGCACTTTCGAAAACCCGTTGGTGCCATAGGCGGCCGACATCTGCAGCGACGGTCCGAGGTCGGGAAAGATAAGAGTCTTCGGCGCGGCCACGCCTTCGGCTGGCAGCAGAGCGATGTTGCCCTTGTCGTCAGCACTGTAGACGACCCCCTCCCACACCGTGCAAGCGGCGAGTTCGTCGCCGGTGACGTCGCCTGTCGGGCATTTGTACATCAGCGAACCATGCGGCCGCGCCACGCCTTCCGTCCACATGACGATGCCTTCGAGCACGACACTGTTGTCGAGCACCATCTTGAACGTGTTGGTGACAACAGCCGATTCCATGGTCGGCCTGAAATCGATCTCGGCGGCACTTTCGGCATCGCCATAGACGGCGAGCTCGAGCGGGCAGGCAGCGTGCGCCGTCGATGCCGTCAGCGCAAGGCCGGCCACGCACAGCGTGAAAAACAATCCGGAGCGCAAACGAGAGAAGCTCGTTCGGTGGCGCAGATCCATTCTCCGGCTCACCTCGACCGACCCTTAGAGATCGAGCACCAGCCGCTCCGGATCCTCCAGGCTTTCCTTGACGCGGACCAGGAAGGTCACCGCTTCCTTGCCGTCGACGATGCGGTGATCGTAGGAGAGCGCCAGATACATCATCGGCCGGATCACGATCTGGCCGCCGACCACCACCGGCCGCTCCTGGATCTTGTGCATGCCCAGAATGCCGGACTGCGGCGCGTTGAGGATCGGCGTCGACATCAGCGACCCGTAAACGCCGCCGTTGGAAATCGTAAACGTGCCTCCTTGCATATCCGCCACGGAAAGCTTGCCGTCACGCGCGGCGATGCCCAGCCTGCCGATATCCTTCTCGATCTCGGCGATCGACATCTGGTCGGCATCGCGTACCACTGGCACGACAAGGCCTTTTTCCGTGCCGACGGCGACGCCGATATGGGCGTAGTTCTTGAAGATGATGTCGGTGCCGTCGATCTCGGCATTGACCGAAGGGATCTCCTTCAGCGCATGGGTGACGGCCTTGGTGAAGAAGCCCATGAAGCCCAGCTTCACGCCGTGCTTCTTCTCGAACACATCCTTGTATTTGGTCCTGAGCGCCATTACCGCGCTCATGTCCACCTCGTTGAAGGTGGTCAGCATGGCGGCGGTCGACTGCGCTTCCTTGAGGCGGCGCGCGATGGTCTGCCGCAGCTTGGTCATGCGCACGCGCTCTTCGCGCGACGCGTCATCGGCCGAGGACGGCGCACGGGCAGCGACCGGTGCAGGCGCCTTCGGCGTCTCGGCCGGTTGCGACGGCGCGCCCCTGGCGATTGCGTCGAGCACGTCGCCCTTCAGCACCTGGCCGCGTTTGCCGGAACCCGAGACCTGGTCGACGGCGAGATTGCTCTCGGCCAGCAGCTTCGCCGCCGCTGGCGCCGGCGGCATCGTGCGCGCCTCGATCGGCCCGGCATCGCCAGCGATCTTGGCGGTCTCGGCCGCGGCTTGCTTGACGGTTGATGCGGCGGTCGGTGCCGAGGCTTGCGATACCGCGTCCTGCCTCGGTTCGGAAGTTGACGCCTTAGCGGGTGCTGCCGCTTTTGCGCCGTCGCCCGCCGAAATCATGCCGAGCAAAGCGCCGACCTCGACCGTCTCGCCTTCCTTGACGGCGATCTCGCTGAGCGTTCCCGCGGCCGCGGCCGGCACTTCCACCGTTACCTTGTCGGTTTCGAGCTCGACCAGCGGCTCGTCGGTGGCGATCGCGTCGCCCACCTTCTTGAACCATTTGCCGATGGTCGCCTCGGTGACGGATTCGCCAAGTGTGGGGACGCGGATTTCGGTAGCCATTGTGCCTGTCCGTTTTTTTGTCGGTTCTGTTCTATTCGCCGAGCGCGTCTTCGAGCAAGGCGGCAAGCTGGGCGAGATGCTTCGACATCAATCCGGTCGCCGGCGACGCGGCTGCCGGCCGGCCGGTATAGCGCACCCGCTGATGCTTGGCGTCGATATGCGCCAGCACCCATTCCAGATAGGGATCGATGAACGACCAGGCGCCCATGTTCTTGGGCTCCTCCTGGCACCACACCATCTCGGCGTTGCGGAAGCGTGACAGTTCGGTGATCAGCGCCTTGGCCGGGAACGGATAGAGCTGTTCGACGCGCAGCAGATAGATGTCGTTGATGCCGCGCTTCTCGCGCTCCTCGTAGAGGTCGTAATAGACCTTGCCCGAGCAGAGCACGACACGGCGGATCTTCGAATCCTTGGTGAGCTTGATCGCCTGGCCGGGGAGCTGCTGGGCATCGTCCCACAACAGCCGGTGGAACGCGCTTTCGCCCGACATCTCCGGCAGCGTCGACACCGCCCGCTTGTGGCGCAGCAGCGACTTCGGCGTCATCAGGATCAGCGGCTTGCGGAAATCCCGCTTCAACTGCCGGCGCAGGATGTGGAAATAGTTGGCCGGCGTCGTGCAGTAGGCCACTTGCATGTTGTCTTCGGCGCAAAGCTGCAGGAAGCGCTCGAGCCTGGCCGATGAATGTTCCGGCCCCTGGCCTTCATAGCCATGCGGCAGCAGGCAGACGAGCCCCGACATTCTGAGCCACTTGCGCTCGCCCGACGAGATGAACTGGTCGAACACCACCTGGGCGCCGTTGGCGAAATCGCCGAACTGTGCTTCCCAAAGCGTCAGCGCCTTCGGCTCGGCCAGGCTGTAGCCATATTCGAAGCCGAGCACGGCCTCTTCCGACAGCATCGAGTTGATGACCTCGAAGCCGGCCTGCGCCGCCGACAGATTGTTGAGCGGGATGTAGCGTGTCTCGTCGCGCTGGTCGTAGAGCACGGAGTGGCGTTGCGAAAACGTGCCGCGCTCCGAATCCTGACCAGACAGTCGAACCGGATTGCCGTCGAGCAGAATGGCGCCGAAGGCCAGCGCCTCGGCCGTCGACCAGTCGATGCCTTCGCCCGACTCGATCGCCTGGCGGCGGTTCTCGAGAAACCGCATGATCGTCTTGTGGGCCGCGAAATCCTTCGGCACCTCGGTCAGCTTCTTGCCGATCTCCTTCAGCGTCTTGACCGGCACGGCGGTCTTGCCGCGCCGCTGTTCGTCCTGGTTGTCGGCCGTGCGCAGGCCAGACCAGGCGCCATCCAGCCAGTCGGCCTTGTTGGGCTTGTAATGCTGGCCGACCTCGAATTCTTGCTCGAGATGTGCCCGCCAGTCGGCCTTGAGCTTATCGAATTCGGCCTGGGTGAGGTGGCCTTCGGCGATCAGCCGGTCGGCATAGATCTGCACCGTCGTCTTGTGGCTGCGGATGCTGCTGTACATGATCGGTTGGGTGAAGGCCGGCTCGTCGCCTTCATTGTGGCCGAAGCGGCGGTAGCAGAACATGTCGACCACGACAGGCTTGTGGAACTTCATGCGGAATTCGATCGCCACCTTGGTGGCATGGACCACGGCTTCCGGATCGTCGCCATTGACGTGGAAGATCGGCGCCTCGATCATCTTGGCCACATCCGACGGATAGGGCGACGAGCGTGAGAAGCGCGGATTGGTGGTGAAGCCGATCTGGTTGTTGATGATGAAATGCAGCGTGCCGGCGACGCGGTGGCCGCGCAGGCCCGACAGGCCGAGGATTTCGGCAATCACGCCCTGGCCGGCAAAGGCGGCGTCGCCATGCAGGAGCAGCGGCAGCACCTTGGCGCGCTCTTCCAGCGGCACGATCTCCTCGCGACTGCGGCCGAACAGAGAGTCCTGCTTGGCCCGCGCCTTGCCCATAACCACCGGATCGACGATTTCCAGATGCGAAGGATTGGCGGTCAGCGACAGGTGCACTTTGTTGCCGTCGAACTCGCGGTCCGACGAAGCGCCGAGATGGTACTTCACGTCGCCCGAGCCCTCGACCTCGTCGGGTGCGGCCGAGCCGCCCTTGAATTCGTGGAAGATGGCGCGGTGCGGCTTGGCCATCACCTGGGAGAGCACGTTCAGCCGGCCGCGATGCGCCATGCCGAGCACGATCTCCTTCATGCCGAGCTGGCCGCCGCGCTTGACGATCTGCTCCAGCGCCGGGATCAGCGCCTCTGCGCCGTCGAGGCCGAAGCGCTTGGTGCCCTTGTACTTGACGTCGATGAACTGCTCGAAGCCTTCGGCCTCGACCAGCTTCTGCAGGATCGCCTTCTTGCCGGTGGCGGTGAAGGAGATCTCCTTGTCGGTGCCCTCGATGCGCGCCTGGATCCAGGCCTTCTCCTCGGGATCGGAAATATGCATGAACTCGACGCCGAGCGTCGAGCAATAGGTGCGGGTCAGGATGTCGAGCATCTGCCGGATGGTGCCGAATTCGAGCCCGAGCACATTGTCGAGGAAGATCGGGCGATCGTAATCGGCTGATGTGAAGCCGTAATTTTCCGGCGACAGCTCGTTATAGTCCTCGAGCGGCTTGGCGATGCCGAGCGGATCGAGATTGGCGTGCAAATGGCCCCGCATGCGGTAGGCGCGGATCATCATGATGGCGCGCACGGAATCGCGCGTCGCCTGGTGCACGTCGGCGTCGGAAAGGGCGACGCCGTTCATCACCGCCTTGTCCTGGACTTTCTTCTCGATGTGCTTCTCGACGATGCCCCAATTGCCGTCGAGCGCCGACACCAACTCGCCATTGGCCTGCAACGGCCACGAGGGCTTAGCCCATGAGGCACCCTTGGCATTCTTGCGAACATCGCCGGCGTCGTCCTTCAGCGCCGCGAAGAAATCCTGCCATTCGGGGTCGACCGAAGAGGGATCGTCCTCATAGGCGGCGTAGAGCGCGTCGATATAATCGGCATTGCCGCCATAGAGGAAAGAGGTAAGCGAAAATTGGTCGTTGGCCTGATCTTGTCTTGCCATTTTTTCAGCGGAGCCTGGCTCCGTCTCCTGTTTTGGAGGGGAGTAGGGCAATAGGGCAGTATGGGAGTAGGGCAATGCCCTCGTCTTGTCCCTACCGCCCTACTGCCCTACTCCCTTACTGCCCTAACCTTTGATCGCCTCGACCAGCGTCGTGCCGAGCCGGGCCGGCGAGGGCGAAACTTTTATCCCGGCCGATTCCATCGCCGCGATCTTGTCCTCGGCGCCGCCCTTGCCGCCGGAGATGACGGCGCCCGCATGGCCCATGGTGCGCCCGGCCGGCGCCGTGCGCCCGGCGATGAAACCGGCCATCGGCTTCTTGCGGCCACGCTTGGCTTCGTCCTTGAGGAACTGCGCGGCGTCTTCCTCGGCCGAGCCGCCGATCTCGCCGATCATGATGATCGATCGGGTCTCGTCGTCGGCGAGGAACATCTCCAGCACGTCGATGAACTCCGTGCCTTTGACGGGGTCGCCACCGATGCCGACGGCGGTGGTCTGGCCGAGGCCGACATTGGTGGTCTGGAACACTGCCTCATAGGTAAGCGTTCCCGAGCGGGAAACAACGCCGACCGAGCCCTTGCGGAAGATGTTGCCGGGCATGATGCCGATCTTGCATTCGTTGGGGGTCAGGACGCCGGGGCAGTTGGGGCCGATGAGCCGCGATGTCGAGCGGTCGAGCCGCGCCTTGACCTTGATCATGTCGATCACCGGGATGCCCTCGGTGATGCAGATGATCAGCGGGATCTCGGCTTCGATCGCTTCCAGGATCGCCTCTGCGGCGCCCGCCGGCGGCACATAGACGACAGAAGCGTTGGCGCCGGTCTTCGCCTTGCCTTCAGCGACGGTGGAAAAGATCGGCAGGCTCTCGCCCTTGGCACCGGTCCACGTCTCGCCACCCTTTTTGGGGTGGATGCCGCCGACCATTTTCGTCCCGTGATAGGCCAGCGCCTGCTCCGTATGGAACGTGCCGGTCTTGCCGGTCAGGCCCTGCACGAGCACCTTGGTGTTCTTGTCGACGAGAATGGACATGGTGGTCCTTTTTACAAACCGTTGATCGAGGAAGGCTGCGTGGTCATCGTCAGAGATGCCATGGTCAGAGCCGCTTGAGATCGGCGACGGTGAGGTCGCTCTTGGCGTTGCCGGTGTTGAGTGTCGTCGCCGGCTCGAACATCAGCACCACTGGCTCCTCGCTCAGCGAGCGCGGCCGGTGCTCGACGGACCGCGGCACGACGATGAACTCGCCGCTGCCAAGCTCCACCGTGCCGTCGCGGAAATCGATGGCGATGCGGCCGCGCAGCACGAGGAACGCTTCGTCCTCGTTGTCATGCGCATGCCAGTCGAAGACATCGCCGAACTTGGCGATCTTGACCTGGGCATCGTTGACGTCGCCGGCGATATGCGGATCGAAGACCTTTTTGATCTTCGCATCCGCCGCCTCGACCAGGTTTATCTTGTGCGGAGGCACCAGATCAGCCCTTCACCGCCGCCACGATTTTCTTCGCGGCATCGTCGAGGTCGTCGGCCGAGACGACATTGAGGCCACTGTCATTGATGATCTTCTTGCCTAGCTCGGCATTGGTGCCTTCGAGCCGCACCACCAGCGGCACTTGCAGCCCAACTTCCTTGACCGCCGCGATGACGCCCTCGGCGATGATGTCGCATTTCATGATGCCGCCGAAGATGTTGATCAGGATGCCCTTGACCGCCGGATCCTTGGTGATGATCTTGAACGCCGCCGTCACCTTCTCCTTCGACGCGCCGCCGCCGACATCGAGGAAGTTGGCGGGTTCGGCGCCATAGAGCTTGATGATGTCCATCGTCGCCATGGCGAGGCCGGCGCCATTGACCATACAGCCGATATTGCCGTCGAGCGCGACATAGGCGAGGTCGTATTTCGACGCCTCGATCTCCTTCTCGTCCTCTTCGGTGATGTCGCGCAGCTCCATCACGTCGGGATGGCGGAACAGCGCGTTGTTGTCGAACGACACCTTGGCGTCGAGCACGCGCAGCCGGCCGTTCCTCATGACGATCAGCGGGTTGACCTCGAGCAGGCTCATGTCCTTTTCGACGAAGGCTTTGTAGAGGATCGGGAACAGTGTCTCGCCGTCCTTGGCGGCGTCGCCGTCGAGCTTCAGCGCGCTGTTGAGTTCTTTCAAATCATCCGCCGTCACGCCCTTTTCCGGGTCGATGGCGACGGTGATGATCTTTTCCGGCGTGTCATGGGCGACCGCCTCGATGTCCATGCCGCCCTCGGTCGAAACGACGAAGGCGATGCGGCCGACCGAGCGGTCGACCAGCAGCGACAGATAGAGCTCGCGCTCGATGTCGGCGCCGTCCTCGATGTAGAGGCGGTTGACCTGCTTGCCCGCCGGACCGGTCTGTTTGGTGACCAGTGTGTGGCCGAGCATCTCGTTGGCGTTGGCGACGACATCGGCGACCGACTTCGCCAGCCTGACGCCACCCTTGGCGTCGGGGCCGAGCTCCTTGAACTTGCCCTTGCCGCGGCCGCCGGCATGGATCTGGCTCTTCACCACATAGAGCGGGCCGGGCAGCGCCTTGGCGGCGGCTTCCGCCTCGCTTGCCTCGAACACCGGCACGCCCTCGGCCACCGGTGCGCCAAAGCCCTTCAGCAGCGCCTTGCCCTGATATTCATGGATGTTCATGCGCGTTGTCTCCGGGTCACTTGGCGGCGGGTCACTTGGCTGCGAGATGCGGAGCGATCTTGACGCAGGCCTCGCACAGGCCCTGCACCGCCGCCACCGAACTGTCGAACATCTTCTGCTCGGGCTTGCTGAGCTCGATCTCGATGATGCGCTCGACGCCGCCGGCGCCGATCACCACCGGCACCCCGACATAGGTGTTCTTGACACCATACTGGCCGGAGAGATGCGCAGCACACGGCAGCACGCGCTTCTTGTCCTTGAGATAGGCTTCGGCCATGGCGATCGCCGAGGCGGCCGGTGCGTAGAAGGCCGAGCCGGTCTTGAGCAGGCCGACGATCTCGGCGCCGCCGTCGCGGGTGCGCTGCACGA
Source organism: Mesorhizobium mediterraneum (assembly GCF_002284565.1). Taxonomy (GTDB): domain Bacteria; phylum Pseudomonadota; class Alphaproteobacteria; order Rhizobiales; family Rhizobiaceae; genus Mesorhizobium; species Mesorhizobium mediterraneum. Next base: position 727,351 of record NZ_NPKI01000015.1, on the reverse strand, counting down.
TCTGGTCGAGCTTTTCCTTCGAGGTCCAGCCCATCTTGATGAGGTCGGGCAGCGGGATGCCGGCGACCGTCGAATAGCGGATCATCGGCACCATGGAATCGCCATGGCCGCCGAGCACGAAGGCGGTGACATCCTCGACCGACACCTTGAATTCCTCGGCCAGGAAATAGCGGAAGCGCGAGCTGTCCAGCACGCCAGCCATGCCGACGACATGGCTCTTCGGCAATCCTGAGAACTTCTGCAACGCCCAGACCATGGCGTCGAGCGGGTTGGTGATGCAGATGACGAAGGCTTTCGGCGCGTATTTCTTGAGACCCGCGCCAACCTGCTCCATGACCTTCAGGTTGATGCCGAGAAGGTCGTCGCGGCTCATGCCCGGCTTGCGCGGCACGCCGGCGGTGACGATACAGACGTCGGCGCCCTCGATGCCGGCATAATCGTTGACGCCGGTCAGCCTGGAGTCGAACCCATCGACCGGCGATGACTGCGCGATATCCAGCCCCTTGCCTTGCGGGATGCCCTCGGCGATATCAAACAGCACAACGTCGCCGAGATCCTTGAGGCCGATCATATGGGCGAGCGTGCCGCCGATCATGCCCGAGCCGATGAGCGCTATCTTGTTGCGTGCCATGTCAGGATGTTTTCCCTTTAGACTGTGACGGCGCCCCAATCTTTAACGACTTGGGATGACGACGTCGAGGAAGGAGGCCGGAATGCTGCGGGGAAGCCGCGGGATTTCGCCGCACCCAATAGCCCCGGTGCAAAAAAAATTCAAACGATTATTTCGGAGTGAATAATTTCAATCGGTTAGAAACAATGGGAATTACGTAAGCGTCAAAAGAATTAAGCCGACTTTGGCATATTTACACAATGAAGATGGAAATAAGAAGGCTGCTTCCCGGCGATGACGCCCTTGTGATGCGGGTCGCCGAAGACGTGTTCGACGAGCCGGTGAGGCCTGATCGCCTTGCCGCCTACCTCGCCTCACCAGGACATTTCATGATTGTGGCGCTCGCCGACGGCGTGGTCGTCGGCCAGTGCGCTGCCGTCATCCACCGCCATCCGGACAAGGTGAGCGAACTCTACATCGACGAAGTCGGCGTGGCGCCGGCCTTCCAGCGCCAGGGCACAGCGACAAGAATGCTCGACGCCATGTTTGCGCTCGGCCGCGAGCATGGCTGCGAGGAGGCCTGGGTCGGCACCGAGCCGGACAATGTTGCCGCTCGCGCACTGTATGAGGCGCGAAGGGAGCCGCATGGCGAGGCGGAAGGCTTTGTCATGTATGTTTATCGACTCTAGGCCTGAGCCTGTTGCGCTTCCGGCGACGGCGGCGGCGCACTCTGCCGTTTCGCCCAGTCCTCCAGCCATTCGTGGCTCTGCATCTCGATCAGCCGTGACGCCGTGCGCTCGAACTCGAAGACCTCGGTGCCGCGCTTGGCCGTGTAAAGCTGCGGTGGCGGTGCAGCAGCGCTCACCACCAGCCGCACATGATGATCGTAGAGCGTGTCGATCAGCAGGATGAAGCGCTTGGCCTCGTTGCGGCTGCCTTCGCCGAGCACCGGCACATGATCGATGAAGATGGTCGAGAAGCGGCTGGCAATCGCCAGGAAATCGCGGGCGCCGTGCGGTTTCTCGCAGAGATCGGCAAAAGAAAACCGCGCCGCATCGCCGGCAGCACGCGGCACCACGATCTGCCTGCCCTTTACCGTCAGCGCCGCCGCCTCCGTCGGCCTGCCATGCGTCATCACCTCCCAGGCCTCGTCGAGGACAGCATCGGCGGCGGCATCGGCGGGGGTGACATAGACCGGCAGGCGGCTGAGCTTGTCCAGCCGATAATCCTTGTCGGCGTCTAGCGCCAGCACCTGCGCATTCCGCTCCAGGGTGCCGATGAAGGGTAGGAAAAGCTTGCGGTTCAAACCGTCGCGGTAGAGATCCTCCGGCGCGACATTGGACGTGGCGACCAGCACGACGCCGTTGGCAAACAGCGCCGAGAACAGTCGGGACAGGATCATCGCATCGGCGATGTCGGTGACGGAAAACTCGTCGAAGCACAGCACCCAGGCTTCCTCGGCCAGCGAGCGGGCCACCGGCGCGATCGGGTCGTCTTCCCTGACGGTGCCATTCTTGCGCTCCAGCCGATGCTTCTGGATGCGGTCCTGCACATCGGCCATGAAGTCGTTGAAGTGCACACGGCGCTTGCGCCTGACCGGCACCAGCTCGAAGAACATGTCCATCAGCATGGTCTTGCCGCGGCCGACGCCGCCATGGATGTAGAGGCCCTTGACGGCCTCGCGCGTCTCGCGCTTGCGCGCGAACAGCCAGCCCAGCGCGCTCGACTTGTGCGCCAGCCGCTTTGCCGAAATCTCGTCGATCAGCCGGTCGAGTGCCGCGACGATCCGCTCCTGTGCCGGATCGCGGTCGATCAGGCCCGTATCGACCAAATGGTCGTAGCGCTGCCGGACGGTCGCATGGGTCTGAAGGCCGTCACGCAGATGCATCGGTCACGTCGTTCTGAAGTATGATCCCGAAAAGTTGCAGACTTTTCGGACAAGATCATACGCAAAAAAAGACTTAGAGCAGGATGACCGACTCAATTTGAATTCATCCTGCTCTAGAGCAATCCCAGGAAAAGTGTGTAGCGGTTTTCCCTAGGAATTGCGTAAAAACAAATAGGAGGCGGGTCAGCCTCTTGTAAGCGAAATCGGCAGGCCGTTGGAAGTCTGGCCGTCGAATTTCTCTCCGCCCGAGGAATAGAGCCGTGCCAGCGTGCCGCCATTCTCATCATACAGCGTCAGCTGCTTGCCGGCGACGTTCCATGATTTGATGCCGTCGATCGGCGCCGGGCAATGCAGCGGTCCGGCCCGATAGCCGGCGCCGAATTTCGTCTGCGGCGTTGCCACCTGGCAGCTCTGGCCGGACACGCTGGCCTTCCACACGCCGGCGACGCTGCCTGCGGTAAGATCCGGGGCTCCGGCCGGTGCCGTTCCGTCCGGCGGCAACGAGGCGACCTGGGGGTTTAGCGTGCCTTGCGGCGCCGTCGGAAATTTCGACGGGTCGGCCGTGCCGGGCGACGCCGGCGGCGGCAGCTGATTTCCGGTTACCTTGCCGGAGGGCGCGGCTTGCAGCGGCGCTGGCTGCTCCTGGTCCATCGATGAGAACCGTGACGTTGAACAGCCGCTCGCAACGAGCGCGGCAAGCGATACGGCCAGCAGACCGGTTTTCGAAAAATCCATTTCAAACCTCCGTCGATCCGGCTGGGGCTGCCGTCCGCACAATGTCTTCCCCCACCAAGATGGAGAAGGTGGCAGAATTTCAACCCGATATGGTTAAAATACCATTTGCGGCAGCATCTGTTGCAACTTTACCACAAAATACGTGCCGCCTAAAAGCCTGCCCTGTGGGTCTGACCCGACCGTGCACAGCGGTTTTGCCTGGAGAGGCGTGCCCTTGGCATTCGGCCCCAGATGCTTGCGCTAGCCGGCTTCGGTCCTATCTCTGGTGAAACGGAACTCTGCCGGAGGCGAAACCTTGGCTGCAAGAAAAAGAGCCGCCAATCGCTACTACAGCGGCCCGCCCAGCGATCATTTCGACGGCACCTTGTTCTTCAATCCCAACGGCAAGCTGCCTGCGCGTTTTTCCGATCTTTTGAAGTGGCAGCTGGGCGGCGAGCGCTCGAAATGGCCAGCGGCGAATCCGAGCCCGTTTCATCAGGCCACGCCGGCCGAGCGGATCGAAGGCCCCGGGCTGAGGCTGACCATGGTCGGCCATTCCACGCTGCTTATCCAGACAGCCGGCCTGAATATCCTCACCGACCCGGTCTGGTCGCGGCGCGTCTCGCCGCTCTCCTTTGCCGGGCCGAAACGGGTCAACCTGCCGGGCATCGCGTTTTCCAGCCTGCCGCCGATCGACCTCGTATTGGTCAGCCACAATCACTACGACCATCTCGACCTCGCCACGCTGAAGCGGCTGAAGACAAAGCATGACCCGCTGGTGCTGACGCCACTCGGCAACGACGTCATTATCGAAGATGGCGTTCCCGGCATGCGGCTCTCCGTGCATGACTGGGGCGAGCGGGTCGACATCGGCAAGGACGTGGCCGTCCATGTCGAGCCGGTGCACCACTGGTCGGCGCGTGGCACCCGCGACCGGCGCATGGCGCTGTGGGCGGGTTTTGTGGTCAAGACGCCGGGCGGAAAGATCTATTTCGCCGGCGACACCGGTTTCCACGATGGCATCAACTATCGGCTGATGGCCGAAAGGCACGGCGGCTTCCGCCTCGCCATCCTGCCGATCGGCGCTTACGAGCCGCGCTGGTTCATGGCGCCACACCACCAGAACCCTGAGGAGGCGGTGCAAGGCATGCTTTTGTGCAACGCCGCCTATGCTGCCGGCTGCCATTGGGGCACGTTCCGGCTCACCAACGAGCCGATCGACGAGCCGGCAAGAAAGCTTGGTGAGGCCCTGGATGACCAGAGCGTCCCGCGCGAACGCTTTCGCGCCTTGCGTCCCGGCGAGGTCTGGGACGTGCCGACGGCCTAGGCAGGCGACCGGCTTCGCGGCGCAGGGAATTTCCAGGCAAATCCAAGGAATCGGAACCCAAGCCATCGCAGACGCGTTTGTAGGTAGTTTCCACAACCGTCGGCCGCGAGGTTTTTTCTCATGATCAAATGGATCATCATTCTTCTGATCATCGCGGCCGCGGCAAGCCTGCTCGGCATGCCGGCCTTGGCCGGAGCTGCCGCCACCGGTGCCCGTATCCTCATCGGCATCGTGCTGATCATCTTCCTGCTGGTCATGCTCGGCGTCTTCGCGGTGACGTAGCGCATCGGCCCGAAAATCGATTTTTGGAAAGCACGATGCGCGGATTCAAAATGTCCGCGCACTGGTAATTTCGGCCGGTATCCGCCATATAGGCGCCAAACCGGCATGAGACCTTTCGATCCATGGCAAGCACTGTCCCCTTCGCCAAGATGAACGGCATCGGCAACGAGATCATCGTTGCCGACATGCACGGTCGCGCCGATCGGGTGACGCCGGCTGCCGCCCTTGCGCTCAACGCCGATGCCGCGACGAAATTCGATCAGATCATGGCGATCCACGATGCCAGGACGCCGGGCACCGCCTTTTTCATCGACATATTGAATTCCGACGGAACCGGCGCGCAGGCCTGCGGCAACGGCATGCGCTGTGTGGTGCAAGCGCTTGCTGCCGAGACCGGCCAGAAGACATTCGCCTTCGAGACGGTCGCCGGCATCCTCAACGCCGAGGAACATGCCGACGGGCTGATCTCGGTCGACATGGGCAGACCGCGTTTCGGCTGGCAGGATATTCCGCTGGCCGAGGAATTCCGCGACACCCGCATGATCGAGCTGCAGATCGGCCCGATCGACGCGCCTGTGCTGCACTCGCCCTCGGTCGTGTCGATGGGCAATCCGCACGCCATTTTCTGGGTCGACCGCGACGTCTGGTCCTACGAGCTCGACCGCTTCGGTCCGCTGCTCGAAAACCACCCGATCTTCCCCGAACGCGCCAACATCACAATCGCGCAGGTGACCTCGCCCGAGACGATGGTCATCCGCACCTGGGAGCGCGGCGCCGGCCTGACCAAGGCCTGCGGCACGGCGGCTTGTGCCGCCGTCGTCGCTGCCGCCCGCACCAAGCGGACCGGACGCAGCGTCTCCTTGGTGACGCCCGGCGGCGGCTCCTTGCATGTCGAATGGCGCGGCGACGACCACGTCGTCCTCACCGGTGCCGCCGAATGGGAATTTTCCGGCAGCTTCGACCCGTCGACCGGCGTGTGGGCCCGCGACACCGAAAGCGCCGCCTGATGCCCGCTCTTCCCAAGAAGGGCATTGACGTCGTTACCTTCGGCTGCCGGCTGAACACCTACGAATCCGAGGTGATGCGGCGCGAGGCGGAAAGCGCCGGCCTTGGCGCGCTGGCAGGCGGCGCCATCATCTTCAACACCTGCGCCGTCACCGGCGAGGCGGTGCGCCAGGCAAAGCAGTCGATCCGCAAGGCCCGCCGCGAGAACCCGGCCGCCCGCATCATCGTCACCGGCTGCGCCGCGCAGACCGAGCCGCAGAATTTCGTCGCCATGGACGAGGTCGATCTCGTCCTCGGCAATGAGGAGAAGCTGAAGGCGAATTCCTATCGCGCGCTGCCGGATTTCGGCGTCAACGATACCGAGAAGGCTCGCGTCAACGATATCTTTTCGGTACGCGAGACGGCCGCCCACATGGTCGACGCCATCGAAGGCCGGGCGCGAGCCTTCGTCCAGGTGCAGAACGGCTGCGACCACCGCTGCACCTTCTGCATCATCCCCTATGGCCGCGGCAATTCGCGCTCGGTGCCGATGGGCGCCGTAGTCGAGCAGGTCAAGCGGCTGAGCGGCAATGGCTATGCCGAGATCGTGCTGACCGGCGTCGACATGACCAGCTTCGGCGCCGACCTGCCGGGCAGCCCGAAACTCGGCAAATTGGTCAAGACAATCCTCAAGCAGGTGCCTGACGTGAAACGCCTGCGCCTCTCCTCGATCGATTCGATCGAGGCCGACGACGATCTGCTCGACGCGATCGCCACCGAGCCCCGACTGATGCCACATCTGCATCTGTCGCTGCAGGCGGGCGACGACATGATCCTGAAACGGATGAAGCGCCGACACAACCGGGATCAGTCGATCCGTTTTTGCGAGGATTTGCGCAAATTGCGCCCCGGCATCGTCTTCGGCGCCGACATCATCACCGGCTTCCCGACCGAGACGGACGCCATGTTCGAAAAATCGCTGGAGATCGTCGAGGAATGCGGGCTGACGCATCTCCACGTTTTTCCATTTTCACCGCGCGAAGGCACCCCCGCGGCGCGCATGCCGCAGCTTCGCCGCGAGGTGGTCAAGCAGCGTGCTGCACGGCTGCGCGCCGCCGGTGGCGCCGCCTATGTCAGTCACCTCGCCGCACTCGCCGGAACGCGCCAGTCGATCCTGGTCGAGCGCGACGGGCTCGGCCGCACCGAAGGGTTTACGCTCGCCGCGGTCTCCGCCGGCGCGCCGGGCGAAATCGTTGAGGCTGATATCGCCGGCCATGATGGTATCAGACTGATTGCGGCGCCGCTTGCCGCCAGCGTCGCCTGAGACGCAAAGACATGGCTGGTTTTTTCAAGAAGATATTTTCGTTCGGCAAGAAGGAAGTGGTCGAGGAGCGGATCGACGAGTCGGCACCTCTGCCGCCGATCAAATGGGATGCGCTGGAGGCGCTGAAACCGGCTTCTGAGCAGGCCGTTCCGGAATTTTTGAAACGGGAAGAGCGTCAGCCCGAAACAGAAGCTGCGCCTCCGCCGCCAGTCGAGGCGGAAGCACCGCTCGCGCCGCAGCCGGCGCCTGTTGAAGAGGCCGCGCCCGCTCCTGCACCAACCATTCCGCCCGGGCCAGACATCCAGCCGGAACCCGCTCCGATCGAGGAGCCGGAGGCGCCTGCCGAGGAGCCGGCGCCAGAGCCTGAAATCCAGCCGGTTCCGGTCGAGGAGCTGGGACCGGAGCCGGAAGCGCCTGCTGAACAGGCAGCGCCCGAGGAAATCCCGGCCGTTCCCGTCATCCCTGAGCCGGCTCCTGCACCAGAGCCTCAGCCACCAGAAGTCGCCCCATCCCAGCCGGAAAAACGGCCTGAGCCGGCGCCCGTCGACATGCCGGCGCCGCCCGCCGAGATCCCCTCAACGGCGCCCAAGCCTGAGGCGCCGCCGGCCGAAATCCCGCCCCCCATTCGCCAGCCGGCGCCGGTCGAGGCAAAGCCAATCCTTGCTGAGATCGCACCGGAGCCGGAGGCCGTTCCGCAACCACCGCCGGAGCCAAAGCCAGCCCCCGGCAAGGTGACCGTAACCAAGAAGGTCGAGCAGAAAGCCCAGCCACAGAAGGCGCCGGAACCGGCACCGAAACGCTCGTGGTTCCAGCGTATGAAGGAGGGGCTTGCCCGCTCTTCCCGGGAACTGTCCGGCAACATCGCCGGCGTCTTCACCAAGCGCAAGCTGGACGAGGACACGCTGCAGGATCTCGAGGACGTGCTGATCCGCGCCGATCTCGGCATGGAGACGGCATTGCGCATCACCGATTCGCTGGCCGCCAGCCGCTACGGCAAGGACGTCTCCGAGACGGAAGTCCGCGCCATCATGGCGACGGAGGTGGAGAAGGTGCTGACCCACGTCGCCATGCCGCTGGAGCTTGATCTCAGTCACAAGCCGCATGTCATCCTTGTCGTCGGCGTCAACGGCACCGGCAAGACCACAACCATCGGCAAGCTGGCGGCAAAGCTGACCGATGGCGGCCTGTCGGTGATGCTCGCAGCCGGCGACACGTTCCGCGCCGCCGCGATTGAGCAGTTGAAGATCTGGGGCGAGCGCACCAAATCGCCGGTCATCGCCTCGAAGCTTGGCGCCGACGCCGCCGGCCTCGCTTACGACGCCTTCGAACAGGCCAAGCAAGCCGGCTCCGACGTGCTGATCATCGACACCGCCGGGCGGTTGCAGAACAAGACCGAGCTGATGGCGGAACTGGAAAAGATAGTTCGGGTGCTGGGCAAGCTCGATCCGGAGGCGCCGCACACCGTGCTGCAGACGGTCGACGCCACCACCGGCCAGAACGCGCTCAACCAGGTCGAGATCTTCCGCAATGTCGCCGGCGTCAATGGCCTGGTGATGACCAAGCTGGACGGCACGGCACGCGGCGGTATTCTGGTGGCGATCGCGGCAAAGCACAAATTGCCGGTTTATTTCATCGGCGTCGGCGAACAAGTCGACGACCTCGAACCTTTCTCCGCAAGCGAGTTCGCCAGGGCGATCGCTGGAGTGGCCTAACAAGCATGATCCCAAAAAGTTGCAGACTTTTTGGACAGGATCGTGCGTAAGAAGGAAGCCTATGAACCCGCCCATCCTCGAACGCGACCCGTCCGACCCACAGAAACAGAAGAAGGAAGGCGTCAATCCGCTGCTCAAGCTGGTGCTGGAGCTCGGCCCGCTGATGGTGTTCTTCTTTGCCAACGCGCGTGGCGCGTGGCTGACGCAGAAATTTCCGGCGCTGGCCGAATTCGGCGGGCCGATCTTCGTCGCCACCGGCCTGTTCATGGCGGCCACCGCGATCGCGCTGATCGCCTCCTGGCTGCTCACCCGCACCTTGCCGATCATGCCGATGGTGTCGGGCGTCGTGGTGTTCGTCTTCGGCGCGCTGACGCTCTATCTGCAGGACGACATCTTCATCAAGATGAAGCCGACCATCGTCAACATGCTGTTCGGCGGCGTCCTGCTCGGCGGCCTGTTCTTCGGCAAATCACTGCTCGGCTACGTCTTCGATTCGGCCTTCAGCCTCGATGCCGAAGGCTGGAAGAAACTCACCTTCCGCTGGGGCCTGTTTTTCCTGTTCCTGGCCCTTGTCAACGAAGTGGTCTGGCGGAATTTTTCCACCGACGCATGGGTTACCTTCAAGGTTTGGGGAATCATGCCGATCACGCTTCTTTTCACCTTCAGCCAGATGCCGCTGATCATGCGCCATTCGCTTGAAGGCAAGCCCGGAAAAGAAGAGAAGGCCGGCAAGTAACAGTTGGGGAGAGGGCATGGAATTCGTCACCACGCGCGAAGAGCTGAGAACGATCTACAAGACGCCTCGGCCGACCGACGGCTCTATCCGCAAGGAATTGAAGGCGCTGGATGGTCACAGCCGTTCTTTCATCGGCAAAAGCCCCTTCGTGCTGATCGGCTCCTCCGACGGCGCCGGCAATGCCGATGTGACGCCGAAGGGCGACAAGCCCGGCTTTGCCGTCGTGCTCGACGAGAGGACCATCGCCATCCCCGACCGGCCCGGCAACAACCGGCTCGACACGCTTGAGAACATTCTTATCAACCCCTCGGTCGGGCTGCTCTTTCTCATTCCAGGCATGAACGAGACGCTGCGCGTCAACGGCGATGCTCGCATCACCGTCGATGCGGGCTTGCGCGAGCGGCTCGCGGTCGACGGCAAGGAACCGCAAAGCGTCGTCCTGGTGACGGTCAAGGCCGCCTACATGCACTGCGCCAAGGCTTTCATGCGCTCCGATTTGTGGAAGCCCGAAAGCTGGTACGACCGCGCGACGCTGCCGACGCTCGGCCAGATCCTGCGCGACCAGTTGGCGCTCGCCGATTCGGCCGAGGCGACCGACCGCTGGCTGGATGACGAATACAAACACACCATGTGGTAGACTGTTTCGGACATGATCCGTCCGAAACACCTCTCGGCCCTCGACGCCTGCTGACCGGCCGCGCTGCAACCATCAAAGGTCGCGGCGAAATTCCTTCAGCGTTTGCTGCGCATCGTCTCGACATCGGTCTCGCCAACGAACCAGTCCCGCGCAGCGACCTCCTCGAAAACCACCCAGACGTCGTTGCTGGTCAGGCCGGTGGCGCCGGTGATGGCCGCGGTCACCTGGGCGGCGATCGCGGCCTTCTTGCCGGCCGGGTCATCGGCAATCACCTCCTTGACCAGCGGATGTTCACGAATGGCATGGCGCCCTCCCCTGGGATATTGCTTGGCGGCCGCTCAAAATGTCTTTGCGCCGTTGACCATCAGCCGGACCATGTAGAGTGAGGTCGTGCCGGCGATGTAGAGGCAGTTCAGCTTGTTGCCGCCGAACACGCAATTGGCGACGACTTCCGGCACCTTGATCCTGCCGATCAGCGTCCCGTCCGGATCGTAGCAATGGATGCCGTCGGCGGCACTGGTCCAGATCCTACCTTGATCGTCGAGCCTGAAGCCATCGAACAGGCCGGCCGCGCAGTCGGCGAAGACTTTTTCGCCGGACACCTTCTTGCCACCCTTGTCGACATTGAACACCCGCATATGCGCCGGATTCTGCGCGCCGTGCGTGCGGCCGGTATCGACGACATAGAGCTTGCTTTCATCGAGCGAGAAGGCAAGCCCGTTGGGCCTGACCATATCGGTGATGACAGCGTCGATCTCACCGGTGCCGGGATCGGCCCGGTAGACATGGCAGGCGCCGATCTCGCTCTCGGCCTTGTCGCCCTCATAGTCCGTGTCGATGCCGTAGGTTGGGTCGGTGAACCAGATCGACCCGTCGGACTTGACCACTGCATCGTTGGGCGAGTTCAGCCGCTTGCCGCGCCATTTGTCGGCGATGGTGGTGATTGAGCCGTCATGCTCGGTGCGGCTGACCCGCCGGCCCGAATGCTCGCAAGTGACCAGCCGACCCTGCCGGTCAACGGTGTTGCCATTGGAATTACCCGACGGCTGCCGGAACACGCTGACGCTGCCGTCGGTCTCGTCGTAACGCAGCATGCGGTTGTTGGGGATGTCGGACCACACCACATAACGGCCGGCCGCGAACCAGGCCGGCCCTTCCGCCCAACGGCATCCGGTGAACAGCTTTTCCACCTGCGCATTGCTGTTGAACAGCCGCGCAAAACGTGGATCGAGAATCTCGTAGTCTTCGGCGGCCATGATTTTCCTCCCAGTCATGCAAATCGGTGATGCCGGCGCGATCAAGCCAGCCGGCGATCAATATGGCAAGATCGCTGATATCAGTCTCACCGCATCTTGAGGCATCGAGGCAAGCTGCGGCAGTGCCGCCTGCCCAAATGACGGGGTTCATGCGCCGTTAACCGGCTATGCGTCCGGCGCAATGGTGCATTGCAACATCTTCTTTTTGCAACGCACCATAACTATGTCATGCTCCATACAGATCAAGGGAGGAACAACCTGCCGCAACAATGCGGCGCAAAAGGAACCTCGCTATGATTCTCGACAGCCTCATGAGCCGCGCTCGCGCCACCATCGCCAAGCGCCGGCAATACAACCGCCTCGTCGCCGAAATCGACTCCTTTTCCAGCCGCGATCTGGCCGACATGCGCGCCGACCGCAGCGAAATGCTCTATCAGGTCCACAAGCAGATCTACGGCTGAGGCGAACGCATGATCCCGAACCGAAGGTCAGCGCAGCAAAAAGTTGCAGACTTTTCGGACGAGATCATGCGCAACCAGAACTGTTTGATCGGGCTTAGCCGATCCATTCGATCCAGCGGCCGTGATAATCGCAATGGGCCAAGCGGCGTGTCTCGCCGCCGGGCCATAGAGTGAGGCTGAGTACCGCCCAATTGTTTGTGGGATCGCGCGGCTCCATCCTCAGCCTTGCGATAGGCGCAGCGGCCGTGGCCTGTCTGCCCGCCTGCTCCAGCGCAGCGGTGATGGCATCCTTGGTCGCCCGCGGCAGGTACTGCCACATGATCGAATGGTAGAGCACGAAGGCGCCGCCCCGCTGCCGTGCGGCCAGTGCCTTCTCGACAAAATCCGCCGCGTCCGCTTTGACAAGCAGCGGTGGAAATTTTTCGGCAAGTGACAGCGCGGCGTCGAGCCGGGCCAGCCGCGCTGCCTGATCGGCCCAGACAAAAGACCGAAGCCGTAACCGCGCCGCTGCGTCGGCGACGTCCACCGGCGCGACGTCGCAGCCGGCGCGGTAGCGGACGTCGATCGCCCCACCAAGCGGAACAGCGCGGCCGCGCGCCTCCGGCGCCAACCGGGCGGGGGAGGCCGGGTCGCCCCACTCGGCATCGCGGTAGCTGTAGTGAAAGCTGTCGAACAGGAGATTGAGCCCGGCGCTGGCGCCGATCTCGCACAGATCCAGCGGCAGGCCGGTTTCCCGCGCGACCGTCAGAAATCCAGGCAGCAGCATCGCCGACCGGGCGATTTCATTGGTCTGCGGCGCGCCGGCGAGGCCGGCGACGATCCGCTCGTCGGATCGCGCAATTGCCTCCGGCAGCACCGCCGCGATCTCGGATTCACTTGTCTGGTTGGGCGGATAGATCAGTGCCAGTCGCTCACTGGACCCCGTCAGGACCAACGCATGCAGCGCGCCGCAGACCCGCAATGCGAGGGCGTCGGCGCGCGCGTCGCCCGGCCAGCCGAGCACCGCCTGCCCGGTCCTGGTGTTTGCGTCGAGAACCTTGGCCAACGCACGGCATAAATTCGCGGTGAAGGGCGAGCCAAGTCCATCGCAGGCTTTCGCCTGAGCCAGAAAATGATCGCGAATGTCCCGTTCGACCATCGCGTTTCCGCCGTCTCAGCCCGGCGCGGCCAGCGCCTTCTCGATCTCCGGCAAAAGCAGCGTCTGCGCCGAGCCTGGCGTCAGCGGGCCGACATGCTTGTAGGCGATATTGCCGTCCTTGCCGACGACGAAGGTTTCCGGCACGCCGTAGACGCCCCAGTCGATCGCCGCGCGCCCTGCCGCGTCGACGCCGATCGCCTGGAACGGATTGCCGAGATCGCCGAGGAACCGGCGGGCGTTTTCCGGCTGGTCCTTGTAGTTGAGCGCTGCGATGACGAAGCGCTTGTCCTGCGACAGCGCCAGCAGCACCGGATGTTCGTCACGGCATGGCCCGCACCAGGACGCGAAGACGTTGACCAGCGTGACCTTGCCGGCGAACTGCTTGGAGTCGAGCCCCGGCAAATTCATGCCCTCCAGCGCCGGCAGATTGGTCTGCGGCGCCGGCAGGCCGATCAGCGCCGATGGCACCTCCGAGGTGTCGCGGCCGGACAGCAGCTGCGTCAGGAACAGCCCAGCCAGCCCGAGGAAAATCAGCAGCGGCAAAAGCACGATCAGGCGCCGCCCGCGCGCCGGCGTTTTGGCCTCCATGCTCATCGCTTCCTTGTCCCCGCCTTGTCGGAGCGACGCCGCACGCCGGACGCTTCCAGCTCGGCGAGATCCCGCTTGCGTGCCCGTTGGTCGAGAAGGATCCAGCCGACCAGCCCGGCCAGAACTACGGCCGTGATGGCATAGGCGGCGGTCACATAGAGCGCATGCGCGCTCATATGGTTCGCTCCGCCGGCGCAAAGCCTTTCCGCCGGACCATTTCGCTTCGTTCGAACATGTCTTTCCTTAACCTTGCGCTATCGGCTTCGCAATCGACAGCAGCGCCGCAGCCCTTGAGGTCAGGCGGCCGTCTAATTTAGTCCGCCCCATGACGCAGCGCCAGCGCCGCTGCAACCGGCCCCAGCACGGCAAGAAACAAGGTCAGCGCGGCGAGAATGAGGAAAGGCTGCAGGAACGGATCGGGGTCCGCCACCGCGCCATAGCTTGCCGAGACGCCAAAGATCAGCACCGGAATGGTCAGCGGCAATACCAGCACCGAGATCAACAGCCCGCCGCGCGGCAGCGCCACCGCCACCGCCGCGCCGGCAGCGCCGATGAAGGTGATCGCCGGCGTGCCGACCAAAAGGGTCAGCGCCGTGGCGCCGATGCCGATCGGCTCCATATTCATGAACAGGCCAAGCAGGGGTGCCGCGATAACCAGCGGCAGCACGCTTCCCGCCCAATGCGCCAGGCATTTCGTCAGCACGGTCAACGCCAGCACGTGCCGGTCGTCGCCGAGCACCAGAAGATCGAGCGAGCCGTCTTCCCGGTCGGCCTGGAACAATCGGTCGAGACCGAGCAGGCAAGCGAGCAAGGCGCCGATCCACAGGATTGCCGGGCCGATGCGGGCGAGCAGATTGAGGTCCGGTCCGACGCCGAAGGGGATCGTGGCGATCACCGCGAGAAAGAAGATCACGCCGGTCAGCGCCCCGCCCCCGGCGCGGATACTGAGGCGGATGTCGCGAAGGAAGAGGGACCACATTACGATGCAGCCCCGATGTATTCGTAATGGCCAGGCAAAGGCCGGAGTTCCTTCACGCCCCCCTCTGTCCTGCCGGACATCTCCCCCACTTGGGGGGAGATTGGCTGTCGGCTCCGCTTTCGCCAATTTTCAACATTGCAAATTGGGCGGCGACGCCGAAGCCGCCGATCTCCCCCCAAGTGGGGGAGATGTCCGGCAGGACAGAGGGGGGCGCCGTGGAGCTCCGACATCAAACGGCCTCCCCCATCCTCAACTCCTTCGCTCCCTCAATTCCCAGCGGCAGATGCGTGGCCGCCACAACGATCCCTCCGCCTTCCAGATGCTTCCGCATCAGCACGGCGAATCGCTCTTCCGATGCCTTGTCCAATCCTGCCGTCGGCTCGTCGAGCAGCCACAGTGGCCGCCGGCTGACCAGCAGTTTTGCGATCGCCGCGCGCCGCCTCTGCCCAGTCGAGAGATAGCCGAACGGCAGATGGCCGATATCACCAAGTCCGACCGTCTCCAGCGCCTCTTCGGCACGCAAGAAATCCGCGCCCGAAAAATCGCGCCAGAAGCGCAGATTTTCCGTCACGGTCAACGCCGTCTTCATCGCGTTCTGGTGGCCGAGATAGTGGCAGGCCGAGGCAACCGACGGAAAATCCTCGCCGCCGCCTTCGATATGCACACGACCGGCCGCCACCGGAAGCAGCCCGGCGACGACCCTGAGCAGCGTCGATTTCCCCGCGCCGTTCGGCCCGGTGACGATAAGCGCCTGGCCTTTCTCAAGGGCAAAGTTGATGCCGGAAAAGACCGCCTCGCCGCCGCGTTCGCCGCCCAGATTTTCGGCGATCAGCCGCATTCGTTCCCCTTCGCCGGAAGTCCTAGCGCGGCTTCGGTGCGCCGCAACAAAAATGGCGATTCCGTGTCTAGAACTATTCCAGGAAATTCTCTATATGCGGGTCATCCGTGCCAGCGGTCGGCACGGGAACAGAATTAGCGCCGAACCAGCGCACGCGCCGCCTTGAACGGCTCGGGTTGGCTGGGAACGGACAGCGGAAATGGCCGTACCCGCACCTTTGCGCGTGATTGCATGCCATCGGCGTCCGTTCCCTTTCAGGCTGAACAGACAAGGACGGACCGCACGTGTCAAAATCCCTCGATAGTTTCAATTGCCGCCGCACGCTGACTGCTGGTGGCGCCGAATATGTCTATTACAACCTCATCGAGGCCGAGAAGAACGGCCTCACCGGCATTGCCCAGTTGCCCTATTCGATGAAGGTGCTGCTGGAGAACCTGCTGCGCAACGAGGACGGCCGTTCCGTCACCAAGGAGAGCATCCAGGCGGTCGCCGGCTGGCTGACCGACCGGGGCACCGCCGGCGTCGAGATTGCCTATCGCCCGGCTCGCGTGCTGATGCAGGATTTCACCGGCGTTCCGGCCGTTGTCGACCTGGCTGCGATGCGCGACGCCATGGCCTCGCTTGGCGGCGACCCGCAAAAGATCAATCCGCTGGTGCCGGTCGATCTGGTCATCGACCACTCGGTCATCGTCGATGAATTCGGCACGCCGCTGGCTTTCGCCCGCAATGTCGAGCTTGAGTACGAGCGCAACGAAGAGCGCTACAAATTCCTGAAATGGGGCCAGCAGGCCTTCCGCAATTTCCGTGTCGTGCCGCCCGGCACCGGCATCTGCCACCAGGTCAATCTCGAATATCTTGGCCAGGTCGTGTGGACCAACACTGAAGATGGCGAAACCACCGCCTACCCCGATACCTGCGTCGGCACCGATTCCCACACCACCATGATCAACGGTCTTGGCGTGCTCGGCTGGGGCGTCGGCGGCATCGAGGCCGAGGCCGCCATGCTCGGCCAGCCCGTCTCCATGCTGTTGCCCGAAGTCATCGGCTTCCGCCTCACCGGCAGGCTCAGGGAAGGCGTCACCGCCACCGACCTCGTGCTCACCGTCACCCAGATGCTGCGCAAGAAGGGCGTCGTCGGCAAATTCGTCGAATTCTTCGGTCCGGGTCTGTCCAACATGACGCTGGCCGACCGCGCCACCATCGGCAACATGGCGCCCGAATATGGCGCCACCTGCGGCTTCTTCCCGGTCGATGGCGAAACCATCCGCTACCTCACCATGTCCGGCCGCGAGGAAAACCGTATCGCGCTGGTCGAGGCGTACGCGAAGGCGCAAGGCATGTGGCGTGATACCGGCTCGGCCGACCCGGTCTTCACCGACCTGCTCGAGCTCGATCTCGGCGATGTGGTGCCGTCGATGGCCGGCCCCAAGCGTCCGGAAGGCCGCGTGGCGCTTGAAGGCATTCCGGACGGCTTTGCCAAGGCGATGGAGACCGAATACCGGAAGGCCGCCGAAATCGACAAGCGCTATGCCGTCGAAGGCACCAACTATGATCTCGGCCATGGCGATGTCGTCATCGCCGCCATCACCTCCTGCACCAACACCTCGAACCCGAGCGTGCTGATCGGCGCCGGGCTGCTGGCGCGCAACGCCAACCGGCTCGGGCTCAAGCAGAAGCCGTGGGTCAAGACATCGCTGGCGCCGGGTAGCCAGGTCGTCGCCGAATATCTGGAGAAATCCGGCCTCCAGAAGGAACTCGACCAAATCGGCTTCAATCTGGTCGGCTTCGGCTGCACCACCTGCATCGGCAATTCCGGCCCGCTGCCGACGCCGATCTCCAAGACCATCAACGATAAGGGCTTGATCGCCGCCGCGGTCTTGTCCGGCAATCGCAATTTCGAGGGCCGCGTCTCGCCCGACGTGCAGGCAAACTACCTTGCTTCGCCGCCGCTGGTCGTCGCCCACGCGCTGGCCGGGACCGTGACCAAGGACCTGACCACCGAGCCGCTCGGCGAGGACCGTGACGGCAACCCGGTCTACCTCAAGGATATCTGGCCGAGCTCGGTCGAGATCCAGGAGTTCATCGAAAAGAACGTGACGCGCGAACTGTTCGCCCGCAAATATGCCGACGTCTTCAAGGGCGACGAGTACTGGCAGAACGTCAAGGCGCCGGAAGGCCAGACCTACGCCTGGGACGACCATTCGACCTATGTGCAGAACCCGCCCTATTTCGACGGCATGACCGCGGGTTTCGGCACAATCGGCGACATCAAGGGCGCCCGCGTGCTCGGCCTGCTCGGCGACAAGATCACCACCGATCATATCTCGCCGGCCGGCTCGATCAAGGCGGCCTCGCCTGCCGGCAAATATCTCACCGACCATGGCGTCGGCGTCGCCGACTTCAACCAGTATGGCACGCGGCGCGGCAATCATGAGGTGATGATGCGCGGCACCTTCGCCAACATCCGCATCCGCAACCATATGCTGGGCGAGAACGGCCGCGAGGGCGGCTACACCATCCACTATCCGTCGAAGGAAGAGACATCGATCTACGACGCCGCCATGGAGTACAAGAAGGAAGGCGTGCCGCTGGTCATCTTCGCCGGTGTCGAATACGGCAATGGCTCGTCGCGCGACTGGGCGGCCAAGGGCACCAACCTCTTGGGCGTCCGCGCCGTCATCGCCCAGTCCTTCGAGCGCATCCACCGCTCGAACCTGGTCGGCATGGGCGTCATTCCCTTCGTCTTCGTAGAGGGCACCTCATGGGCCTCGCTCAACCTTAGGGGTGACGAACTGGTCGAGATCGACGGCCTGAGCACCATCAAGCCGCGCCAGAAGATGATCGCGAAGATCACCTATGGCGACGGCACGGTGAAGGACGTTCCGATCATCTGCCGCATCGATACGCTGGACGAGCTCGACTACTTCAAGAACGGCGGCATCCTGCAATATGTGCTGCGCGATTTGGCAGCTTAGTAGGGCAGTAAGGGAGTAAGGGAGTAGGGAAGACAGCCCCTATTCCCCTATTCCCCTATTCCCCTATTTTGGCGCTCCGAAGCGCGCCGTCGCCGCCAGCAGCACGCCGAGCATCAGCCCGTTGAGGATGTGCCACAGGAAATGCGTGCCGAGCGGAAAGCTGCCGCAGACCAGCGGATCGATCATCCGGCAGATGACCGACACGACGAAGATCGCCGAGCCTGCCAGATTGTACCAGCCGGCGCGATTGCCGCTGGCGGCCACCCAGGCGCCGAAGAAGGCGAGCGCCAGGAAAGGCGGCAGATAGCCGGTCGTGCCGTTTGACGCCTGGCGCAGCCAGTCCGGCACGGCCCAGGTCAACAACCCGGTGACGGCATAGAAGGCGACGAAGATGGCGATCGCCTTGCCCCATTTCATGCCGAGGAAGCGGCGCAGGTTGAACAGCGTGTAGGCCAGCGTGAACCCGGCGATCGGCAGCACGTCAGCCCAGACCGTGCCGTGGTTGGCAAAGGTATGGAACAGCGCCGAGCCGATGCCGATCGCCACCACCCACCAGGCCAGCGCTTCGGCGAAGATGCCTGTGCCGCGCCGGCGCACCTCCCGGACACCCCACAGCCCGGCGGCAAGAAAAGCCAGATTGGTGAGTGCGTTGGCCGGTTCGGCCCAGAACTCCGGCCCGGTCCGCTCGCAGTAGAGATCGACCGGCGTCAGGAGGGTTTGCCACATGCTGA
Organism: Mesorhizobium mediterraneum; assembly: GCF_002284565.1. Lineage (GTDB taxonomy): Bacteria > Pseudomonadota > Alphaproteobacteria > Rhizobiales > Rhizobiaceae > Mesorhizobium > Mesorhizobium mediterraneum. The sequence goes on along the minus strand of NZ_NPKI01000015.1, from coordinate 708,171 downwards.
TTGTTGCCCGAATCGGCTTCTACCGTGAAGTGTGACCCTTCCTATTGCGCCCTTGCAGTTGGTTGCAATGGCAAATTTCACCGCAACGTGACTTCCCGTTGACTGTCGCTTCTGCCACATATTTCAGCAATCAGAACAAGGCCGGCATCACCGGCGGGAGTCCAAACGGCCATGACATCTCGAAGACCATTGCGGCTTGCGGCACTTGCGCTGGCCCTCTCGGTGTTTGCCGGCGCTGGACTTGCCGGCAATGTGCTTGCCGGCGAGGCCGACAAGCCCCAGGCTGACAAAACCTTGACCGATCAACCGCTGGGCGTGGTCGAGCTCTTTACCAGCCAGGGCTGCAATTCCTGCCTGCCGGCCGATGAATTCTTCGCCGATCTTGCCACCAAGGAGAACATCGTCGCGCTCGCCTATCATGTCGACTACTGGGATTATCTCGGTTGGAAGGACACGCTGAGCCGCAAGGAGAACACGGAGCGGCAATATGAGTATATGCGCGCCTTCGGCAATCGCTCGGTCTATACGCCGCAGGCCGTCATCAATGGCCGCAGTCATGTCAACGGAGCCAGCCGCAGGGAGGTCGACGGGGCGCTCGCCCGCATGGAGAAATCAGGCGACGGCATGCGGGTCAGCATCAAGGTCAGCCGGACCAGCGACCGCGTCATCATCGACGCCGGCGATGCCGGGACCGGCCCCAGCGATGCCCATGTCGTCATCGTCTATTTCGACCCGCCGCAGACGATCAAGATCGGCAAGGGCGAAAACACCGGCCGCAGCATGACCTACTGGAATGCCGTCTCCGGCATCCAGACCGCCGGCATGTGGCACGGCAAGGCGCAGCGCTACGAATTGCCGATGAGCGTGATTTCCAAGAAAGGCGGCTGCGCCGTGCTGCTGCAATCGGTGGGCAAGGATGGCCTGCCAGGCCCCATTCTGGGCGCCGCCATAATCCACAAGCCTTGACCACAGCGCGCCCTTCTCCCCTTGTGGGAGAAGGTGGATCGGTGCGCAGCGCCGAGAGGTTGAGGGGTGCTGGAAGAAATGAGGCGTTAAAATATGAAATGATTTTAGGCGCTTACGTCTTCAGCGCAGCGATCCTTCCAACATCCCTCATCCGACCTCGCTTCGCGAGGCCACCTTCTCCCACAAGGGGAGAAGGGAGAGCCGCGCTACCCGCCATGGTCTCAGCCAATAAAAAACCGGCGTCAGCTTGCTTCTGACGCCGGTCATTTAGGTTTTGGGATCGTCGCACCCGATTTTTCCAAGGAAAAACCGAGGTTGGTTCGATCCGACGCAGACCCGTGGGCGGGGGGCTTGGGGTTTACGAGCCAGTGCCGGACCGAACCGTCTCAGGCAACACCCGTAAATTCGTCGGACATTGGGGCATGAGCGCGGATAAAAGAAGGCAGAATTGTGGCGAAGCATCACCAATTCCAACGGGCGTTTTATAAACGTGACTGGACACTGCGGAAACGGTGCGCCGCCGCCTTTGCTCGGTCGGGCTTGCAATTCTACGGCGAAAGCGCCAACTTTGGTTGGCATAAGATTCATTCGAAGGGATCGAGGCATGACTGATCATGGCAGTGGGACGGAGGATGGGGACGCATCCGCAATACTGATCCCGCTGCATGAGGCAAGACGCGAACGCCTCGACCAGCCGGTGCGGTTCGACCGGCGCGAACTGGACCAGATCCTGAGGCTTTACGGGCGCATGGTCGCCGCCAATGAGTGGCGCGACTACGCCATCGACCATCTCACCGATCGCGCCGTCTTTTCCGTGTTCCGCCGCACCAGCGAGGTGCCGCTGTTCCAGATCGTCAAGGATCCGAAGCTGGCGCGCCGGCAAGGCGCATTCGCCGTCATCGCCGCCGGCGGCCGCATCCTCAAGCGCGGCCAGGAACTTGGCCGCGTGCTTGGCGTCTTCGACCGCACGCTGAAGCTGGTCGAGGCCTAACTACTTATTCTGGCTGCGGAATTTCTGTTCCGGCAACGAGTTGATATCGGGCGGAATTAGAGCCCCGTCATTGATCGGCAGTTGCATGAACACCGTGTCCAGCCAGCGTCCGTGCTTATAGCCGGAGCCTTCGAGGCGGCCCGAATGGCGAAAGCCGAGTTTTTCATGTAGCCGCACCGAGGCACTGTCCGGTCGGCCGTCGCCGATCACCGCGATAACCTGGCGGAAGCCCGCCGCCTTGGCCGCCTCGATCAGCCCTTGCATCAGCTTGAGCCCGACGCCTTGCCCCTTGGCCTCGGGCGCGACATAGACGGAATCCTCGACGACGAAGCGATACGCGGGGCGTGGCCGGAAGGCGCCGGCATAGGCATAGCCGAGCACGATGCCGTCTTTTTCCGCCACCAGATAGGGAAAGCCGCCCGCTATCAAACTGTCGAATCGCTGGCCCATCTCGGCACGGCTTGGCGGCTCCAGCTCGTAGCTCGCCGTGCCGTTTGTCACCGCATCGGCATAGATGTCGGTGATCCGGTCGAGGTCCGCCGATGTAGCGGCCCGTATGGTGATGCTGCTCATAATTTATGCAAATCGCTCATCTGCCTTCTATCACAGCAGAGGCCGGAACAAAAGAAAAGGGCGGCCGTTGGGCCGCCCTTACAAAACTCGCTGGTCCAGTCAGACCATGATCCCGAAAGGTGGAAACCGGCTTTCGGAAAAGATCATGGTCCAAACAAAAGCCTGTTAGCGGCGGTCGCCCATGAACTGCAGCAGGAACATGAACAGGTTGATGAAGTCGAGATAGAGCGTCAGCGCGCCCATGATCGCCTTGCGGCCGGCAACGTCGGTGGCGTCGCCCTCGAAATACATCTCCTTGATCTTCTGCGTGTCATAGGCGGTGAGGCCCGAAAAGATCAGCACGCCGAGCGCCGAAACGGCGAAGGACAGAGCCGACGACTGCAGGAAGATGTTGATCACCATCGCGATGATCAGGCCGAACACGCCCATCACCAGGAACGAGCCGAACGCGGTCAGATCGCGCTTGGTCGTGTAGCCGTAAAGCGACAGCGCACCGAAAGCCGCTGCGGTGGCAAAGAAGGTCTGCGAAATGCTGGCGGTCGTGTAGACCAGGAAGATCGACGACAGCGACAGGCCGACCAGGCCGGCATAGACCCAGAACGTCGTCTGCGCGGCAGAAACGCTCATCGACTGGACGCGGAAAGACAGGAACAGCACGGCGGCCAGCGGAGCCAGCATCACCACCCAGCGCAACGGCGACCCGAAGATCGCGTAGCCGAAGGAGGTCAGCATCTCGCCGCTCGGCAGCGTCGCAACCGCCGAAGCCGGATCGGTGGTGGTGGCCAGCATGATCGTGCCGACCGCGGCAAGGCCAGTGATGAGGAGGCCAAGCCCCATCAGATTGTAGACCTTGATCATGTAGGCGCGCAGGCCCTGGTCGATGGCAGCATCGACGCCGGCGCCGGGCACGGCGCGCGTCTGATAATTGCGAACGGGTTCAGCCATGGAAATCCTCATATTGCTTCTGCCCCGTCCGGTGTCAGGTCCATTTGGACCCAGGCGCCGCTGGCGGGGCTCCAGCATGCCTGCGGCGAAATATGATGGTTATTGGCGTCAAGAACAAGACCGTAACGGAGCGTAATGCTTCGTGAAGTCCCGGAAATCCGCTTTTTCGGCTTTCGAAGCCGCAACATTACGCAGAATTAATCAAAAACAGCCTCGCCAAGCCTTGCGATCAGAGATTGCGCAGCACCGGCGCCGCCTTGTGGCCCAGCACCCGCCAAGTGCCGGCGAGGCCAATGCCGACCGTGACCACCAGCGCAAAGACGATGGTTGCCACCGCCACATCGGGCATGAAATGCGATGGCAGCGTCATGATGCGCGCGACAACGAACCACGCGGCAACCCCGCCTGCCGCCAGCGCGAAGATCGCAGTGGCGAGGCCGATCAGCATATATTCCAGTGAAAAGGCCGCGATCAGTGTTTTCCTGGTGGCGCCCAGCGTCTTCAGCACCACGGCGTCGTGGATGCGGGCCCGGTTGCCGGCGGCCAGCGCGCCGGCCAGCACCAGCACCGACGCGATCAGCGCCACGCCGGCCGCGGCCCTGATTGCCGTGCCGAGTTGCGCCACCAGCCGGTTGACGATGTCGAGCGCGTCCTTGACCCTGACCGTCGTCACCGCGGGAAAGGCCCGGGTGACGGCGTTGAGAAGACGGGCATCGTCGGCCCCCGACGCGCCCTTTTCGGTCAGGGTCGCCAGCCAGCTATGCGGCGCGCCAGCAAATGTGCTGGGCGAGAACACCATGACGAAGTTGATGCCCATCGTCTCCCACTCGACCTGGCGGAAATTGGCGATCTTCGCCGTCACGTTGCGGCCAAGCACGTTGACGGTGATGGTGTCGCCGAGTTTCAGCCCGATCTCTTTGCCTTCCTCGGCCGAAAACGACACCAGCGGCTCACCGGCATAATTGTCCGGCCACCATGTGCCTTCGGTCAGCGTCGCATTCTTCGGCAGTCTGGCCTCGTAGGTCAGCCCGCGATCGCCGCGCAGCACCCAGGCTCCTTCCGCCGGGACCTTGACCTTGTCGACGTCGACGCCGTTCAGCGCCATCACCCGGCCGCGCAGCATCGGCACCTTGACCAGCGTGCCCTGCGGCGCCTCTTTGCCGACCAGCGCGGAGAACGCGTCGACATCGCTGCTCTGGATGTCGACGAAGAAGAAATTCGGCGCCCGTTCCGGCAGGCTGCCGGAAATCTGTCGCCTGAGATTGCCATCGATCAGCGCCAGCGTCACCAGAAGCGTCAGCCCCAGTCCCAACGACAGCACCACCGACGGCGTCAAGGCTCCCGGCCGGTGGATGTTGCCGATGGCGAGCCGGAGTACCGTCGAGCCAACGCGCGGGCTCTTTTTGGCGGCCCATTGTACCAGCGCGCCGACGACGCGCAGCACCAGGAAGGCAAGAATGGTGGCGCCGACAAAGATCGAGGCGACGCGGCGATCGTCGGAAAACAGGATGGCCAGCACCGCCAGGAACAGCGCGATGCCGAGCGCCGCCGCCACGTAGAGCGGGCGAGGAAAACCGCGGCCCTCAAAACCCATTTCGCGAAACAGCGCCGTCGCTGGAACGTCGCGCGCACGGCCGAGCGGCAGCAAGGCGAAAGCCAGCGTCACCAGCAGCCCGAACAGCGCCGCCATGCCGAGCGCGCCGGGATAGAACCCGCCTTCCGCCGGCACCGGAATGATCGACTGGAGTGCCGCGCTCGCGGCGAACGGCATCAGCGCGCCAAGCACAACGCCAAGCGCGATGCCGAGGGCGGCGATCATCAGGATCTGCACGAGGTAGACGGCAAAGACGAAACCGCCCGATGCGCCCAGGCTCTTAAGGGTGGCGATGACGCCGCGCTTGCCGTCGAGATAGGCGCGCACCGCATTGGCCACGCCGACGCCGCCGACCACCAGCGCAGTCAGCCCGACCAGCGTCAGGAACTGGGAGAACCGTTCGATGTTAGACGACAACGCAGGTGCTGCGTTGCTGCGCGTGCGGATGGTCCAGCCGGCCTCGGGAAAGTTCTCCCCGGCCTGCTCCTGGATCGCCTTGATACCCGCTTCGCTGGTGCCGACGGGCAGGCGGATCTTATAGGCATTTTCGACAAGGCTGCCGGGCTGAATCAGGCCGGAAGCGGCAAGCCCGTCCGTCGAGACCATCAGCCGCGGCGCAAAGCCGAAACCGTCGGATACCGCGTCCGGCTCGCTGACGAGCCGGGCGCGCAGTTCGAATGTGGCGCTGCCGAGCTTCAGCCGGTCGCCGATCCCAAGGTTCAGCCGCTCGAACAAAAGATCGGGGGCAGCGGCGCCGAAAATACCGGATCTTTCGCCGAACAATTCCTGCTTCGACAGCGCCGGCTCGGTCTCCAGCGCGCCGTAGAGCGGATAGGCTCCGTCGACCGCCTTGGCCTCGACCAGTGCCTGGTCGGAACCGTCCACGAGCCGCGCCATCGAGCGCATGTTGGCGCTGTGCGAGACCGTGCCCAGCCCGTCGAGAAAGACGTGCTCGGCTTGCGTCGATGCGCGCTGGTTAAGCTGGAAACGAAGATCGCCGCCGAGCAGCGACTGGCCTTCGTTGGCGACACCGGCAGTAATCGCCCGGGCCACCGAATTGACGCCGCCGATCGCCGCGACGCCGAGCGCGATGCAGGCAAGGAAAATCAGGAAGCCGGACAGTCCCCCGCGCATCTCACGCAGCGAGAAGCGGAAGGCGAGCTTCAGCGTGCGCGACCAGGCAACCCCCTCATCCGGCCGCTTCGCGGCCACCTTCTCCCCGAGGGGAGAAGAGGTTGCCAACGCCGGCGTCAGCCTCTTCTCCCCGGCGGGGAGAAGGTGGCCCGAAGGGCCGGATGAGGGGGCCTTGTCAGCCATGGCGCTACGCTGTCACTTTGAGCAACGGTGCGTCCTCGATCCGGCCCGACCGCATCGACACCTGCCGGGAGCAGCGTGCGGCGAGCGCCGGATCATGGGTGACCAGCACCAGCGTCATGCCGCGCTCGGCCGCCTTGGCGAACAGAAGATCGGCAACCTGCCGCCCGGTTGCCTGGTCGAGATTGCCGGTCGGCTCGTCGGCGATCAGGATGCGCGGTGAAGGCGCCAGCGACCGGGCGATCGCCACACGCTGCTGTTCGCCGCCGGACAATTCGCCTGGATAATGAGTGACGCGATCGCTCAACCCCACCGCCTCCAGCTCCCGCGCCGCCACCCCGAACGGATCTGCATGGCCGGCAAGTTCCAGCGGCACTGCGACATTTTCAAGCGCAGTCATGTTGGGAATGAGGTGGAAGGACTGGAAAACGATGCCAATGTTTCGCCCCCGAAACGATGCGATCTGATCTTCGCTCTTGCCATTCAGCAATTCGCCTGCAATTCGTACCGTGCCCGAATCGACCCTTTCCAACCCAGCCAGAACCATCAGTAGCGTCGACTTTCCCGAGCCCGACGGCCCGACGATGCCGGTCGCCTCGCCACTTGCCACATCGAGGCTGACACCTTTCAGCACATGAACGGAAGACGCTCCTTCGCCGAGCGTCAGCGATACGTCTTTCAGCGCGATGACGGCTTCTGTCAAAATAAAATCGTCCTATATGGGAGAGTGGAGGCCAGAATTCGGCCTGCCGCCAACGTAATGTTCTTGGTCATATGGGGCCTGCCACATGGCTTTCAAACACCCTCTTGCCGCAGTCTTCATCCTTTTCCTCGGAATTTGCGGCGCCATTTCGTCGGCGCGCGCCGAACCCCTGGAGATTGTCGGCTTCGGCGACAGCCTGATGGCGGGTTTTGGCCTCGGACCGGACGAAGGCTTCACCCAAAAACTCGAGGCAGCACTTCGCGCCAAGGGCCACGATGTGACGATCGCCAATGCCGGTGTCTCCGGCGATACGTCGAGCGGCGGCCTGTCGCGTCTCGACTGGTCGGTGCCGGACGGCACCCAGCTTGTCATCCTCGAGCTCGGCGCCAACGACATGCTGCGCGGCGTTTCTCCCGATATCACGCAAAAGAATCTGGACGCCATGCTGGCGAAGTTGAAGCAGCGCAAGATCGCCGTGCTGCTGGCCGGCATGCGTGCCGCACCCAACCTCGGCGCCGACTACCAGAACGGCTTTGACGCGATCTTTCCGAAACTGGCGGAAAAATACGGCGTCCCGCTCTATCCGTTCTTTCTCGACGGCGTCGCCGGCGAGCCCGCTTTGCAGCTCGAGGACGGCCTGCACCCGAATGCCAAGGGCATCGACCGCATGGTCGAGCGCATACTGCCGGATGTCGAAAAGGCCATTGCCGTGATTCAGGGCAACTCTTGAAGAACTGGACTTCGAGGAGGCTTCGCCTTCCCCAGGGGAAGATTTTAGGCGGGCCTGCGACCAACAAACCACTTGCCCCGCTCGATTATCGATGATTCGCTAGGGACAAGAGTTCGATTCGAGGACAGGAGGCTTGCCATGCCGCGTCTTTTCACCGCCCTCGAAATACCGCGTGATGCCGCCCTTTCGCTGTCCCTGCTCCGGGGCGGCCTGCCCGGGGCCCGCTGGATCGACGTCGAGAACTACCACATGACGCTGCGCTTCATCGGCGATGTCGAGGGCCATGTCGCCGACGAGATCGCCAACGCGCTCGATCGTGTCCACCGCCCGTCCTTCCAGCTGACGCTGTCCGGCGTCGGCGCCTTCGGCCAGAAGAAACCGCATGCGGTGTGGGCCGGCGTTTCCGCCTCGCCCGATCTTTCAGCCCTGCAAGCCGAGATCGAGCGCATCTGCCAGCGCCTCGGCATCCCCGCCGATCCGCGCAAGTTCATGCCGCATGTAACGCTGGCCCGCTTACGCAATTCGAGCCCGCTCGACGTCGCCCAGTATCTGTCGGCACGCGGCAACTTTTCGACGCTGCCCTTCCGCGTCGGCCGCTTCGTCCTGATGTCATCGCGCGATTCGGTCGGCGGCGGACCCTACATCGTCGAGGAGGCCTGGCCGCTGTCTGGCGCCGACAGCCGCGCTTCGAGCCGCGTCGCCAGCGCCTCCGATGCTTCGCGGATCATGCGGTAGACCGAGGCAAACGCCTCCGGCCCCTCGTGATAAGGGTCCGGCACGTCGCTCACTCTTCCCTGCGCAAACTCCAGGAACAGATGGACACGGTCGCGCATGGCGGCAGGCACCAGCGCTTTCAGATCCCGGAGATTCGATCTGTCCATCGAGAGAATGAGGTCGAACCGCGAAAAATCGTCCGGTGTCAGCTTGCGCGCCCTCTGTCTGGAAATATCGATGCCGTGCCGCTCTGCGATCGACATAGAGCGCGGGTCGGGTGCCGCGCCGGCTTCCCAGTCGCTGGTCCCGGCCGAATCGAGCAGGATATCCCGATCGAGGCCGCGCTCCGCCAGGACGGCGCGCAACACGCCCTCCGCCAGTGGCGATCGGCAGATATTGCCGAGACAGACGAAAAGAATGGATTTTATCGGCTTTGCGCTCATCGATCCGGCACTATGCTGAAGACTGCAAATCCAGATAGCACGGGAAACGAACATGGCGAGAGAGAAACTGAGCAAGGCGGCGGTCGCCGAGGCGCTGGCCGGTCTCGATGGCTGGTCGCTGGCCAAGGATGGCGGCTCGATCGCGCGCAGCTTCACCTTCAACAACTTTTCCGAAGCCTTCGCCTTCATGACCCGCGTCGCCCTGGCGGCGGAGAAAATGGACCATCACCCCGACTGGTCGAATGTCTACAAGACCGTGAACGTGACGCTCAACACCCATGATGCCGGCGGCCTGACCGCGCTCGATTTCGAACTGGCCAAGACGATGAACCGCTATTTCGATTAGGTCGTTGGAGATCTGAAGACGCCGTAGCCGCTCGCTCCGCCCAGGATGACGACGGGAGGGGCGTTTCCGCAAACTCCAAAGCGGGCGATTGCCCGCCACTTGCAGGCCAGCATCACCTGATTTTCAGGCCGGGAACGGCCGAGCTCTTGTAGTGGACGGGCGCTTTCACCACATTTCCCGCTGGCAGGCGCGCGTGGAACGACGAGCGCAGCCTCGTTAGGAGAGGTTGATGGCGCAAAAATCCAGTTTTGATTTCTTCGGCTTTGGCGGCAAGCCGGGCGACGCGCGCGAAGTGCGCGAGAACTTCTGGCGCACGGCCAAGAAGGCTGCCCGGCAAATCCCGTTCATGGAAGAGCTGGTCGCCGCCTATTACTGCGCCATGGACAAGAACACGCCGCTGCGCGCCAAGGGCATTTTGCTGGCGGCCCTCGGCTATTTCGTGCTGCCGACGGACGTCATCCCCGACTTCGTCTTCGGGCTGGGCTTTACCGACGACATCGCCGTGCTGACCGCCGCGATCACTGCCGTCAAAGCCCACATCACCCCCGCGCACCGGCTCGCCGCCAGGCAGGCGATAGCCGACAACAGCTGAGCCGGCGATAAGGCAGAAAAGTCAAACTCTTGCCGCTTTCGTGGCCTCCAAGTCGCGACAGGGACGTTGCAACTGCCGCTTTTCGAGCGACGGGCGCAAGGATGGCGGCGGTTTCCTGGGGTGGAAGTCCTTTTCCCAAGGGAAGTTCACCGTTTGGTAACCCAGATTAAATCAAAATGAAGCGACGGGCAGGACGCCGAGCCGGCCTGCGTCCGCACCATTTGGAATACGGGAAAAGCGATGCGCGGATTGATTGCTACAATTTCGAGCCTGGCACTGGTGGCCATGACAGCGCCGGTGTTGGCGCAGTCGGCGACCAAGATCGGCCAGCACAATGCCTGGGGCACTTACAGCTACCAGGCGTCGGGCGGCAAGGTTTGCTATGTGCTGACCGTGCCGACCGACAAGCAGCCGCCGACGCTTGATCACGGCGACATGTTCTTCTTCGTCAGCCAGCGGCCGGGACAGCAGGTGTCCTATGAGCCGCAATTCATCGCCGGCTACAATTTCCAGGAAAACTCCAAGGCCACCGTCACCATCGACGGCAAGAGCTTTTCCATGTTCACCCGCGGCAAGTCGGCCTGGGTCGAGAACGCCGCCGAGGAGCCGGTGCTGATCGCCGCGATGAAGTCCGGCAGCGACATGAAGGTGCAGGCGAAGTCCGGCCGCGGCAACACCACCACCTATGTGTTTTCGCTGAAAGGCATCTCGGCGGCGCTGTCGTCTATCGCCAAGTGCAAATAGCCATAGGCCGAGTTTGAGTAAGGGCCGGGCCGCAAGCCCGGCTTTTTTGCTTTTGAAGCGCCGCCGGCCGGCACATTGCAGCGAGCCTTGCCCCGCCGCCGCCCATGACTCCGCCATCAACCTGTGCTATGCGCCGCGCTTCATTTCGGGCACGATGCTGTAATCGGCCGCAAATCGCTTATATTGGCGCAACAATGACCCTTTCATTTGATCTTACCACTGACGGCGCCCGTGACGCGTTGCGCGCCCGCGCCATGCCGGCCGAAAAACCGTCCCTGATCGGCCTGACACGGGCCGAGCTTGGCGCCGCCCTCATTGCGTCAGGCATCGTGCCGGAGCGCCAGGCCAAGATGCGCGCCCAGCAGCTCTGGCACTGGATGTATGTGCGCGGCGTCTCCGACTTCGCCGGCATGTTCAACATCTCCAAGGATCTGCGCGCCGAGCTCGACAAGCATTTCACCATCGCCAGGCCCGAGATCGTCGAGGAGCAGATTTCCTCCGACGGCACGCGCAAATGGCTGTTTCGCTTTCCGCCACGCGGTGCCGGCCGGCCGGTCGAGATCGAGACCGTCTACATCCCCGAAGAAGGCCGCGGCACGCTGTGCATCTCCTCGCAGGTCGGTTGCACGCTGACCTGCTCCTTCTGCCACACCGGCACGCAAAAGCTGGTGCGCAACCTGACGGCGGAAGAAATCCTCGCTCAGCTTCTGACCGCCCGCGACCGGCTCGGCGATTTCCCCGACCGCGACACGCCCGACGGCGCCATCGTGCCGGCCGAGGGCCGGAAAGTGTCCAACGTCGTCATGATGGGCATGGGCGAGCCGCTCTACAATTTTGAGGCGGTGAAGAAGGCGCTGCTGATCGCGTCCGACGGCGACGGGCTGTCGCTGTCGAAGCGCCGCATCACGCTGTCGACCTCCGGCGTCGTGCCGGAGATCTTCCGCACCGGCGAGGAGATCGGCGTCATGCTGGCGATCTCGCTGCATGCCACCAATGACGATCTGCGCGACCTGTTGGTGCCGATCAACAAGAAGTATCCGTTGAAAGAGCTGATCGCCGCCTGCCGCGCCTATCCCGGCCTGTCGAACGCCCGCCGTATCACCTTCGAATATGTGATGCTGAAGGACGTCAACGATTCGATCGAGGATGCCAAAGGATTGATCAAGCTGCTCAAGGGCATTCCGGCCAAGATCAACCTGATCCCGTTCAACCCGTGGCCGGGCACCAACTACCAGTGCTCGGACTGGGAGACGATCGAGAAGTTCGCCGACTACATCAACAATGCCGGCTATGCCTCGCCGATCCGCACGCCGCGCGGCCGCGATATCCTCGCCGCCTGCGGCCAGCTCAAGTCGGACTCGGAGCGCATGCGCAAGGTCGACCGGCTGGCGCTGGAGGCGATGATGATCGCGGGGCACGGCGAGGCGTGAATCGTCTTGTTGCCTGGTTCGGCCACGTCGCATTCATATCTTTGGGTTATGTCATTGCCGTCCTGGTTGCGGTCGCCGCCACCTTCTTCGTGTTGCTGCTCCCGACCGTCCTGCCGGATGGCGGCGCCTGGGGATCGTTTTACCGCAGCGTCCGCGGTGTGGGCTTTGTTTACCAATCCGTGCTCATGACTACTTTCCTGACGGCGCTGCCCGGTTTTCTGCTCACGCTGCTTGTCGCCCGTGGACAAGGCTGGAACCGCTGGCTGCCATTTGCGTGCGCTGGCGCCCTGAACGCCATCCTCGCGCTTCTGGTCTTAAGCGCCTGGACACAAACGACCCCGTTGAACATATCCGCTGCGCCACTCCTGCCCTGTCTACCCGGTGGATTCTCCGGCGGTTATGCCTACTGGGCAGTAACCGGGCGTTTCCTTATCAAACAAAGGGAAGCAGTTTCGGCATGAACCGTCTCTTTGCCTACCTCATCCGCTTCGCCGTCATCCTGATCGGCTATGTCGTCGCCTCGCTGGCTGCCAGCGCCTTCCTCAACGTCATGTTTCTGGCGTCGCTGGGCTACACGCCGGAGCACGCGCACCCTACGGCGACTGCTTCCCTGTATTTTTCGATCCCCTTCGTTGCGCTGTTCGTCGCCTATTTCGCCTTCATGCCGGCGGCGGTCGCCATCCTCGTCTCCGAAATCCTGGGACGGCGTGATTGGCTGTTCTACGCGCTGGCGGGCGCGGTGGTCGCGGCGGTCTTCCTCGGCTTCGCTTACCAGACCGCCGATGCCAATTTCGAGATCACCGATCCGCGCGTCGCCGCTGCCGTGATCGGCTGCGGCATGGTCGGCGGCATTTTCTACTGGCTGAGCGCCGGGCGCTCGGCCGGGAGCTGGCGGCAAGCCGGAAGGTCCGCGCCTACTTCGCCTGGGCGGTCAGGATCTTGAGCGCGAAGGCCGAGAACACCCCGGCGAACAGATAATCGACGACGCGTGTGACGCGCGGGCTGGTCTTCATCGCCGCCGAGAATTTTTCCGCTGCAAACACCATCGGCGCCGTTACCGGGATCGACAGCACGACGAACATCGCGCCGAGGAAAAACAGTTTTCCGGGCGCGTTCGGGTCGTGTGCGGAGACGAACTGCGGCAGGAAAGTCATAAAGAACAGGATGATCTTCGGGTTGAGCAGATTGACGCCGAGCCCCGCCGCCCAGGCGCGGAACAGCGAAATCTCAGGCCCGCTCTTCTTCTCGGGCGAAAACGCCGATCCCTTGGTGATCGCCTGCCACGCCAGGAAGACGAGATAGCCGGCGCCGAAAATCTTGAGCGCAAGAAAGGCCGCCGGCGAGGCAACGATCAGCGCCGAGATGCCGACCACCACCAGCGTGGTGTGGATCAGCGTGCCGCACAGCGCGCCCGCCATCGAGGCAAAGCCGGCGGCGCGACCATGGCTCAGCGTGCGCGAGACGAACAGCGTCATGTCGGGACCCGGCGTGATCGCCAGGATCACGGTGGCGATGGCGAACTGGATCAGCGTGGTGGTGTCGGGAATGAAGGACATGGGCGGGCCCCTGAATGAAGAAGGCGCAGCCTATACCGCAAGCGCCAAGCCGGCGCCAGCTTCTGGCCGGCACCACGGCTGATCCAGTATGCCAGCAGCGACCGGGGGATCGTTCGTCCCTTGCGCTAGCCGGAACCGGCGTGATACCTCGCCCGCGAAGAACCCCGTCGCGGAACCGCCCACAATGCCAAAAGCAAAAGCCGTCAAGAAAGTCGTGCTCGCCTATTCCGGCGGCCTCGACACCTCGATCATCCTGAAATGGCTGCAGACCGAGCTCGGCGCCGAGGTCGTCACCTTCACCGCCGATCTCGGCCAGGGCGGCGAGCTGGAGCCGGCGCGGCGCAAGGCCGAGATGATGGGCATCAAGGACATCCGTATCATGGATGTTCGCGAGGAGTTCGTTTCCGACTTCGTTTTCCCGATGTTCCGCGCCAACGCCGTCTATGAAGGCACCTATTTGCTCGGCACCTCGATCGCCCGCCCGCTGATCTCCAAGCACCTCGTCGAGATCGCCAACGAGACCGGCGCTGATGCGATCGCCCACGGCGCCACCGGCAAGGGCAACGATCAGGTCCGCTTCGAGCTCGCGGCCTATGCGCTCAACCCCGACATCAAGGTCATCGCGCCATGGCGCGACTGGTCGTTCAAGTCGCGCACCGACCTGATCAACTTTGCCGAGCAGCACCAGATTCCGGTGCCGAAGGACAAGAAGGGCGATGCGCCGTTTTCGGTCGACGCCAACCTGCTGCACTCGTCTTCCGAGGGCAAGGTGCTGGAAGACCCGTGGACCGAGCCGCCGGAATTCGTCCACCAACGCACCGTCTCACCGATGGACGCGCCGGACGAGGTCACCGAGATCGAAATCGAATTCCTGAAGGGCGATCCGATCGCGCTCAACGGCAAGAAACTGTCGCCGGCGACGATGCTGGCGGCGCTCAACGATCTCGGCCGCGACAACGGCATCGGCCGGCTCGACCTGGTCGAGAACCGTTTCGTCGGCATGAAATCGCGCGGCGTCTACGAGACCCCCGGCGGCACCATCCTTATCGCCGCCCACCGGGCGATCGAATCGATCACGCTCGACCGCGGCGCCGCCCACCTCAAGGACGAGTTCATGCCGCGCTATGCCGAGCTGATCTACAATGGCTTCTGGTTCGCGCCCGAGCGCCTGATGCTGCAGGCGATGATCGACAAGAGCCAGGAAGATGTCGAAGGCACGGTGCGGCTGAAGCTCTACAAGGGCAACGTCATCGTCACCGGCCGCAAGTCGAAGAAGACGCTCTATTCCGATGCGCTGGTCACCTTCGAGGACGATCGTGGCGCCTACGACCAGAAGGACGCCGAGGGCTTCATCCGCCTCAACGCACTGAGGCTGCGGACGCTGGCGGCGCGTAGTCGAAAAAACTAGCCAGTTCCTCTGCACAGAGGGATTTGGCTCTCTGACTGAGCCTTAAAGGGACTGTGGCGGCCGGCCTGCAGCCGAAAGGCACTTCTTCAGCTCAACATTGCCTGAAGAATACGCGAGGGAAGGACCATGCGAAAACTGATCTCTACCGGCTCGCCGTTCGAGAAGGCCGCCGGTTATTCGCGCGCCGTGGTGCAGGGCGACTGGTGTTTCGTCTCCGGAACGACCGGCTACGACTATACGACGATGTCGATGCCGGAGACGGTCGAGGCGCAGACGCGCAATTGCCTGGCGACGATCGCCAAGGCGTTGCAGGACGGCGGCTTCGAGATCGCCGATGTGGTGCGGGCGCATTACTACATCACCGACGCGGCTTTCGTGGACATCGTCTTTCCGATCCTCGGCGAAGCCTTTGGCGACATCAGGCCGGCGGCGACGATGATCGTCTGCCAGCTCAACAAGCCGGAAATGAAGATCGAGATTGAGGTGACGGCACTCAAGCGCACGGCCTGAGCGCGTCGGTGCGGGGCGCCAAGGATCGCCAAAGATGCTCTGAACCAAACGCTTGCGCATAGCCCGCTTGGCGTTTAGCAAGGCCGCGGCTCACGACAGCGCCGCGCGTCCTTTTGGACGCGCAAAGGACGCTGTAGAATTTTGTTTCTGCGCATGATCCTTTCCGAAATCGATTCCGATTTCGGGGTCATGCGCCACAATTAGGACGGTTCTGATGGCTTCGAAAAATCTTCTCCTGCTCGCCGGCGACGGCATCGGCCCCGAGGCCATGGCCGAGGTGAAGAAGCTGATATCAGCCATGAACGACAAGCTCGGCAGTGGTTTCGTCACCGATGAGGGGCTCGTCGGCGGCTGCGCCTATGACGCGCATGGCGCGGCGATTTCCGATGCCGACATGGCCAAGGCGATGGCTGCCGACGCGGTGCTGTTCGGCGCCGTCGGCGGGCCGAAATGGGATGCGGTGCCCTATGAAGTGCGCCCGGAAGCCGGGTTGCTGCGGCTGCGCAAGGATATGGAGCTGTTCGCCAATCTCAGGCCGGCCATCTGCTATCCAGCGCTGGCGGCGTCCTCCTCGCTCAAGCAGGACGTGGTCGAGGGTCTCGACATTCTAATCGTGCGCGAGCTCACCGGCGGCGTCTATTTCGGCGAGCCGAAGCAGATCATCGATCTCGGCAACGGCCAGAAGCGCGGCATCGACACGCAGGTCTACGACACGTTCGAGATCGAGCGCATTTCCGGCGTCGCCTTCGAGCTGGCGCGGACACGCAAGAACCACGTCACCTCAATGGAAAAGCGCAATGTGATGAAATCCGGCGTTTTGTGGAACGAGGTCGTCACCCAGACCCACAAGGCGCGCTACGCAGACGTCAAGCTCGATCACATGCTGGCCGACGCCGGCGGCATGCAGCTGGTGCGCTGGCCCAAGCAGTTTGACGTCATCGTCACCGACAATCTGTTCGGCGACATGCTGTCCGACATCGCCGCCATGCTGACCGGCTCGATCGGCATGCTGCCGTCGGCATCGCTCGGCGCGCCGGATGCCAAGACGAAAAAGCGCAAGGCGCTCTACGAACCTGTGCATGGCTCGGCGCCCGACATATCAGGCAAGGGCATCGCCAATCCGATCGCCATGGTCGCCTCCTTCGCCATGTGCATGCGCTATTCCTTCGGCATGGTAACCGAAGCAGACCGTCTGGAAAGCGCCATCGCCGCCGTGCTCGACGACGGCCTGCGCACCAGGGATATTCATTCGCCAGGGATGACCGAGGTCGGCACCACCGAGATGGGCGATGCGATCATCGCCAAGTTCCTGGGCTGAGCCTGTGGCGGTCGACGTCCGCTGGGCGACGACCGGGGATGCGGCTGCACTCGCCGCCATGCTGTGCGAGATGGCGGTGCATTACCGGCAGCCGCCGATCGATGCCGACCGGGCTCTGTCTGCCTCGCAGAAATGGCTTGACCAGGAAAGCCCGGCCTATCCGCATTTCGCACTCGCCTTCGCCGAGGGCGAGATTTGCGGGCTTGCGTCGGTTGCGATCGCACATCCCGGCATCGATCTCGAACGGCTGCTGTTCCTCAAGGATCTGTTCGTGCGGGAAAACGTCCGCAATGCCGGTGTCGGTCGGGCTCTGATGGCATTTCTCGCCGGCCATTGCCTGCGCGAAGGCATCGGCCGCATCGACCTGACCACCGAGGACTGGAACGAAGGTGCGCTACGCTTCTACGACGGGCTTGGTGCCGACCGCCATGGCCAGAAAGTCTTTCTCAGGCTGTCCGGCGAGGCGCTGAAGGCGATCGCGATTAAATCCTGACGCCCGCCGGCACCGGCCCCCAAGGGTTTTCACCGACCTTGGATGGGATAAGCCCAAGGGCCAACACACCCAGCGTGTTGAAGCCGGGAACGAAGTACAGCAAAACGAACCAGCCGCTCACGCCGATGTCGTGCAGGCGTCGTACCATAAGGGCAAACCACGGCAAGACAGTCAGAAGCAGGAACAAGAAGGCTGGCGCATAACCCAAAGCTCCAAATTCCAGGTCGCCTACGATAGCTGTGATCGCTGCATTGATGAGAACGCCGAAGGCAAAAAGCGCGAAGAACACGATCAGCGTGAACAGAAAAAAGCCCCAAAATTCCTTGCGGCGCGGCCGGTGAAGCTGACATGTCTCACTTTGAATGCGTGCCAGAAATACGTCCATAATCCGGTGGTGGATTGGGCAGGTTCAACGCCACGGGGAATGAGGCTGCTGGATTCGGCAGCGCTTGGCCTTCCTGCAATGACGGCGCGCGCAGCCCCATCGTCCGGCTGAAACTCGACGGGCGCGCCTCTGACCAACACCACGCCGGGACTCAGATCCTCATGCCCGACGATGTAGCGCTTGCCGTCGGCCCCATTGATGTATCCAAAACCCTGATCCTGGCAAACCGCGCCGCGCATTGCCTTGCCCCCAAATACTGTGCCGCCTTGATACTATCAAGAGTTGTAGTCAGTTGCAAGGTACACGTTTTAAGCTAGACGCCTGCCGGCACCGAGCCCCACTGGTTTTCACGGGCCTGCGTCGGGACCAGCGCGAAGACCAGGATGATCAGCCCGCCGATGGTCGGGATGAACACCACCAGAAAAAGCCAGCCGGTCAAGCCGATGTCATGCAGGCGCCGCACGTTCAGTCCGATCCATGGCGGGATTGTCGCCAGCACAAACACGCCGCAAAGACCGACCGTTACTGCCGGCAACTCCTCCATATTGCCCATGGAGTCGTCGATGAGGAGGCCAATGCCGACGACCACGGTCAGCGCGATCGTCCAGAACAGGCAAAAGCCCCAATATTCCTTGCGGCGGGCACGACCGGCGAAGTTGAAGTAATTTTCAGTCAGGCCCCGCCAGAAGTAATCCCACAATCCGGTAGCGGCAGCGGGCTCGTTGTCGGCGGACCGGCCGAAATGTTGCGGCTTAGGCGCCTCAGGCGCGTTGCCGGTCCGAGAGGGAGCAGCAGGAGCACCGGCCGCAGCCGTCTGGGCGTTAATCGAAAAGACATCGCGCGCATGCCCGCCACCCGGCTGGAACTCAACGAGCGCGCCCTTGGCCATCGACGTCTCGCGGCGCAGATTCTCGCGCGCGAAGCTGTAGCGGTTGCCGTCCGCTCCGGTGATGAAACCGAAGCCTTGGGTTTCGTCATAGTGAAGAACCTCGCCGCGCATGCTTGCCCACCCCCATTCGCGTCTCGCCCAGACTGTCTAGAGTTGCGGCGGATCGCAAGGGGTGTCTGCGAAATGCAGTGCATCGACCTGTGTCACGACGATGCGGTGGTGGAGAACTTTGCGGGAGGCGTCGGCGGGACAGCGCCCCCCTCTGTCCTGCCGGACATCTCCCCCACAAGGGGGGAGATCGGCAGCCTCGCCGTCCTGCCCTCTTTCAACGTTGGAGATTGGCGAAAGCCGAGGTGACATCTAATCTCCCCCCTTGTGGGGGAGATGTCCGGCAGGACAGAGGGGGGCGCGAAGGATCGCCGACGCTACGGTCTTCTTCCTGTTACCGCATAGATCCCAGGGTCTCTGCTATAGAAAGGAACTGTCGACGTTCGCTTCGTATCGGCCTGACGGAATCACCGTGTCGAGGAACTAAGCCGGCCGCTTCTTCGACTTCTTGTTCTTGGCGGGTCCGGTCTTTTCGAATTTCGGTTTGCCTGCCTTACCGGCCCAGGGCTTTGCCTCGAACGCGGCGTCGCGCTGTCCCGCCGGCGCCGCGCGCTTCTCGAATTTCGGCTTCGGCGCGTTCTGGTCGAACGTCCGCTTGCCACGATGCGGTTTCTTGTCCGGCCGTGGTTCCTGATAGCCGGCCCGCGACAGGTCGGGAGTGCCGTCCAGCCGCCTCACGCTGATGTTGTTCTGCAGCTTGCGGTCCGGGCCGATCGCCTGGAGAAACCGGTCGGCCCAGTCGGCCGCGATCTGCACGAAGGTTTCCTCCGGTTGCATCTTGATGGCGCCGATCTCGCGCTTGCTGATGCCGCCTGTCCGGCACAGCATCGGGATCAGCCAGCGCGGCTCGGCATTCTGCCGGCGCCCCACCGACAGCGAGAACCAGACACTGTCGCCGAAATCGTCGCGGCGGCTTGGCGCCTCGTCGCGACGGACGGATTTATCGCCAGAGGGCCCGTCGCCCGACGGCGTGAACGGAGCGACGTCTAAGAGATCCTCGGGCGCCGATCGGCTGGAGCGGCAGAGACGCACGAAGGCCGCCGCCACCAGTTCGGCGCCACGTTGGTCGAGAAGCGTGCTGACGAAGCCGCGCTCATCGTCCGTCACAGGTTCGCTCAAGACCGGGTCGGCGAGGATGCGCTCGTCGTCACGGCGCAGGACGTCGTCGGCCGAAGGCGGGCTTGCCCATGTCGCCGCAAGGCCGGCGCTTTGCAGCAGGCGTTCGGTGCGCCTGCGGGCATTGTTGGGCACGATCAGCGCGCTGACGCCTTTGCGTCCCGCCCGGCCCGTCCGCCCGCTTCGGTGCAGAAGCGTCTCCGGATTGGTCGGCAGGTCGGCGTGGATCACCAGTTCGAGGTTGGGCAGGTCGATGCCGCGCGCCGCCACGTCGGTGGCGATGCAGACTTTTGCGCGGCCGTCGCGCATCGCCTGCAGCGCGTGGCTGCGCTCGTTCTGGCTCAGCTCGCCCGAAAGCGCCACGACGGAAAAGTTGCGGTTGTTGAAGCGCGCGGTCAGGTGATTGACGGCAGCGCGCGTGTTGCAGAACACCAGTGCGTTCTTCGCCTCGTAATAGCGCAGCACGTTGATGATGGCGTTTTCCCGGTCGGCCTGGGCTACGCTCAGCGCCCGGTATTCGATGTCGAGATGCTGCTTTTCCTCGCCGGAGGCCGAGATGCGTACCGCGTCGCGCTGGTAGCCTTTGGCCAGCGTGGCGATGGAGCGCGGCACGGTGGCGGAAAACATCAGTGTGCGGCGCTCGGCCGGGGCAGCGTCGAGGATGAATTCGAGATCCTCGCGAAAGCCGAGATCGAGCATCTCGTCGGCCTCGTCGAGCACCACGGCCTTGAGCGCCGACATGTCGAGCGAATGCCGAGTGATGTGGTCGCGCAGCCGGCCAGGCGTGCCGACGACGATGTGGGCGCCGCGTTCCAGCGTGCGCCGTTCGGTGCGCATGTCCATGCCGCCGACGCAGGATGCCACGGTCGCGCCGGTCAGTTCGTAGAGCCATTCCAGCTCGCGCGTTACCTGCAGGGCCAGTTCGCGCGTCGGCGCCACGGCCAGCGCCAGCGGTGCGGCGGCGTGGGAAAAGCGTTCGGCGCCATCGAGAAGGGTCGGCGCCAGAGCCAGCCCGAAGGCGACGGTCTTGCCGGAGCCGGTCTGCGCCGAAACCAGCGCATCGGCCTGCCCGAGCTCGAGAACCGCCTTCTGCACCGGCGTCAGCTCGACATAGCCGCGGTTTTCCAGCGCCTTTGCCAGCGCGGGGACAATAGCTTCGAAATTGGACATATGCTTCTTTCGGAATTCAAGGTCTGTGCTCATCGGAGCGCATGCCGGGGCCGGCGCAGCGCCAGCCAAACAATCTTGGCCGTTCGTACTTCGCGCGACCATCATTGTACAGGGTGCGCAAAAAACCGCGATCAATTGTCAATGTCGGCGCTGCCCCTCATCTGCCTGCCAGCATCTTCTCCCCGTGAAGAACGGGGAGAAGGGGCTTAGCCGCAACGCCGGCGACCCCTCTCCCCGTTTTTCACGGGGAGAGGGTAAGGGTGAGGGGCAGCGCAAACGCCCAAAAAGGGGCGGGCTATTCAACCTCGCGATTGCGTTGCCGCCTCGCTCGTCGCGATTGACTCTTTACGCAAACCGCGTAAAAGCCGGCACCGAACGGGATAGTTTCGATGCGCGGCCTTTTGATGGCGCTTCTTGCATTCGACCTCCCCGGCCGCAATGCAAACCATTGGGCCGGGCGCGTCGGCGCGTCTCCTCGTTCCAGCAAAACTACGGCTAAAACGACCACTAAAACGGTCTGAGTTCCCTTGGCCTAACCACCCTCTCCCGGGTCCGGCCCGGGGGTTGAAACCCGCATCGGCCGGCGGGTTTTCTCCAAAAACCGAGCGGAGAGGACAGGAGATTTCGATGAGTTTCAAGGTTGCAATCGTCGGCGCCACGGGCAATGTGGGCCGGGAAATGCTCAACATACTGGAAGAGCGCGGCTTTCCGGTGAGCGAGGTGGTGGCGCTGGCCTCGCGGCGCAGCCAGGGCACGGAAGTGTCGTTCGGCGACCGCACGCTGAAGGTCAGGACGCTCGACCAATATGATTTTTCCGACACCGACATCTGCATCATGTCGGCCGGCGGCAATGTCTCGAAGGAATGGTCGCCAAAGATCGGCAAGCAGGGCTGCGTCGTCATCGATAATTCGTCGGCCTTCCGCTATGACCAGGACGTGCCGCTGATCGTGCCGGAAGTGAACCCGGACGCGATTTCGCTGTTCACGCGCAAGAACATCATCGCGAACCCGAATTGCTCGACGGCGCAGCTCGTCGTGGCGCTGAAGCCGCTGCACGACTTCGCCACCATCAAGCGCGTCGTCGTCGCCACCTATCAATCGGTATCCGGCGCCGGCAAGGAAGGCATGGACGAGCTGTTCACGCAGACACGCGCGGTTTTCGTCGCCGACCAGGTCGACGTCAAGAAGTTCACCAAGCGCATCGCCTTCAACGTCATCCCGCACATCGACGTCTTCCTCGACGACGGCTTCACCAAGGAAGAGTGGAAGATGGTGGCCGAAACCAAAAAGATGCTCGACCCCAAGATCAAGCTGACGGCGACCTGCGTGCGCGTGCCGGTGTTCATCGGCCATTCGGAAGCGGTCAACATCGAGTTCGAAAAGCCGATAACCGCAGACGAGGCACGTGAGATTCTGCGCGAGGCGCCAGGCTGTCAGGTCCTCGACAAGCGCGAGGACGGCGGCTACATCACGCCGCTGGATTCGGCCGGCGAGGATGCCACCTTCATCTCGCGCATTCGCGAAGATTCGACCATCGACAATGGCCTGTCGATGTGGATCGTCTCCGACAATCTGCGCAAGGGCGCCGCACTCAACGCGGTGCAGATCGCCGAATTGCTGATCGAGCGCGGACTGATCCAGCCGAAGAAGAAGGCGGCTTAGTTTTCGCTCACGGGCCGTATCGCCGCTGCCGCGGCGGGCCCTCCGCGGGGGTGCCGGACAGCCGGCGGCCCGCGGACGCGGGCTCGGCCTTCGGCCGGATAGCTCCCTTCTCCCAGCTCACGGGGGAAAGGTAGTCACCCCCCGATTCTCCTCCGCCAGCCTCCGCAGCACATCTATCGCCTCCTCCGCCCGGTCGGCCGGGACGAACAAATGGTCGTGATAGAAGGCCGAGACCGGATTGACGCCGATTTCGGCGGCGGCCAGACGCGTGGTGATGGCGGCGAGGAAGCCTACCGCCTCCAGCGACGAATGGATGTTCAGCGTCACCATCCGGCAGCGGAAGACGGTTTCCAGGCCAGCGGCCTTGGCTTTCTCTTCAAGCGCGATCACCGTCGTGCCCTCGCGCTCGCGAAACAGCATCACCGGCTCGAGGCTGTCTGGCATGGGCGCATCGGGCGGCAGTTTGGCGAAGACATGGATGCCGGGTCGCAATTCCGGCGCCATCGTCGCCAGCAGTTTTTTCAGATCGGTCTCGCCGGCCATCGATTTGCTCCCGAGTGTCTTGCGGATTTTCGATAATTTACTTTGCCCCAAACCGGCAAGACGACATCGCCATGTCGCTGGCGGCCGGGCTTGTTCGTGTACTGCATCGCACAATGTAACTGATTCAGGACCATTGTCGGTCCGTGAAAGGGGTTTCGATGATCGTTCGCCCGCGGCCGGGATTCTTGCATCTGTTCTTCATCATGCGCGGCTCGGTGGTGCCGCGCATCCTGCCGCAAATCTTCGGCTTCGGCGTCTATGGCGCGCTGGTGGTGCTGGCGGTCAGGGCGCTGAAGCTCGATTTCGGCAATGCCGGCCCCGCGCCGTTCGCCTTGCTCGGTGTGGCGCTGTCGATCTATCTCGGCTTCCGCAACAATGCCGCCTATGACCGCTGGTGGGAGGCGCGCAAGCTGTGGGGCCAGCTTGTCTTCGACATCCGCAATCTGGCACGTGCCAGTACCGGGCTGATCGAAAACCGGGCGGAACTGCGTGGCTTCTTGATGGAGGCGATCGCCTTCTGCCACTTCCTGCGCGGCCTGCTCAGGCGGGTGGACGCCACGTCGGATGCACGCGCGTTCATCGGCGACGAAGCCGAAAAAGCCGCCAGCGCGGCCAACCCGCCCGACGCCATGGTGCGGCGGATGGGCGAGCGAGCCGCCGCGCTGTACAAGTCCGGGGCGATCGACGTCATGGGCTATCGCATCCTCGACGAGCGCCTGGCTGAAATCGCCGCAGCGCAGGCCGGCTGCGAGCGCATCATGGGAACACCGCTTCCGTTTGCCTACACGCTGCTCCTGCAGCGCACCGCCTATATCTTCTGCCTGCTGCTGCCGTTTGGGCTCGCTTCGACGGCCGGCTGGGCGACGCCGCTGTTCACCGCGCTGATCGCCTACACCTTCTTCGGCCTCGACGCGCTTTCGGAAGAACTGGAGGACCCGTTCGGCACCGAGGCCAACGATCTCGCCCTCGACGGCCTTTGCCGCGTCTGTGAAATCTCGGTGTTCGAGGCGCTCGGCGAGGCGCCGCCGAAAATGATCCCCGCCGAAAAGTTCTATTTTTCCTAGGGTTTGTTCCCGCGCCCATCGCAGCACCGCGCGCCCAAAAACCAGAGGCGTGTCGGATCGCCATCTCACGCCGCGTCCTTGGTTCGGGTCCTGGCTAAGAGGATCAGTGCTCAAAACAGCCGAAGGGAACATCAATGACCATTTCTCCAACAGCATCCGTCACGCCGCGCGCGCTGTGGACCGGCCGCGGGCTCAGCGCCCTCATCGTGCTGTTCATGATCTTCGACGGCGTCATCAAGCTGCCGCCGCTCGATATCGTCACCCAGACCATGGTTGAGCTCGGCTGGCCGGCCGATCCCAACGTCTCGCGCATGCTCGGCGTCATCGGGCTGGTCTCGACCGCGCTCTATGCGGTGCCGCGCACCTCGGTGCTCGGCGCCATCCTGCTCACCGCCTATCTCGGCGGCGCGATCGCGACCCATATACGTATCGGCAGCCCGCTATTCTCGCACACACTGTTCGGCGTCTATCTCGGCGTCATCCTGTGGGGCGGCCTTTTCCTGCGCGATCCCAGGGTGCGCGCGCTGATCCCTTTCACGCGTTAAGCGGCGGTCTCGAAAGCCGTTCTATGGCGGTCGCGCCACCAGAGAGGGCGCTTTCTGCCGCTGCCCTTCTTCGTTGCCTTTGGATCAAATCGCCCGGTTGCGAGTTAGGAGATGTGGCGGTGAGGACGGAAAACCCCCGTTTTGGGAGGAACGACAATGAAGAAACTGGTAGTCCTGATGGTATTGGCAACCTCGCTCGCAGCCTGCTCCCGGACAGAACAGGGCGCTGCGGTCGGTGGCCTGGGCGGCGCTGCGGTCGGTGCTGCAGTGGCCGATGACGCAGTTGGAGGTGCGCTGGTCGGTGGTGCTGTCGGCGCCGTCGCCGGCGCACTGATCGGTCGTGCCACGGAAAGCGGCCAGTGCCGCTATCGCGGTCGCAATGGGCGTGTCTACATCGCCCGCTGCCCGGAAGGCTATTGATCGGCCACGTCATAAATCGGACGAAACAGCAAAACGGCGGACAAAAGCGCCCGCCGTTTCGTAGGGGATAGAAAGCGAATTATTCGGCGGTCGCGGCTTCCGCCTCGGCCGGCGCGGCTGCCGCGGCGGCAACAGCGGCGGCTGCGTCTTCCTGAGCCTTCTTCAGAAGTGCGGCGCGTTCCTGCGCCTTCTTGCCGGGCTCGGCCTTCTTCGGGTTGGAGCGGGCCTCTCGCTTGGCAATGCCGGCCTCGTCGAGGAAGCGCAGCACGCGGTCAGTCGGCTGGGCGCCGTGCTCGAGCCAATGCTTGACGCGGTCGGCGTCGACCTTGACGCGCTCGCCGTCCTTGGGGAGCAGCGGGTTCCACGAGCCGAGCGACTCAATGAAACGGCCGTCGCGCGGCGAACGGGCGTCGGCGACGACGACGTGGTAATAGGGACGCTTCTTCGAGCCCGCACGGGCCAGTCGGATTTTCAGTGGCATTTCTTTTCTCCTAAAACTCTTATTTTCGTTGATCGGGGTTTATGATTGTTGTCAGCCGGTTTTCGTAACGCCGTTTGATGCGGCGATCTGCTCGTGATGCCGGATCACTTCGCGGACGACGAAGTTCAGGAACTTCTCCGCGAAATCCGGGTCGAGATGGGCGTCCTTCGCCAGTTGGCGAAGGCGGGCGATCTGCTGCTGCTCCCGCGCCGGATCGGCCGGCGGCAGGCCATGCGACGCCTTCAGCACGCCGACCGCCTTGGTGCAGCGGAAACGCTCGGCCAGCATGTGGATGAGCGCCGCGTCGATGTTGTCGATCGAGGCGCGGTAGTCGACCAGCGCCGCACGTGCGTCGGCCATGTCCTTTTCTTCGTTCATGGCGCCCTCACTTCTTCTTGCCGAGTCCGGGCAGCCCGCCACCGCCCAAACCAGGAAGCTTCATGCCGCCGGGCAGCCCGGGCAGGCCGCCACCACCGGGAAGGCCGCCGGGAAGACCCTTCATGCCGCCGAGACCGGCTGCCTGCGCCTGCTTCTGCAAGGCTTCGAGCTGCTTGGGGTCCATCTTGGACAGGTCCGGCATGCCGCCGCCCATCATGCCGCCCGGGCCGCCCATACCCCCTGGCATCATGCCGCCGAGGCCCATCTTCTGCGCCAGGCCGCCCATCATGCCGCGCATCAGGCCACCACCTTTGCCCTTGCCGCCCATCGCCTTCATCATGTCGGCCATGCCGCGGTGCATCTTCAGGAGCTTGTTGATTTCGGCCGCATCGGTGCCGGAGCCGGCGGCGATGCGCTTCTTGCGCGAGTGCTTCAGAATGTCGGGGTTGGCGCGCTCGGCCTTGGTCATCGACGAGATGATGGCGAGCTGGCGGCCGAACATCTTGTCGTCGAGACCGGCGGCGGCCATCTGGTCCTTCATCTTGCCCATGCCCGGCATCATGCCCATGATGCCGCCCATGCCACCCATCTTCGACATCTGCTGAAGCTGGCCGGCAAGGTCGTTCAGGTCGAACTTGCCCGACTGCATCTTCTTGGCCATCGCCGCTGCCTGTTCGGCGTCGATGTTTTCGGCAGCCTTTTCGACGAGGCTGATGATGTCGCCCATGCCGAGGATGCGGTCGGCGATGCGCTTGGGATGGAATTCCTCCAGCCCGTCCATTTTCTCGCCGGTGCCGATCAGCTTGATCGGCTTGCCGGTGACGGCGCGCATGGAAAGTGCTGCGCCACCACGGCCGTCGCCATCCATGCGGGTCAGCACCAGTCCGGTGATGCCGACGCGCTCATCGAAGCTTTTCGCCAGATTGACGGCGTCTTGGCCGGTCAGCGAATCGGCGACCAAAAGGATTTCGTGCGGCGACGACACCTTCTTGATGTCGGCCATCTCGACCATCAGCGGCTCATCGATATGGGTGCGGCCGGCGGTGTCGAGGATCACGATGTCATGGCCGCCGAGCTTTGCCGCCTGCACGGCGCGGCGGGCGATGTCGACCGGCGTCTGGCCCTCGACGATCGGCAGCGTGGCGACATTGACCTGCTCGCCGAGCTGACGGAGCTGCTCCTGCGCGGCGGGACGCCGCGTGTCGAGCGAGGCCATCAGGACCTTCTTGTTCTGACGCTCGTTGAGGCGCTTGGCGATCTTGGCCGATGTCGTCGTCTTGCCGGAGCCCTGCAGGCCAACCATCATGATGACGACCGGAGCCGGTGCGTTGAGGTCGATGGCGACGCCCTCGGCGCCCAGCATCTCGACCAGCTCGTCATGGACGATCTTGACGACCATCTGGCCCGGCTTGATCGACTTCACCACAGCAGCGCCGACGGCCTTCTCGCGCACCTTGTCGGTGAAGGAACGCACCACTTCCAGCGCCACGTCTGCCTCGAGCAGCGCACGGCGCACCTCGCGCAGCGCCGCCGAGACATCGGCCTCGGACAGGGCACCGCGGCCAGTGAGGCCGTTCAGGATCGAGCCAAGACGCTCCTGTAGCGATTCAAACATTCTTTTTCCTTTTCCCTGGCACCCGGATGATGCCCGAGAGGTAATGCGTTCGCGCCCAGTGTCCAAACAATCCGAGCAAAAGTCCAAAGCCAAAAAGCACCCGGGGGCGCACAGCGCTGCCGGATGTTGGCCTCCAGGATCGATTTACAGCACGTCACCTCAACGAGGTTTCGGCGTCCCGGTCGGCTTGCTCGGAGGGATACTCGTCGCGGAATTCGCGGCGTGTAGACAGGAAATCGGGCGCGGAGTCAAGGCGTGGGCCGAATACGGCCAGGTGCGGCCCTTCCCTTCTCCCCTTGTGGGAGAAGGTGGCCGAGCGAAGCTCTTCGGATGAGGGGTGCTCCAGCTTGGCTGCGACGGCACTCCGTCCAACACCCCTCATCCGTCTCGGCGCTACGCGCCAATCCACCTTCTCCCACAAGGGGAGAAGGAAAAAAGGGGCGATTCACGGCAGCGTTTCGCCGTCGAGGATCCGGGCATAGAGATCGAGATAGCCCTTTGCGGTGCGGGAGATTGGAAATCGGTCGACGGCAGAGTCCCGGCAGCGCTGCGGGGAAAGGCCGGCGATCGCGTCGAGGGCCGCAGCAAATTCCTCATCGCTGTCGAAGAACCGTCCGGTGTCGTCGTCGACGATCTCGGGCATGGCGCCGCGCCGCGTTGTCAGCACCGGCGTTCCGCACAGCATGGCCTCGACCGGCGCCATGCCGAACGGCTCTTCCCAGGCGATCGGGTTGAGAAAGGCCTTTGCCGCGCCCAGCAGGCGAAGCTTTTCCTCACCATCAACGACGCCATGGAAGCGAAAGCGGCTGCCCAGGCTCTTGAAGAAGACGCCATCGCGCCGGACCTGGCTGCGCGTCAAAAGCCTCCAGCGCGAGCCGCCGGCGATATCGAGGGGCAAATTGAATTTTTTCGCGAGATCGACCGCGCGATTCAGATTCTTGCTGGCGCGCGCGATGCCGGCGAGAAACAGAAGGTGGTCGTTCTTCAAACCGGCCAGGCGGTAGGTGTCAGTCGGAAAGCCGTTGTAGACGAAGGTCTTCCTGCCGTGGTTGCGCGCGTGGCTGGCGCTGACGAAACTCCAGTTTGCCTGGGGCCTGGGCTTTTCCGGAGAAAAGCCGTGCGCGGTGTTGAGGGTCGGGAAGGGAACGTCGAGAAACCAGCTGTGAAAGTGGACGATATCGGCGTCCGCGGGGATGGCGGCCCGACATTGCGCTTCCGAAGATGCATGCCGCACCTCGCAAAGCGGGTGGCTCGAGCCGGGATCGACAATCAGCACGACACGATGGCCAAGCCGGGCAAATTCCCCAGCCAACCAGTCGACCTGGCGCTGGGTGCCGCCATAGCCCCTGGAGGGGATGGTTCCGGTCACCGCCAGTGCGATGCGCATCAGCTTGGCCCGCCAGTTGTTTGCTTGACCATGATCTTACCCAAAAACCGGTTTCCACTTTTTGGGATCATGGTCTATCCGGCTCAACCTTCAGCGGCGAGCGCGGATGCAGCAGCAGCAGGATCGTCAACAGGCTGCAGACGATGCCGATCGCTGCGATGAGGACGGCATCAAGCGTCGTCCAGCCGGCGCCTTCGAGCGGCTTGGCGTTGAACAGGGCGAAGGAATTGTAGCTTTGCTGGTGCGAAATCAGCAGGAAGCCGGTCAGATTGTTGCCGAGATGAGCGCCGAAGGCCGCGCCGAGATTGCCGGTGACATAGACCACAAGCGTCAGGAGCAGCGCAAAAGCGGCGATCGAGGCCAGCACGCAGGCGTTGATGGCGGCGCTCGAGCTTGGGCTCCAATGCATCGAGGTGAACAGAAGTCCTGGCAGCAATGCCCAGATAAAGGGGTTTTTAAACCGGTTGGCCAGGCCCCTGAGGAGATAGCCGCGGAACAGCACTTCCTCGGACGAGGTCTGTAGCAGGGTCAGCGCAGCGATCGGGATCAGGAACAGCAGCCAGGACGACAGGCCGATCGCACCGCGCGCAATCTCGGGCTGCAAGAGATAGAGCAGGATTTCGGAGAGCAGCGATGTGATCAGCACCGCGGCCAATCCCTTGAGGAATCCCGAGCGCGAGACGCGGCGGCTGGTGCCGATCAGCGCCATCAGCGGCTCGCGATGGACCCAGCGCATGGCAACCCACAGGCCGAGCCAGATTCCGGCAAATGAAGCGAGCGCGGCGAGGATTCCGGCGGGCGAAGCCATGAAATTCTGCACCGCCCCTCCTTCTATCGGGGCCGATGATGCCTGCCAGATAACAAAAAGATAGGCGCCGCCGAACAGCACGGCGACGGTTGTCGCGACCCAGAACAGGATGACGATCGCCGTTCCGAGCAGCAGGCGCGGCAGGGTCGTCTTGGCGTTGGGAATATGCCGGTAACGCTCGAAAGCGGTTGGATCGATCGTCACGCGGGTTCCTTGCCTGATGCATCGGGTCGCATGATCTAGAGCATCGGACCCAAAAGTGGAACTGTTTTTGGGAAAATCCGGTGCTCAAAAAGCTGGAGCGGCGGCACGCCGCTCCAGCGCGAAGCTCTGGATGAAACGATATCGGACCGAGGCGGCCGCCGTTGCTCTTGCCCCAGCGGCCGGCCTGGTTGCTTGGTTATGTCAGCGCTCGACGTACATGATGCGTCGGGTGCCCGGATCGACCAGTGCCGGCTGGCCGTTCACATAGACATAGCGGTAGTCATAGTCCGGAATCTCGCGCAGCTCGACGGTATCGGGCAAGGTCGCGCCCGTAACCACCTCGCCCTCGAGATAGACCGGGTCGAGCCGGTTCGTGTCGATATAGGTGCGGACTTCGGCCGGAGGCCGCCTGATCGGCTCGATCGGCTCGCCAGCGACGATCGCTCCGGTATAGGTATCGTCATAGTCCATGTCGGCGGGCGCTTCGACGATGGCGATGCCTGCGTCGGCCGGGCGCCGGGTCAGGACAACGTCGTTGCCGCCGAAATCGGCCGTCACGTAGTCGGAATAGATCCAGCCCTGGCCATTGGCCTCCGCAATGGTGCACCATTTGCTGTTTTGGATGCAGCCCTCGAGGGTTGCCGACTGACCGGCAGCGAGCGTGCCGATGACCGGGTATTGCGGGCCGGGGCCGGCGCGCACGTTGAGATCGGCGACAGCCGAGACGGCGGTATCGGCCAAGGCTGCGCCCGACATGGCGACAAGCGCTCCGGCGACAGCAGGAAGCAGTATGCGTTTCATGATTTCGCTCCGTTTTCGTAATCCCTCGCGAACGAAAACGAAACAAAACCTCATGCGTTCCGGCTAAAATGCCTCGGCCGGCTCACGTTTTGTTCCAGTTTCTTTCGCTACACCGGTCAGGAGTTCATGGACGAAAGCCAGCTTCTGTGCGGTCACCTCCGAGATGACGAAGGGATAGAGGTCCGGCAGGCCCATGCAGCGGTTGATCGAGTTGGACGCTTCCGACAGCACCAGCCAGCGGGCCAGGATCTTTTCGAACGGTTCGGGAACGGCGCCAGGTTCCGACGGCGCCGGTTGCAGCTCGCCGCCGGTGTCGCCCCGCGACAGGTCGTTGGCCTCCACGGTTTCCAGCCGGCCGAGCGGGAAATTCAGCGCATGCACCATCTCCAGCGTGTCGGTGATGTGCAGATGGTGCGCCCATGTCTCGGCCCAGTCCTCCCAGGGATGGGACGTGGCATAGGCCGAAATGTGGCCCTGCTGCCAGTCGGGCACAGCACCATTGGCATGGTAGGCCTTCAGCGCCTGCTCGTAATCGACGCGGTCGTCGCCGAACAATGCGCGGAAGGCGCTGAGCCGTTGCGGGTCATCGCGGATCAGGCGGTCCCAGTAGTAGTGGCCAAGCTCATGGCGGAAATGGCCGAGCAAAGTGCGGTAGTTCTCGCCCATCTCGACGCGCCGTCTTTCGCGCTCGGCCGAATCCGCCTCGGCGACATTGAGCGTGATCAGGCCGTTGCCATGGCCGGTCAGGATACGTCCGCCACCCGGACCGCCGCCGATCGGATCGGCGAGGAAGTCGAAGGCGAGGCCGACCTCGTCGCCGGCATTCCGCTTGGGTGCGACCGGCAGTCCGGCAGCGAGCAGTGAATAGATTGCCCGCTTCTTTGCCTCTTCGACGCGGATCCAGCGACGGCGGTTGCCATCGACCGAAAGGTCCGGGATCAACTGGTTCAGCATGCAGGCGCGACAGAAGGCATGACCTGGTTCCGCCATCCAGTTGCAAGCGCACTCGTCGGCATTGGTGCAGTGGAAAACGCCGCCGGTGCCGGACAAGACGAAGCGCGCATGCCCGGGATCGTACAGCACGGAGCTGGCGCAGTTCAGGCACTGGGCGTTCTCGAAGTAGAGGCGGTGCCCGCAATGCGGACAATCGAAGAGCTTCATCCCAATCTCAAATCATCAGGTCTTAGATCGTCAGGCCCGGATATAGTGCGGAGCGGCATTTCGCCCAAACGCCCGTCAGCGGCCGGCGTTCCTGCCGATGCTATTTTGCCGCAAGCTGGGCGGCGACCATTCTCGCCACCGCCTCGCCCGATAGCCTGGCGCCGCCGCAGGTCTGCATCAGCGGGCCGGCCAGATGCTCGCCGGCGAAGAAGATTTTTTCGGCCACCGGCTGCATCAGCGTGGCGCGCGCCCGCGAACGGCCGGGCCGGGCCGCCGCATAGGCGCCGCGCACGAACCGCTCGCCGCCCCAATTGGTCATCATGGCGCGCCCGACATGTTTTCTGACGTCGCCGCCGAAAATGGCGCACAGCCGGTCGACGACGAAGTCGACGCCTGCCGCCTCGCCCGCCGCCGACATCTCCCAGGCGAAATCGCCGCCGACGAAGCCGACCATCAGGTCGAGGTCGAAGGGAAAGCAAAGGAAGTAGATGTCGTGCCGGGCCAGCCGCTCGATCAGCAGGTCATCGAACGGCTCAAGCCCGAGCCTTGTGCCCCTGATCTCCACAGGCAGCTTGGTCAGCATGCCCATCGGCAGGTCGAAGAAGGCAGCGAAATGCGTGTCGGGCAGCGCCGGCGCGAATTCGATCTCCTCGAAGGCGAGCACCGCCGGCGAGGCGGTGACGATGGCCGCCTTGGCGCGAATGGTGCCGCGATCGGTGACGCAGGCGACGCCAGGCACATCCCAGAGGATTTTCCGCACCGGCGTCGACAGCTCGACCGGCACGTCGGCGCCAAAACGGGCGACCAATGCGCCGAACCCCTCCTTGGTGAAATAGTTCGGCTCGAGATCGGCGGCGGCCTGAAAGTCGCGGATCGATATCTCGTCCTCGTCGGCGCCGAAATCCATTGGCCCGGCGAAGGTGGCGGCGGCGCGCGGCGCATGGCCCCTGGCCAGCAACGCCGAAAGGCGGTCGTCGTCGCCATCCCTGACCTCATGCGCCGCCAGCAGCTCGAACAGCCTGATATCGGCCGCCTTCATTGCGGCCTCTTCGTCCTCGCTCGCCTTTCGGTCGCGATAATAGAGATGATCGATATTCATGTCGTGATGGTGAAGCGTCCAGCGAGCAGCTTGCGCCTCGGGAAAGTAGGGATTGCGGTCGGCCGCATGCAGCCAGGCGCAGCCGATGTCGAAAGGGACGCCGAAATGCTGATCGCTGGTCCAGGCGCGGCCGCCGATCCGGTTCATCGCTTCGAACAGCTTGAAAGAAAGGCCGGCTGCACGCAGGGTCTTGGCGGCGGAAAGTCCCGCCGAGCCAGCGCCGATGACCACGACGTCAACGTCTTCCATGAATATTCCAGCCCCCGCCACAATAATTACTTGATCGTAAGCAAGTTCTCCGGCATTCGCCAGCGCTGCGGCGGGGATACGTAAACGACTTCTTAGCGCATCGGCCCGAAAA
Organism: Mesorhizobium mediterraneum; assembly: GCF_002284565.1. Taxonomy (GTDB): domain Bacteria; phylum Pseudomonadota; class Alphaproteobacteria; order Rhizobiales; family Rhizobiaceae; genus Mesorhizobium; species Mesorhizobium mediterraneum. Next base: position 674,604 of record NZ_NPKI01000015.1, on the reverse strand, counting down.
TCAGGATCGATTTTCAGAAAGCACGATGCGCAGATTAGAGTGTCAGAGCGTACTGCGTCCAAGTGGACGAACGCCGCTCCAACAGTGACAAGCGAGCGTTTCGCTGGCAAATTCGTATTTGGGACGTGATCCAGGCAACCAGGAGAGCAACATGGCATTTCTTGCCAAGGGAAAGATTTACGCAGCGGCAGCATTGATGATGCTTGCGGCGGCAACAGGTGCGCAGGCCGCCCAATGCGGCAAGACGAGTGCGGGCTTCGAAGCGTGGAAGGCAGATTTCGCCGCGGAGGCTAGGGCCAACGGTGTAGGCTCGAAGGGTCTAGCCGCTCTGGCTCGCGCGACCTACGCAACAAAGACGATCGCCGTCGACCGCGCCCTTCATAAGGCTTTCAGCGGCTCGGTGGAAAGTTTCATGAAGCGCCGTGGCGGATCCGCGATCATTGCCAAGGGCCGTGCGCTGAAGAAGTCGAACGCGGCGCTGTTCGACAAGATCGAACGGACCTACGGCGTACCGCCGGGTGTGTTGCTCGCCATCTGGGGTATGGAAACTGGCTTCGGCGCCTCCATGGGCAAACAGAATACGGTCTCTGCCATTTTAACGCTTACCTATGATTGCCGCCGTCCGGAGTTCTTTTACCCGCATGGCGTTGCAGCCCTGAAGCTGGTTGATCGCGGAGCGTTGAGCGCCTCGTCGGTCGGTGCCGCTCATGGCGAGATTGGCCACACGCAGTTCCTCCCCGGAAACGTTTTGAAGTATGGAGTCGGCAACAAAAATCTGCGCGACAAGAGCACTGCGTTGGCTTCCACTGCCAACTTCCTCAAGGGTCATGGTTGGCAGGCCGGCGCGGGTTATCAGGCGAATATGGGCGCAATTGCTGGCTGGAATTCCGCGAGCGTCTATCAACAGGCCATCGCCCGCATGGCCACGGCGATCGATGGCGATTGATAGAAATCTCTATTCGACGGAAAGCCCGGCCATGGCCGGGCTTTTTTGTTGATGTTCTAAGGTTACGACTGCCGCCGCTCGGCGGCACCCGGGATGACGGCGCGAAGCAGAGGAGCTAATTCGGCGAGCCGAGCGCCTTGTCCATCGCTTCCATGACCTCGGCCGGCCACGTGGTCCGCGCCGGCCATGCGTCCGGCTCGGGCTTGTCGCCGCGGCGGGCGAAATAGAGCTTTTGGTTGGCCGGATCGACCGCCATGAAGCCGTCATTGCCGCCGCAATCGTGCGGCACGCAGCCGCTGGCATAAAAGGCGCCGCCCGAGGCGGTCTTCTCGGTGCCGCCGCCGACCAGCAGGCTGGTCGCCATGTCGGGCATGTCCTTGCCGAGCAGCTTTTCAGCCGCCTTGTAGACGGCCTCATTGCGGAAGGCGTCGATGATGTTGTCGTATTTCGCCGGATCGATATCCTTCCAGCCGGTGCCCGGTTCCGGCATGTAGGTGAGATTGCCCGAGGTCGACAATCCGCCCGTAGGCGACCATTGCAGCGTCGGTTTCGAAGCTCCCGGCAAGAGATAAGGCACGAAATAGATGGCGCTGTCGGACACCGCGGCCGGCGGCGCGCCGCATTCGTCCTGCTCGACCGTGATGCTCTGGATCATGCCGCCTTCCGGCTTCCACACGATCACCTTGGCCGGGCCGCATTGATTGCCGCCGTCGCCGACATCGACCAGCGCCACGTTGATGCCGCCGACCTCGACAATCCTGTCGAAGAAGACGTCGTAGTTGCTCGCCAGCTGCTTGCCGTCATAGGCCAGCACCTTCTCGCCATACTCTTCCTGCTGGGTGATGGTCAGCTGGCCGCCCTCGAACGGGACCGGTGCTTGGCTGTCATCTTCGGCTAGGGCCGCATTGCTCGACGCGCCCTGGTCGGCGGCCCCGCCGGACGAATCGTCAGCCGGCACGAGCACCATGTCGGTCTGTGCATGCGCGCCAGCCACCGGCGTCAGAATCCACGCCAGCGCGCAGGCGCCGGCAAGAAGCGAGCGTGTCATGACTGTCCCTCCGTTCAGCCGCCACAAACCCGGCCTGCCGCAGCCGGGGTCATCGTACCGTTCAGGCCCAGGGACGCAGCTCGGCGTTCTTCTTCTCGAACGAGGCGATGGCGTCGGCCTTCTCCATGGTCAGGCCGATGTCGTCGAGCCCGTTGAGCAGGCAGTGCCGCTTGAAGTCGTCGAGGTCGAACGTGACCACGCCGCCGTCCGGTCCGCGGATTTCCTTGGCTTCCAAGTCGACCGACACCGTAGCGTTAGAGCCGCGCGAAGCGTCGTCCATCAGCTTCTCCAGATCCTCCGGGCTGACGGTGATCGGCAGGATGCCGTTCTTGAAGCAGTTGTTGTAGAAAATGTCGGCGAACGAGGTCGAGATGACGCAGCGTATGCCGAAATCGAGCAGCGCCCACGGCGCATGCTCGCGCGAGGAGCCGCAGCCGAAATTGTCGCCGGCGACCAGGATCTGCGCCTTGCGATAGGCCGGCTTGTTGAGCACGAAGTCCGGGTTTTCCGAACCGTCGTCCTTGTAGCGCATTTCGGCGAACAGTCCGCTGCCGAGCCCGGTGCGCTTGATCGTCTTGAGATAATCCTTGGGGATGATCATGTCGGTATCGACATTGACGATTGGCATCGGCGCGGCGACGCCGGTGAGCTTGGTGAATTTTTCCATGGTCTTTGCCCGTCTTCTTTTCGCTGCGGGGGATGTGTTGGCGCCCGGTTTACACAAAGAGGCGGGCAAATAAAAGGCAGCTGTCTTCGCTCGTGGTCCGGAACACAAGATCGGCACCAAACAGCTTCAAAACCGCCGCCCTATGGTGCACTTTCACCGGCATGACAACGCGGTCCAAAATCCTCTACGCCAGAGAACCAGCCCTCGACGCTGCCGAGTTCCGCCGCGTGCTGGTGGAATCCGGCCTCGGCGCCACTCGGCCCATCGATGACGAAGCCCGTTTGAAGACGATGCTTGCCAGCGCGGATATGGTGTTGACGGCGCGCCTCGATGCGCCTGGCAAGCCGCTGATTGGCCTCGTCCGCGGCATCACCGATTTTTCGTGGGTGTGCTACATTTCCGAGCTCGCCGTTTGCAAATCGGCGCAAGGGCTCGGCATCGGCAAGGGCCTGCTCGACGAAGTGCGGCGGCAGCTCGGGCCGTCCGTCGCCATCTCGCTGATTTCCGTGCCCGACGCCGTCGGCTTCTACGAGCGGATCGGCATGAAGCGCATGCCCGACGCCTTCTGGTTCGGCCGCGAGGGTTGACGGCCTGGCTAGGCCTCTGCACCGCAGCATCGCCTGTCGCGATCCTTCGCGCCCCCCTCTGTCCCTCCAGCGGCAAAAAGGACCGTCGCGGCGCACCCGCCCTTCTTGCTAGATCACATTCAATTCCCGAAAAGCCCGCCCTTCGGCGACACGGCTGTATCCAAACGCCGTGCAATCCACCGTGCGGTAGCCGCCATGCACGATCAGCTCGGCCAGCGCCTTGCCGACGGCCGGCGCCTGCTGCAGGCCGTGACCGGAAAAACCGTTGGCGAACAGGAAATTCTTCACCTCAGGATGCGGGCCGATCACCGCGTTCTGGTCGAGCGTGTTGTAATCGTAATGGCCGGCCCAGGCGCGTGTCGGCTTGATCGCCTCGAAGGCGGGAATACGGGTGGCCAGCACCGGCCAGATCACCTCTTCGAACAGCGGCCAGTCGGGCTCGAAATCGCCAGGATCGGCAGGACCGTCGCCCTCTTCCGGTTCGGCGCCGCCGGTGATGTAGACCGAGCCCTCTGGCCGGACATAGATGCCTGAGGGATCGACCAGCAGCGGCATGTCGGCATATTTTTCGCGTGCCTCGAAGACGAACACATTGCGCTTGCGCGGCTCCACCGGCAGCGCCAGCCCGGCCATATCAGCCACCTGGCCGGCATTCGGCCCGGCGGCGTCGATGACTATGCCGGCCTCGAGCCGCTCGCCATTGCCGAGGCTGACGCTGGTGACACGATCGCCCTGGCGCTCGATGCCGGTCACATCAGCGGTGATGAAATCGATGTTTTTGCCCCGCAGCGCCTTGCGGAACAGCATCAGCATGGCATGCGCGTCGAACCAGCCTTCGCCGCTGCGGCCATAGGCGCCGGCGGTGATGCCCTCGGCCGACAGCCATGGGAAGCGACGCACCAACGCATCCGCATCCTCAAGCACGATGTCGGCGCCCTCGGCCATCTGCGCCTCGTGGTTGGCCCGCAGAATCGGCAGCCCGTTCTCGCCGGCAAGGATGAGATAGCCGCCTTCGCGAAAGCCGATATCGGCATCGGCTCCGAATTCTTCCGTCAGCCGTCTGAACAGCTTCAGCGTGAACTGAGACAGGCGGATGTTCTCGGGAATCGAAAACTGCTGGCGAATGGAAGCGCAGGACAGCGTCGTTGCCGCATGGGCGAATTGCGGGTCGCGCTCGACCAGCGCGATCGAGCCCGAAAATCCTTCCCCGCGCAGATAATAGGCAATCGAGGAGCCGACGATGGCTCCACCGATGATCACGACGTCGTAGCGCACTTTTTCGCTTCTCCAGTTCTAGAGCATGATCCCGAACGCCGGTTTTCGGAATCAGGCTCCAATTCATACAACCGGCAGGATGATCTCGAAGCGCGTGCCGCGCTCGGAGTCAACCAGCCGGATCGTGCCATCATGCGATTTCAGGAGGGCCAGCACGATGCCGAGGCCCATGCCGGTGCCGCCTGAATCGCGGCGCGTGGTGAAGAATGGCTCGAAGATGCGGGCCTGGTTGCTGGGCGAAATGCCGGCGCCATCGTCGCTCACCTGGATCGTTGCCTTGCCGTCCGCGCTCGCCGCTGTCATCGAAACCAGCGTCGCGCCATGCCGCGCCGAATTGTCGATGAGATTGGCCAGCACGATTGCCGCGTTCTCGGCCGAGATGCGCAGGCCGGTATCACCGCCCGCCTCGATACGAACCGCCAGCCTGTCTTCGGCCGGCAGCAGCGCCAGTGCGCCACCAAGCGACGTGCTTTCGCCGCTGGGGGCAAGATTTTCGGCGCGCGCCAGGTCGAGCAGGCGGCGCACCAGAAGGTTGAGCCGCACGGCATCGGTGACGATATTGTTCGAGAACCGCCGCCGCTCGGCCTCATCCATCGCGCTGCCCGAATCGCGCAGCAGCTCGGCCGCCCCCTGGATCGCCGTCAGCGGCGATTTGAGCTCGTGCGAGACATGCGTGGCGAAGGTCTGGATGCTGTCCGAGCGCGCATGCAGCTTTTCGGCCATGTCGAGAAAGGCGGCGGACAGCGCTGCCATCTCGCTTGTGCCGTGGTGGTCGAGCGGCCTGATCGCCTCGCGGTCACCTGCGGCGATGCGCTTCGTGCGTTCCATCAGCGCGTAGATCGGCCGGCTGACGGTGCGCAGGAAGACAAGCGCGATGAGCAGCGTGCCGCCGAGGATGGCGATCGCCGCCAGCACCACCTTGCCGCGCTCGCCATAGAGGTGCTTGACGATGTTGTTCGGCGTTCGCGACAGGTAGACCACGCCGGCGACCTTGCCGGCGACCGCGACCGGCAGGGCGACGAAAACGCGGACTCTCGTGCCGCGGCTCACCGAGTAGAGCGATGGCGGCGGCTCGTCGGAGATCCTCTGCCTGAGCGCGCTGGCGTAGCGGCCGACAAGTGCTGCGTGAACCTCCTCGACGGCGCTGAGCGACATGCCGACCTCTTCGCGTCCGGCGATGACGACGCCTTTTGCGTCGAGCAGCCGGAAGCCGGCAAGCGTGGTTTTCTGCGTCTCGGCAAGAATGCCCGACAGCCGTGCCCCGACCGCTGAGAAGGCGGGATCGACGATGGCGGCAGTGGCCACAGGCCGGGTCGGCTGAACGGAGTCAGAGGCAAGATCGAGGCGCGGCTCGATCGGCCGGTAGGGAGAGTTCGGATCGCTGGCACTGGCGGCAGGCACGGCCGCTCCGAGCTTCTCGGCCGGGATGCCGGCGTCGCGGACCTCTTGCGCATAGATGGCGGCAAGGGCGGCACCTTGCGCGATCAGCTCGGCCTCGGTCTGGCGGATCAGCTGGTTCTCGTAGAGCCGGAAGAAGAACAGGCCGACCAGCGGCAGCGCCATCACCATGATGAGGATGGCGACAACGATGGTGGCGAGGCGCGGCCGCCATTTGCTGCCAATCCATTTTTGGGCGCTCACGCGCCGCACCGGCCCAGCCGGAAGCCGACGCCATGCACGGTCTCGATCGCGTCCGTGCAGCCGGCCGCCGCCAGCTTGGCGCGGATGTTGCGGATATGGCTGTCGACGGTGCGATCGGCGACATGGATGTTGGCTGCATAGGCATTGGCCATCACCATGTCGCGGCCGAGCACATGCGCCGGTCGCGCCAGAAACCCTTTCAGGATCGCGAATTCGATTCCCGTCAGCACCAGCGGCCTGCCATCGAAGCTGGCGGCGTGGCTGGCCGGCACCAAAGCCAGCCTGCCATGCGAGAACTGCCTGTCGTCGGTCTGTTCCGCCTTTGTCGGACGGGCGCGTCGCAGGATGACATTGACGCGGGCGACCAGCTCGCGCGGGCTGAACGGCTTGGTGACATAGTCGTCGCCACCCATTTCGAGGCCGAGGATGCGGTCGATCTCTTCATCGCGCGCGGACAGGAACAGCACCGGCACGTCCGATGTGTGCCGCAGCCGCCGGCAGACCTCCAGCCCGTCCATCTCCGGCATGCCGATATCGAGCACGACAAGATCGGGGGCGCGGCGCTCGATCGCCAGCAGGGCGGCGGCGCCGTCGGACACGGCAACCGTCTTCATCCCGGCCTTTTCGAGCGCAAAGCAGATGATCTCGCGGATGTGCGGATCATCGTCGGCGACCAGAATGTGATGCGGCATGAATCAGCGGCCCGGCACGAAGGGTTCGGAGCCCTGAGGAACCACGAACGGGATACGTGTGTCGAGAGTGCGAAGCAGCCGCCAGTCGCGAAAGCTCCAGGCGCGCCAGTTTTCTCGGCGCGCGCGATAGTGGGCCTCGTCCTGCCCAAGCAACCGGACGAGTTCGCGGTAGGAGGAAACGCTGGCCGCATTCGTCTTGCCCTGATGCTCGAGGAAGCGATCGAGCGCCGGCCAGGCGCTGGGACCGAGCGAACGCAGATACCAGAAATCGAGCTCAGTGCCCTGGCCGGTCATTTCGAATGAGTGCTCGACATTGTAGTTGGCGATCAGCGCCGCGAAGTTGATGAAGCAGCAGGCATAGAGCGTCACCGAAAGCGTCAGAAGATTGGCGGAAAGCAGCCATTCGTTGGATTTCTCGAGCGCGATGCGGGCGATGATCAGGGCAAGGCCCGCCGCCACCAGCCCCATCCAAGCGAAGGCGGCGATGCGCCAGTAGGTCAGCGCATAGACCCCGATATAGAGGTCGAGCCGCAGGATCGACGAGACGACCAGCATGATGTTCTGCGCCACCCAGATATAGACCAGCCGGCGGATGAGCGGATCGCCGGAGGTCGTGCTGCCCGGCCGCAGCGCTGCCAGGACGAAGCCGGCGGCGAGCAGCGCCGTGACGATCAATGGATAGGCGCCGCGATGCGCATAGGCGGCGTAGGTCAGCCCGTCGGGAAGGGCGATGCCGCCCCACAGATAGGTGGCGTCGAGCGCGGTCTGCATCGCAAACAGGATGTTGAAGACGACCAGCGCGCGAAGAATGGCGGCCTTGCCGAAGATGATGTCCTCGATTGCCGTGACGGGTTTTGTCGTCGTCACCCGGCCGACAGGCACAGGCAACACCACACGCGGAATGCGACGGAGAACGCGCGGCAGGCGCGGACGCAAAAAGGCCCAGACACCGGCAAGCACCAACAACCAGAAGGCCAACCGCGGCAGCTGGATGAACTCGAGCAGTGCGAGGAGATCGATCAGCGACAGCCAGTATTCGACAACCGGATTGGCGGCGCCGAACAGCGCGAGAAACACGGCACCCAACGTCAACGGCATGACCCAGACGGCGATCGCCGCAAAGCGGATGCGCCGCCGGCCAAGCCGCCGCGCCGCCTTGCGCCAGCGAAGGAAATCGTGGACGAACCGCAATGGTGCCGCGAGCAGGAAGAGCGCGACCTGGCCGGCAATGCGGGCAAGCCCGTGCCGCAGCCGGCCGACCAGCGAAAGCGCAAAGACGGCCATCGCCGCCAGCCCGATCGCGACAGACAGCGCGCTGACATTTTCAATGAGCGGCAGCAGCGCCACAAGCAAGGCGGCAAGTCCGAGCCACAGGCCGCGGGCGCTGAGCGCCGAAGGCTGGATGGCCGCGGCTGCGGCGGCAAGCGTAATGCCAAACAGGAAAAGCGTGATGCCGACGGGCTGGCCGTAGAAGAAGAAATCGGCCAGCGCGGCAAGCAGGACCGCAACGCCGAAGCGCGCGCAATAGCTCGGCGCGGCCGTGAGCAACGATGTCATGATCGGACTTTCTCAGCGGCTTTGATCCGGCCGGCATATCTGGGCAGAGATTTGGGGATGAAGGGGAAGAGGGTCGCCGAAGTGCCGGGTGGATCGACGAGCCACCAATCTTCGCTACGGAGCCGGTAAGGCAGCGACCAACGGGAATTTGTTTGCTCTTGCATGCCGCCCTTTTCGCCGGCCGAAATGCGGGCAGCGAGGCGGATGCGAGGAGATTTTCGGGAGTTTTATGCAGTTTTTGTGCAGGCCAAGACGGCTTGCCTCGACCGGCCGCAGGCGGCATAGATCTGGTATGACGACCGAAACCTACCGCCCGCGCCGCTCGGTGCTCTACGTCCCGGCTTCGAACGACAAGGCACTGGCCAAGCTTCCGTCGCTGGCCTGCGATGCCGTCATCATCGACCTCGAAGATGCCGTCGCCCCGGCCGACAAGGTTTCCGCGCGCGAAAAACTGGCCGGCATCTTCGCCGATCGCCCCAGCCGCCGCTGCGAGATGGTCGTGCGCATCAATGCGCTTTCCAGCGAATGGGGCGCCGACGATTTGCTGGCTGCGGCACGCTGCGAGCCCGACGCCATCCTGCTGCCCAAGGTCGACACACCGCGCGATGTCCTCGAACCCGGCGACGTCCTCGACGACAATTTCGCACCGGACGCGGTGAAACTATGGGCGATGATCGAAACGCCCAAGGCACTGCTCAACATCGGACCGATTGCCGAGCTTGGCCGCGATCCGGCCTCGCGGCTGGTCTGTTTCGTTGCCGGAACGAACGATCTGGTCAAGGAAACCGGCATTCTCGCCACGCCCGACCGGCGCTATCTCACACCGTGGCTGATGCAGATGGTGCTCGCCGCGCGCGCCGGTGGCCTTGACCTGCTCGATGGTGTCTTCAATGATTTTCGCGACCTGGACGCTTTTGCGCGCGAATGCGGGGAGGCAGCCGCCATGGGGTTTGACGGCAAGTCGCTGATCCACCCGGCTCAGATCGAGGCGGCGAACCGGGCCTTTGCGCCATCTGCCGAGGCGGTGGCCGAGGCGCGCTCGGTGAAAGAGGCCTTCGCGCTTGCCGAAAATGCCGGCAGCCAAGTGATTGCGCTGAATGGAAAGATGGTCGAGCGGCTGCATCTGACACAGGCCGAAAAACTGCTGGCGAAGGCGGCCGCCATCGGGGCATGATTGGCAACTCACGACAGGAATGAAAAATGAAACTCTACCGCTTTCTGTCCGCTCCGGACGATTCCAGCTTCTGCCACAAGGTAACCGCGGCGCTGAACAAGGGCTGGCACCTGTTCGGCTCACCGACCTATTCCTACGACCAGGAGGCCAAGGCCATGCGCTGCGGCCAGGCCGTGGTGAAGGATATCGAGGGCCAGGAATACGGGCCCGACACCAAGCTCAGCGACTGGTAGGGCGCTGACATCGCTCGTCCTTCGTCATCCTAGTAAAACAAGCTTATCCTGCTGTCCGAGTGAGCAGTTCTTGGCGAAAGCCGGAACGGCAGCCAACGGCGGCGCGCACGACCCGATCAGCGCCAAAAATGCAAGTCTGGCGCACTTTCCAATGCTAGTCGTCGCATCGCTGTCGGCCGCGAAAGGCGAAGCAAGCTCTATGACGGGCCGGCGTAGCTGTCCATTGTTTCCCTCGCGGTGCTATTAGTCGTGTTGCCGAGGGCGACCAATCACCGAAAGGCGTCTCCGACAGAAGCTGATCCCATGTCAGCTTGCTAAGTGAACAGTTTTAAAACTGTCCCCGGGTTTCCCTGACGGCGGAAGGCCCGGCATCAAATGCTACGATTCCGAAACCGAATCGAAATAATTTCGCGGCTATGAACGCCGATGGGCGCGCATTTGAGGGGTGGATTGCCATGAGGTTGAGGTTCGAATTGCGGTCGGCACTGGCCCGGATCGTCAGCGCCATGGCGACATCCTGCTATGGTCGTTTTGTCCATTCCCGCGCCGCGAACCTTTCCATCGTCATGGCGCTGAGCCTGCTGCCGTTGGTCGGGGCGATCGGGTTTGCGATCGACTATACCAACGTCCTCCGCGAAAAGAATGAGTTGCAGGCCCTTCTCGACGCCGCCCTGCTGGGGGGCGCGGCGCAGGGCGCCACCTCCGCCGAGGCCACGGCGACGTCCCTGTTCAGCGGGTTCATCGCCGGCAGCCCGGATTTCGCGGCCGACCCGGACCTGAAGGCCAACATGTCCATCAAGCTGGACAACAGTACGCTCTCGGGCAGCGCGACCTACAGCTACCCGCGCTTGTTCCCGTTTGTCTTGGGCGACCCGACCGTCAACGTTCGCGTCACGTCCGCCGTCAAGATGGCCACGTCGGCCGTCCCTTGCATCATCGTCCTTGCGAATAACCCGCAGGCGCTGCTGCTCAATAGTGGCGCCAACGTGGATGCCGAGTCCTGCGTGATCGACGTTCATTCTACCAGGGACCCGGCCTTCATCATGAATGCCGGCGTCACCATGAACATCAGCAAGCTCTGCGTGAAGGGCACGAAATACATCAAGAACGGCGGTACGCTGTCCAAGCTGGAGACGGCATGCGCCGTCACGGCGGATCCCTATGCCGGCGCCATTCCTGAGCCCGCCGTTCCCTCGGCCTGCACCACATCCGGCGCGCGTGACGGACAGACGCAGACCTTGAACCCGGGACTGCACTGCTGGGTGAACTTCAATGGCAGCCCTACCATCACGTTCAATCCGGGCCTTCATATCATCAAGGGACCGATGATCATCAATTCCGGCGCCAAGGTCATCGCCGAAGGCGTCACCTTCTACTTCCCGGATACCGACAGCATGATCCAGGCCAACGGCGCCCTCACAATCACGGCCTCGGCCCCGAGCAGCGGTGCCTACAAGGATATCCTGATGTTAGAAAAGACGAGCGATCCCGCCAACAACGCCAACAAGCGCCAGTATGTGTTCAACGGCTCGAACGGCGAGTCTCTGACTGGGATCATCTATCTGCCCAACCGGGACGTCACCTACAATTCGACCACGAACATCACCTCCAGCAAGATCTCGATGGTCGTGAACACCATGATCATCAACTCCGCCAACTGGAAATTCAGCGGCATCGCCGGCCAGTCGGCGAAGATCTATCTCTCACAGTGATGCGCGCCGGCGCAAATGACGCCGAACCGGAGCAGGATAGCGGCGACGAAGCGTGGGCCGTTACTCCGCCGCCTCTTCGATCCGCTCCATATCATCGTCCGACAGGCCGAAATGATGGCCGATCTCGTGGATCAGCACATGGGTGACGATGTCGCCCAGCGTCTCTTCGTTCTCGGCCCAGTAGTCGAGAATGGCGCGGCGGTAGAGCGTGACGCGGTTCGGCCCCTCGCCGGTCTGCGGATTCCAGCGTTCGGCGATCCCGCGCCCCTCGAACAGGCCGAGCAGGTCGAAGGGCGTTTCTAGCGACAGATCGTCCATGATCTCGTCGGTCGGGAATTCGGCGATCTGGATGACGATCTCGCCGGTCAGCTTGCGAAATTCCTCCGGCAGATGGGCGTAAGCCTCCAGCGCCAGGAACTCCATTTCCTCCATCGATGGCGAAAGCTGGTCGTGCCAGACACGGGTCTTGTAGATGCGGGCCATGCTTTGTCCTTCTGATCCCGGCATATAGGCTTTCGAGCCGAAATCGGCAAATGGCCGGGTTGCCGTCCACACGCGGACAGGAATAAATTCCCCATGACTCCGCTTGACTCTTCGGGCGCCCTCTGGAATCTATTAGAACATAACAGGAACAATTGTGAGTGGAAGCTGACCGTCATGGCGACAAGCGCCGTGGCGCGGGAGACTGTTTTTGCCCTGCGCCGCCAGATCGCGAAGATCGAGGGAACGCTGCCCGAGCGCCTGGAGGCGCCGGCCGGCGCAGCCCCCGTTGATGCGGATGTCACCCCCCAGAATCCAACAGCGGATGTCACACCCCAGGGTCTAACAATCGTCCGCCGCGGCCTCGCCGTGGCGCCGCCCGATGCGTTTCTGCGCACCGGCGCCGAGGGTCTCGATACCGCGCTCAGCGGCGGCCTGCCGAAGGCGGCGCTGAGCGAGATCCATGGCGCCGCGACCCGTGATGCCGGGGCCGTCGCCGGCTTCGCCCTGTCGCTCGTCAGCCTGATTCTCAAACAGGGGCCGCGATTGCCGGTCCTGTGGATCGGCACCGCGGAAATCTTCCGGGAGGCGGGCTTCCCCTATGCCAGAGGGCTTCACGCCGTTTTCGGCATCGAGCCGGAGCAATTGCTGTTTTCCGAAGCGCCAAAACTCCTCGACGCGCTGTGGATCGCCGAGGAGGCCGCCCGGATGACGGCGCTCGCCGCCGTCATCCTCGAAATCCGCGGCAGCCCGCAGCGGCTGGATCTCACCGCGACGCGGCGGCTGCACGCCCGGGCGCAGAATGCCGGCCGGCCGGTCTTCCTGCTGCGCCAGGCCGGCGAGGCAGAGCCTACGGCGGCACCCGTTCGCCTCATCCTGTCGGCGGCGCCGTCGGCATCCCGCCAGACGATCGCCGGGCCACTTGCCGGCTCGATCGGCCGTCCCGCCTTCACCGTCAGCATCGGCAAGAGCCGCACGGCCTTGCCAGGACAATTCACACTGGAGTGGAACCCCGATGAACACAGTTTTGAAGAAAGACGGGGCGAGGAAAGAAGGGCAGCGAATTCTGTCCCTGTGGTTCCCGCACCTCGCCGCGGAAAGGGTCCTGCGGCAGCGTCTGGGGCGGTCCTGGCGTTCCCGGCCGTCGGATCACCTGCCGCTGGTGATCAGCCATCGCCAAGCGAACGCGCAGCGCATCGCCGCCCTCGACGAGCGGGCTGAGGCGCTTCACCTGAAGCGCGGCATGGGCATAGCCGACGCGCGCGCCATGCATCCGTCGATCGACGTGGTGGAAGCCGATCCCGAGGCCGACCGCCGCCTGCTCGAAAGTCTTGCCGACTGGTGCGACCGCTACACCCCGCTGGTGGCGCTCGACGCAGCCGATGGCCTGTTCCTCGACGTCACCGGCTGCACTCATCTTTTCGGCGGCGAACGCTCGATGCTCGACGACATCCTGTCGCGCTTTTTCTATCAGGGTTTTGATGTCCGCGCCGGCCTTGCTGCCACGCCAGGTGCTGCCTGGGCGGCAGCGCGGTTTGCCAGTGACCGCATCGTCCCCGGTGGCGAGGAGGAGGCGCTTCTCGCACCCTTGCCGCTGGCGGCGCTGCGCATCGAGCCTGATATCCGCGCCAGCCTGGAAAGCGTGGGCCTGCGCACGGCGGGCGCCGTCATGGCAGCCCCGCGCGCGCCGCTCGCCCGCCGCTTCGGTGTCTCGCTGCTTTTGCGTCTCGACCAGGCGCTCGGCCGCCTCGACGAGGCGGTGTCGCCGCGCCTGCCGGTCGCGCCGCTTTCGGTCGAACGCCACCTCGCAGAACCCATCATGCTGACCGACGAAATAGAGCGGCTGGTGAAAATGCTGGCGACGACTTTGAAGGTGGATCTCGAGCGCCGCGGCGAAGGCGCAAGAAGGCTGGCGCTGCTGCTCTTCCGCGTCGACGGGGCCGTCAGCCGGATCGCCGTCGGCACGTCGCGGCCGCTGCGCGAGCCGCTGCTGATCCAAAAATTATTTCACGAAAGGCTAGCCGCGCTCGAACAGGACATCGATGTCGGCTATGGCTTCGATCTCGTGCGCCTCTCCGTCCTGTCGGCCGCCGCCTTCGACATGCAGCAGGCCGATCTCGCCGGCGAGACGCGCGATGACGGCGCCGATATTGCCCTTTTCGCCGATCGCATCCGCGCCCGGCTCGGCGACAGCGCGGTTTTGAAACCGGTTGCCGTCGAGAGCCATCTGCCCGAGCGCGCCGTCGCCACGCTTCCCTTCGCGGAGGCGCCGCAAAGGGTCTCTCCGCCGAAGAAGCCGGACAAGATACAAGACACTAAGCCTGGCTTCCGGCCGGAACGCCCCATCCGGCTGTTCCGTTCGCCCGAACCGATCGAGGTCCCGGCCACCGAAATGCCTGAGGGACCGCCCATGAACTTCCGCTGGCGGCGCGCGCTGTATCGGGTCGCGCGCGCCGAAGGGCCGGAACGCATCGCCCCGGAATGGTGGCGGGAGGCGGCGGGGCAGGAAGACGCGCCGACCCGGGATTATTTCCGCATCGAGGATAGCGACGGCCGCCGTTACTGGCTCTACCGCCAGGGTCTCTACGGCGCCTCTCAAGTCCCGCCGCGCTGGTTCATGCATGGGGTCTTCGCATGAACGCGCTGGCGGCCGTTCCCTATGCCGAATTCGGCATCCAGTCGAATTTCTCGTTCCTGCGCGGCGCCTCGAAACCGGAGGAGCTGGTGGTCGCGGCAAAGTTTTTGGGATTCTCGTCGATCGGGCTTGCCGACCGCAACACGGTGGCCGGTGTCGTGCGCGCCTGGCAGCAGGCCAAGGTGGAAGGCCTTTCCTATCATCCCGGCTGCCGCCTGGTTTTTTGCGACGGCACGCCCGACGTTCTCGCCTATCCGCAGGACCGCAAGGGCTGGGGCCATCTCTGCCGCATGCTGACGCAAGCCAATATGCGCGACGAAAGCGAAAAGGGCGCACCGCTTCTCTATCGCGACGACCTTTTCGAATGGGGCGATCTCATGTCGCTGGCGATCCTGCCGGATCTGTCGGCGCCAGATGATCTTAAAATGATTAGTCGGCTCAAGGATCGTTTTGGCAAGGCTTTGCGGCTTGCCGTTTCGCCGGATTATCACGGCAACGACCGCTTCCGCATCGAGCAGGCAGCTTCCATGGCTGAGGCATCGGGCATTCCGCTGATGGCGACCAACGACGTTCTTTACCATACGTCCGAACGACGCCGGTTGCAGGACGTGCTGACGGCGATCCGCCTCAACGTGCCTGTTGCCGAAGCGGGGCTGGAACTGGCGGCCAATGCCGAGCGCCATTTGAAGCCGCCAATGGAGGTGGCCCGGCTTTTCCGCAGACATCCGCAGGCACTGGCGGAAACGCTGCGCTTTGCCGGCGAATTGAGCTTCTCTCTCAGTGACCTCCAATACAACTATCCCGACGAACCGACGGAATCGGGCCTCGGGCCACAGGCCGAACTGGAAAGGCTGGCTCGAGAGGGAGCGGCGATACGGTACCCTTCAGGCGTTCCCTCCGATGTGACAAAGCGCATCCAGGAAGAGCTCGCTTTGATCGAGCGCCTGAATTACGCGCGCTATTTTCTGACCGTCTACGACATCGTCAAATTCGCCCGCAGCCAGGGCATACTCTGCCAGGGGCGCGGCTCCGCGGCCAACTCGGTGGTCTGTTATTGCATCGGCATCACCGAAGTGGGCCCCGAGCGGATCGACTCGCTTTTCGAGCGTTTCATTTCCGAGGAAAGAAACGAGCCACCTGACATCGATGTCGATTTCGAGCATGAAAAGCGCGAAGAGGTCATCCAGTACATCTACTCGAGATACAGCGCCAAGCGCACCGCACTTGCCGCGGCCGTCGTCAGCTACCGGGGCCGGTCGGCGATGCGCGAAGTGGCCAAGGCGATGGGCCTGTCGGACGATATCAGGAGCGCGCTGTCCAGTTCGATCTGGGGTTGGTCGACCTCGGAGCTCGGCGAAAAGGAGACCAGGGCCGGCGGCCTCGACCAGACCGATCCATCGACAAGGCATGTGATCGAATGCGCCAACGAGATCATGGGCTTTCCCCGTCATCTGTCGCAGCATGTCGGCGGCTTCGTCATCACCAGGGACCGGCTCGACGAGATCGTGCCCATCATCAAAACGGCGATGGACGAGCGCAAGATGGTCGAGTGGGACAAGGACGATCTCGACGCGGTGAAAATCCTTAAAGTCGACGTGTTGGCGCTCGGCATGCTGACCTGCCTGCAGCGCGCCTTCAAGCTCTTGGAAGACCATTATGATGATGCGCGGGATCCGTATGGCCGACCCTATGTGCTGGCCACCCTCCCTGCCGAGGACAAACATGTCTACGACATGATCTGCCGCGCCGACACGCTCGGCGTCTTCCAGATCGAATCCCGCGCCCAGATGTCGATGCTGCCGCGTCTCAGGCCGAGAACATTCTATGACCTCGTCATCGAAGTGGCGATCGTGCGGCCGGGCCCGATCCAGGGCGACATGGTCCATCCCTATCTGCGCCGCCGGCAAGGCAAGGAAAAACCTGAATATCCCAGGCCGGAACTGGAAGAGATACTCGGCAGGACGCTTGGCGTGCCACTGTTCCAGGAACAGGCGATGAAGATCGCCATCGTCGCCGGCGGCTTCAGGCCAGGGGAGGCCGATGAATTGCGCCGCGCCATGGCCACTTTCAAGCGCACCGGCACGATCGGCAATTATCGCAAGCGGATGGTCGACGGCATGGTTTTGCGGGGCTACGAGAGAGACTTCGCCGAGCGCTGCTTCAAGCAGATCGAGGGATTCGGCGAAT
Organism: Mesorhizobium mediterraneum; assembly: GCF_002284565.1. Lineage (GTDB taxonomy): Bacteria > Pseudomonadota > Alphaproteobacteria > Rhizobiales > Rhizobiaceae > Mesorhizobium > Mesorhizobium mediterraneum. Next base: position 657,770 of record NZ_NPKI01000015.1, on the reverse strand, counting down.
ACGGCTTTCCCGAAAGCCATGCCGCTTCCTTCGCCCTGTTGGTCTATGCCTCGTGCTGGTTCAAGACCTTCTATCCCGACGTGTTCTGCGCCGCGATCCTGAACTCCCAGCCGATGGGATTTTATCAGCCGGCTCAGCTTGTTCGCGACGCGCGCGATCATGGCGTCGAAATCCGCGACGTCGACGTCAATTTTTCCGGTTGGGATTGCGCGCTGGAGGAGGAGCCTTTCGATCAGGCCCGCATCCTCGAACGCCATGCCCAGATGCGTGGCGTCATCCGGACCAATCATGCCGTCCGGCTGGGTTTCCGCCAAGTCAAAGGTCTGTCGAAGGAGCGCATGGAGGTGTTTGTCGCCAGACGCAGCGATGGCTACGCATCCGTTCGCGATGTCTGGCTGCGTTCAGGCCTCTATGTCGATGAGATCGAGAAACTGGCGCAAGCCGACGCTTTCCGTTCGCTTGGTCTCGACCGCCGCGACGCCCTGTGGGCGGTCCGCGCCCTCGACGGCAGGAGTGCCGCCGAGACCCTGCCGCTGTTCGACCGGCCGGCGGTCCGTTTGCGCGACCTTGAACCCGAAACCAGGCTCCCGACAATGCCGCTCGGCGAGCACGTCGTCCACGACTACCGTTCGCTCGGCCTGTCGCTGAAGGCGCATCCGCTTGCCTTTCTGCGCCAGCGGCTGGATCGTTCCGGCGTCACGCCCAATGCGCGCCTCCCCTCCGTGCCGGATGGCAGGCGGGTCTCCGTCGCCGGCCTGGTGCTCGTGCGGCAGCGCCCAGGCACTGGCAAAGCGATTTTCCTGACGCTGGAAGACGAGCAGGCGGTCGCCAACGTCATCTTCTGGGAAAGAACCTTCAATCGCTACCGGCCCATTGTCATGGGGGCGCGGCTGGTCCGTATCACCGGCAAACTGCAGTCGGAATCGAACGTCATCCATATCGTCGCCGAAAAGGTCGAGGATCTGACGCCCTGGCTGTCCGTGCTTTTGGAGGAGAGGCCCGATGTACCTGTCGTGCAAAACGACCGGCAGGATATCGCGGCGCTATCGGGGAAGGCAGAAAAGGTCATGCCCAAGGGGCGCAATTTTCAATAGGGGATACCGGTGCGGCGGTGCACAATCTTGCGAAATGTCGGCGCGAAAGATCACTACAGTTCAGGACGGTCCGCCCAGGCGCGGCGGCGGCAATCCGTCGTCGAAGGGGAGCGAGCGCGCCTCCGAAGGCAGCATGATCGGGATGCCGTCACGCACCGGATAGGCAAGCCGCGCGAGCCTCGAGATGAGCTCGCCGCGCTCCGGATCCCAGGTAAGCGGGCCCTTGGTCAGCGGGCAGGCCAGCAACTCCAGCAGCTTGGGATCGACATTGGCCTTCTTTCCGTCACGCCCATCCACCATTCGGCCCGTCCTCTCACCAGCATTTAAGCTTCGCGCGGCTCTTCCTTCTCCCCTTGTGGGCGAAGGTGGCCGAGCGAAGCTCGGTCGGATGAGGGGTGTTCCAGCTTGGCACCGACCGCGCTCCGTCCAGCACCCCTCAACCGTCTTGGCGCTACGCGCCAATCCACCTTCTCCCACAGGGGGAGAAGGAAGAGCCTCCTACTGCAGGCTCGACCCGAAATCCTCGTTTTCGCGCGCCAGCGCCATTTCGGTGATGGCGATCAGCGTTTCGGCGCGTGTCTTCAGGTCCGCCGCTTCGAGCAGCGCCTGTTTCTCGGCCGGCCCGTAGGGAGCCATCATCGACAGCGCATTGACCAGCATGGCATTTTCGGCGCGGCTGACGCTTTCCCAGTCGGCTTCGAGTTCGTTGGCCTGCAGATAGGCACGAAATGCCTTGAGCAACGCCGGCCGGTCGATCCCGGCCTCCGCCTGATCTTCATCGAGATCGGTGAGAAAGGGAGCAAACCGGCACTGGCGGAAGGGCGTCTTGACCGCGAGCTCCTGCACGATGCGGAACCGGCACACGCCTTGCAGCGAAATCAGGTAACGGCCGTCGCCACTCTCAGAAAGCGCAATGATGCGCCCGGCGCAGCCGACATTGCAGAGTTCAGGCTCGCCATCGGCGCGCCGCGCGCCGTCGAGGCTGGGCTGTATGATGCCGATCAGCCGCGATCCGGCGATCGCCTCATCCACCATCTCCAGATAGCGCGGCTCGAAGATGTTGAGCGGCATGCGGCCTCCCGGCAGCAGCAATGCGCCTTCAAGGGGGAAGATCGGTACCGTCGACGGCAAATCCGTATCGAGCCGGTAATGCGCGTTTCCCGCCTGCACTTCAGTCCTCCGCTCGCTTCGTCGAGAAGCGCATCAATCCGCCCGCCGATCGCAACCTGGCGTGTAAATCGTCAGGAAGCGAAAAACGGATCGGGTCTGGCCCCTAATCTGGCGCAGCCGCCGCCGACCGCAAGGCCGCCAGGCAAAAACAGCTTGATGCGCGCTCAGGAAAACAGCAGCGACGACAATTTGCGCCGTGCAGCCAGAGTTGCTTCGTCGGTCATCCCCCATGCCTCGAAGAATTGCAGCAATTGCGTCTTGGCGCCGTCGTCGTTCCACGAGCGGTCGGCCTTGACGATTGCCAGCAGATTGTCAGCCGCCGCCATGCGCTCGCCATTGGCGTTCTGGATCATGGCAAGATCGAACCGTGCCTGATGGTCCCCGGGGTTCTCGGCCAGCCGACGCTCGAATTCGGCCGGATTGCCAAGTGCTGCTGCCTGTGCGGCAAGCGCCATCTTGGCGCGCACCGCGGCCAGCGGCGGCGCATCCTTCTTTGCTTCCGGCGCCCGCGCCAGCACGGCTTCGGCGCCCTCGGCATCGCCGGCCTCGAACAGCAGATCGCCAAGCCCGGCAATGGCCTCGATCGTCTCCGGCGCCTGTTCCAGGACCGCGTCGTAGATGTCCGCCGCGGTCTGCACATCGCCGGCGTCGCGCGCCTCCGCGGCCGCGGCAAGCGCCTCGGCCACCTGCGGCGCACCATTGGTCTTGCCGCCGACCTTCTCGATAAACGCGGCGATCTGGCTCTCGGGGATGGCGCCCATGAAGCCGTCGACCGGCTGGCCGTCCTTAAAAGCGATGACCGCCGGGATCGACTGGATGCCGAGCTGTCCGGCGATCGAAGGATGGTCGTCGATATTCATCTTGACCAGCTTGACCTTGCCGCCAGCGGCCGTGACTGCCTTTTCCAGCAGCGGCGTCAGTTGCTTGCAGGGCCCGCACCAGGGCGCCCAGAAATCGACCAGCACCGGCTGACGGCGCGATTCCTGGATGACGTCGGCGGCAAAAGCGGCGGTCGTCGTGTCCTTGATGACGTCGACGGCGACGGGCGGCTCGCCAAGCGCGACTTTCGCGGGGGTGGCCTCGGTGCCGCCATACTGCACTGTGGTGGCATATTGCCCGCCATTGCTGTCAAACGGGCCGCCAAATTGATTGTTGTCGCTCATCTCGTCACCCTTTCGGTCGCGCCGCCGGCCCACCGGCCCGGCACAACGTCCATATCCTCACTCAGAAGTCGGTTTATCGTCATCCATGTGGCGATCATGCCGTGACTTTCAAGATAACAGCATCATGCCCGGTTGCCTCGACGAATTTGACGAGGTCGGCGGCAGCGATCGATGTCGTTGCCTCGTTGCTCAGCGGATGGGCGTTGATGATGGTATGGCCCATCAACTCCTGGTCGAGTACCACCTTCACTCTTCGCGCCGTGTCGTTGATCACGCCGAACACGGTGACCGCGCCCGGAACGACGCCGAGAAGCTCCATCAGCATCTCCGGCTTGCCGAAAGACACGCGCCCGGCAGCGCCGATCACATGGTGGATCTGCTTGAGGTCGACCACCGCCTCCTCGCCGACGCTGACCAGGAAGAAATTGTCTTTCTTGTCCTTGAGGAATAGGTTTTTGGTGTGCCCGCCAGCGATTTCTCCGCGCAACGCCTGCGAATCGGCGACCGTGAACAGCGGCGGATGACGTAGGGTCGAGACCTCGATCCCAAGATCGGCGAGAAAGGCAAAAAGCTCGGCTTCGGTTTTCGGCATGTTGTTTCTTGTCGGACTTGTTGTTGTCGCGGTTTAGATCACGCCGTTTACGGCCAATGACGCGGTCGAGACAAGACCGTCGCGCGGTGAGGCCGCCGATTCCGTTCCTGTCCTCGCTACGGAAGGCTTGTTTACGTCGCCGGCTGCGGACCAAAAAACCTGCGATTTCCCTGTTGCAATCGCCGCGCCCTTCAGCCATATAGGCGCGGCTTGCGGCCCAAAAAGCCGCGCGAGCGGGTGTAGCTCAGGGGTAGAGCACAACCTTGCCAAGGTTGGGGTCGAGCGTTCGAATCGCTTCACCCGCTCCAGTTTCTCTCAGGGAATCAAGCGATTAAATCGGCCGCCTTCGGGCGGCCGATTTGCTTTGTGGCCCTGTGTCGCGACCATGTCGCCACGGTGAGCTTTTCGTGCCAAAATCGGCGACGTATCGTCATCCATCTTTTCGCCTGGACCAGTTCAATCATAGATTGCCTTCATCTGAAGATGGGCCGTCAGTCTCACGCGGTGGTACTTTTTCGTTGACAGCCCGGAACGCTGAAAGGCGACCGCACCGGACAGCACTCGATCCGCATTAATGACCAATTCCGTGTCTGCTTTCGGTGGGTAGACGGCAACGCCGAGGACGTTGAAATCGCCGATTGCCATTGACGACCAAGAGTGGGGACGACCAAGAGTTGGAGATCTGCAATGCTACACTTTACTTCGCCGATCCACCCTGGCGAAATCTTGCGGGAGGAGTTTCTTGCCCCTCTGGGTCTGAAGCCTTACACGCTCGCCAAAAAGCTCCATGTGCCACGGACCAGGATTGAGCGCCTTGTGGCCGAAGTGACGCCCGTCACTCCCGACACTGCGCTTCGCCTTGCCAAGTTCTTCAATACGACGCCTCAGTTCTGGATGAACATGCAGGCCGCGTTTGACCTCACTATGGAAGCTGACGCGAAAAAGGAAGAGATCGCAGCGATTGACAGCTACGCCGAAGCGCCGCTTGCAGCTTAGCAGCAGGCGGACATCTTCGGCCGCCATATACGCCATTGATGAGAACCCGCTCGCCAGCTTGGGAACCGCATCGGTAGTCGGTCATTATATCGAGGAGCCGGCGGCTCCCCCCGTTCGGATGGAGAAATCATGCTGCGGATACCGATTGCTTTGTCTTTTCTTCTTGCCTTCAGCGCGCCCTCGACCACCTTCGCGCAGGACCCTTCCAAGAGCATAGAGAGCCAAACAGGCCGCATTGCTGTCGAGACCTTTGCCGAAGGGCTCGAACATCCCTGGGGCGCGACCTACCTGCCCGACGGCACGCTGCTGGTCACCGAGCGTCCGGGGCGCCTGCGGCTCGTCTCGACCGACGGGGCCGTTTCCGATCCGATCGACGGTGTGCCGGACGTCCTCGCCGACGGACAAGGCGGCCTGCTGGATGTGGCGCTCGATCCGGACTTTGCCAACAACCGGACGGTTTATCTCTCCTATTCGGAGCAGCGGAGCGGCGGCGCGGCCACGTCCGTCGGCCGTGGACGCCTGAACGAGAACGGGAGCGCGCTTTCGGGCTTCGAAGTGATCTTCCGGCAGGAACCAACCGTCTCGAGCCAGCACCATTTCGGTTCCCGCCTGGTGTTCGCGCCGGACGGCAAGCTCTTCGTTACGCTCGGCGAGCGCGGCAAGGCGCAACAGGCGCAGGACGCGAGCAATCATCTCGGGACGGTCGTCCGCATCAATCCCGATGGTTCTGTGCCTGACGACAATCCCTTCGTCGGCAAGGACGGCGCCGACGAGATATGGTCCTACGGCCATCGCAATGTGCAAAGCGCAGCGATCCATCCCGAAACCGGCGTGCTCTGGACGGCGGAAATGGGGCCGCGCGGCGGCGATGAGCTAAACATTCCGGAAGCCGGCAGGAATTACGGCTGGCCCGTGGTCAGCTGGGGGCGGCACTATTCGGGCAAACGCATCCCCGATCCATCGACACGGCCGGAGTTTGCCGGCTCCATCCATAGCTGGACACCGGTCATCTCGCCTTCCGGCATGACCTTCTACACCGGCGACATGTTTGCCGATTGGCGAGGCGACCTCCTGATTGGCGGACTGTCCGCGGCAGGCATCGTTCGTGTCAGAATTGACGGCGAGCAGTTCGCCGGCGAGGAAGTCCTCGCTCTCGGCAGCCGCGTCCGAGACGTGGTGCAGGCTCCCGACGGCGCGGTAATGGCGTTGACCGACGAGCCAGCGGGAAGGATATTACGACTGGCGCCGGCAGCGTCGCAGTGATCCCATGCGGCGCGACAGGAGCGGCACTTCGCGCGCCCGGCGTTGGCGGTCCTTTTGCAGAGATCGTCGGGGTTAAAACGCAATAGGCGGCAAGAACCGCCAGTGGTTCCTACCCTCGCACCGCAGCCAGCCGCGATGTGTATCGCGTGATCGCGGAGGATTGCGTCTACGCGCTCCCATCGATTTCGCTATCTCGCTTTGCTGGCTTGTGACCAGCAAGCGTTTGTTCGCCGCGCAATACGCCCCGGATAGAGTTAGGACTTTTGCTTTTCAACCTCGGACCAAGGTCCCTTGCGGACGGCTGTATTTAAACGAAACTGGCTAAATAGTGGACCTTCATATTAGAGAGTCCTCACATTTATGATCCAGAACCAACCTGGCGGGACGGCGATTCGTAAGGAGAAACCATGAAAACTCGAACCAGTCTGTTCGCAACGGTCGCCGCTCTCGCCCTTGTCGCGTCTCCGGTCTTCGCCGGGCCCGGCGGCAATGGCGGCGGGCACGGTAACGGCGGAAGCAACGGCAACGGCGGAAACTCTGGCGGGGCCGGATCGCAGGGACACGGAGCCGCAACTTCTGCGGCGGCTAAGGATAAGACGACGAGGGGAATTGCTCATGCAATGGGCGTCGTTTCGACGACGCCGGCCTCACCGCAGGCCACCCTGTCCTTGCAGGCAGCCTTGGACAAGTTCCTGGCAAGAGAGGCCGACCCGGCAGAGTCTTCCGACGACACATCCGGCGAAATTCCTGACGCAGCCGAATAAAATTGCAATTCGTGCGTCCGCGGCGGCGCACCGCAACTATCGAAAATTCTTGCCCGGCTGGCGGGCTCCTTCATCTGTTTGGCCGATGCCATGGGTCAAGGAAGAGCCCACATTGAGCCCAGATCCTCGGGGATCGCTGGACGGTCCTGCCCCTACAGACTGTCCAGAGAGCACCACCGGCTCCGGCCGGTGGTGCGTTTTTGCGTGGGCGCTCAACTGCACCAGCGGGGATCGACACGGCATCGACGCCCGACTTTCAAAGGCCGGCCCTCGATGCCAGATAGGGGGCCAAGGCAAGCGAATAGCTGGCCGTCAAATGGTGAAGGTCGCGCCAGACGATGATGTTGCCTGCGACTGCAGGACATAGGAGCGGGCCGCATATGGCATCGGTCATATCCACGAAGACCACATTCTTCTGCGACTTTGCTGCCAAGGCAAACGTGCTGTTCGATTCAACTTCACTGCGCTTGGTGAAGCATTTCGTTGGCGTAGTTCTCAAGCAATCGCCGGGGTCGAACCTGATATAGGGCGTGTTGCGGATCGCGACGATTTGCGAGCCTGTCTGCGTCAGTTTGCTCCAGAGGCTCCGTAACCCCTCAACCATCTGTTCTTGCGGAACGGCACTGTAGCCGGATTGACTGGTAAATGTCAGATACGGCCGCAGCTTGATGATCTCGGCGAGCACGTTCTCCCGCCATTCGGCACAAGACACGTAGGGTTTGCCATAGGCGACGATCGGGACACGGCTGAATGGGCAGGCGGACTTCGTAAAGGTGATCAATCTGAATTTGCGGTCCTTGGCAATCTTGTCCAGCGCCGGAATCCATTGGGCGGCATGAGAATCTCCCACGAGGACGATGGCCCTCGCACCGGCCGGATCGCCGAGAGAGCATTTTGTCGGTTCTGCACCTTCCTCCTGGTGGCACTTCGACAGATAGGCGACCGGCAAGTCTCGCTTCAGCCTGGCGAGGGGAGGGAGCAGGTTCACATCGTCCGGAACGGGGGCGTGGCTGAGCCATGCCGCCGGGCCGGGATAGGAAGGCGTCCCAATCAAGGCCGTGTCGATGCTTTCGGTGCGTAGGGAATAGAGCAGGCCGCCGGAGACCGCCACGCAAGCAAGTATCGCAAAAGTGCCGTATCCCAGCGGTTTCCATTCGACACGGGCGCGAGCCTCTCGATATCGTTGTTCCACATATCGATAAGACAAGTCCGATAGTGCGGTGGTCAGCACAATCAGCCCAAGACCGTTGACCAGCGACACGGAGTAGCCCTGCGCCAGAAAGAAAATGATCAGTGGCCAGTGCCACAGATAGATCGAGTACGACCGGTCGCCGATGAAGCGAAGCATTTTCGAATCAAGCCCGCGAAACCGACCGCGTTCAACCTCGCCGGCCAGGATGACAAGAACGGTAGCGAGGGTCGGCAGCAAGGCGCTTGCGCCTGGGAAAGGCGTTGACGCGGAGAACAACAGGGCGGATGCGAGGATGCCTGCCACGCCCACCGCCGCCAATGACTGTCGTGCGAACGCTCCCAGTCGAAACCCGTGTCCGGTGAGGGCCAACAGCCCTCCCAGCGCCAATTCCCATTTGCGCGTTTGGGTCACGAAATAAGCCTGGGCAGGGTCCATCTCGGTCAAGATCACCGACACGATCAGCGACCCGGTGAACACGAGCGACAATGCCCCGATCAATGAAAGTCTCAGCGGGAATCCTAGGCGACGCGCCAGCCAGATTGCCGCAACCATGAGGAGCGGCCAGACGATATAGAACTGCTCTTCTATCGAGAGCGACCAGTAATGCTGTACCGGGCTCGGCAGGCTGTCGGCATCGAGATAGCTGACGGCGATCGAGGCCAGCCGCCAGTTCTGGACATAAAGGGCGCTGGCACCGATCTGGTTGGCTGTTTCCTCCCAGCGCGCCTTCGAGAGGAAAAACAACGTCCCGCACAGCGTCACAAGCAGCACCAGGGTTGCTGCTGGCAGAAGCCGCCGGATTCGCCGGGAATAGAATTCGATCAGCGAGATCCGGCCGTCGCGCATTGCTGTTCGCGCAAGCAAGCCTGTGATGAGATAGCCCGAAATAACGAAAAAGACGTCGACGCCGACATATCCGCCGGGAAGAACATCCGGCCACAGATGAAAAACCACGACCAGAGCGACCGCGAGACCACGCAGCCCCTGTATATCCGGCCGAAACCGAGGTCCCTCGCGCACTGGCTGAAAACTGTCCCGCAATTCCGAACGGCCTGTCTCAAGAGAAATGTCGGACCGCAAACGTCAGACCACATCACGGGTCATTAGACGATATCAAAACCCGCTGGCGGCCACCATACCGCCGCACGCACCAAACGCGACGCACTGGAAGGGCCAGCGGCGTCAGTTCCGGGGAACCGCGAACATGTCGAAATTTTTCTTCCTGCCGAGATCGTTTTCGGTGAGTTTCGGACCGAACAGCGTCGTCGGCCCCACCAGGCGGACATCGTAGCCCTTGTCGGCAAAGAACCGGTGCATCCGCACCCGCTCGTCCATCGAAAGGTTGTGATTGACCTCGGACTTGATGTAGGGCCGGCATTCGTCGATCAGCGCGCCGATCGAGATCAAAACCGACAGATCATGCTGCTCCACATCGGTCTTGATGTAGCGCAGGCGCTTGATGCGCTGGCCGAGCCGGGCACGGATCAACGGCTCAATTCGCCGTCCCTCGACCGGGATACTGAAAGCGCTCCCGTGCTTCCACCGCGACACGCCGGTGTGGTCGCCGCCGTTCTCAAATCCCGGGTTGCCGTAGTCGAAGACGAACGACCCATCTTCCGGCGTCGCCGCGTAAGGAATCGGAAAAATATTCAGTCTGCAAGGGTTGAGCGCGGCATTGGCTCCGAGGATCGTGAAGGCAAAAGGGTTCGGCTCGAAAGCGAGGACCAGGCCCTGCGGCCCGCAGGCGAGGGCGATCGGTATCGTGCTGTCGCCAACCTGGGCACCAACGTCGATCGCCACGTCGCCATCGCTCAGGAACGTCCGCAGGTCATCGATTTCGCCCTGGGTGAGATCGAGGTCTGCCCCGCGCGGGTTCTTCCAGCGAGCGAATTCAATCTTCCCGTCTTTCGGGAGATCGATGACTTGTATCGAGTGGCCGTAAACGCGTGTTCTTGGCTTCAATCCAAGCAGATAGAAATATTCTTTTAGTCTCACCCCTTGCTGATAACGCAAACCATGACGGCATTTCAACCCGGGACTATCTGACGCCAGCGCCTCTGCGAAAATCCGACGGCGACATGCCGGCCAGCTTGCGGAACGACTTGTTGAAGGCGCTGAGCGAGCCGAAGCCGGAGTCCATCGCGACGCGCAGCACGTTGGCATCCTGGTGCATCAGCAGCGCCTGCGCGTAGCTGAGCCGCAGCAGGTTGACATATTCGTTGAGCGTCATGCCGGTCGATTTCTTAAAGATGCTCATGGCGTATTTGGGATGGATATCGGCCGTCGCCGCTATGTCCACACAGTCGATCTCGTAGAGGAAATTCTCCGCTATGAAGTCGCACATGCGCCCGACATTGCGCAGGGATTGCTGATCGAAAGGATTGCCTGCTTCCTGCTCGATCGAGGTTTCGGGGGCGAGCCGGTAGGGCTCGAACCGCACCCGCTCCAGCCGCAGCAACAGCTCGTTCACGGCGTGCTCGGCCTTGGCTGGATCGCCTGACCGGACATAGCGGTTCCAGCGCTCGAAATTGTCGCTGTCGGACCGATCGGTGGCATTGGTCACCAATGTCGCGCCCGTCATCAGCCGGTTGCGAATATCAGCGGGCAAATGCAGCCGGAAGAAATGCACCAGTGGCAGATGCGCGCCGGCGAAGACGGCATCGTCCGATGCATCGATCATCTGATGCGGCAGGCCGCCCCAGAACAGGCACATGTCGCCGGCCGAAAGCGAGATCTCGTGATCGTTCATGCGGTAGTGGACAGTGCCGCACATGATGAAGTTCACCTCGACCTGGGCATGCCAATGCGGCTTGAGCATTACCAGGGGATGATTGTGAAACGTCTGCAGGAGCAGCGGCAGGCCCTCCACGCTGCTGGCGCCAGGCTGGTAAAACGGTCTTTCCGGCATCTTACTTTCCGCCAATTCTTTATTCCCTTTGTCGCGGACAAGCCTTCGCCAGTGCCTAGTCTAGCCATGCTCGCGAAGAGAGAGCAAATGAAATGGGAGGATTTCGATGCGCATCACATTGACCTGCGCCGCGCTCGCGCTTGCCCTGGGCTCAGCCCCGGCCTTTGCGCAGTCCGGCGAAATCACGATCTGGAGCTGGAACGTCGCCGCTTCATCGCTGAAGGCCACTATAGAAGGCTTCAACAAGCAGTTCCCCGACGTCAAGGTCACGGTCCAGGATCTCGGCAACCAGCCGACCTACGACAAGTCGATCGCCGGCTGCGCCGCCGGCGGCGAGGGGCTGCCGGATGTCGTGACGATCGAGAACGGCGAGGCCGAGAACTACTGGAGCCAGTTCCCGGACTGCTTCGTCGACCTTCACACGCTGGGCTATACGGCCGAAGACCAGGCAAAATTCCCCGATTTCAAGCGCACCGAACTCGAAGTGGAAGACAAGGCCTATGCGATGCCATGGGATTCGGGCCCGGTGGCGATGTACTATCGCCGCGACTTCTACGAGAAGGCCGGCGTCGATCCCGCGTCGATCAAGACCTGGGACGATTTCATTGCCGCCGGCAAGAAGATCCAGGACGCCAATCCCGGCGTGACGATGACCAACGCCGATTTCAACGGCGACTCCGAATTCTTCCGCATGATCGCCAACGAGCAGGGCTGCGCCTATTTCGCCGCCGATGGGCAGTCGATCACCGTCAATCAACCGGCCTGTGTGGCGTCGATGACCAAGATCAAGGAGATGAAGGACGCCGGCATCATCACCTCGGCCGACTGGAGCACCAAGATCACCAACAACACCGCCGGCAAGGTCGCCACCCAGATGTATGGCGGCTGGTATGAGGGCACCATACGCACCGAATCGCCCGACGGCAGCGGCAAATGGGGCGTCTACCTGATGCCGAGCCTCACCGCCGACGGCCCGCGCGCCGCCAATCTCGGCGGTTCGTCACTCGCCATCACCTCGGTGTCCAACAACAAGGAGGCCGCCTACGCCTACCTGAAATACTCGCTCGCGACCAATGAGGGCCAGATAGCGATGCTGAAGGGCTTTGGCCTCGTGCCGTCGCTGATCTCGGCGCTCGACGATCCCTATGTCTCCGAAGGCCAGCCCTATTGGGGCGGCCAGGCGGTGTGGAAGGACATCCTCGGCACCTTGCCCAAAGTCGTCCCCAGCCGCGGCACCCCGTTCCAGAGCGACGCGGAGATCATCGTCCGCGCGGTGCAGACCAAATATCTGGGCGGCGGCTATCCCGATGCCAAGGCGGCGCTAGACGATGCCGCAAGCCAGATCGCCTCGGCGACCGGCCTGCCGGCCAAAGAGTGATCTGCACGGCTCTCCCTTCTCCCCCCTGTGGGAGAAGGTGTCGCCGAAGGCGACGGATGAGGGGTGTTCCAGCTTGGCATGGAAGGCGCTCCGTCCAGCACCCCTCAACCGTCTTGGCGCTGCGCGCCAATCCACCTTCTCCCACAGGGGGAGAAGGAAACTCAGGCCGGTAAACCTAGAAGCGAGAAGGAGGCAACGATGCGCTATCAGAACGCCACGGCATATCGCTTCCTCGCGCCCTACCTGCTGATCTTCTCCATCTTCTGGCTGTGGCCGATCATCGGCTCGTTCCTGATCTCCTTCCAGGCGACGCGCACCGTGCCGTGGCGGTTCGCCCCCACCTTCAACTGGGGCCGGCTGATCGGCGACCCTGCGTTTTTCAATGCGCTGAAGAACACGCTGCTCATCCTCGTCATCCAGGTGCCGGTGATGATCACGTTGGCGATCGTCATGGCGGTGCTTTTAAATTCGCCGCTGCTGAAAGCCCGTGGCCTGTTCCGCTTCGCCTTCTTCGCCCCGGTGGTGGTCGGCGAAGTCGCCTATTCGGCGGTGTTCCGGCTGATGTTCAACCTCGATTACGGCATCATCAACAAGCTGCTGAACAGCGTCGGCCTGCCCCGTATCGACTGGTTTTCCAACGTCACACCGGCGATGGCGGTCATCATTATCGCGGTGACCTGGCGCTGGGCCGGCTACAACGCCATCATCCTGCTCGCCGGCCTGCAGTCCATCCCCCAGGATGTCTACGAGGCGGCGACGTTGGACCGCGTCAGCAAGCTCAAGCAGTTCTTCTACATCACCCTGCCGCTGCTCAAGCCGATCATCGTATTCTGCGCCGTGCTGTCGATCATCGGCACCATGCAGCTGTTCACAGAGCCGTTCCTGATCACCGAACGCGGCGGACCGGGCGGCGGCACTGAAACGCTCGGGCTGCTGCTTTACCGCCAAGGCTTCAGGTCGCTCAATTTCGGCTACGCCTCGGCGATTGCCTACACCATGGCCGGGCTGGCGATCGCCATCTCGCTGGTGCAACTGTGGCTGACGAGGGACCCGAAATGAGCTCGCGTTCCTCTTCAAAACTGGGGCGCAGCATCGCGCTGCATCTCTTCCTGACGCCGCTGGCGCTGATCTGGCTGTTTCCGCTGTGGATGATGGTGATTTTCTCGACTATGCCCGACAGAGGCATATTCAGCCCCAGCATCGAGCTTTTGCCGCACGGCAGTTTCCTCGACAATGTCAACAATCTGCAGCGCGACACCAATTTCATCGGCGCCATCGGCATCTCCGTTTCGGTGGCGGTGACCTACACGTTCCTGTCGGTGCTGCTCACCTCGATGGCCGGCTGGGCGCTGGCGCGCTACCAGTTCTTCGGCAAGGGCGTGGTCGTCGCCATCATCCTCGGCACCATCACGCTGCCCTATGCTGTCGTGCTGATCCCGCAATTCATCATGGTGGCGCGCGACTTCAAGCTCGCCAACACCTGGGTGGCGCTGATCGTGCCGCCGCTCTTCAATTCGCTCGGTGTGCTGTTCATGCGGCAGAGCTTCTCGATGATGCCGGGCGATCTGTTCGACGCCGCTCGGGTCGAGGGGGTCAAGGAGTGGCGGATCTTCCTGTTCGTAGCGCTGCCGCTGGCGCGGCCGATGCTGGCGGCGCTCGCCATCATCCTGTTCCTTGCCTCCTGGAACAACTATCTCTGGCCGCTGCTGATCAATTCCAAGCCCGGCGCGATGACGGCGCCGGTGGCGCTCGGCACGCTGATCGGCCTCACCAAAGTGTCGTGGGGCGGCATCATGGCGGGCGCCGTGATGCTCACCGTGCCGATGCTCGTCGTGTTCGTGCTCTTGCAGCGCCATTTCGTTGCCGGCATTGCCGCCGGCGCCATCAAATAGGATCAGCATGGCAGCGGTCACACTCAAAAATGTCGTCAAGCGCTTCGGCGGCTTTCAGATCATTCACGGCGCTGACATCGACGTCAATGACGGCGAATTCGTCGTCTTTGTCGGCCCCTCCGGCTGCGGCAAGTCCACGCTGCTGAGGATGATCGCCGGGCTCGAGGACATCAGCGGCGGCGAGATCGCCATCGGCGGCAAGGTGGTGAACGACGTCGAGCCGGCCGATCGCGGCATCGCCATGGTGTTCCAGTCCTACGCGCTCTACCCGCATATGAGTGTCGAGCAGAATCTGAGCTTCGGGCTGAGGATGAACGGCAACCCGAAGGCCGACACCGAGCGGCGGGTGAAGCGGGCCTCCGAGATCCTGCGCATCGCCGAGCTGATGAAGCGCCGCCCGCGGCAATTGTCGGGCGGCCAGCGCCAACGCGTCGCCATCGGCCGCGCCATCGTGCGCGAGCCGCAAGTGTTCCTGTTCGACGAGCCGCTGAGCAACCTCGATGCCGAGCTCAGGGTGCAGATGCGGGTCGAGATCTCGCGCCTGCACAAGGAGCTCGGCGTCACCATGATCTATGTGACGCACGACCAGACCGAAGCGATGACGCTGGCCGACAGGATCGTGGTGCTGCGCGACGGCTATGTCGAGCAGATCGGCAGGCCGCTCGATCTTTACAGTGACCCCGACAATCAGTTCGTCGCGGGCTTTGTCGGCTCGCCGAAGATGAACTTCATCAAAGCTCGGGTCCTGGGGCACAGCGCTTCCGGCGTGACGGTCGAATTGGCAGGCGGGACGCGTCTTACACAGCCGCTGAATGGCCCGGTGCCCGAACCGGGAAGCAAGGTAGTGGTGGGCGTTCGCCCAGAACATTTCGGTCATGCCGGAAAGGGCGACGCCGACCTTTCTGTGACCATCGACGTGGTCGAGCATCTGGGTGGCACGAGCTTTCTCTACACCCGTACTGCGGCTGGCGACGATATCGTCATCCAGCGCGACGCGGCCGAGGTGCCCGACGCCCCTGAGATCACCGTTTCCATCCGCAAATCTTACTTATTCGACGACAACGGACGGCGGCTGCGCTGACGGCCAGCTCGTCTCAAATCCCAGGAGAATGACAATGACTTCAATCGCGCCCATCCGCTGGGGCATTCTCGGGCCTGGCACCATCGCCAAGGCCTTTGCCGGCGGCGTGGCACATTCGCGCACCGGCACATTGGTTGCCATTGCCGCGCGCAATCCCGGCAAATCAGGCCTCGCTGAAAACTTCCCCGGCGCCCGCATCCTCGACGGCTACGAGGCTTTGCTCGCGGACCCGAACGTCGATGCGATCTACATTTCGACGCCGCATCCCAGCCACGCCGAATGGGCGATCAAGGCGGCCGAGGCCGGGAAGCATGTGCTTTGCGAAAAGCCGATGGGGCTGACCGCCTTCGAGGCCGATGCGATGATCCATGCGGCGCGCAAGGCCAGTACCTTTCTCGGCGAAGCCTTCATGTACCGGCTGCATCCGCAGACGGCAAAGCTGGTCGAGCTGATCAGGTCCGGCGCGATCGGCGAGGTGCGCATGGTGAAGTCGAGCTTCGGCTTCGCCATGCCTGATTTCATGCCGGAGCACCGGCTCTACGCCAACGACCTCGCTGGCGGCGGCATTCTGGACGTCGGCGGCTACCCCGTTTCGATGGCGCGGCTGATTGCCGGGGCGGCGGTCGGAACGCCCTTCGCCGAGCCGGACAAGGTGGTCGGCGCTGCGCATCTCGGCCAGTCCGGCGTCGACGAATGGGCCTCGGCGCTCCTGCATTTTCCCAGTGGCATCGTCGCCGAAGTTTCCTGCGGCATCTCGCTGGCGCAGGACAATGTCCTGCGCATCGTCGGCACCAAGGGTCGCATCGAGGTCGCGGATTTCTGGTATGCGAGCGGCAGGGAAGGCGGCACTGGCGAAATCCGCATCATCCGGCCGGGCGGGGAGGAGGTAGTCGAGGTCAGGGAAGACCGCTGGCTCTACGCTTTCGAGGTCGACGCCGCCGGCGAGGCCATCCTGGCCGGGAAGCAGGAGTTTGCCTGGCCGGGCATGGGCTGGGCCGACAGTCTCGGCAATCTGCGCGTGCTCGACAAATGGCGCGCCGCGATCGGCCTCGAATACGAGATCGAGAAGCCCGAAAAACGCCTCAACACCATCTCCGGTCGGCGGCTGCGTTCCGGCGGCACCGCGATCCCGAAGCGCGAAATTCCGGGCCTGCCGCGGCCGGCCTCGTGCCTGGCGCTCGGCTTCGAGGATTTTCGCACGTTCTCCTCGGGCATGATCCTGCTCGATGCCTATTTCGAAGACGGCGGCAACGTCTTCGACACCGCCTATATCTATGGCAGCGGCTACACCGAAACGCTGCTCGGCCAGTGGCTGACGAACCGCGGCGTGCGTGAGCAAGCGGTGGTCATCGGCAAGGGCGCGCACACCCCGCTCTGCTATCCCGATGTGATCGGCAAGCAGCTCACCCAGTCGCTCGACCGGCTGCAGACCGATCATGTCGATGTCTATTTCATGCACCGCGACGATCCGGACGTGCCGGTCGACGAATTCGTCGACGCGATGGACAGGGAGGTCAGGGCTGGCCGCATTCGCGGTCCGTTCGGCGGCTCGAACTGGACAAGGGAACGCATGGACGAGGCTATTGCCTATGCCGAGCGGACCGGTAAGCAAAAGCCTGGCGCGCTTTCGAACAATTTTTCGCTGGCCGAAATGCTGGTGCCGATCTGGCCAGGTTGCGTCACATCGTCGAGCGATGAATGGAAGGCCTGGCTGACCGACCGGCAGATGCCGAACTTTGCCTGGTCGAGCCAAGGGCGGGGTTTCTTCACCGGCCGCGCCGGGCGCGACCAGCGTGACAATGAAGAGCTGGTCCGGGTCTGGTACTCGGAGAAGAATTTCGGCCGCCGCGACCGGGCGATCGAGCTCGCCAACAGACTGGGCAAGAGCCCGATCCATGTCGCGCTCGCCTATGTCCTGGCCCAGCCGTTCCCGTCCGTCCCGCTGATCGGACCGCGCACGCTCGACGAGTTGGAGGACAGTCTGCGGGCGCTCGACATTGCGCTTTCGCCGGACGACATCGCATGGCTGGATGGCGGTTCGGATCGGCAGCGCGCGCGAGGCACGGGCTGACCTACCTCGCCTTCTCCCCTTGTGGGAGAAGGTGGATTGGCGCGCAGCGCCAAGACGGTTGAGGGGTGCTGGACGGAGTGCGGTCGGTGCCATGCTGGAGCACCCCTCATCCGTCGCCTTCGGCGACACCTTCTCCCACAAGGGGAGAAGGGGAGCCGCGCGAGGCGCAACGCCACCGCTCCCCGGAACAGGTGATGGCGAGGGCGAACGAGACCTACCCCCTCACCTTCGGCCGCCGATCCTTCCACGGCATCTCCCGTTCCAGCTGCGCGGAAACGGCCAGCACCGTTGCTTCGTCGCCATAACGACCGATCAGTTGCACGCCGATCGGTACGCCGCCGGCTGACCAGCCAAGCGGCAGCGAGATCGCCGGCTGTCCGGAGATGTTGAAGGGGAAGGCGAAGACGGCGTCCGTCCACTTCGCATTGTAGCGGTCGATGTCCGGTTCCGACATGTCGTAATAGCCCAACGGCCTCGGCAGTTGCGTCAAGGTCGGGGTGATGAAGAGATCGTAGGACGCGAGATCGCCGACGATGTCGCGGCCGATTTGCCGGATCGTCTCGACGTCGGAGATGTGGCGGATGCCGCTCGTTGCGCGGCCGCGCTCGATGATCGCCCAGGTTACCGGCTCGACGTCGCTTGGCGTCACCGGCCTGCCGATCACCGTTTCATGATAGCCGAAGGTTGCCGCCGTCTGCACGCAGGTCATGTTGGTGTAGGTTTTCCACACCGCATTGGCGTCGAGCGGCATGTCGTGCTCCTCGACATCGTGCCCGAGGTGCTCGAGCGCGGCGACCGTCGCCAGCACCGTGGCCTTGACCTCTGGGTCGATGGCCGTGCCGTATGGCGGCGTGACGGTGAAGCCGACGCGCAGTTTCTTCGGTGCACGCGACGAGAGGCTGAGCCAGCTGCCGCCCGGCACCGGCGGCGTATAGGGATCGCCCGGCAGCGCGCCGGCCACGGCATCGAGATAGGCCGCCGTGTCGCGCACCGTCCTGGAGCAGCACAGGAAATAGGCGCCGCCATACCAATAGTCGCCGAAGGGCGCCAGGCTGACGCGTCCGCGCGACGGTTTCAGGCCGACGATGCCGCAGCAGGAGGCCGGGATGCGGATCGAGCCGGCGCCATCGCTGGCCTCGGCGATCGGCACCATGCGCGAGGCGATGGCTGCGGCCGCGCCGCCGCTCGAGCCGCCCGGCGTGATGCCGTGCTTCCAAGGGTTTTTCGTCGCGCCGTAAAGCTTGGGTTCTGTGCTGATCGACCAGCCATTCTCGGGCGCATTGGATTTGCCGACGAGCACCAGGCCCGCCGCCTTCATGCGGCGCACCACTTCGGTGTCGAAATCGGCGACGACATCTCTCAGGAAAGAACAGGAGTTGGTGTTGGGCGCTCCGGTCCAGGACGAGCCCAGTTCCTTGAGCAGGAATGGCACGCCGGCAAAGGGCGTGCTTCTATCGACCGTCTCAGCCGAAGCCCGCGCCATCTCGTACAGGCGGTGGATCACCGCGTTCAGCGCCGGGTTGAGTCGCTCGATCATGGTGATCGCCGCCTCGACAAGCTCGGCCGGTGAGACTTCGCCGCGCTTCACCAGCTCGGCCAGATCCAGCGCGTCGGATTCGGCGTAGGTTTCCAGGAAGCTGTCGGTGATTTCGGCCATGTCTCTCTCCCTCGTTCTGCCGTGCCCGAACGGGCGCTCCTTCTTCCTTCTCCCCTTGTGGCAGAAGGTGGATTGGCGCGTAGCGCCAAGACGGTTGAGGGGTGCTGGACGGAGTGCAGTCGGTGCCAAGCTGGAACACCCCTCATCCGGCCGCGGAGCCTGTCCTCGGGCTTGCCGGACGCAAGACCCGTGGGCGGCCACCTTCTCCCACAAGGGGAGAAGGCGGAGCTAGGCCTCAGGCCAGCTCGACGGTCCGCCCTTCCGCGATGCTTTGCTCGGCGGCAAGCACGATGCGCAGGCTGTTGACCGCGGCATCCATTTGCTCGGTCAGATCGAGATCCTCGCGGATGGCGCGCAGGAAGAATGCCTGCTCGCGGTCGCAAAGCTCCTGGTGGCCGGGTTCGTCCTCCATGCTGACGATCTCGTCCGGCTTGCTGAAATTCTTGTCGCCGTCGACCTGTGCGTAGTGGATCTTGAGCGCATCGGTCTTGGTGTGGCGATCGATGTCGGCGGAGTTCGATACCTCAGCCAGTTCGGCCGCACTGCTCGCCTGCTGGCCGGCGACTATGGAGACCGCGCCCTTGGGGCCGACCACATCCTTCACGAAATAGGCGGTCTCGCTCATCATCGGCCCCCAGCCCGCCTCGTACCAGCCGACCGAGCCGTCATCGAAAGTAACGTGCAGATGGCCGTAATTCTGCTTGGCGGCGTCGGCCCACAGTTTGACGCCGATGCCGTGGACGCGCACCGGCTTGGCGCCGGTCAGCTGGCACATCACGTCGACATAGTGGACACCGCAATCGACGATCGGGATCAGCGAATCGATCAGGTTCTTGTGCCAGTGCCAGGCGCTGCCGCTGCTCTGCTGGTTGAGGTTGAGGCGCATGACCAGCGGCTTGCCGAGCGTCTTGCCGACCTCGATGAACTTGATCCAGGACGGGTGGACGCGCAGGATATAGCCGAGCACAAGCTTGCGGTTCTTGGCGCGGGCCGCAGCGACGACCTTTTCGGCATCCTCGATATTGGTGGCGAGCGGCTTTTCCATGAACACGTGGCAGCCCGCGTCGATTGCCTTCAGCGCATATTCGGCATGGGTGTTGGGCCAGCTGTTGATGGAAACGGCATCCGGCCTGGTCTCTTTCAGCGCCTGATCGAAATCCTCGTAGAGCGGATAGCCGGCTAATTCCGCCGGGATCTTTGTGTTGCTCTTGATCGTGCGGCTCATGATGCCGACGATCTCGAAGCCGTCCAGCCGGTGGTAGGCGCTGGCATGCGACGCGCCCATATTGCCCAGCCCAATCACCAGCACTTTCACCTTGTCGGTCATCTCAGCCTCCCAATTCTTCATTGAATTGTGCGCGGCGATCGGTTGCCGCTCGTATGTCTATCTGGGACAATCATCTCAGATCAGTCGCCGCCGCTCATTGCCCGGCCCTTTCCTCTCCCCCGTCGATCGGGGGAGAGGTGTCGAGCGAAGCTCGACGGAGTGGGGGTCGACCTTCGCGCCCGCCTGAGGTTACTTGCTCGCCACATTGTGCCTGTCTTGCGGCGACTGCGCGTTTGGCGAACGCCTTCCCCCACTCCGTCGCCGCTTCGCGGCGCCACCTCTCCCTCCTCCGGAGGGAGAGGAAAGGAGCCAAGGCAGGCCAAGGGCAGCGCCGGCATCGACAATTGCAGTCTTTACTTGACCGCCGAGTCGAACAGATGCGCCTTGATGTTATCGACATCGAGCGCGGCAAAGCCCTCTGACAGCTTGTAGCCATCGGCATCGGCCTTGACCTTGGCCTTGTCGAAGCTGTTGGCGGGGCCGATCAGCTCGTTGGTGCAGACGTCCTCGGCTTTCACCGGGCTGGTGATCTGGCCGATCTTGTGGATCTCGTCGAAGAAGCCCTGCCAGCTCGCCATGTCGTGCGAGCCCCAGCCTTCGCGCTTGTCCATGTCGCCGCGGAAGACGTTGATCTGCTGCAGGATCGAGGTGGTGCCGAGTTCCGGCCCGAGATTCTTGGCCAGCGTCGGGAACTGCTCGAACACCGCTTCGACGGCCGCGCGCGGATTCTGGTAGCCGAATTCGAGGCCCATCGCCCAGCCGCGCAGGTACTTTTCCAGGAACGCCTTGCGGTCGGGATCCTCGAGATCTGCTGCGCGCACGACGAAAGTGTTGGCCGGCAGCTTCGAATTCTGCACGCCGAGCCAGTATTCGAAGTCGAGGTTCTTGGCGATCCATTCGGCCCGCAGCCCTTCCCATGACAGGGCGGCGTCGCCCTGGCCGCCGGCAAGTGCGGTGCCCCAGGTCGGCCAGCCGGCCTCGACATACTTCACCTTCTTGATGTCGACGCCTTGCGCCGCCAGCAGCGGGTCAGTGATCGACTGCCAGGCGGCGGAGCCGAGCAGAATGGTCTTTCCTTCTAGCTGCTTCAGGTCGTTTGTTCCCTCGCCCTTGCGGAAAGCGAAGCTGAACGTGTCGCGCGCGCCCATGTGGAACACGGATTTGAGCTTCATGCCGTTCTGGATGGCGAAGGAGAAAACGCCGGGCGAAGGGAAGCCCATGTCGGCCTGGCCGACATCGACGAACTTCACCGTTGCGGTGCCGTCCGACGGACCCGGCTGCATGTCGGTTTCGAGGTCGCCGAAATAGCCGGCCTTCTTGGCCGCCCAATAGGGATAATCGTCCAGCACTTCGAGCGTGCCGCGCGGCGAGATCCACGTGAATTTTTCATAGGCCTCGGCCTTGGCCCTGAGGTTGGAAGCGCCGAGCGCAGTCGCCGTTACCAGGCCGGCACCGGTCACCTGCAGGAAATAACGGCGGCTGATCCTCGCACTATGGCTGATTGAACTTTCTTTGGTCATGGCATTCCCCTTTTTTGTTGATTTTCAGTCTCTTGCCGCCCGCCTCCCGGGACCTTTCGTCATTTCTGCGCTCACGCCTCCCAGCTCGCCCATTTCTTGCCGATCAGGAAGAACAGCACATAGATCAGGATGCCAAGCATCGAGAGGATCAGAACCACGGCGAAGAACTGCGGCATCTGGATCATCGACGAATAAGTGGTCAGCCGGTTGCCGAGGCCGAAGCCGCCGCCGACCATCTCGGCGCCGACCGCGGTCAAAAGCCCGAAGATCGCGCCGATCATCAGCCCGACCAGGATCATCGGCAGCGCCATCGGCGCCCGGATCTTCCAGAATATCTGCAAGGTGCTGGCGCCATAGGAACGCGCCAGCGCGATCTTGGCGCTATCGACGCGGCGAAAGCCGGTCGCCGCATTGATCATCACCATCGGGCCGGCGGCCAGCGCCACTGCGATGATGCGCGGTGTGTAGCCAAAACCGAAGCGCAGGATCAAAAGCGGCACCAGCGCCAGCATCGGCGTGGTGACCAAGAGCAAGATGTAAGGCGCCACGATCTTCTCGGCGAAGGGAAATTGCGTGATCACCGCAGCCATCACCAGGCCGATGATGGCGCCGATCGAGAAGCCGGAAATAAGCTCGACCAGCGTATAGCCGAGATGCGGCGCAATCAGCGGGAACTCGTCGAACAGCGCATAGGCGATCGCGCTTGGCGCCGGCATGATGTAGTGCGGCACATTGAAGAGCCGCAGCGCCAGCTCGATGCCGCCGATGATGATCACCGCAACGGCGATGATGGCCGCGACCTCGGCGCCCGACCTGATGCCGGGGCCGCTGGCGAAGGCCGAAAGATTGGTCAGGCTGACGTCGTGCCCGTCACCCCCCTTGGTCTTGGAAAATTCCGGGATAGTGTCGCCTCCGCTCACGGCCTGATCCTCACAATTTCGGCGGTGCCGCGCTCCCGCGCCTTCGGCCGCACGCGTTCGCCGACAATGTCCATCTTGATCGTGTTGGTGAGATCGAAGACCTCCTTCGTCGCCATGATCTCCAGCGAGCGCGGGCGTAGGAATGGCACGCGATATTCCTTGGCGACGCGCCCCGGCCGCGCGCTCAGCACCACCACCCTGTCGGAAAGGAAGATCGCCTCCTCGATGCTATGGGTGATGAAGACGATGGTGGTTTTGGTATCGAGCCAGATCTCCTCGACGAGACGGTTCATCTCCTCGCGCGTGAAACTGTCGAGCGCGCCGAAGGGCTCATCCATGAGCAGGACGGAGGGCTTCAGCGCCAGCGCCCGCACGATCGCCGCGCGCTGCTGCATGCCGCCCGAGAGCTCGCGCGGAAACTTTCCGCCGAAACCGTCTAGCCCGACGCGGTTGACGAGATGGGCGATCCAGGCGCGATCCGGTTTCTCGCCCTTGATCTCGAAGGGAAAATGGATGTTGGCGTCGAGATTGCGCCAGGGCAGCAGGTTCGCCTCCTGGAAGACGATGCCGATATCCGGATGCGGCCCGGTGATCTCTCTGCCGTCGAGCCGGATCGTCCCGCTGGACAGGCGATGCAGCCCGGACATCGACCACAAAAGTGTGGTCTTGCCGCAGCCGGAGGGGCCGACGATCGAGACGATCTCATTGGCGTGAACGTCGAGGCTGCAACGGTCCAGCGCCAAGAGGTCGCCGGAAGCCGTATGATAGATCTTGGTCGCGTCCTGCACGCCAAGCTTCGGGGTTTTTGCACTGCCCGCGTTCATGCGCCCCTCGGAGATTGCGCGATGATCCAGTGGGTCATACGGTCGCAGAAATCAGTCTGTAACTATCCTACTTTACTGTCAAGCGGCGACCGTCGCTATCGCTGGCAAGATCGCTAGGGCCAGCCATATCTGTTTGTTTAAATTACATTTTCTATTTCTTGAAAAGCTTGTTGCTTTCCTACATACTTCGGAAACACGTCGCGTGAAGCGGAGCAGGCAAGCGGTGCGCAAACATGGTAGAGGTCGAGTTCCACGAACGTCAGGGGAATGACTCATGACCGAAGCTGAAGGCCATGCACGACTGACTTCGGATGGCGAGCCGGATACACGCGACCATGTCAGGCGCATCCCCGACATCATCTCGCTGGTCAAGGACTCTTACGGTGAGCTGCGCCCGGCGGAGCGCCGCGTCGCCGACGTCGTGCTCGACGACGTCAGGTTCGCGGTCGACGCTTCCAATGCCGTGCTCGCCCAGCGCGCCGGGGTGAGCGAACCGACCGTGACCCGGTTCTGCCGCGCCATCGGCTGTGAAGGTGTGCGCGACTTCAAGCTGAAGCTGGCGCAGAGCCTCGTCGTCGGCGCGCTCTATCTGAGCAAGCCGCCGCCCGCGAGCGCGGACAATGGCATGCCGTTCTGGAATGCTGTGTTCGGCGAGGCACGCCGGGCGCTGCAGGAAGCCGAACGGCAGCTCGATCCGGCGCAGCTGGTGAAGGCGGCCGAGCTCATCGCCAAGGCGCGCCAGGTCACCGTGTTCGGCCTCGGCGGCAGCTCCTCGGCACTGGCGCAGGAAACCCAGTACCGGTTGTTTCGCTACGGCATCACCGTCAGCGCCCAGTGCGACCCGTATCTGATGCGCATGACTGCCTCGACCTTGAAGCCAAGCGATCTGGTGATCGCCATCTCGGCGACCGGACGCACGCGCGAAGTGATCGAGGCGGTGGAACTCGCCAAGCACTACCGCGCAAATGCGATCGGCGTGACCGCGCCCGACACCGACCTGGCGCGCGCCTGCGACGTCAGGCTGACGGTCGCGGTGCCCGAATATCCCGACACGCTGAAGCCGACCGCCTCGCGGTTCGCCTTCCTGGCCGCGATCGATCTGATGGCCGTGGCGGCCGCCTACAAGCTCGACGGCTCCGCCCGCGAAACGGTCCGCCGCATCAAATACAACGCCCAGATCCACAGGACGGGCAAGGAAATGGAACCGCTCGGGGATTGAGTGGCGCGGCTTCCCTTCTCCCCTTGTTGTGGGAGAAGGTGGATTGGCGCGTAGCGCCAAGACGGAAGAGGGGTGTTGGACGGAGTGAGACGTTGGTGTTCCTCTGGAACACCCCTCATCCGTCGCCTTCGGCGACACCTTCTCCCACAAGGGGAGAAGGGAAGACCGGGCGGCGCCGACTTGAAAAGGTAGAAGGACCACAGATGCTCGACATGGCACCATCGAAACAGGCGGCCACCTGGCTTTCTTCCCTCTCCCGCGCGCTCGAGGCGGGCGGCGCCGAGGCCGCGACCAACCTGTTCGTCGAGGACTGCTACTGGCGCGACCTGCTGACCTTCACCTGGAACATCAAGACGATGGAAGGCCGCGTGCCGATCCGCGACATGCTGGATGCCACGCTGGCGACGACAAGGCCGACTGCCTGGCAGCTCAGTGGCGAAGCAAGCGCGGACGAAGGCATCGTCGAAGCCTGGTTCACTTTCGAGACGTCATCGGCATGGGGCCAGGGCATCATGCGCCTGCAGGACGGCCGGTGCCGGACGCTGTTCACGGCGATGACCGACCTCAAGGGCTTTGAGGAGCGCAGGGGGCCGGCGCGGCCTCTGGGTGTCCGCCACAAGGCCGACCCGGACCGCGAGACCTGGTCGGAGGCGAGAGCGCGCGAGACGCGTGAACTCGGCGCCGGCCACCAGCCTTATTGCCTGGTCATCGGCGGCGGCCAGGGCGGCATCATGTTGGGCGCGCGGCTGCGGCAGCTCGGCGTGCCGGCCATCATCATCGAGAAAAACGCTCAAGCCGGTGATTCCTGGCGCAATCGCTATCGCTCGCTCGTGCTGCACGACCCGGTCTGGTACGACCATCTGCCCTACATCCCGTTTCCCGAGAACTGGCCGGTGTTCACGCCCAAGGACAAGATGGGCGACTGGCTGGAAATGTACACGCGCGTCATGGAGCTCAACTACTGGACCTCGACGAGATGCGTCAGCGCCAGCTATGACGAGGCCGAAAAAATCTGGACGGTCGAGGTCGATCGCGCCGGCCAGCGCATCACGCTGAAGCCGAGGCATATCGTCTTCGCGACCGGCGCCTATGGTCCGCCGAGGCAGATCGACCTGCCCGGCGCCGAGGCGTTCCAGGGCGAGATCCTGCACTCCAGCCAGTATTCCAGCGGCGAGAAATTCCGCGGCAGACGCGTCGCGGTCATCGGCGCGGCAAGCTCGGGGCACGACGTCAGCGTCGACCTCTGGGAAAGCGGCGCCGAGGTGACGATGATCCAGCGCTCGCCGACGACGGTGGTCAAGTCCGACACGCTGATGGAAGTCGGCTTCGAGATCTTTTCGGAAAAAGCGTTGGCGCGAGGCATCACCACCGAGAAGGCCGACATGATCGTCGCCTCCACGCCGTTCGCGCTGCTGCCGCAAAGCCAGCGCGCGCTCTACGACATCATCAAGGCCCGCGACGCTGCCTTCTACGACCGCTTGCGCGGCGCCGGCTTCGCCATCGATTTCGGCGACGACGAGACCGGCCTTATGATGAAGGCCTACCGCACAGGCTCGGGCTACTACATCGACGTCGGCGCTTCGGATCTGATCATCAACGGCGAGATCGGCGTTCGCAGCGGCGTCGGAATCAAGTCGCTGACGCCGACAGGGATGCTCTTCGACGACGGCACCGAGCTTGCGGCCGACGTGGTCATCTCCTGCACCGGCTATCAGTCGATGAACGAGACGGTGGCGGCGATCGTCTCGCGTGAGGTCGCCGACAAGGTCGGCCCGTGCTGGGGGATTGGCTCGGGCGTGAGAGGCGACCCCGGACCATGGCAAGGCGAATTGCGCAACATGTGGAAGCCGACCGCGCAGGAGGCGCTATGGTTCCACGGCGGCAACCTGGCGCTGTCGCGTTTTTACTCGAAATTCGTGGCGCTGCAGATCAAGGCGAGGATGGAAGGCATTGCCACGCCGGTTTATGGGGCGCCGGGGGTGAAGCCGTAATCTCCCTCCTTGAGGGGGAGATGGCCGGCAGGCCAGAGGGGGTCGCCGCGCGTCGAGCGCCAACTTCCATCCGTTGCAGGAAGGCGAGCCCGGTCGAACCGACCCCCTCTGTCGCCTTCGGCGACATCTCCCCCTCGAGGGGGGAGATCACCCACGCCCGAAATGCCTAGCCACGACATCGACATGCGTCTCATGCGCATGCGCTTCGAAGCGCTCGGTATCGCCGAGATCGCCTGCCGCCTCGTTCGGCCACCAGGTGCCGCCGATCACGACACCGTCCGAGATCAGCCTTTGCTCGGCGACCAGCGAGGCGCCGACCGCATCGACAAAGGTGAAACTGCCCGGGCGCAGCCGCAGCACCGCGATATCGCCGACCGCGCCGACCATAAGCGCGCCAAGATCGGGCCTTGCGATGGCCTCGGCCGGCCGCTGTGTCGCCGCGCGCAGCACCTCGACAAGCGGCATGCCGAGCGCCAGCAGTTTCGACATGCACACCAGGATGTCGAAGGCCGGCCCGTCGACGCAGTAGAGATGCACGTCGCTGCTGATCACGTCAGGCGCCAGCCCCTCGCTGAGCATCGCCTTGGCAACCTCGAAATCGAACGAGCCCATGCCGTGGCCGATGTCGAAGATGACGCCGCGCTCGCGCGCCAGCCGCATGTCGGGCCGCACCGCGCCGGAGGCGAAGATCGGCGCGTTGGGAAACGGCCGGAAGCAGTGGGTGAGAATGTCGCCCCTGCGCAGCCGCGGCAGCACTTCCGAGCGGCCCGGCGGCGGCTCGTCGATATGCGCCATCAGCGGCAGGCCGACCTGGTCGGCGGCCTCGAGCGCCAGATCGACCGGAGCAATGCCGCTGGTGCCGCCGGCATGGCGGCCCGAGCGGACTTTGACGCCGACAACCACGTCTGCGTGCTCGCGCACCGCTGCCACCGTCTCGCGCGGTTCGCAGAGCCTGAGGTCGCTGCATTCCCCAACCGAAACGGTCTGCGAGAAGCCGAAAATGCCGGCAAAGGAAATGTTGACATAGGCCAGGATGCGGACTTTCGAGCGCTCGATGACGTGACGGCGAAAGCCGAGGAAGTTGCCGGCGCCGGCACTTCCCGCGTCGATGAACGTGGTGGTGCCGCTCTTGGCGGCGAGGCGGTCGGCATCGACGCCGAGCGAGGTGCCGCCCCAATAGACGTGGCTGTGCAGGTCGATGAGGCCTGGCGCGACGATGGAGCCCGTGGCATCGATGACGCGCGCGGCACGGTCGAAGGGAATGTCGGCATCGATCGCCGCGATGCGGCCGTCGGCGATGGCCAGATCGCGCTGCGCATCGAGACCAGACGCCGGATCGATGACGCGGCCGCCCTTCAGGAGGAGATCAAATTGCATCGGCGTCCGCCTCCGTTCCTACTAGAGCAGTTCCGGTTCCTGGGGAACCGTAACTCGCTCTATCTATTTCTTTGCCGCATTTATGCGGACGCCAAATGATTCCATTTGGCTGCAAAATGCTCAGACCGGCCTGTAGGCGACGGCTTCGACCTCGATCTTGATGTCGATCATCAGCCGCGATTCGACGGTGGTGCGCGCCGGCGGATCCTTTGGAAAATGCCTGGCATAGACGGCATTGAAGGCGCCGAAATCGCTGGCGTTCTCGAGCCAGACCGTCGTCTTGACCACGTCGTCCATGGTGCAGCCGGCCAGCGCCAGCGCTGCCTTCACATTCAAAAGCACCTGCTCGGTCTGCTCGGCGATGCCGCCCTTGACCACCACGCCGTCGCTACCGACCGGCACCTGGCCGGAGACATAGACCATGTCGCCGGCCCGGACCGCCGGCGACAGCGGCACATGGGATGTTCCAAAACACTGTTTGGGCACGGAAAAGTCTCCTGTTCAAACATTGGCGGCAATCGCCGCAGAGTCCGCGCGGGCTCTTTCGCTGCGCCGGTTTGCCGGTTTCCCGCCGGAAGGTCTACGCCTGTCCGAGCGATTCTCATACAGGCTGTGTTGGAAAGCAACATTTTTTGGAATTCATGTTGCTTTATTACAAGAGCACCAGCATCCTGCTCGATCAGCGATTGCGTCGAAGCGTCCGGCAGGCGAGGATTGCGGAGGAAAAACGAGGAGCCGCATGATCGATTTTGGTGGCCGCAGCGTGGTCGTGACAGGTGCCGCCGGCGGCGTCGGCAGCGCGCTGGTCGCCGCCCTGTCCGCCAGCGGGGCCAGGGTGATCGCCTGCGATCGCGAAGGAACCGACCTTACCGGCGCCGGAATAGAAGAAGCGCACCATTTCGACCTTCTCGATGACGAGGCCGTGGCGGCATTTGCCAAGCGCCTCAGTGAAGGGGCTCCACCAGCGGCAGTCATCTCCAACGCCGGCTGGACGCGGGCGGAAACGCTCGCCGATGTCTCGACGGCAGCCCTCGATCACGAAATGAATCTGAATTTTCGCAGCGCCGCACTGCTGTCGCAGGCACTGCTTCCCGTCATGCGCAACCAGCCGCTGGGTGCCGCCTTCGTGTTCATCTCCTCGGTCAACGCGCAGGCCCATTTCGGCAATCCCGCCTACGCCGCCGCCAAGGCAGCGCTCAACGCCTGGATGCGCGCCATCGCCACCGAGGAAGGCCGCAACGGCATCCGCGCCAACGCCGTCATTCCCGGCTCGATCCGGACCGGGGCCTGGGAGCATCGCCTTGCGCACAAGCCGGAGATCCTCGCCGCCGTCGGCAAGCTCTATCCTCTGGGAAGGCTGGTCGAGCCGGTCGAGGTCGCCCGCGCCGCAGTATTCCTGGCGTCGCCCTTTGCCAGCGGCATCACCGGCACGACCCTGAATGTCGATGCCGGCCTGATGGCAAGCAATCTGCCGTTTCTGGACCAGATCGGCGACTGATCGGATCAAGTCGAGCCTTCAATTGACCGAAACATCGCAACACCCAAAACATCGCAATATAGGGGAGCAGAAGTGACCTTCGACAAAAATCCGTTTCCGCCCGGCGACGCCGACCGCCATGCGCTCTGGGAGATGCTGGTGCGGCGCGACATCGACGCCTTCCTCGGCCAGGACTGGACGATGGTCGAGGATGATTTCGTCGCCTCGAGCTTCTTCGGCATGCACGCCCATTTCCTCAGCGATGCGGATGCCTGGCGGCTGCAATTCCCGACGCTTCGCAGCTACCGCGACGAGTGGCTGCGCCAAGCCAGGGAAACCGCGGCGACGACATTCGCCGAGCCGCTGCGCGAGGCGCTGTTCCGCATCACCAACATGCGCGACATCGACGTCGACGGCGACCGCGCCGTGCTGCACAAGAAGTTCAACGGCTCGATCGCCAAGCCCGACGGCAGCGTCGAGAGGCTGAAATGGCAGACCCTCTATTTCTGCACCAAGGTCGAGAGCCGCTGGAAAATATCAGGCTTCGTCGGCTACATGCCGCATCCGCTCGGCGGCTAGAAGCCGGCCATCACGACGATGCCGGAACCTTTTGATGCCAGCGGGACAGCGCCCCCTCTGTCCTGCCGGACATCTCCCCCACATGGGGGGAGATCGGCCGTCATCCCGGCTTTCGCCAATCTCCATCGTTGCAGAAGTGAGCGGGGCGCTGAAGCTGCCAATCTCCCCCCTCGTGGGGGAGATGCCCGGCAGGGCAGAGGGGGGGCGCGAAGGATCGCTACAGAACGGCTTCAGTTCTGCCCGCTCAGCGGTCGATCCGCGTCGACAGGATGATCGAGGACGACGTCCGCTCGACCCCGTCCATCGCGCCGATCTGGTCGAGAAGCGTGTCGAGATCCTTGATCGACGGCGCGTCGACGATGACGATCATGTCGAAGTTGCCGCTTACAGAATGCAGTGTCCGCACCGGTGGCAGCGCCTGCAGGCTGCGCACCACTCTGTCGGCAAGCTTGGGCGTGACGGTGAGCAGGACATGCGCCCGCACCAGTCCCTGTTCGTAATCGGGTGAAAGCCTGACGCCATAGCCGGTGATGATGCCGCGCTGCTCCAGCCGCTCGATCCGGCTTTGCACGGTTGTCCGCGACACGCCGAGCCGCCGCGCCAACTCGGCCGTCGAGGCGCGCGCATTCGCCCGCAGCAGGGAGAGCAGGGCCTGTTCGGCGTTGCTAAGCACTTTCGACGAACCTCATCGGCATATTAATCAAGAAGCCACTTCGTTTCGAACAATTCCACGCTTCCTTTCGACAGGCAAGCTGCGATTCTATCGTCTTGAGAGAAGGTAAGGCGAGGGAACTGTCATGAAGAAAATCATCGTTGTCGGCGCCGGCAAGATCGGCTCGACCATTGCCGAGATGCTGGCTTCCACCGGCGACTATCACGTCACTCTCGTCGACCGCTCGGCCGCACAGCTCGGCGCGGCCGAACTGCCTGAAACGGTCGAGACGCTCGAGCTCGACATCGAAGCCGCCGGCACGCTTGAAGCGGCCCTGGCCGGCAAGTTCGCGGTGCTCAGCGCAGCGCCCTTCCATCTGACCACGCGCATCGCCGAGGCGGCAGCCAGCGCCGGCGTCCATTATCTCGACCTGACCGAGGACGTCGTCGCGACCCGGCGCGTCAAGGAGCTGGCGCGCTCGGCCAACAGCGCTTTCATCCCGCAATGCGGGCTCGCGCCGGGCTTCATCTCGATTGTCGCCAATGATCTGGCCAGCCGCTTCGACACGCTGGAAAGCGTGCGCATGCGGGTCGGGGCGCTGCCGCAATACCCCTCGAATGCGCTGAATTACAATCTGACCTGGAGCACGGACGGCGTCATCAATGAATATTGCGAGCCTTGCGAGGCGATCGTCGAAGGCGAGTTGATCGAGGTGCCGCCGCTGGAGGAGCGCGAGGAATTCTCGCTCGACGGCGTCACCTACGAGGCGTTCAACACGTCGGGTGGGCTCGGCACGCTGGCCGAGACGCTGAAGGGCAAGGTGCGCACACTGAACTATCGCACCATCCGCTATCCCGGCCACGCCGCGATCATGAAGGCGCTGCTCAACGACCTCGGCCTGCGCCACCGCCGCGACGTGCTGAAGGACATTTTTGAGAGCGCCCTGCCGGCGACGCTGCAGGACGTGGTCATCGTCTTCGTCACCGTCAGCGGCCGCAAGAACGGCCGCCTGCTCCAGGAGACCTACGCCAACAAGATCTACGCCAAGCGCGTCGGCGAAATAGTGCGCAGCGCCATCCAGATCACCACGGCCTCCGCCATCTGCGCGGTGCTCGACATGCTGGCCGACGGCACCTTGCCAGCGAAGGGTTTTGTCAAGCAGGAGGACATCGCGCTCGACGCCTTCCTCGCCAACCGCTTCGGCCACGCCTATGCGCAGCACGAGATGGTTAGCCGGCTTGCGGGGTGAGGTGCCACCTCTGTGGAGAAGGATGGGAGCCGGAAGGAATAAGTTCGCGCCATTCCTCTCCCCCGTCGACCGGGGGAGAGGTGTCGAGCGAAGCTCGACGGAGTGGGGGTCGACCTGGCTCGGGCGCCGTTATTTCAGATCGGGGCGATGCCTCGCACTAATTGAGCCCCTGTGGTGAGTTATCAGCGGCGGCGCATTTGAGGACCGGCTTCCCCCACTCCGTCGCTGCTTCGCAGCGCCACCTCCCCCCTCCGGAGGGAGAGGAAAGGCGCCTGGCGACGTAGGTTCGCGCCGGTCCTCCCCTTGTGTCCAACAAGAGGGAAGGGTGAAGCACCTCAAATATGCAGCGCATGCCCCATCGCCTTCAGCGCTGCTTCTTGAAAACCCTCGCCTTGTGTCGGATGGGCGTGGATGGTGCCGGCGATGTCCTCCAGCCGCGCGCCCATTTCCAGCGCCAGGCCGAAGGCCGTCGAAAGCTCCGACACGCCTTGGCCGACCGCCTGGATGCCGAGCACAAGATGGTTGTCCGCCCGGGCAACGACCCGGACGAATCCCTCCTCACCCATCTTCGTCATGGCGCGGCCATTGGCGGCGAAGGGAAACAGCCCGACCTTGATCTCGCCGCCGAGGGCCTTTGCCTCGTCCGGCGACAGGCCTGCGGTGACCAGCTCCGGATCGGTGAAGCAGATGGCGGGAATGCAGCGCTTGTCCCAGCTGCGCTTGTGGCCGGCGACGATCTCGGCGACCATTTCGCCTTGCGCCATCGCCCGATGCGCCAGCATCGGCTCGCCAGTGACGTCGCCAATGGCAAAGATACCGCGCATCGAGGTGCGGCACTGGTCGTCGATGCGGATGAATTTCCCCGCCATATCGAGGTCGATCTGGTCCAGCCCCCAGTCTTCGATCACCGGCTTGCGCCCGACGGTGACCAGGATCCTGTCGGCAGCGATCTTGGCATTCTTGCCGTCCTTCGTCTCGACCAGCAGCGCATCGCCCTTAGTCGACAGCCCCTTGGCCTTGGCGCCCACCAGCACCTCGATACCGAGTTCGGTGAGCCGCTTCACGACCGGCCGCGTCAGCTCTGCATCATACAGCGCCAGCACGCGCGGCAAAGCCTCGACCACGGTCACCCTGGCGCCCATCTTGGCGAAGGCAATGCCGAGCTCGAGCCCGATATAGCCGCCACCGACGACGGCAAGCCTTTCCGGCACTTCGCTCAGCCCAAGCGCTTCGGTCGACGAGATCACCGGCCCACCAAACGGCAGCGACGGCAGCTCGACCGGCGCCGAGCCTGTCGCGATCACCACCGTCTCGGCGCGGACCACCTGCATCCCGGTCTCGGTCTGGACCTCGACGGTCTTGCCGTCGCGGAATTTCGCCCAGCCGTGCACGGTCTTGACCCCGGCCTTCTTGAGCAGGCTGGCAACGCCACTATTCAGTCGGCTAACAATACCGTCCTTCCAGGCGATGGTGGCTTCGAGATCAATGGATGGTGCTGCGATTGAAATGCCGAGCGGGCTCTTGCCGCCGGCCATGTGGGAGATCTTCTCGAACTCCTCGGCCGCATGGATCAGCGCCTTGGACGGAATGCAGCCGACATTGAGACAAGTGCCGCCCGGTTTGCCGAACTCGACGATCACCGTGTCGATGCCGAGCTGGCCGGCGCGGATGGCGCAGACATAGCCGCCAGGCCCGGCACCGATGACGAGCAGCTTGCAGGAGATTTCTTTCATCATGGCACCTTGGTTCGTCGAGCCGGCGGGACAGCGCCCCCCTCTGCCCTGCCGGGCATCTCCCCCTCAAGGGGGGAGATTGGCAGCTTTGGCGCTCCGCTTAGTCTTGTAACGCTGGAGATTGTCGAAAGTCGGGATGAGAGCCGATCTCCCCCCTTGAGGGGGAGATGTCCGGCAGGACAGAGGGGGGCGCGAAGGATCGCTACCGCTCTCATTCTGCGCCACTGCGATCCTCTGTTCATGGCCCTACTCCACGAAAATCAGCGCCGGGGTCTCCAGCAGCGTCTTGATCCGTTGAATAAACACCGCGGCGTCCCAGCCGTCGATCACTCGGTGGTCGAAGCTGGAGGACAGGTTCATCATCTTGCGCGGGATGAACTGAGTGCCATCCCACACCGGTCGCACCATCATCTTGTTGACGCCGATGATCGCCACTTCCGGGTGATTGATCACCGGCGTCGTCGCGACGCCGCCCATGGCGCCAAGCGAGGTGATGGTGATGGTCGAGCCCGACAGCTCGTCGCGGCTCGCCGTGCCGGATTTTGCCGCCTCGGCCAGCCTGACAACCTCGGCGGCGCAATCCCAGATGTCGCGCGCCTCGGCGTGCTTGACCACCGGCACCACCAGCCCCGAAGGCGTCTGCGCGGCGATGCCGATATGGACGCCGCCATGCTGGTGGATGATGCCGGCCTCGTCGTCGAACAGCGCGTTGAGGTTGGGCTGGTCGGCAATCGCCCTGACCATCGCCCGCATCAGGAACGGCAGCAGCGTCAGCTTCGGCCGTTCCGCGCCGCCGCGCTTCTCCTTGTTGAGCGCGGCGCGCAGATCCTCGAGCGCGGTGACGTCGATCTCCTCGACATAGGTGATGTGCGGGATGCGCGACTTGGCCAGCGCCATTTTCTCGGCGATCTTGCGCCTGAGCCCGATGATCTTGATGTCCTCGACCGCCTCGTTGCGGGCGAGGCCGGAGACTTTCGCGAACTGCGGTCCACGCGCCAGAAACGCCTCGATGTCCTCATGCTGGATGCGGCCGGCCGGGCCCGTTCCCGCGACCTGCCGAAGATCAACGCCGGCCTCTTTCGCTCTCAGGCGGATAGCGGGCGACGCCAGCGGCTTTTCACCTTCGGGGCGCGGCGCGCTGACGGGCGCAGTACCCCCACCCCTAACCCCTCCCCACAAGGGGGAGGGGGATTCCGTCGCCGGTGCACCATGCACTGAAACTTTTCCGGATGAACCCAGGGCTGGTTTGACGTCGGCCTCGGGAGCCGAAGCGCGTCCCCCTCCCCCTTGTGGGGGTCCGAAGGACGGGCGAGACCCGTGGCTCGCCCCGGCAAGGCTAGGGGTGGGGGTACTCTTGGCGCCCGCCTCGCCTCCTGACTCCGCACCTGCCTTCACATTACCCTCTCCCGCCACTTTCAACCTGACGATGGGCGAGCCGATCGCCACCGTGTCGCCGATCTCGGCGCCAAGCCACAGGATCTCGCCGTCGACGGGTGACGGGATTTCGACCGTCGCCTTGTCGGTCATCACAGCGGCAAGCACCGCGTCCTCGCGCACGAGATCCCCGACCTTGACCTGCCATTCGACCAACTCGGCCTCGGCGACGCCTTCGCCGACATCGGGCAGCTTGATTACATATTCGCCCATCGTCAGGCCTCCGCTACCGAGGCGTTTGCGCTGCCCCTCACCCCTGCCCATTCCGGGGCGAGCCGCTTGTCTCGCCCGTCCTTCGGACCCCCGTGAAGAACGGGGAGAGGGGGATCGCCTGCGTGGCGGCCAGCCCCTTCTTCCCGTCCCTCACGGGGAGAAGATGCCGGCAGGCAGATGAGGGGCGGCGCCATGGTTGGCAATTGGTCCGAAGCGATTGCTCTGCCTCCCATCATCAGGCCTCCATCGTCTCAAGCAAGGCCCGGCCAAGCCGGGCGGGACCTGGAAAATAATCCCACTCCTGCGCGTGCGGATAGGGCGTGTCCCAGCCGGCGACCCGCGCCACCGGCGCTTCCAGATGATAGAAACAATTTTCCTGCACCAGCGCCGACAGCTCGGCGCCAAACCCCGATGTCAGCGTCGCCTCGTGCACGACCACGCAGCGGCCCGTTTTTCTCACCGAGGCGACAATCGTCTCGAGATCGAGCGGCAGCAGGGTTCTCAGATCAATGATCTCGGCGTCGATGCCGGTCTCCTCGGCCGCCGCCTGCGCGACATAGACCATCGTGCCATAGGCGAGCACGGTGACAGCGGCACCCGGCCGCCGGATCACCGCCTTGCCGAGCGGGACCGTGTAATGGCCGTCGGCGACCTCGCCGAGGTCATGTTTCGACCACGGCGTCACCGGGCGCTCGTGATGACCGTCGAACGGGCCGTTGTAGAGCCGCTTCGGCTCCAGGAAGATCACCGGATCGGGATCCTCGATCGCCGCGATCAGCAGGCCTTTGGCATCGTGCGGATTGGACGGCACGACGACCTTCAGGCCGGAAACGTGGGTGAACAGCGCCTCCGGGCTCTGGCTGTGGGTCTGGCCGCCGAAGATGCCGCCACCGGTCGGCATCCTGACCACGATCGGACAGGTGAAATCGCCGTTCGACCGGTAACGCAGCCGCGCCGCCTCCGAGACGATCTGGTCGTAGGCCGGATAGACATAGTCGGCAAACTGCACCTCGACGCAAGGTTTTAGGCCGTAGGCGGCCATGCCGATGGCCGAGCCGACGATGCCGGCTTCGCTGATCGGCGCATCGAAGCAGCGGCTCTTGCCGTACTTCGCCTGCAAGCCCTGCGTGCAGCGGAAGACGCCGCCGAAAAAGCCGACATCCTCGCCATACACGATGACGCGTTCGTCGCGCGCCATCGACACGTCCATGGCGTCGCGGATCGCCTCGATCATGGTCCGCCTTGGCATGGTCAGACCCCTGCCTGCTGGCGCTGGCGCCTGAGATGCGGCGGCATCTCGGCATAGACGCCCTCGAACATGTCGCGCGCCGAGGGCTTGCCGCCGGCATGCAGCGTGCCGTGCCGCTCGGCCTCCCTTTGCGCCGCGATCACCGTTTCGAGGATTTCTGCCTCGGCCTGGGTGTGGCGCTCGTCAGACCAGACGCCGCGCTGGATGAGGTGGTTTTTCAGCCTGACGATCGGGTCGCCGAGCGGCCATGCGTCGGACTCGGCCTTCGGCCGGTAGGCGGACGGATCGTCGGAGCTCGAATGCGCGCCGACGCGGTAGGTGACGTATTCGACCAGCGTCGGCCCGAGATTGTTCCGCGCCCGCTCGGCGGCCCATTTCGCCACCGCATGGACGGCGAGGTAATCGTTGCCGTCGACCCGCAGCGAGGGAATGCCGAAGCCGAGACCGCGCGCGGCGAAAGTGCCGGAGCCGCCCCGGGCGATGCCCTGAAAAGTCGAGATCGCCCACTGGTTGTTGACGACGTTGAGCACGACCGGGGCCTTGTAGGTCGAGGCGAACACCAGCGCCGAATGGAAGTCGGACTCGGCGGTCGAGCCGTCGCCGATCCAGGCGGCGGCGATCTTCGAATCATTGCTGATCGCCGAAGCCATCGCCCAGCCGACCGCCTGGATATATTGCGTCGCCAGATTGCCGGAGATCGAGAAGAAGCCATGCTCCTTCGACGAATACATGATCGGCAATTGCCGCCCCTTCAGCGGGTCGGCCTCGTTCGAATAGATCTGGTTCATCATCGTGACCATCGGATAGCCGTCGGCGATAAGCAGCCCTGCTTGCCGATAGGTCGGAAAGTTCATGTCGCCCGGCGCCAGCGCCTTGCGGAAGGCGCAGCTCACCGCCTCTTCGCCGAGGTGCTGCATGTAGAAGGAGGTCTTGCCCTGCCGCTGCGCCATCTGCATGCGGGCGTCAAAGCTGCGCAGCGTCATCATGTGGCGCAGCCCTTCCAGCAATTCATCGTCGGAAAGCAGCCCGGCCCATGGCCCGACGGCCTCGCCGGAGCGGTTGAGCACCCGGATGATCGAAAACGCCAGATCGCGGATGGTGCGCGGATCGACATCGATCCCCGGGCGCGGCACCGAGCCGGCTTTGGGGATGGTCACGTCAGAGAAATCCGGCGTCCCGCCCGGCCGCACCTCCGGCTCCGGCACATGGAAGCGCAACATTCCTGCATCGGCCATGACCTTCGTCCTCCAATGTTGCCTTGGCGCGATAGTTGCACACCGCCGGACCAGTGCCAATTCGTCGGGCAAGGCTTCAGGCCAGCGACGCACCGGCCAGCACTCGCCAAGATGAAGATATGTCGGCGAAATTTCTTGTCGATCTTCCGCCGCCACGCGCAATTTGGCGCATGATTGCGCCGGGTTTCCCGCCAGATGAGCAATTCTCGGCGGATTGAGGGGCTTCGCGCGGCGTCTCCTTCTCCCCTTGTGGGAGAAGGTGGCCGAGCGAAGCTCGGTCGGATGAGGGGTGTTCCAGCCTGGCAAGGACGGCGCTCCGTCCAGCACCCCTCAACCGCCTTGGCGCTGCGCGCCAATCCACCTTCTCCCACAAGGGGAGAAGGAAGAAGGAGCCCCGCCGTTCACCCCGCGCCCGCATCATGCTAACCATCCCCGCATGGCACAGAAGAAAGGTTACGAGGTCGATTCGTGGTTGGCGCGGCCGGATCCGCGCATCTCGATCGTCCTGCTTTACGGGCCCGATCGCGGGCTCGTCGCCGAGCGGGCGAAGGCCTTTGCCGGCAAAACCGGCCTGCCGCTCGACGATCCGTTCTCGGTGGTCAGGCTGGACGGTTCGGAAGTCGATCGCGACGAGGGCCGCCTGCTCGACGAAGCCCGCACCGTGCCGATGTTTTCAGACCGGCGCCTGCTCTGGGTGCGCAACGCCAGCGGCCAGAAGGCGCTTGCCGACGACGTCAAGGCGCTGACATCAGAGCCCGCGCAGGATGCGATCATACTCATTGAAGCCGGCGACTTGAAGAAAGGCGTCGGCCTGCGCGCCATCGTCGAGGCGGCCGACATTGCCATGGCGCTGCCGTGCTACGCCGACGAGGCCCGCGACATCGACACGGTCATCGACGACGAATTGCGCAAGGCCGGCATGTCGATGACGCTGGAGGCGCGCCAGGCGCTGCGCCGGAACCTCGGCGGTGACCGGCTGGCCTCGCGCGGCGAGATCGAGAAGCTGGTGCTTTACGCCCACGGCCAGACCGAGATCGGCCTCGACGACGTCAAGGCGACATCGGGCGACGTCTCCGGTCTCTCCTTCGACGACGCCGTCGATGCTTTGCTCGAAGGCAAGGTCGGCGACTTCGACATGGCCTTCACCCGCCACTGCCAGTCCGGCGGCCAGGCTTTTCTGGTGCTGTCGTCGGCGATGCGGCAGCTGCAGGCGATCCAGGCGATGCGCGGCCAGATGGACACCGGCGGCCGCAACGCCGCTTCGGTCGTTGCCGCGGCGCGCCCGCCGGTTTTTTTTACCAGGCGCAAGCTGGTGGAGAAGGCCCTCGAACGCTGGAACAGCGAGGCGCTTGGCCGCGCTTTGACCAGGCTGCAGACGGCGGTCCTGCAGACGCGCCGACGGCCGGACCTGTCGGTCGCGCTGGCACGGCAAGCGCTGCTCGGCATTGCCGTGGAGAGTGCAAGGCTGGCTCAGCGCGGATGATCTCCCCCCTTGAGGGGGAGATGTCGCCGAAGGCGACAGAGGGGGTCCCAGCGCGTGGAATGCCGACGCCTTTCGCGACGACAGACGACGTAGGCGCTTGATGTGAGACGACCCCTTCTGGCCTGCCGGCCATCTCCCCCTCGAGGGGGGAGATCAGCAGCCTCGGCGATTTCGCCAATCACCAGCGCACGGAAAAAGGAAGGGCCGGCATTCGCCAACCCTCGTTGTATTACCAGGGCGAAGATGTCCGCCGGGTTGCTCCTAAGCCGAAGATTATTTGCCGGCTAAAAACAGGCGTACCTCAGCACCTACCGCTCCTGCTTCAGCCTTCGGCAGAGCTCATCGAGCTGGTCCAATGTCCGATAGGCGACGCGCAGCACGCCGCCGCGTTCCTTGTGCTCGATCGTGACGATCATGCCTATCGTGTCGGTCATCAGCTTTTCCAGCGCCAGCGTATCGGCATCTTTTTGCGCCGGTTCCGCAGGCTGTCGCTTTACGGTTGGAGCGCCCGCCGGCATCTGCGCCAGCGCTTCGGCCTGGCGCACCGAAAGCCCCTCCTCGACGATCCGCTTGGCCAGGCCCGCCGGATCCTCTGCCGTCACCAATGTGCGGGCGTGGCCGGCCGACAGCGCGCCGTCGACCAGCATGTCGCGGATCACGTCCGGCAGCTTCAGCAGCCTCAGCGTGTTGGCGACATGGCTGCGGCTCTTGCCGATCACCTGGCCGAGATCGGCCTGGGTGTAGCCGTGATCGTCGATCAACTGCTGGTAGCCCATCGCCTCCTCGACCGGATTGAGGTCGGTGCGCTGGACGTTTTCGATGATCGCCAGCTCGAGTGCGGTGCGATCGTTGACGTCGCGCACGATGATCGGAATCTCGCTCAGCCCGGCGCGCTGCGCCGCGCGCCAGCGCCGCTCGCCGGCGATGATCTCGTAGCGGCCAGCTTGCGTCGGCGACGGCCGCGCCACCACCGGCTGCACCACGCCGTGCTCGCGGATCGACTGGGCAAGATCGGTCAGGTCGGCGTCGCCAAAATGCCGGCGCGGATTTTTAGGGTTCGGGCTCAGGAACTCGATCGGCACCTTGCCGTCGGCATTCATGCCTTGCTTTTCCACTGCTGCCGGACGATTGATTTCGCCGATCAGCGCGGCCAGTCCCCGCCCCAGTCTTTTTCTTGAAAGGTCTTCGCTCATCGTCTGTCCAGATCGTTTCGGTATCGAATTATCTTCTGCATACCAGTTCCCAGTTTTGGGCGACTGCATCAAGCGGCGCGCAGTTTGCGCTCGCGGCGGATCACCTCGGAGGCAAGCTGCAGATAGGCCTGGCTGCCGGAGCATTTGAGGTCGTACAGGATCGCCGGCTTGCCGTAAGACGGCGCCTCGGAGACACGCACATTGCGCGGGATGACGGTTTCGTAGACCTTGTCGCCCATATGCGCCCGCACATCCTGCACCACCTGGTTGGCGAGGTTGTTGCGGCCGTCATACATGGTCAGCACGATGCCCTGGATGATCAGATCGGGATTGATCGAGCGGCGCACCTGCTCGACCGTCTCCAGCAACTGGCTCAAGCCTTCAAGCGCGAAGAATTCGCATTGCAGCGGCACCAGGACCGAATCGGCCGCCGCCATCGAGTTCAGCGTCAGCAGATTGAGCGACGGCGGGCAATCGATCAGCACATAGCCGAAGGGGGCGCCACGCTCGCTCGCGGCACGGAGAGCATTGCGCAGCTTGAGCACCCGGTCGGGCGCGGAAGCGATCTCCATCTCGATGCCGAGCAGGTCGAGTGTCGACGGCACGATCGACAGCCCGGGCACCGCCGTCGGGATCGCCGCTGCTTCCAGATCCAGCTCGCCGGTCAGCACGTCATAGGACGAGACGGTACGGTCCTTGCGGTCGATGCCAAGGCCTGTCGAGGCATTGCCTTGCGGATCGAGGTCGACGATCAGCACCTTTTCGCCGATCGCCGCCAGCGCCGTGGCCAGATTGATGGCCGTCGTCGTCTTGCCGACGCCGCCCTTCTGGTTGGCTACGGTGATGATTCGGGGGCCATTCTTCATCATGGGTCTATGCCAGAAATTCATTCCGAGGTCGCCGATCTAAGTCAGTTGGCGCAAATCAGACAGTTCGAGGATGACGCCATGAGCGTCGGTCGCGCTGGCATGTTCTACCAGATCGAACGACCATCGTTGAGCGCTTTCTGCCACTTCGGCGCGGTAATCCCGGCCTTTGTGGAACAGGCCGCGCGCGCCCGCCGTCAGCCACGGCGCCGATAGGTCAAGCAACGTCGGAAGCGACGCCAGCGCCCTGGCCGTGACGATTTGAGGTGTCGAAACAAGCGGATAGGCATCATCGATGCGCCGCGCGATGACTCTCGCCGGCAGATTGAACTGCCCGACGACCGCTTGCAGGAACGACGCTTTCTTCCGGTTGCTCTCAACCAGATCGATGCTGGCGCCGTCACGCTCGGCAAGCAGGAAGGCAAGCACCAGGCCGGGAAAACCGCCGCCCGAGCCGAGATCGACCCAGCGCTTTGCGTCCGGTTTGATTCGCGCAAGCTGCGCGCTGTCGAGGATGTGGCGGCGCCAGACATCGGCCTGCGTAGATTGCGCCGCCAGGTTTATCCGGCGGTTCCATTTCTGGAAGACCGTCTCGAACTCGACCAGGCGATCGAATGTTTCACGTGAAACCGGACCTGCAGCCTCTTGCAGGCTCACCCATGAGGCAGCATTCACGCAACATTCCTTCGCGCGGCAGCCTCGGAATTGCGGACGTGGGCAACAATGATCGCCAGCGCCGCCGGGGTCATGCCTTCCATCCGCTGTGCGTCGGCGATGGAACGCGGCTGCCGTGCCAGCATCTTCTGCTTCAGCTCGTTGGACAGGCCCGGCACAGAAGCAAAGTCGAGCGAAGCCGGGATCAGCCGGCTTTCCTCATGCCTGATCTGCGAGACATCAGCCTGTTGGCGATCGAGATAAACCGAATATTTCGCCTCCGTTTCGAGGCGCTCTGCCGTTTTGGCGTCGATGGCGCCAAATTCGGGAGCGATTCGGGCCAACCAGGCGATATCGACACCGGGATAAGCCAGCAACTCATAGGCGGAGCGACGCACTCCGTCCCTGTTGATCTCCAGCCCATGGCGCGCCGCTTCGTTGGGGGTCATGGTCGTTCCAAGCGCAAGGTCCCTCGCCTTTTCAAGCTCCTGCATGACATCGTTGAAGCGCTGCATCCGCTCCGGTGAAGCGGTCCCGAGCTTCGTCGCCAGCGGCGTCAGCCGCTCATCGGCATTGTCGGCCCGTAGCGACAGCCGGAACTCGGCCCGCGAAGTGAACATGCGATAGGGTTCGGCAATGCCGCGGCTGGTCAAATCGTCGACCATCACCCCGATATAGGCCTCCGTGCGGCTGAGCACGATCTGGTCGCTTGCCGAAGCCTGCCGCGCAGCGTTGAGGCCGGCAAGCAGCCCTTGCGCGGCGGCCTCCTCATACCCGGTGGTGCCGTTGATCTGCCCGGCCAGGAAAAGAGCGCCAATCCGCTTGGTTTCCAGCGTCGGTTTAAGCTCGCGCGGATCGACATGATCATACTCGATGGCATAGCCGGGCTGCAGCATGATGGCACGCTCAAGGCCAGGAATGGTCTTCAGAATGTCGATCTGAACGTCCTCGGGCAGCGAGGTCGAAATACCGTTGGGGTAAACGGTGTCATCGTCCAGCCCTTCCGGCTCCAGAAAAATCTGGTGGCCTTCGCGGTCGCCGAACTTGACGATCTTGTCTTCGATGGACGGGCAGTAACGCGGCCCGACCCCTTCGATCGAGCCGGAATACATGGCGGAACGGCTCAGATTGGCGCGGATCAGCTCGTGCGTCGCCGCCGTCGTGCGCGTGATGCCGCAATGGATCTGCGGATTGTCGATGCGGTCGGTCATCAGCGAGAACGGCACCGGATCCTCGTCCGCCGCCTGGCTCTCCAGCGACGCCCAATCGATCGTCCGCCCATCCAGCCGCGGCGGCGTGCCGGTCTTCAGCCGCCCGAGCTTGAAACCCGCTCTGCTCATCGTCGCCGACAGGCCAAGGCTGGCCTGCTCGTTCATGCGGCCGGCAACGATCTTCTTCTCGCCGATATGGATTAGCCCGCGCAGGAAAGTGCCGGTCGTCAGCACCACGGCGCCGCAGGCAAGCCGGCGGCCATCCGCCAGCAGCACCGCTGCTATGCGCTCATTGTCGACTTCGAAATCCAGGACCTCGCCCTCGACCACGTCGAGACCGGCCTGCTCGCGAATCGCCGCCTGCATGGCGAGCCGGTAGAGCTTTCTGTCGGCCTGCGTGCGCGGCCCGCGAACTGCCGGTCCCTTGCGACGGTTGAGCAGGCGGAACTGGATGCCGGCAGCGTCGGCGACGCGCCCCATCAGCCCGTCCATGGCGTCGATCTCGCGAACCAAATGGCCCTTGCCGTTCCCGCCGATCGCCGGATTGCAGGACATGACGCCGATCGTCTCGAAGCGCAGCGTCACCAGAGCGGTTTTGGCACCGGCGCGCGCGGCAGCGCTGGCCGCCTCGCAACCAGCATGGCCGCCGCCCACCACAACCACATCATAGTGATCGGTCATTTTAGAATCCCGCATTCAAGTCGCCCGACACATGTGCCCGTCAGGACGTGGTGTCAAGAATACGTGGAGTTTGGCGGGCAAATCTCTTCGAAGAAGTGGCCAAGCCGGCGCCGTCTTCCCTTGTCCCCTTGTGGGAGAAGGTGGATTGGCGCGCAGCGCCAAGACGGTTGAGGGGTGCTGGACGGAGTGCGGTCGGTGCCATGCTGGAGCACCCCTCATCCGTCGCCTTCGGCGACACCTTCTCCCACAAGGGGAGAAGGGAGAGCGCACAAAAGCTCTAGCGCCGGCGCGCCACGGCTCGCCCCGGAATCAGTGAGGAGCGAACTCAACCTAAAGCGATTGCCCGGCGAATCGTTTCACGTGAAACAATGCCTTCGACGTGATCACTCAGCGTTTCACGTGAATCAT
The DNA here is from genome assembly GCF_002284565.1 of Mesorhizobium mediterraneum. Taxonomy (GTDB): domain Bacteria; phylum Pseudomonadota; class Alphaproteobacteria; order Rhizobiales; family Rhizobiaceae; genus Mesorhizobium; species Mesorhizobium mediterraneum. The sequence continues at coordinate 613,054 of NZ_NPKI01000015.1, read as the reverse complement.
CGCGAGCCTTCCCTCCCCAGTGTTTCACGTGAGTCATTTGCCGATGCAGAATTGCGAGAAGATTACGTCCAGCAAATCCTCGACATCGACCGCCCCAACGATCCGGCCAAGCCTATCAGCTGCCAGCCGCAATTCCTCGGCCCGCAGCTCTTGCCCGCGCTCATCCCCTCCCACCGCCGCAAGCAGAAAGCGTTTCGCCTCATTGAGAAGCTCGACGTGCCGCAGCCGCGACGGCAGGACATCGCCGGCCTGGCCGATTTGCGCCGCGGCGCGTTGGCCGATCTCCGCCAGCAGCTCCGCCAGCCCTGTTCCGTCCCTGGTCGAGATGACCGCGTCGTAGCGCGTTGCAAGCGATTCATCTCGCAGCAAATCGACCTTTGTCCCGATCCTCAATGTCGGGATATCGGCCGGTATTGCGCCGATCGGGACCGGGTCCACCATATCCTCCAACACGAGCAACAGATCGGCGGTTCCGGCCTTGCTCCTTGCCCTTTCGATGCCAATCGCCTCGATCCTGCCGGGCGTCTCGCGCAGGCCGGCGGTATCGGTCACTCTGACGCGCATCCCCTCCAGGTCCAGCACCACCTCGAGCAGATCGCGGGTCGTGCCGGGCTCTTCCGTGACGATCGCCGCCTCGCGCCGGGCCAGCGCATTGAACAGACTGGACTTGCCGGCATTCGGCGCGCCGAGGATGACGACCTCGAACCCGTCGCGGATGATCTCTGCGGCTCGGAAACCTTCGACATGACGCTCGATCTCGTCGATCATCGCGCGCACATCCGACCAGACCGTCTCTGCAACGGAACCGGGCACATCGTCTTCGTCGGCAAAATCGATCTCGGCTTCGATCATCGCCCGCGCATGGATGAGCCGACCCCGCCAGCCCAGATAGAGCTCGCTCTGCACGCTCTCGGCATTCTGCACGGCAAAGCGCCGCTGCGCCTCCGTCTCGGCGTTGACGAGATCGGCCAGCGCCTCGGTCTCGACCAGGTCGACCTTGCCGTTAAGAAAGGCGCGGCGGGTGAACTCGCCCGGCTCGGCATGCCTGACGCCATCGAAGCCGGCGATCGTCTCCAGCATCTTCGCCACCACGGCGCGGCCGCCATGGACATGGAATTCCGCGATATCCTCACCAGTAAAGCTGTTCGGTCCCGCGAAGAAAACGACCAGGCCGCTGTCGAGCACCGATCCGTCCGGCGCCCTGAACTTGCGATAGGCCGCAACACGGTTCTTAACCACTGGACCGGCAATCGTTTCGAAAACGAATCGACTTTGCGGACCCGAAATGCGGATCACGGCAACGCCGGCGGGCAGGCGGCCGCTCGACAGGGCAACAATGGAATCACTTGAAATCATTTGCCGACCCAGCACAACCGCCCTAGCTTCGCTTATTCATCGACAATTCGCCGAGTGCCCGACCGTGACATTACCCGCGCAAAATCTGCCCGCGCAAAATCTACTTGCCGAAGAGGCCAGCCCCTATCTGCAGCAGCATAGCGGCAACCCGGTGCATTGGCGGGCGTGGTCGCCGGCGTCGCTCGCCGAAGCAAAGGCGCTGGAGCGGCCAATCCTGCTCTCGGTCGGCTACGCCGCCTGCCACTGGTGCCATGTCATGGCGCACGAAAGCTTCGAGAATGACGACGTCGCCGCCGTCATGAACCGTCTCTTCGTCAATATCAAGGTGGATCGCGAGGAGCGGCCGGACATCGACCAGATCTATATGGCCGCGCTGTCCTCGATGGGCGAGCAGGGCGGATGGCCGCTGACCATGTTCCTGACGCCGGACGGAAAGCCATTTTGGGGCGGCACCTATTTTCCACGCGAGGCGCGTTACGGCCGTCCGGGCTTCGTCCAGGTGCTGGAGGCGGTCGACAAGGCGTGGCGGGAGAAGAAAGAAAGCGTTAACCAAAGCGCCGACGGACTGACCACGCATGTCGAGGCGCGGCTGGCGGGCACGCATGCCAAGGCCGTGCTCGACCGCGACACGCTCGCGAACCTTGCCCAAGGCATCGACGGCATGATCGACAGGGATCTCGGCGGCCTGCGCGGCGCGCCCAAATTCCCCAACGCGCCTTTCATGCAGACGCTTTGGCTGTCGTGGCTGCGCGACGGTAGCACATCGCATCGCGACGCCGTGCTGCTCAGCCTCGAAAAGATGCTGGCGGGCGGGATCTACGACCATATCGGCGGCGGGCTGAGCCGCTATTCGACCGATGCCGAGTGGCTGGTGCCGCATTTCGAAAAGATGCTCTACGACAACGCCCAGCTCATCCGGCTGTGCAATTGGGCCTATGCGGCATCGGGCAATGATTTGTTCCGGGTACGAATCGAAGAGACGATCGACTGGCTCCTGCGCGAGATGCGCGTCGATGGCAGCGCTTTCGCCGCCAGCCTCGACGCCGACAGCGAGGGCGAGGAGGGGTTGTTCTACACCTGGAGCAGGGATGAGATCGAAACCGCTCTTGGCGATGAATCAGCGTTGTTTTTCAAGCACTTCACGCTTTCCGGCCCACATGGCTGGGAGGGCAAGCCAATCATCCACCAGACCGGAGCGCAGCAAACGCAAAGCGTGGTCGATCGCGACCGGCTCACTCCGTTAAAAGAAAAATTGCTGGCAGCCCGCGAGCAGCGCGTCAGGCCCGGGCGGGACGGGAAAATCTTGACCGACTGGAACGGCCTGGTGATCGCGGCTCTCGCCGAAGCCGGGCGCGCCCTGAAACGGATCGACTGGATCGAGGCGGCGGAACAGGCCTTCGCTGCCATTGCCAGCGCCAGCCGAGACGGCCGCTTGCCGCATTCGATGCTTGGCGCAAAGAAGCTGTTCCCGGCGCTGTCGAGCGACTACGCCGCCATGGCCAACGCCGCGATCTCATTGTTCGAGGCTACCGGCACATCGAGTTACGCCGAGCTGTCCGGCCAATTCATCGCGCAGCTCGACCAATGGCATCGCGACGATGACGACACCGGCTACTATCTCACCGCATCGGACAGCAGCGACGTGCCGATCCGCATCAGGGGCGATGTCGACGAGGCAATTCCGTCGGCCACCGGCCAGATCATCGAGGCCATGGTCCGATTGTCATCGCTTTCCGGCGATCTCGAATTGCAGGACAAGACCTGGAAGGTCGCCGAGCACGCAGCCGGCCGGGCGGCGCATCAGGCCTATGGCCAGGCGGGTGTCGCCAACGCCTGCGCCTTAGCGATCGAGCCGTTGAAACTGGTGCTGGTGGACAGCCCGGAGAATCCAGGGCTTGTTCCGGTTGCGAATCGAAATCCCGACCCGCGCCGGATCGACAATGTTGTGCCGGTCGGCTCGGCAACAAACCTGCCGATGCTGCCAGGCGGCGCCCTGCCGCCAACCGACAAGCCCGGCGCCTGGCTGTGTACGGGGCAGGTCTGCCTGCCGGTGATAACGGATGCAGAGGAGCTTGAGCAGCGGTTGCGGCGCGGATAGGTGAGGTGCCAGAGACGCGGGGCAATCGTCGCAGATTTTGTATTTGCCCTCACCTGTTCCGGGTGTTTGCGCTGCCCCTCAGCTGCCTACCGGCATCCTCTCCCCGTAAACGGGGAGAGGGACACTCTCATCGGCGGTTTCGCCAATCTCCAGCGTTGCAGAAAAAGTGCCAGGGTTCCGGCCAGCCTCTTTCTCCCCGTTTACGGGGAGAAATGCCCGGCAGGGCAATGAGGGGCGGAGCCGGCATCAACGATTGGTCATCTCCAATACGTTGAGTGCCGATTCCCGGCCCCTCAACCAACCTTACGTATTCATCGAATCGAAGAAATCCGCGTTCGTCTTGGTCTGCTTGAGCTTGTCGATGAGGAACTCGATGGCGTCCGTCGTTCCCATCGGCGCCAGGATGCGGCGCAGCACGAAGATCTTCTGCAGGTCCTGGCGGGCGACCAGCAGGTCTTCCTTGCGGGTGCCGGACTTGAGGATGTCCATGGCCGGATAAATGCGCTTGTCCGCCACCTTGCGGTCGAGCACGATTTCCGAGTTGCCGGTACCCTTGAACTCTTCGAAGATGACCTCGTCCATGCGGCTGCCGGTGTCGATCAGCGCGGTGGCGATGATGGTCAGCGAGCCGCCTTCCTCGATGTTGCGGGCGGCACCGAAGAAGCGCTTCGGCCGCTGCAGCGCATTGGCGTCGACACCGCCGGTCAGCACCTTGCCGGATGACGGCACCACGGTGTTGTAGGCGCGGCCGAGGCGGGTGATCGAATCCAGCAGGATGACGACGTCGCGCCCGTGCTCGACCAGGCGCTTGGCCTTCTCGATCACCATTTCGGCGACCTGGACGTGGCGCACCGCCGGCTCGTCGAAGGTCGAGGAGACGACCTCGCCCTTCACCGAGCGCTGCATGTCGGTGACTTCCTCCGGCCGCTCGTCGATGAGCAGCACGATCAGGTAGCATTCCGGATGATTGGTGGTGATCGAATGGGCGATGTTCTGCAACAGCACCGTCTTGCCGGTGCGCGGCTGCGCCACGATCAGGGCGCGCTGGCCTTTGCCGAGCGGCGCCACCAGGTCGATAACGCGGGCCGAGATGTCCTTCGAGGTCGGAACGTCCATTTCCATCTTCAGCCGCGAGGTCGGATAAAGCGGCGTCAGATTGTCGAAATGGATCTTGTGGCGGATCTTTTCCGGGTCGTCGAAATTGATCGTGTTGACCTTGAGCAGCGCGAAATAGCGCTCGCCTTCCTTCGGGCTGCGGATCGGCCCTTCGACCGTATCGCCGGTCTTCAGCGAGAATCGCCGGATCTGCGACGGCGAAATATAGATATCGTCCGGACCCGGCAGGTAATTGGCATTGGCCGAGCGCAGGAAACCAAAACCGTCCTGCAGCACTTCGACCACGCCGTCACCGATGATCTCGATATCCTGGGTCGCCAGCCTCTTCAGGATCGCGAACATCAGCTCCTGCTTGCGCATGACGCTGGCGTTCTCGACCTCGAGCGATTCGGCATAGGCGATCAGCTCTGGCGGTTTCTTGTTCTTGAACTCTGCGAGTTTCATTTCTTGCATCATTAGACGGACTCTGAGTGAGTAAGCATTGGGAAAATATCGGCGGGATGCGACAAATGCCGGGCGCGGCCGAAGCGATGAATGGGCGGCGCATGACGGGAAGGAAGACCCGTCTTTTATCGTCGGTCGACTGAAAGAGCAAGCCGCCTTTTGCAGGTCATCAAAGCCTCAGAAAGGCTTCACGATGACCAGCACGACGATGATGATCATCAGCAATGTGGGTATCTCATTGATGATCCGCCAGTGCTTCGCGGGTTTTTCGTTACGGTCCTCCGCGAATTTACGAACCGCGCCGGCCAGATAACCATGAACGGCGGAGAGGCAAAGCACCGCAGCGATCTTGGCGTGCAGCCAGCCGCCCTGAAAACCAAAGCCTTTCCAGGCCAGCCACAGGCCGAACGCCCAGGTAATGATCATGGCCGGATTGATGATGCCGCGCAGCAGGCGCCGCTCCATCACCTTGAAGGTTTCCGACTGCACGGAGCCTTTAGCATCGGCATGATAGACCAGCAGCCGCGGCAGATAGAGCATGCCCGCCATCCACGAGATGACGGCGATGACGTGGACCGCCTTTGCCCAGGGATAGAAATCATCAGGTCCGAACACGAACAGAAGCCCGGCCAACACGAGGAAAACCGCGATCGCGATCGCAGCGCGGCGCATTGCGCCGGCACCACCTTCCACAGAGCCTTTCCCCATCATCGTCATGACGCGCTCCGCACCATTTTGACCATCGCCTCGACATGCGCGATCGGCGTTTCCGGCGTGATGCCATGGCCGAGATTGAAGATCAGCGGTCCATCGCGCAGTGCTTTCAGGATTGCGTCGACGCCGTCGGCTAGAGCCTTGCCGCCGGCCACCAGCCGCAATGGGTCGAGGTTGCCCTGTACGGCGCCGTCGCGCTGCAATTCACGCGCCGCCGTTAGAGGCACGGTCCAGTCGAGCCCCAGTCCCGTGACGCCGGTCTTCTGGCGATAGCTCCGGTAGTGGGCGCCGGCGCCCTTGGGAAAGCCGATGATCGGAACATCGGGATGAACGGCTCGCACCTGCCTGACGATCTCGGCCACGGGCTTGATGCAAAAAGCCTCGAACGAAACTTCATCGAGCACGCCGGACCACGAGTCGAAGATCTGCACCACATCAGCGCCGGCCTCGATCTGGCGGATGAGGTAGGCGGCCGAATGATCGGCAAGCACGTTCAGCAGCTGCAAGAAAGCGGCCGGCTCACGATAGGCAAACAGCCGCGCCGGGGCCTGGTCTGAGGTGCCGTGGCCGGCGATCATATAGGTCGCCACCGTCCAGGGCGCGCCGCAGAAGCCGATCAGCGTCGTTTCATCGGGCAGTTTTGCCCGCAGCCGTCTGACCGTCTCATAGACCGGTTCGAGATTCACGTGAAACGTTTCCCCGTCCAGAGCCGCAATCCCCGTGGCCGAGATCGGCGTCAGTAACGGCCCGCGCCCTTCCTCGAAGCGCACGTCGCGGCCCAGCGCATGCGGCACGACAAGGATATCGGAAAACAGGATCGATGCATCGAAGCCGAAGCGCTCGATCGGCTGCAGTGTCACCTCCACCGCGAAGTCGGGATTATAGCAGAGATCGAGGAACGATCCGGCCCGCCTGCGTGTCTCCCGATATTCCGGCAGATAGCGGCCGGCTTGCCGCATCATCCAGAGCGGCGGTGGAAACACCGCTTCGCCCTTCAACACGTCCCGCATGATCCGGTTTTCAGGCATTCGGCGCTCGCCTCTCCAGGCTTCTCTATAATTAAATATTCTATTTCTAGGAATCTTATGATTCTAAGAGTCTGTTGGTATCGGTGGTTGTCTCCTGTCCCGCTTTGCCCCGGAAAAGGCCAGCCAGCATATTGTCGCGTGCTTCTTCTGCCGGATAGGAGGGGATTGGGGACAGTTGGAAATTTCCGACTAGAGTCAATGCGTTGCCGCCAGCGCAAAGAAAATGGGCCTGTGGATAGGGCCGAGTCAAAAAAGCCCGTCCCCGGACTTGTCCCCAACCGCCCGACGAAGCCGACAGCGCATCGAATTGTGGACAAACCGGCATCTGATACAGTCGCCCCAAACCGACCGACCTTTCCGACCGACCTTATCCACATCGGCCCACAGCTTGGAACGAACCCCTGTGAACAAACCCCAGAGCTTCTTTCACCTCCACCTGATTTCCGATGCCACCGGTGAGACGCTGCTGGCGGCCGGCCGCGCGGCTTCTGCGCAATACAAGGATGCGCGCGCCATCGAGCACATCTACCCGCTCATCCGGACCGAGAAGCAGGTGACGAAAGTGTTCGAGGATATCGAGGAGGAGCCGGGCATCATCCTCTATACGGTCGTCGACCAGAAGCTCGCCCGCGGCATTGACGAACGCTGCGCCGCCATGGGCCTGCCTTGCGTCTCCGTGCTGGAACCTGTGCTGACCGTGTTCCAGTCCTATCTCGGTACACCGGCCGGCCGCCGTGTCGGCGCCCAGCATGTTCTCGACGCCGAATATTTTCGCCGCATCGACGCGCTCAACTTCACCATGGAGCATGATGACGGCCAGCTGCCGGCCAATATGGATGATGCCGACATTGTGCTCGTCGGCATTTCGCGCACCTCGAAGACGCCGACCAGCATCTATCTCGCCAATCGCGGCATCAAGACCGCCAACATCCCGATCGTGCTCGGCGTGCCGGTGCCGGAAAGCCTGGTCAACGCCACGAAGCCGCTGATCGTCGGACTGATTGCCACAGCGGAGCGCATCTCGCAGGTCCGCCAGAACCGCATCCTCGGCAATACGAGTGCCTACGAGCCGACCGACTATGTCGACCGCGCCGCGATCTCCGAGGAACTCGCCTACGCCCGCCAGATCTGCACCCGGCATGGCTGGCCGATGATAGACGTCAGCCGCCGCTCGATCGAGGAGACGGCGGCGGCCATCGTTGCCCTGCGCGGCAAGACACGGTAGGGTTCGGGCGCTTGTGCTGTGGGCGGTCCTTTCCTTCTCCCCTTGTGGGAGAAAGTGGCCGAGCGAAGCTCGGTCGGATGAGGGGTGTTCCAGCTTGGCACCGACAGCGATCCTTCCAACACCCCTCAACCGTCTTGGCGCTGCGCGCCAATCCACCTTCTCCCACAAAGGGGAGAAGGAAAGACCGGACGAAAAACCATGACCGAAAAAATCATCCTTGCCTCGGGCAGCCCGTTTCGCAAGGCGCTGCTCGTCCATGCCGGCGTGGCGGTCGAGGCGGTTCCGGCGGAAGTCGACGAGCGCGCGCTTGAGGCGCCACTAAAAGACAGCGGTATCTCGCCGGAGGACGTCGCCCTGGTGCTGGCCGAGGCCAAGGCTACCGAGGTCAGCGAGCGAAAGCCCGGCGCATTGGTGCTCGGCTGCGACCAGACCCTGTCGCTCGGCGACGAAGTGTTCCACAAGCCTGCCGACATGGAGGCCGCGCGCCGCCATCTTCTGGCGCTGTCGGGCAAGACCCATCAGCTCAACAGCGCCGTCGTGCTGGCCCGCGACGGCGCTGTCCTGTGGCGGCATGTCGGCATCGCCAGCCTGACCATGCGAAAACTCGATCCGGCCTTCATCGGCCGCCATCTGGCGCGTGTCGGCGCCAAGGCGCTGTCCAGCGTCGGCGCTTACCAGATCGAAGGCGAGGGCATCCAGCTGTTCGAAAGAATAGAGGGCGACTATTTCACCATTGTCGGCCTGCCGCTTCTGCCCGTTCTGGCCAAGCTGCGTGAGCTCGGAGCCATCGATGGCTGAGGCCGCGAAAAAGGCCTTCGTCACCGGCCACCCGGTGGCGCATTCGCGGTCGCCGAAGATCCACTCTTATTGGCTGGCGACATACGGTATCGACGGCAGCTACCGGGCCATCGACGTCGCGCCGTACGATTTTGCCGAATTCGTCAGAACGCTCGAGACGAATGGCTACCGTGGCGGCAACATCACCATCCCGCACAAGGAGGCCGCCTTCGCATTGGCGGCGCGCCGCGACGATGCGGCCGAACAGATCGGCGCGGTCAACACGCTGTGGTTCGAGGGCGGATATCTGTGGGGCGGCAACACCGACGCCCATGGCTTTGCCGCCAATCTCGACGAGCACGCGCCGGGCTGGGCAAATAATGGCCCGGCGGTGGTGCTCGGCGCCGGCGGCGCTTCCCGCGCGGTCATCCACGCGCTGATTGAGCGCGGCGTCAGCGACATGCGCATCGTCAACCGGACGCTTGCGAGGGCGCAGGAGCTGCGCGACCGTTTCGGTGCCGGGGTCTCGGCCCATGGCATGGCTGCGACCGACGAGCTGCTTGCCGATGCCGGCCTGCTGGTCAACACGTCAGCGCTCGGCATGCATGGCAATGAAGGCCTGTCCGCCGATCCAGCCAGGCTGCCGGACCATGCCATCGTCACCGACATTGTCTATGTGCCGCTGGAAACGCCGTTGCTGGCCGCGGCCAAAGCGCGGGGCCTGAAGGCGGTCGACGGGCTCGGCATGCTTTTGCACCAGGCGGTGCCCGGCTTCGAGCGCTGGTTCGGGATCAGGCCGGAGGTCACTGCCGAATTGCGGCAGATGATCGTCGCCGATCTCGGTGCCCAAGGAATTACCAAGGAGTGAAAGGCATGATCGTGCTCGGCCTCACCGGATCGATCGGCATGGGCAAGTCGACCACGGCCAAGATGTTTGCCGAGGCCGGCGTGCCAGTCCACGATTCGGACGAGGCGGTGCATCGCCTCTACACCGGCAAGGCCGCTCCGCTGGTGGAGGCGGCTTTTCCCGGAACCACCAGATCCGGCTCGGTCGATCGCACAAAGCTGGCCGAGCGGGTGCTCGGCGATGCAGCCGCGCTGAAACGGCTGGAAGCGATCATCCACCCGCTGGTCCGCGCCGACGCCGACGCCTTCTTGGCCAGGAACCGGGCCGCCGGCGCGCCGCTTGTCGTTCTCGATATCCCGCTGCTGTTCGAAACCGGCGGCCGCGACCGCGTCGACAAGGTTGTGGTCGTCACCGCCTCGGCCGAAATCCAGCGCGCCCGGGTGCTGGCGCGGCCGGGGATGAGCGAAGGGAAGCTCGCGTCGATCCTGGCCAGGCAGGTTCCCGACGCCGAAAAGCGCAAGCGCGCCGATTTCATCATCGACACCGGACAGGGTTTTGATGCGGCGCGCGTGGCGGTCGATGCGATCGTCGCCGAACTGGTCGGGGATAAGGCCGGGAAGCCTGCTTAACGACGCTTGCATCCGGCGTAATATGTTGCCAATTTGTTCCCATCATGATTCGGCTGGAATGACGCCGGAGCCAACGGACTGTTTAGATGCGCGAGATCATCTTCGATACGGAAACCACCGGCCTCGATTTCCGCGATGACCGCGTCATCGAGCTTGGCTGCATCGAGCTGGTCAATCGGTTCCCGACCGGCCGTACCTTCCACCATTACATCAATCCGCAAGGACGACCAATTCACGCGGAGGCGCAGGCGGTTCATGGCATCAGCGCCGCCGACCTCATGGGCAAGCCGACCTTCAGCGACATCGCCGACGAGTTTCTTGCCTTCATCGACGGCGCCAAGCTGGTCGCCCACAATGCCACTTTCGACATCGCCTTCCTCAATGTCGAATTCGGCCGGCTCGGCCACCCGGTCGTCGATCCCGGACTTGTCGTCGACACGCTGGCGTTGGCGCGCCGCAAGCATCCGATGGGACCGAATTCGCTGGACGCGCTCTGCCGGCGCTACGGCATCGACAATGCCCGTCGCACCAAGCACGGCGCGCTGCTCGATTCGGAGTTGCTGGCCGAGGTCTATATCGAACTCATCGGCGGCAAGCAGGCGGCGCTGATCCTCGACAGTGCCACGGCGCCCGCCGGCGGCAGGAGAAATGTCGACGATATCGACATCAGCATCGGCGCGCGGCCGATAGCGCTGCCGTCCCGTGTGACCGACGCCGAGCGCACCGCGCACGCGAGCATGGTCGGCACCTTAGGCGAAAAGGCGCTCTGGCTGCGCGTTACGCCGGAAGCGAGCTCCGCGGCATAGTGATTTTGACGGGAGCGCTCCGTCGCACTCCCCTCTGGCCTGCCGGCATCTCAAACAAAAAGCCCGGCGCGAAGCCGGGCTTTCAGAGGCTGCTCTACAATAGCTTCAGCTCGCCTTGACTTTGCCGGCGGCCTGGTCCTCGGCCAGCTTTTGCTGGAACATCTGCGCAAAATCGATCGGGTCGAGCATCAAGGGCGGGAAGCCGCCATTGCGCGTCGCCTCGGCAATGATCTGCCTGGCGAACGGGAACAAGAGCCGCGGGCATTCGATGAACAGCAGCGGCAGCATGTGCTCCTGCGGGAAGCCGCTGATGGCGAACACGCCGCCATAGACCAGCTCGACGTTGAAGAGCACTTCCTGATCGAAGGACGCCTTGGCGTTCAGCGTCAAATTGACGTCGAACTGCTTGTCCGAAAGCGGGTTGGCGTTGACATTGACGTTGATGGCGATGCCGGGGGCCTTGTCGCGGCCGCGCAGCGAGTTCGGCGCGCCGGGGCTTTCGAAGGAAAGGTCCTTCACATATTGGGCGAGCACGTTGAGCGAAGGCTGCGTCACGTCACCGTTGCCATTGGCCGCGCCGGTCGGCGCGTCGTCTTTGCTGGCCATAAGCTGTTGTCCTTTTGCCTGGGCAGCGTTGCTGACCGGATTGAAATCGGGCGTTCGCTACCATGGTCGGCATGACAAGACAAGGTTTGCCGGGCATTCGTTCCGGAGGCGTTTGCCGACCAGTCGCCCCTGAGGTGACCTAGTCGTCCTTGAGGCGGCGCCAGGGAGAAGTGTGATCCGGCCCACGCCCGTGATCGTCGCCGCGCGAATAGTCGCCGTCGTCGAGATCGATGGTCTTGTCGCGTTGCCGGGCGCGGAAACCGCCGGTGCCGAAATTGGTCGCCAGCACGATACGGCCTTTCAACAGGCGCCAGGCAAGGTCGCGGACCGGCGGCAGGAACAGCAGAATGCCGAAAATGTCTGTTATGAAGCCGGGAATGATGAGCAGGATCGCCGCCAGCACGATCATCGCGCCGTGCGCGAGCTGGCGGCTTGGATCACGTCCGGCGTCCATCTCGGCACGGACCCGGCTCATGACGCCGAAACCCTGGTATCGCAACAACAGCGCGCCGGCGATGCTCGAGGCCAGCACCAGGCCGACCGTCGCCAATGCGCCGACCTGGCGGCCGACAACGACGAAACCGGCGATCTCCAGCAGCGGAAGCGCGAGAATGAACAGGGGAAGCAGCGAAATACGCAAATCTTGACCGATCGTTTCCATGTTTTGCCGGCCGGCGAGCAATCGCCGCTGGCACTGGAGCTTGTAGATAGGTATGCCTGCCTTTAATTTGAATGATGGCACCTTGCGTTCTATATGCTTTGAATGTTGAACGCTATGCGACCGCAGCCATTGCTAGGCCGGGCGGTCCGGCCGGAGTAGGGATTGATTGGCGGAAGATATGGGATTCTTCGACTTCGGCACGATTTTCTTTCTGGTTGCGGCGGTTGTGATCTTTTTCCAGCTGCGCAACGTGCTCGGCCGCCGCACCGGCAGCGAACGCCCGCCCTTCGATCCCTATACGGCGAGCCGGACGCGCGAGGACGCCGCCCAGAAACCCGAAAATGTGGTCTCGCTGCCGCGCAAGCGGGCGCCGGGAGAGCCGGCCATCGACGCCTATGCGGCGATCGACGCCTTCGCCAAGCCTGACACCGATCTCAACTGGGGCCTGCGCACGATCAAGGACAATGATCCGGCATTCGACCCCAAGACCTTCGTCGACGGCGCCAAGATGGCCTATGAGATGATCGTCATGGCCTACGCCGATGGCGACCGCAAGACGCTGAAGAACCTGTTGTCGCGCGAGGTCTATGACGGCTTTGTCGCGGCCATCGGCGACCGTGAGGCGAAATCGGAAAAGATCCAGTCGTCTTTCGTCGGCATCGACAAGGCCGACATCGTCTCCGCCGAGATGAAGGGCGGCGAGGCGCATATCACGCTGCGCATCGTCAGCGAGCTGATTTCGGCGACGCGCGACAAGGCCGGCGCCGTCATCGACGGCGATCCCGAGACCGTCGCCGAGGTCAAGGACGTCTGGACATTCGCCCGCGACACGCGCTCGCGCGACCCGAACTGGAAGCTGGTCGCCACCGAAGAAGAAGACTGAGCCCGGACCACGGCGGGGTCTGTCGTGTCGCTTTCTCAGGCGTTCCGCGAAAAATCCTTTGACGATCTGCCCGGTTGGGACGAGGACAACCATCTGGCTGCGTTCGCGGCTTTCCGGCGTTCGGCTTTTCATGTCCTGACAAAACCCTATCGCTCCGGCGGGCTCGGCGTCGACTTCAACGCCTTCACCGACGCCTACGCTGCGGCCCGCACCGTTCCGCCAACCGACCGGGCGCAAGCCCGCGCCTTCTTCGAGCGTCATTTCATCCCGGCGCACATAAGGGCCGAAGGCAGCGGCGCCGGCCTCGTCACCGGCTTCTATGAACCCGTGGTCGACGCCTCACCGGTGCGAACCGAGCGCTTTACGGTGCCGCTGCTGTCGCGCCCGGCCGATCTCGTCGACATCGACGACGTCAACCGGCCGCCCGGCATCGACCTTTATCTCGCCTTCGGCCGCGAGACGCCGAACGGACCGGTCGAGTACTTTGACCGCGGCGAGATCGAGCGCGGCGCGCTTGCTGGCGAAGGTTTGGCCGGCAAAAGCCTGGCCGGCAAGGGGTTGGAAATCGCCTGGCTCGCCGACAAGGTCGACGCCTTCTTCATCCATGTGCAGGGTTCTGCGCGGCTCACCATGACCGACGGCCGGCTTTGCCGCGTCACCTATGCCGCCAAATCCGGCCAGCGCTTTACCGGACCGGGCATGATCCTGAGTGAGCTAGGCGAAATCCCGCTGCAAGCGGTGACCATGCAGTCGATCCGTGCCTGGTTCAAGGCGCATCCGGATCGCATCGACGAGATACTGTGGCGCAACCGCTCCTATATTTTTTTCCGCGAGATTTCCCTCAGCGAGGCGGGGGTCGACGACCCGGAACTCGGGCCGATCGCTGCCGCCAAGGTGCCGCTGACGCCGGGCCGCTCCGTCGCCGTCGACCGGCTGCTCCATACGTTCGGCACGCCGTTCTACATCGACGCGCCCTCGCTGACCGCCTTCGATAGAAAGCCGTTCCGGCGGCTGATGATCGCGCAGGACACCGGCTCGGCCATCACCGGGCCGGCCCGTGGCGACCTGTTCGCCGGAACGGGCGACGCGGCCGGCGAGATCGCCGGTGTCGTCCGCAATCCTGCCGATTTCTACGCGCTGATACCGCGTCCGCTTGTTCGGGAGGCGGGGCGATGACCCGACGCATCGACAGGCTGAGCGAGGACGACCGGGTGCTGTGGAACCTGGTGGCGCGCACGGCCAAGCCGCTGAAGGGCAAGTCCGCCATCGACAGTCCCGACATCGGCCCGGACAACGGTGATGACACGAAGCCACCGCCGCGTGCCCAGGCCATGGCTCCGGCCGCGGCCACGAAAGCAAAGACGCAGCACGTTTCACATGCGCTCGACGAACCGACGCTGGAAAAACTGTCGAAGGGCCGGCTGCCGATCGAAGGCCGCGTCGATCTGCATGGCCTGACCCAGGACGAGGCCTATTCGCTATTGTTTTCCTTTCTGCACCGGGCGCATGCCGGCGGCATCCGCTATGTGCTGGTCATCACCGGCAAAGGCTCCTCGTCGGGCGGCGACGGCGTCTTGCGGCGCGCCGTGCCGGCCTGGCTGTCGACACCCGCATTCAGGCCGCTCGTCTCCAGCCACGACCATGCCGCCCGCAACCATGGCGGCTCCGGCGCGCTCTATGTCCGCCTGCGGCGGGCGCGCCTATGAGGACGAACTTGTGACCCCGTTCGGCGAAAAGCTTCGCGCGTTGCGAAGCGAGCGCGGCGTCAGTCAAAAGGCCATGGCCGAGGCGATCGGCGTCAGCGCCGCCTATCTGTCGGCGCTGGAGCATGGCCGTCGCGGCGCGCCGACCTGGACGCTGATCCAGAAGATCATCGGCTATTTCAACGTCATATGGGACGATGCGGAAGAACTCGCGCGGCTGGCCGAGACCTCGCACCCGCGGGTGAAGCTCGACACGTCAGGCCTAAGCCCCGCTGCCACCGAGCTTGCCAATCTGCTGGCCGAGAACATCGAAAAACTCGACGAAGCCGAGCTTCGCCGCATCACCGCATCGATCCGCGCCGCTTTGAAGCAGCCGAAGTGATCGCCTGCTACTGGACCGCGCCGACCAGAACTTGCTGGCCATCACGGATCGAGACCCAGCGGCCGGTATTGTCGATCGCCTGCCGCTTGAGGAAGCGGTAGCCGGTCCGGTCCCACGCGCGGACCTTTCCGTCCAGATTGTCGAGGATGTAGTCGCCCTTGCTCGTGCGCACCGTCAGCACTGCATGGCCCTCGCCGTCGGGCTTGCGCACCACGGTCATCAGAAGATCGGCGTAAGACACGCCCATGCGGTTCAATTCGCGGCGCTTCTCCAGGACATAGTCCTCACAGTCGCCGACACCCTTGGCCGGATAGGCCCAGACCTCGTCCTTGCCGTAGATGTCGAAGTCGCTTATCGGCTTGACGGCGGCGTTGACCCTGGCGTTGACGCTGAGCATCTTGCGCCAGAGCGAGCCGGTCATGGTGGCGGGGGCGAGATTGCCCGGGCGGATTGAGCATTCGGCCGGATTGGTCTTGCAGAAATCGTAATGGCCGATCGGCTGCGATGTCGGGCCGCCGGTTGCCATTGGTCCGGCCGCCGAAGCCGCCGTCGACCAGCCTGCCGCAAGTGCCAGCCCTGCGAGTGCGCACACGCGCACCTTTCTCGCCATTGGTGAGGAAATCATTGTCCCCCTCGTCCCTTGTTGTTAACGAAACGTTAAGGGCGATTCACAGTCCCGTCAATTATACGAACGGCCAGATTTGCGACATGGTTACCGGCACGGCCGAAAACGCGGCTATTGTGCAACAGGTAGATTTGAGCGGCTGCTACCATCCGGGCCTCATAAGGTGCATTCTTACTTTTTGGCGGTGCGGACCAGCTTCGGCTTCACTGCAACGCGGGTCTGGCGGCCATAGCTGGTGATGAAGTCGACGATGCGCGGCACGATTTCGGAGCGGAAGCGCGAGCCGTTGAAGACGCCGTAATGGCCGACCGCCGGCTGCATGTAGTGAGCGTGCCTGTCCGCGGGGATGTTGACGCAGAGGTCGTGTGCGGCCTGGGTCTGGCCGAGGCCGGAAATGTCGTCGTTCTCGCCCTCGACGGTGAACAGGGCGACATTGCGGATCGCTGAGGGATCGATGGCCACGCCGCGATGCGTCATTTCGCCCTTGGGCAGAGCGTGGCGGACAAACACGGTGTCGACGGTCTGCAGGTAGAACTCCGCCGTCAGATCCATCACCGCCATATATTCGTCGTAAAAGTCGCGGTGCTTCTCGGCATTGTCGCCATCATGCTTCACCAGATGCATGAAGAAGTCCTTGTGGGCGATGATGTGGCGGTCGAGATTCATGCTCATGAAGCCCGAAAGCTGCAGGAAGCCGGGATATACCTCACGGCCGAAGCCCGGCACCGGCCACGGCGCCTGCATGACGACGTTGTCGCGGAACCAGTCGATGCCCTTTTCCTCGGCCAGAAGATTGACCGCGGTCGGATTGCGGCGGGTGTCGATCGGCCCGCCCATCAGCGTCATTGTCGAAGGAACGAACGGGTCGCCGCGCGTTTCCATCAGCGCCACAGCCGCCAGCACCGGCACCGAAGGCTGGCATACCGCCATGACATGGGTATCGGGGCCTAGCGCGTGCAGCATGTCTATGATGTAGTCGATGTAGTCGTCGAGGTCGAAGCTGCCATCGCTGAGCGGCACCATGCGGGCGTCCACCCAGTCGGTGATGTGCACGTCGGCATGGGGCAGCATCGCCTCGACCGTGCCGCGCAGCAGCGTCGCATAATGGCCCGACATCGGCGCCACTATCAGCAGCTTCGGATCGGGCCGGCGGCCGGCGGGAACCGCCCGCTCGAAGCGGAGCAGATTGCAGAACGGCCGCGACCACACCGTCTTTTCGGTGACGTCGACGCTTTTCCAGTCGACCACGGTTTTGGTCAGGCCGAATTGCGGCTTGCTGTAGCGGCGCGTCGTGCGCTCGAACAATTCGGCCGTTGCCGCGACCGAGCGGCCCCAGGACGTGTGCGTGAATGGATTCAGCGGATTGGTGTAGAGCATCCGCACCGCATCGGCATAGAGGCGGGCTGGTTGCACGGCGGCGTGGTTCAATTCGTAGAACTGGTAGAACATCGAGAACCCCGCTGCTGCGACCGAAGGGACGACAGCAGTGCCGAGCCTTGAATCTCTCGCGGGGAAGTTAACAACAAACTGCTGCGATGCAATACGTCATGTGCCGTGATTTATGCTCATACTTTCGTTTAAGGTGTTGAAATCCGGCTTTGAACGGCGGGAGCCGGCTTATTGTGCGACTGCGAAGGCGTAACGAGGCAAGGCGTGTCCGGCGCTGGCCGGACACAAGAAGCATCACACGCGGTCGGTGCACACGGAAGTATGGCCCGAACTGATGAAGCCGAGCCGCCTGGCGGCGCCCTTCGACAGGTCGATCACGCGCCCCTTGATGAACGGGCCACGGTCGTTGATGCGCACGACGACGCTGCGGCCATTGTTGCGGTTGGTGACCTTCAGCTTGGTGCCAAAAGGCAAGGTGCGGTGCGCCGCGGTCAGCGCCGACGGGTTCATCCGCTCGCCCGAAGCGGTCTTCGAGTGCAGCGCGTACCAGGAGGCGCGGCCGCATTGAGCGGCGGCAGGGGAGGTGGATGCGCCGACCATGAGGCCAGCCGCGATCGTCGCCGCGACAAGCGCAGTCTGTTTGTTTTTGTTCATGTTTGGGAATGTCTCCGTTGACAGACCCAAGCCGTTGGAGGCGAATAAGGCAGGAAATGCGGCAAAGGCCCGGCAGTTCCGTGGCAGCGGCACACGTTTGGAGTCGGCGCGAAACAGTCTGTCAGAGTTTTCTGCTGGCTGGTTGCGAGTCTTCGATGATCTTCGCGCTGATCTTCGAGATGTCGTCATCAAGATCAGACGTTAAGATGCAAGGTCAGGTGAGCGCGATAGGGTCGCTTCCTTTCGCTCTTGCATCACGGTCATGGCGCAATTGACGATCGACTTGGGAAGGAAATTCCGGCGATGAGATTGATCAAGAATCTGCTGGCGTTGTTGGTGCTCGCCATTGGTGCGCTCTGGTCGCTGCAAGGCATCGGCCTCGTCGGCGGCAGCTTCATGACCGGCCAGTCGCAATGGCTCTATATCGGCATCGTCGCCATGCTGGTCGGGCTGGTGGGATTGGTGTGGGCGAACCGTTCGCGCGGTTGACCCAATGCATGGCGTTCAGAGCAAGCCTTGGGCTTGGACCGGGGTGCGCAGCGGTTTGTTGCAGGGACCAGACCAGATGGCGCGGGAGCCGGGTCGCGCTATTCACTGTGACCAATACTGCCAGGCCCAGTAGAAGCTTTCGTCGCGCGGCGGCAGGCGGCTGCGCCCGGCGTCCAATTGGACGGGGACTGGCGATCTGGGCTCGTCCTCGGCCGCCTGACTGTCCCTGGCCTGGATCAGGCGAAGCCGGCTGCCAAGAAAGGCAAACAGCGTTGCGGTGGAATGGTCCATCACTGTCTCTCCTTTGTTCACTCCCGTCCTGCCCATGGAACGAGC
This sequence comes from Mesorhizobium mediterraneum, assembly GCF_002284565.1. Taxonomy (GTDB): domain Bacteria; phylum Pseudomonadota; class Alphaproteobacteria; order Rhizobiales; family Rhizobiaceae; genus Mesorhizobium; species Mesorhizobium mediterraneum. The sequence goes on along the minus strand of NZ_NPKI01000015.1, from coordinate 594,286 downwards.
GCGCGCTCGAGCCTGCGAATGATGAATTCGAGCACGAAGGCGATGGCAGCGATCACCAGGATGCCCATCACCACCACGTCGGTGACGAGGAACTGGGCGGCCGACTGGATCATGAAGCCAAGCCCGCGCGTCGCCGCCACCAGCTCGGCGGCGACCAAGGTCGACCAGCCGGCGCCAAGCGCGATGCGCAGGCCGGTCAGGATCGAGGGCAGGGCGCTGGGCAGGATCACATGCCGTATGACCTGCGCCCGCGTCGCGCCAAGCGAACGGGCCGCGTTGACGCGTTCCTGCGAGACGCCGCGAACGCCCGAAGCCGTCGACAGCGCGACCGGCGCCAGCATGGCGATGGCGATCACCAGGATCTTTGACGGCTCGCCGATGCCGAACCAGATGATGACCAGCGGCAGATAGGCGAGCGGCGGGATCGGCCGCAGGAATTCCAGCAGCGGATCGAAGATACCGCGACCTATCACGCTGGTGCCGATGGCCAACCCGACGGGGACGCCGACGATGACGGCCGCGACCAGCGCCGCGAACACGCGGCCCAGGCTGGCGACGATATGCTGGACGAGCGTCGCGTCCACAAAACCGTCGCGGACGACGGCAATGAATTTGATCCAGACGGCGGCAGGCGACGGTAGAAAGACCGGCGACACAAGTTGCAGGCGAGCCGACAGCGCCCATGCCGCCAGCACCGCCAGAATGGTGACAGCGCTGACCACGCGCGCCGAAACCCGGCCCCGTTTTGGCCGCGGCCGCGACCACGGCACCGACAAGGCGTCGGTCTCGTCGGCCTTGGCGCCGGTATTGGCAATTGGCCGTTCCGTGTAGGAGGAGACGGTCATGCCGCCTCTCCCTCGAAGATCGCGTCGGTCAGCTCGCCGCGGGACGCCGCGAAGGCCGGATCGGCCTTGATGGCGCGGATGGGCTCGCCGGCCGCATAGCGCCGGCTGAAGCCGGTTTCGAACGTCCGCACCACCCGGCCCGGCCCGGGCGCCAGCACCACGATGCGGGTGGCGAGCACCAGCGCTTCCTCTATGCCATGCGTGACCATCAGCACGCCGACATGGCTTGCGGTCCACAGATCGAGCAGCGTCGTCTGCATGCGCTCGCGCGTCAGCGCGTCGAGCGCGCCCAGCGGCTCGTCGAGCAGCAGGAATTGCGGTTCGGCGGCGAGTGCCCGGGCCAGCCCGACGCGCTGGCGCATGCCGCCGGAAAGCTCCCAGATATGCTTGTCGCCGGCGCCGTCGAGCTTCACCAGCCTGAGCAGCTCGTCGGCGCGCCGTGTCCGCTCAGCTGGCAGTGCGCCGCGCAGCCTGAGAGCAAAGGCGACATTCTCCCGTGCGGTCAGCCACGGAAACAGCGCGTCGTTCTGGAACACGACGGCCCGGTCCGAGCCGGGCGCGGTGATCGGCCTGCCGCCGATCGTGGCGCTGCCGCGCACCGGCTCGACCAGGCCGGCGGCAACATTGAGCAGCGAGGTCTTGCCGCAGCCGGAGCGGCCGACCAGAACGACGAAGTCGTGCTTGGCGACATCGATCGACACGCGCTCGACGGCCGGCTGGCCGTCATAATGGACAGAGACTTTGTCGAGCACGAGATGCGTCATGTGGCCTCGCAGAATCTTTGAGAGAATCCGCCTGCCCCGAAGCCGCTCCTCGTCAGCGGTTCGGGGCAGACAGCACGCGGCGTCAGGGAAGGAGAACCGCGCGCGTTTGGCGTCAGTTCGAAGCCAGCGCCTCGCTGACATATTTCGACGATATGTATTTCGAGTAATCCGGCAGCACGGCGTCGACCTTGCCCTGCTCCTTGAGGAAGGCCGATGTCGCCTCCACAGCCTTGACCGTGCCGCCGCCGAGGAACTTGTCCGAGGCCTGCTCTCCGAGCGTCGGGAAGACATAGCCCTTGAGCAGCAGCGGCACGTCGTCCAGCTTGGCGCCGGTGAGCTTGGCGATCTTTGCCGCTTGTGGCGACGACACCGACCATGCGTCCGGCTTGGCCAGGAACTCGGCGTAGGCCGCACCCGTCACCTTGACGAAGTCGCGCACCGCTTCCGGATTCTTCTCGGCGAAATCGGTGCGCACGATCCAGGCGTCGAAGGTCGGCGCGCCCCAGGCGGCGACCTGTGAGGAGTCCACCACAACCTTGCCGGACGTCTTGATCTGGCCGAGCGCCGGATCCCAGACATAGGCCGCGTCGATGTCGCCGCGCGCCCAGGCCGCCGCGATCTCCGGCGGCCTGAGATTGAGGATTTCGACCGACTTCGGATCGACGCCCTCATGCTTCAGCGCGGCAAGCAGGCTGTAATGCGTCGTCGAGACGAAAGGCACGGCCACTTTCTTGCCGGCGAGGTCGGCGACCTTTTCGATGCTGGCGCCGTTACGGGCGACAAGGGCCTCGGATTCGCCGATCAGGCCGACGATGAAAATGGTCTGGATCGGAAGCTCACGGCTGGCCGCGGCAGCCAGCGGGCTCGACCCGACATAGCCGATGTCGACCGAACCGGAAGCGACGGCGGCGATCACATCGGCGCCGGAGTCGAATTTCCGCCAGTCGATGGCCGCCTTGGTCGTGCTCTCGTAGACGCCGTCTGCCTGCGGCACTTTCGAGGGCTCGACCACCGTCTGGTAGCCGATGGTGATCTTGAGGTCTTGCGCCTGGGCCGGGCCGAGGAAGGCGGCGCCCGCAAGGGCTGCCGACGACAGGAGAACGATGCGTCGTGAAATGGTGGACATGAAAGGCTCCTTGAAAAGAGAAAACCGGACTGGCCTGCATAGTCAGGTATTTCTATCGTTCTTGTAGAGTTAAATCCTTCCAACGGCGGCGGGGTTGGTGGAAAAAAGCTGTCGGCGACGGGCTGGCGAGCGGATAGAGCGGCTGCGGCGGGGTCGTTGCTACAGGTGGCACTAAAACCTTGGAGCTTGGTCGAAGCCATTACGGTGCTGGGTGCGACCGGCAGTAATCGGGGTGAACTTCAATTCCCGATCCAGCGCCAGTCCGGTAAATCCATACTTCAAACAAGCGATAAATTGGAACCTCATTCCCTGTCTTCGCGAGTAACTATAGTATTCTTATCGACTTAGGGAGTTGACGAGATGAGCGACCATACCCACCGTGCTCCGGCGATCGCTCGTGGCATCGGCCCACATGCTCCGTGTCCTCGGCGTCACAAGCCTGGCCCAAAATCGCTGCCACGGCTTGAAAACCAAGCAAAATCAACAGCAACTGGCTTGTATATCATGTCACTAGAAATTATGTGTCATACAAGCTTGGCCGCGGTGGGGACCCACGCCAGGCGTTTCACAACCGGTGGCCCTGCGCCATCGCACGACAGAGAAACGTTCGGTCTATGCTCACAAAAAAGGGCAAGTACGGCCTCAAGGCGCTCGTGCATCTTGCACGGCTGCCGGTTGGACAGCTCGCCTTCGTCGGCGATATCGCCACCGGAAACAACATTCCGAAGAAGTTTCTCGACGCCATCCTCGGCGAATTGCGCAATGCCGGTTTCGTCCAGAGCCGCAAGGGCAAGGAGGGCGGCTATCGCTTGGCGCGGCCGGCGGATGAAATCAAGATCGGCCATGTCGTGCGCGTGCTCGACGGGCCGCTGGCCCCCATTCCCTGCGCCAGCCGCACCCGGTATCAGCGCTGTGAAGACTGTAACGAGGCGACATGCCAAGTCCGACACCTGATGCTGGAGGTCCGGCAAGCGATCGCCGAGGTGCTGGATCAGCGCAGCCTCGCCGAGATGCGCGATATCGCCAGCGACGAAGACCTTTCGGTTGCGTTGGAAATCCAGGCCTGAGCCAACAAAGCCTGAACCAGCAACGCTGGAACCATTGGCTCCTGAGGCAATTGGTGCGCGCATGACCAGTCGCGCAAATTCGATCATCCCAAATTCGATCATTATCGTCGGTGGCGGCGCCAGCGGCGTCGTCCTTGCCGCGCATCTGTTGAAGTCGCCCAATCCCGATCTCCGCGTCACGCTGATCGAAAAGCGCCCGCATTTCGGCCAGGGCATCGCCTATTCCACGCTGCTGTCGGCGCATGTGCTGAATGTCAGCGCGGCCGGCATGAGCGCCTATGCCGACGACCCCGGCAATTTCTGGCGCTGGCTGCTCGAACGCGGCCTGGCAACCCCGGAGCAGGCGCCGGTCTACGCGCCGCGCAGTGTCTATGCCCGCTATCTGAAGGAGCTGCTGGACGAGCTTGAGGCCCGCGAGACGGGGCGCCTTCGCCTGATCCGCGAGGAGAGCCTGTCGATCTCGCCGACCGCATCCGGGGTCGAGGTGGCGCTGGCCAACGGCACCAGCGTCGTCGCCCACCTTGCCGTGCTGGCGACCGGACATGACGAGGAGCCGGGCGCCGGCCAGGGCCACGCGATCAGGATGGGATCGGAAGCCGACACCGCGCTGGACCCCGAGGCCCGAGTCCTGGTGCTGGGCACTGGCTTGAGCATGGTCGATGCGTTCCTGTCGCTCGAACAGCGCGGCCATCGCGGCGATATCGTCGCGGTGTCACGGCGCGGCCTGCTGCCTTCGCCGCACCGCAAGGGCAACCCGATCAAGCTCGACGTTGCCGATATTCCGCTCGGCACCCAGCTCTCCTATTTCGTCGGGTGGTTCCGCGACCTGATCCGGGAAAACCAGAAAGCCGGCATCGACTGGCGCGATGTCGTCGATGGTCTGAGGCCCTTCAACCAGAAAATCTGGCAGAACTGGCCGTCCTCGGCCAAGCGCCGCTTTGTCGAGCACACCAAGGCATGGTGGGACATCCACCGCCATCGCATGGCGCCGGAAGTCTACGGCCGTGTCACCGAGGCGGTTCAAAAGGGACGCATCCGGCTTGTCGCCGGGCGCGTCGTCGACATCACGGCGGGCGACGAATTCACAGTGCAGGTCCAGTCCCGCCACACGCAGCGTCTCGAAACGTTCGAAATCGCCCGCATCTACGATTGCAGCGGCATCGCCAGGGACATCTCGACCACCTCGAACAGCGTGGTGCGGTCGCTGGTCGACCGCGGGCTGGCCCGGCCGGATCCGCTGCGCCTTGGCCTCGACGTATCAGACAATTGCGAGGTCATCGCCGGCGACGGCACTGTATCGGCCAAGATACTGGCGGTCGGGCCACTGACACGCGGCACCTTCTTCGAGATCGACGCCATTCCAGATATTCGCGTCCAATGCGCGCGGCTGGGGAAGCGGTTGCTGGGTTAGGGCTGTGGGTCGGCGCTCTACGGCGCCCCCCTCTGGCCTGCCGGACATCTCCCCCACAAGGAGGGAGATCGGCAGCTTCGCTGACCGCGCCATTCTTTCAACGTTTGAGATTGGCGAAACCCATTGCGACATCCAATCTCCCCCTCGTGGGGGAGATGGCCGGCAGGCCAGAGGGGGGCGCTGTCCTGGAGCCTTTTGCGAGCGGCCCACACCTCCAGCCGTGGAATCCCATTCCTCGTCTGGCCAATGGATTGGCACGATCTATCTTCTTTCAGACTGCAAACGGCTGGAAAAGAGGATAGGCTGACAGCCTGCCCAAGGCGGTCGCTTGACCATGGAGCATCTGATATGAGCAAGCATAAGATCGTGGCACGGGACGATGAACTGTCCCGCCTGCGTCCGCCCTATGCATCGGTTCTCGATCTGATCGGGCAGACGCCGGTCGTCGAGCTGACCAAATTCGATATCGGCAAGTGCCGGCTGTTCATCAAGCTTGAAAGCCAGAATCCCGGCGGCTCGATCAAGGACCGCATCGCGCTGTCGATGATTGCCGCCGCCGAAAAACAGGGCAAGCTGAAGCGCGGGGGCACCATCGTCGAGGCGACCGCCGGCAACACCGGTCTCGGCCTCGCGCAGGTCGGCATCCCCAAGGGCTACCGCATCATCCTCGTCGTGCCCGACAAGATGTCGCGCGAGAAAATCCAGCATCTGCGCGCGCTCGGCGCCGAAGTGCGCATGACCCGTTCCGATGTCGGCAAGGGTCACGCGGAATACTATCAGGACATGGCCGAAAAGATCGCCGCCGAGCTGCCCGGCGCCTTCTATGCCAACCAGTTCGCCAATCCCGCCAATCCGCTGGCCCACGAAACCACGACCGGCCCGGAAATCTTTCAACAGCTCGATGGTGACGTCGATGCGGTGGTCGTCGGCGTCGGCTCGGGCGGCACGCTGACCGGGCTTGGCCGCTATTTCGCTGAGGTCTCGCCGAAAACCGAGATGATTCTCGCCGATCCGGTCGGCTCGGTGCTGGCGCCGCTGATCAAGACCGGCAAGATGACAGAGGCCGGAAGCTGGACCGTGGAAGGCATCGGCGAGGATTTCGTCCCGCCCAATGCCGATCTGTCGCTGGTCAAAAAGGCCTACTCGATCACCGACAAGCAGAGCATGCTGGCGGTCCGCGACCTGCTTTCCAGGGAAGGCATCCTCGCCGGCTCGTCGTCCGGCACGCTGCTTTCGACCGCGCTTCGCTATTGCCGCGAGCAGACCGTGCCGAAGCGCGTCGTCACCTTCGTCTGCGACAGCGGCAACAAATATCTGTCGAAAGTGTTCGACGATTTCTGGCTGGCCGAGCAGGGCCTTGCCGAGCAGGAGCAGCATGGCGATCTGCGCGATCTGGTGATGCGCTCGCACCGCACCGGCGACACCGTGTTTGTCGGCCCCGACGAAAGCCTGCTCAACGCCTATGGCCGCATGCGCCGTTCGGATGTCTCGCAATTGCCGGTGCTGGATGAGGGCAAGCTCGTCGGTATCGTCGACGAAAGCGATATCCTCGCCCACGTCGAAGGCCCCTATGACAGCCGCTGGGACCGCTTCAAAGCCCCTGTGCGCACGGCGATGACCTCCACCCTGCACACGCTGCAGGCCAGCCAGACGCTCGACGCGCTGCTGCCGGTCTTCGATCGCAACGAGGTCGCCATCGTCTTCGACGGCGACGAGTTCATCGGGCTGATAACCCGCATCGACCTGATCAACCATCTGAGGCGCGCCCGATGACCATCAAAGCCACCGTATCGGGCAGGAACCGTCTGGCCTTCTCGACGCGCACGATCCATGGCGGCCAGAGCCACGACCCGACGACCGGCGCGGTGATGGTGCCGATCTATGCGACCTCGACCTATGGCCAGCAGAGCCCGGGCGTGCACAAGGGCTTTGAATATGCGCGCAGCCAGAATCCGACCCGCTTTGCCTTCGAGCGCGCGGTGGCCGACCTCGAAAGCGGAACCAATGCCTTCGCCTTCGCTTCCGGGCTGGCGGCGATCGCCACCATTTTCGAGCTGCTCGATTCCGGCGCGCATGTCGTCGCCACCGACGACATCTATGGCGGCACTTTCCGGCTGCTGGAGCGGGTGCGCAAACGCTCGGCAAACCTGCAGGTCGACTTCGTCGACTTCACCGATCTTGCGGCGGTCGAGGCGGCGATCCGCCCGGAAACCAAAATGCTCTGGGTCGAGACGCCGACCAACCCGCTGCTGCGTGTCGTCGACCTCGAAGCGGTGGCCGCACTGGCCAAGCGCAGGGGCGTGCTCTCGGTCGCCGACAACACCTTTTGCAGCCCCTATCTGCAACGGCCGCTGGAACTCGGCATCGACATATCAGTCCACTCGACGACCAAATACCTCAATGGCCATTCCGACATGGTCGGCGGCGTCGCCGTGGTCGGCGACAGCAAGGATCTCGCCGACCAGCTGAAGTTTCTGCAGAACGCCATCGGCGCCATATCCGGGCCGTTCGACAGCTTTCTGGCGCTGCGCGGTCTCAAGACGCTGGCGCTCAGGATGGAGCGCCATTCTTCGAACGGCCAGAAGATCGCGCACTGGCTGGAAAGCCGCCCCGACATCCGCCGCGTCATCTATCCCGGCCTCCCCAGCCATCCGCAGCACGCCACCGCCAGGCGGCAGATGCACGCTTTCGGCGGCATGATAACGGTCGAGCTCGACCGCGACCTCGCGGGCACGAAACGCTTCCTCGAGCACACGCAACTATTCACGCTGGCCGAGAGCCTCGGCGGCGTCGAAAGCCTGATCGAGCACCCGGCGCTGATGACGCACGGCTCGATCCCGGCGGGAAAACGCGCGGAAATCGGGATTTCGGATTCGCTGGTGCGGTTGTCCGCTGGGATCGAGGATGGCGATGATCTGATTGCGGATTTGGATCAGGCGCTGGCGAGCTGAGGGCGGCAACAAGAACCTTGCGAGACGTCGGCGGGACAGTGCCCCCCTCTGCCCTACCGGGCATCTCCCCCACGAGGGGGGAGATTGGCCGTCATCTTGCGCTTTCGCCAACCTCCAACGCTGAAACACGGACGGGACGGCGAAGCTGCCGATCTCCCCCCTTGTGGGGGAGATGTCCGGCAGGACAGAGGGGGGGCGTGAAGGATCGCCAACGAGCGGCGCTTGTTCTGCATCTTGTGTCTTACATTCAATTCCGTTGACCTTGGCGCCATCTGGCAGAATTGTAGCTTCTTGATCCACCTTGCTGCCTGGCTCCGGAAGCTATGAACAACCGACAACGCAGCCAACCGACGGCAAGCGACACCCCGCTCACCTTCGCCATCCTCGTCTTCCCCGGCTTTCCGATGATGGCGTTCAGCTCGGTGATCGAGCCTTTGCGCGCCGCCAATGTGCTGGCGAAGAAAAATTGCTACCGCTGGATCATCGTCGGCGCCGCCGAAGGCCCGGTCGCGGCCTCGAATGGCGTCGTCATCCAGCCCGGCTTTTTCGCCGGCGAGGCTCCAAAGGTCGATCGCATCGTCGTCTGCTCGGGCGGAAATGCCGATCATCTCGTCGCCGACGATGCGGTGAGCTGGATCCGCAAAAGCCTGCGCGGCGGCGCCCATATCGGCGCGGTGGCGGATGCCGCCTTCTTCCTGGCGCGGGCCGGCCTGCTTGACGGCCATGCCTGCACCTTGCACTGGACAAGCCAGGCCGCCTTCACCGAGGCGTTCCCGGACATCGAGCTGAGGCGCGATCTCTACGTCATCGACCGCAAGCGCTTCACCTCGGCCGGCGGCGTCGGCAGCCTCGACATGATGCTGGAGATCATCACCAACGACTATGGCGCCGAGCTCGCGGCCGGCGTCGCCGAATGGTTCGTGCACAGCCCGTTGCGCTCCAGCGTCGACCGCAAGCTGATGCCGCTGCGCTTGCGCACCGGCGTCCAGAACGAGCTGGTGCTGTCGGCCATCGCCATCATGGAGGATGCGGTGGAAGAGCGCCTAGGCATGGCGGCGCTGGCGGAAAAGCTCGGCGTCTCCTCCGACAAGCTCGAACGGAACTTCCGCTCCGAGCTCAGCATCTCGCCCAACGGCTATTACCGCCGCCTACGGCTGAAGCGCGCCGCTGATCTCTTGGCGCATTCGACGCTGATGGTGCGCGACGTGGCGCTCGCCTGCGGCTTCGCCTCGATGTCGAGTTTTGCGCGGGCATTTCGGGAGGAGCACGGCCACGCGCCGAAGGTGGCGCGGAGGCGCTAGGTCCTCTCGGACGTTGGCGGGACAGCGCCCCCCTCTGCCCTGCCGGGCATCTCCCCCTCAAGGGGGGAGATTGGCAGCTTCGATGCTCCGCTCCTCCTGCGACGGGCGAAATTCGCGAAAGCGGCGATGACGGCCGATCTCCCCCCTTGAGGGGGAGATGTCCGGCAGGACAGAGGGGGGCGCCGTAGAGCGCTACGGACGACTTCAAGCGGCATCCGGCACAACACCTGCGGGATTCCGCACAGCCTCTGCGCAAGGCATGGCTCATCTTCCCCGTTTCCAGGAGGCACCCATGAGCATTGTCGTTTTCGACCCCGACAGCACCGAGGACGTCGACTTCAAGGACCGTATGCGCCACCCGGCGGCGGCCGATCCGGCCGGCGGCATGTGGCTGTCCGATACCGAGCCGTCCTTCATCGACGCGGATGCACTACGCAAAGGCCGGCTCGCCAAGCTGCGCGCCTGGATGCGCGAGGCCGGCTATGGCGGCGTGGTGCTGTTCGATCCCTATAACCAGCGCTACGCCACCGGCTCGCGCAACATGTTCGGCTATTTCCTGCGCAACTCGACCCGCTACTTCTTCATCCCCACCGAAGGGCCGATCGTGCTGTTCGAATATCCGCAGAGCTACCATGTCTCGATGGTGCTCGACACGATCGACGAGGCGCGTCCTTCCAAGCTGGTGTGGTCCTCGGTGTCGGGCCGCGACGACGAAACAGCGGGTCCCTTCGCCGACGAGATCGCAGAACTGCTCAAGGCGCATGGCGGCGGCTCGATGAAGCTCGGCCTCGACCGCTGCGGCCATCTGCAGGCGCTGGCGCTGGAAAAGCGCGGCTGCGAGGTCAGGGATTGCCAAGGCGAAATCCTCGCCGTGCGGGCGGTCAAGACGCCCGAAGAAGTAAAATGCCTGCAGGTGTCGATGGCCGGCGCCGAGGCCGCCGTCTACGCGGTGCGCGAGGCGATCAAGCCCGGCGTTTCCGAGAACGATCTGTTCGCCATCATGTATCACGAGGTGATCCGTCAAGGCGGCGAGTTCATCGAAACCCGGCTCTTGACCTCCGGCCAGCGCACCAACCCGTGGTTCAACGAGGCGAGCGGCCGCAAGATCAGGCCGGGCGAACTTTTGGCGCTGGATACCGATACGATCGGCTGCTACGGCTATTATTCGGACTTCTCGCGCACCTTCCGCTGCGGGCCGGGCAAGCCGACGGATTATCAGAAATCGCTCTACCGCATGGCCCACGACCAGGTTCAGCACAACATCTCGATCGTGAAACCCGGCATGGCGTTTCGCGAGATTGCTGAAAAGGCTTGGAAGATCCCGGACCGCTTCGTCGACCAGCGCTATACCTCTGTCATGCACGGCGTCGGCATGCATGGCGAGACGCCGTTCATCGCGCACGCCATGGACTACGAGACCTATGGCCGCGACGGTTTTGTCGTGCCCGGCATGGTGGTCAGCGTCGAGAGCTATATCGGCGAGAAAGGCGGACGCGAGGGTGTCAAGCTCGAAGACGAGATACTGATCACCGAGACCGGCACCGAGCTTCTGTCGCGCTTTCCCTATGAGGACGATTTTCTTGACAAGCAGGTTTGAATGAAGGGCAGGTTTGAATGAAAGGCCCGGTCTCGATCGAGCGCGGCACGGTGGCCGCGGTGTTCGTCGACCTCCAGGAGGAGCATCGGCAGGACAGGCGCTATTTGGTCGAGGGTTTTGGCGGCGTTCTCGCCAATGTCCAGCGTCTGCAGGCGGCGGCGCGGGCCAACGATGTGCTGCTCTACCATTCGGCCTATATCGTCGATCTCACCAGGGAGGCGCGGCGGTTCCATCCGGTCGATGCGAATGGCAGGTCGGCTTTCTCCGACAAGGACGATCCGCTGACCGCGATCTGTCCGGAAGTGGCGCCGGTCGCCGGCGAGATGATGCTGGTCAAGACTGAGGCCAGCGCCTTCGGTGCAGGCCCTGCAGCCGGCCGGCTCAAGGCCGAAGGCATCGAGTGGCTGGTCGTTGCCGGCGTGTGGACCGAGGCCTGCATCGACGCCACCGTCAGGGATGCGGTGTCATCAGGCTTTCGGGTGCTGCTGGTCAAGGATGCCTGCGGCAGCGGCAGCACGGCGATGCACCAGACTGCCATCATCAACCTTGCCAACCGGCTCTATGGCGGCGCCGTCACCACCACCGACGGCGCCTGCCGCCTGATCGCAGGCGAGACCGTCGATGCATGGCAGGTCGTGGGTTCCGTGCCTTTGCGCTTCACCTACGAAAACGCGGCCCGGCTCTACGACGAGCTCTGACGCTTCCAGCGGATTTGGTGGGATCGGATGGCAATGGTCAGCGACGCCGAAAAGCCCGAGACAGCAAAACGGGGAAAATACGCGACGCTGCTCGACCCGGCGCTGTGGGCCTATATCGACCGGGTCAACGCATGGTATCCGCCCGAAATGGATCTGCCGGTCGACAAGCAGCGGGCGGTCTATGACGCGATGTGCCGGGCGTTTCACACGGGCACTCCCGCAGGCGTCGAAGCCAGCGACAGCGCGGTTGCCGCCGGCGACCATGCGATCCCGATCCGGCGCTACCAACTGGCGGGCAAGGCACCGCAAGCGATGGTCGTTTATTATCACGGCGGCGGCTTCGTGCTTGGCGGGCTCGACAGCCATGACGATATCTGCGCCGAGATCTGCGCCGGCACCGGCTTTGCGGTGCTGTCCGCCGACTTCCGGCTGGCGCCCGAACATCTGCATCCGGCCGCCTTCGACGATGCGCTGGCGGTGTTCGAATGGGCGGCTGACACAGAGGGCCTGCCGATCGTGCTGTGCGGTGAGAGCGCCGGCGGCAATCTTGCCGCTGGGGTGGCGCATGCGGCACGCCATCATCCTCGCCACGCAATCGGCCAGGTGCTGATCTATCCGGAGCTGGGCGGCGATGAGAGCGCCGGCTCCTATGTCGAGCACGCCGAAGCGCCGCTGCTGACGCTCAGCGACATCGGATTCTATCGCCAGGTCCGCTCCGGCAAGGCACAGTCGCCAGACGACCCGACCTTCGCGCCGCTGCGCGACAGCGACTTCTCCGGCCTGCCGCCGACGGTCGTCGTCACCGCGCAATGCGATCCGCTGTCATCGGACGGCGAGGCCTATCGTGACCGCATCCTCGCCGCCGGCGGCCGTGCCTGGTGGCACGAGGAGCCGCGCCTCGTGCATAGCTTTCTACGCGCCCGCAAGACCGTGCCGCGGGCCGGCGAAGCGTTCACCCGCATCGTCGCCGCCATCGCCACGCTCGGCAAGGGCGGCTGGTTGTAGGGAAGGCTGTTCTGCTGCATCTCCGCGTCGGTCGGCGGCGGGAATCACCGGCCACTCGGAACCAGGTTAACTCGAAGGCTGGCGTTCTTTCGCGCCCCCCTCTGGCCTGCCGGCCATCTCCCCCCACTTGGGGGGAGATGGCAGCTTCGGCGCTGCGCTCCTGCTGCGATGTTGGAAATTGGCGGAAGCCGGGACGACAGCCGATCTCCCCTCAAGTGGGGGAGATGTCCGGCAGGACAGAGGGGGGCGCTGTCCCGCCGGCGTCTCGAAAAGTTCCGCACTGCAGCAGTGCAAGCCCCTCTCCACTTCTGCGGAACAGCGCACAACAACTGCGGAAATGCGAACACTTCGCCCGTAAATCCCGCACTATCATCGCCTATGACCAAAGGCGCCCGGCAATCGCATCCGCCCCCGCGAAGCGGTCGACCGGGCGCCGACAGGGAGGATCGACGATGAAATTCATGCTGACCGACAGAGCGTTGCATCCGCAGGCCGAGCCCGTCGCCGACGGCTTCAAGAAAGGCGGCATGAACCGGCGCGAATATCTCGCCACCATGGCAGCACTTGGGGTCAGCGCCGCCGGCGCGCTGGCGCTGGGCGGCCTTGCGCCCTCCCCGGCCAGGGCGGCCGAGGAGCCGAGGCGCGGCGGCGTCTTGCGCGTCGCCATGAACGTCAAGGGCTGGAAGGACCCGCGCACTTTCGACGGCGTCGAAATGTCCAATGTCGCCCGTCAGTGCAACGAGTATCTGGTGCGCTGGAACCGCGATTTCACCTTCGAGCCGTGGCTGCTCGAGAGCTGGGAGACCAGCGACGACGCCCGCGTGCTCACGCTGCATGTCCGCAAGGGCATCACCTGGTCGAATGGCGATACCTTCAACGCCGACGACGTCGTCCACAATCTGACGCGCTGGTGCGATGCCGGCGTCGCCGGCAATTCGGTCGCCGAGCGCATGGGCGCGCTGGTCGACGCCGCTACCAAGAAACCGGTCGACGGCGGCATCGAGCGTGTCGATGACTTTACCGTCCGGCTCAATTTGCCGAAGCCCGACATATCGCTGATTGCCGGCATGACCGATTATCCGGCGCTGATCATGCACCGCAGCTACGATGGCGACGGCGATCCGCTGAAGGCACTGGCGATCACCACCGGACCTTGCGAACTGGTGGCATGGAACGCCGAGGTCGGCGCCGAGGTCCGCCGCAAGGACAAGCCGTGGTGGAAAGGCGACTTCTATCTCGACGGCATCCAATGGGTCGACTACGGCTCCGATCCCAACGCCATGTTCTCGGCTTTTGAATCGGGCGAGATCGACACCAACCACGAAACCGCCGCCGATACGGTTTCGCAAACCGACGCCATGGATCTAAGCAATTCCGAGCTTGCCACCGGCTCGACCATCGTCGCCCGCTTCAACGTCGGCAATCCGCCTTATGACGACATCAGGGTCCGTCGGGCCGCCCAGCTCGCCGTCGACAACAGCGCGATCCTGAAGATCGGCATGGACGACCGCGGCAAGCCGGCCGAGAACCACCATGTCGGCCCGATGCACGCCGAATATGCCGATATCGGCCCGGCCGTGCGGAATGTCGACGAAGCCAAGGCGCTGCTTGCCGAGGCCGGCAAGTCCGACCACGAATACGACTTGATATCCGTCGATGTCGACTGGCAGAAGAACACCGGCGATGCCATCGCCGCGCAGATGCGCGACGCCGGACTGAAGGTCAAACGCACCGTGCTGCCGGCGGCGACGTTCTGGAACGACTGGAGCAAATATCCTTTCTCCTGCACCGAGTGGCTCGGCCGGCCGCTGGGCGTCCAGGTGCTGGCTCTGGCCTACAGATCGGGCGCTGCCTGGAACGAGAGCGCCTACGCCAATCCGGAGTTCGACGCCTTGCTCGACAAGGCGCTGGCCACACCCGACGCCGGCGCCCGCAAGGAGATCATGGCCAAGATCGAACAGAATTTGCGCGACTCCGGCATCATCACTCAGCCCTATTGGCGCTCGGTGTACCGGACTTATCGCAAGGGCGTGCATGGCTGTGAGCAGCACCAGTCGCTCGAGCAGCATTTCGAGAAGGTTTGGCTGGACGCGTGATCGCGGGTCTTCCCTTCTCCCACAAGGGGAGAAGGGAGAGCCACGCCGGACCTTGATATCTCACGTCCGAGGCGCACTGTCTCCCGCACCAGCAGGTCTAGATCCTCGCGCCGGGTTACGGTGATTGTTGATCGCCACCCTGAGGCAATGCTGGCCATGCACCGTCGTGTCCGAAAGGGCGGCGATGCCTTCTTCCTGCAGCCTCAGCATGATCTCGGTGTTGAGCGCCTTCTGTCGCTCGCCCGACGTCTCGTCGCCGCGGTAGCGAAAACAGACGATGTTGATGCTCGGTGGCGCGACGAGTTCCAGCAGCGGCTCGGCCTCGATCAGCGTGCTGAGATAATGTCCCTGCGCGATGTTTTTGGTCGATCAGGCGGCCGAACTTCTCGATGCCGTGCTCCTTCAGCGCCATCCATACCTTCAGCGCCTGGAAACCGCGTGACGTCTGCAGGCCGTAATCATGCAGCCAGTGTCCGGAGGCGAGGCCGCGCGGCGTCGATTCCAGATATTCCGGCGTGACCGCGAAGGTTTTGCGATGCGCTGAAGCATCCCTGACTAGGATCAGGACCTATTAATTTGGCATTCAGCAGTCGATTGCAACGGCCGCCAGCCATCGCTCAAGCGATGGACCAGAAGCCCTTGTGTGAGCTCCTGCTCGCCAGGAGTTAGGCGGCGACTTCCCGGATCGCTCGCGCAAAGACGGGCAAAGAGCGCTCCACCATGCCGTCGTTTGCAGTCAAACTGATCCGCAGACGTCCAGGCAATTGGGCGACGCTGCCGGGCAGCACCCAGACACCGTCAGTTGCGAGGCGTGCCGCGAAGGCCACGTCGTCCGGTATTGGGGAGCGTGGAATGAGATAGAAGGTACCTTCAGGCACCGGCAGGTCGTATCCCGCTGCCCTCAAGCCTTCGACCATGCGATCGCGGCGCCGCGCGAGGGCTGCGACATCTATGCTGAGCTTCTCGAGATCAGGCAGTGCCCGCTGCAGGGTACGGCCGGCAAAAGCCCAACCGTGCGAAACCTGCGCTATGTCGACAGCCTCGCGCAATAGTATGCGATCGGCCTCGGGCATGTCCGCCCCGAGTGCGAGCCAGCCCAGGCGCTCGCCGGGCGCGAGCAAGGTCTTGCCGAAGGAATAGGCGATCAGCGTGTGCGGGTAGCTCTCGGCCGGACTGATATGCGCATGGCCGTCAAACACCAGTCGCGCATAGGGCTCGTCGGCAAGGAGATAGATCACCTTGCCAAATCTTTCGGACGCGGCCGCGAGCTTGTCGGCGAGCGCGTCGAGTTGAGCGCGGGGAAAGATGCGGCCGGTCGGGTTGTGCGGCGTGTTGACCACCACCACGCGGGTGCGCGGGGTGATCGCTGCCTCAATCTTTTCGAGATCGAGGTCATAGGTTCCCGGTGCTAGATCGACGGCGACGGGTGTCCCTGCCGCGCCGCGAATCTGGGCACCATAGGCGAACCAGCCGGGACGCGGATAGATGACCTCCTCTCCCACCTCGAGCACGGCGAGCAGCGCAGCCGCTATCGCGCCGAACCCTCCCGCGGTGATCGCAATGTCGTCTGGCTTGTAGTTCCGGCTTCGCGCCTGGCTGAGCGAGCGGGCCACCGTTTCGCGCGCCAGCGCATCGTACTTTTTATAACCGAACCAGTGAACATCCTGTGGCTCGACGTGGCGGATCAATGCATCGACAAATCCACGCAACGGCGTTTCCTGCGGATTGCCGAACATGAAATCGCAGGCATCAGGCCCCAGGCCGTCGCCCTCCAGGACGTTTCGCGCAAAATCCATGACCGTGCGCATTTCCTCGGTGACGGCGAGCATCCGGCTGGACACGGTGGCGATTGGCACGCACTTCCCCTGCTGCAGGCGGCGCATGTCGAGCGTTTCTTCGAAAGCCATGCCGGAGGATTTTGGCGTCGCGTCCATGGTGGTTTCTCCCTCTCCCGCTACTCGGCCGGGAACTGGCAGCCCGGCGTCGAGCGCGAAAGGGCCGTCTCCTCCGCGTCCATCTCGGCTTCGATGCCGTCGAACAGCGGCGTCGTCATGTAGCGTTCGCCGGTGTCGGGAAGCATGCACAGGATCACCGAGCCGGGTGCGGCTTTTTCCGCGATCTGGCGTGCCACGGCAAAAGTGGCTCCGCCGGAGATGCCGGTGAAAATCCCTTCCTTTTGCGCCAGCGCCTTGGCCCATTTGATGCCTTCGGGGCCGGGAACAGGCACGACCTCGTCATAGAGGCTGGCGTCGACCGCCTCCTGCAGCACGTTGGGAATGAAGTCGGGGGTCCAGCCCTGGATCGGGTGCGGCTCGAACGCCGGATGGCTGGCGGCGGGCCCACCGTCGGCGCCGCGCTCCTGTGCCTTGCCGCTGCCGATGAGCTGGGCGTTGGCGGGCTCGGCCAGCACGATCCGCGTCTCCGGGCGCTCGCGGCGCAGCACGCGCCCGACACCGACGACGGTGCCGCCGGTTCCGTAACCGGTGACGAAGCAGTCGAGCCGCGATCCGGCGAAATCGTTGATGATTTCGCGCGCCGTCGTCGCCTCGTGAATGGCGGCATTGGCCTTGGTCTCGAACTGGCGGGCAAGGAACCAGCCATTGGCCTCGGCCAGTTCCACCGCCTTGTTGTACATGCCAAAACCCTTCTGGGCGCGCGGCGTCAGCACCACCTTGGCGCCCAGCATGCGCATCAGCTTGCGGCGCTCGATGGAGAAACTGTCGGCCATCGTCACCACCAGCGGATAGCCCTTCTGGGCGCAGACCATGGCCAGCCCGATGCCGGTGTTGCCGCTGGTCGCCTCGACGACCGTCTGGCCCGGCTTCAGGGCGCCGCTGCGCTCGCCTTCTTCGATGATGTTGAGCGCCAGCCGGTCCTTCACCGACGCCGCCGGATTGAAGAATTCGGCCTTCACATAGATCGTCACACCATCGGGGCCGAGATTGTTGATCCTGATCACCGGCGTATCGCCGACCGTATCGAGAATGCTGTCGAACAGGCGGCCGCGGCCGGCCGTGGTCCTGATTTTTTGCTGATACAACATGGCTGTTCTCCTCTTTTTGTTATTGTCACGAGTTGTCGTCACGAGCCGGTTACAAACCGGCGGCGTGGGCGGCGAGGTTTCGAGACCTTGCCGCGGTACGGTGCCTGTGGCGGCAATGCTGCCCGGAAAGGCGGCAATGCCGGCGTCCGGCGCGGAAAATTCGTTGCCGGATGCACTCTATCGCTTTCAGTGATAAAGCAGAGGGCGATAGGCCAGCGTGGGAGCAAGCGTGGAAACGCACGTGGAATCCGCTCGATCGAGCCTGGGCGGCGCAACGGCCGGGCTGTCCGTGCGGCTGCTCGGGCCGCTGACGATCATGCGCGACGGTGCCGTCGTGCAACTGCCGGCATCGCGCAAGCTGCGCGCGCTCTTCGCCTATCTGGCGCTAGCGCCGCATGCCGTCGGACGCAGCCGTCTGTGCGAGCTCTTGTGGGACGTGCCGAACGATCCGAGGGGCGAGCTTCGCTGGTGCCTCAGCAAGCTCAGAAGCATTCTCGACGACCCCGCCAGGATCGAGACGTCTGGCGATACGGTCGCGCTTGATCTCAGCGGCAGTCTCGTCGACGCGATCGATATTGCCTCGGCCGCCGCTGATGGAATCGAGACGCTCGATCTGGAGCGGCTGCAGGTCTTGTCCGGCCTGTTCGTCGGCGATTTCCTCGACGGGCTGGAGATCGACCGCAGCCCGCATTTCAACAGCTGGCTGATCGCGCAACGCCGCCGGTTCAGATCATGCCATGCCGCCATCCTGGAACATCTCGTCAACAATCTCCCGGCAGATGCCGACGAAACCTCTCCGCATCTGGAAAAGTGGGTGGAACTTAATCCGTTCGACGGGCGCGCGCATGCGGCTCTTCTGGCAGGGCTTGCACGGCGCGGCCAGATCGGCGCGTGCGAGGAACATCTCGCTTCCGCGGAGCAGCTGTTTGCTTCGGAGGATCTGGATTTCAGTCCCGTTCGTGAGGCATGGCGGACGATCCGCAGCGAACGAACTGCCGCGACGCTCTGGGCGCGACCGGCACTTCTGCCCGCGGCCCCCCAGGCGTCGATTGTGCTTCCCCATCCCGATACTGCTGCATCGCAGAAGGCTTCGCTTGCCGTGATGCCTTTCATCGAGGAAGCCGGCATCGGCAGTGCTCGCGGTGGCCCCTCTCGCGGTGGATTAGCCGATGGCCTCACCCACGACATCATCACCCGTTTGGCCAAGCTCAGGGACTTCTTCGTCATCGCCCGCGGCTCGGTCTTTGCGCTGGCGGAAAAAAACATCGCGCCCGAAGACGCCGGCCGGCGGCTTAACGTCGACTATGTCGCCACCGGCACCGTGCGCAGCCAGGCAGGCCGCGTCGTGGTCTCAGTCGAACTTGTCGAGGTTCGCACGGTCAGGATCGTCTGGGCCGAGACGTTCGAGCGCAAGCCCGACGATATCTTTGCCGTCCTCGACGATATCGGCAACAGCATTGTCTCGTCGATCTCGGCCGAAATCGAGATGGTCGAGCGCAACCGCGCCTTGCTGAAAGCGCCCAACTCGCTGAATGCCTGGGAGGCTTACCATCGCGGCCTCTGGCACATGTATCGCTTCACCCGCACGGAAAACGAACAGGCCCGGCATTTCTTCGGCATGGCCCTGAAGCTCGATCCGACCTTCGCCCGTGCCTATGCCGGCCTGTCCTTCACCCATTGGCAAAACGCCTTTCAGCGCTGGGGAGACCGCGACAGGGAAAGCGCGCTGGCCTTCGAAACCGCCGGCCAAAGTCTTCTGGTCGATGACCACAATCCGGCCGCCCACTGGGCCATGGGCCGGGCTCTGTGGCTGCGCGGCGAGCAGGACGGATCCCTCATCGAGTTGGAGCGGGCCGTCGACCTCAGCCCGAACTTCGCGCTTGGCCACTACGCACTTTCGTTTGTACACTCGCAGTCGGGTGACCCAAAAGCGGCGATCGGTTCATCCGACCATTCGCGCCATCTGAGCCCGTTCGATCCGCTGCTGTTCGGCATGCTGGGGGCCAGGGCGATGGCGCATGTCCGGCTCGGCCAGTTCGACGAGGCTGCCGAATGGGCGCTGAAAGCCGCCGCCCGTCCCAATGCCCATGCCATCATCCTGGCGATCGCGGCCCACTGCCTCGCGCTGGCGGGACGGCTTGACGAAGCGCGAAACTTTTCCGCCGCGCTGCGCAAGACGCTGCCGAACTACTGCGCCGATGATTTTATCGGCACCTTCCGCTTCGAGCCGGGCGCCGAGGCCATGTTCCGGCAAGGGGCGAGAAGGATTGGGCTGGGCTGATCCATCCCAGGTCGGGATGGTGCTTGTGAAGCGAATGAGCCCGAGCCATGCCTCCGTCTGACACTACAACCGATCGTGGCCGCGATCCTCGCCCGGGCCCCTCTCGGTGCGGATAACTGAGTGCACTTTACGACTCAGCTATGTATCTTATCGGAGCTGACCTTCTCGGGAGGCTAATGCATGTCGCCAAAAAGGGGTAATGACATGCATACAAAAAAATAAAGCGCGTCGCATGGGCCTCTTCAGACGCGTGCTTCAGCTGCGTGCGGAGGCATGAGGACAGGATGACAACGAACCCCAGGAATGACGTCAATAACGGGGTAAAAGTCCAAACGCGCGCAAAGGAGCGAGAGCGCATCGTCCGCGCTGCGGACAGTGTCGATCGGGTCTACGCGGCGATCAAGGAATTCGCGATCGACTATCGTTTCCGGCCGGGAGAGAAGATCAACGAGGTCGAACTCGCGACTGAACTTGGCGTAAGTCGCACGCCGGTGCGCGCGGCTCTCAACAGATTGCAGCGCGACGGCTTCGTGGCGTCCGTTCCGAACAAGGGATTCTATGCCCGCGAACTCACGCCGGAAGCCGTGCGCGATCTCTACGAACTCCGCGCGGCGATCGAGCGGGCCGCATTCGTCCTGGCCTGTGAGCGGGCAACGGACACCGAGATCCAGGCGACGGTCGACGCATGGACCAAGCATAGCAGCCTGAAGGGTGAAGGGTCGTGGGCGAAGGTTGCCGTTGCCGATGAAAGTTTCCACATGGCCCTGACGCAATTGTCGAAGAATGCGCAGATGGTCAATGCGCTCGAGGGCCTATGTTCGCGGATTCGCTTTTTCCGGCGCATCGATCTGGAGTCCATGCCGCGCCGCAGCCACAGCTACCAGGAGCATGAGGCGATCATTGATGCCCTGCGCCGTCGCGATGCCGCGGGCGGGGCAGCCCTGGTCGAAAAGCACATCACGCTGAGTTCGGCGCATGCAATGGAGGTGGCCGCGCGTGGCTTAGCGCGGATCTTTTTCGGCACTACCGCGTAGGAGGACCATCGCGGAGAGCGGGGAAGAGGAACACAGCGAGGCGGAACGAGCGTGAGCGGCGGAACAGCCGATCTCCCCCGCATGGGGCCGCATGGGGGGAGATCGGCAGCTTCGTCGCCTCGCCCATCTCTTCAGGCCTCTTGTGAATTCCAACCAACCTTCTAAAGTGTACTCACTTTGTGATTTCCGGAGGCGTCATGCGCATAGTGGTGCTGGGTGGCGGCGTCGTTGGTGTCACGACAGCCTATCAACTGCAAAACGACGGTCACGACGTCGCGCTCATTGAACGCAATGCGCAGGTCGCCGCTGAAACGAGTTGGGGCAATGCCGGTATGATCGCGCCAGGCCATTCCTTTGTCTGGTCGTCCCCCAGGGCGCCGATAACCTTGCTGAAATCGCTGGTGCTCAAGGACCAGGCGCTGCGCTTCAAGTTCTCGGCGGATCCGCGGCTCTATACGTGGTCCTGGTTGTTTCTCATGGAATGCACGGCCGCCAAGGCGCGGCGCAACACGCTGCTCAAGCATCGCCTCGCCGCCTACTCGCAGGCAGTGCTGCGCGAGGTCGTTGCCGACGAGCAAATCGACTACGACCGTAACGATCGCGGCATCGTCTATTTCCACCGCAGCCAGCAAGCGCTCGACAATGGTGTCGAGCATATGAAGCTGCTGCAGTCGGACGGACAAGAGATCAAGGTGCTCGACCGAGACGCGGTCGTCGCGCTCGATCCGTCTCTGGCGTCCGCCAAGGACAAGATTGCCGGCGGCATCTATTGCCCGACCGACGAGACCGGCGACCCGGCAAAGTTCACCAGGGCCCTCGCCGCCAAGATTATCGCCCGCGGCGGCGCCATCCACACAGGCACGAAGATCACCGGTATCGAAACGACCGGCGACGCTGTCGCGCAGGTGCTCACCGACAAGGAGCCTTTCAAGGGTGATGCCTATGTGCTTGCGCTCGGGAGCCACAGTCCTGTTCTGGCAAGAAAGATCGGCATTCGACTGCCGATCTACCCGATCAAGGGCTATTCGCTGACGATCCCGATCGGCAATCGTCCGCTGCCGCCGACCATCGCCTCCGTCGACGAGCACAATCTGGTTGCCATCTCGCGCTTCGGCGACCGTATCCGCGTCACCGCAACGGCGGAGTTCGCCGGCTACGACACCAGCCATAAGCCCGCCGATTTCGCCTTCATGAAAGGGGTTGCCGAGGACCTCTACCCCGAGGGCGCCGACTACCATCGCGCGGAAATGTGGGCGGGTCTGAGGCCCATGACGCCGAACAATCTTCCCGCCTTCGGACGGCAACGCTTGCGCAACCTCTTCCTCAACACCGGGCATGGTCACATCGGCTGGACCATGTCGCACGGGTCGGCCCGGATCACCGCCGATCTGATCGCCGGCCGGACGCCGGCCATTCCAATGAATGGTCTTTGAACCGACTTTGAAAGGGAACGCCATGTCTTTCGACAACGCTATGTCTCTCAACAACGTCATGTCTGCCGACCTCGCCGCCACGCGCCTTGCGTCTTCCGGGCCGATTGATCTCGGCGTGCTGCCATCGGAACTCGACGGCGGTCTGGCGTCGCGCGCGGCGATCGGCCTTGTGGTGCTGGCAACGGATCAGACCCTGGAGCATGAATTCCGCGCGCTCGTGCGCCAGTCCGGTGTCGCCTTCTACGAATCCCGCGTGTTCAGCGACAACGACATAACGACCGAGACCTTGCGCGCCATCGGTCCCAGGATCGCGCCGGCCGTCGACCTCATCTTGCCGAGCATTCCCCTGGACGTCGTTGCCTTCGGCTGTACCTCGGCGACGATGACGCTCGGCGAAGAGGCGGTTTTCGCGGAGATCAGGAAGGCACGGCCAAATGTCGCCTGCACCACACCCGTCACCGCCGCGCTCGCGGCGTTCAAGGCTCTCGACGTCAAAGGCATCGGCCTGCTGACGCCCTACGCGCCGCAGATCAATGAAAACCTCGTTGCCTATTTCAGCGGGCGCGGCGTCGACATATCAGCCGTCGCGACCTTCGACCGGCGCGACGATCGCGACGCCGCCCGCATCTCGGCCACATCGATCGAAGCCGCGGCCGAGCGGATGGCTGCCACGCCGGGGGTGGATGCGGTCTTCATATCATGCACCAGCCTGCGCATCGCCGAAGCGGCCGCCGGGCTCGAGCAGCGCATCGGCGTGCCGGTCACGTCCAGCAACCACGCCATGGCCTGGCATTGTCTGCGGCTTGCCGGGATCAATGACGTCGTGCCCGCCGGAAGGCTTTTTGGATTGCCAAGCAACTGACTGGCGATCGCGGCGCACTGCCTTGCGCTGGCGGGACGGCTTGACGAGGCACGAAATTTTTCCGCTGTTCTTCGCAAGACGCTGCAGCCGTGTTCCGGCAAGGCGCCAAGCGCATCGGACTGGGCTGATCCACTCCTGCCCCGGCCTGTTTCAACCGGTCAAGGCCGCGATGCCTAGAGCGCTTCATCGTTTCACGGAAACGCCGAACCGCTCTATCTCTTTGTTTTTGCGCAATTCCGGACGGAAAACCGCTTCACACTTTTCCTGGAATTGCTCTAACCGGTCGACAGCCGAACAAAAGCCCGGCAATCGGCCAAGAAGATCGGCCAGCAAAGCCGCGTTCGTCGCAGCTATATGCCGAGCATCGTCTTGGCTTGGTTGAGCGCGGCCTCTGACCCTGCATGATCGCCGGCGGCGTGCAATGTCTCGCCTTGGGCGCGCAGTTCCTTGACTTTGGTCATATCGGCCTCGGAGAGGGTGGCGGTCGGCAACGCCGCGTCGATCGCGGCCATGATGGTCGGGCACGAATTTGCAAAGGCTGTCGCAGGAACGACCGCCAGGAAAACCGCAAGCGAAATTGATCGTAACATGGACGTTTCTCCCTCGCCGGAACACGCCACGTCGACGACCGGCATAGGAATGGTACAGCGGATGCCCGAACCTGCCAATCACGATGATGCCGCCGGGTTGAGGCAAGCTGCGGTCGGCCGGTTTTTTCTCGAGGTTTCTGAGCCTTTCATCACGGCTGATCGCCACCACCTCACGTCCGAAGTCGACGGCAGCTTCGCGGCAATCGTCAGATCGCCCAAAATTCCTCGACCAGAGCGGATCAGGCAGGCTGAACCGATTTGACATTGCCTTCGGTATCGACAAGGCAGCTTGTCTTCTTGCCGCCGGCATCGAGCTCGACCTGATAGGTTTGGGGATCGATCTTGCTCGACGAAACCGGAAGTATCTTCGTGCTGTCGACGCCGCTCGCCTTGGCGGCCGCGTCGGCGCAAAGAAGCTGAAGGTCCGCCGGGGCCGTCTCGACCTTGGTCCTGGACATCTGTTCCTGGGGAGGCGGCGGCGGGGCGCTGACACAAGCGCTCAGTGTTCCCACCAAAAATCCAATTGTTGTTGCCCGGATCGACGTTCTCACTGCATGTTTTGCCGACATTGCTTGGTCCCTCTCCGAATGCCGCTTCCCGGCCTTACACACCCTTGTAAAGTGCCGCCCCCTGCATGAGAACGATGACCTTGGCTCCAACCTTGACGCGCGATGCGAGATCGGTGATGTCGTCGTTCCTCATCCGGATGCACCCCGATGACACGTCGAGCCCGATCGTCCAGGGCTCCGGAGTGCCGTGTATCCGGTAGATCGTGTCCTGGTCGCGCTCATACAGATAGAGCGCCCTGGCGCCGAGCGGGTTGTCCGGTCCTCCCGGCATGCCTCCCGCATGTTTGACCGCATTCGGATCACGAGCGATCATTTCGGCCGGGGGTGTCCAGGTCGGCCATTCCGCCATGCGGCCGACGCGCACGATTCCGGCCCATCCAAATCCCTCCCGGCCGACGCCGATACCGTAGCGCATGGCCCGCTGACCCGGCTGCACAAGATAGAGAAAATGCTGGTTGCCATCGATGATGATCGTGCCGGGCACTTCCGCGGTGCGGAACTTGACCATCTGCGGCCGAAACGCCTCCGGCACTTCATTGTGCGCGGCATAGTATTTGCGTGCCTTGGTGCGGTCGTAGTCCACCCATTTGCGGGTTTTCGGATCGAAAACCTGTGTTCCCGCAGCCAGCGCCGCCACTGCGACAAGACCGAACGCTGCCGCGACAATTGCCGTCAGGGAGCGCCGCTGGAGAATGGCGCGTCCCGCGATCATCAGCTTGCCGTTCATGGATTTGCCCACCCGTTCACCCGAGCGCCCTGTGCAGCAACCCATTGTTTGGCGTACTCGTAAGGATCCTGACGCTCCACTTGGAGCGCATAACTCATCTTCGCGGCGTCTTCGGGCTTGAGCGCGACCCGTTCCAGGAACTCGACCACCTTCGGATATTTTTTGCGCAGTGAGGTGGCGTAAGCGATATGGAAATGTGCGGTATCCCATGACACTGGCGCGCTGGACTTCGAGACCCAGAGCGGGTCCTCGGAAGGCAGCACGATCTTCCACTTTGCCGGGTCAAAAGGCGGCTCGGTAAGCCGGACAATGTCGTGCAGCTCAAACACGTGATGCGGTGCATAGCAGGCAAACACCATCGGATGAGCCGTGGCGACCGCGGCATCGACAGCCGCCATTCCGACATCCTCCGGCGTCTCCAGCAATGTCATTGTCTTGGCATAGCCATAGCTGTTGGCGCGGACACGCTCGATAGCCGTCGAGGACCAACCCTCCGCGCCAATCCACAGTTCCCCATGTCCGTCCCGATCAGTGTCCAACGCGGCAGTTTTGCGCGGGTCGGTGAGGTCCGAAATGTCGCGAATGCCAAATTTGTCGGCGGTTTCGCGGGTTGCGCATATGCCTTGCCATGCCGGCACACCGATGGGACTGATGGCAACCGTGCCGGCATCGTCCACATACTTCTTCACCAGATTGTCGAGGTTGGGCAGCCACATTTCGGGATGAATATCCACCTCGCCCGAATCGAGGCCGGCAAAGGCAATAAGCGTCCCCATCTCGCGCACATCGGCATCGAGCCCGAAATTTTCCTTCAGGCTGACCTTGAGAATGTTTGCCGTCGCCTGGCCCGACGGCCAGTTCGGCATTGCAATGACGAGATCAGCCGCTTGGGCCGGGATCGCCAGCATCGTCAATGCCGCCAGCGACATTTTCCGCAGGCACTGCCGAAATCGGTCGTGCATTTCTTCCCCCTCGCTTCGGCGCTGAAATGAACCGGGACGGGAACAATCTGTCACGGCAAGCACCGGGTTGTGACAGCAGCCCCATCTGCCGACGGCAACTGCTGAAGGTGCGACAATGCATTCGCCAAAGAGAGCGCCGTCACATGCCGCCTCTGCACGCTACTCGATGACATTCCGTATGGGAAGATGCTTACAACCGGAGGTCGCGCGCCAACTTTCAAGTTGTCCGCGGGCACACGCCTTACGAACTGTAGGGCGTGCTAGGACACCTTGTTGGGTGAGGTCATTCGCAAGGTCATGTGCAGCCGACGGCCCGGAAACCGCAGTTTCCGGGAAATCAAGAACTTACAAAGGGATTTGGTGCCCAGAAGAGGACTCGAACCTCCACTCCTTGCGGAACACGGACCTGAACCGTGCGCGTCTACCAATTCCGCCATCTGGGCTGGTGCGGGCTCTTTAGGCGGGCAAACGGTGAGTGTCAACGCGCTTTTTTGAAACGCACTCGCCGGCTCAGTTCTCCAGCACTTCCTTGGATGCCACGGTCGAATCGGCGTTGAGCTTGTAGATGACCGGCACGCCGGTGCCGAGCTCCAGTTTGACGATCTCCTCGCCCGACTTGCCGTCCAGCGCCATGATCAGCGCACGCAGCGAATTGCCGTGCGCCGCCACCAGCACGGTGCCGCCGCGCAGCACATGCGGCTGCAGGTCGTGCAGATAATAGGGCCAGACGCGCGCGCCGGTGTCCTTCAGGCTTTCGCCGCCGGGCGGCGGCACGTCGTAGGAGCGGCGCCAGACATGCACCTGCTCCTCGCCCCATTTCTTGCGCGCATCGTCCTTGTTGAGGCCGGAGAGGTCGCCATAGTCGCGCTCGTTCAGCGCCTGGTCGCGGATGGTCTCGAGATCGCTCTGGCCGACCGCGTCGAGAATGTGCTGGCAGGTCTTCTGCGCCCTGATCAGCGACGACGTGAAGGCGATGTCGAATTTCAGGCCGCGCGCCTTCAGCTTGGCGCCCGCCTCCTTGGCCTCGGCGTGGCCCAGCTCGGTCAGGTCAACGTCGCGCCAGCCGGTGAAGAGGTTCTTCAGGTTCCATTCGCTCTGGCCATGGCGCACGAGCACGAGAGTTCCCGACATTTTTGCTCCTTCAGTTTGTGGATCAGATCGTCTCAGGCGAGTCCGAGCACGTCCCGCATCGAATACAGTCCCGGCTTCCTGCCGCGCGCCCACAGTGCGGCCTTGACCGCGCCGCGAGCGAAGATCGCCCGGTCCTCGGCGTGATGGGCGAGCGTGATGCGCTCGCCGGTGCCGGCCAGCACCACGGAGTGGTCGCCGACCACCGAGCCGCCGCGCAGCGTGGCAAAACCGATCGAGCCGGTCTTTCGCACGCCGGTGTGGCCGTCGCGCGACCGCACGCTGTTCCCGTCAAGATCGATGCCGCGCCCGACGGCAGCGGCTTCGCCGAGCAGCAGCGCCGTGCCCGACGGCGCGTCGACCTTGTGCCGGTGATGCATTTCCAGGATCTCGATGTCGAAATCATCGGCGTCGAGCGCGCGCGCCGCCTGCTCGACCAGCACCGCCAGCAGATTGACGCCGAGGCTCATATTGCCTGACTTGACCACCGTCGCGTGGCGCGCCGCCGCCTTTATCTTGGCATTGTCGTCCGCGGAGCAGCCGGTGGTGCCGATGACATGGACGATGCGCGCCTGCGCCGCGTAGCCGGCGAATTCGACCGTCGCTGCCGGGCTCGTGAAATCGAGCACGCCGTCGGCCTTGGCGAAGGCCGGCAGCGGGTCGTCGCCGATCGCCACGCCGATATTGCCGATGCCGGCAAGCTCGCCGGCATCCTTGCCGAGATGTGGCGAGCCGGCCCGCTCGATCGCGCCGGCGACGCGTGCGCCCGGTATCGTGTGAATGGCGCGGATCAGCGCCTGGCCCATCCGGCCGGCCGCGCCGACCACCACCAGGCCCATTTCATTGACGGGGGGATCGTTTGTGGCCGCACCGCTCATAAAGTTCTCCCGACCGCCTTTTTCGCGCGGCGCACCGAAGTTTGGATTGGCTTGCCGTCGTCGACAAGCCCCAGCCCCTTGTTGCCCTGCACCCGGTGAAAGCGGGCATAGACGCTGTGCGGGTCGGCCATCAGCGAGGCATGCGTGCCTTGCTCGACCAGCCGCCCCTGTTCCATGACGACGATGTGGTCGGCATTGACCACGGTCGACAGCCGATGCGCGATGACGATGGTCGTGCGCCCTTCCGTCACCTGGGTCAGCGCCTGCTGGACGCGCGCTTCCGCCTCGTTGTCGAGCGCCGAGGTCGCCTCGTCGAGCAGCAGGATCGGCGCCTGCCGCACGATGGCGCGGGCGATCGACAGACGCTGGCGCTGGCCGCCCGACAGCGTCACGCCGCCTTCACCGACAGGGGTGTCATAGCCTTGCGGCTGCTGGCGGATGAAGCCGTCGGCCCCGGCTTGCTGCGCGGCCAGTTCGATCTCGGCGTCGCTGGCGGCGAGCCGCCCGTAGCGGATGTTGTCGCGAATGGTGCCTTCGAACAGATAGGGCTGCTGCGAGACATAGGCGATGGAGCTGCGCAGCGACTGCTTGGTCATCTCTAAAATGTCCTGGCCGTCGACCTCGATGCTACCCGCTTCGACATCATGGAAGCGCTGCAGCAGCGCCACCAGCGTCGACTTGCCGGCGCCCGAGGCGCCGACGATGGCCGTCATCTTGCCGGCAGCGGCGACGAAGCTGAGCTCCTGCAGCACCGGCGCGTCGGCGACATAGCCGAACGACACATTGTTGAAGCGCACCTCGCCCCTGGTGATCTTCGCTTCGACCGCTCCGGGCGCGTCGCCCTGTTGCGGCTCGAGGTCGAGCAGCTCGTAGATCATGCGCGCATTGACCAGCGCCCGTTCCATGCCGACCTGCATGCGCGCCAGCCGCCGGGCCGGGTCGTAGGCGAGCATCAGTGCCGTGATGAAGGAAAAGACCGCGCCAGGCGGCTGGCCGCTGACGGCTGCCCGGTAGCCGGAATAGGCGATGACGCCGGCGACGGCGAAGCCGGCCAGCATGTCCGAGATCGGCGTCAACCGTTCCGACACGCGCGCGATGCGGTTTGCCCGCTGCTCGGCGCCGGTGACAAGATCGCTGATGCGACGCGACAGCTCGTCTTCCAGCGTGAACGCCTTGACGATGGCGATGCCTTGCGTTGCTTCCTGCATGGCGCCGATCAGCCGCGAGTTGATCTGCACCGCTTCGCGCGTGGCGCGTCGTATTCTGCGGGTCAGGTAGACGACCGTGTAGATCAGCGGCGGCCCGACCAGCAGCGACATCAGGGACAGCATCGGATCCTGCCAGATCATGACGCCGATCAGCGCGACCAGCGATACGGCGTCGCGTGCCAATGACGTCAGCGTCATCGAGAGCAGGTCGCGGATGCCGTTGACGTTCTCGTTGATCTGGGCGGCCAGCCGCCCCGAGCGCGTGTCGTTGAAGAAACCGACGCCGAGCTTCATCAGATGAGCGAAGATGCGGCGCTGGTAGCGCGCCACCAGATTGTTGCCGATCCTGGCCAGCGTCACCGCCTGGCCGTAAGTGGCCAGCCCGCGCAGCATGAATGCGCCCAGGATCAACAAGCAGATCAGCGCGATGAGATCGCCGCGCTGTTCGTAGAATATCTGGTCGACGACGTCCTTCATGATCCAGGCGGTGAAGGCAGTCGTAGCCGCAACTATCACCAGGCACAGAACGGCCAGAGCATAATACCAGCGGTACTCGTGGCTGTTCTCGGCGATGATGCGGCGGACCACCGCCACGATCTCGCCGGGCCGGGCTTTGGCTTGGTGCCGGGCTTCCGCTTGATGTTTGGGCGACTGGTTCAAAGTCGGGATCGTTCCGTGATGTCGGTTCGGCCTCGCGGCCGGGCTAATTCGGCAATCCTCTTAGCGCCCCGGTGGCGGCTTGCCTATGGCCGAGGTAGGCAAAACTTCGCCGCGGCTCAGGGCGTCACTTAAGCCCGCCAGCGTCGCCCCGCCGTCTGGACGCCGAACAGCGACGGGTTTCTGGCATAGGCGGCAAGACCGGAAAGCGCTGCCAGCGGATGGGTGATCACATAGACGGGCATGGTGCGCATCATCTCGCTATGCGGCGCCTTGTCCTCGAAGGCGGCGCGGAACTCGCCCGTTTTCAGCGCCGGCAGGATTTTCTGGGCGATGCCGCCGGTCAGGAAGACGCCGCCGCGGCTCATGAACACCAGCGCAAGGTCGCCGGCTGTGCGCCCCAGGCAGGTGACGAACATCGACAGCGCTTCCTCGGCCACCGGATCTGACTTCGCCAGTGCCGCCGCGGTGACCTCGGCCGGCGTGGTGAAGGGCGCCGGCTTGCCGTCCGCCTTGGCCACCGCCCGGTAGGCATTGACCAGGCCGCGTCCGGACAGGATCTGTTCGCCGGAGATTCTGCCCTCGAGCTTCTCGATATGCGGAAAGACCTGGAAATCGCGCGGCGAGCGCGGCCCGATATCCATGTGCCCTCCCTCACCGGGCACCGGAATCCAATGGTTCAGCGCGTGGACCAGGCCGGCGACGCCAAGCCCGGTTCCGGGACCGAGCACCACCCGTCCGGCATTGGGCTCCGGCGCATCGCCGCCGATCTTTTCCATATGCTCTTCGCCAAGCGCCACGACAGCCAGCGCCTGCGCCTCGAAATCATTGAGCACCACGACGTCGCTGAGGCCGAGGCTGGCAAACATCTTTCTCGGCTTGACGATCCACGGGCAATTGGTGAGCGGGATCTCGTCGCTGTCGACCGGGCCGGCCACCGCCAGCACGGCGGAGTTGGGCCGGACCGGCGAGCGGTCGAGCACCGCTGCCTGGATCGCGTCGTCGATGGTGTTGAAGTTGGCCGTCTGGACGATCTGCGGCTCGGTTGGTTCCGAGTTCGCGTCGAGCACGATCGAAAAGCGCGCATTGGTGCCGCCTATGTCGCCGATCAGGACCGGAAACTGCAGCGCTGTGTCGTCGTCGCCTGGCATGCTCTTGTCCGTCCCGGTTCCCAGTGGCGTTCCGCTGTTCTTTCGTTGACTAGCGCATGACCTGGAAAAGGGAAAGTCGCTTCAGAGTCAGTTCCGGAGCAATCACCTCAGGTCCGAATTTCGTGCTAGCCCTATTCAGCGTTGGCGCTGCACCTCACCTGCCTGCCGGCATCCTCTCCCCGTATAGTGACGGGGAAAGGGGGCGCTTTCATCGATGGTTCCGCTAATCTCCAACTCTGCAAGAACGGCGCCAAGGCCGCGGCCAGCCCTTTCTCCCGTCACTATACGGGGAGAAATGCCCGGCAGGGCAATGAGGGGCGGCGCCGACCCAACAGTTGGTCGTCTCCAACATCAGTGGAAGCCGAGGCGATTATCCTGGCATCAGTTCCCCGGCCGCGGTCGCGGCAATGGAATGCCGATCTCGGGTGTAGCCGCGAAGGCGTTGATCGAGGCCGGAAGCGCTGCCGCGCCGCTTGCGGATGCCCGCGCCGGCGCCGGGGCCACCGTGAGAGTGGGTGCAGCCGCGACCGGCACGCCGTCGCCATAAAAGGTGACCGCCTCCGCCGAAGCCGGATCGGGCCCGTCGAGCACCGCCTGGCATGCCGCGGGCAGGCTCGCCATCGTCATCACGTCGCGCGCTTTCGGCCTGTCCGGGTTTTTGTTGGGGCGCCACGGTTCCTCGGTGAACCACCATGCCAGAGACTGGTCGCAGCCGTCGCCGGGCGCCGTGTTTTCCTGTGCTTTGCAATTGGGCGAGCCGGGCTGGCAGCCGATGCGGATGTGGAAGTGATAGTCGTGGCCCCAGAACGGCCTGACCTTGCGCAGCCATGCGCGGTCGCCTTTCACCGTGTCGCAGAGCTTCTTCTTGATGCCGGGATTGACCAGGATGCGCTCGACTTCCGCGTAGCTTGCCGCGCGCTTTAGGAGCCGCATATGCGCCGGCACCCAGAGCGCATCCTTCACCAGATGGGTCTTTTCATCGACAAGCAAGGTGGCGCTCATATTTTCGCGCTGGTCGATCGAAAGCTTGCGGTCGGGCATCGGCGTCAGCCAGATGTCGGCGTCGAGGCCGATCTGGTGCGAGGCATGGCCGGTCAGCATCGGGCCGCCGCGCGGCTGCGAAATGTCGCCGACCAGCAGGCCGGGCCAACCGTCGGCCGCGGCGTCGCGCGACAGTTTCTCGATCAGCGCGATCATCGTCGGATGGCCCCAGCGACGGTTGCGCGAAGGCCGCATCACCTCCCATTTCGGGCCGTCCATGGGGATGGCGACGCCGCCGGCAAAGCAGCCCTTGGAATAAAAGCCGATCGATTGCGGCGCAGCCACGGCCGGCAGCTTTTTGGCGCCGAACAGGTCTTTCGCCAGGCCTTCGGCGGCGGCAGGTCGCGCCGCAAGCCCCGCCAGGGCGAGGACGGCGAGCGCTGCTAATGCATGTCGCCCAAAGCATGCCCTCGGGCTTGAACCGAGGGTGCGCAGCGGCTTTGGGACAACGACAGGCATAAACAGAGATCTAAAGCGCGTCGCGACGCGCTTTAGCAGCAATGCTCTGCCGGGCAATGATTGCTTCAACGGTTTCATGAAGCAGAACCCCTCTGCGAATTTAAGTCGAATCATATCATGCCCGGCGCGAGGTTTCGATTACGACCGCTTCATCGGGCTGCGCGCCTCGCCGTCGTGCCATCTGCCGTCAGACCACATTTGGTCGAAGGCCGAGCGGTAGTCGGGAAAGCGAAAGCGATAGCCGGCAGCCTTGATCGCCGCGTTGGCGACACGCTTGTTCTCGCCATAGAAGGATCGCGCCATGGGCGAAAGCTGGGCGGTCTCGAACGGAATTTCGGGCGGCGGTGTGACGCCCATCAGCCCGGCGGCATAGGCGACGACGTCCTGCGGCGGCGCCGGCAGGTCGTCGGTGACGTTGAAGATGCCGCCGCGATTGTCTCCGATTAGATGCCAAAGCGCCCCGGCAATGTCGTCGCAATGGATGCGGTTGAACACCTGGCCCGGCTTGACCAGCCGCCGCGCGGTGCCGTTTTCCAGATTGACCAGGGCATTGCGGCCCGGCCCGTAAATGCCGGAAAGCCGCAGGATCGCCACCGGCCGGCCGATGTCCCGACCCAGTCTCAGCCAGTCCCGCTCGGCGGTGACACGCATCATCGAGCGCTTCGACACCGGCCGGCATTCGGCGGTCTCGTCCACCCAGCCGCCGCCATGGTCGCCATAGACGCCGACGGTGGAGAGATAGGCGATCCATTTCAGCGCCGGCATCTCCGTCCTAATTGTCTCGCGCGCCGCATTCAACACCGGGTCGCCGGCCTCTTCCGGCGCCACCGAGACGACGAGATGGGTTGTTTTCTCGAGCGCGTCACGGATTTCGGGCGTCAGCGCGCCATCGAAAAGCAGCGGCTGGATCCCGGCTTGCCGCAACGCTTCGAATTTCTCCGGCGCGCGTGTCGTGCCAAGGATCGTGCCGGCATCCTTGTTGGCTCGGGCAAATGCCTTGCCCGAATAGCCGGCCCCGAAAACAAAGATATGCTTCTCGCTCATGCATGCGCCTCGATTTGATTTGCCAGCGCCAGGCGCCATTCGCGTTGCACGGCGTCGTCGCTTTCTGCTTTGACCGCAGCGGTGGCGCGTCTGGCAAATTCAGTTTCAGGCACAAGCCGTGACAGCGCCCATACCGCCGCCCCACGCACCAGGGGCGAGGCATCGCCGAGCAGCGCGCGCACGGCGTTGCCGAGCGAGGAATCGCCGGAATTGCCGGCGGCGATCAGCACATTGCGGACAAAGCGGTCGCGACCGATGCGCTTGATCGGCGAACCGGTGAACAAGGACCGGAAAGCCGCGTCGTCGAGCGCCAAGAGATCGGCGAGCGGCGGCTCGCGCAAGTCCGCGCGGGCGGCGAGCTTTGCCTCCGACGCAGTCTGGGCAAACTTGTTCCACGGGCAGGCGGCCAGGCAGTCGTCGCAGCCATAGATGCGGTTACCGATTTTTTCCCGGAACTCGTGCGGGATCGGCCCCTTGCTCTCGATGGTGAGATAGGAGATGCAGCGTCGCGCATCGAGCCGGTAGGGAGCCGGAAAGGCGTCGGTAGGGCAAACGTCGAGGCAGGCGCGGCAGGAGCCGCAATGGTCGTCCTCGGGCGTATCGGGCGCAAGCTCGGCCGTCGTGAAGATGGTGCCGAGGAACAGCCAGGAGCCGTGCGCGCGGCTGACCAGATTGGTGTGCTTGCCTTGCCAGCCGAGGCCGGCGGCTTCTGCCAGCGGCTTTTCCATAACCGGGGCGGTATCGACGAACACTTTTACATCGCCACCGGCGCGCGCCACGATCTTGCCGGCAATCTCTTTCAGCCGGCCCTTCATCACGTCGTGGTAATCGCGGTTCTGCGCATAGACCGAGATCGCGCCGCGGTCGCGCTTCACCAGGACCGCGCGTGGGTCGTGGTCGGGGCCATAGTTCATGGCGAGCACAATGATGGAGCGAACTTCGGGCCAAAGTGCTGTCGGCTCGCTGCGGCGTTCGAGCGTCTCGGCGATCCAGCCCATCGAACCGTGAAAACCGTCGGCGACGAATTCGGCGAGCCGGGCCGGCGCCTGCGGAATGGCATCGGGCGTGGTGACGGCAACGGCATCGAAACCGGCGCGCCGTGCCTCGCGGTCGATCAGCGCGCGCAGGTTTTCCGCTTTAGAAATCGAGGTCCGCATAATGTGACACCGGCGATAGGCCGCGCACCCGGTCGGACAAAAGCGGCCGGAACGATGGCCGCGATTTCACCCGTGCATACCATTCGCGCGCGGCAGCGTGTTCGCGCCAGTCGATCTCGCCGAGATAGTCGAGCACAGACAGCGCAGCTGCAGCCGCGAGATCGGCATAGGTGACCTTGTTGCCGGCCAGCCATTGGCGGGTGCCGGCCAGCCAGTTGGTGTATTTCATGTGCTGGCGGATGTTGGCGCGCGCGGCACGGATCGCTGCCGAATCGGGCGAGCCGCCGCCCGCCGTTTCCGGCATGACCGGCTTCAGCACGCGCTCGCGCACCAGATGCCGCGTCACCTCGCTATCGGCCTTGTTGAGATACCAGTCGGTCAGCCGGCGGATTTCGGCGCGCCCCATCGGATCCTCGGCGAACAGCCGCTTGTCGCGCTTGAGCACGCCGCGCGTCTCGTCGAGATATTCGCCGATGACCATGGCGCCGACGATCGGCACGTCGCCTTCGGCGAGCAGGATCGGCAGCGTGCCGGCCGGGTTCAGCGCCAGGAACTCCTTGCGCCGCGTCCACGGCTTTTCCTCGATCAGCGCCAGCTCCTCGCCATATTCGCCGAAAGCGAGGCGCACGAACCGGCAGGAGGCGAACATCGGGTGGTGGAAAAGCGTCAGCATGGTCCCGCGATAATAGAGCGCACTGGCAAATCGCCGGCTGCGCCGGTAAGTCTTAGCCGCCCCGATTCAAAGGGCTGTCAGGGTGCTGCGACCTATAGGAGGAGTTCCGCGCCATGACAAGCAAGCCCTTTCGCAAGCCGTTCTTCAAGCTCTCACTCGAACGCCGAGGTTGCCATGGAAAGCCAGACCATCGTCGAAGCGCTGCTGCTCGGCATGATCGAGGGCATGACCGAGTTCATTCCGGTCTCGTCGACCGGCCATATCCTGCTTGCCGGCCATTTTCTCGGCTTCCACTCGACCGGCAAGGCCTTCGAGATCCTGATCCAGCTCGGCGCAATACTGGCGATCCTCAGCGTCTATTTCCATCGTCTGTGGCAGATGCTGGTCGATCTGCCGCGTGATCGGGTGACGCGGCATTTCGTCCTCGGCATCCTCGTCGCCTTCCTGCCGGCGGCCGTCATCGGTGCGCTGGCGCACGACTTCATCAAGACGGTGCTGTTTGAATCGCCGAGGCTGATCTGCATCATGCTGATCATCGGCGGCGTGGTCCTGCTGTGGGTGGATCGTCTCAAGCTGAAGCCGTTCTACCACGACGTCGAGCGGTTTCCGCTCAGGCTCTATCTGCAGATCGGACTGTTCCAATGCCTTTCGCTGATCCCCGGCACGTCGCGCTCCGGCTCGACGATCGTCGGCGCGCTGCTTCTGGGCGTCGACAAGCGGCCGGCTGCGGAATTCTCCTTCTTCCTCGCCATGCCGACGATGGTCGGCGCCTTCGCCTTCGACCTCTTCAAGAACCGCAATGTGCTGACCAGCGCCGATCTGCCCGTCATCGCCGCCGGTTTCATCGCGGCCTTCGTCGCGGCGCTCATCGTCGTGCGCTTCCTGCTCAACTACGTCTCGCGCCACGGCTATTCGCTGTTCGGCTGGTGGCGGGTGGTCATCGGCACCGTCGGGCTGGTTGCGCTGTTCGTATGGGGGTGAGGCGGCACAGTTAATTTATCGCCCAAGGCTCTATTTGCTCGTTGGCGTAGCAATGCCGTTGATGGTGGGGACGACCAACGTAGACCTGCCCCCGACCCATGCCGACCTCGCAGGATCGTTCTTGCCGCTTGCGTGCATTCCGTAGCCAAAATCGACTGCGTTCACCACTCTTCAGAACTTTTTCACGTCGATTTCATGACTTCGAACGACCCCTCGCGTTCTCTCTCACAAGCCGTCCCCACCAAGCCGTCCCCACACGGTTCGGGCGTCGAACTGAGGAGATAAAAGATGATCAACCGCATCTTGGGAATTCTCGTGATCGGCGCGGCGACCACCGCGTCCGCTGGTGATGGTCTGAGCCGTCACATTCTCGAACGGGCAGCAAGCTGCTGGCCTACGCAGACGGCGATGCGCGGAATCAGCTTCAGCGCCGATGTCCACGTCAGCTTCACGCGCGAGGGTCAAGTCAGTGCCATCGAAATCGTCGACGTTGCGCCACAGACCGAGACGTTCAAGGCCTTAGCCAAGGATTTCGCTGACGCATTGAAGCAGTGTGGCCCCTACGGTACCGAAGGCATGAGCGAAATGGACCTCAATCTCTCATGGCCGCCGTAGGCGCGGCGAAGTTGCTGCTACTTCGTCACCGAGAATTCGTAACGCTTGAAGCGAGACAGAAGTATGTATTCCTTCGTGGCTCCAGATATGCCGCTCAGGTTGCGGAACACAGCGCCACAGCCTGTCAGTTTACGCGGATATGCGCTGCACAAGCTGTCGCCCTGCACCCACATCTGACCGGTCACGACCTCCTCACCAACTGTTCTGGTCACGCTGCCGTCTGCCGCAACCACAGCATGGTAGGCTGAGACATTGGGCAGAATCTGGCGTCCCGTCAGCTCGTGTCCGATTATGAGATTCCCGATGTCGACGCCGTTCATCCGTTTCGCGGATTCCGGCTCCATTCCGGCGGGAAGCTCGGAAACCCCCGCCTTCCTCAAGCCATCGAGCAGGCGAGCGATGTCCTGCGGCCGCTTGTAGACGAAGAACTGCTGCGCGATCAGCAGGTTGGGCTGCCCCTCTTGCATGTCCGACAGCACGCGTCGGAGCTGCCCTAGGGCCGAGGCCGCTTCCGGCAGGCGATCGAGATGCGCAAGCGCCGCGACAAGAACATGCAGGCCGTAGAACTTCGTCCACGGATTGGGGGAGCGGACATCGACCTGCTTAAGCTGCGCGACCGCCTCCTCGTAGCGGCCTTGGCCGAACGCCGCCAAGCCAGCCTGGTAGTGTCGCCACTCCGTCCATCCGGGATCGACGCGTAAGGCCGCCTCGAGAAAGGCTCGCCCCTCGGCCGGCCTGCCGTTGAAGTTGAGGGCCTGGCTCAGCCCTTCGTAGGTCCAGGAATCGCTCGGGTCGAGCGCTATCGCCTTTTGCAGGGCAGCCACCGCCTCGTCGGACCTATGCTCTCGGACCAGAAGTTCGGAAATCAGCTGATAGTAACCGGGAGACGGATTTCCGGCAGCGATGGCCAGACTGCCATAGAGCTCGTCGTCGATTTCGGTCCAACTGATCCCGAGAGCTTGCCTCCTTACCTCGTCGGCGTCCCAGTGGAGCCACGCCAATTCCGCGGCCGCCGCGCCGAAATCGGCGTCCAGCGCCAAGGCTTGGCGAAGGTAGCCCGATGCTTCCACCGTGCCCGATGGTGTATCCTTTCGTCGCGCCTCGATGGCGCGTCGAAACGCCTGGTAAGCTTCCGGGTCGTCAGTATCACCGGACACGGCGAGGTTTGCTTTTCCCGGGATGAGCTTCAGCTGCAGCGCGGCGATAATTTGACCGATCACCTGATCCTGGAGCTTGAACACGTCGGTGAATGGACCTTCGAACCGCTCGGCCCAGATCTGCCCAACCGTCGAG
Source organism: Mesorhizobium mediterraneum (assembly GCF_002284565.1). Taxonomy (GTDB): domain Bacteria; phylum Pseudomonadota; class Alphaproteobacteria; order Rhizobiales; family Rhizobiaceae; genus Mesorhizobium; species Mesorhizobium mediterraneum. The sequence continues at coordinate 555,639 of NZ_NPKI01000015.1, read as the reverse complement.
GCATCGACCAAATGCGCATTGATGCGCACCTCATCGCCGAGACGTCGAACGGAGCCCTCCAGCAGATAGCGGACGCCGAGCTCTTTTGCGATCTTCGCCTGCGGCAGACCGCTGTTGCGATATGCACGCGCGGCATTGCGCGAGACCACGAACAGGCCGGGAACGCGCGCCAGCTCTGTCGTCAGATCGTCCGCGAAACCGTTGGCAAGATAAGCCTGTGCCTCGGCTTCGCTGAGATTTGCGAACGGCAGAACCGCGATCGACAGGGAGGTCGGCACTTCCGTTTCAAATGTGGGCCTCCAGATGAACACCGCGACTGCGGCAGCGATCGCCAGTACAGCGACTACAAACATCAGGCCGCGCCGGGCTTTAATTTCGCGCGGATCAGAAGAGGCAGTGCCGTAAATCTGCGGGTAGGAATCGTGCGGTATGCCGGGCGCTTCGGTTTCGGGGACAAAGCGATATCCCCGTCGCGCAACTGTCTTTAGCAGGCTCTGCTTCTCGTCGCCGATGGCTTTCCTGATTTCGCTGATGCACTGGGAAAGGCTGTTTTCCGTCACCGCGATGCCGGGCCAGACGGTGTCCAGGAGCTCCTCCTTGGTCACAACACGGTTGGCGTTGGCGACCAGATGCTTCAGCACCGCGAGCGATTGAGGCCTCAGCGGGACATCTTCACCATGCTCGCCGTGCAGGAGACCGGCGTCGAAATCGAACTCGACACCGTTTAGAACAAGGCTCGGCGGATTGACCAGGGTCAAAGCTGCTCTCGATCATCGTTCTGATCGTTCGGGCGGCATGTTGCTCGGCAGGCCGCCTTGACCTTGAGAATCGGCGCCTGTCGCCGAAAGTCAACTGGCGTTTGAAAGTCGGCATTATCTCCCCGGGAAGAAACCTTCGCGCTGCGATCGCAAAAGTCCGGAAATGGCGGAGTCTTCTCAGCTGCCGTAAAGATAATTCGGAAGCCAGAGCGCCATGCCGGGCCAGATATACATGAGGACCATGCAGAGGATGACGATCAGCATGTAGGGCATCATCCCGGCGAATATCTGGTTGAGCGTGACATGCGGGGGCGAAACGCCCTTGAGATAGTAGGCCGACATCGCGACCGGAGGTGACAGGAACGCCGCCTGCAGATTGACGAAAACGAGAACGCCCCAGAGAACCGGATCGATGTCGAAGTGCGTCAGCATCGGTAGGAAGATCGGCACGAAGATGATGATGATCTCGGTCCATTCGAGCGGCCAGCCGAGAATGAAGATGATCGCCTGCGACAGGATCATGAATTGCACGGGCGTCAGGTCGAGCGCGAGCACCCATTGCTCGAGAAGTGCCTGGCCGCCGAGGATCGCAAAAACGGCGGAGAACAGCGCCGAGCCGACAAAGAGCCAGCAAACCATGGCTGTGGTCTTGGCCGTCAGGAACACTGCTTCCTTGATGCGCTTCCAGTCGAGCGTTCGCGCCTGTAACGCCAGCAGAAAGGCACCAGCGGCGCCGACTGCCGCGGACTCGGTCGCCGTCGTGATTCCGAACAGGATGACGCCGAGCACGACGACAGTAAGTATGGCCAGCGGCATGACCGACGAGACCAGGAGCTTTACGACCTCGAGCCGTTCGGCAGTCATGTTCCGGTAGTAACGGACGAGCACCACTGCGGCGAGTGCCGCGATGATGCCGAAGGTGGCGTAGAAGCTGGTTGCCGGCCCTGCGTCCACTGCGGGTGCGCCGAGTTCCTCCACCGCCGGAGCGCCGAGCTGCTCCAATCCCTCTGGAGCTTCGACGTCGGCCGATGCCTGCGGATGGATGACGACATACCACCACACCAGCAGGAGGGTGAGTGCTGTCAAGGCGAGGGGCACCAGCGCAGCGCAGAAATTCTTGAACAGCTCCCAATATGTGAGGCGTCCGTTCTCCGTCTCGAGCGCCATCGCCCTGGACGGCGAGAACAAGGCGGAAAGAAGTCCAACAAGCATGTTGCGCGAGTAAACTGTCTGAAGGCTCCCCATCCACGCAGGCACCGGAACCTTTGTTTGATTCTCCGGCAAAGGCGGGGCGATCTTCGGACTGATTGTCGCCCAGCCAAGAATGTAGACGAGATAGAGGAAGGCGAGGAAAAAACCGGGGAACATCGCCGCAGCGTAGAGCTTCACGACGGACTGGCCTGCAACTGCCGCATAGACGATGATCATGACTGACGGCGGGATCAGGATGCCCAGCGTGCCGCCCGCGGTGATCACGCCGGAAGCGAGCTTCACATCGTATCCGGCACGCAGCATCGGATTGAAGGCAATCACCCCCATCAAAACCACAACAGCGCCGACAAGGCCACTGGCGATGCCCCAGAAGGTGCAGACAATGAGCGTAGCGATGGCCAGCGACGCTGGTACTCGTCGGAACGAAAGCTGGATGCTGTAGAACATCTTGTCGACCAGCGCCCCGCGTTCCATCACGTATCCCATGAGCACGAAAAGCGGGATGGAGATCAGGACGTCGTTGGTCATTGCCCCATAGGTGCGCTGGACCATCAGATCGAAGACGCGGTTGTCGATCCAGTGCTCCGCAGGGTTGTAGAACGCGTAGAACCCGAAGAACATGCCAAGGCCCATCAGCGTGAAGGCTGTCGGGAAACCCATGACTATGACGACCACGATGAGCATGAGCATCGTGAGTCCGAGGGCTGGATCGCTCAACTCTGCAGGTCTCCACCCATTCCGCGCTGGCGCGCTTGCTCGTCTATCTTTTGCGCGCGCTCGATCGCGGTCTTACGCGTCTCTTCATCCACATATTCGCTGAGCGCGAGCTGTTCCTCCACGACGTCGATCTCCGCAACGTCCTTGCGCCGGCTGGGCCATTGCCCGGCCCTGAGACAGACGATGCAGCGCACTATCTCGGCCACACCCTGGAGCATCACCAAGGCGCCGGCCAACGGAATGACCGACTTGAAGTGGTAGATCGGCGGACCCTCCGCTGTCACGGTCGAATGCTCCCCGATCCGCCATGAAATCGCGGCATAGTCGTAGCCTGCATAGACGAGGGCCGCGATCCCCGGCAGGAAGAAAACCACATACAACAACAGATCGAGCGCGGCTTGGGTGCGGGGCCGCATCGAGCTGTATAGAAAGTCGCCGCGCACATGTGCATTCTGCGCCAGCGCATAGGCTCCGGCGAGCATGAACAGCGAGCCGTAGAACATGTTGCTGGCGTCGAATATCCACGCCGTGGGCATGTTCAGGATGTAGCGCTTGAAGACCTCGACGCAGACCAGCGTCATCAGCCCGATGATAAGCCACGCCGCGGCCTTGCCGACCCACGTGCTGATTGCATCGACTGTATTCAGGAAATGCTGGACGTTCATGCGCGCCCCCGGATGACGGGTACCTTGGTCAGAAGCATCACCGGGACGCTGCCCGGTGATGCCCGAACTCACGGGTCAGAACTCCTTCGCCACACCGCCCTGTCCGAAGTAGTGATCGAACGCCAGCCGGCCGACGACGGTGTCCTGCTCCCACCGCGTTGCCCGCTCGGCAAAGGCGATCTGGGAGAGGATGATTTCCTTGAAAGCCGGGTTTTCCGCCGCCTTCTTCTTCACGACCTCGTCGTAGACCTCCAATTGTTTCTTGAGGATCGCCTCCGGCGTCTTGTAGAATTTGACCTTGTCGGTCGTCTGCATCTCCACATAGTCTTTCGAATAGCGGTCGATCGCCTTCCAGTGCATGTCCTGCGAGGCTGCCTCGACCGCATTGGTGATGATGGCCTTCATCTGGTCAGGCAAGGCGTCGTATTTCGCCCGGTTGAACAAGATCTCGAACTGCTCGGCATTCTGGTGATAGCTTTGCAGCATGCAGATCTTGGAGACGTCCGGGAAGCCGAGGACCCGATCGGACGAGGCGTTGTTGAACTCGGCCGCGTCGATCAGGCCGCGATCCAGAGCCGCGACGATCTCGCCGGCCGGCAGCGCGTTGACTGCGGCACCGAGCGCGGTGAAGACGTCGATCGAGATGCCGACGGTGCGGAATTTCAGGCCCTGGAGATCCTCGGCCTTCGCCACCGGCTTCTTGAACCAGCCGAGCGGCTGCGTCGGCATCGGCCCGTAGAGGAACGAAACGACATTGGCGCCGATGGATTCGTAGAGCTTTGCGAGCAGCTCCTTGCCGCCGCCGTATTTGTGCCAGGCGAGCAGCATATTGGCATCCATGGCGAAGCCCGGACCGGAACCCCACAGCGCCAGCGCCGACTGTTTGCCATAGTGATAGACGACCACGCCGTGGCCGCCGTCGAGCGTTCCTTGCGACACCGCGTCAAGCAGGCCGAAGGCCGGCACCACGGCGCCCGCCGGCAGCACCTCGATCTTCAGGTCGCCGCCGGTCATGTCGTTGACCTTCTTGGCGAAATCGAGCGCGAATTCGTGAAAGATATCCTTGGAAGGCCATGTGCTCTGCCAGCGCATGCTGACCGGCCCCTGTGCCTTGACGACGCTCGGCGCGGCAACGATCGCCGCAGCTGCCACGGCCGCCTCGCCAAGAAACTTGCGGCGCGACGTCATATTCCGTGTCTGGATCCTTGCTTTGGTCATCGGTTCCTCCCGAAGGTGTCGGCTTTTCAAGCCCACGTCCGACAATACTACTCAAAGACGGCCCAGCAAAAATTGCAGCGCACGTCCCATTCGCCTAAACTAGTGCAGTTCCCTCTTAAGGACAGGGGCCGGTACTTTCCCAAGCAATGGGCGAATAGCAGTTACGCGCGCGACGGTAGCGCCCACACGTTCTTCCCGGCGATAAGTGTTGCGGCTACTGTTACATTCTGGCGCTGATCAATGAATCCTGAGCTAGTTTCGTCCGTAGAAAACATTCTCGACATGCACCGGCCAGCGCCAGGGCAGCACCGCCACCATGTCGAAGCGCGCCGACAATCTCCCATAGTCGGATTGGCGCGACAGCCAGAGGTCGGCTGCGCTTTCGATGCGGCGCTCCGATTCGTAGCGAACAGCCTCCATCGCTTCCATCAGCGTGCGGCGCGCCTTCACTTCGACAAACAGCACCAGATCGCCGCGGCGCGCGATCAGGTCGATCTCGCCGAACCGCGTGCGGTGGCGGCGCGCCAGTATCCGGTAGCCTTTCACCATCAATGCTGCCGCCGCCAGCCACTCGCTGCGATGGCCGCGCCGATAGGCCTGCCGGCGGCTGGCGACCGGGCGTTCAGCCATCGCCGTCTTTCCCGATCTCCCCGTTCTTCCCGGTCTCCTTGAGCTCAAGCAGTCGCCGGTAAAGCGCCTGCTTCTGGCCGCCGGTCATCTTGGCGGCTTCCGCCGCCGCCTTGGAGGCCGGCATCTCGGCGGCAAGCGAAAGCAGCAGCCGATCAATGTCTTCAGGCTCGTCGGCCGTCGCTTCCGACGGGCCGACGCAGATGACGATCTCGCCCTTCGGCGTGTCGGCTGCCTCATAGTGTTCGGCGAGCGACCGCAAGGTGCCGGTCCGCATTTCCTCGAAAGTCTTGGTCAATTCGCGGCCGATCGCAGCCTTGCGGGCGCCACCCAGCGCCTCGACCATGGCGCTGAGCGTCTCGGCCAGCCGGCGTGGCGATTCGAAGAAGATCAGCGTCGCCGGCACGGTTTTGAGCGCTTCCAGCCGCGTCAGCCGCTGTCCGGTCTTCACCGGCAGGAAGCCGGCAAACAGAAATGCGTCGGAGGGCAGGCCGGACGCCGTCAGCGCCGCCAGCGGCGCCGACGGGCCGGGGATCGGCACGACGCGAATGCCTTGGTCGAGGGCTTCGCCGACCAGCCGGTAGCCGGGATCGGAGATCAGCGGCGTGCCGGCGTCCGAGATCAGCGCCACGCTCTGCCCGGCCAGCAAGGCCGCAATCAGTTTCGGCCCGGCCTCGCCGGCATTGTGCTCGTGATAGGCAGTGGTGCGACGGCGGATGCCGTAGCGGTCGAGCAGCACACGGCTGACACGCGTGTCCTCGCAGGCGACGATATCGGCGGCGGCCAGCGTTTCAAGCGCGCGTAATGTGATGTCGGCGAGGTTGCCGATCGGCGTCGCCACCAGGTAGAGCGCCGGCGCGAGCGGCCGGGCTGATATCTCGGTCTGGCCGATTACATAGCTGCGTTTCGCCAACTCGCCGGTCACCGGTGTTCCCCGTCAGGCTCTGACACTTGAATGCATTCGGCCCTGTTTGCCACGGCTCTCGCCTGGTTGCAAAACCCGCGCCGAAGTGAAGTGGCCGCCATGCCTTTGCCATAGTACGGAACGAAACCATGCCCGACGGATTTATCCCTGATCTCGGGAGGAGCAGGATGGACAGCCTCAAGATACAGGACGCTTTCGAACCCTACTATGCAGGGCGCAAGCGCTTTGCCGCGCGAAAGGACAAGCGCCAGCCTGCCAAAGCCGGCGCGGGCCTGGCCAAAAAGCCGCGAAAGCGTCGTCCTTCAAAGGCAACCAACCTGGAAATCGAGCCTTCGACCGGTAGCACGATGGAGCACTGACCAGACGATGCCCAATCGCTTCGACATTTTCATCACCCGCCTTGAAACGAAAAGCTCCCGCAATGGAGCGCCCTCACACCCCATAAGCGATCAAAACCGTGCCCGCCGCGACAAGGGCGACGCCGAGCCGGCTCGCTCCGGTGAGGCGGACGCCGAGAAAGATCACGCCAAGCGCCGCCACAAGCACGACGCTTGACTACCGCAACCTCGCGATTGGCCGAGACACTTCTCTCTTCGTCATCCCCGGGGCAGAGCAAGGAGCGAAACGACGCGGCGCAGACCCCAAGGATGACGAAAGCGCCGGTGAAAACGCTCAGCCACATCATCAACCCAGATATTTCGAGACGCGCGCTTCCAGAAGGCGAACTAAGACCGGGTCCATAAATTCATAATCGTCCGGAATATCGAGGCAGATCACACGAGCCTTCTTCAGGCTGGCCTTGAATTTCTTCTGCAGTTTGGCGCGGTGCGCCTTTTCCATCACGAAGATGATGTCGGCCCAGGAGACGAGGTCGTGCGTCAACGGGTTGTCGGCATCATGGTTGGTACCGGCCGATGCGACCTCGATATCCCTGCGGCCGCAAAACACCTGTTCCGCGGTCGGGCTGCGCAAGCGGTTCTGGCTGCAGACGAAGAGGACGTTCTTCAACGGGTCCCATCTTCCAGTTTGAACATGATCTGGTCCGAAAACCGGATCCCACTTTTCGGGATCATGCTCTACCGCGCCAGATCCGCCACCACGGCGTCGAGCACGATCATGCCAGCCGGCGTGGCGCGCAGGCGGGCATTGCCGATCGGCGCCACCAGCCCCTCGCCCTGCAGCACCGACAGCCGCGCCGTCGACAGGCCGCGGCCGGAAAACGCTTCGTAGCGCGAGAGGTCGATACCCTCGGCCAGCCTCAGCCCCATCAGCAGGAATTCGTCGGCCTCTTCCGAGCGCGTCAGGGTCTCGCCGCCGGTGATGCCATGGCCCTTGGCATCGACCAGATTGGCCCAGGTTTCCGGCATTTTCTCCGCGATCGTCACCACGCGGCGGCCGTTCTCGACGAAGCGGCCATGAGCGCCGGGACCGACGCCGACATATTCGCCATAGCGCCAATAGGTGAGATTGTGCCGGCTCTCGGCACCTGATCTGGCGTGGTTGGAAATCTCGTAGGCCGGCAGTCCATGCGCGGCGGTGATCTCTTGCGTCAGCGCATAGAGATCGGCGGCGTGGTCGTTGTCGGGAATGGCGAATTTCCTGGCCGCATGGAGCGCGTGGAATGGCGTGCCTTCCTCGATGGTCAGCTGGTAGAGCGACAGATGGTCGGCGGCGTGGCCGATCGCCCGCTCGAGTTCGGCCTGCCACGCTTCCGGGGTCTGGCCGGGCCGCGCATAGATCAGGTCGAAGGACAGCCGCGGAAAGATTTCACGCGCCAGGCCGATCGCATGCAGCGCTTCGTCGACATTGTGCAGCCGGCCGAGGAAGCGCAAATCCTTGTCGTTCAGCGCCTGCACGCCGAGCGACACCCGGTTGACGCCTGCCGCCCGGTAGCCGCGAAAGCGCTCGGCCTCGACCGAAGAGGGGTTGGCTTCCAGCGTCACCTCGATGCCGGCAGGCACAGTCCAGTTCTTCGCCACCGCGTCCAGCACCGTCGCCACGGTTTGCGGCTTCATCAGCGATGGCGTGCCACCACCGAGAAAAATGCTGGTCACCTCGCGCGGTCCGGTCCGGTCGCGCATCGTCGCAAGCTCGGTCTCGAAGGCGCGCGCAAAACGCTCCTGGTCGACCGGCTGGTGGCGGACATGGCTGTTGAAGTCGCAATAGGGGCACTTGGCCGCGCAAAACGGCCAGTGGATGTAGACGCCGAAGCCGGGGCTACGGTCGAGCAGCATGGTCATTTCACGCCCGATCGTGCCAAATCCAGTCTGGCTTGCGCGAATTTCTGGAAGGCGCGGGCGCGGTGCGACAATGCCGTCGGCTGGCCGGGCTTCCAGCCATGTTTTTCCTCAGCGGTCATCTCGCCGAAGGTCTTTTCGAAACCGTCCGGCACGAACACCGGGTCGTAGCCAAAACCGAGTTCACCGCGCGGCGGCCATACCAGCGTGCCGTCGACCTCGCCGCGGAAATATTCGGCCGCGCCGTCTGGAAAGGCGAGGCAGATGACGGCGACGAAGCGGCCCTTGCGCTGAGCCGGCGCGACCGCGCCGATTTCCTGCAACGCCACTTCCGCTCGCTGCATCGCCATGCCGAAGTCGCGGGACCCGTCCGGCGCCTCGGCCCAGTTGGCGGTGTAGACGCCGGGCGCTCCGCCCAGCGCATCGACACATAGGCCGGAATCGTCCGACAATGCCGGCAGGCCTGTCGCCTTGGCGGCGGCTAAAGCCTTGATTAAGGCGTTCTCCTCGAAGGTGATGCCGGTCTCGTCCGGCTCCGGCAGGCCGTATTCCTTGGCCGACTTCGCTTCTATGCCGAATGGCGCCATCAGATCGGCGAATTCCCGCAGCTTGCCGGCATTGTGGCTGGCGACGACGATCTTATGTCCATCAAGCGAATGCATCAGATGCCCCAGATTCTTGGCTCGGCGAATTCGATCGAATTGCCGGAGGGGTCGCGAATATAGATCGACCGGCCGCCCTGCGGCCATTCGAACTCGCTTTCGATGGCGATTTTCTTCTGCTCGAGATGCGCTTTCCAGCGCACTATCTCGTCCGCGCTTGCGGCAAAGCAGAGATGGCCGTCGCCGACCGTGCCGTGCGGCGGCACTTTCAGCCTGGCGTCGGGCGCCGGCGGCACCTTGGTCGCCTCCGCGTTGAAGATGAGCAGCACGCCGTCCCCGCAACGGAAGAAAAGATGCCTGCCGTCGACCTTGCCCAGCAGATCGAGCCCAAGCACGCCGGAATAGAAGTCTTCCGCGGCATCGAGGTCGGTCACATAGAGGGCTGATTCGAGGATGGCGGTAGGAATCATGACAGAACCGAAAATTAACCTACAGCCATCTGCTGTAGGCTGACCAGTCGCGCAATGCCCTTCTTGGCCAGTTCCATCAGCGCCGTGAACTGCTCTTCAGAGAAAGGCTCACCCTCGGCCGTGCCCTGGATCTCGACGATGCCGCCCTTGCCGGTCATGACGAAGTTGGCGTCGGTGCCGGCCGAGGAATCCTCGAGATAGTCGAGGTCGATGACCGGCTGACCGTCATGGATGCCGCAGGAGATCGCCGCGACATGGTCTTTCAGCACCTTGGCGACGCTGGCCATCTGTCGAGCTTCCATCCAGCGCAGGCAGTCGTAGAGCGCCACCCAGCCGCCGGTGATCGAAGCGGTGCGCGTGCCGCCATCGGCCTGGATCACGTCGCAGTCGACGGTGATCTGCTGCTCGCCGAGCGCCTGCAGATCAACCACGGCGCGCAGCGAACGGCCGATCAGCCTCTGGATTTCCAGCGTGCGGCCGCCTTGCTTGCCGGACGAAGCTTCGCGGCGCATGCGTTCGCCGGTCGAGCGCGGCAGCATGCCGTATTCCGCCGTCACCCAGCCCTTGCCGGAATTGCGCATCCAGCCCGGCACCTTTTCCTCGAGGCTGGCCGTGCACAGCACATGTGTGTCGCCGAATTTCACCAGGCACGAACCTTCCGCGTGCTTGGAAACGCCACGCTCGAAGGAGATGGCGCGCATTTCGTCGAATTGGCGTTTGGAAGGGCGCATTCAGGCTTTTTTCCTATCTTTTTCGGAATCGTGGCCGGCTTGTAGCCGCATGGAGCGCAGGGCGCAAAGGAAAATGGCTGGTTGCGCGGGCACCGCCGAAGTCTATATCTTTGGGCCGGAGGTATTTGGCTCGAATGACCAAGGCAGTCGATCCCAGTTCCCAGTCGCCCGTGCTTCAGTCGCCCGCATTTCAATCGCCGGCGTTTCAATCGCTCGACATGCGCTCGCGCGACATCTTTCGGCGCATCGTCGATTCCTACCTGAAGGACGGCGAGCCCGTCGGCTCACGCAGCCTGTCGCGGATTCTGCCGTCTTCGCTGTCGCCCGCAACCATCCGCAACGTGATGAGCGATCTCGAGCATCTCGGACTGATCTACGCGCCGCATATCTCGGCCGGCCGGCTGCCGACCCAGGCCGGCCTGCGCTTCTTCGTCGATGCGTTCATGGAGCTTGGCGACCTCTCCGATGAGGAGCGCCGCACCATCGAGGCACAGGTGCGCGCCTCCGGCTCGGGCGCGACGCTGGAGCATATGCTTACCGAAGCCAGCCAGATGCTGTCCGGCATGTCGCGCGGCGCCGGCCTCGTGCTTGCCGCCAAGAACGAGGTGGCGCTGAAGCACATCGAGTTCATCCAGCTCGAGCCGACCAAGGCGCTGGCCGTTCTGGTATCGCAGAACGGCGACGTCGAAAACCGCGTCGTCGATCTGCCCGCCGGCATCACCGTTTCGCAATTGCATGAAGCCTCGAACTTCCTCAACGCCCACATCCGCGGCCGCACGCTGGCCGAGGCGCGGATCGAGATCGCCCGCATCAAGGAAGAAACCAGGGCCGCCCTCGACACGCTGTCGCAGGACTTGGTCGAAAAGGGCCTGGCGGTCTGGGCAGGCGCCGACAGCGGCCTGCCGGCGCGTCTCATCGTGCGCGGCCGCGCCAATCTGCTGGAAAACGTCACGGCCCAGGCCGACATCGAGTTGTTGCGGCACTTGTTCGAGGATCTGGAGACGCAGGACGGGCTGATCCAGCTTCTCGATCTTGCCGAGGAAGGGTCCGGCGTGCGCATCTTCATCGGCTCGGAAAACAAGCTGTTTTCGCTGTCGGGCTCGTCGCTGGTCGTGGCGCCCTATCGCGACAAGGATGCCCGCGTCATCGGCGCGCTCGGCGTCATCGGCCCGACTCGGCTGAACTACGCACGCATCGTGCCGATGGTCGACTATACCGCGCAGCTTATTTCCCGCATGCTGCGATAATGCATGTCGCCCAAAAGCCTGCCCTCGGGCTTGACCTGTGATGCGCAAGCGGTTTTGGGATAATGACATGCATAAAAACAAGAAAGCAAAGCGCGTCGCAGGAACCCTTCAAACGCGACGCGCTTAGGCCGGACCTAAGGAGAAAAAAATGGCGCTGGAATCGTTCAAGGCCCAGATCAGCCTGTTGCTCGAGCAGATGATCAACCAGCCCGAGGATCAGCATGAAGTGCAGGAGCAGCTACGCGAAAAGCTGAGGGAAATGCGCGCCATGGGCCTGCCGCTGCCGGCCGATCTCGTCGCGCTGGAAAAGCGCCTCGACGACGATTTTTACGCAGCCGGAAACTGAGTTCCGAAAACCGATCGATTCCGCTTCAACTCTCCGTGTGCGCGTCATGCGCGTCACCTACGGCAAAAGTCCGTCCTGATCGGCGAGTTCGCCCGGCCGGTAGTTCTGGTGCAATCGAATCCGGGCCTCAGGGAGTACACGCCTGCCAGCCTTTGTGCGACAAGGCGCAGTCTTAAAAGTCGATTCCGTTTTGGGGTCATGCGCTAAGGCCGAAATCATGACCCTCACCGGATTCCTCGCCTACAGCGCGGCCCTCGGCATCGCCGCCGCCATTCCTGGCCCAGGTCTCACCGCGCTTATTGCGCGTGCGCTTGGTTCCGGCTTTCGCTCGGCGCTCGCCATGTCTTTCGGGCTGATGCTCGGCGATCTCACCTATCTCACCGCCGTGGTGCTCGGCCTGGCCCTCGTCGCTCAGACCTTCGGCATGGCCTTCCTGGTAATCAAATGGCTGGGCGTCGCCTATCTCGCTTTCCTTGGCTGGCGCTTCTGGACGAGCGGCATCACGCCCGAAACGGTGGAGGCGAAGAAAGGCAGGGGCGGGCTGGTGTCGAGCTTTATTGCCGGCCTCGCCGTCACGCTCGGCAATCCGAAGACGATGATCTTCTATCTCGCCATCACGCCGACCATCGTCGATCTGAAGACCATCACGCTCGCCGATTACGGCATCCTCGTCGCGCTGACGCTCTTCGTGCTGCTGGTGGTGCTGGTGCCCTATCTGGCGCTGGCGGCCAAGGCGCGCGGGCTCCTGAAGTCGCCGCGTGCGCTGCGGGTGCTGAACCGCACCGCCGCCGGTTTCATGGTCGGAGCAGCGGCTGCGATCGCCGCCCGGCAATAGGCATCTCGCGGTCGAGCCATTCCTAAACAGGACACCGCCTGAAATGCTTTTCCAGGCCGAAGCTGTTTTCAGCATGCGTCCCACTCGGATATTTTCAACCGACAGACTATCTTGCGCGGCGGATGGCCCTATCTTATGCCCGCCTGACACTAGCCTGACTGACTCTGGCCAACCTGACTCTGGCCGATCTGACCTCTGGCCCATCTGAACTCGGGGAGCGAAACCAATGAACAAGCCCGCCACCACCGCGCATGTGCCCGGCCGCGGCCGCATCTACAATTCGATCACCGAAACGATCGGCGACACCCCGCTGGTGCGGCTCGACAAGTTCGCCAATGAAAAGGGCGTCGTCGCCAATCTGCTGGCCAAGCTCGAATTCTTCAACCCGATCGGCTCGGTCAAGGACCGCATCGGCGTCTCGATGATCGAGGCGCTGGAGGCATCGGGCAGGATTGCGCCCGGCAGGACCACGCTGATTGAGCCGACCTCGGGCAACACCGGCATCGCGCTCGCCTTCGCCGCCGCCGCCAAGGGCTACAAGCTGATCCTGACCATGCCGGAGACCATGTCGGTCGAACGCAGGAAAATGCTGGCGCTGCTCGGTGCCGAACTGGTGCTGACCGAAGGGCCGAAAGGTATGAAGGGCGCCATCGCCAAGGCCGACGAGCTGGCCGCGACGCTGCCGGACGCCATCATTCCGCAGCAGTTCGAAAATCCGGCCAATCCGGAAATCCACCGCCGCACCACGGCCGAGGAAATCTGGAATGACACCCAAGGCGAGGTCGACATCTTCGTCGCCGGCATCGGCACCGGCGGCACCATCACCGGCGTCGGTCAGGTGCTGAAGCAGCGTAAGCCCTCCGTGCATGTCGTCGCCGTCGAGCCGGAAGCCTCGCCGGTGCTGTCGGGCGGCCAGCCCGGCCCGCACAAGATCCAGGGCATCGGCGCCGGCTTCGCGCCGAAGATCCTCGACACGACGATCTATGACGAGATCGTCAAGGTCTCCAACGAGGATTCGGTCGCCAATGCCCGACTCGTCGCCCGCCTCGAAGGCGTGCCGGTCGGCATCTCTTCGGGCGCCGCCCTGCAGGCGGCGATCGTCGTTGGCTCTCGGCCGGAGAACAAGGGCAAGAACCTGGTGGTCGTTATTCCATCCTTCGCCGAACGCTATCTGTCGACGATCCTGTTCGAAGGGCTGGGTGCTTAGGTCCTCGACACGGGAATTCCGATAGATTCGTAGCGATCCTTCACGCCCCCCTCTGCCCTGCCGGGCATCTCCCCACTTGGGGGAGATTGGCAGCTTCAGCGCGCAGCTCACTCCTGCAACGTTGGCGGTTGGCGAAAGTCGGAATGATGGCCGATCTCCTCCCGTGTGGGGGAGATGTCCGGCAGGACAGAGGGGGGCGCTGTCCCGCCGGCATCAAAAGTTCCGCGGCGACACTTCGGTCTGGACCGCTGAAAAAACACCTGTGGCGGCCGCCGCTCGCTTGAGTAAAGTTGCGCTTCCGGTCAGATCGTCGCCGGCCTTGCATCGGCTGGCGGAGGATTTCATGTACAAGCTCTATACCCGTGCCAACACTGGCGGCTTTGTCGTCGAGGCGGCGCTCGCTTTGGCGGGTGTGCCTTTCGACCAGGTCGACGTTCCGAAATCGACCTCGCCCGATCAGGCCTTTCTCGACATCAGCCCCTTGAACCAGGTGCCGATCCTGGTCTTGCCGGACGGAAGCTCGATGACCGAGTCGGCGGCGATCTGCATCCTGCTTGCCGAACGCCACCCGGAAGCAGCTCTGGCGCCGGCAGCGAACTCGCCCGCCCGCGCCGATTTCCTGCGCTGGATGACCTTCATGTCGTCGGTCATCTATCAGGCTGACCTGCGGTTCTTCTACGCTCATCGCTACACCGCCGATCCCGGCGGCGTGGACGCCGTCAAGCAGGCGGCGATCTCGGAAATGGATCGCGGCTTGGCCATTCTCGATGCTGCCCTCGAAGGCCGTGACTGGCTGGTCGGCAACCGGCTCTCGCTGGCCGACATCTATCTTATCATGCTGGTGGCCTGGCATCCCGAGATTGAAAAGGTCCCCAGCGCCTGGCCGAACATCGAACGCCTGTGGGCCAAGTTGCGGGAGCATCAGGTGATGAGGACGCTGAACGCCTCCCACGCCATGTGGCCGGCCTGAACGGATCGTGTTGCGTCAGTCTTTTTCCGCGCGGCTGAGCCCAGCCCGTCGTTCCTGCAGGAACCGGCGCACGGCAGGATCGCGTTCGAGGCCGATCGCCCGGTCATAGGCCTCAGTCGCTTCCCGAGTTTTGCCGAGCCTGGCCAGGAGGCCCGCGCGGGCGGCCCAATAAGGCTGATAATCATGCAGCCGCTTGTCATCGCCAAGCTCATCAAGTGCGCTCAATCCCGCCGCGGCGCCGTCGGCCTCGGCAATGGCCACCGCGCGGTTGATCGATACCACCGGCGAGCCGGCAATCACCGACAGCGCATCATAGAGCTGTTTGATCGCGGCCCAGTCGGTCCGGCCGGTCAGCCGCCTTGTCGTATGGGCAGATTGCACGGCCGCCTCAAGTTGGTAGCGACCGACAACGCCCTTGGTCGCGGCGCGCCTCAGCAATGTCTCTGCTTCGTCGATCAAGGCGTGGTCCCACAGCGCAAGCTCCTGCTCGGCCAATGGCACATAGTCGCCGGCGGCGTTGCGCCGCGCCGCACGCCGCGCCTCGGCAAACAGCATCAGCGCCAGCAGGCCGAGCGCTTCCGGCTCATCCGGCATCAGCGACGCTACCAGACGGCCGAGCCAGATGCCTTCGGTCGCGAGATTGCGGCGCCGGGTTTCGGTGCCGGCCGGGTCGGACCAGCCCTCGGCGAACGCGGTGTAGATCGCTTCCAGCACCGCATCCAGCCGCTCGCCGAGCTCGGTTCTTTCAGGCACCCGGAACGGAATGCCGGTCTCGCGGATGCGGTTTTTGGCGCGTACCAGGCGCTGGCCCATCGTTGCCGGCGACACCAGGAAGGCCGAGGCGATCGTCGCCGCGTCGAAGCCCAGAATGGTCTGCAGGATCAGCGGCGCTCGCACGCCCGCCTCGATTGCCGGATGGGCGCAGGCAAACATCAGCCGCAGCCGCTCGTCGGGCAGATCTTCGTCGGTCATGCGGGCCTCCATCTCCTCCGCGATCAGCCGGAGGTCGTCGCGGGCGGCCTCGCCGGTCAGCCGCCGCCGCACGGCATCGACGCGACGTCGGCGCGCCACCGCAAGCAGCCAAGCTTCCGGCCGGCGCGGCACGCCAGCCTTCGGCCATCGTTCGAGTGCCGCTGCGAAGGCATCGGCCAGCGCATCCTCGGCGCCGGCGACGTCGCGTGTGCGGGCGGCGAGGAAGGCGACCAGCTTGCCGTAGCTTTGCCGGGCGGCCGCTTCCGCCGCCGCCCGCGCGATGTCGGGCCGTTCCGATATCACATTGTCTGTTCCCAGATCGGCCGCACCTCGACCGTGCCGGTGCTGGCACCCGGGCAGCGCGCCGCCCAGGCAATCGCGGCATCGGCATCCTCGGCCTCGATCATGTAGAAGCCTGCGAGCTGTTCCTTGGTGTCGGCATACGGGCCGTCGAGCACGTTGGTCTTGCCATTGGCCATCCGCACCGAGGTCGCGGCCTGGGTCGGTTTCAGCCGGTCGCCGGCCAACCAGGCGCCGGACTTCTTCAACGCCTCGGTATAGGCGCCATAGGCTGCGCTGATCTCGTAGGTCTTGTCCGTCGGCGCGGCCGCCATCGCAGCTTCGTTCACGTAGATCAAAAGCATGTATCGCATGGTCTTCTCTCCCATGTTCACAGGGCCGCATCATTGCGAGCCGGACGTATGTCGCGCGGCCCGGCCCGATTTCGACAGGCGTCGGAAAATCTTTCGGCTCCGATGGCGTTTTACGCAAGCGGCCATGCGTTGCGGCATCACTCAGCCGTTCGTCTAATGGATACTATTGCGGGTTGGCATTTCCCGCCCGCTGTCTAAACTCGCCTCGGCTCGTGCTGGGAGGGTGGCACGGCCGCTGATATTTCAGGGAGGAAATCGCATGCTCAATTTCAGGACGAAGTTTGTTGCCGCCGGCGCGCTGGCGCTGTCGCTGGGCCTTGGCGCGGTGTCGGCCAAGGCGCAGGAATTCATCAACGTGCTGACCGGCGGCACCTCGGGCGTCTACTATCCGCTCGGCGTCGCGCTGTCGGAAATCTACGGCAAGGGCATCGAAGGTGCCCGCACCCAGGTCCAGGCGACGAAAGCTTCGGTCGAGAACCTCAATTTGTTGCAGCAGGGCAAGGGCGAGATCGCCTTCGCGCTCGGCGATTCCGTCAAGCTGGCCGCCGAGGGCAATACCGAAGCCGGCTATCCGGGCAAGCTCGACAAGCTGCGCGGCATCGCCGCCATCTATCCCAACTACATCCAGATCGTTGCCAGTAAGGAGTCCGGCATCAAGACGCTCGCCGACCTCAAGGGCAAAAGCCTGTCGGTCGGCGCGCCGGCCTCCGGCACCGAGCTCAACGCCCGCGCCATCTTCGCCGCCGCCGGGCTGAAATACGAGGATCTCGGACGGGTCGAGTATCTGCCCTTCGCCGAATCGGTCGAGCTGATCAAGAACCGCCAGCTCGACGCCACGCTGCAATCGGCCGGCCTCGGCGTCGCCTCGATCCGCGACCTCGCCACCTCGGTGCCGATCAACGTCGTTGCCGTGCCGGCGCAGGATGTCGCCAAGATCGGCTCGCCCTATCTTTCGGTGACCATTCCTAAGGGCACCTATGAGGGCCAGACCGAGGATGTTGCGACCGCCGCCGTCGGCAACTTCCTCATCACAAGCGCCGACGTCTCCGACGAGACCGCCTATCAGATGACCAAGCTGCTGTTTGAAAATCTCGACCAGCTCACTGCTGCCCATGCCGCCGCCAAGGCGATCGACCCGGCCAAGGCGCTCGACGGCATGCCGGTGCCGCTGCATCCAGGCGCCGAGAGGTATTACAAGGAGAAGGGGCTGGTGAAGTAAGGGCGCTCCCTCCCCCTTGAGGGGAGGGTGCCGAGCGAAGCGAGGCGGGTGGGGTCGGTTCAGGCCGCGCACTGCCGCAACGACCCCACCCGTCCATCCGCCGTCGGCGGCTATCCACCCTCCCCTCAAGGGGGAGGGGAGCGCCTGCCAGGAACCCGCCAATGACCGATACCCCGACCATTCTCTCCCCCACCGCCGAAGCTCCGGTCGAAGGGCTGCCGCCGGGTTTCGGCGAAGGCATCGCCGGCAAGGCCGCCTTTCTCATCGCCGTCGCCTTTTCCATCTTCCAGATCTACATCGCCGCTTATGGCAGCCTGCCGAGCCAGGTGGTGCGCGCCATGCATGTCGGCTTCTTGCTGCTGCTCGGCTTTGGCCTGATCGCCAATCTGCGCGCCACAAGCATCCCGGCGAAAGCAGCGTTCTGGGCACTCGGCGTGCTCGGCTTCGCCACCGGCCTGTATAATTGGGTGTTCTATGCCGACCTCATCCGCCGCTCCGGCTTCCTCACCACGCCGGACCTGATCGTCGGCACGGTGCTGGTCGTGCTGGTCTTCGAGGCCGCGCGGCGGTTGATGGGGCTGCCGCTTGCCCTGATCGCCTTGATCTTCCTCGCTTACGCATTTGCCGGCAATCACCTACCGTCGCCCTTCATCCATCGCGGCTATGATTTCGCCCAGCTCGTCGACACCTTCGCCTTTGGCACGGAAGGCATATACGGCACGCCGGTCTACGTCTCGGCCGCCTACATCTTCATCTTCGTCGTCTTCGCCGCCTTTCTCGAACGCGCCGGCATGATCGCGCTGTTCAACGATTTCGCCCTTGGCCTGGTCGGCTCGTGGCGCGGCGGCCCGGCCCAGGTCTGCGTCCTGTCATCGGCGCTGATGGGCACCATTTCCGGCTCCGGCGTCGCCAACGTGGTGGCCAGCGGCCAGTTCACCATCCCGCTTATGAAGCGCTTCGGCTTCCGCCCGGCTTTCGCCGGCGCCGTCGAGGCGACCTCCTCGATGGGCGGCCAGATCATGCCGCCGGTGATGGGCGCGGTCGCCTTCATCATGGCCGAGACGCTGAACATCCCCTATGCCGAAGTGGTCAAGGCGGCGATCATCCCGGCACTGCTCTATTTCGGCGCCTGTTTCTGGCAGGTGCATCTGGAAGCCGGCAAGGCTGACCTGCACGGCATGGCCAAAGCGGATCTGCCCAATCCGTGGGACGCGGTGAGAAGACACTGGCCGCTGGTTCTGCCGCTTGCCGCGCTCATCTATCTGCTGTTTGCCGGCTATACGCCGATCTTCGCCGGCACCATGGGGCTGGCGCTGACCATCGTGCTCATCCTCGGCACGCCGCTGGCGGCGTTGATCGGGCCGCTTGCCTTCCGCATTGTCTTCTGGCTGGCGCTGGGGCTTGCCGCCGCCTCTTTCATGAAGTTCGGCGTCAACATCCTCAGCCTTGTGATCGCGGCGCTCGTCATCGCTTGCTTCACCTTCAGGGGCGGACGCGAGACGTTGCAGATATGCATAGACTCGCTTGCCGAGGGAGCAAAGAACGCGCTGCCGGTCGGCATCGCCTGCGCCATTGTCGGCATCGTCATCGGCACGCTGACGCTCACCGGCATCGCCTCGACCTTCATCGGCTGGATCATCTCCATCGGCGAGAACAACCTGTTCCTGTCGCTGCTGCTGACCATGCTGACCTGCCTGGTGCTCGGCATGGGCATCCCGACCATCCCCAATTACATCATCACCTCGTCGCTGGCCGGGCCGGCCCTGTTGGCGCTCGACGTGCCGCTGCTGGTCAGCCATATGTTCGTCTTCTATTTCGGCATCATGGCCGACCTCACCCCGCCGGTGGCGCTGGCCGCTTTCGCCGCCGCGCCAATGGCCAAGGAGAGCGGCCTCAAGATCGGCATCCAAGCCACCAAGCTTGCCGTCGCCGGCTTCGTCGTGCCGTTCATGGCGGTCTACACCCCGGCGCTGATGTTGCAGGACGCCGGTCCGATCGCCGCCCAGTTCGGCTATCCCGTCGAGGTCGCCTATATCGTCGCCAAGGCCTGCATGGGCATCGTCCTGTGGGGCGCGGCCGCTGTCGGGTTCCTCATCAGGCGCATGGCTTGGTGGGAACGTCTCGTCGCCTTCTGCGCAGGCGCGCTGCTGGTTGCCGCGCTGCCGCTCACCGACGAGGCCGGCTGGGCGCTCTCTCTTATCTGGATCGGCTGGCACTGCTGGCGTGCACGGCAGGCGTCCGGGACCGCATGAGCCTCTGTATCCTGGCCGCCGGTAAGACGATGACGCTCACTGTGGCCGCTTTCACGCTTTCCTGGACGCATTCGGTGGAAAAGACGCATTGGCAGGAGGACTGGAAGGTGCTGCCTTCCGGCCTGCAAATCGTCGAGGCACGGATCAAGGGCTCGGGCGCCGGCATGGAGCCGCCCGAGGGCGCGGTGCTGCGGGACGGCTGGTGGGCCTACACGCCCCCGATCAAGCCACAGCCGCGCCTCGTGCTCGCCGCATCCGGCGCCACCGGCGAAGGCTGGACACTGTGCACGGTTGAAGACTGCCGCGAACTGGGCAAGGCGGCAGGCGGCACGATCGTGCTGGAACCGTGCGAGGGTTCGAGCCAGCCGCGATAGCGCACGATTAATCCAGTGAGCGGATGCGAGATCTCGACATGGAAGCGGAAGCGGCCGTTCTCCACGCTCTCAAAAGATGTCGAGCGCGGGCAAAGCCACATCGGCAGCTTCAGGCCAAAAATGCTCCAGCGGCGCAGCACGAGCGACAGCCGGTTCTCCTCGGCGACCAGCGCCATGGCGAAGGTCAGCGGGCCGAAGCGTTCGCACAGCAACCGCTCGGATCGGCCGCATCCGGCGAACTGGCGGCTGGAGAAACCCTGCCCGCCGAATGTCCGCGTCCAGGTTTCTTCGTTTTCGTTGGCGTGGAAGCGGACATCGACCGGGATGTCGTCACGGGCCTTCGGAAACCCGACCAACCAGGCTGCAAGCCGGCCAAACATATTGCCTCCGCGCTCGACGCTGGCGCGTCCCTGCGCCTTGGTCGTGCCATCGTGCATGGCGCGGATCTCCTTGGGCAGGTTTTGCCAGGCGTCGCCGAGCAAGGCGGCGTAGAGCGGCTTGTCCGCATCGGCGGTATCGTCCCTGAAGCCGGTATGGATCGTCCGGTTGGCAAACAGCGCTTCATAGTCCTCGAGTTCCAGGTCGCGCACGGCCGCCCGCGCTCCTGGCGCAGGCATATGTCCGTCCAGCGCCTTGCGCACCAGCGCCTCGACCGCCATCGACGGGATCAGCGGCCCGTCATTGCCCTCCGCCAGCAGATGCCATGAGCGCCTGACCGGCGTACGCGACCGATCCGCGCCTTCCACCGCGACAAACATGCCGCCGCGATGCTCGCCCCAGCGCAGCCGGTTGCTCGCCCAGTGCATGAGCGAAGCCAAGGGCAAGAGCGAGCGGACCAAGCCGGCGCGCACGAGCCAGGCGAGACCGATCAGGGCGCGGTGCAGCACTTCCGGCACCGGCCCCGCGCCCATCCAGATCGTCTGTGCCTGCGGCCAGAGATCGGCGAGCGCCCGCAGGTCCGGTACGTCGACCAGCGAGAACAGCGTGCTCCTCAGCGGCAGGCGGCCGGGCGGCGCGATCGTGTAACGCATCTGTTCGGTGAACGGGTGGCCCTGCGACGGTTCGCCGTCGCGTGCGAGCTGCACTGGTTGTCCGGCATAGCCGGCAATGGCGCGGATGACGTTTTCGCCGACCCCGGCAAAGGGCGACGGCGCGATGCCGCCACGAATGGTCTCGACCCGCGCCATATCAAGAGATAGCCGGCGCACCGCCGCTGCCGTCAGCACCGGAAAGCTGGAAACTCCGGACAGCACGAAAAGACCGGTCTCGCGCGCCGCCGCGTCGAATGCAGAAACGCCGGCGACGAAATCCGACCCGTCGGCGAGATCGAGATAGTTGACACCCTGGGCGATACAGGCCTCGATAACGCGGTAGCGCCCCTCGCCATAGGCCTGGAACGGACCGCTGGCGTCGACCATCGTGTCGGGACGCAATGAGGCCAGTTGCGCCGCAAGATCGCCGTCGCGGTCGAACTGCGCCGGCACGAGCCGCGCCTCAGCGCCGTGACGGCTCCCGCAATAGGCATCGGCTTTGGCAAGCGAGCGGCCGGCGATGATCAGCGTCAGGCGCGGTTGGTTCTCCAGCAGTTCGACGATGC
The DNA here is from genome assembly GCF_002284565.1 of Mesorhizobium mediterraneum. Classification (GTDB taxonomy): domain Bacteria; phylum Pseudomonadota; class Alphaproteobacteria; order Rhizobiales; family Rhizobiaceae; genus Mesorhizobium; species Mesorhizobium mediterraneum. The sequence goes on along the minus strand of NZ_NPKI01000015.1, from coordinate 533,805 downwards.
GGCCGCCAAATGTGCCGTAGCCGCCGACGATGAGAACCTTCATCGGCTGCTCTCCCAAGCGCTGCCGCCTCGGGTAGCGCAGAAGCTTCCCAGGAGCCTTCGCTTAGCCAATCAGCCGCCCTTTCAGTTCAGCGGAGGGGATCTCGCAACTCTCTTTCCTGCCGAACAGCGCGTACCGGTTCTTCGCAATGCGGTCATAGAGCCAGTCGCGAAGCGGGCGCGGCAGCAGGAGGAAAGACCTCGCCGCCCGCCACGGCCAGCCCAGTTCGGCCATGACGGCGACGAAACTGTCCAGGCGGGTGAAGGCGGCGCCGTCGATGAGGACCAGATTGGTCTCGTAGCTATCCGTCCGCAGCCCGTATTTTCGAAACAGCGCTTCGCCGAGCGGCGACTGCGCCGTGGCGAAGCGGAAGCGGCTTTTGCGGTCGAGCCTGACCACCATGCGCACGAAGCCCGAGCACAGCACACAGACGCCGTCGAACACGATCAACGGATGGCTTGCATCGAAGGCTGGCTTTTCAGGAGGATGGTTTGGCTGGGTGGTCACGCGGGTCCCGGCTGCTTGGTGTCAAACGACACTAAGCTTGCCGGAGGCGAGATCAAAGCCCCAGAATCTCAGAACCTTGTTGTCGCACGCCGCCGGTCGGCGAGCGCAGAACGCTCCGTGCGATAGGTGGTCGCACGGTGATCGGCGGCCGGCCTGCAGATCCGGCTGTCATGACGGCTTTCCATGGTCGTCATCAGTGCGCGCTGATGCCGAGCGTGTGGCCGCGGCGTGCGCAAGCAGGGCCTGGGCCGCGCATGTAATAGCGCTCCGGCCGGTAGGTCGGCGCGACGAATTCGCGGATGGCGGCAGCGTAGCCGATGAGGTGCGTCAAGAAGTTCATTTTACCTGTCCCTGTCCCGATTTCGGATGTCCCTTCCGAATTGCGAGGATCATAGCGTCGAGGCGTGAATAGTCGGTGAACACGATGTTAATATCTGGTCGAAAATGCCTTGGTTCATGGCCGCAATGCGGCTGATTCGGGGTCTTTCCATGCAGTGCGTCGACATTTCGGTCGATGTGACTTTTGCATCACATATGTTTCGTTTGGATGTCGCTGCGGCGCGCTTCTGTTTCAGCCTTGGCCGGTGCCGCGAAATTTCCGTGCTTGCCCAGGGAAAGTCAGGAACCCGTCCGATAGCCGCACGTTGACGACAAGAGCCGCACCAACCCGGCTCCAGCAGACAGCGGCTTCCGTGCGGAACCGCCGCCGGAATCCCAACACAGCGAGAACGATGGAAAGGCAAAAGCCATGGGTTTCTTTTCGAAAGACATCAAGACGCTGGACGACCTCTTCGTCCACACGCTGCGCGACATCTATTACGCCGAAAAACAGATCGAGAAGGCGCTGCCGAAGATGATCGACAAGGCGACCAATCCGCAATTGAAAGCCGGCCTGGAGAAGCACCTCGGGCAGACCAAGGGCCATATCGCGCGCGTCGAGAACGTGTTCGAACTGCACGGCGTGAAGGCCAAGACGGTCAACTGTCCGGCCATCGACGGCATTCTCGAGGAAGCCGATGAAGTCAGCGGCGACATCGACGACAAGGATGTTCTCGACGCCGCCCTGATCGCATCCGCGCAAGCGGTCGAGCACTATGAGATAACCCGTTACGGCACGTTGATTGCCTGGGCCAAGCAGCTTGGCCGCAGCGACTGCGCCAATGTCCTGGCCAACAACATCAAGGAAGAGCAGGCAACCGACCGCAAGCTTACCGAGATCGCGGAGGCCAAGGTCAACCTTCAAGCCGCCGAATAGCACTCTCGATCGAGGCAACGCCGGGCAATCCGGCGTGCCTCGCTTTTCGCGGGGCCGGAACTGAAACGATTTCTATCCGTTCAAGACCTCGTGCCGGCGTCGCCAAGCCGAAGCCTTCGACGCCATAGCAAATCCGCATAGGATCGCGTGTCATGGCCAGCCTTGAGCAGTATCACGCCAAGCGCGATTTCAAGAAGACCGCCGAGCCGGCCGGCAAGGTCGTTCGCAGCAGGAAAGGTGAGGCCGGCGGCATCTTTGTCATCCAAAAGCACGCCGCGACACGGCTGCATTACGACCTTCGCCTCGAACACAATGGCGTGCTGTGGAGCTGGGCGATAACCCGGGGCCCGAGCCTCGATCCGCATGAAAAGCGGTTCGCCGTGCATGTCGAGGACCACCCGATCGACTACGCGTCCTTCGAGGGCACCATTCCCAAGGGCGAATATGGCGGCGGCTCGGTCATCGTCTGGGACGAAGGCAGATGGCAACCGGAAACCGATCCGGCCCAGGCGATGAAAAAGGGCCATATCAGCTTCGAGTTGCATGGCCACAAGCTGAACGGTCTCTGGCATCTGGTGCGCCTGAAGCCGCGTCCCGGCAAAACGCGCGACAATTGGCTGCTGATCAAATCCGACGATGTCGCCGCCCGGCCGGGCGAGGACATTTTGCAGGAGGCGCCAGAATCGGTGAAGTCGGGCCTGACGATCGAGGAGGTCGGCGAAGGCAAGACCGCCGATGGCAAGAAGCCAAGGGTCTGGCATTCGAACAAACGGCTCGCTAGCAAGGCGAAGGCCAAGGCGGCAAAGCAGCTCGAATTCATTGAACCATGCCTCGCCACACTGCAAAGGGATGCCCCTCCCGGCAAGGAATGGCTGCATGAGGTGAAATTCGACGGCTACCGCATGCAGGCGCAGCTTGCCGGCACCGAGGTGCGGCTCTTGACGCGCACCGGCCTTGACTGGACGGACAAGTTCGGCGGCGAGATTGTCGCAGAACTCGGGCGCCTGAAATGCATGGATGCCATCATTGACGGCGAGATCGTCGTGCTGGCGGACAGCGGCGTCTCGTCCTTCGCGCTGCTCCAGGCGGATCTGTCGGCGCGCCGCACGGATCGTTTTCTCTATTACGTCTTCGACCTGATGCGTCTCGATGGCGAGGATATGCGCACAGAGCCGCTGGTCGAGCGCAAGCAGGCTTTGCAGGACTTGCTTGGCAAACAGCCAGACAATTCGGCAGTCCGCTTCAGCGACCATTTTGCCGAACCGGGCAAGGTCATGCTGGAGCACGCCTGCCGCATGGGGCTGGAGGGGATCGTCTCCAAGCGCGCCGACGCGCCCTATCGCAGCGGCCGCGGCTTGTCCTGGGTGAAGTCGAAATGCACGCTTCGCCAGGAATTCGTCATCGGCGGCTACCTGCCGTCGGAGAAGACCGGGCGTGGATTGCGCTCCTTGCTGGTCGGCTACCATGAGGGCGGCAAGCTGCACTATGCCGGCCGTGTCGGCACCGGCTTTTCGATGCAGGGCACCAACGACCTGAAGAAGAAGCTTGATGCTCTGAAGGCGAAGACCTCGCCCTTCGACAGGGCGCTACCGAGGGGCAAAGGGCTGGGCAAAGGAGTGGTTTGGGTGAAGCCAGACCTTGTCGGCGAAGTGGAGTTCCGTACCTGGACGTCCGACCGTATAATACGCCACGCCTCGTTCCAGGGATTGCGCGAGGACAAACCGGCGGAGGAAGTCGTGCAGGAAAAGCCAAAGGCACCCGCAGGCAAGGCCGATACCAAGGAAAAGCCTGCCGGGGGCAAGGGCACCTCTGTTGAATCCTCGGGGGCGGCAAAAACCGTCGTAAAGCTTTCTCATCCCGACAAGCTTCTGCGGCCGCACGAGAAGGTATCGAAGCAGGGCCTGCTCGATCATTACGCTTTGGTCTGGCCGCGCCTGCAACAATTCGTCGTCAATCGGCCGCTAAGCCTGGTGCGTGCGCCGGACGGCGTCGAGGGCCAGCGCTTTTTCCAGAAGCATGCATCGGCCGGCATGCATGACAAGATCGCCAGGATGAAGGATCCGACGGACGGCGAGGAGATCCTGTTCATCCGCGACTTCGACGGTGTCGCTGCCTTGGTCCAGCTCGGCGTGGTCGAGATCCATATCTGGGGCTGCACCATCGACGAACTGGATAAGCCGGACCAGATCATCTTCGATCTCGATCCCGACGAAGGCGTCGACGTGAAAGCGGTGCGCGCGGCGGCGCTCGAAATCCGCGGTAGGCTCGATGAGCTGTCCTTGCCGAATTTCGTCAAGACGTCGGGTGGCAAGGGCTACCATGTCGTCGTGCCTCTGAAACCATCGGCGGATTGGGATGAGGTGAAAGACTTCGCCCATGATTTCGCCCGCGCGCTGGAACAGGCGGCACCCGACCGCTACACGGCGACGCTGTCGAAGAAGGCGCGCACCGGAAAAATCTTCGTCGACTATCTGCGCAATAGCCGCGGCTCGACCACGGTGGCGCCTTATTCGTCGCGGGCCAAAAAGGGCGCTACCGTATCGATGCCGGCGACCTGGGCGGAGATCGAGGCCGGACTGGCGCCGAACGCATTTCCGATCGGCGACAAGACGACGCTGAAGCAGTTGGCCGAAGCCGATCCGTGGAAGGATTTTTTCAGGCAGGGCAAGGTGCTCAAGCGCGGCTAGTTCATTGGCTTCGTTCCAGGCTGAGCGAGCGCGAGAACGAGCGCCGGCGATCCTTCACGCCCCCCTCTGTCCTGCCGGACAAAGGGGGGGCGCTGTCCCGCTGACGTCTCGCAACGTTATGCGCCGCCGCGACGATCGAAAGTTTCGGCATGGATACTGGGGTCTCCGCCACGTCGCTTCGCCCCTGCCCCGCCCCAGGACAATACCGGCAAATCTTTCAAGCCAGAAACACCCTCTCGAACGCCTGCCTCCCCGTCGGCGAAAACACAACCGCGCGGCTGTCCTTCTCGCGCCTTGCCCATTTTTCGGCGAGGATCTTGTCGAGAATGGCGGCGCCCAGCGTGCCGGCAAGATGTGAGCGCCGCACGCTCCAGTCGAGGCACGCCCGGCACACCGGTCGTCGCGCCTTGCTCTCGACATCGATGCCAATCGCGGCAAAATACGAGGCGGCCGACGGCCCAAGCCTGATCTCCTTGTCGTCGCGCAGGAGCACTTGTCGAGCGACAAGGCGGTCGAGCATCGCCACGGCCTGTTCTCCGGCGAGGTGGTCGTAGCAGACACGCGCCACGCGCATGGCCGCATCACGGGGACCCGGCCGGACCCGCTGCGGCCCGACCGCTGCGGCGACACCGGTGATGGCTTCGATCATGCCAGCCACCTGCGGCCCGGCGAGGCCGTAATAGCGATGCCGCCCCTGGCTTGCCAGCGTCAGCAGCCCGCCCTCCATCAGTTTCGACAGATGCGAGCTGGCAGTCGGCAGCGACACACCGGCCTCGAGCGCCAGTTCGCTCGCCGTCAACGCCGTGCCGCCCATCAGCGCGGTCAGCATGTTCGCCCGCGCCGGATCGCCGACCAGGCTGGCGATGCGGGCTATGTCTGGTCCTTCACGCATAGTTCGTCCGTCATCGAAGCATTCTTGTCAGATAAACACTATTCTCGGCTCAGATCAAGGAGACGACGATGACCGCAAGAGCCGCCCCCAACGCCGTGTCTGTCAGCCGCTTCCGCCGCCGACCATTTCCATTCATCGCCTTATGCCGACTGCGGCTTCTGGCGCGGTGGCACGACCGCTATCTGCAGCGCCTCGACCTTGCCGAGATCGACGAGCATCTTTTGCGCGACCTTGGCCTGACGCCGGAAGACGTTCGCCACGAATGCGCGAAATCCTTCTGGCAAGCATGACACCGGAGAAATTGCCTAGCACATCGATCCGCTGAACGTTTCGACCCCGCTCGAACTATCGGCGCAACGAACCAAATTCAGCAAGGAGACAAAAGATGACCATCACCTGCTTCATCCGCTACGAGATCGACCCGTTCGGCAAGGCGGCGTTCGAGGAATATGCCCGTAACTGGGGCCAGGCCATTCCGCGCTGCGGCGCCGATCTGATCGGCTATTTTGCTCCGCATGAAGGCTCGGCCACGACCGCCTACGCCGCCTACAACATCGACAGCTTGGCGGCTTACGAGGCCTACCGTGCCAGGCTGGCCGCCGATCCGGTCGGCAAGGCGAATTACGAGTTCGCGCGGCGTGAAAGATTCATCCTGAAGGAGGATCGCATGTTCCTGAAGCTGGCGTCCGGGCCGCATGCCTCTCTGGTGAAATTATGATCGCCGTCATCTTCGAGGTCGAGCCGGCAGCGGGCAAGCGCGATGCCTATCTCGGCCTCGCCGCCGACCTGCGCCCGCTGCTCGACGGCATCGACGGTTTTCTCACTATCGAGCGCTTTCAGAGCCTCACTGACCCGAATCGCATCCTGTCGCTGTCGTTCTGGCGCGACGAGGAGGCGGTGAAGGCCTGGCGCAACACGGAGGAACATAGGCGGGCGCAGAAGGCCGGCCGTGGCGGCATCTTTGCCGACTATCGTCTGCGCATCGCCCATGTCGTGCGCGACTATGGCCTGACCGAACGGGCCGAGGCGCCTGAGGACAGCCGGGTGGTGCATGGGTGAGTGGGACTATGCGGCCTTTCCTTCTCCCCTTGTGGGAGAAGGTGTCGCCGAAGGCGACGGATGAGGGGTGTTCCAGCTTGGCACCGACTGCGACCCGTCCAACACCCCTCTTCCGTCTTGGCGCTACGCGCCAATCACCTTCTCCCACAAGGGGAGAAGGAAAGATCGAGCTAAGCATTCCCGATCAGCACGCCGGCCGCAAACACCAGCGCGCCGCCCAGCACCACCTGGAAGGCGGCGCGCCAGAACGGCGTCTGCATGTAGCGGTTCTGCACGAAGGCGATCGCCCATAGCTCGAAGAACACCACGACCGCAGCGACAATCGTCGCCGTCCAGAAAAACGGGATGAGGTAGGGCAGCGCGTGGCCGAGGCCGCCCAGCATGGTCATGATGCCGACTGTCAGCCCGCGTTTCACCGGCGAGCCGCGGCCCGACAGCTTGCCGTCGTCGGAGGCCACCTCGGTGAAGCCCATCGAGATGCCGGCGCCGATCGAGGCGGCAAGCCCGACCAGAAAGGTCTGGAACGTGTCGTGCGTGGCGAAGGCGGCGGCAAAGATCGGCGCCAGCGTCGACACCGATCCGTCCATCAACCCGGCCAGTCCCGGTTGCACATAGGTCAGGATGAACTGGCGCTGCTCGGCCGCGGCTTCCTCGTTCTTCACCGCGCCCGGCACATGCTTTTGCTCCAGCCGCTGCGCCTGCGTCTCGTGGCCTTGTTCGGCCACCGCCAGATCGTCGAGCAGCTTTCGCGTCGAGGCATCGCTGGTGCGTTTCGCCGCCTCGACGTAGAACAGATACGCCTGCCGCTCCATCGACTCGGCCTGTTGGCGCACATGCTCGATACCGAGCGGCCTGACCAGCCAGTCCGGCTTGCGCTCGTAATAACCTTTCACATGCTCGCGCCGGATCAGCGGAATGCGCTCGCCGAAACGCTCGCGGTGAAGCTCGATCAGCGAGTCGCGATGGCCGTCCTCCTCCTCGGCCATCTCCTCGAACACCTTGGCCGAATGCGGAAAACTATCTGCCAATCCATCGGCATAGGCCCGGTAGATACGCCCGTCGTCTTCCTCGGAAGAGATGGCGAGCGCCAGGATCTCTTGCTCCGAGAGCGATTCGAAGGGACGGCGGCCAAAGCCGAAAACACGGGAAAGCATGAGAAATTCACCCTAGTTTAGAATAGTTCTAAACTATGGTCTGGTGCGCCGTTGGTCAATCGCACCCATCGCCCGGAGGTTCAAAATTATTGGCTCTGGGGATCCTCCGCCGCCCTTAACTATTGGTGAATGTTCACCTATATAGCTGAACCTAAGCCAAGAGAAAGGAATCCGTAGATGCCGGCAAAGCAGCCCACCCATGCGTTTGACCCGAAACCTGTTCTCGACCTCATCGCCAATATCGAGGCCGACCTGCAGCGCCTGAAAGGCCTGGTCGAGCAGCAGGTCGAAAAATTCGATCCCGCCAATCCGCACAACAAGGCCCCCGACGGCAAGCTGACCGAGGAGGGCGTCGAGTGCTGCTACCGCATGTTCGACGAGGGCAAGTCGCGCTATTCGGTTGCCCAGCAGATGAAGATCTCCTTCGCCGCCGCCACCCATCGCTTCAACAACTGGCGCAAGATGGGTGGCGCCAAGCGGCGACGGACGCTTTTGGGGTGAGGCTTCGGCCAATCGCAAACGTCGGGGGCGCTGATAAGGCAACACGCTCGTCTCGCAATCGACGAATTGTGTCGGTCACATTTTTTCAGTGGTGCGCGGCCCTGCTTTCCGTGCACCATGGGCGATCTCACTTCGCAGGACCTCGCCATGAACTCGCCTCCCGGCATCGCCGATATCCACGCCGCAGCAATACGATTGTCCGGCCTGATCGTCGAAACGCCGCTGATCGAATCGCCGGAGCTGAACAAGCGCTTCGGCGCCAGGATCCTGTTCAAGCCGGAGACGCTGCAGCGCACCGGCTCGTTCAAGTTCCGCGGCGCCTACAACAAACTGTCTTCGCTCACCGAGGAAGAACGCAGCCGTGGCGTCGTCGCCTTCTCGTCGGGCAACCACGCGCAAGGTGTCGCCGCGTCGGCGGCGATGTTCGGGGTCAAGGCGGTCATCGCCATGCCCACTGACGCGCCGGCCATGAAGGTCGGCAATGTCAGGAAGATGGGAGCGGAAGTGGTTCCGTTCGACCGTTTCCGCGATGACCGCATGGCGGTGGTTCGCCCTTATATGGACCGGGGCATGGTCCTGGTCCCGCCATTCGACGATCCGGCCATCATCGCCGGCCAGGGCACGATCGGCCTCGAACTGATGGCGCAGGCGAAAGCGCTCGGCGTGAGTCTCGACGCGATCGTCATTCCCTGCGGCGGCGGCGGCTTGAGCAGCGGCATCTCCATCGCGGTCAAGGATGCATCACCTGATACGGCCGTCTGGGCGGTGGAACCCGAGCATTTCGACGACACCTGTCGTTCGTTGGCCAAAGGTGCTCGGGTTTCGATCGAACCCGGCCACACGTCGATCTGCGACGCGCTCCTCACCGCCGAGCCGGGCGCGATGACCTTCGAGATCAACCGCAGGAATCTCGCCGGCGGCATTGCCGTTTCCGACAAGGCAGCGGCACAGGCGATGCGCGACGCCATGGCCCACCTCAAGCTGGTGGTCGAGCCTGGCGGCAGCGTCGGGCTGGCCGCGCTATCGTCGGGCGAGATCGAGCTATCAGGCAAATGCGTTGCCGTGGTGCTGTCCGGCGGCAATGTCGATTTCGCCACCTATGCGGAGATCATGGCGGCGGCTTAGGTGGCGACCAGTTCCGGGCCACGCGGCCGGTTCAAGGTGTCAAAGGGTCGAACCGTACCATTCAAGGACAGACAGGAATGAAACTGTTCTTCAGCCGCAATCCCAATCCTCGCCTCACGGTCGCGGTGGCCCGTTATCTCGACGCAAAGGTCGAGTTTGAATTCGCCTCCCCCTTCGCTCCCGGGCAGGCCGAGCGATATCGCCCGCTAAATCCCAATCTTTCATTGCCCATACTTGTAGGCTCGGGAAAAAGCCTCTGGGAGGCCGACGCCATCGCCTGCCGGCTTTCACGCGACGCGCATTCGGATCTCTGGCGCACCGGCGACGACGAACCCGAGATGATCCGATGGCTCAGTTGGGGTAAAGAGAACTTCGCAAGAGCTTGCGACGTCGTGCATTTCGAACGCGGGACCAAACAGCGATATGGGCTCGGCCCGATCGATCAGGGCCGGGTTGAGGAGGGCCTGAGAGACTTCCGCACTGCCGCTGCAACACTCGAGGCCGCGCTTTCGGAGCGAGAATGGCTGGTCGAGAATTCGGTTTCCTATGCCGACTTTCGAATGGCGACGTTTCTGCCGTTCAACGATGTCGCCAGATTGCCGCTCGATGATTATCCGTCTGTCAGCCGCTGGTATCGTCAGTTGGAAGAAATCGATGCCTGGCGCGATCCCTTCAAAGGGCTGGATGCGCCTGAATTGCCGCCGGTTTCGGGTCAGGGCAAGCCAGCATGAATCTCCTCACAACCTAAAGCAAAAGCGAGACTCCGCCCTTTTTCTGTTGATCAAAACGGGAAAAAAACGCTAATTGGCTCCCGCGAGGGACCATGCTGACAATTGATGAAGTGGAAGCAATCCCGTTGTTTTCGGGTTTGCCTGCGGGCGAGCTGGAGCGGCTGGCGCGGACGGCGGCCGACCTCCATCTCAGCCCCGGAGAGTTCGCCGTTCACGAGGGTGGAGAGGCCGCGCTGTTTGCGGTTCTCGCCGGCAAGATCGAAGTCGTGAAGACCTTCGACGGCGTCGAGCGGACGCTCGGCTGGCGGTTGCCGGGAACGATATTCGGTGAGGTGCCGATTGCCCTGGGCTCAGGTTTTCCGGGCGGGTATCGCGCCGCCGAACCGTCTCGCGTCATGCGCCTCGAGGTCCAGCAATATTATTCCATCGCGGCGGTTTCAAAGGACGTGGCCCAGAAGGTCAGCGCGCTTGCCCGCGAGCGGATGGGCGGGCTGCAGAGCATCACCGCCGAGCCGCAGAAGCCGCGCGTGACACTGGTCGGCCATCGCTGGGACACGGCGTGCGGGGAGCTGCGCCGGTTTCTGGCCCGCAACCAGATCTCATTCACCTGGCTGTTGCCCGACACGGCGGATGCCGAGGCCTTCTGGTCCGCCACGGGCCGGCCGGCTCTCGATGGTCCCGTTGCCCGGCTGGCGGACGGAGAGATCATGGAAAGTCCTGCCGTGCGCGATCTTGCCATTCGCCTCGGGTTGCAGACGCGCCCGCGCGGCGCCGAGTACGATGTGGCGATCGTCGGTGGCGGGCCGGCCGGCCTTGCCGCGGCGGTCTATGGGGCCTCGGAGGGGCTGCGCACGATCGTCGTCGAGCGCGAGGCGCCTGGCGGACAGGCGGGGACATCGTCACGGATCGAGAACTATCTCGGCTTTCCCAGCGGAATTTCCGGCGATGAACTGGCCAGTCGCGCGCTGCAGCAAGCAAGACGGCTGGGCGCCGAAATCCTGGTCACCCGCTCCGTCGCCGGCATCGATCCGACCACGCACGATCTGTTTCTCGACGGCACCGATGTCGTGCGGGCGCGCAGCCTCATTCTTGCAACAGGCGTGACATGGCGTCGTCTCGGCATCGACGGGTTCGATCGGCTTATCGGCAAGGGCGTCTATTATGGAGCCGCGCGCAGCGAGGCAAGCACCACCCATGGACTGGACGTCTTCCTGATCGGCGCCGGCAACTCGGCCGGCCAGGCAGCACTGCATTTTTCGGGCCATGCGCGCAGCGTGACACTTCTCGTGCGCGGCCCGTCCCTTGCAGACAGCATGTCTCACTATCTGATCGAGCAGCTCAGGGCGAAATCGAACGTAAAAGTCCAGCTTCGATCCGAAGTCCAGGCCGTGCACGGCGAGACTCACCTGACGGCGATCGATATTCTCGACAAAGCCAGCAACGAGGTGAGCCGGTACGATTGCGGCGGGCTGTTCGTTTTCATCGGCGCCAACGCAGAGACCGAGTGGCTGCCGACCGATGTCGTGCGCGATGCACGCGGATATGTGCTGACCGGGGATGATGTGAAGAAGGCAGGTGGCTGGTCGCACGACCGCGACCCCTATCTGCTCGAAACCAGCGCGCCCGGAATCTTTGCCTGCGGCGACGTACGCTTGAGTCCTGTCAAGCGGGTTGCGTCAGCGGTCGGAGAAGGGAGCATGGCGATCGCGTTCGTTCACCAGTATCTGGCGAATGAAGAGAAGGCCAAACGCGGCCAAAGCTAGGCCACAGGCCTTAGTCCAGCGTTCGGCGGAACCGCACCAGCGCCACGCCGGCGAAGAGCGCCACGAACCCGACGAGCCAGCCGATCTCGGTTGCGACCGCCGGCAGTTCGGCGCCCTTCAGCATCACCGCGCGGATGATGCGCAGGAAATGCGTCAACGGCAGGATCTCGCCGAAGATCTGCGCCCAGCCGGGCATGCCGCGATAGGGGAACATGAAGCCCGACAACAGGATCGACGGCAGAAAGAAGAAGAAGGTGAGCTGCAGCGCCTGCATCTGGGTGCGCGCCATCGTCGAAATGGTGTAGCCGAGCAGCACCAGCGCCAACACGAAGACCAGGACCGCCGCAAGCAGCAGTGACAACGACCCGGTGAAGGGAACGCCAAACAAAAGCTTGGCCGCCGCCAACACCACCACCACTTGCACGGCGCCGACCACCAGATAGGGCAGCACCTTGCCCAGCATGATTTCAAGCGGGCTGGACGGCATCGCCAGGAGATTCTCCATCGTGCCGCGCTCGGTCTCGCGCGTCAGCGCGATCGAGGTCATCATCACCATTGTCATCTGCAGGATGACGCCAAGCAGGCCGGGCACGATGTTGTATTGCGAGATGCCTTCCGGATTGTAGCGCCGGTGCACCACCACCTCGAGCTGGCCCCGGGCAGCTTCGGCGGCCGTTTCCTGCATGCCGCGTGCCCTGAGCAGCGCCTGGTTGGCGACCGTGCCGAGCGTCGAGATGGCGCCGCTGGCGACGGCTGGGTCGGTGGCGTCCGCTTCGATCAGGATCTGCGGGCTGTCGCCGCGCTCGACCCGCCTGGCAAAATCGGCGGGGATGGTGACGACGAAGGCGACGTCGCCGCGCGCCATCAGGAATTCCGCCTCGGCGGCACTTTGCGCGACATGGTCGAAGCGGTAGTAGCCGGTGGTCTGCAGCGCCGAAACCATGGCCCGCGTGTAAGGATCGCTGCTCATCGCCACCAGGGCTGCCGGCAGGCTCTTCGGATCGTTGTTAATGGCATAGCCGAACAGCACCAGCTGCATCAGCGGCACGCCCAGCATCATGGCGAAGGTGATGCGGTCGCGCCGCATCTGGATGAACTCCTTGATCAGCAGCGCGCCGAGCCTGGCGAAGGAAAAGACGCTGTTTATCCCATTTTTCATCCCATGTTGTCCTTCGAGCCGGACATGAACTGGATGAACACATCCTCCAGGCTGGTCTCGCCCGGCGTCACCGTCACGCCCTTGTGCTCTTTCTCGACATCGGCCAGTGCTGCTTCCAGTTCCTTCTTGTCGGAACCGACGACATGCAGCGTCGCGCCGAATGGCGCTACCTGGTCGACGCCGGGGCGGCCGCCGAGTGCGGCAGCAACCTGATCAAGCCGTGGGCCTTGCACGACGAAGGTCGTTAGCCCGGCATTCCTGACCACCTCCTGGACCGTGCCTGACGCCAGCATCTTGCCATACGAGATGTAGCTGATGCGGTGGCAGCGCTCGGCCTCGTCCATGTAGTGGGTGGAGACCAGCACGGTCAGGCCGCCGCTGGCCAGCCGATGGATCTCGTCCCAGAATTCACGCCTGGCTTTCGGATCGACGCCCGCCGTCGGCTCGTCGAGCAGCAGCAATCTGGGCTTGTGCATGATGCAGGCGGCCAATGCCAGCCGCTGCTTCCAGCCGCCGGACAGCGTGCCGGCCAACTGGTCCTTGCGCGAGGTCAGGCCGAGCTCCTCTAGCGTCTTAGCCACATGCTCGTCGAGCGGCTTCAACCCATAGAGCCGCGCCACGAATTCGAGATTCTCGGCGATGGTCAGATCCTCGTAGAACGAGAATTTCTGCGTCATATAGCCGACTTCGCGCTTGATCCTCGGACTGTCGGTGCGGATGTCGAAGCCGAGCACCGTGCCGTCGCCCTCATCCGGCGTCAGCAGCCCGCACATGATGCGGATGGTCGTCGTCTTGCCCGAGCCGTTCGGGCCGAGGAAGCCGACGATCTCGCCTTCGGCCACCGTCATCGTCACATGGTCGACGACCGTCTTGTCGCCGAAGCGCTTGACCAGGCCGTGAACGTCGATGACGTTCATTTGCCGATGTCCGCCAGATCGACATCGACGATCTGCCCCGGCTGCAGGGCGCTGGCGTCGCCCTCCGGCCGCGCCTCGACCAGGTAGACCAGCTTCTGCCGGGTCTCCAGTGAATAGATCACTGGTGGCGTGAACTCCGGGTCCGGCGACACGTATCTGACGCGAGCCTTCACGTCCGGCCCGCAGCCATCGCAATGGACATTAAGCAGCGTACCGACTTTCACCGACGAGAACGCACTTTCCGGCACATAGACGCTGAGCTTCACCGCGCCGTCCGGCAGCATCGAAATGACCGGCGCGGTCGGGCCGGCCGTATCACCGGGGTTGCGGATCACGTCGTTGACGCGGCCGGGCGACGGCGCCGCCAGCACGCGCTTCGAAAGCCGCCATCGCGCCTGCTCGAGCGCCGATTGCGCCTGACTGACCTGATTGTCGGCGGCCTTGATCGTCTCGGGCCGTGCCGGCAGGCCGCCAACGGCGAGATTGGCTTCCGCCTGGCCGACCTGCGCGTTGGCTGTCTCCAGCGTGGCCGAGGCGGTATCAAAATCGGCCTGCGTGCCGGTGCCGCGTTTGAACAAATCGCTAGCGCGGCTGTATCTGCGTTTGGCGTCGGCGGCTTGCGCCCTGGCCATGTCGACCTGCGCCTTGAGCACCTCAATCTCTTCCGGCCGCTTGCCGACCTGCAGGTCGGCAAGTTGCGCCTGGGCCTGGGCAAGCGCCGCCTCGGCTTGCGCGACGGCTATTCTTGCGTCGGCGCTTTCAAGCGTCACCACCGGCGTGCCCGGCGCGACACGGTCGCCGCGCTTGACCGAAATCGTCTCGACCTGCGCCACCTCGATCGGCGCGAGCAGCACATAGTCGCCCTCGACATAGCCGACGGCGAGCGGCGCGGCCGGTGCGCAGGCGCTGAAAAGCAGGGCGGCGAGTGGCAGAGAACAAAGAAAACTCATGACCTTCGATCCTTCCGGGCGGCCAATATGGCCCCAAGGTTATCCGTCACCGCCGCTGCGATCTTAGCGGCCTCGGCGTCGCCGATCGCGCGCCAGCCCATGCGGCGCATCACCGCCTCGCGGCCGATGCGGAAATAGACGACCTGGCCGATCAGCGTGAACACGGTGAGCCGGGTAGCCTCACTCTCGGCCGGCTCCCCCGTCGCCTGTTCCCAGATCAGGCACAGCCGGCGATGCGCCGGTTCGAACACACCGTCATAGATACGGTCGAGCGCGGCGGTTGGATGGGACAGCTCGCGCAGGACGAACTGCACGATCTCGCCGGCTTCCGGCCTTGCCGCGATGAAGGCCACCATCCGCTCCAGCGCGACGAATAAATGTGCCCGCGCTGCCTCGGGATCGGCCATTGCCGCCGCGGGCGCTTGCAGATTGCCGATCGCCTGGCCGGCTATGGTCTGGATGGCGTCGACGATATAGTCGGCCGCGGCGTTGCGGAGCCCTTCCTTGCCGCCGAAATGATAGGCGATCGAGCCGATATTGGCCTTGGCCTCAGCCGCGATCTCGCGCGTCGACGTGCCGTCGAAACCCTGCCGTCCGAACAGTTTCAGCGCCGCGCGGACAAGTGCCGTGCGCGTCATGTCGGCGGGGGAAGCCTCGCGCCGCGGAGTTTTGGCGTTTGTCGATTTGCTCATGATAACGATTTAATCAATCGAATGATTAAAGTCAATCCCGACCATCGCCGCCTTGCCATCTCTAGCCGCACGCGCTTTAGTGCGAAGCCATGGTCAAGGAAATCGAGCGCAAGTTCCTGGTCTCCGGCAATGAGTGGCGGGATCTGGTCGAAGCGGATATCTGCATTCGCCAGTTCTATCTCGCCGCCGCATCCGGCCGCTCGGTGCGCGTGCGCATCAGCGACGGCGCCTCGGCAAAGCTGACGCTCAAATTCGGCAGCAAGGCCCGCGAACGCGACGAATTCGAATATCCAATCCCTCTGGCGGAGGCGGAAGAGATGCTGGCCTTCGCCATCGGACGTGTCATCGAGAAGACACGCCACCATGTTAGGCATCGCGGCCATCTCTATGACGTCGATGTCTTCGGCGGGATGCTTAGTGGTCTGGTGGTCGCCGAGCTCGAGACGCCTGAGGACGTGCCGGACGAAATGCTGCCAGATTGGCTCGGCCGTGAAGTCACCGGCGAGCAGAGGTTCTACAACGCGTCGCTCGCCCTCGAGGGGATTCCGGAGATCGCCGCATGAGCTATCGCATCAATCCGCGCCTGCCGTTGACCGGCGAGGTTCGGCGCATCCTCGCCGAGGAGATCGGCAAGGCGCTGGTCCATCTGGACACGGCGCGCGACAGGCCGGAACAGGGGCTGCACAAATGCCGCAAGCGGCTGAAGAACGTTCGCGCCTTGCTGCGCCTGGTCCGTTCCGGAGACGAAACATTCTGCGTGACCGAGAACCAGTGTTACCGCGACGTTGCAGCCCTGCTTGCCGGTCCGCGCGAGGCGACCGCGCTGGTTGAAACAATCGACCGGCTGGCAGCAAGCTTTCCCGAACAGAGCGCGGGTGGCGGTCTCGATGCCGTTCGCGAGACGCTCGTCGCGCGCCAGCACGAACTGCATGGTGGAGCAGGCCTCGACGCTGCAATAGGCGCGGCGATTGCGGCTTGCGAGGAGGGCATCAGCCGGATCGACATATTGGTCTTGCCCGACCAGCCCGAACAGGCCGCCGATGTGCTTGCCGACGGCGCCCGCATCACCCTGCGCCGCGCCAGAAAGGCGCTGGACAAGGCTGGCTCGCGCGGCGAGGCCGATGATTTCCACGATCTGCGCAAGGCGGCAAAGACCCACGGCATGCATCTGTCGCTGCTCGGAAGACTGTGGCCGACGCCGATCAAGGCCCGGCGCAAGGCGGTCGACGAACTCGGCGAAAGACTGGGCGAATTGCATGATGTGTTCGTCATGCGTGAACTTCTCGATGCCGACGACCGGCCGCTCGGCTCTCCTCAAGAAACACGGCTCCTGAGCAAGCTGTTGAAGCGCTCGGAGAAAAGCCTGAAGAAGACCTGTCTCGCCGTCGCAGCCGGTCTGTTCGGCGACAGCCCCAGGCGCTCGACAAGGAAACTTGCGCGCAAAGCGCGCGACGATCTGGCCGCCGCGCCGCGCGAAGACGCCAGCGCGCCCGGCGCCGCCGGCTGACGCAGTCCTTCGGTTCGGGATCATGGTCTGGGCCGCCGGCCTGTGGTAATCGCCGTCTGGCATGATCGAGACCGGTGACACGCTTCTGGACCGACTTGGCCGCTGGCTTGCCGGCCGGCTGCAGGAGGAATCGTCCGGCTACGAGCCTTACACGCCGTCCGATGCCGAAACGCTGCGCCGAACGCTCGAGCCCGGCGACATCCTGCTCATCGAGGGCAACCAGAAGATCTCGGCGGCGATCAAATACCTGACCCAGTCGACCTGGTCGCATGCAGCCTTCTATGTCGGCGATGCCTTGCCCGAACCGGCGGACGGATCGGAGCGGCGCCGTCTGATCGAGGTCACCCTTGGCGATGGCTGCATCGCCGTGCCGCTGTCGCGCTACCGGACTTATAACACGCGCATCTGCCGGGCGAGCGGTCTGGCGCCGGAAGATCGCGACGAGGTCGTTGCCTTCATGATCGGCAAGCTCGGCCTCAGATACGATCTCAAGAACATCTTCGACATGCTGCGCTACTTCTTCCCGACACCGCCGGTGCCGGTGCGCTGGCGCCGCCGCATGCTGGCTTTCGGTTCCGGCGACCCGACCCGGGCCATCTGCTCCTCGCTGATCGCCGAGGCCTATGGCCAGATCCGCTATCCGATCCTGCCCGAGATCACCCGGGCGCCCGGCCGTGCCTCGGCCCAGTCGAATTATTCGCGCAAGGAAATCCTGCACATCCGCCACCACTCGCTTTACACGCCGCGCGATTTCGACCTGTCGCCGTATTTCCGCATCGTCAAGCCGACGCTGGAATACGGGTTCGACTACCGGGCGGTGACTTGGGAGGACAAGGCAGGCACAGACGCCGCAGCCGCGAAGGCTGGAGCAATCACCTCAGGCACGTGATGGCTTTCGGCCTGGGTCAGGACATACCCCTATGGCGTGGCCGCTATCCGGCCGAGGTGCAGGCGTTTCACATGGCGGCCTATATCACGCCGAGACCGCAACAGCGCCCTGGTTCTCGGCTCTGTGTTCGACCCAAACATGGACCGGTTCGTCCCGGCCGCGGATGCTCACCGGTCCATGATCGCGCGCATTCAACTGTGTCGTGGGCGATTCCGCCTGCGCGGCCTCAATCAGTCGCGACCCAAAGCAAATATTCGCCTGAAGCTCACGGCAGAGCGCTTGCAAACGGCTGGCGACGTTGACGGTGTCGCCCACCACCGCGAAGGACAGATTGCGCTCGCTGCCGACCGCGCCGATGACGACTGCGCCATATTGTGCACCGATCCGAACGTCCAGCGGCGGGTACCCCCTGGACACCCGCTGCACATTCCAGTCTTTGAGAGCGGCGATCATCGCTTCAGCGCACTGGATGGCCCGAGTCGCGTCGTTATGGCTGGCTTGCGGAACCCCGAATGTCGCCATGATGCAATCGCCGATATAGTTATCGACTGTGCCATGGTGGTCGAAAACGACCTGCTCCATGCGACGGTGGAACTGACGCAGAAGTTCGAACACTGCTTCGGCCGGATGATCCTCGGAATAGTGTGTGAAGCCGACGATGTCGGCGAACAGCACCGCGATATCCTGCCGGCGGACCGGGCCGAAGGGCTCGTCATCCGTGGCGAGCTGGTCGACGACATTGGGCGAAAAATGCCGGGCGAGATTGGCGCGGGCGCGCTCTGCCTTGACATAGTCTTCCGACAGATGTCGGGAACGAGAGACGACCAGCGCCATGATCGCGCCGATAATCAGCACAACCAACACGTTGGTCGCCTGCGCGAATGTATCGACGAAATTGGGATTGAGATAGAGGTTCAGTCGCTCTGTCATCGGCAGCGAATAGAGGTTCGTCGCCGGAATGACGGTTCCCGCATGAAAAATCACCCACCCCACCCCGATCGCCCACGTCAAGGCCGCGAGCGCGCCGAGATAGAGCGCCAATCGTGTCGAAAGGGTCAGCGCGCCAAGGCATACGAAAATCAGCAGGAATTTGAAGCTGCCCTCGCGCAGTTGCATCGCGGCCGGCGCGACCTCCAGGGAAAACGGGTTGGGCGTTACCAGCAGAACGGTCAGCAGAATGATGTCCAGCGTACCCACGAGGTAACCGATCCACCATGGCGCGTTGCGACGGCGCGCAAAGAGAAACTGGATCAGGCCGACGAGCTGGAACAGCACGAGGCCCGCCAGCACGAAGAGCAGCGAGGCATCCCAGCGGCTGATCGATGAAAAGAAGCAGGAGATCACGGCGAGCGATGCCGTACGCGCCCAGAACTGCAATGCAGCACCCTGGCGTTCTGCGCGCTCCCGCAAATTTTTCAGGCGCGAATAGCGGCGAAGTTCAAGTGTTGGCGCCGTCGGCATAGGATCACTTCGATTTCACGGGGACGTGTCACGCATTCGGCAAACCCGCCCTCTACTGGCAAATCAGTGCGCGAACTCTACCATGAATGTGGTTTCATTTTTGAAGCGCGGCTGCAAAGAGCAAAAAGTGTCCGGACAAAAGATCATCGTGGAAACTGAAGCAGGACAGGCGGAGGCTTCCCAGTTCAGGTCACCAAAAATGGTGGCAGTCGGCGCCGCCGGAGTGGTGCGCGACAAGCCGTCAGGTACAATCCTGCTCGGGATGATTGGCTGTGTCAGGCCGGCAAAGCACGGCGTCCCTTTGCAGGAGCGACGGGCCGGTCGGACGCCCCGGCATCTCGCGGGTGCGGCCCGATCGGCATGATCGCCGGGAACGGCGTCGCGCCAAAGGCAAACGTCCATTTGTAACCGGTGAGCCCGTCTTCGGGCGTCGTGTGCTGATCGTGATGGGCAAGCAATTTGACGCGTTCCGCCAGCTCCTCCGCCTCACGCTTCACCATTTCCGCCGTCTCCGGCCGCATCCGCCTGGAGAAGCTGACGAAGGTCGCCTCCCGCTCCAGATGCGTGATCGCCCAGCCGATAAAATTCTTGTTGGTCATCTCGAACAGCGGCCTGAGCGGCCCTTCGAAATTCCACTGGATCGGCGTCTCGACCAGCAACCTGGCCGACAGACCGCGGCCAAGCGCGACCAGGCCCAGCTCCTCGAGGTCACGCAGATAGAGGAACATCGAGGCCTCGCTCAACCCTTGTGAGCGCATGATACCTTCGGGCGTGAATTTCTCGGAGAGCATGACGAAGATGAACAGCAGCGCCGGCCGGCTGGCGAGCTTGCGCTCGATGTCCGACGCGATGTGGTTGGCCGGCCCCGGTCCCCTGTTCATAGAGCCGAGCACGTTTTCCAGTTCCACGCCGGCAGCGGCGCAAATCTCCACCAACCGGTCGAGCTTGCAGTTGCGCTCGTGGAAAATTCGCTTCACCGTCGGCTCGGAAACGCCCATGCGCTCGGCAAGCACGCGATAGGTGACGCCCTTCGCCTTGAGCGTCCGCTTCAGCGCCTCGAAGATCAGGCTGTTCATGGGATGCACCTCTTTTGGGTGGTTTCGTATCGATCTTCGATACTAGCTGCAATCGTTCTTCCCGAAAAGTATCAAGAACCCTAGTTCTCCGCCATCACTACAGGAGAACCAGCCATGAAAACCCTGATCACCTCGACACTTCTCGCCATCATCGGCATCGCCATCGTGCCTGCCGCTCGGGCCGGTGAAATCTGGCGTGCCACTGGCCTCGAACAGCCGGAATCGGCGTTCTTCGACGCTGCCGGCAAGCGCATCATCGTCTCCAATATCGTCGGCAATCCCAGCGAAGCTGACGGCAACGGCTATCTGTCAATCCTGTCCCTGGACGGCAAGATGGTTGCTCAGCATTGGACCGACGGCATGGACGCGCCGAAGGGCATGGCCATATCCGGCGGCAAGCTATATGTCGCCGACATCACGAAAATCCGCGTCGTCAATCTCGAAAACGGCAAGCTCGTGTCGACCATCGATGTGCCGAATACCGTCTTTCTCAACGACATGACCACTGACGCTTCCGGCAAAATCTACGTCACGGACATGCTGGCCGACGCGATCTACCGCCTCGACGACGGCGGGCAGGAACTGTTCGTCAGGGATGCGGCACTTGCGTCGCCAAATGGTATCTTCGCCGATGGTGGCCGGCTGATCGTCGCGTCCTGGGGCAAGGGCATCAAGCCGGATTTCAGCACCGCGGAGCCGGGCGGCCTGCTTTCGGTCGATCTCGCCACCAGGACAGTTTCGCACCTGCCCGGCGCGCAAAAATTCGCCAACCTCGACGGTGTCATTGTCGTCGGCGACAGCGTCTACGCCACCGCCTACATGGCCGGCACGCTCTACCGTTACAAGGCCGGCGGCAAGCCTGAGGCAGTCGCGACTTTCAAGCCGGGCAGCGCCGACATCGGCACCGACGGCAAGTCGACCATCTATGTGCCGCAGATGAACGAGGGCGAAGTCGCGGCGCTCTCCCTCGACTGAGCTTCCCCAGCGATTGACCGCCGACCGGCTATTCCGGTCGGCGGTTACTCCGCCTCCGTCTTCCTTGCCAGTTGCGCCCGCGCGTCCCTGATCGAGGCGGCGAATGTCACCAGCGGCCGCTTGACACCGTGCTTGATCAGCATGCGCCGTGTCTGCTGCGAAGCGCCTGCTATTATAAAGCGGACGCCGGCGCGCCTCGCCTTGTGGGCGGCACCCTCAATGACGTTGGCGGCCGTCGAATCGAAGAACGGCACCGCCGAGCAATCGAGGATGAAGTTCTTGCGCTGGTCGGCGATGCGGTCCAGCACCGTGCCGACGGTCGAAGCGGCGCCGAAGAAGAATGCGCCAGAGATCCGGTAGACGACGGTATCGGCGTCGCTCGCCTCGCTGGAATCATAGGCGCCGCCACCGTTGCTGCCGTCAGCGACATCGTCCTGCACCAGCGGCAGGTCGGTCTCCACGGCGATGCTCTTGGCCATACGGTCGATGAACAGGATCGAGCCCAGCGCGAAGCCGACGATGATGCCTTCGGTAAGATCGCGGAACACGACGATCAGGAAGGTCGCCATCAGCACCAGTGCGTCGCCGCGTGAGGCGCGCAGCAGGGTGGCAAAAGCCTGTTTTTCGAACATGTTCCAGCACACCACCGCCAGCACGCCGGCAAGAGCTGCGAGTGGGATGTAGCTGGCCAGCGGCGCCGCCACCAGCATGAAGACAAGCAGGAACAGCGAGTGCAACATGCCCGAAACCGGCCCGTGCGCGCCGGACCGCACATTGGTCGCGGTGCGGGCAATGGTGCCTGTGGCGCAGATGCCGCCGAACAGGGCGGAGGCGATGTTGGCGAACCCTTGCGCCACCAGTTCGCAATTGGAGCGGTGCCGACGTCCAGTCATGCCGTCGGCGACCACGGCCGACAGCAGCGATTCGATGGCGCCGAGCAGCGCGAAGGCAACGGCGTCCGGCAGCACCGCGATCGCCTTGTCGAGGCTGAGCGCCGGCAGCGCCGGAAAAGGCAGGTTGCGCGGAATGCCGCCATAGCGCGTGCCGATCGTTTCCGCCGGCAGCGCCAGCAGCGCCACGACCAGCGAGGCGAGCCCGACGGCAATCAGCATGCCCGGCCAGCCGGGGCGCCACCGCTTCAGCCCGACAATGATGGCGATGGTCAGCATCGCCACCAGCGTCGCCGAGATGTTGATCGTGCCGGCGGCCTCACCGATCGCCACGAGCTTCGGCAGCAGTGGCCCGGGCTCGTTGCCGGCGAGCTTCAGCCCGAACAGTTCGACGATCTGTCCGGAAAAGATGATGATGGCGATGCCCGCGGTGAAGCCGACGGTCACCGGGTAGGGGATGAATTTGATATAGGTGCCGAGTCTGAGATAGCCGATGGCGAGCAGGAAAATGCCGGACATCATCGTCGCCAGAAGCAGCCCATCGATGCCTTCGCGCTGGACCGTCGCCGCCACCAGCACGATGAAGGCGCCGGCTGGACCGCCTATCTGGAAGCGACTGCCGCCGAGCGCCGAGACGATGAAACCGCCGACGATGGCGGTGAACAGGCCGCGCTCCGGCGTCACGCCGGAAGCAATCGCGATCGCCATCGACAGCGGCAGCGCCACGATGGCCACGGTCAATCCGGCGATCGCATCGGCCTTGAAATGCCTAAGCGTATAGCCCTCGCGCAGCACCGTCACCAGCTTCGGTGTGAACAGTTCGGAAAATGCCGGCCGCGCCGGTTGATGAACTACCCGTCGGGTTCGATCCATGGACTACCTTCCGCTCCTGATGCATGTCGCCCAAAAATGCTGAGCGGTTTTGGGGCATGCATAAAACCAAGAAGGCGGCGGGATCGTCGGCAGGACTGTCGGCGGTCGCCGTCGCGACTTTGTCGGCTCAGCCCGGCGGGTTCCGCGGCACGACCGGCTTGAGGCGCACGCCCCTGCCACCGCGCTCGCTGGCCTGGTTCTCGCCGATCAGTTCCACGCCGGCCCCATCGAGGGCCTGGATGACCTTCATCAGCGTATCGACCACGCCCCTGACCACGCCGTCGCTCGCTTCCATGCGCTGAATGGTTGGAAGTGAAACCCCGGCGCGCTCGGCGAGCGTCTTCTGATCGATGCCGGCCAGCGCCCTTGCGGCGCGCATCTGCGCGGCAGTGATCATCGGCTAAAAACCCCCGTCTGAGTCTGCATTCCCATGCATAATACTATCATTTTGATGGTTCAAGCATCATGATGCATATGTCAGACATGCACGCACCAAGATCGGTTGTGTCCTGCAGAGCTTGCGTGCCAGCTAGGACAGTAGGCCCTCGGGCGCCGCAAATTTCGAGGAGAATTAGCCGCAGCGTCGTTCTGACGGCCGGTTCAGCCGCCGTCGGTGTGCCCGCGCCATCGCTGTAGCGTCCGTGCGGCCAGCCAGCACAGCATCGCCCAGGCGAAGCCGGCACACCAGCCGGCCAGCACGTCGGACGGCCAATGAACACCGAGATAGACGCGGCTGATGCCGACCAGCAGGGTCGTCAGCACCGCAAGTGCCAACACATAGATCTTGGTCGTTCGCCCAGGCAGGAAGCGCGACGCCATGCTGCCCAGCGTCAAATATGTCACCGCCGACAGCATCGCATGGCCGCTCGGAAACGAAAGCGTCGCCACGTCGGCGAGATGCGAGACCAGATCGGGGCGCGGCCGGTCGATTCCGAGCTTCAGCGTGCTCGACAGGGCCTGCCCGCCCGCCACTGCCACGAAAACGAGAAACGCTGGTCCCGGTCTGTGGATCAGCAGCAGATAAACGATCACCGCAGCAGTGATCAGCACGAGCACGCTGGCGCTGCCGAGGCTGGTGAGGTCGCGCATCGCTCCTTCCAGCCATGGCGGTCCGATCGGATTGTCAGGCTGGCCCGCTTCACGGAAAGCGAGCAGGATTTCCGTATCGAAGGCGTGCGGCGTGGTGTCTCGCGCCACCTCCATCAGCTCCTCGAACCCCCACAATCCGCCGGCGATGACCAGTCCGGCCAGCAGCACCGGGAATTCGATCCAGTTGAGCAACTTGTTTGCGGTATTCTTCATCGACCCTCGCAATTACAATTTTTGCAGATAGGGTCCGAGCGTTATCAGCGCCACAGCTGCGACGGCGAGCACGATGCCAGTCGCCTGCAACGCATTGACGCGCTCGCCGAAGAAGACCAGGGCCACGACGTTCACCGACACCAGCTGGATCACCGCCGACAGGCTGAAAGACACCGACATGCCGAATTCACGGATCAGCCTCAGCATGATCAGATTGCCCAGCGAATAGAGCGCCAAGGTCAGAACGATCTTGCCGAGGCTCGGCGCCAGTCCCCATTGCTTCGCCGCCGTCGCTGCCAGCAGGAAGATCACTGTAGAAATGCCGAGCTGCCCCAGTCCCCAAAAACTCACTTTTTGTCCCTCTCGAAGCGGTGCTTCCGCGCCTGCAGCAGATCTTGTTTCCGAAGCGTCGGTCGCGGTCAAGCGGGGCTGATCATGGACATGAAATCGGGGCTGGAAATTGGCCGGCAACGTCATCAAACTGTGATCTCCCGGCGATACGCGGTCAGTCAAGCAAGACGCTCCAGCCATCCCAAAGAAGCCAGAGGCAAGCCCCCCATGACTGAACATCGCTCGACTGAACATCGCTCGACCGAACATCGCTCCCCCGACGCCCAGTTCCGCACCAGTCTGCTCGAGGAAAACGATGGGCCAGGAACCAATCCCACTGACAACAAGACGATGGGCGAGATCATCGCCGCGCGTTTCTCGCGCCGCGGTTTTCTACAGGGATCGCTCGCGGCAACCGCCATCGCCGTCACCGTCAGCCCGCTCGCGCTGATCCTCGCCGACGATGCCCGCGCCGCCGGCGGCTCGGCCTTCACGTTCGACGAGGTCGAGGCAGGTGTCGACGACAAGCATCATGTCGCTCCGGGCTATGACGCCGACGTGCTGCTGCGCTGGGGCGATCCGCTGTTTGCCGATTCGCCGGAATTCGATCCGACTAAACAGTCGGCGCAGGCCCAGGAAAGACAGTTTGGCTACAACAACGACTATGTCGGCTACATCCCGCTCGACGGCTCGGCCGAGCATGGCCTGCTGGTGGTCAACCACGAATACACCAACCCGCATCTGATGTTCCCGGGCCTCGTCACCATCGTCGATGGTGAGGCCAAGCAGGCGCCGCTGAGCAAGGAACAGGTCGATGTCGAGATGGCCGCGCATGGCGGCACCATCGTCGAGATCCGCAAGGTATCAGGCAAATGGCAGGTGGTGCGCGACGGCAAGCTCAATCGCCGCATCACCTCCAACACCGAGATGGCGCTGTCAGGCCCCGTCGCCGGCCACGACCGCGTCAAGACCAATGCCGACCCGACCGGCACCAAGGTCATCGGCACCGTCAACAACTGCGCCGGCGGCGTCACGCCCTGGGGCACCTATGTCATGGCCGAGGAAAATATCCACGGCTATTTCTCCGGCGAACTGCCGGCCGATCATTCGGAAGCCGCCAACTACAAGCGCCTGGGCATTCCCGAAGGTGCCTATGAGTGGGCAGCGCATTATGACCGTTTCGACCTCGGCAAGGAGCCGAACGAGCCGAACCGTTTTGGCTGGATCGTCGAGGTCGATGTCAACGATCCGACATCGACGCCGAAGAAGCGCACCGCCATGGGCCGCTTCAAGCATGAAGGTGCTGAATCGATCGTCGCCAAGGATGGCCGCGTCGTCTTCTATCTCGGTGACGACGAGCGTTTTGACTATGTCTATAAATTCGTCACCGCAGGCAAATTCAACGCCGAGGACCGCGCCGCCAACATGGATATTCTCGACGACGGCACGCTCTACGTCGCCAAATTCGCCGAGGACGGTACGCTTGAATGGCTTCCCATCGTCTTCGGTCAGGGCCCTTTGACGGCGGAGAACGGCTTTGCCAGCCAGGCCGACGTGCTGATCGAGACGCGCCGTGCCGCCGACCTGCTCGGCGCCACAAAGATGGATCGCCCCGAGGACGTCCAGCCCAATGCCGCCAACGGCAAGGTCTATTTGATGTTGACCAATAATTCGAAGCGCAAGGCCGACCAAGTCGACGCCGCCAACCCGCGCGCCGAAAACGCCTTCGGCCACATCATCGAGATCGTCGAGGGCGGTGGCGATTTCACTGCTGCCAAGGGCAAGTGGGAAGTGCTGTTGAAATGCGGCGATCCCTCGGTGGCCGAAGTCGGCGCCACCTTCTCGACCGCAACGACCGCCAATGGCTGGTTCGGCATGCCGGACAACTGTGCCGTCGATGCGGCCGGCCGGCTCTGGGTTTCGACCGACGGCCAGGGCCCGAAGGCGACCGGCCGCACCGACGGCCTGTGGGCGGTCGACACCGAAGGCGAGGCGCGGGCGACATCAAAGCTGTTCTTCCGCGTGCCGATCGGCGCCGAAATGTGCGGCCCGCTATTCACGCCCGACGATCAGACCGCTTTCGTCGCCGTCCAGCATCCGGGCGATGGCGGCGAAGATTGGGAGCCTTTTGGCCGTCCCTCTTACTACGAGGACCTGTCGACCCGCTGGCCCGACTTCAAGCCCGACATGCCGGTGCGGCCGTCGGTCGTCGCCATCACCAAACAGGGCGGCGGCAAGATTGCGGTCTAGAGCAATTCCAGGAAAAGTGTGAAACGGTTTTCCGGGGAAAAGCGCTTAGCGCTTTCCCTAGGGAATTGCGCAAAAACAAAGAGATGGAGCGGTTCGGAGTTTCCGTGAAACGATGAAGCGCTCTAGAGTTCATCTCACTCCAAGGTCCACGCTGACAAATCGTGAAGGAGGGGTTTCGGCTCGACCGAAGCCCCTCTTTTTTATGCCCAATTGCCGGTTTATGCCCAATTGCTGAGATTCCGTTCCGTTCTCGCTGCCACCACTCATCGGTGTTCACCACGCCGGTTGCGCTCTAAAGGGGACATGCGCGATATGATCGACAATCAGACCGCCCAATGCGACTGATTCGAAGCCTGCGGGCTGGCGGGTATTCCCAATAGCGAAGCGCGGCACGCGGAACCTCGACCATGCCCTCCTTGCGCATTCATTTCGACCGCCTGCTCGAAGGCGCAGCGCCGAAGGTAGAGCGGCGGGAGCTGACGCATGTCGAGCGCCTGGCGCTGGTGCGCCGGCATGGCGATTTTTCGCTCGCCTATTCGACCGCCGTCCAGCGCAACCTTTCCTATTTCGGAGACGCTGACGGCTACATCGCCTTCGGTACCAAGATGAAGCACCATTTCGCGCTTGGCGACCCGGTGGTTCACCCGCCCGATCGGCCCGACTACATCAGGCGTTTCGTCGAGGCCGCCGACAACCCGTGGTTCGTGCAGATCGGCGAACAGACGGCGCGCGTGCTCGCCGGGCTCGGATACCAGGTCAATCGTCTCGGCGTGGATACGCGGCTGGTCCTGCCAGCCCATGATTTTTCCGGAAAGCGCAACGAAACCGTGCGCTATTCCGAGCGCTGGCTGTTGAAAAAGGGGTTTTCCTTTGCCGAGGATAAGCGGACCATCTTTCTCGACGAGATCCAGCGGCTATCGCAGAACTGGCGGGCGGACCGCATCGTCAAGCGATGGGAGATGGCCTTCCTCAACCGCCCGTTCAGCGATCATCTCGGCGTCGACATGCGCCGCTTCGTCCTGCATGGCCGCGATGGCGAGCTCGTGGCCTTGCTCGACTTCGATCCGCTGTTCAGCGGTGGCGAGGTGATCGGCTATACCACCTCGTTCAAGCGCAAGCACGTCGATGCCACGCCGCATGCCGAGATCGGCCTGACCAAATTCGCCGTCGACCGCTTCCGCGAGCAAGGCATCTCCGTCGTCACGCTCGGCCTGTCGCCGCTTGTCGACATCGGACCCAGCGGATTTGCCGAAAGCGACTTCTGGCGCACCTCTTTCCAGCGCGCCTATGGTTCGCCATGGATCAATCGCCGCAAGTTCAACCTGCAGGGGCAGGCTGCATTCAAACGCCGCTTCCACGGCATCGAGGAGCCGACCTACGTCGCCTTCCGCAAGGGGACCTTCGTCGGGATGCTGGGGCTGCTCCGCTTGGTCAAGTCCATTTGAAAGCGGCCATTTGACCGATTTGGCGGGGTCAGTTCCGCAGCCGGTAGCCGGTCCTGAAAATCCAAGCGACGATCGCTATGCAGATAAGCAGGAAAACGACGGTCATGCCGAGGCTGATGCCGATCGAGACGTCGGACTTGCCGTAGAAACTCCAGCGAAAGCCGCTGACCAGATAGAGGACAGGATTGAACAGCGTCACCGTGCGCCAGATGCCGGGCAGCATGTCGATTGAATAGAAGCTGCCGCCAAGGAAGGTCAGCGGCGTGATGATCAGCAGCGGCACCAGCTGCAGCTGCTCGAAGCTCCTCGCCCAGATGCCGATGATGAAACCGAACAGGCTGAACGTCACCGCCGTCAGCACCAGGAAGGCGAGCATCCAGAACGGATGCTCGATGGTCAGCGGCACGAACAGTGACGCGGTCGCCAGGATGATCAGGCCGAGTATGATCGACTTGGTCGCCGCACCCCCGACATAGGCAACGATGATCTCCAGATAGGACACCGGCGCCGACAGCAACTCGTAGATCGAGCCGACGAATTTCGGGAAATAGATGGCGAAGGAGGCGTTGGAGATCGACTGCGTCAGCAGCGACAGCATGATCAGTCCCGGCACGATGAAGGCGCCGTAGCTGATGCCGTCGATCTCGGTGATGCGCGAGCCAATGGCCGAGCCGAAGACGACGAAATAGAGCGATGTCGAGATGACCGGTGAGACGATGCTCTGCAGCACGGTCCGAAAGGCGCGCGCCATCTCCATCTTGTAGATCGCCCAGACTGCTCGCAGGTTCATGCGTCCTTCCTCACCAGATTGACGAAGATCTCCTCGAGCGAGCTGTTTTGCGTGTCGATATCGCGGAACTGGATGCCGGCCGTCTCAAGGTCGCGGAGCAGCGAGGCGACGCCCGGCCGTTCGCTCTGGTTGTCATAGGTATAAGTCAGTTGGTCACCGTTCGGCGAAAGCTCCAGCGCATAACGCGAAAACGTCTCGGGTATGGCGGCGAGCGGGCTGCGTAGCTCCAGCAACAGTCGTTTGCGGCCAAGCGTGCGCATCAGTTCGGCCTTGTCCTCGACCAGCACGATCTCGCCGCGATTGATGACGCCGACGCGGTCGGCCATCGCCTCGGCCTCCTCGATATAGTGCGTGGTCAGGATGATGGTTACGCCATCCTCGCGCAGCCGGCGCACCATCGCCCACATGTCCTGGCGCAGCTCGACGTCGACGCCGGCTGTCGGCTCGTCGAGGAACAGCACCCTCGGTTCGTGCGACAGCGCCTTGGCGATCATCAGCCGCCGCTTCATGCCGCCGGACAGGGTGATCGCCTTGGCGTCCTTCTTGTCCCACAACGACAGGTCGCGCAGCACCTTCTCGACGAAGGCGGGGTTGGCCGGCTTGCCGAACAGGCCGCGGCTGTAGCTGACAGTCGCCCATACGCTCTCGAACGCGTCGATGGTCAGTTCCTGCGGCACCAGCCCGATCAGGCTGCGCGCAGCCCGATAATCCCGGCTGATATCGTGGCCGTCCACGGTGACCGTGCCCGACGAGCGGTTGACGATACCGCAGACGATCGAGATCAGCGTTGTCTTGCCGGCGCCGTTTGGCCCGAGCAGCGCAAAGATCTCACCGCGCTCGATATCGAGGTTGATTTCCTTCAGCGCCTTGAAACCGGTGGCGTAGGTCTTGGTGACCCCGGAAATGGAAATGATGGAGGGCATGGCTGAAAAACGGCTGCTTGAAAGAGGTCTGTTGATTTTAATCCGCTGAATGTCGGTGCGCGCAGCCGGAAGTCAATGGCACTCCTGACAGTTCTGGACATTGGCCTGCGAAGACGCATCCACCCCTGCCGCAGTCGTGCGGTCGCACGCCGGTCTGTTCACTAGGCGATACAAGGCAGAGCCGCACCGGTCGGCAATGCCGCCGCAGACGGAAAAGCGAGCCTTTTCCTGTCCGAAACGGATGAACGGCTCAACAAGTACAAGCTCGGATCCTTGCGGTCCAAGCGGGTCGGAATGTTCACCGTGATGACCAACCACCCCACAGATCATCTAGTCCAGGATCAGGGATGAATAATCCCGTCCTGCGGCGTTCCGCCTCGCGTGACGCCACGCCGCTTTGACCGGTTGGCGCATCCGGCCTATCTTCTGCCACATAAGCAGCAGCCGGAGCCGCCATGGACCCGCTCATCCTTTCGCGCATTCAGTTCGGCGCGAATATCTCGTTCCATATCCTGTTTCCGGCTATCACCATTGCGCTTGGCTGGATGCTGCTGTTCTTCAAGCTTCGCTATAACGCCACAGGCGATTCCGCCTGGATGCGCGCCTATTTCACCTGGGTGAAGGTGTTCGCGCTGTCCTTCGCCATGGGCGTGGTTTCGGGCGTCACCATGAGCTTTCAGTTCGGCACCAACTGGCCGGGTTACATGAAAACCGTCGGCAACATAGCCGGCCCGCTGCTCGCTTATGAGATCCTCACCGCTTTCTTCCTCGAGGCAGCGTTCCTCGGCATCATGCTGTTCGGCTTCCGCCGCGTCTCCAACCGCATCCACACAATGGCAACCGTGCTGGTGGCCGGCGGCACCACCCTGTCCGCCTTCTGGATCATAGCGCTCAATTCGTGGATGCAGACGCCGGTCGGCTTCGAGATGCGCGACGGGGTCGCCCACGCCGTCGACTGGTGGGCCATCGTCTTCAATCCGTCCATGCCCTACCGGCTCGTCCACATGCTGCTTGCCTCCGGCCTGACGGTTTCGTTCCTGATCGCCGGCCTGTCGGCGCTGCGCTATCTCTATGGCGACCGCTCGGAATCGATGTGGAAGGCATTGCGCACCGGTGTCTTCACTGCGGCGATCCTGATCCCCATCCAGATCTTCGCCGGCGACCAGCATGGCCTCAACACACTGGAGCATCAGCCGCAGAAGATCGCCGCCATGGAGGCCAACTGGAACACCGGTCCCAACGTGCCGCTGGTCCTTTTCGCGCTTCCCGACGAGGCGGCCAAGGAGAACAAATTCGAGCTGACCATCCCCGACGGGGCCAGCCTCATCCTCAGGCACAGCGCCAGTGGGGTCGTGCCGGGGCTGAACGACTATCCCGGCAATCATCCGCCGGTCTTCCCGGTGTTCTGGGGTTTCCGCATCATGGTCGGTACCGGCATTCTGATGCTTGTCGTCTCCTGGTCGGCGGCCTTCTTCCTCAAGCGTCGTCATAGCCTGCCGAAGCCGCTCGCCCTGGCGATGGTTCCGATGGCGTTGTCCGGCTGGCTGGCGACGCTGGCCGGCTGGTACACCACCGAGATCGGCCGCCAGCCCTGGCTGGTCACCGGCGTGCTGAAAACTGTCGATGCCGTCGGCCCGGTCGCCGGCAGCCATGTCGCACTGACGCTTGCGATATACCTCATCCTCTACGTGCTGCTTCTGATCGCCTATCTCGGCGTGCTGGTGCATCTGGCTCTGAAGGCAGCGAAGGACGGCGACGCCTCGCCGCTGCCCGGCGTTCTCGACGCGCCGCTGTCGCAGCCGGTTGCCCAACCAGGAGAACGGTGATGACCTTCGATTGGCCGACCCTGCTCCCTTTGATCTTCGCCGGCCTGATGGGCCTCGCCATCCTGATCTACGTCATCCTCGACGGCTTCGACCTCGGCATCGGCATCCTGTTCGCGGTGGCCGAGGATGCCGAGCAGGACACCATGATCGCCGCGATTGGCCCGTTCTGGGACGCCAACGAGACCTGGCTGGTGCTGGCCGTCGGTCTGCTGCTGGTTGCCTTCCCGCTGGCGCACGGGCTCATCCTCGGCGCGCTCTATATCCCGGTCTTCCTGCTTCTGGTCGGCCTGATCCTGCGCGGCGTCGCCTTCGATTTCCGCGCCAAGGTGCCGGCTGGCAGGAAGCACCGCTGGAACCGCATCTTCTTGCTCGGTTCCGTCATTGCCTCGCTGGCGCAGGGCTACATGCTGGGCGTCTATGTGCTCGGGCTCGATTTCGGCCTGGCGGGCATGGCCTTCGGCGCGCTGGTGGCGCTCTGCCTTGCCGCTGCCTATGCGGCGATGGGCGCGGCTTGGGTCATCTACAAAACGGAAGGCGACCTGCAGAAGAAGGCGGTGCTCTGGCTGCGCAGGGCGCTGGTGCTGACCGCGCTAGGCATGGTCGCCGTCTCGCTGGCCACGCCGCTCGCCAGCCCGCGTATCTTCGACAAATGGTTCGTCTGGCCCGCCATGCTCTATCTGTCGCCGCTGCCGATCCTGTCGGCGGTGCTGTTCGGGTGGCTGTGGTGGCAGACCTTCCATCTGCCGAAAGCGGACGACCGCCATGCGCTCATGCCGTTCCTGACGCTGGCCGCCATCTTCACGCTCGGCTTTGCCGGGCTCGCCTGGTCGTTCTATCCCTTCGTCGTGCCCGACAGGCTGACCATCTGGCAGGCGGCGTCGGCGCCCGAAAGCCTCGCCATCATCCTGGCCGGCACGGTCGTCGTGCTGCCGATCATCATCTTCTATTCGTTCTATGCCTATCGCGTCTTCGGCGGCAAGGCGACGGATCTGACCTACGATTGACCGGCAAGCGCCGCGATCCGGCGGTGTTCCATGACCCAGCGGAAATAGAATATTCATCTTCCGGGGCAATAACCCTTCTTCGACAGTCCGGCCCCTGCTGCGCGGGCGAGAAGAAGGACAATGCAATGAGCGGTGTCCCCGTCGCATCAGATCGAGTGGCCTTGGTCCTGATCCGCATGATCGCTCTGATCGCGGCGCTTGCCTTGGCCGGCCTGCTGCCGTTCCTGCAGCCGGCGCATGCCCAGGACACGGCCAACTGGACCGGTGCCAACTGGACCGGTGTTTGGGACACGAAATGGCGCGGCGGCGGCGCCGAGATCACGTTCGAGCAGACCGGCGCCGAGGTGAAGGGCGTCTACCCGCTCTATAATGGCCGCATCGAGGCAAAGGCCGAAGGCGAAAAGCTTGTCGGACGCTGGTTCGAGGGCAACCGCCAGGGCGCTTTCCTCTTCGTTCAGTCGCCCGACGGCGAGAGCTTCATGGGGCGCTTCGAAACCGCTACTGCCGAATGGTGGACAGGCGTGCGCGTCAGCGCCGTCGAGGAGATCCGTGTCGACCAGACCAGCCCGATGACGACCATGCGCTCGTTCCTGCAGGCGATGAACGAGAGCGGCGCCGACAATGTGCCGCGCGCAACCGGCGGCGGCATGGGCCTCGCCGCCCGAGCGGCCGGGTTGGTCGATGTCGCCGACGCCGACCGTGGCGGCCTCAACATGCCCGACTACACCAAGCTTCTGTTCAATGTCATCGACAATGCGACCTTCCGCCTCTGGAGCCTGCCGCATGACGCGATCGCGGGCGACGAGGTGAGCGCCAAGCTCCAGCAATATGGCACCAACGTCTCCTTCGACGTCACCTTCCGCCGCAGACAAGGCGAGTGGTTCATCGTCGGGCCGCCGCTCGGCCCGCTCCAGGCCAAGCTCGCCGAATTCCAGGCGGCCCGCGGCGAAGCCGTCGACATGGTCGACAGTCCGAGCAAGCTTGCCTCGCCGCGCGATGCGTTCAAGGTGCTGCTCAGCGGCGTCACCGAGGCCGGCGACCCGGCACAGGCGGCGCTTGATCTGCGCGATTACACTCCAGCCGTGCGCGCCGACGAGGCGGTCCTTCTCGAGCGCTATCTGAAGAAGGTCATCGATCGTATCGGCTATGTCTACTGGCAGGAAATTCCGGACGATCCCAAAAGCAACACGCCCTATGTCTATTTCGAGCATCCGTCCGGCAACATCGTCATCGGCCCGGTGGAAACGGACCCCGCTGGCACCGGCAACGGCAAGATCTGGCAATTCACGCCCGAGACGCTCGCCAACATCCGCACGCTCTATGCCGATGTGGAAGAGGTCCCGGTGGCGCCGGAATTCGCCGCTTTCGCCAGCAACGACCCGTTCTTCGCCACGCGTGGCCTGGCGCGCGAGATCAGCCCCCGCCTGCTCACCCGCGCCGGACCGATGGAGCGCTGGCAATGGTGGATGCTCGGCCTCGCAGTGCTGGCCGGCATTGCCTTCGGCTTCATCGCCAATGCGGTCATTTCCTTTTTTGCGCCCAGTCAGAATCGTTCGCAGCGGTCGGGTTTCTTACGCGTAGTCGAATGGGCGGTGCGCGCGATCTTCCTAGGTCTTTTCCTTTTGGTGGCATTGCGCCCGCTCGGCCTGCCGCAAGTGGTCGCAGCACCAGTGAAGGCAGTGGCCTGGAGCCTGATCGTGATCGGCTTCGTTCCGGTGGTCTGGCATCTGATCGGCAGGATCGCCGATCGTTACCGCAATATGTGGCAGGTGCCCGGCTATCACGACACGCTGATCTCGCTGTCCACCGGCGTGGCCCGCGTGGCCGTGCTGGTCGTCGCCTTCCTGCTGTTGGCCGAAGTGCTTGCCATCCCCTATGAAGGCGTCATCGCCGGCCTCGGCATCGGCGGCCTCGCCGTGGCGCTGGCGGCGCAGCCGACGCTGCAGAATTTCCTCTCCGGCCTCACGCTCTACGCTGACCGGCCGGTCAGCGTCGGCGACTTCTGCAAGTTCGGCGGACAGTCGGGCACCATCGAGCATATCGGCATGCGCTCGACCCGCATAAGATCGCCCGACCGCACAATCATCTCGGTGCCCAATTCGGACTTCGCCGGCATGCAGATCGAAAATTACGCGCATCGCGACCGCACCCGTTTCGCGACGACGCTGCAACTGCGCTACGAGACCACGCCCGATCAGTTGCGCTATACTTTGGCCGAGCTGCGCAAGCTGCTGATCGCGCATCCGCGCGTCATCGACGATCCGTGTCACGTGCGCTTTGTCGGCTTCGGCCCCTATTCGCTCGACATCGAGGTGTCGACCTATGTCATGACGGCGGACGGGTCCGAGTTCCTCGCCATACGCGAGGACATCCTTTTGTCCATCATCAACATCATGGACGATGCCGGCACGCAGTTCGCCTTCCCCTCGCAGTTGGAGTACACCGCCGCCGATCTGCCGGCCGATGAAGAAAAACGCATCGCGGCCGAAAAACGGGTCAGCGACTGGCGCGAGGCGGAAAACCTGCCTTTCCCCGACTTCAGCCAGATCGAGAAGCTCGCCCTCAACAACACCCACGCCTACCCGCCGCAGGGCTCGGCGCATTTTCGCGAGACGAAGCCCGCCCCGACATCGACTGCGGCCGGGGCCACGCCGGAAAAGCTGCGCTGGAGCCTGCCGTGGCGCAAAGGGACGGCATAGCGGACCGTCCGCTCCGCACGACGCCAAATCCGCCACAAGAATTATCTGCACAATATTTAGGCAACCTGCCAGTCGGGCGGCATGGGTCGCGAAAGCGGCCTTATCCAATCCTACAGGGGAAGCCCGATTCCCGCCGATTTCGATGGTTTGGCATGTCTGTTGCTTTGCCCTGGCGACCAATTGGTTTGTCCAGTCAAAGGGGAAAATAATGAACCGTCGCAATATGTGCATGCTGGCCTTGGCCGCCGTGGTCGGGATGGCCATGGCCCCGTCTTCGCGGGCGCGGGCTGACGTCTTGAGCGACATCGGCGCGCGGGGCACCGTCCGCATCGCCGTTCCACAGGATTTCCCGCCCTTCGGCAGTGTTGGCGCCGACATGACGCCGCAAGGCTACGACATTGATATCGCCAATCTGATTGGCGAAAAGCTCGGCGCCAAGGTCGAGATCGTCCCGGTCACCAGCGCCAACCGCATTCCCTATCTTCAGACCAACAAGGTCGACCTGGTCATCTCCAGCCTCGGCAAGAATCCCGATCGCGAGAAGGTCATCGACTTCTCCGAGGCCTACGCCCCCTTCTACAACGGCGTGTTCGCTCCGGCGGATGTCGCGGTCGCAAAGGCGGAAGACCTCGCCGGCAAGACCATTGGCGTCACCCGCGGCGCGATCGAAGACCTCGAACTGACCAAGGTCGCGCCCGCGAGCGTTGAGATCAAGCGCTACGAGGACAATAACGGCACTATTTCAGCCTTCCTTTCGGGCCAGGTCGAGGTGATCGCGACCGGGAATGTCGTCGCCGCCGCCATTATCGAAAAGAACCCGCCCAAGCGGCCCGAGCTCAAATTCCTGATCAAGAACTCGCCTTGCTACATCGGCATGAACAAGGAGCAGCCGGCGTTGATGGCCAAGGTCAACGGGATCATCGCCGCCGCCAGGTCCGACGGCGCCCTCAACGCGATTTCGCAAAAATGGCTGAAGGTGGACCTGCCGGCTGACCTGTGATCGCCGCCCGCCGCGTGTGGTTTAGGTCAGACAGCAAGCCATGACCTATCAGTTCGATTTCGGCTGGCTGATCGATTCTCTGCCGGTGCTGCTCAAGGGCATCCGGATCACCGTGCAGCTCATCCTGATCGGCGCGGTGTTCGGCGTGGCATTGGGCATTGCCTGCGCCTGGGTGCGCGCCCTCGGGCCGAAATGGCTGAAACCCGTCGTCGCGACCTATGTCGAGCTGATCCGCAACACGCCCTTTCTGATCCAGCTGTTCTTCATCTTCTTCGGCCTCCCATCACTTGGCATCAGGATGTCGGAACTGAGCGCGGCCAACCTCGCCATGATCGTCAACCTCGGCGCCTACAGCTGCGAGATCATCCGCGCCGGCATCCAGGCCACGCCACGCGGCCAGTTCGAGGCCGGCGCCAGCCTCGCCATGACCCCGTTCCAGACCTTCTGGCACGTGGTTCTGGTCCCGGCGCTGCAGCGCATCTGGCCTGCGCTGTCGTCGCAGATCGTCATCGTCATGCTTGGTTCTGCCGTCGTCTCGCAGATCGCCGCTGAGGACCTGACCTTCGCCGCCAACTTTATCCAGTCGCGCAATTTCAGGGCCTTCGAAACCTACATCGTCTCTACCTTGATCTACCTGGCCCTCGCGATCCTGCTGCGCCAGATGCTGGCTGGCCTGGGCTGGATGCTGTTCCTGAGAAAGGCGTCGCGATGAGACATGCGCCATGACCGAGTTCAGCTTCTGGGACATCCTGCGCAACCTGCTTTTGGCCGCCCGCTGGACCGTTGTCCTCTCGCTGGTCTCCTTCATCGGTGGCGGCATCGTCGGAGCGGCCCTGCTTTTCCTGCGCATCGGCGGCCGGCGCTGGGCACGGCTTCTATCACGCGGCTACATCCAGCTGTTCCAGGGCACGCCGCTCCTGATGCAGCTCTTTCTCGCTTTCTTTGGGATTGGCCTGTTCGGCATCGACGTTCCCGCCTGGCTTGCCGCTTGTGTCGCGCTCATCCTGTGGACCGCCGCCTTCCTCGCCGAGATCTGGCGCGGCTGCGTCGAGAGCATCGCCAAGGGCCAGTGGGAGGCGTCCGCCAGCCTCGGCATGGGTTATCTCCAGCAGATGCGCTACGTCATCCTGCCGCAGGCGCTGAAAGTGGCGGTGCCGCCGACGGTCGGCTTCTCGGTGCAGGTGGTGAAGGGCACCGCGCTCACCTCCATTATCGGCTTCGTCGAATTGTCGAAGGCCGGTTCGATCGTCACCAACGCCACGTTCCAGCCGTTCACCGTCTATGGCCTGGTCGCGCTCATCTACTTTGCTTTGTGCTGGCCGCTGTCGAAATCCAGCCAGCTCCTAGAAAGGAAGCTCGATGTCGCTCATCGCAATCACTGAGGTGAAGAAGCGTTTCGGCGACAATGAGGTGCTGAAGGGGATTTCCGTCGACATCGCGCCGGGCGAGGTCGTCGCCATCATCGGCAAGAGCGGTTCGGGCAAGTCGACGCTGCTGCGCTGCATCAACGGGCTGGAGACCATCGATGAAGGCTCGATCGTCGTCGCCGGCGCCCAGTTCCTGCCCGACGAGGTTCATCTCAAGGCGCTGCGCCTGAAGGTCGGCATGATTTTTCAGCAATTCAACCTGTTCCCGCATCTCACGGCTGGCGGCAATGTCATGCTGTCGCAGATGGTGGTGAAGAAGACGCCGAAAAAGGACGCCGAAGCGGTCGCGCGTAAAATGCTCGACCGCGTCGGTCTCGCCCACAAGTTCGACGCATTGCCGGACGAACTGTCCGGCGGCCAGCAGCAGCGCGTGGCGATCGCCCGGGCGCTCGCCATGCAGCCCATCGCGCTGCTATGCGACGAGATCACCTCGGCGCTCGACCCCGAACTCGTTGCCGAAGTGCTGGCCGTCGTCAAGGAATTGGCTGCGGAAGGCATGACGCTGGTGATGGTCACCCATGAGATGCGCTTCGCCCGCGACGTCTGCTCGCGCGTCGTCTTCATGCATCAGGGCCGCGTCCACGAGATCGGCGCCCCCGAGGACGTCTTCGCCAACCCGAGGACGCCGGAGCTCAGGCAATTTCTGGGCGTGCAATAATCCATGTCGCCCAAAAGTGCGCAG
Organism: Mesorhizobium mediterraneum; assembly: GCF_002284565.1. Lineage (GTDB taxonomy): Bacteria > Pseudomonadota > Alphaproteobacteria > Rhizobiales > Rhizobiaceae > Mesorhizobium > Mesorhizobium mediterraneum. Next base: position 495,024 of record NZ_NPKI01000015.1, on the reverse strand, counting down.
CGGTTTTGGGACAACGACAAGAACCGCTGCACAGCAACGCCGGCGATCCTTCATGCCCCCCTCTGGCCTGCCGGCCATCTCCCCCACGAGGGGGAGATTGGATGTCACCTCGGCCTTCGCCAATCTCCAACGTTGAAGGAAGGGCGGGATGGCAAAGCTGCCGATCTCCCCCCAAGTGGGGGAGATGTCCGGCAGGACAGAGGGGGGCGCTTTCCCGCCGACGTCTGATGGGCAGGCGTCGCCGTCCGCCGCCCGCGAAAAGAAAATCAGCTCTTGTTGGCGGCCATCACCAGCACCGGCTTCTCGCTGTAGAGATCCGGAAAGAGCGTCTTCAAATTCTCGACCTTGGGCAGGTCGTTGTAGACGATGTAGGGATAGGTCGGGTTCAGCGTCAAAAAGTCCTGGTGATAGTCCTCGGCCGGGTAGAAGGGTTTTCCGGTCTCCAGCGTGGTCACGATCGGCTCCGGAAACACCTTCGCCTTGTCGAGCTGGGCGATATAGCTCTCGGCGATCTTCTTCTGGGCGTCGCTTTCGGCAAAGATCGTCGAACGGTATTGGGGGCCGCGGTCCGGCCCCTGGTAGTTCAGTTGCGTCGGGTTGTGCGCGACCGAGAAATACACCTGCAGCAACTGGCCGTAGGTCACCTCTGTCGGCTCGTAGGTAATCTCGACGGCTTCGGCGTGCCCGGTCCGGCCGGTGCCGACCGTCTCGTAGACGGCGGTGTCCTTGTCGCCGCCGGCATAGCCGGAGACGGCGCTGGTCACGCCCCTGACGTGCTGGAACACGCCTTGCACGCCCCAGAAGCAGCCGCCGGCGAAGACCGCCTTCTCGGTGCCGCTAGCGGGTTTTTCGTCCATCGCCGGCGGCGGGATCACCACCGCCGCCTCGGCCGAGATCGCCGGCGTCTGCCACAAGGCGGCGCCGGCCGCGGCGAGCATCAGCGCCGCAAGAGCGCTCCTGGGGAAGCGCGTCGACCGTCTCGCAAATGGTTCTCGAATACCGGTCATGTCTGATCTCCCATGATGGTGTTGTGACTATAGAACATTTGGGTCCGCCGGCGTCTCACATTGCCGTGCATATCGGGCCGTGCGTTTTTGGATTGCTGCGCCGGCGCAGGTTGCCCGCGCCGGGCCGCCAAGGCCGTCCCCGACCTGGACAGGGACGGCCAGGGACTGCCGAGGCCGACAAGACCTACTTGGCCATCCCCATCGCGTCGCAGGCCTTCGTTGCCTCGTCCTTCTTCATCGCGTCAGTTTCCATGGCTGCCTTGTCCATGCAGTCCTTCATCTTTTCGGCGGCCATCGGGTCGGCCGGCTTCATCGCGTCGGTGGCCATGGCATCGGCGGGCTTCATGGCATCGGTGGCCATCGGGTCAGCGGGCTTCATCGCATCCTCGGCGCGGGCGATGCCGCCGGCGAAAAGCGCCGTCGAGCAAAGCGCGAAGGCAAGCGCCGGCAGCGTCAGGCGGGTGAAGTCGGTCATGCTGGTCTCCTCTGGAGTTGGTGGCGCGCCGGAAATGGCGATCCCATCAGCTCTTCGCCGCGACCTGAGACTTCGTTACAGCCATCACCGCTTCGTGATCGGTGGCCCGGTTTTCCTCGCCAGCGCGATGCCCCCAGGGACGATCGAGTCGTCGCGATAGCGGCCCAAACGACAACGCCGCCCGAAGGCCGGGCGGCGTTTGTGATGGGACGATGCGATAGGAGGTCTCTTTTGCGGCGCGCCCCGCTATGACCGCCGGCCTATTGTATGAGCACCGTTTCCGAAGGCCGCTTGTTGAAGGCGCACTTGCCGGTCACGGTATAGAAGAAGTCGGCGTTGGACACTGGAGCCGGTACCGTGTTGCCGCCGTCTTCCCAGGCCTGCACGCTGGGTTGGCCGCATGGCACGGCGGTGAAAATGTCCACCGTTTTGCCTTGCCCGACTTCGACGCTGTCGATGTACAGCCGGTTGGACGTCGCCGTATTGTCCGATCGCAGAGTTGTTTTCGTGCCCGTGGGCAGGTTGCCGCCGCCAAGACCAGGATTGGGATTCGGAATCTTCATCTCCAGATAGAGCTTGTCCATCAGGCTGACGTCGATCACCGCGCCAGCGCCAGTGGCGGGGTACATGGTGTTGACGCAGGTGGTCGCATATTTGGTGTTGCCGCTCGTCTGGGTGATCGTGGTGGTGGGCAAGCCGTAGAAGCTGGTCACCGTGGTGGTCGTGCATACTTGTTTCTGGGCCAGCGTCTCTGTCGATCCGTTGATCTTATACACATTGGCCGTTCCATAGCCTTTCGGATCGCCATACCTGTTGTGTACGTAGGAGATCTTCATCAGCTTGTTGGCCAGCGTCTCACCGAACTTGGTGCCGTACAGCGTCATCGTCTTGTCCCAATAGCCCGAGATCTTGTTGACCTTGAACGTGGCCTCCACCAGCGCCGGTCTCTTTACTACCGCCGAGGCAACCCCGATCTGCACCGTTGGGACGTGGGCGATCTGCATGAAATTGGTCGGCATGGCGAAGCCGGCCGAAGCGTTGATGGTGGCAGTGCCGTCGGCGGCGACGACGAAGCCGTCGAGTTTGGCAGTGCCTTGCCCGCTATTGGCGGCAAATGACTCCTGCAGCTTAATCTGACGGTCCGCCAATGACGTGTCCGTCGGCAGCGTCGTAATCGACAGGGTCGCGGCATCGAGCGCGTTCTGCATCGATGCCTTGGTCGAAACGGCCGAGTTGTAGTCGAGCGAAAAGCCAAGGGTGGCAATCATCGGGATAAGCGCGATGGCGAGTATCGGCGCAAGGGAGCCGCTCTCGGAGTTGAGAAAATGACGTCCTGCTTGCAGCATGTCTTGGTTCCCCCAAACGGTGACGGGGTGTGCCCTATCACGCAGGGCGCGAACTATGCTCTAACGGGATGGATCAAAGTTTAACGAGTTTGCTCCCGGGGCCGGCAGGACAAGCGCTTCAGACAAATGCTGGCGTCCAATGCATGCGCAGCGACTGGCCGGCCGCTTGCCCGGGCAAGCTGCCCCTGCTAAAGCCGCCTCATCATGACAACGCCGATCAAGAACATCCGCAATTTCTCCATCGTCGCCCATATCGACCATGGCAAATCCACGCTTGCCGACCGGCTGATCCAGTCCACCGGCGGGCTGGAGCTGCGCGACATGAAGGAGCAGGTGCTGGACTCGATGGATATCGAGCGCGAGCGCGGCATCACCATCAAGGCGCAGACCGTCAGGCTGAAATACCACGCCAACAATGGCGAGGACTATATCCTCAACCTGATCGACACGCCCGGCCATGTCGACTTCGCCTACGAAGTGTCGCGGTCGCTGGCCGCCTGCGAGGGCTCGCTGCTGGTCGTCGATGCCTCGCAAGGCGTCGAGGCGCAGACGCTGGCCAATGTCTACCAGGCGATCGACAACAACCACGAGATCGTCGTGGTGCTGAACAAGGTCGACCTGCCGGCTGCCGAGCCCGAGCGCATCCGGGAGCAGGTCGAGGAGGTGATCGGCATCGATGCCTCCAACGCCGTGCTGATCTCGGCCAAGACGGGGCTCGGCATTCCCGACGTGCTGGAGGCTATCGTCAACGAATTGCCGCCGCCGCGCGAGGGCGACATCGCGGCACCGCTGAAGGCAATGCTGGTCGACAGCTGGTACGACGCCTATCTCGGCGTCATCGTGCTGGTCCGCGTCATCGACGGCGTGCTGAAGAAGGGCCAGACCATCCGCATGATGGGCACCGGCGCCAAGTACCTGGTCGAGCGCACCGGCGTTTTCACGCCCGCCCGCATCAATGTCGACGAGCTCGGCCCCGGCGAGTTCGGCTTCTTCACCGGCTCGATCAAGGAAGTGGCCGACACCCGCGTCGGCGACACCATCACCGAGGACAAGCGCCAGACGGCGCAGGCGCTGCCAGGCTTCAAGCCGGCGCAGCCGGTGGTGTTCTGCGGCCTGTTCCCCGTCGACGCCGCCGATTTCGAGGATCTGCGCGCCGCGGTCGGCAAGCTGCGCCTCAACGACGCTTCCTTCTCCTTTGAAATGGAAACCAGCGCCGCGCTAGGCTTCGGCTATCGCTGCGGCTTCCTTGGCCTCTTACATCTGGAAATCATCCAGGAGCGGCTGGAGCGCGAGTTCAACCTCGACCTCATCGCCACCGCGCCCTCAGTTGTCTACCGGCTGCTGCTGAACGACGGGACGACGAAGGAACTGCACAATCCGGCCGACATGCCCGACGTGGTCAAGATATCGGCCATCGAGGAGCCGTGGATCCGCGCCACCATCCTCACACCCGACGAGTATCTCGGCGGCATCCTAAAGCTGTGCCAGGACCGGCGCGGCATCCAGGCCGATCTGTCCTATGTCGGCAAGCGCGCCATGCTTACCTACGATCTGCCGCTTAACGAAGTCGTCTTCGATTTCTATGATCGCCTAAAATCGATCTCCAAAGGCTACGCCTCCTTCGACTATCACCTGACTGACTACAAGGAAGGCGACCTGGTGAAGATGTCGATCCTGGTCAATGAGGAGCCGGTCGACGCGCTGTCGATGCTGGTCCACCGCACGGCGGCGGAAAAGCGCGGCCGCCTGATGTGCGAGAAGCTGAAGGAGCTGATCCCGAACCATCTGTTCAAGATCCCGATCCAGGCCGCCATCGGCGGCAAGGTCATCGCCCGCGAAACGATCTCGGCGCTGCGCAAGGACGTCACCGCCAAATGCTACGGCGGCGACGTCTCGCGCAAGCGCAAGCTGCTCGACAAGCAGAAAGAGGGCAAGAAGCGGATGCGGCAGTTCGGCAAGGTGGATATCCCGCAGGAGGCTTTTATCCAGGCGCTGAAGATGGGGGATTAGTTCCGATTTTAGCCCATACGGGCAGGCACTTTAGCCCGACGGAGAACATCCGCGAAATGACTCGTCAGTCCGACGCGGCCGGAAAGGGCAATTCCGGTTTCGCTCGGCAGCGTTGCCACCAATCGTCGGAGTTCTTCAAGGCCCGCTTTCACATCAAATTCTTGCCAGTACTTAGCTGGTTGAGCGGTTATATAGCTGTAATTTGTTTGCGTTGCGCCCGAATGCATCTGAACAATCCAGGCTTGTTCGCCGTCGTGCACCCACTCAAATCGCACGGGCTGACCAACCGCGGCTGCGGCGCGATCGTATAGTTCGCGGATGTCGTTCTGAATCTCGGTAGGCAGCTCTTCTGGAGCGCTCAATCCCAGCATGAGAGTTTGCCCGTCACCTTGCTTTCCTTCTATGATGACCTCACCCTCGCGACCAACAATCAACGCGCCCGAATACATCTGGCGCACACCTTGTTGTGACAACAGCGAAACTATCTGGTTGTTCGCGGGATCCTCACTCTGAACAAGGTTGAACGGATCAAGCCAACCTTTGTGGGTTGAGAATTTGCCAGGAACCTGTTCGACGGGTGCCGTTCGGATCCAAGTCTCGCCAGATTTGGTCTTCCTTCCAAAACTGAATGGTGCAACGCGCCGGTTAATTACCGTAGTGGCCGGGATAGGCAGCCCAGCATGATGAGCCACGAGCAACCCATAGACCTTGTCACCTAAGAATCTACTGAAGCGATTGGGCCATTCGGTTTTGGCATTTGAAGGAACATATTCTTCTTCCGCGTATTCCCATGCCAGCATGTTGGTTTGCCTCCAGCCCTGAGGCCGCGGATGAATGCTGAACTCCAAACGGGCATTGAATGGGACGTCGAATGTGATCGGGACACCGTAAACCGTTGTTAGTAGCTCTCCACCCCAGCCTCTTGGAACTGATGCAGTTCCCGGCTTTTCGACACAGCGAGGAGTATCGTCAGGGGCAAACTCGATAATGTCTCCCATTACAACACCCGAGACACCACCATCATGGATATTGATCGTTTCGTTTACGATAGTATGCAGACCTTCGGCCGTAAGGCGCTTCACTGCACTTACTACTTGTTCGATATCCCTAAGGCCGTATAGAAATTCTCGACTTTGCGGGTTCTCCGGCTCGTAGGAGCGAACATTGACCGAGCGGTCAACGCTAGTGTTCAACAATGTTTCAACTGCATGGCGAACACTTTTGAACTTTATATTAGGGCTTTCTCCCGCGACGCGGGCGAAAGCCTGTTTAGGCTGTTCATGGCGAGGTGCGTAGCTAACAAACTGTGCAACATTCATCTTATCAGCTAGAACATCAAGTGCTGCGTCTTTACGCAATGGTTCAACGACAACGATACGAGACGAGCGATCGAAAACATCCAATTGACCTAGGAGGTTAGTTAGGCTTGCCGCAAGCGCGTTTAGTTTGAAGATTCTGATTTCGTCAAACCTGGACAAATCAGCGATTGCCGCTTGGAGCAGTCTACGAGCGTCTGCGAGCGTTATTATTGATCCCGAAAGATGTTCTGTCCTGATCTGATGTCTGACAGCTTGGACGAACTCCGTCACGCACCCAATGCTATACTCCCATCCAGGCATGAAAAGCATCAGCTTCACATGCCGCTCGATCAAGCGACCCCAAAGCTCCAGATAGTCGTGCTGTGACCATCCTTTGATATTTAGGCTTGCCGGCTCGACCACCACTTCGTCACGCGACCGACGAATGCGCGCGGCGGTTCTAACTATATCGTCGGTATTCAATCTGACTACTTCTGAGGTGTCGCCTATTCCCGATCGCAAAGATTTAACCAAACGCGGACCGGTTGTGATTGGTCCGCTTAGATACACGACAGGTGTATCCACCAGGGCACACTCCCAAGCCTGCAGAATTGCCTCATGGGTTGGATCGACAGCTTTGGTCATTTTACGGGTCTCGGATGCGCTCTTAACCTAGAATAATCCAACAGGGCCTTCTTTCGTGAGACGTTGTCCCTGACTCTTCGTCGGCGTTGGCAGTGGCAGTTCGACTTCCTTGGCAAGTTCAACCAGGCCAGCCAACTCGTCGTAAGGGAATCTCTCTTTGTCTTCCAGCCTCAGCAAATAGGAGTCGATGCTGGTAGCGGGTGGACGGAGTTTGAGACTCTCAATCACGCTATCAGCGGTGGCCCTTCCGTCCGGAGCGCTAACAACCGCCCCCTTTAAGTCCGGGAAGCCGAAAAAAACGGAAGCCTTGGCGAGTTCAATCTCCTTGGCTTCGTCCATATCGCCGCCTAGGCCTTCAGTCTCAAGAATTTTCTTCCTCCGGGCGCGATTCGGAAGAGGTAGTAGATACAACTTGTCTATTCGACCCGCCCGCTTGATCGCGGGATCGATTCGGCTTTCGTAATTCGTAGCAATGATGAAGATTGATCGCTTCCGTCGCCTAAGGTCATTGATCTTCGTGAGCATACCCGGAGTCAGGAACTGGAACAGACTATCCTGCTCCCGGTAACGTTTTGAGTCTCTATCCAGCAGGAAGCTGTCAATTTCATCGAACAAAATAACGCATTGTTGCTGCGCCTCGAGCGTCTGAAAAATGGCTTTTGCACGAGATTCTACATTCGCCCCACCACTTCCAAGGAAATCACTGACTGTCACTGTTATAAGAGGAACTTCAAGAACCTCTGCAAGGTTCTCTGCCACTGTTGATTTTCCCGTTCCAGGTGGGCCGTAAAGGAGCATAGAGAAATTTGTAGGCTTTCCGACCACCCAGCCGCCTACGAAGTCTGATCCGATACTGGAATAAACTTGCTTCGCTTTGTCGCTATGGCCCAAGTTTGGTTCGAAACCGTCGACCTTCTTTACCCAACGTTCAAGTTTATTTTCTGGAGCGTCTTTTTTTGGGTGAGGGCGCTTTATATCAAGATGCGAAAGCCGCAGTGATTTTGCAGCGATATGCCGGTTGATCATCTCGCGATAGCAGAACATGAACTCTGCCACTTGGCTAGTGTCCCAAATGTGCACAAGGTCGGGCTCATTGACATGTTCTGAATGCCAGCCAACGCACTTCGTACCCATCTTTTCAAAACGTACGGAGCGTGCGCGAAGCCAATGCCAAAAGCGATCTATGAGCGGAAGACACTTGGCAGTACAGGTATCATAGATGCCATTGCCATCCATCTTGCCGACGGAACGCATCAGCGAATTGGCACCCTCAACGCTCAGAGGAAGCATAATCTGTCCGGTCGCAGAGGATAGGAAAGGCTTGTTGGGTCGCCAGTGAGCACTGGAGTTCTGCTTTTCGGATAGAACGCTTAGAATTCTGTCGAGGAGGGGGCGGTCAACTGCCTCCTTTGCGCAAATCATGAGGCCTTCCAGACAGAACATCAATTCGGCCGGATCAAATCTGCTATCCGGTATAGCGCTAAAAGAGAGATGATCGTGCAGAGTAGATTCGAAATATGTTCGGTTTTGAGGGCCTATTGAATCAAGGATACCGAGATACTCTGCGGCCCTTAACGTTCTCAGGGGAGCAAAAGAGCTCCTATAATATAACCATGACGGCTGTGGCGACTTAATAAGATCGCTATCCAAGCCAAGACTATTCTTAATCTTGTCTCTAATAATCTCGATGTATTTGCGGAGGTTGGCTTCTAGGACGATTTTTTCGTCCTTAAAATTCTTAGAGTCGATAAGTCTAGTAAGCTCTGCAACGTGACTAATAGTAATAGGGTTGCTATTTCCAAATGTGCCAGATGTAATGCCGTTTTTGAGGAGGGAAAGTAGGTTCTTGAGAGAGTTCCGCCAGCTATCAACAAACAGATCGCTTGCTTTTGTCTTCTCTCGAAAATTTCCTGCTGGTAGTTGGCAGTAACCCAGTATCCGGCCGCTGGCCAACAGAGCCATTGCTAGTGTGCCTTGTGACTCTGTTGCGGCAGACAACGTTTGTGCGCTAGCTCGAAACTCATAGGGCCAGCCTTTGGCTTCTGGGTCATAGAGATACGAAAAGGTGCCTTCAACTTGAGCAAGCGTTTGATCAATGACTTTGATTTCCTGCTTTTCCGCGAGGTAATCCGAGGCGAGATAATGTTCGAGCGATTCCAAGAAAACCTCCATTGCCTTGAATCAATTAGCGGAATGTGACGCTGGTGAGCAACTGTCTTATAGAGGCATCAATCGATCCCAATCGAGATCGCGTAAACTCTCACTAGTTTTCGGCCGACGGCATTAGTTTTCGTTCTCACCCCAGCCTTCTCATAAAGAACCAGCGGTCGCAATCTGCCTCGTCGAGCGTGTTTAGCCACGACCCGAGACAATCTGGCCAGACGAGCTTTTCCTGCTGGAGCCAGTCGGATAGTAACCGCCTCCACCACAAGGGGAGAAGGTATCCCGGACGCCGGCTTGACGCCGTCCGGGCCACCGCCATAGCGTGAAGGCACCAGCAAGGAGCGCAGCTATGGCAGGCACGGTCGAAGGCGAAAAAATCGATGTCGGCTTTTCCGGCCGGCGCTGTATCCATTTGCGCAATTGCGTGCTTGGCGATCCGCATGTCTTCGTGCCCAACGCGAAGGGCCAATGGATCCATCCCGAGGCGGCCAGCGTCGAGAAGATCGTGGCGATCGCCGAAAGCTGCCCGTCGGGCGCCATCACCTATGTCAGGAAGGATGGCGGCCCGCAGGAAAAGCCGCCGGTGGTCAACACCCTGCGCATCAGGGAGAACGGCCCGCTGGCGGTGCATGCCGAGATCGTGCTGAATGGCGAAACGTTTTATCGCGCCACGCTCTGCCGTTGCGGCGCTTCGGAAAACAAGCCGTTCTGCGACGGCAGCCACAACAAATCAGGTTTTGCCGCCACCGGCGAGCCGGCGCTGAAGGACACGCCGGCGCTGGACGCGCGGAATGGCCCGCTGACGGTGACGCCGACGACCAACGGCCCGCTCAAGCTCGAAGGCAATCTCGAGATCGTCACCGGCACCGGCCACACGGTCGACCGCACCCAACGCACCTTCCTTTGCCGCTGCGGCCAGTCCGCCAACAAGCCGTTTTGCGACGGCAGCCACAAGCGCGTGGGGTTTGTCGGGTAGCTGGCGCAGCGGCCAAGCGCCAATCTCCCCCCAAGTGGGGGAGATGTCCGGCAGGACAGAGGGGGGCGCCGTAGAGCGCTAATTTCACAAGCACAATGCCTCACACTTCATTGCCTCCCAAACATCGCGCAAACGCCAGATCGATGCGCACGGTCATGACATCAGCTGAATTGAAGCTCTGGAACGAACTTCGCGCGCACCGGCTGATGGGGCTTGGCTTCCGCCGACAATTTCCGATTGCCGGTTACATTGTCGATTTCGCTTGCCCGGAGAAGAAGCTGATCGTCGAGGTCGACGGCTCCCAGCATGCGCAAGGTGATGCTGTTGCGGGCGACGCGGCAAGGACATTGCGTTTGGAACGGGATGGCTGGACCGTCCTGCGCTTCTGGAATGACGACATCATCCGCGACATCGACAATGTCTGCCAGCATATTGTGATCGCGGCTGTGGAAGCGCGTCCTGAACCATGGCAAGACCGGCGGGACAGCGCCCCCCTCTGTCCTGCCCGACATCTCCCCCACGAGGGGGGAGATTGGCCGTCACCGCGGTCATCGTCCCTTGGCCCAGCGCTCGCGGCTTTATCCGCCGTTCCGTATCGGCTAAGGGGCGGGGACGAAATTCGCCGGACCGCTGCCAGAATATGACCGCCAAGACCAAATCCTCCGCCCTGTTCCTCGGCATCGACACCGGCGGCACCTATACCGACGCCGTGCTGTGGTCTGAAGCCGGTGGCCCAAGCGGAAAAGTGCTGGCCAAGGCCAAGGCGCTGACCACGCGCCACGACCTCGCGGTCGGCATATCGGGCGCGGTCGACGCGGTGCTGGAGAAATCCGCCACCGATCCGGCTGCCATAAAACTGGTGTCGATGTCGACGACGCTGGCCACCAACGCGCTGGTCGAGGGCCAGGGCGGGCGCGTGGCGCTGGTGATGATCGGCTTTTCCGAGGGCGACCTTGCCCGCGACGGGCTGAAGGCGGCGCTCGGCACCGACCCTGTGGTGTTCTGCACCGGCGGCCATGATGTCCACGGCAATGCGGCAAAACTCGACCTGTCCGGGCTGGAGGCCGCGCTGCCGGAACTCGGCGCCTCGGTGTCCGGCTTTGCCGTCTGCGCCTATTTCGCCACCCGCAACCCGGCGCATGAGCTTGCCGCTCGCGACCTGATCCGCGAAAAGACCGGCCTGCCGGTCACTGCCAGCCACGAGCTTTCGGCCAAGCTCGGCGGTCCGCGCCGCGCGCTGACGACGCTGCTCAACGCCCGGCTGATCTCGATGATCGACCGGCTGGTGGCAGCGACTGAAGGTTTTCTTGTCGCGCGCAAGATCGCCGCACCGCTGATGGTGGTGCGCGGCGATGGCGCCCTGGTCTCGGCGGCCTTCGCCCGCCAGCGGCCGATCGAGACGATTCTTTCAGGTCCGGCCGCCAGCCTGGTTGGCGCCCGCCACATGACCGGCCTCGACAATGCAGTCGTCTCCGACATCGGCGGCACCACCACCGATGTCGCTGTGCTCGACGGGGGCCGCCCCAGGCTCGATCCGGAAGGCGCCACCGTCGGCGGCTTCCGCACCATGGTCGAGGCCGTCGCCATGCGCACTTTTGGGCTCGGCGGCGATTCCGAAGTGGCGCTCGAAGATGGCGCGCTCAACCCAAAAATCCTGCTCGGGCCGCGCCGCCTGGTGCCGCTGGCGCTGGCCGGCATGATGCATGGCGAAGTCGTCGCAGCGGAGCTCGAACGCCAGCTGCGCGCGCCGAACCCCGGCCGCATGGATGGCCGCCTGGCGATCAGGACCGGCGTGCCGGAGCGGCTGGCCGCGGGCCTGACCGGCGCCGAAGCCAAGCTTTACGAGATGATCGGTGCTGTGCCGCTCGCCGTCGACAGGCTTTTGACCTCGAACGCGCAGAACGCCACCTTGAACCGGCTGGTGTCGCGCGGGCTGGTGCATGTCGCCGGCTTCACGCCGTCGGATGCCGCCCATGTGCTGGGCAAGCAGGCCAATTGGGATGCCGCTTCGGCCCGTCTGGGTGCGGAGCTGTTCGCCCGCAAACGCGACGGGCGGGGACAGTCGATCGCCGCCTCGCCGGAGGCGATATCGGAACGGGTGCTGACCACACTGACTCGCCTGTCAGCGGAAGTCGTCCTCGAAACCGCCTTTACCGAGGACGGGTTAGACGGCGCGGCGACCGTCGCCCATGCGCTGGTCCAGCGCGCCGTCGATTCCCACCCCGGCATTGCCCGCCTCAGCGTCGCGCTCGACCGTCCGGTGATCGGCCTCGGCGCCTCGGCGCCGCTGCACTACGCCGGCTTGCCTCCGCTCATCGGCAACGGCTGCGTCGTGCCGGAGGATACCGATGTCGCCAACGCGCTCGGCGCCGTGGTCGGCCAGGTCAGGGTCTCGGCGGAGGCGCGGGTCAGCCAGCCCAAGGAAGGGCTGTTTCGCGTCGCCTCCGGCGAAACCGTGCGCGATTTCAATGACGAGGCGGCGGCGATCGCGGCGGCGGAAACCGACGTCCGCGCCATTGCCGCCGGGCGGGCCAGGGACGCCGGCACCGACAGCGCCGAGATCGAAATCGCCAGCGAATTCCGCGTCTCGACTGTCGAGGGCCAGCGCATGTTCATCGAGGCGCATGTCGTGGCGGTGGCGTCCGGCAGGCCTAGGATTGCGGTGTAAGCGCGTAATCTCCCCCCTCGAGGGGGAGATGTCGCCGAAGGCGACAGAGGGGGTCGCCGCGCGTGCAGCGCTACTTCCTTCTGTCGCAGGAGGCCGAGCCCGGTCGGACCGACCCCCTCTGGCCTGCCGGCCATCTCCCCCTCAAGGGGGGAGATTGGCAGCTTCGCCGACTTCGAAAATCTTCCCCTTCACCCTAAGCTGAATTGACCGTGCTACCCTGACATGCCAAAGGCCCGGCCAAAGCCTTTCATCTTGGAGAAGCCCTGATGACCGATCGCGTCGAAATCGCCGGATTGCGGATTGCCCGCGAGCTTTATGATTTCGTCGTGAACGAGGCGCTGCGGGGCACCGGCATTGCCGCCAACGCCTTCTGGACCGGCTTCTCGGCCATCGTGCACGATCTTTCGCCGAAGAACCGGGCGCTGCTGGAAAAGCGCGATGCCCTGCAGGATCAGATCGACCGCTGGTATCGCGACAATGGCGCGCCCAGCGACATGGAAGCCTACAAGGCGTTCCTCAAGGAGATCGGCTATCTCGTGCCGGAGGGGCCGGCCTTCTCCGTCGCGACGGAAAATGTCGACCCGGAAATCTCGGTGGTTGCCGGGCCGCAGCTGGTGGTGCCGGTGATGAACGCGCGCTATGCGCTGAACGCCGCCAACGCGCGCTGGGGCTCGCTCTATGACGCGCTCTACGGCACCGACGCTATCCCCGAGACCGACGGCGCCGATAGGGGCGGGAAGTTCAATCCCGTGCGCGGCGCCAAGGTCATTGCCTGGGCGAAGGGTTTTCTCGACGAGTCGGTGCCGGCCACCTCGGGAAAATGGGCTGGGGTGAACGGGCTTTCGGTTGCCAACGGCATGTTGCGGCTGGGCGAGGGCGCCGGCGCCACCACGCTTGCCGACCCAAAACAGTTTGCCGGCTATCGCGGCGATGCCGACAATCCCGAAGCCGTCCTGCTCACCGGGAATGGCCTGCATATCGAGATCGTCATCGACCGCAGCAATCAGATCGGCAAGACCGATCCGGCCGGCATTGCCGACGTCGTGCTGGAATCGGCGCTGACCACCATCCAGGACTGCGAGGATTCGGTCGCGGCAGTCGATGCGCAGGACAAGGTCGTGGTCTACCGCAACTGGCTCGGCCTGATGAAGGGCGACCTTGCCGAGGAGATCACCAAGGGCGGCAAGACGTTTACGCGAAAACTCAATCCCGACCGCTCTTACACCGCGCCCGATGGCGGCGCGCTGACGCTGCCCGGCCGCTCGCTGATGCTGATCCGCAACGTCGGCCACCTCATGACCAATCCGGCGATCACAGACCGCGACGGCAACGAGGTGCCGGAAGGCATCATGGATGCGACGATGACGGCGCTGATCGCGCTGCATGATGTCGGGCCGAACGGACGCCGGCAAAACTCCCGCGCGGGCTCGATGTATGTCGTAAAGCCCAAGATGCACGGGCCGGAGGAAGTCGCCTTCGCCGTAGAGATCTTCGACCGCGTCGAGGCGCTGCTGGAGATGCCAGCGAATACCATCAAGATGGGCATCATGGACGAGGAGCGGCGCACCACCGTCAACCTCAAGGAGGCGATCCGCGCCGCCAAAGACCGCGTCGTCTTCATCAACACTGGCTTTCTCGACCGCACCGGCGACGAGATCCACACCTCGATGGAAGCCGGTCCGATGATCCGCAAGGGCGACATGAAGCAGGCCGCCTGGATTGCCGCCTACGAAGCCTGGAACGTGGACACCGGGCTGGAATGCGGGCTGGCCGGCCGCGCCCAGATCGGCAAGGGCATGTGGGCGATGCCCGATCTGATGGCGGCGATGCTGGCGGAGAAGGTCGCTCACCCCAAGGCCGGCGCCAACACCGCCTGGGTGCCGTCGCCGACGGCGGCGACGCTGCACGCCACTCACTATCACAAGGTCGATGTTCTCGCTGTGCAGGCGGCGCTGAAGAGCCGGCCGAAGGCCAAGCTCGACGACATATTGTCGGTGCCGGTCGCGGTGCGGCCGAACTGGTCGCCGGAAGAGATCCAGAAGGAGCTCGACAACAACGCCCAAGGCATTCTGGGCTATGTCGTGCGCTGGATCGACCAGGGCGTCGGCTGCTCGAAAGTACCTGACATCAACGATGTCGGCCTGATGGAGGACCGCGCCACGCTGCGCATCTCATCGCAGCACATCGCCAACTGGCTGCACCACGGCGTCTGCACGGAGGATCAAGTAATGGAGACGATGCGGCGCATGGCGGCCATTGTCGACCGCCAGAACCAAGGCGACCCGCTCTACCAGCCGATGGCCCCCGATTTCGACAATTCCGTCGCCTTCCTCGCCGCTTGCGACCTCGTATTCAAGGGCCGCGTCCAGCCCAACGGCTACACCGAGCCGGTGCTGCACGCGCGGCGATTGGAGCTGAAGGCGAAAGAGCAGGCCTGAGCGAAGCGTCCCCTCCCCCTTGAGGGGAGGGTGGCCCAAAGGGCCGGGTGGGTCCTGCGTGAAGTGCGCCGACGGCTACGCCCTCTCCTTCAGCAGTCGGTGGGCAGCCTTACTTCCAAAGAAAATGCCCGTTCCAACGCACGCAGAACGAACCCACCAGGCGTCATAGCCGGTTAACCAAATGAGCAATAAGACGAGAAGGCTGACAGCACCGGCGACAAGTGCACCCACGGCGAGAGCCACCGCTGGGGATCGAGTTGGTCTGTCTAGTGGCATATTTCTTATCCAGGTCGCGTCGAGCATCCCATCTCCCGGGCCGGTTCTCGGCCTCTCCTTGTATCACGCCGCCTGCGCCATGCGCTCCGAGCTCATGCGGTAGGAAATCGCCTCGGCCAGATGGATGCGGCCGACCGTCTCGCTGGCCTCGAGATCGGCCAGCGTCCGCGCCACTTTCAAAACGCGGTGGTAGGCCCGCGCGGAAAAGCCGAGTTTCTCGCTGGCATCCCTGAGCAGCGCCAGGCCTGATGCATCCGGCATCGCGATCTCCTCGATGACGGAGGGCGAGCAATGCGCGTTGGTGGTGGCGGAGGTCGCGCCGAGCCGCTCGAAACGCTCTCGCTGGATGGTGCGGGCGCGCGCCACGCGCAGCGCCACCGCGGCACTTTTCTCCGCCCGGTCCGGCCGGATGAGATCGCTGGCCGAGACCGCCGGCACTTCGATCCGGAGATCGATGCGATCGAGCAGCGGGCCCGAAATGCGCGCCTGGTAATCGGTGCGGCAACGGTCGCCGCGTAGGCAGCGATAGCCCGGCTCGCCGGCCATGCCGCAGCGGCACGGGTTCATCGCCGCGACCAGTTGGATGCGCGCCGGATAGGTGACGCGATGATTGGCGCGGGCGATCATGCAGTCGCCGGTCTCCAGCGGCTGGCGCAGCGCATCGAGCGCCTGCGGCGAGAATTCGGGAAACTCGTCGAGGAACAGCACGCCGTGATGGGCAAGCGACGCCTCGCCCGGCCGCACGCGCAGGCCACCGCCGACCATCGCCGCCATCGAGGCAGAATGGTGCGGCGCGCGGAATGGCCGCCGGTCGGTCAGTTTTCCCTCACCGAGTTCGCCGGCCACCGACGCGATCATCGAGACTTCGAGCAATTCCCTCGGCGCCAGCGGCGGCAGGATCGACGGCAACCGCTGCGCCAGCATCGATTTTCCCGACCCCGGCGGTCCGATCATCAGCAGATTATGGCCGCCGGCGGCCGCCACTTCGAGCGCCCGCTTGGCGGTTTCCTGGCCCTTGATGTCGGCGAGATCAGGCAGGTCGCGCGCCGAGGCATGGATGCCGGCTTCCGGCCGCGAGAGAACCTGGGTGCCGCGAAAATGATTGGCGATGGCGATCAGGCTGCGCGGCGCCAGAATGTCGAAATCCTTGCCGGCCCAGGCCGCTTCCGGTCCGCAGGCGAAAGGGCAGATCAGGCCTTTGCCCTCGGCATTGGCGCCGATCGCCGCCGGCAGCGCGCCGGCCACCGCGGCGATAGTGCCGTCGAGCGACAGCTCGCCAAGCACGACATAGCCGGCCAGCATGTCGCCCGGAATGGCGCCAAGCGCCGCCATCAGGCCGAGCGCGATCGGCAGGTCGTAATGGCTGCCTTCCTTCGGCAGATCCGCCGGCGCCAGATTGACGGTAACCTTCTTCGACGGCATCGACAGGCCCGATGCGTGCAATGCCGCCTGCACCCGCTCGCGGCTTTCGGCCACCGCCTTGTCGGCGAGGCCGACGATGTGCATGTTGACCTTGCCCGGCGCGATCATCACCTGCACGTCGACCGGCACGGCCTCGATGCCCTGGAAAGCGACCGTGCGGACCCGCGCAACCATTTTTTCACCCCGGATGCAGGCTTGCCCAAGCCTCTGCGATCATGCCGCGAACGGCTTCACCAGAGACAACCACAGATTTACGGCCAAGGCAAGAACATTAGGGGAACAGACAAATACCATTGCTGCCAGGAAGTTGCGTCAGAGTTGCGGGCTCGAAATGCGCCTGGGAAGGCTACTTGCGCTTGCCCTCGACCGCATCCCAGAACAGGCTCGCAATATCGGCGCCGCCGAAGCGTTTTACCTCGCGCACGCCGGTCGGCGACGTCACGTTGATCTCGGTCATGTAGTCGCCGATCACGTCGATGCCGACGAGGATAAAACCGCGCTCCTTCAGCGACGGGCCGATGCGGGCGCAGATCTCGCGCTCGCGCGCCGTCAGTTCGGTTTTTTCGGCGCGGCCGCCGACATGCATGTTGGAGCGTGAATCATGCTCGGCCGGCACCCGGTTGATGGCGCCGACCGGCTCGCCGTCGATCAGGATGATACGCTTGTCGCCCTTGCGCACGTCCTTCAGATAACGCTGCACGATGTAGGGCTCGCGGAACATCTGGCCGAACATCTCGAGCAGCGAGGCGAGATTGCGGTCGGCCTCGTGCAGATGGAAGATGCCCGCGCCGCCATTGCCGTAGAGCGGCTTGACGATGATGTCGCCGAACTCCTTGCGGAAGGCGGCGACCTCCAGCGGATCCTTGGTGATCAGCGTTTCCGGCATCAGGTCGGGAAACTCGGTGACGAAGATCTTTTCCGGGCTGTTGCGCACCCAGGCCGGGTCGTTGACCACCAGCGTCTTGGGATGGATACGCTCGAGTATGTGCGTCGAGGTGATGTAGTTCATGTCGAAGGGCGGATCCTGCCTGAGCAGGACGACGTCCATCTCCGACAGGTCGGTGCGCACTTCTTCGCCGAGCGAATAGTGATCGCCCTTCTCATCGCGGACCTGCATTGCCTCGATGCGGGCAAACACCTTGCCGCCGCGCAGCGACAGCCGGTCGGGCGTATAGTGGAACAGCTGGTGACCGCGGCGCTGCGCTTCCAGCGACAGCGCAAACGAAGTGTCGCCGGCAATCGAGACGGTGGAGATGTGGTCCATCTGGACGGCGATTTTCAATTTCATGGCGGCTCTCCGGCGCACTTGGAGCGACGTGCGTCCATTTGGACGCACAAAGTACGCTCCAACACTTTGAATCTATCCATCGTGCTTTCCGAAAATCGATTCCGCTTTTCGGGCCGATGCATCGACGACAGCGATATACGGAACTCGGCGCCTTCTGCCAATCGGCCCAAGACCTATATCGGCTAAGACCTATATGGGGCCGCGCTTCGCTTGGCGCAGCCCTTCACCGATCGAAGACCAGCCTGGAATAACCGAGGAAGGAGAGCGCCATCGCGACCAGCGAGGCGATGGCAAGTGCCGTCAGCGGCGGCATTGCCGGCAGCGCCATCAGGATGGCGCAATAGGCGAGGTAATTGAAGATGCTGGTGGCGATGCCGACGCCGCCATAGCGTGCGCCCTCTTGCGCGATGCCGCGGCTCGACGGCGAGAAGGTCAGGTGGCGGTTGATGGCCCAGGTGACGGACAGCGCAAAGCCGATCGAGACGACACGTGCGACGAAGGGTCCAAGCTGCGTGAAGGCCAGCAGAAGCCACAGCGCCGCCGCGTCGACGACGAAACCGACGCCGCCGGCGAAAACGAAACGCAGGACACGTTTCATCTCGGCTTAGAGCCTGTTCCATCCCGATGGGGTGGGGATGGGACTCTTTCTTGTTTGGCCATGATCTTATCCGAAAACCGGTTCCCACTTTTCGGGATCATGGTCTAGGCCGCCCGTGGGGTCTTGCCCGGTCCGGTCTCTAAGGTCGCGAGCGCGCTTGCGCGTTCGCGCTCGACCCGGCCGGAAGGCATCGACAGATAGAAGATGCGCTTCTGCTCGGCCCGGCCGCGTGATACCGAATCGAGGATCAGCCCGGTCACCGCCGCCAACATCGACAGAAGCAGCAGGCCGACCGACAGCACCCAGGTCGGCATGCGTGGGACAAGGCCGGTTTCGACGAACTCGATCAGCACCGGCATCATCAGGAACAGGCTCGATGCCAGGAAGAGCACCGCGAAGGCGCCGAAAAAGCGCAGCGGCTGCGTCTCCTTCATCAGCATGGCGAACATCCACAGGATCTTCGCGCCGTCGCGATAGGTCGACAGTTTCGACGAGGAGCCCTCCGGCCGGCGGCCATAGTCGAGCCCGATCTCGCTGACCGGCAATTTCAGCTGCGAGGCGTGGACCGACATTTCGGTCTCGATCTCGAAGCCGCCGGAGACGGCGGGAAAGCTCTTGACGAAGCGCCTGGTGAAGGCGCGGTAGCCGGAGAAGATGTCGGTGAACTCGCTGCCGAACAGCCATTTGTAGAGGCGATTGAAGACGCTGTTGCCGAAGGCATGGCCAGTCCTGCCGGCATCGTCGGTGACGCCTCGCCTTGTCCCGACCACCATGTCGGAGCGCTCGGTGAGCAGCGTGTTGATCAGTTGCGGCGCGTCCTCCGGCGCATAGGTGCCGTCGCCGTCGGCCATCAGATAGATGTCGGCTTCGATGTCGGCGAACATGCGGCGCACCACATTGCCCTTGCCTTGGCGCGGCTCGCGGATGACGTTAGCGCCGGCCGCGCGGGCTCGGAGCGCCGTCAGATCGCGCGAATTGTTGTCATAGACATAGATTGCGGCCGTAGGCAGGGTTTCGCGGAAACGCCGCACCACGTCCGCGATCGTCAGCTCCTCGTTGTAGCAAGGCAGGAGCACGGCGATGGCGGGTTCGTAGCGAACTTCTTGCGGCATTTTCGTCTCCGGATGCCTTGGCCCGGGTCCTTGGCCGTGCTGAATGCCGGCCTGCTCGGGCGCCTTTACTATTTATTGAAGCCGTTAAGGCTAGGTTTAAGTTGCCCCATATTCCTTCCAAAGGTCATAGAATGAGCATAGCCAAGCATGGCGCCTCCATTTGGAGGTCCGAAATCGTGCTGGCGCTGCTTGCCACGCTGGTGGCGTTCGCCGTCAATGCCTGGGCCGGATTCCCCCAATTGACCAACGCCCACGGCGACAACGACAATTTGCTGCGTTTGGTCGAGGTTCGCGACTTTCTGGCCGGCCAGGGCTGGTTCGATCTGCACCAGTACAGGATGGGGCTCGAAGGCGGCTTCGTCATGCACTGGTCGCGGCTGGTCGATGCGCCGATCGCCGCCATCATTCTTGCAGCGACGGCCCTGACCGGCAGCATGGCTCTGGCCGAGAACGTCGCGCAAGTGCTGTGGCCGGCGCTGCTCTTCTGCCTCGCGGTCTTTTTCATCACCCGCGCGGCGCGCAATTTCGCCGGTGAGGCCGCCGTGCTGCCCGCTGTCATCGTCGGCGCGGCGGCGTTGCACTTCATAGGCATCTTCTCGCCGGGCGCGCTCGATCATCACAATGTTCAGCTCACGCTGACCATAGCCAGCCTCAGCCTGCTGCTTGAAGCCACCATGCGCGGGCCGGCTGCGCTGTTCTCCGGCGTGTGCGCCGCGCTGATGCTGGCTGTCGGCATGGAAACCGCCCCCTATGTCGCCACCATCGGCGCCTGCGTCGCGCTCCTGTTCGCTTTTGACGCAGATGGCGAAAGACGGATCGCCAGGGACTTCGGCGTCGGTTTTGCCGGCGCTTCCGCTCTCGTCTTTGTCACCACTGTTCCCGTCTCCGCCTGGAGCCAGGCGCAATGCGACGCCTTCTCGACCGTGCAGTTCGTCGTCGCCGTGTTGGCCGGAACCGGCCTTGCGGCGATAGCCTCGATCGAGGCCGTCGGCCGCACGCGCCGGCTGGTGTCGCTTGGCATCCTTGCGCTCGCGCTGGGCACGGTCGTCATGGTGCTGTTCCCGCAATGCCTGGCGGCTCCCTACGCGAACCTCGATCCGCGCCTCAAGGAACTGTGGCTCGATCACGTCGACGAAGCGCAGTCGCTGTTCAACCTTGTCGCCCAGGACCCGGCAAGGGTGGCGGCGCGCTATGTCACGCCGGCCGTCGCGCTCGTCCTGATGGCGCTTCGCCTTGGTCGTGGCGGTTGGCGGCGGCAGGACAGTCTTGTCGGCGCGCTGCTTGTCGTGGCGTTCGTCGTCAGTGCCTGGCAGGTGCGCGGCTCGACATTCTCGGTCGCGCTGGCGGTCATCCCGCTTTCCGCCTGGATCGCCAGTTGGCGTCAGCGGGCCGAGACAAGCGGCTCGAGCAGCGTGGCGCTGCGCATGGCCGCGGTCTGGCTCGTCTCGGTGAATGCCGTGTGGACGGGCGCCGCGGCAGCGGCCGCGGTGGCGTTCGAAGCCGATAAGACGGCGGCCAATGACAGCGGTGCCGACATGGCCTGCCAGCGCCAGGCCTCCTTTGCCGCGCTTGGCGGTGTGCCGGACACCACCGTGCTGGCGATTTCCAATCTCGGATCGCCGATCCTCGCCTATTCCGATCATCGCGTCTTCGCCGGGCCCTATCACCGCAACATCGCCGGAGATCTGCTTGCGCTCGACACCTTCCTGGGGTCATCCACCGCTGCCAGGGCGGTCGTGGCAACGCATCACGTCGGCCTCGTCGCGGTTTGTCGTGGCAATGCGGAAAGCGCGCTTCTCACCGCCAAGGCGCCTCAGGGCTTTCTTGCCGGGCTGATGCGCGGCAGCGTGCCGGAATGGCTCGAGCCGGTCACACCAATCAGCGGAGGTTCCCTCGAACTGTACCGCGTTCGGCTCGGCCGCTGAAACGGTTCTTCACCTGTGAAAGAAATCGGTTTGGGATACGGTTCCTAAAGGGTTTGCTGCCAGCCTCGAAATATTCCGACCTAACAGGGTTACCGATGCAAACGACGTTTGGCACCGGGCAAGCAACCGGGGAAAGCACGGATCTGGCCTTTACCGATCCGTTGACCGGGCTTGGCAATCATCGCCGCTTCTTCGACAAGATCGACCGCCTGATCAGCGACCGCGCCGACGATCCGGCGCCGTTCACCGTCGGCATCCTCGACCTCGATGGTTTCAAGCCGATCAACGACCTGTTCGGACACAAGGCCGGCGACGAGATCCTGATCCAGGTGGCGATGCGGCTGCGCGCTTCTATGGACAGCCATTCCACCGTCTGCCGCATCGGCGCCGACGAATATGCCTTCCTCTATCCGATGGTGTTCAGCGAGGAGGCGGCGGCCGAAAAGTCGCGAACGCTGATCGAGATCCTGTCGGCACCCCATGATGTCGGCGAACGCACTGCCAGGCTTTCGGCCTCGGTCGGCTGCTCGATGTTCTATTCGGGCGACGAGACCACCGAAATTCTGGTCAGCAAGGCCGAGACGGCGCTGTACCATGCCAAGCGTTCGGGTCGCGGACGGGTGGTCGTCTATAGCAGAGAGATGGAGGAAGCAGCCAAGCGCGTCACCCGCATCGAGCAGGCGCTGCGCCGGGCCGTCTCGGCCGGCGAGGTCGAGCCGCATTTCCAGCCCATCGTCGATCTTAGGACCCGCCGCATCATCGGCTTCGAGACGCTGGCGCGCTGGACAGATGGTGATCTCGGCTCGGTCCCGGCGACGGTCTTCATCCCGATCGCCGAGGAGCGGGGCATCATCGGCCCGCTGTCGCAGCTTGTGCTGCGCAAGGCCGCCGAGGCGGCCAGGAGCTGGCCCAAGGATCTGTTCCTGTCCTTCAACTTGTCGCCGTCGCAGCTCGTCGACCAGAACACCGGGCTGCACATATTGGCGACCCTCGACCGCACCGGCTTCGACCCGCGCCGGCTGGAGATCGAGATCACCGAAACCGGCCTGATGAACGATCCGGCCTCGGCCGAAAAGATCGTCGAGAATCTGCGCCGCGTCGGCATCCGCGTCGCGCTCGATGATTTCGGCACCGGCCAGTCCTCGCTCGGGCGTCTGCGCGAATTTCATTTCGACAAGCTCAAGATCGACCGGGCCTTCGTCTCCTCCATTCTCGACGACCGCCCGTCCGAACACATCATCCGGGCGATCCTGGCCATGTGCGAGGGGCTCGGCATGGACGTGGTCACCGAAGGCATCGAGCAGGAAGCGCAGGCCGAGCGCCTTGTCCAGTTCGGCTGCGCCGGTGGGCAAGGGTTTCTGTTCGGCAGGCCGGTCGATGCCGACGCCACGCTCGGCTATCTCAGGGATAGCTTCCGCGGCGCCCTGCGCGTCAAGGCAATCTGACGACCGGCCACGTTGCCACTGCGGCGCAGCCTTCTTTTTGTCTGACATAAGCCGTAAGAATCCGTTTTTCGCCCTTGCTCCCTGGACCGGGCTGGCTAGGATGCGCGCCGGCCAGACCACAGCCCCGTGCGTCCGTTTGGGACGCGCCAAGGACGCTGCCGCACTTTGACTTTGTGGAGAAAAAAAATGATGCCATCGGCGCGCTTTGCCGACCTTGAAGGCGCTTCGGTGCTGATCACCGGCGGCGGCTCCGGCATCGGCGCGGCGTTGACGGAGGGTTTTGCACGCCAGGGGGCGAAGGTCGCCTTCATCGACATCGCTGACGGCCCGAGCCTGGCGCTGGCCGACCGCATCGAGAAGGATCTCGGCCGGCGACCCCTCTATCTCAACACAGACATACGCGACATCGAGGCGCTGCGGGCTTCTGCCGCCAAGGCGGCAGAAGCGCATGGCGACGTCACCGTGCTGGTCAACAATGCAGCACTTGACGAACGCCACGCGGTGGAAGACGTCACGGTGGAATTCTGGGACAACAATCAGGCGATCAATCTGCGTCCGCATTTCTTCTCCGCCCAAGCGGTGGCGCCGGGCATGAAGCGGGCCGGCGGCGGCTCGATCATCAACTTCACGTCGACGTCGTTTCTCATCAACCACCCCGACATGCCGGCCTATACCGCGGCCAAGGCCGGCATCGTCGGCCTGACCAAGGGCCTTGCCGGCAAGCTCGGCGCCGACGGCATTCGCGTCAATGCGATCGCACCCGGCTGGGTGATCACGGAGCGGCAGAAGGAGCTCTGGGTCACCGAACAGGCGCTCGCCGCCCATGTCGCCAAGCAATGCATCAAGCAGGTGATGCAGCCGGATGACATCGTCGGCACGGTGCTGTTCCTGGCGTCGGACGCTTCGCGGATGCTGACCGCCCAGATGCTGATCGTCGACGGGGGCTTCCTGTGAACCCAGGATCCCCGAGCAAAGCACCCTCTGTCGCCGCCGTGGATTGGGGCACCACCCGTCTCAGGGTCTGGCTGGTCGATGAGGCCGGAAAAATCCTTGCCGAGCGCCGCGGCGACGACGGGCTGATCACTGCGCAAGCCACCGGCTTTTCGACCATCCTCGAAGGACATCTGGCGGCGATGGGCGCGCCGGAAGCGATGCCCGTCATCATCTGCGGCATGGCCGGCTCGCGCCAGGGCTGGCTCGAGGCGCCCTATGTCACCGTGCCGGCGCCGATCGGCGCCATTTTGGCCGGTGCGGCGCGCATTCCGGGCCAGCGCCGCGACATCCGCATCGTGCCGGGCCTTGCCCAGCGCCAGGCCGACGCGCCCGACGTCATGCGCGGCGAGGAAACGCAGCTTGCCGGCGCTGGTTTGCCGACAAAGGGTCGCCATCTCGTCTGCATGCCCGGCACCCATTCGAAATGGGTGCTGGTCGAGGACGGCGCCGTTACCGGTTTCGGCACGTGGCCGACCGGCGAGTTGTTTTCGGTGCTGGCGGCGCATTCGATCCTGCGCCATTCGCTGGGCGAGCAGCCCAAGCCGGTCGCATCAGGCAATGCGTTCTTTCGGCGCTGGTGCGAGCAAGCGCTGGCCGACGGCGGCGATGTCACGTCGAGACTGTTCTCGATCCGCGCGGCGGGCCTGCTGCAGGACCTGAAACCCGACGATGCCGCTGCTTGCCTGTCCGGCCTGCTGATCGGCGGCGAGATCGCTTCTGCCAGCCACCGCTATGGGAAAGGCGCTGCGTCGGTCGTGCTGATTGCTTCCGGCGCGCTCGGCGCGCTCTACACTGAGGCGCTCGGCCTTGCCGGACTTGCGGTTCGGACTGTCGACGCTGACGAGGC
This sequence comes from Mesorhizobium mediterraneum, assembly GCF_002284565.1. GTDB lineage: Bacteria > Pseudomonadota > Alphaproteobacteria > Rhizobiales > Rhizobiaceae > Mesorhizobium > Mesorhizobium mediterraneum. Next base: position 470,092 of record NZ_NPKI01000015.1, on the reverse strand, counting down.
AGTGCGTGCCGGCTTGATCGAGGCCGCGCGCGAAAATGGCATGATTGCCGGAAGCGGAGTTGCAGCATGACCGAGACCGCACCGTTTCCGAAGCTCAGACGCGGCGTTGTCGCCATCCTGCGCGGCCTCAAGCCAGGCGAGGCGGTGGCCATTGGCCGGGTGATCTTCGAGGCCGGCATCGAAGCGATCGAAGTGCCGCTCAATTCGCCGGACCCTTTTGCCTCGATCGCGAATATCGTGCAGGCGCTGCCGGCGACGGCGCTGGTCGGTGCAGGAACCGTACTGACATCAGCCGATGTTGACGGATTGCACAAGGCGGGCGGGCGGCTGCTGGTCAGCCCCAACATCGATGCCGAGGTCATGGCCCGCGCGATGGATTACGGCATGGTGACGATGCCCGGCGTGTTCACGCCGACCGAAGCCTTCCAGGCGATCCGGCTCGGCGCCTCGGCGCTGAAATTCTTCCCGGCCAGCGTGCTTGGGGCTGCCGGCATCGCCGCGATGCGCGCGGTTTTGCCGGCAGAGACGCTGGTCGGCGCGGTCGGCGGTGTCTCGGAGAAGGACTTTGCCGGCTACAAGACCGCCGGCGTCAGCGTCTTCGGCTTGGGATCCAGCCTGTTCAAACCTGGCATGAGCGTCGAAGAGGTGGCCGTGCGGGCCCGTGCTGCCACAGTAGCCTGGGATGCGGCGTTTGGAGCAGCAGGATGAGTGAAGCCAAAGTTTCGGTTTTTTCCGACCATGTCTGCCAGCTCGGCGAAGGCCCGAGCTATGATCCAGCCACCGATACGCTCTACTGGTTCGATATCGTCAACGGCCAGCTTCTGGAAAAACGCCTGTCCGGCGGCGCGGTCAAAATCCACGAGCTTGGCCAGATGGCCAGCGCGATAGCCATCATCGACGACAGCAGGCAGTTGATCGCCACCGAAACCGGCCTGCACGTCCGCGACGTGGCGACCGGCAAGATGACGCTGCACACGGCGATCGAGGCCGACAACCCGGTGACGCGCTCGAACGATTCGCGCGTCCACCCCTGCGGCGCCTTCTGGATCGGCACCATGGGCAAGGGCGAGGAAAAGGCCGCCGGCTCGATCTACTGGTTCTCTAGGGGGGAGTTGCGCCGGCTTTATTCGGACATCACCGTGTCGAACTCTATCTGCTTTTCCGAAGATGGGGCGGTCGCCTATTACACCGATACCAGCACCGGACTGCTGATGCGTGTCGGCTGCGATCCGGCAACCGGCCTGCCGTCCGGCGAGCCGAAGATCTTCGTCGATCACCGCAAGGCCAAGGGCTATATCGATGGTTCGGTGCTCGATCGCGACGGTGTCCTATGGAACGCCTGCTGGGGCGGCAGCGTCATCGAAGCCTACGGGCCCGACGGCAAGCTCATCCGGTCGGTCGCGATGCCGGTGACGCAGCCGTCTTGCCCGGCCTTTGTCGGCAGGAATGCCGACCGGCTGGCGGTCACTTCCGCCTGGTCGGGGAAGGATGAGAAACAGCGCCTGCTGGACCCGCAAGCCGGCATGACGTTTCTGCTCGACATTCCGGTCAACGGCCGCTTCGAGCCGCGCGTGCTGATCGCCTAGGCGATGATCCCGAACCTTCGGTTCGGAAAAGAACATGGTCCCAAACGGGAAGATCGCACCAGCACTGTCGTGCAGGCGTCCGGCTAACGTCGGTTTCCGCGAAAGCCTGATACATTCGCCGTGCGATGGTAGGCAATCGCGCTGCCAGGACCCGTTCATCCCCAGGACCCGCTCATCCCATGTCAAGCCGCAAGCCGAAGCTGATCCTTGTCTACGAGCCGGAAAAGGCCTGCTTCGACCGGCTGGTCGTCGAAGGCCATTTGCCGGCGCGTGCCGCCGAAATCGCCTCCTATCTGGCGCAGTCGACTGACATCGCCCCTGAGTTCGATGCACTAGCCGCAGCCTGTCTGACGCGCGGCCTGTCCTTCGCGCCGGTGGCGCTCGACGATGCCGCAGGCGTGCTTGCCGGTGAGGACCCGAAGGCCACGCTGGTGTGGACGCTGACCGATGGCGTCGCCTATTTCCGTGGCTGTGCGGCACCGGCTCTGGCAAGACTGAACGGCCTGAAGGTGCTCGGCGCCGATGATGCGCTGTTTGCGCTCTGCCAGGACAAATTCCGCTCCGGCGCCGTGCTCGGCGCGCTCGGCCTGCCGGTGCCGCGATCCGGCTTGGCCCGCGACGGCCGCTGGCTGGTCGAGCCGCCGGCTTCGCCAGCCGGCTGGTTCGTCAAGCCGAACCGGCTCGGCGCCAAGATCGGCATCTGGCCGGATTCACGCTGTGCCGATCTCGGCCACGCGCTGGAGCTTAGCCGGCGTGTGTTCGCCGCCTATCGCGACGATGTCGTCGTGCAGTCCTACGTCGCCGGGCGCAACGCGCGCGCTAGTTTTCTGGGCCTGAAGCCGAACATCGGCGTCGAGGCGCTCGGCATCGCTTTCGTCGATTCGGGCGGTGATTTCCAGACCATGGAAGATAGCCTGGCGCTCTACGGCGACACTGGCGAGGCTGCCAGGGCGGCGGGGACATACGCCGAGCCGGTGCTGCTGCCGGTCGCCGCCAGCCAGCCGCGAGCCGATGCAAGGATACGCCAAGTCGCGCAAAGGCTGATGATTGGGCTTGGCCTGCGGGACGTCTTTTCGATCGATCTTCGGATCGAGGCCGACGACACGGTCCATCTCATAGAGTTTGAAGTGTGTCCCGGCCTGCCCTGCTTCGATTTCCGCGCCTATTGCCGCTCGCAATGGAACATGAGCCTCGCCGATGCGATGGTCGAGACCGCGGCGAGTCGTTTTAGCCGAGTGGCCGCGTCCTGAGCAGAAATCCTGCGCAAAGCTGCCCCGGGCGACCCGGGATCGTATCGTATCTCGACAAATGGCTTGCGTTCCGGCACTCCACTTAATAGGGTGTTAAGTGAAGGAGCACTCGGTGAAAGTCGACCCTGCGACATCCCCGGACGTGGCGGCGCTGGCAGCGGCAGACGCTGACAAGGCAAAGCATGTCGGTGGGCGGATCAAGGCCATTCGCACGGCCCGACGCATTTCGCTTCGCCAACTGGCCGACATGATCGGCACGACGGCGAGCTTCATCAGCCAGCTCGAGCGCAATCTGAGCGGAGCCAGCGCCAGCACCCTGATGCGGATCGCGGCTGCCTTGGACCTCGGCATCAACGACTTGTTCGAGCAGACCGACGGTGGGTTCCACAAGGTGCTCACCAGAGCCGACCGCCCCCTGCTGCCGATCAGCCACGGTTGTCGAAAGACGTTGCTGTCGCGGCGGCCGATCCATGAATTCGAGGTTTATTCGGGGGATTTCGACGTCGGCGGCTCGACCGGCAACGACGCTTACACGCATGGCGGTAAGCACGAGATGTTCGTCGTCCTGAAGGGGACAGTCGAGCTGACGCTGGCGGACGAGCGCTTCACCATGAACGAGGGCGACAGCATCGAGTACGCAACCTCAACGCCGCATCGCACGGTGAACATCGGCAAGACGCCGGCGCAGGTGCTCTGGATCATCGCGCCCCCGACCAGCGGCGCGGCGGAACTCAATCAATACACGCCCGGACAAGGCTCGCAACCGGGCGGACAGAAGTAATGCGGGTGCACGTAAATGGGAGATAAAACATGAAGACCAAGATCGGACAGGTGACCGCGCTCGGGCTGCTGATGATCGCGACCGCAGCGCTTGCACAGAGCAAGCCCGTGGCAGGCGAGGTGGCCGAGGGCTCGCTGAAGGACAAGACGCTTACCTTCGTCTCGTATGGAGGCATTTATCAGGATGGCCAGATCGCCGCGCTAAAAGAGTTCGTCGACAAGTCCGGTGTGACGCTGCTCAGCGATGGGCCGACCGAAATCTCGAAACTGCAGGCGCAGGTCGAGTCCGGCAATGTGACCTGGGACGTCGTCGACACCGGCGATTTCCCGCCCTACGTCTATTGCGGCAAGCTGTTCCAGAAGCTGGACTTCTCGAAGATCGATACGTCCAACATTCCACAGGGCCAGATCAGTGATTGCAGTGTGCCGGCCATGAACTATGGCGTGGTGCTGATGTACAACACCGAAAAGTACAAGGATAATCCGCCTAGGAGCTGGAAGGATTTCTTCGATATCGAGAAGTTCCCGGGCTCGCGCGCTCTGGAAGGCAGCGGCGATCTGTCCGGCGGCATGATCGAGCAGGCGCTGCTCGCAGCCGGCGGGTCGGTGGAAAACATGACGGTGGCCGACATCGACAAGGCTATCGAGAAGGTGAAGGCGCTCGGTCCGGACACGATCTTCTGGAAGACCGGCGCCGATTCCCAGCAGCTCGCCGAATCCGGTGAAGCCGACATGATCGCGATGTGGACCGGACGTGCCATGACCGCGGTGAAGAACGGCGCGGCGTACACGCCGGCGTGGCAGGACTGGCTGGTTGTGATGGACCAGATGACCATTCCGATGGGCGTCAAGGATCCCGACGCAGCACATGCGCTGATCAACGCCTATGTCGGCAAGAGCGCGCAGGAGACGCTTGCAAAAACCACCTCGTATACCCCGATCCACAAGGACGCGAAGCCCGAAGTGGACGAGGTCACCGCGGCGTTCATGACCAATACGCCGGACAAGCTGAAGCTTGGCTATCAGCAGAACATCAAGTTCTGGGTGGAGAACTTCGAGGTGGCGAACGAAAAGTGGAACGCGTTGATGGCGGGCAACTAGGTCCGCCGCAGTGGCAACGATAACAACCGACAGCCGGAACACTGGTCCGGCTGTCGCAGCAGACGACCGCCGGCGCTGGTTTCGTGGACAGGCTTTCTGGCTCGTCGCGCCGGCGCTGCTGCTGCTCGTCGTCTGCCTGGGCCTGCCGCTCGCCATCATGACCTTGCGTAGCTTTTCCGAGCCGCAATGGGGATGGCAGAACTATGCCTGGTTTTTCGGCACACCGGTCAACCTGACCGTGCTTCAGCGGACCTTCGCGATCTCCGCCTGGGTGACGCTGGTATGTCTCATTGCCGGCTATCCCTATGCCTATGTGATGACTGCGGTCGGGCCCAAGATGCGGCTCGTCCTCATCCTGTGCGTTCTGGTGCCGTTCTGGGTGAGCGGTGTGGTGCGCACTTTGGCATGGGTCATCCTTCTGCAGGATTCCGGCGTGATCAACTCCGTCATACGGGCAGTCGGCCTTAGTCCGGTCAAGCTGATCCGCACGCAGACAGGCGTGGTGATCGGCATGGCGCAGGTGCTGTTGCCGTTCATGATCCTGCCGCTCTATTCGGTAATGAAGACGATTGACCTGCGGCTCATGCAGGCGGCACGAAGCCTCGGCGCAAGCCCGGCGCGCGCCTTTGCCCAGGTCTATCTGCCGCTCTCGCTTCCGGGCGTCTACGCGGGCGCCATCATCGTGTTCATTCTTGCGCTCGGGTTCTACATCACCCCCGCGCTGCTCGGCGGTCCGCGTTCGACCATGCTCTCGACCCTGATCCAGAACCAAGTGCTCAGCCTGCTCAACTGGGGTCGCGGCGGTGCGATGGGTGTGGTGTTGTTGATCGCGACCTTCGTCTTGCTCGCGCTTGCAGCACCGCTGTCGCGCCAACCGCACAAGACGGGCTCGACACGCTGATGAAACAGCCCGGTCGAATCCTGCTCGGTCTGTTCTGCCTGCTGGTCGCGGTCTGGCTGGTCGCACCGACAATCGTCGTCGTGCCGATGTCGTTCAACGACAAGAAGTCGCTGGCCTTTCCGCCATCCGGCTTTTCCTGGCAGTGGTACCAGAACTTCTTCACCAACCCCGAATGGTCGGCGAGCCTGGTCGGCTCGCTCAAGGTTGCCGTCGTCACTGCGGTGTTCGCCACTGTCATCGGCACGCTGGCGGCATTCGGCCTCGATCGCATGAAAAGCCGCGTCAGCGGCGTGCTGCGTGCACTGCTGATCACGCCGATGGTCGTGCCGGGGGTGGTGCTCGCCGTCGGAATCTATGCGGTCTATCTCGATACGCGGCTGGTCGGCACCATGACCGGCTTCGTGCTGGCCCACACGATGCTCGCCGTCCCTTTCGTCATCATCGCCGTCTCCGCCAGCTTGGAAGTCTTCGACAAACGGCTGGAGACGGCTGCGGCCAGCCTCGGCGCAACCCGGCTGACGGCGTTCAGGACGGTGACCTTGCCGCTGATCGCGCCGGGCATCCTGTCGGGCTTGCTGTTTGCCTTCGTAACCTCATTCGACGAGATCATCGTCGCGCTGTTCATCACCAGCCCTTACCTGAAGACACTGCCGGTCCAGATCTTCTCCAGCATCACCCGGGACGCCGATCCCACGGTAGCGGCGGTGGGCACGCTGCTCTTCATCGTGACGTCGCTGGTTATCGGGGCGGGGCTGCTGATCGGTTCGAGACAGGGAAAACGTTGACATGGCCTCACCATCGACCCGCGGCGCAGCCATCGATCTCAAATCCGTCAGCAAACAGTATGGCAGCTTCATTGCTCTCGATAAGGTTTCGCTGCGCATCGAGCCGGGGGAGTTCATGACGCTGCTCGGACCCAGCGGTTCGGGCAAGACGACCACGCTCAACGTCATCGCCGGCTTCACCGAGGTCAGCTCGGGTTCGCTTGATGTCGGCGGCAAGAGCGTCATCGGCGTACCGGCGCACAAACGCAACATCGGCGTGGTCTTCCAGCACTATGCGTTGTTTCCGCACATGAGGGTGAGCAGGAACGTCGCATACCCACTGACCTTGCGCGGCATCGCCAATCCCGATCGCGAGGCGCGGGTGCGCAAGGCGCTGGACATGGTGAAGATGGCGGATTTCGGCCACCGCTTCCCCAGCGAGCTTTCCGGCGGGCAGCAGCAGCGCGTCGCGCTGGCGCGCGCCATCGTATTCGACCCGCCGCTGCTCCTGATGGACGAGCCGCTCGGCGCGCTCGACAAGAAGTTGCGTGAATGGCTGCAGCTCGAGATCAAACGGATCCACCGGGAGTTGGGCACCACCTTCGTTTACGTCACGCACGACCAAGAGGAGGCCCTGGTCCTCTCGGACCGCATCGCCGTGTTCAACCAAGGACGCATCGAGCAGATCGGCACCGGTCGCCAGCTGTACGACGAGCCCGAGACCTTGTTCGTCGGAAAGTTCGTCGGCGACTCGACGATACTGCGTGGCGCGGCCTCCACCTCCGGGAACGAGACCGCCATCGAGATAGAAGGGCGGAAAGTGGCCGCCGCCAAACGCCTTCCCGATGGCGCCAAGCCGGTGATGCTGCTGCGGCCGGAGAAGCTGAGCCTCGCCAGACGGGGCAAGGGCGGACAGGATCGAAACACCCTGCCCGGGCGCATCGGCGAAGCCATCTATCTCGGATCGGGCTCCAAATACGAAGTCGTGCTGGCGGACACCTCCAAGGCGATCGTGCGCTCGACGCTGGATGCCGAGACCTTCGCCATCGGCGACGAGGTCGACCTCATATTCGCGGGCAGCGACGTGAAGCTGTTAGCGGACGACGAAAAGGCCGATTTCACGCTTACCTGAATCCTACCTGGGAAAATCGCGACAATGGACGTGAAGAAGAACGGCGACGTTTCATTCTGGTATGCAGACATCGGCGGCGTGCCCGGCTACCGGCCGCCGCTGCAGGGCGATATCGTGGCCGACGTTTGCATCGTCGGGGCCGGCTACACCGGCCTTTGGACCGCCTATTACCTGAAGCAGGCAGCGCCGCACCTCAACATCGTCATCGTCGAGAAGGAGTTCGCCGGCTTCGGTGCTTCGGGACGCAATGGCGGCTGGCTGTCCGGCGGCTTCTCATGGTCGCGCGAAAAGTATGAGGAGGCATCGTCGCGCTCCGGGGTCATCGCCATGCAGGCGGCGATGATGGGCACGGTGAACGAGGTCATATCGGTCGCGGAGACCGAAGGCATCGACGCCGATATTCGCCGTACCGACGAACTGCTTGTCGCAACCAACGAGGCGCAGGAGCAGCGCGCCAAGGCGATGTATGCCCATGCCAGGTCCTGGGAGCTGACCGACGACCGCGTCGGGTACATCGATGCCGCGGAGATGCGCCGTCGCATAGCGGTGCACAATGCGCGCGGCGCCTTCGTCATCAAGAAAGTTGCGCGGGTTCAGCCCGCAAAGCTGGTGCAGGGGCTCGCCAGGGCAGTGGAGCGCCTCGGTGTCCAGATCTGTGAACAGACGACCGTGCTGTCGATCGAGAAGGGCAAGGTCGTAACCAATCGGGGCGTGGTGCGCGCCGAAAAGATCGTGCGGGCGACCGAGGGCTTTACCGCCGGAATTGCCGGCCACGAGAGACTTTGGTTGGCGCTCAACAGTGCCATCGTGGTGACCGAGCCGTTGTCCGAAAAACTGTGGAGTGAAATCGGCTGGGATGGCTACGAGGTGCTCGGCGACGCTGCGCACACCTACTGCTACGCGCAACGCACCCGGGAAGGGCGCATTGCCATGGGAGGGCGCGGGGTGCCTTATCGTTTCGGCTCCAAGACCGACGTTCGAGGCGTCACCCAGCAGGCGACGATCGATAAGCTGCACAAGATCCTGACGACGCTTTTGCCGCAGACCAAGGGGCTAAAGCTCGACCATGCGTGGTGTGGAACGCTGGGCGTGCCGCGCGACTGGTGCACGACGGTGGGCTTTGACAAGCAGACCGGAATAGGCTGGGCCGGTGGCTATGTCGGCCTCGGCGTTTCCACCTCGAACCTCTCGGGACGCACATTGAGGGATCTGCTGCTGGGCAACGACACCGAGCTGACGCGGCTTCCCTGGGTCAATCGAACCGTGCGCAAATGGGAACCGGAGCCGCTGCGCTGGCTGGGCGTCCATTCCATGTATCAGCTCTATCGGATTGCCGACGAGCGGGAAGCAAAGGGGCTGCCGCGCACATCGCGGCTGGCCGCCCTGGCCGATCGCATCACCGGGCACTGAACCGCATTACCTCGAGGACTTAAGAAAATGATCGACTTCAAGACCTTCGCCCACCTTGCGCATATCGACCTCGGTGAGCCTCAGCCGAAACCCACCTCGGTGGAAGGCGATCAGCTGGAAGCAGCCAACACCCTGTGGGCTTCGGATGATGGCAAGATCGAAGTCGGTGTCTGGGAATGTTCGCAGGGCCGGTTCACTGCGCGCCGAGACACGAATTCCGAGATCTGCCACATCGTCTCCGGCCGCGTGACGCTGCACGGTCCCGATGGCGCGGCCAGGAATGTCGGGCCCGGCGAACTGCTTGTCCTGCCGCTTGGCTGGGAGGGCGAATGGACCATCCACGAGAAGACGCGCAAGCTTTACATCCTGCATTCGGTCTGACCGCCGCAGGCGCTGAACTAAACCCCTTCGACCAGCACGATCTCGCCGTCGGCCACTTTCTGGCGGATCGCCACGGCGCGCTGATACTCCGGCGAGTGGTAGCAATCGTGCGCCGCAGCCAATGACGGAAACTCGATGATCACGTTGCGGTCGCGGCCCGGCCCCTCGGCCTTTTCGTGCGCGCCACCACGCGCCAGGAATTTCACATCGAAACGGTCGAAGGCCAGTTTGGCGGCAGCAACATAGTCCTTGTAGCCTTCCGCATCGCGCACATCGACGCGGGCGATCCAGTATCCCTTGGGCATGCTTTTTCTCCAGTTTCGGAATTGATCCTTAGGCCGAGCGCATTTCGTCAAGTATCGCTTCCGCGACTGCCCGCCTGTCGGCGGCGCCGACGATCGGCCGGCCGACGACGAGATGGCTGGAGCCGTTGCGGATCGCCTGCGCCGGCGTGACGACGCGTTTCTGGTCGCCATGGTCGCTGCCCTTGGGCCGTATTCCCGGCGTGACGACGGCCAGGTTGGGCCCGACGATCCGGCGCACCGCTTCCGCTTCCTCGGCCGAGCAGACGATGCCGCCCATGCCGGCATGCAGCGCCTGCTCGGAGCGCCTCAGCACCAGCGTATGCGGGTCATATTCATAGCCGGCGTCGATCACGTCCTGCTCGTCCATCGAGGTCAACACGGTGACGCCAAGCAGGCAGAGATCGCTGCCCCTGGCGGCCTCGACCGCTGCCTTCATCGTCTTCGGATAGGCGTGCAGCGTCAGCATGGTCATGCCCATCCTGGCAATGGCCTCGACACCCTTGGCCACTGTGTTGTCGATGTCGAGCAGCTTCATGTCGAGGAAGATTCTGGTGCCGCCGCTGGCGAGCTCGCGGGCGAAGTCGAGCCCGCCGGCGAAAGCGAGCTGATAGCCAATCTTGTAAAAGGAGACGACCCCGTCGAGCTCGCGCACCGCCTTCTCGGCTTCCTTCAGCGTCGGCACGTCGAGGCCGACGATCAGCCTGTCTTGCATGGTGCTGGCGCGCTCCTGGATCAAGCCTCGATCCGCGTGGACAGCAGGCGCGAGGTTTCGATCAGCGTGCGGCATAGGTGCTCCATCGATCTGTTCAGTCTCTCGTCCCTGAAATTTCCGTCGTCGTCGAAGGCGTTGCCGCCCTCCGGCACGGAACACTCCGGCGTTACCACCTCCATCTGGCAGCGCACCAGCACGGCGCGCAGATGGTTGATGCAGCGTACCCCGGCGAAGTGTCCTTTGGAAGACGAACAAAGGCCGGCGGGCTTGCCGGTGAACGGCCTGAACGACCGCCCGCCATCCGTGCGCACCCGGCTCACCCAGTCGATAGTGTTCTTGAGCAGCGGCGGGATGGAGCCGTTATATTCGGGCGTCGCGATCAGCAGCCCGTCATGGGCAGCGATCTGCCTGGCAAGCTTGAAGACGTTTTCGGGAACGCCTTTCTCCTTTTCCAGATCCTCGTCCAGGATCGGCAGCGGATAGTCGGCAAGCGAGATCCGGGTCACCTCGGCGCCCTGCATGGCGAGTTCCTTCTGCGCCACGTCGGCGGTCCTGCCGCTGTAGGCGCCAGCGCGAATCGAGCCCGCGAAGACGAGAATTTTCGGGATCACTGCCATTGGCCACCTTTGTCCCCGGACAGGTACAGCCAAGGATCGCTCAGATCAACGCATCGGCCCAAAAATCGAAAATCGATTTCTGGAAAGCACGATGCTTGGATTCAAGGTGTTGTGCGTCCAAGAGGACGCACCTCGCTCAAGGGATCAAACCTCGCTCACTCTGAGCGACCGAGTTCGACGCGGAGCGGACGCTTAATGACGGGCCAAGGATCGCCTGTTCCAGGCGTCGTTTCCGTGTAGATATAGCGCTATGACTCAAGGATTGACCTCGACAAATCCTCCGCAAAAACTTCCGCTTGCATTCGGCGGTGGCGCAATCATTGGCGCTCTCGGCGGCCTGATCGGCCTCGGCGGTGCTGAATTTCGTTTGCCGCTGCTGATCGGGGTCTTCCGCTTCACCGCGCTGGAAGCCGTCATCCTCAACAAGGCCATGAGCTTGGTGGTCGTCGCCACGGCGCTACCCTTTCGCATGGGCACGGTGCCTTTTGGCCAGATTGCGGCGCATTGGCCGATCATCGTGAATTTGCTTGCCGGAAGCCTTCTCGGCGCATGGTTCGGAGCGGGATGGGCAACGCGCCTGAAATCGGAAACGCTCTACAGGGTGATCGCAGCGCTGCTCATCGTCATCGCGGCTGTGCTTGTGTTCGGACATGATGCCAGTGTGGGGCGAGCACTGTTGACGGGTACGGCCCAAATGGCGGTGGGTGCTGTCGCAGGGTTCGCAATAGGCGTCGTCGCGTCGTTTCTCGGCGTTGCCGGCGGCGAACTCCTGATACCCACGCTGGTTCTGCTCTTCGGTGCGGACATCAAGCTTGCTGGAAGCCTGTCGCTCGCCGTGAGCCTTCCGACGGTGCTGGTCGGCTTCTCACGCTACAGCCGCGATCAGAGCTTCGCCACCATCGGACGAAATCGGTCGCTCTTGCTTGTAATGGCAGCTGGATCAATCATGGGGACCTTGATCGGCGGTTTTCTGCTCGGCATCGTTCCTAGCGCCCTGCTATTGCCAGCGCTAGCCGCGATCCTCGTAATCTCCGCGTGGAAAGTCTGGCACCAGGCGAGGTAGAGATGTCCGCTTCCACCCATTTTAGGCCATTTGCGGCGGCTGGCTAAGTTTCGACCCTAGTGTGCCGCGCGCCGGTAGATCCACAGCTGCGTTGGCGGGATGTTGCGGATGACGAAATGGAAATGCTCAACCGTGTAGTCGCCGCGGCCAGGCGGGATCGGCGACATTGGGCCGTAGGTCAGCTGCACGATCGGACGGCCTGTCGGGATGCGGTCGAGAAGGCTTTCGACATAGGCGATGCGCTGGGCGACCGGGAAATTGAGCAGTGGGACGCCGGAGACGACCGAATCGAAGGTCAGGCCGCTCTTGTCGCCAAGCGTCGCATCGAGATTGAAGGCGTCGCCCTCGATAACGTTGACGCCGGGATAGAGCCGGCGCAGATGGCGCACGAAATCGGGGGAATATTCGACCGCATAGAGATTTTCAGGCTTTACGCCCTGGGCGAGGATGGCTCTGGTGATGACGCCGGTGCCGGGTCCGACTTCGAGCACCGGCAGGCCCGACTTCGGGTTGACGACGGATGCCATCTTGCGGGCCGTGATGGAACTGGTCGGCACGATCGAACCGACTGCCTTCGGCTTGTCGATCCAGCCCTTGAAGAACTTCAGTTCGTCGTCGAACTTTTCCGCCAGCGCTTTTCGCAGTCCGGGACCATGTGCCATGCAAGTTCTCCTGAACGCTTCCCCGAGAGGCTACTTAGCAGCTACGGGGTTCTAGGCAAGGCGGATGCCGGTATAAGATGTTGATGACGCTAGGGAAGCTTCGCCTTAATTGCACTCTACACCCGATTGACGAGAATAGGCATCAGCGCTCGCTGAAGGTTTCGAAAAAGTCCTTCATGCGGGCAAAAAAGCCGCTCGACTGGGGCGAATTGTCCTTCGAGGAAAGCTGCTCGAATTCCTCCAGCAACTCGCGCTGGCGGCGGGAAAGGTTCTGCGGCGTCTCAACCGCGGTCTGAATATAGAGATCGCCGACATTGTGCTGGCGTAGCACCGGCATGCCCTTGCCCTTGAGGCGGAACTGACGGCCGTTCTGGGTGCCTTCCGGCACCTTCACTTTCGTCTGGGTGCCGTCCAGCGTCGCCACCTCAAAGGAGCCGCCAAGGGCGGCCGTCGTCATCGAGATCGGCACCTTGCAATAGAGATCGGCGCCGTCGCGCTGGAAGAATTCGTGCGGCTTGACCGCAAGGAAAATGTAGAGATCGCCCGACGGGCCGCCGCGCAGGCCGGCCTCGCCCTCATTGGCGAGGCGGATGCGGGTGCCGTCCTCGATGCCGGCCGGGATGTTGACCGACAGCGACCGCTCCTCGGTGACGCGACCCTGACCAGCACATTTCGGGCACGGCTCCTTGATGGTCTGGCCACGCCCTTGGCATTGCGGGCAGGTGCGCTCGATCGAGAAGAAGCCTTGCGTGGCGCGCACCTTGCCGTGGCCGTTGCACATCGAGCAGGTGACGGGCTGGGTGCCGGGCTTGGCGCCGGTGCCGGAGCATTCCGTGCAGGAGATCGACGCTGGCACGTGAATCTGCGCTGTCTTGCCGGCGAATGCCTCCTCCAGCGTGATTTCCATATTGTAGCGCAGGTCGGCGCCGCGCTCGCGGCCGCCTGAGGAGCGGCGCTGGCGCCCGCCCATCATGTCGCCGAAAATATCCTCGAAGATGTCGGCGAAGCCGCCGGCGCCGAAGCCTTGCGCGCCGCCATTCATGCCGCCCTGCTCGAAGGCGGCGTGGCCGAAACGATCGTAGGCCGCGCGCTTCTGCGGGTCCTTCAGCGTCTCGTAGGCCTCGTTGATTTCCTTGAACTTGTGCTCGCAGGAATGGTCGCCGGGATTGCGATCGGGATGGAACTGCATGGCGAGCTTGCGGAAAGCGCTCTTGAGCTCCTTCTCGTCTGCCCCCTTTTGCACGCCCAGCGTTTCGTAGAAATCAGCTTTCATCTTTTCCTGCAGTCCGGATATTCAACGTCTTGAAGCCTTGTTGCGTCGTTTGCCGGCACGCTGTTCCGATTTAGGTGCGATGGGGCCGGGATGCCAGTGTCGACGCGGACTTGCCCGCATTTTTTCGATCAAGCCCGTATTTTTTCGGTCAGAGTTGCAAAAAAGCCCGGCTTTGCGCCGGGCTTTCCGCTTTATCTGCCGTCAGGCGGCTCAGGCCGACTTCTTCTTGTCGTCGTCCTCGTCGATTTCCTCGAAATCGGCATCGACCACGTCGCTGTCCTTGGCGGCGTCCGCCTTGGCGTCGGCTTCCGCGGCTTCCTTCTGCGAAGCCTCGTACATGGCCTGGCCGAGCTTCATCGAGGTTTCGGCGAGCGCCTGGGTCTTGGCTTCGATCTCGGCCGCGTCGTCGCCTTCGGCGGCGGTCTTCAGCGCCGCGATCGCATCGGCGATCGCCGTGCGGTCGGCCTCGGAAACCTTCTCGCCATATTCTTTCAGCGACTTCTCCGAGGAATGCACCAGCGCCTCGGCCTGGTTGCGGGCCTCGACCAGCGCGCGCCGCTTCTTGTCGGCCTCGGCATTGGCTTCGGCGTTCTTCACCATCTTCTCGATGTCGGCGTCCGAAAGGCCGCCAGACGCCTGGATGCGGATCTGGTGCTCCTTGCCGGTGCCCTTGTCTTTGGCCGAGACGTTGACGATGCCGTTGGCGTCGATGTCGAAAGTGACCTCGATCTGCGGCACGCCGCGCGGCGCCGGCGGAATGCCGACCAGGTCGAACTGGCCGAGCGCCTTGTTGTCGGCGGCCATTTCACGCTCGCCCTGGAAGACGCGGATGGTCACGGCCGACTGTGAATCCTCGGCCGTCGAGAACACCTGGCTCTTCTTGGTCGGGATCGTCGTGTTGCGCTCGATCAGCCGTGTGAACACGCCACCCAGCGTCTCGATGCCGAGCGACAGCGGCGTCACGTCGAGCAACAGCACGTCCTTGACGTCCCCCTGCAGCACGCCAGCCTGGATGGCGGCGCCCAATGCGACGACCTCATCCGGATTGACGCCCTTGTGCGGCTCCTTGCCGAAGAACTGCTTCACGATCTCCTGGATCTTGGGCATGCGGGTCATGCCGCCAACCAGGACGACCTCGTCGATTTCGCCAGCTTTCAGGCTGGCATCCTTGAGCGCCGCCTTGCAGGGCTCGATCGTGCGCTGGACGAGATCCTCGACCAGGCTCTCGAACTTCGCCCGCGTCAGCTTCAGCGTCAGGTGCTTGGGGCCGCTGGCATCGGCGGTGATGAAGGGCAGGTTGATCTCGGTCTGTGTGGTGGACGACAGCTCGATCTTGGCCTTTTCGGCCGCTTCCTTGAGGCGCTGAAGGGCGAGCTTGTCGTTGCGCAGGTCGATGCCCTGTTCCTTCTTGAACTCGGCAGCCAGATACTCGACCAGACGCATGTCGAAATCTTCGCCGCCGAGGAAGGTGTCGCCATTGGTCGACTTCACCTCGAAGACGCCGTCGCCGATTTCGAGCACCGAAATGTCGAACGTGCCGCCGCCAAGGTCATAGACGGCAATGGTCTTGCCTTCCTTCTTGTCGAGGCCGTAGGCAAGTGCGGCCGCGGTCGGCTCGTTGATGATGCGCAGCACTTCAAGGCCGGCGATCTTGCCGGCGTCCTTGGTGGCCTGGCGCTGGGCGTCGTTGAAATAGGCCGGAACGGTGATGACCGCCTTCTCGACCTTCTCGCCGAGATAGGCTTCCGCCGTTTCCTTCATCTTCTGCAGGATCATTGCCGAGATCTGGCTGGGCGACTGCTTCTTGCCGCCGGCCTCGACCCAGGCGTCGCCATTGTCACCCTTGACGATCTTGTAGGGGACGAGCTTCTTGTCCTTGTCAGTCACCGGGTCGTCATACCGGCGGCCGATCAGGCGTTTGACCGCGAAGATGGTGTTTTCAGGATTGGTGACCGCCTGGCGCTTGGCCGGTTGGCCGACGAGGCGCTCGCCATCGCTGTTGATGGCGACGATGGAAGGGGTCGTGCGCGCGCCTTCCGCATTCTCGATGACCTTCGACTCCTTGCCATCCATGATGGCGATGCAGGAGTTGGTGGTCCCCAGATCGATACCGATTACTTTTGCCATTTTTCTAGTCTCTCCGCTAAGCAGGCTCTCAGGACCCGTACAGGCGTTCCGACGAAAGCCCCTGTTCACAAGAAATTCCGCTTCGGCAACCGGCATTCCGGCGTCGAACGGCTTGGCGCGTATATAAGAACAGGCTGCGCGGCGCGCAAGCATTCTGCGCAAGGCCGTCCAACATCCTTTGCTCGGGCCGAGCCGGGTGTTCTCCGGCCATGGCACGGTGAGCCCAGGCCGTCCAGCGCTTCCCATGAACCTTTCCGCGTCTGTTCGCGACTGACACCTAGGTGCTGCATGGTGCGGCCCCGGAAAGGAAAGTGCCATGACTGGAAATCCAAAGGCTCCGCGGTCTCCGGGAACTCAGCGCGACCACCGCTTTCGGGATGGGGGCGATCCGCTGGGCTTTCCGCTGATTCCGTTGACCCTGCGTAAGAGCCGGCGTATCGTGACTGCGAGGAAAGCAGACAATTCGATCAGGGAAAAACGTGCCGGAACGTCGCGCCTTGCCCTGATTTGCGCGGCAAGACCGGATGTTTCTCCCGCCCGCGGGGGGAATTCCATGTCTTGCGACCACGGCGCGTTCGTGCGCTCTCGTGCTGGCCGTTTGCGCCGTGCGATCCAAGCAACCAGTGGATTCCCGGCAACCAGTAGATTCCTGGCGCTCGCCACCACCCTGTGGCTTGGCTGTGCCGCCCAGGCGCAGGAAACGCAGATCATCTATCCGGGCTCGATAGCGGTGACCGGGTTTTCCGGCACTGTCATTCCCAATTTCGAAGAGGGGCCCAATTTCGAAGCAGGCTTGCCGCCCGGCGTCGATCCCGTCGACGAAACCTTCATCGACACGACGCGCGCAACCTTGCGCGTTTTCGACGTTTCAAGGCTAGGCGGGCCGGCCTCCGGCCAGCTCGTCTTCACGCCGCCGCCCTTCGAAGTGACAGCCGAGCAGATCGGCCAGGTGTTCGGCATCACCTATGACGACGGCGTCCGCGACGGTGTTCCATCAGGCATTCCGAACCTCTATGCCGGCGCCAGCTCGCTGCACGGCATCCGCATCGTCACATCAGACGAAGATGCGGACGGGCGCCCTGAGCGGCAGCGTCGCGGTGCTGCCGGCGCCATCTTTATGGACGGCCAGTTCGGCACCGAGAACGGCGGCGGACCGGGCACGATCTGGAAGATCGACGGCATCACCGGCCAGGTGAGCAAATTTGCCGACATCGACACCAACAGCGGTCCCGGCGTTGGCGACATCACCTTCGACAATATCCACCGCCAGATCTTCGCCAGTGACCTCGACACCGGTCTCATACACCGTGTCGACGCCAACGGCACGTCGGTCGACACGTTCGACCACGGCGTTGCCGGGCGCCCGGCGCACGGGCTGGCCCCGCTTGCCGACGATGGCTCGGTCATGGACATCGAGGACGCTGCCTTCGACAGCGAAGACCCCGACAGCTGGGGTTATACGCAGGACGAGCGCCGCGTCTGGTCCGTCGCCTATCATGGCGGCCGGCTCTATTATTCGGTCGGTGAAAAGGCCGAGATCTGGTCGGTGGGCGTTGCCCGCGACGGCAGTTTTGCCGGTGACACGCGCTGGGAACTGACGGTCAAGGCCGACAAGGACCAAGCCGTAACCGACATCGCTTTCGACATCAGCGGCTTCATGTACCTGGCCCAGCGCGGCCCGATAGAAAACCGCTACGACTACAGCCAGTTCGCCGATTCCGGCAAGGGCGAGGTCATCCGCTACTGGCGCGATAACCCGGACGATCCGGCGACGGAATCAGTCTGGGTGGAAATGCCGCAGGAATATGCGGTCGGTTTCCCGGAGGACAACCGGCAGTCGGCCGGCGGCCTCGACCTGCAATATGGCTACGACTCCGACGGCAATCTCGATGCCGGCGTCTGCACCGAGACGCTGGTCAAGACCGGCGACAAATTGCGCGACAATCCCGCACTTGCCGAACAGCTTGCCGGCGGCGGGCCGCTCGCCGTGCACGGCGTGCAGATCACGCCGACAGCACTGGTCAAGCCGGCCAACGTGCCGCCCTTCGGCTCGTGGTTCGTCGACTTCGACGGCTATTTCGAAGACCCCGAGGTTGAAGGCCATGTCGGCGATGTCGAGGTCTGGCACCCCTGCGAGGGTCGTGCCGGCTATTACGAGCAGGTACCGGGCGGCGGTTACCTGCCACCTTTCTATCCGCCCGACTTCCCGCCCCCCGGCGGCGTGCCTCCTTGCCTCGATGTCGAGGATGTCAGGTATTTCTGCACGCCCTCCGGCCTCGAGGCCGAACTCTATCTCCGTGACCATGCCGGCTTTGGCGGCGATTCGATCAAGGCTCTGTCCAGGACATCAGGCGTCGGGGTGACCTCACTCCTCTCCCATGCTCCCGGCGCGCCCTACACGATAGGTATCACCGGCCATTATCCTGGCGACACGGTCGATGTCGGGCTCTGCTTCTACAAGCAGTTCGATCGCGACAAGGGCGGCTATTTCCCTTGCTGCAAGATGACGGTGCCGCTCAGAACCCCAGCCGTCAGCTGCGAACGTTGAGGAGGGGAAGATGAGCATTTCAGCACTTTCCCCACTCGCGACGACCATGAAACCGCTGTCACTCTCCAGGCGCGGCGCGCGCTGGCTGATGGCGGCCGGTATCGCGGTCGCCATGCTGAGCCCGGGGCAAGGCTTCGCGGAAGATCTTGTTCCGGTCCAGACCAGCCAGGCCGACATCGACAAGCCTGCCGATTCCGGTCCGCTCGAAACCGCCAGTCCGGATTTCGGGCTCGACCTCGATGAGCCGCGCATCGTCAATCCGCGGCCCGGCCGGGTCGTGCCTTTCTTCACCAAGAAAGGCAGACAACGAGGCTGCGACTATTTCGTATATTCCCTGAGCTTCGGCCTGCGCGGCAACCCGCAAGCCTTTGCCAGCCCAGGCCTCGCGACCGCGCTGGAAAAGGCCAGGATCGACTTCAAGGACCAGCTTCCGCATGGCCTGCGGATCGTCGGCGTGCATCTGTCCGGCGACGGCACGGATGCGTCCGGCGGACCGCTGCCCGGAGCCTCGATCAGCACGTCGGCAAATCCCAACGACACGGCTGATGTTTCCGACTTCCGGATATCCGCCGCCGATCTCGACGGCGTCGGCGCTCCAAACGAACGCGTCATCACCTTCCAGATCACCGCCAAGATCGACCATGCGGCGTTTGCCTCGCCGGCGATCGTCGACAATCAGGGCATGATCAAGATAACCGTCGGGCCCGGCACCGGGACCATCATCCCGTCACAAGACCCAGGCAAGCCGGACGACGGCAACATCCTTACCGGCGAAAAGACCTCGATCAAGATCGACCTGACCAAATGCAACCCGCCGCCTCCACCTCCCGGCAAGGAATGCTTCAAGGTGGAGCGCGGCACGCTCGATTGCGTGCCCGGCGGCGGCGCCTTCATCTACCATATGCCGGTCGGCCCCGAGATGGGCGGCAAGTGGGTGCATCTCTCGACGACGACACCCGGCATCACCATCATCCCCGACACGCAATTGGTGCCGGCGGGCGGCGGTGTGCTCAACTGGAAGATCGTCGGTGCGTCACCCGGAGACGTCATCCACCTCGTCGTCACCGGCATCGAAACCTATGCCGGCCCGGAGGAGGGCTGGGGCTTGTGCTGCACGCAGACGATCGAAATTGTCATTCCGCGTGACCAGAGGTGTCCGCCCAAGGACAGGGAACCGGATCTGAAAGTCGAAAAACGCGCCAACGTTCCGCGTTGCACGATGGGCGGCGGCTGCGACTTCACCATCAAGGTCACCAATGTCGGCGACGGGCCGTATCACGGCAAGATCGTTCTCGACGACGTGACCTTGCCGGCCGGCTCCACCCTCGATTCAGGACCGAATGCGCCCTGGGTCTGTGCGCCGGCGGCCACCCCGATGACGTGCACCCATCCGGTGACCACGCTCAACCCGGGTGCCTCTGTCGACCTCAAGCTCGGCTTCAAGCCGGCCGCAGGCTGGCAAGGTCGGAGCTTGCGCAACTGCGCCGCCTATAATTATGGCGCCAGCGGCAAGCCGCTGTTCGGCAGCCAGCAAAACGACCGCGGCTGCGCCTCGATCCCGATCTGCCGGCGTGGCGACCGTGACCGCGACTGCCGGCCGCCGGTGGAAAAGAAGGTCGCTCTGATCCTGAAGAAGCGTGCGCGCACCCCGGTCTGCACGGCCGATGGTGTCTGCACCTTCGTGATCGACATCATCAACAACGGCAGCGTCCCCTATGACGGGCCGCTGACGGTCACGGACACCTATCCGGGCGGCGCGCCGGTATCCTCGACCTTCGGCCCGACTCCGCCCTGGACATGCGGGCCGAACGGCCCCGGCCAGTTCCGTTGCGACAATGCCGGCATCGTGCTCTCGCCGGGCGCCTCGACGCCGATCTTCGTCGAAGCGGTGATGCCGGCCGGCTACCGGCCGGACACCGTCGAGAACTGCGCCGAAGTGAAGGCCATCCCCGGTGAGAACGACCTCACCAACAACAAGGCCTGCGCCAAGCAACGCATCCGTGATGGCGGAAAGCCGGCCATGCGCATCACCAAGGTGTGCGGCGGAGCACTGGCCGGTGCTGCGGCCGTCACCTGCCGCATCACCGTCATCAGCACCGGCACCACGGCCCCCACCGGTCCGGTGCGGGTCAACGATGCCGCCACGCTGGTGGCCGGCGGCGCGCCCATCCAGATCCAGACCGTCATCCCTGATGGCGCCGAATGGGCGTGCGGACCGGTTCCGGCCAATACGCTGTCGTGCCAGATTCCTGGCGCCGTGATGACGCCTGGAACCAGCCGCCACTTCGACGTGACGGTTGCTGCGAACGGCGAATTCGAGAACTGTGCGCGCGGCTCTTACGGCCCAGCGCCCGGAGACGAGATCGTCTATCCGATCGGCAGGGCCTGCGCCAAGGGTGGCGGCCCTGCCACCATCCGGGTCGAAAAGACCGGCGATGCCGAGTGCCGGGTCGGCCAGCCCTGCTCGTTCGAGATCACCATCACGAATGATGGGGAAGGCACCTTCTCCGGTCCGGTTCGCATCGGGGATGCGATCGGCGTTGAAGGCCTCGGCCGGCTGGAAGGCGTTGCGATCACCTCGATCGACCCGCCCTTCGGCTGCGCGCCGGAACCGGCGACCTTGCCCGCATCCTGCATCGCCAATTTGACGCTCGGCGCCGGGGAAAGCCACGTTCACCAAGTGACCGTGATCATTCCCGACGACGGCCGCCTGGCCAATCTGCAGGGCACCGTCAGCGGCCAGAACTGCGTTGGCGTGCTGTCCCCCGACACGCAGGTGCGAGGCGCGGGCGACGTGCTCTCCCGCGACCCGACCAACGTGCAGGGCGATCGTGGCAAGGCCTATGCCTGCCATCCCTTCACCATCAAGCGTGAGGTGCAGAAGAAGTGCTCGGCAGGCCTCGTCACGAACGACGCCGGCCGGTGTGTCTGCCCGGAAGGCACCACTTTCCGTAACGGCCAGTGCTCGTCCGGTGGCGGCACGGTCATCATACCGAAGCCGAAGGACCCGCAGCGCTGCGTGCTGCTCAAGGGCCAGATCCGGACCTCCGACGGGCGTTGTATCTGCCCGCGCGGAACCGAGCTGGAGAACCGCAGGTGCGTGTCGACCGACGACCCGCCGGCACGCCTGTGCAAGCTGCTGCCTGGCCAGATCCGTACCCAGGACGGCGATTGCATCTGCCCGAGAGGGACGGAGCTAAGGGGCGACGCCTGCCGGCCGATCCGGAAAAAGCCGCCGGTAGTGGAGCAATGCAAGCTGCTGCCCGGCCAGATCCGCACCAAGAACGGCGACTGCGTCTGCCCGAGACGGACGGAACTGAAGGGCAGAGCCTGCGTGCCGATCGTCAAAAAGCCGACCGTGGAACAGTGCACCATCCGCGGCCAGGTCCACAACAAACGCGGCGCCTGTGTCTGCCCGCGCGGGACCGAGGTGATCAGAGGCGCATGCCGCCGGCCGCAGGTGGAGTGTGCGCCCGGTTCACGGCTGATCGACGGCCAGTGTCAGCCGATCATCAAGCGGCGCTGCCCGGTTGGGACAACCGGACAGTATCCGGACTGCACCCCGATCCGCAGAAGGCCGGGCTTGGAGATCAATCCGAACCTCTTGAACCCGAACATCCTGCAGCAGTTTGTGCCGAGGCAACAACGGATTCCCCGGCAGCAGGATCCCGCGCGCAACAGCATTTTGAACTAACCATTCGCACCCACCAAAACCCCGCCGGTGCAATCCGGCGGGGTCTTGGCGCCGACATCTGAAGCCATCGCGCCAAGGACAAACCGGCTTCCCCTTTTCCGGATCATGGTCTAGCAGTCGATCCAGACGACGTGCCCGCAACCACGGGCGCCTGGAAAGGCCGGATCATGAGCAAAAAAACCCTGATCGCGCCATCGGTGCTGGCGTCGGATTTTTCGAAGCTCGGCGACGAGGTCGCGGCGGTGGCGGCGGCCGGGGCCGACTGGATCCATCTCGACGTCATGGACGGGCATTTCGTGCCCAACATCACCTTCGGTCCGCCGGTGATCAAGGCGATCCGCAACCGCACCAAGGCCTTCTTCGACTGCCATCTGATGATCGCGCCCGCCGATCCTTATCTGGAAGCCTTCGCCGAAGCCGGCTGCGACGGCATGACGGTGCATGCCGAGGCCGGGCCGCATCTCGACCGTTCGCTGCAGACGATCAGGAATCTCGGCAAGAAGGCGGGCGTGTCGCTCAATCCGGCGACACCGGAATCGGCGATCGAATATGTGCTCGACCGGCTCGATCTGATCCTGATCATGACCGTCAATCCGGGTTTTGGCGGCCAGGCCTTCATTCCGGCGATTGTCGAGAAGGTGAAGCGGGTGAAGGCGCTGATCGGCAACCGGCCGATCCGGATTGAGATCGACGGCGGCATCTCGCCCGAAACCGCCCCTTTGGTCACCGCCGCCGGCGCCAGCGTGCTGGTCGCCGGTGCGGCGATCTTCAAGGGCGGCAGCGTCGAAGCCTATCGGGCGAACATCGAGGCGATCCGGACAGCGGCCGACCGGGCGGCCGGCTAATGCTGACGGCGCCACGTGCCGTCTCTCCAGCCGGTCCGACGCCGGTGCGCTTGTGCTCATCACATGCGGTCCCATATTCTCTGTCTCATCCTTATGCCCGGACCCTCCCGCAGGCGCCTCTTCGACGGTTGGATCGATGAACCGCAGCCCTTTCTTTGCTGATCTGCTGAACACCATCGCCGACCGCGGCCGGATGATGCTGAACCTCGTTCGCGGTGACGAGCCGGTCTCGGCCGACAGCCTGGCGCGTCTGTGCACGCGTCTTCTTTCCAGCCAGGGTGAGGCATCGGGCGTCGCCTATGCCCGCGAAATCCTCGATCGCTGGCGCACCCTTGATGCTGACGGCCGGCTGGCCTTCCTGCATGTGCTGCGCGATCGGTTCGGCACCGATCATGTCAGGCTAGCCGCCGCGGTGGATGCCTATCGCGACGCGCCCGACGATCGCTCGGCACTTGCCCTGCACGATGCCGCCGAACCGGCCAGGCAGGAGCTCCTGCGCCGCCTGAACCTGGCGCCCGGCGGCATCGAGACGCTGGTGCGCATGCGCCAGGATCTGCTTGCCCGGCTGACCACATCGCCCGATCTCGCCATCGTCGATGCCGACTTCACGCATCTCCTTTCGTCATGGTTCAACCGCGGCTTCCTGGTGTTGCGTCGGATCGACTGGTCGACGCCGGCCAACATCCTGGAAAAAATCATCCGCTACGAGGCGGTGCACGCCATCCACACCTGGGACGATCTGCGCCGCCGGATCGAGCCCGCCGACCGGCTCTGCTATGCGTTCTTCCATCCGCAGCTTGGCGACGAGCCGCTGATCTTCGTCGAGGTCGCGCTGACCCGGGCGATGCCGACGACGATCGCCGAGCTGCTTGCCGATGAGCGGCCGCTGGTGCAACCACGGCAGGCCACGACGGCGGTATTCTATTCCATCTCCAACTGCCAGGAGGGCTTGCGCGGCATCTCCTTCGGCAATTTTTTGATCAAGCAGGTAGTCGAGGATCTGCGCCGCGACCTTCCCGGCCTGACCGATTTCGTCACGCTGTCCCCAGTGCCGGGCTTTGCCCGCTGGCTGGCCGAGCAGACCGATCCCTCCGCCACTGAGGCGCTGGACCTCGTCGCCAACGAGGGCTGGCATGCGGATGCTGCCGCGCGCGACCGCGTGGGCCAGGTCCTGCTTCCTCTTGCGGCACAGTATTTCCTCGAAGCCCGCACCGCCTCCGGCAAGGTGATCGACCCGGTCGCCCGGTTCCATCTCGGCAATGGCGCACGGCTGGAGCGCATCGACCTTTTCGGCGACCTGTCGCCCCGAGCCTTGCGTCAGGCGCATGGGCTGATGGTCAATTATCGCTACAAGCTCGACGACATCGAGAAGAACCACGAGCTGTTCGCCGCCAGGAACGATGTGGCGGCCGCACCCGCCGTGCGTCGTCTGCTGCCAAAAGCGGCGGCGAGGCCGGCCGCGCCGCGGCTTCCGGCGCAACCTCAGGGGAATGAGGACAAGAGGGACATATGAGCAACCATTTGTTCGACGCCTTCCGCGCTCGCATGCCGGCGCCCGAGCGTCTGTTGATGGAGACGGATGACGGGCGCTCGATCACCTATGGCGATATGCTGGCGCGGTCCGCGCAACTGGCCCACGCGCTTCTGCAATTGGGCGTCGAACCCGGCGACCGTGTCGCCGTCCAGGTCGAGAAGAGCCCGCAGGCGGTCCTGCTCTATCTCGCCTGCCTGCGCGCCGGTGCGGTCTTCCTGCCGCTCAACACCGCTTATACGCTGACCGAACTCGGCTATTTCTTCGGCGATGCCGAGCCGCGGCTGGTCGTCTGCGATCCGGCACGGGCAGCCGAGATCGGCCGCCTGGCGGAGTCATCGGGCGCCGTCATCGCGACGCTCGAGGGCAATGGCGAAGGGTCGTTGATGGATCAGGCCTCGCGGCAGTCTTCGGATTTCCACGATGTGGTGCGCGGGCCGGACGATCTTGCGGCGATCCTATACACGTCGGGAACGACCGGCCGCTCGAAGGGCGCCATGCTCAGCTATGAGAACCTCGCTTCGAATGCGCGCGTGCTGGTCGACCACTGGCGCTTCACTGCCGCAGACGTCTTGATCCACGCGCTGCCGATCTTCCACACGCATGGCCTCTTCGTTGCCACCAACGTTATCCTGATGGCCGGCGCCTCGATGCTGTTCGAAACCAAATTCGACCCGGCCCGCATCGTCTCGCTGCTGCCGCGCGCCACCGCGCTGATGGGCGTGCCGACCTTCTATGTGCGCCTGCTGCAGCAGGACGGCTTGAACCGCCAAGCGGCCAAAAACATCCGCCTGTTCGTTTCCGGCTCGGCGCCGCTGCTGGCCGAGACGCACAAGGCCTGGCGCGAGCGCACCGGCCATTCGATCCTCGAGCGCTACGGCATGACCGAGACCAACATGAACACGTCGAACCCCTATGATGGCGAGCGGCGTGCCGGTACGGTCGGGTTTCCCTTGCCTGGCGTCGCGCTTCGTATCGCCGACGCCGAGAACGGCGAAACACTTGCCAGGGGCGAGGTCGGCATGATCGAGGTGAAGGGCCCCAACGTCTTTGCCGGCTATTGGCGCATGCCGGAGAAGACCAAAGCGGAATTCCGTGACGACGGTTTCTTCATCACCGGGGATCTCGGCCTGATCGATGCCGACGGCTATGTCCACATCGTCGGGCGCGGCAAGGATCTGATCATTTCCGGCGGCTATAACATCTATCCGAAGGAGGTCGAGAGCGAGATCGACTCGCTGCCCGGCGTCATCGAAAGCGCAGTGATCGGCGTTGCTCATCCGGATTTCGGCGAAGGTGTCACCGCGGTCGTGGTGCGCGCGCCGGCCTCGACCATCACCGCCGCAGACATCGTCGATGCCATCGCCGGGCGGTTGGCGAAATACAAGCACCCGAAGCGGGTGATCTTCGCCGACGAGCTGCCGCGCAACGCGATGGGCAAGGTGCAGAAGAACCTGCTGCGCGAAACCTACAAGGACCTCTACGCGCCGGCCAAAGCCGGCTGAAGCAAGAGGTTTGCGTTCAATTGATGCCTGCTCCGAAAACCTTGTCGCCTTCTATCCAGACGCCCTTGACGTCCAATTCGTCCGACAGCGCAACAATATCGGCAGCGGTGCCGTTGGCGAAGCGCCCGAGCCGGTGCGACTGGCCGATCGCCTGCGCTGGATAGAGCGAAGCCATGCGCAGCGCCTCCGAAAGCTCCAGCCCAACAATGCGGTGGACGAAGCGCACGGCGGAGATCATGTCGAGATCGGCGCCCGCCAGCGTCCCGTCGGCAAGCGTCAGCCTGCCGTCCTTGCGGTAGATGGTGCGGCCGTTCAGCGTGAACGAGGTCATATCGGTACCGATCGTCGCCATGGCGTCGGTGACCAGAAAAATTTTTGCCGGCCCCTGCTTGGCGCGCAAGGCAATCGCCATGGTGGCGGGATCGACGTGGATGCCGTCGGCGATGATGCCGGCAAACAATGTTCCGGTATCGATGGCGGCACCCGCCAGCCCCGGCTCGCGATTGCCGATCTGGCTCATGGCGTTGAACAGATGCGTGACCACCGTTGCGCCGGCATCGGCGAACCCGCGCGCCTTGGCATAGCCGGTATCGGAATGGCCGAGGCTGACGACGATGCCGGCCTCAACGAGCGCCGAAATGCGCGCGGGGTCGACGGATTCAGGCGCGATCGTTGTCAGCAGCACCGGCAGAGTTGTTCGCGTTGCTATCAGCATCGCCTGGTCGACGTCGGTCATCGGCCGGATCAATGCCGGATCATGCGCGCCCTTGCGGGCGACCGATAGATGCGGGCCTTCGAGATGCAGGCCCAAAAAACCCGGCACCTTCTGTTGCGCGGCCAGCGCTCCGGCGGCAACCGCCGCTGCGGTGATTTCAGGCGTGTCGGTGATCAGCGTCGGCAGCAGTGCCGTCGTGCCGAACGGCGCGTGCGCCCGGCAGATGGTCTCGATCGAGGCGACATCGGGATGATCGTTGAGCATGACGCCGCCGCCGCCATTGACCTGCAGGTCGACGAAGCCCGGCGCAAGCATGCCGCCGCCAGTCTCGATACGAGTGACGCCGGACGGAATGGCGCCCGCCGTAACGATGGCCTCGACAAGGCCGTCACGCACGACAAGGGCGGCGTTGTCATGCCAGTCCTCACCGTCGAATATGCGGGCGCCAGTCAGGGCAAAACGATCGCTCATATGGTTTCCGTCACCTTGCGCAGATTGGGCGGCGTGTCGGGGTCAAGGCCACGATGACGGGCAAAAGCCTCGACGAAGCCATAGAAGGACACGATCAGCGCCAGCGGGTCGGTCAGCGGATGGCCGGTCGCGACATGCGGCAGGTGCTGAGCGCTTTTCGCCTTGTCCGAGGTCACGAAGACGGCCGCGCCTTTGGCCGCCAGGCTGTCGGCAGCCTCGGCAACCGACGGCTCGGAAGCATCGCGGGCGGCGAGCGCCAGCACCGGGAAGTCGGGCCCGACCAGCGCCAGCGGGCCATGCATCACTTCGGCAGCACTATAGGCCTCGGCATGCATGGCGCAGGTTTCCTTGAATTTCAGCGCCGCCTCATTGGCGATCGCCGTGGACGGACCGCGACCGAGGATGAACAGCGATTTCGGCGTCTCCAACGCACCGGCCAGCGCCATCCAGTCGCAGGCGATCGCCTTGCGGAAATGCTCCGGCAGGCGGGCAAGTGCTGCCAGAAGCTTGTCGTCGCCGGTGCTGTGCGCCATCAAGGCGAGGCCGGCGACGGCGGAATTGACGAAGGTCTTGGTCGCCGCGACGCTGCGCTCCGGCCCGGCCAGTATGTCGATCGCGTAGTCGCAGGCGCTCGCCAGCGGCGAATCGGCGGTGTTGGTGATGGCGACGGTCAGCGAACCGCCCGCCCTCGCGCTTTGCGCCATGGCGACGATGTCCGGGCTCTTGCCCGATTGCGAGATCGCCAGGCAGGCCGAGCCGGCCAGCTTGAGCTTGGCGCCATAGATCGAGGCGATCGAAGGACCGACCGAAGCGACCGCGAGGCCGGCGGTCAGCTCCACGGCATATTTCATGAAGGTGGCGGCATGATCGGAGGAGCCGCGCGCCACGGTTACGACGAAGTTCGGGTCGCGCTCGCGAATGCCACGCCCGGCCTCGGTCAGCACGACGCCCGAACCGTCGAGCAGACGGGCGGTGGCCTCCGGGATCTCCTCGATCTCGCGCCGCATATGAGTTTTGGTTGCGCTCATGGCCGGCCCTCTTCGCCCGGCCCGCTCAGCCGGAGCTCGGCGACGAAATCATAGGCGTCGCCCCTGTAGATGGAGCGGGTGAATTCGATCACCTTGCCGCTCGCCAGATAGGAAATACGCTCGATGTGCAGGCCGGCAATCCCGGGCGGCACTTCGAGCAGGCGCGCGTCACTGTCGCCGAGATTGGCGGCCGAAATGCGCTGCACCGCCCGCACCGGCCGGAGGCCGGTCGTTTCCAGCGCAGCGTAGAGCGAGGACCCTATTCCTGCCGGGTCCGGCAGCACGCTGGCCGACAGTGCCGCGCGTTCGATCGCCAGCGGCGTGTCGTTGGCGATGCGCAAGCGCGCCACGCGGGCCACCAACTCGTTCGACGACAGGCCGAGCACCATCATCTCGTCCGGCGAGGGCGCATAGAGGCCGCGGTCGAGCCAGGCCGAGCGCACGACCATGCCGCGCCGGGCCATGTCTTCGGTGAATGAGGTCAACCGCGACAGCGACTGCTCGACGCGCTCCATGCGCGGCGCGACGAAGGTGCCGGAGCCGTGGCGCTGGACGAGGATGCCGCCTTTGACCAGATCCTGCACCGCCTTGCGCACGGTGACGCGCGAAATGTCGGCCTTGCTGGCGATGTCACGCTCGGAAGGCAGCGCGTCGCCCGGCCCGATCAGGCCGCGATTGACCGCGTCCTCGATGCTCTTCCTGAGCTGCAGATAGAGTGGCGCGCCGCTTTGCGAGGACTGTTTCAGCGTGGCGAAAATCTGGTCGGCGGCCTCGCTCATCGCGCTGCCTCCGCCGTTTTGGCGAAGACACGGACCGCCATCTGCACCGCGCCGCCCAGCGCATCGTCGAGCGGCGGCTTCAGCAGCGCCCGGTAGCGCGACGACAGGCGCGGCCCGTAAAACGGCGCCAGCCCGCCGAGCAGGCACAGCGGATCGTCGCCGCCGAGATCGAGGACGCCAAGTGCTGCCTCGACATCGGCGACCGCCTTGTCCAGGATCCAGTTGGCGACGGCGTCGCCTTTTTCGGCATGGTCGAAGACCTTGGGCGCGAAGCCGCCGAAATCGCCGGGCTTGGCATTGGTGGTGAACTCGACCAAATCCTCGGGATTGTCACGGAAGATGGCGAGCATGGCCTGCGTCAGCGGCGACGCTTCGCGGATGCCGTCATAGGCGAGGAGCGTCTGTTCGAGCAGGTCGCGGCCGATGCGGGCGCCGCTGCCCTGGTCGCCGACCTGGAAACCCCAGCCGCCAATGGCGCGCGATTTGCCTTGTCTGCGCGCCATATAGGCGGTGCCGGTGCCGAGGATGGCCATGGCGCCGTCGCCGGAGCCGATCGCGCCTTCGAGCGCAATCTCGGCATCGGTCTCGACACGGCTTTGGCTGAACGGCAGGATGGCTTCGAGTTGCTGTCTGTAGGTTCCGACATTGGCGCCGGCGAGGCCTAGGATGGCCGGGGTTTGCGGGATCAGTTCGGGGTCTTGTCCGGCGGCTACAAAGGCCTGCCTCGCCGCGTCGACGATGTTGGCCCTGGCGCCGGTGAGATCGGTGCGGATATTGGCGGCGCCGCTCTTGGCGCGGCCGACGACCATGCCGCCCGCTGTCGCAAGAGCCGCCCTGCAGCTGGTGCCTCCGCCATCGATGCCAAGCACGAAATTCACGCGATTTCTCCTCCGGGTGGATAATACCAATAAAGTACCAATAGCCAAGGATTAATTTCTGTTTCAAAAAGATTAAGCGGTATTTTGCTGAAAAATCAATGCATTCTGCCGGCAGGCCGATCTGGTTGCAACGATTCCGTTAATGCGTGTGGACAAGTGGTATTTTTTTGGTATTGTTTTGTGGATTGGAGGGAACGGTATGGCCGAGAAGCGCACCGAAGCGCATCACCAGAATGCCGAGGGGCTGGACATCCAGGCCCCGGACGCCATCCTTTCCTCCTTGGCCAATGCGCAGATCGAGGCCGCCAAGGCGGTTCGCGGCGCCATTCCCGCCATCGCCAAAGCAGCCGAGATCATCGCCGGCCGTCTGAAGAGCGGCGGTAAGCTCGCTTACGCGGCGGCCGGCAGCTCGGGACTGATGGCGCTGGCCGATGCGCTGGAACTGCCGGGCACCTTCGGCATCCAGCGCGACCGCATCGCCATACTGATCGCCGGCGGCGACGATGCCTTCAAGACATTGGCCGGCGGGCCGGAAGACAATATCGACGAAGCCTCGGCGGCGGTTGCCAATGCCGGCATCGGCGAGGGCGACTGCTTGATCGCGGTCTCGGCCAGCGGCTCGACACCCTATGCCGTCAGGGCGATCGAGGACGCCAGGCGCCGGGGTGCGGCAACCATCGCCATCGCCAACAACAAGGATGCGCCGCTGCTTCGGCTGGCCGACATCGCCATAGTGCTCGAAACGCCGCCCGAGCTGATCGCCGGCTCGACGCGCATGGGCGCCGGCACCGCCCAGAAGATTGCGCTCAACATGCTTTCGACGCTGGCCGCCATTCATCTTGGCCATGTGCATGACGGCTACATGGTCAACCTCATGGCCGACAACATCAAGCTGCGCGATCGCGCAGCAAGCATCGTCGCCGCCATCAGCGGGCGCGACAAGGAGGATGCGGCGCGCCTGCTCGAGAAGAGCGGCGGCGGCGTCAAGACTGCTATTCTGCTCGCCGCCGGCGCGGCCGGCGCCGGTGCGGCCGAGAAGATACTGGAAGGGACCGGCCAGAAACTGCGCCCGGCCCTTTCCGTGATTGAGGGGAGCATGGGGCAAAAAGCCCCTGTTCTCAAAACCGAACCTGAAAAAGGTCAACAGGGAGACTGAGCATGACAACGAAACTACTGACGGCACTTCTTCTCGGCACCAGCATTCTCGGCTCAGCCGGAATGGCCTACGCCCAGGACGTAACGCTCAACATCGAAAGCTGGCGCGGCGACGACCTTGCCATTTGGAAGGACAAGCTGATCCCGGCTTTCGAGGCCAAGAACCCGGGCATCAAAGTGGTGTTCGCGCCGTCGGCGCCGACCGAATATGACGCCGCGCTCGGCGCCAAGCTCGCCGCCGGCTCGGCGGGCGACCTGATCACCTGCCGCCCGTTCGACAAGTCGCTGGAGCTCTTCAAGAAGGGCAACCTCGCCGACATCTCGACACTGCCCGGCATGGAGAATTTCTCCGACGTCGCCAAGGCCGCATGGCAGACCGACGACGGCAAGGCGAGCTTCTGCGTGCCGATGGCTTCCGTCATCCACGGCTTCATCTACAACAAGGACGCTTTCGACAAGCTCGGCATCAAGGTGCCGACGACGAACGAGGAGTTCTACGCCGCGCTCGACAAGATCAAAGCCGACGGCACCTACATCCCGATGGCGATGGGCACCAAGGACCTTTGGGAAGCCGCGACCATGGGCTACCAGAACATCGGCCCGAACTACTGGAAGGGCGAGGAAGGCCGCGCAGCGCTGATCAAGGGCGAACAGAAGCTGACCGACAAGGACTGGGTGGCGCCATATGAAGAGCTGGCCAAGTGGAAGCCCTATCTCGGCGACGGCTTCGAGGCGCAGACCTATCCGGACAGCCAGAACCTGTTCACGCTCGGCCGCGCTGCCATCTACCCGGCCGGCTCATGGGAAATCGGCCTGTTCAACACGCAGGCGCAGTTCAAGATGGGCGCATTCCCGCCGCCGGTGCAGAAGGCCGGCGACACCTGCTACATCTCCGACCACACCGACATCGGCATGGGCCTCAATGCAGCGTCGAAGAACGCGGATGCGGCCAAGACCTTCCTGACATGGGTGGCCTCGCCTGACTTCGCCACCATCTACGCCAACGCGCTGCCGGGCTTCTTCAGCCTGAACAACACCCCGGTGAAGATGGAAGACCCGCTGGCACAGGAATTCGTCTCCTGGCGCGACAAGTGCAAGTCGACGATCCGCTCGACCTATCAGATCCTGTCGCGCGGCACGCCGAACCTCGAGAACGAGACGTGGGTTGAATCGGCCAACGTCATCAACGGCACCGTCACGCCGGAAGCTGCCGCCAAGAAGCTGCAGGACGGCCTCGACAGCTGGTATAAGGCTGGCAAGTAAGAGCGAGCGCTATCTCCCCCCTCGAGGGGGAGATGTCGCCGAAGGCGACAGAGGGGGTCGGTAAAGGCAGGCCGCGGCTTCATCGTTGCTGAAAGGCACGGTCGAAGTCACGATGGCGCACTGCCTTGGCCGACCCCACCTGCCTCGCTTCGCGAGGCACCCTCCCCTCGAGGGGGGAGGGAGGCGCCGCGCCTTTTTGCGGCAATTGCAAGAACCTGATCGGCGGGGACCGAACGCATGGCCGCAGCACCGAAACGACCGTTCCGCTGGCATATCGTCGTCTTCCTGGCGCCGGCGGTGCTGGTCTATACGGCGATCATGATCCTGCCGCTGGCCGGCACGCTGCAGCTCTCGCTGTTTCGCAACATCGAGCAGGCCCAGGTCTTCGTCGGGTTCGAAAATTTCCGCAGGCTGTTCGGCGATCCCAACTGGTCGGTCAATTTCTGGAACGCCCTGCGCAACAACGTCTGGTTCTTCATCATCCACATGGTCGTGCAGAACCCGATCGGCGTCCTGCTGGCCGCACTGCTGTCCAGCCCGCGGCTTAGGTTCTCCGCCTTCTACCGCACGGCGATCTTCGTGCCGACGATCCTGTCCTTCGTCATCGTCGGCTTCGCCTGGAAGCTGATCCTGTCGCCGCTGTGGGGCGTGGCGCCTAACCTGATGGATATTGTCGGCCTCAAAAGCCTGTTCACGCCGTGGCTCGGCAAGGAGCAATATGCGCTGACCACGCTCAGCCTGATCTCGGTGTGGCAGTTCGTCGGCATCCCGATGATGCTGATCTACGCCGCGCTGCTGTCGATCCCCGAGGAAGTGATCGAAGCGGCCGAATGCGACGGCATCACCGGCATGTCGCAGTTCTGGAAGATTAAGCTGCCGCTGATCCTGCCGTCGATCGGCATCATCTCGATCCTGACCTTCGTCGGAAATTTCAACGCCTTCGACCTGATCTATACCGCGCAAGGCGCGCTGGCCGGGCCGAATTATTCAACCGATATTCTCGGCACCTTCCTCTACCGCGCCTTCTTCGGTTTCCAGTTGCAGGTCGGCGATCCCAACATGGGCGCGGCGATCGCCACGATGATGTTCCTGATCATCCTTGGCGGCGTCTGCGTCTATCTCTTCCTCGTCCAGACGCGCCTGCGTCGGTATCAGTTTTAGGGGGCGAGATGTTGAGCTTGAGCACCCCCCTCTGGCCTGCCGGCCATCTCCCCCTCAAGGGGGGAGATTGGACTGCCGCATTGCTTTCGCCACTTTTCAACGTTGCAAGAGAAGCCGCCAGGCTGGAGCTGCCAATCTCCCCCCTTGAGGGGGAGATGTCCGGCAGGACAGAGGGGGGTGCCTTGGCACAAAATCGGGAGACTCTGGGATGAGCACGGCAACCCATTCCCTGCCCCGCACCATCGGCGCCCATGCGGTGCTGTTGACCTACACGGTGATCGCGCTGTTTCCCGTGATCATCGTCATCGTGAATTCGTTTAAATCCCGCGCGGCGATCTTCGGAGCGCCGCTAGCGCCGCCGACCCCGAAAACCTTCGACCTGATCGGCTACACCACCGTGATCGGCCAGGGCGACTTCATCCACTATTTCCAGAACAGCCTCGTCGTCACCGTCGCTTCGCTGTTCTTCGTGCTGCTGTTCGGCGCGATGGCGGCCTTCGCGCTGTCCGAATACCGCTTTCGCGGCAACTCGCTGATGGGGCTTTACCTGGCGCTCGGCATCATGATCCCGATCCGCCTTGGCACCGTCGCCATCTTGCAGCTGATGGTGATGAGTGGGCTGGTCAACACGCTGACAGCGCTGATCCTGGTCTACACCGCGCAAGGCCTGCCGCTCGCCGTCTTCATCCTGTCGGAGTTCATGAAGCAGGTATCCGACGATCTGAAGAATGCGGGCAGGATCGACGGGCTGTCCGAATACACCATCTTCTTCCGGCTGGTGCTGCCGCTGGTGCGGCCATCGATGGCGACGGTCGCGGTCTTCACCATGATCCCGATCTGGAATGATCTGTGGTTTCCGCTGATCCTGGCGCCGTCGGAGGAGACCAAGACGGTGACGCTCGGCGCCCAGCTGTTCCTCGGCCAGTTCGTCACCAACTGGAACGCGATCCTGGCGGCACTGTCGCTGGCGATCATGCCGGTGCTGATCCTCTACGTCATCTTCTCGCGGCAGCTGATCCGCGGCATCACTTCCGGAGCCGTCAAATGAGTGATGGTCGAGAGATTATCGTACAGGCCCTTGTCGAGACAGCGAGCCGCTATGGATTTCGAGGCGTGCGCGCCACGAATTTCTACCGCGAATGGCCGGAGACCGTCTGCTTGCTAAACCTTCAGAAGTCTTCCTGGGGACCGCAGTTCTATCTCAACGCTGCCATCTGGTTGACGCGGTTCGGGGCGGAGCGCCGGCCGAAGGAATACAACTGTCATGTTCGTTGGCGCGTCAATTCCCAGATGGAAGACGAGCAGTCGAAGGCGTTCACCCAGGCGCTCAATCTTGAGCATCCCTTGTCTGACGATCATAGGCTTTCGCTGATCAAGGAAGGAGTCGGTGCCTATGGCTTCCGACTTTTGGCCCGCTGCGACAGTGAAGAAGCGGCTCTGCGGGTCGCAGATGAATGCGAGCCACAGGTAATGGTGGCTCTCGCAGCTCGCAGGCAAGAAAAGGCAGATTGAAATGGCCGAACCTCTTCGCGTCGTCGTCGCCGGTCTGGGCAATATGGGCCGCAGCCATGCGCTGGCCTATCACACCAATCCGGGGTTCCAGATCGCGGCACTGGTCAACCGCTCGGACGTGCCGTTGCCGGCCGGGCTTTCCGGCTATGATATCAGGCGCTCCTTCGACGAGGCGCTGCGCGACGAGAAACCCGATGTCGCCTGTATCGCCACCTATTCCGACAGCCATGCCGACTATGCGGTCAAGGCGTTCGAGGCCGGCTGCCATGTCTTTGTCGAAAAGCCGTTGGCGACGACGGTGGCGGACGCCAAACGCGTGGTCGCGGCAGCCAAGGCCAACGGCAAAAAACTGGTGATCGGCTACATCCTGCGCCATCATCCGTCCTGGATCAGGCTGATCGCCGAGGCGCGCAAGCTCGGCGGCCCTTACGTGTTCCGCATGAACCTCAACCAGCAATCCTCCGGTCATAGCTGGGAGACGCACAAGCAATTGATGCAGACGACGTCGCCGATCGTCGATTGCGGCGTGCACTATCTCGACGTGATGCTGCAGATCACCGACGCCAGGCCGGTCGAGGTGCGCGGCATGGGGCTGCGGCTGAGCGATGAGATCGCGCCATCGATGTACAATTACGGCCACCTGCAGGTGCTGTTCGACGATGG
This sequence comes from Mesorhizobium mediterraneum, assembly GCF_002284565.1. Taxonomy (GTDB): domain Bacteria; phylum Pseudomonadota; class Alphaproteobacteria; order Rhizobiales; family Rhizobiaceae; genus Mesorhizobium; species Mesorhizobium mediterraneum. The sequence continues at coordinate 434,280 of NZ_NPKI01000015.1, read as the reverse complement.
CTCGGTCGGCTGGTACGAGGCCGGCTGGGGGCCGATGATCTCGGAGACCGCCTTCTTCGTCAAGGATGTGATCTCCCCCCATGGCTGCGTGTCGATCGTCATGAAGGAGGGTGTCAGATCCGATGACATCGACACCCACACCAAGACCTCGACCATCCGCCTGCACAGCGCGGCAACCGGTGCGGACGGCAAGTTCGCCAAGGCGGATGAGATGCTGTCGATGGAGGGTGAGCCCGGCCATCAGGATCTCTGCGATCTCGAACAGTTTTTTTTGCTGAAGGCGATCCGCGAGGATCTCGACTTGACCCGCCACATGGACGACGCGGTGAAGTCGCTCGCCGTCTGCCTTGCCGCCGACGAGAGCGTACGCAGTGGAAAGGCGGTGCGATTGTGACAAGAGAATTATCGTCCGGAGTTGCGCTCTACGGCGCCCCCCTCTGGCCTGCCGGCCATCTCCCCCTCAAGGGGGGAGATTTGCCGTCACGTTTTCTTTCGCCAATCACCAACATCGAGAAGAGTGCGGCGGCGTCAAAGCTGCCAATCTCCCCCCTTGAGGGGGAGATGGCCGGCAGGCCAGAGGGGGGTGCTTCTGCGCCCACATTCCAATCCGGAGGAACGCCGTGGGCTCGCTGAACATCGAGAATGTGAAGAAGGCCTTTGGGCCGGTCGAGGTGCTGAAAGGCATCAACCTCGAAGTGACCGATGGCGAGTTCGTCGTCTTCGTCGGCCCCTCCGGCTGCGGAAAGTCGACGCTGCTCAGGGTCATCGCCGGACTGGAGGATTCGACCTCGGGGCGTGTGGTGATCGACGGAGCGGACGTCTCCGCAACGCCGCCGGCCAAACGCGGCATCGCCATGGTGTTCCAGACCTACGCGCTCTACCCGCATCTGACGGTGAAGAACAATATGGGCCTCGGCCTCAAGCAGGCGGGCACGCCGGCGGCCGAGATCGACCGCCGCATCGGCATTGCCTCCTCTATGCTGTCGCTGGAACCCTATCTCGCAAGGCGCCCGGCCGAGCTTTCCGGCGGCCAGCGTCAGCGCGTCGCCATCGGCCGCGCCGTGGTGCGTGAGCCCAAGCTTTTCCTGTTCGACGAGCCGCTGTCGAACCTCGATGCAGCACTGCGCGTCAACACGCGGCTGGAGATCGCGCAATTGCATCGCCGGCTGAAGGCAACGATGATCTATGTCACCCACGACCAGGTCGAGGCGATGACGTTGGCCGACAAGATCGTCGTGCTCAACGCCGGAAAGATCGAGCAGATCGGCGGGCCGATGGAGCTTTACAATTCCCCGGCGAATGAATTTGTCGCCGGCTTCATCGGCTCACCGAAGATGAATTTCGTCGACGGCGCCAGGCTTGGCGAGACGGCCAAGACCATCGGCGTCCGTCCCGAGCACTTGACCGTCGATGCGAAATCCGGCGCCTGGAAAGGCACGGTCGTCCATGCCGAGCATCTCGGCGCCGACACCAACCTCTATCTCGACTGCGAGAAGGCCGGCCTGATCACCGTGCGCATCTTCGGCGTCTACAATGCCGAGCCTGGTGCCACGCTTTATGCGACGCCGGATCCGGCGAAGACCTATCGGTTCGGGGCCGATGGCAAGGTGCTGAAGTAGCGCCTCTTCCTTCTCCCACAAGGGGAGAAGGCAGAGCGCCGCTACAAATCCGCCTTGAACGTCTGCTTCTGGATGCCCAGCCCTTCGATGCCGAGCTCGACGACGTCGCCGGCCTTGAGGAACACCGGCGGCTTCATGCCGAGGCCGACGCCGGGAGGCGTGCCGGTGGAGATGATGTCGCCCGGATGCAGCGACATGAACTGGCTGAGGTAGGAAACCAGGTAGGCGACGCCATAGACCATGGTCTTGGTCGAGCCGTTCTGCATCGTCTTGCCATTGACCTTCAGCCACATCGGGATGTTCTGCGGGTCCTTAACCTCGTCCTTGGTCACCAGCCACGGGCCGATCGGCCCGAAGGTGTCGCAGCTCTTGCCCTTGGTCCACTGGCCCTGACGCTCGGCCTGGAAGGCGCGTTCGGAAACGTCGTGCGCGACGCAATAGCCGGCGACATAATCCAGCGCCTCGGCCTCGGTGACATATTTCGCGGTTTTGCCGATGACCACGCCAAGCTCGACTTCCCAGTCGGTCTTGACCGAGCCGCGCGGGATCAGCACGTCGTCATCAGGCCCGACGATGGCCGAGCTCGCCTTCATGAAGATGATCGGCTCCGGCGGCACGGTGGCGCCGGTCTCGGCGGCGTGGTCGGAATAGTTGAGGCCGATGCAGATGAATTTGCCGGTGCCGGCGACGCAGGCGCCGATGCGCGGCTTGCCGGAAACCGCCGGCAGCGATTTTGGATCGAGCTTCGACAATGCCTCGAGGGATGCCGGGTCGAGCGCCTTGCCGGCAATGTCGGTGACATGGGCGGAGAGGTCACGGATCGTCCCATCCGCATCGAGCAGGCCGGGGCGTTCGCTCCCCGCCTCGCCATAGCGCAGCAGTTTCATGCAATTTTTCTCCCAGTTGCGACCAGAGGCCGTTTGCAAACTCGCTCCGCTGAGGCGAATGGAGCGGAGCGTACCTAAAGTACGTGAGCACCGGAAGCGCAGAAAACCGCGCTAGGCGCCCGGCGGAGTAGAGTTCCAAATGGCCTCTTAAATCGACCAGCCACCGTCGATATTGTAAGCCTGTCCCGACGTATAGGTGGCGCCGGCCAGATAGACGGCGAGATCGGCAATTTCCTCTGGTGTGCCGAGGCGGCCCATCGGCTGGCGGGCGATGAAGGCGGCGCGAGCTGCCTCGTAGTCGCCCTGCGCATGCATGCGGTCCTGCAGCGACGGGCTTTCGACCGTGCCCGGGCAGATGGCGTTGCAGCGGATGCCCTTGCCGACATAGTCGGCGGCGACCGATTTGGTCAGGCCGATGACGGCCGCCTTGGTCAGCCCATAGACGAAGCGGTTTGGCACGCCCTTGGTCGAGCTGGCCAGCGACGCCATGTTGATGATCGAGCCATCGCCGCGCTCCAGCATGCCGGGCAGCACGGCGCGGATGGTGCGGATCATCGAGCGGACATTGAGATCATAGGCAAAGTCGAGGTCGGCGTCCTTCATCTCGAGGATCGAGCCCGAATGGACGAAGCCGGCGCAGTTGAACAGCACATCGACGGCGCCTATCTCGGCAAAGGCGGTTGAAACCGCCTCGTCATTCAGCACGTCGAGCTTGCGGGTCTTGATCCCAGGCGTCTTGCCGAGTTCGGCGAGCATCACCTCGTTGATGTCGGTGGCGTGGACGACAGCGCCCGCCTTGGCGAAAGCCAGCGCGCTCGCCCGGCCGATGCCCTGCGCCGCCGCTGTGACGACAATGATCTTGCCTGCCAGGTCCGCCATGCTTTTCTCCTCTGTGGCCGCCCGGTTTTTACCGGCACGCGGCCAAGGCGCAATGTGCCAGATAGGCACTATCGTGCCGCCTGTATCGCTGTTCGCGTAAATGTTTTTTCTCGGTAAAGAACATCATTTCTGCCGTCAAGCCCGAACGTTTTTTGTCCGACCGCGTGAAAGGCGACCGCTCAGTCGCCGTAAGGTACCCAGACGTTCTTGACCTCGACGGCACGGCGCAGGAAGGCATCGCCGGCGGCCTCGATCGACGCCCAGTCGAGGCTGCGGCCGTTGCCGGTCCAGACGCGCTTGAGATTGCCGACGGAGTCCGCTTCCGCCTTGGCGCAGGTTTCCACATCGGCGAACACCCAGAGCCCGTCGACATCGTCATGCTTGGCCAGCACGCCGGCGAGCTCGGCGGTGCGGCCGGTGACGATGTTGATGGCGCCGGCCGGAACGTCGGAATATTCGATGACCTGATAAAGATCGGTGGCGAGCAGCGGATATTTTTCCGAAGGCACCGCGACCACAGTGTTGCCCATGGCGAGCGCCGGCGCAACCAGCGAGATCAGGCCGAGCAGGGGCGCATTGTCGGATGCCACGATGCCGACGACGCCGACCGGCTCGTGCAGTGCCAATGTGACGGCGCGGGCCGGCGGCTGGTGGACGCGGCCTTCGAACTTGTCGGCCAGGCCGGCATAGAGGAACAGCCGCTCGATCGACAACTCGACCTCTTCGCGCGCGGCCTTGGCGGTGGCGCCGACGAGCTGAGTGAGGCGCGCCGCAAACTCGTCGGCACGGCCGGACAGGTTCTCGGCCAGATAGTAGAGCACTTGGGCACGGTTGTAGGCGGTCGCCTCCGGCCAGGCCTTGCAAGCGCGGGCAGCGGAGACGGCGTCGCGGATATCCTTGCGGCTGCCGAGACCAACCTCACCGGCAAGCTTGCCCTTGGCGGTAGCCACCGCAATCGAATAATTGCCGTCCGGCCGGACCTGCTTACCGCCGATGAACAGTTTTGCCGTGCGATCGATGGCGTCGCTTTCGGCCTGCTCGACAGGCTGGGCGGAAGCCGTTGCCGGCTTGATGACGGGGCCGAGCGGCAGCTTTGCCGAGAGATATTCGAACATGCCCTCGCGCCCGCCTTCGCGGCCAAAACCGCTCTCGCGGTAGCCGCCGAAGCCGCAGGCGGCGTCGAACATGTTGGTGCCGTTGACCCAGACGACGCCGGCCTTCAATTGCGGCGCGACGTGCAGTGCGAGGTTGACGTTCTCGCTCCACACCGAGGCGGCCAGCCCGTAGCGCGTGTTGTTGGCGAGCTCGACCGCTTCCTCGGTGTTGCGGAAGGTCATGGTGGCGAGCACCGGGCCGAATACCTCCTCCTGTGCCAGGATGTTAGCCGGCGAAACGCCTGTCGCCAGCGTCGGCAAGTGGTAATAGCCGGAGGACGGCAGCGCCACGTCCGGCTGCCAGCAGACAGCGCCCTGCTTGGCGCCTTCGGCAACCAGTCCCTTGACGCGATCGAGCTGGGTCAGGTCGACCAGCGGGCCGATATCGGTGTTCTTGTCGAGCGGGCTGCCGACGCGCAACCGGCTCATCCGCGTCTTGACCTTGGCGATGAAGGCGTCGGCGATGCCTTCCTGCACCAGCAGGCGCGAGCCGGCACAGCAGACCTGGCCCTGGTTGAACCAGATGCCGTCGACCAGTCCCTCGACGGCGCTGTCGAGATCGGCGTCCTCGAAGACGACGAAGGCCGACTTGCCGCCAAGTTCCAGCGACAATTTCTTGCCGGAGCCTGCGGTGGCTTTGCGGATGATCTTGCCGACCTCGGACGAACCGGTGAAGGCGATCTTCTGGACGCCGGGATGATTGACGATTGCTGCGCCCGCTTCGGGTCCGCCCTGGACGATGTTGACGACCCCCTTCGGCACGCCGGATCGTTCGCAGATCTCGGCAAACAGGATGGCGGTGAGCGGCGTGAACTCGGCCGGCTTCAGCACGATGGTGCAGCCCGCGGCGAGCGCCGGCGCGATCTTCCAGGCCAGCATCAAAAGCGGGAAGTTCCACGGGATGATCTGGCCGACGACGCCGACGCCCTTATGGCCGGGAAAATCCCTGTCCAACGCCTGCGCCCAGCCGGCATGGTGGATGAAATGGCGGATGGCCAGTGGCACGTCGATGTCGCGGCTTTCGCGGATCGGCTTGCCATTGTCGATCGATTCCAACACCGCGAACAGACGCTGGTGGCGCTGCATGGAGCGGCCGATGGCATAGAGCACTTTTGCTCGGCTGTAGCCTGAGGATGCGCTCCACTTCGGCAGCGCTTTTGCCGCGGCCGAAACCGCGGCATCGATGTCGGCGGCACCGGCATCCGATACCTTGGCCAACAATTTGCCCGAGGCAGGATCGCTGGTCTCGAAGGTCTTGCCGCCTGTGGCTGCTTTCCAGTCGCCGCCGATGAACAGTGCTTTGGAAAAATCGCGCGCGGCAAGCCAGGCATCAGCCTCGTTGCGGGCTTCCGGCGCCGGACCGTATTCCATGGCATGATAGCGTTCGAGAATGTTCATCAGGGGCTCCGAAATCACGCCATCGCGTGGCGATGATTGGCCGAGTAGTGGCCCGTGAGATGGTGCTCGAGCTGGCGCTCTATGTCGGTCAACAGGCTCGACGCGCCGAAGCGGAACAGGTCTGGCTCCAGCCATCGCCGGCCGAGTTCTTCCTTCATCAGCACCAGCCAGTCGAGCGAAGCCTTTGCCGTGGAAATGCCGCCGGCCGGCTTGAAGCCGATGAGGTAGCCGGTTTCCTCGAAATAGGCGCGGATGGCGCGCACCATGGCAAGGCCGACCGGCAGCGTCGCGTTGACGCTTTCCTTGCCGGTCGAGGTCTTGATGAAATCGGCGCCCGCCATCATCGCCACCATCGACGCCAGCATGACGTTGCGCAGTGTGGCGAGGTCGCCGGTGCCGAGAATGACCTTCAGATGCGCCTCGCCGCAGGCGGCGCGCATCGAGACGATCTCGTTATAGAGCTCCTGCCATTTCGCCCCGAATACCAGGCCGCGCGGGATGACGACGTCGATCTCGTTGGCGCCGTCGCTGACCGAGGCTTCGATCTCCTGCAGGCGCGTCGAAAGTGGGGTGAGGCCATGCGGGAAAGCGGTGGATACGGCGGCGACATGGATGCCGCTGCCGCGCAGCGCCTCGACGGCGGTGGCGACAAAGGGATGATAGACGCAGACCGCCGCCGGGCGGATCTTTTCACCAGTAATGCCGAGGCCTTCGACGATGTCGCGGCGGAACGGATTGACCGCCTTGGCGCAGAGCCGGCGCACGCGCTCTTCGGTGTCGTTCGAGTTCAGCGTGGTCAGGTCCATGCAGGCGACGGCGCGCAGCAGCCAGGCGGCCTGGTTGTCGGCCTTGATCGACCGCCGCTTGGTCAGGCTGGCGACACGCCGCTCCAGCGCCGAGCGGTTGACGCTGCGCATCGATTCCATGAAGCCGAGATCGAGCTTCATGCCGGGATTGCGGGCAATACCGTGCGCTTGCGGCGCCGGCGCATTGGCGGCGGTGCGCGCTGGCAGCGGCGTGATCTTGGACGCACCGAGATCGGCTTCGCGGATTGTGCTGCTCATCTCCTGCCCCTTTGTTCAGCGACGTCCACCGAGGATAGCCCGTGAAGCAGCGCTTCACGAGTCCTTCAAGCGGTCATAGTTGAAAAAGGCCACGAAAGCAGCAGATTTTTGACCGTACGGTCAAAACTTGCATGAGGCGGACGCCACAGCGTCCCGACGCCTCAGCCGACGAAGGCGCGCTCGACGACGAAGCTCGCCGGATGATGCAGCGAACCTTCCTGGAAGCCGAGGCTTTCGGCCAATTCCTTGACGTCCTTGAGCATATGCATCGAGCCGCAGATCATGATGCGGTCGGTCTCCGGATCAAGCTTGTCGATGCCGAGGTCGGTATAGAATTTGCCCGAGCCGATCAGCGCGGTGATGCGGCCCATGCGCTCGGAAGTTTCGCGCGTCGTCGAATTGTAGAGCGTGACGCGGCCGCCCGTCAGATCGCCGATCAGCGGATCGTTCTCCAGCGCCGCGACCAGCTCCTGGCCGTAGGTGAGCTCGGCGATGTCGCGACAGGTGTGAGTCAGGACGACTTGCTCGAACTTCTCATAGGTTTCGGGGTCGCGCAGCAGGCTGGCGAAAGGCGCGATGCCGGTGCCGGTCGAGATCATGAACAGGCGCTTGGCCGGGGTCAGCGCGTCGACCACCAGCGTGCCGGTCGACTTCTGCCGCATGATGACGGTGTCGCCGATCTCAATCTTCTGCAACTCCGAGGTCAGCGGGCCATCCGGCACCTTGATCGAGAAGAATTCCAGCTCGTCGTCCCAAGCAGGGCTGGCGATCGAATAGGCGCGGTACACCGGCTTCTCGGCGTTGGGCAGGCCGATCATGACGAACTCGCCGGAACGGAAGCGCAGCGACTGCGGCCGGGTGATGCGGAACGAGAACAGCCGGTCGGTATAGTGCTTCACCGAGACGACGGTCTCGGCATAGACATTGGCCGGTATAGGGAACTGCAACGGCCGGGCGTCGGCGGTGTTGAGCGCGGATGTGGTGTTCATCAAACCTAACCTTCTGGCCCGGGCTCAAGACCCAATCTTCAGATGGGCGCCAAACCTTCTCCTGCGCGCCCGAACCGATCAGGTTCCGGCGTGCCGTTTGCACACTGCGAAGCGGTAAGCTCTTGTGTCCGGAATTTATTAGTATACAAATGATATTTGCGTCAAGACGCCAGCGTGAAACACCTTTCCAAACTGAGACATATCAGTAGTCCGGGCATTTCGGGTTTCGACAATGAAAGAGAATTTTTCGGCGCAGACGCTGGATTCCCTGGGCAGTGTCGTCGCCGGCATCGACGTCGGCGGAACTTTTACCGACCTGCTTCTGATCGACGGCCGTGGCGGCGGCCGGGTGCATATCGCCAAGACCCCGACCACTATCGACAACCAGGCCTTCGGCGTCGTCTCGGCGCTCGGCGCCACCGGCTTCCCGGTCGACGGCATCGACCTCATCGTGCACGGCACGACGACCACCACCAACGCAGTTCTGGAACGCCGGCTGGCTAAGACCGGCATGATCACCACGCGCGGCTTTCGCGACGTCATCGAGCTTGGCCGGCGGACACGGCCGCAGGCCTATGGCATGACAGGGACCTTCGTCCCGATCATTCCGCGCAATCTGCGGCTTGAAGTGTCGGAGCGCGTCGAAGCCTCGGGCGCGGTGCGCATTCCGCTCGACGAAGCCGAGATGCGCGACGCGGTGAAAAGCCTGATCGAGGCCGGCTGCGAATCCCTCGTCATCCATTTCCTGCATTCCTATGCCAATCCGGCGCATGAGCGGCGGGCGGCCGAGATCGCCGCCGAGCTTTGGCCAAACGGCTACATCACGTCAGGCCACGCATTGCTGTCGGAAGCGCGCGAATTCGAGCGCGGCGTGACCGCCTCGGTCAACGCTTCGGTGCAGCCGATTCTCGAACGCTATGTCGAGCGGCTGCGCAAGGAATTGGGATCGCAAGGCTATGCCCGCGACTTCCTGATTATGAACGGCAATGGCGGCATGATCTCGGCCCGCTTTGTCACACGTGAGTCGGCCAAGACCGTCATGTCCGGCCCGGCCTCCGGTGTTATCGCCGCCGCTTATACGGGGAAACGCGCCGGCTTCGAAAACCTGGTCACCTACGACATGGGCGGCACCTCGACCGACGTGGCACTGATCCGCAATGCCGAGCCGGCGGTGTCGAACGAGATCGAGATCGAATATGCGATGCCGATCCATGTGCCGATGGTGGCGGTGCATACCGTGGGTGCCGGCGGCGGCTCGATCGCCCGCGTCGATGCGGCAGGCCTGATCCAGATCGGCCCTGAAAGTGCCGGCGCCAATCCCGGCCCGATCTGCTACGGGCGCGGCGGCATCGAGCCGACCATCACCGATGCCAATCTGGTGCTCGGCCGGCTGGCGCCGAAGAAGCTGCTTGCGGTCGAGAATCCGGTCACCGTCGAGCATGTTACCGGAATATTCGAGGACCGGATCGGCCGTGCCACCGGCCTGTCGGGTGTCGAGGCGGCGGGTGCCGTGCTACGGCTGGGCAACATGAAGATGGCCGGCGCTATCCGCATGGTTTCGGTGTCGCGTGGCCACGACCCGCGCGATTTCGCACTGTTCGCCTTCGGCGGCGCTGGGCCGCTGCATGCGACGGCACTGGCGCGCGAGCTCGGCCTGCCCAAAGTGCTGGTGCCGGCGCGGCCGGGCATCACCAATGCGCTCGGCTGCGTCGTCGCCGATCTCAGGCACGATTTCGTCAATACGGTTAACCAGCCGGTGGCGGGGCTCGATGAAGCCCAGCTTCACGCCGTATTGGAACGGCACCGAAACGAAGGCGAGGAGTTGATCGGCAAGGAAGCGGTGAAACCGGAGACGATCCGGGTCACGCATTCCGCCGACATGCAGTTCGTCGGCCAGACCCACATCATCAACGTGCCGCTGCCGTCGTCCGCTGTGACGCGCGAGGTGCTGCAGCATCTCTTCGAGAAGGCCTATTTCGCCCGCTTCAAGGTCGAGTTGCCGGAGATCCGCGCCAACCTGGTCAATCTCAACACCTCGGTGACGGGTGTGCGTCCGGCGATCGATCTGTCCCGGCTGATCGACCCGGCAGGGCGCGCCAAAACGCTCGATGAGGCGCGACGCGAGGTCCGGCCGGTCTGGTATGGCGGGCGGTGGCACGACACACCGGTCTATGTCAGGGAGAAGCTGCCCCTCGACGCCGTCATCGAAGGCCCGGCGATCCTCGAACAGATGGACGCCACCACCGTGCTCGAGCCCGGCGACCGGGCGCGATCGGATGTCGACGGCAACATCATCATCGACATTGGTGAGGCCTGAGATGGAAAAGCTCGACGCGATCACGCTTTCGGTCATCCAGGCGGCGTTGCAGCAGGTCTGCGACGAGATGGACCTGACGTTTTCGCGCGCCGCCTTTTCGCCTGTTATCGCCGAGGCCAACGATCGCTCCGACGGCATCTATTCCGCCGTTGACGGATCGCTGATCGCGCAAGGCAGCCAGGGTCTGCCGGTGTTCGTCGGCGTTATGCAGTATTCGACCAAAACCGTGATCGAGATGATCGCCGACGGACGCTGCCTGCCGCCCGAGCCAGGCGATATCTACATCGTCAACGATCCCTATCTCGGCGGCACCCACCTGATGGATGTGCGCTTCGCCATGCCGGTCTACAGGGATGGCAGGATTTTCTGCTGGCTGTCGAACACCGGCCACTGGCCCGACATTGGCGGCTCGGTGCCAGGCGGCTTTTCCGCCTCGGCAACGGCGGTCGAGCAGGAGGGCCTGCGGCTGCCACCGGTGAAACTGTTCAAGAAGGGCGTGCTCGATCGCGAGATCTACGCCATCATTTGCTCGAACATCAGGGTTGCCGACCAGCGCATCGGCGACATCCGCGCGCAGGCGGCGGCACTGCTGATCGGTCAGGACCGGCTGAACGGAATCCTGGATCGTTACGGAGATGAAACGGTCGTCGAGGCGATCGCCGAACTGCGCCGCCGCGCCGCCGAGCAGATGCGCGCCAACATATCAGCCATTCCCGACGGCATTTACCGCTCGCAGGCCTTCGTCGATTCCGACGGAGTGGTGAACGAGCCGCTGACCATCGCGCTTGCCGTGGAGAAACAGGGCGACACGCTTAGCTTTGATTTCTCCGGCTCGTCAAAGCCTTGCGCGGGGCCGATGAACAGCGTGCTGGCAACGACCTTGTCCTCGGTCTATCTCGCAATGCGCCATATTTTCCCCGACGTGCCGATCAGCGCCGGCGCCTTCGAGCCGCTGATCGTCAAGCGGCCGGAAGGCACCTTCCTCGACGCAAAATATCCGCGCCCGGTGTCCGGCTGCGCGGCCGAGGTTTCGCAGCGCATCGCCGAGGCCGTGTTCGCGGCGATGGTGCAGGCCCTGCCGGACAAAGTGACGGCGGCTCCGGCCGGCTCCAGCGGCAATTTCGCGCTCGGCGGCAACGATCCGGCCCGCGGCCGCGACTATGTCATGTACCAGATCTCCGGCGGCGGCTATGGCGGCAATGCCGGTCATGACGGCCTGACCAATGGCTGCTCGACCATAGGCATTTCAAAATCGCCGCCGGTCGAGATCATGGAGCAGGCTTTTCCGGTGCTCTATCGCCACTATGCCTTGCGCGAAGGCTCGGGCGGCGCCGGCAAGCATCGCGGTGGTTTTGGACTCGCCTATGAGGTCGAGATCCTGCGCGGCGACGCCCGCGCCTCCTTCGTCATGGACCATGGCCGCTTCGGCCCGCAGGGCGCGCTCGGCGGCAAGGACGGCGCGGTCAACACGGTGACCGTGTTCCGCGACGGCAAGGAACATGTGCCACCGCACCTCTCCAAGGAGCAGGACATCGCGCTGAAGGCCGGCGACCGCGTGCGCGTCGGCACGCCCGGCGGCGGCGGCTATGGCGACCCGTTGCAGCGCGACCCGGAACTGGTCGCTCAGGACGTCAGGCTAGGGTACTATACAGCCGAGCAAGCCAGGGACATGTTCGGGATCGTAACGGATGACCAATCCAAATCCCCGAGGCGCTGAGCCTGCGTCTGAACTGGCTCACGCGGTCGAGCGTGTCTACCACATCTTCGCATCTTATCCGTTGCCCCGGCTTCTCCATAGCTCGCCGATCGAAAATGCGGAGGCAATCTTTCGGGCAGTATCCAGTGCTGAGCTACGGCAACTCAGCGGCGAAAAACTCGGCACCTATGCCGGATCGGCCATATGGACAGTCGGCGACGTCGATGACTACCGGCACTTTCTGCCGAGGGTGCTTGAACTTGCCATCCAAGGCGAACCTTCGATGGGGTTCGACGCCAACGTGATTGCCGCAAAGCTCGAAAGGACCGCTTGGCGCGATTGGCCATCGGAAGAACAGCAGGCCCTCGAAGCCCTGTTTCAGGCTGCCTGGCGAAAAACGTTGACCAAGCACCCCGATAAAGGGAATGCAGTTCCCTGGCTGGAGGGCATGGTAGTTGCCGGAATGGATGTGGCAACTGCACTGGCCGCCTGGGCGTGAAAGCCCTTACCCCGAAGCCATGCTGCACTGTGCGGACCTGATCACCGGCAACATCAAGAAGCTCGACAAGGGACGCGTGGTCGTCAGCGAACAGGTAACCGCATGGCTTTTGTCCGAAAGCCTCGCCCGGCATTTGTTCACCGTCGCGGTCGAGGCCCCGTTGCGCCCAGACGATCGCGAAAGGCTCGCTTGGGCGAGCGAGATCATCGAGAACAATCTGAAGCTTCCCGGAAACTAAAGGCAATTCCCGGCCGCGCCGCGATCGCCGTAGCGCATGTCGTTTCCGTCTCCGCCGGGGGCACAAAACCCCGTAGACTTGCCCCTATCAACGGAGATTGGATCATGCGCTTTTTCGGTCGTTTCGTGCTTGCCGCGTCCGTCGCCATAATTGCCGCCACGGGTGCTGCCTCTGCCCAGGACAAGAAACTCAGGCTCGGCACCGAAGGCGCCTATCCGCCCTTCAACTATGCCAATGCCGACGGCACGCTGGGCGGCTTCGACATCGATCTCGGCAAGGCGCTGTGTGCGCAGATGAAGACCGAATGCGAATTCGTCGTGCAGGATTTCGACGGCTCGATTCCGGCACTGCAGGCCGGCAAGTTCGATGCCATCATCAACATCACCATCACGCCGGAACGGGCCGAGAAGGTCGACTTCACCCACAAATACTACCAGACGCCGCCGGCTATCGCGGTGCCGAAGGATTCGACTGTCACGGGCACCTCGCCCGAGGATCTGAAAGGCAAGGCGCTGGGCGTGCAGAGCGCGACGATCCACCAGAATTTCGCCGAACAGAAGTACGCAGGCTCGACCATCAAGCCCTATCCGACCGGTGACGATGCCCGCACCGACATGGTCAATGGCCGTCTCGACGCGGTGATGGACGGCTCTATCCTGCTGACCGAGTGGCTGAAGAAGCCTGAAGGCGCCTGCTGCAAATTGCTCGGCACGCTGGCGCCGGACCCGGCCATTCATGGCCCCGGCGTCGGCATCGCGCTGCAGAAGGGCAATAAGGAGTTGGCCGCCAAGCTCGATGCGGCGATCGACGCGCTGCGCGCCAACGGCAAATACAAGGAAATCAACGACAAGTATTTTGCCTTCGACGTCTACGGCAGCTGATCGAAGCTACGCAGCGGGAGCGCAGTCGCGCTCTTCCGGCCCGACGACGAGTGACGGAGACATTCGTGCCCGAACGGCGATCTCCTTTTTATAGCAGCATCGTCGGGCTCGGCGCGACGATGGGCCGGGTCGGCGGCGATTTCATCTCGGCAAAATATTACTCCGGCATTGCAGACGAGCATCTGAACACCCGCAAAAATGTCGGTGTCCAGGACCTCAGCACGATGGGCAAGATGGACATCAAGGGTCCGGACGCCGAGGCCCTGGTCAACCATGTCATCGTCAACGATGCCGCTGCCATGCGGCCGGGCCAGGTGCGTTATTCCACCATCTGTCGCGAGGATGGCGGCATCATGGATGACCTCACCGTGTTCAGGCTCGGGCCCGAGCATTTCATGCTGGTGACCGGCTCCGTCAACCGCCAGAAAATGCTGCCCTGGCTGCTGCATCACGCCGAGCGCCGAAAAGCCTATGTCACCGACATCACGGCGGCCATCGCCTTTCCGACGATACAGGGGCCGCGCTCGCGCGAGCTACTGAAAGTGCTGGTGCAGGACGCCGACCTGGATGGCCTGAAACGCTGGTCGTTCACATCAGGGCGGATCGGCGAGACGAAGCTGCTGATCTCGCGCACCGGCGTGACCGGCGAGCTCGGTTTCGAGCTTTTCGTGCCGGCCGACGAGGCCACTGCCGTCTGGGACATGCTGATGCGGGCCGGCCGCGATTTCGGCCTGAAACCCTATGGCGTGCTGGCGATGTTCACGCTTGGGCTGGAGAAGGCCTATCCGGCGCACGGCATCGACATGGACGAGACCCGCACGCCGTTCCATGTCGGCCTTAACAGCTGGATCAAGTTCGACAAGGGCGATTTCGTTGGCCGCGAGGCCTTGCTCAAAGTTCGCGACACAGGCGTCGACGAGCGCTGGACCGGGCTGACCGTCGAAGGCGGCACGCCGGCCGTAACGCATGCGCGGGTTCTAGCCGGCGGCGAGGATGCCGGCATCGTCACTTACAGCGACCACGGCTACTCGCTGGGCAAGGTGCTGGCGACCGCGCATCTTCGGCTGCCGTTCACGCAGATCGGAACGGAACTCAGCATCGACATCGACGGCACGCCAACACGCGCGATGGTGTCGGCGATGCCGTTCTTCGACCCGGACGGGGTGAGGCTGAGGGCCTGATCCTACGCCCTGTGATCCAGCCTGGCCACCAGCCGGTCGCCGGCCCACTGGATGCCGCAGACCAGGATGATCAGCACGATGACCACGGCGACCATGACTGATGTCTCGAAGCGCTGGTAGCCGTAGCGGATGGCGAGGTCGCCAAGCCCGCCGGCGCCGATGGCGCCTGCCATTGCCGAGGCGCCGATCAGCGTCACCAGCGTCACCGTGAAGCCTGCGACGATGCCGGGCAGGGCCTCCGGCACCAGCACCTCGCGGATGATTGTCCAGCGGTTGCCGCCCATGGCGCGCGCCGCCTCGATCAGGCCGTGGTCGACCTCGCGCAGCGACACTTCGGCGATGCGGGCATAGTAGGGCGTGGCCGCGATCGACAGCGGCACGATGGCAGCCCAGGTGCCGATCGAGGTGCCGACGATCAGCCGTGTCACCGGGATCAGCGCGACCAGCAAGATGATGAACGGCACCGAGCGGAAGCCGTTGATGACAGCGCCGAGGACGCGGTTCACCCACAGGCTTTCGGCGATGCCGCCGCGGTCGGTGGCGACCAGCGCCAAGCCGAGCGGCAGTCCGAAGAGGAGCGAAATGAATCCGGACGCGGCCGTCATCAGGATCGTCTCCCAGATCGAACGAAGCAGGAGCTCAAGCAAAACTGGCGACATGGCCAAGCACCTCCACCCGCGCCTCGCGGGCTCTCAAAAACGCAATCACTTGTTCCAGATGAATTGCATCGGCAGCCGGCACGGCCAGGAACAGCGTGCCGACAGGCTGCCGCTGGACATAGTCGATGCCGCCATGCACGAGGCGGAATGAGCCGGGAACCGCTGCGGCAAGGTCGGACAGCAGCGGGCCGCGCGCCGCCTCACCCGCCACGTCGATTTTCAGGATCGCCTCCGTGCCGGCGCCCTGCGTCAGCCGGCGTGCGATCTCCGCCGGCAATTGCGGCCGGATGCCGCCGAGCAGACTTTGCGTGATCGCCGACTTCGGATCGGCAAAGACCGACCACACCGGGCCTTCCTCGACAATGCGGCCGGCGTCGATCACCGCGACGCGGTCGGCGATCGAGCGGATCACCTCCATTTCGTGGGTGACGAGCAGAATGGTCAGGCCGAGCTGCCGGTTGATGTCTTTCAAAAGCGCAAGAATGGAGCGGGTCGTCTCCGGGTCCAGCGCCGAGGTGGCTTCGTCCGAGAGCAGCAGCGCGGGCCGGGCGGCAAGCGCCCTGGCAATGCCGACGCGCTGCTTCTGGCCGCCCGACAGCGATGCCGGATAGGCTTTCGCCTTCTCCGACAGGCCGACGAGCTCGAGCAGCTCGGCCGCGCGCGCCAGGCGTTCGGCCCTGGGGTGGCCTTCGATCTTGAGCGGCAGCGCCACATTGTCCTCGACGGTCTTGGCCGAGAGCAGGTTGAAGTGCTGGAAGATCATGCCGATGCGCCGCCTGAGCGGCTGCAATTCGCGCTCGCCGAGCCGGCTGATCTCGCGACCTTCGATGAAAACCTGGCCGGAATCCGGCCGCTCCAGACCGTTGAGGCAGCGGATCAGCGTCGACTTGCCGGCGCCGCTGCGGCCGATGATGCCGAGAATCTCGCCCTTCTGCACAGCGAGCGACACGCCGTCGAGCGCCGGCGTCGCGCCGAAGCGGCGCTTCAGCCCGGTGAGCCGCACGACGTCCTCCGGCCGCTCCGGGGTGCCGACCGGTATCTTGGCAGTTGCGGGGAAATGCTGGTTCATGGCCGTTCCTGTTTCGGCGGTCCGTAGAATAGGATTGCGGCCCGCGCGCTGGGCGCGGACCGCTTTTTTCATATCCCGGGACGCCCCGGACCCATGTCGCATCAATAGGCGCTGAGGCCGGTGCCCTTGTAGACCTTGTCGAACTCGGCCTTTACCGCCTCGTTCTGATAGGAAGCCACCAGTGTCTTCACCCAGGGCTCGTTCTCGTTGCCGGCCTTCACCGCAATGAAATTGCGATACGGATTGTCGGCGATCGGCTCCTGCGCGATGCGGTTTTCGGGGGTCAGGCCGCTTTTCAGGGCCCAATCCGTGTTGACCACGGCCGCGTCGAGGTCTTCCACCGAACGCCCGACGATGCCGGCGTCGAGCTCCTTGATGACCAGTTTCTTCGGGTTGTCGGCGATATCGGCCGTTGTCGCCAGGATACCGGTGCCGTCCTTCAGCTTGATCAGGCCCTCATTCTGCAGGACGCGCAGCGCCCGGCCTTCATTGGACGGGTCGTTCGGCACGCCGATGACGGCGCCCTCGGCCAGGTCGGCGACCTTAGCAAGCTTCTTGGAATAGAGGCCGATCGGCCAGACGCCGGTATAGCCGACGGGGACGATGTGATAGCCCTGCGTCTTGATCTGATTGTCGAGATAGGGCTTGTGCTGGAAAGCGTTGGCGTCGATTTCGCCACGCTCCAGCGCCTCGTTCGGCTGAGTGTAGTCGTTGAACACCACGGTCTCGATCGTCAGCCCTTTCTCGGCCGCCTGCGCGGTGACGACGCGCCATACGTCTTCATCCTCACCGCTGATGATACCAACCTTGATCGCCTTCTTGTCCTCGGCAAAGGCCGAACTGGGCGCAGCCAAACCGGCAATTGCGACGGCCGAAGCGAAAAGTAATGCAAGACCTGTGCGGCGATTTATAGTTGGCGAAAAGGATGACAGCAAAGTGTTGGTAATCCCTATCATGATTAATCCCGTCCGTTGTTAGATCATGGCGGCCAAGCAAAGTGCGAAGCCTTATGCACAGCATCGAGGATGCTGGCCGCCGGATCAAAGAACCGCGTTTCTCGCCAGATGCGAAGCCGGGAATATTCTCTCAAAGATTATGCGATTGCGAGCACAGGGGCGCTTACCGCGTCCATCGTGTAGGCGGGGCACGCCATTTTCGGCGAGATCCCTTCGCGCAACCAGACGCAACGCGGTCGCTTTCTCCGTCCGCGCTTTTCCCGCTCAGAGCCACCGCCGCACGCTTTGCCTGTAGTCGCGATACGCATCGCCGAAGCGCCGCTCGAGATAGGCCTCCTCGCGGGCGACGACGCCGTAGCGGATCAGGATGGCAAGCGGCAGCGTGAGGACAAGGATCCAAATATTCTCCGCGGCGACGCCGATGCCGCCATAGATGAGGAACATGCCGAGGTAGATCGGATTGCGCGTCCATCCGTGGATGCCAGTCGTCACCAGCACGCGCGTCGGCTCATTCGTGGGCACCGGGGTCGCAGCTAGAGAGAAGTTGCGAATGCCCGCGATGAAAAGCGCAAAACCGATCAGCATCAGCGAGCCGCCGATGATCCAGGTGACCAGGTCATTTCCCGCAACCGGGAACGGTAAGCGCAGCAGGCGATCCAGGACGAAGCCAATCAGAAGAGCGGCGAGAAAGAGCAGGGGCGGTCTCGCGATGACGCCTGCGGTTTCGGTGTCGGTTTGCCCAGCCATTGCCATGTCTGCTCCCGCAGATGCTTGAGGCGTTACGAAGCCCATAGCCGCCTAGAAACGACAACTAAGGTGTCATTCTAGAAGTTGACAACAGCGGTGTCAATCGCGGAAATTGGCACGGACAGAGGGAATGGAAGCGATGGCGGCACGACACAACCGAGGGACAGGGGCCATCGTTGACGGCAAGGCCGCTGCGATCGCCGAGCTGATGCTCGAAGTGGCCCAGTGCTTCTTCAGGATACGGGCTCTCGGCCAGAAGACAGGGCTCATCACCAGTTGGGGCGGCGGTGCGTTCGGCTTCATGCGAAGCCTCGCGCTGCTTGGTCCGCTCACCGTGCCGCAGATCGCCCAGATGCGGCCCACCAGCCGTCAGCGCATGCAGCGGCTGGCGGATGAGCTTGCGGCCGAGGGGCTCGTCGAATTCATCGACAATCCGAAGCACCGGCGCTCGAAGCTCGTGCAGCTGACGCGCAAAGGCGCCGCGCGCTACGGCGAGCTGAACGCCCAGCTCCTGGCGATCGCCTCGACCATGGGCACCGCTCTCGGCGAAGCGGATATCCGCAAGACCGCCGAGATCGTGCGGCAGCTCAGCGATGATGTGAAAGTGCGGTCGGAGCGGCTGCGCTGACGCAAAGGCGGCGCGGCGCCATTGATGGGAATCCTGCTCGAGCGCCTCCCCGATCTCGTGCCGTTTCAGCCTGGATGCGCCTGGCTGTCGCCACTTCCGTCCGGACCCGCCGGCGAACAGTTGCCGACCGGAACCTCTGCGGAGCTGAGACGTTCGAACCGCAGGAGCTGAGAGCTGCGCCTGCAATCGGCAAAGAGTACTGCAATGGCTCAGAAACCAAAGATAACGACAGGCACGAACGACCGGCCGCGCAACGAAACCATAGGCCAATCCGGCGAAGGTCTGCCTGATGACAGCAGTACGTCGCTTGAAGTCGACGAAACCGTGGTCGCTCGCTTGAGAAACCAGCTGCAAGGCAAACCTGAGCAATTTGGGGAAGCCAATCCCGACCAAGTCCCGGCAGGCATTCCTGGCGCCGGCGAGAATATCTGTCACCGCTGCGCAGGGACAGGCATGATCGACGGCCGCACCTGCCCCGAATGCGGCGGAACCGGAAAGGTGACGACGCCGATAGGCTGAGGCGATCAAGACAGCGATCACGTTTCGCGGTAATTTCGATCGCTGAAGCGCCAAGGAGTCTGGTGCGACGGAAATTGCGCGGATCAGATCGCCGGCACCCACTTCCAGAACACGCCCTCCATCCGTTCGGGGTAGTGCTTGAACTCGCATTCGAAGCGCCATCCGTAAGTCTTGGCGGCCGCCAGCGCTGCCGGGCTGACCGGGTTCATGCCCGTTCCCGGCGCGAACCAGTCTTCCAGCAAGTCGTCGGGTATGTAGGCGCCGATCCTCAAAGGCAGCTTTTCGAGGACGACATCCATTTCGTCAGGTGCGGACAATGGCTTCTCCCTTCAATATCTATCTGCGAACAAGTCATTCGAAGCCGATTGGGTTCCAGGCAAGGGCTGAGTGGAAGGGTGCCATGTGCGGGCGGGAACTGGATTCGACGTCCGGCTTATGGGATGCGGTTAAAATGGGGGATCGGCAGCAAGTTGGCGCGCCGTCTCAGGTAAAGACGATAAATACATCTACGCTATAGCCCTCTAAAACGAGACCGGAAGGTCTGCCAGAACTCGCTGAAACAACAGCAGGAATCCGGTCTAGGCATGTTGGTTTGCCATCATGCCGCGGTTTGTCCGGTCGAGGCTCGCTCGACCATATGGCGATGGAGTCGGTCCCGCCACCACTCGACGACACTCAGGTGGGCAATTGGGATCCTGATCAGGAAAGATCCATCGACTCTAGTTCGGCCTCCCAACTTGGCGCCGGGTTGAAGGCCGAGACGTGCTCGGGGATATGCATAGTAAACGAGAGGCCCTGCGCCTGGACGAACGTCTCCGCCAGCATATCGCGGCCGAGCAGGCGCATGGCCGGATCATCCACGCGATACAGGCGCGGCAGGAACGTGTGGGCATATCGCGTGCCGTAGACGCTCCATTCCTGCATCGTCGCGTGCACGTAGCCGCCCCCTGACTGGCCGCCATAAAGCGACACGCGATGCAGGAACTCGTCCGCGACGTCGGGACCAGCCGTCCCTTTCGTCAACAATGTTGCGATGCTGCTCACCATCGATGGTAGCGTCTCACCCATCGCGCTTGAGGCGGCCAAGCCAATGCTCATCAGATGCAACTGTTCCATCGACCCAGAGGGAAGCAGCCTCGGCTCAAGTTGATGCAGGCCGCTGAACTCGTGGATCGAAGCGCTCGCCTGCGTCGTCTTCACCTCAATCGAATGCTCGCCGATCCGGAAGTCGCGGCCACCATCCTGCCAGCCCTGCCAGCAATCGAGCGTGCGCATCATTAGCGCCGGACGATCGCCGCGCGCGAGAACTAGTTGACGCAAGACGGCCAACTCGCCGACCAGGCCGATGATCACACTCTCTGACAGTGCGCCGCGCCGGATCGCCATCTCAATGATCGGCTCGACGTCGGTGAATGCCGACTGCGGGCCTTGCGGTCCGGCGATGCCGGCGCGCAAAAGCTCGATCGCGATTAGCACTGCGATCGACCCGAAGTGCGGCGCCGCAGGCAGCACGATCCGGCTCGCAGGGAAGGGCTCCCCTCCCTCCTCGGGGCGCCATTGGCTATGCTGAACATGCCGACGTACCAACGACGACGCGGCGTGCAACTCGGGCCCACGGATGAAGACCTCATAATCGCCCGACGCCGTGCGCCCAACCGCGAGGGACGTCGCCACCCAACGCATTCGGCGGGCTTGGCCCGCTGGAACGCCGAGTTCTTCTAGGTCGGCGCGCAGAGCCTCGAAATGGAGGTCGCTCATGCGCGCAGCGCCGCGATATGGTCGGGGCCGCCATGCGGGAGCCCCAAGCCGATGGCGAGCAGGTCCGTTGAAAGTTCGGGTGCGCTCACGACGTGAAGAAGCGCGAGTCCTGGGTGCCCGCGCGGCCGCCAACTGGCGCCGCCCTGAATACTCGGCACCGGCGCGGTTTTATGGAAGTAGTAATCGATGAGTTCATCCCCGAAGTAGCTGCCACCATAGCCGCGCGTACCCCATAGCGTCTGCAGCGCTCGACCATTGGCCACGCGATCGCGGGTCACCGCCTTGATGCCTTTCGCCGCAAGCCGCGAGTCTCGCGCATTGCTCTGACCGTGCCGGAAGGCAAGGTAGAACTCTGGCGTGCTCGTGCGCAGCGTATCTGCGTAATTCCAGGGCACCTCAGGCCGGTCGGTCGGATAGAAACCCGGTGCCGAGTGGTCTCCCGTGAGATACGACCAGAGCCTGAGGTAGGCCGCGATCGAGTAGGGACACGACTGCGGCTCAGCGCCATAGTTCTGAGGGTTGCGCATCGGCGGCGTGAACAGCGGATCGTCTATGCCCAGAAGCCGCGCATAATGCTCCCAACGCTGGCTCAGTTCATTGCCGAGGTCGGGGTCGTGGTGCGAGTAGCGCAGCTTGTCGAGCGTTCCGGCCAGCATCCGCAGGCTGACCGGTTCCGTTCGGATCACCCCACGCTCAAGGCCATTGTCATCCCTGAGCGGCACCCACTGGCCATCGCCGAGCAGGTCGACTGCAATATCGATATTGTGCCGGGCAAGGTCGCCATCCTCGACCTCGACCAGCCGGATCGACGGACGCGGCCCCGGGGAGAGCGGGACCTTGCGCGCCTCGACCTTGCTCGTCGCCACGAACGTCGCGCCCTGCAGTACCAGCGCCGGGCCGTTCGTATCTTCACCGGCGTCCATCGACGACATGACCTCCGTCTTTAGCGCATTGTCGTTGATGTGATAGCGTCGGAACAACTGCAGTTGATCCTCGTAGGTGAAGACCCGGCAGAACGGCAGGAAGCCGCCGCGATAGCCAAACCAGCGCTGCATCTGCATCTGGGTATCTGCCGCTGGCTCCGCCGCGCCGCGCAGGAACAGGCTCGTGGTCAGGCCTTCTAGCGTTAGCCCGCGCGATAGCACGTTGCCGGCAATGAAGATCGACAGGCTGTCGGCCGGAACATGGAAGCCTGCCTCGTCCTCGGCGATCTCGAAGCGTGGCCGATCATCCGATGCTGGGTCGCTGTTGAGCACGCGCAGGCGCACGTTCGGGAAGACTCGCTCGATCAGCGCCGTCCGCACCTTTGGCCACTCCGCCGCGGAGATCGACGCATAGGGCACCTGCGGTAGGGTGGCGAGCGCGATCCGCGACGCCTCAAACCGGCTGAGCCAGGCCGACCACTCCGCCTCCTCATGCGACAGCCGGCGCTCAAGACCATCTGCCGAGACCTCCAGCCGCTCCTCAGCCCCCTCGTGGAGTTCGACCTCGGCCTCGCGGCCCGGCATCGCCATAGCCCAGCGAACGACGTCGACAGCGGTGCTGAAATGGTCCTCCTTCCGCGCCGAAGGGTGGATCAGCATGGTATGCGGTCCTCGCGCCGCGGTCAGTGCCTCCTCAGCGGAGGTGAAGGCCCGCGCATGATTGAAGGCGTGCTCCCACCCAGGCGCAAGGCTGCGGACCGCGGCGCCTACGAGATAGCAGCGCAAGGCATCGGACAACATCGTCCAGCGCAGGGCGTCGCGCCTTCCGGCAAGCTCGGTCTCGGTCTCGCCGAACCTGAGATCAGGGAACAACGCCGTGTGGCAGAGGGCGCCGTCACCGGCCTTGCGCAGCCGCTCATAAAAGATCTCGCCACCGCAATAATATGAGCGGACCCCCGCAGGCTCGACATATGTGAGCGATCGCGGCATCACCGCGCCGGTCGCGCCTGGCGTGCGCAGCGCTGCGTTGAAGTCCCTGGGGCTCAGCGGGTTGTGCGTTGCCTGGAGGAAGTTCGCCTGCGGCGTCGCCGTATAGGCGACGTATGTGGCCAGCATGTTGACGTGCCGCGTCGTCGCCTCGTCGGTGTCGCCACTCCACAAGGCCGTGATCAGCCTAGGCGTGATCTTCTGCGATCGATCGCTGTCTAGGACGCTCGCATCATCCGCCTCGTCGTCGAGGAGGAGGATGGAGTAGGGGTGGCCGCAGGCATCCAGGTAATCGTCGCTAATCATATCAGCGAGGAAGCGCCGGAGCGTGAGCAGGTGATCATCCTCCTTTGGGATGACGCAGATGATTGGCCGCCCAGCCCTCAAGGCCTGTCGTGCGAGCGGCCGCTGCAAGTAGCGCGCCGGGTCCGCCCGCTGTTTGTGAAGAATGTCGGCAGGCTGGGGCAGGATCAGCCGCTCGGCACGCCGGCGATAGGCACTGTCGGCAGTCGACCCGTCCAGTTGAGCAAGCAGCCGCTCGTACGTCTGGAGCCAGAGGCTGACGCGCGTGCCGGCAAGGAGGATCAGGAGGTCGACCCCGACGTCGAGCGCCATCGCAGCAACGCCGAGCATGCTCGCCGTCTTACCCGACTGGACCGAGCCAACAACCATGCCGGTGCGCACCCGAGATTCTGGCCATGCCGCTTTATCGAGCCTGTCCTTCGCACGAGGAAGCGCCTTCCCGATGATGTAGCGCGCATCTGCCTCGAGCACTGAGAGCGCCGTCGGCGACAGGTGGCCCTCGACGCTCGCGCGATAGCGCGACCACCACGCCTCTCCGCCGATGGCCGAGCCGCCCCTTGGATCGGGCGCGTCGTTGGTCGCGCCGACCGGGACGATCGCAGCCGGGCCGAGACTGGGATCACCTACCGCCATCTCAGATCATCGGAATCTTGCGGATCTCGAGCAGTGCATCGATCGCGCTGTCGCCGTAGCGATCCCTCACTGTCGCGTCTGCGTCGGCCATGCTGACGCCGAGCGTCTCGAGGATGCTCGTCGATGCGTTGGCGATATGCGCCCACTGCGTTTTGTTCTGCGTGCTCTGCGGCCCGACCATCTTCGAGGTAAGATCGCGAACCTCGTCGATTCCCTGCTCGAGCTTGGGCTCTTGGCGGGTGATAACGAGGATCAGGCAGGCAAGCAGGCTGGCAACGACGGGCAGTTCCTCCCAACGCGACGCCATCTCGCTCTTGCCCTTCCGGCGGAACTTCGGATGCCAGGCGTCGGACGAGAGTTGATGCAACTCCAGCGCGGCGATCAGGTCATTGGCAAGGTTCTCAAGGGCTCCCTTGGACCGGAACTGCGCCAAGCGCTTGTCGTCAATCGAGCGCAGGAACTCATCGATGTGGCTCGCGGTCGACGGCGTCCGGTATGCACTATCCGGTCCCTGGGCAGGCTTGAGGATCAGCGTCGCCACTGTCCAGAGCAGGACCTTGGTCCGACGAAAGCGCGTGATGCCAAAGCCAAGAGCCTTGATGTTCTCATGGGCCGTCGTGGGATCGATGCCGGCCTCGATAAGCTCAGGCGCGATCTCGGGCTCTGGCCGGTCGCCGCTGACGAAGAGCATGAGCCGCGAGATCATCAGGTGATTAAAAACCGCGTTGCGGATCTCCTCCGCGTTCAGCTTCATGCCCTGCTGATTGTAGAGGCGGAACACCTTATGGATGTCGCGGACGAGGGTGTCTCGGTAGATCAGCACCGGGATGAAGTAGTCTCCCGCCGCTCGCTCAAACAGGTTGCCGACCGAGACGGACTCGCCGGCGATCCTGACTTTTTGATCCCTGATGTCGCAGTAATAATTGCCACCCAGCGGCGCGAGCGGATCGTCCGCCGGATATTTCTTGGTCTTGAAGGGGAAGTAATTCTCGCGGACCTCGGTCGCGCGCAGATTGTTGCGACGCGCGAACAGCCCGAAGTTTGTCGAGAAGAGTTGGGGCTCCTTCATCCGCTTGGCATTCTCCATGCCCTCTGGATGCTTCCCCATGAATCGCAGTATGGCAGTCAGGCGCTGCTTACCGTCGACGATCTGGAAGCTGGAGCTATTCGAGACGCGCGCGAGAATAATCGAGGGTAGCGGGATGCCGCGCAGAATCGACTCGATCAGCATCTGCGAGTCCGCGTTCGACCACACAAAGTCGCGCTGATAGCTCGGGTTGAGGTCAAGCTCCCCAAGCTCAGCGATGCCGGCAAGTTCGTTGATGCGCCACTTGTCGACCTTGGCGTTGATCGACAGCGGCTCGGTCGGAGGCGCCTCGTTCCAAGCATCGATCCAAGCCTCGGTGGCGGCGGCGACCGACAACTCCTCGTCGAGCATCTGGAGAAAGTTGGCGCGGTTGCTAACCGCTCGACTTAGCCGCTCCCCAAGCGTTTGCGCGCCCATCTCGGTCAGCAGGACGTGCCCGTCCTCCATTTGGAAGCTGGCCTCGGCCTTTCCCAGTGAGAGCTCATCGAACAGCTTGATTGCGACGGACTTAGGAGAATCCTGCTGCTCAAAGGTGGCGTCGAGGTTCAGCCAGGTCGCGACCTCGACGATGCGCGCGAGCCAAGCGCTGGACGCGAAATCGATCTCATTGGCATCGAAGGCGTTCGAACCCTTCCGGCCGCCGGTCAGCTTGGGCATCGCGCTCGGCTGCGACAGCTCAGACAGGAGCGTCGCAACCTGGTCAAAGTCTAGATCTTCCAACGCCCCGTTCCCCTCCAAACCTGGTCTTTGTCCCTGCGCTCAGGCGGCAGCCTCTAGCGGGGTCGGCGGGCGGCCGAGCGGCAGCCTTAGGCTGCCAACCTTCTGCTCCCTATCGCTGAGCAGCGCGCCTGCGACCGCCGCGATCACATCCACATTGACCGCATTTCCGAGCGCCTTGAAGGCCGCAGTCTGCGTCTCAGGCAAATGCGCAAGCTTGTCCATGCTTTGCAGCCGGGCGCACTCGCGCATCGTCATGTAACGCCGCTCCCATGGAATGACAGGGACCTGGCTGGTCGTCAATGCCACCAACGATGGCGCGGCCGTCGGGCGCTTCGCCCTAATGCCTGACGCCCTGAACTGGATGATGCACTGGTTGAGGTCGCGCGGGCCCCCCTTCCAGTTCCACTCAAGCTTCTGGAAGCTTGGCGCGAAGGATCGGATCGACGGGAGCCACGGATCGATCACCGCCTTATGCCGCTGATAGAAGCGGCGGTTCTGCTCGATGAATTGAATCTTCCATTCTGGGAAGGTCGGGTTCACGTCACGCGCGTACGGCGGGATCGCCTCTAAGACCTCAGCGTCGGTCATGCCGCGCAGCGGTTTCCCGAATGCGCCTCTGAAGGAGCGGATCTCCGAGAGACCATGGCCGATAGGGGTCCCTGTCCGAGCCGGGTAGGTAGCGCCAAACTCCATTGCCCAGATCGGGAATGACGGCAACTCCGCGTCCGCGGGCAGCGCATCCAGCAGCCGCTGCCACGCCTGAAGGTAGGCGACGAACGCCGGCGGAAGAGACTTCGCGTCGTCTGGCCGGTCATCTAGGATTGATCGAATGTCGACCTCCTCGGCCGAATGCGTCGCCGCGGGCCACTCGAAGCTGCCGAGGCTATCGCGCGCGCCGACGATGATCGCGCGCTCGCGCAACTGCGGCACGCCGAACATATGCGGTGACATTAAGGAGGAGTCGATGTCATAGCCCACGTCGCGGAGGCGTTGGCGGACGCGCTGCCACGTTTTCCCGCCGTTGTGACGCATGATGTTAGGCACGTTCTCGATAATCAGGAACCGAGGCTCATGCCGCTGAAGGATCTTGATCATGTAGTCGAACAAGTCGCCCCATTGCGGACAGTCAAAACCGAGTTGGTCTCCGGCCTTGGAGAAAGGCTGGCAGGGAAAGCCCGCACACAGGATTTCGTGCGCCGGGACTAACTCGTACGCCTCACGAATATCCCCATGGGGTTTGATCCCAAAATTCCGTTCGTAAAGGGTCGCCAGGTCATGATTGAGCTCGGACGCGAACACGCACTCATGTCCGAGCCTCTCGAGCGCTTGGTGGAATCCGCCCAGGCCGGCGAAGAGGTCGATGAACCTCATTACCGCCTCTCCAGAGGAAAGGTGAGTTGCTTGGATGCGTGCTGTTCGAGCAGATTCCGAACTGCAAGTCGCACGAGGTACTGCAGATTGACCGGCGGACTCACAGACCGGCCGAGCTCTTGAAGAGCTTCGTAGTCGGCTCGATCTACCGAAACTGTAAATCGCTTCTGTTGCGTCAGCCCTGCCATATCAGCCTTCCCCACACCAGGATGCACCAAAATTCATCAAAATGCACGAAGAATTCAGGTCTTGAGGAATTTCGCTATCCGTTCTGGCAGACTTGGGCTGCTGACCTCGCATTCCCAAATCGTGAGGGCACGGTAGCCGAGTTCTTCTAGGCGCTGTTGCGCCTCCTGATCCCTCTTTACGTTCCGCTTGAGCTTGGGGGCCCAGTACTCGGCGCGCTTCTGAGGCGCCTTGCCCGTAAGCTTGCATCCATGCTGATGCCAGAAGCACCCGTGCACGAAGATGACCTTCTTGCGCCCCATGAAGACGAGATCCGGTGATCCTGGCAGGTCTCGACGGTTAAGCCGATAGCCGATGCCCAGCGCTCGCACGGTCTGGCGGACAAGCAACTCCGGGCGCGTCGCCTTGCCCCGAATGCGCGCCATGCGTCGCCTTACGATCACGGGAACATCGGGAAACAGCACGTTCATGCGACGAATGCCTACCTTACGATTCGGACATACGAGAAGCCATTGATACCACCCCGCCTAACGACGCTGTACTCATCGATACGGGCTTCCCATACAATCTGGGTTGGCGCAACCGCGACCTCCGATGTCGCCGCCCGCGATGTCTGCTTTCGGGCAGCGGCAAAGCTGAACTCTGTGGCCGACGTGAGGCGCATAACGGTCGCCCAACGACGAATATGCGAGCTCTGCCTTGGGTCCAAATACGTCATTCGACCATAAGCGATTCGGACTTTTTCACCGCCGATCGCCGCCGTTGCTAGGCTTTTTTCGCCTTCTGGCTATTTCCCGCTCTTCGCACGGGCGTAGTCCCGGCGGCAATTTTCGGTGTTGGCGTGGTGGAATGGCAGAACTGGCGCACCCGACAGGATTCGAACCTGTGACCTCTGCCTTCGGAGGGCAGCGCTCTATCCAGCTGAGCTACGGGTGCCTTCAGGATCGATAATCCGGAAAACGAACCAGCCGGTGATCCGGCCAGCCACGGCTTCTTAGCGGAAGCAGGCGCGGGCTTCAACGGGCAAGTGGCCGGCGGCAGGGCTGCGAACTCGGAATAACGCACTTTTCGGATTGCTCATGCCACGGAGGCCCACGATCTGGAGCCTGCCATGACCCTCGAAGGTGCGAGAAGCAAGCCCGCAGGCCGGCAAACCTGCGGTTTTGTCGGACCTATGAAGAATGGCGCCGAAGGCTAAAATGAAAAACCCGCCTCGGCGGGCGGGTCGTTGGCGCAAGTCAGCACTATGAATAAATTCCTAGCATAACTGCCGTCACCAGTCAAGAAAGCACGAGCTCACCCCCATCACTGCCGAACGCCGCCCCTACTCCTCGGCGTACAGCAACCTTGTCGTCGTGTTCGATGCCGGCGACAGGTTGCGCTGGATCAGCGCCTCGACGTGGTCGTTGCGCTGGCGCGCGCTGTCGGCGCCCATCACCACGAGGATGAGCCGGCGGCCGTCGGCATCGTAGGAGGTGACGATGTTGAAGCCGGAGGCTCTGATATAGCCTGTCTTGATGCCGTTGACGCCGCGGACGCGGCCGAGCATGTCGTTGTGGCCGCGCACCAGCCTGCCCCGGAACATGAAGTCGCTTTCGGAGAAATAGTGGAAATGCTGCGGGAAGCGGGCGCGCAGCGCCATGCCGAGCACCGCCATGTCGCGCGCCGTCGTCTGCTGGACGCCGTCCGGCAGGCCAGACGCGTTACGGAAGACGGTGCTGCGCATGCCGATCTGGCGCGCTTTGGCCGTCATCATCGCGGCGAACGCGTCTTCGCTGCCGCCGAGATATTCGGCGACGGCGACCGCCACGTCATTGGCCGATTTGACGGTGATCGCCCGGATCGCCGTCTCGACATCGATCGCCTCGCCACGTCTGAAGCGCAGCTTGGTCGGCGGCTGCCTGGCGGCGTTGTCCGAGACCGGGATCAGCGTCGTCTTGGCTAGGCGGCCCTGGTCCAGCGCCTCGAACAGAAGGTAGAGCGTCATCATCTTGGCCAGCGACGCCGGATAGCGCGGCGCCGTCGAATTCACCTCGAACAGCGTCTTGCCGGTGCTGCCATCGATGACGATTGCCGCATATTTTTGCGGCGCCGCCGGCACCGCCAGCATGGTCTCGGGCGGCGTCGTCGTGCAGCCGGCGACGAGCGCCAGCAGCGCAAACGCCGCGACAAATCTTTGGATGAGCGGAAAGAGGCGCGGTTTGGACAAGATGGGTCTGTTCTGAAGGTAGACTGTTGCTGAAACGAGTGGGAAACTAGCCTAACCGAAAAGCGCCGTCCATTTGGTTAACACTGGTGTTGCCCAGGGTTATCCCCGGATAAACGCATTTTCGCGGCCACGCCGTCGACGACCACTGGACCGCGCAATCGCCTGTTTCCTGCCCTGATCTTCCCACGCGGTCGCGCTCCGGCTAGAAAGGGCGCGGCATTGGGTATTGGGGGGATTGCATGGCGGGCGGTATCGGCATGGGCGGCGCTGCGCCGTCGCTTATCAGGGCATCTCTTGGCCGCACCGGCAGATGGGCCACCGGCGTCGCCTTTGTCGGCGGCTTCATTTCCGACATCCTCACGCCGCTGGCGCCGTTCGCCGCCTATATCGCGCTGGTCGCCGCGATCGCCGCGGTGATCATCGCCATTGCCATTGTGCTGCGGCTGGTGCTGGCGGCCAAGGCGCTGCCGGCGCTGGTCTTCGCCAGCACCGCTGCGGCGGTCGCCGGTGGCGTCTTTGCCGTTCAAAAGCAAACAAATTCCCAGAACGGGCTGGTCGCCGGCCTGGTGCCGGCCGTGGCCGAGCTGCAGCGCTCGATGGGCATCGTCTCGGCCAAGGTGGCGAAGATCGAGCAGACCGTCACCGAAACGCAAAAAACGGTCGAGACGGTCAAGCAATCGACCGACAAGGTTTTGCAAAAGACCGACGAGATCGCCTCGACCCAGCAACAGCAGACCGAGCAGGGGGCTCAGACGCAAAAGACCGTCGAAGCGGTCAAGCAGACGACCGATACGCTGGCCGACACCGTGGCTGCCGGCCAACAACAGCAGCAGGCCCAGGCGCAAAAGCTGCAGGCGACGACCGAGCAGATCGCCGTCTCGATCGACACCATCGCCAAGGGCTTTGCCGCACTTGCCGCACAGGGCGGGGTGATCGCCGAGCCCAAGCGGCCGGACGAGTTTTATCACAATGCCCGCGTCTACGAATTGTCGGGCGACATGCTCAACGCCCGGCGCTCCTACCTCGCCTTCGCCGGCTTCGATGTCGACGCCATCGACCCCTACACGCGCTTCGCCACTCTGCTCCGGGTGCAGGACGGCAAGGCCGGCGCCCGCGAGGTGTTCGGCGCACTGGCCGACAAGGGCAAGGCGCTGTCGATCAAGCTTGTCCATGCCTTGCAGTTCGAAGATGCCCAGCGTCTCCAAAAGCTCAACGCCTTCGTCGCCGCCAATGCCGATTTCGCGCCGGCCTATTTCCTGCTGTCGCAGGAGTTTTCGGAAGATCGCCTCGGCTTCCAGGCGCTGTCCGACAAGCGCAGCGAGGCGACGGCGCTGACCAAGTTCCTGTCCTATGAGAAGGATGGCGGGCTGCTCAAATATTTCGTCGACCAGACCCAGCTTGCCGATTGGCTGGACCGCAGCCGCAGCCGGCTGGCAGCGCTTGGCGACGTGCTCGATGCCAAGCGCTTTGCCCCGACGCTGACGCCGATGCGCTCGAACCAGGGCTGGTCGATGACCATCTCCATTCCCGAACCGGCGACCGGCATTTCATGGCGCATGGGCGACAGCGGCCCGTTCACCGAGACCGGCTTCCTGGCGCTCAACGACCAGACCACCGGCAAGCCGATGCCCAATCCGAGCTTCGAATTGCCCGACAGCACCGCGGCCGGCAGTATCGCGATCAAATATCTCGAAGTCAGCGGCCGCGAGACCGGCCCGTTCGACATCCGCTTCGACCCCGAGACGGCACTTCAGCAAGGCAACAAGCAGATCCTCGACCAGTTCTGGACGTCGTGGATCGCCTTCGACGCCAGCGGCAACCGCGGCCTGGTCTATTTCAGCCAGATGCTGTCCTACCGTTGCGCCATCAAGGCGGTGCATTACGGCCTGAACGGTGCGGCGCTCGACAAAGAGATCAAGATGCCGCCCTGCGACCCCAAGGATCCCTACGCCATCCCCTCCGAGTACCAGCCCTATTTCAAGGTCGCCGACAGCGTGAAGTCGATGTCGGTCCAGGTCACCTACACCGACGGCACCCAGTCGCCGGTGCGGGAGTACAAGCGGCAGTAGGGCTGGCTGCTATCCCTTACAGCCGTTGGCGCCGCCCCTCACCCCTACCCTCTCCCCGTGAAGAACGGGGAGAGGGGACGCCGGCGTTGCGGTAGCCCCCTTCTCCCCGTCACTATACGGGGAGAAGGTGCCGGCAGGCGGATGAGGGGCAGCGCCGACAGTCGGCGATGATCGCTTCCACAGGATGGCTCCGGCCCAGTCTGACGTAAAATGCCGACCACCCAGCTTGCGCAACCGGCACCGAGCGGGTTTGCTGGCGCCGACAGAATCAGCAGGTGCGCCATGGATACGCTCACGATCAAGGCAAAGGGCATTTCAGTAACGGTCGATCTCACCGTCGGCCATCTCGCCGACATGACGGTCGATATCGACGGGCGGCGGCTAAAACCGCTGCATCGCGCGCCGTGGATTAACGAGCCGCGCGAGACGCTGCCGCAAGACCTGCCCGCCGGCACCGTTCGCCTGTCCGGCGATTTTCTCTGCGCGCCGTTTTCGCGAAGCGATGTCGAGGAAGCGCCGCTGCATGGCTGGCCGGCCAACAGCCCGTGGGACGTCGTCGGCAGCGAGGCGACTTCCCATGGCTGGCGCGCGGTCTTCAGGTTGCAGCACAAGGTCATGGGCGCGACGGTCGACAAGATCCTGACCCTGCGCGACGACCATCCCTTTCTCTATCAGGAGCATGTCTTTTCCGGCGGTTCGGGCGGCATTTCCGTCGCCCATCATCCGATGACGGTGATGAAGAACGGCGGCAAGCTGGCTTTATCGCCGAAGCGATTTGCGGCAACGCCGGACGACCCGCTCGAGCCCGATCCCGCCCGCGGCCGTTTTCTCTTTGCCTATCCGGCCCGCTCTACAGACCTGACGGATTTTCCCGCCGCCGCTGGCGGCACGCTCGACCTGACCGACTATCGCATGGACCAGAGCCGAGAGGATTTCGTCACGCTGGTCGAGGCCGACCATGGCGGGCCGGGCTGGACCGCGCTGGCGCGAAAGGCGGAAGCCGATCTCGTTCTGGTGCTGAAGAACCCGGCCGAGCTGCCGGTCACCATGCTGTGGGTCAGCAATGGCGGGCGCGACTACGCGCCGTGGAGCGGCCGCCATCGCGGCGTGCTCGGCATCGAGGACGGCCGCACGGCGCTCGGCCATGCCGCCTCGCTGGGCGACAACTGGCTGAAGCGGGAAGGAGTGGCGACCGCCTTTGCCCTGGCTGAAAGTCGCAGCGTCTCGTTCCGCCATGTCATCGGCGCCCTGCCCCAAGAAGCCGGCGGCGAGCCGCCGCGCGACATCACCACCGCGCAGGGGCACATGCGCCTCATGGCGGCCGACGGTTCGACGCGGGACGTCGCTTTCGACGGCGATTTCCTGCGGATTGGGCAACCCCTGCCTGCCTAATAGGACTGTGCGTAGGGCGATCGCTTATTGCGAGCGTTTGCGCTGCCCCTCACCTGCCTACCGGCATCCTCTCCCCGTATAGTGACGGGGAGAGGGGCGCTCTCGTCGACGGTTTCGCCAATCACCAGTGTTATAGGAAGGGCGCTAACGTTGCGGCCAGCTCTTTCTCCCCGTCACTATACGGGGAGAAATGCCCGGCAGGGCAATGAGGGGCGGCGCCAAGCTCGACAACTTGGTCGCCTAACACCAGTGCAGATTTGAAATTTCCGCGAACTATCGCCAAGATGCGATCGAAAACACTCAGCCAGAAAGGCTCCGATGTCCGAGATTGCTCATCTCGCCGCCACCATCTTCAAGCGCGCCGGCAAGGCGCAGCGTTTTGTCGTCGCCATCGCCGGTCCTCCCGGCGCCGGCAAGTCGACGCTGTCGACCCGCCTGCATGAACTGCTGCCGGAAGGCACGGCCGAAATCGTGCCCATGGACGGCTTCCATTACGACGACGTCGTGCTCGAGCGGCGCGGCCTGCGCGCGCGCAAGGGCGCTCCGGAAACCTTCGACTTTGCCGGCTTCGAAACCTTGCTGAAGCGCATCCGCGCGGCCGAGCCCGACATCGCCATTCCGGTGTTCGACCGCAGCATCGAACTGTCGCGTGCCGCCGCTTCGATCATCGCCGCCGATACCAAGTTCATCCTGGTCGAAGGCAATTATCTCTTGCTTGACGAGGAACCCTGGTCGCGGCTGGCGCCGCTGTTCGACTTCTCGATCTTCGTCGACGTACCGCGTGCCGAGCTCGAGCGCCGGCTGCTTGAGCGATGGCACGAGCATGGCCGCTCCGACGAGGACGCCCGCGCCTGGATCGCCTCCAACGACATGCCCAACATCGACCGCGTGCTTGCCCGCCGCCGCCCTGCCGATCTGGTGATTGGCGATCACGCTTGATGCGCAGCACGGCCCGCCGGAACCTTAGGACTTTCCGACCGTTATGTCAGATACGGCAATGATGCTGACATAAGGGAAACTGTCCGATGGCAACCAAGGCAAGAAAGCCTGCGCCCGGCAAGGGCAGGGCGACTCGATCAAAGGCAACTGAATCAAAGACAGGCGCCGGCCCGGCGGTCGCCGCCCGCTCCAAGGATGCAAAGCCTACTTTCGGCAAGGCGGCGCCGAGGAAAGTGATGCCGGGCGCTGCCAAGGCCACGGCAAAACACGCCAAGCCCAGGAAATCGGCAAATGGCGGCTTGGCAGACAGCGCGATGCGCACCGTGAAGGCGACGGCCAATGTTGCGGCCGGTGCGGTTGTCGCCGCGGCCCGGGGCGCTGCGTCCCTTGCCGCTTCCGTCATGGGCAAAGGCAGCCATGGGCAAGGGCGGCGCTAAAACCAAATAGGCCGAGCCGTCCTTTCTGCGCTACCGGCCGGTTCGGTCAGCCCCGAGCGGGGATGTTGAGGCCCTTTTGCACGGCCGGTCGGGCAAGGCCGCGTTCCAGCCATGCCGCGACATTGGAAAAGTCGTCGAAGCCGACAAGTTCCCGCGCTTCATAGAAGCCGATCAAATTGCGCACCCAGCCCAGCATAGAGATATCGGCGATTGTGTAATCGTCGTCCATGATCCAACTGCGGTCCTTCAGCCTCGTCTCGAGCACGCCGATCAGCCGCCGCGACTCGTCGCGATAGCGCTCCAGCGGGCGCTTATCGGCGATCTCGCGTCCGGCGAATTTGTGGAAGAAGCCGACTTGGCCGAACATCGGCCCGATCGAGGCCATTTGGAAGAACACCCACTGGATCGTTTCGTAACGCCGCACCGGGTCGGCCGGGATCAGCTTGCCGGTCTTGTCGGTGAGATAGAGCAGGATGGCGCCGGATTCGAAAAGCCCGATCGGCTTGCCGCCCGGGCCGTCCGGATCGATCATCGCCGGTATCTTGCCGTTGGGGTTCAGCGACAGGAATTCCGGCGTCCAGCTTTCGTCCTTGCCGATGTTCACCGCATGCGCCTCGTATGGCAGGCCGAGTTCCTCCAGCGCGATCGACACCTTCACCCCGTTCGGCGTCGGGAACGAATAGAGCTGGATGCGTTCGGGATGTTTGGCCGGCCAGCGCGCGGCGATCGGAAAGGCGGACAGGTCGGTCATCGAAAACTCCTGGGCGGGATTTTTGCGCGCACGCGGGAGGGCGGGTCGCAGAGAGTTAAGCGCGACGGGCGGCCCGATCAACATGACGGCTGAAAAGTTTCGCCGTGTCCGGCCAACCAGCCGTGAGCCGCCTGCGATCAGACCGCCTTGACCGCCAGCACCGCATTGGTGCCGCCGAAGGCGAAGCTGTTGCTCATCGCGACGCGAACCTTGCGCTCGCGCGCCACATTCGGCGTGATGTCGAGATCGCAATCGGCGTCGGCCTCGCGAAAATTGGCCGTCGGCGGCACGATGCCGTCGCGGATCGCCATGATGCAAGCGATCAGCTCCAGGGCGCCCGACGCGCCGAGGCAGTGGGCGTGCATCGATTTGGTCGAGGAGATCGAAAGCCTGTGGGCATGGTCGCCGAAGACGCGCTTGATCGCCGCCGTCTCGATCTGGTCGTTGGCCTTGGTGCCGGTGCCATGCGCATTGAGATAGTCGATGTCTTCCGGATTGAGCCCCGCCTCGACGAGGCAAAAGCGCATCGCCGCTTCCGGCCCTTCGATGGTCGGCGCAACGATGTCGGAGGCATCGCCGGACAGGCCGACCCCGGCAATTTCGGCGAGAATTGTGGCGCCGCGCGCCACCGCATGCTCATAGGTTTCCAGAACCGCCATGCCGGCGCCTTCGCCGAGCACCAGGCCCTGGCGATCGGCCGAAAATGGCCGGCACGTGTCGGGCGCCAGCACCCGCAGCGCCTCCCAGCCTTTCAGGATGCCCCAGACCAGCGGCGCATCGGTGCCGCCCGCGACCATGATATCGGCGCGGCCGAGCCTGATCTGGTCGACCGCCGAGGCAATGGCGTGGTTGGACGAGGAGCAGGCCGAGGTGATGCCGAAGACCGGTCCACGCAGGCCGAGATTCATGCTGACATGGCCGGCCGCAGCGCCCGGCATCACTTTCGGCACGGTGAAGATCCCGGTGCGATTCTTGCCTTCGAGCAGGATGGCGCGATAGCTCTCTTCGATCGCCTCCCAGCCGCAGACGCCGACGCCGACGATGGCGCCCATCCTGTAGGTATTGGCTGCGTGCGAGGTCAGCCCGGCTTGTTGCGCGGCCTCCCGCGCGGCGATCGTCGCCAAAAGGCTGAAGCGGTCCATCGAAACGACCTGCTTGCGGTCGATGCCGTGATCGGGAAGCGTCTTGATTTCGCAGCCGACCCTGATTTTCAGGTCGTGCAGCTCCGAATTGACGATCGGGCCGATGGCCGAACGGCCGGCGCGCATCTCGCCCCAGATCGCGGGCACATTGGTGCCGAGCCCGCAAATGCCGCCGATGCCGGTAATGACGACGCGCTTGTGCATTCAGTCAGGCTTTTTTCGCGATCAGCGCGCGAACCGCCTCGACCATGTCGCCGACGTTCTTCAGGTTGCTCCAGGCATCGACCGTGTTCATCTCGATCTCGATGCCATACTGTTCCTCGAGATCGAAGATGATCTCCGTCAGTTCCAGCGAATGGATGCCAAGTGAGGTCAATTCGGTAGTGGTGGTGATTTCTTCGCCACCGGGCTCGGCATGAGCCTTGATCTTCTCGATGATGTCCGTTGCCAGCTGGTCAGCCATTCGGTTCCTTCCCCAACCTTGTCGTTTCTCGACGCCAACTCATCAGCGCCCCTTTTGTCCCCGGATTCAAAATCGTCATCGTCGCCTCCCGCCAGGCGCCGCGTGACCGTACCAAGGTGGCTCCCTCTATAGAAACCGAAACGTTGTCAAGCAACAACCTATATATCGACAAAGGCGCCGGTGTGCTTAACGTTGGCGCCGTGGATACGATCGAACATG
Source organism: Mesorhizobium mediterraneum (assembly GCF_002284565.1). Classification (GTDB taxonomy): domain Bacteria; phylum Pseudomonadota; class Alphaproteobacteria; order Rhizobiales; family Rhizobiaceae; genus Mesorhizobium; species Mesorhizobium mediterraneum. Next base: position 397,311 of record NZ_NPKI01000015.1, on the reverse strand, counting down.
GCCTGACCTCGGTGCTGCCGGCCCAGCGCGTCGCCGGAATGGCGCAGCTTGGCTGCGACAGGAATGGCGACCGCACGCGTCTTCGGCGCCTCTATCAGGATGGGTCCGCCAAGATCCGCATGCCGGCCGTCTCGGCCGATCCGCTCGAGGCCGTCTTGATCAACACCGCCGGCGGGTTGACCGGCGGCGACCGCCTTGGCTGGGAGGTCGATGTCGGCGCCGGCGCCTCCGCCACCATAACGACCCAGGCCTGCGAGAAGATCTACCGTGCCGCATCCGATCGCGCCGAGGTGCGGGTGAAGCTGACGGTCGGCGCTGGCGGTCGTATCGCCTGGCTGCCGCAGGAAACCATCGTCTTCGATCGATCGGCCTTTGCCCGCAGGCTCGACCTGGAGCTTGCCGCCGGTGCCGAGGCGCTGGTGCTCGAGGCGACCGTCTTCGGCCGCCTCGCCATGGGCGAGCGCGCGGCGCACGGCAGCTTCCACGACCGCTGGCGCGTCAGTCAGGACGGAGCGCTTGTTCATGCCGAGGATTTCCGCATCGGGCCCGGCATTGCGGCCATTCTGGGCCGTTCCGCGGTGGCCGGCGGCGCCATAGCAATGGCGACGGTGCTGATGATCTCGCCGCGGGTGGAGGCTTTGCTCGATCCGGCCCGGGACATTATCGGCGGCCAGGGCGACGCCAGTGTCTGGAGCGTGAAGAAATCTGGCAAGCTTCTTGCGAGGCTGTTTGCCGAGGACGGCTACCAGCTCCGCAAGCGGCTGGTTCCGCTCGTCGAATTGCTCAACGGGCGGGCGGGTCTGCCCAAATTATGGTCACTCTGATTCCGATTACGCCACTCCTGATTAAGCCATCCTAGGGAAACGCATGAACCTGACGCCAAGGGAAAAGGACAAGCTGCTCATCGCCATGGCGGCGATCGTGGCGCGCAAGCGGCTCGAACGCGGCGTCAAGCTCAATCACCCGGAGGCGATCGCGCTGATCACCGACTTCGTCGTCGAGGGCGCCCGCGACGGCCGCCAGGTCGCCGAGCTGATGGAGGCCGGCGCCCATGTCGTCAGCCGCGCGCAGGTTATGGAGGGCATCGCCGAGATGATCCACGACGTCCAGGTCGAGGCGACGTTTCCCGACGGCACCAAGCTGGTCACCGTGCACGAGCCGATAAGGTGAGGCCGATAAGGTGAGGAGAGGAAAATGCTTGAGCTGCGACCCAACTGTGAATGCTGCGACAAGGACCTGCCGCCTGAGGCAATGGACGCGCTGATCTGCACCTTCGAATGCACCTTCTGCGCCGATTGCGTGGCAAATGTGCTGGCCGGCGCCTGCCCGAATTGCGGCGGCAATTTCTCCATGCGCCCGATTCGGCCGGCGGCGATGCTGATGAAATATCCCGCTTCGACAAAGCGCGTCTTCAAAGCCGAGGGCTGCGGTCCGGCCCGCGATGCCGCGTGACGGCACGATCCTGACAACGGAAGGCATATCGATGGTTCCCGCAACGATCAAACGCACGTCCCTCTCGGCGGTCCTGCTTCTCGCCGCTGCAATGCCCGCCTATGCCCATGTCGGCATCTGCACGACCTCGTCCTGGTCAGCCGGCTTCATGCATCCGCTCTCCGGCCTCGACCACCTGACGGTGATGATCGCGGTCGGGCTATGGGCGGCCCTCAAGGGCGGCAAGGCGGTTGTCGCATGGCCGCTCGCATTCGTCGCCGTCATGCTGGCGGGCGACGCGCTCGGCATGCTGCAGGTGCCGTTGCCGTTCATCGAACCGGGCATACTGGCGTCGGTCGTGGCGCTGGGACTGCTGGTCGCGCTTGCGGTCGATCTTCCCGTCTCGGCCGGCGTCGCCATCATCGGCCTGTTTGCGCTGTTCCACGGTCACGCCCATGGCACCGAAGTGCCTGAAAACGCCAGCGGGCTCGGTTATATGGCCGGCTTTGCCGTCGCCACTGCGCTGCTCCATGCCGCCGGCCTCGTTGCCGGTCTTGGCCTCGGCATCAGGTTCCCAGGCCTTGCGCGCGCCGCCGGCGGCGCCTGTGCGGCCGTCGGTGCCGGCCTCGCCTTCGGCGTCTTGTGAGGCTGGCGATGATCCCGGGCGAAATCATCACGGCAGGCGGCGAGATCGAACTGAACAAGGGCCAACCGACCATCACGATGAAAGTGGCCAACAGCGGCGACCGGCCGATCCAGGTCGGCAGCCACTATCACTTCTTCGAGACCAATGAGGGGTTGAAATTCGATCGCGACAAGGCGCGAGGCATGCGCCTCGACATCGCAGCCGGCACGGCCATGCGCTTCGAGCCCGGCCAGGAGCGCGACGTCACGCTGGTGCCGCTCGGCGGCAAGCGTGAAGTCTATGGGTTTCAGCAGAAGATCATGGGCGCGCTGTGATATCCAAGGCGTCGAGCAGTTCCGGCTCAGCTGGGTGGCTTGGCCGCAGCGTAGATGACGACCTTTCCGGGATCGTCGAATTCCACGGCGAGAACGTCTTCGGTCAGCACGCGTCGCGAGTCGATGGCGTTGAACAGCAATGCGTTCGCCTCGATCTCCTTGCGCAGTTCCGCAATGTCTTCCTGATGTTCCTTAACCTTGGTCTCGATCTCCGGCGGCGGACCGCCTTCCGTGCGCGCGGCATCGGTGAGGAACACGATATCGACCTTGTTGAGCTTGGAGGTCTTGCGCACCGCGCCGATGTTTTCACGCGTCCGGTCGATCGCCGTGGCGACTTTGCCGGCCTCCACAGCCGTGTTGGTCTCTTCCTGGCCAACCTCCGAGCCGATGATCCTGTTGACGGTGTCCGGGCCTTCAAGACCCTGCGCATTCAGCGCGGCCTGGGGGACGGTCGCCGCGAGAAACGCAGTTGCGGCAATCATATGCAGCCATCTTGTGTCGGGGAAGGTGGTGATCGCCATCGCTCGCTCTCAGAGCCTCTTTCGAGGCTCGTTTCTACGCCAAAAAATCGAAACGTGTTCTGCCCTGCGAAGGTTCCCTCCCCGATGCGGCGGGCCGACCTTGCGCCGGCCCGCCATAGCGCATCGTCAGCTCGCTTTCTTGGTGATCAAGGTCAGCGCGCCATTGGTGTCCATGCTGGCGGCGATCACTTGCGCCGAGGTGAGTCCTTTGGCTTCGAGCGCGGACTTGACCTGGGGCGTCGCGTCGATCGAGCTGCGCAATTTCTGCAGGCCATCCTCGCCGCGCTTGGCGATCACTTCATTGACCTTCGTCTTCGTTTCCTCGGGCAGTTCTTCGATGTCGACGACGTTGACGGTCTGAATCGCCGGCACTTCCGGCTGAGCGCCGGGCGCCGCGGGAGCGGGCGAAGCCGGCGGCTCACCGGGTTGCGGCGCAGGCTGTTGCTGGGCGCTGGCAGCGGTCGCGAGCAGGAGGGTGGCGGCGGCTGCGAGACGTATCGTTTTGCGCATGGATCTTCCTTTCCATCGATTGGCAAACGGTCGTTTTGGGGTGGCCCAGCCACCTCAAACGTTAAATGGGATCGGAAAGTGTCGCCCAGCGGGTCATTGCGTGACCATAGGATGGCGACAATGTGGGGCCGGGCTTCGACCGGCTGTATTTTGGGCCGCATTTCAGGAGCAATTGCCGATGGCTAGAATCACCCGCGCCGCCTATGCCCAGATGTACGGCCCGACCGTCGGCGACAAGGTGCGGCTTGCCGATACCGAGCTGTTCATCGAGGTCGAAAAGGATCTCACCCTTCATGGCGAAGAGGTGAAATTCGGCGGCGGCAAAGTCATCCGCGACGGCATGGGCCAGAGCCAGGTTTCCCGCGCCCAAGGCGCGGTCGACACCGTCATCACCAATGCGCTGGTCGTCGATGCGTCGGGCGGCATCTTCAAGGCCGACATCGGTCTCAAGGACGGCCGCATCGCCGCGATCGGCAAGGCCGGCAATCCGGATATGCAAAACGGCGTCACCATCATTATCGGCCCCGGCACCGAGATCATCGCCGGCGAGGGCAAGATCCTCACCGCTGGCGGCTTCGACGCGCATATCCACTTCATCTGCCCGCAGCAGATCGAGGAAGCGCTGATGTCAGGCATCACCACCATGCTCGGCGGCGGCACCGGCCCGGCGCATGGCACGCTGGCGACGACCTGCACGCCTGGGCCGTGGCATATGGCGCGCATGATCCAGTCCTTCGACGCCTTCCCGATGAACATCGGCCTGTCGGGCAAGGGCAACGCATCCTTGCCGGCCGCGCTTGAAGAGATGGTGCTGGGCGGTGCCTGCTCGCTGAAGCTGCACGAGGACTGGGGCACGACGCCCGCGGCAATCGACTGCTGCCTGTCGGTCGCCGACGATTACGACGTGCAGGTAATGATCCACACCGACACGCTGAACGAGTCCGGCTTTGTCGAGAACACGGTGGCAGCCATCAAGGGCCGCACCATCCACGCCTTCCACACCGAAGGCGCCGGCGGCGGCCATGCGCCAGACATCATCAAGGTTTGCGGCCTGCCCAACGTCATCCCGTCCTCGACCAATCCGACCCGCCCCTACACCGTCAACACGCTGGCCGAGCATCTCGACATGCTGATGGTCTGCCATCATCTGTCGCCGTCGATCCCCGAAGACATCGCCTTTGCTGAAAGCCGTATCCGCAAGGAGACCATCGCCGCCGAAGACATTTTGCAGGACATCGGCGCCTTCTCGATCATCTCGTCGGACAGCCAGGCCATGGGCCGCGTCGGTGAAGTGGCGATCCGCACCTGGCAGACCGCCGACAAGATGAAGCGCCAGCGCGGCTCGCTGCCGCAGGAAACCGGCGACAACGACAATTTCCGCGTCCGCCGCTACATCGCCAAATACACGATCAACCCGGCCATCGCGCATGGCCTGTCGAACGAGATCGGCTCGGTGGCGGTCGGCAAGCGCGCCGATCTGGTGCTGTGGAACCCGGCCTTCTTCGGCGTCAAGCCTGACATGGTGCTGATCGGCGGCATGATCGCCGCCGCCCCGATGGGCGATCCCAACGCCTCGATCCCGACACCGCAGCCGATGCACTACCGGCCGATGTTCGGCGCCTATGGCAAGGCGATGACCAATTCGTCGGTGACTTTCGTTTCCAAGGCCGCGCTCGATGCCGGCCTGCGCGGCAGGCTCGGCGTCGACAAAAAGATGGTCGCCGTCGAAAACACCCGCGGCGGCATCGGCAAGCACTCGATGGTGCTCAACGACGCCACCCCGCATGTCGAGGTCGACCCTGAAACCTATGAGGTCCGCGCCGACGGTGAATTGCTCACCTGCGAGCCGGCCACGGTGCTGCCGATGGCACAAAGGTACTTTTTGTTCTAACCAATCAACTTCACCAAAGTTCATGAATTGGTCAAATGTCTCTGACGGCTAAGCGCGCGCGTTCTGTCAGCTGCTCGCCCAAAACTGTGCACGGATTGTCAACCGCCGCGCTGAAAACGCTTCGGAGAAGCGCCTGATCGGCTCCATCTTTTGCTTCCAACTTGGAAATCTGGACCCTTTGGAGCAATATACGCTGGATGAACAAGATTTTTCGAAAACAGCAATTGACGCCCTACGAGGCCGACTATGCTCAGTGGTGCGCCGAACAAGGCGCGCTGCTGCGCGAAGGTCGTCTGTCCGACCTCGATCGAGAAAATCTGGCGGAGGAGATCGAGAGTTTGGGGCGTAGCGACAAAAGAGAGATCAGAAGCAGGCTGGGCAACTTGCTACTGCACCTCCTCAAATGGCAATTTCAACCCGAGAAGCGTAAAGCAGGATGGTTGATGACAATCCGCGAGCAGCGATATCAGATCGAAAACCTGCTCGACGAAAGCCCAAGCCTGAAAGCTTATCCTGGGCAACAGCTCGGACGGGAATTCAGGATGGCGAGGCTAAAGACGGCCGACGAGACGGGTCTGAACGAGCGGGATTTTCCTGTCGACTGCCCGTATTCGATCAGAGACATACTCCACCACGATTTTTTTCCGGGTGCTCCTTGGTCGTCGGATCAACTTATCCGCGATTAAGCCTTTAGGCCGCGACGCTTTAAACAGCCCCATTGCACCGAATCCTCCTTGGGCGTTTATGAACCAGCAACTCCCTTACGCCCACGACATATTCCCCCACATCCGCATCATCTTGGGCATGGTGATCGGGCTTGGCGTCACGCGGCTGCTGTCCGGGGTGGCCCGCATTGTCCAGCATCCCGGACAGTACCGGCTCTATTCGGTGCATCTGGCCTGGGTTGTGTCGGTGCTCTTGATGCTGGTGCATTTCTGGTGGTGGGAGTTCGGCCTGTTTCAGATCGAGACCTGGACCTTCGGCAAGTACCTGTTCATCATCTTCTACGCAGTCACGCTGTTCCTGCTCTGCGCGCTGCTGTTTCCGGACTCGATGCTGGACTACACCAGCTACGAGGATTTTTTCTACTCGCGCCGTGCCTGGTTCTTCGGCCTGCTGGCGGCGACTTACTTGCTCGATGTGATCGACACGCTTCTGAAAGGGCCCGAGCATTTTGCCCGCTTCGGCGTTGAATATTTGTTCCGCACGCCGGTGTTCGTCGCGCTTTGCATCATCGCGATGCTTGTCCGCGATCGCCGCTTCCACATCGCCTTTGTCGCCGCCGCCCTCGTCTACCAGATATCGTTTATCCTGCGGCTCTTCGACACGATCGTTTGACTACAGCCCCGCGCGTCCTTTCGGACGCGCAAAGGACGCTGTAGAAACTTGACTTGGCGCATGATCCTTCCCGAAATCGAATTCGATTTCGGGGTCATGCGCTGGCATTGGGTCGATGCCTGGAACGGACTAAGCTTTTTGCAAGGCAGGTGTTACATGAAGCTCGATATCCGCACCGACTTCACTAAATTCCCGCGTGCCGTCTCCGTGCTTGCCGCCGGCGAAGCGGGAGCGGTCACGCCCTATGATCGGGCCGTGCTTGCCCATGACGAGCGGCACCTGCGTCGCCGCGCCATCGAGACTTCAGGCGGCGACAAGATACTGGTCGACCTGCCCGAGCCGGTTGCTTTGGGCGATCGCGACCGGCTGGTGCTTGAGGATGGCCGCCATGTCGAGATCATCGCCGCGGAGGAGCCGCTCTACGACATCCGCGCCTTGAGCCATGTTCATCTGACCGAGCTCGCCTGGCATATCGGCAACCGCCATCTGGCGGCCGCCATCGAGGCGGAACGCATACTCATCCTGCGCGATCATGTCATCAAGGCGATGCTGGAAGGGCTGGGCGCGACCGTGCGCGACGTCTCCGAACCGTTCAAGCCGGTGCGCGGCGCCTATTCTGGGCACAGTCACGGTCATGCCCATGCCGAAGCGCATGCACACAGCCACGCTGAGGCGCATTCCCATGCCCATAGCGAATCGCACTCCCACAGCCATTCGCACGACCATGACTGACCAGCCTTCTAACATCGCCCTGTTGCGGCTGATGGCGTGGCTGTCGCCTTCCTTTCCGGTCGGCGGCTTTTCCTACAGCCATGGCCTCGAACGCGCCGTGCACGACGGACTGGTTGCCGACAGCAAAGACCTCGCCGCATGGCTGGAGACGCTGGTCGAGATGGGCTCGGGCTGGAACGATGCCGTGCTGTTTGCCGAAAGCTGGCGGCGCGCGCGGCAAGCCGGCGATCTCGACGAGATCGCCGCACTCGCCGAGGCCCTGGCTGGCTCGCGCGAGCGCCACACCGAGACCATGCTGCAGGGTGCCGCCTTCCTGAAGGCGGCATCGGCCTGGCCGTGTCAGGTGCTGGACCGTCTGCCGGCCGAGTGCCCCTATTGCGTCGCAGTCGGCGCAACTGCCGGTGGCAACGCCATCGCGCTGCAGGACGCGCTGTCGGCCTTCCTGCAGAGTTTCTTTTCCAATCTCGTCCAGGCGGCGATCCGGCTCGGCGTCGTCGGCCAGACTGGCGCCACCGCGCTGCTCGCCGGCTTTGAGCCGCTGGCGCTGGAAACGGCGTCCCGTGCCTCCAATTCGACGCTTGACGATCTCGGCGGCTGCGCCTTCGTCTCCGACATCATGGCGATGAAGCACGAAACCCAGTATTCCCGGCTGTTCCGCTCATGATCGTACTTGCCTTCATTCTCTCAATCGTCCTGCTGCTGATCACCACGCTGCATGTCTATTGGGGTATTGGCGGGATCTGGCCGGGCAGCGACGCTGCCTCCTGCGCCCGCGCGGTGGTCGGCTTTCGCGGCGTCGACGAGATGCCGGCGCCCTTCGCTTCTTTTGCCGTTGCTGCCTGCCTCGGCCTGGCGACGCTGTGGCCGATGGCGCTTGAAGGCGTGTTTGCCACGCCCTTTCCCAAGACCGGGCTTGCCGCGACGGCGCTGCTCATCGCGCTGGTCTTCCTCGGGCGCGGCATTGCCGGTTTCACGCCCTGGTGGCGCCGGCTGACGCCGGAACAGCCTTTCGCGCGGTTCGATGTCCGCTATTATTCGCCGCTGTGCCTTTTGATCGGGCTCGGCTTCGCCATTCTTGCCATCACGGAGTTTTCCGCATGACCCAAGCCAATGGTCCTCTTCGCATCGGCATCGGCGGCCCGGTCGGCTCCGGCAAGACCACGCTCACCGAAAAGCTCTGCAAGTCACTGCGCGACGAGTTTTCCATCGCCGTCGTCACCAACGATATCTACACCAAGGAAGACGCCATGATGCTGGCCCGGCTCCAAGCGTTGCCCGAGGATCGCATCATCGGCGTCGAGACCGGCGGTTGCCCGCACACCGCCATCCGCGAGGACGCCTCGATCAATCTGCAGGCGATCGCCGAGATGACCAAGAAATTTCCCGATCTCGACATCGTCTTCATCGAATCCGGCGGCGATAACCTCGCCGCCACATTTTCCCCCGACCTCGCCGATCTGACGCTCTACGTCATCTCGGTCTGCCAGGGCGAGGAGATCCCGCGTAAGGGCGGACCGGCGATCACGCGGTCCGACTTCCTGGTCATCAACAAGAGCGATCTCGCCCCCTATGTGAACGTCAATCTCGATGTCATGGAGGCAGATGCTGCCCGCATGCGCGGCAAGCGGCCGTTCGGCTTCACCGACCTGTCGCGCGGCAAGGGCCTGCGGGAGGTGATCGATTTCATCATCGAGCATGGCGGGCTGCGGGTCGACGCCGCCAGAAGCACTGCGGCGTAAGGCGACGGCGCTCGCCTGCACCAAACGAAACCGGTTGCGCGTCCCACCGGCGCGCGGCATCCTTGCTTCTTTCACGGAGGTTTTCGATGAGCATCGCCCGCCTGCAGAAGGAAATGCTGACCAACCTGCCTTTCTACGAGGAGCGCGTCGATCTGGCTTGCGCCTTCCGCTGGACGGCGCGGCTCAACATGCACGAGGCGGTGGCCAATCATTTCTCGCTGGCCGTCAACGCTGACGGCTCGCAATTCCTGATGAATCCCAACCAGGTGCATTTCTCGCGCATCAAGGCGAGCGACCTGCTGCTGATCGACGCCAACGATCCCGATACGCTCTCCGGCCCGAATGCGCCCGACCCGACGGCATGGGGCCTGCACGGCGCCATCCATCGCAATGTGCGTCATGCGCGTTGCGTCATGCATGTGCACTCGATCCACGCCACGGTGCTCGCCTCGCTCGCCGACTCGACGCTGCCGCCGATCGACCAGAACTCGGCGATCTTCTTCAACCGCCACGTCGTCGACGGCCACTATGGCGGACTCGCCTTCGAGGAGGAGGGCGAACGCTGCTCGCAACTGCTTACCGATCCGAAGGTCAGGGTGATGGTCATGGGCAACCATGGCGTGCTGGTCATCGGCGATACCGTTGCCGACACCTTCAACCGCATGTTCTATTTCGAGCGCGCCGCCGAGACCTATATCAAGGCGCTGTGGACCGGCCGTCCGCTGCGGGTCCTGCCGGATGAAATCGCGGAAAAAGCAGCGCTGGAGCAAGAGGACTATCCCGGCCAGGCCGAACGGCACCTGTCTGAATTGAAGGCGATCCTCGACGAGCAGGAGCCTGTTTACCGGAACTGATACTTAAAGCCCCAGCTCCGCCCGCAATTCGTCGGCGCTGTTGATGACGATCGCGCCGGGCGGCCCGTCCATAGGCGCCTCCGGCCAGAAGATCGTCCTCATCCCCGCCGCCAGCCCCGCCGTGGCGCCGGTCACGCTGTCGTCGACGGCCACGGCATCGGCCGGATCGACACCGGCCAGCCAAGCGGCGCGCAGGAAGGGTTCGGCGTGCGGCTTGCCCTCGTGCACGTCATTGCGGCTGATTGTCTTCATGCCGGGATAGAAGAGGCCAACCGCGCGCAGATTGGCATCGACGATCAGCCGGTCGGAATTGGACACCACCGCCTGCGCCACGCCAAGCGCGCGCAGCTCGTTAAAAATCTCGATCGCGCCGATGCGCGGCTTCAGCGTCTCGGCCATCGGCAGATAGTGATCGTATTTGCGCACGATCCAGTCGTCGAAGGGCAGGTCGAGGCCGAACTCGTCGCGCAGCATCTCGTAGACCGGCCATGCGGCAATGCCCAGCACCCGCTCATGCAGGTTGGCCGGCGCCGCGATGCCGACGCTGTGCAGCGCCGCCACCAGCGCCGCCTCGTGCAACGGCTCGCTATCGACCAGCGTGCCGTCCATGTCCCAGAAAACCGCTTTCGGCGTCATGCGAGGCTCCTTTGTCTGAATCCCTTAAAGGGTTTGCGTCGGGAGATAAACCGCCGCGCCTGACTGCACGGACATTGCGGGACTTCAAAAATTGCTTGGCTACGATCATCCACTCTAAGCACCACAGGCGCCTCGGGCAGTTCACCTAAGCAATTGCTCTGGTGATAGGCAATTGCGCACAAGCGCATTCCCCCTTAAAAGTAAAGCGCCCCCGCCTTGATGCTCGGGGCAGGGAGGCAGCAAGTTGAATTCCCGGCAGGACAGCGGCAGCAACAGGCTGGACGACGCGGCACGCGCCGGCTGGCTCTATTATGTCGCCGGCAACACGCAGGACCAGATCGCCTCGACGCTCGGCATCTCACGGCAGACGGCGCAGCGGCTTGTGTCGCTGGCGGTGTCGGAAGGGCTGATCAAGGTGCGCGTCGACCACCCGATCGCCAATTGCCTCGATCTCGCGGCGCGACTGAAATCGCGCTTCGCGCTCGATCTGGTCGAGGTGGTGCCGAGCGATCCTGCTTCCTCCTCGACCATCATCGGCGTCGCCGAGGCGGCGGCGGCCGAGATTGAACGGCGGCTGCGGTCGCCGACGCCGATCGTCATGGCGATCGGCACCGGCCGCACGCTGAAGGCGGCAATCGAGCAGCTGCCGCCGATGGAATGCCCTCAGCACAAGGTCGTGTCGCTGACCGGCAACATCTCGCCCGACGGCTCGGCCGCCTTCTACAACGTCATCTTCACCATGGCCGACAGGGTCAAGGCGCGCTCCTTCCCGATGCCGTTGCCGGTCATCGCCTCCTCGCCGGAGGAGCGCGAGATGCTGCTCAGCCAACCGATGATTCAACCGACGCTGGCGCTTGCAGCGGAAGCCGACGTCACGTTCATCGGCATCGGCGATCTCGGCCCGAAGGCGCCGCTCTATGAAGACGGCTTCATTTCGGAAAGTGAATTGAAGGCGCTGCAGAAAGCCGGCGGCGTCGCCGAGATCGTCGGCTGGGTCTTCGATCGCGAAGGCCGGATGATCGAGGGCATCACCAATGACAGGGTGTCTTCGGCGTCGCTGCCGTCGCGCGAAAAGTCTCTGGTGATCGCGCTCGCCATGGGCGAGCGGAAGCTGCCCGGCATCCTTGCGGCTGTAAACCGGCGGCTGGTCAACGGCCTCATCACCGACGAGCGGACCGCCGCCGCTTTGCTGGCGGCCAGTTGATTAGGGATAAGTCCAGCAAGGCTATTTGTGCCGACCGTAAGGATCGTTGCCATCGAGAAAACCCATGTCGCGCTGCAGATGCGACGGCAGTTCCCTGATGTCGAGATAGGCCCGTTTTCTCGCCGCGTGCCGTGCAAGCCCGCGCGCCAGCCGCGAAAACCAGCTTTGGCCTGGCGTTAGAAACAGCTTTTCCTGGATCGTGGTCATGATCGTCAGCCTTCGCTATGCTTGAACTGATTGATGCGTCGACCACAAATATCGGCTTCACGGCGCCTTGCTGCCAATCAAACGTCGATCACGGCCCATAAGGAGGGCTTATGCCTGAACTCAAGTCACGGCAGGTCTCCCAACTCCCTCCGCTTCAGGCGATCCGCGTGTTCGAGGCGGTGGCGCGGCATCTTTCCTTCACCAAGGCCGCCGGCGAGCTTGGCATGACGCAGGCGGCGGCGAGCTATCAGATCAAGCTCCTGGAGGAGCGCGTCGGCGCGCCTCTGTTCTTGCGCCGGCCAAGGCAGATCGTGCTGACCGAGGCGGGGCAACGCATGGCGCCTGCGGTCAGCGAGGCGTTCGCCCTGTTGGGCGGAGCATATGCTGCCGCGCGCAGCGGCGCCGATGGGGTGCTCTGTGTCTCGACGCTGCTGACCTTTGCCTCGAATTGGCTGGCGCGGCATCTCGGCTCGTTTCAGGTCGCGCACCCGTCGCTGGCGGTTCGCCTCGACACATCGAACCGCGTGGTCGACTTCACCCGCGAGGATATCGACATCGCCATCCGTTCAGGCGGGGGAAACTGGCCGGGCGTGGAAGTGCACAAGCTTTTCAATGCGGATTTCACGCCGATGCTGAGCCCGAAACTCGCGGCGTCCATTGGCGGGGTGAAGGAGCCTGCCGATCTGTTGCGCCTGCCGATCCTCGACCCCGGCGACATCTGGTGGCGGGACTGGTTTATCGCCGCCGGCCTGCCGGTCGAGGAATTGGCCAAGCGCCCCGGCTCCAGCATGGGTGCGCAGGCCTACGAGGCCAACGCCGCGATCGCCGGGCAGGGCGTGGCGATCGTGACGGCCGCGCTTTTCAACGCCGAGCTTGCCGATGGCCGCCTGATCCAGCCGTTCGATCTGGTCGGCGACGACGGCCATGCCTATTGGCTGGTCTATCCCCAGGCGCGGCGCAACGTGCCGAAGATCCGCGCTTTTCGCGAATGGATCCTGGCTGAGATCGCCGGCCAATAGGTCGATACGCCGCGCCGAAAACCCGAGGTCTGGGGCGCCGGCAAGCTTATTCAAACCGTCCGGAACCGAATCCCGCACGAGGCTGCGTGCTGCGCTGCAGCAACGAATCCGGCTTGACATAATTCACGGAGAGTGAGTAATTGCCCATAGCCAAGGCAAATGCTCAGCTTGGTCTATGGGAGGAATTTGATGAAACTTCGCACGCTCACCCTGGGTCTGTTGTCGGCCAGCGCTTTTGCGTTCGCCGCGCATGCCGAATCCATCACCATCGCCACTGTCAACAATGGCGATATGGTCCGCATGCAGAAGCTGACCGACGACTTCACCGCCAAGAACCCCGACATCCAGCTCCAGTGGGTCACGCTCGAGGAGAACGTGCTGCGCGAGCGCGTCACCACCGACATCGCCACCAAGGGTGGCCAGTACGACGTGATGACCATCGGCACCTACGAGGTTCCGATCTGGGCCAAGCAGAGCTGGCTGCTGCCGCTCGACAAGCTCGGCGACGACTATGACGTCAAGGACATCATCCCGGCGATCGCCGGCGGCCTGTCGGTCGACGGCACCCTTTACGCAGCGCCGTTTTACGGCGAAAGCTCCTTCGTCATGTACCGCAAGGACCTGATGGAGAAGGCCGGGCTGACCATGCCCGACGCGCCGACCTGGGACTTCATCAAGCAAGCCGCCGACAAGATGACGGATCGCGCTAGCGGCGTGAACGGTGTCTGCCTGCGCGGCAAGGCCGGCTGGGGCGAGAACATGGCCTTCCTGACCGCCATGTCGAACTCCTTCGGCGCACGCTGGTTCGATGAGAACTGGAAGCCGCAGTTCGACCAGCCCGAGTGGAAGAACACGCTGCAGTTCTATGTCGACCTGATGAAGGCCAATGGCCCCGAGGGCGCGTCTTCGAACGGCTTCAACGAAAACCTGGCGCTGTTCCAGCAGGGCAAGTGCGGCATGTGGATCGACGCCACCGTCGCCGCGTCCTTCGTCTCCGACCCGAAGAACTCAACAGTCGCAGACAAGGTCGGTTATGCGCTTGCTCCCGACAACGGGCTTGGCAAGCGCGGCAACTGGCTGTGGGCCTGGTCGCTGGCCATTCCAGCCGGCACGCAGAAGGCTGACGCCGCTCAGAAATTCGTCTCCTGGGCAACCAGCAAAGCCTATGCCGAGCTCGTCGCATCGAAGGAAGGCTGGGCCAATGTTCCGCCCGGAACGCGCACTTCACTCTACAACAACCCCGAATACCAGAAGGCGGCGCCCTTCGCCAAGATGACGCTGGACTCGATCAACGCCGCCGATCCGACGCATCCGACCGTCAAGCCGGTGCCCTATGTCGGCGTCCAGTTCGTCGCCATCCCCGAGTTCCAGGGCCTTGGCACGACTGTCGGCCAGCTGTTCTCGGCGGCACTCGCCGGCCAGACGAGCGTCGACGACGCCTTGAAGCAGGCGCAGGACGCTGCCACCGCGACGATGACCGAGGGCGGTTATATCCAGTAAGGCTCCTCCCGGTGCCGAACGCCGGTTGCCTATCATGGCCGGCAAAGGGGCCGCCCGAATCCCAGTTCGGGCGGCCACCTTCACACTTTCGAAAATTTGGCTGACCTTTGAAGGGTGACCGTCATGGCTACTCAGCAGACCCGTTCGCTTGCCCGCTTCATGATGGCGCCATCCGTGGTGCTGCTGTTCGTCTGGATGATCGTGCCGCTGGCGTTCACCCTGTGGTTCTCCTTCCAGCAGTACAACCCGCTCAACCCGATCCGCGACGGGTTCGTCGGCTTCTCGAACTACGCGCTCTTCTATTCAAACCCGGCATTCCTGCAGTCGATCCTCAACACGCTTATCCTCGTGGTCAGCGTGCTTTTGATCACGGTGATCGGCGGCATCCTGCTGGCCCTCCTGCTCGATCAGCCGATATGGGGACAGGGCATCGTCCGCATCCTCGTCATCTCGCCGTTCTTCGTCATGCCGCCGGTGGCAGCGCTGGTCTGGAAGAACATGATCATGCATCCGCAATACGGCGTCTTTGCCGATATTGCGCGCTTCTTCGGCGGGCAGCCGATCGACTGGTTCGGGCAATATCCCATGCTGGCGATCATCATCATCGTCGCCTGGCAGTGGCTGCCATTTGCGACATTGATTCTTTTGACCTCGCTGCAGTCGTTAGACGGCGAGCAGAAAGAGGCCGCCGAGATGGACGGGGCCGGCTTCATCAGCCGCTTCATCTATCTGACGCTGCCGCACATGTCGCGCGCCATCACCGTCGTCATCCTGATCCAGACGATCTTCCTGCTGTCGGTCTATGCCGAGATCCTCGTCACCACCAATGGCGGCCCCGGTTACGCCTCCACCAACCTGCCCTTCCTCGTCTACCAGAAGGCGCTGCTGGAGTTCAAAATCGGCCAAGCATCCGCCGGCGGTATCCTCGCCGTCATTCTCGCCAACATCGTCGCCTTCTTCGCCATGCGCGCGGTCGGCAAGAACCTGGACAAATAGGGAGGAAACGATGCTGCGTGCGCTGAACCACCCCCACTCCGTCCCGCTACGCGGGACACCTCTCCCCCTGCCCGGGGGAGAGGAAACGCCTGCATCGAAGCCGCGCCCTTCCTCTACCCCGTCGATCGGGGGAGAGGTGGTTTGCGCAGCAAACCGGAGTGGGGGTCGACCCTGCCGCCAACATCGCCGATACGGGAGGACCTGACCATGGCACGTGCAGTCAGCACCCAGCACAAGACGATTGCGACCGCGGCCGCCTGGATCGTCGCCCTGCTGGTCTTCTTCCCGATCCTGTATACGATCATCACCTCGTTCAAGTCGGAGCAGGAGGCCATCCAGGGCTTCAACCTGTTTCCGTCGGGAACCACGGAGAGCTATACCGCGGTCGAGGCGCAGAGCGGCTACTTCAAGTTCTTCCTCAACTCGGTATTCCTGTCGGTCGGCTCGACCATTCTGGCCTTGCTTGTCGCCATACCGGCGGCATGGTCGATGGCGTTCTCGCCGGGCAAGTGGACCAAGGACATCCTGATGTGGATGCTTTCCACCAAGATGATGCCGGCGGTTGCCGTGCTGTTCCCGATCTACCTGATCTTCCGCGATACCGGATTGCTCGACAGCCGCATCGGCCTGATGATCATGCTGATGCTGATCAACCTGCCGATCGTGGTGTGGATGCTCTACACCTATTTCCGCGAGATCCCCGGCGAGATATTGGAAGCGGCGCGCATGGACGGCGCCTCGCTCTGGAACGAGATCGTCTATGTGCTGACGCCGATGGCGGTGCCGGGCATCGCCTCGACGATGCTGCTCAACATCATCCTGGCGTGGAACGAGGCGTTCTGGACGATCCGGCTGACCACCACCGAGGCAGCACCCCTCACCGCCTTCATCAGCTCCTTCTCAAGCCCTCAAGGGTTGTTCTGGGCCAAGCTGTCGGCGGCCTCGACGCTGGCGATCGCGCCGATCCTGATCATGGGCTGGTTCAGCCAGAAGCAGCTGGTGCGCGGCCTGACCTTTGGCGCCGTGAAGTGACGGACATTGCCTGAAGCATCAGACGAAAAATAACCCCTCGGGGAGGAAACCATGGGAAACATCACGCTCAAGAACGTCTCCAAGTCCTTCGGGTCGACGATCATCATTCCGGGCATCGATCTGGTCATCGAGAACGGCGAGTTCGTCGTCTTCGTCGGCCCGTCGGGCTGCGGCAAGTCCACGCTGCTGCGGCTGATCGCCGGGCTGGAGGACACCACCGCCGGCACCATCAACATCGACGGCCGCGACGTGACCGGCGAGGCACCGGCCAAGCGCAAGCTGGCCATGGTGTTCCAGTCCTATGCGCTCTACCCGCATATGACGGTGGCCAAGAACATCGCCTTTCCGCTGAAGATGGCAGGAGAGGACCAGGCGACCATCGACAGGAAGGTGAAGGACGCGGCGCGCATCTTGAATCTCACCAACTATCTCGAACGCCGCCCCGGGCAGCTCTCCGGCGGTCAGCGCCAGCGCGTCGCCATCGGCCGCGCCATCGTGCGCCAGCCTTCGGCCTTCCTGTTCGACGAACCTTTGTCCAACCTCGACGCGGCCCTGCGCGGCACCATGCGGCTGGAAATCAGTGAGCTGCATCATCAGCTCAAGACGACGATGGTTTACGTCACCCACGACCAGGTCGAGGCGATGACCATGGCCGACAAGATCGTCGTGCTCAATGCCGGCAATGTCGAGCAGGTCGGCTCGCCGATGGAACTCTACAAGACGCCGAAGAACCTGTTCGTCGCGGGCTTCATCGGCTCGCCGAAGATGAACCTGATCGAAGGCGCGCCGGCGGCCAAGTACGGCGCCAGGACCGTCGGTATCCGTCCGGAGCATATGAACATTTCAACGACAACGGGTGACTGGAAGGCCACGGTCGGTGTCGCCGAGCACCTTGGCTCCGATACATTTTTGCACGTGCAAGCGGACGGCGTCGGTCCGCTGACTGTGCGCGCCGACGGCGAACTGTCCGTCGATCACGGCGACACGATCTATCTGACTCCGGACAAGGCCAAGCTGCACCGCTTCGGCGCCGACGGAAAGGCCATGATGCAATGAGGCTCGAGGGTAAATCGGCGCTGATCACCGGTTCGGCGCGCGGCATCGGCAGGGCGTTCGCCGAAGCCTTTGCGCGCGAGGGCGCCACGGTTGCGATCGGCGACATCAATCTCGAAGCTGCGGAAAAGACGGCTTCCGAGATCGGTGCGAAAGCCTATGCGGTCAAGCTCGACGTCACCGACCTCGCTTCGATCGAGGCGGCGGTGAAAGCGGTCGAGACAAGGACCGGCGGGCTGGACATCCTGATCAACAACGCCGCTTTGTTCGACCTGGCGCCGATCGTCGAGATCACCAAAGCGAGTTACGATCGTCTGTTTTCCGTCAATGTCGCCGGCACGCTGTTCATGCTGCAGGCAGCCGCCCGCTCGATGATCGCCCGGGGCAAGGGCGGCAAGATCATCAACATGGCGAGCCAGGCCGGGCGCCGCGGCGAGGCGCTGGTTGGCGTCTATTGCGCCACCAAGGCCGCCGTCATCTCGCTCACCCAGTCCGCTGGGCTCGATCTGATCAAGCACCGCATCAACGTCAATGCCATCGCGCCGGGCGTCGTCGACGGCGAGCACTGGGATCATGTCGATTCCCTGTTCGCCAAGTACGAGAACCGGCCGAAAGGCGAGAAGAAGCGGCTGGTCGGCGAGGCGGTGCCTTATGGCCGCATGGGCACGGCGCAAGACCTCACCGGCATGGCGGTGTTCCTGGCAAGCGAGGACGCCGAGTACATCGTCGCCCAGACCTACAATGTCGACGGTGGCCAGTGGATGAGTTGAGGGGGGCGAAGGCGCTCTTCTCCCCGTTTCCTCCACGGGGAGAAGAGCCGTCCCGCCCAGGATAAA
Source organism: Mesorhizobium mediterraneum (assembly GCF_002284565.1). Taxonomy (GTDB): domain Bacteria; phylum Pseudomonadota; class Alphaproteobacteria; order Rhizobiales; family Rhizobiaceae; genus Mesorhizobium; species Mesorhizobium mediterraneum. The sequence goes on along the minus strand of NZ_NPKI01000015.1, from coordinate 378,852 downwards.
AAGCAAATGGCCGTGAAACTCTCGTCTTCCATCCTCGCCAAGCTTCCGCCCAAGGTTGCCGGCCCGAAATACGATCGCGCCGCGCTCAAAGCCGGCATCCTGCATTTCGGCGTCGGCAATTTCCACCGCTCGCATCAGGCAGTCTATCTCGACGATCTGTTCAATTCGGGCGTTGGCCACGACTGGGCACTGGTCGGCGCCGGCGTCTTCGAGGGCGAGAAGGTCGGCCGCGGCAAGCTGCAGGAACAGGACTGGCTGACCACCGTGGTCGAGCAGGACAGTGGTCATATGAGCGCCCGCGTCACCGGCGTCATGGTCGATTTCCTGATGCCGGGCGACGCGGCGGCGATCATCGAACGGCTCGCCGATCCGGCGATAAGGATCGTTTCTCTGACCATCACCGAAGGCGGCTACTTCATCGATCCGGCGTCCGGCGTGTTCAATCCAACCCATCCCGACATTGTCGCCGATGCTGAGCCGGGCGCTACGCCGAAGACCGTCTTCGGCATCATCCTTGCCGGGCTGATCCGCCGCCGCGACAACGGCATCGTGCCCTTCACGGTCATGTCTTGCGACAACATTCCCCACAACGGCCATGTCACGTCTGACGGCGTCGTTGGTCTCGCGCGGCTGATCGACGAGGATCTGGCAAACTGGGTGAGCGAGAAAGTCGCCTTTCCCAATGGCATGGTCGACCGCATCACGCCGGCCACCACCGACCGCGAGCGCGGCATTCTGTCGAGCGAGTTCGGCCTTGAAGACAACTGGCCGGTGTTCTGCGAGCCGTTCAAGCAATGGGTGCTGGAGGACCATTTCACCGACGGCCGCCCGCCGTTGGAAAAGGTCGGCGTGCAGTTCGTCAGCGATGTTGCGCCCTACGAGCTGATGAAGATCCGCATCCTCAATGGCGGCCATGCGACCATCGCCTATCCGGCCGGACTGATGGACATCCATTTCGTCCACGAGGCAATGTGGGAGCCGCTAGTGCGCGGCTTTCTCGACAGACTGGAGCACGACGAGATCATCCCGACCGTGCCGCCGGTGCCGGACACCGTGCTGGAGGACTATTATCAACTCATCGAGCACCGCTTCTCCAATCCGAAGATCGGCGACACGATCCGCAGGCTTTGTCTCGATGGCTCCAACCGGCAGCCGAAATTTATCATCCCGACCATCGCCGACCGGCTGAAAGCCGGCAAGGGCGTCACCGGCCTAGCGCTGGAATCGGCGCTCTGGTGCCGCTACTGCTTCGGCACGACGGATAGCGGCGCCGTCATCGAACCCAACGATCCGAGCTGGGACCGGCTGCAGACGACCGCCAGGGCGGCAAAGGATGCGCCTGCCGCCTGGCTTGCCATGGAGGACATCTATGGCGATGTCGGCCGCGCGGCGGCGTTTGTCGAAGCCTTTGTCAATGCGCTCAAGGCGCTCTGGGCCGACGGCGCGCGTGCGACACTGACGCGCTACCTCGCCGGCCAGCTCTAAAATCGGCTGCCCATGAAGTCTCGCCCATGAAGGCCCTGCAATGACGCCTGATCTGGTCATCTTCGACTGCGACGGCGTGCTGGTCGACAGCGAGACGCTGTCCGTCGCGGCGCTGCTTGGCATGATCACGCTCGCAGGCGGTGATGTCAGCGAGGAGCTCGCCTATGAGCATTTTCTCGGCAAGAGCATGAAAAGCGTTCGCGAAATTCTTCTTAGCGACTTCGGGATTGATATCACCGACCAGCATCTGACCGGGATGCGTGTCGAGCTGATGCGCAAGTTTCGCGAGGAGCTGAAACCGATCCCCGGCATCGGGCAGGTTCTGGCGAGGCTCGGGCTGCCATGCTGCGTCGCCTCCTCCGGCACGCTGGACCGCATCCGTTATGCGCTCGACGTCACCGGGCTGCTCGAGCTCTTGGAGCCGCATCTGTTCAGCGCCGCCATGGTCGCGCGGGGCAAGCCGGCGCCGGACCTTTTTCTCCACGCAGCCGCCAAAATGGGAGCAATCCCGCAAAATTGTCTGGTCATCGAGGACAGCCCCGCCGGCATCGAGGCGGCACGGGCGGCAGGCATGCGCGTCCTTGCCTTCACCGGCGGCTCACATACTGGCAACCCGGCACTGAAAGCGCGGCTTGCGTCGAGTGAGCCGGACTTTATATTCGCTGACATGCTGCAATTGCCTGATCTGATTGCAGGCCTGGGAGCGAGAGCAGGAACACCTTGACGAAAAGTTTCGTTTGCGCGGTCGATGTCGGCACCGGGAGCGCCCGCGCGGGCATTCTCGACACCGGAGGCACCTTGCTCGGTCGCGCCGAGCACCCGATCGTCATGAACCGGCCGAAGGCGGATCACGCCGAACATGATTCGCAAGATATCTGGTCGGCGGTCTGCGTTGCGGTGCGCGCCGCCCGCGAAAAGGCCGGCGTGGCGCCGGAGAATATCGTTGGCATCTCCTTCGATGCCACCTGCTCGCTCGTGGTGCGGGGCAGGGATGGTGGCCAGCTCAGCGTGTCGGTGTCGGGCGAAAGGCGCTGGGACACCGTCGTCTGGCTCGATCACCGCGCCATTGCCGAGGCGGATGAATGCACCGAAAGCGGCCATGCCGTGCTCGACTATATTGGCGGCGTCATGTCGCCGGAAATGGCGACGCCGAAGCTGATGTGGCTGAAGCGCAACCTGCCCGGAACATGGAATGAAGCCGGCTATTTATTCGACCTCACCGACTTTCTCACCTGGAAGGCGACCGGCTCGCTTGCCCGTTCGCAGTGCACGCTGACCGCCAAGTGGACCTATCTGGCGCATGAGGAAACCGGCTGGCGGCGCAGCTTCTTCGAAGCCGTCGGCCTTGGCGACCTTTTCGAGCATGGCAATCTGCCTGACAAGGCCAGCCCGGTCGGCACCGATATCGGCCGGCTGAGCGCGGAAGCTGCAGCTGAGCTTGGCTTGACCGAAAAATGCCGGGTCGGCGCCGGCGTCATTGATGCCTATGCCGGCGCGCTTGGCGTCCTCGGCGGCTTTGCCGGCGACGAAGCCAATATCGGCCGCCATCTGGCGCTGATCGCCGGCACGTCGAGCTGCGTCATGGCGATGTCGCCCGATCCGCAACCCTTTGCCGGCGTCTGGGGTCCTTACTATGGGGCGGGCCTTCCCAAGCTTTGGCTGTCGGAAGGCGGTCAATCGGCCACCGGCGCGCTGCTCGACCATATCATCCGCTGGCATGGCGCCGGCGGTGAGCCGGACGCCGCCATGCACGCCAGGATCGCCCGGCGTGTCGCCGAGTTGCGCGCCGTCGAGGGGCAGAACCTTGCGGCAAGGCTGCATGTGCTGCCGGATTTCCACGGCAACCGCTCGCCACTCGCCGATCCGCATGCGGTCGGCGTCATCAGCGGACTGACGCTGGATTCCTCATTCGACAGCCTGTGCAAGCTCTATTGGCGCACCGCCGTCGGCATCGCGCTCGGCGTGCGCCATGTGCTGGAGGCACTGAACGAGAACGGCTATCTGATCGACACGCTGCATGTCACCGGCGGGCACACCAAGAACCCGCTGCTGATGGAGCTTTACGCCGACGCCACCGGCTGCACGGTGGTCGAGCCGCTCGCCGACGAGGCGGTGCTGCTCGGCACCGGCATGGTCGCGGCCACCGCCGCCGGGCTTTTCCCCGATCTGAACGCCGCTTGCGTCGCCATGCAGCAGGGCGGCAGGAAGCGGGCGTCGAATCCGGCTGCCGCCGGCCGGTTCGATCGCGACTACCGCGTGTTTTTGGAGATGCATCGGCAGAGGCAGGCGCTGGACGCGATCAGATAGAACAGCGTGCAATGCGTCTGCTATCTCTGGTTCCAGCGCCGGACAATCGGTTCGCCGAGGTCGTGCTCGTAGCCGAGCACGCTTATGCTGGCGGTATCCAGGACGAAGAGGGCGCCATCTTGCGGCGGCAGGCCGAGCCAGCGCGCGGCCAGCACCCGCAGGAAATGAGCGCTTGAGAAAACCAGGACATTGCCGCCGACCTCGCGCAGTTGGTTGACGATCCGGTCCGCCCTCGCGCCGACATCCTGCGCCGCTTCGCCGCTTGGGCAGCCGTCGCGAAAGAGACGCCAGCCTGGACGCTCGATGAGGATCTGCTTGGTGGTCAGGCCCTCGTAAGCGCCGTAATCCCATTCCGCCAGATCGGCCAGCTTCACGCAGGCCGAGCCGAAGCCGGCCAGCGTGCAAGTCTTGAAGGCGCGCTGAGACGGGCTCGACCAGACAGCCTGGAACGAAAGGCCCTGCAACCGCTCAGCGATCCGCCCGGCCGCCTCCTCGCCGGCAGGCGTCAACGGTATGTCGGTCAGGCCGGTGTGCTTTCCGGAGGCGCTCCATTCCGTCTCGCCATGCCGAACCAGATAGATTTCGAGAAACGCGCTCATCCGCATGCCTTTCGATGAAATCTGTACGCCGCCTGCCGGTGTCGGATTGGCCACAACGCAAACTATAGTGGCTTCCATGCTTTCTCCAATAGGCGCGCCAATAGGCATGATTGAGACCTCTGCGACTTTGCTGGCTTAACCCTTCCCCGCGTCAGCCTCTTGCCATAGCTGCCCATTTCGTAGACAAGCCATGCGGTTAATGCGGAATCCGGGCCGATCACGGCCATTTTCCGCGCTGAGACGTGGCTTCCGGCTTTAGCCGACGCGCCGCAATCGGATAGGCGAAAAAATGTCTGCGATCGAAGCCGGCGCTCGCGCGCCGGAAAACCTTTGGCGTCAGGAAATCAGGGCGACGCTGGCGCTCGCCTGGCCGATGGTGCTCACCAATCTCGGCCAGACCGCGATGACTGCCACCGACGTCATGATGATGGGACGGCTGGGTCCGGACACGCTGGCCAGCGGCGCCCTCGGCGCCAACCTCTATTTCATGCCGCTGATCTTCGGGCTCGGCCTGATGCTGGCGACCTCGCCAATGATCGCCACCGAGCTCGGCCGCCGTCGTCATTCGGTGCGCGACCTACGCCGCACCGTGCGCCAGGGCCTGTGGCTGGCGATCCTCATCTGCATTCCGATCTGGATCTTTCTCTGGCACGGCGAGGCCGTGTTGCTGGCCATGGGCCAGGAGCCGGCGCTCGCGCATCAGGCCGGCATCTACCTGCGCTGGCTCGAATGGGCGGTGCTGCCCTTCTACGGGTACATCGTCCTGCGCTCGTTCATCTCGGCGCTGGAGCGGCCGGGCTGGGCGCTGGTCATCGTCTTCGTTGCCGTCGCCTGCAACGCCCTCTTCAACTGGGTGTTCATGTTCGGCAATCTCGGCATTCCTTCGATGGGTATTGCCGGCTCCGGCCTCGCCACCACGCTGTCGAGCATGCTGATGTTCGTCGGCATGGCGGCGGTGGTGATGCTTGAGCCGAAGTTTCGCCGCTACCGTCTGTTCGGGCGCTTCTGGCGGGCCGACTGGCCGCGCTTCAAGGGCCTGCTGCGGCTCGGCCTGCCGATCGCCGGCCTCCTGGCGTTCGAGGTGACGATCTTCAATGCTGCGGCGCTTCTCATGGGCCTGATCGATGCGGACTCGCTCGCGGCGCATGCCATTGCCATCCAGATCGCATCGATCTCCTTCATGGTGCCGCTTGGCCTGAACCAGGCGGCGACGGTGCGCGTCGGGCTGGCCCATGGCGCCAGCGATGCGGAAGGTGTCTCCCGCGCCGGCTGGACCGCCTTTGTCATCGGCGTCTCCTTCATGGCGCTGATGGGATTGGCGATGATCCTGTGGCCGCAATTGCTGATCAGCGCTTTCATCGACCTCGGTAACCCGGCCAATGCCAGGGTGATCGGGCTTGCCGTGTCGTTCCTGGCCTTTGCCGCGCTGTTCCAGATTTTCGACGGAGCGCAGGCCGTGGCCGCCGGCATGCTGCGCGGCCTGCACGACACCACGGTGCCGATGATCTATGCCGCGATCGGCTATTGGGGCATCGGCCTGCCGCTCGGCGTGCTGCTGGCCTTCCATTCCGGGCTCAACGGCGTCGGCATCTGGATCGGCCTGTCGTTGGGATTGGCGGTGGTGGCGGCGCTGCTTTTGGCGCGCTGGCTGCGGCGGGACAGGATCGCGCCGCCGATCTCCTTTGGGCATTGATGAAAGCGGCACCGTCACGAAGGAGCGCGGGTCGTGACGTCTATGGGTATTTCGTCTGATTTGCACTCGCGGCCTGGGGGCTTAAATCGCGTTGCAACTCCGTTGGCAGTGGAAGACTTGAGCACCGCAGGTGCACCTCGCGGGCGAACAATTTTCGTTGCTTCTGCTGGTGCTCCTTGATGGCTGCTGCGAGCCCTAATCCGTACGGGCCAAGAAAGACGCCGGTCCCCCAACCCGGCTGCTTTTTTTCGCGAGCGTCGTAGTCCGAGGCCTCCATGCGGGCTTGCTGGCATCCCGGCGACGCCCATTTCTGGTCTTGCTTCGAAAGCGACGCTCCATAGTCGACCGGAGAGATCGCGCATCCGGCCACCGTCGCTGCCAACGCGACGAACATTGCAATTCTCATCCCCAAGCCCTTCCTAAAGTATGTGGAGAGTACACAGAACTCTTCTTCCAACAAGGAGATAGCTCCGAAGAGGTGACCGGAAACACGGTTAAGGAGGCATCCGAGCGCTAGTCGCAGAACCGGCGTCCTAGTTTTTAGTTGCCCGTCGTTCAAGCGAACGTGCGTATTGCGTCAGCGGGAAGCACATGATGAAGAAGATCAAAGCGACCAGCCCATACACGGTGAACGGCTCGAAGGTCGCATTGTTGATGGCGTTGGATGTCCTGACCAGTTCCTCGAAACCGATGATTGAGGTCAGCGCGGTCGACTTGATCAACTGCACCAGGAAACCGACGGTCGGCGCGCGGGTGATAGAAAACGCCTGCGGCAGGATGATCAGCCTGAGTTCCTGCAGATAATGAAGGCCGAGGCTGGCGCCCGCATCCCACTGGCCGCGCGGCAGCGCATCGACGCCGCCGCGCCAGATTTCGGCGAGATAGGCGCTGGCGAAGAAGGTGAGACCAAATGCGGCGGCGGTCCACGGTTCGATACGCAAGCCCAGCATCGGCAGGCCAAAGAACATCAGGAAGAGCTGCATGAGCAGCGGCGTTCCCTGGAAAAGCGCGATGTAGCCCGAAGCCATTCGCCGGCTCCACTTGTTCTTGGCGATGCGGAAGAACAGCACGACCATGCCGACCACGCCGCCGCCGACGAAGGCCGCCAATGACAGAAGCACCGTCCAGCGGGCGGCGAGCAGAAGGTTGCGGACGATATCCCAGAAGGTGAATTCGATCATGACACGCCGGCTCCCAGAGCGCGGCGGCCGCCGCTGACCAGCAGCCGGCGCAGCCCCATCGACAGGACGAGATAGACCATTGTCACCACGAAATAGGTCTCGAAAGCGCGGAAGGTGCGCGCCTGCAGCATGTCGGCCTCGTAGGTCAGCTCACGCACCGCGATCTGCGACACGACGGCGGACTCCAGCATCATGATGACGATCTGGCTGGTCAACGCCGGAAAGATCACCTTGAGCGCCTGCGGCAGCACGATCTTGACGAAGACCTGGCGCGGCCGGAGGCCAAGCGCCAGGGCCGCTTCCGTCTGCCCACGCGGCACGGCGTCGAGCCCGGCGCCGACGATCTCGATCGTGTAGGCCGCCATATTAAGCGTCATCGCCAGCATGGCGGCCAGCACCGGATCGAGCCTTATGCCGATGCTGGGCAGCCCAAAGAAGATGAAGAACAGCTGCACCAGGAACGGCGTGTTCCTGATAATTTCGACATAGACGCCGATCGCCCGCTTGAGCAGCAGGGGGCCGTTTCGCCGCCCCGCCGCGCCGAGGATGCTGAGGAGCGTTCCCGCGAGCGTGGTCACGGCGATCAAGAGGATCGTCGTGGCCGCCCCTCGCGCGATCGCGCCTGTCGCATCGGCAAGCCAGCCGAAGTCGAGGCTGTAGCCCATGATAGGTCCTGACCTAGGAATCAATCCTTGAGGTTGTCGGGATTGAGCGGCGTCTTGAGCCAGGCCTTCGAGCTTTCGTCCAGCTTGCCGTCGGCCAGCATCTTGGCGATCGCGTCGTTGACGGCCTGCTTCAGGCGGTCCTCGTTCTTGTTGAGGCCGATATGCGAGGGTGAGGTGAGGAGCTGGAACTTCTGCTCCGGCTTCAGCGCCTCTTGGCGGGCGAGCACCTGAGCGCCGACGTCGTTGCCGACGACCATCAGCTGGGTCTGGCCCGAGATGAAGGCCTGGATGACGGAATTATAGTTGTCGAAACGGCGGATATCGGCCGAGGCGGGTGCTGCCTCGGTAAGCGACGTATCTTCCAGCGTGCCGCGGTTGACGGCGATCGACTTGTCGGCGAGGTCGTCCTTGCCTTCGACCTTGAGCGCGGCCGGGCCAATCACGGCGATATAATAGGGTGCATAGGCGGCGGCGAAATCGATCACCTGCTCACGCTCCTTGGAGTAGCCGACGCTCATCAGGATATCGACGCGCTTGTCGGTAAGATACGGGATGCGGTTCTGGCCGGTCACGCTGACCAAATTGAGCTTGACCTTGAGCTGGTCGGCGATGAACTGCGCCACGTCGATGTCATAGCCTTTGATGCTCATATCGGCACTGGCCGAGGAGAAGGGCGGAAAGTCGGAGAAAATGCCGACATTGATGGCGCCGGCCTTGGTGATGTCATCGACCGCGTCGGCATTGGCGGCTTGGGTGGCGAGACCAAAACCGGCGAGCATCAGCGCGGCGGCGATGGATGATTTGATCTTCATTTGAAATGTCATTGTCGTTCCCCTGCTGGAAGCTTGTTTTGTTTGAATGCGGCCGCCGGCTCCAGCGCGGCGGTCGCCTTGGATTGGTGTCGGGCTCCCCTCAGGCTCCCTTGCCTGTTATCGCCGGGCTGAAGACCATCAGGCTGAGGATTTCGAACAGCACCTGCACGCCGGCATGTGCCGTGTTGGTGGTCGCGTCATATTGCGGCGCCACCTCTACGACGTCGCCGCCGACAATGTTGAGGCCCTTCAGGCCGCGCAGCAGTTCAAGCACTTCCCGCGTCGTCAGCCCGCCGACTTCCGGCGTGCCGGTGCCCGGCGCGAAGGCCGGATCGACGCTGTCGATGTCGAAGGACACATAGGTCGGCCCGTCGCCGACGATTTTTCGCGCCTTCTCGATGATGGCGGGGACGCCGAGGCCGGTCACCTCTTCGGCATGCACGACGGTCATGCCGGATTCGTAGGTGAACTCCCATAGATATTCGGCCGAGCCGCGGATGCCGATCTGGATAGTGCGGGTCGGGTCGAGCACGCCCTCCAGCACCGCGTTGCGGAACGGCCCGCCATGATGGAACTTGGTCATGTCGAACAGGCCGCTGGTGTCGCAATGGGCGTCGATGTGGATCATGCCGACCGGCGCCTTTTTGCCGACGGCCTTCAGGATCGGATGGCTGATCGAATGATCGCCGCCGACCGAAAGCGGAATGACGCCGGCGTCGACGATCTGGTTGGTGCGGCGCTCGATGTCGTCATGGCTGGTTTCTAGCCGGTAGCGGCTCTGGAACGGCACGTCACCGATGTCGGCCACCTTCAGCTCATGCGTCGGGGCGCATTCCAGCACATGATTGTAGGGCCCGATGCGCTCGATGGCGCGCAGCGCCCTTGGCCCGAAGCGGGCGCCCGGCCGGTTGGTGACGCCGAGGTCCATCGGCACGCCGATCATCGCCACCTGCAGATCGCCGAAATCCGGATTGTCGGCGGCAATTTGCCGGTAGGGCGCGGCGAGGAAGGTCGGGATGCCGGAATAGGGCGCCAGCCGCGTGCCGCTCTTGGAAAAGATTTTGTCGGCGACCTTCCGGAATTTCGGGTCGAACATCTCGCCGCCATGGCTTTCGCCATATTTGCGACGCAACGCTTCGAGCTTGCCGCTGTTATAACCCATGTCGGTCCTCCATGGCTGGCGCAGTGCGGCCATCAATGACGGTCGCCATCCCGCCGGCTGCCTGCGCATTTCAGGTCTTGATACTGTTCCCGGGCAAAGTGTCTTGTAGCCGCATTGAAAAATCAATTGATATTGTTAGGGTCTTCGCTGTGAGGAAATCTCACATCAATGTTGAGCACGACCTTGTCCGAAAACCGGGTCCCACTTCTCGGGATCGTGCTCCAGCGGGAATCTGATGGCCAAGCGTCTGCCACCTTTGAATCCATTGCGGGCCTTCGAGGCGACGGCGCGTCACGCCTCGCTGACCAAGGCGGCAGCTGAGTTGAACGTCACCCATGGCGCCATCAGCCATCAGATCAAGGCGCTCGAACAATCGCTTGGCGTCAAGCTGTTCGAGCGCGCCGGTCAGCGGGTGAAGCTGACGCCGCACGGCGCCGAATTGCTGCCGGCAGTGTCGACCGCCTTCGACGGCATCGCTGCCGCCACGCAGCGCATGACCAGGCCGGCGAGCACCGGCGCCTTGTCGGTGTCTTGTGTGCCGGCGCTGCTGCTGCTGTGGATGATCCCGCGGCTCGGCAGCTTCACCTCGCAATACCCTGATATCAGGCTGACGCTGATCCCATCCAATGACGCCAAGGACATCCGCGCGCCGCATATCGACATCTGCGTGCACTATGGCGACGGCAGCTGGACCGATTGCTGGATGCGCAAATGGTCGGGCCTCGAGCTGTTCCCGGTGGTCAGTCCGACGCTGATCAACAACCGTCCGATCCGCACCGTGCGCGATCTCGCCGATCATGTCTTCCTGCATGGCGACGACGGCCGTGAATGGCACACCTGGCTGGCCGCCGCCGACGCGCTGGACCTGGAGCGCGGCCGCCGCCATCATCTCGGCGACGCGCGCATGGCGAGCGAGGCTGCGGTTCATGGTCATGGCGTGGCGCTTGGCGATACAGTGACGGCAAGCGGGCTGCTCGCCAGGGGGCTGCTTGTCGCGCCGTTCAGCCTGTCGGTGCCGGCGGTCGACGATTTCTACGTCGTCTGTCGCAACGAGATGAGGTCGGCGCCGATCGTGCAGCTGTTCATCGACTGGCTGTTTGCCGAAAAGGAGCAGGCTGACGGCCGCGCCGATGCGCCGGTGGCGGGCCGCATCGGCATCCGCAGGAAGCGCCCGGCGCTGCGAGTGGTCGGCAACAAAACCGCGTCCTGAGGCTGCAATTGCCGAAGCCGCATACATGCCGCCGGCTCTCTTTTTGTCGGGCCAGCCCGCAAAGCGGGAAGCGCATTCAAAAATTCAATGCTAAGAGGCTTCCGCAGGAAGCGAGCAGTGAAGGCGGCATCGAGACATGACTAAGACCGATATAGCGCGGCGCGTCTACAACCACACCTGGAAGCTCGACCCGATCGTCCGCAGCCTGCTCGACACCGATTTCTACAAGCTGCTGATGCTGCAGATGATCTGGGGCATGTATCCCAAGGTCGATGCCACCTTCTCACTGATCAACCGCACCACCTCGGTCCGCCTTGCTGACGAGATCGACGAGGCGGAACTGCGTGATCAGCTCGACCATGCCCGCACCTTGCGCTTCTCCAAGAAGGAGATGATCTGGCTTGGCGGCAACACCTTCTATGGCCGCAAGCAGATATTCGAGCCGGAGTTCCTCGCCTGGCTCGAAGATTTCCAACTGCCGGAATACGAGCTTTCCAAGCGCGATGGCCAGTACGAATTGAGCTTCAGCGGTCCGTGGATGTACACGACGCTGTGGGAGATCCCGGCGCTCGCAATCATTAATGAGCTTCGTTCACGCGCGGCCATGCGGGCGTTCGGACCTTTTGCGCTCGACGTGCTCTATGCCCGCGCCAAGGCCAAGATGTGGGCCAAGACCGAGCGGCTGAAAGCGCTGCCCGATATCCGCATTTCGGATTTCGGCACACGCCGCCGCCATTCTTTCCTGTGGCAGCGCTGGTGCGTCGAGGCGCTCAAGGAAGGCATCGGCGAGGCTTTCACCGGCACCTCCAACGTGCTGCTCGCCATGGACAACGACCTCGAAGCGCTCGGTACCAACGCGCATGAACTGCCGATGGTGTTCGCCGCGCTCGCCAATTCGGAAAAGGAACTGAAACAGTCGCCCTACAAGGTGCTGCAGGACTGGCAGCGCTATTATGGCGGCAATTTGCTGATCGTGCTGCCGGACACCTTCGGCACCGCGGCGTTCCTGCGTGATGCGCCGGAGTGGATCGCCGACTGGACCGGTTTTCGCCCCGACAGCGCGCCGCCGATCGAAGGCGGCGAAAAGATCCTTTCCTGGTGGCGCGAAAAGGGCAAGGACCCCAGGCAGAAGCTGCTGATCTTCTCCGACGGTCTCGAGGTCGAGACCATCGAGGAAACCTACCGCCATTTCCACGGCAAGGTGCGCATGTCGTTCGGCTGGGGCACCAACCTGACCAATGATTTCGAGGGCTGCGCGCCGACCGACACCAACCGGCTCGACGCCATCTCGCTGGTCTGCAAGGTCACCGAGGCCAATGGCCGCCCGGCGGTCAAGCTCTCCGACAACCCGGCCAAGGCGACCGGCGACGAGAAGGAGATCGAGCGTTACATCAGGATCTTTGGCGAGAAAGACCGCGTGGAGCAGCTGGTCAAGGTGTGAGGGTGAGGGAACTCTTGCACAGTATGAGTTCCTTCGCGCCGCCCTCTGTCCTGCCGGACATCTCCCCCACGAGGGGGGAGATTGGCTGTCATCTACACCTTCGCCAATCTCCAACGTCGCATGGAAGGCGCCGATCGAGCGAACTGCCGATCTCCCCCCAAGTGGGGGAGATGTCCGGCAGGACAGAGGGGGGCGCCGTAAAGCGCCGTCGTCTTTCGCTGGCTCTATTGCTTGCAGCCCTGTGTTTCGTCTCGCCCACCCCCGCCTTCGCCCACGCCTCCGACCGCGGCCACGTCCTGCTCCTCCCCACCGGCTACTACGTCGCCGGTGGTGCGCTCGCGGTCGCCGCCAGCTTCCTCGTTCTGGCGCTGCTGCCGCCGGACTCCATCAACCGCCTCTGGCGGCGGCGCCTGCCGCTTTTCGCATTCGGCGACGGCGCACGGACTATCGTCAGTCTGATATCCTTTGCCGGCTTTGCAATTCTTGTCGCGGCCGGCCTGTTCGGCAGCCGCGATCCGCTCTCCAACCCGTTGCCCCTCACCATCTGGACGCTGCTCTGGGTCGGGCTGGCCTCGCTGCAGGGCCTGTTCGGCAATCTCTGGTCCTGGCTGAACCCCTGGTACGGGCCTTGGCGTGTCATCTCACACCTGTTCGGCAAGCGGCGGACATGGCGCCCGCCCCCTTGGCTCGGCTGCTGGCCGGCCGTCGCGCTGTTCTTCGCCTTCGCCTGGTTCGAGCTGATCGACCCGGCGCCCGACGATCCGGCACGGTTGGCCTGGGCCGCCGGCTTCTATTGGCTGCTGAGCTTTGCCGCCATGCTGGTGTTCGGCTACCGCGACTGGAGCCGGCGAGGCGAGTTCCTGGCCGTCTTCTTCGCCATGATTGCGCGCTTCGCCGTCGTCGAGCGCAATGAAGTCGAGCGCAATGAAGACGGCCGGCTCAGTCTGTGCTGGCCGGGCGCCAAGCTCAGCAATGCCGCGCCGCTGTCGCCCAGTGGCCTCGCTTTCTTGTTGCTTGCGTTGTCGTCGGTCTCCTTCGACGGCCTGTCGAAAACCTTCTTCTGGCTCGGCCTGTTCGGCATCAATCCGCTGGAGTTTCCCGGCCGCACGGCGGTGATCGGCATCGGCACCTTCGGTCTCGTGCTGACGTTCGTCTTGCTTGCAGCCGCATTCATTCTTGCAATTGTCCTCGGCCAGCGCCTGGCCGGAAGCGAGCATTCCCTCAGTCAGGCCGCCGGGCTGCTGGTCTGGTCGATCGTGCCGATCGCGCTTGCCTATCATGTCGCGCATTATCTGACAGCGCTGCTGGTCGATGGCCAATATGCGGTGGCTGCGCTTTCCGACCCGTTTGCGCTGGGCTGGAACCTGTTCGGCACCGCCGATATGCAGATCGAAGCCGGCGTGGTCGCCGGCGCCGGTTCGGCGTGGTGGCTGTGGAATCTCCAGGCCGGCGTCATCATCGCCGGTCACATGCTCGCCGTGCTCGTCGCGCATGGCCTCGCCTGGCGACTGCACCCGGTTCCCGCCCGCGCCACGCTCAGCCAGTTTCCGCTCACCGTGCTGATGATCGCCTATACGGTCTTCGGCCTGTGGTTGCTTGCCACGCCGGCGGCCGGATGAGACAAAAGCCCGGCTCGATGGCGTCGATTAATCCCCAGGGAAAGCCCGCTTGCCACATCAGGGCTTTGGTGATTTAGTTTGTACACATGCAATTTCGGCCCTCTTATTAAGAGTGGTCCACCTCGCTACAGCCATTGGTCAAAACTCAAAAAACAAGGGGAACTGCCGTGACTGACAAGAATGGGTTTTTCGATCTCTCCAAAACCGGTCTCACCCGCCGCACCGCGCTGAAGGGGTTGGCCGCGGGCGCCGGCCTCGCCGTCGCGCCTGGGTTCGTGCGTTACAGCCAGGCGCAGAGTTCGGCGCCGATAAAGATCGGCTTCCAGTCCCACCGCACCGGCATTGGCGCCGCCTATGGCCGCTGGTATGAAAAGACCACCGCCGCTGCGGTCAAGGCGATCAACGAAGCCGGCGGCATCAACGGCCGGCCGGTCGAGGTCATCATCGAGGATGACGGCACCGATCCCGGCCGAGGCGCCGAAGTGGTCGGCAAGTTCGCCACCCAGCACAAGACCGACATCGTCTACGGCACGCTGTTTTCGCATGTCGTCATCGGCTCGGCGCCCGCCGCCGGCGAAGCCAAGATGCCCTATTTTGTCGTCAGCGAAGGCCACCACGTCGCCTCGACCAAGCTCAACCGCTACGTCTTCCAGCCCGGCATCACCGACGTGAAGAGCCAGATCCAGTCGATGGCGCCATGGATCGCGACGAACGCCGGCAAGAAGGTGACACAGATTTTTCCCGATTTCGCCTTCGGCTACGATCATCGCGACTACCTGCCGCCGGCACTGAAGGCGCAAGGCGCCGAGGTCATCGCCCAGATCGCCATCCCGCCGACGGAATCGTCCTTCACCAAATATTTTCCGCAGATCCCGGCCGAGACCGAGGTGATCTACCACGTCATGGTCGGCCCGGCGGTGCTCACCTTCGTCAAGGAACTCGGCGAATTCTACGGCTCCAACCGGCCGCAGCTGTTCGGCTTCATCGATTCGCTCGAGGCCACCGACATCAACAGCCCCGGCCTGGAATTCCTCGACGGCAGCCATTTCTGGGAAGGCTCGCCGCGCTACGCGCAGCCTGACGACTCCGCCGCGCAGAAGGCCTATCGCGCCGCCGTCGGCATCGACGACAATGGCGCTGCCGTCGGTGATCCCAAGGACGTGTCCACCGCCGCCCACATGTTCGGCTGCTGGGAAACGCTCTATGTCGTCAAGAAGGCCATGGAGGATGCCGGCTACAAGGGTCCGGAAGACCGCGCCAAGCTGGTCGAGGCGACCGAAGCCTTGACCGAGTTCGCCGAAGGCCCCGAGCATCCGCAAGGACCGAAGACCTTCAACGGCAAGATCCATCAGTGCTTTGGCATCCAGAACATTTCGAAGGTCGAAGGCGGCCGGCTGAATGTCGTCCACAAGACCAAGATCGAGGACGGCCTCTACGAGCCGGAAGGGGATTACACGACCCAGCCGCTCTAGACACGGCTTTGTCTGTGAGCGTGGGAGCCAAGTCACCCCCCTCTGTCCTGCCGGACATCTCCCCCTCAAGGGGGGAGATTGGCAGTTCGTACGAAGGCGGCTGCCTACCGACTTTGGCGATTGGCGAAACCGATGATGCCAGCCGATCTCCCCCCTTGAGGGGGAGATGGCCGGCAGGACAGAGGGGGGTGCGCCTCGCACCGGCCATGGGCATATAACCGATGCACTTCGGACCCCACCTCCTCCTCGCTGCCCTCGAAGGCCTCGTCACCTCAGCTGTGCTGGCGCTGACGGCGCTTGGCCTGTCGCTGGTGTTCGGCGTCATGCGAGTCGTCAATGTCGCTCATGGCGAGTTCTTCATGCTGGGCGCGGTGCTTGCCTGGGCGATCTCCACGGCGATATCAGGCCATCCGTCACTTGGCTTCCTGGCCGCCCTGGTGCTGGCGCCGCTGATCGTCGGCCTGATCGCCTTGGTCGCCGAACGGCTGGTGCTGCGCCGGCTGAATTACAATCCGGAAGCCACCATCGTCGCCACCATCGGCATGCTCTACATCATCCAGCAACTGGCGCTGACCTTTTATGGTCCGGAGGCACGGCCGGTGGAGCCGCCCTTCAGCTACCGCATCCTTCTGCCGTGGTTCGGCTACTCCGGCTACAAGTTGTCGATCATCGCCGCGTCCGCGCTTCTGCTTGTCGCAACGTGGTTCGTGCTGACGCGCACGAAAATCGGCCTCGTCATGCGCGCCACGCAATATGACAGCGAGACCGCGCAGGCCTTCGGCATCCCGGTCGACCGCGTCTATGCCGGCGTCTTCGCGCTCGGCGCCATGCTGGCGGCGGTGGCCGCGGTGCTGATCGTGCCGATCAGCCAGGCGCATTATCTGATGGGGCAGGATCCGCTGCTGCTGTCCTTCATCGTCGTCATCATCGGCGGGCTCGGCTCGCTGCGCGGCACGGTTGTCGCCGCCGTGCTGATCGGCCTGTCGGACGGCATCATCTCGGTGTTCTTCTCGCCGACGCTGGCCAAGATCATCGCCACGCTGCTGGTTGCCATGGTGCTGGTGTTCCGGCCGCAAGGTCTGTTCGGGACGGCATCGCGATGAAGGAGGTTTCACCGGCAAAAGCCTATGCGTTGCATCTGGGCGTCATCGCCCTGCTGTTCGCCCTAAGCTTCGTCCTGCCGGAATATCATCACGGGCTGCTCGCCCGCATCATGGTGCTGGCGGTCTTCGCCATGGGCTACAACATGCTATTCGGCTATGTCGGGCTGCTCAGCCTCGGCCACGCCATGTTCTTTTCGGCCGGGCTCTATGGCGCAGGCCTTGCCGTCATCCATCTCGGCTGGAGCGTGCCTGCCGCCTTCGCCGCCGGGCTTGCCTGCGGCGCGCTTCTTGCGCTCATCATCGGCGTCCTGGCGCTTCGCACTTCTGGCGTCGCCTTCATGATCGTCACCATGATGTTCGCGCAGGTGTTCTATCTCATAATTCTCTATTTCGCGTCCTGGACCGGCGGTGACCAGGGCCTGGTGGTGCCGCAGTCGGCGCGTGTCCTCGTCTTGGGCAGCACGTCGCTCGGCCTCACCAATCCGACCGTGCGCTACATGAGCGCGCTCGCACTGTTCTCGATCGTGCTGCTGGTGACGCTCGCCGTCGTCCGCTCCAGGTATGGCCGTGTGCTGGTCGCTATCCGCGAGAACGAGGAGCGGACCAAAATGCTCGGCTACGACACGTTTTCCAACAAGCTCGCCGCGGTCGTCGTCTCCGGCACCATCTGTGCGGCCTCGGGCGCCGCCTACGCGCTGCTGTTCGGTTATGTCGGCTCGACTTTCGCCTCGGTGCAATATTCCATCCTGCCCCTGCTCTGGGTGCTGCTCGGCGGTGCTGCCACCACGCTCGGTCCGCTGATCGGCACGCTGTTCATGTACTATGTCGTTGACATCACCAGCGGCTACACCTCAGCCTACCTGCTGATCGTCGGCATCGCCCTCATCCTGCTGGTGTTGTTCTTCCCCAAGGGCATTCTCGGCACCATCCGCCAGCGTTGGCTCGGATGGCTGCCATGATGCCGCTGCTGACGACCAAAGGTCTGTCCCGCAATTTCGGTGGCCTGCGTGCCGTCGATGGCGTCGATTTTGCCCTCATGCCGGGCGAGATCCGCGCCGTCATCGGCCCCAACGGCGCCGGCAAGACCACCTTCGTCAGCCTGGTCAGCGGCCGCATCCAGCCATCGTCGGGCATGATCGTCTTCGACGGCGCCGACATCACCAACCTGCCGGCCTACGCCAGGGTCCGCCTTGGCATCGCCTACACCTTCCAGATTACCAGCGTCTTTGCCAATCTCACCGCCTACGACAACGTCGCGCTGCCGGTGCAGCGCACGCTGACCGATGGCCGCTCGAAAGGCGCCGTCCATGCCGGCGTCATGGCGGCGCTGGAGCGCACCGGCCTTGCCGACCGCGCCCACATGCCGGCCGGGCAATTGTCCTATGGCCATCAGCGCCTGCTCGAAGTGGCGATGGGGCTGGCGCTGAAGCCGCGCCTGCTGATCCTCGACGAGCCGACGCAGGGGCTGGCCGACAGCGAGATCGACAACTTCATCGGGCTGGTGCGCGAGATCGCCAAAAGCGCCACCGTGCTTCTGATCGAACACAACATGCCGGTGGTCATGCAGCTTGCCGACCGTATCACCGTCTTCAACGCCGGCAAGATCCTGGCCGAAGGCACGCCCGAGCAGGTCCGCGCCAATGCCGAGGTGCAGGCTGCCTATTTGGGGACGACCCCATGACTGAAACACGGTCTGAAGCACTGACCATCTCTGGGCTCGACTGCTTCTACGGCGAGGTCCAGGTGCTCTACGGTCTCGACCTCGTGCTGAACAAGGGCGAAGTGCTTTGCCTGTTTGGCCGCAACGGCGCCGGCAAGACGACGACGCTGAAGGCGATCATGGGCCTCGTTCCCTCACGCGCCGGCTCGATCAGGCTCGAAGGCAAGGAATTGACCGGTCTGCCGGCGCACGACGTGCCGAAGGCAGGCGTCGCCTATGTGCCGCAGGGCCGGCGGTTGTTCGCCGAGATGACGGTGGCGGAAAATATCGAGATCGGCCTGATGGCTCGCGGCAAGGGCAAGACGACGCGCGAAAACGTGCTCGACCTTTTCCCGCTGCTGCGCCAGCGGCTCAGGCAGCGCTCCGGCACGCTGTCGGGCGGCGAGCAGCAGATGCTGGCCATGGCGCGGGCACTGTGTCTCGAACCGCAGGTGCTTCTGCTCGACGAGCCGACCGAAGGGTTGATGCCGTCGATGATCGCAAAAATCCGTGAGACGGTGTCGAAGCTGCGCGACCTTGGCGTCTCGACGATCCTGGTCGAGCAGCGGGTCGATGCGGTGCTGTCCGTCGCCGACCGGGTCTCGTTCATCGAGAACGGCCGCAACCGCGAGACCGTCGATGTCGAGGAACTCCGCGCCGATCCGTCGGCGGTCCGCCGCTATGTCGGAGTAGGGTAGTCACCCGAAGAACATAAAGCCGGCAAGCAGAAATATCGGGATCAGCACGGCGCCCGACCATGCCATGTAGCCGAAGAAGCCCGGCATCTTCACGCCGCGATGCCTGGCAATTGCGTAGACCATGAAGTTCGGTGCATTGCCGATATAGGTGTTGGCGCCCATGAACACTGCTCCGGCCGAGATCGCCGCCAGCGTCGAGGCGAACGTGGTCATCAGATGCTGCGGATCGCCGCCGGCGAGCTCGAAGAACACCAGATAGGTCGGCGCATTGTCGAGGAAGGATGACAGCGCTCCGGTCATCCAGAAATACGCAAGGTCGTTGGGCTCGCCCGCGGGCGAGCTGACAAGCGAGACCAGCGGCGCCAGCGCGCCGTCGGGGCCGGCCCTGAGAATGGCGATGACCGGCACGATGCAAATGAAGATGCCGGCAAACAGTTTCGCCACTTCGGCGATCGGCTCCCAGTGGAAGTTGTTCGCCTGCCTGTGGCTCTTGTGCGAGACCGCTAGCGAAAGGAAAGCAAGCGCCAGGATGATGGCGTCGCGCACGAGGTTCTGCAGTTCAAGGCTCACGCCCTGGACGGAGAAAGCCAGGCCTGGCTTCCAGGTCGCGGAAAGCAGGATCGCGCCGATCACCCCGGCCAGCAGCGGGATGTTGGCCAGGCCTCGGATGCGCACCTTCGCATCCGGTGTCGGATCCTTGATCTTCGGCGCGCCGGCCTCGCGGCGGTGCAGGACCATGTCCATGGCCAGGAAGACGGCCAGCACCAGGCCGCCGACGAACAGTGTCTCCTGATAGAGATTGGTGGTGGTCCAGAAGAAATCGACGCCGCGCAGGAAGCCGACGAACAGCGGCGGGTCGCCGAGCGGCGTCAGCGAGCCGCCGATGTTGGACACCAGGAAAATGAAGAAGATGACGACATGGGCGTTGAACGGCCGATTGTCGTTGGCGCGCAGGATCGGCCGGATCAGGATCATCGAGGCGCCGGTCGTCCCGATGACCGAGGCGAGCATCGCCCCGATCAGCAGCAGTCCGGCATTCACCAGCGGCGTGCCATGGATGTTGCCGGCGACGAGGATGCCGCCCGAAATGGTGAACAGCGCAAACAGAAGAATGATGAACGACATATATTCGGTGAGCAGCGCATGCAGTACCGCTTCCGTGGCCGAAGGCATGCCGAACGCAACCGCCAGCGGCACGACCACAAGCGCCGCCCAGAAGAGGGTGATCTTGCCGTAGTGGTGCTCCCAGACATGGTGGAAGAGCAATGGCCCGGTGGCGATCGACAGAAGCAGGCCGGCAAAGGGAAGCGCCCACCACAGCGACATTGTTTCGCCTGGCAACTCGTGGGCCTCGGCTGCGAGCGCTATGTCCGGAAGCAGGGTTGCGACTGCCACCACAGCGCCCGCCGTCAAAGCCGCCGCAAACCGCATAAGGCCCCCTCTGGAATTGTGTCGGATGCGATTGGTGATGTTCAAGCCAGCGTCACGCCGGCATCACGCATTCGGTTCAGCATCGTCTCGACGGACCTGTTGAGATTGATGCCGCGGCAGGCGTCGAGCCGCACTGTTGTGTGGAAGCCCTGCTTGACCGCATCGAGCGCCGAAAAGGCGACGCAGAAATCGGTCGCAAGACCAACCAGGGTCAGCGTGTCGATGCCGCGCTCCCTGAGATGGCCGGCAAGGCCGGTCGGCGTCGTATGGTCGTTCTCGAAGAAAGCCGAATAGCTGTCGATCGCCGGCCGGAAGCCCTTGCGGATGACCAGTTCGGCCTTGGTCCAGGCGAGGCCGGAGTGAAAGTCCGAGCCTAGGCTGCCCTGGATGCAATGGTCCGGCCAAAGCGTCTGCTGGCCGTAAGGCATCTCGATGGTCTCGAACGGCTGCTTGCCGGGATGACTGGAGGCAAAGCTCGAATGGCCGGCGGGATGCCAGTCCTGCGTCAGCACGACATGCTCGGTCCGCCGGATCAGGTCGTTGACCAGTGGCACGATCTCGTCGCCGCCGGCCACCGCCAGCGCGCCGCCCGGGCAGAAATCGTTCTGCAGGTCGATGATGACAAGCGCTTCGTCGGCCATGGGCCTCCCTCTTGTTTGTCCGGAGGCATGACCCGAACCGGAAGTCTGCCGAAACGTGGAATCCGGTGTTCGAAGCCAGGTTCCACCGAAAAATGCCGCTGACGCGACCGGATGCAGAAACTCGACCAGATGGCCGGCTGCGTCAACCTCCAACGGTATAACAAATGCGTGCCGCCGCGCCGATGCGGAGAGCGGCCCGAAACTCTGGCTTTGACAATTCCTGTCGGCTTGATATCATTTGCATACGAATGAATTTGACCGGCCCGAATGCCGGAAGGATCCCTATTTCTGGGAAGGCAAAGCGTGATCCGTTATGCGAAACCCACCACCGTCGACGAGGCGCTCGCTTTGCTTGGCGAGGCTTCGTGGCGCATCCTTGCCGGCGGCACCGATTTCTACCCGGCACAAGGGACCAAGCCTTTCCGCGAGAATGTCCTCGATATCAACGGTCTCGCAACGCTGCGCGGTATCGCCGAAACCGAGGACCATTGGGTCATCGGCGCGCGCACGACCTGGACCGATCTTGTCCGTCATCCGCTGCCGGCGGCGTTCGATGCGCTGAAGCAGGCGGCGCGGGAAGTCGGCTCCGTGCAGATCCAGAACGTCGCCTCCATCGCCGGCAATCTCTGCAATGCCTCTCCGGCCGCCGACGGCGTGCCGGCGTTGCTCATTCTCGACGCCGAGGTCGAGCTGCGCTCGGCAGCGATGGCCCGCCATCTGCCGCTGAAAAAATTCATCCTGGGAAACCGCCGCACGGAACTGCAGCCGGGCGAAATGGTCACCGCCATCCGCGTGCCGAAAAACGCCTCCGCCGGCACGTCGGCTTTCGTGAAACTCGGCGCCCGTCGCTATCTCGTCATTTCCATAGCCATGGCGGCCGCCCGTCTGACCGTTGAGGACGGCATCGTCGGCAACGCTGCCGTCGCCGTCGGCTCCTGTTCAGCGGTCACCAAACGTCTTGCAAGTGTCGAAGCAGCCTTGCGCGGCCTCCCGGTTGACCACGCCCTCGTCACTGCGATCCAGTCCGCGCCGATGGACGAGCTGTCGCCGATCGGCGACGTCCGCGGCAGCGCCGAATACCGGCTGGACGCCGTGCGCGAGATCGTCGCCCGCGCCGTGCTTGATGCCGCGGGTCACGCATCGAATGACAAGGCGGTGGCGGCATGAGCAAAGCTCAGCCTGGCATGAGCATGGAGCGGGCCGACATCGCCTTCGAGGTCAACGGCGCCGCCGTTTCTGTCTGCGTGCCGCCGGTTCGTCGTCTCTCTTCGGTGCTGCGCGACGAATTGCGCCTGACCGGCACCAAGATCGGCTGCGACGCCGGCGACTGCGGCGCCTGCACGGTGCTTGTCGACGGCGAACCCGTCTGCGCCTGCCTCATGTCAGTGGCTTCTGCCGCTGGCACCGTGGTGACCACGGTCGAAGGGCTCGCCAATGGCAGATTGTCGGCGCTGCAAGCTTCGTTCCTCGACCATGGCGCCGCGCAATGCGGCATCTGCACGCCCGGCCTGTTAATCGCGGCAACCGCGCTGCTGGACAGGGAGCCGAACCCGAGCGAAACCGAAGTCCAGGATGCGCTGGGCGGCGTCCTGTGCCGCTGCACCGGGTACCGGAAGATCGTTGCGGCGGTGATGGATGCTGGACGGTTCGCGAGCGAACTATCGACGGACGGCATTGCCCCTCATCCGCCTGCCGGCACCTTCTCCCCGTACAGTGACGGGGAGAAGGACGAAGCTCCAGCGCTGGCGTCCCCCTCTCCCCGTCTTTCACGGGGAGAGGGTAAGGGTGAGGGGCAGCACCAACTTCAGCGGCTCGATCTCGACCTTGACCGCAGAATGCCAATCTCAGGCCATGCTGTAGGCTCCTCTCCGATCAGGCTCGACGGCCTGCCGAAAGTCACCGGCGGCGAAAAATTCGGCGGGGATTCCTTCCCGGCCGATGCGCTGGCGGTGCTGGTGGTGCGCTCGCCGCATCATCACGCCCGCTTCGCCTTCGGCGATCTCGACGCCTGGGTGAAAACCCGTCCCGGCATCGTCGGCGTCTTCACCGCTGCCGACATTCCGGGAAAGAACAGCTTCGGCGTCATTGCGCCTTTTGCCGACCAGCCGGCGCTGGCCGAAGGCTTTTCGCGCTTTCGCGGCGAGGCAGTGGCGCTGGTTGCCGGCGAGCGCGAGGCCATCCTCGATCTCGATCTTTCGGATTTTCCTGTTCGTTGGACCGAGTTGCCATACCTTCTGCAGCCTTGCGAGGCGCAAGCCGGCGGCGCGCAACTGATCCACGAGAACCGGCCGGCAAACCTGCTCACCACTGGCTTCGTCGAGCGCGGTGACCCCGAAGCCGCGCTTTCCGGCGCGGCTTTCGTGGTTTCCGGCGCCATCGATACCTCCTATGTCGAGCACGCCTATATCGAGCCGGAAGCCGGCCATGCCTATATGGATGGCGGCACGCTCGTCGTCGTCGCCTGCACGCAGGCGCCCTACATGGATCGCGACGACGTGGCAAAAGTGCTTGGCCTTGCCGCTGACAAGGTGCGTATCGTGCCGACAGCCACCGGCGGCGGCTTCGGTTCCAAGCTCGACGTCTCGTTGCAGCCGCTGATCGGCTTGGTCGCGATGAAGACCGGGCGGCCGGCTGCACTCGCCTATACCCGCAACGAATCGATGATCTCGACCACCAAGCGTCATCCCGCCGAGATGAAGGCAACGATCGGCGCCGATGCCGATGGCCGCGTCACCGGCATGGTCTTCGCAGGCGATTTCAACACCGGCGCCTATGCGAGTTGGGGCCCGACCGTCGCCAACCGCGTGCCGGTGCACGCCTCCGGTCCCTATGCGACGCCGAATTACCGTGCCGAAGGCCGCGCCATCCACACAAATGGCCCGATCTCCGGCGCCTTCCGCGGTTTCGGCGTGCCGCAGGCGACGATCATGCAGGAAACACTCTATGACGAGCTGTCCGAAAAGCTTGGGCTGGACCGGCTCGATTTTCGCCTGAAAAACTGTCTTCGTAACGGCTCCGAAACGGTTACCGGACAGAGGCTGGAAGCAGGCGTTGGCATTGCCGAGTGCCTCGAAGCGTTGCGGCCGCATTGGACGCGCGCGCTTGCCGATGCCGAAAAATTCAACAGTGCCAATGACAGCAGGAAACGTGGCGTCGGCGTCGCCTCCTGCTGGTATGGCTGTGGCAACACCTCGCTGCCAAATCCATCGACCATCAGAGTCGGCATCTCCGCCACCGGCGACGTCGTCCTGCATCAGGGTGCCGTCGATATCGGGCAAGGCTCGAACACGGTCATTGCCCAGATCTGCGCCGACGCGGTTGGCTTGCCGCTCGAAAAATTCCGGCTGAAAAGCGCCGACACGGCGATCACGCCCGATGCCGGCAAGACGTCTGCTTCGCGCCAGACCTTCGTCACTGGCAAGGCCGCCGAAAAGGCCGGCGGCGCCTTGCGCGAGATCATGCTGCGCTTCGCCAATGTGTCGGAGAAGGCAGCGATCGCTCTGGATGGCACAAGCCTGGTCATCCGCGAGGGCGAAGCGACGCGGCATATCGATCTGTCCACGCTGAAGGCCGATGCTGACGGCTTCGTCTTCCGTGCCGAGGAAAGCTACGACCCGCCGACGCTGCCGCTCGACGCCAAGGGCCAGGGCAAGCCCTATGCCGTCTACGGCTATGGCGCACAGATCGCCGAACTCGAGGTCGACCTCAAGCTCGGCACGGTGAAGCTGATCAAGATCACCGCCGCGCATGATGTCGGCAAGGCGATCAATCCGCTGCTCGCCGAAGGCCAGATCGAGGGCGGCATCGCGCAAGGCATCGGCATGGCGCTGATGGAGGAGTACATTCCCGGTCGCACCGAGAATCTGCACGACTATCTCATCCCGACCATCGGCGACGTGCCGCCGATCGAGACCATCCTGATCGAAGTTCCGGATCCGGAAGGACCCTTTGGCGCCAAGGGCTTGGGCGAGCATGTGCTGATCCCGACGGCGCCCGCGATCCTCAATGCCATCCGCCATGCCACCGGCGTCCTGGTCACCAAAATTCCGGCGACGCCGAGTCGCATCCGCGCTGCGATCCGCGACAAGGAGGCGGGCCGATGAGCGAGCTAGCCGAACGCTTCGAAACCCACGATCCCGGCGAGAAGCAAGTGGCGGAAAAGATCCGCTGCGATGCCTGCCCGGTCATGTGCTATATATCAGACGGCCGCACCGGCGCTTGTGATCGCTACGGCAATGTCGGCGGCAGGATCGTGCGGATGGATCCGCTGACCATCCTCGACCATGCGGCCGAGACCGGCGCTGTGGTTGTGCCTTTTGTCGCCGAGGGCGAAGAATGGGACGGCGAACTGGTCAACACCGGCCGCCGTTTCGTCACCGCGATCGGCGCCGGCACCACCTATCCCGACTACAAGCCTGCGCCTTTCATCGTCAGCCAGGAGGTCGAAGGCGTCGATCTCGTCACCGTCGTCACCGAGGGCATCTTCT
Source organism: Mesorhizobium mediterraneum (assembly GCF_002284565.1). Taxonomy (GTDB): domain Bacteria; phylum Pseudomonadota; class Alphaproteobacteria; order Rhizobiales; family Rhizobiaceae; genus Mesorhizobium; species Mesorhizobium mediterraneum. Next base: position 353,147 of record NZ_NPKI01000015.1, on the reverse strand, counting down.
CCTACTGCGGCGTCAAGGTGAAGATCGACACCGACCGCCACCTTGGTCCCGAGACTGCCACGGTCCGCGCGGCGGGTGAGGCAATCGGCCATGTCACGACAGGCGAATATGGCTCGCAGATGCTGTCGCTGGGCGGCGTGCATCATCTGACCGGCGGCTCCAAGGCCGAGGGTCGCGCCACCTGCGATGCGCTGCTTAATCTATGCAACCGCAAGCCGGTCGAGCTCACCATCGACGGCGGTGCCACGGTCATCGTCGAAGCCGGCAAGCCCCCGGTCATCGACGGCCAGCTCGAACATCGCATGCGGGTCGGCTGCGGCTCGGCCACCATCGGCATGTTCGCCACCCAGTGGCGCGACCTGGTCGACGAGGTGGTGGTGGTCGACGACCACATCACCGGCGTCGTGTCCGAGCATCAGGCAGGCAAGGTGCTCGGCTGGCAGGACACCGGAATCAAGATCATCGGCCGCCGTTCGACGCCGGGCCGCTATTTCAAGGTGTCCGAGCCCGGCCTCGGCTGGGGCGGCACCAGCATTTCCGACCCGCTGTCGATCCTCGGCGAATGGAACGCTAAGAAGGGCGCCCGCCCCGGCCTGTCGCTGCTGATGGTCTCGACCACCGGCGAGCAGTTCGCCTATTACGAGCTCGATGATGAATTGAAGCCGGTACAAAAGCCCTTCCCGGAGCGGCTGCAGAAATCCGTCGGCCTGATCGAGGACAATTGCGAGCCGGCGCTGTGCACCGTGCTGTTCGTCGGCGGTGCCGGCGGCTCGCTGCGCGCCGGTGTCACCGAGAACCCGGTCAATCTGACCCGCTCGGTGCAGGGCCTGACGACTTATGTCACCGTTGGCGGCGCGCCGGTCTATGTTTGGCCGGGCGGCGGCATCACGCTGATGGTCGATGTCACCCGGGTGCCGGAAGGTGCCTTCGGCTATGTGCCGACGCCGGCGCTGGTGGCGCCGATCGAGTTCACCCTGCGCCGCGACGACTATGTCAGGCTCGGTGGCTACGAAGCCGAGATCCGCAGCGTTGATGACATTCTCGCCAAAGGCGGCGAGTATCTCAACCCGCGCCGCGGCACAGGTGCGCCGGCCAGCAATCCATGGCCGCCACTGGCGCAGTTGCGGCGTGCCGCGAGCAACGGGTCCGGGTGATGAACGGCCCGCAGGCACATTGGCTTGAGGACGGCAGGCGGCTGCATCTCAATCATGGCCCGATCGACCTGATCATCGAGGCTTTTGGCGATGCGGACGAATGCCGCGCCGCCTACAGCCAGGCGGTGGCGCGGTTCCAGACAATCCTGCAGGAGATCGTCGACGACCTCCCAGAACTGCGCCGTCCGGCTTCGTCGCGGCCACGTGCTTTCGCTGGGCCGACGGCGCGGCGCATGGAAGCGGCGGTTGTTCCGCTAGCGAAACAATTCATCACGCCGATGGCTGCAGTCGCCGGTTCGGTAGCCGACGAAATGCTTGGCGCGTTGCTGGCCGGGCGCCGGCTCGATCGCGCCTATGTCAACAATGGCGGTGACAGCGCGATCCATCTCGGCAACGGCCGGTCCATGACCCTCGCCATTGCCGGGACAGGTCATGGACTGGCGGACCGTATCACGATCCGCGCCGAAGACGGGATCCGCGGCGTCGCGACGAGCGGCTGGCGCGGCCGTTCCTTTTCGCTGGGCATCGCCGACGCAGTCACCGTGCTGGCGCGGACGGGTGCTGAAGCCGATGCCGCCGCGACCTTGATCGCCAATGCCGTCGATCTGCCCGGTCATCCCGCCATCGAGCGCGTGCCGGCGCGCGATCTGGCGCCCGACAGTGACCTTGGCGATCGTCTGGTCACCCAGGGCGTCGGCGTGCTTTCATCAGGCGAAATAGCCGCTGCGCTGGACAGCGGGCTTGCTGTCGTCGAAGATTTTCGGCGACACGGCCTGATTGCCGCCTCAGCGCTTTTCCTTGCCGGTCAGGCACGGATCGCCGGTCCCATGGCGCTCGCTGCGCCCAATGAGAAATCAAGGAAGGAAATTGCCCATGCCTGAGTTTGCGATCCGCAAGGTTGCGGTGCTGACCGAAGAGATCTTTCACGAGGGCGGACCGGTGGCGAAGGTGCCGCGCCGCCGCGCCGCTGCGATGGCTGTGGTGAAGAACCCGTTCGCGGGCCGCTACGTGGAAGACCTGCAGAGCGCGATGGACGATCTGAAGCCGCTCGGCCTGCTGCTCGCCGACAAGCTCATCGCCGCATTGGGCGGCGACGTAAAGCAGATCGACGGCTATGGCAAAGGCGCCATCGTCGGTATCGCCGGCGAGCTCGAGCATGGCGCGCTGTGGCATGTGCCGGGTGGCTACGCCATGCGCGAGCGGCTCGGCGACGCCAAGGCGATCGTGCCATCGGCAAAGAAGGTCGGCGCCTTCGGTTCAAAGCTCGACGTGCCGCTCGGCCATATCAACGCCGCCTATGTGCGCAGCCATTTCGATGCCATGGAGGTCGGCATCAGCGACGGGCCTCGTCCCGACGAGATCCTGTTCTGCCTCGCCATGACCTGCGGCCCGCGCGTGCATGATCGCATGGGCGGCCTCGCGGCCAAGGACATCAAGGCATGGGACGGACTGCGGTGAGCGCCGAAGACATCAAGCTCAAGCTGGTCGAGGCGGAGGAGCCTGACGAAAACGATTACCGCCTGCAGGAGCAGGTCGGCTTCATCCTGCGCAAGGCGCACCAGCGCCATGTCTCGATCTTCGCGGCACATATCGCCGACCTGACACCGCCGCAATTTGCCGCCCTGGCCAAATTGCACGACGTCGGCGAGACCTCTCAGAACCAGCTTGGCAGCCTGATCGCCATGGATGCGGCGACGGTGAAAGGTGTCATCGACCGGCTCAAGGCGCGCGGCCTGGTCGAGCTTTCCAAGCATGAGGTCGACAAAAGGCGCCTGCTGGTCAATCTGACCGCTGAGGGCCGGGATGCCATCGAGCGGCTGATCCCGATCGCCCGCGATATCACGCAGGAAACGCTGGCGCCGCTTTCCGCCAAGGAGGCCGCCATTTTCATGAGGCTTTTGGCCAAGCTGGCCTGAGCGGTGCCCTCGCTGGCTCCCAGAGGCTGAGCGAACTTGGTCGGTCTACGCCGCCCCTCATTGTCCTGCCGGACATTTCTCCCCGTATAGTGACGGGGAGAAAGACGCCGTCATCGACGGTTTCGCCAATCAACAGCGTTGCAAAAAGGGTGCCGGGCGCCGCGGCCAGTTCCTTCTCCCCGTCGCTATACGGGAGAAGGTGCCGGCAGGCGGTTGAGGGGCAGAGCTATGCTATGTCCCTCAGGTCACTGTCTCCGGTGCCTCAGAGGCCGTTGTCCTTCAGGACCTGGGCGGCATTTTCCTTGGTGATCTTCTCCGTCGGCAAGGTGATGGTCTTTTCGACCTTTTCGCCGTTCAGGAACTTGATCGCCTGCCGCAGTCCCTCGGCGCCGGGCGTCACATAGGTGAAGGTCGCCGTCAGCTCGCCATTGTTGACCAGCGTCACGCCTTCATTGGGCAGGCCGTCGATGCCGATGAACTTGATGTCCTTCTCGCGTCCGGCATCCTTGGCGGCAAGATAGGCGCCGTACGCCATCGGGTCGTTGTGACCGTAGACGAGGTCGATCTTCTCGTTGTTGCGCAGCGCCGTGGCCATGATGTTGTAGGCCTGATCCTGTTTCCAGTCGCCCGACTGCTGGTCGAGTAGGTACTTGATGCCCGGCTCCTTGTCGGTGAATTCATGGAAGCCGTCATGGCGGTCATGTGCTGGCTGGGTGCCCATGCCGCCCCAGATCTCGACGACATTGCCTGATGCCTTGCCCTTGCCGCCGAGCAGCTCGACGGCGTACTCACCGGCAGCCCGGCCGATCAGCTTGTTGTCGCCGCCGACGAACTGCGTGTAGTCCTTGGTTTCGACATTGCGGTCGAGCACGAAGACCGGGATCTTGGCATCGATCGCCTGCTGCACGACGCCGGTCAAGCCGGCGGATTCCTTCGGTGACACCAGCAGCGCGTCGACTTCCTGACGGATCAGGTTCTCGACATCGGCGACCTGCTTTTCGGTTTTGTCCTCGCCGTCGGTGACGATCAGCTCGACTTCCGGATGTTTGGCGGCCTCGGCCAGGATGTCCTTGTTGAACTGGGCGCGCCACGGCTCGATGGTCGTCACCTGCGAGAAGCCGATCTTCCACTTCTTGTCCTGCGCGTAGGCGTTGCCGCTGGTCAAAAGGGCGGTCGTGGTCAGCAGTGCCGCGGTGACGGCGGCAAGCTTCAACATGTCACGTCGTTTCATTTCTTGTTTCCTCCAAGATTTAGAGACGGGGTCTCTTTTGACGGCCGCTTTGCTGCGGTCGTTTCCTTGTGCGCCGCTTTTCCACCAGGCAGGCGCAGATAGAAGAGAAGATCAAAGGCATTGCGCTCCTGCACGAGCACGGTGCCGATGATGATCATCCCCTTCAGCACGAGTTGAAGGTTCGAATTGATGTTGTGCAATTGCAGGATGTTCGAGAGCAGTCCGAAGATCAGCACGCCACAGAATGTGCCGATGAGGCTGCCGCGTCCGCCCATCAGGCTGGTGCCGCCGATGACCACTGCGGCGATGGCATCGAGCTCAAGTCCGGCACCGGCATCCGGCTTGCCTTGCCTGTATTGCGCAACGTAAAGCACTGCCGCCACGCCGGCCAGCAGCCCTGATACCGCGTAGGTGGCGATCTTGACGCGGCCGGCGGCGATGCCGGACAGCCGCGCCGCCTCTTCATTGCCGCCGATGGCATAGACATAGCGGCCGAACGGCGTGAAGCGCAGCACGGCACCGTAGATCAGGATCGCTCCGAGGAAGAACAGGCCCGGCATCGGGATCACGCCGAAGACCAGCGAGCGCAGGATTTCGAAATCCGCGGTGGCGTTCGAGCCGGTGTAGACCGGCAGCACCGCATTGTTCTGCCCGGCAGTCAGCCGGGCGATGCCGAGCGCCGTCACCATCATCGCCAGCGTGACGATGAAAGGCTGCAGCCGCCCGGCAACGATGATGAAGCCGTTGAGCGCGCCGAACAGCAGCCCGACGCAAGGCGCCACCAGCAACACGCCGAGCACGCCGAATTTTGAGCCTGCCTGCGGCAGCAGGAACCACAGCACGAGACTGCAGAGGACCACCCCGACAATGCCGGGCGTGACCAGCCCACGAACGCTATCCAGCCTGATGTCGTGCGTGGCTTGCGAGCCGGCGCGGGATTTTTCGATGTTCAGGAAGATGAAACGGGTGACCAGGATGCCGAGGCAAAGGGCGATCACGGCAACTGTCGGCACCCCCAGCACCACCGCCGGCGTGACACCCGGAACCGTCAGCAGCATGGCGCAGACCACGGTGCAGATCGCCATCAGCGAGCCGACGGAAAGATCGATGCCGCCGGTGATGATCACCGCTGTCATGCCGGTGGCGATCAGGCCGGTGATCGACACCTGGCGCAGCACATCGAGCAGATTGCCGTAGGACAGGAAGATGTTGTTGCCCTTGGAGCTGATCGGCGAGCCCAGCACGCCGATCAGGAAGATGGCGATCAGGCCCCAATAGAGCTTCGTCCGGGACAGGATGTTCAAGATGCTCATGCGGCAGGCCTCGTCATGGTCCGGCGCGGCGCCGCAAGCCGCATGATGGCCTCCTCGCTGGCTTGCGCGCGCGAGAGGATCCCCGTCTGGCGACCATCGGCCATGACCAGGATGCGGTCGGAAAGATGCAGCAGCTCCGGCAATTCCGAGCTGATGACGGCGATGGCGAGCCCGTCTCGCGCCAGCTTGAAGATGAGATCGTAGATCTCGCGCTTGGCGCCGACATCGATGCCGCGTGTCGGCTCGTCCAGCAACAGCACCCGCGGCCGCGTCGCCAGCCACTTGCCGATGACGACCTTCTGCTGGTTGCCGCCGGACAGCGTGCCGGCCGGCTGCTCGATGGTCCCGCAGCGAATGCCGAGCGCCTTGACGGCGTGCCGCGCTAGGCCTTGCTCGCCGGCTAGAGAGCGAAGGCCGAACCGCGCCAGCGCGCCGACCAGCGGCAGCGCGACATTGTCGGTGATCGACGCCTGAAGATGCAGGCCTTGCGTCTTGCGGTCCTCTGTCACCAGGGCGATGCCGAGCCGGCGGGCGTCGCGCGGCGAACGGATTTCCACCGGCATGCCGTCGAGCCGGATTTCGCCGCCGGCGCGTCCGCCGCTGGAACCGAAGATGGTCTCCAGGATTTCGGTGCGTCCCGAGCCCAGCAGCCCGCCTATCCCCAGAATTTCGCCTTCGGCAAGATCGAAGCCGACGCCGTCAAGCGCGGTCCGCCAGCCGTGGCGGTCGGGTTTCGACAGTGACAAGCCACTTACGGCGAGGACGACCTTGCCGCTGGGGCCGCGCTCCTCCTGGGAAGAGGCAAGCAGGCTTCGCCCGACCATCGCCGAAATGATGGTGTCTTCGTCGAGCCTTGCCATCGCCTCGGTCAGCACGTGGCGTCCATCGCGAAACACGGTGACCCGGCTGGCCAGATGCATGACCTCGTCGATGCGGTGCGAGATGTAGACGATCGCCACGCCGCTGTCGGCGAGCTGGCGGATGATCCGGAACAGCCTTTGGCATTCGGCCGGCGAAAGCGCTGATGTCGGCTCGTCCATGATCAGGATGCGCGCCGACATCGACAGCGCCTTGGCGATCTCGACCAGCTGCTGCTCGCCGACGCGCAAGCTGCCGACCCGCGCCTCCGGGTTGAGCTCGATGCCGAGCCTCTGCAGCAGCGCGCCGGCGGCGTGGCTGCTTGCCTTGCGGTCGACGATAAGTCCGGCGATCAGCTTTTCGCGCCCTAGGAAAATGTTGTCGGCAACGCTGAGCTCGGGGACGAGATTGAGTTCCTGGTGGATGATGGCGATGCCGGCGTGCTCGGCGTCGCGGACGCCGGCGAAACGGACCGGATGGGCATCGATATTCACCGTTCCGTCGTAATCCGTGTAGACGCCGGAAAGGATTTTCATCAGCGTCGACTTGCCGGCGCCGTTTTCCCCCATCAGCGCATGGACTTCGCCGCACCGCAGGTCGAAGCCGACATCGACAAGGGCGGCGATGCCACCAAACGTCTTGGAGATGTGCTCGGCGCTCAAAACCACGGCCGAGCGGCCGGCCGCAGCCGCATCATCTCCGGACGTGATGGAATTGCCATGCTCCATGACAGAACGGCCTCCCTTCCGCCGTCGTCGAACGTCTCAAACGCTAATCTAAACGTTTCGATCGTGTCAAGCTGATATCTGGTGAGGCCGGTGAACGAATTTCAATTCTTGCGCGGAACCGCAAGATTCCGTAGATATTGCAGCCAGAAGGCGGTGAAACGTTTCGAAAATGATGGCGTCAGGGCGAAAAAAGCAGCGGAAGTCCACGGCCCCGACCATGCTGCACGTGGCTCAAGTGGCGCGTGTTTCGGTCGCCACCGTCTCAGCGCTGATCAATGGCACCGCGACTGTCAGTCCCGAACTCAGCCAGCGCATCGAACAGGCGATCCGCGACATCGGCTATAAGCGCAACGCGATCGCCCGCAGCCTGAAAATGGGGACGACCCGCACCATCGGGCTTACCGTTCCCCATATTACCAATCCGTTCTTCACCGATGTCGTGTCGGTCATCCAGCAGGCATTCGACCGCGCCGGCTACGCGGTCATGCTGTGCTGCACGGACGAGGATCTCAACACGCAGGACGACCAGATCAGGCTGCTGCTCGACCGGATGGTCGACGGGCTGATCGTCGCGCGCGTCGGCGACGGCGCGATCCTGAAGAGAATTGTCGATGACGCCAACGTGCCGGTGGTGCTGCTCGACCGTGTCTGCGAAGGCGTCGATACCGACACCGTCGTCCTCGACAACCAGCGCGCGGTGTTCGACGCCATCACCTATCTGATCGATCTCGGCCACCGGCGGATCGGCTACATCTCAGGATCGTTCGACATCTCGCCCATGCATGACCGCATGACGGGATATCGCGAGGCCCTCCAGGCTGCCGGCCTGCCGGTCGAGAACGAGCTTATCCGCTTCGGCAATTTCCATGAAGTCGACGGCTACAACGCGACGATGCAGCTGCTTTCGCTGCACGACCGCCCGAGCGCGATCTTCTCGGCCAACAATCCGATGGTGATCGGCACCATGAAGGCGATCCGCGACATCGGGCTGTCCTGCCCGGAGGATATTTCGGTTGCCTGCTTCGACGATTTCCCATGGTCGGACGTGTTCCAGCCGCAACTGACCACGGTCGCCCAGCCGGTGCAGGCAATCGGCGAGCAGGCGGCCAATCTGCTGCTCGACCGGCTCGCCGGAAATAGGGACGCGCCGCCGCGCAAGCTGGCGCTCAAGGGACGCCTGATGATCCGCAATTCATGCCGGCCACTTGGGCCGCCCTTGGGCGCCATCGCACAAAGCGTCAGCGCCTGATGCATGTCGCCCAAAAGTGTGCAGCGGTTTTGGGATAACGACATGCATCAAATAAAAAAGACCGTCAGGCCGCTTGTGACAGCGATTTGTGGACTTCGGCCAGGATCTCGAAGGATCGCACCCGCGCTGCGTGGTCGAAAATCTGCGCGGTGACCATCAGCTCGTCGGCGCCGGTGCGGCGGACAAACGCTTCTATGCCTTGCCTGACCGTTTCCGGGGCGCCGACGACGGCGCAGGACAGCGCCTGGCCAAGCATTGTTTTGGCCATTGCGTCGAGGTCGCGCTCATATCCCTCGACCGGCGGCGGCAATCGGCCGGGCCGGCCGGTGCGCAGATTGACGAAGGCCTGCTGCAGCGAGGTGAACAACAGCCGCGCCTCGGTGTCGGAGGGTGCAGCGAACACATTGAGACCGAGCATCACATAGGGCTTGTCGAGCTGTTCCGACGGCTGGAAGCGCGAGCGGTAGACTTCCAGCGCGTGGTCGAGCTCGGCCGGTGCGAAATGCGACGCGAAGGCGTAGGGCAGGCCGAGCATGGCGGCGAGCTGCGCGCCATAGAGGCTTGAGCCCAGGATCCAGATCGGCACCTGCTCGCCCTCGCCGGGCACGGCGCGGATACGCTGACCGTCCTCGGCCGGCTGGAAATAGCCCATCAGCTCGACGACATCCTGCGGGAAACTATCGGCGCCAGCCTCGAGGTTGCGGCGTAGCGCGCGCGCCGTGCCCATGTCGGTGCCCGGCGCCCGGCCGAGGCCGAGGTCGATGCGCCCTGGATGCAATGCGTTAAGCGTGCCGAACTGCTCGGCGATGACCAGCGGCGAATGGTTTGGCAGCATGATGCCGCCGGCGCCGACGCGTATCGTCCTGGTGCCGCCGGCGACATGGGCAATGACGACGGAGGTGGCGGCGCTGGCGATGCCCGGCATGTTGTGATGCTCGGCCAGCCAGTAGCGCTTGTATCCCAGCCGCTCGGCATGGCGGGCGAGATCGAGCGAATTGGCGAGCGATTGCGAAGCGTTGCTGCCTTCGACGATCGGCGACAGGTCGAGAACGGAAAGAGCGGTCATGGCGGGGATCCTGTGGACGGGAGGGATGTAGGAAGCGACCGCCACGGCCGCAAATTCAAAAAATTGAACAGACGCCGCGCGTCCAGGCAGGTGCAAAGGACGCTCTGGCATTTTGAATTCGAGGTCCTCCCGGAACTTATCCCGGTTCCCGGATCATGCGCGCCGCCGACGCGTATCGTCCTGGTACCGGCGACATGAGCAATGACGACGGAGGTGGCGGCGCTGGCGATGCCCGGCATGTTGTGATGCTCGCCCAGCCAGTAGCGCTTGTATCCCAGCCGCTCAGCATGACGGGCAAGGTCGAGCGAATTGGCGAGTGATTGCGAAGCGTTGCTGCCTTCGATGATTGGCGACAGGCGGTCATGGCGACTTAAGCCTCCAGGATTTTCTTCTGTCGCGCCATGGCCTCGAAGGCTGCACGGTCGGGAATGGCGATTTCGAGCGGGCCTTCCAGCACGTCGGCGAGTTCGGCGGCTGTCGCTATCTCCATCTGCTCGGTACGGCCGCCGAGATGATGCGTCGACAGCCGGTTGTTGCGGAGCGCATAACGGCGGCCCGGCAAGGCTCGTGCGGCGATTACGGAGGAAAGGAAGTGCGAGGTTGGGTGGGTCGACAGGAAATGGTTGCTGACCGAATAGTCGACCTCATAGTTCTGCTGCATGTCGAAGCGGTAAACTGTCCGCCAGTCGCCGCCGACATTGGCCTGCAGCCGAAAATGATCGCCTGTCTCAACCATGCGGAATGTCTCATGTGGGGTCTTTTGCTCGAGACCCGGTCGAAGCAGGAGCGGCGCTGTCAGTGTCAGTCCGCCGAAGCCGACATCGGCAATGTAGGTTCGGCCGTCGAGTTCGACGCGCAGCAACATATGGCTCCGGGCGGTTATGGCATCATCGGGCTGGCCCCAAAGAACGCGTGCGGCAAGGCCGCTGACGGCGAAGCCAAGCGCCTTCAGCACATGCATGAAAATGAGATTGTGCTCGAAGCAATAGCCGCCGCGACCCCGAGCGACGATCTTTTCCTGCAGCGAGGCGAGATCGAGACGAACCGGGTGGCCTAGAAACGGATCGAGATTTTCGAACGGGATCGCCTGCGGGTGTAAGAGATGGAGCGACTCCAGCGTTTCCAGCGAAGCATCTCTCAAGCCGGTGTATCCGATGCGGGCGAAATAGGCGTCGATGTCGAAGGAGATATCGGTCATGGAAGGGAGCCAGGCTTTGACCAGCTCGATATAGGCATTCAATCCGGGCGCCGCAAACGCCGCGCGCCGGTTTGCGCTGCAGCGCTGTTCGTCTCCTCGATGAGTTCTTCCTCAACCACCGCAGTATGCTGCGCCGCCAGGAAATTGCCGACATGGCTGAGGCTGTCGAAATGATCGCAGAACACCTTGATGACGACCAGCAGCGGCACCGCCATCAGCGCGCCGACGAAACCCCACAGCCAGGACCAGAAGGCAATAGCGATGAGGATCGCCACCGCATTGATCTCGAGGCGGCGGCCAACCACCGTCGGCGTCACGAACTGGCCCTCGACGGTATCGCACAACAGCACGAAGGCCGGCGCCAGCAGTGCGTAGGAGATGCTGTCGAAGCTGATCAGCGAGATGATCGTGACAAGCGTGATTGTAATCAGCGCCCCGATATAGGGCAGGAAATTGAGCAGAGCCGCTGCCGCGCCCCAGACCTGCGGGTTGGGCACGCCGAGTGCCCAGAGGCCGAGTCCGATGACCAACCCCAGGCATGTATTGATGACGGCGACGGTGAGCAGGTAGTGCGAGATTTCACGTTCGACGTCATAGACGACGCGCAGTGCCCGCTTCTTTTCGCTGAGACTAGGGAAGGATTCGACGATCTTCTCATAGAACATCGTGCCGGAGGCGAGCAGGAACAGCGACAGGACGAAGACGATGATGAGGCTGGTGCCCGCCGACAGCAAATTGCTGGCGGCTTGCGGGAGAAGGCCGGATTGCGCCATGGCAACCCTCTGAACGCCCGGCTCCTGGGATGTCTGCGTCAGTCCCTCTATCTGCCGCGAAATCTCCATGATCCTCTCGAAAGGACGTCGCAGTTGCGCGAGCCGTTCGGTCAATTGCTGGCCAATCACCGAGGTGTTGTTGATGAGGTCGATGACCGGGCCGCTGAGCAGATAGCCGGTCACGGCGAGGACGCTGACCGACAGCACCACCAGCAGTGTCGCCGACATAACATCGGGCATGCCGTGTTTGCGCAGGAAGCGGACGATCGGCGTCAGTGTCAGCGCCAGCAGGAAAGCCAGAATGACCGGCATGAAGAAGGCACGAGCGAAGGAGAGCGCGTAGATCGCCATAAGGATGAAGATCCCGACGAGCAGCGAACGCATCAGATGCGTGTCCGCGCGCGCCTCGACGCGCGGATCCGGGCTTTCGGCAGCGCCTGCGCCCAAAGCGGCGGGGTCGGCTTTCATTCTGGCCCTCGGCGGCACACCGCGATTGGTGTACGCTGTTGGCGGAAACGCCTTTGCGGCTTCAAAGTTCCGTTAGAGCTTTGTGCGTCCACTTGGACGCACAAAGCACGCTCTAACACTTTGAATCTACGCATCGTGCTTTCCGAAAATCGATTCCGATTTTCGGGCCGATGCGTTAGCCGGCGTTGATGGCAAGGCCGTACTGCGCCCTTGCCAGTGAATCAGGGCCGATGAATCAGGCGGCCGGCGCGGCCACGGCAGGGATGGCCTTCGCCGTTTCCTTGCGCACGATCGGCGCGACCTTGGTGCCGTAGAGCTCGATCGCCTTCATGGTCTTGGCATGCGCCATGGTGCCGATCGCCATTTGCAGCAGGAAGCGGTCGTTGCCGAATATCCTATGTTGGGCAACGATCTTTTCGGCCACCTGTTCGGGATTGCCGACGAACAGCGCGCCGTTCGGGCCACGCGATTGGTCGAAATGCGCCCTTGACGTTGGACCCCAGCCACGCTCGCGGCCGATGCGGTTCATCACCTCGGCCTGCGGCCCATAAAAATCGTCGGCTGCCTGGTCGGTGGTCTCAGCGATGAAGCCGTGGACGTTGAGGCTGGTGGCGAGATCAGCCGGATCGTTGCCGGCCCGCTTGGCCGCCTCCCTGTAGATATCGAACAGCGGCGCGAACCGCGCCGGCTCGCCGCCGATGATGGCCAGCGCCAGCGGCAGGCCGAGCGCGCCGGCCCGCGCGGCGGATTGCGGCGTGCCGCCGATCGCGATCCAGATCGGCAATTTGTCCTGGAAGGGGCGGGGATAGACGCCGCGATCATTGATCGGAGCGCGCAGCCTGCCTGACCAGGTCACCTTGACATGATCGCGGATGGCAAGCAGCAGGTCGAGCTTTTCGGCGAAGAGCTCGTCATAGTCTTCGAGATTGTAGCCGAACAGTGGAAAGGATTCGATGAACGAGCCGCGCCCGGCCATGATCTCGGCGCGGCCACCGGAGAGAAGGTCGAGTGTCGCAAACTGCTGGAAGACGCGAACCGGATCGTCGGAGGAAAGCACGGTGACCGCGCTGGTCAGCTTTATGCGCCTGGTGCGTTCGGCCGCCGCGGCCAGGGCCACGACCGGCGCTGAAGCGACATAATCGGGACGGTGATGCTCGCCCAGCCCAAACACGTCGAGGCCGACCTGGTCGGCCAGCTCGATCTCCTCGATCAGGTTGCGCAGCCGCTCATGCGCGCCAATGGCACCGGGACCCGGTTCCGGGCTGACGTCGGCGAAGGTATAGAGACCGAGTTCCATCATGTGTCATCCTGGCGTTTTGTTTTTCGCGCTACAGGTAGCGACCAGTCCGCCGCGCCGCCAGAGGGGCGGATGGTGAACGGTGCATGTCCGTTTCAGTCGAATTCAGCCGAAAAGGCGTCTCCCGACTGCAACAGCTCAGAATTTCATGGCTGGCATACCGTTTTGGCGCTTGAACTCTGGGTTTTCACGCGTATGTAAGCCTCGCAAATTGACTCCAGGGAAGTGGACTTGGCTATCTATAGGGAAAAAGACGTTTTCGAGCGGCGCAATGCCGCAAACGAGGCAAAGAAGGCGCTTCTCGAGCGCTTCAAGGCAAAGCCGGCAGCAGACGATCCAGCAGTGCTGGCACGACAGGCCGAACGCAAGGCAATCCTCGAAGCTCGTGCGATACGCGAGGCCGAAAAGGCCAGGCTGAAGCAGGAAAAGCTGGCGCGCGAAGCGGCCGAGAAGGCCGAGCGCGAAGCGGCTGCCGAAGCAGCGCGTATCGCTGCCGAAGAAGCGGCGCAGGCGGAAGCGAAGATCCGGGAAGCCGAAGAGAACGAGCGCATCGCTCGTTTGCTCGCCGACGAGGCCGAGCGCAAGGCTAAGCGCGACGCGCGCTATGCGGCGCGCAAGCAGCGCACCGGCAGGACGCCCCCGGGCTTTTCGGCTCGCTAGCGCTCCTACAGCGCGATTGCACCAAGCAAATTCAGGGCCGCCTTGCAGCGGCCCTGAAGGCGTTTGTGTTGCAATCTTGCAGCCAAACTAGGCCGCGAGCTTCAGCCCCATGATGCCGCAGACGATGAGCGCGATGCAGGCCAGCCTGATCGCCGTCGCAGGCTCGCCGAGCAGCCAGATGCCAAGCAGCGCCGTGCCGACTGTGCCGATGCCGGTCCACACCGCATAGGCTGTGCCGACCGGCAGCGTCTTCAGCGCCAGTCCGAGCAAGGCGAGACTGACGACCATCGAGACAACCGTCAGGACCGTCGGCAGCGGTTTCGAAAACCCATCGGTGTATTTGAGGCCGATCGCCCAGCCGATCTCGAACAGGCCAGCGAAGAAGAGAAGAATCCACGACATCGGAACGCTCCATTGAATTGCGGGTCGTCCCGGTCTTTTCGGAAAGCGCGAAGTCGTCTTCGCTGCATTGATATAGAAATTTCGGGTGCCCAATCAACAGTAGCGCCGGCGGCATTTCAGGACCAATCGCTGACTGTCGATTGGTCCTGAAATGCCGCCGGTCATGGCCATGCGCCGAAACGCCGAGACTTACCTGTCCTTGAGTTTGGTCGCCTTGACAGGCGGCGCCTTCAGGGTCGGGGCAGCGGCGGGTTTCTTCGCGTCCTTCTTCGGCTTGCGGGCTTCTTTGCCCGCCTTCATCGCACCTTTAGCCATGATTCGTCCTCCGATTGTGGCAAGCGAAATGAACCAAGAGAAACGCCCGACCGCAAGAGGCATAATCTGGCGCCTGTGCCGGCCGGCGGCCGTCAAGCGGTTTCTAATTCGCTCGTAAACCGCGTTGGTCCGTGCGATGGTCTTTTTGCACTGCAGCAACAGCCCGTGCCTTCGCCGGGTGTTGATCCGGCAGGCCGGTCAGGACGACAATGCGAATCCACATCGGCTGCGAGATGAGCTTCGACTTTCCGCAGGAAGCGCCGCTGATCGCGATGCTCAACGTCCACTATTCCCGGGCGTCCGATCTCGAACGGCCGGATTTCCTGACCTCGAACCCACCGGTGCCGATCGAGAGCTACCGCGACAGTTTCGGCAATTGGTGCAACCGTCTTGTCGCCCCGCCCGGTCGCTTCACCTTCGGCACGGACGCCGTGATCCGCGACCCGGGAACCTTCGAGTTGGGCGAGCTGGTGGCGTGGCAGCACGAGGTGCGCGACCTGCCGTCGGAAACATTGCTGTTCCTGCTGCCCAGCCGCTATTGCGAGAGCGACGTGCTGGCGAGCGAGGCATGGCGGCTGTTCGGCCACACACCGCTCGGCATTCCACGGGTTCAGGCGGTCTGCGACTTCGTCCACAACCACATCATCTTCAATTACGGCAATGCGCGGCCGACGCGCACGGCAGCCGAGGCATATCGTGAGCAAAGCGGCGTCTGCCGCGATTTTGCCCATCTCGCCGTCGCCTTCTGCCGCGCCCTGAACATCCCGACCCGCTATTGCACCGGCTACATCAGCGACATCGGCCTGCCGAAACCGTGGTCGGACATGGATTTCGCTGCCTGGATGGAGGTCTATCTCGGCGGCCGCTGGCATGCCTTCGATCCGCGCAACAATGCGCCGCGCATAGGCCGCATCCTGATCGCCTCCGGCCGCGACGCAGCCGATGTGCCGCTGACTCATATTTTCGGGCCGGGCACGCTGGCCGGTTTCAAGGTCTGGACGAACGAGATCGTCGATTAGGCCGTGTGGACAGTTACCGCAACCACAAGACAATAGCCGCGAGAGTGACAACGGCGGTAATTGCGGGCGGTTTTCTCGAGCGGGTTGCGACCCAGCGGAACTGCTTGAGTTTGGAGGAGCAGCACTCGGCGAGATGATGCTGGGCATAGAGGTGCCCTGACAGTGGGACAGTTTCTAGAGAACCTAAAAAGCGGCGGGCTTGCTTCGGATGGTTAAGGCCAGGAGCGCCTCCGAAAGTCGTTTCTTCGCCCGGTCGACCCCGTTCTCGTCGATTGCCTCAACATCGAGGAACAAGTCGAGGCCAGTCGCGTGCTCGCTGATGACCTGAGGGCGCTGGGCCAGTTCACCCAGGAGGCCCTCGACTTCGTAGGGGACAACCTCCCGGCTGATCCCCTTCATGGCAATCGGTGCTAACGGACGCGCCCGGACAAGGTCGCGAACGAGCGCGTAAGTCTCATAGCTGAGGCAGATGCCGCCGGGCTCGGCAATCGACTGCAGACGGGCCGCCAAGTTCGCTTCGGCTCCGATGATCGTGTAGTCCATCCGATCATCGGAACCGAAGTTCCCAACATTGCAATAGCCCGTGTTGATGCCCATGCGAGCTCGGAAGGGCCGTTCAACTCCGCGGTCACGCCACACCCTGTTCAACTGCTCCAGCCGACGCTGCATGTCGACAGCCATGCGCAAGCAGGCTCTCGCGTCTTCCTCGATGCCTTGCGTCTCCGGGTCTCCGAAGAACACAAGAAGCGCGTCGCCGATGAACTTGTCGACGGTGGCGCCGTGTTTGAGCGCGATCCTCGACATCTCGGTGAAGTACTCGTTGAGGAGAACCGTCAGGTCCTCGGGCTGGAGCCGTTCCACGATCGCGGTGAAATCCTTGACGTCGGAGAAAAAGATCGTGAGCTTCTTGCGCTCGGTCGCGATGGTGACGTCCTTCTGGCCGCTGAAGATGCTTTTGTAAATTTGAGGCGAGAGGTATTTGGCGATCTTCAATGAAATCGCGGCCAGGAAGTCGTTTGCCTCGGAAAGCTCCTTGTTGATGCCCTGAACCAAGGCGGACTGCCGACGCTGCAGGAGAATGAACGTCAGGCCCGCCGCCGCCGCGAAGCCGAAATATAGGAGCAGATACTTGAAGGCGAGGACGTTCGCAGCGATAGGCTGATTGACTGATATCTCCTGGATCCCTCGGACATCCCCTACCTTCCAGTCCGTCTTGGGGCTGTCCGGGTGTGAGTTATGGCAGGTCACGCAGACTTGTCCCATTACAACGGGGGCCGCGGCGCGGACGTGCCGGTCAAACAGCGAACCCGAGACTTCGATGATCGGCTCCCTCGGGTTGGCACGCAAAGCAAAGATTGCATTCCGCTCGAATAGATCGAGCTGGTGGGGGTCGCGACCTTTAAAAGGTAGATCGGAGACGAACCGATATTTGACGGACCCGTCGTGAGCGCTGATGCGCTTGCCGAGTTCGATCGAGAGGGTTGCTGGAATAGGGATCGCGCCTGGCACGTCCCGGTAGTTGTGCGTCGCGGTCACGGCGTCGTCTGCTTGCAGCACGCGCCCCACGACGTCGCTGCCGTAAAATCCGCGCATTTCGTCGATGATCCGGCTGATTTCGCTGGCTTGCGTGCGCAGCATCCGTTCCGATAGGTCTCGGAGGTCGAGCCAGGCTGCGACGGGCAGGCCTATAAGGCCGATGACCACTGCCGCCACCAGGAGCGGTCCCATGGTGCGCTGCTGACGCGCAATCTGTTCACCCAGTCCAGCCATTGTGCCAGCGCCCGGCAGTCACTAGTATCTGAACTATATCTCATTCCCGGCACGGTACCTAGCGTCAGTCTTGGCTCGATGAAAACACGCCAGCCCTGCAACGACGGACCGACCTTGAGCGGTTGTGGCTAAGCCCCACCTTCACAGCGGATTTCGCATACTGGCGCGCCCGGCCAACTGCGGACTGTTCTCACGCTTGGAGAAGGAATGCTCAAAGTCCGACCGATGGCGCCCGAGCCGGTTGCCAACGAGGACCATTTGTCGGCGCCCGAGATCGAGACCTGCGTCGAACACATCGAGGCACGGCTGAAGACCGAGATGCCCGAGGTCACGCGACTGTTCGTCAAGCCGCAGACCAGCGGAACCTGAGCCCGCCGGCTCAAGGCCATACAGGCCGCGTCGGGACAAGCGCCGGACTAGAGGCCTGCCGTTGCAAGGTTCGCCTGCCGCGCTGCCGCATCGACTCGAATGTCGGAGTCGATTTCGGAAAGCATGATGTGTAGGTTCAAAGCATTACACCATACTATGTGTCCAAACGGGCGCACGTCGCTCAAGCATTGCCGAACGGATTTTGGGAGGAATGAAGATGAAAATCGACGGCGGGTGCCATTGCGGCGCTATCACGTACGAGGCCGAAGTCGATCCGGAAAAGACCAATATCTGCCACTGCATCGATTGCCAGCAACTGACTGGAACGGCGTTTCGGGTGACCGTGCCGGCGTCGGAGGATCATTACCGGATCACCAGGGGCACGCCGAAGATCTACATCAAGACCGGGTCGAGCGGCGCCAGGCGCGCCCAGGCTTTTTGCGGCGAGTGCGGTTCGCATCTCTATGCCACGTCGGTCGGTGACGGACCGAAAGTCTACGGCATCAGGGTAGGCACGGCGCGTCAGCGCGATGAACTGGTGCCGAGACGGCAGTTGTGGCATCGCTCGGCGCTGCACTGGCTGCCGGACTTCGAAGGCACGACGATCGTCGAGGAGCAGTAGCCTCTCAGTCGTCGCCTTCGACGACCCTAAGTCTCAGCTGACCAGTCTTGGAGTCGGCGACGCGCGCACCCGCTTCGACCTTCGCGCCGTGTGTGGTCTCGGCCGATCCGGCGTCGCCCTCCGTCGGCTGCGCGCCGAACTCCAGCGCCTCGATCTTCTGGCCGCGCTTGGTCACCTTCGACGTCGAGACGAGGATGTCGTCGATATCCTTGGCCGACTGGCCGAAATGGCTCTGCAGCTTGCGCACCCGCTCGTCGAGGCGCGAGACATCCTCCATCAGCCGGATCACCTCGCCCTGAATCAGATGCGCCTGCTCGCGCATGCGGGCGTCCTTGAGGATCGCCTGGATGACCTGGATCGACAACATCAGCAGCGACGGCGAGACGATGACGATGCGGGCGCGGTGCGCCTTGTGGACAATCCCCTCGAAATTCTCGTGGATCTCGGCAAACACCGATTCCGACGGCACGAACATGAAAGCGGTGTCCTGCGTCTCGCCCTGGATCAGGTATTTTTCTGATATATCGCGGACATGCACCTCGATGTCGCGTCGAAACGCTTGTGCGGCGACCTTCTGCAAATCGACACCTTCGGCGGCACGGATGGCGTTCCAGGCTTCCAGCGGAAACTTGGCGTCTATGGCAAGAGCCGGCGCGCCGTTCGGCATCTTCACCAGGCAGTCGGGCCGGCTGCCGTTCGACAAGGTCGCCTGGAATTCGTAGGCGCCGTGCGGCAGGCCGTCGGCGACGATCGCCTCCATGCGCGACTGGCCGAAGGCGCCGCGCGTCTGCTTGTTGGAGAGGATCGCCTGAAGCTGAACGACCTGGCCGGCCAGCGACTGGATGTTGCCCTGCGCGATATCGATGACCGCCAGCCGTTCCTGCAGCTTGGCAAGGCTCTCATGCGTCGATTTCGTCTGCTCGGTCATGGTCTGGCCGAGGCGGCCGGTCATCGCGTCGAGGCGTTGGCCGATCGACTGTGTGAGTTCGGCCTGCCGCGCCCCGAACACTTCGGCGATGGCGCCCATGCGGCCCTGCATCTCGGCCTGGCTTTGCAGGATGCCGGCCATCCGCGCCTCGGCGTCGCGGGCGTGGTCGGCGGCTTCCGCAGCCGCCACTGCACGCGCCTTGGCCGACCGCCACAGCGCGACGACCAGCGCCACGAACAGGCCCAGAAACAGGATCGCGCCGAATGCCGATGCGTGGCCGAGCGTGATCGTGGTGGCGCCGAGCCGGGCGATTGGTTCGGACAGGATTGATGTCAGGTCGTTCATATGGACAGCATAGATGATTCTCCCTGACGGCACAGATCAAAACGTGAACGGCGCTTCAATTGCCCCGGTTGACGCTTTCCGTGCGACGTCTTAGGTGAGACGCCATGTCGATCAAGCCTCTCATCATCCTTCCCGATCCCGTTCTGCGCCAGGTTTCGAAACCGATCGAGCGCGTCGACGGCGCCTTGCGCAAACTCGCCGACGACATGCTGGAGACCATGTACGATGCGCCGGGCATCGGCCTGGCGGCGATCCAGGTCGGCGAACCGTTGCGCATGCTGGTGATCGACCTCGCCAAGGAAGACGAGACGCCGGCGCCGCATGTCTTCATCAACCCCGAGGTTCTCGACAGCGCCGATCAGCGCTCGGTCTACGAGGAGGGTTGCCTGTCGATCCCGGATTACTATGCCGAGGTCGAGCGCCCCGCCGCCGTGCGTGTGAAATATCTCGATCGCGACGGCAAGCTGCAGGAGATCGAGGCCGAAGGGCTGATGGCGACCTGCCTGCAGCATGAGATAGATCATCTCAACGGCGTTCTGTTCATCGACCACATCTCGAAGCTGAAGCGCGACATGGTGGTGAAGAAGTTCAAGAAGCTCGCCAGGGATAAAGCGCCGGGCAGCAAGGCGCCCGGCAAGTTGGTGGGATAGGGCTCAAAAATGCCCCTGCGCGTCGTTTTCATGGGCACGCCCGAATTCTCGGTGCCGACGCTGCGGGCGATCGCGGAAGCCGGGCATGAGATAGTGGCCGTCTACACCCAGCCGCCGCGCGCCGCCGGTCGCCGCGGGCTGGAACTGACACCGTCGCCGGTGCAGCGCGAGGCAGAGCGGCTGGGCATCGAGGTGCGAACGCCGGTGTCGCTGAAGAGCGAAGCCGAGCAGCAGGCGTTCCGCGCCTTGCGGGCCGATGTCGCCGTGGTCGTCGCCTATGGATTGCTGTTGCCCAAACCCATTCTCGAGGCGCCGCGGCTCGGCTGCCTCAATGGTCATGCGTCGTTGCTGCCACGCTGGCGCGGCGCTGCACCTGTTCAACGCGCCGTCATGGCCGGCGATACCGAGACAGGCATGATGGTGATGCGGATGGAGGAAGGTCTGGACACCGGTCCGGTGGCGATGATTGAAAAATGCGCCATCGGCCCCGATATGACGGCCGGCGACCTGCACGATCGGTTGATGCTCATTGGTGCCGCGCTGATGGCGGAAGCGCTGGCACGGCTGGAACGGGATGCCCTGACATTTACCACGCAGGCGACGGTGGGGGTGACCTACGCCAAAAAGATCGATAAAGCGGAGACGCGCGTGGACTGGACGCGGCCTGCTGGCGAAGTCCACGATCATATTCGCGGCCTGTCGCCCTTTCCCGGCGCATGGTGCGAGACCGAAATCGGCGGCCGCCTGGAACGGCTGAAACTGCTTCGCTCGACGCTTTCGCAAGGCGCCGGCGAGTCGGGAGGAATTCTCGATGACCGCCTGACGGTCGCCTGCGGGTCAGGCGCCATCAGGCTGGTCGAAGTTCAACGTGCGGGCGGAAGGCCCATTGCCGCGCAAGAGTTTCTGCGCGGGGCCAAGCTCGAAAAAGGAACGAAATTCTCATGAGCATGATGTCGATACGCGCGGCGACGCCGCGGGACCGCGAGGCGATCCGCCTCGTCGAGGAACACGCATTCGGCCAGCAGGCGGAGGCCGGACTGGTCGACGCGCTGGTCACCGGCGGCGATGCCGTCGTCGAGCTGGTGGCGGACGAAGATGGGCAGGTGGTCGGCCACATCCTGTTTTCCAGGCTTTTCGTGCAAAATGGCGGCAAGAGCTTCCCGGCGGTGGCGCTGGCGCCTTTGGCCGTCGAGCCGTCATTCCATGGCACCGGCATCGGCGGCGCGCTGGTCCGCGAGGCGCATATCCGCCTCAAGGACGCCGGCGAGGTGCTGGCGGTGGTGCTTGGCGATCCCGCCTATTATGGCCGCTTCGGCTACAGCCACGCACGCGCCGAAAAATTCGAGAGCGAATATCAGGGCGACGCGCTGCAGGCGCTGGCCTGGGGCGAGGCGCCTGAGACCGGCAAGCTGGTCTACGCTTCGGCCTTCGGCTCCGCGCTCGCCGCCTAACCTCATCCTGCTTTAGGAATGCCGCGTTTTCGCCTGGACATCGAATATGACGGCAGCCTCTATGCCGGCTGGCAGCGCCAGGCAGACCAGCCTTCGGTGCAGCAGGCGATCGAGCAGGCGATCGAGAAATTCTGCGGCGAGCAGGTCTCGCTGCGCGGCGCAGGCCGCACCGATGCCGGCGTCCATGCGACCGGCCAGGTAGCGCATGTCGATCTCGTCAAGGCGTGGCCTGATGACAAGGTGCGCGATGCGGTCAATGCCCATCTGCAAGCGGCCAAGGCGCGCATCGCCGTCCTCAAGGCGGCTGTCGTGCCTGATAGCTTCGACGCGCGTTTCTCGGCGATCGGCCGCCACTATCTCTACCGCATCGTCAACCGGCGCGCGCCGGCGGCGCTCGACAAGGGCAAGATCTGGTGGGTGCCGAAGCGGCTCGACGCCGAGGCCATGCACGAGGCGGCAAAAGTGCTGCTGGGGCGGCATGATTTCACTACGTTCCGCTCGACCCAATGCCAGGCCGACAGCCCGATCCGGACGCTTGATCGGCTGGATGTCAGTCGGCTGGCTGACGTGATCGAAGTGCGAGTCTCGGCGCGCTCGTTCCTGCACAATCAGGTGCGCTCGATGGTCGGCTCGCTGAAGCGCGTCGGCGAAGGCGGCTGGACAATTGCCGACCTGAAGGCGGCGCTCGATGCGCGCGACCGTGCAGCCTGCGGCCAGGTTGCGCCGCCCGACGGACTTTTTCTCGTCGGTGTGGATTATCCGAAAGTCGATTAAGCGGGCGCACCGATGCCGAGCAGCGCCTGCAGGCCGAACAGAACGACCAGCGACGCCACGAACATGCCGGCGAAGACGGCGGTGCCGACAGCTGCGCCCCTGCCGATGGCGATGTTTGTCATCCGCCAGGTCAGGACCATCGACAGCGCAAACAAAAGCAGCGACGCCAGTAGGGCGAACTCGTTGGTGGAAGGCAGGAAAAGCCTGATCAACGCCGACGGCAGCATCATCCAGGCGATGATCGCCGACGCCCAGTTGCTGGCGACGACATAGTGGACGAAGCGCCCGCCAATGCCGGCACGCGGCGCGATAAAGGCAAGGCCGACAAGCGGCAGTACCCAGGCGCCAATGTCGACCGTCGCCAGACGGATCAGCATGCTGAAGCGCCCCGCGAATGCATCCGGATCGCCGATCTCGTTGGCAAGGCCGACCCAACCGACGATCAGCGCCGGTGCCGCGACGATGATGGCGAAGAAGGAATTCCAGAAACCGTCGGCCGAAAGGTCGAGCAGGCGCAGCCCGTCGGCCTTGCCGAGCATCAGTCGCCAGGCGCCGGTCAGGGAAGCATAGGTTTCGTCCGACGAAAGCATGGTTACGACATGCCTCGCTCGAACCAGTCTTCGATGAAGCGCTGATAAATTTGCGTCAGCGTCTCGAGGTCGGCAAGCGCGACGCGTTCATCGACCATGTGCATGGTCTTGCCGACCAGCCCGAACTCGACCACCGGACAATAGTCCTTGATGAAGCGGGCGTCGGAGGTGCCGCCGGAGGTGGAAAGCGCCGGCTTCCTGCCGATCACCGCCTTGACCGAGCCGCTGAGCGCCTCGATCAGCCGGTCGTCGCGAGTGAGGAAGACGTGGCTCGGCCGATCGCGCCAGACGAGCTCGTAATCGACCGGCGTCGTCTTGCCGGTCCGGTATTTCTTGCGCTTCGCCGCCTTGTCGAGACGGTTGTGGATTTCCGCCTGGATGGTCTCGGCGGTCCATGTGTCGTTGAAGCGGATGTTGAAGGTGGCGGTCGCCTTCGCCGGAATGACATTGGTGGCCGGATTGCCGACGTCGATCGAGGTCACTTCCAGATTGGTCGGCTGGAAATCCTTTGTGCCCTCGTCGAAGACGGGGTGCAGCAAGGCGTCGACCAGCGTCATCAGGCCGCGCACCGGGTTGTCGGCAAGCTGCGGATAGGCGGCGTGGCCCTGCCGGCCATTGACGATGATGCTGCCGGACAGCGAACCGCGCCGGCCGATCTTGATCATGTCGCCCAGCGCGTCGGGATTGGTCGGCTCGCCGACGACGGACGCATCCCATTTCTCGCCCTTGGCGGCCGCCCATTCGAGCAGCTTTGTCGTGCCGTTGATGGCCGGCCCTTCTTCATCGCCGGTGATCAGCAGCGAGACCGAGCCTTTCAAGCCGCCCTTCGACTCGATATGGCGCGCCACCGCGGCGATGAAACAGGCGATGCCGCCCTTCATGTCGACGGCGCCGCGGCCGAACATCTCGCCCTTGGCAATCTCGGCGGCGAAAGGCGGATGAGTCCATGAAGCTTCGTCGCCGACCGGCACCACGTCGGTATGCCCAGCGAACATCAGATGCGGACCGTTGCCGGAGCACCGCGCATAGAGATTTTCGATATCGGGCGTGCCGCCTTCCGAAAACACCGGGCGCTCGACGGAAAAGCCGAGCGGCTTCAGCATTGTTTCGAGCGTGCTCAGTGCTCCGCCTTCAGCGGGCGTCACCGAGGCACAGCGGATAAGGGCGGCTAGATTTCTGGCGGGATCGGAAGGCAACGTCATGGGCAAAAGCGATAGTCGAAAGCGTAAGGCCTGTCACGGCCAGACATAAGGGCCAGCCATCCCGCCGACATTATGGTTTTCATGTCGTATAGTCGCAGGCCAAGGCAGCACCATCAGATGGCCAACGAGGACAGGAGGATCGTCATTGCCGGCGCCGGCAGCATCGGCTGCTATGCCGGCGGCTGTCTCGCGCTCGCCGGGCGACGGGTGATTCTGCTGGCGCGGCCGCGCATCGAAGAGGCCTTGCGGAAGGACGGGTTGCGGGCCACCGAGCTGGCGCGGCGCATGCTTGCGATCGATCCCGAGGCACGCTCGTCGATGTGGGACGATCTGCAGCGCGGCCGGCCGACCGAGATCGACGAGCTGCAAGGTGCGATCCTGCGCCTGGCTGACAGAGAGGGCACGCCGGCGCCGCTGATAAAGCGTGTCACGGCACTGGTTCGCAAGGCAGAGCAGGAAAATCATGGATCGCCCGGCCTGACACCGCGATCAGTGCCGGCCTTCGATCAGCGTGATCTTTTGCCAGATCTTCCGCGACAGGTTGGAGGCGAGAGTCTCGATGTCGTTGACGCCATCGACGACGACATTGTCGTTGACCGACTGGGCGAACAGCGCGGCGATTTTGCCGGTGATCGACAGCATTTCGGAGCAATAGTCGAGATAGCGGGCGAGATCGGCACGGTCGGTTATGCGTGCCGGTGAATGCGATGCCGGCTTGAAATCGGCTGAAAGCACTGCCGGATCCTTGGTCAGCTGATGCATGTCGATGACGTGGATCAGCGATCGCAAGCCGTGAAGCTTGCGAAACACCTGCTTGCGCTTGATACGCTCCTCGGTTCGGATCAAGGCCAGGAAGCCCAGCGCCGTCAGGATGATCACGTTGATCGAGGATTCTATGCCCTGCACCGACTGGATGGCATCGTGGTTTGCCGAGACACGGCCGAGCGGCAGGATGGTGCCGACGAACAGGAACATCAGCGCGCCAGCGGCAATGGCGGCGATGATGACGCCGCGCAGCCACCAGATCGGCGCTTCCAGCGCCTTCGCCGCCTTGGCCAGATCACGCGACAGCGACACAAGTTCAATGGCGACGCCACGCAAGCCTGCATCGGGAAAACGGTCGGCGACGCGTTTTTCCAGTTGCTCGGCGGTTTCGATGATCAGTTTCGAATCAAGCGTGCGGTAGCGCATGGCGAGAGACCCGATCGACGTTCAGGATTCGGCCGGTGCATTGGTATGTTTGCCGTAGCGGTTGGGTCCGGGATCACTTTTGAAAAAGGCCAGAATGATAAGGAGAATGGCGCCGATGACGAGAGAGATCAATGCGTAGTAGGTAGGCTTGCCGAAATCATGGAACCGCTTCGCCGTTAGCGCAAAGGTCGACCATGTCGAGACGACCACAGCGATCCACCAGGCGAGCGCCCAGTACTGGCTTGCGGCAGTGCCGAGCGGCGTTCGCGAGAACTGGTAGAGCAGAAAAAGCTGAACGAGGAGCGGCAAAAGACCGGCCAGAACGTAGGCGCTGGGGTTCACTCGCCCGGAAAGGCTGAAGAAAAGCCAGAAAAATCGAGGTCTGTCGAGCAATCGGGTGCGTCCGTTTTTTTGCGAAGGATCAATCGCGAAGCAGTTCATTGATCGAGGTTTTGGACCGGGTCCTGGCATCGACCCGCTTGACGATGACGGCGCAGTAGAGGCTCGGAGCGGGCTCACCGCTGGGCAACGGCTTGCCGGGCAGCGAGCCGGCGACGACAACGGAATTGGCCGGCACTTCGCCGTAGAAGACCTCACCGGTGGCGCGGTCGACGATCTTGGTCGACTGGCCGATGAAGACGCCCATGCCGAGCACCGAGCCCTCGCGCACGATGCAGCCTTCGACCACTTCGGAGCGTGCGCCGATAAAGCAATTGTCCTCGATGATGGTGGGACCGGCCTGCATCGGCTCCAGCACGCCGCCGATGCCGACGCCGCCCGACAGATGCACGTTCTTGCCGATCTGGGCGCAGGAGCCGACCGAGGCCCAGGTGTCGACCATGGTGCCGCTGTCGACATAGGCGCCGACATTGACGAAGGACGGCATCAGCACGGCACCTGGCGCGACATAGGCGGAGCGCCGCACGATCGATGACGGCACGGCGCGAAAACCTGCCTTCTCGAAATCGATGGCGCTCCAGCCGTCGAATTTCGACGGCACCTTGTCCCACCACACGGCCTGGCCGGGGCCGCCCTTGATGATCTCCATCGGGTTGAGCCGGAAGGACAGCAGCACCGCTTTCTTCAGCCACTGGTTGACATGCCATTTGCCGTCGGCCTGGCGCTCGGCAACGCGGGCGACACCCCGGTCGAGCAGGTCGAGCGCCGACTGGATGGCGTCGCGCGTCGCGCCACGGGTTGCCGTCGAAATCGTGTCGCGTTCCTCGAAGGCTTCTTCGATGATCTTTTCGAGACTCGCCAGATCGGGCTTCGACATGAATTCGCTCCATTACCAAGCTGTTAAGGGGCCGCGCCTTAACCTGTTTTGAAAGTCGCCGGACCCTATGTGAAGGCTTGGTGAGGGTCAATCGCGGCTGCGCCACGGGACGGCGCAAGTGAATAATTGGACGGTAGGTAACATGACTCCTATGGAAAAGGCGGGGTGGACGCCGCTGCCGCATTCGGACGAGGATCTGGAGCGTTCGAAAAGCGTGCCGGATACGCCGCAGACGCGCGCCGAAACCTACCGGTTGGCCTGGAACGATCCCGACTTCATGACACGGCGCGAACTGCGCGCGGTCAGGCTACAGCTCGAACTGTTGAAGCCGGAGATGATCCTGGCCGAGCGCGGCATCCGCTCGACCGTCATCCTATTCGGTGGCGCGCGCATCCCCGAGCCGGGCGGAGAAGCCTGGGCGGCCAAGAACGAGACGCAGAAGAAGAACCTTGAGAAAAACAGCAAATATTATGAGGAAGCGCGAAAATTCGCCCGCCTCTGCTCGCAGCAGTCGGCCACCTCGTATTATCGCGAATTCGTCGTGGTGACCGGCGGCGGACCCGGCGTCATGGAAGCCGGCAACCGCGGCGCCGACGATGTCGGCGCACCGTCGATCGGCCTCAACATCGTGTTGCCGCACGAGCAGGCGCCGAATGCCTATGTGACGCCGGAGCTCTGTTTCAACTTCCACTATTTCGCGGTCCGCAAGATGCATTTCGTCATGCGCGCCAAGGCTGTCGCGGTGTTTCCGGGCGGCTTCGGCACGATGGACGAATTCTTCGAGACGCTGACCCTGATCCAGACCGGCCGCATGGAGCGCGTGCCGGTGATCCTGTTCGGCAAGGCTTTCTGGAAAAGGGCGATCGACCTCGATTTCCTCGCCGAGCAAGGCACGATCACCCCCGGCGACCAGGACATCATCGATTTCGTCGACACCGCCGACGAGGCCTGGGGGATTATCAGCCGTTTCTACAAGCTCTGAGACCCCGCTGCGCACCCACGGGTCAAGCCCGAGGGCATGCTTTTGGGCGACATGCACTAGAGCAATTCCAGGAAAAGTGCGGAGCGGTTTTCCGTTCGGAATTGCGTACAAACAAATAATTAGAGCGGTTCGGCGTTTCCGTGAAACGATGAAGTGCTCTAGGCTGGGACTTCGACGATCGCAGTAAGGAATTCGGCAAGATCGTCGGTGACGAAATCCACGTCGTCCTCGTTGGCCGGGTCACGTTCCCAGATTTCCGAGAAGGTCGGCTCGAAGTTGCGCGGCACGACCAGCACCGTGGTCATGCCCAGCGATTTCGGCACGGACAGGTTGCGGGCCAAGTCCTCGAACATCACCGCATTGTGGCCGGTGACGGCGTGGAGTTCCGCAAACTTCTCGTAGGTCCGGCGCGCCGGCTTGGGGTTCAGTCCGGCGGCGACGATATCGAAGATGTCGTCGAAATGGTCGAGGATGCCGAGTTGGCGCGCGGTGCGTTCGGCATGCCTGCGGTCGCCATTGGTGAAGATGAACTTGCGGCCGGGAAGCTGGCGGATGGCGGTGCCGAGAACGGGATCGGGAACCAGCCAGGAATAGTCGATGTCGTGGACCTTCTCGAGAAAGTCGTCGGGATCGATGCCGTGGCGCGCCATCAGGCCGTTCAGCGTCGTGCCGTATTCCCGATAGAGTTCCTTCTGCAGCTTGCGGGCATCGTCGCGCGGCAGCGTCAGCAGCTCTCCGACATAGGCGGTCATCTTCACGTCGATCTGCGAGAACAGGTTCGAATGGTGCGGATAGAGCGTGTTGTCGAGGTCGAACACCCAGTCGGTGACATGGGCAAAGCGGGCGGGATCCGGGAGTGTGGTCATGCAATCCTTATGGCACGAAACATTGCTTTTGGCAGAGGCTTTATCCACAACTTATGCGGGTTGCGGGTGGCGAAAATGACGCCATGATTCAAATTTTAGGCATCGCAGAAAGGTGGCATTCAGGGCTTGCTGGCACACAGACGGTCGAGGGGGAGCCAGCGATGAGCCGCATATTTCTGAAGTCTGCCGCCGTCGCTTTCGCCTCCCTCGCGGTCTCGCTTTTGTTGACGCTGATCGTCGTCCCGGCAATGGGCTTTCCGTTCAACCGCACGATGTGGCTGACGTGCACGGTCTGCCCGCTCGCGCTTGCCTGGATTGCCAGCGCTTATACATTCTGGCAGGGCGAGAGGCTGAAAGGCGCCCATCGCGATCTCGCCCGCGCTCATGCCCAACTCGCCGCCGCGCATCGGCGCCTGTCGGAAAAGGCGAGCCGCGACGACATGACCGGCATGCTCAACCGCGAGAGCTTCTTTGCGGCGCTCGACGCCTCCCGGCGGAAATCCGATCGCGGTGCGTTGCTGATCATCGATGCCGACCACTTCAAGATCATCAACGACAGCTACGGCCATCTGACCGGCGACGACGCGCTGCTCCTCATTGCAAGCGCGATCGAGCGCGGCGTGCGCAGCGGAGACGTGATCGGCCGCATCGGCGGCGAGGAATTCGGCGCGTTCCTGATCGGCGCCACCGAGCAGGAAGCCAAACGCGTCGCCGAGCGCATTCGCCGTGAAGTCGAGCTGATCCGCTTCCGTCCCGTTGATGAGCGGATCATACCCCTCACCGTCAGCATCGGTGGCGTCACCTGCGGCGAGGGCGCCGCCGTATCGGATCTGATGCGTGCCGCCGACCGGCGCCTTTACCAGGCCAAGCACCGCGGCCGCAATCTGACCATCCTGGACACGGACATTTCCGAAGCGGCTTGAGCGGTCCCGCCGGGCCGTTTACACGGCTTAAGCAAGTGTGCGGCTAGGTTTGGCACGGAATTGGCTTCTCTTGGCGAGCATGTGACGTTCTGGGAACGCCATGCGTGGATAAAGGCCCCATCGAGAGACGTGTCATGAGTTTCTTCACAAAGAAAATGTCGCGCCGCACGATCATGCAGGCGCTGATCGCGTTGCCGGCCCTGTCGCTGTTCCGCAAGCTGCCCGATGCCGATCCGGACGCAATCGTCGAGATCAATGGTTGGATCCTCAAAAGGAGCGATCTGGCGTGATCTTCGACAGCTACGAGGCATTTCCCGCGGTGAATTTCACCGCCAAGGTATGCATTCTCGGCTCTGGGCCAGCCGGCACCACGATCGCCAGGAAGCTTGGCGCGGCCGGCATTCCGGTTGTGGTGCTGGAGGCCGGCTCCCGTGAGTTCAGCGATGATTCGCAGGATTTCTACCGCGGCGCCACGGTCGGCGATCCCTATTTCGATCTCGACATCACCCGGCTGCGCTTCATGGGCGGCAGCTCCAATCACTGGGCCGGCTGGTGCCGCGTGCTCGACAGCCAAGATTTCGAGCCCAAGGCCTGGGCGCCGGATACCGGCTGGCCTATCAGCCGTGCCGACATCGAGCCCTACCTGCCTGAAGTCCACGATATCCTCGAACTTCCCGATTTCCGGCCGGATGTGCCGATCTCGGACGACATTCGCTGGGTGCAACTGATCAAAAGCCCGGCCGTGCGCTTCGGCGAAAAATTCGCCGAAGAGCTCGACAAGAGCAGGAACGTCGCCGTGGTGCTCAACACCTATGCCACCGAGCTTGCCGGCGATGGCAAACGAGTGACCGGCGCCAAATTGTGGTCGAACGGCCAGGATGCCGGTTCCTTCACCGCCGACTATTTCATCGTCTGCACCGGCGGCTTGGAAAACTCGCGGCTGCTGCTGTGGTCGAACCAGCGCTCGAATGGCGGCGTGGTGCCGAAAGCGACGGCGCTCGGCCGCTACTGGATGGAGCATCCGACCTTCGAGGGCGGCAATGCCATCCTCGCCGACTATAGCGCGTTCGAGGTCGACGCCACCAACGAGGCCTTCTTCTCGCCGACGCTTGCCGCCATGGAGCGCCTTGAGATCATGAATTTCGGGATCAGGCTGATCGAGACGCCGTACCCCGGGGTCAAACGCGTCATCGCCGACCTCGCCTGCACGGCGCCCGAGATGGCCGAATGGGTGTCCTATCAGCTCAGCCAGGACCTGCGCTGCGCCGCCCAGCTCTATGTCACCTGGGAACAGGCGCCGCTGGCCTCGAACCGGATTCAGTTGTCGAAAGCCGATGTCGACCATGCCGGCGTGCCGCGCATCGAGCTGCACTGGAAAAAGTCGGAGCTGGAGCGCCGCACGCTTCTCGAGGGCTTGAGGCTGTTTGGGACGACGCTCGTCCAGAAGGATCTCGGCCGGGTGCGCATCGCCGACTGGCTCACCAATGGCGGGGACTATCCGACGAATGAGGAACTGGCCGGCCACCACCATATGGGCGGCACCCGTATGGGCACGGATGTGATCAAGAGCGTGGTCGACGCCAACTCAAAGGTGCATGGCATGGACAATCTCTATGTCGGCGGCTCTTCGGTGTTCTGCACGTCCGGCGAATGCAACCCGACGACGACGATCGTCGCATTGGCCTGCCGGCTGGGCGATCACCTCAGCAAAGTCATCGGCGTATAGAAGCCGGCTCAGCCGGCCGGCCGAGGGATCGTCATCGCAGTCCACCGCCAACAACGCCCGCGCCGGTCGGCTGCGAGCGTCCGAGCCTGCCCAGCGTTTAAAGTTTCGCCGGGTCGAGCGCCGGTTTGCCCTTGTGGCGTCCGACAATCGCTGCCATCTCGGCGACATCCTGGAATCCATCGCGCAAAACGTCGAAGGATGGCAGCACGAAATAGGCGCGTTGGAACTTGTCGATCTCGTAGCTGGTGCGCATCACCGTTTCCAGATCGAAGGGGACATGGTGCGCGTCCTTGCTTTCAATCGCGAATTGAAGTTCCGCAAAGGACGACATCAGCCCGGCGCCGAAAGCCTTCAGCGGTTGGCCGGCTTCCTGTATCAGCCCGTATTCGACGGTGTACCAGTAAAGGCGGCTGATCATCTCGTCGCCGCCAAGCGCGATCAGGTCCTCCGCTTTCTCCCCATACATCTGCATGAAATCGGCAAAGACCGGCTGCGTCAGTGCAGGCACGTGGCCGAAGAAGTCGTGGAACATGTCCGGCTCGACGATGTAGTCGAGCTCTTGTTTCGTCCGCAGCCAGTTGGTCACCGGGAAGCGCCGGCTGGCGAGGTGGACGAAGAAGGCTGGTGCGGGAATGAGGCCCGGCACGGCGACGATTTCCCAACCGGTAAGCTTGCGCAGTTTTTCGCTGACCACATCGAAATCCGGAATCTTGTCTAGCAGGCCCAGCGTGGCGACGCCGTCGAGATAGGACCGGTGTGCCAGCTTTTTGGTCAGCTTCGTCTGGCGGTCGCACAGTGTGCGCCACACCGCCTGCTCGTCGGCGGTGTAGTTGTAGCTCTGCTCGACGGTGAAATCGGAACGGCAGACCGAATAGTCGCCGCGAAGGCCTTGCGCCGCGCATTCGCGGGCGTAGTCGGCAACGTTGATCGTCATGGCTGTTCTCCCTGGAAATCACGACTAACATCGTAAAAATCTAGCCGGATCCGGTGAGGCAAATCCGCTTTGATGATGGCTCGAATACGCGATTTGAGGTAAAAGCCACCACAGCAAAGCTGTAGGAGAGTGAAAGTGCCTCAATTTGACGATTTTGAGATCAAGATGCTCGATATCTTGCAACGTGACGGACGCAAGCCTGTGTCCGAACTGGCCCAGGAGATCGGCCTGTCGACGACGCCATGCGCGCGCCGCTTCGAGGCTCTTCAGAGCGCCGGCATCATCAAGGGCTTTGCTGCTGTGCTCAGCCGCCGCGCCGTCGGCCTGCTGGTCGAGGTGTTCATTCAGGTGCGCCTCGTAACCCACAGCGACGGTTCGCCCGAAACCTTTATCGCTGCCGTGCAGCGCATGGACGAGGTGTCGTCGTGCTGGACGATGACCGGCGACTACGATTTCCTGCTGCATGTGATGGTGCCGTCGGTCGACGAGCTCAACGCCTTCGTCATGCACCGGCTGATGCGGCTCGACGGCGTGCGCGACGTCCACACGCAGCTTGTGCTGCAGAACATCAAGGGGCCGGGCCACGTGCCGCTCGGGCACCTCAGGCGATGAGCCTGTATCTCGGCAAATGCATTTCTGCGGAAAAGCTGCACGGAAACTGCTGAACCGGGCCAGCTGCAGGCCCAGATCGACGACCAGGATGACCGGACCGCCATTGCAAAAGGTCCTTCATGAAAATCGTCCTGATCAATCCGCCGCATACCGCCATCGGCAGCCGCGTGCCCGACGACCATTTGCCGCCGCTCGGCCTGCTCGCATTGGGCGGCCCGCTGATCGACGCTGGCCATGAGGTGCGGCTCGTCGATGCCGAGTTCGGGCCGATGCTGCTTGCCGCAGCCGTGCAAGACGCCTTGAGCGGTCATCCCGATTGCATTTTGATCGGCCATTCCGGTTCGACATCGGCGCATCCGACAGCCCTGGAGATCGCACGAATGGTCAAGCACATCGACCCGGCGACGATGGTGATCTATGGCGGCGTGTTCCCCACCTATCACTGGCGCGACATACTTGCCGAAACGGACGTCTTCGACTTCATCGTGCGCGGCGAAGGCGAGGCGACCATCGTCGCGTTGGTTGAGGCGCTGGAAAGGCGCCGGCCGCTGTCTGGCGTGGCGGGCATCGCCTTTCGCGACGATTTGCGCCGTCCCTTTGCCACCAAGCCGGCAAGCACGATCGCCGACCTCGATGAATACCGCATCGGCTGGTACCTGATCGATATCAGTCGTTACAGTTATTGGGGCGGCAAGCGCGCGGTGGTCATGCAGTTTTCTCGAGGCTGCCCGCATCTGTGCAATTATTGCGGCCAGCGCGGTTTCTGGACGCGATGGCGGCATCGCGACCCGGTGAAGTTCGCGCAAGAGATCGCTTGGCTGCACCGCGAGCATGGCGTCGAGCTGATCAACCTTGCCGACGAGAATCCGACCTCGTCCAAAAAAGCCTGGCGCGCCTTTCTCGATGCGATGATCGCCGAGAACGTGCCGGTCCTGATCGTCGGCTCAACCCGCGCAGATGACATTGTTCGTGATGCCGACAGCCTGCATCTCTACCGCAAGGCAGGCGTCATCCGTTGGCTGCTGGGCATGGAAAACACCGATGAGAAGACGCTTGCGTTGATCCGCAAGGGAGGCAGCACCTCGTCCGACCGCGAGGCGATCCGGTTGCTGCGCCTCAATGGCATACTGTCGATGGCGACCTGGGTCGCCGGTTTCGAGGATGAGCGCTTTCGCGATCTCTGGCGCGGCTTCCGCCAGCTCATCGCCTATGATCCGGACCAGATCCAGGCGCTCTATGTCACCCCGCACCGCTGGACGCCGTTCTTCAGGATGGCCAGGGACCGCAAGGTGATCCAGCTGGACGCCCGCCTGTGGGACTACAAGCATCAAGTGCTGCAGATGACCCGACTGAAGCCTTGGATGCTGTTCTTCAGCGTCAAGCTGATCGAACTGGCGGTGCAGTCGCGGCCGAAGGCATTGGCGCGCATCCTGTTCCACAAGGACCCGGAACAGCGCCATTCGATGCGCTGGTACACGCAGATGGGCCGCCGCGTCTGGTTCCGCGAGGTCTGGGGCTTTCTCGCCCGCGACCGCCGCCTGAAGGACGGTCCGACACTGGCCGAATTCTGGGGCGCGCCGCAGGACGAGGAAGAGGAATCGATGGTGTTCGGGCACCCGGCGCGCAAGCTGACACCGCCCGGGATCGCGATTTCGCCGAGCGCCTGATCAGCTCTGGGCAATCTCCTAAAAACATACGCAACGTATGCGTATTGACATACGGAGCGTATGTACCCACTTCGGGGAGACGGGGGTATGTCACAACCGCCCGGAAACCGGAGCGCAGCGATCCAAAACCCTGCAGCCTTGCGAGCGGCTCTCGCCCTTCTCGGCGAAGCCACATCGCGATCGTCGGGAGGTCTGGCCTGCCTTGTCTAGATGGAGTGAAACAATGACCAAACGCGATGCGATCTTCCCTGCCGGTCGGCAGGCCCTCTACGAGATCAACCGCTATTCGGCGGCGATCCGCTCGGGCGACTTTCTGTTCGTCTCAGGCCAAGTCGGCAGCCGCGAGGACGGGTCGCCCGAGCCGGTCTTTGCAAAGCAGGTCCAGCTTGCCTTCGACAATCTCGCGGCAGTGTTGAAGGCCGCCGGCTGCACCTTCGACGATATCGTTGACGTCACCACATTCCACACCGACCCGGCCACACAGTGGGAGGCGATCAACGCCGTTCGGCTGAAGGCGATCGGAGAACCGCCCTACCCGAACTGGACCGCGGTGGGCGTGAACTGGCTGGCTGGCTTCGATTTTGAATAAAAGTCATCGCGCGCCTTCCTCAGCCCAGCTAATCGACTGGCGGCGCGACCAAGGCCGCCGCTTATGGCACGATCAGCGTGCCGGCGCCGTGCTCGGTGAACAGCTCGAGCAGCACCGAATGCGGCGTCTTGCCGTTGAGGATGACGACGCCTTCGACGCCGCGCTCGATCGCCTCGATGCAGGTCTCGACCTTGGGGATCATGCCGCCCGACACCGTGCCGTCCTTGATCAAGGCCTTTGCCTCGGTCACGGTCAGCTCGTCGATCAGCTTCTTGTTCTTGTCGAGCACGCCGGGCACGTCGGTGAGGAACAACAGGCGTGTCGCCTGGCAGGCGCCGGCAATCGCGCCGGCAAAGGTGTCGGCGTTGATGTTGTACGTGTGGCCGTCGCGGCCCGGCGCCACCGGCGCCAGCACCGGGATCATTTCGGATCGTGCCAGAAGGTCGAGCAATGTGCGGTCGACCTCGACCGGCTCGCCGACGAAGCCGAGATCAAGCACGCGCTCGATGTTGGAGTCCGGGTCGATCATGGTCTTGCGCGCCTTTTCGGCGAAAACCATGTTGCCGTCCTTGCCGCACAGGCCGATCGCCCACTCGCCCTCGGCATTGATCAGCGCGACGATCTCCTTGTTGATCGAGCCGGCCAGCACCATCTCGACGATCTCGACCGTCTTCTGGTCGGTGACACGCAATCCGCCCTCGAACTTCGATTCGATGCCCATCTTGCTCAGCATGGCGCCGATCTGCGGCCCGCCGCCATGGACGACGATCGGATTGACGCCGGATTGTTTGAGCAGCGCGATGTCGCGGGCGAAGGCCTTGCCGAGCGCAATATCGCCCATGGCATGGCCGCCATATTTCACCACCACCGTCTTGTTCTCGTAGCGCTGCATGTAAGGCAGCGCCCTCGAAAGCAGCGCGGCCTGCATTTCGGCGGTGGCGGCGACGTCCGTCATCGGCATTGTTCCCAGCTTGAAATGATCGGCGGCGTCTTAGCGGGAATTGGCGCAGGCCGCAAACGGCTTTGCTGTCACAATGATGAAATCGTGCCCAGCATCCTGACGTTGGTTGAGATGCTCGCACGGCCGACTTTCCCCGTCACGATCCTCTGCTAGGATCAACGGCGTGCTGTCCATCGCCGCGTGAACTCTACCCAAGCAGATCGACTGAGCAATGATGAAATGACATCGCGAATACGCTGGCACGCGGCTAATCTTCAGCGGCGGATTGGTCGAAAGTGTCCTCACGGTAGCATTAAATATACTTCTTCCACTTGAGCGCCCAAGGGCGTTACAAACGAACTTCTGCGGATGTCAACCTGTGATTGCGAGGGCGTGATACTGAGCACTAAACAAACCAATTCTCGGGATACAATCCTGCTGCAAAAGGCGACTGTCTAACTATGACTGTCCCAGAATGGTCCGACAATGCGCTTGATGCAGAGATAAGGCGCGTCCAATCGGCCATACAGACATGGGCGGAGCGTCGTGACGTTTGGTTCGACTGCTGCTTTAAATCCTATCTTGAGCATGTCGATGGCGAGCCGCAGGACCCGCCTGTCGTTACCTTGCTAATCTGTGAAGGCGGTCTCTATTCGCTGCTCAGTGGCGAAGATGCCGAGGGGCAAGAGCCCGAGTTCCATGATCTGCTCAAAGATCTTGGTTACTTTTATGAGAATAGAGACGGCGTCACGATGGCGATTTACGCCGAGGATGCCGCACGCTCCTCAGCCTTCGCCGCATATTTTCATTGGCAATGGGTCTGCAGCCTCATCAAAGAGGATACGGGAGATGTCTACCAGGAATTGTTCGATCATTTCTCTCGTCGCCCTGACGATCTCAATCGGCTTCATTGGCAAGATTTCGAGACGCTGCTTTTTCGAATCTTTCAGAATCAAGGATTTGAGGCCGAGCTTGGGCCGGGACGCGGGGACAACGGCGTCGATCTTAGGCTGTGGCAGCGCGATCCGATTGGAGACGTCCTCACGCTCGTTCAGGCCAAACGGCATGCTATCGGTAACAAGATTGACCTGACCCAAGTCGCGGCCCTCTACGGGATTGCTGAGGTTGAAGGTGCTGACAGAGCCTTATTTGTCACCACCTCAAGTTATGCGCCTGTCGCGCGTAGATTTGCCAGCCGAACTTCTGATCTCTTGAAGCTCGCTGAAAGAGCGGATGTCGTGGAATGGTGCGCGCGAGCGAGTGCTGGCATTATTGCAGACAAGTCGTCGCTAGTCTCACCGGAATCCGTTGGCCGCGTCATTGCTGAGGTAGCCGGCGGGGGAAAAGACCCGAGGGTCCTACAGGCAAGCTACGGATACAACATGGTTCTGAACAACTTTGCCTTGGTAATAAAGGAAACAAAACACGCGGCGCTCTTGATGGCGTTACCGCGTCGGACGCTTACCGACGACGGTTACGGACAGCGTGGCACTGAGGTACCGCTTTTCGACGGAACGACAATTTCGCGCCTCCAGGGCGATATGGTGTGGCGCGCAAAACGTAAGCTCTATGATGGCAGCGTTGGTTATTGGGATGGCGAGCATTTGTTCCAAACCTGGGACGGACAGCCGCAGGATTTTGACTTTGTCGACTAAC
Source organism: Mesorhizobium mediterraneum (assembly GCF_002284565.1). Classification (GTDB taxonomy): domain Bacteria; phylum Pseudomonadota; class Alphaproteobacteria; order Rhizobiales; family Rhizobiaceae; genus Mesorhizobium; species Mesorhizobium mediterraneum. The sequence continues at coordinate 315,437 of NZ_NPKI01000015.1, read as the reverse complement.
GTCCCGTCGGACACGGAATTTTTGATGACTAATGAGTGCGATGCCAACATCAGGCACGATGTCTTCGGTGGCTCGGCCGAAAAGGCCTATGACATCATATCAATAAGCTGCCTAATCCAAGACTTCTTTTCCGAAGGTGTTGCCGGTGCTTTGGGGCGAGACGAATTGTCTCGATCAATTGAAACCTGAAAATCCCAAATTCTCGGGAGACGCCGGACGTATGATTCGGGCACCATCTGGAAGAAGCCTTCCTGAGCAACCCGCAAGGCGCCTTCGTTGGAAATTCGGTTCGCGGCAACCAGTTCAGCTTCACGTTCATGAATGAGCCTGACTAGGTTCCGGCCGCGCTTTGTCAACGGCGCGACGAAGTGTGGTTGCATCTCTCGATCGACCCAGTCGATCAGGCAATCAGAGTAGTCGATGTCTGCCAAACCCTGCACAAGCAGAAATTTGACAAACCCGAAGAGAAAATCCTGTTCTACACTGCCCAGTCCAACACCAAATTCAGAATCAATACGATCGAGGTTATAGGTCACTGCGTTGTCTACCACGTCCATTCCGTAGTAGAGTGAACGCGCAATGTTTGTCAGGCCATGCACAAACAAGTCAAAATACGACAAAACGAAACTGGCGTTGTCGCAACGGGTCCGCACCAGAAGCATGAGCAGTTCACCGAGATCTTCAACGAAAATGCCCTCCTGAACACCGGCGGTCTCAAACAGCGTCAGGGGTGCAGTTTCCTGGAGAAGGTTCGTTTTGGGGACCTCAATAAAGGCATTTTCCTCCCGCCTCGGAATGCGGAGCGCCTGACGCACATCGACCCAATAGCTGCATCCTGCAACGGGATCATGGAGTACCAGAATAACGGGAAGCGGAAACTGTTCCCAATAAAGCAGGTGCTTTTTTTCGGGGTAGAATTTCCATCCGTTCTCCGTGGCATGAGTGAAGAACGATGGCCCTGATTTGACCTGGACAGCGATCAGTTTCCCCGTGGCGTAACCATTATCGTTCACGTACTCGAGCTGTCCGTCGATGCCGACATCGCCTGTATCTGTCTCGCGCCAAATCTGGTTTTGTGCGGCAGCATAGCTCTGCAAGGCCGCCACGCCCTTGCGTTCTTGACTATAGGTGACGCCCGCAGCGGGTAAGATCGCCATGCAGATCCCTCTGATCGTTAACCTCTAAACTCTCTGATAGCCGACCCCATGAACGCGTCATACACGACCGGTGCAGGACAGGTTCCCTAAACCAGACGCATGGAGCATGCGAAACACCTTTGCGCTAACAATGATGAAATCGGCCCGCTTCTATGCTGGCATTCGCAGCGGCGCCCGCCGCGCCTGCCATCCCGAAATCTTTTCCATTTGCGCGGCGAGGGACAGAAGCGTCTCTTCGTCGCCGGGCCGGCCGGCGGCCTGGATGCCGACCGGCAGGCCGGCATCGGTGACATGGACAGGCAGCGTGATCGACGGCTGACCGCTGACGTTCTGGATCGCCGGCCAGTGGGTGAACCACAGGCTCTTGTCCATCAACTGCCCAAACAGCGGCTTGAATATCAGCAGCCGGGCGAGGCGCAGCCTGTCGAGCACGTCCTCTATGAACGCATCTGCGCCTTTCGGGTCCATGGCGCCGCAGGCGAGTGGCGGATGGGCAATAACAGGCATCAGCACGGCATCGTATTGCGCGGTCTCGGTGATCAGGCGGCGCGATACGGCATGCAGCCGCTGCAGGCCGGCATAGGTCTCGCCGGCCGAGACGATCTCGCCGAAGCGGCTCATCAGACGCGTGGCGCGCTCGACGTCGCCTGAGACGGAGCGTCCGACACGCAACGCTTCAGCGCGCATCGTACCGGCCACCGCCGCGGCGACAATCTTGCAGAAATCGGCCATGAAATCACGATCGATATAGGGCAGGTCGATCTCCTCGATCGTATGGCCGCCTTCGCGCGCCAACGCCACGGCCGTGTCCAGCGCCGTCAGCGTCTCGACCGATATCGGCAGGCCGAGCGGCGATTTCCGGTAGACGGCAAGTTTCAGCTTGCCGGGGTCACGCGCTGCTGCGGCAGCGAAAGTTCCTTTCGGCGGCGGCGCCGCATAGGGCGCCATCGGATCGGGTCCGTGAGTCAGGTCGAGCAGCAAGGCCGAATCCCGGACCGAGCGGGCAAGCGCGTGGTCGACGACCAGGCCGTACCAGCTTTCGGTGACGAGCGGTGACAGCGGCACGCGGCCGCGCGAGGTTTTCAGCCCGACCAGCCCGGTGCAGGCGGCGGGAACGCGGATCGAGCCGCCGCCATCCGAAGCATGCGCCACCGGAACGACGCCGGCCGCGACTAGCGCCGCCGCCCCTCCAGACGAGCCGCCGCTGGTATGCGCCGTGTTCCACGGATTGCGGGTGATGCCGAAAGCGGCGGATTCGGTCATCAGCCTCAGCCCATGTTCGGGCGAGGTGCTGGTGGCGATCGGGACAAGGCCAGCGGCCAGATGGCGTTCAGTCATCACCGAGTCGAAATCGGCAACGAAAGCCGGAATGCGGCTGCCGCCATGCGTCGGCACGCCTTTCATGGCGATGCCGAGATCCTTCAGCGCAAAAGGCACGCCGGCCAGCGGCAGCTTGCGGTCGATGGTTTTCGTCCGCGTCCGCGCCGCCTCGTAAAGCGGCTCGGCGATGGCGTTGATGTCCGGGCGGGTGGCCTCGGCCCGCGCAATCGCCGCATCGACGAGCTCCTGCGGTGTGATCTCGCCCTTGCGCACCAGGCTGGCAAGCCCGGTTGCGTCGTGCTCCCACAAGACCTGTTCAACCGACATTGCCGCTCTCCCCGCTATGAGAAGGCTAGCGGTTGCGGATTTTCTTGGCAATCGAAGTCCACGACGCTCCCGGTGCACAAGAACGCTTCCGCCGTTGCAAATACATTGCAATTGCCTAATTTGGCAGCCGATGACGCCGCGGGACATCAGCAACCTGATCGTTCGGACTTCGATGAAGGACCGGGCTGCGTTCGATCTGCTCTACCGGCAGACCAGCGCGAAACTTTTCGGCGTCTGCCTTCGTGTATTGAAGGACCGGGGAGAGGCAGAAGAGGCGCTGCAGGAGGTCTTCGTCAAGATATGGACGAAGGCGGATCGTTTCGCCGTCTCGGATCTAAGCCCGATTTCCTGGCTGGTGGCCATTGCGCGCAATCATGCGATCGATCGCATCAGGGCGCGGCGAGAGCCTGCCGCCTATATCGATGCTGCGCTCGAGGTGGCCGATCCGGCGCCGGGACCAGAGGCTGCGGCTGTTGCGGGCGGTGAATCCGAGCGCATCTATCGTTGTCTCGACGAATTGGAAAAGGACCGGGCGGCGGCCGTCCGGGGCGCCTATCTGGACGGCGAAAGCTATGCCGAACTGGCGGCACGCCATGACGTGCCGCTGAACACGATGCGGACCTGGCTGCGGCGCAGCCTGTTGAAGCTCAGAGAGTGTCTGGAAAGATGACGCTGGAAGAGGATAACGGACCGGAACCTGGGGGCGACGACCTGTTCGCTGCCGAATATGTTCTTGGCGTGCTGGCCGCGGACGAGCGCGAGATTGCGTCACGCCGCATCGACGCGGACGCCGCTTTCGCGCGCCTCGTCGATGCCTGGGAGGCGCATCTTTCGCCGATGGCAGGCGCCTATCCGGAGACAGAGCCTCCGATCAGGGTCAAGGAGGCGATAGATCGCCAGCTGTTCGTAGCAGAGCCTCGCGCCGGTCTCTGGTCGAGCCTTGCCTTCTGGCGCGGTCTTGCCGCAGCTTCCGTCGCGGCGCTGGCGATCACCATCGCCGTGCCTTACCTCAACCCGCCGGTCGAACAGCCGCGGCTTGTCGCCTCGCTGGCCGCTGACGGCAGCGACGTCAGATATCTTGCCGTCTATGACGCTGCCCATCGCGAGGTCGGCCTGTCGCATGTCTCGGGCGAGCGTGCCGCCGGCAAGGATTTCGAGCTGTGGATGATCGAGGGCAAGAATGCGCCGGTCTCGATAGGCGTCATCCCGGCCGGTCAGACCGCGCATATGACCATCTCGCCGGCCGTTCAGGAAAAGCTTGCGCGGGGCGCCGTGCTTGCGGTCAGCCTCGAGCCGGCCGGCGGTTCGCCGACCGGTCAGCCGACCGGCCCCGTGGTCGCTGCGGGCGATTTGAAGAGCATCTGATCGCACCTGTCTTCTCGCTCTTACGAGAAGATTTTTAATCTATCTCCTATGGTGGAGAGAGATCGGGAGCATACAGTCTAGCCGGGTCCCGGCTCTGAATCGCAATTATAAAAAATAGAATTTTTTCTGAACGACGAAACTCACACATTTATCTCCCGTATCTCCTTGCGCCCCCAAAGAGGGAAAGATAAACTGAGGAGATTGACATAATGCGTAAATTCGCCACCCTTTTGCTTGCCGGAACGGTCGCCGTCTCCGCGCTCGCCACCGCCGCCTATGCCCAGAATCCGATGGTCGGCGGCGCCGCCATGTATGCAACCAAGAACATCGTCGAGAACGCCGTCAATTCGAAAGATCACACGACACTGGTCGCGGCCGTCAAGGCCGGTGGTCTCGTCGAGACGCTGCAGAGTGCCGGTCCCTTCACCGTGTTCGCGCCAACCAACGAGGCCTTTGCAGCACTTCCGGCCGGCACGGTGGACACACTGCTCAAGCCCGAAAACAAGGACAAGCTGGTCAAGATTCTGACCTGCCACGTCATCGCTGCCAAGGCGCTGGCCGCCGACGTCACCAAGATGGTCATGGACGATGGCGGTGCGCACAAGGCCAAGACGGCCGGTGGCTGCGAGCTGACGCTCAAGGCCGATGGCGGCAAGGTCACGGTGACCGACGAGAACGGCAATGTCGCCAATGTGACGATCGCCGATGTCGAGCAGTCGAACGGCGTCATCCACGTCATCGACAAGGTTCTTCTGCCGAAGATGTAACGAAGGGCCTGCCGCCAGCGAAGATATGGGCGAGGCTCCATGCCGATAGCGCGGGTTCCGCTTGCGTGACCCGCGCAATCGACAAGCGTACACTCCGCACCGTCCCCGCCCCTCCAAGCGTGGGGCCTGGTGCGGAGTATCCGTTTTCAGGAGCTAGCCGTCACCGGCTTTTGATTTCCGTATGACGGTCGAATTTGGCAGACGGATAACAGGAGAAATGATCATGAACCGTCGCGATCTTCTTTTGAGCGGTGCGGCTGCCATTGGGGTGGCTGCAGGTGCCGTAGCGCTGTTGCGCATGGGCGGACCGCAGGATGCGGGGGCGGCCGAAACCTTCGAGGTCACCAAGACCGAGGCCGAGTGGCGCGCCGTGCTGTCTGACGCGGCTTTCAATGTGCTGCGCAAGGAAGGTACCGAATATCCGGGCACCAGCCCGCTGCTCAACGAGCACCGCAAGGGTATCTTCGCCTGCGCCGGCTGCGACCTGCCGCTCTATTCCTCCGAGACGAAGTTCGATTCCGGCACCGGCTGGCCAAGCTTCTGGCAGGAGATTCCCAATGCCGTCGGCAAGACCGTGGACAGATCCCTGGGCATGACCCGCACCGAGGTCCACTGCCGCCGCTGCGGCGGCCATCTCGGTCATGTCTTCGACGATGGTCCGCCGCCGACCGGCTTGCGCCATTGCATCAACGGTGTCGCCCTGACCTTCAAGCCAGCCACGGCCTGACCGCTTGAATTCGAGCGCGACCGCCGTCAGCGCTCATCCAGAATGGCGAGGGCTGCGAGCGTCAGCAGCATCGACGGCACCACCTTGACGAGGGGACCGAGCGGATCGAGCCAAAGCGCAGGTTCGATGAATGTTGCGGCAAGCAGATAGACAAACGTCAGGAAAAGCATGCCGATCAGCGCGCGTCTTGCCCAGGGTCGGAAAAGAACCGCAAGCCCGAGCATGATGTCGGCGAGACATGTCGCGACCACCATGATGCCTGCAAGACGATCGGGCAGAAAGGCGAGATGGCTTTGCGCCGCCTCGAATGTGAGGAACGGCGCGAGGCCGGAAGTCAGCCAGAAAAACGCCAGGATGATAATGATTGGCGACTTCAGCAGATAGAGGCGGGCGAACCAGAGATCCTGGACGCCCGAAGGGACGGCGGCGAGCGTCTCGGCCGTCGACGACAGGCGCGGGCGGTGGTCCTGTGGTCGCCGGTTTTCAATGCCACCTGACATGACTGCCATGGCGGTAGAGCGGAGCGGCGAACGCCAACCAAGCTTGCCGGCCATGTCGGCGAACCATGTCACCGGCCGAGCGACCGCCGACGGCATGGAAATCACCGGCGCGGCAGGAAGGCCGAGCCAGCTGCGATGCAATAGGACGAGTTCTCTGAGCGTGAGCCTTTCATCGCTGCCGAGAGCGACATCGGATCCGGCTGGCAGCGTTCCCTGGATGGCCGCGCTGACGGCGCTGGCGACATCGTCGAGTGCGACCGTCGTAACGAAGCTTTCAGCGTAAACCAGCGGAATGACCATGGGAAAGGCTGCGAGAGCCCTCAGCAATGCGGATCCGCCATGCGCGTTGCGGCCGAGCACAAGCGCCGGACGCAGGATGACATGGCGTACGCCACTTGCGGCGAGAGCCGTGTCCGCTCGCCTTTTGGTGCTGAGAAAAGGAATGTCGCGGTCAGCGGTTTCCGTTTCCGCCGATATCTGAATGATCAGCAGCCTCTGGTCGCGCGCCGCCTCATAGAGGGCGAGCATCGCCCGTTCCTGGGTGGCACTCAGATCGTCCGAGAGCCCATCCTGAAGCGCGCCGGCGCAATTGACGACAACCTGCTGCTCATCCAGCACGTGCTGCCAGCTGACGCTCTGCGTCAGGCCGGCGAGATCGGCCTTCAGCCAGCGAACACACGGCATCTTCAACGAGGCACGCGCGATATCACGCCCAAGCCCCGTGACCTGATGGCCTTCGTCCGCGAGTTTCCTTGCAACGGCGGAACCGATGAAACCGGTCGCGCCGAGAATCAGGATGTTCATCCCGGAACTTTAGCCGAAACCAGCTAATGCATGTCGCCCAAAAGTGTGCAGCGGTTTTGGAGGAACGACATGCATAGATCAAAGACTTAAAGCGCGGCGCGTGGTTCCCATCACGCGCGACGAGCCTACTGCCTTTGAAGATTTTGCGCATGACCCCGAAATTGCTTTTCGGGGTCATGCGCGAGGATGCCGGGCGGGGGGTCCCGGCGCTCCTCAGTGTCCGCCACCACCGCCACCGGCCGCGGCAGGTTTGCGGATGAACAGGGTGAAGAGCCCCAGCGTGGCGAACAACACGGTCAGCATGAAGAACACGTCCATGAAAGACAGCAGCGACGCCTGCTGCTGGACCATGCCTGATAGTTTGGAGATCGCCGCCTTGGAGGCGTCAAGTCCGGCAGTCTGCTCGAAGTTGAGCGTCATGTTCTGCAGCTTTTCCTGTGCTGCGGCACTGCCCCATTGCACGTGCTCTGAGAGCCTTGCGTAGTGGAAGGCGTTGCGGTCGATCAGCACGGTGTTGATGACGGCCAGGCCGACGGCGCCACCGAGATTGCGGGTCAGGTTGAACAGGCCCGACGCGTTCTTCAACCGCTCGGGCGGCAAGGTTCCGAGCGCGATGTTGTTGATCGGCACCATGCACAGCATCATCGAGCAGCCGCGCAGGATCTGCGGGATCAGCAGCTCATAAAAATCCCAGTCGGCGGTGAGATGCGTCATCCACCAGGTCCCCGTGGCGAAGCCGAAGAAGCCGACCATCATCATCAGACGCGGGTCCATCTTGTTCGACAGGATGCCGGAAATCGGGGCGGTGAAGAACATGGCCAGGCCGCTGACGAACAGCGCCTCGCCGATCATCAGGGAATCGTAGCCGCGGATGCGCCCGAGGAACACCGGATAAAGATAGGTCAGGCCGTAGAGGCCGATGCCGACGACGAAGGAGAACAGCGAGCCGAAGGCGAAGTTGACGTTGGTGAAGGCCTTCAGGTCGACAATCGGCTCCTCCGCTGTGAAAGCGCGCCAGAAGAACAGCACCGCGCCGACGGTCATGATGGTGGCGCAGATGAACACCGCCTGATCCTGCAGCCAGTCGTTGTTCGGACCTTCCTCCAGCACATATTCCATGCAGCCCAGGAAGGCCGCCATGCCGGCAAGGCCCCACCAGTCGAACTTGCTGAACAGCTTGAGATTGGGCTTGTCGAAGTCGATCAGCGACCATGCCGCGGCGGTGACCAGGATGCCGGGCACGACATTGATCAGGAACAGCCAGTGCCAGGACATGGCATGGCTTATATAGCCGCCGACAGTCGGGCCGATGGTCGGTGCCAGCGTCGCCACCAGACCGATCATTGGCGACACCATGGCGCGGCGCGACGGCGGAAAGATGGTGAAGGCGGCTGCGAAGACGCTCGGGATCATGCCGCCGCCGATGAAGCCCTGCACGGCGCGGTAGACGATCATCTGGTCGATATTGGTTGCGGTCGCGGCAAGAGCGCTTGCCGCAGTGAAGCCTGCCGCCGAGATCGTGAACAGCACCCGCGTCGACAGCATCCGGCTGAGGAAGCCGGACAGCGGGATCATGACCACCTCGGCGATCAGATAGGCGGTCTGCACCCACGGGATTTCGTCGGAGCTGGCGCTCAAGCCCGCCTGGATTTCGGCCAGCGAGGCCGAGACGATCTGGATGTCGAGGATCGCCATGAACATCCCGAACACCATGGCCAGGAAAGCGATGACGCGCCGTGTGGAAATGGTGTCAGGCGTAGCCGGCCTCGCCGGCGGCGATCCTGCCGTCACGGTTGCGGTTGCCATGGCATTGCTCCCAAGCGGCCGCTCAGTTCGACGCGGCCGGCGCTGTGCGGCTGTCGACGGCGACGACGACACTTAGGCCGGCGCGCAGCTTGCCTGTCTTCAGCACATCCGCCGGCACGTCGATGCGAACCGGGACACGCTGCACGACCTTGGTGAAATTGCCGGTGGCGTTTTCCGGCGGCAGCAGCGAGAACACCGCACCGGAGGCCGGTGCCAGCGACGAGACCGTGCCTTCAAAGTCATGACCGTCGATAGCGTCGACCGAAATCCTGACCTTTTCGCCAGGCACCAGCCGGGCAAGCTGCGTCTCCTTGAAGTTGGCGACGATATAGAGCTTGTCCATCGGCACGATGACGGCGAGCTTCTGTCCGGGGCTGATCAGGTCGCCTTGCTCGACCGAGCGGTTGCCGACTACACCGTCATAGGGCGCGCGCAGCACGGTGAAGGACAGGTCCCGCGCGGCCTTGTCGCGGGCAAGCTGCAGCGACGCCAGCGTGCTTGCCGTCTCCGCGCGCTGCGCCTGAAGCACACCGATATTGGCCTCAGCCGCCGCGATCTGGGCGTCGGCGCCGACAAGGGCGGCGTTGGCCTGCTCGACCGCGGTCTGGGCATCGTCGAGTTGAGCTTGGGTGCCGACACGTGTCTTGAGCAATTGGGCGGCGCGCACTTGAGCTCGCGCCGCATTGTCGGCGGCGGCCTGGTCGGCGGTCTTCTGCGCCCGCGCCTGCTCGAGCGATGCGCGCGCCGCCTCGGTCTGGGCGTCGATGCGGTCGAGCGTCTTGCTCAGGGTGGCGATCTGCGCCTCGGCTTGGGCGACCGCTATTTTGTAGTCACCATTGTCGACGACCAGCAGCGGGTCGCCGGCCTTGACCTGCTGGTTCTCGGTCACCTTGACCTGATCGACATAGCCGGAAATTTTCGGCGAGATGAATGCCATGTCGGCCTGGACATAGGCATCGTCGGTTGAGATCATGAAACGCCCGTCGGTCCAGTAGTCGTAGCCATACCAGGCGCCTGCGCCCAGCAATCCAAGCGCGATGATGGGCAACAGAAAGGAGCGTGCCGAACGTTTCTTTTTGGCCGGCGTCTCGGCCGGAGGACTTATTGCGGGCTCGGTCGGTGCGGTCGGCGCTTCGGTCGCTGGCGCAATCTTGGCGTTGGGGAAAGGACGGACTTCGGCGGTGGGGGTCGCGTTCGAGGACATGGAATCTCTCTGGGTCTCTGGAGACTGGGCATTCTCTCTGGAAAATCAGTCAGACTGAACCGTTCGGTTCGATGTGAACATTGACTTAGCGCGGAGAGAGGCCCATATCAAGAGTGATCGAACCGATCGGTTCGAATATTTTTCGAGGTGTGACGTTATGACCGAAGCCGACAAGGACCAGTGCGATCTGCTGGATGGCCTGCGTCGCGGCCGTCCGGCGGCAGGGCAAGACCCGGTCAAGCGCAGCCAGATCATCGAAGGCGCGCGCCGTGTCTTCATCGACAAGGGTTTTGAAGCGGCGTCGATGAACGACATCACCCGCGAGGCCGGCGTTTCCAAGGGCACGATCTATGTCTATTTCGCCAACAAGGAAGAGCTGTTCGAAGCGCTGATCGAAGAAGAACGCGGCACGATCTTCAAGAACATGTACGATCTGCTCGATCGCGCCGACGACCTTCGCGAGACGCTAGTGAAATTCGGCAAGGTGCTGTCCCTCAAGATCACCTCGGCCAAGGTCGTCCAGGCGCAGCGCACGGTAATCGGCGCATCCGACAGGATTCCCGAACTTGGCGCGCGTTTTTATGAACGCGGCCCGAAACGCGGCCACGACAAGGTCGTTGCTTTTCTCAATGCCGCCATCGAGCGCGGCCTGCTGCGGATCGACGATGTCGATCTTGCCGCCTATCAGTTCACTGAGCTGTGCCTTGCTGGCCTTTTCCGCCAGTGCATATTCGCCTACCGCACCAAAGCCCCGAGCCAGGAAGAAATCGACCACATCGTCAAGTCGGGCGTCGGCATGTTCCTGAAGGCTTACGGCACCGAAAGGCTTGCCACGGAAGAACGCACCCAGACGATTGCGCTAGAGGCAAAGTCCTAGCCGCCATTGGCTGCCAGCACGATCGCCGCGCGCAATTCCTCGAGGCCCTCGCTCTTTTCCGACGACGTGGCGAGAACGAACGGAAACGCGGCCGGCCGCTTCTTGATCTTCGCAAGTGTCTCTTCGATCAATCGCGGCACGCCGGCCGCTTTGATCTTGTCGGTCTTGGTCAGCACGATCTGGTAGGACACCGCCGCCTTGTCGAGCAGCGACAGCACTTCATCGTCCTTGGCCTTAATGCCGTGACGGGCGTCGATCAGCACGTAGACGCGCTTCAGCGTGACGCGGCCCTTGAGATAGTCGAATACGAGTTTCGTCCAGTCGTCGACTTTTTCCTTGGGCGCGGTGGCGTAGCCGTAGCCCGGCATGTCGACCAGCGCCATCGGCGGCAGATCGGCGCCTTCGCCGGAAAATCCACCCGGAACGAAATAGTTGAGTTCCTGCGTCCGCCCCGGCGTGTTGGATGTCCGCGCCAGCCCCTTCTGGTTGACCAGCGCGTTGATCAGCGACGATTTGCCGACATTCGAGCGGCCGGCAAAGGCGATCTCCGGCGGCCCTTCCGGCGGCAGGAATTTCATTGCCGGCACGCCGCGGATGAAGATCCACGGCCGCGTGAACAGTTCGATGCCGATCACGGTCTTGTTCAACGCGTTCAAACCGCTGCCTCCAGAAGAGAAATATCGGCGCCACGAATGGCATTGAGGTTGCGGCTGATCTTTTCCACCGGCCAGTCCCACCACGCCGCCGCCAAAAGCCGCCAGATGGTCCTGTCGTCGAAGCGCATCTTCACCACCTTGGCCGCATTGCCGGCGACGATCGCATAGGGTGGCACGTCATGCGTCACCACCGATTTTGCCGCGACGATGGCGCCATGGCCGATCGTCACGCCGGGCAGGATCACCGCTTCCATGCCGATCCATACATCATTGCCGAGCACTGTGTCGCCGCGCAATTCCTTCGACCAGGTCGCCGGGTCGAAACCCTCTTCCCAGCCATGACCGAAGATGTTGAACGGATAGGTCGAAAAGCCGGACATGGCATGGTTGGCGCCGTTCATGATGAAGCGGGCGCCCTCGGCGATGGCGCAGAACTTGCCGATGATCAGCCGGTCGCCGATGAACGGATAATGATGCAGCACGCATCGCTCGGCGAATTTGTCGGGCCCGTCCGGATCGTCATAATAAGTGAAGTCGCCGATCTCGATGTTCGGCGCCGTGACCAGTCCCTTCAGGAATCCGACGCGGGTATGCATCGGGATCGGGTGCTTGATGTTGGGGTTGGGTCCGATCATGGTCTGGCTCCATCGGCGAGATAAACGGGCAAGGTCAAAATAGCGCGATCCGCCCGGCAGCACCAACCGCGTGCGCAGCGGATCATCCTTACCTGTTCATCGAGGGAGCGCTCCTGAAACGAGAGCGACTTATAGGGATGTGTCGCGGCGGCGTCTACCGCCCGGCCGACTGGTTTCGCGTTCGGCAGCGGCTCGGCTTGTGCGAAAAAGCCCCGGAACCGGGGCTTTCCTTGATTCGCAAAAAAGGGGGGCGCCGGCTACTCCGCCGGCGACGGTTTCTTCCGGAAAAGCGCGACCAGATTGTCCCACAATTCGATCTTGGCGCCCTGCCGCTTCATGATCACGCCTTGCTGGATGATCGAAAGCAAATTGTTCCAGGCCCAGTAGATGACCAGGCCGGCCGGGAAGCCCGCCATCATGAAGGTGAAGATGACAGGCATCCAGGTGAAGATCATGGCCTGCGTCGGGTCCGGCGGCGTCGGGTTCATGCGCATCTGCAGGAACATGGTCACGCCCATGATCAGCGGCCAAACGCCGACCATCAACATATGCGGCAAGGTGATCGGGATGAGGCCGAACAGGTTGAAGATCGAGGTCGGGTCGGGCGCCGCCAGATCCTGGATCCAGCCGAAGAACGGTGCGTGCCGCATCTCGATGGTGATGTAGAGCACCTTGTAGAGCGCGAAGAAGACCGGGATCTGCAGCGCCACCGGCCAACAGCCGGCGAGCGGATTGATCTTCTCGGTCTTGTAGAGCTCCATCATCGCCTGTTGCTGCTTCATCTTGTCGTCCGCGTATTTCTCGCGGATCTCAAGCATCTTTGGCTGCACCTTCTTCATGTTCGCCATCGACGCGTAGGATTTGTTGGCAAGCGGGTAGAAGACGGCCTTGACGACGACGGTGGTGGCGAGGATGGCCAGACCGAAATTGCCGAAGAATTTGTACATCGTGTCGATCAGGTAGAACATCGGCTTGGTGATCCAGATGAACCATCCCCAGTCGATCAAACGGTCGAACAGCCTGATATGGCGATCTTGCGCATAGGCGTTGACCTTGGCGACTTCCTTGGCGCCGGCGAAGATCTCGGTCTCTACCGTCGCCGATTGGCCGGCATCAACATTGATCGGGTCGGTGAGGAAGTCGGCCTGGTAGCGGGGGCGGCCGTCCTCGAAATAGGCGTAGCGCGGCTGGAACGGCTGCTTCTCGGTCGGCACCAGCGTCACCGCCCAGTATTTGTCGGTGATGCCCAGCCAGCCATCGGTCGACTTGCCGGGCGTGAACTGCTTGTCCTCCTCGACGGCCGCGTATTTGTGTTCCTGCAGGCCTTCCGTGCCGGTGACGCCGATCAACCCCTCATGCAGCACATAGATGCTGGCAACGGCAGGTTTGTCGAAGCGGGTGACACGGCCGTAATTCGACAGGGTAACGGCGGTCGAACTCGAATTCTGCACCGTGTCCGAAACAGTGAACATGTAGTCGCTGTCGACGGAGAAGGTGCGCTTGAAGGTCAGGCCCTTGTCGTTGGTGAAGGTCAGCGCGACCGGTGTCGCCGGGGTCAGTGTCGCATTGCCGTCGACGGTCCACACCGTTTCCGGCCCCGGCACCGCGCCGGTCTTGTCGCTGCCGACAAAGCCGATCTCGGCATAGTAGCCGGTAGGCAGCGCCGCCGGATTGAGCAACTCGATCTCGGGCGAGTTCTTGTCGACCGTCGTCGTGTAGTGCTTGAGCCTGAGGTCGTCGAGACGGGCGCCGGTGAGATTGATCGAGCCCTCCAGGCTCGGCGTGTCGATCTTGACGCGCTGGGTCGACGCCAGCGCCTGCTCGCGGCCGGCAGGCGTCGTGCCGTCGGTTCCCGGTGCGTTGGGGCCCGCTGCATTGGGAATGGCGCCTTGCGGCGGCACCGGCGTTTCGCTACCGCCCGGACTGGTGGCTTGGGCCGCCTTCTTCTGCTCCGCTACCCGCTGTTCTTCGATGCGGGCCTTCTCGCGCTGTGCCTCGCTCTGCGGCAGCACGTAAAAATACTGCCAAAGCGACAGGATCAGCACCGACAGCGCGATGGTGATGAAGAAGTTCCGGTTGTTTTCCATCGAAAGCCTTGGCCTATCGTGTTCCGCGCAATCTGCGGGAGAGTTCGGCCTTCAATTGGCCGAACGGAGTGGTAAGCACGTCTTCGCGCCCGACGATGACATAGTCATTGCCAGGCGCCATGTCACCCGCGGCATGGGTGCGCACGGCTTCCCTCAGCCGCCGCCGGATGCGGTTGCGCACGACTGCGTTGCCGACCTTCTTGGTGACCGTGTAGCCGACGCGAGGCGCCTCTGCGTCGCTGCGGTCCAGAACCTCGACGAGAAAAAGCCGCCCGCGGCGCTTCTCGCCACGCCGGACAGCCAGGAATTCCGCGCGTTTCAGAAGCCGCTTGGGATGTGCTCCCACTGGCTTGCCGGTTGCGGGCAACGATCTCGTCTTCCGTTCAGGCGCTGAGCCGCTTGCGACCGCGGTTGCGGCGGGCTGCGACGACGCCACGACCACCCTTGGTGGCCATGCGGGCACGAAAACCGTGCCGACGTTTGCGGACGAGTTTGGACGGTTGGTAGGTACGCTTCATTTGTTTTAATACCGCGGGGTGCGGCCCTTCTTGATTCTGTCACTCTGTAACAGGAGCTTTGCCGGGTCGGTTTTGGCGCGATCGAAACCGCGCCGGGACGAATGGCCCGAGCGTGAGCGGGCTTATAGAAAGAAGGGTTTTGGAAGTCAATCCGCCGCCTTCCGACGCCGTCAGGGCCGATGGCTGAGGTGATGGCCAAACTCTGGGCGGTCTCATCCCGTATTGGGACGAAGGATGAAATTGGCAAAAAAGCCGCAATGGCCTAATCTTGGCTGATCAAGTGATCGTGAAGAAAAAGCAGCATGAGTGATTTCCCATCCGCGGACGAAGGGACCGACCGGGCGACGGCCGCCGCTCGGACGGTGCCCCGTACCGTGCCCTTGTCGCGTGGATTGTCGACAAAGCTCCTGCTGCTCACGATCGTCTTCGTGCTTCTGGCCGAGGTCCTTATCTTTCTACCCTGGATCGCCAGCTACCGAATGAGTTGGCTGAAGGAAAGGCTGAGCACCGCCGCGGCAGTCTCGATCGTGCTGGTGCAGGGAGAGCCAGCCTCGCTGTCGCGCGCCGCGCAGAACGACGTGCTGACGGCGATCGGCGCCAAGGCGATCGCCGTGCGCGACGGCGGCGTCTCGCGCCTTCTCGTCGTGGCTGAAATGCCGCCGCATGTCGACGAGCATATCGACATCGCCAATGTCGGCCTGGTCGAGGGCATGACCAGTGCTTTGGACACGCTGTTTTTCGGTGGCGAGCGGATGCTGCGCGTTTTCGGGCCGGTCGGCGACAGCGACAAGGAATTCGAGCTGATCATGCCCGACTACAGCCTGCGCAATGCCATGCTCATCTATTCGCGCAACGTCGCCTTCGTCTCGCTGCTGATCTCGCTGTTCACCGCCATGCTGGTCTATGCCGCCATCGACCTGATCATGATCGGTCCGATCCGGACGATGACGCGTTCGATGCTGGCCTTCTCCGAGGCGCCCGACGATCCCGGGCGGATCATCCACCCTGCCGCCCGCGCCGACGAGATCGGCGTTGCAGAGCGCGAGCTCTCGCAGATGCAGGAGCGGCTCCAGAAGATGCTCTCCGAGCAGAAGCATCTCGCCGATCTCGGCCTCGCCGTGTCGAAGATCAATCACGACATGCGCAACATCCTGGCGTCGGCGCAGCTGATGTCGGACCGCTTGCGTCAGGTCAAGGACCCGACCGTGCAGGCCTTCGCGCCGAAACTGCTGCGCGCGCTCGATCGTGCCGTATCCTATTCGGAAGGTGTGCTTTCTTATGGCCGCACCCAGGAGCCGCCGCCTTCGCGCCGCAGGCTCAGGCTGCGCCAGCTGGTCGACGACGTCCACGGCCTGCTCGACACCGAAGGCGGCATCGAATTCGTCAACGCCGTCGATCTGGCTTTCGAGGTGGATGCCGATTCCGATCAGCTCTTTCGCGTGCTCACCAATCTTTGCCGCAACGCCGTGCAGGCAATGGCGGCGGACGCGGAAAGCGCGGTGGTGCGCCGGTTGGCGGTGTCGGCCGAGCGCGTCGGCAGCGTCAGCCGTATCACCGTCACCGACACCGGCCCCGGCCTGCCGCCGAAGGCGCGCGAGAACCTGTTCGCGGCGTTCCGCGGCTCGGCCCGCAGCGGCGGCACCGGCCTTGGCCTGGCGATCGCCTATGAATTGATCCGCGCTCACGGCGGCACGGTGGAGCTTGTCGAAAGCAGAGGCGGCCGCACCACATTCGCGGTCACCATCCCGGACGAGCCGGTCCGGCTCGACCAGGCCCGCAACGGCCTGCGCCGCCCGGCCTGATCCAGAGCAATTCCAGGAAAAGTGTGTGACGGTTTTCCGTCCGGAATTGCGCAGAACTCAGGGCAATTCCAGGAAAAGTGTGTGGCGGTTTTCCGTCCGGAATTGCGCAGAACTCAGAGCAATTCCAGGAAAAGCGTGTAGCGGTTTTCCGTCCGGAATTGCGCAGAACAAAGAGCCGGCCAGCACGAACAGCAAAACTTTTGCCGGATCGGCTTGCTTTTCGGAAATTCAGTCGCTAGGGAACACGTCACATCGCGGCCGGTCGTTAAGGATCGGATCGCGGGCTATGCAAAGCATGGCCTGTTGCGCGCCCGTAGCTCAGCTGGATAGAGCACCAGACTACGAATCTGGGGGTCAGGAGTTCGAATCTCTTCGGGCGCGCCAAATCTACGCTGCAGCACGCCGGACGCGCTTGTAGCCAGCGAAAGCCCTCCAACCTATGAGAGACGTTTTCGTGCGGGCGAGCCCCTGTGGCGCTTCGGCGCGGCCTGCTCCGCTATTCCCGGCATGTCGAAGAGCACGCCAGACCCATGTCATTGAGCCGAAAGCTGCCCAGCGGCAGGCGATGCTAAGGCAACCCTATCCGACGCCATCAATCAACGCGTGCGCTGCTAACTCCTCAGCAGTAGTTCGGCGTTAGGAACTTAGGGCATGCACGACGCTGGCGCTCAATCTCCCTTAACTTTTCGTAAGACAGATCATGGGTGCTAACGCCCATTTCAACCAAAACAGATATCCTGATGTTGTGCCATTGAACTCTTCTTGTCCCCGTAGACTCTGATCGAATGGTGCCTTTAGATAGTCGCGGTCGCTGAGCCGCATGGTCTCCGCCCAACGAGCCCCGCTCTCATTTTCCACGGTGGTTACGATCTTTCGAGCCTTTTGGATGTACGGTCCCGTAAATGTGTCCATGGCTTCAGTAGGCTCAAAATCGCACCCGACGAACTCCACAGTCAGCTCATTTCTCCCATTCCAATTCTCTCTTTTTTGCTCCCGGCATCTGCTGGAGGAGCTGTCCGGCGGGTTTTCAGAAATTAAATCTGCGAATCGCGCGCCTAGTTCGCCACCTTCTTCGACAGTATAGACATAACGAACATTGACATCCTTAACGGATCCACGGCCATAATTCTTTGTGTAGGTAACTACTTGGAATATTTTTTGACCATGGTAATCTTCCGAATGGATTACTTGTGCTTGACTGAGGAAGCAGGCCTTGCCGAGGCGACTTCGGCAACAACAGAAGTAACAACCATTCCAATCAGGACACTACCTATGACGCCAATCGTCCACTTAGCCAACGCCGGCAGTGAAGAAAACCATTGGTTCATTTTGCCACCCTCCAGCAGCGACATAGCGAGCAGGCACGCCCCCAGTGGACAGATCGGATTGTGAACATCTGTATGCTGGTGCGCCGCGAGCATAACAGCTGCGTAAAACTGGAGCTATCGCCGGGAACGCCGCCCATCGTAGCGGCTTTGGCGGGCTTCGGATTTTCCCGGCCGCTCCTGCCACGCAAAGCCGTCTAGGCCGGCTTCGCGCGGGCGCCAAGCCAAAGTGGACTTGCGCCGGCGGGAGCCACGCTGCCCGTTTCGTGGGCGGCCTCAGCCCGAATAGCGGAGCACATTGACAAGCAGAGCGAAAGCGGGAGACGTTTGGCGGCGGCTGGGATAGTAGAGGTGATATCCCGGCCAAGGCGGGGACCACTCATCGAGCACCCGTACAAGGCGACCGCTGTCAAGGTGGGCCTGCGCCACGTCCTCCGGCATATAGGCGAGGCCGAAACCCTCCAACGCGGCTTCGAGGATCTCGACGGTGCCGTTCAGGATGATCTGGCCGTCCACCCGCACCTTCAGCTCGCGACCGTCTCGCTCGAAATCCCAGACCCACAGCCCGCCGTTGGAGGAAAAGCGCTGGTTGATGCAAATGTGACCAGTTAGCTCCTGCGGTGTCATTGGCGGCGGCCGCTTGGCGAAATATGACTTCGCCCCAACGACGGCGAAGCGGATGTCCGGCCCGACGCGCACAGCGATCATGTCTTTTGCGACGCTCTCTCCCATTCGCACGCCTGCGTCGAACCGTTCAGCTGCTATGTCTGTCAGTGCGTTGTCGAGGAACACCTCAACTGTGACGTCGGGATAGTCGGGAAGGAGCTTCGCCAACCTCGGCCAGATAACAGAATTAAATGCGTGATCGCTGGCGGTGAGGCGAATGGTGCCGGCAGGCTTTTCCCTCAATTCGCTCAACGCCTCGACCTCGACGTCGATCTCCTCGAAGCGCGGGCCGATGTTGCGCAGCAGCCGCGCGCCGGCCTCTGTAGGTGAAACGCTGCGGGTCGTGCGGGTCAGCAGCCGAATACCCAGTTGCTCTTCGAGTGCACGGACCGTGTGGCTCAGCGTGGACTGCGAAATTCCTAGCTGCGCGGCGGCCCGCGTGAAGCTGCCCTCCCGTGCGACGGCCAGAAAGGCCAGAAGCATATCAAGTCTTCCACGCCGCATTTATGGCTCAAACCGAAAAGTCGATACTCATTATACAATTTAGTGGGACGAGTTGCACCTGGGTCCAATCGAAATCGCCGAGAGCGTGGAATATTCTAGGTGGATCACACCTCGGTGAATCGGACGAGCAATGACGATGAAAGTAAGAGCAGCCAGCCGAAAGTGATCGACAACCTTCCAACGTTCTTTCTGCGTGATTGATCCGTCGTGGTAAAACGCTCCGAACCGACAACGCTGCATCACCGTTCCTCCGGGGGCTTGAGATGCCGGAACTGCATCAGCAGCAACAGATCGTAGGTGATCTTCAGGGCACCGCAAATGAGGAGGGGCCAAGCCCGGAACGAGGACGCGAACAGCGCGCCGGCCAGCGCGGGGCTGACTGCGGCGGCCAGACTCCGCGGCACCGATGTGAAGCTCGCGGCCGCCGCCCGTTCCGCCTCCGTGACGACGGCCATCACGTAAGATGATCGCGTCGGCACGTCCATCTGCGAAAGTGCTGCGCGGATCAGCAGCAGGACGAGTGCCAGAGGCAGCGTGGGCGCCAACGCCGCCAGCATCAGGGCGATGCTCGACGGAATGTGGGTGAACACCATCGTGTTGATCAGTCCGATGCGCCGGGACAGCCAAGCTGAAACGGGGAAAGAGAACGCCGAAAGCACGCCGGACCAGAAGAAGAAAAATCCCGCTTCCGAAAGCGACAGATCGAATTTTTCGAAAAGCCAGAGGGCAAGCAGCGACTGGACTACAAAGCCTCCGGCAAACGCATCGAGGCTGAAAAGCGCCGCGAGCTTGAACACAATCTTGCGCGAGGGGCCGAGCGCGGACCCGCTGCTGGAGTCCGTCGCCGGACGGCGCTGCGGAATCTGCGCGTAAAGGAGGCCGCCGAGAAGACCCAGAAACGCATAGAGCACGAACATCGCCTTGATGCCGGCGAGTTGGTCGAGGCCGGCCGGAGCCAGAAGATCAGGTGTCGCCGAAACAAGCGCGCCAACCGCGCCTGCCAGCGCACCCACAAGGCTGTAACGCGCGAACATCCTGGTCCGCGCGGCATCGGTGACTTCGCTTGTCAGCACCGCATGCTCCAATGGCACGAATACGCTGACGCTGCCGGCCGAGGGGTTGATGGTGCCTGCGAACGCGACCACCAACAGCAGCGCGTAGTCATGGACCAAAGCAAAGGCCACGCCCGTGGCGACCATCAGGCTGGCGGCGGCAAACAGGAGTTGGCGGTGATCGTAACGGACGCCGAGGAACCCGACAACGATGGTTAAGAGCGCGGAACCAAGTAGTGACGCCGTTGCGATCACGCCGACCTGAAGGGGAGTGAAGCCTAATGCGAGGAGATAGACCGGCAGCAGAACGGCCACGAAGCCATCGCCCATGTCGCGCAAGGCACGGGCCATGAAAAGAAAGGTCGTCGAATGGATCCGCAGCACTGATCTGCCTGCCCTCATCACCTGCGTGAGCGCCCGCGTGTTCTGTTTCAGGCGGCCGTTTCGACCGGCAGGCCGGCGGTCTTCCATTCGGGATAGCCGTCTTCGAGCCGACGCGCGAGATAGCCCTGCTCTCGCAAGGCGGCGACCGCTTCGAACGAGAGAACGCAATAGGGGCCGCGGCAATAGGCGATCACTTCCCGATCTGCCTCTAGCTCGCCTAAGCGACGCTCCAACTCGGCCAGCGGGATGTTGAGGGCGCCTGGAAGATGTCCGGCCGCGAACTCATCCTCTGGCCGCACGTCGAGAACCGTGACCATGCCGTCATGCAGCCTTGAGACGAGTTCGTCTCGTGACACCGGCTCCATCGCATCGCGAGCCCGGAAATAGTCGGCCATGACGCGGCCGATTTCGGCAACATTTCGCTCGCCGACGCGGCCGAGCGCCTTGATCAGCGCCACCACCTCGGCGTCGCCGGCGAGGCTATAGAGCATGTGCTTGCCGCGGCGCTCCGTCTCGACGAGGCGCGCCCGCCGCAGGATCTGCAGGTGGCGCGACGTGTTGGCGAAGCTCAGATGGGCTCGCGCGGAGAGGTCCTCGACGCTGCGCACCCCTTGCGCGAGGTGCTCCAGAAGCTCGAGCCGATGCGGATGGCCGAGCGCCTGAGCCACTTCGGCAAGGCTCGCGTAGATCGCCTGTTTCGGTCCGGTGCTTGACACGGCTTCTCCTCAGTGGAACATTCAGCGGAATGATTGAATGTCTCTAGCCCGTCGTCGCGAGGCGCGCAAGACCATGATCCTTCGCCAATTCCTTCATACCGATCCAGTCGGCGTCTCATACCTGTTCGGCTGCGGCGGCAAGGCAGCCGCGGCCGTCGTCGATCCGGCCGGCGACATCGAGTTTTACCTGCGCGCCGCCGAAGACGCCGGCATGCGCATCCACTTCGTCGTCGACACGCATGTTCATGCCGACCATCTCTCCGTCGGCCGCGCGCTCGCCGAAGCGGCGGGCGCCGCATACGTGCTCGGGGCGGAGGCGTATGTCGCGTTCCCGTTCAAAGGAATGCGCGACGGAGAGGCCCTCTCGCTCGGCAACGTCGCCGCAACCGTCCTGCACACGCCCGGTCACACCCCGGAGCATATCTGCATTCTCGTCAGCGACCGCACGCGTGCCGACGAGCCATGGTTCGTGCTGACCGGCCACACGCTGATGGTCGGCGATCTCGGTCGCACCGAACTCGCCGTCAGCGCCGAGCAAGGCGCAAAGGATCTCTTTCGCAGCGCCGGTCGGCTCAAGGCTCTCCCAGATCATGTCGAGGTGCTCCCCGGCGCCTATGCTGGCTCGGTCTGCGGCCGGCGCCTGAGCGGCAAGCCCTGGTCGACCATCGGTTTCGAGAAACGCCACAACGAGGCCTTGCGAATCGAGGACGAAGCCGCGTTCATCCGCTTCATGCTCGCCGAGATTCCCCCGGCTCCGCCCGAGGCCGCGGCGCTCCGGGCCGCCAATTCCGCCTTGGCTGCGGCGGCAGCCTGACCCATGGACGAAGCGGCATCGGTGCCAGGCAAGGCGGGTTCACCCGTCAGGCTAGGCCTCAGAGAGAACTGGCCGCAATTCGCGCTGCTCGTCGTGATCAACGCCTTTGTCGGCGGTATGGTCGGGATAGAACGAACGGTGGTGCCGCTGATCGGGTCGGAAGAGTTCCACGTCACGTCGACAACGCTCATCGTCTCCTTCATCGTCAGCTTCGGCATCGTCAAGGCGCTCGCCAATCTGGTCTCGGGGCAGCTTGCCGACGCGTGGGGCCGCAAGCGCGTGCTCGTCTTGGGATGGCTGGTCGGCCTGCCGGTGCCGTTCATGATCATCTGGGCGCCGACCTGGGAATGGGTGATTGCGGCCAACGCATTGCTCGGCATCAACCAGGGGCTCGCCTGGTCGATGACCGTGATCATGAAAGTCGATCTCGTGGGGCCGAAGTCGCGCGGCCTGGCCGTTGGTCTCAACGAGTTCGCCGGCTATCTTGCCGTCGGGGTGACGGCGTTCCTGACCGGCTATCTCGCCTCACAATACGGACTTCGGCCAGTGCCGATCTATCTCGGCATCGGTTATGCGGTCGTCGGTGCCGCACTGTCGATCCTGCTCGTGCGCGACACGCGGGACCACGTTCGGCTGGAGGCTTCGTCCCACGCGCAGCCCGCGCCCATCAGCTTTCGGCAGGTTTTCGCGCTCACCTCGTTCGGGGATCGCAACCTGTTCGCCGCCTCGCAGGCCGGCCTCGTCAACAATCTCAACGACGGCATGAGCTGGGGCATTTTCCCGTTGTTCTTCGCTTCCTTCGGTCTCGGCGTCGAACGCATCGGCATCCTCAAGGCGGTCTATCCCGCGACATGGGGTGTCCTGCAGATCGCCACAGGCCCCTTGAGCGATCGCTGGGGGCGCAAGGGCCTGATCGTCGCCGGCATGTGGGTACAGGCCGCGGGTCTGTTTCTCACCGCGGCGACGCGCCAGTTCGAGTGGTGGATCGTCGGCAGCCTTCTGCTCGGCCTCGGCACGGCGATGGTCTACCCAAGCCTGATCGCAGCCGTCTCCGACGCCTCGCATCCGACCTGGCGCGCCCGCTCACTCAGCGTCTACCGCTTCTGGCGGGATCTCGGCTACGCGATCGGCGCGCTCTCCGCCGGCCTCATCGCCGACAGCTTCGGGCTGTCATGGGCGATCACATCGATCGCCGCGCTGACGTTTCTCTCAGGGGTA
Source organism: Mesorhizobium mediterraneum (assembly GCF_002284565.1). Classification (GTDB taxonomy): domain Bacteria; phylum Pseudomonadota; class Alphaproteobacteria; order Rhizobiales; family Rhizobiaceae; genus Mesorhizobium; species Mesorhizobium mediterraneum. Next base: position 292,206 of record NZ_NPKI01000015.1, on the reverse strand, counting down.
GTCGTGGCTGTTGTGATGAGCGAAACCGAGGCTCATCCGTCCGCGAGGAGGGCAACATGACAGCGGCGGCAGATCGCTGCCCAAGCAATTGATCCGGCGCAAGCTCGCCGCGCTGCCCGTTGGGCCTATATTGGAATTTGACCGCGACCGGCAGCTTGCCGGCAGTACGGAAAGAGCCCAAAGCATTTCCGGCCGCAGAGCCGCCAGTGGGTCAAAACTGCCGAGCCCATGAGAGGAAGGAGGATGCTATGACGTTGATTTCATTGACGCGCGTGGCCGCGCTCGCCGCAATTGTCGCCGCCGGCATGACGGCTATAACCGCCGCGCAAACGACCGCAGCCGATCCGCACCATCCCGATACGACGGTCGCACAGGCGGCGCCGTCCACCGAGCCTGGAGATATGGCGGGACAAGACCAAGGGGCACAGCCCGCTCAACCCGGGATGATGCCTCCCGGAATGATGGGTCAAGGCATGATGGGCCAAGGCATGGGTCAGGGCATGATGTGCGAGATGAAGCAGCCCGGCATGATGGGCGCAATGCCGATGATGCGCATGCGCGGGCACATGATGAAGATCATGTTCGCCGTTGCCGACACGGACGGCGACAGCGCGCTTTCCTTCGAAGAGATCACCGCCATCCATAAGCGAATCTTCGACAAGGTGGACGCAAACAAAGACGGCAAAGTGACACCCGAAGAAGTGCAGGCATTCATGCGGCAGTAGCCGCGCGCAGCTGATCGCCGGGCGACAAGCCGCGAAGGAGGCTCCCGAACATGACGTCGATCTACCTCGACTACAACGCGAGCACGCCGATCGATCCGGCCGTCACGGCTGCCATGCAGCCATATTTGGATGAGGCTTTCGGCAATCCGTCGAGCGGCCATTGGGCGAGCATGCCGGCGAAGGCTGCGCTGGAGAAGGCCCGCGGCCAGGTTGCGGCACTACTCGACTGCGCACCCGACGAGATCGTGTTCACAAGCGGCGGCAGTGAGGCCAACAACCTGGCGATCAAGGGCACGTTCTTCGCCCTGCGCCACAAGGGCGAGCACATCGTCACCACTACGGTCGAGCACCCGGCCATTCTCGCGCCTTGCCGTTTCCTCGAGCAGCTCGGCGCGGCAGTGACCTATGTGCCGGTCGACAGCACGGGCCGGGTCGATCCCGACGACGTGCGTCGTGCCATCACGTCGCGCACCATCCTGATCAGCGTCATGCACGCCAACAATGAGGTTGGCACGATCCAGCCGATCGAGGAGATCGGTGCTGTTGCGCGGGAACGTGGGGTCCGGTTTCACACCGACGCAGCGCAGTCGGTCGGCAAGATTGCAAGCAAGGTCGACACGCTTGGCGTCGATTTGCTGACCATCGCCGGCCACAAACTCTATGCACCAAAGGGTGTCGGGGCGCTCTATGTCCGAGGCGGGGTCAGGCTCGAGCCGCTGATCCATGGCGCCGGGCATGAACATGGCCGGCGCGCCGGCACTGAAAGCGCCTTGCTCGCGGTTGGCCTCGGTACGGCCTGTGCGCTCGCCAGCGATCTGGAGCCGATGGCGCGCGTCCGCGTGCTGCGGGATCGTTTTTGGGACGCGCTGCAGGAGAGTTTCGGCGACCGTATCGTGCTCAACGGGCACCCTCAGCATCGCCTTCCCAACACGCTCAACGTTTCATTCGTAGGCATGATCGGCGCCGAGGTGCTTTCGCATCTCGACGGCGTCGCGGCATCGACCGGTTCGGCCTGTCATGCCGGCCGGGTCGAGCTCTCCCCAGTGCTCACGGCCATGGGCGTGCCCGAGAAGATCGGCATGGGCGCCGTTCGCTTCAGTCTTGGTCGAGCCACGACCAGCACCGAAATCGACGCCGTCGTGGATCAGCTTCGAGCCGTCACGGTCCGATCCGCCATCCGCTAGACGATAGGACCCAAAGAGACGGCACCACCCATCGTTGCGTCATAAAGCCGGTCGCGCCGGCGGCTCTTTCGCCCCTGTGGGTTCCTCTGGACTGAGGGCGCCCGGCCGGAGCCTGAACAGGATCAGCAGCGGCCCGGCGACGAAGATGGAGGAATAGGTCCCGGCGAGGATGCCGAAGATCATCGCGACCGTGAAGGACTGGATGACCTCGCCGCCCCAGATCGAAAGCGCCGCCAGCGCGAACAGCGTCGTCACGCCGGTGAGGACCGTTCGCGCCAGAGTCTGGTTCATTGACAGGTCGAGCAGCTCGGCGATCGGCATCTTTTTATAGCGGCGCAGGTTCTCGCGGACCCGGTCATAGACAACAACGGTATCGTTGATCGAATAGCCGACGATAGTCAGGATCGCGGCTATCGAGGTCAAATTGAACTCTATGCCCGCGACGACGTAGAAGCCGATCATCAGGATCACGTCGTGGAAGGTCGAAATGATGGCGCCGAGCCCGAACTGCCACTCGAACCTGACCCAGATGTAGACGAGCATCGCCAGCAGCGAGGCGAGCACGCCCATCGTGCCGTTGAAGGCTAGTTCCGAGGACACAGTCGGGCCGACGACCTCGATGCGGCGGAACTCGTAGTCAGATTCGAGCGCGCTTCTCACTTTCTGGACGGCGGACTGTTCGGCAACGTCGCCGCCCCCCTGGGTGCCGATGCGTATCAGCACATCCCGGGTCGACCCGAACTCCTGCACCTGCACCTCGCCCAGTTCGAGACCTGTCAGGCGCTCGCGGATGTTGCCGATGTCGGCCTGCTGACCCTTCGCCTGCACCTCGATGCTCGAACCGCCGCGGAAGTCGATGCCGTAGTTCATGCCGACAGTGAAGAACGCCGCGGCCGAAGCGATCGACAATAGCAGGGACAGCGTGAAGGCGTACTTTCGGAACGCCATGAACGGCACGCGCGTGTCGTCGGGCACCAGTCGCATGACACCGCTGGGCATGGTTTTCGGGCGTTGCCGGCGAAGCCAGAACGCGACCAGCCAGCGCGTCAGCGTGAACGCCGTGAACACGGTGGTGACGATGCCGATGGCGAGGGTGACGGCAAATCCCTTGATCGGCCCTGAGCCGAGAAAGAACAGGATGACGGCGGCAATCAGCGTCGTCACATTGGCGTCGACGACTGTCGCCAGCGCCTGTTTGAACCCGGAATCCATCGACTGCACGATCGAGCGCCCTTGGCGGCTCTCTTCGCGGACGCGCTCGAAGATGATGACGTTGGAATCGACCGCCATCCCCATCGTCAGCACGATGCCGGCGATGCCGGGCAGCGTCAGCGTCGCGCCGAGAACCGACAGGACGGCGATGATCAATGCGACGTTGGCCAGGAGCGCGATATTCGCGATCAGCCCCAGTCGCCCATAGGCGAACAGCATGAAGCCGACGACGAGGAACCCGGCGACGATTGACGCGAACTGGCCGGCGTCGATCGAATCGCTGCCGAGGCTCGGGCCGACGGTGCGTTCCTCGACGATGGTGAGGTCGGCAGGCAGTGCGCCGGCGCGCAGCAGGACCGCAAGGTCGTTCGCGCTCTCCACCGTGAAACTGCCGGATATCTGCCCGGTGCCGCCCAGGATTGGTTCGCGGATCTGCGGCGCGGAGATCACCTCGTTGTCGAGGATGATCGCGAACAGGCGCCCGACATTGGTCTGAGTAGCCTGACCGAAGCGGCCGGCGCCGCGGCTGTCGAAGCGAAACGAGACCACCGGCTCGTTGGTGCGCTGGTCGAAGGTTGCCTGCGCATCGACGAGGTTTTCGCCGGAGACGATGATCCGATTCTCGATCAGATGCGGAACCCGCGGTTCGTCCGTCGAATACAACACCGTCGAGCCCGCCGGCGGGCGGCCGGAGATAGCCTCCTCGACCGGAATCGACTGGTCGACCATCTGAAAGGTCAGCTTCGCGGTCTGTCCGAGAATATCCTTCAGCCGCTGCGGATCCTGCAGGCCCGGCACCTGGACCATGATACGGTCCGAACCCTGGCGCTGGATGATCGGCTCGGTCGTGCCGAGCTCGTTCACGCGCCGGCCCACCACCTCGATCGATTGGGTCAGCGCCGCGGCGATCCGGTAGTCGATCCCGGCTTCGGTCAGCGTAAAACGCAGCAGCCCCGGTTCCGGCTCGGCCATCTCCATCTCGGTCACGGAGCCGCTCATGAAAAGTCCGGTCGAGATCGGCTGCGTCAATCTTTCGAGCGCGCTCTTCGCAGCTTCGACCTGACCTTGGTCGCGAATGCGGACCTGGATCGAATTGGCGGTGCCGGTAAGTCCGGTATAACCGATCTGGGCATCGCGCAGCGATGTGCGAACCTCGTCGCGGGCCGCTTCGAGGCGTTCGTTGGCGAGGTCCTGCCGATCGATCTGGAGCAGGATGTGCGAGCCGCCCTGCAGGTCGAGCCCCAGCGTCAGCTGCTGCTTTGGCAGCCAATTGGGCAGCGATGCCAGAGTGGAGGCGGGAACCAAATTGGGCGCTGCGTACAGGACACCGGCCAGGACCGTCAGCCAGATGAGAATGGTCTTCCAGCGCGAAAAATGCAGCATATTCTTATCCGTTCAGCCCATATCGGGCGGAAACCGCCTCCGACAAGTGCTTTGGCGTTCCGATCGGCGAGCAACTCGACGAGAGCCCGGGAACGCGATGTGAAAGTTTTGGGAGCCGAGGGCCGCGGTCGCGCGGCCAAGATCATGCCGTGAGAAGCGGAGGCGCGCGCGCATCGAAGGCGCGGTTCGGCGACAGTTTCGGCCGGTCTTCGGACCCTATACCAAACGGTGCGGCTGACGCTGTTTCGAGCGGCAGGCGCAAATCCGGGATGATGCAAAAGGGCTTGCCGTTTCCCGCAGTGACAGGCGTTCCCGTCTTGAAACGGGAAGTCTCAGCAGCAACACGGCGTGCAATGTCGCGGACAAGGAAAGTCGGGTGTGTGACGGGCTCGGTCGCGCCGAGCCTCATTTGCCCCTTGGCAAGATCCTGTGCGACGTGCTCGGCTGTTGCCGCGGGAATGGTCCAGATCAAGAAGAGCAATGAAGCGAGCAGCCGCAGACCAGCACCCATGCTGAGCAGAGTGCCGGGCCTTATGCTAGCCTGTCTTCGACCGTTTCGTCTCATCTCACCGGCACGGCTCGTCATACACTGCGGCAAAATATGCTTTCGCCGTCGTTGTCTCAGCAAGCGGCAAGCCGCCCTCCTGGTCCTTAACTATAGTACTTGGATTGCGAATTGAAGCGCACCTTTCACGCACTCAAGGGTAAGTGTGTTGGCCGATCGGTTGGCGGCCTACCGCTTCTCGATCAACTGGACATAGTTTTTCAGGATACCGCTCCAGCCGCGATCGGATTCGAAGATCTCACGCACCGCTTCGCCGGCCGCGCCCATGTTCTCAAGCCGACGATGCTCGAGCTCGACGCGAGTCGCGTTCTCGCCGGCCTCGGAGAAGTTGATCTCGACTTCGGTCAGCAGCGACGGATCATATTGCCAGTCGGCGCGAATCCGCCATGCCAGGACGATGCGGTTTGGCGGTTCCCACGCCAGCACTTCGCCCCAGTCGCATTCCGTCCCATCCTCGCCGGTCTCAAACCAGCGGCCTCCTGCCTTTGGCTCGATAGTCGCGCTCCTGAGCGCGGACTTGCCTATCGAGTGGGACGCCGGCCACCAACGTCCGAACCCGCTCGTGAACACTTCAAACGCCGTGGCAACCGGCACGTCCACGGTGACCGACTTGCGCACAGGCGCTGGTTTAATGATCGCCGTCATTATTTCGCTCCTTGGCTTTGTTGATCTCGTTTCGGAAGGCGTCGAGCGCGTTCCCCCACATCTGGTCGAGCCAGGCTCGCATCTCGCCAAGACCATGAGGGTCGACATGGTAGATGTTGCTGGCGCCGCGAGGCTCGGCGCGGACCAGCCGCGCCTCCCTCAGCACCTTCAGATGATGAGAGATCGCGGGCTGAGACACCGGCACGGTTCGAGCGAGGTTCGCTACCGAACGCGGCTCTTCGGCCACAAGCTCGAATACCTTTCTGCGCGTGGGGTCGGCCAGCGCGACCATACCTGCATAATCATAAATCACGGTTTATGATAAGCACAGGTTTATGATCAAGGCAACCCCAGTTGCTTGCGAAGCAGGGCAGAGGGCAGCGTATTCTCTCCTCATTCAGGTCTCATGCTGCGCTTCCTTCAATGAGAGGAGCACTGGGGAGGAGACCGAACCCAAGCACCTCAGACACGGACTTGAATGGCCACCTCTCGACTCGTATACGAGTATACGAGCCGATCATCTACATAACTTCATGACCTTCGTCGGGAACCGTTCGGGCTGCGCGCCGAGACCCAACGTGCCCACTGCCGGCATCCCTAGACCATTTTGGAGACGCTCATGGCCGACACCTCGAAAAGACTGCGCATTGCCGTGCTCTTTGGCGGACGCTCCGCCGAGCATGACGTTTCGGTGCTGTCGGCAACCAATATCATGCGTGCGCTGGAACCCGCGAAGTACGATGCCGTTCCCGTCTTCGTCACCCGCGAAGGACAATGGCTGCTGAGCAGCTTCGAGGATGGCACGCTGGCGAAACCTTCGACCGGTACAGAAGTCTGTCTGGTGCCGGGTGGACAAGGACGGGTGTTGGCGATCCCGACGAATGGCACGCCTCACGAACTGCCTGCCATCGACATCCTGTTTCCCGCCCTGCACGGCCTCCATGGCGAGGACGGCTCGGTGCAGGGGCTCGCGGAGGTGGCGCGTGTGCCGCTCGCCGGCTGCGGCATACTCGGTTCGGCCGCCGCCCTCGACAAGGACATTGCCAAGCGGCTGCTGAACGAGGCGGGCTTGCCCACCGCGCGTTCCGTCACAATCCACCACGGCGCCGCACCGGCCTTTGCGGAACTGGAGAGCGTGCTTGGTCTTCCGCTTTTCATCAAACCGGCCCGGCAGGGCTCCTCTGTCGGCGTCAGTAAGGTTTCGGCTGAAAAAGACTATGAGGCAGCGCTGACAGAAGGTTTTGGTCACGACCGCAAGCTGCTGGCCGAAGAATTTATTCGAGGCCGCGAGATCGAGTGCAGCGTGCTGGAGGATACGCAAGGCGGCCTCTTCGTTTCCCGTCCTGGCGAAATCATGCCAGCACAGAGCCACGGTTTCTACAGCTACGACGCCAAATATATCGACGAGCACGGCGCCGCGCTGAAAGTCCCGGCTGAACTGCCGCAGGAGATTGAGGGCAAGATCCGCGCGATGGCAGCAAAGGCCTTCCGTGCGGTCGGCTGCGACGGCATGGCCCGCGTTGATTTCTTCGTGACGCCTGACATGCGCGTCCTCATCAACGAGCTCAACACCATTCCCGGTTTCACCGATATCAGCATGTATTCCAAGGCGATGGCGGCAAGCGGCGTCAGCTATTCCGAAATCATCGATCGGCTGGTGGCGCACGGGCTGGCACGCGCTGGTCGATCTGCTTGATGGCGAGAGCTTGTCGGAATATCCCCAACTGAAGCGACGATCTTGCGACCGGATCTGGCTGAATAATTTGGTGCGTGGCCTATGACACTGAAGACCTTATCAACGGCCCGAAAAAGCCGACGATACGCGTTATTCGCTTCTGGCTGGAGTCGAGGAAGGCTATGTCCAAACCCTCGGGGAAGGACGATCCATCAGGCATCACAAACTTCCACGCGAAGCGTGCGATCCCATGATGAACATCCACGTCACTTGTCCGTAAGATGCGGGCACCGGGATGCTTGGCCAGAACTCCTGCGATGTGCGCGAGCAGTTCTTCCGCGCCAGTCGCATGGACTGTAGGGTCGGTGTATGTTGCGCCATCGCTCCAGACCGATGACAGCAACGCCCGCCGCTGCTGGGCGTTCTCATCAGACCAGGCAGCACAATACGAATCGATGAGAAGCGTCAAAGGCATCCTATTCCCCTAATGCAGATCACTGGCCTGACTCGGCCCATGCTTGGACAACAAAGCCCGAACGCAGCTCATCGTTAAACGGCCCGCTGGCTGACGGTAAAGCATGATCCGCCTCAGTAAGGCCGAAAGCTGCATAATGAAAATCCGCTCAGCCAGTCAGAAAGGGCCTTCTCGCAATCCAGGTCGGAGAGGTCTCCTATCTGGACTTTCCCAGAAACTGCGATAACGCGGCAAAATCATCATGTAAGTGGCCAGCTGCAATCGCCCGTTGGAAGATCGCATCGTAAGCGTTGACGACCGAGCGGTCGATCTTGCGCGCCTCCATCAGCTCCAAGAGATGCTGGAATGCGCCGTAGTGCGGGGAGATCGACGAGAGCGTCTCGTTGTCGCTGGCAAAACGGCCAGCATTCGTCCGCTTGATGAGGTCGACGACAAGCCCGTCAACAACAGGCGCTGTTGCGGTCCACTGCCGTGCCAACTCGCCGAGGTCGATCTCTTCGGCCTGAGACACGGCGATCGCATGGAGCGCTCCGAACAGCGCGCCCCACATGAGAGCAAGCAGCGCGCTATCAAGTGCGTTCGCCCGTCCCGGTTCTTCCCCGACATGCTGGACATTGCCGCCCAAGGCACGAAACATCTCCTCGTTCGCGTCGAAAGCCTGCCTTGGCCCCGAGATCAGTATCGTCCCGGCATCTGTGCCGATGAAATCCGGCGTGGCCATGATCGCGCCATCGAGATAGTTGGCTCCGTGCTCGGCAACCCATTCAGCGGCTTCGCGTGCGCCATGCGGCGTTCCCGAAGTGAGCTCCACGATCAGCTTGCCGCGAATAGCTGAAGCAACGGCATCGTCGCGCAGAACCGCGCTTGCCTGGTAGTCGCTTACGTTCACGATGATAATCTCAGCCGCATTGACAGCTTCGAGGACGGACCCCGCGACAGTGGCGCCGAGCGCTACCAGCGGTTCGGCCTTTTGTTTTGTCCTGTTCCAGACCGTCGTCCGATATCCCGACTGAAGCAGGGCGCGGGCGAGCGCCGATCCCATACGACCCGTCCCCACGACGCTGATTGAAAGCTTCATTGCAACACTCCATACCAATAGATGCCAATAGGCGCCCGGCGCCATGGTTTTGCCGTCACGGGCAGAGGTATGCTGGAGTGAATGGCGCGCACAATACGCACCTGGAGGTAAGTGGTTACCCAACGGTAAGGAGAACATCATGAATAAGCCGACGGCCAATTGCGGCTTCGCAACCGCGATCAAGGCGATCGAAGGGAAGTGGAAAGTGGATATTCTTTGTGAGCTTGGAACGGCGTCTCGCAGGTTCGGCCGGTTGAGGCAGTCGATTCCGGCGATCAGTGAAAAGATGCTGACGCAGCAATTGCGTGAACTGGAGGCCGACGGGCTTGTGAACCGAGAAGTCTATCCGGGATCGCCGACCAAGGTCGTCTATTCGTTGACGGAAAGCGGAGCGGCGCTCAATGCTGGAGCAGAGGCGTTATGCCGTTGGGGTGAGCAATTCCCTTCCGGTATCGATGCTTAACGGAACTCCACAATTTCAGGAGTGGTATGGTCCATGCTCAGCCGGTTGCCGGACCGCTTGAGCGCGCAGGCGCCACAGCACTGACCGATTCCCGTTCGACCAGCGGGCATTCAAGCTTGGTGATGGGGTAGCGGCCGCGGCCGGGCGGTGCGGGAACTTCCAATTGCTCGATCGCCCATTGCCCCATCGCCATATGCGGCAGGATCGAGGTCGTCAAAGGCGGGAACAGATGGCGGGCGATTTCCTCGTCGTCATAGCCGATAACCGAAATATCCCCAGGGATGTGCAGGCCGGCTTCCTTGAGCGCCTCGTAGCAGCCGATCGCGGTGCGGTCGTTCTGGCAGAAGATGGCGGTCGGGCGGTCCTTGAGCGCCAGAAGCTTGACGGTCGCGGCGTAGCCGGCGCTCGCCGACCAGTCGCCCTCGACCACCAGCTCCGCATCGAACGGGATGTCGGCCGTCGCTAGCGCCCGGCGGTAGCCCTTCAGCCGATCCTGTGCCGCCTGCATCCAGGGCTCGCCGGTGATGGTGGCGATGCGGCGATGGCCATGACTGATCAGGTGGCGAGTGGAGCTCTGCCCGCCGGCGATCTCGCTCGGCACCACGGCGGGAAAGGCGTAGTCGGCGGTGTAGCAATTGAGCAGGATGACCGGGATGTCGAGGCCGTAGAGATAATCTGGCGCGACGATCTCGCGCGTGAAGATGGTCATATAGATCAGCGCCGAAATGCCCCGCTTGGTCAGTGCCGCAATGGCGCGCGGCTCCATGACGGAATCACCCAAAGTCTGCGCGACCAGCACGACATTGCCGGCATTCCACGAGGCTTGGCGTGCCCCTTCGATGGCGACGACCGCTTCGGGGCTGGTCGCCAGTTGATCGACCGCGAAGCCGATCACCCCGTCCAGCCCCTCCAACGAGGCGACAGGGCCGCGAAGAGCAGAGAAGGCTGGTGGCGCATAGCCGAGACCCCGCGCGGCCTCGATCACCCGTTCGCGGGTCTGCTGCGACAGCCTTATGCCCGGCGTGTTGTTGAGCACGAACGAAACCGTCGCCTGCGAGCAGCCGGCGGCCCTGGCGATGTCCGTCATGGTGACGCGACCCTTGGGGTTTTTCGCAGGAGCCTTTCGGGGCTTGGAGACCTCAGGCGCAGGATCACGCAGATCCGTCGGTTCGTTCATGGCATTGTGTTCCAAATTACCGGCCTGGCTGATCAGAGGTCGCCCTGGACGTCGTTAAATACGGCAGCCCGGCCCGGTGCTTCGCGTTTATAAAACAAGCACTCGATTAATCATTATTACTATTCCTGGCAACCGAATTGGCTATCAGCGCGAAGAGAGCAATGTGAGAGATACACGCGGTCTTGAAGGGCGGATTCCTCACTTCTCGCGCCATGCGGCAGGCAGCCATTTCGTCAGCGACACCAGGTTCCAAGCAGAAGACTAATACTATTTACTAATAGTCGTAAGCGTTTTAAAGTCAATTTGTCATGCCGGCCCGGGGTCGAACGGGCCATGACGGGAAGCAGGCGTGTGGCGCGGCATCCGCGGCTCTTGGGCCGGCAAAGCAACGCCACGCAATTACAGAAATGTCAGACAAATCCGACTATACGAACAGCCAATGAATCTCTAAAGTCCAAAATCGCGGCTGGAATGGCGCCGTTCTTTCGCTGCCAGCACCCCTTGAGGAGGAGGGCGTCCAAGCCGCATTCGACAAAGTTCAGATCAGCGAAAATGACTGAATCAAACGGGAGGTTGAACATGAAATCTGTAATACGAAATGCGTCCGTCGCCGCCGCGGCCTTGGCTCTCGGCCTGTCCATCACGGCAATTGCTCGCGCCCAGGACAAACCGACGCTGGCCTTCGTCGTCAACGGCGCTTCCGATTTCTGGAAGGCGGCCGAAGCCGGCGTCAAGAAGGCGCAGGCTGAATTGCCCGACTACGATCTGCAGCTCAAATATCCGGAGCAGTCCTCGGTCGCCATCCAGCAGCGGCTGATGGACGATCTGGTGACGGCCGGCGTCAAGGCCATCATGGTTTCTGCAGTCGACCCCAAGACCTCGACCGACGGGCTGAACAAGATCGCCTCGGAGACGGCGCTGTTCACCACCGACAGCGATGCACCGCAGACCAAGCGGGTCGCCTATATCGGCTCGTCCAATATCGACGCCGGCAAGCAGGCGGCAGAGATCGCCAAGAAGGCGATGCCTGACGGCGGCAAATGCCTCGGCTTCGTCGGCCTGCTCGGCGCCGACAACGCCAAGGAGCGCATTGAGGGCATGAAGGAAGGGCTCGCTGGCACCAAGATCGAGTTGATCGACGTTCGTGGCGACGACATCGACCAGGCCCGCGCCAAGAAGAACGTCGAGGACGCGCTGGTCGCCAGCCCCGACGTCACCTGCATGGTCGGCTTCTATTCCTACAACACGCCGCGCATCTATGAAGCGCTGCGCGACGCCGGCAAGCTCGGCCAGATCACGGTCGTCGGCTTCGACGACGATCCGATCACGCTGGGCGGCGTCAAGGAAGGCACCGTTGCCGCCACCGTTGTGCAGCAGCCCTTCGAATGGGCCTACCAGGGCATGAAGCTGATGGCCGCCTATCTCAAGGGCGACAAATCGGGCGTTCCCGCCGACGGGCTGATCATCGTGCCGACCAAGATCATCGGCAAGGACGACGTCGACGCCTATGCCGCCAATCTGAAGACAATGGCGGGTAAATAATCGGCGTTGGCGCTGCCCCTCATCCGCCTGCCGGCACCTTCTCCGGTGAACAACGGGGAGAAGCGACAAGCTCCAGCGCTGGCGATCCCCCTCTCCCCGTTCTTCACGGGGAGAGGGTAAGGGTGAGGGGCAGCGCGACGCTGTTGTTGACGGGCCTCGCCAGGCCCGTCAGTCTGTGGCCCACCGGCTGCTGTCAGGCATGATGAATTATTCCGACGCATCCATCAGCGCATCCACGATTGCCCCGTTCCTCAGTCTCGAGGGCGTGCGCAAGACCTACCCCGGCGTGGTTGCGCTGGACGGGTTTTCGATGGACGTCAGGCCCGGCGAGGTCATCGGCCTCGTCGGCGAAAACGGCGCCGGCAAGTCGACGCTGATGAAGATACTCGGCGGCGTGACCACCCCCGACACCGGCACGGTTATCGTCGACGGGGTCGCCCATGACGGGCTGACGGTCGAGGCCAGCATCGGTTCCGGCATCGCCTTCGTCCACCAGGAACTCAACCTGTTCGAAAACCTCGATGTTGCCGCCAACATTTTTTTCGGCCGTGAGCCGTGGCGCGCCGGCCCGCTCAAGCTGGTCGACCGCGCCAGGCTGCGCGCGTTGTCGGCGCCGCTGCTCAAACGCGTGGGCGCCAATTTTTCCGCCGACACCCCGGTATCGGCGCTGTCGCTTGCCCAGCAGCAGATGGTCGAAATCGCCAAGGCGCTGTCGATCGAGGCGCGGCTGGTCATCCTCGACGAGCCGACATCGAGCCTGCCCCTTGCCGAAACCGACAAGCTGCTCGATGTCATCAGGGCGCTGAAGGCGGAGGGCATCAGCGTCATCTTCATCTCGCACCGCCTTCACGAGGTCGAGCGGGTCGCCGATCGCGTCGTCGTGCTGAGGGACGGCATGCTTGCCGGCACGTTGCCGAAAAACGCCATCAATCACGACCAGATGGTCAAGCTGATGATCGGACGCTTGCTGAAGGAGAGGGAGAAGGCCGCAGAATCGGCGCGACCGCCCGGCACGGTCGCCTTGTCGGCCAAGGCTATTCGCACAAGCGCCTATCCCGACCGGCCAGTCGATCTCGGCGTCAGGCATGGCGAAATCCTCGGCCTGGCTGGTCTTGTCGGCTCCGGCCGCACCGAGCTGGCGCGCGTGCTTTTCGGTATTGAGAAGGCACTTGGCGGTGCGCTCCAGCTTGATGGAACAGATCTGGTTCTTGGTTCGGCTGCGGACGCAGTGGCCAACGGGATCTTCCTCGTCCCGGAAGACCGCAAGCTTACCGGCATCCTGCTCGACCTGTCGATTGCCCAGAATATTTCGCTCCCAAACCTCCCGGCGCATGCACGGCGGTTCCTGGTCTCGGCCAGCGCCGAAGCCGTCACCGCCGAGAAGCAGAAACGCAATCTCGGCATCAAGGCGCCCTCGGTGGCGACGCGCACCGGCACGCTGTCCGGCGGCAACCAGCAAAAGGTGGTGCTTGCCAAATGGCTGGCCATGCACCCTAAGGTGATGATCCTCGATGAGCCGACACGCGGCATCGATATCGGCGCCAAAGCCGAAATCTACGGGCTGATGCGGGCGCTGGCCGATGCCGGCGTCGCCGTGCTGATGATCTCGAGCGACATGGAGGAGGTGATCGGCGTCTCCGACCGCATCGCCGTCATGCATGAGGGCCAGATCTCAGGCATTCTCGACAAGGAGCAATTCAGCCAGGAAAACGTGCTGCTGCTGGCAGTTGGCAAACAGCCGAAATAGCTTTTTGTTTTGGCGCGGGTTCTAGTCAGGCATTGGGAGAAGACGATGAGCAAGAAAGATCTCGGCCTGCTGATCCTGATCCTTGTGGTGGGAGCGGTGGTGGCGATCATCAATCCGCGCTTCCTGCTGCCAATCAACCTCGCCAATACCTCGAACCTGATCGGGCTGTTCGGCATCCTGGCGATCGGCCAGGCCTTCGTCATCATCACCGGCGGCATCGAACTGTCGGTCGGCTCGGTGGTCGCGCTGCTCGGCGTCCTGTTCGTCGATTTTATCGCGACGCGCGGCATGGCATGGCCGGTGGCGCTGCCGCTGATCCTCGTGCTCGGCGGCCTCATCGGGCTGGCACATGGCTGGCTGATCACGCGGCTCAAATTGCAGCCCTTCGTGGTGACGCTCTGCGGCCTGCTGATCTACCGCGGCGTGGCGCGGTTCTACACAGCCGACGGCACCGCCGGCTTCGCCTTCGGACAGAACTTTCCGGAGCTCGAGTTCCTGACAGCGGGGCGATCCTATGGCGTGCCAAACAGCTTCATCGCGCTGATCGTCATCGCAATCGTGACGTGGGTGGTGCTGCACCGCTCGGTGTTCGGGCGCTACCTCTATGCCATCGGCAAAAACGAGGAGGCGGCGAAATATTCGGGCATCCGCACCGGTCGCGTCGTCATCGCCGCCTATGTCATCTGCGGTGTGCTGACGGCGCTGTCGGCGATCTACTTCGCCATGTACACGCGCTCGATCTCGCCGGCGAGCCACGGTCAGTTCTACGAACTCTACGCCATTGCCGCAGCCGTGCTCGGCGGCTTCTCGCTGCGCGGCGGCGAGGGCTCGCTGATCGGCGTCATCCTCGGCACGGTCTTGCTGCAGGAGCTGCAAAACCTCGTCAACCTGCTCGGCATCCCCTCCTCGCTCAACTTCGCGGTGATGGGCGGAGTGATCCTCATCGGCGTGCTGGTCGACCAGCAATGGGGCGTGTTCCGGGAGCGGCGACTGATGCTGGGGGCAGCCCGCAAGGGCGCGGCAGGTGCCGCCGCGGAATAGTTGCACCGCCTCGGCCTTCTCCCCTTGTGGGAGAAGGTGGATCGGCGCGTAGCGCCGAGACGGAAGAGGGGTGTTGGACGGATCGCTGGCGATGCCAAGCTGGAGCACCCCTCATCCGACCGCTTCGCGGCCACCTTCTCCCACAAGGGGAGAAGGTAAGGGGCAGCCTAGATCAGGCCCGACATGTCGGAGAAGGCCATCGCCTTGCGCAGCACATCGGCGAAGCGCTCGCCGGCTGCCTCGCGTGGGCCGCTATTGTCGATCGAGGTGACGCCTGGCCCGGACAGCGCCACATTGGCGCTGCGCGCCAGGCGCGCCAGCACCTCGCCGCGCGACTCGCGGCCGCGCATGGCCAATCGCTCGGCCAGGATTTCCGGTGAAGCGGTGATCTCGACGATGGCGAGATTTGCGTAACGCTCGCGTAGAACCGGGATAATGGCGCGGGAGACATTGGCAATGGCGACGCGTCCATTGGCGACCGACCAGTCGACTTCAGCCGGAATGCCGTAGCGCAAACCATGCGCCTCCCAGGAGATGGCGAAGGCGCCATCCGCCTCGGCCTCGACAAAGGCCGCATCGGCCAACGTGTCGTGATCCTCGCTTGTCGTGTCGCTCGGCCGGGTGATGACCCGGCGCACGAACTCCAGCCTTGTCTCGTCAGCGAAGCGGGTGCGGGCATAGCCGATCACCGTGTCCTTGCCGGCGCCGCTCGGCCCGACAACGGCGACAAAGACACCGTCGCGGATCGGAAACGCCGCGGCCGACAACTCACGCTCGATCAACGCCGACGCCATCATGCGACCCGGCGTCCCTGCCGCCAGACCGTGCGGACGACCGGGACATGGTCGTCGAGACGTACACGCACCAGATCGGCGCGCCGGCCCTGCTCGATGACGCCACGGTCGGTTAGGCCGACTGCCTCGGCCGGGTTCTTCGAGACCATCGCCACCGCCTGAGGCAGGGAAACGCCGTCGACCACGTCGCCGAGAAAAAAGGCCGACTGGATCAGGCTGAAGGGAATGTAGTCGGACGACAGTATGTCGAGCAGCCCGTCGCCGGCGAGTGTGCGGGCTGAAACGTTTCCAGAATGCGAGGCGCCGCGCATGACATTCGGCGCGCCCATCAGCACGCCAAGCCCTGCTTCTTTCGAGGCCCTGGCGGCTTCTTCTGTAGTTGGGAACTCGGCGACGCGGACACCCTGCTCGATCGCTTCGTCGACATGGCCTGTCGTGGCGTCGTCATGGCTGGCGAGCACGATGCCGCGCTGATGGCAGGCGGCGGCGATGAAGGCGCGGTTCGGGCCGGAATTCGTCGCCGATTCCGCCATCCGCTTCTCGCAAAATTGCTGGAATTCGCGATCCGTCAGCTTCAGCTTGCGCTGGTAGTAATAGGCATAGGTTTCCAAGTCGACGAACTGGCGCTGTCCCGGCGCATGGTCCATCAGCGACGCCAGCTTGATCCTGTCATCGCCGTCGAAATGGGCGAAGGCTGCGAGGCAATCCGGCGCCGAAACCTCGCAGCGCAGATGGATGAAATGATCGGCCCGCAGCCGGTCCTGCTGGACGCTGTCCTCGATCGCATCGGCCAGCTTGCGCATGTCGGCCGAATTCATGTCGGCATCGTCGTCCATGCCGACGCGCAAGGCATCGAGCACGGTGGTGATGCCGGCGGTCGCCACCTGCGCGTCGTGAGCGAGCACCGCGGCGATCGGGTTCCAGCGCACCTTCGGCCGCGGCGCGTAATGGCCTTCGAGGTGGTCGGTGTGAAGCTCGACCAGTCCGGGGATGATGAAATCGCCGCTCATGTCCTCGCCGGTCCGGCCGGCACCGGCATCTATCCCGGTGATCAAGCCGTCGCGCAGCACGATCGATCCTTCGACGATCTCGTCGGCAAGCACGATGCGGGCATTGTTGAGAACGGTCTCGGCGGTCATTTCAGGCAGTCCTTGGAGCATTTTGCAGCCAATTGGAATCGATTGGCATCGCACAAATGCGGTTAAAACAAACAGTCATCTCAGGCAGTTTTTCTAGCCGGGCGGCGCCCGAGCGCGTGATGGGAAAGCACCATGAACGGGGCGCCAGGTTCGGTTTCGACAAACAGGGTCAGCGCGTCCACCGGCACCGGCTTTTGCAGGACCTGCGCAAACAGGCTGTCGATTGCTAAGCGAAGACGAGGGCTTTCCTGTGGCGAGGCCCGGCCGGACAGCGTCATATGGAAACGAAAGGTCTCGAAGACATAGGGGTAGCCCCATTGGCAGAGATTGCGGAATTCAGCCGGCTTCAGCGAATCCGGGCTGCGCCGCTCGATTTCCGCCTCGCTCAGCGGCGCGCGAAAACGGTCGAAGTCGCGCACCACGTCATCGGCGAAGCGGTTGAGCGCCGGCAGTGGTCCTTCCGGCACCAGTGCGAAGAAGCCGTCGATCTGGCTGACGACCAGCCGTGGGATGGTCACCACCGGCGTCGCCTCGGCAAAATCGTCGAGCGCCGCGCGAAGCGAGGCTTCCGTCTCGTTCGGGGCTAGCCGGAAGGGCGCCTTCAGCGTCGCATGGAAGCCGTAGCGGCGCGCCGAAGCGGTGTGGAAGGCGACTTCCGCCGCCGACAGCTCGCCCACGGCCTCGACCGGCCTTGTGGCGGCGCCGAATGGGTCGCGGCCGAGCCAATTGGCGGCGATCCGCGCCAGCGGTTCGTCCTGCCGGGGGGTGAAATAGATAGCGTAGCGCATCGAAAGTCCTCGTCAACTCCCGCTGCCATAGGCGATTTGCATGACGAAATGACGAAGCTGATGATCGCTCCTGATAACAAAGTTGTTCAGGCGGGTCATTAGCCGACGATTTTTTCGCTTTGGGCCAGTTTGCCAACCCGGAAGAGCCGCGCGATCAGCTCTTCATCAGCCATTCGTGCTCAGGCGCGTTGTGGAACTTCCACGTCCGCTTCGGCCCGGCCATGACGTTGAGGTAATAGAGGTCGTAGCCATGGCAGGCGGCACAAGGATGATAGCCCTTTGGCACCAGCACGACGTCGCCGTCCTCGATCGCCATCGCCTCATCGAGCGAACGAGCGCCATTCCTGTCGGCATCCGTGTAGACGCGCTGGAAGGCGAAGCCCTGTGGCGGGTTGAGCCGGTGATAGTAGGTCTCCTCGAGATAGGATTCGGCCGGCAGATTGTCCTGGTCATGCTTGTGCGGCGGGTAGCTCGAGGTGTGGCCGCCGGGCGTGATGACCTCGACCACCAGCAAGGAATCGGCCGGCTTGCCTTCCGGCAGGATGTTGGTGATATAGCGCGTGTTGGTGCCCTTGCCGCGAACCTCCTGGCCGAGTTCCTTCGGCGCAATGACGCGGACCGGCAGGCCGCCGCCAAGCCCAGGCGCCGAGCAGACCGCGAGTTCGACATCGGTGTCGGCGGTCACCGACCAGTCAGAGCCCTGCGGCACATAGACCGACCACGGCTTGCCTTCGAAGGGCGACATGCGTTCGCCGAGCAGGCCGAGATCATTGTCGCCCGCCCTAGCCTTGCCCTTGCCGGTGACGAACACCAGGCAGACTTCGCAGTTCGCGGTCTGCCCGGAGGCTGCCTCACCGGGCCGCAGCCGATGCAGATCGAAACCGACATAGGTCCAGCCGGCGCTTTGCGGCGTCACATGGGCGACGCGGCCATGGCCCTTATCGGCTTTGATGAGCAGTTTCGACATCTAGGGTCATTCCTTCGGTTCGGTGTCGGCCGAAGCCTTGTCCTCGTCGGCCGGCTTGTAGAGATAGAAGAACTGCCACACGGCATAGCCGGTGAAGCCGAGCGCGATCGTGCCCCAGAATGGTGCGCCGGTGGCAAACTCGACCACGGCCCAGACCAGGCAGACCGCGACGATGGCAACGCGCCGCCACAGAGGCCGGAAGAACGGGTGCTCGGAGTCCTTCATCGGATCAACCCCCGCATCGGATCAGCCATTTGCCGGGAATAGTGCATTCAAGCATTGGGGAAGCCCTGTGTTTCAACGGTGTAGCCGGCAGCCGTCATCACCCGCATCAACTCCTTGTAGCCGACTTGTGCCATCTTGAGCGGCGGATTCTTCCTGGGATCCTGCTCGGCCTCGACGACGAACCAGCCTTCATAACCGTAGTTCGCCAGCCTTTCCACAATGGCGCCAAAATCCAGCGAGCCATCTCCCGGCACCGTGAAGGCGCCAAGTGCCACAGCATCGAGGAAGGATTGCTTCTGGCGGTCGAGTTTCTCGATCACCTCCATGCGCACGTCCTTCACATGCACGTGGTTGATGCGTTTGTGATGGTTGTCGATGGCGCGCAGAACATCGCCGCCGGCAAAAGCCAGATGGCCTGCATCGAGCAGCAGTGGAATGCCTTCTCCCGAGTAGCGCATGAATGCGTCGAGTTCGGGCTCGGTCTCGACCACCGCCGCCATATGATGGTGATAGGACAGCGGCATGCCCTGCTCGGCGCACCATTCGCCGAACTGCGTGAGGCGCCTCGCATAGGCTTTCATCTCGTCGTCCGAAAGCTTGGGCTTGGTGGCGAGCGGCTTCGAGCGATCTCCCTGGATGGAGCGGCCGACCTCGCCATAGACGATGCAGGGCGCGTTCACCGCCTTGAACAGATCGATCATCGGCTGGATGCGATCCTTGTTGTCAGCCATGCCTTCGTCGACCAGTGTGCCGGAGAACCAGCCGCCGCAAAGCGTGACGTCGGCCTCTTTCAGGATCGGCAGCATGATCTCCGGATCGCTGGGAAAACGGCGGCCCATTTCCATGCCGGTGAAGCCTGCCGAACGCGACTGCGCCAGGCATTCCTCCAGCGACACATCATCGCTGAGTTCCGCAAGATCGTCGTTCCACCATGCAATGGGGGACATGCCCAGTTTGGCTCTCAAGTCGTTACTCCAGTTCAGGCCTTAGGATCAGCTTCACGGACGGCTTAAGGCCGCCCGCTCAGCGCTTCCTCGTATTTCTTGCGCGCCGCGTTCACTTGCGGGCGCACCGAGACTTCCGGCACGGCGACATCCCACCAGCTTCCACCGGCTTCGGTCGAAACCAGCGGATCGGTGTCGATGACAAGCACAGTGGTCCTGGTATTCTTCCGAGCTTGCGCCAGCGCCGTTTCCAGCCCGGCGATCGACGAAACTTTCTCGGCGATCGCGCCCAGGCTTGCCGCATGCGCGGCGAAGTCGATATCGGGCAGAACCTCGTGGCGGGCGTCCTTCAAGAGATTGTTGAAGTTGGCGCCGCCGGTCGCCATCTGCAGCCGGTTGATGCAGCCATAGCCTCGGTTGTCGAGCAGCACGATGGTCAGCTTGAGGCCGAGCATGACAGACGTTGCGATCTCGGAATTGAGCATCAGATAGGAGCCATCGCCAATCATCACGACGACCTCCTCGGCGGGCTTGGCCATTTTGACGCCAAGCCCGCCTGCGATCTCGTAACCCATGGTCGAGAAGCCGTATTCGGCATGGTAGGAGCCGGGCGCCCCCGCCTGCCAGAGCTTGTGCAATTCGCCGGGCAGGCCGCCGGCGGCATGAAGCAACGTCACACCGGCGCCCATGGCGCGCTGCACGGCACCGATCACCTGCGCGTCGGAGGGATAGGCGGCATTGGTCGACGCCGTCACCTTGTCGGCATCGGCCTGCCAATCCTTTTTGCCCCTGGCCGCATTGTCGGTCCAGGCGACCGGCGCCTTCCAGTCTTTCAGCGCCGCGCCGAGCTCGGCGAGCCCTTCCGCCGCGTCTGCGACCAGCGGCAGCGCCTGGTGCTTTCCCGCATCGAAAGGTTGGACGTTCAGCCCGATGATGGTTTTGCCGGAATTCTTGAACAGCGCCCAGGAACCGGTGGTGAAATCCTGCAGCCTGGTGCCGACGGCAAGCACGACGTCGGCTTCTTCGGCCAGCCGGTTGGCCGCCGAGGTGCCGGTGACGCCGACCGCCGCCATGTTGAGCGGATGATCGTCCGGCAGCGATGATTTGCCGCCCTGCGTCTCGCAGACCGGGATGCCGGCGCCTTGCACCAGCTTCGCCAATTCACCCGATGCCTGCGAATAAAGCACGCCGCCACCGGCAATCACCAATGGCTTAGTCGCCCCCTTCAGCGCCGCAACCGCAGCCGCGAGTTCCTGGCGGTCCGGACGCGGCCGCCGCTGATGCCAGACCCGTTCGGCGAAGAAGCTCTCGGGGTAATCATAGGCCTCGGCCTGCACGTCCTGGCAGAGCGCCAGCGTCACCGGCCCACATTCGGCCGGATCGGTCAGCACCTGCATGGCACGGTTCAGCGCCGGGATGATCTGCTCCGGCCGGGTGATGCGATCGAAGTAGCGCGACACCGGCCGGAAGCAGTCATTGACCGTCGCCGTGCCGTCAGAAAAATCCTCTGCCTGCTGCAGGACGGGGTCGGGAATGCGATTGGCGAAGACGTCGCCGGGGAGAAACAGGACGGGCAACCTGTTTACATGCGCAAGCGCCGCCGCCGTCACCATGTTGAGCGCGCCGGGGCCGATCGAACTGGTCGCCGCCATGAAGCGGCGACGGAAATTGGCCTTGGCATAGGCGATCGCCGCATGCGCCATCGCTTGCTCGTTATGGGCACGGAAGGTCGGCAATTCGTCGCGCACCTGATAGAGCGCCTCGCCGACGCCGGCGACATTGCCATGGCCGAAGATCGCCCAGACGCCGCCGAAGATCGGCATTTTCTTGCCGTCGATCTCGGTCATCTGGCGAGCAAGAAAGCGGGTCAGCGCCTGCGCCATCGTCAGGCGGATCGTCTTGGTCATCTTGTTTCCTCCGCAGTCCTTATGCCGCGCCTTCTTATGCTGCTTTGCGGCCGCGCGCGGCAAGCCATGCCTCGGTCAGCCTCTCGAAGCGCGACGCCATGTCGGCCACCGCTTCCTCGTCCGACATCTTGCCGGCAAGCCATTGTTCGGCTGCGTTGATGAAGATGGTGCGGCCGACGGCGAAACCCTTGACGATGGGCGCCTCGGCGGTGGCGGCAAAGGCCGCTTCCAGCTCGTCCAGCGGCGCTTCCAGGCCGAGCAGCACAATCCCGCGGCACCATGGGTCGTTCTTCAGGATCACCGCCTCGATCTTTGCCCAAGCCCCGGCTGAAGCCTGCGGTTCGAGCTTCCACCAGTCAGGCTTGATGCCAAGCGCGTAGAGTTCCTCGAGCGCGCGCGGGATCGTCGTGTCGTCGAGCTCGCCGTGCTTGCCGGCAATGATCTCGATGAGAAGTTCTCTGCCCACTTTCCGCGCCGCCTCGAACAGGCTTTTGAGCTTCTGCTGCTGCTCAGTCTTCAGCGCTTCCGGGTCGTCGGGGTGATAGAAGCACAGGCATTTGATGCAATGGTCGACCGGCCACTCGATCAATTGCGAGCCGATGTCCTGCGAGAATTCGAAACGAAGCGGCCGCGATCCCGGCAGCTCGACCGGCCGGCCGAGCCAGGCGAAGGAATGGCGGGCGAATTCGAACATCGCCTCGCGGCCGTATTTCTCGTCGAGCAGCATGCCGTAGCCGGCGCGGCCGGCGGCAATCCTCGCCGCCGCCTTGACCGTCAACACCTTGAAATCATGGATGCGCGACGGGTCGGCGCCGGCTTTCGCGGCGACATCGTCAAGCTGGATACGGTGGTCGCAGGCCAGCGCCATCAGCGAGGGAATGTCGCGCCGGCGCGTCGTCGCCCAATGGATATGGTTGATCGCCTCGTCCTTGCGCAAAGCCAGGTGCTGGCTGCCGTTCTTCAGGAAGAACTGCAATTCCTCGAAGGTCGGGTATTCCGGCGCGCAGAGCAGCCGCGACACGGCGAAGGCGCCGCAGGCATTGGCCCAGGTCGCCGCCGTCTCAAGGCTTTCCTCGCCCAGCCAGCCGCGCAGGAAGCCCGACATGAAGGCATCGCCGGCACCGAGCACATTGTAGACCTCGATCGGAAAGCCCTTGCCGACAATGCCGTCTTCGAGATCGTCGCTGATCGGCCCGTCATAGACGATGCAGCCCATGGCGCCGCGTTTCAAGACGATGGTGGCCTTGGACAGCGAGCGGATCGTCTTCAACGCATTCAGGCAATCGTCGGCGCCGGAGGCAATCATGATCTCTTCTTCGGTGCCGACGATGAGGTCGCAGTCGGGCAGCACCGTCTTCAACTGGGCCGAGACCCGGTCGGATTTCACATAGCGCTCGAACCCTTCGGCATGGCCGGCCAGCCCCCAGAGGTTGGGGCGATAGTCGATGTCGAACACCACCTTGCCGCCCTTGGCCTTGATAGCGCGGATCGCCTTGCGCTGCGCGGCATCGCTGTTGGGCCGCGAAAAATGCGTACCGGTGACGACGATCGCGCGCGCCGAGGCAATGAACGCTTCGTCGATATCGGCTTCCGAAAGTGCCATGTCGGCGCAGTCGGAGCGGTAGAAGATCATCGGCGAGACGCCTTCCTCCTCGACCGACAACAGCACCAGCGCGGTCAGCCGGTCGGGGTCCGTCCTGAGGCCGTCGACGGATACGCCCTCGCGCGTCAGCTGCTCGCGGATGAAGCGGCCCATCTGCTCGTCGCCGACGCGGGTGAGCAGCGCCGAGCGCAGGCCAAGCCTCGCCGTGCCGACTGAAATATTGGCCGGACAGCCGCCGACCGACTTGGCAAAGGAGGTGATGTCCTCCAGGCGCGAGCCGATCTGCTGACCATAGAGATCGACGGAGGCGCGGCCAATGGTGATGACGTCGAGCGGCGCATGTTTCGCGTCCACGGCTTCGCCCATTCGAACCTCCCATCAGCCTTGTTGTCTTGGGTAACACGCGCGAGCGGCAGCGTGGCGCCGGCAATATGAAATAATAATTCCAATCCATAGTCAATATGGAACACGCGTTCCTTTGCTGAAAAGTGCTGGCGCGATGGCCACCTAGGCCTTGCGCTTGCGGCCCGTGTCGCGGCGCTTCTCGCCAACCGCGACGGTCAGCGCCATGGCCAGCGCCATGGTCGCCGACAGCGAGCGGAAGCCGGCGAAATCAGCCTCGGCAACCTCGAACCAGACCTTGGCGAACTGGGCGAGCGGAGAGAACGAGCTGTCGGTGATCGCCACGATCGGCACGCCTTGCTCGGAGATGACGCGCGCCTCCTCGATGGCCGCCGGGGCATAGGGTGAGAAACTGATGGCGATGACGGCATCCCTGGGCGAGGCAAAGCCGATCATCTCGGCGTTGAGTCCGGCGGCCGATTCGATCAGCTGGTTGCGGATCTTGAGCTTGCCCAGCGCATAGGCGATGTAGGAGGCGACCGGATAGGAGCGGCGCTTGGCCAGCACATAGATGGTCTCCGCCTTCGCCAGCAAGGCGATAGCATCTTCGAAATGCTCTTCGTTCAACCTGCCTGAAATATCGTTGAGCGAGGTGCTGGCCGCGGCGACGAAGCCGTCGAAGATCGCCCGGTGACCGGCGCCTTCCTCGGCCTTGGCGCGCAATGCCGCCAGCCTTTCATCATAGGACGAATTGCGCTCACGCAGGCGCTCGCGAAATACCAGCTGCAGGCTGGTGAAGCCGTCGAAGCCGAGCTGCTGGGCAAAGCGGATCAGGGTCGAAGGCTGAACGCCGGCGGAGGCGGCTATGCTGGCGGCGGTGCCGAAGGCAATATCGTCGGGATTGTCGAGCGCATAGGCGGCGATCTGCGCGATACGCTTGGGCAGGCTATGGCGCCGTTCCAGGATCGTCGTACGCAGCGTCTCGAAATCGCGGGGCACCCGTTCGTCCATCGTCGCTCCGCCTAGGCCCATCAGTCGATGCTGTGTGCCCCATCATAGCGAGCCTGTGCAAGAAGGCCATAAAAAATGAGGCATGCGTTCCATTTCTGGATAAAATGGACTAATTCATCCACGCAAATCTTCCTGATAGCGGAGACAAGGGAATGGTCGGAGTCGGTCTTATCGGCACAGGCTTCATGGGCAAGTGCCACGCCATCGCCTGGAACGCGGTCGGCACTGTCTTTCCCGACGTGGCCAAACCAAGGCTGGTCCATCTCGGCGAGGTCGACGAGGACCTTGCCAAGCGCCGTGCCACCGAATTCGGCTTCGCCAAGGGTTCCGGTGACTGGCGCGCCGTCGTTAACGACCCCGAGGTCGATATCGTCTCGTTGACGACGCCAAACCAGTTCCATCCGGAAATGGCCATCGCCATCCTCGAAGCCGGCAAGCATCTATGGTGCGAAAAACCGATGGCGCCGGGCTTCGCAGAAGCCGAAGCCATGGCGGCAGCAGCGAAAAAATCCGGCAAGGTGGCAGCCCTCGGCTACAACTACATCCAGAACCCCGCGATCCGCCATATCGGTGCGCTGCTCGACGAAAAGATCATCGGCGAGGTCAACCATCTGCGCATCGAGATGGACGAGGATTTCATGGCCGATCCAGAGGCGCTGTTCTTCTGGAAGCACGAGGCGGCGTCCGGCTACGGCGTGCTCGACGATTTCGCGGTGCATCCGCTGTCGCTGGTCGCCGTGCTGTTCGGCCGCGTCGCCCGCGTCATGTGCGACATGGCAAAACCCTATGCCGATCGCCGCGTCGCTTCAGGCGGGCGCCGCACGGTCGAGACCTATGACATCGCCAGCGTGCTGATGCACCTCGAAAACGGCGTTGCCGGCACCTTGCTGGCCAACCGTTCGGCCTGGGGCCGCAAGGGCCGGATCGCTATCCAGATCTTCGGCTCGAAGGGCTCGATCCTGTACGATCAGGAGCGGATGAACGAGTTCCAGCTCTATCTCACCGCCGACCGGCCGACCGAGCAGGGTTACCGAACCATCCTGGTGGCGCCGCACCACAGACCTTACGACGCCTTCCTGCCGGCACCCGGCCACGGTCTCGGCTTCAACGATCTCAAGATCATCGAATGCCGAGAACTGCTGACCAGGCTCGCCGGCAAGCCGGCGCGCATCATCGATTTCGACGAAGGCCTGGAGATCGAGCGCACCGTGCATGCCATGGCGCGCTCGTTCGAGGAACAGCGCTGGTTGGATGTTAGGTAGCGCGGGCGTTGGCTCCCCTTCTCCCCTTCTTATGGGAGAAGGTGGCCGAGCGAAGCTCGGTCGGATGAGGGGTGTTGGCCAGATCGCGACTTTGACGTCTTAAGAACCTAAAATCACTCGATATCTCAACGCCTCATTTCCTCCAGCACCCCTCATCCGTCTCGGTGCTGCGCACCGATCCACCTTCTCCCACAAGGGGAGAAGGGGAAAGCGTCAAGCGGCTCCCGGGCGGCTGGCGACCAGGGCGCGTCGCGCCGACCGGCGTTGCTCGACCGCGTCGGCAAGGCCGTGCAGCACCGTTTCGGTGGTTGCCCAGTCGATGCAGCCATCGGTGATGCTCTGGCCGTAGACGAGCGGCTTGCCGGGCATGACGTCCTGCCGGCCGGCAACGAGGTTGCTCTCGATCATGACGCCGATAATGCGCTCGTCGCCTGCCGCGACTTGGCCCGCCACGTCGGCCGCTACCTTCGGCTGATTCTCTGGCTTCTTGTTGCTGTTGGCGTGGCTGACATCGATCATCAGCCGGGGCGCGACGCCGATCCGGGCGAGTTCCGCACCGGCGGCGGCGACGCTTGCCGCGTCATAATTGGGCTGAATGCCGCCGCGCAGGATGACGTGGCAGTCCTCGTTGCCGGTGGTCGTCGCGATGGCGCTGCGCCCGCCCTTCGTCACCGCCAAGAAATGATGCGGCTGGGCGGCGGATTTCACCGCCTCGGCGGCGATCCGCAAATTGCCGTCGGTGCCGTTCTTGAAGCCGACCGGGCAGGACAGGCCGGATGCGAGTTCCCGATGGATCTGGCTCTCCGTCGTGCGCGCGCCGATCGCGCCCCAGGCGACGAGGTCGGCAATGTATTGCGGGGTGGCCATGTCGAGGAATTCGGTCGCCGCCGGCAGGCCAAGATTGTTGACGGCGGAGAGAACGTTGCGCGCCAGCCTCAGTCCTTTGTCGATGTTGAAGCTGCCGTCGAGGTCAGGATCGTTGATCAGGCCTTTCCAGCCGACCGTCGTGCGCGGCTTCTCGAAATAGACGCGCATCACGATCTCCAGCCGATCGGACAGGCTTTCGCGCAGCGATGCCAGGCGGCTGGCATAGTCTACGGCGGCGGCCGGGTCGTGGATCGAGCAGGGGCCGACGACGACGATCAGCCGATCGTCAGTGCCGGTCAGCACGGCGTGGATAGCGTTGCGCGACGCGGTCACGGTGCGCGTCGCCGTCAGCGTGCGCGGTATCTCCCGCATCACCTGGTCCGGCGTACTCAGTTCTCGGATTTCCTTGACCCGAAGATCATCTGTGGTGGTCAACACGGCTCTCTGCTCCTGATTGGGAGACCTGCCGGCTGAAACAAAAAAAGCCGCCAGGTCTGGCGGCTGTTCGGATTTTGATGCTGCAATCTTCAGATCGAGCGCAATCCTCCCGCCGCCAGCGAGCTCCTAAAGTACCAATATGTGGCGGTCAGGTTGATCATGCGGCTCATATAATCGAAGCCGGGGCGCTTGTCACGCGTCGGTATTGTGTCAGTTTGAAATAAGATCGGCCCCAACACGCACTTTGACCGAATGTGTTTTGACGCCGAAGACTCGTTGACCGGCACTATGTTTCTTTGCTTCGTCAGGCGTCAGCCAAATACGAGCAGGGTCTTCGCATCCAACCCGTCCGCAAACTGCCGCCGTTGTAGGATAGCCAATTGGTAAAGCGTGGACCTGATAAGGTTCCTTCGTGTCACGCGTGATCGGATGTGATGTGCAACGAGCAATCGCCATAGAATCCTCCCAAGTTGACTTGTTGTGATGTCCTACAACCGACTTCGCCAATTGACCACGTCGCACGGGCGCTTGGGTTCATTCCGCTAAACTCAATTCGAAGACACTGCCCAGCTTCATATTGAGTCGTCTGACGTGATCCTGAGTAAGCCGTCGATCAGTCAACTCAGCGGTCCAATGAGTTGGAATCGCTCTTTTGACAGCAGCGACCGCTTCATCCCGCGGAACGGCTGCGGCCCACAATTGAACTGCTGGCTGACCGCCCACGAGATGGTCGGTCATGAACACGCGGACGACCACGATGCCGGATGCGATTTGGTCTGTCATTCTTCCAATATGGCATTCAAGCCCGGCCATTTGAAAGAGGAATTTCAAACTGACCTACTACCCACGCTTCTGATGACACTACTCCGGCGACGATCCCGCAATATTCTGGTCATAGTCGACCAGCGACCCGGTCATGACGCCCGACTGCGGGCTGACCATATAGCTGATCAGCCGGGCAAGCTGGTCCGGCTTCACCAATTGGCCCATCGGCTGCGCCGCCTCGGCCTTTTCCAGCCAGTTATCAGGCGCATCGTGCCATTTCTTCTGCACGATCGCCTCGCCCTCGGTGTCCATCCAGCCGGGCAGCACGGCGTTGCAACGGATGCGGTTGCTGCGGTACGCGTTGGCGACATTCTTGGTCAGCGTCGCCAGTGCGCCCTTGCTCGACGAATAGGGCGCCAGGAACGATTGCCCGCAATGCGCCGACATCGACAGCACATTGACGATCGAGCCTGGCGCCTTGCGGGCGAGCAGCTGCGCCACCACGCCCTGCATCAGGAAGAAGGGGCCGCGCACATTGGTCTGGAAAATCTGGTCGAAAAGCTCTTCACTCGTCTCGACCAGTGAACCGCGCGCCGAGGTGGCGGCGGCATTGACCAGCGCGTTGACGCTGCCGAAATGGCCGATCGCCGTTTCGACCGCGCGCTTGCAGTCGGCCACTTTGGAAACATCGGCGCTGATGAAGATGGCGTCGACGCCCGACTTCTTGAGGATGGCGACGGCCTTGTCGCCCTTCTCCTGCGAGCGGCCGACCAGCGCCAGCGCCCGGCAGCCCTCATCAGCCAGCGCCTCAGCGACGGCGAAGCCAATGCCTTGCGCACCGCCGGTGACGATGGCGCGTGTTTCTGAATTGCGACCGGCGGAACCGTTCATCGCCTTGCTCCTGTGCTTGATAGTCAGACTGTCTTGTCGAGGCGAACGGTCTTGCCTTCCTTCGCCGATTTCAGCGCCGCGTCCGCCAGCCTCAGCGCGACGAGCCCGTCCTTGCCGCTCGGCGCCGCCTTCTTGCCTGATGTCGCCGCCGCGATGAAGGCAGCGATCTCGTTGGCATAGGCGTCGAGGTAGCGGGTCATGAAGAAGTCGTGCAGCGGCGGGCGCGTATAGCCCTTTTCATTGGCCAGTTCGATCGACACCGGCCGCTGGTTCTCGGCCGCAATCATGCCTTTCGAGCCATGCACCTCGATGCGCTGGTCGTAGCCATAGGTGGCGCGGCGCGAATTGGAGATGATGCACTGCTTGCCGGAAGAGGTTTCGAGGATGACGCTGACGCTGTCGAAGTCGCCGGCCTCGCCGATTTGTCTGTCGACCAGCACCGAGGCATGGGCGCTGACGGCCACCGGCTCCTCGCCGAGCAGGAAGCGCGCCATGTCGAAATCATGGATGGTCATGTCGCGGAAGATGCCGCCCGAGCGGCCGATATAATCGAGTGGCGGCGGGCCGGGATCGCGCGACGTGATAGTCACCATCTCGACCGTGCCGATGGCGCCGTCGTCGATCGCCTTGCGCACGGCGGCGAAATGCGGATCGAAGCGGCGATTGAAGCCAACCATCAAAGTGGCTCCGGCCTTGTCGACCACTTCAAGGCATTCTTCCACTCTGCCGGCGTCGAGGTCGATCGGCTTCTCGCAGAAGATCGCCTTGCCGGCCTTGGCGAACCGCTCGATCAAGTCGGCATGGGTGTCGGTCGGCGTGCAGATGATGACTGCGTCGATATCTCCGGCTTTTTCGATGGCCTCGATGGTTCGTACTTCGGCGCCATAGGCCGACGCCAGATCCGTCGCCGCCTTCTCGAAGGCATCGGCAACTGCCACCAGCCTGGCCTGCGGATTGGAACCAACGGCACGGGCGTGGACCTTGCCGATGCGGCCGGCACCGAGAAGAGCGAAGCGGAGAGACATGGGAATTTCCTTTGAGGATTGTTCGAAAATGGAAGTGCGTCTTTCCTGCACCGTTCAGCGCGAGGCGCAGTAGATTTTCTTATCGCGGCAGATCGGCGACGGGTCGATGACCCGCGCCGGCATTGGCCCTAGGCCGCAAGTTCCGCCTCCCCGGTCTTGGCGCCGGTGATATATGAGACGATATCGTTGCCGTCGGTGTCCTGCTTGCGCAAATTGGCGACGATGCGGCCGCGCCGGAAGACAACGATGCGGTCGCAAAGGTCGAACACCTGGCGCATGTTGTGGCTGATCAGGATCAACGGCTCGCCATTGGCTTTCAGCGTGCGGATGATGTTTTCGACCTGCATCGTCTCCTGCACGCCAAGTGCTGCCGTCGGCTCATCCATGATGATGAGCTTGGACGCAAAGGTCGCGGTTCTGGCGATCGCCACGCACTGGCGCTGGCCGCCCGACATGTGGCGGATGGTGTTGTTGAGATTGGGAATCTTGACCGCCGTGCGGATCAACGCCGCCTCGGTCGCCTTGCGCATGAACTTGCGATCGAGGATCGAGAAAGGCCCGAGATTGAAAAGCACCTTCTCGCGGCCGAGAAACAGGTTCGATGGCACGTCGAGATCGTCGGCAAGCGCCAGGTTCTGGAACACCGTTTCGATGCCCGCCTCGCGCGCCGCGATCGGGCCGGCGAAGTTCACTTCCTTGCCATCGAACCAGACCTTGCCGCTGGTGCGCTGCTCGACGGCGGTGATCTGGCGCACGAAGGTCGACTTGCCGGCGCCGTTGTCACCCATGATGGCGACATGCTCGCCCTTGCGCAGCTCGAAGTTCGCGCTTTCGAGCGCATGCACGCCGCCATAGTATTTGGTCAGGTTTTCGGTCTTCAGGACGATGTCTGACATGATCAAGCCCTCATTGCCCGCAGGCGCTGGCGCCACTGGTCGAGAACGACTGCGCCGATGATGATCACGCCCTTGACCATCTCCTGGTAGTAGGCGTCGAGGCGCAGGAAGGTGAAGCCGGAGATGATGACGCCGAAGATCAGCGCACCGATCACCGTTCCGATGATCGAGCCGCGGCCGCCCGACAGCGAGACGCCGCCGATGACCGCCATGGCGATGGCGTCCAACTCGTACATCACACCCATGCCGGCCTGAGCGGTGAGGTTCTTGGAGCTCAGCACCACGGCGGCGAGCGAGGCGAGGATGCCGGCAATGACGAAGACGAGGATCTTGTGGTTCTGGACATTTATGCCGGACATCCGGGCGGCGTCCTCGTTGGAGCCGATGGCATAACAGTGCTTGCCGTACCTGGTGTATGACAGGATCAGCTGGAACAGAATCGCCAGCGATATGAAGATGATGACCGGCATCAACCCCTTGCCGATGGCGGCGAAACTCTCGGTGGGAAACGAGATCGGCTGCCCCTTGGACCACCATTTGGCGATGCCGCGCGCGGTGACCATCATGCCGAGCGTGGCGATGAACGGCGGAATGCGCGTGTAGGCGATCAACGAGCCGTTGACCAAGCCCGCCAGCAGGCCGCAGCCGATCGCGACCAGCACCGGCACGATCACCGGCAGGTCGGTCCAGCCTTGCGCGAGGAACACCGCCTTGGGGTTAGGGTTGCCGTTGACCGTCGCTACCTGGGCGAAACTCATGGCGATCATCGCCGTGGCGCCGACGATCGAACCAGAGGAAAGGTCGATGCCGCCGGAAATGATCACCTGCGTCACGCCGATGGCGATGATGCCGACGATCGACACCTGCAGGATGATGATCTGCAGGCGCGCCTCGTTGAAGATCGTATCGACATTGGCGCGGGTGTTGAACAGAAAGCTGTCGCCAAGAAAGACACGGCCTATCAGCTCGAAGGCGCCGACGAGGATGATGAGCGCCAGGAAAACGTTGAATTCGGCAGGCCATGTGCGCTTCTTCGCATCATAGCTGAGTCCGCCGACGCCATGGGTTGTCTGTGCCAAATCTTGCTTCCTCCGTCAGCAGTCGCCCTCCCGCCGCCTGTCTACGGCGATGAGGGAAAGAGGAGCGGCGCCGTCCCTTTGTTTTGAGCTCCCGATGCTCTTGTTTCGAACATCGGATTTCCCAAAACGGTCCGATGCTCTGACGCGCCGCTCCCTATCGAAACGATCCCGCAGCCTCAGTTCTTCTTAAGGAACTTGTCGATGTTCGCCGGCGTGACCAGTTGGAAGGGTATGTAGACCTTCTGTTCGACCGCCTCGCCCTTGGAAAGCTTGAGCGCGGCGTCCAGCGCCCCGGCGCCCTGGCCGGCCGCGTCCTGGAACACGGTCGCGTCGAGGTCGCCCGCCTGCATCGCGGCAAGCGCGTCCTGGGTGGCGTCCACGCCGCCGACGACAACCGACTTCATGTCGACGTTGGCAGCCTTCATGGCCTGGATCGCACCGATGGCGCTTTCGTCATTGTTGGCGATCACGCCATCGAACGGCGTGCCGGTCGACAGCCAGTTGGTCATCAGGTTCTGCGCTTCCTCGCGTTTCCAGTTCGATGTCTGCTTGTCGATGATCTTGATGAAGCTGCATTCCGGAGTGGCGATCACATCGTCAATATCCTTGGTGCGCTGCACCGCCGCCTGGTTCGACAGCTCGCCCATGATCACATAGACATTGGCCTCGGTCTTGCCGGCCTCCTTGAACAGGCGGCAGACTTCCTGGGTTTCGAGAGTGCCGGACTCAACCTCGTTCGAGGCGACGAAGGCCTGGTTGTCCGGCAGCGTGTCGACGTTGACCGGCTCGCGGTTGACATAGACCAGCGGAACCTTGGCCGCAGCGGCGGCGTCCGACATCGCCTGGGTGGCCGAGGTGTCGACCGGATTGACGATGATCGCGTCGACGCCCGAGGCGACGAAATTCTTGATCTGGTCGAGCTGCTTGGCGACGTCGTTCTGCGCGTCCTCGACCTGCAGTTCTACGCCTTCCATGCCCTTGGCCTGCTCGATCATGCCGTTGCGCAGCACGGTGAGAAAATTGTCGTCGAACAGCGCCATAGACACGCCGATCTTGGCAGCGAGGGCGGACGAACTCATCAGCGCCGAAAACACGACGCCCAAAAGCAGTTTCTTCATTTTATTCTCTCCTCCACAGAATTGGTGTCCGGCTGCACCGATCTACCCGGAATCCCCGATCTCCCAGGGAATCTCTCCCGATTGCCATCTCCGTTCCCGATGGCGATTTCCGCGTTGACTGGAACGCCAAGCCCTCTGCTTGAAACAGATGTTCCGGAACGAAAGAACCAAAATACCTATCTAGTGAAATATTTATTCCATTCCGCCGGCGGGCGTCAAGGAGATTCCGAAATCGGATGGCGGATTTTCGGATAACGCCGCTGAGGGCCGGCAAACCTTCTGCAAGAATCCATCAGGCTGATGGTTCACATCATTGCCGATGCATCGTGGTGCCCGATCTGAAGCTGGATGCATTGGCTGAGCCCAGATGTTTTGCCCGAACCTAGATGTTTTCCGGCAGATAGATGTCGAAGGGCAGGAAGGTCTGGCCGGGCGCGTTGGCAGCGCCTGCCTCGATGGCATGCGCCATCAGATCGACAAGCTCGCGGCATAGTGCTGCCAGCGGCGTCGAAATCACCATGGTCAGGATGTTGTCGGCGAGCGCCGCGCGCGACTCGGCGTTGATCTCATTGCAAACGACCACCGGCATATTTACGGGCCTCGCTGCCCTGAGCGCGGAAACCGCGCCTTCCATGCCGCCGCCGGCGACGTAGCAGCCGGCAAGATCTGGGTACCGCGCCAGAAGATCGATCATCGCATCATGGGTCACCTGGTTGGCCTCCAGGTTGACCAGCGTCTCCAGCACCGTGAATTCCGGCGCATGCTCGCGGAAGAATGATCTGAAGCCGATCTCGCGCAGCTCATGACCATGGAAGCGATGACTGCCGACAAAAAGCGCGACCTTGCCGGGCTTCCTCGCCGCCCTGGCGATCATCCAGGCCGCGGTGCGGCCGACCTTGCGGTTGTCGAGGCCGACATAGCCCTCGCGGATGCCGGCGGCAAAGTCGGACAGCAGCGAGAAGACGGGTTGCCCTCTCGCCTTCAGCGCCTCGACGGCTGCCGTCAGCGTCGGATGATCCGGACCGACAAGGGCGACAGCCCTGGATTTCGCCGCCAGCTTGCGCATCTGGGCAGTGATCTCGCCGGGCGCCAGCGAACCGGCGAAGTCGATGGTTGCCACGCCGCGGAAGCGCTGCGATTGCGACACCGCCAGTTCGAGCTCCCGCGCGAAATTGCTGTAGAAAACATCATTGCCCCTCAGCAGCAGAAAGCCGAGCCGATATTCCGGCAGTTCCTGGCGCATCCGCTGCTTGATCAGTCCGGCAGCGTGATAGCCGATATCGGTCGCCGCCTCATAGACACGGCGCGCGGTTTCCTCGCGCACCGGCAGGCGATTGTTCAGCACCCGGTCGACGGTGGCGACGCTGACGCCGGAGGCGCGCGCCAGATCGGTGATGGTCGGCCGTTTTGCCATGGCTGTCTCTCTCCGCTTGCCAAAGCAATTTATATCATTCTGATGGGAAATGATAGAAACTATCTTTGTGATATTGAGCCTATCATGGCTTGGCGCTATTCCTAGCCTACGACGTTTGCGACCGCGGCCCGGTCATTGACCGGGGCGGATCGCAGGGCGCTGGTGGAGGCACTCCCATGGACGCAACGATGGACGCAGCACCGTCCCGGCGCGACTACAGCCTGATCGGCCGCGACGCCAAGCTCGCCGTCGAGACCGGGCTGGCGGCGGCCGAGTGGTATCACACCGACGTGCCGCGCAAGCAGATGAAGGCGCTGATGCAGCGCTCCGACGGCCCGGCGATCCGCGACACCATCATCTGGCTCGGCGCCTTGATCCTGAGCGGCGCAGGCGGCGCCTGGTTCTGGGGCACGTGGTGGTGCGTCCCGTTCTTCTTCGTCTATGGCGTGCTTTACGGCTCTTCCACCGATTCACGCTGGCACGAATGCGGTCATGGCACCGCGTTCAGGACGCAGTGGATGAATGATGTGATCTACCAGCTCGCCTGCTTCATGATCATGCGCAACCCGGTGACCTGGCGCTGGAGCCATACGCGGCATCACACCGATACGATCATCGTCGGTCGCGATCCGGAGATCGCGGTGATGCGCCCGCCGGATCTGTTGCGCGTCGTGCTCAATTTCTTCGGCATTCTCGATGCCTGGCATGCCATGAGCGACATGCTGCGCAATGCGGTCGGCATCGTCAGCCCGGCGGAAAAAACCTTCATTCCCGAGCAGGAGCAGCCAAAGGCGATCCGCATTGCCCGCATCTGGGCGGCAATCTATGCCGCGACCATCGCGCTGGCACTTTATAGCGGCTCGTTCCTGCCCCTGATGCTGGTCGGGCTGCCCAGGCTTTACGGCGCCTGGCATCATGTCATGACGGGCCTGCTGCAGCATGGCGGCCTCGCCGAAAATGTCATCGACCATCGCCTCAACAGCCGCACCGTCTACATGAACCCGATCAGCCGCTTCATCTACTGGAACATGAACTATCATGTGGAGCACCACATGTTCCCGATGGTGCCCTATCACGCGCTGCCAAGGCTGCACGAGATGATCAAGCACGACCTGCCGGCGCCGACGCCGTCGATCCTGGCCGGCTATCGCGAGATGGTGCCTGCCTTCCTGCGCCAGCTGCGCAATGAAGATTATTTCCTCAAGCGCGAACTGCCGCCGACCGCGAAGCCCTATCGCGAGGAACTCCACAACGATAACGATGCCGTCGCGGCAGCAGCGGAATGATATGCGCCCATGCCAGGCAACATGCCGGGCAAGTTGACCAAGCAAAAAACGCCGGGAGGACTGATGAGCGACTGGGTCGAGGCCTGTGATGCCGAAGACATCGACGAAGAGGACGTGATGCGGTTCGACCATGAAGGCCGCACCTTCGCCATCTATCGCAGCCCCGACGACGAATATTTCGCGACGGACGGTCTTTGCACGCATGAGAAGGTGCACCTGGCCGACGGGCTGGTGATGGACGACATCATCGAATGCCCGAAGCACAATGGCCGCTTCAACTACAAGACCGGTGCGGCCAGGGGCGCGCCAGTCTGCGTCAATCTCAGGACATATCCGGTCAAGCTCGACGCCGGTAAAATCCTCATTCAGATCGGGTGACGGTGATGACGAACGGGATGGTCATCATCGGTGCCGGTGAATGCGGCGGGCGGGCTGCCTTGGCGCTGCGCGATCTCGGCTATGACGGGCCGGTGACGCTGGTCGGCGACGAGCCGCATCTGCCCTATGAGCGGCCGCCGCTGTCGAAAGAAGCGATGGCTAGCGATGCGCCCGTGATCAAGGCGATCGCCAGCGATGAAATCCTGGCCGAGAGGTCGATCCGGCATATCCATTCGGTTCAGGCGGTGGCGATCGATCGCGCCGCGCATCTCGTGCGCCTGTCGGACGGCTCGGACCTGCCTTACGACAAGCTTTTGCTGGCAACCGGGTCAACCCCGCGCAAGCTGCCAATGCCCGGCCTCGGCCCGCGCTGCGTCTATCTCCGGACCTTCAACGATGCGTTGGCGATTCGCGCTCATCTCAGCGCCAGAAATCGCATCGCCATCGTCGGCGGCGGCTTCATCGGTCTTGAACTCGCCGCAGCGGCGCGCAGGTTGGGAGCCGCGGTCACCGTCATCGAGGCGCAACCGCGCATCCTGATGCGCGGCGTGCCGGCCGAGATCGCCAAAGTCATCCACGAGGCGCATGAAGCCGAAGGCGTGAAAATCCTGTGCGGCGACGGCATCGCCGCGATCGCCGACGATGGCGCCGAGGTGCGCATCGCGCTTGCCGGCGGACTGGACATCGTCGCCGATCTCGCCGTGATCGGCATCGGCGCAGTGCCGGTGATCGGGCTCGCCGCGGAAGCCGGGCTGACGATCGACAACGGCATAGCAGTCGATGCCGGGCTTCGCACTGGCGATCCGGCCATCTTCGCCGCCGGCGATTGCTGCTCGTTTCCGCTTGCCGTCTATGGCGGCCGGCGCGTGCGACTGGAAGCTTGGCGCAACGCGCAGGAGCAGGGCGCGCTTGCGGCCAGGAACATGCTTGGCGCCGGCGAAAGCCACGCGGCGGTGCCATGGTTCTGGTCGGATCAATACGGCCTGACCTTGCAGATATCCGGCCTGTCGGACGAGGGCCGCAGCACTGTGCGCCGCGACCTCGACGATGGCGCCTTCATCCTGTTCCACCTCGCCGAGGACGGCAGGCTCGTTGCGGCGAGCGGCATCGGCCCGGGCAACACGGTCGCCCGCGACATCAGGCTGGCCGAGATGCTGATCGCGAAAAGGGCCAAGCCGGCGCCGGAAGCGCTCGGCTCGCAGACGGTCAAGCTGAAGTCTCTGCTGGCGGCGTGAGCCGTGGCGCCGATTGCCTAAAGCCGGCGCCGCCCCTCATCTGCCTGCCGGCATCTTCTCCCCGTATAGTGACCCACTGTCGCTTAGGATTTCGCCAATCGCCAGCGCCGCAGAACGGGCGTTGCAGCCGATGCCAGCGTTCTTTCTCCCCCGTCACTATACGGGGAGAAATGCCGGCAGGGCAAGGAGGGCAGCGCAAACGCCCGAAAGGGGCGACTTCGATCCGGCTGAAAATCCGAATCTCAACACGTTCTAAAACAGCGCCTTCAGCTCCGGCAATTTGTCGTTGACCAGCCAGCCATAGTAATTTTCCTCGGGCAGCTTCTCCGGTTCGCCCGCGGCACGGCGCTTGTCGTTCTCGGCCTTCAGCGCATAGGCGCGCTGTTCCGGATTGCCGACATTGTAGAGCGTCGATGTGATCCCGGGGTTGTCCGATATGTCGAAGCCGGCAATGTTCTGGTAGGCATCGATCGATTTCCGGATCGTCGCCGCGACATAAGACAAGGTGAGGTCCGGATCCATGATGGTCTTGTAGACCCCGTTCGGATCGCCGACGTCGAGCTTCGGCAGGCCGGAAACCTGGTGCACGAGATCGCTCATCTGCAACGCCGTCAGCGGATTGAGTTGCCCAAGACCGAAGGTCTGGCCGGCATAATAGGGCTGGAAGAAAGTGGCGCCGAAGCGGTCATTGGGAAAGCTTGTCCCCCCGACATTCTTGCCGCGAAAGGACTGGTTCCACACCTGCTCGCGGCACGCCCACAGCGCGTAACTGTCCGATTCGCCGGCGCATTTGGCAAATTGCGGCCGTTGCACGAAATCGGTGATGTCCTCGCCTTCATAGGCGAAGGACAGCTTGCTCGACAGATAGGAGATCGCCTTGACGTAGTAGGTCTGCAGCCGGTCGTAGGCGTCGACATTGTAGGTGTGCTCGCCGACGATGGCGCCGACGATGTGCATCGGATCGATGCCATAGGTCGCCGCCGCTTGGCTGATCTTGCCGCGAAGATCGGCGTCGTTCTGCAGCAGCGCATAGACCTTGCGGTATTTTGCCTGGAAAGTGGTGTTGGTGGCCTGGGTGCGCCGGCTCGAGGCGCCCGGTATGTTGGGCTGCTCGGCATGACTGTTGCCCGGCGGCACCATCGTCGCCGCTTGCGCAGCGAACATGGCTGTCGCCAGCGTCAGCCCGAGAATGACGAGGATCAGTTTTTTCATGCGCCGCCGCCTGTAATAGTCGCCGGGCAAACTAGGTAAAGCCCCAGGTCGAGTCGAGAGCCCTTCGACAACTGAGACAAAAGGTGGCCAGATGCTTCCATTTGGCCACACACTGCGGAATGTCCGGAAATCGCCCGTCGCCCGGGCACCGGGCTTGGCCGGCGCCGTCTTACAGGATGAAACGCGACAAATCCGTGTTTCTGGACAGGTCGCCGACATGCTTTTGCACATAGGCGGCGTCGATGGTCACCGACGTGCCGTGGCGATCCGGCGCGTCATAGGAGATCTCGTCCAGCACCCGCTCCATCACCGTCTGCAGCCGCCTGGCGCCGATGTTCTCGACGCTGGCGTTGAGATCGACGGCAATGCCGGCCAGCGAATCGATGGCGTCGTCGGTGAAGACGAGGTCGACGCCCTCGGTCTTCATCAGCGCGATATACTGCTTGATCAGGCTGGCCTCGGTCTCAGTCAGGATGCGGACGAAATCGTCCTTCTCCAGCGCCCGCAGCTCGACGCGGATCGGCAGACGGCCCTGCAGTTCCGGCAGCAGGTCGGACGGCTTGGCGACGTGGAACGCACCCGATGCGATGAACAGGATGTGGTCCGTCTTCACCGGTCCGTATTTGGTCGCGACCGTTGTGCCTTCGACAAGCGGCAGCAGGTCGCGCTGCACGCCTTCGCGGGAAACACCGGCGCCCATGCCGCCCTCGCGCGAGGCGATCTTGTCGATCTCGTCGAGGAAGACGATGCCGTCGTTTTCGGTCGATTCGAGCGCTCTGCGCACCACCTCATCCTGGTCGAGCAGCTTGTCGGACTCGTCGCCGACCAGCAGCGTGTAGGATTCCTTCACCGTCGTCTTGCGCGTCTTGGTCTTCTGGCCGCCCATCGCTTTCGACAGCATGTCGTTGATGTTCAACACGCCGATATTGGCGCCCGGCATGCCGGGGATCTCGAAGCCGGGCATGCCGCCCGTGCCGGTGTCGGCCACTTCGATCTCGATCTCCTTGTCGTCGAGCTCGCCGTCGCGCAGCTTCTTGCGGAAACTGTCGCGCGTGGCCGGGCTCGCCGTCTTGCCGACGAGCGCTTCCAGCACGCGTTCCTCGGCATTGATATGGGCGCGCGCCTTGACATCCTCGCGCATCTTCTCGCGCACCAGCCCGATGGCGATCTCGACCAGGTCGCGAATGATCTGCTCGACGTCGCGGCCGACATAGCCGACCTCGGTGAACTTGGTCGCCTCGACCTTGACGAACGGCGCACCGGCAAGGCGTGCCAGGCGGCGCGAGATCTCGGTCTTGCCGACGCCGGTCGGGCCGATCATCAGGATGTTCTTGGGCATCACCTCTTCACGCATCTGGCCTTCGAGCTGCTGGCGGCGCCAGCGGTTGCGCAAGGCGATGGCCACGGCGCGCTTGGCGTCCTTCTGGCCGATGATGAAGCGATCGAGTTCCGAAACGATTTCGCGGGGCGAGAATGTGCTCATATCACTAAATTCCACTTTGCCACTGCCGGATGGACTCGAACGGATGCAGCAGCATGATCACGTTGAGTGTCAGATTGTCCCTGATGATGTAGCCGACACCGAATTCGAAGATGAGAGCGAGGGTCACGATCACCCATATAGGAAGCCTCCGCGCCATCACAAATCCCACCACCATCGCCAGCGTGTCTGCCACCGAATTGATGATGCTGTCGCCATAGTAATCCAGGGAAATTGTGCCGGCGCGATAGCGCTCGATGATCAAAGGGCTGTTCTCGAGAAGTTCCCAACCGCCCTCTATGACGACCGCAAATGCCAGCCTGAGCCCGATCGGCGAGCGCGGGAACAGAGCCCACGCCAGCGCGTAGAACAGGAAGCCATGGATGATGTGCGAGAATGTGTACCAGTCGGAAATATGCTGGGAATTCTCCGAGCTCTGCACGATGCCGTGCCATAGCTTGACATAGCCGCATGTGCAGATTGGCGTTCGGCCCATGCCGTAAAGGGCTCCGGCCTGGAATATGATCAGGCCGAGGACGAGCAGAAGTCCCATCCGCCAGCTGTCTTCGTAGGCCGAGACGGATTTGTCGGCGCCGGTTGTGCTCATGCTGTTACTGCCCCTCTTCGGCGTCGCCCACTTCGACATCAATCGCCATCAGCAAAACGTCGCCATATTCCGATTGCCTTCGATCGATAGCTCTGAAACCGGCCTTTTCATAGGCGCGGATGGCTCGTCCGTTGGCCGGATCCGGGTCGATGATGACACGCGGCGCCCCTTCCTCGAACAGCTGTTCCACGAACTGCCGCACAATTGCCGAGCCGTGGCCGTGTCCGACAAGC
Source organism: Mesorhizobium mediterraneum (assembly GCF_002284565.1). Lineage (GTDB taxonomy): Bacteria > Pseudomonadota > Alphaproteobacteria > Rhizobiales > Rhizobiaceae > Mesorhizobium > Mesorhizobium mediterraneum. The sequence goes on along the minus strand of NZ_NPKI01000015.1, from coordinate 251,388 downwards.
TCAGGCCTGCCGATCGACAGATCGATGCCGAGCGTGCCGAACGGCTGGTCGCTATAGGGATGGCCGTCCTCCAGATGCGGGTCGTAGCTCTGCATGTAGCCGATCGGCTCGCCGTCGAGCTCGATGATCAGCGGTTCGACGGAAATCGAGTCGATATGCTCGCGGATCTGCGCGATCTCCGTCTCGGGATCATCCCACCACTCGGCGACATGCGGCTCGGCCAACCATGCCGCGATCATCGGCAAGTCCGCCTCGGTCACCGGCCGAAAATCATATCTATTCTCTTGTTTGGCCATGATTTCCGCCGAAAACCGGTTTCCACTTTTCGGGATCATGGCACGGCCTGCTCAGCCGGCATCGAGTGTTTCGATGACGAAATTGTTGTTGGTGTAGACGCAAATGTCGGATGCGATCTGCATCGCCTTGCGGGCGATCTCCTCGGCATCCTTGTCGCTGTCCATCAGCGCGCGCGCCGCGGCCAGCGCGTAGTTGCCGCCCGAACCGATCGCCATGACGCCATGTTCGGGCTCGAGCACATCGCCGGTGCCGGTCAGCGCCAGCGAGACCGACTTGTCGGCGACCAGCATCATCGCTTCCAGCCGGCGCAGATAGCGGTCGGTGCGCCAGTCCTTGGCGAGCTCGACGCAGGCCCGCGTCAATTGCTCCGGATATTGTTCGAGCTTGGCCTCGAGCCGCTCCAGAAGGGTGAAGGCGTCAGCGGTGGCGCCGGCGAAACCGGCAATGACATTGCCGCTTTTGCCAATGCGGCGCACCTTCTTGGCGTTGCCCTTCATGATGGTCTGGCCGAGACTGACCTGGCCATCGCCGGCGATGACCACCTTGCCGCCCTTGCGCACCGTCACGATGGTCGTGGCGTGCATGGTCAGTTTATCAGACATTTTCTGCTCCGATCAGCACCGATCCCGAAGGCAATTGGCGCGTTACGAGTGACTTGATCGGCCATATGTATGCATAGGCCCGATGATTGCAAACCGGTCATCTGCCAGGCTCGATATCCCCTGGCATGGCAACTGGCAATCGCCGGATCATGCTGCTAGAAGGCTCTCGTTTTCAAGCACGTGGGCGCTTGGAACGTCTGAACTCTGGACAAGGATGAGGTCATGCCGCCCCGTTCCGCCAACGCAAGCCGCAAGACTGGGGAAACCGACATCTCCGTATCGGTCCAGGTCGACGGCTCGGGAAAATCCGATATTTCGACGGGCGTCGGCTTCTTCGACCACATGCTGGACCAGCTTTCGCGCCATTCACTGATCGACATGACGGTCAAGGCCAAGGGCGATCTGCACATAGACGACCACCACACGGTCGAGGACACCGGCATCGCGCTCGGCCAGGCGCTGGCCCAGGCGCTGGGCGAGCGGCGCGGCATCATGCGCTATGCCTCGATCGATCTCGCCATGGACGAGACGCTGACACGCGCCGCGATTGACGTCTCCGGTCGTCCTTTCCTTGTCTGGAACGTTGCGTTCTCGTCACCGAAGATCGGCACGTTCGACACCGAACTGGTGCGCGAATTCTTCCAGGCCCTGGCGCAGAATGCCGGCATCACGCTGCATGTCACCAATCACTATGGCGCCAACAATCACCACATCGCCGAGACCTGCTTCAAAGCAGTGGCCCGCGCGCTGCGCGCAGCACTTGAAAGCGACCCGCGCCAGCCGGACGCGGTTCCTTCCACCAAGGGATCTCTGAAGGGATAGGCCATGGCCATCTATGTCGTGATGGAACCGCCGGGCCGCGGCGAAAAGCCTGATATGACGGCCTTTGTCCGTGATGGTTTTTCCTGGCTCGGCTTCCTCGTGCCGCCGCTGTGGCTGCTCTGGCACCGGTTGTGGATCGAGGCAGCCCTGGCCTTTGTCGCCATGGCTCTCCTTTCGATGCTTGCTGAAGGATTGAGCCTGGGGCTGGCAGGTCCGCTGCTGTCGCTGCTTGTATCGCTCTATGTCGGGCTGGAAGGGCAGGCCTTGCGGATTGCCGCACTGCGCCGCCGTGGCTGGCATGAATGGGGCGTCGTCGAGGCCGACAGGCTCGATGATGCCGATACGCGCTATGTGCTGGAAGCCGAAGCGCATTCGGATGAGCAAGCGCCCGCGCAACGCATCGTTCCCGACGCTGTCCATGCCCGGCCAGCACATATGGGCATAGCGCTAGGGCTGAACCACACGCCGGGAAGACCCTGACATGCGGGTCGCGATCATCGACTACGGCTCGGGCAATTTGCGCTCGGCCACCAAAGCCTTCGAGCGCGCCGCGCACGAAGCCGGCATCGCCGCCGCCATCGACCTGACCGCCGATGCCGAGCGTGTCAGAACCGCCGACCGCGTTGTCCTGCCCGGCGTCGGCGCCTACGCCGATTGCGCGGCCGGGCTGCGCGCTGTGGCCGGCATGTGGGAAGCGGTCGAGGAGGTCGCGATCGTCAAGGGGCGGCCGTTCCTCGGCATCTGCGTCGGCATGCAGCTGATGTCGGAGCGGGGGTTGGAGAAGACTGTTACAAAAGGCTTTGGCTGGATCGCCGGCGATGTCAAGGAGATCGCCCCGGCCGATCCTGCGCTGAAAATCCCGCAGATCGGCTGGAACACCATCGAGCTCACGCACAAGCATCCGCTGTTTTCCGGCATTCCGACCGGCGCCAAGGGACTGCACGCCTATTTCGTTCATTCCTATCATCTTGACGCCAGGAAAGCGGACGACGTGCTGGCGATTGCCGACTATGGTGGTCCGGTGACGGCTACGGTCGCCCGCGACAATCTCGCCGGCACGCAGTTCCATCCCGAAAAGAGCCAGGCGCTTGGCCTGGCGCTGATCACCAATTTCCTGAGCTGGAGGCCCTAGGATGAGCAAGAAAGGCTACTGGATGGCGATGGTCGATGTCCGCGATCCTGAGGTCTACAAGCAATATATCGAGGCGAACGCCGCGGCTTTTGCGAAATATGGTGCGAAGTTTCCCGTGCGGGCCGGGCGTCACGCGAACCCGGAAGGGCCGACAGGCAACCGCCATGTCCTGGTGGAGTTCGAGTCCTACGACAGGGCGATAGAATGCTACGAGTCACCTGAATACCGGGCGGCTTTGAAGTACAGGCTTGCCGCCTCGACCGGTCACTTCGTCATTGTCGAAGGCGCTTGAACGGTGATCCTGTTCCCGGCCATCGACCTCAAGGACGGCAAGTGCGTGCGCCTGAAGCACGGCGACATGGCGACCGCGACGATCTACAATGACGACCCGGCCGCGCAGGCCAGAGCCTTCGAGCAACAGGGCTTTGAATGGCTGCATGTGGTCGACCTCAACGGCGCCTTCAAGGGCCAGAGCGTCAACGGCGCGGCGGTCGGCGCCATCCTCAAGGCGACGAGAAACCCGGTGCAGCTTGGCGGCGGCATCCGCACCCTGGCGCAGGCCGAGGACTGGCTCGATCGCGGGCTGGCCCGCATCATTCTCGGCACGGTGGCCGTGCGCGATCCCGATCTGGTCAGGCAGGCCTGCAAGGCATTCCCCGGCAGGATCGCCGTCGGCATCGACGCCAAGGGCGGTAAGGTGGCGGTCGAGGGCTGGGCAGAGGCCTCGAGCCTCGGCGTCATCGAACTGGCGAAGAAATTCGAGGGCGCCGGCGTTGCCGCCATCATCTACACCGATATCGATCGCGACGGCGTGCTGACCGGCATCAACTGGGACGCCACCATCGATCTCGCCGAAGCGGTTTCGATCCCGGTCATCGCCTCTGGAGGTCTGGCCTCGATTGCCGACATCGTGCGCATGACCATGCCCGATGCGCAAAAACTCGAAGGCGCCATCTCGGGCCGCGCGCTTTATGACGGGCGTATCGATCCGGCCGAGGCACTGGCGATCCTGGCGGCAGCACCGGAGAAGGCGAGGGCGCGATGAAACTCTCGATCATCCTCGCACCCTATGACAGCGGCCTTTACCATGCCGGCTGTGGCCAGGGCCCCGACGCCATCATTGCCGGCGGCCTCGTCGATGAACTTGCTTTCCGCGGCCACGATGTCGTCGTCGAGGACATCGGCGAGGTCGGCGATGCCCAGAGACGCGAAATCGCGACGGGCTTCGCGGTTTGCCGGGCAGTCGCCACCAAGGTCGATCTGGCGCGCGACGATGAGCGTTTTCCCATCGTGCTCGCCGGAAATTGCCTGACCGCCGCCGGTGCGGTGGCCGGCAACGCCGCGGATTCGATCATCTGGGTCGATCAGCATGGCGATCTCAACACGCCCGAGACGTCCGCCTACGGCTTCCTCGACGGCATGGCGCTGGCGACGACGCTGGGGCTCTGCTGGCGTCCGATGACATCAGCGATTCCCCGCTTCCAGGCGATAGATCCATCGCGGTGCATGCTGGTCGATGCACGCGACCTCGATCCCGATGAAAAGCGCCTGCTGGACACATTGCCTGTCATTCGCACCCAATGCGCCGATGCGCTCGACAATGTCGGAAAGCTGAAGGCGGCCGGCGCGGTTCGGGCACATCTGCATCTGGATTTGGACGTTCACGATCCGGATGTGCTGCAAGTGAACCGCTATGCGCAGCCGGGAGGCCCAAACCCGGATCAACTGCGGCAACTCGTTTGCGGACTGGCCAGGTCGATCCCGATTGTCGGCGTCACCCTGTCTGCCTACGACCCGGCATTTGACGCCAAGGGCGAGGTTCCGCCTGTCGTCGGGCAATTGCTTGGCGATTTTCTTGCCGCGCTTGAGAGGATTTGATGCTGAAAGCCCGCGTCATCCCCTGTCTCGATGTCAAGAACGGCCGCGTCGTCAAGGGCGTCAACTTCGTCGACCTGGTCGATGCCGGCGATCCGGTCGAGGCGGCAAAGGCCTATGACGCCGCCGGCGCCGACGAGCTCTGTTTCCTCGACATCACCGCCTCGTCCGACAATCGCGAGACGATCTTCGATATCGTCGCCCGCACGGCCGAACAATGCTTCATGCCGCTGACCGTCGGCGGCGGCGTGCGCCAGGTCGCCGACATAAGAAGGCTGCTTTTGGCCGGCGCCGACAAGGTGTCGATCAACACGGCGGCGGTGAAGAATCCCGATTTCGTCGCCGAGGCGGCCGACAAGTTCGGCAACCAGTGCATCGTCGTCGCCATCGACGCCAAGAAAGTATCGGGTGAAGACGAGGCCGACCGCTGGGAGATTTTCACCCATGGCGGCCGCGAGAAGACCGGCATCGACGCAGTCGAATTTGCTCGGCAGATGGTCGATCGCGGCGCCGGCGAGATCCTGCTCACGTCGATGGACCGCGACGGCACCAAGGCCGGCTACGACATTGCGCTCACCCGCGCGGTAGCCGACGCCGTGCGTGCGCCGGTCATCGCCTCCGGCGGCGTCGGCACGCTTGATCACATGGTCGAGGGCATTCGCGATGGCCATGCCGGTGCGGTGCTGGCGGCATCGATCTTCCATTTTGGCACGTACAGCATCGCCGAAGCCAAGGCGCATATGGCCCGCGCCGGGCTGCCGATGCGACTGGACTCAACGGCTGATCGGCTCTAAGCATGACCGCCAGCGGGAACCGGTTTTCGGGAAAGATCATGCTTAAACAAGCAGATAGATGGCGCCATGGCTGAGTTTTCGCTCTCCGATCTGGAGATAATCATCAGGGAACGCGCGCATTCCGGCGATGCGGATTCATGGACGGCAAAACTGTTCGCGCGCGGCATCGACAAGGCGGCGCAGAAGTTCGGCGAAGAGGCGGTCGAAACAGTGATCGCGGCCGTTGGCGGTGACAGACAAGCGCTCGTTTCGGAAAGCGCCGATCTCATCTATCATTGGCTCGTCGTTCTAGGCGTCGCCGGCGTTCCGCTTGCCGATATCCTGACCGAACTCGAGCGCCGCACCAGTCGTTCGGGCATCGCCGAAAAGGCGTCTCGGCAGGACCGGGGCTGATCGCTGCGGAGGGTAGGAAACTCGATGGACCAGCTCGCCCCCACCGAGAAATATTCGCCCTTTCGTTTTTTCTCGGCGGAGCAATGGTCGCAGTTCCGTGCCGACACGCCGATGACGCTCGGCGCGGACGAGATCCGTCGTCTGCGCTCACTCAACGACCCGGTCGACCTCGAAGAGGTCAAGCGCATCTATCTTTCGCTGTCGCGGCTTTTGTCGGCCCATGTCGAGGCGAGCCAACTGCTGTTCAGGCAGCGCCAGGCCTTCTTCAACGCGGTGGATATCGTCAAAACGCCGTTCATCATCGGCATTGCCGGCTCTGTCGCGGTCGGCAAATCGACCACGGCGCGCGTGCTCAAGGAATTGCTGGCGCGCTGGCCCTCGAGCCCCAAAGTCGATCTGATCACCACCGACGGCTTCCTGCTTCCCAACGAAATCCTGCGCCGCAACAACCTGATGGAACGCAAGGGCTTTCCCGACAGCTATGACGTCGGCGCCCTGCTGCGTTTCCTGTCGGGCATCAAATCGGCGCAGCGCAATGTCCGCGCGCCTGTTTATTCGCACCTGACTTACGACGTCATTCCCGGTGAGTTCCAGACCATCGACCGGCCGGACATATTGATCTTCGAAGGCATCAACGTGCTTCAGCCCGGCAAGCTGCCGAAGGACGGCAAGATCGTGCCTTTCCTGTCGGATTTCTTCGATTTCGCCATCTATATCGATGCCGAAGAGGAGCTGATCCATCACTGGTACATCGCCCGCTTCATGCGGCTGCGCGAGACCGCCTTCCGCAACCCGGACTCCTTCTTCCACCGCTATTCGCAACTTTCGCAAGCAGCGGCCCGCGCCATCGCCGAAGGCTTGTGGGCCAACATCAACCTGAAGAATTTGCGCGAGAACATCCTGCCGACGCGAGCCCGCGCCGATCTCATCCTGCGCAAGGGCGCCAATCATCTGGTCGAGGAAGTGGCGCTCAGGAAGCTGTGAAATTCCGAGCCATTCCTTAAAGTCATCTTAACCCAGCCTTTCTATTGTCGAGCCTGATCTGCGGGCTCCGGCAAACAATGAACGCGCCATTCCTTCATATTGATCGACCGGCAGCTGACCGCGTCGCACATCCGGGGAGCGGGACCGCCACGATTGCGCTGATCGTGCCGGTGCACAATGAGGAAGGCGCGATCGCGCCATTTCTGAAGGCTGTATGCGAAAGCATCGATCCGCTGCAGGAACATGGCGTTACCTTCGATCTCATCTTCGTCAATGACGGCAGCAGCGATGCGACGCTCGAACGGCTGATCGAAGCCCGGCAAGCCGATCCGCGTATTCGGGTGATCGACCTTTCACGCAATTTCGGCAAGGAGGCCGCGATGACCGCCGGTCTCGACAGCTGCGATGCCGATGCCGCAATTCCCATCGATGTCGACCTGCAGGACCCGCCGCATGTCATTCCGCTGCTTGTCGAAAAATGGCGCGAGGGTTTCGAGGTCGTTCTGGCCAAGCGAGCCAATCGGTCGAGCGACAGTTTTCTAAAGCAGCGCTCCGCCTCGACGTTTTACCGCGTTCACAACTGGATCGCGCAGCAGAAGATCCCGCACGATGTCGGCGACTTCAGGTTGATCGATCGTCAGGTCATCGAAGCGCTGCGCTCCTTGCCCGAACGCCGTCGTTTCATGAAGGGCCTGTTCGCCTGGGTGGGCTTCCGCACTGCGACCGTCGAATATGTCCGCGATCGGCGCATCGCCGGCCAGTCGAAATTCTCCGGCTGGAGGCTGTGGAACTTCGCGCTCGAAGGTATCACCAGCTTCTCCACCGCGCCGCTTGAAATCTGGACCTATGTCGGCGCGACGATCTCGGCATTGTCGTTTCTCTACGGCCTGCTGATCGTCGCCAAGACGATGATCTTTGGCGCGGACGTGCCAGGCTACGCTTCGCTGCTGGTCAGTGTTCTTTTCCTTGGCGGCATCCAATTGCTCGGCATCGGCATCATCGGACAGTACCTCGGCAGGGTCTACGCCGAGATCAAGCAGCGTCCGATCTACATCGTGCGTCGCAAATATGAGGGGATGAACTGATGGAGCTCGACGCCTACCGACAGATGGCCGCCACCGAAGACGAGCATTGGTGGTTCTGTGGGCGGCGTGCCATCGCGGAGGCGGTCATTCGCCACCTCGACCTGCCCGCAAAGGCGCGCATCGTCGAGATCGGCGCCGGCACCGGTGGCAACATCCAGATGCTGGAGCAGTTCGGCGCGGTGACGGCGGTGGAAATGAGCGATCTCGCGCGCGAGATCGCCGGGGAAAAGACCGGCCGCGACTTTCTTGCTGGCCATCTGCCGGACAATATTCCTGTCGCGCCGCAAAGTTGTGACCTCATCTGCCTGTTCGACGTGCTGGAGCATGTCGCGGAGGACGAAGCATCGCTGGCCGCAATCCGCCAAATGCTGAAACCAGGTGGCCGCGTCATCCTTACGGTGCCTGCACATCAATGGCTGTGGAGCACCCACGACGTGGGGCTGCATCACATGCGGCGCTATTCCCGCAATCTGCTGCGTGAGCGCATTGAAAAGGCCGGCTTCACGATCGACCGGCTGAGCTACACCAATGCCGCGCTGTTTCCCGCAGCTGTGTTGGCACGATTGCTGGACAGGCTGCGCCGACCGGCCAGGCCAGCGGGCCACGCGACGCCGCCGAAGCCGGTCAATGCGGCGATGAAGGCTGTGTTTTCGGCGGAGGGCCGTATCGTGCCAAACGCAAGCCTGCCGTTTGGTGTCTCGCTGCTGGCCGTGTTTCGTAGGGATGGCGCCGTCGACACCGGCCGCCTCGACGAGAAACTGGCGGCCTGACCGCGCCATGTCGGCTACTGGCTCGTATCGTCGCCTGTCGCGCTTTGCCCTGATCGGGATTGCATCGACGCTGATCTATGCCGTTTGCGCTTTCCTGCTGTCGCGTGGACAGGCAACGGCTGGCCTGCCGGCAGCACTCACATCCTTTGCGGCTTATGCCATCGCCGCGCTGTTCTCTTATACCGGGCATAAATATTTCACATTCATCTCTGGCGGCAGCCACGCAATGGAACTGCCTCGCTTCCTCCTGCTCACCGCTTCGGGCCTCGCTATCGCGGTCGCTCTGCCGGGGTTTTTGACCCAGATGCTCGGCGTCCCTGCTTCAGTCCCGATCCTGCTTACCTGCATTGCCGTGCCGGTCATCAACTATGTCGTCCTCGGGCGCTGGGTGTTTCGTGGTCTCTAGCGCGCGATCCCTCGGTGAACCGCTGCCTACCATAGGCCGTTTCTCGCGGTTTGTCGGCGGCGCAGGTGCTGCTCCGTTGTTGCTGGCCGGCGTGGTCGTGGCGTATGCTGCCTGGTTATCGACGGTTGTGACGCCGACCAATGTCGATGTGTCATGGCTCCTGGTTGCGTGTGATCGGTTGCTCGGCGGAGAGCGACTGAACACCGACATCATAGAGACCAATCCGCCTTTCTCGATCTTTCTCTACATGCCGTTTATGCTCTTGGAAAAGCTTAGCGGCATACGCGCCGAAGTCTGGCTGACGCTCGGTGTCGTCTGCCTGAGCTTGGCCAGCCTGGTTGTTTCCGCCCGCATTCTCGCCCGCGTCGACCCGATTTACCGACAGCCTAACGCTCTCTTGGCAGCTCCGGTCGCGCTGTTCATGGTCCTGTGTTTCCTGCCGGACCAATTCGGCCAGCGCGAGCATTTCGCGCTGATTGCCATTCTGCCCTGGTTGGCATTGCAGTGCGCACGCCAGCGAACGCCGGACTTCGTCGCAGGCTCGACCGTGGAGCGCGTTCTGGCGGGGCTGGGCGCGGCCACCGTTATCATGCTCAAACCGCCGCATTTTGCCCTGGCCTTCCTGCTGCCCTCGCTGTGCCTTGCGCTCCATCGACGGTCTCTAAAGCCGTTCTTCGCCGTGGAAAATCTTCTCGGCGCTGCGGTCATCGTCATCTATGTGGCTTCCATTGCGATCTTCGACCGCGCCTATTTCAGCGAAATACTGCCCTTCGTCAGGGAGGTGTATCTGCCGCTGAGAGCTTCGGTCGTCGAGATGATGGCAAACTGGCCGAAGATAGTGCTGCTTCTGGCCGCGGCCGTCCTGCTGGCAGCGGGCGACATCAGGCGATTGCATTGGGACGTCCGGATTCCGCTCTTGGCCGCTCTCGGGTTCATCCCCGCCTTCGTCGTCATGGGCAAGGGTTGGCCCAATCACGCGCTGCCGATGGTGGTTGTGGCGGTACTTGCATTCGCTGTCCAGCTTCCGCGGTTCGGTGAGTTCCGCGCTGCAGGCTTCGTTCGCAAAGCCGGCCTTGTCTTCGGCTGCGTGTTGGTGCTGCAAATAACGATTAGAGCACAATACGCTGCGCTGACTGCGGACAACGAGCCGATGGAGCGGTCCGCCGCCACAATCAGCGCCACGATCGAAAACCCGACGATCATGTCGATCGCGGATCGGATGCAGGTGGGCCATCCTCTCACCAGGCTGGTCGGCGGCAGGTTCATGTCGCGTCACCCGGGCGCCTGGGCGGTGTTCAATGCGGAAATACTTGCTCGCAAGGCCGATGAATACGGACAGAAACGGAAATTTGAAGGGATCCGCGATCGGGTGATCGGCGAATACGCCGCCGAGATATCAGCGGAGAAGCCCGATATCGTGCTGTCAGGCTCCCCCTCGTGGACTGCCTTGATGCTGCAGGACGAGCGGGTCGCGGCTGCCTTGAGCGACTATCACGTGCTGCACGCCGAGCCGGAGATCACCGTCTTTCTGCGCGGCGGCGCGCGCCAATTGACGCCCGTTTCGAACTAGTTCCGTCCGGCCGATTGGCTGATCGAGGGAGAGGCTACAGAGAACATGGTAAGGGCTATCCAATCGTTTTATCGGAGAGCACATATGTCAACGTTCCGGGGCAGGACAGCACCGTGAGCGTCGCGAACGAGACTGGCGGCTGGGGCCGGTGGGGCAGTCGGGATTTTGCGGCGTCGCTGCATCCTGGCCGCAATGTCCTTGCGATTGCTGCGCTCACAGTCTTGTCGATCGCCTGTCAGGTGCGCTGGGGAACTATTCCGGATACGAGTTGGCTGATCACCGTCTGCGAGCGGATACTCTCTGGTGAGCGGCTCTACACGCAAATCTACGAGACCAACCCTCCATTCAGCGTATGGCTCTATCTGCCGCCAGTGGCTGCGGCCAGGTTGCTGGGAATCGCCCCGGAAGTCCTGGTTCAGGCCTGGACCTATCTTGCCGCACTTGTCGGACTTTCGTTCTCGGGCGTGATCGTCAAGCGTGCGGGTTTCGCCGAAGCAGCATCACTATTTGCATTGGCGCCAGCTTTCTACGCAATGCTGGTGGTCTTTCCCGGCAACGCCTTCAGCGAGCGAGAGCATATCGGCATAGCGCTTTTCATGCCGCTGCTCGCACTTCATGCCTGGCGCGCGCGCCGAGATGCAACGGCGCAACCAGGCTTGGGTCTTGCAGCCCTTGCCGGCCTGTCGGGCAGTGTTCTGTTGCTGATCAAGCCCTACTACGCGATCATGGTGTTGGCGCCGGCACTGCTCGTCGCAGCACGCCAATGCAGTCTGAAATCGGTTTTCGCTCCGGAGCACTGGGTCATAGGCGGCGTCTGCATCGCTTATTTCGGCGCGGTCACATTGATCCATCCGGAATTCCTGCGCGACGTTTATCCCCTGATGGCGGATGTTTATGCAAAGGTCAGCGTCTTTCTGCCGATTGTGATCGTCTACGGTTTTACGTGGGGCTTTCTCGTATTCCTGACGTGGTGGCTGTGGCCGGCCGGGCGATTTCCGGAGCTGGCGGCGGTAGCAATGACCGCGTCGGTCGCCGGCATGTTCCCGCTGTTCTACCAGGCGAAAGGCTGGGCCTATCATGCCTATCCCGCCATCTTTTGCGCCGTGGCAGCCATTCTCTGCCTGCTGGCATTGCCCAGGATCGAGCAGCAGCAGCCAAGGCTGTTGTCATTTGTGACGGCACCTTCGCGAGCTTGGGCGCTGGCGGGGGTGGCGATCGCTTTCTTGCCGTACTGGAGCACTCAGAAGCCAGACCCCGCGCTGGTTGCCGCCATTCGCGCCGCGACCGATCGGCCGACCGTCGCGTTGGTCAGCCCGGACATTTCCTCTGGACATCCGCTGAACCGCATGATCGACGGGCAGTTCGTTTCGACCCATGTCAGCGATTGGCTTGGAGCGTTCTCGCTCCGCCTGTCCCAGCAGGCGGTCCTCTCCGGTGACACCGCCGAGGCGACACGTTACCAAGCCATCATGGTGCGCTACGCCGAAAGCAAGCGCGAAGAATTTGAGCGCCTGCGCGCGGATGTCATCATCTTCAAGAAAAACAACACCAACTGGACAAGCCAACTGACCGAGCGTTTTGGCTTTGACGCGATCCTGGCCCGTTACCACGTGCTCGCCGAAGACGGTGCCCTGCGCATCTATCTACGCGATGACTATGTCCGCCCCGGCCCGTTGACGGTCGGGCGCCTCACGTCGGCGTCGTCACCCGCCTCAGCGTCAGATTGATCCGTCCGCCATTCCTGAGCAACGCCGAGGTCGAGGGATAGATGCGGTCGACGCCGTGAAAAGAGAGGCGGCCTTCGCCGCCAAGCACGACGACGTCGCCGCTTTTCAGCCTGAACGATTTTGTGCCGCCTTCGCGCGTGCTTTGGCCGACCCTGAACAGGCAATCGTCGCCCAGTGAGACCGACACGACCGGCGCGGCGAAATCCTCCTCGTCGCGGTCCTGGTGAAGGCCCATCTTCGCGTCCGGCGAATAGAAATTGACCAAACAAGCCTCCGGCGGATGCGGATAGGCAGACACGTCCCGCCACAACTCGAGCAGCACGTCCGGGATTGGCGGCCAGGGCGTTCCGGTCACCGGGTGCGTCGGCTGGTAGCGATAGCCGTGCTCCTTGTCGGTGACCCAGCCGAGCGGGCCGCAATTGGTCATGCGCACGCTCATCTCCTTGCCGGTGCGCGGCATGGCCGGCACGAACAGGGGAGCCTCCTGGACGACCCGTCTCACATCCTCGACCAGCGCTTCCTGCACCGCACGGGACAGGTAGCCGGGCATGTGGCGGACACCTTTGGGCAGAACGAGCATCAGCTTGGTCGCTCCATTAGGTTCATCTGGCGGATAATGCCACCAACAAACAAGAACGGCGACCCGAAAGCCGCCGTTCTTCTCTTGTCGCGATTGCACCGGGCTTAGAGACTGTTTCGAAATTCGCTCTGGCGAGTCATATGGTGGTGGTTTCGAGAACCGGAGCGGAGCGTACTTAAGCACGTGAGCACCGGAAGCGCAGAAAACGCTATCAGATAGCCGCCGGAGTAGAGTTTCCAAACAGTCTCTTAGTCGAGGTCCGGTATGCGCAGGACTTGCCCCGGATAGATCTTGTCCGGGTGGGTCAGCATCGGCTTGTTGGCCTCGAAAATGATCGGGTTCTTCGCACCCTTGCCCTTGCCGTAGCTCTTTTCGGCGATCTTCCAGAGGTTGTCGCCTTTCTTGACCGTGTAGAAGGTCGGTTCCTTGGCCGCGGTAGCGGGCGTGCCGGACTCGGGTGCGGCGACCTGCAATTCGTCTGCCTGCACCTTGGAGACGCCGAGCGTGTTGCCGACGGCGATGACAGCCTTTTCGAAGATCGATTGATCCTTGACCACGCCTTTCAGGACGGCCGTATCGCCTTTGACGACGACTTCCACATTGTCGGTGCCGAGCGCGTGCGAATCGAGCTCCTTCTTGAGCGTATCGGCGGTCGGCTCCGGCTCATCGTCGCCGAAGCCGAGCTTCTTGCCGACGCCCTTGACGAAATCAAACATGCCCATCTGTGGTCTCCCTTGCTGTGGCGAATACAGAACTTGCCATCTGCAACCTTGAATTGGAAGCCGTCTCGACCGCGGGATCGATGTCGCGCCTGCCACATCGTGGACGCACGTCGCTCTAATCGTCGTCCACCCGGCCGCGCAGTTTCTTGATTGTGCCGCGCCCAGCTTTAGTCTTCAGCCGCCTTTCTACCGCGCCTTTCGACGGCCTCGTCTTCTTGCGCGGCGGCGGCGGCGGTTCGGCGGCCTTGGCGACCAGTTCCGCAAGCCGCGCGCGGGCGTCAGCCCGGTTCTGCTCTTGCGTGCGGAAGCGTCCGGCCTCGATGACGATGACGCCGTCCTTGGTGGCCCGTTGGCCAGCCAGCTTTATGGTTCGCTCGCGGACGCGCTCCGACAGGCCCGGCGCATTCGCCGCATCGAAGCGCAATTGCACCGCCGTCGCCACCTTGTTGACGTTCTGGCCGCCAGGGCCGGACGAGCGGATGAAGTCCTCATGCAGGTCATCCGGATGGATCACCGCATCGTCGGCAATGATGATCTTGTCGTCGGCGTTCATGCCGCAGTCATGGCGCGGCAAGCGAAAAAAGAAAAGGCCCGATCCCCGGGGTCGGGCGTTCCCGTTCCCCGGGTCGGGCCTCCCGGATCCCGGTCCGGGCCTTGAGGTGCAGGATATCCGCCCGGCGATTATTCCGCGGCTTCGCGCATGCGCGGGGCGGCGCCGAGCACAATGGCGTCGACATGAGGTTCGAATTTTTCGAAATTGATGGCGAACATGCCGACCAGCCTCGCCGCCTGCAGGTCATAGGCTGATGTGTCGGCCCAGGTCGATCTCGGATCGAGAATGGCGCGGTCGACGCCAGCGACCGCCACCGGCACATCGAAACCAAAATTGGCGTCGGTGCGGAAATCGGCCCCGTTCAGCGAGCCGTCGAGTGCCGCGGCAAGCAGCGCGCGCGTCGCCTTGATCGGCATCCGCTTGCCGGTGCCATAAGCGCCGCCGGTCCAGCCGGTGTTGACCAGCCAGCAATCGACACCGTGATGGGCGATCAGCTCGCGCAGCAGATTGCCGTATTCCGACGGATGGCGCGGCATGAACGGTGCGCCGAAACAGGTCGAAAACGTCGCTTCGGGTTCAGTGACGCCCTTTTCGGTCCCTGCCACCTTGGCGGTATAGCCGGAGAGGAAATGATACATCGCCTGCGCCGGAGTGAGCCGGGCGATCGGCGGCATCACGCCGAATGCGTCGGCGGTCAGCATGATGATGTTTTTCGGGTGACCGGCGCGGCCCGTCTTGCTGGCGTTGGGGATGAAGTCGAGCGGATAGGCGCAGCGCGTGTTTTCGGTGAGACTGCCGTCGTCGAAATCCGGCACACGGTCCGCGTCGAGCACCACATTCTCCAGCACCGTGCCGAAGCGCTGCGTGGTGGCGAAGATCTCCGGCTCGGCTTCGGCCGAAAGCTTTATCGTCTTGGCATAGCAGCCGCCTTCGAAATTGAAGATGCCATCCGGACCCCAGCCGTGCTCGTCGTCGCCGACCAGCGTGCGCGACGGGTCGGCCGACAGCGTCGTCTTGCCGGTTCCCGAAAGGCCGAAGAAGATGGCCGCGTCTCCGCCAGCGCCTTCATTGGCCGAGCAATGCATCGGCATCACACCCTTCGCCGGCAACAGATAGTTGAGCACGGTGAACACCGATTTCTTCATTTCGCCGGCATAGGAGGTGCCACCGATCAGCACGATCATGCGCGAGAGATCGACGGCGATCACCGTTTCGGTGCGGGTGCCGTGGCGGACGGGATCGGCGCGGAACGACGGCAGGTCGATGATCGTCATGTCAGGCACGAAATGCTCAAGCTCGGCGGCTTCCGGACGAATGAGCAGATTGCGGATGAACAAGGAGTGCCAGGCAAGCTCCGTGACGACCCTGGTCGTCAGCTTCAAGTCCTCGTCGGCGCCGCCGACCAGATCCTGCACATAAAGATCCTTGTCCGCAGCATGGGCGCGAAAATCGGCGAGCAGCATGTCGAACTGTGACGGCGAAATCGCCTTGTTGTTGTCCCACCACACATGCGGCCCGGTGGTCTCGTCGCGCACGATGAATTTGTCCTTGGGCGAGCGGCCGGTGTGCTGCCCGGTTTCGGCGACGAGCGCGCCATGCGCGGTTATCCGGGCCTCGCCGCGGCGGATCGCTTCCTCGTAAAGGGCCGCCACGCCGAAATTATAGCGCACCGCGCCCGTGGTTTTCAGGCCGATCCGATCGATCGCCCATGCGGGATTGCGTTTGCCGGCTTCCGACATGAGGGTTCCTTCTTCGATTTGAGCATCCTGGCCGGCGAATTTCCGGAGCCCCCACGACGGAGACTGTAAGCGTCAGAACCAGAAAAGCCAAATGATATCAAATAATTAATCGATTTAAATATTTTGAAAGTTGTTTAAATCGTTTATATATGCAAAAAATCAGGCGGTTGCCCAAAGGATTGGCGGTCTTTATCAGTCCAATCCATATCGAGGTGAGATTGTGGCCGCCGGCATGCCGCTCGTGACAGCGGACTGAGCCTGTGCCACATTTTGTACCTAATTTGTCCTGCAAAAGCCCCTTCTCGACCAAAGAAGGGACAGCTCATGAGGGAGCCACTTGAAATGGCAACAATCGCGCTTGTCGACGACGATCGCAACATTCTGACTTCGGTGTCGATCGCCCTCGAATCGGAGGGGTATCGCGTCGAAACCTACACGGATGGGGCATCGGCGCTGGAAGGCCTGGCGGCGCGTCCGCCGAATCTCGCCATCCTCGACATCAAGATGCCGCGCATGGACGGCATGGAGCTTCTGCGCCGGATGCGCCAGAAATCCGACCTGCCGGTGATCTTCCTGACGTCCAAGGACGACGAGATCGACGAGCTTTTCGGCCTCAAGATGGGCGCCGACGACTTCATCCGCAAACCCTTCTCGCAGCGTCTTCTGGTCGAGCGGGTTCGGGCCGTGCTGCGCCGCGCCAGCGCCCGCGAGGCGTCGGCCAAGACGCCCAACCAGCAGGCACGTTCGCTCGAGCGCGGCCAGCTTGTCATGGACCAGGAGCGCCACACCTGCACCTGGAAGGGCGAGCCGGTGACGCTTACCGTCACCGAGTTCCTGATCCTGCATTCTCTGGCCCAGCGTCCCGGTGTGGTAAAAAGCCGTGATGCGCTTATGGATTCGGCCTATGATGAGCAGGTCTATGTCGATGACCGCACCATCGACAGTCACATCAAGCGGCTTCGCAAGAAGTTCAAGGCCGTCGATGATGACTTCGAGATGATCGAAACCCTTTACGGAGTCGGATACCGGTTCCGCGAAGCATGAATTGATGCATGTCGCCCAAAAGTGGTCCCGGTTTTGGGGACAACGACATGCATCGAAAACGTTATTGCATGTCGTCCAAAAGTGGTCCCGGTTTTGGGACAACGACATGCTCAAAACTAAAGACCGAGCGGGGGCTGCTATTCGATGGCAGTGGACGTAGAGCGAGTGAGACGGACGGGCGGCCGGCGCCCGTCGCGGATTCTGCCCGCATTCCTGTCGAGGATCACGGTGCCGATGCGCCGCTTCCTCGGCCACCATATCTTTTCCAGCCTGACGCGGCGCATTCTCTTCCTCAACCTCGCCGGCCTGGCCGTCCTGGTCACCGGCATTCTCTACCTCAACACGTTTCGCGACGGGCTGATCGATGCCCGCGTCGAGAGCCTGATGACCCAGGGCGAGATCATCGCCGGCGCGATCGCAGCATCGGCGACGGTCGAGACCGATTCGATCAGCATCGATCCGGAAAAACTGCTGGAACTGCAGGCCGGCGAAAGCCTGGGTCCCGGCTCCGATCAGCTCGACAATCTGGATTTCCCGATCAATCCGGAGCGCGTCGCGCCGGTGCTCAGGCGCTTGATTTCGCCGACGCGGACGCGTGCCCGCATCTATGACCGCGACGCCAACCTGCTGCTCGATTCCCGCCATCTCTATTCGCGCGGCCAGATCCTTCGCTACGACCTGCCGCCGGTCTCCGCGGAAGAGCCCGACCTTCTGGAGCGTATCCAGAAATTCGTCTTCGATTTCTTCCGCAACACCGCGCTGCCGCTCTATCATGAGCAGCCGGGCGGCAATGGCGCTGCATTTCCGGAGGTGGTCAAGGCGCTTACCGGCAGCCCGTCGACCATCGTGCGGATCTCGGAACAGGGCGAGCAGATTGTTTCGGTCGCCGTGCCGATCCAGCGCTTCCGCGCCGTTCTCGGCGTATTGATGCTGTCGACGGAAGGCGGCGACATCGACAGGATCGTCGCGGCCGAGCGCAAGGCGATCCTGCGCGTCTTCGGCATTGCCGCCCTTGTCACCGCCATCCTGTCGATGCTGCTCGCCTCGACCATCGCCAACCCGCTGCGCCGGCTGTCGGCGGCGGCGGTCAGGGTGCGGCGCGGCGTCAAGAACCGCGAGGAAATCCCTGATTTCTCCGACCGGCAGGACGAGATCGGCAATCTGTCGATCGCCGTGCGCGACATGACCAATGCGCTCTATGCCCGCATTGAGGCGATCGAAAGTTTCGCGGCTGACGTCTCGCACGAGTTGAAGAACCCCCTGACCTCGCTGCGCAGCGCAGTGGAGACCCTGCCGCTGGCCAAGAACGACACGTCGCGCAGCCGGCTGATGGATATCATCCAGCACGACGTCAGGCGGCTGGACCGTCTCATCACCGACATTTCCGATGCCTCCCGTCTTGACGCCGAACTCGCGCGGGAAGACGCAGGAACCGTGGATCTCAAGAAGTTCATCACGGATCTGGTCGACGTTTCACGCACGGCCACGCGCAACAAAAAGACGGTCGAGATCGAGTTCAAGGTCGCCAAGCCGCCGCAGGGCGTCAAGGGCTACTTCGTCGCCGGCCACGATCTGAGGATCGGCCAGGTCATCACCAATCTGATCGAGAATGCCCGCTCCTTCGTTCCTGAAGAGCGCGGCCACATCACTATCTCGCTGGCGCGCGCCGGCAAGGTCAACATCATCACCATCGACGACAATGGTCCCGGTATAAGAGCCGACAACATCGACCGCATCTTCGAACGCTTCTACACCGACCGGCCGGCCGGCGAGGCGTTCGGCCAGAATTCAGGGCTTGGCCTGTCGATCAGCAGGCAGATCGTCGAAGCCCATGGCGGCACGCTGACCGCCGAGAACATCCCGGGCACCAAACCCGGCGAAATCAAGGGCGCGCGCTTCGTCGTGACACTGCCGGCCGAAGGCTGATCTATGCGCGCTGAAAACATTCATGGAACGGCGCTGCTGATCGGCGAGCGCGGCGTCCTCATCACCGGACCGTCCGGCGCCGGCAAGACGACGCTGGCGCTGACGCTCCTGGATCATTGCCGCGCGCGCGGGCTGTTTTCGCGGCTTATCGGCGATGACAGGCTGCTCGCCGTGGCCCACGCCGGGCGGCTGGTCTGTCGCGTGCCGGCGACCATCGCCGGTCTCGCCGAAGTGCCTGGGTTCATGCCGCGCCCGCTGCCCTTCGAGCCGGGTGGAGTGATCGACCTGCATGTCCGGCTGGTGCCGAAGGCAGAAATGGCCCGTTTCCAGGAGGAAATCAGCGAACCGGTGGCAGGCTGTCCGGTGCCGCGTATCGACCTTGCCGAGCGCAACGCCGCCACGGCCTTGCCGGCGGTGATGGCACGGCTCTCCATCGCGCCTTTTCTATGATCCGGTTCCGGTTTTTTGCTGCAATGCGTCAAAATGGCCTAGGCCTATGCAATTTTGGGCTTGTCAACGCGTCTCGCGTCGACAAGATAGCGCTCCCGCCGCCTGGAATGGCCGGCGAGTATGAAACGCCTTATGAAGCGGCGATGACGGGAGCCACCAAAGAATGATCGGACTCGTGCTTGTAACGCACGGTCAACTGGCCGCCGAATTCCGCCATGCCGTGGAACATGTCGTCGGGCCACAAGACAGTTTCGAGACCGTGGCGATCGGCGCCGATGACGATATGGAGCAGCGCCGCAGCGACATCGTCGACGCCGTTGCCCGTGTCGACACGGGGGCGGGCGTCATCGTTTTGACAGACATGTTCGGCGGCACGCCCTCCAATCTCGCCATTTCGGTGATGGAATCCGGTCGTACCGAGGTCATTGCCGGTATGAACCTGCCGATGCTGATCAAGCTGTCCAGCATTCGCAAGGGCGACAATATGAGCGCAGCGCTGGACGAGGCGCAGGCAGCCGGCCGCAAATACATCAATGTCGCCAGCCAGCTTTTGAGCAGCAAATGAACGCGCTGTCGGCCAAGAAGGATGACATCGTCCGGGAGTTTCCAATCGTCAACCAGCGTGGCCTGCATGCCCGCGCCTCGGCGAAGTTCGTTCAGGTTGCCAGCGGCTTCGACGCCTCCGTCCATGTCGAGAAGGACGGCGTCAAGGTCGGCGGCACCTCGATCATGGGTTTGATGATGCTGGCGGCGAGCCCCGGCTATTCGATTCGCGTCACCGCCAGCGGCCCGGAGGCCGAGCAGGTCATCGATGCACTGGAGAAACTGATCGCCTCCCGCTTCGGCGAAGAATCCTGACGCCTGGAGCGCCGCGCGTCCTTTGGACTCGAATTTGCGCATCGTGCTTTCCGAAAATCGCTTCCGAAGACATGCACGGATAAAGATTTCTTTATATCCCATTGTCGTCCGACCGGCGATCTGCTAGTCAGGCCGGCAACTCGCGCCCTTCGAAACGCCTTTGGCGCGGGCGCATCCCGAAGACAATTCTTGATCGGAGCACTGCCATGACGGGTAGCAAAGACTATGTGGTCGCCGACATCTCTCTTGCCGGCTGGGGCCGCAAGGAGATCGAGATCGCCGAAACCGAAATGCCGGGTCTGATGGCCTGCCGCGAGGAATTCGGCAAGGCGCAGCCGCTCAAGGGCGCGCGCATCACCGGTTCGCTGCACATGACCATTCAGACGGCGGTGCTGATCGAAACGCTGAAGGTGCTCGGCGCCGATATCCGCTGGGCCTCCTGCAACATCTTCTCGACCCAGGACCATGCGGCCGCGGCCATCGCCGAGGCCGGCATTCCGGTCTTCGCCATCAAGGGCGAGACGCTCGAAGACTACTGGGTCTACACCGACAGGATCTTCCAGTGGGCCGATGGCGGCACCTCCAACATGATCCTGGATGATGGCGGCGACGCCACCATGTACATCCTGATCGGCGCGCGCGCCGAAGCCGGCGAGGATGTGCTCTCCAATCCGGGCAGCGAGGAGGAAGAGATCCTGTTTGCGCAGATCAAGAAGCGTATGGCGGCTTCGCCCGGCTTCTTCACCAAGCAGAAGGAAGCGATCCGCGGCGTCACCGAAGAGACGACGACCGGCGTCAACCGGCTCTATCAGTTGCAGAAGAAGGGCTTGCTGCCGTTCCCGGCCATCAACGTCAACGATAGCGTGACCAAGTCGAAATTCGACAACAAATACGGCTGCAAGGAATCTCTGGTCGACGGCATTCGCCGCGGCACCGACACGATGATGGCCGGCAAGGTCGCGGTCGTCTGCGGCTATGGCGACGTCGGCAAGGGCTCTTCGGCGTCGCTCAAGGGCGCCGGCGCCCGCGTCAAGGTCACCGAGGTCGATCCGATCTGCGCGTTGCAGGCGGCGATGGACGGCTTCGAAGTCGTCACGCTCGAGGATGCCGCACCGACGGCCGACATCATCATCACCACCACCGGCAACAAGGACGTCGTCACCCTCGACCACATGCGGTCGTTCAAGGACATGGTGATCGTCGGCAATATCGGTCACTTCGACAACGAGATCCAGGTGGCGTCGCTGCGCAATCTGAAGTGGACCAACATCAAGCCGCAGGTCGACATGATCACCTTCCCGGACGGCAAGCGGATGATCCTTTTGTCGGAAGGCCGCCTGCTCAATCTCGGCAATGCCACCGGCCATCCGAGCTTCGTCATGTCGGCGTCCTTCACCAACCAGGTGTTGGCGCAGATCGAGCTCTACACCAAGCCCGGCCAGTACGAGAATCAGGTCTATGTCCTGCCGAAGCATCTCGATGAAAAGGTCGCGCGCCTGCATCTCGACAAGCTTGGCGCCCGGCTTACCGAACTGTCCGGCGAACAGGCCGCCTATATCGGCGTGACCCCGCAGGGGCCGTTCAAGCCGGAACACTACCGCTATTAACCAAAGCTTAAATTACCACTAGATATTGATGCCGGGCGATTGACTTTTCGCCCGGCTTTATTTTTGCGCTGATTGATTCTTCACGCCGATTCGCGCAAGCGCTATGGTGCTGATTCGCGGGTCCGGGGACGAGGGCCGACGCACGCATCAGGGCGGTCTTGCATTCAGGCGGCGAAGAGGACCAAGACATGCCGGGGGATAACCCGCCTCGCGCGGGACAGGCCGTTTCCGGCGGCCACAACGATTCGGTGACCACGGATTCCGCTGCAACAGGCGGAAGCCTCTTATGGTGCGCTGGCGCTCGCGTCGGAAAATTGCTTGCTTCTTCCGCGCTCGCCTGCCCGCTGCTCGGTTTTGCGGCGCATGCTGAAACCGTCGCTGCGCAAAAAGCCGGGCTGTCGGTCTCCACGGTCGAGGTCATGCAGCTCGCCATGTTTGTCGGTGTCATGGGCGCGGCACTTGTCTCGGCCATCGCCCTGATCCGCGAAAGAGCGCGCACCTCGGCGCAGAATGTCGAACTCAGAGCCCGCCTGGCCGATGTCAACGCTGCGCTGCGGCGCTCCGAGGCGCTGCTCAATTTGCGCGACCAGCGTGTCATCGTATGGGCCTCGGAAAACAAGAAACCCGAGCTCGTCGGGACATTGCCGATCGAAAGCGGCACCCCGGAAGACCGCGCCGCTTTCCTCGCCTTCGGCCGTTGGCTGATGCCGCGCTCGGCGGCGGCGCTCGAGAATGCCGTGGCGGGACTGCGTGAAAAGGCGAGGCCGTTCGATCTCGTCATCGAATCGCAGGTCGGTGCGCCGCTCGAAGTGCACGGTCGCAAGAGCGCAGCACACGTGCTTGTGCGCTTCGTCTCGCTGTCTGAAACGCAGCGAAGCGAGGCCAGGCTGAAAATCGAGAACCAGCGCCTCGCCACCGACTATGACACGATGCTCGGCCTTCTCGACGCGCTCAGCATGCCGTCATGGCTGCGCACGGCCGACGGGCGGTTGAAATGGGTCAACCGCGCCTATGCCAAAGCAGTCGAAGCGGAAAATGCCGAAGCGGCCGTTCGCGACGCGAAGGAATTCCTGGGTGGCCAGGCGCGCGATGCGATCGCTGCGCAGCACAAGTCGCATCCCGTCTTCGAGCAGGCGCTTTCCACCGTCATCGAAGGCGACCGCCGCATGTTCGCTGTGACCGACTTCGCCGGCGCGGATGGTTCGGCGGGTCTTGCCTGTGACACCAGCGGCATCGAGATCATCCGTAACGAGTACGAGCGGACCGTGCGGAGCCATGCCGACACGCTCGATCAACTCAACACCGCCGTGGCGATTTTCGATACCGACGAGAAGCTGCGGTTTTTCAACCAGGCGTTCCAGAAACTATGGGGCCTCGACAGCGGCTTCCTGCACAGCGCCCCAGACAACGCCTTGTTGCTCGACCGGCTGCGCAGCGAAGGCAAGATCGCCGAGCAGCCCGAATGGCGGCGCTGGAAGGAGAGCCTGCTAGGCGCCTATCGCGCGGTCGAGTCGCAGGAACATTGGTGGCATCTGCCGGACGGCAAGACCATCCGCGTTGTCGCCAATCCGCAGCCCAAGGGCGGCGTGACCTGGGTGTTCGAGAACCTGACCGAGAAGATGGACCTCGAAAGCCGCTACCAGACCGCGGTGCGGGTCCAGGGCGAGACGCTCGACAATCTTGCCGAGGGCGTGGCCGTGTTCGGCCCGGACGGAAGGCTCAGATTGTCGAACCCGGCATTCGCAGCACTTTGGGGACTGGACGCCGACGCCGCCAAGCCCAACGTCCACGTCTCCACGATCCGCGATCTTTGCGACCGGCGCGCCGCCGACAGTCCCTGGGCCGGGTTCGTTGCCGCCATCACCGGTTTCGACGATGAGCGCCGCGACCGCCACGGCCAGACCGAGCTGAACAACGGCAACGTGCTGCGCTACGCGATGATCCCACTGCCCAACGGGCAGGTGATGATGACCTTCGTCGACGTCACCGACAGCGTCAATGTCGAGCGGGCCCTGAAGGACAAGAACGAGGCGCTGGAAAAATCCGACCAGCTCAAGAACGAGTTCGTGCAGCACGTCTCCTACGAATTGCGCTCGCCGCTGACCAACATCATCGGCTTCACCGAGCTTCTTTCGCTGCCGTCGACCGGGCCATTGAGCCAGAAGCAGCGCGAATATGTCGAGCATGTCGGCTCGTCTTCCTCGGTACTGCTCACCATCGTCAATGACATCCTCGACCTGGCGACCGTGGATGCCGGCATCATGGAGCTCGACATCTCCGAAGTTCACGTCGACCGGACCATCGCCGCCGCCGCCGAGCTTGTTGCCGACCGGCTGGAGGAGCATGCAATCAGGCTCAAGATTGACGCGGCCACCGCGCCAAAGACGTTCCACGGCGACGAAACCCGCGTCCGCCAGATCCTCTACAATCTGCTGAGCAACGCCGCGAACTACGCTCCGGAGGCGAGCACCATCACGCTCGCCTGCCGCTCGCTTGCCGAAGGCGTGGAATTCTCCGTCCACGATGACGGTCCCGGGATGCCGCCGGACCTGCTCGATTCGGTGTTCCGTCGTTTCGAGCCGCGCACCAATGGTGGCCGCCGGCGCGGCGCCGGCCTCGGCCTGTCGATCGTCAAGAGCTTTGTCGAGCTGCATGGCGGCAGCGTCCGCATCGAGACCGGCAAGGACAGGGGCACCACCGTCATTTGTGCCTTTCCCGACACGCCGTCCGGCATCCGCGCGGCGGCCGAGTAGCGCGCTCGATGGCAGGCGTGGTGCTGGAGCGTTTTCTCGCCGACGAGGCTGCGACCGCAAGGCTGGGCGAGGATCTGGCCATGTCGCTGCGCCCCGGCGACGTGCTGGCGCTCAAAGGCGACCTTGGCGCCGGCAAGTCGAGTTTGGCGCGGGCGCTGATCAGGGCCATGACCGACGATTCCGGTCTCGATGTGCCGAGCCCGACCTTCACGCTCGTCCAGAGCTATGAGGCGCGCGTTCCCATCCATCATTTCGACCTCTATCGCCTGTCCTCGGCGTCCGAGCTGGACGAACTGGGTTTCGACGAGGCGCTGGCGCAAGGCGCTGCCCTGGTGGAATGGCCGGAACGGGCAGGGTCCTATTTGCCAAAGACTTCGGTCCAGATCGAGCTGCTCCATCAGGGCGACGGCCGCCTGGCGAGACTGTCGGGACAAGGCGCTGCCTTCGAGCGCGCGGCGCGATCGCTGGCGATGCGCGATTTTCTGGAAAGAGCTGGCTGGGGCAAAGCGCAGCGACGATATTTTATCGGCGACGCATCGGCCCGCTCCTATGAGATCGTCTCGCTGGCCGGCCTGCCGCGGCGCGTGTTGATGAATTCACCAAGGCTGGTGCACGGGCCGCCGGTCCGCGACGGCAAGCCCTATGCGGTGATCGCCCACACCGCGCAATCCGTCTCGGCCTTCGTCGCCATCGACCGGGCGCTGCGGGCCGGCGGCGTCAGCGCCCCGGAGATCCATGCGCAAGACCTGGACCAAGGCTTTCTTCTCTTGGAGCATCTCGGCTCGGAGGGATTTCTCGGCCAGCATGGTCAGCCGGTGGCGGAGCGGTACGCAGCGGCGGCCAAACTGCTTGCCATGATGCATGGCAAATCATGGCCCGATCGAATGGAGGCCGCGCCCGGCGTCTTTCACGACGTGCCGCCTTTCGACCGCGACGCCATGATGATCGAAGCCGAATTGCTGGTCGATTGGTATGTGCCGGCGATATCAGGCGGCCCGGCAAGCGATGCCTTGCGCGCCGGCTATAACAGGGAATGGAATGCGGTCCTCGACCGGCTGGAGGGGCGCGAATACACGCTCATGCTGCGCGACTTCCATTCGCCCAACATCATCTGGCGCGGCGAGCGCACCGGTCACGATCGCCTCGGCATCGTCGATGTTCAGGACGCGCTGATTGGCCCGTCCGCCTACGACCTCGCCTCGCTTGCCATGGATGCGCGCGTCACGCTTTCGCCCGAGATCGAGAAGCGGACGCTCAACGCCTATATCAATGCGCGCCATAAGGCTGGCGCTTTCAACGAAGACGAATTCGTCGAGACCTATGCGATCATGGCGGCGCAGCGCAATTCGAAGATACTCGGCATTTTTGTTCGGCTCGAAAAGCGCGACGGCAAGCCCTATTATCTAAAACATCTGCCGCGCATTCGCGACTATCTCAGGCGAGCGCTGGCGCATCCCCGGCTGGCCAGCTTGCGGGATTTCTATACCGCCCACGGCCTGCTAGAGGAGCGGTCGCTGTGACGACACACCTCAAAACCGCAATGGTGCTTGCCGCCGGGCTGGGAAAGCGCATGCGGCCAATCACCGACACGATGCCGAAGCCGCTGGTCAAGATATCAGGCAAGACATTGCTCGACTGGAGCCTGGACAGCCTGGCGCAGGCCGGCGTCGACAAGGCGATGGTCAACGTCCATTATTTCCCCGAACAGATCGTCGCCCATGTCGCCGCGCGCCGCGCCCCGAAAGTCGTCATTTCCGATGAAAGCGAAAGACTGCTCGATTCCGCCGGCGGTATCGTCCATGCTTTGCCGGAACTGGGAGGGGCTCCCTTTTACATCGTCAACGCCGACACCTTCTGGATCGACAGCGGCGTGCCCAACCTTGCCCGCCTCGCCCTTGCATGGGACGCGGCGAAAATGGATATTCTGCTGATGCTCGCGGATCTCCAGTCAGCAACCGGACACAGCGGCGGCACGGACTTCCTGATGGCGCCGGACGGCGCCTTGCGGCGTTCGAAAGGCGACCCGACAGGCCTGATCTATGCCGGGGCGGCGATCGTCCATCCCAGGCTTTTCGCGGATGCGCCGGCCGGTCCGCATTCGCTCAACGCCTATTTCGATGCGGCCATTGCTGCCGGCCGCCTGTTCGGCACGGTGATGCACGGCCATTGGATCACCGTCGGCACGCCAGACGCCATTCCGCTTGCGGAAGCCGCCGTCGCCGCTGCTCTCGCTGAGTCACCCAGTGCTTTTACCGAGTTGACCAGCGCCTTCACTGAGTTGAAATGAGCGGCTCCCGCCGCGTTTTCTCGATCCCGCCCGGAGCGCCGTTTCTGCCGACGCTGGCCGAGGCCCTGCTGTCGGGGCGGCTTGTTCCCGGTTTCCGCTTCGACGGCGACCCGCTGGCGCTGGCCGACGCCACCATCTACGTGCCGACGCGCCGCGCCGCGCGGGCGCTGCGCGGCGTCTTCGTCGACCGTCTGGGTGGCCGCTCGGCGATCCTGCCGGTCATCCGTCCGCTTGGCGAGTTCGACGAGGACGAAGCTGCATTCGAGGCCGACGCATCGGCGGCGATCGATCTCGCGCCGCCGATCGCGGCGATCGAGCGGCTGCTGCTGCTGGCACCGCTGGTGCGCGCCTGGAAGCGCCGCTTGCCTGCCCATGTCGCGGCACTTTTCGATGAGGAGATCGTTGTGCCGGCCTCCGCCGCCGACGCCATCTGGCTGGCGCGCGACCTGGCCCGGCTGATGGACGAGATCGAGACCGAAGGCACAGACTGGACCAGGCTCGCCGATCTGGTCACCGGCAACCTTGCCGGCTGGTGGCAAGTGACACTCGACTTCCTGAGCATCGTCACCGAAAACTGGCCGGATCTCCTCGAGGAACGCAACCGCTCCAACCCCGCCGCGCATCGCAATGCGCTGATAAGGCTGGAAGCGGCGCGGCTGAAGCGCAATCCGCCCACTGGGCCGGTGATCGCAGCCGGCTCCACCGGGTCGATTCCGGCCACCGCCGAATTGCTTGCGGTGATCGCCGGCCTGCCCAGCGGCGCCGTCGTGCTGCCCGGCCTCGATTTGATGCTGGATGAGCCGTCATTCCAGGCAATCGCGGCGCCCGGGGCGCGCCCGGCCTTGCTTGGCCATCCGCAATACGGCCTGGCAAAACTGGTCGGCAAGATCGGCGTGCTGCGCGGCGATGTCGAGGAAATCGCCGTTGCCGAAAGGCCGCTCGCGCTGCGCGCCGCACTTGTCGGCGAGGCGCTGCGGCCGGCCGAAACCACTGAGCTATGGGCGCAGACGCGCGCTGGCTTTGCCGCCGCGGACATCACTGATGCCTTCGCCGACGTGACGCTTCTCGAAGCCGCCGGCGAACGCGACGAAGCGGTGGCGATCGCCGTCGCGCTCAAACGTGCCGTCGAGCAGCCCGGCCAGCGTGCGGCGCTCGTCACCGGCGACCGCGCCCTGGCGCGGCGCGTCTCGGTCGAGCTGTTGCGGTTTGGGGTCGTGGCCGACGATTCGGGCGGCACGCCGCTCATCAACACGCCAGCCGCCAGTCTGCTCAGGCTGGCGCTTCAGGCCGCGTTCCGGCCCGGCGATCCGGTCGCCCTGCTGTCGCTGCTCAAGCACCCGCTGCTTGGCCTCGGCCTGGAACGCACAAGCGTCCGTCATGCGGCGGAGATCATCGAACTGGTGGCGCTGCGTGGCGGCACCGGCCGCCCCGACATTGCATCGTTGCCGGAGCTCTTCGACATACGTCTCACCGGCCTGGGCGATGCCCGCCCGCCCTTCTGGTTTTCCCGCCTGACCGTGCGCAACATCGAGGGCGCCCGCAAATTGCTCATCCGCCTAGCCGCGGCGCTGGCGCCGCTGATCGCCTTTCGCAATCAAGCCGAGGCCGATCTTGCCGAATTGACCCGGGCCAGCGTCGTCACGCTCGAAGGTCTCGGCCGCACCGCGGATGGCAGCCTGAGCGAACTCTATGCGGGCGATGCCGGTGAGAAGCTCGCCGAGCTCTTGCGCGGGCTGGTCGCCGCCTCGGCGTCGTTCTCCTTCGCGGCGGACGAATCGCCCGATGTGATGGAGGCGCTGATCGCGCCCGAAACCGTCAAGCCGGCACAAGGCACCGACAGGAACATCGCCATCTGGGGCGCGTTGGAAGCCCGGTTGCAGAGCGTCGACACGCTGGTCGTCGGCGGGCTCAATGAAGGCGTGTGGCCGCGCAAGCCGGAGAGCGACCGCTTCATGTCGCGGCTGATGAAGACCGGCATCGATCTCGACCCGCCCGAACGGCGCATCGGCCTGGCCGCCCATGATTTCCAGATGGCGATGGGGGCGAAGAAAGTGGTGCTGGCGCGCTCCGCCCGCTCGGGCGACGCGCCGGCGGTGCCGTCGCGCTGGCTGCAGCGCCTCCTGACCTTCATCGGCAAGGACCATGCGGCAGTGCTGCGCCGGCGTGGTGATGAATTCCTTTCCTGGGCACGTGCGCTCGATGCCGGCGAAAGGAGAGATTTCGCGCCGCGACCGCAGCCGCAGCCGCCGCTGGCTGAGCGGCCGCAGCATTTCTCGGTCACCGAGATCGAGACGCTGCGCCGCGACCCTTACGCGATCTATGCCAGGAGGATCCTGCGCCTGATGCCGCTCGACCCGGTCATCCGCGACCCGGGTGCTGCCGAGCGCGGCACGCTGTTTCACGCCATCCTGCATCTTTTCTCGGCGAAGGTGGCCGATCCGCTTGTGCCGGAGGCGCTTGACGGTCTCATCGTCGCCGGCCGCCAATGCTTTGCCGAAGCGGCCCTTCCTAACGATGTCGAGGCGGTATGGTGGCCGCGCTTCGAAAAGCTTGCGGCCGGGATCATCGAATGGGAGCGCGGCCGCGCCCTTGCCGTGACAATGCGGCACGCCGAGGAGCGCGCCGAGAAAACCGGCGTTGGCCGGTCCGGCGTGACGCTGTCCGGCTACGCTGATCGCGTCGACCTGCTGGCCGGCGGCATGGCCGACATTCTCGACTACAAGACCGGCTCCTCGCCGTCCAAGGCGCAGGCGCACACGCTGCTGTCGCCACAATTGGCGCTGGAAGGGGCATTGCTGAGGCGCGGGGCCTTCAAGGGGCTTGGCGCGCGCGAGCCGTCGCAACTGGCCTTCGTCAGGCTGAAGCCGAACGGCGAGGTATTCGAGGAATCCATCCTCGAATACAACCGCAAGCCGCGAACCGCCGCCGATCTCGCCGAGGAGGCCTGGGCGCGGTTGGAAAAACTGCTGATCCATTACGCCGACCCGACGACCGGCTATTTGTCGCGGGCGCTGCCATTTCGCGAGGGCGAGACCGATGGCGACTACGACCATCTCGCCCGCGTTCTCGAATGGTCCGCCGGCGGCGACGCCGACGACGAAGGAGGGGAGGCATGAAGAAGGCCTATCCCATCCCGACCGATACCGCCGCCAGCCAGGCAAGCGCCTCCGACCCGAAAAATTCCGCCTGGGTGTCGGCCAATGCCGGATCGGGCAAGACCCATGTGCTGGCCCAGCGCGTCATCAGGCTCTTGCTGCGTGGCACCGATCCATCGAAGATCCTGTGCCTGACCTACACCCGTGCCGCCGCCACCAACATGTCGAACCGGGTGTTTTCGACGTTGTCGGAATGGACTGCGCTTGCCGACGTCGATCTGGCGGCGAGGGTAGAGGCGCTGGACGGTCGCCAGCCCGATCGCGAAACCATGCGCCGCGCGCGCCGGCTGTTCGCCGAGGCGCTGGAGACGCCGGGCGGGCTGAAGATCCAGACCATCCACGCCTTCTGCGAATCGGTGCTGCACCAGTTCCCGCTGGAAGCCAACATTCCGGCCCATTTCGAAATGCTCGATCCGCAGATGGAGGCGTCGCTCTTCGCCGCCGCCCGTCGTGACATGATCTCGGGCACGGCCGCCGGCGATGCGGGACTGGCAGAGGCATTCGCCACCATTCTGGAGCGCGGCGGCGAACATGGGCTCGACGCATTGCTGGCCGAGATCGTGCGCAAGCGCGACGGCTTGCGCGCCTTCATCAGCGCGGCCGGTGGCGATGGCTTCCGGGCGCTGTTCGACGAGTTCAGGTTTCGCGCCGGCCAGACCGCCGAAGGCCTGGCGGCCTCCGTCTGGCCGCTGCCGGGCTTCCTGCCGGACTATTTCATCACCTTTGCCCGCGCTGCCGAAGCCGCCGATGCCCGCATCGTGCTGAACATTCTTCTGCCCTATGCGCGTCTTGCCTTCGCCGAGGATGATCCGGTTCGCCGGCTGCATCTGCTGGCAAAAGCTTTCCTGCGAGCGGATGGCGAGCCTTATGAGCCGGCAAAGACATTCAAGAAGGCGTTGCTCGACCGGCTGCCCGATCTTGCCGAGCGCTATCTCTCAGCTGCCGATGCGATCCTCGAAATCTCCGATCGATTGGCCTTGTTCAGGATGCTGGAGGGCACACGTGCCGCGCTGACCATCGCCGACTGGCTCATCGCCCGCTACGAGCACTTGAAGCGCGCCCGCGGCTTTCTGGACTTCAACGACCTCATCACCCGAACGGTTAATCTTCTGGCGCGGCCCGACGCCGGCCCTTGGGTGCAATACAAGCTCGACCAGGGCATCGACCACATCCTGCTCGACGAGGCGCAGGACACAAGCCCCGACCAATGGGAGGTGGTTAAGCGGCTGGCGGAGGAATTCTTTGCCGGGCTCGGCGCGCGCGACAATGTTCATCGCACGGTCTTTGCCGTCGGCGACGAAAAGCAGTCGATCTATTCCTTTCAAGGAGCGGCGCCCGACTCCTTTGCCGACTCAAGGATCCTGTTTGCCGGAAGGGTGCGCGACGCCAACGCCGCCTTCGCCGATCTCAAGCTGACCTGGTCGTTCCGCTCGACCGACGACGTGCTTGCGGCGGTGGACCGTGTCTTTGCCGACCCGATCGTGCGGCGCGGCATCAGCCACGATCCCGACCCGCTCGACCACAAGGCGATCCGCACCGATGCGCCGGGTTATGTCGAGGTCTGGCCGTCGATCGGCGCCGATGTCGTCGACGAACCCGACGACTGGACGCAAGCCGTCGACCACGCCCATGCGCCGGCGGTGCGTGTTGCCGAGAACGTGGCGGCGACCATTGCTGGCTGGATCGGCACCGGCGAGATCATCGAAGGCCGTGGCAAGAAGCTTCGCCCCGGCGACGTGCTGGTGCTGGTGCGCAAGCGCGATCGCTTTGTCCATGCGCTGACGCGTGCGCTGAAGCGCCGCGACATCCCGGTCGCCGGCGCCGACCGGCTCAGCCTGCCCGGCCATATCGCGGTGAAGGACCTGATCGCGCTCGGCCACTTTCTCATCCAGCCCGAGGATGATCTGTCGCTTGCGGCAGTGCTGCGCAGCCCGATTTTCGATGTTTCGGAAGAGATGCTTTTCGCGCTGGCGGGCGAGCGGCCGTCTGGTCTCTCGCTGATCGCTTCGCTCAGGCAGCAAGCCGGCGAAAGCGCTGCCTTGGCCGCAATCGTTGCCCAACTCGACACATGGTCTGATGAAGCCGCATTCAAGCCGGTGTTCGAATTCTATGCCGGGGCTCTCGCCCGCGACGGCCTGCGCAAGAAGATGATCGCGCGGCTCGGGCCGGAGGCCGGCGACATCCTCGACGAGTTTCTAAGCTTTTGCCTGGCCGGGGAACGGACCGGCCTGCCGGGACTGGAATCCTTCCTGTCGACGCTGGAAAATGCCGGCCCCGAGATCAAGCGCGAAATGGACCAGACCCGCGACGAGGTTCGCGTCATGACCGTGCATGCCGCCAAGGGCCTGGAGGCGCCTGTCGTGTTCCTGGTCGATGGCGGCTCGGCGCCGTTCAGCGACCAGCATCTGCCGCGACTGATGCCGTTCGATGGCTCGGGCGAGCACTGGGGTGGCAAGGGCTATCTCTGGCGCTCGGCCAGCGATGTCGCCAATGGATTCTCGCGGGCCGCTTCGGTTCGCGCTCGCGAGCTGTCCGACGACGAATACCGTCGGCTGCTCTATGTCGGCATGACCCGCGCCGAGGACCGGCTGATCGTCTGCGGCTACCATGGCAAGCGGGCACCGAACGCCGGTACCTGGCATTCGATCGTCAGCCGCGCGCTGGTCGGCGCCCCCGAAAGCGATGAGCGACTGCACCCCGCCACCGGCGAGACCGTGCATCGGTTTCACGTGACAAAATTGCCGCCGGTCGCACAGGCGGCGGCCGAAGAGGCGCGGCAGACGCAACAGTTCGAGCCGTTGCCGAAGACCCTGTTCCAGCCCTTGCCGCCTTTCGAGGATCTGCCGCGACCGCTGTCGCCCTCCGGCGCCTCGGCCCTGATCGATGAGGCCAAGGAAGCCGTAATCGACACCGGCTCGCCGGTGCTGGACACCGAGGCGGAACCTGGCTTTGCCGTGATGCGAGGGCTGGCGCTGCACAAATTGTTGCAGATGCTGCCCGGCATTGCCGAGGCCGAACGCCGGGATGCCGCGGAACGCTATCTCAAGCGCGTTGGCGCGCAATGGCCTGAAGGCGAGCGCGACAAGGCCTTGACCTCGGTGGCGGCGATCCTTGCCGACAGCCGCTTCGATCAGTTGTTTGCATCATCGTCGCGCGCCGAAGTCGCGGTCATGGGCAGCCTGGAGGTCAAGGGCAAGCTGCGTTCCATCTCCGGCAAGATCGACCGGCTGGCGGTCACATCAGGCAAGGTGTCGATCGTCGATTACAAGACCAACCGGCCGGCGCCAGCAGCGCTGGCGGACGTTCCACCGGCCTATGTCCTGCAGCTCGCGCTCTACCGCGCGCTGCTCCAGCCGCTTTACCCCCGGCATGAGGTCTCGGCGGCTCTGCTGTTCACTGAAGTGCCGCGGCTGATCGAGCTGCCGCCGGCGGTCATGGACGACGCTCTTGCCCGACTCACGGGAGCGTGACACAACAGCTGCTTGAAGAAGGGCACGATCACCACCACATTTGGTGCGACAATAACTCTCGAAAGGATTTTCGCATGGCCACCGTCAAGGTCGACAAGAGCAACTTCCAGACCGATGTGCTTGACGCCAAGGAGCCGGTCGTGGTCGATTTCTGGGCGGAATGGTGTGGCCCGTGCAAGATGATCGCGCCGGCGCTGGAAGACATCGCCATCGAACTCGGCAGCAAGGTGAAGATCGCCAAGCTCAACATCGACGAGAATCCGGAGCTGGCCGCGCAGTTCGGCGTGCGCTCTATCCCGACGCTGATGATCTTCAAGGGCGGCGAAATGGCCGACATGAAGGTTGGCGCCGCGCCGAAGACGGCGCTGTCGCACTGGATCAACGGCAATCTCGCCTGATCCGACCGAAAATTTCGCAGACGAGCCCGGCCCCCGTGCCGGGCTTTTCTTTTACTGGCGTCATGCGCTGGTCCGCCCTGGCACTCGCCGCCCGCCGCCGCATGTTCTTCTTTACGTCAAACAGGAGAACGACATGACCGGATCCGCCAAGGCCACCGTCTTCATCGACAATGAGCGCGTCATCGTCACCGAATACCGCTTCGCGCCGGGTGACAACACCGGCTGGCACCGTCATGGCCACGACTATGTCATCGTGCCGCTGATGGACGGCAAGCTGAAGCTCTTGACCAAGGACGGCGAATCCTTCGCCGAAATGAAGAAGGGCGCGCCCTATTTCCGCAAGGAAGGCGTCGAGCACGACGTCATCAGCGCCAATGAGCGCGAATACGCCTTCATCGAGATTGAGCTGAAGTAGTCCCCACCGAGGCCGTCTCCGCCATAGGCGTGAGGCGATCACCAATCCGCGATACGATCGCCTCCGACGAACTGCGCACTTTTCTCAGTGTATTCAAACAGTTCTATCTTCACGTTGTTAGGGTCGCGAATCCACGCCTGGTAGGTATCATCGCATGCGTGTTTCTTTGACGTGACTTCAACGCCTTTCGCTCTTACGTGGGCGATCGCGGCGTCAAGGTTTTCCACTTCAAGGCAGAAGTGGTTGATCTGGTTCAAGTCGCTATAGCTGGCCCTGTCTTTCTGGAACACCTCGACGTGGCTGCGGCTGCCGCAATTAAGGTAGAAACCGAAAATCTTGCCGTCGCGCAGGAAGTTGAACTGGGTGTCCATGCCGAGGACGTCCCGATAGAAGCTTCGCGTCACTTCGAGATCATCTGCGAAGATGCAAACGTGAGCGAGCTGCTTTACGTTGATCATGGCTGACTCCTCGTGGTGATTTGACGAAGTCCGTCATCATGGCCTGGTGAACCAGAGCCTCAAACCGGCGGCGTGCCGTTTTCGGCCAGCACCGCGCCGGCCAGATAGAGCGAACCGCTGATCAGGATGCGCGGCGGCGGTCCGTCCCAGGTATCGCGCAGCAGCATCAGCGCATTGGCGACAGAACTCACCGGTTCGGCCGACAGGCCGGCCTCGACGGCGCGGACCGCCAGTTCGTCATTCGGCACGCTGGCCTCGCTGAGGCTCACCGGCACCGTGTAGACATGCCGCACCAAGCCCTTGAAGGCGCTGAAATAACCGCTCTGGTCCTTGGTGTTGATCATGCCGGAAATCAGGAACAGCGGCCGCGGGTTCTTTTCCTCCTGCTCGGCCAGCGCCTCGGCGACGACCACGCCGGCGCCCGGATTATGGCCGCCGTCGAGCCAGATGTCGGCGCCCTTCGGCG
The DNA here is from genome assembly GCF_002284565.1 of Mesorhizobium mediterraneum. Lineage (GTDB taxonomy): Bacteria > Pseudomonadota > Alphaproteobacteria > Rhizobiales > Rhizobiaceae > Mesorhizobium > Mesorhizobium mediterraneum. The sequence continues at coordinate 216,050 of NZ_NPKI01000015.1, read as the reverse complement.
CCAGTTCCGTCAGCCTGCCTTGCGGCAATTTCTGCATCCGCCCCGGCCAGGCGACATTGGCCATCGCCTTGTCGGCGACGCGATGGCTGATCTCGAAGCCCGCTGCCTTGACCGCCGCAATTGCCGCCGCCGCATTGGCGAACTGGTGGCGACCCGGCAGGCGCGGTGGCGACAGGTCCATCAATCCGTCTTCGTCCTGATAAACCATGCGGCCGTTTTCCTCGAAGGCGAGGAAATCCTGGCCATAGACGAAGGCGGGACAGTCGAGCCGCTCGGCGGTTTCGATAAGCACCTGAAGCGCCGTCTCGCTTTCCTGCGCACCGATGACCACCGGGCAACCGCGCTTGATGATGCCGGCCTTTTCGGCGGCGATCAGTTCGACACGGTCGCCGAGAAAGGATTCGTGATCGAGCGAGACCGGCATGATCACCGACACTGCCGGCTCGGTGATGACATTGGTGGCGTCGAAGCGGCCGCCGAGGCCGACCTCGATGATGACGGCATCCGCCGGATGTTCGGAAAACAGCAGGAAGGTGACCGCGGTGAGGATTTCGAAGACGGTGATCTTCTGGCCTTCATTGGCCTTGGCGACCCGGGCGATGGCGTCGGCAAAGATTTTGTCCCCGACCAGCCTGCCGCCGCCGTCGGCGGCCAGCCGGTAGCGCTCATGCCAGTTCACCAAATGAGGCGATGTGTGGACATGGACGCGGTGGCCGGACGCTTCGAGCAGCGCCCGCGAAAACGCGGCGCAGGAGCCCTTGCCGTTGGTGCCGGCGATGTGGATGACCGGCGGCAGATGGTCCTGCGGATTGCCCAGCCGCTCCAGCAGCCGCGAAATGCGGTCGAGCGAAAGATCGAAGCCCTTCGGATGAAGCGACATCAGGCTTTCGATTTCGCGGTCGGCGGCAAGCGTGGTCATGGGAGAATCCTAGGCGCGCCACAGATGGCGCGCAATCGCGGTTCGCGACGAAGGATGTCGCGTCAGGCTTGCGGGCGTGCTTCCGCCGGGATCGCTACTGGCGGCAGGATTTCCGGTTCCAGCGGCTTTTGCTCTTCCGGCAGCTTGAGCAGCATCTTCAGGAGCCGCGCGATCGTCTGGCGCATCTCCAGCCTCGACACCACCATGTCGACCATGCCGTGCTCCATCAGATACTCGGAGCGCTGGAAGCCGTCGGGCAGCTTTTCCCTGATGGTCTGCTCGATGACGCGCGGCCCGGCAAAGCCGATCAGCGCGCCGGGCTCGGCGATGTGCACGTCGCCGAGCATGGCATAGGAGGCGGTGACACCGCCGGTGGTCGGGTTGGTCAGAACGACGATATAGGGAAGACCGGCTTCTTTCAGCCGATCGACGCCGATCGTGGTCCTCGGCAATTGCATCAGCGACAGGATGCCTTCCTGCATGCGGGCGCCGCCGGAGGCCGCGAACAGGATCAGCGGCCGCTTGCGTTGCAAGGCGACCTCGAAGCCACGAACAATGGCGTCGCCGGCGGCCATGCCGAGCGAGCCGCCCATGAAGGCGAAGTCCTGCACGGTCACCACCACCGGCAGGCCTTCGACGGTGCCCAGCGCATTGATGATCGCGTCCTCCAGGCCGGTCTTGGCCTTGGCGTCCTTCAGCCGGTCGGTGTAGCGCTTCTCGTCGCGGAACTTCAGCGGGTCCTGCACGACCTTGGGGTTTTCGAGCGTCTCGTACTTGCCGTCGTCGAAGAAGAATTTCAGCCGCTCCTTGGCCGAGATCTTCATGTGGTGGCCGGAGGACGGGATGACGAACTGGTTCTGCTCCAGATCCTTGTGGAAGACCATCTCGCCGGTCTCCGGATCCTTGATCCAGAGATTCTCGGGCATATCGGTGCGCCGGCCGAGCATCGAATTGATCTTCGGGCGAACGTAGTTGGTGATCCAGTTCATCGCTTCGGCTCCTGTCCTGACGAAGACGTAGGAAGACTATTCGGCGGCAGCAAGGCGAGCCGCGCGCACGCCTTGCGAAAGCCCGCTGACCAGCGTGGCGACCGCCTCGGCCGGGTCGGCGGTTTTTTCGCCCTTCGGCCCCAGAACATTGGCGACCGCATTGACGATCGCGGTGCCGACGACGACGCCATCGGCATTGGCGCCGATCACGCGCGCCTGCTCGGCGGTCTTGACGCCGAAGCCGACGCAGACCGGCAGGTCGGTATGGCCCTTGATGCGCGTGACCGCTGCCGCCACCTTGCCGGTGTCGGCAAGTGCTGAGCCGGTGATGCCGGTCATCGACACGTAGTAGACGAAGCCGGAGGTGTTCTGCAGCACCTTGGGCAGGCGCTTGTCGTCGGTGGTCGGCGTCGCCAGCCGGATGAAATTGATGCCGGCCTTCAGTGCCGGAATGCACAGCTCCTCATCCATTTCCGGCGGCAGGTCGACGACGATCAGCCCATCGATGCCGCTGGCCAGCGCGTCGCTCAGGAAGCGGTCGACGCCGTGGATGTAGATCGGATTGTAGTAGCCCATCAAAACGATCGGCGTTTCATTGTCTCCGGCGCGGAATTCCGACGCCATCTTCAGCGTCTTGACCAGCGTCTGGCCGCCTTTTAGCGCGCGCAGGCCGGCCGCCTGGATTGCCGGGCCGTCGGCCATCGGATCGGAAAACGGCATGCCAAGCTCGATGATGTCACTGCCGGCGCCGGGCAGCGCTTTCATGATCGACAGGGAGGTGTCGTAGTCCGGGTCGCCGCCCATGAAATAGGTGACGAGCGCCGGGCGGCCTTCGGCCTTCAGCTTGGCCATGCGGCGGTCGATGCGGGTGGTCATGATCAGATCTCCATGCCCAGCATATTGGCCACCGTATGCACGTCCTTGTCGCCGCGGCCGGACAGGTTGACGATGACGATCTGGTCCTTGTCCATGGCGGGCACGATCTTCACCGCATGCGCGATGGCATGCGCGGATTCGAGCGCCGGAATGATGCCTTCGACGCGCGTCGTCAGCTGGAACGCCTCCAGCGCCTCATCGTCGAGAACAGGCACATAGTCGACGCGGCCTGAGTCGCGCAGCCAGGAATGCTCCGGCCCGACGCCCGGATAATCGAGGCCGGCCGAGATCGAATGCCCGTCCATGATCTGCCCGTCGGCGTTCTGCAGGAGATAGGTGCGGTTGCCGTGCAGCACGCCGGGCGCGCCGGCGCTCATCGAGGCGCAATGCTCGATGCCGTCGAGGCCGCGGCCGCCGGCCTCGATGCCGATGATGCGAACCTCTTTGTCGTCGAGGAAGGGATGGAACAGGCCGATGGCGTTCGAGCCGCCGCCGACGCAGGCGATAATGGTGTCCGGCAGCCGGCCTTCCTGCTCGAGGATCTGCGCGCGCGCCTCGGTGCCGATCACCGACTGGAAGTCGCGCACCAGCTCCGGATAGGGGTGCGGGCCGGCGGCGGTGCCGATCAGGTAATAGGTGTCCTCGACATTGGTCACCCAGTCGCGCAGGGCCTCGTTCATGGCGTCCTTGAGCGTGCCGTGGCCTGCTGTCACCGGCCGCACCTCGGCGCCGAGCAGCTTCATCCGGAAGACGTTCGGGCTTTGCCGGGCGACGTCGGTTGCGCCCATATAGACGACGCAAGGAAACCCGAAACGCGCCGCCACCGTGGCCGACGCCACGCCGTGCTGGCCGGCGCCGGTCTCGGCGATGATGCGCTTCTTGCCCATGCGCTTGGCCAGCAGGATCTGGCCAAGGCAGTTGTTGATCTTGTGCGAGCCGGTGTGGTTCAAATCCTCGCGCTTGAAATAGACTTTCGCACCGCCGCCGAGGCCCTTCGCCGCGGAAACCTCACGAAGATGCCTGGTCAGGCCTTCGGCGAAATAAAGCTTCGACGGCCGGCCGGCATAGTGGGTCGAAAGGTCAGTCAGCTCAGCCTTGAAATCCGGATCGTCCTTGACCTCGTTCCAGTGCCGTTCCAGGTCGAGGATCAGCGGCATCAGCGTTTCGGCAACGAAACGACCGCCGAAGATGCCGAACATACCCTGTTCGTCGGGTCCGGTGCGGAAGGAATTGGGTATCGTCGGCTTGTTCATCGCCGATCTCCTACTTCTTGTTTGGAGCATGTCCTTGTCGACCGGTTTCCACGTTTCCGGGACATGCTCCGGGTTCTATCCTCAGGCGGCGCGGTTGTCGCGTGCTGCCCTGACGGCCCGGAAAAACTGTTCGATCAGCGCCGGATCCTTGACGCCCGGCGCGCTTTCCACGCCCGAGGAAATGTCTAATCCGGACGGGTTGGCAAGCCGAAGAGCATCGCCGATATTGGCGGCGTTGATCCCACCGGAAAGCATGTAATCGACGCCTGCGTCAAGGCCGGCCAGAATGCGCCAGTCGAAGGCAACGCCGTTGCCGCCCGGCAGTTCCGAACCCTTAGGCGGCTTGGCGTCGAACAGGAAGCGGTCGGCAACGCCGATGAAGGGTTTTATCCGCTTCAGATCGACAGCCTCGCTGACCGACAGCGCCTTCATCACCGGCAGGCCATAGCGCGCCTTCAACTCGACCACCCGCTCGGGCGTTTCCGAACCATGCAGCTGCAGCATGTCCGGGCGCATTTTCCCGACGATTTCATTCAAAAACGCGTCGCTGGCGTCGACCGTCACGGCAACCGCCTTGGCCTTGCCGATTGCCGCTTCGCGCAAGCGGCCGGCTTCCGCCGGCTCGACATAGCGCGGGCTTTTGGCAAAGAGAATAAAGCCGACATGGCTGGCGCCGCCGGCCAATGCCGCGGCCAATGCCTTGTCGGTCTTCAGTCCGCATATCTTGATGTCGAGCGCCATGGCGCGGGATTGGCACGAAACGGCAAAAGAGTCGAGAAAAAGCGCATGTTTGCCACCAGCGCGGAACGCGCTACCTTACTTCAGACAGTACAGGCGGGAGTAAACAAGCATGGCAGACCAAACCGTCGCCCAACTCAGGCAAAAGATCGCCCAGGCCCACGAGGTCATCGCTCATCTGATGGACAAGGCCGCCTTCAACGGCGCCGAGGCACATCGCGCGCTGGCCTATTTCAGCAACGATGCCTTCGAGAAGAATTTCTTGCCATGGCCGCGCCATACCGACGAAGGCTTACGTCCCGAAGAGCTGAACGCCGCCAACGACGATTGATCGGGCGATCTACTCGAACATGATCGCTTGCAGCGCGCCGCCATTGCGCTTGAGCCAATCCTTGCAGCGCTCGGTGTCGGGGCAAAGCTGCTCGCACAATTTCCAGAATTTCGGGCCGTGGTTCATCTCCTTGAGATGCGCCACCTCATGCGCGACGAGATAGTTTATAACAGGCGATGGCGCCATCATGATGCGCCAGGAGAAGGACAAATTGCCGTCGGAGGTGCACGATCCCCAGCGGCTCGACGTGTCCTTGAAGCGGATCGCCTTGGCGCGCTTGCCGACCGCGCCGGTATGCTTGACCACCAGCGCCTCGATCTCGCGCTTGGCTTCGCGCTTGAGGAAATCGGCGATGCGGCGCGGCAGGTGCACGCGATCGCCGTGCACGATCATCAGCGGACCGCGCTCGTCGCGCGACAGCGTGACGGTCCCGCGTTTCGAAGGCTCATGAACGATGCGATGCGGCACGCCGCGCACCGGTACCTTGATGCCGGGCCGCACCTGCGGCCGGTTGGGCACCTTGGCCAGCCGCTGCTCCAGCCAGTCCTGATGGCGGTCCAGGAATTTTTCGACTTCGCCACGGCGCAAGCCCGGCGGCACGGTGATGCGCAAGCCACGGCCGCCGGAATCGATGCGCAGCGTCAGGCGCCGCGCCCGGTCGCTCTCGACGATCTTGAGCGGCAGCGTGCGGCCGGCAACACAATGCTCTCGCTCCACGACGGGGGCGGGCCTGGGTTTGGTCAGGTTGCGGAAGAAGCCGAATGACATGGGGCGACGATACGTGATTCGAGGAAAACGAATAGAACATAAAAGAAACGGCGCCGCTGACGCGACGCCGTTTTTTGATTATTTATCGGGGCAAGTGCCTTACTCGTCCAGTAGGCCTGGCGTGGATTTGCCACCGCGTTTGCCGGTCCCCGTCGAGCCGGTTGATCCACCGGTTGTAGGCGACGTCGACTTGTTGCGGTTCGCCATGAAGCGGTCGAACTCTTCCTGGTCCTTGGCGCGACGCAGTTCCCTGGCATATTCGTCGAACTCGCTCAGCATCTCGTCGAGCTTGCGGCGCTCTTCATTGAGCCGCTCGAGTTCCTTTTCGCGCCAGTCGTCGAAAGCGACGTTGCCGGTGCGGGCGGAGCCGTGGCCCCAGCGCGCCGCTTTGTCGGAACTGCGGCGGCAGCCGGCGAAGATGCCGTCGGTGGCGCGGTTGACGTCGCGCTTGAAGCCTTCAAGCCGGTCGCCCCAGATGATGTAGGCGAGCATGGCGAGGCCGAGCGGCCAGAACACCATGAAGCCGATCACCATCAGTGCGATGGTTGCCGGCGTCCAGGCCGGACGGATCAATGCAGATGTGTTCATTTTCTCCCAATCCTTCAGTTGGAGACAGCCAAACCCGGCTGCGTGGAATCGAAATGGGAAGGGAAAAACGGCGATTCAAGACAGTGTCAGCCAAAACCGGACAAGCAGCTGAAATGATTATCGCTTTTTGAGAGTTTCAAGGAAAAGGATGACCAGGCCCGCAATCAGGCCCCAGAACGCCGCGCCGACGCCGAACAGCGTCAGCCCCGAGGCGGTGACGGCAAAAGTGACGGTGGCGGCCATGCGCTCGCCGTCTTCCTTCAAGGCGATCGACAGCGCGTTGGCGAGCGGTGCCATCAGCGCCAGCCCGGCAACCAGCACGATCAGGCTCTGCGGCAGCACGGCGAAGATCGCCACTAGCGAGGCGCCGAAAATCGCGAAGACGAGATAGGCAAGCGCGTAGAAGGGACCAGTCTTCCAGCGCTCGCCCGGATCAGGATGCACGTCGGGGCCGGTGCAGATCGCCGCTGAGATCGCCGCCAGATTGGTGGTCGAGGCCCCGAATGGCGCCGACAGCAGCGAAAGCAGGCCGGTGACGCCGATCAGCGGGCCGGGGTCTGGGTGGTAGCCCGCGGCCCTCAGCACGGCGAGGCCGGACAGGTTCTGCGAGGCCATGGTGACCAGATAAAGCGGCAGCGCCAGGCCGATGATCGCCGTGACGGTGAACTGCGGCGCAATCAGCGTCAAAGTCGAAAGCTCCGGCGTCGGCAGGCCACCGACCCGGCCGGTGAGGAAGGCGGCAGCGCCGCCGCCGATCAGCACCGCCAGCACCGAGAGCGCCGGATTGAACAGGCGGATGACGAAGAAGGCGGCGATCAGCGGCAGGATCAGCCACGGGTCGGCGGGAATGGCCTTCACCGCGTTGATGGCGAAGGTGACGACGATGCCGGCAAGCATTCCCGACGCGACCGAGGCCGGTATCCTGGCGATCAGCTTGGTCAAAGGCCTGAACAGGCCCGTGGCGATCAGCAAAATCCCGGTGACGATGAAGGCGCCGACAGCCTCGCCGATTGAAAAGCCGCTCGATGCCGCGATCAGCGCCACCCCCGGCGTCGACCATGCGGCGATGACCGGCATCCTGGTGCGCCATGACAACCACAGGCTCTCGATCGCCATGGCGAGGCAGATCGCCGTCACCCAGCTCGCGGTTTCGACCTGCGTCGCGCCGACCGCCTTGGCAGCGGCGATGACGATGGCCAGCGTGCCGCCGAAGCCGACGATCGCCGCGACGAAGGCGGATACCGGAATGGAAATACGCATGTCTCTACCCCGCCTGCCGCAGCATGGCGTCGACCGCCCGCACCAGCATGTCGAGGTCCTGCGGCCGCGACAGGCGGTGATCGCCGTCGGGGATCAGCGACAGCGTGACGTCGTCGGCCGGCAGCAGGCCGACCAGTTTCAGCGCATGGCTCGACGGCACGTCGGCATCGGCCAGCCCTTGCAATATGTGGACGGGGCAATGGGTGTCGATCGGGCCGGTCATTGTCAGGTTGTTGCGGCCGTCCTCGATCAGCGCTCGGGTGTAGACGTAAGGCTCGGCCGAATAGTTCGACGGCTCCTCGAAAAAACCCTTTTTGGCAAGGTCTCGCTTCTGCGCTTTGGTCAGCGCCGGCTCGACCAGCTCGGCGGTGAAATCCGGCGCCGGAGCCAGAAGCACCAGGCCGGCGATGCGGTTCTCGCCTGCCTTGTGCAATTCCTGAACCATGCGCAGCGCGATCCATGCGCCCATCGACGAGCCGACCAGGATTTGCCTGCCTTGCGTGAAATGGCGAAAGACAGCGAGGCTCTGCGAAAGCCATTTCGAGATGGTGCCGTCGGCAAAGGCGCCACCCGATTCGCCATGGCCGGAATAATCATGGCGCAGGAAAGCACGACCTTGCCCGCTCGCCCATTCCGACAGCTTCTCGGCCTTGGTGCCCAGCATGTCCGACTTGTAGCCGCCGAGCCAGACAATGCCTGGTGCAGCACCCGCAGCGCGCCTGACAGCGATGCTGGTTCCGTCGACGTCGAGAAAAATCGGTGCGGTCATGGCTAACTCCTCAGGCAGGTCTTTTGGCACGGCTGGCGGTTCAACGAAAAGCGCTCGGCAAGTTTCTTCGTTTGGTGCAGGCTGCGGTCAGGGAACAGGTGATTTCCTGTGAACGCTGTGCTATTGACTCCGGCCGCGCGCTCACCACATTGGCGCGTTCACAAATCTGAACTGAAAATCCTGAACGAAACGGCTCAAGGAGACCACGACCATTCGCAGACCTTTCAAAGCAACGGCGCCCACCAAGGAGGGCCCGCGCTCCAACCGTGACATCCGGGTCCCCCGGGTCCAGCTTATCGACGCCGAAGGCCAGAACCACGGCGATGTCTCCATCAACGACGCATTGCTGCTCGCCGAAGAGGCTGGGCTCGATCTGGTCGAGATATCGCCCAACGCGGTGCCGCCCGTCGTAAAAATCCTCGATCTCGGCAAGCTGAAATACGCCAACCAGAAGAAGGCGGCCGAGGCGCGCAAGAACCAGAAGGTCATCGAGATCAAGGAGATCAAGATGCGCCCGAACATCGACAGCCATGATTACGAGACCAAGATGAAAGCGGTCCGGCGGTTTTTCGAGGAAGGTGACAAGGTCAAGCTGACATTGCGCTTTCGCGGCCGCGAGATGGCGCATATGGAACTCGGCATGCAGCTTCTGAACAAGGTTCGCGAGGAAGTGGCGCCCATCGCCAAGGTCGAAGCGGAACCGAAGCTCGAAGGCCGCCAGATGATGATGGTGCTGGCGCCCCGCTAAAAGCGATCCCGTCAAAGCAAAGGCCGCTTCGGCGGCCTTTTGTTTTTGTTTTTGTCTTCGCCATGATTTCTCCGCAAGTTGCCCATGATTTCTCCGCAAGTTGCATCGACAAGGAACCTGGTTGCCGGTCCTCGCGGCAAAGGATTGTTCCATGGCCGCTGCGGCACGTTCTCCGATCGAAAAGTCGTTCGACGAAATGGGCCGCTATCAGCGGCGCCGGCGCCTTCTGCTGGCGCTGCTGATCGGTGTTTTTTGCGCTTTGCTGATCTTCGGCGGCTCCGCGCACGATGAGCTAGCCCACGAACGCATAGAGGGGCAGTACGGGATCGCCCTGATACTGATCGGGATCGGCGGCCGGCTCTGGTCGATCCTCTATATCGGCAACCGCAAGTCGGCCGAAGTGGTTGCTACCGGTCCATATTCGGTGATGCGCAACCCGCTGTATTTTTTCTCTACCATAGCGGCCGCCGGCATCGGCGCCCAGACCGGCAGCGTGATCGTCTCGGTGGCGTCGGCGGTTTTGTGCGCGGCCGCGTTCTACATCGTCACGCTGCGCGAGGAACGGCATTTGACCACCGTGCTCGGGGCGCCGTACAAGGACTACATCGCACGGGTGCCGCGGTTTTTTCCCAATCCCTTGCTTTTTCGCGATCAGGCCGAGGTCACCTTCACACCGCGCGTCTTCAATCACACGCTGCGCGATGGCTTGATGTTCCTGGCTTCCATACCGTTTTTCGAACTCATCGAGTCCGGACAGGAAAGCGGTGTAATTCCCGTCCTGTTCTGGCTGTATTGAGCTACGGATGGGCAGGCAAAGAGGCGACATGCATTAAATCCGCCTGAATTATCCCGCAAAGGCGTCCCGGCGATCGGCGGGGCGCCTGTTTTCTTAGCCAGACGCTGCGATCGCCGGCAAAGTTCCTCGACGATCGGATTCCCAACATGCTCAATGAAGTTAAATCGGCGCAGGCCGAACAAGTGCAGGCCAGGCGTGCGCTGGGCAGCTACCAGCACGCGCGCAGGATGGTGCTTGCCGTGCTCGTGCTCGTCATGTTCGTGGCGCTGCTGTTCGGCCAATCTGCCTTTCCTCCCGAAAGCGTGCCGCACGAAACGATCGAAATGGTCGGCATCCTGCTGATCTTTCTCGGCATTGTCGGGCGCTTGTGGTCGACGCTCTATATCGGCGGACGCAAATCCTCCGAGGTGGTCACCGGCGGACCCTATTCGATTACCCGCAATCCGCTCTATGTCTTCTCCTCGATGGCTGCCGCCGGCGTCGGCGCGCAGATGGGCTCGATCACCGCGACGGTAGGCTTCGCGGTGATTTGCGCCGCCGCCTTTCATGTCGTCATCCTGCGCGAGGAGAAGTTCCTGAAGGAAGCCCTCGGCACTCCATTCCAGGCCTATGTGGCGCGGGTGCCGCGCTTCTTCCCGAAGCTTTCGCTGTATCAGGAAGGCGACACCGGCAGCTTCAAGCCGCGCCTGCTGCGCACGACGCTGCTGGACGGATTGGTGTTCCTCGTTGCCTTGCCGTTTTTCGAGTTGATCGACGGCGCCCAACAGTCGGGCATACTGCCGGTGCTGTTCCGTTTCCCATGAGCGCTGGTGTTGCTGAGCACTGGGTGTTGCGCGCCGGCCCGCTTTGACGTATAGGACCGCCGTTCCCAAAAACCGCCCGGCAGGGCATGCCGTGGCGGTTTCATTTGCTTTTCGGGCTTTGGTCGGCCTGAAGCGAACAAAAAGCGCGATGATGCGCATATAAACGGAGTAGCAAAATGCCCAAGATGAAGACCAAGTCAGCCGCCAAGAAGCGGTTCAAGATCACAGGTACGGGTAAAGTCCTGTCGGCTGCGGCCGGCAAGCGTCACGGCATGATCAAGCGTTCCAACAAGTTCATTCGAAATGCCCGCGGCACGATGGTTCTGGCTGAACCGGATGGCAAGAAGGTCATCAAGAATTTTCTGCCGAACGGCCTCTAAGGCATTCGGTCTGGACAGCGTTTTAAGGAGATCATGACATGGCACGCGTAAAAAGAGGCGTCACCTCGCACGCCAAGCACAAGAAGGTCCTGAAAGCCGCCAAGGGTTTCTACGGCCGTCGCAAGAACACCATCCGCATCGCCAAGCAGGCGGTGGAAAAGTCGCTGCAGTATGCCTACCGCGACCGCAAGAACCGCAAGCGTTCGTTCCGCGCTCTGTGGATCCAGCGCATCAATGCCGCGACCCACGAGCATGGCCTGACCTATGGCCGCTTCATCGACGGCCTCAACAAGGCCGGCATCGAGATCGACCGCAAGATCCTGTCGGATATGGCCATCCACGAGCCGCAGGCATTTGCCGCACTTGTGGCTAAGGCGAAGGTCGCGCTCGAATACCTCAAGAACACCACGCCGAACGCTTTTGAAAGCGCTGTCGCCTAAGCCAGCGCTTCCCAAGCATTCGCAATTCTGATTTTGGGGAACCCGCGCTGGCACGGCTGGCGCGGGTTTTCTTTGCTTCCAATCGAGTCTGAAACATGAGTGACATGGAAACTCTCGAAAATTCCCTGATGACCGACATTGCGTCGGCCGCCGACGAGCAGGCGATCGAAGCCGTGCGTGTTTCAGCGCTCGGCAAGAAGGGCTCGGTCTCAGAAATGCTGAAGACGCTCGGCTCGATGAGCGCAGAAGAGCGCCAGATAAAAGGCCCGGCTATCAACGGCCTCAAGAACCGCGTCACCGAGGCGCTTACAGCGCGCCGCGCCGAGCTGAAGGACGTGGCGATCGCAGCCAGGCTCGCGGCGGAAAAGGTCGATGTGACGCTACCGGTGCGGCAATCGCCGGCCGAGCGCGGTCGTATCCATCCGATCAGCCAGGTCAGCGACGAGATCGCCGCGATCTTCGGCGATCTCGGCTTTGCCATCGCAGAAGGTCCCGATATCGAGACCGATTATTACAATTTCACCGCGCTGAATTTCCCGGAAGGCCATCCGGCGCGCGAGATGCACGACACCTTCTTCTTCCAGTCGGACGAGAAGGGCGAGCGCAAGCTGTTGCGCACCCACACCTCGCCGGTGCAGATCCGCACCATGGAGGCGCAGAAGCCGCCGATCCGCATCGTCATTCCCGGAAAAACCTACCGGCAGGATTCCGATGCCACCCACTCGCCGATGTTCCATCAGGTCGAGGGTCTGGTGATCGACAAGACAGCCAATGTCGCCAACATGAAATGGGTGCTGGAGGAGTTCTGTAAGGCCTTCTTCGAGGTGCCACAGGTCAAGATGCGCTTCCGGCCGTCCTTCTTCCCGTTCACCGAACCCAGCATGGAGGTCGACATCCAGTGCGACCGTTCGCGGCCGGGCGAGGTGCGCTTCGGTGAAGGCTCCGACTGGATGGAGATCCTCGGTTGCGGCATGGTTCACCCCAATGTGCTGAGATATGGCGGGCTCGATCCCGACGAGTATCAGGGCTTTGCCTGGGGCATGGGCATCGACCGCATCGCCATGCTGAAATACGGCATGCCGGACCTGCGCGCCTTCTTCGACGCCGATGTGCGCTGGCTGTCGCATTACGGCTTCCGGCCGCTCGACATGCCGACGCTATTCGCAGGCTTGAGCGCATGACAGCGGCCCACACCGGCGGCTGCCGCTGCGGCGCCGTGCGGTTCGAGGCTTCGGCCGAACCGCACCATGTCAGCTATTGCCATTGCGGCGATTGCCGGCGGGCCAGTGGCGCGCCGGTGTCGGCCTTCGTCGGGTTCCTGACTGAGCAGGTCGCCTTTACGGGCAAGGCGCTGAAGATGTTCGAGAACGGGTCGGTGACGCGCTCCTTTTGCGGTGTCTGCGGCTCGCCGATCGCCTATGTCGACGAGCGGCTGGCCGACCACATCTATTTTATGCTCGGCGCCATGGACATGCCGGCCTATTTCAAGCCGATGCACCACGCCCATGTACGCGAGCAGCTTCCCTTCGTGCACATGCCGGACGACTTGCCGCGCCATCTGAAGACCAGCGTGCCCAGGCCTGACGGGCAAAGACCAGACGGAACACAGTCATGAAATTCACTCTCTCCTGGCTCAAGGACCACCTCGAGACCGACGCCTCGCTGGCCGAAATCGTCGAGCGGCTGACCTCGATCGGCCTCGAAGTCGAGCATGTCGACGACAAGGCGAGCCTGAAACCCTTCGTCATCGCCAAGGTGCTGACGGCGGTGCAGCATCCCGACGCCGACCGGCTGCGCGTGCTGACCGTCGACACCGGCGACGGCAGGCCGCCGGTGCAGGTTGTCTGTGGAGCGCCGAACGCCCGCGCGGGCCTGATCGGCGCCTTTGCAGCGCCTGGCACCTATGTTCCCGGCATCGACGTGACGCTGACGGTCGGCAAGATCCGTGGCGTCGAAAGCCACGGCATGATGTGCTCCGAGCGCGAGCTCGAGCTTTCTGACGAGCATGGCGGCATCATCGACCTGCCCGAAGATGCGCCGGTCGGCACCAGCTTCGCCGCCTATGCCCATCTCGACGATCCGCTGATCGAGATCAATTTGACGCCGAACCGGCCGGATGCGACCAGCGTCTATGGCATCGCCCGCGATCTGGCGGCGAGCGGGCTCGGCCAACTTAAGAGCGCGCCGGTCGAGGCGATCCCCGGCAAGGGCGAGACGCCGGTCAAGGTGACGATCGAAGCGCCGGAGCTGTGCCCCGGTTTTGCGCTGCGCCTGGTGCGCGGCGTGAAGAACGGCCCGTCGCCGAAATGGCTGCAGCAAAGGCTGATCGCCATTGGTCTGCGGCCGATCAGCGCGCTGGTCGACATCACCAATTATGTCACCTTCGACCGCGGCCGGCCCTTGCATGTGTTCGACGCGAACAAGGTCGCCGGCAACCTGGTCGTGCGCCGAGCGCGCGACGGCGAAAAGGTGCTGGCGCTCGACGGCCGCGAATACACGCTGACGCCTGATATGTGCGTGATAGCAGACCAGGACGGCGTCGAGTCGATCGCCGGCATAATGGGCGGCGAGCATTCCGGCTGCGACGAGAACACCACTGACGTGCTGATCGAATCGGCACTTTGGGACCCGATCACCACCGCCCGCACCGGCAGGACGCTCGGCATCATCAGCGACGCGCGCTACCGCTTCGAGCGCGGCGTCGACCCTGAATTCATGGTGCCCGGCGTGGAGCTGGCGACCAGACTGGTGCTGGATTTCTTGGGCGGCACGCCGACCGAAACCGAAGTCGTCGGCTATGCCGGCCATGTCGAGAAGATCGTTTCCTTCCCGCTGTCGGAAGTGAAGCGGCTGACCGGCATCGAGGTGCCGAGGGACGAGAGCCTCGGCATCCTGAACCGCCTCGGCTTCAAGCCGGAAGGCGCGGGCGATGTCGTCAATGTGGCGGTCCCGTCCTGGCGGCCGGATGTCGACGGCAAGGCCGACCTGGTCGAAGAGGTCATGCGCATCCATGGCGTCGACAATATCGCGCCGCAGCCGCTCGGCGCCCATGATGCCGTCAACGCCAAGATCCTGACCGTGCTGCAGATCCGCACCCGGGCGGCCAAGCGGGCGCTGGCGGTGCGCGGCATGATGGAGGCCGTCACCTGGTCGTTCATTCCGGCAAAACATGCCGAACTGTTCGGTGGCGGCCAGACCGCGCTGAAGCTCGCCAATCCGATCGCCGCCGACATGTCGGACATGCGGCCGTCGCTGCTGCCGGGCCTGATCGCCGCCGCCCAGCGCAATGCCGACAAGGGCATCGGCGATGTCGCGCTGTTCGAAGTGTCGGGCACCTATGAAGGGGACGGCGCCGACCAGCAGCGACGCGTCGCTGCCGGTGTGCGGCGCGGCACGGCCAAGCTCGACGGCTCCGGCCGCAATTGGGCCGGCAATTCGGGTCCGGTCGGTGTGTTCGACGCCAAGGCCGACGCGATCGCCGCGCTCGAAGCCTGCGGCGCGCCGGTCGAGCGGCTGCAGATCGAGGCCGGCGGGCCGGCCTGGTATCATCCCGGCCGTTCCGGCACGATCAGGCTCGGGCCTAAAGTCATTTTGGGGACATTCGGCGAATTCCATCCGAAGACGCTGGAGGGGCTGGATGTCTCCGGCCCGCTTTGCGGCTTCGAGGTTTTCGTCGACGCCGTGCCCGAGCCGAAGGCTAAGCCGACGCGGACAAAGCCGAAGCTGGAACTGTCCGCCTTCCAGGCGGTCAAGCGCGATTTCGCCTTTGTCGTCGACAAAGCGGTCCAAGCCGCCACGCTGACCCGCGCCGCCCTTGCCGCCGACAAGAAGCTGATCACCAATGTCTCGGTCTTCGACGTGTTCGAAGGGGCGTCGCTGGGTGCTGCCAAGAAATCGATCGCCATCGAGGTGTCGATCCAGCCGGTGGAGAAGACGCTGACCGACGAGGATTTCGAGGCGCTGGCCAAGCGCATCGTCGAGAATGTGCACAAGCAGACCGGTGGCGTGCTCAGAGCGTGACGGCTTGCGGGAACCTGGCGATCACTGTTGTGCCGTGATGAGCCTAGTATTCTCCGCAGACATTGGCGGGACAGCGCCCCCCTCTGTCCTGCCGGACATCTCCCCCACAAGGGGGGAGATCGGATCTCCTCCGCTTTCGCCGACTACCAACGCAGGAAGCTGAGCGGGACGGCGAAGCTGCCAATCTCCCCCCAAGTGGGGGAGATGTCCGGCAGGACAGAGGGGGGCGCTGTCCCGCCAACGTCTCGCAATCTTCTGCACCGCCGTATTCGAAAAAAGGGACGCCGCAGCGCCCCTCTCGGTTGTCTCTGACGTCGATGTTTATCCGTTGACCAGCGCCAGCGCCGCTTCGGTGTAGCGCTTGCCGACGACCTTTTCTGGCGACAGGGCGTCGCCGATGGAAGCCACCTCGGTGTCGCTCAGCGCGATCTGTGCCGCTGCCGCGTTCTGCTCCAGATGGCGGATTTTTCGCGCGCCGGGGATCGGCACGATGAAATCGCCCTGATGCAGCACCCAGGCGAGCGCCAGTTGCGCCGGCGTGACGCCCTTCTCGGTTGCCATCCTCTCCAGCGTGGCGATAACGGCCG
The DNA here is from genome assembly GCF_002284565.1 of Mesorhizobium mediterraneum. Lineage (GTDB taxonomy): Bacteria > Pseudomonadota > Alphaproteobacteria > Rhizobiales > Rhizobiaceae > Mesorhizobium > Mesorhizobium mediterraneum. The sequence continues at coordinate 199,785 of NZ_NPKI01000015.1, read as the reverse complement.
CATTGGCGGCCATGGCGTCGGCCTGGAAGCGCGGCAGGGTGAGGCGCCAGTCGTCGGCGCCGAGGGCTTCGGGCTTGGCGATCGTGCCGGTCAGCAGGCCGCGGCCGAGCGGGCTGTATGGGACAAAGCCGATGCCGAGCTCGCGGCAGACGGCAAACACCTCTTCTTCCGGATCGCGGCTCCACAGCGAGTATTCGCTCTGCACGGCTGATATCGGATGCACGGCATGCGCCCGGCGAATGGTCGCCGCACTAGCCTCCGACAGGCCGAGCGCGCGCACCTTGCCCTCGCGCACCAGCTCGGCCATGGCGCCGACCGTATCCTCGATCGGCACGTTGGGATCGACACGATGCTGGTAGTAGAGATCGATCACCTCGACGCCCAGCCGCTGGAGCGAGGCTTCGGCGACCGCCTTGACGTGTTCGGGACGGCTGTCGACGCCAGCCATGCGCTCGACGCCGTTGCCTTCCTCAAGAATCTTAAAGCCGAATTTTGTCGCGATCGTCACCTGATCGCGCACCGGCTTCAACGCTTTGCCGAGCAGGGTCTCGTTCTCGTAGGGGCCATAGACTTCGGCCGTGTCGAAGAAATTGACGCCGATCTCGACGGCGCGGCGCAGCGTGGCGATCGCGTCGGCCTCAGGCTGACCGCCATAGACGAAGCTCATCCCCATGCAGCCGAGGCCGACCGGATAGACGTCAAGTTCATTTCCAAGCTTGCGGGTTTGCATCACGCGTCTCCTTGTTGTGATGCGACGGAAATAGCGTCTTGCATCGCGTTCGATAATCGGCTCTCATTCGCACGGGTTGTTCTAAAGAATAGATCAATGAACCGAACCTATCTTTCCCAACTCGCCGTGTTGGCAACCGTCGCCCAATGCGGCAGCTTTCGCGGTGCGGCCAGGGAGCTCGCCGTCGCGCCTTCGGCGGTCAGCCACGCGATCTCCAGTCTGGAAGCGCGGCTCGGCGTTCGCCTGCTGGCGCGCAGCACGCGCAGCGTCGCCCCGACGGAGGAGGGCGCGCAATTGCTGGAGCGTCTGCGCCCTGCGCTGTCGGAGATCGACCTTGCACTGGAATCGGCGGTCGAGGCGCGCGACCGGCCGGCCGGCAATCTCAGGCTCACCGTGCCGCGCACCGCGGCCCATCTGGCGCTGACGCCACGGCTCGGCGCCTTTGCCGCGGCCTATCCGGACATCGTGCTGGAGATCGTCATCGAGGATCGCTTCACCGACGTCGTCGAAGGCGGCTTCGACGCTGGTGTCCGGCTCGGCGAAAGCCTGCAGCGCGACATGATCGCCGTGCGCATCGGCCCCGACATTCGCGGCGCCGTGGTTGGCGCGCCGTCCTATTTCCGAACCATGCCAGAGCCACGGCATCCCAATGATCTCGCCGGCCACCGCTGCCTCCGGTTTCGTTTCTCCAGCGGCATCCTCTACCGCTGGGAATTCGAGAAGGGCGGCGAGGAAATCGAGCTCGCCGTGCAAGGGCCACTGATCCTCGACGAGGATCATCTGATCGCCAATGCGGCGGTCGATGGCGCCGGGCTTGCCTTTCTGTTCGAGGACTATGTGCGCGAGGCGATTGCCGATGGCAGGCTCATTCGCGTGCTGGAGGATTGGTGCCAACCCTTCGACGGTTTCTTCGTCTACTACCCGAGCCGCCGCCAGATGCGGCCGGCACTCAGGGCGTTTGTCGATTTCTTCAAGATGAGCGGATAAGAGCTGCCCAGGCAGGCATGTGGAAGTACCCCCACCCTAACCCCTCCCCACAAGGGGGAGGGGGACTCTCGTAGGCGCTGACCACGGCAAATAGCGGATGTCTCGGCACCAGCGATAAATAGAAGGCGCGCGGCAGCGTCCCTCTCCCCCTTGTGGGGAGGGGTTAGGGGTGGGGGTAAGCGGCGGGAAGAAAGCCGGTCCGGCAATCGTTCACCGACCATGCCGGCATTGATCACAAACGACACCACCCGCTATGGCTGGGCGGCGATCGTCCTCCATTGGCTGATCGCCGCGATCTTCATCGGCCAGTTCGTGCTCGGCTTCGTCATGATGCGGGTGTCCAGCCAGCGCACCGCCTTCGAGCTGATCCAGCTGCACAAATCTTTCGGTTTCTTGCTGCTCGGCTTGGTGATCCTGCGCATTGCCTGGCGGCTCGGCAATGCGGCGCCGGCGCTGCCACGCTCAGTCGGACGCTTCGAGCGCCGGGCGGCGGCGCTCGTTCATTTCGCGCTCTACGCGTTTCAGCTTGCGCTGCCTCTGTCCGGCTGGGCGCTGGTATCAGTGTCGATGCTGGAGATACCGAGCGTGCCGTTCAACCTGTTCGTCATGCCGGACCTGCCACTCGTGGAATCGGACACGGCGGAAAGCTTCTGGATCTCAACGCATTGGTATCTCGCTTATGCTGGCATCGGACTTGTCGCCCTGCATATCGCCGCGGCGCTGCGCCATCATTTCTGGCTGAAGGACGCGGTGCTGACGCGCATGGTCCGGCCTTCGTCAAATCACGAGGCGGAATAGAGCTAGCGGTTCATTCGTTCACGGGGTGAGGCGCGGAGAACGCGTTGCCTGCAAGAAAAGGATCAAATCCATGTATGCGCGCATCCTCGGATTTGCGGCGGTCGCCACTTGTCTTGCCATGCCTGTTTTCGCGGCGGTCACCCTTGGTGATGCCGCCGGCAGCTACACGATCAGCCCGGCCGGTTCGAGCATTCGCTTCTCGATCGGCAAGCTCGGTGGCGGCGGATTCGACGGCGCCTTTGCCCGTTTCAAGGGCAGCATCCGCATCGACAACAGCGATGTCGGGCGCTCGCGTGTCAATATCACCATCTTTCCCGAAAGCGTCGGCACCGGCCAGAGCCGCATCGACGCCTTCCTTCGCTCCGACGCGGTGTTCGACGCCGCCAACAACCCGGAAATCCAGTTCCGCTCGACCAGCGTGAAACGCACCGGCGAGACGTCAGCTCTTGTCACCGGCCGGCTGACGGCGCGCGGCAAGACTTTTCCGGAAAAGTTCACTGCCGAGCTTAGCGGCCTCAAGGCGGGCACGATAAAATTCCATGTCACCGGCAAGGTGCTGCGGTCGCGCTACGGCATGGACGTCGGCACGCCGATCTATTCGAACGTCGTCCACTTCGACATGACACTGACCGGCAAGCGGAGCTAGCTTCACTTTCGCGATTGGCAGAGACACCTCTCACTTCGTCATCCTGGGGCGGAGCAAGGAGCGAAGCGACGCGGCGCAGACCCCAGGATCCATGCCGGGACATCAAAGCGTTGCAACGGTTCAGAATTCTGTTTCGTCGCATTCCTCGGCGATGTCGCGGCATGGATCCTCGGGTCAAGCCCGAGGATGACGAAAGTGCGGATCGACGAGCCAGTGTCTGATTGGCTTTTCTCCTGAATTAGGGCAAACCTCCAGTCCTGCAATCGAGAGGGAGAAGCCTGATGTTCCGATGGGGTGTTTTGTCGACGGCCAAGATCGGCCGTGAGCATCTTTTGCCCGCAATGGTCGAGGCGGAGAACGGCGTGCTGTCGGCGATCGCCAGCCGCGACCTGTCGAAAGCCCGTGCCCTGGCCGACCGTTTCGGCGCGCCCCATGCCTTCGGCTCCTATGACGAGCTGCTCGCATCCAAGGACATCGACGGCGTCTACATCCCGCTGCCTACCGCGCAGCATGTCGAATGGACTGCGAAGGCCATTCAAGCCGGCAAGCATGTTCTGGTCGAAAAGCCGCTGGCGCTCGATGCCAGGGACATTCCGCCGCTGATCAAGCTGCGCGATGCCAAAAACGTGCTGGTCTGCGAAGCCTTCATGGTCGTCTACCACCCGCAATGGATCAAGGTGCGCGAACTGATCGCCAATGGCGCCATCGGCCGGCTGCGCCATGTCCAGGGCGCGTTCTCCTACTACAATGTCGATCCCAAGAACATGCGCAACCAGCTCGACCTCGGCGGCGGCGCGCTGCCCGACATCGGCGTCTACCCGACGGTGTCGACGCGCTTTTCGACGGGCAAGGAGCCGCTGCGCGTCCAGGCGACGATCGAGCGCGACAAGACGTTCGGCACCGACATCTACTCCTCGATCCGCGCCGATTTCGGCGACTTCGAACTGTCGTTCTATCTGTCGACGCAGATGGCGGCGCGGCAGGTGATGGTGTTCCACGGCGAGAAGGGCTTCATCGAGGTGCTTTCGCCGTTCAACGCCGGTATCTACGATCATCATCGCATCGAGCTGCACAACCAGAAACACAGCGAGGCGCAAGTGTTCCGCTTCCCCGGCATGCAGCAGTACCGGCTGGAGGTCGAGGCCTTCGCGCGGGCAGCACAGGGCGGCACGGAGCGCGTCTTCACGCTGGAAGAGTCCGTGCTCAACCAGAAGGTCATCGACGCCATCTTCCGCGCCGGCGAGAAGGAAGGCTGGGAGACGGTCTGACAATTTCGTCAAGCCGGGGAGGAGAAAATGGCTGACGATGCCGATGTGATCATTGTCGGCGCCGGCCTTGCCGGCCTCGTCGCCGCGGCGGAACTGGTCGAGGCTGGCAAGAAGATCATCGTCGTCGACCAGGAACCGGAACAGTCGCTCGGCGGCCAGGCGTTCTGGTCACTTGGCGGCATCTTCCTCGTCGGTTCGCCCGAACAGCGGCGCATGCGCATCCGCGATTCGCATGATCTGGCGCTCGAGGATTGGCTGGGCACCGCCGCCTTCGACCGTGCGGAAGATCTCTGGCCGCGCCGATGGGCCGAAGCCTATGTCGGCTTCGCCGCCGGCGAAAAGCGCTCCTGGCTCATGCAGCGCGGCATAAAGTTCTTTCCCGTGGTCGGCTGGGCGGAGCGCGGCGGCGGCAACGCCGTCGGCCACGGCAATTCAGTGCCCCGCTTCCACGTCACCTGGGGTACCGGGCCCGGCGTGCTCGAGCCGTTCGTTCAGCGCGTGCGCGAGGCCGAGAAGCACGGGCTGATACGCTTCAGATTCCGCCACCGCGTCAATGAACTGACAAGGACGGGCGGCGTCGTCGACGGCGTACGCGGCGACATGTTGGCGCCGAGCGACGTCGAGCGCGGCCGCAAGAGTTCGCGCGACATCGCCGGCGATTTCGAGCTGAAGGCGCAAGCGGTCATCGTCGCTTCCGGCGGCATCGGCGGCAATCCCGAGCTTGTCCGGAAAAACTGGCCGCAGCGGCTGGGCACGCCGCCCAGCCGCTTGATCAGCGGTGTTCCTGACCATGTCGACGGCCGCATGCTGGCCATCACGGAGGCGGCCGGCGGCAGCATCATCAACCGCGACCGCATGTGGCACTATGTCGAAGGCATCAAGAACTGGGCGCCGCTCTGGACCGACCATGCCATCCGCATCCTGCCCGGTCCGTCATCGCTGTGGCTCGACGCCCGCGGCAAGCGCCTGCCGGTGCCGCTCTATCCCGGCTTCGACACGCTGGGCACGCTCAGCCACATCATGGGCACCGGCTTCGACTATTCCTGGTTCATCCTGACCCAAAAAATCATTCAGAAGGAGTTCGCGCTCTCGGGCTCCGAACAGAACCCCGATCTCACCGGAAAGAGCTGGCGCCAGGTGCTCGGCCGCGCCACATCAGGCGTTCCCGGTCCGGTGAAAGCATTCATGGAGAAGGGCGAGGATTTCATCGTCGAGCCTGATTTGCCGGCGCTGGTCGCCCGCATGAACGCGCTTGTCGGTGGCGAGCCGCTGCTTGAGCTTCGCCAGGTCGAGCGCGAAATCCGCGCCCGTGACCGGCAGCTCGACAATCCGTTCTCCAAGGACATGCAGATCACCGCCCTGCGCGGCGCTCGCGCCTATCTCGGCGACCGGCTGATCCGCACGGCCAGGCCGCACAAGATGCTAGATCCTGCCAATGGCCCGCTGATCGCGGTCAGGCTCAACATATTGACCCGCAAGACGCTGGGCGGCTTGCAGACCGATCTCGGCAGCCGCGTGCTGGATGCCGAGGGCCAGCCGATCGAGGGGCTCTATGCCGTCGGAGAAGCCGCCGGTTTCGGCGGCGGCGGCATGCATGGCTATGCAGCGCTGGAAGGCACGTTTCTCGGGGGCTGCGTTTTTTCCGGGCGCAGCGCCGGCCGGGCTGCCGCGCGGGCGGTGGGGTAGAACCCTCACCAGATCCATTCGCCGCGTCCCAGAACCGACACAGCGTCGACGATGCGGGTGAAGCTCGAACGGGCGCGGCCGACCGTATGCCTGGCTCTGAGATAGCCATGCACCAGACCCGGCTCCTCCAACCAGTAGGCGTGTCCCTCTGCCGCGACGATGCGGTCGCGATAGGCCTCGCCGTCTGACGACAACGGGTCGCATTGCGCGGTGATCAGCACGGTCGGCGGCAGATTGGCAAAATCGGCGTCGGCCAGCGGCGACAGAGTGAGATCGCCGGTGCGGTCCTCGCCGCCAGTCCTGATATTCGTGTAGAAATCGAGGTCGCGCACCGTCAGCAACGGCGCTTCGGCATGGGCCACGTAGGACCCTTGCGAGCGGTCGCCGCCAAGACCGGGATAGATCAGCACCTGGCCGATCGGCCTTCGCGCATGGCCGCGTGTCGCGTGGCTAACGGAGGCGCAGAGATTGCCGCCGGCGCTGTCGCCGCAAAGCAGGATCGCGCGCTTATAAGTTGTCGCCGCCCATTCGAAGGCGCTGATGGCATCGTCGAAGGCAGCCGGATGAAGATGTTCCGGCGCTAGCCGATAGTCGACCGAAACCACTTCAAAGCCGGTGCGGCTGCAAAGCTCGGCACAGACGTCGTCATGGCTGTCGAGCCCGCCGAGGATAAAACCGCCGCCATGGAAATAGAGCACCATCGCCGCCGCTTCCGGCGCCGGCGTCAGGTAGATGCGGATCGGGATGGGATGCGAGGGCGTGGCAATGGCGGTGGTCTCCGCCGTGACATTGTCTGGGTAGCCGGCAAAGAACTCGCGGCACATGCGGTCGTAGATTTCACGTTGCTGATCGATCGTGTAGTCGATCGTGTCAGGCGGATAGTAGGAATTGGTCCGCTCGATGAAGGCCCAGGTCTCGGCGTCGATCAGCTTATTGTAGTCGGTCATGAGAGGAGACCAACCTGCGACGACGGCGCCCAGGCACCCCCCTCTGCCCTGCCGGGCATCTCCCCCTCAAGGGGGGAGATTGGCAGCTTCGGGCTCGGCGCTTTCCCTGCGACATAGAAGATTGACGAAAGCCTTCGCGACATCCGATCTCCCCCCTTGAGGGGGAGATGCCCGGAAGGGCAGAGGGGGGTGCCTCGCGCCATCATCTCCGACGTTATCGTCCCTTCCACACAGGCTGGCGCTTCTCCGCAAAGGCACGAAAACCTTCCATGTTGTCCTCCGAACCGTAGAGGACATCGACGGTCGGCAGCTGCCTGCGCGTCACCCGGTTCATCGCGTCCTGGAAGGTGAGCGATTCGGCGACCCGGGCCGTCTCCTTGATCGCGGCGAAGACCAGCGGCGGACCGCCGGCCAGCAGTCGTGCGATCTCCCAGACGCGGTCCTCGAGCCTGTCCCTGGGCAGCACCTCATTGACCAGGCCCCAGCGATGCGCCTCTGCGACATCCATCCAGCGGCCGGTGAGCAAAAGATCCATGGCGACATGATAGGGGATGCGCTTCGGCAGCTTGATCGTCGCCGCATCCGCAAGCGTGCCGGCGCGGATCTCGGGCAGCGCGAAGGAGGAATGATCGGACGCGTAGATGAGGTCGCAGGACAGCGCCAGCTCGAAGCCGCCGCCGACCGCCATGCCGTTGACGCAGGCGATGACCGGCTTGTTGAGGTCGCGCAACTCCTGCAGCCCGCCAAACCCGCCGACGCCATAGTCGCCGTCGACCGCATCGCCGCCGGCCGCAGCCTTCAGGTCCCAGCCGGCGCAGAAGAACTTGTCGCCGGCAGTCCTGACGATGGCGACCCGCAGATCCGGATCGTCGCGGAACGCCTTGAACGTCTCGCCCATCAGCCGCGAGGTCTTCAGATCGATGGCATTGGCCTTGGGCCGGTCGAGCGTGACTTCGAGGATCGTGCCCTCGCGGCGCGTTGAAATGACGTCAGACATTCTTTTTCTCTCCAAGCACCAGCAGCGCGTCGGCGATCCAGGCGCCTTTGCCGTGCGCGCAGACAATCAGCGGATTGATGTCGAGTTCCTCGATCTCGCCGGCATTTTCCTGCACGAAGGCGGCGATGCCTGATATTGCATCGATGGCCGCCGCGACATCGGCCTTCGGCCGACCGCGATAGCCTTCGAGCAGCGGGAACAATTTGAGCCCGCGCAGGGCCGCCTCGATGTCGTCGCGTGTCGCCGGCAGCATCAGCGTGACGCTGTCGCGCAACAGCTCGACCAGCACGCCACCGGTGCCGAGCGTCATCACCGCGCCGAACATCGGGTCGCGGGTGAAGCCGACGAGCAGCTCGGCGACGCCGTCGCGCACCATGCGCTCGACATAGAGGCCGGTGCCGAGCGGATCGAGATCATGGGCGGCGGTGCTGACGGATTCGGCATCCCTGAGGTTGAGCCGCACCGCGCCAAGCTCGGATTTGTGGGTGACGCCCAATGCCTTCAGCGCTACCGGAAAGCCGAGCGCCATCGACGAGATCACCGCCTCGACGGCGTTGCCGGCGCGTTCGCCCCTGGGCACGGGAAGCCCGGCCTCGATCAGCCGTGCTTTCGCCTCGGCCTCATCAGGTGTGACATGGTCGCCACTCGGTGCACCGGAAGCGGAGGTGTCGATCGGCTGCGCCTGCGGCTCGCGCCAGGCCCAGCCGATAAAGGCTGCCGCCTGGGCGGCGTCCATGGCCTCGGAAATGCCGAACAACGGCACCATGCCGCGCGCCATCAGTCCGGCGGTGTATTCCTCGGGCAGGTTCTCCGGCAGCGACGACACGATCGCGCCCTGCGCCTTGTTGGTCTTCAGCGCCGATTCGAAGGCACGCAGCGTCGCCCACCAGTCAGTGTCGGAGCAGCGGTCGGGGCGCGGAAAGTCGAGCACCAGCATGTTGAGGTCGAAGCCGCCCGACACCATGGCGGTGAAGGTGGCGGTCATCGCCGGCTCGTTGTTCCAGATGAAGGTGTGGTAGTCGAGCGGGTTGGCCACTGCAACCAGCGGCCCGAGCGTCGATTTGACGTGGGCGCGGTGCGTGTCGGTCAGAACAGGGAAATTCACCCAGCGGCCTTCGGCGCTGTCGGCCATGACGGAGGCCTCGCCGCCCGAACAGCTCATCGACGACAGCCGGTAGCCGGGCAGGGGTCCGGTGACGTGCAGCAGCTTCAGCGCCTCGATGAAGGCGGGGATGGAGTCGACGCGGGCGATGCCGAGCCGCTTCAGGAAGGCGCCCGAGGCCGCATCCGAGCCGGCCAGCGATGCCGTGTGCGAGACGGTCGCTTGCCGCGCCTGCTCGGAGCGGCCGACCTTCATGGCAATGATCGGCTTTCTCAACTCACGCGCCCGCGCGGCCAGCCTTTCGAAGCCGGCTACCGAATCGAAGGCCTCGATATGCAGGCCGAGCGAGGTGACGCGGTCGCCCTCGATCAGGCCGAGCGCCATTTCGGAAAGGCCGGTCTGCGCCTGGTTGCCGGCGGTCATCAGAAACGCGATCGGCAGGCCGCGCTTCTGCATCGTCATGTTGATGGCGATGTTCGACGATTGGGTGATGATGGCGACGCCGCGGCCACCCTCGACCAGCCTGATGCCGCCATGCTGGTCGGGCCATAAAAGCGCGCCGTCGGCATAATTGATCAGGCCGTAGCAGTTCGGCCCGATGATCGGCATCTGGCCGGCCGCTGCGACCAGTTCGGCCTGCAGCCGCTCGCCGTCCTCGTCATAGGCCTCGGTCTCGAGAAAGCCGGCGGCAAAGCAGACGGCGCCGCCGGCACCGCGCTCGGCCAGCGCCTTGACCACCTCGATGGTCAAATGCCGGTTGACGCCGACAAAGGCAGCGTCCGGCGCGCCGGGCAAGTCGGCCACCGAGCGATAGGCTTTGCGCCCGGCGACCTCGTGCTTGGTCGGGTGCACCGGCCAGATCTCGCCAGCAAAGCCCATCTTGATCGATTGTGCGACGACAGCAGCCGCCTGCGCGCCGCCGAACACGGCAATGGAGCGTGGACGCAGGAGACGTTCAAGTCTGTGCATTGATCAGGCTCCGAACGGACGCAGCAGCGCCCGCGAAATAATGTGGCGCTGGATTTCCGACGTGCCTTCCCAGATGCGCTCGACGCGGGCGTCGCGCCAGATGCGCTCCAGCGGCAAATCGTCCATCAGCCCCATGCCGCCATGGATCTGGATCGCCTCATCGGCAACGAAGGCAAGCATTTCGGTGGCCTTCAGCTTGGCCATGGCCATGTCCTGATCGGTGACGGTGCCTTGATCGTACTTCCAGCCGGCTTCGAACACCATCAGGTCGGCGGCCTTCAACTCGGTCGCCATGTCCGCGAGTTTAAACGACACGCCCTGGAACTTGCCGATCGGCTGGCCGAACTGCTGGCGCTGCGCGGCGTAATCGATGGCATGGCCAAGCGCCCGCTCGGCCCGGCCGAGACAAGTGGCGCCGACCTGCAGGCGGGTTGCGCCAAGCCACGAATTGGCGACATCGAAGCCCTTGTGAACCTCGCCGAGCACCTGGGCCCCGGGCAGCCGGCAATCGTCGAATTCGAGTATGGCGTTGGTGTAGCCGCGATGCGAGACGTTGCGGTAGCCGTCGCGCACCGTAAAACCCTTGGTGCCCTTGTCGACGAAGAAGGCGGTGATCTTCTTTCGCTTGCCGCGCGGCGAATCCTCTTCGCCCGAGGCCATGAAGACGATGGCGAAGTCGGCGAGGTCGGCATGGCTGATGAAATGCTTGGTGCCGTTCAGCACCCAGTCGTCGCCGTCCTGGACGGCGGTCGCCTTCATGCCGCGCAGGTCGGAGCCGGCACCCGGCTCGGTCATCGCCAGGCAGTCCCATTTCTCGCCGCGAATGCAGGGGAACAGATACTTCTCGCGCTGCTCGGCCGTGCCCGCCAAAAGGATATTGGAAGGCCGCGCCACGCAGGTCCAATGCAGCGCGTAATTGGCGCGGCCGAGCTCCTTTTCGTAGAGCAGCCAGGTCACCGTATCGAGGCCGGCGCCGCCGACATCCGCCGGCATGTTGGCGGCATAGAGCCCGGCTTCGATCGCCTTGGCCTTGATCTCCTCGATCAGCTCGCGGCGCAGCACGCCGGTGCGCTCGACCTCGCGCTCATGCGGGTAGAGCTCGTTCTCGACGAAGGCGCGCGTCGTCTCGACGATGAGTTTCTGTTCTTCCGAAAGACCAAAATCCATGGTCTCAGCCCTTCTTCTTTTTCTTCGGCTTTTCAGCTTTGGCCTTCACCGGCTTGGTTGCCTTGGCCTTATCGGCTGCCTTGGAAGAGGCGGGCTTCTTCGCCGCAAGCTTGGCGAGCTGCTTGGTATAGTCCTTGTGCAAGGCGCCGGCGCCCCAGCCCTTGCCTTTGTTCTGCTTCGACAACGCATCCATGATGGCGACCAGATTGTCGTCGCGGATCTTTTCAAGCTCGCGGATCGACAGGCCATGCGCTTGGTCGTCCGACTGGGTGGCGATCAGGTCGACCAGTTCGTCGTTGAACTCCGGCACATCCATCAGCTTGGTCCACGGCCATTTCAGGCATGGCCCGAACTGCGCCATGAAGTGGCGCATGCCGGCCTCGCCGCCGGCGACGCGATAGACCTGGAACATGCCCATCTGCGCCCAGCGCAGGCCGAAGCCATAGCGCATGATGTCGTCGAGCTCCTCGACCGTGCAGATGCCATCCTTGATCAGCCATAGTGCCTCGCGCCATGCCGCCTCCAGCAGGCGGTCGCCGACGAACGCCTCGATCTCCTTGCGGATGACCACCGGCTTCATGCCGATCGAGGCATACATCTCCTTGGCGACCTCTATCGCCTCGGGAAAGGTCTGTTGGCCGCCGACGATCTCGACCAGCGGCAAGAGATAGACCGGGTTGAACGGATGGCCGACGACCAGCCGCTCCGGATGCTTCTTCATCGCCACCTGCATGTCGGTCGGCTTGATGCCGGAGGTCGACGAACCGACGATGGCGTTAGCCGGCGCATAAAGATCGATCTCGGCCAGCACGCGGTGCTTCAGGTCGAGCCGTTCCGGCACGCTTTCCTGGATGAAATCGGCATCGGCGACGGCATCGGCGATGGTCTTGGCAAAGGTCAGTTTTCCTTCCTTGGGCAGGCCGTCGGGCAGCATCTGCTTGTAGGCGCGGCGTGCGCCTTTCATCACTTCGCCGACCTTGCGTGCGGCTTCGGGGTCCGGATCAAAAATCGACACGTCGATGCCGTTCAAGAGCAGCCGTGCCACCCAACCGGCGCCGATGACGCCGCCGCCGATGGCGGCCGCCTTGTTGATGATGCTCATGCGGAGGCTCCGGTTCTGGTCCTGGCTACTTTGGAATCGGTGAGTGGCACGCGCTGGCCGGCGCGGATCACGGTGGGGTCATAGGCCTTGCGCGCAAACACTTCGAGCACGAAGGGCCGGAAGAAGTCGATCGGCAGCGTCTCGTAGTCCGGGTCGAAGCTCGACTGGTCCCAGCGCTCGCAAAACTCATCGCAATCGTCGAAATAATGATGGCCGGCGAAACGGTCGCGCGCATGCGGATTGCCGCCAAGGTGGTGCGCGTAATAGAGACGCTGGAAGTCGCCGTGCTTTTCCACCACCCAGGTGCATTGCTCGCGCACGAACGGTTTTAGGATCGAAGCTGCATATTCGTCGTGATTGTAGGGTGCGTAGATGTCGCCGATGTCGTGCAGCAGCGCGCAGGCGATCCAGTCGGTATCGGCGCCGTCGCGCCATGCGCGTGTCGCCGCTTGCAGCGAATGGCCAAGCCGGGTGATCTTGTAGCCGGACAGCCCCTCGTCGAGCTGGACAAGCGCGTCAAGCAGCCGGTCGCCGGTTTTCGCCGCATAGTCGATCTCGTGCTCGGTGAGGAAGGCGTAGTCCTCGCGGTCGCCGTCCTTCATGGCGGTGAATTTCACGGTCTTCATCGGCGGCTCCTCCCTACTGATTCCCTTCAAAGCGGCACGCGCTTCGTCAAATTGAGCTTCTTGCGCACTTCCTCCGGGCCGATCACCCTCGCGCCCATGTTCGACACGATGCTGACCGCCCGGTCGACCAGCTGCGCATTGGTCGCCAGCACGCCCTTGTCGAGCCAGAGATTGTCCTCGAGCCCGACGCGGACATTGCCGCCGGCCAGCACCGCGGCGGCGGCATAGGCCATCTGGTTACGGCCGATGGAAAAGGCCGACCAGGTCCAGCTCGACGGCACGTTGTTGACCATGGCCATAAAGGTGTTGAGATCATCCGGCGCGCCCCACGGCACACCCATGCACAATTGCACGAGAGCATCCGGATCCAGCACCTTTTCCTCGACCAATTGCTTGGCAAACCAGAGATGCCCGGTGTCGAAGGCCTCGATCTCCGGCTTGACGCCGAGCGCCGTCATCATGCCGCCCATGGCGCGCAGCATGCCGGGCGTGTTGGTCATGACATAGTCGGCCTCGGCGAAATTCATGGTGCCGCAGTCGAGCGTGCAGATTTCCGGCAGGCACTGGCGCACATGTTCCACGCGGTTGGTGGCGCCGCCCATATCGGTGGCTTTTTCATTCAGCGGCAGCGGGTTTTCCGGCGAGCCGAACACCATGTCGCCGCCCATGCCGGCGGTCAGGTTCAGCACCACGTCGACGTCTGCCGCGCGGATGCGCTCGGTCACTTCGCGGTAGAGATGCACGTCACGCCTAGGCTTGCCGGTTTCGGGATCACGCACATGGCAGTGCACGATCGCCGCACCCGCCTTTGCCGCATCGATGGCCGAATCGGCGATCTGCTTGGGCGAACGCGGCACATGCGGGCTGCGGTCCTGTGAGCTGCCGGACCCGGTCACGGCACAGGTAATGAAAACCTCACGGTTCATCGCAAGCGGCATGGACTTTCCTCCCAATCAGCACAGACGGCTCCGATCCAATATGGCCCAATCAAACATGGGCCCAATCGAGCAGATGGCAACAATGCCTGACTTGCCGGAAACTGTTTTGCGTTTTACGAAGATCGTATGATAAAAAGCGAAAAGCCGTCGATCTTTCGCGCCGAACGCTCGCCGCTCAAGGTGACGCTGCTGGTGTTTTCCGGTTCGTCGATCATGTGCGTGGCGTCGGCCGTCGATCCGCTGCGCGCCGCCAATCGCATCGCCGGCGAGACGCTGTTCGATTTCAGGTTGGTTTCGGTGACCGGCGAAGCGCCAATCACCACATGCGGCCTGCCGGTTGCGGTCAGCGGCCGCTTCGATGCAGCGGACACAACCGATATGCTTGTTGTGGTCGCCGGCTTCGGCACGCAGAACTATGCCACATCGGCCCTGCTTGCCGGCCTGCGCCGCGCGGCCCGCGCTGCGCGCGCTTGCGGCGGCGTCGAAGCCGGCACCTGGCTGGTCGCCCGCGCCGGCCTGCTGGAAGGGCGCAGCGCCACCACCCACTGGGAGGACATGGAAGATTTTTCCTCGGCCTTTCCCGGTGTCGATGTCCGCCCCGACCGCTACGTCATCGACGGGCCGGTATTCACCTCCGGCGGCGCCTCGCCGACCTTCGATTTGATGCTGCATCTGATCCGCACGCGGCTCGGCATGGCCGTCGCGCTCGATGTGGCAAGTGTCTTCATCTACGACCAGGCGCGGGCGGCGACCGACGCGCAGCCGCTGGTCTCGCTCGGCCGCCTCGACGGCTACGATCCGCGGCTGGCACAAGCCGTCCGGCTGATGGAAACCCATGTCGACCAGCCTTTGACCATTGCCGCGGTAGCAAAGCGCGCCGGGGTGACGGCGCGAACCTTGGAAAGCATTTTTCGCAAGTCGATCGGCGAAACGCCGGGCGCCTATTATCTCAGGCTGCGGCTGGGTGCCGCGCGCCGGCTAGTGGTCGACACGCGCGTGGCCATGGCCGATATTGCCGGGCGGACAGGGTTCTCGTCCGCCGCGGCATTTTCCAGGGCGTTTTCAAGAGCTTTCGGCGAAGCGCCGGTCAGGCTGCGTCAGAGATAGTGTGGGGATTAGGCAGCGTCCTGGCGGTCGCTGTTGCCGTCGATCTGCGAGCGCATCTGTCTCGCAAGGTGGGTCTCGAAGCGGCTGGCGACCGCGCGATCCCATTCGTTTGCACTGCGCGCACCATGCTTCGGATGCGGCAGCGCCATCAGCCGGTCGATGATCGATCCGGCCTCGCCAGATGAGAGCAGGGCGTCGATTTCGCGTTCGTGCTGCATATCGTTTCGCCTCCTTCTTTCTGTTCCCGCCACGAACCACACTATACGAGATTCGTGACGGCTGTTTGAAGGCAAGAGCGAGGCGATTGAGGGGCGTGCGAGGCAAAACCTTGTCGCCGGTTCCGCCCTCGCGCAAAGCTGTTCCGGGCCGGCGGGTCGGTTAGGAGACCCGCCGGCGCGACACCTCAGACGTAGCGGTTGACGATATTCTCGAGCAGTTCCTGGCGGCCGGATTTGGGCTGCGGCTCGATCTTCTTCTTGACGACGCGCTCGGCGATCTCCTCCAGCGTCCGCTTGCCGGCAAGCATCGCCTTGGCCTCGGCAGAGTTCCAGCCGGCATAGCGCTCGGCCAGCGGACCCGACAGCGCCTTGTCCTCGACCATCTTGGCGGCAGCCTTGAGGCCGCGTGCGCAAGCGTCCATGCCGCCGATATGGGCGATCAGCAGATCCTGCGGATCGAGCGACTGGCGCCGCAGCTTGGCGTCGAAATTGGTGCCGCCGGTCTTGAAGCCACCCGCCAACAGGACCTGGTAATAGGCCAGCGCCATCTCCGGCACATTATTGGGGAACTGGTCGGTGTCCCAGCCCGACTGGTAGTCGTTGCGGTTCATGTCGATCGAGCCGAAGATGCCGAGCGCATTGGCCAGCGCCAGCTCATGCTCGAAGGAATGGCCGGCCAGGATCGCATGTCCCTGCTCGATGTTGACCTTGACTTCCTTCTCCAGTCCGAAGCGTTTCAAGAAGCCATAGACCGTGGCGACATCATAATCGTACTGGTGTTTTGTCGGCTCTTGCGGTTTCGGCTCGATCAGAATGGTGCCCTTGAAGCCGATGCGGTGCTTGTAGTCGACGACCAGGTTGAGGAAGCGGCCTGCCTGTTCCTGCTCGCGGGCAAGGTCAGTGTTGAGCAGCGTCTCATAGCCTTCGCGGCCGCCCCACAGCACATAGTTCTCGCCCTTCAGCCGCTTGGTGACGTCGATGCAGTGCTTTACCGTCGCTGCCGCATAGGCAAAGACATCCGGGTCGGGATTGGTGGCGGCCCCCGACATGAAGCGGCGGTTGGAGAACAGGTTGGCCGTGCCCCAAAGCAGCTTGACGCCGGTCTGCTTCATCTTGCCGGCGAAGTAATCGGCGATCTCGTCGAGGCGCGCGGCACTCTCGGAAAAGTCCCTGCCTTCCGGCCGCACATCGGCATCGTGGAAGCAGAAATAGGGTGCGCCGAGCAGCGAAAACATCTCGAAGGCGACATCGGCCTTGAGCTTGGCCAACTCCATCGTGTCGGTGCCGCCGGCCTTGGCGAACCATGGCCGGTCAAAAGTCTGGCCGCCGAACGGATCGCCGCCCGGCCAGGCGAACGAATGCCAGTAGGCGACGGCAAAGCGCAGATGGTCCTCCAGCCGCTTGCCGGCGACCACCTCGTCTGGGTTGTAGAAGCGGTAGGCCAGCGGATTGGTAGAATCCGGTCCTTCGTATTTGATCGTCTTGATGTCGCCGAAAAAGCCGCTGGTCATGTTTGTCTGTCCTCTCGCATGGTTCTGTCCTGATTACCTCAGGCGTAATTGGTTTCGCGCTGGCGCTGGGTGAAAAGGGTCGTGTCAAAGCCACTCAACAACGGAGACAGACCATGACCGACCTCAACACGATCGCCGAAAACTACATCACCGCCTGGAACGAGAGTGATGCGGCTCGCCGGCAAGCCTTGCTGAAGGCGACCTTCACCGAGGACGTCAGCTACCGCGACCCGATCATGCAGGGCGACGGCCATGACGGCGTCGCCGCGCTGATCGATGGCGTCCAGCAGCGCTTTGCCGGCTTCCGGTTCTCGCTCAAGGGCAAGCCGGACGGTTTTGGCGACACGATCCGCTTCTCGTGGAATCTCGGGCCGGAAGGCACTGATTCCGTCATCGAAGGCACCGACATCGGCGTCATCGAGAATGGCCGCCTGAAAAGCGTCACCGGCTTTCTCGACAAGGTTCCGGCGCAGTGAAGACTTCTGGGTAAGGCGGGCGCCAAGCACCCCCCTCTGGCCTGCCGGCCATCTCCCCCTCAAGGGGGGAGATTGGCTGTCTTTTCTGCTTTCGCCAATCTCCAGCGAAACAAGGTTGGCACCAGCGCTGGAACTGCCGATCTCCCCCCTTGAGGGGGAGATGGCCGGCAGGCCAGAGGGGGGTAAGCGCCGGCTCACGCGGTCGCCGCTTTGATCGCCGGATAAAGCGCCCGGTAGCGCTGATAGGCATCCGCATAGGCGTTGCTTAGCGTGGCGACTGGTTCGATGGTGGCATCGGTGGCCGGCGCCGTGCACACTCTGAGCGGATCGGCGCCTGTCGCCGCGATCATGCCGAGCCGGGCTGCACCGAAGGCAGCGCCGAAATCGCCGTCGGCGGGAACGTCGACGGGCAGGCCGAGCGCGGTGGCGATGGCCGTCAGCCAGTAGCGCGAGCGCGAGCCGCCGCCGATCGCCGTCACCCGCGTCAGCGTCGTGCCGGCCTTGGCCAAGGCTTCGAGACTGTCGCGGAAGGCGAAAGCCACGCCCTCCAGCACGGCCTGGGTCAACACGGCGCGGCTGGTTTCATGTGCAAGCCCGGTAAAAGAGCCGCGAATGGCCGAGTCATTGTGCGGCGTGCGCTCGCCGGAGAGATAGGGCAGGAAGGACACGCCGGTCGGCGCCTTCAGCGCATCGCCGAGTTCGGCGGTCAGCTCGCCGGCGCCTTTTCCTGATATCTCCGACAGCCAGTTGAGCGAATCGGTTGCCGACAGGATGACGCCCATCTGGTGCCAGGTGCCGGGCAGCGCATGGCAGAACGTGTGCACCGCGCTTTCCGGGTTTGGCAGATAGGACGCGTTGGCGGCGAACAGCACGCCTGACGTGCCAAGCGAGACGAAGGCCTGGCCCGCTCCGACAGTGCCCATGCCGCAGGCCGAGGCCGCATTGTCGCCCGCGCCGCCGGCGATCGGGATGCCGGCCTGCATCCCCCATTTCGAGGCCAATTCGCTGCGCAAGGCGCCAGCCTTCTCAGTGCCTTCGACCAGCGACGGCATCTGCTTCTCATCAAGCGACGTCGCGGAAAGTAGGTCGGTTGACCAGCCTCGCTTGCCGACATCGAGCCAGGATGTGCCGGCCGAGTCAGACATTTCCGAAATGTGTTCGCCGGAAAGCCAGAGCCGCAGGAAATCCTTCGGCAGCAGGACCTTTGCCACCTTGGCGAAAATATCAGGCTCGTTGTTTTTTACCCAGACCAGCTTTGACGCGGTGAAACCGGGGAAGACGATGTTGCCGGTGAGCTTGCGAAAGCGCGGATCGGCGTCGAGCTTGGCCGCCTCGGCATGGCTGCGCGTATCGTTCCACAGGATGCAGGGACTCAGCACATGGTCGCCGGCGTCGAGCAAGGTGGCGCCGTGCATTTGGCCGGACAGGCCGATGCCCTTCACGGCGGCGAGTTGCCCTGGATGCGATGCCTTGAGCTCGGCGACCGCTTCCTCGCAGGCGCGGATCCAGTCGACGGGATTCTGCTCCGACCAGCCGGGATGCGGCCGCGACACGTCGAGTGAAGCATGGCCGGAGCCGATGACGGTCTGCCCGGCATCGATCAAAAGCGCCTTGACGCCCGACGTGCCCAGATCGAGGCCGAGATACATGGTGTCCTCCCAATGCCATTAATTTTTTCGGATCTCGAAAAAATCTGACTTGGCAGTTTTTAAGACAAGATCCGCCTCCGGTCAATTCTCCGACGAATCGGCCGCCCGCCGCGAGATCAGTGCCGACAGCGGACTGTCCGGCCGCGCCAGCGCGCGTTCCGCCGCGAGCGCCCTTGCCAACGCTAGGTCACCGGAACGCAGCGCCGCCTCGATCAGCGTCAGGTCGATGACGTCGCGTTGCGCGTGGCTGCCGCCGAAGCGGTGGGCGATCGCCCGGATTGGCCGGATGAGGCGCACCGTCTCGGCATAATTGGCGTCGCCGAACGACTTGATGGCCAGCGTCAGGGGATGGCCGACGTCCCGGGTGAAGGCGGCGTTGTCGTCGTTGCCGTTCATGGCCTCGCGCTGCGCCTCGAGCAAGGTGCGAACCGGCGCTTCTTGGCCGGCGCCGACGAAGGCCATCATCGCGTGGGCATCGTTGAAGGCATAGTTGCCGGCGCCAGCCTTGGCCCAGTTGGCGGCAAGCGCCGCCCAGCGATCGCCGATATCGACGCCGCCGAGATGCAATCGCCACAAGATCGCCGAGGCGTCGACCATATTGAGCGCCAGCGTCGAGCGCTCGCCGTAGATCGGCCCATCATAAAGCGCCAGCACCTGGTCGGTCTCGCCGAGATCGTAGTGGAACAGCGCCAGATGCCACCAATTGTGCACTTGCAGGAAGCTTTCTTGCGTCCACGCTTCGGGGTTGGCGCGCATCCAAGCGATGCCGTCCTTCTGGCGGCTCTGCATCTCCATGACATGGGCGACGGCGTGCTGCGCCCAGCCGTCGCGCGGCTCGATGTCGACTGCCGCGCGGCCAAGCTTTTCGGCACGCGCATAGTCGCCCATTTCCTCCAGCCCGAACGCCTGCATGCCGAGTATGGCGTGATAGCCCGGCATGCCGCTCTGCCATGACGGCAGCGCGCGGCCGATGCGGTCGCGCAGCATGCGGGCGTTGCCGGTGAAGAAATCGATCTGGTGCCCGGTCTGCAGTGCCAGCGCGTCGAGCGGAAATTCGATGGCGATATCCTCGAGCAGACGGGCGGCTTCATGCCAATGTCCTGCTGCAAGGTGGCCGAGTGCTGCGACGTGCGCCTGCTCACGCGTCGTGGCGGCAAGCGGCAGCGCCGCCGCGTGGCATGTCCTGGCCACAGCAGTCGCCTCGCGCTCGGTGGCGAGGCCGAAGAGATAGCCCTTGAACACATGCGCCATGACGAAGCCGGGATCCTCGGCGATGGCGCGGTCGACCGAGCCGACCGGATCGCCGATGAAGCATTGCAGTTCGCGGACAGCTTGGCTGTAGGGCGAAAACCCGGCTTCGGTCGCGCCCGAAAAAGTCAGGCCGAATGCGTCCCTGACGGCCATGTCATGTCCTCAATTGCCCGAGCGCATCGCCACCGTGGCGATGCCGGCGCCGACCAGCAGCGTGCCGCCGGTGCGGTTGAAGATACGGATCGCCCGGGGATTGCGCACCACGTTGCGCGCCCTTGCGGCGATCAGCGCATAGCCGAAGGCATTGGCGAAGGCGAGCGCCAGGAAGGTGGTTTCGAAGATCAGCATCTGCGTCCAGAAATCGCCATGCCGGTCGAGGAACTGCGGCAGGAAGGCGACGAAGAAGGTGATGCTTTTTGGGTTGAGCGCGGTGACCAGCCAGGCATGCGCCATCATCTTGGCCGACGACACCGCATCCAGGCGCGGCTCGGCCCTGAGCGTGCCACCGGCGCGAAACAGCTTTACGCCGAGATAGATCAGATAGCCGGCGCCGATCACCTTCAGCACCGTGAACACGGTGGCCGACGCCGCCAGCAGCGCGCCGATGCCCAGCATCGACAGCGTCATCGCCGTGAAGTCGCCAAACGCGACGCCGACCGCCATCGGCAGCGCCGTGCGCCAGCCCTGGCCGAGCGCATAGGACACGACCAGAAGGATGGTCGGGCCGGGAATGACAAGAAGGATCGTCGAGGCCGCGGCAAAGGCGGCCCAGTTTTCGAAGGACATGCTCGTCTCCTTGAGCTCAAAGAAGAGGATAAATCCTCGACCCCGCGAAGATGTAAAGGGGCAGCATTGAAATAGACGGCACGACGGGCTCGGCCAGAGGTTAAGGTAGGGCAAGACGTCTTCACGCTTTTTCAACCATGATTGGTGAAAATACCATCGATCCGGCCGGACCGTGTTTCCCGCCGATAGCGTAGGGTTTGGGTACATGCGTGAGTTGCCGCAAGGTCTGACGCCGCCGTACAATGGCGACGCCGTCGAAATCGAAATTTCCGAAATCCAGCTTTCCCGCCGCGCGGTGTTGTCCGGCGCCGGTGCGCTGGCGCTACTCGGGGTTGCCGGCTGCAGCCAGACGCTCGATTTGCCATCGCTGCAACTCGACGGCGTCACCACCGGCGCGATCACCCCTATCCGCCCGAGCATCAGCGTCGACAAGAACATCACCAGCCCTGGTGTGATGTATGCCTCTGTCACCGATGGCGGCTTCACGCTGCCGGAAGTGCCCTACCTCAAGGTCAAGCCGGAGTTCCGCCGCCAGATCGTCGTCGACCCGACCGGCGAGCAGCCCGGCACCATCGTCGTCCATTCGCAGGAGCGGCTGCTCTATCTGGTGCAGCCCGGCGGCGACGCGATCCGTTACGGCGTCGGCATCGGCAAGGAAGGCTTCCGCTGGTCCGGCCGCGCCAACATCCAGTACGGCAAGGAATGGCCGGTCTGGACGCCGCCGGCCGAGATGATCGCCCGCAAGCCGGAACTGGTGAAATGGCAAGGCGGACAACCCGGCGGCCTCGAAAATCCGCTCGGCGCGCGCGCCCTCTACATCTATCAGAATGGCCAGGACACCGGCTACCGCATCCACGGCTCGCCCGAATGGTGGAGCATCGGCCAGGCGATGTCGTCGGGCTGCGTTCGCCTGATCAATCAGGACATTATCGACCTCTACAGCCGCGTCTCTAGGAAGAACCCCGTCGTCGTCGTCTGACCCTCCCGGTCGTCGCCTGACCTCATAGCGGCTGGCGCGGCCGCTCGACTCTCCCGTTGCGTGATCTCGCAAGACAGGCGAATGTGCCTGCAAAGCCACTGCTCGGGAGACGTGAAGCATGTCCGGAACTTTTGTGATCGCGCAAGGCGGCGGCCCGACCGCCGTCATCAACCAGACGATGGTGGGCGCCGCGCTCGAGATCCGCAAGCGGCATCCCGGCGCCAAGGTTTTAGGCTCCATCCATGGCGTGCGCGGCATTCGTGACGGCAACTATGTCGATCTTTCCGCCATTGCCGAGGACCGGTTGCGGCTGATCGCGGCCACGCCGAGCGCCGCCCTCGGCTCGACGCGCGACAAGCCGGATGCCGCCTACTGCGAAATCATCCTCAACGGCCTGAAGAAGGCCGGCGCCGACGCCTTCATCTACATCGGCGGCAACGACACGTCGGGCACGCAGCAGATCCTGACCGACGCCGCCGGCGGCAAGATGGCTTTCGTCCATGCGCCGAAAACCATCGACAACGATCTCGAGGAGAACGACCACACGCCCGGCTTCATTTCGGCGGCCGAATTCGTCGCCGGCGCCTTTCTCTCGGTCGACCTCGATTTCCGTGCCCTGCCCGGCATCTATGTCGGCATCGTCATGGGCCGGCACGCCGGTTTCCTCACCGCCGCCGCTGCCGCATGGCAGCTTGACCCCGACAGCGGCCCGCATCTCGTCTATGTGCCGGAGCGCCCGTTCTCGGCTGCGGCCTTCATCGACGATGTTCGCGCCACGCTCGATCGCCATAAGCGCTGCATCGTTGCCGTCTCCGAAGGCGTCAGCACCGCCGACGGCAAGGCGCTGGTCGAAAGCCTCGTCCCGCCGGACAAACTGGAGCGCGATGCACATGGCAACGTCAAGCTGTCGGGCAGCGACCTGCCGGCCGCCCTCGAGCGTGCGCTGGCTGAAGGATTGCCGGGCAAGCGGGCGCGCGTCGATGCGCTTGGCTACATGCCGCGCGGCTATGTCGGCGCCATCAGCGCCGTCGATGCGCAGGAAGCCTTCGACGCCGGCGCTTTCGCCGTCAAGGTGGCGGAGGAGGGCGGCGGATCGGTAGCGCTGCAATATGACGGCAAGAAAACCGTGCTGAGGAAAGTGCCGCTGAAAAACGTCGCCGGCAAGACGCGCCACATGCCCGACGATTTCATGCTGCCGGAAGTCAACCAGCTCTCCGATGCGGGCATGGCCTATCTGAAGCGGCTGGTCCCCGAAAAATACAAGGTCGGGAAGCCGTTCGTCTGATGCCGGATCTCTCCTGATGCTTGACTGGTTCAGCAAGACGGAAGTCGACGCCCATACGACTATTCTGGCCGAGCCGTTCGTGCATGATTTCGTGCGCGCCAACATCTGGCATCTGCGCGGCCGTGACGTCGACCTGCTCGTCGACACCGGCATGGGGATTTGCCCGCTGGCGCCGCAGATCAATACGCCTGCTGGCAAGCCGCTGCTCGTCGTCGCCACCCACATCCATCTCGACCATGTCGGCTCGCTGCACGAATTCCCCTCGCGGGCGGGGCCGAGGATGAGTGCCGCGCATTTCGACAGCATGGACGAAGCGGTCACCTACGCCCACATGTTCCACGATCTCGACGGCGCCGTCTCCAAGCTGCCGGCGCCCGGCTGGAAAGCGGCCGATTACAAAATCCCACCGGCCCCGCTGACGCGGACGCTTGACGAGGGCGATCTGGTCGACCTCGGCGATAGGCGGTTCCGCGTGCTGCATCTGCCCGGCCATTCGCCCGATTCGATCGCGCTATTCGATGAGGCCGATGGCCTGTTCTTCGCCGGTGACGCCATCTACGACGCCATGCTGATCGACGACCTGCCGGACTCCGACCGACCAGCCTATCGCCGCACCATGCAGCGGCTGCTCGATTTGCCGATCCGCATCGGCCATGGCGGCCACGGCCCGAGCTTCGACGCCAAACGGATGCGCGAGATCGCTAACGGCTATCTCAGGCGGACTGACGGGATCGGCGCATAGGAGGCTCCGGCAGGACGGGAAGAGATGCGGGCAGGCGCCGTCGACGAAGCTGCTGATCTCCTCCGCAAGGGGGGAGATTGGATGCCGCCACGGCTTTCGCCAGTCGTCAACGCCGGAAGCAGGGCCAGAGGTGTTCATGCTCTTGTGCCGGGTCTCAGTGATTTTGTTCTTGCTTTGTGCCGGCAGTTATGCTAGTAACTTTGGCATGGTGCTGATTGCGCCAGCGACCCGCCGGTGAGGCGGGTTTTTTGTTTTCGGGTTTCGGCGCCATCCGGCAGGCCGGTGCCAGGCCGTTATATTAAATCTTCGTAATATCATCTGGAAACCACGATCGCCGCCCTAGATGCGGGGGCTGTCGATCGGTCGGCTGCCTGCCAGGCGAGACAGGCAAGGCGACCCTCGACACGCCGAATGGGCGGTTTCCCAGCCGGAACGCCACGGTGCCCGACCAATTTCTCGCCCGGACAACGGCCATGTCACCCATCCACATTCTTCGCAGACATCGCGTCGCCGCCTTGCTGGGCGCCGCATTGATCGTCAGCCCTTTCATCCTGCCGCTCGCCCCCAAGCTGAATGGCGCCCTGGCAGAAACAGTGACCCCTCCCGTCACCGGCATGACGGTGCCCAATGGATCGTTCGCCCCGATCGTGGCGGCCGACAAGCCGGCAGTGGTGACGATCACCACCGTCATGAAGGCACAGTCGGAGACCATGAGCGACGCTGCTCCCTTCGGCGACAGCTCACCGTTCGACGACTATTTCCGCCAGTTCTTCGGCGACCAGGGGCTGCCCGGCCCCAGGACCCCGCCGCAGCAGCAGGCGCCTCGCGCAGAGGCGCTCGGCTCCGGCTTCATTGTCGCAGCCGACGGCACCATCGTCACCAACAATCACGTCATCGACGGCGCCACGTCGATCAAGGTGACGCTCGACGACGGCACCGAGCTTCCCGCCGAGCTGGTCGGCCGCGACGCCAAGAACGACCTCGCTGTCCTCAAGATCAAATCCGACAAGACTTTGCCGACCGTCAAATGGGGCGATTCCGACAAGCTCATGCCGGGCGACCAGGTGCTCGCTTTCGGCAATCCGTTCGGCCTCGGCACCACGGTTACATCAGGCATCGTCTCGGCGCGCGGCCGCGATCTGCACAGCGGGCCGTTTGACGACTTCATTCAGATCGACGCACCGATCAACCACGGCAATTCCGGCGGTCCGCTGATGGATGTGAGCGGCAACGTCGTCGGCATCAACACGGCGATCTTTTCGCCGAATGGCGGCAGCGTCGGCGTCGGCTTCGCCATCCCGTCGGACCAGGCGCAAAAGGTGGTCGCCAAGCTGATGAAGGGCGGCTCCATCCAATATGGCTATCTCGGCGTCCAGATTCAGCCGGTGACGCCCGACGTGGCGAGCGCCGTCGGCCTCGGTCAGCCCAGCGGTGCGCTGGTTTCCGAGGTCAGCGACGGCTCGCCGGCGGCAAAAGCCGGGATTGAGACCGGCGACGTCGTCACCAGCTTCGCCGGTCAGCAGATAAAGGATCCCAAGGACCTGTCGCGTGCCGTTGCCGATGTCTCGCCCGGCGAGACGGAAACGCTGGGTGTCTGGCGCAAAGGGCAGAATGTGAAGATTTCCGTCGATGTCGGGCGCAATGGAGACGATGTGGAGACGGCATCGGCCGGCGGCGGACCAGAGACACCGTCCGCACAGCAAGGCCTTCGTGCTCCTGCGATCGGCCTCGGCCTGATGGACGTCACCCCGGATGTCCGACAGGCGATGAACCTGGCGCCCAACCAGCGCGGCGCGCTGGTCGAGAGCGTCAATCCTGACAAGGCGGCCTCGGCTTCCGGGATCCAGCCGGGCGACATCATCATCGCCGTCAATCAGGCGCCGGTGAGGGACGCCAGGCAGGCGGACCAGGCGATCGCGCAGGCCGGAAAGGCTGGCAAGAAGTCCGTGCTCCTGCTCGTCGAACGGGGCGACGAGCAGATCTTCGTCGCCGTGCCCTTCGCCGCCGGCTGAAGCGCATTGGCGCGAGGTCGCGGCCAAGATTTCGGTTGCCCGTCAGAGCATCTTCGAGAAGACTAGCGCAGGTTGGCTTCAACCTGCATGGATTGTCTCGATGGTCACCCGCGGCTTCTCTTCAGGACGAAAGCCCCCGACGGATGCGGATGCGCGCATCCCGCCGGGGCAGTATCTCGAGCAAGGGTTCCCGGTGCTGTCGGCCGGGCCGACGCCGCGTGTGCGCACCGAGGAGTGGTCGTTCACGCTCAAGCACGGACCGCGGCCGATCAAGAAGTGGAATTGGACGGAGTTCAACGCGCTGCCTTTGACCAAGATGACGCGCGACATTCATTGCGTCACCGCATGGACCAAGTTCGACACGGCGTGGCAAGGCGTGCTGGTCGACGATATTCTGGCGGATGCCGGCATCGAGCCGCCGACCGGCTTCACGCTGGCGCTGTCCTTCGACGGCTACACCACCAATGTGCCGACGAAGGACCTCACCGCCGGCAAGGCGATGGTGGCGCTGCTTTACGAAGGCAAGCCGATCACGCCGGACCATGGCGGCCCGGCGCGGCTGCTGGTTCCGCATCTCTATTTCTGGAAGTCGGCCAAATGGCTGAACGGGCTGCAGTTCACCGAGCGCGACGAGCCGGGTTTCTGGGAACTGCGTGGCTATCATATCTATGGCGACCCGTGGCGCGAGCAGCGCTATACGGGCGATCCATGAGCGACGGGCCGGCGGCGCAGTCGCCCTGGCAGACGGTGACCATCACCCGCATCGAAAAGCGCACGCCGCGCGTCACCAGCTTTTTTCTCCGGCCGTCACGGCCCTTCGCCTATCGTGCCGGGCAGCATGTCGATGTCAGGCTGACGGCGCCGGATGGCTATCAGGCGCGCCGTTCCTACTCCATTGCCTCGGCGCCGGAAGCCGGCGAGACGATCGAGCTGGCGATCGAAAGGCTCGATGATGGCGAGGTCTCGCCGTTCTTCCACGAGGTCGCGGCAGTCGGCGACGAGGTCGAGCTGCGCGGCCCGCTCGGCGGACACTTTGTCTGGTCCGACAGTGACGGCGGCCCGCTTCTGCTGGTCGGCGGCGGGTCGGGCGTGGTGCCGCTGATGGCGATGATCCGCCATCGCGCCGCACGCAAATCGGCGGTGCCTGCCACGCTGGTGTTTTCCGCACGGATCTGGGACGAGGTGATCTTTCGCGACGAGCTGATCGACTTCCACGATCGCCGGGACGGCTTCGATCTGGTGTTGGCGCTGACCCGCGAGCCGGCCCGGCGCCCGGCGGACTATTCACGGCGGATCGATGCCGCGATGATAGAGCAGTCGATGGTGCGGCTGCCCGCGCCGCCAAGGTTCGCCTTTGTCTGCGGCTCGAATGCCTTCGTGTCGGCCGCCGCCCAGGCGCTGATCGATGCCGGCGTTCCGGCAAGCCTCATCCGCACCGAGCGCTACGGGGTCTAATGCATGTCGCGCAACAACCTAAAGCGCGTCGCATAAGGCCGGTCAAAACGCGACGCGCTTTAGGGCCGCCGGTCATGCCTCGATCTCGATCGCCGTCAGCGGCTTCGAACAGCAGGCAAGGATGAAGCCGTCGTCGATCTCGTGATCGAGGATGCCGCCATTGTGGCTCATCTCGACCGTGCCCGAGACCTTTTTCACCTTGCAGGTTCCGCACAGGCCGAACTCGCAGGCCGCCGGGATGCGCACGCCCGAAGCGCGCGCCGTCTGCAGCACGGTCTGGCCGGCAACGCAGTCGGCATCGACATCCGAAAGCGAAAAGCGGATTGGCGTTGCGGCTTCGGCAGGTATTTCGACCCCACCCTCTGCCGGCGAACCGAACGGGGCCGGTATTTCCTCCACCATCGGGGCCGCAAAGCTCTCCTGATGATAGTTGCCCATGTCGAAGGCGGTGGCCTCCAGCATCTGCCGCACCGCACGCATAAACGGGTCGGGGCCGCAGCAGAAGATTTCGCGCTCGCGGAAGTCTGGCGCCAGCAGCGGCAGCCGTATCGCGTCGATCCGGCCCATATGGCCGAACCAACCCTCGCGGCTGGACCGTTCCTCGATCATGAAGCCAAGCGTCAGACCCGGCATGCGGCTGCCGAGCAGTTCGAGCTCCTTGCGGAAGATGATCTCCTCGGGCTTTCGCGCGCAGTTGACGAAGCCGACATCGGTCCATGGCGCGCAGTCGTTCAGCCAGCGCAGCATCGACATCATCGGCGTCACGCCGGAGCCGGCCGAAATGAACAGATACTTGGCCGCGGGATGGCTGTGCAGCGAAAAGTCACCCGTCGGACCATAGGCCCTCACGTGAACGCCGGGCTTCAGATTGTCGAACATCCAGCGCGTGCCGAGACTGCCGGCTTGCGCCTTCACCGTCACCGCGATCGAGAACGGCCGCGACGGCGAGGAAGACAGCGTATAGGTCCGCATCAGCGGGCCGTCGGAGGTCGGCAGTTCCAGCGTCACGAATTGGCCCGGCTTATAGCGGAACCAGGTCTGGTTGTCGGAGCGGAAGGTGAAGGTCTTCACGTCAGGCGCCTCGTCGCTGACGCCGATCACCTCCAGCACCTGCAGCCGGTCGTTCCAGGGCGCCATTTCGTCGAGATGGCGGTAGAGCCCGAGGTCCGTCATTGCGTTCATCTCTTCACGTTTCTCTCAGGCGACGCTGCGCAATGCCGGCCGGCCGTCCTCGGCTAGGCGCGGCCCGATGAAGGAGGCGTACCATTCGACGAACTGGATGACGCCGCCCTCATGCAGTTCCGAATAAGGGCCGGGCTCATAGGCCGGCGACAGGATGCCGAAGGCGTTTTCCTCGACGATGCGGCGGTCCTGGTCGTTGGTCTCGGTCCATACATGGGTGAGTTCGGCAAGGTCGTAATCGACGCCTTCGACCGCGTCCTTATGGACGAGCCATTTGGTTGTCACGGCGGTTTCCGTGGCGCTGATCGGCAACACGCGGAAGGTGACCGCATGATCGCCGAGGATGTGGTTCCAGGTCGTCGGATAGTGATAGAGCAGCAGCGAGCCGACACGGTCGATCGAAACGCTGTCGGAAAGGTTCTTCTTCACGGCGCGTCTTCCCGTCATCGTATAGCTGACAGCGTCGCGCAGCAGCGGTGCGCGGGTGGCGCGGTATTGCCCGGCCGGATCGATGCGGAATTTGCTCGGCAGGCCCGCCGCCTCGCATTTCGCCCAGTGCGCCAGCATCTCAGGATCGCTGTCGGCGCCCTGCACGCCGGTCACGGTCGGCGCTTCCGGGAATGTCTTGCACAGTTCCGGATGATTGCCGGCGCAATGATAGCACTCGCGGTTGTTCTCCCAGACGAGCTTCCAATTGCCCTTCTCGACGATGGTCGATTCGAAGGCGACCTTTGCCTCGCGCAGCCGGTGCGGCAGCAGGTAAGGCTCGATCATGGCGCGCATCGGCGCGAAATCGGCGGGCTCCTTGGCCAGGCAGATGAAGATGTAGCCGCCGACACTTTCGCAAGCCACCGGCTTGAGGCCGAACTGGCGCTTGTCGAAGCCGTCCGCCATCTGGCGGGCGAACAAGAGCCGGCCGTCTAGCTCGTAGGTCCACTGGTGATAGGGGCAGACGAGCTTTGCCGCCGTGCCCTTGTCGGCGTTGCAGACGCGGCTGCCGCGATGCCGGCAGGAATTGTGAAAGGCATTGATCTTGCCTTGCTGGTCGCGGACCAGCACGACCGGATAGTCGCCGATCTGGGCGGTGATGTAGCTGCCCGGCTTCGGCAACTCGCAATCGTGGCCGATGAACAGCCAATCGCGATACCAGATCAGCTCCATGTCGAGCTTGAAGAAATCGGGATCGGTGTAGAAGGGCTGCTCGAGCGAATAGCCTTGCCTGCGGCCGTGCAAGAGCCTCAGCATGTCGTTGCGCGAATCCATGTCCTGTCCTCATAGCCGTCGCATCGGCCTGAAATCGGAATCGATTTCGGAAAGCACGATGCGCAATTCAAAGTCTTGGAGCGTACTTTATGCGTCCAGATGGACGCATGTCGCTCCAAAGACTGAACTGGTGGTGATTGAGGAAGGATCGCTTGCACGCCGGCGACAGGCCAGACATGCATCATCCACCTCTTGACCGCCCACCGCGATCAGTCGAGTCTAGACACCTCGGGCTGGTTTCCGGGCTCTGGAGTGTCCTTGCGGACAGTCGCGACACCTTCCCAGGCTTGTGGCCCAGTGGTCTCCCGTTGCGACTTGAACTCCACCACCGTTGCGGGGGCAGCGCCGGGATTTGACCGGCTTCCCAATTCTCCGCTTCGTCGTCACCAAGCGGCACCTGAGATGGCGTCATCTAATCATGACGGCCAGCTGACTGTCGGCATGAAAGCGACATCGTATCCATGCGGCGCGACACGGCCCGCGAAACGTGCAGGTTGGTAATTGCAGGGCTGAAACCCATTTTTTCGGCCACCATTGTCGGCCGCCGTGACATCGAATTCCGACCCGCGGCGGAGGCAAAGAAGGTTAACAGTTTCCAAAAGTGACTATTAGCCGCTTCTAAAATCGAACCGAACGGTTCGTTTCTGTTGACAATGCGTGCATGACGCTGTGAACGCAGGTCCGCCAATCCGTCAAATCGTCAAATGGCGACTTTGGCATAAGCCATTGAAAATAAAAGATAAAGCAACGCCTGTAGAAGCGTCTGGTACAATTTCAAGGTGTAGATTCTTGGTCCACACGGAACAACTTCGTGATTGGAATCTGCGGGATGGCCTTCCCACATCGGGGCTGTCCGAACGACGCGAATTCCTTCCAAGACACGCCGCTAGCCGGACGGAAAACTAAGATACTGGAGTACCAAAAATGAAAAAGATTGCTCTTACTGCCGTCGCCGTTCTGGCCATCACCGGCAGCGCCTTTGCCGGCAGCGACCATTATGGGTCCAACGGCGCCAACCAGCCGACCGCTGCGGTCGACAGCTCGTACACGGCTTCCATTCAGAAGCCGGCTCACGCTGAAAAGCCCGCCGTCCAGGGCGCCGACCGCAACCTTTTCGGTAACAACTAACAGCTGATCCCAGACCATGATCCCGAAAAGTGGAAACCGGTTTTCGGAAAAGATCATGGTCAAACAAGAAGACAGAGCGGCGGCAGGTCCGCCGCTGGGGATCTTTAGAAATTCAGGAGTATTGGAAATGAAGAAGATTGTTCTTGCCACCGCCGCCATTCTGGCCATCTCCGGCAGCGCTTTTGCCGGTAGCGACAACTATGGATCGAACGGCGCCAACCAGCCGGCCGCTGCGGCCGACAACTCGTACACGGCTTCGGTTCAGAATTCCGCTTCGGCGCAGAATCCGGTTCCGGCCGACGAGAAACCCGTCCACGGCAGCGACCGTAACCTCTTCGGCAACAACTAACAGCCAGTTCCAACAGCAGCGGCGGCATTTGCCTGCCGCGCTGATGGGATACGAAAATCCAGGAGCACTGAAATGAAGAAGATCGTTCTTACCGCCGCCGCGCTTTTGCTTGCTGCCGGCAGCGCCTTTGCCAACAACGACAATGTTGGCGGGACCGACATCAACAAGCAGGCGACCGTCAACGTCGACAACACGCAGACGTCTTCGGTACGCAACACCGGCTCGCCGGTCTACAAGCTGCTCAATTCGTCGGGCGACGTAGAGAAGTCCGCCCCGCAGGGCAGCGACCGGAACCTGTTCGGCCGCTAGCGCATCGGTCCGAAAATCGGAATCGATTTTCGGAAAGCACGATGCGTAGGTTCAAAGTGTTAGAGCGTACTTTGTGCGTCCACTTGGACGCACGTCGCTCTAACAGCGACCTGAACGCGCAAGAGCGGCGGGCTTTGCCCGCCGCTCTTGTTTTTGGCTTCGCCAAACTGCTTATACCCGGCAGTCTTGCTGCCGTTCTCAGGCCGCCTTTGCTTCCGCTTCGTGAAGCGTGAAGGACCGCCCGTCGGTATCGAAAATATGCAGGTCGCCGGCATCGGCACTCAACCGCAGCGTCGCACCCCGCTTGACCTCGACATTCCCGGGCAGCTTGGTCACCAGCGGCAGGTCGGCGCGGCCGATGTCGACATAGACGAGCTGGACCTCGCCGAGCTGCTCGACATAATCCACCGTTCCCTCGAAAAGATAATCCGCGCCGCTAGCGATCATCAGATCCTCCGGCCGCACGCCGAAGCTCACCGAAGCGCCCTTCGCTGAGGCCGGCGTGGCGATCGGCACCGTCGCCTTGCGCCCGCCGACATGGCTGACGATGGTCGGGTTGCCTGATTTGTCGATCGTCGCCGGCAGGATGTTCATTGCCGGCGAGCCGATGAACTGGGCGACGAACAGATTGCCGGGTTTCTTGTAGAGCTCCATCGGCGTGCCGACCTGCTCGATATGGCCGTCCTTGAGCACCACGATGCGGTCGGCCAGCGTCATCGCCTCGACCTGGTCGTGGGTCACGTAGATCATTGTTGTGGCAGGCATCGACTCCTTGAGCTTGGCGATCTCGATGCGGGTGGCGACGCGCAGTGCCGCGTCGAGGTTCGACAGCGGCTCGTCGAACAGGAAGACCTTCGGGTTGCGCACGATGGCGCGGCCGATGGCGACGCGCTGGCGCTGGCCGCCCGACATCGCTTTGGGCAAGCGGTCGAGATATTTGGTCAGCTGCAGGATTTCCGCCGCTTGGCGCACCCGCTTGTCGATCTCGGCCTTGCTCTCCTTGCCGATTTTCATCGAGAACGCCATGTTGTCGTAGACGGTCATGTGCGGATAGAGCGCATAGGACTGGAACACCATGGCGATGCCCCGCTTCGACGGCGGCACGTCGTTGACCACCTCGCCGGCGATCTTGAGCTCCCCGGAGGTGATTTCCTCAAGCCCGGCGATGGACCGCAGCAAGGTCGACTTGCCGCAACCCGAAGGGCCGACGAAGACGATGAACTCGCCCGACTTTATGTCGAGGTCGATACCGTGGAGAATGTTGAGATTGCCGTATGATTTCTTCACTTGCCTTAGCGTGACATCGGCCATGGGTTCCCTCCAGTGAATTGCAAACTCAGTCGATGCGCCCGAACCAGGCGCCGTAGCCGCCGAGGCGGATAGAGCCGGCGCCAGTCTGTCCCGAAAACCCGTGCCCCGGCAAGGGCTGCAGCGAGCGTCCGCCGAGATTGACTTCCGCCGGTCGGCTGCCGAGATTGAAGACGCAGACGATCTGCTCGTTGCCATCGCGGCGCGTGAAGGCGACCGTATCGCCCTCGCTTTCGATGAAGTCGATATCGCCCTTGGCCAGCGCCGGATGCAAACGGCGGAAGGCGAGAAAGCGCCGGTAGTGTTCAAGCAGCGAGCTGTCGTCGCCCTGCTGCACATCGACCGCTTGCGAAAGGTGCTTGGCGGGCACGGGCAGCCATGGCTTTGCCTTGGAGAAGCCGCCATTGCTGTCGGCGCCATCCCAGACCATCGGCGTGCGGCAGCCGTCACGGCCCTTGAATTCCGGCCAGAAGCGGATGCCGTAGGGGTCCCGCAGATCCTCGAATTGCAATTCCGCTTCGCCAAGACCAAGCTCCTCGCCCTGATAGATGCAGACCGAGCCGCGCAGCGACATCAGCAGCGCCGAGATCACCTTGAGATAGGCGGTCTGGTCGGCTTCGCCGGCCGCCCAGCGCGAGGCAGTGCGCATCACGTCGTGGTTGGAGAACGCCCAGCACGACCAGCCGTCGCTGGCGACCTTGCCGAAGGCTTCCAGCACCGAACGCACCTTGGCCGCGCTGATTTTTTCGGGCGCCAGGAAGTCGAACGAATAACACATGTGCACGCGCTTGCCGCCGGCGGTATAGGCCGCCACCACCTCCAGCCCGCGTTGCGAATCGCCGACTTCGCCGACCGCCGCTGTCGCCGGATATTCGTCGAGCAGGGCGCGGAAGCGCTCGAGGAAGCCGAGGTTTTCGGGGCGGCTCTTGTCGTAGAGGTGATCCTGGTAGTTGTAAGGGTTGACGGAAGGAGCAGTCTGGTCGTTGCGTTCTTCGGGCGGCAGCGGCGGATTGTCCTCCAGGCCCTGGCTGTGGAAATAGAAGTTGATGGTGTCGAGGCGGAAACCGTCGACGCCGCGCTCCAGCCAGAAGCGGGTGACATCGAGCAGCGCGTCCTGGACGGCGCGGCTGTGGAAATTAAGATCGGGCTGCTCGGCCAGGAAATTATGCAGGTAATATTGCTGGCGGCTGGTGTCCCACTGCCAGGCAGAGCCGCCGAAGATTGACAGCCAGTTGTTGGGTGGCGTGCCGTCGGGCTTGGCGTCGGCCCAGACATACCAGTCTGCCTTGGGATTGGTGCGGCTCGAGCGGCTTTCCCTAAACCACGGATGGATGTCGGCCGTATGCGACAGCACCTCGTCGATCATCACCTTGAGCCCGAGCCTGTGCGACTCGGCGGTCAAGGCATCGAAATCGGCCAGCGTGCCGAACATCGGATCGACGTCGCAATAGTCTGACACGTCGTAGCCGAAATCCTTCATCGGTGATTTGAAGAACGGCGAGATCCAGATGGCATCGACGCCGAGCGCAGCGATATAGGGCAGCCTGGCGATGATGCCCCTGAGGTCGCCGATGCCGTCGCCGTTCGAATCCTGATAGCTGCGCGGATAGATCTGGTAGATCACGGCACCGCGCCACCAGTCGCGGCCGACGGCGAGGTCGGGGCTCAACGTCGCTTTCACAGCGGATTGCATGATCTCAACCACCTTTCACTGAGCCGGCGAGCAGCCCGCGGACGAAATAGCGCTGCAGCGAGAAGAACACGATCAGCGGCACGACAATGGTGATGAAAGCCGATGTCGTCAGGATCTCCCAGTCGCCGCCGCGCGAGCCGAGCAACGCATTGAGCTTGGCGGTCAGCACGATCTGGTCGCCCTCAGTGCCGAGGAAAACCATCGCAACCAGCAGGTCGTTCCACACCCACAGAAACTGGAAGATGGCGAAGGAGGCCAGCACCGGGAACGACAGCGGCAGCACGATCTTGACGAAGATCTCGAAATCGCTGGCGCCGTCGATGCGCGCCGATTCCATGATTTCGCGCGGCAGGCCGGCAATGTAGCTTCTCAGGAGATAGATAGCGAAAGGCAGACCGAAGCCGGTATGCGCCAGCCAGATGCCGAGATAGGTTTTCGACGGCACGCCGAAGAAGCTGCCGACGCCGTTGTAGAGCTTCAGCAGCGGGATCAGCGACATTTGCAGCGGCACGACCAGGAGGCCGATGATAACCGCGATGAGCAATGCCCGGCCGGGAAAGCGCATCCAGGCCAGCGCATAGGCCGCGAACGCCGCGATCAGGATCGGGATGACAGTCGCCGGGATGGTGACGGTCAGCGAATTAATGAACGAGCGGCCGATGCCCTCCGAAAACAGCACCGTATTGTAATTGTCGGTGGTGAACTTCGGCGGCGCCGACGAGGCGTAGTAGACGCGCTGGCCGCGCATGCCCTCGAAGGGCTTCGTTGAGGTCATGACGAAACTGCCGTCGGCGTTGAGCTGCAAGGTCTCGCCGTCGCCGAGATCGGCTGTCGTGCCGGCGGGATATTGCGTCGGCGCCGCCGACTTGACGCCGAAGGCGCTGATGTCGCGGGCCGCATCCTCGCCGAAGATGTTGCCCTCGAGGACGAACTTGCCGTCCTTCTCGACTTGCGCCGAGGCGGGCGGCAGCCGGCCCGCTTCCGTCTGGGTGGAACTGGCAAACGAGTTCCACCAGCCCGAGGCGATGATCTGATCCTTGTCGCGCAGCGACGAGACGAGAATGCCGAGGGTCGGGATGGTCCAGATCGCGACGAAGATGAAGACGGCGATATGGACGCCGAAACGGCTGGCAAAAGACTTTCCGGTCGCCACGGCCATCTCAATGTCCTCCCGTCTCTTTGTTCGCCTGGCGGATGTTCCAGACCATGATCGGAATGACCGCGATCATGATGATGATGGCGATGGTCGCGCCACGGCCGAAATCACCGCCGCCGCGGAACATCCAGTCGAACATCAGATTGGCCAGCACCTGGCTATTCCATTGGCCGTTGGTCATGGTCAGCACGATGTCGAACACCTTCAGCACCAGGATGGTGATGGTGGTCCAGACGACGGCGATCGTGCCCCAGATCTGCGGCACCATGATCTTCCAGAAGATCTGGAACGGATTGGCGCCGTCGATGACGGCCGCTTCCAGCGTCTCTTCGGGAATCCCCCGCAAGGCTGAGGACAGGATGACCATGGCAAAGCCGGTCTGGATCCAGATCAGGATGATCATCAGGAAGAAATTGTTCCAGAACGGCAGCGATATCCAGACCTGCGGCTGGCCGCCGAAATACTGGATGATGGCGTTGAGCAAGCCGATCTGCGTCTGGCCGGCGCCTCTATACTCATAGATGAATTTCCAGATGACGCTGGCGCCGACGAAGGAGATGGCCAGCGGCAGGAAGATGAGGCTCTTGGCGATGGTGCCCCACCAGATCTTGTCGGTGAGGACGGCGATGATCAGCCCGAGGAAGGTGCAGGCGGCGGGCACGACCGCCAGCCAGATGATGTTGTTGAGGATGGAGGTGCGGAACTCGCGGTCGCCGAGCGCCCATTCATAGTTGGCGAAGCCGACGAAGTTGGCGCCGCCGCGATCGAGGAACGACAGCCTGAGCGTCTCCACCACCGGGTAGATCAAATAGATGGTGAGGATGATCATGGCCGGGCCGACGAACAGCCACGGCCGGATCATCCCCTGCCGGCGCAAATTGTCGATGGCCGCAGCACCTGCGACGCCACGCGACGGGAAGATGATGTCCACCAGCTTGTTGGCGCCCCAGAAATAGGCGACGCAGCCGCCGACGCCGACGATGATGACTGTTATGGCCGAGAAAATCTGAGCCGCCACGGGTCCCTCCCTCTGCGCATGATCCGCCAGTCGAGAATGGCTTTGGCGACGGGATCATGGGCCGATTCAGTTGTTGAGAGCGATCGAACGCAAACCGGTTTCCACCATTGCTGATCGCACTCCAAGCTGGAATGTCGTTGTACTCGTGACAATCGGTGCGGCGCGGGCCGCCGGTCGGATCCGGGCCATTGAGGCCCGGATCCATTCAGGATCGGTAGTCCGCACGTTCAGCCGGGGACGCCTACTTGATCGCGTCCCAGCTCTTCTGGATGTCGGTGGCGACATCCTGCGCGGACTTGCCGCCGACAAGATCGATCATGCCGGTCCAGAAGGCGCCGGCGCCGATCTTGCCCGGCATCAGGTCGGATCCGTCGAAGCGGAAGGTTGAGGCTTCGGCAAGGATTTCGCCCTGCTTCTTCAGCGCGTCGCTGGCATAGGCATCCTTGTTGACCGATTTGAGCGGCGTCACGAAACCGCCCTGGGCCATCCAAATCTCATGGGCGAGCGGCATCTTCAGGAATTCGATGAACGCGCGGGCACCCTTGCTATCTTTAGTGATCATGGCCAGCGTGCCGGCGCCGAGCACCGGGGTGCCGAGGTCAGGCTTAGAGGCGTAAGGTGGGAAGTAGAAGAAGTCGGCATCCTGGCCGATCTCTGTGCCTTCCGGAAAGAAGGTCGGGATGAATGACGCCTGATGATGCAGATAGCACTTCGGCGGCACCGAGAAGAGGCCTTTCGGGCTGTCGCGGAAGTCGGTCGCGGCAACCGCCTTGGCGCCGCCGTCGACCATTTTGTCGTCGGTCGCGATCTTGCCGAAAATGTCGATGGCATTGACCACCGCGGGATCGTTGAACGGAATTTCGTTCTTCACCCACTTGTCGTAAGTTTCGGGCGTCTGGGTGCGCAGCATGATGTCCTCGACCCAGTCGGTCGCCGGCCAGCCGGTGGCGCCGCCCGAACCGAGCCCGATGCACCATGGCGTGCCGCCGTCGGCGATGATCTTCTTTTCGAGCTCGGCGAGTTCTTCCTGCGTCTTCGGCACCTCGTAGTCGGCTTCCTCGAAATTGTCAGGCGAGTACCAGACCAGCGATTTCACGTCGGCCTTGTAGGGAAAGGCGAAGAAGCCCGGCTTGCCGTCCTTGTCGTTGAAGGTGCCGAGATCGACCCATGACTGGCCGGCGCCGTAATTGTCCTTGATCCAGTTGGCGGTGTCGTCGCCGAGCGGCGTCAGCAGGCCCTTGGACGCCAGGTCCTGGATCAGGCCCGGCTGCGGCAGCACGGCAATGTTGGGCGGGCTGCCGGCCTGCGTGTCGATGACGATCTGCTGTTCGTAATTTTCCGACGAGGAGTATTTGATCTCGGCGCCGGTGGCTTCCGAGAAATAGTCGAGAACGGTGCGGATGAGCCCCTCGTCCTCGCCGCGCCATGGCCCGAAGATCGACAGCGTCTCGCCCTTGAGGTCGACTTTCTTGAGGTCTTCGTAATTCGCCCAGTTGAAGCGGGGATCTTCGCCCGGCTTGAATTTCAGTTCGGCTTGCGCCGGCGCGCCCAGGGCGAGCGCGACAAAGGCGGCGCTCAGCAGAAGCATTTTCTTCATCGGTATTCCCTCCCAGTGGTGACAAACACTCGGACGGAACCTCCATTCCGTCCGCCGACGCTGCAGGACTGTGACTCAGTCGGAAAGGAACCGCAACCTTTCGAAGAGTCTTCCAAAGCGCTTTGGTCTTTTCGATCACGCCACTGAATCGATCAGGAGTCAAGAGGGGTCGCGTGCTAATCGATTTAATTTTCGCGATATAAGAGCAACTAAAGTGCGCTGCAGCATGCTTTTTTGGCGCTGCGGCAGCATATTTTGCTTCAAACTGGTCGGAAACGGTGCTTATGGTCTTTGCATCAGGTAGGGCTGCCCGTAGCGGCTAGGCCGATCCATAGTTAAAGCGCTTTGAGGCTTGGAGGCCTCCGGTGAACCTCAAACAGCTCTCCCACATGCTGGCGCTTTCGCAGACAACGGTAAGCCGCGCGCTGAACGGCTACCCGGAAGTCAATGAGGAAACGCGCCGGCGGGTGATCGACGCAGCCAAGCGCCACGGCTACCGACCCAACCCGAGCGCGCGCCGGCTGGCCACCGGCAAGACCGGGATGATCGGTTATGTCTTGCCGACCGGCACGGCCGTCGACATCGACCCGCATTTCGTCGAATTCCTGTCCGGTCTCGGCGACTATGCCCGTTCGCATGAACTCGACCTGGCGCTGTCCCCGGCCGATGCCGACGACCAGGAGACGACCTACCGGCGTATTGTCGCCAACCGGCAGGTCGACGCCGTCTACATCTCCTCGCCGAAGCCGGCCGACCGGCGGGTGGCGCTGGTCAACACGCTCGGCATCCCGTTTATCGTCCATGGCCGCAGCGAAGGGCTCGATTTCGACTACCCTTTCACCGACATCGATAATGAGGGTGCCTTCCACGAGGCGGCACGGCTGCTCGTCCAGCTCGGTCACCGGCGGTTGGCGCTGATCAACGGCGACGACCGCGAGACTTTCGCCATCCACCGCGAGCGTGGCGTGCGCCGGGCATTGGCAGCGAGCGGTCTGGTGCTTGGCGAAGGCCATGTCTGTTCCCTCGCCATGACCGAGGAGAACGGCTACCGCGCCGCCAGACGGTTGCTCGAGCAGAGCGATGCGCCGACAGCGATCGCCTGCTCCAGCCTGATCATGGCGCTCGGCGTCGTGCGCGCGGTGCGCGATCTCGGCCTGACCATCCCGGGCGACCTGTCGCTGATCGCCCATGACGACGTCTTCGCCTGGCTGAAGCCGGAGAATTTTTCGGTGCCGTTGTCGACGACGCGTTCGTCGATCCGCCTGGCCGGCGCCCGCGTCGCCGAGCGCCTGGCGGCGCGGATTTCCGGCCTGGAGGAGGGCGCCCGCGGCGAAGTCTGGCCGGTCGATCTGGTGATCAGGGGATCGGTCGCCGGCGCGCCGGGTTAGGGGGGTCGAAGCCAAATCATTCTGAGCGACGAGTTCGATCCAGTCATCCACGTCACTTGCGCGACGGCGCAAGTTGACCTCGGATGGCACCGTTGGGCCCGTTACCAGACGGCTAGTAAGGACATGGCCGGTCTTTCTTTCAAGGGCTGTCACCATTGAGCCATCGGTGGGCGTGGTTGCGATCAGGCATTCGTGGTATACTTTTGCCGTCTTGAAACCGTGACGCTTACTGCGGTTTGCCTTGGGAGATGCCAAATGCGCGTGTCCTTGCTTCTCATTCCACTGCTGCTTTTGCACATTCCGATTGTATCGCAAGCCGCCGCCATCCACGATGCCGCCATGGAGGGCGATGTCGCGGCGATCACAGCAGCGCTCGATGCGGGCGCTGATGTAGATGAGAGTGATGGAAGCGCAACGCCGCTCTATCTCGCGGTCTTTATGGGCCACATCGAAGCGGCAAAACTGCTCATAGAACGTGGTGCGGACGTCAACGCCCAGACGACTGGTGGTCCCGCACTGATGGCGGCTGTCGGAACAGGCAAGATCGATCTGTTAAACCTGTTGCTAGAGCGGGACGCGGATCCAAATTCCGATCGTGATGGCGAATTCGCCCTTCATGTCGCCGTCACTCTCGATTGTTTCGACTGCGTGAAGGCACTGGTCGAGGCCGGAGCGGACGTGAATGCGAAGGCAATGCACGGCAAGACGCCGCTCCATCTGGCAAAAAACAGGGGGCAACGCGAAATTGCCGACTATCTCTTGGCGCATGGCGTCGTCTTGCCAACGCCAGCGCCAATATCAATGAAGTTGGCTTCTGCCGATGTCGAGAAAGGCCGAACCGAATACACCCGCCGGTGTACTACTTGCCACGAAGCCGAGCCACAGGGAGGGAACAAAATAGGACCGAACTTGTGGAGCGTCGTCGGCCGCGACAAGGCATCCATGGCAGATATGCGTTACTCCGAGGCCTTGCTGGGCTGGGAGGGTGTATGGACGTACGAGGACCTGAACAGATTTCTCTTCGAGCCCATGCTCACCACGCCGGGCGTCAAGATGGAGACTCCCGGTGTCCCGGACGAGACCGAACGGGTCAACATGATCGCCTACTTGCGCACACTCAGTGACAAGCCGATCCCGCTGCCCTGAACCGATGATCTCTTGCGCAAGTGCTGCTACGGACCTGCGTCGGCTAGATTTGCTCAAGTAGCACCTCTGGTGACCCTAAAAGGGCCACTTGCCCAGCGGGCATCAGCCGCCAATGAAACGAACTAGCCAGTTTTCGAACTATTTGACGGGTTTTGGCATGGCCAAGCCGATCCGGCAGTCAGCTCGAACGTCTAAGTTCCACCAATCTCGGGCGCTGGTGGCAGCCAGTGATTGAGTTTCGATGTGCATAAAAGCAGAAGCGTTTAAGCCTACGCCTATTCCTTCGCTGCCGCGGCCGCCTTGGTGTCCAGCAGACCATAGCCGAAATCATTGTCTCGTCCCTTGGGGCCGAGATCCTTGGCCGTGCCGGCCAATGCCTTCTCGACCCAGTCGGCGGAACGATCGGGCGCGGCATGCAACAGATTGGCGATCGCGCCGGTCACAATGGCTGCGGCAAATGAGGTGCCGGTGACCACATCCGAGCCGGCGCCGCTCGGCGCCACCATCTCGACGCCAGGAGCGGAGAGGAAGACGTAGGCGCCACGATTAGCCTGCTGCATCAGCCCGTCCTTGGCATCAGTGGCCGTCACCGCGATGACGCCGTCGAAGGCGGCGGGGTAGCCGTAGGGCGCCTTCGGCCCGTTGTTGCCGGCGGCGGCGACCAGCACGATGCCCAAGGCGCGAGCATTGCGGCAGGCGATGCCGAGCAGGTCGTTCTTCGGTCCGACGAAGCTCATATTGATGATGCGAACATCTTGGCTTGCCGCCCAGTCGAGCGCCGACAGGATGATGTCCATGGTCGACTTGCCGCCCTCGAAAGCTCGGGCATGGTAGATTTTCGCGCCCGGCGCCATGCCTTTGAGCGCGCCGACGCCGGCGATCAGGCCGTCGATCGAGGTGCCATGATCGCGCGCCTCGATCGGCACATCGGGCATGGCGTCGAACTGATCGACGATGACGCCGGAGAGTGCTGGATTGGCATCGTCGATGGCGGTGTCGATGACGGCGACGCGCACATTCTCGCCGCTGGCCGCTTTCGAATCCAGCGCGATGCGCTCGAAGGCATAATTGACGATGCTGGCTGCCTGTTGCAGCGAGTAGATATGGTTGGGCTCGCGCCGCATGGTGCGGCCGTCGGCGGCAAGCTGCGCCAGCACGACGCCGACCGGTCGGCCATCGGGAATGCCGAAGCGCACCAGCGTGGTGCCGAGCAGCAGAGACTGGCGCTGCGAGCGCACCTCGAGGCCAAATGAGGCGGCGATCTGCTGGACGGCGTCGCCGTCTACCGTCACCAGCACCTCGTCGGGCACGAAATCACCGATGACGGCGCGCGGCGGCTCGGCCGCGACGAGATCGCTGGGCGAAACGATCGGACCGCCCGTCGCGGCGGCCTGTATCGCAGGCGCACCGGCGGCCTGCGGCGGCAGTGCCCGACCGGCCGGATTGCGGCGTGGATCGGGCGTCGGCAGCGGAGCTTGGCCGCCGCCGACCGGGTTGGGAAACAGGTCAACGATCAGCGCAGGAAGAACGACCGCATTTGTCGCGGCGGAACCAGCGCCGGGCTTTTCGCCGCTGCCGTCTCTTGTATCGTCCTCGATACAGTCGGCCGCCGCCGTCGCCCGGTTGAGGCAGTCGATTTCCGTCTGGGTGAGGTTTGGA
Source organism: Mesorhizobium mediterraneum (assembly GCF_002284565.1). Lineage (GTDB taxonomy): Bacteria > Pseudomonadota > Alphaproteobacteria > Rhizobiales > Rhizobiaceae > Mesorhizobium > Mesorhizobium mediterraneum. Next base: position 157,155 of record NZ_NPKI01000015.1, on the reverse strand, counting down.
TCATTGGTCTGCGCCAAAGCGGGCGCGGCGGCGAGCGTCATCGCCGCCACAAGGAGCGCCGCAAACCCAATGACCGCCCTAGCCGCCATCAACCGGTCTCCTTCCCTCGACCACAGCCTCCGCGAAAGGCTGGGCGGCAATAAGAGCAAGCACTTTTTGATAATCGGCTGCGGTTGCGGCCGGGATGCCAAGGCGGAAGACACCGTCGGCGGTCGGCCCGCCGGCAATCTTCAGCTGGTGTTCGCCAAGAAAAGCGACAATGTCGGCCATCTTCGCATCCGGCTTGAACGTCACCAGCGCGAACGGCATTTTCGTCAGATCGCCTTGTTGGCCGGCAATTTCGAAATCGCCGTCCTTGCCGCCTGGCTGAACAACCGATTGCACCATGACGAGGGCAAGCAGTGCTGCCGCCGCAGCCCAGGCGACGCCGGCCGGCACCGCCATGAAGCGGCCCCACACCTGCGCCAGCCAGGACGATGTCGCCGGCGCGCGCACGGGGCCGGCTTCGGCGTCGAGCGCCCGGGTGAAGCGGCCGAGCGCATCGGCCGGCGGGCGGATCGCCTCATTGGATGCAGCGGTGCTGGAGAATTCGGCTTCGGCCTCGCCGAGTGCGGCAAGCGCCGCCGGATCGGAAGCCAGCCATTCCTCGACGGCTTCGAGTTCCGAGCCTTCCAGCGAGCCGTTCAGATAGAACGGCAGCAGCGTTTCCATTTCATCGCGGCGCGACATCTTTTCAGCGGCGCTCATGGCCACCCCCTGTCGTAACCGGCGGCCTTGAGCGCCTCGCCGAGTTTCTTGCGGGCGTAGAACATCCGGGTCTTGACGGTAGCAACCGGGATGCCGAGCACCTCCCCGATCTCGGTCACCGACTGTCCGTGGTAATAGGCAAGGTCGATCACCGTGCGGTGCTCTTCCGGCAAGGCATCGACGAAGCGCCGCAAAGCGGCGCCCTTGTCTTCCTTCATGGTGACGACTTCCGGCGTGTCGGCGCTGTCTGGGACCTGGGCCGCGTCATCGTCGTCGATCCGGTCTTCCTTCTTCTTGCGCAGCGACGACAGCGCCTTGAAGCGGGCGATGCCGAGCAGCCATGTCGAGACTTCCGAGCGCCCCTCGAAGCCTGGCGCCTGGCGCCAGAGTTCGAGAAACACCTCGTTGGCGATATCATCGGCCATCATTTCCGATCCCGTCTGGCGCACCACGAAGCGGTAGACCCGCGCGTGGTGGCGCATGAACAGGAGCCGCACGGCGGCACGGTCGCCCTTCGCGACCCGGCTGACAAGCGCGCGGTCGGTTTCCGTCGCTGCCGTCATGGCCGGTCGAGCCGCCTGGCTCCTGTCTGCTCTGTCGCCGATCGGCCCAAAAAGGTTCACCGCTTTCCGCCCGGATTTTTGCGGAGGCTAACCGAAGAGCGGAAAGGTTGCCAGAGTATACCGTTGCCCCCCGTTTTTAGGGGTCAGTCTCAGTCAGGGGCACCAAGCAAAAGGCAGCCGTCAGGCTCGCCATGATGGCGGCCACTAGGCGGCTCAAGGTGCAGTCGTTCAGCCTCGGGCGGAGCGTCATTGGACGACGCCGCCGCACAGGGGATTCCCGACAGGTTTGTAACTCACCGGTCCGCTGCCGGGCGACTAAGGTCCCGATCGCAAACCGCAACCCTCTGAAGAAGTGAAAGTCATGACCAACAACAGCTTTTCGGCCGCGACTCGTGGATCAGTCGCCGATGGCGGTGTTCGACGCGGTCAATCGTCCATGCGACTGGTGAGGCGCATGAAGCCTTGCGCGATCGGAAGGACCTTTCCATGAGACTGATTAGGCTGAAAGCGCCGGGAGGCTTGGAAAATCTCAAGCTGGTCGAGGAAGATTGTCCGAAACCAGGGCCGGGTGAGTTGCTTGTCAGGATACGAGCGTGTTCGTTGAATTTCCACGACAGCATGGTGGCGCTGGGAAACAAACCGTGCGCCGATGGCCGAATCCCGCTGTCCGATGGCGCTGGACAAGTGATTGCGGCCTCAGACGATGTCCAACAATTCAAGGCCGGAGATGCCGTCGTCAGCACCTATTGGCCCCATTGGCTGGCCGGCGAACCGACGCCAGCCAATAAGACGGGCGAATTGGGAGATGATGTTGACGGCTATGCTCGCGAATATGTGTGCATGCCCTGGCATGCCTTCACAAGGGCACCGGCAGACTTCACGCATATGGAGGCGGCAACGCTTACCTGTGCCGGCGTTACCGCCTGGAAAGCCCTGATGGTGTGCGGCCAGGTGAAGCCCGGTGATACGGTGCTGGTCCTTGGCACGGGAAGTGTATCGCTGTTCGCGCTGCAATTCGCAAAAATTGCGGGCGCTCGCGTTATTGCCACCTCTTCATCGGAGGAAAAGCTGGAAAAGCTGAAGCGGTTTGGAGCCGACATTGTCGTCAATTACAAGGCAGTGCCGGATTGGGGCCAGAAGGTAAGGATTTTGACGGACGGACGCGGCGTCGATCACGTGATCGAGGTTGGCGGGCCGGGCACGTTGGCGCAGTCGATAACAGCTTGCAGGATGGGCGGCCACATCGCCCTGATCGGCGTCCTGACTGGCTTTGCCGGACAAGTTTCGATCCCGGCCCTGTTTTCCAATCAGATTAGGATCAGCGGAATTTCTATTGGCAGCAGGGCAGACCAGGAAGACATGATTCGTGCCATCGAGGCCAACCGTTTGAAGCCAGCTATCGACCGCGGTTTTCCGCTGCAGGAGATCGCCAATGCCTTCAAGTACTACGAATCCCAAAAGCACTTTGGCAAGGTTTGTCTCGAACTTTGATACGACATATGCGTCGCTGCCCTATCGCGCCACGGCGCCTGCAGGAGAGAGGGCCAGCATTCATTCAGTCGAGGAACGGCGTGGCCTTCATCGTCGCAGGCACCGGCACGCCGAGGCGGGCAAGCACGGTCGGCGCAAGCTGCAACTGGTCTAACAGCGTGCCGGCCTCCGGCCCCTCGCCCTGTCCGAAATAATACAGAGCAAAATCCTGCATCTCGTCGTCATGGCCGCCATGATGGCCGCGATCGGTCTGGCCGTGATCGGCTGTGACGATGACCTCGTAGCCGGCTTCCCGCCAGCGCGGCAGGAAGGCTGCGAGCATGCCGTCCATCGCATAGACGGCGTGATCCATCTCATGGCAGTCATGGCCGAAGCGGTGGCCCATCGAGTCCAGCGTGCAGGTGTGCAGGATGCCGTAGTCGATGCGGTGGCGCCTGGTCAGCATGGTCAGCGTCGCGAACAGGTCGACGTCGCTCGGCGTCATCTGGTTGCGGGCGTTGTAGCCGGTCATGGTGTGGAACCGGCCATGCGTGATCGGCCCGCCGGGCTCGTCGAACTCCATGTCCTCGACCAGATCGAACGGATAGGCCCGGAAGAATTCGGACCAGTAGGAATGAGTGACCGCGCCGGTCTTGCCGCCGGCCTTGCTGACCTCCGAAAATATATCCGGTTGCTTGACGCGGAACCGGCTCTCGTTGGTCAGGATGCCATGCACTTGCGGTGCCACGCCGGTATGGATCGACGCATAGCAGCAGGCTGAGGTCGACGGCAGAACGGAGCGCATCTTCCAGACACGCGCTTCGCCCGATTGCACCCAGCCTTCGAGATTGCCCATCAGCCGGCGCCAATTGCGGTAAGGCACGCCGTCGAGGATGATGAGCAGAAGTTTTGTATTCAACGCCACCGGGTGTCTAATTCCCGGCGCTTGCCATGCGCCGTCCCTTGATCGCCTTCTCCAGCCAGCCGATCTCCATTTCGGGCACCGAGGACAAGAGAAGGTCTGTATAGTCGTCGAAGGGCGGCGCCAGCACCTGGCTCTTCGCGCCGTAGCGCACCACCTCGCCGCGATACATCACCGCGATCGAATCGGCGATCGACTTCACCGTGGCGAGGTCGTGGGTGATGAACAGATAGGCGACGTTTTCCTCTTTCTGCAGCTCGAGCAGCAGCTTCAGGATGCCGTGGGCCACCAGTGGGTCGAGCGCCGAGGTGACCTCGTCGCAGATGATCAGCTTAGGCTTGGCGGCAAGCGAGCGGGCAATGCAGACGCGCTGCTTTTGGCCACCGGAAAGCTCGGCCGGGTAGCGGTCGACGAAGCCCTTGCCCATCTCGATCTTGTCGAGCAGCTCGGCGACGCGGGCGTCACGTTGCCTTCCACGCAGACCGAAATAGAATTCGAGCGGCCGGCCGATGATGGTTCCGACGGTCTGGCGCGGATTCATCGCCACGTCGGCCATCTGGTAGATCATCTGCAATTGGCGCAGATCCTCCTTCGGCCGGTCGGCAAGCCGGTTGGCGAGTGGACGTCCGTCGAAGGTGACGGTGCCTTGTTCGGGCGGCAACAGGCCGGTGACGGCGCGCGCCAGCGTCGACTTGCCCGAGCCGGACTCGCCGACCACCGCCAGCGTCTGGCCTGGATAGATGTCGACCGAGACGTTCTTCAGCACCTTGATGTGACTGCGGCCATAGGCGGCGGTGATGTTCTTGACAGACAGGAACGGCGTCGTGCCGGGCTTCTGTTCCTGGTGCTCGATCTCATGCACCGAGACCAGCGCATTGGTGTATTCCTGGCGCGGTTCCTTGATGATCTGACGGGTGCCGCCCCATTCGACCAGCCGGCCGTGGCGCAGCACCATGATCTCGTCCGAGACCTGGGCGACGACGGCAAGGTCGTGGGTGATGTAGAGCGCCGCGACATGGGTGTCGCGGATGGCGTCCTTGATCGCCGCCAGCACGTCGATCTGCGTCGTCACGTCGAGCGCCGTGGTCGGCTCGTCGAAGACGATCAGGTCGGGCTCGGAACAGAGCGCCATCGCCGTCATCACGCGCTGCAGCTGGCCGCCCGACACCTGGTGCGGAAACCGCTCGCCTATGCTTTCGGGGTTCGGCAGGCTGAGCTTCTTGAACAGTGCGACGGCGCGCTTCTCGGCCGCGGCCCGTGTCGCCGTGCCGTGCAGCAGCGTCGCCTCGACCACCTGGTCCATCAGCCTGTGCGCCGGGTTGAAGGCCGCCGCGGCCGATTGCGCGACATAGCAGACCTCGCGGCCGCGCAGCTTGCGAAAGCCCTCCTTGCCGCCCTTCAGGATGTCGCGGCCGTTCAGGATGACCTCGCCGCCGGTGATGCGGACGCCGCCGCGGCCATAGCCCATCGAGGACAGGCCGATGGTCGACTTGCCGGCGCCGGACTCGCCGATCAGGCCGAGCACCTTGCCCTTCTCGAGCGTCAGTGAGACGTCGTGGACAAGCACGATGTTCTTGGGCGGCTCGCCTGGCGGGAACACCGTGGCCTCGATGCGCAGATTGCGGATATCGAGCAGCACGGACTTTGCTCGCTGGTCAGCCATCACCCGCGCCCTCCCTTCAGGCTTGTCGTGCGGTTGAGCACCCAGTCGGCGACCAGATTGACTGAAATCGCCAGCATGGCGATCGCCGCCGCAGGGATGAGCGCCGCCGCGATGCCGAAGACGATGCCATCCTTGTTTTCCTTGACCATGCCGCCCCAGTCGGCGCTAGGCGGCTGCACGCCGAGCCCGAGGAAGGACAGCGTCGACAGGAACAGCACGGCATAGATGAAGCGCAGGCCAAGTTCCGAAACCAGCGGCGACAACGCGTTGGGCAGGATTTCGCGGAAAATGATCCACATGCTGCCTTCGCCGCGCAGCTTGGCCGCCTCGACGAAATCCATGACGTTGATGTCGACGGCGACTGCCCGCGACAGGCGGTAAACGCGGGTCGAGTCGAGGATGCCCATGACCAGGATCAGCGTCACCAGATTGGTTGGCAGCACGGACAGCACGACGAGGCCCATGATCAGCGTCGGAATTGACATCAGGAGATCGACAAGGCGCGACATAAGCGTGTCGAACCAGCCGCCGAAAACCGCCGCCGAGAAGCCGAGGATGGCGCCGAGCGAGAAGGACAGGGCGGTGGCCAGCACCGCGATGAACAGCGTGACGCGGGCGCCGTAGATCATGCGCGAAAGGAGGTCGCGGCCGAGATTGTCGGTGCCCAGCCAATGTGTCGCCGACATCGGTGCCCAGACGTCGCCGACGATCTCGCCATTGCCGTACGGCGCGATCCACGGCGCGAAGATCGCCGCCAGCACGAACAATGCCGTCAGCACCAGGCCGATCAGCGCAGGGATGGGGATGCGTTTTATGTCGAGCATGCCCTCTCCCCTATTTCGGGTGTCTGAGACGCGGATTGGCGACGATCGCCGCTATGTCCGCAACGATGTTCAGGCTGATATAAACGGCGGCGAAGATCAGGCCGACCGCCTGCACCACCGGCACGTCACGCTTGGTGACGTGGTCGACGAGATATTGGCCCATGCCCGGATAGACGAAGATCACTTCGACGACGACGACGCCGACGATCAGGTAGGCGAGGTTGAGCATGACGACGTTGATGATCGGCGCAATCGCATTGGGGAAGGCATGCCTGCGAATGACGGCGAATGCCGAAAGCCCCTTGAGCTCGGCGGTTTCCACATACGCCGACTGCATGACGTTGAGGATCGCGGCGCGCGTCATGCGCATCATGTGGGCGAGCACCACCAGCGTCAGTGCCGCCGCCGGCAGCATGATCGCCTGCATGCGCTCGCCGAACGGCATTCCGTCATAGACCGTCGAGATGCCGGGGAAGATCTGGTATTTCACGGCAAAGAAATAGACGAGCACGTAACCGATGAAGAATTCGGGAAACGACGTCGAAGCAAGCGCCAGTCCGGAGATCAGCTTGTCGACCCAGCCATTGCGGTAACGCACTGCGATCAGTCCGAGGATGATCGCCAGCGGCACGGCCACGACCGCCGCCCAGAAGGCGAGGAACAGCGTGTTCCACAACCGCCCCTTGATCGACGTCGCAATATCCTGCCCGCTTGACATGGCGGTGCCGAGATCGCCGGTCACGACGCCGCCGAGCCAGCGGAAATAGCGGATAAAGGCCGGATCGTTGAGGCCGAGCTGCTCGCGCAGATTGGCGAGCGACTCCGGTGTCGCCGACTGTCCGAGGATGGCTTGCGCGACGTCGCCGGGCAGGATCTGGGTGCCGGCGAAGATCAGGACCGATACGGCCAACAGCAGGAGAATGCCCAGCGCAATGCGCTGGGCCACCAGTTTCACGATGGGTGAGGACATATCCGCAAGGCCGGGCTCAGGCTTCGAGCCAGCACTTTGCCAGAGCGTACCCGTTCATCAGCTCCTGATGCGGATCGTCGACCCAGCCGGCGACCTTGGCGCCCGTCGCGTCGATGAACTGGTTGAACATCGGCAGGATCAGGCCACCTTCGTCGCGGACGAGCATCGCCATGTCGCGATACATCGCCTTGCGCTTGGCTTCGTCGAGCTCGGCACGCGCCGCCAGCACCATCTTGTCGAAATCGGGACGCTTGAAACGCGTGTCGTTCCAGTCGGCCGTCGACAGGTAAGCAGTCGAATACATCTGGTCTTGCGTCGAGCGTCCGCCCCAGTAGGAGGCGCAGAAGGGCTGCTTGTTCCATACTTCCGACCAGTAGCCGTCGCCCGGCTCGCGCTTGATCTCCAGCGTGATGCCGGCCTTGGCCGCGCTCTGCTGGAACAGTTGCGAGGCGTCGACTGCGCCTGGGAAGGCGACGTCCGATGTCCTGAGCAGGACGGCGCCGTCATGGCCCGACTTCTTGTAGTGGAACTTTGCCTTGTCGGGATCGTATTTGCGCTGCTCGATGTCCTCGGAAAACAGCGGATAGGCCGAGTTGATCGGAAAGTCGTTGCCGAGCGAGCCATAGCCTCTGAGGATCTTGTCGAGCATCTCCTCGCGGTCGATCGCCAGCTTCAGCGCCATGCGCAAATCGTTGTTGTCGAACGGCGCCGTGTTGCAATGCATGATGAAGACGTAGTGGCCAGGACCCGCATGGTTGCGGATGGTAACGCCGGGCAGCCGCTTGATCAGGTCGACGATCTTCGGCTCGACGCGGTTGATCATGTTGACCTGGCCGCCCTGCAAGGCAGAAGTGCGCGCCGTGGCGTCGTTGATGACGATGATCTCGATCTGGTCGGCATGGCCCATCTTGTCGGCCTGCCAGTAATTGGCGAACCGCTCGCCGCCATGGCGCACGCCGGGTTCGTTGGTGGTGATCTTGTAGGGTCCGGCCGAGATGCCGGCGTCGGCCTTGTCCTTGCCGCCATTGGGCTGGATGATCAAATGGTAATCGCTGAGCAGATAGGGCAGGTCGGCATTGGCTTCCTTCAGCGTCAGCACGACTTCCTTGCCGCTGGCCTTGATGCTCTCGATGCCTTTCATGTAGCCGAGCGCGCCCGACTTCGACTTCTCGTCCGAATGGCGTTCGAGCGTGGCGGCCACGTCCTCGGCGGTCACCGTCTTGCCATTGTGGAATTCGACGCCGTCGCGGATCTTCAGCGTCCAGACCTTGGCGTCGTCCGACGAGCCGATCTCCTCGGCGATGCGGTTCTCGAGATTGCCTTCCGGGGAAAGCTCGACGATCAGTTCGCCCCACATCTTGCCGAAGGCGAACGGCACCTGGGTCATGAACAGGGCCGGATCGAGGCTGTTGGTGGACTCGCCGCCGACCAGGCCGGCCTTCAGCGTGCCGCCCTTGACCGGACCCGCGGCGCGCGCCGCACTTGAAAGCAGCGAGTTGGCGAAGGTCGCGGTGACGCCGAGCGCTGCCGCCCGGCCGAGAAAATCACGACGGCTCAGTTTGCCGGACGCGACGCGCCGGCTGAGAAATTCCAGTTCGTTCGACATGTTGAGTTCCTCACTCTGTTGGTTCGACCTTGTGGTCGTTTTTTATCATTTCTTGTGAGGAGAATAATGACCGCAAGGGAACGCTGTAAGCAAGACCGAATGCGACATGCCGTGGCGTAAATCGTACGTCGCAATTGGACCAATCCGCATAAGCGCTCAAAGCAGCGCGCGCGGGATTTTCTCTTCGAAAGAGCGCTCGAAAACCAGTTTCTCGCCTTCATAGGCTTCGATTCTGGCGCTTACCATGAAGCTTTGCGCGTCGGACCGCATTTCGGCTGATGTTTCGGTGCGCACCGACCATCCATTTCGCGACAGCGTCTGCGTCCAGTGCGTCTTGCCCGACGCCGACAGTGGATTGTCCGGATGGATCGCCCATGTCTCACTCGCGATGCTGCCATTGGCAAGGCCATGCTCCAGGTCGCGCACCTCGCCGAAATCGTCGACGATGGAAAGCGTGACGATTCCGGTCTTCTCGTCGCGGTCGACATGACGTTCGGAATTGGCGGCGCGGACCGTTTCGGTTGCCCAGGGCGCGGCGGCCTCGGGCGGGGGGAACGTGACTTCGTCGCGTTGCGCCAGCGGGCGCAACGGCAGCTTCAGTGTTGCCGCCGACAGGTCGAGCCGGACCGGTTCCGGCGATGGCCAGATCATCGGCCAATAGGCGTTCGAAACGGCGATACGCAGGCGGTGGCCTGATGGCACGCGATAGGCGCACTGGTCGAGCACCACACGGGCGCTGACGGTTTCGCCCGGCACCAGCGCCTCGGGGAATTCGTGCGAGTTGCGATGCGTCAGGTTGAGCACGCCATAGGACATCAGCTCCGACGCGCCGTCGGGATGCACGTCGCACAGCCGGATCGCGATGTTCGCTTGAGGCCGGTCGGACGAAACCCTGACCAGTACTTCCGGCGCGCCGACAATGTCGATCGCCTCTGTTAGCACCGGCTGGTCGAAACACACCGATAATGCATCGTCGGGGCGCTGGTCGCCGGGCAATTCCGGCCCGAAGGTGAAGGGGAAATATTCGCCACCGGCGAGGCCGCAGCTTTGTGGCGAAGCCACGATTGCAGCCTTGGCGCCTTCCGGGATCAGTTCGATCTCACGTGTCTCGATTTCGGGCGACGGCCATACCGATTCAGCGACCCAGCGGCCCGGCCGCTCCGGATGCCAGCGCGCGGGGCGCACGCTGTCCATCACATAGGCGCGGTAGGCCGGGTCGGCCTCGACGCCGGTGTCGATGCCCTTTAGCCAGCGGTCCCACCAGCGCAAGGCCTCCTGCAGGAAGCCGATCGCTGGTTTCGGTGCTGCGTAGTGCGGGTACTTGTGGATCCAGGGGCCGACGATGCCCTTGACCGGCGCCTCGATATTGGCGGCGAGATGGGAAATGGTGTTGCGATAGCCGTCGTGCCAGCCGCCGATCGACAGCACTGCGGCTTTAATGGCGGAATAGTCCTCGCAGATCGAGCCGCGCTTCCAATAGGCGTCGCGGTGCTGGTGCCTCAGCCACAGCGGCGCCAGGAAGGGCTGGTTCTCCAGCCGGGTCAGCCACAGGTCGCGCCATCTGTTGTCGCCGGCCAGCAGCGGGTCCGGCGGTCGCGACGAATAGGACAGCATGGTCGAGGCCCAGCCGAAATTCTCGATCAACAGGCAGCCGCCCTTGTAGTGGATGTCATCGGCATAGCGGTCGACGGTCGAGCAGAGACTGATCACCGCCTTCAGCGCCGGCGGCTGCTTGGCTGCTGTCTGCAGGCAGTTGAAGCCGCCCCAGGAGATGCCCATCATGCCGACTTTGCCGTTGCACCAGGGCTGGGCCGCCGCCCAGGCGATCACATCACAGGCGTCCTGCAGTTCCTGCTCGGAATATTCGTCGTCCATAAGCCCTTCGGAATCGCCATTGCCGCGCATGTCGACGCGGATCGAGGCGTAGCCGTGGCCGGCGAAATAGGGATGCGTCAGCTGATCGCGAAAGATCGTGCTGTCGCGCTTGCGGTAAGGCAGATGCTCAAGGATCGCCGGCACCGGATCGTCGCTGGCGTCGTCGGGCATCCACACTCGCGCCGACAGCCGGCAGCCATCCGGCATGACGATCCCCATATCCGGAAATTCGACGACCTTGCGGGGAAATTCAGTGACGGTTTTCATGCTGGGCTCCTAGGTGACTGCATGATGGAGCCCAAGCCTGCCGCGTCGTGGGCCAGCCAACGAATTCGGCTGGTCAATCCGCGTCAACTCAACGGAATGTCGTTCTCGGTCTTGCTCGCCTGGTAAGCGCTGGACAGTTCGTCATAGCGCGCCGAAATGGTGCCGATCCGCGTTTCCAGCCGCAGGCGCTCGGCCTCGGGCAGTGACCGCACCAATTTGCGGATCGAAAAGCTCTTCCAATAGGCGTTCTCGGCATTGTAGCCGCCGGGGTCGAGGGTGAAGACCTCCTTCAGGATTTTCAAATCGTGCGGAATGGCGAAGCTGTCGCGCGAATCCTCGTGGCTGAACAAATAGTAGAAATTATCGAAGCCGGTCCAGGTGATCGCCGACAGGCAGAGCGAGCAGGGTTCGTGCGTGGCGAGGAAGATGGCGTCCTTGGTGTCGACGCGCTCGGCCTTCGGCATTTCATAGAATCGCTTCAGGCAGTGCACTTCGCCATGCCAGAGCGGATTCTCCGTCTCGTTGTTGGTTTCGGCGAGCACCAGCGAGCGGTCATCCTTTCTCAGGATCGCCGCGCCGAACAGCTTATTGCCGTGGGCGACGCCTTCGGCCGTCTTCGGCACGATATCATGCTCGATGACGTCGAGCAGGCGGTCGATCAGCGAAATGTCAGCCATCACTGGCTCCCGTCGGGGAGATCGATCTCGTAAGCGTGCGAGAAATGGCACTCTTCGAGGTTGGAGCCGTCGCCACCGCGGTCGACGACGAGAAAATCCTGGGCCTCGCCGATCGGCGTCAGCACGCCGTGCCACAGATTGCGCGGATAGTTGACGCCTTGCCCGGGCGCGGTGATGAAGGCGTGCGGCTCGCCTGGACCTTCGTCGCCATCATGGCAGACGATGACCAGGAACGGCCGTGGCGACAGCGGGATGAAAGCCTGGCTGCCGAACGGGTGACGCTCGACCATGGTGAGCTTCAGCGGAAAATCGTAAGGCGTGCCCCGCACCATGGAGATCAGCACGCGCGCATTCGGCCCCAGCGCTTGGGCCGTGGCGAGGTCGTGATAACGCTCGGCCTTGCCGCCGTTGATCGGATAGTGGTTATCGCCGCCCATGTCGATGACGTCGCCGAATTCGGCGAAGTTCTCGCGGGTCAGCGGCCGGGCGACAATGCGGCTCATGGCACGCGCTTCGCGATGCCGGCGCCGCCAAGCTTGGCGTGCCGGTTGACGTCCTTGTAGAGCAAGTATCGGAACTGGCCCGGACCGCCGGCATAGCAGGCCTGCGGACAGAAGGCGCGCAGCCACATATAGTCGCCGGCCTCGACCTCGACCCAGTCCTGGTTGAGCCGATAGACCGCCTTGCCTTCCAGTACATAGAGCCCGTGCTCCATCACATGGGTCTCGGCAAAGGGGATAACCGCGCCCGGCTCGAGCGTGACGAGGGTGATATGCATATCGTGGCGCATGTCTTCAGGATCGACGAAGCGTGTTGTCGCCCATCTGCCTTCGGTGCCCGGCATGGGCGTCGGCGCAATGTTCCGTTCGTTGGCGAAGAAGGCCTGCGGCGGATCGATGCCTTCGACGGCTTCGTAAGCCTTGCGGATCCAGTGGAAGCGGACAGCTTCATCGCTCTCGTTGCGAACGGTCCATCCGCTGGCCGGCGGCAGGAAAGCAAAGCCACCCGGCTGCAGGACATGTTTCTCGCCAGCCAGCAAGACGCTCAGCTCGCCCTCGACCACGAACAAGACGCCCTCGGCGCCGGCATCCGGTTCCGGCCGGTCGCTGCCGCCGCCGGGCGCGACCTCGACGATATATTGCGAGAACGTCTCGGCGAAGCCGGACAATGGGCGCGACAGCACCCAGACTCGGGTTTTGTCCCAGAACGGCAAGGCGCTGGTGACGATGTCCTGCATCACGCCTCGGGGAATGACTGCATAGGCCTCGGTGAAGACGGCCCGGCCGGTCAGCAGCTCGCTCTGGCCGGGGTGGCCGCCATGCGGCGCGTAATAGGTTCGGTCGGCCATCTTGATCGTATCCATGAGTTCAAGCCTATTGCGGGAGCCAAAGCCCATTACGGAAGTAAGTCCTTGAGGCGAAGCAGCGCGATGCGCTCGACCTGTTTGCAAGCGGTGTCGAATTCGACGCCGCGGGTGTTGCCGCTGCGCGCCTCGAACTCCGCCAGGATTTCCACCTTGGTCTTGCCTTTCACCGCGATGATGAAGGGAAAGCCAAAGGACGTGACGTAGGCGGCATTGAGTTTTGAGAACAGCTCGCGCTCCTTATCGGTCAGTGCGTCGAGCCCGGCTGAAGCCTGCTCTCTGGCCGATTCCGCCGTCAGCCGCTTGGCCTGCGCCAATTTGCCGGCAAGGTCGGGGTGGGCGTTGAGCACGGAGAGCCGCTCGGCCTCGCTGGCGCCGCGAAAGACACGACACAGTGCATTATGGAGGCCGCCGGCGCTGTCATGCGCCGGGCCGAGCTCCAACTCGTAGGCGCGTTCGGCGATCCACGGCGAATGCTCGAACATCCCACCGAATGCCTGGACGAAGGCCTCGAACTCCATTTTCGACGGGCGCAGCGCCGGCCGCCGGAACGGATGGGTCTCCTGCCAGTGCCTGGCGATGTCGATGCGCCGCGCCAGCCATACCTTGTCGTGCGATTTGACGTAGTCGACAAAGCGCTTGAGCGCCGCGACCCGGCCCGGCCGGCCGACGAGACGGCAGTGCAGGCCGATATTCATCATGCGCGGCCGCCCTAGCTTCCCCTCGGCATAGAGCGTGTCGAAACTGTCCCTGAGATAGGCGAAGAACTGGTCGCCCGAGTTGAAGCCTTGCGGCGTCGCGAAGCGCATGTCGTTGGCGTCGAGCGTGTAGGGGATGATGAGTTGCGGCTTTGTCGACCCGTCCGGCCCATCATGCTCGAACCAGTAAGGCAGTTCGTCGTCATAGGTGTCCGACACATAGTCGAAGCCGCCTTCTTCCGCCGCCAGCCGCACAGTGTTGATCGACGTGCGGCCGGTGTACCAGCCGGTCGGCCGTGCCCCGGTCACCTCGTAGTGTAGCTGGATCGCCGCTTCCATGTCGCGGCGCTCGTCTTCCGGCGCATGGTCGCGATAGTCGATCCATTTCAGCCCGTGCGAGGCGATCTCCCAGCCGGCCTCCTGCATCGCCGCGACCTGGTCGGGCGAACGCGCCAGCGCTGTGGCGACGCCGTAGCAGGTGACCGGCACCTCAGCCTCGGTGAACAGGCGCAGCAATCGCCAGAAGCCGGCGCGCGCGCCATATTCGTAGATCGATTCCATATTCCAATGGCGCTGGCCAAGCCAGGGCGCGGCGCCGACGATCTCGGAGAGGAAAGCTTCCGAAGCCTTGTCGCCATGCAGGACGCAGTTCTCGCCACCTTCCTCGTAATTGACGACGAACTGCACCGCCACATGCGCCCCGCCAGGCCATTTCGGATCCGGCGGATTGGCGCCGTAGCCACGCATGTCTCGTTCGTAACGCATTGTCGCTCCTGCCGGATGGTGTGATCAGGATAGTCGAAAGGGCCGCTTGCGCATTCCCCCGAAATTTTTGAAAGTGTTTTTGCAGCACTCCGCTCGACCGGAACTTATGCATCGCCTTTAATTGGCGCACAATTCGTCAAACATGTTCGACGGTACCGGGCATGTTCGACTGTACCGGGAATGGGAGCAGCCAGTGGCGGAAACGTCGAAAGCCGAAGGCGGACGTCTGACGACCCATGTCCTCGACACCGCGACCGGCAGGCCGGCGGCAGGCCTGTCGATCGAGCTTTACAGCATCAACGGCGACATGCGGACGCATCTGAAGACGGCGGTCACCAATGCCGACGGCCGCTGTGACGCGCCGCTGCTTGCCAACGCGGAATTCCGCACCGGCGAATACGAGCTGGTCTTCGCGGCCGGCGACTATCTGCGCCGGCAGGGATTGAGGCTGCCGGATCCGGCCTTCCTCGACAGCGTGCCGATCCGCTTCGGCATGGCCGAGCCGGTGCACTATCATGTGCCACTGCTCATATCGCCTTACGGCTATTCGACCTATCGCGGGAGCTGATACATGGCCGGGCTCAAGACACGCAATGAGATACGCTTCATCCTCAATGGCGAGCACGTTGCGCTGACCAAGGTTGCGCCCGACGAGACCTTGCTCGACTGGCTACGGCTCGAGCGCTCGCTGCGCGGCACCAAGGAAGGCTGCGCCGAAGGCGATTGCGGTGCCTGCACCGTGCTGGTCGGAAGGCTCTCAGCCGGCCGGCTGGTCTATGAAAGCGTCAATGCCTGCATCCGCTTCCTCGGCTCGCTCGATGGCACTCATATCGTGACCGTCGAGCATCTGCGCGGTGACGGCGATAGGCTGCATCCCGTGCAGCAGGCGATGGTCGATTTCCACGGCTCGCAATGCGGCTTCTGCACGCCGGGCTTCGTCATGTCGCTTTACGCCCTGTGGATGCGGTCGCCGGAGCCGTCGGATGCGGCCATCGAAAAGGCACTGCAGGGCAATCTCTGCCGTTGCACCGGCTACGAGGCGATCGTTCGCGCCGCACGTGCCATCTCCAGCTACGGCAAGGCGGCAAAGGACCCGCTGGCAGCAGAGCGCAAGGCGATCGCCGAGAAGCTTGCGGCCATAAAAGACGGTGCGCGCATCGAGATCGGCGCCGGTAAGCAGCGGCTGGTCGTGCCGGCCAATGCCGACGATCTCGCTGCCGTGCTCGACAAGGAGCCGGGCGCCACCATCGTTGCCGGTTCGACCGATGTCGGCCTTTGGGTAACCAAGCATATGCGCGATATTGCGCCGGCGATTTTCATCGGCAATCTCGACGGTCTGTGCGGGACCTCCGAGGACAAGGGCGTCATCTCGATCGGCGCCGGCGTCACCTATACCGAGGCTTTCTCGACGCTGGCGAAACGCGTCCCGGCGCTCGGCCCGCTGTTCGATCGCATCGGCGGCGACCAGGTGCGCAATATGGGCACGATCGGCGGCAACATCGCCAACGGCTCGCCGATCGGCGACACGCCGCCGCCGCTGATCGCACTTGGTGCGCGGCTGACGCTGCGCCGCGGCAACAAGCGGCGGACCATCCCGCTCGAAGATTTTTTTATCGCCTATGGCAAGCAGGACCGGCAGCTGGGCGAATTCGTCGAGGCCGTGCATGTCCCGGTGCCAGGCAGAGACACCAAATTCGCCGTCTACAAGATCACCAAGCGCCGTGACGAGGACATCACCGCAGCACTTGGCGCGTTCCTGCTGACGCTGGCCAGGGATGGCACGGTGGCGGAGGTGCGTATCGCTTATGGCGGCATGGCGGCAACGCCCAAACGGGCTTTCGGCGTGGAAAAGGCGTTGCTCGGCAAGCCTTGGACCGAGGCGACAGTCGAGGCGGCGATGGCCGAATACGCCAGGGATTTCACCCCGCTGACCGACATGCGAGCGAGCGCCGAATACCGGGCGTTGGCGGCACGGAACCTGCTGTTGCGCTTCTTTGCCGAGACCAGCGGCACCAAGGCGCCGATCCAGGTTTCAAGATACGAGACGGCGTGATGACCAAACATGCCCCAAACCTCAAGGCGCAAAAAATCTCCGGTGGCGTTGCCACCGACCAGCGCCATGATTCCGCGCACAAGCATGTCCGCGGCACGGCCGTCTATATCGACGACATGCCGGAATCAGCCGGCACGCTGCATGGCTGCCTTGGGCTTTCGACGGCCACGCACGCCACCATCACCAGCATGGACCTGTCGGCGGTGCGCGCAGCCCCCGGCGTCGTCGATGTGCTGACGGCGAGCGACGTGCCGGGTGAAAACGACATTTCGCCGACCGGCCGTCACGACGAGCCGGTGCTGGCCGACGGCAAGGTGCAGTTCTTCGGCCAGCCGATCTTCTGCGTCATCGCCGAAACGCGCGAGCAGGCGCGCCGCGCCACAAGGCTGGCCAAGGTCGAATACAAGGAATTGTCCTTCGTCACCGACATCGGTGCACTTGATCCCCGCAAGGACAAGCTGGTCACGCCGCCGCTGACCTTGAAGCGTGGCGATGCCGCCGCCTCGATAAAAGCGGCGCCGCGCCGGCTGAAGGGAAAAATGCGCATCGGCGGGCAGGATCATTTTTATCTCGAAGGCCAGATCGCCATGGCCATTCCCGGCGAGGACCAGGACGTCACGATTTATTCCTCGACCCAGCATCCCAGCGAAATCCAGCACATGGTCAGCCATGCGCTCGGCGTGCCGAGCCATGCCGTCACGGTCGAGATCCGCCGCATGGGCGGCGGCTTCGGCGGCAAGGAAACGCAAGGCAACCAGTTTGCCGTATTGGCCGCTATCGCCGCGAAGAAACACCATCGTGCCGTCAAAATCCGGCCCGACCGCGACGACGACATGATCGCCACCGGCAAGCGCCACGACTTTCTGGTCGACTACGAGGTTGGCTTTGACGACGAGGGCAATATCCTCGGTGTCGATTTCATGTTCGCGGCGCGCTGTGGCTTTTCGGCGGACCTGTCCGGCCCGGTGACCGACCGCGCGCTGTTCCATTGCGACAACACTTATTTCTGGCCGGCGGTGCACGCGCAATCGGCGCCGCTCTACACCAACACCGTGTCGAACACCGCCTTCCGAGGCTTCGGCGGGCCGCAAGGCATGGTCGGCGCCGAGCGTGTCATCGAAGAGGTCGCCTTTGCCGTCGGCAAGGACCCGCTGGAGATTCGCAAGAAGAACTTTTATGGCACCAGCGACCGCAACGTCACGCCGTACCACCAGACGGTCGAGGACAACATCATCCACCGCATCGTCGCCGAGCTGGAGTCGAGTTGCGACTATGCGAGGCGCCGCCGCACGGTTCGTGCCTTCAACGCCAACAGTCGCTTCATCAAGCGTGGATTGGCGCTGACGCCGGTCAAGTTCGGCATCTCGTTCACCGCAACGCACTACAACCAGGCCGGCGCGCTGGTGCATGTCTACACCGATGGGTCGGTGCATCTGAACCACGGCGGCACCGAAATGGGGCAGGGCCTCTACGTCAAGGTGGCGCAGGTGGTCGCGGAAGAATTCCAGATCGACCTCGACCAGGTCAAGATCACCGCAACGACGACCGGCAAGGTCCCGAACACCTCGGCGACCGCCGCATCGTCCGGCTCCGATCTCAACGGCATGGCGGCGCAGAACGCAGCCCGGCAGATCAAGGAGCGGCTGACCAATTTCGCCGCCGAAAAATATCAGGTGCCGCGCGACCAGGTGCTGTTCCTGCCCAACCGGGTGCGCATCGGCAATCAGGAGATCGCCTTCGCCGACCTCGTCAGGCAGGCCTACATGGCCCGCATCCAGCTTTCTGCGGCGGGCTTCTACAAGACGCCGAAAATCCACTGGGATCGTGACAAGGGCGAGGGCCGTCCCTTCTACTATTTCGCCTATGGCGCCTCGTGCTCGGAAGTCTCGGTCGACACGCTGACCGGCGAATACATGGTTGAGCGCACCGACATACTGCACGAGACCGGCCGCTCGCTGAACCGCGCCATCGACCTCGGCCAGGTCGAGGGCGGCTTCATCCAGGGCATGGGCTGGCTGACGACGGAGGAACTGTGGTGGGACGATAAAGGCCGGCTGCGCACCCACGCACCGTCGACCTACAAAATCCCCTTGGCCTCGGACCGGCCGAAGATATTCAACGTGACTTTGGCCGATTGGCCGGAAGCGAGCGAGCCGACGGTCCACCGCTCCAAGGCGGTCGGCGAGCCGCCGCTCCCGCTCGGCATATCGGTGCTGCATGCGCTGTCGGATGCGGTGGCGAGCGTTGCCGACCACCGGATCTGTCCGCGCCTCGACCCACCGGCGACACCGGAGCGGGTGCTGATGGCGATCGAACGGCTGAAGGGTGAGGCCAAGGCCGGCACGTGAACCCTGCCTCGGAATCCCAGAAAGCGTGCAATTCAGGCCGAAAACTCTATATTTCCCGATAGGGAATGCGAATGATGAACGCGAAAGTGCAAAGCTTGAAAGCCTTTCTTGCGCGCGCCGGCCGGGTGGCCCTGGTCGAGGTGGCCGGAACAAAAGGCTCGACGCCACGCGAGAAGGGCGCCTTCATGCTCGTCTCGATCGCGGCGATTTTTGGCACGATCGGCGGCGGCCAACTCGAATATATGGCGATCGACAAGGCGCGGCAGATGCTTTTCTCCCCCCTTGAGGGGGAGATGGCCGCGGAGCGGCCAGAGGGGGTCGGTAGAGGGAGCGCGCGACCTAAAAAAATGTCGAGCACTGCCGCGGCGACCCCACCCGGCGGCTTCGCCGCCACCCTCCCCTCAAGGGGGAGGGATATCCGAGCCACCCTCGACATCCCGCTCGGACCGGAAATCGGCCAATGCTGCGGCGGCAGGGTCGAGGTGCTGATCCGGCTGGTCGATGCTGCGCTGGCGCAAGAGCTGGTTGCGGCGGCGGAAGCCGAGGAGGCGCAGTTGGCGCATGTCTACATCTTCGGCGGCGGTCATGTCGGCCAGGCGCTGGCATCGGCGGTGGCCTTGCTGCCGGTGCGTGTCGCCGTTGTCGAGACGCGGGCCGAGGCGCTGGATGGCATGCCGGACACGATCGAAACGAGCCTGACGCCTATGCCGGAGGCGATGGTGCGCGAGGCTCCGGCCGGGAGCGCCTTCGTCATTCTTACCCACGACCACGCGCTGGATTTCCTGATCGCCACTGAGGCGCTGAAGCGCCGGGATGCCGCCTATGTCGGCATGATCGGCTCGAAGACCAAAAAGGCGACATTCAGGAGCTGGTTCCTGAAGTCGGCGGACGGCAGCGAGGCGGAATTTGCTCGCCTCGTCTCGCCGATCGGCGGCGAAACGGTCAAGGACAAGCGACCGCAAGTGATTGCGGCCTTGGCGGCGGCCGAGATCATGACGGCGCTGGCCGCTCACGCCGTCGCACCAGCGGCTCCGCACCCCGCCTCTCGTGGCAAGGCGATGGCCGGCTGACGGCTAACATACTGCCGAGCTGCATTTTTCGTGCAGGCGCGCTTCCATAGCGTGCTGCTCAGATCGGCCGCTTCAGGCCCAGATGGTCGCGCAAGGTGCGGCCTTCGTACTCCGTGCGGAACAGGCCGCGCCGCTGCAATTCCGGCACGACGAGCGCGGCAAAGGCATCGAGTTCACCGGGAAACCAGGACGGCATGACGTTGAAGCCGTCAGCGGCGCCGCCCTCGAAGCGTGCCTCGAGCTCGTCGGCGATCTGAGCCGGCGTGCCGACGACGCGCCAGTGGCCGCGCGCGCCGGCGAAGTGGCGCGCAAGCTGGCGAATGGAGAGCTTGTCCCGGCGCGACTGATCGACGACGAGAGCTTGCCGGCTCTGCATGCCTTCGCTGGCCGGCAGCTCCGGCAATGGTCCATCGATGGGATAGCGCCACAGATCGGAAATGCTGAGATAGCTGGAAAGCAGCGCGATGCCGACATCGTCGGGGATCAACTCCTGCAATTCCTCGTATTTTTCCTGCGCTTCAGCCTCGGTTGCCGCCACGATCGGTGCGACGCCCGGCATGATCTTGATATCATCAGGCTCGCGCCCATAGGTCGCCAGGCGACCCTTGAGATCCTCGTAGAAGGATTTCGCCTCCTCGAATGTCTGCGCCGCTGTGAACACGACGTCGGCGGTGCGGGCGGCAAGGTCCCGGCCAACGTCCGAGGCGCCGGCCTGAACCATCACTGGCGCGCCCTGGGGGGAGCGCGGCAGGTTGAGCGGGTCGCGAACCGAAAAGCTCTGGCCGTCGTGACCGGATCCGGAAGCCCCATCGAGCTTGCCGTGCCAAAGTCCGGTGACGACTTCGGCGAATTCACGCGCGCGCTCATAGCGATCGGCGTGCGGGCGCAGGCCGGTCGAGCCGAAATTGGCGGCTTCGATGTGGCTGGCGGAGGTAACCAGGTTCCAGCCGGCTCGGCCGCCGCTCAGATGGTCGAGCGACAAGAAGGTCCGCGCCAGCCCGTAAGGCTCGTTGTAGCTCGTCGATGCCGTGGAGACGAGACCGATGTGGCTGGTCTGGACTGCGAGAGCCGAAAGCAGGCTGATCGGCTCGAAGCCGATCGAGCGCGAGGTCTGGCTAGCGATATTGACATTGGCCTCGCGCACGCCGGCAGCGTCCTCGCAGAAGATCATGTCAAACTTCGCCGCCTCCGCCGTCCGCGCCAGCTGGATGTAATGGTCGATATCTACACCCGCCGTCACATGCGCCTGCGGATGGCGCCAGGCCGCGATATGGTGGCCTGTTGCCCACAGAAAGGCGCCAAGCTTCATCTGACGTCGATGGGCGGTCATAGTTCATCTCTCCCAGCAAGTCCGAGATCGGAGCGAAGCGTCGCGCCGGGATAATCCGATCGAAGAAGGCCGCGGCGACGAAGCTCCGGCAGCACGAGGTCGACGAACTCGTCGAACACAGCCTCAACCGGCGGCATGACTATGTTGAAACCGTCGCAGCTTTTTGATCGGAAGGGCTCTTCGAGCCTGTCCGCGATAATCTCCGGCCCAGCGGCCGTTTCAGCACCAGGCGCGACGTTCATCAGCGCCTTTATCGCGTCCGGACTGCGCCCGACCGCAAGCGCGCGGCGCTTCAGATCATCAGCGTTCGCGCCCGCTGGCTCGTCAAGCAGGATGACATCGGCGAAGCGGGCGGCGATGTCCATGTCAGCCTCCGACAGGCCAGACATGACGAGCACCGGCATATCCTGCGGCGAGCGTGCAACGTTCAGCGGTCCGCGCACAGAGAAAAACTCTCCCTTGTGGTCGAGCAGGTGCATCTTTTCGGGATCGAAGAAGCGGCCGCCGCTTTTGTCGAACAGCAGGGCATCCGTATCCCAACCTTGCCACAAGCCCTGCACGATGCCGATGAATTCCTCCGCACGTCGGCGGAAGTCGTCGCCGGAAAACCCCTCTGGCCGGCTGAAATTGGCTGCCTCGCGCGGATTGGGGACCATGCTAGCGTTCCAGCCGGCGCGGCCGTGGCTGATGATGTCGAGCGAGGCAAAACGGCGCGCCAGATTGTAGGGTTGATGCGCGACGGTCGAGGCCGCGGCGACGAGGCCGATCCTGCTGGTCACCGTCGCCAGCGCCGCCAGCAGGGTAGTCGCTTCGAAGGGCACTTGCCGGTTCGGCGCGTCGCCGCGTGCAACCAGCTCGGAATCGGCAAGAACCACCATGTCCAAGCCGGCTGCTTCGGCCTTTTGCACGAACCGGGCCAGAAGGCTGAAATCCGGGCCGGCGTCGGACGGATGGGAAGGCGCGGCTTCCGGAACCAGTGAAACGGCAAGATGCATTGTGGCGCCGTCGGCCATCGGTCTTCCCTGGTGAGTGAGATTCCGCAGGAATTATCTTCACCAGCTGGACGGAAAGCAACCGGCCAGCCACGCATCATTTGCCGGCCAGAATATCCTTGATCAGCCGCTGACAGCGCTCGGCCATGAAGTCGAGCAACAGCCGCACCTTCGGGTCCTGCAGCTTCTTGTGCGGATAGACGGCGGCGAACTGCACCGGCGTCGGCGGCGTGTCGGACAGGATCACCTTCAGCCGCTGGTCGCGGATGAACGGCTCGACCTCGAATCGCGGCTTGTTGATGATGCCGCGGCCGGACAGCGCCCAGCCGGTCAGCACGTCGCCATCGTCCGTGTCATAGGGTCCGTGCACTTCGAATTTCCGCGGGCCGTCGGCCGTCTGCAGCGTCCAGACGTATTCGCGCGCGCCGGAATAGCGCAGCATCAGGCAGTCGTGCTTCTTGCCGATCAATTCCTGCGGCTCGGTCGGCTCGCCACGCGCCTCCAGATACTTCGGTGCCGCCACCAGCACCCGTTCGCACTCCATGATGCCGCGCATCCTGAGGCTGGAATCTTCGATGATGCCCAGCCGGAAGGCGACGTCGATGCCTTCCTTCATAATGTCGACATTGTGGTCTGAAAGTCTCAACCGAACCTCGATATCAGGATATTTGTCGTGGAAATCGGGGATGCCCGACGCCACCAGCCGGCGGCCGAGGCCGAGCGGCGCTGTCACTTTTATGGTGCCGCGCGGCTGGCCGGATAAGGCGCTGACCGCAGCCTCCGCCTCGGTGACCGCCTCCAGCACCTGCTTGGCGCCGGAGTAGAACACGGTGCCGTGCTCGGTCGGCATCAGCTGCCGGGTCGTGCGGTTGAACAGCCTGACACCAAGATGCTTCTCGAGCTCCTTGATGCGGTTGGAGGCGACCGCCGGCGAGATGCGCATGTCGCGGCCCGCCGCCGACAAATTGCCGAGTTCGACGACGCGGACGAAGACGGCGATGTTGTCGAGGTAGGCCATGCGGGTTTCGGGGCTCTCATGCAGCTGCGTGTAACGAGCCTAGTATTTTCCAATTTTTTTTGAAAGTCATCGTGCAGCTCGGCCCTTTCCGTTTGCGCTCCAGCCCGTAAAGTCACCCAATCGGCAGGGACGACCTTTCAATGATGGATTTCGCGATTTTCTGGGACTGGCTGAGCTTCGCCGTGCGTTGGCTGCATGTCGTCACCGGCATCGCCTGGATCGGCTCATCCTTCTATTTCGTCGCGCTCGATCTCGGCCTGCGCCAGCGTCCGGGCATGCCCGCCGGCGCCTTCGGCGAGGAATGGCAGGTGCATGGCGGCGGCTTCTATCACGTGCAGAAATATCTGGTGGCGCCGGCCGAGATGCCTGAGCACCTGACTTGGTTCAAATGGGAATCCTACGCCACCTGGCTGTCGGGCTTCGCCATGCTGTGCGTCGTCTACTATGCCGGGGCGGACCTGTTCCTGATCGATCCCAATGTCCTCGCCATGTCGGTGCCTACAGGCATCTTGCTGTCGCTGGCGACGATCGGCGTCGGCTGGGTGGTCTATGATCTCTTGTGCCGCTCGCCGCTCGGCAAAAGCGACACCGGCCTGATGCTGGTGCTCTACGCCGTGCTGGTGTTCATCGCCTGGGGTCTTACCCATTTGTTCACCGGCCGCGCCGCCTTCCTGCATCTTGGCGCCATCACAGCGACGATCATGTCGGCCAACGTCTTCATGGTCATCATCCCGAACCAGAAGATCGTCGTCGCCGACCTGATAGCCGGCCGCAAGCCCGACCCGAAATACGGCAAGATCGCCAAGCAGCGCTCGCTGCACAACAATTACCTGACCCTGCCTGTTTTGTTCCTCATGCTGTCGAACCACTACCCGCTGGCCTTCGGCACTGAGTTCAACTGGGTGATCGCCTCGCTGGTGTTCATCATCGGCGTGCTGATCCGGCATTATTTCAACACCATGCATGCGCGCAAGGGCAACCCGACCTGGACTTGGCTGGCTGCCGCCGTCCTGTTCGTCGTCATCATGTGGCTGTCGACGGTGCCGAAAGTGCTGACCGGCGAAGCCAAGGCGTCCTCGGCGGCACAAATCTATGTCGCCTCGGCGCATTTTCCCGCCGTGCGCGACACAGTGCTTGGCCGCTGCTCGATGTGTCATGCGCAGGAGCCGTCCTACGAGGGCATCTATCACGCGCCAAAAGGTGTGATGCTCGACACGGACGCCGATATCGCCGAGCAAGCCCGCGAGATCTACCTGCAGGCCGGCCGCAGCCACGCCATGCCGCCCGCCAACGTCACGCAGATTACCGACAAGGAACGGGCACTGCTGGTGGCATGGTTCGAGGAGGCGGAGAAATAAGCATGATCAGCCCACTCCTGCGCGGCCGCACACTGTCCTTTCTGCGCTGGCCTGAGACCGTCGACGACCATCCCGCCTGGCGCTACGAGGAGGACGGCGGCCTGCTGATCCGCGACGGCAGGATCGCAGCCGCCGGCACCTATGCCGAGGTCGAGAAAAAGGCTGATGAAGGCGCAAAAAAGATCGATCACCGCCCACATCTGCTGCTGCCGGGCTTCATCGACGCGCATGCGCATTTTCCGCAGATGCAGGTCATCGCCTCCCATGGCGCGGAACTGCTCGACTGGCTGAACACCTATACTTTTCCTGAGGAAACCAAATTCCAGAACGCCCAGCATGGCCGCCGCATTGCCAGGCTGTTTCTCGATGAGGTGGTGCGTCACGGCACGACGACAGTCGCCGCCTATTGCTCGGTCCACAGGGAGTCCGCCGAAGCGTTCTTCGCCGAGTCGCATGACCGCAACATGCTCAACATCGCCGGCAAGGTGATGATGGACCGTAACGCGCCGGAGGGTGTGCTCGATACAGCGCAATCGGCTTATGACGATAGCAAGGCGCTGATCGCCGATTGGCACGGCAAGGGACGCCAGCATTATGCCATCACGCCGCGCTTCGCCATCACCTCGTCGCATGAGCAGTTGGAAATGGCGGGCGCGCTCTGCCGCGAATATCCTGATCTGCACATGCAGACGCACCTGTCGGAAAACCACGCCGAGATTGCCTTTACGCTGCAGCTCCATCCAAAGGCGCGCGACTATACCGACGTCTACGAGCACTACGGGCTGCTCGGGCGCAAAAGCTTGTTCGGCCACTGCATTCATCTGTCGGAACGCGAGGCGGATTCGCTTTCGGATTCAGGCTCGGTGGTGGTGTTCTGCCCGACCTCGAACCTGTTTCTCGGCTCGGGCCTGTTCGATTATCAGCGCTACCGCACGCGAGACAAAGCTCTCCGCATCGCGGCCGCCACCGATGTCGGCGGCGGCACCAATTACTCGATGCTGCGCACCATGGACGAGGGCTACAAGGTGATCGCGCTGAACGGCGAAAAACTCAACCCGTTCCAGTCGTTCTGGCAGCTCACCCGCGGCAATGCCGAGGCGCTGTCGGTCGTGGAAAGAATCGGCACGCTGGACCAAGGCAGCGATGCCGATATCATCGTGCTCGACGCCCGCGCCACGCCGGCGATGCGGCTGCGGATGGAGACGGCGGACACGCTGGCGGAGGAATTGTTTATGCTGCAGACGCTCGGCGACGACCGCGCCGTGCGCGAAGTCTATGTCGCCGGGCGGGCGGCGAAGAGCGATATGGCGGTTTAGCTATCCCGCACGTTCCGTCTTGACCGGGCGGCAGCCATCGGTCAAAGCCTGCAGCGAAGTTGACAGGGGAACGACATGGCCGTTGCGGACGACATCGCTCTGATCAAGAAACAGGAAGCCACGCTTGTCTTCCCCATCTTCGACGAGGCTGTCGCCTTCAAGATCGGCTCGGCGATCCGCGACCGGGCGCTAGCCGAAGACCTGCCGATCATCGTCGACATCAGGACCTTCGACCGGCCGCTGTTCTATGCAGCGATGCCAGGCTCGAATGCCTCCAATCCGGACTGGGCGCGGCGCAAGACCAACGTCGTGCGCCGGTTTTTGAGAAGCACCTACCGCATGGTGCTGGAGCAGCAGCGTCCCGACCGCAGCTTCAAACCCGGTGAGGGGCTCGACATATCAGACTATGTGCTGGCCGGTGGCGGCTTTCCCATAACGGTCAAAGGTGCCGGCGTGATCGGTGTGATCGCGGTCTCGGGCTTGCCGGAGCGCGAGGATCACGGCGTCGTCGTCGATGCGCTTTGCGCCCACCTAGGTATCGATGCGCGCGAGCTTGCGTTGCCGCCGGAAGCAAAATCTTGACGTTGGCGGCGCCCCTCATCCGCCTGCCGGCACCTTCTCCCCGCATAGTGACGGGGAGAAGGGAAGCGCTCCAACGCTGGCGACCCCCTCTCCCCGTCTCTATACGGGGAGAGGGTAAGGATGAGGGGCAGCGGCAGCGGTGGGAAAACTGCATCGACGTTGGTGCCGGCGCAGTATGACCGTGCTCGACCCGAAACCCTTCCTCATATCGATCTTCAATGCCGCCGTTACCGCTGCCGATCCTCAGAGGACCATCAGGGATCATCTGCCAGCAATGCCGAAAGGCCGCACCATCGTCATCGGCGCCGGAAAAGGCTCGGCGCAGATGGCGGCGGCATTCGAAAAAGTATGGGACAGGCCGATCGAAGGGCTGGTCGTCACCCGCTACGGCTATGGCGCGACCTGCCAGCGCATTGAGATCATCGAGGCGGCGCATCCGGTGCCGGACGCCGCCGGCCTCGAAGCCTCGCGCCGGCTGCTCGAAAAGGTGCAGGGGCTGACCGCGGACGATCTGGTCGTGGCGCTTATCTCGGGCGGCGGCTCGGCGCTGCTGCCGTCGCCTGCTGGAGGTCTGACGCTGGCCGACGAGATCGCCGTCAACGAGGCGCTACTTGCCTCCGGCGCGCCGATCGCCGCAATGAACACCATCCGCAAGCATGTATCCACGATCAAGGGCGGCAGGCTGGCGGCGGCAGCATATCCCGCCAAGGTGGTGTCGCTGGTCGTCTCCGACATTCCGGGCGACAATCCGGCGCTGGTCGCTTCCGGCCCGACCGTTCCCGATTCCGGCAGCCGCGAAGACGCATTGGCGTCGATCGCCGCCTATGACATGAGACTGCCGGCCGCGGTGATGGCGCATATCAATTCGCCGGCCGCAGAGGCGCCGCGCGCCGACGATCCGCGTTTTTCGCGCAATGAAGTGCATCTGATCGCCTCGGCCGGCGTATCGCTGGAGGCGGCTGCGGCCGAAGCCAGGCGCCAAGGCATCGAGGCGGTCATCCTCTCCGACTCCATCGAGGGCGAAGCGCGCGAGGTCAGCGGTGTCCACGCCGCGATCGCGCGTGAAGTTGCGACGCGCAACCGGCCTTTCCCAAAGCCGGTGCTGATCCTGTCGGGCGGCGAGACGACAGTGACCGTGCGCACAAAAGGCAAGGGCGGCCGCAACAGCGAGTTTCTGCTCGCCTTCGCCATAGGCATCAGCGGCATGGATGGCATCCATGCACTGGCCGCCGATACCGACGGCATCGACGGTTCGGAAGACAATGCCGGCGCCTTTGCCGACGGTTCGACTGTGGCGCGGATGCGGGAGGCAGGCGTCGATGCCAAGGCGATGCTTGCCGGCAACAATGCCTGGACGGCATTCAATGCTATTGGCGATCTTTTCGTGCCCGGCCCGACCGGGACGAACGTCAATGATCTCCGGGCGATACTGATCAGGTAGGTTCAGGCGGCCATCAGCGTCTTCACCGCCTTCATATCCTTCAGGAACCGCTCGCGTTCGGCCTGTTTGTCCGCCGGCTCGCGGATACGCAGGATGAAGGACGGATGGATCGTGACGAACACACGCAGGCCATCCTCGCGCTCCACGACCGCGCCGCGCATCTTCATGATCGGCACGACTTTGCCGAGCAGTGACTGCGCCGCCGTTGCGCCGAGCGCCACAGCCAGATTGGGTTTTACCAGATCGAGCTCTTTGTCGAGCCACCAGCGGCAGGCCTGCACCTCGCCGGCGTTCGGCTTGGAGTGGATGCGCCGCTTGCCGCGCGGCTCGAATTTGAAATGCTTGACCGCGTTGGTGACATAGACTTTCAGCCGGTCGACGCCGGCTTCGTCCAGGATTGCGTCGAAGACCTTGCCAGCAGGCCCGACGAAAGGTTTGCCGGCCAGATCCTCCTGGTCGCCGGGCTGTTCACCGACGAAAATCACCTTGGCCTTGTCAGGGCCTTCGCCGAACACAGTCTGTGTCGCATTGCGCCACAGCGAACAGCGGCGGCAGGCTTTCGCCACTTCGCTGAGTTCGGGAATGGTGCTTGCGCCGTCCGCTTCCGCCGTCTCAGGCAATTCAGGCTTGGGCCAGCGTCTTGCCTGCACCTTGGCGTGGCGTGGCGCGGGATTTGTCTGCATCCTGGCGATCATGGCTGATGCGGCCTTGTCCGCTGCTGCGATCAGATGCGGAATGAGCGAAGCCCCGGAAAGGTTCCTTCAAATAGCTCGGACCCGGCTTTCGCCGGGAGAATGACCGGCGATGCGATCCTCACACCTCATGCAGATAGAGATGATAATCCAACTCGCTGACGGTGCGCGCCACGCGCAGATATTCGGATTGCTTGATCGCAACGAATGTCCGGTGCAGGTCTTCGCCCAACGCTCCTTTGAGGAACGTCGACGCGCGAGCGGCCTCGATCGCGGCGCGCCAGTCTACCGGCATGGTCGTGCGCGTGATTGCCGATTCGTAGCCATTGCCGGTGGTTTCGGGGCCGGGGTCGAGTCCTTCGTCGAGACCCCTGGTGATGCCGGCCAGCACGGTTGCGGCGACCAGATAGGGGTTTGCGTCGACGCCCGACGGCCGGTGCTCGATGCGCCGGTTTTTCGCATCGCCTGCCGGCACGCGCAGCGCCACCGAGCGGTTGTTGACGCCCCAGGTCGGCGCCACTGGGGCATAGGATTGCGAGACGAAGCGACGCCATGAATTGGCGTGCGGTGCGAACACCAGCATCGATTCGGCCATGGTCTGGATGAGGCCGCCCAGTCCGCGCAGCAGCGGCAAGGACCAGGTCTCGCCGCTGGCTTCAGCGAAGACGTTCTTGCCGGCCTTGTCCTGCAGCGAGACATGGAAATGCATGCCGGAGCCGGCATACTTCTCGATCGGCTTGGCCATGAAGCAAGCGGTGACGCCGTGGCGGCGCGCCTGTGCCCGCACCAGCCGCTTCAGCATGACGAGATCGTCGGCCGCCCGCATCACATCCTGGCGATAATTCAGCGTCAGCTCGTACTGGCCGGGCGCATATTCGGAAATGACCGTCTCGGCCGGGATGCCTTGCACCTTGGCCGCGGCGTAGATGTCGGAAAATAGCGGCTCCATGCCGTGCAGATGGTCGACGGAATAGACCTCGGTCTTGGCCGAGCGGCGGCCGTCGAGCACCGCGTTCGCCGGTCGCACCTTGCCGTCGGCGTCACGCTCATTGGCGAGGAGGAAGAATTCGAGCTCGAAGGCGCCGGCTGGATGCAGGCCCTTGGCCGCCAGTATCTCCACCTGCCTCGCCAGCGCCAGCCGTGGATCAGACGACATGGGCTGACCATCGAGATGATACATCGCCATCAGCACCTGGCCGCGCGGCGGCTGTGTGCCGAACAGCGGCACCAGCGTGCCGGGGATCGGCCATGCCCGCAGGTCGCCGTCGCCGGTCGTCCAGATCAGCCCGGTCTCGTGAACGTCCTCGCCGGTAATGTCGAGGCCGAGGATGGATATCGGCATGTGCCGGCCGCCCTCGAAGATGCTCATCAGTTCATGCCGGCGCACGATCTTGCCACGGCCGACGCCATTGGCGTCGGTCAGCACTATGTCGAACGCTTCGATCTCGGGATGGGCATCGAGAAAGGTTTGCGCCTCAGCGGGCGTCGAGCCCGAAGGGGAGGCGATGATAGCGTTCAAAGTTTGCTTGTGCGCTTCTCTCATACGCAAGCTTGTCTCATGCCGCGAGCCTTGCCGCAACCGCACCGAAGGCGGTGATCAGGCGGTTGACCTGGGCAGCACTCGTCGCCGGCGAGATCAGCATCATGTTGTGGAACGGCGCGATCAGCACGCCGTGATTGACTAGCGCGACATGGATCGCCGCTTCGAGCTCCGGCGCGTGCGCTGTTTCCGCCTCGCCGCCATTCCTCAGCGGGCCAGGCGCGCAGATGAACTCGACGCGTGCGCCGACTCGGGCAACATGCCAGGGCAGGCGGTAGCGGTCGATGACGGCGGTCAGCCCGGCGTCGAGCCGCCGCGCCAGATGGTCCATATGGTCATAGTTCTCTTCGGTCATCACTTCTTCCAGCGTGGCGCGCATCGCCGCGAATTGCAGCGGATTGGCCGAGAGCGTCGTGCCCATGCCGGAATAACCGGGCTGTTTCTGGCTATTATAGGCAGCATAGCGCGCGGCGACGTTTTCGCTCATGCCCCACACGCTGGCCGGCACACCGCCGGCGATCGGCTTGCCGAGCACGAACAGGTCCGGCTCCAAGCCGTGTTTCGCCGTATAGCCGCCGGGACCGGTCGAGATCGTGTGCGTCTCGTCGATCAGAAGCAGGGTGCCGGCCGCGCGGGTGAGACGTCGCAGCGCTTCGTGGAAGCCGGGATCGGGTAGCACCATGCAGGAGTTGGTCAGCACCGGCTCGGTGATGACGCAGGCGATATCCCCGTCCCGGAGCGCGGCCTCAAGCGCCGGCACATCATTGAACTCGATGACATCGGTTGCCCGGGTCAGGTCGCGAAATTCGCCGGCCAGTCCCGGCCGGTTGATCGGTCTGCCGTCGACCAGCCGCACCATCGTCTCGTCGACCGAGCCGTGATAGCAGCCGTTGAAGACCAGGATCTTTTCCCGGCCGGTGATGGCGCGGGCAACGCGCAGCGCAAAGCGGTTGGCATCGGTCGCCGTCGTCGCGATCTGCCAGAAAGGCAGGCCGAAGCGCTGTTTCAGCAGCGGGCCGATGGCGAGTGCATCCTCCGAAGGCAGCATGTAGGTGAGGCCGCGTCCAGCCTGCCGGCGGATGGCGCGGGCGACCGGCGGCGGCGAATGGCCGAACATCGAGCCGGTATCGCCGAGGCAGAAATCGTCGAGCCTGTTGCCGTCGATATCGGTGATGGTGGCGCCCTTTGCGCTGCCGACCAGGATCGGGAACGGCGTCGGCCAGTCGTTCATCCAGTGCATCGGCACGCCGCCGAAGAAGCCCGGCAGACCATTGCCGGCCTTCGCTGCCGATTTCGGCCGTGCCTTGCGGAAGGCTTCGGCCTCGGTCTCGCGCAGATCGGCGATGCGGGCAGTGCTGATGCCGCCGATGGATGTCTTTGAATGGTCGATTGTATGCATGAAGGCCCCTCTCGTACGTCACTCTAGCCAATCGGCATCCGGAACCGCAATTGGCCGCGCGGCCGCCCTGCATTGGTTCAGCGGCCACGATAGAAGAGGACTGGCGCTTGACCTCAGGGCATCCTCCAGCATCAATGCGGGTGGGTATGTGGCTTGGGGGAGAAAAGATGCGGACGATCTTCTGTGTAACAACGCTGCTGCTGTCGGCCGGCACGGCCTTCGCCACCGGCGGCATCTGGTGCTCCACCGAGGATGCCGCGGTGAAATTCGAGGTCGAAGCTGGCGTCACCAGAGGCATGGGCGGGCCGACCTTCAATTTTCGCGGCGACCTCGAAATTCTTGGTAGGCCCGTTGACGACGGTCTGCGCAAGAGCGTGTTCGAGGATTCCAACCTCACGCAATACTGGCTCGACGGCAAGGAACTGCGGCTGCTCGTCTATCGCGAGCACGAGGTCGCAAACACCTATAGCTCAGTCGAACTGACGATCTTGACCAAGGTCAGCGAAGAAGGCGTTTATGACGGGCGCTATTCGCTCGCGATCTATGACGGCACGGCTGCCGCGGACAAAGACGGCAAGCCTGTCGAATTGACCGGCAAGGTCTCCTGCGGGGCCGAGTAGAACTCCCGGCTAGTTATGCCGAAATATCGATAACGCCGCAGTCGCCGGCCGCACTGCCGAAGGCGACGCGCCGCTCTTGCCTGTCCCACATCATCGAGGTGATGGCGCCCTTGCCCGGCCGGCGCAGCAGCACTTCCTTGGCGTCGGTGAAGCGCACGGCCATCACCATGCCGTCATCATAGCCGACGGCGACGACATCCTGGCTCGGATGGCAGGCCACTGAGGTCACCATGGCGTTACCGCGCGTGCCGAGCTCCAGCGGCGCTTTGCCCATCGGCCCGTCCTTGCCCGAAAACGGCCAAACGATCGCTGCCGGTGCGCCGGAACTCGCCAGCCATTTTCCCTTGGCGCTCCACGACAGGCTTTTGACCTTGCCGGGATAGCCGCTCATGCGCATGTGCTTGCCGTCGGCCAGCTTCCAGCCATGCAGCGCGTTCTCCTGCATGGTGGTGACGAGGAAGGCGCCGTCCGGCGAGAAGGTGATGCCGGTGTGGGCGCCGGCCCATTCGAGCTCGACAGGCTTGCCGTCGGCCGCCGGGAAATGCAGCGTCGCGCCATTGTAGCGGGCAACGCCAAAGCGCATCCCCTTGGGCGAGAACGCTAGCCCCTCGACCGAACGCGGATGCGCAAATTCCCTGGTCTTGCCGTCGGCGAAACGCACGAAGGCGATCTTGCCCGAGGCATAGGCGACAGCACCTTGCGGCCCGGCGGCAACGCTGGTGATCCATTTTTTGCCGGCGCTTGCCAGTTCCGCCGCATTGCCGCCTGCGGTGACGGCAAAGACCTTGCCGTCCTCGCCGCCGGTGATCAGCCGGTCGTTGGCCGCGTCGTGGAAGGCCGCGAGCAAGCCGTCATTGGCCTGCACAGTCTTGTGGCCATGGTCGAGCCGATGGATGGCGCCGTCGGCCAGGGCAAAGTGCGGCACGTCGTCAAGGAAGACGGCGGCGATGCAATGGCCATCGAGATCAAGCGGGGCGACTGTGGGCATGCGAGCTGTTCCATTAGAGATCGTTGTGGTCGCCTTGCCGCCGCAGAGGAATCGTTAGCGTGGCTAGGTGCGACGCGACCTTCTCCCCTTGTGGGAGAAGGTGGATTGGCGCGCAGCGCCAAGACGGTTGAGGGGTGCTGGACGAAACGCCGTCAGTGCCAAGCTGGAACACCCTTCATCCGACCGAGCTTCGCTCGGCCACCTTCTCCCACAAGGGGAGAAGGAAGAAGGGCCAGCGCTATCGTTATAAGGTTTGGAAATCAAGCGGCCTGGCAGGCGTCAAAACTCTTCTTCAGCCGCTCGGCATCGAGCTCGCGGCCGATGAACACCAGCCGGCTCTCGTGCTTCTCGCCGTCCTTCCAGGCGCGCTGGTGGTCGCCCTCGATGATCATGTGCACGCCCTGGATGACATAGCGCTCATCATCGCCCTTGAGCGCGATGATGCCTTTCAGCCGCAGGATGTTCGGGCCTTCCATCTGGGTGATCTTCTCGATCCACGGGAAGAATTTCTTCGGGTCCATCTCGCCGCCGCGCAACGACACCGATTGCACCGTCACGTCATGAATATCGGACGGGTGCGCGTGATGATGGTGGTCATGCCCGTCATGATCATGGTGATGATGGCCGTCATGGTCATGATGGTCGTGGTCATGGTCGTCATGCGCCTCGAGGAAATGCGGGTCGTTCTCCAGCGCCCGCGAGAGATCGAAGGCGCCGCGGTCGAGCACTTCCGACAACGCCAGGCCGGCGCGTGTGGTGCGATGGATCCTGGCCGCCGGGTTGATCGCGCGGATCGTCGCCTCGACCTTGCTCAGTTCCTCCGGCGTGACGAGATCGGTCTTGTTGAGCACGACGACATCGGCAAAGGCGATCTGGTCCTCGGCTTCGCGGGAATCCTTCAGCCGCAACGGCAGGTGCTTGGCGTCGACCAGCGCCACCACTGCGTCGAGCCTGGTCTTGGAGCGCACATCGTCGTCCATGAAGAAGGTCTGCGCCACCGGCACCGGATCGGCGAGGCCGGTCGTCTCGATCACGATGGCGTCGAAACGGCCCGGCCGGCGCATCAGGCCCTCGACGACGCGAATCAGGTCGCCGCGCACCGTGCAGCAGACGCAGCCATTGTTCATCTCGTAGATTTCCTCGTCGGATTCCACGATCAGCTCGTTGTCGATGCCGATCTCGCCGAATTCATTGACGATGACGGCGTAGCGCTTGCCGTGGTTTTCCGAAAGGATGCGGTTGAGCAGTGTCGTCTTGCCGGCGCCGAGATAGCCGGTGAGAACGGTTACGGGGATCTGCGTCGTCTGTGCATCGCTCATGTTGGGCCTCGAAAAGGATTGTTGGCTCCATATAGGATGTGCGCCTTGCTTTTGCACGCAGCAAACCAATGGGCCAAACAGGCGCCAACATTGCCGAACTTTCATTAGTGCGGGCTGGCCTCACTGCCTAGATAAGAACAAGGTGAGTTGCTCGACAGAATGAAAGAGGCGCCGGATGTCCGACAAACCGTCCTCATTTCCATTGAACCGGCGTCAGGCGCTCGGCCTCATCGCCGTCAGCGCGGGCGGCGGCGTCTTTCTGCCGGGCATCGTGCTGGCTCAGCAGGCCTCGCCCTATGCCGGACTTGCCCTGTTCGATAGCGGTGCCGGCGTTTGCGCGATCACGCCGGAAGCGACCGAGGGACCGTTCTATTTCGACCCGAAGCTCCGGCGCGCCGATATCACCGAAGGCAAAGCGGGCATTGCCCTCAATGTACGGCTGCAGGTGGTCGACGCGGGCTGCCGGCCGCTTCCCGGCGCGCGCGTCGACATCTGGCATTGCGATGCGCAAGGGCATTATTCGGGCTATCGTGGACAAGGTGACGACCAGGATGTCGACACGTCAGGCCAGAGTTTTCTGCGCGGCTGGCAAAAGACGGACGACACCGGCATCGTTTCCTTCGCCACCATTTATCCCGGCTGGTATCGCGGCCGCACCACCCACATCCACTTCAAGGTCTTCCCCAACGACAATTCGGTGATGACCGGCCAGCTGTTTTTCCCCGACAGCCTGAGCGAGCAGATATTCACCACTGTCGCGCCCTACACCGACCGGTCCGGCAGACGGGATACGCTGAATGCCAGGGACGGTATCGCCCGGCGCGCCGGGCCGCTGTCGCAGGCGGCGCTGCGTGAGGTGGCGGACGCCTACCAGGCGTTGATGATCGTCGCGGTAAAGGCTGATTGAGTCTCGTTTCGTGTGTGCGGCGCTCCTGCGGAAAGCTCCCACCTGCACTGAAAAGTCGTTTGTCATCTAACTGAAATAAACATCTGGCATTAGCCACGGCGGACATCGCATTGCTTGCCGGCAAAGCTGTTTTGCAGAGCCGGATCTTTTTGATCGTCGATTGCCAACCGGGCGGCTGCCTCTATGCTGTCCGCACCGGTTCGGCCGAAGAGGGATGACCATGGCCAAGGCGGACAAAACTGCGACAATGAGCCGGCTGCATTCGGCGGCGCGGCTGGCACGTACTGCGCTGGCGGCGCGGCTCCTAGGGCACGGCTTTTATGCCGGCCAGGACCAGATCATGCTGGCGCTCGATCGCGAGGACGGGCAGACGCCCGGCAATCTTGCCGGCCGCCTCGGTGTTCGCCCGCCGACCATCACCAAGACCATCAACCGGCTTCAGGCGCAGGGTTTCCTGGAAAAGCGCGCCTCGGCCGCCGATGCCCGCCAGGCCCATATCTTCCTGACCGACACCGGCCGCGAAATCATTCACGCCATCGAGAAATCGGTGAAGAAGACCGAGAAGCAGGCGCTGAAAGGTCTCGACAAAAAGGACCAGAAGGCGCTGTTCAAGCTGCTCGCCCGCGTCGAGGCGAACCTCTCGAATGGAGAGATGGTTCTCGTCGATGATGAGATCGACGCCGACGAATGATCCGCGGCTGACGGCATCAGGCAGCTGCTGCCGACGACCCATGGACCAATGCCGACCAGCGGCCCGGCGTGACACCGAACGCCTTCTTGAAGTGCCTGTTGAAATGACTTTGGTCGCTGAAACCGGCCGCTATTGCGATCTGCGCCAATGGCTCGCTCGCCTCGATCATGCGGCGTGCTCGTTGAAGTCGGCGCATCAAGAGAAAGCGATGCGGGCTGGTGGAGAAGGCCGCACGGAAATGCCGCGATAGGGCGTAGCGATCCAGCCCGGTGATCGCCTCCAGCTCCTCGGAACGGACGATACGGAAAACATTTTCTTCCAGATAGTCGCGTGCCAGGCTGGCTGCCCGCCACGCTGTCCTCGGGATCGGCTTCGCCGGCAGGCCTGCATGCCGTGTTAGGCTTTGCATCAGCTGCGCAATGAAGTCGGCGACAAAAAGATCGTCCAGCTTCTGGTCCAAAGGCCCCAGCGCCGAAAGCAGCCTCATGCGGAAAGCTGGATCCGTCACCACGGCATCCCTGACGAAAGGCAGCGGTGCGCCGACCGTATCGAGGCAGTCCAGCACGACGGACGGCTCCAGATAAAGCATCCTGTAACGCAGGCCGTCTTCGGTGCCGGCACCGCCGTCGTGCAATTCGTCGGGATGCAGCACGATAATCTGGCCGGGCAGGCTGTGATGCGTCGCGCCGCGATAGCGGAAGGTCTGCACGCCATGCAGCGTCACGCCGATCGCGTAGGTATCGTGACGATGGAGATCGAAGGCGCTGCCGTGGAACCGTGCCTCGATACGCTCCATGCCGACCGAATCGGGGGCCGAGATGACGCAGTTTTCAGCCACGTCAACGCACAAACGTCCAAGACCCTGAAAGGCCTCGCCCGCTAAATCGTGTGGCATCGCTTCATCCACGAACCAATGGCGAATGTCTCATGTTCGACACCAAGTTTGCAATCGTGCTGCAGGACGATCTTCCCGTCTGGCAAAAGCTCAATGTCACGGCCTTCCTGACCAGCGGCATCGTCGCGCAGTATACAGAAATCATCGGCGAACCCTATCGCGACCGCGCCGGCAATATTTATAACCCGCTCTCGATCCAGCCGGTCATCGTGCTTTCGGCCGACCGCCCGACGCTTAGTGCGATCCACCGGCGGGCGCTGGACCGCGGCGTGACAACTTCGCTCTACGTCGACGAAATGTTTTCGACTGGACACGATGCCGCCAACCGCGCCGTCTTTGCCGAATTCGCGCCCGACGACGCCAAGGTCGTCGGCATCGCGCTGCGCGCCGAAAAGAAGCTTGTCGACAAGATCACCAAGGGCGCCCGTATGCATCCCTAGCGCATCGGCCCGAAAATCGTAGTCGGTCTTTTTGGCTTGCCGGCAGGTGGCAATTCCCGCAAAGGTGGGCTCTACCTCACTATCCGGCCCGAAATTGACTGCTCCCCCAACACAAGACGAAAGCGCGACGCCTCCGGCGGCGATCCTTTGCATGCTTTCGGTCTATGTGTTTTTTACCTTTCTGGACACCAGCAGCAAATATCTTGTCCTGGCCGGGGTCTCGGCGTTGATCGTCGCCTGGGCTCGCTTCGCCGTCCACGTCGTGCTTGTCGGTATCTTTCTCCGCGGATGGCGCGAGCCGGCGCGCTTTCGCGCCAACAATTTGCCAGCGCATATCCTGCGCGGCGCCTTCCTGTTCGGATCGACCATTTGCAACGTCATGGCGCTGCGGACCCTGCAACTGGCCGAAACCACCTCGATTTACTTCTTCGCACCGATGGTGATCACAGCACTCGCCGGTCCGCTGCTCGGCGAATGGGCCGGCTGGCGGCGCTGGCTGGCGATCCTGAGCGGCTTCATCGGCGTCCTCATCATCACCCGGCCGGGCGTTGGCGTCTTTGGCCTTGGCCACCTCTTCGCGCTAGGCTCGATGCTGTCGAACTGTTTCTACGTCATCATGACGCGGCGCATGTCGGCCACGGAAACCTCGGAGAGCCTCATCCTCTTTTCGGCGCTGGCGCCCGCCGTGCTGCTCCTGCCGATGCTGCCGTTTTCGCTCTCCCTGCCGCAGGATGGCTGGCACTGGTTCATCTTGCTGATGCTTGGCGTCTTCGGCGCAATCGGCCACTGGCTCCTGGTTCAGGCCTATCGTCTCGCCACCACCACGGCACTGGCCCCCTATCCCTATTCGCAGATGATCTGGATGATCATTGCCGGCTGGATTGTCTTCAACCAGTTCCCCGATCGGTGGACGCTCGTCGGCGCGGCCGTCATCGTCGCCAGCGGCCTTTACATCGTCCATCGCGAGCACAGGCTCCGCGTGCGCAATCGCGCCGCCCTCGACGTCGAGATGGAAGCGCTGGCAAAAAAACTTTGATTTGCTCCCGATCGATGGCATAAGAGCCCGCCTTTAAACAGTTTAAAGAAGCTCGGGGAGCGAAGAGCGCTGGCACAGAAGATCAAGCTTTCAACGATCGCGGACGCGCTCAGCGTGTCCACGGCCACGGTTTCGCTAGCCCTGCGCGACAGCCCGCTGGTCGCCGGAACCACCCGTGACCGCATCAAAGAACATGCCCGCGCCATCGGCTATATCTACAATCGCCGCGCCGCCAGCCTGCGCACCTCGCGCTCGGGCATCGTCGGCGTTGTCGTTCACGACATCATGAATCCCTTCTTCGCCGAGATACTGCGCTCGATCGAAAGCGAGCTCGATCGCAGCCGGCAGACCTTCATCCTGTCGAACCATTACGACCAGCTCGAAAAGCAGCGCACCTTCATCGACACGCTTTTGCAACTCGGCGCCGACGGCGTCATCATGTCGCCGGCCATCGGCACGCCGCCCGAAGACATCCTGATGGCCGAGGAAAACGGCTTGCCGGCGGTGCTGATCGCGCGCACCGTCGAAGGCGCCGACGTGCCGGTGTTTCGCGGCGACGATGCCTACGGCACCGCGCTTGCCACCAACCATCTGATCTCGCTCGGGCACAAGCGCATCGCCATGGTCGGGGGCACCGACCAGACCTCGACCGGCCGCGACCGCTACCAAGGCTATGTCAATGCCATGGAGGCGGCCGGGCTGGAGGTCAGGCCGTCCTGGCGCATCGCCGGTCCGCGCACCAAGCAGGCCGGCTTCGAAGCCGCTGGGCAGTTCCTGGCGCTGAAGGACAAGCCTACCGCGGCCTGCTGCTGGAACGACCTCGTCGCCATCGGCCTGATGAACGGCATCGCGCGCGCCGGGCTGGTGCCGGGCATTGACATATCCGTCACCGGCTATGACGATCTCGAGGAGGCCGCGATCGCGACGCCGGCGCTGACCACCGTCTGGAACGGCCAGCGCGAGGTCGGTCGCCGCGCCGCCAGCGCGCTGCTCGACAAGCTCAATGGGCAGATGGTGCGGCCGTCGCAGGAACTGATCAAGCCCGAACTGCATGTGCGCCAGTCGACCGGCAAACCGGTGGAACGTGCATGACAGAAGCCGAACAGCAAACAGTCGCCATTCTGGTGCCGGGCCAATTCAACGACCACGCGGTCGGTCGCATCGACCGGACGTTTAGCCGCGTGGGGATCGAACGGCCCGATGCGTCACTGGTCACCGATGAGCTGCGCCGCTCGGTGCGCGGCATTGCCGCCTTTGGCGGCATAAATGCCGCACTGATGGATGCGTTGCCGAACCTCGAGATCATCGCCAATTTCGGTGTCGGCTATGATTCGGTCGATGTCCGTCACGCCGCGCAGCGCGGCATCATGGTGACCAACACGCCTGACGTGCTGACCGAGGAGGTCGCCGACACGGCGCTCGGGCTGCTGATCAACACCGTCCGCGATCTGCCACGCGCCGAGACCTGGCTGCGCGACGGCAGTTGGAAGCGCAAAGGCAACTATCCGCTAAGCCGGCTGACCTTGCGCGGCCGCAGCGTTGGCATCTTCGGCATGGGCCGCATCGGTCTCGCCATTGCCCGGCGGCTGGAGGCCTTTGGCCTGCCGATCGCCTACCACAACCGGCGCCAAGTCGAAGGCCTGCCCTACGACTATCACCAGACCCTGAAAGGCCTTGCCGAGGCGGTCGACACGCTGATCTCGGTAGCGCCCGGCGGCGCCTCGACCGAAAAAGCGGTCAACGCCGAGATCCTGTCGGCGTTGGGCGCTGACGGCGTCTTCGTGAACATCGGCCGTGGCAGCACGGTGGACGAGGCAGCCCTTGCCGCAGCCCTTGCCGACGGCACCATCGCCGCTGCTGGGCTCGACGTCTTCGCCGACGAGCCGAACGTGCCGCAGGCGCTGCTCGCCGCCCCCAACACCTCGCTTTTGCCGCATGTCGGCTCGGCCTCGGAACATACCCGCCGCGCCATGGCCGATCTGTGCGTCGACAATCTGGTTTCCTGGTTTTCCCGGGGAAAGGCGCTGACGCCGGTGCCGGAGACGGAAAAGGTAAAGGCGCAGAGCTGAGCGGTGACCTTTCATATTTATTAACGTCGGCTTAACGCTTTGAAATCATTCTGTATCTCTCGCCAAATAAGCAGAGAATACAGGATGAAAGCACTTGCCGCATTGATGGCGGCCGCCGCGCTGTTCGGTAGCGTTCAGCTGCTTCGCGGCGGTGGTGGCGAAGCAGCCAGTGAGCCAACGCCGCCGTCCGGCAGCTACAAGCTGGTGGCCAATGGCGACGAAGCGTCCTGCGCGGTCAAGCGCGGTGCCGAAATTTCCGATGGCCTGTCGCTGCTGACGGTCGCTGCGAACTGCCGCCGGATTTTACCCGGCATCGAGCGCGCGAAATTCTGGCGTGAGCAGGATGACGACACGATCGCCTTCAGCGCGAACGGCATCGACCCGATCGTCACTTTCGCCATCGCCGACGGCGACGGTTATGAATCCTACGCACCGGCCCTGCCGCTGATGTCGCTGGCGGCCAGCAACTGAACTATTCCGCGGCAGCGCGCCCGATTTTGCCATAGCTTGTTAGTGTACCACATCGCCGAAGGCGCGGAGTATCTTTGCCGAGACGCTCTCCGACTGTGACGATCGTGCCGTCGGTGGCGGCCGCCTCGATCTGCAGCTTCGGGCCAAGCTAGTCGACCGCCGGCTGCTGATCCCGATGGCGGAAACCGTGTAGGTGAGCATCAAAGGCCTAGCCGGAGAGCGGCATTCGGCAGAAAAGCGTGGCCTTTCTGCAACGCCAGGTTAGAAAGAAGCTTCAGGACACGTAAGCGCTTGCATTGCAACCGAAGCGCGATCGTTATGCCCCATTCAATTAGGGGGCACTTACGTGAAATCGATCCTACTCGCATCGACTATTCTCTTGGCCGTTTCGGGCAGCGCTTTTGCTGCTGACTCGATTGCCGCGGCTCCGGTGGGCTACGAATGGAGCGGCTTCTATGTGGGTGCACAACTGGGGTACGGCTGGGGCGACGTCGATAGTCACGACGTGGATATCTTGGACCCCAGTTTTTCCGACTGGGCTGACTCCTGGAAAACTGACGGAGTGATAGGCGGTATTCACATCGGCTATAATCAGGCCTTCAATTCGATCGTTCTCGGTGTTGAAGCCGATATCGAAGCCTCGGGAGCGAGTGGCTCCGTTGATTCGACCTTTGCCGGCAAGATCAAAACCGATATCGACGTTCAGGGTTCGCTGCGGGCGCGTCTCGGCTACGCGATGGGACCGGCCCTCCTGTACGCCACGGGCGGTCTCGCGGTTGCTCACTTCGACACCAAATATGACGATGGCACAACGACTGACAGTTCTTCCCATACGAAGGCAGGGTGGACGCTGGGCGCCGGTGTCGAATATGCCTTCGCGCAAAACTGGACGACGCGCGTCGAGTACCGCTACAGCGATTTCGGCACGTTCACTGACAATCCGGCGACCGACAGTGAATTCCTTTACCCGACCGAAGTGACCACTCAATCTGTTCGCTTCGGCGTCAGCTACAAATTCTGATATGGGTTGATCGCGGGTTCTGCGCCAAGGGCCGGACCCCGCGATCGTCTATTCCGCGGCGGCGCGCGCGCCGGATTTCGCCGCGGCGTGCAGGCGCACGGCGTCGCCGAAGGCACGGAATATCCTTGCCGAGACGCTGTCCGACTTGACCCAGTATTCGGGATGCCACTGGACGCCGACGGCGAAGGCGCGAGCGTCCCGCACCGAAACCGCCTCGACCGTGCCGTCGCTGGCGACCGCCTCTATCTGCAGCTTCGGGCCGAGCCGGTCGACGGCCTGGCGATGCACCGAGTTGACCATTATGTCGCCCGCCCCGAACACACCGGCGAGGCAGCTTCCGGGCTTGATCGAAATGGCTTGGCGGATGGCGAAACGTTCGTCCTGATTGTCGCTCGCCGGCGCGCGATGGTCCAGCGAACCCTCGCGCTCCTGGATTTCGGTCGCCAGCGTGCCGCCCAACGCCACATTCATCTCCTGGATGCCACGGCAGATGGCGAGCAGCGGCACGCCGCGCTCAACTGCCTTGCGGATCAACGGCAGCGTCGTGGCGTCGCGGGCAGGATCGTAGGGACCATTGGCCTCGCTGGCATCGCCGCCATAGAGCGACGGATGCACATTGGACTTCGAGCCGGTGACCATGACGCCGTCGACCGATGACAGGAGTTCATCGAAATCGAGCCGGTCGCCGAAGGACGGCACCAGCAACGGGAACACGCCGGCGGCCGAAAGCGCCGCCTCCAGATATTGCTGCGGAGCGGCATGCCAGGTGTAGTTGTCGAACTGGCGGACGTCGGTCGATATGGCGACGAGCGGCTGCTGCATTTTATCCGGGTCCATTCAGTGCAGGGACATATTCTGCCTTTAAAATAGGCGATCCGAACGCGCTTTGCCATGACAAGTTTCGGCATGTCGCATGGGCCACGGAGCGGTCGTTAGACTATAGTTGCAGGAGGCGCGTTCACCTCGC
The DNA here is from genome assembly GCF_002284565.1 of Mesorhizobium mediterraneum. Classification (GTDB taxonomy): domain Bacteria; phylum Pseudomonadota; class Alphaproteobacteria; order Rhizobiales; family Rhizobiaceae; genus Mesorhizobium; species Mesorhizobium mediterraneum. Next base: position 114,182 of record NZ_NPKI01000015.1, on the reverse strand, counting down.
GAATTTCGTGGAAACGCCGCCGGCAAAACCGGCTGCCAAGCTGGACTCGACTTCTTGCCCGTGTATTGTTTGCCGCGAAGCCGATCCGGGGAACAGAGCATTTTCCGTACGTCGGTCTGTTGATCCAATAGGGAGGACTTCATGGATCGTCGATCATTCATCCGCAAGGCCGGCGCGACCGGTGTGGGCGCCGCAGCGGCTACAGCAGCGCTTGCCGCGCCGGCCATCGCTCAATCCAATCCGAAAGTGACCTGGCGCCTGGCGTCGTCCTTCCCGAAATCCCTGGACACGATCTATGGCGGTGCCGAGGTCTTTTCCAAGATGCTTTCAGAGGCAACCGACGGCAATTTCCAGGTCCAGGTCTTTGCCGCCGGCGAACTGGTGCCCGGCCTGCAGGTTGCGGACGCCACCACCGCCGGCACTGTCGAAGCCTGCCATACGGTGGCATATTACTATTGGGGCAAGGACCCGACATGGGCACTGGGTGCCGCGGTTCCGTTCTCGCTCAACGCCCGCGGCATCAATGCCTGGCATTACCACGGCGGCGGCATCGACCTGTTCAACGAGTTTCTGGCTACGCAGGGCCTTTTTGGCTTGCCGGGCGGCAATACCGGCGTGCAGATGGGCGGCTGGTTCCGCAAGGAGATCACCACGGTCGCCGACCTTTCGGGCCTCAAGATGCGCATCGGTGGCTTTGCCGGCAAAGTGGTGCAAAGGCTAGGCGTCGTGCCGCAGCAGATCGCCGGCGGCGACATCTATCCGGCGTTGGAAAAAGGCACCATCGACGCTGCCGAATGGGTCGGCCCTTATGACGATGAGAAGCTCGGCTTCTACAAGGTCGCGCCCAACTATTATTATCCCGGCTGGTGGGAAGGCGGGCCGACCGTCCATTTGATGTTCAACAAGGCGAAATACGAAGAGCTTTCGCCGGCCTACAAGGCGCTGGTGCACACCGCCGCGCAGGCCGCCGACGCCAACATGCTGCAGAAATACGACTATCTGAATCCGGCGGCCGTGAGGCGGCTGGTGTCCGGGGGCGCCAAATTGCGCCCGTTCAGCCCGGAAATCTTGGCAGCCTGTTTCGAAAAGGCGAACGAGGTCTATGCCGAGATGGAAGCCTCGAACGCGCCGTTCAAGAAGATCTGGGACTCGATCAAGGCCTTCCGCAAGGAGCACTATCTCTGGGCGCAGGTGGCCGAATACAATTACGACACCTTCATGATGGTCCAGCAGCGCACCGGCAAGCTCTGACAACCGTCACGGCGCCACGCGTTCTTCGGACGCGTGGCGCCGTGACATTTCGATTTGCCGATCAGCGCGGCACCACCAGAACCTTGACTTCACCTGGCGCAGGCGGGTTGGCGATCACCGCGGCCGCCTCCTCAAGCGTTACCTGCCGTGAGATGAGCTTGTCGATCTCGATCGCACCCGAGGCGATGAGATCGGCGGCCCGGCGATGCGTAAACGGATTGAGGAACGAGCCCAGAACCTTCAATTCCCGGAACAACAGGTCGAAGGGTTCGAATTCCGCCTTCATGCCTTGAGGCATCACGCCGACGATGACAACCGTGCCGCCGGCCTTGGCAAGCCGCATCGATTGCTCGACCGTCTCTCTTACGCCAGCACATTCGAACACCACATCGACACCGCCCGGCAGCAGACCCGACGGGCCGCCGACCGTATCGATGATATCGCAAGCGCTGGGGTCGACCGTCGCTGTTGCGCCCAATTCTTCGGCGAGGGCACGCCGCGAGGCCTGACGCGTCGACAGGATGATTGTGGTCGCGCCGGCAAGCCTCGCCAGTTGCACGGTGAGCAGGCCGATCACGCCGCCGCCAAGCACGGCGACCGAGGAGCCGGGCTTTATCCGGGCCAGGTCCATGCCATGCAGGCAGCAGCCAAGCGGCTCGCAGAACGCGCCATGCGTCGGCTTCAGGTCCTTCGGAAGGAGAAAAGCCTGCTTCTGAGGCAGCACGACATATTCGGCGAAACCGCCGTCGCGGCGGATGCCGATGGCAATCAGATTATAGCAGAGATTGATGCGACCGGCATGGCAGTGCGGACAGCGCCCGCAGGCGATGTTGGGATCGCCGGTGACGCGATCGCCGACCGAAAAGCCGGACACAGCGGTTCCAATCGCCTCGACGATCCCGGAGAATTCATGTCCGAGCGTCACCGGCGGCGTACAGGGAAATTCGCCATGGAAAAGATGCCGGTCGGTGCCGCAGACGCCGCACGCCTCGATCCGCACCAGGAGGTCATCCGGCCCGGCGGATGGTTTGCCGACCTCGCGCAGGGCAATGCTGCCCACGCCCTCCAGCCGCACCGCTCTCATGTCTGTCGGGCCTCCAGCATCAATTGAAACTCGGCGGTTGGGACAGATCGGATGCCGGCGCTGCTGGCTTGGCAGGCGGCGGTTCACCGAAACTCGGCGGCTGCGACAGATCCGGTGCAGTCGGCGCCGTGCCGCCATCCGCCGGCGGTGCGCCGAGCGGCGACAGGCTTGGCGTTTCCGGCACCTGGTAATCGATCGTGCCCGGATCGACTGGCGTGCCCTTGTAGTGCATCACCATCTGCGGGAAGGCGATGGTCAACCCGATCATGATGACCTGGATGCAAACGAAGGGAACCGCCCCCCAATAGATCTGGCCGGTTGTCACCGGCGCGATCTGCTTGCCGGTGAGGCGGTCGAGATAGGGCACGCGGGCGGCGACCGAACGCAGGTAGAACAGCGCGAAGCCGAAGGGTGGATGCATGAAGCTGGTCTGCATGTTGACGCCGAGCAGCACGCCAAACCAGATCAGGTCGATGCCGAGCTTGTCGGCGGCCGGCGCCAAAAGCGGCACGATGATGAAGGCGAGCTCAAAGAAATCGAGAAAGAAGGCGAGCAGGAAGACGAGTATGTTGACGCCGATCAGGAAGCCGACTTCGCCGCCCGGCAGCGAGGTCAGGAGATGCTCGACCCAGATATGGCCGTTGACCCCGTAGAAGGTCAGCGAGAACACGCGCGCACCGATCAGGATGAACAGCACGAAGGACGACAGCCGCGTCGTCGACGCCAGCGCCTGCTTGATCACATCCAGCGACAGCCGCCCTTTCATTGCCGCCATGATCAGCGCGCCGACAGCGCCCATGGCGCCGCCCTCGGTCGGCGTGGCGATGCCCAGAAAGATGGTGCCCAACACCAGGAAGATCAGCGCCAGCGGCGGGATCAGCACGATGATCACCTGCTGCGCCAGCCGCGACATCATGTTGATGTTCAGGCGCTGGTCGGCGATCGCCACGACATAGATCAAGACCACGCCGATGGTGGCGCCGAGAATGTCGGCGTTCTGGCCCTGCGAGGGCGCAAGGTAGCGATAGGCCGCATAGGAAACCACGACCGTCGCCAGCACCGCGAACAGCAGCGATAGGACACCGTGGCCGAGCGTGCGGGCCTCCAGCGGCAGGGCCGGCATCGATTTCGGCCGGACGATCGACATGATCACGATATACATCGTGTAAAGGCCGGTCAGCACCAGGCCGGGGATCAGCGCGCCCGCATACATGTCGCCGACCGAGCGGCCGAGCTGGTCGGCCAGAACGATCAGCACCAGCGAGGGCGGAATGATCTGGGCGAGCGTGCCCGATGCGGCAATGACGCCGGACGCTACACGGCGATCATAGCCGTAGCGCAGCATGATCGGCAGCGAGATCAGGCCCATCGCGATGACGGAAGCAGCCACCACACCCGTGGTTGCGGCAAGCAGCGCGCCGACGAAGATCACGGCATAGGCGAGGCCGCCGCGGATCGGTCCGAACAATTGGCCGATCGTATCGAGGAGGTCCTCGGCCATGCCCGATCGTTCGAGCACGATGCCCATGAAGGTGAAGAACGGGATGGCCAGCAGCGTGTCGTTCGACATCACCCGGCTGCCGTAGAAATTGTCCGGCAGTGCGTGCAGCAGCGGCCAGGCGAGATTGATCGAGCCGCCCGAATAGGGCGACAGGAGGACGCCGATAAAGAAGAACAGCAGGCCGTTGGCGGCGAGCGAAAACGCGACCGGATAGCCGATCAGCATGAAGATGATCAGCGAGGCGAACATGATCGGCGCCATGTTCTGCGCGATGAACTCGATCACGAGCGCACCTCTTCGGCGAGCGCCTTCGCCTCAAGTTCGGCCTGCTCATGCACCGATATGAACGGGGTGGGATCGTCCATGTCGCCGCGCATGATGGCGATCTTCTTGATGATCTCGGAGATGCCCTGGAGCGCGAGCAGGAAAAAGCCTACCAGCAGGATCGCCTTCGCCGGCCAGATGATCAGCCCGCCTGAATTGTTAGACATTTCGCCGCTGCGAAACGACAGCGAAACATAGGGGACGAAATAGATCACCATCAGCGTCACGAACGGCATCAGGAAAAAGAGGTGACCGAGAAGGTCGATCCAATGCTGCACGCGGCGCGAGAACATGCCGTAGACGATGTCGATGCGGATATGGTCGTTCTGCTTCAGCGTATAGGCGGCGGCCAGCATGAAGGCGGCGCCGAACAAATACCACTGCAGTTCCAGCCAGGCGTTCGACGACATGTCGAACGTCTTGCGGATGACGGCATTGGCGGCGCTGACCAGAATTGCCAGCAGGATCAGCCACGACACCCATCTGCCGATGAATTCGTTCACACGGTCAATGGTTCTGGATAGAGCGAGAAGCCCTGCCATGCATTCCTCCCTTTACGCATCGGCCCGAAAATCGGTGTCGATTTTCGGAAAGCACGATGCGTGACTCAAAGTGTCAGCGGCGGCCGATTCCCGCTTGTTTTTCGTCGCGCCGCTGTGGCCCAACGGTATGCCGTGCGTGGCCCGGCGGGTCAACACGGCGCAAGCCGAGTAAACAATCTTGTGAGGTGAGCAAGGGCGAAACAGCCGCCTGACCGAGCGTCATGCAACCAAAGTCTACCAAATCCCGAGGCGGTTCAGGCAATCTTGCTCTGGTCGCGGCCGGCGCCGACCAGCATCAGCATGGCGACGAGGAACAGATACATCCAGGCGTCGCGCCACTCGACCGGGAAATAGCCGGCCCATAGCGATTCGGCCATGCCGAAGGCGGCAGCGCCAAGTGCTGCCCGCAACGGCGAGAGATAGCCGCCCACCGCCGTCACGAAAAGGATTTTCAGCCCGTAGACCAGGCCGGAGCCGAAGCTGATGTTGCCATAGTAAAGGCCGGCAAGGACGCCGGCCAGCGCCGCGCAAAGGCCGCCGGCGAGCACTGCGTGCCGAAACACCGCGCGCACATCGACGCCGCACATGGCCGCGGCTTTGGGGTCGTCGGACACGGCGCGCCAGCGCCGGCCGAAGCTAGAGCGGGCGAACATCCAGGCGGCGAGCCCTATGGTTGCCGCGACGACTGCGCAGTCGAGCAACTGGATGAGCGTCAGCGTGGCATTGAAATTGGCTCCCCGCGCAAAAATGATGGGCTGGGCCAGCATTGGCGGCAGCCACAGGTCGTGGGTGTTGGCGGCGATGCGGCTTACCTCTGACAGGAGCAGCAATATGCCCAGCGTCGTCACCACAATCGCGTTGGGCGTGCGGTCGACCAGCGGCTCGAAGATGCTACGCGACAGGACATGGCTGATCAGCGCCGCATACAGGAACGCAGCGACAATGCCGAGCGCGACGGCCGCGAACAGGGTCAGCCACAGGGCCTGATAGCCGAAGGCTGCGGTGAGGATCATCGTCTGTCCGCAAAAGGCGAACAGCGCGCCGTAGGCGAGGTTCGTCCGGTGCAGAATGCCGTTGGTCAGCACATAGCCGAAGGCGAGCAGCGCATAGAGCGCGCCGGAATGCAGTCCGTTCAGGACCTGCTGGAAGAAATAGAGCATGCGAACGTCCTTGGATCGCGGAAAACCGCGTCCATGCGAAGCAGATTTGCATCGGGTAATCTAACTTGTCAAACGCGATTTATCGGTTAGAAATGGCGCTCATGACGGTTTCCTGGACTCCGCACCGCTTCACTGGTGGCCTTCTTGCACTCGATACGGCGAACACCGTCGTGCTGCGTGGCGATCCCCAGAAAACCTTCGACCGGCTCAAAGATCCGGCAGAGATCGCCCGTTTCGCCGACGCGGCAAGCGTCTTTCGCGCCGCCGAGCTTGGCGGCAGGCGGCTCGAAGCGCCGTTGCCGGGTAAGATCGCGCCGGTCGTGCTGGCGATCCGCGAGACGACCGACCGGCTGTTTCGTGGTGCGGCGTCGAAAGGCGCGGTCGCCACGGGCGATCTGCCTGGCTTCCTGGAGGCCTGCGCCGAGGGTCTCGCGCACAGCCGCACCGAAATTCGTGCGCCGGGACGGCCGTTCGGCGATCCGGCGACGCCTATCGCCTTCGAGGCGGCACTGGCGGTTTCGGCACTGTCGCTGCTACAGGGCGACACCGTCGCTAGGTTGAGGGTCTGCCCCAACTGCACTTGGCTGTTCCTCGACCGAAGCCGCAATTCCAGCCGTCTTTGGTGCGACATGGCGGTGTGCGGCAACCGCCAGAAGGCGAGCCGCCATTATCGTCGCCGCCGAACGGCAGCCGGAGGGACAGCCAATGTCTAGGAAAATCTTGCGTCTGGTCGGCGCCGCGCTCGTGGCAGCGACGATGCTCAGCGCCTGCCGCGATACCGGCAGGGACGGCGAAGGCAGATTGTTCGAGATCTCCGGCAAGCTGTTCGTCTTCAACTACCGCCTCGCAAGGGCGACCTATGTCGTCACGCTGAGACCGTTGCAGCCTATGCAGGAAGGGCAGGTCGCGGTCGCCAGCTTCCAGAATCCGGCCGGCGGCGAGCCGTTGGTCGTCGAGCAGAAAGTCTGGCCGAAGCTCGGCAAGGTATCGCTGGAGAGCCCGGCGCTTTTCTGCATCGTCAAGGACAAGCCCTATGCGATCTCGATCAGCATCAAGGATGCCGACGGTGCGGTTCTCCAGAAGATCGACACCACGCTGATGTCGACGCAGGACCAATCGGTCCTGCCCGACCGGCCGCTGGTCATCGACCAGCTTTATACGCCCAATCCCGAGCTTGCCGGCCATCCTGACGGCAAGCTACCGGGCGCGCCTAAGCCCGACTGTTCGAAGGCCGGCTGACGCGTCGCCGCCGGTATCGGCTGCGGCCGGAATTTTCATGCGCTGGCGAGCAACCGATGTGCGGTTTCTTACACCATCGGGCGCGGACCGGATCGTTTGTTGCGCTTCGCCTTGGTATCTTCGATTTTGTTTGACCTGCCCGGCAAGGGAAGAAACACTGTAGCATCCGATCCCGACGTTGGCTGTGCTTGCGGCCTCCGCAGAGGAAATGCCTAATGACGCTGCATGATGTCGCGCTCGACGACAAGTTCGACTTGGGAAAGGAGCGCATCTTCCTTTCCGGCGCGCAGGCGGTCATCCGTATGCTTCTGATGCAGCGCGAGCGCGACCGGCGGGCTGGCCTGAACACTGCCGGCTTCGTCTCCGGCTATCGCGGCTCGCCGCTCGGCGGGCTCGACATGCAGCTTTGGAAGGCCAGGAAGCAGCTCGCCCTGTCGGACATCGTCTTTCAGCCCGGTCTCAACGAGGAACTGGCAGCCACCGCCTGCTGGGGATCGCAGCAGGCCGAATTGCTCGGCGAGGGCACGCATGACGGCGTCTTTTCGGTCTGGTACGGCAAGGGACCGGGCGTCGACCGCTCCGGCGACGTGTTCCGCCATGCCAACCTCGCCGGCTCGTCCAGATATGGCGGCGTGCTTGCCCTGATGGGCGACGACCACATGGCCGAATCCTCGACCAACGCGCACGCCACCGAATTCCTGTTCGTCGACACCATGGTGCCGATTCTCAATCCGGCCGGGGTTCAGGAGATCATCGACTACGGGCTCTACGGCTTTGCCATGTCGCGTTTCGCCGGCACCTGGGCGGCGATCAAATGCGTCAAGGACAACATCGAATCGACGGCTTCGGTCGATGCCGCGCTCGAACGGCTCGATATCGTCGTCCCGGACTTCGACATGCCGCCCGGCGGTCTCAATATCCGCAACGAGATCGACATGCTCGGCCAAGAGGAACGGCTGCATGAGTACAAGCGCGCCGCGGCTTCGGCCTTCATCCATGCCAACGGGCTGAACCGGATCGTCTATTCCGGTGGACGTGCCCCGAAGCTTGGCATCGTCACCATCGGCAAGAGCTATCTCGACGTTCGCCAGGCGCTGGAAGACATCGGCGTCGACGAGGTCGCCGCCAACCGCATCGGCATCAGGCTGTTCAAGGTCGGCTGCCCGTGGCCACTTGACCTGCAGCACATCGCCGACTTCGCTCGCGGCCTCGACACCGTCGTCGTCGTCGAGGAGAAACGCTCGCTGATCGAGGTGCAACTGCGCGAGAACCTTTACGGCACCGCCACGCAGCCGGTCATCGTCGGCAAGAAGGACGAGCGCGGCGACGGGCTGTTCCCGGCCAAGGGCGCCCTCGATCCCAACGACATCGCCATAGCGCTCGGCGAGAGGATCTTGCGAACGATCGGTCCGTCGGACGAGATTGCCGCACGGGTGGCGAAACTTCGCCAGTTCCAGGCGATGCTCGCCGACACGTCAGACATCGCCTCGCGCACGCCCTTCTTCTGCTCCGGCTGCCCGCACAATTCCTCGACCAAGGTGCCGGACGGCTCGCTCGCCGCCGCCGGCATCGGCTGCCATTTCATGGCGCTTTGGATGGACCGCAACACCGTTGGTTTCACCGCCATGGGTGGCGAGGGCGCGCAATGGGTCGGCCAAGCGCCGTTCTCGAAGCGCGACCACATCTTCCAGAATCTCGGCGACGGCACCTACAACCACTCCGGCGCGCTGGCGATCCGCTTTGCCCTGTCGACCGACGCCAACATCACCTACAAGATCCTCTACAACGACGCCGTCGCCATGACCGGCGGCCAGCCGCACGAGGGCGGCCTGACGGTGGGCATGATCGCCAGGCAGGTGCGCGCCGAGGGTGTCGAGCGCATCGCCATCGTCACCGACGAGCCGGACAAATATGCCGGCAAGGTCGAATTCCCCGTCGGCGCCACCATCCATCATCGCGACGACCTCGACCTCGTCCAGCGCGAATTGCGCGCGGTCAGGGGCACATCCGTGCTGATCTACGACCAGACCTGCGCCGCCGAAAAGCGCCGCCGCCGCAAGCGCGGCACCTTCCCCGATCCCGACAAGCGCGTCTTCATTAACGAGCTGGTCTGCGAAGGCTGCGGCGATTGCGGGGTGCAGTCGAATTGCGTGTCGATCCAGCCGGTCGAGACCGAATTCGGCCGCAAGCGCAGGATCGACCAGTCCAGCTGCAACAAGGATTTCTCCTGCATCAACGGCTTTTGCCCGTCCTTCGTCACCGTGCATGGCGCCAAGATCAGGAAGGCCGAGGGTATGGCCGGCACGACCGATCCGCTCGACGGCGTGCCCGCGCCCGCCGAATTTCCGCTCGGCGAACAAGGCTGGGCGGCGATCATCGACGGCGTCGGCGGCACCGGCGTCGTCACCATCGGCGCGGTGCTCGGCATGGCGGCCCATCTCGAAGACAAGGGCTGCGGCATGATCGACATGGCCGGCCTTGCCCAGAAGGGCGGCTCGGTGTTCACCCATGTCCGCATCGCGCAGAACCCGGACGATATCCATGCCATCCGTGTTTCGGCCGGGAAGGCCGACCTCGTGCTAGGCTGCGACCTCGTCGTGTCGGGCGCCCAGAAGGTGCTCGCCGCGGTGCGCGAAGGCCACACGATCTTCCTCGCCAACACCGCCGAGATCATGCCCGGCGAGTTTACCCGTTCGGCGGATTTCTCGCTGCCTGTCGAGCGGCTGAAAAAGGCGATCCGCACTGCCGCCGGCGAGGATAAGGCGCATTTCTTCGATGCCACCCGCACCGCCACCGCGCTGTTCGGCAGCTCGCTCGGCGCCAACATGTTCATGCTCGGCTTCGCCTTCCAGCATGGCGGCTTGCCGCTGTCAGCCGAGGCAGTCGAAAAGGCGATCGAGCTCAACGGCCAGGCCGTGGCGATGAACGTCTCAGCCTTCCGCTGGGGCCGCCGTGCCGCCCACCAGCCGGATTTCGTGCGCGGCCTCGTTGCCCAGCCGGGCAAGACTGCACAGACGGCCGCTGTCGCCGAAACGCTGGACGACATCATAGCCCGCCGCGTCGCCTTCCTCACCGCCTATCAAAGCGCCGCCTATGGCAAGCGCTATGCCGACAGACTGGCCGCGCTGCGCAAGGCTGAAGCCAAGGCGGTGCCCGGTTCGACCAATGTGACCGAGGCCGCCGCGAGGAACCTGTTCAAGCTGATGGCGATCAAGGACGAATACGAGGTGGCGAGGCTCTATACCGACGGCTCCTTCGCCGCCGAGCTGGGCAAGCAGTTCCAGAGCTACGACAGCCTGGAATTTCATCTCGCGCCGCCAATCATGGGCAGGCGCGGCAAGGATGGCAAGCCGAGGAAATCGAGCTTCGGTCCCTGGATGATGAAGGGGTTTCGCCTGCTGGCAGCGATGAAAGGATTGCGCGGCACGGTCTTCGATGTGTTCGGCTACAGCACCGAGAGGCGTATGGAACGGCAGCTTCTTGTGCAGTACGAGGCTGACCTGGAGCTTGTCGCCGCAGCACTCGCGCCGGGCAAGGTCGAGGCCGCCGCAGCGCTTGCCTCGGTGCCGGCGCTCATTCGTGGCTATGGTCACGTCAGGCAGGCCAGTGCCGAAAAGGCCGCTGGCGAGCGCCAGAGGCTGCTCGATCGGTTGGCAAAGACGCCGGTACGGCGGGAACTCCAGGCCGCCGAGTGATCGATATGCCCTATTTACCTGAAACCTGCCTCACGTTGGGTCAACGGGGTTGGTGGCGGGGCCCGAAACGGCCTCTCTAAACCTTTCTTAAGGCGAATGTGACACAGCTTGGCTCCCCAAGGTTGGGATTCAAGCGTGAATCTAAGAAGAAAGAACGAGATCCCGGTCGACGTCTACATTCCGTTCGTGGAAACTCTGTTTCGCGACGGTTTCACGCTGTCGATTGGTCTCGTCGCGCAGACGCTCCTCGTCATTCTGGTCTACTGGAAGACCATGGACGTGACATATCTTCTGGTCGCCGCTGGGCTGATCATCGTAGGCACGCTGCGCCTTCGCAATATCAAAAAGTATTTGCGGCGTCCTTCCCCGACGACTTGGGAGGAAGCGCGCGCCCGCGAAAACGACTATATCATTTATGGTTCGATGCACGGCTTCATGCTTGGTGCTTTCTGTTTCGTCGGCATCTATCTGGCACACGACAGCTATGCCGAAATAGCCGCTGTCTGCGTTACGCTGGCATCGGTCACGTCGATCGCCGGCCGCAACTATGGCTCGCCGCGGATGGTCATGATCTTCATCATGACCACCACATGGCCGATATCACTGGGTTTCATCCTGCGTGGCGATGTCTACCATGTCATACTTGGTCTGATGTCGGCTCCCTTCCTGTTCGCTATCAAACGGTTTGCCGATATCGTCCGCGAAGTCCTGTTTACCGCTCTGTCCGAGGAGAAGAAGGCGAATCGCATCGCCCAACGCTTCAATCGGGCGTTGAACACCATGTCGCATGGCCTTGTCATGCTCGGCCCCGACGGCCGAGTGGCGGTGGCCAATGCCGAAGCCGCGCATCTGATGTCGCTCAAGTCCCCCGACGCGCTGCTCGGGCGGTCGATCCACGGTCTGCTGATGCGCGGCGTTGCCGGCGGCATGCTGGCGCCGAAAGACTGCCGCTACATCGAAGCCCAGCTTACGCGCGCCCTGCGCGAAGGGCGCGACCGCAAGGTTCTCGTCTCGCTCGCGAACGGTCAGCATTACGAGTTCTCGGCGCGCGAGGGTAGCCAGGAACTGGGCGTCATCACCTTCGAGGACGTGACGGCCCGCGTTGAGGCGGAAGACAAGATCCGCTTCATGGCGCGTTACGACAGCCTCACCGGCCTGCCCAATCGCGCTTATTTCCACGAGCTGATCGGAGAGGCGATGGCGTCCGGCGACCTTGAGCGCCTTTGCGGGCTCGCCGTGCTTGATCTCGACGACTTCAAAAACGTCAACGACACCCTTGGTCACCCGGTCGGCGACGGATTGATCTACGCCGTCGCGGAGCGGCTGGCGGCGGTCGCCGGCCCAGGCATCACCATCAGCCGTTTCGGCGGCGACGAGTTCATGATCTTCTTCGACCGTGTCGAGGACGAAAGTCATCTGATCGGCCAACTCGACGGGATTTTCGTCGACTTGCAGGGCGAGGTCGACGTAGCCGGCCATGGACTGCGCATCCAGGCCAGCGGTGGCGCCGTGCTGTCGCGGGTCAAGGATACCGATGTCGACGCCATGATCGTCAAGGCGGATCTCGCGCTCTACAAGGCCAAGGAACTCGGCAAGAACACTTGGCGATTGTTCGAAGCGTCGATGGACGCCGCTTTCCGCAACCGCCAGCTGATGAAGGCGGATCTGCGCACCGCAGTGGAAAGCAAGGGGTTGCGGGTGGTCTACCAGCCGATCGTGGCGATGAGCACGATGCGCATCGTCAGTTGCGAGGCGCTGTGCCGTTGGGACCACCCCGAGCTCGGACCGATTTCGCCCAGCATCTTCATTCCGCTGGCGGAAGAAATGGGCATCATTTCCGAGATCAGCACCTTCGTCCTGCATGCCGCGTGCACTGAATGCGCCAAATGGCCCGCGCAGACCAGTGTCTCGGTCAATCTCTCGGCCAAGGACTTCCGCAACCGCGACGTTATCCAGAAGGTTCGCGATGCGATCGCCAGTTCCGGTCTCGCCGCCGGCCGCCTGGAGATCGAAGTCACCGAGACGGCATTGCTCGACGACAAGTCGCTGACGCGTCAGTACATCGAGGAATTGAAACGGCTTGGCGTGCGCATCGCGCTCGACGATTTCGGCACCGGCTATTCGAGCCTGAGCTATCTCCACAAACTGCCGCTCGACAAGATCAAGATCGACCGTTCGTTCCTTATAGACGTCACCCAGAACAGCCGTTCGCTCGAATTGCTCAAGGGCATCGTCAATCTGTCACGGCCGCTGGGGCTTTCGGTGACCGTCGAGGGCGTCGAAACCTTCGAACAGCTCAAGATACTCTCGTTGCAGGTCAAGCCGGACCTGGTCCAGGGATTCCTGTTCGGCTCAGCGCTCAGCGCATCCGGCATCGAGACCATGTCGAGCACGGTCTGGCCCTTTGCTAAGGACATCAAGACGGGCAGGAAGGCGACACGCCGCTAATTCCTGACGAAAAATCTCGTACTTTAGTATAATTTTACCTATTATTAAGGTTAATGACTGGTAAATGACCCCTATCCAGTTTTCATCTTTACATCGTACGACCCCGCCGTAGTGTTGCTCGCGGGGGCAGTTTGCGGGGTTTGAGTTCATGGTTGTTGAGTTGACTTCGCCTCGCCAGGCGGCGGGCGCTGAACATGAGAATATGTCTACTTTCGCGCGTCACGTTTATGCGCTCCTCGACCGGACGGAATACCGCCGCTGTGAAACCGGCGAGGATTTCGAAAGTATCTACAGGTTGCGCTACAACGCCTATCGGATGAACGCGCTGGTACCCGAGAATGCTTCCCGCGAGGTCCATGACGAGTTCGACGAGCTGCCGAACTGCCATACGTTCGGCATCTACATAGACGGGCGGCTGGTCAGTACGATGCGCCTGCACGATGTGTCCGCCGACAACCCAGCGTCGCCGGCTCTAAGCGTCTACAAGGACCTGTTGACGCCGCGTCTGGCGGCTGGCGAGCTCTTTATCGACCCAAGCCGTTTTGCCGTAGACGCCGAGTGGTCGCGGGTTTATCCGCAGATCCCTTACGTCACGCTGCGCTTGGCCGGCATGGCGTGCTTCCACTTCCACGCGCCTTATTGCATATCCATGATCCGCGAAGATCATGCCGCCTTTTACAAACGTATCTATCGGGCACGGCCGATCGGCGACGCGCGTCCTTATGCTGGCGTAATCAACTGTTTTGCGCTGCTCTATCAAGCCGATGTCCTGGCGATCAAGAACGAGACCTACGCCCGGTTCCCATTTTTCCGGTCGACGCCGATGGAACAGCGCCTGATGTTCGGCAAGCCGCCGGCCGGAGAACTCGCGCCGCTGACCATCCTGCCGACAGCCAAATACTATCGCGAAGCCGCCTGACATCTGGCAAATTTAGAGCGCGGCTGGAGCTTTCCGGCCGCTTCGGCGTTCTGGGAGGCGCGCGGGTGGCGCGTGGACGACGTCAATCTGCATCGCTCCGGCGGCAATTCTATCGAAAGGAACCGACATGACCATTTCCACGCTCGCACTCACTCCACTGATCTCGCTGATTGCCGGCGTGCTGATCCTGGTGATGCCGCGGCTCCTCAACTACATCGTCGCGCTCTATCTGATCGTCGTCGGCCTGCTCGGGTTGTTTCCACAGCTCGCCGGCTGAAAATGGCGGCTGGCGCGGCGAGCGTTAGCCGGCAAGCAAGCGCAAGGCGGCTGCAACGGTCGCCTCCGGAACATCCTTGGCGGCTTCAACTTTCCTTTGAGGCTGTTGTCTCCGGCGATGCGGCAATAGCGCCATTGCCCTCGGCCCGGCTTTTCGCTATGTGCCTCAAAGATGTCTTCGAAGGGGTATTCCTATGGCTGATCACACGCCGACCGGTCCTGTCGAACTGGGCGCGAAGATGGACTATGCCGAGCACGACCGCACCTATGCCGGCTTTGTCATGCTCGCCAAATACGGATCGCTCTTTTGCGCCGCCGTGCTCTTGGCAATGGCTTTCGGCTTCTTTGCGGGCGGCTTCTTCTCCGGGTTTATCCTGTTCGTTCTGATCCTCGCCGTCGGCGCCTTCATTCTCCGGTAAATTCTTCAAAACCCCTTGCCCTTCAAACCCTTGCCCGCGACTTCGCCGGACGTCCGGCCGGCGTCCTGCGCAGACAGGTTCCAGCCGAAAGGATCATGCGGTGGGACAGACGGTTTTCATCCCTCGTGAGCTCGATGCGAACGAGCCGCGCGTTGCCGCCTCGCCGGATACGGTGAAGCGGCTGGCGGGGCTGGGGTTCGACGTGATCGTCGAAAGCGGCGCCGGCACGGCATCGCGCATTCCCGACGAGGAGTTCGCCAAGGCGGGCGCCGTGATCGGTAAGGCCGGCGATATCGCCAAGGCCGATGTGGTGCTGAAGGTGCGCCGGCCCAGCGAAGCGGAGCTGAAGGCCTATCGCCGGGGCACAGCGGTCATCGCCATCATGGATCCCTACGGCAACGATGCTGCCGTCGATGCTCTGGCAAGGGCCGGCGTCACCGCCTTCTCGATGGAGTTCATGCCGCGCATCACCCGCGCCCAGTCCATGGATGTCCTGTCCAGCCAGGCGAACCTCGCCGGCTATCAGGCAGTGATCGACGCGGCTGCCGAATATGACCGGGCGCTGCCGATGATGATGACGGCGGCTGGCACAGTGCCGGCGGCGAAAGCCTTCATCATGGGCGTCGGCGTCGCCGGCCTGCAGGCCATTGCGACGGCAAGACGGCTTGGCGCCGTCGTCACCGCCACCGACGTGCGCCCCGCCGCCAAGGAACAGGTCGCCTCGCTGGGAGCAAAGTTCCTGGCGGTCGAGGATGAGGAGTTCAGGGCGGCCGAGACGGCGGGCGGCTACGCCAAGGAAATGTCCAGGGAATACCAGGCCAAGCAAGCGGCGCTGACCGCCGAGCACATCGCCAAGCAGGACATCGTCATCACCACGGCGCTGATTCCCGGCCGTCCGGCGCCGAAGCTCGTTTCGGCCGCGATGGTCGCCTCGATGAAGCCGGGCTCGGTGATCATCGACCTCGCGGTCGAGCGCGGCGGCAATGTCGAAGGCGCCGTGCCCGGGCAGGTGGTGACCACGGCCAACGGGGTAAAGATCGTCGGCCATCTCAACGTGCCGGGCCGCGTCGCGGCATCCGCCTCGCTGCTCTATGCCAGGAACCTCTTTGCGTTCATAGAGACGCTTGTCGACAAGACCACGAAGGCGCTTGCCATCAACCGCGACGACGATCTGGTCAAGGCGACGATGCTGACCGATGGCGGCCAGGTCGTGCATCCGGCCTTCGCCGGCAAGCCGGCGGTGATGATCGCCTCGGCCGAGCCTGCGAAGCCCGCTGCTGCAAAGAAACCGGCCGCTACAAAGAAACCTGCCGCACCCAAGTCGCCCGCTAATAAGCCGAAAGGGATCGCGTGATGGACCAGACCTTGCAGAAAGCCCTCGACCAGCTCGACCAGGCGACCGCCGCCGTCCGGCTTGCGGTGCAGGATCTGGCCACCGCTCCAGGCGGCACCGATGCGGCAGCCGACGCTGCGCACGCGCTGTCCGGCGGGGCGATCGATCCGTTCGTCTTCCGTTTCGCCATTTTCGTCCTGGCGATCTTCGTTGGCTATTACGTCGTCTGGTCGGTGACGCCGGCGCTGCACACGCCGCTGATGGCAGTGACCAACGCCATCTCCTCGGTCATCGTCGTCGGCGCGCTGCTTGCCGTCGGCATCTCGGCGTCCGGCATCGCCACCGGCTTCGGTTTCGTCGCGCTGATGCTGGTCTCGGTCAACATCTTCGGCGGCTTTCTCGTCACCCAGCGCATGCTGGCGATGTACAAGAAGAAGGACAAGTAGAGCGCCATGAACGCCAACTTCGCCTCCTTCCTCTATCTGGTCTCCGGCATCCTGTTCATCCTGGCATTGCGCGGCCTGTCGCACCCGACCACCAGCCGTCAGGGCAACATGTACGGCATGATCGGCATGGGCATCGCCATTGCCACCACGTTGGCGCTGGCGACCCCTTCGGCGGGCGGCTTCGGCCTCATCGTGCTCGGTCTTTTGATCGGCGGCTCGGTCGGCGCGGTCACCGCCCGACGCATCGCCATGACCTCGATGCCGCAGCTGGTCGCCGCCTTCCATTCGCTGGTCGGCCTTGCCGCCGTCATGGTGGCGGCTGCCGCCATCTATGCGCCGGAAAGTTTTGGCATCGGCACGGTCGCCGACATCCACGCCCAGGCGCTGATCGAGATGAGCCTTGGTGTCGCCATCGGCGCCATCACCTTCACCGGCTCGGTCATTGCCTTCCTCAAGCTCGACGGCCGCATGTCGGGCAAGCCGATCATGATCGGCGGCCGCCACTTCATCAACGCCGCTCTCGGCATCGCGCTGATCGTGCTGATCGTGCTGCTGGTCACCAGCGAGTCCAAGCTGGTGTTCTGGCTGATCGTCGCGGCATCGCTTGTCCTTGGCGTCCTGCTCATCATCCCGATCGGCGGCGCCGACATGCCGGTGGTCGTCTCGATGCTGAATTCCTATTCGGGCTGGGCGGCGGCAGCACTCGGCTTCACGCTCGGCAATCTGGCGCTGATCATCACCGGCGCGCTGGTCGGCTCGTCCGGTGCGATCCTGTCCTACATCATGTGCAAGGGCATGAACCGGTCGTTCATCTCGGTCATCCTCGGCGGCTTCGGCGGCGAGACTTCCGCCGCTGCCGACGACGGCATCGAGCGCACGGTCAAGCAGGGTTCGGCCGACGATGCCGCCTATCTGATGATGAACGCGCAGAAGGTCATCATCGTGCCGGGCTACGGCATGGCGGTCGCCCAGGCGCAGCATGCGCTGCGCGAGATGGCCGACAAGCTCAAGGCAGCCGGTGTCGACGTCAAATACGCCATTCATCCGGTCGCCGGCCGCATGCCCGGCCACATGAACGTGCTGCTGGCCGAAGCCAACGTGCCTTACGACGAGGTGTTCGAGCTGGAGGACATCAACTCCGAATTCGCGCAGGCCGATGTCGCCTATGTCATCGGCGCCAACGACGTCACCAACCCGTCCGCCCGCGACGACAAGTCGTCGCCGATCTACGGCATGCCGATCCTCGATGTCGACAAGGCCCGCACCTGCCTGTTCGTCAAGCGCTCGCTCGGCTCCGGCTATGCCGGCATCGACAACACGCTGTTCTACAAGGACGGCACCATGATGCTGCTCGGCGACGCCAAGAAGATGACCGAAGAGATCGTCAAGGCCATGGATCACTGATCCGGCTTCGCGGCCCCGACACACCGCCAGTTGCTCGGATTAAGCCCGGCTCCCCGCCGGGTTTTTTCTTGACCCTGAGCATCCGGCCTGGAGCGTCTTTGCTTCCATGCCGGTTTCAGAGCTACGATGGGCGAATTCTGTTCCGGGATTTGCACCAACGGAGGCACTGGTGTCCGACCGTCATCCTGCTGCGTCGCCGGTCACGGCCAATACGCCGGCCCCGGGTAAAGCGCCCCGCAAGCTCAGCCAGGCTGTGGTCATCGTGCATGGCATGGGCGAACAGCGGCCCATGAGCACGCTGAGGGAATTTGTTCAGGCTGTCTGGAGTCACGATCCCGCTCGCGTGCCGTTTTATGCCCGTGTCTCCGATCCAGGCCGGCCCGCCGGCGAGAAGATCAACCGGAGCTGGATCACGCCCGACAGCCGGACGAACTCACACGAGCTTCGCCGGATCACCACCCCTTACGATGTCGATGGCCGCCGCACCGATTTCTACGAGCTTTACTGGGCCGACATCACGCAAGGCACGACACGAGGCCGGCTTGCAGCCTGGGTGACGAGCCTGCTCTGGCGCAAGCCTGCCGACATTCCGCGCGACGCCCGCGGGCTCTATGTCGTCACGCTTCTGGCCGTCATAACGGTCCTGTGCGCGGCGCTCGTGCTCGCGACATCGGCCTCGCAAGGGTATATTTCCTGGACTACGGGCACGCTCGTCACGATCCTGGCCTCGTTCGTCATCTGGTTGGTGGACCGCTTTGGCCTACCTTATTTCGGCGATGTGGCCGCGTATGTGCGTGCTGAAGCGGCAACGGTCGAGAAGCGCGCGCTTGTCCGAGACCGTGGCCTGACGCTGCTGAGGCGTCTCATGATGGACGATGCCTACGACCGGATCGTGCTGGTCTCGCACAGCCTGGGATCAATCATCGCCTATGATCTGCTGCAGATATTGTGGGCCGATTTCAGGCCCCGAAAGCTGGAAGCCGTCCGCGACAAAGCAAGACTGAAAGCGATCCGCGCCGTCGACACGACCGCGCTCAACGCCGATGTTTCTGCTTGGCCCGACAGCTTGGATGATTTTTCCGGATTCCGGCGCGCCCAATGGGAGCTCTATCGGCAGCTTCGCGTCAGGGACGCCGATCATCCATTGCCGTGGAAGATCAGCGATTTCGTCACGCTCGGCAGCCCGCTGACCCACAGCGAGTTTTTGGTGACCTATAATCTCGCCGAATTCAGGCGAGGCATCGCTGAGCGGCTGTTCTCGGCATGCCCGCCGATCGCCGAGACGGCGGCCGGTGGAACCGTCCTTTACCAGGAAGGGCGCAGCCGTTCGGGCAAGCCACAGCGGGCGGTGCATCATGGCGCAGTGTTTGCCGCGACACGTTGGACCAACATCTTCGACAGGGGCAATGGCTGGCTGACGGGCGACCCGGTCTCCGGGCCGATGGCAGAAAATTTCGGCCCCGGCGTGGAGAACATTCAGGTCAAGTTGCGCAGTTCGCGTGGTCGCATCTTCACCCACACGCTCTACTGGTCACTGAAGGCTACCGGTATCGAGATCGCCCCAGCCGCCGGCACGCCGCGTTCGCATATTGACGTGCTGCGCGACGCAGTCGACCTCGGCCGCAAATTCGAGCCAAGTCAGGCAGTGCCGACGATCGCTGCTGGAAAATAGGAGCCCGCTCGTCTCGGCGAATCAGCGCGCGCAATCCATGGCGATCGCCATTAAAACAACAGGCCCATGCCGGCTCACAGTCCGGCATGGAGGGCACCGTCAAGCACCGATCAACGGTTGGTCAGGAAGACCGCCTCCTCGTCGTCGCGTTGCCTGCCGCCAAGGGCGGCCGCCGCGCTCGCGATGAAGGCGCCGACGACCAGGGACAGCGCGCCAACCAGCGCAAAACTGGCACCGGCCTTCCTGGCGGTATCGGCGGCCTGCTGGGCCTGGACCTTTGTTTCCTGTGCCCTGGCAATCACCGCATCCACACGGGCCTTGGCATCCGGTTCCGACAGCCCCGTGCGGGCAGCCACCAACTGCGACAGATAGGTCTTGTCGTCTGCCGAAACTTCGCCTGCAGCTGCGCTCGCGATCAAAATGCGTGAAGCCTGCGCCGTGGCCGCCGCATCGCTCTCCGGATTGGCGGCAGCAAGCCTGGCCGCATCGGCCGGGCGGAACAACGTATCGACGAAGTACGACGTTGCGTTGTCGGTCGAGCCGCTTCCGACGTTCGCACTAGCACCTGCCGAAGCGCCCATTGCCGCGCCAGACGCGACAGTCGAAGCGGCCTGGACACCAGTTCCGATAGCCGCGGAGAGCGCCGAACCGAGCACCGCGGCAACGAGCAAGGTCGCAAGCGCCCAAGCGAGGAAGCCGTGAGCGGTATCGCGGAAAAAGACTTCATCGGTGTGGACGCCGACCCATTTGGTGCGCAGCCGCCCGGCAAGATAGCCGCCGAGAGCCGACGACAGCCACTGCACGATGATCAGCCACGCCGCGGTGGAGGCCGCGAAAGTTGTGACCGAGGTGCTCAAGCCGGACCACGGCGAAACCATGGTCAGCCCGAGCCCGGAGCCGAGCAGCATCAGGATCAAGGTCAGCGTCGAGGCAGCGAACGCGCCGGCAATGATCGGCCCCCAGCTGACAGCGGTGGAGGAGGATTCCGTCGGCGTGGAAACGTCGACAGCCGTTAGGGTTGACTGCATGTCAGCCCCCTACCGTGCGAAAAGCATGATGAGAATAATGATCGGAATCGGGACTCCGAGAAGCCAGAGCAAAATGCCACGTCCCATGAGTGCCTCCTGCGGCTATTGTGATCGTTGATCGATTACAATGCCTTGGAAGCCGTTCCGTTCCGGCCGGCCCTCAGTGATCTTTGTTGGGGGCGGTAGACATGTTTGGTAAGCTTAAGCCTACCAATTATGTCTCAAACATCCGAAATTGAGCACCCGGCTTGGGCTTCAGATATCCAGATTAGCGACCGACAGCGCGTTTTCCTGGATGAACTCGCGCCTGGGTTCGACCTCGTCCCCCATCAGTCGCGAAAACAGCGAGTCGGCGTCCGTCGCGTCATTGACCTTGACCTGCAGCAGCGAGCGCACATTCGGGTCGAGCGTGGTTTCCCAGAGCTGCTCGGCGTTCATCTCGCCGAGGCCCTTGTAGCGCTGCATGGTCAGGCCCTTGCGTCCGGTGGCAAACACGGCGTTGAGCAGTGCCAGCGGTCCCGAGATGGTTTCGGCCACATCCTTGCGGCGCAGCACCGGCGGCTCGCCATAGACCTCTGCCAGGCGCGGCGCATAGCGGTCGAGCTGGCGGGCATCGGCCGAATTGATCAGCGCGAGATCGAGATGCGCGAACTCCTTGACGCTGCGCACCGTGCGCTCGAACACATAGCCGCCGATGCCTTCGTTCGAGGTCGACATGCGGCCGGTCCAGCCGCGTTCGGTGTCCTCGGCGATGATGTCGAGACGCCGGGCGACACGCTCGGCCATGGCGTTGGCCCGGCCGAGATCGGCGAAAACCTCCGGGTTGAGCCCGCCCGCGATCGCCGCCTGCTCGACCACGCCTCTGTTATAGCGTGTGTGCAGCCCATTGATGAGCTGGCGCACCGCCAGCGCATCGTCGATGGCGCTGCGCAGGTCCTGTCCGGCCCGCACCTCGCCGGTGCTGAGCGCAAGCGACGCCTCTTCCAGCCCCGAGCCGATCAGGAATTCCTCGAAGGCGCTTTCATCCTTGATGTATTGCGAGCTCTTTCCGCGCGTCACCTTGTAGAGCGGCGGCTGCGCGATATAGAGATGGCCGCGCTCGATCAGCTCCGGCATCTGCCGGAAGAAGAACGTCAGCAGCAAGGTGCGGATGTGGGCGCCGTCGACGTCGGCGTCGGTCATCAGGATGATCTTGTGGTAACGCAGCTTGTCGGCGTTGAATTCGTCCTTGCCGATCGAGGTGCCGAGCGCGGTGATCAGCGTGCCGATCATGTCGGAGCCGAGCATGCGGTCGAAGCGGGCCCGCTCGACATTGAGGATCTTGCCGCGCAGCGGAAGAATGGCCTGATTCTGGCGGGAACGGCCGCCCTTGGCCGAGCCGCCGGCGCTGTCGCCCTCGACGATGAAGATTTCGGACTTCGCCGGGTCGCGTTCCTGGCAGTCGGCCAGCTTGCCGGGCAGCGAGGTGACGCCGAGCGAGCTCTTGCGGGTGATGTCGCGCGCCTTGCGCGCGGCTTCGCGCGCCGCTGCCGCCTGGATGACCTTGTCGATGACGACCTTGCCCTCGGCAGGATGCTCTTCGAGCCAGGTGCCGAGCGCCTCGTTGACGAGCCCTTCCACCACCGGGCGGACTTCGGACGAGACCAGCTTGTCCTTGGTCTGCGAGGAGAATTTCGGGTCGGGAACCTTGACCGACAGCACCGCCGTCAGCCCTTCGCGGCAATCGTCGCCGATCAGCGCTACCTTCTCCTTCTTAGTGAGGCCCGAGGAGTCGCCGTAGCCGGTTATCTGGCGCGTCAGCGCGCCGCGGAAACCGGCAAGATGCGTGCCGCCGTCGCGCTGCGGAATGTTGTTGGTGAAGGCCAGCACGTTCTCGTGGTAGCTGTCGTTCCACCACATGGCGACTTCGACGGTGATGCCGTCGCGCTCGGCCTTGATCGCAATCGGCTTGTCGATCAGCGGTTTCTTCACGCGGTCGAGATATTTGACGAACTCCTCCAGTCCGCCATCATAGTGCAGCTCATGGCGCACGACGTCGGCATGGCGGGCATCGGTCAGAACGATGCGCACGCCGGAATTCAGGAAGGCGAGTTCGCGCAGCCGATGCTCCAGCGTGCCGAAGTCGAATTCGACCATGGTAAAGGTTTCGGACGACGGGAAAAAGGTGATCTCGCTGCCGCTGCGCCCCTCATAGGTGCCGGCAACCTTGCGCTGCTCGTAGCTGCCGGTGACCCTCAGTGGCGCGTCGGCATTGCCGTGTGTGAAGCTCATCTCGTAAATCTGGCCATTGCGGCGGATCTTCAGCTTCAGCCAGGCCGACAGCGCGTTGACCACCGAGACGCCGACGCCGTGCAGGCCGCCGGACACTTTGTAGGAGTTCTGGTCGAACTTGCCGCCGGCATGCAGCTGGGTCATGATCACTTCCGCCGCCGAAATGCCTTCGCCGGTGTGAATATCGGTCGGAATGCCGCGGCCATTGTCGATGACCGTCACCGAACCGTCGGGGTTGAGCGTCACCGTGACGAGATCGGCATGGCCGGCCAGCGCCTCGTCGATGGCGTTGTCGACCACCTCGTAGACCATGTGATGCAGGCCCGAGCCATCGTCGGTATCGCCGATATACATGCCCGGCCGCTTGCGGACGGCGTCCAAGCCCTTCAAAACCTTGATGGAATCGGCGCCGTACTCGGCCTCAGCGCCGCTGGCGTTGTCGATCTGATCGCTCATGAAAACCTGTCTGATTGATGCCGCATATCCAGCGCTAAAAATCGGCTCCGAATCGCGCGTCCTTGATGCCCTAGATATAGGCGCAAAAGGCGGTTTTTCCAAGGTTTGCAAGCATTTCCGAATGGAGGAAGAGCACGCCTGGCCGGTTGGGGCATCGGACCCGAGAAGTCGAGCCGGTGTTGGGGACAGAGCGGCGGCAACAGGAGCAGGCCGGCCTGTTCCGGCAAGCAGGCACTTGGCGGTGCTCCGGTCACATCCGGGAGCGGGATGCTTCGCCTTTGCCGTTCGGCCACATGGACGGTTGCCTTGCCAGCCCCTACATTGAGTTCACCAGCGGAGCACGCCATGGACAGTCAGCCCGCCCCCTTCGTCCCGCCGGCGCCGAAACCGCGCACGTCGCCGCCTTCGACGCTGGAGATGATCCGTATCGTCTATCGCAACCCGCTCGAACTGTGGGGCGAGCCGACCTATAACCAACCCTGGATATCGGTGACCGGCATCGGGGGGCCGCTGGTCATCGCCAACGACCCCGGCCTGATCCGCCACGTGCTGGTCGACAACGCCAAAAACTACAAGATGGCGACGGTGCGCCAGATGATCCTGCGGCCGATCCTGCGCGACGGCCTGCTGACCGCCGAAGGTGAGGTATGGAGGCGTTCACGCAAGGCGATGGCGCCGGTGTTCACGCCGCGCCACATCTTCGGTTTTGCCGGGCCGATGCTGAGGCGCACGCGGGAGTTCGTCACGCGCTACGAGGGCCGCGGCACGTCGGACATCGCCCATGACATGACGCTGCTTACCTTTGACATCCTGGCCGAGACGCTGTTTTCCGGCGAGATATCAGGCGAACCGGGCAGCTTCGCCAAGGAGATCGACCGGCTGTTCGAGACGATGGGCCGGGTTGATCCGCTCGACCTGTTGCGGGCACCCGAATGGCTGCCGCGCCTGACCCGCATCCGCGGCCGCAAGACCATGGCCTATTTCCGCAAGATCGTCACCGACACCGTCAAGATGCGCGAAGAGCGGGTCAAGCGCGATCCGGACAAGGTGCCGCAGGATTTTCTCACGCTTTTGCTCAAGGCGGAGGGTCCGGACGGGCTGACGCGCGCCGAGGTCGAGGACAACATCATCACCTTCATCGGCGCCGGCCACGAAACCACGGCGCGAGCACTTGGCTGGACGCTCTATTGCCTGGCCGAAGCGCCTTGGGAGCGCGAGAAGATCGAGCGCGAGATCGATGCCGTGCTGGCGCGCGAGCCCGACCCGACAAAATGGCTCGACGCCATGCCGTTCACCCGCGCCGCGTTCGACGAAGCGCTCAGGCTCTATCCGCCGGCGCCGTCGATCAATCGCGAGCCGATCGAGCCCGAAACCTGGAACGGCCTCTATATACCGCGCCGCGCCGCGGTGCTGGTCATGCCCTGGGTCGTCCACCGCCATCGCAAGCTGTGGGACAGACCCGACGCCTTCATGCCCGAACGCTTTCATCCGGGAAATCGCGAGAAGATCGACCGCTTCCAGTATTTGCCGTTCGGTGCCGGCCCTCGCGTTTGTATCGGCGCCAGCTTTGCCATGCAGGAGGCGATCATCGCGCTGGCCATCATGCTGTCGCGGTTTCGCTTCGACACCACCGCCGAGACCAAGCCATGGCCGGTGCAGAAACTGACGACGCAACCGCAGGGCGGCCTGCCGATGCAGGTCACACGGCGCGTTTCGTGAGCGTCTGATTGGCTGGTGTTATGCCGCCGTCTTGCGCTGGAACTGGCCGGCGGCGCGGTAGCGCCAGAGATAGCTCGGCAGGATGCTGCCGATCGACTGCGGCTGGATGCCGAGGCCGGCGAGCGTCCTGTCTTCCCTGGTGGCCGCGGCCGACACGATGTTGTGCTCGCGCAGCTGCAGGACCTGATCCTTGGTCAGCAGCGGATTGGGCAAAAGCCCGAGGATCGATGCCTGCATGTTCGCCACCCACCACGGCACCGATACCAGAAGCCGTTTGCGGTCGATCATGGCAAGCATTTCCTGCATGCATTCCTTGAAGGTCAGCACCTGCGGTCCGCCAAGCTCATAGACCCGGCCGCCCTGGACCTTGCCATCGACCGAGCGCGCCACCGCTTCAGCGACATCGCCGACATAGACCGGCTGGAATTTGGTCTGCCCGCCGCCGATCAGCGGCAGCACCGGCGAATAACGCGCCATGTTGGCGAAGCGGTTGAAGAAGCTGTCCTCCGGCCCGAAATTGATCGACGGCCGCAAGATGACGGCATCGCCGATGGTTTCCAGAACAGCTTTCTCACCGAGCGCCTTGGTGCGCGCATAGTCCGATTGCGCGTTCAGATCGGCGCCCAGCGCCGAGATATGGGTGAGGCCGGCGCCGACGGCGCGCGCCGCTTCGGCGACCGCGCGGGCGCCGAATTCGTGGACGGACGTGAATTTCTGCCGGCCGCCCTCATGCAGGATCGCCACCAGGTTGACGACATGGTCGGCACCCTGCACGGCGCGGTCGACCGACCAGCGCACACGAACATTGGCCTGCACCGGCTGGATCTGGCCGACATTGCCGAGCGGCTGCAGATGGCCGGCGAGATCGGGCCGGCGGCAGGCGACCCTGATGCGATAACCGCGTCTGGCCAGCGCCCGCACCACGTGGCGGCCGACAAAGCCGGAGCCGCCAAACACGACGACGAGCTTTGGGGTCTGCAGGATTTCGGTCATTGCGGGCTCCGGCGCAGTTTCCAGATTTACTGGGGCCCAGATCTACTGGGGCTTGGCTGAAGCCGTTTCATAATCGGTTTCGCATCAAAGGCAAAGGGCGATCAATTGTCGCCGATGCCTCTGCTTCGGCTGGTTCAGAACGCTCTGCCGATGCGCGCGTCGATCGATTGGCGGTTGCCGCCGCGAATGACGAAGAAGAACAGGATTGCCGCCCACAGCAGCGATTTTTCGGCGCCCGAATAGCCTTGCCCCATAGTGACCCAATGGAACCACACCGTGACCAGAAGCACGAACATTCCGGCGAAGGCGGCCGGGCGGGTCAACAGGCCGATAGCGATGAGGATGCCGCCGAAGAACTCGGTGCAGGCGAGCAGCAGAGACCAAAATGCGCCGGGATAGAAGCCGAGGCCTTCGACCATCTCGGCGGCGCCGAACGGATCGGTGATCTTGTGCGAGCCATGGATGGTGAGGAAGATGCCGGCCACGGCACGCAGGATGGTTTCGGAGGCGGTGTTCAGCGCCGCATAGAGGCTGCCAAGCGCTGGGAAGAAAAGGCATCTGCTGGAATTGTCGGTGCTTGCGGACATTGGGGTTCCTCTTTTGCTGCTCGGCGCAAACACCCGACCACCTCGGTTAAAGTCAAATGAACAAAAGTTGACCAAAACGGGCATGTTAACCGATCAGATCCGAGAGAACGCAGAAAACCCCGCCGAAGCGGGGTTTTCCGGGTGACTTCCATGGTCGGCGTCAAGGTCCGACGAGGCGGCCTGACCTGAGACGGTATCAGGACGACGTGAGACGCCCGCCTCAGCCTTGGACACTCGGGACCGGATGTCACCGCCCGGGCAAACCCCACCCCGGACAGGCATTGGTCGCGGCACAGCGCAAAAAGGTTCAACGACGGCGAAAAAAACGCAGACAAACTTTCTACGAAGAATACCGGGCGGCGAATTCGGAGATGCGTTGGACCACGGCCTTGGGCGCCGTTATGCCCCGTGCCGCCGCCTTCTCCGCCGCTTCGGCTCGGGCGCGGCCGGGCACATGCACGCCGTAGCGGCGGCGCAACCGGTCGAGTTGGTCCTCCATGCGCTTCTCGAAATCCGGATCGAGCAGCTTGGGCTCGACGGCCAGCACGAAGAGGCCGGTTCCCGGGCTGTCCGGTCCGTCGGTGAACCATGGTGCATCGAGCGACCAGTTGGCGCCCGATAGCCCCGCCGCCAGCACTTCGACCATCAGCGCGATGTTGGCGCCGCGCTGGCCACCGAAGGCAAGCATCGCGCCTTTCATGGCGGCAGCGGGATCGGTGGTCGGGTTGCCGCTGACGTCCAAGGCCCAGCCTTCGGGAATTTTCTTGCCATCCTCGGCCGCCTTGCGGATGTTGACGAAAGCCGTGGCGCTCGACGATTGGTCGATGACCAGTGGCGCTCCGTCGGCGGCGGGCGCGGCGAAGGACATCGGGTTGGTGCAGTAGACCGGCTTGACCGAGCCCGAGCCGGCAAGCACGGCCGGTCCGTTGGTCGCGGCGAAGGACACCAGCCCCTGCGCGGCCAGCCGCCCGGTGAAATAGCCGAGTGCGCCGCATGTATAGGCGTTCTTCTGCGAAAAGATGGCGACGCCGAACAGGCGCGCCGCCTTGGCGAGACCGTCGATCGTGCGGTCGAAGCCGGTATGCGCCAGACCGCCACGCGCGTCGGAGAGATAGATCGCCAAAGCCGGCCTGGTGATGACCGGCTCGGCCTTGCCGTCGATGCGGCCGGCCTCCAGCGCTTCGAGATAGTCGATGAAATGCGACAGCCCGACCGTCGACAGACCTTCCGCTTCGGCCGCCACGATGGAGGCTGCGAGCGACTGCGCCGCTTCTTCATTGGCGCCGGCGCCGAGCGCCGCCATCCGGCACAGCCCTGTCGCCTGGTCGAGACTGAGTTGCATTGTGAGTGCCTCTAGTGAGTAGTGAGTAGGGATTTAGTGAGTAGTGTGAGCGACTGCCTACGCACTACTCACTACCGACTACTCACTAAAAACCCTAGCCGATCTTGTTCGGGATCCGCGCCTCGATCTTGCCGAGGGCGAAGACCAGGATGCCGGTGATCGCCATATAGATCAACGCCAGGAGCAGCAAGGGTTCATAGGTGAGGAAGGTGCCCTGCCTCACCTTGGACGAGACGGCGAATATGTCGATCACGCTGATGGTCGCCACCAGCGGCGTCGATTTCAACTGCAGCACGGTTTCGCCGGTCAGCGTCGGCAGCGCCCGGTAAAAGGCTTGCGGCAGCCAGATCCGCCGGAGGATCTTCCAGCGGCTCATGCCGAACGCGCGGGCGGCCTCGAGCTGGCCCTTCGGCACCCCGGCAAAGGCGCCTCGCATCACCTCGCCCTCATAACCGGCGAAGGACAAGGTCAGCGCCAGGACGCCGTAGGGCCACGCTTGCCTGAGATACGGCCACATCCAGGATTCGCGAATCCATGGATACTGTGGAAACAGCGAGCCGAGCCCATAGTAGAGGAGCCAGAGCTGCAGCAGCAGCGGCGTTCCCCTGATGACGGTGCAGAAAGTCTTTGCGGGCGCCGCGAGCCAGAAGGGGCCGGCCGCCTGCGCCAGCCCGAGCGGCACTGCGAGCGTGAAGCCCAGTATGCAGGTGACGGCCAGGATCCAGAGCGTGCGCCAGATCCCGACAAGCGCCATTTCATAATATTGCGGCAGCCAGTCCCAGCGCATGAAGAAGGCGGCGGCCAGAACCAGAGCCAGCCCGATCAGGACCAGCACGATGCGGTGCGGCTGCAGCCACAGCGACGCGCGGGCGCCTACGTTGACGATGGTCGCTTCGACAGCCATCAACGCGCCTCCTTGACGGAAGGCATGCCGCGCCGAGCCCGGGCCTCGATGCGGCCGATGATCAGATTGGAGACCAGCGTCAACAGAAGATAGATCATGCCTGCGGCGAGGAAGAATGTGAGATAGGCTTTGGTTACGCCCGCCGCTTGCCGCGTGGCCAATGTCAGTTCGAAGAAGCCGACGACTGCGAGCAGGGCGGTGTCCTTGGTGGCGATCAGCCAGAGATTGGCAAGGCCTGGTATGGCGAAGGGCAGCATCGCCGGCAGCGTGATGCGTCGCAGCAGGAGGCCGGGAGACATGCCAAAGGCTCTTGCGGCCTCGATCTGGCCTTGTGGGATGGCAAGGATCGCGCCGCGCATCACCTCGGTCGAATAGGCGCCCTGGACGAAGCCGAGCACGGCAATGCCGGCCACCAGCCCGCTGATGTCGATGCGCTGATACCCCATCGCCGTCAGCAGCTGGTTGATCAAATCGGTGCCTGCATAATAGAGCAGCAGGATCAGCACCAGCTCCGGCACGGCGCGGACGATCGTCGTGTAGACCGCCAGCAGATCGCGCACCACGGGTCCGCCGTAGAGCTTGCCATACGCACCGCAAATGCCGATCACGAGGCCGAGGCCGAACGCACCGGCAGCGATCTCGACGGAGTGGAGAAGTCCGACCAGAAGTGTTCCGCCCCAGCCAGGCGGCGTCGGCGAAAGAAGTTCGATGATGCGGGCCGCAGAGGCCGGAAGAAATGCGTCGATCAGCGTCGCCCCCGAATTGCTGGCGCCAAAACCGCTGGCGATACCGTCAGCGGAAAGCTTGCATGGGTGGATTTCGACGAAGCCACGCGGCGCGCTGTCCGCGCCGCGTGGTTATTCGCTCAGGGATGCCGTCAGTTCGACTGTGTGTCGGCGCCGTAAATGTCGAAATCGAAGTATTTCTTCGAAATCTCGTCATATTTGCCGTTGGCGCGGATCGCCTTGATGCCGGCGTTGATCTTCTCCTTCAGCTCGGTGTCTTCCTTGCGGACGCCAGCGCCGACACCGGGCCCGAGGATTGCCAGATCCGGCGCGACCGTGCCCTTCATATCGCAGCATTGCTTGCCCTGATCCGATTTCAGGAAGGCATCGAGCGCGATAGAATCGGCCTGCACCGCATCAACGCGACCGGCGGCAAGATCCTGATTGGCCTCGTCCTGGGTCTGATATTCCTTGATTTCCGCGGCTTCGGTGAAGTGCTTCTTGACGTAGTCGGCATGCACGGTCGAAACCTGGACGCCGATGATCTTGCCCTTGAGATCTTCCGGGGAAGCGCCGAACTTCTGGTCCTTCGGACCGATGATGGCCGTCGGCGTATTGTAATATTTGTCGGAGAAGTCGATCGTCTTCTTGCGCTCGTCGGTGATCGACATGGAGCTGGCGATAACGTCGATCTTCTTGGTCGTCAGCGCCGGGATGATGCCGTCCCAGGCGACAGGCGTGATAACGCAGTCGAGCTTCTGCTCGGCGCAGACCGCGTCGATGAATTCGATCTCCCAGCCGACCCATTTGCCCGAGGCATCCGGCGAGGTGAACGGCGGATAAGGTTCGGCGGCGACACCGATCTTGACCGGATCGGCCTTGGCCACGCCCATCGCGGCAACGCCGAGCAACAGCGCTGCGGCAAATGTCTTCAGAACGGTCTTCATTTCAGTAACTCCCAGTTTGTTGTTGTTCCCGTTTGTCCATCCGCCTCGGCTTAACCGATGTTGCGGATGAATTGCTTCAGCCTTTCGGATTTCGGAGCGCCGAAGATCTGCTCCGGCGGTCCCTCTTCCTCGACCAACCCGTTATAGAGATAGACGACATGCGTCGCGACCTCGCGGGCAAACTTCATCTCATGGGTGACCAGCACCATGGTGCGGCCCTCGCGCGCCAGATCGCCGATCACCTTCAGCACCTCGCCGATCAGTTCCGGGTCGAGCGCCGAGGTCGGCTCGTCGAACAGCATGACGCGCGGATTGATGGCCAGCGCCCGGGCGATGGCCGCGCGCTGCTGCTGACCACCCGACAGATAGGCCGGATAGACGTCACGCTTCTCGGCCAGGCCGACGCGGGCGAGCAGCTTTTCGGCCTCGGCGATAGCCACGTCGCGCTTGACGCCAAGAACATGCACCGGAACCTCGATGACGTTCTCGATCAGCGTCATGTGGCTCCACAGATTGAAATTCTGGAAAACCATGCCGAGCTTGGAGCGGATGCGCTCGATCTGCTTGCGGTCGGCGGGAACGGTGTGGCCGTGGCTGTCGGCCTTCATCCGGATCTCCTCGCCATTGACGCGGACGATGCCGCTGGTCGGGTTCTCCAGGCAATTGATGCAGCGCAGCAGCGTCGACTTGCCCGAACCGCTGCCGCCGATGATGGCGATGACCTCGCCGTCGCGCGCCGACAGCGAAACGCCCTTCAGCACATGCAGTTCGCCGAATTTCTTGTGCAGGTTCTCGACATGGATGGCTTCAGCGGCGCTGTTCTGCGCCGTGTGCTTCAGGGCGGGGGCCGTGCCTTGCGCTATCACCTTTTCGGTGCCTCACGAAGCGGCTGGACCCGTCGCTGCTGGAATCTTTTACTCATTACCCATCACTGGACAGACTTCTCATTCTCAAGATGGACCGTTCCGCTTGCCTCCGTCAACCATGCTTTTTGGACCATTGATCACGGCTCGCTGAGTAGCTATTGGCTGGATGGGATGTTTCAGGAGTACTTGGTGGGTAAAGCATACGGGTCGCAGTCCATGGCCGGGCCCCTGCAGCGCGTGCTGATGCGGTCCGCCGCAAGCGCCATGCACCGCGCCGAAGCATCGGAATGGCACTATGGCCCCGGCTTCGATCCGCAAAAGGCGGCTGCCCAGCATGAGGCGCTGACGACGCTGGTTTCGGCATCTGGCGCCGAGATCGAATGGCTGACCGACGCCGACGACGGGCTTGCCGATTCCGTCTTCACCCACGATCCGTCGCTGATGACCGACCACGGCGCCATCATCCTTGCCATGGGCAAGGCGCTGCGCCGGGCCGAGCCCGGCCTGCACGAGGCGGCCTACAGGCGCATGGGCGTGCCTGTCCTTGGTCGCATCGAGCATCCCGGACAGGTCGAGGGCGGCGACTGCGTCTGGCTGGATGCAAGGACTCTGGCCGTCGGCCGCGGCGTGCGCACCAACCAGGAGGGCATCCAGCAACTCGCTAACCTGCTCTCACCCAAAGGTATCCAGGTCTACGGTTACGACCTGCCGCTCTGGCACGGCGAGGAGGCATGCCTGCATCTGATGTCGGTGATCAGTCCGCTCGCCGACGATCTGGCGCTGGTCTATGCACCGCTTTTGCCGGCTGCCTTCTACCAGATGCTGCGGGCGCGCGGCATTCGCCTGGTCGAGGGCGACGCGCAGGAGTTCTTCGCCTCCAACGGCCTCAGCCTCAATGTGCTGCCGACCGCGCCGCGCGACGTGATCGCCGTCGCCGGCTTCCCGAAAACGGCAGCGGCCATGGCGGCCGCCGGCTGCAGGGTTTCGACCTTCGAGGCGGACGCGCTGTGCATCGCCTGCGAGGGCGGCCCGACTTGCCTCACACGTCCGGTGCTCAGACAATGACGACAGTCGGCGAAGCGCTCATCACTTTGCTCGAGGCCCATGATGTAGACACCGTCTTCGGCATTCCGGGTGTGCATACGGTCGAACTCTATCGCGGGCTGGCGCGCTCGAAGATCCGCCACGTCACGCCGCGCCACGAACAGGGCGCCGGCTTCATGGCCGACGGCTATGCGCGCGCCAGCGGCAGGCCGGGCGTCGCCTTCGTCATCACCGGGCCGGGGCTGACCAACACCATCACCGCCATGGGCCAGGCCCGCGCCGATTCGGTTCCGATGCTGGTGATCTCAGGCGTCAACGCCACGACGACGCTGGGCAAGGGCCTCGGCCATCTGCACGAGCTGCCCGACCAGCGCGGCATGATGGAGAAGGTCGCGCTGTTCTCACACCGTGTCACCGAGGCTGGCGAACTGCCCGGCGTGCTCGCCCGCGCCTTCGCCCTGTTTTCATCCTCGCGTCCCGGTCCGGTCCATATTGAGATCCCAACCGATATTATGGTCAAGCCGGCCGACGGCATCGCGGCTTTGCTGACGAATGTAGCGCCGCCCGAACCGGATGCGGCGGCGATAGCAGAGGCGGCAAGACTTTGCGCGGCTGCCCGCCGACCGCTGATCCTTGCCGGCGGCGGCGCCAGGAGAGCCGAAGCGCCGTTGCAGCGCCTCGCCGAAAGGCTGGGAGCACCAGTGGTTCAGACCGCCAATGCCCGCGGCCTGCTGCACCGCCATTCGCTTGCCGTGCCGGCCAGCCCCAGCCTGAAGGCGGTGCGCGCGCTGATTGCCGACGCCGACCTGGTCATCGCCGCCGGCACCGAGTTCGGCCCGACCGACTATGACGGATATGGCGATGGCGGCTTTGTCCTGCCTACCAATCTCATCCGCATCGACATCGGCGCCGACCAGCTTGCCCGCCGACCAGCTACGATTTCGATCCAGGCCGATTGTGGCGTAGCCCTCGAGGCGCTGCTTTCAGAAATTGGTAGGGACCAGGCGCCATCGGGCGACGGTCAGGCTCGCGCCGCTGCGACCAGGCAAGCCGCGTTCGCCGAAATCAGCCCGGGTCTCCAAGCGCAAACCCGCGCCGTCGAGGTGATCCGTGATGCATTGCCGGGCTCGATCATCGTCGGCGATTCGACCCAGCCGGTCTATGCCGCCAACCTCTATTACGACCACGACCGCCCGGGCGGCTGGTTCAACGCCGCCACCGGCTTCGGCGCGCTGGGCTATGGTCCGGCGGCCGCGATCGGTGCGGCCCTTGCCGTGCCCGATGCGCCGGTCGTTTGTCTCACCGGCGACGGTGGGTTTCAGTTCACGCTGCCGGAACTGGGAGCCGCGCTCGATGCTGCGGCGCCGGTGATCTTCGTCGTCTGGAACAATCGCGGCTATCGCGAAATCGAAACCTCGATGCTCGATGTCGGCGTCGAGCCGGTCGGCGTATCGCCGGCGCCGCCTGATTTCTGCAAGCTGGCCGAAGCCTATGGCATTGCCGCCGAGCGACTCGCCGGCATCGGTCATCTGGCAGACGCACTTAAGCGCGCGCGGGCGACCGGACTGCCGTATGTCATCGAGATCACTGTCGATTGAGTGCTGTGGCAGCGTCTGCTTGGAGATACGATCTTCGATGGATAGCCGACGGCTTGACGCGCACAAGCGACGCTGTGTCATCGAGATTTCGGTTGAGTGATCGCGCGAAAGGCGCGACCCTTCGGCGGCGGCGCGGCATGTGAATGACTGGAGCGGTCGAAGATGACGGACACACTGGACGGCAGGCATATTGTGGTGACCGGCGGCACCGGAGCGCTCGGTGGCGCGGTTGTCGGCAAACTGCTGGAGCAGGGCGCGATCTGCCATGTGCCCAATGCCCATGCTGCCGCGCCTGCGCATTTTCCCTTCCCGGCCCATGAGCGCGTCCGGCTGGCGCACAATGTCGATCTCGCCGACCCCGCCAAGGTCGATGCGTTCTACGCCAGTGTTACGGATTTGTGGGCATCCATCCATCTGGCCGGCGGCTTCACCGCCGCGCCGGTCGAGAAGATCGAGCCCGCGTCCTTTGCAGAAATGATGGACACCAACGCCCGTACCACCTTCCTGTGCTGCCGCGCGGCGATACGCTCGATGCTGGAATCTTCCGTGTCGGGCCGTATCGTCAATGTCACGGCGCGCGCCGGGCTCGACCTGCGGCGCGGTTCCGGCATGGTCGCCTATGCCGCCAGCAAGGCGGCGGTCGCGGCAATGACGGTGGCGATGGCGGAAGAACTCAAGGGCAAGGGCATCCTGGTCAATGCGGTCGCGCCCTCGACCCTCGATACGCCGGCTACCCGGGCTGACATGCCGGCTGCCGATTTCAGCAAATGGGTCAGCCTGGAAGCTGCCGCTGAGGCCATTGCATACCTCGCTTCGCCGGCCAATCTGGCGATGAGCGGCACACTGGTGCCGCTTTACGGCAGGGCCTGATTGGCCGGTATCGGATCGGGCCGAGGACTCGCTGGAAAATCAGCGTCATCCGGCGGCTCATTTGCAGACGAGCTCGCCGAGCTTGAGCAAGAACTTGCGCGGTCCCGGCATCACGGCCGCGCTGGCATCGTCGACGATCAGCACGTCGAGTGCGCAGCCGCCGGCCCGCACCCGGTAATGGTCGTTTCCCACACGCTCGACCGCGTCGATCGGGCCGCGCCTTTCCAGCACGTCGGCGAGGGCGCCGCTGTCGAGTATTGCCTGGATTTCGGCTTTGCGTTGCCAGAAGGGTGGCAGGGCCGCCGATACCGCGATCGTGCCGATCAACAGGATTGCAAGACTGAAACCGGTGCGGATCATAGGGCTCGCGCCCCGATCGTTTCGCATACGTATCCGGGACCGATCTTTCGGGCCGATGCGGCAAACTATAGGCTCCGTCGGCCGTTTCAAGCACGATCGGTTGCCGGACCACCCAGTGACATTGCGCGACTCCTCGCGATCATGAAAAAACCCGCGAACCTTTCGGTCCGCGGGTTGTGTGTTCGAGCCGCGCGCTAGGCGTGGCGTTTGCAGACTTAGCTGCCCTGCTTCTTCAGCGCGGCACCCAGAATGTCGCCCAGCGAAGCGCCGGAGTCGGTCGAGCCGTACTGAGCGACCGCTTCCTTCTCCTCGGCGATTTCCAGCGCCTTGATCGAGACCTGCAGCTTGCGGGTCTTCTTGTCGAAGGCGATGACGCGGGCGTCGACCTTCTGGCCGACCGTGAAGCGCTCGGGGCGCTGCTCGTCGCGGTCACGACTGAGGTCGGAGCGCTTGATGAAGGTCTCGATGCCGCTGTCGACCAGCCGCACTTCCAGACCGCCATCCTTGACGCCGGTGACCTCGCAGGTGACAACCGCGTTCTTGCGCAGTTCGCCTGAAGTCGCTGCCTCGCCGGCCGTGTCCTTGGCCAGCTGCTTGATGCCGAGCGAGATGCGCTCCTTGTCGATGTCGACGTCGAGCACCTGCGCCTTGACCATGTCGCCGCGATTGTACTCCTCGATCACCTGCTCGCCCGGACGGGTCCAGTCGAGGTCGGAAAGATGGACCATGCCGTCGACATCGCCTTCGAGGCCGATGAACAGGCCGAACTCGGTCTTGTTCTTGACCTCGCCCTCGACCTGGCTGCCGACCGGATGGCTGCTGGCGAAAGCCTGCCACGGGTTCTCGAGCGTCTGCTTGAGGCCGAGCGAGATGCGGCGCTTGGCCGGATCGACCTCGAGCACCACCACGTCGACTTCCTGCGTCGTCGACAGGATCTTGCCGGGATGCACGTTCTTCTTCGTCCACGACATTTCCGAAACGTGGATGAGGCCCTCGATGCCCGGCTCCAGCTCGACGAACGCGCCGTAGTCGGTGATGTTGGTGACGGTGCCCTTGATCTTCTTGCCGATCGGGAATTTCGTTCCGATCTCGGACCACGGATCGCTCTCGAGCTGCTTCATGCCGAGCGAGATGCGGTGGGTTTCCTGGTTGATGCGGATGATCTGCACCTTGACCGTCTGGCCGATGTTGAGGATTTCGGTCGGATGGTTGACGCGGCGCCATGCCATGTCGGTGACATGCAGCAGGCCGTCGATGCCGCCGAGGTCGACGAACGCACCATAGTCGGTGATGTTCTTGACGACGCCTTCGACCACCTGGCCCTCTTCGAGGTTCTGCACGATTTCCGAACGCTGTTCGGCGCGGCTTTCCTCGAGAACGGTGCGGCGTGACACCACGATATTGCCGCGGCGGCGATCCATCTTCAGGATCTCGAAAGGCTGCGGATTGTGCATCAGCGGCGAGACGTCGCGGATCGGGCGGATGTCGACCTGGCTGCGCGGCAGGAAGGCCACGGCGCCGTCGAGATCGACGGTGAAGCCGCCCTTGACCTGGTTGAAGATGACGCCTTCGACGCGCTCGCCCTTGGTGAACTTCTCTTCGAGACGGACCCAGCTCTCTTCGCGGCGGGCCTTTTCACGGGAAAGCATCGCTTCGCCAAGCGCGTTCTCGATGCGCTCGACATAGACCTCGACCGTGTCGCCGACCTTGAGCGTCGAGTCCTTGCCCTTGACGCCGAATTCCTTCAGCGGCACGCGGCCTTCGACCTTGAGGCCGACGTCGATGATAGCCATGTCCTTTTCGATCGCGGTGATCGTGCCCTTGACGACTTGGCCTTCGCCGGAATGGCCGGCGGAAAAAGATTCTTCGAGCAGGCTCGCGAAATCATCGCGAGTGGGATTTGCAACTGACATAGTTTCTCCTGGAGTGCCCCGCATCTCAAGCGGGGCGGGCGCCGTGGGTTAGCGTTGCGTTGGCCTGCCGGCGTTCCGGGCTTGCAAAAGCCCTTGGCCGCCTAAGCGGCAATTCCGGCGCATGAAGAATGCTGGCAGGCTGGTTCGTGCCCGATGGGTATCTTTTCGCCGCCGGCAATCGGCAACGGGTGGAAAATCCCGGCTCAGGCTTTGTTTCTCTTGGCCAGAACGTCGTCGATGATCGCCTTGGCCGTAAGAAACGCGGCTTCTATAGCCATTTCCGACGTGTCGAGCAAGTGCGCATCGGCGGCCGGCTTCAGCGGCGAGTCGGCGCGGCCCATGTCGCGCTCGTCGCGGCGCAGGATATCGGCCAGGATCTCGTCAAAATTGGCGGTGCCGCCGATGCTCTCGATCTCGGCCAGCCGTCGCTGTGCCCGCACCTCGGCGCTCGCCGTCACATAGAGTTTTATGTCGGCGTCGGGGCAGACCACCGTGCCGATGTCGCGGCCGTCGAGCACCGCGCCGGGCGGCGCCTTGGCGAATTCACGCTGCTTTTCGACCAGTATGCGCCGCACCGACGGGAACACAGCGACTTTCGAGGCCGCCTCGCCGACCGCATGCGCCGACAGCACCGACCGGTCGAGCTTTGCCAGATCGACCTGGCGGGCAGCGGTTTCGGCGGCCGAGACATTGTCGAGCGGCAGGCCGAGCCGAAGCAGCGCATGCGCCACCGCGCGATAGGTGAGGCCGGTGTCGAGCAGGTTCAGCCGGTAGTGGTCGGCCAGGCGGCGGGCCAGCGTGCCTTTGCCGGCGCCGGCGGGGCCGTCGATGGCGATGGTGAAGGTTGATGTCATTCGCCGCCCACCGTAACCGAAAAGCGCAATGATCCAGATAGGCGTGGCGATCCTTCGCGCCCCCCTCTGTCCTGCCGGACATCTCCCCCACTTGGGGGGAGATTGGCAGTCACCGCGGCTTTCGCCAATTGTCTACGTTGCAGGATTGAGCGGAGCGCCGAAGCTGCCGATCTCCCTCCTTGTGGGGGAGATGTCCGGCAGGACAGAGGGGGGCGCTGTCCCGCCGACGTTCCAGTTTGGCCCCAACCTCCAAGGCTATTGGTTGCCATCAACTGTCACTCAATCTCCGCGCCCAGCCTCTTCATCAGCCCCATGAACTCCGGAAAGCTGGTCGCGATCATCGCCTGGTCGTCGATGGTGACAGGCTTTTCCGTTGCCAGTCCCATGATCAAAAAGCTCATGGCGATGCGGTGGTCGAGATGGGTCTGGACGACGGTGTTGTGCCCATTGGGGTGTTGGCCGAGCCCTTTGCCGCCGGGTTTTCCACGTACGGCAAGCGTCGCCTCGCCCTCCGTGCAGTCGACGCCGTTGAGCTTCAGCCCTTCGGCGACGGCCGACAGCCGGTCGGATTCCTTCACCCGCAGTTCTTCCAGCCCCAGCATCAGGGTCTCGCCCTCGGCGAAGCTCGCCGCAACCGCAAGCACCGGATATTCGTCGATCATCGTCGGCGCCCGTTCGGGTGGCACGGTGACGCCCTTCAGCTCGGAATAGCGCACGCGCAGATCGGCGACATCTTCGCCGCCTTCGTTGCGCGGGTCGAGAATGTCGATCCGGGCGCCCATTTCCTGCAGCGTCAACAGAAGCCCGGTGCGGGTCGGGTTCATAAGCACGTTTTCGATTGTAATGTCCGAGCCCGGCACGATCAGCGCCGCCACCAGCGGGAAGCCGGCCGAGGACGGGTCGCCCGGCACCGCGATCGTCTGTCCCGTGAGCTTGCCCTGGCCTTCGATGAAGATGTGGCGCACGCCGCGCTCATCGGTCTCGACCGACAGATTGGCGCCGAATCCCTTCAGCATCTTCTCGGTGTGGTCGCGCGTCATCACCGGCTCGATGACGGTGGTGACGCCGGGCGTGTTCAGCCCGGCGAGCAGCACCGCCGACTTCACCTGCGCCGAGGCCATCGGCACGCGGTAGGTGATGGGCGCTGCGTGCTTGGGCCCGTGCAGCGTGATCGGCATGCGGTCGCCGGGCGTCGCCTTCAGCACCTGCACGCCCATCTGGCGCAGCGGCTCGAGCACACGGCCCATCGGCCGGCCGGACAGCGAGGCGTCGCCGATGAACGTCGTTTCCATGTCGTAGGTGCCGACCAGGCCCATGGTGAGGCGCGAGCCGGTGCCGGCATTGCCGAAATCGAGCGGACCTTCCGGCTGCAGCAGCGCGCCGTTGCCGGTGCCGCGGATCACCCACTCAGTGCCGTGCTTCTCGATATGCGCGCCCATCGCCTTCATCGCCGCGCCGGTGCGCATGACATCTTCGCCTTCCAGCAGGCCGGTGATGCGGGTCTCGCCGGAGGCGAGGCCGCCGAACATGAACGAGCGGTGCGAGATCGACTTGTCGCCGGGCACTCGCGCCGTGCCTGAAAGCGCTGACGATTTGCGAGCGGTGGCCGGTTTCGGGGCGGCAGTGTGCGACATGGGGTTTTCCCTGGATCAAACGCCGGCAGCCGGCCTTTTCTTTTGGTTTGGGCGGTCTCGTATCACGGCGGACCGAAATGGTCATCCCCTTGCAACAGGTCTCTCAACACCGGGATTTATGACGTTGGCTTTAGGCTTTGACAGCGCCGTAAACTCTGGTTATGGGGACCAAACTTTCATCGACGAGGCTTGCTGTGGCAAAACCCGAACTTGGCACCAAACGCATCGACCCCGAGACGGGTCAAAAATTCTACGACCTGAACAAGGATCCGGTCGTCTCGCCCTATACCGGCAAGAGCTATCCACGTTCCTATTTCGAGGAAGGCAAGGTCGCCCCCATCGAGGAGGAAGAGGAAGTTGCCGAGAAGGAAGCGGACGCCGAGGAGGAAGAGGGTGTCGAGGTCGTCTCCCTCGAAGAGGCGGACGAGGATGCGAAAGCCGACGATCTGCCCGATCTCGGCGATGACGAGGACGATGTGGATCTCGGCGATGACGACGACGATACTTTCCTCGCCGACGAAGAGGAAGAAGACGACGATGTCGCCGACATGATCGGCGTCGGCGACGACGACGACGAAGTCTGATCCGGCCTCTGACGCGAGCGCCCGCCGACTTTCGCGGTGTCTTAAGAAAAAGCCGCTCTTGAAGGCTTGATATTGACGGAAGGCGGGGTTAGAAGCCGCCTGCACTAACGGCGCGGTCTCAACCCGCGCCGGATCTCTTCGCCGGCAACGGCGCCGGTTGACTGCCGGAAGTGGGGCCATAGCTCAGTTGGGAGAGCGCTTGAATGGCATTCAAGAGGTCGTCGGTTCGATTCCGATTGGCTCCACCAGTCTTCTCCTACGGAAATCAGTCTCTTTAGGCCTGCCTATCACTGGCAGGCCTCACAAAACCGGTCGGTCCTCCTGTTCGCTGGATTTCTGCTAGCCGACACCTTGCGGTGACATCCGCCGCAGGATTCCTAGCGGTCGCCTGAAGCGAAAACCCCGGCAACCACCGGGGTTTTCAGCACACTATTTGCTAATAATACCAATCCCAGACCCAAACCCGCCTGCGACGGCACCGGACGCGCCGATAGCCATTCCGCCAGTAGCGACGGCAGACCCTTCTCCAAGCGCGCCGCCTGCGCCGCCGCCTGCGGTGCCACCGCCGATGGCGGACCGGCTCTGCTTGAGTATCTTCGTCCTCGAAGGTTTCTATATCCGGCGCGTCGAGTTCATCGAGAATGCCGCTTCTGGCGTCCGGTACACCGGCTATCGCGTCGATAGGCCGAACTGCGCTCACAAGGGCTGCTGCCCCAGCAAGGCCAAACATTCCTGTCAAAAATGATCGCCGATCCATGGAAACCTCCAATCTTCTAGGCAGCGAGACAAGGTTCGCAATTGGAAGATAGCGCAGTGGATACAAAAACCAAAGTCAGCCCTATTAATGGTATTTAAAGAAGCTTAACGGGTCGGCTCCGCGAACATATGACGGTCCCTCTGAATTCGAAGAGATGACTGCGTCAATTATTGCCGTGCCGCATTGCACAATCGCGCGGCGTGCGCAAAATACGGCATGATCCGAAAATCCCTCACCGTCCTGGTGATCGATGAAAACCACATCCGCGCCTCCATTATCGAGGCGGGATTGCGGGAAGCCGGGCATGAGCAGGTCACGGTCGTTCACGATGTTGCGGGAATAGCGCGGCGCATTGCCGAGATCGAGCCGGATGTAATCGTCATCGATCTCGAAAATCCGAACCGCGACATGCTTGAAAACATGTTCCAGCTTTCGCGCGTGGTGAAGCGGCCGATCGCCATGTTCGTCGACCGGTCGGATCAGGCTTCGATCGAGGCTGCGGTGGAGGCGGGGGTCTCCGCCTATGTCGTCGACGGGCTG
The DNA here is from genome assembly GCF_002284565.1 of Mesorhizobium mediterraneum. Lineage (GTDB taxonomy): Bacteria > Pseudomonadota > Alphaproteobacteria > Rhizobiales > Rhizobiaceae > Mesorhizobium > Mesorhizobium mediterraneum. The sequence goes on along the minus strand of NZ_NPKI01000015.1, from coordinate 72,477 downwards.
CGCCAGGAGCGCGTCAAGCCGATCCTCGACATGGCGATCAGCCGCTTCAACGCCTTCTCTCGGATGGCGCGCGAGCTCGAAGAAGCCCGCAGTGAATTGGAGGACCGCAAGGTCATCGACCGCGCCAAGGGCATCCTGATGAGGTCGCGCGGCCTGTCGGAGGACGCAGCCTATGCGCTTCTGCGTAAGACCGCGATGAACCAGAACCGCAAAATCAGCGAAATCGCGCAGAGTCTGGTGACGGCCGCAGGCCTTCTGGATCCCGGAGAGAGTTGAGCATGGCGGCCGAACACCAGATCAATGCCGGTTTCATACCGCTGTTCGACAGCGCGGTTCTTGTTGCAGCGAGCGAGATCGGCTTTGCCGCGCGCGAAGGCGTCGATCTGACGCTCAGCCGCGAGACATCCTGGGCCAACATCCGCGACCGCATCGCGATCGGGCATTTCGATCTGGCGCATATGCTGGGACCGATGCCGATCGCCTGCAATCTGGGGCTCACCCCGCTCGCCTCCGACACGATCGTGCCGTTCTCGCTGGGACTGGGCGGCAACTGCGTGACGGTTTCGAACACGCTCTGGGCGGGCATGGTCGCGCACGGCGCCTTGCCCGACCTCGATCCGGCGCGAGCCGGCAAGGCCTTGGGAGCGCTGATCCGTGAGCGGGCAGATGCCGGTCGCGACCCGCTGCGCTTTGCGGTCGTGCATCCACACTCGGGACACAATTACGAACTGCGCTACTGGCTCGCAGCCTGCGGCATCGATCCGTCGCGCGAAATAGAAATCGTCATCGTGCCGCCGCCCTTCATGGCCGACGCGCTCGCCGCCGGCAGGATCGACGGCTACTGCGTCGGCGAACCCTGGAACAGCGCCTCGGTCGTCGCCGGCACCGGCCATATCGTCACCATCAAGGCGCTGCTGTGGCGCAACAGCCCGGAAAAGGTGGTCGGCGTGCGCAAGGCGTGGGCGGAGCAGAATCCGGATGCGCTGGCGGCGCTGCTGCGCGCGCTGCATCATTCGGCCCGCTGGTGCCAGAATCCGGCAAACCGCGGCGAGCTGGCCGCCCTCATGGCGCAGCCTTCCGTTCTTGGTCTTTCGCCGGCGCTGCAGATGCCGATCCTGACCGGACATGTCGCGCTGGGCGGTGGCGCGGAACTGACCGTTGAGGACTTCTTTCTTCCTTTCGGCAAGGCAGCGAATTTTCCATGGAAGAGCCACGCGCTGTGGTTCTATACGCAGATGGTGCGCTGGGGGCATGTCGCGCACACGCCGGAAAACCTCGCTATTGCCCGCGACTGCTACCGCCCCGATCTTTACCGGTCGGCGCTGAAGCCGCTCGGCGTCGCACTTCCCGGCGCCAATTCTAAGGTCGAGGGCGCGCTGGCGTCTGCCACACCCGTCGGCTCCGCCGGCGCTAGTCTGGTGCTCGGCCCCGATGGTTTCTTCGATGGCCAGATATTCGATCCCGACGAGATCGACGCCTACATTGCCGGGCAGAAATTGGCGCGCGCCGAAGCCTGATCATTTTCGCGCCATTCTTGTGCATTGCACAAAAATTATGCGTGCAACGGCGCTAATGAACAATCTTTGGCTTGCTCGCCCAGCGGGCCAGCGCGCCGACGGTTGTGGCATACCATTGATCTCATTGATGTTTGTCATCCATTCCGAAACTGGCACGGTTCCTGCTTTGCAATAGGCAGACTCTTCTCGGGGTCACGGAACAGGCGTCCAATGGCGGGCGCTACAGGCAAAGCTGCCGCTCAGGTCAACACGCGATCCCGGATGGACGGACGCGCGCGGCCTGGCCGGCGGCTTTTTTGTTTTGACCGAACACGCAATCGACGGCGCTGATCCCAAGCAGTGCCCAACGGGAGACGACGATGACGAAACGCATCAAGACTGAAGCCCCTTTCGAGGGCATGACCCGCCGCAATTTTCTGATGGCAAGTGCTGCCACCGCGGCAACGCTGGCGGCGGCGCGCGCGCTGCTGCCGTCTGGCGCCTATGCGGCGACGGCAGCTCCGGAAGTCACCGGCGCCAAGCTCGGCTTTATCGCGCTGACCGATGCAGCGCCGCTGATGATCGCCAAGGAGAAGGGCCTGTTCGAAAAATTCGGCATGCCCGATGTCGAGGTGCTCAAGCAGGCCTCCTGGGGCGCGACGCGTGACAATCTGATGCTCGGCGGCGAAGCCAACGGCATCGACGGCGCCCATATCCTGACGCCGATGCCTTACCTGATGCACACCGGCAAGGTGACGCAGAACAACCAGCCGATGCCGATGGCGCTCGTGGCGCGGCTGAACTACGACTGCCAGGCCATTTCCGTCGCCCAGGAGTATGCCGGCACCGGCGTCGGCCTCGACGCGTCCAAACTGAAGGACGCCTTCGCGGCCAAGAAGGCCGAAGGCAAGGAGGTGAAGGCCGCCATGACCTTCCCGGGCGGCACCCATGATCTCTGGTTGCGCTACTGGCTGGCCGCCGGCGGCATCGATCCCGACAAGGACGTCTCGACTATCGTTGTGCCGCCGCCGCAGATGGTCGCCAACATGAAGGTCGGCAACATGGACGTGTTCTGCGTCGGCGAGCCATGGAACGAGCAGCTCGTCCACCAGGGCGTCGGCTTCACCGCGGCCACAACCGGCGAGCTCTGGAAGGGCCATCCGGAAAAGGCGCTCGGCTTGCGCGCCGCCTTCATCGACAAGAACCCGAATGCCACCAAGGCGATCCTGATGGCCGTCATGGAAGCCCAGCAATGGTGCGAAGCCTTGGAAAACAAGGACGAGATGGCGGCCATCATCGGCAAGCGACAATGGATGAACGTGCCGACCGCCGATATCATCGGGCGCCTCAAGGGCGACATCAACTACGGCAATGGCCGCGTTGCCACCGGCACCGACCTCTACATGAAGTTCTGGAAGGGTGGCGTGTCCTACCCTTTCAAGAGCCACGACAGCTGGTTCCTCGCCGAGAACATCCGCTGGGGCAAATTCGCGGCGACCACCGACATCAAGGCACTGGTCGATCAGGTCAACCGCGAAGATCTGTGGCGCGAGGCGGCCAAGGACCTCGGCGTCGCGGCGGCCGATATCCCGGCGTCTTCGTCGCGCGGCGTGGAGACCTTCTTCGACGGCAAGATCTTCGATCCGGCCAACCCGTCCGCCTATCTCGACAGCCTCAAGATCAAGGCATCGGCCTGACGTCGACGACAGGCGGCGCCGTTGGCGCCGCCTGTCACTCCACGTGCTCAAGGAGCTTTTTGCGAAATGTCTATCCAAACCATCGAGGACAGCAAGGTGAAGGCGTTCCCCACGCCTGCCAAGCCCGCAGAGGTCATAGCTTTCACCGCCAAGATGAGGCGCCGCTTCGATCCCGCCGCGATCGCCGGCAAACTGGCGAGTACGCTGGTGCCGCCGGCAGTCGTTATCGCCGTCATGCTGGTCATCTGGCAGATCGCCTGCTCGTCGCCCAATGCCAGCTTGCCGCCACCGAGCCAGGTGTGGAACGAGGCCTACGATCTGATCGCCCATCCGTTCTTCGACTATGGTCCGCAGGATATCGGACTGGCCTGGCGAGTGCTGATCTCGCTGCAGCGCGTCGCCATCGGCTTCGGCCTGGCTGCAATCGTCGGCGTCGCGCTCGGCGCTCTAGTCGGCCAGTCGATCTGGGCGATGCGTGGCCTCGACCCTGTGTTCCAGATTCTGCGCACCGTGCCGCCGCTCGCTTGGCTGCCGCTGTCGCTGGCTGCCTTCCGCGATTCCAGCCCGTCGGCGATCTTCGTCATCTTCATCACCTCGATCTGGCCGGTGATCATCAACACCGCCGTCGGCGTCCGCAACATTCCAGAGGATTACCGCAACGTCTCCCGAATCCTCAGGCTCAACCAGCTCGAATTCTTCGTGAAGATCATGGTGCCGGCCGCGGCACCTTACATCTTCACCGGCCTGCGCATCGGCATCGGCCTGTCCTGGCTTGCCATCGTCGCGGCCGAAATGCTGACAGGCGGCGTCGGTATCGGCTTCTTCATCTGGGATGCCTGGAATTCGTCGCGGCTGCCCGACATCATCGTCGCGCTCGCCTATATCGGCGTCACCGGTTTTTGCCTCGACCGCCTGGTCGCGGCGGTCGGCGCCTTCGTCACCCGCGGCACAACGGCAAAGTGAGGAGAGAGCGATGACGGCCTACCTGAAACTCGACCATATCGACAAATCCTTCGCCCGCGGTGGCCAGGTCAGCGAGGTGCTGAAGGACATTCGGCTGACCATAGACAAGGGCGAATTCGTCTCGATCATCGGCCATTCCGGCTGCGGCAAGTCGACCTTGCTCAACCTGATCGCCGGGTTGACGAGAGTGTCCGCCGGCGCGGTCCTGCTCGAAGACAAGGAGGTCGACAGCCCCGGTCCCGAGCGCGCCGTGGTGTTCCAGAACCACAGCCTGCTGCCGTGGCTCACCGTCTACGAAAACATCAACCTGGCGGTGTCGAAGGTGTTCGGCAGCACCAGGACCCGGGCCGAGCGGCATGACTGGATCATGCGCAATCTCGACCTCGTGCAGATGGCGCATGCCAGGGACAAGCGTCCGGCTGAGATTTCGGGCGGCATGAAGCAGCGCGTCGGCATCGCCCGCGCGCTGGCCATGGAGCCGAAGATCCTGCTGCTCGATGAGCCGTTCGGCGCGCTCGACGCGCTGACACGCGCCCATCTGCAGGACGCAGTGATGGATATCCATTCCCGGCTTGGCTCGACGACGATCATGATCACCCATGACGTCGACGAGGCGGTGCTGTTGTCCGACCGCATTGTCATGATGACCAACGGCCCGGCGGCAACCATCGGCGAGGTGCTTCCCGTGCCGCTCGCCCGGCCGCGCCGGCGCATCGAGCTTTCCTCCGACCGGACCTTCCTGCGCTGCCGCGAGGCGGTGCTGAAGTTCCTCTACGAACGCCACCGCTTCGTCGAAGCCGCGGAATAAGGCCATGACCGAAAAACGCGTCATCATCGACAATTGGCAATCTGCATCGGCAATGGGCATTCTATCGCATTGCACAAATATTATGCTGCTGCGCAAGGCATTCTGACTAATCTTTGATCCGATGCTGGGCTTGGTCAAAAATCGCTCGGCTGCGATTCACATTGATTTCATTCGGTAATCTAGAGCGCTGTCGAATTGGCACGCTTCCTGCTTTTTAGAATGTAGGTCCGCAAGGGCCAAGTGACACGGCGTCCAATGGCGGGCGCCACAGGCAAAGCTGCCGCTCAGGTCATACGCGATCCCGGATGGACGGACGCGCGAAGACCTGGCCGGCGGCTTTTTTGTTTTTACGCGATCGACGGCGCTGGTCCCAAGCGGCGCCCAACCGGAGACGACGATGACGAAACGGATCGGAACTGGCGCGTCCCTCGCGGACTTCACGCGCCGCGATTTTCTGGCCAGCAGCGCGCTGACGGCGGCGCTGTTCACCGCCGCGCTCCTGCTGTTTCCCGTCGGCGCCAAGACGGAAAGCAAAGACCCGACCGTGGCGAACCCGGTCTCGTTGCACGCGCCGATGCCGCGCCGCTGATCATTCACCCACAAACATCCGCGGTGCCTCCCACGCCGCAAACCGGAGCCAGACATTGACTGCAAATCTCCCAGCCGCGCCCAGCCAGGACAGTGCTCCCCAGCAGGCGCTTGTGATGTCCACCATCGCCTTCACCGTCTGCTTCGCGGTGTGGACGATCTTTTCAATCATCGGCGTGCGTATAAAGCAGGACCTTGGGTTGAACGAGACGGAGTTCGGCCTGCTGGTCGGCACGCCGATCCTCACCGGTTCGCTCGTGCGCATGGTGCTCGGTGTCTGGACCGACCGTTTTGGCGGACGGCTGGTATACACCGCGACCATGCTTGCGGCGGCGGTCGCTACCTTCCTGCTCGCTTTTGCGCACACCTACGGACAGATGCTGGTCGCCGCGCTAGGCGTTGGGCTCGCCGGCGGTTCCTTCGCCGTCGGTGTCGCCTATGTCTCGCGTTTCTTTCCGGCCGGCAGGCAGGGCACGGCGCTTGGCATTTTCGGTGTCGGCAATGTCGGCGCCGCAGTCACCAAGTTCCTGGCACCGTTCGTGCTTCTCTCCTGGGGCTGGCAGTCGGTCGCGCTAATCTGGGCGGCAGCACTCGTCGTCATGGCCGCCGTCTTCTGGTTTACGACCGGCGACGATCCGGTCATCCGCGAGCGCCGTGCCTGCAAGGCAGCGCCCGCGAGAAGCTTCTTGCAGGAATTCGCGCCGCTCAAGAATCTGCAGGTCTGGCGCTTCGCCTTCTATTATTTCTTCGCCTTCGGTGCATTCGTCGCGCTGTCGCTGTGGCTGCCCCGCTACCTGATCGGCGTCTACGGCTTCGGGCTTGCGACCGCCGGCATGATCGGCGCGGCCTATTCAATTCCGGCAAGTATTTTCCGCGCCTATGGTGGCGTGCTTTCCGACCGGATCGGCGCCCGCACCGTGCTCTACTGGACCTTCGCTGTCAGTGCCGGCGCGACTCTCGTTCTGTCTCTCCCCTCGGCAGACTACGTCGTGCATGGCATCAGCGGGCCGATCGCCTTCCATTTCGAGATCGGCCCGCTCACCTTCATAGCCGTTGCCTGCGTGCTCGGCTTCTTCATGAGCCTCGGCAAGGCCGCCGTCTACAAGCACATCCCGGCTTACTACCCGCAGAGTGTCGGCGCGGTCGGCGGCGTTGTCGGCATGATTGGCGGGCTCGGCGGCTTTATCCTGCCAATCGCCTTCGGCGCGCTCAACGACCTCACCGGCGTCTGGTCGAGCTGCTTCATGCTGCTCTTCGTCATCGTCGCCACCTGCTTTGCCTGGATGCATTTTTCCATCCGGCGGATGGAGCGCACGGCGTCTGCCGAAGCTTCAGGCCTTTCCTACGCGGCTGAGTGAGACCGGAGTGGATCAGGATATGACCGAAAAACTCGTCATCATCGGCAACGGCATGGCCCCCGGGCGCATGCTGGAGCATCTCCTGGAAAAGGCGCCTGGGCGCTACCAGGTCACCATCTTCAACGCCGAGCCGCGCGTGAACTACGACCGCATCATGCTGTCGCCGGTTCTGTCGGGCGAAAAGGCCTATGAGGAGATCATCATCCATGGCGACGGCTGGTACATCAAGCACGGCATCACCCTCTACAAGGGCCACAAGATCGTCGCCATCGACCGGCAGGCAAAGACAGTCACCTCCGATCATGGCGTGACCGAGCCCTACGACAAGCTGGTCATCGCCACCGGCTCGGTGCCGTTCATCATCCCGGTGCCGGGCCACGATCTGCCGGGCGTGCTCACCTATCGCGATCTGGACGACGTCCGGGCCATGATGCTTGCCGCCCAGTCGCGGGCCAAGGCTGTGGTCATTGGCGGCGGCCTGCTCGGGCTGGAGGCCGCGGCCGGCCTCAACGCGCAAGGCATGGACGTCACCGTGCTGCACGTCATGCCGACGCTGATGGAGCGCCAGCTCGATCCCGCCGCCGGCTATCTCCTGCAACGCGCGGTTGAAGAACGCGGCATCAAGGTCATCACCAAGGCCAACACCCAGGCGATCACGGGCAACGGCAAGGTCGAGCAGGTGGAACTTGCCGACGGAACCATCATCCCGGCGACGCTGGTGGTCATGGCGGTCGGCATCCGGCCGAACGCCGCAATCGCCAAGGCAGCCGGCATTGCCGTCAATCGCGGCATCGTCGTCGATGCCGGCATGCGCAGCAACGATCCCGACATCTATGCGCTCGGTGAGTGCGCCGAGGTCAGTGGCCAGGTCTACGGGCTGGTCGCGCCGCTCTATGAGATGGCGCGCGTCACTGCCAGCCAACTCGCCGGCGACGAGGCTGCTGCCTTCGTCCATTCGGACACGCCGACCAAGCTCAAGGTCACCGGCATCGAGCTGTTCTCGCTCGGCGATTTCGCCGAGGGCGACGACCGCCAGGAAATCGTGCTGCGCGATGCTTCGGCCGGTGTCTACAAGCGGCTGGTGCTTAGGGATGACCGCATCATCGGCACCGTGCTCTATGGCGAGACGGCCGACGGCGCCTGGTTCAACGACCTCAAGAAGAAGCAGACCGACATATCGGAAATGCGTGACACGCTTATCTTCGGCCAGTCATACCAAGGAGGCGCCTCCCTGGACCCTATGGCGGCCGTTGCAGCCTTGCCGGATGATGCGGAAATCTGCGGCTGCAACGGCGTTTGCAAGGGAAAGATCACCGGCGCGATCACGGCCAAGGGCCTGACCTCGCTAGACGACGTGCGTGCCCACACCAAGGCGTCCGCTTCCTGCGGCTCCTGTACCGGGCTGGTCGAAAAGTTGATGGTGCTGACCATCGGCGACAAATACAATCCGGCGGCTGTGCAGCCGATGTGCGGCTGCACCACGCTCGGCCACGACGAAGTCCGCCGGCTGATCAAGGCCAAGGGCCTGAAGACCATCCCCGCCGTCATGCAGGAGCTGGAATGGACCACTTCCTGCGGCTGCGCCAAATGCCGGCCGGCGCTCAACTACTATCTGGTCTGCGACTGGCCGGACGAGTATGCCGACGACTACCAGTCGCGCTTCATCAACGAGCGCGTCCACGCCAACATCCAGAAGGACGGCACCTATTCGGTGGTGCCGCGCATGTGGGGCGGCGTCACCAATGCCGCCGAACTGCGCGCCATCGCCGACGTCGTCGACAAGTTCGAGATCCCGATGGTCAAGGTCACCGGCGGACAGCGCATCGACATGCTCGGCATCCGCAAGGAAGACCTGCCCGCGGTGTGGGCCGATCTCGGCCAGGCTGGCTTCGTCTCCGGCCACGCCTATGCCAAAGGGTTGCGCACGGTGAAAACCTGCGTTGGTTCGGACTGGTGCCGCTTCGGCACGCAGGATTCGACGGGGTTCGGTGTCCGCATCGAGAAATTCATGTGGGGCTCGTGGACGCCCGCCAAGGTCAAGATGGCGGTCTCGGGCTGCCCGAGGAACTGCGCGGAAGCAACCTGCAAGGATGTCGGCGTGATCTGCGTCGATTCAGGCTACGAGATCCATTTCGCCGGGGCCGCCGGCCTCGACATCAAGGGCACAGAGGTGCTCGGCCTGGTCAAGACCGAGGACGAGGCGCTGGAGCATATCGTGGCGCTGACGCAGATGTATCGCGAGCAGGGCCGCTATCTCGAGCGCATCTACAAATGGGCCAAGCGCATCGGCATCGCCGAGATCAAGCGCCAGATCATGGACGATGGCGAGAAGCGCAAGGCCTATTTCGACCGCTTCGTCTTTTCGCAGAAATTCGCGCAGGTCGATCCGTGGTCGGAACGCGTCTCCGGCAAGGACAAGCACGAGTTCCGGCCGATGGCTTCGGTCGGCTTCGCGCAGGCGGCGGAGTGATCATGATGAACTGGATATCAATCGGCTCGATATCAGACATTCCGCGCCGCGGCGCGCGCTGCGTCGCCACGCCTCAAGGTAAGATCGCGGTCTTCCGCACGGCAGAGGACCAGGTCTTCGCCATCGAAGATCATTGCCCGCACAAGGGCGGGCCGCTCAGCCAAGGCATCGTCCATGGCGCGGCGGTGACCTGTCCCTTGCACAATTGGGTGATTTCGCTAGAGACCGGCAAGGCGCTCGGCGCCGACGAAGGTGCGGTGCGCACCATTCCGGTGCGGATCGACGGCGAGCGTCTGTTCATTGCGCTAGAAGCGCTGGCCAGTCGCGCGGCCTGAGCATGAAGATCGACGAAGCGCGCGAGGTGAGGACCACCTGCCCCTATTGCGGGGTGGGCTGCGGCGTGCTGGCGAAGGTCGCTGCGGACGGTGAGGTGACCGTCCGCGGCGACCCCGACCATCCGGCCAATTTCGGCCGGCTTTGTTCCAAGGGCTCGGCGCTGGCCGAGACGATCGACCTCGACGGCAGGCTGCTCTATCCGGAGATCCACGGTCGCCGCACCGGTTGGGACGAAGCGCTCGACCTCGTCGCGTCGACCTTCTCGCACACCATTGCCGAGCACGGCCCCGATTCGGTCGCCTTCTACGTTTCCGGCCAGTTGTTGACCGAAGACTATTATGTCGCCAACAAGCTGATGAAGGGGTTTATCGGCTCGGCCAATATCGATACCAATTCGCGCCTGTGCATGGCCTCATCGGTTGCCGGCCACCGCCGCGCCTTCGGCTCCGACATGGTGCCGGGCAGTTATGAGGATCTGGAACTCGCCGACCTCATCGTGCTGGTCGGCTCCAATCTCGCCTGGTGCCATCCGGTGCTCTACCAGCGCATCGCCGCCGCCCGTGAAAAACGGCCCGAGATGAAAGTGGTGCTGATCGACCCGCGCCGCACCATGACATCGGATCTCGCCGACATGCATCTGGCGATCGCGCCGGATGGCGATGTCGCGCTGTTCACAGGGCTGCTCGCCTATCTCGGCCAGCATAACGCGCTCGACCGCACCTATATCACGGCGCACACGACCGGCTTCGGGCAAGCCCTTTTCGCCGCCTCGGCGCTCGACCTTGCCGGTATCGCCGCTGCCACGGACTTGAGCGAGGACGAGCTTGGCCGCTTCTACAGCCTGTTTGCCGCGACTGACAAGACGGTGACCGTCTACAGCCAGGGCGTGAACCAGTCGTCCTCGGGCACCGACAAGGTCAACGCCATTATCAACTGTCATCTCGCCACCGGCCGCATCGGCAAGCCCGGCGCCGGGCCGTTTTCGGTGACCGGTCAGCCCAACGCCATGGGCGGTCGCGAGGTTGGCGGCATGGCCAACATGCTGGCTGCCCATATGGAGATCGAAAACCCCGAACATCGCGACCGCGTGCAGCGCTTCTGGGACGCGCCGACTGTGGCCGAAAAACCCGGCTTGAAGGCGGTCGAGATGTTTCAGGCTGTGGCCGACGGGCGCATCAAGGCGCTGTGGATCATGGCGACCAACCCGGTCGATTCGATGCCGGATGCCGATGCCGTCGAGGCGGCGATCAAGGCTTGCCCGTTTGTCGTGGTGTCGGATGTGCTGGCCAAGACCGACACGGTCCGCCACGCCCATGTCCGCCTGCCCGCCGCAGCATGGGGCGAGAAGGACGGCACCGTCACCAATTCTGAGCGCCGCATCTCGCGCCAGCGCGCCTTTTTGGCCACGCCCGGCCAGGCAAGAGCCGACTGGTGGATCGTCGCCGAAGTGGCCAAGCGGATGGGTTTTGGCGAAGCGTTTTCGCATGCGTCGCCAGGGGAGATTTTTGCTGAGCACGCCGCGCTGTCGGCATTCGAGAATGACGGCGCGCGCGATTTCGATATAGGCGCGTACGCCGGGACCGATGGAGAAGACTACGACGCGCTGGTGCCTTTCCAATGGCCAGCGCCGAGCCCAGGCACCCCCCTCTGGCCTGCCGGCCATCTCCCCCTCAAGGGGGGAGATCAGCCTGCTGCTCGGCTTTCGCCAGTCTCCAAGGTTGATGAGTGGGCGCAGCCGGCAAAACCGCCAATCTCCCCCCTTGAGGGGGAGATGGCCGGCAGGCCAGAGGGGGGTGTTCAAGCTGGACGTAGCTCACCCAGCACCCGCTTCTTCGCCAATGGCGGCTACTACACACCCGACCGCAAAGCGAAGTTCATCGCCGTCCGCCCGACAGCGCAAACCCGCACCAGCCCGGAGTATCCACTAATCCTCAACACCGGCCGCGTCCGCGACCACTGGCACACCATGACGCGGACTGGCAAGAGCCAGCGCCTGTCCCAGCACATGGCCGAGCCCTTCGTCGAAATCCACCCGGCGGATGCGCAGCACTTCGGCATCGGCGATGCCGACATCGTGCGCGTCTCGACTGCGCATGGCGAGGTGCTGGTTCGCGCGCTGGTGACAGCGCGGCAGCGGCCAGGCTCGGTCTTCGTGCCGATGCACTGGACGGACCAGTTCTCAGCGCGCGCTCGCGTCGATGCGCTGGTGGCGCCCATCACCGATGCTATTTCAGGCCAGCCGGCTTCGAAGAATGTTGCTGCCCGCGCGGAACGCTTCGCTGCTGCCGCCTTCGGCTTCGCCGTGTTTGCCGAACGGCCGGCCTCGATCGACGCTGATTATTGGAGCCTCGCCCGCTGCGCCGCCGGCTGGCGCCTCGAGCTTGCGCTGGAAGCCGGCCGGGACTGGCCGGCTTTCGCAGGCTCGCTTTTCGGGACGGACGCGCAAGGCGAGACGCTCGCCTATCATGACGTCACCGGCGGGAACTATCGCTTTGCCCGCTTCGCCGGCAGCCGGCTGGCTGGCGCGCTCTATCTTGCGCCCAAGCCGGTCGCGGTGTCGCGCAGCTGGGCGGTGGAGCAGTTGAGCGCGGACCATGCCGATCGGCGCGGGCGGCTGGCGATCGTCGCCGGGCGGCCGGGCGGCAATCGCGCCGACCGGGGCGCCATCGTATGCTCCTGCTTCGGAGTTGGCGCCAATCAGATCGCGGAAGCGGTGCGCGGCGGCTGCAGCAGCGTCGAAGCGATCGGCGCCACCCTGAATGCCGGCACCAATTGCGGCTCCTGCCGCGCCGAGATCAGGACCATCATCGAGGCGCGACGCCTTCAAGCGGCGGAGTGATTGCGTCGAGGAACTCTGTCACGCCGGGCCTCGACGCTTACCAGCAATTTACAAACCATGGGCTACGAACGTCCTTATTCGATTCGTTCCGAACAGGACCCTCATGAGCAAAGCCCTCACTTCATTCGCATTGGTCGCCATATTGACGGCTTTGCTAATGGCGCTCAGCCTGGCAGTGGCCCAGCATGGCTATCCCTATGGTGCGATCGGCGCAAAACGCCTGGACGACGTCGCCGATGCCGGGACGTTTATCCCGCTTGCATCGGTCTATTTCTTCAGCGCGCTGCTGATGATGATCCTGCCGATCAGGGCCGCCAGCGTCGTCCTGACGAACGCCGCGGATGCGATCTTCTGGACAGTCGTCGTGTTGTTCGCAGCCATCATTGGCTGCCTCGCCGCCAGATGGGCTTTCGATCGAAGCAATATCCTGCCTGCGCTGCTGAACTGGCGCTTTCTGTTTGTCGCAGCAGTCGTCGGCTGCCATCTCTTCATGAACGAGCTGCGCCGCAACATCCTGCTGAGAAGTCTGTTCTTTGTCGTCTTCGCCGCAGCGACGCTGGCCTGCCTGTTCTGGTCGTTCACCATCTGAGAAACCCGTGCAGGCGTTGGCTTGACGGCTCAGTTCTTGTCGACCGGCTTCGAACGCATCCGCGACACCGTCTCGCGTTCGGCCCGCTTCGAACGCATCGGCGGCAGGCCGCGGTCGATCAGATCCATGTCTTCCAGCACCATGTCGCCCATGCGCTTGAAGGCGATGTCGAGCGCGCCGGCCCGGTGGGCGGAGCGCAGGAAGCCGGGCAGCGTGCGCACGGGATGATCCTGCGCCAGCGGCTCTTCCGGAAACACGTCGCTGGCGGCGACGATATGACCGCTGCGAACGGCCTCCATCAGCGCCGGAAAATCGACCACGCCGGCACGGCTGAGCAGGACGAAGGCGGCTCCTTTGCGCATTCTGGCAAAGGCTTCAGCGCCGAGAAAACCCTGGTTTTCGCTGGTCACAGAAGCGACGACGAAAACGAAATCGCTGGTCGACAGAACCGCGTCGAGTGTAGCCGGCTCGACGCCGTTCTCGATGAGGATCGACGGCGGCAGCCACGGATCGAAGACTTTTGTTCGCGTGCGAAAGCCCGACAGCAGCCGGTTGAGCGCACGGCCGAGATCGCCGAAGCCGATGATGCCGACATCCGCGCCGGACAGAAGCCGCGCCGTCCGGTTGCCGTCGCCGCCCCAAAGTTCCTTGCCCTGCCGGAAGGCGAGATCGGCGTCGACGATGTCGCGGGCGAGGTTGAGCGCCAAGGCAAGGCCGAGCTCGGCAACGGGTTCGGCGAACACCAGGCCGGTGGTGACGACATGGATGCCGCGCGTAAACAGCGTCTCATACGGCATGTTGTTGATGAGGTTGCTTTCGACATTGAAGACGCAGCGCAGCGCCGTCATTCTTTCCAGCGTCTCCGGCGCGATCGGCGGCTGGCCGACAATGTAGCGCGCCTCGGCGAGCACGTCGGCCGGCAGGGCCGCGACGCCTTCGGGCGACGTTTCGACGATACGATATTTGGCACGGAATCTCGCCAGTGCCTCGGGTGTGAAAATCAGGTCGAGCGTGCGTGGCTCGGGCGCGCTGATCACCAGCGGCAACGCGCTGTCGGACATGGCAGTTCCTCCTGGCGCGATCCGCGTCGCACACACACTAAAGTCATGGTTTACCACCTAGACACCTAACACATGCCTGTCGAGGAGGAGAACTTTGCCGTCGGCGGCCTTGCAGTGTGGCGGCCGGTAGTCCAGATAGACGGCAATCGAAGGACGACAAGGAAGACAGCGATATGACCCCGTTTCGAAAGAACCTCATCGATGGCGAGTGGGTTGGCGATGCCGGCTCCCGCAACATCAACCCGTCCAATCTCGACGACGTGGTCGGCGAATATGCGTCGGGCGACGCCGAGCAGGCCCGGCAGGCCATCGCGGCGGCGAAAGCGGCATTTCCGGCATGGTCGCGATCGGGCCTGCTGGCACGCCATGCGGTGCTGAGGAAGGCGTCGGACGAGATCACCGCGCGCAAAGATGAAATAGGCCGGGCGCTGGCGCGCGAAGAAGGCAAGACGCTGGTCGAGGGCGTTGGCGAGACCGTGCGCGCCGCCCAGATCTTCGATTTCTTTGCAGGTGAGGCGTTGCGCCTGTCGGGCGAGCAGGTTCCAAGCGTGCGGCCGGGCGTCGGTGTCGAGATCACGCGGGAGGCGGTCGGCGTCGTCGGCATCATCACGCCGTGGAATTTCCCGATCGCTATCCCGGCGTGGAAGATCGCACCAGCCCTGGCCTACGGCAACACCATCGTCTTCAAACCGGCCGATCTGGTTCCGGAGAGTGCCTGGACCATTGTCGACATCCTGCATCGCGCCGGCCTGCCGAAGGGTGTGCTCAATCTCGTCATGGGCAAGGGTTCGGTGGTCGGCCAGGCCATGCTCGACAGCCCCGACCTCAATGCCATCACCTTCACCGGTTCGGTCGGCACCGGCAAGCGCGTGGCTGCCGCGAGCGTCGAGCACATGCGCAAGTTCCAGCTCGAAATGGGCGGCAAAAACCCGCTTGTCGTGCTCGACGATGCAGATCTTGCCGTCGCCGTCGACTGCGCCATCAACGGCGCATACTTCTCGACCGGCCAGCGCTGCACGGCATCGTCCCGCCTGGTCGTGACGGACGGCATCCATGACCGCTTCGTCGACGCGATGAAAGATCGCCTGGCTAAGCTGGTCGTCGGCGACGCTCTCGATGCGAAAACCCAGATCGGACCGGTGGTCGACCAGAGCCAGTTGAAACAGGATGAAGACTATATCGCCATCGGCCGCCAGGAAGGCGCCGATCTGGCCTTCGGCGGCGAGCGGCTCGATCGCGAAACCCGGGGCTTCTACCTGCAACCGGCGCTGTTTACGCAAGCCACCAACGCCATGCGCATTTCACGCGAGGAGATCTTCGGACCGGTCGCCAACGTCATCCGCGTCAAGGACTATGACGAGGCGCTGGCGGTGGCCAATGACACGCCGTTCGGGCTGACGTCGGGCATCTGCACGTCGAGCCTCA
Source organism: Mesorhizobium mediterraneum (assembly GCF_002284565.1). Lineage (GTDB taxonomy): Bacteria > Pseudomonadota > Alphaproteobacteria > Rhizobiales > Rhizobiaceae > Mesorhizobium > Mesorhizobium mediterraneum. The sequence continues at coordinate 56,847 of NZ_NPKI01000015.1, read as the reverse complement.
AGCACGCCACACATTTCAAGCGCAATTCGGAGGCCGGCATGGTGATGGTCAATCTGCCGACGGCGGGCGTCGACTTCCATGTGCCTTTCGGCGGACGCAAGGGATCGAGCTACGGTCCGCGCGAGCAAGGCCGCTATGCGGCGGAGTTCTACACTACGGTGAAGACCGCCTATACGTTCGCCGGCTAATAAAGCCGGCAGAGCGGGTGCACGGGCGAGCATGCCCGTGCCCACGTTGCAACGGCGCTGATGCCTGGGCTAATGCTTGCAGATGGGCAGGTTTCGTCGGCTAAAGCTCTTGCAAAAGGCGGTTCATTCCGCCGCGCTGCCCTTTCTTCGCGTTCCGCCGCTGTTATGGTCTAAGGGCATCGGGCAGTTTTGCGATTTTGCCGGTCCACGCTGGTATCGATACGCACCGACCGAATCGGCACAGACGGAGGCCTTCTTCCGCAAGCACTATAGCGGTGCATATGGCGTGGTCTGGCTACGCCTGAGCACCCGGGCCAGGGAATTGCGTGTCTGCGATCTCGACACTTTCGTGGAAGTGGCCCTGCCGACCATCAAGGCGCCGTTCGCGCTGGTGACAACGGATGGCGATGCGTCGGTGCCGTCAAATCTCGCGAAAAATACCGTCGATCGGCTTCTCGCCAATCCTTTCCTGGTGTCCTGGTGCAGCCAGAACTGCGTCGGCGATCACCCCAAGCTCAAACCTTTCCCGATCGGCCTCGATCTTCACACCATGCGTGGCTTTACCACGCCCGGACAGCTTGCGAGGCTTCTCGAAACCATTCGCCTTCGGCAGGACGCGCCGGACCGTCGCCCGCTCAGAATATTCTGTGATCTCAACTTGAGCAGGGGTCCCAGGGAGCGACGGGATCAGGTCGATGCCCTGAAGGGGTGCCCGCATGTTGATTTTCTTGACAGGCGGCTATCGCAGCACTCGATCTGGGAGCGCTATTCACAGTACCCGCTGGTCGTTTCGACGGCTGGAAGCGGCCTCGACTGCCACAGGACGTGGGAACTGCTGTATCTAGGCTGCATCGTGGTGACCAGGACGTCGCCGCTCGATCCTCTCTATGAAGGGCTGCCCGTCATCATAGTCGACGATTGGCGGCAGGTTCGGGACCCCGAAATGATGCGACAATGGGTCAGCCAGGTCGCGCATCTGACCGATCGCGATTACGTCTGGCAAAGGCTGCGGCCGCGAGCCTATCTGGAACCGATCCGGCAGGAGCTCGAACAGCGTCGATCGGCCTTAATCACCACGGAACGTGGAGTATCTCAAGCTTGGGGAGACCGACGGGCCTGATGCCCAGATCGTTGGCGAGGGCGCCAAAGCCTTCGGTTTCGATGAGATCGCGGTAGGGAATTTCCGGGAATCGAAGACCGCCACGATGCAAGGCGGCGTCGACAAGAAGCATGGTTCCGCCGACCCCATCGAGACCGATGCTTTCGAGATGCCGAACATCGCTAAGGTGAAGGCGGCCTATGGAATAGGCAGGCGGCTGGTAAAGGCCGCCGCGTATTTCACGATAGTAGCGATAGTTCTTTTCCGGCTGGGTGGTGACGAAACTGTTGAGGTCGAAGCTGTCGCCGCCGGCGATCTTCACGCAGTTGGGAACCGCGATCCGATGCCCGCTTCCGATCAGCCGATTCACGACATCGCTTGGAAATCGCCACACATCGATGTCGATCCACAGCGCCCAATCGTCGTCCGCATCCAGCCCATGATCGATCAGGTGGTTGCGCACCTTGGCAATGGCGCCCCGTCTCTCGCGTTGCTGTCGCGGTTTCGTTCGCTTCGCCCGATCGAGGCGCGTGCCCAGACGCTTTTGCAGCAGGACGACGCCACGATAGCTGCCGGCAAGCGGCGCCACTGCCGCCTGCAATCTTTCCCAGCTTCCGTCCGAACTGTCGCCCTCGCAGAAGACCAGCTTGATCCTGTCCTTAGGGTAGTCGAGCGCCTGCAGCGCATCGAGGAACGGCTGGATATGGTCGGCGGCATCGCGCAGCGGCACCAGAATGGCGAGATTCGGGCCTGACGGCGGCGATGCCGAAAGCGCCGCCTGGCTGACGCTCGCTTTCGCCGCGGCCTCGTCCAGATGTGCGCCGCGTGTCAGATGGTGCCACAGCCGGTAGGCGTGGTTGCGGACTTTGTCGCGCCGCCGCGTTGCCGGCCGCGCCGTCCACCATGTGCCCGCCCAGTGATGGATCGACAGCGTCAGCGCTCCGCTGCCGGCTGGCATGTCCGTGCGCCCGGCCGAGTCCACCGGCGTGAACAAGGAGGAGCCGTGTATGGCGAAGGCCGCCTGGTCGCCATAGCCGAGCTGCGCGGAGGTCAGCACACAGGGGCCTGTCGCGTCGAGCGCTTCCTTGGCATGGACCAGCCCCGGCAACAGCGACAAGACCTGCAGCCAGAAGGGATGCCGGGGCGGGCTCGCCATCGTGCCGTTGAACAGCAAATAGGGCAGGCCGCGAAACTTTGCCTGGACGAGCGCGTGCGTATCCGGTTCCTTACAGAGCACGATCCGATCCTCGTTCATGATCGGATCGAAAGCGGCGACGCATTCGCAGTCGATGTCGGCGTAGACGCCGCCAAAATGGTACAGGAGCAGATAGCGTGCCGCATCGGCGCGCAGCACACCATGTGAATAGCTGCAAAAGATCGACAGGAAATCCGGATAGTGCTCGGCGATGAACTCGAGCAGCCTCCGGTCGCTCCAGAACATCGTCGTCCAGCCGGGATGGTGCCGTTTCCAGCTTTCGACATACCCCTGGAAGCGGGCAGGGACGCTGTCGGTCTTCCACGTCTGGTGCAGGATGGGCGGGATCATCGGGGGCTCATCGATCGGTGATTGGAAAAAGCGTGGGTGTCATGTGCCGGCATCGTCCAGCCCAAAGCCGCCGCCGACGGCATTGCGGACGGCTTCAGGGCCGAACCTGGACCATGCCGCTTGATGCGCGCGAGCGCGCTGGCTCGCCATGCGCCTGCGGTCCAGACAAAGTTCGATGGCCATGTCGGCAAGCCTTTCATCCGAATCCGATAGAAGCACCTCTTCATTGTCGACCAGGTCCAGGCCCTCGACCGCCAGCGGCGTCGCAATCACCGGAATGCCCCAGGCCATTGCTTCGAGAGCCTTGATGCGCGTGCCGCCGCCTGCCGAAAGCGGGATGATGCTGAGATGCGCGCGCGACAGCAGTGGCCCCATATCGTCCGGATTTTCGACGAGGTCCACGCCTTGCAGTCCGGTCAGAGCTTTCACGGCCGGCTTGGGGTATCGGCCGGCGAGAACCAGTCTTGCGGTCGGCAGTCTTTGCCGGATGCGCGGCAGGATGGTGGCGGCCAGCCGCTCGGCGGCATCGATGTTTGGCTTGTATCCGAGATGCCCGACAAACAGGATCATCGGAAAGCCCCCGTCGGTCGCGGCCTCGACCGGCAGGTCGACGGGGCTGTCTTCGAAACGAGGGATGCCGTTCGGCACGATGTCGATCGGCACCTTGCGCGGCGAAAGTGCCGCTAGTCTTTCGTGGTCCTGCCTCGAGCAGACCCAGGCTCTGTCGACGATGGCGAGCGCCTTTCTTTCGAGGCGCCTGACGCCAAAGGCGGCGGCGACGGCAGGCATCGATCTTGCATCGTCGGCGCGATGCAACTGTCCCGCCAGGTCCGACTCGACATTGTGCATGTCGAGAATGAGCTGCCCGGCCAATGGCCGCAAGGGCCGTAGCAGTTTGAACAGCCCAATGCCCTCGACCACGATGCTGTCGGGGGAGAATTCGCGAACGATAGCCTCGAGACGCGCCAGCGCGGAGCGAGGAATTCGGTTCTCGGCACGGATCCTCCACCAGCCGATCGAAGCCGTGCGGGCTTCCCCCTCGATGGTCAAGGCAGCCGTTTGAATGCGGGGATCGGCCGGTTTCGACGGATCGGCCTGCGGCCGGACCGAGACAAGGCAGACTGGCCCGAATTCTGCTGCGGCCACGGCGTTGCGATGGTTCCTGAGATCCGCGCCCGAGGCAGGAGGGAAAGCCGGATCGTAGGACAGCACCAGCGTGCGCCGCTCTTTGCCGTGGTTGGGGGTGGTAAACCTTGCATCCGGACTACGTTTTTCAGTCATTGCTCCGAACTGGATACGGGCGCTGTACTGCAATGCCTTCCAGCTCCGGCCGGATGCTTTGTGGGCGCGAACGGCCCGCATCATGCCCGCCGCATCGGCGTATCTTTTGTGCTTGATGAGCTGTCGTGAAATCCGCTGCGCGATCCAGGACTTTCGCCATTGAAGGGCCTCCCGCTCGACGCCCGATCCAGCCAGCCGGTCCAGTTCGAGCGCAATGGCAAGAAACGTCCTGCGCGGCGCAAGAATGAAACGCTGCGCCATTCTCGTTTCGTCGTGGTGGTAGAGCAGCACCGGAGCCGAGACGATCGCCACATCGAAGCGTGCGAGCAGCGCCACCCAGTAGCATGTGTCTTCGTCGAGGCCGATCGCTTCCGGAAAGCGGATCGTGGCCGTCGCTGATGTCGCGACCAGCGCGCTTCCCATGGCGATCGGCCAGAGCTCGTTGAGAAGATATCGCCTGGTGTTTTGGGCTCTGTCGCTGGTGTATCCGTGCGGGGTCTTGAGCTTGTCCGGCCGCCCGTTCGTGCGACGGATGCTGGCCCCGATCGACAGGCCAGCTTCGGGATTGCGCAGGAGCGCGTCATATAAAAGCGACAGGCCTCCCTCCATCAACTCGTCATCCGCATCGAGGAAGAATATGGATTTGCCCCTGGCCCGCGCAATTCCGACATTGCGCGCAGCACCGGCGCTGCCGAGGTTGACGCTGACGACCTCCAGCGGCAATCCGTATCGTTGCGCGCTTCCGATCGCGGCAGACGCGGTCTGATCGTCGGAACCGTCATCGACCAGAAGGATCTCGCCGATCAGATCTCTGTCTGAGATCAGGCTGCGCAGCGTCGCATCGATCGTCGCGGCAGCATTCCTTGCCGGGATGACGACCGTGACGTCCAATCGCGTTTCCTCTGATTTACTCACTGCCGCTCGAAAAAACCGCGGTTTCGCACACGATCATAATAATGCTTGAGCAGCGAGACCGGGCGCAACGAAAGACTGGCGAGGTTCTCGACCAGCTGCGGTTTGACATCGAACGGCGACTGGTTCTCCAACCAGCTATAGGAGGATCCGTCCTTCAGCACCGAGGGACTGCCGACCACGTAACCGCCAAGCGCCTTGGCATGGCCGACCCGACGCATGCCGAAATGCAGGCTGGATGACACGGTCGGTTCACGTGTCCTCAGATAGACGTGGAAGCCGTTGGGCGACCTTGCGACCGGTGTGTGCTTTGCAATTTCACCATGGATGCCGAACCAGCCGCGATATGCGGCGGCGTTGTCGAAATCCAGGATCAGCAGGTTGGAAAATCCTCCCAATATGCCGACATTTCCGGCGAAGTCTCGAAACCAGCGCTCGATGTCTCCGCCGGTCGGTGGTTTCTGCGACAGCTGGAACGCAATGGAACAGAAGGCGAGTTCCTTCAGATCCTTGCGCCGGGTCTGCAAATGCAGCGGATCATACCCCATGGCCTCGAGGTCGAGATGCTTGCCGCCGGCACGAAGCGGCAGGCATATGTAGCCCTGCGCCAGCAGCCGGACCGCATAGTCGGTTTCTATTTTAGGCAACATCCAGAAATGTTCCGCCCCCGTGCCATTCCATTTCAATCTTCTTTAGCCGAATAGCACTTTCGTCAAGCGTTCGATGCGGCGCGGTCGCCTGGCGCCTGCCAGGTTGCGAGCGATCCCTGTTGAATCACCCGACATGGTGGCCGGCCTGGGCAGCGGCGGCGGGCTGCGACAGCCAGCCGCCGCTGAACCCGGCCTTGCTCAGGCCGCGACGGATATGCGGGCTCGACCGCATCAGGTCCCAGATCAGGCGCGAGCGGTGGTTTTCGATCATCAGCACGGCGATACCCTGGTCCAGTCCGTAATGCGCATCCGATATCCAGCCGCTCGGCCCGAACTTCCGCCGGTTCGCCAGCGTCGGGTTGAAGCCGCTCGGCATCCTGAAGCCGTCGATCACCTCAGGATGGCGTTCTCTGAGATGGCGCAGCGCCGGCAGGCAGATTTCCGGCGCGAAGGGCAGCGATGCGAGATACGACCACGGCGCTATCGTTCCGTCGTCGGGGCCGAACGGCGCGCCGCGCGCCGCATAGCCGGAAAATTTGCGCGGCCGCCGCTCGATCCGCGCGCGGAAGTTGCCGGGTCCGTCACCCGCCGAAAGGCCCCAAAGTCCTTCGCCGTAGCCGTCATAGCCGGAGGGGTTGTGCCGCGCATAGTCCCGGTGAAGGTAGGTCGCGCGGCGGCTGTTTTCGAAATAGTCCGAGTTCTTTTCCCGCATGAACGCATCCCGTATGCCGTCGAAGTCGATCCAGGCATGCGAGAACTGGTGCATGAACAGCGGGCCGCCATAGAGCACGTCGTAGCCGTAGATGTTTTCCCACTGATATGTCGCCGTCCAGCCGGCATAAATGTCGTCCGAGGCTGGCTTGTCGGGGGCGGCCATTGCCAGAACGTAGAGCACCGTCGCTTCATTGTAGCCTTCCCAGCCATAACGCAGAAAGCCGCTCTTCGGCTTCCAGCCCTGCCGCAAGGTCGAATTGCTGCCTTGCGCCCATCGCCAGTCGACGCGCCGGTAGAGCACTTCCGCCATCTCGCGGATTTCGGTTTCTTCGTCATTGTCGCCCGTGAAATAGGCGCTGGCCACGAGAACGCCGGCCATCAAAAGCGCCGTGTCCACCATCGACAATTCGCATCGCCAGGCGCGCAAGCCGGTCTGCATGTCGAGGAAATGGTAATAAAAGCCCTTGTGGCCGGTGACGCCGTCGCCATTGCCTTGCCGGCTGTTCCAGAAGAAGCGCAGTGCTGCAAGCGTCAGCCTCACGGCTGCGTCTCGCGTCATCCAGCCACGCTCGACCCCGACCGGATAGCAGGACAGGGCGAAGCCGACGACCGCAATGCTTGCCGGCCAATTTGGCCGCGAGGTGTCGGCGACCAGCCCGTTCTCCGGGTTCACGGTTTCCAGGAAATAACCGAAGGCCGCGCGCTGGAAGCGGTCGAGCAGATCTTCATCGGACAGTGGAGGTTCGACCCTAAGCAAACGACGTGAACTCCAGTCGGCCGACGGCAGATCGCGCCTGACGTGCTTCAATAGGTGGCCCGGCCGCCGGAGACGTCGAAGACGGCAGCCGTCGTGAAGGAGCATTCCTCGGAAGCGATCCATGAGATTAGTGCCGCCACCTCCTCGACCTCGCCAAACCGCGCCATCGGTATCTTCGACAGCATGAAGTCGATGTGCTGCTGGCTCATCTGCTGGAAAATCGCGGTGCGCACGGCCGCCGGCGTGACGCAGTTCACCGTCACCTTGGTCTTGGCCAGCTCCTTGCCCAGCGATTTGGTCAGGCCGATCACTGCCGCTTTTGACGTGCTGTAGGCTGAGGCATTCGGGTTTCCCTCCTTGCCGGCGATCGAGGCGATGTTGACGATCCTGCCGTAATTGCGCTCGAGCATATGCGGAACCAGCGCCTTGTTGCAGAAGAAGACGCCGTTGATGTTGATGTCGATGACCCGGCGCCAGTCCTCCACCGGATAGTCCCAGGTCGTCATGTTCGGTCCGGTGATGGCGGCGCTGGTGACCAGGATATCGACCGCGCCAAGGGCATCGATCGTCCGCCGGGCGGCCTGTTCGACCGCCACGGGATCGGCGACGTCGACAGTCACGCCATGCAAATCGGCAATGACAGCCTTGGCCTGCTCGATCTGGGTGGGGTCGCGATCCCAGACGCAAACGCGTCCGCCCTCTTCAACGATTCTCTGCGCGACAGCCAGGCCGATGCCTGAGGCGCCACCGGTGATCACGGCCGATCGTCCGGAAAACCGTCCCGCAAAACTCATCGTCATGTGTTCATCCTCCCAATCGGCGGCAAATGTGAAGTCAGCGACGGAGAAGTTCAAGCCGGAGTCTGGAGCCTCCGAACAGCTTCGTGGTGGGCCAGGAGCAGGCGGTTGAGAAGCCCCTCCTGGCTGCTACTCTCCCACGCGCGCAGTTCAGACGTTCTTGATCGACTTCCAATGGCTCAGCCGCTCTGCGATCAACTCCACACGCCGCTGATTGTCGCGGCCGTCCAGGATGCTTAAGTCCTCAGGAGCGGCGCGCAGATAGACACCGGAGGTGCGCGCGTTCAGTTTTGGCGGTGTGTCGGCTCGTGTGGTGAAGTACCCGGACGCGCGATCGGCGGACTCCAGCCGGATCTCTCCTGTCCCGTACAACTGCGACGCGTTCGCGTCCAAGGGTCGTTCTCCATTCCAAAAGTAGAAGATGCCGGGAGGCTCCTTTCTCTCCTTTACCGCTTCGCTCCAGTATCTGGCTGACAGACTGCCATTCTCTTGCCATGAGCGACCGGTCAGCTCCAGCGCGCCATCGCGGTCTCGCGAGATACGCAAGAGGCTCACGGCGGACGGCTCCTTTACGGTCCGTTCCGACAGGGAAAATTGCCACCAAAGGCCCTCTATCCGGGCGACACGACTTTCATTCTCGATCGCATTCCGAAGCTTTTGGTTGATCGCCCTCATCTCCGCGCCGGTCGTCGCCTCGCCATACCTTACGGAGGTGAGACCGAGGAGATCGCTTGGAAGCTTGGAGCCATTGGCATGGAGGATGAACGTCCGGCGCATTCCAAGGACTCCGCCGAAAAGGCCGGCCTCGAAAACCACATTGTCTCGTGGAGAAGCTTGAGCGGATGCCGTCGCAGACGATGCCGGCTGGCTCACACTGGTCCAATCGTCTTGAGCGAACACGAAAGCGGCGAAGTCGACTTCACGCGTAAGCTCGAGGAGGCGCCCCAGGGTGGTTGTCCCAGGATTGAAGGACGTCGTCCAGGGTTCCACATGCGCGATGTCTTCAAGACCGCGTGTCAGCGCCTGCAGCAGTTTTTTCTGCTTCCCCGACGAGCCCAGGAAGATTCGAGGTTTGTCCATCCGTTTGCTCCAACCCAGCAGATCGGGGGACCAGCGTCTGCCAATTATCCTGCGGTCATTGGTCTGATTGTCCCCGAAATAGGGTACGCGGAGGGTCTCATTTATTGCAACGGATGCAATGAATGCCGGCTGCTATTTTTCGTCAGGTGCTGGAAGAAAAACAGTTCCGCGGTGGTGATGCCAAACCGCTCATAAATGCGGCGGCGATGGTTCTTGACAGTGCCGACGGTGATGCTCAGCCGTTAGGCAATGTTTGCGGCCACAGCTGGCTGCGCGCTCGGTTCTTGCCCGGCCTATCGGTCTTTCACCGCTCGCCTTGGGCATCCTTATGGCTGTTTTTGCCTCATTTGGGTGACAGGCTGCGGGGGATGGGTTATATTGCACTGCACAACGGAAGCGCCCGCGCTTGGCGCGGCGGCAAATCGGCATTGAACTGCATGGACGGGAATCCGCTACCGAGATGAAGATTCCAAAATCTCTGTTGGTCGACCCGGAGAAGAACACGGTCTACGGTACATTTGCTGTTGCCATCTCCATTTGGGCGTTCTCCTACTCCTCCGTCTTCGGCCAGATCCTGATCCTGGCCTATTATGCGGTCTGGCTCCCCCTCATCCTGGTGGACTACCGGCGGCTGTTGCGACATGTATCCAGCGCATGGCTCCCGCTGGCGTTTGCCATCTACGTCTGCCTGTCGGTGTTCTGGTCGGATGCTCCCGGCATCACGTTGAGGACGGCAGTCCAATATTGCTCCCATATCGCCTGCGCCTACATCGCGGCGCGCACCGTCAGCGTCCGAACGTTGACGATAGGCTCGCTGATCGGGATTTTTCTCGTCCTGCTCTATTCGCTCATGGTCGGGGGTTATTCCTATGACGTTCTCGACGGGACGTACAATTTCGTCGGCGCATTCAGCTCCAAGAACCAGATCGGCTTTGTCGCATCGCTGGGTGTCTACTTCTGCGTTGTCTTCCTGGCTTTTCTCAGGCGCGGCCGAATAAGCCTTTTCTTGACGGCGCCCGTCATCGCCCTGTCGGCCTATCTGCTGGTCATTGCGCATTCGGCCACCTCTATGGCTTCGATACCGGCAGTTCTCGCTCTGGTGGCTCTGCTTGCCATGGCCAAGAAGCTTTCGCTCCGCTATCGACGGGTGATTTTCCTGGTCGGCACATGCGGGCTGATCGCGGTCACCCTGGTTGCCTTTGCGGGACTTCTGGATTTCGTCCTTGGCGTCTTCGGGAAGGATTCCACGCTCACCGGACGGACTTATCTCTGGGAGCAGGGCTGGGAGGCGGCGCAGCAAGCGCCGATCCTCGGCGTCGGCTATGCGGGCTATTGGGTGCAGGGTTTTGCCGAGGCCGAGCGGCTTTGGAACGAATTCTACATCACAACCCGAAGCGGCTTCCACTTCCACAATACCTATATCGAAGCCCTCGTCGAGCTTGGCTATGTCGGGGCGACGCTGATTTCGCTGATCATCGTGCGCACGCTGTGGGGCCACATATCGGCGTTGATATTCAGGACGTGGCAAGCCGAGTCTGTGATTCTTGCCGGCGTGATGGTGCTTCTGTTCATCCGGTCCTTCGTCGAGGTCGAGACCCTCAACCCCTACATCATGGGCTCCTTCCTCCTGTATTACAGCTACTTCAAGCTGGTGAGGGTGTTAGTCGCCCGTCCCCGGTGGACCGCGGCCAACCTCGCGGAACCAGAAACCGCAAGGGGCTAAGCAAAGCGCTAAATGTCACCTAGAGCAATTCCAGGAAAAGTGTGCAGCGGTTTTCCGTCCGGAATTGCGCGAAAACAAACAGCTCTAGCTTTTCGTCTATCAAAATGAGATCAAAAACGAATATAATCTTGGGGCGCCACTATTTCGCGAATTATTCGGGCAGGATTTCCTGCAACCAAGCTTCGTGGCGGTGCACTTTTGGTGACCACAGAGCCGGCTCCAATTACGCTATGATCCCCGATTTCCACCCCAGGTAGGATTATTGAATTTCGGCCTATCCAAACATTATCACCAATTAGGACAGCTTTCGCTTTAACACCGGCACCATCTTCGACCTCATGATAGTTTGAGTCTTGGATTACAACCGAATCGCCAATAAGGCATCTTTTTCCGATGCTTACTGCGACTGATGCGTCGATCATGACTCCGCTGTTTATAAAAGATTTAGAGCCAATTGACAGGCTTGCGTTCCGGCGTGCATGAAACCAGGAACGTGACCCCAGCCCTCGAAACGAAACGCGAGAGCCAAATCTAAAATTGCCTTTTCCTGCTATATGAGGCGAGACTCCAAGCACCGAGACTCGATCGGATATTTCGATACCCCTCATTACCCAAATGAATGTAATGATTGTGCCTTTAATATACCTTCTAGCACGATAGATATTCACTACGCTTCCCCCGCGGATAGCCGCTCCTCGCCGAGGAGCGTGCATCTATGCGGACGGCCTTGGCGTGACGCTCCCTTTGAGCGTCAGCTGACGTCGGGGTATTCGATTGCTCGAAACGGCCTATTGGCTAGCCATTGGCGCCAACTTCACCTTGATCACGTCCCCGGGCAGCACGGGCGTGTCTTCGCTGGCGGCGATTTCGCTGCTCTTTCCGTCGACCACCCGAACCAGGCCAAACGACATTGTTGGCTCTTCGCCGTCGCGATAGCGTTGCAACGCCGGGTTCCCCGACATGGCTTCGGCCATCAGGCCCGTTTGCATGTTCATCTTGAGCATTGTTTGACTGAGATCGGCTTCTGCCTGTTGCCGATCGGTGGCGAGGCCCGCATTCTGGGTGTTTTCCAGATCGATGGCGTCCTGATTGGCCTTGCTGATCGACTGCTTGGCGGTGAGGATGGCCGTCTCGTAATCCAGGATCTGGCCTTCCAGGTCGGCGATCGTTTGTTGCGAAGTCAGAACCCGCGTATTGACGACAAGGCCCTTTTGCGCCAGCGAGCCGATGCCGCTCAGCTGTTCCTTTGCCAGGTCGACCTGCCGCTGCTGGTTGACGATCTTTTTCTGCAGCGAATCAATCTCGCTCTGCAGCAGCGTCTTCAAATCATCGAGCGCCTGAAGGCGCAGTTTGAGATTCTTTTGATCGGCCGTCAGGATCGCCATCTCGTCGGCAACGATGCTTGCCAGTTTCGGATCGTCGGCCACCTCCTTCGGCACGTCGAACGTCGACTTGTCCGCTATCTCCGCTTCGATGCGCGCGCGCCTGACGATCAGCCGGACCCGTTGGTCTTGGAGAACGTCAAAATCGCCCTTGGCATTGATCATGTCGCGGTCGTACCGCTGTCCTTCGGGACTCCGTCTGACACCGCCGGCGATGCTCATCGCCCTGAGCACGGTCAGGTCCGGCACGTAAGGATACTGACCGGGCGTCTGGACCTCCCCGGAAATGTAGAACGGCCTGTACTGCGCCATTTCGACGGAGGCTTCCGGCCGGTCCGCCAGAGCGAGCTTGCGCTGGAGCGCCTGGCCGATCGCTGCCGCGACCTCGGACGTGGTCTTGCCGGATGCCGGCATTTCGCCGACGAACGGCACGGACAATGTTCCGGCAGGACCGACCGTGTACTCTCCGTTGACGGCCGTCCAGTCGCGGAACGTGCCTTCAACGGTCTGCCATTCGGCCACGCGGATGGTCAGCTTGTCCTGCGATCCCAGGCGGTACTCGTCGGCGGTGGCGAGTTGGGGAACGGCGAGCGTCAGCGCGAGGCAAGCAGTCATAAGCCGCATCCGTCGCTTGTGATTGCTGACAGTGCCGGCGCAGGAGATTCCGAAGATGTTTGTTTTCAACTGAGCTTTTTCCGATCCGCTTTGGCCCCGCCCGATGAAGCTTGCTGCAGAATGCTTGGCGTCTGGACCGTCACTCACCGGCTCCCGGCCGGGTCAGTAGCAGCCCCGCGACATCCAGACCGCAGGCACGGTCTTGATGATGATGCGAATGTCCTCGAATAGCGACCAGTTTTCAACATAGTGGCGATCGAACGCGACGCGGCTGTCGTAGGAAACGTCGTTGCGGCCGCTGACCTGCCAGAGCCCGGTCAGGCCGGGGCGCGATTTCAGGTAATAGACAGCCGAACTGCCATAGATTTCGAGCTCGTCGCGCACGACGGGGCGAGGACCGACAAGGCTCATGTCACCCTGAAGGATGTTGATGATCTGCGGCAGTTCATCTAGGCTGAGCTTCCTCAGCACGGCCCCGACGCGCGTGACGCGCGGATCGTTCTTGAGCTTGCGGGTCGCTGTCCATTCGGCATTGGCGTCCGGATTGGCGGCAAGATATGCTGCCAGCACCCGTTCACCATCCTGAACCATGGTGCGAAACTTGAGGCACGGGAAAATCCGTCCTCCCCGACCGATCCGGCTGTGACCGTAGAAAATCGGCCCGCCGTCGGAAAACTTGACAAGCAGCGCGACCATAACAAACAGCGGACTGAGAGCCACCAGGCCAATCAGTGAACCGGCAATATCGAAGCTGCGTTTTAGCAGGCCGCCGATTGGTGGAAAATCGATGCCGGCCTGCGAAAAATCCGCATCGGCCGACTTGGCTACGTCCCTCATGCGTAAACTCCATACGTTGAACGGATGGTTTCGCCCACAATATCAAAAAAATGCTGCATCGCAACACACAATTTCTCGATCGCTTGAAATAATCACGTCATGAATTGACTAAATAATAAACCGATCCTGCACAAATTTTGATCTTTATGGCACGTTCGTGACAGATTATGGGCAACTTTGAAAAATCTAGTGCCTTTTTGAGGCTGATTTTAGGCGAATCGCTCTTTGTACCGCGTCATGGAACATAATCGTGCTTTAGCTTCCGAGACATATAGAGATTTTAGAGTAAAATACTAATTAATATTATGGGTCTTACTGGAGGGGTTCCATATCCGGTGATTGGCCATGATGCAGACGTGTGCATCGCAACATGGCAGAGTCGATCCCGCGAACGCATCCAAAATTATTTGTGGTTGGCCTTGCCCGCTATTGCACACCTTAATAGAGTTGCAAATTGTTTCTGTCAGAGTATGGAACAGCGTGGGAAAGGCCGAAAGCAACCGGCCAAAAAACGGGCCGCCTCAACGAGCTCGTAATGGCGAAGGGAGGCTCGGGGTGGGTCAATCATCGATTTTTGCCCGAGCAGGTTGACGGGCTGTCGGGTATGTCGCTACCAAAATTCATTGTCGGCATGATTTTCGCTCTGGCGATCGTGGTCGCCTGGTCTCATCTGGGCGGCGCTTCGCTCGGCACGACGCTTTTTCGCGCTATGGCTTGCGCCATCGTCATTCAGCTGGGCTACTTTTTGCTGGTTTTCGTCATGGTTGCCAGAAACACGCCGACATCGGCTGATAAGATTCGCGATGCCGAACGAAAGCTGAGTTCGACCGAGACGGCCGATGGCGAGAAGTTCAGTGCCAGGAGAAGCCTTCACTGACCCAACGTCAGGTCGCGTCGGTTGGGTTCCTGTCGGACTGCTCGCCTTACAGCATCCTGGACAACTGACCTCCGGATTTTTCCATCAGCCTCTGATCCGCTGATTCACTATCTGATTTTGCCTGACCTTGACGATGCGGCCGTTTTCCATCGCGACCACCTGGTCGGCGAAAGCGAAGATCGACGGTCAGGGTCGTCATCGCGCCGCAGCCCGTCGATCGCCTTGGTGACCAGCGATTCGAGTGCGCTGACGGCTCTATCCAGAATGGCAGGGACGGTTTGCGAAGCGGCGCGTCGAGCCGCTGGCATTACATCGCCATCGATTTGCGCCATGACGACACCGAAAGGAAAGACTGGACGGAGCGAATGATTTTGGCGATGCTTTGCTTCGCACTTGCAGCATAAGCGCCGGCTGACGCTCTTTCGAACAGCCGGACAGTCGGTGACGACGAGAGTTGCATCGGACATTCAACGGGGGGCGGCAAGAAATTCGGAGCCACCTTTGCAGTCGAGAGACGAATTGATGACAAAACCCGAGGTCTGCGTGATCATCGCTGCCCGCAACGCGGCGCGGACAATCCCGGTTGCCATCGCATCGGCGTTGCGCGAGCCGGAGGTGGCGGAAGTCGTCGTCGTCGACGACGCTTCCACCGACGATACCGCGAAAGTCGCTCGGGCAGCCGACGATGGCAGCGGCAGGCTTTCTGTAATCCGGCTCGACGTCAACGGCGGTCCTTCCTTCGCTCGCAACGCCGCGATCGCCAGCTCCAAGTCACCGTTCATCAGTATTCTGGACGCCGATGATTTTTTTCTCGAGGGCAGATATCGCGAGTTGTTCGCCAGCGCCGATTGGGATTTCGCTGCCGACAACATCATGATGATCAGGGACGATGCGGCGACCGATGTCTCGAAAATCGCCGCTCCGCAATTCTCAGCCGACCCGGAATTTCTCGATTTCGAGCGTTTCATCGAAGGCAACATCTCCAGTCGCCGTGTGCAGAGAGGTGAGCTGGGCTTCCTCAAACCGGTGATCAGCCGCGCTTTTCTCGACCGGCATGGGCTGCGCTATGACGAAAACCTGCGGCTGGGCGAAGACTATGAGCTCTACGCGCGCGCGGTTGCTTGCGGGGCACGCTTCAAGGTCATCAGGTCCTGCGGCTATGGCGCCATCGTTCGCGCTGATTCGCTGAGCGGCCAACATAAGACGCAGGATCTCAAGCGTCTGGCCGACGCGGATCTGGCGCTGCTGGCGATCGACAGTTTGCCGGAAGGCTCTAAGGCGGTGCTCAGAAGGCACGAACGGCAGGTGCGCGACAAATACCGGTTGCGGAACTTCCTCGACGTGAAGAACGAGCGGGGGCTGACGTCGGCCGCGGCCTACGCCCTGGCCAGCCAATCCAACCTCATCCCCATCGTTCGCGGCGTGGCAGCCGACAAGCTGGATGCGCTGTTTCGCCGCGCCGGCTTTGCCTCGAAGCAGCCTGTGCCGCCGCTGCGCTTTCTCATGGCCGCAACCAGCCCGCTCGGCGAGACTTGAGCTTGTCCGCGAGCGGCGCCATGCCGATCATGTCAACAGGTCCTTACCCCGCTCCAACGTGAAGCGAATTTCCGATTCGCCACACTAAAGCGCGTCGCGTTTGATGAGATTCATGCGACGCGCTTTAGTTCTTGTTCTTATGCATGTCGTTGTCGCAAAACCGCTGCGCACTTTTGCGCAACATGCATTAGGTGGTTGCCTACTCGCTCTGGGGATGGCATGTATGTTGCGGTGCAGCAATTTTGCTTGGCCGTTTGAATCGGCCCGAAAATGTCCCCTGTCAGAGGAGCTGGACGATGCGACAAGATTTTTTCGGCCTGGATGGGCACGGGATTGCCATAGGCCGGCTATGACAGGAGACTGAGCGCATGGCCTCGATATTCGGCTTCAGATCAAGGGATCCGGCTCGAGACAGGCAGACCGACATCTCGCGCCTTGACCGCCTGGCAAAGCTGCTTGACCAGATCGCAGCCGAGGTCGAGGCGGAGAAAAACGGACTTGAGAATCGCTACCGGACAAAGGCCACCAACGCGGCCTTTCTGGTCGAGGCGATGGAAAATGGAGCGGCCTCCTCCAGCAGATCCGCCGAAGTCAGCGAACTGACGAAGTCGATCCTGAATTGCGAGCAGCGCATCGCGGCGCTCGCGCGGCAAAACGAATTGATGAAGGATCTCCGTCATTCGCTGGATGCAATCTTCGATGAAAGCGGTCAGCGTGGCTCGACCACCAAGGCTGATTTCGCCAAGCCGGCCGCCGGCACGGGGTGAACTTCAAAGTTCTGGGTGGCGCCGCAGGCAAGAGGTTTAGTGCCACAGGTCAACAAAGAGGCAGCACAAGGAAGGTGCCGGGAGAAGGTCAAGATCAGCTCGTTTCGTCATGGTTCGAACGTCGACTTTGGGTTGGGGGCACACAGCACAAAGGTGAGTTTGGTATGAACGCGGATCCGAAAAGCACGTCCACCCCAGCAACCGGCGGCAGCCCGCTCACGCGCTCGATCAGGCAAGTGAACCTGAGGCAGCTATGCTCTGGCGGCGCGTTTCTGCTGGTCGCGCTCGGCAGCCTGGTTGCAGGCCCGACCCCTTCCCGTTCGCAGGATATCCCGACTGCGCCATCGTTCGTCGATGATTTCACCAGCTTCGACCGTGCGCGCTGGTACGTTGCCGACGGCTGGACGAACGGCAGCCATCAGAACTGCACCTGGTCCAAAAGCCAGGTCGAGCTTTCCGACGGCATGCTGACGCTCGGCTTCGAAAAGCGGAAGCTGAAGGATCGCGATTTTGCCTGCGGCGAGATCCAGACCAAGCAGCGCTTCGGCTATGGCACCTATGAGGCACGGATGAAAACCGATGCCGGCTCCGGCATCAACGCCGCCTTCTTTTCCTACATCGGCCCCTCCGACAAGCAGCCATGGGATGAAATCGACTTCGAGGTGCTGACCAAGGACACCTCCAAGGTGCAGGTCAACGCCTACATAGCCGGCAAGGGCAACAACGAGAAATTGGTGGATGTAGCGGGCGGCACCGACAAGGCTTTCAATGACTACGCCTTCGTCTGGGAGAAGGACCGGCTGCGCTGGTACGTCAATGGCCAGCTGGTGAACACGATCACCGATCCGGCAAAGCTGCCCAGCCATGCGCAAAAGATATTCTTCAGCCTCTGGGGCAGCGACACGATGAAGGGCTGGCTAGGCCCGTTTTCGGATCCGGGGCGCAAGCTCACCATGCAAGTGGACCGCGTCGCCTTCACGGCGCTCGGCCAGCCATGCCAGTTTCCGGAATCGCTGGCATGCAGCATAAAGTGAAGGCTAATCTGAACCGGCCGGACCGAAAGCGCTCCGAAGCCTTGAACAGGGATGAAACCAAATGAATTTGACGGTCTTTGGAATTGGCTATGTCGGTCTGGTGCAGGCGGCGGTGCTTGCCGAAGTCGGACACCAGGTGGTGTGCGTCGACATCGACGTGAAAAAAGTCGAGCGGCTCAATCAGGGCCTCATCCCGATTTTCGAGCCCGGACTCGAAAACCTCGTCAAGGAGAACCACGCGGCCGGCCGCATCAAGTTCACCACCGACGCCGCCGCCGCGGTCAAGCATGGCGAGATCCAGATGATCGCCGTCGGCACGCCTCCCGGAGAGGATGGTTCGGCCGACCTCAAATATGTGCTGGCAGTCGCCGAGGCCATCGGCCGGGAGATGGACGCGCCCAAGATCGTCGTCGGCAAATCGACCGTGCCGGTCGGCACCTGCGAAAAGATAAAAGCCAGGATCGCCGCCACGCTGAAGGCGCGGGGTCGCGAGGATCTGGCTTTCGACGTGGCCTCCAATCCGGAATTCCTCAAGGAAGGCTCAGCGGTGGCCGACTGCACGAAGCCCGATCGCATCATCGTCGGCACCAGCAGCGAAAGCACCGAGGCGGTGATGCGTGAACTTTATGCCCCGTTCAACCGCAACCACGAGAAGATGATCGTGATGGATGTGCGCAGCGCCGAATTCACCAAATACGCCGCCAATTGCATGCTGGCGACCAAGATCAGCTTCATGAACGAAATGGCCAATCTGGCCGAGGAACTGGGCGCCGACATCGAGGAGGTCCGCAAGGGCATCGGCAGCGATCCGCGCATCGGCTACCACTTCATCTATCCAGGCCTCGGCTATGGCGGCTCGTGCTTCCCCAAGGATGTGCGCGCCCTGATCAAAGCGGCGGAAGGCGTCAAGTTCGATGCCAAGCTGCTGCGCGCGGTCGAGGAGCGCAACAACGAGCAGAAGTCGGTCCTGTTCGACAAGGTGAACCGGTACTTCGAGGGCAATCTGAAGGGCAAGACCTTTGCGCTTTGGGGCTTAGCCTTCAAACCCGACACCGACGACATGCGCGAGGCGCCGGCGCGTGTCCTGATGGAAGCGCTGTGGAAGGCCGGTGCCAAAGTGCAGGCCTACGATCCCGAGGCGATGCAGGAATGCCAGGCCATCTACGGGCTGCGCGAGGATCTCCTCTTGTGCGGGACCAAGGAGGCAGCGCTGCGTGGCGCCGACGCACTCCTGATCGCCACCGAGTGGAAGAGCTTCCGCGCGCCTTCTTTCGACGCGGTGAAGGATGCGTTGACCACGCCGATCATCTTCGACGGCCGAAACCTCTACGACCCGAAGGTCATTGCCCGCCACGGCATCGAATACCACTCGATCGGCAGGATGGCGGCGTGAGGCCCATTCGGGAAAGGCCTATGGCAAGATTGGCTCGCACACCAAGGACGGTTACGAAGGCTTTGATGAACGCGCTCGTTTCAACAAAGGGTTTTATCTGATGGTGCTGGGCGTCAGGCCGGAACAGATCGCCAACGAACATTTCGATCTTGTCGCCATCGGTTCCGGTTTCGGTTCGGCGTTCTTCCTGCATGCGTTCGCGAAGCAGCGAAAGGCTCGCATTCTGGTTCTGGAATGGGGCCGGCACAACACGCATGAATGGCAGCTCGACCAGAACGTCAACACAGACATCGACGAAGAGACAACCTACAAGACCAACTCCGATAAGCCGTGGAACTACACGATCGGATTGGGTGGCGGAACGAATTGCTGGTTCGCGCAGACGCCGCGCTTTCATCCGAACGACTTCAGGCTGAAAAGCCTCTACGGCATCGGCAACGACTGGCCGATCAGCTATGACGAGCTCGAGCCGTTCTACTGCGATGCAGAGGACGTCATGTCGATTTCAGGCGACCCCGACATGGCGGCGATGATGCCGCGTTCCAGGCCGTTTCCACAACCACCGCATCACATGTCGACGCCGGACCGGATGATGAAAGCGGCGCAGCCGGACCAGCACTTTGTCGTGCCGACAGCCAGGGCGCGCGTGCCGACCGCGCAGCGGTCTTCGTGCTGCGCCAATTTGCGATGCGGCTTATGCCCGGTCGACGCGAAATTCACCGCCAACAATGGCCTGATGCACGTCTTCGAGCATCCCGACGTTTCGGTCTGCCTTGGCGCGGAAGTGCGCCGCCTCGATCACGTCGGCGGATCGGTCCGTTCGGTCGTGTTCGTGCAGGACGGCAAGGAATATTCGGTCAGCGGCGATCTTTTTATTCTGGGCGCCAATGCCATCCAGAGCCCTGCGATCATGTTGCGATCCGGCCTGTCGGGCGAATTCGTCGGGCGTGGCCTGCACGAATCCTACGGATGGAATTTCGAAGCCTATCTCGACGGTGTCGACAATTTCGATGGCAGCACCATCACCACCGGCTTGAATTTCGGCCTTTATGACGGCGCCCACAGATCGCAGCATGCGGCGGCGCTGGTCTATTTCGAAAACCGCTGGCAGCACGGGATGCGCCCCGAAAAGGGGCGTATCCGTCAGACGCTTCCCCTCATCATTGTCACCGAAAACCTGCTCGAGCCGGAAAATCTCGTCATCCTCGACGAGGATGAAAACGCCTTCGTCAGTTTCAAGGGGGCATCCGACTATGCCGTCAAGGGCATGGCGTGGGCAAAGGAGAAACTGCCGGCGCTTCTGGCCCCGCTGCCGGTCGAAGAGATTTTCGATCGCGGCATCCGGCCGACCGAGTCGCACGTCCAGGGCACGTTGAGGATGGGCTTGAGCCCGGCGGATTCGGTGGTCGACCGGGACATGATCCACCATCAGCTCAGGAACCTGGTCGTCGTCGGCTCGAGCACATATCCAAGCTGTTCCTGTGCCAACCCGAGCCTGACCGCGGCAGCCCTCTCCTTGCGGGCGGCGAGCCGGATAGCGGGAAAGGAAATGGCCGGATGATCAAGGTTTCGCGGCGCGCGGCACTGGCCATCATGGCTGGCGGAGTTGCTTCGACCGGCATCGCCTATGCCGCCGTTTCCTCGCTTTCGGACGAGGACCTGGTGCGCGTCACGCTCGAAAGATATTTCGGCAGGCTGAACATGCGCATCGAACATCTGCAGCAGTTCGTCCTGGAATTCCAGAAGCGGAACCCCTGGATATTTCCAAACAAAAAGCTGGGCGATGCGGTCACTCTGCTTGAAGAGCTGAAATTGGGCGCCGCACGCCGGTTTCTCCCCGACCAGAAAAAAGAAGATCTGAGCCATTTCGACCGCTGGGTTATTGCCGAGTTCCATATGCTGACCGACTATGCCCGGCGCAGTTCGCCAACCGATCCGATCCGATTCACCGGATGGCAGCCATGCACCAATCCGTTCGCCAATTTAGAGATGCAACAGGATGCCTGAAAGCGGGTCGCAAGCCATCACGCGTGAACAAGCCATGCGTTAACAAGCAATGCGTCATCGCTCGTAAACTTGAGAATGCGACAAGGAGCCGAAACCATGAAAGTGCTTTTTGCAGGCGGCAACGGTTACACGCCCCAGTTCAGCGGCGGTGTCCAGTCCAGCACCCATCATCTTGCCGAGCAGTTGCTCGAGCACGGGCATGAGGCGTCGGTGCTCGCCGCCCTGTTTGGCCAAGGCGTTTTCGGCTACAAGGCGCGCGCCAAGATGAAGCTTCTGAGACAGCGCGCGGTCATCGACAGCTATCCGGGCTATCCGGTCGTGCGGGCCTGGTTTCCCTGGGAGGCGGCGGGTTTTGCCGTCGAAAAGCTGAGGCCGGATGTCGCCGTGGTCCAGTGCCACAAGTCGGTTCCGATCGGCAAGGCGCTGCAGGCCGAAGGCGTGCCGCTGGTCGTCTATCTCAGAAACGTCGAGTTCCACGAATTGGGCGGCGATCTGCGCGAGCTGCATTCGGCGCTTTACATCGCCAATTCCGAATTCACGGCGCGCACCTACAAGGCAAAATTCGATATCGATTCGACGGTTATACCGCCGACCATCAATCCCGCACTCTACAGCACGCCGACGACAGGCGAATTTGTCACGCTGATAAATCCCTATGAGGAAAAAGGCTTCGAGCTTGCGGTGCGCGTTGCCGCCGCCTGCTCCGAAATCCCGTTCCTATTCGTTGAAAGCTGGAAGCTTGACGACGATCATCGGGCCCGGATCGAGCAGACGATCGCGCCGCTCGGCAACGTCACGCTGGAGAGCCGGACCAGCGACATGAAAACCGTTTATGGCCGCACGAAAATCCTGCTCGCCCCCAGCAAGTGGGAAGAGGCCTGGGGCCGGGTGGCGTCGGAAGCCCATTGCAGCGGCATTCCCGTCGTCGGCTCGCGTCGTGGCGGCCTGCCCGAAGCGATCGGCTCCGGTGGCGTGGTGCTGGATTACGACGCCCCGCTCGCCGATTGGGTGGCAGTGGTCAGGCGTCTGTGGACCGACAGCCAGGAATATGGGCGGCTTTCAACGGCGGCACGTGCATTCTCCGAGCGACCGGAACTCGATCCGGCTGGTCAGTTCGCGACCTTCTTCTCGATGCTCGACAGGGCGGCACGGCAGCCTTCGCGGCAGGCCGCCTAAGTTCTGAATCGGATTCAAGCAGGTCTTTTGATCCGGCTCTTGAGCGTCTCGTAGCCGCGTTCGCCGAGCAGTGTGCGCGCCACGGTCTTGATTGCCGTCTTGCGCCCGTCAGGCGAACTGATCCCCCGCAATCTGCTGGGAAGGTTGCGTGCCGTCTGTCCTAGTGCCGGAAGCGACAGCGTATCGGGATAAGTTACCAGATGCGTTTCGACGCACAGCACCGGTTTGCCGGAAAGCTTGGCGATCTTGAGGGCCTGCTGGTGCTCGCTCTCGATGAACAGGATGGCGTCGGATTTGCGGTAGAAATCGGCTTTGAAACTGCCATGCACGCCAAGCCGTTGCCGTTCCGCCTTGCTCGGCAGGTCAAGCATGATCAGTCTGTCGTATGCGATGCCATGCTTTGCGAGCCATGCTTCGGTAAGCGCGCGGTATTTCTCGAGCCGGCTGGTGACGAGCCAGCCGATCTTGCGGGTCGGGCCAAACAGAGGCAGTGCTTCGCTCAGGAATTTCTCATAGGCCGGGCCGTCGTCGTTTTCGGCTTCGGTCGGGTCCAGGCAGAGCACGCCGTCAATGTCGACGCAGCATTGCGCGAGGAATTTGTGGTGCATGAAGTTCCATTGGAACATCCTTGGATGCGGCACGACTTCCAGGACGACGTCAGTTTCCTCGTGCTGAGGCAGCAGGCCGAACACCGCGGCAAAGATGAAGTCCGCCTTGATGCCGGCGGCCTCTACCCGGCTGCGCGCCTCGCGCATCGCGGCACCGCCGCTGACGCTGTCGTCGATCACCAGAACCTTGCGCATGTCGGAGGCCTGCCGGTCGAGCGCGGCGCGGCGTTTGGTGACCCCCGAAGTATAGATCTTTCCGGCCAGGAAGCTGTCCAGATCGGTCATCGGGATGTTCGCCGTCAGGCTGAGCAGTGTGGCGGCGAGAATCCCGCTTCGGGGAACGCCGACCACCAGGTCGATGTCGCGCGGCAACCGGTGAAGGTTCCTGACAATCGCATCGTTCATGTCGGAGATCGATCGGTAGTGCATGGGATCAGACCTGCTTCTCGTATGGATGTCCGTGCAAGTTACTTCGCCTCGCTTGGTGCTGCCGCGGGCGCCCGTGCCGGCAGGAGTTTCAGAGCCTCCCGCAATGCTTCGCGGCCGGACGCAAACGCCAGCGCGGTCACGATGGTGATCATGTAGGACAGCACAACCGCGCTCGCCATGGCGACGATGTGCTGTTGCGGCAGCAGCGGCTTGGCAAACCAGATCGCGGCAAGCGCCAGATGCGCGCCAAGCACGAAGGGCGTTGCCGCGCGAAGCATGTGGCTTGCCCGCAGCGGCCCGGTCTTGCCGATATACAGCCACAGGAAAGGTGTTTTGAGATACTCGCTGATCGCATAGGCGATCGCCACCCCCAACGCGCCATAAGGCAGGCCGACCAGGAAGGCCAGCACCGACGTCACGGCCGCTATGATGCCCCAGCGCATGAAATCGCCCGAGCGACCCTGGCTGATGAAAAGCCAACCCGCCGGGTTGTTGAGCGGCTGCAGCAGCCCGGCAAAACCGAGCGCCAGGAAGATGTTGGAACTCTGCCGCCACTGCTCGCCGAGCACAAACGGTATCAGCAGGTCGGACATGGCGGTGGCGAAGGCGACACCGGGAAGTGCAACCAGCAAGATCAGCGGCATGACGCGAAGATAGGCGCTGCGGTAGCGGTCCGGCTCGTCCTTCAGCCTGGAAAGAGCCGGCACCATGACCTTCGACAGCGGATTGGTGATCTGGCTCAACGGAAACAGAAGCAGCTTGTAGGCCCGGTCATAAAGCCCAAGCTGCGCTTCGCCCCAATATTTTCCGATCAGCACATTGTCGAGATTGCGGGCAAAGAAATTGGTGAAATTGAACCCGGTGATGCCGGCGCCGAAATTGATCAGGTCGCTGATGCCATCGACCTTGCGCGGCAGGCTGGGGCGCCATCGCGAGTTTGCCCAGAAGCAAAGTGTGGGCAGCACGGCTGTTGTCAGCGTGCCGGCAAAAAGTGCCCAGTAGGAACGGTCGATGAAAGTCCAGGCGATCGATACGACGAGGCCGGCGACGGCACTTGCGACGTCGATGATGGCCAGGCGGCCGAACTGCATGCGGCGTGTCAGCAGCGCCAGATGCTGGGCGCCCAGCCCATAGGCTATGATCTGCAGCCCAAGCGCTGCCACCAGACCGGCCACCCGCGGCTCGCCGTAAAAAGCGGCGACCAGCGGCGCCGAGCCGGCAAGCACGCAAGCGAGCAACGTGCTGACCGCGACATTGACCCAGAAGAGGTAGTTGATCTCCTCATGCCTTATCCCGCTTTTCTGGATCGTGGCCTGGGTCAGGCCGAAATCCTGGAACAGCGCGATGAAGGCAAGCACCGGTGCGCACATCGCCACCACACCGAAGTCCTGCGGCGACAGCAGGCGCGACAGCACGATGACGGAGACGATCTGCGTCGCAACCCGCACCGATTGCGCCAAAGCCGTGATGATAGCGCCGCGTCCGACCGATCTGCGGAGAGAGCCCTCTGGCGGGTCGAATGCATTGGCTTGCAAATTCAGGGTCCCTGATTTTTGTGCCGGTCCGACGTCCCGACCCGCGCCCGATGCCACCATCAAACTACGGCAATAATTTTGCAGCGCAACAAAAAACGTGGATTTTTGCTACGCTGCACCAAAAATGTTGCGATGCAGCACGAGCTGTACTAGGATTCTTGCGGGCGGGCCAACAGCGGTCGAATTTTCATGCTGCATGTCTTGTACTTGGTACACGACGTCTCCGACCCGGCAGTGCGCCGGCGGATCATAATGCTCAAGGCAGGCGGCGCCCAGGTCACACTGGCGGGCTTCCGTCGGACAGCAAGCCCAATCGCCGAAGTCGAGGGCTTGCAGCCGATCGATCTTGGCGCGACGCGCGACGGCCGATTCGGCCAGCGCCTGGCAGCGGTCACAAAGGCGGCGGTCTCGATCGTCTCGAAACTCGGTTCGATGCCAAGACCCGACCTCATCATCGCGCGCAATCTGGAAATGCTGGCGCTTGCCCGCCGTGCCAGATCGGCGTTCCAGGCAACGGTGCCGATCGTCTATGAGTGTCTCGATATCCATCGCCTGGTGCTTCGCGACGACTTTCTGGGCAAGGCGATGCGCGGCGCCGAACGCTATCTGGCCAGGGATGTAAAGCTCCTGGTGACCAGTTCGCCGGCTTTCATCGCCAACTATTTCAAGCCGTTCGGGCAGATTGCCGCGCCGGTCGAACTGCTCGAAAACAAATATTTCGAGCCTGCCGCGGTTTTGCTGGATGATCGCACAGTGGCGGAGGCCCCCGTCGCTCCGCCTTGGCGGATCGGCTGGTTCGGCGCACTCCGGTGCCGCCGCTCCCTGGAGCTTCTGGCCGAATTTTCCCGACGGCTCGAGGGGCGCTTCGAAATCATCCTCAGAGGCCGTCCGGCGCTTTCCGAATTTCCGGATTTTCACGGTTTCGTCGAATCCGAGCCCTGGCTCTCGTTTGGCGGGCCCTATCGGAACCCCGAGGACATGGCGACGATCTACCGCGAGGTTCATTTTTCCTGGGCCATCGACTTTTTCGAGCAGGGGCTGAATTCCGAATGGCTGCTGCCCAACCGCCTCTATGAGGGCTGCCGCTTCGGCGCGGTGCCGATCTCGATGGGCAACACCGAAACCGGCCGGTTTCTCGACCGACAGGGTATCGGCGTTCTTTTGCCTAAAGCCACGCCTGAGGCGCTCGAAGCCGCCTTGGGCGATATGGAGCAGCATCGTTTCGGGAAATTGCGGGCGTGTGTTCTTGCCCGCAATCCGCGAACCTGGAGCCATGATCGCAGCGATTGCCGAGCGCTCGTCGAGAAGCTTCGCGGGTTGACGGCCGTGCCCGGTCCATATGCCGCCGAGGCACTGGCTTAGGATGGCTAGGGATGGACATGGGCCAATGACGCAAACCGAAATGCTTGCGCCCAGCCTGATCGTGATTCCGTGCCTGAACGAAGCGGCTCACATCGGCGCGCTTGTTGACCAGCTTCGACCAGCAGCCGAGAGGCTCGGTGCCCGGATCGTCGTTGCCGATGGCGGCAGCACGGACGCCACAAGGGCGATCGTGGAGGAGATCGCCGGGAAGGACCCGCGGATCATCCTTCTTCACAATGAAAAGCGCCTCCAGAGCGCGGCGATCAATCTCGCCGTTGCCAGTTACGGCGAAGGGGCTGAGTATCTCATTCGCATCGATGCGCATGGCGGCTATCCCCTGGACTATTGCGATCAGCTGGTCGAGGAGGCGCTGGCCACCGGCGCGGATTCGGTCGTCGTCTCCATGCTGACCAGCGGCAGCGGCACGGTGCAGAAAGCGGTGGCGGCTGCACAGAATTCCAAGCTCGGCACGGGCGGCTCCAAGCACCGGCATCTCTCGGCTGGCGAGTGGGTCGATCACGGCCATCATGCGCTGATGCGGATATCGGCCTTCAAGGCGGTGGGCGGGTATGACGAGACATTCAGCCACAACGAGGATGCGGAACTCGACTACCGGCTCCGTCAGGCCGGCTGCCGGATCTGGATGAGCGGCAAGACGCAAATGATCTATTACCCGCGCTCGTCGCTCGCCGGCCTCTATTTCCAGTATCTCGGCTATGGCCGCGGCCGGGCAAAGAACGTTCTCAAGCACCGCATGATACCGAAGGTCCGGCAGATGGTGCCGCTTCTGGTATTCCCCGTCGTCCTTCTCTCTGCCTTTTTCTTCGTGCATTGGCTGGCGGTCATACCGCTTCTGGTGTGGGCGTCGGTTTGTCTCGGCTATGGCGTATGGACCGCCATCAGCCAGCGCAATCCGGACAGTGCGCTTGCCGGGATTTCGGCAATGGTCATGCATTTCGGCTGGTCCGTCGGCTTTTGGCTGCAACTGCTTGGGCCGCGATCACAGGGTAGGAGGGTGGCGTGATGGGTGTGGCCGACAAAAAACGCAGCATCGACATTTGCGTCTGCACGTTTCGGCGGCCGGAGCTTGCCGACACGCTCCGCTCCATTGCCGCCCTGGATGTGCCTTCGGGGTTCGACATCCGCGTCATTGTCGCCGACAATGATGACGGACCGACGGCCGAGCTGCTGGTGGCGACGCTGGCGGAGACGTTGAAGCTGCCGGTCAGCTATCGTCATTGTCCGGCGCGCAACATCTCGATCGCCCGCAACGCCTGCCTTGACGCCAGCACGTCGGATTTCGTCGCCTTTCTCGACGACGACGAAACGGCATCATCCGGATGGCTCGCCGAACTGGTTGCGACGGCGGAAGTGAGTGGCGCCGCCGCAGTGCTCGGACCGGTGCGGGCGCGCTATCGGCCGGACGCGCCCGACTGGATGCGACGCGGCGATTTCCACTCCACCTTGCCCGTCTGGGTGCGCGGCGAGATCCGCACTGGTTACACCTGCAACGTTCTGCTCAGGATGGGCGCCGACAGCCTGCGCGGCCGGCGATTCAGCCTCGCGCGTGGCCAGACCGGCGGCGAGGACACCGAATTCTTCGACCTTATGGTCAAGGCCGGCGGCCGCATCGCGTTTTCGCCGCAGGCCTGGGTCGACGAAGTGGTGCCGCGCGCCAGAGCCGCATTCGACTGGCTCCGCCGCCGCCGGTTCCGCGTCGGGCAGACGCATGGGCATCTCCTCGGACGCGACGCGAGTGGCCTCGCATTGGTCAGGCAAGTCGGCCTTGCCTCGGCAAAGGCGGTCTTTTGTTTCGCATCGGCAATCCCGGTCGCCATCAATCCCGTGCGCAGGAACCGCAGCGTGCTTCGCGGCATCATGCATGTCGGCGTCGTCAGCGGGCTCGTCGGTGTGCGTGAAATCCGCCAGTATGGCCTGCCCTCGCCGCAGGAAGGGGGCAAGCGTGCAGCCTGACGTCACCTTTATCATTGCCGCCTACAATGCGGAGCTGACCATCGAGCGGGCGATCGCCAGCGCCATCGCCCAGCGTGATGTCAGCGTCGAAATCATCGTCGTCGACGACCAGTCGGGCGACCGGACGCTCGATCTGGCGCGATCCTACCCAGAAGACATCGTGCGTGTTGTCGCACTTGAGCAAAACCGTGGCCCCGGCGGCGCCAGGAATGCCGGCCTTGAGCTTGCCCGCGGCAGATGGGTCGCGGTCCTCGATTCCGACGACGCGGTCTATCCCGGGCGAATCTGCACCATGATTGACCGCGCGGAGAAAGCGGGCGCCGAGATCGCGGTCGACAATCTCCAGGTCGTTCGCGAGGACGGCGTTGCCGAAGAGACGATGTTCCCTGCCGACTATCTGGAGGGCTTGAGTGAAATCTCGCTGGCGGACTTTATCGCCGGCAATGTGGTCTTCGAATCGAGATTCAATCTCGGCTATCTCAAGCCGATCTTCCAGCGACGTTTCTTGAACGAAAACGGGCTTCGCTATGACGAAGGCCTGATCATCGGCGAAGATTACATCCTGCTGGCCAGCGCTCTAGCGAAGGGCGGCAAATGCGTGGTCGAACCGACAACCGGCTATGTCTATCATATCCGGACCGGCTCCATTTCCCGCGTGCTCGAACTTCATCACGTCGAGGCGATGCGCAAGGCCGATCTCGTTTTCGCCAGGACTCATTCGATGGACGCAAAGGCCGAGGCCGCTTTCGCAAGGCGCACGCGCAGCCTGCGCAAGGCGGCGTCGTTCCTGTCGCTGGTCCAGCACATCAAGGCGCGGTCCCCGCTCAAGGCGGTGTGGACGGCGCTCAGCGATCCGGCGGCGGTTCGGCATATGGGCATGCCGATCGCCGTCCGGCTGCGAAGGGTGGCGGCACAATTTGCCGTGGGTGCGGGGGAGGTGAAAGGTGCAGGCAGGTGAAAAACAGTTTCGCGGCCTGCGACAGGTTGAAGTCGATCTCCTCAGAAGGAATATGCGATGAAGAAAGTCAGGAAGGCAGTCATACCGGTAGCGGGGCTTGGAACGCGATTCCTGCCGGCGACCAAATCGATGCCGAAGGAAATGCTGCCGGTCGTCGACAGGCCTGTCGTGCAATATGCGGTGGATGAGGCGTTCGAAGCCGGCATCGAGCACATTGTCTTCGTGACGGGCCGCAACAAGGCGGTCATAGAGGATTATTTCGACCTGCATCCCGAATTGATCGGGACTTTGGAGCAGACCGGCAAGACGGCGCAGCTTCAGGCGCTGGAAAGCCTGCTTCCCGTGGCCGGTGCGACGAGTTTCATCCGGCAGCAGTCGCCGCAAGGTCTCGGCCATGCGGTGTGGTGCGCCCGGGAGGTCATCGGCGATGAGCCCTTCGCGTTGCTGTTGCCGGACATGGTGTCCTTCGGCGGTCGCGGATGTCTCGCCGAAATCGCTGACCTCTATGCGCAGACTGGCGGAAACGTCATCGCGGTCGAGCGCTGCGACCCGACCGAAACCAGCAAATACGGTATCGTCGGCTGCGGCGCGGATGTCGGCTCGGGTTTCGAGGTGACCGCCATGGTCGAAAAGCCGGCTCCCGCCAATGCGCCGTCGAACTACTACATCAACGGCCGCTATATCCTGCAGCCTGAGATATTCGCGCTGCTCGGCAATCAGCAGCGCGGCGCCGGCAACGAAATCCAGCTGACCGACGCCATGGTCCGCCTTGCGCAGAGCCAGGCTTTCTTCGCCCAGCCCTTCAACGGCCGGATGTTCGACTGCGGCTCGAAAGAAGGGTTCATCCAGGCCAATGTCGCCTTCGCGCTGGCGCGTGACGACATGAAGGGGCCGATCTTCGAGATGCTTCAGGAGTTCGTCCGGTCGCATGAGCGCCGGGTGGAAGCCGCATAAAGCCCATTTTTGGGGAGCATTAGCGTATGAATGGTGACGCAAGACACGCCGATATGTTTGGCCGCCCGGGTTTTCGCGGTGTCTGGCATGAAGCTTGCGTTGCACTTATGCTGATGCCCCCGAGCTTGCTCTAACGCCTGCCAACTAGAGCATCGGACCCAAAACGGAGACCGGTTTTGGGAAAATCCTATGCTCAAACAAGAGATAGAGCGGCGGCACAGTTCGACTTGAGGGGCCGCCGCTCTAGATGCAAACTAGAATTGGACCGAAGATGAATTATGCCAATTTTCCTCTCGACAAGAGGAAACCATTGCCGAGTTCGGACGCTGTCAGCGCCGAAGACTTCATCGATGTCGAGCGCCTGCTCAGCATGGCAGCAAGGCAGGCAAAGGTTGTCGCGGCATGCGCCGCCATCGGTCTTTTTCTGGGCGTGCTTTATTTGCAGACCACGCCTCCCACCTACATGGCAACGAGCCGCGTTCTGATCGACGAAGGCTTGAACAAAGTTGTCGACGAGGTTTCCGCGGCGTCGGTCAGCATGCAGACCGATTCCGCCATTCTGAGCCAGATCGAAATTCTCCACTCGGCGAGGCTGGCGGCGGTGGTCGTCGACAAGCAGAAGCTCGATCAGAACGACGCTTTCTTGTACCCTCCGACGTCGGCAGCGTCGAAGGCCGCCGGCTTTGTGCGCGGTGTGATCCGGTACTTCCGTCCCAACCCCGCCGTGGGCACCACCGACGTTGCTCAGCTTGATCCGGCCACGCGTGACGCGATGATCGCCTCGTCACGCCGTGATTACGCAATCCTCAAACTGCAGAACGAAGTGCAAGCCGAGCGCATCGGACGAAGCTATGTGATCTCCATCGCCTATCAAGCGACGGATCCAGTGCTTGCGACCGCGGTCACCAAAGCCTATGCCGACGCCTATCTCGCCGATCAGCTTGATGCGAGCTTCGATGCGACCGAGCGAGCGGCGGTCTGGCTGCAAGGCCGGCTGACGGAGCTTCGCGAAAGTTCGCAGGCAGCGGCGCTCGCCGTCGAGAAGTTCAGGGCCGAACATGGATTGGCCGTCAACGACGGCCAGTTGATCAGCGACAAGCAATTGGGCGACCTCAATGGCCAGCTCATTGAGGCGCAGGCCGATACCGCCCGCGCCAGCGCCCGCTACCAACAATACAAGTCGATCGTCGAAAGCGGTTCGGACAACGCATTCAGGGATGCCGCCATATCCGCCGACCAGCCCAGCAACTCGGTCATTTCAACGCTCAAGACCCGCTATCTCACTGTTGCCAAGCGGCAGCAGGACGTCGAAGCCAATTTCGGCGCCGAGCATCCCCAGGCGGTCGCACTTGCCAAGGAAAAGGCCGACATATCGGCGCAGATTTTCGGCGAGCTGAAGCAATTGACCGAAAGCTACCGCAACGAATACGAAGTCGCTCTCGCGCGCGAAACGGCGCTCCGCGCAAATGTCGCGTTAGCGGCCGGCAAGAGTTCCATCGACAACCAGTCGCAGGTCAAGCTGCGCGAACTGGAACAGAAGGCAACGGCGCTCTCGACACTCTATCAGACGTTCCTTGGCCGGTACGAGGAAGCCTCCCAGCAGCAATCCTTCCCGGTCGGCAAGATCCGCGTCATCTCGGACGCAACGCTGCCGCAGTCGGCGGCAACGCCGCGCACGTCCATCGTGCTGGGACTTTCGCTTGTGCTTGGCCTGATGATGGGGGCCGGGGTCGGTGGCCTGAACGAATTCAGGGAACGGTTCTTCAGGACCGGTGAGGACGTTCGCGATCGCGTCGGCCTCAAATTCCTCGGCTACCTGCCAGTCATTGGCAGCAAGGTCGCCAAGAACGATGACGGTCAGGCGGATGTCAAAACCGCCCAATCACCGTCGGCCGCCGAAAGACGCGCGCGCATGCGGGTCAGCATCGACGCCCCGGCATCGATGTTTTCCGAAACGCTCCGCAGCGCCAAGATTGCCTTCGACGTCGTATTGGAAGGGCAAGGCAGCCGGGTCGTCGGCGTGATCTCGGTCCTTCCCGGCGAGGGCAAATCGACCGTGGCGGCGAATCTGGCCGGACTGCTTGCCGCCAACGGCTCCAAAACGCTGCTGGTGGACGGCGACCTGCGCAACCCCGGCCTCAGCCGCAGCCTTGGCATGGAGGCCGAGCAAGGCCTGATGGAAGCGGTGGTGAGCGGGCAGACCTGGCAGTCCGTCGGCAAGATCGACCGACAGACCAAGCTGGCGATCGTCCCGGCCGTCCCGCGCGGTCATTTCTCCCACACAAGCGAGCTTCTGTCGTCGGCCGGGATGCGACGTTTCATCGACAACGCCAAGGAAACCTTCGAGTACATCGTCGTCGATCTGCCGCCGCTCGGCCCCGTGGTCGATGCCAAGGCCTTTGCTCCGCTTGCCGACGGCTTCGTGCTCGTGACCGAGTGGGGGCGCACGCCGCGCGCGATGGTGCAATCCATACTGAGTTCGGAATCCTACATCGCCAACAAGATCGTCGGCGTGGTGTTGAACAAGGTCGATCTGAAGAAGCTGGCGAAGTATGGATCGATCGGCGGCTCGGAGAAATTTTTCGACAGGTATTCGAGCTACTATCTGGAAAAATCGGAAGCGCGGACGAAGGCAAATACCTGAGGCCCGTATAGGAATGGATGTTGAGCGGATCGTCGTCCTGTGCGGCGAGGCCGATGCTGGCTGATGCGGCGTGAGCGAACACGGATGCCCTCGAGCAAGGCAATGATCCGCGGCTGGGCATGAAGCGACAGTGTCGACGGGAATGATGTCCTATGCGTGGGTCGATCGCCTCGCTTGACCGCGCCGCGACCGGTCGACACGTAGGAAAGAGGGCTCATCACTTGCAAAGAGCGTGGGCACCATGCTTCGCGCCGCACATTCCACAGCAGCACGTTTGCAGCCACGAACCGGCGTGACACGCCGGCGGTTACGCCGCCTTGAGACGATAGCGGAAGATGGTGTGGTCGAGCAGAAGCCGGATTCGCGGTTCGGCCTCGATCGCAATCAGCCAGCTCGCGGCGACCATGGTCGCCCCGACGATGACCACCGAAAGCAGATATGGCACTCCCGCACGCATCAGGGCGCCGAG
The DNA here is from genome assembly GCF_002284565.1 of Mesorhizobium mediterraneum. Lineage (GTDB taxonomy): Bacteria > Pseudomonadota > Alphaproteobacteria > Rhizobiales > Rhizobiaceae > Mesorhizobium > Mesorhizobium mediterraneum. The sequence continues at coordinate 23,543 of NZ_NPKI01000015.1, read as the reverse complement.
AATGGCAGCGCCGACGACATCGTGGATCAGATAGAGAGGGTAGGTCATCAGGCCGATCCGGCGCCAGCCGCGCCAGGAGAGGTCGAGCCGCAACGACCATGCCATCAGGGCGATGGCAACGAGGAAGAAGACGATCGGTGGCGCGTATGGCATCTGCTCTTCGACCTTCACGGTGTGAACATCGACCGAACTGGCGATCTGGAGGACGCAGCCGACGAGAAACAGCGCGCAGAGGACAAGACGGAAAGGCGTCACCGCCTTGAAGCGCATCAGCCAGATCATGACGCCCGTCGCAAAGAAGCACCCATGATGCACCAGCAGCAGGGCGAGCCAACGCGTCTCGGCAAAGGCCGACCAGTCGAGCGGATAATACAGGCACCAGAAGAGCGTGCTGACCATGCCGATCACAATGGCCACGACCTCCATCAGATGGAAGCGGCCCAGCCACAGCAAGGTCCAGACGACGGCGTAAAAGGCAATCTCGATGCCGAGCGTCCAATAGACGCTGTCGACCCAGGGGGAGTAGGGAACGAACAATGCCGTGCGAACGAGCCGGTTCACGGCATCCGTCGGCCAGCTGAGGCCGACGAGGAGCAGCACCGCCGCAGTGACCGGCGCGCAGATCCAGACCGCCGGCGCCAGCCGCTTCACCCTTGCCTCGAAAAACCGCAAGGGGGTTGAGTTTTCGGCGCTGAAGGCGATGACGAAGCCGCTGATGACGAAAAACACCTGTACGCCGACCCATCCGGAGCCGAGCATCTCCAGTTCCGGATGCGGCGGGATGCCGCCGGTGGCCCGTGCCGAAACGCCGGCGGGAAAGGCCCACACCCAGTAACCGTAGTGGTAGAACATCACGAGGACGGCGGCGAGAAATCGAAGAATGTCGACGCCGCCAAATGTGGTTTTTTGCTGAGCCATGCCGTATCGTCGGTGGGCGCCCCGGCAAAACTGTATGGCGATTTGCTGCATTGCACAATAGCCAATTGGCTACCGGCGCGCTGTCGATGGCCAGATGTCTTTACAGGCCGATCCCGCGTCCCTTCAGCACTGCGGTGATTTCGTCGAGAATGACCGGATCGTCGATGGTCGCCGGCATAGTCCATTCTTCCTTGTCGGCAATCTTTTGCATGGTGCCGCGCAGGATTTTGCCGGAGCGCGTCTTTGGCAGGCGCTTGATCGTCACCACCGTCTTGAAGGCGGCGACCGGGCCGATGCGCTCGCGCACCAGGGTGACCACCTCGGTCTCGATAGTGCCGGTATCGCGGTCGACACCCGCATTCAGCACGACGAAGCCGAGCGGAACCTGGCCCTTCATCTGATCGGCGATGCCGATGACGGCGCATTCGGCAACGTCCGGATGCGCGGCCAGCACCTCCTCCATGGCGCCGGTCGACAGCCGGTGGCCGGCGACATTGATGATGTCGTCGGTTCGTGCCATGACGAACAAATAGCCATCCTCGTCCATCATGCCGGCATCCGCCGTCTTGTAGAAGCCGGGGAATTCGTCGAGATAGGCTTGGCGAAACCGGTCATCGGCATTCCACAGCGTCGGCAGGCAGCCGGCCGGCAGCGGCAGCTTGACCACGACATTGCCCAGCGTGCCGCGCTCGACCTCATGACCTCCATCGTCGAGCACGCGGATGTCGTAGCCGGGCATCGGCACGCCGGGCGAGCCGTATTTCACCGGCAACAGGCCCAGTCCGGCCGGGTTGATCGTCATCGGCGAGCCGGTCTCGGTCTGCCACCAATGATCGATCACCGGCACGTGCAACTTCTGCTCCGCCCATTTGATGGTTTCCGGATCGGCGCGCTCGCCGGCGAGGAACAGCGTGCGGAATTTCGAGAGGTCGTATTTCGGGACGAATTCGCCCTTGGGATCCTGTCCCTTGATGGCGCGGAAGGCGGTCGGCGCGGTGAACAGCGCGACCACGCCATGCTCTGATATCACCCGCCAGTAGGTGCCGGCGTCGGGCGTGCCGACCGGCTTGCCCTCGAACATGACGGTTGTGCAGCCATGCAGCAGCGGGCCGTAGACGATATAGGAATGGCCGACCACCCAGCCGACGTCGGAAGCCGCCCAGAACACCTCTCCCGGCTTGACGCCGAACTCGTTCTCCATCGACCATTTCAGCGCAACCATGTGGCCGCCATTGTCGCGCACGATGCCCTTGGGCTGGCCGGTCGTTCCGGACGTGTAGATGATGTAGAGCGGGTCGGTGGCGAGCACCGGAACGCAGTCGACATTGGCGCCCGCGGCCCGCTCGCGGGCGACGGCGTCGGCATAGTCGATGTCATGGTTTTCCCTGAGCTCGCAGCGCAGCTGGTCGCGCTGCAGGATGAGGCAGGCGTCGGGCTTGTGCCGCGACGTCTCGATCGCCTTGTCGAGCAGCGGCTTGTAGGCGACGACGCGCCCAGGCTCCAGGCCGCAAGAGGCGGAGATGATCAGCTTCGGCTTGGCGTCGTCGATGCGCGTGGCGAGTTCGTGCGAGGCAAAGCCGCCGAAGACCACCGAATGCACGGCGCCGATGCGGGCGCAGGCAAGCATGGCGAAGGCCGCTTCCGGAACCATCGGCATGTAGATGATGACGCGATCGCCTTTCTGGACGCCGCGGTTCTTCAGCACCGAAGTCAGCGCGACCACCTCGCGCTTCAGTTCGGCATAGGTGAATTTCTTGATCGTGCCTGAAATCGCGCTGTCATGGATCAGCGCGATCTGATCGGCGCGGCCACCCGTCACGTGACGGTCAACGGCGTTGAAGCAGGTGTTGCAGGAGGCGCCGCCAAACCAGCGCCCGTAGACGCCGGCATTCGGATCGAACACGTTGTCGTAGGGTGAGAACCAGTCGATGGCTTTGGCCGCATCCGCCCAGAATTTCTCCGGATCGCGTTTCCAGCTGTCATAGACCTCGTGGTAGCGTGACGCCATCCAGCTTCCTCCCCAGGAATGTTTGCTGTCTTTGAAATAGCGTATGCTGTTTTTGCAAGCATGTGCAATTTCGTCTTTTGGCGACCTCGCCTCGGCCGCAAAACGCGGCATGATGGTCTAGGGTCATAATGGGGGGCAAGGCGCAATGAAGTCGCGATGCGAGGTTGCCGTGTTGGCGGCTGTGCTGTTGACGGTCGCTTCCGCCGCTCGGGCCGGCGATGCGGCGGCGAGGCGCATTATCGGCTTTTCGCCGGACGGCAACTATTTCGCCTTCGAGCAATATGGCACGCTCGATGTAGGTGTTTCGGATTCGGGCTGGTCGGAGATCGACATCATCGACACGCGCACCGCTGAGTTCGTCGGCGGCAAGCCCATCCACATCGTCGACGAGTCGGAAGAGGCGACGCTCACCCTGGAGCAGGCGAGAGCACAGGCAGCCGCGCAGGCGGCACCTCTGCTCGCCCGATATGCCATCGCGCCGCGCGGCTAACGGACGGCCGTGGACAAATTCACCTTTCCCGACGACATGATCGGTTACCAAGACATTGCGCGCCTGGAGCAGGTTTCGCAGAAATGGCTTTCGACGAGCTATGACGAGCTTGGCATCTCGACCATCCAGCTCGACCAGACCCTAGCCGAGAGCACGACGGATTGCTCGTCAAGTTTCGACGGGACGCAGCAAGGCGCCACGGCCGGCAAGGCGCTCGGTTTCCGCCTGACGCTGCAGGGACAGGATGGCAAGCCGTTCAAGCTGCTGCATGAGGACAAAGCCGTGCCCGGCTCGAGGAATTGCCCGACCTCCTACAGCCTGTCGGAATCCTATGCGTTCACCCCGGATGGCAAATCGGCAGTGCTAGCCGTGCTCGTGCAACGCTTCAGTCAGGGATTTGAAGGACGGGACCGCCGCTTTATCGCCGTGACCGGACAGGCGCGTTGAAAGCCCGCTTACGCCCAGGCATCCTCGACGCCATCTCGACTGCCCTATTCGGATTGGTTCTAGAGCGGCAGCGCCGCGAGCACGAGTCCGACCCCGCCGGCGATCAGCAAAGCGGCGGCGAGCGCCTTTCGGTGACGTTCGAACCCCGTCGGAGCCCGATCCCAATTGTAACGCATGTTCCGCCTCCCAAAACCCGCCGGATTCCTTACCTTACCAAAGGTAAGGAAAGCAACATTGTGCCTAAATCCACCAAACTGGTCTGACAATGCTCGGCGTGGCGCATGACAGCGTTGTCACCGATTATTTTTGGGGGCGTCTTTGCAAAGTCCCGCTTCGCAGATCGAAGCGGGCTTGCTTTTTGATGGTAAGCGGCAGCGCCGTGTTTGGCCGCGCTACATCCCCCAGCGCAGTGCCGCCGTATGCACCGGTGCGTCCCACAAGGCGGTCGTCTCGTCGTCGAGCATGGTCAGCGTGATCGAGCAGCCGGCCATGTCGAGCGATGTCACATAGGACCCGACCAGCGAGCGGGTGACCGTCACACCGTTATTCTCGAAGATATTTCGGGCACTGTTGTACATCAGGTAAAGCTCCATCAGCGGCGTGCCGCCGAAGCCGTTGATGAAGAGCAGCGCCGGGCCTTTCGCCCGGTCGCCGAGATCGCCCAGGATCGCCAGGCAGATCTCCTCGGCGATGGCATCGGCGCTCTTCAGCGTGTCGCGGCGGCGGCCGGGCTCACCATGAATGCCGACGCCGAACTCCATCTCGCCGTCGCCGATATCGAAGGTCGGCTTGCCGGCCGCCGGCACGGTGCAACTGGTCAGCGCCACGCCCATAGAGCGCGTCGCGCCATTGACGCGTTCGCCAAGCGCCTTCAATGGTTTCAGCGCCATGCCTTGCTCGGCCGCGGCGCCGACGATCTTCTCGACCACCAGCGTGCCGGCGACGCCGCGCCGGCCGGTCGTGTAGGACGAGTTCTCGACGGCGACATCGTCATTGGTCACCATCTGCACGACGCCCTCCGACATTTCGGCGGCCATATCGAAATTCATCACATCGCCCTCGTAGTTCTTGACGATGAACAGACAGCCGGCGCCGGTGTTGACGGCCTCTACCGCGGCCAGCATCTGGTTCGGCGTCGGCGAGGTGAACACCTGGCCGGGGCAGGCGGCGTCCAGCATGCCATGCCCGACCAGCCCGCCATGCAGCGGCTCGTGGCCAGAGCCACCGCCGGAGATCAGCGCCACCTTGCCCGGCTTGAGCACCTTACGGCGGACGAATTTATGCTCGTCGCCAAGCACAAGGATGTCGGCATGGGCGGCGACGAAACCATCGAGGCTTTCGGTCAGCACCGTGTCGACCGAATTCAGAAATTTCTTCATGACCGTCCTCCCGAAATGGCCAGGCGCGGCGCGACTATGTCCCGCCCTTGCCGGCTATGCTGGTGATCTTCTGGATGAAATCGTTGACTGCCCGGTCGAGTGCTGCGTTCTGCTTGTCGTCACCGAAATCGGGAACGATCAGCGAGACATGCCGCGTCTTTCGCATGCCTGACGCCACCGACATTTTTCCCGGATGCGCCTGGTGGTAGGCAGCAAGAAAATGGTCGCGTTCGGCCGGGCTGAAATGGCAGACGGAGAAAATAGCCGGCAAATGTTTTGACGGGATCGGGATCGAATAGGCCGGGCTGGAAATCTGCGTGACGAAGCTGCGGTGCTTGCCGAGCGCGTCGGCGAGGCGCTGGCGCATGCCGGACGGGCGCTGGTCGATCACCTGCGACAGGATGGTCTTGTAAGCGCGGATCGCCTCTTCGGAGCCGGGTTCAGGTGTCTTGTCGGCCATGCCAGCGCCTAGATCGATACGTCCGCGATGGCCGCCTTGGCCATGGCGAGCTGGGCGGGAACCACGGAAAGGTCGCGCAGGCCGGCCTCAAGCAGCGCCGGGATCGACGCTGGATCGCCACCGGCGTCGCCGCACAGGCTGACCGGAATCTTTTGCGCGCGGCCGAAGGCGGCAACCGAGGCGATCAGCCGGAGCACGGCCGGATGCCGGACGGAATTCAGATGGGCGACGGAAGCATTGTCACGCGCCGCCGCCATCACATACTGGGTCAGGTCGTTCGAGCCGATCGAGAAGAAGGCGACGTTGGCAAACGCTTCCGGCGCGATCGCAACCGACGGCACCTCGACCATGATGCCGAGCGGCGGCATTTTTTGCGCGACGCCGCGCGCCACGAGACCAGCCTGTTCTTCCGTAAATAGCGCGACGGCACGTTCGTACTCGTCCGCCACGGCGATCATGGGGAACATCACCTTGAGATTGCCATGCACGGCGGCGCGCAACAGGGCCCGGATCTGCACGCGAAAGACCTCCGGTCGGGCCAGCGACAGCCTGATGCCGCGCAGGCCGAGAAACGGATTGCCCTCGTCCACGGTGAAGCCTGGCACCGGCTTGTCGCCGCCGGCATCGACGGTGCGGATGGTCACCGGCTTTTCGCCCGCCCATTCCAGCACCTTGCGGTAGGCGCAATATTGCGTCTCCTCGTCGGGCAGCGTCTTGCCGAACAGGAATTCGGTGCGCATCAGCCCGATGCCCTCACAGGTCGAGATATCGATGCCGTCGACATCGGATGGATCGGCGATGTTGACCTGCACGCGCACCGCTGTGCCGGCTTTTGTCACCGCCGGCCTCTCCAGATAGGTCTGTGCCTTGTCGCGACGGGCCGTGAACGACGACGAAGACCGGCGGAAAGCTTCGATCTCGGCCTTCGATGGCGAAAGCACGATGCCGCCATGCTCGGCGTCGAGCAGTGCGATGCCGGCAAGATGAGCCGGCGAAGCACCAAGCCCCACGATCATTGGCACGCCGCGCGAGCGCGCCAGCATGGCGACATGGCTGGCGGCACTGCCGGCTTTCAGCGCGATGCCGCCGCCGGAACTCCAGTTGGTTTCGAGAAAGCGCGTCGGAGCGATGTCCTCGCCATAGAAAATGGCTCCCGCCGGCGCAGCTGCCTCGCTGTCCTCGGTCAGCGCGCGCAGCACCTGGTCTCTGATGTCGCGCATGTCGGCCGCGCGTGCGCGGAAGTAATCCTGATCCGACGTTTCGTAGCCTGCGATCTCGGCATCCAGTGCCTGCCGCCATGCCGCATCGGCTGGCTGGCCGGCGGCAATCGCGGCAAAGGCCGGGCCGGTCAGCGCATCGTCCTCCAGCATGGCGATCTGGAATTCGAGAATGTCGGCTGCATCGCCTTCACTCGCTTCGATCAGCGCGGTGAGCCTGCCTGTCGCAATACCGATTGCCGTATCGAGCGCAGCCTTCTCTTCAGCAGCCGTTGCCTTGCCGGCATAGCGCGCGGCAACCGGGTCGAGGTTGAACAGCGGCCCCTCGGCATAGCCGGCCGAGGCCGAAATCCCCTTCAGCCTAAGCGGTTCGGGCATGGTCCACGCCCTCGTCGAAATCGCGCCGCACCAGCTCGGCCAGCGCGCCGACCGCCTCGCCGGCGCCGTCACCCCTCGCTCGGATATGCAGAACCGTCCCTTTCGGCGCCTTGGCCGCCATCACCTTGACGATGCTCTTGGCATCGAACCAAGGTCCGTTGGCGGCGAGCGCAACTTCGACATCGGCCGAAAATGTCTTGGCGAGCTTGGTGAACTTCACCGAAGGGCGCGCATGCAGGCCCACCTCGTGGGTGATCAGGACGGTGGCTTCTGCGGATGCGGACATTGAGTCAAAATTCCTGTTCATTCACGATGGCGATAATTCGTGTGCCGTCGCCACCACTTCCCTGAGCGAAGCGCCGCCGGAAGCTTCCGTCGCCGCCATCACCGCGCCCTCGACGATCGGCGCATTGCAGACGATGATCTTCTGCGCGCGCGGCTCGCCGATCATCTCGACCGCCATCTCGCTGTTGGTCTCGGCGCCGCCGAGATCGACAAGTATGGCGACACCCGCCTCCGACCAGGCCTTGTCGATGGCGCTCATGATCGCCTCGACATTGGTCCCCAGCCCGCCATGGCCGTTTCCGCCGCACCATGCAAGCGGCACTTCGTCGCCAACCATCTGGCGCACCATGTCCGCCGTGCCTTCGGCGACCAGCGGCGAGTGTGATACGATGACGATGCCGACATTGCTCATGCGTGCCCCTCGATGGTTTCGACAACGGCCCGCACCAGAAGCGCGACCGAGCGCCCGCCGGCATCCATATGGCCGATCGAGCGATCGCCGAGGAACGACGCGCGTCCGCGCAAGGCCTTCATCGGCACGGTGGCGTCGGCTGCCCTGTCGGCGGCGTCAGTGATTTCCGCCCCGGTCTTTCCCTGCAGCAGGGCGTCATGCACTGGCTGCAGCACGTCGAGCATGGTCTTTTGCCCGACTTGCGACTTGCCCCTCGCTGCCACCGCCTCGATTGCCTTGCCGAAAGCCGTAGCCAGATTGGCGCGATCCGGCTCTGCGGAAATCTCCTTGCCGAGCGCCATGAACAGCGTGCCGAACAGCGGTCCCGATGCCCCGCCCACCGTCATCACCAGCTTGGTGCCGATCGCCTTCAGCGCCTCCGGCAATGGCTTTGCAGCAAACCCCTCGGCCTCCGCCCGCACCGCCTCGAAGCCGCGCTTCATGTTCAGGCCATGGTCGCCATCGCCGATCGCCTGGTCGAGCGCGGTCAGTTCGTCCGCGTGGGCGGCAATCGTGTTGGCGGTGACGGATATCAGCGTCTTCAGGTCAACCTTGTCCATCGTCCCAGTCTTGTCCAGCGTCTCAGCGCTCATCGGTTTGCAATCCTGTTGCCGGCCTGGTCGAAGAACAGCGGCGCCCGGTAGCGGATAATCACCCTGTCGCCCTTTTCCAGTTGGATGTCGGGGTCGGTCAGCGTCACCAGCTTTCTGCTTCCCACCGTCACATGCAGGTGGTTCTGGTCGCCCAAATGTTCGACCCAGTTAACAACGCCGTCGGCGGGGCCATTCGATGCTTTGCCGATCGACAGATGTTCTGTACGCGCGCCGATCGTTTTGGTTCCCGCCGGCATGTCGCCATCCGGCAGCAGGCCGGTCGGCAACAGATTGATTGCCGGCTGGCCGAGCCTTGCGGCGACATGAAGGTTTGCCGGCTCGGAATAGATCGTCCGCGGCGTGCCGATCTGCACCAGCACGCCATCGGCGAGAATGCCGATGCGATCGGCCATCGTCATCGCCTCGATCTGGTCATGCGTGACATAAAGCATGGTGGCGCCGAGCTCGGCTTGGATGCGCTTCAGCTCGAGCCGGAGGTCGGCGCGCAGCTTGGCATCGAGCGACGACAGCGGCTCGTCCATCAGATAGATCGAGGGCTTGCGCACCAGGGCGCGCCCGATGGCGACGCGCTGCATCTCGCCGCCGGAAAGCTTGGTGGAGCGGTTGTTCAGCTTGTGGTGGATACGCACCATCTTGGCCACCTCTTCGACGCGGCGGCGCACCGCGTCCTCGCCCAGCCGCCGCGCAGGCGAGCGCAGCGGAAAGGCCAGATTGTCGTAGACCGACAGATGCGGATAAAGCGAATATTGCTGGAAGACGAAGGCGGTGTCGCGCTCGGCCGGCGAGAGTGCTGTTGCGTCGCGTCCGCCGATATGGATTGAGCCAGTATCCGGCCGTTCCAATCCGGCAATAAGCCGGAGCGTCGTCGTCTTGCCGGCCCCGGTCGGCCCGAGCAGCACGACGAATTCGCCATCGGTGACGTGCAGATCGAGAGCGTCCACCGCGATATGCTCGCCAAAGGCTTTGGTCACGCGTTGGATGTGCACGTCAGCCATGGCGGACCTCCGCGGTTGCGTCATGGATTGCGGTTCTCACCGCGCGGCCGGAGCCCTTTTCGAACAGCGACAGCCGTGCGCTGCTCAGCGCCAGGCCGACATGGTCGCCCGCATTGAGCCGGATTTCGGCCGGCACCCGCGCCTTGATGATGCCGCCGGATGTCTCCACCGCAACGATCTGCGTGGTGCCGAGATATTCGGTGCCATAGATGGCGCCGCGCAGCTTCGACGCGTCGTCGAAGCGGATGTGTTCCGGTCGGATGCCGAGCGCCATGTCGGCCGGCGCGATGTCCTCGCGCACCTCCGGCACCGCCACCTTGGCACCTTGCACCACTATCTCCCTGGCACCCTTTGAAAGCCCGCCGCCGAAGCCGAGAAAATTCATCGGCGGCGAGCCGATGAAATCGGCGACGAACATGGTAGCCGGCCGGTCGTAGATTTCGCGCGGGGTGCCGAACTGTTCGATGACGCCGTGGTTCATAACCGCGATCTTGTCGGCCATCGACATCGCTTCCATCTGGTCATGCGTGACGTAGACCGTGGTAGCGCGGATGCGGTTGTGCAGTTCGCGCAGCTCATGGACCATGAGATCGCGGAATTCGGTGTCGAGCGTGCCGAGCGGCTCGTCCATCAGGAAGCATTTTGGCCGCCGCACGATGGCGCGGCCGAGCGCGACGCGCTGGCGATCACCGCCGGCAAGGCCGGAGACCGATTTGTTGAGCAGATGGTCGATGCGCAACAGCTTCGCCGTCTCTTCGACGCGCTGGCGCATTTCGATGCCGGGCATGCCTTGCGCCAGCAACGGGAAGCCGATGTTCTTACGCACATTCATGTGCGGATAGAGCGCGAACAGCTGAAAGACGAAGGCGATGTCGCGCTCGCGGGCACGTCGCATGGTGACGTCCTCGCCGCCGAGCAGGATCTTGCCGCCGGTCGGCAGTTCGAGCCCGGCAATCATGCGCAACGTCGTCGTCTTGCCGCAACCCGACGGCCCCAGCATGACGAAGAACTCGCCATTCCCGACGACGAAGTTGGAATCCTGCACGGCGACGAAATCGCCGAATGCCTTCCTCAGATGCTCAACGCGGATTTCAGCCATCGTCTACTCCGGAAACTTCGAGACGATGATGAACATCGCCGTGCCGGCCAGCATGGTGACGAAGGAGTACGTGTAGAGCGACAGCGCGAAGGGCTGAAACAGCATCAGGAAGCCGATGGCGATGATCGCGGTGGCGATGTTTTCCATCAGCCCGCGGCGGAGCGCGCGCGGCCATGATGGTCTTATGGGAGCAACAGGACGCGTCATGCTCCACTCCCTTCCTTCTTCCCGTTCACGGGGCGAGGCGGTTGCCAGGTGGTTCCCCCACTCCGCCGCTGCTTCGCACCGCCACCTCTCCCCCCTCCGGAGGGAGAGGAAGGGAGTCTGGCTGAATTAAGTTCGCACCCTTCCTCTACGCCGTCGATCGGGGGAGAGGTGTCGAGCGAAGCTCGACGGAGTGGGGGTCGACCTGGCGCGGCGGGAGAAGATGTATGTGCCTGCTTGTCATACACGCTATCGCTAAACGGTAAGCGTTCGCAAATGTGTCGATCCCGTAGCCGTGGACGAGGAGAAGGGAAACGGTGGCACCGTCGGTTTCTTATTCCCACATCAATCATTTGCGCACCGCGCCGAAGGTGATGCCACGCAGCAATTGCTTGCGAAGCAGGATGGTGAACACCAGGATCGGCACCAGGAAGATCGTCGTGCCTGCAGCGACCGCCGGCCAGTCCTGGCCGCCTTCGCCAATGATGGTCGGGATGAAGGGCGGCGCGGTCTGCGCCGTGCCCGAAGTCAGCAGAGCGGCGAACGCATATTCGTTCCAGGCAAAGATCAGGCAGAAGATGGCGGTCGCGGCAATACCGGTGGTCGCCTGCGGCAGCACGGTGCGCCAGAAGGCCTGCAGCCGCGTATAACCGTCGATCATCGCCGCTTCTTCGTACTCGCGCGGGATCTCGTCGATGAAGCCCTTCAGCAGCCACACCGCAAGCGACACATTGACCGCCGTATAGAGCAGGATCATGCCGAGCGCGGTGTCCGACAGGCCAAGCTCGCGATACATCAGATATATGGGAATGGCGACCGCGATCGGCGGCATCATCCGCGTCGACAGGATGAAGAAGAGAAGGTCGTCGGCCAGCGGCACCTTGAAGCGCGAGAAGCCATAGGCCGACAACGTGCCGAGGAACACCGCGCAAAAAGTCGAGCCGAAGGCGATGATCAGCGAATTGACGAAGCGCGGCATGAAGTTGGACGGGCCGGCGATCACCATGTTGCGCTTGCGCGTGGTCTCGTCGCAGAAGCCGGTCGCCGGTCCAAGCGAGTTGATGTATTCCGGCGTCTGCCTTGTGCGCGTCGTGAACAGATTGCAGTAGCCTTCGAGGCTAGGCTGGAACAGGATCTTCGGCGGATACGCAATCGAATCCGGCGGCGTCTTGAAGCTGGTGGCGAAGATCCACAGCAGCGGCACGATCGAGATAAGCGCGTAAAGCACGATGATCGTGCCGGCGACGCGCTTCGACGTGGCCGAGGGTGCGACGACCGAATGGGCTGACGTCAGGCTCATCTCTGCTTCACCTTGTTGAGCGCCTTGACGTAGATATTGGCCAGCCCGAACACCGCGACGAAGAGGATGATGGCGAAGGCCGAGGAATAGCCCGTCCGCCAGCTTTCGAAGGCCTGCCGCTTCAGCGTGATTGAGGCGACTTCGGTGGTCGAGCCGGGTCCGCCGCCGGTGAGCAGGTTGACCATGTCGAACATCTTGAAGTTCTCGATGCCGCGGAACAGCACCGCCAGCATGATGAAGGGCAGCGCCATCGGCAGCGTGATCGACCAGAACTGCCGCCAGTTGGAGGCACGGTCGACCTCGGCCGCCTCATAGATGTATTCGGGGATCGAGCGTAAGCCCGCGAGGCAGATCAGCATCACGTACGGCGTCCACATCCAGGTGTCGACGATGATGATCGACCACGGCGCCAGCGAGACATTGGAGAGCATGCCGATCTCCGTTGCCGGAATGCCTGACACGAACGAGATGGCATAGGCGAACAGGCCGATCTGCGGCTCGTAGAGGAAGCGCCAGAAATTGCCGACCACTGCCGGCGACAGCATCATCGGCACCAGAATGATCGTCGTCCAGAAGGCATGGCCGCGAAACTTCCGGTCGATCAGCCAGGCCAGCGTGAAACCGATCAGCGTCTGCAGCAGGATGGTCCAGAACACGAAATGCGCCGTCGTCTGCATGGCGATCCAGATGTCCTGGTCGCCGAGTATGCGCTTGTAGTTGGCAAGGCCGACATTCTTCACCACCTCGTTGGGGCGGTTGGCGCGGTAGTTGGTGAAGGACAGATAGATCGCCCAGAACAGCGGAAAGATGTTGATGGCGAGCAGCAACAGGATCGTCGGCGAGATGAACAGCCAGGCGAGGCCCTTGTCGCTGATGCCCCGGACCTTGCGGGCCAACGGCTCAGGCGTGGCCCGGGCAACGCTGTCCGCAGTCCGATTGAGCATGGTCAGTCCCGCTTCGGTCACTTCAAGTCGTCTCGACATTGGAATTTATCTGAACTGTGTCCCGTGCCAAGGGCGGCACGGGACCAGAGCATGATGCCGAAAAGTGTTAAGCGGTTTTCGGACGACATCATGCTCACTCGCTCTTGGTCCGGGGCCGGATGATTTCGGGTCGGAGACCCGAAATCATCCGGCCCTGGGGTCGTGGCTCGGGAGGAGCCGGTCTCTCGCCGATTACATCTTGCCGTCGTCCTGGAAGACCTCGGTCCAGTCCTTGACCAGGCCGTCGAGCGCGTCCTTCGCCGAACCCTGGCCGGCCACGACATAGTCGTGGAAGCGCTTCTGCGACGCCTGCAGCAGCGGCGCATAGCTCGGCTCAGCCCAGAAGTCCTTCACGATGGCCATCGAGTCGAGGAAGGTCTGCGCATAAGGCTGGCTGGCCGGAAAGCTCGGGTCTTTCACGACCGCGTTGAGGCAGGAATAGCCGCCGAGCGACCACCATTTGGCCTGCACGTCCTTGTTGGCGAACCACTTGATGTATTTGAGCGCGGCTTCCTGCTTGTCGGAATAGGAAACCACCGAGATGCCCTGGCCGCCGAGCTGGGCGAACTGGTCGCCGTCGGGACCTTTGGGATTGGCGAAATAGCCAATCTTGTCGCCGCCGACATTCTCGTCCTTCTGCAGGCCTGGCCAGGTAAAGGCGAAGTTCATGTGCATCGCCACTTGGCCGGATTTGAAGGCATCGACGCCTTCGCCCATGTAGCTGTTCGAAGCCCCGGGAGGCGTGCAGCAGTCGTAGAGCGCCTTGTAGAACTCCAGACCCTTCACCGATTTCTCGGAGTTGACGAAGCCGTCCATCTCGTAGGGCTTGTCGGGGTTCTCGTATTTGAAGCCGAAGCTGTAGAGCACGTCCATGGCGCCCATGGTGATGCCTTCGGAGCCGCGCTCGGTATAGATCGACGCGCCGTACACGGTCTTGCCGTCGATCTCGCGCTTCTGGAAGAACTCGGCGATCTGCTTCAGCTGGTCGAAGGTCGTCGGCGCGGCGAGATCCCAGCCGTATTTCTCCTTGAATTCCTTCTGCAGTTCCGGCTTGGAGAACCAGTCCTTGCGATAGGTCCAGCCGACGACATCGCCCATGGCCGGCAGTGCCCAGTAGTTCGGCGTGTTCTTCGGCCATTCCGAATAGCCGACGACCGTGGCCGGCACGAAGTCGTCCATGCTGATCTTCTCCTTGTCGAAGAAGTCGTTCAGCTTGACGTAATGGCCGTTCTCGGCGGAGCCGCCGATCCACTGGCTATCGCCGATGATCAGGTCGCACAGCTTGCCCTTGGAATTCAGTTCGTTGAGAAACCGATCGGCATAGTTGGTCCACGGCACGAACTCGAATTTCATGCCGATGCCGGATTCCTTGGTGAAATCCTTGGACAGTTCCACAAGAGCGTTCGCCGGGTCCCAGGCTGCCCAGCAAAGCGTCAGATCTTCCGCATGCGCGACGTTCGAAACGGCTGTCGACGCAAACATCGCCGAGGTCAGTCCCAACGTCAGTTTCAAGGTCGATTTCATGCCTTCCTCCCATTTGCGAAACGCGCCCGGATGACGGTTTCAAAAACCTCAACCCCCCTCCTCAGGGGCCTAAACACTATGACGGGTTGAGCGCCGGATGTTTAGTAATTTGTTTAGTGATGCAATTTTTACTAAACAAGGCAAGCGAATTCGTCGCTGCACCGCAGCATGGCGCGTCGGCTCCGGGCGCTGGTTCAGGAAAGGCGGCTTCTGTCGGGTTGTCTGGCGCGCCGGGTGCCGGCTTATTTGACCGTTTTGGTGCTCACTGTCACCGGCCGGATTGCTGGGGCCGGCGGCAGCAGAGCGCGTATGTCGGCGAACGGGAAGACCGGCTCGAAGCGAAAGGCTTCGGCGAAGGAACCGGCTGCGCCATTGCACTGGCCGGCGCGAAACGCGTTCTGCGTGCGCGCCGCATCGACGAAACGTTCGGGATCCTGCGACTGATGCGCCCGGATCGCCATCGCCTTGCGATCGAAATGCCCTGATATGTCGACATAATGCGTCGGCGAAAAACCGGTACCGCCGAGCGTATCGGCATGCAGCACCGGGACTGCGAAAGACGCCGCGATGCGCACGCCGTCCGACAGCGCGCGGTGGTCGCCATGATAGTCGTTCGGCGCATGGGTGATCGCCAGGTCCGGCTTCACGTCGCCGATCAGCGTCTTCAGTGCCGCGATCAGCGCGGCGTCGGCAACCAGCGCGCCGTCCGGAAAATCGAGGAAGTGCGGTGTTGCGCCAAGCAGGTCCGCCGCCACAGCCGCTTCCTCGCGGCGGGCGCGGGCGAGCGGTTCCGGATCGCCCTTCCCACCCTTGGCGCCGTCCGTGGCTATCGCAAAAACCAGTTCTGCGCCTTGCGCGGCATAGGCTGCCATCGTACCGAACATGAAAATCTCGATGTCGTCCGGATGCGCACCGAGCGCCAGTATCTTCACCCTGCTCTCCCTGGAACTGGAAACACGTGACGAACGGAATTCTGCTCGCCCTGATCGCCTATGCAAGCTATTCATTCAACGATGCCGTTGTCAAAAGCCTGGGTGGGCAGTTCACGGTGTTCGAGATCGGGTTCTTCTCGACATTGTTTGCCGGCTTCTTTCTTCTCTTCACCCGGCTGAACGGCGAACGCTGGCGCGATTTCTGGCGCACGAAGCGGCCTTGGGCGGTTCAGGCCCGCGCCTGGGCCGGCATCGCGTCCGGCGTGCTCAGCGTCTATGCCTTCACCACCATCCCGCTGGCGGAAGCCTATGCGCTGATTTTCCTGGCGCCGCTCTGCGTCACCATCCTTTCCACCCTCATCCTCAAGGAGAAGGTCGGCCCTTGGCGATGGCTGGCGGTGGTCGCCGGCTTTGCCGGCGTCATGCTGGTCGTGCGGCCGGACTTTCGCGAGATGCATCTCGGTCACCTCGCTGCGTTCGGCGTTGCTTTCCTTGCCGCCGCCAGCATCATCCTGATGCGCTCGCTCGCGGCTGGGGAAAAGCGCACGACGATGCTCGGCGTGCTGATTGGCTACGGCCTGTTCTTCAACGGCATCGGTGCCGCGGCCACGTCATTCACGCTTCCGGACGCAAGGCAGCTGACCTGGTTGGTGCTGTCGGGTGCGTTCACGTCTTGCGGACAATTGCTTCAGCTTATGGCCGTGAAATACGCGCCAGCCAACCGGATCGCGCCGACGCATTATTCGCAGATCGTCTGGGCGGTCATCCTGGGCGCGCTGTTCTTCCAGGAATATCCCGATTTTCTGTCGCTTGTCGGTCTCGCCATCGTCGGTGGCTCCGGCCTTTTGACGATGGTGCGCGAGGAGGCGAGGTTGGGCACGGTGCGCTGGAACCCATTTTCGCGAACCCGGCTTTGAACTGGCCCGCTGCCGTCGGTTGCGCGGCGACCGCCACCGCTGATATGCCGACGCTGCGGACCTGCCGCGATTGGATGAGTACGTCCGTGGGACGATGACCAGAAAACCCTTGCCGGAACTCCCGGTCTCCGCCGTGCTGCCGGCGCTCAGCGAGGCGCTTGGCCATGGCAACAGCGCCGTGCTGGTGGCGCCGCCCGGCGCCGGCAAGACGACGCTGGTGCCACTGGCGCTGCTCGATGCAGCATGGCTCGGCACGGGCAAGATCATTCTGCTCGAGCCGCGCCGGCTCGCTGCCCGCGCCGCTGCCCGCCGCATGGCCGAACTGCTCGGCGAGGAGCCCGGCGAGACGGTCGGCTATGCCATGCGCATGGAAAACCGGACCTCGGCAAGGACGAAAATTCTTGTCGTTACCGAGGGCGTGCTGTCCCGCATGATCCTCGACGATCCGGAACTGCCCGGTGTCTCGGCGGTGTTCTTCGACGAATTCCA
The DNA here is from genome assembly GCF_002284565.1 of Mesorhizobium mediterraneum. Classification (GTDB taxonomy): domain Bacteria; phylum Pseudomonadota; class Alphaproteobacteria; order Rhizobiales; family Rhizobiaceae; genus Mesorhizobium; species Mesorhizobium mediterraneum. Next base: position 6,453 of record NZ_NPKI01000015.1, on the reverse strand, counting down.
CGAGCGCTCGCTCGACGGCGATTTCGGTCTGGCGCTGGCGCTCGATGTGCAAGGTGCGCTGAGGCCCGATCTGCGATTGCTGGTGACGTCGGCAACGCTCGACGGCGCGCGTGTCGCTCGCTTGCTTTCCGGCGCCCCGGTGATCGAGAGCGAAGGCCGCGCCTTTCCCGTCGATATCCGTTACGACGAACGGCCGGCCGGCATCGCCATCGAGGACGCCATGGCCAAGGCGATCCGCGCGGCCCTTGCCGAGGAGAGCGGCAGCGTGCTCGCCTTCCTGCCCGGCCAGCGCGAGATCGAGCGCACCGCCGAGCGGCTGCAGGGCCGCGTCAGTGCCGACACCGACATCGTGCCACTCTACGGCATGCTCGACGGCAAGGCGCAGGACGCGGCCATCAAGCCGGCGCCATCCGGCCGCCGCAAGGTGGTGCTGGCAACGTCGATCGCCGAAACCTCGATCACCATCGACGGTGTGCGCGTCGTCATCGATTCCGGTCTGTCGCGGCTGCCGCGCTACGAGCCGGCCAGCGGCCTGACGCGGCTGGAGACGGTGCGTGTCAGCAGAGCCTCCGCCGACCAGCGCGCCGGCCGCGCCGGACGCACACAACCGGGCGTCGCCATCCGGCTGTGGCGAGCCGAGCAGACGGCGGCACTTCCCGCGTTCACCCCGCCGGAGATCATCGAGGCCGATCTTTCCGGACTTCTGCTCGATTGCGCCGCCTTCGGTGTTGCCGATCCAACGAGCCTTTCGTTCCTCGATCCGCCGCCGGCCCCGGCGCTCAACGAGGCAAGGTCGCTGCTTCGTGCGCTCGATGCCATTGACGAGGCAGGGCGCCTGACGGAAGCGGGTGCTGCGATGCGCAGGCTGGCGCTACCGGTGCGGCTCGCTCACATGGTCGCCGAGGCGGCGAAGACCGGCCAGGCGTTCGAGGCGGCCATGCTCGCCGTGCTGCTCACCGAGCGCGGCCTTGGCGGCGACGGCGCCGACCTCGAACGCCGGCTGATGCGGTTCCGATCCGAAAGATCGCCGCGCGCCACATCGGCGCGGCAGCTTGCAGAGCGGCTGGCGAGGCAGGCCGGTGGCGGGAGAAACAATGAGCAGGCTTCCGCCGGCGCCCTCCTCATCCGTGCCTGGCCGGACCGTGTCGCCAGGGCGCGCGGCGAGCGCGGCCGTTTCGTGCTGGCCAACGGTTCGGGCGCCATGCTCGACACCGCTGATCCCCTGGCGGGCGAAACCTGGCTCGTCGTCGCCGACCTGCAGGGCAAGGCGCAGAATGCCCGCATCACGGCAGCAGCGGCGATAGATGAGACCGACATTCGCGCTTCGCTTGCCGACAAGATCGAGACCCGCGGGGAAACGAGCTTCGACCGCGACAGGCGCGCGGTGCGCGTGCGCGAAACCGTTCGCCTCGGCGCCATCACGCTATCCGAACGCATGCTGCCGGCGCCGGCCGGCACTGAGGCGGATCACGCGATCCTTGACGCCTTGCGCCAACACGGGCTGTCGCTTTTGCCGTGGGGCAAGGAGGCGGAAACGCTGCGCCAACGGCTCGGCTGGCTGCATCGCGGCCTCGGCGCGCCCTGGCCCGACGTTTCCGACGCCGCGCTCATCGACAGTCTCGACGATTGGCTGCTGCCGTACCTCTCTGGTGCGGCGTCGTTCGCCGCGATCGACCCGGGCGTGCTTTCGATCGGCCTCATGGCATTGGTGCCGCACGATCTCCAGCGCAGGATCGAGGCGCTGGCGCCGACCCATTTCGACGCGCCGTCAGGCAGTCGCGTGCCGATCCGCTATGACGGCGAATGGCCGGTGCTGGCGATCCGCGTCCAGGAGCTGTTCGGTCTCGACCGGCACCCTTCGATTGCCAATGGCACCGTGCCGCTGACGCTCGAGCTTTTGTCGCCCGCGCACCGGCCGATCCAGACGACGCGCGACCTGCCCGGTTTCTGGCGCGGTTCCTGGGCCGATGTGCGGGCCGACATGCGTGGCCGCTACCCCCGGCACGTCTGGCCGGAGAACCCGCTTCTCGCCGCCGCCACCAGCCGCGCCAAACCGCGTGGCAGCTGACGCAGACCGACCATGATCCGATCATGGTCAACAAGAAGACAGAAACATCTACCGCTTCTCCTTTCCCGGCTATAATCCTTGGTCATGATAAACATCCTGCAGGCGCCCGACTTCCAGCAAAGCCAGCGGCTGCGTCTCAACACGCTGATCAGGCTGCGCTGGCTCGCCATCGTCGGCCAGAGCCTGACGGTGCTCGTCGTTGCCTATGGGCTGAAATTTCCGCTGCCTGTCAGCCTCTGCTTCGCGCTGATCGCCTGCTCTGCCTGGATGAACCTGTTGCTGACCTTCCGCTATCCGGCAGCGCATCGGCTGACGCCGCTGCCGGCCTTTGCCATCCTGACCATCGACAGCCTGCAGCTTGCCGGCCTGCTCTACATGACCGGCGGCCTCACCAATCCGTTTTCGGTGCTGGTGACCGTGCCGGTGGTCATCTCGGCGACGTCGCTGCCGCTGCGCCTGACGGCCATCCTCGGCGCGCTGGTGATGGTGGCGGCGACCCTGCTGGTCTTCTTCCATCTGCCGCTGCCCTGGTATGAGGGCGCGCCGCTGGAGATGCCGTTCATCTATGTCGCAGGCATGTGGATGGCGGTGTTTTCCTCGATCGCCTTCACCGCGATCTACGCCTTCCGCGTGGCCGAGGAAGCACGCTTGCTCGCCAACGCGCTTGCCGCCACCGAGCTGGTGCTGCAGCGCGAGCAGCACCTGTCGGCACTGGACGGCCTTGCCGCCGCCGCCGCGCATGAGCTGGGCACGCCACTTGCCACCATCACCCTTGTCGTCAAGGAGATGGAGAAGGCACTTGGCAATGACCCGAAATACCGGGACGACGTGACCCTGCTGCGCTCGCAGAGCGAGCGTTGCCGCGAAATTCTCAAACGTCTCACCAGCCTCTCGTCTGAGGGCGAGGCGCATCTCTCCCGCCTGCCGCTGACCTCGCTGGTCGAGGAGATGACGGCGCCGCACCGTGATTTCGGCATCTCGATCAAGCTTCGTCCCGGCGAGCGCATCGGCCCCGAACCGGTAGGGCGGCGCAATCCCGGCGTCATCTACGGCCTCGGCAATCTGGTCGAGAACGCCGTCGATTTTGCCCGCAAGGCCGTCACCGTGCGCTGGAGCTGGAACGAGGCCGCCGTTACCTTCTCGATCACCGACGACGGGCCGGGTTTCCCTCCCGAAATCATCGACCGCATCGGCGAGCCCTATATGTCGACACGCCAGGGCACCGAGGCCGGCGGCGGCCTGGGCCTGGGGCTTTTCATAGCCAAGACCTTGCTGGAACGCTCGGGGGCCACGCTTGATTTCCGCAATTCAAACGAGCCGGGCGAGGGCGCCATCGTGCAGATATCGTGGCCACGCAGCGTCTTCCTCAATCCTGAATCGGCTTCGGCCACCATGTTTGACACGGCTTGAATTGGACAACAGCGCTCCAAAACGATATTTGCGTAAAAATCAGGCAGCAGGAATTTAGAAGACGATGAATGGCGACGAAACGATTGGCGCAATGGTTGAAGGCGAGGACACCTCGCTGTTGATCGTCGACGACGACAAGCCATTCCTCACGCGACTTGCCCGCGCCATGGAAACCAGGGGTTTCGTGGTCGAGACGGCCGAGAGCGTCGAGGAGGCGGTGGCCAAGGCGCGCGCCAACCCGCCCGCTTATGCCGTGGTCGACATGCGGCTCGCCGACGGCAACGGCCTCGATGTCGTCGCCGCCATCCGCGAGAAGCGCGACGACGCCCGCGCCATCATCCTCACCGGCTACGGCAACATCGCCACTGCGGTGACGGCGGTGAAACTGGGAGCCATCGACTATCTGTCGAAGCCGGCCGATGCCGACGACATTTTCGCCGCCCTAACCCGCACCGCTGGCGAACGCGCCGCACCGCCTGAAAACCCGATGTCGGCCGACCGTGTGCGCTGGGAGCACATCCAGCGCGTCTACGAAATGTGCGACCGCAACGTCTCCGAGACCGCGCGCCGGCTCAACATGCATCGCCGCACGCTGCAGCGGATACTCGCCAAGCGCGCCCCACGCTGACTAACGGCTGACTGACAGGCTGCTTGCCTCATTGCCGGGGCTTGCGCATCATCCTGCGACGTGATTCCGTCCGACCGGGACCATGAGAGGCGACATGCAGGACCAGAAACAGCGGCCGGTCTCCATTTTCCGCGAATTCCTCGACAGCGAGGCGGCCGGCGGCATCATCCTGATGGCAGCCGCGGCACTGGCGCTGATCGTCGCCAATTCGCCGCTGGCCGAAACCTATTTCGCCGCCCTTCACGCCTATCTGGGACCGCTCAGCGTATCGCATTGGATCAATGACGGCCTGATGGCCGTCTTTTTCCTGCTGGTCGGCCTGGAGATCAAGCGCGAGATGCTGGACGGACAGCTCTCGACTTGGCCGCGGCGCGTCCTGCCCGGCGTCGCCGCCGCCGGCGGCATGCTGGTGCCGGCACTTGTCTATGTCGCCATCAACCGCGACAACCCAGCCGCTCTGTCCGGCTGGGCGATCCCGACCGCTACCGACATCGCGTTTGCGCTCGGCGTGCTGTCGCTGCTCGGCAACCGCGTGCCGGGGTCGCTGAAGGTATTCCTCACCGCGCTTGCCATCATCGACGACCTTGGCGCGGTCGTCATCATCGCCGTGTTCTACACGAGCGGCCTGTCGCTCGCCTTTCTCGGCGCCGCTTTCGCGGTCATCGCTCTGCTCATCGCGCTCAACCGCATGGGCGTGCTGACGCTGCTGCCCTATCTCGTGCTTGGTGCCGTTCTGTGGGTGCTGGTGCTGAAGTCAGGCGTGCATGCCACGCTCGCCGGCGTGGCGCTGGCCCTGACCATACCCCTGAAGGCCACTCCGGGCATCAGCCATGATCTCGACCATTCGCCGCTGCATCGGCTCGAACACGGCCTGCATAACATCGTGCCGTTCTTCGTCATCCCGATCTTCGGCTTTGCCAATGCCGGCGTCTCGTTGGCCGGCCTGAGCGCAGCCGCTCTGGTTGAGCCGCTGACGCTGGGCGTCGCCGCTGGCCTCGTCGCCGGCAAGCTGGTCGGCGTGTTCGGCTCTTCAGCGCTTGCCATCCGGTTCGGCTTTGCCGATCTGCCGGTCAATGCCGGCTGGCTGCACATGGTCGGTATTTCGCTGCTCTGCGGCATCGGCTTCACCATGAGCCTGTTCATCGGCCTGCTCGCTTTCGCCAACAATGTCGAGCTGCAGGACGCGGTCAAGGTCGGCATCCTGGCCGGATCCTTCATCGCCGCGATCCTCGGCGCCGCCGTGCTGCTGGTCGCGCCGGCTGCGAACGGGGCGGACGAGGAAGAAGAATAGAAACTGGCTAGAGCAATTCCAGGAAAAGTGCGGAGCGGTTTTCCGTCCGGAATTGCGTAAAAACAAATATCTAGAGCGGTTCGGCGTTTCCGTGAAACGATGAAGTGCTCTAGGTCGAGATTGATCATCATTTCGCCATCGGGCGAAGCTGCTGATCTCCCCCCTTGCGGGGGAGATGCCCGGCAGGGCAGAGGGGGGTGCTGTCCCTCCGACCTGCCAAACCTATCGCAACAAAACCCCTAAGACTGTTTCCCGATTGGGGTGTGTTGAGCTGAAAGTTGGCAATCCTTCCCACCCCCCTCTGTCCTGCCGGACATCTCCCCCGCAAGGGGGGAGATCGGATGCCGCTTAGGCTTTCGCCAACTACGAACGCTGGCAGTCGGGTAGGCAGCGCAAAGCACTGTATCCAGATAGTTCGAACGTTCTCTACTCGCTCTCCCCCTCCAGCGCCGGCACCGAGACACCAGCGAGTTCCGCCGCGAGCAGCCGTGAAGCACCGGCCCGTGCGATCCTCAGCATCAGCGCCTTGCGCGTCGCCGCCGCCATGCGGTGCTCGGGCGCATCGCGCAGGATTTCGGCGCCGTAGCCGTCGGAAAGGATAAAACCGCATTCCTGCGGAAAGATTTCCGAGGGCACGCCGGGATGGGTGGCGAAGAAGAAGCGGTCGGAGTGCAGCCGGTAGTCCGGCCATTTGCGGTCGACCCTGAAATCCTCGATCGAGGATTTGATCTCGATGATCCAGATGTCGCCCTGGCGGGTCAGCGCGACGAGGTCGGCGCGGCGCCCGGTCGCCAGCGACAGTTCGGGCAGCACATGCGCGCCCATTTCCTTAAGCAGCCGCTGCACGCCGCGCCGCACGAGCATCGCGCGCTCCGACTGACGGCCATCGATGAGCGGGTTGAGAGGGACAGGCGAGATGATTGGCATGGCGGCACCATGCCAGATTTTGTTCACGGTTTGAACCCGCTTTCTTCAGGCGATTATATATTTGACAAACCCGGCACCCTGTAGGAATATAATCCTGACAGGCCGGCAACCCGAAGGAACAAGGACATG
>NZ_NPKI01000051.1 GCF_002284565.1 Mesorhizobium mediterraneum | reverse complement strand
AGAAGGTGGCCGAGCGAAGCTCGGTCGGATGAGGGGTGCTGGAAGGATCGCTACCTCGAAGACGTAAGCACTTTAAATTCCTCGACATTTGCGCGCCGCATTTCTTCCAACACCCCTCATCCGTCTTGGCGCTACGCGCCAATCCACCTTCTCCCACAAGGGGAGAAGGGAAGACAGGTGTCTATTTCACCGCGCCCGCGGTCATACCCATGATCAGATAGCGCTCCAGCGCGATGCCGATGACGGCAAGCGGCGTGATCGCGGCGGTGGCCAGCGCCGCCATCGACCACCAGTTGATGCCTTGCGAGCCGGTCTGGCTCGCCACCATCACGGGAATGGTCTTGGCGTCAGTCGAGGTCAGGAGTGCGGCGAAGAAATACTCGTTCCAGCACAGCACCATTGCCAGGATGAAGGCGGCGACCATGCCCGGCAGGGCGATCGGCATGACGATGCGGAAGAAGGCGCCCCAGATCGACAGGCCGTCGACGAGCGCTGCCTCCTCCAGCTCGACAGGGATCGAGTTGAATTGGTCGCGCATGATCCAGATGACGATCGGCAGCACCATCAGCGTGTAGAGCAGGATCAGCCCGATGCGCGTGTCGAGCATGCCGACTTCCCGATACAGCACGAGAAAGGGCAAAGCGAGCACCACCGGCGGCAGGATCAGCTGCGACAGGAAGAAGAAGGAGATGTCCTCATTCTTGAACCAGGCGAAGTGATAGCGGTAGCGGGTGAGGCCGTAAGCGGCGAGGCTGCCGATGACAATGGCGAGGCTCGACGCGCCGACCGAGGTGATGACCGAATTCATGAAGCGCTTGATGAACTCGTCGCGTACCGTCGACGTCCGGAAGATCGAATCCGGTGACAGGCCGAGCGAGCGCCAGCCCTTCCAGTCCGGCCGGAAGTCGACGAAGGGGATGAGATGGCCCTGGGTGACGTCGACGGCCGTCTTGAAGGAGGTGGTTATCGTCCAGTAGATCGGAAACAGGCAGATGAAGGCCCAGAACACCAGCGCGCCATAGATGAAGACGCGGTTGGCGAAAAAGCTTGCCGGCGAGCGGATTTCGGAAGCGGCATACTCGGTGGTCTGAACGCTCATGTTGCCGCCCCAATCAATTGACGTTGCGCACGAAGCGGTTGGCGAATTTCAACAGCCACGTCACGAACACGATGATGATGATCAAATAAGCCATCGCCAGCATGGTGCCGTAGCCGACATTCGAGCGGTCGCGATACTCGCGATAGATGAAGCTTGAGACGGAATCGGTTGCACCACCCGGGCCGCCCGAGGTGACGGTGATGATGATGTCGGCAAGCTTCAGCTTGAAGATGATGCGCAGGATGATTGCTGTCACTGACACCGGCAGCATCAGCGGGAAGGTGACCTGCCAGAAGGTCTGCCAGGCATTGGCGCCATCTACCCTGGCCGCCTCAAGCACCTCGCGTGACATCGCCTGAAGGCCGGCGAGCAGCATGATCATCATGAACGGGATGAACGTCCAGGCATCCAGCACCATGATCGAGATGCGGGCGGTGATCGGGTTGGAGAAGAAGGCGGGATTTTCCCAGCCGAGCTGGCGCGCCAGCGTTGCGGCTGGCCCGAACCGGTACTCCATCAGCGATTTGCCGATCATCCACGACACTGCGACCGGCGACAGCATCAACGGCATGAGGAAGACGACGCGGAAGAATTTGCGCGCCCGGATCTGTGCGTTGAGAAGCAGTGCGAGACCAAAAGCGATGACATATTCGACCAGCACCGCGAGCACATAGAGCACCATGTTGAACAGCGCGTTGCGGTAGTAAGGGTCGGCCAGCATCTGCCAGAAATTGTCGAGCCCGTTGAACTTCCGGCCGGAGAAGGAACTGAGGTTCCAGTCGGTTAGCGCGATGTAGAAACCGAACAGTGTCGGGAAGATCACCATGGCGATGGTGAACAGCAGCGCCGGCAGCAGGAACAGCGCGCGCTGGCCGTCTTCGCCGCGCGTCAGCACCTGGCCGATGCCGAGCGCAACACCCCACAGCACATAGGCATAGACGACCGGCCGCCAGGTCTCGAACCCGATGGTGTCGACCTCTGTCTTGTAGAGGATCTGAACTGCGATCACCGCCAGAAGGCCGAGCGTCGCAGCGGCCATCAAAGCCCGGCCGAGCCGCTTGCGGCCCGGCGATATCAGATCGGATGGAGCGGCGTTTGCCGGCCACGCATTCGTGGGCAAGGTCTGGTCAGCCACGCGTCTCGTCCGTTCACTAAATGCTTTAATGACCGGCTCGCCGGTCTAGGTGCAGTCCGGCGGCTTCGCGTCGCCGGACCACGGTTCACCACAGTCTCAGCCTACATGCCGAGCGAGGCTTTGTAGAGCTTGACCTGATTTTCGCGGCCGATCTGGTCGGTCAGCTTCTCCCAGGCGGCTGCGATGGCGTCGGCGCCTTCCTGCGCCTTCATCTTTCCGGCGAACGTGTTGGCCAGAATGTCCTCGGCGGCGCTGTAGTATTGGAAGATGCCGGGGATGCGCGGCTCGATCGCGGCGTTCGGATGGTTGTAGCTGTCGGCTTCCGACTTGAGATACGAGGTGATGAACGCCTCGTCGTAACCGGCCGCCACCCATTCCGGAATGTCGAAATGCGAGTTGCGGTAGGGCTGGAAGCCGGACGGATATGCCGCGCACCAGAGCGACAGGTCCTTGCCGCCGAGATGCGCCGCGGCAGACCAGGCCGCCTTCTTCTTCTTTTCGTCGCTGTCGACGCGGGCCATGACATAGACACCCCAGCCGAGATAGGCGCAGTTCGGCGCATAGTTCGGGCCGCTGGCCAGCTTGTCCCACTGGCCGGTCTTGGAATTGTAGACGTCGTCCGAGCCCGGCAGGATCGAGAAGCCGGTGACATCGCCGACGACCGACGAGTCGTTGGTCTTGACGTTGGAGCCGACGTCGCCCCACCAGGTGACCATCGAACCGGTTCCGGCCAGGAACTGCTGGAAGGCGGTGGTGTTCGGGTCGGCGTTGATCTGGTCGGCGGGTTCCGACGGAAGCGCGTCGATCACATCCTGGATCGCCCGCACCCAGGCCGGATTGTTGATGCGCGGCTTCATCGTGTCGGCGTCGAACAGCCAGGCCTTGTCGTCGGGATGCTTGGCATAAGCGCTGGCGCGGCTGCCGAGGAAGTAGAAGCCGAAACCGCCCCACGCCTTGGGCGCGTCGAGATAGCCAAAGACGTCCTGGCCCTGGAACTGCTTGCCCTTGAGGAATTTGGTCACGGCCTGCACCTGCTGCCAGGTCTTCGGCACGCCCCATTCGCCTTCGCCGCCGCCATCTTTCCACGCCTTGGCGAGGTCGGCATCGGCGAACACGTCGGTGCGGTAGTTGAAGTTATGCGCGTCGCCGTCGACGGTCACGCGATACTGCTTGCCGTCCCAGGTGCCGACCGGAGGCTGCAAATAGGCCACGACGTCCTTCATGTCGATCTGGTCCTTGACCCAGTCCGGCATTTCGGAGGTCAGGCCCTTGCCGCAGACGTCGCCTTCGAACGGCGCGCCCATTTCGATGATGTCGAAATCGACGGTGCCGGTGGCGATCGACTGCTGCAGGCGGGCGTTGTAGTCCGCCTGCGCCAGGTCGATCCAGTTGATCTTGGCGCCGGTATAGGTCTCCCACGGCTTCAGGAAGCCGCGAAACAGCACATTGTGCAGGTTCTGGTTGTTGAGCCCCATGAAGGTGAGCTCGACGCCGGCGAACTCGCCTTCCTTGACGTTGGACTTGGTCGCCTCCAGGCAAAGCTCGCCGACCTGCTGGAAGTCGGCATCTGTCGGCTGGCCCTTGCCGACACCGGGGATTTGCAGGATCTGCGCGCGCAGCTCGCTTGCTGCGGAGGCCGGTCGCGTCAGCGCGCCAAGCCCGGCGCCGGATGCCGCTGCGATCGCGGCCATGCTGGCCGCACCCTTGAGGACATCGCGGCGAGTGGCTCCCGCGCGCATAAATTGGTTGTAAAGGCTGACTTTCATTTTATTCCTCCCAGAATTTCAATGGTGATCGTTCAGATGTTTGGAGCGCTGGACGTGTTCCCCAACAACAGCGACTCATAGAAATAGCGGCCCAAGTTTCCTTCCGCGACGCTCCGATTTCCGTGGTCCGGACTAACGTGCCGGCGCGCCCGGAACAGGGTCATAACCCGAGCCCTTTCACTATTCTCACAACCAAGTGCCGTGTCAACGAGAATGGAGTTTTTTATCTATAAAAGACTGACTTGCCCTCGCGGTTTGCCTTGTTTAGCTTCACCGCAACGAAAGGGGGGCCAATGGCTCAAGTCGCGATCAGCAATGTGGCCAAGGCGTTCGGAACCGTCAAGGTCCTGCACGGTGTCAGCGTCGACATCGCCGACGGGCAGTTCGTGGTGCTGGTCGGTCCTTCGGGGTGCGGCAAGTCCACGCTGCTCAGGATGGTGGCGGGGCTGGAAACCGTTTCAGGTGGCACCATCGCCATCGGCGACCGCGTCGTCAACCATCTGCCGCCGGCCAAGCGCGACATCGCCATGGTGTTCCAGAATTACGCGCTCTATCCGCACAAAACGGTCGAGCAGAACATGGCCTTTGCGCTGAAGCTGCGGAAGACCGACCCGGCGGTGGTCGCCGAGCGGGTCAAGCGCGCAGCCGATATCCTCGACCTCAATCCGTACCTCAAGCGCTATCCGCGCCAGCTCTCGGGCGGCCAGCGCCAGCGTGTCGCCATGGGCCGCGCCATCGTGCGCAACCCGCAGGTATTCCTGTTCGACGAGCCGCTGTCTAACCTCGACGCAAAGCTGCGCGTGCAGATGCGCACCGAGATCAAGGAACTGCACCAGCGGCTGAAGACCACCACCATCTATGTCACGCACGACCAGATCGAGGCCATGACCATGGCCGACAAGATCGTCGTGATGCGCGACGGCCGCATCGAGCAGGTCGGCGCGCCGCTGGAACTGTTCGACCGGCCGGCCAATCTGTTCGTCGCCGGCTTCATCGGCTCGCCGTCGATGAACCTGCTCAAGGGCGTGGTGCGCAAAGGCGACAAGCCCGTCGTCGAGATTGCCGGGACGCCGTTCCCGATTGCCGCGAACAGTAAGGTGGAGGATGGTCGCAATGTCGTCTACGGCGTCAGGCCCGAGCATCTCGAAATCCACCCCGACGGCGTGCCGGCAAAGATTTCCGTGGTCGAGCCCACCGGTTCTGAAACGCTGGTCTTCCTGCGTTTCGGTGAAGGCGAGATGGTGGCGCTGTTCCGTGAGCGCCACGACTTCAAGCCGGGCGACACGCTGCACCTGAAACCACGGCTCGACCAGGTCCATCTCTTCGACTCAGAGACCGGCCGTCGTCTCTAACTTCACATCAAAAAAAGCCCGTTCGGGAGGAATGCCATGCTCAAAGGGATCAATCCGCTGCTCAATGCCGACGTGCTCCAGGCGCTGCGGGCGATGGGCCATGGCGACGATTTGATCATCGCCGACACCAACTTCCCCTCCGATTCGGTGGCGCGCCAGACCGTGCTTGGCCGATTGCTGCGCATCGACGCGCCGGCGGCGGACGTGGTCAAGGCGGTGCTGTCGCTCTATCCGTTGGACAATTTCGTCGACGATGCGGCCGCCCGCATGGAGATCGTCGGCAAGCCGGACGAAATCCCCACCGTGCAACAGGAAGTGCAAAAGGAGATCGACGCTGCCGAGGGCAAGCCATGGCCGATGATCTCGGTCGAGCGTTACGCCTTCTACGAACGCGCCAAGAAGGCCTATTGCGTCATCCAGACCGGCGAGCGCCGCTTCTATGGCTGTTTTGCGTTCCGCAAGGGCGTTGTTCCGCCGAACGCGGAGTAGGGAGATGCCAGGCAAGCCTGTCGTCATATTGGGCGTCTTCGTCGCCGACACTGCCTACCGCGCCAGCCGCCAGCCGCGCATGGGCGAGACGATCCTTGGCACATCCTTCACGCTTGGCCCGGGCGGCAAGGGGTCGAACCAGGCGGTTGCGGCCGGCCGTCTTGGCGCCGACGTCACCTTCTTGACGCGCCTCGGTGTCGATCCCTTTGCCGATATGGCCAGGCAGACCTGGGCGCAGGCCGGCGTGAGGAGCGCCGTCATCGACACGCCGCAGAGTTATACGGGTGCGGCCTATATCTTCGTCGAGGAGGCGACCGGCAACAACGCCATCATCGTCAGCCCCGGTGCCGCCATGCTGATTTCGCCCGACGACATCGCGGCTAACGCCGGCCTGATCCGCTCGGCCGGCGTCTTCGTCACCCAGCTCGAGCAGCCGATCGAGGCGGCGCTGCGGGCGCTGGAGATCGCGCGCGAGGCAGGGGTGACGACCATCCTCAACCCGGCGCCGGCGGCGAGCCTGCCTGAGCGCATCTATACGCTCTGCGATTATGTCACACCCAACGAGACCGAAGCCGAGGAATTGACCGGCATCAAGGTTTCCTCCCTCGACGATGCCCGCCGCGCCGCCGAAAGCCTGCTCGGCAAGGGCGTCGGTGCGGTGATCATCACGCTTGGCGAAAAAGGCGCGCTGCTGCACACGGCCAGCCGTTCCGACCATGTTCCCGTGGTCAACGCCGGCCCTGTGGTCGAGACCACCGGCGCGGGCGATGCCTTCAACGGCGGCCTGGCCGCAGCACTTGCGAGAGGGATGGAGCCGCTTCAAGCAGTCCGCTTCGCTTGCGCCGTCGCGGGAATTTCAGTCACCCGGCCCGGCACCGCACCGTCGATGCCGACGTTGCAGGAGGTCGAGGCGTTGCTGGCTAAGGGTTGAGGCCGCGCAGCCTCACCGGCGCTCTCAACTTTGTTCCGTTCCGACCACGGGTGACATATTAGCCACAGTTAATGTGAATCAGCAAACCTGTCTTGTGCCATTGGCATAGTTGTCCCGTAATGGGTCACTGGGTCTGGCGCCGCAATTGCATGGACAACGATACCGGGGCCAACCTTGCCCCGGCAGTCCGGGGGGTAGTCTGGGGGACCCTGCCGCTTCGCAAATGGAGCGGCAGGCTCTTTCACGGCTGAGTTTGAAAGCCGCCTAAATTGCTGCTGGGTCTGCGGCAGCTAGTTAGCCGCGAACGCCCGACAATTCCCGGACCTCTGCCCGCAGCGCCTGGATCTCCGCGAGGATGGTGGCCTGATCGCTATGCAGCGTTGCCCTGTCGGCCGATTCTACCGCCTCGTGCTCGGCCTCCATCGCCGAAACGATCACGCCGATGAACAGATTGAGCACGGTGAACGAGGTCGCGATGATGAACGGGATGAAGAACAGCCAGGCGGTCGGATAGACCTCCATGACCGGGCGTACCACGCCGTCCGACCAGCCTTCGAGAGTCATGACCTGGAAAAGCGTGAAGAGCGACTCCGGTATGCCGCCGAACAACTCGGGAAAGGACGAGCCGTAGAGCTTCGTCGCCATCACCGCAAAGACGTAGAACACCAGTCCGAGCAACAGCATGATCGAGCCCATGCCGGGCAGGGCGGTGATGAAGCCGGTGACCACACGGCGCAGCGACGGAACGATGCTGATCAGGCGCAGGACCCGCAGGATGCGCAGCGCTCTCAGCACGGAGAGCGAACCGGTCGCGGGGATAAGCGCGAAACCGACGACGAGGAGGTCGAAGATGCGCCACGGATCGCGGAAGAAATGCGTCCTGTAGACGATCACCCGGATTGCGAGCTCGAGCACGAAGACGCTGAGGATTACGCGGTCGATGGCCGTCAGGAGAGGGCCAAAAGCAGCAATCGCGTCGGGCGAGGTCTCGAGGCCGAGCGTGACGGCGTTGATCAGGATCAGGACCATGATCGCGAGGTCGAAGCGGCGCGATTCGATGAGCGATTTCAGGGCGTCCAAGGCTTCTTCTCCGTTAGAGCATCGACCCAAAGTGGGAACCGGGCCCAAAAGTGGGAACCGGATCTGGGAAAATCCAATGCTCAAACGCATATGGCCGGCTTGTGACGCAACGAGTACAAAAAGTTGAAACTCTCAGGAAACTGAAAGTTGAAACTTTTTGTACGAAAGGACTTGAGCCATTCAAAAAAGAATGGCGCGAGTGACGGGGCTCGAACCCGCGACCTCCGGCGTGACAGGCCGGCACTCTAACCAACTGAGCTACACCCGCGCAAGACGAGCACGTGTCAGCCGTGTTCGTCGTTGGGGCGGTGGATAAGGGGTAAGCCGCCGGGTGTCAAGCGGAGCAGGACAGCATAACAGCAAACAGGAGAAGGTTTTTTGACAGGCAGGATTTTGTTGCCGAATCCGATCAGCGGCAAGGGCATTGTGCGCTCATTTGGCCTTGCGAAGCTTGCCCTAACTGCTTAAAGGTCCGGCCCGGAGCGGGCGATTAGCTCAGTTGGTAGAGCGCTTCGTTTACACCGAAGATGTCGGCGGTTCGAGCCCGTCATCGCCCACCATAAAATCAAGGCCTTAGCGCTAAAATACGAAGCGCTCCTATGGTTCACTGAACCTCTTCGCGCCGGGCGGACCCAGTCTGCCTGGCGCTTCGAGAATCGCAGAATTTCCAGTTTTAACGAGATTCAACAAGACTTTAGCCAATAGCAAATCAACCGGCATGCCTGCACATCTCGGGCATGAGAATTTTAGACTGGTTCAGAAGCGAAAAGCGGGCGATGCAATACGCGGACTACATGTGGCTTGTGCCGCTGTCGTCCACGGGCGTTGCGGTGTCAGCCGAGACGGCGCTTACGTCGCCGACAACGTTGGCGTGTTTTCGGCTTTTGACTGACGTCATCTCCACGCTGCCTCTGCACCTCTACCAGCGCTTGCCGGAAGGCGGAAAGAAGCGCGCTGAGCATCCCGTCGAAAAGCTTTTGGCAGGATTCACCGCCCCGTGGGAGAGCTCTGAGAGCTTTCGCAAGAAAGTGACTAGCGATGCGATCCTTCGCGCCGACGGCCTGGCCGTGGCGATCAAAGTCCGGGGCGAAACTCGCGAGATCCACAGGCTAGACCCTTCCGCCGTCAAGATCGAATGCGACCGCGCAACGGGAGAGCCAAAATACACCGCGACGCTCGCGGATGGCGGCACCAAGGAATACCGCTGGCAGGATATCGTCCATCTTCCCGGCATCTTCACCGGAGGGCCTCACTCCAAGTCGATTATCGACCTCGCCCGCGAAGCGATCGGCATCGATATTGTTATGGCTCAGCACCAGGCGAAACTATTCGCCAACGGCGCCCGCCCCGCAGGACTGTTGAAGGTTCCGGGCAAACTCACCGAACCGGCAGTCAACCGCATACGGGAGTCTTGGAACTCTCAGCACCAAGGATCCGACAACAGCGGCAAGACGGCAATCTTAGAGGGCGGCGTTGAGTTCGAGCCCATAAGCTTGAACAGCACAGACGCGCAATTTCTCGAATTGAGAAAGCTGGCCATTGAAGATATCGCCCGAGCCTTCGGCGTGCCAAGCATTCTCATCGGCAGTCTCGACCGGGCTACGTGGAAAAACGCTGAGGAGTTATCCCGGCAGTTTTTGACCTATACCTTGCGGCCGTGGCTCAACGCCTGGCAGGCCGCGCTTGAGCGGGCTCTTCTGACCGCGAAAGAGCGCGACAGTCTTTTCATCGAATTCACCACTGACGACCTCGTGCGCGCCGATCTGGCAGCCAGGTTCGACGCATTCTTCAAAAGCGTTGGAGGCCCGTGGCTCACGGCTAATGAGGCCCGCGCCGCTGACAACCATGCGCCGGTCGATGGCGGTGACGTCCTTCGAACGCCACTGAACACCGCACCCGCCACAACCCCCAAAAAGGATCTAAATGAAGATGACGTCGCAGCCGCGTAAGAAGGTGGTCCCGGAGACCCTCCGCGAAGAAATGAAGCCCCGGCCGTTTCCAATCGAGGGAATTGGCCTGGCGCTTTATACCACGCCGATCGACCTCGCAAACCTTCAGGCCGCCTTGGACGAGGAAGGCCAGCTTGTTGTTTTGAATCGGCTCCTCAGAGCGGACATCGCTGCAATTAACGCGGCCGCTCAGCACTGCCTGATGAACCCGGACGGGACCGCTTGGAGCGGCGAAGTCGACTCGCTGCCGGTGAGCGTGATGGAACTGGGTCAACTTCTCGCCGACACGGTTCACCGTCGCATCTTCGGACGCGCTCTGAAAATCGAGGCTGGCGGCGATGCGTGAGAACATCGACGTCCTCGAGCTAAGACTTAGTGCGCCGGCAGACGACGGAACGCTTGAGGGCATCGCCGTGCCGTTCAATCAGGTCGATAGCTACGGCACGACATTCGATCGCCGCGCCTTCACTGGCCTGGCCGGTCGCAAGATCCCTTTGCTGTGGTCGCATCGTCAAGACGAAGTGATCGGGCAGGCCACAGACTTCACCGCCGATGATGCCGGGCTGCGAATGATCGGACGTCTGAATATGGAGGTCGGGCGCGCCCGCGAAATTCGCAGCATGCTTATCGCAGGCGACGTCTCCGGGATCTCGGTGGGCTTCGAAACGATCAAAGACGAGCGCAAGGCTGGCGGCATCCGCCACATCACTGAAGCCCGTTTGCATGAAATCAGTCTGGTTGCGCTGCCGAGTATCCCCGGCGCCCGCGTGACCTCAGTTCGACACGGCCGGGACGGCGCGGCGGCCGCATTTATCACCGCAGTGCATGCGGCTACCCGCGCTTTCTCAGAAGGAAAATCAAAATGAAGCATCAGCGAATTGAAACACGCTCGGCCGCGCGGCTGGAGACCCGCAACGAGCCGGATCCGATCGAAGCGGCAACGCAGGCGGTTGCGGAAATGCGCACGGCGTTCGACGCCCGCATGACCGGCCTGGACGAACTCACGGCTCGCATTGACGAGATCGAGACGCGCGCGGCGCGGCCCGGCACTCAGCAACGGACCGAAGAACCGACAATGGAACGGCGGGCCTTCGTCGGCTACGTCCGAAGCGGCCGGGAAGCACTTAGTGCCGAGGAGACCCGCGCACTACGCGTCGGCGACGACACGGCCGGCGGTTTCCTCGCACCTCCGGAATTCTCAACCGAGATGATCCG
The DNA here is from genome assembly GCF_002284565.1 of Mesorhizobium mediterraneum. Classification (GTDB taxonomy): domain Bacteria; phylum Pseudomonadota; class Alphaproteobacteria; order Rhizobiales; family Rhizobiaceae; genus Mesorhizobium; species Mesorhizobium mediterraneum. Next base: position 252,945 of record NZ_NPKI01000051.1, on the reverse strand, counting down.
AGAGCTTGTCGAGTACAGCCCCATTCGCGAGGCGGCACGCGTCGGCTCAACCGCCCGCGGCTCTGTCATTTTCCCGAAGCGGACGGCGATCACTACGGCACTCTGGGAAGGCGAAACGGAGGACTCTGAAGAGTCGGAACCGGCGTTCGGTCAGCAGGAAATCTTCGTTCACGAAATGAGGACCTACACTGACGTTTCGAACAAACTGCTCGAGGATTCAGCCGTCAACATCGAATCCGAACTCAGCATGGCGTTCGCCGAAGACTTTGGCCAGAAGGAGGGAATCTCTTTCGTAAACGGGACGGGAGTGAAGCAGCCCGAAGGCGTCATGGTAAATGCCGATATCGCCTACACGGCGAACGGGCATGCGACGGTCTTGGCCGCTGATCCTCTTATCACCCTGCTCTACGCGCTGCCGAAAGCCTATCGATCGCGCGGCGCCTGGATGATGAATGGAACAACGCTGGCGACGATCCGCAAGCTGAAAGACGGTCAGAACAATTACCTCTGGCAACCGTCGTTCCAGGCAGGTGAACCTGAGACCATTCTTGGCCGCCCTGTCGTCGAAGCGGTCGACATGCCCGATATCGAAAGCGGCGCCTTCCCGATTCTGTATGGCGACTTTGCCGGCGGCTATCGGATCTATGACCGCCTCGGCCTCAGCGTGCTGCGTGACCCGTTCACACAGGCAAAGAGCGGCCTTGTCCGCTTCCACGCCCGTCGCCGCGTCGGTGGTGCTGTCACCCAAGCCGCACGCTTCCGCAAGCTCAAGATGGCGACTTCGTAAGCGGCGCCCAAGGAAACAAGGAACAAGAAAATGCGTGATCTTTCAAACCACATCGCAACGCGCCAATGCATCGCCCCGGCGTTGCGATCAAGCTACACCGTCACCGGAACGGCGATCGATATTCTTGGCTTCGAGAGCTTGGCGTTCTCAGTGCATGTCGGGGACTGGACTGACGGCGAACACGTCGTTTCTCTCGAGCATTCGGAAGACGACATTTCCTATGATGCTGTTGCCGCCCGCTACATTACGGGCACAGCGTTGGAGGACGGCACGTTTTTCGAGCTGACGATCGGAGACAATGGCGACAGCCCTTCAGGGCCAGCCTACGAGAATGAAAACCTCGTCTTCGGCTACGTCGGAGATCGCAGGTTTGTGAGGGCGAAAATCGTCAGCCTGAGTGCGGTTACGGGCGCATTCATCGGCATCGACGCCATCCTCGGCCACGCTCACCAGCGACCAACCTGAATAGGACGTGGCCCCACCTCCTAGAGGCCCACGCGATCGGGCCGCAAACGGCAGCAGACCTCCCCGGGGCCAGTCCTAGTGTGCGTGCATTAGGGGTCAAGGTCTGCAAGGTCGCAACTAGGCGGACGGTCACGGCGCGTGGCTGTCCGCCAATCCCAGAAAGGGCTAGATCATGCACGACCCCTATGAAGACAACCAGCCAGGCCCTGAATCGCTAGGCCGGTCCGCACGTCTTGTCGTTCCATCAGACGACAATGACCTCCCCGTGGTCGCGAAAAGTGTCGTGTGTACCACGGCCGGCAACATCAGCGTGGTTCCAATTGGGAACGCTGACTATACGCCGGTTCCCTTCGTCGATGTCCCTGCGGGCTATCTCGTCCCCTTTCAGGTTCGGCGCGTCATGGCCACTGGCACGACGGCGACTGCTTGGACATTGGAAGACTGATGCCCAACGCTCCCGATCGCCTATGCAGTTGCGGCAAGCGTGTCCGTTACGGCTGCCTCTGTGCCTGCCAGGTCGCACGCCGTCAGGCTGCAGAAGAGAAGCGCCTCACCCCGCGCCAACGTGGCTACAGCAAGAAGTGGGATGTTGAAGCGAAGGCGTTCCTCAGCCTGCCAGTCAATCGGCTGTGTGCCTGTGGCTGTGGCCGCGCATCACAGATGGTCGATCACAAGATCCCTCACCGTGGCAACCCGCAACTCATGTGGGACAGAAGCAACTGGCAACCCATGACCACCGCCTGCCACAGCCGGAAGACGGCCAAGCACGATGGCGGCTTCGGCAACCCGAAACGGGAGGGGGGGTCTCGAGCTTTGGGCAGATTCGCGGGGGACCGCGCCCCCCAGTCAGAAAAAAACAACGCCGAAAAAATCCGGCCGATCGATGGTGATTCCCTATGGCGCTGATGAGGCTATCTCCCCCGGCGATCGAGCCTGTCGATCTGACAGAGGCAAAGGCGCATTTGAACATCTTCGGAAGTGACGATGATGCGCTGCTTGCACGCCTCATCTTGTCCGCGGTCGCGTCTCTCGACGGACCCTACGGCGATCTTGGGCGATGCCTAATCAGTCAGAGGTGGAGGCTAACGCTTGATGCCTTCCCCTCCGGCGCGATCGTCATCCCCATGCCGCCGACGATCTCTGTTGAGACGCTCTCCTACTTCGATTCATCCGGAGTCGAGACGACAGAACAACTCGACGCTACCGGCGACAGTCCGCCTGCTACGAGTGACAACTTCCACGTCACCGGGCTTGGAAGCGACTCGAAAGCGCGGATAGAAAGCCTCAATGGCTGGCCTTCCACCTATCCGCGCTCAGGGGTTGTGAACGTCGAATTCACTGCAGGGTATGGAACAACCGACAGTGATGTTCCCGAAGATGTGCGCAACCTCATCCTGGCGCGCGTCGCTGCGGCCTATGCCGTGCGGGAATCGACCGTCATCGGGATCCAACAAGGCGCCAATGCGGAGACTGACGCCGTCCTCGATCGATACCGCACGAGGGCCTTCTGATGATCGATGGTCTAAAAAAGCTGGAGCAAAAGCTTGCCCGCATGTCCCGCCCGTCGAAGACGGAGATCAGAGGGGCTCTGACGAAGGGCGCCGATCGAATTGCGAACCTCGCTAGGAACCTGGTCCCGGTCGAAGATGGTGACTTGAAGCGCTCTATCCGGACGGAACAAGGCCGGCATGAACTGGCTATGGATGTGAAGGCGGGCGGAGATCTGACGCAACGGCCCGTGCGCACCGGCGTGACGGCCCCCGAGTTCGATTACGCCGGCGCAGTCGAAGGTAAGTCACCCTACTTCTTTCCGGCTTACAGGGCCGTCAAGAAGAGCGTTCAGCGTGACATTTCGAAGGCAATCAAGAACGCGGCCTCGCTGGATTCAAAGTCATGATCGCCGCCGGCCGCATGGATCGCAGGATCAATATACAGCGGGTGACAGAAAGCCGAGACCCCACATATGGGGCGGTCACTGAGACTTGGTCGGATTGGAAGACTGGCGTGCATGCCGGTCTCACCCAGTCGACCGGGCGCGAGTATCTCAACACCGATCAGCCAGTTTCCGAGAGGCGGAAAGTTTTCCTAGTCCGCTATATCGACGGGCTCAGGGTACGCGATCGCATCGTTTTCGACTCCGCAAGCTATGACATCCGAGACATTCGAGAGATCGGCCGGCGCCGCTTTCAGGAAGTGCATTGCGAGGCAACGACATGACCAGAGGTCCGGTTCGCGTTCGCCGCGTTGTCGCCGCTCAGAAGGCCCCGCAAACGCCGGCGTGGGTGCCAGCAATCGCGGTCGACGTCTATCAACGTGTCACGTCGGACCTCAGCACAAAGGGACTACTGAACGACGGCAACCGGGATCTTGTCGAGATCTACGTCGGGACCGTCGCCGCTATCCGCCGGCTGAACGCCGCGATCGAAAAGGACGGCACGACACTGCGGGAGAAAGGCAAGGCGCTGCGAGTGCATCCGGCTTTCGCCATGCTCACCGAAAAGGAGAAGCAAGCGCGCATGCTCGCCGGTCGACTGGGGCTGATCGAAGACACCAGGGCGGCCCAGCGGAAAGCCGGAACAGACGTCTCAACCTCCGACGACGAAGAGGAGTTTGACGACCTGTGAACATCCGGCCGGAATGGATCTTTGACGACTCCCCGCTTGCTGACCCGCATGGGTTCGGTGAACGCGCCGTCACGTTCATTCGCAAGCTCAAGCACCCGAAGTCGACCGCGGCGAAACACGCCTTCCAACTGGACAGATGGCAAGAGCGTATCGTTCGGCGGGTCTATGGCGACACGGACGTGAGCGGCCGACGTAAGGTTCGAACAGTCTATCTGAGAGTGGGTCGCGGCAACCGCAAGACGTCGCTTGTCGGCGCTCTGGCGCTACTGCATCTCGTCGGACCTGAGCGCGTGCCCGGAGGCCTTGGCATCGCGGCGGCGTCTGATCGCAACCAGGCAAAGCTTACGTGGGAGGAAACAACCTCGATTGTCGGCATGTCGGCAAGATTGAGCGAGGCGACAGAAAAACGCGAAGCTCCGGTCTACAGCGTGACGCACCCGAAGACGCGAAGCCGGTTCGAAGCCATCTCGAGCGACGGAGATTCCAAGCACGGCAAGACGCCGACGTTTGTTGTTACGGATGAGATACACGCCTGGCAGGGGCGGCGCCTGTGGGCGGCTCTGACAACCGGCCTGGTGAAAGTCCCCGGAACGCTCCACCTCATCACCACGACCGCCGGCGCCGGGCAGAACACACTTGCTTACGATATGGAGACCTACGCCCGCGCCGTTGCATCCGGTGAAATCGAAGACCCGTCGTTCCTGCCGATCGTGTTCGAGACGCCTGAGGAGTTCGACTGGCGCGACGAGGCGGGCTGGAGCTTCGCTAATCCTGGTCTGGAGATCGGCTACCCGGATCTTGCCGGGCTGCGCACCATGGCCCGCCAAGCGGGACACATGCCGGCGGTGAAGGCCGAATTCGAACAGTATCACCTGAACCGCTGGCGTGAGGCTTCGCTGTCTCCGTGGCTGGACATGGAGGTCTATGACGAAGGCGCGGACCCAATCGACGAAGCCGAGCTCGAGGGCGAAGATTGCTGGATCGGAGTCGATTACGGCATGGTCGGAGACCTCACCGCGATCGCGGCGGCGTTCCCTGATGGTGATCGAATTCGCGTGCTGGTTTGGGCCATGGCGCCGGAAGCGACGCTCTTGGAGAAGGCTGAACGGGACGGCATGCCGTACCTTCAGTGGCGCGATGACGGCCACCTCATGCCGACGGAGGGAAACATCGTCGACCGCAAGGCACTCTCAGATTTCCTCCGCACTCTGTGCGAGCGATTCCATGTCAGAGAGATCGCCTACGATCCTTACAAATTGACCGAGACCATGGCCGAACTTTCGGAAGACGGCCTTCCGGTCGTTGCCATGCGTCAAGGCTGGGCAACCATGGGACCGGCCGTCGAAAGCCTCCAGGCGGCTATTCTCGCGAAACGCCTACAGCATGGCGGCAATCCTGTGCTCCGGGCTCATGCGGCCAACGTGGTAACGCGCGTCGATCCGGTCGGAAATCAGAGCTTCCACAAGGGTAAGAGCAAGGGCCGAATTGATGCTGTAGTGGCCGCGACCATGGCCGTTCATCGCGCCGTTACCGGCGAAGCGCCGTCTCCCTACGAGGAGCGCGGAATAGTGTTTGTGGGGTAAAGAATGGCCGACACATCAGACGATCATAGGCTAGTCGTCTCGCTCGAGGCGAGGATCAGAAACTACGAGAAGGCGATCGAAAGGGCCCAGCGCGAAACGTCGCGCCGCATGAAGGGAATCGAGGACGCACTTAAGGGTCCGCGCGCGGAAATGGGCAGGTTTGAAAAGGCCGGCGTTAAGATGGCGTCAGGCTTCTCCAGATCAGTTGCAAAGACCTCCGCGACGCTTTCGAGCTTTGCAACCGGGATTGTGGCCGGCGGTGCATTTGCTGCCATAACGTCCCTTACGGGCGCTTTGGCCAAGGCTAGGCAATCGCTTTCCGACTTTGAGGGGATCGCCAATGCGGCACGGACAACCGGGCTTAGAACGGACTTTTTCCAGGCGATCTCCTTCGGGGCGCTTCAGGCCGACGTCAGTCAGGAAAAGCTGAACGCTGGCCTGGAGATCTTTGCGAAGAACGCAGGTCTAGCGCAACAAGGAACCGGTGCGCTGTATTCGGGCTTGAAGAACCTCAATCCGGAATTGCTCAAGGCCCTTCTCAGCACGCACGATCAGAACGAGCGGCTGCGCCTTGTGGCGGACGCAATGAAGCAGACCACAGACGCAACAAAGCAAGCGGCTTTGGCGACAACCGTCTTCGGCAAGGGCGGCATTGAACTTGTCCGGGTGCTCGATGGCGGCGCCGCGGCGCTGGACAAGTTCAAGCGTCGAGCGGCCGGACTTGGGCTGATCATCCCAGACGACCTCCTGCAAAGGGCCGGCGAACTCGATGATAAGCTGGAGATCCTGTCGAAGGTGATCGATGTGAACTTGAGCCAAGCTCTTGTTCACCTGGCACCGTTACTCGTCTCAGCATCGGAGGGGGCTGCGAGGTTCGCTCAGGAGTTCAACGCGCTCACCAACCTGGTCAACAACTTCACGACCAACCCGACCTTGGACAATTTCCTAAAGGTCATCAACGGCGGCGCACCCGGCGGCGGCCTGATCGATCGAGCGATTGAAGGCGCCAAAAATCTTGCTTCCGAATTCGCCAGATCAACGGCAGATATCGAGGCAGATATTGCGAAGGTCAAGGCGATACTTGAAGACCTTAAGGTCCAGGCAGAGGCGGGTTTTGAAGTTGGTCTCGAGACCGACAGAGCGCTCGACAATCTGAAGGGACTGCAAGAGGAATTGGCGAGGACTTCCGCGGCCGGCGTCTCGGCAGCCAATGCAATCAGAGCGGCCTTCGCACAGGCTTTCCGAGCATCCGAAAACGCCTCAATGGCAGCCTTGGGCGCAATGACCGGAACGGAAGGAGGGTTGCCGACGGTAACGCGCTATGGCGGCACTTCTGAAGTCGCGCCAAGCGGCGGTTTCACCACTCAGCAGGATGTCAACAGTTCAGGCGTGAACGTGATCAAGCCGGTTTTGGACCAGACGGCCGGATACACAAAGGACACCGCCGACAACGTTTCGGAACTGGATCGAAACACAGAGTCCTACATCCGAAACCTTAGCTCGGTGACATCTAGCGGCTTCCAAACCATCAACACGTCGTTCGCCAACTACACCGATGTGGTGAAGTCACTTCTTGCCCAAGGCTATAGCCTCGCAAATATCGATACGAATATGGGGTCGAACATCGATACTACGCACGGTTCCGGCCAAGATCATATGTTCGGCGATGCCATAAACCCCGAGACTGGGGGCAGCTACATTTCGAGTTGGGGGATCCGCAAAATCAAAAAGGGCACTTATTCAATTGGCCCTCAAGATTACGACAAAGGACCGGGGAAGATGGGCAACATCACGGTCGGCGACATCAATGTGAACGGCGTTTCGGACGGCGCCGAAGCCGGCCGCCAAGCTGCTTATGAGTTCGTCCGGACCGTCTACGGGGCAATGAGCGGGAGGGTTTGACCATGAGTGGCGCCGCTATCGTCCGAGCCATACTCGCATCCGACGGCACAGTGACCGGTCTCGTTGGCGATCGGATTTATTACACCGTTGCACCACAAGAAGCGGCGCTCCCGCACCTGGTCATCCTGAAGGGCGGCCTAGTCGAAGAGATAATGCTGAGCGGCGCCTCGGGCTATCCGGCGGAGCGAATTACCATCGCCTGCCACGGATCTGATTTTGCGGCCGCTGAGACCCTTGGGGACGCGGTCATTGCAGCGACACGGGACAAGACTGGCACATTTGCCGGGAAATCCGCGACGGTGTGGCGGGATAGTGTTGAAGCGTCGGACTATCTGCCGGCGACCAGAACAGAGCGACGCCTTCTAGGGGTCGTGGTTAGGTGGAGGTAGGCTAATGTCCTTCAAATTAGGCAGATGGGGTGGCTTGGAGGCCCAGAGGCCTCAATCCGGGAAAGATACCACGCGGCGAACCGGCCTAATCACTCCGGGAGCGCTCGGGCGCCCTAAGCCGGCGGTCATTGGGACTGGGAGAGTTGACGGCATCCCGGTTTATGGACTGACGAAAGTAGTCCGCACGAGCTACAGCTACAAGAATTGGGCTGACCAATACTGGGATCATGGTGGCGAGCCGCTGCCCGAACCAACGACCGCCGTAACGATCAGTGCCGGTTATCTTCTATGCAAGGACTACTTCCGCCGCGGCTATAAACTGATCCGGCTCGAGGCCAACGGCGATGTCCAGTTCGACGCAGAAAACGGCTCAATTCCGAAATGCGCGTTCCGGTTCTACAATGGGCTTCAAACGGCTGTTGATCCGATCGCGACGCAGGTTGTTGGCGCAAACGCTGGTGCGCACACCGGCGACGTTCTGATTTTCCTTGAAGACTTTCCGGCGTCATCCGCGCCGACGATTACCTGTGTGATTTCAAATGCGGCGACAGATGTCGGCGGGATCGTGGAGATTGAATGGACTGGTGAAGAGCCGGTCAATCTGAACAATGCCCCACGCAATGCCTATGATCCGATCGAAGGCAGGATCTATCAGATACTAGGAAGCAACGAGATTCCCTCGTTGACCACGATGTATCTTTCGGTGCTCGACGTCGACACCGTCACGGAGCTTTACCGAGTCCCGCTCGAGGACACGACCGAATTTGTTGGCAGCAACGCCTGGATCCTGCCCCTTCGTGGGACAGGCTATGTCGTCATCCGCACCGGTACTACCTTGGATTCGAGGAGCCTGGCGAGGGTCTATAACGCTGTGACTGGGCAGATCATAGCGGAGTGGATGGAAGAACCCCACGAAGCCATCGGATGGATGATGTCCCAGCCCTTCGATGATAAGTGGCTGTTGCTTGGCGACACGGGCGGCGGCGGCGGTACATTGCTCGCCGTGATTGATATCGCCCTTGGCTCATTCTCGGTCACGCGCATAGCAGGCATTGGGGATGTGTTCTTCTCGCTCGGTCGAGTTTCCGCCGGATCCACATCATTCTTCATTCAGGGTGGCTCCACCTGCACCGAGGTGACATACGATGGTGAGACATGGTCGACCGCCATTGCCTATTCCTCATTCGGCATCGTTCAGGGAATCCAATATGATCCTCTGACTGAATACCTTCTTGTGCTCGAGGAAATCCCGACCGGCACGCACAATGTGCAGCTTGTGGCCCCGGACACAGGGGCTATCGCCGACGCCTTTACCATCTCTACCCGCGTGTTCGCGCTCACTTTTGGGGGTTCGACCGGCATCAGGGCGTTTCCAAAACCTGGGTTCGGCCTGTTCGGCTCCGGTGCTGGGTCCGAAGATCTGTGGTCCATCGACATCAATAACCACACAGCGACGCTGCTTGACGATGTCCAAGAAGAAACAGGCAACGACGCGAGAAACGGACTCTATGATCAGGCCCGCTCGTCTTACTTCGCGGCATATGGGAACACTGTTTGGACGAAGTACACGCTACCTGGCACGCAGCCGGGCCAGATCTCCCTCGAGAGCCATATCACCGACGTCCTTACCTGCCTCGGGCCTTATGACATCAACGAACTCGTTTTCGAGGGCTTTTGATCATGCGAGCACCATTTATCGACCCATCAATTCAGGCCCGCCAGTATCAGTTTCGAGGAAAAGGGCATTGCATGGACCCATTGTTCCCGGAAGGAAGCACGGCCTTCATGACCCAAGATGTCGCACCCCGCGTCGGTGATCACGTATGTGTCTACTTCAGAGATGGAACGTTTGCGGACGGCAATATCAAACACAAGATTCTGACAGCCTTCGATGATGACGCCATCAGCCTTAGCCAGTTGAACCCGCCTAAGACCATCACATTTCGACGGCGCGCAATCCTGGCCATGCATAAGATTTACGCAATCCAAGTCCCCGACGGCTGCTTCTTTGGCTTGCCTGAAGGGTCAACAAAAGCGCGGCGGACGATTGAGGACGGGGCGGTTTCGAGCGTGACAACGACCGTCAACCGACTCGTCTAACGAATGAGAAGATCAAAATGCCAATGTTATTAAATCCCTTCATGCTGTCTTCCGGAGGTGGCGGCGCAGTCGCGCCGATCGAGCTTGTCGATCAGCGACAGGATCCGGCTTTCGGATCGGCCACCAAGACGCTTGTGGCGGTCAACTTCGGTGATGAAGATGCATCGCGCATCATCGCCGTTCTGGCCACCGGTGCCGGCGCCGATCACCAGGTGACCGGCGTCACCATCGACGGCAACGCGGCCACGCTTGGCGCCAGAACCAATACCGGCCGCTCAGCCGCGATCTATTTCCTTGCGCTTCCAACAGGCGCCAGCGGCGATGTCGTCATCACCGTCTCGACAAACGGCATCTACGTGCGTACCGCCATCCTGGCACTGCGCGGTGTCGCGGCAAGCGTGTTCGACAGCGACACGCTGATCGACACCGGCGGATTCGGGACGACGTTCAACAAGTCCGTCGATGCCGATGATGCTGGCATCGTGCTGGCAGCATTCTGCGGCAACAACAAGAACGCCACCGTCACCTGGACCAACCTGACGGAAATCACCGATCTTAACCCGAACGGCGATGCCAATCAGCGTCACTCGACGGCCGGCAGCGTGATCGACAGCGCATCGACGGTGAGCGTCACCGCGGAGACCAGCGACACCACCGGCGGTTCGCTGGCGGTTGTTTCATTCGCAAGTTAAGCGCGGGCGTCGCCGGTGCAGGCGGCCCCATGCATCAATGTAGTCGTCTTCCCAGTCCCGCATGGTGTCGGACTGCGCACGGCCGTTGCCCGGCGGCGGCGTGAATTTTTGAACGTCATTCGAGATCTGGGGCGCCGCGCTCGATCATTCGCCACGCTTCAGCTTTTCCCAGTGCGCGAGGTGCGCATCCCTACCTTCCAGCTTCTCGCCGTGAAGAATGTAGTGCTGGATGAATGTGCATTTCATAACGAATGCCATTCTGATCGTTTTGGGATCGTGGTCCTTGATATCGGGCCAAATGTCCGAAATGACGGCTTTGCACGCCTCCTGCAGCTCAGGCACTTGCAGGGAAATTGGTTGTCGAGAGTGCGCGCATGCGTTGCGGATTTCACGGACTAGATCGATCAGTTTGCGGTAGGGCTTATCAACAATGCCCATTGCATATGCCATCAGTATTTTGCGTGAGAATGTTGATATTGGGCCGTCCTGTTCGAACACCGATTTGCGCGTTGACTTCGTCAACCTGGAGCGTCGGCAACTTCTCCAAGATTCTCAATTCGAGCATATCCTCGACGTTTGTTGCTGCCAGAATAATAGCGCCTCGGTCGCTTTCGTTGTCGAGATCGCGAACGGCTCTTCTTGCGTCTTCGTCATCGTCGCCGCGAAATCGAAGTTTCGCGTAACTTTTGAGGTTGGTTAGATATGCAGCCTGAGAAACCATCACTATCCCATCTCTAAAAATGTGAAATGCATATTACATATTAAAAAGGAAAGTCCATAATATCTTTGTGTTGGAGGCGCCGTCGCCAAAAGCATGAACTTAAAATATGGGAAATCCATTTTTGTCGAAGTAGCGATGCAAAAATAAACTGTAGTTTATCGAGTCTCACGTATTGTTTTTGCGCGTAACATGAATCATGATCGCGCATCGACCGAGAGTTGCATTCCCGATCGATGCGCTTGACACCCAAAAGCTATGAGGGAGCTTAAGAATGTCCGAACTGATCAATACCACAATTGCCAACCCGTCGCCAATGGACCGGATGGCCTCGTCGTCAAAAGACTACATGGCCGCGCTCGAGGAATACGTCTCAGCCAAGGGGCTCAAGCCCGTCTGGTACAGCCTAGCCGACGATGCAGATTTCAATTTCGGGTTTGTTTGTCGGCTCGAACCCGCCTGAGTTCTCCGGCCTGCCAATTGTGGCGATTTGGCCATAGCCGCCCTTCGGGGCGGCTTTTTCTTGCCCGTACAGCGTACATTACAGAGATTTAATAAATCACCGAATAACGCCTGAAAACATTGAAGCCTCGGAGGGTACTCGAAATTCCGTAAACAGCTAAGATTCCGCAGCATTGTAGACACGGCGATAATTGTAGTTATTGAACGAGTCCGACCAACAAACAAACAATGGCGGACCCAATTAATGCAGATCATACCGATCAAGGAAGTTTGCCGGCGTGTGGGGCTCTGCCGCACGACCGTGTGGCAACTTATTCGCGACGGCAAGTTCCCAAAGCTTGTCAGGCTCACGGAAAAGCGAAAAGGCTTTGTGGACGAGGAAATCGACGACTGGATTTCCGCACGCATTGCCGAGCGGGACGCGGAGGCGGCGTGATGACCAACGCCGACGAGTTCGCCAGGCTTTACCTGCAGGCTGAGGGAGCCCGGGCCCGACTCGACGCTCTTCTGAGCCAGCGCGAAGCCGCTCAGCAAGGCGGCGGGCTGTCACCCAAGCCCTCGGAGATCGATAAGGCGCGCGACCGTCTCGAGGCTGCGGAGCGGCTTTTAGAAGCACATGGGCGCATGGCGGTGCGCGTATGATCGATCTTGCCAGGGTTCAGGGAATTTTCGCCCTATTCGCCTTCGGCCTTCAGGCCGGGCGATCATCCGACGAGCTCACAATCGAAATGGTCAATCGTTGGCCGGACGCGACCAGCGAGGAGTTGGCCGCCGTAACCGAAAAATTGCGAAGGATGGATCGCGATCTAAGCGCGGCGCTATTGCTCAGGCATCCGGAGGGCAATGCATGAGCGCGCGGCGGTCAGCACCACCTTGGTTGCGATTTTTTGTGGCCGACTCGATCGCATGGACGCGCGACCTGAAGGCGGCGGAATCTGGCATCCTGATCAATCTCATAGCTCACATGCACCAACGCGGCGAGCCAATCGCCGAAGATCATCCGCGCCTGGCGCGCCTTTGCGGATGTAGCGCGCGCACCCTCTCGCGGACGATTGGCATTTTCCTAGAGGACGGTCGAATCATCCGGAGCAACGACGGGGGTCTGTGGTCAGACCTCGTTCAATCCGAAATCGATCACCGCAAAAATGTAAGCGATGTGCGCAGCAAAAATGCAGGACACCGTTGGGGAAAAACCGAGCAAAATCAAACGGCGTTTGATGCAAATGCACACCAGAGTTCAGAGTCTAGAGAAGTAGAGGAAAAGAGGAGCGACTTCGCTTCGCTAGTCGCTTCCGTCGGCGCTACGGGCGGTGACCGCTCCGCGGGGCCTTCGGCCCTTCCTCCCTCTGGTCGGAAGCCGCCCTTCGTTAGTAGCGATCTTGAGATTGATGATGATCTGGCGATCGAAAAAAGGAGGGCTGGATGATCGACCGTTACCGAAATCTTCCTCTCTTCGAGTGGAGCCCGGCGTGCCGGCTAATCAGCTTTCCACCTGGAAAGCAGGTCGGAATAATTCGCCAAGTGGCTGCAAAATGGCTGGGTCATCATAGTTCGAGACAGGCTGATGCATACGCCATTCAAGTCGACGATGAGATTCAAGAACGCTTCAGCCAACTGGGGATTCTTCCGAACGAGAAGAAACGCCTATCGGAGGAATTTTGGAATGCGGTCCGTGCTGAGATCAGAAGACAGCGACCGAGCTCGAGGCCTGGAGGGAGCGCGGCATGAAGGACGACAAAATCTGGACGGCGCGCCGGATTGCTCAGTACCTGGGCTGCAGCGAGAGCCTTATTTACGAACTGGCGAATGATCCCCGTTGCCCGATTTTTAGGCCGTCTGACCGGTATTTCGCCTTCAAAAGCGAACTTGACCTGTGGCTAAGAACGAAGTCCGGGGAGCGGCAATGACCCTTCCTCGTGCTATGACCCCGAAGATGGTTGCCGATCTCTGGCTTTGCTCAGAGCGCCATGTCCGCAACCTGATCGCCGCGGGCGATTTACCATCCTTCAAATTGGGAGGTAAGTTGCTGCGAATCAGAGGTGAGGATGTGGAGGCTTACGAATGTCGGACTGGAGCATCACCAGACTTAGGGGCGGCCTTGCCCTCGCGTTCTACAGGGACGGAAAACGTCACCGCCATTCACTCGGCACCAGTGACCCGCGCGAGGCTCAACGCCTTGCGCCAGCCGTCTTTGCGGAGCTAACCAGGCCGCAGGGTCGCAAGGTCGCGGACCTTTGGGAGGCGTATCGTCTGGATAAGGCGGCGAAGTCCATCGCCACGACGATGAGCTTTACCGGCAAAGCCATCCTGCCGCACTTCGGGCACAGGGACGGCGAGGACATCACCAAGGCCGAATGCGACGCCTACACCGCCGCACGGCGCAAGCTGGGCCGTTCGGATGGTGCCATACACACCGAGTTGGGCCACCTGCGGACGGTGCTCGTATGGGCGCTCAAGAAGAGGCTTATAGGCTTTGCCCCAGAGATCGAACGACCGAAGAAGCCGGCGCCCAAGGATAGGCATTTGACGCGAGACGAGGCAAAGCTGGTCCTTGCAGCCGCAACGCTTCCGCACGTCAAACTTGTCATACATCTCATGCTTGCGACGGCGGCTCGCATATCTGCGCTTCTGGAGTTGACTTGGGATCGTGTCGATTTCCAGCGGCGCGTCATCTATCTGACCGACCCAGAGAACACGCGAGAGCAAAAGGGGAGGGCAAATCCGCCAATCAACAACACATTGTTTGCTGCCCTGCAGGAGGCCCGCAAGGGCGCTCTGAGCGACTATGTGGTTGAATGGGCTGGCGACGGCATCAAGTCCGTCAAGAAGGCGATCGAGACCGCAGCAACGAAGGCCGGGTTGCAGGATGTCAGCCCGCATGTGTTTCGCCACACCGCCGCTGTTTGGATGGCAGAAGCAGGGGTGCCTATCCCCGAGATCAGTCAATATCTCGGGCACAGCAACATCGCCATTACCTACCGCGTTTACGCGAGATACAGCCCGTTGCACCTTCGCAAAGCCGCAAGCGCTCTGGAACTTGGAATTTACGAAGTTCCCTCTGGCACGCCTGAACCTGCAATGAAGAACACAGGATGAACACAGTGCCGAAAACGCCCATTTACGAAGCGCTCCGTTCCCAGAGTTCCGCGGCTTTCAGAAGGGGTTAGAAAGTTTACACCGAAGATGTCGGCGGTTCGAGCCCGTCATCGCCCACCACTCCAATCAGATAGAATAGCGCTCTTCCGCTCCCAAAAACGCTGATAAATCAGTTGCTTGCGCAATCTACGACGTTTTCAGTCGCACGTCAAACAAGTTTGACTTACTGAGCTAATCGCCCGCATGTTCCGGCTGAATCGCTATTTGATTGTGACCCCAGTGTGACCGGGGACGCCGGTGCCCTAGGGCGAATTCCCAGAATTTTTAGTTTCATGTCCATCAGGACGAACGAGATCTACATGGCTTACGCCGAGAGCTTGGGCCAGTTCATAAAGCGTGATGACAGTCGGGTTGCGCTTACCTCGCTCAAGGTCGCTGAGATACTGCTGGCTGAAACCCGAACGTGCTTCCACCTCCTCTTGCGTCAAACCGATTTCACGACGCAGCCGGGCGAAGTTCCGTCCTGACGGCGTGTCGAATGAGGTGCATACCAAAAGCGCTATGGACTGGTCCGGCACCGTGTGGTTGGTGATCGCAGGGTTTGTGCTTTTGATGGTGATTGGAGCACTGAATTCCAAATCTTAGTCAGCACAGGTCCCAAGGGGGATCTTCATTTGTTTAAAATCTCAATCAGGCCGAATGGGGCTCAGTCGGTCATATTCTTTCTTGTTGGCCTGGCACTGTGCTGTTCGGCTTCAAAGTCAGCTTCGAAAAATGATCCAAGGACCGGTTGGACGCCCGCAACTGTTGTGAGTGGGGCTTGCGTTACGGAGCGTGACTATGACGGCTTCAAGGTAGCAATAGCTCGCTCAGCCAAAAAGTACGCTATCATCATGTCAATTGAGGGAAAACAAATAGACATTGGAAGGAGTTATGAGGGGAAATTATCATTCCCGTCGACCTATGAAAAAAAGATAACAGGGGCAGGATCAGAAGATAACGTCGTCCTATTTGATGATGTATTTCCAACTATATTTTATAGTTTTTCAGTTAAGAAAACATTTATGTTCTATCTCGATGGATACTATTACGGCCCATTTGATCTTAAGGGATCCGAAAAAGCTATGGACGACCTGAATCAGTGCAAATTGAACCTGACGAAAGCCGTGTCACCTGCAGATAGCGAGAAGCTGTTTTCATATTTCTCTGAAACGGATGATCCGCTTGGAGCCTCAATCACCATCAGCCCATGCACTGGTGAGGAAGTGGGGGAGTGCATATCGCACAGCCTGTCGTGCGAAAAGGCGTCACGGAACGGGCCCGAACTGGCGGTAATCGTTGGCGATGTCGATAAGATTGTTTCATCGCTGGTCGTTGGCACAGGGGGGAACGCCAAGGCTCAATTGAAGCTAGCTAATGGCTCCTCTGTCGACTTGCGTGTCAACTCGGTTCTGGTTGATCCAAACGCCATGAATGGTGGTTGGGTAGCGACTGTTGGCCTTGGTACGATTGATGATTTTTTTGAAGCGTTAAATGAGAAAAGCAGCGAAGGGGCATCTCTAATCGTGGCCGAACAAGACTTCTCTCTGGCACCGCAAAAAGGTGATGGCAGGAAGCTAGTCGCTTGGAAAGACGCTTGTATAGCCCTTGAAGCACAGTCCTTACCCGAGTGATCGAGCGCTACCCCAAAGCTTGATGGCACTTCGAAGCCAGACTGCCCGTTCAACTCTCAGCTTTTTCGATCCCGCCTCTACAAGGATGCCGAGCCCGATTCCTACCAAGAACTCCAATTCCTTGATGGGGACTCTGCCGGCGGCAACGTGCGGCTTACGGAGTATCTCCTAGGAAAATCCAGGTGGATCGCGGGCCATGGGGAATATATGTGCTCAAATGGGTTCTCTATCTGTCGAAACGAGTTCCCCCTGATGCTACATGGCTCCCTGCTGCTGCCGTTCGAGACGGTGGACAACGAGCAATCGCGACCGGAAATCGTGGTGATACCTTCCCTCAGTCAGGAGGTTTATCAAACAGCGCAAAGCGGGGAGCTAGGAGGGAAGAGCCATCGGGGTCTGGTAGCAGACCTACAGAACGGCTTCACCCCAACGGATGACGAGGTAGTCGCCCCCTACCATGTGTACCGCTATCAGGAATGCTCCAAGTCTCCCTAAGGTGGAGGTCGAAGCATTCAAAATCAGCGCCCTGACAGCCATCTGCGATCGCGTCTCACAACGGTCTCAGAGGTCGACAAGCCACCGATCGCATCACATAGTCTCAAGTACCCTGAGGCGGTTGTGGTACCGGTCTACGGGACGCGGGGCGCGCTTGGATACTCATACGATATGTTCATGCTGCCCAGTAGCCCGTAACCCTTGGGCAGGAATCGCGTAAACTATTGACAACGCTCGATTTTCCTGATACAATTATAGTGTAGAAGGTGGAATCTGTCTTCTAAAAGGGTACGCTCCAAATTTGGGGGGATCCCAATTTTTATGACAATTAATTTGGTCCTCACCTGTCGCTTTAAGGCGTTGGGCGGACAAAGTTATTTAATACTAACTATTTTTTTACATTGCAAAGGAAATCAACTCTGAATGTTTCATTTCATATTATCGAGCATAAAGTCTATTATTAATAAAGACCCTTCAAAAGAATTTTTTATAGAAATTAAAGAGGCAATTGGACTTGACGACACCATTGACGATCAATCGGTGGATCTATCTCTCATCCAGGTTACAGGACCGGTATCTGTCCCGGATAACAGGGAGAGAAGCGATACATACACTAATATTGTATTCCGCATCAATGACAGGTGGAGGGTTATAATTTGCCCTGAAGGGATACAATGGATACTTCAAAAGCGAAAAGGTAACCTCGATGGACGGCCAGCCTGGAATGGAGTGAAGTTTTGTAGGTCAAAAGTGGGGCTCTCTCGTGCCCTCAAAGAGGAGGTTGGGGATGTCTCCCCTGAGGTCGACGCTCAGTTGGCACAGCTGCCAGATTGGATTGAGTCATGATCTACAGCGGCAATGCCCCTTGGCTCGATCGATCGTTGAAACTCTCTTTATCATTTGAGCCCTTTCTATTGCCAATGGCAGAGAGCGTCGCAAAAGAAGCAGGGAAGCGGCGAAAGGAGGATGCCGTCCAGAACATCAAAACGGCTCTCAGCGTGATATTAGCCAACCTCCTTCGGTCACACGCTTTGCACCCCTCTTATGGCGTAAGGATAGACCTTAGCAGCGATGGCTATCCGAAAGGGCAATTCAATCCCTACCGTCTAGGCATCCGAGCTGTTCGTACGGTGGTGAGATATCTTGCTAACTCCAATCCGTCACTGATTCACAAAAAGGGAGGAAACTTCGACAAGGTAAGGGGGCTCAAATATCCAACAGAGATATGGATCTCGGATTATCTTAAAGGTGCTCTATTAGCCTATTTGACAGAAGATAAATCAATATCGAATGATACCAATAAATTATATTCAATACCCATTACTAGGAACGCATTTGGAATAAACGAATATGTATCTAAATACAATTTGATTTACGAGAGAGTCGATCTCTCTTCAATACGTCTCAGGAAGGGTTCATCAAAGAGCGAAAGGAGCTTTATAGAGTTCGAACACAATGAAGAAACCCGATCTATGGAGGCTCACTTAGATAGATATAATTCTTTCATATCATCCAATGCCAAGCTTAATCTCTTTCTTGCCGACGAGAAAATGGTCAAATTGCAGAAAGGAAACGATCACGATTATGATGAGTTTGGCTACTCTGACTCTGAACCCTCTTCAGCCGATCTAGCTTCTCCGACGAGGCTCTATCGCGTCTTCAACGATGGGAGGTTCGATCATGGCGGGCGATTCTATGGCGGGTGGTGGCAGAGCATCCGCAAAGACTACCGTCGCTTCATAACCATCAACGGCAGGCCAACCGTGGAGGTGGATTTTTCGAGTATGCAATTGGCAATGCTTTACGCGCAAGTTGGCCGACAACTTGAAGGCGACGCTTACGTCATCGATGGTTTCGGACCGGAAGTCCGTCCCCTTGTCAAAACCACTACCCTCAAGATGATCAACGCTCCGGGTGGCATTCGTTCTCCTCTCAAGTCAGCCCTACCAGAAGGGATATCGTGGAAGGGTCTTCAGGAGGCGATCCTGGCGAGACACAAGGCAATTGCGGAGTTCTTCGGATCTGGAGAAGGCATCCGGCTTCAGCGGTTGGATTCTGACATTGCCGAAGAGGTGATCATGACGATGATGGACAAAGGGATCCCAGTGCTCCCGATCCATGACAGCTTCATCGTAGCAGAGGGGCATGCCGAAGAGCTATCCGCGACAATGGTAAACGCTTATCAGAGGAGGATGAGAGGGAGGGCGATATCACTGAAGCGCTCGCCAAGCCTCTTTGACGAGCTGTTGGCTGGCCAAGAGCAATTAAGTATCAACGAACGGCACAACGTGGCCCTGCGGCTCTTTTTGGCAAAGAGAGAAACACCGGATTACGAGGGATACCGTTTACGAGAGGAACTGCTCGATCGTGCCAGATCTGGAGTTTCAGCTAGAACAACCGAGGTTTGGCCCCTTGGTCAGACGGAAAGCACATCAAAGGGCAAATTTCCAACAACCGGTCCCAGGCTGGAAACATCATATTTTGGCATGAGAGGGTCCCTTAACCCAGCGAAACGCCTGTGGGACCGCTTTATGAGCCGAAGGTAGGCAGTCTAAGGCCGAACCAACGGAAGCTTTCTCATAAACTCCGAACTTGCCGCATTCAACGCATACCCCCTGATCGAGCTTCAGGGCAAAAGTTTACAAATTGTCCAATCTGGCGCCCGGGTCGTCTGTATATACGATATCGATACCCCGGGGCCTGGCACCTGTGCCCCACCTCCCCAGCCGGTTAGGAAGTTTACAACTCTGCACGAGGGCGGTGCGTGTCGGCTTCGTGTATGCCTTTAGGGGCAGAGCGCTTTGTCAACGTTCAATTCGCAGAGCACAGTCCAGTATCATAATATATGACACCATGGTGTTCAAAAAACCCTCCACGATTCAGGTTGCCTAAGCCCTTGATTTGCACAGCCTTCAAAGAGTCAAAATCTCCGTTCAATAATGGAGTGTTTATTGAACAGGAGGGCAGCCGGTGGAACGTGCAGCGTTGTATCTCAGGGTTAGCACCAAGGATCAGACAACAGAGAACCAAAGGCTGGAGCTTCAACGCGTCGCCCAAGCTAAGAGATGGCAGATCACGGGAATATATGAAGACGACGGGATCAGCGGCGCCAAGGGACGCGATAAACGCCCTGCATACGACATGATGCTAAAGGACGCTGTACGGGCAAAATTCGATATTTTAATGTCTTGGGACGTGTCGCGGTTGGGACGAAGCCTCACCGATTTGGTGAACGTCTTGGACGATCTTCATTCGCACAGTGTCGACCTTTACCTTCATCAGCAGGCCGTCGACACCACCACTCCGACCGGCAAAGCTATGTATCAAATGACAGGTGTTTTTGCAGAGTTTGAGCGATCGATGATCTCAGAACGGGTAAAGGCTGGCTTGCAAAGGGCGAAGGATCAAGGAAAGAAATTGGGCCGACCCGAAAATATTCTAAATGAAATTTTGATCGAAACTGACAGACATGCAGGACTGTCGATCAGGCAAATAGCCGGTAAGTATGGCATTTCGATAGGAAAGGCGCACAAGGTAGTCAGGGGCCTTAGGAAATGATCGAGAATCGTGCGCTTGTGAGAGCCGTCTGTTTGCCCCATGCGCGGGGCATAGAGGTCCCTCAGTACAGCACTGCCGGCTCCTCTGGGCTCGACATTAGGGCAGCTGTACCCGATGACAAACCGATCATCATAACGCCAGGCGAATGGGCTATGGTACCGACTGGACTTCGAATAGAAATTCCTAACGGCTTTGAGGGCCAGGTGAGGACAAGATCCGGTATTGCAATGCAGCATGGAATTGTTGTGTTAAATTCGCCAGGGACAATCGACAGCGACTATCGTGGCGAGGTAAAGGTTTTACTGATTAATCACGGTAAGTCGTCCTTTACGATTTCCAGGGGGGATCGTATCGCTCAACTGGTCATTGTTTCTTACTGCTCTATCGAATTGAAAATTGTTAAATCAATCGGGTCCACTACACGAGAAGAGTCCGGCTTCGGATCAAGTGGAATTAAATAATATAGATATTTATAGATCGCATTTGACAAAAGATGTGAATAAAAATGAGCGATGTCGACCTGATATCCGAAAAAATTCGCTACTTTCGACTTTTTCAAATTTGGCCCCTCGCTCAACGTTTCGATACCGTGCAATGGCGTCAAAATTTTCTAAAAGACGAACTCGTTTTTGCGGATAGGCTTCTCGATCGTTTCGTCTATTTTTCCGATATTATGGTGAACTCTCTATTGGTTGGAGCAGTAAGAAGGTTTTTTGATTTTGAATACTTCAGGTTGGGTTCAGCGCACGCGGTGAAGAATGCCAACTACGCTTTTGTCTATGTGGAAGGCGAGGTTCCGAATCCGTCCGATAGCGGATACTCATTTATGCGACGGATCAGAGATAATCTCCGGGTAGAGGAATCTCGTCTTGTGTCGCCAGATCAAGCGATCTTGAGAAAAGGCGAATTTGACACGTTTGTCTTTGTGGACGATTTCGTCGGCAGTGGGAATCAAATGATCGATACGTGGCAACGGCCGCGGCGAAGAGCGGACGGTTCTTTCATGTCATTTGCCGATCTTGCCTCCGCCGGTCACCATACGTTTGCATACTGCCCATGCCTATGCACCAGTTACGGAAAATCGAATCTGACGATTAAGGCGCCAAAGCTACAAGTGGTTCCTGCCCACCTGTTGTCAGAGAGCCACAACGCTTCTTCCGCCAATTCGCTGGTGTGGGCAGGATTAAACGTGTCTGAAGGGATCGACTTCCTGAAGATTGCCGCAAAGCGCGCAGGCTTTGTTTGCCATGACGGAGGAGAGAACGATTGGCGTGGATTTCACAAGCTCGGGCTGTCGGTCGGGTTCCATGACACTATTCCGGATGCGTGTTTACCCATATACTTCTCCACCCTAAACGGTTGGAGACCGCTTATGAAACGAGGCCCATGACCGAGTCAGTTGCAACCTCAAAATCACTGAAGGAGCTATTTGGCAGCTTTCGAGCTGAGTGGCTTCAGGAGAAGCTATTTTCCCTCTTCAATGAGCCGACATATTTTCCATCGCTGATAGACCACCGTCCTTGCGTATTAGTGGGAGGGCGAGGCACCGGGAAGACAACTGTCCTGAGATGTATGTCATACGAGGGCCAGCTGGCTCTAGCTGACAATGATTTTTCCAGGGTCTCAAAGAACAACTTCATCGGTTTGTATCATAGGGTAAACACAAATCGAATTACGGCGTTTACGGGTCCGGGTAAAACGCCGGACGAATGGCGAAAATTGTTCAGCCACTACGTAAATATCGAAGTTTGCGAGATGCTGTTAGAGGCTCTTGAATGGCACCAGAGCTATAGCTCCGACGTTAGCATTCTAGGTCCGGATGCCTGTGGTAGAGTAGCGAAATCATTTGGTTATGATGACATCGATTGTCAACCAAAGCTTAAAGAGTGTATCGAGATTTCGCGCAATAAGCTTGAGCTCTATATAAATAACAGCTCTATGGATCTGCCAACTCTGTCGCTTCTTCAGGCCCCAATAGACAGGATCATTAAAGAGATTGGTCGAATTGAATTTTTTAAGAATAAGCTTTTCTACATAATATTAGATGAATTTGAAAATTACCTCGATTATCAGCAAATTGTGTTGAATACGCTAATAAAACACGCTGGATCTGGTTACGTATTTAAGATTGGGGTAAGGGACCTAGGGTGGCGTGTAAAATCTACACTCAATCCTACGGAACAGCTAGTGAGCCCAGCAGACTATGAGCTAATCAATATTGACAACCGTCTAAGTGATACATTTCCTGCATTCGCTAGAGAAGTATGCGAGACACGTTTGGCTATGTGGTATAGAAGCGCTGGCCTAGAAGAAAAAACGTTGGACGCGTTACTCCCCGATATTTCGATTGAGAAAGAGGCAGAGCTTCTTGGAGTAGAAAGCAAGATATTCGAGTTCCGTAACTTTCTATCTAAATCGCCTCTATCTAACAAGCTTTCAATGTTAACTGGTCTTAACATGTACGTTTTCCTCGCGTTTAATCAATATAATTTTGATGAAGCCTATAAGGATATATTCCTTTTCATAAATGGCGACAAGCATCAGGTGGATAGATATAACAATTATAAGTATGCATATTTGTTTTCGATCACGGGCAAGGGTTCTGAGATACCGAAGTATTATTGCGGAACAGACGTTTTTGCTAAAATATCGAGAAATAATATTAGATTTTTTCTACAATTGGTTACAGAGAGCATAGCCCGGCATATGGCAGAAGATAACCCTGTAACTGTCCCCATTAGCGTAGAAAATCAGACAAAAGCCGCGAGGGACGTAGGCCTTCAATATCTTACTGAGCTTGAGGGAGTTACAGTCCACGGCGTGCAACTGGTGAAATTGCTGCTCGGGTTAGGTCGTTTTTTTCAGATCCTCTCCATGAACCCCTTTGGGGGATCCCCTGAGTGTAATCAGTTTCATCTGAAGACAAACGCTAAAGTTTCGAAGGAAACCGTCGAAGCTGCAACCCGTCTGTTGCGGTACGGCGTTATGCATCTGGCGTTGGTTCGTTCTCCGGGAACGAAGTTGGCAACTGAGTCAGACACTAGGGAATGGGACTACTCGCCCCACCCGATCTTCGCTCCTTTTTTCAATTTTAGTCATCGGCGAAAGCGCAAAGTTGACCTGACCGAAGAGGACATTTTGCATATGGTCGATCGTCCCCAAGATACGATCAGGCGACTGTTGAAAAACCGCGCCCCTCTCTTTGATCAAGAGGTACCTCGCCAACTCCGCCTCTTCGACGACTACTACCTCGGCGCAAATGCTGATAGCTAGGCCTTCGCAGATCTATGATCGTAGCTCGCTGCTTCAATTGCCTGCAGGCAGCGTATTGCTACATGGCTTTTTGGAAGAGCGGAGTGCACTGCCTGATGAGTGGACAACGGACCCTGCGATTGAACGGATGGAGGTGGTCGAGAATGATAGCATCTCTTGGTTCGAGATGCGGTCCAACCTAGGGAAGAAAATTTCTGGCGATAGCCAAGCCGACCTCTATGAGCTGTTTCACCAGGTCGCAGGAAGACCGGTATTCATCGACTTGACTGGGCTGAGTCACCACTCTTGGATGCCATTGCTCAGAGCAGGGATGGAACTCGGATTATCGGTTCGTTGTATCTACGCTGAGCCCGAAAAATATCAGATAACCAACAATCCGCGACCGAGCGAATTCTTTGACCTTAGCGAGCGAATACGCGGCATCTCTCCGATTCCGTCGTTTGCGAAGCTCATTAGCGGGCGCAAGATGGAGACCATAATGGTCCCATTGCTAGGTTTCGAGGGCACTCGATTTCGATACATCGTTGAAACGCTTCAGCCTGAAGGCAGAAATGTCTATCCGGTCGTGGGGGTACCTGGCTTCAATCCTGAATACCCATTCCACGCGTACCAAGGAAACGCCACGACCCTAGATTCTACGCGCGCATGGGAGAACGTCCGGTTTGCAGATGCAGCTTGCCCTTTTTCTGTAACCGAACTGCTCTCTGAATTTCGAAGGGTGACACCCAATAGCTTATTGCAGGTCCCCCTTATAGGCACCAAACCTCACGCTTTAGGTGCGGCAATTTTCGCGCTATCGAATAGCAATGTAGAACTCGTCTACGATCACCCTGTCCGCAAGCCTACTCGAACCTCCGGATCATCTCGGTGCCATGTCTACTACGTGTCAGAATATGTCTCCGGTCGGTAGGTGGTCTCAAAGTGACGCGCAGTACACGTCTCCAGAGCTAGCATCGACGCTGCTCTCCCACTGCGGCCTCCGGCGACCCGTTCGTATAGCGGATTTTGCTGCGGGGAATGGTAGCCTCATTCGTGCGGCTAGGGCTCGATGGACGGACGCTTTTTTGTACGCAAATGATTTCGATGTAGCCTCGATGCACGAGATCAAGAAGCAATCTTTAGCAAGCGCAACGGACGAGCTAGATTTTATTGACTCTGAATTTATCAATAAAAGCTCGATATTAAACGAAAAAAAATTCTGCCTTATATTACTCAACCCTCCTTTTTCTGGCGGTGGGAACATTCCGTTCAAGCCGAGAGGGAGGTTTTCCATGTTAAGGTGTAGCAAGCCTATGTCGTTTATAATAACGGCACTAGAACATTTGGCAGATCACGGGGAGATATTGGCAATTTTGCCAACAACCACATTGCATGGTAATCTTGATCGTGATGCGCGTGCCTTACTTCGTGAAAAATATGATTTCTCCATAACAAAGAGTCCCGAATACGGTCATTTCCCCCGAGTAGACGCTTCTATTTATATGGCTCGAATACGTTCCGGCAATTCCTCGAACTTCTTTGCCGAACAAGCGCCGCTGGCAACCGATGGTTTGCCTTGGAGGATCACTAGGGGAAACGCCTCAATCGCTCGAAAAAACAGAATGATATGCGATTCAGCAGTTGGGATGGTCCACACCACCGGTTTACGAGATGGGCGTATCGTCGAACGCTATGAGCTGCCAAATGACGGTCGTGTCTATCGACGATCACCTAAGGGAAGCATTTTGTTGCCGAGGGTTGGGGCGCTGAAACTCGGCAGCATCGTGCGTACTTCCAGAACGGAAGTGATGTCTGATTGCTTGTTTTCCATCAAAGGTCACGACGCCAGTTGGGATATGGCGATTTCGTCAGCATTACGTCAGCGTTTTTCCGAACTTGCTTCTCTATTCGCCGGCACAGGCGCCCCATTTCTGACCGTCGAGCGGTTACAGAGATTTCTTATAAAGGCCATTGGCGTTTGAGTGTGCGACGCATAGTCAGGCAGGCTTCCACGATGCAATCTCTCGCCTAGATGACTGACCGTCATAGCCAATGAGTTTTGCCCTTACGGACTCCTGACTGGCATGGCTGTACCTCATCAACTGTGCAACCGTCCTGTGGCCTGAAATCGAGGCGACCTCCGGGACGGTTAGTCCCAGCTCGAATAGGCGCGATATCGCTTCATGGCGTAGGTCATGGAAATTCAGACCATCAATCCCTGCTCGCGTCGTTAGCCTGTCCCACTGAAGCCTCATAGCAATTGGCGTGACAGGAAAGGCTAGATCAGTAGGCTTCGCGTCTTCGCACCGGACAGTCTTCAAGATCGTAACGGCTCGCCTCGTCAGGGGAATTGACCTCGAATAGCCCGACTTTGACTCAGGAATTTCCAACGAGAGGCGTTCGAAATCGACATGGCGGAACTGGATCGACAGTACTTCGCCGCGCCTCATGGCCGTCTCTAGGGCAAACAGAATGATAGGAGCGACAAGCTTGTTTCTCCCCTTCTTCGTCGCCTCTAGCAGCCTTTCAAGCTCGCCAGCATGAAGCCGTCTTTCACGCTTGTTGTCAGTGACTTTCAGCTTCAATCCTTCAAGTGGGTTCCTCAGTGGAATCTCCCATTCGACTAGCGCATGGCGAAACATGTGGGAGAGGGGAGACAGCTCACGTTTGAGGGACTTAGGGGTGACCGGCTTGTCTGACCTGTGCTTGGGTTCGCTTAGCCTCTGATCCCGGTAAGCAGCGAAGTCAGCTGTGCTTAGCTCATAGAGCGTCCTCTGACAGATCGGATAGCGGAGGAAGCGGTTCAAAAGGATCGTTTCGACAGCCGAACCCTTCTTTTTGGGAACGACCTCATCTCTGTAGCGGGCAACAAGGGCAGCGAGGGTCATCGACTTCAAGGCTTTTCGGTCGGGACCGAGTTCATGTCTGTCGTGCTGTCGCTCAATCGTCCTGGCCCATTCGTTGGCATCTGCCTTTGATAGGAATGAGCGGGATTGGACGGGAAAGCCTTGGCGTCTGACTTGGACTTGCCATTTGCCGTTACGCTTCCGAAGAGTAGCCATGTTCTTAGCTCCGGTGTGACTGTGCTGTGACAGCAACCAATCCGGTCAGCTTTTGGCTATGTAGGCAGAGAGTTATACCGTTGATTTTACGAGGTAATATCGGCTTGTGACGATTGCCCCTGAGGAGTGAGCGCTTCGTTTACACCGAAGATGTCGGCGGTTCGAGCCCGTCATCGCCCACCATAAAATCAATAACTTCCGCCCAGAAGTCACCTCCGGGTTCATTGAACTCGGAGGCAAATCCAAAACGGCACCCGCTCTCCCTCAAATGCCGGGACTAAACACCTAGCAGCCTCTGTTATCTATGCGGCCGTCCGGCATTGTTGTGTTGCAAAGTTTCGCGTCCACAAGCAGCGCCGCATCTAAGTTTAGCACCAAATGCAAGTTTGCTCCCTCCAGGTTTGCGCCCGCCAGCTGAGCTTGCGCAAGGCGCGCGCCCCTTAGGCTTGCGCCAATCAAGACCGCTCCTGACAGGCTCGCATTTGACAGGTTTGCGCCAGAAAGGCTCGCCTTCGATAGGTTCGCATTCGACAGATTCGCGCCAGACAAGTTCGCGTAATTTAGGCTGGCGCCAGATAGTTCCGCGCCGGAGAGATTCGCACCGCTAAGGTCCGCACCATTCATGTTTGCTTCTTTGAGGTCGGCGCCCGTCAGGTTCGCATTGGTCAGGATCGCGCCCGGCAGATAGCTCCCCGTTATGCTGGCGCCCGATAGGTCGCAGTCTGCGCATGTGGGCTTGGACCTGAGACGCTCGACCGCATCCAAATCGAACGCAGTTGAGTAAGAAGTGCCCAGGCCAACGGCCAGCACAGTGGAAACTATCAGTTGTTTTACTCGCCATCCCAACATGTTTGCGGCTCTATTTGGAAAAATGCGACCCGCGGTTGCAATGCCGTAGATCGCCCAGCGTCTTGGTGTCGTTCCTAATGGCACGCCATCTGTCAACGATGCCTAGAAGCCATGCGGCGCGCCCAGTCGGTCAAGGCGATAGAACACAGGCCATGCGGCCGAATGGTATCACGGGGACCGGCTACCAAACACGATCTCAGGGTTGTTGCGGGCTAAACGGGAACAGATCAGGGCCGGATGGCGTCAGGCAGCACTGGGAACCCAAATGACTCTTCCAGGTTCCAGTTGAGCCGGCGGAAATACCCCTCCTTTCCCTGCGGACATCTCCGCCGGTCAATTCGAATATCAACGCGTCCAAGATTTCACCAGAGCGGATCGACTGCGCCGCCCTTGCTCGAACAAAAGTTGCGTTTAGCATTGAAATATACTTCTCTGTATGACGAAACAATAAAATATAAAAAAGTACATTTGTTTTTAATTGTTGTTAACCATGTGATACCCGAGATTATCCGGTTAACGCTTGAGGAAATTATTGAGGTTACGTCTCGCGCCTTACTGATATATGAGTTGTAGCAATGTGCGGATTCGGGGGCTATTTCGGTTCGATCCGGGATGCGGAAGCTTTGCTTGCGCGCATGACAGCTGCGATCGCCCATCGCGGGCCGGATGAGCAAGGGAAATTTGTAGCACCCGACGCTGGACTCGGGCATGCGCGGCTGTCCGTGATCGGGATCGGTGATGGCCAGCAACCGATGTCCGACGTGTCAGGCAATTTGACGATTGCGTTCAACGGCGAGATTTTCAACTACGTGGAATTGCGCGAAGGGCTGATAGCCAAGGGCCGACGCTTCCGCACGTCGAGCGACACAGAGGTCATCCTGCAGCTGTATGACGAGATGGGCGAGGACTGCCTGCCTCTCCTGAACGGTGATTTCGCCTTCGCGATATGGGATAACAGGCATCGGCGCATGGTGCTTGCACGAGACCGAATGGGTGTTCGGCCGCTGTTCTACACGAGCAAGGACGGAGTGCTTTACTTCGCCTCGGAGATCAAAGCCCTGCTGAAGGTCCCCGGCGTCTCGGCCGAAATCGATCCGCTTGCACTCGATCAGATATTTACGCTTTGGGCGCCGATTGCTCCGCGCACGGCTTTCCACAATATCCACGAGCTGGAGCCGGCAAGCGTGATGATCGCGACACAGGGTCAAGTCACGGTCAAACGCTATTGGCACCTGGACTATCCGCATCGGGACCAGCCGTCGAAAGTCACGAACGAGGACGACGCGGCCGAGGAACTGCAGGCCCTTTTGACCGATGCGGTGAGACTTCGCATGCGGGCCGACGTGCCGGTCGGCTCCTATCTTTCGGGCGGGCTCGATTCATCCCTTGTTTCGGCACTTGCCGCCGGCATGACTCCTCGGAGGCTGCAGACATTTTCCGTAACGTTCGACAGCACCGAGCACGACGAAAGCGCCTTCCAGACCGAGATGGCTTCTGCACTTGGCACCCATCATCGAGCCATCGCCTGCCGTCCCGGCGATATCGCTCGTGTCTTTCCGGAAGTCATCCGCTTTGCCGAGCGGCCGATCATCCGCACGGCCCCGGCGCCTCTCTACCAGCTGTCCAGCCTGGTCCGCCAGGCTGGCCTGAAGGTCGTGCTGACCGGCGAGGGCGCCGACGAGGTCTTCGCAGGCTACGATGTCTTTAAGGAAGCGCGTGTTCGCCGATTCTGCGGACGTCAGCCGGCATCGCGCATAAGGCCACAGCTGTTCCGCAGGCTTTATCCCTATCTGCCGGGTCTGCAACAGCAATCTGTGGAGTACCTGTCCGCATTCTTTGGCACCAGCAACACTGCCCTCAACGATCCGCTATTCTCGCATCGGCCGCGCTTCAAGACCACGGCTGCGGCGAAGATCTTCTTTTCCGGTGACCTGCGTGCGGCCTTGAAGGGCTATGACGCGGCCGAGGACCTAGTCAGCCGGTTGCCGCAAGCATTTTCGCTGTGGCATCCACTGCATCAGGCACAATATCTCGAAACCCGCTTCCTTCTGCCGGGTTATATCCTCTCCAGCCAAGGCGATCGCATGGCCATGGCGCATGGTATCGAAGGACGTTTCCCTTTCCTCGATCCTCGTTTGGTGGAATTCGCGGCAAGACTACCGCCGGAGATGAAGCTGAAGGGATTGTTGGAAAAGCACATACTGCGCAAGGCAGCCAAGCAGCTGCTTCCGACGGCGATCCGGGAGCGCACCAAACAACCTTACCGAGCCCCGGACGCAAGCTCCTTTGTTGGAGCCGGAGAACTGGATTATGTACGCGACTGCTTGAGCGAAGCGAGCATCGCTGCCGGCGGACTGTTCAACTTCAAGGCGGTGGCGAGCCTCCATGAGAAATGCCGCACTCAGCCAGTATCCGGGTTTCGCGACAACGCGGCCTTTGTCGGCATTTTGTCGACGCAGCTGTGGCAGAAGAATTTCACCGGCCAAGAGGTCGGCGCAGCACGAGCAGCTTGAGAGGGAAGGAAGTAAAATGGTTACAATCAAGGACAAGGTCAGAACGTTTATCGTCGACAACTTCTTGTTCGGCGACAAATCATTCCAGCTTGCAGATACGGACTCGCTGATCGAGAACGACATCATCGACTCGACCGCCGTGCTGGAATTGGTGGCATTCATCGAAGACGATTTCGGCATAGCGATGGTCGATTCCGACGTTGTGCCGGCCAATCTGGATTCGATTGAACGCCTCTCGTCCTTCATCAAGGCGAGAGCAGAAGCGCTGGCAGCGTAGGTGCAGTCAGCGAGGAGCGTCCATGCGGATCGAACATCTCCTGGCCGCCAAGGCCGCTGCCCATCCCGCCAAAACGGCATTGATCACCAAGGACAAAAGGCTGCGCTACGAAGAACTGGACGATCTTTCGAGCCGCCTGGCCGCCGCCCTTTTCGCGAACGGCGTCAGGCGCAACGACCGGGTCCTGATCTTCATGGACAATTGCTGGGAGGCCGCGGTTTCGATTTTCGCGGTCCTCAAGGCAGGGGCGACGTTCAGTCCGATCAACGCATCCACCAAGGCCGAAAAGCTTGCCTACATCATCGCTGATTGCGACCCTGCGGCGATCCTCACGCAAGCAAAACTGATGCCCGTTGTCGCGGAGGCGTGCGGATCGAGCGGCAAGACCGGCATCTTCGTGGCTTCCACCGCTGGTGCCGATAACCAATACCCGGCAGGTGCGACATCCCTGGCCGACTGCCTGACGCTCGAAGCCAGTGAGATCGACCACGGCGGCATCGACGTCGATCTGGCCATGCTCATCTACACCTCGGGCTCAACGGGCCGGCCCAAGGGCGTGATGATGTCGCACCGCAATAGCGACGCGGCCGCGGACTCCATCACCAACTATCTGCGCAACGCGCCAGACGACATCATTTTGAATGTTCTTCCGCTCGCCTTCGATTATGGCCTCTATCAGTTGCTGATGGCTGTCAGGCTCGGCGCCACGCTCGTGCTCGAAAAGTCCTTCGCTTTTCCTCAAGCGGTCTTTGAACGTATCCGCGAGGAGGGCGTCACCGGTCTTCCGCTCGTGCCCACGATGGCAGCGATGATCCTGCAGATGCGTGACCTGACGCCGGGTTTCCTGCCCAGCCTTCGCTATATTTCGAATACGGCGGCGGCGTTGCCGCAGGCGCACATAGAACGTCTGCGCTTCCTTTTTCCCGGTGTCAGGCTGTATTCGATGTATGGCCTGACGGAGTGCAAGCGCTGCACCTATCTGCCGCCCGAGGAGCTCGATCGCCGGCCGGGATCGGTCGGAATAGCCATTCCGAACACTGAAGCCTTCGTCGTCAACGAGGACGGGCAGCGAGTGCCATCGGGCGTTGCGGGTGAGTTGGTCATTCGCGGGCCGCATGTCATGCAGGGTTACTGGCGCAACGAAGCTGCAACCGAACGGACACTGCGGCCTGGCCCGAACCCTTGGGAGAAGGTTCTCTACACCGGCGATCTGTTCAGGACCGATGAGGACGGCTTTCTCTATTTCGTCGGGCGCAAGGACGACATCATAAAGACGCGGGGAGAGAAGGTGGCTCCGAAGGAAGTGGAAGCCGTGCTTCACGCCCATCCGGGCATCGCGGAGGCTGTTGTCGTCGGCGTGCCGGATCCCGTGCTTGGGCATGCGATCGGCGCACTTGTCATCCGCTCGGATCCGACGCTCAGCGAAAAGGATGTCATGCGCCACTGCGCGCGTCATCTCGAAGATTTCATGGTTCCCAAGGTCATCGAGTTCCGCTCGGAATTGCCAAAGACGGATACAGGCAAGGTCAGCCGCCGGCTTGCTGCAGAGATGATGGAGGCCGCGCAATGAGTGTTCGCCCCAGCGAGGACGCGCAGGCCATTCTGGCGCAGGCTCTGGCGATCGACCCCGGCGCCGAAACGGACAGGATCGTGACCGCTTTGCGCCAGCAGTTGCGCGGTATTCGCAAGCGGGGCCTCACGCTCGGTCTTTCCGGCGGGATCGATTCAAGCGTTTCGGTGGCGTTGGCAGCGCGCGCCGTCGGGCCTCAGAATGTATTGTGCCTGTTCATGCCGGAAAACGATTCCGATCCGGAAAGTCTGCGGCTCGGCCGCCTTGTCGCCGACACGTTCGGTGTCGAGGCTATTGTGGAGGATATCGGACCGACCCTGCGCGCCATGGGCTGCTACCAGCGTCGCGACGCCTTCATCCGCGAATTGGTCCCAGAATACAGCGAAGGCTGGGCCTCGAAGATCGTGATCGCGAACGCCCTCGAGAGTGAGGGCTACAATATTTCGTCGCTGGTGGTGCAGGACCCCAAGGGCAAGCAGACGAAAATAAGAATGCCGCTCCCGGTCTATCTCGGGATCGTCGCTGCCACCAACATGAAACAGCGCACCCGCAAGCAGATCGAATACTATCATGCCGATCGGCTGAACTTCGCCGTTCTTGGAACGCCGAACCGGCTGGAATACGATCAGGGATTCTTCGTCAAGAACGGTGACGGCGCGGCCGACGTCAAGCCGATCGCACATCTCTATAAAACGCAGGTCTATGCGCTGGCGGCCTATCTCGGCGTTCCCGAGGAAATCCGCAACCGGCCGCCTACCACCGATACCTACTCGCTGGCGCAGACGCAGGAGGAGTTTTACTTCTCGCTTCCCTATGACCGCATGGATATTTGCCTTTGCGGCCTCAACAAAGGCGTGGCGGCCGAAGTGGTCGGGCAGGCGGCGGGACTAGACGCCTCACAAGTGGAACGCGTCTGGGCAGACATCACCGCCAAGCGAAAAGCCACGCGCTATCTGCACCTGCGCCCGCAACTCGTTGATGAGGTTGAGGAAGTCGGTACCTGACCTGCCTCTCCAACCCGGCCACGGCGAGCGCTTCAGGTGAAGCGGCCGCCGATCAACTGGCTCCACTGCTCGCCCGCAAGCCCGTTCAGGAAAGCTTGTGAGTTCTTCATGGCATCCAAAAGCTCGGGATCGCGTGAATGCACCACGGTCGAGGCAACGGTCAGGAAAGCTATGCGTCGCCCAAGCATTGCTTCCAGAAGTGCAGGTTGAATGCGTCCGCGCAGGCCGCTGATGCCGCGCACGGTGGCATGATCGATCAGGCAGTCGATGACGGGACCCGCCTGGCCGGGGAGGGCGAGGATCTGCAACACGCGACCGATTTCACCCGTCCGTGCGTGATAGGCGAATGCGCCGACATTGGTGCCGACTGGCGATGTCACGGAAACGTAAACAAGCTCGCCCAGATCCGTCTTTTGTGCCGCATCGGTCAGGATATGATCGAGTAGGCCTTCCGCCCAAGCCGGGCGCAGGGCGAACTGGGCGGTCAACGGTTCGATCAGCTTGGCAAATGTGTGACTGTCGATTTCGGACATCCGAAAGGCTCCGTGGCCTGCCCCGTCCGCCGCCACACCGGACCAGCGTCGTTCGCTCGACTTCATTCGTCTGCAATAAAATCGGTCGAGGGCGTGGGCAAACGGACTGAGCATTCGGACAAGCTTCATGCGACTGGCGGAAAGGCCGAGCACAAAGGTCGACGGCCGCATTACGCGTACCCAGTCAAGGCTGTATTGCGGCAGGACCACGCCGCGCAGCCGGGTCCACAACTTCGTGGAGATATCATTGGCCGTCTCGCTGAAGGAGATGTCCTGCGGACCATCCAAATAAGCTTTCAACAAGCGAGCGCCGGCCATCGGGTCGCGCTCATGATCCTCGACCATGAGCGAGCTGCAAATGGCGGCTCGTAATTGTCGGCCGCTGAACTGCATCGGCAATACGTGAACGCCGACAAACCCAGAGACGCGGCCGGCGTCGTTGACATGGACAAGCGACCGCAGATCGCCTCCGCAACCCGGCGCCTCCAGATAAAACCGTCTCATATATTCGATGAGCGCGGCCGGCGCTTCGGTCCGTTCTTTGCGCAGCACGCGTTGAAACATGCCCGCGACTGCCGGAAGATCGGCACTTTCAAGGGCGCGAATGACGCTCAAACGCGGCTCCCGGCACCGGAGTCCCGTCCACCGCGTTTCCGGACCAAAGGAGAGCTGTGGTGTTGCGGCAAGGGCAGTCTCTTTGCTTGAAGGGATGAAACCAGCGTTGCTGTACCAACTTCGGGTAAACCGATGTTAAAGTTTTGGTAGCGAACCTCGTGCATTGGCGCGGCCTTGCTTCGTCGGCGTCGCGGAACGTCTGGCGAGGCCTCAGCCCTGAACCCGACAGCCTTGTAGAAGTTCAGCGCGTCAATATTCCGCCGCATGACTTCAAGGCAAAGCCCGGTTGAGCCGCAGGCGGCAAGGCGCTGATCGAGAAAGACCATCGCTCGCCTGCCGATGACTTTTCCGCGCGCCTGCGGCAACAGGTCGATATGGCCTTGCGAGGGATAGACGGCGAGCGCTTGCGGGACAGAAAAATCGGGATGATGGATCCGATGCCGCGCCCAATCGCTGCCGCGCCAACGGGAGCTATCGGGTCCAGGGTCGGCCACGCGTGCTTGAAGGTCGGGATACCACTTTGCGGCCAGGCTGGCATTGAAGGAATTTGTGTCGGCTGCGCCAAGGAGATAGCCGCAGGCACCCTCGGGATCATCGATGACGAAGGCCAGATCGGGTTGGAGGACCTGGTAGGAGATGGTGAAGGCCCGAGTAGATCCGGGTCGTCTTCGCGGCCGGTCGCGTCCTTGCCCGCATCACCGGTCTTCAGACAGATCATGGCAAGTGCCGGATGATCGGCTGTTGTTGCCGGCCGCAGGAAAAACCGTCACCGAAATCGAGGATCACGGCGGAAGGAGCCGAAAATCCTTGCCCTCGGGCAGCAATTGGCCGCCATCGACGACGATGGTCGTGCCGGTGATGTAGCTGGCATCGTCCGAGGCGAGGAACAGGAAGGCATTGGCCACGTCGCGCGGGCTGCCGAGCCGGCCGAGTGGAATGGAATCCTGCATGTTCTTGATATAGGCCGCGCCGCGGTGCATCTGGATTGCTTCGGTGAGGATGTTGCCGGGCTCAACGCCGTTGACAGTGACGCCGTAGCCGGAGAATTCCAGCGCCGCCGAACGGATGAAGCCGTTGATGCCGGCCTTGCTGGCGGCGTAGTGGCCGTGACCGGGGCTGGTGACGTGCGGGCCGGTAATCGACGAGGTGTAGAGCATGCGCCCGAAGCGCTGCGCCTTCATCGGCGCCAGCGCGGCAAGAGTGGCATTGAAGGTGCCGCGCAGATTGACGGCCATGACCCGGTCCCAGTCGTCCGGACTGGTGTTCTCGATGAGCTGCCAGGGGTAGATTCCGGCATTCTGGACCAGGATGTCGAGACGGCCGTGACGGTCGAGGGCCAGCGCCACGGCGGCCTCTGCATCGGCTATCTGCGAGATGTCGGTACAAATGAAGGCGGCGCCGAGTTCGTCCGCGGTCGCTTGCCCGGCCTCAACCTCGGTATCGGCCAGGACCAGCTTTGCGCCCTCTTCGGCAAAGCGTTGTGCGATGCCCTTGCCGATGCCGCGCGCACTGCCGACGATCAGCGCGACCCTGTTTTCGAGACGGCCAGTCATGCCAGCCTCTGGCGAATGGTTTGCTTGAATGCGTCGAGCAGCACGGCGGCGAGCACGAGCATGCCGTGGATCACTTGGGTGAAGTTGGCCGGCAGGCCCATGAGGTTGATCGCCGTGTTGATGGCCGACAGCAAAAGCACACCGGCATAGACGCCGGGCAAAGTGCCGACGCCACCCTTCAGACTGACACCGCCGATGACGACGGCGGCGAAGGCGTTGAACAGCAGGCCGACGCCCAGATTGGCGGTGGCGCCGGAGGTGCGGATCGCCAGCAGCCAGCCGGCAAGGCCGGCTATGGCGCCAGCGAGAACAAAGGCAATGACGAGGTTGCGGTTCACGCGGATGCCGGCGCGGAAGGTTGCGGTCTCGTTGCCACCGATCATGACGAGATGCCTGCCGAACGGTGTCTTGGCCATAATCAGCGAGAAGACCACGAAACACGAAATGGCGATCCAGGCGGTGAGGGGGAGGCCAAGGAGCCGCTGAATGCCGAACCAGCGGATCGCCGGAGCAAGGTCCTGCGCAGAGCGGCCGCCGGAAATAACCAGCACAAGGCCGCGCACCCAGATGTAGGACGCGAGCGTGATGATGAAAGCACTCATCTTCACTTTCACGACCAAATAGCCGTTGATGACGCCGATGATGCCGCCGACAATCAGGGCAAGCAGCAGCGAAACCGGAACCATCAGCCATTCCGGGTGCAACTGAACGCCAAGGCCGATACCCGCCGAGCAGAACAGGATGCCGACCGCCATGGCGCCGAGCGCCGCCACGGACTCGACCGACAGGTCCATGTGTCCAGTGATGATGACCAGCGCCAGGCCGATCGACATGACACCAAGCACACTCGACGCCTCTATGATGTTGGCGAAGATGCCGAGCTGGAAATAGTTTGGAATGAAAATGGAGAAGACCACCAGCACGAAGACCAGCATGAACCAGACGAGGTTGTCGAGGGCGAACTCGAGGGCGTGGCGCGTGCGGGGATTCATGTGCTGATCCGGCTGGCGCATGACCCCGAAAACCGAATCGATTTTTCCGGGATCGTGCGCGGATTGAAAATTGCTGCAGCGTCCCTGCGCGTTCGTTCTGACGTGCCGGGCTGCAGCGGTTAGGCTCCGGGCCAGCTTGGCCCGAAGCCCCAGGGGACCTTGCTATTCGATCGGCTTCACCGTGTCCGAGGGCGGTTTCATATTGCCCCAGAAGGCCGGGTTATCGACATTTTCCTTGGTGATCGCAGCGCCGGGGATCTTGATGTTCGGCCCCCAGGCTTCTTTGGTCACGGTCGACTTCAGGCCGAGCACTTCGTACTCTCCCGGCTTGATCTCCTGTTTGTTGACGACCTTGTCCATGAACATGGCGACGGCGGCGGCCTGAGCGTAGAGCGGCTGCTCGACTTCGACATTGAGCCAGCCCTTGCGGATCAGGTCGAGGCCGACCGGCGCACCGTTCGAGCTCATCAGCATAACGTCGCCCGGTTTCTTGCCGGCGGCCTCGAGCGAGGCGACGGCAGCGACCGAGAGATGCGCGGCGTGGCTGAAGATCAGGTCGATATCCGGGTTGGCGAGCATCTGGTCGGCAACGATGGTGCCGGCGTTGCTGGCTTCCCATTGCATGGCCGGAACCGAGATGATCTTGACGTCCGGAAATGCCTTCATCTTCTCCTCGAAACCCTTCTGGATATCGAGCGTGTAGGGATCGCCAGGATCGCCGAGCACCTGGAGGATTTTCCCCTTCACCGAGCCGTTCTTCGCCTTCAAGAGCTTCTCGGCCTGGTCGGCGGCGACGTAGCCGATCTCGACGGTTCCGGCCACCGATGTGAAGTCGGAGGGTGTCGAGGTGATCTGGCGGTCGAATTCGACCACCGGGATGCCGGCGGCGCGGGCGGCCTCGATGGACGGCTTCAACGCATTGAAATCGACGGCGGCGAGAATGATCGCCGACGGCTTGAGCGCGATGACGTCGTTCATCTGCGATTGCTGAGCGTCGGTCTTGTTATCGGCGTTCAGCGTTTTCATCTCGTAGCCGACCTGCTTCAGGAACAATTCCAGAGCGCTCACCGAGCCGGTCTGAAACTCGTCGAGTAGCGTCGGCACCATATAGTAGACGGTGCCCTTGGACTGGGCGAATGCCGGCGTGAGCGTGGCAAAGGCCAGTGCCAGGATACCGAAGACAGCAAGAAGTATTTTCTTCATGTCGTTCGCTCCTTTTGCGCCGGACCCCTCATTTTGTCCCTCAGCCAGCCGGTCCGGCACCGGCAAGCGTCTCTCCGGTGATCATGTTGATCACCGCGTCGGGACTTGTTTTGTTGCGCGCGACATCGCCCGCCACGACACCTTGCCGGATCACAACGATCCGGTCGGCGACCTGAAAGGCCTGCTGCATGATATGAGTAATGATGACGACGCCGATACCCTGGCTCGCCACCTGGCGGATCATGTCGAGACCGCGCCGCGTCTGCTCGACACCGAGTGCTGCGAACGGCTCGTCGAGAAGCACGAGCTTGCCGCCGAAATGCACGAATCGGTTGAGTTCGATAGCCTGTCGCTGACCGCCCGAGAGATGCTCGACATTGGTCCTGAGCGAGGGGATGCGCGTGCCGGCGCTGGTCAGCGCCTTCTTGACCACTTGCTCCATGGCGGGTTCGTCGAGCACGGGAACGCCAAGAAATTTCCTGGTGATCTCGCGGCCCATGAAGAAATTGGCGACCACGTCGACATTGGTGCAAAGCGAGAGGTCCTGGTAGACGGTCTCGATCCCCGCGGCCTTGGCCTCGGCGGGAGATTTGGCGAGGAATTCCTTTCCCTCGAACAGCATGCGGCCGGAGGTAGGCTCCAGCCCGCCGGCGATGATCTTGACCAGTGTCGATTTGCCGGCGCCGTTGTCGCCCAGAAGCGCCACCACCTCGCCCTTGCCGATCGAGAAGCTGATGCCCTTGAGCGCTTCGATGGCGCCATAGTTCTTGGTGACGTTGTCGAGCACCAGCAGGGGTTCGCTCATGCCAGGCTGAGTTCCGATCATGCCAGGCTGAGCTCCGCTCATGCCGCGATCCCCTTGCCTTGCAGGATGTCTCGCCCGCGTTCGCGCTCGGCGGTGAATATCTGGCCGAAGCGCGGCGAAAGCACTCCGGAAACTGCAAGTGCTGCGGCCCCGCGCAACACCGCATGCTGGCCGCCGCGTGCGACGGTGACACGGGGCGTCGTGCGGTCTCCTCGCGCCGAGACCGAGTTGGGAAGGTTCGCAACCGAACCGGCCAGCCGTTCAAGCAAATCGGTGGACGCAAGTCCGCCGAGGATGATGGTTTCGGGATCGAACAGGTTCTCGATGATGGTGAGGGCGATGCGGAAGATCGGCCCGACTTCATCAACCCAATCGGCGTCGCTGATGTTCCGGCGCCGCAGCGCCTCGAGCGAGAGGTATCTTTCGAGGCAGCCGCGATTGCCGCAGGGGCACGGCTCGCCAACCGGCACGACAGGGATGTGTCCGATTTCGCCGGCATTTCCCCAGGCGCCGCGCAAGGCGCTTCCGTCATGCACCATAACGCCGCCAAGACCGACACCGAAATAGAGATAGTAGTATTCGGAATATCCCGCTCCGAGGCCGTACAGGCGCTCGCCCATTGCCGCGGCCGCCATGTCGGTCTCAAAAAACGCGGGCAGGCCGGTCGAGGCCTCCAGCCGTTCCCGAAGCGCCACGTCCTTCCAGCCGGTCATCGTCGTCGGGCCGATAAAGCTCATCGATTCCACGCCGAAAGGGCCGGGCAGCGCCATGCCGATGCCGAGAACGCGACCGCCAGGGCGCAATCCGGTCAATTCAAGCACCATCGCGCCGATCAGCTCGAAGGCATGGTCGGGCGTTGCGCTGGGAGCCTCGCGGTAGGTGCTCTCGATCACGTCACCGCTCAAATTGATCAGCGCCGCATTGATGCCGAGGGGAGTGACGTGGATGCCGACGGCGTAGCCGCCCTCCGGGTTGATCCGCAGGGTCGCCGGAGGCAGCCCGCGCCCCCGCGGCTCTTCGCGCATGGACAGAACGTAGCCATGTTCTTCCAGCTCGCGAACGATGGTCGACACCGTTTGCACGGTGAGCCCGACCCGCCTGGCAATGTCGCCGCGAGTGATCGGGCCGTGGAGGCGGATGGATTCGAGGACGATGCGCCTGTTGTAAGGCCGCCCGAATTCCTGATTGGTCCCCCGCAGTGCCATGTCTTGCGCCCTTAGGAAACATAAGGTTCGCACCGAATATTTATTCAGTCAAATGGAATTCAAAAATAATTTTGCGCGGGATCCCGGTTATGTAGCGTTCCTTAGTGCCCCCCTCTGTCCTGCCGGACATCCTCCCCACAAGGAGGGAGATTGGCAGCTTCGGCGCGGTGCTCATTCATGAAACGTTGGAGACTGGCGAAAGCCGGGACGACCGCCGATCTCCCCCCATGTGGGGGAGATGCCAATTTTTGACAAAGAGGGCAGGACAGAGGGGGTACTGTCCCGCCAGCCCCAAAAAGCAGGTACAACCTATAGGCTGCAACTAATGCCAGGGAATTAGATCAGAGGTACTGTGCGACCTTCTTGCCGACCCTCAGGAAGCGCAGCGGGTCGATGGCTTCGCCATTGTGGCGGATCTCGTAATGCAGATGCGGGCCGGTTGAGCGGCCGCTGCTGCCGGTCTTGCCGATGACGTCGCCGGCGTTGAGCCTCTCGCCGACGGTCACGCTGATTTTGCTGAGATGCCCATAGCGCGTCGCAAAGCCATTGCCATGGTCGACCTCGACCATGCGGCCATAGCCGCCGTTCCAGCCGGCCTTGACGACGACACCGGGCGCCGTGACCTTGGCGGGCATTCCGGTCGGCGCTCTGAAATCCATCCCCGAATGCAGCGCGGCGGTGCCGAGGAGCGGGTCGGTGCGCACGCCGAATGGGCTGGTGACCGAACGGCCGGGGGCAGGATTGGCGAGCGGCAGCCGTCGCGCCTCGGTCTTCAGGCGGTCGAGCGCGTCCAGCGCCTCGTCAAGTTCTCTTACCTTGCTGTCGAACATCATCGAACTGTCGAGCGGTATCAGCGGACCGCCGGCATCGCTCTTGCCGAAATCGCTGTCGACCGGCAGGCCAGCCGCCTCAAGCGCCTGTGAAATCGCATCGGCGTTTCTGTAGGCGTTGTCGGCAAGCGCGGTGATGCGGGTGAGCTGCTGGCTCTCTATGGCCTTGAGCGACTCGTTGATCGACACGAACAGTCTGTCGGCACGATCGGCCGCCGTGTCGCTCGGCAGCGGATCGGAGCGGGTCGACCATAAGGAGAACGGCCTGGTGTCGCCACCGCCAAGACTGGCGCCGACGCTGGCAACCGAATAGGCCTGCGGCTGGGCGTCGGTCCCGCCGGCGCGTTTGTCCGGCTTTGCGGACGCAGGTGGCGCTCCGACGTCGCTCCCGGTGCGTTCGAGGATCGGGCCGAGGCGGCCATGGCGCAGGCTGAGCTGGGTCTGTCGCTCCAGCAGTTCGCCAACCTTGGTTTCCATGAGCTGCTGGTCGAGAAGCTGGCG
Source organism: Mesorhizobium mediterraneum (assembly GCF_002284565.1). Classification (GTDB taxonomy): domain Bacteria; phylum Pseudomonadota; class Alphaproteobacteria; order Rhizobiales; family Rhizobiaceae; genus Mesorhizobium; species Mesorhizobium mediterraneum. The sequence goes on along the minus strand of NZ_NPKI01000051.1, from coordinate 211,637 downwards.
GCTGGTGATCCGGTCGACCTGGGCGCGTAGCGCGGAGATGCGGTCCTCATAGGCCTGCTGCATGCGCGCCTGCCGCGCCGTGGTCGCGCCGATCAGGTCGTCGCGCAGCACGAGGTAGGAGGTCGCCAGCAGATAGCCTATGGCCATCGCTGCCAGCGCGGAGCCGCAAAATGCGGCAACCCATGGCCGTATGGTAAAATGCCTTATCTCGTTGCCCCGGGCGATAATGACCGTGTGGGGCTCCTTGCGCCTGCCAAAGACCGTTGACTGACTGGCTACGTTCACGGGACCAAGCTTTCGTTACGACACCAAACGACAAGCCTGATTACACATCATTAAGGTTAACGGTCGGTTGCTTGCGCGCAACGCCTTACACCCATGTGTTGTGCCCGAATTAGCGTGAGGCGCAGATTTTGCGCGTCTCACGCCTCACGTTGGCTGCCGTCAAAGCGCCCGCACCGCCTCCAGCACCGCCTCGGCGTGGCCCTTGACGCGAACGTTCCGCCAGATCCTGGCAATTCGTCCGTCGCTGCCGATCAGGAACGTTGCACGCTCGACGCCCATATAGCGGCGGCCATAAAGCTTCTTCTCGACCCACAGACGATAGGCTTCGATCACCTTGCGCTCCTCGTCGGCGACAAGATCGACGGTGAGGCCGTATTTCGATTTGAATTTGTCGTGTTTTTCGGACGCTGTCCGGCGACAGGCCGATCACGACGGCACCGAGCTTTTCGAATTCCGGCTTCAACTGCGAAAAGCCGATCGCCTCATTGGTGCAGCCTGTGGTGTCGTCCTGCGGATAGAAGTAAAGTACGACCGGCTTTCCCAGCAATGCCGCGAGGTTGAGTGATCCGCCGCCGTCTCGGGGAAGTTCGAATTGCGGCGCAAGCTCGCCGACGTCGAGATCAGCCATATCGATGCCCTTGTTTGTGGTTACGCGCCAAGCCGCATCGATATAATGTCAAACCGGGATTCGTCCACCGGTCGAGTTCGTTCAACGGAAAATTGCGTGGATCAGGAGCAGCCGCAGCACGAGAAGATCAGATTCAGGCGTGATGAGATCACCGACCTGGGGGCCTTCCCGTCCGCGTGCCGCGTGCCGCCGCTCGGCCAAGCGTCGATCGGCCGCGGCGTTCGTGTTCTTGCACGGCTGTTTGCCGGCCTTGTGGCCCTCGTGCTGCTGGCCGTTGTCGCTGTGTATGCGATCGGCATTTCCGGTTTCGGCACCGAGCGGCTGCGGACCGAGGCGGAAATAGCCATCGAGAAATTGGCCGGCGTCGACGTCGATGTTGCGGTCGGACCGGCCCGTCTCACGCTCGACGGATCGAGCTTCATCGCGCTGCAGGTCAGCGACGTCAGCCTCAAGACCGCCGACGGCAAGCCGATGGCCGATGCCGGACGGGTCCGCTTCGGCATTAGGCTGATACCGCTGCTTTCCGGCGAGGTGCGGCTCACCAGCGCCAGGATTTCCGACGCGCGCATCATGATGGCGGCGATCCCGACTGCTGGCGACTGGACGGCGGCGCTGCGCAATGACGACGGCCTCATCGATCCGGAAAGACTATCCGATGCGGTCTTTGCCAACCTCAACCGCGCGCTCGACACGGTGCAGGTGGATTCGATGCGCCAGATCGACCTCAGCAATGTCGACCTCGTTCTGCCTGAGGCCGGCGCGGTCAAACTGGTCCGGATCACCGACGCCACCGTTGCGCAGTCGGGGCCGGGCGGCATGGAGTTTTCATCCTACGCGGATGTCGACGGCAGGGCACTCACCGTCGCTGCCACAGCCACCCGCGATACGACGACGCGGCTCGTGACGGCATTGGATGCGAGCGTCGAGATGGCGGAGGCCGGCAAGGCCGCGGCAGCGCCAGGCGGGAAGCTGGGCGCGATTGCCTTGAAGTTGGCGGGATCGGAAGGATCCGGCGAGAACGCGTCGCGGCTGACGGCCTCGTTGTCGCTCGCCGGCTCCGTGCTCGATCTCGGCCCGCGTGCGGGGATGCTTCCAGCCGATGTCGATCTCGATGCGACGCTTGTCGCCGGCGCCAACAAGATACAGGTGGACAGGCTGCAGGTGAGGACCGGTCGCTCGACGTTCGATTTCGCCGGTTCGATCGGGCCGAAGCCGGCGACTGGAACAACGGGCGAGGAGCCGTCCTATCGCTACGACCTGACCAGCGACCGTTCGACGCTGGCGCCTTTGGAATCATCTGAACCTGCGCTGGATTTCATCGCCCGCGTCGCCGGCGTCTACCAGACCAGGAGCCATAAGCTCGTGGCCGAGCAGATCGGGATCAGGTCCGGGGGAGCCAGCGAGGCGCTGGGCACGGCGTCGGTCGAGTTCGTTGAGGCAAAGGTGCCGGGCATATCCGTTGCCTTCAACGTCCACGACATGCCGGTCTCGCATGTCAAGCAGTTGTGGCCCTGGTTTTCCGCGCGAAACGCCCGCCTTTGGGTGCTGAAGAACCTGTTCGGCGGCCGCGTCGTTGACGCCAGCCTGCAGTTCCAGGTTGTGCCGGGGCGCCTGGGCAACGGGATTCCGCTATCTTCCGATGAAGTGTTCGGCCGTTTCCAGATCGAAGGAGCGCGCTTCGATACGGCCGGTCACATTCCGCCTATACGCGATGCCGTCGGCGTTGTTGAATTCCACGGCAACGACGTCGACGTCAGGCTCTCCTCGGGCAACGTCTATATGGTCAGCGGCCGCACGGTGGCGGCGAGCAACGGCACGATGACGGTCAAGGCGGCAAACCGCCCGCCGGTGATCGGCGCGCTCGACATCGACGTCGCCGGCGAGGCGTCTGCAATCGCCGAACTCGCCTCCTATGAGCCGATCAACGCCATGCGCCATGTCGGCCTGCTGCCGGACGACCTGTCCGGCACGGTGACCGGCCACGTGAGAGCGGACATTCCGTTGCAATCTGGCGTCGACACCTCGAAGCTCGATTGGCTGGTGGCGCTCGACTACAAGGACCTGTCGCTGGCCAAGCCGTTCGAAGGCCAGGCAGTGACGCAGGCCAACGGTTCGATCACTGTCGAGCCCAATCGGGCCGTGATCTCCGCCAAGGCGCTGCTGAACGGCATTCCAGCCGAGCTCGACCTGATCGAGCCGCTCAACAATGCCGGGCCGCCACGCAGCCGGAAAGTGGCGCTGGTGCTCGACGACAAGATGCGCGCAACCGCCATGCCTGGCCTGTCGGCGCTGCTTTCCGGAACCATCAAGGTTGCGATCGACAAGAGCGGCGGCAGCAACCAGACTGTTTCGGCGGACCTGACCAACGCCAGGCTGGACATTCCGTGGGCAGGCTGGAGCAAGGGACCCGGCATTCCAGCCAAGGTCACATTTGCCATGACCAAGTCCGGCGACACCACGACGCTGTCCGACTTCGACCTGGATGGAAAGACTTTTTCGATCGACGGCGGCGTGGTGCTGGTCAACGGCGCCCTGTCCTCGGCGCGGTTCAGCAAGGTCACGTTGAACCGGGGAGACGACGTTGCCGTGTCGGTGAAACGATCGGGCAAGGGCTACGCTATCGACATCAGCGGCAACGCGCTGGACGCACGCTCGCTGATCAAGCAATTCACGTCCGATGTCGACACCGCCACCAAGGCCACGGGTTCCGACGCAATTTCCGTCAGCGCCGATGTCAATTCCCTGACCGGCTTCCACAACGAGACACTGTCGAACCTGAAGCTCGACTACAGCGCCGCCGGCTCCAGGGTGAACGGGCTCAGGGTGAGCGCCACGGCAAGTTCGGGTGCTGCCATAAGCATCAGCAATACGACCGGCGCCGGCAGGCGCGCCCTCAACATGACGTCGGCCGATGCCGGCGCCATCCTGCGGTTCCTCAACATTTACGAGCATATGGAGGGCGGTTCGATCACACTGGCGCTCGCGGGGGCAAGCGATGGGCCGATGAAGGGCCAGGTCGATTCGAGCAACTTCTTCGTGGTCAACGAGCCGAAACTCGCCTCGCTCGTATCGACGACGCCGGCCGGCGACAGCCGCAGCCTCAACGAAGCCGTCAAAGCCAATATCGACACGTCGAGAGTGAAGTTCGAGCGCGGCTTTTCCGAGATCGAGAAGGGCGCCGGCTATCTCAAGCTGGCCAATGGCGTGCTGCGCGGTCCACGCATCGGCACCACCTTCCAGGGCACGCTCTACGACCGGAACAACAACATGGACATGACCGGCACGTTCATGCCGGTCTATGGCCTCAACCGCATCTTCGGCGAACTTCCGCTTTTCGGCGCGCTGCTCGGCAATGGCCGCGATCGCGGCCTGATCGGCGTGACCTACCGGCTCAGGGGCGATGCCAACAAACCGAAACTGGACGTCAATCCGCTGTCGGTGATCGCGCCCGGAATTTTCAGGTCGATCTTCGAGTATCGGTGAGGTCAAACCGCAATCACTTCAAGCGACCGAGTCTTGACCCAAAGCGGACTCTAGCTCGCCCCGGCTGAATAGACGACGGTTTCCGCGCACGTAAGGAATGGCAGCTTTGCGCCCAATGTCGGCCGTCGAGGCCAGCTTTGCCACTTTCCGTAAGCATTGCCGGCATACATATTGAGGTCGCGGTTTCCTTCCCTGGAGGCTTTCCGACGCCGGCCCCCTGCCGGAGGACAGGCTTTCGCTTGGGCCGGCATCCGAAACCCTACACATGACCGCACGTTCCCGGCACCTCTCCAAAGCGGGCGTTCGCGCTAGCGGGAGTTGCCCCAAGGGGTAGTCCAACTTCTGGCGGTCCCACAGCCTAGCCCTGGACGGTCTTACTCCGCCCGCACACTCGGCACCTATCGCCGTGGTCATCGGCTCGCACTGACTTGCGTCAATAGACGGGGCAGCCGCGCTCGCGGCCGAAAGTCAGATAGACGCGCTCACCATCGCGCGACCGACCGCGCACTTCGATGGTGCGACGACCCGCCGAGACGATGCGTGCCCGTCGGACACCTATCCGCTCGGCCTTGTCGAGCGCTTGGCCTTCCGTGCAGCCGCGACGAACGACCCGCTGCTCGACATAACGATCTTCGTAGCAGTCATCGTCTTCGTAAGGATCGCAACGTTCGCGCGTGCGCAGTTGCGGGCCATCGCGGCCGATGCTGAACTCGAATTCTTGTGCCGCGGTGGAGCCGGTAATCAGCGGCAAGCCCGAAATGCCCATTGCCAAGGCAAGGACCGTATTGATCAGGAAATTGCGCATAGTCGGTCCTCCGTTTAACACCACAACGATTTGGGAGGGCTTGGGTTTCAGCAGACCACGTGGTTTCTTTGGGGCATGGGGATAATCTGGAACCGTCTATCGGCAGCGGTTCCAGATTTCGATAGCAAAGTGCGACACGCAGCTCGGCCTGCGCTGAGCAAGGGCGGCGCTTACAGACCAGCTAGCTGATTGATCTTCGCTGCCATGATGAAATCGTTCTCGTGCAGGCCTCTGATCTTATGGGTCTGCAGCGAGATTTCCGCGTAGCCCCAGCCGAAGCAGATTTCCGGATGGTGCCCTTCCTCTTCCGCCAACCGGCCGACCCCGTCGACGAAGGTGAGTGCTTCCCGGAAATCCGCAAACTTAAATTTGCGGCGTATCAGGTGTCCGGCCTCCAGAAGATTCCAGCCGGGCGTCTGGGAAAGATATCCGCTGGCTTCCTTCTCGGTCAGCGGCGGTATGCCGCCGCGGCAAGGTGTACAGGTTTTCTGGGCAATGCTCTCTGCCATGACGATCTCCCCTTCTTGTTCCAAGTGGAGCGACCACTGTTTACCGCACTCGATATTTACTCGCATAGTGCTTACGGAGAAACTTGCGAATCTGATCGGCAAGGCGCTTGTTGTCCGTCTCCCTCGGCCGATCGCGGCGCTTTTGTCGACTCGGTCGATCGGTACCCCGGCTCCGTTTCGGGTGTTTGTTCATCTCAGATCATCAGCGGCAACGGGGCCGTCTTCCGTTCAGAGACGATCTCGACCGGGTTCCGATCGCGAGCCCGAACCGAGGACGCTCTCTGACCACCAGCGCCGGCTACTGGCTGTATCGCCCGGTCAGGCCGGCCAGCAGACCTACCCCATCGATCGCTTCATCGACGGATTTGCGAAAATCCATTCCCACACAACCGTTATGGCGCAGGTATTGTGAACGGCAAGCTCAAGCCCGAACAGAACCGGTTTGCGCCGCCGATCCTAGCCGCCGGATTAGTCAGTAGACGGCGAACTCGCGCCCCATGTCGGCCGTTGAGGTGATGTTTGCTGCGGCCCGATGCAGACGTTGCGACCACCCTGAACATCGCCGTTGCGCCAACACCTGACATTGCTCGTAGATACAGGAAGGTCGCGATCAAGCCCACGCAGGCCCTCAGCAGGAAGTGCCACCTAAAGGTTCTGATTTCTGGCGAACCGCTCTATCGGTGGAAAAAAAACGTCGAGAGTCGGGCTACCGATCTTCCTCGCTGCGAATGGGGGACGAATCGATCGACCGTCGGTGACCTAGTATTTTTAGCTTTATTCTGCCTATGGTTCGTGTCTCAACTTAGTGGGCAGCGGTGCGACCGAGGGCTAGAACCTGCACATGCGGGAATCACACGGCCAACTCGAAGCTAGGATTGAGCTTCTCACGTTCGAGCTCAACGAAGCCCTCGAACGCGAGACGGCGACCGGCGAGCTGCTTCGCGTCATCGCCTCGTCGCCGACCGATATCAAGCCGGTCCTCGACGCTGTGGCGGCGAGCGCCGCCCGTCTTTGCGACGCCTACGACGTGATCATCCGGCTCAAGAAGGACAATATGCTCCATCTCGGTGCGCATTCGGGCCCGATTGCGGTCGACGAGGCGCCGTGGCCGCTGGAGCGCGACCGGGTAATGGCGCGATCGGTGATCGATGCGAGGACCGTGCAGGTCGAAGACCTATCCGAAGCCGGGGCCGAATTCGCGGCAGGCCGGGAAATGGCCATTCAGTACGGCTTTCGCACCATTCTGGCGACACCTCTCGTGGGCGATGGAAGAGCGATCGGTGCGATTAGCCTGCGGCGAAGAGAGGTGAGACCGTTCAGCGACAGGCAGATTGAGCTTCTGAAGACCTTCGCCGACCAGGCCGTGATGGCCATCTCGAACGTGCGGCTGTTCGAAGAAGTGCAGGCGCGGACGGCCGAACTCAGCGAAGCGCTGGCTCAGCAGACCGCGACGGCCGACGTGCTCAAGGTAATCAGCCGGTCGGCCTTCGACCTTGAACCCGTACTGCAGACGCTACTCGATTCGGCGATCCGCCTGGCCGGCGGTGATATGGGCGCGATCTCACTGCGCGATGGCGATTGGCTACGGGTCATGACCGGGACCGGTTGGACCGATGAACTTCGCGCTTATGAGAAGAGCCATCCACACCCGATCGGGCGTGGGACATTTCAAGGTCGAGCCGCCCTCGAAGGGGCAACCGTTCATGTGCCCGACGTGTCCAAGGATATGGAATACAAAAGGCCGGAAGCGGCTACCATGGGCGATTTCCGCGCGGCCCTTTCGGTCCCCCTCAAGCGAGGCCAAGAGGTGATCGGTGTCTTCGGCATGGCGAGACGAACCGTGGGGCCGTTCTCACAACGCCAGATCGAACTTGTGGAGAGTTTCGCCGACCAGGCGGTCATCGCGATCGAGAACGTGCGCCTGTTCGACGAGGTGCAGGCGCGCAATCGCGAAGTGACCGAGGCCCTGGAGCGCGAGACCGCGACGGGCTCCATCCTGCGCGTCATCGCGGCGTCGCCCACCGACATCCAACCGGTTCTCGACGCCGTCGCTGAAAGCGCCGCGCGTCTCTGCGATGCCCATGACGCGACAATCTATCTGCGGCAGGGCGATCGTTTGGCGGTCGGGGCGCATCATGGGCCAATTCCGGTCGACGACGCCGGGCTGCCTGTCGCCCGTGACGTGGTCACCGGTCGCGCGGTGCTCGACCGGGCACCGGTCCATGTTCATGACCTGACCGAGGCGGGTGTAGACTTTGCGACTGGTAGGGCAATGGCCCACCGGCTCGGCTTCCGCACCATCCTTGCGATCCCACTGCTGCGTGACGGGGAGGCGGTCGGAGCGCTGATGATCCGGCGCATCGAGATGCGGCCCTTCACCGACAAGCAGATCGCGCTGCTCAAGACTTTCGCAGACCAGGCCGTCATCGCCATTTCCAACGTTCGGCTGTTCGAGGAGGTTCAGGCGCGGACGAGGGATCTGCAGGAAAGCCTGGAATACCAGACCGCCACTTCCGACGTGCTCGGCGTGATCAGCCGCTCGCCGGCGCAGGCGCAGCCGGTCCTCGACACCATCGTAACGACCGCCGGCCACCTCTGCGAGGCGGACTATGCCTATGTCTACATGCGCAAGGATGACGGGAAATATCATCTGGTGGCGGCGCACCCGGCGGACGCCGCGCAGATCGACTACTGGCGCGCCAATCCGGTCAGCCTCGACCGCGGCACGACCACCGGACGCACGGCATTGGAGCGGCGAACGGTGCATATCCCGGACGCGACCGCCGACCCGGCCTATACGCGCTCGGAATGGATCAAGCTGAGCGACGCGCGCACCTTTCTTGGCGTACCGCTGTTGCGCGATGGCGATCCGATCGGCGTCATCGCGGCGGCGCGCAGGCGCACGGTGCCCTTCTCGGACCGCCAGATCGAACTGATCACGACCTTCGCCGACCAGGCGGTGATCGCGATCGAGAACGCCAGGCTGTTCGAAGAGGTGCAGGCGCGGACGGCCGAACTGACCGAAGCGCTTGCTCAGCAGACCGCGACGGCGGACGTGCTCAAGGTTATCAGTGCCTCGACATTCGATCTCAAGGCGGTGCTTCAGACGCTGATAGAATCCGCGGTGAAGTTATGCGGGGCCGAACTGGGTGGCATATATATGCTCGACGGCGACGTTTACCGCATATCCGCTTCGCATGGGGACTCGCCTGAGTTGAGAGCCCATGAGGAAGCCCATCCCAATCGGGTTGGCCGGGATTCCTGGGTTGGTCGCGCCGCATTGGAAAGGGTGGTCGTTCATGTCCCCGACGTGACCCTGGACTTGGAGTATGGTACTCCAGATGTGCCAAAAATAGGAAAGTTCGCAGCTGGATTATCGGTGCCGTTGTTGCGCGAAGGGATCCCGATTGGTGTCTTCTCGATGGCGCGTGCAAAGCCAGGCCCGTTTTCCGAGCGCCAGATCGAACTCGTTCAGACTTTCGCCGACCAGGCCGTCATCGCGATCGAGAACGTCCGCCTGTTCGAGGAAGTGCAGCAGCGGACGCGGGAGGCCACCGAGGCGCTAGAGTACCAGACGGCGACCAGCGATGTGCTTGGCGTCATCAGCCGCTCGCCCACTGATGTGCAGCCGGTGTTCAACATGATCGCGCAAAGTGCCGCCCGTCTGTGCGAAGCGCAGTTCTGCTTTGTCTACAGATATGATGGCCAGCTTCTGCATTTCGTCGCGCATCACGGCATCACCGAAGAAAGCGTTGAGATCGTACGCAACACCTTTCCCGTGGCACCTACTCGCGGCAGTGCCGCCGAACGGGCGATTCTCTATCTTGAGGTGGCGCAGATCCCGGACCTCACCTTGGATAGTGAGTTCACGCATCGCGCCGCGGCGGCTTTCTCGGGCCTGCGCAGCGTTGTCGCCGTGCCGGTGCTGCGTGACGGCCTGCCCATCGGTTGCATAGCAGTCGGGCGTGCTGAGACGGGCTTTCTTGCCGCCAAGCAAGTCGAACTTCTGAAGACCTTCGCCGACCAGGCCGTGATCGCCATCGAGAATGTCCGCCTGTTTGATGAGGTCCAGGCGCGCACGGCGGAGCTCAGCGAGTCGCTCCAGCAGCAGACGGCGACCGCAGATGTGCTGAAAGTCATCAGCGCATCCGCCTTCGACCTGCAGACGGTGCTGGACACTCTCGTGGAATCGGCAGTCCGGCTGTGTCGCGCGGACAAGGGTTGCCTCGAACGAATTATCGATGGCAGGTTCGAATATGCGGCCATCACCGGATTTCCCCCGGGCTTCAGGGAGTATGGCGAAACGCACCAGACGGAACCCGGCCGCGGATCGGCTGTGGGGCGCGCTGCCGAAGAACTGCGCGTCATCCAGATCGAAGATGTCACCGTGGACCCCGAATATACACATTCGGCGATTGCCGCGGTCGGCGGCATGAGCACCGTCCTTGCAGTGCCGCTGCTTCGTGAAGGCGAACTCCTTGGCACCTTTGCCATGATCCGCACCGAGGTGCGGCCCTTTAACGAGAGGGAAATCGAACTGGTCAAAACCTTCGCCGACCAGGCGGTGATCGCCATCCAGAATGTGCGCCTGTTCGACGAGGTGCAGGCACGTACCGCAGATGTCAGCGAGGCGCTGAGGCAGCAGACGGCGACGGCGGATGTGCTGAAGGTGATCAGCCGCGCGGCTTTCGACCTGCCCACCGTGTTGAACGCTCTGGTCGAATCGGCCGCCAAGCTGTGCGGAGCAAGCTATGGCGGAATCTTCCTTCGTTACGGCAACATGCTGCGTGGCCGCGCCACTATCTCCGAAAGAAAAACCGATTGGATGATGGATCATCCGATCGCAATCGACCGCCGGTGGCTTTCGGGACGCGTAGCCCTCTCGGGTAGTATCGAGTACATACCCGACGTGGAGGAGGATGCGGATTTCAATCTGCAGGAATTCCGGGCAATCACCGACACAAGGGCGCTGATGGGTGTTCCGATGCTCAGAGAAGGCAAGGTCGAGGGCGTGTTCTTCCTCGGGAAGATGGAGCCGAATTCATTCACTTCGCGCCAAGGCGAACTTGTGCAGACGTTCGCCGACCAAGCCGTGATCGCGATCGAGAACGTCAGGCTGTTCGATCAGGTGCAGGCGCGCACTGAGGAACTGTCGCGCTCGCTGGACGACCTGCGCAAGGCCCAGGATCGGCTCGTGCAGACCGAAAAGCTCGCCTCGCTCGGCCAGCTGACCGCGGGTATAGCTCACGAGATCAAGAACCCGCTCAACTTCGTCAACAATTTTTCCTCGCTGTCCGGCGACCTGGTCGTGGAGTTGCGCGAGGCGCTGCAAGGCGCGGCGATTGACGACAAGATCCGCGCGGAGATCGATGAGTTGTCGGACATGCTGAAGGGCAATCTCGACAAGGTGGTACAGCACGGCAAGCGCGCCGACTCGATCGTCAGGAACATGCTGCTCCACTCGCGCTCGGGCTCGGGCGAGCACCGGCCGGTCGACATCAATGCCGTCGTGGAGGAGAGCTTGAACCTCGCCTATCATGGCGCCCGCGCCGAGGGGAAAGGCTTCAACATCATGTTGGAAAGGAATTTCGATCCAGGCGCCGGCGAGGTCGATCTCTTTCCGCAGGAGATCACCCGCGTGCTGTTGAACCTGATCTCCAACGGCTTTTACGCGACGACGAAACGGCGGGCGGCTGAAGGCGAAACGGGTTACGAGCCGGTGTTGGCGGCATCGACGAAAAGCCTGGGCGATGCGGTCGAGATCAGGATCCGCGACAACGGCACCGGCATCCCGCCGGAGGTGAAGGAAAAGATGTTCAACCCGTTCTTCACCACCAAGCCGGCGGGCGAGGGTACGGGGCTCGGCCTGTCCTTGAGCCACGACATCGTCGTGAAACAGCACGCAGGCACCATAGAGGTCGACACCGAGCCGGGCGCCTTCACCGAATTCCGCATCGTCTTGCCGCGCGGGGCCGCGACGCTCGCCAAAGCAGGAGGCAACGCTTGAGTCTGCTCATCCTGGTCGTGGACGACGAGCCTGATGTGGAGGTGCTGTTCAGACAGCAGTTCCGGCGCGATCTTAGGGTAGGACGCTTCGCCATGGCCTTCGCGCTTTCGGCGCCGCAGGCGCTCAACGTAATCGAGGCAGCGGACAGCGCCTCGCTCATCCTCATCCTGTCGGATATCAACATGCCGGGCATGAGCGGCCTGGAGCTTCTGCCGAAAGCGAGGGCGTTGCGTCCCGATGTGCCCGTGATCATGATCACCGCCTATGGCGACGCAGAGACCAATAGGAAGGCGCTGGAAAACGGCGCCGAGGCACTATTGACGAAGCCGCTCGATTTCGTCGCGCTACGCGGCGAGATCGACGTTCGCGTCGGGCTCGCGGCATGACGGCGCTGATCCTGGTCGTCGACGACGAGCCGGACCTGGAGCCGCTGGTCCTGCAGAAATTCCGCCACCAAATCCGCGACGGCGCCGTGAGCTTTATCTTCGCCCGCGACGGCGTCGAGGCGCTCGACCTGATCGCCGCCAATCCCGACATCGAAATGGTCGTTACCGACATCAACATGCCGCGCATGGACGGGCTGTCGCTTCTTGCGAAGCTCCAGGACGCCGAGGAGCGGCTGTCGACCATCATCTTGTCGGCCTATGGCGACATGGCCAACATCCGGACCGCAATGAACCGCGGGGCCTTCGATTTCCTGATGAAGCCGATCGATTTCGCCGACCTCGAGACGACTATCGCCAAGACGCTGAGGCACCTTTCCCTTCTGCGCGACGCGCGGGGCAGGCAGGTGGCGGCCGAGCGCGCGCACGCCTCGCTGTCGCGCTACTTCTCGCCCAACCTCGCCGAGCGGCTCGCCGGCGACGCTGGCGAGCTTGCCGGGCAGCGACGCGAGGTGGCGTCGCTCTTCACTGACATCGCCGGCTTCACTGCGCTGGCGGAAACGCTCGACCCGGCGGTACTGGGCGAACTCCTCAACGCGTACCTCGCCGGCATGACCGAAATCGTTTTCCACCACGAGGGCACGGTGGCCAAGATCGTCGGGGACGCACTGCATGTACTCTTCGGCGCGCCGGGCGAGCAGCCCGACCATGCCGCCCGCGCGGTCGCCAGCGCGCTTGACCTCGACGACTTTTCGGAAGACTTCCGCGCCGGCTGGCGCGCCAGGGGCGTGGCGCTCGGCCCCACCCGCATCGGCGTCCACGCCGGGCCGGCGATCGTCGGCAATTTCGGCGGCGCCCGCTTCTTCGACTACTCCGCCTATGGCGACACCATCAACATCGCGGCGCGGCTGGAAGCCGCCAACAAGCAACTAGGCACCCGTATTTGCGTGAGCGAGAGCGTCGCGAGGCAAGTTGTGAATTTCCGAGGGCGGCCGGTGGGTGACCTCGTGTTGAGAGGACGAACGGAGTCGCTGCGCGCTTTCGAGCCACTGCGGCCTGAGCAATGCGACGACCTCGCGACAAAGGATTACCTCGCCGCCTTCGCCAAGCTGGAAGCCGGCGACCCTAGTGCGGTCACCTCGTTCGCTGCTGAAGTAGGCAGGCGCGCAGAGGACCAGCTTGCGAGCTTCCACTTGAAGCGATTGCTGAACGGGGCGACAGGTCCGCGGATCAACATGGATTGATCGAGCCTACATTCAAATGTCCGCTTCCTCTCCCTTCGATCTCCTTGAGGCTCGTTCCGAAATTCTTCAATACATGAACGGCATCGGCGGGCGCGCCGATCGTGGCGATGGCGCACCTCGGGAACATCCTTGGCCATCGCCAGGGACTGCCGCACCCTCCGATCGAATAGCCGATCAGCAAGGACGGTGCTCGGTAATGATTACGCAGATAGTCGACGGTCGAACGGAGGTCAGCGACATTCGAGGAGAAATTCGTCGGGGCGAATTCGCCCTCGCTCGATCCCAAGCCCGTGAAGTCGAAGCGTAGGACAGCGACTCCTTCGCGAGCGAGCCCAATTGGTTGAGAAGCACCATCCGCTCGTCCATCCGGAGGACCGGGCAATCTATATCGAAGGACTTCGCAAAGCCGGCCTCGGATGAGGCGAAGCGTCAATCGCTGCCCATTCCGAATTAGCAGCGCTCGTTGAACGAGTGCCCCCGCCCTCTCTCTATCGCTTCTCGGGCCCTTTTCTTCCAGCCCGTCCGACTTGGGTGAGATTCGGCGGCCGCCTCATCCAGGCGAATATCTGCTTTTCCACCTTGGCTGCACAAAGCGGACTGGCAGCCTTCGGCCCCGAACAAGACGTTCGGTGCATCGCCCTGAAGCGTCCGCAAGTGGTGCTACCTGCTCGTTCCGATCGATGAGACGAATGGCAATATTCACCCATCTCGGCCATTCTCAGTAGCCACCTGATTAAGTTTTACTTAGGCCGTGATCCCGAACCGAAGGTCAGTGCAGCAAGAAGCGAAACCGGTTTCGGAAAAGGTCATAGCTAATGGAGCCCATCCGATTCTATCGGGGACGGATCAGGCTTTGGTCAGACCGGCCGCACCAGAACGTGTTTTTTCTTGCCGAGCGACAGCTTTACGACCTCTTCCGGGCCAAGATCCTGAAGCGTCACCACCTTGCGATCGTCGGACACCGGCTGGTCGTTGAGGCGCACGGCGCCGCCCTGGATGTGTCGCCGTGCCTCGCCGTTGGACGCGGCAAGTCCGGCGATGACGAACAGCGACAATATGCCGACGCCACTTTCCAGATCGGCCCTGCCCACTTCGACAGTCGGCAGCGTGTCGGCGGTAACACCTTCCTCGAACGTTTTGCGCGCCGTCTCTTCCGCTTGCTCTGCGGCGGCACGGCCGTGCAGCAGCGTACAGACTTCAGTCGCTAGGATCTTCTTCGCCTCGTTGATTTCGGAGCCGCCAAGCCGTTCCAAACGCGCGACCTCGTCCAGAGGCAACGTCGTGTAGAGCTTGAGAAAGCGGCCGACATCGGCGTCCTCGGTGTTGCGCCAGTATTGCCAGAATTCGTATGGCGACAGCATTTCGGCATCGAGCCAGACAGCGCCTGAAGCCGACTTGCCCATCTTGGCGCCGGATGAGGTGGTGAGCAGGGGCGTGGTCAGCGCGTAAAGCTGCGCGCCCTCCATGCGATGACCGAGATCGATGCCGTTGACGATGTTGCCCCACTGGTCGGAACCACCCATCTGCAGCCGGCAGCCGAGACGCTTGTAGAGCTCGACGAAGTCATAGGCCTGCAGGATCATGTAGTTGAATTCGAGGAACGACAGTGATTGCTCGCGCTCGAGCCTGAGCTTGACCGAATCGAAGGCCAGCATGCGGTTGACGGAGAAGTGCCGGCCGACATCGCGCAGGAAGTTGACGTAGTTGATTTCCATCAGCCAATCGGCGTTGTTGACCATGATGGCGTCGTTCGGACCACCGCTGAATTTGAGGTAGGGCATGAAATTGCGGCGGATACCGGCCAGATTGTCCTCAATGTCCTGCGGCGTCAGAAGCTTGCGTGCCTCGTCCTTGAACGACGGATCGCCGATCATCGAGGTCCCGCCGCCCATCAGCGCGATCGGCCGGTGACCGGTCTGCTGCAGCCAGTGCAGCATCATGATCTGGATCAGCGACCCGGCATGCAGGCTCTTGGCGGTCGCATCGAAGCCGATATAAGCGCTCACCGTCTCCTTGGCGAAAAGCTGGTCGAGGCCGGCATCATCCGAAATCTGGTGGATGAAACCGCGCTCGCTCATTATGCGCAGGAAATCGGATTTGAAGGCGGACATCTTTTCTTTCCCGAAAGCGCCCAACCGAAGCGGATCGGGCGTGGTATGCGTGAAGGCGGGCGTTTAGCATCCAAGCGCGATCAGCAAAAGGGGAATCCGGTTTTGCGGCCCGCGCGGATGGCGTGCGGATGCTTGCTTCATCGTTTGGGCTGGCGTAATGAGGCGCCGCGCCAGCGGGTTCTTGCAGCACTTACCCCGCTGGAACGGCACCGCACGGCATCGAATCGAATGCCATATCCTGTGACAGAGCCCGACGCGATATGCCGGAGATATCCATCATCATTCCTTGCCGGAACGAGGCGGCGAACCTGCCGCTTCTGCTCGATGAGATCGGGGCGGCGATGGCCGGGCGCGACTTCGAGGTGATCGTTGTCAACGATGGCTCGACCGACGAAACCGCTTCGGTCCTTGCCGTCCAGGCAGTACTTCGGCCGTTTCCGCTTCGCCACCTCCGGCATGAGAAATCCGCCGGCCAGTCGCTCTCTGTGCGTTCGGGCGCATGGGCGGCCCGCGGCGATATCGTCGCTACGATCGACGGCGACGGCCAAAACGATCCCAAATACATTCCGGTGCTGGTCGACGCCCTGCGGCAGGCCGGTCCCGATTTCGGTGTTGCGCAAGGAGAGCGCCTGAAGCGCCGTGACAGCAAGATCAAACAACTGGCGTCCCGTTTTGCCAACTGGCTGAGAAAGGCCATCCTGCATGACGAGACCCGCGACACGGGCTGCGGCCTGAAGGCGATCCATACCGGTATCCTCAGGAAATTGCCGTTCTTCGACGGCACGCACCGCTTTGTTCCGGCGCTCGTCATCCAGGAGGGGTATCGCGTCGTGCATTGCGACGTCGTCGACCGCTCTCGCCGCCACGGTAAGTCGAATTACGGAATTTTCGATCGCGGCCTGCAAGGGGTGCTTGATCTCGCCGGTGTCTGGTGGCTGCGCCGTAGGCGCCGGAGAATGCCAAAAACAGAGGAAATCAGGCATGGCTAACGTGCTTCAGGAATTGGCGATCTGGCTTCACGAGGTCTTCGTCAAGCAATTCGATGCGTGGGTTCTGCTCGGCTTCGTCGCTCAGTTCTTTTTTTCGATGCGCTTCGTCGTGCAGTGGATCGCGTCGGAAAAAGCCAAGCGCAGCGTCGTGCCGATCGCTTTCTGGTTCTTTTCGCTGTTCGGCGGCAGCCTGCTGCTGATCTATGCCATCCAGCGGCAGGATCCGGTGTTCATCGCCGGTCAATCCATGGGCATGTTCATCTATGTTCGCAATCTCTGGCTGATTGCCAATGAGCGCAAGGCGGCGATGACGAAGGTCGACTGAGCGACGGGCCTCCGTAAGAAGCAAACCGAAGGGGCTGACGTGGCGAGCAGGAACTATCTTTTTCTCTTCCTGTTCAGCCTGCTGATGACGATTTCGGGACTGGCGGCCATGCCGCCGCTCGACCGCGATGAGCCGCGCTTCGTCCAGGCCACCAAACAGATGGCCGAGACCGGCGACTATGTCGACATTCGCTTCCAGGAACGCTCACGCTACCAGAAGCCGATCGGCATCTACTGGTTGCAATCGGCAGCCGTCGCGCTGAGCGGCGAGGGCGCCGAGGCGCCGATCTGGGTGTATCGACTGGTCTCGGCGCTGGGTATCGCCATTGCCGTTGTGGCGACGGCCTGGACAGGGGCCAATCTTTTCGGCGCCAACGCCGGTCTGGCCGCCGGCCTTGTCATGGCTGCGATCTTCGCGACGGCTTTCGAGGGGCGTGACGCCAAGACCGACGCGATGCTTTTGGCCTGCTGCGTGGCGGCGCAAGGCGCGCTGGCGCAGATCTATACGTCGTCGCGGCGGAACGAAGTCGTCGGCAGCCACCTGCCATGGATATTCTGGGTAGCCCAGGGTGCGGCAATCCTGATCAAAGGGCCGATCGCGCCGCTGCTGTCGGCGCTGACGGTCGCCGTGCTGTTCGCGTTCGAGCGGGACTGGCGCTGGCTGTCGAAGCTGAAGGCGGGGCGCGGCCTGGCTCTCGTGTTGCTGATCATCCTGCCCTGGCTCGTCCTGATCACCTGGAAAAGCGGCGGCACTTTCCTGCAGCAGGCAGTCGGCAAGGATATGCTCGGCAAGGTCGCACAGGGCGAGGAATCGCATGGCCTGCCGCCCGGCTTCTATGTCTTGACCTATTCGCTGTTCATGTGGCCGTTCGGCCTGATCGCGGTGGGTGCCGGGCTCCAGGCACTCAATCGTCTGCGCGACGATCCCCGGCTCCGCTTCTGCCTCGCCTGGTACATTCCGTTCTGGCTACTGTTCGAACTGATCCCGACAAAACTGCCGCACTATGTCCTGCCGGCCTATCCCGGCATGGCGCTCATGGTCGGTTGGCTTTTGACATTGAAGCCGCAGGACGCGAACGCGCCGCTCCAGCGCTGGCAGACCTGGTTGTGGTGGGCGACTGCCTTTGGCCTCGCCTTGGTCACAACAGGCCTTACCGTGCTCTGCATTGCCGCGCCGCTGTATTTTACCGGCACCTTCTCATGGTGGAGCATTCCGGCTGCCCTTGCTGCGCTCGGAGCCGGCTATCTCGGCTTCTCGCGCCAACTGCAAGTGCGGCTCGGCCGTATTGGGGCAATCGCGATTTGCGCCGGTACCACCTACGCCGTGCTGTTCGGTGTCATCGCGCCGTCGTTGAAGCCTATTTGGATGAGCCGCGAGATCGAGGCTGCGGTTCGCGCCAATCGACCCTGCGAGACGATGGTGCTTGCCTCGGCCGGGTATCACGAACCGAGCCTGGTATTTCTGGTGGGCACAGAAACGATATTGACCAATGTCGATGGTACTGCGCAACATCTGCTTGCCGATCCTGCCTGCGCGCTGGCGCTAGCACCGGTTGGCGAGGAAAAGCGGCTGGACGACCTGCTGGCAGGGCAGGGCAGGTTGGCGAACCGCGTCGCCCGGATCGATGGCGTCAACTATTCATCGGGGGAGAAAATGTCACTTGGTCTATACCGGATCATCAACTGACTTCAGTGGTTTGACATGAGCATTGGTCGCAGAGCTCTGGTTCTTGAGCTGCTTCGAAAGCTGCCGGCGCGGTCGGTGGGCAATCTCCAGAAAACGATAGCGATCGCTCGTTCCCGATTTGCGAGGCGGCCGGCCAATTATTCCAGGATGCCATGGCTGACCTTGGTAGTCGCCTATCTGCTTCTGACCGCTGCCAGCATGGTTTTCCTGGATGGCATTGCCGTCAGCTGGCGAGACCGCTGGCCGAACGGGCTTGTCGCGGTCGCCAACGGCTTTACCAGTTTCGGCTTGGGCGGCTGGTATCTCATACCGCCGCTGGTGCTGTTCGTGCCGGCCAATCTGCTGGACTGGCAAGCCCTTTCAAGGCGTTGGCGCATGGTTGCATACAACTGGACCTGCTTCGCCTTCTTCGTGCTGAGCGCGGCCGGTTTGTCGGGGCTGACGGTGACGGTCTTGAAGCACGTCTTCGGCCGCAGCCGGCCAGTCCTGGACATGGGGTTATTCTCGTTCCGCCCATTCGAGTTCGACCCGTATTTCGCCAGTTTTCCCTCCGGCCATGCAACGAATATGGGCATGCTTGCGGCCGTGGTGATCCTTCTTTCCCCGGCATGGGGGAAATACGTTGTTTTGCCCATCACCGTCTGGGTAGCGGCGACGCGGATTGCGGTCGGTGCACACTATCCGAGCGATACGATCGCGGGCTTCGGCCTCGGCATGGCTTGCACCGTCGTTACGGCGCTGGTCTTTGCCCGGCTCGGCTTCATCTTCCGCCAAACTGCGGCGGGACTGCCGATCCGCAAGAAGACATTCAGGCTCAGCGCGGCGTGGCGCAAGCCGGCCGGGTCGACACCGACGCCTGTCCTGGCAGCAGCCAATCCCTGACGGATACTACTTGCTATCCAGCCCGCCGTAGGATCGTACCAGCCGGACCATGTCGGGCGAGTTCGGGCTCTCGCTCTCGAGCCCTTCGGCAACACCGCTACGGTCGGCGATCGGCCGGTTCTGGCTGACCTTCCACTTGCCTTGGATGTCAGTGATCTCGATTTCCAGCCCGACAATGCCCTTGATCTGCGACTGGATGAAGGTGGTTGGCGCGTCGGTCACCGCCCAAGGTGCTTCGCGAGCGCCTTCCTGTGACACCGTCAAATCGGAAATCTGCTGGGCCAGCCAGTCCTGGTCCTCGATCACCGTTACGATGCCGCGCACCTGGACAATGGCGTAGTTCCAGGTCGGCACGACCTTGCCGGTCTCGCGCTTGGTTTCATACCAGGACGGCGTCACATAGGCGTCTGTGCCCTGGAAGACGACCAGCACCGGCGATGCCGGGCTGTCGGCCAGCAGCCGCCATTGCGGATTGGCTCTCGCCAGATGCGCGCGCAACCTGCCGTTCGGCGGCACATCGGCGTCGAGCAGGAACGGGATCGCGTTGGCGACCGGCCCCTCGGCTCCATTTGAGATCAGCAGGCCAAGCGGATGCGCCCGGATCAGCCCGTGCAGCACGTCCTGCCGCGTTTCCTGGAAATGAGGGGGCTGGTACATCGCTGCTATCTCAGCCGTTTCGGCCGCGGGTCGGACAATTCACCGGCCAACCGGCGATCGAGATAGTCCGCGCATTCCTGGAGCAGGAGGTCCGCATCGTTGGAGAAGAAATGGTTGGCGCCGGGCAAGGTCTTCTGGGTGATGGTGATGCCCTTTTGCGTATGCAATTTGTCGACCAGCCCCTGCACATCCTTCGGCGGCGCCACCTTGTCGGCGTCGCCATGGATGATGAGGCCAGACGACGGGCAGGGCGCCAGGAACGAGAAATCATAGGTGTTGGGCTGCGGCGCGATCGAGATGAAGCCTTCGATCTCCGGCCGGCGCATCAGAAGCTGCATGCCGATCCACGAGCCGAACGAATAGCCGGCGACCCAGCAGCTCTTGGAATCCGGGTGCAGCGACTGCACCCAGTCAAGTGCCGCGGCCGCATCCGACAATTCGCCGGTGCCATGGTCGAATTCGCCCTGGCTGCGGCCAATGCCGCGAAAATTGAAGCGAAGCGTGGTGAAATCCCGCTTCTGGAACATGTAGAAGAGGTCGTAGACGATCTTGTTGTTCATCGTGCCGCCGAACTGGGGGTGCGGATGCAGGACGATGGCAATCGGCGCGCTCTTTTCCTTGGAAGGCTGGTAGCGACCCTCCAGGCGGCCGGCCGGACCGGTAAAAATGACCTCAGGCATAAAATACTCCACATGGCATAAGAATGCGCGGCGCCCGGAACAACTCTTCCTCTGGCCTTGACGCAGGGCGAGCGTCTTCTTAGAAGCTAGTTTAGAATTGTTCAAAACTGGGTGGCCAAAAAAATCGTGGCTCGGCCACCCGCGCCGCAAGTCGCGTAAATAGGACGGCTTGCCTTGCAATTTCAAGGAAATAACGCGCTATCCTCGCGGAATGGCTCTTGAAGGGACCAATCGAAACGAAAATGACCGGAAGACGCGCCTATCTCGACTATAATGCCAGTGCGCCGCTGCTTGCCGCGGCGCGTGCGGCAATGATTGCCGCCCTCGATGCCGCCGCCAACCCGTCTTCGGTCCATGCCGAGGGGCGCGCCGCACGGCGGCTGATCGAGAATGCGAGGCGCGATGTGGCAGCACTGGTCAACGCCAGGGCCGAGCATGTCGTGTTCACCTCCGGTGCGACGGAAGCCGCCTCGACGTTGCTGACGCCGGATTGGCAGATGGGGCGCGGCACTATCCGCATGGGCCGGCTCTACGTCTGCGAGGCCGACCATCCTTGCGTGCTGAATGGCGGGCGTTTTCCAGCAGCCCAGGTGACGCGGATCGGCGTCGAGGGCAACGGCATAATCAAGCTGGACGCGTTGGCGGCGGCACTCGCCGCGCACGACAAGGTAGACGGCCTGCCGCTGGTGGCGACCCATGCCGCCAACAACGAGACCGGCGTCATCCAGCCCGTCGACCGCATCGCCGAAATCGTCAAGGCGGCGGGCGGCATCCTGGTCGTCGACGCCGTGCAGGCGGCCGGTCGCATTCCGCTCGATATGTCAGCGGGTTACGCCGATTACTTGATTCTGTCTTCGCACAAGATCGGCGGTCCCAAGGGCGTTGGCGCCATCGTCGCCGCTTCGGACCTGATGATGCCGAGGCCCTTGATCACGGGCGGCGGCCAGGAAAGGGGTCATCGCGGCGGCACCGAAAACCCGGCCGCGATCGTCGGTTTTGGCGCGGCGGCGCGGGAGGCCCTGATCGGATTGAAGAGCATTGACGCAGTCGGTCGCCATCGCGACGAGATCGAGGCCTTCGTAAAAACGCTGGTGCCGGATGCGGAAATCTTCGGAACCGGCGCGCCGAGGCTTGCCAATACGACATTCTTCGCTATTGCGGGCATCAAGGCCGAGACGGCGCAGATCGCCTTCGACCTGGCCGGCGTGGCGCTGTCGGCCGGATCGGCCTGTTCGTCGGGCAAGGTCGGCCCGAGCCATGTGCTGAAGGCCATGGGGCACAGTGACAGCCTTGGCGCTTTGCGCGTGTCCATCGGCCACGCAACGAGCGCCGAGGACATCGAACTGTTCCGTGCCGCGCTGGCAGATATTGCCTCGCGCCGCGGGGGCAGGGAAAAAGCCGCCTGAGTGCGGCAGAATGATGCAGGCCTTCCGGCCTGGTAGAGCCGTGCGTTTCATGGTGGCCGGGTGAATTTCCGGCAGGGACGCACTATATGGAACTTACGCCGCTTAGGGTTGCCCTCGGGGTACTCGTTTCGCGGTGCCATAGTTTGAAAACTGCCGGGCCTTGACCCCGGCGTGGATGGAGAACGCATATGCCTGCTGTGCAGGACACGATCGATCGGGTCCGAAAGATCGACGTCGACCAGTATAAATACGGATTCCAGACCGAAATCGCGATGGACAAGGCCCCAAAGGGCCTGAGCGAAGATATTATCCGCTTCATTTCAGCGAAGAAGGACGAGCCGTCCTGGATGCTGGAATGGCGTCTGGAAGCCTATCGGCGCTGGGTGACGCTGGACGAGCCGAAGTGGGCGCGCGTCCATTATCCGAAGATCGATTTCCAGGACCTCTACTACTATGCGGCGCCCAAGAGCACGCCGGGACCGACCTCGCTGAGCGACGTCGATCCCGAACTGTTGAGGGTCTATGAAAAGCTCGGTATCCCGCTGAAGGAACAGGAAATCCTCGCCGGCGTGCAGAAAACCGATGTGTCGGAATTCGAGGAAGCCAGCGACAATGTCTACAAGTCTGGTCGCGTCGCCGTCGATGCTGTGTTCGATTCAGTTTCCGTCGTCACCACCTTCAAGAAGGAGCTGGCACAGGCCGGCGTCATCTTCTGCTCGATCTCGGAAGCCATCCGCGAGCATCCGGAACTGGTGAAGAAGTATCTCGGTTCGGTCGTGCCGACCTCCGACAATTTCTACGCCACGCTGAATTCGGCGGTGTTCACCGATGGCTCCTTCGTGTTCGTGCCCAAGGGCGTGCGATGCCCGATGGAATTGTCGACTTATTTCCGCATGAACGAGAAGAATACCGGCCAGTTCGAGCGCACGCTGATCATCGCCGAGGAGGGGGCATACGTCTCCTATCTCGAAGGCTGCACGGCGCCGCAGCGCGACGAGAACCAGCTTCACGCCGCCGTGGTCGAACTGATCGCGCTCGACGATGCCGAGATCAAATACTCGACGGTGCAGAACTGGTACCCCGGCGATGCCGAGGGCAAGGGCGGCATCTACAATTTCGTCACCAAGCGTGGCGACTGCCGTGGCGATCGCTCGAAGATTTCGTGGACGCAGGTCGAGACCGGCTCGGCGATCACCTGGAAATATCCGAGCTGCATCTTGCGCGGCGACGATTCCAGCGGCGAGTTCTATTCGATCGCCGTGTCGAACGGCTACCAGCAGGTCGATAGCGGCACCAAGATGATCCATCTCGGCAAGAACACGTCGAGCCGTATCATCTCCAAGGGCATTGCCGCCGGCTTCTCGCAGAACACCTATCGCGGGCAGGTCTCGGCGCACCGCAAGGCGACCAACGCCCGCAACTTCACCAATTGCGACTCGCTGCTGATCGGCGACCAGTGCGGCGCGCATACCGTGCCCTACATGGAAGCCAAGAACGCGACGGCGCAGTTCGAGCATGAGGCGACCACCTCGAAGATTTCCGAGGACCAGAAATTCTACGTCATGCAGCGCGGCATTCCGGAAGAAGAGGCGATCGCGCTGATCGTCAACGGCTTCGTCAAGGACGTCATCCAGCAACTGCCGATGGAGTTCGCGGTCGAGGCGCAGAAGCTGATTGGGATTAGCTTAGAGGGCTCGGTCGGCTGACCGGATAAAAATTTTCAGGAAAAGAAAAAATGCTTGAGATCAGAAACCTGCATGCCCGCATCGTCGATGACGGCACCGAGATCATCCGCGGCTTGAACCTGACGGTGAAAGCCGGTGAGGTCGCCGCCATTATGGGCCCTAACGGCTCAGGAAAATCGACGCTGTCCTACATCCTCGCCGGTCGCGAGGATTATGAAGTGACCGAAGGCGAAATCCTCTACAACGGCCAGTCGATCCTCGAAATGGACCCGGCCGAGCGTGCCACCGCAGGCATCTTCCTCGCCTTTCAGTATCCGATGGAGATACCGGGCGTGGCGACGATGGAATTCCTGAAAGTGGCGATGAACGAGCAGCGCAAGGCGCGCGGCGAGGAGCCGCTGAAGATCCCCGAATTCCTGAAGCGCGTGAAGGACGCGGCCGCCTTGCTCGACATGGACATGGCAATGCTGAAACGGCCGCTCAATGTCGGCTTTTCCGGCGGCGAGAAGAAGCGCGCCGAGATCCTGCAGATGAAGCTTCTGGAGCCAAAACTGTGCGTGCTCGACGAGACTGATTCCGGCCTCGACATCGATGCGCTGAAGATCGTCTCGGAAGGCGTCAATGCGTTGCGCGCGCCAGACCGCGCCATCGTCATCATCACCCACTACCAGCGCCTGCTTCAGTACATCGTGCCGGATAGTGTGCACGTGCTCTACAGAGGCCAGGTGGTCAAGTCCGGCGACAAGTCGCTGGCGCTCGACCTCGAAGCCAATGGCTATGCCGGCGTGATCGGCCAAGCCGCGTGAGATGCCAGAAGGCCCAGAAGGCAAGCCAAACAAGGCGAAACTGATGAATATACACACGACACCCCAGCGAACGCCGGCCGAAACAGCGCTGATCGACGCCTTCAGCGACCGGCTGTCGCTGCTGCCCGGCGACGGCACGGTGATGCTGAAGCGCGACGACGCCATCGAGGCGATCAAGAGCGGACTGCCGACGCGGCGCATCGAATCCTGGCATTACACCGACCTGCGCCGTCTGCTGAATGCAGTGCCGGACTTCGATCCGGCAGCCGCCGCGAAAGCCATTGCGCCGATCGTTGAGGGCTCCGTCATTTTGCCGGTGCTGAACGGCGTGTCGAGCGCGAAAGTGCCTGTCATCGACGGCGTTATCGTCCAGCGCCTGTCGGAGAAATTAACCGACGGCAGCATCGCACCTGGGCTCGATCCCTACGGCACCGACGATGCCATCGGCGCACTGAACACAGCCTTTGTCGCCGACGGCTATTTTGTCGACATCGCCGATGGCGCCGAACTGGACAAGCCAGTCGAGTTGCAGAACCTGCAGGCCGGCGGCCAGACGCATGTGCGCCTGGCCGTCCGCGTCGGTGCCGGCGCCAAGGCTGTCATCGTCGAGCGCCAGACGGGCGAGGGCGCCGCACTGGTCAGTTCGGTCAGCCAGCTTCTGCTTGACGAGGGCGCCGACGTGACGTGGCTGATCGTGCAGGAGCAGCCGGATACGGCCACGCATCTTGCCCAGTTCAAGGCGCATCTTGGCAAGAATTCCAAACTGACGCTGTTCGTGATGAATGCCGGCGGCAAGCTGGTGCGTCAGGAGATCGTGGTCAAGACGACAGGCGAAGGCGCCGATTTCACGCTGCGCGGCATCAACCTGCTTGCCGGCGACACCCATACGGACGTGACCATGGTGCTCGACCATGCCGTGCCGCACACGGCTTCCACGGAAGTGATCCGCAACGTGGTGACGGGAAGAGCGCGCGGCGTCTTCCAGGGGCGCATCAACGTCCACCAATATGCGCAGAAGACCAACGCCAAGATGGCCTGCAACACGCTGCTTCTGTCGGACGACGGCGAGTTCTCGACCAAGCCGGAGCTCGAGATCTTCGCCGACGACGTCGTCTGCGGCCATGGCGCGACCGTCACCGAGATCGACCACAGCCATCTGTTCTACCTGATGGCGCGCGGTATCGACGAGAAGTCGGCCCGTGGCCTGTTGGTGAAGGCGTTCGTCGCCGAGGTGATCGAGGAACTGGACGACGAGGCGATTGTCGAGGCGCTGGAAACGAGGCTCGACGGCTGGTTCGCGACGCACGGGTGAAGTGGGTGAGGGGTGCTGGACGGAATGAGGCGATGCCTCGAGAGAGCTTGTGATGGACCAGAAAGTCGAAAACATCCCCTACGACGTCGAGGCGATCCGCCGCGACTTCCCGATCCTGTCGCGGGAAGTCTACGGCAAACCGCTGGTCTATCTCGACAATGGCGCTTCGGCACAGAAGCCGCAGATCGTGCTCGACACCATCCAGCACGCTTATTCCCAGGAATACGCCAACGTCCATCGCGGGCTGCATTTCCTGTCGAATGCCGCGACCGATGCCTATGAGAAAGCGCGCGAGACGGTTCGCCGTTTCCTCAACACGCCAAGCACCGACAACATCGTCTTCACTTCCAACACGACCGCGGCGATCAACACTGTCGCCTACGGCTATGGCATGCCCAATATCGGCGAGGGCGACGAAATAGTCCTTTCGATCATGGAGCACCATTCCAACATCGTGCCGTGGCATTTCATCCGCGAGCGGCAGGGTGCCAAGCTTGTCTGGGTGCCGGTCGACGATCTCGGCGTCTTCCATATCGAAGAGTTCGAGAAGCGGCTGACCGATCGCACCAAGCTCGTCGCCATCACGCACATGTCGAATGCGTTGGGCACGGTGACGCCGATCAAGGAGATCGTCCGTATCGCGCACGCGCGCGGCATTCCGGTGCTGGTCGACGGCAGCCAGAGCGCCGTGCATATGCCGATCGACGTCCAGGATCTCGACTGCGATTTCTTCGTCTTCACCGGCCACAAAGTCTACGGGCCCTCGGGCATCGGCGTGCTCTATGGCAAGAAGGACATGCTGGAACGCATGCGCCCATTCATGGGCGGCGGCGAGATGATCGAGGAGGTGACGCAAGACATCGTCACCTACAACGATCCGCCGCACCGCTTCGAGGCCGGCACGCCGCCGATCGTGCAGGCGATCGGGCTGGGCTCTGCGCTGGAATACATGGAAAAGATCGGCCGCGAGCGCATTGCCGCGCACGAGGCCGATTTGAAGGATTATGCCCATCAGCGGCTGCGGGCCATCAACTCGCTGCGCATCTTCGGCGATGCGCCCGATAAGGGCGCCATCATCTCCTTCGAGCTTCAGGGCATTCATGCCCACGACGTGTCGATGGTAATCGATAGGCAAGGCGTTGCTGTCCGCGCAGGCACGCATTGCGCCCAGCCGCTGTTGAAACGTTTCGGCGTAACCTCCACATGCAGAGCATCGTTCGGCATGTATAATACCAGGGCCGAAGTCGACGCTTTGGCAGATGCGCTCGAAAAAGCGCGAAAGTTCTTCGGGTGACGATCATGGATGATGCAGGCCGCACCGCTGAGACCACTTCGGAAACGACCGCTAACGGTCTAGTTTCCGCCTCGGCCATTCCCGCCGACGAACTGGCGCGGCTGACCGACGACATCGTCTCGGCGCTCAAGACAGTCTACGATCCGGAAATCCCGGCCGACATCTACGAGCTTGGCCTGATCTACAAGATCGACATCGAGGACGACCGCTCGGTCAAGATCGACATGACGCTGACCGCGCCGGGCTGTCCGGTGGCCGGCGAAATGCCCGGCTGGGTGGAGAATGCCGTCGGCGCCGTCGAAGGCGTGTCCGGCGTCGAGGTCAACATGACCTTCGATCCGCCCTGGTCGCCCGACCGCATGTCGGAAGAGGCGCAGGTCGCGGTGGGCTGGTATTAATGGGCATACTTGCGCCGGGCAGAAAATTTCACCATTTTAGGTGAGGAATCATTCGGCAGGCCTTGAACCTGCACGCAATGGAGAAAGAAGAAGATGGGACGCTTCGCCGTCATCACGATGACCGAAAAGGCTGCTGACCGGGTGCGCGAGATCGTCGCAACCCGTGAGAATGCGCATGGCATTCGTCTCGGCATCAAGAAGGGCGGCTGCGCCGGCATGGAGTATACGGTCGACCTGGTGACCGAGCCGAACACCAAGGACGATCATATCGAGCGCGACGGCGCCCATGTCTATGTCGCGCCCGAAGCGGCGCTTTTCCTGTTCGGCACCGAGATGGATTTCGAGCAGACGACGCTGCGCACCGGCTTCACCTTCCGCAACCCGAACCAGAGTTCGGCCTGCGGTTGCGGCGAATCGGTTGAGCTCAAGCCGGCCGATCTGAAGGCACTGGCCGAGGCACGCGCTTCGGCCTGATCGGGCTCCTCACTCCACCCACATTTTTGTTCGTTTGTGCCAGTCGGCGATCGACTCTTCCGGGTAGACGTCGAACACCTTGTCGCCCTTGCCGACGTCAGGTTCGACCCAGTTCGCCTTGTATTTCAGCATGAGATGCACCTTTTCAGGTGGTTTCGGCAGGTCTGTGTCGATCGCCGACGCGAAGGGATGGACCAGTTCCGGCCAGGTCGGATCGTAGAGCCACAGTGCCGATCCGCATTTCCGGCAGAAATTCCGCTCGCCCGTTGAAACCTCGCATTGCGGATGCTCGTCGTCCTCGATCTCCGCCTGGTAGACGCCAAGATTGCGTTTGCCCTTGATTTTCAACGTGTCGAAATCGGCGCCGAGATTGATGGCAAAGCCACCGCCGCCCTGCTGCTTGCGGCAGATCGAGCAGTAGCACAGCATGAACGGCACCGGCGTGTGGCTTTCCACCTCGAAACAGACAGCGTTGCACCGGCAGGACCCTTTGAGCAGAAGCGGCATGAAAAAACTCCGACGAAATTGGTCTCAACTTGTCAGGATGGTGCTGGTTGCGGCGATGACAAGGAGAAATCCCGATGACATGATCGCGGCATGGACAATGAACGCATCGCCGAACTTTTCGAAGGCTTGGGCCCGGTCAGCATCCGCAAGCTGTTCGGCGGCAAGGGCATCTACTTCGACCGGGTCATCGTCGCGATCGTCCTTCGCGGTGAACTTTTGCTGAAGGCCGACGCGGAAAGCGCGCCGGAATTCGAAGCGGCCGGCTGTCGGCAATGGACCTATACCGGCTCGAGGCATGGCAAACTCGTGTCCATGCCATACTGGAGCATCCCTGACAGTGCCTTCGATGATCCGGATGAGATGGCGGTCTGGGCACGCCGGGCCTATGAGGCGGGGCTGCGGGCCGGCAAGTAGGCTTGCCTCCCCGCTGGTCATCACCTCATGCCAAGTCCTGCGCCTCGGGCACAAGGGTCAGCGCCTCAGCAAAACTCGCCGCCGTAAAAGCCGGCGCACGCCCCATACCCTCGCTGGCAAGCATCGCCACGGCAACGCCTTCGCGTAGCGCCGCACGTAGTGTCAGGCCGTTGAGCAGGGCAGCCACCGTTGCACCCCCCAGCGCATCGCCGGCGCTGTCCGACACCTTTCCTGGGGCTGGCGGCAGGATCGAGAAGGCGCCGACCTCGTCGAAGCCCAGCACCGGACCGTCATCCGCCGTCACGACGCCGCCTTTGAGGTCCGCGCGCCTCAGGCCGTCGATGATATCTTGCTCCGCAGCACCGATACCCACATCGGCGAGTGCGATGGCCTCGCGCCGGTTCATGAAGACCAGCGCCAGACTGCCGAGCATTGGCGCGAGTCGCGCCGCCTTGGCCGGTGAGACGGCAAGGGCGAAAACCGGCTTGCCGGCGGCAAGCGCCACCAGCCGCTCAAGTGCTGCCGATGGCAGGTTTGCGTCGCACAGGATCGCATCGGCAGTGCTGATCGCCTCGCGCACCTTGGCGCGGCGGATCTGCTTGGCAAGCGCCAGATCGTAGAGCGCCATGTCGGCAAGGCCGACGATCAGCGCACCGTCGCCGTCGACCAGCATCGTGTTGCTCGGCGTCGCGCGATCGAGGAACACCGCGGACAGATCGGCAATGCCGGCAGCATGGATGGCGCGCGAGACCGTATCGGCCAGAACATCACCGCCGCGCACCGAAAGCAGCGAGCCGGAAACGCCGCGGCGCACGGCGCTGCGCAGCGCATTGAAGACGGCGCCGCCGACAGCCTCGCGCATCGTGCCGGGATTCGACGCTGCCGGCACAAAGGCGCCCGAAACCTGGCCGCGCCGATCTATATAGGCGCCGCCTACGGCCAGGATTGTCGGCGACTTCATCATGCCGGCGAGAAGACCATTGCTGTTGCCAGGTGAAGACTAGGTTGTCCGGCGGAACCCGGCAACCGGAGGCGCGATTCGGAAGATGCCGGCACGATCCTGCGGGAGACGCGGGATACATCTTGGCGTGAAAGCGCGAAACAAAAAAAGAACAAATGCGGATACTTTTTGTTTTTCAATGGGTTGTATCCCCTTGCCAAATGAGAACAAAAAAGGTACAAATTAATAAGGATTACGGATTGTCCGGCCTTCATTGACGACCAAGGGGTGATGTATCATGGCTCAGAATTCTTTGCGGCTTGTAGAGGACAAAGCAGTGGATAAATCAAAGGCTCTGGATGCGGCGCTGTCGCAAATCGAGCGTGCCTTCGGCAAGGGCTCGATCATGCGGCTCGGCGCAAACGAGCAGGTCGTCGAGATCGAAACGGTGCCGACCGGCTCGCTTGGCCTCGACATCGCGCTTGGCGTCGGCGGTCTGCCGCGCGGCCGCATCGTCGAGATCTACGGGCCGGAAAGCTCGGGCAAGACGACGCTAGCGCTGCACACGGTGGCCGAGGCCCAGAAGAAGGGCGGCATCTGCGCCTTCGTCGATGCTGAGCATGCGCTCGATCCGGTCTATGCCCGCAAGCTCGGCGTCGATCTCGAGAACCTGCTGATCTCGCAGCCTGATACCGGCGAGCAGGCGCTGGAGATCTGCGACACGCTGGTGCGTTCCGGCGCCATCGACGTGCTGGTGGTCGATTCGGTCGCGGCGCTGACGCCGCGCGCCGAAATTGAGGGCGAGATGGGCGATTCGCTGCCGGGCCTGCAGGCCCGCCTGATGAGCCAGGCGCTGCGCAAGCTGACCGCCTCGATCTCGCGCTCCAACACCATGGTCATCTTCATCAACCAGATCCGCATGAAGATCGGCGTCATGTTCGGTTCGCCCGAGACCACGACCGGCGGCAACGCGCTGAAATTCTATGCTTCGGTCCGCCTCGACATTCGCCGCATCGGCTCGGTCAAAGACCGCGACGAGGTCGTCGGCAACCAGACCCGCGTCAAGGTCGTCAAGAACAAGCTGGCGCCGCCCTTCAAGGTGGTCGAATTCGACATCATGTATGGCGAGGGCGTGTCCAAGACTGGCGAGCTGGTCGACCTTGGCGTCAAAGCCGGCGTGGTCGAGAAGTCGGGCGCCTGGTTCTCCTACAATTCGCAGCGTCTCGGCCAGGGCCGTGAGAACGCCAAATTGTTCCTGCGCGACAATCCCGATACGGCGCGCGAGATCGAATTGGCGCTGCGGCAGAATGCCGGGCTGATCGCGGAGAAATTCCTCGAGAATGGTGGTTCCGAAGGCGGCGACGATGGTTTCGAGGATGAAGCCGGCGCGATGTGAGGCTTCGGTGGTGGCCGGAGTTTGGCCATAATTCCCGCTCATCACCTGCAGCTCATGTAATCGAGTTCTGTATTGTTGCGTTTCGAACCGCCGGCCTAGCGCCGGCGGTTTGCGTTTCAGCGGCGGCGCCGAGATGACCGACAAGCCCTGCAAATTGGCCCAATTCCGTGTTTCTGGACAGGGTGCAACGCGGCGGCTAAAAGGCCATGTCCATTTGCCGTCGGCCGGGCCGACGGCTCTCTCTAAAAGTTAAAAGGCAGTATTATTCATGAGTGGCGTTAACGAGATCCGGTCGACATTCCTCGACTATTTCCGCAAGGAGGGTCACGAGGTCGTCGCGTCGAGCCCGCTGGTGCCGCGCAACGATCCGACGCTGATGTTCACCAATGCCGGCATGGTGCAGTTCAAGAACGTCTTCACAGGCCTGGAAAAGCGACCTTATTCGCGTGCCACGACGGCTCAGAAGAGTGTGCGCGCCGGCGGCAAGCACAATGACCTCGACAATGTCGGCTACACCGCCCGCCACCTGACCTTCTTCGAGATGCTCGGCAATTTCTCGTTCGGCGACTATTTCAAGGAACGCGCTATCGAGCTTGCCTGGAACCTGATCACCAAGGAGTTCGGGCTGAAGCAGGACAAGCTGCTGGTCACCGTCTATCACACCGATGACGAGGCCGCCGCCTTCTGGAAGAAGATCGCCGGCTTTTCCGACGATCGCATCATCCGCATTCCGACCTCGGACAATTTCTGGGCGATGGGCGACACCGGACCTTGTGGGCCGTGCTCGGAGATCTTCATCGACCGTGGCGAGCACATCTGGGGCGGGCCTCCCGGCAGCCCCGAGGAGGACGGCGACCGTTTTCTCGAATTCTGGAACCTGGTGTTCATGCAGTATGAACAGGTGACGAAGGACGAGCGCATCGACCTGCCGCGCCCGTCGATCGACACCGGCATGGGCCTGGAGCGCATGGCCTCCATTCTGCAAGGGGTGGAGAGCGTCTTCGAGACCGACCTGTTCCGTCACCTGGTCGACGCTGCGTCGTCCGCGCTCGGCCGCGGTCCGGATGCGGACACCGTCGGATCGTTCCGCGTCATCGCCGATCATTTGCGTTCGTCTTGCTTCCTGGTGGCCGACGGCGTGCTGCCGTCCAATGAAGGCCGCGGCTATGTGCTTCGTCGCATCATGCGCCGCGCCATGCGCCATGCACAGTTGCTCGGTGCCCGCGATCCGCTGATGTGGCGCCTGGTGCCGGCGCTGGTGCGCGAGATGGGCCAGGCCTACCCGGAACTGGTGCGCGGCGAACAGATGATCACCGAGACGCTGAAGCTTGAGGAAACGCGTTTCCGCAAGA
Source organism: Mesorhizobium mediterraneum (assembly GCF_002284565.1). Lineage (GTDB taxonomy): Bacteria > Pseudomonadota > Alphaproteobacteria > Rhizobiales > Rhizobiaceae > Mesorhizobium > Mesorhizobium mediterraneum. Next base: position 178,979 of record NZ_NPKI01000051.1, on the reverse strand, counting down.
CGCTGGTGCGCGGCCTGGGCCTGCTTTCAGAGGCGACGGAAAGACTGGGCGCCGGCGACATGCTGGATGGCGAGACAGCCTTCAAGCTCTACGACACCTATGGCTTTCCGCTCGATCTGACGCAGGACGCGCTGCGTCAGCGCAACATCTCGGTCGATCTTGCCGGCTTCACCAATGCGATGGAGCAGCAGAAGGCCGAGGCGCGCAAGAGCTGGGCTGGCTCCGGCGAGGCCGCGACCGAAACGGTGTGGTTCCCGGTGCGCGAGAAGAACGGCGCCACCGAGTTCCTCGGTTACGAGACCGAGCAGGCGGAAGGCCTCATCCAGGCGCTGGTCAGGGACGGCAAGACCGTTGACAGCGCGGCCAAGGGCGACGCCGTTGCCGTGGTCGTCAACCAGACGCCGTTCTATGGCGAATCCGGCGGCCAGATGGGCGACACCGGCCTCATTTTAGGCGAAGGGTTCTCGATCGAGATCTCCGATACGCAGAAGAAGGCCGATGGGCTTTTCGTGCATCTCGGCAAGGTGATCAGCGGCACGGTCAACACGGGCGGAACCGTCGAGCTGAAGGTCGACCATGCGCGCCGCTCCAGGCTGCGCGCGAACCATTCCGCGACGCATCTGATCCATGAGGCGCTGCGCGAGGTGCTCGGCACTCATGTCGCGCAGAAGGGCTCGCTGGTTGCGCCCGAGCGTCTGCGCTTCGACATCTCGCACAACAAGCCGATTTCGCCGGACGAGCTCGAAGAGGTCGAGCGCATGGCCAACGAGATCGTCGTCCAGAACAGCCCGGTGTCGACGCGCCTTATGTCGGTCGACGACGCCATCGCCGAGGGCGCCATGGCGCTGTTCGGCGAGAAGTATGGCGACGAAGTGCGCGTCGTTTCGATGGGAACGGGCTTGCATGGCGCCAAGGCCAACCGGCCCTATTCGGTCGAGCTCTGCGGCGGCACGCATGTCAGGGCGACCGGCGATATCGGTCTGGTGCGCGTCGTGTCGGACAGCGCTGTCGCCGCCGGCGTGCGCCGTATCGAGGCGTTGACCGGAGAGGCGGCCAGAAAGCATCTCGACGAGCAGGACAAACGGCTGAAGGCGGTCGCTGCCACGCTGAAGATTTCGCCGGCCGACGTGCCCGCCCGCGTCGAGGCGCTGCTCGATGAGCGCAAGAAGCTCGAAAAGGAACTGACCGAGGCGCGCAAGAAGCTGGCGCTGGGCGACCGCTCGCCATCCGGTGTGCCTGCGGAAAACGAAACCATTGCCGGTATCGGTTTCCTTGGCAAGGCGGTGTCCGGCGTCTCGCCAAAAGATTTGAAGCCGTTGGCCGATGCCGGCAAGAAGTCGCTCGGCTCCGGCATCGTGGTCTTCGTTGGCGCCGGCGAGGACAACAAGGCGAGCGTCGTGGTCGGTGTCACCGACGATCTGACCGCTCGCTTCAGCGCCGTCGATCTGGTGCGCGTGGCATCCGCTGCCTTGGGCGGGCAGGGCGGCGGCGGTCGGCCTGACATGGCCCAGGCCGGCGGCCCGGATGCCTCGAAAGCCGAGGAAGCGATTGCTGCGGTGAAGGCGGCGCTGGAAGCTGCGTGAATCCTCCACCAGTCAGGCGAGGCCGAAGTGGCAGCGGGGATGATGTGGCAACGTTGACCATGTATCAAGTCGACGCCTTTGCCGAACGGGCTTTCCAGGGCAACCCTGCTGCCGTTCTCATTTTGGCGGACTGGCTATCGGACGATGTGATGCAGGCCATCGCAAACGAGAACAATCTTGCTGAAACCGCGTTTGCGCGGCCGAATGGCGAGAGTTGGGATTTGCGCTGGTTCACGCCGGTTCATGAAGTCGACTTCTGTGGCCATGCTACTCTTGCGACCGCCCATGTATTGGCCGCGGAACACAATGTGCCTGGCGACATGGCCTTTGCCACGCGGGTGGGTGAGTTACGAGTTTCCCAGCGGGAAGGTACCTACCAGCTCGATCTGCCGTGTTTTCCGCCGCAGCCGCTCGGAGGGAAGTTAACGCTGGCGCTGCAAGAGATATTTCCCCTGCGTCCGGTTGCGAGCTTCCGCAATTTCGAAAACCTGTTTGTCGAGCTTGCCGACGAGGCTTCCGTACGGTCATTCGTTCCCGATCTGCTGAGGATCGGAACCCTTCATCCTCTTGGCCTGGTCATTACGGCGCCTGGGCGAGCCCATGATTTCGTCTCGCGTTATTTCGTGCCTGGGGCGGGCATTCCCGAGGACCCGGTGACTGGCTCCACTCATGCGACACTGGTGCCTTACTGGTCTGAAAAACTCGGCAAGACGCATCTGTCGGCATTCCAATGCTCGCGGCGCGGCGGGCATTTGCTGTGCGACCTGGCTGGAGATCGCGTGCTGATCATAGGTCGTGCGAAGACTTTCATGAAGGCGGAAATCTATCTTCCCGAATGAGCAGCTGCCATTCGGAGACCGCTTCGCCTCACCCGGCCTTTTCAGTACGGGCAAAACTCGGGCGCTCGGCGATGCGAACCCACCAGGCCTGGACATCGGCAAACTCGGCGAGCAGGTTCCGCCCTTCGGCGACCCTGATGAAATAGCCGATGATCGGCGCCGCATGCAGGTCGGCCAGCGTCAGTTCGCTTCCCATCAGCCATGGTCCCGGGGCTTTCAGGGAGGAGAGCGCCTGCAAAGTCGTGCGGGCCTTTAAAAGCCCGTCGGCGATCAGGGCTTCGTCGGGTGTTGTCTTCTCCAGCCGCTCGACGGCGACATCCCAGACCATAGCCCGATAGGCATAGGCGTCGAGCATGCCGATGATCTGGTTCATGGTCGCCCGACTGCGCGCCTCTTGCGGTTGCAGCGCCGGCCCGTCGAACGCCTCGTCGACATATCTGGCAATTGCACTGGTCTCGTAGAGGCGAAACCCGTCATGCTCGAAGGCAGGGATGCGGCCAAACGGGTGATGGTCGAAATACCAGCCCGGAGTGCCGGTCGCCGCAAAAATGTCGACCGGCACAAGTTCGTAGTCGATGCCCTTTTCCTCGAGTGCGAGGCGGACGATGCGTACATAGACGCTGTAGTCCGCCCCGTAGAGGATCGGCTTGGTCATCGATCACCCTTCTTCCGCTCTCGGTTGCTTGCCCTAAGAAGAAGGCTCCTCTCGGAGCCTTCTATGTTGCCGGGTTTTGGCCGTCAGGCCATCGCCTTCTGCAGATTCTCGTCGATCTTGTCGAGGAAGCCGGTAGTCGAAAGCCATGGTTGGTCGGGGCCGATCAGCAGCGACAGGTCCTTGGTCATGAAGCCGGCCTCGACGGTCTGGATGCAGACCCTTTCGAGCGTCTCAGCAAAACGCTTCAGCTCGGCATTGTCGTCGAGCTTGGCGCGATGGGTGAGGCCGCGCGTCCAGGCGAAGATCGAGGCGATCGAATTGGTCGAGGTTTCCTCGCCCTTCTGGTGCTGGCGATAGTGGCGGGTGACGGTGCCGTGCGCGGCCTCCGCCTCCACCGTCTTGCCGTCCGGCGTCATCAGCACCGAGGTCATCAGGCCGAGCGACCCAAAACCTTGCGCCACCGTGTCCGACTGCACGTCGCCATCGTAGTTCTTGCAGGCCCAGACATAGCCGCCCGACCATTTCAGGCTGGAGGCGACCATGTCGTCGATCAGCCGGTGCTCGTACCAGATCTTTTTCGCCTTGAATTCGGCTTCGAACTCAGCCTCGTAGACTTCCTGGAAAATGTCCTTGAAGCGGCCGTCATAGGCCTTGAGGATGGTGTTCTTGGTCGAGAGATAGACCGGATAGTTGCGCAGCAGGCCGTAATTCAGCGAGGCGCGGGCAAATTCCCGGATCGACTCGTCGAGATTGTACATGGCCATGGCGACGCCGGCGGCCGGCGCATCGAACACCTCATGCTCGATCACCTTGCCGTCCTCGCCGACGAACTTGATCGTCAGCTTGCCCTTGCCGGGAAAGCGGAAGTCGGTGGCGCGGTACTGGTCGCCGAAAGCATGACGGCCGACGATGATCGGCTTGGTCCAGCCGGGTACCAGCCGCGGCACGTTCTTCATGATGATCGGCTCGCGAAAGATGGTGCCGCCGAGGATGTTGCGGATCGTGCCGTTCGGCGACTTCCACATCTTCTTCAGCTTGAATTCCTCGACGCGCTGCTCGTCGGGCGTGATCGTCGCGCATTTCACGCCAACGCCATGTTTCTTGATGGCATTGGCCGAATCGATGGTCACCTGGTCGTTGGTGGCGTCGCGGTGCTCTACGCTGAGGTCGTAATATTCAAGCTTGAGGTCGAGATAGGGGTGGATCAGCTTATCCTTGATGAACTGCCAGATGATGCGGGTCATCTCGTCGCCGTCGAGTTCGACGACCGGGTTCGCCACCTTGATCTTCGCCATGGAAAGAATGCCTCATTGTTGGGGATCGGAACGGCCTTGCCCGCATGGCTTTCGGCCGGGGATGCGGCCCGTATATCAAAGCATTTTTGGCCGCGCAAACGGCGATCCGCGCTGGCGGGCTCGACCGTGGCATTTGGGCGTTCTCCACGAAAGCTTCATTTTCGCGGCCGGATATGGCAGGGGACGCTGAAATGCCGCAAACAGCAGTTCATTGACATCATGCAAGCCAGCAACGACATCCCTCCTGCCGCAGGCCCGGCGATCATCCTCGTCGAGCCGCAGCTCGGCGAGAATATCGGCATGGTCGCGCGCGCCATGGCGAATTTTGGGCTTGCCGAACTGCGCCTCGTCAATCCGCGCGACGGCTGGCCAAGCGAGAAGGCGCGCGCCGCCGCGAGCCGCGCCGACCATGTCATCGATGCCGTCACGGTCTTTGACGATCTGGCCTCGGCGGTTGCCGACCTGAACTTCGTCTTCGCCACCACGGCGCGCGCGCGTGATAATTTCAAGCCGGTGCGCGGACCGGTCGAGGCGGGCAGGGCGCTGAGAGCGCGCCAGCAAGCCGGGCAGCGCACCGGCATCCTGTTCGGCCGCGAGCGGTTCGGGCTCTACAATGACGAGGTCGGCCTCGCCGACGAGATCGTCACCTTCCCGGTCGATCCCGCCTTCTCTTCGCTCAACATCGCCCAGGCGGCCCTGCTGATGTCCTATGAATGGATGAAGTCGGGTTTGGAAGATGAGACGAAAACCAATTTTTCCAGCCCTGACATGATGCCGGCGACCAAGGAGCAGTTGCACGGCCTGTTCGCGTATCTGGAAGGTGCGCTCGAAGCGCGCGGCTATTTCCGCCCGGCGCCGAAGAAGCCGAAGATGGTCGACAATCTGCGCGCGGTGCTGACGCGCGCCGGCTTCGCCGAGCCGGAGCTCAAGGTGCTGCGCGGCATAATATCATCGCTGGACAGGTTCTCGCCGGCCATGCCGCGCGGCGACGGATCGCCGGGTGATGATCCGAGACGGCTTCCGGCAGCCGCGGCACGCGCCGCCAAGGCGGAAGACAACGACTAGGAACAAATCGTTGGGCCTACCACTGGTAACCGAATGTTATTTGGTGGGGTCCATCATTTCAAAATGATGGACCCTCGGATGTGCGACCATCTTCCTGCCGTGGTCCCAGCCTTCCCTCTGAGTCCCAGTCTTTTCTCGTAATCCCAGTCCTTTCTCCTAATCAATGACAATGACAGATCCCTCAAGCGCCCGCCCGATCCTGATGTTCGATTCCGGCATCGGCGGCCTGACAGTGTTGCGCGAAGCGCGCGTGCTGATGCCCGATCGTCGCTTCGTCTATGTCGCCGACGATGCGGCTTTCCCTTATGGCGCTTGGGAGGAGCCGGCGCTGAGGGCACATGTTCTGGAGCTGTTCGGCAAGCTGCTCGACCGGTTTTCGCCGGCCATTTCGGTCATCGCCTGCAACACCGCCTCGACGCTGGTCATCGATGCGCTGCGCGAAAGATTTCCCGGCCATCCTTTCGTCGGCACGGTGCCGGCGATCAAGCCGGCGGCGGAACGCACGCGCTCCGGGCTGGTTTCGGTGCTGGCGACGCCCGGCACCGTCAAGCGCCAGTATACGCGCGACCTGATCAGCAAATGGGCTCAGAAATGCCACGTCCGCCTGGTTGGCAGCGACAATCTGGCGGGGCTGGCCGAGGTCTATATGCGTGAGGGCTTTGTCGATGAAGAGGCCGTGCGCACCGAAATCGCGCCGTGCTTCGTCGAGCATGACGCGCTGCGGACCGACATCGTCGTGCTTGCCTGCACTCACTATCCCTTTCTGGCCAACCGCATGCGCAAGACGGCACCTTGGCCGGTCGATTGGCTCGATCCCGCCGAGGCGATCGCGCGGCGGGCGCTCTCGCTGCTCGCGGAGACCGAGGTCAGGAATCGCGGCGAGGCGTTGCCAGAAGGCGCCGATCTTGCTGTCTTCACCTCAAAGCGGGTTGATTTTCCGACTCGCCGCCTGATGCAGGGGTTTGGGCTGGCGATTTCCTGATGTTTAGGAACATCATCCCGACCGACACGTTTCCTTCCTATTGCAACAGGAGAAACGATCATGCCAGCCACATCAAAGGCCCAGCAGAAAGCCGCCGGCGCGGCATTGTCCGCCAAGCGTGGCGAGACCAAGAAGAGCGAGCTCAAAGGCCCTTCGAAGGGCATGTACAAATCCATGAGCGAAAAACAGCTCGAGGAATTCGCCGAGACCAAGCGTAAGGGCCTGCCGGAGAAGAAAGCGAAGCACTAGCCGCTCGTCCGCACCAGGCAGGGAGGTCGGTTCCGGTTCCATGGTTTGACAGCCGCGGCCGAGCCGCGGCCCTTGGGTCGTATCCACTCGCCATCACCGACGCCAGCCGCAAGCTTGACACCGGTTAAATCTCCGTTTAATCAGCCCACCAACACCGGGCCGCAACGCCCGGTGGTTTCTTTATGTGCGCAAGACGTTTGGGAAGCGCTCTATTTCCTGAGTCTTGTGTAAAATGACGTGTCCCGTGGGTTTTCCGCCGCGTTGCGTGGGAAAACCCTGTCAGGTCTCGAAAACGGGGGCCAGAGGAGGGCGCGTTTCCTTCAGCCGGACCATGAGGTTCCGGGTGTACTGTTTTGAAAGGGAATGCGATGAGCAAGCGCGAATCCGCGAAATACAAGATCGACCGCCGTCTCGGCGAAAACATCTGGGGCCGCCCGAAATCCCCGGTCAACAAGCGTGAATACGGTCCCGGCCAGCACGGCCAGCGCCGCAAGGGCAAGCTTTCCGATTTCGGCCTGCAACTGCGTGCCAAGCAGAAGCTGAAGGGTCACTACGGCGACGTTTCGGAAAAGCAGTTCCGGAAGGTCTATGAAGAGGCGGACCGCCGCAAGGGCGACACCTCGGAGAACCTGATCGGCCTGCTCGAATCGCGTCTCGACGCGGTCGTCTACCGTTCCAAGTTCGTGCCGACCATTTTTGCCGCTCGCCAGTTCGTCAATCACGGCCACATCAATGTCAACGGCAAGCGTGTCAACATCGGCTCGTACCGCTGCAAGCCGGGCGACGTCATTGAAGTGCGCGAAAAGTCGAAGCAGCTGGTGATCGTCCTGGAATCGGTAGGCCTGGCCGAGCGCGACGTGCCTGACTACATCGAGGTCGATCATAACAAGATGACCGCGACCTTCGGGCGCATCCCCGGCCTGTCGGATGTTCCCTTCGCCGTGCAGATGGAACCGAACCTGGTCGTCGAATTCTATTCGCGCTGATCGATTTCTTCATCTGCAACAGCATCGAAGGCCGCCCCTCGAGGCGGCCTTTTCTTTTGGGCATCCGAAAATCGATTTCGATTTTCGGGCCGATGCGCTAATCCGGGCAGCAACGAGGATTTTGAGGCCGACGCGCCATGAACATGCTGCCTGATGCCAAGACACTCGAACCGATCGCCGATGCTGCAGGCGGCTTTCATCCGCTGTTTGCCGATGTGCCGTCCTCCGTCGAGTTCAACAAGCTGCGCAAACGGCTGCTGCGTCTCGCCCGTCAGGCGATCGACGATTTTTCGATGGTGAGGCCAGGCGATCGCTGGCTGGTTGCCTTGTCGGGCGGCAAGGATTCCTACGGCCTGCTTGCCTCGCTGCTCGACCTCAAATGGCGCGGGCTGCTGCCGGTCGAGCTGTTGGCCTGCAATCTCGACCAGGGCCAGCCGAATTTTCCGAAACACATCCTGCCCGACTATCTCGATAAATATGCCATTCCGCACCGCATCGAATATCGGGACACCTATTCGGTGGTGACCGACAAGATCGCCGAGGGCAATACCTATTGCTCGCTGTGCTCGCGGCTCAGGCGCGGCCATCTCTACCGCATCGCGCGGGAGGAGGGTTGCTCGGCGCTGGTGCTCGGGCATCACCGCGAGGACATACTTGAAACCTTTTTCATGAACCTATTCCATGGTGGGCGCCTCGCCGCCATGCCGCCAAAACTGCTCAACGACGACGGCGACGTCATGGTGCTGCGGCCGCTCGCCTATTGCGCCGAGGCCGATCTCGAAAAATTCGCCGGCGCCATGAAGTTCCCGATCATCCCGTGCGATCTATGCGGGAGCCAGGATGGCTTGCAGCGCAATGCGATGAAGGCGATGCTCGACGGCCTGGAAAAGCGCATGCCCGGCCGCAAGGACACGATGATCCACGCCATGACCAATGTGCGGCCCTCGCATCTGCTCGACAGAAAGCTGTTCGATTTCGCCGCCCTCAACGAGACCCTCACCACAAGGCAAGACATTCCCGATGACATTTGACGATACCGCGATCGACTGGCTTGCCACCCTTCTGTCCGACGCCGCCATTGCCGAGATCATGCCGCGTTTTCGTCGGTTGGATGAGGGCGACGTCCGCCAAAAAACCTCGGCAGCCGACCTGGTGACGGAGGCCGACGTGAATGCCGAGCGGCTCATCACCGTCAGGCTGCGTGAGCGTTACCCCCAGGCGATGATCGTCGGCGAAGAGGCATGCTCCGACGATCCGGCGCTGCTCCAGGGTCTCGGCGACGCCGATCTCGCCTTCGTCATCGATCCGGTCGACGGCACCTTCAACTTCGCCTCCGGCGTGCCGCTGTTCGGCGTCATGCTCGGCGTCGTGGTGAAGGGCGAGACCGTCGCCGGCATCATTCACGATCCCGTCGGCAAGGACTGGCTGATCGGCGCCAAGGGTGCCGGCAGCCACATACGGCATGCGCATGGCACTCTGGAGAAGGTGCATGTCGCCGAGCCTGCACCGATCTCGCAAATGACCGGTGCGGTTTCCTGGCAATACATGCCCGAGCCGGAACGGTCACGGCTGGCGCGCAACCAGACGAAATCCCTGTCGCAGTTCGGCTATCGCTGCGCGGCGCACGAATACCGCCTGCTGGCGAGCGGCCACGCCCACTTCGTCGTCTACAACAAGCTGATGCCGTGGGATCATCTGGCCGGTGTGCTGATTCATGCCGAGGCAGGTGGTTACGCGGCGCGTTTCGACGGCAGCGCCTATCTGCCTTCGCATGTCGGAGGCGGCCTTCTTGTCGCGCCGGACAAGGAAAGCTGGCACGAACTGCGCCGCGAGCTCTGGGCGGAATAGGCCGTCCGGCATCGATCCGGTTCAGGCCACGCCCGGCCGATCTCGATTAGCCCGCATTGCGCTCGATATGATTCCGACTTTTCGGGTCACGCGCTAGCCGAGGCTGTCGCCCAGGTTTCCGCGATTGCGACGACGGCGGCGTTGATCGGCCCGCTCGGGATCGTCGGCATCACTGACGCGTCGACGATGAAGACATTGTCGAAGCCGTTCAGCCGCAAATCCGGGTCGACGACTGCGTCGGCATCCCCGCCCATCCTGCACGTGCCGGCAGGATGATGATGTGTGGAGGCAGCGCTCGCGACGAAAGCGTCAAGGTCGGCGTCCGACCGCACCGCTGATCCCGGCAGGACTTCCACGTCGCGCCATTCGTCGAGCGCTGGATGATGACCAATCGTGCGCGCCGTCTTCAGCGCCGTCCTGAAAACCGCCCGGTCGTGTTCGGTTTCGAGATAATGCGGGTCGATGATGGGTGCATCGGCCCGGCCCGGCCCGCTCGGTGCGATGCGCCCACGGCTGGTCGGATGGGTGACGCCGCATAGGATCGTGAAAGCCGAGCCATAGGGCGGGGCACTCAGGCCGTCTGCGGCTGATGGGGCAACGACGCAGGCTAGCACAATATCGGGGCTTCCCGTCGAACGGGTAATGTCGCTGCCGTGCAGGTACATCAGCGATTCCGAGTGCTGCAGGCGCGACGGCGGCAGCGGTTTTTTGGTGCTGTAGACATTTCCAAGGACCAGCAGATGGTCCTGCAAATTGCGGCCGACATCGCTTCGGTCGGCGAGGCAGCGTATCCCCGCTTGCTTCAGCGTGTCCGCATCGCCGATGCCCGATCGCATGAGGATGAGCGGTGAGGACACCGCACCGGCGCAAAGAACGATCCTGTCGGCGGAGACCGTCGTGGTCTCTCCGTCACGCACGACAGCCACACCCGTGGCCCGCTGGCCCTCCAGCAGGAGGTGCTCGACCTCGTGGGCGGTGAGCAAGGCAAGGTTCGGTCGTGCCCTGACCTCCGGCGGCAGATAGGCATCGGCGACGCTCAGGCGCCGGCCGGCGCGGATGTTCAGCGAATTGGGGCTGGTGCCGGCCAGTTCGCCGCTGTTGTGATCGGTCAGGGCGGAGATTCCCATGGCCCGTCCGGCGGCCATATAGGCGCGGACGACGGGGCTGACCTCTGCATCCGGCAAATAGACATCCAGCGGTCCGCTGCGGCCGCGCGACGGCGCATCGAAGGCGGTGAAAGCTTCACTGCGGACAAAGCCCGGCAACAAGCCCGAAAAGGACCAGCGCTCGCCGCCGGCAGCCGCCCAGGGTTCGAAATCATCGGGATGACCACGCACATAGGCCATGGCATGCAGGCAGCTCGAACCGCCGACGATCTTTCCGCGTGGCCATTCGTGCACGCGGTTTGCGGTAAAGGGTTGCGGCACTGTCCGATAGGCCCAGTCGTAAGCGCGGCCTTGCAGCATCGTCCATTTCAGCGGGTCGGCGATATCGGGATCGGACGGCATCACCCCGGCCTCGATCAGGCCGACCTGGCATGATCGGTCCTCGCTCAGCCGGCTGGCCACCACCGAGCCGGCCGATCCCGCGCCGACGACCAGCACGTCGAAATGACGTTTCACTTTTGAAGTCCCCGCGCAGGCTGTCTGGCTAATAGGAAAACACGCTTATGCGGCAAAGGCGCCGGCATTCGATCGTTCGGTGATCTGTCTTTGCACGGACAGCAAATGCGCGCGCATCGCCGCCTCGGCCGCTTCCGGGTCGCGTTTCGAGATCGCTTCGGCAATCAGACGATGTTCGCCGTCGCGCTCGGCGATCCGCTTGGGGCAGGTGGGTGCCGCGGTGCGTGCGATCTTCACCCGCGCATCGACCCCGACCTGGCGCAGCATCTTGTAGAATTCAGTGGCAAGATGGTTGCGAGCGGCTGCAACGATGGCGAGATGAAACGCGAAATCGACTGCGCCCGACGAGGCATTCTCCGGCGTGGTTGCCGCATCGATGATCCGGGCCGTCTCGAATGACGAAGCGCGCAGCGATGCCAGCCGGGCGAGGCCCGGCTCCATCAGCAGGCGCAATTCCAAAACCTCGATTGGATTGGTTACCCTGACAAGCTCCTCGCCATATCGGGGCAGGGCGGTTGGCGCACGCCGGGCGCGCGCCGGTTTCAAATCGCCTGATTGACGCAGCAATTCGAGCGCCTTGCGAAGCTGGTGACGCTTCACATTCAGATGTTCGGCAAGGTCACGCTCGGAAGGCAACTTGCCGCCACCCTGTTGCAACCGGCGGACCGCTGCAATGATGTCGTCGAGATCCGATGATACGATCTGCGGCTCGAATGCGTTCAAAACCAAATCTCCTGTCTGATCGGCAGCCGCCGACTCAACGTCCTGACATCATCTTGTGACGCGGAATCGATGAACACGGCACTCAACCAACTCAACCAATCTACATCTGCGCCCAGTGGTTGACAACACCAGTTGCGCGATGGTTGAGTGCCGCAGTTGTTTCTTTGACGGCTCACATCTCGGTGGGGCCGTCCTTCTCCCGAGGACCGTGCATGCCGTTTGGGGAAACATTTGACTATGTCATTGTCGGAGCCGGGTCGGCCGGCTGCGTGCTTGCAAACCGCTTGAGCGAAGATCCGGATGTTTCCGTGCTGCTCTTGGAAGCCGGGGACTGGGATCGCGATCCGATGATCCATATCCCGCTTGGCTGGGGCAAGATTCTGACCGAGCGCCGTCACGACTGGATGTATTTCTGCGAGCCCGAGGCCAATGTCGGCGGACGCAAGGTCGAATGCGCCCGCGGCAAGGTCATCGGCGGCTCCTCCTCCACCAATGCCATGGCCTATGTGCGCGGCAATCGTGGCGACTATGATCGCTGGGCGGCCAGCGGCCTCACCGATTGGTCGTTCGACAAGGTGCTGCCCTATTTCAAGAAGCAGGAGCGCTGGGAAAAGGGCGAGAGCGACTATCGCGGTGGCAGCGGACCGCTGAATACCCAGTTCTGCCGCTACAAGGACGAGCTGATAGATGCCTTCGCCACAGCCAGCCGGGATGCGGGATATCCTCAGACCGACGACTATAATGGCGCCGTGCAGGAGGGTTTTGGCCGACTGCAGATGACGATCGCAAACGGTCGCCGCTGTTCGACCGCGTCGGCCTATCTGCGTCCCGCCATGCGCCGCAGCAATCTCAAGGTGCTGACCGGCGCGATGGCGACGAGGATCCTGCTGAAGGATGGGCGCGCGACCGGCATCGCCTACGCCAGAGGCGGTGCTACCCATCAGGTTTTGGCGCGGCGTGAGGTTCTGCTTGCCGGCGGCGTCATCAATACGCCTCAGCTGCTGATGCTGTCGGGGATTGGCGATAGTGGCGAGCTCGCCGCGCATGGTATCGAGACGAAAGTCGACCGTCCGCAGGTCGGCAAGAACCTGCAGGACCACGTTTCGGTCATCTTGATGTATCGGCGCAAGCAGCCGGGACCATTCCTCAAAATGATGCGAGCCGATCGTATCGGGCTGGATTTCGTCAAGACCTATCTCACCGGCAAGGGCTTTTCTGGCGATGTGCCAGGCGGGGTCGTGGCGTTCCTGAAAAGCGATGCAAGCCGGCCGTTGCCAGACGTGCAGTTGCTTTTCACGGCTGCACCGCTTGCCGCATGGCCCTACATGGCACCATTCAAGGCGCCCTTCGCCGATGGTTTTGCGACGCGCATCGTCGCCGTCCAGCCGGAGAGCAGGGGGAGCGTGAAGCTGGCGTCGAGCGACCCGTTGGCCGCGCCGCTGATCCACCAGAATTTCCTGTCCTCACCGCGTGACTGGCAGTCGCTCCGCGCCGGCTTCCGCGTGGCGCGCAACCTCGCTGCGCAACCGTCGATGACGCCGTTTATCGCCTCGGAATTCTTTCCGGGGCCGCAATGCCAGAGCGACGACGAGATCGACGAGCATATTCGCAAGACCTCGATCACCGTGCACCATCCCGGCGGCACCTGTCGCATGGGTGTCGACGCCGGGTCGGTGGTCGATCCCGAACTGCGGGTGCGCGGCGTTGCCGGTCTTCGCGCAGTGGATGCTTCCGTGATGCCGGACCTCATCTGCGGGAACATCAATGCGGCGGTCATCATGATCGCCGAAAAGGCCTCGGACCTGATCCGCAGCCGTGCTGAACAAGCCATGGCGGCCTGATGGCGGCGCCCGGTGTTCAACCAAAATCCTTTGGTTGAAAGAAAAATTCGAATTGGTTGGGCTGCCGAGCAATTGCTACGGTCGCGGTAGTTTGATCTGCATCTGCTCGATTATCCGTTTTCTCGCGCATTTCCGAGTTTTTCTGCCGCTTTTCGGGGCATTTGCCTTTCAGAAAAGCACTCAACCAAAAACTTAAAAAATTCTCAGTTTTGGGATTGTCGAGCAAAACCAATCCGAATACGGTTGAGTTGGTTAAATGCATTTTCTTCGCGAAGAGAGGTGTCAGACATGTCCATGGCGCAACCAGCAGACCTTGCCGTCACCAACAAGAAGGCCGCGCTGAAGGGCCTGTATGACGCCCTCTACGAAAAGAACATGTTTCCGTTCTGGGCGACATCGGAAGGCGTCGATCACGACGAGATTAAGCAGCTCATGGCGACGTCGAAGGCGATACCCTTCGTCTGGTCCTATGCCGACATCGAGCCGCTGCTGCAGCGCGCCGCCGAACTGGTCACCATGGACGATAGCGAGCGCCGCTCGCTGATCCTGGTCAATCCCGGTCTTGCGCCCAAGCGCGCATCGGTCAGCACGATGTACACCGCCTATCGCCTGAATGATCCAGACGAGATCATGCCGCCGCACAAGCACTCGCCGAGCGCCATACGTTTTGGCCTGACCGGAAAGGGCAACTTTACCGGCGTCGAAGGCGAGGATGTGGTTTTCGGCCCCGGCGACATGGTGCTGACACCCAATGATGCCTGGCACAATCACGGCACTGTCGGCGGCGAGCAGGCAGTCAACCTTTCGGTTCTCGACCTGCCGCTGGTCGAGACACTGCACGCCGTGCATTTCGACCACAAATACACCGAGATGGTCGACGGCAAGGAAGTCGAGAAGAAGGTGCAGACCGCCCGTTTCCCGAGCGATTATTCGCAACGCATCTATGGGGAGGGCGGCCTGATGCCGCGCTTCGTCGACCACAAACGCGGCGGCGGCCTGTCGTCGCCGATGTATGTCTATCGCTGGGAGAAGATGGAAGCGATCCTCGATGCCCACAAGGATTGGGACGGCGATCCGCACGAAGGTATCGTCATCGACTATGTCGACCCCACCACCGGCGGCCCGGTCTTCCACACGATCAACTTCTACGTCCAGATGTTGCGGCCGGGCGAAAAGACGCTGCCGCAGCGCGAGACCGCCAGCCTGCTGTTGGCGCCGTTCCGCGGCAATGGCCATTCAATCATCGACGGCAAACGCTACGACTGGAACCAGTTCGAGACGATCGCCATACCGGGTGGTTCCTGGGTCGAGCACGTCAATGGCTCCTCGTCCGAGCCGGTCATCTTCTTCGGCGCGACCGATGCGCCGACCCAGAAGGCGCTGCTCCTCTACAAACGCTGGGGCCGCAACCAGGCCGGCGATCTACTCCGCATCGTCTAGCTTTTGCAGCGGAAACCTGTCCGCGCCGCCATAGCGGCGCGGACACCGAAAAAGACGTTTTCAGCAGCAAGGGCGTATGCATTTGGTTTCGGCGTTCAACACAAAGCTGATCGGCCATATCGACTGTCCGGGCGGTGGTCAGGTCTGGGTCGACCGCAACATTCTCTATATCGGCCACATGCGTCCGCCGAGCGGCACGACGCTGGTCGATATTTCCGATCCGCGCAATCCGAAGAAGATCGCGACGATCGATGTTCCGCCGGGTTGGCATTCACACAAGGTGCGCGCCCAGGACGGTCTGATGATCATCAACCACGAGCGCTTCGGCGATGCGGGCCCTGCCGATTTCGGCGGTGGCCTGGCGCTTTACGACACGAGCCGGCCGGCAGAGCCGAAGCTCATCTCGAAGTGGATAACCGGCGGCCATGGCGTGCATCGCTACGACTATGACGGCCGCTACGCCTATATCTCGCCAACCGCCGACGGCTATGTCGGCAACATCGTAATGATCCTCGACCTGATCGATCCGGCGAGCCCGGTCGAGGTCGGGCGCTGGTGGATACCAGGCCAGTGGACCGGCGGCGGTGAAGAGTATCCGTGGCATGACTACGTCACGCCACGCTGCCACCATCCGCTGCGCATGGGCGACCGGCTCTATGTCAGCTACTGGCATCACGGCCTGTTCATCCTCGACATTTCCGACATTTCGAAGCCGAAGCTTGTCTCGCATATCAATTCGAGCCCAAGTTTTCCGCATCCCACGCATACGTGCCTGCCGATCCCGCAGCCGCTCAAGGGCCGCAACATCATGGTGGTGGCGGACGAGGATGTCGCCAAGCTCCGGCCTTCGCCGCCGGCTTTCACCTGGATCTATGACATCACCGACGAGACGAATCCGCTGCCGATCGCGACCTTCCAGGTGCCCGGCCTCGACCCGGACGGCGCACCGCAACCGCCGATGACCGGCTGCCATCAGCCTTCCGAACGGTTCAAGGGCACCATCATTCCGTTTGCATGGTTCGCGCAGGGGCTGCGGCTGGTCGACATCGCCGACCCGTTCGCACCCAAGGAGGTCGGCCATTTCATGCCCGATGCGCCTGAAGGCGCCGAGCGTTCCTCTTCCAACGACGTCACCATCGACGACCGCGGCATCGTCTACCTGATCGACCGTATCCGTGGCGTCGATATCATCGAAACCAGCGTTCTCTAGGGGGATAGGTTGAGCGACAGCACGCGAAAATCCGCCAGCCACTACGCCATCGGCAAGAAGAATCCGAACCTGCCGTTTCATCCGGCGGTGCGTGCCGGTGATTTCATTTTTGTCTCCGGCCAGGTGCCGAAGGACGAGAACAACAACATGATCAGCGGCACGATCGAGGAAGAGACGCTGGCGACGCTGAAGACCATCGCGCGCGTCATTGCCGACGAGGGTGCAACGCTCTCCGATGTCGTGCGGATCACCACCTATCTCGAGGATACGCGCGACTTCGGCCGCTACAACAAGGCGTTCCTCGAAGGGATCGGTGACGCGGTGCTGGCACGCACGACCGTCGAGGCAAAGGCGGTCATCAACACCAAGATCGAAATGGATGCCATCGTCTACAAGCCGCTGCCGGCCGGCAAATAGGCCACGACACAATCGAGGAGACGACATGTACAAGCTTTTGGGACGCCAGACATCGGGCAACGTTCAAAAGGTGCTCTTCATGCTCGAAGAGCTTGGTGCGCTATATAAGCGCGAGGATTACGGCCGCCAATTCGAAAACACCCAGACGGCCGAATACAAGGCACTCAACCCGACGTCCAAAGTCCCAACGCTGGTCGACGGCGACATCGTGATCTGGGAGTCCAACACCATCCTGCGCTATCTCGCGGCATCCGGCGGCGAACAGCTGAACGGCGCCACCCCTGCCGAAAAGACCGAGGTCGAGCGCTGGATGGATTTTCTGCTGGCGGCGGTCAATCCCGGTTATCTGGCCGCCTTCAAGGGTGCGAAGCTGACGCCCGAAGAGCAAACCGCCGAATATAAGGAACAGGTGAAGGACCTTGTGGCGCAACTCAAGATCATTGACGGGCATCTGGCCGGCAAGGATTTCCTGGCGCTGGGCAAGCTGACCATTGCCGACATCGCCTGCGCGCCGATCCTGAAGCGCTGCATCGACTTCAAGATCGACCGGCCGTCGCTGCCGAATCTGGAGCGCTGGGTGGCCGCAATCGCCGCTCGGCCGGCCTTCAAGGCGGCGACCGCCGCGGCTCCCGCAAAGGCCGCATGATGATCAAGCGCGCCGCCCTCATCGGACTGGGAACGATGGGTCCGGGCATCGCCGCGCGGCTTTCGCGCGGCGGGCTCGACGTGGCGGCGTATGATGTTTCCGAAGTTGCGGTCGAACGCGCCCGCGGCATGCTCGATTTGGCCGGCGGGGTTCTGGACCGGCTCGACATCAAGGGGCCGACTGCGGGCGCGGGCACGGCGCGGTTCGTCCGCACCCTCGCCGAGGCTGTCGATGGTGCGGAGCTGGTCATCGAGAACGTGCCTGAGAATATCGACATCAAGGCCGAGACCTATCGCGCCATCGACCCGCTGATCGGTTCTTCGGTGATCGTCGCCTCGGATACCTCAGGCATTCCGATCACCAAGTTGCAGGCCCATATCTCCCATCCCCAACGAATGGTCGGCATGCACTGGTCGAACCCGCCGCACATCATTCCAATGATCGAGGTGATCGGCGGCGAGAAGACCGCGCCTGAAACCGTGGCGACCATACGCGAGCTGATCCGCTCGATCGGCCTGTTGCCGGTGGTGGTGAAGAAGGACGTTCCCGGCTTCGTCGAAAATCGCGTGCTCTATGCGCTGCTGCGCGAAGCGGTCGATCTGGTTGAGCGCGGCGTCATCGAGCCGGAGGATCTCGATACCTGCGTCTCCTGGGGCATCGGCTACAAGATCGCCGTTATCGGGCCAATGGCGCTGCTCGATATGGCCGGCCTCGATATCTACAAATCCGTCTCGTCGTTCCTCAACGCCGATCTTTCCAATCGTGATGATGTCGCGCCGATGGTTCTGGAGAAGACCGGCGCATCGAAGTTCGGCATCAAGTCGGGCGAGGGCATGTTCTCCTACACGCCCGAGCAGATTAAGGCGCTGCAAGGCGAACGGGCGCGCAAGCTGGTCGCCGTGCGCCGCATCCTCGAAGGCCGGGAGTAGGCAATGGCACAAGTTGCGCGCAGCCGGGTTGGGAAGTTCTGCCGGTTGGCCGCTTGTGCGCATGGGGCCGGGAACATCGCCGTGAAGGCGGATGTTCAAGCAACGAACGTGCGTGGGACGACAAGCCATGCAGGTTGAAACCATTCGACCCGCCGGTGGCAGATCGACCCACATCCGCCACGACGACTTGATTTCCGCCAAGGGCGTTTCGGTGGTCATGGGCACCGATCAGAACCGGCAGCTGATCCTTAGGGATATTGACCTTTCGGTTCCGAAAGGTTCGTTCGTATCCCTCATCGGCCCTTCGGGTTGCGGCAAGAGCACATTGCTCAAAGTGCTGGCTGGGCTGGTCAGTCCGAGCAGCGGCAGCGTCTCGGTCGCCGGCGTTTCACCAGGCGAGGCGGCGCGCAAACGGATGATCGGTCTCGTCTTCCAGGACGCCAATCTGCTGCCGTGGAAAAACGCCGTCGACAATGCCTCGATGCTGCTCGGTATCGCCGACAAGTCGATGTCGCGCGCGGCGCTGCGAGCGCGTGGGCAGGAGATGCTGGAACTGGTCGGGCTTGGCGATGCCGCCCACAAGCGCCCAAACGAACTGTCTGGCGGCATGCGTCAGCGGGTGGCCATCGCCCGGGCTTTGGCGCTCGATCCGGCGGTCTTGCTGATGGACGAGCCGTTTGGCGCGCTTGACGCGATCACGCGCGATTCGATGGGCCAGTCGCTGCTGGAGATATGGCAGCGGACCGGCAAGACGATCGTCCTGGTGACGCATTCGATCGACGAAGCCATTCAGTTATCGCGCCAGGTTCATGTGCTGGGAATCAACCCAGGGCGCATTACCCAGAGCCTGGACATTCCGCTGCCTTATCCGCGCGACACTTCCGTGACCGAAGTCCCCGAATTCGTCAGGCTGGTGCTTCAGCTTCGGACCATGCTGCGATCCAGTCATGAGCCAGGAGACGCGACGTGAGCGAGCAACCTCTCATGAACCTCTCCCAGCCACAGCCGGTTTCCGGCTGGAACGCGGCGACAAGCAGCTGGCTTCCGGCGGTCATCCTTTTGCTGGTGACGATCGTGTTGTGGGAAGCCGCGGTGCGGATATTCTCCATTTCCTCCTTTATCGTTCCTGCCCCATCCGAGATTGCGAAATCGCTGGTCGCGCAATGGGGCACTCTCATGCAGGCGACGGTGGTCACGGCGGGCGAAATCCTGTTTGGCTTTCTTGTCTCGGTCATAGTCGGCATTGCGCTTGCTCTCGTCATCGTGCGTTTCGACTGGCTGGGCCGCGCTCTATACCCGCTCGTCGTGTTGTTCCAGAACGTGCCGAAAGTTGCGCTGGCGCCGATCTTCATCCTCTGGTTCGGCTACGGGCTTGCACCCAAGATAGGTCTGATCCTGGTCATCGCCTTCTTCCCGGTGACGCTGTCGATGCTGGCGGGCATGCAATCGGTCGACCGGTCGCTTCTGTCGCTGGTGAATTCGGTCGGTGCCAGCCCGACCCAGATCCTGTTCAGGATCCGCGTTCCCCACTCGCTTCCGAGCCTGATGGCCGGGACCAAGATCGCGGCAACCCTGAGTGTGATCGGCGCGATCGTCGGCGAATTTGCCGGAGCCTCGGACGGGCTCGGCTACGTCATCCAGTTCGCGTCGACCCAACTCGACACGCCCTTGGTCTTTGCGGCGCTGCTGCTCGTTTCCGTGCTCGGCATCGCCTTCTACTACGCAGCCGAAATTCTCGAACGCATCGTGGTGCCGTGGGCGCCGAAATTCAGCCAGGCCTAGGCTTCTCGAACAACCAAGATCAAAGAAGGGAACAAACATGCTGAGACGCTCTCTTATCAAGGCAGCCACCTTTGCGGCGTTTGTCGGCGCGCTTGGCTTCTCGAACGCGGCGCTGGCGGCGGATAAGGTCAACGTTCAGCTCGACTGGGTCGTGCGCGGCAATCACGCCATGTTCTTTGTCGGCAAGGACAAGGGCTTTTTCGCCAAGAACGACATCGATGTGAGCGAGGTCCGCAAGGGCTCCGGCTCGCCAGACGCCATGCGCCTGGTGGGTAACGGCAACGCTGAATTCGGCTTCGGCGATCTTCCCACGCTTGCCGTGGCAAGGTCGCAGAATGTTCCCGTCGTGGCGCTGGCGGCGGTCAACCAGCAGTCGCCGCTGGGCATTATCTCGCTCGCCAAGACGCTCAAGCTGACCAAGCCAACCGACCTCAAGGGCCTGACCATCGGCATCCACCCGGCAGGATCCACCTACATCTTCTTCAGAGGCTTCCTGGCTGCCAACGGCATGAGCGAGAAGGACATGACGCTCAACAGCGTCTCGCCGCCTTACGAGAGCTATCTGCTGCTCGGACGTGTGCAGACTGTGGTCGGCTATCTCGACGCCGAAGTGCCCGAACTCGAAGCCAAGGCCGGCGGCCCGGGGTCGCTGAGCATTATGCTCGGCGCGGATCACGGCTGGAAAGCCTACGGCTCGGGGTTGTTCACCTCTGAAGCGATGATCAAGGACAAGCCTGATGTCGTGCGCCGTTTCGTGAAGGCCTACAGGGAAGCTTTCGACTATGTCGCAGCTCATCCGGATGAAGCCGCCGAGATCACGGCCAAGGCCGTTCCGGGCTATGCCGAAAAGAAGGACGTGCTGCTGGCCCAGCTCAAGGCCGACATCGCCTCGACGTTCAACAGCCCGGCGACGAAGGAACACGGTCTCGGCTGGATGACGAAGGCCCAGTGGGAAGAGACCTTGAAGACGCTGACGGATCAGGGCGTGCTCAAAACGGCGCTGTCGGCAGACGACGTCTTCACCGACAAGTTCCTGGCGGTAGAGTGAAGGTTCAGGGCGATGTCTGAAGTGGCAAACAGTCAGCGTCTACCGGCAGGCCAACCTGCCGTCCGCGCTGACGCACGTCACGGCCACTTGCCCCCTTGCGGCGCTGGCCCGGTCGAGCGCGATCTGCACGCGCGTGGCGTATGCCTGGCCCGCCAGGCCGCACCACAGCCGCTCGATGGGCAGGTTTTCGCGCTTGTCGTTGAGAATCGCAAACGTCCCGGTCTTTGGATCGAACCACAGCTCGACACGTGCGCTCTTGCCAGGCGCCGCGGTGGCGATCGTGGCCGAATACCAGTGGGCGAAGTCGGCGCTGCAGGAAAGCGCCTCGCGCCCCGCATTCGAGATCGTCAGCGGCACGGGATCGAGCCCGTCGGTGCCGGTCCGCACAGTGATGTGCCGCAATTCAACCGCGTTGGCGAACGAGGTGAACGCCAGCGTTATCGGAAGGACATATCGCACAACCACCTTGCTTGAACTCCTGATATAATTGTTCAGGCAGTCTACCTCGCTTTTGCGCAATAACAATAAGAATATCTTGGGTCAACCGAACAGAGAGGGTAACATGTCTAAGTTTTTGAAGAGCAGCGTAAGCGCTGTTATATTGAGCGGATTCTTGCTCGGCAACGCACTTGCCGCCGAGGTCAAGTCCATTGCCATCCTGACGCCGGAAGAAGGCACCGATTATGGCTGGAACCAGCAAGGTATCGACGCCGCCAAGGCGGCGGCGAAAGCTGCCGGCGTCGAGATAGTCGTGGCCCAGGGGCTCGGCTATGGCGACGTACGGCCGACACTGCGCGAACTGGCGGCTGACGGCGCCAGCCTGCTTATCGCTCATGCCAGCGGCTACAACACCTCGGCTCCCGAAATCGCCAAGGAAACCAAGGTGCCGGTGGCGATCGTCGACACACCGACCGGTCTGGAGAAGGGTCTCGTCGCCGACTACACGCTGAGCGGTCACGAAGGCGCGTATCTTGCCGGCCGTCTCGCCGCCAAGATGTCGCGCTCCAAATCGGTCGGCATCGTCGTGTCCGGCGAGCCTCCGTCCTGGAATTCGCAGTCGGCGGCGTTCGCGCAGGGGGTGAAGGCCGAGAGCCCGGACGTCAAGGTTACCTATGCTGTGATCGGGCCCGCCGCCTACAGCGATGCGGCCGGCGGCAAGCGCGTCACCGAAAGCGTGATCGCATCGGGCGCCGACATCATCTTCGGCCAGGGCAACGGCTCGAGCTTCGGCATGCTGCAGGCGGTCGAGACGACCAAGGCCGGGGATGGCGGCAAGGTCTATTTCATCGATGTCATCGGCGACAAGACGCCCATCGACAAAGGTTTCCTGCTGTCGTCGGTGGTCTGGAACATCGAGCCGGTCTATGCGGCGATGATCGCAGACCTGAAGGCCGACACGTTCGGCACGAAGAGCTACTCGATCGGCCTCAAGGACGATTCCGTCAAGCTTCTGAAGACCGCTGCGATCCCGGACAATATTTGGGCTGAGATCCAGGCGCTGCGCGAAGACGTCATTTCCGGCAAGACCAAGGTCGATCCGGTCTATGATGCAGCCGCCGTCAGGGCGCTGATGACCAGCGTCGCCCAGTAAGGCGATTAACAGCAGGCTGCCGGAGGGGCGATCCGTTCGCCCCTCCGGACCGATTTCATATTTTCAAGGCCTTGGCTTTTATGAGCAGTGCTTCCTCATTGTCGGTCGCTAAGCGCGATATCGTCGCGCTTGAAGGCGTCACCAAACGGTTCCCCGGCGTCGTCGCCAACGACAGCGTCGATCTGGAGATCCGTCCAGGTGAAGTGCATGTGCTGCTCGGCGAAAACGGCGCCGGAAAATCCACTTTGATCGGCATGCTGTCGGGCCTGCAGCAGCCGGACGAGGGGCGCATATTGGTCGACGGCGAGCCGACCGCGATCACTTCGCCCCGCCATGCACTGGCGCTCGGCATCGGAACAGTATTCCAGCACATGATGCTGGTGCCGACGCTGACGGTGGCGGAAAACCTGTTGCTCGGCGGACCGTGGTGGCAGCGCCCCAAGACCGAAGAATTGGAAGCGCGCGTCGCCGAGATCACCAGAACGCTCGGTATCACGGTAAAGCTGCATGCCAAGGTGTCCGAGCTTTCGCTCGGCGAACAGCAGCAGGTCGAGATCCTGCGCGCGATGGTGCGCAATAGCCGGCTTCTGATCCTCGACGAGTCGACCTCGATGCTGACGCCGAAAGGCATCGACGAGCTGGGCGCCTTGATGCGCCGTCTGGTCGAGCAGGGGTTGGCGATCGTCTTCATCACCCACAAGCTCAAGGAGGCGGCGGCCTTCGGCGACCGCATCTCGGTGCTGAAACTCGGCCGCAAGGTCGGCGAAATTCCTCCCGAGCGGTTTCGCGCGCTGGGCGAGCAGGCGATCATTTCGGAGATCGTCGAATTGATGTTCGGCAAGCAGAAGGACGACCCGGAAGCGGCAGAGCGTCCCGTTCGCACCATCCGTGCCGAAGCGGCTCCCTTGCTTGAAGTGCGTGATCTTGCGGTTGCGCCGACAGACGATGCACCGGGCCTGTCGTCGATTTCCTTCGACATCTGTCCAGGCGAGCTGCTGGGCATCGCCGGTATCGACGGCAATGGCCAGAAGCACCTGGCGGAGGCGTTGGCCGGCCAGCGTGCGACGGTGGGCGGTTCGGTGCGGCTGCAGGGAACGCCGATCGAGGCGCTGAGCGTCGGCGAACGCCGCCAGAAAGGCCTGCGTTACCTGACCGACGACCGCCTCGGCGAGGGCACGGTCGGGACCTTCCCGGTCTCGATCAATTTCTTCCTGAAGCAGGTTGGCGCGGCGCCCTTCTGGCGCAAAGGCGTCGAGCAGCGCGCCGAAATCGACAAGCGCGCGGCCCAACTGGTCCGCGAATATGACGTGCGCACGCCAAGCCTGAAGACGCCGGTCGCCCGGCTCTCCGGCGGCAATATCCAGAAGGTGCTGCTGGCGCGCGAACTCGCCGAGGGCGCAAAAGTGGTGATCTTCAACAAGCCAACCTATGGGCTCGATCTCTCCAACACATTGGCTTCGCGCCAGCGAATCCGCGATACGGCGGCTCGCGGCCTTGCCGTGCTCCTCATCTCCACCGATCTCGAAGAGTTGCTCAGCATGTGCGACCGCATCGCCGTCATCTCGAACGGGTCGCTCGTCGGCACCGTCGAGAATGCCGACGACGCCCGCACCAAGGTCGGTCGCTTGATGATCGGGCTTGCCGCATGAGCATCGACACCGCACCAGCCGCCGGCGCAACCGCCCTCGATGCCACGGCCGCGGTGGCGACGCGCCGCGACATCCAGCATCGGCTGCTGATGACCCTCGGCCCGATCCTGGCCGCGTTGATCATCGCCGGCTGCATCCTGCTTGCCGTCGGCGTCGACCCGCTTGCCTATTATGGCTTTGTCCTCAAGAGAGGGCTTTTATCGCCGCTCGGCATCCAACAGACGCTGACGCGCATGGCGCCGCTGCTGTTTCTTGCCGCCGGCCTGATCGTGGCTTTTCGCGCCGGCATGTGGAATCTCGGCGGTGATGGCCAGTTCCTGCTCGGCGCGGTAACGGCGGCGGCCAGCGCTCCGGTTCTCGTGGAGGTCATGCCGGCCTGGCTGGCGCTGATCTGCTCGTTCGTCATCGCCATGTTGGTCGCGATGATCTGGTCCCTGGTGCCGGCGCTGCTGCGCGCCTATCAGGGCGTCAACGAGATCATCACCACGCTGATGATGACGTTTCTGGGCACCTCGCTTGCCAACGTGCTGGTCAAGCTGATGTTTCGCGATCCGGGCACAACCGTGCCGCAGACCCGCACCTTGCCGGTCGAGGACCGGCTGCCGCGCCTGTTCGACACGACCATCACAAGCGGATTGCTTCTGGGACTGGTGGCGATCATCACCGTGCATCTGGTGATGACGCGCACGGCCTTCGGCCTGAAGTTGAGGATCGTCGGGGCTAACCCACGCGCGGCCATCCATGCGGGGCTCGGCGTGCCGAAGCTCACCATTGCCGTCTTCGCCATTTCGGCCGGGCTGGCCGGTCTTGCCGGCGCTGTCGATATCCTCGGCGTCCAGGGCAATGTGCGCGCGGACTGGAACCCCGCTTACGGGCTGGCTGTCATCCCCGTCGTGTTCCTCGCCCGCATGAACGGCTTTGCCGCGATCGGTTTCGTGTTCCTGCTTTCGGTGCTGTCGATCGGCGGCGAGAGCGCGGCCCGCCGGCTCGGCGTGCCCAACCATTTCACGCTGGTGCTCGTCTCCATCGTGCTGATCGTGCTCGCGCTCGCCGAATACATTGATCACCGCTATAACCAGTCGCGAAAGGCCTGAAGCCATGACCGGGCTGTTCAGCGAAGTCTTTCTCAGCGCGCTTTTGTTCGGCGCGGTCACCGCGGCGATCCCTCTGCTGCTGGCCGGCCTCGGCGAACAGATGTCGGAAAAGGCCGGGGTGCTCAACATCGGCATCGAGGGCATGATGCTGGCCGGCGCCTATCTCGGTTTCGTCGGCGCCTTTTATTCCGGGTCGCTGTGGCTGGGCTTTCTCACTGGCGCCGGCGGCGGTGTCGCGGTGGCGCTGGTCATGGCGCTGCTTTGCGTGCGCATCGGGCTGAACCAGATCGTCATCGGCATCGCGCTGACCCTGGGGCTTGAGGGCCTGACGGCACTGCTCCACCATTTCCAGTTCTCGCGCAGCTATCCCCGCTTGCGGGCGGTGGACGTGACGGTCATTCCGTTGCTGTCGGACATTCCGGTCATCGGGCCGGCGCTGTTCAGGCAGCATCTCATCGTCTATCTGGCGGTCGCGCTGGTTTTCGCCATGGGCTACATCTACCGGCGCACGCAGCTCGGCCTCAACCTGCAGGCTGCGGGCGACAAGCCGGCAGCCCTTGACGTTGCCGGCATCGACGTCGTGCGAACCCGCACCGTCGCCGTGCTGACGACCGGGGCGCTGGCCGGGCTTGGCGGCGCCTATCTTGCCAATGTCGGGGCCGGCCTGTTCATTCCTTTCATCACCAATGGCGCGGGCTTTCTCGGCATAGTGCTGGCCATGCTGGCGCGCGGCCGGCCGGTCTGGGTGCTGTTCGGCGCCTTGCTGTTCGGCGTCTGCCTGTCGCTGACGACGGCCATGCAGGTGGCCGGCATCAACATACCGACCGACGTCATCCAGATGCTGCCGTTCCTTGCGGTGATGGTCATGCTGGTGCTGTTTGGCCGTCGGGCCAGCCTGCCGGCGGCGCTCGGCATTCCATACGAGCGCGGCGCGCGCTGATCACAGGTTCATGCGCGGACGGGACCCGCGCCAAAAGAGGAGACAAAAAATGTCGGATATCAAGGTCTACCTGCTCGACGGCGGCTCGCTTGTTCTCGACGGCTATCACGTGTTCTGGAATCGCGGCCCTGGTGGCGAAGTGCGCTTTCCCGTCTATTCGATCCTGATCGAGCATGCCGAGGGCCGGTTTCTCATCGACACCGGCTACGACTATGATCACGTGATGAAGGTGCTGCCTTTCGAAAAGCCGATCCAGGAAAAGCACCAGACCATTCCCGGCGCCCTGGCGCTGCTCGGCCTCGAGCCGAAGGATATCGACGTCGTCGTCAACTCGCATTTCCACTTCGACCATTGCGGCGGCAACAAGTATTTTCCGCATGCCAAGAAGATCTGCCACCGGACCGAGGTGCCGCAGGCCTGCAATCCCCAGCCTTTCGAGCATCTCGGCTATTCCGATCTGAGCTTTTCGGCGGAGGCCGCCGAAGCGCGTGGCGCGACTGCGCAATTGCTGGAGGGCACGACGCGGGCCAACTCGATCTTCGAAGGCATAGAGGGCGACGTCGAGCTTGCCAGGGGCGTCAAGCTGATATCGACGCCGGGTCATTCGATCGGCCATTACAGCCTGCTGGTCGAGTTTCCCAAGCGCAAGCCGATCATGTTCACCATCGATGCGGCCTACACGCAGAAGAGCCTTGAAACGCTGTGCCAGGCGGCCTTCCACATCGACCCGGTGGCGGGTGTCAACTCGATGCGCAAGGTGAAGAAGCTGGCCGAGGATTATGGCGCCGAGCTGATGTATTCGCACGACATGGAGAACTTCAAAACCTATCGGACCGGCACGCAATTCTACGGCTGATCGCCACCGACCGGAGACAAGATCATGCGCTATTTCGAACACGCCGAACCTGTCATCACGCTCACAGCGGGGCCGGTGAACGCCTATCCCGACGTGCTGCGCGGCCTCGGCCGCACGGTGCTCTACGATTACGACCCGGCGTTCCAGCTCTTTTACGAGCGTGTGGTCGACAAGGCGCAGAAGGCGATGCGGCTGTCGAATAAGCCGGTCATTCTTCATGGCGAGCCGGTGCTTGGCCTGGAGGCGGCCGCAGCCTCCCTGATCACGCCGGACGACGTCGTGCTCAACCTTGCTTCCGGTGTCTACGGCAAGGGGTTTGGCTATTGGGCGAAGCGCTATTCGCCGCATCTCATCGAAATCGAGGTGCCCTACAACGAGGCGATCGACCCGCAGGCGGTTGCGGCAATGCTGGAAGCGCATCCGGAAATCACCGTCGTTTCCGTCTGCCACCACGACACGCCGTCCGGCACTATCAATCCGATCGACGCGATCGGCGCGCTGGTTTCGGCGCACGGCGCCTATCTGATCGTCGATGCCGTTTCGTCCTTCGGCGGCATGAGGACGCATCCAGAGGAATGCAAGGCCGATATCTATGTCACTGGCCCGAACAAATGCTTGGGCGCGCCTCCCGGCCTCACGATGATGGGTGTCAGCGAGCGGGCGTGGGCCAAGATGAAGGCAAACCCGCTGGCGCCGAGCGCGTCGATGCTCAGCATCGTCGACTGGGAGCATGCGTGGTCGAAGGACAAGCCGTTTCCGTTCACGCCGTCCGTCGCGGAGATGAACGGGCTCGACGTCGCGCTCGACCTCTACCTCAACGAGGGAGCGGAGGCGGTGTGGGCGCGTCACGCGCTCACCGCCAAGGCCATGCGGGCGGGTGTCGCTGCCATGGGCCTGTCGATCTGGGCCGCAAGCGACAATATCGCGTCGCCGACCACGACCGCCATCCGGACGCCAGAAGGCATCGACGAGACGGCGGTTCGCCAGGCCGCGCGCGCCCGCTACGGCGTGGTGTTTTCGTCTGGCCGTGGCGAAACATTGGGCAAGCTGACACGCATCGGCCATATGGGCCCGACCGCCCAGCCGATCTATGCGGTCGCGGCGCTGACGGCACTTGGCGGCGCGATGAATTCCTTGGGCCAGAAACTCGCGGTCGGCAAAGGCGTCGACGCGGCGCTGGCCGTTATCGACGCCGACACATGAACCAGAACATCACCAGATCACAAATTGAGGGAGCGTTGTCATGACTGAACGGCTTGCGGGAAAGACGGCCCTGGTTACCGGGGCCGCGCAAGGCATCGGAAAGGCTATCGCCGCGCGCTTGGCCGCCGATGGCGCGACGGTCATCGTCAGCGACATCAACGCGAAAGGCGCCGAAACGGCGGCCGCGTCGATCGGCGGAAAAGCGAAGGCGATTGCCGCCGACATCTCCGACCCTGCATCCGTCAAGGCGCTCTTCGCCGAGATCCAGGCGCTGACCGGGGGCATCGATATTCTGGTCAACAATGCCAGCATCGTGCCGTTCGTCGCCTGGGACGATGTCGATCTCGACCATTGGCGCAAGATCATCGACGTCAATCTGACCGGCACCTTCATCGTCAGCCGCGCAGGAACGGACCAGATGCGTGCAGCGGGCAAGGCCGGCCGGGTGATAAGCATCGCCTCCAACACTTTCTTTGCTGGCACGCCGAACATGGCAGCCTATGTCGCGGCCAAGGGCGGCGTCATAGGCTTCACCAGGGCGATGGCCACAGAACTCGGCAAATACAACATCACCGCCAACGCGGTGACGCCGGGCCTGATCGAGAGCGATGGCGTCAAGGCCAGCCCGCACAACGAGGCGTTCGGCTTCGTCGAGATGCTGCAGGCGATGAAAGGCAAAGGGCAGCCGGAACATATCGCCGATGTGGTGTCGTTCCTGGCCTCCGATGACGCGCGCTGGATCACCGGTCAGACGTTGAATGTCGACGCCGGGATGGTGCGCCACTAAAAGCGCGTTGCGTCTGAAAGGGTTCATGCGAAGCTCGTTAATTATATTTGTTCGCGCGAAACCGGAGATCCGATATGAAACCTCGGCCCGCAATTGGCGCACTGGCCGTTGTCGTCGCCTTGGTTGCCGGCCCGAACGAGGCAAGATCGCAGGAACGCGCATGTCGCAGTTCCGCTCCCATCGACACCATAAACGAGATGTTCTCCGCGATCTTCGCCTGTTGGGAGCCACCGCCCGGAACCGCGGGCATGACCCTGACGCTGCAGTTCTCAATTCGCCGAAACGGCGCACTTATCGGCAAGCCTCGCGCCACTTACTCCCGTCTCGGGAATGATGGCGCCCTCAACCGGGCCTTCGTGGCTTCCGTCCTCGATGCTCTCGACAAGGCTCTGCCGCTGCCCGTTTCGGACAGCATGGGTGGAGCGATCGCAGGGCGCACGCTGTTCCCTCGCTTCACAGCGGCGAGTGGGCGTGCATCCTAAAGCGCGTCCGGCAATGTGCATTAGTGCATCGGCGCAACGGCCCTTGGTCATTTCCGTTTCTTGAGCCGAGGCAGAAGGGCGGGACGCCGCAATCCCAGGAGGACTATTGTGACTAGGGCTTGACCAACTTCGCCGGGGCATCGTACTTTGGATCCATGGATCCAAAGTCGATCTTTAGCGAACTCAAGGACGAGATTGAGTCAGGTGAATTGGCACCGGGCTCCGTTCTCAAGCAGGAATCGATCGCGGAGCGTTTCGGGGTCAGCCGCCAGCCCGTCCGGCAGGCCTTGGACCGGTTACTCGGGAGTGGCTTGGCCGTGCGGCGTCCCGATCGAAGCCTGGCGGTAGCGATCCTCTCAGTACGGGAGGCGACTGAACTTTGCGAAGTTCGGTCTATTTTGGAGGTCGCTGCCTTGGAGCAGTCGGTGCCGGGGCTTCAGCCTTCCGCTTTGCGTAAGGCTGAGAGGCTCAATGAAGAGCTGTTCGCGGAGTACGATCCGTCACGGATTCTGGAGCTCGACCAACAGTTTCACCTAGCCCTGTACAGCGGTTGCACGAATTCTCGATTGCTTAAGACCATCGGAGACCTTCGACGAGAATCCCGGCGGGCAACCCTTCACCAAGAGCGTGGCGCCCAGGAGCGAATTGATTTCTTCGAGGAACACGCGGCGATCGTTGCCGCTTGTGCGAGGCGCGATTTCGACGCTGCGGCGCAGCATCTTCGCTGCCATCTGACCCAGACGACTGCAAGACTTCTTTCCGTTCCGACAAAGGATCAATCATGAAAATGACCGTCGAAGTGCACTGGGAGCGAGAAGGAGCGGTATTCACCGACAAGCGCTACAGCCGCGCGCACATCTGGCGCTTCGACGGAGGCCAGGTGGTGCTGGCATCCGCTTCGCCGCATATCGTTCCGCTTCCTTATTCAGTGGAAGCCAACGTCGATCCAGAGGAGGCTTACATCGCGGCGATTTCCAGCTGCCACATGTTGACCTTTCTCTCGATCGCGGCGCCCCGGGGGATCGTCGTGGAGAGCTATACCGACAAGGCGGTCGGCATGATGGAGAAGGTGGACGGACGATTGGTAGTCAGCCGCGTTGACCTCAATCCGACTATTGTCTACGCCGGGGAAACGCCAACCGCCGCGACAGAAGCGAAACTGCACCACTCGGCGCATGAACAGTGCTTCATTGCCAATTCCGTGAAGACGGAAATCCAGGTAGCCACCTGAGATATCCATTTACCGGCGCGATTGACAACCACAATTGGGTTTCGAACCTAGACCGGCGGGTTCTGCGGCTGGAAGAATTTGCCGCGCTCCGCGATCAGCACCATCACCAATGCGCCAAGCGACACGCTGCAGAATCCGGCGGCCAAGGGCGTCACCGTGCCGTTGAAGGCTTGGCCGATCAGCGTGCCGAGCAGGCCGCCGAGGAAGGTCTGCATGAATCCCAGAATGGACGATGCCGTGCCGGCCAGTTGGCCGAGCGGCTCCATGGCGAGCGCGTTGAAATTCGCGCCCAGCGCGCCGAACGGGAGCATGGCGCCGGCAAAGAAGGTGATGAAGAGCCAGAGCGGCATCTTCATTTCCAGTGACACCACCAGCCACGCAAAGCTGATCACCAGGAAAAGCAGCAGCGCGCTCTGCGACAGGCGCCGCATGCCAATACGGCCGACGAGGCGCGAGTTCAGATAGTTGGAGAAGGCGAGCACCGCCGCGACCCCGGCAAAGATGACGGGAAACATCTCGCCGACTTTGAACACGTCGACGTAGATCTGCTGTGCCGAGGCGATGAAGCCGAACATGGCGGCGAAGATGAAGGTGCTGGCAAAGGCGTAGCAGAGCGCGATGCGATTGGTCAGCACGATGCGGAAACCGCCAAGGACGGATGATGCCGTCAGCGGCCGGCGATATTCGGGATGCAGCGTTTCCGGCAGCCGCAGCAGCGACCAGGCCGAGACGATCAGCGCGCCTGCCGCCATGGTGATGAAGATCCAGTGCCAGGAAGCAAACAGCATGATGAACTGACCGATGCCTGGCGCTACCACCGGAATGGCCATGAACACCATGAAGATCAGCGACATCACCTCAGCCATGCGTCGGCCTTCGAAAGTGTCGCGCACGATCGAGACGGCGATGACGCGCGTGGCGGCCGCACCAATGCCTTGCACCAGCCTGCACAGAAGAAGAATAGCGAATGACGGGGCGATAGCCGCGGCAGCCGCCGCTGCGACATAGATCACCAGTCCGACGACGAGTGGAGCACGGCGTCCAAAACGGTCCGAGATCGGTCCGAAGAAAAGCTGCCCGCCGCCAAAGCCCAGAATATAGGCGGCAATCACATATTGGCGGTGGTTTTCATTCTCCACGCCCAGCGAGGCGCCGATTTGCTGCAGCGCCGGCAGCATGATGTCGATGGCCAGCGAGTTGAGCGCCATCAATGCCGCGCACAATGCGATGAATTCCCAGCGCGGAATAGGCAAGGTGCTTGCCTGTTGCGGCGCTTGTGCATGCTGATCCACGGCAAAGTCCGATCTTCAAACGAAAAAGCGCCGGCGCGCCGGCGCATTCATTCGTCTTGTGCCCCGATAGCGGGGAGGTAGTCAGTTTACCGAGGTGGGGGCTGGCCCGGCGTTTAGCGCATGACCCCGAAAACCGGGACCGATTTTCGGAAAGGATCATGCGCAAACAGAATTCAGGCGGCGCCTTTGACGCTCACGCCCTTTTCGACGAGGAACGTCTGCAGCTCGCCCGCCTGGAACATCTCGCGGATGATGTCGCAGCCGCCGACGAACTCACCCTTGACGTAGAGCTGAGGGATGGTCGGCCAGTTGGAGTATTCCTTGATACCTTGCCGCAGATCGGCCGAGGTCAGCACGTCCACGCCCTTGTAGTCGGCCCCGATGTAGTCGAGGATCTGCACGACTTGACCGGAAAATCCGCATTGCGGGAAACCGGGCGTGCCCTTCATGAAAAGGACGACGTCGTTGCCCTTCACTTCGCTGTCGATGTAGTCGTTGATACCGCTCATAGAGAATCCTTTCATGCCCGCGGGAGTCGGGCTCGAAACATATCCTTTCAAATAAACCCATAGGTTGCCTGAAACAAGACGTTTGCCGCCTCGTCACGCAAATGGCGCAAAGGATGGCTTGATATTGGGCCAAGAGCATCGGCCAGCTATTTCCCGGGAAGCGATGAAAAGGCGACATAGCGCGGCGATCCTGATTGGTGTTCTGCTTGTCGCACTGGCCCTGATCTGGTGGTTCAGGCCGTTGGAGCACCCGCCTGTCACCGTCGGCGGCGAACTGCCCGGACCATGCCGGGATTTTAGCTTCGAGGCGGTTCCCTACATCGTCTGCGAGATCGATCTTCGCAGCTACGACGTCGCTGTCTTCCACGCCGGCGACGACGGCAGGGCCTTCGGTTCGCTGGAAAAGTTCGACAAGGCGATGTCGGGCGAGGGCAGGCCGGTGCTGCTCGCCATGAATGCCGGCATGTATCATGAGGATCTGACGCCGGTCGGCCTTCTCGTCGAAAATGGTCACGAGGTGGCGCCGCTCAACCTCGCTGTTGGCGAAGGCAATTTCTTCCTGAAGCCAAACGGCGTGTTCCTGATCCGCAAGGACGGCAAGGCGGCGATCATGGAAACGAACGCCTATGCCGCCGCAAAGCCGGACGTGGCGTTCGCCACGCAGTCCGGCCCGATGCTGGTGATCGACAGCCGGCTCCATCCCCGCTTCGAGGCGAACGGCACGTCGCGTTACATCCGCAACGGCGTCGGCGTGCGTGACGAAAACACGGTGGTGCTGGCGATCTCGCGCTCGCAAGTCAGTCTCGGCAGCTTTGCACGCCTGTTCCGCGACGAGCTAGATTGCCCCAACGCGCTTTTCTTCGACGGCGTGGTTTCGGCGCTGTCGAATGGCGAGAGGATGATCGTCGGCGGAAGCTATCCGGCAGGGCCGATCATTGCCGTGTCAGCGAAAAGGTGACGAAGGGGTTGGACGCGGAAACTCAGTCCGGCACGCTGGTCTGCAGGGCGAGCGCGTGCAGCACCCCGCCCATATTGCCCTTCAGCGCGTCGTAGACCATCTGATGCTGCTGGACGCGGCTTTTTCCGCGAAAGCTTTCGGCCACCACCTCGGCCGCATAGTGGTCGCCGTCGCCGGCTAGGTCGCGGATCGTCACCTTGGCGTCCGGAATGCCTTCCTTGATCAGCCGTTCGATGTCGTGCGCGTCCATTGCCATACGAGGATTCCTTGTTCAGGTCGTGATCTCATAGATATGATCGAAATGGCGGATGAACCACACCGAAACGGCCCCACTCGATCATATCACGGGTCCACGACCTCATTTGCCATGAAGCGAGGAAACCAGGATTCGTGGGCAGCGGTCAATTCTCCGACTGGGATCGCCCGTGCCTCGCCGAGTTTCAGGTCACTACCGCCGGTCGAGCCGATCCACGGCGCGAAGATACCGAGCTTGCTCTGCTCTTCGCGAATAGCGTCCCATTCCTTGCTTTGCGGATCGATCGACAGCGTCAAGAGATAGCGGCCCTGATCCTCGCCGAACCAGACCGGGATCGGATCGGCCCCGACCAGGCCGGGGACGGTCGCGCCAATACCGGACGCCATCGCCATCTCAGCCAGCGCGACCGCAATGCCGCCGTCGGAGACATCGTGTGCTGCGGTAACGACGCCGGAGGCGATCAGGGCGCGCACATGGTCGCCGACGCGCTTTTCATGGTCGAGGTCGACCGGCGGCGGCGGGCCGTCGGTGCGGCCATGGATGTCGCGCATATAGGCCGACTGGGCGAGATGCGTTCCCCACATGGACGGCGCGCCGACCAGTAGGATCATCTGGCCCTCGGCGGCAAAGCCGATCCGCGTCATTTTGGACCAGTCGGCGATCAGTCCAACGCCGCCGATGGTCGGCGTCGGCAAGATGCCTTGCCCGTTGGTTTCGTTGTAGAGCGAGACATTGCCGGAGACGATCGGAAAGCCGAGCGCGCGGCAGGCATCGCCGATGCCTTTCACGGCGCCGACCAATTGGCCCATGATCTCGGGCCGTTCCGGATTGCCGAAATTCAGGTTGTCGGTCGCGGCGAGCGGCAGGGCGCCAGTGGCGGTAAGGTTGCGCCAGCATTCAGCGACCGCCTGCTTGCCGCCCTCATAAGGGTCGGCCTCGCAATAGCGCGGCGTGACGTCGGAGGAGAAGGCGAGCGCCTTGGTCGGATGACCCTCGACACGCACCACGCCGGCATCGCCGCCCGGAAGCTGCAGCGAATTGCCCTGGATCAGCGTGTCGTACTGCTCCCATACCCAGCGGCGCGAGGACAGGTCGGGTCCGCCGAGCAGTTTCAGCAAAGCCTCGGCGACATCCGCTTGTGGTGCATCGCTGGCTGCCAGGGGCGCCGGCTTCTTCGGCTCGGTCCAGGGACGGTCATATTCCGGCGCCTGGTCGCCAAGGTCCTTGATCGGCAGATTGGCGACCTCATCGCCCTGGTGCAGCACGCGAAAGCGCAGATTGTCGGTGGTCTTGCCGACAATGGCGAAGTCGAGGCCCCATTTGTGGAAGATCGCCTCGGCTTCCTTTTCCTTTTCGGGGCGCAGCACCATCAGCATGCGCTCCTGGCTCTCCGACAGCATCATCTCATAGGCGCTCATGCGCTCCTCGCGCACCGGCACCTTGTCGAGGTCGAGCTCGATGCCGAGGTCGCCCTTGGCGCCCATTTCGACCGCCGAGCAGGTGAGGCCGGCGGCCCCCATGTCCTGGATGGCGATGACGGCGCCGGACGCCATCAGCTCGAGGCAGGCTTCGAGCAGGCATTTTTCAGTGAAGGGGTCACCGACCTGAACGGTGGGCCGCTTCTCGTCGATCTTGTCGTCGAACTCGGCCGAGGCCATGGTCGCGCCGCCGACACCATCGCGGCCGGTCTTGGCGCCGAGATAGACGACCGGGAGGCCGACGCCCTTGGCTTCCGACAGGAAGATGGCATCGGTCTTGGCGAGCCCCGCCGCGAAGGCGTTGACCAGGATATTGCCATTGTAGCGCGCGTCGAAATTGACCTCGCCGCCGACTGTCGGCACGCCGAAGGAATTGCCGTAACCGCCGACACCGGAAACGACACCGGCAACCAGATGTTTGGTCTTGGGATGGTCCGGCGCACCGAAGCGCAGCGCGTTCATCGCTGCGATCGGCCGCGCGCCCATGGTGAAGACATCGCGCAGGATGCCGCCGACGCCGGTCGCCGCCCCCTGATAGGGTTCGATATAGGAGGGGTGGTTGTGGCTCTCCATCTTGAAGACGACGCAGTCGCCGTCGCCGATATCGACCACACCGGCATTTTCGCCCGGACCCTGGATGACCCGCGGCCCGGTGGTGGGCAGCGTGCGCAGCCACTTCTTCGAGGATTTGTAGGAGCAGTGCTCGTTCCACATCGCCGAGAAGATGCCAAGCTCGGTGAAGCTCGGTTCGCGACCGACCAGGTCGAGGATGCGCTGATATTCGTCGGGCTTCAGCCCGTGCGCGGCAATAAGTTCCGGAGTGATCGGGGCGGAATTGGAAATGGTCATGGGCGGAAATTTATATCCTTGGGATCGAGTCCCGTCTTATCGCAAGCTTTGCAGCCGATACACCCCATCAAGCGACGAAAACGATGAATAGCCACAGGGGCAGCAAGTAGCGAAAGATCGCCACTCGACCCGCCTGTTTCAAGCCGGTTCAGGAGAAACTGTCGTAGCCGGCACGGCCTTCGTCCAGAAGCCGCCTGATCACCGCGAGACCATGCGCTAAGTCCTCTCGCCGTTCGGGCTGTGACACGCCAAAGCGGACGCCATGGAAAACCTGTTCGGAGCGCCCCGCCTTGAACTCGTCCTCATCGTCGATCAGCACGCCATGCTCGAGGCAGGCTTGCTTGAAGGTGCCGGAAAGCCATGGATCGGGCAAAGTGAGCCAAACGAACGGCACGTTATCCAACGCCTTGAAGTCGAAGCCGTCGAGTGTCTCGCGAACGATCCCTATGCGCGCGCTGATTTCGGCAATGCTGCGTTTGCGCATCTCGCTGGCCTGGCCGGACAGCACCAGCCGGCTGCCCACCTCTGCCAGCAGGAAGGCGAGGCCGCCGGTCATCATCTTGTGGGCGACCCTGATGCGGTGGCGATAGGCCGGCGGGCAGGCTAGCCAGCCGCTACGAACACCCGCCGCGACCGATTTCGACAGGCCGCCGGCAACGATTGTCCGTTCCGGCGCATATTCGGCGAGCAATGGTGTTGGGTCGTCTGTCATGCCGCCATAGAGATCATCCTCAATCAGGACGACATTGTATTGACGGGCGACGCGCGCGATGGCCTCGCGGCGCGTTGCCGACAGCGTCACCAATGTCGGGTTCTTGGCCGTCGGCATCAGGAACATTATTTTCGGATGTTTTTGCGCACAGACGCGCTCGAAATCATCGGGATCGATGCCTTCGTCGTCCGCCGCCACCAGTGCGGTCCGGCGCCCGATCAGGCCGGCGCTGCGGGAAATCTGCGAGTAGGTGAGGTGCTCGAAGACAACATAGTCGCCGGGAGTGGTGAGCCCCGCAATTGCTGCCATCACCGCGGCATGGGTGCCGAGCGTCGGAACGATGGTATCCGCGGTCGGGCGAAAGGAATTGCGCGACAGCCAGCTTCTGCCTGCCTCAAACCAGCGGTCCGGGAAATCGCGCGTGTAGCTTGAAATCTCGTGCGGATAGTCCTGCGTTGTGCGCGAAAGCACATCGGCGACAATGGCGCCCTGGCCAGTGTCGGGCGCGGCCGTGCTGTCGAGGCGCAGTTTGTCGCGAGGCGCATCGAAGTAGTAGCGCGTGCCTTGCTCGACAGGTTCCAGGAAATCCGGCTTCGCGACATCCAGGCGCTGCGTCAGGACATAGGTTCCGCGCCCAACTTCGCCGCTGACCAATCCGCGCTCCCGCAGCAGCTGATAGGCCCTGCCGACGGTGCCGACGGTCGTGCCGATATCGTATGCCAGATCCCGTTGCGGCGGCAGTTTTGTCCCTGCATCGATCACGCCCCGATCAATGTCCGTTTCAATGGAATCCGCCAACCGCTGATAGAGCGGGCCGGGGCCTGTGGTGAGATCTGGAAGCCAACTTGTCATGGTAACAATTTTCTATATTGCGCCGAAATATGAGTCAATACATATGAAGCATCTGGCAAAAAGGGTACAATCGCAGATATTGGCGGAAAAGCAATGGATACAATCGGCACAATTCGCTATGCGGAAGCTGAGTTACGGACTGCGCGGCCATCAGGTCGGAGGACCTATGTCAATCGTCTCGTCCGCGTGGTCAGGTCGCTCTTCAAGTGGATCGACACCATGGTCGATCGCCGGCGCAGCCGGCTGATATTGCTGGAGATGACCGACGATCAGCTCAAGGATATCGGCGTCTCGCGCTGCGATGCCCACCGTGAGGGTCTGCGGCCGTTCTGGGACTGAAAAGAAGGTCTCAGGAAGCCGTTTTCGTACCTTGATGGACGCCAGGGCTCCTCATCCGCGAGATGCCGTGATCGGCAAGCACGGCGACTACGCACAGCGCGAGAAAAAGCCCGGTGATGCCGAGCGCCGAGACGGCGACGCTGGCCGCGCCGTTCTTGGCGACATCGAGGAACGGGTAGGGCACTTCGCCCGATATCGGCGCCCGCGTCAGTGCATAGGCCAAATAGGCGACCGGATAGATCATCCACCAGGAGATGTCGCGCCACCGCGTCGAGCCATCGGCGCCTGCCACAAGCCACCACAGCACGAACAGCACCGGCGTCACATAGTGCAGCAGGACATCGCAGAGCAGGAACAGGCCCTGCGGCTGCCAAAGCTGCGCCAGGACCGTGGCATAGACGATGAAGACCAGCGTTATGGCAACCGCTACGCCGGCCCGTGTCCGCGGCCCGGCAAAGGCTGGGAACCAGGCGTAGCCACCGGGTGACAGCAGCGAAACATGCACGAGCACGGCGCCGATATTGGTCAGGATGGTGAAGAAGCTGAAATAGAAGACCAGCGAGCCAACAAAACTGCGGCCGGCTTCCATCGACGCCGGAACGGTTATGCAGATTTGCAGGACAAGCCCGGCCAGACCTATGACCAGACCCGCTATCTGCAGCAAGCGGGCCATGACGCTACGCCGCCGTACCGCAGGCCGGGTTGCCTGTCTGCCAGCGCGCGATGTCCGAGCCGATGCGTGCACCGAGCGGCTCGTCCATCAGCGGACCGTAGACGTCGATGCGGCGTGAATTGCCTTGCGCCTGCACGACCAGCAACGGCTTTCCGCCATAGTGTTTGACCGGGACTAGCAGGAAGCGCGGCGTGCCGGTGAACGAATTCAGCTCGTTGGCCATCTGATAGGGCTTGAAGGCAGGATCCTTGTTGGCGATCCAGCATTTGTGGGCGGCGATCGCCACCTGTTCCATGGCAAGCAGCGACGCGCTCTTGCCCGAAGGTGCCGGCGCGTTCTTCGGCTTCGATTGGCAGGAGGCGAGCACAAGGCCGGCGGTGGCGACGAGAGCGAGGCGGGCGATCGTCTGTCTCAGGCTCATGCGGCCGCCCTGTTTCGAGTTCGGGAAAAGGATGAATGCTGGAGATATCAAGCGGCGATGCCGAGGGCACTTTCGAACAGTGCCCGGCCGTCGCTGCCGCCATGTGCCGCTTCGATCAGGTTCTCGGGATGCGGCATCAGGCCGAGCACATTGCCCTGGCCGTTGATGATGCCGGCAATGTCGTTGATCGAGCCGTTGGGATTGGTGCCTTCGGCATAGCGAAAAACGACCTGGCCTTCGCCTTCGAGCCTGCGAAGCGTCTCGTCGTCGGCAAAATAATTGCCGTCGTGATGCGCCACCGGCGAGCGGATGATCTGGCCCGGCTGATAGCGGCGGGTGAACATGGTGTTGGCGTTGGCGATCTGCAGCTTGACTTGCCGGCAGACGAATTTCAGCGACGTGTTGCGCATCAAGGCGCCCGGCAAAAGGCCGGCCTCGACCAGGATCTGGAAGCCGTTGCAGACGCCGATGACCATGACGCCCTTGGCTGCTTTTTCAGCCACCGCCCGCATCACAGGCATGCGCGCGGCAATGGCGCCGCAGCGCAGATAGTCGCCGAAGGAGAAGCCGCCAGGGATGGTGATCAGGTCGACATCGGGGATTTCGGTGTCGGTCTGCCAGACCGTGACCGGTGGCATTCCCGAAATCTTGGTCAGCGCCGCGATCATGTCGCGGTCACGGTTGAGGCCTGGCAGGAGGACGACGGCTGATTTCATTTCGGTTCGTAAGGCCTCTGGGCTTCGGCAAGTTCACGCAGGTCTAAGCGGCGTTCGATATGTTCCAGGCGCTCGTCCTGGCGAGCCAGCACGCCGTAGATGTTCTTCACGTCACCCTCGGTGGCAATGAGATGGCCGCGGATAGAGCCAAGCTCGGACTTTACCTCCCCGAGCGTCAAATCCATCCTGTCCAGCCGCGACTGAATGGACTTGAGGACTTCAAATATCAAGCTTCCATCAATCTCGGCCATCTGCCCTCCTGCACAACCTCAGGTAATGGCCACACTATAGTTCTCAATCACCGTATTCGCCAGAAGCTTGTCGCACATCGCTTTGAGATCGGCTTCGGCCTTGGCCCTGTCGCTCTCAGCAAGCTCGACATCGAAAACCTTGCCCTGCCGCACATGGCCGACGCCGTCAAAGCCCATCCCGGACAGCGCATGTTCGATCGCCTTGCCTTGCGGGTCGAGCACGCCGTTCTTGAGAGTGACGGTAATGCGGGCCTTGATCACGCTGGACATGCTCCTGTTCAAAGTGTTGAGCGGCAAAAATCTCAGTGCGGCTTGCCTTTGACGCCATCGGTCGAGGCGACGAGCACTGGTCCGGCGGGACGCGGCGGCTCGTTCTCGTTCATGATGCCGAGGCGGCGGGCGACTTCCTGATAGGCTTCGACCAATCCGCCCATGTCGCGGCGGAAACGATCCTTGTCGAGCTTGTCCTGCGTCGCCACGTCCCACAGACGGCACGAGTCCGGCGAGATCTCGTCAGCAACGACGATGCGCATCATGTCGCCTTCGAACAGGCGGCCGCACTCGATCTTGAAGTCGACGAGCTGGATGCCGACGCCCATGAACAAGCCGGAGAGGAAGTCGTTGACGCGGATGGCCAGCGCCATGACGTCGTCGATCTCCTGAGGACTCGCCCAACCGAAAGCGGTGATGTGCTCTTCAGACACCATCGGATCGTCGAGCGCGTCGGCCTTGTAATAGAATTCGATGATCGAGCGCGGCAGCACCGTGCCTTCCTCGATGCCGAGACGCTTGGCCAGCGAACCGGCGGCGACGTTGCGGACGACCACCTCGAGCGGAATGATCTCGACTTCCTTGATCAGCTGCTCGCGCATGTTGAGCCGGCGGATGAAGTGGGTCGGAATGCCCATCCGGTTGAGATGGTTGAAGATATGCTCGGAAATGCGGTTGTTGAGCACGCCCTTGCCATCGACGATTTCGTGCTTCTTCTTGTTGAAAGCGGTCGCGTCATCCTTGAAGAACTGGATCAGCGTTCCCGGCTCAGGTCCCTCATAGAGGATCTTGGCCTTGCCTTCATAAATGCGGCGGCGATTTTTCATCTGATTTTTCTCTGGATTTCCGGGCAGGCGGCAAACGACCAGTTCCTGTCCGTATGCCTAAATTAGTGCGGCAACGGTAGGGGTTCAATGCCGGTGTCTATCCCAATCGCACTGTTTGCTCAATCGGCAAATCCTTTCAATCAACCGCTTTCCGGAATGAAATGCCGCAGCGCAGCAAGTGATGTAGCATATTGACCGGCCCGCGGCCTTTTGGTTTGTGCTTCGGCAACACATATTCAACCGCCAGCGAATCGGATTTGACCGGAGGGATGCCATGATCGATATGAAAGACCGCGAAGAGGGTTTCGAGCGCAAATTCGCATTCGACGAGGAGCTCCGGTTCAAGGCTTCGGCGCGCCGCAACAAGGCGCTCGGCCTGTGGGCCGCCGAAAAGTTGGGCAA
Source organism: Mesorhizobium mediterraneum (assembly GCF_002284565.1). Lineage (GTDB taxonomy): Bacteria > Pseudomonadota > Alphaproteobacteria > Rhizobiales > Rhizobiaceae > Mesorhizobium > Mesorhizobium mediterraneum. The sequence continues at coordinate 137,181 of NZ_NPKI01000051.1, read as the reverse complement.
GTCCGGACCCGATGCCGAAGCCTATGCCAAGCAGGTCGTGGTCGCCGACATCGAGGAAGCTGGCGATCACGACGTTTTCCGCAAGATACGCAAGGATTTCGACGAAGCCGGGGTCGACCAGTCGGACCACCAGATTCGCCGCACCATGGACGATCTGATGGCGCAGGCGATTGAACAGATCAAGAACACCTGATCTCTCTCTGAGCCAAATCGACTTGCTGGACCAATCGACCGCCCGGGTAGACCGGGCGGTTTTTCTTTGCCTTTGCAGCCATTTCCGGCTGAATTGCTGCAACCAAAGAGGAAACCGCCTATGTCCCTGAAGTCACGCCTTGCGGCCGATGAAACGTTGTGCACCGCATGGTCCGGCGTGCCTGATGCCCTTACGGTCGAGATTCTTGCCCGACAGGGTTTCGATGCCGTCACGCTCGACATGCAGCATGGCGGGCATCACGAGGACAGTGTGCTGCGCGGCCTTGGGCCGGTGCTGGCCGCCAACAAACCGGCGCTGGTGCGCATTCCGGTCGGCCGCTTCGACATGGCCAGCCGCGCGCTCGATTTCGGCGCTGAGGCGGTGATTGCGCCGATGGTGAATTCTGTGGCGGACGCCAGGCTGTTTGCCGCCGCCATGAAGTACCCGCCGCTCGGCGAGCGCTCCTGGGGTCCGACTTATGCCTTTCCGCGCCATGGCAAGGGCGATTATGCCGACTGGCTGCGCGACAGCAACGAGCGCACCATGGCTTTCGCTATGGTCGAGACGCGCGCCGCCCTCGATGCGCTCGACGGCATCCTCGACACGCCGGGTATCGACGGCATCTTCCTCGGCCCATCGGATTTCTCGATTGCCTGGTCGAACGGCGCCACCGTCAACTCGACGCTCGAAAGCATGATGGAAACCGTCGCCTCGATCGCCGAGCGGACACGCAAGGCCGGCAAGCATGCCGCGATCTACGTCGTCGAGCCGGCCATCGCCGGCCGCGTGGTATCGATGGGCTATCGGCTGCTGGCCATGGGCTCCGAGCATGCGCTGATCGGTCTGGGGGCAAAGACCCTGCTGAAGAGCGTCAAGGACTCGATCGGGTCCTAAAGATCCGTCAGGAATTTCGCAAAAGTCATCGATCCTTCGGGCCACGGCCCGAAACCGGAATCTGCATTGAGATGTCCGGCATCGCCGGCGTCGATGAACAGCGAGCCCCAGGCGCCGGCAATGTCCTCGGCGACGCCGAACGCGCAGAACGGGTCGTTGCGGCTGGCGATCACCACCGAAGGGAATGCCAGTGGCTCGCGCGGATAGGGGCCGAAGGTCATCAAGTGCCTGGGTTTTATCTTGGGATTGGCGACGTCGGGCGGCGCCACGAAGAAGGCTCCGGCGACCGGGCGCTGGAACTGCGGCATTGCCTGGATTGCGGCCGCGACCCCAAGCGAATGCGCGACGATGACGACCGGCCGCTCGGCCTCGTTAACCGCCTTCGCCACGCTCGCCGTCCAGTCCTGGCGCACCGGCTTCGACCATTCTGCCTGCTCGACGCGGCGTGCCGTCGACAATTTCGATTGCCAGCGGCTCTGCCAATGGTCGGGACCGGAATTGGTATACCCCGGCACGATGAGAATATCTGCATCTCTGACTTTCATGGCGCGCATGTAGCGAGCACCGTTGCTTCGCGCAACCGTGTCGAGCCGGCCTGGCGATCAAAATGGTGAACACCATGTTCGCTTCTTGCCATCTTGTGTGAACGATCGCGATCGACGATCTGTCGTCGAGAAAGAAACAGCCGTGTAAATGAGAAACAGGATTTTGGAACTGACACGACGTACAATGGTAGGTGGCGCCGGGCTCCTGGCTTTGGGAATCTCGTCGACGGCCGCCCAAACGGAGAGTTTGATGAGCGAACTGCCTTTTGCCGCCACGACCCCGGTCAGCGTTGCCCGCGTCGGGTTGCGGGCGCGCGATGCCGAAAATCTCGCTGCCTATTATCGCAACGTCGTCGGCCTGCAGGAGCTGAGCCGCGCAGGCGGCACGATTACGCTGGGCGCTGCCAATCGTCCCTTGCTCGACATCGAGGCGGATGCAGTGGCGAAGCCCGACGATCCGCGCAGTGCCGGCCTCTTCCACACTGCCTTCCTGCTGCCCAGCCGGGCCGATCTCGGCCGTTGGATCAACCACGCCATCGCCAACAAGATCGGCATCGAGGGCGCTTCCGACCATCTGGTCAGCGAGGCGCTTTACCTGACCGACCCTGAAGGCAATGGCATCGAGATCTATGCCGACCGCCGCCGTGAGGACTGGAAATGGAATGGCGACAAGATAGCGATGGCGACCGAACGGCTGAACATCTCCTCTGTCGTTGCCGAAGTGCCGGCCGGCGATGCCGGCTGGCAGGGTGCGCCGGACAACAGCATCATCGGACATGTCCATCTGCGCGTCGGCAGGCCGGAAGACGCCGAAGCCTGGTGGCATCAGGAATTCGGCTTTGACACAGTGGCGAAATATGGCAGCGCGGCGGTGTTCTTGTCGTCAGGCGGCTACCACCACCATATCGGCGCCAATGCGTGGCAGAGTGCCGGTGCCGGCCGACGCGATCCTTCTCGGTCCGGTCTAGCCTGGGTGGAAATGCGTTCAGACAATGTGGCTGATGCAACGGCCCGTGAGGACCCATGGGGCACGGTGATCAGGACCGTTCCCGGCAAGGCTTGAGCGTTTTGGAAGCCTGTTAGAGCCGGGCTTTTTCCAACAAGCGACCGAGCATGAGCAGGCCCGCCGGCCAAAGGCCGAGGCGGGTTTCGTTTCCCATATGGCCGAGATCGCCGGCATCGGCGAGATCCGCGCCCCAGGCCGCGGCGAAGGCCGTCGCCTGGTCGAAGGTGACGCGCGGATCGGTGCGGCTGGCCACCACCAGGGTCGGAAAAGGCAAGCGTTTCAACGGCATCGGCGCAAAGGGACGAACAAGGTCGAAGGACGGATCAGGGTCCTCGACATTGGTTGCGGCAACCAGCAACGCGCCCGCAACCTTGTTGAGCTGGCTTTCGCTGGCGCCGGCTGCCCATTTCACCGCCGTCGCCACCGCCAGCGAGTGTGCAAGCAGCACCACGCGCCGAGGTGCTGCGGCGATCGCGGCGTCCACCCGGCCAATCCAGTCCTCGGGGCTCGGCCTGTCCCATTCGGCCTGCAGCACGCGGCTCGAATTGGGGAGTGCCCGGCACCAATGCGACATCCAGTGATCTGGCCCGGAATTACCGCGCCCCGGCAGGGCGAGAAAATCGAATTCTCCAGCCGCCGAAATCATCACGCTTCTCCGAACACCCGCTTGAAGATCGTGTCGACATGCTTGGTATGATAGCCAAGGTCGAATTTTTCACGGATCTCGGCTTCGGGCAAGACTGCGGTGACCTCCTTGTCGGCGAGAAGTTCTTCAAGGAAATCAGCGCCTTGCTCCCAAACCTTCATGGCGTTACGCTGCACCAGCCGGTAGGCATCCTCACGGCTGACGCCCGCCTGGGTCAGCGCCAGCAGCACGCGCTGCGAATGCACGAGGCCGCGGAACTTGTTCATGTTCGTCAGCATGTTGTCGGGATAGACGAGCAATCTGTCGATGACACTGGTCAGCCGCGACAGCGCGAAATCGAGCGTCACCGTCGCATCCGGGCCGATCATGCGCTCGACCGACGAATGCGAAATGTCGCGCTCGTGCCAGAGCGCCACGTTCTCCATCGCCGGCAGCGCGAAGGAACGCACCATGCGGGCAAGCCCGGTGAGGTTTTCGGTCAGCACGGGGTTGCGCTTGTGCGGCATCGCCGACGAGCCTTTCTGTCCGGGCGAAAAATACTCTTCCGCCTCCAGCACCTCGGTGCGCTGCAGATGGCGGATTTCTGTCGCCAGCCGTTCGATCGACGAGGCGATGACACCCAGCGTCGCGAAGAACATCGCATGACGGTCGCGCGGGATCACCTGCGTCGACACCGGCTCCGGCTTCAATCCGAGTTTCTTCGCCACATGCTCTTCGACATAGGGGTCGATATTGGCGAAGGTGCCGACAGCACCTGATATGGCGCACGTCGCAATGTCTTCACGCGCGTGCACCAGCCGCTCGCGGCAGCGCGAGAATTCAGCATAGGCCTGCGCCAGCTTGACGCCGAAGGTGGTCGGCTCGGCATGGATACCGTGGCTGCGGCCGATGGTGACGGTATCCTTGTGTTCGAAGGCGCGACGCTTGAGCGCCGCCAGCAGCGCGTCGATGTCGGCCAAAAGGATGTCGCTGGCGCGACTGAGCTGCACGGCAAAGCAGGTGTCGAGAACGTCCGAGGAGGTCATGCCCTGATGGATGAAGCGGGCATCCGGCCCGACGAATTCGCTGAGATGGGTGAGGAAGGCGATGACGTCGTGCTTGGTGACGCGCTCGATCTCATCGATGGCCTCGACGTCGAACTTCGCCGCCCCGCCCTTTTCCCAGATGGTCTTGGCGGCCTCCTTCGGGATCACGCCGAGCTCGGCCAATGCGTCGCAAGCGTGGGCCTCGATCTCGAACCAGATGCGGAACCGGGTTTCGGGCGACCAGATGGCCACCATTTCCGGCCGGGAGTAGCGAGGGATCATCGGTCAGTCCTGACTTGCGAGGGCGTTCGACCGCGTCCTAACAGAGGCTGACAAAATGCTCAACGCTGCTGCCGCGCAAACCAGATGCTGGCGAGAGCGAGCGCTATGAAACCGAGCGGAAAATAAAGCCGGATGCCCAGAACGATGAATTGATAGAACGCCGTCGCCACAGTGTGCACGAACTGGATGGACCAGGCGATGGTCAGTGCCGGTTCATGCCACTGGGCATAGTAGGAACGGTAGTGCAGCGCAAAGAGCCCGCCGGTGAAGCTGATCGTAGTGGCAAGAAGACAGACAAACGCGGCCGCCAAGGCGACTTGCCAATGCCGTCCGAGCGAGACGAGCCGCGCCAGGAACAGGCCAACCGGAAAGGCGAGCGCACCGCCTGCCGCATAGAGCAACGAGACGAAGCGGATCTTTGCCGGGGTCTCCCAGTCGTCCAGCAGCAGATTGACAAGCGCGCTGGCGCCCATCGCTGCGGCCCACAGCAGGGCGCCACAGGCCGCGGCGCCCGGCGATGGCAAGGTCTTGCGGATGCGATCCCGGACGCGGTTGCGTATGACGGGGAGCGGCGTCACAGCCGGCCGGTCACCGCGATCCAGCGATAGTCCGGCCCTTCGAAGCCATATTGGCGCACCGCAATCAGCACGGCGTAGGCGCTGAGGCCTTGCAACGAAAATGTCTGCACCGCACCAATGCGGTAGCCGTTCGGGCAGCCTCTGCTTTTGGGGATCGACTTGTCCTCGTGCAGAAGCTCGGTCTTGCCGCCGTTTTTCGCCTCGATGCGCAGCAGGCGAAAGCCGTTGATCTCGCCCAGGCTCTGGCAGGTTTCGGTGTCGTTCATGCCGATCTCGTCGAGCCGGAACTCGAGCGGATCGTCGACCGGCGAGAAGATCGGCCGCGGGTTGACCACCATGCGGAACGGATCGGCCGAAAGTTCGGTCACCGGGTTGAAGCCGGCGGTGATGCCGCGGTTCGCGGTCAATTCCGACTGCTTGATGATGGCTTCGCCTTTCTGCCTGGCGGCAAGGCGCGCTGCCTCAAGCGTTGCGTTCTCGTCGTCAAGCCGCACCCTGATCGGCGTGCCCTTCAGAAAACTGTCGTCCGCGGTGTTGATGTAATAGCGATTGGCATAGGGGAATCCTGATCCGTCCTGGACGCCATATTCCTCGAAGGCGAAGACGCCGCCATCCCCGGTGAAGCCGAGGATTTCAAGCTCGGCGACGTCGCCGGCATGCGCGGCGAGCGAAGTCGTAAACTGGGCAAGGAGGGAAACGGCAAACAGAACAAGAATTCGCATGGTGTTACTCCCGGCAGCCAAGGTCGATTCATCACTATCACGACGCGGTCAAGACGTCGTGCGGTCTGAAACGCAACGCCGATGCATCCAATCGTGCCGTCATTTGTTATTGTCGGCAGCTTCAAATGGAGACCCCACCATGACCGATGCAGCCAAGATTCGCCAACACATGGAAGTGATCGGCGCCGACGGCGTCCATGTCGGCACCGTCGACAAAGTTGAGGGACAAAGAATCAAGCTGACCAAGCGTGACAGCGGCGAGGGCGCTCATAGGGGCCATCATCACTTCATTCCGCTCAGTCTCGTTGCCGAGATTGAGGGTCAGAAAGTGCGGCTGTCGGCAAATTCGGATGTCGCGGTCACCTTCGAGGAAGAAAAATCCGACCCCACCTGATCACGGGCCATTTGATTACGGCCCATTTGATTACGGCAGCGCGCATTCAGCGCGACGACCAGACCGGAAACAGGTCGCCTTTGGCAGGCGTCGCGGCAAAGACGCCGCGGCTGATGGCACGCGCCATGGTGGCGCCGGCCGCTGCGTAGAGGTCGATGGCGTCGTTGGGCGCCAGCTCGATGCCGCTCTTGCCGGTCGCCAGCGCGAAAACCAGATCCCCGTCGGCCGGCGTGTGTGTCGGCCAAATGGCGTGGACGAAGCCGTCATGCGCTGATATCGCCAGGCGTTTGGCGGCAGCCTTGGTGAGAACGGCATCCGTGGCGATGACGGCGATGGTCGTGTTGCCGCCGACCGCCGTCCGTGTCCCAACATGCTTGTCGCGAAACTTCAGCAGGATCCGTTTCGCGTCCTCCGGCATCGGCGAGGGATAGCCAAGCCCGCCGAACTCGTCGCCGATCTCGAAGGGTGCGGCCCAGAAATGCCTGCCACGGGCGATTGTCACCGAGCCGGTCGGGTTGACGGCGGCGAGCGCGCCGATGGTGACGCCGCTGTCGAGCACCGTCGAGGCCGATCCGAGGCCGCCCTTGAGGCCGGAACTCAATGCACCGGTGCCCGCGCCGACCGTGCCGAGCGGAAAGTCGCTGCCGACCGCCTGTGCCGCCTCATAGCCGAGATCGCGATAGGGCGGATACCGGCCCCAATCCTTGTCGCCGCCATTGCGCAGGTCGAACAGGATCGCCGCCGGGACGATCGGCACGCGAAAGCCGCCGACCTCCACCCCGACGCCGTTTTCGCGCAGCGCCGCCTGCACGCCGGAGGCGGCATCGAGACCGAAGGCCGAGCCGCCCGAAAGCACCACGGCATGGATCGCCTCGATCGAATTGTGCGGCTCGAGCAGGTCGGTCTCGCGGGTGCCCGGCGCACCGCCCAGGATCTGCACACCGGCCACCGCCGGTTCGTCGCAGACGACGGTGGTCACCCCGGACTTCAGCCTCACATCGGAAGCATTGCCGACGCGCAGGCCAGCGACATCGGTGATGAGATTGCGCGGCCCTGTACGAAACATCATTGGTCCTCGATCGGCACGAACCGGACGCCGTTGAAACGGAAGACCCGATAGAGGTTCTCGGTCAAGTCGCCCTTGCCGTCAAAGCGGACGGGCCCGATCGCGGTGCTGAAGTCATGCGCGGTAAGCGCATCGGCCAATGGCTTGCTGGAGGTTTCCGCCAGCGCCGAGGCCGCCTTGGCGATCTCGACCGCCGCATAGGCCGGCAGCGTGTAGCCGTCCGACACGATCTCTCGGGCGGCAAACGCCTCCAGCACCTTGGGGTCGGCGACATCGGCCCATTCGGGCGGCGCGATCATCAGCGTGCCCGTCGCATAGGGTGCGTCGCCGGGCAGCGTGCGCAGTGTTTCGCCGCCGGCAAAAATGATGCCGGCATCGAGCTGGCCGGCGTCGCGGCCCATGATGGCGACGTCGCTGCCGTCGCCGCCGGCGAAGACATGCGTTGCGCCGGCTTTCCTCAGCCGCCCGATCAGTCCGATCTGGTTATCGAGCTGCGGCCGGAACGTGTCGACGAACACTGGCTTCAGCGCCGCCTGTTCGGCTGCCGCCCGAAGCGTCTCGGCGATCTCGCGGCCGTAGATCGTGCCGTCGTCGACGACGGCGAACAGCTCGCTCTGCCACAGCCGTGTGAGGATGGTGGCGACGGCGTTGCGCTCGTCGTCGCCGCGCGGCCCGAGACGAAAGACCGGCCAGCCGGTCTTGGCGCGCCGGTCGGTCAGGCTTTCGGTGCGCACCCCGACGGTGATGACGGGTATGCTGGCCTCCTTCAGGATGGGCAGCGCCGCCTCGATCGCCTCGGTGCAGAGGAAACCAACGACCACGCCGACTTTCGCCGCGGCGAATTCCCTGGCTGCGGCAGCCCCTCCATTGGCCGTGCATCCGTCGTCGACCAACTTGAGCTCGACGCCGTTCGCCTTTGCCGCCAAGCTGGCGCCCGCCTCGATCTGCTTGCCGAGGATCGCCGACGGCCCGGATAGCGGTGCTGCAACGCCGACCAGCAGCGTCTCAGCGTTCGCATTGCCGGCGAGAGACAGCCAGGCCAGCACCGCTATTGTCGTTGTCCTGGGTCGCATGCGAGCGAAGAATTCCTCCGCGCCGGTCGCGTGTTTGCCGGCGCCACTTCCTGCCAAGACCTAAAGGCTGGCTAGCTTCCACGCAACACGCGAAATTCAGGATGCATGTCAACCACTTCGCTTGTGGCATGCAATATGCCGCCATATATAACGGTTGGGTTCACCTCGCTTCAAACCAATGGAAATCGCCGGTGCTGAAGAAGAACGACATAGGGCCGCAGGCCTATCGCGACGCGATGAGCCATTTTGCCGGCCACGTCCATGTGGTCACCACCGATGGCCCCAGTGGCAGGCGCGGTGCGACGGTCATTGCGGCCTGTTCGGTCTCGGACACGCCGCCGACCATCCTGGTTTGTCTCAATAGCGAAAATCCCAAGAACGAGCCGTTCGTCAGGAACGGCAAGTTCGCCTTGAACACGCTGGCTTCGCACCAGGAGGCGTTGGCGGTCGGCTTTTCCGGTCTCACAGGCCTGCCGGTCGAAGAACGTTTCGCGCTGGGCGAGTGGGACGTGATCTCGACCGGTGCGCCGACGTTGAAGGGCGCGCTTGCCGTGTTCGACTGCGAACTGATCGACATCAAGGATCTGGCCACCCACCGTGTGCTTTTTGGCAAGGTGACAGGCCTGCGCATCGGCGATAATTTGCGGCCGCTGATCTATCACGACCGCGACTACCACGTTCTGTGACGGGTATGGTTGCACTCACGGAGAGAGCATGACCGAGTTGAAACCGCGTCCCGCGCCGCGGACGATCGACGAGACGCTCGATCTCCTGACCGGCGCGGACTATGTGGCGGATCGGTCGTTGGCGACCGTGCTGTTTTTATCGCTGCGCATGAAACGGCCGCTGTTCCTCGAAGGCGAGGCCGGTGTCGGCAAGACCGAGATCGCCAAGGTGCTGGCGCAAGCGCTCGGCCGCCGGTTGATCCGCCTGCAGTGCTATGAAGGCCTCGATGTCTCGTCGGCCGTCTACGAGTGGAACTACGCCGCGCAGATGATCGAGATCCGCATGGAGGAGGCGGCCGGCAAGGTCGATCGCTCCGACATGGAGCGCAACGTCTTTTCCGAAAAATACCTGATCCGCCGCCCGGTGCTCGACGCGCTGACCGGCAAGGCGGGCGCCGCTCCGGTCTTCCTGATCGACGAGCTAGACCGCACCGACGAGGCCTTCGAGGCATTCCTGCTCGAGATCCTCTCCGACTTTCAGGTGACAGTGCCCGAACTCGGCACGATCAAGGCGGAGGAGTCGCCGATCGTCATCATCACCACCAACCGCACCCGCGAGATCCACGACGCGCTGAAGCGGCGTTGCCTCTATCACTGGGTCGATTATCCCAATGCCGAGCGCGAATTGGAGATCGTGCGCAGAAAAGTGCCGCAGGCCAACAGCCGGCTGTCGGCGGAGGTGGTTTCGTTCATCCAGAAGCTGCGCCAGATTGAGCTGTTCAAGGTGCCGGGTGTCGCCGAGACCATCGACTGGGCCGGCGCGCTGACCGAACTCGACAAGGTGGCGCTCGATCCGGAAACCATTTCCGACACGATCGGCGTGCTGCTGAAATACCAGGACGACATTGCCCGTATCGAGCAGGGCGAAGGCCGGCGCATCCTCAACGAGGTGAAGGCCGAGCTTTCGGCGGCGGAGTAGGGCGATGGCAACGTCGCGTCCCGAACCGAAAGAGGCCACGCCGGACGGGCGGATCGCCGACAACATCGTCTATTTCGCCCGCACCTTGCGCAAGGCCGGCATGCGGGTCGGCCCGGCCTCAGTCAAAGACGCGATCGAGGCGGTGCTGGCCGCCGGCATCGGTTCCCGCGACGATTTTTACTGGACGCTGCATGCCGTTCTGGTCTCGCGGCATGAGGATCACCCCACCTTCGACGAGACGTTCCGGCTGTTCTGGAAATCGCACGAGCTGATCGAAAAGATGCTGGCGATGTTTTCGCCGGTGGCGCCCGACATTAGAGAGAAGCAGAAGCCGCGCGCCGCGGAAAACCGCGTCAGCCAGGCGATGTTCGAGGGTCATCAGAAGAACCAGCCGGTGCAGGAAATCCCCGAGATCGAGGTCGACGCCCGCTTCACCTTTTCCGGCAACGAGGTGTTGAGGGGCAAGGATTTTGCCCAGATGAACGCCGCCGAGATGACTGACGCCAAGAAGGCGATCGCCGAGTTGCGGCTGCCCTTCGACATGGTCAGGACACGGCGCTTCAAATCCAATGCGCATGGCCGCCGCATCGATCCGCGCGCCATGATGCGCTCGGCCGCGCGCACTGGCGGCGAACTGATCCTGCCGAAATTCCGGTCACCGCGCGAGGTTCACCCGCCGCTGGTCGTGCTTGCCGATATTTCCGGTTCGATGAGCCAGTACACGCGCATCTTCCTGCATTTCCTGCATGCGCTGACCGAAAAGCGCCGGCGCGTGCACGCTTTCGTTTTCGGCACCAGGCTGACAAATCTGACGCGGCAGATGCGCCATCGCGATCCCGACGCGGCACTCGCCGATTGCTCGGCGACGGTGAAGGACTGGTCGGGCGGCACCCGCATCGGCGATACGCTGGCCGAATTCAACCGGCTGTGGTCGCGGCGTGTGCTGGGGCAGGGCGCTGTCGTTCTCCTGATCACCGATGGGCTGGAGCGCGACGACGTTGCCGGCCTGTCGGAGGAGATGGAGCGTCTGCACAAATCCTGCCGGCGGCTGATCTGGTTGAACCCGCTGCTGCGCTTTGACGGCTTCGAGGCCCGCGCCCGTGGCGTCAAGGCGATGCTGCCGCATGTCGACGAGTTCCGCTCGGTGCACAATCTCGATGCGCTCGCCGACCTCTGCGCGTCGCTGGACAAGAAGTCGGCGCGCTCCGTCGACCCACGCCGATGGATTGAGGGTGGCGCGAGAAGCGCCGCATAGCCATATGTTTTCTCCGGGAGAAACGGTGATGGAAAGCAGTATTTATCTCGACGAGGCACGCGATCCGCTGATCATCGCGGAAGGCTGGATGAAGGACGGCAAGCATGTCGCCATTGCCACTGTGGTCGAGACCTGGGGCTCGGCGCCGCGTCCGGTCGGCAGCCATCTTGTCATCGACGCGGACGGCAATTTCCACGGCTCCGTCTCTGGCGGCTGCGTCGAAGGCGCGGTGGTGACCGAGGCGGTCGACGTCATCGACAGCGGCCAGGCTAAGATGCTGGAGTTCGGCGTCGCCGACGAAACCGCTTGGCAGGTCGGCCTGTCCTGTGGTGGGCGCATCAAGGTCTATGTCGAGCGGTTGGGTTAGAAGCATGATCCCGAACCGAAGGTCCGCGTCAGCGAAAAGTGGGAACCGGTTTTCGGACAAGATCATGCTCAAACAAGAGATCTTTTGATGGATCCATTCGCCTTAAAGACGCTGAACGCCGAACGCCGCGCCCGCCGCGCGGCGATTCTGGTCACCGATCTCGGCGACGGCCGCGATCGCATCGTGCGCGAAGGCGATCAGGTTGCCGGCGAATTGGGCGCTGCGATCGCCAAGGCGTTTCGATCAGGCAATTCCGGGTCGGTCGAGGCGGAAGGACGAACCTTCTTCCTCAATGCCTATCTGCCGCAGCCGCGCCTGTTGGTGATCGGCGCCGTTCATATCAGCCAGGCACTGGCGCCGATGGCCAAGATCGCCGGCTATCCCGTCGAGATCGTCGATCCGCGCACGGCCTTTGCCACAGCAGACCGCTTTCCCGATGTGGCGCTGCATGCCGAATGGCCGGAGGACATCCTGAAACGCCAGCCGCTCGACAGCTATACGGCGCTGGCCGCCATCACCCATGATCCGAAGATCGACGACTTCGCGCTGAAGGCCGCGCTCGACGCCAACTGCTTCTATGTCGGGGCGCTCGGCAGCCGCAAGACCCATGCTAAGCGCGTCGAGCGCCTGCTCGCATTGGGCGCGACCGCCGACCAGATCGCCCGTATCCACGCGCCGATCGGCTTGGACATCGGCGCAGCGAGCCCGGCCGAGATCGCGGTAGCGGTGCTGGCACAGGCGATCCACGCCTTTCGCTCGCGCGGCCTCGAAGCCAAGGACGCGGTGGCGTGAAATTTGGTCCAATCCCCGTAGATACGGCCGAAGGCGCGGTGCTGGCGCACGCCACTACCGCCGGAGAACGGCGTTTCCGCAAGGCACATCGGTTAAGTGCCGATGACCTGTCACTGCTGAAAGCGGCCGGGGTCAACGAGGTTGTAGCCGCTGTCCTTGCGCCCGATGATCTTAGCGAGGACGCTGCTGCCGAAAAAATCGCCGAAAGCATGATCCACCGCAACATCGAGGCTAAGCCCGCCGCAACCGGCCGGGTCAACCTCCATGCTCAAGCGGCCGGCATCTTCACCGTCGATGCGGCGATGATCGACGCCATCAACGCCGTCGATCCGACCATCACCATCGCCACCTTGGCGCAGCACGCGCCGGTCGAAAAGGGCCAGATGGTCGCGACGGTGAAGATCATTCCCTTTGCCGTTGCCTCGGTCTTGGTCGATGCCGTGACAAAAATCTGCGCCGGCAGCGAGATCTTTGCCGTCAATGCCTATCAGCCGGTGCGCGTAGGCGTCATCCAGACGGTGTTGCCCGGCATCAAGCCGAGCGTGCTCGACAAAACGTTGCGTGTCACCGAAGCCCGCCTGGCGCGCTCGGGCGGCCGGCTGACGGCGGAGCGCCGCACGCCGCACGAAATTGGCCCCGTTGCGGAAGCTGCGGCCTCGCTGGCGCGCGACAACGACATGGTGGTGATCTTCGGCGCCTCGGCGATGAGCGATTTTGGCGACGTCGTCCCGGCGGCGATCGAGAGGGCCGGCGGGACCGTCATCCGCGCCGGCATGCCGGTCGATCCCGGCAATCTGCTGGTGCTCGGCACACTTGGCGGCAAGCGCATTATCGGTGCGCCTGGCTGCGCCCGCAGTCCCAAGGAGAACGGCTTCGACTGGGTTCTCGACCGGTTGATTGCCGGCATCGACGTGACGGCCAACGATATTGCCGGCATGGGTGTCGGCGGTTTGTTGATGGAGATCCCGACGCGGCCGCAGCCGCGCGAGCCGCTGCCGGCCAGGGCCGAGTTGAAGGTCGATGTCGTGCTGCTGGCCGCTGGCCGCTCCAGCCGAATGGGCGGCCCGAACAAGCTGCTGGCGCTGTTCGACGGCAAGCCGCTGGTGCGCCGCACCGCCGAGCGCGCGCTCGACTCGAAAGCCTCTGATACAATCGTCGTTACCGGCCATCAGCGCGAGCGGGTGCGGACGGTATTGTCGGGCCTCGACGTGACCTTCGCCGACAATCCGGATTTCGCTGACGGCCTGTCTTCATCGCTGAAGGTCGGCATCGCGCGGGTCAGCGGCGACGCCGCCGGCGCCATGATCGTTCTCGGCGACATGCCGGGCGTTTCGTCGGCCGACCTCGACAGGCTGATCGACGCATTCCGCAAGTCCGAGGGCCGATCGGTCGTGCGCGCCTCGCATGAGGGAAAGCGCGGCAATCCGGTGCTGTTGCCGCGCTCGCTGTTTGCGGCGATCGCTCATCTCGAAGGCGATACCGGCGCACGCCATCTGGTCGAGGCCGAGGGGCTTGATGTCGTCGATGTCGAGATCGGCAAGGGGGCGTCCATCGATGTCGACACCCGCGAGGCTCTGGAAGGTGCCGGCGGCGTGCNTCGAAGGCGATACCGGCGCACGCCATCTGGTCGAGGCCGAGGGGCTTGATGTCGTCGATGTCGAGATCGGCAAGGGGGCGTCCATCGATGTCGACACCCGCGAGGCTCTGGAAGGTGCCGGCGGCGTGCTGCAGGATTGACAAACCGAAGCCGAAAAACGCATGCCTGGGGGCATGGCTATTCGTACCGTCCTACCCCCCTCTGGCCTGCCGGCCATCTCCCCCTCAAGGGGGGAGATTGGCAGCGTCGATGCCGGCCCTCACTTTATAAGGCCGACGATTGGCGAAAGCTGGCGCGATATTCAATCTCCCCCCTTGAGGGGGAGATGGCCGGCAGGCCAGAGGGGGGCCTGCGCCCTGCTGATTTCGATGTTTTTCTTGTTTTCCTTCGCCGCTTACGCCGATGCCGTCGAATTGAAGCCCTTCAAGGACAATCTGTTCGCTTATCCGGCCATCCTCTCGTCCGCAAACAACGGCGCCTATACGGTCATCGACTATCGTGAACTGCGCGATATCAACGCCCGCGACGAAATACCGGAGCGCCGCGCGCAGGCGCAGTATGTCGACACCAGTGTGCGCAAGATGCAGCAGGATCTGTCGCTGAAGACCGATGCCGGCAGTATCCGCCACGTCGCCGTCGGCCGCACGCAAGGCGCCTCGATCATCGTGCTCTACCTGCACGGGCAGGGCGGCAGCCGCAAGCAGGGCGTCGACGACTTCACCTTCGGTGGCAATTTCAACCGCATCAAGAACCTGATGGCCAGCAATGGCGGCCTCTATCTCTCCCCGGACTTTTCCGATTTCGGCGACACGGGTGCTGCCCAAATCGCCGCGCTGATCGGCCACTATGCCGAACGGTCGCCAGGTGCGAAGATCTTCGTCGCCTGCGGCTCGATGGGCGGCGCATTGTGCTGGAAGCTTGCTGCCCGCAAGGATATGGGCGGCCGCATCGACGGGTTGCTGCTGCTCGGCTCGCTGTGGGATGAAACTTTCTTCTCCAGCCCCGCCTTCAAGCGCCGCGTTCCGGTTTTCTTTGGCCAGGGCAGCAAGGACCCGGTGTTTCCAGTCGAGAAACAGGAAGCCTTCTTCCGTTCGATACTGGCCAAATCGAAAACTTATCCGGCCCGCTTTGTCCGCTTCGAGACCGGCACGCACGGCACGCCGATCCGCATGACCGACTGGCGCGGCACGCTCAACTGGATGCTGTCGAAGGCCCCTTAAGGCGCGGTGTTGTAGTCCACCACCGTCTGCGGGTTGATCTCGCCGTCATAGGAGGCGTCGACATCGTACTGCACCAGCGAGAAATTGCCGTTGCGAAACAGATAGGTCCCGGCTGACGAGGCGTCACCGACGCCGCGCCACTTGTTGAGGGACGAGATCGTCTTGGTGCCGTCGTCATATTCGGAATTGACCAGCTGGTCGTCGGTCTCGAAGCCGATGACGTTGATCGCCTCGACCTTACCCTCGCTATCGTTGTTCTCATAGTGGATATCGAGCTCCGGCGAGGCGAACTGCAACTGCCGGACACCGGATACATCATCCGCGATGTAGTAGACGGCACTCTCATTGTAGGCAGCCATCGAGCAGAAGAAGCGGAATAGCCGCGTCTCGCGTTCGGGCTCGTCGGCCTCGGCGCCGGCATCCTTGTAGCGGAGGGAGTAGGCATCCGGCTCTCCCAAAGGCTCGCCGCCAGGCATTTCCTTGTCGCATTGTTCGCCATAGGTCGCTGCAAACGCCTTCTTGGCCTGCTCCAGCGCCGCATCCTTCTTCGGCGGCGGTGGTCCGTCGCCGCAGCTTTCTGGCA
Source organism: Mesorhizobium mediterraneum (assembly GCF_002284565.1). Taxonomy (GTDB): domain Bacteria; phylum Pseudomonadota; class Alphaproteobacteria; order Rhizobiales; family Rhizobiaceae; genus Mesorhizobium; species Mesorhizobium mediterraneum. The sequence goes on along the minus strand of NZ_NPKI01000051.1, from coordinate 121,299 downwards.
TAGCGTTCTCGAAATCGGCCTTGGACGGCTTCAGTGCGCCCTTGTCGATGAAGATCGGGCGGAACGGCGGTTCCTGGATCGAGGCATTGACCTGGCGCAGCGTGTAGCAGCCGGCAAAGACATTTTCGCTGCCATCCTTGGCTGTCGCCCGGATGGCGACCGGAACATTGTAATAGATGCTGCCGGCCGCCCCGTCTTCCGACACGCCGCCGGTTTTGACATCGACGCTTTCGGTGCCGTCATAGCCTTTGACGAAGGCACCGAAATCCTTGGCCGGCTTGGTGTCGCCGAAATAGTCCCAGGCGCGCGCGAATTCTTGCCGGTTGATGGCACTGTAGAGCGAGCGGATGACCGCTTCGGCGTCCGACCTGTCATCGACATAGGGCGCTGCGGCGGCGAGCACTGGTTGGCCTGTCACGGCCAGGGAGAAAAAAGCGGTCGCTGCGAAAAGGGCGCTTCTCATCGGGAATCTCCACCAGATGGGAAATCCTATCATACCGATTGCGGCGACGTGGTGACGCTTGAAGAATCGGCTGCGAAGGCGCTACGTCCCGCCGTCGGCGTTCCCGCCGGATAGGAGATTCACGTGACCATATCGATGTACGAAGCGTCTGTGCCGGTGTTTTCGGCCAGGTTGAAGGCGCTATCCAACGTGCTGAGCATCGCCGAGCAGAATGCGCTCGACCGGAAGATCGATCCGCAGGTGTTTTTGACGTCGAGGCTGGCGCCGGACATGTACGCGCTGACGAGACAGGTGCAGATCGCCACCGACCACGCCAAGGGCGCCCCATCGCGGCTTGCCGGCCGCGAGGTGCCCAAATACGAAGACAACGAGGCGAGCTTTGCCGATCTCCAGGCGCGTATCGCCAAGACCGTCGACCATCTGGCGACATTCTCGGCTGCCGATATGGACGGCTCCGATGACAGAATGATCGAGCTGAAGCTTGGCCAGCGCGAATTCTCGATGGCCGGCATGCAGTATCTGCTGCATCTCGCCATGCCCAATTTCTATTTCCACCTGACCACCGCCTACGACATTCTGCGTCACAATGGCGTGCCGCTGAGCAAGGCGATTTTCATGGGATCGCGTTGAAGAATGGCGAGGAGATATCCCGGTCGGAGCCGGGATATCCGACTAGCGTGAGGACATTTCGCGGGCGACGCGCGGGAAGTCGGCTGGTTTGATGCCGATATCCGCACGGTCGGCATTGCTCATCGAATGAAGCAGCGCCAGAGCCGCGCGATAGCGCAGACGTTCCTGCGGACGAGGACGGGCGAACATTTCAGTGAGGAAACCCATGATTCAAGCCCCTGGTTGGTCCTCCCCGAGTCGCAATATAGGCAAATCATGACAATTGTGCAGTGCAGCATTTGCATGGCAGCCATGCTGCGCAGGCTTTTTTGATCACAATCGACCAACCGGTGAAACTTCCGGCGCGGGCCGACCGTATAGCTGAACGCCGGCACTGAGCCGGTTTTTCCTCGCCGTTCCTGGCGAAATTCCGGACTGCATGAAAATGCAGTCCGGCTTTTTGTTGACTGCCGCGCGGCCGTTGGCTGGATTCTACGGAAAAGTCGCTGGCGATTGGCGGCGGGCTTGGAGACAGCCCGGGCCCTCCTGTATGCTGCGGCTTCCTGCCCGCGCAGCCGCACAAAAATTTCCCGCCGGAGAAAGTTCCATGCACAAACGCCGCCTCGGTCGGACCGATCTTCTTGTTTCCCAGATCTGCTTGGGATCGATGACTTGGGGCCAGCAGAACACCGAAGCGGACGGCCACGCCCAGATGGATCTGGCCTTTTCGCGCGGCGTCAACTTCATCGACACTGCCGAGCTTTACCCGATCCCGCCCAAGGCGGAGACGCAAGGCTGGACCGAGAAGATCATCGGCAGCTGGATGAAAGCTCGGGGCAACCGCGATCAAGTGATCCTCGCCTCGAAAGTGGTTGGCCGCACCGCCAATGCATGGTTCCGCGGCGGGCGCCCGTCGAAGCTGGTGCGCGCCGACATTTTCGATGCCGTCGAAAAATCGCTGACCAGGCTCAACACCGACTATCTCGATCTCTATCAGATCCATTGGCCGGAACGAGACGTGCCGTGGGGTGCCAACCCGAACCGTATCGGCGCCGTGGCGCCACGGGCCGATTCCGTTGGCGCGCCGGCCGGCGAGACACCGATCGCGGAGACGCTCGCCGTCTTCGACGAGTTGGTGAAGGCAGGAAAAATCCGCCATTTCGGCCTGTCGAACGAAAGTTCCTGGGGCGTCATGCGGTTCGTCGCCGAAGCCGACAAGGGCGCCGGTCCGCGCCTGGTGTCGCTGCAGAACGCCTATAATTTCGTCAACCGCAGCTTCGAGGTGAATCTCGCCGAAGTCTGCGAGCGCGAACAGGTTTCCCTGCTCGCCTATTCGCCGCTGGGACAAGGCTACCTGACCGGCAAATACGATCATGGCGCACGGCCGCTGGGCTCGCGCTCGCAGCTTTTCAATCGCGGCCAGCGCTACGAGGCCCCGAACGCCGCGGAAGCGCAACTTGAGTACAACGAGCTGGCGCGCTCTTTCGGCATGGAGCCGGCTTTGTTTGCCAACGCATATGTCACGAGCCGGCCTTTCGTCGCCTCGAGCATCATCGGCGCGACGACCCTTTCCCAGCTCGAAATGGCGCTGTCTTCCGCCGATGTCGTCTGGACCGAGGAGATGCAGAAGGCGGTCGATGCAATCCACCAGCGTGTCGGTAACCCGTGTCCGTGAGCAGACTTCCGGCTCTGTAAAGTGTGATTACCCAATAATTACAATAGGGGGAGAAAAAAGTGAATTTTCCAATCGAGGTCGTGCGCGAGAAATTTCCAGCACTTTCGCTGACTGACAAGGGCCGTCGTCGCATCTATCTCGACAACCCTGCCGGCACGCAGGTGCCGCAAGCGGTTGCCGACGCGGTGTCGCACTGCCTGCTGACCACCAACGCCAATCTCGGCGGCTTCTTCGAAACCACGATCGCGGCGCAACAGGTTGTCGACGACGCCCATGTGGCGATGGCCGATTTCCTCGGTGCTGCGAGCCCGCAGGAAATCATCATCGGCGCCAATATGACGACGCTGACCTATCACATGTCGCGCACGCTCGGCCGCACGATGAAACCGGGCGACGAGATCATCCTCACCCGCATGGATCACGAGGGCAACGTATCGCCGTGGCTGCAGCTGGCTGAAGACGTTGGTCTTGTCGTACGCTGGCTGGCTTTCGACGAGCAGAGCTGGCAGATCGAGGAGGCGGCGCTTGCCGCGTTGCTCACCAACAGGACGCGGCTGGTCGCCCTGAACTACGCCAGCAATCTGACCGGATCGATCAACCGGGCGAAGGCGCTGACCGGCATTGCCAAGCAGGCCGGCGCGCTGGTCTATGTCGACGCCGTGCAGTTCGCGCCGCACGGACTGATCGACGTGCAGGACCTCGGCTGCGATTTCCTGATCTGCTCGGCCTATAAATTCTTCGGCCCGCATATGGGCATATTGTGGGGCAGGCTGGATGTCATCGATGCGCTGAAACCGTACAAATGCCGCTGTTCGTCCGACACTCTGCCGGAGCGGTTCGAACTCGGCACGCCGCAGATCGAACTGATGGCCGGACTGACGGCCGCGGTCGATTATTTTGCGGAGCTGGGAATTGCGGCAGGCGAGGGTGGCTCGCGCCGCGTCAGGATCGCCAAGGCGTTCGAAAGATCAATCGCTTACGAAAACCCGCTGACGCAAAGACTGATCGACGGGCTGTCGGACATTTCCGGCCTGACGATCCGCGGCATCACCGATCCGGCCCGTGTCGGGGAGCGCGTGCCGACGGTTTCTTTCACCGTCGACGGCATCGTGCCGGAGACGATCGTGCGGCAGATGAATGCTGAAAACATCTTCCTGTGGTCGGGCCACAACTATGCTTGGGAGATCGTCCACCAGCTCGGCATCCCCGCCGAGCAGGGCGTCGTGCGCATCGGCATCGCTCACTACAATACGGCGGCCGAGATCGAAGAGACGCTGGAGAGCGTGCACCGTGTCATCGCCATGCTGCGACAGGAGCGATGCTGACGCGACATCCGGCTGATATCAACGCTTCCTGCCGCAGCCGAAGCCGGTGAGGAACGCAGTAAGGTTGTCGCCGAGTTCGTCGCAGAGATAGCCGCCTTCCTGCACGATGACCGTCGGCAGGCCGAGCCCGGCGATGGCCTCGCCGATGCGCGAGAAGCCCGGCGTCGTCACCGACAGCCCGCCGAACGGATCGCCCTCGAAGGCGTCGAGGCCGAGCGCCACCACAAGTGCTTCGGGCGCAAAGGCGCGAATGCGCTGGAAAGCCACGTCCAGCGCTTCGAGAAACGCCGCATCGCCGGATTTGCGTGGCAGCGGCAGGTTGAGATTGTAGCCGAGGCCTAGCCCTTCGCCGCGCTCGTCGGCATGGCCCCAGAAGAATGGATAGAAACGCGCCGGATCGGCATGCAGCGAGACGGTGAGCACGTCCGGCCGCACATAGAAAACGCCTTGCGTGCCGTTGCCGTGATGCAGGTCGACGTCGAGGATCGCCACCCGCGCCGCACTCTTGCGCAGCGTCTGTGCCGCGACCGCCGAATTGTTGATGAAGCAGAAGCCGCCGGCGACATCGGCAAAGGCGTGATGGCCGGGCGGACGGCACAGCGCATAGGCGGCCGGCGCGCCCGCCATCACCGCCTCGGCGGCCTCGACCGCGCTCCAGGCGCTCCACAGCGCGCTCTGCCATGTCTCGCCGGAGATCGGGCAAGCGGTGTCGGCCATGTGGTAGCCGGCCTGGCCGACCGCCGAGGCCGGATAGGAGCCGTTCCGCGCGATCGGGTGGATGTTGGGGATCACTTCCGCCGAAGCGCCCTCGATGTGCTGCCAGCGCGCGAAGATGTGCTCGAGAAAATCGAGATATTCCGGCGTATGCACCGCCGCGACCGGTCCGAGCCCATGATCCCTCGGCCGTTCGATCGTGCAGCCGGCAGCCCTTGCGCCAGCGAGCAGCCGTTCGACGCGTTCCGGTTTTTCCGGATTGGGCTTTTGGGCGCCGCTGGAGAGGAACGCCTTGGGATCGTGGCGCTTCTGTTCTTCGGCATAGAAGGCTTTCATCTTGGATCCTCATCGTCCGGCGCATCGGCGAAGGCAAAGAACGCGTCGCCGACGATTTTCTGCACCTGCTCGTAGCTCGACCAGGCAATGCCTAGCCTTTCGTAGAAGGCCTTGGCGGTTTCATTGTCGGTGTCGACGGACAGTCTGAGGTAGGCGCCGCCGTCCTTCCGGCATTGCGCCGCGGCACGCCGCAGAAGACGTTCACCGATCTTGCGGCCGCGAAACCGGTCTTCGACATAGAGGTCCTGCACATAGACGCCGGGCCGCCCCATCCAGGTCGAGAAGATCGGGAAATGCAGGCACAGGCCGGCGAACTCGCCGCCGACCTCCGCAATCAGCGTCGAGAAGGCAGGTTTTTCGCCAAACCCATAGGTGCGGAGGTCTTCGGCCGTAGAAGTGATTTCCTCGGGCGCGCCGATATGGGCGCCAAGCCGCAGGATCGCGGCATGGATGGTTTCAACGTCCTCGACGGTGCCGGGCCGGATGATGATGTTTTTGGAGGCTGGATTGGCAATTGTCACGACAAGCGAGGCGGCAAGAGGGGAGTGAAAGCAACCATCTCAGAACGCTACCTATCGCCACCCTTGAGCGCCAGCATCTCGCGCGCCTCAGTGGGGGTAGCGATGTCCAGCGACAGCCCGTCGAGCACGCTGCGGATACGGCGCACCTGGTCGGCATTGGACTTCGCCAGCTGGCGGCCATCGTAAAGGCTGTCCTCCAGCCCGACGCGGACATTGCCGCCCATCGCCGCCGCAATCGAGATCATCGGCATCTGGTGGCGTCCGGCAGCCAGCACCGAAAACTGGTAGCTGTCGCCGAACAGTTTGTCGGCGATGCGCTTCATATGCACCAGATTGTCGGGGTCGGCGCCGATGCCTCCCAGTATGCCGAACACGAACTGGATGAACAGAGGTCCCGACACCAGCCCTCGGTCGCGAAAATGCGCCAGCGAATAGAGGTGCCCGACATCGTAGCATTCGAATTCGAAGCGTGTGCCGCAGCCGTCTCCAAGTCTTTCGAGCACGGTCTCCATGTCGGCAAAAGTGTTCTTGAAGATCGTGTCGCGGGTTGCCTCCAGCAGCTTGGGCTCCCACTCGTGCTGCCACTCTCTTGGCCGGTCGAGCATCGGGAACAGCGCGAAATTCATCGAGCCCATGTTGAGCGAGCACATTTCGGGCTCTGCCCTGAGCGGTGCGGCCAGACGCTGGTCGAGCGTCATCAGCGAGGAGCCGCCGGTGGTGATGTTGATCACCGCTGATGTCGCCTGCTTGATGCGCGGCAGGAACTGCATGAACACATCGGGATCGGCCGTTGGCCGCCCGTCCTTGGGGTCGCGGGCGTGAAGATGCAGGATCGAGGCGCCGGCTTCGGCGGCTGCGATTGCGTCTGCGGCGATCTGGTCCGGCGTCACCGGCAGATGCGGCGACATTGACGGCGTGTGCACCGACCCGGTGATGGCGCAGGTGATGATGACTTTTCGCGGCGCCATTTTCAGCCTTCGACCGGCAGGTCGAGCTCGCCGGCCAATACTTGCAGCGAGTCGCCGATGATGGCGACGATCTCGCCGATCTGCTCTCGGGTGACGATCATCGGCGGCGCCACCATGAAATTGTCGCCGTCGACGCCACCCTTGACCTTTCGCCCATAGATGATCAGGCCGCGCTCATAGGCGAGGTCGAGCAGGCGCTGGGTGGCTTTCTTCTCCGGCGCGATCAGTCTCAGCGTATCGGGGTCGGCGACCATCTCGGCACCTAGGAGCAGGCCCTTGCCACGCACATCGGCGATGAACGGAAAGCGCTTGGCCAACCCCTTCAACTCGCCCATCAAAAGGTCGCCCATGTCAGCCGCATTGGCGATCATGCCGAGACGATCCATCTCGCCAAGCACAGCGAGCCCGGCGGCGCAGGCGAGCGGATTGCCGGCATAGGTATGGCCATGCTGGAAGCCGCCTGATGCGAGCACCGGCTGTACCAGCCGCATCGGTGCCGCCAGCGCGCCGAGCGGCGCGTAGCCAGAGCCCAGCCCCTTCGACAGCGCGACAATGTCGGGCTTGCAATTCCAGTGGTCACCGCCGAGGAATTTTCCAGTGCGGCCCGCACCGCTCATCACTTCGTCATGGATGAGCAGGATGCCGTAGCGGTCGCAGATTTCGCGGATGCGCGGATAATAGCTGTCCGGCGCCACCAGCGCCGCGGTGGCAGCGCCGCCGACCGGCTCCATGATGAAGGCGAGGACGCTTTCCGGTCCCTCGGCCAGGATTTTCTCCTCCAGCATGTCTGCGTAGCGGATGCCGCGCTGTTCCAGCGAGAGATTGTCACGATCGCGCCATGCGGCCGGTGCCGGCACGGTTGGCATGACCTGCATCATCGGGGCGAAAGTTTCGGCCAGCGCATCGTCGCCGGTGACGGACAGCGAACCAAGCGTGCCGCCATGATAGGAGGGAAAGCGCGTGATCACTTTCCAGCGCTTGGGCTGGCCGGTGGCGACAGCCCATTGCCGGGCAAGCTTGATACAAGATTCCGTCGCTTCCGAGCCGCCCGAGACGAAAAAGATGCGGTCCATCCCTTCGGGGAGTTTGGTAGCCAATAGCCGCGCGAGCTCCTCGGCCGGCTCGTTTTCGAAATGCAGCCGGTAGGCGAAGGTGGCGCGGTCCATCTGCCGCTTCATCGCGTCGAGCACGTTGCGGTTGGAATGACCGATATTGGCGACCATCGGTCCGCTCGATCCGTCGATGAAGCGGCGGCCGTCCTGCGTCCAGATGTAAATGCCTTCGGCGCGATCAACCAGCGGCCGGCGCAGGCTGGACAGATAGAACAGATGCGACGGCGGGCGCGTCTCGGTGTCCGGAGCAGGGGTCTGGGATTTCAGCATGTCATGGCTTTCCAAGATAACGGTCGAGAACATTTTTGGTGACGCGCTCGACCATCGGGTCCTGCTTTAGCAGGCCGGCGACCCATTCGCAGCTTCCGGCGTGGAACACCTCGCCCTTGCCGCGCCGGAAATTGACTATCATGCCGTTGCTGTGTTTGACCTTGTCGAGATTGGCGTCACTCGCCTCGCCGAACAGCGTCTCGGCGGAAAAGCGGCCGTCGGCATCGCCGAGAAACTGGTCCTCGAACGCAATGTCGGCGCTCTCCTCGACCTGGCTAGCCATGCCGACGGCGAGAATTTGCAGCCCATCGGGTGCGCCGCTGTCGGGCGTGGGGTAGGGCAGGCCGCCGCGGATTTCGTGATCGAGCCCGTCGACCTCATAGCCATAGACATGGCTGTCGGCGCCGAGCAGGTCGCCATAGTAGATGCCTGTGCCGGCGAACGCCCAGTGCTCCGGCCGGTAGATCGGAAAGCCGCGCACGCCGCGCGGCGCGCAACCGCCCCAGCCGGCATAGAGGCCCCTCGTCGCATTGAGCCCGAAGGTCGCGGCACCCGGCCGGCCAATCTCAGGTGCTTCCCAGGAATTGGTGGCGCGGGTCACGTCGCCGCCCCGATAGGCCGGATCCTCGGCGCGGGCGCGGTATTTGTAGCAGACCTGCCGGCGGCCCTCGTCCTCCAGCCGCGTCTGCCACATGAAATTGCCGGCGAAGCGCGCCGCATGGCCGCCGCGCTCGACGTAGGCGTCGACCGCGTCGCGCATCTCCCAGGTCCAGTATTCGTCATGTCCGACGAAGACAACGCAGTCATAGCCGTCGAGGATTTCGGGCGAGAAATGCAGTTCGTGCTGGCTGGCAAGGTCGGCGGCATAGCCGGCGCGCTCGGCAAATCGAAAGAAGTGGCTGTCATAGCTTGCCCAGCCGGACGAGGCATATTTCTTCGAATGGCCGGTGGCGAAGGCCCATTCCATATGCGGATAGCGCGGCACGGTCTTGGGCGGCACGGCGACCTCGAGCGGCACACGCGGCGCCTCCTTCGGCAGAACCACAAAGCCGCGGCACCATGGCCGCTGCGTCGACACCATTGAGGCATACTGGTCGCGGTTCGGACCGGTGATGCCTTCGTAATGATTGGAGCCGCCCCACGTGTTGTAGGCAAGCCAGGTGCCGGTGGCTGCAACCTGCAGCACACGACCGCGTTTCTTGCCGGGCTGCGGGCCGACGATGAAAAGATGGTGGCAGCGGATCGGCTTGCCGTCGCGGCCGTCCGCCGTCAGCGTGACGCGGTAGGCTCCGGACGGCCAGTCGTCGCCGACGCGGAATTCAAACGACGCATCCCAGCCGCAGCCCACGACCGAACATTGGTCGGGTGTATCCTGCCAGCGCGCCGCGATCCCAGCCTTGTCGAACATTTTAGTTTCGGTGCCGCCGTCGCGGACGATCGACATGCTGCAGCTGGACGCCGTCGAGCTGACATGCAGCACCACCATCTCGCTCCGGCGGTATGAAAAACGATCGCTGTAGCACCAGATCTCGCCGTGTTCGCCATCCATCCCCGGCCACTCGTAATAGTGGCCGCGCACGGCTTGCCGGCGCTGGTGGGGCGTCAGTCCGAAATCGGGGAATTCGGTAGGAAGCTTGGTCATGAACGCCTGTGAAGGGTCGAACGCGTCATTTCGACCATCTGGCGGCCAACCGTCAATTGGAAACGATCGGGCCAGCGATAGCTCACAGCCGGCCTTGGCCTTGCCTGCCAAACAGATTATCTCACAAAGGGCGGCCTTTTCCGCCACAGGAGCCGACATGCTGAGAGTGCAAAAGGTCAGGGTGGACGACATCTACGTGCCGACCGCGCGCAAGAAGACACTGCATCCCGAAACCGTCCGGCATCTGGCCGAGGACATTCTGGAAAACGGCATGAAGACCCCGATCCAGGTGCGCCATGACGGCAAGCGCCATATCCTGGTCGAAGGCCTGCACCGGCTGGAAGCGGCGAAGTGGCTCGGCGAGACCGACATCGACGCCTATCTGGTGCAAGCCAAGCGCCACTAAGCTCTCATTCGGCGTTCGCCGGAGTCGGCCTGGCGAAGTTTTTCGCGAGACCCGTGTCGGGCTGCGCGTTGCCCGCTCGTCCTTGAGACGGAAACCGGCATTCAAGCCGACTCTTTTGCAAGCCAGTGAGGAGACCATCATGACCACCAAGCTCGATATCGCCCCCAGCTCGGACCGTGAACTGGTTCTTGCCCGCATCATCGATGCGCCGCGCGAGAACGTTTACCGCTGCTGGACCGAGCCGAAGCTCGTGACGCAATGGTTCGCGCCAAAGCCGTGGACGACGCCGCGCGCCGAAATGGATGTGCGCACCGGCGGCTCCAGCCTGGTTGTCATGGCGGGTCCCGACGGCAATGAATTCCCGAATCCCGGCATCTTCCTCGAAGTCGTGCCGGGCAAGAAGATCGTTCTCACCGACGCCTATACGAAGGCGTGGGAGCCGTCCGAAAAACCGTTCATGACGGTCGTGCTGACCTTCGAGGATGAGGGCGAGGGCAAGACCCGCTACATCGCCCGGGTTGCGCATTGGTCCGTCACTGACCGCGAAGAGCACGAGAAGATGGGCTTTCACGAGGGCTGGGGCCAGTGCGCCGACCAGCTCGAAGAAGTCGCCAAACGGCTTTGATATCAGCGGGACGGGAGGAGACCGACATGTCCAGATCGATTTTTTTCGCCATTTTCGCCTCGGCCGCAGCACTGTTCGCTGCGCCGGGCGCCACCAAAGCCGAGGAGGCAAAGCCCGCCATGACGACCGAAACGAAAGCAATGCCGAAGCCGGCGAAATCCGGCCTGCTGCCGATCAACGGCCTGAATTACTATTATGCCGTCTATGGCAAGGGCGAACCGCTGCTTCTGCTGCATGGCGGGCTCGGCACGACCGATATGTTCGCGCCGATCCTGCCGAAGCTTGCCGAAAACCGCACCGTCATCGGCGTCGACCTGCATGGCCACGGCCGCACCGCGCTCGGCGACCGGCCATTGAGCTTGGAGGCGATGGGCGACGACATGGCGGCGATCGTCAAGGCGCTCGGCTATGAGCAGGTCGATGTCATGGGTTATTCGCTGGGCGGCGGCGTCGCCTTCCGCATGGCCGTCCAGCATCCCGAGGCAGTGCGCCGGCTGGTCCTGGTCTCGACCGGCTATGCCGCCGACGGTTTCTATCCCGAGATGCGCGGCCAGCAGGCGCAGGTTGGCGCGGCGATGGCCGACATGATGAAGGAGACGCCGATGTACAAATCCTACATGGCGGTCGCGCCGCATCCGCAGGATTTCCCGAAGCTGCTCGATCAGCTCGGCGCCTATATGCGCAAGGACTACGATTATTCCACCGACGTCCCGAAGCTGAAGATGCCCGTCATGCTGGCTTTCGGCGACAGCGACATGTACCGGCCAGAGCACGAGATCAAGTTCTATCAGATGCTCGGCGGCGGACTGAAGGACGCCGGCTGGATGCGCGAGAACCTGTCACAGAACCGCTTGGCCATCCTGCCGAACCGCACCCACTACGACGTGTTCTTCGCGCCGGAACTGGTGGCCGCCGCGCTGCCCTTCCTCAATGGCGAGACCAAGGTCAAGACCTGGGACGAGATCGTCAGCGAAACGAACTGACCGCCTGACAATCGCTTGCCTGCTGTCTCCCGCGAGATGGCCGGCGACGCTCGTTGCGCGTTACGCCTGACCAGAACAGCAGAGCGGCTGCTGAAACCGCACCACGAGTCTCGTCGGTCGCATCACGCCAAGAGATGGCGCCATCAAAGCTTTTCAATTGACGCTGCTATGCCGGCAGCTACCTTGCCGCCAATCCTAGGAAAGAGGGGCTCAGGCAATGGCGAAATATCAGGGCGGCTGCCTGTGCGGGGCCGTGCGCTACCGCACTGATGCGGCGCCAATCAACGAGCGTGTCTGCCATTGCCGGCTTTGCCAGAAGGCGTTGGGCGCGGCCTTCAACGCCCGCGTGCTGTTCCGCATCGACGACGTGACGACAGAAGGACCGGTGGCATTGGTGAATTCCTCGCCCGATCTCAAGCGCGGCTTTTGCCCGGGCTGCGGCACGACGCTGTTTTCCCGCCGCGATTCCGCCGGCATCATCGGCATCACGTCAGGCTCGCTCGACGATCCCTCCATGTTCAAGCCGCAGATGCATATGTGGACCGCCTCGAAGCAGCCCTGGGTACAGCTCGACGATGGACTGCCGCAATATGAAGGCGCGCCGCCGCCCGCCTAACCTTTTCCCGGAAGGGGAGAGGCAAGGCGCGTGCCCAATTTTTTTCATCCGGGACACGAGATAGCCGGCAAAGCGTCATTGGCGAGCCATCATTGCCACCTATCTATTACGTGCGGGTCGGCGGTCGAGGAGGCGACGGATGAACGACAGAATCAACACCCTGGATGAGCTTTTGAGCGATCCGATGATCAAGCTCGTGATGGAACGCGATCGCGTGCAGCCAGCGGCGCTTCGCACGCTGCTTGAAGAAAAGGTTCGCCGGGCGGAGGATAATGCGCCGGTCAACCCCGATCGCTTTGTACCGCCGGCTCACATGGTAGCCGAGACCTGCCACAAGCTATGGCTGTGCAGCTAGGCAACAGTGCCTGACAGGGTCAGCGGTCTTTCGCGCTGTCCCGCGGACGCTTCGACGAAGAAGCCCCTAACAATTTGATTCAAACTTTGTTGGTAATTTCTCGTTAGTAATCTGGACTGGTTTGTCCGGCGGCGCTGTCTTGCCATCGGTCTGTTGTGTTTTGCGTACAGGTCCAGATGCGGTTATCAGGCGTCGTTATCTTCTCGATCGCAGCGCTGTGCCTTGCCGGCTGCACGTCGACGTCCGGCGTCGACGCGCTGCAAGTGCCGTCCAGCGAGACGACCAGCTCGGTTGTGCGGCCGCCCGCGCCGATCGCGTCGGTCGGTGCCGCCGATGCCGCACCCGCCTTCGCTCAGGAAGAGGCGATGGACCAAGCCGTGGCGATGGCTCCTCCAGAGCCTGTGGAAAGCATTGAACCACCCGCCGAGCCAATTGCCCTGGTGGCGCCGAAGCGGCTGGCGCGGGCAGCACCGATCCTCGCCGAGCCGGTCCAGCGCTATCGTTTTCGTGACGCCAAGCCGATCAATTTCGGCAGGGCCTCGCCCAGGCACCTCGCCGTTCACGGCGTCGACGTTTCACGCTGGCAGGGCAACGTGAACTGGGACAAGCTGCGCGCGCAGGGCGCGAACTTCGCCTACATCAAGGCGACCGACGGCGGCGATCATCTCGACCCGATGTTCAGGAAGAACTGGCGCAATGCCGACGCTGCCGGCCTCAAGCGCGGCGCCTATCACTTCTTCTATTGGTGCCGCACGGCCGGCGAGCAGGCCGACTGGTTCATCCGCAACGTGCCGAGGGTCGAGGGCGCCTTGCCGCCGGTGATCGACGTTGAGTGGAACGGCGAATCCAGCTGCAAGCGGCGCCCGTCGCGGCAGAAGGTGCTGGAGAAGATGCAGGTGTTCATGGACAAGCTGGAACGCCACTACGGCCAGCGACCCATCATCTACACCGCGCCCGATTTCTACCGCGACAATCTCAGAGGCGCATTCTTGGATTATCCGTTCTGGCTGCGGGCGGTGGCACAGCATCCGTCAAAGGTCTATCCCGGCCGCAAATGGGTGTTCTGGCAGTATTCCGGCTCCGGCCTGTCGCACGGCGTGAGGGGCCGCATCGACCTCAACGTCTTCCACGGCGACGAGAGAGCCTGGCGGAACTGGGTTGGCGGGCGGCAGATGGTGGCCGAGGCGGAGTAGGCGGTCGCAGAGACCGCATTTGCAGGCCAGCGCGACGTGAATATCGACGGACCCTGACCGCCTGTCGCGGAATTGTCATGAATCCGTCATCGCATTGAAATGTCGCTCCTCCAAAGCAGGTGGCTTCCATCCGAACAGGAGACGCCATCCGTGCCCCGCCATTCCGCGCTTTTCGTCCTGACGGCAGCGCTTGCTGCCTCCGTTTCGCTGCCGGCCCATGCCGACATGATGTTCAACCGGGTCGCGAGCTTCGCGATCGCCGGAAACCTCCCGGCGGACGTCGAGAAGGCCACGCCGACTTCGTCCGAGATCATCGCGGCCTCCGAAGACGGCATGACGCTGGTCTATTCCGACAGCCCGCTCGGTGCGGTCGGTTTCATCGACATCACTGACCCCAAGGCGCCCAAGGCCGGCGGCATCGTCAAGATCGACGGCGAGCCGACCTCGGTCGTTGTCCTCGGCGGCAAGGTGCTGGCCGGCGTCAACACGTCGGAGAGCAAGGCCAAGCCTTCGGGCAACCTCACCGTCATCGACCTCGCCTCCAAGGCGATCGAAAGCACCTGCGACCTCGGCGGCCAGCCGGACTCGCTGGCGCTGAGCAAGGACGGCAAGTTCCTCGCCATCGCCATCGAGAACGAGCGCGACGAGGAGGTGAACGACGGAGAAATACCGCAGATGCCGGCGGGCGACCTCAAGATTTTCACGCTTGCCGAAGGCCAGCCCGATTGCGCGACGATGAAGACCGTGGACCTGGCGGGCATTGCCGCAGTCGCGGCTGAAGATCCGGAGCCGGAATTCGTCGCCTTCAACGAGGCTGGCGAGATAGCGGTCACGCTGCAGGAAAACAACCACATCGCCATCGTCAACGCCGAAACCGGCGCGATCGTCACTCACTTCTCCGCAGGCTCCGCCACGCTGGACAAGATCGACACCAAGAAGAACGGCGCCTTGTCCTTCGATGGCAAAATGGAAAACGTCGCTCGCGAACCCGATGCCGTGAAATGGCTCGACAATGACCGTCTCGTCGTCGCCAACGAAGGCGACTACAAGGGCGGCTCGCGCGGTTTCACGATCTTCAGCAAGAAGGGTGAGGTTCTCTACGAATCCGGCCCGTCCTTCGAGTATGAGGTTGCCAATGCCGGTCATTATCCCGACGCCCGCAACAAGAAGGGCATCGAGCCGGAAGGTCTCGAGACCGGCACCTTCGGCGAAGACAGGCTGATTTTCGTCGCTTCGGAGCGTGGCTCTGTTGTCGGCGTCTACAAGGACACCGGTGCTGAGCCTCAGTTTGCCCAGATCCTGCCCTCCGGCATCGCCCCGGAAGGCCTGGTCGCGATCCCATCGCGCAATCTGCTGGTCACCGCCAACGAGGCCGACCTGGTCGAGGACGGGCTCGCCCGCTCGCATGTCATGGTCTACGAGCGCTCCGAGGGCCCCGCCACTTACCCGATGATCACGGCAAAGCTCGCGGCAGACGGCACGCCGCTCGGCTGGGGTGCGCTTTCGGCGCTCGCGGCCGGCGACACTGCCGGCAAGCTGTTCGCCGCTTCGGACTCGTTCTACGCCAACGCGCCCTCGATCTTCGAGATCGACGCCACGCAGACGCCGGCGCTGATCGCCGGCAAGACCATCGTCACGCGTGGCGGCCATCCTGCGCAGAAGCTCGACATCGAAGGCCTTGTCGCCGACGGTGAAGGCGGCTTCTGGCTGGCCAATGAAGGCGATCCGGCAAAGCTCGTCCCGCACGCCATCCTGCGCGTCAATGACAAGGGCGAGATCAAGCAGGAAATCGGCTTCCCGATGGAATTGCTCGCCCACCAGACCCGCTTCGGTCTCGAAGGCATCACGACCATCGGCGAAGGCGACGAGCTGACGCTGGTGATGGCAGTGCAGCGCGAATGGACCGACGATCCTAAGGGCCAGGTCAAGCTTTTGGCCTACAAGCCGAAGGCCAAGGAATGGTCGGCGGTGCGCTATCCGCTCGAAGCGACCGAAGCTGGCTGGATGGGCCTGTCGGAGATCGCCGCGCATGACGGCAAGCTCTACATCCTCGAACGCGACAACCAGATCGGCGACCTGGCCAAGGTGAAGCGCGTCTATTCGGTGGCGCTCGACGCTTTCAAGCCGGCCAAGCTCGGTGGCGAACTGCCGTTGATAGAAAAGACGCTGGTGCGCGACATCATCGGCGACCTGAAATCAGCCACCAACGGCTATGTCGTCGACAAGGTCGAAGGTTTCACCATCGACAAGAACGGCGACATCTTCGTCGCCACCGACAATGACGGCGTCGATGATTCCTCCGGCGAAACGCTGTTTTTACGCTTGGGCAATATCAGCGCCGTGAATTGAGACTGGGGCAGTTCTTCCCTTCTCCCCTTACAAGGGGAGAAGGTGGATTGGCGCGCAGCGCCAAGACGGTTGAGGGGTGCTGGACGGAGTGCCGTCGGCGCCAAGCTGGAACACCCCTCATCCGTCGCCTTCGGCGACACCTTCTCCCACAAGGAGAGAAGGAAAGGCGCGGCATTCCGCGCTTCGGCCAATCTCGAATGTCCGCGATTTGCGTGACGATGGTGCTGGACGGAGCGCCGAGGCTGGGTAATCTCGCCCCATGCCGCATCAGCCCGTTGCTCCGACCAAACGTCGTTTCGCCCGCTCGATGCGCCGCGAGCCAACGGAGGCGGAGGACCGCCTGTGGCACGAGCTGCGCGGGCGCAGGCTCGATCGCATCAAATTCCGGCGTCAGGTTCCTGTCGGCAAATTCATCGCCGATTTCATTTGCGCCGAGGCCAGGCTGATCATCGAGATCGACGGCAGCCAGCATGCGGATTCGAACTATGACCGGGAGCGAACAGCCGAATTGAAGGTGAGGGGCTTTCGTGTGCTGCGTTTCTGGAACGACGACGTGCTGCGGGATTTGAACGCCGTCTGCGACACCATCATGGCTTATGTCCGCGATGAGAGTTTGCAGCCGTGGCGGTAGCGCGGTCTTGCCTTCTCCCCCTGTGGGAGAAGGTGGATCGGCGCGCAGCGCCAAGACGGTTGAGGGGTGTTGGACGAAACGCCGTCGGCGCCAAGCTGGAACACCCCTCATCCGACCGAGCTTCGCTCGGCCACCTTCTCCCACAAGAAGGGGAGAAGGAAGAGATGCGCCTGATCACGACGCTAAACGGATTTCGGCCCGATCTTGCGACCGGGCCGATCATGTTGCGTTTTAGCGCTGCATCTTTCCTCAGCTACACCCGCTCGTAGCCCCACAAGTGTCGCACTTCTCGCACGTCCCGTTCCGCACCATGGTGAAATTCTGGCATTCGGAGCAGGAATTGCCGGTGTAGCCCTGGAGCAGCGATTTGGCGCGGCGGTCGGCGGCTAGCTTCTTCGCCTCGGCCGCCTCGAGGGCTGCGGCGTCGGTGAACAGCGCCGCCGTGGCGTCCGAAGCCTCGGCAGCAGCGCCCGCCGCCTCCTCGAAGGCGATGTCCTCAATCAGCTCCTTTGCCCGCTCCTCGTAGTCGCGCTTGTAGGCGATGGCTTCGTCGCTGGCCGGCTTCAGCGCCAGCACGTTGGAGCCGGAGAATGCCGTCGGCGCGGAGCGGGCACTGGGCGAGCCCGAACCGGCAAAACCCTTCGGATCGTTGCCGCTCACCCTCGACACCAGTTTCACCGGCGAGGCACCGCGGGTCAGGCCCTTGGAAACGGCGTCGGTCTTGCCTTCGCTGATGCCGCGGCCAAGTGCGGTGTTGGAGAAGTCCGACTGGTCGACATGGGCGAGGTCGTTGCGGCCGAGATAGGAGATGGCGAGTTCGCGGAACACATAATCGAGGATCGACGTCGCGCTCTTGATGGCGTCGTTGCCCTGCACCATGCCGGCCGGCTCGAATTTGGTGAAGGTGAAGGCGTGCACATATTCGTCAAGCGGCACGCCATATTGCAGGCCGAGCGAGATGGCGATGGCGAAATTGTTGAGAAGGCCGCGCAAGGTCGCGCCCTCCTTGTTCATGTCGATGAAGATCTCGCCGAGACGGCCATCATCATATTCGCCGGTGCGCAGGAAGATGGTGTTGCCGCCGATCTTGGCCTTCTGCGTGTAGCCCTTGCGGCGAGACGGCAGCTTCTCCTGCTCGCGCGAGACGCGCTCGATGATGCGCTCGACGATCCGCTCGGTGATCTGTGCCGCGCGTGCCGCCGCCGGTGCCGCAATCAGCTGCTCGACGGCATCGTCCTCGTCGTCTTCGACGTCGGCAAGCAGCGAGGCGTTGAGCGGCTGGGAGAGCTTCGAGCCGTCGCGATAGAGCGCGTTGGCCTTCAGCGCCAGCTTCCACGACAGCATGTAGGCGCCCTTGGCGTCTTCCACCGTCGCGTCGTTCGGCATGTTGATGGTCTTGGAAATGGCGCCGGAGATGAAGGGCTGGGCCGCCGCCATCATCTGGATGTGGCTGTTGATCGACAGCGAACGCTTGCCGATCTTGCCGCACGGGCTGGCGCAGTCGAACACGGGCAGATGTTCGGCCTTCAGGAACGGCGCGCCTTCCAGCGTCATCGCACCGCAGACATGGATGTTGGCGGCCTCGATGTCCTTCTTCGAGAAGCCGAGCGCCGGCAGCATCTCGAACGAGAAATCGTTGAGCTGCTCGTCGGTGAAGCCAAACGTCTCCTTCACCCATTCCGCACCCAGCGTCCACTGGTTGAAGACGAACTTGATGTCGAAGGCCGATTTCAACGCTGCGTTAAGCGCCGCGATCTTGTCGTCGGTAAAACCCTTGGCCTTGAGCGAGCCGGGGTTGACGGCGGGCGCCTGGTTGAGATTGCCGTGGCCGACCGCATAAGCTTCGATCTCGGCGATCTGCGCTTCCGAATAGCCGAGCGTGCGTAGCGCTTCCGGAACGGCGCGGTTGATGATCTTGAAATAGCCGCCGCCGGCCAGCTTCTTGAACTTCACCAGCGCGAAGTCGGGCTCGATGCCGGTGGTGTCGCAATCCATCACCAGGCCGATCGTGCCGGTCGGTGCGATCACCGTCGCCTGCGCATTGCGGTAGCCATGCTCCTCGCCGAGCTCGATGGCGCGGTCCCAGGCAGCCTTGGCGTGGGCGGCAAGCTCCGGCTGCTTCAGGTCGGAGGCGACCAGCGGCACCGGATTGACGGCGAGCTTTTCGTAGCCGTCTTTGTCTCCGTAAGCAGCACGGCGATGGTTGCGCATGACGCGCAGCATGTTCTGCGCATTGCGGTCGTAGTCGGGGAAGGCGCCGAGCTCGGCGGCCATTTCGGCCGAGGTGGCATAGGCCGTGCCGGTCATGATTGCCGTGAGTGCTGCGCAGATGGCGCGGCCCTCGTCGGAATCATAGGGAATGCCCGAGGTCATCAGCAGGCCGCCGATATTGGCGTAGCCGAGGCCGAGCGTGCGGTATTCGTAGGAGAGCTTGGCGATCTCCTTCGACGGGAACTGCGCCATCATGACGGAAATTTCCAGCACCATGGTCCACAGCCGAACCGTATGCTCGTAGGCTGATATGTCGATGGTGCCGTCGGCGTTGCGGTAGGGCAGCAGGTTGATCGAGGCCAGGTTGCAGGCGGTGTCGTCGAGGAACATGTATTCCGAGCACGGGTTGGACGCCCGGATCGCACCGGCCGAGGCGCAGGTGTGCCAGTCGTTCATCGTCGTGTTGAAGTGCAGGCCCGGATCGGCCGACGCCCAGGCGGCATAGCCGATCTTTTCCCACAGATCCCTGGCCTTCAGCGTCTTCAGCACCTTGCCGTCCTTGCGTGCGGTGAGGTGCCAGTCGGCGTCCTCTTCGACGGCGCGCAGGAAATCGTCCTTCAGCGAGACCGAATTGTTGGAGTTCTGGCCCGAAACGGTGAGGTAGGCGTCCGAATCCCAGTCGGTGTCGTAGGTCTTGAACGACATCGAGGTGTAGCCCTGCTTGGCGAATTGGATGACGCGATAGATGTAGTTCTCCGGCACCCCGTCCTTCTTGGCCAGCTTGATCTCGCGCTTCAGCGCGGTGTTGATCGCCGGGTCGAAGCAATCGTCGTCCTGGCCTTCACAATTGATGCAGGCCTTCATGATCGCTTCGAGGTGCTTCTTCACGATCTTGGAGCCGGTGACCAGCGAGGCGACCTTCTGCTCCTCATTGACCTTCCAATCGATGAATTCCTCGATATCGGGATGGTCGGCGTCGACGATGACCATCTTTGCGGCGCGGCGCGTCGTGCCGCCCGACTTGATGGCGCCCGCCGCGCGGTCGCCGATCTTGAGGAAGCTCATCAGGCCGGACGAACGGCCGCCGCCGGACAGCTTTTCGCCTTCGCCGCGCAGGAACGAGAAGTTGGAGCCGGTGCCGGAGCCGTATTTGAACAGGCGCGCTTCACGCACCCACAGGTCCATGATGCCGCCTTCGTTGACGAGATCGTCCTGCACGCCCTGGATGAAGCAGGCATGCGGCTGCGGATGCTCGTAGGAAGATTTCGACTTGGTCAGCTTGCCGGTGAACGGGTCGACATAGAAGTGGCCCTGGCTCGGGCCGTCGATGCCATAGGCCCAGTGCAGGCCGGTGTTGAACCATTGCGGCGAGTTCGGCGCGACGCGCTGGGTGGCCAGCATATAGGCGAGCTCGTCGCGGAAGGCGCGGGCGTCCTCCTCCGACTTGAAGTAGCCGCCCTTCCAGCCCCAATAGGTCCAGGTGCCGGCGAGGCGGTCGAAGACCTGGCGGGCGTCGATCTCGGAGCCGTAGCGCTCGGCTTCGGGCAGCTTTGCCAGTTCGGCCTCGTCGGCGACGGAGCGCCACAGGAAGGAGGGGACGTCATTCTCCTCGACCTTCTTCAGCCGCGCGGGCACGCCGGCCTTGCGGAAATATTTCTGCGCCAGGATGTCGGCGGCAACCTGGCTGAACTGCGCCGGCACATCGATATTGTCCAAGCGGAACACCACCGAGCCATCCGGATTCTTGATCTCCGAAAGCGCCTTGCGGAATTCGATCTCCGCGTAAGCTGATTGCCCTGGCTTGGTGAAACGACGCTCGATGCGCATTGGTCCTATCCTTTGTGTCTACATATAGCGCTTTTCCCAGGGGATTTCTGCCCCTTTCTGAAACGCGCATGTCCGCCGTCTGCCGGCGTTCGAAAACGGCCGGCTCCTTTTCACAGCCTCCGTCCGCCCTGTTGGTCGAACTCCTTGCGAAGTAGCGGTCCAACGCGCCGACGAACCCTGCGGATCCCTCAAGACTGAAACTTTTTTGCGACTCCCTCAATCGAGGGACCTTCACACTATCTAGCGTCGAACCTACCTGCAATCACTAAATATAGTGTTAACAGACAATTTATTCCAGTCCGACATTTTTCCCTTTCGCCCCCAAAGACCCCACAGTCGCAACACTTCCGCCAGCCTCGTAACCAGGCGGAAATGCGGCCAAAACGCACATAATCCGGGAAAAAGACCGGGCTCAGAACTTTCCGGTCGCGCTCTCAACAGGAGCGCATGGCCTATAAAAGGCGACTCGTTTTGCGCCGTCAAGGATTCGTTTGCGTAGCTTTTATGACCCCAACATCTTGTGTGTCACACATGTGGATAACGGGGATAGAAAGTGGCGCGGAGGGTTTCGATTTTTACCCGCGCAATGCGCGGCTGGCGCGACCAGGTCTCGTTCAGGAGAATTGGTGCGGGTCGGCACAGAAATAGGCGATGATCTGGCAAAGGTCCGGCTCGTTGACCATGCGCACTGCTTCGGCGGGGCTGACCCATTTGCGGGTGCGCGAGCGCTTTTCCTTCCACCGGTCGGCGACCTTGTCGACCTGCAGCGGAAATACCAGGACTTCGCAAGGCACTTCCTCGCCTGAAGCCAATGCCTTGGCATAGAAGTAGCGGCCGGCTTCGTGGTGGGAGATCGTGCCGCGCAGTCCGGCTTCCTCGCCGGCCTCGCGTGCCGCCGCTTCGCAAAGCAGTTCCTTCGCCTCAGGCCAGCCCTTGGGAAGCACCCAGCGGCCGGTATCGCGGCTGGTGATCAGCATGATCTCGATGCCATGCTTGGTATCGCGCCAGGGCAGTGCTGCAACCTGCAGGCGGCACGGCGCTGTGCCGAAGAGCCGCTGGACCCTTTCGGCCAAATGGTTGTGCGTTGCTGGCGTCGTCAACATCGGAGAAGCTTGCCCCAGCCTCCAGAATCATCTGCCGTCTCGTGAATCTTACGGCTAATCATGGGCAATAAAAGTAAAAAACCTCATACGCACTGGTTAACCACGCCAAGAGGCGTCGATTCAGGAAATATCGTGCGCCGCGGCATGCTTTCAAGAAGTGGTCGCCGGCAAGAAGTGCTCGCCTGGCTGTTCCAGGAGAAAAGGCAGTTGCCGCGAATCAGCCGACGTGGTCGTCGGCGATCGGCTTCTGGTAGGTGAAGCCCATGTCCCACGGAAAATAGATCCAGGTGTCCTGGCTGACCTCGGTGACGAAGGTGTCGACCAGCGGCCTGCCTTTCGGCTTGGCATAGACGGTGGCGAAATGCGCCTTGGGCATCATGGCGCGCACGATGCCTGCGGTCTTGCCGGTGTCTGTGAGGTCGTCGATGATCAGCACGCCGGCGCCGTCATCGGCGAGCAGCGCCGGCGTGACCTCCTTCAGCACCTGCAGCTGCCCCTGGCTGGCGTAGTCGTGATAGGAGGCGACGCAAACCGTCTCGATGACCCGGATGCCGAGCTCACGCGAGATGATGGCGGCCGGAACCAGGCCGCCGCGTGTGATGCAGACGATCGCCTTCCATTGGCCTTTGTTGGCGCCGGCAAGCCGCCAGGCGAGCGCACGCGCGTCGCGGTGGAACTGATCCCAGGAGACGGGAAAGGCCTTTTCGGGAAGGGACATTTTTTCGCGCACTCCGCAGCGCGCGAAAAACGCGCGCAGACACTTGAAGGAATGCGCGCGGAATTAACTGGAAAGCCTAGGTGTTGGCAAGTGGCGCAACCTCCAGTCCGATCGGCGCAGCCACTTCCGGCGTCAGCACAGAAGTCGCGGCCGCGATCGCCCGCTTCACATCTTGCTCGCTGGTGCGCCAGTTAACCACGCTGACGCGCATGGCGCGGTGATTGCGCCAGGTCGTGCCGGAGAAGAAGGCTTCGCCTGTGGCATTGATTTTTTGAATCGTTTCGTCGGTAAAAGCATCATTTTCCGCAGGTGAAGCGCCAGGCCGAGCGAACCTGAGCAGGCCTTGATTGAGCGTTGGCCTCGCAAGGATCTCGGCGCCCGGTAGTTCGCCTATCCCCTCGACGATGTTGGCGCAATGCGCGCAGCAGCGATCAACCAAAGCCTCCATGCCGCTGCGGCCGAGTTGCTTGAGGGCAGCATAGACGGGAACGCCACGCGCGCGGCGAGAGTATTCTGGGTTCCAGTCTGACTGGTCCCGCGCAATTGAGGTTGGCGCGACATAGGATGCGCTCGATGTCATAGCTGTGCGATGTGCTTCCCGGTCTGCGATGATGGCGATACCGCAATCGAAAGGAACATTCAGCCATTTGTGGCCGTCGGTCGCCCAGCTATCCGCCAGTTCCACGCCGTCCAGCAGGTGGCGGTACGTTCGGCTGGCGCGTGCGAATAGGCCGAAGGCACCGTCGATGTGAACCCAGGCGCCGGCTGAATGCGCCATCGATATCAACTCCCTGAACGCGTCACAGGCGCCGATGTTCAAGTCGGCAGCATTCAGCACCAGCATGGTCGGTGTGGAACTGTCGGAAAGCGCGCCGTCGAGAACCGCAGGAGAGACGCGTCCATCCCCGTCCGTTTTCAACTGATCAATAGCCTTGCGGCCGATCCCCAGAAAGCGCACCGCGCGGTCTACGGTGACGTGTCGCTGGTCGCTCGTCAGCACCCTGATCCCCGGCGCGCCAATCAGCCCGTCCTCTTCCACGTTCCAGCCGACGCGCCTCAGCAGCGCCGCGCGTGCAGCCGCAAGGCTGGTCATATGCGCCATTTGGCAACCGCCGGTGAACGCAAATGAGGCGTCTCGCGGCAGGTCGAGCAACTCCTTGATCCATTCGCCGGCTGTTTCCTCGATCACGGCGGAGGCCGGACTGGAGGCATAGACGGTCGCGTTCTGATCCCAGGTGGCAACGAGCCAGTCTGCCGCGAGCGCGGATTCCAGACCGCCACCAATCACCCAGGCAAAGAAGCGTCCGCCTGCGTTGCCATGCATCCCGGGGCCGGCATCCCTGGCAAGTGCTTGAACCACTTCCTCTGCACTGCTGCCTTCGTATGGCAGTGGGCCGGCAAAAGACCGTTTGAGATCCATAAGACTGGCCGTTGCAGCCACCGAACGTTCATCCAATCCGTCGATCCAGGCTCGTGCTGCACGGTAGGCAAGATCTAGCGCCGTGTTCATTGAGTGGGTTCCTCAAGCGGTGTATTTGCCCATGCCCAGACGCAGCTAGCCGGTCACCATGCCGGCTGTGCAATTGGTTTTACTCAGTTTGGCCAAGGCTGATTGCTCCGACAAACGAAAAGGACTTACACTCGACATCAACGAAATTGGCGAATTGGGGCTTGCCACTCATGCCGAACCACGCACGCTTTGGGCCGGATTCGGGCGTTCTGTTGGGGCTGGACAACTCTCTCCTGCGTACTCTGATGGCGGTTGTCGACACAGGTAGCTTCGTCGGTGCTGCCCGAACAGTGCACCGGACGCCATCTGCCATCAGCATGCAAATGAAACGGCTTGAAACGCAGATCAGACAGCCGATCTTTGTGCATCAAGGGCGCTCGATAATGTTGACGCCAGCAGGTGAAGCGCTTCTGACCTATGCGCGGCGCGCGCTTGGAATCGCCGAAGAGGCGATAGTGCGATTCAATCGCCTGTCGCACGGACGCGCCGTACGGCTGGGAATGACGGATGAATATGCCGTTGCGTTCCTTCCCTCGGTTCTCGCCAGCTATACAGCGGCCTATCCGTTGGTGGAGATCAGCGTGACGTGTCGCACAAGCAGCACGATGTTGCGGATGCTGGATGAGGGCGAACTGGATGTCGCACTGGTGACAGCTGGCGCGACGGGTCGAACTGGATCGCCCGACACGGCCATCCATAGAGATCGGCTTGTGTGGGCAGGCCTTGCGCATGGAACCGCCCATCTCCGTCGTCCGCTGGCGGTCGCCGCAGGTCCAACGAGTTGCATTTGGCGGAAGTCAGCCATCGACGCGCTCGACGCAGCCGGCATCTCTTATCAGATCGCTTGTACAAGTGAGAATCTCGCGGGCCAGCTTGCGCTGGTGGTGGCGGGGCTGGCAGTCGCGCCGTTGCCGATTGCAACCTTATCGGGAGAACTGGTGCCGTTTGGGCCTGAGCAAGGCCTTCCGTCGATTGGTTACTATGACGTGGCTTTGCGGCGCAGCCCTCATGCGCCCGATGACCTGACTTCCACCGTCGTTGACCATGTCGGGGCGTATTTCGCCGCGCGCCAGAGTTCTTGATCTAGGCTTCCTACCGCGACAGGAAAGCTGCCACCGGCACCGTACGCAGCACCGTGCGCGTGACCCCGCCGAACAGAAGCTGGCGCAGCCAGGAATGGCTGTAGGCGCCAAGCACGAGCAGGTCGGCGCCGGTTTCGGCAATCCTGGTCTGGATCACGTCGTCGACCGAATGGCCGCCCGATTGCAGCACCGAGACGCTGACCGTGGCGCCATGTCTGGACAGGGCGGCGGCGATTTCGGCGCCGGCCGCCTCGGGAGCCGCGTCAAGCGTATCCGGCGGGTCGATGACGACAATATCCGTCTTCTCGGCCTCGATGATGAAGGGCAGGGCGTCGAAGGCGGCGCGCGCGGCTTCCTTGCTGCCGTTCCAGGCGAGCAGCACATGCTTGAAGCTGGTGACGAGCGGGCCCGAATGGGGCACGACCAGCACCGGCCGGCCGGCGTCGTAGACCAGCGTGTCGACGTCGGCGCTCGGATCGCCGCCGGACTCGCGCTGCGCGGCGATGATCAGATCCGCGGTGCGAACGGTTGGGATGCCGGTCAGCGCGCTATCTCCGGAAAAGCTCTCGAGGCTGCGCCACTCGAAAGACAGGCCGGAATCCTCGATATGCCTGAGGAAAACCGCCCGCAATTTTTCAGCACGCTCCTTGTTCATGTCGGCTGAAACCTGCAGGAACTCGGTGTCGGGAAAGCCGGTGGCCGAGGTGTAGGGGACGGGAAGCGCTTCGGCATGAATGCCGATGAGATGGCTCTGGAACTTATCGGCAAGCGGAATGGCGCATTCGAGCACGCGCTCCGCATCCTGTTCGTTCTGCAGTATGGCGACGATGGTCTTGAATCGCATGGTAATCCCTCATTTTACGGCGATCGAAACTCGCCCGCGAGAAACGTTACAGCACCATGCTTGGTTCCGGCCTAATGCATGTCGCCCAAAAGCATGCCCTCGGGCGTGAACCGAGGGTGCGCAGCGGTTTTGGGATAACGACATGCATAAAAACAAGAACCTAAAGAGCGTCGCATGAATCCTCTCAGACGCGACGCGCTTTAGATCAACTGACCGCGCTGGCGAGGCCTGCGACCATCGCCTCGACATCGGCGCGGGCGGCGTCCAGCGCTTCCTGGCTGCGGGCACGCACGACCAGCTCCGTCCAGAACTTGCCGTCGCCATATTTCGGATAGGACCCGATGATTGTATCCGGATGCGCCTTCTGAATGTCGCCCAGCGGTCCGCCGACCAGCCCTTCGCCGAACGGACAGTGCACCGTGGCCGACAGCATAATTGTGCCGGCCTTCAGCGTTGGCACCACATTGTCGAGCATCGCCTGGAAAATCGACGGCACGCCGGCCATGACATGGACGTTGCCAATACGAAAGCCCGGCGCGATGGACACAGGATTGTCGATATGGTCGGCACCGCGCGGCATCCGCGCCATGCGCTTGCGCGCCTCGGTGTATTCGATGCCGCGCGCGGCGTAGCTCGCTTCCAGCATGGCATAGGCTTTGGCGTCGTATTCGCAGGGCACGCCGAAGGCCTTGGCGATCGAATCCGCGGTGATGTCGTCATGCGTGGGGCCGATGCCGCCGGTCGTGAAGACATAGGTGTAACGGGCACGCACGGCATTCACCGCGGCGATGATCTCGTCTTCCTCGTCGGGAACGATGCGCACCTCCTTCAGGTCGATGCCGATCGCCGTCATGATATCGGCGAGGTGGCCGATATTCTTGTCCTTGGTGCGGCCGGACAGAATCTCGTCGCCGATGACGAGCATGGCGGCGGTGACGATTTCGGGCATGGGAGGCTCCGGCAAAAGGTCACCTGAGGCAGACAGGATCGCCTCAGGTAGAGAGGGTCGCCTGAGATAGCGCGGCGGATGGCCGGCGGCAATGCCGTCCGAACGACGGATCCACCTGTGCCATCTCCCTTGAGCGCGCGTTCGCAGGCTGATCTCGACAGGCGGGCACTTCGCCGATCTCGCGTTGCTCAAAACTGCCGAAGCATCCCAAACCTCTTCACGCACTGGTCACAAAAAGGTGTCGAAGCTTGCGCGCCTTAACGACCTTTTCATCGGAACTTCGAGCCGGCTGATGGATTCTTTGGCGGTCGCACGAAGTCGACATCTGCAACCACATGGAATGGAGTAGTCTCTTTATGCTTACCAAAATTCTCGCAGCCTCGATCTTCACGATTGGCCTCGCCACGTCCGCAATGGCGCAATCGTCGGATGTTTTATCCAATAGCCCAGCTCCCACGAACCCAGTTCCCACCAACGAAGAGCGGATGACCGCTGATCCCAGCGCCACCGGCAGCATCAACGGCGACGCCTCGGGTCTGAACATCCAGGGCAACCCGGGCCCGGTTGGACCTTGCGCCTCGAACTCGCCAGGACCCGACGCCAACGCCCGAATGAACATCAACGATCAGTACTGCGGCAAGTAATCAGCCCACGACCGGACCGGCCGGCAGGATGCTCTTCAACGGGCATCCGCGGCCGCCGGGACCGAGGCAGCGCGCTATTCCTTCACCGCGCCAGTCATCGACGAAACGTAGTGCTCGACAAAGAACGAATAGAGCACGACCACCGGCAGGGAGCCGATCAGCGCTCCGGCCATCAGCGCTCCCCACTCATAGACGTCGGAGCGGACAAGCTCCGTGAGCACCCCGACCGGCACAGTCTTGTTTTCGGACGACTGGATGAACGTCAGGGCGTAGATGAATTCGTTCCATGACAGGGTGAATGCGAATATCCCGGCCGAAATCAGTCCGGGCACCGACAGCGGCAGCACGATCTTGGTGAGGATCTGCCACCGGCTCGCCCCGTCAATGAGCGCGCATTCTTCCAGTTCGAACGGGATGGAGCGGAAGTAGCCCATCAGCAGCCACGTGCAGAAGGGCACCAAGAAGGTCGGGTAGGTGAGGATGAGCGCGAAGGGCGTGTCGTAAAGCCCAAGGTTGAACACCATCACCGACAGCGGGATGAACAGGATCGAGGGCGGCACGAGATAGGCGAGGAAGACCGCGAGGCCGACCTGCCGCGCCCCTGAAAACCGCAGCCGCTCGATCGCATAGGCCGCGAACACCGCAGCCAGGAGCGACAGGAAGGTGGCGGCGGTGGAGATGATGATCGTGTTGAGCAGCCAGCCCGGATAGGACGTGTCGAACAAGAGATAGCGGATGTGCTCCAAGGTCGGGTGCACGACCCAGAACGGGTTGAAATTGGCGTAGTCGGTCATCTCGAGATTGGGCTTAACCGCCGTGATCGTCATCCAGTAGAACGGGAACAGCAGCACGATCACGAACACCAGCAACGGCAGATAGACCGTCACCACGCGCCGCGGCAGGCTCTGAAGGTAGCCCATGCCGCCTTCGTCGAGTTCCGGACGTTTCGTCTTCTTGGTCGTGGCCATGTCAGTCTCCGCCGCCCTGCTGCCATTTGCGGCGTTGCAAGCCGAAATAGCTGAACAGGATCGCCGCCAGCAGGAACGGGATCATGGCGACCGCAATCGCGGCGCCCTCGCCAAGCTGGCCGCCCGAAATGCCGCGTTGAAAGGACAGTGTCGCCATCAGATGGGTGGCATTCACCGGTCCGCCACGGGTCAGCACGTAGATCAGCTGGAAATCGGTGAAGGTGAACAGCACCGAAAACGTCATGGTGATGGCGATGATCGGCGTCAGCAGCGGCAGCGTCACAAAGCGGAACAATTGCCAGCGGCTGGCGCCATCGAGCGTGGCGGCCTCGTAAAGCGACTGGGGAATCGTCTGCAGGCCGGCAAGCAGCGTGATGGCGACGAACGGAATGCCGCGCCACACATTGGCCGCGATAACCGAAGCGCGCGCGTTCTCCGGATCGCCGAGGAAATTGATGCGATGGTCGATCAGGCCCATTTCCATAAGTGCCCAGGACAGGATGGAGAACTGCGAATCGTAGATCCACCAGAAGGCGATGGCCGACAGCACCGTCGGGACCACCCACGGCAGCAGGACGATGGCGCGGAAGAACGATTTGAAGGGAAGGTTTTGATTGAGAATAAGCGCCAGCCAGAGGCCAAGCGCGAACTTCAGGATCGAGGCGCTTATCGTGTAGAGCAAGGTGTTGAAGACGGAGAGCCAGAAGACGGCGTCATCCCACAGATATTGATAGTTTTCGGTGCCTATGAAGATACCGGGGCGGCCGATGCGGGCATCGGTGAAGCCGAGCCAGACGCCGAGCCCGAGCGGATAGGTCAGGAAGACCAGCAGCAGCGCTGCCGCCGGCAGCATGAAGCCGAAGCCAAGCGCGTTCCGGCTGTCGGCCAAGAGCGACAGGCTCCGCGACAGGATCGACGGACGCGGCTGAACGGCAGCGGACGACACGGCCATGGGACGGCTCCTCATAAGGTCTGGTGGCATGGTGGCCTGAGTGGCCGCCACGCGATTTCAGGAACCAGACCGGGCAGCGCGGTTGCGCTGCCCGGCTCGGCTGTGATCAAACGCGATAGTACCGGTTTGCGCGCTTCTCCGCCTCTTCCATCGCCTCCTGGGCCGTCGCCTGGCCCGTCACGGCCTTGGCGAACATGTCCACCAGGACATAGTCGGCCATGGTCGCCGCCGAGGCATAGCCGAGCGGCCCGGCATAGCCATTGGGACGCAGCGTCGCCGAGGCCTTGGCGTAAGCGGCATTGTTCGGGTCGGCCGTCCACACCGGATTGTTGTCGAAGGCTTTGAGCGTCTGGCAGCAGTAGCCGGCCGAGGAGGTGATCCACTCCGCCATTTGCTGCTCCTCGAACATGAACTGCAGATAGGCTTTGGCCGCGTTGGGGTAGGGTGTGTAGTCGAAGATCACGGCCGTGGTCACCTGGAACAACTCGACCGATTTTCCGACCGGACCGATCGGCAGGCTGGTCGTGCGCATGTCCTTGGCGATTTCAGCCAGTTTCGGATCATTGTCCTTGTTGGTCTTGGCCGTGTTATACACGGAAATGCCATTGGCGATGACGCCCAGTTCGCCGGCCAGGAAGGCGCGGTTGTTGTTCACGTCGAGCCAGCTTTCGGTGCCGGGGATGAATGTCTTGTAGAGTTCCTGCGCGTATTCGATCGCCTTGAGGGTCTCGGGGCTGTTGATCGCCACCTTTCCGCTCTCGTCGACCATCTGGCCGCCGTGGCTCCACAGCAGCCAGTGAGCGTAGTTGTTGCCGTCGCCAACGCCATGGCCGTGCGTGAAGCCGGCCGGATGTCCCTTCGCCTGCAAGGCCTTGCAAAGCTCGAGGAAGCCTGCAGTGTCCTTCGGAAACTCAGAGAAGCCGGCCTCCTTCACCCAGCTTTCCCGATAGACGATGGCATTGCCGATGGTGGCGAGGGGCAGGCCGAGGAATTTTCCTTCCCGCGTCGCATATTGCTTTGGTCCGTCGTGCCAGCCGCCGTATTTCGAGCCCAGATACTCACCCAGTTCCGTGACGTCGTGCAGCTTGTCGGGGTACTGGTGCGGGTCGTCGAACCAGACCAACATGAGATCTGGACCGGAGCCGACATTGGCGGCGACCGCCGCCTTGGGGCGAATGTCCTCCCAGCTTTCCTTGTCGACGCGGACCTCCACACCTGTCGCCTCGGTGAACCGCTTGGTGTTGGCCAGCCATTGATCCTCATCGCCCTGCACGAAGGGCGACCAACGCAACATCCGCAGCTTCGCGCCGTCTTCGGGCTTGTACGTCAACTCCTCCTGGGCAAAGGCGGCAGAGCCGACGAACCGGCTTCCCAAGGCTCCCGCCGCCACGCCGGCGGTCGTGCGGATCACGTCACGTCTGGTGAATTTCATGCTCGTTTCCTCCTGTTATTCGTTGCCGTGGTTCTTACTGTTCGCTGCGCGTCTTGAATCGCTTTCCGGTCTCGCCGTGGAAGAGATGGATGAGGCCGGGCTCGACCGTGAGGCGTATGGTCTCGCCCGGCGCGAAGGAATGGCGCTCCCGGAAATTCGCGACGATCTCTTCGCCGCCAGCCGTCCGGCCGATGAGCTGCAATTCGGACCCTGTCGGCTCGACCACCGCGACCGTCACCGGAATGCCCTGGTCGTCGGACAGCCGCAAATGCTCGGGCCGTATTCCCAGCACCACCGGCTCGCCACTGCCGATGGACAGTGCTGTGGCCAATGGGACTGAAATCCCGCCGGAGCCGCGAAACGACGGTGAGCCGCCATCGGTTGTGATTTCGCCCCGCAGCATGTTCATGGCGGGCGAGCCGATAAAACTGGCGACAAAGAGATTATCCGGCCGGTCGTAGAGTTCCAACGGCGGCCCGATCTGCTCGACGATGCCATCATGCATGACCACGATCTTGTCGGCCATGGTCATGGCCTCGATCTGGTCATGGGTGACATAGACGGTCGTGGTCTTCAGGCGCTGGTGCAATTCCTTGATCTCGGCGCGCATCTGCACCCTGAGCTTGGCGTCGAGATTGGACAGCGGCTCGTCGAACAGGAAGACCGCCGGATCGCGCACGATCGCCCGGCCCATGGCGACGCGCTGGCGCTGGCCGCCGGAAAGCTGCCGGGGATAGCGTGCCAGCAACGGCACCAGTCCCAGGATTTCGGCGGCGCGCTGGACGCTAGCACTACTCTCGGCTTTCGCGACGCCCTTGAGCATGAGCGAGAACGCCATGTTCTCTGCGACGGTCATGTGCGGGTAGAGCGCGTAGTTCTGGAAGACCATGGCGACGTCGCGTTCTTTTGGCGCAACGTTGTTGACGACACGCTCGCCAATCGCGATCTGGCCGCGCGAAATCTTTTCCAGGCCGGCAATCATCCTGAGAAGCGTTGATTTTCCGCAGCCCGACGGTCCGACCAGCGTGACGAACTCGCCATCGTCTATATCCACGCTGACGCCGTGGAGAATCTCGACGGTTCCAAATGATTTGTAGACATCGCCAATCGCGACAGACGCCATCGATTTCCTCCCGAATGCTTCCTGCGACGTCTTCGAAGGAAACCGCTTTCCTAACTGGCCCGCGGCAGCTCCCAAGCTCCTCCCTGGTCACGCGCGATGATGAAACGGTAGCGCTACCAGACCGCCCTGTAAAGCGGCTGCGTGGCAAGCGCTCTTCTTCGTCGCACCTGATCGTGAGCGTTCCCAACGGGACTGAGATTCGTCATGTCCGGGATCGGAGCAAGAGAATAACTTGCCAAGCCCCAGCTCCCAAAACCGAAGGTGCGAGAAGCCATCAGCAACGACGCCAGCCTAATCGGAAACTTCGGTTTGCGGCCGGTCCCGGCCATCGGCGAGCTCGTCGTGCCATTTGCCGTCGGCGTCCTCGTACTGGATGCCGTCCGTGGTGCCGGCGACCTGCTGTTCGGCCGAAGCGATCTCGGCGGCGCGCAGCGCGTCCTCGTGAGTAGGAAACGTTTCCGAGAATGTCGCGCCGACCTTGTAGGCCCAGCCCCCGTCATGTTCGACGATCTTGTAGGTCAGCTTCGCCATGAAATCCTCCGGTGGAAAAAGCTCCGTCTGCTCAATGCAGTTTGTCTTCGGGCAGTTTGCGTTCGGGCAGCTTGCCGTCGGACAATCTCTCGTCGGGAACCAGCACGTCCGATTCCTTCGCGGCCTCGACCAATGCCCGGCGCGCATCCGCTGTCGAACGATAACCCTCCAGCACTTTTAGGCAAGTGTCGAGAGCATCGCGATGCCGAGGACCACGATTGAGTGGCCAGACCGTCATCAGGCACTCCGCTGCTTCCTGGGTGCTACGGATCTCACGGTATTTGCCGACATGGCCAAGCTCGACCACGACCGGCTTTTCAAAAGGCTTGTTGTCCATCATCGCCGGCAACGCGGAGCGACCGATTTGGTTGCAACGCCTCGGCGCAAAGGTCTCAAGTGCCGCGATTAATGGGGCCGCGGTCATTGGGGCCGCAGCCAGTGGAAACGGGGCGGTCAGCCCGCCGCCTTCATCCAGTGCTGCATCGTCGTCACCGAGCGGGCAAGCTGCGGCGCCGGGTGGATCTTCTCGCCGAATGTGGCCGCGGCGCGCCACGCCCAGCGCGGGTCGGCCAGGAAGGCGCGGGCCAGAGCCACCATGTCGGCACGGCCTTCGGCGACGATCGCCTCGGCCTGCTTCGGATCGTCGATCAGGCCGACGGCCCGCGTCGGGATGCCAGCGCCCTTGCGCACGGCTTCCGCCAGGTGCACCTGGTAGCCCGGGCCTGTCGGCGGCTTCTGCAACGGCGAATTGCCGCCGCTCGAGCAGCAGAGATAAGCGACGCCCTCCGCCTTCAGCGCCTTGACCACTTCGATCGCGTCCTCGACATCGAAGCCGCCATCGACCCACTCCTTGACCGACAGACGCGCCCCAAGCATCAGCTTGGGGACGGCTTTTCTCACCGCCTTTGCGATCTCGACGACAAAACGCATGCGGTTTTCCAGCGAGCCGCCCCAGCGGTCGGTGCGCTGGTTGGAAAGCGGCGACAGGAACTGGAAGATCAGATAGCCATGGGCTGCGTGCAATTCGATGAAGTCGAAACCGGCACGTTCGGCCCGCCTTGCCGCATCAGTGAAGCGTTCGATGATGTGCAGGATCTCCTCATCCTCCAGCGCCCGCGGCACCTGCCAGCCCGTGTCGTAAGCTATTGCCGAGGCAGACACGATCGGCCACGGGTCCTGATCGGCCTTCAGCGGTCCGCCGCCTTCCCACGGTTTCTGGTTGGAAGCCTTGCGGCCGGCATGGGCAAGCTGCGTGCCGAACCTGGTGCCGGGGGCGGCGACGCGCTTGGCGGCATCCAGCGCGCGCCGGGCGGCTGCCTCGTTGTCGTCGGAATAAAGGCCGAGGCAGCCATGCGAGATGCGGCCGCGCCGCTCGACGTCGGTCATCTCGACGGTGACCATGCCGGCGCCGGACATCGCCAGGTTCATCCAGTGGTACAGGTGCCAGTCGCTGGCGGACCCGTCATCGGCGGAATACTGGCACATCGGCGCCACCGCGATGCGGTTGGGAAAGGTGAGGCCGTCAAGCGTGATCGGCTGGAAAAGGGATGTGGTCATCAAAAAACTCCGGGGAGGGGCTGCCGCTATTTAGGCAGTGGATTGCGCCTGCGCCATACACGAGGCGGTGAAGCGCACCTCTGGACCAATGGCTGCCGGGATTGCGCAAAGGCCGGTTCGCGGTTAGCGCATGACCCCGAAAATCAATTCCGATTTTCGGAAAGGATCATGCGCAGATCAAAAGTGCTACAGCGTCCTTTGCGCGTCCAAGAGGACGCGCGGCGCTGTAGTCCTCGCCACCGACAGCACGGAGTCCGTCATGGAAGATCGCATTCGCATCCGTTCGGAGGAAATCCTTTCCGACGACTGGGCCGTCCTGAAAAAGACCGTCCTCGATTATCGCCGGCGTGACGGGCAATGGGAGACGCAGATCCGCCAGACCTACGATCGCGGCGACGGGGCGGTGATCCTGCCTTACGATCCCGAGCGCTCGACGGTTCTGCTCGTGCGGCAGTTCCGCTACCCGGCCTACGTCACCGGCCACCGCGAGCCGCTGATCGAGGCCTGCGCCGGCCTGCTCGATGAACACGATCCGGAAACCTGCATCCGCAAGGAGGCGGAAGAGGAACTGGGCTACCGGCTGAAGGACGTTGAACGGCTGTTTGCGCCCTATATGAGCCCTGGCAGCGTGACCGAGCGGCTTTGGTTCTTCATCGCGCGCTACTCGCCCGCCGACCGCATCTCGGACGGCGGCGGCGCGCCGGAAGAAGGCGAGGACATCGAGGTTCTGGAAATGCCGCTCGATGAGGCTTTGGCCGGCATTTACGACGGCCGCATTATCGATGCCAAGACGATCATCCTGATCCAGCATCTGAAGCTGAACCTGATCCGGGCCTGACCCGTGCCGGAATCTGGGTGCAGCGAAGGGGCGCGGCAAACATGAGCGCCGGAAAGCTGGGTTCGCTGAAGCGGGTTGGCGCGATGGCGCTGCTGCTGGTCCTGAATGTCGCGCTGCTGGTCAGCTACCGGCGCCTGACCCAGCGTTTCTCCGAAAGGATGCGGCATCTGCCCAGTTTTGCTGCCCCGGCGACCTTCACGGAAAAGATCCATTGGCGCAAGATTTTCGACGACGATCCGCGGTTTGCGATTGTGCTCGACAAGCTGAAAGCCAAGGAATTCGTCCGGGATCGGCTTCCCTGGCTGCTTGTCCCGGCGGTGCTGTGGCGCGGCGACGACCCGCGCGAAATCCCCTTCGACGAATTGACGATTCCATACATCGTCAAATGCAATCACGGCTGCAACATGAATGCCGTCGTTCCGGACCCCGCAACCGCCGATCGGGACGCGATCATTGCCGAGATGTCCAGGCACCTCGCCGAGACCTATGGCAGCCGCAAGCTGGAGCGCGGCTATGCCCACATCAAGCCGCAGGTTTTCGTCGAGACGCTGATCGGCAAGGATCATGACTATCAGCCCATCGACTACAAGTTCAACGTGATTGCCGGCCGTGTCGCCTTTGTCGTGGTCACGTCTTTCCGCTCGACGGTGCGGAAGACGGCACTTTTCGATCGCGACTGGCGCCGGCTGGCAGTCGTCCAGGGCGGCATCGACGCGTCGCTGGAAATTGCCCGGCCGCAAAGCTTTTCGCGCATGGTCGAGGCTGCCGAGATACTGGGCGGCGAATTCGACATGATGCGAGTCGATTTCTACGAAGACGGCGGAGAGCCGGTGTTCGGCGAGTTCACGATCTATCCCCGCAGCGGCCTGCAGCAATTCGAGCCGCCGGCTTTCGATCGTGAACTGGGCGCGTGCTGGGATATTGCGGCGTCCGGCTATCTGAGCCGCCCGTCGAGCAGGTTTGCGCGCCGCTACAGGGCCGTGCTTGTCGCTGCCGGCCGCATCTGAAACAGAGCGACGGTCTCTTCGCGGTCCAAATCCACGGCACGAGGCGGCGGGCGAATTTATCGGCGAGAGAAATCCGTGTAGGAGAGAAACCCGCATCGCATCGCCGGCTTCGGTCGGCCGGGACCCCTCGGTCATTCCGAATTCAGGGTTCGCTTTGGCCGACGTAGCGATGCACGAGCTCTTTCCAATCGGGATGATGGGTCACCGTCAGCACGGCGCGGTTGATGTCCTCCATGAGCGGGCTGCCGCTTGGAATGGCGATCGCGTAGTCGCGGACCGCCAGGGTTTGCGGCAGGATAAGCAAGTCGTTCCACTGGTATTCCTGGATCATGTGTCCAAGGATGGCGCGCTCCACCACCAGCGCCTCCACTTCACCGCGCTTGAGCGCCTTGCTGGCCTGGATCAGGAAAGGGTAGGTCTGCACCTTCAGGCCCTGCGCCTTGGTCCACAACTCGCCGGCTGTACCCGCCACTGTTCCCACACGGGCTCGCGGCAAGTCTTCGGGACCGTCAACGCTGCTCTTAAGCCGGCCAACGACCAAAGACGAGGCGAGCGTCGCCGAAAAGGTGGCGATGCAGAAAATGCTGGTGAACATCCAGACAAGAGCGATGGCGCGGCCGCGCCAGGTGATCGGCGTCTTGTCGCCATAGCCGGTCGTCGTCATCGTCACGGCGGCCCACCAGATGCCATCGCCAATGCCCTGCATCATGCGGGGATCGAAATGGCCGGGATTGCGGCGTCGCTCGATCAGCCACAACGACGTGCCGACAAGCAGCAGTAGACCCACGAGGCCGCCGATTGGAACAAGCAACTGCCAGGTAAACAGCCTGCGCAGGGTCGCCAGGATACCGGCGGTTGGCTCGCTGCGCACCGCGACACCAACGCCCGCGGCGAAGTAGGCATGCGAGAAATCGAAGCGCGCCTCACCGTCCGTCGTGACCGGCATGGCGGCGACCACCAGATCGATTTGGCGGGTCTGCAAGGCCTGGACCATGGCATCGGGATCATAGTCGAACTCGCGGAATTCATAGCCAAGGTTCAATTGCGAGGCCACTTTTTGCCAGAGCTCGATGCTCAGGCCGCTCCATACGCCATCATCGCCGCGCGATGCAAAGGGTGGCACCCGCATCGTGCCGACGACGAGCTTGCGTACGCGGAAATCCTCGACCCGCGGCTCGGCGAGCGCCGGCATGGAGAATGCCCAGGCGAGCACGCCGACCGCCAAACCGACGACCCGGCGCGCGCTCATGGCTCGCCCGCCGCGATCTCGACATAGCCGGCGCGCTTCACCAAGGCCTGTCCGGCGGGGCCGGTGTACGCGATGAACGAGGCGGCAAGTCCCGACGGCGTCCCCGGATTGATCAAAAGCAAGGCGCGTGTCAGCGGGTAGCTGCCTGACCACACCGTATCGGCGCTCGGCAAGACCGAGGAAGATTGGCTGCGTATGGCCAGGACATGGACGAGGTCCGAGGCATTGCGGAGCGCTCCGAGGCCGGTGTATCCGATAGCATTCGGCTGCGCGGAGACCTCGGCGACAATGGCCTCGTTTGTTGGCAATTCCTTTGCCACACCCTCCCTTTGTCCTTTCAATACCCGCTCGGCGAACACCTCCTCGGTTCCAGACCCTTTGGCGCGGGCAAGTGGTTGGATCTCGCCGGGGCCGCCGCTGAGCTCCCGCCATTGCGATAAATCTCCGGACCAGATGGCGCGGAGCTGATCGACATCGATTTCGCGCAGCGGGTTGGTTCGGTGCACGACGATAGCAACGCCGTCCAGCGCCAGCTCGAACTGCGTCAGATCGATACCTTTCGCGGTTGCGAACCCAATCTCCTTCGGCGACAGTGGCCGTGAGATCATGCCGATATCGATCATGCCGTGGAGCAGCGCTGCCATACCGTCGCCGGAGCCGCCGCCGCGCACGATGATGTCGGCCTCGGGATTGTCGGCCATGAATGCCTCGGCGCAGACCGTGACGACCGGCCGCATCGTTTCGGAACCCATTATTTGCAGTGAACCGCCAGTAACCGGCCCGGAGACCAGTACAGAAGCCGGCCCAGAGCCCGGCATTGCCCGGCTGCCGTAGAAATACCAGGCGGCCAACGCAACGATGATGGCTGTCGCAATGGACGATGCCGCGACCCACGCGACACTCGGTCTCGTGTTGATTGGCGGTTCCAGTCTTTGCCCCCGATCAGCGAAATGTGGTCGCGTATTCGGAAACTGCACCGGGACAGGTGTCAGTTTGGTGACATAGAGCCAGGCTGGCTCTTGTTTGCCTCCGACCAGCCCAGTTGGGGTCGCCAGCCGCGGGCCGTTCAATGAGAAATTCGCTGGTCGGCGCGCGATGTCGCTCACAACAGGCCGGCCGCCATCACATTCCAAACGGTCCGGGCACTGCCGGCTCGCGAAGCCATAAATACAATCTGGTGCGGACGCCGGGAATCGAACCCGGATAGCCGTAGCTGAGGGATTTTAAGTCCCTTGCGTCTACCAATTCCGCCACGTCCGCAGGCCAGTCCTTTTCAGACGCCAGCCAAAGGCCGTCAAGCCATCTTCTGCCATCGCTGAAACCTGGTACAAAAAACCCGCCTTGACGGCGGGCCGTTGGCGCAATCAGCACCGCGCCCACATAGCTGCCGTCACCGAGCGAGCTCCAACCACCCACAGAGATTCAAACAAGATCGCTGGAACTATTTCGCAGCGGCTGAGTTTCGGACTAAAGTTACTGGAACCCCGAACATGGCAGAGTTTGACACAGGACGAGGGAAGTCTGTTGCCAAGGCCGTACGGCAATTGATCCGTTCCGAAGATAATCGCCGGCATTTACACGACGTGCTAAATCTGGCTGTCGACCTCCGGCTGCCCAGCACTCTTGCCCCATTACTTGAGGCGCTTGATCAGACTGGACGGGAATCATTTCCGCAATGCCGTAGGCCAAACGAGCGGTGACCGGGTAAAACGCGCTAAATCTTCTCCTCTATCCATGCTCCACCCCCATGGCTCAACGCTACGACATTGAGAAGACACCTGAAGGCACCTGGGACATCATTGATGTGTTCACTGGCCTGCCGGTTGTCGAGGTGGGCGTCCCCTTGATCGACATGCCCATCGAAGAGGCCGACGATCTGGTCGACCTTCTCAACTGCCGCGACAGGGAACAGCGGGAGGATACTTAACGGCCGGCGCCGAAACAAAAAACCCGCCTCGGCGGCGGGTCGTTGGCGCAAATCAGCACCATGCCGATAGCATAACTGCCGTCACAAAGCAACGAATCGCGACCTCGCAACGAAACGCGAGAATCACGATCGATGTGAAGGCCGAGGAGCGCTCAAGCAATCCGCTGATCTCGCTGGTCAAAATCCGCGCGGCTTGGCACAGTCGGGAAAACAGGAGTCCCTTCATGGCGAAGACCGCGCGTGCGACGAAACCAAAACCCTGGGCCGAGGTGTCGACGCATCTGGTCGACGTGGCGATGGGCAGGCGGCCCGCCGATCTCGTCATCCGCAATGGGCGCTGGGTCAACGTTCACTCCGGCGAGATCATCGCCGGCACCGACATTGCCATTGCCGGCGGCCGCTTCGCCTATTGCGGGCCGAATGCCGGTCACGCTATCGGGCAGGGCACCAAGGTGGTCGACGCCGGCGGGCGCTATCTGGTGCCGGGCCTTTGCGACGCGCACATGCATGTCGAGAGCGGCATGGTGACGGTGACGGAGTTCTGCCGCGCGGTTATCCCGCATGGCACCACCTCGATGTTCATCGACCCGCATGAAATCGCCAACGTGCTCGGCCTGCCGGGCGTGCGGCTGATGCATGACGAGGCCGTCGCCATGCCGATCAACGTGCATGTGCAGATGCCGTCCTGCGTGCCCTCCGCACCGGGGCTGGAGCATGCCGGCGCCGAGTTGACGGTCGCCGATGTCACCGAGGCGATGACCTGGGAAAACGTCATCGGGCTTGGCGAGGTGATGAATTTTCCCGGTGTCGCGGCCAACGATCCGGTGATGTCGGGCGAGATCGCCGCGACGGTGAGGGCGGGCAAGACCGTCGGCGGCCATTACGCCTCGCGCGATCTCGGCCTGCCGTTCCACGGCTATGTCGCCGGCGGACCCGAGGACGACCATGAAGGCACGCGCGCCGAGGACGCGATCGCCCGCGTCCGCCAGGGCATGAAGGCGATGCTGAGGCTGGGCTCCGCCTGGTACGACGTCGCCTCGCAGATCAAGGCGGTGACGGAGAGCGGGCTCGACCCGCGCAACTTCATCCTGTGCACCGACGACAGCCATTCCGGCACGCTTGTCCATGAAGGCCATATGGACCGGGTGGTCCGGCACGCCATCAGCCAGGGGTTGAAGCCGGTGACGGCGATCCAGATGGCGACGCTCAACACCGCCCAGCATTTCAAGCTGGAGCGCGAGTTGGGCTCGATCGCGCCGGGGCGGCTCGCCGATCTGCTGATCGTCTCCGATCTGGCCGCGATGACCATCGACGAGGTCTATGGCCGCGGCGTCAGGCTGGCCAAGGGCGGCAAGCTCGAAATCGACATTCCGGCCTATGACTATCCGAAGACGGCGAAGAACACCGTCAAGCTCGGCAAGAAGCTCAAACCGGGGGATTTCGACATCGTGGCGCCCATGGGCGCCAACGAGGTGCGGGTGCGGGTCATCGGCGTGATCGAGAACCAGGCGCCGACGCGGGCTCTCGAGGCCGATCTTCCGGTGGAGGACGGGCTGGTCGCCATGGACCGTCGCAACGACGTTTGCCAGATCGCGGTGGTCGAGCGCCACCGGGGCACCGGCGGCGTCACCAATGCCTTCGTCTCCGGCTTCGGCTATATGGCCGACTGCGCCATGGCCTCCAGCGTGGCGCATGATGCGCACCACATCATCGTCGTCGGCACCTCCAAGCAGGACATGGCACTGGCGGTCAACCGGCTGGGCGAGGTCGGCGGTGGAGTCGTGCTGTTCTCCAAGGGCAAGGAACTGGCACTGGTCGAAATGCCGATCGCCGGGCTGATGTCGGACGAGCGCGCCGAAATCGTGGCAGTCAAGGCCGACATGCTCACCGAGGCGATGCGCAAGATGGGCTGTTCGCTGAACAACGCCTACATGCAGCACTCGCTGCTGGCGCTGGTCGTCATCCCG
Source organism: Mesorhizobium mediterraneum (assembly GCF_002284565.1). Taxonomy (GTDB): domain Bacteria; phylum Pseudomonadota; class Alphaproteobacteria; order Rhizobiales; family Rhizobiaceae; genus Mesorhizobium; species Mesorhizobium mediterraneum. Next base: position 80,067 of record NZ_NPKI01000051.1, on the reverse strand, counting down.
GAACTGAGGATTTCCGATGTCGGCCTGATCGACGTGACGACGTTCCAGAAGGTTGATCTGTTCGTTTAGGGTTGCTGCGGTGTAGAACCTTTGATGCCGGCGGGACAGCGCCCCCCTCTGTCCTGCCGGACATCTCCCCCACGAGGGGGGAGATTGGACGTCACCTCGGCTTTCGCCAATCTTCACCGTCGTAGGAATGAGCGGAGCGCCGAAGCTGCCAATCTCCCCCCAAGTGGGGGAGATGTCCGGCAGGACAGAGGGGGGCGCGAAGGATCGCTACTTATATTCCGAACTAGCTCAGCCGCCGCTCATCCGCCGGTGGCGATGGTCAGCACCCTGAACGGGGTGGTGATGACGATCTCGGCGACGGAGCCGACGGCCTTGCCGATGCCTTGGCCGAGATTGTCGATCGGCTGCGCCGGATTGGCTTCTTCCGATGCCAGGCCGGCCGGCGCGCGCAGCCGGTCGCCGAGCAACTGCACCAAAAACGGGTTGTCGGCGAATTTGGCGTGGTTCAGGCGGTCGCCGCCTTTGGTCTTGGTGAGGTCGACCACCGAAACGCCATAGCTGGCGAGGTCGGCCGCATCGCCATAGTCGCCGACGCGCGGCTTATCGCCGGAGATCAGCGAGGAGAGTCTGAGGGCGCGATCGTCGCCCGAAAGCAGGATGGCGAACGGCTTGTCGGGCTTGCCGTAGCGGATCATCTGCTTCTTGAAGACATCGACATCGATATCGGGTGAGGCAAGGATGACATAGCCAAGCTTGTCGCTGAGATCGCGGTCGCCGGTGATGGCAAGCTGGCGCAGCGCCTCCATCGTCACCCAGGTGCCCATCGAATGGGCGATGATGTCGATGCTCTTGACCTTCGTCTTGGCCAGCATGCGCAGCGTCTCTTCGAGATCGTCGCGCGCGGCGTTGGCGCTTTCCTTGTCGTAGATATAGCCCGTGGTCTTGCCGCTCGACGCCCATGAGAACAGCACCGGCGTGCCGGGATATTTCGTATCGTGCGCAATCTGCGTCAACCGGTAGACGCCGTCGTCGAAACCGTTGTTGAAGCCATGCACGAAAACCAGCGCGCGGTCGCCGCGCATGGCGATGTCGGCGCCGACCGCCTTGGCGAATTGCGGGGCGCCTTCATAGAAGGCGACATTCGTTGCGGTGAAATCCTTCGCTGGATTGCTGTTTGCGGAGCCTTTGACGCGCTCGATTGCGCCAAGCTGATGGACCTTCGGAACCGTTACCTCGACCCGGGCAAAGCTGGTGGTCAGCGAGCGATTGCCATCGAACACCTGCCGCGGATCTTTCGTGGCTTTCTCGCGGGTGGTGGCGACGAAGATCTCATGCGTGGCCGCGATGTCGGAGGCAGGCACCGTCACAGCCGTCGTGTTGAGAAGGTCGTGTGTCTTCCGGCCGGCGCAGCCGGTAACAGCGAGCGCCAGCGCAACGACGAGAAAAATCTTCGAACGCACGGTCACGCAGGCTCCCGAAGGGACGTCAACCGTATGACGTCTTTGGTTTCGATAGAGCCAGAGGCCGGCCTGGTCCAGTTGAAAGCGATCCGATGGTGGCGCAATCGTGTATCACGAAAGCCTGCGGAACAGGGCGTGGAACGCACCTCACTGTCCGAGCAGATGGATGCGGTCGGTCACCTCGCGGTCGCTGGCAAATCCGTCGTCCTCGCGCAGCCGCTGGCCGATCATCTTCACCAGTTCGGGGTTGTCGGCGAATTTGGTGTGGTTAAAGCGATCCGATCCCTTGACGCTGGAGAGATCGACGACGCTGACGCCATAGTCGGCGAGGTCGGCCGCGTCCTTGTAGTCGCCGACGCGTGGCCGCGAGCCGGCGATAAGGCCGGAGAGCCGCAGCGCCCGGTCGTCGTCGGACAGGAGCAGGATGAAAGGTTTGTTCGGCTTGCCATAGCGGCGCATCTGGCTCTTGAACACGTCGACATCGATGTCGGGCGATGCCAGTACCACATCGCCGAGCTTGCCGCCGAGATCGCGGTCGCCATTGATGGCGAGCTGGCGCAGCGCTTCCATGGTGACCCAGGTTCCCAGCGAATGGGCGACGATGTCGATGCGCCGCGCGCCGGTCTGCGCGAGCATCCTCAGCGTCACTTCCAACTGATCGCGGGCAGCACTGGCGCTTTCGCGGTCGTAGACATAGTCCCTCGTCTTGGCGCCCGACGCCCAGGAAAACAGCACCGGTGTGCCCGGATAACCGGAATCATGGGCGATCTGGGTGACGCGGTAGACTGCGGCGTCGAAGCCGGTGTTGTAGCCATGGACGAAGACCATGACGCGGCCGCCGCGTGCGGCGATGTCGGCGCTGAGCGCGCTGGAGAATTTCGGCGCGGTGTCGTAGCCGACGACCTCGGAGGCCATGAAGTATTTGGCCGGGTCGTTCGACTTGCCGCGCGAGCGCCGCTCGATTTGGCCGGTTTCGTGGCTTCCCGGCACGGTGACGTTGAGGCGGGCATAGTTCAGCGTGGCCGAGCGCTCGCGGTCGAAGACCTTGCTGGGGTCGTCGGAGCGCTTGCGCGTCGTGGCGATGAAGATCGAGTGGTTGCCGGCAATTTCCGTCACCGGCGCGGACACAATGGCGCTGCCGAGCAGTTCCTCGGTTTGCCGGCCGCCGCAGCCGGCAACAAGCAAGGCAAGCGCAATGATACAAATCTTCTTCAACTCTGAAATTCCACTCCGGCCGAAAGGCCTATCCAACCTCCGCGAACCCTCCCGGACAGTCGAAGTGCGGCAGAAGTAAGTCATGTCCGGCCGAAATGCGCTCAGCGGCTGGCGACGGCCATCGCACTGTTGCGCGAAAGCCAGAACGGCGGCAGGAAGGCCGGGATGTTGGAGAAGGGCAGCACCTCCGGCCTGAGACGGATGCCGAGCACTTCCGTCATGAAGGCGCGCCGCGCCTCGATGCGGCGCCAGGCTTCGGGGTGACGCGCGGCGATTTCCTCGCGCAGGGCCTGGTCGGCCAGCGCGATGCCGTCCTCGATATTGGTGGTGAAATAATCCGTCCCGGTTGCCGGAATGATGTCGACCTGCAGCGCCATGCCCGACTTCAGCGTGATGTCGGAGCCGGCGAAGATCGGCGAATGCATCCATTCGTCGATGTGGACGAGGTGGCCGGGATTGAGCGAGACGCCGAAGAACGGATCGCCGATGCGGTCATGCACGGCTTTCCACAGGGCGCCGCCGCTGACGCCGATGCCGACGGTCTCGTACCAGTCGACGACGGCAGCGAAATAGGGCGCGACCAGTCTTTCGACGTAGTCGCTTATGTCGGGCGGAAGCTCGGTTGCGTCCTCGACCAGGAAACCGGCGCGGGCATTGAGCGAACCGTGGAGGCCATAGGCCATGGTGACCGGATCGCCGCGCTTGATGACGTCGAGGCGGGGGCTTGGCAGGCCATAGGGCGCGCGCTTGCCGGCCGACAGCATGAGGTGGCAGCATTGCGGCAGGCCGTTGATGCCCATCAGCCGCGCCGCCTGCAACTCGGTCATGCCGGGTTCGATGCCTTGCAGAACGTTGCGCAGGCCTTGCGACGAATAGGTCGCGGCGAATTCGAAGGACGCGAGCTGGTCGGCCTCATTGATCGCGCGCAGGCCGTCTGCCGGGTTCATCAAAAGGTTCGCCGCATTCACCACTGTGTGCTTGTCGCCGGCAAGCGTGCGCAGCGTGTCGGCGATGAAGGAGGGCAGATCGAGAGTTGTTTCACCAAAACCGGCGTCGCCGGGACCGAACGGTTTCCAGCCAATGGCGCCGATGCGCTGGCCGGCTTTCAGGCCGCAGTCGGCAAAGATGTCGAGGAGCGCCGGCGAGCGGTCGCGGGGCTGCGCCGGCAGCGAGAACGTCTGGTAGAGGACACGTTCGTAAGGTCCATCGCAGATCTCGGCATAGCCCCAGCCCTCGTTGCCGACGAGGAGTTTCGGCTGTTTGTCGGGAACGATGACCAGCAGCGTTTCCTCGAAACGCGGATCGTAGCCCGTGAGATAGGCGACATTGGCCGCGTGCTCGCGGTCGCCATACACGACGAAAGCGTCGAAGCCGGCCTTGCTGCCGCGCGCCACCAGTGCCCCGATGCGTGCCTCGTAGGTGGTGCGCGCAACGAGCGGCATCACCGTCGGCTCGCCGAATTCCGGCAGCGACATGGTTTTCAGGGCAACCGATGCGACGGGCATGAACAAACGCCTCCAAGTGCTTGCAAGGATTCTGGGAATACCCCGTGACGGGGCGCATGAACCGGCCGGACAATGGCTTCGCGGGATTGGATATGCAATAGGCTGGGATCAAACGCACGCGCTGTGTGCTAGGTTTGCGACCACCGCGTGGCGGCAAACCAAATGCACGCTACCGATAGCCGACATGCGACCCGGGGTGATCTTGCCATGACCAGTTTTTCCTCCCGCGTCGCTGCTGCCGCTGCCGCGATCCGCCAGATTTTCCCGGAGACGCCGCTGCAGGAAAACGACTATCTGTCGAAGAAGACCGGAGCGCGCGTGCTGCTGAAGCGCGAGGACCTGTCGCCGGTGCGCTCCTACAAGATCAGGGGCGCCTTCAATTTCTTCCGCAAGGCGCTCGACGCCGGCAACGATGCCCAGCTGTTCGTTTGCGCTTCCGCCGGCAACCATGCGCAGGGCTTTGCCTTCGTCTGCCGCCATTTCGGCAAAAAGGGTGTGGTGTTCATGCCGGTGACGACGCCGCAGCAGAAGATCGACAAGACGCGGCTGTTCGGTGGCGAATTCGTCGAGATCAGGCTGGTCGGTGACTTTTTCGATGACTGCTACCGCGCCGCGTTGGAGTTCACCGAAAACTCAGGCGCGCACATGGTGCCGCCGTTCGATCATAAGGACATCATCGAGGGGCAGGCGACCGTCGCCTACGAGATATCAGGCCAGATGCCGGGCGCCCGCATGCCGGACATTGTCATGCTGCCGGTCGGCGGCGGCGGTCTGGCCGCGGGCGTCACGCATTATTTCGCCGATCAGCGCCGCGACACGCGCTTCGTCTTCTGCGAGCCGGCCGGCGCGCCGAGCCTGCGCGAGAGCCTCACCGCCGGAAAGCGCATCAAGCTCGCCAAGGTCGACAATTTCGTCGATGGCGCGGCGGTGGCCGAGATCGGCCGTGAACCGTTGCGGCATCTCAGGGAATTTGCCACTGAGGCCGTGCGGCTGATCCCGGAAAACCGGCTCTGCGCGACCATGATCGAGATGCTGAACGTCGAAGGCGTGGTGCTGGAGCCAGCCGGCGCACTGGCGATCGACGCGCTCAAGGATTTCTCGAAAAAGGAGATCAGGGGCAAGACTATCGTGGCGGTGGTTTCGGGCGGGAATTTCGACTTCGAGCGGCTGCCGGATGTGAAGGAAAGGGCGCTGCGTTTCGAGGGGCTGAAGAAGTACTTCATCATCCGCTTTCCGCAGCGCCCGGGCGCGCTGCGCGATTTCCTCGAATTGCTCGGACCTGACGACGACATCGCCCGCTTCGAATATCTGAAAAAATCGGCGCGCAATTTCGGTTCGGTGCTGATCGGCATCGAAACCAAGGACCGCCGCAATTTCGAGCTGCTCAACGCGAATTTCGAGGCCGAGGGCGTCCAGTATCAGGACATCACCGACAACGAGACGCTGGCTGGCTTCATCATATGAGCGCCCGAATATGAGTGCCCCGAATATGAGTGCCCAAGCGAAAATCTTCGTAGTGTTGTTTTCCGGCATCAATGTCGGCGGCAACCGCATCGTCAGGATGGCCGAACTCCGGTCGTTCTTCGAGGAGCTCGGCTTTCGCGACGTCGCCACCTATGTGCAGAGCGGCAACGTCGTGTTTCGCTCGGCAAAGGGTGATGCCGCCACTCTGAGCAGACAGCTTGAAGCGGCCTTCGAGAAGAAATGGGGATTTTATTCGCGCATTATGGTGCGCGATCTCGGTTGGTTCGAGCGGCTGGCGGCGGAAAATCCCTACCCGGAGGTCGCCGGGGAGCCGACGAAACTTCACGCCTATGCGCTGGAGCGCGCGCCGACACCTGAGGAGACGGCCCGTCTTTCGGAGAAATGCACGGGTCCCGAACGGTTCGAGATCAGGGGCGACGTGCTTTATCTGCATGCACCGGAAGGTCTCGGCAAATCGGTGTTTGCCAATCTCATCCCGCGCACGCTGAAAGTGCCCGCCACCGCGCGCAACTGGCGCACGGTGCTGGCGCTGCTGGAGTTGGCTGGGAGAAGTGGCTGAACGTGGTCGCCTACGCTGCCGAAGCCCTCTTCCAATCGAACGCCAGCTCTTCGCGGAAAGCGAAGCGTTTGATGTGATCGGCGACGACCGTTTCCAGGCGCTCCAGCGAGCCGGCCTCGTCAGCAGCTACCGTGATGTGGAGCGCTGCCGCATCGGCGTCCAGAACCGTGTGGCCTAGCGTGAGATCGATTGTCCCGTGGTTCGGATCGAACTCGACGGGAAACTTGTGCGCCCAGTGCTTGCAGAGCTGCTGCAGATAGCGGCTCGCATGTCCGGTAGCGACATCGACATGGCTGGTCGGCATGAATGGATTTCTCCTGAAGCAAGCGCGCATCTTTTGGATGCGCCAATTTCGGAAGCAGGCGCGATGGCCGGACAGATAGGCGCGATCTTGAGAAACGCCATAAAATCTCAGCTAGGTCGTACCCGCTCTCGATCTTGTGATTGGCTACCAGCTTCCTGTGTTCGCCATCGACGCCCAGGGCTCGGCCTTGGCCTTTGCGGGGCCTTTCTGCAAAAGCTCGATCGAGATGCCGTCCGGCGATTTGATGAAGGCCATGTTGCCGTCGCGCGGCGGCCGGTTGATGGTGACGCCGTTGTCCATCAGTTGCTGGCAGGTGGCGTAGATGTCGTCGACCTCGTAGGCGAGGTGGCCGAAATTGCGACCGCCCTTGTAGTCTTCAGGATCCCAATTGTAGGTGAGCTCGATCAGCGGCGCCTTTTCGGCGATGCCGCTTTGCTCGTCTTCGGAAGCGGCGAGGAAGATCAGCGTGAAGCGCCCCTGTTCGTTTTCGTGGCGGCGCACTTCCTTGAGGCCAAGCTTGTTGCAGTAGAAATCGAGCGATGCATCGATGTCGGCGACACGGACCATGGTGTGCAGGTAGCGCATGTGATTTTCCTCGAAATGTTGCGTTGCGGCGGAACATAGGGGCCACCCGGCCAAAGGGCAATTGCCGATAGCCGGCCGCGCCGGCAAACAACAAATCCGGTATTCCTGCAAATCAACCGTGAAAAAAGGCACGTCAGGTCTTGCACAGACCGGAAGCGGCAGTGTTAATCTAACATCAAGAATCACTTGCGGTATTCTTGGAAAAAGGGGGGCGTTCTTATGGGGGAAAAGGCCTCTTTCATGGGGCGGGACGGAACCGGTAACGACGCCTTGCGAAGGGACGAAAGCGGCGATGCCGCTGATCTTGTCGAGGTTGCGGGCGCCATCAAATGGTTCGATGTGGCCAAGGGTTACGGTTTCATTCTTCCCGATGACGGCTCTTCCGGCGATATTCTCCTCCATGTGACATGTCTTCGAAAGGACGGTTTCCAGACCGCCTTGGAAGGCGCGCGCGTCGTCTGCCTCGTCAAGCATGGTGAGCGCGGATTGCAGGCGTTCCGTGTGCTCTCCATGGATGTCACCACGGCGGTCCATCCCGCGGAAATGCAGGATCAGCGCACCCACGTCTCGGTGACGCCGGAAAGCGGCCTCGAGCGGGCGCTGGTGAAATGGTTCAACCGCACCAAGGGGTTCGGTTTCCTGACCCGGGGCGAAGGCACCGAGGACATTTTCGTCCATATGGAGACGCTGCGCCGCTACGGCATTACCGAGCTCAGGCCGGGGCAGGTCGTGCTGGTCCGCTTCGGGCGCGGCGACAAAGGCCTTATGGCTGCCGAAATTCACCCGGATATGGGTACCTTGCCGGTCTCGCACTAAGGTCCCGTCCCGATCGAATCGGGATGCGACCTGGTGCTTTTTGCTTGACCATGATCTTTTCCGAACTGCAGGTCAGCGCAGCAAAAACCGGGTTCCACTTTTTGGGATCATGGTCTAGGACGATGTCCGGCCGAGGATTTCGAATGACCCACAGGAACTGGCTGACAACGGGCGTCGTTTGCGCAGCGATCGCCTTTGTCGTCGCCACAGGCGCTTTCTTCCATTCGCAGCAACCGGCTTTGGCGGACAGTCGGGTGATGATCCTTGCCGTCGACCCGCAGCCGCTGGTCGCGGTGACGAAAGGCGGCGAACGCTCTTTCTCGATCGAAATCGCCGACACCTCCGCCGAGCGCGAGGCCGGCCTGATGTTTCGCGAGGAGATGGCCGACGACCATGGCATGCTGTTCGTGTTCGAGGAGCCTCGGGATGTCAGCTTCTGGATGAAGAACACGCCGATGCCACTCGACCTGATCTTCGTCGGTCAGGACGGCAAGGTCCGGGCGATCAAGCAAGGCGAGCCGCAATCCGAAGCGATGATCTCGCCCGGCGAGCCGGTTCGCTTCGTGCTCGAGCTCAAGGCGGGCACCGCCGCGAGGGGCGGCATCGAGGACGGCGATTTGTTGCGCCACCCGGCAATCGGCACTGCGCACAACTGAACGCGCAGGATCCGTCGCAGATGCAGTTTTTCTCCCATGACGGTTTTGACCTCGCCTTCCTCGATCGCCAGCCGGCATCGGGGCAGGGCGATCCGGTGCTCATGATCCATGGCTTTGCCTCGACCCACTACGTCAATTGGGTGTCGCCCGGTTGGTTCAAGGCGCTGAACGATGCCGGCTACCGCGCCATCGCCTTCGACAATCGCGGCCATGGTGCCTCGTCGAAGAGCTATGAAGAGGCCGATTACACGCCCGCAAAAATGGCTTCCGATGGGGCAGCGTTGCTGAATCATCTCGGCGTCGAACGCGCCCATGTCATGGGTTATTCGATGGGTGCGCGGGTGTCGGCGTTCCTGGCGCTTTCCGACCCTGACAAGGTGGCGACGCTGGTCTTCGGCGGTCTCGGCATCGGCATGATCGACGGCGTCGGCGATTGGGATCCGATCGCCGCCGCCCTTCTGGCCGAAGATCCCGATACCACCAGCCATCCGCGCGGCCGTTCGTTTCGCGCCTTCGCCGACCAGACCCGCAGCGACCGCCGCGCGCTGGCCGCCTGCATTGCCACCTCGCGGGAATTGCTGGCCGAGGCCGACATTGCGCGCATTGCCCAGCCGACATTGATTGCCGTCGGCACCAAGGACGACATCGGCGGTTCGCCCGACGAACTGGCCGCCTTGATGCCGAACGCCAAGGCTTTTCACATCGAGGGCCGCGACCACATGCTGGCCGTCGGCGACAAGACTTTCAAGCAGCGGGTGCTGGAGTTCTATGCCGAAAATCCGCTGTGAGCACAAAGCCGATCTGTAGTGATCCTTCGCGCCCCCCTCTGTCCTGCCGGACATCTCCCCCACAAGGGGGGAGATCGGCAGCTTAGGCGCTCCGCTCACTCCTGCGGCGGTAGCGATTAGCGACAGCGGTGGTGACAGCGAATCTCCCCCCTCGTGGGGGAGATGTCCGGCAGGACAGAGGGGGGCGCTGTCCCGCCAGAATCAACGGTTCCGCACCGCGGCAGCGCTCACGCCCCAAGCGCCTTGAGCGAGCGCGCCATGTTTTGCCGAGCCTGAGCCTCGAACCGCTGCCGGAATTCCTCGGTGTGAAAAATATGCGGACGGGCGAGGAAACTCTTCAGCACAGCACTGCGGCCGGCACGCCACATCGGCTCTTCCACCCAGCCATATTCGCGGCGAACCGCCTGTTCATAGGCGTCGAAGGCATCAGGCGTCGCACCCAGGATCGCCAGGTCCATGTCGAGGAACAGCGCTGCGTCGCGGGCGGCATTCTCGTCGCTAAAGCGCGGCAATTCATGCGTGGCGGTGGCGATGATCATCGCCGTGATGCGGCCGAGGCGCTGCGCATCCGTGCGGCCGGAGAGCTTTTTCTCGGCAAGGGCGGCACTTTTGGCTTCGTTGTCCTTGGCTCGGCTGTCATAGATGGCATCGTGGAACCAGATAGCCGCCTCGACCGCCTCGGGGTCGTGCAGGGATGCCCGATAGTGCCCGGCCAGCGCCAGCATCGCCTCGATATGGGCAAGGCTGTGATAGTGGCGGCCTTCGGCCCGGTAGAGCGCGGAAAGCTCGCGCTTCAGCGGCGCTTCGATCAAGGGTTCGTTTTCCATGGCCGCTTGAATTTCCGTGAACCAAATCCATTTGACAAAGCACTAAGGAAAATTGAGTTCAACCGTGCTATGATCTGGCTTATATGTGCGGCCGGAGAATAGGCAAGCTGCCAAGCCTGAGCCAGTAGATGGCCGGAGATCATTGATGAACAGCGTTACGATTGCCCGCCCCACCATGGTGAAGCCGATCGACCCGATCTGGCGCTCGATCCGCGACGAGGCGATGGAGGCGGTCAACCGCGATCCGCTGCTGGCGGCATTCCTCTATTCGACCATCCTCAACCAGGAAAGCCTGGAGGAAGCGGTCATCCATCGGCTGGCCGAGCGGCTCGCCCATCAGGATATCGGTTCCGATCTCATCCGCCAGACATTCAAGGCGATGGCAGCCGACGACAAGGACTGGGCGTCGACGGTGCGTGTCGACATCCAGGCCTATTACGACCGTGATCCGGCCTGCGACCGCTTCATCATGCCGGTGCTCTATTTCAAGGGTTTTCACGCCATCCAGACCCACCGGCTGGCGCATTGGCTGTGGAATCAAGGCCGTCAGGACTTCGCGCTCTACCTGCAGAGCCGGTCGTCCTCGGTGTTCCAGACCGACATCAACCCGGCCGCTCGCATCGGCAAAGGCATCTTCCTCGACCACGCCACCGGCCTCGTCGTCGGCCAGACGGCGGTGATCGAGGACGACGTGTCGATCTTGCACGGCGTGACGCTGGGCGGCACCGGCAAGGCCGGCGGCGACCGCCATCCCAAGATCCGCTACGGCGTGCTGATCGGCGCCGGCGCCAAGATCCTCGGCAATATCGAAGTCGGCCATTGCTCGAAGATCGCGGCGGGCTCGGTGGTGCTGTCGCCGGTGCCGCACAACAAGACGGTTGCCGGCGTGCCGGCCCGCGTCGTCGGCGAGACCGGCTGCGACCAGCCTTCGCGGCAGATGGATCAGCTTTTGCCGTCGCAGACGATGGACCACGTCGTCAGCTTCGATATCTGATTTCAAGTCCGCAGGGCGGGCAACCGAACTCCGTTTGCCGGCTCTGCCGCCTGTCGGTTCTCGCATATCCGGTCGGCTCGCCTTTACATCGCCATTGTCGACGTGCCAGAAGCGCGCTCAAACGAGCAAGACCGACGATCGGAGAAGACTGTTGAAGCCGGACGAAATCAGAAAGCTGGACGCCTATTTCAAGCGCGTCTTCCAGAACCCCAAGCTTGAAGTGAAGGCGCGGCCGCGCAAGGACGATTCGGCCGAGGTCTATGTCGGCGACGAATTCCTCGGCATCGTCTTCAAGGACGAGGACGACGGCGACTATAATTTCTCGATGGCGATCCTCGACATCGACCTGGCCTGAGCCGGGAGTTTGCGGTTGGCGGCAGGCACCCCGGGTTCCTCATCCCTGGGCGGAGAGGGGTTTTTGCCAATCTCCGCCGTTTGCGATTTTCCACCAAAGCGCGTCGCATAAATTCCTTTCAGACACAACGCGTTAGCGTCCGGTCCTCAGGAAACGCGTGGCCTCGGCGGCGATGGCTGCATCGAGCACCTGCCAGTCCGCCAGAAAGTCTTTGGGAAAACGGTAGGTGAGGCTGAGCTTGTCGCCGACCAGGATGTCGCGTTCGCAGGGCGCCAGCGATTGCGCAGCACTTGGGCCGCTCAGGCAGCGGGCCACGAACGGGTCCTTGCCCCGGCGGTTGCCGACCGCCAGCACCTCGTTGAGATAGCCTGATTTTTCGGTGAAGCCGTAGAGTGTGGTGCCGCCCGGGCCGGGCGTGCCGGGTTGGGCGATCAGGGCGCTGTAGATCGGCGTGAAGCGGCCGCTCATGTCGCGCGACATTATCTGCCGTTCGAGCGACAGGAAAATGATGTTCTTGCTCGATCCGGTGTTGTTGAAATCGTCCCGGGCAGCCTCGCTGTAGCCGTCCATCTCGGGATAGCGCAGATAGAGGTCGAGGCGCGAGGCGATGCCGTCGCGCCGGGCCTGGTCGAAGCGGACGACATTGGCCGGCACGGCGATGACGTTGTTGCCGATCACGACCTCGTGGGTTGTCGTGTCGTCGGTGTATCCGGCCATGGCGATCGAGCGGCCGAACCATTTGCCGCCAAGGCTGATCGCCACCGAAAGCACTGCCAGCGCCGCGAACACGTAGAACACCCGCCTCATCAGCTTGGAATCGACGACGGTGAGTTGCGGGCCGTTGGCGGTGGCTGCCTGCTTCATCGCGATCCCCTGTATCGGCCGCCTGTCCCAAGATGTCCCCTTGGGTGTTCCCCTTTGGGTGTCCTCAAGCGGCACATGTGGCGCGGCACGGCTCTTGCAACGCGCCTGTCGACACGACTGTGCGATTTCATGGTAAATGGAAGGTAAAGATGGGTCCGGTCGAACACACTCTCTTCGGTTTTATGGTTGGGCTGACGGCGTGCGGCCTGGTTGGATCGGCAATGGAGCTGGTATCAGGCCGCCGGCTTGCCTTCGTCGAGCCTTATGTGTCGCCAAAGCATATGCTGCGCTCGTTGGTCGCGACGGCATGCGCCGGGCCCCTGATGTTTGCCAACGACGCCCTGGACGCCTGGCGGGAAGGCCGCATTTCGGCACTGGCGCTGATCTCCTGCGGCTGCACTGCGACGATCTGGGCGTTGGCTTTGGGCATAGCGCTGATCGATATATTGCATCCCGGGCCGGCACGCTTTTAGGCTCTGCGAACGTTTAGTGCATGTCGCGCAAAAGCATGCCCCTGGGCTTGACCCAAGGGTGTGCAGCGGTTTTGCGATGACGACATGCAAAGCTTAGTGTGAGACGATTCGGAGGCGAAAAATGCCGCTCTATGCGATCGACGGAAAGGCCCCCGGCTTCGAGGACGCGGACAGCAACTGGATCGCGCCCGACGCCACCCTGATCGGCGATATCAGGGTCGGCCGCAACGCCGGCTTCTGGTTCGGCGTCGTCATCCGCGGCGACAACGAGCCGATCGTCATCGGCGCCGACACCAATGTGCAGGAACACACGGTCATGCACACCGATGTCGGTTTTCCCCTGACCATCGGGCAAGGCTGCACGATCGGCCACCGCGCCTTGTTGCATGGCTGCACGATCGGCGACAACAGCCTGATCGGCATGGGCGCCATCGTGCTGAACGGCGCGAAAATCGGCAAGAATTCGCTGGTCGGCGCCGGCGCGCTGGTCACTGAGGGCAAGGAATTCCCCGACAATTCGCTGATTATCGGCTCGCCCGCTCGTTTGGTGCGAGCGCTGGACGATGCTGCGGTTGCCGGGCTGCGCGCTTCGGCCGCGCATTATGTGGCCAACGGCAAATGCTTCAAGGCGGGACTGAAGAAGGCCTGAGGCCAGCCTTCGGCTATATGGTTCACCGGCATCGTCGCCCAACTCACCGTCCATTGGGGCCGCGCCTGATCATCGCATCGCGCAAAAACGAAGCGCCGGCTTCAAAGCCGGCATTGTCGGCGTCCTCGAGGGCTGTCGTATAGTCGTCGATGCGGGTTTCGAGCGATGGGTTGGCGCCCGCCGCCAACAGCAGGCGGATGGCATCGACGCTACGGATGGCGACCGCATAGTGAAGCGGCGTCCAGTCGTTTACGCCCCGCATGTTGAGGTCTGCGCCACCATCGATCAGGATTCGGACGATTTCCAGTCTGTCAGCCCGGTCGGTGGACAGTGCCGCAATGATTGCCGGAAAACCGCCATGGTGGTGATAGTTCGGGTCCGAGCCCGCATCCAGTAAGGTCGAGATGAAAGCAGTGGGGCTCCAATAGATCGCATATTCCAGTGGATGCCCAAGGCCGAGTTCAAAAGGCATCTGCTCGTCGAACCAGCAGGGTGAGCCGCCGAGGGCCACACCGAGGGCCTCGAAGTCGCCCGCCTTGAACGCGTCGTCGATGGCCTTGAACAGGCGGTGGCGCTCGCATCGATCTTCCGGGATTTCCAACATCGCAGCGATCCGGAGGTTGAATTGATGGTTCATACTGCATCGGTCAATTGCCCTTGGAAAGCTGGCTCTAGCCAAGAGTTTCTGGCTCTGTTCCGACGTCCGTAGCGGCCGTGGCCTTCCGATGGATCGTCTGACGCTGCATCATTTCAACAAGTGGTGACACGCGAGCGGATGCCATTTCCAGGCCGTTATTCGGTTTCGGACGTGCCGCTGGTACGTGGCCGGCGATAGCACTTTACCCATTCGATGCCGGGTTTGATTGCAAAACTTGCACGCCGCAACAAGGTTCTCTGGTCTGTCCTCGCCGCCGTCCATCCGGGGTTTCAGATGTTCCGCGGTGCAGCGGAAGCGGTTGAGCGATCTTACAGGGAGATGATAACGCTCTGAAAACAGCGTCGGGTCTCCATCCCACATCTGAAAACCGCAGTAGAAGCATCGCCAATTTTGCTTCTTGGCCTGCACGGTTCGGAGTTTTGTTAGTTTGTTTGAATTGTTCATTTGACACATCCTTTTGCTTCATCAACATGAAGCGGATGTGCAGCAACCTGTAAGCGATTGCCCCTTATTCAGGAGGGATAGCCCTCGCACTAGACGGCACCCGTAAGAGTGCCACTCCGCAGTATTACAGCGGTAGATGCCGAATTTGAGATCGGCATCCATACAGTCACCAATGACGGCTCCCAGACGAACTAGAGAACGTCTCCACAATTCTTTCAATACGTCAAAATTTGGCGACGCTCAAGTCGAGTTCTCCTATCGGGGCTTCCTCCGGTCTCCCCCGAAAGGTGGAGCCGGCCCGGGGACGGGGCCGGCTCCTAAAACCCGGTCGTTGGGGACGGGGAGGGTGGGGACTCGACCGGGTTTTCTCCTTAAGCGCGTCGCATTCATGCGACGCGCTTAACCTCTGTTTTATGCATGTCGTTATCCCAAAACCGCTGCGCACTTTGGGCGACATGCATTGGCGTCCTTAGCGGACGCTGGCGACCGCGTCGGAGCGGCCGTCGTTGATCGTTACCCAAGCGCCCGAATTCTGGCTCGATTGGCGCTTCAGGTAGGTGTAGTCGGTGTTGGTCCAGGACAGCACCCTGGTCTCCAGATTGTCGAGGATGAACTCTCCAAGGCTGGTGCGCACGGTCAGCACCGCATGGCCGTCTCCGTTCGGCTGGCGCGCAACCGTCATCAGCAGGTCGCCGGCCGGTATGCCGATGTTCATCAACGCGCGGCGCTTTTCCAGCGCATAGTCCTCGCAGTCGCCGAAGCCGCTGTTGGGATAGGACCAGACTTCTTCCTTGCCCCACAGTTCCATGTCGGTGCGCGGCGTGATCCTGGTGTTGACCGAATTGTTGATGCTCACGATTTTCGCCCACAGCTTGCGTGTCAGCTCGACCGGTGCCTGCTTAGGCGTGCGCTCATTGCATTCCTGCGGAATCTTCTGGCAGAACTCGTAATGGCCGACCGGCTGTGTGGTGCGGCTGCCAGTGTGCATGAAGGCTGGTCCCGCTGCGTACGCCGTTCCCCAGGCGGTAAGCTGCATCGCCATTGCCAAGAGCAACAGCTTGCCCCTCGTCTTCTTCATCGTCCAGTCTCCCCGTTTGAGGAGACAATGACACGATTGGATTTATTCGACGCAAAGGCTCGAAGTAGATATTAAGTAAAACGCCTGTAGAATAAACGTAAAATTTGAATCATTTCAGTATAAAATTGTTGAGGCATTTTCGCGGAGCTGCATCGGCACGGCGCGACGCCTTGGCGCGGCATCGGTTGGCAAGTCGCGTCGGCCGGTGCGGAACAACGAAAAAACCGGCCGAATGGGCCGGTCTGATTGCGATAATATGTTGTTGTTTGTCAGGTGCCGGATGCGTTGAATTCGGAATCGAGCGTTTCGGGCCGCTGGACGACGGCGAACTCGATGGCGACGCCGTCCTCGAAATGGCGCACGACCTGGCCGCGCATCGTGCCCAGCATGACCTGGATGCCGATTGCCGGCTTGACGTTGATCTCGACCGCGGCGCCCGAAAGCGACAGGTCGATGATGCGGCACTGGTACTGGCGCCCGTCGGCGAGCTGAAGCACGCTGGTCGGATTGCGCGGCGCCACGCGTTCGTGACGGCGGTCTTCCGGCAGATCGAGCTCATGCTTGTTGGCAAGCCAGGTCAATTGCGCGGCAAGCTTGTCCTTCTTGCGTTCCGACGCGATGACCGTCATCGCGAAACCATCCTGCAAGATACGAGTGACGACGCCTTCGATGCGGCCGATGTGATCGATATAGGCGATGACCTTCTCGCCCGGCATGCCGATGCGCTCCGTGCGAAGCGCAACATTGCCCGGCGACATGTCGACCACCTGGCACGGATGTTCGGTGCGATCCTCCAGCATGAAGCGCCCATAGATCTTCACGCGGACGCGCTGAAAGTTACGCCTTTCAGCTTGGGACGGCGCGGTGTCGACCGCCGCTGACCTCATGACTGCCTACACCCCGTCTGGCATTCCGCGCGTTGATGCGAGGAACTTCAGCGGAAAACTACAGCAAAGCAGGTTAACAAAGGGGAAAGCCTGGCACCGTTACTTTAGCGTTCGCGATTATTCCTCGCGCCCGCCGTCGAACACGACCAGATGGCGGATGCGGCGCGCCTGGCCGAGCGCCGAAATCGTCTGGGGCGGATCGAGATCCAACGGGACAAGCGAGGGGACGTCGATGGCCGGCCGGTTCTTGGGGAATATCGGTTCCTTCTCCGGATCGACGATGCGGATCGAATCGATCAAGGCGTCGGTGATCGGATCCGCGCCCAGCCAGAAGGGTTTTTCAGCGGCGCTTATCACACCGAGGCAGCGCGGGTTTTCGACGCCGCCGTCGAGCGGCAGAGCGAGCAGCTCGAACTTGTTGGAACGGTCGCCGCGGCTGAAACCTTCATAAGTGATGAGCACCACGGATTTCTGGTCGAAGACGCCATGGATCAGTTTTGAGACAAGCCGCTGGTCCTTCTCCCGCCACAGCGACGGGAAGGAAAACCCCTTGAGCTCACGGCCATAGACCGCGCAAAGTCTTGTGCCGGCGAGCCGGAACACCGCCTCGCCGCGTGTATCCTTTTCCAGGATGAATGTGTCGGCCAGCAGCGACTTGATGTCGGCTGGCTCGACTTCCGAACGCTTCGGGGCAGGGCGCCCGTCACGCAACCGGTTCCAATAATGGAACAGCGTGATCGATCCGTTCTGGTTCATGCTATGCTGCTCCGCGCAATCTGTCGTCTGATGTCCCATCGGTGAACAGAAGGGCGCCCTCCGAGGACCTACATGCGTTGCGGAGCAGGATGCGTGCCAGCATCGTTAACACTTGTTCACGGGTCGGGGTCGTTAAGGTTAACAAGTGGTTTACGTTGCGCCCCACCCAAGCCCGTGGCACGCTAAAACCACTCCAGAAGCGGTCGTTTCGCAGCGATCGGCAGCACTTCAGTCAAGAGTTTTGGGGAGCGTGGGGGCTCGACCAGCCGTTCAAGGGCAACCTTGGACGGCTTCTTTTTGATTCGCGCCCAAGCGATTCGCGGCGATTCGCCCTTTGTGAATCGGGTGACCGTGATCTACATGCTCGCGAAGGCGAGCGACTGAGTGCAAGGCATATGAGCGAACCAGCAAGCCCATCGGAAATCGAACAGGGCGAGGGCAGACCTATCGGCCGCGAGCCGGTATTCAACATGCCACCCGTTGTGCTGGCGGTGATCGGCATCTGCGTCGCCGTTCACCTGATCCGGTTCTATTGGCTCACCGACGACCAGGATTTCTCGCTGCTGATCCGGACTGCCTTCATCCCGATCCGCTATTCCGGTCGCTTCGACCTCGATTTCTACGCGTTTTCGAGCCCCTTCACCTATGCCTTCCTGCATGGCGGCTTCGCTCATCTAGCCATCAACATGGTGTGGCTGGCGGCTTTCGGCTCGCCACTGGCGAATCGATTCGGCGCGCTTCGTTTCAGTCTGTTCTTCGCGGCGACGGGGCTGGCGGCGGTGGTGCTGTTCTGGGCCATGCATCCGCTCGGCCAGGCGCCGCTGGTCGGCGCATCGGGAGCGATTTCCGGCATGATGGGGGCCGCCGCCCGCTTTGGCTTCCGCACCGACCGCTCGTCCGGCAAAGCCGCCTTCGCCGGCGCGCCAATGCCCATGGCGGCGGTGTTCCGCTCGCGCGGCGTTATGACTTTTCTCGCCATCTGGATGGTGATCAATCTCATCACCGGCCTCGTTGCCTTCGCGCCCGGCATCGACAGCCAGATCGCCTGGGAGGCCCATATTGGCGGTTTTGTCGCCGGCTTCTTCGGCCTGCGCGTTTTCGATCGGCGGCAGCAGGCGGATGAGTCCATGGCCTGAAGCATGTCGCCCAAAAGCATGCCCTCGGTCTTGAACCGAGGGTGCGCAGCGGTTTTGGGACAACGACATGCGATGCGCATTAAGACGCCGCACTTGAAATGCAATCGATCGCGGCGCACGATGTTCACTACAGCGCCGCGCGTCCTCTTGGACGCGCAAAGGACGCTGTAGAAACTTTGATTTGGCGCATGATCTTTTCCGAAAATCGAGGCCGATTTTCGGGGTCATGCGCAGGAGGAAAGCCGGTCAGGGCAGGAACCGGCAAGTAAAACAGAGGAGGACGCCATGACTGTTAAGGCAATTCTCGAGCAGAAAGGCCATGACGTGTTGACGCTCGGGCCGAACGAAAAGCTGAGCGAGGCCATTCGCATCCTGGCCGAGCACAGGATCGGTGCGCTGGTCATCACCAATGGCGATCACAAGATCGTCGGCATTCTTTCCGAGCGCGACGTCGTGCGGGTCCTCGCCAGGGAAGGAGCCGCCGCACTGGACATCGCGGTGCGTTCGGCGATGACGCCCAAGGTGAAGATTTGCAATGAGAACCACACCGTCAACGAGGTCATGGAGATCATGACCAGTGGCCGTTTCCGCCATCTGCCGGTGGAAAAGGACGGCCTGCTCGACGGCATCGTGTCCATAGGCGACGTGGTCAAGCGGCGCATCGAGGATGTCGAGCGCGAGGCAGCCGAGATCAGGGCCTACATCGCGACGGCCTGAATGCGGCGAGACCGACGGCGGCGGCGAGACTCGGTGCGAAAGCGCCAGCTTCGGCTTTGCGCTTGTCTCTTTTCGTGGTTTGCACTAGCGAATGACTTTCACGTCCGGCGTGGCGGAATTCACGTTCAGATGTGAATCCGCCACCGAAAGTTCGCAGGCCACTATGACCCTCATCGACACCCGCACGCCAGAAGCCAAACGCTTGATATCAGGCGCCACCGGCGACTGGGAAATCATCATCGGCCTCGAGGTCCACGCGCAGGTGACTTCGCAGGCAAAGCTGTTCTCCGGCGCCTCGACGGCTTTCGGCGCGCCGCCGAACGCCAATGTCAGCCTCGTCGATGCGGCGATGCCGGGCATGCTGCCGGTTATCAACGAGGAATGCGTCAAGCAGGCGATCCGCACCGGCCTGGGGCTGAAGGCCGAGATCAACCACAAATCGGTCTTCGACCGGAAAAACTATTTTTATCCCGACCTGCCGCAGGGCTACCAGATCTCGCAGTTCAAACAGCCGATCGTTGGCGAGGGCAAGGTGATCGTCTCCGTCGGTCCGGACCGGCAGGGCGAGTTCGAGGATATCGAGGTCGGCATAGAGCGCCTGCACCTGGAGCAGGACGCCGGCAAGTCGATGCACGACCAGCATGCGACGATGTCTTACGTTGATCTCAACCGCTCCGGCGTGGCGCTGATGGAGATCGTCTCCAAGCCCGATATGCGCTCCGCCGACGAGGCCAAGGCCTATGTCACCAAGCTGCGCACCATCGTGCGCTATCTCGGCACTTGCGACGGCAATATGGACGAAGGCTCGCTGCGCGCCGACGTCAACGTCTCGGTGCGCCGGCCCGGCGGCGAATTCGGCACGCGCTGCGAGATCAAGAACGTCAACTCGATCCGCTTCATCGGCCAGGCCATCGACTACGAGGCGCGCCGCCAGATCGCCATTCTGGAGGATGGCGGCAAGATCGACCAGGAAACGCGGCTGTTCGACCCCAACAAGGGCGAGACGCGCTCGATGCGTTCCAAGGAAGAAGCGCATGACTACCGCTATTTCCCGGATCCCGACCTTCTGCCGCTGGAATTCGACCAAGCCTATGTCGATGCGCTGGCAAAGGATCTGCCTGAACTGCCCGACGCCAAGAAGGCACGGCTGATCTCCTCGCTCGGCCTGTCGACCTACGACGCCTCGATCCTGGTATCGGAAAAGGCGGTTGCCGAGTATTTCGAGAAGGTGGCCGCTGGTCGCGATGGCAAGCTTGCCGCCAACTGGGTCATCAACGATTTGCTGGGTGCGTTGAACAAGGCCGGCAAGGGTATTGAAAATGCTCCGGTTTCGCCTGATCAACTCGGCGCGGTCATCGACCTGATCAAGGAGGGCACTATCTCCGGCAAGATCGCCAAGGATCTGTTCGAGGTCGTCTGGAGCGAGGGCGGCGATCCGCGCCAACTGGTCGAAAGCCGCGGCATGAAGCAGGTCACCGACACCGGCGCCATCGAAAAGGCGGTCGACGAGGTGATATCAGCCAATCCCGACAAGGTCGAGCAGGCGCGCGCCAAGCCGACCATGGCCGGCTGGTTCGTCGGCCAGGTGATGAAGGCGACAGGCGGCAAGGCCAACCCCCAAGCGGTCAACGACCTCGTCAAGGCCAAGCTCGGGATCGAATAGGATGATGTTCGTTCGCACCGCCGGCGAGCGCGATCTTGCCGCGGTCCGCGCGTTGCTGGTCGAAACGTGGCACGCCACCTACGACAACATCTATGGTGCTGCCAAAGTCACCGAGATCACAGACGAATGGCATTCGATCGCCTCGCTCAAGGCGCGGCTGACACGGCCGAACTCCGAATTCCTGGTCGCGGACGACGGCAAGCGCATCGGCGGCATGGCTTTCGCGGCAACCACCAAGGATGCGAAGATCGTCATGCTGAACCAGCTCTACGTGCATCCGGCCTGCCAGCGGCAAGGGATCGGCCAGGCACTGCTGGAGGAGGTCGAGGCCAGCTTTCCGGAGGCGCGGACGCTGCGTGCCGAAGTGGAAGAGGCAAACGCTCCGGCCGTCGCCTTCTACCGCTCGCAAGGGTTTTTGCCCGCCGGCAATACCGCCGACTGCGGCGGTGGCTCAGGACTGCCGGCGCTGATTTTCGAGAAGACGATCGGCTAGACTTGTCTGCCGGACACGTCGCAGTCAGTTGCGTTTCATGGGCAGCGCCGGTCGATTGCGGGCAGCCACGCCGTCAGTGTTGGCCCTTGAGGACGACAAGATAGCCTCGTTCGACGCGAACGCGGAAAGCGATTTGCTCCGATGTCCCAGGCTCCTTGGATTTGTCGATGACATAGCCGCCAGGATGGGAACGAAGCCATTCCTCGGGATTGTCGGTGCTTTCGAACGGCTTCTGCAATCGGGCAAGGAAGCCGACCTCGTCCTGGTAGTCGAAGGCGACAGCCCAATCCGCATTCTTTCGCTCGTCGATAAAGTTGGCCAGCGGCATGAGATCGTCACGTTTGAAAACGGTCGCTGATGCTACGGCATGGCCGATGCCGAAAATGGCAAGCAGGATGAAGGCCGAGTTTCTGAGCCTCGCTAGTGGGATCTCCGCCATGAAATACCCGAACAGGATGGTCGCAAATGGCAGGATCGGCACCACATAGTGAGGCTGCTTGCCGGATATCGCGCTGAAGACCAGTAAAACCGCGACGAACGAGAACGACAGCAGGCGCAGCGCGCGCAGGTCTGGCGATCTCGTGTCGATCAGGCCACGTATCCGGGCGCCCAGCCTCAGCCGCCATATTTCGGGTATGAAGATCCACGGTATGAGCATGATCGGCATCAGCACGACGTAGAAATAGAACGGCCGGTGATGGGAGTTGTGCAGATTGCCGGTGACACGCCCTGCCGACTGGTTCCAGACAAGGTCGTAGACGAAGTCGCCGTTGGTCAGGATGGTCGCCGGCACCAGCCACATCGCCACCGGGATCAATGCGGCGAGAATTGCCAGACCTGCCCCAGCGAAGAATTTCGGCGTCGCCAGTCCGGCCTGCCGATCGCGCCAGAATGGATAGAGCAGGATGGGGGCGCCGACATGGATGAGCACCACCGGACCTTTCGTCAAGACACCCAGCCCGATGAATAATCCCGCCAGCACGGCGTGCCAGCGGTTGCCGCTCCTGGCAAAGGCAAGCAACGACAAAAGCGCGGCAAGCACGAAGACCGTCAGCAGCATGTCGAACAGAATCAGGGTCGAATAAATGACGAAGACGATGCTTCCCGCGACCAGCCAGGGGACACGGCCTGCGATGTCGTCGCGTCCGGGAAAGAGGGTTTTTGCCAGACGAGTCGTCAGCCAGATGACGAGCGACGAGGCAACGAAGATAACGAGCATCGCGGCAACCCGGCTTACGCCGAAAATGTCCCAGACCAGATCGATAAGCCAGAACAGCAGCGGCGGCTTTTGCAGATAGGGCGCGAAATTCATCGTCGGAACGAAGATCTTTCCGCTCAGATACATCTCCCAGGTGACGCTGAGATATCGCGTTTCATCGACAGGCAGCAGCGGCCGGAAGGCGACCGCGATGCAGATCAATGCAAGCGCGAACAGATAGGGGAGCAGCCGCTCGACAAATGCTGGTATCAAGATTGAGGATCCGCGCCAGAAATCGTTCTCTTTCCAGCCGAGCATGATGCAGCGCTCCTGGAGCGCGCAGGACCGCACCATGATTTTGGCCGAATTGTAACGGAGCCGGCCTGATGCTGCGGATTTTGGAGGTGAAGCTCACAAATCCCTTTAGTCGCGGACGCGCTTTAAGTGGAGGGAGTTTCCATATTATCGATCAGCCTGGTCTTGCCCAACCAGGCGGCCGCGAGCAGGCGTCCGGCACGGTCTCGTCGCCACGGGGCGAGCGTCATGCTCTCGCGCGCCGCGACATAGTCGACTTTGTCGAAGCCAGCCTTGACGAGCGCGCGGCTGGCCTCGGCGGTCGCGCTGCCTTCGTCACTGCCGGCCGCAAGTGCCACTGCTGCCCGGCGCAAAATGACGTTGAGTTGGCGCGCCACCTCGAGCTCGGCTTCGCTCAGATAGGCGTTGCGTGACGACATGGCGAGACCATGCGCGTCGCGTACCGTTGGCGCGCCGATGATATCCACCGGCAGATCGAGGTCACGGCAGAGCTGCCTGACGACGCAAAGCTGCTGGTAGTCCTTTTCGCCAAAGACCGCACAGTCGGGCAACGCCTGCAGGAAGAGCTTAGCCACGACCGTGGCGACGCCGTCGAAGAAGGTCGGCCGGAAATCCGATTCCAGCCCGGCAGCCGGTCCGCCGACCGAGATCTTTGTGGCGAAGCCGGCCGGATACATCTCCGCAACATCGGGGGTGAAGACGAGTTGTGCGCCGGCCTCGGCCAGCCGGTCGAGATCGCGGGCGAGCTGGCGCGGATATTTGTCGAGGTCTTCGCTCGGCGCGAACTGCGTCGGGTTGACGAAGATCGAGACAACGCAGCGCTCGGCCTTTTCGAGCGCGATCTCCAGCAGCGAGATATGGCCGTCATGCAAGGCACCCATGGTCGGCACCATGGCGACGCTGAGGCCATCGCGGCGCCAGTCGCGGATTTGCGCGCGTAGGGCGGCGACGCTGTCGACGACGAGCGGCCGGCTCATGCCTTGTCCTTTTCGGCTGCGGCGGAAAAGACATGGCCCGGGCCGGGAAAAGTCCGGCTTCGCACCTCCGCTGCATAGCTGGCTGCCGCCTGCGATATGGCGCTGCGCAGGTCGGCATATTGCTTGACGAATTTCGGCACGCGATCGACGGTCAGGCCGACCATGTCGTCGACGACCAGGATTTGGCCGTCGCAGTCGCCGCTGGCGCCGATGCCGATGGTTGGAATGGAAATGTGCCGGGTGAGGTCGGCGGCGACGGTCTCGACGGTGCCTTCGATGACCACAGAAAACGCGCCGGCCTTCTCGACCGCGTCGGCGTCGCGATAAAGGGCGACCACATTCTCCTCGGTCCGGCCCTTGATCCTGTAGCCGCCGTCGCTTTCCACCGATTGCGGCTGCAAGCCGATATGTCCCATGACCGGAATGCCGGCAGCGACGATCGCCGCAATCTGCCGGGCAACTGTGACGCCGCCCTCCAGCTTGACCGCCTGGCAACCGGTTTCGTCGACGATCCGCTGCGCCGAGGCAACTGCTTGGCGCGGCGTTGCCTCGTAGCTTCCGGCCGGCATGTCGACCACCACGCAGGCCCTGGCTGAGCCCCGCATCACCGCTTGTCCATGGGCGATCATCATCTCAAGCGAGGCGCTTAGCGTGGTCTTGTGGCCATGCAGGACCATGGCGACGCTGTCGCCCACCAGAAGGAGGTCGACATGATCGTCGAGCAGGCGAGCGACAGGATAGGTATAGGCTGTGAGGCAGACGATCGGCACGCCGCCCTTGCGCAGGCGAATGGAGCTGGCGCTGATCCGCGGATCCGCGCCGGATGCGTCTGGGGCCAAGCTTCATCTCCCTCAAGACCAGTCAACCATGTACCCGCACGGGGCGCGCAGAGCTTTAGGGAGACGAAACAAACTTGGCAAGCATGCGTCCGGCGGGCGCGAGATCAGCAACCGCCGCCCCACCGCAACAGCGTCAGCGCCGACGGCGCAATGCCCTCAGCCTCGATGTGTAAAGTCGTTGGCCTTTGTAATGATAAGATCGCTACGTGCGCGGATGCCCGGCCGCTCGCAAAAGTTGGTCGCGAATCTTCGCCTTCTGCGGCGAATTCACGCGACAAAATTTCATCTAAAATTTAGGGGCGTCCACCATCACCCACGGCGCAATGAAGAAGCCTCTTACGTGGTAATGGTTATACATGCCTTCGATACCGCTCCCGTTCGTCATTTCGCTTGTTCTGCTCCTTATCCTCGTGCGGATGACCCGGCAGGGACAAGGAAAGCTCGGGCTCTTTCCGCTGCTCGTGGCCGCCTTCGCAATTCAGGCGACTGTGTCAGGATTGAACTGGAACGTCGGTTGGTATCCGGCCCGCTTCATCCAGCCAATCCTCGCAGCTGTCCTGCCCGCGCTTTCCTTCGCCGCCTTCGATCAGCTTCGTCGCAAGAACCTGGCGAAACCCTCAGACCTGTGGCCGCATTTAATGCCGGCGTGCCTCGTCGCGGCTCTCGTCGCCTTCTGGCGTGCACCAATCGACATTGTTCTTTTCGTGATCAATCTCGGATACGGCCTCGCGCTCTTGCGAGTTGCGCGGCAGGGCCCGAGCGCGCTTGCGGCTGTGCGTCTCAGTGACGAGTGGACCGCGCACAAGGCGCTCATCGCGGTCGCGCTTCTTCTCATTATCACCGCCTTTGTCGATGCAACGGTATCGCTTGATCTCCTTTTTGGTGATGGGCGGCAGGCCCAAATGCTCCTGACCGCTGCGAGCGTTCTGTGGCTAGCGGTCGCCGGTTACGCCGCAACGGTCGCGGACGACACTCGCCCTGACGCGGAACTCAAAGCTACAGAGGAGGGTCTCGCATTCGCCACCTTCGAGCAACAGCCTTCACTCTCTTACTCTTCGCCGGTCAGCGAGGATATTTCCGTGGCGGACGAGGTCGTTATACGCCGGATTGATGCATTGATGGCTGAGCAGCATCTTTATCGCGATCCGGACCTGACGCTGGACCGTGTGGCACGGCGCGCCGGAATACCTGCGCGACAGATTTCCGGGGCGATTAACCGGGTTCATGGCCGCAACGTTTCCCAAGTCGTAAATGAATACCGGGTCAGCGATGCGCAGCGACGGCTGTTCTCGACACGCGATCCTGTGACAGTCGTCATGCTGGAATCGGGTTTTGGCACTAAGTCGAACTTCAACCGCGAGTTCCTGCGCGTCACGGGCATGACGCCCAGCGCCTATCGCCGGGTCGGTGGCGAAACGTCTGCGGCGCCCGAAACGCAAAACGGGGCACCTGTCGCCTCGTAATCCTGCACCTAGGGGGCTGAATTCATCGCGCGAAACGACCTTGATCACGATCTTGGACGTCCAAGATCGCGTTCGAGGGCGAGCCAGCCTGGATTCCGGTCAATCTTGGGGCCTGAACGCTGAAGCTCATTCTTATCGGCAAATATCCGAACTCCGGTACGAGAATTGACAGCGTGACGATGATGACGAGCGCAAGAGGAAACAATGAAGTTCTTGATGAATGTCTTGGCTATGCTTTGGACCGTCGCGTCTTCGACGTTGGTGGTGCAACAGCCAGCCGTCGCCAGCGACAATGTCGGTGTGCGTCAGATTGCGGCTCTCTCCAAAGAGCGCGGGGTCGATCTCGACGTGACCGTTTGGTACCCGGCATCTTCGGGTGGCAAACCGATTATGCTTGGGGAGAGCATGTTTTTTGTGGGAACGCCTGCCATGCTCGATGCCCCAATCTCGGATGGAAAATTTCCTCTCATATTGCTATCCCATGGCGCTGGCCTGGCAGGAAACGCGCAAGCCTTGAGCTGGATTGCGATGCCATTGGCGAAGCAGGGGTTCGTTGTGGCGGCCCCTACCCATCCCGGAAATACAGGCGCAAACCGATCCGCGGTGGAAACGATGAAGCTTTGGCTGAGACCTGCGGATATCACCGAGACATTGAATGCGATGAACAAAGTCTCTTTTTTCGAAGAGCACCTCGAACATGACAAGGTAGGTACTCTCGGGCTTTCCATGGGCGGAAGCACAGCTTTGGCGATAGCTGGTGCCCGCATCGATGCAAAACGTTTGGCGGGCTATTGCGATACGGACGCGCTCAACCCTTCTCTTTGTGGATGGGTCAGGCAAAGCGGCGTTGATCTTCACGCCATGGATTTGACATGGGCAGGCCGCAACAATGAAGATACGCGTATCAGATTTGCAATGGCGATTGATCCTGCACCCGTTGATGTCTTCGAATTCAACAGCTTTTCGCAGATCTCAATTCCTGTCGAACTCATAAATCTAGGTCAACCAGGGAAAATTCCTCTGACCGCGCAGGCCGCTAAAGTTGCAAAAGCCATCCCAAATGCCACTTATTCCACAATCGGAGATGCGAGCCATTACAGCATGTTTGCCGAATGCAAACCTGGTGCGCCTGAGCTCGCCGAAGCTGAAAAGGTTGGTGATCCGATTTGCATGGATGGCGGAGGCCGCACACGGCGCGAAATCCATACGGAACTGATCAATATGGTCACCACTGCCTTCAGTCGAGCATTGATGGCAAGCCCTTAAACATCGACTGTCCCGTATGCGTCCGCATCGATAACGGACGTCGGTCTTCTGACAACCATTTGTACGGCACCTCAGGCAAAAGTCTTGCCTTCGCGATGACCTGACGCCATAAGCAGGCAACGGGCGCCCGCCGCGAGGATTTGGATGAAAACTTTCCTTCTGCAGTTTTTCACCTGGTGGAATAGCCAGACGCTGGGAACGCGCTTCCACACCTGGCGCCACGGCAAGAAGGTCGGGCAGGACGAGGCTGGCAACATCTACTACGAGGGTGGCGTCGATTCGGAAGGCCGCACCCGCCGCTGGGTCATCTATCGCGACTATTCGGAAGCCTCGATGATTCCGCCCGGCTGGCATGGCTGGATGCATCACCGCGTCGATGTCGCGCCGCCGAGCGACAACTACAAGCCACGCGACTGGCAGAAGCCGCATGAGCCGAATCTTACCGGAAGTGCCGCCGCCTATCGCCCCAAGGGCTCCGTGCTCACCAATCAGCATCGTCCGCAGGTGACAGGCGATTACGACGCCTGGACGCCGGGTTCGTAACCGCTCGTCAAGGGCGGATCGGTCCTTTATCGCCACAATTGGCGTTTAGCTGCTTGCTGATCTGACAGCAGCGACTAGCCTTGGGCGCGACAGAATCACCCCGGGCGCAAACCACCGGACCCCTTGCATGAGCATTTTCAGCCGAATCTCGATAGGCGGACTGACGGTGGCCGCCGCCGGTTTTGCCGCTTTTAGCATGGCCGCCGCGCAGACGTTGGAGGTGCCAGCGGATCCGGGGGCGCCGACGGAATTTGAGGCGCCAGTGGACCCGGATGCGTCAATGGAACCGGATGCGCCAGTGGAACCGGATGCGACAGTGGCGCCGGCGGCACCGGCGGCACCACAACGAATCACCAATCCCGTCGCCGAATTCGCCGGCATCGACAAGATCACCGGCCGCATCATCACCTTCGATGTCTATATCGACGAGACGGTGCAGTTCGGTGCTTTGCAGGTGACGCCGCGCATCTGCTATTCGCGGCCGCAAACCGAAGAGCCAAAGACCGATTCCTTCGTCGAGGTCGACGAGATCACGCTGGATCGCAAGATCCGCCGCATCTTCACAGGCTGGATGTTTGCCGAGAGCCCCGGCCTCAACGCTGTCGAGCACGCCGTCTACGACGTCTGGCTGAAGGGCTGCAAGCAGAAGTCGGATGTGCCGGCACCCGACGCGGCCAAGACCAACTAGAGCGCTGCGTCCTTTCGGAACTGCCCTGCCAGCCGCGCGTTAGGGCACGTGCGGAGGACGTTCCGATGATGGCCAACAAAGGCGAGCTTCTCGAGCTCGAAAAAGGGTTCTGGACCGGTGACGCAGCCTATTTCAAAGCCAATGCCGACACCGAATGCCTGGTGGCGTTCCCACAGATGGCGCAGGCGATGAGCAACGCCGATCTGGCCGAAACCGCGACGGACCCGAACCGCTGGCGCGATCTCGACATCGACCTCAAGGGCATCATCGAGCCGGGTAGCGACATTGTCATGCTGACCTATGAGGCCCATGCCACTCGCGAGAATGGCGAGCCTTATGCGGCGCTGGTCAGCACCGGCTATGTCCATCGCGTCAATGGCTGGAAGATGATGTTCCACGCACAGACGCCGCTCGAAGTTGCGGCAAAAGACTGATTGGACGGGTCGTCAGGGAAAGACGGGTCGTCAGGGAAAGAAGACCGCTTCGCCCTTCAGCGCGTCAGCCAGCATCTTTTCGTATCTGCCCCTTGGCACGTCGACCGCGCCGAAGCGTTTGAGGTGCTCGGTGGTGAACTGCGTGTCGAGCAGCGCAAAGTGCCGTTGCTTCAGGCGCTCGACCAGATGCACCAGGCAGACCTTCGACGCGTCCGTTTCCCTGGCGAACATGCTTTCGCCGAAGAACACCCGGCCGAGCGAGACGCCGTAAAGGCCGCCGACCAGCCGACCCTCGCGCCAGGCTTCGACCGAATGGCAATGGCCCATTCGATGAAGTTCGACATAGGCTTCGCGGATCGGCGCATTGATCCAGGTCGACCGGCGCTCCTCGCGCCGCTCGGCGCAGCCATCGATGGTCGCCTCGAAGTCGAAATCGAAACGGATGTCGAACTGCCTTTTCCGGATCGCTTTCCTCAGGCTTTTGGGCGTGTGAAAACCATCGAGAGGGATGATGCCGCGCGTCTCCGGCCGCACCCAGAACACTTCGGGATCGGTGGCGCTTTCGGCCATCGGGAAGACGCCCGAGGCGTAGGCCTTGAGCAACAGGTCGGTCGGTATGCGATAGCCTGGCGCGTAGGGACGGGTCATCGCATCATTATATTCTATTAGTTCACGACCTAATCCTCTTTGGCCAGATATTTTTCCAGCCAGTGGATGTCATACTCGCCATTGGCGATATCGGCATTGCCGACGAGATCACGAAACAGCGGCAGCGTTGTCTTGATGCCGTCGACGACGAATTCGTCGAGCGCCCGCCGCAGCCGCATCATGCATTCGACACGGTTGCGGCCGTGCACGATCAGCTTGCCGATCAGGCTGTCGTAATAGGGCGGGATCTTGTAGCCGGAATAGACGCCGGAATCGACGCGGATGCCGAGGCCGCCCGGCGTGTGGAAATGGGTGATCGTGCCGGGTGACGGGGTGAAGGTGCGCGGATCCTCGGCATTGATGCGGCATTCGATGGCGTGGCCCTGAAAGCGGATATCTTCCTGGCGCACCGAAAGCCCGCCGCCCGAGGCGACGCGGATCTGCTCATGCACGAGGTCGATGCCGGTGATCGCCTCCGTCACCGGATGCTCGACCTGCAGGCGGGTGTTCATCTCGATGAAGTAGAATTCGCCGTTCTCGTAGAGGAATTCGATGGTGCCGGCGCCGGAGTAGCCGAGATCGGCGATAGCCTTGGCACAGACGCCGCCGATATGCGCGCGCTCCTCGGCATTGAGCGCCGGCGAGGGCGCCTCTTCCCAGACCTTCTGGTGGCGCCGCTGCAGCGAGCAGTCGCGTTCGCCGAAATGCACGCCGCGGCCAGCACCGTCGCCGAACACTTGCACCTCGATATGGCGCGGCTTTTCGAGATATTTCTCGATGTAGACGGCGTCGTCGCCAAAGGCGGCTCCGGCTTCCGAGCGCGCCGTCTGCAGCGCGACCACAAGATCGGCTTCGCTGCGCGCCACCTTCATGCCGCGTCCGCCGCCACCGGCCGACGCTTTGATGATCACGGGATAGCCGATCTCGGCGGCGATGCGTTTGGCTTCCTTTTCCTCGGTGACCGCACCGTCGGAGCCGGGCACCACCGGAATGCCAAGACGCTTTGCGGTGCGCTTGGCCTCGATCTTGTCGCCCATGATGCGGATGTGGTCGCCGGACGGGCCGATGAAGGTGATGTTGTGCGCGGCGAGGATATCGGCGAATTTGGCATTCTCCGACAGGAAGCCGTAGCCCGGATGCACAGCGTCGGCGCCGGTGATCTCGCAGGCCGCGACGATCTGGTGGATGTTGAGATAGCTGTCGCGCGACGGCGGCGGACCGATGCAGACGCTCTCGTCGGCGAGCCGCACATGCATGGCATCGGCGTCGGCGGTCGAATGCACCACCACTGTCTGGATGCCTAGCTCCTTGCAGGCGCGCAGCACCCTCAGAGCGATTTCGCCGCGATTGGCGATGAGGATTTTCTGGAACATTTCTCGGCTGTTCCCGGCTCTACTCGATCACGACGAGCGGCATGCCATATTCGACCGGCTGCGCATCCTCGAACAGGATCGCCGTCACTGTGCCGGCACGGGGTGAGGGGATCTGGTTCATCGTCTTCATCGCCTCGATGATCAGCAGCGTCTGGCCTTCCTTGACCTGCTGGCCGACCTCGATGAACGCCTTGGCGTCGGGCGACGGCGCCAGATAGGCGGTGCCGACCATCGGCGAGGCGACCGCGTTCTTGGAAATCTCGGCCGCTGCCGCGGCGGTTGCGGCCGCCGGCTGCGCTGCCGGCGGCGCATAGGCGGGCTGCGGTGCGGCGACCGCATGGACGGCCGGCGCCTGTCGCGACACGCGGACCTTCAAGTCGCCCAGCTCGACCTCGATCTCGGTGAGGTTGGTGTCGTTCAGTATGCCCGCCAGGTCGCGGATAAGCTGCTGGTCAACACCGTTCTTCTTTATCGACATTTTCGAGCCTTCTGTTTGTTGGCCGGTCATAGGCGTGCGGCCAGCGCCTGCAGCGCCAGCGTGTAGCCGAGCGGCCCGAACCCGCAGATCATGCCGACGGCGACCGGCGAGACCATGGAGACGTGGCGAAATGATTCCCGCGCATGGATGTTGGAAAGATGAACTTCGGCGACGGGCAATGGCACGACGGAGCGGATGGCGTCGTGAATGGCGATCGAGGTGTGGCTGTAGGCGCCCGGATTGATGACGATGCCGACAGCCTTGTCGGCGGCTTCCTGTATCCAGTCGACGAGGTCGCCCTCATGGTTCGACTGACGGAAATCGATCTCGAGCCCAAGCGCCGCACCCGCCTGCTTGCAATCGTCAGCGATCGCCGCAAGCGTCTTGCCGCCATAGATGCCTGGCTCGCGCTTGCCGAGCGCGTTGAGGTTGGGACCGTTCAGGACGAAAACCGTTTTCAAAATGCCGACCTTTCCCGCCGCCCGCATCAGCCGGCGCACCGGGCCTCTATACTGGGCTTAGACGCCTGCGAAAAGAGCGCAAGTGGGTTCTTTCGCTGTCCACAACAGGTGGAAAAACGGCTTGCGCCGAAAACCAGCGGTCGATCAGAGTGCGGCCTTGGCCGCCTCGATCTTCTCCGCCAGCACTTCCTGCCCGAGCGCCCCGAATACCACCTCGTTGCCGACCACATAAGAGGGCGTTCCGGTGATGGCCAGCTTGTTGGCAAGGTCATAGGTCTTGGAGAGGGCCTCGGCGATCGACGGGTCCTTCATCTTCTCGCGCAGCGCCGCTTCGTCGGCGCCGAGCGAAAGCGCTACCTTGAGGGCCGCCGCCTCGGTGGCGCGTCCCTGGCCGCCGAGCAGCGCGTTGTGGAACTCGCCGTATTTCTCCGGCATCATCAGGTGGAAGGCCATCGAGACGACGCTCGCCTTCTGCGAATCCGGGCCCAGGATAGGGAACTCCTTGAGCACGAAGCGCAGGTCCGGATCGGCTGTCGTCAGTGCCTGCATGTCCTCCATGGCGCGTTTGCAGTAGCCGCAATTGTAATCGTAGAACTCGACGATGGTGACCTTGCCGTTCGGATTGCCGACGACGCCGTCGAAGGTCGAATTGAAGATCTGGTCCTTGGCATTTTTGATGACGCTGAGGCTGGCAACCTGCTGCGCCTCCTTCTGCTTGGCCTCGAGCGCTTGCTGAGCCTCCAGCAGCACTTCCGGGTTCTTCAAGAGGTAATCGCGGATGATGCCCTCGACTTCGGCCCGGTCAATCTTGGTGTCGGCGGACGCCGCCTGGGCGATCTGCGCGGCATCGGCCTTTGCCGCTTGCGGACTTCCGGTCACGAACCCGAAACCCAGCATGGCGAGAGCGACCGCCACTCCCGTGGTGCCCAGCAGAATTGCCTTGTTCATGGTCCTCGATCCTCTTGCCTGGTTTCCGGCCCCAATTGGTCCGACTATATGTCGCCGCGCACGGCCGGATGGTTCACTTTTTCTTGCCTGATGGTGCGTAGTTTATGATGTCCTGCGCGCGGATCCAGCCCGGCTCGCCGCGCTTCATTTTCATCTGCGCGCGCATTGCGAAGATCTTGGCATCCTTATAGGCGCCGGAATAGAAATGACCTTCGGCGGTCGCAAGGTCGGCGGCCGGGATTTTGCCGAGCTCGCCATAGGCCTGGGCCAGATAGCGATACCCGACCGCGTTTTCCCGGTCGCGCCCGAGGCCTTTGTTGATCTGCACCACCGCTTTCTCCAGGGAATCGGGCGTGCCGACGGCCATCAGCGCCTGGCCGTAGGAGACCGGCAGCAGCCCGGATCGCGCCGGATCGAGGCTGACCGCCTTGGCATAGGCTTCCGCCGCGTCCCTCGGCTTGTTCGCCTTCATCAGGATGTCGCCGCGCAATTCCTGGAAATAGGGGTTTTTGGGCTGTGCCTTGATCAGTGCGTTGGTCTTGGCAAGCGCTTTGGCCAGATTGCCATAGAGATAGGCCGTCTGCGCATCGCCATATTGCGAGGCGAGGCTGCCCGGGTTTTTGCGCATCAGCCGCGATGCGGCAGCCTGGCCTTCCATGTAGGCGGCGATCTTGATGCGCATCATGTCGTGCCGCTGCTGCAGTGCCGGCGGATCCACCTTGTCGACATAGGGGCTCTGCTTGACCAGGACTTCGAGATTGGCGATGCGTTCCCGCGGCAGCGGATGGCTGATCCGGTAGGGATCGACCTGCGCCCCCGACAGCGAGAGCGCGCTCTGGAAGCGGTCGAAGGTTTTCAGCATGCCCATTCCAGACTGGCCGGTGGCATTGAGATAGGTTATCGCCGAGCGGTCGGCGGTCATCTCCTCGGTGCGCTGATAGGCGAGGATACTGCGCTGCGCCATCTCGCCGCCGCCAGCCGCAACCCCCATGCCGGCGCCGGCGAGGCCCCGGCTTTTGGTGGTGGCGCCGGCGACGACGGCACCGGCGCCAAGCAGTGTCGCGATGATGGCCATCGTCTTGGCGCGTTCGAGCTGGTTGCGCAATTTTTGCTGGTGCCCGCCGGCAATGTGGCCGGCCTCATGGGCGATGACGCCGATGATCTCGTTGGGCGTCTCCGCCGACATCAGGGCCCCGGTGTTGATGAACAGACGAGACCCGGCAACGAAAGCGTTGAAACTCTGGTCGTTGACCAGCACGATGTCCACGCCGTCTTCCGGCAGGCCCGCGGCCCTGAAGATCGGCCGCGCAAAATCGCGCACCAGCGCCTCGATCTCGGCGTCGCGCACGACCGGCACGTTTTGCGCGAAGGCGCTGACCGTGCTGGTCACGGCGACCGTCGCAGCAAGCGAAAGCGTCGCGAAGACGCGCGCTGCCCTGGCAATCGTCGATTTGGGTCGATTCAACATGGCAGGTCCACTGGTAGACGAGCGGGCGGAGGATGAAAAGTCGGCACTGAAACTTTACTGAACTTGTGATCCTCACATCAATCGGGCATTTGTGCGGCGCGGGAGGCCAAAGCTCGGCGCCGGCAGCCGGCAAGTGCCGTCCCAGGGGCCGACAAGGAAAGAGGTCAAATGGTTGTATCGCTTTCGCGTCGCGGCGAAGTCGAGCCGTTCCACGCCATGGACATTCTGGCGGAAGCGAATCGGCTGAAGGCTAAGGGCGTTCCGGTTGTTTCCATGGCCGTTGGCCAGCCGTCCGACCCGGCGCCGGCCAGGGTCAGGGAAGCGGCGACGAACGCATTGAAGATGGGGCGCATCGGCTACACCGACGCATTGGGTCTTGCGGGCCTGCGCCAGGCAATCGCGCAGCACTATGCGGACCACTACGGGCTTGACGTCTCGCCCGGCCGGATCGCCGTCACCACCGGATCGTCGGCCGCCTTCAACCTGGCGTTTCTGGCGATGTTCGATCCAGGCGATCGTGTCGCCATCGCCGCCCCCGGCTATCCGGCCTATCGCAACATCATGGCCGCGCTCGGCATCGAGATCGTCGAGATCGAGCTCGACGGTGATGCCTATCTCCACGCCGAACATCTGAAGGCCGCGCATCGCGAGAAACCGCTGAAGGGCGTGTTGTTCGCCAGCCCGGCCAATCCGACCGGTGCGATTATCCCCGCCGACGAGCTGTCGGCACTGGTGACGACGGCGGAAGAGCTCGGCATTGCCGTGATCTCCGACGAGATCTATCACCGGCTGGCTTACGCTGCGCCGGACACCACGGCGCTTGCCTACGGCCCCGACGTGACGGTGATCAATTCCTTTTCGAAATATTACTGCATGACTGGTTGGCGCATCGGCTGGATGGTGCTGCCGGAACCATTGGTGCGGCCAGTCGAGCGCATCGCCCAGAGCCTCTACATCTCGCCGCCGGAACTGTCCCAGATCGCCGCGATCGAGGCGTTCAAGGCGACCGGGGAATTGGAGGCGGTGAAGGCGCGCTATGCGAGCAATCGCGAGCTTTTGATGAAGCGTCTGCCGGAACTGGGTTTTACGCTGGCGGCACCGATGGATGGCGCCTTCTACGCCTTCTGCGATGTCACCAGGCACACCAACGACAGCATGGCCTTCGCGCGCAAGATGCTGGCCGAGGCGCATGTGGCGGCGACGCCCGGCCGCGATTTCGATCCGCTGCAAGGCCATCGAACCATGCGCTTTTCCTATGCCGGCAGCCACGACGAGATGGTCGAGGCGATGGCGCGCATCGAACGCTGGCTGAAGTAGCGCGAATGCCCGAACTCGAACAGGCTTTGACCGAAGTCGCCGCCGAAATGGCGGAGCGCACGGATCGCGGCGATGTCGCGACCTACATTCCGCAACTCGGCAAGGTCGATCCGAAGAAGTTCGGCATTGCCGCCGTGACCAATGACGGTCGCGTGCTGACGGCGGGCGACGCCGATGAGCCGTTTTCGATCCAGAGCATTTCGAAGGTGTTCACGCTGACATTGGCGCTCGGCAATGTCGGCGACGCGCTGTGGCAGCGTGTCGGGCGCGAGCCTTCGGGCAACCCGTTCAACTCGATCGTCCAGCTCGAGCACGAGAACGGCATTCCGCGCAATCCGTTCATCAATGCCGGCGCCATCGTCATTTCCGACATTTTGCTCGCCGGACATCAGCCGCGCGAGGCGATCGGCGAGATCCTGCGCTTCATCCAGTTCCTGGCCGACGACGAAACCATCGTCATCGACCGCGAGGTCGCGGCTTCGGAACGCGCCACTGGTTTCCGCAACTTGGCGCTTGCCAATTACATGAAATCCTTCGGCAATCTCAACCACCCGCCGGACCTGGCGCTGGGCGTCTATTTCCACCATTGCGCCATCGCCATGAGCTGCCGGCAACTGGCTTTGGCCGGCCGCTTCCTCGCCAATGGCGGCAAGAACCCGGCGACCGGCCATTCCGTGGTGTCGGCCGAGCGCGCGCGCCGCATTGGCGCGATGATGCTGACCTGCGGTCACTATGACGGCTCCGGCGATTTCGCCTTTCGCGTCGGTATCCCGGGCAAGAGCGGCGTCGGCGGCGGCATTTTGGCGATCGTGCCGGGCGTGGCCTCGCTCGCCGTCTGGTCGCCCGGCCTCAACGCCAACGGCAATTCCAGGCTCGGGTCGATCGCGCTGGAAAGACTGGCAAAGATGATGAACTGGTCGGTCTTCGCGCCATAGCGTTGGGATCTCAGGCAAGAAAAATCCCGCGTCGTCTTTGGACAGCGCGGGATTTTTTTGATCAGGAGATCAGGATAAACGGCTGAAAAGCTTAAAAGAAGCCTTTCTTCTGCCACCAGCCGGCACGCTTCGGCTTGTCCTCGGTCTTTGCCTCGTCGGCAACGGTCGAGGACACGATCGGCACAACCGGAGCCTCTACCGGTGCAGGCTTGCGTCGCGATGGGCGGGCCTTCGGTTTTTCGTCGACTGCGGCCACGGCTGTTTCCTCCGAAACAGGCGCGGGAGCCTCGGCGGAGGCTTCCGGCTCGGCAACCGGCGTCTCGGCGACGACGTCCGCCGGAGCCTTCTTCGGCTTGGCGGCGCGGCGCGGCTTCTTCGGCTTCTCGACGCTCGGCGTGTCGTCGTTGGCCGGAGCAAGGTCCGCAGGCTCTTCGACCGGCGTTGCTGCTACCGGCTCGCTGGAGACGCCCTCCAAGACGTCGCCTTCGGAGCTGTCAGCCGCCTCGGCAGTGGCTGCATCGACCTCGCCTTCGCCGTCTTCACGGCGATTGCGCTTGCCGCCGCGCTTGCCGCGTCGGCGCTTCTTGCCCTGACCGTCATCCGACCCTTGACCGTCATCCGACGCTTCCACCGCCTCAGTGACGCCGACCTGCTCCTCGTGAGCTGCTTCGGCGCCTTCATCGTTTGTGGCTTCGGAAACGCCATCGGCAGTGGCCGAGAGGGACGCGCCATCCACAGGGGCGCCGTGCTCACGATCGCGATCCTTGCCACCGCGCCGTCTGCGGCGCTTGCGGCGCTTGCGGTCGCGACCTTCGCCATCCTCGCTTGGCCTTGGCTGCTGCGGCTGCTGGGCCTGGCGCGGTTGCTCGGCCGGTGCAACAGCCTCGTCCTCCTCCTCCTCGATGACGATTTCGTCTGCGGGCTCTTCCGGCTCGACATAGGCGGGCAAGGTGCGCACCTCGACGAATCCTTCAGGCTTTTCCGCCAACGCGCCGCGGAAAATCGCATAATGCTGGGCGCCAACCGTGTCGTCGGCTTCGACGGTGATGGTCAGGCCGAAGCGGCTTTCGAGTTCCACCAGCGTGCCGCGCTTGTGGTTGAGCACATAGAGCGCGGTTGCGGCCGGCGTCCGCACCGTGATGTGGCTGCGCGAATCCTTGAGCAGGAATTCCTCGATCGCTCGCACCACCATCAGCGCGACAGACGAATCGGACCTGACATGGCCGGTGCCGCCGCAATGCGGGCAAGGCTTCATCGTCGATTCCAGCACGCTGGCACGGATGCGCTGGCGCGACATCTCCATCAGGCCGAAATGCGAGATGCGGCCGACCTGGATGCGGGCGCGATCGTTCTTGAGGTGATCCTTCAGCCGCTTCTCGACGGAGCGGTTGTTGCGGTTCTCCTCCATGTCGATGAAGTCGATGACGATCAGGCCGGCGAGATCGCGCAGCCTCAGCTGCCGCGCCACTTCCTCGGCCGCTTCCAGATTGGTGTGAAGCGCTGTGTCCTCGATCGAGTGCTCCTTGGTGGAGCGGCCCGAATTGACGTCGATGGCGACCAGCGCTTCGGTCTGGTTGATGATGATGTAGCCGCCGCTCTTCAGCGTCACCTGCGGCTGCAGCATGCGGTCGAGCTGCGCCTCGATGCCATTGCGCACGAAGATCGGCGTCGTGTCGCGGAACGGCTGCACGACCTTGGCGTGGCTCGGCATCAACATGCGCATGAAGTCCTTGGCCTCGCGATAGCCCTCTTCGCCGGAGACCTGAATCTCGTCGATGTCCTTGTTGTAGAGGTCGCGTACCGAGCGCTTGATCAGGCTGCCTTCCTCGTAGACCAGGGCAGGGGCCGTGGACTGCAGCGTCAGATTGCGGACGTTTTCCCAAAGCCGCATCAGATATTCGTAATCGCGCTTGATTTCGGCCTTGGTGCGGCTTTCGCCGGCCGTGCGCAGGATGACGCCCATGCCCTGCGGCACTTCGAGATCGGCGACGACTTCCTTCAGCCGCTTGCGGTCCTGTGCGTTGGTGATCTTGCGCGAAATGCCGCCGCCGCGCGCCGTGTTCGGCATCAGCACCGAATAGCGGCCGGCAAGCGACAGGTAGGTGGTGAGCGCCGCGCCCTTGTTGCCGCGCTCTTCCTTCACGACCTGCACCAGAAGGATCTGCCGGCGCTTGATCACTTCCTGGATCTTGTACTGCCGGCGTACCGGCTTGCG
The DNA here is from genome assembly GCF_002284565.1 of Mesorhizobium mediterraneum. Lineage (GTDB taxonomy): Bacteria > Pseudomonadota > Alphaproteobacteria > Rhizobiales > Rhizobiaceae > Mesorhizobium > Mesorhizobium mediterraneum. The sequence goes on along the minus strand of NZ_NPKI01000051.1, from coordinate 41,125 downwards.
GCGATTGCGCGCTTCTTCCAGCGCATCCTCGGCGCCGACCGATTCGACCTCATGGTCGTCCGAATGCGAGGAATGCACCTCTTCCAGCATGCCGCGATCATTGTCGGTGGACGTGGCTTCTCCGGCCGACTCCGCCCGGGGCATGGCTTCGGAAATCACATCCGCTTCGATGCTGGCGGCAATGGAATTGGGTCCGCCTTCCGAAGGCCCAGTCTCATCATGACCCGTCTCATCACGACTCGCCTCATGACTGGCGACCTCGCGATACTCCGAAGTCTCGGGCGCCGTATCCACATTTTCGGAAACGGCATCGACGTTCTCCGCGCCCGCATCTTCGCCGCTCTCATTGGAGCCGTTCTCGTTGGAATCGACAGAAACGGGGGAATCGACAGAATCGTCGGAATCGGCCGCACCTGCATCACGCTTGTGTTCGCCTCGGTCGCGGCTCTTGCCACCGCGCCGGCGCCCGCGCCGGCCGCGATCGCGGCTCTGGCGGTCGTCGCCTTCGCCGTCCTCATCTTCCTCGTCTTCAGCCTCCTGCGCTTCCGCACGCAGCAGCGCCTGACGGTCGGCGACCGGAATCTGGTAGTAATCGGGATGAATTTCACTGAAGGCGAGGAAACCGTGACGGTTGCCGCCATATTCGACAAAGGCTGCCTGAAGCGAGGGTTCGACGCGGGTTACGCGGGCGAGGTAGATATTTCCTTTGAGCTGCTTCTTGTCCTGGGATTCAAAGTCGAATTCTTCAATACGGTTACCGCGAACGACGACAACGCGTGTTTCCTCCGGGTGGGAGGCGTCTATCAGCATCTTGTTGGGCATTATTTCGTTTCCCACCGGCAGCCGTCAGCCGCAGCTTGCGAGGCAAAGCCCGCCGCTGTGAGTGTGGATGAACATGGGTGCCGGGCAATTGAATGTCCGCCGGCCGCTGCCTTAGCGCCATGGCGGTGCCGCCCGCAGCCATAATGGCGCGGTTTGCTGCGGACCTTTCCATGATTGCGCTTGAAGCCATCGTAACCAGCAGAACCTTTTTGAACCAAAGCCCGGGAAAACCGGACCAGCTTGTTTGCTCGTACAGAGCCGGCGCGGGACAATCCCGGCCGTTTTCCTCACGCAGGCGTTTCCCCCGCCACGGGCTCACACCTGCGAAATTCGTCGCGATCACCTGATACCTTTTTCGCCTGAAGCGAAAGGAGCCGTCGTTCATCTGACCTGTAGCGGGAAGCTGCGGAGAAGGACGGTTCCAGGATTGCAGTGATCCACCATCGCTTTTATGATTTGGCGGGTTGGAAGGCAACCCCGATTTCGGATGCCGGCAAAAAGCGGTTCCGCAACGGAAGCACGGCTTTAAGCCTTTGGATGAAAAGGCTTGGTTAACCTTCTCTGGATACCAATCGTTAATCGAGTTCGCGGCCTAGCCGGCATTTCGACAAGACGCCGACACTCCGACAAATAAGATTGGGCGCCTGGCGCCAAACCGGAGCGACTGGAAAGAGATGGGACTGGCAGTCTTCACGTACAAGGGTGGTCGCGCCGGAGGCACTCTCTTCTACGCCACTTGTCTGCTGTTCCTGGTTGTCGCTTGCCTGGCTTCGCCGATTTCCTTTGCTGCCGACGCGCCGCTGGCCGCGACGAGCTACAAAATGGCGGGTGACGCCACCAAGATGCGCATCGTCATGAATTTCGACCGCGAGCCCGACGTCAAATGGTTCCTGCTGCGCGGCCCCCACCGTCTGGTCGTCGACCTGCCAACCACGAAATTTGCCATCAATGCCAAGGATGTGAAGGCGCGCGGCCTGGTCAGGAGTGTGCGCTACGGCGATCTCGGGGAGGGTGTATCGCGGCTGATCCTCACCAGCAAGGGCCCGTTCGCCATCGACAGGTTCGACGTGCTCAAGAATGAAGACGGCAACGGCTACCGCATCGCCGTCGACATGTCGGCGGCGTCCGTGCGAGAGTTCGACGCCGCCCTTGCCAATCAGGCGCTGACCACCGGCGCCACCGTCTCCCCGGATAAGGGCGGCAGGGTCGGCACCGGGCCGATCTCCAATCCAGGCCATCGCTTCACCGTCGTCATCGATCCAGGCCATGGCGGCATCGACGGCGGCGCCGAGGGCCTGAACGGCACGGTCGAGAAGAATGTCACGCTCGCTTTCGCCACCGAATTGCGGGCCAGACTTGCCGCAGTCGGCAAATACGACGTGTTCATGACGCGCGAGACGGACCAATTCCTGCGGCTGGACGACCGCGTGCGCATTGCTCGCCAGCACGAGGCCGATCTGCTCATTTCGATCCACGCCGACACGATCAGGGTCAAGGGCCTTCGCGGTGCAACCGTCTACACAGTCTCCGACAAGGCTTCCGATCCCGAAGCGCAGGCGCTCGCCGACCGTGAAAACCTTTCCGACCAATTCGCCGGCATGGAGATCAAGGACGATAACAAGGAAGTGACCGACATTCTGATCGACCTGATTCGCCGCGAGACGCATAGTTTCTCGATGAGTTTCGCCCAGACTTTGGTCGGCCAGCTTTCCACCAGCGTCGGCCTCATCAACAATCCGCAGCGTTCGGCCAGCTTCAAGGTGTTGAAGGCGCCGGATGTCCCCTCCGTGCTGGTCGAACTCGGCTATCTGTCGAACGCCAAGGATGAGGCGCAACTGCTCAGCGCCGATTGGCGCGGCAAGGCGGCCCAGAGCATAACCAATGCCATCGCCCTGTTCGCTTCAGCCAGGGTCGGAGCAGGAACCGGAGGCTGAGATGCCCGCCGTCGCCCACAACCAGAGGCAGCGTTGCACGACAACAACACCCTGTACTTATTTCCCCGATTCGAGGCCGAAATTCCGTGCTGCCGCATTTTGCCCACATGGTGGCGACATGGGTTTTCGATTACTGGTCGGGATCATCTCGAAAGCTTGCGCGAAAGGCGGCTTCGTTTAGGAGATTCCCGAACCAAGGACTGGAGCGGGCATGATTCGTCTCATTGGCTATTTCTTCGGCATCGGCACTGCGCTGGCCCTTTTGGTCGCGGCGGGCGTGGCGATCTATATCAGCCATTTGTCGAAGGATCTGCCCGACTACGAGGTCCTGGCCAAGTATGAACCGCCGGTGACGACCCGCATCCATGCGTCCGATGGTGCGCTGATGGCCGAATATGCGCGCGAACGGCGTTTGTATTTGCCGATCCAGGCGGTGCCGGATCGTGTCAAGGCGGCCTTCCTGTCTGCCGAGGACAAGAATTTCTACAATCATCCCGGCATCGATATGACCGGCCTTGGCCGCGCAATCATGGTCAATCTGCAGAATTTCGGCTCGGGCAAGCGCCAGGTCGGCGCCTCGACGATCACCCAGCAGGTGGCGAAAAATTTCCTGTTGTCCTCGGACCAGACCTACGAGCGCAAGATCAAGGAGATGATCCTCGCCTTCCGCATCGAGCAGGCCTATTCGAAGGATCGCATTCTCGAGCTCTACCTTAACGAGATTTTCTTCGGGCTTGGCGCCTATGGCGTTGCCGGCGCGGCACTTACCTATTTCGACAAGGCGGTGAATGAACTCACCGTGGCGGAAGCGGCCTATCTGGCGGCTTTGCCGAAGGGCCCCTCCAACTATCACCCGTTCAAATATGCCGACCGCGCCATCGAGCGCCGCAACTGGGTCATCGACCAGATGGTCGGCAACGGCTACGTCACGCCCGAGGAAGGCGCCAAGGCCAAGGCCGAGCCGCTCGGCGTCAAGCCACGCCGCTCCGGCACCTATCTGTTCGCCGGCGAATACTTCACCGAGGAAGTGCGTCGCCAGATCAGCGCGCGCTACGGCGAGAATGCGCTCTACGAGGGCGGCCTGTCCGTCCGTACGACGCTCGATCCCAAGATGCAGCTCATCGCCCGCAAAGCCATGCAGAACGGCCTGATGAAGTTCGATACGCTGCGCGGTTATCGCGGGCCGGTGAAGACCATCAGCGTATCCGGCGACTGGGGCGTGCCTTTGAGCGAAGTCAAGGGACTTGACGACGTGCCCGAATGGTCGCTCGCCGTCGTGCTCGACAGCTCGGAGAGCGGCCTGTCCATCGGCCTTCGGCCGACGCGGCAGATCTCGGGCGAACTCGTCAAGGATCGCATCGAAGGCACCGTCAGCCGCGAGGACATGAGCTTCGCCATGCGTCATGTAGTCGACGGCAAGACCGTCAAGGCCAAGTCGCCGGCGGATGTGCTGAAGCCGGGCGACGTCATCTTCGTGCAGAAGAAAGAGAGTACGGACGGAGCCTATATCCTGCGCCAGGCCCCCGAAGTTGAAGGCGGCTTGATCGCCATGGATCCGCATACCGGCCGCGTTCTGGCCATGGTCGGCGGGTTCTCCTACGCGCAATCCGAATTCAACCGTGCCACGCAGGCCATGCGGCAGCCGGGTTCGTCGTTCAAGCCGATCGTCTATTCGGCCGCCCTCGACAATGGCTATACGCCGGCTTCGGTGATCATGGACGGCCCGATCACCATCAAGAGCGGCAACACGACCTGGACGCCGAAGAACTACGACGGAAGGACAGCTGGCCCGGCGACCTTGCGGTCCGGCATCGAGAGGTCGCGCAATCTGATGACTGTGCGCCTGGCCAACGACATGGGCATGAAGCTGGTCGCGGAATATGCCGAGCGCTTCGGCGTCTATGACCGTCTGGCGCCGTACCTGCCGATGGCGCTGGGTTCGGGCGAGACCACCGTGATGCGCATGGTGTCGGCTTATTCGATCATGGCCAACGGCGGCAAGTCGATCAAGCCGACGCTGATCGACCGCATCCAGGATCGCTACGGCAAGACGGTGTACAGGCAGGACGAACGCGGCTGCGAAAATTGCAACGCCGCCGAATGGCAGAACCAGCCTGAGCCGGAACTTGTCGACAATGCCGAGCAGGTGCTCGATCCGATGACCGCCTATCAGATCACCTCGATGATGGAGGGCGTCGTCGAGCGCGGTACCGGCGCCACCGTCGCCGAACTCGGCCGCCACATCGCCGGCAAGACCGGAACGACAAACGACGAGAAGGATACCTGGTTCATCGGCTACACGCCCAATCTCGTTGTCGGGCTTTACATGGGCTACGATCAGCCGAAAGGTCTTGGCAAGGGCGCGACTGGCGGCGGCCTCGCCGCGCCGATCTTCAAGGACGTCATGCGCGTGGCGCTGGACGGCACGCCCAATGTCGATTTCAAGGTCCCCGAAGGCATGAAGCTGATCGCCATCAATCGCAAGACCGGCATGCGCGCCAACCCAGGCGACGCTGGCGCCTTTATCGAAGCCTTCAAGCCGGGCACCGGCCCCGCCGACAGCTACTGGGTAATCGGCATGGATGCGGACGGCTCCAACGCCTCCGGCGGTTCGCTGTCGCCACAGGCTAACCAGGCCATCCAGTCCGGCGGCGGCGGGCTCTATTGACATAGGATATGGCATTCTGGGCCGGCTTTCGAGCCGGCCCATTTCGCTTTACAGGCGGCGGTGCCGTCCCTATGTATCGCGCCAACGCAAGCTCTGTTTAAGCAACAGGGCGCCATTTCAGCACAGGACAGAACAGCCAGCCATGCGCGCGGAAACGCAGAACATTGTCGACGAAATCAGGCAGGCGATTACCCTGCTGAGGAGGCATCTTTGACTGGGATCAGGCCATAAAGCGGCTTGAATACCTGAACGTGCGTGCCGAGGATTCGAGCCTCTGGAACGAGCCGCTGGAGGCGCAGAAGCTGATGCGTGAGCGCCAGGGCCTCGAGGACGGCATCGCCGCGGTCAAAGGCCTCACCCAGGCGCTGGAAGACAATATCGGCCTGATCGAGCTTGGCGAGGAAGAGGGCGACGAGAGCGTCGTCGCCGAGGCGGAAGCGGCGATCCGCTCGATGCGCGGCGAGGCAAAGGCGCGCCAGATCGAGACGCTGCTTTCGGGCGAGGCGGACGCCAACGACAGCTATCTCGAGGTCCATGCCGGCGCCGGCGGCACCGAAAGCCAGGACTGGGCCTCGATGCTTCTGCGCATGTACACGCGTTGGGCCGAGCGGCGCCGCTTCAAGGTCGAGGTACTGGAAGTGCATGACGGCGAAGAGGCGGGCATCAAGTCCGCCACGCTGCTGATCAAGGGCCACAATGCCTATGGTTGGCTGAAGACGGAATCCGGTGTCCACCGTCTCGTGCGTATTTCGCCCTATGACAGCAATGCGCGCCGCCACACGTCGTTCGCCAGCGTCTGGGTCTATCCCGTGATCGACGATACGATCGAGATCGACGTTTCCGAATCGGATGTTCGCATCGACACCTATCGTTCGTCCGGATCGGGCGGCCAGCACGTCAACACCACCGATTCGGCGGTCCGCATCACCCATCTCGCCACCGGCATCGCGGTCGCCTGCCAGGCCGAGCGCTCCCAGCACAAGAACAAGGCGAAGGCCTGGGAGATGCTGCGCTCGCGGCTCTACGAGGAAGAGCTGAAGAAGCGCGAGGCGGTGGCGAACGCCACCGAAGCGTCGAAGAGCGATATCGGCTGGGGCCACCAGATCCGCTCCTACGTTCTGCAGCCCTATCAGCTGGTGAAGGATCTGCGCACCGGCGTCGAGAGCACAAGCCCGTCGAGCGTGCTGGACGGCGACCTCGACGATTTCATGGAGGCCTCGCTGTCGCAGCGCATCGAGGGCGGCGCCGGCGAAGTGGTGGCCGACATCGACTGAAGCTCCTACGCACCAAACCAGCAGCAACATCACGCTAGAGTAACAGGCTCTCACTCTAATTGAGCGGTCGCTTTATAGCGTTGTTTTTTCATCGAATTTTTCACAGCGACCTCTACCTCGGGGGTAGATGCTGCCGGCCTGCCGGCGTCTAGCTCGGAACCACTGCGAGCTGAATCTCGTTATCTGCGATCCCGTCTGCCGGGGTTGATGAAGTCACTTTCGTCAACCCCGGCAGTCTGGTTCCGGCTGCAGATGTCGGCGCTCGGCTTGCACAGCAATTTTCTTGCGCCAACAAAGGAATCAGCCCAGCATTCGAAGGCTGGGGGAAAAAAGCATTTATGGCCGGACGCGGCGTATCTGCGACCTGACGATCCGGCCACTGGGAAGACACGATCCGGGAACGGGCAAGCGAAACGCTTGAACTCGTTGATAGGAACTGCGCCCATGCCTGCTTTCACAACCCGACCGGCCTCAGCCGTCAACACGGCGCGCCGCCTCCTGAATTCAATCATCGCGGTGGTGGCTCTGACGGCCGCCACCATCACATTTGCAGCGGCCGCTTTGGCGCACGACGCCAAGCCGACCGCAGCGAAGCCGCAAGGCTGGAGTTACCCATTCTCCTGTTGCTCGGGTTATGATTGCCGCGCGGTCTCGCAGACCTCGATCAGCGAGCGTCCGGAGGGCTACGTCATCAAGGGGACAGGCGAGGTCGTGGCCTACAGCGACACACGGATCAAGAATTCGCCCGATGGCGAATATCACTGGTGCTCGGTCGCCGGCGCCAACGACGGAAAGACCATCTGCCTGTTCGTGCCGCCGTCGTCGTTTTAATGCATGTCGCCCAAAAGTGCGCAGCGGTTTTGGGACGACGACTTGCATCAAAAAAGATTGAAGCGCCACGCGTCTGACGCAGGCAAGCGAGTTTGCTGCAGACGGTTGTCAGAAGCGTCTCTTTATGTTGCCTTGCCGCGCGGGCGGCAGGCAATCGGGAGGAAGGCGTTCATGACCATAAAGGCAAGCTGCCACTGCAGGGCGACGACATTCGAGGTCTCGCAAGCGCCGCAGACCGTGACGCAATGCACCTGTTCCTTCTGCTCGAAGCGCGGCTCGTTATGGGCCTACTACACCCCGTCGCAATTCAAACTCACCAGCCCACTCAAGAATGTCTCATTCTACCAGTGGGGGTCGAAAACGATCAAACACGGTTTCTGCGCCACCTGCGGCTGCGGCACCTTCACCGAAACGCCGGACTGGTCGACCGGCAAGCCGGATTTCGACAATCCGAAGATCAGCGTGAACTCGCGCCTGTTCGACGATTTCGATCTCGATCAGGTCGAGGTCGTCGTCATCGACGGCAAGAATCTCTGGTAGCCGATAGTCTCTGGTAGCCGATCAAAATTGCGCAATATCGCGGCCGTGGAGTTTGACCGGGAAAAGCCATAGCCAGCCGCGTTCCCGTTCCATTTTTCGCCGCATTTCATGTTACAAGACATTAGAGCGACGTGCCTCCACTTTGACGCACGTCGCTCTAAGACTTTGAATCTATGCATCGTGCCTTCCGAAATCGATGATTTTCGGGTCGATGCGACGGAAGGGCTGATGCGGCGCGCCGTCGGTGGGACCGCGGACTGGAGAGGGACTACCCAATGAAAAAGACTGTGCTCGTCGCCGTGGCGACGGCTGTACTCGTGAGCGCCTGCACCACCACCGATCCGTATACCGGAGAGCAGAAGGTTTCCAACACTGCGGCAGGCGCCGGCATCGGCGCGCTGGCGGGTGCGGGGCTCGGCCTGCTTGCCGGCGGCAACGACCGCCGCAATGCGCTGATCGGCGCTGGCGTCGGGGCGCTCGCCGGCGGCGCGATCGGCGCCACCATGGACCAGAACGAGGCCGAACTGCGCCGGCAGCTTCAGGGCTCCGGCGTCAGCGTCACCCGCACCGGCGACCAGATCATCCTCAACATGCCGTCCGACATCACCTTCAACGTCGACCAGGACGCGGTGAAGCCCGGCTTCTATCAAGTGTTGAATTCGGTCGCACTTGTGCTGAACAAGTTCCGGCAGACCACGGTCGACGTGTTCGGCCACACCGACTCGACCGGTGGCGACCAACACAATTTCGACCTGTCGCAGCGCCGCGCGCTGGCAGTCGCCAACTATCTGTCCGGGCAGGGCGTCGATTCCCGCCGCTTCGCCGTCACCGGCTTCGGCAAGACGCGTCCAATCGCTTCCAATGCGACGGCCGACGGCCGTGCCCAGAACCGCCGTGTCGAGATCCAGCTTTCACCGCTCACCTGAGCAAGACAAACAAGAAGACGGCATTGGACATGAGAACGGCCCCGCAAGGGGCCGTTCTTGTTTGCTTTTGCTGGACCGACGAGCATCGGCGCCCGTCGCTTCGTTTTCATAGTGTTAGGGTCGGACCGGCTGGTCGACAATTGCCGCAACGATCCGGCGCACGATCGGAAGGACAATCAGCAGGCTCGGAAACGCAACAAGCCATGACACGCCCCATGCGTATGACCAGGTCGCCACGAAACCGTTCGTCCAGCCCGTGCCGATCGCCGTCGAAACCGCCGAGATAATGCAGGTCATGAGGATTGAAAGAACGAACGGCATTACCACTGCACTGTAGGAAGGCGGCAGTTTTCTCAGCTTCAACGTCTTGTGCGGTGATGCTTGCATGGAAATCTCCTAGTCAGAAAATGTTTGTGGGCGCGATCAGGCGACCTGTGCCGTTTGCAAGGCTAGTTCTCGGATAAAGCTTCGTAGCGAACGCGGCTCGCGGCCCAAGGCGCAGCGCAACGTCAGGCTGTTTCCGCCGAGACCATATTTGGCGTAGTGTTCATGGACTTTAGCCAGCAGCTGCAATTGGCGGTCATCGTAGGGAAGACGGGTATTCGCCGCCCACTCACCAAAGGTCGGCTCGCCAGCAGAAATGGACCGGCCAAGTTCCTCACTCATCATTGAAACGATCTCTTCCCGGCAATGCATACCGTCCGCGCACAGTTCAAGCGTCGCATAAGACAACCGCGCTTCGGTCAATGCGATCGCTGCCACTTCGGCGACATCGCGGTAATCGACACGCGCCAGCTTTGCTGTCTTTGGAAACGGTTCCGAGAAAACGCCGTCCCTAACGATGGACGGCCAGGCTGCTGCGATGTTCTGCATGAAATTGGCAGGATGCAAAATGGTGTATTCCATGTTCGTCGAGTAGAGAGCATCTTCGACCGGCACCTTGCTCGCATGGTTTTTTAGCCTCGTATTGGTCGGCTGGATCACCGACGAGAAGACGAATTTTCGAACGCCCGCTCGTCCAGCGGCCTCGACCATGGCAACACCCATGGCTGTTTCGTCGGGGGCAAAGGCCGGTCCGATGTGGAAGACGCCGTCGACGCCCTCGACGGCATTTCCGAGGCTCTGAGGGTTGCGCAAATTGCCGGTCACGACCTCGGATGCCCCGAGCCTCCGGGCCTTTTCGGCGTTCGCAGGGTCGCGAATGAGTGCTCGAACAGTGGCATTGCGGCGGACAAGTTGAGGTACGATCAAGCCGGCAAATCGGCCTGTTGCGCCAACGACCAGAACGGTTGGATTGAGTGCTCGCATGACAATTCCCTTCCACCGAACCTTGCCCTTTTCGGGATTTCTTCCAGGGAAATAAAACGTCGCGAACAGCGTTACAATTATTTGGATTTGCGATAGTTTCTCTCGATTTTCGTGAGAAACGGAGACGTCATGAGCCGGATAGATGATTTTGAAGCTTTCATGGCAGTCGTCGAGAACGGAAGTTTGACGGCCGCCGCACGCCGGCTGAACCGCTCGCTGCAATCGATCAGCCGGTCTTTGGCGATGCTGGAGGAATCCGTCGGGGTCGAGCTTGTACAGCGGACGACGCGCCGTTCGACACCAAGCGAAGCCGGAGTGGCGTTTTTCCACCGCATCAAACCCGCCATCGATCAAATAAACGACGCAAGACTTCAAGCCGCCAACCAACGATCGGAACCATCGGGTATCCTGCGCGTGAGCGCGCCAGTTCTGTTCGGCCCGGATTTCGTTGTACCTGTCATCGCCGACTACATGCAGATGTATCCGCGGGTCGAGGTTGACCTGCAGCTCGCCGATGGGTTTGTCGACCTTGGTGCCGAGGGCCTCGATCTCGCGATACGGATCGGCAATTTGCCGGATTCCAGCTTGCGAGCCAGACGCCTGGGCGCGTTGCGGCGCGTCGTGTTCGGCTCGCCTTCCTACTTTGAACGCCGTGGCCGACCAGCGCATCCCTTCGAACTGAGCAAGCACAGTTGCATTGTTCGAACCTCCGACCAGCGTCCAGGTGAATGGATGTTTCAGATCGAGGGGAAACCTCGGGCGGTGAAAGTGACCGGCAGTTTTCGATCCAATTTGATGGCACCGATCTATGCGGCCGCAGTTCACGGATTGGGTTTGGGCTACTCGCCCCTTTGGCAGATAAGGCATTTGGTGGATGATGGCCGCCTAGAGGTGGTTTTAAGCGACTTCGAGCCGGTGCCGGTACCGATGCACGCCGTGTGGCCGGAAGGCAGATCATATTCAGCCAAAGTTCGTGCGTTTCTGGATATGTTGCCGTCCCGCCTGGAATTCAAAAACCTGTAGCCACCCGGATCAGACGAGGCGACTGAGAGCGCGGTCGACCACCTCGTGGTCATCGGCCTTCGGCGAGACGCCTCCGATTGCTTCTAACGGCCGACCGCGCCTGGAACCGGGACGTCGAGACCAGCTTTCGGCCCACACCTGAGCAAAGCAAATATCAGACATGAAAACGGCCCCGCAAGGTGCCGTTTCATTGGCATTTGAGAATTTCTGCTGTGATCAGACCTTGGCCACGATGCGCATGAAGGCGGGCATGTCGTCGCCGAAGCCGACGGTCGCGTCATTGTCTTCCTGGCGATTGCGGGCAGGGCGGTTGCCGTCGCGCTGCGGCCTGGTGTCGCCACGTTCCGGCGCACGCTGTTCGTTGCGATTGCGATCGGGCGAAGCCTTACGTTCGGGCGAAGCCTGGCGTTCGGGGGAGGCTTGGCGCTCGGTATTTTCCGAGCGGATCGCTTCCTTGCGCGCGCGCCGTTCACCGGCATCGGCGACCGCGACCTCGGCCACCACTGGCTCGCCCGCCGTATCCGGTGCTGCATCTTCGCTTTGCCTGGCGTGGCGTTCGCGCGGTTTGCGTTCGCCCCTGTCCTTGCGGTCGTCGTCCTTGCGACCGGCGCGGCGCGGCGCGCCGCGGCCACGGCGGGGAGCATCGTCCTCTCCGCCCTCGCTGGCGACGACCGTCGACAGATCGCCGTCATGCCACTCGATCTTGTTGCCGATCAGCCGTTCGATCGCGTCGATGTATTTCGTGTCGGACTTGGTGGCGATGGTGAAGGATTTGCCCGAGCGGCCGGCGCGGCCGGTGCGGCCGATGCGGTGGACATAGTCCTCGGCATGGATCGGCACGTCGTAATTGAAGACGTGGCTGACATCGGGGATGTCGAGGCCGCGCGCGGCAACGTCCGACGCAACGAGGTAGCGCAGTTTACCGTCACGGAAATTGGCCAGCATCTGCATGCGCGCGCGCTGGTCCATGTCGCCATGCAGCGCGCCGGCGTCGAAATCATATTTCAGCAGCGACCGGAAAAGCTCCGAAACCTCGACCTTGCGGTTGCAGAAGATGATGGCGTTCTTCAGCTCGGCGTCCTCGGCCTTTATCAGATTGCGCAGCGTCTCGCGCTTATCCCAGGGTTTTGAGCCGGATTTCACCAGTCGCTGGATGATGTTGGTCGCGGCCGACGCGGCCTTCGAAACCTCGACGCGCACCGGGGCGTGCAGGAATTTCTCGGTGAGCTTGGTGATCTCAGGCGGCATCGTCGCCGAGAAGAACAGCGTCTGCCTCGTGAACGGGATCATTTCGCAGATGCGCTCGATGTCGGGAATGAAGCCCATGTCGAGCATGCGGTCGGCCTCGTCGATGACGAGGATCTCGACGCCGTTGAGCAGAAGCTTTCCGCGCTCGCGATGGTCGAGCAGGCGGCCGGGCGTCGCGATCAGCACGTCGGCGCCGCGCTCCAGCTTCTTGTCCTGCTCGTCGAAGGACACGCCGCCGATCAACAGCGCGATATTGAGCTTGTGGTTCTTGCCGTATCTGATGAAATTTTCTTCGACCTGCGCGGCAAGCTCGCGCGTCGGCTCGAGGATCAGTGTGCGCGGCATGCGGGCGCGTGCCCGGCCTTTTTCGAGGCGGGTCAGCATCGGCAGCACGAACGAAGCCGTCTTGCCGGTGCCGGTCTGGGCGATGCCCAAAATATCCTTGCCGAGCAAGGCATGCGGGATGGCGCCCGCCTGGATCGGCGTCGGCTCGGTGTAGCCGGCATCGGTGACTGCGGAAAGGACCTTCGGCGACAGGCCGAGGTCTGCGAAGGTCAACGCTTCTTGAGCGATCTGGGCGTCTGAGGACAAGTTTGGCTGTCTTTGGCTGGTTCGGGGGCGCAACATAAGCAGTCGCGGCAAGCGCCGCGCGCCTGCAAGATTGGTATTGCAGGTAGGCGCAAGCCCACGATTTGTCAACAGAAACGGGCGGGGAACGGCATGATTGTGAAGTCGTAACCTTAATCGCGATGCTTAATCGAGCTGTCGGTCGCTGTACCGGCTCAGTAACGGAACTGTTCGGCGAGAATGCGCTCATTCCACGAATGGTTGGGATCGAACAGCAGCGTCGCGGTCGCCGTCGGTGATTCCCTGACCGTGACCGTGGTCACCGCCTTGACCTCGGTGTGGTCGGCGGCGGCATTCACCGGCCGTTTTTCCGGCTCCAGAATTTCAAAGCGCACGATCGCCTTGTTGGAGAGCAGCGCGCCGCGCCAGCGGCGCGGGCGGAACGGACTGACCGGGGTCAGCGCCAGCAGCGGTGCGTCGAGCGGCAGGATCGGCCCGTGCGCGGACAGATTGTAGGCGGTCGAACCGGCCGGCGTCGCGATCATCACACCATCACAGTTCAATTCCTCCAGCCGCACTTGCTCGTCCACGGTGATACGGATCTTGGCCGTCTGGTAGGATTGGCGCCACAGCGCAACCTCATTGATCGCCAAGGCCGAAATCGTTTCGCCCTCTGCCGTCACCGCCTGCATCTCCAGCGGACGGATCGTTTCGGCAACGGCCGCCGCGATGCGCCCCGTCAAACCGCTGGCGCGGTATTCGTTCATCAGGAAGCCGATGGTGCCACGGTTCATGCCGTAGACCTTTTTTCCCGTGCTCATCGTGTCGCGCAAGGTCTGCAACAGGAAGCCGTCGCCACCGAGGGCGACGACAATCTCTGCATCCTCGATGGATGCCTGGCCATAGCGCGCCGACAGGCTTTCCAGCGCCGCATTGGCGTCGGCGGCGCCGGACGAGACGAAGGCGAAACGGTTGGCGGCTTTGCTCATGGCTCCCCAATGGCGACCGGTTGCTGGGGCCGCGCCAGCGCCGGGTTAGCATGGGCGGGCAAATCTGCAAAGGCAGGCATGTGCTGCCCTCGACACAGTGCGGGGGAAGCGCGCCGGCCAGGCGCTCGCGCATCGTGTCGAGTGACAAGCGAATGTGATGGTTAAGACGGGGATTAAACTCTCGTAAAGCCGGATCGATCATGTTAGCCGGCAGTGAATGGGCGGCGTGGGGGCCAGCCAGTCGGACCAATCTATTGCCGGTAACACGCCTGATCATCATCGTCCTGATGCTGGGAAGTTTTGCTCTTGCCTTTGCCCAACTGGTGCGCCAGTCCGAAGAGACGAGTTTGAGACCCCAACCCACGGCTTCACGCTGCGGCGATGCCGCCGGCACGCCGTGCCCGCAAAGGGCGCTGTGAATTCGCCATGCACCTCCCGCGATACGTGAGGCCGGTGCCTATCGCGCCTGCAGCAGATGGCAGCCGGCCTGCCGCTTTTGTGCGAGATACTCCTCGATAAGCTGGCGATAGCGCACCTTGCCGAAGCTCGGGAAATGGCCGCCATGCACGACCGCGATCTCGAGCTCGCGCATCCGTAACAGCGTCTCGACATAGTCGTCGACGGCTGAATGATAGACATCGTCGATCAGCGGGCCGTCATAGATGATGTCGCCGGAAAGCAGGATGCCAGTCTTCTTCTCGTAGAGCGCGATGCCGCCGGGCGAATGGCCCGGCGTGTGGATCACCTCGAAGGCACGGTCGCCGAGATCGATGATGTCGCCTTGCCCGAGCAAGCGATCGGCCGGCGCCGGCAGGATCCGGTAGCGCGCCGTATCCCAGCCCTGCGGCAGGCCGTCGAACATTGCGTCGGTCGCGTAGCGGTCGGCGACCGTCCATTCATTGCGAGGATCGGCGAGGATTTCTGCCTCGGCGCGATGCACGCAGCGGTCCGGAAATTCGTGATGGCAGCCGATATGGTCGAAATGCGTGTGGCTGGCCACGCAGGTGAGTTTTCGTTCCGTCACCAGCGGCACATGGCGCCGCAGGCTGAAATGGCCGAGGCCGGTGTCGAACAGCAGGTCGCGGTCGCGACCGCGCACATGCCAGATGTTGCAGCGGAAGAACGGCTTGATCCACGGCTCGTGGATCAGCGTCACGCCTTCGCCCATGCGGATGGTTTCATACCAATTCGGAGCGTCGATGACCGGAAGCGTGCCCATGGCTCAACCCGCCAGAGGGATGATGTCGCCAGCGTCGCACGAAACCGCAACGATGTCGCCGGGCCGGACGGCCGCAGCGGCGGGAACCCTGGCGATGAAGTGCAGCGCCGGGTCTTTCTCGGAGACGGCAAGCACGCGCTTGAAGCTGCCTTGAAACACAACGTCGCTCACCTTGGCTGTGCCGAGCCTTATAGCGCCGCTGGCCGCGCCGAGAACGAGATGCTCCGGACGGATGGCAAGGGCGACGGCCGTCCCGGCTAACGCTGTGCCGGGCAGCGAGAACGATCCAGTCTGCGTCGCGACAGTGGTTGTTCCGTCCTTCGCCTTCGTCACCGTTCCCGATATCAGCGTGCTTTCGCCCATGAAGGTCGCGGAAAACCGCGTCGCCGGCCGCGCATAGACGCGCTCGGGCGGCCCTTCGTCCTCGATGCGCCCGTCATTCATCACCACGCAGTGGTCGGCCAGCGCCATCGCTTCTTCCTGGTCATGGGTGACATGGATGAAGGCGGTGCCGACGCGTTTCTGGATCGCTTTCAGCTCGTCCTGCATCTGCCGGCGCAACTGGAGATCGAGCGCGCCGAGCGGCTCATCGAGCAGCAGAACCGCCGGCTCGATCACCAGCGCTCGCGCCAATGCGACGCGCTGCCGCTGGCCGCCCGACAATTGGTGCGGCTTCTTGTCGAAGGCGGCGGCCAGCCCGACCAGCGCCAACGCCTCGCGCGCCCGCGCGGCACGTGTCGCGGCATCGACGCCTTGCATGCGCAGGCCGAAGCCGACATTGCCGCCGACGCTCATATGCGGAAACAGCGCATAGTCCTGAAACACCGTGGTCGTCGGACGCTTCGCCGGCGGCACGGTGGTGCAGTCCTCGCCGCGGATCAGCACCTTGCCTTCGCTCGGCGTGACGAAACCGCCGAGAATGGAGAGCAGCGTCGTCTTGCCCGAGCCCGACGGCCCGAGCAGGATGGTGTAGCTGCCCGGCTCGATTTGCAGCGACACGTTCTTCAGCACGGTGTGCTGGCCGAAGCGATGCGAAACAGAGCTTATATCGACCAATGGCGCGGTCATGCCGGCTTCCTCCGCAACAGCATCAGTTCGAACAATACCACCAGCACGATTGAGACGGCGAAGACCAGCGAGCCGACGGCGTTGGTCTTGGGATTGAGGCCTGAGCGGAGGAGGTTCCAGATCTCGACGGGCAGCGTGGTGTCGAAGCGCGTCAGCAGGAAGGAGATCACGAACTCATCCCAGGAGAAGGTCATCGACAGGAAAAACCCGGCGAAGATCGCCGGCGCCATCACCGGCACGGTGATCAGCAGCAGCACCTTCCATTCGGGCGCGCCGAGGTCACGCGCGGCGCGCTCGATGTTGATCTGGTGGTCGCCCATCTGGCTGTAGATGATGGCAAAGCAGAGCGGCAGGTTGATCACGACATGGCCGATGCCGGCGGCAAGCAGCGATTTTGGCACGCCGGCCCAGTTGAACAGCACCAGCAGCCCCATGCCGATGATGAGATAGCTCACTGTCAGCGGCAGCGTGATCAGCCCGCGCAGCAGGGCTGAGCCCGGCAGGACGAAGCGCGCGAAACCCCAGGCGGAGAGGAAGCCCAGCGTAACGGCGATAGCTGAAGAGAGGGCGGCCACTAGAAGCGAATTGACCAGCGCAGAGGTCAGCCGCGTGTCGGCGAGCACGGCGTCGTACCAGCGCAGCGACGGCCCGGTGAAGGGTGGGATCGGAAACGACGTCGCCTGCAGCGAAAACAGCACCAGCACGACTACCGGCAGGAAGATGAAGCCATAGACGGCGGCGGCGTAGAGCCATGAGGCGATACGGACAAGCGCGCGCATCTCAGGCGCGCTCGATCTTCAGCCAGCGGGCGCAGGCGAGGTAAGCGACAGTGACGACCGCCATCAGGATGATCGACAGCGCCGAGGCGAGCGGAAAGTCGCCGCGCCGGCCGATCTGCATCATGACGAGTTGCGGCATCAAAAGCTCGTTGTTGCCGCCGAGGATCTGCGGCGTGATGTAGTCGCCGATGCACAGCACGAAGGTGAGGAAGGCGCCGACCATGATGCCGGGGAGCGTCAGCGGCAGGATAACGTGCAGGAACGTGCGCACCGGTCCGGCGCCGAGATCGGCGGCGGCCTTGCGGTAGCTTGGGCTGAGCTGCTTCAGATTGGCGAAGATCGTCAATGTCAAAAGCATGACGAAGAAATGCACGAAGCCGATGACCGTGGCCAGCCGTGTGTTGGCCAGCTGCACCGGCTCGCTGAACAGGCCGGAGCCGGTCAACGCGCGGTTGATCACGCCGTTCTGCGCCAGCACCAGAAGCCAGGAGTAGGAGCGCACGACATAGGAGGTCCAGAACGGCAGCACAGCCAGCATCAGCGCCAACCGCTGCCAGCGCTCCGGCACCTGTTCGGCCAGGATCCAGGCGAAGGGGTAGGCGAGCAGTACCGAGATCAGGGTGACGATGGCGGTGACCTGCAGCGAGTTCACCATCGCCTGCCAATAGGCCGGATTGGCAAAGAACTGGCTGTAGTTGGCGAGCGTAAAGCCGCCGCCGTCATGCGCCGTCAGGCTGGAAAACCCCATGGCCAGGAAAGGCAGGACGAAGAACAGCAGCGTCCAGCCGAGCGCCGGCGTGACCAGCGCCCAGGGCAGGGCACAGCCCGCCCGGGGCAGGGCACGCCCGCTGTTTGTGGCAGAGTTCACGACCGGCGACCGGTCACTGCGCCTGCAGCATTTCGGTCCAGACGTCCTGCATCTTCTTGTCGAGATCGGCGTTCGGCGCCGGGTAGGGCTGGGCGCGGGCGAGGAAATCCGGCTGTTCGTCGAAGCGCAGGATCTGCTTCTGCTCGTCGCTCAGCGCCGCCTTGGTATTCGCCGGCATGCCCCAATAGCAGGCGGATGTGGCAAGCCGCGCCTGGCCTTCAGGGCTCATAATGTACTGGATGAATTTCAGCGCCATGTCCTTGTTTTTGGAATCCTTGAACATCGCCAGCGACTGCGACCACAGCACAGCACCTTCTTTCGGAATAGAGAAGTCGAGGGCAGGGTTCTCCTTGGCCAGTCCGGCCGTCACCCACTCGCCACCGCCGACCAGTATGTCGACCTCGCCGGTCGCCAGCGCCGTCTGGCTGGCGGTCACCTCGCCGACCAGCTTGGCATTGGCTTTCATCTTGAGCAGCTCTTCCTTGATGGCGGGAAGGTCGGCTTCGGTCAGCTCGGCGGTCTTCTTGCCGATCGCGAGTGCGGCCATGCCGATGACCGGCAGGTAATAGTCATAGATGGCGATCTTGCCCTTATACTTGTCGCCGGTCAGCGCAGCCATCGACTGCATGTCCGCCGGATCGACCTTGGTCTTGTTGTAGCCGATCGTGTTGTAGCCGAATTTTTCGGTGATGCCGTAGCGCTTGCCGTCGACGACGGTGGAACTATCCATCTTCACCTGGGGAAAGAGGTCGGCCAGCGGCAGCTTGTCTTCCGGCAGCGGCTCGAACAGGCCCTTTTCGACACCTCGCGGTATGTCGATGCTGTCGATCACCATCACATCCCAGTCGCCGGGCTGCGACTGTTCGACAATTGCCATGCCGGCCCCGGTGCCCTCGAATTCCTTGACGTTGACCTTGACGCCATTGGCCTCCTCGAAGGGCTGCAGCAGCGCAGGGTCGGCGTGATCGCACCAGATCAAGGCGTTGAGATCCGCAGCCTGACCGAGGTCACCCGTCGCCAGCAGCAGCGCCGTCGCAGCACACGCGGCGTGAAGACGGCTCTTCAGAACGGAACGCGGATTCCTAGTAGTCGGATTCGGGGTCTTTGGATTGATGGACATCGAGTGTTCTCCCTTGCCTTTTTGGCTTCTGGCAAAAAATTGAACCAATTCTAAAATTGAGTCAATTCTGTTTTTATGGCAAATAGCGATATGAGCGGATTGCGGGCAAGGCAAAAGGCGGATCGGCACCGCCGTATCATCGAGGCGGCGGCGGCGCTTTTCCGCGACGCCGGCTATGAGGGCGCCAAGATCGAGACGATCGCGGCGCAGGCCGAGGTGTCGGTCGGCACGATCTACAATTACTACCAGAACAAGGGCGATATCCTCGGCGCCATCGTTTCGATGGAGGTCAACGAGGTGCTCAATGCCGGGCAGGGCGTCGTCGCCAATCCACCGGCCAATGTCGGCGACGCGCTCGACACGCTGCTCGGCATCTATATCGAGCATTCGCTGCACTACCTCAGCAAGGAGATGTGGCGGCAGGCGATGGCGATCTCGACGCAGCTGCCCGACAGCCCGTTCGGCCAAGCCTACACCGCGCTCGACCGAGCACTGACCGAACAGATCCGCGCGCTGATCGCGAGACTGCAGGCGATCGACCTGGTGCGCCGCGATATCGACGGGCAGGCCCTGGGCGAGCTGGTGTTCAACAACATGAACATGATGTTCATCGAGTTCGTGAAGCGCGACAAGGCCAGGATTGCGGAACTGCGCGCGGCGATACGAAGGCAGAACCGCATTCTGGTGGCGGCGATTGCGGTGTGAGAGTCAACAATTAACTTCTACAGGTATGGCCTGCTCGATAGAGGTTTCCGCAGACCTCCGCCCTGGCGCAAGCCTCTTTCAGTGGCGATCGTTGTCGCTTGGCTCGTCGTCAGCCCCGTTTTCCACGGGCTCCTCAATGACAACCCCCTCAAGAAGTTGACGGTGTTTCTCCTGCAGGTGCTTCAGGGCCCCACTCTGATCCATTCGATACTCCAGCCTCTCCTGGAAAAACTGCAACCTTGCGCGGTTCTCCTCTATAATCTGCGCCCAGGTCCTCACGCCGACCATAATGTTGTCTGCCCGCAAGACAATTCCAGAACGACCCTCCGGATGACCTTTTAAACGCAACGCCACATCTCGATTATAGCTGTCTGAGACAAGCCAAAAATGCCACCTTAGATTTTGCACAGTGGCAAACCGGCGATCCTCCGCTACTGATGCCGCATAGCCTTCCAGCTGGGTCAAATCTGCAGCAGACAATACGACCTTTGGCGCTTTTAACTCGATTACCAAATGTTCGAAGTCGTCGGCTCGATGACGTCTTTGGGCTCGGGACAGCATCAGGTCAACGATGCCTCTTTGTTGGCTGACATGCCGCACGGGTTCGTCGATTACGATCGATGGATCCAAGCGCTTCTTGTGCTGGCGCAAAACCTCAGTCAGTGACCGGTCGCTAACCCAGAGATTGTATTCTTCGCCGAACACCCATGTGTTCGATTCCAGGATTTGTGCAGTTGCGTGCGCTCTCGGAGGCGTTGGCTCATCTCGGGATCAAAAAGGACGGCCTCGAGCGCTGTAAGAAATTTTAGGCGATCCGTGACGACGCCGACGGCGCTGATTATGCCAGCGAGTGAAGTTTCCTCGAGCAGGTTCGCCAGCTTCGCGTGTGTTCGCGGCGGAAGCTTCAA
The DNA here is from genome assembly GCF_002284565.1 of Mesorhizobium mediterraneum. GTDB lineage: Bacteria > Pseudomonadota > Alphaproteobacteria > Rhizobiales > Rhizobiaceae > Mesorhizobium > Mesorhizobium mediterraneum. The sequence continues at coordinate 20,328 of NZ_NPKI01000051.1, read as the reverse complement.
AACTTCCTGCAAAATCTTCTGTAGCTCGGTCGGGCTCCGCTCGATAGCGTGTTTAAGGAGGCGCAGATGCAGCGCAAGTTCAGGAGTGGAAGCCTCCCGAAGGCTCGGAGTTGCATCCTGTACGGTTACCGCGACGATATCAAAAATCTGCCGCTCCGCTTTGGAGACGGCGGTTTCAGCTTCGTCGCCATCAAAGGGGTATACCTCGCGTTGCTTCCATTCTTCTACAACAGTCCTGGCACGCTCGGCTGCGCGCTCACGGTACAGCAGTTTGATTTGATCTCGTGCCAGGTCGATAGAGGTCTGTAGAGCGGGCACCATCTCGGCAAGATCGAGTCGGTTTTCCTGCTGAAGGCGCGACACCAGACTCGATTTTAGATAGGCAGAGAATTGAAAGTCACCGACGTGGAAACGAGCTTCCACCTGGGACAGCGGAAATCCCTGCTGATTACAGAGATATAGAGCCCGCTTGGTTTGCCGCCGCCAGCCTATGATCTCCAGTGACGCTTCATGAGAGATTCCGGACTCATCGATTATGTCAGGAAGTGCCTTCTCCCAGACTTCATCAATCGCATAAGCAGGATCAATTCTGTTTCCGGCGACCTCGATCATCACGTCGCGGTAATGCTTTAGGTAGATCGCGAATATCTCAGCCAAGTCCTGCAGCCCGCCATCCGACGCAAGCGTAGCGAACTGTCGCTTAGGGCCCCCAATAATTACCGTCACGCCCGTTTCAGCAGGACCGGAGACGGGCGCCTCATCTGAGATGCGAACCTGTTTAATGTCGCTCTCTAGGATCGAAACTTCATAGCGCATCAGGCGACCATCGCTATCTTTGTAGGTCACCTTCCAGTCTACAACTGTACCAAGTGCAAAGGCCTTGAAACGACCGCGACCCTCTTGACCGTGGAGCATTCTGCCGCGCTTGGTTGCTCGTGCACCGTGTATCTTCCACGAGCCGCCAAGATTGCGAAAAAGCTCTGGAGCGTCCGAATAAGGAATCCCGTCACCGTTATCACTGATCACGATTGCGGACATTCCGCCTAGACCATCCTCATCAAACTCGACACTCACTCGCGATGCGTCCGCGTCCAGGGCATTCCAAATCAACTCGGCAAGCGCTTGTGTTGGCTGTGCTTTCGTTTGCCGTTCAATGAAATCCGATTGGACCTCGACCGGTATTATCTGCATCTTAGCTTTCTCCCCCGACACCCCACCATTGCGCCGCAGTGGAGGCGAACTCAAGGGGCGCCTGGTGGCGCCTGCCTTGGTAGCCATTTACTGGCACCTTGTGCAGTCGACGAACCTGCCGTTGACTGAAACTTACCGATTCATTGGATATCCGTCTCGCAAATTCAAGTCATGGAAGGCCAGCATGTAGTTTGTCTTCGTCTCGAAAAAATAAAACTGTTCCCTTAGCTTCATAGCTATTGCGGAATAAGTAAGAGAAAACAACGATCCAACTACTGAGCTTTTGATTCGCTGGGCGGACGCCGAACATCGGTAGTGACCGCAAGGGGGAGCTATGCCGGTAGCACTAAGCAAAAGGCAAACTGAAGCTTTGATGGATAAGATCATCAAAGAACGGGACGAGAAACGTGCGAAAGCGGGAGTAAAATACAAAGGCGACGAGATCGTCGTACTTGAAAGTCTAAAGGCGGTTCTGAACGGATGCATGTCTTATCGGGGGCCGCGTACTAAGCCGGTCTGCAAGAATATGACGCCGAAAGAATGCCACACTGTCGACCTGAAGCTGAAAGAGAAAGATATAAATTTTTTCGCTAAAATGCTCGACAGTCCCTGTGAAAAGTAGGAGGGCAGCGATGCTTGGTCGTTCTTGGCCTGCTACTGCACTGATTGGCTGCGCTACGCTTGGACTTTCTGGTTGTGGTGTTCCCAGATTTGATATTCCCAATTACCAGGGCGCTCCAACGGTTGCTGTGATTGTCAGCCGCGTGCGGTGCGAGCTGACGGAGCTTGTTAAACCTGAAGCATATACCCGCGAAGAACTGCTCGGAAACAACTATGAAGTGGGCGTACAGCTCTATCTTGATGTCACAAACTCAGGCGAGTTGGCTCCATCCTTCAATTTCCCTCAAACTCCCACCTATGCCTTCAACTTAGGTGCAAAGCTCGCTAGGTCACGCGAGCAGAATTTTACGCTCAACCTGTACTACTCTATGAACCAACTTGCGGCAGATTGGGATCAAGCGGTGAAGGATGCAAAGGCGGAGGGGAAGAATGAACCACCCGTTTATGGAAAGTGCCCGTCTCCGCTGGTGACAAACTTGGCCGGGGAATTGGGCATAAAGGAGTCGGCCGAGCTTGCGTTCACATCTCCTGATCGGAATTCAACGCAAGGCTTATCAGGCACCTCGGGCCAATTCGGCGGATTCGTGTCCTTTGTTGTCACAAAGAACCTCAATGCCGTCGGCCCAACTTGGACGCTTCAGCACTTCAAGGGGCCTGGCAACCTGGGAACGTTGTCCTCGATAAATACAGATAAGATTACCTTTGGTTTTGCCCCAGGCAAAGTGAAGGAGGTGTTCAAAGGAGAGGTCACGAGCGATCGTGTCAAGGCTCTGCTCCTGCAACTGAACCTCAATCAGATTCAGGCCCGGCAATAGACGAATGGGAGCCTTGCTGGTTACCTAATGGTGCGCCCGGACGGGATCGAACCGGCCGACCTTCGGTTTACAAAACCGCCGCCTACCAACTGAGCGACAAAGGCAAGGCGCTCCGGTTAGCATATTTGTTGCGCCATATCCTCGGCGCTATTGGCTCGATGAGGTCAACGAAGTGGTCAATGCCGGGGCAACATCACTGTCCCCAGCGCACACCGGATATCGTGAGAGTGCAAGGCGAGCTATGCCGACTGAACTCTGAGGCCCCACTCGCGACATCGAAATCAGCCAGCCGGAAGACCAGCCAGAGCGAGGATTTCGGGGGCCGGCGTGACATGTCCATGCGGCCTGCAGTAGCTGGGGTCGATCGCCCGATAGCCAAGCAGATTGGCGAGAGGCGCAAGTATCCCAAGCGCCACCCGCTGAACCGCAGGTGGGGGCCGCGTGAAGACGATCACGTCGGCAAATTCCCTGGCGATGACCGCCGCTTGAAGCGGTGAAGGTCTGCCTTTGTTATCCACCTTGCCAGCATTGGCCAGGCCGAAGAGCATGCCGATCAGCAGTTCGAAACGGTTCGGGTCAATGTGGTCCGCACCGTGCGCCCGTTCGATTTCGATCAGGATCTGGGCCTCGTCGGTCTTGCTGCTGTTCCACCAATCATGTGCAACGCCTGCCTCGGCCGTGGCGGATTGGCCAGGTCCCAGAGAGAAAGTCTTCCCGGCGATGCAGGCATTGAGCCGGCCGCTGAAGACGGTAAACCGTTCGATCATGTTCGGGTGGAAGTGCTCGCCTACCACCGCGGCCCCCGGCCGAGCGGTTAAATAAACGATGCCAGGCCCTTCGCCACGGTCTTCGGTGCCGCGCAGGATCACTGCATATTCGCCGGTCACCTTGTTCTCGTAGACATCTCCACAGCGTGACATGGATCAGCTCGCAGTTTCAGAACACCGCACATCACAGGGAAAAAGATCCCAGTGCCGCAGCTTTCGCGAAATCTACTTAAAGCATGTGCTCCAAAAAGCGTAAGGGGCGAACGCGCCAAGCAATCCCGAGAGAGATAGTTGCCTTCCCGGGGCACGATCGGCAGTTTTACCGAGCATGCTTAGGTGGCCGTGCGCGCGGAAACGGCACGACGGTCAGTGGCGCCTTGCGGAATTCCGCGATGGCTATTTCCTCGATCAGGGAATCCAGCGCCTCGCTGACGCGTTGGCTCGTTTCGTCCATGCCGCAGAGCCGGTTTTGGGCGCACTCCAAGAGCTCGCGCGCAGCGGCGAAGTCGCTTCGCATGACATCACCCATTCGATTTTACCCGCCGCCCGGACATTGTCGACGCGCTAAATTGAGCGATTGCTAATATACACAGGAGCATTTTAATCGAATGGCTTTAAATGCCCGGGTAGCAGGAGATGCCAGCGGTACCCATCGCCCTGTTGCATCAGTTGGTTCGATTTTACTGAATTTTTCTGATGGCCTGATGGCCTGATGGCCTGATGGCCACCGGGGCTTTGCGTTGCAGACCGCGGGGATCAGTCCTGATACGATCTTGGACGGCTTAGAAATTTTCTGGCGGCAGCGATCTGGCGTCGATGCTCGCGAAGGAAAGTCAGGCTGAAACAAATCGAAAAGGCCAGTCCTGAAAGGATTATCGTTGTTTGCGAGGTTGGATCAGGATCGGGAATTATCAGGAAGCGGAAACCGAACGCCAACGCGAGGGCAACAAGGCTGCCATACATGCCACCAATAAAGGGGGCGATCGTGCGTTTCTGCTCCAACAGAGACTCCTATGGTTTCCACTAGGAAATATAAGCGTTGGAACTGATATGCTACGGTCCCAACCTGTGGAAATCGGGGATGAGCAGATATCGACCGCCTTAAGACGTTCTCACAAGAGGCGCTTGCTGGTGCCCCGGACCGCGATAAGGCCCAAATCCAACTTGAGCGTTCCACCAGAATTTGACCAGAAATCAATCGGATAGAAAGGGCCTCTTCCTCTGAAGCGGTTAAGCCCGTGTACCGCTTTGTACCCGAGCGTTGGACCTACTGTTAACCTCGTTTGGCCGCTTTCAGGTGCCGACGATTTTGATCGGTTCGGGAAACGGGCTCGCAAGTTTCTTCCAGAGCAATGAGTTCCGCCGCGACCGGCCAAGGCCGCCATCTGCCCGCGCCAGACCCAATTCGGTGCGATTTCCCGCATCGGTTGCATCGCAGCCCCAGACACGCTACCATTACCTTCTTACGTTCCCGGGGGGGAAGGTGGATGAGAATCGTCCATAGGGTCGGTCCAGTTCTAGATCAGGCGATTGCCGCAGTCCTCAACAGGGCCGGCCATGGGGACACCGTTTCGGTCAAAGCAGCATTGAACCAAGTTCGGCAGGCTGCACCTGGTTTGGTCGCATCCAACGACGATTTAACCGAAGCTATCCTCGAAGTAGCTGCTGCCCTGGGCCTGTTCGTGGCTTTCGATGAGCGCGAGCAGTATACGCTCAATCCAGCTTAGTTATCCGACGAGTTGCGTTCAAAGCTGAAGGTGACCGTTATGGCAACCCGAGATTTCGATCGTGGCTTCCGAGAGTTGTTCGGAAGGCAATCGCCGGAAGTTATATTGGCTTCCTTCCGCCTCTATTTTGACAGCGTCGGGTAAGACGAAATCCTTTTTGCCATCCAGCACCATCGCGACAACAGCCTGCTTCGGCTCAATTGTGGTTTGTCCGAACTGGCACTGGTAGCGTTCCGATCATGAACCGAATACGATGCGGGGTTGGTTCCCCCGGACAAACGATCTGGGATGATCCCAAACCAAGGCCGTTGATTTTATTTTGTTTATTCGAGTTTCTGGTGCCCCCGGACGGAATCGAACCGCCGACCTTCGGTTTACAAAACCGCTGCTCTACCAGCTGAGCTACAAGGGCACGGCGCTCCGGTTAGCATATTTGTTGCGCCAGTAAAGACAAAACTCTGTTTTCGGTTGCCGGCGAACCCGCCGGAGCGGCCGGCGCGGTCCTCCTGAAAACGGCCAATTCGCTTCCTATATTGATCGAAGGTGCAATCGGATAGGCGAGGGTGCCGCATGATCAGATTTGTCGTCATTGCCCTGGTCGTCGTCGTGGCCTGGATTCTCTTGGTGAAGCTCGTCAAGAATCTGAAGAGCGCCAATGTCGATTGGACCGGCGTCACCACCATCATCGGCTTCATCGCGCTCGCCTTCTGGCTGCGTCATATCACCGGCATGGGCTGAGGCCTCCCCGCCGGGATGTCGACCGCGCCGCCTGCCGGTCATGATTGCGTGCTGACAGCGAACCTTGTCAGACCGGTCGATTTTCTTCGTTCGAAAAAATCCAAAAAAATCATCGAACCTTTTTCCTTGCTGCAACGACTGATGGTCAAGAGGCGGATGGATCGCCTCTCACACAACGCAGCAAGGAGATCATCATGTTCAAGCGCACCATCGTTTCCGGCCTCATCGCCACCGCTGTCGCCGCCGCCATGCTGGCCGGCACCGTTCAGCCTTCGGCCGCCCATCACAAGCATCACAACAAGCACCTTGGCATCGGCATTGCCGCCGGCGTCGGCGGCTTCCTGCTCGGTAGCGCGCTCGCCCAGCCTCGCACCGTCTATATCGAGGAACACGGCGGTTCGTGGCACGTCCGGCGCTGCCTCAACCGCTATCAGAGCTACGATCCGTACTCCGACACCTATGTCGGCTACGACGGCTACCGTCACCGCTGCCGGCTTTGAGGGGAGGTGAACCGTTTCAGGCAAGGGATAAGGGGCACCTCCTGCCCCTTATTCAGCTGACTGGGTTCAAAATTGAACCCGGCACCGCAACCGGTTCCAGCGAGGGATGTACAGGGATTTTTCGACATCTTAGTCTGGCGGTGAAGGCACCAGACCGAGAGGGACGCTTGGACGAGCACGAACCCAAGGAAGAGCAGATTGAGACGGATTTCCGCAACGGCACGATCACCACCGTCGGCATTCTACTGGCTTTCTCGCTGGGCTTCATCACGCATTGGGCCGCCAACCCGCTCCCTTGGGAAATCTATCACCTGGCAGCCGTCGTGCCGATTTTGATAGGCATTGCCTTGCAGATACGAGCGCTGCGGTTGCTGCTCGACACAACGTCTCTACAGCGACGCGTCTATGAACGCGCCACCCGCATCTTCATCGCCGGCCTCATCTTCACCGCATGCGGAGTTGGGTTGGCGATGCTGCTTGATTTCTACGACTTATCGACCAAGAGCGCGGTGCCCGGGGCCTAGCTCATCCTGACAGATGTCGCACCATTCGGCGCCGGTCAGCGCTGCCATGCGCTCGACGCCTATTTTCACCGCTGCATTGGTTGCGCCGGCCGCTGGCACGACCTGATCGTAGACGCGCAGCGATACGTCGCAATAGACCGGCAACGGCGAGGCGAGGCCGAAGGGGCAGACGCCGCCAATCGGATGGCCAGTGATTTCGGCCACCTGCTCGGCATCGAGCATGCGCGGCTTGCCGCCGAATGCATCGCGCGATTTGCGATTGTCGATGCGCGCGTCGCCGCGGGCGACGACCAGCATGACCCGGTCACCGACGCGCAGGCAGATGGTCTTGGCGATCTGCCCCGGCTCGACGCCGTGCGCCTCGGCCGCGAGCGCGACGGTCGCCGAGCTTGTCGGCGTTTCGATCACCTCAATGTCGGGGGCATATTCGGCGAAGAAGGCTTTGACGGATTGGAGGCTCATGCGTCTTTCGGGCGTCGGCTGGCGGAAGGTGGACGCAAACTTGGCCGTAGCCGGGCGGCTGTCAAGGTGAGCGCGCTGCGCCAATGTCGAAGAGTGAACCCGGTTCGGCGGCGCGGCTTGGTGAAGAAGGGGGCGGCAGACCACCAATCATCCTGGTTATTTCCGTTGCGGCTTCGCGCACCAGGGGGCCGATCTCTGCCAGCCGCTCCGTCGTCACCCGCACTGTCGGTCCCGAAACCGAAACCCCGCCGATCGGCTCGCCGAACTCGTTGAAAATCGCGGCGGCCACGCAGCGCATGCCGGGATGCCGCTCCTCGTCGTCGACCGACCAGCCGCGCAGCTTGATCGTGACCAGGTTGCGCGCCAGCGCCGAGATGTCGGACAGCGTCTTTTCGGTGAAGCGCTCCAGCCCGGCCCGGCGCAGGATGGCGCCGACGCGCTCCGGCTCGAGATGCGCCAGCACTGCCTTGCCGATGCCCGACGCATGGAAGGAGCTGCGCGTGCCCGGCCGGAAGAAGGCGCGGATCGCCTGATGCGTCTCGACCTGGCTGACGAAGACGACGCAATCATCCTCGGCGACGCCGAGATTGGCGGTCTCGCCGGTCTTCTCCATCAGTTCCTGCATGACAGTGCGGGCACGGTCGACCAGCTTGCGGCGGCGCAGGAATGCCGCGCCCATGCGATAAGTCTCGACGCCGATCGACCAAAGCTGGTCGGTGCTGTCGAACTCGACCATGCCGTGGTTTTCCAGCGTCGTCAGCATGCGGTAGGCGGTGGACGCTGCGAGGCCGCTCTGCGCGGCGATCTCGCTCAGCGACAGGCCGCTGCCGTCGGCGACGATGGCCAGGATGCGCAATGCCCGATCGAGCGACTGCACCGAAGCCGCCTCAGATGGACCGTGGAAGGCGCGCGGCCGTCCGCGCTGGCGTTTTTCGGTCGTTTCCATGACGGCATTCTTGGCAATTTCGCCAAATGTGCAATGAAAAACTTTTTCACTGCTCGGCAATGACAATATTATGAAAAACGGAAAAGCTAATTAAATCAGCGAATAATGGTCGTTTCTTAGAAATGAAAAAATATTCTGAAAAAATTGAAAAATAGTCGGCGCACTGGCATTCTCGGCCATCAACAAATTCCGTGGAGGCTGACATGGCCAGGATGCGCGCGGTCGACGCAGCGGTTCTCGTTTTGGAAAAGGAAGGCATTTCCTGCGCCTTCGGCGTGCCGGGCGCTGCCATAAACCCGTTCTATTCGGCGCTGAAGGCGAGGGGCACGATCCGCCATATCCTGGCGCGCCATGTCGAGGCGGCATCGCACATGGCCGAAGGCTATACCCGCGCCGGATCAGGCAATATCGGGCTGTGCATCGGCACCTCCGGCCCGGCCGGCACCGACATGATCACCGGGCTCTATTCTGCGGCGGCCGATTCGATTCCCATCCTGTGCATCACCGGCCAGGCGCCGCGGGCGCGTCTCAACAAGGAGGATTTTCAGGCCGTCGACATCGCCGCCATCGCTGCGCCCGTCGCCAAATGGGCGGTCACCGTCATGGAACCTTATCTCGTGCCGATGACGCTGCAGAAGGCGTTCCACCTGATGCGCTCGTCGCGGCCGGGGCCGGTTCTCGTTGATCTGCCGGTCGATGTGCAACTGGCCGAGATCGAGTTCGACATCGATGCCTATGAGCCGCTGGTGCCGTTCAAGCCGGCGATGTCGCGCAGCCAGGCGGAGAAGGCGTTGGCGATGCTAAACGCGGCCGAAAGACCGCTGATCGTCGCCGGCGGCGGCATCATCAATGCCGATGCCTCGGACCTGCTGATCGAATTCGCCGAAGTTACCGACGTGCCTGTTATCCCGACGCTGATGGGCTGGGGCGCGATCCCCGACGACCACCGGCTGATGGCCGGCATGTGCGGGCTGCAGACGTCGCATCGATACGGCAACGCGACGATGCTCGAGGCCGACTTCGTCTTCGGCATCGGCAACCGCTGGGCCAACCGCCACACCGGCTCTGTCGACGTCTATACCAGAGGCAAAAAATTCATCCATGTCGACATCGAGCCCACTCAGATAGGCCGCGTCTTCGCGCCGGATCTCGGTGTCGTGTCGGATGCGGGCGCGGCGCTCAAAATGCTGCTCGACGTCGCCACCGAGTGGAAGACGGCGGAGAAACTGCGCGACTGGTCGGGCTGGGTCAGGGAATGCCAGGGTCGCAAGAAGACGATGAAGCGCAAGACGCATTTCGACCAGGTGCCGCTGAAGCCGCAGCGCGTCTATGAGGAGATGAACAAGGCATTCGGCCGCGATACCACCTACGTCACCACGATCGGGCTTTCGCAGATCGCCGGCGCGCAGTTCCTGCATGTCTACAAGCCGCGCAACTGGATCAATTGCGGCCAGGCCGGCCCGCTTGGCTGGACGCTGCCGGCAGCGCTTGGCGTCCGCGCCGCCGATCCGCAGCGCAACATCGTGGCGCTGTCCGGCGACTATGATTTCCAGTTCATGATCGAGGAACTGGCGGTCGGCGCGCAGCACAAATTGCCTTACATCCATGTCGTCGTGAACAATGCCTATCTCGGCCTGATCCGCCAGGCGCAGCGCGGCTTTTCGATGGATTTCGAGGTCAGCCTCGCCTTCGAGAACGTCAACCGCAAAGACGATCCCGAGGCTGGCTACGGCGTCGATCATGTCGCTGTCGCCGAGGCCATGGGCTGCAAGGCGGTCCGGGTGCGCAGGCCTGAGGAATTCGCCGGCGCCTTCGAGCAGGCGCAGCGCCTGATGAAGGAGCACCAGGTTCCCGTCGTGCTCGAATTCATCCTCGAGCGCGTCACCAACATTTCGATGGGCACCGAAATCGACAAGATCACCGAGTTCGAGGAGCTTGCCGAACATCACAAAGACGCGCCGACCGCGATCGTGATGCTCGATTAGAGCCTGATCCATCCCGCTGGGATGGGGCTCTATCTTCTTGTTTGACCATGATCTTTCCGAAAACCGGTTTTCACTTTTCGGGATCATGGTCTGGAACCGGAGAAAAAAGAATGCCGCGTTTTTCAGCCAATCTCTCGATGCTCTTTGGCGAGCACGATTTCCTCGACCGCTTCGATGCCGCCGCCCGCGCCGGCTTCAAAGGCGTCGAATATATCGGTCCTTATGACCATGCGCCGGAGGTGGTTGCCGCGAGGCTCAGGAAGAACGGCCTGACCCAGGTGCTGTTCAACCTGCCGGCCGGCGATTGGGCCAAGGGCGAGCGCGGCATCGCCGTGTTGCCGGATCGCGTTCCCGAGTTCCGGCAAGGCGTCGCCAAGGCGATCACCTACGCGCATGCGCTGGGTTGCGAACAGGTCAACTGCCTTGCCGGCATCGCGCCGCGGGGCGTCGAACGGAGCGTGCTGGAAGATGTCTTTGCCGAGAACCTGGCTTTCGCAGCGGAGAAGCTGGAGCAGGCCGGCATCAGGCTTCTGATCGAGCCGATCAACACGCTCGATATTCCAGGCTTCTTCCTGAATTATTCGGATCAGGCCTTGGCGCTCATCGACCGCGTCGGCTCGAAGAACCTGTTCCTGCAATACGACATCTATCACATGCAGATCATGGAGGGGGATCTCGCCCGCACCATCGAGGCAAACCTCGGCCGCATCGCGCATATCCAGCTTGCGGACAATCCCGGCCGTCATGAGCCGGGGACGGGCGAGATCAATTTTCCCTTTCTGTACAACCACATCGACCGCATTGGTTATTCCGGCTGGATCGGCGCGGAGTACAAGCCGAAGGCGGGGACGGAAGCCGGACTCGGATGGTTCCGGAACTTGGCCGGGCAGGGTAGTGCGGCGGCGTAGGTGCAGGAAGTCGCGATTGAAGTCGAGTCCCTTCGCGCCCCCCTCTGGCCTGCCGGCCATCTCCCCCACGGGTGGGGAGATCGGCAGTTTCGGCGCCGGCTTTTAACTTTCCCGACCTCTAAAATTGGCGAAAGCGGCGGCGACATCCAATCTCCCCACCCGTGGGGGAGATGGCCGGCAGGCCAGAGGGGGGCGCGAAGGAACGCGGCCTTAACAAGCAAACACGACGGAGAAAATGAATGGAAACCATCGGTTTCATCGGCCTCGGCATCATGGGCGCGCCGATGGCGGGGCATCTGCTCGACGCTGGCTACACCGTCGTCGCCAGCGACCACCGCTCGAAACCGCCGGCCGATCTCGTCGCCAAGGGTTTGAAGACCGTCACCGGCCATGACGTCGTGGCGAAAACGGCCGACATCATCATCACCATGGTTCCCGACACGCCTGAGGTGGCCGATGTGCTGTTCGGCAACAACGGCGTCGCCTCGGGTCTGTCCGGCGGCAAGCTGGTCATCGATATGAGCTCGATCTCGCCGATCGAAACGAAGGAATTCGCCAGAAAAATCAATGCGCTTGGCTGCGACTATCTCGACGCGCCGGTGTCCGGCGGCGAGGTCGGCGCCAAGGCCGCATCGCTGACCATCATGGTCGGCGGCGAGGAAAGGGCTTTCGAGCGCGCCAGGCCGGTGTTCGAGAAAATAGGCAAGAACATCACGCTGGTCGGGCCGAACGGCGTTGGCCAGATCACCAAGGTCGCCAACCAGATCGTCGTCGCGCTGACCATTGAAGCGGTCGCCGAAGCCCTTGTTTTCGCTTCAAAAGCCGGTGCCGACCCGGCCAAGGTCCGGCAGGCGCTAATGGGCGGACTGGCCGCCTCGCGCATCCTCGAAGTGCATGGTGAGCGGATGATCAAGCGCAGCTTCGCGCCGGGCTTTCGCATCGAACTGCACCAGAAGGATCTTAATCTCGCTCTTGAAGGCGCGAAGGCGCTCGGCGTCGCGCTACCCAACACCTCTACCACACAGCAATTGTTCAACTCCTGCGCGGCCAATGGCGGCGCCAAGGAGGATCACTCGGCGCTGGTCAGGGCGCTGGAGAGGATGGCGGGGCATGGGTTAGGGCAGTAGGGCAGTAGGGCAGTAGGGTGGATCCACTCTGAGCGAAACATACTGCCTTATTGCCCTATTCCCTTACTGCCCTAAAAACTTCCTCGCCGCATAAAGGCTCACCGCCGCAGCATTCGACACGTTGAGCGAGCGGATGGCGCCGGGCATGTCGAGCCGGGCGAGCGTCGTCACCGTCTCGCGCGTCTTCTGGCGCAGGCCCTTGCCTTCGGCGCCCAGCACCAATGCGATCTTTTCTCCCGAAAAACTCTTTTCGAGTTCCGCCGGCCCGTCCGAATCGAGGCCGATGGTCTGGAAGCCGGCCTCGTGCAACTGGCCGAGCGCGTCGGCGAGGTTCTTCACTTCGATCTGGTCGATATGCTCCAGTGCGCCGGAGGCCGATTTCGCCAGCACGCCGGATTCATGCGGGCTGTGGCGCGCCGTGGTGATCAGCGCGCCGGCGCCGAAGGCGACTGCCGAGCGCAAGATCGCACCGACATTGTGCGGGTCGGTGACCTGGTCGAGCACCAGCACCAGCGTCGTATCGCCGAGCGCATCGAGGCGCTTGGGCTTCAGCGGCTCGGCTTCGATCAGCACACCTTGATGGACGGCATCGGAGCCGGTGACCTTGTCGATATCCTTCGGTTCGACCAGCTCTGCCTTGAAGGGCAGGGCGGCGAGGTCGGCGATCGCCAGCCGCTCGGCGGCATTGCGCGTCACCAGCATCTTCCTGATCCGCCGGCGCGGATTGTCGAGTGCTGCCCGCACCGTATGCAGGCCGTAGAGCCTCACCAGGCCGTCCGCGGCGGTCTCACCCGGCGGCACCGGCTGGCGCGGCCTGAACGCCGGCGCGCCGCCGCTCTTCTCGTCTCGATGCGCACGGCGCAGCTTGGCGTAGTGGGTGTCTTTTGGGGTCTTGGGCTTGTTGTCGTTGCTCATGGCCGGTTCTATAGCCGTGTCGTTTGCGTATGGATACAGCCGCCGAACCTGCTTGTCGGGCGAGGCATCAAATTCAGCGCGTTTTGCCGGGATGTTGCGGTTGACAGTTTTGGGCGCTGCCGCCATAAGGCGCTTCGCGAAGGGCTGCTACGGCGGTTGCGACGCGTCGATGCCTCGTTGCATGGCTCCGGCGGCAGACTGGAGAGGTGCCCGAGTGGTTAAAGGGGACGGACTGTAAATCCGTTGGCTATGCCTACGTTGGTTCAAATCCAACCCTCTCCACCACTGCCGGCCCGGAAGCCCTGAAACGCGGAAGCATCGGATCGAAAAGTGCATAGCGGTTTTCGGCCGATGCCTAACTGAAAGGCGCGGGTATAGCTCAGTGGTAGAGCAGCAGCCTTCCAAGCTGAATACGCGGGTTCGATTCCCGCTACCCGCTCCAGATTTCCATTCGCTGCTCCGTAGGGCTTCGCGCATCATCCCGAATCCATGCTCAGCGCAAGTTGAAACGCGCCTGCGAACGGGATCATCCGCAAATCAAAAATTCGACGTGTTGAAGCTTCGTAGCGCGTCCAACGGATGCGCGGTGAGCTGCCTGCCTAACTGGTGAACCTGTTCAATATCGACGCGAGTTGATTTTGCTGCGGCACTTGCCCGTTCGGCGTCATCTGGTCGACGAGACCCGGCAAAGCCGCGGACAATTGCTTGAGCAAGTCCTGCTCGTTCAGCCCTGTCCTTTGCGCGATCTCGCGAATGACCTGCGGGCCCAACGCATTGCCCAGATCGTTGGCCTGGATGGGCTGGTTCTGCCCGGTGCCGACCCACGAATCGGCGGCATTGCCGTGGCCGGCGTCTTTCAGCTTATCGAGCAGGCCGCCCAGTCCGCCGAGCAAGCCACCGTCGGCGGATGCGGTTGTATCAGGCGGCACGGGGGCGGTGCTTTGGGCCGGATCGGTCTGGGCGGAACTTCCACCGCTCAGCATTTTTCCAACCAGCAGCGCACCGAGCGCGATCATCAGCGGCTTGGCGACGTTACCGCCGGGAACGGCATTGTCAAACAGTCCCATTGTGGATCTCCATGTCAATGTTGCCCGTCCCATCTCCACAATGACCCATTCGGGTCGAATTTCAAGCTGGTTGAGCTTTCCGTAATCATGAATTTCAAGTTGGCTTGAGCTTTGCTTAATAATGTGGAAGTAATCGGCTGCGGGGAATGGAGAGGAAAATGTCAATATTAAGCTGGATCATCCTTGGCGTCATAGCCGGCTTTATAGGCAGCAAGATCGTCAACAAGAGCGGGCAGGGCCTTGTTCTTGATATCATACTCGGGATCGTCGGCGCTGTTGTCGGCGGCCTGATCTTCAGCGCCTTTGGGGCGTCAGGCGTTACCGGCCTCAACATCTACAGCCTGATCGTCGCCGTGCTGGGATCGGTGGTCGTTCTGTGGGCCTATCACCAGTTCACCGGGAACCGGGCTCTTTAGAGATTAAAGGCCAACAGGTAAGGCGGCCTCGGCGGGCCGCCTGACGTGTTCTGGCCGGCCGCTTTCGGTCCATCCGATATCGCGGCTTTCCGCTCTGGGAAGCCGCGACTTCTCGTCCAATTACCCGTGCGACGGTGCGGCGCGGGCGCTGAAACGTCCTACCTGATCCTTTTGAGGATTTCTCGGACCAGCGTGTTGAAGCCAGCTTCGAGCCCTCTGGCCAGGATTGGCCACAATTCATCGAGCAGACGTCTGAAAGCAGTTTCCAGAGCTGCGTCACGGCCGCTTCTGACAGGCAGGTCGGGCATCGACCCCATCGCCGCCATGACCTGCTGGCGCAGCCGGTCGCCACAGGCCCTCGCGCCGACGACCGTCGGGTCAAAGGGCAGGCGGCTAACATCCCATTTTCCGCGTTGCTCGATGCCGAGATTGCGCTCGACCTCGGCGTGCGAAAGAACCGTTTTGGGCGTGACCTTGATGCGATAGTATTTGCAAAGCGCGGCGACGACAACGATCAGCGCATCCCACTGCGTCCTCGTCATCGGGTATTGGCCGGCATTGAATGGTCTTTCCTCCGCCCCGGCCATGCAGCAGAGAGAAACCCCGATCGAGCCGCTGTTGCAGTTGAGGGTGTGAGCTGCGTATCCCGATTTCACCCTGCCGGAATTGAGCGTGATGGAAGGCCGGCCCCTGACGAGGCCGCCATTCCCCTCGACCAGGATATGATAGACGTCCTTGTCGGTCTCGCCTGCCGAATGCGAGCCTGCCGTCCAATGGCAAATGACCCGCTTCATCGGAACGTTGGGCGTCCAGTCCGGCGGCAATGCCACAGAAAATCCCCGCAACAAATCTGGCAAACGCGATCACTATAGTTTCTTTGACAGAGAATGCGAAAACGAAACGATAATTTGGTTGAGCGTTTCTAACGTTCGGCGCTTTTGCACTTGTCGCCTGGGGCAGGATACCGGGCTGCGGCCCGCTTGTCCCTGGCTAGAGGCAAGCGGGCAACTCTGATAGGGAATTTCCGGCACGGATTTGGGCGGGATGGGCGATGTCGGGCGCAGTCGGCAATGGCGATTGAAATAAAAGAACTCGCGATCACCTATTATCCCATCCCGAAGAGCGGCAGCAGCAGCGTCAAATATGCGCTTATGGCGCTCGACGGAAAGGAAGGCTCGCTCTCCGGGTTCGACCCCGACAATGACGTTCACGGCCATTTGGCGACAAACTACGTCGACCCTTTCTTTCCCACATATGACGGACACAAGGGCCGGTTCACGATCGTCCGCGATCCCCTGGAGCGGCTTCTCTCCGCCTATTCCAGCAGGATCTCCGACACTCGGGTTCTGACCAGACCGGAGGTGGACAGGGAGAAGCTTGAAAGGCTCGGCATTCCGGTCGATCCGGACTTCGATACGTTCATTTTCAACATCGAGAAATACTGCGCCTGCTCCTGGGAGATCCAGTTCCACGTGGCGTCGCCGCGCTATTTTACCGGCTGCAGCCTGTTCCTCTTCGAACATGTCTTCAAATTCGAGCAGATGGACAGAGTGGAGGCGTTTCTATCCTCTGTAAGCGGACGGGTATTCGACCTGCCACGGCTGCAGGTCGGCGGCAGGAAAATCAGCCCTTCGGACCTGTCGCCGGCGGCGTTGGCCAAGGCGATGCGGTTTTGCCGCTACGACTATGGATTTCTCGTCGATTACTACGATCCGCAAAAATGGGGAGGCATTCCTGAAGGCGATGCCGATGATCCCTCGACGCTGCATGTTTTCGGCGATCCGGGAGCCTTGCGCGATGGCCGGATCATCTATCCCCGAACACCGCGCAATCTCTTTCACTTCATGTCCAAGCGCTCGCTTATCGAGCCGAGGATAATTCTCTAGCTGCCGGTCTGTGCCGGTTATCCGTCAGCACCTTCGGCGTTCACCACATGCTCTTCAAATTTGGGCAGGTCGTCGGTGATTGCGAACCACTTCGCCTTGGAGCCGACAAAGATGTGATGCGTCGGGCGGATAGCCGGCTCGTCGACGAGGGTTCCCATGGCGACGTGCACGAAAGCGCCGTCGCGGACGACCGAATAGAGCAATGAGCCGCAGGTCTTGCAATGGGTGTCATGGACGGTCTCCTCGCCGAAGATCAGGAGATTGTCCTCGCCTTTGGTCAGGCTCAGCCTCTCACGCTCGATGCCGGCAAACGGCTTGAAGGCGGAACCGGTGGTGCGCCGACAGTTCGAGCAGTGGCAATTGGCGGCGTAGATGAACTCGTCGGCCACCGCGTATTGCACGGCGCCGCACAGGCACTTCCCGGCAAGCATGCGGTTGCTGGCGTTCTCCTGACTTGTCACGGGCTTCTCCATTCTAGCGGTGACCACTGCTTGAATTAGGCGACCACGGTCAGCCGGCGCCTGCGCTCGTCGAGCGATACGATGGTCAGCCCACTGGCCACCACCAGAAGGATGCCGCTGATCGCCAGCGCGTTCGGGAATTGCTGGAACACCACCAGACCCGAAATGACTGCCCAGACGGTGAAGCAGTAATAGAACGGCGCCACCACGCCGGTTGGCCCGACGCGATAGGCCATGAAGATGAAGAAGTGGCCGAAGATCAGGAACAATCCGGCCCCGGCCATCAGCAGCAGATGATGCGTCTCGGGCATCACCCAACGCTCGGACATCAGATGCGCGACGCCTGAGCCGACCAGCACCACCACCACCGCAGAAATTGCGACGATCATTCCAGGCACATCGGCGGCGACCCGCCGCCCGGCGAGATCGCGCGCGGCGGCGAATGCCGCGTTGCCGAGCGCCAGCAAGGCGTAGACCGAGATACCCTGCATGGTCGGCTGCGCCACCATCACCGCACCGATGAAGCCGAGCCCGATCAGCGCCATGCGCAGCCCTCCGATCCGTTCGCGGAACAGGACAGAGGAGCCAATCAGCATGAGCAGGGGAGTGATCTGCCCCAAGGCGGTCGAATCGGCGATCTGCATGTTGGCCAGCGCCACCACGTAGCAAAGGATTGCCGCCAGCTCGAACAGGTTTCTCCGTAACACTCTTCTTTCGAGGATCAGCGGGATCTGCTTGGCGTAACCCAGCGCAAACAGCAACGGGATGCCCCACAGCGTTGCCGCCGTCCCGCGCAGAAACAGCACCTCATAGGGTGGCAGCCCCACCGTCGCCAGCTTCATCATCGTGTCGTTGACGACATAGGACCCGGTCGAGAGGATCATGAACAGCGGGCCGCGGATGGCGATCGGAATGAAATGCATTGGATCAGGAAATCAGACCTGGTTGATGGCGGCAATGGGCGCCAACGGGCAAGGGAGCAGGATTTGCTTCAGTTCGCGCTGGCCATTCCGGCCCGCGAAACCGCCGGACGTATCGGGACGGCATAGACCTGCAATGCACGGCCGATCACCAGGCTGAGCACGAGCAGCGCCGAGAAGAACGCGGTGGGAGCGTATTGCGAGGGACCGCAGCCGACCAGAATGCCTGCAGCGATCACGACGGCGCTCTCTTTCGCCGAAAAGCCTGTTTTCCCCAGAAACACCAGCGGAACGGCGAGGGCTACGAAATCGTAGATGAACGCGTACGGCGAGCCGAGGATCGTCGCCGTCGCGAGAGCTGCTGCCTTGACATGGAAAGCTCCTTTTTGAAGCCATATCCAGATGATGCCGGCGCCCAGGGCTGCGATGAGAAAACCCTGCGCGACCCATGCGGTCGTCAGGCTTCCGCCAAGCGCGCGGACAAAGCCATAGAGGCTTTGAAGCTTTGAAAAATCGGCCCTGCCGTCGACGAGGATCATCCCGTTTATCTTAGCGGCGGTGTCAAAGAAGTCGGACCAGATCTGCGTGCCGAAAACGGCGATGGAAAGCACGGCCATTGCAGTGGCGGAAATGGTGGCCCATCCGATGACCCGCCAATAGCCTCCAGCGATGAGGGCAACGGGTATGATCAGACCGAACTGCGGC
Source organism: Mesorhizobium mediterraneum (assembly GCF_002284565.1). Classification (GTDB taxonomy): domain Bacteria; phylum Pseudomonadota; class Alphaproteobacteria; order Rhizobiales; family Rhizobiaceae; genus Mesorhizobium; species Mesorhizobium mediterraneum. The sequence continues at coordinate 1,647 of NZ_NPKI01000051.1, read as the reverse complement.
TTGTAGGTAAGCAGACCGAAGAAGAGGCCGGCGAGCGCCGGGCGTTTTTCAATCGATGCGATAGCTGCGCCAAGCAGGGCAGCGGTGACGAAGCCGTTTTGCCCGACCGCTGTGTTCCAAAGCACGGGAGGCCAGGCCATGGCTGCCAGAACCGCAAGGCGTGTCTCCCCGATCAGCCGTATGGCAAAGGCATAGAACGTTATCCCGAATGCCATCCATGAAACCAACGCGGCGGGATAAGACACCAGCGCCAATGCTGCGGTCACCAGCAGGAAAGTTGGAGGATATTGCCAGGAATAATAGCCATTGAAAACGGCGCCGCTTTCAGCGGACGAGATGCTCTTGTGCATTTCCAAGTTATAGGCATCGGCTGCGTGGCCTTGCAGAACAAACTTGCCAGCGCCCCAAAATGCCAGGAAATCGGTGGCGATTGGCTGTCCGTTCGCGTCGAATAGCCAATCGCCAATCAATACCGCAATGACAAGCACGCAGAGATAGGCAAAGATCAAGCCGCAGACGGCGAGATAGATAAGACGTTGCAGGTTTTTTCCTGCCGTGAAGTCGGCTATCCGCATGGTGCCCGTTTGCCCGCGCCGCAAGGTGCCCGGGCGTTATCTTGCCCCCGTTTTCATTAAGAGTTTGTGTCGCGACTGGCCGCGGTGGTGTCCATCTTACATTTGCGTCGCCTCATTCCCATATCGGCGTCACATCCCTGAAATCGGATCATGGGTTCGGGATCGAGTGAAAATGCGTTCGGCCACAAGGCACTTGTGTTTTTCGGCCGTAGTCGCTAATCGCCCCGCATTCGACTGAACTGAAGGTCCAGGCCGTCCAAGGAAAGAGACTATGGCAAAAGGTAAATTCGAGCGTACAAAGCCTCATGTGAACATTGGCACGATTGGCCACGTCGATCATGGCAAGACGTCGTTGACGGCGGCGATCACCAAGTATTTTGGCGAATACAAGCGCTACGACCAGATTGATGCGGCGCCTGAGGAGAAGGCGCGCGGCATCACCATCTCGACGGCTCATGTCGAATACGAGACGGCTGCCCGCCACTACGCCCATGTCGACTGCCCCGGCCACGCCGACTATGTGAAGAACATGATCACCGGCGCTGCGCAGATGGACGGCGCGATCCTGGTTGTGTCGGCCGCCGACGGCCCGATGCCGCAGACCCGCGAGCACATCCTGCTGGCCCGTCAGGTCGGCGTGCCGTCGATCGTGGTGTTTTTGAACAAGGTCGACCAAGTCGACGACGCCGAGCTGCTCGAGCTGGTCGAGCTCGAGGTGCGTGAGCTGTTGACCAAGAACGAGTTCCCCGGCGACGACATTCCGATCGTCAAGGGCTCGGCGCTTGCGGCTCTGGAAGATTCCGACAAGAAGATCGGCGAGGACGCGATCCGCGAATTGATGGCTGCGGTCGACGACTACATCCCGACGCCGGTTCGTCCGCTGGACAAGCCGTTCCTGATGCCGATCGAGGACGTGTTCTCGATCTCGGGCCGCGGCACGGTTGTGACCGGTCGCGTCGAGCGCGGCGTGGTCAAGGTCGGCGAGGAGCTGGAGATCATCGGCATCCGTCCGACGACCAAGACGACCTGCACCGGCGTCGAGATGTTCCGCAAGCTGCTCGACCAGGGCCAG
>NZ_NPKI01000039.1 GCF_002284565.1 Mesorhizobium mediterraneum | reverse complement strand
TGCGCCGAACGACTTGTCGATGACGACGTTGCGGCCCTTGGGGCCGAGCGTGACCTTCACTGCGTCGGCGAGGATGTTGACACCGCGCAGCATGCGCTCGCGGGCATCGCGGGAGAATTTTACGTCTTTGGCAGCCATTTTTAGCTCCTGGCAGGGGCTTCAATCGAGCCCGGGAATTCAGTTGACGAAAGGGCCTGATATGAGCCGATGATGCCCATGATGTCGGATTCCTTCATGATCAGAAGGTCTTCGCCATTGAGCTTGACTTCGGTGCCCGACCACTTGCCGAACAGGATGCGGTCGCCGGCCTTGACGTCCAGTGGGACGAGCTTGCCAGCTTCGTCGCGGGCGCCGGAGCCGACGGCGATGATCTCGCCTTCCTGCGGCTTTTCCTTTGCCGTATCGGGGATGATGATCCCGCCAGCGGTCTTGGATTCGGATTCAACCCGGCGTACGACCACGCGGTCATGAAGCGGGCGGAACTTCGACTTTGCCATTTTCGGATTTTTCCCTGGTGCGGATGTTGAGGGGTTTTTGTTAGCACTCGCGATGGACGAGTGCTAACGCGATAGTGAGGTAGGCTGTAAGCGGGCACTCGTCAAGACGGACGAGGGCAGGCGAGGAGCTCTGGCCCCCTTCCCGGTGAAGCCCAACGCATACGCGGCATCCGCGTTGATGGCTCCGAGCCCCACATTTCCGTTGAATTCGGCGTCATGACGCCAACTTGCGCGCGCCGCTTCCAAGTCGCCAGTCGTGCTGCCGTCAGCACGAACATAGGGCTGCGCTTCACTTCCCGTCGAAGCCGCGGCAAGCAGCGCCGCCGTCAGCACGCTCCTTTGCAGATGCTTGCCAAAGGTGGAGAGTGAGCGCACCTGCGCCGGGCTGTTGGTGCGAACGTAAGACGTCATTGACAACTCCTTTTTGCAAGTCGAGCCCTTCTCCACCTTCGGCCGCCGTCGACGCGAAGAAGTCCGCATCGCGCTGAAGACGAGCGCTGCGAAAAAGAGAAAGATGTGTTTGATGGCTGCGGCCCCAACGGTGCCTTCCAGATTTGAGATCACTTCCGCCGCGATGCGGCTGAAGCTCCTCGCAACGTCACAATCGAATCTGCTGCCAAGCCTCCAGGAAAGGAGAGCATTGCTCATCTCGCGCTTGTGCATGCAGTCAACCTTCGATCCGTGTTGCCACATCTCAAGTGCAAACGCCGTGCCAAAGCTCACTGGGTAGTGAACGCATGGCTCTCCCTGAAAACCTCCACAAATCCAGCATGGTCGATTGTGCGGAACCCGACATGCGTCTTCTGCCACTGTCAGCTTTCGGACAGGCATGACGCGTTTCGCGCCGCCCACCGGTCGATCGATTAGGGGCCGGTCTGTTCGTCTCATAAGAGCGCGTCACGTTGCGTAGCGGCTTCCCGAGCGCCGCCGCCTGACACTGGACCTGCAGGTAGCACCGGCTTCTCATCCAGCCTTGCTTTGGCCCCTTCGCGTATCAGATTCCCGCTGGCGAGCCCTGCTTTCATCGATCGCACCATGCCGGATGTCTGCTCTGGCGCCCGACCCGCTGGCACGATCTCGATCCGGCATAAGGGCGCAGCATCTTTGCAGGCCGTTTCATTCCCGGCGTCCTGCTTGGCTGACAGACCGCACTTGGCGAGCGGTCTCCATGCTCTCTCCAAGGACCATCCCTGCGGCTGGCTTGTCGACCTATGGGCGGGTCCGGCCGCCCGAAACCCTCGCCATCAGCTTTTTTCCCCGCCGCCTGCGGCGGCTTCCTCGCGCCGCTTCGCTCACAAAAAAGCTGCCCGCTCGGGTCCTTCGCTGTCGCTGCGGCCCTGTCGGGTTCAGGCGGTCCTGACGCGCCCATTACGGTGCGCCATCGCAGGGGATGGTCCCCGGCGAAAGCAAAAAAGGAGACTTCGAAATGACCGCGATCGGTTACGTCAACAAGCAGGAAAACGGCGCCTACAAGGGCCAGCTCAAGACGCTCAGCGTCCGCGCCGACATCGATATCGTCCCCAACCAGGCCAAGAGCGCCGATAACCATCCCGACTTCCGGGTGCTTACGCAAGGGGTCGAAGTTGGCGCCGGCTGGATCCGCACCGGCGAGACTTCCGGCAAGGATTATGTGAGCCTGTCGATTGCAGCGCCGGAGTTCGGACCGCGCAAGCTCTACGCCAATCTCGGCCGCGCCGCCGGCCAGGACGATGACGACACCTACGCCATCATCTGGAACCCGGCCGACTGATCGGCCGAGATAGAGCCTCGCGCCGCAGCCCCGGCGTGGGGCTCATTCCCAGGAGTTCCACCCAAACCCCGTCCGCCCTAAAAGGGCGGCGAAAACTCTCCCCCGACTCTTCGCCCGTCCCCGAGACGATCTCCCTCGCCCATCCTCCCCCTCGCTTGTCCGAAGCGAAACGAGGATCATCATGGACGACGAAAACGAACGCGCGGCCCGCGCGAAAAAGGGCAGCCCGTTTCTCAGCACAGCCCAAGCCGCCTTCTATATCGGGCTCTCCCAGCGCACGCTCGAAAAGATGCGGCTCAAGGGCGGCGGCCCGAAATTCCGCAAGCACGGCCGCTATGTCCGCTATCACATCGACGAACTCGACCATTGGTCGAAAGGACACCCGCAGCACTCCACCGCCGGCGATGGCAAGGCCGGTTCCGGCCAGGGCGGCACGGGAGGCCGTTCATGAGGCGGCGCCCTTCCATCCATCTGATCGGCAGCCGCCTGAGGCGTGTTCGAGCCCGTAAGACGGTCGCCTTGGCCGCGGCCGGTCTCGGTCTTTTGGGCTTCACGGCGCTGGGAAAGCCCACCCCTTGGCTGGTCTGGAACGCCTCGGCCAGCGCGCCGATCGGCCTTTACCGCATCGCTGCGGGAGCGCTGGCGCGTGGCGATCTCGTGCTCGTGCGCCCGCCTGAATACGCGGCGTATCTCGCCGCCGAGCGCAGCTATCTGCCTCGCAATGTGCCGCTGGCAAAACGTCTTGCAGCGCTGCCGGACGATAATGTCTGCGCCTTCAATGACGCCATCATCATCGGCGGCGACATCGTCGCGCGCCGGCTCAAAATCGACGCCGAAGGCCGACCTTTGCCATGGTGGAACGGCTGCCGAGCGCTCGGGGATAACGAGGTTTTCCTGCTCGGCAGCGACAAAAACCGCTCCTTCGACAGCCGCTATTTCGGGCCTGTTCCCACTCAAAATGTCATCGGGAGGCTCGTACCGCTATGGACCGAGTGACCCTCCTCTTGTTGGGCATGATCGCCATTGCGCCATGCGCCTGTTCCGCCTCGACCGGCGCTGAGCCGGTCGCCATCTCCCAAAGTCCGCAGCTGCGAAAGTGGCAGACGTTGGTATCGGAAGCAAGCCGGCGCTTCCATATTCCCCAAGCCTGGATCTATGCCGTCATGGCTGCCGAAAGCGGCGGCAAGACGATGCGCGACGGCCGCCCCATCACCTCCCGCGCCGGCGCCATGGGCCTCATGCAGGTGATGCCCGGCACCTATGAGGAGATGCGGGTCGAACACGGCCTTGGGCCTAACCCGCACGATCCGCGCGACAATATCCTGGCCGGCACGGCCTATCTCAGCGCCATGTATGACCGCTTCGGATTTCCTGGCCTGTTTGGCGCCTACAATGCCGGTCCCGAGCGCTACGACGAGCATTTGAAGCGTGGCAAACCGCTGCCAGAAGAGACCGTCGAGTACCTCGACCAACTCAAGGCGGCCGGAGTTTCGGCGGCCGACATCGAGGCGTTCGAAAGCCAATCTGTCGCTCCAAAGGCGCAAATCGCTCCTCTCGGACGGTCGCTGTTCTTCATTCATGACGGTGTTCACTCAGGCGTGCGAAACGGCGATCTCTTCGTGCCGCTCGGCAAGGACGGCGCGCAGCCGAAGGAGCCGGTGCGTTAGCCATGGGCGGACGGGGGCGCGTCTGGCGGGGCTGGGCGCGTAAGGCAAGATAAAGGTACCGCCTCCAGGAGGCGGTTAAATCTTTGTCTGCACATCGTTTTTCCGGGAGGCTGCCGCCGGTGCCAAGAGGGTTGGACGTGTAAGTATCTGATTTTGCTTGATATGTCTGGGAGGCTCGCATTAAGGATGACGAGTTCAGGCCGAAGCTCGGCAAAATCGGGTCGCGCGGCTCGAAGGCCGGCAAACGCTATGCCGGCCAGGTTCGTGCGGCGATCAACCGGGCTGGCGGCCGGCCGCAACGCGGTGGTCGCTTCACCGGAAGCCGGACAGGGCGCGGCGGGGCGGCCGCCGCACTGCTGAAATCGCGCGACCGGTATGCCGCCTTCCGCCAGCGCCGGGTGATCGTCAAGGCGCGGGTCGTCAAGCTCGCCGGCAAGGGCGCGGACGGGGCGCGTGCCCATCTACGCTATCTTCAGCGCGACGGCGTCACCCGCGAAGGTGAACCTGGCGAGCTCTACGGCGCCGACAGCGGCCGCGTCGACGGCAAGGCGTTCATCGATCGCGCGGACGGCGACCGCCATCAGTTCCGCTTCATCGTCGCTGCCGAAGACGGCATCGAGTACGACGACCTCAAGGCGCTGACGCGGCGGCTCATGGCGCAGATGCAGGAAGACCTCGGCACGAAGCTCGACTGGGTCGCGGTCGATCATTTCAACACCGGCCACCCGCACAGCCACATCATCGTCCGTGGCAGGGACGACCGTGGCGAGAACCTGGTCATCGCGCGCGAATATATCTCATCTGGCATCCGCGAGCGGGCGGCCGAGCTGGTCAGCCTCGATCTCGGTCCGCGAACCGACCGCGAGATTGAGCTTCGCCTGCGCCGGGAAATGGAGCAGGAACGCTTCACCAGCATCGACCGTCGGCTGCTCAGCATGCGTGATGATGACGGCCTGGTCTCGCCGGGCGGTCCCGACGCCATTCGCCAGACGCTGCACCAGGGACGGCTGCGCAAGCTCGAGCGGATGGGTCTGGCCGCGGAGGTCGGCGCTGGCTCCTGGCGCCTCGACGATGAGCTCGAAGCCACGCTGCGCCGCACCGGCGAACGCGGCGACATCATCAAGACCATGCACCGCGAACTGACCGGCAAGGGGCTTGCCCGCAGTGCCGCCGACTGGGTGATCCACGATCGAGCCGGCGAGCCCGTCCAGTCTCTCGTCGGTCGCGTTGTCGCGCGTGGACTGGCCGACGAGATCAATGACCGCCATTACATGATCGTCGACGCCGTCGACGGTAAGAGCCATTGGATCGACATCGGTAGAGGCGAGGCGATGGAAACGATGCCTAATGGCTGCATCGTGCGTGTCGCGCCAAGGAACACCGAGCCGAGGCAGGTCGATCGTACCATCGCCGAAATCGCCGCAGCGCATGGCGGCCGTTACGACGTCGATATGCACCTGAAGCATGACCCATCCGCCACCGAGAGCTTTGCGCGAACGCATGTGCGGCGGCTGGAGGCGATCCGCCGCGCGACCGGCGGCGTCGAGCGAGAGCCGAACGGCACCTGGCTCATCGCGCCGGACCATCTCGATCGCGTCGCGAATTATGAGGGCCAGCGGGCCAGGGCCGAGCCTGTCGTTGCCGACAAGCTCTCCTCAATGGCGCTGGAGCGACACGTCAGCTTCAACGGCGCCACCTGGCTCGACCGGGAGCTGGTTGCCGATAGACCCGAGCCTTTGCACGGATCCGGCTTCGGCCGCGACGTGAGAGAGGCGCAAGCTCGCCGGCGGCAGTGGCTGATCGCGCAAGGCCTCGCGCATGAAGAACAGGATCGGATCGTCTATCGAGCCAACATGCTTTCGATCCTGCGCCAGCGAGAACTGAACCGTGTTGCTGGCCAACTGTCGGAGGAACTTGGCCTGCCCTATGCCGAAGCGCGATCCGGAGGACGAGTAGAGGGTACGCTCCGCCGCTCCGTCGAGCTTGCCAGCGGAAAATATGCCGTCGTTGAAAAGTCGCGCGAGTTCACGCTGGTGCCATGGCGGCCGGTGCTTGAGCGCCATGTGGGCAAGGAGGTCTCCGGTGTCGTGAGTGGGGAGGGGATTTCATGGACCGTCGGCCGGCAAAGGAGCGGACCTGGTGTTTCGTGAGATGGTGTACAGCTTTTTTAGCCAGCGGCGCGGGCAGCCATGCGAGCCCGCGTAGACCTTATGGCCGCACGACCGCAATCGGTCGCATGGACCTGCCAGGCGGGGCGGCTTTGGAGCGTTCGGACCCGACACGCTGCGTGAGTGGCCAGACTTCGAGCGCTCGAAGATGCGGACTGTTGTCTGCTGGCCGGCGTTATTCCGGCTGGCCTATGACCGCGGCGCAACAGTTCACCGCTGAAGTTGCCACGGGCGAACATCGGCAAGAGAAAAAACACCATTGCGCGATACAAATCGCCGTTGAAAGCGTTTAGGTTGCATGCGCTTCGCCAAGTAAACGGATACCCCAGAAGAGAGCCATGACCACGGCCCGCCATATCGTGACGCTGCTTAAAAGCCACATTGCCGGCGACGAGGATCGTTTCCTCTCTATCGCGATGCAGCTTGCTGCGCATGAGGCACGTCAAGGCCATGGCAAGCTTGCTCAGGAGCTCAAGGATCTGGTCGACGCAGCCAAGAGCAGGGACGCCCGGATTGCCAAGAGCAGTCGGCCGGTTCCCCTTTTTCAGCCAAAGGGCGAGCTCGCAGGGCTCCTGCATGTGCGCTATCCGGACCTGCGACTGACCGACATGATTTTGCCGGACAGTCTGCGCTCGCGCCTGCACCGCGTGCTGGGAGAGCAGCGCCAACAAGCAAGCTTGCGCGAGCACGGGCTTGTTCCCCGTCGCAAACTGCTTCTGGTCGGCCCGCCAGGATCAGGCAAGACGATGACCGCATCGGCATTGGCCGGGGAGCTTCATCTGCCCCTTTTCACGATCGTCCTCGATGGTTTGATCACCAAGTTCATGGGAGAGACTGCCGGAAAGCTGCGGCTTGTTTTTGATGCAATGCAGGCGACGCGGGGCGTCTACTTCTTTGACGAATTCGATGCCATCGGCGCGCGTCGAGGCGAACGCCAGGATGTTGGCGAGATTCGGCGCGTGCTGAATTCGTTTCTGCAGTTTCTCGAGCAAGACGACAGCCACAGCCTGATTATTGCGGCAACAAATCATCCCGAGCTGCTCGACAGAGCTTTGTTCCGCCGTTTCGACGATGTCATCGAATACGCCGTGCCCGATCGGCCGATTATCGAGGCGCTGCTTCGGGCTCGACTCGACCGCTTCGACACCAGAGGGCTTGCCTGGAACGAGGCGATCTCTCAGGCAGAGAGACTGTCGCAGGCCGAGATCACCCGCGCGGCCGACGACGCTGCAAAAACCATCATATTGCGGGGGGGAAAGCGGATCACCTCGGAAGCGCTCATCGACGCTCTGAAGGAACGCCGGCAGGCTTCGCTGTCTGAGTAGCGACAGCACAGATCATAATGGCAGACGATTTTCCGCGCGACCGCGCCCATATCCACCTTCGCAACAACGGCATTCGGGAAGCCTATCGGCGGCCCAACCAACTTATACATGCACCGCCGCTGCCGGCGCGTGATCGGGCGTCGCATGCTGCGGCCTTGACGCAATCCATCGAACAAGCGGTCGAAAGTGCACGCCAGCAGATTGCGGCGCGTGACCCCCAGCTGTCGGTCGGCACGCCTGGCTTTTATCTCGAGATCGATCTGCCCATGTCCGGACGGGCGGCCCTCGACCAGTTGGCCGATCGTCGCCAGCACATGGAGCTGGTCGCCGTCCATGAGCCAACTCAACCCGGTGCTCCCATCACAGCGTCGGTGTTCCTGCCGCAAAGCGCGCAAGCCTATTATTTGCGGAAAGTCGAGGCGTATCGAGACGTTGACACTGACCGCGGCAGACCGCGCAACGAGCCGCTCGTCTCCCGCATGGAGACAGTCAGGCTGGCGACTGCACGATTGTTGTTTACCGACCACGACGACCTCTTCCCCCAGGCCGCTGACGAGCAGGTGTGGTGGGAAGTCTGGCTGCGCGACGGTCGCCGCGAGAACTTCGAGCACATTGCCGAAGCCCTGAACATCACTTTGCGCACGCATGCGGTCAGGTTTCCGGAGCGGGTGGTCATGCTGGCACTCGCCAGCACGGCAATGCTCGACCGCATGATTGCGCACAGCGATGTCGTCGCCGAGCTGCGGCGCGCGAAGGATACGCCGTCCTTCTTCATGGGCCTTGGCGGCGCGGAGCAAAGGGACTGGAGCGACGAGCTTCTCGGGCGCGTCAGACCGCCTCAAACCGATATTGCGGTCTGCATTCTCGACAGCGGCGTGCGTCGCACCCACCCGTTGATCGAACCCGCACTTGCCGTTGAAGACTGGCACACCGTCAAACCGGCATGGGGCAGCGACGACACACCTGCGTGGAGCGGCCACGGGACGCGAATGGCAGGTGTCGGCCTGTACGGTGATCTGGTCCCGCTCCTGGTCGGAGGCGATCCAGTTCATTGCCCTTTCGGCTGGAGAGTGTTCGTATCCTTCCGCCAGAAGACGAGGCAAACGATCCAGAACTCTATGGCGCGATCACCGCGGAAGCGATCGCCCGCGCCGAGGTGCAGGCGCCGGAGCGCCGCCGCGCGATCGCAATGGCTGTGACAAGCGCCAGTCCGGCGCGTGGAAGGCCCACATCGTGGTCTGCCGCTATCGACCAACTCTGTTTCGAAGAGGAACAGCGACGCTTGATCGTTCTCTCTGCCGGCAACATCGGCGATGACCTCATGCCGGCCGAGCATTTGACGCGCAACGATCTGGAAGCAGTCGATGATCCTTCTCAGGCCTGGAATGCGCTGACGGTCGGCGCTTTCACAGAAAAGGTCGATATCATTGACACCGACTTTGCGGGCTACGCTCCGATCGCGCCGGTGGGCGAGCTCTCGCCGCGCAGTCGCACTTCGGTCGTTTGGGACAGGCAGTGGCCGGTGAAGCCCGAGGTCGTCTTCGAAGGCGGCAATCTCGCCCATGACGGTGTGTTGCCTGGCGAGCCGATCGACGATCTGCAGATATTGACCACTTTCTATCGACCCGAACTGCGCCACTTCACCACCCTCGGAGATACGAGCGCGGCAACGGCCCATGCCGCACGGATGGCGGGACTAATTCTATCAGCGCGCCCCGAGCTGTGGCCTGAAACGGTTCGCGCCCTGATCGTCCACTCGGCCGAATGGACTCCGGCGATGCGCGCACGCATCGATGCGTGCAACGGAGCGAAGGGCGAGATCCAGGCGCTCGTGCGGCGCTATGGTTATGGCGTGCCAGATCTTGGGCGCGCGCTTCTGTCAACGGTGAACGACCTCACGCTTATCGTTGAAGATGAGCTTCAGCCTTTCCAGCGCGAGGGCGGCGCGGCTGCCAAAACGCGTGACATGAAGCTGCATCGCCTGCCTTGGCCGAAGGAGCAGCTCGCGGCGCTCGGCGCTGCCCAGGTCGAGCTCCGCGTCACGCTGTCCTATTTCATCGAACCCAACCCCGGTGAACGCGGATGGACCCGCCGGCATCGTTACGCGTCCCATGGTCTTCGGTTCAGAGTAAAGTCAGCGACCGAGACAGTCGACGAATTCCGAGCCCGCATCAATCAGGCCGCTCGGGACGAGGAGGAAGGGGCGCCTGCTGGAGGCGGAGAAGAGTGGCTGCTCGGCACCTTCCGCGATCGCGGCTCGTTGCACGCCGATTTCTGGTCGGGCAGCGCCGCCGATCTCGCCGAGCGTGACGCGATCGGCGTGTTCCCGGTCGGGGGCTGGTGGAAGGAGAAGCCTTACCTGGAACGCGTCGACGCTCTGGCTCGGTACGCCCTGATTGTGACGATTCGGGCGCCTGGGGTCGATGTTGACATCTTCACACCCGTCGAAGCAGCCCTGACTGTCGAGACGTCGGTCGAGACCTGATGCAGCACTGTCCAAACCGGCCAACAACGGAGGTTTGACCAGCCTCTGGTGCCATGGCGGCTGGTGCTGGATCATCACGTCGGCAAGGAGGTGTCAGGGATCATGCGCGGAGGACGATAGGCCGGCAAAGGAGCGGGCCAAGCGTGTCATAATGGCGCCCATGGTCACGCCCACAAGCCGCGCCCCCTGCGTCCACGGAGAGGTGCGCGTCTGCTAAGGCGGCCGAGACATCGCTTACCTGATCAACGCGCTCGCCGTATTTGCGCCTATAAGCGGCAATGAAATCGTCGTCGCTACAGATGCAGCGGCCGCTGGAGTCCTTGGCCTTCGGATCGTGCAAGTGAGAGCCAAGGGGGCGCAGAAGATTCACCCGAGTGCTCGTCGTCGGGCTCATGGGAAACCCCGCACTATGTTTGACCAAATCCGCGGCAAGCATAATCCCGGCAAGCACCGACTGAAAGGCCATCGGAACCACAGTTCGAACGCGGCGACTTCCTTCGCTAAGCTGGAACACCAGACCGCCGCAGATAGCCTGCTGATAAAAGGAGCGCAGGGGCTGGCCGACAAACGGGGCTAGCGGTTCAAACGGCACAGCCATCGCTGTAGCCACGCGAACTACAAAGTCGTTGGGAACTCCGGCATTGGTCTGCAGGAGCGTTTTCACCTGCTCGTGTGCTTCCGGTATTCCGAGTTCCTCGGCAATCAGCTGGTGCTCGTCCTTGGATTTTCCGGATGGCAGGTACATGCAACAAAGGCAAGCCTGGCCGTCATCGAAACCATGCCGGGAGATACCGAGATCGTGCTCCTGCGTCCAAGCGTTTGCGATCCATCGCGGCAGTGCACCTTGGACAGCCAGACGGTCGGCGGCGGTGTCAAGCGCCACACCCACTTGGTCGAAGACCCAATTGCCCCGGCGCGCAACATATTCTGCCCACGTCAGAGGGTGCGCCTCGACCTCAAGGGCAGTCGATCTAAGGGCGGTGGCTGCAAGAACCGCCTTGGACATACCAATCTCCGCCTGGCCGGCCAATGCGTAGCGCTGCAGGTTTGAGAGTTCGATCGCTTCGTGATCGATTACATGCAGACGACCCTTGAGATCGGGTTGTCTCGCTAGCGCCCAAAGCGAGCCATGGCCTATCGCACCGAGCCCAACGAGGTGGGTTTCGCCAAGGTCGACTGGGAAGTCGATCGGGCCAGCCTCCCCGGCTTTGGTCTTGTCGTAGCTGCATAGCGAGAGGTCGATGGTTTCGTCCAACTCGGCGCCGGTCAACTGGGCGGCGAAGATAGTTCGAAAGACGTTGGCGGCGCCGAAGCAACTGGCGGCGCCAGCTCCATAAGGCAGCAGACTTGGGCCAGAGCCCACCGGGTCCGTACGCGACAGCTTTGCCGCCCAACCGTCCGATCCCACGAAAAAGATCGGGCACCGGAGTGATGGGCGCGTTACCCCTGCAACGACGCAGACGGTGGCAGACTTGCCGGAACGCCGGATGCCGACTTTTGGATTGATCGACTTTGCCAAGCGCTCCAGCGCTTGGGCTTGAGAGCTCGCCGCGCTGTCCAGCGGGAGTATCGCCAGAACCGGGTAGAGCCTAGCGAGCAATCTCACCGCAAGATCTAGTGTCGCCTGGCCTTCGGCGCAGGAAGCGGCCTGATGGTCGAAGGCGACTGCCACGACCTGCTTTTCAAGAGCTGCTTTGAAGTCTCCCAGATGAAAATCGGCCAGGACCTGAGATGCCGCCGTGGCGGCGCGATCGATGAAGTTAGCGAATGCCATTGTTCAACTCGATATCATGATCATTCGCGACAGTGCCGCGGGAGGGAGCGCATTCCATTTGGCCTTTTCGTCAAGCCGATAGGCGGCGACCCGAGCAAAATCGAAAGGCTCGCGGGCGAAATTCGGCACCACCAGCGACAGACACCCAACCGTGGTAGCAACCGCATAAGCGTCGTCCGTCGTCGAATGGTAGGCGCGGCCCGGATGGCTGTGAATCTGGGCCAAGAGTTTCAGGCCGCTTTTGTAGAGCCAGACATTGAGCCGGTGCAGTTCTTCGGCCGCAACGATCACGCAAACGCCATCGTTTGTTCGAATGTGACGCTGCGCCGGGATAACCGTCTCTGTTACGGCAAAGTGCCGGTCTTCCTGAACGCCGACCCAAAGTGCCATCCCCTCATTGCCCTCGCGACCAACTGAGCGCAGATGCCCATGCGTGGTCGAGATGCAGCCGCGCGGGAGAGTCACGATCGTTACATCTCTCAAACCAGTCATTCTTGTATCGCCTGAGGGGATACCACCATTCCTACGATTGTCGGTTGGAGTTGAATCTGCAACTGCTCTATAGGAACGATTCCGTACTTGATGATCTTGTCCAGGATGAAGGCCAAACAGCCTTCGCCAGAACCCCGATGAAGTAGCCATGGATCACCTGAATGGGCTGGATTGTCGTGGTATTCCCGGACGCCCGCCATGCACAGGAATGGTTCGTCCTCGGGACTGTTGGCCTGGATGAAGTCCGTCAGCGGCACGGCGTTCTGCTGGATGAGAGCTCCTATCATCTCCGGCGGCGTTCCGGGCAGCGGCGGACGTCTAAGCATTTTCAGGTATAGATCTTTCCGGGCAATCGGATCACGCGTAAACGGATCGACGAAGACCACGGACGGTGGTCTTAAGTCGTAGTCGGTGAAGTCGACCTCGCTCGCTGCGCTGACCACCCGTGGCTTTAACTTGGGGCTGGCGAAAATGAAGAAAGCGCGCGGAAAAGTCGCCTCGATCAAGAAGCAGCCCTGAGCCCGATAGACATCAGCATATGGCCGGAACCGGCCGATCTCCCGATCAAACTTCGCTCGGGAGACCTCCGGATCCACACTTTGGGGTTTAGGCACCTGCGACGCCCGCCTTCAGGCTGAGGAACAGGGTCACAGTATTCGGGAAACCGAAATCGCCAAGCTTCTTGTCGACGTCGAGCAAGTTGCCGGCCTCATCCTTGAATTCCCAATTCTCGGCTGGTTGGGCGACATTCTGCGTGTTCTCAAGGGCTTTGGTACGAATGACGTGAAGCGGCTGGTTGGGATTGGCTTCGACCTGCGTGGGCTGGCCGTTCACCACCACCGTGATCTCGATCTTGCCCGGTCCGCCGCCGTGATTATCGCCCTTACCCGAATCCTTCGACATTGTCCTACTCCTGTGGCTTGCCAACCGCCCCACGCCCTGGCACCCACCTGCGAGTGAGACCGGCGGTCTTCAATCGTTCACCCGGCGCCACGGCCGCGAGTACGCGAAAGACAGGGGATAAGCTACCGAATCGGTGCTTGCCTTCTTTTATGGGTGACTTGAGCCGCAAGTAAATGGTCTCAAATTGCTCCTCACAACTATAATCGATTAGAGCAATGCGAAAATATTGGCGACACGCCTATTCATCTGCTCTCTCACTCGCCTGCTCCGTGCTCGGCAAGGGGAGCTTTGATCTGCGTCACGCGTCCCCAAGCAGCTGATTGCGCCGGCAGCGCCATAGGAACCGTCGTTCAGAGTCTTCACCACTCAAGCACCCGCATGGATGCATGCCGACGCTCGTCTCCACAAAACAGCGCAAGTGGTGCCTTGTTGGATAAGGTCGCCTCGTACCTGGTGCAGCATCTCTCGGAACGCATGCCGCTGCGAGACCAGGCCTCATCATCGCGCATGCGCAGCAGCCGGCGGTCGATGTTCGTAACGCGTTCTGCTCATTTCGTGGCGCAGGCGCTGCTCGACTCGCGGACATATGCGGGCACCGAGGCGGAGGCTGACCAGTCGGCGCCGCGTTCGCGGATGTCGCTTGCAATGTGCTCGCGTGCGTTTGCCGCCGGCGACCTTCGTCCTCGCCTGCTAATGGCGAGCCGGCGCAAGCGGCTTGCTCGATACTGCCGGCGGGGCTGCGGGCCGGCTCCAAACGGCCGTTCACAAGAGCTTGCATCAGCAACTGGCAATCGGATCGATAACTTCGCGATCGCCGTTATGGCGCGGAGATGCGGCCTGATGGTCTGCAAGCCGCCTGGGGCGCCCTTGCCGAGCGTGCTCACGGGCTTGGGTGGGCGGCGCGCGAAACGCGTCATGCGTGAACGAAAGCTGACACTGGCAAAAGCCGACATGTCGGGTTCCGCATAGTCGACATGCCGGGATCGTGGAGGTTTTCGGGGAGAGCCATGCGTTTACTGCCCAGTGAGATTTGGCGCGGCCTTTGCAATTGAGATGCTAGCAACACGGATTGCCCTTCCATCGGTTAGAAAGTGAAGTGCCACGACGTCCGAACAACCGCTGCCGACGCTGCCGATGTGGCGCGTAGATCATATCGAGCCCTCGCCCGAGATGTTGGCGTTACGCGCCAACGGTCCGATCCACCGCGTGCGCTTCCCGTCCGGGCACGAAGGCTGGTGGGTGACAGGCTACGACGAGGCCAAGGCGGTGCTGTCCGACGCGGCGTTCCGGCCCGCGGGAATGCCGCCGGCGGCTTTCACCGGATTCGGTGATCCTCGGTTCGCCGGGGTGGCTGGTTTCACACGAGGGGAGCGAGCATGCCCGGTTACGCACGATCGTGGCACCGGCCTTCAGCAACCCAAGGGTAAAGCTGCTCGCGCAGCAGGTCGAGGCGATCGCCGGGCAGTTGTTCGAGACCCTGGCGGCCCAGCCCCAGCCCGCCGACCTGCGGCGCCACCTCTCCTTTCCCCTTCCGACCATGGTCATCTGCGCGCTGATGGGCTTGCTCTACGAGGATCACGATTTTTTTGCCGGGCTGTCCGACGAGGTGATGACGCACCAGCATGAAAGCGGCCCGCGCAGCGCGTCGCGCCTAGCCTGGGAAGACCTGCGCGCCTACATTCGCGGCAAGATGCGGGACAAGCGCCCGGATCCGGGCGACAACCTGCTGACGGATCTGCTGGCGGCGGTCGACCAAGGCAAGGCGACGGAGGAAGAGGCGATCGGCCTGGCTGCGGGCATGCTGGTGGCCGGGCACGAGAGCACCTGCGCACAGATCGAATTCGGCATGTTGGCCATGTTCCGCTATCCGCAACAGCGCGAACGCCTGGTCGGCGATCCATCTCTAGTGGACAAGGCGGTGGAGGAAATCCTGCGCATGTACCCGCCAGGCGCGGGCTGGGACGGCATCATGCGCTATCCGAGGACCGACGTAACCATCGCGGGCGTGGATATTCCTGCGGAGAGCAAGGTGCTGGTCGGCCTGCCGGCGACCTCGTTCGATCCGCGCCATTTCGACGACCCGAAAATCTTCGACATCGGACGCGACGAAAACCCGCACCTGGCATTCTCCTACGGGGCGCACTACTGCGTCGGCATGGCGCTGGCCAGGCTGGAACTCAAGGTGGTGTTCGGTTCGATCTTCGAGCGCTTTCCCGCGCTGCGCTTGGCCGTGGCGCCCGAAGAACTGAAGTTGCGCAAGGAGATCATCACTGGCGGGTTCGAGGAGTTCCCGGTTCTCTGGTGATGCGGACGCCGCCGGGATTCGCGATCTTCTCCGCAATTTTGCCGGCGCCCCTGGCGCACCGGTCTGATCAGCCAGCCAAGAGGTAACTAATATGGACGTCCAAGAAACCACGGCAGCATGCCGGGACGCCTTCGCCGAACTGGCGTCGCCAGCGTGCATCCACGACCCGTATCCGTTCATGCGGTGGTTGCGCGAGCACGATCCGGTGCATCGCGCGGCGTCGGGCCTCTTTCTGTTGAGCCGACACGCCGACATCTACTGGGCGCTCAAGGCCACGGGCGATGCGTTTCGGGGACCGACGCCGGGCGAGCTGGCGCGCTATTTCCCGCGTGCGGCGACCAGCCTGTCGCTCAAACTGATGGCGTCCACGGTGGCGATGAAGGATCCACCGACGCATACGCGCCTGCGGCGGCTGATCTCGCCCGATTTCACCATGCGCCAGGTCGACAACCTGCGGCCGAGCATCGCGCGCATCTTGCAGAGCGCCTGGACGGCATAGCGCCCGCGCTGGAGCGCGGGGATGCGGTGGACCTGCATCGGGAATTCGCGCTGGCCTTGCCCATGCTGGCCTTCGCCGAATTGTTCGGCCTTCCCCAGGACGATATGTTCGGGCTCGCCGCCGGCATCGGCACCATTGTGGAGGGCCTTGGCCCGCACGCCAGCGATCCCCAACTCGCCGCGGCGGACGCGGCCAGCGCCAGGGTGCAGGCCTACTTCGGGGACCTCATACAGCGCAAGCGAACCGATCCCTGCCACGACATCGTGTCGATGCTGGTCGGCGCACACGACGATGATGTCGACACGCTGTCGGATGAGGAGTTGATCAGCATGCTCTGGGGCATGCTGCTGGGCGGCTTCGCCACCACTGCTGCGACCATCGACCATGCGGTCCTGGCGATGCTGGCGTATCCCGAACAGCGGCACTGGGTGCAGGAAGACGCCAAGGGGGTGAAGGCATTCGTCGAAGAAGTCCTGCGCCGCGACTCGCCCGTCCTGTTCAGCGTCACTCCGCGTATCGCCCAGCGCGACATCGAACTGGGCGGCGTGGTAATCCCCAAGAACGCGGACGTGCGCGTGCTCATCGCGGCCAGCAATCGCGACCCGGACGCCTTCGCCGATCCCGACCGCTTCGACCCTGCGCGATTCTACGGCACCAATCCTGGCATGTCGACAGACGGGAAGATCATGCTGACCTTCGGCCACGGCATCCACTTCTGCCCCGGTGCGCAACTGGCCCGGATGCAGTTGGCCGAGAGCCTGCCGCAGATCCAGGCGCGCTTCCCCACGCTGACATTGGCCAAGCAGCCGACCCGGGAGCCCTCCGCGTTCCTTAGGACGTTCCGCGCGCTGCCGGTGAGGCTGCATGCGCAGCGGGGGGCTTGAGATGCGCGTCGTGGTCGACCAGGATCTGTGCGGAACCACCGGGCAATGCGTGCTGACGCTGCCGGGCACCTTTCGCCAGCGCGAACCGGACGGCGTGGTCGAAGTATGCGTGGCGACAGTGCCGCAGGCGCTGCACGCCGCCGTGCGGCTCGCGGCCAGCCAGTGCCCGGTCGCTGCAATTCGGGTCATCGAAAGCGACGCTTGCGATGACGAGCGCGCCAACGCCGACCCTGCGCCTTCTCCGGCGGAGCCCGAGCGGCATGCCGCGAAAGACCAACGCAATCCAGGAGGACACGATGGGACGGTTTGAAGACGTGGTGGTGGCCGACATTGATGGCTCGGCGGCCATCGCCTTCACCGCGCAGATCGCGGCAGAAGCGGGCCAAGCGCTGGCCCTAGCCCTGGACATCGCCGACGCGCAGGCGGTGGCAGCGCTGTTCGAGACGGCGCAGCGGCACTTCGACGCGAGGGCCATGTATCTGACCCCGCACGACCGCGCGATCCTCGACCTGGACCCGGCGGTCTGGGATCAGACCATGGTGACCAAACTGCGCGGCGCGCTGTTCTGCTGCCGGCAGGCCATCCCACGGATGATCGCCCGCGGCGTTGGCGTGATCGTCAACATGTCGTCGTGCCAGGGGCTCAGCGGTGACACCGCGCAGACGTCCTACGCCGCGTCGAAGGCGGCGATGAACATGCTGTCGGCCTCCCTCGCAACCCAGTACGGTCATGCGTAAATCCGCTGCAACGCGGTTGCTCCGGGTCTCACCATGACCGAGCGTCTGCTCGCCAAGCTGGACAAGTGCATGCAACGGCATCCGCGCCGACACCAGGTCCTGCCGCGCGTCGGCCGCCCTGAGGACGTGCCCGCGCTGATGGCGTTCCTGCTCTCCGACGATGCGGCGTTCATCACCCGCCAGGTCGTGTGCATCGGCGGCGACATGCTGGTGCATGTGCCGACATACGCCGACGGTGGCAACAGCCGCGCCATGCCGCCTGCCGGCGACACCGCCGAAGCGGCCGCGGCGCCGCGCTGCTGATGGAGTTGATGGACATGCTGCTCAACCCGCTGAACCGTCGCCACCGGCTTTGGCACGACATCCCGGTCGTGCCCGGCGCGTTCCCCCTGGTCGGGCATTTTCCCGCCATGGTCCGCGACCTGCCGCGCCTGCTGCGGCGCGCGGAACGGACGCTGGGCAGCCATTTCTGGCTGAATTTCGGCCCTGCCGGACACCTGATGATCTGCGTGGATCCGGATGCGTTCGCATTGCTCCGGCACAAGGACGTGTCCTCCGCGCTGATCGGAGAGATGGCGCCCGAATTGCTCGGCGGAACGTTGGTCGCCCAGGACGGCGGCGCGCACCGGCAGGCGCGCGATGCGATCAAGGCGGCGTTGCTGCCCAAGGGACTGACCCAAGCCGGCATCGGCGACCTGTTCGCGCCCGTCATCCGGGCGCGGGTGCAGGCGTGGCGCGACCGCGGCGACGTAACCATCCTGTGCGAAACCGGCGACCTGATGCTCAAGCTCATCTTCAGCCTCATGGGAATCCCCGCCCAGGACCTGCCGGGATGGCATCGCAAGTACCGGCAACTGCTGCAGTTGATCGTCGCGCCCCCGATCGACCTGCCCGGCCTCCCCTTGCGGCGCGGCCGCGCCGCCCGCGACTGGATCGACGCGCAGTTGCGCCAGTTCGTCCGCGACGCGCGCTCGCATGCCGCGCGCACCGGGTTGATCAGCGACATGGTGAGCGCCTTCGATCGCAGCGACGATGAGCTCTCCGATGACGTTCTGGTCGCCAATATCCGCCTGCTGCTGTTAGGCGGTCACGAGACCACCGCCTCGACGATGGCCTGGATGGTGATCGAGCTGGCGCGGCAGCCTGTGCTGTGGGACGCCCTGGTCGAAGAGGCGCAACGCGTGGGCGCGGTGCCGACCCGGCACGCGGACCTGGCGCATTGTCCGGTCGCCGAGGCGCTGTTCCGCGAGACGCTGCGCCTGCATCCTCCTGTCACGCTCCTGCCGCGTCGCACGCTGCAGGAACTGCAACTCGGCCAACGACGCATTCCCGCGGGCACCCATCTAGGCATCCCGCTGCTGCATTTCTCGACCTCGCCGCTGCTGCACGAGGCGCCTGATGAGTTCCGACTCGAGCGGTGGCTGCAACGCACGGAGCCGATCCGGCCGGTTGACATGTTGCAGTTCGGTGCCGGCCCACACGTCTGCATCGGCTACCACCTGGTATGGCTGGAACTGGTGCAGTTCTGCATCGCGTTGGCGCTGACCATGCACAAGGCCGGGGTGCGGCCACGGTTGCTGAACGACGCCGAAAAAGGCCAGCGCTATTACCCGACCGCACATCCGTCCATGACAATCTGCATCGGATTCTCATGAGCTTCCATCGCATGTCCCGTGTGGCTCGCCGTGGCCGCCTCCTGTCAGGTACAAGGAGATGAACAATATGCAGGCCGGTCCCACGCCAAACGACGATCGAACTGGCATTTCCGCGCTCGTCGAATTTGGCGCGCAGGCGCGCGGCGCACCCGGCAGGCTGCTGCCGGAAATCTGGGTGCAGGACAGCGCAAAGCGGGTCGAACAGGCGCTGGCGCGTCTTCTCTGCGCCGAAGGCGACTGTGAGACCGAGCTGATGGCGGCGATGCGCTACGCCACCTTGCATGGCGGCAAGCGAACCCGCGCCTTGCTCTGTCTGGCTGCCGGCGCACTGGCCGACAACTCGGCGCACATGATCGACGACGTCGGCGCCGCCATCGAGATGATGCATGCCTGTACCCTAGTCCACGATGACCTGCCCGCGATGGACGACGACGTGCTTCGCCGCGGCCTTCCGACCGTGCACGTCAAATTCGGCGAAGCCACCGCGATCCTGGTCGGCGATGCGCTGCAGGCGCACGCCTTCCTGACCCTGGCGAGCCTGGATGCGCCGGGCGGATAACCGTATCGCGCTCGTGCGCGAACTGGCGCAGGCGGTGTCCGCCGAGGGTGCCGCAGGCGGGCAAGCCATGGATCTGTCGCTGGTCGGAAAGCACGTCGAGCTAGACAAGATCGTGGCGATGCACCGGATGAAGAGCGGAGCGCTAGTGCGCGCGTCCGTTCGCATGGGTGCGCTATGCGCCATCGCGGAGGATTCTGCGCACGCTGCGCTGTACGATGCGCTCGATCGCTACAGCGCCTGTTTCGGCCTGGCGTTGCAGGTGGTCGACGACATTCTCGACGCGACAGCGGATACCGCGACGCTGGGCAAGACCCCCGGCAAGGACGCGGCGGCGCAGAAGCCGACCTGCGCGTCGATCATGGGGCTGCAGGCTGCGCGCCAGTTCGCGCTTGATCTGTTGCGCGACGCCGGGGAGGCCATCGCCCTGCTAGGGCCACGTGCGGAACGATTGGCGCAGATGCTGCAGCGGGCCAACACGTATCTGTTGGAGCACGCGCCATGCGCTTGAGCGCCCGTCCGAATGGAGTCGCCCCTGTGCCGCTGCGATCGGCCGGCGGCAACGGTGCATGCTGCACTGTTTCCGACTCCGGCGCGCCGATCGCAGCGGTTGCCCAGCACGGCCGCGGCGCACGCGGCGCGCTGCGCCAAGCCTATGCGGCGGACCGGCGCCAGCATCGGGCGCGGCGTCGAGCCGCAGCAGGGCGGCCGTCCGGCGCTGCCCGCGGCCTGGCCGCGACGGGCCTGCGGCGACGTGCGCGGCGTCTGCCCGATCCTGGTTCTCGTCAACCGTCTGCAGAAGGAACATCCCACGTGAACGCGCTGTCCGAACAGCTCCTTTCCGAATTGCGCCACCTGCTGAGCGAGATGAGCGACGGCGGCAGCGTCGGTCCGTGCGTCTATGACACCGCGCGAGCTCTGCAGTTCCACGGCAACCTCACCGGTCGGCAGGACGCATACGCGTGGCTCATCGCGCAGCAACAGGCCGATGGCGGATGGGGAAGCGCGGACTTCCCGCTGTTTCGCCATGCGCCCACGTGGGCGGCGTTGCTGGCATTGCAACGTGCCGATCCTCTTCCCGGCGCTGCCGACGCAGTCCAGGCTGCAATCCGGTTCCTCGAGCGCCAGCCCGATCCGTACGCGCATGCCGTGCCAGAAGACGCGCCGATCGGCGCTGAGCTGATCCTGCCGCAGTTGTGTGGCGAGGCCGCATCCTTGCTGGGCGGCGTGGCGTTTCCCCGCCACCCGGCGCTGTTGCCATTGCGGCAAGCGTGCCTGCTCAAGCTGGGTGCGGTGGCGACGTTGCCGAGCGGCCATCCGTTGCTGCACTCCTGGGAAGCCTGGGGGACGTCGCCGGCCACCCTATGCCCGGATGACTACGGTAGCATCGGCATCAGTCCGGCGGCCACCGCCGCGTGGCGTGCGCACGCCGTGAAACAGGGGAGCACGCCGCAGGTCGGGCGCGCCGACGCGTATCTGCAGGCGGCATCGCGGGCGACGCACAGCGGCATCGAAGGCGTCGTTCCCAACGTCTGGCCTATCAATGTGTTCGAGCCATGCTGGGCGCTGTACACCTTGCATCTGGTCGGGCTGTTCGCGCATCCCGCGCTCGCCGATGCGGTGCGCGTGATCGTCGCCCAGCTCGACGCCCGCCTGGGCGTGCGCGGTCTGGGGCCGGCCTTGCACTTCGCGGCCGATGCGGACGACACCGCCGTTGCGTTGTGCGTCCTGCGCCTTGCAGGCCGCGCCCCGGCGGTCGATGCGTTGTGCCATTTCGAAATCGGCGAGCTGTTCGTCACCTTTCCCGGCGAGCGCAATGCCTCGGTGTCGACCAACATCCATGCCCTGCATGCGCTGCGACTGTTGGGAAAGCCCGCCGCCGGCACCAGCACCTACATCGAGGCCAAACGCAACCCGCATGGTCTTTGGGACAACGAAAAATGGCACGTTTCGTGGCTGTATCCCACCGCGCATGCGGTCGCTGCGCTGGCGCAAGGCAAGCCCAAGTGGCGCGACGAGCGCGCGCTGGCGGCGCTGCTGCAGGCGCAGCGCGACGACGGCGGCTGGGGCGCCGGTCGCGCGTCAACATTCGAGGAAACCGCCTATGCGCTGTTCACGTTGCACGTGATGAACGGGAGCGAAGAGCCAACAGGGCGCCGGCGGATCGCGCAGGCGGTAGCGCGTGCGCTGGAGTGGATGCTCGCCCGCCATGCGGCGCATAAAATGCCGGAGGCGCCGCTGTGGATCGGCAAGGAACTGTATTGCCCTACCCGGGTCGTGCGCGTGGCCGAACTCGCCGGGTTGTGGCTGGCGCTTCGTTGGGGGCGGCGCGTCGTAGCCGAGGGAGCAGGAGCGGCGCCATGATCCAGACCGAACGCGCGCTGCAGCAGGTCCTGGAGTGGGGGCGTACCCTGACCGGTTTCGCCGATGAGCATGGTGAGGAAGCGGTAAGGGGCGGCCAGTATATCCTGCAACGCATTCACCCGAGCCTGCGCGACACCAGCGCCCGCACCGGCCGCGATCCGCAGGACGAAACGCTGATCGTGGCGTTCTATCGCGAACTGGCGCTGCTGTTCTGGCTAGACGATTGCAACGACCTTGGCCTGATCGCGCCGGAGCAGCTCGCCGCCGTGGAGCAGGCGCTGGGGCACGGCGTACCGTGCGTGCTCTCCGGATTCGAGGGCTGCGCTCAGCTGCGCGCTTCGCTGGCTGCGCTCGCCTACGATCGTCGCGACTATGCTCGGCTTCTCGACTATACCCGGTGCTACTGCGCGGCGCTGCGCGCCGGACACGCGCAGGCGGCAGGGGCGCGACGCTGGTCTTACGCCGAGTACCTGCACAACGGCATCGATTCGATCGCTTACGGGAACGTGTTCTGTTGCCTGTCGCTGCTGTGGGGGCTGGACATGGCGACCTTGCGCGCGCGTCCAGCGTTTCGCCAGGTCCTGCGGCTCATCTCAGTGATAGGGCGCCTGCAGAACGATCTGCATGGACGCGACAAGGACAGGTCGGCCGGCGACAACGCGGCGATCCTGCTTCTGCAGCGCTATCCGGCTATGCCTGTGGTTGAGTTCCTCAACGACGAGTTGGCCGGCCATACGCGCATGCTGCACCGGGTGATGGCGGAAGAATGCTTTCCCGCGCCGTGGGGACCGTTGATCGAGGCGATGGCGGCGATCCGCGCGCAGTACTACCAGACTTCGACCAGCCGCTACCGCAGCGACGCTGCAGGGGGAGGCCAGCGTGCGTCGGCCTGAACGCGCCGGAGGCGGCGGCTTGGGCGCCCTGCCGTCGGTTCGATCCGACGCAACGCCGTCGCCCGCTGCTACGGATGGAGCGAGCATGAGCGACACCGCCCTGAGCCGGCGAAAGGACGAACATCTGGACATCGTGCTGGATCGGCGAACGGCGCCGGCCACGGTGGCCGCTGGCTGGGAGTACATCCGTTTCGAACACTGCGCACTGCCCGAGTTGGACCTGACGCAGATCGACCTGCGCGCCTCGCTGCTGGGCAAGGCTATGCGCGCGCCGCTGCTGATCAGCTCTATGACCGGCGGCATGCCACGGGCCGAGGCCATCAACCGGTATTTGAGCGAGGCAGCGCAAGCCTTGGGGATCGCCATGTGCGTCGGTTCGCAGCGTGTGAGCCTGCAATCCCGCAACTCCCAGGGGCTAACGCGCGCGCTGCGCCGCCTGGCGCCAGACATTCCCTTGCTGGCCAATATCGGCGCCGCGCAACTGCGGGAGGCCGACGGCCTGGACCTGGCGCGTCGCAGGTGGACGCGCTGGAGGCCGATGGGCTCATCGTCCATCTCAATCCGCTGCAGGAAGCGGTACAGCCGGAGGGCGACCGCGACTGGCGCGGCGTCCTGGCGCTGATCGCTGGCGCCGCGCGCATCGTGGGGGTGCCGATCGTGGCCAAGGAAGTGGGGGCGGGCCTGTCCGCCTCGGTGGCCTGTGCGCTCGTCGAGGCGGGCGTGGCGGTAATCGATGTCGCCGGCGCCGGCGGCACCAGTTGGGCCGCAGTGGAGGGCGAGCGCGCCCGCAATGCCGCCGACCGTGCAGTGGCGATGTCGTTCGCCGATTGGGGGATTCCCACCCTGACCAGCGTGCAGGCGGTGCGCCGGGCGCTGCCAACGGTGAAGCTGATCGCGTCGGGCGGGATCCGCGATGGCGTCGACGTGGCCAAGGCCATCCGCCTGGGCGCGGACATCGCCGGGCAGGCGGCCAGCGTGCTGGGCGCGGCGACAGTGTCCACCGAGGCGGTTGTCGCGCATTTCGAGATCGTCATCCGCCAGTTGGCCGTCGCCTGCTTCTGCACCGGCTCGGCTGATCTGGCGGCGTTGCGTCAGGCGCGCTTGTTGCCCTCGGCGCATTTGTCCGCCGGTTGATGTCGGCGTCGTCCGCACGCTAGCAGCAGGCTGCTGAAATACCTACGCCAAAGACAGACTATTGATCCCCCTGGCGAGACGGCTCGATGCACGGGAGCGATGTGTTCATGGAGCAGCTGTTCACGATGAAGCTTGGAAGATTTCGTTCCAGCCGATCATCCTTGTGCCCGCACCGGCTGATGATCAATGGAGCGCTGGTGCGGCTAGACGGCATCCTTTCCGGCATGTACGCCTGCAGTGCCAAAGGCGGTCGCCCCAGCGTTGCGCCGGAGAAATTGCTGCGGGCCGTGTGTTGCAGGTGTTCTACAGCGTCCGTCGGAATTGATGCAGCAGGTGCTGCTGTGGCAAGGCCAAGACCCGGGAATGCCGTCAGCTTTGATCAGGCGCTTCGGGTCGCCGGAAACGCGCGAAGAGTCCGGCTCTCGAAAAAGGCCGAACGCCTCAGATAAGGCCAGAACTCCTTGGGTCACCATCAAAACCAATTTGACGCCCCGGGACAATTTCGTCCGGCATTGTCCGGTGTACGACGATGTTGGGGATGCGACATAGGCGGATTGCCGTGTATTTAAACCGCTTTTCCTTTGGCACGCATATTGCGCCCTATCGGTAAACCTCGTCATGGGCCGGCGGCAATCGCTCGGAGATTGTCGAAATAGCACAATGATTTCTGCCGGGGTGACATCCGGCCCGACTAGAGCAGGACCTTTCAGATGATGTAGAAAAGCAAGCGGCCATACTCGCGGAGGAAATAGTCGCGTCAGGGCTGCATGGACGCTCTTTCCTGGTTGTTTCGGCGGCGGACGCCAACTCTTCAATCGGCACCCGACCAGTGCCTGGATGTCCAAGGAGCGCCCCTGTTGCGCGGCCTGGCTGCACCCGCGTGCTGGCTCTCCTCCAAGGCGACGCTCGGCGCTGCTGCAGACCGGCGACGAGAACCCAACTTCAAAATTCGCATTCCGAAAACCGAAAGAAGTGAACAGGTATGTCCAGGATCGGCGCTTTGACGCGCGCGGCACGGGGATCGGCAACTCAGACGCTGGCCAAGGGTTCGAAAAGTTTACACCCGCCGCTAGCGCCGGCCGATTTCAAGCGCGCACTTACGATCAACGATCGATATGGCGGGCTCACTGTCAATGTCCCCAAAATGCCTTTCTGGCTGACCGGGGGTGAAGCCTTAGTCTACCGCCGGACTAGCCACGGCGAGCAGCAGTTCATGCAGGTCGATGCTGCCACGGGTTTCAAGCGGCCCGCTTTCGATCAGGCGCGTCTGGCGGCAGCGCTAAACAAGGTGAGCCATGAGAGCTATCAAGCCGGCAATCTTCCGTTCGACCGTTTCGAACTGAGTGAGGATGGTCGCAGGCTCGACTTCCAGATTGAAGACACCCGGTGGAGCTGCGACCTTGCAAGCTACGACTGTACCAGCACCACGTTCGATGCAAGGAAAGGGGACCCTAGGGAGCTCAGCCACCGCTACACGCCGCCAGCGGAGAACAACCCCGACAAGAGCAACGCGTCGCCCGACGGCAAATGGATCGCCTATATCAAGAACTGCAATGTTTTCCTGCGCAGCGAGGACGGATTGCAGGATGTTCCTCTGAGCCGGGACGGAGCCGAAGGCAATTGCTACGTCTTTTCGACGCTGAGCTGGTCGCCGGACTCGCGCCACCTCGCCGCTTACCTTGTTCGCCCCGGCTATAGGCGGGAGGTCCGCTATCTCAATTCTTCGACGGACCAGTTGGAGCGGGAATATTCAACAATATTCTATCCCAGGCCGGGCGATGTCCTTCCGCTGCCCCAGCCGGTCCTGTTCGACATTGCCGGCCCGCGCCAGATCGTGATTGACGATGCCCTCTTCTCGAACGTCTTCGAACTTTCCGCTCTCCGGTGGTGGGCGGACAGCCGCGGCTTCACTTTCGAATATAACCAGCGCGGGCATCAGCTCTATCGCCTGGTCGAGGTAGACGCCGCCACGGGCCACGGGCGCTCCCTGATCGATGAGACCAGCGAGACATTCGTTGATTATTTGCCGCTGGGGCATGGCCAGGAGGATGCCGGAAAAATCTTCCGTTTCGATGTCGATGACGGGAAGGAGATCATCTGGGCATCCGAGCGCGACGGGTATGAGCATTTGTATCTTTTCAACGGCCGGACAGGCGCGCTCGAAAACCAGATCACCCGAGGTGAGTGGGTCGTCCGGAGGGTCAACCATGTCGATCCGGTCAAGCGTCAGATCTGGTTCGAGGCGAGCGGGATGAACCCGCAGGAGGACCCCTATTGGGTCCATGCTTACCGCATCGGCTTTGACGGCAAGGGACTGACTGCACTGACGCCCGAACCGGCCAACCACCATATCGAGTTCTCGCCTGACAGGCGCTATTATGTCGATCTCTGGTCACGCATCGATCTGCCCCCGCGCATGGCACTCTACCGCGCCAGCGACAATGCCAAGCTCCAGCAGATCGAGACGGCCGACATTTCCGAGCTCGTCGCCGCAGGCTGGCAGCCGCCGCTCAGTTTCCATTCCAAGGGGCGCGACGGCAAAACTGATATCTGGGGCGTGCTCCACCTGCCAGCCAACTTCGACCCGACGAAGAAATACCCGGTTGTGGAGAATATCTATGCTGGACCCCACGGCTCCTTCGTCCCGAAATCCTTCTCGCGGTGGACAGAGCCGCTCACGCAGCTGGGCTTCGTCGTTGCTCAGATCGACGGCATGGGCACCAACAACCGCTCCCGCGCCTTCCATGATGTTGCTTGGAAGAATCTGAAGGACGCAGGATTTCCCGATCGCATTCTGTGGCACAAGGCGGCGGCCGCGCAATATCCATGGTACGACATATCCAACGTCGGCATTTTTGGCGCATCCGCCGGCGGCCAGAGTGCAGTCAGCGCGCTGCTCTTTCACCCCGATTTCTACAAGGTCGCCGTCGCCAAAAACGGCTGCTACGACAACAGGATAGACAAGACCTGGTGGAACGAACTGTGGATGGGGTGGCCGGTCGGCATTGAATATTCGCAATCCTCCGCCGTTGACAATGCTCACAGGCTGCAGGGCAAGCTGATGATCGCGGTCGGCGAAATGGATGATAATGTCGATCCGTTTTGCTCGTTCCAGCTTGCCGATCGACTCATCAAGGCAGGAAAAGATTTTGACATGGTCTACGTTCCTGGTGCCAATCACCATACTCTAGGCACCTACACCGAGCGCAAACTCCTAGACTTCTTCGTTCGCAACATTCTCGGTCAGACCCCGCCCGACTGGAACACCAAACCGATCGAGCTGGAATAGCTTGTGGCTCTTGCAATTGTTAGCTCGCCTTATCGGCTGTAATCAGGGCGAGGCGCGAGCAAATCTTCACCGAAGGACGATCGTGGAGTCTAGGACTTGCGCTGCGTATTGAGGATCGGCTCGCCGCGACGTTGGTCTGCGCAAACTGCTTGATGGGCACGCCTGCAGACCGCGTGTGTGCGATTGCAAGATCCACTATCAGCCTCGTGTGAAGCGTTCAGGGGAAAAGCCGCACACCAACGCCGCTTCCGCTCGCCGTAACGCTACGGCGGTGCCGCCCACCCGATCCGCTCGACGAGCATTGGAACACATAGGTCCCCGAACGGACGATTGCCTTGGCAATAGAAGACCCTCGTCGGTCATCGCCGGTGTCGGTGGCAGCCCGCCGGTCTGGAGCTGCCACGATTCTCATCCTCGCGTCACATAGGAGCTGAAGCTTTCCGGATCGGGTATCCAATCGGCATCCAGTTGCTCGGCGATATGGTTGAATTCTGCCCTCAGGACAAGAGTGAGTAGAGCAGCCCCGCTACGAAAATCCCATCCTGGTTCGTTTGACGCATCGACTATTCAGATTGATTGGCGTGATACCCGGCGCGGCCGCAACACGCGAGGCCGTCAACCGCTGAGCAGAAAACCAGCCTTCGCCTTCCGCGGCGGCGGACCTCGTCAGCCTCTCGAAAGCTTGCCTGAGTAGGTTGCTCATGTGATCTGTGGAAGTGAGGATAGCGTGCACCCGTACAAACTAGACATTCATCGTGGCAGCTTGGCTGCAGGTGCAGCACGCCGTACCGCACGAGCAAGCGGACAGGCCGGCCAAGCCGGTTTTGAGCAGCACTTGGGCGAACTGCAGGCGGCGGACGAGTTGATGGGTGCGCCAGGCGAGGAGGTCCTCGTCAATGGCTCGCATGGTAAAGGTGAGTTGAGACCAACGAAGAGGCAGAGGATCCAAAGCAATCTGCAGCATGCTGTCACTGAGCGGCAACCAGGTGAGGTTGGCAACTCAGGCGCTCGCGTGATGATGCAACTCCCCACCCATCAGGTGGGTACATCGGAACGGGAGGCGCAACTTGTGATGCAGGGGGACGAGCACGAATACACCCCAGCACCGCATCTCGACGGGTCGATGCCCTCGACAGTGCAGCCGGATCGTCCAATTGTGGTCCCCGACGGTGCCGACAAGCGTCCTGTTTATTCCAACGATGCCACCGCCATCGAAGGGCTGAAGTCAGCACTCCTTGCGGGTAAAGCCAGGCCGGACACGGTCACTCGCAGCACAAATTCTCTTTTCGGCTTTAGTCGTTGGCTCTTTCAAAACAACAAGCCAGGGCTTGCTGCTCGGCTTTACCATCCGTCGCTGAGCCAGGATCTCGAGGAGTACGAGAGTAGGGGTGGTTCCTCCACCGTGGCTGGCGCACTGCGTCAATTGATGAAGTCGATGGGCGGAGCCGGCCCGATTGTGGGTCGCGCTGTCCTGAACCCCCATCCTGACGACGCCGCGCTCACCAGACATTTCAGATCCGCGAGCGGCTACGCAACTGCTCTTAACCATTTCAGTCATTACCTACGTCAAAATGACAAGCTCGGAATTGCGGGTCGCATTTACGATAAATCGCTGGATAAAGATGTTGAGAGCTACAAGGCCGCCTCCTCTAATGGTGGAGCTCCGATCGAATCTGCGCTGGTTTATCTCCGCAAGAACCCGCCGCGCGTTATACTCGGGAATCATCTGGAAAACGCGGTCAGCATGGAGGCTCGTCCCCGTGGCGACGCTGCTCAGCATACCGCACCACAGCAGGGATTCGATTGGCCAGAGGAGCTCCTGCCGGTAGGTTATAAGGAGGGCACCGATCTACCATTGTCTCTCGCCCCAACCGCGCACCAACACCAAGCGCCCGACTTTGGAGAGGCCGTCCCTCACTTGAACTGGCGCCACGGCGACCAGGGCGCCCCGGAGGAGCTGGTAGCTGCACGGGACAGGAGCAGCCCGCTGCCAAGCGAGGCGGTGCCACATAAATCTGGACGGGGACTCGCTACGCAGCCCAGATTGTGGGCGGAGAAATCCGCCTCGCCAGAGCTCTTTCGACGGCGGGCGGAGCAGGCTCTGCCGGCGTCCGCCAGAGGTGTGGAGACATCCTCCGCGGTTGATGAAGCCGCGCAGGCCGCTCGCCAAGCTTTGGCTTGGTTGCAGCAGGAGATGGAGGGGATCGAACCGATGCAGGATCCTCATAAGGTGGCTACACCGGAATGTGAGGCGCAGCTCGTCAGGCAGAGGGATGAGCACGAATCCACCCCAGCACCGCATCCCGGAGGTGGTGGGTCGATGCCCTCGACAGTGCAGCCGGATCGTCCAATTGTAGTCCCCGACGGTGCCGACAAGCGTCCTGTCTATTCCAACGATGCGACCGCTATCGAAGGGCTGAGGGCAGCATTCCACGCGGGTAAGGCCAAAGCGAACACGGTCACTTACAATGTAAATTCTCTTTTCGGCTTTAGTCGGTGGCTCCTTCAAAACAACAAGCCAGGGTTTGCTGCTCGGCTTTACCATTCGTCGCTGGATCAGGATCTCAAGGAGTACGAGAGTACGGGTGGTTCCTCCACCGTGGCTGGCGCACTGCGTTACCTCAAGAAGTCGACAGGCGGAGCCCCGATTATGGCTCGCCCTGTCGTGATCCCCTATCCTGACGATGCCGAGCTCATTAGAAATTACAGAGCCGCTTCGACCAAGGAGTACCTGGCAGCGCCTGCGACCGGACGGAATCCAGATACCGTGGGCGGCTATACAAATTTTCTTAGACATTTTAGTCAGTACCTGCGTCAAAATAACAAGCTTGGGATTGCGGCTCGGATTCACGACAAATCGCTGGATAAAGATGTTGAGAGCTTCAAGGCTGTCTCCTATGGTAATAGGCTAAGTATCAGTTCTGCATTGGCTCACCTCCGGGATATCCTGCCGCGCATTGTGCTCGGGCGCGAAACTGTCCTTTCTGCTCATCCGGCAGACGCAGTCACCAGGCGCGTTGGGGCCGCTGCTGAAGCTGGGCCAGCGGCACCGGCAAGAGCTCCCCAACCCGCCTCGCCAGCAACCGCTAGGCTGCCAGGCACCTACCGCGGCCTTCCACTGGTTGATGTGACCACACTGACTACCAGTTCCTCTGGGGCTCAGATCGGGGCGCTCGATCCGACAGCCCCGTCCAACGTTGCAACGGGGCGGGTGCTCGGCGCCGCCGAATGGCTGAGCGACGCCCATATCCAGAGAGATTACAATTTGCTGGAGGGGCAACTGCAGGGGATCAATCCGGCGCTCGCTGCCCGGACTCGGCTGGTGGATCCTTCCGTATCCCATCTACTGCGACACACGTCGCCGCAAGACGCTCGAGGCATATTGCAGTCCATCTATAATCAAAACAACGCCACAGCCGACTTCCTGTTCTTGCCAGTGAATAATGGCACGGCTACTAGCCCCGGCACCCATTGGTCGCTGCTGCTCGTTGATCGCCGCGACCCGGAAAGGCGGTTCGCCTATCACTACGACTCCCTCCAGCGAGAGGGATATAACGACGTGCCTGCAAAACAGCTCGCAGGACTGCTGAATGCCACCTTGGCGCCAGCCCCCATGGCCAGACAGACGAACCATTATGATTGCGGCGTATTTGTCCTGGAGGGCACGTGGGCGCTGGTTGAACGATTGGTGAAAGGGCAGCGGCCAGACCACGAGCCGCTGCCCCTCGACAACCTCGTTGCCGATCGGCAGGCGCTGCAAGACCGGCTAAGGAGGCGCTTGCCGCACGAGGAAGAGCCGCGGCAGCTGCTGGAGGATGAACCCGCCTCCCCACCGATGATGGCATTCGAGCCAGGGGAACTGCGGCAACTGTTGGAAGACGAGCCTGCCTCCCCACCAATGATGGCGTTCGAGCCAGGGGAACTGCGGCAACTGTTGGAGGACGAACCTGCCTCCCCACCAATGATGGCGTTCGAGCCAGGGGAACTGCGGCAACTGTTGGAGGACGAGCCTGCCTCCCCACCAATGATGGCGTTCGAGCCAGGGGAACTGCGGCAGCTGTTGGAGGATGAACCCGCTTCCCCACCGATGATGGCGTTCGAGCCAGGGGAACTGCGGCAACTGTTGGAGGATGAACCCGCTTCCCCACCGATGATGGCGTTCGAGCCAGGGGAACTGCGGCAACTGTTGGAAGACGAGCCTGCCTCCACTTGGGCACAAATCAATTCGACCCCACATGCGCGAGCGGACGGTGTTCATCAGCCAGCCCAGGCGCCGTGGCTCCCTGAACGCAGAAGATAACTTTGCGGAGGAGCGGTCACGCAACTGTCGGCGGCGCCGGGCCTCAGGGTGAATGGAAAGGATGGAGTGGCGGATGGTGTCGCGTGAAGGCGCAACACGCGTGCTGACCGACCTGCATACGTAGGAAGTCGTTCATTGCTCCCAAATCGTATGTGAGGAACATTCCTGTCCCGGCTGCGCCGCGCGATGCTAGGTCGCGTTGTTCAGCGGGCCAAGCCGATGACACCTACGAAGCTACTGATCGGGCAGATCGCCGTTGTGTGCGCAATTGTCATTATCGGCGTATGGACGGCAACCCAATGGTGCGCTCAAATGCTGACCTACCAGACGCCTCTCGGCGCACCATGGTTTCTCTTCGCCGGCTGGCCAATCTACAAGCCGTGGAAGCTGTTTGAATGGTGGTTCCACTTCGATGCTTATGCGCCGGAGGTCTTCGACAAAGCCGGTACGCTTGCAGGCGCCAGCGGATTCCTGGGCTGTGCCGCCGCAATCGCTGGCTCGCTTTTGCGCGCGCGACAGCGCGGGTCGGTTACGACCTATGGGTCTTCACGGTGGGCCACGACTCATGAGGTCGAGACGGCAGGGTTGTTACGGCCGGCGGGCGTTTTCCTCGGTAGGCTGAACGATCGCTATCTGCGCCATGACGGCCCGGAGCACGTCATGGCATTTGCGCCGACGCGTTCGGGCAAGGGCGTGGGGCTGGTTGTTCCAACGCTACTTTCCTGGACCGGGTCTGCCATCATTCATGATATAAAAGGCGAAAATTGGCAGTTGACCTCCGGCTGGCGGTCGAAATTCTCGTACTGCCTTCTGTTCAATCCGACCGACCCGAGATCGGCACGCTACAACCCGCTGCTGGAGGTGCGCAAAGGCCCAGATGAGATCCGGGACGTTCAAAACATCGCCGACATCCTCGTCGATCCCGAGGGCGCGCTGGAGCGACGGAACCACTGGGAGAAGACCAGCCATTCACTCCTAGTTGGCGCCATTTTGCACGTGCTCTACGCTGAAGAGGACAAGACGCTGGCCCGCGTCGCCACCTTCCTGTCGGACCCGCAACGCTCGTTTGCCGCAACGCTACGGCGGATGATGACGACAAACCATCTCGGGACGGGGCATAACCCTCAGGTCCATCCCGTAGTGGCCTCGGCGGCTCGCGAACTCCTGAACAAGTCGGAAAACGAGCGCTCAGGCGTCCTCTCGACCGCCATGTCCTTTCTCGGGCTTTATCGTGATCCAACGGTCGCGGCGGCCACTTCGTCCTGCGACTGGCGCATCGCTGACCTAGTGGATGGAGAGCGACCGCTGTCGCTCTATCTGGTCGTGCCGCCTTCGGATATCTCGCGCACCAAGCCTTTGGTGCGACTGATCTTGAACCAGATCGGCAGGCGGTTGACGGAGCGTCTGGAGGGGGACCCGAAGAAGAGCCGTAAGCATCAGCTGCTCATGATGCTGGACGAGTTTCCGGCGCTCGGTCGCCTCGACTTCTTCGAAACGGCGCTCGCCTTCATGGCAGGTTATGGCATTCGCTCCTATCTGATCGCACAATCTTTGAACCAGGTTTCAAAGGCCTATGGCGAGAACAATGCTATTCTCGACAATTGCCACGTGCGAATTGCCTTTTCCTCCAATGACGAACGCACGGCCAAGCGCATCTCGGATGCCCTCGGCACCGCAACCGAACTTAGGTCGATGCGCAACTATGCGGGCCATCGGCTTGCGCCCTGGCTTTCACATGTCATGGTGAGCCGCCAGGAAACCGCGCGCCCGCTCCTGACGCCAGGCGAGGTGATGCAATTGCCGCCGTCAGACGAATTGGTCCTGGTTTCTGGGTTGCCGCCGATCCGCGCCAAGAAGCTGCGCTATTATCAGGATCAGAATTTCACAGATCGGGTGCTGCCTGCGCCGGTGCTGCACGACGGGCCCTATGCGGACTGCCCTGCATCACGCCCGGACGGCTGGACTGGACAAGTGTGCAGCGTCGATAGCCGACTTGCTGCGGACGAGGAAAGCGCCGACGCGCCAGTTGAAGACGAGGGAGGCGTTCAGCAGCAACGCCATCCAAGCCTGCCCGAAGAAGACGTTGTTGTCTCTCAAGAGCCCGATCAGGCCGATCTGTACAAGCCCGCAGACGATGACAGCGAAGCGCTCGCGGACAAGCGTGTCATGGATCGGATTTCCACTGCGGCCCGCGCCTACGGTATCAACGAGGGCAGGGGCGACGATGTCATTCCCGGCTTCTGAAGTCCGCTGAGTTGCAGAGCGCACCTCAGCGTAGATAACGGCCATAAGCAATTTTGAGCGTCTGGCCGATGCTTCTCCCGTCGCCGGCGCAACGCCGGGCCGTCGGAACGAGCCGCATGAAGCCGCACCGCATTCGCCATCAGTTTCTGCTTGAGCCGGAGCTCAGCGAGAAGCTGGACAACCTCAGTCGCGATCCGTCAACGACCAAATCAGCGATCGTGGCGAAGGCGATCGAGGCGTTCATCGAGCGGCGTGGCGAGAGCGAGTTCGATCGGCGCTACGGCGTAAGGCTTGACCGGCTCTCCCGCGATCTTGCCCACGTCAGGCGCGATTCCGAGGTGATCCTGGAGAGCCTGGCGCTCTTCATCCGCTTTTCGATCACCCTTCATGCCCACACGCCGGTCCCGGATCGGGCAACGCAGGCTATTGCCCAAGAGCGTTTCGAGAAATTCGTTGAGAAGGTCGGCCGCCAGATCGCTTCCGGCAAAAAGTCGCTTAGCAAAGACAATGGTGGGGGAGGGGAAGGATGAGCTCTCATCCCGAGGCCGACCACCGGCGGCGTGTCATGCTACGCACCGCCATGGGTCCGGCAATCACCGAAGCCCTGGCCGATCCGTCCGTCATCGAGGTGATGGTCAATCCCGACGGCGCGCTGCGACTCGACCGGTTAGGCGAAGGTCGGGTCGATACCGACGTTCACATGCACCCGTCCGAGGCAGAACGTATCATCCGCCTGGTTGCTTCGCACGTGCGCGCCGAGGCGCACGCCGACAACCCGATCGTCAGTGCCGAATTGCCGTCTGGCGAACGCTTCGAAGGCCTGCTGCCACCTGTGGTGTTGGCGCCATGTTTTGCCATCCGCAAGCCCGCCGCGAAAGTCTACACCCTGGCCGACTATGTTGCCGAACGCATCATGCTGCCGCTGCAGGCCGATGCGCTGAAAAAGGCCGTCCACGAGCGGCGCAACATGCTGATCGCCGGCGGCACTTCCTCGGGGAAGACAACACTCGCCAACGCTCTGCTGGCTGAAGTCGCCGAATGCGACGATCGGGTGATCCTGATCGAGGACACACGCGAACTGCAGTGCGCGGCCAGGGACTGCGTTGCCCTGAGAACGAGGCGGGGCTCGGTCACCCTTGCCGATCTCGTGCGCTCGACGCTGAGGCTCAGGCCGGACCGCATCATCGTGGGCGAGGTGAGGGGCGCGGAAGCGCTCGACATGCTGAAGGCATGGGACACCGGGCACCCAGGCGGCATCGCTACCGTACACGCCAATTCCGCGCGCTCGGCTCTCTATCGCATTGAGCAACTCGCCCAGGAAGCGGTGGTCACCGTTCCCCGCCGGCTCATCGCTGAGGCGATAGATCTGATCGTCTTTATAGCGGGACGCGGCTCGTCGCGCCACATCGACGCAATCGCCGAGGTCACCGGTCTCGACGGCAGCGGCGATTACGCCGTTGCCCCGCTCACGCTTTCGCAACTCCAGCAGCTTTGAAAGGCCTTCCTCATGCGCAAGAAGCTTCGCTTTCTTTCGTCCACAGCGCTCGCGTTTCTTATCACGGCCCCGGTTTATGCGGCCGGCTCCGGCATGCCGTGGGAGCAGCCGCTGCAGCAGATCCTGGAGTCCGTGCAGGGACCGGTCGCCAAGATCGTTGCGGTGATCATCATTATCACCACCGGCCTGACGCTTGCCTTCGGCGACACCGCCGGTGGTTTTCGGCGCCTGATTCAGATCGTCTTCGGTCTGTCGATCGCCTTCGCGGCATCGAGCTTCTTCCTCTCCTTCTTCTCCTTCGGTGGTGGGGCGCTCGTCTGATGGCCGCCGGGGAGCAGCATATCGAGGGCTTCGCAGTACCGGTCCACCGGGCGCTGACCGAGCCGATCCTGCTCGGCGGGGCTCCGCGCGCGGTGGCGATCCTCAACGGTACAGTGGCCGCGGCCATTGGCTTCGGCTTGCAGCAATGGATTGCTGGTCTGGTGCTTTGGATCGCGGGCCACTCGTTAGCGGTCTTTGCCGCAAGACGCGATCCGGACTTCGCCAGCGTGCTTGTGCGCCACCTACGTCTGAAGGGGTGGCTTGCATGCTGAACCTTTCGGAATATCGAAGCAAAGCCGACCGGCTTGCCGACCATCTACCCTGGGCTGCCTTGGTGGCGCCCGGCATCGTGCTCAACAAGGACGGCAGCTTTCAGCGGACGTTGCGGTTCCGCGGCCCGGATCTCGAAAGTGCGACGGAGGCTGAACTCGTCGGCATTTGCGCCCGGGCGAACAATGCTCTCAGACGCCTTGGCTCTGGCTGGGCATTGTTCTTTGAGGCCGAGCGCATAGAAGCGCTGGGCTATCCGAACTCGCATTTTCCTGACGCCGCGTCGTGGCTGGTCGACGAAGAACGCCGCGCTGCTTTCGAGGGGAAGGTAGCGCACTACGAGAGCCGCTATCATCTGACCTTGGTGTTTATGCCACCGCCGGACGCCCAGGCGCGCGCAGAAAGCGCGCTCGTCGACTCTCATTATTCCCAAGGAGAAAGAGACTGGCGCCAGGATCTGGCGAGGTTCCGTGACGAGACCAACCGCGTGCTCGATCTCTTCTCGGGTTTCATGTCCGAAGTACGCGTCCTCGATGATGCTCAGACGCTGACCTACCTCCACGGCACGATTTCGCCTCGCCGCCATCCTATCATGGCCCCCGAAACGCCGATATATCTGGATGCAATACTGGTCGATGCGCCGCTTACCGGTGGCCTGGAGCCGATGCTGGGTGAGCAGCATCTTCGCACACTGACCATCCTCGGCTTTCCGAACCTCACCCGGCCCGGGATCCTCGATACCCTCAATCATCAGGATTTCGCCTATCGCTGGATGACGCGCTTCATTCCGCTCGAGAAAACGGAAGCCACGAAGACGCTGACGCGGTTGCGCCGGCAGTGGTTTGCCAAGCGCAAATCGATCGTGGCAATCCTACGCGAGGTCATTACCAACGAGCCGGTCCCGCTTGTCGATAGCGATGCCGACAACAAGGCGCTCGATGCCGACGAAGCCCTTCAGGCATTGGGCGGCGATCATGTGAGCTTCGGCTATCTCACCACCACCGTGACGGTGTGGGGCGAGGATCGCCAAGCCGCTGCAGAGAAGCTTCGCGCGGTCGAGCGCATCATCAATGGGCTCGGCTTCACCACGATCCGAGAAGGCGTCAATGCGGTCGAGGCTTGGCTCGGCTCATTGCCTGGCCATGTCTACGCTAACGTTCGCCAACCGCTCGTTCATACATTGAACCTTGCCCATCTCATGCCGCTGTCGTCGGTTTGGGCCGGTCCTGCGACAAACGAGCATCTCGCGAAAGTCACCCAAACCGAAGCGCCACCGCTTTTCGTTGCCGAGACCAGTGGGTCGACACCGTTTCGGCTTTCCACCCACGT
The DNA here is from genome assembly GCF_002284565.1 of Mesorhizobium mediterraneum. Lineage (GTDB taxonomy): Bacteria > Pseudomonadota > Alphaproteobacteria > Rhizobiales > Rhizobiaceae > Mesorhizobium > Mesorhizobium mediterraneum. Next base: position 71,211 of record NZ_NPKI01000039.1, on the reverse strand, counting down.
CGAAGATGTCGGCCACATGCTGGTTGTTGGTCCGACCGGCGCCGGCAAGTCGGTTCTGCTTGCTCTGATTGCTCTGCAGTTCAGGCGCTATGCCGGCGCCCAGGTTTATGTCTTCGACAAAGGCAATTCGGCCCGTGCTGCAACACTTGCCATGGGTGGAGAACACCACGCGCTAGGAGCGGACGGTTCCCTTGCCTTTCAGCCACTGCGCAGCATCAACGACCAGGCTAGCCGAAGCTGGGCGGCCGAATGGATCGCCAGCCTTGTTGCCCACGAGAACGTCACCGTCACGCCGGAGGTGAAGGAGGCTATTTGGTCAGCGCTGGCCAGCCTTGCCACCGCGCCGGCGCAGGAACGCACACTGACCGGTCTTTCGGTCCTGCTTCAATCCAATGCGCTGAAGACCGCATTGATGCCCTACACGCTCGACGGTCCCTTCGGCCGCCTGCTCGATGCCGATCATGATGGGCTGGCCTTGTCGGATGTGCAGTGTTTCGAGACCGAGGAGTTAATGCACAGCCAAGGCGCTTTGCTGCCGGTGCTTACCTATCTGTTCCAGCGACTTGAGGAACGGTTCGACGGACGGCCCACGCTGATCATGCTCGACGAGGCGTGGGTCTATCTCGACAATCCGCTGTTCGCCGCCCGCATCCGCGAATGGCTGAAGGTGCTGCGAAAGAAGAACGTGTCGGTTGTCTTCGCTACGCAGTCGCTGGCTGATATCGCGGGCTCTGGCATAGCGCCGGCAATCATCGAAAGCTGCCCGCAGCGCATTTTCCTTCCCAATGATCGTGCCGTGGAACCCCAGGCGCGCACAGCCTACGAGCGCTTCGGTTTAAGCGAGCGGCAGATCGAATTGATCGCCCGCGCCACGCCGAAGCGTCAGTATTATCTGCAATCGCGCCGCGGCAACCGTCTGTTCGAGCTCGAGCTTGGCCCCATCGCTCTTGCGCTTTGCGGTGCTTCCGATCCGGCCACGCAGACTCTGATCGACAGGATCATGTCCGAAGACGGGCAAGGCAGCTTTGCCTCGCAGTTCCTGATCGCGCGCGGCCTCGATTGGGCCGGCGAACTTCTCAAGCAATTCCCTCAACCAGACAAGGAGCAATTTGCATGATGCGGCGACGCCTTCTCTCCGGCCTGATCACCGTTTCCCTGATCGCCAAGCCTATGGCCGACTATGTGCAGCCCGCCTACGCCCTTATCGTGTTCGATCCGTCCAATTATGCGCAGAACGTGCTGACGGCCGCGCGCGCATTGGAGCAGATCAACAACCAGATCCAGTCGCTGCAGAATCAGGCGACCATGCTGCAGAACATGGCGCGCAATCTTCAGCGTCTGGATTTCTCTTCCGTTGGCCAACTCACCGGTTCGCTCCATCGCATCGACGGCTTGATGGACCAGGCGAGTGGCCTCAGCTTTGATCTGGGCAAGCTTCAAGACCAGTGGCGCAGCCAATATCCGGAAAGCTACGACGCCACGATCAAGGTCAGCGATGTGGCGAGTGCTGCGCGCGAGCGTTGGCAAACCGCCATGCAGGCGTTCCGCCAGACCATGGGGGTCCAGTCGCAAATCGTCGAGAACGTCCGCGCCGACGGCGATCTGCTCGCCGATCTCGTCAACCGCAGCCAAGGGGCGGCCGGTGCGCTTCAGGCAAGCCAGGCCACCAACCAGCTGATGGCGCTTTCGACAAAGCAGCAGATGCAGATCCAGACGCTGCTCGCAACGCAGTTTCGAGCTGAGGCCGAGGATGCCGCCCGCAAGGCCCAGTCAGAGGAAGCCGCCCGCGAGATGACGAAGCGATTCTTGGGTACCGGCTCGGCTTATCCCGGCAATTAATCACGAGTTCATCACGACGAGGAAGGCAGCGGCATGAACGACCTTGGCGTCATCGATCGCTTCATGGAGACCTTCATCCGCTACATCGACAGCGGGTTCGGTCTGCTATCGGGCGACGTCGCCTTCCTCACTACCATTCTGATCGGCATTGACATCACACTTGCCGGCCTGGCGTGGGCGCTCGGCGACGAAACCAGCGTTCTCGGCCGGCCTGTCCGCAAGGTGCTCTATGTTGGCGTCTTCGCCTTCATCCTGAACAATTTCAAGAACCTCGCCGATATCGTTTATCGTTCTTTTGCCGGTCTCGGGATTAAGGCGTCGGCCGGCAATCTGTCGGCAGACAATCTCTTGCGCCCGGGCCGCATTGCCGCGACCGGTTTCGAAGGTGCTTGGCCAATGCTTGACCAAGCCAGTCAGCTCCTGGGCTTCCCGGAAATCTTCGGCAACGCACTGACCATCTTCGTGCTGCTGATGGCCTGGTTCCTGGTCATCATCGCCTTCTTCATCCTTTCCATCCAGCTTTTCATCACCATCCTTGAGTTCAAGCTCACCACGCTGGCAGGTTTTGTTTTGGTTCCATTCGCACTTTGGAACCGTTCAGCCTTCCTGGCCGAACGCGTGCTCGGCCATGTTATCTCGTCAGGCATCAAGGTGATGGTGCTCGCCGTCATTGTCGGCATCGGCTCCACGCTCTTCGGGGAGTTCGCTTCCGCATTGCAAGGCAAGGAGCCGGATCTGGCCGCTGCCATGTCCCAGGTACTGGGCGCACTGGCACTGCTTGGCCTTGGCATTTTTGGGCCGGGGATCGCGTCGGGTCTTGTCTCAGGCGCACCGCAGCTTGGCGCGGGCGCCGCCCTCGGCACGACCGCGGCGGCAGCGGGTGTATCACTCGTTGCTGGAGGCACGGCATTTTCTGGCGCGCGTATGGCAACCAGCGGCGGTCTCGCCGCCATCCGCGCCGGCACAACAATGGGATCGGCTGCTTCCACGTCCTGGCAGATCGGGCGCGCAACCTCGCCCGACGTTGGCCTCTCCGGTGTGGCTGCTGGAATGCATGGTGTAACCAGTGCCGCTGGCGGCGCCGCTATACGCGTAGCGCGATCCGCCACTGCAAGTGTTGGGCGCAACGCCGATGCCGGGCGCGATGCCGCGTGGACCGCGACCGGCGGCACGCCGACCGCGTCAATGACCGAACGCTCTGCCGGTTCGGCCACTGTTTCGGCGCCGACGTGGGCAAGGCGCCTACGTTCTGAACAGACCGCCCGTGCACATCGCCACGCTGCCATGCAAGCTGTCCGAGACGGAGACCGGCCGGGAGGCAGCGCCAACCCCTCTCTCAACGACAAGGATGACTAGATGCTCTTCAAGCGACCCGTGCACCGTTACGGCAAAACACCCGAACCGGTCACGCCCTATCAAAAAGCCGCCCAGCTGTGGGACGAGCGCATCGGCTCATCTCGACTGCAGGCCAGGAACTGGCGGCTCATGGCCCTTGGGTGCCTGGCCTTGGCGACCGGACTTTCCGGCGGACTCGTATGGCAGTCGATGCAAAGCCGTGTCGTGCCTTACGTCGTCGAGGTCGATGGCTTCGGCGAGACGCGCGCCGTCGCGCCGGCAATCCGGAATTATGAGCCCTCGGATGCTCAGATCGCCTGGCATCTCGGCCGCTTCATCCAGAATGTCCGTTCCGTTTCCACCGATCCGGTTTTGGTACGGCAGAACTGGTTGGCAGCTTACGACTTTGCTAGCGATCGCGCAGCGCTCTTCCTCAACGAATACGCCAAGGCGAACGACCCCTTCGGTCAGATCGGAACGCGCAGTGTCTCGGTACAGGTCACCAGCGTGGTCAGGGCCTCCGAAAGTTCATTCCAGGTCAAATGGACCGAGCAGGTGTTTGAGCGCGGAAGCCTTGCCAGCACGATGCGCTGGACTGCGATCCTCACGATCGTGATCCGCTCGCCAAGCAATACGGATCAGCTGCGCAAGAATCCGCTCGGCGTCTTCATCAACGCCATTGACTGGTCACGCGAGCTCGACAGCGCCGTCCCACCCCCCCTTTCTCCGACGGAGTCCACCAATGAAAGATAAAATGTCACCGATTCGTGCCGTGCTGATCCTATCGGTGTCGGCAGCGGTCGTTTCCGCTTGTGCATCGAAGAAGGTGCCGCCGCCTGAGATTTCCTATGACGCTGCTGACTTCAAACCGGCCGCGATCGAGAAGGCGCCGGAGAGGCCGATTAGAATTGTCGAGGTGCCAAAACCACTGCCGCTGCCTGGCCAATTGCAGCCCGAGCCCGGCAAGGCCGAGGACAAGCGCCCCCCTGAAGAACGCGTCGCTGATGCCAACAAAGCCGCGACCCAGCAACCCACCAAGTACGGGTATGTTAATGCCGTGCAAGTCTACCCCTTCACCGATGGCGCGCTTTATCAGCTCTATGCCGCGCCGGAGCGCGTGACCGACATCGCTCTGCAGCCGGGCGAGAAACTAACCGCCGTGTCGGCTGGCGACACCGTGCGCTGGGTCATAGGCGATACTGCAAGCGGCACCGGTGACAATCAGCGCACCCATGTTCTGGTGAAACCCTTCGCGCCGGGTCTTGCCACCAATGTCGTCATTACGACGGACCGGCGGACCTATCATTTGCAGCTTCAAAGCACCGAGAAGACAGCAATGGCGGCAATCTCCTGGACCTACAGCCAAGACCAGATCATCGCGCTTCGCCAGCGCAATGCTCAAGCCGAGGCAGTTACACCGGTCGCGTCGAATATCGCGCTCGAAAACCTTCGCTTTCGCTACTCGATCAGTGGCGACACACCGCCCTGGAGACCGACGCGAGCCTTCGACGACGGCAGCAAGGTCTATATTGAGTTCCCTCGTCGCATAGATCAGGGCGAGGCGCCACCACTCTTCATCGTCGGCGCAGATGGGAGCAGCGAGCTCGTCAACTATCGCGTGCGCGGCAACTATTACATCGTCGATCGGCTCTTCGCCGCGGCCGAACTTCGCCTCGGCACCAAGCAGCAGCAGGTGATCCGCATCAGCAGGATTGACGACAGCCAACCGCTACGGCGGATCTCGCTCTTTTCGCGTTCCAGCCGGTGAGGTGAGGGCTCATGATCGAAAATTCCCGCTCTGGCATCCCGCCGAAACTGGATCCCGAGGAACTGCAGCTTCGGGCCTCTCCCCGCCGCGTGGTGCGGTTCAGGCGCGGTGTGATCATCGCGATCGCAGCGCTCGGATCCGGCGCTGTGTTCGGCGTTGCCATGATGGCGCTCCAGGGGCCGGCCCTTCGCATCAGGGATCAGGCGGAAGATCTCTACAGCACTGAGCGCAAACCAACCGTCGAGGGACTCGATACGCTTCCCCATGACTATTCCGGCATGAAGCCGAAGTCTCCCGTCCTTGGGCCACCTTTGCCGGGCGACCTCGGTCGCCCCATCCTCGAGCGGCAGCGCCAGCTCGGCATCGTGCCGGGCCAAGACATCTCGGCCGAGGAGCAGCGTCTAGCGCAGCAGGCGATCGAAGCGCGTGAATCGCAGGTGCTTTTCCGCGTCGAAAATCGAGCTCAACAGACAGATGTCGGTGAGAGCGTGCAAACTGCTCAGCATCCATTTGAGGCACTTCCCCAATCCGAAGCAGCACGCGCGTCAGCCTCGGTGGCGCCGGCGGAAAGCGACCAGAACAATCAGCAGCGAAAGCTTGATTTCCTCAGCCAGCGGAGCACTGGCGGGATCTACAATCCGCATGCGCTGCAGACGCCGATCTCGCCGTATCAACTGATGGCTGGCAGCGTGATTGCCGCCAGCCTGATCACCGGCATCAATTCCGATTTGCCGGGCCTTGTCGTCGCGCAAGTCACCGAGAATGTGCACGACACGGTCACGGGCAACATATTGCTGATTCCGCAGGGCTCACGTCTTATCGGCGTCTACGACAGCGTCGTCGCGTTCGGGCAAAAGCGAGCGCTGCTGGTCTGGCAGCGCATTCTGCTGCCCGACGGCTCGTCGGTCGAAATCGACAATCTGCCCGCGAGCGACACCGCCGGCTACGCAGGGCTGGAAGACAAAGTCGATTTCCACACCTGGCAGCTGATCAAGGGGGTGGCGCTTGCCACATTGCTCGGTGTCGGCACGGAATTCAGCCTCGGCGAAAACGAGAGCGATCTGGTCAAGGCGATCCGGGAATCAGCCCAGCAGAACGCCAGTCGAGCCGGCCAGCGCATCACCGAAAAAAACCTCAATATCCAGCCCACCATCATCGTCCGCCCAGGTTGGCCACTGCGCGTCATCGTGCACAAGGACATCGTGCTGCGGCCATACGCGAGTTGATCAGGAGTTACCATGGCTGACCTGAAACTTGGAAAGCTTCCAGACCGAACAGCTTCGAAGATCACCATTACCGTCAGCGCGGAGCTGGGCCAAACACTCAAGGAGTATGCTGCACTTTACCGTCAGACCTATCGTCAGTCTGAAACCGTGGCAGAACTCATCCCTTTCATGCTGGCGGCGTTTCTGGAAGGCGACCGAGCCTTTGCCAAGGCCCGAAAAGAAGGTCTGCCGACGGAGCTTGCCGAAAAATCGTGACTCCTCCGCTAGAGGCAGCTGGAACATTGCCTAGCTGTCGCGGCCTACCTGCTCCTCGCGAAGCATAGGATCAAACACCTTGGAATGCAGGTATGCGTAAGAGAGGATGTGGAAGGAAATACCGCGCAACAGCCTAAGTTTGCATTTTCGATTGGATGCGGTAGTCGCCTATGAGCGGTCAAAATGAAACGCAGCTGGTTCGCGATCGACCAAACGGCGAGCGCACTGTGCTTTGCTCAGACCGCCACCGAGTGCCTCGCCGTTCCCCCTTTGAAATATGTATCGAACTTGGCCGCGATGGTTCGAACGAAGGGGCGACTTTCAGCCCGTACGACGAAACTGTCGCCATCGAATTCAAGCGCTCGGGCAGGATCGTGGAGGGCGATGGACCTTGAGCGATGAAGGAGCTTCTCGCCGGCTTTGCCGAACCGCTCCACCAGATCGACTGCCGAGAAGGCAAAATCACACATCAGCCGCTCGATTATCCAGCCACGGACGCGATCGTCGTCGGAAAGGGCAACGCCCCGGACGGCAGCCAACCCGCCATCCGCAACCATGCGCCCGTACCCGGCAGTCGAAGCCATGTTCTGCACGTAGCCTTGGCGAAAACGACCGATGGACGAAGGGCCAAGTCCGATCAGTGTCGGGCAGCGATCCTCGGTGTAGCCCTGAAAATTGCGATGCAAAACCCCTGCGCGGGCCGCTATGGCCAGCGCATCGTCGGGCTTCGCGAAATGATCGAGTCCTATTGCCTCATATCCCTTGGCGACAATTGCCCGCGCCGCGAGTTGAGATTGGGCGAAACGCTCGGTGGGACTCGGCAGCCATGCCTCGTCGATCATCGTCTGATGCTTCTTGAACCAGGGCACATGTGCGTAGCCGAACAGAGCCATCCGGTCTGGTTCCAAGGTCAGTGCCTGCGCCACCGTGGAACAGATCGTCTCGCGTGTCTGATTCGGGAGCCCGTAGAGCAGGTCCAGATTGACCGATTCAACGCCCCGCGAACGAACCCCGTCGACGACTGCCTTGGTCTGCAAAAAACTTTGCTCACGATTAATTGCTTTTTGCACTTGCGGATCGAAATCCTGCACGCCGAGGCTCGCCCGCGTTACGCCGATTTGAGCAAGCGCATCAAGGCGCGCCTTGTCCATGTCGTTGGTTCCGATTTCGATGCTGACCGTAGCATCCGGGAGAAGGTCGAAGCTGTCCCGCAAGGCCGCTCCAAGAGCAACCATGTCATCGGGCCTCAGCATCGTTGGCGAACCGCCACCGAAGTGGATTGCACGGACATGTGCCTTGCCGCTCACCAGACCGGCAATCGTGACGATTTCGGCATTCAGCGAGCGCAGATAAGCGGCCACCGGCTCATATTGGTGCGTCTGCTTGGTGTGGCAGGCGCAGAACCAGCAGAGCTTGTCGCAGTAAGGAATGTGCAAATACAGCGAGATTTCGTCGCCACTTTCCAGCGCCTCCAACCAGCCACGGTAAATGGCAGCATCGACCCCGGAATGGAAATGCGGCGCCGTCGGATAGCTGGTGTAGCGTGGGACGTTCTCGCTGAGTTTGACAGCTATTTCCGATTGCATCTCGCGTTCACCGTGTTGCCCGCCGAACACTGCACGCATCGCTGAAGCAGACCCTGATCTCGATCAGCCGCGCGCATGGACAAACCGCCGCAGGACTTCTCTACCCTGGATGGGTATCCTGCCGGCAGTTAGGATCGGGTAAAGCGAACGCATGACCTTTCGGCAAGACATTCATACTTCCGGCATTCCTGTTCTTTGCCTCCCTTGCGAGGCACGGCGTCGCGGTGTCTGCGGTGCGCTCGATCCAGACAATTTGGTTGGGCTCGCCAAGACTTGCTCGCGTCGCCGGATCGAGTCAGGAATGGAGTTGACCGGCGAGGCACAGAACGTCGACAGCTACTCGAACGTGCTTTCAGGCGTGGTAAAGCTATCAAAGAGCCTGTCGGATGGGCGCCAGCAGATCGTCGGTCTCCAGTTTGCACCGGATTTTCTGGGACGTCCTTTCAAGGTGGAAAGCTCGATCAATGCGGAAGCGGCAACAGCAGTCACGCTGTGCTCGTTTCCGCGAGCGGCCGTCGAACGGATGATGAAGGCGTCACGGGAATTCGAGCATCGCCTGCTCGAACAGACGCTGAATGAACTCGATGAGGCGCGCGAGTGGATGGTGACGCTGGGGCGCAAGACAGCTCCGGAAAAGGTGGCGAGTTTTCTCCTCATGATGGCCCGGAATATCGATTCCAGTCTCGACGCGGCTTCCAGGTCAGCGTCCTTCGATCTGCCGCTGACGCGTGCCGAAATCTCTGATTTCCTTGGAATTACCAACGAAACCGTGAGCCGCCAACTGACGCGATTGCGGGCTGACGGGGTGATTCGGATTGAGAACGCACGCCATGTGACGGTGGACAGCATAAGCCGTCTGGAGAAGCGCTGTGGCGGCGGACGCGAGCGGCCCTAAGCGGCGAGGCCCATGTCGCATGGCTCCGGGGCGGGCCGTGTTTGCCTTCTAATGCGATCTCGCCGCGCCTTCGAAGAAGCGGCGTCACGGTCGTGACAGCTTTCGGGCTTTGATAGGGACGATGACCAATCGCCAGGTGTATTTCGGCACATACCGGCGAAGCACGGTCCTTAAGCTGCCACGGCTCGGCCGAACGATCGCGTTCGTTTCCAATGGGATTCGAACAACGTTTGGTAGGGCATCGGCAATAGCATCCAACGCGTCGCAGAGCCTCAGCTTTCGCCTCAATCGATCGCGTCTGCGCCCGCCCAACCCAGGGAACGCCTCCCTTGTCCATGAGGGGGTGAGCCCGCGCTGCGTTCCTCGTTCNCAACGTTTGGTAGGGCATCGGCAATAGCATCCAACGCGTCGCAGAGCCTCAGCTTTCGCCTCAATCGATCGCGTCTGCGCCCGCCCAACCCAGGGAACGCCTCCCTTGTCCATGAGGGGGTGAGCCCGCGCTGCGTTCCTCGTTCATTCGCCACCTGCTGATTGCGCCGCCGACACAAAATCGTGCGGCCTGACATAGATCAGGGCGAGGGGGCGGCGGCTGCGCAATTAGTGCGCTGCGGATTTGGCATCCACCAGATTCGAGATCGGGATCTGCAATGAAATTCGGCACTGAGATCGTCCTTCTAAGCGTGTTCGCTTTTGCGGCCCTGGTGGCCGCCGGCTTCGGCGTGGATGAACCTTTCCGCCGACATATGTGGGTGTTGTTCTTCGCAGTGGCTGGTTTCACTGCGATCCTGTTGCGCAACACGGAGTTCAAGCCAGCAGCTCCGATCGACCCATCCGCTCACATGGACGGTCCGATCCGCTACGGCGCGATCGCCACCGTGTTCTGGGGTGTCGTCGGCATGCTGGTCGGCGTGGTGATCGCGCTTCAGCTCGCCTATCCCGATCTCAACATCCAGCCCTGGTTCAATTTCGGCCGTTTGCGGCCGCTGCATACATCCGGTGTCGTCTTCGCCTTCGGTGGCAACGCGCTGCTTTGCACGTCTCTATATGTCGTGCAGCGCACCTGCCGCGCCCGCCTCTTCGGCGGTGATCTCGCCTGGTTCGTCTTCTGGGGCTACCAGCTTTTCATCGTCATGGCCGCGACCGGCTATCTGCTCGGCATCACCGAGGGCCGCGAATACGCCGAACCCGAATGGTATGTGGATGTCTGGCTGACCATCGTCTGGGTCGCTTACCTTATCCTATTCCTTGGCACGATCCTGAAGCGCAAGGAACCGCACATCTACGTCGCCAACTGGTTCTACCTCTCCTTCATCGTGACCATCGCGATGCTGCATGTGGTCAACAACCTGTCGATGCCAGTCTCGTTCCTGGGCTCCAAGAGCTACTCCGCCTTTTCCGGTGTCCAAGATGCGCTGACGCAATGGTGGTACGGCCACAACGCGGTCGGCTTCTTCCTCACCGCCGGCTTTCTCGGCATGATGTATTACTTTGTGCCCAAGCAGGCGAACCGGCCAGTCTATTCGTACCGGCTGTCGATCGTCCATTTCTGGGCGATCATCTTTCTCTACATCTGGGCTGGCCCGCATCACCTGCACTATACCGCCTTGCCCGACTGGGCGCAGACGCTCGGCATGGCGTTCTCGATCATGCTGTGGATGCCGTCATGGGGCGGCATGATCAACGGTCTGATGACGCTGTCCGGCGCCTGGGACAAGCTGCGCACCGATCCGATCATCCGCATGATGGTGATGGCCGTCGCCTTCTATGGCATGTCGACCTTCGAAGGCCCGATCATGGCGATCAGGGCGGTTAATTCGCTGTCGCATTATACCGACTGGACCATCGGCCACGTCCATTCGGGCGCGCTCGGCTGGGTTGGCATGATCTCGTTCGGCGCAATCTACTACATGGTGCCGAAGCTCTGGAACCGTCACCGGCTCTACTCGCTGCGGCTCGTCACCTGGCACTTCTGGCTGGCGACACTCGGGATCGTCGTCTACGCCTCGGTCATGTGGGTGTCAGGCATCATGCAGGGCCTGATGTGGCGTGAATACGACCAGCAGGGCTTCCTGGTCTATTCCTTCGCCGAAACCGTCGCTGCCATGCACCCATACTACGTCATGCGCGCCATCGGTGGGGCCATGTACCTCTCCGGCGCCCTGATCATGGCCTGGAACATCACCATGACCATCCTCGGCCACCAGCGCGAGGAGGAGCCGATGCCGAGCCCCGTCGCCATCCGACCTGCGCGATCAGGAGCCAGGTGATGGGCTTGATGGACAAACACGCAATCATCGAGAAGAACGCCACGCTTCTTCTCGTTGGCTCGCTGCTCGTGGTGACGGTCGGCGGTATCGTCGAGATAGCGCCGCTCTTCTATCTCGACAATACGATCGAGAAGGTGGAAGGGATGCGCCCCTATTCGCCGCTCGAACTTGTCGGGCGCAACATCTATATGCGCGAGGGCTGCTTTCTCTGCCATAGCCAGATGATCAGGCCGTTCCGCGACGAAGTTGAGCGCTATGGCCACTACAGCCTGGCTGCCGAGTCCATGTACGATCACCCGTTCCAGTGGGGATCGAAGCGCACCGGGCCGGATCTCGCCAGGGTTGGCGACCGCTACTCGAATGCATGGCATGTCGCGCATCTTACCGACCCGCGCTCGGTGGTGCCGGAATCGATCATGCCGAGCTATGGGTTCCTGAAAGACACGCCGATCGACGTGAAGGATTTCTCGACGCATCTGATCGCCAACAGGCGTGTAGCCGTCCCTTACACCGATGACATGATCGCGCACGCCAATGCGGATTTGGCGGCGCAGGCCGATCCCAATGCCGACACATCAGGCCTTGAGGCGCGTTACCCCAAAGCCAAGATCGGCGACTTCGACGGCAACCCGCAACAGGTCACCGAAATGGATGCCCTGCTCGCCTACCTGCAGATGCTTGGCACACTGGTCGACTTCAAAAATTACGACGAAGCCGCCGGCTACCGCTGAGGAGAACGCTGATGACCTACAATTTGATGCGGGCGTTTGCCGACAGCTGGGGCCTGGTTGCGATGGCGCTGTTCTTCGTCGGGTGCATCGCCTTTGCCCTACGCCCCGGCAGCCGAAGGCTGGCCGACGAAGCTGCCCGCATTCCGCTCGAGGACGAGTGATCATGAGCGACGAGCACATCGATGAGGTCTCCGGCGTCTCAACCACCGGGCATGAATGGGACGGCATCAGGGAGCTCAACAATCCTCTGCCGCGATGGTGGGTGATTACCTTCTACGTCACCATAGCGTGGGCGCTCGTCTATACGACCGCATACCCGGCATGGCCGATGCTGACCTCGGCAACCAAGGGCATGCTCGGCTATTCAAGCCGTAAGGACGTCAAGAACGACCTTGCCGCGGCCGAGGCCGCCAATGGCAAGTATGTTGCAGCCATCCAGGCAAACAGCGTCTCGGAGATCTTGACTGACGATGACTTGCGCGAATTCGCGGTCGCTGCCGGGGCTGCCGCGTTCAAGGTCAACTGTACGCAATGCCACGGCTCCGGCGCTCAGGGATCGAAGGGCTTTCCCAACCTGAATGACGATGACTGGCTGTGGGGCGGCAGCCCCGACCAGATCCAGCAGACGATCACGCACGGCCTCCGCTTTGCTTCCGATCCGGACACGCGACTGTCAGAAATGCCGGCCTTCGGCGACATCATCGCCGCCGACCAGATCGCACAAGTCAGCGCCTACGTGGCCAGCCTTTCCGGCAAGGTCCGCGATGCAAGTCTGATCCAACCCGGCGCCAAGGTCTTTGCCGAGAACTGCGTCGCCTGTCACGGCGACAATGCAAAAGGCAACAGGGAATTCGGCGCCCCCGACCTGACCGACGCGATCTGGCTTTACGGGTCCGGCGAGACGGCCATCGCCGCCCAGGTTCGTGCGCCAAAGCAGGGTATCATGCCGGCCTGGGTTGGCCGTCTCGGCGAAATCAAGGTCAAGGAACTTGCAGTTTATGTCCATTCGCTTGGCGGCGGAGAATAGGAATGGAAGCCCTATTCTTCGGTCCCCCCTGCCAAGCGGACGAGGCCCGGCGTGAGCCGGGCCTCGACACCATTCCTAATGCGATCTGCACAACCCGCCAAGGCTGTCCTACCGCGAGGCTTTTCGACAGGTGCCCCTGACATTGGCTGGGAAAGTGGAGTTGCACGTGCGTGACAAGACGCAGTTGACACGGCTCGAAACAGAAACTGTCAATTCCGCCAAAACCCGCAAGCCCCTTTATGCCGCGCGTCAAAAGATCTTTCCGAAGCGCGCCTCGGGCAACTTTCGTCGCTTCAAATGGCTGGTGATGACGATCACCCTTGGCATCTATTACCTGGCTGCGTGGCTGCCTTGGGCTCGCGGTCCATTTGCCCCGGACCAGGCCGTGCTGCTCGATGTCGCCAATCGGCGCTTCTACTTCTTCTTCATCGAGATCTGGCCGCAGGAATTCTTCTATGTGGCCGGCCTATTGGTCATGGCCGGCGTTGGACTTTTCCTGATTACCTCGACTGTCGGCCGTGCCTGGTGCGGCTATGCATGTCCGCAGACCGTGTGGGTCGATCTGTTCCTTCTCGTTGAACGTGCGATCGAGGGGGACCGCAACGCCCGAATGAAACTTGACGCTGGTCCCTGGACCGCCCGCAAGCTGATGCTGCGCGTATCGAAGCATGCCGTCTGGCTGGTCATCGCTGCGGCGACCGGCGGCGCCTGGATTTTCTATTTCGCTGATGCACCGACACTTATGGGCGAGCTTTTCACCGGTACCGCCGCACCTGTCGCCTACATCACCATCGCCGTGTTGACGGCGACCACCTACACGTTCGGCGGCCTGATGCGCGAACAGGTCTGCACCTATATGTGCCCATGGCCGCGCATCCAGGCAGCCATGCTCGACGAGAATTCGCTCACCGTCACCTACAATGACTGGCGCGGCGAGCCGCGATCGCGCCACGCCAAGAAGGTGCAAGCCTCGGGGCAGTCCGTCGGCGACTGCGTCGACTGCAATGCCTGCGTCGCGGTCTGCCCAATGGGAATCGACATTCGCGACGGCCAGCAGCTCGAATGCATTACCTGCGCGCTGTGTATCGACGCCTGCGACGGCGTCATGGACAAGCTCGGCAAGGAGCGCGGGCTGATCTCCTACGCGACGCTCTCCGACTACAACGCCAACATGATGCTGGCGACCGCAGGCGGCTCCAGTTCAATCAATCCGTCGCTGGTCAGGACTGCTGTCGGCACCTTCTCCGATCAGGTGGCGCATTTTCACATTCGCAAGATCTTCCGGCCGCGCACCTACATCTACATGGGCCTATGGTCGCTGATCGGGCTGGGCCTGCTCTATTCGCTGCTGACGCGCGATCGGCTCGAACTGAACGTGCTGCATGACCGCAATCCGCAATTCGTCACGCTATCCGATGGCTCCATCCGCAATGGCTATACCGTGAAGCTGCTCAACATGATCCCTGAGCCAAGGACAATCGTCGTCACCATGCAGGGTCTGAAGGGTGCCGACATGGTCGTCGTCGGCGACGACATCCCGGCGGGCCGGTCTTTCGCCATCCCGGTCGAACCCGACCGCCTGAAAACGTTGAAGGTCTTCGTTCGCCAGCCCGCGGACCAGATCCACGCCCCGGCACAGACCTTCAAGTTCCGTGTCGAGGATAAGGCGAGCTTCGAGTCGAACGAATACACCGCCACATTCAACGCGCCAGAGGCCGCCAAATGACCGCCAATGCCCAAAAGCTTCGCGAATTCACCGGCAGGCACATGCTGGCCATCATTCTCACCTTCTTCGGGGTGGTCATCGCCGTCAACCTGACCATGGCCACGCTCGCCAATACGAGCTGGACCGGCCTCGTCGTCGAGAACACCTATGTGGCCAGCCAGCAATTCAACAAGGAGGCCGAGGCCGGCCGCGCCCAAGCAGCGCTCGGTTGGACCGGCAAGCTGACCATCGCATGGGGCGAAGTCCGCTACAGCCTCACCGACGCCGCCGGCAAGCCGGTTCCTCTGCACGGCGTCAAGGTGCTGTTTCGTCATCCCGCCTACGAGAAAGAGGACAAGTCCGTCACGCTCGCCCTCGCCTCCGGCCAGGAGTTCGCCGCCCAGCATATGCCGAAGGACGGCGTCTGGATCGTCGAAGTCGACGCCGATGCCGGCCTGACACGACCCTATCGCGACGTCCGCAGGATTATGATTTCCCATGGAGCGCTGCAATGAGCTGTTGTGCACCGGGCGCTGAAATGGCGCTGGATCTGAACGGCGCCACGTCGGTCCTGCCATCCAGCCAGGAGATCAGGTTGGCGAGCCGATCGCTTGGCGACAATCTTCGGCAGACCGATCTTTCAGTGCCGACGGTTCATTGCGCCGCCTGCATCCAGACGATCGAGGCGGCACTTGGAAAGCTCGATCACGTCGAAAGCGCGCGCGTCAACCTGTCGACGAAGCGGGTCGCGGTCCGGTGGCGAGGAGACGAGGTGCCACCCTTCGTCGCCGCGCTTGGCAGGCTGGGCTACGAGGCGCATCTGTTCACACCCGAGGTCGATGACAAGGACAAGACGCTTGCCGAACTGATCCGCGCCGTCGCTGTTGCCGGCTTTGCGGCGGGCAACATCATGCTGCTTTCGGTCTCTGTCTGGTCCGGCGCCGAAGGTGCTACCCGCGACCTGTTTCACTGGGTCTCGGCGCTGATCGCCATTCCTGCCCTCGCCTTCGCCGGCGGAATCTTCTTCCGTTCGGCCTGGAATGCTTTGCGCCATGGTCGCATGAATATGGACGTGCCCATCGCGGTCGGTGTTTCGCTCGCCTATGCCATGAGCCTCTATGAGACGATCAATCATGGCGACCACGCCTATTTCGACGCGTCGGTATCGCTGCTGTTCTTCCTTTTGATCGGGCGCACGCTGGATCATGTGATGCGGGAGCGTGCCCGGACTGCCGTGAAGGGCCTGTCTCAGCTGGCCGCGCGTGGCGCCATGGTGATGCGCGGCGACGGCGCGCGCGACTATCTGCCGGTCGGCGAGATCGAACCAGGCATGCGGTTGTTGATCGCGGCCGGTGAGAGGATCCCCGTCGACGGCAAGATCATCCAGGGAACGTCGGATCTCGACTGCTCGCTGGCCTCAGGCGAAAGCACGCCGAAAAACGTGGCGCCGGGCGAAGCAGTACAGGCCGGCGTGCTCAACCTTACCGGCCCGCTGACGATTGAGGCGACAGCCGCCGCAAAGGATTCGTTCCTCGCGGAAATGGTCCGGTTGATGGAGGCCGCCGAGGGCGGCCGCGCGCACTATCGCCGTATCGCCGACCGCGTTTCAGCGCTTTATGCCCCAGTGGTCCATCTCACCGCCTTTGTGACATTCCTGGGCTGGATGGCGGCGACCGGCGACTGGCATCGGGCGATGACGATCGCCATCGCCGTTCTCATCATCACATGCCCGTGCGCGCTTGGCCTCGCGGTGCCGATCGTGCAGGTGGTCGCGGCGCGGCGGCTTTTCGAGAGCGGCATCATGGTCAAGGACGGTTCGGCCATGGAGCGCCTCGCGGCGATCGATACTGCCGTGTTCGACAAGACCGGCACGCTCACGCTCGGCCAGCCCCGGCTGGTCAATGCGGACTCGATTGATCCGGCGATGCTGGCAATCGCCGCCGACATGGCTGCGCATTCCCGCCATCCGTTTTCAAAGGCCATAGCCGGTTTTGCCGCTCCTGGCGGGCAGCACAAATTCGATACTGTGACCGAGCATCCCGGGTTTGGAATCGAAGCCACTGACGCGGGAAGCACCTGGCGACTGGGTCGACGCGGATGGGCCGGCTGGAAGGCTCGAACTGGCGGTGAAGGCAAACACGGCTACGGCGGAACGGTCCTGACGAGAAACGGGATGATTGCCGCATCCTTCGTTTTCGAGGATGCGTTGCGCGCCGACGCTGGAGCGGGCATCCAACAGTTGAACGGTGACGGGGTGTCGATCGAAATGCTGTCGGGCGATACCGCCGCAGCCTGCGCCGAAGTGGCAAAGCTGCTGGATATCGACGACTTCGTTCCGTGCCTGCTGCCATCGGGCAAGGTCGAGCGCATCGAGACCCTCGCGAAAGTTGGGCACAAGGTTCTGATGGTTGGCGACGGCCTCAACGATACGCCGGCGCTGAGCGTGGCGCATGTCTCGATCGCACCGGCCACCGCCGTCGACATTGGCCGCAACGCGGCAGACTTCGTCTTCCTGCGCGAAAGCCTCCTGGCGGTGCCGCTCGCCCTGGGCGTCTCGCGCAAGGCAGGACACCTGATCCGGCAGAACATCGCAATCGCAATCGTCTACAATGCGGTGGCAGTACCAATCGCCATCCTCGGGCACGTCACGCCCTTGATAGCGGCGATTGCCATGTCTGCCTCATCGCTGCTTGTTATTGGAAACGCATTGCGCTTGCACGGCTTCATGGCGAATGCGACGGTGCAAGTTATTCAAAAAGTCAGACGCTCCGCAGTCAGCTATTCGGCACAATCCTCGTGACGACCTTACTCTATCTCATACCCGTGGCCCTTTTTCTGGGTGCATTGGGCCTGTCCGGCTTCGTCTGGGCATTGCGAAGCGGTCAATACGAAGATCTCGACGGAGCCGCCGAGCGGATACTAATTGATCGGGACGACAAACCGGAACGCTGATTTCAATCCGCTGTGCATAAGATGCGCGGATCGCGCTCGTCAGTCGAGCCGGCTCGGTCGGGAACAAGCTGTCCATGCTCCATGACCACCTTGACCTAAGCTGCGCACTACATCGATTTGTGAAAAGCCTCTGTCGTGCGAAGGACTGCCTCCCATTGCACCAATATGAGGCGGCTGATGCCACGAAAGTACCTCGCGTGGCCGACGAGAGCTTGGCAATGTGCGCACGGGTTCCAAAGTGGAACGTCGCGATCGATCACCCGACCGAGAACCGACAGTGCCGGTTGGTCATGTCTGGCTGATCCAGATCAGGGTCATACTCATCGGTGTGGTCTATAGACCAGTCTTCGAGGGAGAAATGCATGACTCACGGAAAGTTTGGTCGTCATTATCAGCACCTTCACGGTGCCGGGTTTTTCTGTCGTGTGGTCGGCTATGCCTTGTGCTTACGGCGCAGCCATTTACCTGACCAGGGTCGTGTGTATCTCGCTTGCTGGCTGGCCATCAGCGTGGCTGCGCGGAAACGGGGGCCGATCAACAGCTTTCGCCTTTGATGGGTTGTGTGCGTCGTTCCCGATCCATCCGGATTCCCGGCCCGCGCCTTGAGGCTATGCGACGGCACCGGAACTCAGCGTACGTCACGCGGTTCCGGGCGCGTGGTGTCCGCTCGTCACGACGATCAACGAACAAACGGCTGGAGTGCCATGAAAACCGTTCACATCATCGACTGCCACTACGCGAAAGACTACTACCACGACAAGCACGAGGGACCGATCCTGCAGCAGTTGTTAAAGGCTTTCAACATCCACTCGGACTATCGCATTACTTTGGACCGAAAGCATTTTCGTGAGGCTGTAGTCCAAGCGAACAAGGCGAAGTGCGACGTGCTTCACATCGCTGGGCACGGCAATGGAGACGGGATCGCTTCATCCAGTGGGCGAGGTAGCCTACTTTGGGCTGACTTCGTAGAAATGTTCCAGGGCTCGGATCCAGCGCCGAAGATCCTCGTGATGTCAACGTGCTGCGGAGCATCATCGGGGTTGGGACGTGCGTTTTCGAGATCGACCAACCGTCCGAAGTTGATCATTGGTTCGAGTGACGCGCGCTATTTCGACGACTATGTCGCCGCGTGGGCTTTGCTCTATCGGCGACTGAATTGCAAGGACATCGACATCGAAGCCATGCAGCAGGTTCTTGCGAAGATATGCGCGGTCGTGCATAAAAGTTTCCGCTACCTTGGCTGGGATGACGAGAGAGAGCGCTACGTTCGATACCCTAGCAAGAGAACCCGCTTCGACGTCGTGGAGCGTGAGTAGCTATGCGCACGGGTTCCAAGTCGAATGTGGCCATCGATGCGGCGCGGCCGTGGCTGACCAGCGTCGCGAGTGTCTCGCTTGCTGGCGGCGATCTGCGCGGCTGCGCGGCGAAAGGGCGGGTTCGGTTAGCCGCATCCACCTCTGAGCGGGTTGCGTGCTTCGTTGCCGATCCATGCGAATCCCGCGGCCCAGCGCCTTTAGGCAATGCGGCGGGCACGGAGCTCAGCGGAGGTCACTCGGCTCAGTTCCACCGTTACACGAGGATAGCCGACGGGATGGCGGCACGCTGATGGGCTCTGACGAGAATTTTGACATCGTTGTCGTTGGAGCCGGGCCGGTCGGCCTTTCGTTCGCTGCGTCGCTTGCCCAAAGCGAACTCAAGGTGGCAGTTGTTGAACAGAACACATTCTATAGTCTGGCGAATCCGGCTTTCGATGGTCGCGAAATCGCGCTGACCAACGCTTCGATCAGAACCCTTCGCGAGCTCGGCGCCTGGGATGTCATCCCGGCTTCGGACAAATCAGCACTTCAAGGCGCGCGCGTGCTCAACGGCTCGAGCGCATTCGCTCTTCGTTTCGATCCTCCCAGCAACTCTGGAGAACCGCTGGGGGTTTTGGTTCCAAATTGCCGGATCCGCGAGGCGCTGTTCAAAATCGTCCGCTTGCAGGATCGCGCCCGGCTGTTGTGCGGCCACTCGGTCGTCGATGCAACAAACAGCCAAGAAGGAGCAGTCGTAACGCTCTCTAATGGCGCGCGTTTAACTGCTCGGCTTGTTGTTGCCGCGGATTCGCGTTTGTCCGCCACGCGTGATCTGCTGGGCATCGGCGCCGATATCAACCGGCTTGGCCACTCGATGCTGATTTGCCGAGTGAGGCACGAGCGCGCCCACCACCAGATCGCCATCGAATGGTTCGATCACCATCAGACGATAGCGATATTGCCCCTCGCGGAAGGCGTGTCGTCGCTGCTGCTCACATTGCGCTCAAACGAGGCCTATAGACTGCTTGCCTTCGATGACGATTTGTTCCTGTCGGAGTTGACGAAACGGTGTCGAGGGCGCCTTGGAAAAATGACCTTGGCAAGCAAGCGCCATACCTATCCGCTGGTCACGACGTGGGCGCACAAATTCCGGGCCCCGAGCGCCGCACTCATCGGCGACGCTGCCATCGGCATGCACCCGGTGACCGCTCACGGATTCAACATCGGCCTCAGCAGCCAGAAGCAGCTCGCCCGTGGAATCATGACTGCGTGCCGCGACGGCCGCAATGTTGGCGACCCCGACATGCTGCACATATACGAAAGGCGGCTGCGCCTGTCGGCGGCGCCGCTCTACCATGCAACGAACATACTGGTTGGACTCTACTCCAGAGACCACCTGGCGGCACGGCTTGCAAGGCATCTGGGGCTTCGCTTTGCCCAACATGTTCCCCTTGTCCGGCATGGGATTTCGGCGGAGCTCCAGCGGTGATACTGCACCAGCAGTTGCATTTTTGCGCGATGTGCTGGGCGAGCGATGCGAGAGAGTGCATCATGCGCCGGAGTAATCCTGCTCCCGACGCTGATCTCCGATTGAAGAATTAACCCGTCCTTCAGGGGGGCTGCGTAGGCTGCGGACAAGCAGGAGTAAGCAAGCTGACCCGTCCAGCCCTGGAAAAAGAAGATCCGCTGGAGGCGAGAATCCTTCAGGACCAGCTCGCTGATCTGAGGGCAGGCCTTTTCGTCTCAATGCCGATAAGCATTGTGCTGTCCGGGCTGATTTTGACCGTGCAGGCCCTTTCCGGGAACGGTCTTGCTGGCGCGGCCTGGTTTTCGGTCGTTAATGCGATAAATGCCGCCCGCCTTGCACTCGCCCGTCATCAGCTGAAGGAACCCGGAGTCCAGGATGATCTGACACGGGTTTGGCTGCGGCTTCGCTGGTTTGGCAGGCTTGCTCTTCTGGCGGGATTCACCTGGTCATTCCTTGCCGTCCTAACGGCTGGGTACACTACGTCTCAAGCATCGCTGCATCTAATAATTCTGGCGGGCATTTCAGCTGGCGCGGTCACGTACGGCAGCTCATATGCTGCGGCAGCGATATACTTCATCACACCGCCACTCCTCATTGCCGCCGCATGCTTGCTGACGAAGGGAACCCTGGAAAACTACATTCTGGCTTTTGCCGTCCTGCTTTTCGAGGGCGGCCTGGTTCGAGCCTCGTTCGTTGGACAAGCGCGCTTCCGTGACGCGAGCCGCCTGAGACATCAAGCCGAGCGGCTTGCCGCGGAAATGGAGCGCAATTCCAGGGAGGACCATCTTACCGCGCTCCTCAACAGGCGCGGCCTCGAACATGCAATCGATCAGTTTGAGAACACTGATGGGCCCTTTGTCGCCATGCTGATTGATCTGGATGGGTTCAAATCTGTCAACGATACCTACGGTCACAGAACGGGTGACGAGCTGCTTGTCAGGATCGCCCGCCGAATAGAGGAAGAAGCACCGGAGGGCTCAACGCTCGCCCGCATCGGTGGGGATGAATTCGTGCTGATTTTTTCTTCGCGAAAGAATTCTCCTTCTCCCACCAATCTCGCGTCCAATCTCATAGCCAAGCTTGCTCGCCCCTATCCTGGGATCGCATCGGTCCGCATTGGAGCGTCTATAGGAATCTACTTGGCTGAAAACCCCGGACTAACGGAAATGTTGTTGCGGGCCGACATCGCCCTTTACACAGCTAAGCGCCGCGGCAGGAATGAATTTTGTCTGTTCGATGCCGAGCTAGCCCGGGAACTGCAACGCCGCCAGTCAATCGAACGCGATCTTCATTCGGCGATAACGATGAGAAGCTTGGTCCCTTGGTTCCAGCCAATCGTAAGACTCGAAACTGAAGCCGTCGTCGGTTTTGAAGCCTTGCTAAGGTGGTCTCACCCGCTTCACGGTCCCATTTCTCCGCCCGAGATCATGACAGCGGCACGCGAAACTGGAATGCTTCAGCTGCTAACTCAAACGGTATTCGCCGACTGTTGCGCTCTTATCGAGGGCTTGGTCAAAGCTGACTGTCGTGATGTTCGTGTGGCGATGAATGTTTCACCGCGCGAATTGGAAGCTGGCGATATTGACGACATGATTCTTAATGGTCTGGCGGCAAAAGACCTCCCTGCAACGATGTTCGATATCGAGATTACCGAAGAAGGCCCAGTGGATCCGGACAGAGTGGATGAAAAGCTCGGCCGGCTTTCACATGCTGGCATTTCTATCGCGCTCGATGACTTCGGCACCGGTTTTTCGACGTTGGCATCGCTCAAGGACAGTCGGATCAGGAAGGTGAAAATAGACCAGGGCTTCATTCGCGGCTTAGCCAAGTCCCGGGAGGATCGGCTGCTTGTCAAAGCGGTGATTGATCTTGGTAGGACGCTCGGGATCGAGGTCATGGCCGAGGGCGTTGAAACAGAGGCAGATCGGCAAACTCTGTACAAGCTTGGCTGCAGAACCGCGCAGGGCTTCCTGTTCTCTAAGGCAGTGCCTCTCCATCTGGCACTTGATTCGGTAGTAAAAGAGCACGCGAAGGAGTTGTGACCGGCCTCTCCGTCCGTGCTGCTCGCGGAACTTTCATGTGGGGTGGACCTGGCGCGCGAAAGCCGTTTCGGACGGTAGAGTTATTGCGGGGGCGGAACTGAGCACGTGGTTTGGATGCAGCAATCCGGTCCACCGGCGCACACGCAGCGGCTTGATACAAGCGTTCAAGTTGCGAGATGAGCTTGAGTGAACGACGTCGGAGAATTGCGTCCCTTGGACGCTCGTTTCGCGGTTCCCGTAGGATTCGAATACAGGCAAGCGTTCTTGGCCGCTTCTCGGCTCAGCGCTCATCCGGATGAACAACGTACCCGCGGTCAAGGTCTTCGCGACCTCAACGCAGTCACCATCCCGCAACTTCACGTCCAGAACAGCAGCGGCCGGGGGCTGTCCTTGATCAAGCGCTCAGCCTCAGCACAGGGGCTGGAGCAACGGTATAGCCGGCTTCGCAAAGAGCGCACTCTTGATCGAGTGGGATCAAAGCTTCGTCCGTCGACAACGAGAACCAGAGGCTTCTCAAACCCTGCCACGAGATCAATTGGCGCAGCGGTCACGACCGTCTCACGCCTGACGAATTGAAGAGCGCGGAAAACGTGTATCGGAATGCGCTGGCTCACCATAGCAAGCTGCCACGGCATGTCGAATGTCCGCAAGCGGTCGGACCGTTCCCTTGCATTTGTGTCGATGACGGGATCTCAAAGCTAAAGCCAGGGGAGCTCTATAAAATCGCACCCGATCGGGCTGCGCAACCACGACCAGCTGAGGCCCGATCGGGTGCTAAGGTCGTGCCAAAAAGACGCGTCACTGTCGCATTTCTAACTGGCTTGCGGTGTCGCGCCTCTAAATCGCTTTGACACACAGCGACCGGCTAAGGCTGGATGTGCGGTCGAACATATGGACGCCAGCGTAGCCATATCGCGTTTTCATCCCTTGACCGTACCCAATTCTATCCGCTCCTCGCAATTAGAGATTGCCTGTCGGCTACTCATATCGAGCGATGTTTGTCGCCTCGATTGCCTCGCCAATGCCGATCATGCAGCCTGCCGGATGAACGGACGAACATCCTCGAGTCGAATAAATGGACCAGACCGACGAGAGTTCAGAGTGGGGCGACAAGCGACGCGCTAGAGTTCTTCGGACGTCATCTCTTGGCGATCATGCCCCTTCTCTCAAGTGCGCTTAGCGGCGCCGATGGCGAATAGCGCAAGCTTTTCCATCCGTTTCTACTCCACTACCGAGACTCGTCACCAACCTCCTTTTATTCGCTTCCATATGGCCCATCCTGTTTCCAATCGAGGAGGAACGCGAACATGAGCCAAGCCGTAGAACGTCTCAGTCTCGGGAATTCTTCTGCTCGCCAAACTGCCGTTGTCGCCGGCACCAGGTTTGGCACGGTGACAGTGCACGACAAGATATCAGGCGTTCCTGTCTGGGCTGAACTTTTGAATTCGAGCCGGAGGGACGGGTGTTTCAAAATTTTTGTCGGTTTTAGGCAGAGCGGAATTGTCCCTCCGATGGCCTGCGCACCGGTCAAGCTTCGTGAGCACTTCAGGTTCGTCGATCAGGCATAGGTTTCTGTCACGATGCCACGTGCTGGCCGTTTGCCTAGTTCGGAAGCTTTCGAGAGGCGTTGCGCGCCTTGCTATGGCGTCGCCCCTTTTTCCGGTCCATCGGCCACGGAGCTCGAATGCTGTCTAGCTGTTGCGGCCTACTTGGTCATCCGTCATGGAGATGCCTATACACCGACCTTCGAAAGGCTGGAATACGAGGTCGAACAAATGCGGCGGAAGCTCGGAAATCGCGAGCGAGCGCAGCGCGTGCTGGCCACGCTCAACCTAAATGGCTCGGACAGCTGGAGCCGTGAGGTTGGTTCTCACGGCCTGGATGGCGCAATCACATTCGCCCGGGCGGGGTAAAAGCGATTTTTTGGAGCCACTCGCGCTTTTGCGCTAACGAAGGTCCCGCGCCGTATTTCGGCCGGATCCATTTGTGGCCCATCAGAGAGGCAATTACCTTCTCCGGCGCCTCAACTGCCGTCAGCCGGTCCTCGAAAGTGTGACGCAGGCTATAAAGACTATGCTCGGAAGTCGGCAGAAGTTCCTTGCTGGCGAGCACCTTGTTGACGAGCGCTGAAAGTGAGGCGGCCTTGTCGCGATAGCGAGGAAAGCCGCCCGGATGGAGCTTGATGGCTGCAAGTGCGCCGCCAACCAAGGGAATGTCACGGGCTGAATGACCGGTCTTCAAGCGACGGCCATTGGGGCGCACCCGCACATGCGGGATTTCTTGATCGAGGTGGATTGTTTCGGTGGTGAGGTTTGCCGCTTCAGAAAGCCTGAGTCCGGTATCGGCAATTACATAGATTAGATGGCGGGCTTCGTCATTGAGTCCGTCGAGCGCGCCTTCAGCGAGTATCTTCTCCTGAATGAACTCCGCTGGGAACGCAGCGCGTTGCCCGGGGACGGCGCCGGAAAGACGGAGGTTGCGAAAAACCGGCTCCAGCTTGAGCTGGTGAGTCAGATCGACGACGCGCAGCATTTTCGAAACATGGCCGATGTCCTTGTTGGCCGTACCGATATCAAGTCCGTCCTCAACGATCCGCTTTTGCCACCACTCGCGGAACGCGACTGCGTCGTCCCGAGTGAGGCTTGCGATCTCCTTGTCGCCAATGACTCCAACCAGATTGGCAACTGCGCGCTTTTTGGGGTTACGCCATTTCTTGATTTGGTTGGGCGACATAGTCAGCAAGTTCTGTTGCTCGATCGTCTCGAATTCCTTGATAAGACCGCTCAGGCGGACCGCTGGCCGCTTCTCCCCACCCATCACCGCCGAGACGTCCTCCGCGTCCTCGATCGATTTTTTGTCGAGAAGCAGCTTGATGCGGGCCATGAGTTCGTCGAGCGGCCCCGCTGCTAGTTCCTCGTTAGTGCGATAGGCCAATCCAAATGACCGCGCGCGCTTCCTCGCGGCTTCGAAACGCAGCCCCGCCTCGGCGGATTGGCCTTCCCGCAGTCTACGCCAATACGCCTCCAGCCCTGCGCCGAGGCTTTGCACTGCATCTCGCGCCCGTACACCGCGGGGATCGTCAGCCACGGCGACCCCCGTGGAAATGCGTACCAGGCAGCGGCGATCAAACGCCGCGAATTCCTTCGGCACCCTGCGAACGAGATACCAGATGCCTTCACGTTTATGCGGCCTTGGCGCTGCGGAACGTCGCATTATCTTTCTCTAATGTTACACAGTTTGTTACACAGTCTGAGATAGGTTTCGCTTCGCACTGGTCAAGCGCAACAAGGAAGTTTTTGAAAAGAAAGGATTTTTATGGAAGCTGGATGGCGGAGAGAGCGGGATTCGAACCCGCGTTACGGTTTCCCGTAAACACACTTTCCAGGCGTGCGCCTTCAACCACTCGGCCACCTCTCCGTCTTGGCATTTCGCGTCGGCCGGTTTCGCCGCGCGGGTTGGGGAGATGCGTCTCCCTTGGGGGATTCCGGCCCGGAACTCGGTACCGTGGGCGCCGTCAACCAACGGACACCCTTTCCCCGCACCTGAGCCGTCAAAGCAACAGGCGCGGGGCTCATCTAGTCGATCCGGCATCGAATGCCAAGCCATAACGGCACTCTATTCGCTTTGCCGGGTACAGATGGTTTTGTCGTGCTACCGACGCAATGCTCCCGATGCGGCGACTGTCGAACGACGTGCACGGGAAATGCCGAAAAAAACCTGCCGCGCTTGACTTCGCTGTTGGCCGCCTATCGAGTGTCCGTCAGCTTTGCGGGGGCGGCATGACATCGAGCAACGAGCAGCCGGCCAGCGGACGGCCGGCCAGGCGACCGGACAGCGGGCTGTCCTACATCCCGCCTGCCTGGCTCGCCTTGGTCATGGCCTGGTCTGTTTACGGCATGATCTCGGGATGGCCGCTGACCAGCGACTACGGCCTGCCGGACAGCGTTTACTATCTCATCTATGGCAGCCTCGCCGCCAGCATCGTCATCTTTCTGTGGGGGCTTTTTGTCCTCGGTCTCGCCTTCAACCGCTCGGGCGCGTTTTCCCAGGCATTTCACGCTTTGGCAGGTCGCCACCATACTGTGGCTGCTGGCGAGGCAGTGCTACATCCTGGTCACGCCGGACTTCGTTTTCTCGGCCAGAGGGCTGGCCATCACCGGCGCTGAAATCGCCATCGGCTTGCTCTGCATCTACCTTCTGCGCCGCGGCTCGGGCGCCGATGCAGTCTATGCCAATCCGGGAACCGAACGCCCGCTGGTGCTGGCCTCGATCATCGCCACCTTGCTCGGGGTCATTCTCGGCGCCGCGCTCGGCGCCTGCGCCGGGTTTTTCGGCGGCTTGATGGTCGCGAATCTCACCGACATGAGCTGCTTCGAGGGTGCCTGCGCCTATTTTGCCCTGTTCGTCGGGCTGGCCGGGCTGGTTGTCGGCGCGGTGGCGGGCGGTGTGCTCGCTGTCTGGCGCGTCAATCGGCGAAAGCTGAAACCGGCAGCGTAGCTTCAAATTCGCGTGTCGCGATTGCGAACAAAGCGCGCGCACACTATCTCTCTGTTCGAAACAGACGTTGCAGTCTGTCTGCTAAAGTCCTGGGGAGGAAAGGTCTGCATGTTTCGCTTTCTTTTCCGTCTCGCGGCAATGGTTGCGCTTTCGGTTTCCGTCATCATGGCGGTGCTCGATACGACACGCTCGGTGGCGGCCTCGGCGCTGGTCATGACCCCGCTCAACACAAGCTGGCTCGCCGTCTCGCCGGATACGCGAAGCGCCTTCGAAAGCTTCGTCCGCGACAAGGTCAGTCCGCTGCTGTGGGACGGCGCCGTCGCCTGGGTGCTCAACCAGCCCGGCTTCGCCGTGTTCGCGGTGCTTGCCTTCATTCTCTACATGATCGGCTACAGGCGGAAGCGGCCGACAGGGCGGTTCGCCCGGACTTGATGACTTGTTGCTGATGGCCTTCAGGCGTCCCCAAACGAAGAGAAATCCCAAATCAAAGAGAATCCCAAATCAAAGAGAAAGGGAGACCGCGCATGTTTTTTCTCAGCGACATGCTGAACAAGAAGCTCAATCTGCCGAAGCCTGCCGAGGCGCTGCCGGGTCGTGCCAAGCCTATCCCGACGGCATCCAAGCACTTTGTCTCGAAGCGGCCGCTCAAGGGGCCTTATCCCGAGGGGCTGGAGACAGCGATGTTCGGACTGGGCTGCTTCTGGGGCGCCGAGCGTATGTTCTGGCAGGTCGAGGGCGTATGGGTCACGGCTGTCGGTTATGCGGGTGGCGTCACCCCCAACCCGACCTACCAGGAAACCTGCACCGGCCTGACCGGCCACGCCGAAGTCGTGCTCGTCGTCTACGACCCGAAGATCGTGTCCTATGCACAGCTTCTGAAGCTGTTCTGGGAAAGCCATGACCCGACGCAGGGCATGCGCCAGGGCAACGATGTCGGCACCACCTACCGCTCGGCGATCTACACGTTCGGCGATGCGCAATACCAGGCGGCGATCGCCTCGCGCGACGCCTATGAAGCCTCGTTGCGCGGTGCCGGCCGCGGCAAGATCACCACCGAGATCGCGCCGGCGCCAGAATTCTACTTCGCCGAGGAAGACCACCAGCAATATCTGGCGAAGAATCCCTACGGCTATTGCAATCTGCAGGGCACCGGCGTTGCCTGCGCCATCCCGGCTGCCGTCTCCGCCTGAGGCCGTTGTCGAGGCGATGATCCGTGGCGCCGGGATGCGGCGCCACGCTTTTCCAAAAGGTCAAAATTCCGCGTGAATTTTGTTTCGGGCCGTGCCAGATTGGCCCGAAGCGGGAGGAAGACACTCCTGTCTGATGTCGCATGCCTGCCGGAGAACCGGGCGGGCAGGCGGTGCGTAACGGAAAAAATAACCGACAGGGTGTGGATCACATGAAACGTATCGTTCTCGGCCTCCTGGCCGCAACTGCGATGGTTCTTCCGGCCTTCGCCGCGGACATTCAGCCCGCGCTTCTCTACGATCTCGGCGGCAAATTCGACAAGTCGTTCAACGAAGCGTCCTTCAATGGCGCCGAAAAGTTCAAGGCCGAAACCGGTATCGCTTATGTGGAATTCGAGGTCAGCAACGCGACCCAGCGCGAGCAGGCGCTGCGCCGTTTCGCCGAGGATGGCCGCAATCCGATCGCCATGGCGGGCTTCTCCTGGGCGGATGCGCTGGAGAAGATCGCCGTCGAGTTTCCCGACACCAAATTCGCCATCATCGACATGGTCGTCGACAAGCCCAATGTCCGCTCCGTCGTCTACAAGGAGCAGGAAGGCTCCTACCTCGTCGGCGTGATGGCGGCGATGGCCTCGAAGTCGAAGAAGGTCGGCTTCATCGGCGGCATGGACATTCCGCTGATCCGCAGATTCGGCTGCGGCTATGTCGGCGGCGCCAAGGCAGCCGGCGCGACCGATGTCATCCAGAACATGACCGGCGATACGCCGGCAGCCTGGAACGATCCGGCCAAGGGCGGCGAGATCGCCAAGACGCAGATCGACCAGGGCGCCGACGTGATCTATGCGGCGGCAGGCGGAACCGGTGTTGGCGTGCTGCAGGCAGCGGCGGATGCCGGAAAGCTCGGCATCGGCGTCGATTCCAACCAGAACGGACTGCAGCCCGGCAAGGTGCTGACCTCCATGGTCAAGCGCGTCGACGTTGCCGTCTACAACACCTTCATGGACGCCAAGAACGACAAGTTCACCGGCGGCATCAACGACCTCGGCCTCAAGGAAGGCGGTGTCGACTACGCCATGGACGACAACAACAAGGCGCTTGTCGATGACGCGATGAAGGCGGCGGTCGAAAAGGCCAAGGCCGACATCATCGCCGGCACCGTCAAGGTGCACGACTACATGTCGGACAACGCCTGCCCTTATTGATCGACCGACATCGCGGATCTGATCAAAGCCGCCGGGGTGAAAACCCGGCGGTTTTGCGTTATGGATGGCGGACCGCAAAAATAATATCCGGCAAGAGGAGGTAACGGCCGATGGCAACGGTGACGGGAATAGGCGGCTTCTTCTTTCGCGCCAGCGACCCGCAAGCGCTGACCGCCTGGTACGAGAAGCATCTGGGCATTGTCGACATCGCCAAGACCGTCTGGAAACAGGAGGCTGGCCCGACCGTCTTCGCACCGTTCCGTCGAGAGAGCGACTATTTCGGTCGCATGGATCAGCAGTGGATGATCAATTTCCGCGTCGATGACATCGATGCGACCGTGGCCGATCTCAAGGCGGCGGGCATCGCCGTCGAAACTCGCGCCGAATGGGATTCAGAGGCCGGCCGCTTCTGCCGCATTCATGATCCCGAAGGCAATCCGATCGAACTTTGGCAGCCGTCGAAAGCCGCTGCCTGACCTGAGAACCGCGTGGGCCGGCTGCACGTATTCGCGGCCGTCCGGCTATGCGGTCGCTTTCACCGGCCACGCTCGTTGCTCTTCCTCAGTCGCTCACCAATGCGGCGGCTTGGTCACCGGCACGTCCGGTGCGGCCTGTTCCTCCAACGCCAGGAAGCGGTCGGTGAGCGCATCGAGCTTGCGCTGCATGCGCTCGATCACCTTCCACTGCTCGGCGATCTGGCCGGACAGTTCCTCGATGGTCTTCTCCTGCTCGGCGGCGCGTATTTCCAGCGTTGTCAGCCGGTCGGCGGGCATGGTCATTTGAAAAACCTCGGGTTCTTGCTGCGCAACTCCCAAGAGATGCGAATTTTCTGGGTCTGCCACATTAGAGCGACGGGCGTCCAATTGGACGCACAAACTACGCTCTGACACTTACAATCTTCGCATCGTGCTTTCCGAAAATCGAATCCGGTTTTCCGGCCGATGCGACAGCGAATGTGAAGGCTGCGGCCACGTTCGAAATTGACAAGCGCGCGGGGATTTGTCGAGAGTGAACGCTGCTCCGGCCAATTGGCACAGACGGGGCGTCATGCTAGGCGTTTTGACCAAGCGATAAAAAAATAAGAGTGGGACAGGCTGCATGGCGCAAGCCGCAATCGAGCTGATCGGCATCAACAAGAGTTTTGGCGCCGTGCGCGCCAACCGCGACATCAATCTGGAGATCGTGCGCGGCACCATCCACGGCATTGTCGGCGAGAACGGCGCCGGCAAGTCGACACTGATGTCGATCCTCTATGGCTTCTACCAGGCCGACAGCGGTGAGATCCGCGTCGGCGGCCAGCCGGCGTCGATCAAGTCGCCAAACGACGCCATCGCGCTCGGCATCGGCATGGTGCATCAGCACTTCATGCTGGTCGACAATTTCACGGTGCTGGAAAACGTCATTCTCGGCGCCGAAAGCGATGCGCTGCTGAAGAAGAGCATCGCCAAGGCGCGGTCCGAACTGGAACGGCTCGAGCGCGAATACGGGCTGGAAGTCGATCCCGATGCGATCATCGAAGAGTTGCCGGTCGGCCTGCAGCAGCGTGTCGAAATCCTCAAGGCGCTGTATCGCGGCGCCGAGATCCTGATCCTCGACGAGCCGACGGGCGTGCTGACGCCCGCAGAAGCCGACCATCTGTTCCGCATCCTCAAGCAGCTGAAGGAGCAGGGCAAGACGATCCTGCTGATCACCCATAAGCTGCGCGAGATCATGGCGATCACCGACACGGTCTCGGTCATGCGCCAGGGCACGATGGTGGCGACCAGGGAGACCAAGAAGACGACAGTCGAGGAGCTGGCCGAGCTGATGGTCGGGCGCCGTGTGCTGCTCAGGGTCGAGAAGGGCGAGGCGGAAGCCGGCGGCGTCAAGCTCGCGGTCAAGAACCTGACGGTGAAGGATTCCCGCGGCGTCACCATGGTCGACGACATCTCCTTCGATGTGCGCGCCGGCGAGATCGTCGGCATCGCCGGCGTCGCCGGCAACGGGCAATCCGAAATGCTCGAGGCGATTTCCGGCATCAGGCGCGCCGTCTCGGGCTCCGTCATGCTCGACGGCAAGCCGATCGATCTCACCGGGGCCGCCGATCCCGGCGAGCTGCGCGACCGCGGTCTCGCCCATGTGCCGGAAGACCGTCATCATGTCGGGCTGGTGCTGGCCTTCGAGGAGAACGAGAATTCGATCCTCGGCTATCACGACGATCCGCGCTACCTGAAGGGGCCGTTCCTCAACATCGACGCCATCCGCGACGACGCCAAGGACAGAATAGCCAAATACGACATCCGCCCGGCGGACTGCCGGCTCAAGACCGCCAATTTCTCCGGCGGCAACCAGCAGAAGATCGTGCTGGCGCGGGAAATGGAACAAGACCCAGGCGTGCTCATCGTCGGCCAGCCGACGCGCGGCGTCGATGTCGGCGCCATCGAATTCATCCACAAGCGCCTCATCGCCATGCGCGACCAGGGCAAGGCGGTGCTGGTGGTGTCGGTCGAACTCGACGAGATCCGTTCGCTGTCCGACCGCATCCTAGTGATGTTTGCCGGCCGCATCGTCGGCGAGCGCGGCCCGGAGGCGACCGAGGGCGAGCTCGGCCTGCTGATGGCCGGCGTCGAGCGTCAGGAGGCGGCGGAATGAGCACTCCCTACGCCAAGCTGCCGGCCTGGGCCGATTACGGGCTGATTCCGGTGATCAATCTCGCCGTTGCCTTCGTCGTCGCCGGCTTCGTCGTGCTTCTGGTTGGCGAAAATCCGTTCCGCGCGGCCGCCGTCCTGGTCGAGGGCGCCTTCGGCCGTGGGCAAGGCATTGCGTTCACGCTTTTCTACGCCACCACCTTCATCTTCAGCGGGCTTTCGGTGGCGGTTGCGGCGCATTGCGGCCTGTTCAACATCGGTGGCGAGGGCCAGGGCTATATCGCCGGTCTCGGCATCGGCATCGTCTGCCTGGCCTTCGACAGCGTGCTGCCATGGTGGCTCACCTTCCCGCTGGCGATCATCGCCGCCGCGGCAATGGGGGCGCTGTGGGCGCTGATCCCGGCCTATCTGCAGGCCAAGCGCGGTTCGCACATCGTCATCACCACCATCATGTTCAATTTCATCGCCGCCAGCGTCATGGTCTACGCACTGGTCGGATTCTTGAAGCCGGCCAATTCGATGGCGCCGCAGACACGCACCTTCCTCGACGGCGCGCAACTGCCGAAGCTCAACTGGGTCATCGAGCTGTTCGGCGCCAAGATACGCTCGGCGCCGTTCAACATCAGCTTCCTGCTGGCGCTGGCCATGGCCTTTCTGGTCTGGGTGCTGATCTGGCGCACCAAGCTCGGTTACGAGATGCGCACCTACGGCCACAGCCCGAAAGCGGCGCGCTATGCCGGCATTTCGGAGACCCGCATCATCATCGTCGCCATGATGATCTCGGGCGCGCTGGCCGGCATGATGGCGCTTAATCCGACGATGGGCGACCAGCACAATGTCGCGCTCGAATTCGTTTCGGGCGCCGGTTTCGTGGGCATCGCCGTGGCGCTGATGGGGCGCCTGCACCCGGTCGGCATCGTGCTCGCCGCAATACTATTCGGCATGCTCTACCAGGGCGGCGCCGAGCTCGCCTTCGAGATGCCGGCCATCAGCCGCGATATGATCGTCATCATCCAGGGCCTGGTCATCCTGTTCGCCGGCGCGCTCGAGCACATGTTCCGGCCCTATGTCCAGGCGCTGTTCGCCTCGTTCAGCCCGAGATCCGTCGGCATGGAAGCGATCAAGGGGAAGGGCGCCTGAGATGGATTTGTTCAACGCCATCGTCCAGGTTCTGGACTCGACCATCCGCCTGTCGGTGCCCTTGCTGCTCGCTTGCCTCGCCGGCCTCTATTCGGAGCGGGCCGGCATTTTCGATATCGGGCTCGAGGGCAAGATGCTGGTCGGCGCCTTCGCCGGTGCCGCCGCAGCCTCCGTCTTCCACTCCGCCTATCTCGGCCTCGGCATGGCCATCCTGATCTCGGTCGCCTTCGCCATGATCCACGGCTTTGCCTCGATCACTCATCGCGGCAACCAGATCGTCTCCGGCGTCGCGATCAATTTCATCGCCGCGGGATCGACGATCATGCTTGGCCAGGCCTGGTTCCAGCAAGGTGGGCGCACTCCGGCACTTGCGCCCGGCGAGCGGTTCGGGGCGATCATCTGGCCTGGCGCGGACGCGCTCAGGGGCGTGCCGATCCTCGGTCCGATATATTCGGAACTCATCTCCGGCCATTCCGTGCTGGTCTATATCGCGTTCCTCGCCGTGCCGTTCACCTGGTGGGTGCTGTTCCGCACCCGTTTCGGCTTGCGGATGCGCGCGGTCGGCGAGAATCCGGCCGCGGTCGACACGGCCGGCATCTCGGTCGCCTGGCTGCGCTACCGGGCGCTGATCTGCACCGGGGTGCTCACCGGCATTGCCGGCGCCTACCTGTCGATGGTGCAGAACGGCGGCTTCGTAAAGGACATGACCGCCGGCAAGGGTTATATCGCGCTGGCCGCGCTGATCTTCGCCAAGTGGAAGCCGGTCAACGCCATGTTCGCCTGCCTGTTGTTCGGCTTCCTCGACGCGCTGTCGATCCGCCTGCAGGGCACGCCGCTGCCAGTGATCGGCAAGGTGCCGGTGCAACTCATGCAGGCGCTGCCCTATATCCTCACCGTCATCCTTCTCGCCGGCTTCATCGGCAAGGCGATCCCGCCGCGCGCCGGCGGCGTGCCCTATGTCAAGGAACGCTGAGCATGGCCCCAAAAAGTGGAAGCCGGTTTTCGGACCGGCCATGCGAAAAGGAAAATATGAGCATGGCCCCGAAAAGTGGAAGCCGGTTTTCGGACCGGGCCATGCGAAAAGGAAAATATGAGCATGGCCGCGAAAAAGTGGAAGCCGGTTTTCGGACAGATCATTCTAGGGAAAAACTAAATGTCGCATGACCTGTTCGAAGCGGCCAAGGCCGCCATGGCCAAGGCCTATGCGCCCTATTCGAAATTCCCGGTCGGGGCGGCACTGCGCACCGAGGACGGCCGCGTCTTTGCCGGCGCCAACATCGAGGTCGCGTCCTATCCGGAAGGCTGGTGCGCCGAAACCACCGCGCTCGGCCACTACATCATGGGCGGCGGCGGCAGGATCACGGAGATCGCCGTGATTGCCGAGCGCATGGCGAAATGCTCGCCCTGTGGTGGCTGCCGGCAGCGGCTGGCCGAATTCTGTCGGCCGGAAACCAAGCTTTATCTCTGCGACAATGGCGGTGTGGTCGAGACTGTGACCATGGGCGAGATGCTGCCCTACGGCTTCCAGGGCGATATTTTGAAATGAAGGAAGCGCTCGATCATCTCGTCGAAAGGCTGGACGGGCTGGCGCCCGCCACCGCGCTCGTGCTGGGTTCGGGCCTCGGCGGGCTGGTCGACCAGGTCGAGGACGCCGTCCGCATTTCCTATGCCGAATTGCCGGGCTTTCCCAGAAGCGGCGTCACCGGCCATGCCGGCGAGGTGGTGGCGGGACGTTTTGCCAGCACACCAGTGCTGATGCTGTCCGGCCGCGCGCATTATTACGAGCACGGCAACGCGGCGGCGATGCGGCCGGCGCTGGAGGTGCTCGCCGGCCTCGGCATCTCGAAACTGATCCTCACCAATGCCGCCGGCTCGGTCGACCCGGACATGGGGCCGGGCTCGGTGATGCTGATCACCGACCACATCAACTTCTCGGGCTCCAACCCGCTGATCGGCGAGCCAAGCGACCGCCGCTTCGTCGGTCTGACCGAAGCCTATGATGCGGGCCTTCGCTCGGCGATCGAGACGGCCGCGAAGGCGACGGATACCG
Organism: Mesorhizobium mediterraneum; assembly: GCF_002284565.1. GTDB lineage: Bacteria > Pseudomonadota > Alphaproteobacteria > Rhizobiales > Rhizobiaceae > Mesorhizobium > Mesorhizobium mediterraneum. The sequence continues at coordinate 36,057 of NZ_NPKI01000039.1, read as the reverse complement.
CGCTGCACAAGGGTGTCTATATGTGGTTTTCCGGGCCCTGCTTCGAGACGCCCGCCGAGATCCGCATGGCGCGCGTCATGGGCGCCAATGCCGTCGGCATGTCGACCGTGCCGGAAGTCATTCTCGCCCGCTTCCTCGGCCTGCGCGTCGCTGCCTGCTCGGTCATCACCAACCTTGCAGCAGGGATGACCGGGGCGGAGCTTTCGCACCAGGAGACCAAGGACATGGCGCCGGTTGGCGGCGCGCGGCTGGCGACCATTCTCCAGCGTGTGTTCGAAGACGGGCTGCCGGAGAGTAAGGTCTCGGCCTGATGCTTCCCCAGGAAATCATCCGCAGCAAGCGCGACGGCCATAAGCTGTCGGCGCAGGAGATCGCCAGCTTCATCGAGGGCGTGACCACCGGCACCGTCTCGGACGGGCAGGTCGGGGCGTTCGCCATGGCGGTGTTCTTCAACGGCATGAGCCGCGACGAGGCGGTGGCGCTGACGCTGGCCATGCGCGATTCCGGCGACGTGCTCGACTGGTCGGACCTGCCGGGCCCGGTCACCGACAAGCATTCGACAGGCGGCGTCGGCGACAATGTCTCGCTGATGGTGGCGCCGATCGTCGCCGCCTGCGGCGCCTATGTGCCGATGATTTCCGGCCGCGGCCTCGGCCATACCGGCGGCACGCTGGACAAGATGGATGCCATCCCCGGCTATATCAGCCAGCCGGATGTTACGCGCTTCCGCAAGGTGGTGCTCGAAACCGGCTGCGCCATCATCGGCCAGACCGCCGATCTCGCGCCCGCCGACCGCAGGCTCTATGCGATCCGCGACGTGTCGGGCACCGTCGAATCGGTGCCGCTGATCACCGCCTCGATCCTGTCGAAGAAGTTGGCCGCCGGCCTGCAATCACTGGTGCTCGACGTGAAGGTCGGCAACGGCGCCTTCATGGAAAAGTCGCGCGACGCAGCGGCACTGGCGAACAGCCTGGTCGAAATCGCCAACGGCGCAGGCCTGAAGGCCTCGGCGCTGGTCACCGGCATGAACGAGCCGCTGGCATCGGCTGCCGGCAACGCGGTCGAGGTGCAAAATGCCGTCGACTTTCTCACCGGCCGCGTCCGCGATCGGCGCCTGGAGGATGTGACGCTGGCATTGGCCGCAGACATGCTTCAGTCGGCGGGGCTGGTATCGTCCAACCAGGACGGCATGCGGCGCGCCGCCGAGACGCTTGCCGGTGGCCGCGCGGCGGCCGTCTTCGCGCGCATGGTGGCGGCGCTCGGCGGTCCGGCCGACTTCATCGAGAATCCGGAAAAATACCTGCCGAAGGCGGCGACCGAGTTTGCGGTCAAGGCGACCGAAAACGGCTTTGTCACCGGCATCGCCACCCGCGACATCGGTCTTGCCGTCGTCGGGCTTGGCGGCGGGCGCATACGGCCGGACGACAGCATCGATCATGCGGTCGGCATCACCAGGCTATTGCAGGTCGGTGCGGAGGTACGCGCCGGCGAGGCGCTGGCGCTGGTCCATGCCCGCAACGCCTCCGATGCCGAGGCGGCCGCGGCCGCCGTGCTTTCGGCCTATACGATCGGCGCTTCGAAGCCGCCTGCGGAAAAAGCCGTCATCCGGCGGATCCTGCCGCGCGGGTGATCACTGGACGAGCAACAGCGCGCCGTTTTCGACCTGATATTTTTCAAGCCGCTGGAGAAAACTCAGACCGATCAAATTGGTGCGCAGTGCCTTGTCGTCGAGCACCACCGCCTGGACGCCGTCGACCGTGATCTTGCCGATCTGCAGGCGATCGACGGTCACCAGGGCAGCCTTGATCGCCCCGTTGGCGGTGTTGACCGTGTGGCGGAAGTCCGACGCGTTCAGCGAAATGCCGATCCTGCGTGCCGTCGAACTGTTGATGGCGACGAGCGTGGCGCCGGTGTCGATCATGCCGTCAACCTGACGGCCGTTGAGCTTGAATGCCGACGTGAAATGCCCGCGCGCATCCGCCGTGACCACGACCTTGCGGCCGAGCGGCTGCGGCGTCGCCGGCATGTCGGGAACCGCGGCCAGGTTCAGGTCCGTTTGCGTTTCGACCGTGGGCCTCGCCCTGACCGCCGATTTCAGCAGGCCATCGAGCATCTGCGGATTCGATTGATAGAGGATCGGGAACGACGCCGATGTTACGGCGAGCACGCCTAGGATGAGAAGATTGCGCAGCATGGACCGGCCTTCGTGAAGGTCCATGCTTATCGCGACATGGTGTTTGCAGCTTTAACAGATGCGGAAAGCGGCCGTTTGCGTAAACGATCGGTAAACGAGTGGCACGGTCATTTCGTGCCGTACATGCGGTCGCCGGCATCACCGAGGCCGGGCATGATGTAGCCTTTCTCGTTGAGCTGGCGATCGATGGACGCGGTGAATACCGGGACATCGGGATGCGCCTTGATGAAGCGCTCGAGGCCTTCTGGCGCAGCCAGCAGGCAGAGGAAGCGGATGTTAGTGGCGCCGCGCCCTTTTAGCTTGTCGATCGCCGCGATCGCCGAATTGGCGGTCGCCAGCATCGGGTCGACGACGATCACCAACCGGTCGGCGAGATCGCTCGGCGCCTTGAAGAAATATTCGACCGCTTCCAGCGTCTCATGATCGCGGTAGAGACCGATATGGGCGACGCGCGCCGCCGGCACCAGGTCAAGCAGGCCCTCGAGCAAGCCGTTGCCGGCGCGCAGCACTGAGGCGAAGACCAGCTTCTTGCCCTCCAGCGTTGGCGCTTCCATCGTCTCGATCGGCGTTTCGATCGTTGTCGTCGTCAGTTCGAGGTTGCGAGTGACCTCGTAGCCGAGCAGCAGCGAGATCTCCCGCAACAACCGCCGGAAGCCGGCCGTCGAGGTTTCCTTCTTTCGCATGATGGTCAGCTTGTGCTGGACAAGCGGGTGGTCGACGACGGTGACGCCCTTCATGGTGTTCTCCTGAAATTCCGGCTGCTTACGTGAACCCTATCGACAATGCGCCGGCCAAGGAACTGCTTGCGATCACCTACCACAGTTTTTGCAGGAGGAGAGAGTTAGCGGGCGGCGTTAAGGCGTGCGAGAAGCGCCGTCCTGGTCTTCTTATCGACGAAGGCGGCCTCGATTGCGGTTCTGGTGACGGCGGCGAGCGCCTTGTCGTCCATCGAAAAATGCTCTGCGGCAATGTCGTATTCGCGCTTCAGCGACGTCCAGAAATAGGGCGGGTCGTCGGAGTTTAGCGTCACCTTGCAGCCCGCCGCCTGCAGCGCCGGAAAAGGGTGATCGGCGAAACTGTCGAAGACCTTCAGCGCGATGTTGGAGCCGGGACAGCATTCGAGCACGACGCCTTCGTCGGCTATGCGCCGGACAAGGTCGGGATTTTCGATGGCGCGCACGCCATGGCCGATACGGGCGGGGCGGATATGGTCGAGCGCCGCCTTGACGCTTTCCCAGCCCATCAGCTCGCCGGCGTGGACGGTGATGCCGAGGCCGGCCTCGCGCGCGATCTCGAAGGCCCTGACATAGTCCTCCAGATCGCCCATCCGCTCGTCGCCGGCGACGCCGAAGCCGGTGACCAGCGGATGTCCGCAGCGGGCCGCGAAGCGCGCCGCCTGCTCGATCGAATAGACGCCGGCGTTGCGCACGCCGGTGACGATCATGCGGCCCTCGATGCCGGTCTTGGCCTTGGCACGCGCCATGCCTTCGCCGAGCGCGTCCGTATAGGCCTTGGGCGACAGGCCGGCCTTGCCGGCATGGTCCGGCGAGGTGAAGATCTCGGAATAGATGGCGCCGTCGCGGGCGAGACTGGTCAGGTAATGATCGGCCAGCCGCGCATAGTCTTCTTCCGTGCGGAACAGGTCGGAGGAGAAATCATAGGCGGCGAGGAAGGAGGTGAAATCGTGCCAGACGAAGGAGCCGTCCTGAATGTAGGGCGAGGTGTCCTTGCCGTATTTCTGCGCCTGGCGGATGACGAGTTCGGGCGCCGCTGCCCCTTCGATATGGCAGTGCAGTTCCGCTTTCAAAGGCATGCAGTCATCCCGTCAGGTCAGCCCAGTTCGCGGAGCCATAAGCATGATTCCACGACCGAGAAGCGCGGCCGAACACCGCGCCTTAAACAATAGCGTCGGCACCATCGATCGGCTATGGTCCCGCCGGTTTTATGGCGGATCAAAAATAATGTCGGTTGAGAGAACCACGGCCGTTGGCGGCATGGAGACCTCCTATGGTTTCAAGCGTGTAGGGGCAGGCGAGAAGCAGTCCCTGGTCAATGACGTTTTCCACAAGGTCGCGAACCGCTACGATCTGATGAACGACCTGATGTCGGCCGGCCTGCACCGGCTGTGGAAGGACGCTATGGTCACATGGCTCAATCCACCGAAACGACCGCGCTGGAGCGTTCTCGACGTTGCCGGCGGCACCGGCGACATCGCCTTCCGCATCGTCGAGGCGAGCGGCAGGAACGCCCATGCCACCGTTCTCGACATCAACGGCTCGATGCTCGCCGTCGGCCGCGACCGGGCCGAGAAAAAGGGACTGACTGATAACACCGATTTCGTCGAAGCCAATGCCGAGGAGCTGCCCTTCGCTGAGGCCACGTTCGACGCCTACACGATCGCTTTCGGCATTCGCAACGTGCCGCGTATCGATGTGGCGCTTGCGGAAGCCTATCGCGTGCTGAAGCCCGGCGGACGCTTTCTCTGTCTCGAATTTTCCGAGGTCGACATGCCGTTGCTCGACAAGGTCTATGAGGCGTGGTCGTTCAACGCCATCCCCAGGATCGGCAAGGCGGTGACCGGTGACGGCGAGCCCTATTCCTATCTGGTCGAATCAATCCGCAAGTTTCCCAATCAGCAGAATTTTGCGGCGATGATTTCCCGCGCCGGCTTCGACCGCGCTTCTTTTCGCAATTATTCCGGCGGCATTGCTGCGCTTCATTCGGGCTGGAAGCTTTGAGGCTAGCGCAGTCATGAGCAGGGTCGGCGCTGGTTTCAGGCTCGTGCGGGCCGGCTGGGTGCTGGTCCGCGAAGGCGTCGTGGCGGCCTTGCCGGGCGACGAGCTTTCCGGCCTGCCGAAACTCGGCTGGCGGATGGCACGGCTGTTCACCCGCCGCCGCGCGCTTGCCTATGAGCGTGGCGACCGGCTGGCCAAGGCGGTCGTCCGGCTCGGGCCATCCTATGTCAAGCTCGGGCAGTTCCTGGCGACACGGCCCGATGTCGTCGGCAACGACATGGCGCTCGACCTCGCCATGCTGCAGGACAAGATGCAGACCTTTCCGCAGACCGAGGCCATTGCGGCGATAGAGGCTTCGCTCGGGCGCAAGGTCGGCGACCTCTACGCCAGTTTCGGCGATGCCGTTGCCGCGGCTTCGATCGCTCAGGTCCATATCGCAGAAACCCTGCACGACGGCGTCGGTTCGCGGGTGGCGGTCAAGGTCATCCGGCCAGGCGTGCGCCGCCTCTTCTTTCGTGATCTCGAGAGCTATTTTCTCGCTGCCCGCCTGCAGGAGAAGTACATCCCGTCGTCGCGCCGGCTGCGGCCGGTCGAAGTGACCGAGACGCTGGCGCAGACCACCAAGATCGAAATGGATCTGAGGCTCGAGGCGGCAGCGCTTTCGGAGCTCGGCGAGAACACCAAGGACGATCCCGGCTTTCGCGTGCCGATGGTCGACTGGGAGCGCACCGGCCGCGACGTTCTGACCATGGAATGGGTCGACGGCATCAAGATGAACGACATTGCCGGCCTCGCTGCTGCCGGCCACGATCTGAAGGCGATCGCCGCCAATCTGATCCAGTCGTTCCTGCGTCAAACGCTGCGCGACGGCTTCTTTCATGCGGACATGCATCCGGGAAACCTGTTCGTCGAGGCCGACGGCACCATCGTTGCCGTTGATCTCGGCATTGCCGGCCGGCTCGGCAAGAAGGAGCGCCGTTTCCTCGCCGAAATCCTCTATGGCTTCATCACCCGTGACTATCTGCGCGTCGCCGAAGTGCATTTCGAGGCCGGCTACGTGCCGCGCCAGCACAATGTCGCGGCGTTCGCCCAGGCGATCCGGGCGATCGGCGAGCCGATCCACGGCCAGCCGGCCGATACCATCTCGATGGCCAAGCTCTTGACGCTTCTGTTCGAGGTGACCGACCTCTTCGACATGGCGACGCGTTCCGAACTGGTGCTGCTGCAGAAGACCATGGTGGTGGTCGAGGGCGTCGCCCGCACCCTCGACCCGGCCTTCAACATGTGGAAGACGTCCGAACCGGTGGTCAGCGGCTGGATATCGGGCAACCTCGGCCCGCGTGCTCTGCTGGCCGACGCGCGCGACGGCGCAAGCGCGCTGCTGGCGCTGGCCCGCCAGGCGCCGGACCTCGCCGCCCGCACCGAGCGGCTGTCGCGCGAGATCGATTTGATGGCCGAACATGGGTTGCGCTTCGACGAAAGGACAGCGCACGCGATCGGCAAGGCCGAGGCGCGCCACACCCGATCCGGCCGGCTGGCGCTGTGGGTGATCGCGGTGACGCTAGTCTATATCGCTTGGAAGCTGCTTTGAATGCAAGCAATGACAGCAGTGCTGTCGGCGCTGTCATTGAAAGCATTCCTTTCATCAACTATGTTGGATGAGAAGGAGCAATGCCATGGGTACGCTCACCATCCGCAATCTTGACGACAGCGTGAAGCAGGCCCTTCGCGAGCGCGCCGCCGCGCGAGGTGTTTCGATGGAGCAGGAGGCTCGGGAAGTTCTTGCGCGAGAGGTTAAAAGCCCTGCACGACGAAGGATCGACGTTGACAAGGTTCTGGCGCTTGGCGTGAAACCAGCGGAGCCTTTCGACCTGAAGAAACTCGCAGATGAAATGTGGGACGAAGGCCTCCGGTGAGCGCTCTTGTCGTCGACACGTCGGCATTGATTTCCATTCTGGGGCGGGAATCAGACAACGTGTTGTTCGCCAACGCCATCGCCCGATCGGAGCTGCCGTCGATCAGTTCTGGCACGCTATATGAAGCATATTGCGTCGCCTTGCGAGGCAGATATCCGGAGGGAGCTGCCCGACTTGAAGCGATAGTTTCGGAGCTTCAACTCGAAATTCTAGCCTTCGATTTGGTGCAGCTTTCTGCAGCTCGCCTTGCCTATTCAACCTATGGCCGCGGCACCGGCCACCCGGCCAACCTCAACATGGGCGACTGCTTCGCCTACGCTCTCGCCAAGACCCGAGATCTGCCATTGCTTTTCAAGGGCGATGATTTCATCCATACCGATATCACGCCGGTACTGAAGCCGGCATGACTTTGGACAAGGACTGGTCTCGGGCATGATCCTTTCCGGCAAGCGCATCCTGCTGATCATCGGCGGCGGCATCGCCGCCTATAAGGCGCTCGACCTGATCCGCCGGCTGCGCGAGCGGGGCGCTGCGGTGCGTGTCGTCATGACCGCTGCGGCGCAGGAATTCGTGACCACGCTGTCGGTTGGAGCGCTGGCTGCCGACCACGTCTTCACCGATTTGTTCGACCGCAATGACGAGCACGATGTCGGCCACATCCGCTTGTCGCGCGAGGCCGACCTTGTCGTCGTGGCGCCGGCCACCGCCGACCTGATGGCGAAGCTCGCCAACGGCCACGCCAATGACCTTGCCTCCACTGTGCTCATTGCCACCGACAAGCAGGTTTTGATGGCGCCCGCCATGAACCCGAAAATGTGGTCGCACCCGGCGACCCGGCGAAACCGCGCGACGTTGCAGAAGGACGGCATCGCATTCATCGGCCCGGCGAAGGGCGAGATGGCAGAGAGCAACGAGGCAGGCGAGGGCCGCATGGCCGAGCCGCTGGAGATCGTCGCCGCGATCGAGGCGCTGCTCGACATCAGGCCGAAGCCGCTGGCAGGCAGAAAGATCATCGTCACCTCAGGGCCGACGCATGAGCCGATCGACCCGGTGCGCTACATCGCCAATCGCTCGTCCGGCAAGCAGGGCCATGCCATCGCGGCGGCGTTGGCAAGGCTCGGCGCCGATGTGCGCCTCGTCTCCGGTCCGGTCGGTATTGCCGATCCGGCCGGGGTCACCACGCTGCATGTCGAAACCGCAAACGAGATGAAGGACGCGGTCGAACAGCTGCTGCCGGCGGACGCGGCCGTGTTCGTGGCTGCCGTTGCCGACTGGCGTAGTGAGACTTCGGCCGGCGAGAAGTTCAAGAAAGTGGCAGGCGAGGGGCCGCCAGCGCTGCAGATGATCGAAAACCCCGATATTCTTGCCGGTGTCGGTCATCACAAAAGGCGGCCCAGCCTGGTCGTCGGCTTTGCCGCTGAGACGCAGGACCTCGTCAAGAACGCCGAGGCCAAGCTCAGGAAGAAGGGCGCCGATTTCATCGTCGCCAACGACGTGTCCCGCGTAGGCGGCGTGATGGGCGGCGATCGCAACCGGGTGCGGATCGTCTCGAAGGCCGGTGTCGACGAATGGCCCGAGATGAGCAAGGACGAGGTGGCGACGCGGCTTGCGGCACTGATCGCCGAGCGGCTGAAGACAATTACTGTCTAGCCCGTTGCTTCCTGTGGCCGGGCTGCCGGCCCCGAGATCCTCAGGGCTGCAAGGCATCCCAGAAGGCCGAGTGGCACGAAGGCAAGGAACAACCAGGTGGCGACATTCGCTGCCGCCTCTCGGTTCAGGCCTTCGGAAAAACCGCTGGCGTTGGCGACGATGCCGGTCAGCGCTGCACCGACCGCATAGCCGATGCGCTGCATGGTCGGCACGGCGGCAGAGGCGATCGTCTGCTCACCATCCCTGGCCGATGCCACGATCACGCGGGTGACGAAGGGCCAGGCAATGCCGAAGCCGCCGCCTTGCAGCAAGGCGCAGAACAGGATCAGCGGAATCGAACCCGCCGGCACGGCATAGGCGAAACCAGCGATGCCCATCGCGATCATCAGCGCGCCGCCGGTGATGATCAGCCTCTCGCGCTCCGGCGGCGCATTGGCGACGAGGATCGACAGGATCGACCAGGCGATCGATTCGGCGGCGATGATGTAGCCGGTGGTCAGGATCGGAATGCCGTGCAGGCTGGTCAGAAGCAGCGGCCCGTAAACGGCGAAGGAACAGGTCGCCACGGAGAACGCGGCGACCATAGTCATGCCTGCGCCGACCGGCGAGCGCCAAGAGAACAGCCGCGACGGGAACAGCCGCGAGCGCGGCTTCAGCGCATCGATGCGGACAAACAGCGCAAGCCCAACCAGGCCGAGGGCCAGCAGCAGGGAGGAACGCAGGAGGGCAATGTCGACCCCGGCCGTGGCAATCAGCACGACGCTGACGGCAAGGCAGCCGAGCGCAGCAAAGGGGAAGGGCGGCGCCGTCCCAGTGATCGCCTGCGGCCTGGTCGCCTCAGGCGTGTCGAGCACGATGAAGCTCGCCAACGCCATGGCCGTGCCGCCGAGCGTGAAGACGCCGAAAGCCCAGCGCCAGGAGAGCAACTCGGTCATCAACGCACCCAGCACCGGCCCGCTGAAGGCGGCGACGCCCCAGATCGCCGACATGACGCCGAAAAGCTGCGGCCAGATGGCGCGTGGAAATAACCGCTCGACCGAGACGAAGGCCAGCGACACCAGCGCGCCGCCGCCAAACCCCTCGATCAGGCGCCCGGCCAGGAACAGCGGCATGGAGGGCGCGATGGCGCAGACCAGTGCGCCGGCCGCATAAAGCAGGGCGGCGACCACCATGTTGGTGCGCAGCGCGACATAGCTCACCAGCCGTCCGGCGGCGGCGCCGGCGACGATGGCACCGAGCTCGTAGATTGCCAGCGACCAGCCGACCAGCTGAACGCCGGCGAGTTCGCCGACCATGGCCGGCATCACCGTTGCCACCATGGTTTCGTTGGTGGCGTGCAGCAGGATGCCGAGGCTGATGAAGCAGAAGCGCGCCAGATCGCCGCTCGCCCACAGCGCGCGCCAATCGACCCTGTTTGTGCTGGTTTCGGTCACCCCGCCCTCCGAACGTTCTTATACGCCGATTCAAAAAATGGTGGAGCGCCCTTCGTCTCCAAAGGGCAAGCGGCGCTTCGGGGTTGTAAAACCTCAACTGCAGTTGAGCTCAAGCGGTTTTTTGCGGGTGCGCTGAGAATGCTGATGAAGGCGGGAAGTCAAAATGATCGTGCGTCCCGGCTCCATCGATCCGCCGTGCTGCGCATCTGGTACTGCTGACGCCGATGGCGATGTTGACGCCGCTCTACCGAATCGATTTAGCGGCACGTCAACCGGTGGATGTAGATATTTGTTGCCAACTTCCGCAGGTACGGTTAATATATTAGCAATAGCGAATATTATCCTGCTTGCGGTCGTACTGGAGCGCGACAATGAGCGTTGCCGATTTGCACAGGCCAAGTATCGCGGCGGTTCTACGCGCCGCAGAGGGACCTTCACCCGAAAGAGTCTTGGGAGGCCCGGCGGCGTAACCCGCTACTGGCGGCCTCATAACTTCCGCATCTCCCACAGCATAATCGATCGAGCCGGATCGAGGGCTCTCTTGCGCCCTCATGCTGCCGACCAGTGCCAGAGATGGCCTGCGCAGCACCCTCTAGCTCTGGCAAATTCGGAGGAGAACATGATTGTTGGACATAGTGGTTTAAAGGTAGCCGCGGCTGCGGCTTTCTGGGGTGGGACACTGTTGCTTGGAGCAGGCGGCGCGCTAGCGCAGAACGCCTGTCCTGGCGTGTCGGCGACGCAGTGCACAGACTTCTGCGGCGCCGCTGGCGTGGCTACTTGCACAAAGACAGGGTCGGTTCCGGACTGCCAATGCAATGAGACCACGAAGGATGTGAGTGGCAATGCGTTCGGCACGGCAACGCAGGACACGGCTGAAGGCAAGGGCAACATCGACAACAAGACCGAAACAGCCTGCGAGGGCAATCCGGGGCAATGCAAGCAGTAAGATCCGGAACGTTCGAATCGATCTCTGTGCGGTTTGCTGTGATGGATTTCTTCAATAGGTGAAATGAGTTCCTCTACGGCATTGCCGATCACAGATTAAAGAGCTGGAAGGGATTACCTTTCCCTTCCGGCTCGGAGGTGGTCAGAAAATGATGCGCAGCGTTCTGTTCGTTACGGCAATCCTCGGCGCCGCGGTGACGCCAGGGAGTTCGATGGGACCGACGCCATCGGCGACTTCCGGCCAGGTTTTGTCGGCCTTCAATAACCTCTCAGCTCTCCTCAAGCCGTCCTCGATCCGGCCCGATACCCCCGCCTATCGCTCGCAAGCCGTGGAGCGCGGCGATATCATCACAACAGTTCAGGCGGCTGGCACGCTGAACGCACTGGTTATGGTGGAAGTCGGTTCTCAGCTCTCGGGTCGGGTGAAGGAACTCTATGTCGACTTCAACTCCAAGGTCACCAAGGGTCAGGTCATCGCCCGGGTTGACCCGGAGATTTACGAAGCAAGACTGGCGCAAACCCTTGCCGAACGGGAGATGGCCCAAACGCAGGTTTCCGTACAGCGAGCCCAAATCGAGCGGGCCAGGGCAGAGATGGAGACCGCCGCGGCCAGATATGATTCTGCCGCAGCACAGACTGCACGCGCCGAAATCGCGCTCGATGGTGCGGCGCAGGAAGTGAACCGCAAACGCTCGCTGGCTAAGCAGAAGATCATCGCGCAGGGTGAATGGGAGCGGGACAACACTGCGCATAACTCTGCCAAGGCGCAGGCGACTGCTGCCCAAGCGGAGGAACTGTCGCAATCGGCAGCCGTTCGAGCCGCCAAGGCGACACTCAATATGGCCGAAGCCGAGCTCGCCAACACGCTTGCCCAGGTGAAGCAGAAGGAAGCGGTGCTTCAGCAGGCCCAAATCGATCTTGACCGCACGTATGTACGCGCGCCGGTCACCGGCACAGTGGTCAATCGCGCCGTTAGTGGTGGTCAGACCCTCGCGGCTAGCCTGCAGACACCGATCCTGTTCACCATAGCTCAGGACCTGACTGAGATGCAGGTGGAGGCTTCGGTGGTGGAAGCCGATATTAGCCGTTTTGCGCTTGGCCAGCCAGTTACTTTCACCGCCGATGCCTATCCCGACCGAATCTTCACCGGCACGGTAAAGCAGATCCGCAAGGCACCGCAGGTCGTCCAAAATGTCGTCACATACATAGTGGTGGTCGGTACCGAAAATTCCGATGAGCTGCTGTTGCCCGGCATGACCGCCAATCTGAGTGTGGTAGTGGCCAAGCGACAGGGCGTCTTGAAAGTGCCGAACGCTGCCCTGCGTTTCCGGCCGCCGAATGATACCGGGGACAAGGCGCGTTCAACCGCGCCGGCCATTGCCGAAACGGGCGCAGAGGCAGGAAGCCCGGGCGAGGTCTTTGTAGTTGGGCCAGACCGCGAGCCGAAGCTGGTTTCGCTCCGGCTTGGAATCACCGACGGTCGTACAACAGAGTTGCTGGCAGGCGACCTGACCGAGGGGCAGCAGGTCATTACAGGGCTTGCCACTGCTCCGCGTCGGGACGATGACGCGTCTTCCGTCCTGGTCAAGTTCCGGTTGCGGTGAGGCATCCATGGCCCTGATCGAAGTCGATCGGCTGCGCCATTGCTACCGTGTTGGCGGAGGACCGGTGTGGGCGCTCGAAGGGGTGACCATGACGATTCAAAGAGGCGAATTCGTCGCGGTGATCGGACCTTCTGGGTCAGGCAAATCTACCTTCATGAACGTACTGGGCTGCCTCGACAGTCCCAGCGAAGGCCGCTACCGCCTGAACGGGGTTTACGTCGGTGGTCTCCATCACGATGAGCTCGCTGCAATCCGCAATCGCAACATCGGTTTCGTGTTTCAGTCGTTCAATCTGCTGCCGCGGGCCAGCGCACTAGAAAATGTGGAGCTGCCGCTTGTCTATCGCCGCATGTGGGCTGGAGAGCGGCGGCGCGCAGCCCTGGCGATGCTGGCCAGGGTAGGGCTCGCCGATCGGGCCAGACATACGCCTGCCGAACTCTCGGGCGGACAACAGCAGCGCGTTGCGATTGCCCGTGCTCTGGTGACGGAGCCTTTGCTTCTGCTCGCCGATGAACCCACTGGTGCGCTCGACAGCCAGACCGGGCTGGAGATCATGGCGATTTTCCGCCGCCTCAATGTAGAGGGCCTGACCATTGTGCTGGTCACCCATGAGGCGCAGATTGCTGCCCATGCCGATCGCATTGTGGCCTTTCGAGATGGTCGCGTTGTGTCCGACACCCCTGTCGCGCAACAGGCACGGTCTCTAGGTAACGCTCGCCATCTATCGCTGGCTTACAACAATGTCCGGTAGCACAAGAACTGCCCTGCGATCATTACGCTCCCATCATTTGCGCAGCGCGCTCACCATGTTGGGCATCATCATCGGTGTGGCCGCTGTCGTGGTGATGATCGCGATCGGGGTTGGTGCGCGCGAACGCATCGCAGCTCAGATCCGCAGCCTTGGCGCCAATCTCATCAGCATCAGTCCGGGCAGTGCGAAGATGGGCAGCGTCCGGCTTGGGGCCGGTGGCGCGCCGCGGCTGAGTGAAGAGGACGCGGCGGCGATCGGAATGGAAATCCCCGGCGTCGTGGTGGCGGCGCCACTCCTCCACGCACGCGAGCAGTTCACGATCGGTTCCAGCAATTGGCAAGGCGTGGTGCGCGGCGTGACGCCGGAATATTTCTCGGCGCGCGAATGGCGGGTTATCGTCGGGCAGGAGATGACCCCGGAGGACGACAAGCGCGTCGCCAATGTGGTGCTCCTCGGAACAACGATGCGGGAGAAATTGTTCGGAAGAGCCGATCCGGTAGGCGCCGCGATTCGCATCCGCGACGTGCCGTTCACGGTGATCGGACTGCTGGAGCGGAAGGGTCAGAGCGTATGGGGCGATGACCAGGACGATGTGGCACTTGTGCCGCTAAAGACGGTGCGACGTCAGTTCATCGGCACGAGCCGCGCCAATCCGACCTTCGTACACAGCATCACGGTCAAGTTCGCCAATTGGGCCTCGGCAGAGGACACGATGGCAGCTATCCGCAACCTTCTGTGGCAGCGCCACCGGTTGCGGACGGGTCAGGAAGACAGCTTCGTGGTGAGCAACCTCGCCGAAGCTGCGAATGTCGAGGGTTCGACCACGCGCGTGGTGTCGCTGCTGCTTTCGGCGGTGGCCTCAATTTCGCTGGTGGTGGGCGGGATCGGCATCATGAACATCATGCTGGTGACGGTGACGGAGCGGGTCCGTGAGATCGGACTGCGGCTTGCGGTCGGCGCGCGACGGCGAGATATCCTTGCCCAGTTTCTCGTTGAGGCAGCAACGCTGGCCTTGCTCGGCGGTATTCTGGGTGCCGCTATTGGGATTGCTGCGGCAATCGCCGTTGGCTCTATCGCCCAATGGCCGGTGATCATCGACCTCAGCGCCGTCCTGCTGGCTATCGGCTTTGCGGCGGCTGTAGGCGTCTTCTTCGGCTATTATCCCGCCCGCAAGGCTGCAAGGCTACAGCCAATCGAAGCGCTGCGCACAGAATGAGGTTTGGCGCCACCGCGCGATAATCGGTTAATTTCGAAGCCGCAAAGCGCCTAATCAAAAGGCTACCACGCGCCGGGGACCACGCGGCGCGGAACAGTTCAATCCTGTTCCGCGCCGCAGAGCCACGCTATGCCGCTTATTTGAAAGAGTGGATCAGCTCCAGCGAGGTAACGGCGACTGCCAGATTGACGCCGGTCTGCGCCTGTACGTTGAGAGGCTGCAGCGAGAAGGCGCTGTTCAGTCCGCCGACCAGAAGGTTGGCGCCGCCGCCGGTCACCAGGCTGGCCTCGGCGTTGACGCCATAATAGCTGCCGGCAAGATCGCCGGAATTACGATCGCGAGTGGCCGCCAGAACAGCCCATATCAATTCGCCCTGGTGCGTCTTGCCGACGTCGACGCCGAGCTTGGAAATGACCCCGGTATAGGCTTCGGGCGGGCCGCCATGATGAGGGCGAAAGGTGCAGGCCACGCCTTTGTTGGATGTGACGATATAGCCGGTGCCGCCATCGATGGTGCAGTCGAGCACGCCGAGCTCCAGCCTGCCCGCGCTGGCAGGGGCAGCGAGCACCGTGGCGGCGAGGGCGGCGGCACAGGCGAGTTTCTTGATCATGGGAGGGTCCTTTCGCGAATAGCCTTGAACAACGGCTGAGCATCGCGAGCGTTCCGCCGAAAACTTGGCGCGATCAAGGCGGGCGTTAACGCACAGTGATTGAAGGCTTCGAAGGCATGCCAAACGGCAGGCCTGCCATATCAGGCCCAACGTCGCCGTCGGTCAGCCGGCGCTGGTGCGCGCCAGGCCGTCCTTGGCCGGCTGGTAGGTGGGATTAAGACGCACTGCCTCGCGGTAGGATTTCGCCGCCTTGGCCTTGTCGCCGCGCCGCTCGTAGATCAGCGCCTGGTTGGACCAGGCCTCGGCATTCTTGCCGTCGAGCTTGATCGCCATGTTGATGTCGGCGAAGGCATTATCCTCGTCGTTCATGGCGAGGTAGGAGAGGCCGCGGCCATTGTAGGGTTCGGCGGCGTCCGGCGCCAGCGAGATGGCGGTCGAGAAATCCTCGATGGCGAAAGCGTGCTGGCCCTGGCTCTGATAGATCAGGCCGCGATTGTGGTAGGCGCGCGCATCGGTCGTGTCGAGCTGGATCGCCTTCTGGAAATCGTTGAACGCTTCCTGGGTGCGGCCGGCTTTGCGGTAGAGATTGCCGCGGCCGATATAGGCGGCGTCATAGTCGGGATTGATCTGGATCGAGCGGTTGTAGTCGGTAAGCGCGGCTGCCTGGTCGCCGAGGAAGCGCTGGATGAGAGCACGGTTCGAATAGGCCTGGTAGAAATTCGGATTGAGCTGGATGGCGGTGTTGAAGTCCTTGAGCGCCGCCTGATACTGGCCGCCGCGACCATAGGCCGAGCCACGCACATTGTAGCCTTCCGGATCCTGGGGACTGCGCTGGATAACGGCCGACAGCGAGGAGATGTTCTCGGCCGACCCTTGTGCCTTGTCGATGTTGGTGAATTCGCCGGTCGGGGCTGTCTGGCAGCCGGCGAGCGCCAGCCCGGAAAGCAAGGTTGCCGTCAGTGCAAAGCCGCGCAATGCGGTTCTGCGCTCCACGCTTATTGCGTTCATGTCTGCTCTGTCCTCACTGCCCGCCGCGCCGTCAGGTCTGTTCCCCCTCCGAACCGGCCTCGCGAACCGGCCTCTCCGAATCGAGGAATTCAAAATAAAAAGGTGGCGGCGATTACGCATCGCGCCACCTTGGATATCCTTCGAAAAGGACGAAAAATTGGCGTCAGAACCGCGGCGGACGCGGAGCGCCGGCGCCAGCAGCACCACCAGCCGCCACCGGGCGCGGCGTCATCGGCAGCAGGCCTTCGCGCTGGGCGCGCTTGCGGGCCAGCTTGCGGGCGCGACGAACGGCTTCCGCCTTTTCGCGGGCGCGCTTCTCGGACGGCTTCTCGTAATGTCCGCGCATCTTCATTTCGCGGAAGATGCCTTCGCGCTGCATCTTTTTCTTGAGCGCGCGAAGCGCCTGGTCAACATTGTTGTCGCGGACGAGTACCTGCACGGGCAATCCTGTCTTTCGTGTTTGATATCAACAGGCAAGCGGCCATAGCCACTAGCCTCCGCAGCGATTTACACCACGAATTGTGGCGGCTGATAGCAGAATCATGCCGCTCTGTCCACTGCCGAAACGAAAAACCCGCCTCGGCGGCGGGTCGTCGGCGCAAATCAGCACCATGCCAAAATACCTAGCATAACTGCCGTCAAAAAGCAAGAATCGCGACCTCGGGCGGTGTGTCGGCCTTCTCGATAGGGGTCCCTGTCGCGCGGATGAGCGATCGTTGGCATTTCTCCGCCACCGATAAATTTCTGCTGCCTCAATCCGACAAAAACGGCCCGCCTGGCTTTATCGATGAAGGAACCAACTTCGCTCCCCGGTGGTTGTTGCGGCGACGCAAGCAGAGGAGAAAACCGATGTCAGACACCCGTGAATGGCTTATCCAGTGGCTCAGGGACGCGCATGCGATGGAGGAGCAGGCCGAAACCATGCTGAATGGACAGCTGAGCCGGCTGGAGAGCTATCCCGAGCTCAGTAAGCGCATCAGCCAGCACGTCGACGAGACGAAGGGGCAGGCCGCACGCCTCAGAACTTGCCTGGAAAGTTTGGACGAGGATACATCCACGCTGAAGGACGCCGGCGGCAAGCTGATGGCGGCGGCGCAGTCCCTGAGCGGCGTCTTCGCAGGGGACGAGGTGATGAAAGGCTCACTCGCGAGCTACACTTTCGAGCATATGGAGATTGCCTCCTACAGGATCCGCCGAATCTCTTGGCGAAACAGAGGTCGCCCGCGTCTGCGAGCAAAACCTGCGGGAAGAGGAGGCGATGGCCGAGTGGCTGAAAAACAACCTGCCCGCGACCACGGAGCAGTTCCTGGCTCGCACGGCGTCGGACAGCGACGATGCCAAGCGGTGAGGACAGCAGGCCGTCGGGCAAAGTGAAGCCATCTTCGGTGTGGCGGGCTTACAGCTATGCCTGGATTACCCTCGGCTTCTTCATCATCTCGCTTGTCGGCCACTGGGTTTTCGGCTGGTTCGCCTATCTTGACGAGCAGCGAGCGCTTGGCCAACCGCCCGAGTTCGGCGGCTATCTGATCGAGATGAGCCGCGACACGCTCGAAAACTGGCAATCGGAATTCCTGCAACTGCTTTGGCAGGTCGGTGGCCTGGCGTTCCTGCTCTTCGTCGGCTCGCCGCAATCGAAGGAGGGTACCGACCGGATGGAGGCCAAGATCGACGCGCTTCTCACCCTGGTCGATCCGCAGAAAGGCCAGGAGGCAATTCGCGAGTTGGACCTGCAGTATGACGGCCGGCATACCGACGAGCCGCACGCCCACCGGAACTAAAGCTGGGGGCTGGAAATTTGGCCCGGAGCCGATCATCGCTCCGGGTTTTCTTCAACGACGCAACCAGATCGCTATGACGCCGTGGCCAAATGAAGCCGCTCGAAATCCTCGAAGAACTCACCGTAGTCGCAGGTTATTTCCTCGCCCGCCGCTATGTCGCGGATCGCGGTTGCCCCGCCATGCTGCGAAAAGTCCGTGTTCGGCCGTTCGGCGTGGTTCATAAAGCGGCCATTGTCGACTTCATAGACCATGAATCCGGGCCGGTCCGGACTTGGATAGGCATATCTGTCGAGCAATTCCTGGAGGTGCGGCGGCGCCGCCTCATATTTTTCCATCGGGATCAGGCGGTCGAAGTCCGGATCGAGCTGCCAGATCGACGTCCCTTTCCGGACCGGCTCGGCGGCAAAGACGCCGACGCCTTCGATTGCGCTCGCGGCGATGTAGGTCCTGATCAGCAGCATGTTTTAGGCCCGTCTTCGAACAGCAGTGTCCGAAGAAATCGCCAAATCGCGCTGGAAAGCAAGACCGCCTTTGCGACATTGCGGCTCGCTCGCCCACGCGGGAAATGCCTCACGTCCGGTTGATCGAGACACCGCCGTCTGCGAACAGCGCAGTTCCGGTGGTGAAGCTCGACGCATCCGATGCCAGGTAGAGCGCCGAGCGGGCGATCTCATCCGGCTGCGCCATTCGTTTCAGGGCGTGAAGGCCTTCGACGAAAGCCCGGGCCTCGGGTGTGGTCGTCGTCGCGCCCGGCGTGTCGGTGCCGCCGGGCAGCAGCGCGTTGACGCGCAACCCTTGTGCTCCGTATTCGGCCGCCAGAACCTGCGTCAAACCGATCAGCCCGGCCTTGGCCGCAGCGTAAGCGGCCATGCCCGGCATGCCGGCGGTGCGACCGACGAAGCTGGAGGTGAAGATCAGCGAGCCGCCGCCGCGTTCCAGCAGCGCCGGCACCTGGTATTTTGCACCGATAAAGGCGCCGGTCAGATTGATGTCGATGGTCTCGTGCCACATCTTCAGCGACATGTCGGGAACCGGTCCCATCTGGCCGACGGAGCCAGCGTTGTTGAAGGCGATGTCGAGACCGCCGAACCTGTCCACCGCAAGATCCACAAGGGCATTGGCATAGGCTTCGTCTCGGACATCGCCAGCAAGGGCGATCGCGGTGCCGTCGGCTTCCTCGATTTCAGCGACGAGCGCGTCCAGCTCTGCCTGGCGACGGGCAGCGACGACCACCTTGGCGCCTGCCTCGGCAAAGAGTTTTGCCGTGGCGCGGCCGATGCCGGAACTGGCGCCGGTGACGATGGCGACCTTGTTGGTGAGTGCGAACATTTTTTTGCATCCTTTTTTCGCGCCAGCTTGGCCGGCAATCGGGGTGTTGATCGCAGGTCGAGGCGGCGCGAGCCACCCGATACCTGCGAAGGTGCCCGGATGCATCGTCGTTCGGCCCGCCGCTTCGGACCGGTCTTTTTTGTCGCGGCGCAAAACGGCAAGCGCCGTCGCAAACAGCGCAAGGCTGGCAGCGCTGTTTCGCTAGTGATACACCTCGCGCGCCGGCGCTCGATTGGATGCCCGGCCGCTATCTGCGAGGCTGGAACGTTGAAGAAATACTCGGTATTCGCCATCGCCCGTGAGGCCATGCGCGGCCACAAGGGCTGGGAGGAACAGTGGTCCTCGCCAGAGCCGAAGAAGGAGTACGACGTCATCATCGTCGGCGCCGGCGGCCATGGCCTGGCCACCGCCTACTACCTCGCCACGGTGCACGGCATCACCAATGTCGCGGTGCTGGAAAAGGGCTGGCTCGGCGGCGGCAATACCGGCCGCAACACCACCATCATCCGCTCCAACTATCTCTATGACGAGAGCGCCGGCATCTACGACCATGCGCTGAAGCTGTGGGACGGGCTCAGCCAGGAACTCAACTACAACGTCATGTATTCGCCACGCGGCGTCATGATGCTGGCGCATAATGTCCACGACATCCAGGTGCTGAAGCGCCATGTCCACGCCAACCGGCTGAACGGCATCGACAATGAGTGGCTGACGCCGGAAGCGGCGAAGGAATTCTGCCCGCCGCTCAACATTTCGCGCGATGCCCGCTATCCGGTGATGGGCGCGACGCTGCAGCGTCGCGGCGGCACCGCCCGTCACGATGCCGTTGCCTGGGGCTATGCGCGCGGCGCTTCGGCGCGCGGCGTCCACATCATCCAGAATTGCGAGGTCACCGGCGTCAAGCGGGCGCCGAACGGTGCGGTCATGGGTGTCGAGACGACGCGCGGTTTCATCGGCGCCAGGAAGGTCGGCGTCGTTGCCGCCGGCCATTCGTCCGTCATCATGAACATGGCCGGCGTGCGCATGCCGCTGGAAAGCTATCCGCTGCAGGCGCTGGTGTCGGAGCCGGTCAAGCCGGTATTCCCCTGCGTGGTGATGTCGAACACCGTGCATGCCTATATCTCGCAGTCCGACAAGGGCGAGCTGGTCATCGGCGCCGGCACCGACCAGTATATTTCCTATTCGCAGACCGGCGGCCTGCACATCCTGCAGCACACGCTCGACGCCATCTGCGAGATGTTCCCGATGTTCACCCGCATGAAGATGCTGCGTTCGTGGGGCGGCATCGTCGACGTGACGCCCGACCGCTCGCCGATCCTGGCCAAGACGCCGGTGCCCGGTCTCTATGTCAATTGCGGCTGGGGCACGGGCGGCTTCAAGGCAACGCCCGGATCGGGCCATGTCTTTGCCCACACCATCGCCAGGGACGATCCGCATCCGATCAATGCGCCTTTCACCATCGAGCGCTTCCGCACCGGTCGCCTGATCGACGAGGCGGCTGCGGCGGCGGTGGCGCACTGATGATGGCCGAGATGGCTGTCGCCATGCCGCTGATGCTCGCGGGAGAGCAAGGCCTGTTTCATTTTCCGTCGCCGGACGAGGTGCGCGTGCAGCCGATCAGTCGCGCCGAAAACGAGGCGGAATGGCCGTTTGCTGTCGATGACGGCGTTCTGGCCTGCGTCTGGAGCGGCGGGCAAAGAATCGTTTCCTTCTTTGAAGGCCGGCCATCCGATCTGGACGAGGACGAGCCATTCGAGCCGCGCGGCCTCATCGTCACCACCGATCCGATCCAGCTCACTATCGGCAACATGGCGAACCGCGCGCTTTTTCGCCCCGCGGCAAGCATCGAGGAGCGCATCCGGCTCGTCGCTCCTTTCGTGACGTTGGGCCAGAGGCTTTGCGATCAACCTGCCGGCGCTCGCGTCGGCCACGGCGAATTGTAGGAACAATCATGCTTCTCATCCGCTGCCCCTATTGCGAGGAAGAGCGTCCGGAACTCGAATTCCGCAACGCCGGCGAGGCGCATATTGCACGTTCGTCAGATATGGCCGCGACAAGCGATGACGACTTCGAAAAGTTCTTCTTCATCCGCTCGAATCCCAAAGGCATCATCTATGAGCGCTGGCGGCACATGCATGGCTGCGCGCGGTTCTTCAATGCCGTGCGCGATACCGTCAGCGACAGGTTCCTGATGACCTACAAGGCCGGCGAGCCGAAGCCCGCGAAGCTGCCGGGAGCCTCCAAATGATCGCAGCGTTCCGCATTCCCGGCGCTGGGCGCCTCAAGCAGGCAGAGACGGCCAGCTTCAGCTTCGACGGCCGGCCCTATGCCGGTGTCGAGGGCGATACGCTGGCCTCGGCGCTGCTTGCCAACGGCGTCCATCTGGTCGGCCGTTCGTTCAAATACCACCGGCCGCGCGGCTTCCTGTCCGCCGGGGCGGAAGAGCCCAACGCGCTGGTTGAAGTCAAGCGCGACGCAGCGCGCAAGACGCCGAATGTCCGCGCCACCGTGCAGGAGCTCTATGACGGGCTGACGGCACAGTCGCAGAACCGCTGGCCGTCGCTTTCCTTCGACGTCAGCGCGGTCGGCGACATCGCCTCGCCGCTGCTTTCGGCGGGCTTCTACTACAAGACCTTCATGTGGCCGAAGTCCGCCTGGAAGAACCTCTACGAGCCCAAGATCAGGGCTGCGGCCGGCCTCGGCGTCGCCCCCGACCAGCCGGATCCCGACCACTATTCGGCGCGCTATGCCCATTGCGACGTGCTGGTGGTGGGCGGTGGCGCTGCCGGCATCGCCGCCGCACTTGCCGCGGCCGAAACCGGCGTGCGCGTCATCCTTGCCGACGAACAGGCGGATTTCGGCGGCAGCCTTCGTTTCGAGAGTGGCGCCAGGATCGACGGCCAGGATGGTTTTGCCTGGGCGCAAGGTGCAGTCGCCAAGCTCAAGGCCATGGACAATGTCCGCGTGCTGTCCCGCACGACGGCCTTCGGCTATTACGCGCAGAATTTCGTCGGGCTGGTCGAGCGCGTCAGCGATCATCTGCAGAGCCCCGGCCGCGACCTGCCGCGCGAGCGGCTGTGGCAGGTCCGCGCCAGCCGCGTGGTGCTGGCAACCGGCGCCATCGAGCGGCACATGGTGTTTGCCGACAACGACCGGCCCGGCATCATGCTGGCGTCGGCGGCGCGGACCTATCTCAACCATTACGGCGTCGCGGTCGGCAGGAATGTCGGCGTCTATACGGCCAATGATTCCGCCTATGCGGCGGCGATCGACCTGAAGAAGGCCGGCGTCGGCGTGGCGGCCATCGTAGATCTGCGCGACAACCCGACCGGACCGGTGATCGATGAGGCGAGGGCGCTCGGCATCGAGGTCAATTTCGGCCGTGCGGTGATCCGCGCCGGCGGCAAATTGCGCGTCTCATCGATGACCGTGCAGCCGAAGAATGGCGGTGGCGAGCGCACCATCCCGGTCGACGCGATCCTGATGTCGGCCGGCTGGACGCCGTCGGTGCATCTGTTCTCGCAGTCGCGCGGCAAGGTTGCCTTCAACGACGAGACCAAGCGCTTCGTGCCCGGCGCCTATGCGCAGGACTGCGTCTCCGTCGGCGCCTGCAACGGCACGGACGGGCTGTCGGCGACGATCGACGAGGCCTATGCGGCGGGCGCCAAGGCGGCCAAGGATGCGGGCGTCAAGAATGCCGGCGCCGACACCGTCAAGGGAGCCAAGCCGAAGGTCGACGCCAGCGAGAGCTGGTCGCGCGGCATGCTGGGTGCGGCGCCCGGCGCCGGTGCGGACACGACGGTAAAGGCCTTCGTCGATTTCCAGAACGACGTCACCGCCAAGGACATCCGCCAGGCGGTGCATGAAGGCATGCGCTCGATCGAGCACGTCAAGCGCTTCACCACCAACGGCATGGCGACCGACCAGGGCAAGACCTCCAACATGCACGGCCTGGCCATCGCAGCCGAGACGCTGGGCAAGCCGATCCCGCAAGTCGGCCTGACGACGTTCCGCGCGCCCTACACGCCGGTCACCTTCGGCTCGATCGTCGGACACGCGCGGGGTCCGCTCTTCGACCCGACCCGCAAGACGGCGATTCATCCCTGGGCCGAGCGCCAAGGTGCCGTGTTCGAGGATGTTGGCCAATGGAAGCGCGCCTGGTATTTTCCCAAAGCGGGCGAAGACATGCATGCCGCCGTCGATCGCGAGTGTGTCACCGTGCGCAAGACCGCCGGCCTGTTCGATGCCTCGACGCTGGGCAAGATCGAGGTGGTCGGGCCGGATGCGGCCAAGTTCATGGAACTGCTCTACACCAATCCGTGGGAGAAGTTGGAGCCCGGCCGCTGCCGCTATGGCATCATGCTGCGCGAGGACGGCTTCATCTATGACGACGGTGTCGTTGGAAGACTGGCGCCGGACCGTTTCCATGTGACGACGACGACGGGCGGCGCGCCGCGGGTGATGAACCATATGGAGGATTACCTCCAGACCGAGTTCCCGCATCTCAACGTCTGGCTGACCTCGATCACCGAGCAGTGGGCGGTGATCGCCGTGCAGGGACCGAAGTCTCGGGACATCATCGCGCCGCTGGTCGAAGGCATCGACATGTCGGACGACGCGCTGCCGCATATGTCGGTGCGCGAAGGCAAGATCTGCGGCGTGCCGACGAGGCTGTTCCGCATGTCGTTCACCGGCGAGCGCGGTTTCGAGGTCAACGTGCCGGCCGACCACGGCCAGGCCGTCTGGGAAGCGCTGTGGGCCGAGGGCCAGAAGCATGGCGCCTGCGCTTACGGCACCGAGGCGATGCACGTGCTGCGCGCCGAAAAAGGCTACATCATCGTCGGCCAGGACACCGACGGCACGGTGACGCCTGGCGATGCCGGTCTCGACTGGGCGGTCGGCAAGAAGAAGACCGATTTCGTCGGTATCAGGGGCATGGCGCGGCCGGATCTTGTCGCCAAGGGCCGCAAGCAGCTTGTCGGCCTGAAGACCAAGGACCCCAAGGTGGTGCTGGAAGAAGGCGCGCAGATCGTCGGCGATCCGAAGCAGGCGATCCCGATGACCATGATCGGCCATGTCACCTCCAGCTATTGGTCGCAAAATTGCGGCCGCTCGATCGCCCTGGCTCTGTTTGCCGGAGGCCGTGATCGGATGGGCGAGACGCTTTACGTGCCGATGCCAAACGGGACGATCGAGGTGGAGGTCACCGGCATGGTGTTCTTCGACGAGAAGGGGGAGCGCCTCAATGGCTAAGGCCGCCGCGAAGAAAACTGCCGCCACTGCGCCATCGGTCGAACGCCGCCCGGCGCTCGCCGGCCAGGAATTTTCCGCCACCGGCGTCACGCTTGCTGTGTTGCCGCCGGCGGAGCGCATTTCGCTGCGCGCGCCGGAGGCCTCGGTCGCGGCGCTTTCGAAGGCGCTCGGCGTGACCCTGCCGCGAAAGCCCAAAACCTCGGCGGCAAAGGCCGGGCGCACTGCATTGTGGCTAGGGCCGGACGAATGGCTGGTCATCGACGAGGCGGCAAAAGATCCGCTCGCCGACTGTGCCAAGTTGACAGTGCTGCATTCGGCGGTCGGCATCTCGCATCGCAACGTCGCCATATCGGTCACCGGCCCGGCAGCCGCGGCAACAATCAATTCAGGCTGCCCGCAGGATCTGTCGCCTGACGCCTTTCCGGTAGGCGCGGCGTCGCGCACTATTCTCGGCAAGGTCGAGATCATGCTGTTGCGCACCGCGGCCGATGCGTTCCGGGTCGAATGCTGGCGTTCCTTCTCCGATTATGTCTTTACTTTCCTGTCGGAGGCGGCAGGCGACGCAGCGGCTTAGGAACATTCGCTGCGCTCGACCGTTTGCCGGAGCAAGTCGAGGGAGAATGTCGATGCCGTCGAAATCCGCGCCGAATCCACCGGTCCAGAAGACGTCGGCCGTGCGCTCTCTCGAACACGAGAAGCACGAAGAATCAAACATTGAAGAGGAGCTCGAGGAAGGTCTCGAGGACACGTTTCCTGCCAGCGATCCGGTGTCGATCACCGGGACTTCGATTTCCGGCGCTCCCGCAAGGCCCGGCAAGGCCAAGATCGTGGCCGGAATGAAGAAGCGCAGGAAATAGCTTCCATCAGGCTCCAGCGGAGCCGGGCTGAAATGGCCACGAAAACGGGCGGTTAGGATTTCCTGCCGCCTATTTGTTTTGAACCTCAGAATGTGCTGGGCACGATCCACGGATCGATGTCGATGCCAAGCCGCGGGCCCTTGCTTTCAGTGGAGCCATCGCGAGTGGCCGAGCCTGCCTTTTCCACCGATCCGGTCGCGCCGCAATCGAGCTTGATGTTGGTGTCGGCGCAGGCGGCTGGCGCCTGCTTGCCGGGCTGACTCTGGCCGGCGAGGGCCGCACCCGACAATGCCAGGACGGCCGCGAGGGTGAGGATTGTCTTTTTCATCGTCTATCTCCGGTTCAACCGCTGAATCTTTTCCGTACATGTACGGTATGACGTACATATACGCCCGACAATCGTGGGGTTCAAGCGAGAAGTCGTACATGTACGAAAGATTTTATTTGAATGTTAGGAATCACACTGCGCCGGCGCGCGCCGAGTTGCGCACGCGGCGCCGTTCACCCGTGCCTTACGAGATATTCAGGTCTTCGAAACCGAAGGAACCCTTCAGCAATTGGCCGGTGTTTCGGTCAGCGGCGGCACGTCCTGCGTGGCCAGCCCGGCAAGCGTGAAGTCGCACATCCGCTTCACGAAAGCCTGCTGATCGCCGAACGGATAAAATGGAAAGGTGATCAGCAGCGAGATCGTGCCGTGGCCGACCGCCCACAGCATGGTGGCGATGGCGCGTGGGTCGCCCTTGAGCCTGCCGGCGGCAACGCAGGCCTCGACTCTGCTGATGAGCACCTTCATCAACGGGTTGCCCTCTTGCATCTCGGCGAAGGTCCTACCTTCCGGCGGTCTGGTCTTTTCCGTCATGAACACCGTGCGGTATTCGTTGGGATTGCCGAGGCCGAAGGCCGCGTATTCGGTCATGATCACCTGCAGCGCCTCGATCGGATCGTCGGCCGGGTGATCCTCGATACGCTTGGCCAGAGTCTCGAAGGCATCCTCGGCCAGCGCGAACAATATGTCCTGCTTGTCGGCGAAATAGGAATAGACCGACATTGGCGCATAGCCGACGCGCTTGGCCAGCTTGCGGATGGTGAGGCCTTCATAGCCTTCCTCCTGCACGAGCTTGTGCGCCGCATCGACAAGCTCGGAGCGCAGTTCGGCCTTTTGTTTCTCGCGGCGTGTCTGGACGCTGAGCTGCAATTTGCCTGCCTTTATCCGTTGGCGGTTGGCTAAATTATATACGCTGTACGGAAACCGACAAGGCGCTGTCAAAACCAGCTTGAGCGTTCCGACATGCCCGTTTTCTTCTCACGTGAGGTGTTACCCTGGCCCAGACGGGCAACATCGGGCCGTTACAACCGACCGTTCGCGGCTCTGCAAAAATTTCCGTTTTGGGGAGGCCAACATGGCCACGACTGAGCTTTCGTCCGGCGTGTCGGACGTGGATCCACTTTCTCATGGCGCCAGGCTGGCACTCAGGCGAGTCGTCATGGTTGCACGGTTGGCGACCGCACTCGGCTTCGCCATGGAGGCCCTTATTCTGGCTGGCAGATTTGCAGCAGGCTCCCACCCGGCTACCACCCAGGTCCTGATCGAATTGGCGCAAGGCGTGACATGGGCGTTCTTCGTCTGCGCCGGCGTCAGCCTCGGCACGGCGCTCGCCAAGGTGCGAGCCTCGCTCGGCGGCTTGATCAGCGCGATCTCGGCGCCACTGGCGATGGGCATCGCCAAGGGGACGCAAAAGGTCATGGTAAGTGCGCTCGATGCGGCCGCAAAGCCGGCCATCCTCTCGCTCACGACGTTGGGAGTGCTGCGGGCGATCGAATACGGCCTGCTCGGCTGGATACTGGCCTCGATGGCGTCGAAGGAAGAACCCCGTCCGCTCCATTTCGCGCTGGCAGGCGCCTTGGTAGGCGCGGTGTTCGGCGGCGGAATCACGGTGCTGACGATCGAGACGGCCGCGGCGAAGGACGTTGTCCTCGCACTGCCGCAGGCTATCGCAACCGGCCTCAACGAGATCGTGTTTCCGATCGGTTGCTCACTGGTCGTCTACATCGCCCTGCAGATCGGCCGGCACATGAAGTTCATCTCCAGCGACGCTCGCTGAGCCGTCTATGCCGCTTCTGGCTGGCGCTCTATCAGTGTCAGCGTCAGCCAGCGGGCGGTCAGGGCCGGCTTTTTCGAACCCTCGATCTCGATGGTCACGTCATGCGCCGTCTGCACCCAGCCCGACGGCCTGACCTTGACGTCGGCCAGCACGAAACGGGTGCGGATGCGCGCGCCGGTCTTCACCGGCGCCAGGAAGCGCAGCGAATCGAAGCCATGATTGACGCCCATCTTGCTGTTTTCGAGCGGCGGCATGGTCTCGAAGGTCATCGCCGACAGCAACGAAAGCGACAGGAAGCCGTGCGCGATGGTGCCGCCGAACGGCGTCTCGCGCTTGGCCCGCTCCGGATCGCAGTGGATGAACTGGTGGTCGTCGGTGGCATCGGCAAACTGGTCGATCATGCGCTGCGAGACCACCCGCCACGGCGACACGCCGACTTCCTTGCCGACGCTGGCCAGAAGCACATCGAGACTGATCGGTTCCACGCTGATGTCCTCCATTTCAACCGTCCGGAGCGCGAGCGGCTTCATTCCTTGAACAGTGTCAGCCCATGCTGCACCGACTGCCCGCCATCGATCGGCAGGACGGCGCCGGTGACATAGCTGCCGGCACGGCTGCACAAATAGAGCGTTGCGCCGGCAATGTCATCCGGCGCGCCGATGCGACGAAGCGGAACATGGCCGCCGACATGGTTGGCCTGTTCCTCGGTCGCGGTGGCGAAGGCGGTCATCCGGCTCTGAAAGGGCCCGGGGGCGAAGGCGTTGACGGTAATGCGACGGGCGGCGAACTCGATCGCAAGCGTGCGCGTCAGATGGTGAACCGCAGCCTTGGAGGCAGAGTAGGAATAAGCGTCGTCGGCCAGCGGCTGCGTGCCCATCACCGAACCCAGATTGATCACCCGGGCAGGATCGGCATCGCTGGCGGCGGCGTCGAGCAGCGGCAGAAGCTCGCGCGTCAGATGGAAGACGGCGGTGACGTTGACCCCGAACACCCTGGCCCAGGCATGGTAGGGGAAGCTTTCCAGCGGCGCGCCCCAGGAAACGCCGGCATTGTTGATCAGGATATTCAGCCGCTCCGTCCGTGCCTTGACCTCGGCGACCAGCGCCGCGATGCCGGCCTCGCTGGAGACATCGCCGGCAAAGCCCTCGGCCCGGCCGGAGCCGCCGAGGCCGTTCAATTCGCCGGCAACGCTGATGCAATCCTCGCCCTTGCGCGAGGCGATCATCACGGTGGCGCCAGCCCTGACCAAAGCGGTCGCCGCCATGCGGCCGATGCCGGTCGCAGCCCCGGTCACCAGCGCGGTTTTTCCGGCGACAGAAAACAGCTCGTCCAGATAGCTCATTGTAGGGTCTCCGCGCCTTTGCTTCGCGGCCCCGGGGGACGGCGTCGCGTTGACAAGACTATTCGAACTACGATCATCCTTGTCACGGGTAAAGGGCCAGAGCCGAGGCGATGGAGTGCGTGCCGGCTGAACTGGTCAAGCCCAACGGCAAGGTGGAGGCGATCCAGGAAAGCGTGGAAGTTCCGCAGGCATAGTCCTAGACTATGATGCTGAAGGCCACATCGTCGGGATGGAGGTGCTGGATACCCGAGAACACCTTCGCGGCGATGCTGAAGGCGGCCTGACCCGATCCTACTCCGCCGGCTCGACATTGGTGTAGGCGGCTTCCTCGAGCTCGCGCTTCAGCCGTGATGCTTCTTCCACCTTCGGCGTGACGAAGCGGCCGAGCAAGAGATAGGCGACCGGGGTCAGGAACAGCGTCGAGACGGTGGCCAGGCCCAACCCGCCGACGATCACCCAGCCGAGCGCGATGCGCGCCTCGGCGCCGGCGCCGCTCGCCAGCACCAACGGCACGCCGCCGAGCACGGTGCAGATCATCGTCATCATCACCGGCCGCAGCCGGATGGTGGAGGCCTGCTCGATCGCCTCGCGCACGCCAAGCCCGCGGTCGCGCAACTGATTGGCGAACTCGACGATCAGGATGCCGTTCTTGGCCATCACGCCGACCAGCAGCACTAGGCCGATCTGGCTGTAGGCGTTGAGGCTGGTGCCGCTGAGCAAAAGGGCAAAGATCGCGCAGGCGAGGCCGAGCGGCACTGTCGCCATGATGATGACCGCGCTGACGAAGCTCTCGAACTGGGCGGCGAGCACCAAAAGGATGATGACCAGCGAGAAACCGAAGATGGTGATCATGGCACTGTTGGTTTCGCCCAGCGTCGCCGCCTCGGCCAAGGGGACGATGCGGCTGCCCGGCGGCAGGAGCGGCGTGGCGATTGCCTCGGCGCGGGTGAGCGCCTGGCCGAGCGCGAAATCGCCGCTGAGGTTGGAGGTGATCGCCACCGACGGCTGTTGCTGCTCGCGGGTCAGCGAAGGCGGCACGGCGCGCTCGGTCAGCGTGGCAATGGTCGACATCGGCACGAAGCGGCCGTCGGCCGTCTTCAGGAAGATATTCTCCAGGTCGGTTGGATCGTTGATCGGGTTGGTCGTCGAGACGAGCTTCACCCCGTAGCTGCGGTCGGCGATATAGACGTCGACGACATCATTGCCGTCGAGCATGGCCTGGAAAGTGTCGGCAAGCCCGGTGATGTCGATGCCGAGGTCCGAAGCGCGCTCGCGTTCGATGGCCACGGAAAGCTGGGGTTGCGTCGGGTCGACGGAGAGCCGGGGCGACTGGAAGCGGGGATCCTTCTGCATCTCGGCGATGATCTTCACCGCAGCGTCGCCGAGCGCCGCGCGGTTGTTGCCGACCAGCGCGAACTGCAGGCCGTTGCCAGCGCCGCGAATGCCGAGGCTGTTGGGCTGCATCGGAAAGACGCGCACGCTCGGCACCTGCCGGGTGAGCCGGCTGATGTCGGCCATGATCTGCTGCTGGCTGCGCGTGCGCTCGTCCCAAGGCGCCAGCGTCATGACCATGAAGCCGGCATTGTAGGCGCCGTTCCGGCCGGCGCTCTCGAACGTGTTGCGGATTTCGCCGGAATCGCGCAGCGGCTGGATCAGTTTTTCGATCTTCTCCATCTGCTGCGTCGTGTAGTCGAGGCTGACCCCTTGCGGTGCGTCGACGCGCATGAGCACGACGGCTCGGTCCTCGGTCGGCGTCAGTTCCTGGCGGATCGTGCCAAACAGCGTGAAGGCGGTGGCTGCAAACAGCAGCGCGACCAGAAGCACGATCCACGGCGCGTCGAGGCAGAGGCGCAGGCAGCGCCGGTAGAGCATGTTCAGCGCGCCGCCGATGCGGGCGCCGATGCCGCTGCCGCCTTCGTGGTGAAGCGGCGCGGCCGACAGCATGCGTGAGGCAAGCATCGGACAAAGGGTCAGCGCCACGACGGCGGACAGAAGCACCGATATGGCGAGAACGAAGCCGAATTCGCGGAACAGGCCGCCGGTCTGCCCCGGCAGGAAGGAGATCGGCACGAAGACGGCGACCAGCGTCAGCGTGGTGGCGATGACGGCGAAGAACACTTCCTGGGCGCCGAGCACGGCTGCGGCGCGTGGTCCCATGCCTTGGTTGCGTCGTCGCACGATGTTTTCCAGAACAACGATGGCGTCGTCGACGACCAAGCCCGTCGCCAGCACAAGGGCGAGCAGCGTCAGTATGTTGACCGAGAAGCCGGCGAGATAGATGGCGGCGATCGTCCCGATCATGGCGACCGGCATAGCCAGCCCCGGAATGAGCGTCGCGCGCCAGTCGAGGAGAAACACGTAGATGACGATCAGCACGATGGAGACGGACAGGCCGAGGGCGATCTCGACCTCATGCACCGCGCCGTTGACGAAGACCGCATCGTCGCTGGTGACCTTGATCGACATGCCCTGAGGCAAATCTGCCTGCAGTTTGTCGACGGCGGCCCTGACGCCGGTCGAAATATCCAGCGTGTTCGATTCCGCCTGGCGGATAATGCCGAGACCGATGCCGGTCTTGCCGTTCGAACGCAATGTGGTCTGGCCGATGTCGGGACCAATCGTGACGGTGGCGACGTCGCGGATGCGAGTCGTGCCGCCGATGATGATGTTTTCGAACTCCTCCGGCGTGGTCACGTCCGCCGTCGTGCGCACGATGAGGTCCTGGTTGGTCGTAGTGATCGAGCCGGCCGGCGAATCGAAAGCGACCGAGGCCAGCGCTGCCCTCAGGTCGGCGACGGTGAAGCCCAGGCTGGCGAGCTTGTTCTGGTCGACATCGATGCGAAAGATCTTGTCGCGGTCGCCATAGACCTGGACGTCGGCGACGCCGGGCACGGCGGCAAGCTCGTCCTCGATCTGGTCTTGGACCAGCACTGTCATGTCCTGCACCGACATGGTGTCGGAGGTGACCGCCAGCCGCATCACCGGCTCGGAATTGGCATCGGCCTTGACGATGCGCGGCGCATCCGCCGTGTCCGGCATCTGGTCGGCGACGCGGCCGACGCCATCGCGCACATCGGAGGCGGCGACGTCGAGGTCGACGCCGTCGTTGAATTCGATGGTGACGCGGCTCGTGCCGAAGGACGAGGTGGACGAGATCGACTTCACACCGGAGACGCGGGCGACCGCGCCCTCAATCACGTCGGTCAATTCGCGGTCGACGGTCTCGGCCGCCGCGCCTTCAAAGGTCGTGTTAACGGTGACGACGGCGCGATCGACATCCGGCAGCTCGCGGATTTCGACGCCGTAAAAGGCGGCAAGGCCGGCGACCGCGATCAGTGTGTTCAAGACGAACGCCATCACCGGCCTGCGGATGAATAGCGCGGTAAAGCCTGTGTCGCTGGCGGCGTTGTTGGAAGCGGTCATCAGCCGTCAGCGTCCGCGGCGCGCTGTTCTTCGCCGGCGATGGCGACCTCGCCGCCTTCGCTGACGCTCTGGGTGCCTTCGGTCACCACCATGTCGCCGCTGACGATCGGGGCGTCGATCAGCACGGTCTCGGTGTTGCGCTGGATGATGCGGACGGCCACCCGCTTGGCCTTGCCGTGCGCGATGGCCCAGACATAGGCACCATCAGAGCCCCACTGGATCGCCAGCGGGCTGACCGCCGGATAGCTGTCGCCGGGGAACTTCATGGCGATCCGGAAGGACATGCCGGCACGCAGCGAATCGGCCGGATTGGCGATCTTTGCCTTGACCAGAAGGGTGCGGCTGGCTTCGTCGATGTGGTTGTCGATGGCGGCAACCGTTCCGGTATAGGCCTTGTTGGGGTTGGCGATCGGCGTCGCCGACAATTGTGCGCCGACCTTGACGGCGGCGGCGAAGCGCTCCGGCACCCAGAATTCGACCAGTATGCTGGAGCGGTCGTCGAGGGTGGCGACCGCCGACTGGCTGGTCACATAGTTGCCGGCTGATATCGGCAGGATGCCGACGACGCCGGCGATCGGCGCGACGATCGAACGGCGCTGCGAGGCCAGTTCCGCATCGCGAAGCGCCAGCTTGGCATTGGCCAGCACCACTTCGGCATCGGCAACGGCGACCGCCGTCGCGGCGTTGGATGCGCGCAGCGATTTGACCCGGACGAGCTTGGCCTGCGCGTCCTGCAAAGCAAGCTTGGCGCGGTCCTGTGCGATCACCTCGGTGTCGGAATCGAGGGTGGCAATGACCTGCCCCTTTTCGACATGGGCGCCAGACTCGACCACGAATTCAACGAGGCGGCCGGAACTGTAGGGATTGACCGTCACCGAGGCGTTGGCGCGGCCGGTGCCGATTGCCTGCAGGCGATCGTTGATGATGGCCGCGGCCGCCGGCAACGCGACGATGGTCACCCTCTGGCCGGCGGCGTTGCCGCTGCCTGCTTGCCCGGCCTTATCGACGGCGCCCGTTGGTGGCGTTGCGGCATAAGCCCAGTCGATGCCCCAGCGCGCCAGCACATCCGGCGCGCCTGGAAAAAAGCGAACCCAGGCGGCCGCGGCCGCGACGAGGATCACAAGTGCAAAAACGATCTGTTTCCAGGTGGCCATCGGCGCTCCGGTTGGCAAATATACCGTCTACGGCTCCCAAGGTGAAGTAGACGCGACGGCACACTCCGACACGCAGGATGACTCGTCGATATCAAAGCTTTATGGCAATTCTCCCACTCGCTTGCACATTAAATCGGTGTAACCTTGATAAGGGCTACGCTTGGGTCAAATTGGATCGGCCGGCTGCCGCCGGCTTCAGATGTGGCTCCCTTTGCTATCAATCTTCTTCAAGTCGAGCCGCGGAATGAGAAAGTCCAAGAATGCTTTAACCTTGGGGGGCTGAACGCCGCCGCCTGGCTGGATCGCATAGAGGGTCGGCTCGGGCCCTGCCCACTCGGGCAGGACACGGACCAGTCTTCCAGCGGCAACGTCCGACTTGACGCGCACATGGTTGGTCATGAACAGGCCAACTCCTTCCAGCAGGAACCCGTGAAGGGCCTCTGGATCGCTGGCGACGGCCACTGCTCGTACTTTGAACTGGGACCGCTCGCCGCCGCTCGATAGGGGCCATTCTACCGCCGGACGATTGAAATAGAACTCTGTCAACAGACAGGCATGTTCCGCCAGCTCCGAAGGATGCTGTGGCATTCCTGCACGTTCCAGGTAGGCCGGGGCTCCATAGATGCCCATCGGCAATGCGCCGAGCCGCCGAGCCGTGAGCGTGGAATCGGGCAGGGTGCCTTCCTGGAGCCGGAAAGCGATGTCGATGTCCTTGGCGACGAGATCGACGACCTCGTGCCCAAGCAGCAATTGCGGGAACGCCTCTGGATAGAAGCGGCGAAACTCGGTGAGCAGCGGCGCGAGGACGCGCGTTGTCAGCCAGTACGGGGGCTGTAATCCGAAGCCACCCGCGCGGATGTTGCTGCAACTCCGCCACTGCGTTCTCCGCATCCTCCAGATTCTTCACCACTCGCTCGCAGTGCTGGAAATAAACCGCTCCCGCTTCAGTCAGCTTAAGGCTGCGCGTTGTCCGATTGAGCAGTTGTGTGTGCAGTCTGGATTCCAGCTCCTGCACCTTCCGGCTGACCCGTGTCTTCGGCACCTTGAGCACGCGTGCCGCCGCTGTGAAGCTCCCTTCCTGCACCACCTTTACGAAAGCGACCGTATCGCTGAAGTCGCGAAGCATATGGGGCCTCCAGCAAATTCGGATTGTCTCTCATTTTTAGACATTGATGTCCGAATCCGCTCGATAAACAAGCGACATCCTTTCAGGGTAGATCATGATTGTCCTATCAACAGCAAAGTCCAACTGGAGAACTACCATGATCAAATCCCTAGCGATCGCCGTCGGCGCACTGACGCTTTCGGCAACTGCTGCCGACGCACAGAGCGCGCCGCTCCGCAACATCGTTCTCGTCCACGGCGCGTTTGCCGACGGAGCTGGATGGCGAGGCGTCTACGACCAACTGACAAGCCGTGGCTATAAAGTCTCGATCGTCCAGAATCCGCTTACGTCGTTGGAAGACGACGTTGCCGCAACGCGTCGCGTTCTCGCCCGGCAGGACGGGCCAGCCATTCTCGTTGGCCATTCCTACGGTGGCACCGTGATTACAGAAGCCGGCGACACTGCCAATGTTGCGGGCCTCGTCTATGTCGCCGCTTTCGCTCCAGAGGTCGGACAATCAACGCTGGACCAATATGCCGAGGTCCCCCCGCCGCCGAACTTTCAGCCCGACGTGCAGCCCGACGGCTTCGCGTTCCTGAAGTCTGAGACGTTCAAGGACGGCTTTGCTGGGGACACCAACAATTCCGACGCCGCATTCCTGCGCGACTCCCAGGTGCCGATCGCTATGAGGGCGCTTGAGGCCAAGGTGACGACGACGGCATGGAAGACCAAGCCGAGCTGGTACGTTGTCGCGACTGAGGACGGCGCTATTGCGCCGGAATTGCTTCGGAGCACCGCCGATCGTATTGGGGCGGTCACGACCGAGGTCAAAGGCAGCCATGTGGTGTTCCTTACCCAGCCAGAGGCTGTAGCCGACGTGATCGAACAGGCTGCCAAGGGTGTGGTGCTGGGCGATACCGCGGTGGCACCGAACTGACATCGCCCAACCGTAGCTCTGAGCCACGGCCAAGAGCGCAAGCGGAAAACGCGCAAGATGCTAGTGCATCCCCGGGGGCGTCATCGACGCTCCCGGCATATGACAGGAAGGTCGGATTAGGACCCGGTCGAGTCGTCGCTTTTGGTGCTCTTTGAGACGCGGCAGCGCTAGAGCGGCGGAGTTTCAAACCGACTCGTACCGCTGCTCTATTGTGAGCGTCGGACTTCTCAAAGCCGGTGCTCACCCCCGGGCCCGAGGGCAGGCTTCTGGTGCGAGCCGCTGAACTCAGTCCGATCCCGCCTGCCGGTCGTCGAGCGAGATGTCTGGAGGACTTGTTGAGGGCCTCAAGTCTGTTGCGCTGCGACGCCCGCTCGGCGGTCCCGTTCTTCGCTGATGGAACCAGCAGCCGGGACGAATGGTTCCAGCCGTTCGGCCGCGCCGCCATGCAGATCCGCCGAAACCGTCGGGCTCCAGTCCCCGTTTGCCATGAATACGCGTTGCAGACCGGGCACGGGGCGCGTGATCCTTGAAGTTTCCTGTTTTGTTCCCATATAGAAGGACAGGATTGGAGACGGTTCCGCCGCATGGGGACAGGCCAGCCCCTGGCTTTGCGCGGCTAACAGTTCTCCGCAAAAAAGATTGAAATGGTTGTTGACAGTTTGGACGGGCGCCGACTATATACGCCTCACCAACGAGGGCGGCGCGCCGCTGGCGA
>NZ_NPKI01000046.1 GCF_002284565.1 Mesorhizobium mediterraneum | reverse complement strand
ACGGACGGCGACGACGACGTCGTGTCGTCGCAAAGCGCGAGCTCGGGGCTGTCGCTGACCTTCAACGACACCGATCCGACGATCACGGCACCGTTCGACGGTGACCAGACCGGTGCCCCCGGAACCCCCGAGACGCTGGCTAACACGCTCAACGCGTCGGCTACCGGAGCCTTCGGGTACGACATGACGGACAAGCACACGGCCGCAGAGTATGCGGCGGGTGTTAGCGACTTTGTCGATACCAACGGTGCTTTGGCGGGCACCCAGATCGCGCTGACCGGCACGGTCGACAACGCGCAGAACCCGAATATCACCCAAGCGGTCGCAACCCGCACGGCTGAGACCGATACATCTGCGTCGTTTGCCTTCTCGTTCCACTACGACAAGGACCCAATCACGGCTGGCGTGCAGGACGCTACGGCGGGCGGCACGCTTGTCTTCGACAAGGCTGCCGACACCTACACCGTCACCCTGACCGACGTGATCGACGGGTTCAGTTTCGACGTGCTTCACACCAGCGAGTTGGTGGCGAAAGCGCCCACCGGCAACACGGGACACCCGCTGATCGTCGCGGAGCAGCTGACGCCGAACGGCGATCCGGATCCGTTCTTCGTGCAGTTCACCGCAAACTCGACCACCCAGCAGATCGGCTTCGGGTTCAACTCGACCGGCGACGGAGCGACCGTTGGTGACACCACGTTCAACAACGGAGGTGCCACCCACGACATGATCACCAACGCCCACGAAGACTGGGTGTCTGCAACCCGGGCGACAAACGGGGTCGCCGGTGACACGATCCAGAAGGGTGAAGTGCTGACGTTGCGGTTCTTCCAGGAGAACATCCTGGGCGACGTTAACCCGAATGCTCCCGAGGGCGGCACCGAGAGGCTTGACCCGACCACATCTGCCAGTGGGGTCGTGATCAAGTTCGACGGCATCGGCAGCAGTGAGGACCTGGTCCTGATCCTCGATCTCAGGGACGCCAACGGCAATGAGATCACCAGGGCCGTCAACGTGCAGAACTCGGACCTGATCAAGGGCAACGCCAATGTGCCCTCCCCGTACAACACCGAGTTCACGCTCGATAACAACGATGCCCTCCTGATCTTGGAGAGCAACGACTACAATGATGGCACCGAGACGTTCCAGATCCAGGGCGTGCAGATCATGCAGAGCGCCAATGGGCTGGAGGGTACCGCCATCAACCTGAACGGGGCCATCGGATCGGGCGGTAACAGCAATGCCACCTCTGGTCTGACGGCATGGGACACGACCGATAACGACGTCCTGAAGATCGTGGACATCGGGTTTGTGCAGCAGACCAGCGGGACGATCAGCGCCGACCTCGTCTTCGCCTTCAACGTGGCGGACGCGGACGCGGACCAGACTTTGACGCAGCAGATACTTGTTGACGTCGCCTGACACTTGACCAAACGGGGGCAGCCAATGCTGCCCCCGTACTGCCACCCGCGATCTGTTGCACGAGATGTCATCCAAATGATGAAAACCAACCAACAGCCCCCTGCCCTGCAGGTGGTGATGAAAGAGGCCCGACGCGCCGTCAAGCCGCTTATCTGGTTCAGCGCCGGTATTAACATGCTGATGCTGACCGGGGCGCTGTACATGCTCCAGGTCTACCACCGCGTGTTGGGCAGCCACAGCACGGAGACACTGGTGGTGTTGACGTTGATGGCGGCGACGGCGCTGGCGACAATGGCGGCACTGGAAGTCGTGCGCCAGCGCCTGCTGGCCAAAGTCGGAACGTGGATGAACGCGCGGTTGGCGCCTGTTCTCCTGACCGCATCGGTAGAGTACGCGGCCGCCGCGCCCGGTCAGGTTACCTCCCGCCCGCTGCGTGACCTCGACCAGGTGCGGAATTTCTTCACCAGCCCGAGTATCTACCCGATCCTTGACGCGCCTTGGGCACCGATCTTCTTCGCCGCTATCTTCCTCATGCACCCTTGGTTGGGCTGGCTGGCGTTGTGTGGCGGGATTGTATTGTTCGCACTGGCGTTGCTGAACGAGTACACCACACGCAAGCCGCTGACGGAGGCCGGTAGCGCGCAGTCGCGGGCTTACACGCAGGCTGAGGCCGTGATCCGCAACGCCGAGGTCGTGCAGTCTATGGGCATGTTGAAGCCCCTGCTCGAAATTTGGAAGGTCCACCAGGACGAGGCGAACGAGGGACATTCCCGCGCCAGCAGCCGGGGCGGCACCATCTCGGCCATCGCGCGCTCCTTCCGTCAGGCCCTCCAGATCGCCATCCTCGGCCTCGGCGCTTATCTTGTATTGCGGAACGAGGCTTCCGGCGGCATCATGATCGCCGCCTCCATCCTGATGGGCCGCGCGTTGGCCCCGGTCGAACAAGCGATCGGCACGTGGAAGGCGACGGTGGGGGCCCGCGACGCCTACAAACGTCTCGTCGCAGTCGCCGGACAGCACCCGGAGGCCACGCCGGCCTTGCCGTTGCCGCGCCCGAAAGGTAAGTTTGAGGCCGAGAACATCGCACTCGCCCGGCAGGGCGGCGGCGAGCCGATTCTGAAAGGAATCAGCTTCCAACTCAACCCGGGCGAAGTGATGGCGTTGATCGGCCCGAGCGCGGCCGGCAAGACGAGTCTGGCGCGAGTGTTGGCCGGCGCTTGGCGCCCATCCGCAGGCCGCGCGTTGCTCGACGGCATGGACGTCGCCCAATGGGCGGCGGAGGACCGGGGCCGTCACGTCGGCTACCTGCCGCAAGACATCGAGCTCTTCGCCGGTACCGTCTCCGAAAACATCTGCCGCTTCGCGACGCTCAACCCCGCGGTCTTCAAGCACGTGGTCAACGCCGCGCAGCTGGCGGGCGTCCACGAACTGATCAAGGGGCTGCCGAAGGGTTACGCCACCGAGATCGGCGAGGCGGGCGCGGTGTTGTCGGGCGGACAGCGCCAGCGCATCGGGCTGGCGCGGGCACTCTACGGCGACCCGGCGCTCCTTATCCTCGACGAACCCAACTCCAACCTCGACAAAGAGGGCGAAGACGCACTGGCCGCCGCCATCGGTATCGCCAAGGCCACGAAAACGACCATCATCTTGATCGCACACCGCCCGAACATCATGGAGAAGGTCGACAAGGTGTTGGTCCTCAACCGCGGCCAGCAAGACCTCTTCGGCCCGCGCGACTATGTCTTCAACGAACTCGCCAACCGCGCCGGCAAGGTGGCCCAGATGCCAAAGGCAGCCCAGCTGCCAACCCTCGAAGTGGTCAAGGAAGTCAAAAAAATTAAAGAGGTCAAAGAAGCATGAGCCGTTCCCCAGAATTGAACGTCGTGCCGTTACCCGTCCCGCCACCCTCCGTGCTGGAACCGGTACCCCTGCGTCTCACGGGCGTGACGTGCACCGGGTTCGCGATCATATTCCTGTTCTTCGGCGTGGCGGGGGGTTGGGCGGCGCTGGCACCGTTGGACAGCGCCGCAGTGGCTCCGGGCGTTATCAAGGTCGCCGGCGACCGCAAGCTCATCCAGCACCTCGAGGGCGGCATCATCGCGGAGTTGAACGCCGCCAACGGTGATATCGTCAAGGCGGGCAAGGTCCTCATCCGACTCGACAACACACAGGCAACGGCGCAGCTTGACCTGATCCAGAACCGGATAGCAACGCGTGAGGCGCTGGCCGCGCGTCTCAGGACTGAGCGTGACGGCAAGGCCGAGATCGAGTTTGATCCGGCGTTGCTCGCAGACCCCGCCACCGCCGTAAAGGACGCGGTGGCCGCACAGCGTGACGTGTTCGCGGCGAAGCACCACAACTTGAAGGACGAGCGGGAAATTCTCAGCCAGCGCCGTCACCAGACCGAGGAAGAGATAACGGGACTAGAGGAACTTATCGTCACCGAGGACAAGCAGATCGAGGCGATCGAGGGTGAAACCAAAGACCTTGAAAGTCTGCTCAAGAAGGGGCTGACCACCCGCGAGAGGAACCTGTTGCTCAGACGACAACAGCGGGTGGTAGAGGGGGAGCGCGCTACCAACGTCGCGGCAATCGCTCGTGCCAGAAGCGCCATGGCCGAGATTGAGATGCAAATTTTGAACCTCAACACAGTGCGGCTGAACGAGGCCGTCGAGGAGTTGAGCAAGGTCGAGGCGGAGTTGTTTGACCTCAGACAGGAGGAGCGTTCCGCCAAGGACGTGCTTACCCGTACCAATGTCGTCGCCCCAGTTGACGGCATCGTCATGGACCTGAAGGTCCACACGGCGGGCGGTGTCGTGAAATCCGGTGAGACATTGATGACAGTCGTGCCGCTCGGACAACAACTCGTGGTCGAGGCTATGGTCAAACCAGAGGATGTCGAGACGATCGCCCCCGGACAGCCCGCGCGTGTCAGCTTCCCGGCCTTCGCCCGCTACAACCTGCCGCCACTCGACGGCGTCGTGGAGATCGTGTCGGCCGACCGCATGGTGGAGGAGCGCAGCGGCGCACCGTATTTCGCCGCAACCGTGTTGATCGACAAGAGCGAACTCGCCAAGCTGAAGGGCCGTAAACTGCTGCCGGGCATGTCGAGCGAGGCGCTGATCCGGACAGGTGCTCGCACCGTGCTTTCTTACCTCGCCGAGCCGATCACGCAGAACTTCCGCCGAGCCATGCGGGAAAAATAGGCCGCCCAACGTCTTCTTCATCTGACCAGATAAAAAAACCGGCCCCGCGCTTGTGCATGGCCTTGCAATTAAGTGCCTGAATTGGGCATTAAGTTATGAGGTGGATTCATGAATGGCGCGCACAAACGTCAACGACCTTCTTGCCTTCCTGGCTGTGGCGAAGGAGCGAAGTTTCACCAGGGCGGCCGCGCAACTCGGCGTTTCGCAGTCGGCGCTCAGCCATACGATCCGGGGGCTTGAAGAGCGGCTCGGGCTCCGGCTGCTGACCCGCACCACACGCAGCGTCTCTCCGACGGAAGCGGGCGAACGCCTGCTGCAAAATGTTGGCCCCCGGTTTGATGAGATCGAGACGGAGCTTGCCTCGCTGAGCGAGCTGCGCGACAAGCCCGCCGGCACCATTCGCATCACGGCTGGCGAATACGCGGCCGACACGGTCCTCTGGCCCGCGCTGGCGAGGCTCCTGCCGGACTATCCCGACATCAAGGTCGAGATCATCGTCGACTACGGCCTCACCGACATCGTCGCGGAACGCTACGACGCCGGCGTCCGTCTCGGCGAGCAGGTGGCAAAGGACATGATCGCCGTGCGCATCGGGCCTGATATGCGCATGGCGGTCGTCGGCGCGCCGTCCTATTTCGCCAGGCGCAAGCCACCAAAGACACCGCAGGATCTGACGGCGCACGACTGCATCAATCTGCGGCTGCCGACCTATGGCGGACTCTACGCCTGGGAGTTCGAGAAAAACGGGCGCGAGCTCAAAGTGCGGGTGGAAGGGCAGTTTGTCTTCAACACCTCTGCGCTCAGGCTGAACGCGGTGCTGGCCGGGTTTGGGCTGGCGTACCTGCCCGAGGATCAGGCGCGGGCTCACATTGCGGAAGGGCGCCTTGTCCGTGTGCTCGCCGACTGGTGCCCGCCCTTCTCGGGCTGTCACCTCTACTATCCGAGCCGAAGGCAGAACTCGCCGGCCTTCGCCGTGCTCGTCGACGCGCTGCGCTTTCGCGACTGAAAGGAGAGGCCGCCGCTCGCGCGGTTGATACTAAACCGACGCGACGCCGATGCCCGCGTCAGGCCGCTTTACGCTGGGATTTCCATGTCTCGTGGTGCTTGCCCCAGGCCGACATGACAGTCACCGCATCGTTCAGACTAAAGCCGAGCGGCGTGATCGAGTATTCCACGCGCGGCGGCACCTCGTCATAAGCGCGCCGGCTGATGAGCCCGTCGGCTTCCATCTGCCGCAATTGCTGCGTGAGAACCTTCTCGCTGACGCCAGGTAGCAACCGGCGCAATTCTGCAAAGCGGTATGGCCGCAGGTGCAGTTCCCATAGCAGCGAGGTTTTCCACTTTCCGCCGATGGCCTGCAACGCGGCAGCAAAACCGCAGCTGTCTGGTTCCTTGCGCCTCATTTGGCAGCTCCTGTCATGATGGCGATAGCTTACCTCAAGGTGCGTACTTCTCAATGCAGCAAGAATTTATATCTTCGGATCGAGCGCGCCAAACATAAAACGGACCCTCGTCGAGAGGGCCATCAGTCTATCGGAGAAGTTATTATGACATCAAATGTCTGCGTGCTCG
Source organism: Mesorhizobium mediterraneum (assembly GCF_002284565.1). Classification (GTDB taxonomy): domain Bacteria; phylum Pseudomonadota; class Alphaproteobacteria; order Rhizobiales; family Rhizobiaceae; genus Mesorhizobium; species Mesorhizobium mediterraneum. The sequence continues at coordinate 461,382 of NZ_NPKI01000046.1, read as the reverse complement.
GCGCGGGCCGAATGGGCTCGTCCATTGCTCGAACGCTGCTCGATCGCGGCTACACAACGTGGGTCTGGAATCGGACCGCGGCAAAGTGCGAGCCATTGGCGGCCCTTGGCGCCAAGGTCGTCCCTTCCGTGGAGGCTGGCATCCAGGCGGCCGAAATCGTGATCATCAATGTTCTCGACTATGCCGCCAGCGATGCTTTGCTGAAGCGGGATGGCATCGCTTCGGCATTGGCCGGCAAAGCCGTTGTGCAACTCACCTCCGGCTCGCCGCGTCTGGCACGGGAAGAAGCGCGCTGGGTGGAGGCGCATGATGCCGGCTATCTGGACGGGGCGATCATGGCCACTCCGGATTTTATAGGCAAACCAGAGACCGCGCTGCTTTATTCGGGTTCCCGCGACGTTTACGAGAAGCACAAGTCCCTGCTGTTCGCGCTCGGCGGCGGCACGAGCTATGTCGGCGAGCTGCCTGGCCAGGCCTCTGCGCTCGATACCGCTCTGCTCACCCAGATGTGGGGCGGGCTCTTCGGGGCACTCCAGGGCATGGCTGTCGCCGAGGCTGAAGGGCTCGACCTGGAGACGTTCAGGAGCCATCTTTCCGCATTCAAGCCAGTCGTCGATGCCGCTCTGTTCGACGTGGTGGATAGAACAAATGCGCGCCGTTTTGCCGGCGACGACGCAACCCTCGCCTCATTGGGTGCCCACTACAGCGCCTTCCAGCACCTGCTTGAGGCATGGGAGGAGCGAGGTCTCGACGCGGCTATGCCGCGCGCCATGGATATGATCTTTCGACAGGCGCTTTCGCGCGGGCGCATGGAAGATGATTTCGCATCTCTCGCGCCCCTGTTTCGAAACGGCTCGCCGCGCCTGAGCCGGGAACCAGCGAATGCATAGCGGCAAGACGAGAAGAACCGCGACCTGCTCGTGCCGGGGCGTGGAGCTTGTCCTCGCCGGAGAGCCGCGACGCGTCTATGCGTGCAGTTGCCTGGAGTGCCAGCGATGTACCGGAACGGCGTTCTCGTATCGGGCGATCTACGCCGACTCCGCCCTTGTCGGCCTGAAAGGCGAGACCAGATCCTGGCGCAGAACCGGCTCGTCGGGGCAATGGTTGGAGCAGACATTCTGCACCACGTGCGGGTCGGTCGTTTTCATGCGGGCAGAAGGGCTGAAGGATGCCATGTCGGTATCGGTCGGTTGTCTGGAGGACCCGGAATTCCCGCCCCCGATCATGCTCCATTGGCCTGCCCGAAAGCATAAATGGCTTTGTTTGGAAGGCGTGCCCGAAGCAGCCGCCTCTTGAGGAGCGGATCACCCAGAGCAGCGCGACACTTGGCTTGCGGCAGGGCGGATAGCTGCCGCGGACGACTGCGACCCGAAGGCTCCCTTGCAACACTTTGCACTCCTCGACGTTCTCCCTCGGCTTCGCCCGGTGGGCTGCGGAAAACCGGCAGGCCGATCATAGTCGCCTTTGGTCGCGTTGTGGTTGGGCCGGCCAAGGAGGACGCAATGACGAAAGAGAGCAACAACACGCAGCAAGTTCTGCAGTGCATGACAACCGAGCACTTCGTGCTGCAGACCGCCCGCGCAGCCACGATTCAAGAAGCGAACCAGCGCGCCAATCTGTTCCTCACGTCGGTCTCAAGCGTAACGATCGCTCTGTCATTCGTCGCGCAAGTCACGGAAATGGGTATGCCTTTCGTGCTGTTCAGCCTGATCCTGCTGCCTTGCCTGTTCTTCATCGGTCTGGTCACCTTCGTGCGCGCCGTGCAGGTTGCGATCGAGGATATGGTGCACGCTCGTGGCATGGCGCGGATCCGGCACTATTACGTCGAAATCGCGCCAATCATGCAAAAGTACCTCATCCATTCCACGCATGATGACCGCTCGGCGGTGCTCGTCGACAAGGGCTTCAACCCGTCGCCCCTGCAGTATTTCATGACGACCGCAGGCATGGTGAGTACGATCAGCGGCGCGATCGCAGGCGTCTTTACGGGCATAGTGGCAACATCGGTAATCGGCTCGGGAATGTCGCTCGGGGTTATTTCCGGAATTTTGGCTTTCGTTACAAGCATCCTGCTGCTGCGGCATTACCACGCCCGAGCCTGGGCGGCGGCCGAGCAGAAATTGATGACACTTTTCCCGGGCGTGCCCGGCAAATGACGTCACTCAGCCCTGCTCGCCCCTACGCCGGTTGCAGCTGCCCGCGGCAAGACGCGACCGCGCCAGGCAGAATCGCAGCCCTCGTCAGTCGAGCGGTTCATGCTGATAGAGCTCATCCATGCTGAGCGATGCCAGAGCGGCGAAAGGCGCCTGCTTTTTTACACGCCCGCCGCTCAGGATCACCACGTCGTCGCAGAACGAGATGGTGCTGTGATGATGGCTGATGACTATGGTCGTGCGGCGGCCTGCCCTCGATTTCAAGGTTTCGACGATTGCCGCTTCCGACAGCCCGTCCACCGCATTGGTGGCTTCGTCCAGGATGAGGATGTCGGGATCGCGCACCAGAGCTCTCGCCAGTGCGATCCGCTGCCGCTGTCCCGCTGAAAGATTGACGCCCCTGTAGCCGACGATCGTCTCGTAGCCTTGCGGCAAATGTTCAATGAATTCATGTGCTTCGGCCAGCCTCGCAGCGCGCTCGGCGTCGCCGGCCGACGCCTCGTCCTGCCCGTAGATTATGTTTTCAAAGATGGTGCCATCCACCAGTTCCAGGTCCTGGCTGGCAAGCGCGATATGCCTTCGCCATTGGCTGGGATCGATCTGGTCGAGGGGTGATCCATCGACCAGAATTCTACCGGTATCAGGTTCGACAAAGCGGCACAGGAGATTGACGATTGTCGTCTTGCCCGCGCCTGACCGGCCGATCAGCGCCGTCGAGCGGCCGCTGCGGATTTCGAAAGCCGCCGAATGCAGCACCACGGCGCGCCGGTCCTTGCCGGAATAGGTAAAGGTCACGTCATCGAACTTGATTCCCTGGCCCAAGCCGCGAAAGAGTCCGCTGCCTTGCGGAGGTTCGGGCTTGTCGGATGGATCCAGCATCCAGACCACCTCTTCAAGCGATCCGCTCAAGCCCTGCAACTGGCTCCAGGCCATTTGCAAAGCCCGCATATACGGCTGCAGCCTGTAGAGCAGGATGACGAACGCGACGATCAACGGGAAACTCACGCCCACGAACCAGGCGCCGATCACCACCGCCAGAAACAGCATCGCGTGGAGGACCTCGGTCAGCGGCGGCAACGCGCCCTGACGGGTAAGCAGGACGAAAGCAGCGCGGCGAACCCCATCCGATGCCCGATCGAATACCGCCTTCTCGCGGCTCTCCTGTCCGAAAATGCGGATCAGACGCCCGGCATGCACGAGGTGGAGCATCTGCGAGGCGAGATCACTGTTGCGCGAGGCGACGCTGCGGCTGGGCGCCTTCAAATTGGCTGAGAGCACGGCGTGCGCGATCTGAACGAGGACCAGCCCCAGCGTGACCAACAGCGTCATCTGCCAGGAAAGCAGGAGCAGAAAGACCAGCAGGATGATTGCAGCCGAGGCGCTGACGATGGCCGCCAGCATGATCTGGATCGCATCCGATGCCCGCCAGGATTCGTTGGAGATGATGTTGAGCAGCCTTCCGGGGCTTTGCTGGAGGAAGAATGGGTAACCCACCCGCAGCAGCTGCTCCGACAGCGCGCTGCGGATCGAATGGCTGGCTTTGCCATAGATGAAAGTCGTCAGCAGCGTGTTTGCGAAGGCGAAGATGTTCTTCAGGACGATTGCGCCGAGGATGGCGGCCGAGATGACGATCAGTCGGTTGGCCTCGCTCAAGTCAGATCCGAAGTGCTGGAAGACAGCCGAGAAGCCAGCCATACCAGCTTGATCCCCCTGCCCCATGATGATGCCCAGCAAGGGGATGATCAAACCTATGCCGAAGCCTTCAAGGGCGGCGCTGACAAGGCCGAGAAGCACCACGGCGGGAAGCAGGCGCAACTGCTTCCTTCCAAGCGCGCGGCGCAGCATCGGCAGGCTCGGCGGTACCAGTCGCATTATGGCGTATTCACCCTCGCCTCGGCATTTGCCTGTTGATCCTGTGCCTGTTGATCCTGTGCTTGTTGATCCCGCCGCACTTGCGGCGCCTGCGGCCATCTCGCCAGCAAAAGCACCGCGAACTTGGCCGCGCCGAGCATATTCATGACGACGATCGGCCAGTGCGACAGCTTGAGTTCGCGATCGAACGCAGGACCCTTCACCAATTCCCGGAATGCCGATCTGACTGCCCAGTAGAAATGGCGAAGCAGCCAGGGCGCACGGCGAATATGTTTCAGGCACAGCCCGCCATTGCCCATGCTGTAGTCGCGGTGGAGTTTTTCGATGGCTTTGCGATCTCGCCGGCCGTGATGGTGGAAGATCGTCATATCAGGCACATATTCGACCGGGATGCCGAGCAGCACCGCTCGCACAAGGTAATCCGTATCTTCCGCGGAGCGCAGCGGGCCGCCGGCGCCGAACCGCTCGTCGAAAAGCCCGATACGGGCCGCAACATCGCGGTGCATCGTCATGTTGCATCCCAGCACAAAGCCGCCGGGATGAACATCTGATGTAAGCCGCTCGCGGACCGGCGACCGCTTGATCGTGAACGGCAGATCCCTGGCATCGCCGATCTCGACGCGGCCTCCCCGGACGACCCGTTCCCCGGTCGTATAGTGTCGCTGCAAATCGCTGAGGTAGTCACCATGGACCTGGCAATCATCATCGACGAAGACCAGCACACGGCCTCGTGCGCGCGCCAGGCCGGCGTTGCGGGCCGCCGCCAATCCGGGTCGTGGCTCGCAAATAGCCTTCAATGGAATGTCCGACAGTTCGGCGATGCTGGCCAGGCGCTCTGCCGTGCGGTCGGTCGAGCCGTTGTCGACAACCACGAGTTCGGCCGCGAAGGCAGGACGGGCACGGCACGCGGCCTGGATCGACTTGATGCAAGGCTCAAGCACCGCAACGCGGTTGCGTGTGCAGACGATGAAGCTGACCTCGGGCGCTGGTCCATGCTGCGACCCGACCGAAATGGGCGCAGGCATCGTCGCGCGGTTGTGCTGCAGAAGCTGGTGGGATTTGACTGTCATTCTAGCTCGACCCGAGGGAAGGCAGAACCGCTGCGGCCGGCACGGACTGCAAGTACCGCGACAAGGCGTCGACCTGCCTGGTCGCCGACATCGAGACGAGGCTGAACCGCGGCGCGTAAGCGCCAGCACGCAATGCGTACCGCTCGCGACGCCGAATGAGGTCCCATTTCGCGGTCCGCGTCAGGAACTCGTGCGTCAACAGCGGTTGCATCTCATCTGATATGAGTTGGTAGAGGAAATAGAACAGGTTCAGCGTGCCGGCCTCATAGCTAGGCCTCGTTTCCGCTGGCAGTCCGGAAATTCTCTCTTCCAGTGCCAGAAGCCATTCGGCGGCACGGCGTACCGTATCCGTTGATACGGCATCGCCGATGTCGCGCAGGTCCCGCGTGTTTGGCGCGAGGCCTTCCCGCTCAAGGGTCTCGGCCACGATCTTCAAATGTGTCCTCCGCATTTCCCCCTTGTGCCGGTTCGTCACGCTATCGCCATGGATACGATAGGCAATCAGGTTTTCGGGGATCATTGCGGCCGGGTAACGGTCGGTAAGCCGTCTGAAGAGATCGAAATCTTCGGCGTGCCTGTAGCTCTCGTCGTAATATAGATCGCCGCCCTTTATGACGTTCCTATTATAGACCACTGTAGGATGCATGAATATCGTGAAGAACCTCGACAATATCCGAAGGAGATTTTCTTGGAGCGCCGGATCGGGCAAGCCCTTGACGATGCGGTTGCCAAGCAGGAAATCCACGCCCGCGCCACACAGAGCAAGGTCGGGTCGCTGGTTGAAGAGCGCTACCTGACGCGACAGGCGCCAGGGATAGGCGATATCGTCCGCGTCCATCCTGGCGACCAGATCACCCTGAGCCACAGCCAGCCCTTCATTCAGGGTTGTGATCAGGCCGCGGTTTTCTCGTGAGATGATGGAGATGCGATCGTCGGTCTGGCGGCACTTCTGCAGGATCTGCAGGGAGTTGTCCGTCGATCCATCATCGATCGCGATGATCTCCAGGCGATCGTAATCCTGCCGCAAGATGCTGCCGAGCGCGGCGGCCAGATAAGGTCCGGCATTGTAGATCGGCAGCAGAACGGAGACCAAGGGAGCGGCCATGGTCAGCTCCGATCCGTTCGCGGGAGGTCGCGTGCCAAGGATGATGTGCGGCCATCAAGCGGGCCACTGAAACGGGCTCCTGCTGTCCTCCCGAGCCACCCGCCACCGTCCGTTTTGACACCTGCTGGGATGACCGTGCCGGCTCTTGGCGCAACATAGGGAAAGTAGCGTTTGAGGCTGTTGAGCGGCTTTTCGAAAAACAGCCATGAGACTGAAGCCACGATGAGGGTCGCCGTTCCCGCAACCAGGAACCGCCCCGGCCCTTGCTCCGAGACGTTGAGCGGGATCCAGGGCTGGGACATGACCGCGAGCGACAGGACGATCGGATGGTATAGGTAAACGCCATAGCTGACGCGGCCAAGCGCCAGCAGTGGCGGCAGTTCGAGAAGCCTCCCCCGATAACCGCCAAGGCCGGACGAGCAGCTCGCAACGACCACCACAAGCGGCGCGAGAGGCAGGACTTCCAGCAGCAGCCAGCGGCCCCATTCCTGCACGGGATTTGCCGGCATCGGCGCAAGCCACTGCAGGACGAAAAACGCGGCCGCGAGTGCCGGCCAGCCAAATCGCAGCCACTGCGGCAAGCCAGCGGTTCTGGTTCGGTAGACTGCAAGCAGCGCGCCTGACGCCAGCGCGTCCATCGATGCCGGCGGAAGCAGGTCGCGGGCGAGGTCGGGACTTCCAGCGATAGGCCAGTAAAAGCGATACGACAACGACAGCAGGATGACGCCGATGCAGATCGATTGAAGACGCCGGAGCGGCGCCAGCAAGACGATCAATGGCCAGACGATATAGAACTGCTCCTCGATGCTCAGGCTCCAAAGATGGGCGAGGACCCACGGCGTCCATTCATTGCGCAGCGCGAACCAGAAGTTCGACAGATAAAGCGCATGCCAGACCAGCGATCCCCTCGACTGCTCCAGGTCAACCAGCCAAACGAAGCCCAACACAGCAAAGTAGGGAGGAAATATACGCAGCGCCCGCCTGATGTAGAAGGATCTTAGCGCCGGTGCGGTTTCGAATTCAGCGGCCGAGCGCGCGTCCAGAAGAAGGCGCGTGATCAGAAACCCGCTCAGCACGAAGAACAATCGCACGCCGATGTGGCCCCAGAAGGAAGACCCTCCCGCCGCAAAGAAATGCGAATACATCACCATCGTCACCGCGATGGCCCTTAGCGCGTCCAATTGCGTGTCGCGTCTCATCGGCCGCGTCCGCCAGTTGGATGTCTCCGCTGAAATTGTTGCCGCCGATCGTGTTCGCCGCTGCTCACTCTGCGGACAGCGGCGCCTGCGCAATGGCGCTGATCGTTTTCGCTCGAAGCGCTGCGTCTCGCACGGCTTGCGGAGGTTCGGGCGGGGCGATCGAATGGCTCTGCGCCAATCCCCGCCAGTGGGTCCACCAGATTGCAGATTGCCTCAACACCACGCTTCACCGGGCCTCCAGGGAGAATTGCCAAGGAGAGTCTCTTCACGCCATCGAATGCCCCAAGCCCGACGATAGGAAAAAAATGCTGCGCCGCAACACAAAATGTTAACGTGACTGAAATAGTCGCGTGAGGTACGCCTGCGAAATGCGCGAAAACCGCCCGAAATTGCCTATTTTGGCAGTTTTGCGTCCGAATCCCCGACTTATCCACACTTCGTATTGGCGCGAGCGCGCTGCAATGCAGCATGATCGATCGCTAATCAAGAGGAAACAGGCCCACAGACCTGACCTAAACAGAGCACAAAGCTCCCATCGTTGCCGATCGGGTCTCGTAGTTGGGGGGACAAAAGCCGGCATAGTTTATGTCCACTTTTGACCCCCTGCGCCCACTCTCGGCCAATCCTTACGCCGGTTGCAACTCCCTGCGCGGCAGCCGCGGGAAGGCGATCGCCACCGCCACCGCGCCGAGCCCGACAAGGGCCGAGCCGATGAACAGCCAGGAATAGCTGGCATAGGCATCGAACACCATGCCGCCGGCGAGCGGGCCGAAGGCCATGCCGATGCTGGACAGCATGGTGACGGCACCAAACACCGTGCCGAGGATGCGCTGGCCGAAATATTCGCGCGCCAGCACCGCATAGAGCGGCATCACGCCGCCATAGGTGGCGCCGAAGATGATGGCGAGCGTGTAGAATTGACCAAGCTCGCTGACGGCGAGATAGGCTGCGATGACCACGGACTGTATCGCCAGACCGGTAATCAGCACCGGCTTGACCCCCAGCCGGTCGGCAAGCACGCCGTATAGAAGCCTGCCGCCTAAGCCGGCCAGGCCCTCGATGCTGTAGATGCTGACCGCCGCCATCGGCGCTATGCCGCACAGCATCGCATAGCTCACCATGTGGAAGATTGGCCCGGAATGCGCCGCGCAGCAGGCAAAGAAGGTCAGTGCCAGAACGATGAATTGCGGCGAGCGGAACGCTTGTGGAACTGACATGCCGGTATCGTTGGCGGCAATATCGGCGGCTGCGCCGTCGGCGGCAGGCTTGGGCGGCTGGCGCACCAGCAATGCGGCCGGCACCAGCAGCGCCCATGCCGCGACGCCGATGACGAACATGGCGGTGCGCCAGTCATAGGCCGTGATCAGCCATTGCGCGAAGGGCGAGATCGTCATCGGCGCCACGCCCATGCCCGCCGAGACCAGGGAAACGGCCAAGCTGCGATTGGTGTCGAACCAAGCGGCGGTCAGCGCGATCATCGGCGCGAAGAAGGCGCTTGCCGCCAGGCCGACGAGCACGCCATAGGTGATCTGGAAGACAAGCAGCGAGCCGGTGCGGCTGGCCAGCACCAGCGCCAGCCCGAGCAGCAACGCACCTGTCATCACCACGATGCGGGCGCCGTAGCGATCGTAAATGGCGCCCCAGGCGAAGCCGCCGAGGCCCATTACCAGGAAGTTCAGCGTCATAGCGCTCGATATGCCGGCGCGCGACCAATCTGTGTCGAGCGCCATCGGTTCGAGGAAAATCGCCAGCGAGAACATCGCCCCGAGGGCGACACAGGTCATCACAGCACCTGCCGCGACGATGACCCAACGATAGGAAAGGCTCATGTTTTTCTCCCGAGATCGTTTGGACACGGCGCGACTTCTTTCGAGCTTCGTCACACCGCTTGCGTCCGAAGGACGATGGCGACATTTCGAATCCTACAATCCGGTTGCGTTTTTTATCCAGTCGGGAAATCGCCCCACTCAATTGCTCCATTGCATTGACCGTGCACTGTCCTGAGCTAGATTTCCAACCTGGCGATCAGGAGCTAACAGGCATGGAACTTCATCGCGGCCGTCTCATCGACCACGTCCAGCTGGTGGTCAGGGATCTCAAGGCCAGCCGCCGCTTCTACGAGGCGGTTTTCAAGGTGCTCGACGTTCCCATCGGCGGCAGCGCCGAGGATTATTTCTGGGCCGACGAGCTGTTCGTCTCCAGCATCGACAGCCGGGCGGCCAACGGGCAACTGACCGGGCGCCACCACCTTGCCTTCCAGGCAAAGGACCGCGCGATGGTCGACGCCTTCTACAAGGCCGGCCTCGATGGCGGCGGCACGGACAATGGCGCACCGGGCGAGCGGCAGCACTACCATCACGGCTACTATGCCGCCTTCCTGCTCGATCCCGACGGCAACAACATCGAGGCCGTCTTTCACGGGCCGGCGAACCGCAGCGCCGCTTCGGTGAAGATTACGTTTTAGCTCGATGGACAGGGATTCTCGTTACGTCGCGCCGCGCCAGGGCTTGATATTAAACTTCAACGCAGCGACGCTCAAAGGCTACCGCATGGCCATCGAGGAAGCGCCGCTGTCTTTGCCACGGAGCGCCTGCCCTATCGCGTCAGCGCCGCCATCTGGCTCGCCAGGAAGTCGACGAACAGCCGGGCACGGACCGGTAGCTGCCGCCCATACGCATGGACGATGTGCACCGGCATGGTCGGCATCGCCACCTCGGGCAGGATGCGGACCAGACGGCCGGTGTCGAGATCGTCCTGCACGGCAAACTGCATCAGATGCGCGATGCCGGCTCCGGCAAGCGCCGCTTGCCGGATGGCGCCGCCGTCATCGGTGTCGAGTCGCCCGTTCGGCACGATCACCGTGCCGTCGGCCAAGGTGACGGGATAAGGCCGGCCGGCCATCTGGTAGCGGACGAAGTCGTGGTTCTGCAAATCCTCGATCGAGGCCGGCCGGCCGCGCCGTTCGACATAGGCGGGCGACGCCACCAGCACGATCGGCAGATTGGCGATCTTGCGAGCGATGAGCCCGGTGTCCGACAGCGCCCCCATGCGCACCGCGACGTCATAGCCTTCGCGGATCAGGTCGGCGTGGCGGTCGGTGACGCTGAGCTCGAGCTTCACCTCGCCGTGCTGAGCCAGGAACGCTTGCGCCCATGCGGCGATCAGGCCGCGCCCGAGTTCGACGGATGCCGTGACGCGCAGCAGGCCGCGCGCCGTATCGGCCATCTGGACGATGTCCTCGGCATCGTCGAGCGCTCTCAGCAAAGGCGCGACCCGCTCGTAATAGGCGAGGCCTTCGCTGGTCAGTGCCAGGCGGCGCGTCGAGCGCTGGATCAGCCTGACGCCCAGCCGCCGCTCGAGCCGCGCTACGCTCTTCGACACCGCCGACGGGCTGGAGCCGACCAGCCGGCTGGCGGCATGGAACGAACCGGCATCGACCGTGCGCACGAAGGCGACGAGACCGGCGGTCTTTTCGAGGATGGTGGTCATTCAAGAATCCCAGGCACGAAAGAACCGATCGAGGCGATCCTAATACGCTATCCCATCACTATTAAATACCGCTCATCGTCAACGAAGGAGAGATTTGATGAGCAAGCTGAACGGCAAGGTGGCCATCGTCACCGGCGCCTCCAAGGGTATCGGCGCCGGCATCGCCAAGGGTCTTGCGGCGGCCGGTGCCGCCGTGGTCGTCAACTATGCTTCGTCGCGGGAAGGTGCGGACCGCGTCGTTGCCGCGATCAAGGCCGCAGGCGGCCGAGCCATTGCCGTCCACGGTGACGTGTCGCAAGCGGCCGACGTGCGCCGCCTGTTCGAGGCCGCCAAATCGTCGTTCGGCGCGGTGGACATCCTGGTCAACAACGCCGGCGTCTTCGCATTCGAGCCGCTGGAAGCGGTGACCGAGGCCGAATTCCACCGTGAGTTCGACACCAATGTGCTGGGCACCATCCTGACCATCCGGGAAGCGGTGAACCATTTCGGCGCCGGAGGCGGCAGCGTCATCAACATAAGCTCGGTCGCCAGCCTCAACCCGCAGCCGAACTCGCTGGTCTACGCCGCCACCAAGGGCGCGGTGGATTCGATCACGCTGTCGATGTCGCGAGAACTGGGCGTCCGCAACATCCGCGTCAACGCCATCGCGCCCGGCGGCGTCGACACCGAAGGCCTGCAGCGGATCGGCATCGTCGGCAGCGAGTTCGAGAAGCAGGTCATCGCCATGACCCCGCTCGGCCGCTTCGGCCAGCCCGACGACATCGCCCGAATCGCGGTGTTCCTCGCCTCCGACGAGGCGTCCTGGCTGACCGGCGAGCGCATCACCGCCTCGGGCGGTTGGCGGTAGGCATAGAGGGCGCGGACCTGCCATTTCACGGACCATGCCCCACCCAGCGCGACGTCGATAAAACACCGGCAATCGATGACCGGGGCGATCTGTGCCCTATGTTGCGGCGAGGGAGGAGCGCCGTTCGGTACCGATGACGGCGGGGAGCCAGGAAGATAACGGATGACGGACGACGAAAGAGCAATCCGAAAACTGGTCGAGACGTGGATGGATGCGAGCAAGCGTGGAGACACCGCGACCGTCCTCAGCTTGATGACGGACGACGCGATCTTCATGGTTCCCGGCCGGGAGCCCTTCGACAAGGAGATCTTCGCGGCAGCCGCGCAGGAGACGGCCGGCGTTCATATCGACGGCACGAGCGATATCGTGGAACTACAGCTTCTCGGCAGTTGGGCTTTCATCCGCAGCCGCATCGACATGACCGCGACCCCGCCGAATGGCGAGCCGGTCCATCGATCGGGATATGCGCTGACGCTCCTGCGCAAGGAGGCGGATGGTGCATGGCGGCTCGCGCGCGATGCGAACCTGCTGACCGTGCAAGGCTAGAGCCGGTCTCCGGCATCTCGGCCCCGGAGGCGCGCCAGGGGAAGCGATAAGATGGCAAAGATGCGATGCAGGTCGCCCTGAACAGCGTTCTCCTCCTCCACCTGATCACACCGGCAAGAGGGCGTTCGGCTTGACATCGGCGATGGAGGCGAAAGTGTGCGTTTCGCGCACGCCGGGCAGTGGCAGGATGACCCGCTGCAGGAAATCCTGGAACACCGCCATATCGGCGATCCGCGCCTTGACCAGATAATCGAAACCGCCAACCACCATATGGCACTCCAGAACCTCCGGAGCTTTCGCCACGGCTTCGGCGAAGCGGTCAAAGACATGCGGCGCCGTGTGGTCAAGCCGGACCTCGATGAACACCAGCGTTCCCCGGCCGACCTTGCGCGGATCGAGCACGGCCCTGACCGCGGTGATGAACCCGTCGCGGAACAGCCGCTTCACCCGCTGGCTGGTTCCGGTCGGCGAGAGCCCGACACGCCCGGCAAGATCAAGCGTCGTCCGGCGCCCGTCCTCCTGCAGCAGCCGGAGCAGGCTGCGGTCTATCTGGTCGAGATCGCCCATCTCACAATCCACGCTATCTCAGGGATTTATATGCTAATTTCACGCAGAGATGTCAAAATAAACGTATTTCATCACATAAAACCCCGCAATAGCCTGCGCTTCCCTCACCCACTCAAAGCGAACGTGGTGAGCCAATTCGACGAACACAGGGAGTGCAGGATGACCAAGGAAGCGTTCAGCCCAGCCGGCAAGAGTGCGGCGGAAATCAGCAAGGGAGCGACCGAGATCCTGGTGCTGAGCGAAACCGACGTGATGGAATGCATCGACCTCAGCCAGCTTCTCGATGTTCTGGAAGACGGCTTCAAGGCGCTGTCACAAGGCAAGGTCGTCAATCCACCCCGACCACAACTCGACATCCCCGGGGCCGGCTACAGCCTCGCCATGCCGGCGTGGATGGAGGGCATGAACCTGACCGTCAAGATCGTCAATGTCTTCGAAGGCAACCTGGCCAAGAACTTGCCCAGCCACCTCGCCACCATCAGCCTGTTCGATCCGCTGTCCGGCCTGCCGGTCTGCATCATGGACGGCACCTTCATAACAGCGGTGCGAACCTCCGGCTCCGCCGTGCTGTCGGTGCGCGCGCTTGCCCGCCGGGACGCCAGGATTGCGACCGTGGTCGGCGCCGGCGTGCAGGCCAACCAGCACCTGCATCTGTTGCCGCTGGTGCGCGACTTTGCCGAAATCCGTGTCGCTTCAAAGAGCTTCGACGATGCGGCAGCGCTTGCCCGGCTACATCCGTCGGTGGTGGCGGTCGCCGACATCGAGGCGGCAGTGCGCAGTTCCGACGTGGTGTGCCTGGCGACCCACTCCTACGAGCCGGTGATCGACGCCGGCTGGGTCCAGCCGGGCACGCATGTCTCGTCGGTCGGGGTGGCGCCACCCGGCGGTGAAATGCCGATCGAGCTCATCGGCAAATCCAGTCTTTTTGTCGAAACCCAGGATGCATTCAAGCCGACCCCGGTAGGCTCTTGCGAGCTTGCCGGCTTCGATCCGGATTTCGGCACCGAGCTTGGCGCCATGCTGATCGACCGCGCGCCGGGCCGCGTTTCGGATCAACAGATCACCACCTACAAGGCGATGGGCATTGCGATGGAAGACATGGTCGCCGCCGACCTCGCCTATCGTTGCGCCAGGCGTCTGCGCAAGGGAAAGCTCATCGTGCTGTAGGCGCGTGCCGCGAGCCAGGCGGGATCGACGTTGCTGACAATGGCGCTCAGGCCGGCTCGCGCTTCAGCGCCTGCGCCATGCAGTGGATGCCGCCGCCGGTCTTCGAGATCTCGCTCATGTCGATGGCCGCCACCTCGAAGCCGCGCGCCTTGAGCTGACCGATCAGCGTCTGGCTGGACGTCGGCGCGATCACCCTGTCCTTGCCCAGCGACATGAAGTTGCAGCCGAGCGCCATCGTATCCTGGAACGGCACGTCGATGATCTCGTGGCCCTTGCCCTTCAGCCAGTCGACGATGCCCGGCTCCGTGCAGGCGAGGCAGACGGCGGTCAGCTTTTCGGCGATCGGCACTACCATCAGGTCGATATGGACATAATATTCGTCGATGAAGGCGATGCGGGTCTCCCAGCCCTCCTTGTCGAACCAGGCCTGGACCTGGCGCGCGCCCTCCTCCTGCGTGCGGGCGCCGCCGCAGCCGATCAGCACCACGCCGTCCTCGATGACGTTGAAGTCGCCGCCCTCGAAGGTGCCCGCGGTGACCATGTCGTAGATCGGAATGCCGAGCTTCTCATAGGTGCGGATCGCGGCGTAGTTCTCGCCGCGCCGCCACCAATTGGCCATCGCGGTGATGATGACGCCATACGGCGTCATGACGCTGGAATCGCGGGAGTAGACCTGCATCGGCAGTTCCGGCGTCGGCTCGTGCCAATGGATGTTGACGCCGAAATGCTCGTAGGCGGCGACCAGGTCCTTGTGCTGCGCCTGCGCGATCTGGACATTGCAGGGCGCCTCGCGCAGATGCTTTCGCGACAGCGAGCTGGTCGAGAGATGGCGCAGGAAATTCGGCGAGCCGAGCAGCACGTCGGTCAGCACATCGGTCTCGTTGGCAAAGCCCCAACCGGTCAGCGGCTTGGTGCCGCCGGCCGGGTTGCGACGCTGCAACGAAAACGGTTCTGCTACGATGCGGTCATGAACGGTCATGGGGTTCTCCTGGCTTGGATGATCACGCGGCTTGCGGGTTGCTTGGTATCCACCAGTCCCGTCCGCGCGGGGTGGTGACATATTCCGGCCAGCGGAAATGGATCGGTGGCTCATAGTCGCAGAGCGGCGCCAGCCATTTGCTGCCGCCGATGCCGCCACCGGTGCGGGCGACGAATTCGTCCATCGCCGCATCGCGGGCGGCCTTGTCTTCCAGCAGGCGAAGTGCTGCCAGCGCGATCGTCTTCGACGCGCAGGTAACCATCGGATCGATCGTCGCAGAAATGCCGCCCAGCGCGTTCATCGCCCAGGACGGATAGGCGCGGCCATTCTCGGAACGCAGCGCCGGGCGGGCGACGTAGAACCGCGCCGTCGGCGTGTGCCATGACATGTCGGTGTAGTCGTCGGAGGTCGAATTGAGCTGCGACGGCGGCAGGTCGCGGCGCAGGATCGCCTCTGCGTCATGCGGCGCAATCAGCTGCTCCAGCTCGGCGATGAACGGCTCGTCGGTCGCCGCGCCGCCGGCATTGACCTGGATTTCGCGGGCGATCGCCTTGGCCGTCTCGTCCCAGCGCGGCGGCCCGACCGTCGACAGCGCCTCATAGGCGATGCCTGACATTGCGTGATTGGCCAGCCCCGGCCGCGATTTCGACACCCAGTGCCGCTCATGGCGGCAGCCGCTCATTTTCGCGGCGGCTTCCGCATTGCGGTCGAGCACGGCGGCCACCTGCTCGGCCATGGCAAGCGTCGGCACGCGGATCATGTACTGGATCTCGGCCAGCCCCGTCGGCAGATTGTCAGCGGTCGCCTGTCCTGCCGTCAGGATCGCCTCGCTGATCGACCAGCCGCCCTGGTGCGACAGCATGGAATCGCGCAGCGCCTTGGAGGCCATGTACATCATCATGAGCGCGTCGTTGGCGCCGGGCGCCCGCACCGCCGAATGCGCCTGCGGGATCGGCGCGCCATCGCTTACGCGAACCCAATTTTCGGGTTCGTCGCACACAAAGCGGTAGATCATCGCATAGGCCGCGCCGCAATGCGTGTCCCAGCGCGCCGTGTTGCAGAGCGGCAGCATGTAGAAGGGATGGAAGGAGATCATGCCGGCGAGGCCATCGTAGTAGCCCTTTGCCGCATGGATCGGCTTCGATCCCCGCACCTTCTCCGCCGGCTCGCCGGTGAAGCGCAGCGTGCCCGATATGCCGTGGCGCTGCATTGCAGCCTTGGTCGCCAAAAGCCCGCCGAGGCTGGCGATGCCGAGCCCGGAATGCGGATCGGTGTGGCCGCCGGCCTCAGCGCCGAGGCCCGCGCGCGGTCGCTTGACGGTCGCCGCGTCCTGGCAATTGCCCGGCACAGCGTCGTATTCGGCGTACATGCCGATGGTCGGCCCGGCGCCGTTGGTCCAGTGGGCGCAGAAGGCGGTGGGCATGCCGCCGGAGCCTTCCTCGACGGAAAAGCCTTCGTACTTCAACTGCTCGACATACCAGGCGGCCGACTGGTATTCGCGCCAGGCGGTCTCGCCGAAATCGAAGATCGTCCGCGTCCACGCCGACAGCGACGGCTGGACGTCGTCCAGACAGGCAAGCGCGGTCGCTTGGGCTGAGGTGGTCACCGGTTCCTCCATCGGTCAAAGAAAGCAGTGAAGCGCCTCGCCAAAAAGTGATATGTTTTCCCGGCTCATGCAAATTCGGTTCACCTCTTGAGAATTCCATCGACGCAGGCGCTGCGCGCCCTCGACAGTTTTGCCCGACACGGCAGCGTCTGGCGCGCCGCCGACGAACTGCATCTGACCCGCAGCGCCGTCAGCCATCAGCTGCGCCTGCTCGAACGCGATCTCGGCTTCGACCTGCTCGAGCGCATCGGCAAGGGCGTGGCGCTGACGCCGCGCGGCCAGCGCTATGCCAGCGACGTGCGCAAGGCGCTGACAGTGCTGGGCGATGCGGTGACGCGCCATGCCGGCACCGGCGTCGGCGGCTCGTTCAGCGTCAGCTGCACCCCGGGCTTCGCCTCGCTGTTCCTGTGCACTCACATTGGCGAATTCCGGCAGATGTACCCCGATGTCGCGCTGCGCATCCTGACGCCGCGGCGGCTGGACGATGTCAGCAATGCCGAGGCCGACGCCTTTATCGCCTTCGGCGTCGGCAACTGGCCGAACCGCGCCGTCGAGCTGTTGTGCGAGATCTCGTTCACGCCGCTGTGCAGCCCGACGCTGCTCAACAAGATCGGCGGCTTTTCCAAGCCCGCCGACGTGCTGCGCGCCAATCTCCTGCATCTCGGCGACACCGAGGACTGGGCGCGCTGGCTGGCGCTGTCGAAGGTCGAGAATCCCGACATCGAGGGCGGCATCTTCTTTTCCGACATGAACCTGGTTTTCTCGGCGGCGATCGCCGGCCAGGGCATCGCCATGGGCGACGAGCTGACCAGCCGCCGGGCGCTGAGCGAAGGCCGGCTGGTGCGCCCGTTCGACATCGCGATCAAATCACCGCGGTCGTATTTTCTCGTGTCAGAGCATGCGAAGGCCGGGCATCCGGTGCTGAATGTTTTTAGTGGATGGTTGCGGTCGAAGCTGTCGGAGAACCAGCGTTAATCTCCCCCCTTGAGGGGGGAGATGGCCGCGAAGCGGCCAGAGGGGGTTGGTCCGACTGGGCTCGGCCCGATCTGCTTTCAAAGAAAGAGGAAGTCGCCACTCCACGCGCAGCGACCCCCTCTGTCGCCTTCGGCGACATCTCCCCCTCGAGGGGGGAGATTAGCTGCATAGATGAATCAAATTTGCCGGTCAGGCGAAAACTATTCGGTTGCGGTAAGCCGCCGCCCTGCCTACGATTTCAATCAGCATTGAGGACAAAGGCAGGATGCAGCAACCCGGCCGGGCCGCAGAGATCAAGGCAATCGGGATCGGCAAGAGCTTCGGCTCATTCCGTGCGCTGGACGATCTGACGCTCGATATCGGCCGCGGTGAGTTCCTGACCCTGCTCGGTCCGTCAGGCTCGGGCAAGACCACCTTCCTGATGATCCTTGCCGGCTTCATTCAGCCCACCGACGGCCGCCTTTACAGCGACGGCGTCGACATCACCGAGCGACCGGCCGAGCAGCGCGCCGCCGGCATGGTGTTCCAGGGCTATGCGCTGTTCCCACATATGAGTGTCGAGGCCAACATCGCCTTCCCGCTCAAGGTGCGCAAGAGATCGTCGGACGAGATCAAACGCCGGGTCGGCGAGATGATCGAGCGCGTCGGACTGAAGGGCCACGAGAAGAAACTGCCGTCGCAATTGTCCGGCGGCCAGCAGCAGCGCGTGGCGCTGGCGCGTGCCTTGGTGTTCGAGCCTGGTGTGCTTTTGCTCGACGAGCCATTCTCGGCGCTCGACAAGGGCCTGCGCGGCCAGATGCAGGCCGAGATGAAGCGGCTGCACCAGGAAACGGGCACCACCTTCGTCTTCGTCACCCACGACCAGAGCGAGGCGCTGGCGCTGTCGTCGCGCGTCGCCATCTTCAACCATGGCAAATTGCTGCAGGTCGGCGCGCCGGATGAGGTCTACGACCGGCCGGCCAACCGGTTCGTCGCTGAGTTCCTCGGCGAGATCAACATGCTGCCGCTGAAGGGTGTGCGCAATGCCGACAATGGCGCCACAGGCCTGTGCGAAGACCGCACCATCAGCCTGCGCGGCAATGCCAGCGCCGTCGGCAGCAATGCCATCCTGGCGATCCGGCCAGAATATATGTCGATCGCGCCCGAAGCGGCGGCGGGCGAGAACGGCATCGCCGCCACCGCGGTCGCCTCGACCTATCTCGGCGCTGCGACGCGGCTCGATCTGACGACGCGCCAGGGCGCCAAGGTGACGGTCTCGGTGCCGAACGAGGTCGCCGCCTCGGCACTCAGCAAGGGCAATTCCGTGTGGCTGACATGGCCGGCGGAAAAGGGTTTCCTCCTTCCGGACGGAGGACAATGACGATCGGCGTGGCGAAGCTGAAATTCACCAAGCTACTTTCGGGAAATATCAACGACAAAAAAAGGGGAACTGACATGACAAATGAAACCAAGAAACATTCCATCGAGACGCTGTCCGCCAGGGCGGCGCGCGGCGAAATCTCGCGTCGGCAGTTCACGCAGCTGGCTGCACTCGTGCTGGCCGGCACGCCGATGCTGCTGCGCTCGACCGGTGCCTTCGCGCAAGCCAAGCAACTGGTGCTTGTCAACTGGGGCGGCGACGCCATCACCGCCTATGATGCGGCCTATGGCCAGGCTTTCACCAAGGAGACCGGCATCACCGTCAAGATGGACGGCTCCGGCCCGACCGAAGGCGCTATCGCCGCGCAGTTCAAGAGCGGCGCTCCGACCTGGGACCTGGTCGACGTCGATCCGTTCTCGGCCATCACGCTCGGTGCGCAGGGCATGCTCGAGCCGATCGACTATTCGATCGTCGACAAGAAGAAGATGCGCGAGGGCTTCGGCTGGGAGCACGCCGCCTCGACCTATTTCTTCTCCTATGTCATCGCCTACGATTCCGAGAAATTCGGCAGCCAGGCGCCGACCGGCATGGCCGATTTCTTCGACGTGGCGAAATTCCCCGGCAAGCGCTCGCTCTACAAATGGGGCGTGTCGAGCTGGGAAGCCGCTCTTTTGGCCGACGGCATCGCACCGGCCTCGCTCTACCCGCTCGACCTCAAGCGCGCGCATGACAAGATCGCCGCCTTCAAGGAGAATGTCGTCGCCTATTGGGGCGGCGGCGCCGAAAGCCAGAGCGTGCTGCTCGACGGCGAGGCCTCGATGGCGATCGTCTGGTCGACCCGGGCCTCGCTGATCGAGCAGGATTCCGGCGGCAAGATCAAGTTCATCTGGGACCAGGGCCTGATCTCGCCCGGCGCGCTCGCCGTGCTCAAGGGCAATCCCGGCGGCAAGGACGCGGCGATGAAGTTCATCGCCAGCGCCCAGGATCCGGAAAAGCAGCTCATTATGTTCGACAAGCTCGGTCAGGGTCCGGCCAATCCGGCCGCCGACGCGCTGATCCCCGCCGACAAGAAGCGCATCAACCCGGTCGATCCGGAAAACATGAAGAAGCAGATCGCGCTCGACATGGAGTGGTACGCCAAGAACTACGGGGCCGCGCTCGACGAGTACACGAAGATCATCTCCGCCTGATAGGCCTGGGGAAACCGGGCCGAGATGAAAGCATACTTCTCCGACAGGATGGGCGCGGCGCTATTGATGGCGCCGCTGCTCCTATTCCTTGGCGCCGCCTATGCCTGGCCATTCTTCGGCGTCGTGAACTGGAGCTTCACGCTGCCCGAGCCGGGGCTCGGCCAGTATGGCACGCTGCTTAGCGACCCGCTGGTGCAGTCGGTATTTGTCCGCACACTGCGCATCGCGGCGATCGTCACGATTGTTTCGGTTGCCGCCGCCTACGCCATCACCGTGGTGTGGGTGCGCGGCACGCCGGCGCAGCGCGTGGTCGCCGAGTTCTGCATACTGGTGCCGTTCTGGATCTCGGTGCTGACGCGCGCCTTCGGCTGGGTGGCGCTGCTTTCCAATCGCGGCCTGTTCAACACGTGGCTGCAGGCGATCGGCTTCATCTCAGAACCGCTGACGCTGGTGCGCAACGAGTTCGGCGTCATCGTCGGCATGACGCATTTCCTCATTCCCTTCGCTGTGTTTCCGCTGGCGTCTTCCATGCGCGGCCTCGACGACCGCGTGCTGCTGGCGGCGCGCGGGCTCGGCTCCAGCCGCATGCGCACCTTCTGGTCGGTTTTCGTGCCGATGACCCGCTCCGGCATCATCGGCTCGGCGCTGATCGTCTTCGTCTTTTCACTCGGCTTCTTCGTGACGCCGGCGATCCTCGGCGGCGGCCGCAGCGTGATGATCGCCGAGCTGATCTATCTCCGCATCTTCCAGAGCCCGGACTGGGGCCTGGGTGCTGCGATCAGCGTCGTGCTGGTGCTGTTCGTCGGCGCGCTGATGGCGCTGCTGTTCCGCTATGTCAGACCGAAGCAGCTGATCTGATGCCCACTTACCGCCCCGGCCCCGTCTCGCTGATCCTCGCCGGCCTGGTTGCGCTGTTCCTGCTGTTGCCGCTGCTTGCCGTCATACCGGTGTCGCTGACGCCGACCCGCATGCTGGCGATGCCGTCGGGCGAATTGTCGCTGCGCCACTACCGGGCGATGATCGAGGATCCGCGCTGGATCAACTCGATCCTGCTCTCGATCAGGATCGGCGTCGTCAGCAGCGCTTTCTCCACCGTGCTGGCGCTCTGCTTCAGCCTTGGTGTGTGGATGTTCCAGCCGCGCTTCACCGCCGCACTCGTCGGCTTCGTGCTGCTGCCGATGGTGGTGCCGCCGGTGGTCTCGGCAATAACGCTCTACTTTCTTTTGACCTCGATTTCCGGCGTCAGCTCGTTCTTCGGCTATGACACCTGGCTCGGTGTCGCCATGGCGCATGCGGTGATGACGGTGCCCTTCGCCACGGTGCTGATCCTGGTGTCGCTAAGCCAGCTCGACCGGCGTATCGACCTTGCCGCACGCGGCCTCGGCGCCACGGTGTGGGAGCGCGCCACCCGCATCATCATGCCCAACATCAAGTTCGGCATCATCACCGCAGCCCTGCTGTCCTTCGTGCTCTCATGGGAAGAGATCGGCGTCACCCTGTTCATCACCTCGGTCAACGCCATCACGCTGCCAAGGCTGATGTGGATGGGCCTGCGCGACAACATCGACCCGGCGATCGCAGCACTCTCGGTGATCCTGATCATCATCACGGTGCTGGTGCTTGTGGTGCGCAGTGTTGTGGTCAGGCTGCGCGGGGCGCCTTAGACAAAACTCACCGAGACGCGGCCAAACCTGCCTAAATCGCCGGTGACTTTGTCACCGGCCTCGACGCTTATCGGCGTCACACAGGTGCCGGTTATCACCATCTGTCCCGGCTGGAGTGCTATGCCCAGGCCCGACAGTTCATTGACGATCCATGTGAGCGCAATCCGAGGATCGCCCAATACAGCTGCCCCCGTTCCGTTATGCTGCGATTTTCCAGAAACGAAAGCGACCACCGGGTGCTTCGCGAGATCCACGTCGCGCCAATCGTCTTCTGCAGCTTGGCCGATGACGAACAGGTTGGCACAGGCGTTGTCCGCTATGAGCTGCGGCGCCCCGACTGCGCAGAAATCGTCGTATCGTGAGTCCGGTATTTCGATCGCGGGGTGCAAGGCCGCTACGGCATCCATCACCTCAGCGATTTCATAGGGTGCTGGACGAGGCGGCAGTTGGCGGCCGAACGGAAAGCGAATTCGATCTCGGCCACGCGCATCTTGCTCGTCGCCAGGGAAATGGCCCCACCGACCTCAATCTCTTTTTCAGCCAGGAGACGCCCGGCCATCGGGCCGTCGACGTTGATGTGCCTTTGTCCGGCCAGACTGGTTGCGGCAATCTTCCAACCGAAAAGCGGAGCCGCCGAACGATCCATCACATGCGACTGGATAGCGTAACCTTCGATCCGCGTTTGTGGCCGTAACTCCTGGGGTATGGCGTCGAGACGGGTGCCCTTCTCCCAATGGCTCACCAACAACTGGGACGCGGCCCTGGCCTTTTCTGGATCGAGCATCGTCAGCTCCGGAAATCAAAGAAGAGGCCTCACTACCCGTCGCTTCGTGGATCAGGAGCCGGCAAGGAACATTCTGCTAGTGGACCCGTCCACACATGGGGCAAGGATAGATGACCAGGAATCGCGAGTCCACATTCACGCTCCGCATATCAGGCATCATAGCCGGCCTGCCCCTGTCAGATCGCAGTGCCGTCGCCGATTGTCTTTCCGAGATGGAACAGCGGGCGACGTCTCCATCACCGGGTTCACGCCGTGGTGATTGGTGACAAGGAAACCTTGTGCCATCGGATGCGTTTTAGAGTGTTCGACAGCAGGGGCTTCACCATGAATCAAGGATGGTTTTCCAGGCCGGTGTCAGTTTCGGTCGGCATTGCCGGCGCGACCCGACACATCTTGAGCGCACAGCAGGCAGTAGAACTACTGGCGGGCCAGTGGCGCGACGCCGGCAGCCTGCAACATGGCGCCGCGCTGCGCGCATGCCGCCGGGCCATGAGCGGCGACGTTCCGACCGAAATCGCCAGGGATGCGTTTGTCGGCGCCGCGCGGGAGGCGCATGTTCTGGTCGAATGAGCGGCCGAACAGAGCCGGACTGTCGGTGGGCTATATCAAGGCAAGCTATCCCATGGCGTGACGGATGGTCTTGGACAGACGACTGAGGAACGCCGGCCTGGACGACGCGTCAAGCTTCCACGACAAGACCGCCGTCGCCATTTTCCGCGGCAGCACCCCGACCGATAGGAACCACGCGGCAAGCACGGCGCGCCGGCGCAGGGACGCTGTCATTTCGAGGCTGGCGACGGCGCCGGCCGCCCCGAGCGCCAGCCGGGAATCGTCGGCCACGGGGTGCAGTCGCCTGTCTGCGCACAGCGACGCCAGTCGCTCTTCCAGGTGGACCGGATCGTGGCGGACAGCCTCCGACGGCACGATGGTCAGGCCGATCTCGGAGGCCTGGTCCGACAACGCCTGCATGCGGCGGAAATCGTGGGTTACCCTCCAGCGCGCCCGCTCGGCGAGCTTTTCACCGAAGACCGAATGGTTGGCGCCGTGGATCCGGTATGCGCCGACGCATTCCTCGATGGACTGGACGTGCCCATACATGGGCGCCAGGGTTGCAAGATAGCCGTCGGCGCCCTGACGGAACTCCGGCTCCGGAATCGGCATGATCGATTCCAGGGTTGCGCGGTCAAAGGCCAGCCCGCTGGTCACGGTTGTCTGATAGCGGCCCTTGTGCAGCAGTTTCGGCATGACGTCGCCGCTGTCGAAGGGCAATTCGGGCGGCGGAAAGACGTCCTTGATGCGTTGCCGCTCGTCGACGATATGCAGCCTGGACTGCACCTGGGCCGTTGCCGCATCCCAGGTGTCGACGATCGTGGAAACGGCGGTCGGATAGAGATAGTCGTCGGCGTCGAGGAAGAGGACGATCTTGCCGGAGCTTGCCGCAAAGCCGGTGTTGAATGCCGCCGCATGCCCGCCATTTTGCGCTCGCGCACACGCGACGATCTCGCCGCGATATGATTCTATGATTGTCGTGGAATTGTCCTGCGATGCATCGTCGACGACGATGACTTCGACGTCCGCGTAGTCCTGCTCCAGGGCGCTGTCGATGCTGCGTTTGAGGAAACGCGCGTAATTGTAGTTCGGAATGATGATGGATACCGGAATCCTCGGTACAGACTGCATCGCGTTTGACCTCGCATCTTGCTTTGGTTTCGGCAAAAGCCCGCTCACGGGCCTGCCCCCTCTTCAAGCGCGACGAGTTCCTGAGAGGAAAGCCTGCGCCTTCCATCAGGAGACGAGTCACGTCTCTTGCGACTTCGTACTGAGGCCGCGATTGCCTTCGAGGGCTGCCGCTTTGGTCAGGTCGGCGGCAGCAAAAGCTCCGACGGTTTCGGCCGGTCGCAACCGAGCCCGACGGAAATGTCTCGCCTTCGGTCGCGATCAGATCGGGATCGAAGTGGACGGGCGCCTTGAAGGCATGGCGGATACTGGCCTTCAAATACGGCTGGAACAAGCCCCGCGCCAGGAACAAGGCTCACAAGCCTGTTACATCGAGGCAGGCGCGCAGCGGCGTGGCCTGTGGATAATCGCGGATGTTGGAGATTGGCGGCAGGTAGCCCGAAGCCGGCGGCAAGCCGGCTTCGGGCTATGACCATGCAGACCTGAACGGTCAGGCGGGCTGCAGCCCGGGCAGCGACAGGTCGGCTTCCTCGGGCAAGTCGCCGGCCATTGCGGCAGCGAACTTGGTCTGGTCGAGTTCCCCTTCCCAGCGCGCCACGACCACCGTCGCCACCGCGTTGCCGATGAAGTTGGTCAGCGCCCGGCATTCCGACATGAAGCGGTCGACGCCGAGGATCAGCGCCATGCCGGCGACCGGCACGGTGGGGACCACCGAAAGCGTCGCGGCCAGCGTGATGAAGCCGGCGCCGGTGATGCCGGCGGCACCCTTGGAGCTCAGCATGGCGACGGCGAGCAGCAGGATCTGGTCGCCGAAGGTGAGCGGCGTGTCGGTCGCCTGCGCGATGAACAGCGCGGCCAGCGTCATGTAGATGTTGGTGCCGTCGAGGTTGAAGGAATAGCCGGTCGGGATGACCAACCCGACCACCGAGCGGTTGCAGCCGGCACGCTCCATCTTGGCCATCAGGCCCGGCAATGCCGCTTCCGAGGACGAGGTGCCGAGAACCAGCAGCAGCTCCTCCTTGATGTAGCGGATCAGCGCCAGGACCGAGAAGCCGTTGTAGCGGGCAACTGCGCCAAGCACCACCAGCACGAACAGCAGCGCGGTGAGGTAGAATGTGCCGATCAGCATGGCGAGGTTGGCGATCGAGCCGATGCCGTATTTGCCGATGGTGAAGGCCATGGCGCCGAAGGCGCCGATCGGCGCGGCCTTCATCAGGATGGCGACGAGGCGAAAGATCGGCGTGGTCAGCGCCTGCAGGAAATCGACGACCGGACGGCCGCGATCGCCGACCATGGCCAAGGCAACGCCGAACAGCACCGAGAAGAACAGCACCTGCAGGATGTCGCCCTTTGCGAAAGCGCCGGTGATGGTGTCGGGGATGATGTTCATCAGGAAGCCGACGATGGTGGTGTCATGCGCCTTCTCGGCGTAGCCCGTCACCTTCGTGGCGTCGAGCGTGGCCGGATTGATGTGCATGCCGGCGCCGGGCTGCACGACATTGGAGACGACGAGACCGACGACAAGCGCCAGCGTCGAGAACACCAGGAAATAGATCATCGCCTTGCCGGCGACGCGGCCGACCTTCTGCAGGTCGGAAACGCCGGCAATGCCGGTCGCCACCGTCAGGAAGATCACCGGCGCGATCACCATCTTCACCAGCTTGATGAAGGCGTCACCGAACGGCTTCATCGCCTCACCGGTTTCGGGATAGAAATGGCCGAGAAGCACGCCGGCGGCGATCGCCGCCAGCACCTGCACATAGAGATGCCGGTAGAAGGGAAGTTTGCCGCGCGGCTCGGCGGCAGCGAATGCTGTCTGCATGACGTCCTCCATTGTGCTCCGATCGAAAGCTCGACCTCCCGGAGCAATTGCATTGACCACCCCCAGCAGCCTCACGACCGCTGAATTCGTGTTTGCAACTGCCGTGCCAAGTGCGCGGAAAAGAGCCTACCGTTTGATTTTATTGAATACTCTCGGACCCAAGGTTTCGTCTCGCGCACAGAAAGTGCGGATATTCGCGTAACCGAATTGTTCTTTGTGCGAAATCATGCACAAATGTGTGATGCTGCAACGCCCCGCCGCCGCCTTGCCGTCGACGCCCGAGCAACTCGGCAGGCGGGCGCGCCGTGCTTGGCTGCTGTTTGCGGCCATCGCCCTTGCGATCGCCACGGCCGCACTTCACGGCGCCGGCCTTTATGGCCGCGCCACTGAGCTCGGGGCACTGGCGGCGCAGGGCCGCACCGATGCCAATCTGAAGGTCGCGCTGCTGCGCGCCGTGCTGGAAAGCCCGCGCGCCCTGCCCCTGCTTTTGTCGGAAGACCAGCAGGTGCGCGATGCGCTGGCGCAGAAAAGCATTGCGGCGGTCGATGTGCTGAACCGCAAGCTCGACGGGCTGGTCTCCGGCACCAAGGCTTCGGTGCTCTATGTCATCGGCACCGACGGGCTGGCGATCGCCTCCAGCAACTGGCGCGAGCCGATCAGCTTCGTCGGCAACGACTACCAGTTCCGCGATTATTTCTCCGGCGCGATGCAGGCCGGCACTGCCGAATATTTCGCGCTCGGCAATGTCAGCAAGCGTCCCGGCCTCTACATCTCGCGCCGCGTCGGCGACGCTGCCGCCCCGCTCGGCGTCGTCGTCGTCAAGGCGGAATTCGATCAGCTCGAAACCGACTGGCACGAGGCAAACCGCCCGGCCTATGTCAGCGACGAGAAGGGCGTCGTCCTGATCACCAGCGTGCCGTCCTGGCGCTTCATGACGGCGACGCCGCTGGCCGGGCCTGATCTTGCCGCCATTCAGAACAGCCAGCAGTTCGGCGACGCACCGCTGATGCCGCTGCCGATCACGCGCCCCCAGGCACTCAGCCCGGACGTCTCGATCGTCCACGCGGTGACGCCCGGCGGCAGCGACGCGGAATATCTCAGGCTTTCCACACCGGTCCCTTCGACCCCCTGGCGGCTCGATTATCTCGTTCCGGCTGAAGCGCCGATCGCCGCCGCGGTCCGTGAAATGCGGCTCCTTGCACTCGGCGTCGTTGTCCCGTTGCTCGGCCTTGCTGCGTATCTGTTGTGGCGTCGGCAGTCGGGACAAATGCGGATCGCCGCCGAACAGGCGGCGCGCACCGAGCTCGAACGCCGCGTCGTCGAACGGACCGAGGATCTGAGCCGCGCCCGCGACCGGCTGCAGGCCGAGATATCAGGTCACCGCAGCACCGAAGCCAAGCTGCAGGTGGTGCAGCAGGATCTCGTCCAGGCGAACCGCCTCGCCATCCTCGGCCAGGTTGCCGCGGGCGTCGCGCATGAGATCAACCAGCCGGTTGCCACCATACGCGCCTATGCCGACAACGCCCGCACCTTCCTCGACCGCAAGCAGACAGCGCCGGCCGAGGAAAACCTCGGCGCCATAGCCGCGCTGACCGAACGCATCGGCACCATCACCGAAGAATTGAAGGCCTTTGCCCGCAAGGGCCGCACCGCCGCCGAGCCGGTGGAATTGCGCGACGTCATCGAAGGCGCCGTCGTGCTCTTGAAAAGCCGCTTTGCCGGTCGGCTCGACGCACTGGTCATCGACCTGCCGCCGCCTGCCCTCAAGGTCATGGGCAACCGGGTCAGGCTCGAACAGGTGCTGATCAACCTCTTCCAGAACGCCCTGGAGGCGCTGGAGGGCCGCGACGACGCAAAGGTGCGGGTTTCGGTCGAGGAGACGGCGGACGGCGTGACGGTCGGCGTGTCCGACAACGGACCGGGCATTCCGCCAGGAATTCTCAGATCGCTGTTCACGCCGTTCAACACCTCCAAGGAAAAAGGCCTCGGCCTCGGCCTCGTCATCTCGAAGGATATCGTCGCCGATTATGGCGGACGCATCGAGGTTTCGAGCGACGACAGCGGCACCCGCTTCACCATCCATCTCTTGAAAGCAGCGTAATGGCCAACGACAACGCAGCGCCGGTCATTCTGATCGATGACGACAGCGATCTCTTGAGGGCCACCGCGCAGACGCTGGAGCTTGCCGGCTTTTCGGTATCGGCTTTTTCGGTGGCGGCCGAGGCGCTGGCCAGGCTCGACGCCGGTTTTGCCGGCGTGGTGGTGTCGGATATTAGGATGCCGGAAATCGACGGCTTGCTTCTTTTCGACCGCGTCCTGCGGCTGGACGCGGACATTCCGGTCATCCTGGTCACCGGGCATGGCGACATCGCCATGGCGGTCAAGGCGATCAAGGACGGCGCCTACGACTTCATCACAAAACCCTTCGCCGCCGACCGGCTGGTGCAGAGCGTGCGCCGCGCGGCGGAAAAGCGCCGCCTGGTGATGGAAAACCGCGCCTTGCGCGAGGCGGCCGGAGAAGCGCAGGACGGCTTGCCGCTGATCGGCCAGACGCCGGCAATGGAAAGGCTGCGCCGCACGCTGCGCCAGATCGCCGACACCGATGTCGACGTTCTGGTGACCGGCGAAACCGGCTCCGGCAAGGAGGTGGTGGCGAGCCTTCTGCATCGCTGGAGCCGCCGCGCCAGGGGCAATTTTGTTGCGCTGAATTGCGGCACGCTGCCGGAGACGGTCATCGAGAGCGAATTGTTCGGCCACGAGGCCGGCGCCTTCACCGGCGCGCAGAAGAAGCGGATCGGCCGCATCGAGCACGCCAGCGGCGGCACGCTGTTCCTCGACGAGATCGAAAGCATGCCGGTCTCGACGCAGGTGCAGATGCTGCGCGTGCTGGAGATGCGCGAGGTCACCCCGCTCGGCACCAACGAAATGCGGCCGGTCGACCTGCGCGTGGTTGCGGCCGCCAAGGTCGATCTCGGCGATCCGCGCCAGCGCGGCACGTTCCGCGAGGACCTCTACTACCGGCTCAACGTTGTGACGATCTCCATTCCGCCGCTGCGCGAGCGCCGCGACGACGTCGCCCTGCTGTTCTTCTATTTCGCCGAGCGCGCCGCCGCCCGCTTCCGGCGCCCGGTGCCGACTGTCCCGGCCGCGGTGCACCGCCATCTCCGGGAACATGACTGGCCGGGCAATGTGCGCGAGCTCGCGCATTTCGCCGAGCGGCTTGTGCTTGGATTGGAGGAAGACGCTGCGACGCCATCCCCTGCCCCAGCTGAGCCGGATGCCGCCATGAAGCTGCCGGAGCGGTTGGAGCGCTACGAGGCCGACATCATTCGCGAGACGCTTGGCCGCAACGAGGGCGACGTCAGGCGCACGATCGAAGCGCTGGGGATTCCGCGCAAGACCTTCTACGACAAGCTCCAGCGCCACGGCATCGTGCGCAGCGAGTTTTCCCGATAAAGGTCGCCCAGCGCGGCGGCTTCGATTGCCTCAGGCCTTCTTGCGGTAAGCCTCGAGCTCCGGATCGAGGTCGACGCTCACCGCTTTGGTGAATACTGTCGTCGCCACCATGATGCCGGCGAAGGCGACCACGTTGACGAGCTGCGGCTCATCGTAGCGGGCCTTCAGTTCGGCCCATATCTCATCGGGAATGGCATTGGCGTCAGTCGCGATGGCCTTGCCGAAGGCAATCAGCAGCGCTTCATCGGCTGTCGGCTCGATGCTGTCGGGATCGAGCCCCATATCGATCAGCGCGCGGCGAAAGAAGGTCACCGGCACCTCGGCCCGGCACGCCGCGGAAATCGTCAGCGAAAACAGCCAGATGGCGCGATCGTCGAGATCCGGTCGCAGCAGGTCGCGCAAGGTGAACCACTCGGCATAGATGCGATGGGCGGCCGGCGAATGCAGCAGGATGCGCTTCATGTTCGTCATCCGGCCGCGCAAGCGCAGTTCCTCGTCGTGCGCCGCACGGATTTCAGGCGAGGCGGTGTCATAGTCGATCGGGGAAATGCGTGCCATGGGCGGCCTCGGAGGATGCGTGAAACTGGGCAATCAGGATGCGATCAGCCGGCGAGCGTGGTGACAAGCTCAGGCGTCTCACGCAGCGTGTTGCTGACCGTGCAGATCGTTTCGGCGTCCTCGACGATCCGCTTTTTCGTGGCCTCGTCGAGATCGCCCGATATGTCGAGTGTGATCGTGAGCTGGCCGATGCGGGAAACGTCGCCCGCCGCCTTTTCGCCGCTCACATCGGCACGGACCTCGCCGAGGCTGGCGGCGACACCCATGCGCGTGGCAGCGATCCGCGCGCTCAGCACCATGCAGGCGGCCACGGAGGCATAGAGAAGGTCGAGCGGATTGAAGCCCGGCGCGCTGACACCGGTCACAACGTCGACCATGCCGCCGGTCGGCGTGGTGACGACGGGCAAGCTGCCCGGCGACAGCACGGCAGCCGCGCCGGTGGTTCGGGTCCTGACCTTGAGCTCACTCATTCGCAAATATCCTTCCGACCGGCCGGGCATGGCGTTGCCCATGCGTGCTCGAGGCCGGATACCGCAGCATCCGCAGACGATCGTCAAGGTGCCCGGTTCAGCGGTGCTGCTTGAGTTCCCCACTATGCGTCAAACACCCATATCTCGCCTGCCAACAAGATCGTGACTGAACAAGATAGAGGCGCATCCTGCCGGATTGCATCGGGTCAGGCCGCATCCGTTTGTCAGGAATGCGCACCGGACCCGATTCCGGTTTTCGGGGGCGTGCGCTAGACTGGTTGCAACCGCAACCGGGCCGCCACCTCCATGATTGTCCAGACCTGCATCAATGGCGCACGCAATGCCGACTTCCACCTGCAACTGCCGCTTGACGCGGAAGCCATGGCGCGCGACGGCGCAGCCTGCGTCGCCGCCGGTGCGGCCGAGCTGCATGTCCATGCACGCGGGCTCGACGGACGCGAAAGCCTCGCGCCTGAGGCTATGGACCCGACCATGCTGGCGCTGCGCCGCGCCTGCCCAGGAACGCTGATCGGCGTATCGACCGGCGCCTGGATCGAGAACAACGATGAGCGCACGCTGGCGGCGATCGCCGGCTGGACCGAGTTGCCCGACTATGCCTCCGTCAATCTGAGCGAGAAGGCCGCGCCCGAGGTCATGCAGGGACTGCGCCAGCGCGGCATCGGCATCGAGGCCGGGCTCGCCTCCGTCACTGATGCCGAGCGCCTGGTCCGGCTCGACCATGGCAGCCAGGTGCTGCGCATCCTGATCGAGATATCGGAGCAGGAACTGGACGTGGCACTGGAGGTCAGCGACGGAATCGCGGCGGTGCTCGACCGCGCCGGGATACGTCGCGCCATCTTGCTGCACGGCGCCGACGCCACGGTGTGGCCGTTCGTGCACCGGGCGGCGGAGCGCAACTGGTCGACGCGTGTCGGGCTGGAAGACGGCAAGCAGCTTCCGGACGGCACTACGGCATCAGGCAACGCCGCACTGACGGCCGCGGCGGTGGCGATCTTCCGGGCCGGTCGCTGATTCCTCCCATAGGTTTCGGGCGCCTTGCCCGATTTTTTCGGGATCTTGCGTCAGGCCACGTCCCGCAAAGTCGAACGCGGCGTCGCCGACTTGGCGGTGGCGCCGGCACGGTCCTCGTGAAGCGCGAAACCCGCGGCGCCCGGATCGCCCAGTTCGGGGCGGAGCTGCATGCTCGGGATGTGATAGTCCCCGCCATTCTGCTGCCGATAGGGAATCGGCCGGGTTGTCTCGAGCGTCCGCATCCTTTCGCGCAGGCGCTCCGCGACAGGCTCGAAATCGGCCTCCCCAAAACGATCCACTCTGTAGACCACGAACGGCGGAAGCACGTCGTAACCCGGATAATAAAGGATCCCGTGATTGATCGGGAACAGCAGGTCGTCGATCGGGCCGTTGACACCGCGGGCGGAGTAATGCTCTTCCCAGCCGCCAGTGGTCACGATCAGCATCGCGCGCTTGCCGGCGAGCGTTCCCTCACCAAAGCGGTCACCCCACCGCTTGTCGCTATGCTCGCCGACGCCATAGGCGAAGCCGTAGGCGTACACCCGATCGACCCAGCCCTTGAGGATCGCCGGCATGGCGTACCACCACAGCGGGAACTGGAGGATCAGCGTGTCGGCCCACAGCAGCTTGTCGACCTCCGCCTTAACGTCATCGGTCAGAGTGTTGGTCGCAAAAGCTTTTTTGGAGGCCCCAGCCGGCAGGAAGCGTGCTTCGGGCGGCCACGACGGAAAATCGGCACGGTCCACCTCGGATTTCCAGCCATCGGCATAGAGGTCCGATATGCGCACCTCGTGGCCCTGGGCCTCGAGTTCCCTGATGGCGACGTCACGCAGTGCGCCGTTGAGCGAACGCGGTTCAGGATGAGCAAAAACAAGCAGGACTTTCATGGGTCAGCTCCGAAGAAGGACAATGAATGCTGAAGGTAGCCAGCCCTGGGGTGATCCGCTATATCTAGGCAATGCATAAGATTATGCCGAATAATGGATAGATCCGATGTGACCCTCGAGCGCATGCGCACCTTCGTTCGCGTCGCCGAGCGCGGCAGCCTCTCGGCGGTGGCGCGCGAGCTCGGAGTTGGGCAGTCGACGGTCACACGGCATCTGCGCGAGCTCGAGGAGGCCATCGGCGTGCCCTTGCTCAGCAGGACCACCCGGCGTGTCACGATGACCGATGAAGGCAGCCGTTACTATGCCGACAGCATCCAGATCCTGCGCCTCGTTGAGCAAGCCGGCGATGAAGCGCGGGGCACGCGTGGCGCGTCGGCCGGCACGATCCGGATATCCTGCACGGCGGCACTCGGGGTCTTGCACATCAGCCAGCTGATCTTCGCCTTTCAGGACCGCTATCCCGACATCGGCATCGATCTCAGCCTCACCGACGAACGCATCGACCTTGTGCGGGAGGGCGTCGACATCGCGCTTCGCCTCGGTCCGCTCACCGACAGCTCGATGAAACTACGGGCGCTCGGGCAGTCCCGGCGTCTGCTGGTGGCCGCGCCAGCCTATCTGGCGGCGCGGGGCAGACCGGCTGGCCCGCAGGATCTGCCTGGTCATGAAGGCATCCGGATGTCGAACATCGCGGGAAGCGACACGCTCGCCCTGCAGGGGCCGGAGGGCGAACGCCATGCGGTGCCTTTTGGCGGCCGATTTCGTGTCGACCATGGACTTGCCGCGCGCGAGGCCCTCATCGCCGGACGCGGTATCGCGCCCGCCCATCACTGGCTTGTCGACGATCTTCTGGGGGCCGGCCGGCTGGAAGTGGTCTTGCCGGACTACGCCCCGCCTCCCGTACCGCTGAGCATGCTGATCGTCCCGGAGCGCGCGGGCATTGCCCGGGTCCGGCTGCTGGTCGACTTTCTCGCCGAGCGGATCGGCGGCATTCCCGGTATCCAGAAGCCGCGTTAATGCCCTCGGTCGGCTGCGGCACTGGCAGAACCCCCGACTTCCGGGATACCGGCCTCGTCAAGGCCGCCACCAAAACGGCGCTCAACGTTGCGCCGCGACAATCAGCATCATCGGCCGCTCCAGTTCGTCGGCAAGATCAGGAGCCTGCGCGACCTGATCGGCCGTTGGGCGCCATTCCTCGACCCGGAGTATGGTGAAACCCGCTTCGATCAGCGCGTTCAGCGTCGTTGCGAGCATGCGATGCTGCTTGAGCACGCCCTTGGCGAGCCAGTCGGTGGTACGCGGACCTTCCACGCTATAGCGATTGACCGGCCACGTCTTGCGGCCGTCGACATCGACCGACCAGCCTGGGTGAGACGGTGCCATGTAGATCGGGTGCTCGATGGTGAAGACGAAGTGCGCGCCTGGAAGGAGCGCATCATGCACTGTCTTCACCAGCCGGTCGAAATCCTCGATGTAGTGGAAGGCAAGCGAGCTGTAGGCGAAGTCGAACGATGCCTGGGGCAGTTCGAGGCGGTCGAGGTCGGCGATGACATAGTCGACATCCGGGTCGCTGGTGTCGGCCCTGGCCCGTTCTATCATGTTGCGGGAAAGGTCCAGCCCAAGGACATGCCTTGCGCCACGCGCCTTTGCCCAGCGGGCAAACCAGCCAAACCCACAACCGAGATCGACAAGGCGCTTGCCGTCGAGATCGGGAAGCAATGCGCGTATTGCCGGCCATTCCGGTGCGCCGTCCAAGCCGTGAACCGAGCGCGCCATCTGGCTGTAACCGGCGAAGAATTCAGGCCTGTCATAGATATTCTGTGCCATTGAGCTTCCGTTTCGGGGCTTGGAGGACCTTTGGTTCAGGTTGAGGCTTAGTGCCGATGGGCGAGACACAGCAAGGGGAAGCCCGTGCCTCGGTAATGTCCACCTGGGCTGCCCGGCTTTGCAAGTTTCCTGCCATCCTGCCTTGTTGACAAGCGGTTGAACGCACTTGCAGTTTCGAAAAATAGTCCCTAGGCTATTTTCATATCAGAAAGAAAACTTCTTCGATAATTCCATTTTATGAAAGCCTAGGCGTTTGCGGGAACATCTCGATCAGACCGACCGGCGACTGGTCAAGCTGCTGTCGCAGGATGCGCAGCTTGGCGTCAATCGCCTCGCCGAGAAGATGGCTGTCTCCGTCCCGACCGTGCGCATGCGGCTGCGCAACCTCTTGGACCGCAACCTGCTCAAGATCGTCGGGCTGCTCAACCTGACCGAGCGCCCCGAGCTGATCTCGGCGATCGTCGGCATCAATGCGCAGGGGCGCGGCCGGGCGCGGGAACTGGCGCAGCGTATCTGCGAGCTGCCTTTCGTGAACTCGGCCTCGGTGGTCACCGGGCGCTTCGACATCATCGTCGACGTGACGGTGGCCGGCGATGTCGCCGACCTCTACCGCGTCACCAGCGAGCTGATCCCCGGCGCGGGCGAGCCGGGCGAAGTCGTGCGCAGCGAGACCTTCGTCGTCATGGCCTCCTGCAACAAATGGGTCAGCCTGCCGGAAGGCTGCTGGTCGGACGAGAACAAGCGCGACGAAACTGGCCGAAAGGAAATGCCATGAAGATCGCGGTTCTCGGCGGCCTCGGCCTGCAAGGCCGGGCGGCGATCGCCGATCTCGTCGCCAGCGCTGGTGTCGAAGAAGTCGTCTGCATCGATACCGCGCCGGATGGGGCAGCCCGACTTGGCGGCCTGACCAACCTTGACCGCGTGCGCTTCGTCGTGCCCGAAGGCGCGATCGGTCCAGTATTGGCGGAGGTGCTGGTGGGTGTCGACGCCGCCATCGACCTGTTGCCGCAGCCGCTGATGCGCGAGGCGGTGCAGGCGGCGATCGCGACGCGCACGCCGCTGGTCACCACCAATTACGGCAAGACGATCGCCGACCTTGCCCCGGCGGCACAAAAGGCCGGCGTCTCGATCATGACCGAATGCGGGCTCGACCCCGGCATCGACCTCGTGCTCTACGCGCGCGCCGCAAAGCAGTTCGACGCCATCACCGCGATCGATTCCTATTGCGGTGGCATCCCCGAGCCGAAGGCGATGGCCAAGCCGCTATGCTACAAGGTGAGCTGGAACTTCGACATGGTTCTGATGAGCCAGAACCGCGACAGCGTGGTGGTCGAGGACGGCCAACGGGTCGAGGTGCCGGCCGGCCGCCAGCACGACAATCCTTTCATCCATCAGATCGAGGTCGAAGGACTGGGCAGCCTAGAAGCCTTCCCCAATGGCGACGCACCGCATTATGCCGGCATGCTTGCCGCCGCCAAGGGGTTGCAGCGCTCCGGCCGCTATTCGCTGCGCTGGCCGGGCTGGTCGGCGTTCTGGGCGCCTCTGAAGGAGCTTGGCTTCCTCTCTGAAGACAAGGTGCCCGGCGTCGGCGCCAGCCCACGCGAATTTCTTGGCCGGCTGCTCGGGCCGCAACTGCAATATGGCGCCGACGAAAAGGACCTTTGCGTGATGCGCAACGTCTTTACCGGCAGTGAAGGCGGCCGCCGCAAGACGGTGACATCGGACCTGATCATCGAACGCGATCTCGCCTCCGGCCTGTTCGGCATGAGCCTCGGCGTCGGCTATCCCGCAAGCATCGTGGCGCAGATGCTGGCGCGGGGCGAAATCACCGAGCCCGGCCTGCTCAACCCGCTGCTGCATGTGCCTGATGGCCGCTTCCTCGACGAATTGGCCCGGCGCGGTATACGGGTATCCGAAACGATCGACTGGGACTGAAGGATTTTCGAACGGTGGCCGCCGCCGGCAACGGCGCTGCCGCTCAAAAAGCACCCCAAGGGGTGGAACAACAAAGTGGAACAACAACGACAACAAGGAGGAATGCCCAATGAAGATTGCCAAGCTTTTCATAGCAGGCCTTGCGCTCGCCGGCCTCACTGCCGCAGCCAGCGCCGGAACGCTCGACGAGATCACCAAGCGCGGCGAGTTGCGCGTCGCCGTGCAGACGCAGGGACCGCCCTTCTCGCTCGTCGGTGCTGCCGGCGAACGCACCGGCAGTTCGGTCGAGCTCGCCGAGCTGATGGCCAAGGAGATGGGCGTCAAGATCACCTTCCTTGACTTCGACTGGGATGGGCTGATCCCGGCACTTTTGTCGGGCAAGGCCGATCTTCTGGTCGCCGACATGACGCCGACGCTGGCGCGTGGCATGAAGGTCGCCTTCACCAAACCTTACATGTATACGGGCAGCACCGTCTTCACCAAGGCTGACAGCAAGTTCAAGACCGCCGAGGACTGCAAGGCCAAGGGCACCAAGATCGCCGTGCTGCTCGGCGCCACCGGCGAGAAGGAAGCCAAGAACGCCTTCCCTGATGCCGACATCAAGAGCTACAAGGGCGGCGGTCCGCTGCTGCTCGACGCCGTCAACAACGGCCAAGCCGATTGCGGCGTCAATGACGTCTCGGCGGTGAAAGGCCAGTCGACCGCCTATCCGGCCGGCAGCTTCACCATCATGCCGGACCTGCTGTCGAAGGAACCGCTTGCCTTCGCCACCCGCTATGACGAGCCGGACCTGCTGGTCTGGATGAACCTGTTCCTCGACCAGGTCAGCGTCGACGGCCGCCTGCAGAAGAACCTCGACTACTGGGTCAATTCCGAAGATTGGAAGAAAGACCACTAAGCAGCGATAGATCCGAGCGGTTTCGCGCGCGCCCCGGCGCCGCGAAGCCGCCCGGAATCCGTTTCGCCCGGGGGAAATCCGTCCAGCGATGCTCGAAAACTTCAGCTTCCGCACCATCGTCGAATATCTGCCCTTGTTCGGGCAGGGCCTCGTCACGACCGTGTGGCTGTCTGTCCTCTCCTTTGCCGGGGCGCTCGCCGTCGGCATTGGGCTCGCCGCCATGAACCTGCAGCGCGGGCGGCTGTTCCGAATCCCGGCCAAAGCCTATATCGACGCGGTGCGCGCCACCCCCTTGCTGGCGCAGCTCTACTTCCTCTATTTCGGCCTGCCGCGGCTCGGCATCATCCTGCCTGAGCTCGTCGTCGGCATCCTCGCTCTGTCGCTGAACAGCGGCGCCTATGTCGCCGAGATCATCCGCGCCGGCATCCTGTCGATCCCGCGCGGTCAGGTCGAGGCCGGCGTCGCTTCGGGGATGACCTATGTCCAGCGCATGCGCCTGGTCATCCTGCCGCAGGCGTTCAAGGTGACGATCCCGCCGCTGCTCGGACAGGCGATCGTTCTGGTCAAGGATTCCGCACTGCTGTCGCTGATCGCGGTCGCCGAGCTGACGCGCGCCGGACAATTGCTCGCCTCCGACCGCTTCATGCCGGCGGAGGGCTTTATCACCATCGCCGCCTTCTACCTCCTGCTCTATTACGGGCTGAAGGGACTGGCGGCGCTGTCCGGGCGCTGGCTCGGCCTAGCGGGGGCACGGACATGATCTGGCAGCAGCTGCAAAGCATCGCCGGCAGCTATCCCCTCGCCCTGCGCGGCCTCGGCATGACCGTGATGCTGTCGCTGATCAGCCTGGTGCTGGGCACGCTGATCGGCTTTGGCCTCGGCATCCTGCGGACCGGCGGCAACCGGCTGATCAGCGGGGCGATCGGCGCCTGGGTCGACCTGATCCGCGGCACGCCGTTCCTGGTGCAGATCTTCCTGATCTTCTTCATCCTGCCGGAACTCGGCATCGAGCTCGACGCCTTCACCGCCGGCATCATCGCGCTGACCAATCTGGCCGCCTGCTTCATCTGCGAGATCGTCGTCGCCGGCATCCGCTCGGTGCCGACCGGCCAGGTCGAGGCGGCGCTGGCGTCCGGCCTGTCGCGCTGGCAGCGCATGCGCCAGGTGGTGCTGCCGCAGGCGATGCGCATCGTGCTGCCGCCGCTGGTCGGGCAGTATGTGCTGCTGATCAAGGATTCTTCGGTCGTTTCAGCCATCGGGCTCACCGACCTCACCCGCGTCGGCTGGCTGGTGGTGCAGCGTGTGCCGAATGGCCTCCTGGTCTTCTTCCTCGTCGGCCTCGGCTATTTCATCGTTTGCTATCCGCTGATCATGCTGGCCCGCCGGCTGGAGCAGCGCATGGGTGCGGCCCATGGCGAGGTGCAGTTATGACGTCGAACCGCAGCAAAAATGGTACCGGCATGATCGAGTTTCGCGGCGTCAACAAATGGTTCGGCACGCTCAATGTGCTGAGGGATATCACGCTCAGCGTCGAGCCGCGCGAAGTGGTCGTCGTCTGCGGCCCGAGCGGCTCGGGCAAGAGCACGCTGATCCGTTGCATCAACGGGCTGGAGACGATCCGCGACGGCGACCTGGTGGTCGACGGACAGCGTCTCGGCGACCCCGCCACCAACATGACGCGGCTGCGCACCGAGATCGGCTTCGTCTTCCAGTCGTTCAACCTTTATCCCCACAAGACGGCGCTTGAGAATGTGACGCTGGCGCCGATCCATGTGCGCAAGATTCCGCGCGCTGAAGCCGAGAAGGCCGGGCGCGAGCTGCTTGCCAAGGTCGGCCTTGCCGACAAGGTCAACGCCTATCCGGCGCAACTCTCCGGCGGTCAGCAGCAGCGTGTGGCGATCGCCCGCTGCCTCGGCATGCGCCCCAAGATCATGCTGTTTGACGAGCCGACCTCGGCGCTCGACCCCGAGATGATCTCGGAAGTGCTCGACGTCATGGTCGCGGTCGCCGAGGAAGGCATGACGATGATGGTGGTGACCCACGAGATGGGCTTTGCCCGCAAGGTCGCCCAGCGCGTGGTGTTCATGGATGCCGGCGCCATCGTCGAGAGCGGCACGCCCGACGAGTTCTTCTCGCACCCCAAGACCGACCGCAGCCGCGCCTTCCTGAGCAAGATCCTGCGGCATTAGGATTGCCGGAAACGAAGATCGTCGCCTGAAGCCTTGCAAAGCTATTTCACCTTGATGACAACCTTGCCCTTGGCGCGGCCCTGCTCGATGTAGGCCAAGGCCTGATTGGTCTGCTCAAACGGGAAGACCCGATCTATGACCGGGCGGATGATGCCCGACTCGACGAGAGACGTGATTTTGGTCAACTGCTCGCCATTGGCCGCCATGAACAGGAACGAATATCGGACATCTGCGCGTTTGGCCCGCCGCCTGATGCCGGCGCTCAAAACGCGCATGACCAAGTTCAGCACCACGTTCAGACCCTTCTCCCTGGCAAACGCAGCGTCGGGCGGACCGGAGATCGAAACGGCGAGACCACCCGGCTTCAACACACGCAGCGACTTTTCGAGGGTCTTGTTGTCCTGGCTGTTCAGGACGACGTCGTAGCCCGAAAGGACTTTCTCGAAGTCATCCTTCTTGTAGTCGATGATGACATCGGCGCCCAGATTCCTGACCATATCCGTGTTGGACGCGCTGGTTGTCGTGGCGACCGTCGCGCCGAGGTGCTTTGCCAATTGAATGGCGAATGTTCCCACTCCGCCGGAACCAGCCTGAATGAAGACCTTCTGTCCTTTCTTCAGCTTCGCCCTTTCAACCAGCGCCTGCCAAGCGGTTAGCCCCACCAGGGGAATGGACGCAGCCTCTTCCATGCTGAGGTTCTTCGGCTTCAGGGCCACGTCCGCATCATTAATGGCGATGTGCTCGGCGAAAGTCCCGACCCGACCGTCGCGTGGTCGCGCATAGACCTCGTCGCCCGGTTTGAACTGTCGGACTTTCGAGCCGACGCGAATGACCGTTCCGGCCACGTCATGGCCTGCAACGAAGGGCCGGCGATATGGCAGAATGAGTTTGAATTCTCCGTCCCTGATCTTGGAGTCCAGCAGATTGAGGCTGGCGGCATGGATCTGCACCAGCACGTCATTCTCCCCTACTTCCGGCTCCGGAACCTCTCCAAGCCGCAGGGGAGCGTTCTTTGCGTATCGATCGACGATGAAGGCCTTCATTGTTGCTTTCCCAAATTGAGGAGACCCGGAGCGACGTGTCCCTATTGCATTACGATCATTTAGTGATAATATGACCGTAATGCAATAGCTGATCGAAGGAGAAAAAACATGCGTTACGAGAAGGGCAGGAAAGACGCATCGCGGCAGCGGATTATGGATGTTGCGACCGAACGGTTTCGTTCCGACGGCATCGCTGCATCAGGTATCGCCGGCATCATGGGCGAAGCGGGGCTGACCAATGGAGCTTTCTATCCCCATTTTCCGTCCAAGGCGGCGCTTGTGCGCGAGAGTGTGGCGGCGGCCCTGGAGGTTCAGGCGACCCAGATTCAAGAGCTGTTGGCCGCCGGCGGCTTGTCAATGGCCATTGACACGTATCTGTCGGCGGAACACCGGGACAATCCCGGCAAAGGTTGCGCTTCAGCCGCGCTGTTACCCGAAATTGCGCGTGAGCCGGCCGATACGCGCCAAGTCTACGCCGAACACCTGCTGAAGCTCGTACGCCAGGTGGCGGCCGAACTCACGCCCGACGCCCGCGATCCCGAAGATGTCGCGTTCGGCGTCTTTGCGACCCTGATCGGCACGCTTGAGCTGTCGCGCGCGGTGAACGGGACCGAACTGTCCGATCGCATTCTTGAGGCTGGCTCGGTGGCGGCGAAGGCGCTGCTCCAGCCCCGCGAGAACGACAAGCCACAAGAAAGGAAACCATCATGAACGTGCATCAGCTATCGCGACCTGCCGCGATCATCAAACACAGGGACGTGCCGACGAAAACGGTCGACGTCGGCGGTACGAAATTCGCCTACCGGGAACTCGGGCCCACAACCGGGGTACCGGTGATCTTTCTTACCCATCTGAGTGCGGTTCTCGACAATTGGGATCCCCGGGTGGTCGATGGCATTGCCGCAAAACGGCGAGTTATTACCTTCGATAACCGTGGTGTTGGCGCATCAGGCGGCTCCACTCCCAACACGGTGGAGGCGATGGCCCGCGACGCGATCGCCTTCATCCGGGCCCTCGGTTTCGAGCAGGTCGATCTTCTCGGCCTATCTCTTGGCGGCTTCATCGCCCAGGCGATTGTTCAGCTGGAACCTGGTCTGGTTCGCAAGATCATCCTCGCCGGAACCGGCCCAGCCGGGGGTGCCGGCATCGACAGGGTGACGTTCGTCACCATCTTCGACATGATCCGCGCCGCGCTGACCATCAAGGATCCAAAGAACTACCTCTTCTTCACCCAAAGCCCCAACGGCAAGAGGGCGGCGCGCGCGTTTCTGCAGCGATTGAAGGAACGGACCAATGACCGCGACAAACCCATCGCGCTCGGCGCCTTCAACCAGCAGCTCAAGGCAGTCCGTGCCTTTGGCCAGGAGCGCCCTGCCGACCTATCGCGTATCCGGCACCCGGTCCTCGTGGTGAATGGCGATCACGACAGAATGGTGCCCACCAGCAATTCCGTCGACCTGGCACGGCGCTTTCCCAATGCCGAGTTGGTCCTGTACGAGGACGGCGGGCATACGGCCATTTTCCAGTATCACGGCGCCTTCGTGGAAAAGGCCCTGGACTTCCTCGAGGCCTAGCGCATCGGCCCGAAAATCGGAATCGATTTTCGGAAAGCACGATGCGCAGATTCAAAAGTGCTAGAGCGTACTTTGTGCGTCCAAGTGGACGCACGTCGCTCTAGCGGCGGCCCACTTGGTCCGATCAATCGGGGGACGACCAGCTGCAAATGCAAATGCAAGGTTGAACGACGCTTAGCCTGCCGTGGCCGGCGTCTTCAGCCGAACGTCGCCAGAGGCTCAGTGCGAACCTCGACCCACTGGCAGCGCCGGCTGTCGTGATAGAAGGACAGGAAGGGCGGCGGGAACGATGGGTCGGCGAAAGCACCCACCGGGATGGCAATCAGACCGGACTGGACATCGATCCGGTAATGGACGGTGGTGCCGCAATCCGGGCAGAAGCTGTAGATGACACGGCCGCCCTCCTCGCCAACACGCGTGAACTCCGCCGATCGCCCCTCGATCGATACTTTGTCCTCGGGAAACCGCGCATTGAAGCTGAACGCGCTGCCCGTGCGCCGCTTGCAGGCCAGGCAATGGCATACGGAGACGCGTACCGGCTCGCCCGAGCAGGTGGCTGACAGCTGACCGCAGGAACATTGGGCGCGGCGCGTGACCATGGCTGGACCCTTTCAGCGTACGACATCAATGGGTTTCGGCACGGGCCCTGAGCTCAGCCCTCTTCTCGTCGGAGACGACGGCAAGGTCGAGCACCTTCTGCAATTCGGCGGCATGGCGGAACGACGGCTCGGCCTGAACGCCAGTGCGCACTGCGTCGACAAAGCGCTGGTAGTTGGTCGGCACCGTTCCGGCATCGAGAACCTGCCATTTGGCGTCCTCGACATTCTCGCCCATGCACGCCTTCAGCTCCGAGCCGTTCAGATTGTGAACGACTTCGATGCCGCCCTTGTCGCCATAGATGCGCAGCCGCAGTTCGTTCAGATGACCGGTTGCCCAGCGGCTGGCATGGACGACGCCGAAGGCGCCGTTGCTGAAATCCAGCGCCATGGTGAAGCTATCATTGGCGTCGAGCTCGTACTCGCCGATCCGGTTGCCGG
The DNA here is from genome assembly GCF_002284565.1 of Mesorhizobium mediterraneum. Lineage (GTDB taxonomy): Bacteria > Pseudomonadota > Alphaproteobacteria > Rhizobiales > Rhizobiaceae > Mesorhizobium > Mesorhizobium mediterraneum. The sequence continues at coordinate 418,404 of NZ_NPKI01000046.1, read as the reverse complement.
GCGCCTTGTCAAAGGACCTGAGGCGGCAGAACACATGGTCGACGTCGAGTGCGGCGCCATAGCTGGCGAAATCGAGGATGTGGATGCCGACGTCCCCCAGCACGCCATTGGAGCCGTGGCCGCGTGACAGCCGCCACAGCCATTTCGGATCGGTGCGCCAGTCGCCCCAGAATTTGGAGACCAGCCAGCTCTGCAGATAGGACGCTTCGACGTGCCTGACCTGACCGATCTCGCCGGCAAGCACCATGGCGCGCGCCTTCTGCAGTGCTGCAACGTTGCGGTAGGTCAGGTTGACCATGTTGATGATGCCGGCTTGCTCGGCGGCATCGGCCATTTCGTTAGCCCTCTGGTAATTTTCGGCCAGCGGTTTTTCGCACAGCACCGGCTTGCCCGCCGCGATCAGCATCATGGTGGTCGGATGGTGGATGCGATCCGGCGTCACGTTCGCCACCGCGTCGAACTTGTCCCATGTGAGCGCATCTTCCAGCGAGGTGAAGCGATTGGGGATGCCGTTGGTGTCCGAAAATTCATCGAGGCGCTTGCGGTCGACATCGACAGCGCCGACCAGTTCGACGCCCTCGATCTTACCGAACTGCCTGGCGTGCTCCTCCGCCATCCAGCCGGTGCCGAGTATCAACAGACGCATAATTCTTATCCTTAGGAATGGGCTTTATCTTGTTGTTCGACCGTGGATTTTCCAAGCCAAAGGCTCGGGATTCCTAGCGATAGCCGGCTTCATCGGCGGCGTGGAGTTTTCCGCCGCGCTCGACGATCGGCTCAAGCGCCTTTTCCACCGGCACGTTCGGCGCGTCGAGGATGGCTGGGTTTGACCCCTGCGGGTTGTGCGCCCATTTCACTGCATTGCGCAGCACCTTCTGCACGGTAGCGTCGTGATAGGTCGGATAGGTCTCGTGACCTGGCCTGAAATAGAAAATGTTGCCGGCGCCCCGGCGATAGGTCAGCCCCGACCGGAACACTTCGCCGCCCTGGAACCAGGAGATGAAAACCGTTTCCAGCGGCTCCGGCACGGCGAACTGCTCGCCATACATCTCCTCATTCTCGAGCTCGAAATACTCGCCGATACCGGCAGCGATCGGGTGGTTGGGGCTCGTCACCCAAAGCCGCTCGCGCTCGCCGGCCTCGCGCCATTTCAGCGTGCAGGGCGTGCCCATCAGCGTCTTGAATATCTTCGAGAAATGGCCGGAGTGGAGGACGATCAGCCCCATCCCTTCCCAGACGCGGCGCGCCACACGCTCGACGACCTCGTCGGCGACAGCGCCATGGTCCTTGTGTCCCCACCACAGCAGGACGTCGGTTTGCGCCAGACGATCGGCCGGCAAGCCATGGTCCGGCTGCTCCAGCGTCGCCCATGACACGGAAATTTCGCGATCGAGCTTCAGCGCGTTGGCGATCGTTGCGTGCATGCCCTCGGGGTAAATCCCCGCGACCACCTCATTGGTCCGCTCGTGGATATTCTCGCCCCAAACGACAGCGCGTATAGTCATGGCATCCTCTTTGATCGGTTGAAGCCGCCGCCCCGGCACCTCCAGTCATAGTATCCCTGGACGGGATTGAAAACCTTCGAGATTGGCCGAAATCTCCCCACAGCTTCGTCATCCCGCGGCGGAGCAGGAGCGAAGCGACGTCGAGAAGACCCTGGGATGACGAAGCCATGAAGGACCGCCGCCGCGACGACCTACGCGCCGCGCCCCTTCCGAGGCGACCTGCAGCAGCGGCTTGGTTAGCCGCGCACGACGAGGCGTTTGATCTTGCCCTTCTTGAAGGCGGCGAGGAAGCGGGCATAGTCCTTGAAAACGACGCAGCCGCTCGATTCTCCGCGGCGGCCGCGCAGCAGGTAGGTGTGCGCAAGAAAGCCGTCCCGACCAAATTTGTTCTTGCCGTCGATAGGAGTGAGACGCAGCGCCTCGACGCCATGGAAGCGCGATTCACGCAGCCTCAGATCGTAGGTGTGGGGCGGCGTCGGGCCGGCATTCTTCCGGTTGGCGTAGCGCGGCTGGTCGGCCATCGAGCCCAGTCCCGAATGCGCCTCGAGCCGCGAACCGTCCGGCATATAGACGGTTTTCGCCGAGATGTCGTAGACGGCGACGCCGCTGCCGATGCCGGGCTTGGTGAACAGGTTGCGGAAGGCCCCGCCGCCCGCCGGGCTGTCGGGTTTGGCATAGGCCAGCATGTCTGCGGCCTTCGACCGCTTGGCCGGCTTGACCGGGCTGCCCTGCATGCCCGGGCTGCCTTGCATGCCCTGCTTGGCTTGCATGCCCTGCTTGGCTTGCATACTTGGCATCGCCGCCGGTGACGAACTCCTCGGCGACAAGGCTGGCGCCCGGGGCATCTCGTCCTGCGGAGCGTCGGCGGACTGCGCTTTGTTGGCATTGGATGGCCGAGACTGGGCCTTGGCGGCCTTTGATGACTGGACCTTGGGCGCTTTGGCCTTGGGTGCCTCGACCTTGGGCGCCTCGACCTTGGGCGCCTCGACATGGGGCGCCTCGTCTGACTGGTCGACTTCCGCCCGCGGGCGGAAGGTCGGCAAGGGAACGCTGTCGGGCATCTCGTCCTGCGGCGGCAGCGAGGCCATCTGAACCTCGCCCTCCGGCGGCGCAGCAGTGTCGGCCGTCGCCACCTCCGGCAGCACATCGATCATCTGTTCCGGCAACGCATTCGCCAGCGCGAGCGCCAGACGGGAGGATCGTTCGATCTCAGCGATCTCCGGCCCGAAGCGCACCGCGGCCGGGCCGTTCTGGTCGGGCAGGCGCGCCGGCTCCGCAACGCCCGCGGCCGCCGGCAGGCTGGCAAGCATAGGAGGTGCTGCGTGGGCAAAGGCAGCAGCAAGCTTTTGCGGCGACAGCGCGGCTTTCGCCACCACGCTGTCGAAGCGCGCTTGCGGCGAGATTTCTGCGACAAGCGGCACAATATCCGGCTGCGCCAGCGGTTTGAGACGCGCCGCCTTGCCTTCATGCACGAAGTTCGCGGCGGCCTGTGCGCAACCGGCATCGCATCGGCTGAGCAGCGACGCCTGACGCTGCCGGCTTGCCGGTAACGGCGCCCACGAATTGGCCCATGAATTGGCAAGCGTGCGATCGGCGAGCGCGATGGTGCGCGGCGCGCGCAGGCTTTGCGGAAGACTGTTGGAGGCAGCGGTGAGCGAGGTTCCCACCGAATAGAGGCCGGCCATGGTCGCCACCGACCACAGAGCGACCGCAACGCCAACAACGGGAACCGCGACCCAGCGCAGCCCGGGCCTGATCGAAGTCAATCCAGAGTCAGGATTGTCACCCCGGTTTTTCAAACGCACAAACGCCATACACCAACCTCAATCGGCCTTGCGGCATGCGGGGCTCGCAGCCGTCACAATCACAGTCGCCTGGTGCCCCCTGCACGCTTCGCGTCTGTTGCCGATTGATTCAAAAGATGGACAAACTTGGTTAACCAATCCCTCTACCGATCGCCGATTGGGCGAAGGTCGATAACAAAAAAGCCCCCTCCACGACTAAGAAAATGGCGGGAATGCCCTCCGTATCAGGCTTTGCTGCCCGTTTTTGCCGACCGAGTCAAGAAACCGAAAGGACTAGACCTTGCCTGGGCGGGCGACAGCTGAAGCTTTCTCGGATCAAAAGCGTCGCGTCACGCATAATCGTCTGCGCGCAGGCAGCGTTGCCGGCGCGGCTTTGCATACAGGTAAATTCGATTGTGCTAATATACCTTGGTCATGCACATTTGTGCGCGACCAACAAACGGGAGGATGCGATGGGAACCATGAATCGCAGGTCTGCAATTGCTCTCGGCGTCACCGCCGCCGCGGTAACGCCGCTATTCGCCTTGGCGACGCCTGCAAGGGCCGCCAAGCAATACGGCCCGACGGAGGGCAAGGAGGTTGCGCCCGGCATCAGAGTGGTGGAGGTCGGCACTGGCAACTCCGACATTCCCGCTTACAAGAGCATCTCAATCGTCGATATAGTCTTCCAGCCCGGAGCAGTCTTTCCTGAAACCGTGATGGACAACGACATGGTATGCACGATTGCTGCCGGCGAATTCACGATCAAGAAGGCGGACAAGGAATTCAAACTTAAGGAAGGCGAGATGTACACTTGCGCCAAGGGCAAGACCGACGGTGCCACGAATACAAGTAGCGTGGTCGGCGTGCATCGCATTGCGATCTTGATGCCTGCCTAGACCAATTCCAGGAAAAGTGTGCAACGGTTTCTGCCCGGAATTGCACAAAGAAATAGCCAGAGCGGTTCAGCGAACCGCTCTGGCGCATGACCGAAATGAGGCCCGCGACCTCCGCCGGAGGGGCGGGCCTTGTCATTGCGTGCTTGTCCTATGCGGCGCGCAGGTTTTCCGCCGGCCGCAAATTCTGGTTCATGCGGAACAGGTTCAGCGGGTCGTAGCGCTGCTTGATTTCCAGAAGCCGCCGATAGTTGCCGCCATAGGCTGCTTCGACCCGGTCGACCTCGTCCTCGGGCATGAAGTTCACATAGGCCGTGCCGGCGGCATACGGCCTGATCGCCTCGTAAACACCGCGCGCCCAGTCGATGCAGGCGCGGTCCATTTGCGGTTCGCGCCAGCGGGCGTGGACATTCATGACGAAATGCGCGCTGCGTTGCGGAAACGCCGTTGCATCCGCTGTCACGCGGCCTGCGGCACCGCCGATATGGGCGAAGAATATCTCGCATTCAGGCCCCGGAAGCCTGGGTATCGCGGCCGTGACGACCTCGATCGCGCTGTCGGAAAGCTCGGTGAAGTCATGGCTCTTCCAGTAGTTTCGGGCGCCGGGCGTCAGCAACGGATCGAATGCCTGCTCCCAGCCGGTGAACGGGTTGGGGCCGACCACATCGGCAATCGGTGTGCCGATGGCGCGAAGCCTTTGCGTCGCTTTCTCGCCCTCCTGAAGATCGCCGCAATAGCACATGGCCAGGACCAGCACCTCCTTGCCATGCCATTCGGCCGGCAGGAACGGCAGCGGCGGCGCCTGCCGCATAACCACCCAGCAGGTCAGCTCATTGGGCGCTGCTTCGAGCGCCGCTCGGTATTCCCGCAACACATTTTCGGCATCGGCGAAAGGATGAACGACAAGCCCCGCCAGCACCTGCGGACCAACGTGGTGGAGCTTGAACTCGAAGGCCGTGACGACGCCGAAATTGCCGCCGCCACCGCGCAGCGCCCAGAACAGGTCGGGATTTTCGGTCTGGCTGGCGCGCAACAGCTTGCCGTCGGCCGTAACCACATCGGCGCCGAGAAGATTGTCGATGGTCAGGCCGAATTTCCGCGTGATCCAGCCGAAGCCGCCGCCCAACGTCAGGCCTGAAATGCCGGTGGTCGAGTTGATCCCGATCGGCACTGCCAGTTCGAAGGCCTGTGTTTCCGCGTCGACGTCGGCGAGCGTCGCTCCAGGTTCCACCCATGCCCGCCGCGTCGCTGGATCGACCCGCACCGACTTCATCGGCGACAGATCGATCATCAGGCCGCCATCGCAGACGGCACTGCCGGCGATGTTGTGGCCGCCGCCGCGGACCGCGACAAGAAGCCGGTTTTCCCTGGCAAAATTCACCGAGGCGATGACGTCGGCGGCACCGGCGCAGCGCACGATCAGCCCGGGCCGCCGGTCGATCATGGCATTCCAGATGCTGCGTGCGTCGTCATAGGCGGCGTCGCCTTCCCTCAGCACGGTGCCGCGCAACTGTGCCGAAAGCGCTTCAAGGGCCGCGGCTTCGACCGTCGTCTTGCCGCGTTCAAGCGTGGTGAGGCTCATGCTGTTCATGGCTTTCCTCCCGATTGCTTTTTCTGAGCTGTTTCCCCCCACCCGGTTTTGAAGTGTGCTCTTATATTAGATATCACGCAAGTTCAAAGCCGCTTGCTGGCCGGTCTTGCGGCACGCGGCGGTGGCCGCGCCCAATCGGACGAGATCTGACGCAGGCCGCCGGTTTGCGAGGATGCAGAATGACATTGTTGGCAGCTTGCTAGTCGGCATGCCGCCGGATTTCACCTTCAGCCCGTCCGTGAAGGCGATGGGGCCTAACGGCCCGCCGCCCAGGCGAGGGCGGACTGCACGTCTTCCTCGATCCGGTGCCGCGCTGACGGGCTCACGCCGTCCCCTTCTGCATAGACGATGCTGGGCGAGCCATAGGCCGGCAATTCCGGCCTATGGCGATTTGCCGATCAACACTCTTCGGTAGTCTTCTTCATTTGACCGGGGGCGGCGGTCTTGGTGTCGGTGTCCTGCTGACCAGGAGCGGCCTCTCGCGCGCTGCCGGTCTGCTGGCCAGGTGCGCAATCTTTGGCCGAATTCGGATTCGTGCCGCTGGTGGTGGTCGAGTCAGTTTCCTGATCGGTTGTGGTGGTGGAGTTGGTTCCCTGATCGGTGGTGCTGGGCATGGTTGTGGTCGTCGAGGTTCCGCTCGTCGAGCTTCCGCTTGTCGTCTGGGCAAGTGAAAGCCCGGACGATACTGCCAGCATGACCGACGCCAGAAGGATGCGTTTCATCGTCGTTCTCCTGTTCTGAATGCGCGGGATGCGCTGGAAAACCAACAGTGAGACCGAAGGACTGTTCCTCGACCATGTTCAACTTTTGTAACTCCGGCCTAACGGTCAGCTCTCATTGAGACCAAAGGCCGGAGACTAAAGGCCCGGCAAAAAGCCCGTCGGCAGGCCAAACCGACATGGCTGCTGGATCGACGTGAAACGATCCCGCCGGTTCGGCCGAGGAACTACGCAGCGGTCCGCGGAGTTAGGCATGTGATCCACATAAGCACAGGAGAGCTCTGATGGCACCGCGCAGAAAATCCGACGATCCGTCCGAAGGCCCGACAATCGAACAGCAGGATTGGGACGCGATCAAAGGCGGCAAAATTCTACCAGACAGCGTGCCGGGAAACGGCGACATCCGTTATGACCTCGAGAAAGAGGGTGAACTGCCCGAGGAAGACGACGACAATCCGTACCAGGACAGCGACGAGGCGCTGCCGGACGATGAGGAGGAACGCGCTCTCGCGCGTAATCCTTCGAAACAAGACATCGACGAGCCATGACGGCAGCATTTAATAGGCCCGGCTAGCCCGCCCGGTTCGGGTGCGCTCCAAATTCCGTGAAAATTCTGCAGCGACAGAAAAGGCCCCGCGGGGAGGAAGCGCGGGGCCTTTGTCCGAATGCCGTCCGAACGGCCTTCATAGTCGCTGGAGTAGAACGACTGCGCTTCCAACCGTGGCGGGCGGATGTTGTTCCATCGAAACCGAAAAAAAGACGGTGCCCGTTTGTTGTTTGCGCCAGCATTGCTGCCGCAGAGCTAACGCTTGTCGAGGACGCTGTGGCACTTGGTTTGCGCCTGACGCGTCGCACCACTTGTCAGACAAAGCCGGGAACCGGCTTTGTCTTGCCGCTTAGTTGCGCGCCCAATGTCAGTGTCTGCGGGAAATTCCGGACAATTGCCGCCATCAAGGTGGCGCTGCCGGGGCGAAGGGCAACTCCGGCAAGTGCTGCAGCGGCGTGGACCCGTGTCGAAAACAGTCTTTTCCAGGCCGCCTCATAGCGTCTGCCGGCAGCCTCGCGCCCCACCCGGCCGCTTGGCGCGCATGCGAGTTCGCAAGCCAGCAGCCAGCCGGACTGAAGCGCCATCGAGATGCCCTCGGCGATAACAGGATGAGACTCTCCGGCTGCATTGCCGACGCGGAAGATGTCCCGTTCGTAGCAGGAGCGAATGCCCGGCCGGATCGGGCCTGCGGCAAGCCACGGACCGTCGCGGTGAGCTGCCCCAAGGGCATCCCTGACACCCCGGCACGATTCCATCAGATGGCGGGAGATCGCATCGGCGGCCGATACATGGCTGTGGTTTGGGCCACGGTGTTTACGCAACCGCGCCAGCATATCGCGCCGAATGCAGCACGAGATCGACAACCGGCCATGATCCGCCGAGACCATGCCGCCATAACCGCCCGGAAACGCCAGCAGAGGCATCAAATCAGGCGCCAGGGACGACCCGGCGAAATGCGCCTTGAAGCCGAGCAGGTCCGAGGGGCGGTTGCTCTTTCCGGGCTGGCTGGGCAGCGGTCCTGGTTCCCAGGAGCCGTGTGCGGCGACAATCACCGAGGCACGTAACATCGACGTTTCGTCTCCGGCTTGAATTCGCACCATTTGCACCTCGCCATCCCGCTCGATGGCGACGGCGCGGCAAGGCTGAAATATCTCGACGCCCGCCGATCGCGCCGCCTGCAAAAGCAGACAGTCGAGAATGTCCCGGCCAAGCGCCCGGCCGAAACCATCGTTTGCAGCGGGCCGATCTTTTGCACGGGGCCCATTTTTTGCAGGAGGCATGGGCGCCTCGACACTAGCTTCGCCGGAAAAGAAGCCGACGCGGCGGATTTCGGGGCCGGCATTGGCACGCCAGGCATCGCCGATCTCCAGCTGGTCCAGAAGCGCAAGATTGCTTGCCGATATATATTCGCCGCAGACCTTGCGGCGCGGGAACGCGCTCTTCTCCACGATAGCCACGGCCCACCCGCGCCGGGCCAGCGTGAGCGCGACGGACGTGCCCGCCGGGCCGGCGCCTATGATGATCGCGTCATGGGTCCGCGTCATAGGTCATCACCGGCGCTGGCACCGACGAAAATGTGGGAAAAAAGGCCGGCGCGCCGTTCCTCGACCGGTTTGCCTTTTGCCGCAAGCCAGAGACCGGAAAGCTCATTGCCGCGAAAGCCGCCACGCACGCTTTGAGCGGCGTCGTTTCGTGTGACATCATTGGCGCCGATTGCCGGGAGAAGACGGGTAGCGGCCAGCGCCAGTTTTGCCCGCAATGGCTCTGTCGCCAACAGCAGCGGGGCCTTCGGCGCCATCAGCGAAAACAGGCGCACGAGTTCGGCATCGTCGAAATGATGCAGAAACAGATTGACGGTGATCGCGTCGAACCGCCTGCCCTCATTCTTTCTTGCCCAGTCGAAGACATCGGCGGTGATGCCTTCGGCCGTCCACCCCAGCCTGTCGAAATCACCACGCAATTGCGCGGTGATGAGGTCGACGCGGTCGAGCATCACCAGTTCGACCCCAGGCCATTGCCCGGCCATGCGCCGCGCTACCGCCAGCATGAAGGAGCCATCGCCGGCGCCGATCTCCAGAATCCGGCGTGGCGGCTTTGGCACAAATTTCCCGAGCAGCGACGCCATGATCTTTGCCTGAAACATCAGCGCGTTGATGTGACGAAGGTCGCGGCGCGTGGCAAGCGCTCGCGGATCGTCGGCCGCAAGTCCGTCAAGGATTTCCGGCGCAAGCTTACGGTGCTCCAGGCCACTCATGACACGGTTCGAAAAAGCATGGTTTCGGCCGTCAGCCCGGGTCCGAACGACATGCCGCAGCCGAGCAGGCCCGGCGGCGCCTTCAGCATCTCCTTCATCACGAACATGACGGTCGCTGACGACATGTTTCCGTATCGGCGCAACACCTCGCGCGATGGCTCCAGCGCGGTGGGCGCGAGTTTCAGAGCCCTTTCGACGGCGTCGAGAACCGACCGTCCACCCGGGTGCACGGCCCAAAGGTCGACCGCTTCCGCTGTCCGGCCGCTGAGGATGGCGTCCTGGTTGCTCCGCAACGCTTCATGAATCGCTGCGGGGACCTGGCCGGAAAGAACCATCTCGAAGCCGTGGTCGCGAATGCTCCAGCTCATCAGGTCACGCCGCTCACGCGCCACGATACAATGAAAGCTCTCGAGCTCGACGCCGGCCGGCTCTGCGGTGACGAGCGCGGCCGCGCAGCCGTCGCCCCAGAGGCAGAACGACAGCAGCTTTTCCAGTTCGGTCGTTTCGCGCAGATGCAGCGTGCAGAGTTCGATATTGACCAGGAGGACCTTGGCGCGAGGGTCGGAGCGGACGATGTGGCGGGCAAGCTTGAGACCGTTGATCGCCGCGTAGCATCCCATGAAACCAATCATCGTGCGTTCGACCCTGTCCGGCAGGCCGCATCGCGCAACCAGATCCAGGTCGATGCCCGGCGCCGAAAAACCGGTGCAGGTAGTAACGACGAGATGAGTGATGCGGCGAGCGTCATCGCCAAGCTCCAATCCGTCGACGCCTTTTTGCGCCAGAACAGGCGCGGCATCTCCGAACATTGCCATTCTCTCGGCCGTTCCAGGAAAGGCGCCCCGGATAAAAGTCCCAGCCAGATCTGCTGATGGTCCTTCGGGGTCGCCAGCGGGTGCAAAGCAGGAATAGCGGCGCTCGATGCCGGCGAGATCAGCCATGCGTTCGAAAATTCTTCGGCGATCGGCCACAAGCATGGAGGCCGCGAAACGCAGATAGAATTGATGAACCTCGTGCTCCGGCACCGCTGTCGCGATCCGGTTGATATAGGCTTTGGCCGGCATATTCTGTCTCCTCGGCGTATGCACGGTGTAACGTGAGGCCACCGCCGGAGGGTCTTTGCTCACCAAGGATGGAGCGTTGTTCGATAAACGTTTCCGAAAACTGATTTCATCCCGAGATTCGGCACACGCTGTTGCAAAGCGATGCTGCGGTTCGCCGGCACTAGCAATATAGGCTCCATCGCCGAGGCGTCGACGGGAGAGCCCGCGCTTCTGGCAGATGCGAGCCGCGGGCCGAGGCGCCTTGCGTCCGGCACCCACCGGGCACCGTCTTTTTCCTGCATCGACGGAACATTAGCGCATACTAACAGTTGTAGGATGACAGCGGGTATCTCCCGGATATTGGCTGCTGGATCGGGGCCCGTACCCCGGTCGGCCCGCGCTCCTCCAGAGGCGCGGGCCTCCCGGTCCTGAGGGCGGCTATTGGAACAAGAATGCCGAGCAGGCGTTCCACAAATTATGTCCAGCTGCCCGGGATTCGCGGAAAAGACAAAGGAGAGCTGTCATGAACAATATCATCTGGCTGGTTGGGGCCGTCGTTATCGTAATAGCGATACTCAGCTTCCTTGGCCTTCGTTAACATTCGCCTTTAGCGAAAAGGCGACGCAGGACTAAGTAGTCACTTGGATCTACTCCGAAACCCATACCGCAGCGCTAGCTGACGCCGCTGTGTCACGCGTTTTCCTGCTGCAAGTGTTCCGATTCCAATCGCCCGATCGTTTAAGCAAAGCACGATGTTGATCTGCGCACGCCAGCAATTGCGTCGCATCGGTCCGCTGGGGGTTGCGAACTCTCGAAGCCGGTCGCCAAATTGCGTGAGCGGTATGAAGCCAAGGCTTCTTTCTCGTCTTGATGTCAGGGCATTGGGACTTGCAAAAGCCGCACTTTGAGGCCAGCCTATGCGCATGATGGCACGCCGGTCGGCAAAGCAATTGCTTGTCATGCTGCTCGCGGTCTTCCTGACCGCCGGGTTCAGCCTTGCCGGCGCTCAGGCGAGCGTCATGTCGGCGCAGATGATGACGACGACGTCGGACAAAGCCATGGTCATGCACTCCGACGCGGACACGGCCATGTCGTCCGACATGGCTGGCGACTGCAAGGCGTGCCCCAAAGGAGCCGGCGACAAAGGCGATCCTATGCATTGCCCGCCGACCTGCATCGCACCGGTGCTCGCGGTGCTGCCGCAAGGCATCGCCATGAGGATAGTTGCGCGGATGCAGGAGCCGTTGGCGCTACCGACCCCGCTTCTTCACGGGCGAAGTTCCCTGCCCGACCCATACCCTCCAAGACAAGCGATCTGATCTGACGCCGTTTCAGCCGTCCTGCGGCTGATTGTCGGCGCTCGATCGCCCACTGCGCTCATTGTGGCGTAGCGGGCGCGGACAGCAGGTCAATCGATGTCGAGATGCTCGCCGTCGACCGAGATCGCAAAGGGCATAAGGGTGCATTCCGATTTCCATCATTTGATTTCACGCCGCGGGTTTCTCATTGCGGCGGCGGGGGTTGCCGCGTCCGCACCGATGCGTCCGGTACGGGCATCCGCCACGGAGGAACGCCGGATCAAGGTCGCGCCGAGCCAGGCCCGGCTCACCGGCACCGATGGCCCGCAAACCCCAGTGTGGGCCTATGACGGGACAGTTCCCGGCCCAACGCTGCGCCTGCGGCAAAGAGAGCCGGCCCGTATCGTCGTCGACAACGGGCTCGACGAGGACACTACGGTTCATTGGCATGGCATACGATTGCCAAATGCGATGGACGGCGTGCCAGGCCTGACCCAGAAGCCGATCAAGCCGGGCGAGAGCTTCGTCTATGAGTTCACGCCGCCCGATGCCGGCACCTTCTGGTATCATCCTCATGCCGACAGCCTGGTGCAACTTGGCCGCGGCCTTGCCGGCGCACTGATCGTCGAGGAGGCCGAGCCGGTCGCCGTCGACCGCGATCTCTTGTGGCTGCTGCAGGATTGGCGACTTGCCAAGGATGGGCAGATCGCTGCCGGCTTCGGCAACATGATGGATGCGGCGATGTCCGGCCGCGTCGGCAACGTCGTCACCATCAACGGCACGGTGCCGGCCGACCAATTGGTGAAAGCGGGCGAACGGATCAGGCTGCGGCTGGCCAATGCGTCGCTCGCCCGCATCATGGCCTTGCGCTTCGAAGGTCATCGCCCGGTTGTCGTCGCGATCGATGGCCAGCCCTGCGACCCGCACGAACCGGATAGCGGGCGCCTTGTGCTCGCGCCGGCCATGCGCATCGATGTGATGCTCGACATGCAGGGCGATCCGGGCAAGCGCTACGCCGTGATCGACGATTTTTATGATGGCCTCGCCTACACACTGACCACGCTCGCCTATGACGAGGCGCCGCCGCTGCGCGCGCATCCTCTCGACGCGCCTGTCGGCCTGCCGCGCAATCCGCTGCCGGCCCCCGATCTCGCCGGGGCCGAGCGCCAGGAGATCGTGCTGCAAGGCGGCATGATGGGTGGTGGCAAGCTCGCCGGCGTCGGCGGCATGATGGGCATGGGGATGCCCGGTATGAATGGCGAGGCCGCCTGGGCGATCAACGGCACGTCGATGACCGGCGACGGCCACGCCGGCATGGCGCCGCAATTCACGCTGAGACGCGGCACGACCTGTCATCTCACCATGCGCAACGAAACCGCTTGGTGGCATCCGATGCACATCCATGGCTTCAGCATGTCGGTGCTGTCGCGCAATGGTTCGTCGGTGCCGCACCGGCAATGGCAAGACACGGTGCTGCTTGCCCCAAAAGATACGATCGAATGCGCCTTCGTCGCCGACAATCCCGGCGACTGGATGCTGCACTGCCATGTCGCCGACCACCAGATGGCCGGCCTGATGACCGTCTTCCGCGTAACCTGAATCCATTCGTTCAACGAAGGAGAACTGCAATGAAACTGACCTACCGCCTCGCCGCCCTTGCCGCGCTGATCGCAACGCCGCTGCCCGCGGTCGCCGCCACGATCGAAGCGGTGATGTACAAGAACCCGCAATGCAGTTGCTGCGAGTCCTATGCCGCCTATCTCGAGCAGAACGGCTTCAAGGTTGACATCAAGCCGGTCAACAATCTGTCGCAGATCAGCAGCGATGCCGGCGTCCCCGCCGACCTCGAAGGCTGCCACACGCTGATGGTTGACGGCTATGTCATCGACGGCCTAGTGCCGATCGACATCGTCAGGAAGCTTTTGACGGAACGCCCCGCCATATCAGGCATCACCCTGGCCGGCATGCCGACCGGCGCGCCCGGCATGGGCGGCGAGAAGTCAGGGACCTGGACGATCTACGCCTTCACAAAGGACGGCAAGGCGCCGACCGTCTACGCGACGCGGTGAAAACAGTCGTGACCATGAGCAAACTGGCCATGGCCCTGGTTGGCATGCTGCTGGTGTTTTCGCGGTCGGCATCGGCTTCCGAACCGCCGCAGAATTTTGCCGTTCACGAAACCCCGGTGCCGGTGCCAGAAATCAGCTTCGAGGACGGCGATGGTCGACCCCGAAGCCTTGCCGATTTTTCCGGCAAAATCGTGCTGCTCAACATCTGGGCGACATGGTGCGCGCCCTGCCGGAAGGAGATGCCGACGCTCGACCGGCTGCAGGCCGAACTCGGCGGGCCGGATTTCGAGGTCGTCGCGCTGTCGATGGACCGCGCTGGCCCAGACATCGTGAAAAAGTTCTTCGCCGAGATCGGCATCGAGCATCTCGCCCTCAATATCGATACCTCCGGCAAGGCCATGTTCGCCATCGGCACCGTCGGCCTTCCCGCGACCTTGCTGATCGATCGCGACGGCAAGGAAATCGGCCGGCTGATCGGCCCGGCGGAATGGGACGCGCCCGACATGGTCGACTTCATCCGCAGCCGCATCGCTGCCAAGTGAGAAAGGAACAGATATGTCCGGGCCAAAGGCTCGCCGCGTCGCGCCGGCTTTGAACGAAAGCAGGCGTTTGCTGCTACGCGTAATTGCCATCGCGGCGCTGATCGCGGGCTTTGCGTATCCGGCGCAAGCGCACTCGCTCGACGAAGTCGATGCCATGCTTCAGAGCGACGAGAAATATTTCCAGACGCTCGACAGACCGGCGCCCGATTTCACGCTGCGTACCGCCGACGGGCGTGTCGTGCGGTTGGCCGATTTGCGCGGCAAAGTCGTCGTCCTCCACTTCATCTACACATCGTGCCCGGATGTGTGTCCCCTGCATGCCGAGAAGATCGCCGAGATCCAGACGATGGTGAATGCCACGCCGATGAAGGACCAGGTCAGCTTTGTGACCATCACCACCGACCCGACGAGGGACACGCCGGACGTGCTGCGCAATTACGGACCGGCGCACGGGGTCGACCCGGTCAATTGGCTGTTCCTGACCACGACCGCGGGTCAGCCTGAGGATGCGACCCGGAAGCTCGCGGAAGCCTTCGGCCACAAGTTCGCCTTGACCGATGGCGGTTACCAGATGCACGGCACCGTCACGCATGTGATCGACAAACAAGGCCATTGGCGCGCGAATTTCCACGGCCTGAGTTTCGCGGCGGTCAATCTTGTCACCTTCGTCAACGCGCTGACCAACAATGTCGAGCGCCCGCACCATGAGAAGGAAACGGGGTGGTGGGCGAAAATCAAGGGCATGTTCTGAGGCACCATTCGTCTTGACCGAAATTTACGACGAACTAATTCCCATCGGAATCGCCGATGCTCACCGGCGAGGGCGGGCTTCCACCGACCATAGAGGCGACCGCAATGATGAATGGTCCAATGGGTATGTGGATGATGGGCGGCATGGGGCTCACATGGGTCCTGGTGCTTGTCGCCCTTGTGCTCGTGATTGCAGCGCTCCTCAAATACCTGCGAAGCTGACGGGGCTGACGATCGCGACCCGAAGAGCGACAGGACCGCGATAGGAGAAAGGATCGCGGACAGGTGAAATTCCCAGTCCGCAAGCACGGTTTTACCGACGAGCAGATCGTGGACGCGCCGAACCTGCGGGACGGCTGCGGCGGGGCATCCAAATTGCCACACCCGGGTTGACCTTCTAGCTACAGGAAGGTTTACTTTCCCACTGACCAAGGAGATTTTCATCATGAACATTGGTATCGCATCCGAAAAATCCGGCCTGCCGTCCAAGACGATACGCTACTACGAGGACATCGGGCTTTTGCGCCCGGCCCGGACGGAGAATGGCTATCGTGACTATTCGGCAGACGACATCCACCGCTTGCGATTTCTGCAGCGCTCGCGCAGCCTGGGTTTTTCGGTCGACGAGTGCCGCCAGTTGCTGTCGCTCTATCAAGACAGGGACCGCGACAGCGCCGACGTGAAGGCCATTGCCAAAGCCAAGCTCGTGGAGATCGACAGGAAGATCGCCGAGCTGGTGGGATTGCGCGGCCTGCTGCATCATCTGGTTGAGCATTGCCATGGCGACGAGCGGCCGGACTGCCCGATCATCGACGAACTGGCGGGAGAAGGCCTGGTTCAGTGAAATGGACCGCCGCCACCGTGATGCTGTCGCTTGCCTGCGCCTCCGCGGTGGTGGCCGCGGCTGGACCTGACCCAATCATTGCGACGCGCCAGTCCTCGATGAAGGAGATGGCCGCCGCCGCGAAAACGATCGCCGCGATGTTCGACGGCAAGCTGGCCTATGACGCCGCGGCGTTCAAGGCGGCGGCCGAGACCATCCGCGCCCGCACCGGCCCTACGCTTATCACGGAATTTCCGAGCGCGACATTGGGCGCGCCTTCGGGCGCCAAGTTGGAAATCGATCAAGCCCGTTCGGAATTCGAGGCTCTGGCCCGTCACATCGGGACGCTGGCCACCACGCTTGCCACCAAGGCCGAGCGGGCGCCCGCCAGCATCACCGACGACATGAGGATGGGTACCGGCCCGGCGATGGGCGGCGGCAGTCTGCTTGGCAAGCGGCCGGCAGCGGCGCAAGCCGATCCTGCCAAGGCTCCTGCCGAGCACCTGTTGCATCTTATCCTGCAGGATTGCTCAAGCTGTCATTCGAAGTTCCGGCAGAAGGTCCTGTGAGGGCCCGACCGAGCACGTTTTGATCAGTCGACGTTCCAGCTAATGTCCCGGCCCGGCGCTTAATTCGCTGCGGCGCCAGGCGGCCGGCGAGATTCCCACCGAGCGCTTGAACTCGCGCCCGAAATGATAGACGTCGCAGAAGCCGCAGGCTTCGGCGATCTCGGCCAGCTTCTGGTCGCTCTGCACCAGCAGCGATTGCGCCTGCATCAGCCGCTCGCGCATCAGCCACTGATGCGGGCTTGTCCGCAGATGTTTTTGGAACAGCCGCCGGATCTGCGAGGGACCGAGCCCGGTAACGGCGAACAGGTCGGGTGCCGTCCAGGCGAAGCCGGGTTCACCGCGCATGGCGTCCAGGGCAGCGGCTAGCGGCTTCGGCAAATCATCAGGACCGGAGCCGGCGAGCGCCCGGTCGACCAAAAGCACGAATTCGGCGACCAGTTGGTTGAGCCTGAAATCAAGGCTGGCGTCGCGCCGCCGCAACGCGGCAAACAGCCGCTCGAACCACGCGACTGGACTCATGGCTTCCGGGAACACGGCCCGCAAGGTCCCCTCTCCGAACAGCTTGCGCCGCAGGATCCCCGGGTCCGGGCCGTCGAGCCTGAACCAGAGCAGGCTCCACGGATCGTGCTCGTCGGCGGCATGCACATGCGGCGCCTCGTTGGCCATCCACACCAGTTGGCCCGGCCGCACCTCCAGCCGCTGTCCCAACGTCTCCACGATACCGTGGCCCGACAGGCAATAGAGGATGTCCTGGCCGGGATAGGTCGCGCGTTCTATCCGGTAATCCGGCGCCGCGGCGACCTTGCCGGCGCGCAGCACGCTAAACGCCGTGCGCGTCCATCCGGCCGCCGGCACATAGTGGAAACTCTCGAGAACCGACGTTCTTCCTCGCATGCGCGTTTTATACAAAAACTGCGCGGTGCTGTCCATTTTGTTCCCTGCCAAGCACCGCTAAGGTTGCTTTCAAGAGGCAGGCGAGGTCGGCATTCAGTTGCATGGACCCGCTCTTCCCAAGGCCCTCGAGGCGCATCGCGCCACTGAGGGCCCGTTCGCGAAGACCAGGGAGGCAAGACGATGCTCGCGATGACCAAGGAAGAAACGGAACACTACATCAGCGACGGGTACATTATCCGCAAGGGGCTGCTGAGCGTGGCCGAGGTGGACGATTTTCGTGACCACGCACGCAGGCAGCTCGAGGCGGAGACCAGGAGCGGAGCCGTCATGGCCAAGGGCGACAAGGAAGGCAAGACCACCCTCCTGAAGATGTGGACCAAGGCCGAGGACGACAAATACGGTCTTCTGGCGCGCGACGAGCGCATGGTCGATCTCGCCCAGGATGCCGTCGGCAAACCCATCTATCTCTACAGCCACAAGATGACGATGAAGCAACCCAATGAGGGCGGCGCCTGGGAATGGCATCAGGATTTCGGCTATTGGTACAATTACGGCTGCCTCGCGCCGGAGATGATGAGCATCTATGTCGCGCTCGACAAGGCGACCCGCGAAAATGGCTGCCTGCAGGTGCTCAAGGGTTCGCACAAGCTCGGCCGCCTCAACCACATCCGCGAGAACGACCAGACCAATGTCGAGCAGGAGCATCTGGAAGCGGCGCTGAAGCGCTACGAGCATATCTATGTCGAGATGGAAGCCGGCGACGCGCTGATCTTCGACGGCAATCTGCTGCACCGCTCCGACGCCAATCGTTCGGACACCTATCGCTGGGGCTATATCTGCTCCTACAACGCCATCGAGAACGCGCCGTTCAAGAAGGTGCGCGAATACGGAAATTACGACGAATTGCATAAGGTGCCTGCCGGTTCGTTCCGCAAGGCGTCCTGACGTCGACAGCAAGGCACGGGCGATCGCGCCCGCACCAACCATGATTGGAAAGATCGTGGAAAGGCAGGGGAGATAGAGCCGCATCCTGATTCTGTTTGGGAATAGGCTCTCATGCATCGACCCGCACACGAGCTCGGTTCGGGTCGAGGATGGAACCGGAAGAGGAGTGGCGGTGCCGGTCGTGACCGGCGGTTCGCCACACACAGGGAGGATGCTGTATGGCCGATGCGGTCAGGACCGGCGCGCGCGCGCCAGCCGCGGACCGATTGACGCTGGCGCGGCTGTTGCGGGCGCGCGAAGCTGGCGTGTTCATCGCGCTGCTCGTGCTATGCCTGTTTTTGTCCTTCGCCACCGACGGGTTCCTGACGTCGCTGAACCTGCTCAATGTCGGTCGCCAGATCTCACTGCTCGGGATCATGGCGGTCGGCATGACATTCGTGCTGATCGCCGGCGAGGTCGACCTGTCGGTCGGCTCGACCTACGCATTCTCCGGCCTCGCCACCGGCATGCTGATCATCGCCGGCTGGGCGCTTCTACCGGCGATCGGCGTCGGCCTGCTCACCGGCGTCGCCATCGGGCTCGTCAACGGCGTGCTTTCCACCTATGGCCGGCTGCCGTCGCTGATTGCGACGCTCGGCATGCTGTCGATCGTGCGCGGTGCTGCCCTCATCCTGACCAACGGCCAGCCGGTGACGGTGAACGCCCGCAACGGCGCCCTGCCCGAGGTCCTGCAGACGTTCGGCTTCATGGGCCAGGGCTATCTATTCAGCATCATCCCGATGCAGCTGGTGTTTTTCGTCATCATCGCAGCACTTGCCTGGGTGGTGCTGTCATTCTCCAATTTCGGATTCCGGGTCTACGCCGTCGGCGGCAGCGCCAAGGCCGCGCGTGTTTCAGGCATTTCCGTCAACTCGGTCAAGATCTGCGCTTTCGTGCTGATGGGCGTGCTAGCGGCCTTCGCCGGCATTTTGAGCCTGGCCTTCCTGCCAAGCGGTCAGGCCGGACGCACCGGTCTCGGCCTGGAACTCGACGTCATCGCCGCGACGATCGTCGGCGGCGCCTCGCTTTCGGGCGGCGAAGGCACGATCCTCGGCACCATTCTCGGCGTCCTGATCATCGGCGTGATGCGCAACGGACTGGTGCTGATGGGCGTATCGCCTTTCGTCCAGGAACTGATGATCGGTCTGGTCATCATCATAGCGGTCGGCATCGACAAATGGAGCACGCGCCGGCCGAGCTGAAGCAGGAAAACCAAAGCAACAGGCCAGTCAAAAGGCCAACAACAGGGAGGACTATCCATGAAACTCAGACATGTCATTCTCGCAGCCGCGCTCAGCCTGTTGCCGCTGTCGGCCCATGCCGGCGCCAAGCTGGCCGATTTCGCATTGGCCGACCGCATCAAGGCCAAGATCGCCGCCGGCGAGCCGCTCGACATCTACGTCTCCTACCACGACGTCTCCAACGAATTCGCGCCGTTCATGAAGGCCGGGGTCGAGCGCGCCGCCAAGGAGGACAAGGTCGGCGCTCAATTCATCGGCCCCGTCGGCGCCGACGCCGACGGCCAGATCAGCGAGATCGAGACGCTGATGGGCAAGATGGACGGACTTGCTATCTCGTCGGTCTCGACCGATGCGCTGGCGCCACTGATCGACCGGGTCATCGCCGCCGGCATCCCGGTCGTGACCTTCAACACCGACAATCCCGAAAGCAAGCGCCTCGCCTTCGCCGGCCAGGACCTCGTCCAGTCCGGCCGCGAGGCCGGCAAGCTAATGGCCAAGGTGCTGGGCGGCAAGGGCAAGGTGATGATCACCACGATCGACGCCGCCGCCCAGTGGTCGCTCGACCGCGAGAAGGGCGCGCGCGAGGCGCTCACCGCCGAGCCCGGCATCGAGGTGGTCTCAACGCTCAACACCGGCACCGATCCGCAGAAGATCTATGCGGCAATCGAGAACGCCATGCTGGCCAACCCAGCGATATCGGGCGTGCTGTCGCTCGAATGCTGCTCGACGCCGGCCGCCGGCACCTGGGTCGAGCGCAACAACGCGGCCGACAAGGTCAAGGTGGTCGGCTTCGACCTGCTCGACCAGACGGTGCAACTCGTCCAGGACGGCAATGTCGAGGCGACGATCGACCAGGCGCCGGAGAAGCAGGGCTTTGCCGCGGTCGACCTGATCGTCCAGTTCCTCAAGGGTCAGCCGATCGAGAATCTCGACACCGGCGTCGGCGTCTACACCAAGGAAAACATCGCCGAGGTCGCCAAGAAGTAACAAGCCAGCGTGACGGGAGTTGCCGGCCTTGGGTCGGCAGCTCTTCGTCCAGCCAGCCCATGACAGAGCAACAGAGCCCTGCCCCCATCGTCGAGATCTCCGGCCTGACCAAGCGGTTTCCCGGGGTGCTGGCGCTCGACCGCATTTCCGTCGATTTCCGCCCCTGCGAGGTGCATGCCGTCATCGGCGAGAACGGCGCCGGCAAATCGACCTTGATGAACATCCTTGCCGGCGATCTGCAGCCGGACGGCGGTGAAATCCGCATCGACGGCGAGGAGGCCACCATCGCCTCGCCGCTGGCCAGCCGGGCCGCCGGCATCACCGTGGTCTATCAGGAACTGGCGCTCTGCCCGACGCTGACCATCGCCGACAACATCATGATGTCGGACATGGCGGCGCGGTCGGCCGTGTCGTTGGTGCCGCGCGAGGAGATGCGGCGCGAGGCGCGCGCCGCCTTGACCCGCCTCGGCATGGGCAAGCTCGACCCCGACACCAAGGTTAGCCGGCTTTCCGTGGCCGAAATGCAGCTGGTCGAGATTGCCGGCGCCATCCGCCAGCGTGCCCGCCTGCTTGTCCTCGACGAGCCCAATTCGGCGCTTTCCAAGCGCGAGAGCGAGCGGCTGTTCGATATCGTCAGGCAATTGCGCAGCGAGGGCGTCACCGTCATCTACGTCTCACATCATCTGAAGGAAGTGCTCGACCTTGCCGACCGCATCACCGTGATGCGCGACGGGCGCACCATCGAGACGCTGGACAATGACGGCCTGTCGGAAGACCGGCTGATCCGCGCCATGGTCGGCCGCGAGCTCGACACCGCGACCCAGTGGTCGTTGCAACCCGAGGCGCGGTCGGATGCCGCGCCGATCGTGCTCTCCGTCGAGAAGCTGACCGCACCGGGGCTGGATGAGCTGAGTTTTAGCGCCCGCGCGGGCGAAATCCTCGGCATTGGCGGCCTGCCCGATTCCGGCAAGGACACGCTCGGCGAGGCCCTGTTCGGACTATGCGGCCGCAGCGGTCGCATCACCATCGACGGCAAGGAGTTGCGCGCAGCCGACCCGCACGCCTCGATCCGCAACGGCATGGCGCTGGTACCGGCGGACCGGCGCGGCGCGGGCGCGCTTTTGTCGATGAGCGTCGCCAACAATGTCGTCTCGGCCTCGCTGCCGCGCTTTTCGCTCGCCGGCTTCATGCGGCGCGGCGCGGTCGGCCGCGAAGCCCGCGCGCAGGTCGCCCGGCTCGACGCGCGCATTTCACATCTCGGGCAGAAACTGGCGACTTTGTCGGGCGGCAACCAGCAGAAGATCATCCTCGGGCGTAGCCTCGTCACCAATCCACGCGTGCTGGTCCTGCACGAGCCGACGCGCGGCGTCGATGTTGGCGCCAAGGCCGAGATCTATGCCATCCTGCGCGGCATCGCCGGCGAAGGCGTGGCGGTGGTGATGATCTCGTCGGAGATTCCGGAATTGATCATGAACGCCGAACGCGTTCTGGTGCTGCGCAACGGCCGGATCTCGGGTGAACTGACCGGCGCCGGCATCAACGAGGAAGCGATCCTGGCCCGCGCCATGGCGTCCTGAACGAGGGCATTGATGACACCACCCAAAATCACAATCGTCGGCAGTTTCGCGGTCGGTCTGACCATGCGGGCGCCCAAGCTGCCGATTTTCGGCGAGACGATGCTCGGCACCGATTTCGACATGGGGCCGGGCGGCAAGGGTTCGAACCAGGCCGTCGCCACCGCAAGGCTGGGCGCCGCCTCGTCGCTGCTCGCCATCATCGGCACCGACAAGCTGGCCGGCATCGCCACCGATCTCTACGCCGCCGAAGGCGTCGACTCGAGCCTGGTCACGACGCGTGCGGAGCGCGCCACCGGCGTCGGCTTTATCATCCTCAACGACAGGGGCGAGAACTTCATCATCCTCGACATGGGCGCCAACGAGCTGATGGATGCCGAGACCGTCGACTTGGGCGAACGGCGCATCGCCGAGAGCGACGTCGTCATGACGGTGCTCGAAGTGCCGATCGCTGCCGCTGCCCGCGCCATGGAGCTCGGCCGCAAGCATGGCGCCCGCACGATCCTCAATCCCGCACCGGCGCGCCAGCTTCCCGACGCGATCTTCGCCTCCGTCGACTATCTGACGCCGAACGAGAGCGAGCTGCGCATTCTGCTCAGCCTGCCGGCCGACGATCCACGCTCATCGCGCGAGCTCGCTGGCGAGTTGCGCCGCCGCGGCGTCGGCAACGTGGTGGTGACCTTGGGCCGGAGTGGCGCGCTGATCCTGACCGACGAGCTCGATGTGATGGTGCCGGCAGTGCCGGTCACCGTCGTCGACACGACCGGCGCCGGCGATGCATTCAATTCGGGCTTTGCGGTGGCGCTCGCCGAAGGCCGCGACATCGTCGACGCTGTCCGCTTCGGCGTCGTCTGTGGCGCGATCGCCTGCACCGAGCTCGGCGTCATTCCCGGCCTGCCTCAGCGGGCCAAGGCTGACGCGCTCTACGCCCAGGCCCTCAAGACAACATGGAAGGAAGCGACATGAACCGAAACCGGCTGCTCAATGCCGAACTGGCGCACGCCATCGCCTCGATGGGTCATGGCGACCTGATGATCGTCTGCGATGCAGGCTTTCCGATCCCCTCGACCGCCTGGCGCATCGACCTCGCCATCTCGCCTGACGTGCCGGATCTCGAAACCGTGCTGGCGCCGATCGCAGCCAATTTCATCGCCGAGCGTGTTGGCTATGCCGATACGCTGCCAGTGCACAACGCGCCGCTGCTGGCCAAGCTGAAGCGGCTGTTCCCCGACGCCGATTTCGAGACCACCAAGCACGAGACCATCCTCGGCGAGATGGCGGCAAAGGCGAAGGTTATCGTGCGCACCGGCGCCTTCGATCCGTGGGGCAACATCCTGCTTTATTCCGGCGTCGACGTGCCGGCCTGGTTCTCCAAGCCGGGTGTCGTCGCGCCGGACTATTACGCCAAGAAGCTGAAAGGCTGAGATGCCGCGCATCTTTGATTTCGGCGGCCGCGAGGTCGAGCGCAGTGTAACCGTCGCGGATCTGCGCGCGCTCAAGGGGACCGGGCGCCATGTCGCCCAGGTGACGGCGGAAACGGCGGATGAGGCGGCAGCTGCCGAGGCCGCCGGCGTCGAGATGGTCGTCTGCCGCGCCGCCAACGTTTTGCGCGTGCGTGAAGGGTCGCGCCGCGTCTTCGTCACCGCAGCCCTCGGCTTCGCCGAAGCCGTCACCGGCGACGAGATCCTGCGCACGGCCTTTCGCGCCATCACCTCCGGCGCCGATGCAGTGATCACCGGGCGCGGCTATGACAGCGTCCGGCTGCTCGCCGATGAACAGATTCCGGTCATGGGGCATCTCGGCTTCGTGCCGCGCAAATCCACCTGGGTCGGCGGCATCAGGGCGGTCGGCAAGACCGCCGTAGAGGCGCTGGAATTGTGGGACCGTTTCCGGCGGCTCGAGGATGCCGGCGCCTTCGCCGTCGAGTGCGAAGTCATCCCGGCTCAGGTGATGGCGGAAATCAACCGCCGCACCTCGCTGGTCACCGTGTCGCTCGGCTCGGGCACCGAGGCGGATGTCATCTTCCTGTTCACCTCCGACATTTGCGGTGAGAGCACCCGCCTGCCACGCCACGCGCGTGCCTGGGGCAATCTGGCTGCCTTGCACCAAGCTGTCAGGGACGCACGGATCGAGGCGCTGTCGGGGTTCCGCAAGGAAGTTGCCGGCGGTGGCTATCCCAGCGACGCTGAAGTCGCCGGCATTACCGAAGCGGAGTTCGAGGAATTTCGCGCGCGTCTCGAAGCAACGCGAAATTAGAGTCCAAAAGCTCGCCATCGGCGAAGCAGCCGATCTCCCCCTTGCGAGCAGGGCAATCGCATTTGGATTCTTGCGAAGATGGACCCCACCCTAACCCTCCCCACAAGGGGGAGGGAACGCTGCCGCTGCCCTTACTTTCCCTTTGCCGCCGAAAGGCAGGCAATTTGCCGAGGTCAGCGCCAACTGAAGTCTCCCTCCCCCTTGTGGGGAGGGGTTAGGGGTGGGGGTACATCGTAGAGCGAAAGCCTCGGCTTTCCACCTGCGATGACCCTGCCCTTGCGAGGGAGATCGGATGTCGCTTCCGCTTTCGCCAAACCGTGAAGCGATTGCCCGTTGTTGCCTTCCAGTAAAACTTGATAATTTCCATCATGATATATATCAAGGCGAATGGTTCATGGCACTACAGGGAAACGGGAAGTGGCCTTCGCACCACGCATGGAAAGTCGCATCCAAGGTTTTTCCGTCATTGGCGGCCTGAAAGGGCATGTCTGGGACGGCGTCGTCGCCGACCTCTGGGACGTTGCGTGCGGGGAGCAAGCGGGAGGCTATTATGTCTCTCCCGACCCCCGGCTCTTTGTCGCGCTGGATGTGGATGGCGACGGCGCCTTTTTCGTCGAGGGTTCGCAGGGCGAATTGCGCCGTCACGACCGGGCATTTTCGATGGCCTATATACCGGCCGGGGTCCCCATCAGAGGCAGGGTCGAGGGCCTGCACCGCATCAAGCACCTCGATCTGCACTTCGACGAGGCAGCGCTGACGCGCCGTTTCGGCGGCAGCCTGGACCGCGACGCCTTGCATGTGGCGCGGTTTCAGTTTCGCGACGACCGGATCGCCATGCTTGCCGGCCTGATCGCGGCCGAATGCAACAGCGGCCAGCCGATGCACGATCTCTACGGCGAGGGCTTGCTGAACGCATTGTTCGCCGGACTTTTCGAGATCGGCCAACCGGGCCGACAGCGGCGGCGCTCGCCGCTGTCTCGTCGAAAACTGCGCCTGGTCACCGACTACATCGACGCGCATTGCCTGGGCAAGATCCGTCTCGCCGATCTGGCCGCGCTGACCGGCCTGTCGGAAACCGCAACTAGCCACGCGTTCAAGGCGGCTACGGGTATACCGCCGCACCGTTGGCAGATGCAGGCACGGGTTCGAAAAATTCAGACAATGATGGCGCATGAATCCGCATCACTCGGCGATATCGCGGAAGCAACCGGCTTTTTCGATCAGGCCCATCTGACGCGAGTGTTCAAATCCGTCGTCGGATTGACGCCTGGTGCGTGGATGAAGAGTGCCGGCAGGCGCGGCAAGATTTCCGCAACATGAAATCGCAATATCGGCCTTTTGGGACAAAAACCGACAAACTGCGCAAATCCATCCAATGACCCCGACATAAGCTGAGGTAAACAGTCAGGTATATGCGTTCGAGAACCCTGGGGTTTGCCTTATGAACAGAATCTGCCGGATGAAGCCGCTGTTGGCGGGCGTCGCCCTCGCTTTGATTCCGCCCGTGAGCGCGTTCGCCCAGCAAAACAACACCCAGCTAGAACCCGTGGTGGTCGAGGGCGAGGCCGGCGACAGCGCGACCGGACCGGTCGACGGCGTCGTTGCCAAGGAGACAAAGACCGGGTCCAAGACCGCGACCAAACTCACCGAGATCCCGCAATCCGTCTCGGTGATCGGACGGCAGGAAATCGACGATCAGGGAGCGCAGAAGATCGACGAGTCGCTGCGATATACGGCCGGCGTTTTCACGCAGCCCTTCGGCCCCGACAGCGACACCAACTGGATTTTCATCCGTGGCTTCCAGGCGACGGACACCGGCATCTACATGGATGGCCTGCAGCTGTTCAGCTATGGCTTCGGTGGATTTTACGTCGATTCCTTCGGGATCGAGCGCATCGAAGTGCTGAAAGGTCCGGCCTCGGTGCTCTATGGCGGCAGCAATCCGGGCGGCATCGTGAACTATGTCAGCAAGCGTCCCGACGGCAGGCAGCGCTATGTCGAAACCGGCGTCAACGACGCCGGTAGGGCCTATCTCGGCTTCGACATCGGCGACGTGTCCGGCGACGGCGTGGTCAGCTATCGCGTCAACGGTCGCGTCGCCGGCGGCGACACCTATAGCGATCTGCAGGACGGCTGGCGCGGCTTCATCTCGCCAAGCATCACCTGGCAGCCCGACGAGCAGACCCGGCTGACGGTGCTCGCGAATTTCAGCCACATCGACGAGAACCACAATGGCGGCAACTTCCTGCCTTATGACGGAACGGTGGTGGATCACATAGTCGGCGGCGTCAACTACGGACGCATCGATCCCGACGCCAACTTCACAGAACCGTCCATCGATCTCTACAAGCGCGAACAGGGCTCGATCGGCTACGAGTTCGAGCACACGTTAGACAATGACTGGACGGTGCGCTCGAACGCTCGCTTCGGCGCAGCGAGCATCGATGAAGTGAGCGTCTATCCAAACGGCTGGTCGACCATCGGAGGGCCTACTGACTTGGCCCGCATAAATTTCGACCATGACACCGACGTCGTAACCTTCCTCATGGACAACCAGATCGAGGGCAAAGTCGAAACCGGCCCGATCGAACATACGATTCTCGTCGGTGTGGACTTCAAATATTACAACATCGACCAGGTGCAGTCGTCTGGCCTCTTCGATCTAAACTATGACAATCCCATAGATGCGTTCGACCCGATCTATGGCTCGCCACTGACGCCTCGCGTCAGCTACCTCAACCAGGATCTGACGCAGAAGCAGCTCGGCATTTATGCGCAGGACCAGCTTCGCTTCGGCGATGGCTGGCTGGTGACGCTGAATGGCCGCTACGATCGCGGCTGGCTCGAAGCTGACAACCGCCCGACCTACTATTCGGAGACCTTCGGCCTTCCCGTCATCGACCAGAGCAGCACCGTTGGCGATTTCTCCGGCCGCGCTGGTCTCGCCTATGAGTTCGACAACGGCATCACTCCTTATGCCAGCATCGCCACCTTCTTTAATCCGATCATCGGAACCGACGCGAATGGCGACCTGTTCAAGCCGGAAGAGGGCGTGCAGTATGAGGTGGGCGTCAAGTATGAACCGACCTTCATCGATGGCCTGTTCACCCTGTCGGTCTTCGACCTCACACGCCAGAACGTGGCCATCGCCAGCGACACCGATCCTTTTGCCCAGGTCCAGGCCGACGAGCTGCGCTCTCGCGGTGTGGAGCTCGAAGGCAAGGTGAACGTCACCGACGATCTCAGGGTGACTGCGGCGCTAACCGCCTATGATATCGACTTCACCAAGAGCGACGACCCAGACCTGATCGGCAAGACGCCTTTCATCGTGCCCGAAGTCATGGTCTCGGCGTCGGTTGACTACACCTTCCGCGGCGATTGGTATGACGGCATCTCGATCGGCGCCGGTGTACGCCATCTCGGCTCCTCATGGGCTGACAACGAGAACACGGCGAAGGTGCCGGCCGTCACGCTGGCCGACCTGAAGCTCGGCTACGAGAAGGAGAACTGGGGCGTCGACCTCAACATCACCAATCTCTTCGACAAAACATATGTGGCAAGCTGCCAGACGACTCTGACCTGTGCCTATGGCGAAGGCCGGTCGTTCAAGCTGAAGGCCCATACGACTTGGTAGCTATCGGCTGTAGGCCCTGGTGATGATCCACCTCCTCCCCAGCAGACGGCGGGTGCTCGCGCTTGGCATGGCGGCCATGTTGCCGCCGATCGCCGCCAAGGCTGCGCCGCTGCGCGTCGCGGCGATCGACTGGGGCATGCTGGAGACCTTGATCGCGCTTGGCATCGCGCCGGTCGCGGCGACCGAACTCATCCAGTTTCGCAAACTGGCGGTGGAACCCGAGGTGCCCCGATCGGTAACCGATCTCGGGCTGCGCGGCACGCCCAATTACGAACTGTTGCGCATCGTCGCGCCGGATCTTGTCGCCATCTCCAGTTTCTACGAATACCAGCGCCCGATGCTCGAGCGCATCGCGCCGGTCTTTGCGCAAACGGTCTACGCGCCCGGCGTGCCGCCCTACCCGCTCGCTGAAGCGGCGACGCTGGCGCTTGGCGAAAAGCTCGGACGACAGGCCGAAGCGAAACGCTACGTCGACGAGACATCAGTCGAAATCACGCGATTGCGCGCTACTCTGCCGGCTGACTCCGGGCGGCCGGTCTTCGTTATCAGCCTGGGCGATTCACGCCATTTCCGCGCCTTTGGCCGGGATTCCATGTTCGGCGACGTGCTACGGCGTCTCGGCGTTGAGAATGCCTGGGCCGACGAGACGAGCTACAGCGCCGCCGCTCCGGTCGGGCTGGAGGCGCTGGCGCGCGTTCCCGACGCCTCGATCCTCGTCGTTTCGCCGCTGCCGGCCGATGTCGGCCGCGCGCTTCCCGAAAATGCGCTGTGGAACGCACTGCCGGCGGTCCGGAACAGCCGTGTCGCCCTGCTCGAGCCGATCAATCACTTCGGCTGCCTGCCCTCGGCACGCCGCTTCGCCCGGTTGGCGACGGCCGCCCTTGCCGGGCAGACTCATGGTTGACCGCGCCATGACCGAGCGCGCCACGGCTGGCCGTGCGCTGTCGCCGATCGCGCTCTGGGGCCTCCTCGCGGCGGTGGCGGCGCTGCTGTTCGCATGGCGCATCAGCACGCAGTGGCCGACCGCGCCGGCGGGCGACATCGATCTCGATCGCATCATCCTTTTCTACAGCACGCTGCCGCGTGCGGTGGTGGCGGTGCTGGCCGGCGCCGTCCTTGGCCTGTCCGGGCTTCTGCTGCAGCGTGTGCTGCGCAACCCTCTGGCCGAGCCGTCGACGCTCGGCATCTCGTCGGGTGCGCAACTGGCAATGACGGCCGCCTCCGTCTATGCGCCGTTTCTGATGGAGCGGTCGCAAGGCACGGTCGCCTTTGCCGGCGGCACTGCTGCGGTGCTGCTGGTGCTGTCGCTGACCTGGCGGCGCGGGCTTGAGCCTGTCTCCGTCGTGCTTGCCGGCATGATGGTGGCGCTCACCGCGAGCGCCATCAGCGCCGCCCTGATCCTCGCCAATGGCGACTATCTGTTCTCGCTGTTCATCTGGGGCGGCGGATCGCTGGTCCAGCAGGATTGGGGGCCGCCCATCGCCCTGTCGACCAGGCTGGCGGTCGGCGCCGGCGCCGCCCTGCTGCTGCTCAGGCCACTGACGATCCTTGGCCTTGACGACGCTTCTGCGCGCAGTCTCGGCATCGCCCGCCACACCAGCCGCTTCCTCGTCATTGCGCTTGCCGTTTGGATGGCGACCACGGTGGTCGCCGAGGTCGGCGTCATCGGCTTCGTCGGCCTTGCAGCACCGGCGCTCGCCACGCTTTCAGGCGCGCGTTCGCTAGGGCAGAAGTTGCTGGCCGCGCCGTTGATCGGCGCCATCCTGCTGTGGCTGACGGATGGGCTGGTGCAGCTGGCGGCAGGCGCCGGCGGCGAACGCATTCCAACCGGCGCGGGCGCCGCGCTTCTGGGCGGCCCGGTTCTGCTTTGGCTGCTGCCGACGCTGCGCCTGCTCGAATGGCCGAACCTCGGCACATCAGGCACGTCCCCGCGCAAGGCCGGCCGGTTCATCATTTTGCTGTTGCTTCTGCTGACCCTTGTCGCGGCGGTAGTAGCGCTTATCGTCGGACGAGGACCGGCGGGCTGGTCGGTCGCCGGCGGCGAGATGCTGGCCGATCTCGCCGCCTGGCGCGCGCCGCGGATCGGCGTGGCGGCAGCCGCCGGCGCCATGCTGGCAGTGGCGGGCGTCGTCATCCAGCGGATCACCGGCAATCCATTAGCAAGCCCCGAGGTGCTGGGTGTCGGCACCGGAGCCGGTGCCGGCCTGACCGCGGTCTTGATGGTCAGCGCGACGGCCGGGCTCGACTGGCAACTCGCCGGATCCGTTTTCGGCTCGCTGGCGGTGCTGATCGCTATGCTGACCATTGCCGCACGGGCGAAATTCGGCTCCGAGCGGTTGCTGCTTGCCGGCATTGCCATGAGCGCGCTGTGCAGCGCCGTGATCACCGCGACGATCGCCATGGGAAATTCGCAATCCTATGTCCTGCTGCGCTGGCTCAGCGGCTCGACCAGCCAGGCGACCGGCGCCGATGCCTGGGTGGCCTTGGCGTGTCTGATGCTGTTGACGCTGCCGCTGTTTCTCGCCGCCCGCTGGCTCGATATCCTGCCGCTCGGCGAGGATACCGCACGCGGACTCGGCCTGCCGATCGCGGGCGGACGACTGACGCTGATCGTGCTCGCAGCAATCCTCACCGCGCTTGCCGCGATGTTCGTCGGGCCACTGAGCTTCGTCGGTCTCATCGCGCCGCACCTTGCCCGGCCGATCGGCTTTGCCCGCGCCCGCCTTCACCTCGCCGGCGCGGTCCTTGTCGGCGCGCTGCTGATGATCGTGTCGGACTGGCTGTCGCGCATGGTGGCCTTTCCATACGAACTGCCCGTCGGCCTGTTCGCCTCGCTGCTTGGCGGACCTTATCTCGTCCATCTGCTCGCAAAAGGAGTGCCGCGCCATGGTTGAAATGCCGAGGAACCTCAAGGCATCCGCCGAAATCATGCTGTCTTGTCCGCAAGACATCATGAAGCGGCTTTGCGCGCATTTTGCCGACCATGGCGATGTCGCCGTCGACGGCGCCTGCAGCCGCATCGACACGGCCTTCGGCTCGGCCAGCATGGAAGCCTGCCAGCGCTGCCTGAAGGTTTTTGCCGAGGGCAGAGACGAGACATCCCTGGCCTATGTGAAGCTCTCCATCGCCGAGCACCTGCTGCATTTCGCAGCGGCGGATAACCCCAGCATCATCTGGCAGGGCGACGGGGCGGCAGGGCAACCGCTACCCTATTTCCGCGAGATGCGCGTCGTGCGAACCGCCGATGTGACACCGCATATGCGACGGCTGACCCTGGCCGGAAGCGACCTTGGACGCTTCGCAACGGGCGGGCTTCATGTCCGTCTGCTGCTTCCCAAGGATGGCGCAGTACCCGCCTGGCCGGTCACCGGCGTGGACGGCCGTCCGGTATGGCCCGAAGCGGAACGGCGGCCGGATGTGCGCGTCTACACGATCCGCCGCATCGACGTCGAAAAGGGAGAGGTCGATATCGACTTCGTATTGCATGATGGCGATGGCATGCCCGGCGCGCGTTTCGCGGCCAATGCACGGATCGGCGATATCGTCGGGATGACCGGCCCGGGCGGCGGCGACATCCCTCAGGCCGACTGGTGCCTGCTTGCCGGCGACGAGACCGCGCTGCCCGCGATCGGCCGTATAGTGGAGGCGCTGCCGGCAGGCGTGCACGCCGTCGTCCGCATCGAAGTCGCTTATGGCAACGAAGAGCAGAAGCCGGTTTCGCAGGCCACACTGGACATAAAATGGCTGCACAGGAATGGCGTGGCCCCAGGCAAATCCGCTTTGCTTCAGGACGCGGTCCGGAACGTGCCTTGGCCCGAAGATGGGCGCAGCGTCTTCGCCTGGGTCGGCTGCGAGCACAAGAGCTTCCGCGCCATCCGGTCCTACCTCAGGCAGGACCGGAAGCTGCCGCGCGACGCGCACCTCGTCGTCGCCTATTGGCGTTGCGGCTTCGAAGGCGATACCGCGCGGCAGAACGACCAAACCTGAGTTTGGCTGGCTCCGCCTTCAATCGACCAGCACAGCGACCACTGCGGTGCAGTCGCCCGCCTTGACCAGTCCGGGGAAATGCCGCGCGGCCAGAAGGCCGGACATTCTTGCCCTGATCTCCTGCGGTGCGGAACCGGTGCGGCCGATGGAGTGGATGCGCGCCAGGACTTGGCCGTCTTCGACGGGCTCGCCGAGATCGATCATCGTTTCGATCATCCCGTCGTCCTCGGCGAACGAGAAGCAATCGCCTGACGGCATGTCCAGCCAGCGGGTCGGCTGCATCTCGACCGCACCGGCGACAATGCCGGCATGGCGCAGCACATTGAGCACCCCGCGACGAGCGATCCGCACCGTTTTCGCGCGAGAAGTCCCACCGCCGCCAAGCTCGGTGGTGATGAACAGCTTGCCCATTTCTTCGGCCGCAGTGTCGAACATGCCGACCGCGTCGATCTCCAGCATCTTCATCGACCACGGTGCCGAGAACGCCTCGACCGCGGCGAAGCCCTTCGCCTCCAGCACCTTGTCGGGCCGGATATGGGCGGCGCAGAACGGCACGAAGTCGAGTGTCTTGCCGCCGGAATGGAAGTCGAGCGCGATGTCTGTGCGCGGCAAGAGTTCGCGCTGGAAGTAGTCGGCGATCTTCTCGGTCACCGTGCCGTCTGGCCGGCCTGGAAAGCTGCGGTTCAGATTGCCCTTGTCGATCGGCGAGGTGCGGGTGCCGGCGCGGAACGCCGGATAGTTCATCGCCGGCACGATGATGACCGTGCCGCTGACGTGCTTTGGATCGAGCGTGCGGGCGAGATCGTAGAGCGCCAGCGGCCCCTCATATTCGTCGCCATGGTTGCCGCCGGTGAGCAGTGCGGTCGGCCCGTTGCCGTTACGGATCACGCAAATCGGGATCATCACCGATCCCCAGGCCGAATCGTCGCGGCTGTAGGGCAGCCGCAGGAATCCGTGCTGCACGCCGTCGCGGTCGAAGTCGACGGTCGGCGTGATCGGCGATGGGCGAAGCTGGGACATCGGGCTCAATTCTTCACCACCAGCTTGCGCGGCACGTTGGCCAGGCACTCGACGCCGGTCTTGGTGATCAGGATGGATTCGGTGATCTCGAGCCCCATCGTCTCCAGCCACAGGCCAGTCATGAAATGGAAAGTCATGCCGGGCTTCAGCTCGGTGCGATCGCCAGGGCGCAGGCTCATCGTGCGTTCGCCCCAGTCCGGTGGATAGGAAAGCCCGATCGGATAGCCGGTGCGGTTATCCTTGACGATGCCGTATCTCTTCAGCACGGCGAAGAAGGCATTGGCAATGTCCTCGCATGTATTGCCGGGCTTTGCCGCGGCAAGCCCAGCCTCCATGCCTTCCAGCGTCGCCTTTTCGGCATCGAGGAATTCCTGCGTGGGTTTACCAAGGAACACAGTCCGCGAAAGCGGACAATGGTAGCGGTTGTAGCAGCCGGCGATCTCGAAGAAGGTGCCCTCGCCCGACTTCATCGGCTTGTCGTCCCAGGTCAGATGCGGCGCCGACGCATCGGCGCCCGACGGCAGCAGCGGCACGATCGCCGGATAGTCGCCGCCGATACCGTCGACGCCGCGCGTGCCGGCATCATAGATCTCCGCGACCAGATCGCACTTGCGCATGCCGACTTCGATCTTGTCGACGATGCGCTGGTGCATCGCTTCCACGATGCGGGCGGCCTTGCGCATATAGTCGATCTCGGTCGGGCTCTTCACCGCGCGCTGCCAGTTGACGAGAGCCGTGGCGTCGACGAAGCGCGCATTGGGCAGATGTTTCTGCAGTGACGCGAAGGCAGCGGCCGAGAACCAGTAATTGTCCATCTCGACGCCAATGCTAAGCTTGCCCCAGCCGCGATCGGCCAGCACCTGCGAGAGAAAATCCATCGGGTGGCGTTCGGTCGACTGCACATAGTGGTCGGCATAGCCGACGATGTTGTCGTGGGCGAGATAGGCGGTGCGCTTGGCGCCGTTGGCGTCCTGGCCGCGCCCGTACCACACCGGTTCGCCCGACGGCGGCACGATGACGGCCTGGTGCACATAGAACGACCAGCCGTCATAGCCGGTCAGCCACGCCATGTTGGATGGATCGCTGACAACAAGCAGATCGACGCCCTTGGCCTCCATGGCCTTCCGTGTCTTGGCCAGGCGCTCCGCATATTCGCCGCGCGAGAATTTGAGATTAGGCTGCATTGTTCTTGGTCCTCGTTTGTTGGGCCTTGCGGCCAGCATCAGCTTTCGAAAATCGTACCGGTGTTGGCTGCTCGGGCACGGTCGCGGGCGAGCGTGGCTATCGCCGTGTCCTGCACGCCGGTGCCGGTGAGGTCGGCGATGGTGATGTCGCTGGCCGAGCGCCGGCCATGTCTTTCGCCGGCGATGATCTGGCCAAGCTCGGTAATCTCGGCATCGGCTGCCATGACACCTGTCGCGATGGCATGATGCAGTTCGCCCAGCAGCCGCGTCTGTTTCGCGCTGTCGGCGACGTAGAGATCGGCCATGCGCAGGATCGCCGGCGCGATCTCGTTCTTGTGCTCGGCGTCCGAGCCCATAGCGGTGATGTGCTGGCCGGCGGAGACGAAGCCGGCCTTGATCAGCGGTTCGGTAGCGGGTGTCGTGGTGACGATGATGTCGGCGTCGGCCGCCGCTTTTGCCGCATCGGGCTCCGCGCGCACGACGATGCCTAGTCTTTCGCGCAATGCGTCCGCCGCAGCCTCGGCCTTGGCGGCGTCCCTGGCCCAGATGCGGGCCTCAGCGATCGGCCGCACCAGCATAAGCGCCTCGAGCTGCAGCCCGGCCTGGACGCCGGCGCCGAAGATCGCGGCAATTGAGGAGTCGGCTCGCGAAAGGTGTTTCGCCGCGACCGCTCCGGCCGCGGCTGTGCGGATGTCGGTCAAATAGCCATTATCGAGCAGCAGCGCTTCGACCAGCCCGGTTTTTGACGACAGCAGCACCATCATGCCGTTGACGCTGGGCAGGCCGAGCTTCGGATTGTCGAAGAAGCCGGGACTGATCTTGATCGCAAAACCGTCGATACCTGGCACATAGGCAGTCTTGACGTCGACCTCGCCGCGGTGCTCGGGAATGTCGAGCCGCAGGATCGGCGGCATCGCCACCGGCAAGGTGGCAAGCGCGCGGAACGCATTTTCGACGCAGGCGACGGCATCGAGATCGAGCTTCACGATCGCGCGCAATTCGGCTTCGGTGAGTATCGTCATCCGGCTCATGCGGCGTGCTCCTCAATTGCAAAGGATAGCGATCCTTGGGAAGAAACTCGACGTGAAAGAACTTTCATCCCGAGTGCTCCTTGAATGAGGCGTGTTCGCCGCAAACGACTTTCCTGTGCTGCGTCATATCGATGTTGCGGCCCGACAGAATGAGCACCGTGGGGCCGCTCGCCCTGACCTTGCCGGCAAGCACGGCGGCGATGCAGACCGCGCCGGCGCCTTCGACGATCTCGCGCTCCTGTTCATAGGCATGGAGGATGCCGGCGGCGATCTCGTCCTCGCTGAGCAGGATCACATCGTCGAGCAGGTCGCGGCACATCGAAAAGGTCAGCCGGTTGTCGAGGCCGATGCCGCCGCCGAGCGAATCCGCCAGCGTCGGCAGTTCCTCGACCAAAACTGGATGTCCGGCATCAAGGCTTGCCTTCATCGCCGCACCGCGCGCCATCGAAACGCCGATGACCTTCGTGCTCGGGCTTACACCCTTCACGGCAGCGGCGACACCCGCCGCCAGCCCACCGCCTGACAGCGGCACCAGCACCAAAGCGGCGTCCGCAACCTGCTCGATGATCTCCAGCCCGAGCGTCCCTTGTCCGGCGATGATATCAGGATGGTCGAAGGGCGGCAGCATGACCAGCCCCTCTTCCGCGACCAGCCGTTCAACCTCCTGCTGCGCATCGTCCTGGCTGTTGCCGACGATGCGGATCTCGGCGCCGAGCCGGCGGATTTCGTCGAGCTTATTCTGCGGCACCAGTCGCGACATGCAGATCGTCGCGCGCATGCCTTCGAGCTTCGCCGCATGAGCCAGCGCCCGGCCATGATTGCCGGTCGAGGCGGCGACCACGCCACGCGCCTTCTCCTCAGCGTTCAGCGACGCGATGGCGTTCGAGGCACCACGCAGCTTAAAGCTGCCGGTGGTCTGCCGATGTTCGAGCTTGAGATAAACAGGCGCGCCCAAGTGCCCGGAAAGACTCGGGGAAAGCACGGTCGGCGTGCGCTCAACCTTGCCTGCGATCCGCTCGCGCGCGGCGCGGATATCGGAGAGGGTGACGTCGTTCGCGGCCATGGCCTTTGCTCCGCGGTCAATTCAACGGCAGCGTCATCAGACGGCCGAATTCGGCGCGCGGCTCGTCGTCGCCGCAAAGCCGCAGGCAGTTCCAGGCCGTTGCCTGGTTGCTGGTCACGACCGGACGGCCGATCGCCTCTTCCATGCCGACCACGGCAAGCGCGGCCCGCAGCGCCGTGCAGGAGACGAACAACGCGTCCGCCTTCGCATCGGTCGCCTCGCGCGCCAGATCGACCAGCGACGCCGGCGCAATCCGTGCCATCTCGCGGTCGTCCTCGAAGCCGAGGCAGGTGAAGCTGGCGATCTCGAAACCATGCGCCGCGAAATAGGCCGCCATCGGCCGGCTGGTCTCGACCGTGTAGGGCGTGAGAATGCTGATCGTCCTGGCGCCCAGCGCCTTCAAGCCACGCACCCCTGCCATCGGCGGCGTGACCACCGGCACGCCGGGCTTGGCTGCCTGCACCGCCGCCTCGATCTCGGCATCGCCGATGACCACGGAGGCCGACGTGCAGGAATAGCAGATCGCGTCGAGCGGCTCGTCGGGCAGGATGAGCGCAGCGCCCGCCGCAAGCGACGGCTGCATCTTACGCAAATTCTCCGGCGTCGTCGGATTGGCATAGGGGATGCGCGCGACATAGACGCCTACCCGGTCGCTCGCCACCATGCGGCGAAAATCCGGCTCGGTCGTATGGTCGGTGGCAAGGATGATCAGGCCGACGCGCTTTTCCAGCGGACGCGCGTCGAGCGCCGGCCGTGTCGAGTGCAAGCGGATGTCGACAGGAGTGGTCACCACGCGCTCCTTGCCAACGGTTTGCACTCTACGGCGCCCCCCTCTGTCCTGCCGGACATCTCCCCCACACAGGGGGAGATCGGCAGCTTCGCTGACAGCGCCTGTTCATCAACATTGGAGATTGGCGAAAGCAACGGTGACAGCCAATCTCCCCCCAAGTGGGGGAGATGTCCGGCAGGACAGAGGGGGGCGCCGTAGAGCAAGGGCATTGCAGGAACCACTGTCATGTTTCGATCCGCCCGTAGCGGCGTTCCAGCCAGCGCAGCAGCACGACCGAGAATAGGCTGATGACGAGGAAGAAGGCGCCGACCAAAGTCATCGGCTCGACGTAGCGGTAATAGGTGTTGGCGACACTCTTGGCCTGGTTCATCAATTCCAGCACGGTGATCGCCGAAAGCAGCGGCGTCTCTTTGAACATCGCGATGAAGTAGTTGGCAAGCGCCGGGATCATCGGCGGAATAGCCTGCGGCATGATGATGTGGGTCCAGGTCTGCCTGGCGTTCAGATTGCAGGCCTTGGCGGCTTCCCACTGGCCGCGCGGCACATTCTCGATGCCGGCGCGATAGACTTCGGCCGTGTAGGTGCCGTAGTGCAGGCCGAGGCCGATGACGCCCGCCACCAGCGGCGGCAGCAGGATACCGATGTCCGGCAGCACGTAGAAGATGAAATAGAGCTGCACCAGCAGTGGCGTGCCGCGGATGAACTCGGCGAGGAAGCCGACGGTGCGCGACAAGCCCCTGTTCGGCGAGCGCCGCGCCAGCGCGATGGCCAGCCCCACGATCGCGGCCAGAACCGAGCCGAGCAGCGTCGCCAGGATGGTGATCTTCACGCCCTGGATCAGCGTTGGCATGATCTCCCAGACGAAATTCCAATCCCACTCCATTATAAGGCCCGATCCATTAGACGCGCACCCCGTCGAGGCCGCGCGCCATGCGCCTTTCAAGCGATCGGACGCCCCACGAGATGATCAGCGCAAGGGCGAAATAGATGATGAGGATGGTGGTGAACGGCACCAGCGTGTTGCCGGTCTGCGAGCGCACCACTTGCGCCTGGAAGGTCAGGTCGGTGAGCGAGATCAGCGAAACCACGGCGGTGGCCTTGAGCAATTCGATGGCATTGTTGCCGAAGGTCGGCAGCATGACCAGCAGCGCCTGCGGCAGGATGACATGGCGCATCGCTTGCCAGCGGCCGAGATTGAGCGCGGTGCAGGCCTCGTACTGTTCGCGGCCGATCGACTGGATGGCGCCGCGCACTACCTCCGCCGCATAGGCGCCGACATTGAGGCCAAGCGCCAGCACGCCGGCCTGCAGCGGCGTCAGCGAAATGCCGATGAACGGCAGCACGAAATAGGCCCAGAACAGCTGCACGAAGATCGAGGTGCCGCGGAAGAATTCGATATAGGCGGTGGCCAGCGCCCGAATGGCGAAAAAACGCGACAGCCGCCCCAGCCCTGCGAGAAAGGCCATGATCAGGGCAAGCACCGAGCCCATCAGCGTCAGCTCGATGGTAACAAGCGCTCCCTGCAATATCAGGCCGAAATAGCCGGACCATTGGGTCATGAAATCAAGAGTTTCCAACGTTTACAGTTGTGCGAGGCGGTAGTCTTGGCCCCTTCTCCCCGTTCACGAGAAGATGCCGGCAGGCAGATGAGGGGCAGTGCCAGCTTCGTAGAACTTTGTGCCGCCCATCCGTCACTTCGTGACACCTTCTCCCCGTGAACGGGGAGAAGGAAAAAGGCGCCTACTTTGCCGAGCAGAGCTTGTCGCGGCTCGTCGACATCGCCGCCGCCGCCGAGAAGCCGTAAGGCTCGATGATCTTGGCGAATTCGCCGGACTGCTTCAGCTTGGCCAGCTCGACGTCATAGGCGTCGCGCAGCGCCTCGTCGCCCTTCTTGAACGCCGCGCCGTCGCAATAGACCGGCGCGCCGACCACCGGAGCGACGACTTCGAGGTTCGGATCGTTGGCCTTCTTGACCAGATCGTTGATCGACAGCACGGGCAGCGAATAGGCATCGATGCGGCCGTCCTGCAGCATCTTCAGGCCGCTCTGGCCATCCGGCACGACGATGACGCGGTCACGCGGCACGCCGGCGGTGAGCGCCAGCTTCTCCTCGGTGCCGCCGCCCGGCGCCCCGATCGTCGCGGTGGCATCCTTGGCGACATCCTCGTAGCTCTTGAAGCCCTTCGGATTGCCCTTCTTGACCAGCATCGCCTCGGCGTCGCACAATACCGGCTCCGAATAGACGACCGCTGCGCAACGCTCCGGCTTCATGAACAGGCCGGCAGTGACGACGTCGAAACGGCCTGCCTGCAGGCCGGGGATCATGGCGCCATATTCCGAGATCGAGGCGACGATGTCGTTGACGCCGAGGCGCTTGAAGATCTCGCGCGCCACATCGGGCGCCGCGCCCGAAACCTTGCCGTCGGCCGCAACCGCCGTATAGGGCGGCTCATTGGCGATGGCGACGCGGGCGAAGCCCTGCGCCTTGAGCTCTTCGAGCTTGCTGTCGTCGGCCGATCTCGCGGTCGATGCGGCCAGAATCGCGGTCAGTGCAACACCGGCCACGCCGGCCAGAATGCCAAGTTTCTTCATTGTTCCCAACTCCTTGCTTCTCTTCTTGGTTCGCTTTGGTCGAGACGGCTTCGCCGCCCTTGAGGACGGCGTTGCCGCCTTGGCATGGCGGTCAGACGCGATGTCCGGCCGCGATGATCTTCTTCAGGAAGCCTTGCGTGCGCTCCTGCTTGGGATTGCGGAAAATCTCGTCGGGCTTGCCTTCTTCGACAATCTTGCCGCGGTCAAAGAACAAAACCCGGTCGGCGAAATCATGGGCAAAACCCATTTCGTGGGTGACGAGCAGCATGGTCATGTCGGTCTCGGAGCAGAGTCGCCATAAGACGTTCAGCACCTCCTCGACCAGCTCCGGATCGAGCGCCGATGTCACCTCGTCGAACAGCATGATCCTGGGCTGCAGGGCCAGCGCCCGGGCGATCGCCACCCGCTGCTTCTGCCCGCCGGAGAGCTGCGCCGGCATCGCTTTGGCCTTGTCGGCCATGCCGACCATGTCGAGCAGCTCCATCGCCCGCTTTTCGGCGGCTGCGCGCGGCATGCCCTTGGTCAAGATTGGCGCCAGCGTGACGTTGTCGATGACGCTTTTATGCGGAAACAGGTTGAACAGCTGGAAGACCATGCCGATCTTCTGGCGCATTCTTGCCAGATGCCGTTCGTCAGCAGCCAGCAACTGGCCGTTGCGCTCCATGTGGTAAAGCTGCTCGCCGTCGATCTGGATGTGGCCGCTGTCGATCCGCTCCAGCGTCATCAGGATGCGCAGGATCGTCGTCTTGCCCGAGCCGGACGGGCCGATCAGCGCCAGCTTCTCGCGCGGCATGACCTGCATCGACAGGCCGTCCAGCACCTTGAAGGTGCCGAAGCTTTTCGAAATGCCGTCGATCTTGATGATGGGCGCGGACAATGAATTTCCCCGTGCTGGAGAACCTGGTGCCTTCAACGATGCGGAACGCGCCAAATCATGTCAATCAGGAAAATAATATCATGACAATGTTTCTGGCTCCGCACAATTTCGCGGCAATGTCTGCCTAGATCGCCAGCAGAAGATGCTCCGGGTCGCCGAGCAGAAGTTTGGTGACAACGCTCAAGCCGGCGCGCAGTTCCCCCTCGGTGGTCGAGCCCAGCGAGATCCGCACTGCCGGCTGCCATGGCTCCTGCGAAATGCGGAAGGATGTGCCTGGCGCGATCGCCACGCCCTGCAAACGGGCCTGTGAGACGAAACTCTCCTCGGCGCGGTCGCCGGGCAGCTGCAGCCACAGATGCAATCCGTCGCGATGGACACGGTAGTCGACCCCGGCAAGCACTTCGGCGGCGATCTCCTGCCGCCGCCGCAGCGCCGAACGTTGCCAGCGGACGAGCTCCATCGCCGTGCCGTCGGCCACCCATTTTGTGGCGATCTCCGCCACCAGCGGCGTCGCCATCCAGTTGGAGACGAGATGCCGGTTGGCGACGGCGGCTACATAGCGGTCAGGCGCCGCGAGGTAACCGATGCGCAGGCCCGGCACCACGATCTTGGTGAAGGAGGTGACGTAGAGCGTGCGCTCTGGCGCGAAGGCGGCGACCGGCGGCGGACGGCCCTCGACCAGGGGGCCGAGCACGTCGTTCTCGATGATGGCGATGTCGTGCTTGCGCGCAACCGCGGCGATCTGCTCGCGCCGCGCGGCGTCCATAAGCGTCGCGGTCGGGTTGATGACCGAGGGCTGCACGAATACGGCGCGGATATCGGACAACCGGCAAGCCTCGTCGAGCGCCTCCGGGATCACGCCATTGTCGTCGATCGGCAGTCCTTCGAGGTTGAAGCCGAGATAGCGCGCCAGCGGGATCAGCGTGTGATGGCCGATCGCCTCGGTGGCGACGGTCGAACCCGGCGGCGCCACGCTCATCAGCGCCACCGTCATGCCGGCCGTGGCGCCGTTGGTCAGGCTGACATTCTGCGCGGACACATCGAGACCGCAGAGCCGCAGCCAGTCGACCGCGACGGCGCGGTGGCGCGGAAACACCATGTTCGGCCGGAACGACAGCGCCGAGCTCGACGGCAGGTTCTCGGCAAGCCAGCCCAGCGCCTGCTTTAGCCGCTCCAGATGCATCGGCTCGCACACCGGCTTCAGGATGGAGAGATCGATGACCTCGCCGAGGCGCTCCGGCAGGTATGGCGGCTCCGGCTCGCGGCGCTGTGTCTGCACGAAGCTGCCGCGGCCGATCTCGCCGGAAACCAGGCCCCGGCGGATCAGTTCCTCATAGGCGCGACTGACCGTCTGCACCGAAAGCTTCAGGTCGTCGGCCAGCCGGCGATGCGTCGGCAGCCGCGCGCCGTTGGCCAGCCGCCCGTCATGGATCGCACGCGCAAACTGGTCGGCGAGCGATTGATAGGCCGGCCGCCGGATGAGCGCGGGATCTGGACGCCACAATGTCATGACTTATTAGAGATCGAAATCAGTGCAATTGACAATCGAAATAATGCGCCGTCATGGTGTCGGGCAAGAAAAAAGCAGACGCTTCATGGCCGCATTGAAACTCGATCAGATCGACCTCAAAATCCTCGACGCGGTTCAGCGCGACGGGCGCATCACGAAGCTGGCGCTGGCCGACAAGGTTGGCCTGTCGCCGACGCCGTGCTGGATGCGGCTGCGCAAGCTGGAAAGGGCCGGCATCGTCTCCGGCTATCACGCCAAGGTTGCGATGCGCGCCGTCGCACCGGTCGCAACCGTGCTGATGGAGGTGACGCTGGCCAGCCACCGACAAGCCGATTTCGACCGCTTCGAGCGCGTCATCCGCGACGTTCCCGAAATCGTCGCCTGCTGGTCGGTGGGCGGCGGCGTCGACTATCTGCTGAAAGTGATGGCGCGCGACATCGACGCCTATCAGCGGCTCGTAGACGCGCTGCTCGAACGCGAGATCGGCATCGATCGCTATTTCACCTACATCGTCACCAAGACGGTGAAGGAGGAGATTTCCTTGCCGGTGGCGGATCTGCTGCCGGTGTCGTCGTAACGCTAGAGAGATCGTCTACGCGGGCGATGCAATAGAGACAATCTCTCTACGCAACGGCGTTGAAACAGTCTCTCTGTCTGCACCGCGCGCATAGTCTCTCCACATCGCCTCGACATCGGGAGACCTCGAACATGTCCGCGCATTTTGCCCGCCCACACCGCCATGATGCACTCGACCGCCTCGCCGACCGCCGGCTGCTGCGCGAGCTCGCCTATGTCGACGGCCATTGGACGGCGAGTGAGGCCGCCGAGAGCTTCGAGGTGACCGATCCTGCCACGAGCGCCACCGTTGCCTGGGTTGCCGCGCTCGATAGCAGGCAGACGAGCAAGGCGATCGACGCGGCATCGCGCGCCTTTCCCGCCTGGCGCGTACTTTTGCCGCAGGAGCGCTCGAAAATCCTACGAAAATGGTTCGACCTGATCATCGCTGCCAAAGAGGATCTGGCGCTCTTGATGACGCTCGAGCAGGGCAAGCCGCTTAGGGAAGCGCGGGGCGAGATCGACTACGCCGCCTCTTTCGTCGAGTGGTATGCCGAGGAGGCAAAACGCCTTAACGCCGAAAGCGTCACCAGCCATCTGCCAAACGCCGAGATGATGGTGCGGCGCGAGCCGCTTGGTGTCGTCGGCGTCGTCACGCCGTGGAATTTTCCCGCGGCCATGCTGACCCGCAAGGCGGCCGCCGCCCTTGCCGCCGGCTGCACCATCGTCGCGCACCCCTCGTCTGAAACGCCGCTATCGGCACTGGCGCTGGCCGAGCTCGGCGAACGCGCCGGCCTGCCGGCAGGCGTCTTCAACGTTCTCACCGGCAAGGCTTCGACCATCGTTGGGCGGATGTGCGAAGACGCTCGCGTGCGGGCCATGAGCTTCACCGGCTCGACCGAGATCGGCAGGCTGATCGCCGCGCAAAGTGCGCCGACGATGAAGCGGCTGGTGATGGAGCTTGGCGGTCATGCGCCGCTGATCGTCTTTGCCGACGCCGATCTCGACAAGGCTGTGACCATCGCCGTCGATGCCAAATTCGCCACCTCCGGCCAGGATTGCCTCGCCGCCAACCGCATCTATGTCCAGCGCCCGATCTACGATCGTTTCTGCGCCGCCTTCGCCAGGCGCATCGACGCGTTGCGGACAGGCAATGGCCTGGCCGATGACACCGACATCGGGCCTTTGATGCACGAGCGCGGCGTCAAGAAGGTCGAGGAGCAGGTCGCCGA
Source organism: Mesorhizobium mediterraneum (assembly GCF_002284565.1). Classification (GTDB taxonomy): domain Bacteria; phylum Pseudomonadota; class Alphaproteobacteria; order Rhizobiales; family Rhizobiaceae; genus Mesorhizobium; species Mesorhizobium mediterraneum. The sequence goes on along the minus strand of NZ_NPKI01000046.1, from coordinate 374,603 downwards.
TGCGCTCGCCCATGGCGCACGCTGCCTCACCGGCGGCAAACGCGATTCTGCAGGACCGCTGTTCTACCAGCCGACCCTGCTGGCAGATGTCACCGACGACGCGCTGATCATGCGCGAGGAAACTTTTGGTCCGGTCGCCGCGGTGACGCCCTTCGACAGCGAAGAGGAAGTCGTCGCCCGCGCCAACGCCACCGAGTACGGCCTCGTCGCCTATGTCGTCACCGAGAACGGCGGCCGCCAGTTGCGCATGGGCCGCGCGCTCGACTACGGCATGGTCGCCATCAACCGGGTCAAGATCACCGGCGCGCCGATCCCGTTCGGCGGCGTCAAACAGTCCGGCATCGGCCGCGAGGGCTCGCGCCATGGGCTCGAAGCCTTTACCGATCTCAAATACCTCTGCCTGGATGTGGCCTAGGCCGCGCCCCACACTTTTCCTTAGGAGTAAAAAAGATGCTCGACCAGTCCAACGAACTCGCCGCTTGGGACCGCGACCACTTCTTCCATCCCTCGACCCATATGGGCACCCACGCGCGCGGCGAGAGCCCGACCCGCATCATCGCCGGCGGCGAAGGCGTCACCATCTGGGACAATAATGGGCGCAAGAGCATCGATGCTTTCGCCGGGCTTTACTGCGTCAATGTCGGTTATGGCCGCCAGAAAATCGCGGATGCCATCGCCGCGCAAGCCAAGAACCTCGCCTACTACCATGCCTATGTCGGCCACGGCACCGAGGCGTCGATCACGCTCTCCAAGATGATCATCGACCGCGCCCCGCAAGGGATGTCGAGGGTCTATTTCGGCCTCTCCGGCTCCGACGCCAACGAGACCAACATCAAGCTGATCTGGTACTACAACAACGTGCTCGGCCGGCCGGAGAAGAAGAAGATCATCTCGCGCTGGCGCGGCTATCACGGCTCCGGCGTCATGACCGGTTCGCTGACCGGGCTCGACCTGTTCCACAACGCCTTCGACCTGCCGCGTGCGCCGATCCTGCACACCGAGGCGCCCTACTATTTCCGCCGCGCCGACCGCTCGATGAGCGAGGAGCAGTTTTCCCAACACTGCGCCGACAAGCTCGAAGAGATGATCCTGGCCGAGGGCCCGGACACGATCGCCGCCTTCATCGGCGAGCCGATCCTCGGCACCGGCGGCATCGTGCCGCCGCCCGCCCTCTACTGGGAAAAAATCCAGGCGGTGCTGAAGAAGTACGACGTGCTGCTGGTCGCCGACGAAGTGGTCACCGGCTTCGGCCGGCTGGGCACCATGTTCGGCTCCGACCATTACGGCATCAAGCCCGACCTGATCACCATCGCCAAGGGCCTGACCTCGGCCTATGCGCCGCTGTCGGGCGTCATCGTCGCAGACAAGGTCTGGCAGGTGCTGGTGCAGGGTTCCGACAAGCTCGGCAGCATAGGCCATGGCTGGACCTATTCGGCGCATCCGATCTGCGTTGCCGCCGGCGTCGCCAATCTCGAGCTGATCGACGAGATGGACCTGGTGACCAACGCCGGCGAGACCGGCGCCTATTTCCGCGCCGAACTGACGAAAGCCGTCGGCGGCCACAAACATGTCGGTGACGTCCGCGGCGACGGCATGCTGGCGGCAATCGAGTTCGTCGCCGACCGGGACGACCGCGTGTTCTTCGACGCCTCGCAGAAGATCGGGCCGCAGGTCGCGACCGCCCTTGCGGCAAGCGGCGTCATCGGCCGCGCCATGCCGCAAGGCGACATTCTCGGCTTCGCGCCGCCGCTCTGCCTGACGCGCGAAGAGGCCGACATCGTCGTGTCGAAGACGGCGGATGCGGTGAAGAGCGTGTTTGCCAATCTCTAACTTTCGACGGTTGGCGCTGCCCCTCATCCGCCTACCGGCACCTTCTCCCCGTAAACGGGGAGAAGGGTCAAGCACCAGCGCTGGCGACCCCCTCTCCCCGTTCTTCACGGTGAGAGGGTAAGGGTGAGGGGCAGCGCCAACCTGCAATATCTGGAAGCTAAATCGATGATCTCTCATCCCTCCCTCCCCGCCACCATGGCCGCCGTGCAGCTGATCGGTCACGGCGGGCCGGAAAAGCTCGTCTACTGCACCGACGTGAAAGTGCCCTCGCCCGCGCCTGACGAAGTGCTGATCAAGGTCACCGCTTGCGGCATGAACAACACCGATGTCTGGGTGCGACAGGGCGCCTATGGCACGGAGGAAGATGCTGCCGCCGTATCGACCTGGCGGCGTCAGGGCAACACGCTGATCTTCCCGCGCATCCAGGGCACCGACACGGTCGGCCACATCGCCTCAGTCGGCGATGGTGTCTCGCCGGACCGTATCGGCGAGCGGGTGATGGTCGACTTCTCCATCTACAACCGCGACGACGATTCACTCGCCGACATCGACTATATGGGCCACGGCCGTGACGGCGGCTATGCCGAGTATCAGACCGTGCCGGCCGAGAACGCCCATGTCGTCGACACCGAGTTGACCGATGTCGAACTCGCCACCTTCTGTTGCGCCTATCTCACCGGCGAGCAGATGCTGGAACGTGCCGCATTGAAGGCCGGCGAGCGCGTGCTGGTCACCGGCGCGTCGGGCGGCGTCGGCTCCGGCATCGTGCAGCTGGCGCGGGCGCGCGGCGCCGTCCCCTATGCAGTCGTCGGCAAGGGCAAGGAACAGGCCGTGCTCGACATCGGCGCCGAGGCGGTGATCACCCGGGGTGTGACCGACCTGCCGGCTGCGGTAAATGAGGCAACCGGCGGCCAGCCGATCGACGTGGTTGCCGATCTGGTCGGCGGCGCGATCTTCAACGATCTGCTGCGCATCCTCAGGCCCGAAGGCCGCTACACCACAGCCGGCGCAATTGCCGGCCCGGTCGTGCAGCTCGATCTGCGCACCATGTATCTCAAGCAGTTGCAGCTGCATGGCTCCAGCCAGGGCACGCGGCACGACTTCCGCCGTATCGTTCGCTACATCGAAGACAAGAAGATCCGGCCGCTGGTCGGCGGCGTCTACAAGCTCTCCGATTTCCACCGCGCCCAAGCTGATTTCATTGCCAAGGACTTTGTCGGCAAGCTGGTGGTCGTTCCGGATGCTGTTTCGGATTTCGCTGCAACCCGTTGACAGCCAACACTAACAAGGACTCGGGCTGTTCGCCGACACGGTGAGATCGAGCGCGACATGGCCTTGCGGCGCGCCGAAACGAAGGAAGGCTTCCGACAGCGTCGCAAACACCGGTCCGGCGTCGCCTTTCAGCTTCGTGCAGAAATTCTTCGACCTGTCGAAGACGCCCGAAGTCTTGAGGAAGTCGATACAGCCGTAGATCTCGTCCATGTGATGGCCCTCGCCGAGCGGATAGAGCGAGAACTGCGCGGCGACCTCCTGTCCAAGCTTTTTCGCACTGTCGACATGCGCCCGCGCCGCGCCGATGCGCTCGGCCAGGGACAGCTCGTGGCTGCTGCCGGAAATCGGTGTGCAGATCGGATCGTCAGGCTCGCCCGGACAGCCGCGCGACACCGTCGCCGACAACACGCAATGCACGTCACTTGCCGCCGCCGATGCGAAGAGGTCGCGCATGGCCGGGAAAAGCTGTTCCGGCGGGCCGACGATCAGCGTCGAGATGTCGTCGGTCTCGATGCGGAAATTCGGTCGATAGGGGTCCATCGCCGAAAGTGCCCCAAGGATGACGTCGACAAAATCGTCGCACATCGGATACAGGGAAATCTGTGCACCTGAAAACATGGTCGCCTCGCTCCGCTGGCATTACCCAGATCAGCTTGAGGGACCGAAGGCTTGCACCCACCATCTCAGCCCCGGCAATACGGAGCGCCCCTGTCGATATGGGCGACGTAGCACCTGCGCAAAGGATGTTCAAGTAATGGTCCTGGGCAATCGTTCCCAGCAATCGCTTCAGACCAATTACCGAGCTTGGCGGCGCCGCCGAAGCTGCCGATCTCCCCCCTTGCGGGGGAGATGCCGGCAGGCAGAGGGGGGTGCTTCCCTCCGACCTGTCAATCGATCGCAGCCGCGCCCTCAAGCTGATTCGGGTTGGCAAGGCTGAAGTCGAAAGTTGGCGATCCTTCACACCCCCCTCTGTCCTACCGGACATCTCCCCCGCAAGGGGGGAGATTGGATACCGCTTCGGCTTTCGCCAATCACCAACGCCCATTCAGCCTCTGCCTTCGGGTGGGCTGTTCAGCCCTATAGTCCGACCTGCTTGACTGCGGCTTCGAGCGATCTTTCAAACGCGTCGATCATCTGATCGACCTGGGGCTCGGTGATGATCAGCGGCGGGCAGAAGGCCAGCGCGTCGCCCATGTTGCGCGAGATGACGCCGTTCTGCTGCATGAAGCCGTTGACGAGCCCGCCCAGCGCGCCGGCCGTGCCCCACGGCGTCTTGGTCACCTTATCGCCGACCAGTTCGACCGCCGCGATCAGGCCGACGCCACGCACCTCGCCGACAAGCGGGTGCGAAGCGAGGTTGCGCAGCCGTTTCTGCATATGCGCGCCGACCGTGCGCGCATTGCCGACAAGGTCGCGCTCCTCGATCAGCTTCAGGTTCTCGAGCGCGACCGCCGCCGCGACGGGATGGCCGCCGCCGGTGAAGCCATGACCGAAGGTGCCGATCCGATTGCTTTCGTCGGCAATCGGCTCGAACATTTTCTCGTTGATCAGCAGGGCCGAGATCGGCAGGTAGGAGGAAGAGATCTGCTTCGACAGCACCATGATGTCAGGCCTGATGCCGAAGGTCTGCGAACCGAACATCTCGCCGGTTCGGCCAAAACCGCAGATGACCTCGTCGGCGACGATCAGGATGTCGTACTTCGACAGGACCGCCTGGATCTTCTCCCAGTAGCCGGCCGGCGGAACGATGACGCCGCCGGCGCCCATGATCGGCTCGCCGAAGAAGGCGGCGATGGTTTCCGGGCCCTCGGCCAGGATCAGCTTTTCCAAGTCGTCGGCAAGCCGGCTCGAAAACTGCTCTTCGCTCTCGCCTGGCAGCGCCTCGCGCCAATGGTGCGGCGTCGACGTGTGCAGCACACTGGCGATCGGCAGGTCGAAGGAAATGTGATTGTTGGGCAGGCCGGTCAGGCTTGCCGAGGCGATGGTGACGCCGTGATAGCCGCGAATGCGGCTGATGATCTTCTTGCGTGCCGGCTGGCCGAGCGCATTCGACCGGTACCAGATCATCTTCATGGCCGTGTCGTTGGCCTCGGAGCCGGAATTGGTGAAATACGCCTTGCTCATCGGCACCGGCGCCATCTGCACCAGCTTCTCGGCGAGATCGATCAGCGGCGAATGCGATTTGGAGCCGAAGTCGTGATAATAAGGCAGCTTGGACATCTGGCTCACCGCCGCATCGACCAGCCGCTTCTCCGAGAAGCCGACCGCGACGCTCCAAAGCCCGGCCATCGCCTCGATGTAGCGGTTGCCGGCCAGATCCTCGACATAGATGCCGTCGCCCTTCTCGATGACGAGCGGCCCTGCTTCCTCATGCTTGCGGGCATTGGTGTAGCCGTGCATGTGATAGCTGATGTCGCGAGCTTCGGGAGAATTCGGTCGAGCGTCCATGATGGGTCCTGTCCTGCACGCCGGGTCCTGCCGCCGTTCGGCGCGCATCGCCTCTGGCAGTAATGGTGTTTGGTGCATCTGTTTCTTGTAAGGGTGTCAAGCCCTTTCGGAAGGGCTGGCGGATGGACAAAGACATGCAGAATTTCAGCTTCGAGGCCTTGGAACGCGAGAAGCTGCGCCAAGCCGGCTGTGCGCATCGCCGAGACATGATTCCCGAACGGCTCACCAGCAGGCACAACAACAAGGCTGAGGTGGCCTGATCATGGACCACGTCGACTGCATCGTCGCCGGCGCCGGCGTCATTGGCCTCGCGATCGCGCGAGAGATGGCGCAGCGCGGGATGGACACCCTGGTCCTCGAGGCCGAGAATGCCATCGGCACCGGAACGAGTTCGCGCAATTCCGAGGTCATCCATGCCGGCATCTACTATCCGGCCGGATCGCAGAAGGCCCGGCTCTGCGTGGCAGGCCGGGAACAGCTTTACCGTTATTGCGAGAAGCGGGCGGTTCCGCATGCGCGCTGCGGCAAGCTCATCGTCGCCACAGATGCCGAACAGGAGCCGGTGCTTGCTTCCATTCTGGCCAACGCCTCTGCTTGCGGCGCGGGCGACCTGACACCCTTGACCGCAGCAGGGGCACGCGCGCTGGAGCCCAAGCTGCGGTGCACGGCCGCCCTGCTGTCGCCCGCCACCGGCATCATCGACAGCCACGCCCTGATGCTTGCTTTGCGGGGCGACGTAGAGGAGCACGGGGCGGCACTCAGCCTCAACACCCGCATCGTCTGCGGCCGCATCGAGGGTGGGCGCATCGTTCTCGACACAGTCGATAGCACCAGCGGCGAGCGCTTTGAGATCGGCACCGCGCTTCATCAACGCCGCCGGGCTTGGCGCCACGACGCTTGCCCGCTCACTTGACGGGCTCGACCCGCAATTCGTGCCGGAACTTCGCTATGCCAAGGGCAATTATTTTTCGGTCGCCGGCCGGGCGCCGTTCTCGCGGCTGGTCTATCCCATACCCGAGCCGACACCGCGCGGGCGTGCCGCTGCCAAAGGCATAATCCAAACGCCCGTAAGCCATCCGTAAGCCGGGGTCGCAGAACCTCGGTCTGTCGATCACAGCCGATCACCGGAGGCCTCGAGCTCTCCGGAACCGTCGGCTCCATGACGAGGAGGGTTCGATGCGATTCGACAACGATCACGCGCCACTCCGCCGGGACGACGCGCTATCCGAATGGCGCACTGCCTCGGCGCTGGCCGAGCTCTTGTCCTTCGAGCCGTCGAGTCTCGACGCGAAACCGAAGGCTGCGGGTCCTGGCCGGACCGCGGAGGCGCTTTCACGATTTGCGGCGGCGATCCGGCGCGTATGGCCGGTCCTGGCGGCTACTACAATCTTGGCAACGCGCTCGGGCTGGTGATGGGCGTCACGATCCAGCTCGCCGCCCCTCAGGGATCCGGCATGCGCGGCGGCGCCGCGCTGTTCGACTATTTCGCTGGCAGCAGCAGTGCGGTGGCGCTGACGTTGGCAACGCTGGTCTTCTTCTGCAGCGGCGAGGTCTATCACCGCGCTTGGGCCGGGCGGGATGTCCCCGATCCAGCGCTTAACCGCCTCGCCGATCTCCTGTCGGGGATCGGCGCGATCGGGCTTGGCGCGGCACTGTTCCTGTTCGGCCAGCCGGTGCTGGCGGCGACCGCCGGACTGCTGCATGCGCTCGGCAAGTTCGGCAGCGCCGCCTACAGGCCCGGCGCCAGCGTGCCCGGGTGGATGGCCCGATCCGTTCCGCAGTGCGGTGCTGGCCAGCCGCCTGCCGGCGATGCTCGCGGCGGCGCTGTCGATGGGCGCCGCCTTGCCTGAGGTGTGGTTGGGCGGTTCCCCTGCCCTCGTTGCCGCGCCGCTGACATTGCTTGCCTGCTATCTGCTGTGGGCCAGGGCCGACCTTCTCCTGTTTGCCAACAGCGCTGGCGAAAGCGCGCCCGCACTGCCCACCACGGCACGGCCCATGCCCTTGCATCCTCGACCGCCCAAGGCAACCAAACGACCGGGACCATCGATATGAAGCACCGTTTCGAAGCTATACCGAACCCAAGCTGCCGGTTCGAGATCTGGGACAATGAGAACGACGAGCCCGTCGTCCATCACGACCGGCTGCTCACCTTCGCCTCGGCGAAGTTGGCGGCAAGGATCGCCGACTTCCTCAACGAGGGCCGCAGCCACCGGCGCCGCGCCGGCGCCGCTAAATGGCGAGTTGCGGACCGCGATGTCGACCGGGGAGGATGATCGCCACGCTGCTCTACCTCGGGGAAATCCAGGTCTCCCTGACCTTGGCGTCCATGCCGGTATTCAAGGCTAGCGCCAAGGATCCACTGCTGGGCTGGATCGCATCCGGAAGCAGTCTTCACATCAACCTCGGCGGCGAAACCACCTACGATGTTTCCCTCAAGGGCAGTGCCCAAGCCGCCAAGGCCTTTGCAGCAGCCTGCAACTCATGAGACCCTGCAGTTCGTGAGAACCTGTAGTTCATGAGAGCATCGGAGGAGTGTCGCCATGACCGATGAGCCAGGCCGTGAGCCGGCGCATGATCCCCAGGATTTGGAGCGCCTGCTGATTTCCCGGCAGTGGGTGGGAGACATCGACGGCATGGCCGCGCTTTTTGAGCAGAACGCCGTCGTCGACAGCGGTGAAGGGCAGCTGACGCGTGGCCGGGAAGCGATCCGGGCACTCTTCGCGGAGATCACCGCAACGGGCCGAAAATTTGCTGCCGGAAATCAGGCCCCGGCTGTTGTCAGCGGAGACCTGGCACTCACCTCAACCCATCTTCCCGATGGCACCGTGACCGCCGAGGTCGCCCGCCGCCAAGTCGACGGAACATGGCTGTGGGTCATCGATCGATTCTCCGTTGCATAACATCGGGCCCGACGCATGACCCCGGAAAATCGGAATCGATTTTCCCGGTGGATCATGCGAACGGGCGCACGGCGCTGTAGCGCAAAGGCGCGAAACCGTGCAGTTTTGGATTTCGAAGTTCCCGAGCGACGATGCCGGCGATGGAGCAGGAACTTCGAATTCAATTATGATGTATGATGCATCAGTGCGCTGTCTGCGAATGGTCGCCGCCCGGCTGCGAAATGCCGCCCAGCGCTTCGCCGGCCCAGGCCGCCTCGCCATTCGCGGCGAGATCGCCGAGCGAGACAATGCCAACCAACCGCCGGTCGCGGCTGATCACCGGCATTCGCCGCAGTTTGAGATTGCCCATGTTCTGAAGGACATCGTCGACTTCCTGGTCGTCAAAGCAGCATTGCACCTCCGCGCTCATCACGTCCCTGATCTTGGCGTCAGGACCTCTGCCCTCCGCGATGCCGCGGACGGCAATGTCGCGGTCCGTGATCATGCCGACCAGCCGGTCATTCTCGCCGACGGGCAGAACACCGGCGTCAAGATCGGCCATGGCTCGTGCGGCATCCCGCAAGGACTGCTCCGGACTGGCGACCTGAACATTCTGTGTCATGCACTCGCTGATTCTCATGGCTTTCTCCTCGAGGTGAAGCGCCCCGCCGAACCCGTGATCAAGATGTGATTAGGGAGGAATGAATGCCTTTCGGAATCGTTCCATGTTTCGACCACGCGCGACCGGATGGGCGATGCGGCAGAGCTTCCACCAATGGCCATATCCGTGACGACGGGAACCATAGTCCGGCACAATGGTTGAGTGGTGACCAAGTGATCCTCCCCGAGCAAAACGGAAAACGGAAGGAACGATCATGCGCATGTTGACGACTATTGCTGCCCTTTCGGGATTGGCCCTGGCGCAGCCGATCCACGCGCAATCCACCAACCCGCAGCTTCCCCAAATCGCACCCCCGGCCCCGGAAGTCCTGCCCGATCCAAGCCTGCCTAACCAAACGCCGCCCGACCAAGCCCTGCCGGATCAAGCGCTGCCGGATCAGGGTTTCACCGACCAGAACTTTACCGGGATTGCGATCGTCGCCCTCGAGGATTTGCCTCCGGAACTCAAGACACAAGCCGAGGCCGTGATCACCCAGACCAGCGTTGAAGATCTGCTCACCCTGCAGAGCTCGATCGATGCGTCGCCGCAGGCAGCAACGGCGCTGGCGGCGAGCGGGCTGGATTCCTCGCAGGTTGTCGCTGCCAACATCGATGGCGATGGCATGCTGACGCTGATCATCCAGACAACCACATGATCGGCGGGCCGGGCGTGGCTGACCGGAGCACCCGGCTTCGGCCATGAAAACCCAGTACAGCGGAGCATCGTCATGGTCGAAGCCGCAGTTCGCAACTTCACCCTCAACTTCGGGCCGCAGCATCCTTCTGCTCACGGCGTCCTGCGGCTGGTGCTGGAACTGGACGGCGAGATCGTCGACCGCGCCGATCCCCACATCGGCCTGCTCCACCGCGGCACGGAAAAACTCATCGAGTACAAGAATTATCTGCAGGCCTTGCCCTATTTCGACCGGCTCGATTACGTGGCGCCGATGAACCAGGAGCATGCGTTCTGCCTCGCCGCCGAGAAGCTGCTCGAAATATCGGTGCCGAAGCGCGGACAGCTTATCCGTGTTCTCTTTTGCGAAATCGGCCGGCTCTTGTCACATCTCCTCAACGTCACGACCCAGGCCATGGACATCGGCGCGCTGACCCCGCCGCTCTGGGGTTTCGCCGAGCGCGAGAAGCTGATGGTCTTTTACGAGCGCGCCTCCGGCGCCCGCATGCATGCGAATTATTTCAGGGTCGGCGGCGTGCACCAGGACCTGCCTCCGAAGCTTCTGGACGACATCTGGGCTTTCTGCGACCCGTTCCTCAAGGTCTGCGACAACCTCGATGAATTGCTCACCGGCAACCGCATCTTCAAGCAGCGCAATGTCGATGTCGGTGTGATCGGGCAGGATGATGCCTGGGCCTGGGGCTTCTCCGGCCCCATGGTGCGCGGGTCGGGAGCGGCATGGGATTTGCGCAAGGCACAGCCGTATGAATGCTACCCCGAGATGGACTTCGACATTCCGGTCGGCAAGAACGGCGACTGCTATGACCGCTATCTCGTCCGCATGGAGGAAATGCGCCAATCGGTCCGGATCATGAAGCAATGCCTGGAGAAACTGAGATCGCCCGAGGGCCGCGGGCCGGTCGCGGTCCCGAACCAGAAGATCACGCCGCCGCCGCGAGCGACGATGAAGCGCTCAATGGAAGCGACAATCCACCATTTCAAACTCTACACGGAGGGTATTCGCGTGCCCGAAGGAGAGGTGTACGCCGCGGTTGAGGCGCCAAAGGGCGAGTTCGGCGTCTATCTGGTTTCGAACGGCAGCAATATTCCTTATCGATGCAAGATCCGGGCGCCGTCCTTTGCCCATCTGCAGGCGATGGATTTTCTGTCGCGGGGGCACATGATCGCCGATGTCGCTGCGATCATCGGGTCGCTCGATATCGTGTTCGGCGAGATCGATCGCTAGCATTTTGCAGCCAAGTGGAATCACTTGGCGTCGCAGAAATGCGGCTAAACAAATCGTTAGAGCGGGAAGCCTAGGTCAACTTGAACGCATCCCGCTCTAACGGCGCGCAGAGTGTTTCAGATTTCGAGCAAGGCGTAGGGACGGCCGGTCGGCTTCGCCACGTGCATGGCGACGTTATATACCGGGGCACCACCGGGTGTGCGGCCTTCGTAGACGCCGCGATGCGCGTGGCCATGCACCACGGCGGTGACCTTGAACCGATCGATCGTCTCCGCCAGGCGCGACGAGCCCAGGAACGGAAAAATCTCCAACGGCTCGCCAGCGACCGTCTCGATGACCGGAGCGTAGTGCAGGACGACGAGCGTGCGTTCGGTGCGAACCTGCCGCATTGCGTTTTCGAGCCGCATCGACTCGCTGACGCTTTCAGCAACCATCGCCTTGATCGCCGGCTCACCGAAAGAGCCGAGCATGCGTGACCCAAAACCGCCAATGAAACCCTTCACGCCGACAAAGCCGACCTCCTTGATTTCCGTCGTCTGGCCGTCAAGAAGATGGACCCCTGCCTGCCGAAGGATGTGGGCGACGTCTTCGACCGCGCCGGATTCATAGTCATGGTTGCCGAGCACGGCGACGACCGGGATTGCGCAGGCGCGCAAATCCTCCGCAAGGATTTCGGCCTCTCGGGGCTTGCCGAGATTGGTGAGGTCGCCGGTGAGAACGAGGACGTCCGCTTCGCGCGAGACCTCGCCGAAGAGATCACGGCAGGAGGCCTGGCCGTCTTCACGCACATGCAGATCGCCGACAGCCGCAATCCTGACGGTGCCGCCGTTCCCAACTCTTGCCGTGGCGGTTGTGCCCTTCTCAGCCATCACGAAATTCTCCTGTTCCACCGACGCCGGCAAAGCCCCATTCCTTCACGTCGATCTCGTAGTCGGTCGGCGAAAGCAGGCGTCCGCGGCAGATTTTCATTCGGGGAGTAGGCAACTCCCTCTGCTTGGCGAGCCGGTCAAGCAATTCGTCGAGCAGCCAGGCCGGGATATGATCGCGCTCGCTCGGATAGATCCATCGGAAATTCAGAAGCTGCATCAGCAGCACCTCCCAGTGAACCTCCAGATAGGAAAGCAGCCGGTGCCAATCGATCTGATCCTGCGCCTTGAGGATTGTATGAGCGACGTCGGCGCCGTCGTGGCGGCCTCTGTCCTGGATGAAGCACTTGGACCAGATAAGCTCGGTCGGACCTACGATCCGCACCTGACTGCCCAGCAGCTCGATTTGCCGTGCATGCTCCAGCCATTGGTCGCCGACCGGCATGGTGCCATTGGCTGAAGCGAATATGACGTCAAAAAAATGCGTGCTTTTGAAGACCTTTCCAAGCCATCGGTCGTCCACGATCTCGACCGCATAGCCGGCCTGCTTGAAATGCGCGAGAATGCGCGCGTAATCGCCGGCCTTGCAGAAAATGTCGAGGTCCTTCGTCTGGCGCGTGACGCCTGTGTAGGCGCTCACCGCATAGGTGCCGGCGACAAGAAAGGGGATGTCCGTCGCGGCGAGCTCGCGGATCGCCTCTGTGTAGAAGACCTCGGCCTCGGCGTGCTGAAGCGTCGGCGCGGCTTTTGGATCGATCGTCGGAACGGATGCCGGGATGGCGCCTCCCGTTGGAGAATCGTTAGTCATGAAATCGTGGCTCCGAAGCCCAGCAACCTGCAGCTGTCCGTCCTTAACAAAGCCGCCGCCGCATGGTTCCGTTGCCGACATCAGCGGATCGGACTGGCGGCCGGCCGAAGCCCTTGGAAATGCGAAGGCGGAGCCTTTTCCGCCGCCGGGGAGTTGAAGATATGAGAAAACCACTGGCACGGAGGTGATCATGATGGAGGATGGGCGCAAAGCGGTACGCGTCAGGCTCAGTGGAAGGGTGCAGGGCGTCTCGTTTCGCGTGTGGACACGGACCGAGGCCGAGAGGCTTGGTCTGTCCGGATGGGTTCGCAACGAAGATGACGGATCCGTAACGGCACTGATCGTCGGGGCCGAAGGCGCGGTTTCGACGATGATGAACCGGTTGTGGAAAGGGCCGACCGGAGCGTCGGTTTCCGGCGTGACATCCCAAGACGTCGATCCCGGTCAGGAGCCGAACGGATTCAGGATCATCGGCTAGAAAGTGGGTACCAGCTTTCGGAAAACACCCAATGCTCAACCAAAAAGCCAGGCCTCCGCGATTCTTGCCTTGCGCCGCTGGGAACAATCGACAGCCAGCGCCGTTGGGACCAATCAGCCATGATTGCGGGCGGCCATGACAAACGATGACGGGATTCGGCCAATGGAAGTCACCGAAACAGATGCCTTTCCGCTCAGTTCGGCGAGAAAGCATCTCGGGTCGGCTTTCGGGCTGCCGACAATGGTTCGATGTATGCCCTTGCGTTAGCCACTGACTACGACGGCACACTCGCGGAAAACGGGATCGTTTCCGATGCGACCCGTGCTGCGCTCGAGCGGCTGAAGGAAACCGGCCGCAAGTTGATAGTGGTGACCGGTCGCGAGCTTGCCGACCTCGAAAGCGTTTTCCCGGAGCTTGGCATTTTCGACAAGGTCGTCGCCGAAAACGGCGCGCTCGTCTACACGCCGGCTTCGAAGAAGGAGCGCATCCTTGCGCCTGCCCCTCCGGCGGAATTCGTCGACAGGCTGATGATGCGCAAGATCGCGCCCCTGTCGATGGGACGTTCCGTCGTCGCCACCAGGGAGCCCAACGAGACCATCGTGCTGGAAGTGATCAAGGACCTTGGCTTGGAGTTGGAGATAATCTTCAACAAGGGTGCCGTCATGGTGCTGCCGAGCGGGGTCAACAAGGCGACCGGTCTTGCCGCTGCCCTCGAGGATCTGGAATTGTCCGCCCACAATGTCGTCGGCATCGGCGATGCGGAGAACGATCACGCCTTTCTGCGCGCCGTCGGCTTCGGCGTTGCAGTTGCCAATGCCCTGCCGAAGGTAAGGGAGACGGCGGGCCACGTGACGAATGGTGCCCGCGGCGCGGGCGTGAGGGAGTTGATCGAGGGCCTCATCTCGCATGACGCCGCCTCGCTGGACACGGCGCGGCAACGCATCGAGATTGGCGCGGACGACGGATCGGGCGCAGTGATGCACCTTTCACCGCGCGGCGGCAGCGTCCTGCTGGCCGGCACGTCCGGGATCGGAAAATCCACCCTCGCCACCGCCCTGACCGAACGCTTCGTCGAGCAAGGCTTCCAGTTTTGCGTGCTCGACCCGGAAGGCGACTACGAGGAACTGGAGGACGTGCTGGTGGTTGGCGACGCCAAAAGCCCGCCGAGCTCACGCGAAATCTTCGACCTTTTGTCCAAGCCGTCCAACAATGTCGCCGTCAACATGCTCGGGATCAAGACCGGGGAACGGCCAAACGCCTTCGCCAAGCTGCTGCCGGAGCTTGCCGCGCTTCGCGCCCGCACCGGACGCCCGCACTGGCTGATCATCGACGAGGCACACCACCTGTTGCCGCACGCACGCGACGGCACATCCTTTGCGCTTCCAAAAAGCCTTTCGGCGACCATTCTGGTCACAGTCCATCCCGATCTGGTTTCGCGCGACGTGCTGGCAGGTGTCGACACGGTGCTGGCCCTTGGCCCGGAAGCCGACAAGGTCGTCGAAAGCTTCTGTGCCGCAATTGGCGAGGACGTGCCGGAGGGCGTCGCGCCGCCACCGGAAAACAAGGTTCTGTATTGGAACCGCTCGACAGCCGATCCCGCGAGGCCGATCTCGGTCGAACGTCCCCGGCAGGAACGCAAGCGCCATATACGCAAATATGCCGAGGGCGATCTTGGCGACAACAGTTTCTATTTCCGCGGCGCTGACGGCACGCTCAACCTGAAAGCGCAAAATCTCATGATGTTCCTCCATCTCGCCGAGGGGATCGACGACCGCACCTGGGAGCATCACTTGCGCGCGGGCGACTATTCGGCCTGGTTCCGCAACCAGGTCAAGGACATGGAACTTGCGGAGGAAGCGGCTATCATCGAGGATGACGATAGTCTCGATCCGCATAGAAGCCGCGCCGCCATCGCGGAAGCGGTCCATCGCCGCTACACCGCGCCCGCCGACTGAATCCCGCCCATGCGGATGGTATCCAAGTCTCGCCGATGGCGGATCGCCGCCGAACGGCATCCGTCATCAACGACCATTGGAGGCGTGAAAATCACTTCGCCGCCTCCATCATCCGAACATGCCGACCTGTAGCGTCAATGCCGATGCTTCAATGCATGAATGTTCCGCGCAGCCAGGCAAAGAAACCGAACCTCTCCGACATTGCCGCACGGACGCGAGAGGCAGCCCACCGCGCTCGTATCGTGGCGCCGACATGGCAATGGCAGACGATTTCGTGCAACTGCCAGTCGGTCAGCTCGAAGAAGCGCCTGGCTTCGCCATAGGTGTCATCTCTCAAGCCTTGTGCGCGAAAAATCGGATCCTCGAAGGCAACGGTGAGAGGCGAGTCGTTGTAGCGCATTTTTTCGCGTATCTCAGGGGATTTGTATTCGGTGCCCGTCAGCGCTTCGAGACGCCGATCGGGATTTTGCTCTAGCAGTTTCGCCCAACGTTCGAGACGCTGGCTTCGAGTCGCCACGAGGTCTGTTGCTTCAGCGTGAACGTCGGCAACGGCATGCAGTTGGTCAAGTGTTTGGTGCTTCACGACCGCCTCCTATTCAGCAGGTGAGTTTGTCCCACCCTGAAATGGAAATTATGGCGCTCCACGACGCCGACAAGGCCCTCATGCGGGGACCATTCGATCAATTTTCTGACGGCGCCGTCCTGCCACGAGCGCCTGATGCCTGCGGGATCGTCGGAGGCTCGTATCGGAACCATAGGCACGCGTGGTCGTTCTGCGTGCATCAGCCCGTAGAGCGAAACCGGTCGAAACGGGTGGCGTCAGAAATCCCACCCGACGTCGATGACCCGCCAAGGCAGAATGCAGCGAGCGGAAGGAAATCACACCATGGCCATTCTTCCCACTCCCGAACCAACGCCCACTCCGGCGCCCACGCCACCGCCGTTTCCCGAGCCGAAGCCGGTGCGTGAGCCGGATCCGGACAGACTTCCCGACGAAGCCCCCGTCCCCAATCCGGATGAAAACGACGCGCCACTGAAAATTGGCCCCAAAGCGTCCGATCCCGGCATTTGACGGATCGGAACTAGCGTGAAGCGATCGGGGAAACACTCATTCCAGATCGCCCGACTCCTTATGGATGCCGCAGAAGATGTCGGCGCACTGCGTGGCCGAACGGCCGGCATGCGCGTTACGGTCGCCGTCGTCTCGGCACCTACCCGGCAAGTGCGATGTTGCGGCCGCTTCGACCCTGATTTCCAGCGCCACGATCAAGCCGAATCCATGACTTGACATTTGTCGAACAAATATTGACTATTGTCACATTGGCACCAGGGCGGAGGCTACCCCGTGTCGATCGGCTCCCCACCAAAAAGGATTGCCGAATGCCCAAAGGGAGGAAGACTACGTGGAGCTTTTGCTCGAGGTGGAAGGGCTGGCAAAGTCCTTTGGCGGCGTTGCAGCCTTGCGCGAAGGCCGCCTCCAGCTTCGCGCCGGCACGGTCCATGCCCTGTGCGGCGGTAACGGCGCCGGCAAGTCGACCTTTCTCAAGATATTGATGGGTATCTTCAACCGCGATGCCGGCTCGATCCGCCGCCGCGGCAAGGATGTGGAATTCGCAAGCCCCGCCGACGCGCTGGCGTCGGGCATTGCCATTATCGAGCAGGAGCTCAGCCCTGTTCCCCACATGACGGTTGCCGAGAATATCTATCTCGGCCGCGAGCCCAAGGCGCGCTTCGGAGGCATCGATTTCCGTGCGATGAACCGGTCCGCGCAAAGGCTGCTGGACGATCTGGAATTCGATATCCGGGCCACGCAGTACATGATGAACCTCTCGGTTGCGCAGATGCAGCTCGTCGAGATTGCCAAGGCGCTCAGTCACGACGCCGAGGTCATCTTCATGGATGAGCCGACGTCGGCGATCGGCGAGCGGGAGGCGCAGCACCTGTTTGCCGCGATCCGCCGCCTGCAGGCGCAAGGGCGTGGCATCGTCTATGTTTCCCACCGTCTGTCGGAGATCTTTCAGATCGCCGATTCCTACACGGTCTTTCGCGACGGCGCCTATGTTGGCAGCGGCGCGCTTGCGGACATCGATCGGCCCGAGCTCATTCGCATGATCGTTGGCCGCGAGCTGTCGGAGGAATTCGCCAAGACCAGCACGCCGACGCAAGAACCCGGTATCGAAATTGCCGGGCTCAGTTGCCCGAACAAGATCGAGGACATTTCGTTTTCGGTGCGAAAGGGAGAAATCTTCGGCATCTACGGCCTGATGGGAGCCGGGCGGACAGAAATCTTCAACTGCCTCTTCGGGCTCGACAAGCCATCGACGGGAAGCATCAAGGTCGACGGTATCGAGGTCACCATTTCAAAGCCGGCGGATGCCATGGCGCATGGGTTGGCTCTGGTCACCGAGGACCGCAAGCTGACCGGTCTCAATCTCTCCGACAGCGTGCGCGCAAACATCTGCATGGCGAGCCTGCCTGAAATGAGCCCCAGCTTCGCCATGGATCGGGCTCGGGAGGCGCAAGCAAGCCGCGACATGCGCGAGCAGTTCCAGATCAAGGCTGCCCGCGACACGATGCCGGTTTCCGGCCTTTCGGGCGGCAACCAGCAGAAGGTGGTGCTCGGCAAATGGTTCCTTCGCAATCCGAAAGTCCTGCTTCTGGACGAGCCGACCCGCGGTGTCGATGTCGGCGCCAAGCGTGAAATCTACCGGATCATCAGCGATTTCGCCGCTGCCGGCGGCACGGTCGTGATGATCTCGTCCGAAATCGACGAGGTCCTCGGCATGGCGGACCGGATCATGGTGATGCGCGCCGGCAGAAGTGCCGGAATCTACAGCCGGGAGGAAACGAATGCCCAATCACTCGTCCACCTTTCAACATGAACAGGGGTGTTCGCTCAGCGGCAAAGGAGCCGGTGATGTCGGTTAGCGACAACAGGAATGCGAGCGGCTGGCTCGGCTCGGAGCAGCGCCGGCTGTTGATTCAGGAATACGGGATCTTCCTCGCGTTCCTGATCCTGGCGGCGGTTCTCTCGGTCTCCAACGAGTTCTTCCTGACGGCCGGCAACATCTCGAACGTGCTGCTGCAGACCTCGATCAACGGTGTCCTCGCCATCGGCATGACCTTCGTCATCCTGACGCGCGGCATCGATCTCTCGGTCGGCTCCGTCGTCGCGCTTGCCGGCATCGTCAGCGCCAGCTTCGTGACCTCCTCCGCGACCGCCGGGATTTCCGGCGCGCCCTATCCGGTCGCCCTGGGTCTCGGCATCGGCCTGCTGGTCGGCATTGCCTGCGGTGCCGTTTCCGGCGTGATCGTGTCGCGGTTTTCGGTGCCGGCCTTCGTGGCGACGCTAGGCATGCTGTCGGCGGCGCGCGGACTGACCCTCATCTATGGCGGAGGTCGTCCGGTTCCCGCGCTGACACCAGCATTCCGCTGGATCGGCACAGGCAATGTCCTTGGCATACCCGCACCGGTCGTCGTTCTCGCAGTCGTGTTTGCGGTCTCCTGGTGGATCCTCAATCGGACCCGTTTCGGCCGTTACATCTATGCCGTCGGCGGCAACCCTCATGCGGCCAGGACCTCGGGCATCAACGTTACCCGCATCCAGTTCGTCGTCTATGTCATATCCGGCGGCCTTGCCGGCCTCGCCGGGATGCTGCTCAGCGCCCGCACCGGCTCGGCGCTTCCCCAGGCCGGCATTGCCTATGAGCTGGATGCGATCGCGGCGGTGGTGATCGGCGGGACTAGCCTTTCGGGAGGCATCGGCCGGGTGACGGGCACGTTGATCGGCGCGCTGATCATCGGCGTCATGAACAACGGCCTCGATCTGATGGGTATCCAATCCTACTACCAGCAAGTTCTCAAGGGTGCCCTGATCGTCGGCGCCGTGATGCTTGACCAGAAGAGAAACTACGGGGCTTAGGGCGTCGGACCCAATCCGAGGCTCAAACAAAAGGCCCCTTTCGAAATCGGACCTGCACTGCGCGTGTCCGTTGATAGGCGAACCATGTCGGTCGCTCACTTAAGTGGAGGTACGGAATGAAAAGATTGATGATAGCGCTCGCGTCTGCGACCGCGCTGCTGGCCTCGTCGGCCATGGCGCAGGAGAAGATCAAGATCGGCGCAGCGCCTTACGGATTGAATGCGGAGTTCATGCAGATCTGGTCGGCAGCGCTTCAGGAGCACCCGGCCGTCAAGAGCGGCGAAGTCGAGCTGACGGTCTTCGACGGCCGCTATGATGCCCTGGTCCAGCAGGACCAGTTCAAGACGATGGTCACCCAGCAGTACAATGCGATCATCTTCGCTCCGATCGACGTCGACGCCGGCGCGGCAGCCGTTCAGACGGCAGCCGATGCCGGCATTCCGGTTGTCGGTTCGAACACCCGCGTCAACTCCGATCTGTTGACTTCCTATGTCGGATCCGACGACACGATCTCGGGCTACATGGAAGCCAAGACCGTGCTCGACAAGATCGGCTGCAAGGGCAATGTGGTTATCCTCGAAGGGCCGGTCGGCCAGTCCGCGCAGATTTCCCGCCTCGAAGGCAACAAGAAAGCGCTTGCCGAGTGCCCGGATGTCAAGATCCTCGAGGATCAGACCGCCAACTGGTCGCGCGCCGAAGCCCAGACGCTCATGGAAAACTGGCTCACCGCGCATCCGAACCAGATCAACGGCGTGATTGGCCAGAATGACGAAATGGCGCTCGGCGCCATCGAGGCGATCAAGGCCGCCGGCCTCGACGTGAAGAGCTTCGCCATTGCCGGTATCGACGGCATCACCGATGCGCTCCATGCCGTCAAGGCCGGTGAAATGACCTCGATCCTTCAAGACGCGCGCGCCCAGGCTCAAGGTGCGCTCGACCTTGCTATCTTCGCTGCCAAGAAGGGGGACTACAAGCCGCAATCCGACATCTGGGCAACCTACAAGGACATGCCGTGGAACGACGGCAAGGAGAAGATCTACAATGTGCCGTGGACGCCGGTGACGGCGGAAAACGTCGATCAGCTTCTGGCGACGCGCAAGTAATCCAGCCGTGGGGTGGGCTCTCTTGCCCGCCCCACTTTCCAACAAGCCGGGAAGAGCACCATGACGGATTCAATACAGGTTGATCTCAATTTTTCACTGGGCGGCAAGGTCGCTCTGGTCACTGGCGGCGCCTCCGGCATCGGCAGCGCCATCGCATCGGCGTTTGCCGCGAAGGGCGCGGTCGTCGGGGTGATCGACATCAATGAATCCGTTGCGAGATCGAAGGCCGACGAACTCGGCAACGGTGCGAAATCCTTCGTCTGCGACGTGTCCGATCCGCGATCGGTGGAAGCCGTGTTTGCTGCGGCGCAAGCCGCCTTCGGCCGTATCGACATCGTCGTCAACAGCGCCGGCGTCGCCCTGCTCGCTCCCGCCGAGGATCTTAGCCTCGATGCCTGGGACAAGACCATCGATATCAATCTCAAGGGAACTTTCCTTGTTTCCCAGGCCGCCGGGCGTGCCCTGATCAAAGCTGGCAAGGGTGGCAAGATCATCAACATGGCCTCGCAGGCCGGCACTGTCGCGATCGACCAGCACGTCGCCTATTGCGCTTCGAAATTCGGCGTCATCGGCCTGTCCAAGACACTTGCCGCCGAATGGGGCAAGCACGGCATCACGGTAAACACGATCTCGCCGACGGTGGTGTTGACCGACCTCGGCAGAAAGGCCTGGGATGGGCCGCGCGGAGAGGCGCTGAAGCAACGCATTCCGACCGGCCGCTTTGCCTTTCCGGAAGAAATAGCCGCCGCGGCGGTGTTTTTGGCATCGAACGGCGCCGACATGATCAACGGCGCCGACCTTCTGGTCGATGGCGGCTACACCATTGTCTGACCGGCGCAGGATTGGAGCAACAATGCAGCGGTTCATCAACAATCCCGACGAGGTCGTCGAAGATACGGTCAAGGGCTTCGTCAAGGCGCATGCCGACATCGTCAGGCTCGGCAGCAACCCGCGCGTCATCGCAGCCCGCCATGCGCCGGTCAGCGGCAAGGTCGGCGTGATCACCGGCGGCGGCTCCGGCCATGAGCCTGCCTTCATCGGCTACACTGGCCGCAACATGCTGGACGCGGTCGCGGTCGGCGAGCTCTTCTCGTCGCCGACGGCAAAGAGCTTCCTTGACGCCGCAAGGGAGGCGAATGGCGGCAAGGGTGTCGTTTGCCTCTACGGCAATTATGCCGGCGACAACATGAATGTGAAGATGGCCGTCAAGCTCGCGGCCAAGGAGGACATTACGATCGCAACCGTCGTCGCCAACGACGATGTATGCTCGGCCGGACCGGATGAGCGTGAGAAGCGCCGAGGCGTCGCCGGCGAGATCTTCATGTGGAAATGCGCCGGCGCCAAGGCCCAGCAAGGTGCCAGCCTCGAGGACGTGCAGGCAACGGCGCAGCGGGCGATCGACAATTGCCGCTCCATCGGCGTTGGCCTTGGCCCTTGCACGCTGCCTGCCGTGGGGCATCCCAACTTCCTGATTGAGCCGGGCACGATGGAAGTCGGCATCGGTCATCATGGTGAGCCGGGCGTCAGGGTCGAGCCGCTGAAGTCCGCGGTCGAAATAGCGCAGCAGATGGTCAGGATCGTGCTTGATGATCACGATCTTGCCGCCGGAACCGAAGTTGCGGTTCTTGTGTCCGGCCTCGGCGCAACGCCGGTCAACGAACTCTACATCCTCCACGATACGATCGAGCAGGAAATCACCGGACGCGGGTTAGCCATCTACAAGACCTACATCGGCAACTACTTCACCTCGCTGGAAATGGTCGGCGCCACACTCACGGTCATGGCGCTCGACGCCGAACTGAAAAGGCTGCTGGACGTGGATGTCGATTGTCCCGCAAGGCTTTAGGAGCAGGCGAATGCAGCAGTTTGACAACGCTTCCGCTGGCGACATCGTTCTTTCGATCGCCGACCGGATCATCGAAAACCGAGCCTATCTGAGCGAGATCGACGGCAAGATCGGTGACGGCGATCACGGCGTCAACATGGCCAAGGGCTTCGGCATGGCTGCGGAGCGGATCAGGGGCAACGACATGTCGCTGGCCACCGCCTTTGATACGCTGGGCACGGTGTTGATGACCGAGATCGGCGGCTCCATGGGGCCGCTCTATGGCGTCATGTTCACGCAATTCGCCGAAACGATCGAGAAATCTTCATCCATCGATGCCCGGACTTTCAGTGCCATGCTCACCAGTGGTCTCGACGGCATCCAGGCGATCGGATCGGCCAAGGTCGGCGATAAGACGCTTCTCGACACGCTCGTGCCGGCGATCGAAGCGTTCGACGGCGCCAACGCCGACGGCAAGCCGTTCCCGGAAGCTCTGGATGCGCTCGTCGTCGCAGCCGAAAAAGGCCGTGACGGCACAAAGGACCTGGTTGCAAGGATTGGCCGCGCCAGCCGCCTGGGCGAACGCTCGCTCGGCGTGCTCGACGCCGGCGCCACATCCTGTGCGTTGATTCTGAAAGCCCTGGCGCTCGGTGCCAAGGAGAAGCTGCAGCAGTCCGCGACTGCGAGTGATTGAGCTACGACCGCTCCTCCCGAGCGCTGGCCTCCGGCTGATTTTACAGCCGGAAGCCAGGTTAACGCCTGATCGAACCAAGATTGTGAGTTCTTCCGTTTGCGCTCATCTTGAGGATCGATTCTGGATTCGGGGAAACCAGGCAGCATGACAGTCAAGACATCATCGGCGCGGAAGAACGGAACGGTGCGGACAGGACCCGAGGCTGGCGCCGAACCCATTCCCTTGCGCTATGGTGACGATCCCTATGTCTGGGCCTGTTGGCTTTACTACGAAGACCACATGACGCAAGGCGATATCGCCGAAATCATGGGCATTTCGCGGGCGACAGTGAACAGCTACCTGGCCGATGCCCGCGCCCGCGGCATCGTCAACATTTCCCTCGAGCCATCACGGCTGAGTTCGCTCTCGATCGCACAGGAACTCAAACGGCATTTCGGGCTGCATGACTGCCTCGTCGTGCCGAGCGACGACAATGCGCGTCCGCTGATCGATCGTCTCGGCACCGCGGCCGCGCAGGCTCTGACCAAGCTTCTGAAATCCGGCGACACGGTGGCCGTTGCCTGGGGGCGAACCGTGTTGGCGATTGGCGAGCAGGCCTCCGTGCCCGGCCTTCAGGACGTCACTGTCGTGCAGGCGACTGGCGGCACGCGAGCAAGTTTTGCCTATACTCCGGAACTCTGCGCGGCCGCCATCGCCAATGCCGTCAATGGCAAGCTGATCAACATCACCGCGCCGGCTATCGTTTCCAATGCGGAAGTCCGCGACATTCTTCTGCGCGAGCCGCTGATCGAAAGTCAGTTCGCAGCGCTTTCTAAAGCCAACAAAGCGCTATTCGGCATCGCCTCGCTGCGTCCGAATTCAACGATCCACACCAGCGGTTTTTTCGAATCGGTTTCGGTGCAGCAATATCTCGCCAAAGATGCCGTGGGCGTCCTCGCCGGACGCTTCATCGACGGGCGGGGCAGCCCGGTAGCTGGCCCGCTCGACGACCGGACGATCGGAATTTCGCTCGACATGCTCAGGTCTATCGGCCTGCGGATTGCAGTCGCCGGTGGTTTCGACAAGGTGCCGGCGATCCTTGCCGCGCTCCGCGGCGGCTACGTCAACGTGCTCATCACCGACGCTGCCACGGGCCGCGGCATTCTGAATGCCGATGGCGTGACGGAGCTCGATCAAAAGCTTTCCCAACGCCCGAAGATCGATAGCTCGGTGGCCCTGCCCAGCAACTTCCGAACCCACATCAAGAAGTTCCTGAACGACCCTGACGATGTCGTCGAGGAGATGCTTGACGGCGTGGTGAAGGCGCATGGCGCCTATATCCAACCGATCAAAGGCTCGCATCGCGCCCTCGTTGCCCGCACGGGGCCGCGACCTGGCAAGGTGGGGCTTGTGATCGGCGGCGGCACCGGGCACGAGCCCTGCTTTCTCGGCTATGTCGGCAAGGGTCTCGCCGATGCCGTGGCTGTCGGCAATATCTTTTCATCGCCGCCTCCCGGCCCGATCTTTCAGTGCGCCAGGGCGGCATCCGGCGGGCAAGGCGTGCTCTTCGTCTATGGCAACTATGCCGGCGATGTCATGAACTTCGAGATGGCGGCCGAGATGGCGGCGGAAAACGACATCGAGGTCCGGACGGTCGTGACGACGGACGATATCGCCTCGTCGCCGCTGGAGGACAGGGAAGGCCGCCGCGGCGTTGCCGGCAACTTCTTCATGTTCAAGATCGCCGGCGCCGCCTGCGATCGCGGCCTGTCGCTCGATGCCTGCGAAGCGGCGACACGCAAGGCCAATTCGAGGACATTCACGATGGGCGTCGCATTGGAGCCCTGCTCCCTCCCGCAGACCCGTCGTCACAATTTCGAGATCGGCCCCGATGACATTGAGATCGGCATGGGCATCCACGGCGAACGCGGCGTCATCCGCGAAAAAATGATGAGCGCCGATGAGATCACCGACCGGGTGATGGACCGTATCTTTTCCGAAATGAAGCCGGCATCGGGCGACCGTGTCGCGGTGCTGATCAATTCATTCGGGGCAACGCCGCTGATGGAACTCTACATTTTGTTCAGGCGCGTCGAGCAGCGGCTGAGCGCCAAGGACATCAAGATAGAGGCGAACTGGGTGGGACATTATTGCACCTCGCTCGACATGGTCGGTGCGTCCATATCGATCCTGCACCTCGACAATGAGTTGACGGAGCTGTTGCACCATCCTTGCGATACCGCTGTCCTGCGGGTCGGCTGAGGATACAGGATACGCGCCTGTGGCCGCATCCTGCTGGAACCGGGAGGAACATGATGTCCGAAAACGCGGCGCAATGCCTGAGCAGGATGTTTTATCGCATATCCATCGCGATCGAGGCGGGAAAGGACCATCTCTCGGATCTCGATGGCGCCATTGGCGATGCCGACCATGGCATTACCATGTCTCTCGGCTTCATGGCTGTGAACGCTGAGCTGGCCAAGCTCGATCTCGACCATATGCTGCCGTCAGAGGTTTTCACGGCTGCCGCGTCCGCCTTTCTCGATGCCGTCGGTGCTTCCACCGGGCCGCTTTATGCGACCGCGTTCCGCAGAGCGGCGCAAGCCCTCAAACAGGACGAACGCCTTTCACCTTCAGGCCAGGCGGCGATCATCGAGGCCATGACGACCGGCATTCGAGAGCGCGGCAAGGGGCAGCGCGGCGACAAGACCATGCTCGACGCCTGGATTCCAGCAACCGAAGCTGCGGTCAGCGCACAGGCGCGCGCCGCCGGCAGCCGGGAGATGTGGAACGGCATCCTGGCGGCCGCGGAAGCCGGCGCGAATTCGACACGGTCCATGGTCGCTGCCCGTGGCCGGGCGGCACGGCTCGGGGAGCGGTCCCTGGGGCACATCGACCCAGGCGCGGCCTCGGCCGTCATTATCCTGCGCGCAATGAAAGACACCTTTGCTGACAGCGCACCAGGAACGATCAGCAGTAGTGGAACGGACTGATCAGGCTCGAACCTGACCAGCCCAAATAGCGGCCGGAATCGCTGCCCGTCAGATAGAGCGCTGCGGCGCAGCGAACTCGGAGGCCTGCCGTAGATGCTGGCGCAGCAGCGCCTCGGCCCATTCGATCTCGCCCGCCTCGACGGCATCGAGAATGGCGAGGTGTTCCCGGCAGGACTGCTCGATGCGTTCCGCCGGCAGTTCCTCGAAACCCGCCGATTCCTGCAACCGGCGCAGATTGTTCTGCTGACGCACCGCATCGGCCAGGAACCGGTTGCCGGAGCAGGCCGCAAGTCCTTCATGAAATGACGCGTTGATCCGGAACCATTCATCGCCGCCGATCAGCGTCTTGCCCGTCGACACGATCGCCAGGATACGCTCGTGTGCGCGGCGGACCGGCGCCAGTTGCTGGGGGTCTGCATTGAACATGGGCGACCGCAGCGCCGCGCATTCGACAGCCATCCGGAAATCATAGCTTTCCCGGTAGGCATCCTCGCCGACAAGCGTGTCGGCGAAACGCCAGCCGTGCCCCGGCAGGCGCTGCACCAGGCCTTCGGCGGCAAAGCGAAGCAAAAGCTTGCGCACGATGCCGCGTGATGCCTGATAGCGCGGCATCAGTTCCGCCTCGGACACCTCCTGGGGCAGTTGGTCGAGCGCGCGTTCCCGCATCATCCTGCGGTAAAGCTCCTCGAGCGGAGAACTGGGCAGTATATCCTCCGGGTCGAGATCGGCGACATCGCGCGCCAATTGCAGCCCCCTCGTCTCGAAGGGACTTAAGATGCCCTGAGCGACCAGCAGTTCCAGCGCTGCGCTGACGGGAGAACGCGAAACGCCGAACGTGCGGGCAAGGTCCGGCACCGAGACGCGGGTTCCAACCGTCCAGCCCGAATCCCTGATCCGCTCCAGGATCCGCCGCGCCAGATCTATCTGCAGCGGGCTGGCCGCCTCACTGCGTGGCTGCCGGTCGATGATCGTTTCGTTCATATGCACTTCCTCAGGCATTCGCATTATAGATATGCGCCACGCAGTTCGAACTGGCAATCTATCGAATTTTTCTGCTTTTCATTCAATCAAAATGCATTACTATCCGGACTCATACGAGTTTGAGGCTTTCCTTTTGATGACAACAGTCACACCATTTCCGCTTGTCGAAATCGCAGGAGCGCCGAAAGCGCGCGGCACGGCCTACGGCGAACAGGCGCGCGGGCGCATCGGCGCTTCGGTGGCGCTCTACGCTGCGCAGCTCGATCGTTTCGGCTTCAGGCGGGACGATGTCGGGCGGTTCTCCGGCATCTTCCTGCCTCGCCTTCGGCAATGGGCGCCCGACCTCGTCGAGGAAATGGAAGGGATCGCGTCAGGCGCCAATGTCGATCTGTCCTCGATCGTCCTGGTCAATGCGCGCACCGAAATCCTGCAGCTTGCCCGGCGCGAGAAAGGCATTTCCGACGACGAGCCCGACGGTTGCACGGGCGCGGCGATCCTGCCGGAAGCAACCCGGAACGGCAGGCTCATCCATGGCCAGAACTGGGACTGGAAGGCCGAATGCGCCGAGACATCGGTGGTGTTGCGCATCCGGCGAACGGACGGGCCGGACCTCCTCACCTTCACCGAAGCCGGCGGACTGGCGCGCAGCGGCTTCAACGCGGCCGGCATCGGCATCACCGCGAACTATCTCGAATCCGACCGTGACTATCGCGAGATCGGCATTCCGCTTCCCTTCATCCGCCGCCGGGCCCTCGAGGCGCAGCATTTCTCCCATGCCATCAAGGTGGTGGCGACGACGCCGAAATCCGGCTCCAACAACATGATCCTGAGCACTGCCGAGGGGTTCACGGTCGATCTCGAATGCGCGCCGGACGAGGCGTTTGCGATCTATCCGGACAAGGACATGATCGTCCATGCCAATCACTGGCAAAGCCCGGTCGCGCTGTCCAAGCTGCGTGAGACCGGACTTCGCGATGTGCCGGACAGTCTCTATCGTGACCATCGCGTGCGCCGGCATTTGTCGGCGCGGCATGGCGACATCACGATCGACGATGTGAAGGAAGCCCTGTTCGACGATTTCGCTTCGCCGTTCAGCGTGTGCCGTCCAGTGGTCAGGAAAGAAGGCGGCAATCTCTCGGCGACAGTCGCGATGATCGTCTTCGAACCAGCCACCGGCGTCATGGAGATCGCTCCGATGCCGGCTCAAAACCGCGAATTCACCAGCTACGAGCTCACCATGGACGATGCGGTCCTCGCAAGGGCGGAGAAGGCAGTGCCGGCACGGGAGACATCTTCGATATCAGCACAGGAGAAACGATGGTCCGCTTTGTCCTGACCCGCATCGCCAGCGCCATACCGACACTTATCCTGGTGTCGGTTGCGGTCTTCGTGATGATGCGCTTCATCCCGGGCGATCCCGCGACCTTGATGCTGGGAGACCTCGCACAGCCCGGACAGGTCGAGGCGATGCGGCATCAGATGGGGCTCGACCAGCCCGTGGTGGTGCAATACCTGATCTGGATCGGCAATGTCCTTTCAGGCGATTTCGGGCGCTCGATCGGCAGCGGGCAAGAAGTGCTGCCGCTGATCCTCGACCGTTTCGCCGTCTCCTCGATCATCGTTTTTCTTGCTGTGCTTGTCGCCTCGGCGATCGCCGTGCCCGCCGGCATGCTGGCCGCCTGGAAGCAGGACAGTCTGCGCGATATCGCCGTCGTCGCCACCTCGACCATCCTGCTCTCGATCCCCAGTTTCTGGCTGGGGCTGATGCTCATGCTGATCTTCGGCCTCTATCTCGGCTGGTTGCCGATCGTCGGCTATGTGCCGTTCAGCCGCGACTTCGCGCAAGCCGCTCTGTATGTGATCCTGCCCGTGGTCACCCTGGTGCTCGTCGAGTCCGGCCCGATTGCGCGCATGGCCAGGGCCAGCACGATCGAGGTGGCGCGCCTGGAATACATCACCCATGCGCGGGCAAAGGGGCTTTCGGAAAGCGCGGTGATGTGGCGCCACGCATTCAAGAATGCCTTCGCGCCCACCTGGACCCTGATCGGGCTCGTGCTCGGCAGCCTGCTATCCAGCATCGTCGTCATCGAGACCGTCTTCACCATTCCCGGCCTCGGCCGGCTGCTGGTCGACGCCATCTATGCCCGCGACTATCCCGTCGTTCAGGGAACGATGCTGTTCGTCGCCTTCATCTATGTCGCGGTCAATCTTCTCGTCGACCTCGTCTATCCGCTGCTCGATCCGAGGGTTACCGCATGATCGCCCGTGCTCTCGGCCGGCCCGGTCTGAAATTCAACGCGATCTTCGGGATCGCCGTCACCGGAACATTGATCCTTCTGGCCGTGTTCGGTCCGTGGATCGCGCCCTACGATCCGCTCAAGCTCGATCTGCCGTCGCGCCTCAGCGGGCCCTCGTCTCTGCATCTGCTCGGCGCCGACGAATTCGGACGCGACGTGCTCAGCCGCCTCGCCAGCGGCGCGCGTACCAGCGCCTGGATCGCTTTTGCAACTGTTATATTCGCATTGATCACCGGCACCGTGTTCGGCGTTCTCGCAGGTTTCCTGCGGGGCTGGGTCGACCGCGTCATCATGATGGTCAACGATGCCTTCCTCGCCTTCCCAGGCCTGCTCCTGGCGCTTGGCCTGATGGCGGTGATCGGTGCCAGCCGCGAAGGCATCATCCTTGCGCTCGGCCTTGCCTATATGCCGATCGTGGTGCGCGTGGTGCGGGCTTCCGTGATGTCCATTCGCGAGCGGGAATATGTCGAGGCCTCGCGCGTGATGGGCAACAGCGAGATCATCACCATGGCGCGGCACGTGCTGCCCAACTGTGTCGCCCCGATCATCGTGCTCGCCACCACCATGTTCGGCTGGATCATCCTGTCGGAGAGCGCGCTGAGCTTTCTGGGACTGGGCGTCCCGCCTCCGGCGCCGAGCTGGGGCAACATGCTGTCGACGGCACGGCCCTATATCGGCCAGGCGCCGCATTTGATCATCCTGCCAGGTCTCTGCATCTCGATCACGCTGCTCGGCATCAACATGCTGGGCGACGCGGTGCGCGACTGGCTCGACCCGAAAATGTAGGTGCTGGAAACATGCTCGTGCCGACCGGGGACAAGAACACGATGCTTTCAGTGCGCAACCTGTCGATCTCGGTCGGGCCATCGGGAAAGCGGATCGTCGACGAGCTGAATTTCGATCTCGCGCCCGGTGACATGCTGGCGCTGGTCGGTGAATCCGGTTCGGGCAAGACGATGGCGGCCCGCTCGATCTTGAACCTGCTCCCTGCCCCGCTGGTCACGACCCTGGACAGTAGCATCCGCTTCGACGGGCAGGAACTCACCAGCCTTGCCCCAAAGGCGCTGCGCCAGATACGCGGTGCGCAGATCGGCATGGTTTTTCAGGAGCCGATGGTCTCGCTCAATCCCGCTGTCACCATCGGCGAGCAGATGGCGGAGGGTCTGCGCCTGCATCGCGACATGTCGCGCGCCGAGATAAAGGACCGCTCACTGGCGATGCTGGAGAGGATCCAGATCAAGAACCCCAGCAAATGCCTTGCGGCCTATCCGCACGAATTCTCGGGCGGCATGCGCCAACGCATCATGCTCGCATCGGTCATGCTGCTCAAACCGCGCCTGCTGATCGCCGACGAGCCGACCACCGCGCTCGACACGCTGGTGCAGCGCGACGTGCTCGACCTCATGGTCGAGCTGACGCGGGAGAATGGAACCGCCGTCCTGCTGATCAGCCACGACCTCGGCATGGTGTCGCACTATGTGAACAACGTGACGGTGATGTGCGAAGGCAAGGCAGTCGAACAGGGAAGCAGTACCCAGGTTCTTCACGCACCGCAGCACGATTACACGAGGCGGTTGGTGGATGCGCTTCCCAAGCGCAGCGCCGGCGGATCGAGAAAAGTCGTCCACGGCCCGGCCCTGGTCGAGATCAGCAATGTCGTCATCGACTATCCGGGCCGTCCGAGGCTGTTTGCGCGCGCGGAGCCGAAGCGCGCCGTCGACGGCGTCGACCTGACCATCCGGCGTGGCGAAACCCTGGCGTTGGTCGGCGCGTCGGGCTCCGGCAAGACGACGCTCGGGCGCGCCATTGTCGGCCTCGTCAGGCCGTCCGGTGGAACGATCTCATTTCTTGGCAAGGCGATTGCAAATGATCGATCGGCTGACGCGCGCTTGCAGCGTCGCGATATGCAGATCGTCTTCCAGGACCCCTATTCCTCGCTCGACCCTCGCCAGTCCATTGCCGAGATCGTCACCGAACCATTGAAGCTCGATACCGAATTGGACCGCAAGCGGCGGACTGCGCGCATGGATGAGGTCATCGAGGAAGTGGGGCTGACGCGCGACCTTCTCGAGCGTTTCCCGCATCAGCTGTCTGGCG
The DNA here is from genome assembly GCF_002284565.1 of Mesorhizobium mediterraneum. Lineage (GTDB taxonomy): Bacteria > Pseudomonadota > Alphaproteobacteria > Rhizobiales > Rhizobiaceae > Mesorhizobium > Mesorhizobium mediterraneum. Next base: position 343,597 of record NZ_NPKI01000046.1, on the reverse strand, counting down.
GCCAGCGCCAGCGCGTCGCGATCGCGCGGGCGATCGTCAGGCGACCGGCCTTCGTCGTCGCCGACGAGCCGGTTTCGGCACTGGACATGACGGTGCAGAAACAGATCCTGCTTCTGATCCGGTCGTTGCAGGAACGCTACGGTTTCGCCTGCCTCTTCGTCTCGCATGATCTGGGTGCGGTCGAGCAGGTTGCCGACCGGGTTGCCGTCATGCAGGACGGAAGGATCGTTGAGATCGGCGACCGCGACGACGTCTTCGACCGTCCGCGCCACGCCTATACGCGCGCCCTCCTCGATGCGGCGATGCTGATCGACCGCCGTTTCGCCGATGGCGCGGGCGCCCGCAAGGCCGTGGCGCAATGAAGGCGACACGGCTCGTCTGCGCATCATGACACCGTTCGGCCATATCAAGGAGATCTGGCGATATCCCGTCAGTTCTATGGGCGGCGAACGGCTGGACGGGACGGAGCTTGTTGAAGGTGGGATTCCGGGCGACCGGATCTGGGGCATCGTCGACCGGCGCGACGGAATTGTTGCCGCGCCGGAGAAGCGAAAACATTGGCGGCCGCTGCCCAACCTTCTTGCGAGGCTGAAGGGCGACCGGCCGGAAATCGGATTGGACGATGGCACCTGGATCGATGCCGGCTCCAGCCTCGCAGGCGAGCTGGTTTCGGCCTTCCTCGATTTCCCGGCGGCGCTGCACCCGCACGTCCCCTTCGGCTCGGAAGCCCAGGATCATATCGCGCCACGCTATCAGCGTGCCGACATCCACATCGTCACGTCAGCCTCGATGAACAGGCTAGCCGGCCTGCTTCCGGATCCGTCGCAAATGGATTCCAGGCGGTTCCGGCCCAACATCGTGATCGAAACCGACGCTTCGCGGGACGGTTTCGTCGAGCAGCAGATCATCGGAAAAGTGCTTTCGATCGGCGAGGCGCGGATCATGATTTCGGAATCCTGCGCGCGCTGCACCTTCACGGCGCTCGCGCAAGGCGATCTCGCTTTCGAACCGGCAGTGCTGCAAACCATAGCGCGCCATGGCGAAGGCGGCTTCGGCGCGCTCTGCCAGGTCGTCGAACCCGGCAAGATCAGGCTGGGCGACCGGGTCACCTTGAACGAAGCCTGACGTTATCCACCTTCCGGTGTTGGACGGCGGCACGTTGCGGCGGCTGATGGGTGAGATGGGCCGTAAGTTTGATGGCGGCTATGCGGAGTATGCGTTGTTTGCCGAACTCGCTGCTGATGCCGGCCACTACGCACCGCGTCCTTGATACACCGGATTCATCCCCTAGTTTAGCTCCGTGGGCGCCTTAGTCGCGAGTTTGCCTGAAGGCGGCGGCGGTCCGCCGTCCTGACTGCATGCCGCGGAAAGACGGTTCGACCGACGCACTTTATGGAGGTGGTCGTGCGTCAATCCCCTGAATCCAGTTGGGCATATCTCGCATTCGTTTGCTCGATCGCGGTAGCTTGCGTAGGAGCTGCTGCCGGCGGCGAGCGCGGCGGAGGCAATAGCGCTGGCAACCATGGTGGCGGAGGCAATAGCGCTGGCAGCCATCACGGTGAAGGCCGCAAAGGCGGCGCGCACAAAGGACCTGGCGGCGTTCCCAGCGGCTCCAGCAGTAGTTCGCCGGTGGACGACGATGGGACCAGCACAACTGCAACGGCGGCAATGACGGCAACTCCGGCAGCCACTGCCGTCAGTGTCGCCCGGTCCGCAGGGGCCGGACGGTCGCTCGACCTCCCGGCCAACCTCCAGCCTCTCAGCGCCAGCAACAGTCCATCGACGGTCAGTCCAATCAAGGCGCTGCCGGGCGTCCCGGATGAAGTCGTTCGCGCCTGCCATGATGCAATCGAGTCGGCCGCCGGCCCGTTTGGCGCGACCAGTGTGCGCGTCAGCAGCGCAGGTTCCATACGTCGGTTGAGCCCGGATACGATCTCGGCTCCCGTTGAGGTAAGCATCGACTATGGACGGCAAGGCAACGTGGAGACGCGGCAGGCGCCGATCAAATGCGAATTGAACGCGACAGGCAGGGTGATCGGGCTGACATAGCGTATCGCGCAGAACTCCCCGCCGACGAGAGCAGGATGAATTCGAAGGGTGATCCGCGGCGTCGTGAGAGGGTGCGAGGCAACGCCTCCCAAAGGCCTTGGGCCTTCGATAGGAGGGACGCACATTCGTTTTGGAAATCACTCCAAGGTCACGTGTCTTGGCCTGAGGGAATAGGGAAGTGTGAGAGAACGCACCCGGGCAATCCGCGACGGGTCGCGAACCTTGCTGCGTGCAGTCTTCTGGCTGACAGCCTTCAACCCGCCGGCAGCGGCTGCTGCGCGGCCAGCGCGCGGCTTCAGCGGCCGCTCAATCTGCGCGCTGCGACGCTCAGCCCTGAGCCTGTCATTGTCCGCGCGCGCCGCAGCCAGGTCGCGGGCAAGAGAAACATTGTCTTCACGTTGCTTGTCCAGAGCCTCGTTCAGCCTGGTGACCCGTACCAAAAGTGCTCGAGCGGCGGCGCGTTCGAGGCGAACCTTATCGAGATCCTCATGGGTCGAGCCTGCTGCAGCGCGTTCTCGTGCCAGCGCTTGCGCCGTCTCGGTTGCAGTCTGCTCTGCACGCTCTGTCGCTGAGACTGCTCTGGCTCGTTCCTGTTCAGCCGCGACGCGCTCGAGGCGAGCTTTTTCCAGCTCGTCACGCGTCGACGCTGTTGCAGCACGTTCTCGTGCCAGAGCCTGTGCCGTCTCGGTTGCAGTCTGCTCGGCACGCTCTCTCGCTGACACCGCTCTGGCTCGTTCCTGTGCAGACGCGTCGCGCTCAAGGCGAACTTTTTTTAGCTCCTCACGAATCGACGCTGCTGCAGCGCGTTCTCGAGCCAGCGCGCCCTCCGTCTGGGCCGCGGTCTGCTCCACTCGTTCTCTCGCTGTGACTGCACCGGTCCGTTCCTGCTCAGCCGCGTCCGCGCGCTCCTTGAGCGCGGCATTGGACAGTTTCACTTCGGCGAGATCGCCACCAAGGTTCTCTGACTTCCGGCGTTCGTCGTCGAGCATTCCGCTCGCTTGCGCCAGCGAAGCCTTGGCCTTGGCGCGATTCTCGGCGGCCTCGGCCTCAAGCTGTTCAATTTTCGCCCGCGCTCGCGACAGATCGCGCGCCCGCCATTCTGTTCGCTGACGCTCCAGATGAGCAGCGGGCATCTCCGTAAAGACATAGTTGGTGGCCTCGCGCAGCATTGTGCGGGCATCTCCCGCTATGCGCCGCAATGCGTCAAGTGTGCGGGCTGCCGCGAGCTCGTTGCGCAATCGCTCCTCGTGTGCGTTGTCGGAGGCTGCGATGCTTGTCCTCAGCGCATCGATCTGCTTGCGCGACTCGAGGAGTGCTTCCTGCAGAGCAGCGCTCCTGGCGCGTTCGCTTTCCGCCACCCGGTGCTCCTGGCCGCCCAATTCCCCTGCAGCGGCAGCCTGACCACCGGCTGCCCCGACTTGCGCCCGGGCAGCCGTGAAATCCGGGCTGAGCAAGTCGACACTCGTGCCTTGGGCCCGCGAAATGGCGGGGGCGCTTTCGACCCAGTTTTGTCTCATCGCATAGCTAAGCGGCATGGCCAGGCAGATTGCGGCGACGCCCAAGCGGGGCACAAGACCGATCGGCTTGCGAACGCGTGGAGGTGAGGCCCTCGCGATGGTCGGGTCGGGATCCAGGCTGATCGTTCCCCTTCGAGCTGTGACGTTCAAACCGCGATGCGACGGTTTGGCCAACTGAGCAACTTTGCGCGGCAAAACCTTATGACCCAATTGGTCCCATGCTGACCCGCAAATTGGCTCCCCACGTTCCGCGAGGGCGAGTTGTGTCGGCATACGGCTCAGGGCCCTCAATACTGGACTACTTACGGCGGCAAGATTAGCCGCCACCTGCCTACGAACATAGCCAGCGATTTCTCTGACCGATGTCGCAAGGCGGCCGGATTGCGGCATGTTCGTCGCGGAAGCGAAAGCGTTGGCCTGGGCCACAGACGAGCTCTCGTAAGCTTCGGAGATCACGTCGAAATACTCGACTCGCACCCCGAACCGAAGGTAAGTGGCATCCTGATGCCGATCATCCAGGTCTGCCGTGTCTGAGGGCACGGCAACCTGAGAAGAAGAAGCAGGCTCGGTTGCAAGGTCGACCGGGCTTTCCCAATCCCAAGATGCCTCCTCGGGGGGATCAGATTCGCCTTCGCTCTCATCTGATGTGAGGCGACGGATACGCCGGAGCATAAGACAGAGGCCCACCGAGGCAAGTGTTGCTATCCCGCCCAGGATAACGAGATCTGCGTTGTTTGCGTAAATTTCGGCAAGATGATTTGGCATTGCCGTGCCTGTGGGCGGTCCGCTTGAGCTTTAAGTTAGGTCACAAAGCTAGGTCACAGACCTCCACGGTCAACCGTCACCTCGTACTAAAGGTCAGAGGCACTTCGGCCACGCAGAACGGCCATTGCTGCTCGGATCGCTGTCGAACGATCGCTCCTGGCGCAAACGCGCCGCGGGAGAGCTGGTGAGTTTAGGTCTCCTTCCCGCCCTGAGCGGGTTTACGGCCCGGTACCAAGCGTCAGGTTTTCACCACCAGGTAGCTCAAACAAAAGATCGGAGGCCACGCCTCCGACCTTTCGAGCGACAGACAACCGCCAGCTCCTATTCGCTTTTCCAGACACCCCATACGCGGGGGTTTGCCGCGGGCCATACTGAATAGCCTTTCACCTTCGGCGACACGGCGTCGACGGATGGCTCGTAATAGAGGCCAAGGATCGGCACATCCTTTGCCATGAGGGCATGGAGCTGCTTGAACAGCGCTTTGCGTTGCGATGGGTCCGTCGTGGCCATCGACTTCGTGTAGAGGTCGAGGGCCTCCTTGCTGTCCCACTGCGCCGTCGGGTCGGTCGCCTTGTCGCCGAGGATGACGCCATACATCAGCGACGGATCGAGACGCGCCGAATAGCCGAAGGACTGGATCTGGAACTTGCCGGCAAGGTAATTGTCGAGCTGTGCCGCCCAATCCAGCACTTCGAGCTGGGCGTTAAAGCCCGCGGCCGTCATCATCGCCTGCAGCAGCACCGCGTTTTCATACATGCCCTGGTAGCGGGTGTTGGTCTGGATCTTGATCGGCTCGCCCTTGTAGCCGGCCTCGTCCAGCAGCGTCTTGGCCTTGACCGGGTCGTATTCCGGCCATTTGAGAAAATCACCGTCGAAGAACGAGCTCGCCTGGGCGACGGCAGAGGGGTCACCGGCAGCGACACCGTTGGTGCGAGCGGCGGCGATCTGGTTGATGTCGGCGGCATGCGCCAGCGCCTCGCGTATCTTGACGTTCGACAGCAGCGGATCCTTGGTCTGCAGCAGGATCGCCGTCCACGACAGGCCTTGCGTCGACAGCACCGTCATGCCCCGCGACTTGGCTTCCTCGACACGCGATGATTCAAGATCAGGCAGGACGTCGAGCTCGCCGGCGAACAGCGCGGTTTCCGATGCCGCCGTGTCGGGAATGACCATGAAGCGCACCTCGTCGACATAGGCCTCACGGCTGCCGGCAAAGCCGCTCGGCGCCTCCTTCACCGGCTTGTAATCGGCAAAGCGTTCGAGCGTGACATACTGGCCCTTGACCCATTCCTTCAGTTTGAAGGGGCCACTGCCGATGGCGCTGTCGGCGATCCACTTGCCGTCGGTGCCGACATTCTTCGGGCTGGCGACCCAGCCATTGCACTGGACATTGGCGAGCTGCGCGAGAAAGAGCGCATTCGGCGCGTTGAGCGTGAAGACAACGGTGCGTGGATCAGGCGTCGCCACCTCATCGACCTTGAGCCCCTGGCTGCCGTCGAAGAACGGAATGCAGAACCACTCGTTGGCCGCATCCATGCGGCGGTCCCAGTTCCATTTGACGTCGGATGAGGTCACGGCGTCGCCATTGTGGAAAGCCGCGCCGTCGCGCAGCGTGAAGGCATAGGTCTTGCCGTCGTCCGACACTTTCCAGGATTCGGCCAGTGCCGGGCCGACCGTGAGATCGGCGCGGTAGGCCACCAGCGTCTCGAAGATCTGGTGCAGCACCGTGTCGGTGTTCGCGTCGCGATTAAGACCATCGGTGGCGCGGATGTCGGCGTTAATACGAACCTTGAGCGTGCCGCCGGTTTTCGGCTGCTCCTGCGCCATCGCCGGCAGCGCACACGCCATCATGGCGATTGCCGCCAGCACCCGGATCAATCGTCTTCCCATTCCCGATCTTGTTCCCATTTTTATCTCCAGTTTTGTTGACTGCAGTTTTTCAGGCGGGCGCGGCAACCCCATTCAATGCCCGCGCAAAGAAGTCCTTGACCTTGGCGATGAGCTCGCGGTCGTCGTGGGTGATGCCGGGCACGACATCCAGCTGCACCTCGACGCCGTGTCTCTCCAGGCTGCCCTTCAACGACCTGATCCGGTCGTTGCGGGTCGCGCCGGCGAGATCGGCGCCGGGCATCCACCAGGCATCGTCCGGCTTGATGGTGATCTCCCAGGTTTCGAGATCGTCACCACCGATCACCATCTGCACGGCGACCTTGCGCATGGCGTCGAGGTCGACCTTCTTGCCGAACACTTTCTCGAAGTCGCGCACCCCGACCCAGAAATCGTGATCGAAGTCGAGCAGGGTCACGACGCCCGGCGCGCCGATCGATGCAGCCAGCAGGCGTTCGGGATGGAGGAACAGGAAACGATGGGTGAAATGGCCGCCGCCGGAGAAGCCGTACATCAGCACGCGGTCGCCGCGGGTGCGGTAGCGCTCCCGCATTTCCTCGACCATGTCGAGCATCACGGCATCGTAGTGGAGGTCGCCCTCGCGCAGCATCTTGTAAGAGGAAAGGTCGCCCGGGAAACAGATGCTCGCCGGGAAGAGCGGGGCGAGCACGATCACGCCGTTCTGCTCGGCGAAGTCGGCAAAGGCATCGCGGTAGGCGAGCATGCCGCGTTCGGTGCCATGCACGATCACCGCCAGCGGATATGTCTTGTCGCCGTCCTCGTCATAGTCGTCGGGCACATAGGCGCAATAGGGGAAGCGCTGGTCGAAGCGGGAGGCGTACACCGTCGTGTGGCCGAAATCGTAATAGGACAGGCGCTTGCCATGTCCGCTGACGTTGCGCATCGAATTTTCCCCAGTCTCAATTTTATTGTTTCATCATTTTGTGTGACTGAAAAGCATTTATTTATCTGAGACGCCGGGAAAGTACGCATTTTACATCGCGTAACGCCGAGCGTTCCTGGAGCAGGCATGAGCTGTTGTCCGGCCGGCTTTGTGTCGGCGCGGCATTTGCTGGCCGCAACCCGGAAGGTGACGACGACGCGGCTTGCAGCGCTGCGGTTGAAGCGTCTATCATGTTCTTGAAAAATCGCTGACTTCGGCCTTCATGCCGCGTTCGGCCAGCCATCATCTCTAGCGGCAGATGTAGCCAGCTGCGTAGATTTCAGAACGAATGAAGTAGCGCACCGCCAATGGCCGATAAAACGCTTTTCGGGTTGACCGCCGTCGACACCGTGCCCCTGCATGAGAAAGTCTATCTCGAACTCGTCAGGGCATTGATGTCGGGCCAGTTTGCGCCCGGTCAGAAGCTGACCTCGCGCAAGCTCGCCAAGGAACTGGGCACCAGCGACATGCCGGTGCGCAGCGCCTTCATGCGGCTGCAGGCGCTGCGTGCGCTGAGCCCGATGCCGAACGGCAGCATGGAGGTGCCGGTCATCTCGGCCGAAAGGTTCTCGCAGCTGACCGAGGTGCGAACGATCCTCGAAGGCTCCGCGACCGAGCTTGCCGCAAAGCTGATCAATGGCAACAATCTGCGAGCGATCCGTCGCCACTGCACGGAGCTGACCCTGGCAGCCCGCAAGGGCGACATCGACGATTACCTGCGCAAGAACTATAACTTCAAGTTCTCGATCTATCGCCACTGCGGCAATGAGCAGATGATCTTCCTGATCGAGACGGTGTGGATGCAGGTCGGCCCGTTTCTCAGGAACCTGACCACCGGCTTCGAGGACAATCTCGCCGCCATTCTCGACATCGATTACCATGAGGAAGCCGTCGCCGCGATCGAGGTCCAGGACGGGCCACGCGCGCGTGCCGCCATCGTGCGCGACATAAACGACGGCGCGACGCATCTTTTGCAGCACGTCAAGTTTCCGGAAACCCGTAACTGACTATCGAGGCCGTCACGAGGCAGCGGAAACTGCCTTCATCACCGCGACGACCGTCTGATCCATCCGGTCGTTGACCGGGTCGGGTTCCGAGGACTGCCTGACAATGACGGTTTGCGTCGCCGGATCGATCCAGAGCCACTGGCCATGGATGCCCAAGGCGGCGAGCGCACCCGTGCCGGTGTCGTACCAATAATTGCGGTAGCTTCCACCCGGATAGGCATAGCCCTGGTCGCCGGCGGCCCAGATGGCGCGGTCGCCGCCGGCCCAGAGGCTGGCGATCCAGTCTGCCGGAACGATGCCGCCGCCACCGGTGCGAACCAGCTCACCGACGCGGGCGAGATCGCGCGCGGTCATCGAGATGCCGCCCGAGGCGCGCGGATTGCCGGCCCGATCGACGGTTATCTGCGCGTCGGAATGGGTGCCCATCGGCTGCCACAGGAGCCGGCTCAGCAATTCGGCGAAGCGCTCGCCCGATGCCTGCTCGAGGATGATCGCCGCCATGTCGACATTGGGTGACCGGTAGGCGTGCCGCGTGCCGTGCGGATGTGCGGCCTTCGGCAAGGTGCACAGGAAAGTCTTGAGATCGGGCGCGGGATCGTCCGCTTTGTCCGGATTCCACAGCATCGCCCGCCTGTAACGATCGAAAGCGCCGTCTCTGCTCAGATAGGCTTCGTCGAAATCGATGCTGATCTGCATGTTGAGGAGATCGCGTAAAGTGGCGTCGCCATAGGCCGATCCGGCGGCTTCGGGCAGGTGCTTTGCCAAGCGGTCGTCCAGCGAGAGCATCCCTTGGCCGATCAGGATTCCCGCCAGAAGGCCGGTGATGGATTTGGACACCGAAAACACCAGATGCGGCTTTGCCGGATCGCTTGTCGGGGCATGCCACTCGGCCACGAGATTTCCGCCGCGCATCACCACGAAATTGTCGGTGTCGCTTTCAAGCAGGAAATCCGGCAATGGACGCGGCTTGCCGGCAACGTCGGCAACCACAAGGTCGGACAGCCGGCCGAGGTCGAGTGCCGGCGTCTCCGGCTGGCGCGCGCTACGGATCGTGGCGGACGGCACCAGTTCCGCCGCGTTCTGGAACGACCAGGCCGAATAGGGCCTTGTCCTCCAGTTCGACAGGTCGATCTCCGCGCGGTGCGACGGCGTATTTGTCATTTGGCTCATCCCTCTGACTGCTGCGTGGCGGCGAACGGTGTCTTCGCAACCGCCCGCTCCTGTTCTTTCATGTCCCGGCGCGAAGGCCGGCTCGGCCTATTCCCGCTCCTTGCCGAGCCGCCGTAGGCCGGCTCAAATGCCGCTTGGCTTTCCCCAACCTTACCACTATATTGCGATCGCAAATCGCGCAATTGGTCCTGAAATGCCACCCGATATCCCAGCTAGTGAATTGAAAAAATAAGCAAAATCCTCTGGTGGCAGCCAGAGCGGTTTTCATAAACTCACAAGCTATCTATAAGAGATATCGTAACCGATCAGGGCCGCGGCACCTTTCGGAACCAGGGGTTGAAATTGGGCGATGCAATCACGGACGTTCTGAATTGGCTTGAAAGCAGGGACGACATCCACAGCCTGAGGGCTGCGGTGTGCGACCTCAACGGCATCATGCGCGGCAAGCGCATACCCGTCGAGCAGGCACGCAAGGCGCTGGAGGGCAAGCTGCGCATGCCTTATTCGCTGGTTGGGCTCGACATCTGGGGCGAGGATATCGAGAACAACACGCTGGTTTTCGGCAACGGCGACGCCGACGGCCTTTGCCAGTGGACGGGACGCGGCATCGTGCCGGTGAACTGGACGGCACATCCGACAGCACTCGTTCCGCTCTGGCTTGCAGATGAGAACGGCGCGCCGTTTCTCGGTGATCCGCGACGGGCGCTGGCCCGTGTCCTCGACCGCTACAAGGCTCTGGGCCTGACCCCGGTCACTGCCACGGAACTGGAATTCTATCTGGTCGACCCGCAATCGCAGCGGCCTATCGGGCCTGTCTCGCCGGTAACCGGTCGCCGTCTCGATTCCGATGCGGCCCTGTCGATCGACGAGATTGACGACTTCGAAGCCTTCATCCACGACGTCTGCGACGCCTGCCGCATGCAAGGCATTCCCGTCGACACCGCGATCGCCGAAAACGGTGTCGGCCAGTTCGAGATCAATCTGAACCATGTCGCGGACGCCTTGCGCGCCGCCGACGATGCCGTGCTGTTCAAGCGCACCGTCAAGGGCATCGCCCGTAAGCACGGCTTTGCCGCCTGCTTCATGGCCAAGCCCTATGGTGACCGTGCCGGCAACGGTTTTCACGTCCATTTCAGCCTGACCGACGCCGAAGGCCGCAACGTCTTCGACAACGGCAGCGACCATGGGTCGGACATCATGCGCCATGCCGTCGGCGGTCTGCTCGCCGCCATGGCCGAAAGCACGCTGGTTTTTGCACCGCACTTCAATTCCTACCGCAGGCTGCGTCCTGGATCCTATGCGCCGAACGCGGTTGCCTGGGGCTACGAGAACCGCATGATCGCGATCCGAATCCCCGGCGGGCCAGCGAGCGCACGCCGGATCGAACATCGCGTCGCCGGCGCGGACGCCAACCCTTACCTCGTGCTTGCGGCTATCCTGGGCGCCGCACTCATCGGCATCGAAAGGCAATTGTCGCCTGGCGATCCGACGGGCAGAGACGGGCAAGGACGTCAGCCGGCGAAGCTGCCGCCTGACTGGGCCTCGGCGATCGCCAGCTTCGAGAGCGGGGCGCATATTGCGGAGATATTTCCGGCCATCCTGCGCGACTCCTTCATCGCCTGCAAACGGCAGGAGCTGAATACGTTCGCGCTCAATGTCAGCGATTTCGAGCTCGAGACCTATCTCGAAAGCGTTTGATCGGCAGGGCGCGCTGGCGACCGCCCAACGTCGAAGATGCTCAGGCGACGCCGCGACCGCCGGCAGCAGATCCCGTCAGTGCAGCCACTGCGCTGAGCGGCACGTCAACGACATCGTGAAGTTGTGCAGGTTGACTCGATTGTCTGCTTGCCTAACTAGGGTCTCGGGTCGGCGCAATTCATCACAGTCGGTATGATATTTTCCAGCCTCCGAAAGCCTGTCCTTCTTGTTCTCTTGGCCGGCAGTTCTATCGTGTCCTCCTGCGTCGCCCCTGACGATACGTCGACCATCGCGAAGGAAGACGCAACGACAGCGGCAGCCCGCAAAGAGATGATCGGTCTCAGCGAGGCTGATGTTCGAATGTGCGCCGGCTTTCCGAGTGCCACCGCTGATGCGGGCGGATCAGGTCAGATCTGGACCTATCAGCGTACCGTTCAACGCGGCAATCTCAACGTCGTGATTCCAACCTTGGCGGTGGGTGCGATCCCGACGGTTGGAGGATCCCTCAATGTCAATCCTGGCGGCTATTGCAACACACAACTTCGAATGGTCGATGGCCGTGTTGCCGAGGTTGCCTACGCCGGCGACAACAATACGCCGAACAACCGCGATGCGCTCTGCGTCAGCACGGTAGACGCCTGCGTGGCCTATGCCCGCCAGCACCGTCAGGTCAGGACAGGGGCTACCTCCAGGTAATCGGGCTGGTTGCAGAGCGAGTGACAAACTTACAGCGGTTGGGCGGTTCTATCAAAAGCTGAACCGCTCTTGAGACCGGCCGGCTCCCCGCCGATCGCCCCCAGATCGGCCTTGCGAAGGTCGGTCGCCCGGAACCATTTTTGTGGTCAGGAGTATAGGGATGGCAGATGATGATTATCACCCGCAGGACATTCGTGAAGACTGCCGCCGCTTCCGGAGCGGCCTTCGTGTTGCCGGGAACCGCGCCCGGCGCGCCTGCGCCGCTGATGCGGGCTGTGCCCTCCTCGGGAGAGATGCTTCCCGCAGTTGGGCTGGGCACCTGGATCACCTTCAATGTCGGCGACGATCCGGTGCTGCGCAACGAATGCGCCGAGGTGATCGCGGCCTTCTTCGAGGCAGGCGGCCGCATGATCGATTCCTCGCCGATGTACGGTTCCTCGCAACCGGTGATCGGCTATGGCCTCGAGAAGCTCGGCCGGCCCAAGGCGCTGTTTTCCGCCGAGAAGGTCTGGACCTCCTCCGCCGCCGACGGAGCCGCGCAGATCGAGCAGTCGCGTCGCTTCTGGGGCGTGCCGCGCTTCGACCTCGTGCAGGTCCATAACCTCGTCGGCTGGGAGGCGCATCTCGAAACCCTGTTCGCCATGAAGGCGGACGGGCGCATCCGCTATGTCGGCATCACGACGTCCGAAGGACGGCGGCACGACCTGTTCGAACAGATCATGCGCGCGCATCCGCTCGACTTCGTGCAGCTCACCTACAACGTCGTCGACCGTGAGGCGGAGGAACGGCTCCTACCGCTGGCGGCCGAGCGCGGCATGGCCGTCATCGTCAACCGGCCGTTTCAGCAAGGCGCGCTGACGCGCCAGCTCGAAGGCGAGACGCTGCCCGACTGGGCGGCCGAGATCGGCGCCGGATCCTGGGCGCAGTTCATCTTGAAGTTCATCCTTGCGCATCCCTCCGTCACCGTCGCCATCCCCGCCACGACCCGCGTCGACCATGTGCGCGAGAACGTGATGGCCGCGACCGGTCCCCTCCCCGACGCGGCCATGCGCGAGCGGATGGCGGCCTACATCCGGGACCTCTAAGCAGGCATTCGTGGGCTGGCCCACGAATGCCTGCTTAGTTTCTGTTGTTTGTCGCAGGTTCTTGTCGCAAAACCGTGGGACACTTTTGCGGGACCTGCTTAGATGTCGGAATGGTGGACCTACCGGCTGGAAGATTTCCTGCTCTTCTCGCCGCGCGTCTACTGGCGCATGTTCGAGTTGCACAATGCAGCCATCTGGCCGCTGCATCTCCTGACACTCGCCGCCGGCCTTGCCATTGCCCTGCTCGTGCTGCGGCGGCCGCGTCGCCATGGTCTCTGGATCGCACTCATCCTTGCCGCGCTCTTTGCCCTCGTCGGCTGGTCCTTCCTGTGGAGCCGCTATGCCGTGATCAACTGGGCGATCGCCTATGTCGCGCCGGCCTTCGGCCTGCAGGCGCTGCTGCTGGTAATCGGCGGTGCCGCACGCGGCAGCCTCGCCTTCGACAGGCGGGACATGACGGGTCGGCTCGGGCTGCTGATCATGGCCGTTGGCATCGTTGTCTATCCGCTCCTGCCGCCGCTCTTCGGGCGGCCATGGGCGAGCGCCGAAATCTTCGGCATCGCGCCGGACCCGACGGCGATCGCGGCGCTCGGCGTCCTGCTTGCAGCGAGCGGCGGGCCTGTGCCGCTGCTGTTTCCGATACCGCTGCTGTGGCTGCTGCTCAGCGGCCTGACGCTCCATGCCATGGGCGATCCGCAAGCCTGGCTGCCGCTTCTGGCAGCGGCCACCGCTGTCGCTGCCTTGGCCCTGCGCCGCATTGCCCGATGAAACGACGGTGCGTGCTCCGGCAAGCGCTCTCAGCGCGCCGCCCACACCAGGCCGCGACGAAATATCGTTCGCATCCGCGGCACCGCGAACTCCTTGGCGGCATGGCCGAGCGCCGAATAGAACACCCTTCCCTTGCCGTGCCGGCGCTTCCAGACGACCGGCATGACCACGCCTTCGATCCAGGATGCGTGCTCGCCGGAGAAGGTGGTTGTCGCCAGCACCTCGTTCGACGGATCCACATGCATGTAGTACTGCTCCGAGCGGTACGAAAAATCATCGATGCCGTTCATGATGGGATCGTCGCGCCTGGTGATGTCGATCCGGTAGTCGATGATGTTGCCCGGGTGGGCCACCCACTGGCCGCCGCACATGAACTGGTATTCCGTGGCTTCGCGAAATGCATCGCACATGCCGCCATGATAGCCGCCAAGGCCGACACCGCCCTCGACTGCTTTTGTCAGGTTGAGCTCCTCGTTCTTCGCAAGCTTCGCCATTGTGTAGATCGGGACGATCAGGCTCAAATCGGCGATCGCGGGGTCGGCGAATATCTCCGTCGTGGTTTCGACGCGCACGCCAAACCCCTCCTCTTCGAGCATCGCCTTGACGACGCGCGCACCCTCTTCCGGCTCGTGTCCGTCCCAGCCGCCCCACACGATCAGCGCTTGCCGCATATCTTCTCCATCAGTTGGTTGCGTCGCCAACACGAACCTTAAGCGGCAGTGCGGCCGGCCGATCCGGCCGGCTGCTCCTCAATTCGAACTATGCCAACGATACCCAGACAGTCTCGACCGTTGCAATGTCCTTCAGGCCAAAATCAAATGGCCTGTCATTCGGCAGCCATGGAACTGCGCGTGCCGTTCAGCGCCATTAGGCGTTTCGCGCGTTCGAGGCTGGCTGGCTGCTCGCTGCGGTAGCGTTCGCCGATCTCCATCATCAGCACCGTTCCCGGCAGGAACGCCAGCTCGCTGAAAATCTCCTCCCAGGCGATGTCGCCCCAGCCGAGCGGCATGTGCAGGTCGCCGAGGCCCAGCGCCGTCGCTTCCTGCAGAAAGTAGGGCTTGTAAAAACCCTGTGGGCGGCCGAAGGAATCGTGGACATGCAGATGCCCGGCCACTGGCGCCATGGCGCGGATCTGCTCGCGGAAGTTCAGTCCGCGATAGGTCGCTTCGAGATAGGCATGACTGAAGTCGATCAGCGCGACCAGATTGGGATGGTTGACGGCCTTGACGGTCTCGGCCACCTCCGCTGGCGTCTGCCGGTATTGCCCCGGTTCCGCGGTGAAGATGTTCTCCAGCGCGATGCGTACGCCGTAAGGCTTGGCGAATTCCGCCAGTTCGGACAGAGCCTCGCGCTCGCGCCGGTCCGCATCCGCGCGCAAGAGAGGCTGGTCGGCGCGCAGGAAACCGCCATGCTGGACGAGGATACGGGCGCCGATCCGGTCGCAGATCTCGACCAGCGCCTTGGCAGCCTGCAGCTGGTACGTGCAGGTCGCAGGGTCCATGAAGTTGGAGGAGACGAGGCCATGAACCGTGTAGCGGAAGGAAAACTTGGCCGTCAACGCGACGAGCCTGTCCGCTCTTTCCCTAATGATGCGGCCGCCCGCGATGAGATCGATGCTGGTGAGCGCAAGCTCGACGGTGTCGACGCCGATATTTTCGAGCCGGCGAAGATCGGCTTCGAGGCTATCCAGCTCGCCGTCGCGAGACTGCGCGTTGAAGCCGGTTGCGATAAGATTGCTCATTTGCTTTGTCTCCAGGTGGGGCCAGATTGGCATTGTCGTTATGCGGCCGATCGGCGTGATCAGGCCCGGTTGGTTTCGAGCGGCGCTGCCGTCACCACGGCGGAGCGCAAGGCGATGGCGAGGTCCGGGCGGTCCGATGTCAGGCGGCCGATCCGCCGTCCCAGCCAGTGGCGGATCGTCGCCTCCTCGTTCACCGTCCACACGCAAAGCCGGTCGAGCGGCAGCGTGGCGCGAACCAGGTCCCATTGCGCCTCCATCAGCTCGTGATGGATGGCGACGATGTCCACGAGTCCGTCGACGCGAGCAAGGAATGCCGCCAGGCCACCCTGTCTTTCGGCCCAGTCAGCATTGACGGAGACGAGGCGCGCGACCTGCGGCGCGTGGCGCCGGCAGTCTTCCAGAACGGAAATGTCGAAGGACGTCAGATGCGTCCTGTCCTCCACGCCGAAGCGTCGAAGCTCCTCGGCGACGCGCCGGGCAATGTCGGGATAGGGCATGCCGGTTTCGTCGGTCTTGATCTCGACATGCAGGTCCGGCCCGGCCCTGGAAGAAAGCGCGGCCAGCACGTCCGCCAGTGTCGGGATGGTCTCGTCCGTATCTTTCAATCTCACGTTTGCCCGTTCTTCGAACGTCAGCTTCCGCACCGGTCCAAAGCCTTCCGTCGTGCGTTCGAGCGTTGCGTCGTGGATGACCACGAGCTCGCCCATTTCCGTCAGGTGAACATCGAATTCGATGGCATCGACACCGAGCTCCAGCGTGTTGCGGAAGCCCACAAGCGAGTTCTCGGGCCACAGATTGCGGGCGCCGCGATGGCCGGTGATCAAAGTCATGCCAGTGATCAAAGTCATGGAAGTCTCCTAGAACTGATCGACATCTCACCGCACCGTGGGATCGAGCCTGTCGCGCAGCCAGTCTCCAACCAGCGAGATGGACAGCGTGGTGAGCATGATGACGGCGGCCGGCGCCAGCATGATCCACGGCGCGCGGGTCAGATATTCGCGGCCGAAGCCGACCATATTGCCGAGGCTGGTCGCCGGCGGCTGGACGCCAAGGCCGAGGAAGGACAGCCCGCTTTCCATCAGGATGATCTCGGGAAAGGTCAGCGTCATCGAAACGATCAGCGTCGAGGCGACGTTGGGCAGGATGTGGCGCAGGTAAACCCGCGCCGGCGTAGCGCCGAGCTGCACCACCGAGGCCGCATAGCCCTGCGCGCCCGCCGAGATCGCGAGACCGCGCGCGATGCGCGCATAGCGCTCCCAGCCGTAAAAACCCATCAGGCAGACCAGCAGCACCATGGAGGAGCCGAAGAACGCCAGCACCGCCAGCGACATGATGAGAAACGGCAGGGCCGCCTGGAAGTCGGCCAGCGCCAGCACCAGATGCTCGACCAAACCGCGAAACTGCGCGGCGGCGAAGCCGAGCGCCGTGCCGAACACGGCCGAGAGGAGCGTCGCCCCGAAGGCGATGACGAGCGAAAGGCGGATCGACTGGATGAGGCGCGAAAGCACGTCGCGGCCCAGCTCGTCGGTGCCCAGCAAGTGCTTCAGCATGCCGGGGGGCGCAAGCCGGCTGGTGAGATCCATCTGCGTGATCCCATAGGGGCGGATGCGGTCGGCAAATATGGCAACCAGCACCATGGCGACCAGCCACAGGATTCCGAGACCGACGCTCAGCGGCAGGTTGCGGCGAATGGACGACAGGAAACCAGCCCTTTGCCTCGCGTTTGGCTGTGTGGTCGCCGGATAGATCGAAGCCATGCCGGTTCTCCTCAATGGCTCGCGGGCGAGCGCAGGCGCGGGTCGAGCCAGCCGTAGAGCAGGTCGACGACGAGGTTCGACACCACCATGGTGGCCGCGACGATGAGCAGGATGCACTGGACGACAGCAAGGTCGCGATTGCTGACCGAGACAATCAGCAGCCTGCCGATGCCCGGCCAGGAGAAGATCGATTCCACCACCACCGCGCCGGCGATCAGCGAGCCGACCATGAAGCCGACGATGGTCACGATCGGCACGGCTGCGTTGGGCAGCGCATGGCCCCACACCACGTCGCGCCATTTCAGCCCCTTGGCGGAAGCTGTGCGGATATAGGGTTGCCCCATCACCTCGATCATGGCGCTGCGCGAGAAACGGGCGAGTATGCCTACGCCGCCCACGCTCATGGTGAGCGTCGGCAGGATGCCATGCACCCATGTCTCCTGACCGCCGGAAGGCAACACGCCCAGCGTCACCGAAAAGATCAGCACCAGCAGCAGGCCCATGACAAAGGAGGGGATGGTAAAGCCGAGGATCGCCAGCAGGATCACGCCGCGATCGGCGAAGCTCTGTCGGTGCAGCGCCGCATAGACGCCGGCCGGAATTCCGATCAGCAGCTTCAGGATGAGCGCCGGAACGGTGAGCTGCAGCGTGGCCGGCACGCGCTCCAGCACCAGTTGCAGCGCGGGCGCCTTGTCGCGCATCGACACGCCGAAATCGCCGGTGAAGATCGACTTGAGGTAAGCCAAATATTGAATCCAGAGCGGCTGGTCGAGACCCCACGACTTGCGGAACGCCTCGATGACATTTTGCGGCACGTCCGGCCCCAGCATCACCTCGGCCGGGTCCCCCGACATGCGCAGCACGACGAAGGCGAAGGTCATCACCGCAAGGATGGTGATAACGGCTCTCATAACGCGCACGAGAACGAAACGGATCATGCGGGCTCCATCAGGCCGCGATCGCGGCGTTGTCCGCCACGACATGGCAGGCGGCGGTACGCCCCGTCTCGACCGAGCGCAGCGCCGGCGTGCTGGTGCGGCAGATGTCTCGCGCAACAGGGCAGCGGGGATGGAAGGCGCAGCCCGACGGACGTGCGGCCGGATTGGGCGGCTCGCCCTGGAGGATGACACGTCCTTCCAGCTTCTTGCCGGGGATCGGCATGCTGGAAACCAGCGCCTTGGTGTAGGGATGCCGTGGCGACTGGAAAATCACGTCGGAGGAGGCTTCCTCGACGATCCTGCCGAGATACATGACGGCGACACGGTCGGCCAGGTTGCGCACGACCTTCAGGTCATGGCTGATGAAGATCATGGCGATGCCGTTCTCTTCCTGCAGGTCGCTCAACATGTTCACCACCTGCGCCTGGATCGACACGTCAAGCGCGGAGACCGGCTCGTCGCACACCAGGAGCTTGGGCCGGGCGGCCAGCGCCCGCGCGATCACCGCCCGCTGGCGCTGCCCGCCGGAAAGCTCATGCGGATAGCTGCCGGCCTGGTCGGGGCGCAGGCCGACGGCCGCCATCAGGTCCTCAACGCGACCGGCGCGGCTTTCCCTGGGCCCGATGCGATGAATGTCCAGCGGTTCGCCGATCTGGGTCGCGATCGTCTGCCGCCGGTCGAGCGCGGCCAGCGGGTCCTGATAGACAAGCTGCATTTTGGCGCGCAGCGCCCGCCATTCCGGCGTGCCAAGCCTCGGCATCGGTTGCCCTTCGAAGCGCACCTCGCCGCCCTGGGCCGGATCGATGCCGAGCAGCATTCGTCCGAGCGTCGACTTTCCGGAGCCGGACTCCCCCACGATGCCCAGCGTTTCGCCGGGGAATACCGACAGCGAAATATCCTCCACGGCGCGAACAAAACTGGGGCGGGAGAAGGGTCCGTGCCTGAGCGCGTAAATGCGCACCAGCTCCTTTGCTTCGATCAGCGGCGTCATTGCAGCAGATCTTCGGGGACTTTGCGTTCGGCCTTGCCGGCTACCGCAAGTTCGATCGGGTGCGCGCAGGCGAGCTTGCGGCCGTCCTTTTGCGGCAGGAGGGAGGGCGGCGACGTCTCGCAGAAAGCGGTGGTGCGCGAGCAGCGCGGCGCGAAGGCACAGCCCTGCGGCAGCGTTTTCGGGTTCGGCACCGTGCCCGGTATCGGGATCAGCCGTTTTCGAGGACCGTCGATGCGCGGGATCGCGTCGAACAGGCCGCGTGTATAAGGATGGCGAGGGCTGGAAAACAGCTGCGCGACCGAACCCTCCTCGACGATGCGGCCCGCATACATCACGCAAACGCGTTCGCAGACCTGCGACACCGCGCCGAGATCATGGCTGATGAACACCAGCGCCATGCCGGTTTCGGCCTGCAGCCGGATCAGGAGATCGAGTATCTGGGCCTGGATGGTCGCATCGAGCGCGGTGGTCGGCTCGTCCGCGATCAACAGGTCCGGTTTACCCGCCAGCGCCATGGCGATCATCAGGCGCTGGCATTGTCCGCCGGAAAATTCATGTGTGTAGAGATCGAAGCGGCGGCGGGCATCGGGGATGCCGACCATGTCCATCAGCCTCAGCGCCTCGGTCTTCGCTGCCTCGCCCCGTAGCCCCCGATGAATGGCCAGCGCCTCGGTGATCTGGCGGCCGATCGACAGGACCGGGTTGAGCGAGCTCGACGGATCCTGGAAGATCATGGCAATCCGCCCGCCCCGCACCTGCTCCAACGTGCTGCGCGGGCTGCCGCATAGCTCGCGTCCCTCGAGGCGCACGGAGCCGGTCACGCTTGCCTTGCCGGGCAACAGGCCGAGCGCCGCCAGCCATGTCACTGACTTGCCGCATCCTGATTCCCCGACGAGGCCGAGCGCCTCACCGCGTGCGACATCGAGATCGATGCCGTGCAGCACCTGAACGCCGTCGAAGGCGACTTTCAGGTTGCGCAGTTCCACCAGATTGGCCGTTGCAGCTGTCATCGCCATCCGCTTCCGCTCCGTCCGCCCGAAGGACATCGTGAAAAGAAAAAGCTCCGGCGGGCGTTTCCCTGCCGGAGCCGGTTCGTGGCTGCTGGTCAGCTTGCCCAGTTGGTGGAGCGGAAATCCATGGCGAAGGCGGGGGCGGCCTTCCACTTCAGCGATGACTTCATACCGGTGAACACCGCATTCTGGTGAAGGATCTGATAGACCGGATCCTCCCGCTCGCAGATTTCCAGCATGCGGGCGAAGGCCTTCTTGCGGGCGGCGTGGTCGGTGCCGGTTTCCAGGATCGCGGCCATCTGATTGGCCTCGGCATTGGTCCAATCCTTCTTCTGCTGGACTTCACCATTCGGGCCGTACTGGTTGACGATGCCGCCAACAGGATCGTTGAAAGCGCATCCGGCTGACCAGTCGCGCACGCCTTTCACGCCGGCCGGGTCGTGGATCTGTGCCCAGTTTTCCTTCATCTCGATCTGCACGTTGAGGCCGACCTGGTTCCACATCTCGACCATGATCTGGCCGTTCGCAGTCTGGTTCGTGTAGTAATTGTCGAGGAGCCGGAACGGGATCGCGTCGCCCTTGTAATTGGCCTGCTTCAGCAGCTCGCGCGCCAGATCGGGGTTATAATCCGGCACCTTCCAGCCCTGCACGAACATCTCGTCATAGAAGGGGAACTGTAGCCCGGCCGGAATCGTCGTCTGGCCTGCCCATAGCGCTTCAATGATCGCCTGGCGGTCGATGGAATGGGTCATGGCGCGGCGCACCAGCGGGTTTTCGAGTATCGGATTCTGGGTGTTGAACACCGAAACCCTGTGATTGAGGATCGTCGAGCCCTGCACCTCGAAGCCGGGGGCGCCCTGAACAGCGGGAATCTGGTCGGGCGGCAGGTCACAGGCAAAATCATACTCGCCAGACAGAAGCCCGTTGACGCGCGAGGCGACCTCCGGAACCTCGACAAAACGGATCTGCTCGAGTGGCGGGCGACCGCCCCAATAGTCGTCGAAGGCCACGAGAGTAAGCGACACGTCCGGCTTGAACTCGCCGACCGAATAGGGGCCGGTGGTGACCGGCTTGCGCGCCCAGTCGACATAGTTCGCCGCCTCGTCCCAGGCACGGCGGTTGGCGATCTGGCTGCCGAAGGCATAGAGGCGGCCCTCCAGCGTCACATCCGAGGTCGCGTTGTGGAAACGCACCGTGTGTTTGTCCACCGCCTCGACGCCGGCGAGCCGGGGCCACAGCCGGCGGCCGATGCCGGGTATCGTGGCAGGCAGTTCCTTTGGCGTTGCGGGTTTGTGGTCGTCCTCGAAGATCGTCTTGCCGCCGACCGGCTGCGTGTCGCCGAAAACGCGCTGGGCCGAGAAGCTGAACACCACGTCATCGGCGGTCAGCTCGTCGCCATTGTGGAACTTCACGCCCTGGCGCAGCTTGAGCTCGACGGTCTTATCGTCGATCCGTTTCCACTCGGTCGCAAGGCCGGGAACCGGGCCTTGGTTGCCCATCCAGTTGCGCAGGATCAGCCCTTCCCAGAAATTGGGGAAAAACACCCGCTCGCCCACATTGGATTGCTCGTTCCATATGTCGAGCGTGTTGTTGTTGGTGATCTTCTGCACGGCGATGGTGACGGACGGGCGCGCGCCCTGACCGATCGCAAAGCGCGGCAGCATCATGCTGCCTGCGGTTACGCCGAGGATACCAAGCGCGCCGCGCCGAGTGAGTGAAAACATCGGAATCTCCTTTTGCGGGAATGGCAAGTCGTGGCCAAAGCAATCCGACCGGTTTTATGTTCAGCACTGTGTCTGTTTCGCAATGAACAGATGAATTATTTGTGACAATCCGCAGATTACACATTTAGGCACAAAGTATTAATATAACTATCTTCTAAATAAGCACGGAGTATCCTGCCCATGCCTAGAGCATTTATCCATGTTGATCTATTCTTGTTGAATCTGCTATCCGGCTAAACGGCCATGACTTCCTTGCTGACATCGGCCAGTCAGCCGGAAACAGATCGCCGGGATTCGTAGGTTACAAATGCTACACCAGTGTGACGTTTGTAACTGAAAGCGGCCACGGCATGGGGGGAGGAAAGCGCATGGACCAGCAGGAGCTGATGATCAGGGCCGCATGGCTCTATCATGTGGAGGGTCTGACGCAGGCTGAGATCGGCGAGCGTATGCATCTCACCCGCCGCAGGGTCAACGAGCTTCTCGCCGCAGCACTTGAGGAAGGGATCGTGCGGATAGGCTTCAGCTCGCCGCTTGCCGCCAATATCGAACTCGAGGCCGAATTGCGAAGCCGGTTCGGCCTGCAGGATGCCGTCGTGGTGCCGACGCCGGGCGATCCCGGGCTGGTGCACTCGGTCATCGGACAGGGTGCTGCCGCCTATCTGGACCGGCTGACCCAAAGCCGCAAGCCTGCCTCCATCGGCGTCGGCTGGGGCGCGACGCTGCGGGAAACCGTGCGGCACATGACGGCGGTCAGCGAGCCGCAGATGGAGATTCGGTCGATGATGGGCGGACTGAC
This sequence comes from Mesorhizobium mediterraneum, assembly GCF_002284565.1. Taxonomy (GTDB): domain Bacteria; phylum Pseudomonadota; class Alphaproteobacteria; order Rhizobiales; family Rhizobiaceae; genus Mesorhizobium; species Mesorhizobium mediterraneum. The sequence goes on along the minus strand of NZ_NPKI01000046.1, from coordinate 321,052 downwards.
GCGCGGCTCGGAGATCAACACATTCGAGATCGTCCGCGGCTTCGCGCAGGTCCTGGGCGCGCAATGCTGCTATTTCGCGGCGCCGATCTACGCCGAGAGCCCGCAATCGCGCGAGGCGATCATTTCCCAATCGGTGTTCCAGAGGATATTCCCCCGCACCTATGATGTGGATGTCTCCTATCTGAGCGTGGGGGACGTATCGCGGCAATCGCTGCAAGTGCGTTACGGCCTGCCTGAGGGAACGGATGCGCGTGATCTCATTGCCGCCGGCGCCGTCGGCGACCTCCTGGGCCGCTATCTCGATGCCGAAGGTAAGCCTGTGGACCACCCTCTCAACCGCCAGGTGCTTTCGCCGGAGCTCGAAGACTACCGCAATATCCCCTGCCGCATCATCGCCTCAGGCGGGACGCACAAACATGCCATTCTTCTAGCTGTGGCGGGGGCCGGGTTGGCGACGGTCATCGTAACGGATGCCGATAGCGCAAAAGCCATGCTTGATTGCCGATAGCCAGGCTCGGCACTGCAAGGTGGTCATCTGTCCCTAGAACCACCGCCGCTCAGGCTCGGAACTCTTCGCAATCACAATTCCGAGAAGGACACCGAATACGCCGCCAAGCACCATCGCCGAAGAGATTGTGCCTGGGTTCTGCTGGACAGTCTCAGACACGGTGTGCGCCTGGTTGCGCAATTGTCGGGCCGCACGCGAGGCCCGGTCGGCCGCGCTATCGTACCAGCCCTGTGCCTCCTCGGCTTGGTCGGAAAGGGTCCGATTTATTTTGGTGATTTCGCGGCGAAGCTCAGCGATCTGCTTCTTCATCGCCTCCTGGGCTTCGGTTGTCGCCTTTGAGGCGCCTGCCGTACTGGTGGTCTCGGCCATTGGATTTCTCCCTTTGGTAATCAGATGGGGAAACGGGCGCGGGCGCGCAGGGTTCCTTGCGTTGGAAACCGTGCCGTTGATTGCGTTATCGAGCATTCCCTTGCACCCGCGTGTGGCGGGCAATGATGCTCTCCTCGTCGGTCGCGACGACGCGTATTTCGACCTTGCTGTCCGGCCGGCTTATGATCCCGGCATGCGAGGCATTGGATGGCTCGTCGATCGCCACGCCAAGCCAATGGAGCCTTTCGCATATTGCTTTGCGGACCGGCGCCGAGCGCTCGCCAATGCCGGCGGTGAACACGAGGCATTCGAGGCCGCCCAAAGTGTTGGCGAGCGCGGCGGCCTCCCTTGCGGCCCGGAACGCAAAAAGGCTCACCGCTTCGCGCGCGTGGGGGTCGTCGCTCGCTTCCAGCGTGCGCATGTCACCTGAGATGCCGGATATTCCGAGCAGCCCGGATTCCTCATAGAGCATGTGCTGCAGAGCCTCCGCCGCAATGCCTCTTTCCAGGACGAAGTACAAGAGCACGCCCGGATCGATGGCGCCGCAGCGTGTGCCCATGACCAGGCCGTCGAGCGCGGAAAAGCCCATCGTCGTATCGACGCTTCTTCCGTCGTGCATGGCACATAGGCTCGCTCCGCTGCCGAGATGGGCAACGATCGTCCGCTTCGCTGCAAGAGCGGGCGATATCTCCTTGAGCCGCCCGGCGATGTATTCGTAGGAAAGCCCATGAAACCCGTAGCGGCGGATCCCTTCCGCATCGTATTTGCGCGGCAGCGCGAAGCGGCTCACGATCGGATCGATCGTCTGATGGAAAGCTGTGTCGAAACATCCGACCTGCGGCAGGTCCGGCCGCAGCGCGGCAAGCGTGCGGATCGGCGCGAGACTGCGAGGCTGGTGCAGCGGCGCAAGCGGCGTCAGCCTGTCCAAGGCGTCGATCACCTCAGGCGTCAGACGGACGGGTTCGACGAATTCGCGCCCGCCATGCACGATGCGGTGGCCGGCGGAGATTAGTTTCCGCCCGCCAAGCTCGCTCTCGATCCAGTCGAGCAACGCGCCGATGCCGGCATTGCGCGCGTCTCCCGCAAGCGGCCGATCACACTGCACCGTTCCCTCGGCCGCCTTTGCGCTGAGCCTCGGTGCGTCGCCGAGATCCAGCGCACCACGCGAGACGAGTTGCAGTTCCCCAGAGGGTTCAAGGTCGTATAGTCCGAACTTGATGCTGGAGGAGCCGGCGTTCAGCGCGAGAATTGCCTGTCGCATCAATCGCCCGCCTTCGTCGCACCGCTTTGGGGCCAGTTCCAATTCTGAATCTCGGGCATGTCTTCGCCGTGCTCGCGGACATAGGCCCTATGCTCCACAAGCTTCGCTTGAAGTTCGGCGGCAAGATCTTTCGCCCGTTCGGCGAGCCCAGGCACGTGTTTGATCGCGGCGAGCGCCAGGTGGAAACGGTCGAGCTCATTGAGCACGACCATGTCGAACGGCGTGGTCGTGGTGCCTTCCTCGCGAAAACCGTGCACATGCATGTTGTCATGGTTGGCGCGTCGGTAGGTCAGCCGGTGGATGAGATAGGGATAGCCGTGATAGGCGAAGATCACCGGCTTGGCTTTCGTGAACAGCGCGTCGAAATCCTCATCGGCGAGGCCATGCGGATGCTCTGAATTTGACTGCAGCGTCATCAGGTCGACCACGTTGACGACGCGAACCTTCAGGTCCGGAAGCGCCGAGCGCAAAATGTCGGTGGCAGCGAGCGTCTCCAGTGTCGGCACGTCGCCGGCGCAGGCCATGACCACATCCGGATCCTCGCCTTTCCCAGCTCCGGCCCATTCCCAGATCCCCGCCCCCGCCCGGCAATGCGTCTCTGCGTCTTCGACAGACAGCCATTGCTGCGCTGGCTGCTTGCCGGCGGTGATGACATTGATGCGGTTGTAGGTTCTCAGGCAATGATCGGTGATCCAGAGCAGCGTGTTGGCATCCGGCGGGAAATAGAGCCTGACCGTATCGGCCTTCTTGTTGGCGACGAAATCGGCAAAGCCCGGATCCTGGTGGCTGAAGCCATTGTGATCCTGCCGCCAGACATGGGAGGTCAGCAGGTAATTGAGTGAAGCGATCGGCTTGCGCCAGGCAAGCTCTCTGGATGTCTTCAGCCATTTCGCATGCTGGTTGACCATGGAATCGACGATGTGGATGAACGCCTCGTAGCAGGAGAACAGGCCATGGCGGCCGGTCAGCAGATAGCCCTCCAGCCAACCCTGGCAGAGATGCTCGCTAAGCACCTCCATGACGCGGCCGTCCCGGGAGAGCTGGACGTCATAGGGCTCGATCCGCTGCATCCAGACCCGGTCCGTGACTTCGAATACGTCGTCAAGGCGGTTAGAGGATGTCTCATCCGGCCCCATCAGCCGGAAATTCCTGGCCTCAGCATTCAGGCGTATGACGTCGCGGAGATAGTTTCCGAGAATCCGCGTCGCCTCGGCCTTGGCGCCTCCTGGACGCGGCACATCGAGCGCCAGGCTTTTCCAATCTGGAAGCGCGAGGTCGCGCTTCAGCAATCCGCCATTGGCATACGGGGTCGCGCCCATGCGCTGGGACCCGTTTGGCGCAAGCGCCGCCAGGTCTGGAAGTAGACGCCCGCCGTCGTCGAACAGCTTTTCCGGTTCGTAGCTCCGCATCCAGTCTTCGAGGATCTTGCGGTGCGCCTCGTTGCCGCGAGCATTCGACACCGGCACTTGATGCGAGCGCCAGAAATCCTCGACCTTCTTGCCATCGACCTCTTTCGGTCCGGTCCAGCCCTTCGGGCTGCGCAGCACGATCATCGGCCACAGCGGACGCTCTCCCTGCCAGCCCGGAGCACGGGCTCGCTTCTGGATTGAGCGGATCCTGTCCAGCGCGGTGTCCAGCTTCGTGGCCATCAACCGATGCATGGGAATTGGCTCGTGACCTTCGACGAAAAATGGTTCGTAGCCATAGCCGGCAAACAGGCTTCGCAATTCCACGTCATCCATGCGGGCTAGGATTGTCGGGTTGGCGATCTTGTAGCCGTTGAGATGCAGGATCGGCAGCACGGCGCCGTCGGATGCCGGGTTCAGGAACTTGTTGGAGTGCCATGCCGCCGCGAGCGGACCGGTTTCCGCCTCACCGTCGCCGACGACGCAGGCGACCACCAGATCGGGATTGTCGAAGGCCGCGCCGAAAGCATGGACCAGCGCATATCCCAGTTCTCCGCCTTCATGGATCGAGCCGGGCGTTTCGGGCGCCACATGGCTAGGCACGCCGCCAGGAAAGGAGAATTGCCGGAAGAGCTTTCTCAGGCCGTCTTCGCCCTGGCCGATTTCCGGATAGATCTCGCTGTAGGTGCCCTCGAGCCATGTGTTCGCGACCATCGCCGGGCCGCCATGACCTGGGCCGCAGATAAACAGAATTTCGAGACTGCGCTCACGGATGACGCGGTTCAGGTGGACGTAGATGAAATTGAGGCCGGGTGTCGTGCCCCAATGGCCGAGCAGCCGCGGCTTGACGTGCTCGGCTTTCAAGGGCTCGCGCAGGAGCGGATTGTCGAGCAGGTATATCTGGCCAACCGAAATGTAGTTCGCGGCGCGCCAATAGCGGTTCATGAGAGCGACCTGATCAAGGCCTGTTGGCTGCGCGGTGGTCCGAGCCTCGTCGTTCATCGAAACGTCTCCAGAATGCGTTTGCCCGTCGATATCTGGAGTGCCATCGCCCCGGAGAAAGGATTTTCACGGAAATAAGTTCGGCTGGAGCCGCCATTTACGCCCGCCAATCGCTCTTTTGCAGGAACCTGGAAGCTCGCCAACGGTTAAGGAGACGAGCCGCAGGAAATGAGATCAAGCGCTGCCGAGGCCGGGCGCGCACTGGAGGGATTGTCGCCGTTGGGCACGATTGGGGGGCACAATCGGGCCGGAGGGCCGCCAACTGGCAAGAGGAGCAAAAGATGCTCGATCTTCCCGATGCACGCAACCGAATGGTCGAAGTCCATCTCAGTCGCCGTGGCATCCATGACCACGAGGTGCTGGAAGCGATGCGTGAGGTTCCGCGCGAGGCTTTCGTCGCACCCGGCTTTGAAGAATTCGCCTACGAGGATGGGCCGCTGCCGATTGCGGAGGGCCAGACGATATCGCAGCCCTACATCGTCGCATTGATGATCGAGATGGCGGAGATCGGACCGGGCGACCATGTCCTGGAGGTTGGCACCGGCTCCGGGTACGCGGCTGCCGTGATGAGCCGGATCGTCGAACGCGTTTACACGATCGAACGCCACGCTGGATTGGCCGAAACGGCGAGGCAGCGGTTCGAAGAGCTTGGCTATGATAATATCGAAGTTCGCACCGGCGATGGCACCAAAGGCTGGCCCGACGCAGCGCCCTTCGACGCCATTCTGGTCGCAGCCGGCGGACCCGGTGCGCCGCTTGCGCTTCAGGAGCAGCTCGACGTCGGCGGCAGGCTCGTCATCCCGGTCGGCGACGAACCGCATGATCAGCGCCTTCTCAAGGTCACCCGAACCGGCGCTGCAACTTACAGCGAAGAGGATTTCGGCGGCGTGCGGTTTGTCCCGCTCATCGGCGAGCAGGGCTGGCCCGAGAATGGCAGCCGCATCGCGGATCGTCCGTCCGGACGCGCGCGCACGCGCAGCCTGCCGGAGATGATCGCGGCGGCGGCCGAACCGCTGCCGGATTTCGACGATCCGGCGTTCGGCGAATTGTTCGACCGGTTTGGCGACAGGCGCGTCGTCCTGCTCGGTGAAGCGAGCCACGGCACGTCGGAGTTCTACCGAGCCCGCGCGGCGATCACTCGCAGGCTGATCGAGAAACACGGCTTCACCATCGTCGCAGTCGAGGCCGACTGGCCTGATGCAGCGGCGATCGATCGCTACGTCCGCCACCGGTCGTCACGCGCTGACGCCGATCCGCCGTTCCAGCGGTTTCCCACCTGGATGTGGCGCAACACGGACGTTGCGGCGTTCGTCGACTGGATGCGACAACACAATGAAAGGATCAGGATATCGTCCCGACTGGCGGGGTTCTATGGCCTCGACATCTACAACATGAGCGGATCGATCGCCGCGGTTCTGCAATATCTCGACCGGGTCGATCCGCAGGCGGCAAAGATCGCACGTGAACGCTATGGCTGCCTGACGCCTTGGCAAAACGAGCCATCCACCTATGGCCGTGTCGCGCTCACATCGGGTTACGAGAAATGCGAGAAGGCGGTGCTTGAACAATGCCGCGAACTGCTTGCCAAACAGCTCGACTATGCGCAGCAGGACGGCGTCGATTTTCTGGATGCCACCCAGAATGCCCGGCTGATCGCTTCCGCAGAACGCTACTATCGGATCATGTACTATGGCGGCGCGCAGTCCTGGAACCTGCGCGACACCCACATGTTCGAGACGCTCGAGCATCTGCTGGAAGCTCGCGGGCCGAACGCCAAGGCGGTCGTGTGGGCGCATAATTCCCATATTGGCGACGCCCGCTATACCGAGATGGGAATTGTCAGGGACGAAGTGAACATAGGCCAGCTCTGCCGCCAGCGTTTCGGCGACGGGGCAGCCTTGATCGGGCTCGGCACGCATTCCGGGACAGTGGCCGCGGCCTCCGACTGGGACGGCGAGATGGAAATCAAGCGGGTGCGGCCTTCCCATAGCGATAGCTACGAGCGGCTTTGCCACGACTGCGGCGTCTCGCGTTTCCTGCTCGACATCAAGCGCGACGACACGCTGCGCGAACGGCTTCTGGAGCGTCGGCTGGAGCGCTTCATCGGCGTGATCTATCGGCCGGAGACCGAGCTGCGCAGCCACTATGCGGATGCCTCTCTTTCCCAGCAATTTGACGCGTTCGTCTGGTTTGACGAGACCGCCGCGGTGACGCCGCTTGGGCCGGAGCATGTCGGAACGGGCGTTCCCGACACCTATCCGTTCGGGCTTTAGCGCCTCACGGCAGAGCCGCATCAAGGTGCGTTTCGGCGGAACATTCATCGCGCCCTGCTGTTTCTAGAACAGGACCCTTTTCGAAGGAGTTGTGCCATGAGCGGAACCAAACATCCAAAATGGAAAAAGCCGAGCGATGCCGATCTGAGGAACAATCCCGGTATCGGGACCTCCAAGGGCACGATCAAGGAAGGCGACGAACTCGTGCTCGAAGGCGAAAACACGATCGAAGGCGACGTCGAGAACGACACGAATGCCCTTGGCGGGATCAATCCAAGGCAGAAGATGCGGACGAACAAGTAGCGTCGCTGCGCATCCTCCGCGTTATTCACTCCCAGCAAAAAATGTCGCGGCGACAGCAATTGAGATCAGGCTCAGCATCGCAAGGCCTGCCCTGGCGACGTGCGAGGCTTCCCAAACGTCGCGCAAGTCTCTCCAGTCGCGGCTTTGCTTCCGAGGGAGCAATGAAAAAAACGTCGCGGCTGGCTTCGACACAGCGACATCTTGCACCCAGAAATTGTTGACGGGATGGGTGACCAACCAATAGGTCGCATGTTCCGCCACCAAGAAGACAAGGGCCGTCAAGGTCCACCAGAATCGAGCGCCTGGATAAGGCGTCAGGTAGAGCAGGATGGCGAGCGCAATGATGCCGCCGATCTCGGCGAACCCGCCGATAGTGAAGCCGGGATAGTAGATCGCCTGCACAGATTTGTAAGTGGCCTCCTTGAGGCGCAACTTGCCGGGCAACTCCAACGCGTGCGCGAGCGAGAGCGCCATCGTGATTGCGACCAGAAGAAGGGTGACAATCATGAACGCGCGCATGCTGCTGCTCCCTGATCCGTGCCTCGCAATAAGCAGCGTACATAGAGTGCTCCCCGACCCGGTAAAGGTGACGAAGGTGGAGGCGCGGCCCCATTTTCCAGCGCCGCTGGCATTGAGCTCCGCCGAAATTGTCATTCGGACGGCGCGTCCGTGCCATCGGCCTTCCAAATGGCCACGCCTGTGACGGCAGGGAACCATCGTCAGGCGCGATGGTTGTCATCCCAGGGTGATCCTCCTCAAGGAACATCCCAGGGTGTTCCTCAGGAACATCCCAGGGTGATCCTCCTCAAGGAAACGGCCATGACCGATCCTGATCCTGATCCGAACAATCCCGTTCCAATACCGGATAATCCCAATCCTGAGCCTGCCCGGCCGCCTGCTCCGCCGGAAACTCCGCCGAATGAGCCTCCGGGCGTTCCTCCGCCTTCGCCTGATCCCGTTCCCAGCCCGGAAAGGCAGCCCGTCGAAATTCCTCCCGATACACCACCCGAGATTCCCACGGAACCGACCTTCCCGGGTCCTACGGCCAGAGCATCGGACCCACAGCAAGCCTGATCACGAGAGGCTGGGCTGACGCATGGCGAAACAGCGCGGCCCCGCAGCGATTGGCTGTAGACCGACGCCGTCGCCGGCCGTCCGGTTGATCATTCCCCGATTTGGCTGGTCGAACGCTCGTTGAGCGTCCCACCCGTTTGCGCATCGATCGCCGCCAGGCTGACCTCATAGCCCCACAGGCGACGGATATGGCGCAGTGTCGCGTCGCGGCTGGCCTCCTCCAGCACGATGCCGTTCTTCACCTTGTGCTCCAGTCGCAACTGTCGGTCGCCGAGCAGGTCCACATCCACCACCTGGATATCCGGCCGGCTGGCGCCGATGTCGTAGCTGTGGGCGAGCCCGGCGCGTATCTTTTCGTAGCCACGCTCATTGTGTATCGACGCGACTTCGTAATGCGGTTCGCTGGCGGCATCGGCAAGGATAAAGAACCGCCATTTCCGCATCAGGGCGGGGCTCAGATACTGGCGGATGAAAGATTCGTCGCGATGGTTCGCCCACGCGTCGAGCAGGGTTTCGCGCCAATTGCCGTTGCCGGCTATATCGGGGAACCAGTCACGATCCTCGGCGGTCGGCTCAGTCGATATGCGCTGGATGTCCTGCATCATGTCCAGGCCCAAGGCATAAGGATTGATGCCGGAAAACCGCGGATCGTCGAAGCCCGGCTGGAAAATCACGTTCGAATGGTTGCGCAGGATTTCCAGCATCGCGCCTTCGGTGATCAGGCCGCGATCGAACAGCGTGTTCATGAGTGTGTAGTGCACAAACGTGGCACAACCTTCGTTCATCACCTGCGTCTGCCGCTGCGGATAAAAATATTGCGCGACGACGCGGACGATCCTGATGATTTCACGTTGCCAAGGCTCCAGGACCAGGCTGTTTTTTTCCAGGAAGTAGAGCAGGTTCTCCTCGGGCAGGTTGAGCGTTTTCTTCCGCTCCGCCATGCCGGGATCCTTTTCCCCAACATTGTCTCCGTCCTTCGAACGCGGGAGCGTGCGCCACAGGTCATTGTAGGACCGCTCTTCGTACTCCAGGCGCTCGCGAACGCCTTCGCGCTGCCGCTCCGACGACAGCTTCGGCGGCCGATGGTATCTGAACACGCCCTGCTCCATCAGCGCGTGGGCCGAGTCGAGGATCGCCTCCACCGCGGCCACGCCGTGCCGCTCCTCGCAACGGGTGATATAACCCTTGGCGAAGTCCAGATAACTCAGGATCGCGCTGGCGTCCGTCCACTGCCGGAACAGATGATTGTTCTTGAAGAAATGATTATGGCCAAGCGCTGCATGAGCTGTCACCAGGGCCTGCAGGGCCATGGTGTTTTCCTCCATCAGGTAGACGATGCAAGGATTGGAATTGATGACCAGTTCATAGGCGAGCCCCCGCCCGCCTTTGCGATAGAGCAATTCCTGGTAGAGGAAATGCTTGCCGAAGGACCAATGGCGATACATCAGCGGCATGCCGACCGAGGAATAGGCGTCGAGCATCTGCTGGGAGGAGATGATCTCCATCTGCACCGGGTAGACGTCGAGGTGAAGCTCTTCGATCGCGAGCGCCTCGATCGCTTCGTAGGCGCGCGACAATGTCTTGAAATCCCAGTCGGATCCGGAAAAGAGCAAACCTGATTTGCTGGCTTGGCCGGATTTGCTGGTTTGGCCGGATTTGCTGGTCTGGTTCGCCATCGGCTCTCCCTCAAGCGCTCTTCTGGAAGGCCGGCTGCCTGGCAAAGAGCTGGCGAAAGACCGGATAGATGTCGGCTGCGTTGGCGATACGGCTCATCTGGAAATTCGGCCATCTCTGGTTGACAGCATTGTAGGCGCGCCAGAGCGAGGTTCCATTGTCGGTGGTGCCGAAAATATGGCTCTCGCGTTCGTCGATGATCTCGACATAGGCGAAATACTGGCACAGGCGCATGATCTGGCTGTCCATGAGGCCTATGCAGCGCTCGGAATCGGTCACGAAATTGTCGCCATCCGATGCCTGGGCGGCATAGATGTTCCACTCGTTGCTGGGATAGCGCTGCTGGATGATGCGGTGCATCTCTTCGAGGGCCGTGGAAACGACCGTGCCGCCGCTTTGCGTATTGTAGAAGAAGGTTTCCTCATCCACCTCCTGCGCCTCGTGCGTATGGCGGATGAAGACGATTTCGGTGCGATCGTAGCGCCGTTTCAGGAACAGGTGCAGCAGCACGAAGAAGCGTTTGGCCAAATCCTTCTCGCGCTCGCCCATCGAGCCGGATACGTCCATGAGACAGAACATGACCGCATTGGCATTCGGCACGGGCCGGAAGTCGAAACGGTTGAAGCGGATGTCGACCGGGTCGACATAGGCGATCCGCTTGCGGCGGCGCTCAAGTCGCTCAAGCTCTTCCCGCAACGCAGTAATGCGCTGGTGTGTCGCCGCGCTCGCTGGCTCTGCCTCCAGGATTGCGAGTTCCTCCGCAATCGCATCAAGCTCCCCCTGCTTGGGACGCCTGAGCGCAATCCGGCGACCATGGCTGTTTCGCATCGTGCGCCCGACATTGATGTTGGTTGGGGCACCGGTCGCGGCGAATCCAGCCCGGCGCGGCTTGAAAGCGAGTATCTCCTTGAGATTGAGCTTGACCATGTCGGGAAGTTCGAGATCCTCGAAAAAGAGATCGAGCACCTCCTCGCGCGAGAGCACGAAACGAAAGTCGTCCTCCGAAACCGTTTTCCCGGGAGACGAGCCGCCGCCGCCCTGGCCGGGCTTGGGGACCCGGTCGCCTGGGGCGAAATGCTTGTTGCCCGGCAGGATGTGCTGCCGCTTGCCGCTGTCCTTCGCATCGCCGAAACTCGGCTCGGCTGTGCCCCTCGCTGGCATGGAGACGGCATGTTCGGCATCCACATCCGCGATCTTGCCGGTGCGGATCTGATCCCGGATGCTTCGCTTCAGCTCCTCGCGCGCACGTTTCAGGAAGCGCTGGCGGTTGCCGAGGCTCTTGTCCTTCGGGTTCAGTCGGCGATCGATGAAGATCGGCATGGAACCATCCCGGCCGGACTCAACCCGCCTTGTTCACCCGCATGTACCAGTCCACCAGCCGGCGGACCTGACGTTCGGTGTAGCCGCGTCCGACCATCCGATGCACGAACTCGGTATGCCGCTTCTCCGTCACGCTGTCCTGCTTGGAGCCGAAGCTGATCACCGGGAGCAGATCCTCGACCTGGCCGAACATCCGCTTTTCGATGACTTCGCGCAGCTTTTCATAGCTTGTCCATGACGGGTTGCGGCCATGGTTCCTTGCCCGCGCGCGCAACGTGAACTTCACGACCTCGTTGCGGAAATCCTTGGGATTGGCGATGCCGGCCGGCTTTTCGACTTGCGACAGTTCGTTGTCCAGCACCTCGCGATTGAGGATCTGGCCGGTATCGGGGTCTTTATAGTCCTGATCCTCGATCCAGGCATCGGCGTAGGCGATGTAGCGGTCGAACAGGTTCTGGCCGTATTCGCTGTAGGATTCCAGATAAGCCTTCTGGATCTCATGGCCGATGAACTCGGCATAACGCGGGGCGAGCTCGGACTTTATGAAGTCGAGATAGGCGGCTTCCGTTTCCTTTGGGAACTGCTCGCGCTTGATCGCCTCCTCCAGAATGTACATCAGATGCACGGGATCGGCGGCCACTTCCTTGGTGTCGTAGTTGAATGTCTGCGACAGGATCTTGAAAGCAAAGCGCGTGCTGACGCCGGTCATGCCCTCGTCGACCCCAGCGGCATCGCGGTATTCCTGAACCGACTTCGCCTTGGGATCTATGTCCTTGAGGTTTTCGCCGTCATAAACGCGCATCTTCGTGTAGAGCGGCGAATTGTCGTGCTCGGCCAGACGCGTCGATACGGTGAAGCGGCTGAGAATATCCAGCACCTCCGGAGCGCAGGAGCTGGAGGCCAATTCGCTCTCGCGCAGCAGCTTTTCGTAGATCTGCCTTTCTTCGGTGACCCGCAGGCAATACGGCACCTTGACCACCAGGATACGGTCGAGGAACGCCTCATTGTTCTTGTTGTTCTTGAACTGCAGCCATTCCGATTCGTTGGAATGGGCCACGACGATGCCCTGATAAGGGAAAGATCCGAAGTTTTCCGTGCCGTTGTAGCTGCCTTCCTGGGTAGCGGTCAGCAACGGATGGAGGACCTTGATCGGCGCCTTGAACATCTCGACGAACTCAAGCAACCCTTGCGTGGTCCGGTTCAGGCCGCCGCTGTAGGAATAGGCGTCCGGATCGGATTGGCTGAAATGCTCGAGTTGTCTTATGTCGACCTTGCCGACCAAGGCCGAAACGTCCTGGTTGTTTTCATCGCCTGGCTCGGTCTTGGCGATGCCGATCTGGCGCAGCCGCGAAGGCATCAGCTTGACGACGCTGAACTTGGAGATGTCGCCGGACAGTTCATCGAGGCGCTTGGCCGCCCACGGCGAGATCAAGCCGTTCAACCGGCGCCGCGCGATGCCGTATTTGTCCTCCAAAAGGTCAGCCATGCGGTCGGGATGGAAAAGCCCGAGCGGCGATTCGAAAACCGGGCTGATCTGGTCGCCGACCTTCAGCGTATAGATCGGACGCTGCTCCATCAGCTTCTTCAGGCGTTCGGCCAGCGAGGACTTGCCGCCGCCGACAGGGCCGAGCAGGTAAAGAATCTGCTTGCGCTCCTCAAGCCCTTGAGAGGCGTAGCGAAAATAGCCGGCGATACGCTCGATCGTGTCCTCCATGCCATAAAACTCGGCGAAGGAGGGGTACACCTTGATTGTCCTGTTCGCGAAAATGCGGCCGAGCCGCTCATCCATGCTGGTGTCGACCAGAGTGGGTTCGCCGATCGCCTCGACCATCCGTTCGGGCGCCGAGGCATACATCGATTTATCCTCACGGCAGGCGAGGAGATATTGCTGGATGCTTATCTCCTCCTGCGCCGCATTCGTGTAAATCTCCGAAAACAGATCGAAGACGTCGGAGTGGTTCTCGCGCATGGTATCCTCGCCCCGGCCGGTCTGGTTGCTGTCGCCTCTTCATTCAACTGTCGGAAAGCCTTTGTGGTTCCCTCTCAACACGTAGTGAGTCTGAGACCAGATGTTAGGGGTCCAGACAGATATCGTCAAAGCCTGAAAACCAGCCAGCCAATGGTTCGCACAATGGAACGTTTCCGAGGGACGTCCATTCCTCCATCAGTGCGCTTGCCGAGCACAAGCCCGCCACGAACAAGCCGTTTTTTGGAGGAATGAACCATGCCGCTTACGCTCAGCAGTTCCGCCTTTGCCGAGGGTGGAAAAATTCCGGAAAGATATACCCGTGATGGAAAGAACGTGTCCCCGCCGCTGAAATGGTCGGGCGTGCCGGATAAGGCGAAGAGCCTCGTTCTCGTCTTGCAGGATCCCGATGCGCCGAACGGAACCTTCGGTCACTGGGCAGTGTTCAACATCCCGCCTGACGTCGGCGAACTGCCCGACGCTGAGAGTGGCAAGCCTGGTCCTGCAGCGCTCAGGCAAGCCACAAACGACTTTGGCAACGCTTACTATGACGGTCCTGAACCGCCGATCGGGCACGGCATCCATCATTACCATTTCCGACTTGCCGCGCTCGACACGCCGAGCCTCGCGATTCCGGGGTCCGCGGGCGTGGAGCGCATCTGGCAAGAAGCCAAAAAACATGTCCTGGAGGAAGCAGAATTGGTGGGGACATACGAACGCAACGGTTGAATTGGCGGCACAGGTCATTCGGTTGAAGATATCTACACCGTGCTGTCCGCCCCTGCACCAGAAGGGAGGAACGGTTCCACCTTCTCGACAATGAGGGAAAGGAGATGTTCCATGTTCGAGAACAGCATGTGGTTGATCGTCGTTGCCGGCGGCCCGCTATTGCTGGCGATCCTGATCGCCTACGCACTCCTCACGCAGCGCGATCGCGGTCCGGCAGAACGCAGAGAAAGCGATCGGGCGACCGAGCGCTTGTATCGCGAGCAAAAGGACTGACCGGCTGGGGCGGAGCCAGTTGAAGATCACATCGGCAGCCCGACCTTTGTCTTTGCTGCCACTACACTCCGACGCTTTCGGGCCAAAGCGCCTGGATGTGTTTCGGCAAAGCGTCTCGCACTTTCGCCGACTGGCCGAGGTCGACATGCCGAGCGAGAACTTTGAACACAGATCTCGTCGCATCCTCGGGATTCACGGGTCGAGTGGATTTCATCTCCTCGGCCACGCGCTGCAGGAATTCCTCCAATGAACGGCTGTTGGTCGGCAGATTATGCGGCCGATACCGATCATAGTAGGCGCCGCGTATGAGAAGCGGCAGCTCCGCTCCCAAATTGGCAGCCAGTTCGATCTGCAGCCAGTCTCGCAAAGTGCGCAAAACGGCGCCCAGCATATGCCAGGCAACGCGCCTATCGGGCCCGTGGTCGGCCATGATCTCGTCCAGCCAGATGTGTGTTGTTTGCAGGGTTTTGTCAAAAACTTCCAGGCCGGTTGCGCTCATCGTCGCCTCCTTAAGCATGGGCAATCCCAATACCCACGACGGGCAAACGGGGATCGAGCGCAATTGTTTCGTCAGTCGTTGAAAAATTGCCCGGCGAATGCAGCTTTAGTTCGAAAACTCAATTGCCCGGAACCTTCCGCCCATCTCGCCGGTTTACCGCGGAGGGGTTGGAAATGGGTCAATATTTCAGCCTGTCCGCTGCGTCTTTTTTGCTCGCGAGCGGCTATGCCGGCGCTCGGTCGGTACTTGAGCCCGCGGGAGAGGAAGCGCAGCAGATAGCCGTGCTGTTCTGGGTAATGCTAAGCGGCGGCGCGCTCATCTGGCTGGGCGTGGTCGGCCTGCTTCTTCATTCAGCCCTGTTCAATCGCCGCAGGCTGGCCGAAAAGTCCGCCAGCAGGATCATCCTTTGGGGCGGCGTGGTCTTCCCGTCGGTCACGCTTTGTGCCCTGCTCGCCTATGCACTGTGGCTGATGCCTGGCCTCCGGCCCTTCGCCCAGGCGAGCTCCGCCGCCCTGCGGATCGAGGTCACCGGCAGGCAGTTCTGGTGGGAAGTTGTCTATCACCCATCTCAGGGGCCACCGGTCGCTTCTGCCAACGAGATCAGGCTGCCGGTCGGCGAGCGGGTCGAATTGACCCTGAAAAGTGCCGATGTGATCCATTCCTTCTGGATTCCACCGCTCGGCGGCAAGATGGACATGATCCCCGGCCGCATCAACAGGCTTTCACTCAAGGCCACGAAACCCGGTGTTTTCCGGGGACCTTGTGCCGAATATTGCGGCACGTCTCACGCGCTGATGGCGTTCTCGGCCGTGGCGATGGAGCCCGAAGCATTCCGGTCCTGGCTGGCCGCCCAGGCGATTCCTGCGCCAAGCGCAGGCGCGAGCGGCAGCGCGCTGTTCCTGCGTCATGGCTGCGGGTCCTGCCATTTCGTCGCGGGCACAGATGCGCGCGGCACGATCGGCCCGGATCTTTCGCATCTCGGATCCCGCGTCACCGTCGGAGCTGGCATCTTGCCCAACACCGAAGACGCCGTCGCCCGCTTCATCGCCCGGCCCGAACTGATCAAGCCCGGCTCCAGCATGCCGGCTTTCGACATGTTGCCGCCGGGCGACGTTCGCGCCATAGCAGCCTGGCTGAGAGGCCTGCAATGAGCGCTGCGGTCAAGGAGCGTTCGCGGGAAGAATACAAGGCGCAGGAAGAGCGGCTGCGCACCGTGTGGGCCAATCCGACCGGCTGGCGCTACTGGACCTCGGTGAACAATTTCCAGATCGGCCTCTGGTACGGCTCGGCCGCCTTCGCCTTCATGCTGTTCGCCGGCGCGCTCGCGCTGCTCATGCGCCTGCAACTCGCCGTGCCCGACAACGACTTCCTGTCGGCCGAGTTCTTCAACCAGGCCTTCACCCTGCACGGCACGGTGATGATGTTCCTGTTCGCGGTGCCGATCTTCGAGGCGGTCGCGATCTTCCTCCTGCCGCCGATGCTGGGCGCGCGCGAGATGCCGTTCCCGCGCCTCGGTGCCTTCAGTTTTTGGAGCTTTTTCCTTGGCGGTATCTTCGTCTGTGGCTCGATCTTCTTCAATGCTGCGCCGTCGACAGGCTGGTTCATGTATCCGCCGCTCGCCACCGACAAGGAGTTCTCCGGCATCGGCGCCGACATTTGGCTGCTAGGCCTTTCGTTCATCGAAGTCGCCTCGATCGCGGCCGCCGTCGAGCTCATCGTCGGCATCATGAAATGCCGTGCGCCGGGCATGCGCATCAACCTGATGCCGCTCTTCGCCTGGTACCTGCTGATCGTGGCGGGAATGATCCTGTTCGCCTTTCCGCCGCTGATCGCCGGCGACCTCCTGTTCGAGATGGAACGGATGTTCGATTGGCCGTTCTTCGATGCGGCACGCGGCGGCGACCCACTGCTCTGGCAGCATCTGTTCTGGATCTTCGGCCATCCGGAGGTCTACATCATCTTCCTGCCGGCCATCGCGCTGATGGCGATGATCGTGCCGACTTTTTCCCAGCGTCCGATCGTCGGTTATTCCTGGATCGTGCTTGCGGCAGTGGGAACTGGGTTCCTCTCCTTCGGCCTGTGGGTGCATCACATGTTTGCGACAGGCCTGCCGCAGATCTCGCTGGCCTTCTTCTCGGCGGCCTCCGAGGCGGTGGCGATCCCGACCGGCGTGCAGATCTTCGTCTTCATCGCCACCATGCTTGCCGGCCGGGTGATCTTCTCGACGCCGATGCTGTTCGGTGCCGGAGGATTGGCCATCTTCGTCATCGGCGGGCTGACGGGGGTCATGGTGGCGCTAGCACCCTTCGACTGGCAGGCGCACGACACGTATTTTGTCGTCGCGCACCTGCATTATGTGCTGATCGGCGGCATGCTTTTTCCGGTCGTGGCCGGGCTCTATTACTATTACCCGCTGATCGACGCGAAGCAGCTTTCCGACCGTCTGGGTCGGCTCGCCTTCTGGCTGATGTTCTGCGGCTTCAACATCGCCTTCTTCCCCATGCATCTGAGCGGCTTGCGCGGCATGCCCCGGCGCGTCTTCACCTATCCGACCGAAATCGGCTGGGACTGGCTGAACCTGATCTCGACGGCCGGAGCCTTCATCTTCGCAGCGGGCGTCCTGGTGGTTGTCCTCGACGTGCTCAGGCCGAAGCACCGGCAGCCGCGCGGCGAACTCAACCCATGGAACGCCGGCACGCTGGAATGGATTTCCGAGCCGGAGGAGAATTGGGGCGTCCGCTCGATACCCATCGTGCGCAGCCGCTATCCCCTGTGGGACCAAAAGGACCTTGCCCGCAAGGTCAATGAAGGCCGCTATTACCTGCCCGACGCGGAAGAGGGATGGCGCGAGGGCTTGGTCACCTCCGTGCTCGATGCCGAACCCATCCAGGTGCTGCGCGTCGGCGGCACATCCTATGTCACCATCGTCTCGGCCCTCTCGCTCGGGGCCGCCTTCATCGCGCTTACCTTCCACTGGTGGATCGCGACGGCGCTGGCCGCAATCATCTGCTTTTGCGCCGTCATCTACTGGCTCTGGACGGGCACTGGCGAAATCCCCGAGAAGCCGGAGAAGAATGTCGGCCTCGGCCTCAGCCTGCCGCTTTATGCCTCCGGCCCCGATTCGGTCGGCTGGTGGGCGATGTTCATCACCATGGTCGGCGACGGCACGGCCTTTGCCAGCCTTGTCTTCGGCTATTTCTTCTACTGGACGATCCATGCCGACTTCACAGCGGGGATTGCCGGGCCTGATGCGGTCTGGTCGCTGGTGGCTGCCATCCTGTTTGCTGCAGCGTGGGGCCTGATGGTGGCGGCACGCACGTTCAACAGGCGCGGCGCCACGGCCGCTATGCGCGGCTTGCTGGTGCTGTCCTTGCTAACCACCGTCGGCGCGTCCGCCGCAGGTTTGGCCGGGCCGTGGTCTCCCGGCATGGAGCCGACGCGCCACGTCTATCCCGCAATCGTGTGGATCCTCGTGCTCTGGGTGCTCGCCCATGGAGCGGTCGGCACGGTCATGCAGGCCTATTGCCTGGCACGCTCGCTGGCGGGCCGGCTGACGCCGAAGCATGACATGGATCTAGGCAACGTGGTGCTCTACTGGCATTTCCTGCTGGTCACCGCCGTCATCACCTTCACCATCATCGGCCTCTTTCCGGCAGCGATGTGAGGCGGCGATGCGGCTCATCCCGAAACAGATCGAGACACTCTGGACGCTGTTTACCGCGCCCGTGGTCTGGGCTGCGCATTTCCTCGTCTGCTACCTGGGCGCGGCGATCTATTGCGCTAAACCCGAGCTTGTCGGGCTGAGTTTCAGCGCTGTGCGCGCGGGTATCGCCGCCGCCACTGTGATCGCCCTCTCACTGATCGCGCTGTCCGCATGGCTCGCCTGGCGGCAATGGGGCTTCGGCACCGATGATCCGCCCCATGACGATCCGACGAGGCGGGACCGGACCCTGTTCCAGGGATTTGCGACGCTGCTGCTCTCGGGTCTCAGCTTCATCGCCGTGATCTTCACCGCGATGCCCGCATTGTTCCTGACGGAGTGTATCCGGTGAGACGCGCTTGCCTCATCCTCGGCCTCTTCGTCCTCGCCCTGGTCTGGCTCGGGCCGCTGCTCGACGCCTGGCGGGATTCGTTTTCGGCGCACATGCTGGCGCATATGGGAGTGGTAGCGATCGCCGCGCCGCTGATGGCGATTGGGATCCCGCTCGGTCCAACACCAGATGCAAACCGGACATTCGCCCTACCCCTCCTCGCCTCGCTCGTCGAGCTTGTCATTGTCTGGTCCTGGCACGCGCCGGCCATGCGGGGGCTGGCTCAAAGCTCGCTGTTGGCCACCGCCATCGAGCAGGCCACGTTCCTCGCCGCCGGGCTGTTCTTGTGGTTGGCCTGCCTGCCGCGCCGCGGCTCGGACACCACAGGCAATGCCGCCGGAGCCTTCGCCCTGCTTCTCACATCCATCCATATGACCTTGCTCGGCGCGCTGCTGGCGCTGACCCCAAGGCCGCTTTATGGGACAGGCGAGGTAAGCTGCTTCGGCGTCGCGCTTTCCGCGCAGCAGGATCAGGAGCTTGGCGGCGTGATCATGCTTCTGGTTGGTGCTGCGGTCTATCTGGCCGGCGGCTTGACGCTTTTCGCGCGCATGCTCGCCACTCCGTCGCGGGAGACAGGCTGATGCATATCAGCTGGAAAAAGCTCGCCATAGCGCTGGCCATTCTGCCCTTCGTCGTGGTGCTGGCGGCCTGGATCGGCTTTTTCAATGTCGGTGCCTCAAGCGGCCACTGGAAGATCACGGAATGGTTTCTCCATTTCGCCATGCGATCGGCTGTGCGCACCTATGCGCTGGCGGTCGACGTTCCGGAAACTCTGCCGCGCCATGCGATCCAGCCGGCCGCCGGACATTTCGCGCGCGGCTGCGCCATCTGTCACGGTGCGCCGGGCGAGCCGCGATCTCCTGTCGTCACGAGGATGCTGCCGCAGCCGCCCGACCTTGCCGGGTCCGTCGGCGAATGGACCGACGCGCAGCTTTTCCGCATCGTCAAGCACGGCGTGCGCTTCACCGGCATGCCTGCCTGGCCGACGCAGGAACGCGACGACGAGGTCTGGGCGATGGTCGCCTTCCTGCGCGAGCTGCCGTCGATGGACGAAGCCACCTATCGTGACCTCGCCTTTGGAGAAACGCTAGCGTCTCCCGAAGGCGATGCCGGGCCCCTGCCGCAGGCGCTCGCGGATTGCGTCCGCTGCCACGGTGGGAACGGACGGGGTCGCGGTCCCGCGATACCCGTTCTCGCCGGGCAGAGCGAAGCCTATCTCCTTGAAAGCCTGCGTGCCTACGCCGAAGGAAGCCGGGCAAGCGGGATGATGAGCCTGCCCGCCATTGAGGCGGGGCCTCAGTTCTGGCCGGACCTGGCCAGGCATTTCGCCGCCCTGCCGACGACGCACGCCAGCGGCGGGGGCGATCCCGCGCTCATCGGGCGCGGCAAGGAAATCGCCGAGAGAGGCATGAGGCACGCCGGCGTGCCCGCCTGTCTCGGCTGCCATGGAAGACAGGACCGCAGTCGGTTCTATCCCTCCCTCGCCGGCCAGCCTGAGCGCTACATCGCGGCGCAGCTTGGGCTGTTCAGGGCCGGAAAGCGTGGCGGAACGCGCTTCGGCCATCTCATGGCCAATGCCGCGAAGGGTCTGACGGATGACGACATCCGCGCGCTTGCGGCCTATTTCTCGCTATCGGCCGCTCCGTCCGCAACCGGAACGCGATAAGCGCGTTTGCGTTTTTTCGACATTCCGAGGTTCTGGTGAAAAAGTTGCTTACCGCCGTTCTCGTGCTGATCGTTCTTTTCGTCGTCGCCGGCGGAGCGGTCTTCTTCCTGTCCCGCGAAGAGGCGACAGTTCCGATCGCAGAGGGCTATGGCCCCAACCCGACTCTGCCGGAGCCCAATCTGACCTGGCTGCCGACCGTCCATGTCGCCAAGGCCGCGCCGTGGCCGAAGGGCACGAAGCCGACAGCGGCCCAAGGATTTGCAGTCAACGAGTTTGCCGGCGGGCTCGACCATCCGCGCTGGCTGCACGTGCTGCCAAACGGCGACGTGCTGGTGGCGGAGAGCAATGCGCCGCCCAGGCCGGACGAGGGCTTTAACACACGCAGCTTACGCGGCTTCCTCATAGATAGCATACGCAGCATACGCCACTTCTTCACAGACCTCTTCCAGAGCCGGGCTGGCGCGGAAACGTCTAGCGCCAATCGCATCTCGCTGCTGCGCGATCAGGATGGCGACGGGGTGGCAGAAACCAAAACGGCCTTCCTCACTGGGCTGTTCTCGCCATTCGGCATGACCCTGCTCAATGGCAAGCTCTACGTCGCCAATGCCAATGCAATTGTGGCTTTTCCCTACCAGGAGGGCGCGACCGAGATCACCGCACCGGCGGAGAAGATCGTCGACCTGCCTGCGGGGAGGAACCACCACTGGACCAAGGACGTGACCGCCTCGCAGGACGGGACGAAGCTCTATGCAACGGTCGGATCCAATTCCAATGTCGGCGAGAACGGCTTGGAGGAAGAGGAGAGCCGCGCCGCCGTGCTGGAGATCGATCTCGCCTCGAAACAGACGCGTCTCTTCGCCTCCGGGCTGCGCAATCCCAACGGCCTGTCCTGGAATCCGGAAAGCGGCGAGCTTTGGGTCGTCGTCAACGAGCGCGACGAGATCGGTAGCGACCTCGTGCCGGACTACATGACCTCGGTGAAGGATGGCGGCTTCTACGGCTGGCCTTACAGCTACTACGGCCAGCATGTCGATGATCGCGTCGAGCCGCAGCGGCCCGACCTCGTCGCCAAGGCGATCAAGCCGGACTATGCGCTCGGGGCGCACACGGCTTCATTGGGACTGACCTTCAACACGGGCGACCTGTTCGGTCCTCAATACAGGAATGGCGCCTTCGTCGGGCAACACGGCTCGTGGAATCGCAAGCCGCGCAGCGGCTACAAGGTGATTTTCGTGCCGTTTACCGGTGGCAAGCCCTCTGGCCCGCCTCAAGACATCCTCACCGGCTTCCTGAGCCAGGACGACAAGGCTTTCGGCCGTCCTGTGGGGGTGGCGATAGACCGGCGCGGCGCCCTGCTTGTGGCGGATGATGTCGGCAATAAGGTCTGGCGGGTCGTTCCATCGCAGGCACAATCGGCACTTTGAGCGGTTCGTGCTGCCGGCGACCTGATGAGGCTGACGCAATCAAGCCGAAATCAAGGTGTCGGTACCACCCCGCGCCCGCGTACATGCCGGACCGTCTGACGCATACGATCGGCAAGAAAAGCGAGCTGGCCTTGCGCCGTGCGCGTCCCAAGAACGGATTGTAGGATAACACCCTGCGTTGCGAACTTGTTCTTGAACGACTCTGCGCCACAGAGGAAATCGACCATGCCCAAGCCATGATCGATCGACCACTGTATGTAGTCCATGATCAGGATTATGCCCGGCGACGCTCGGCTGAAATCCGGATCGAAGGTGGTCACAAACGCCATCATGACCTGGCGCTGGACGAAGTTGATGGAGACCGCGACCATCACGCCATCGCATTCGAGCACGAAAATGCGCAGCAAGCCGGCGCGCGCCAGCGCGTCGACGAGTGCGGCGAGCACTGGCGTTCCCTCCTCGAAAAGTTGGGATTCACGCGTGTGCTGCACCAGCCATCTGCGCTTCAGGGCAGCGAGCCGCTCCAATACCGGCTGCAGCGGCTCATCGGGCGCAAGCAAGCGAAATTTCACTTTCCCGGTTTCTTCCAATGCCTTGATGCCTCGCCGATAGTTCTGGCGTGTCTTTTTGGACTGGTCCTCGAACCATGCCGCTCCGCTCTTCCACGGTCCGGCGACGCGATAACTGACTTCCTCCCTGTGATTGGGGCGAAGCCTGATGCCGCGTGAGACATCCGGAGTAAAAATTTTGCGCGCCGCCGCACCCGGCAAAAGACGATTGAGAAAGGCAAGATCGAAGCCGCCGGCGTCACATATCTGGGCCCATACGCCCTGCAGGGCCGATAATGAGCATTCCGGAGCAATGAGAATATCCCCGTAATCGGTATAGCTGTTGGCCGCCCATTCAAGAAACCGCAGGCCTTTGCGCTTGCCGATCGCCAGGGGAACGATGGCAACGAGCCTGTCACCGTTCCAGACCAGGCCGATCCGCAGCGCGCGTTGGTCACGGTCCGCTACAGTATTCCACCATGCCGAAACCCAGGCATGACTCTGAAAGATCAGCGCATCGGTGCGATGCCAAAGATGCATCCAATCGGCTTCGACCGCAGCCAGGCGTTCCGCCGAACGGACAACTTCCAGGCGCTCTGCGCTCGAAGCGTCAATCGAAACAATGGTGTTCATGAAGGGGAACGATCCTGTGGCTGTGCGACGACATCGGGACGCCTGTGGAACAGTCGGACGACATGCCCTCCCATCTTCTTGAGAGGCAGGATGTAAAGCCCAAAGAGCGATTGATAGTCGCGCACATCGCGATCTATCAGGCCAAATTTGAGGTCTTCATCCGGATCCGGGACAAACTGCGTTCCGAAGAAGCGGTCCCAGAACGAAAAAAGCAGGCCAAAATTCTTGTCATAGTGGCGAGGGTCGATGCTGTGGTGCACCTGATGCCAGTGCGGGCACAAGATGATGTTGTTCAACGGGCCGAAGGAAATCTTGAAGTGTGTATGGCGAACAAAGTCCATCATCAGGATGTTGCGGATGACATAGACGTTGATGCCGAAGATAGCGATCTCCACCGGATCGAGCGCGATCAGGCTCCAGATGCCGAAGCAGATCCCCGGGATGACGCCATCCCACATACGATTCATCAGATCGTCCAGCGGATGAACCCGATCCTTGGTGATTCCCACCATCACTTCGGCCGAATGATGCACCTTGTGCAATTCCCACAGGAACGGGAAGTGGTGCTGGGCGACATGGTAGAGATAGTATGAGATATCGTAGGCGATCAGCATGGTTGCGGTGAAGATGACGATCGTCACCGGTCCGGCCGGGCCGCCGATGAGCGGCGCCTGGATGTCGAACAGCCAGCCGATTGCCTGGTGTGTCCCATAGCCAACTGCAGCAACGAAGGTGACGCCGGCAGGGATGAGCAGAAAAGGCATCATCAGCCGTTTCGTGACCCAAAATAGGACATCGGCTCGCGCCGACGGGTGTAGAATGACTTCCGCCGGGAACGCGAAATCGAAAAAGTCCCTGAAGGATTTATGCTCGACAGTTCGCCAGTAAGCGACCACCGCGCTCCCCAGTGCCGTGAGAAAAAGCAGGCCGAGCGTCAGCAGATTGAGGTTCGAAAGCTTTTCCACAACCACTCTGGCGAATTCAGAAAACATCGGTGCAGTGGCTCCTGGGCCGTGAGATGGCGATCCGGCGAATTGCGAAGCAAAAAGCTTGCCAAACCCACTGCATGTTGCCTGCAACCAGGCGGCTATTGCGGCTGCAACGAGCAAAGCATGCCGGATTTGCGCCAAACTAGCAGATCAACCGTAACAAAACGCTAAATGTCCGAACGTAATTAATCTCGAATACGGCCGGAACAACGGATAGGCCGTTCTGCTGCGGCGCCGGTCGCTATCTTTGCGACGGGGAGATTGGCGCGAGGTGGATCTTGATTCCGTCTTCGCCCACTTCGCCACGCCAGGCGATGCGTTCGGCTGGCTGCCTGGCGCCAAAACACGGTGAAACCCAGCCGCCCTGCCCCGGTGCGTCGCCGCCGGCGCGGATTTCGACCCCAGCGTCAGGAAACCGGATGGCCATCAGCGGCTCATCGCCACGCAATACCGTGACCGTGTTTGCTTGTTGGTTGGCACTGAGGCCGGCTGCAAGTTGGAAGACGACCTCGGCCACGCGCCTGCCGCCGAGCAGTTGGTCGGCCACGAGAATGCCGTCGGCCTGTTGCGTCACGGTGCGCTGGTGGACGACGCCGAAGCGGCTTTTATACCCGTCATGCCGGGCGCGCAGCTTCCAGTGGGTTCCCGGCTCGCTGTCCATCAATGTCGCAACCGCCTTGTGCGACCAGTTAAACTCCCCGGCGATAATGCTTTGGCTTTTGCCCTCGATATTCAGTGTGTTGTGCGCCGGTGTCGAGCGGAACCAGTCGCGCCAGACGCCCCCCGAGCCGTAGAGCCAGGTGCCGGGGTCGACCAGCACCGGCTCGCCATCGATGCACAAGGTGAGCGACAGCGCGTCGGCATGGCCGTGAGCCGCGATCGAGAGATAGCCGAGCGGGCCGTGGTCGAATGTCAGATCGATGCTGCGGCCATTCATCTCGCCGCGCCAGACGGAGAGCCCGCCTTGCGTGAACGTTTGCAGCCCGTGTGGAACCGGTGCCGGTTCGGACGGCGTGCCAAGGAAAAGCGCACGAAAATCGTCTGGCTTCGACGCGTCGCCCGGCATCCGCAGAAAACCATGGATGGCGGCGGCGACGGATTGGACATAGCCCGGCTCGTCCCCGAGCGTCAGCACGCGACCTTCGTCGTTGTCGCCAAAGCCGGCGGCTGGCGGGAGCCAGCCGACGAAATTGGCAAATGCGGCCAGACGCGCTTCGACGGGCGAGGGAAACGGCGCCCCGCCCTGGCGTGCCGCAGCGGCGCACAGCAAGATGAGTTCGGCCGTGAAGGCGGCGTAGGTCGGGGTCTGCTCGGCACCGGCGCCATCGGCGAGAATCTGCTTGCGCGTCTCGGCCAGGAGGGCTCCGCGTGCAGCGTCGGCCTCGGTCCCCAACGCCAGGCCGATCAGATACTCGCCAGCCAGTTCTGCGACGAGATGGTTGTTGGCGGAGGAAAACCGGGAGGGAAACCGCGGCAGCCAATAGGCGCTTGCCGCCAGGATTTCACCCACTTGCTGCCGTGTCGCCGCGCCCAGTCGGTCGCCGACGAGGTCCAGGGTGACAATCAGGCTGATGGCTCGCAGCGCGACTTCGATGCCGGAAGCCCAGCCACCCCCCCGAAACGGGGGGTTGGCTGAATGCCAACTGTCGATCGCCGCCTCGATGGCCATTCGGGACTCATCGTCGCCGGCGAGAAGCAGGTGGGCGGCAAGTGGCGGCAACTGCTGCAGCCGGTTGATCTCCCAAACATATTTCACATCGCCACGGCCGCCGCCGTCGCGAAAATCGATATCGAAAGTATGGCTTTCGGGACCCGGCCAAAGCCTGCCGGTTACCGGATCAAGGCGCCAAAGCTCGGGAGGAAACAGCCGATCGCGGTCGCGCGGCGGCCATGTCCGCCCGAGTGCGGAAAACTGGCCCTCAAGCGTTTTTTGCGCCGCCGCCGCTATGGCTTGCCGTTGTGCCGGCGTCGCAGCCAGCGCAGCTTCGCGCCACCCAAGCAGCACCGGATGCAACGGGGACGAAGCATAACGCTCCCAGCCGTCGTCGCGGCGGCGCGAAGCGATCCTTCGACGCTGCTCGCCCAGCCGGTGCAACACCTCGGCCGGCTCCATGCTGCGCAACCGGTTGATGTACCAGCCGATTCTCATACGCGCTCCGCCAAGGTTTCGATTCTTATATACCATGCTGTCGAAAAGCCGCGCGACGGCAATCCTCCTTTTCCGATCCTGCGGTTAATATCTCCGACCATGATACGGAGAGTGGCGATGAGAAGGATTGCGTGTGTTGCAGCGTGGGTGCTCGGCATGGCGATGGCCGCCAACGCTGCGCCGATCCCGCTCCAGCGCGGCGTTGGCGTGCATGGATGGCTCAACTGGTCGCCGATAGAGGATGATGGATCCTACCGTTGGCCGCCCTATCGCAGCGAGAAGGAGTGGCGCGCCGGAGATAGGCCGCTCGCCAACTGGCGTGATGGCGAGGCGTTTGCAAGCATTCGATCGATGGGTTTCGACTTCGTCCGGCTGAGTGTCGACCCCGGCCCTCTGCTTGCCAGCGAGGGCGCCAAACGGCAGCAGGCGCTGGACATACTTGCCGCCGCGGTCGAGCGGGTCACGTCGGCCGGCCTCAAGGTGGTTTTCGACCTGCACGGCGTCACCCAGGTTCCGGCCTACAGCATGGAGATGATCTATGACGGTGCCGACAGCGGGGGCGTTGCCAGCTATCGCGAAATGGTCGTGGCGGTCGCCACCATGCTGGTCAAAATCGGCACCGACAAGGTAGCCATCGAGCCTTATAACGAGCCGGCCTACTACCCCTGCGATTCGAGCGGGAGCGATGACTGGCAGCGGATCATGGCAGGCACCATCCGCGATATCCGCGCAGTCAGCAGCGAGCTCACCATCGTCGCAACGGGCGCCTGTGGCGGCAGCATTGCCGGACTGGTCAATCTCACCCCGGGCTTTGACGATCCGAACCTCTACTACAGCTTCCACATGTATGAGCCGCACAGCTTCACGCATCAGCGGTCCGACGGGACAAACACCTTCGCCTCGGGCCTTCCCTGGCCGGCCGACAGCAGCACGCCTGAAGTGGTGACCGAAACCCTTAAGGCGCAGATGGACGCTGCCGGCTTGAGCCCGGTCGAGCAGGTGATGAACATGGTCGCGGCGCGTGAAGCAATCGCCCGATATTTCGAGCAGAATTGGGGCCCAAGCCAACTCGAGGCGAGCTTCCGTCAGGCGGTCGACTGGGCCGAGGCCCATGGCATTCCAAGCCGACGGCTCTTCATGGGCGAGTTCGGCGTCATCCTCATGTCCGCGGACGGCCGCATGGGCGCGTTCGACGCTGACCGTCTGCGCTACCTCAAGGCGGTGCGCCAGCAGGCGGAACGCTTTGCGATCCCATGGTCTATCTGGGAATTCTCCAATCCCTATGGAATGACCGTCATCCGGCAGGAAGGGCCTGCGGTCCCGGACTCCGAGATGCTGCGGGCCCTGGGCCTGCCATAGCTGCCGTTACCCTCTTGGCGGGTGAACCAGCCGGGCGGCAACGCCAACCCTCACCCCTGCCACACTGGATCGGGATCGGCCTGGCTTCGTTAAACCGTCTTGCCGCCTCCGGCCGCACCGCCGGTGGCACTTCATCCGGAACGGGCAGAGCTTCATCGAACCGATCAAGCTCAGCTGCACCACCTTGCGGCCTTTTTCCGCGCGATCCGGTTTGTCAGCAACCAAGTGTTTAATACATTCGTCGTAAATAGCGCCGCAAATACGCGCTCGCCCAAGGGAAAGAAAATGTGTGGAATTGGCGGCTGGGTAGGGCCGAGGGTTGAGAATCCACAAGATCGGGCCGCCAGAATGTCTAACGCATTGCGGCATCGTGGTCCCGATGCCGAAGGTACCGAGTTCTTGGACTTGAACACCGGCGAGAACCAATTGGCATTGGTGCATCGCCGCTTGGCGATTATTGACCTAAATGCCGATTCTAACCAGCCGATGCATGTCGACGACGGCCGCCTCAGAATTATTTTCAACGGCGAAATATACAACTATGTCGAGCTGCGCCAGGAACTGATCGGCCTCGGTCATCATTTTCGAACACGCTCCGATACTGAGGTGCTGCTCAGAGCTTATGATCAGTGGCACTTGTCCATGTTTGACCGATTGAGCGGCATGTTCGCTTTCGCGCTCTGGGATGCTCAGAGGCAGGAATTGATCCTCGGCCGGGATCCCTTCGGCAAAAAGCCCCTTTACCTCATGCAAAGCGGAAAATTGCTGTCGTTTGCCTCAGAGATCAATGCGTTGTTGTCGTCGCAGCCAGATGCGCAGCAGCTCGATTTGGACGCTGTCCACGAGTATCTGCGCTGGCGTTATGTGCCTGGACCGCGCACGCTTTTCAAACAAATCCGCAAACTCAACCCCGGAAGCTATGCTGTTTGGTCGCAAGGGACAGTGACGGAAACGCGCTATTATACGCCTCCAGATCAAACCGATCTGACCGAGGATATCGACGA
Organism: Mesorhizobium mediterraneum; assembly: GCF_002284565.1. Classification (GTDB taxonomy): domain Bacteria; phylum Pseudomonadota; class Alphaproteobacteria; order Rhizobiales; family Rhizobiaceae; genus Mesorhizobium; species Mesorhizobium mediterraneum. Next base: position 292,532 of record NZ_NPKI01000046.1, on the reverse strand, counting down.
AGAAACCGCCAAGCGACGATTTCTGGAACTGCTCGACCATTCCGTCGAGATTAGAATGCGCAGCGATGCACCCTTTGGCGCCTTTCTCTCCGGAGGGCTCGACTCGTCGGCGATCGTTGCCCTGATGACCAAGCACAGCGACAAGCCCATTCGTACATTTTCGGTCGGTTTCAGCGAGCCGGCTTACAGTGAGTTCCCATTCGCCCGACGCGTCGCCGATCATTTCAAGACTGATCATTGCGAGCTGGTCATTGAAGCGGACGACCTGATCGACCACCTGCCCAAGTTGATTCGCCATTTGGGGGCGCCTGTTTCACAAAGTTCGGACATTCCAATTTACCTGATGTCGGAGCGGGCCTCGCAGGACGTCAAGATGGTGCTCACTGGGGAAGGGGCAGACGAGATTCTCGGCGGGTATCCCAAACATCGCGCAGAATCACTGGCTGGAATCTACCGGTCGCTGGTTCCAGCCTTGCTCCACAACAACCTCCTCGCCCCTTTGATACGCGCGATGCCTGGCGCAACGGCCAAGTTCGATACATTTGCCCGAAGCGCGGGTGAAAGGGACTTTGCCACCCGGATGATCTCCTGGTTTGGGGCCATGACAGCACGGGAACACCATCGCCTCATTGGTGCGCCGGCCAATTGCCGCAGTGGACGCAACAACTTCCCGTTCTCCTCAAGCGCGACGGCGTCCCACCTTCGCCGCGCGCTGTTTTTCGATCAGACATCGTGGTTGCCCGACAATCTCTTGGAACGAGGCGACCGGATGATGATGGCCGGTTCAATCGAAGGAAGAATGCCATTCCTCGATCGCAATCTGGTTGCGTTCGTCAGCACATTGCCCGATCGCTACAAGGTGGGTTGGCGGAAGGGTAAGCTGATCTTGCGCAACAGTATGGCCAACATGCTTCCTGAGGAAATTCTCAATCGCCGCAAGATCGGGTTCAAGGTGCCCGTCGCCGAATGGTTTCGCGGCTCGATGAGGAACTACGTGCACGACCATCTTTGCTCCTCTCAGTCCGTCATTCGCAGCTATTTGAGCGCAAAACACCTTGATCAAATTGTCTCGGAGCACACCAAGGGGGCGGCAGACCACGAAAAGCTGATATGGGCGCTGTTGAATTTGGAGATATTCCACCGCGAGTTCGCGCTTGGAGCGCCGCAGTGACGCCAATGGGATCGATGTCGCGCTCAACCCTCAGCAGCTCGTCACAAGGTCACCTTCCGCAAGCATGGCGCGCACGCTAAGCGTCCATGCATACGACAGCGTCAGTGCTTGACCGATTGAGCCTTTAACGCCACCGACCTCCAGACGTCGCAAATCGCGCCGACAAACGGTGCGAGATCAAGCCGTTCCCGATGCACGGCCATCGCGGCAGCACCAAGCCTGGCTCTCAATGCCGGATTTTCGACCAGCCGTGTCAGCGCATCGGTCAACGCCGCAACATCGCCGGGCGGCACCAGCAATCCGGATTGCTCGTTGGTGATGATATCCTCCACGGCGCCGACAGGCGTCGTCACCACTGCGAGGCCTGCGGCCATGCCTTCGATGACCGAGACCGGCAGGTTTTCGGCAAAGGAGGGCAGCACCAGAATGTCCGCCGAAGCGATCAGCGATGCGACCTCGTCAGGCCCGACCCAGCCAGGAAAGGTAACGCGCTCGGCAAGGCTCAGTTCGGCCGTTCTCATCCGCGCCGCCTCGACGTCGCCATCGCCGGCGATCGTGGCGCGCCAACCCTCGATCGGTTTCATCCGGTGCAGCGCATCGATCAATTGCGGCACGCCCTTGCGGTCGCCGATGCGACCAAGGAACAGGATATGCGCATCGCCGCCGCCGCCGACATGCGCCAAGGTGGGAACCGCGGTGGCATTGGGAACGATGACAATATTGCCGGCCGCCCCCGGTGCCCGGCTGGCGACGAAGTCGCGCCAAAGCCCGCCCAAGACGATCACCCGACCGGCATGCTCGAACAGAGCTTCGATGCGGCGGCTCATGAAACCACGATCGTCTTTCCAGAATGTCTCATACTGCGCCCCGTGCAAATGCAGGACATAAGGTATCGACAGCAGCCGTGCGCAGGCGGCGATCACCATCTTGCGATAGGTGCTGCCGGAGACTGATATATTGATGTGGATGACATCGGCACGCTTGGCCAAACGCGCCGCGAGCATCCGCAAGCAAAAGTCGAACATGTAGAAGATCGAAAGCCCGACATGCCCCGGGCCGCGGCTGGCAAGGAAGCGTACATCGATGTCGGCGATCTCCTGCCGCTCGAACTCGTGCTTCAGCGCCCCCATGATGCGGTCGATGCCTCCCTGCCCCGAAACGCCCGAGGGCGTTGCGACAAGGACATGCACTTTTCGATTGTGAACCAGACGCTGCAACATGACTCCATTTCGGAACTACAAAGCAAAGGTTTCAAACTAGGTTTACGACAAATCCGTTAGTTCAAACTGAATCTGTTCACCCTTTGCCGTCATCGCGCTGGATTTTCCGCCGGTCGACGGTTAATCGAGGGTGAATTTCCGGGGAAAACCCTTTGCTGCTCCGCTCCACGCTCATCTATGCCCCGGCGATCCTGCTGACGCGGATCTCCGCGCTGCTCCTGCTGGTCATCGTGACGCGGTTGATCGACCAGACCGAGTATGGCCTGCTGACCCTGGTGGTGACCGTCGGCGAAATGACCGACGTTGCCGTTACCAACTGGCTGCGCATAGCGTTACTCAGGCTTGGCGGCAAAGGCGACATCAGCCGCGGCAGCCTGATGCTGGCCGGGCGGGTGTTGCTTGCCAGCACAGCGCTGGCGCTGATTATATCCGTGGTCGCCTCGGCAGTGGTCGTGCCGGAGCGCTGGGTCGAGTTCGCGATCGCCGTCTGCAGCTACCTGATTGCCGGTTCCATCGGCCGCTTCGCGTTGACGGTGCTGCAGATGCAGCAGCGTCATTCGGTCTATTCGATGCTTGAGTTCCTGCGCGCCGTGCTGCAACTCGCGCTGCCGATAGGCGCCGTCGTCCTGTTTCAGGATTCCTTTCTGACGGTATCGCTCGGCTCGAGCCTCGGCGTTTTAATCGCCGGCATCGTGGCGGGCATAATGGCATCGCGACGTGTCGTTGCCGGTCCGCCACGCTTCACCCAAAAGGAGTTCTTCGTCCTCGGTGTGCCCCTGGTCATCATGGCGCTGGTTGGCTTCGGCCTGCACAGCGCAGAGCGCGTATTCCTCAAGATCTATTACGATGCCGGCGCCGTGGCGATCTTCGCCGCGGCCTATGCACTGGCCCGTCAGCCGATCGACATGGTCGCCAACTCGATCAACATGGGCGCCTTTCCCGAGGTGGTCAGCCGGTTCGACGACGACGGGCCTGCGGCATCGGGCCGGCTGCTATCGCAATTGATGGCCTTGATGATCCGCCTTTGCCTGCCGGTCGCAGCGATGCTGGTCGCACTCAGCAGCGACATCACGCAGCTCCTGCTGCCCCCGCAATATCACGGCCGTTTCGGCCTGCTCTTTCCGATCATCGCCTTCAGCGTGCTGTGTGCCAACCTCGCGAGCTTCGTCTATGGCACAGTGGTGCACGCGCACAAGCGGCCGTGGCTGCTGATCATCGCCAATTCCTTCGGCTCGGTGGCGACAATCGCACTGTCTGTGCTGTTGATCCCGCCGATGGCGGAGGTCGGTGCTGCTTTGGCGCTGGCGGGCGGATCGCTGGTCGGCCTTGTTGCCTGCATCATCATCAGCGAACGGCTGACGCCGGTGCCGGTGCCATGGCGCGACATCGGCATTTCGATCGTCATCTCGCTCTGCACGGGGCTGGCCGCCAGCCTTGCCAGCGCTGTACTCGGCGATGCGCCGGCCATCTTCTCGCTCGCCGCGGGCGGCACCGCTGGCGCAGTGGTTTTCTTCGGGCTGACGTGGCTGTTTTATCCCGCCGCCGCAATGCTATTCGCAGCTAAGTTGCGGGCGCGGCTACGACTCGCATAAACCTGCGACGGCGCGCGTCGTATCGTAGTCCTGGAAAAGTGGTTCCGATTTCGGACCGGTGCTGTAGCCCAGGGCCGGTGCCCTATTTTTTGGGGTAACCGGTGCTTACAGATCGACCTTTCGGCGCCCCCGACGGTCCCAGAACTCCCGGCATAGCAGCCCCACGTAGGCAGTGTTGGTATCATAATAGCGGCGCCACAAGCGTCGCGGCTCCTGTGCCACGCGAAACAACCACTCGAGACCGGCCGCTTGAATCAGCTTCGGCGCCCGGGCGACCTTGCCGCCATAGACGTCGAAACTGCCGCCCACGCCCATGACGAAACTCGGAGTGAGTTCGTCTCGATGGCGTTTGAGAAAGCGCTCCTTGCGCGGCGTCGGCATGGCCACCAACAGGCAGTCGGCACCCGAGGCGTTGATCGCCTCGACGATGCCGGCCTCGTCTTCCGGTTTGAAATAGCCATTGCGAATACCGGCGACGACGAGGCTCGGATGATCCTTCGCAAGCCGCCTTCCAACCGCATCGAGAACGGATTGCTCGGCACCCAGGAGGAAGGGCCTGAAGCCGCGCTTGGCGCAGAGGCTCAACAGATTGATCATGATGTCGACGCCGGCTACCCGCTCCGGTAGCGCCACACCGCAAAGACGCGCGCCCCAAAGCACACCCTTGCCGTCGACGTTGATCACATCCGCCGTCGCAACATCCTCCCGCAGCTCGGTATTGTTGCGCATGCTGACAAGCTTGGCGACGTTCACGACCACATGATGCAGCGGCCGCCGCAGGGTCATCGCCTCATCGGCGATGGCCAGCGTCTCGGCCATGGTCAGCGCATGGATCGGGGCGCCGAGAAATTCCCGGCGACGCGACGCCAACAGGCGATGCTGCGCCCATCCTGGGTCGTGCGCGTTCATGCGGCCTCCTCTGCACCTGCGGGAAGTGCCAGATGCTCGATCGCTGATTTCTTGCCTTCGATGCGGGCGTCGGGCTTGCGTGCCTTGCGCCAGGTCCACAGACCCCGCGTGTCGATGAGCTTCTTGTCCTTGAGCGCTTCGGGATCAACCAGATTGAACTGCCGATGGTCGACCAGCAGGACGACGATATCGCACTGGTCGATGGCGGAAAGCGCATCGGTGAAGACGATGCCCTTGCCCTCGAGCTCATGCGGCAGCCTATGTGTGTTGGGCTCAGCCGCGATGATCTTCAGGTTGGGAATATCTGACAAAAGCTTCACCACCTCGACAGCCGGGCTCTCGCGCATGTCGTCGATATTGGCCTTGAAGCTGAGGCCAAGACAGGCGATCGTCTGCTTGCGGGACGGGTCGAGCAGGGCTTCGATATCCCTGACCACCGACAAGGGACGCTCGGAATTGATCCGGCGTGCCGAAGCCATCAGCCGCGTGCTGTTAGGCGCGGCGTCGATGATGAAATACGGATCGACCGCAATGCAGTGGCCACCAACGCCCGGGCTCGGCTGGAGGATGTTCACGCGGGGATGCCGGTTGGCGAGATCGATCACCTCCCAGACGTTGAGCGATAGATCCTGGCACACCGCCGCAAGCTCGTTGGCAAAGGCGATATTGACGTCGCGGAACGCGTTCTCGGTCAGCTTCACCAGTTCCGCGCTTTCGGCCTTGGTCGTGAACAGGTCGCCGGCAACAAAGGTTGAATAGAGTGCCGCAGTCCGTTCCGACGACTTGCGCGACAGTCCTCCGATCGAGCGATCGTTGTTGATCAGCTCGGTAAGGACCTTTCCCGGCAACACGCGCTCGGGCGAATAGGCGACCAGGACATCGGCCTCTTCGCCATGCACGAGAGGAAATTTGAGATCGGGCCGCAGCTCGGAAAGCAGTGCCGTCATGATGCGCGTCGTGCCGACCGGCGATGTCGATTCCAGCACCACAAGGTCTCCCCGCTTCAGCACGGAGGCGATGCTTCGTGCTGCCGCGAGCACATAGCTCACATCCGGCTTGTGGTCCTCGGTCATCGGGGTCGGCACGGCGATGATAAAGGCGTCCGCCGGCTGCGGCGTGCTGAAAGCCCTGAGCTTGCCGTTGGCCACAACCTTCTGGATCAAACCATCAAGGTCCGGCTCGACGATGTGGATTTCGCCGCGATTGACCTTCTCGACCACGGCCTCGTTGACGTCGACGCCAATGACGTCGAGCCCACGACTGGCGAAGATGGCACAGGTCGGCAGGCCGATATAGCCCATGCCGATAACGGAAACGGTCTTGATCTCAGCCATGATGCAGCAGTTCCTCAACGATCCGGTTGCTGGCCCGGCCATCGCCATATGGGTTGTGTCGTTCCGCCATGCCGCGATAGGCGGCCTGATCGTCGAGCAGGCTGTTGGCATTGGACAGGATTTTTTCGATATCGGTGCCGACGAGACGGGCGGTACCGGCCGCGATCCCCTCGGGTCGCTCGGTGTTTTCGCGCATCACCAGCACCGGCTTGCCGAGCGAAGGCGCTTCTTCCTGCACGCCGCCGCTGTCGGTCAGCACCAGATAGCTCTGCTTCTGCAGGTACAGGAATGGCAGATAATCCTGCGGGTCGACCAGATGGATGTTCGGCACGCCGTCCAGCTCTGCGTTGACCACCGAGCGCACATTGGGATTTGGATGGACGGGGTAGACGATCTGCACGTCTCCCCGTGCCGCCAATCGCTTCAACGCCGTGCAGATGCGGTGGATGCCGCCGTCGAAATTCTCGCGCCGATGACCGGTGACGAGGATCATTTTCTTGGCAGGGTCTAGGAAGGGGAAATGGCCTGCGAGCTTCGCGCTCATCAGCCTGTCGCCATCGATCGCGCTTGAAAAATGCAACAGCGTGTCGATCACCGTGTTGCCGGTCACGAAGATGGTGCTAGCGTCCTTTCCTTCGGCGATGAGATTGTCGCGCGCCTGGATGGTCGGCGCGAAATGCCACGTCGCGATATCGCCGGCAATCTTGCGGTTCAGCTCCTCCGGAAAGGGAGAGTTGATGTCGTGGCTGCGCAATCCCGCCTCGATATGGGCGACCGGGATGCGCTTGTAGAAGGCAGCCAGAGCCGCAGTCATCGCCGTGGTCGTGTCGCCTTGCACCAGGACGATATCGGGCTTCGCCTTCTCCAGCACTTCGGCCATGCCCAGCAGCACGCGCGAGGTCACGTCGAACAATGTCTGGCCGGGCTGCATGATGTTGAGATCGTGATGCACCGGCAGGCCAGTCAGTTCGATGACCTGGTCGACCATCTCGCGATGCTGGCCGGTGATGCACGTCTCGGTAATAAAACCTGGATGGGCAAGCGCGGCACGCACCACCGGAAAGCATTTGAGCGCCTCCGGCCTCGTGCCGAACACGATCAGCAGTTTTTGCCTGGACGGCAGTTTTGGATGTGAAAGGACGTTCATTGCTGATCCTGGTCGCCAGAAGGCGTCGCGACCTGCTGATTATTCGCCACAAGAGCTATAATAGCGGCAGAAGCCGCCTTCGTGACCTTAAATCTTAATATATGATTAACAGCCAAGCCTGCGTTCTCCCCGGTAACTCTTATGAAAGCCTAACCCGATAGGTATCCTGGCAGAGTAGTCTTGAAAAAGAACATATTCGATTGACTAATATTTTAATTATCGACCACATCGTTGGATCTCGGCGCTGGGAAAATGAGCTTCTGGTGCGGTTGAACGCAGCTGGCCACGTGGTTTCGAGCTGCCGCGCGCCGACGCCTGCGCCGATCGCTCGCGGGCTGGACATTGTGCTGGAGGTCGAGAGCCGGCGCTTCGGACCCTCGTTGGCAAGCCCCTCCGACCCGTTGCCGTCTGGCGGTTCCGGTCCAGCCGACCTCGTGATCGATCTCACCGGCACTGCCGCACGACTCGGCACGCCGGTTCTGACGCTCGAATTTTGCGGCCACAGCACCTTCCCCGCTGGTATGACCGAAATGCTGGCAAGCGGGCGATTGCCCGAACTTGCCGTTCGCCTCGATGGCGTCACAGTCGCCCGGGGGCGACCGATGCTCAGCGACCGTCTCTGGCTGTCTCGCAGCTGCAACGATCTGCTGGCTGGGGCCATCTCGTTGGTTGCGCAAAGCGCCGCCCGTTTTTCCGCGGGCGAACTTGTGCCAATCGCCGATAGCCCGGCGCCGATCCTGAGGAATGGCGGTTTTGTCCGGCACTATCTGCCCTTTTTCTGCAGGGGGTTGATCGATCGCGCCGTGCAAAAACTGAGACTTGGACGGCGCCCCTTCTATTGGCAGGTTGCCTATCGGCTGATCGACGGGCCAGGTGTCGCCGAAACCGGGCAACTCGACGGCACGCCGTTCACCGTCCTCCCGGACGACGGCCAGCGATTCTACGCCGATCCATTCGTCATCGAGCGGGATGGCCGCCACTATCTGTTTGTCGAGGAATTTCCCTATGCCACCGGTCGCGGCGTGATTTCTGTCGCCGAGCTGGGTGACGACGGCACCTTCGGTGCGCCGAGGGTTGTGTTGGAGGAAGCGCACCATCTGTCGTATCCGCAGGTGTTCGCTCACGCCGGCGAGATTTTCATGATCCCTGAAAGTGGAGCGGCGCGCGAGCTCGTGCTCTACCGTGCCGCGCAGTTTCCAGATCGCTGGGTACGCGACACCGTGCTGATGACGGACAAGGATTTCAATGACGCGACGCTGCTCGAATCGGATGGGCGCTTCTGGCTGTTCGGGACAGAGCGGTTCGGTTATGGCAGCGCGTCGGATACGATGACGGTCTATTCCGCGCCCTCGCTGCGCGGGCCGTGGATTGGACATGCGCTCAACCCCGTCGCCGTCGATCACTCGGCCGCTCGACCCGGTGGCGCCTTTATCCGCTGGGGTGACGCCCCGGTGCTGCCGGTACAAAACGGGTCGAGAGCCTATGGCGGCGGCCTGGGGTTGATGCGGCTGGATCGGCTTGACGATTTCGATGTCCGTTTTGCGCCGCCCCACCCGATCGGCCCGGGGCCGGCATGGGCCCGCGCCGGCATTCACACGCTTAACCGCGCCGGCAATGTCGAGGTTGTGGATAGCGCCGGCTGACGCGTCTGGAGCCTGCCTTATCCAAGCCGATCCAGTTTCGGCTCGGATGCAACAGCGGTCGAAGATGTGCTCTTCGGCTGATTTCTATACGGCACGTTTCTATAGGCGAGCAGCAACACCACGATAGTCGTGATATCCGGCGCTTTTGACGAGAGCGCGTTGTTCGACAGCGCAGCAAGCAGGAACGTCATGGTGCCGATCCATGCCGGCAGTGGCGCCGCGCGCAGCAGCCGAAAAATGAACCAGAATACCAGCACGATAAAGAGCACGGCTATCGGCAAGCCGAAGAGCATGATGATGACCACCGGCGCGCTCTCGATATAGGGCAGATGCAGCTTCTCGTTGACGATCGCCAGGAGGGCGTCGACGTTCATGCCAAACAGGATGTCTTTCCAGCTAACAAGTCCGAATATCTGGTAGATCGTCACCCGCGCCATGAAATTCTCGTCAAAGATCGTGTTGCCGAATCGATTCAGCAGCCCGCCCGAAAACAGTATGGCCACCAGCGCTGCGCCGCCCGCCAGGGCGAACAGCAGCACGACGGACTTGGCCTGCCGCTGGTGCTTGAGCGTCAGGCGCGGCCAAGGCACGAACATCAGCAGAATGAGGGTTTCTCCGGCAGCGAGCATCAGGGCGGCGCGGGCGCCTGACGCAGCACAACCGACGAGCAACACGAGAATCGATGCCACCCGCACCCATATGCGCCAGCGCGTCAGCGGTACGAATCCGATGGCTGTGGCGCAGAGCGCGCCTAGTGCCAGCGGGTGCGCCGATAGGCCGATTGGCCTGAATTGCAGTTCGTTGAGACCGTAAGGCATAAATCGATGTTGAGTCACCGCTTCGATCGTGCCGAGCACAGCGCTGAGGATCACCATTCCAAGCACGACGTCGCCCAACGCCCGCCGCACTTCCGCGTTCAAGGCCAGCATCAACAGGCCTGCGGCGCCCGCCACCAGATAAGTATCGATGATGAACCCGGAGGAGCCCGCACGGCCGGTGATGAACAGATACGGCACCAGCGCGAACATCAGCGCAGAATAGAGCATTAAAGCCTTGAATATTCCAATTTCGTCGCCCTGCAGCAGGAACGGTCGGCTGAAAAGAACGATAGGAAGCAGCAGAAAGATAGCATAGGTGCCGAAATGCAGTTTCTCGTAGAATGAGCCACCGTCGGCCGTATAGTCGACGACCATGTTCATAATCTGCGGTGACACCGTGAGGCGGAGCAGGAACGCAAACGCCGCGCATAGGAAAAACAGAACCGACAGCGCGTTCTGACGGCGCGCCTGGCTGGACATCAATCGTTCCGAAGCGGCAGCGGGATAGCTCATGTCCCATCCAAGTGGCGGTATTCAAACGGCATTCTGACCAACGAGATCCATTCAAGGGACCGCCGAACGGCCGCGGCGCGTGAATAGGCAAAATATGCCAACTTGGAAAATGAGATGTTAACGATCTTTCTGTAGTGCTGGCCCGCATAGCGAATAACCAGAGTTAGCACCATGTCCGCCGCTTCCGACACACCCCTTCCCTCTGTGGCGGATTCCGACATCAGCGCACTCGAGCGGATCGCCAATGCGCGGCGCGCCAGCAGGGCAAGGCTGCAACAGGATGCCCCAGTCATGGCACGCACCTCCGCCCCTGTCACTCCGCACACGCCCGAGCCTGTCCCGACGGTGACGCTTGATAAGATCGGCGATTTCCTTGAGCTCGATTTTCGACGCCTGTTTGTCTGGCTGCGTGCCGGGCTCGTCGTGGCCTGCATGCTGGCAGTGGCCGGCGGCGTCATCGGCGCCGCCTATGGGCTGCTGAGCAAACAGCGTTATACCGTTGCAACGGAAATCCTCATCAATCCTGCCAATTTGCAGGTTGTGGAAAACGACCTCTACTCGCAACCGGGCCAGGTCGATAGCCAAATTCTCAACGCGCGCAGCAAGCAGCGCATCTTGACCTCGGGCAACGTGCTTGCACGTGTGGTGGACGAACTCGGTCTAGCCAACGATCCGGAGTTTTTCGACCCGGACCAGAATGCCTCCACGTCTGGTGTTGGAGCGAGTGGCGGCAAGTCCGATCCGAAGCTTATCGCCCAGAAGAGCCTGGCTGAGCGGGTCGATGTCACTGCAGATGAAACGTCGTTCGTCACGACCCTCTCGGTATCGGCGGAAACCACCAGCAAGGCGATACTGATCTCGCAAGCCATAGTGAAAGCTTTCCAGGAAGAACTGGCCAAGGCCGAAGCTGCTGGTGCCAGCCGTGCCGCAGCTGCTCTTGACGGCCGGCTCGGCCAACTCAAGCGCGACGTGCAAGCGGCCGAAGAGAAGGTCGAGAGCTACAGGCGCGCCCACAACCTGTCCTCCAGCAATGGCCAGCTCGTCAGTTCGCAAACGATGACGCAGCTCAATAGCGAAATTGGAGAGGCGCAATCGCGCGTCATCGCTGCGCAGGCAAGTTACGACGCCTTGATTGCCTCTGGTGTCAATGGAGCCAATCCTGACCCCGCGGATTCGGCAGCACTCGCAGCGCTGCGCGACAAGGCAAACGGCCTGCGGCAGCAAATCGATTCACAGTCCATGACCTTTGGTCCGCGCCACCCGACGATTGTCAGGCTCAGGACAGAATTCGAAACCGTCAGTTCTCAACTTAGGGCAGAGTTCGCCCGCACGGTCGGCACGGCAAAAGCCAACCTGGATAAGGCCAACGCCTCATTGGCTTCCCTCAGCGCCAAGATGAACGATCTGAAGAGCAATGTTTTCACCGACAGCGAGTCCCAGGTCGCCCTACGTGAGCTTGAACGGGACGCCGCCTCAAGGAGGACGATCTATGAAAGCTTCCTGTCTCGCGCGCGCCAAATCACCGAGCGCGAGCAGATCGACACCACGAACGTGCAGGTGATTTCCACCGCAGTGCCGCCAAACGGGCGCTCGTGGCCGCCCCGCACCCCCCTGATGGCAGGCCTGGGGGCTTTCGCTGGCTTTGCTCTAGGCATGCTGCTCGCCTTAGCCATGGGCATTGTGCGCGACATGCGCCAGCCGCCGAACCGACCAGGCATTGGCGTCAGCCAAGCCTGAATCCAGGCATGGCGAAGCGCATTGTTTTTCATATTGCCAGCCTCAGGGGCGGCGGCGCCGAGCGTGTCTTCGTCCTCATGGCAAACGAACTGGCGTCGCGTGGGCACGATGTCACACTCTTTACCTGGAACGCGGAAGGACCTAACGCCGCGCTGTGCTCCCCCGCCGTGCACCTGGTCGATTTCGACCTTCCTATCCGGGGCGAGGGCTACGGCAAGTGGGAGACGCTGAAAGGTATCGTGCGAAGCGCACGTTTGTTCAACCGCCTTGGTCCCCATGCGGTCTATAGCGCCCCGGAATTTGCCAATCTGGTCGTGACGCTGGCGCTTCTCCTGGCGCGAAGCCGAGCGAGGTTCTTTCCGAGCTTCCACGCGGCAGCCTCACTGCCTTCCGGCAGCCTCGGCGCGAGAATAGCGGTCTGGCTTTCCGCGCTGGTTGCAGCGCGCGCAACCAAAGCCATCGCCGTCTCAGTGGGCGTCGGCCGCGATATTGCGGCCCGCGGCTTCCCCAAATCCAAGGTTGTCGTCATCAACAACCCGCTGCCGCCGGCTGCGGCGCCCCAGGAAGATTCCTATGCCTGGCAGGCAAAGCTGGCGGCGATGGGCGATGGCCCGGTCATCGCCACCGCTGGGCGCCTGGTGCCGGTCAAGGATCATCGGACTTTGCTGCAGGCCTTCGCTATCCTGCGCGCCGGCCGCCGCGTTCGACTTGCCATCTTCGGTGAAGGTCCACTGGCCGACGAGTTGCGCGCTTATGCCCAAGAACTCGGCATAGGCGCGGATGTGCTCTTTGCTGGCTACGTCAATGATCCCGCGGCCTGTTATGCCGCAGCCGATCTGTTCGTTCTTTCCTCGACGAGCGAGGGCTTTGGCAATGTGCTGGTCGAGGCCATGGCTGCAGGTGTCCCCGTAGTCTCCACGGATGCGCCGCATGGCCCGCGCGAGATTCTGGATGACGGGCGTTTCGGCGCCTTGGTGCCGGTCGGCGATGCCGCGGCGCTGGCTAAGGCGATGGCCGAAATGCTGGGCCACCCCACTTCTTCTGCCCTCCTGAAGAGCAGGGCAGCGGATTTCGAAGTTGAAAAGATCGGCGATCTATACGAAGCGCTGCTCTAGCCAGGAATTTCGCTGACGCTCTTTGATGCAGGTCAATGCCGGCATCGCCATTCGTGTCGACCGGTCAGCATCGGTGCATCGCCGTTGGCCGGCACAGGCCCGAGCAGGAAGGGTGTCAGACGCATCGGAATCTGATAACAGCCGATGAAAGAGGAGCAGCGGATCGGTCACCGCGACGGGAAACGCGGTCGCTAGCCGCATGGCGATTCTTTTCTAACGGAGTATTCGAATGAGACATGTGTGGCGTTGGTTCGGCCCAGTCGACAAGGTGACGATCGCGGACGCGCGTCAGGCTGGTGCGCAAGGCATCGTCTCAGCCCTTCACCACGTTCCTTACGGCGCCGTCTGGCTGCCCGCCGAAATCCAAAACCGCCAGCGCGAAGTCGCATCTTTGCCGGATGGAAGCGCAAGCGATCTGAACTGGGAGATCGTCGAGAGCCTGCCGGTTTCCGAAGCGATCAAGACGCAGGTCGGCGAGTGGCGCAGCCATATAGCCAACTACAGGACATCGCTGGAAAACTTGGCGCAGGCCGGCATTTCGGTCATCTGCTACAATTTCATGCCCGTGCTCGACTGGACCCGCACCGACCTCGCCTGGCGCCTGCCGCATGGCGGCACCACCATGCGCTTCGATCTGGTCGACTTCGCCGCATTCGACATCCATATCCTGAAGCGCCAAGGGGCGCTCGGCGATTACACGCCGGAGATCGCCTCCGAGGCGGAGCGGCGACACGCGCAGATGGATGATTTTGCACGCAAGGTTCTGGCAAGAAGCGTCAATTCCGGCCTGCCCGGCTCGACCGAAGACACGTCTCTCGACGGTCTCGCGGCGCAACTGTCAAATTATGACCGCATCGACGCAACAACCCTGCGCCGGCACTTCGTCGATTTCCTGGCGGAGGTCGTGCCTACGGCCGAACGCCTCGGCCTGCGTCTCTGCTGCCACCCTGACGATCCGCCGTTTCCGCTGCTGGGCCTGCCGCGCGTCATGTCGACCGAGGCCGACTATCGGTACATTCTGGACGCGGTCGACAGCCCGGCCAACGGAGCGACACTGTGCACGGGATCGCTCGGTGCGAGACCGGATAATGATCTGCCGGGCATGATCGAGCGGATGGGGCCAAAAATCCACTTCGCGCATTTGCGCAATGTGCGCAAGGAAGCGGCCGGCATCCCCTGCTCGTTCCACGAGGATGAGCATCTTGCCGGCGACACCGACATGGTGGCGGTGGTGGCGGCGCTACTCCACGAGGAAGCGCGGCGCAAGAAGGAAGGGCGCCCGGACGCAGTCATCCCGATGCGCCCCGACCATGGCCAGGATATCCTCGACGACCTGACGCGTGGGGCCCAGCCCGGCTATCCGGCCATCGGTCGGCTAAAAGGATTGGCCGAACTCCGCGGCGTCGAACATGCCATTCGCAAGTCGACATCGGGCGAGCGGATATCCACTTCCACCCCCGCCTGGTGAGTGCGGAGAGAGCACTAGAATAGACCAGGAGGAAAGGGCCCAGAGAGGTCCGCGCCCGGTATTCGCTAAGCGCGGAGCCATCAGACTTCGACCATTGGACATCCCGCAACGGGCCTCCGACTGTGCATAATCGCAGTTTGCGGTTTGACCCCGATTGCAATCCGCTAGCCTGCACTAGTTATTGCTCCATCCACGCCGTGTTGAGAGGAACTCTAGGCAGCGGTGGGGAATTCATATCCTGGGAGGAAATCACGATGAGAAAGTTCGCCGCCGCTCTGGCCGCAGCCGCAGCCGTCACGCTCTATCCGTTCGCCGCGGGCGCGCAAACCTATCCCGAACGCACCATCACCGTTGTGGTGCCGTTTTCGGCCGGCGGCCCGACCGACACGGTCACGCGTCTCGTCGCGGAAGCCATGTCTAAGGATCTCGGCCAGCAGATCATCGTCGAGAATGTCGGCGGTGCCGGCGGCACGCTGGGCGCCGGCCGCGTCGCGCAAGCCGATCCCGACGGCTATACGCTGCTCCTCCATCACATCGGCATGGCGACAAGCGCGACGCTATACCGAAAACTCGCATACGACACGCTGAACGGCTTCGAATATGTCGGCCTCGTCACCGATGTGCCGATGACCATCGTCGGCCGCAAGGACCTCGAGCCGACCGATCTGAAGGGGCTGGTCGACTACGCCAAGGCCAACAAGGATACCGTCACCGTCGCCAATGCCGGCATAGGCGCGGCCTCGCATCTGTGCGGCATGCTGTTCATGAGCGCGATCGGCACACCGCTGGTCACCGTGCCCTACAAGGGCACGGGCCCGGCCATGACCGATCTTCTCGGCGGCCAGGTCGACATCATGTGCGACCAGACAACCAATACCACCAAGCAGATCCAGGGCGGCACGATCAAGGCCTACGCCGTCACCTCGTCTGAACGCCTCGATGTGCTGCCCGATCTGCCGACGACGACGGAAGCCGGTCTCCCGGAGGTGCAGGTAGGTATCTGGCACGGCCTCTACGCGCCCAAGGGCACGCCGGCCGAGGTCACTGAGCGCCTGTCGAAATCGCTTCAGGTCGCGCTGAAGGACCCGAACGTCGTCGCCCGCTTCGCCGAGCTCGGCACCAAGCCGTCGTCCGACGCAGATGCGACGCCGGCCGCGCTGAAGGCCAAGCTGGAAAGCGAGATCGCGCGCTGGAAGCCGATCATCGAAGCCGCCGGCCAGTACGCCGACTAAGGTTTTGAACGGGGCGCCACCAGCGCCCCGTTTTTCACACCGGCATCAGCGTGCCCCGCGGCGGGCCTGGGAGGACGTCATGAAACCTTTCACGATCGACACGACCAACGGCATATGCGCCGCGCTGTTCATCTTTCTTGGCGGATTTTTCGCTCTGCAGTCGCTCGGCCTCGAAATCGGCACTGCCTTCCGCATGGGACCGGGCTATTTCCCCCTGGTCCTGGCGATCGTGCTGATCCTGCTTGGCGCCGTCATCCTCGTCGAAGCGGTGCGCTTCGAGAGCGAGCCGATCGGGCATATAGCCTGGCGCGGCATGCTGTTCATCCTCCCTGCCCCGATCTTCTTCGGCCTGACCGTGCGCGGCCTCGGCTTCATCCCCTCGATCTTCCTGACGGCGCTGATCGCATCCTTTGCCAGCGGCCGCATGAGGCCGCTGACCGCGCTCGTGCTCTCCGCTTGCCTGACGCTGTTTGCGTTCCTCGTCTTCAGCTATGCGCTCGGCCTGCCGTTCCGGCGCTTCGGCCCGTGGCTGCCTCCATGGCTGGTATGGTGAGAGGATGAACATGGAACTCCTCGACAACCTCGCGCTCGGCTTTTCGACGGCCACGTCGCTGGCAAACCTCGGTTTCTGCCTGATCGGCGTCCTTCTCGGCACGCTGATCGGCGTCCTGCCCGGTATCGGCGCCACCGCGACCATCGCCATGCTGTTGCCGATCACCTTCCAGATCGGCGACCCGGTTTCCTCCCTGATCATGCTCGCCGGCATCTATTACGGCGCGCAATATGGCGGATCGACCACCGCCATCCTCATCAACATGCCCGGCGAATCCTCGTCAGCCGTCACCGCGATCGACGGCTACCAGATGGCCAGGAACGGCCGCGCCGGGGCGGCACTCGCGATCGCGGCGATAGGCTCGTTCTTTGCCGGCACCGTGTCGACGTTCCTCGTCGCCATCTTCGCTCCGCCGCTGACGGCGATCGCGCTGCAATTCGGCGCGGCCGAGTATTTTTCGCTGATGATCGTCGGTCTCGTCTCGTCCGTCGCGCTCGCCCACGGCTCGATTGTCAAGGCGCTGGCGATGGTCGTGCTCGGCCTGCTGCTCGGCATTGTCGGCACCGACATCTACACCGGCACACCGCGCTTCACGCTTGGCATCCGCGAATATGCCGACGGGCTGAATTTCGTCGCGGTGGCGGTCGGCGTCTTCGGCGTCGCCGAGATACTGCGCAACCTCGAAAACGAGCACGAGCGCTCCGTGATGATCCGAAGCGTCTCCGGCCTTATGCCGACCCGCGAGGACTTTCGGCGTATGGCGGCGCCCATCGTGCGCGGCACGATCATCGGTTCGGCGCTCGGCATCCTGCCGGGAGGCGGCGCGATCCTTGCAGCGTTTGCCTCCTACACGGTCGAAAAGCGCGTATCGAAAAACCCCGGGGAATTCGGCAAGGGCGCCATCGAAGGCGTCGCCGGACCGGAATCGGCCAACAATGCCGGCGCGCAGACCTCCTTCATTCCAATGCTGACGCTCGGCATTCCGGCCAACCCGGTCATGGCGCTGATGATCGGCGCGATGATCATCCAGGGCATCGTGCCCGGTCCCAATGTCGCGATCGAACAGCCGGCGCTATTTTGGGGCATCATCGCCTCGATGTGGATCGGCAATCTGATGCTGATCGTCTTGAACTTGCCACTGATCGGGCTTTGGGTAAAACTCCTGACGATTCCCTATTACGTGCTCTTCCCGATCATCATGGCGTTCTGCTCGATCGGTGTTTACAGCGTCAACACCAACATCTACGACCTCTACGCCGTCGCGTTCTTCGGCTTCCTCGGCTACCTGCTGACCAAGCTGCGCTGCGAGCCCGCGCCGCTGCTGCTCGGCTTCGTGCTGGGCCCGCTGCTCGAGGAAAACCTGCGCCGCGCCATGATTCTCTCGCGCGGCGACCCGAGCACCTTCCTCACGAGACCGATCAGCGCCGGCCTGCTCTTCGTCGCGCTCGCCGTGCTCGTCATCGTCTTCCTGCCCGGGGTCAAGAAGAAGCGCGAAGAGGTGTTCGTGGAGGAGAATTAGCGAAAGTCACGCGGCCGCCTCTCCACGGGCCCGGCCGCCGATGCGGCCCCCGGTTTCTGAATCGAACAGAAAGACGGCGGAGTCCTGGAAGGTGATGCCGATCGGCTCATCCATATCGTAATGCGCCGATTTGTCGGCCTTGACGGTTACGGTGGCCCCACCGAATTGGCAGGTGATCAAGGTATGATCGCCGATCAGTTCCACAGCGTAGACCCGTGCCGCAATCTTGCCCTCCGATGGGCCCGTGACCCGGCAATCCTCGGGCCGAAGGCCGGCAGTGACCTTTTTCCGGCTCTCGGCAACGCTGGTCGCAAATCGCCCTTCCGCACACACGAAGGTACCCTCGACCAGCTCGCCCTGGAGAAAATTCATCGGCGGTGAGCCGATGAAGCCGGCGACGAACAGGTTCGCCGGATCGTCGTAGATCTGTCGGGGCGTCGCGATCTGCTGCACGACGCCCCGGTTCATGATGGCAACACGATGGGCCAAGGTCATGGCCTCGATCTGATCGTGGGTGACGTAGATCGTCGTCACGCCCAGGTCGGCCTGCAGGCGTTTCAACTCCGAGCGCATGTGGCCACGCAGCTTGGCGTCGAGATTGGAGAGCGGCTCGTCCATCAGGAAGACGCTCGGCCGCCGCACCATGGCGCGGGCAAGCGCGATGCGCTGCCGCTGACCGCCGGAAAGCTGCCGTGGATAGCGGTCGAGGAACTCCTCAAGGTGGACCTTGACGGCGGCGCCGCGGACGGAGGCGTCGCGCTCTGTGCGCGGCACGCCCCGCAGCTTCAGCGGATATGCGATGTTCTCCGCAACCGTCATGTGCGGATAGAGCGCGTAGGACTGGAACACCATCGCCACGTCGCGATACTTGGGCAGCACGTGGGTGACGTCGCGGTCGCCGATGAGGACGCGGCCGGAACTCACCGATTCAAGCCCGGCGACCATGCGCAGCGCCGTCGTCTTGCCGCAGCCCGAGGGGCCGAGCAGCACCAGGAACTCGCCGTCCTGGATCTCCAGGTCGAGGCCTTTGACCACCTCGATCGCGCCGAAGGACTTGTAGATATCGGACAGGGTGACCCGCATGTTGACTAGCCCTTCACTGCGCCAACCAGCAGCCCGCGCGCGATGTGCTTCTGCAGGATGCTGGAGATGACGATCACGGGGGCGATCATCACGGTGATCAACACCGACATGTTCCACCATTGCGGACCGCGGGTCGTGTTCTGTGCCGATACCAGCACCGGCATGGTCTGCGCGTCGGCATTGGAAAGGAAGAGGGCCAGCAGATACTCGTTCCAGGCAAGGATTAGCACCAGCAGGAAGGTCGCGACCAAGCCGGAACGCACCAGCGGCAGCGCGATAGTGAAGAAAACGCGGAACTTAGAGGCCCCGTCTATCTGTGCGCTCTCTTCAAGGTCGAGCGGGATGCCGGCGAAGAAATCGCGCGTCAGCCACACGACGATCGGCAGATTGATGGCGGTATAGGTGACGATCAGCGCCAGCTGCGTGTCAAGCAAACGCATCTGCTGGAACATCACATAGATCGGCAACACGGCGACGATCGGCGGCATGATGCGGTTCGAGATGATCCAGAATTCAATGTCGTTGTTGCCGACCGCAAGCCTCGTGCGTCCAACGAGCGTGAACAGGGCGATTATGAAGAGAGCGGCTGCCACGGCAACGGCGATCTCCCACTGCACGCCGAAAGTGGCCACCGCCACGATGATTGCGGTGAGCAGGATCAAGAAGATCGCAACGGCGGCGAGCTTCACCTGGAAGCGGATACGCACGAGCGCATAGGCCGCCAGCGAGCCGATCAGGACCGCGAGCAGCGTGCTGGCCACCGCGACAACGACCGAATTCGTGTAAGGGCGCAGGGTGTAATTCTGCACGAGCATGAAGTCCCATGCCTGCAGCGAGGGGGCAAAGTCGACGAACGGGAGATAGAACGGCCCATTGTCGACCTCCCCAGGCCCCTTGAAGGACGTGATGAATACCCAGTAGAGGGGAATCACGACAACGAGCGTCCACAGGAACAGCAGCGCATAGGTCACGATCCTGGCGACCGGCGCCTGGCTGTCGATCGAGGCCGGCTCGAACAGCCGGCGCGCCAGCGAGCGCGGCTCGGCGCTCATGCTTCGAACCGGCGCGCCGGCCGGACCACAAAATTGAAGAACGAGACGCATACGATGGTCGAGATGAAGAGAAGCATGTAGCCGACAGCGGCCGAGCCGCCGAGATCCTGGGTGCGCCAGGAAATGAAGGAATGGAGCGTCATCGATTCTGTCGCCAGGCCGGGGCCACCGCCGGTGAGCACGTTCGGCAGGTCGATGATCTTGAAAGCCTCGATGAGCCGGATCAGCACCACGGTAGCGGCAATCGGCGCGATTGCTGGCCAGGTAATGTCGCGAAAGATCTGGAAGCCGTTGGCTCCGTCGAGCCGCGCCGCCTCGACCTGGTCGCGCGGCTGGTTCTCAACGGCCGCCAGCAGCACGATGAACATGAACGGCGTCCACTGCCAGGTATCGCCGACCAACACCATCAGCCGCGCCGACCAGGCCTCTGTGGCCCACGACCACTCGCTGATGCCGAAAGCGCGCACGATCGGGGCGAAGGGGCCCTTCTGCATGTCAGCGAGCATGCGAAACGTGTAGGCGATGCCGACCGGGGTCACCATCAGCGGGATGAAGAAGAGGACGCGAAAGAAATTCCTGCCGCGAATTGGCTGGCCGCAGAGGAGCGCGAGGCCCAGCCCCAGTGCGAACTGCACGGACACACCGACGAACACGTAGAGAAGCGTGTTGACGACAGTTCCCGGCACGCCGCCCGGTGCCATGGTGGCCAGCGCGAGAACCGCCAGGCCCATAGCCATTGCCGTCGCGAGAAGGCGACCAATCACGCCGGCGATGGTCGGCCTGCCACGCCAGAGATAGCGGGCGAGAAGAAAAAGCAGCCCTGCCGCGACCAACGCCAGCAAAGCGGATTGGACAAAACCGAACGTGCCGAATTTGCCGAGCAAGTGATACTGCTGCGAGCCGACCAGCAGCTTGCGGAAGTTTACAAGTCCGATGAATTTCAGCGTGAATCCGCCCGGCGCGAGCGCAAAGCGCGAAAGCGCGAGATAGGCCGAGATGATGAGCGGAAAAATCGCGAAGCAGAGAAGCACGACGACGGCTGGCAGCACCATGATCCGGCCCGAGTGACCGTCCAGCCATTCGGCCCAGCTGCGGCGGTCGGCAGCTTCTGGCATAGTGTCGGTTGCGGTCATCATAACCCGGGAATGTGGGGCAGGCATGAGACCCGGCGCGGACCGATGCCACGCCGGGTCGATTGCTTGGCCGGCTATTTGGCGCCGATGGTCGCCTTGTAAAGATCGAGCTGCTTGTCTTTGCCAATCTCGTCGTTCAGCTCATTCCAGCCTTCCTCGACCGCCGAAACCGTCGCTTCCTTGTCGATTTCGCCGGCAAGGAAGCGCGAGACCGCTTCGTCGAGCACGACCTGCTGGTATTTCTGATTTTGTGGGATGCGCAGGTCGAGGATCATGTTCGGGCTGCTCATGCTGTCGTTGATCGCGCCCAGGTACACTTTGGCCTCCTCCTCGCTCATGTTGGCCTTCTTCCAAAGGTCGCTGTAGCTGAGCTGTGAGGTGCGATACGGATTGAAGCCGGTGCCGCCGACGGTCACGTCGGCGTTCGACTGTGCCGGCTGCGTCATGAACGAGAAGTAGGCGTAGGCGGCGTCCTTTACCTTCGGATCGGCCGCCGCGTTGATGCCGCCGCCCCAGCCGCCAAAAGCTGCGAAGGGTGCATGGTTCACGCCGTCGATCGCGTGCGGGCAGTTTTCTGCCGTGCAGGCCTCAAGCTTGCCAGTGTCCCAGTTCAGGACCTCCTTGGATCCGGGCATGATCGCCGCGCCCCATTTGCCCATCACCTTGGACTGGGCCGGATCGATCGAGATCGTGCCTACATCACCCCAGTCGAGGTTTAGCGCGCAGCGGCCGGAAGCGAAGAGCGGCCTTGTATCGCTGACATCGAGGTTCAACTCGTCCGGCGGGCCGTATTTGGTCGATTCAGACAGGAAGTCGAGCGCCTTGCGGAAGGCGTCGTTGTTGACGAGCGGCGTCATGTCCTTGGTGTTGAAGAAGGTGCCCTGGCTGGTTCCCTTGGACTGGGTCATCGAGCCGACCACATCGGTGACGAACCAATAGCTCTGCGCGTTGCGCTTCTTGGCGATGCACGAGCCGAAATCCGGCGTGCCATCGCCGCTCATGTCCTTGCCGTGCGTGGCCTTGGCGACCTCGAGATACTCGTCCCAGGTCTTCGGCACCGCCAAGCCGGCGGCTTCCAGCACGTCCTTGCGGTAGTACATCATGTGGAAGTCGCCATCGAGCGTGATCATGTAGGTCTTGCCGCTGTACTTCTCGGAGAAGTCTCGGAAGAACGCGCCCACATCGTCCTGCTGGATGTCCTTGTCGGCCTCAACCCGCGGCGTCAGGTCCTCGAGGTAGCCGCCGGCAATGTAGTCGACCATCCATTGCGGGGCGAACACCCCGGCGTCGACCGAGTTGGTGCCGCTCGCCCAGTCGGTGAGTATCTTTTGATAGAGATCCGAGAAAGGCACCGCGATGACATTGATCTTGGCGCCGGTGAGCGCTTCGAACTCGGGCGCGCGCCTCTGTAGCGGCTCCTGAATCGCCCCGGTCTGCGTAATGACGTTCACGGTAACGCCCGCAAACGGTTTGTCCTGCGCAAAGGCAGGTGCGCCAACCAGCGCGGCAAAAGCCGAAACGCCGGCCAGAAAGACCCCAATTCTCATCAGACTTCCTCCCATATTGACCGGGACCTGTTCCTGCGAACCAAGCCGCCGGCATCTCCCCGTCGGTTGCCGTCGCCAGAGCACGGCACCAACGCTCCTCAAGTACAATATCGGCATCGTGCAGCGAGTCCAGTGCCTTGCCGCAACGGAAGATGAGGTGCCCAGCCGGGCTTCCCAGCTGATGCATGTCGCTCAAAAGCATGCCCTCGGGCGTGCCCGGGGTGCCCAGTCATTGCAAATTAGTGTGGCGGAACAACATCAGCTTGTGCGCGTCGGGTATCTGCTGCGCCAGGCCGAGCACAACGCTGTCGAGCAGGATCAGGCAGGATTGCTCGAACAGGCTGCCGCCAAACTGTTTCGATTCCCCGACAGGGACATGCAGCGTGACATCGGCAATGCCGGCCAGGGTCCCTGCCGGCTCATGCGTCAGCGTAACGACCTTGGCACCCTCCGCCTTGGCGATGCGGGCAAAGCCTGTGCTGACCGGCGTCTCCCCAGAGCCGGAGACGATCAGCAGCGCATCGCCCCTGCGTATCGAGGGCGCCGATACCTCACCGACAAAATGCACCGTTCGGCCAAGATGCATGAACCGCATCGCGCCCATCTGCGCGACAAGGCCGGAGCGTCCCTGCCCGGAAAAGAACCATCGCTGATCGGGGTCATCGAACGCCTGCACCAGCCTTGCAAAGGCGTCGACGTCGATCCGGCCAAGAAGGTCGGTTATCTCCTGTCCCACGGCCAGCCACGGCCTGGATTGGGCAATCTGTCGCGAATCCATCGTGCTATCTCTTTCGGGCTTGCAGATTCTGTGATGGCGCTGCCGACCACGAGGATTTCGGGCTCGACTGCGATCACCGCTTCCAGCGTGTCGGGGCCGATCCCGCCGGCGAGCGAAACCAGAAAGCCGCGATCGTGCATCTTTTTCACGGCGTCGATATGTGAGGTGGAGGTGTTGCCCGCCAGCCGCGCGTCGGTTGGCGAATGGACCGCGACATAGCCGAAGCTTTCGGGGAAGACAGCATTCAAAGGAAGCAATTCTGCCTTGCCCGTCTCGGTGATGGTGTCGACGATGACCGTCGCGCCGAAGGCGGCGGCACGTCTTCCCACCGCGTCATGCGTGGCGGACGAAGCACACGACAGCACCGTCATGAACGCGGCACCGGCGCCGAATACCATATCGGCCTCGAACTGGCCGCCGTCGACGGTTTTGGTATCAGCCAACACCTTGACGCCAGGGCAGAGCTCGCGCGCCGTGGTGATGGCGGAGAGGCCAAGGCGTTTCAGCAACGGCGTGCCGATCTCGATAATGTCGGCGAACGCCTTCATCTGCGGGAGCAGGGCCAGGTGTTCAGGCTTGTCGAAGGCGACTTGGAGGAGCAAGGCGGTTCTCTCGGATTAAGGCAGCGGGTGCGACGTGAAGACAACGCCCAACCTACTGTCGTGTGCCTCGTAGTCGAAATCTGCCATAATCCAGCAACCTCCGAGCTGGTCCGCATAGGGAGAGCAAATCATACCCTGCAAAGCAAGTGTGGTTCTTGTCGAAAGCAGGAGCGGGCCAGATCAGCGCCGACACCACAGCAAAGCAATATGAGGTAGTCTCTTGACCAGATTGTTTGAGCCGACCGGATGCAAGGTCGATCTGTCGACCGGCGCGATGGGAAATGCAACCGGCAGCTACCAGAAACGCTTCCGCGATCTGGACGGGCTCTACGCGGACGCCGCGGCCTTCGAAGCCATGTGCGCGACATGGGGCGAACGCATCGTCTACGAGGTCTCCGAGTTCCGGCCGACCGAGCAGTCGGGAGACTTGATTTTCGGCGTCACGCGCATGGCGCCCGGCAAGGTCGGCGACGAGTATTTCATGACACGCGGTCACATCCACAAGCAGGCCGACCGGCCCGAGATCTACTATGGCCAGAAGGGCCATGGCCTCATGCTGATGGAATCGCCGGAAGGCGAGGTCCGGATCCTGCCCGTCGAAGCCCAGACCGTCTGTTACGTCCCCCCTTTCTGGATCCACCGCTCGATCAATGTTGGGGAAGACGATCTGGTGATGCTGTTCTGCTACCCCGCCGATTCAGGGCAGGACTACGAGATCATCGCAAGATCGGGCGGCATGCGCTCGCGCGTGGTCGCCGGCGATGGAGGCTGGAAGGAAGTCGACAACCCGGATTGGCGACCGCGTGATGCGAAGCTGATCTCCGCCCTCTATGGGCAACAATCCCGCACGGTGCCGGCATGAAGGCTTCCTTCGAGATCACTGCTTCATTTCGCGCTGCTGAAATCCGGGAGGTCGGCAAATGAGCCGCTACCGGCCGGCTACCCAGCCGACGTTCTATTTTATCGGCGTCACGACGACGAGCAGTTCGATCATGCGGGTTTTCCCTGCATGGGCGCGCCACCTCCGGCTGAAGGATGCGCTTCTCAAGGGCATCGACTTTCCACTTCATGCCGATCCGGAGGCTTACCGTGAGGTCGTTTCCTTCATAAAATCCGACCCGCTGTCGCTCGGCGCGCTCGTCACCACGCATAAGATCGATCTCTTCAACGCGGCGCGCGGCCTGTTCGACGTGATCGATCCGCATGCTCGCCTGATGCACGAGACCAGCTGCCTGTCGAAGCGGGGCGGCAAACTCATCTGCCATGCCAAGGATCCGATCTCTTCGGGCCTTGCGATAGATGGTTTCATCCCGGCGGGATACTTCGCGGACACCGGTGCGGAAGTCCTGTCCATGGGCGCCGGCGGATCGACGATTGCGATCAGCTGGCACCTGATGCGCAAGCGCGCCGACGTGCCATCGCGCATCATTGTCACCGACCGTTCGCAGCCGCGTCTCGACGAAATCGAGCGCATCCACAAAGACATGATGCCGACGATCGAGATCGAGTATGTCCTCGCCGACCGGCCCGAGATCAACGACAAGACGTTGGCGGCGCTGAAACCCGGCTCGCTGGTGATCAACGCGACGGGACTTGGCAAGGACGCTCCAGGCTCGCCGATCACCGATGACGGCGTGTTCCCCAAGCGCGGCATAGCCTGGGATCTCAATTATCGCGGCGACCTGATCTTCCTCGGCCAGGCAAGACGGCAGCAGGCCGGACAGCAGTTGCAGATCGAGGACGGCTGGACGTATTTCCTGCATGGCTGGACGCAGGTGATCGCCGAGGTCTTCGATATCCCGATCCCGGTGTCGGGGCCGAATTTCGACGAGATTTCGCGCATCGCCATCGAAGCGGCGAAAGGGTAATGCCGTGGAATGCATTCTCGCCACGCCGCGCTCGCTCTGACCGATAGACAGAGGATCACATGCTTGCCCATCTCAGGACCGTGTCGAAATGAACGGCGAGCTTTTCCTCGCCATCGATGTCGGCACGGGCAGCGTCCGCGCCGCACTGGTCGATGTCAGCGGCAAGATCCTCGAACTTGCGTCGCGAGAGCACGACCAGATCGTGCCGGAGTTCGGCTGGGCCGAACAGCGGCCGGTTGACTGGTGGGAGGGGGCGCGAACGAGCGTCAAGACGGTGCTGGACCGCGTCGATGGTGCCCGCCAGCACATCTCCGCCATCTGCGTCTGCGGGCAGATGCACGGGCTGGTCCTGCTCGACGCGCACGGAGCGCTGACCCGCGAGACCGCACCGCTCTGGAACGACAAGCGCTCCGTTGATCTCGTACGTCGCTTCGAAGAAGAAAATGAGCCGGACAGCTACCTGCCCGAAAGCGGCAACACGCCGACCCCCGCATGGCCGGGCTTCAAACTGCAATGGGTCCGAGACAACGATCCCGCCGCATACGCCCGCAGCGCCGTCGCCATCATGCCGAAGGATTACATCAACTACCGGCTGACCGGCGAGATTGCCATGGATACTGGCGACGCCTCCTGTAGCTTCCTCATGAACCCAGAGCGGCTCGACTGGTCGCCGGTGATGATCGAGCGCATGGGTCTGGACGCCGCCAAGCTGCCGCCGATCCGCAACCCGCTGGATGTCGTCGGCCACGTCACCAAACAGGCGGCGCGCGACACGGGCCTGAAGTCTGGAACCCCCGTCCTGGTCGGCGGTGCCGACTATCCGGTGGCACTGCTCGGTTCAGGCGCTTGTCGGCCGGGAATGGGTTCCGACAGCACCGGCACGGGCGCCATCATCACGGCGATCGCGGAGAAGCCGCTGCTTGACCCGGAAATCTCGAACGTTGCGACGATCGAAGGCAACTGGGCGCAGTTCGTGCTGCTGGAGACGGGCGGCGACGGCATGCGCTGGGCACGCCGCGCCTTCCACGGCAACGCGCTGTCCTATGACGAGATTGTCGCCCACGCTGCCGAGGCACCTGCCGGTTGCGACGCATTGCTCTTTATGCCCTTTCTCACCGGCGAGCGCCTGGGGCGTCATCGCAACGCCCGCGCACAGTTCTTCGGATTGGGCGCCGCGCATGGCATGGAGCATCTGCACCGCTCAATCCTGGAAGGCATCGCCTTTGCCATGACGCGCCACATCCGCATCATGGAACACGCGTCAAACAAGCCGCTGGAGCGCGTTATCGCTGCGGGTGGCGGGGCGCGCACTGAACTCTGGCTGAAGATCAAGGCGAGTGCCTTCAACATTCCGATCCTGGTTCCGCGGGAGCCCGAATGCGGCATCGTCGGCTGTGCCGCGATGGCCGCGACGACGACCGGCCGCTTCTCGCACGTCGAACAGGCGGCCGAGCGCTTCGTGAGCTACGGCGCCGAAATCCTGCCGGACCCCAGATGGGCCGAGACCTACAGGCGCATCCAACCGGTTTTCGACAAGCTCTACTATCACAGCCAGGCGCTCTACGATGACATCGACGGCCTAGCGGCCGCCACGCGGCCGCCGCAGCCGTGACGCATCTCAGGCCTGTCGAGCCCTGCCTGCAGCGACAGACCCGGCAATCACGCACAGCAGTTCGAACATCATCGTCGCCCCCGCCAGCGCCGTCATCCCGCCAAGATCGAACGGCGGTGCCACTTCCACGACATCAGCGCCGACTATGAGCACCGTGTCGAGAAGGCGGACCATTTCCTGCGCTTCGCGGGTGGTGAAGCCGCCAAGCTCCGGGGTGCCGGTGCCGGGCGCCATCGAGGGGTCGATACAGTCGATGTCGAAGGTCACATAGGTGGGACCGCTGCCGACAATGCCGCGCGCCTCTTCCATGACGCTGGCCGCGCCTCGCCTGACAAACTCCTCCATGTAGATGATGCGGATGCCCTGAGCGACCGCCCAATCATGCTCGTTGGGCTCGTAGATTGAACCGCGGATGCCGATCTGGACGACACGTTTGGGATCGAGCAGGCCCTCTTCGATGGCCCGCCGGAAGGGTGTGCCATGCGTGTAGGGATTGTCGCCGAAATAACGGTCATTGGTGTCGGAATGCGCGTCGAAATGGACCATGCCGACCGGAACATTGCGCGCGACCGAACGCAGCACCGGCAGCGTCGTCAGATGATCGCCGCCGGCAGCAAGCGGAATGGCGCCGGCTGCGACAATCGCTGCGATGCCGTCCTCGATGCGCTTCAGACCGTCCAGGAGGTTGATCGGATTGACCGACAGATCGCCGACATCGGCGACGTTGGCGATGCTGAACGGCTCGGTCCCCGAGACGTGATGGGCCCGCCGCATCAGGCTCGACTGGTTCCGGATCTCGCGCGGACCATGGCGCGCGCCGGCGCGGTTGGTCGTACCGCCATCCCACGGTATGCCGACGAGTGCGATGTCCAGCCCCTCGGCGCTTGCCACGGCCGGCAGTCTCATGAAGGTCGAAAGCCCGGCGAAACGGGGGACCGCGGCCGCGTCGACCGGCTGAAAGAAATTGCTGTTCATGTTGTCGTCACCTCAGAAGAATTCACGTTTGACGATGTCGGCGAGCCGCGTCTGGCAGTCGTCGAGCAGCCATCGGCCCTTTTCCGCCGACGAGCCCTCGGTCAACGACAGGACGCCGGACGGCGGCACGTCCTCGGACGGTCTGGGATAACGGTCATAAGGCTTAAATTGCGCGGGACCGTCATGCAGCGCCTTGCCGAGATCGACGAGCTCCGGGCGCAGCGCCAGCATCATCGATGTCTCGATCACGCTCGCATGCTCCAGCTCGATGCCGGGATAGCCATCGGGGAACACTTTCGCCAGCGTTTCACCGCGTACCAAGTCCCAGTGGTCGACGCGCAGGATCGTCAGGTCCGTCGCACGTTCGCGGCCAATGGCATCGAGCGCCAGTTCGATGCCTTCGATCGACGGGCCGATGTTCTCGTAGTGGCCGTTGAGCACAACGATGCGTCGGACCTTCTGGCGATACAGGTCGCAGATCACATCCTTGACCAGAAGCGAGAAAGTCTGTGCGGTGATGTTGATCGTACCGGGAAAGGCCGGGCCGCCGCCTGACCGGGGCTGCGAGCGGTTGCCGTAGGCGATCGTCGGCGCCACCAGCCCTCCGACCTGCGACGCCACCTTTTCGGCAATGGCGGTCGGGATCACCACATCGACATTCATCGCCATATGGTGGCCATGCTGTTCGGTCGCGCCGAGCGGCAGGAAGACGGGAGCGCCGGCGGCGATCCGCTTCTTAGCCTCGGGCCACGACAGTTCAGCGAGGAAAACGCGGTCTCTCATGATCATCTCTTCTCAAACCATCGCCGCGCCGCCATTGGCGCCCAGGCATTGTCCGGTGAAAAAGGTTGCGCCGGGACCGGCCAGGAACACCACCGCGGCGGCGATTTCATCCGGCCGTCCGATCCGCCCCAGCGGGTGTGTTGTTTCCAGCGCGCGCTGGCTCTCGGTCAGCGCGTCGAAGCCAAGAAGCGGCGTGTCGGTCGGCCCGGGCGCCACGGCGTTGACCAGGATGCGGGGCGCAAGTTCGCGTGCCCAGGAGCGGGTAAGGCCGAGCAGCGCCGCCTTCGTCGCGCAGTAGACCGAAGCGCCCGACCGGCCGAGATAGGCGAGCTCGGAGGCGATGTTGATGATGCGTCCGCCCTCGGGAAGATGCGGCAGGACTTCCCGCGCCACGATGATCGCGCCCCGCACATTGACCGCGAACATGCGGTCGACATGATCGAGCGAAATCCCGCCAAGCGGTGCTTCCTGCAGGATGCCGGCATTGTTGACGAGGATGTCATAGCCGCCAATCCGGTCCCTGCCCTGCCCGACCGCGGCAATGATGTCGGTTTCGCTGGCGAGGTCGCAGGCAAGAATGGGGAAATCGCCCTCCGACGCCTCGAGATCGAGGCCCAGAACCGTCGCCCCGGCCTCGCGCAAGGCGTGCGCGGTGGCGCGGCCGATACCGCTGGCTGCGCCAGTGACCAGCGCGCGTTTTCCGTGAAGCGGGCTTACCAAGGCACTTCTCCCCTGTCGACACCAAGCGACTGCCCGGTGATGTTGGCTGCGAGTTCCGACGCCAGGAAGAGATAGGTACCCGCGATGTCGGCTGGCTCCATCAGGCCCGGCAGCGCCTGCGCACCGACGATGCTTTCGAGCAGTGCTGCCTCGCTGACGGCGTCTCTCTCGGCCATGCGGCCGAGCGAGCGCATCGACGCATCCGTGCGAACCCATCCGGGACAGACCGCATTGACGCGGATGCCCCTGGCCCCGAGTTCCTTGGCCCAGGTCTTCGTCAGGCCGACGATGGCGTGCTTAGAGGCGACATAGGCGCCGAACTGCGCCTCGGCAACACGGCCCCAGATCGATGACGTGTTGACGATCGAACCGCCGGCCTGCATGCGCGGCAGAGCACGCGCCGTGACGAGCGCCGTGCCGATGATATTGATCTCGATGATGCGCCGGAAGGCGGCTTCGACATCGTCGCCGCTGTCGGTGATCGGCGTCATCAGTTCGAGCCCGGCATTGTTGATGAGCACGTCTATGCGAGCGAGAGGTTCGAGCGCCGCAGTTAAGGCCGAACGATCGGCAATATCGGCTTCCATGCTGGTGGCGCCCAATTCACGCGCCCGTTCGTGCACGGCCGCTTCGTTAGCGATGAGATGCAGGCTGGCGCCGGCTTGCGCAAAACCCTTAGCGATGCCGAGCCCGATGCCACGACTGGCCCCGGTGATCACGACCGACTTTCCGGAGAAGGACAGGCTCATGCGACAACTCCTGTCTGGTTGCGGATCAGATGCAGGATCTTGTTACGCAGCTCGAAGAATTTCTGCGTTTCCCGGATTTCCAGTGGCCGTTGCGGGCCGAGCTGGGCCGCCACGTCGATGTCGGCTACGACCGAGGCCGGCCGGCGCGAAAACAGGATGATCCGGTCGGCGAGGAACACCGCTTCTTCCACGTCGTGGGTGACGAAGATGACGGTCTTTTCCTCGCGAATCTGGATCTGCCGCAGCTCGACCTGAAGGCGCTCGCGCGTCAGCGCGTCGAGCGCACCGAAAGGCTCGTCCATCAACAGCACATCCGAACCGGCGGCGAGCGTGCGCGCTATGGCCACGCGCTGGCGCATGCCGCCCGAAATCCGGTTCGGATAGGAGCCGGCGAAGTCGGCAAGCCCGAACAATTCGAGATAATGGCGCATCCGCTCGGCCTTCTCGGCCGCGCCAATATCTTTCCTGTAGCGCATGCCGAAGGCAATGTTCTTCTCGACAGTCAACCAGGGAAACGACGAATAGGACTGGAACACCATGCCGCGCCGGCGATCCGGCCCGACAACCCTTTCGCCGCCGACCAGGATCGAGCCCGAGCTCGGTTCGTCGAGGCCGCCGACCATCCGCATCAAGGTTGTCTTGCCGCAACCCGATGGGCCAAGGAAGACCACCAGCGAATTGCGGTCGAGACCAAGATCGGTTTTTCGCACGACATCGACCGGGCCGAAGCACTTGGCCGTATCGACGAACTGAATATAGCCGCTCGCCATGACCCGATCCCTCACAGATACCGGAAGAGGCGGCGGTGAAACAGGCGAAGCAGCTGGTCGGTGACGAGGCCTATCAGCCCAATGACGACGACGCCTGCCATCACTTCGGGCGTTTTCACGAAACGGCGCGCCGTCCAGATCACGTAGCCGATGCCGGAATCGGCCGCGACGATCTCGGCGATGATCAGATATGTCCAGCACCAGCCGAGCGTGATCCTGAGATTGTCAATCAGGGTCGGCCCCATCCAGCGCAAGGCGACATCCGTCATCACCTGCCTCGAGCTGGCGCCGACTGTGCGGGCGACCTCGACGAACTCCTGCGGCACCCGCCGCATGTCGTCGGCCACGAGAAGCACGAGCTGGAAGAAAGTGCCCAGCCAGAGCAGGAAGATCTTGGTCTCCTCGCCGACGCCAAACCAGATGATGGACAGCGGCACAAGTGCGGGAACCGGAAGATAGCGGATGAAATCGATCATCGGCTCGAGTGCGGCTCCGACAATCCGGTAGCTGCTCATCATGATGCCGATCGGGATGGCCATGGCCGCGGCGAGCAGGAAGGCGATCCACACACGTGTGGTCGAGACCACGACATGCCAGACGAGGTTCTGCTCGGTCAGCATCGTCCACAAGGCGATGACGACGCGGCTTGGTGAGGGGAGGAACTGCGGCGCAATAATGCCCGCGCGTGCCGCCAGCTCCCAACCCGCGACGACCAGGGCGGCCGCCGCAACGCTGACGGCGGATTCCGCCATCGGCGAAGCTCGGCCGCGAAAAACAAACAGACTGCTGAACAAGATCACTATCCCCGGATGCCGGCATGGCATGGCCGCCGGCGGCCGCCGGAAGGCGGGCCGCCGGACCTGGTCCATTGCCGTTACTTAGCCGACACCTTGTTGATCACCGAATTGTCGATCTGGTCCGTCGCAACGAGCTTGTTGTCGGCAGCGCCGTTCTCCAGGTTGAGGTCCATCACCGTATCGAAGATGCCGTGGAGCGTGCCTTTTTCTCCCGGTTTGCCCATGTAGGCGAGAGATTCGGCGAGCGTCGTGTAGGATAGGCTGGAGTCGACGATCTCGGTCACCTCAGCCGGCGTCAGGCCGAAATGCTTGGAGGCCATATCGGCGAATTTTCCCGGCTCGGCCTTCAGGAAATCGACGGCCTCGTAGATGCAGCCGAGAAACTTCGCGTATTTGTCCGGGTTCGCCTTGAAGTCATCGTTGCGGACGATGATCGCATCGATGATGATGCCGCGATGATCCTTGGACGAGACCAGCATGCGAGCACCCGGACGGGTCGAGGCCTTCAGCGCCTGCGACATGAACGGTTCATAGGTCGCGATCGCGGCAATCGAGTCATCGACGAAAACCGCGCCGGTGTCGGCCGTTGCGATGTCCTTGATCTGGAGGTCCTTCAGTGACAGTCCCGCCTGCTTCAGCTCCATCTGGAGCAACAGGCGTGAGGGAATGTTCGGCTCGGCAGCGACGACCTTGCCCTTGAGATCCGCCACCGTCTTGATCTGGTCGTCGGTGATGATGCCGTCGCCGCCGACGGATTCATCGATCGTGCCGATGATAATGCCCGGTGTGGAGGCGTCGCGCGGGCGCCCCTGATATTCGCCGACGGAGCGCATCTGCATCTCGATGTCGCCGCGCGCCATCGCGGCCATGACGTTGGTGAGGTCATCCTCGAACTTGATGCTGACGTCTAGGTCTTTGCCGGCGAAGCAGCCCAGGTCGCCGGCGATGTGGACAGGTGCAAATCCCAGCCACGTCGGAGCAAGGATGCGTATCTGGTCGGCGCTGAAGGCGAACTGCGAACTGGCGAGCACCAGTGCTGCGGACAGCGCTATGCGGAGTGACGATTTCATGATTGTTCCCCATTTTTGTTCCGCGCAGGCTCGCGATTTCAAGTATTGATGTAAATGAGTTTATTTAGAATTTTACATCGAATAATGTCGATGTATCGCCATTCGAGGGACAAGCCATGCGTCGTTTGGACAACATCGACATCCGCCTGCTGCGCGTCTTCGTGGCGCTGGCCGATTCAGGCGGCTTCGCCGACGCGCAGATCACCCTCAACCTGTCGCAGCCGACGCTCAGCACGCATCTTGCGGAGTTGGAGAAACGCATCGGCGCCCAGCTCTGCCATCGCGGACGCAAAAAGTTCCGCCTGACCGAGGTCGGACAGGCGACCTACGACGCGGCGCAGAAACTGTTTCGCGATCTCGACGATTTCGGGCACCGCATCAGCGCAGCCAGCGGCAGCCTGTCCGGCCGGTTGCGGATCGGCACGTCCGATGGCGTGTTCACAAGCAGTGAATTGGGCATCCAGCATGCCCTCAGACGCTTCATGGGTCCTGATTCCGATGTTTTCATCGACCTATCGCTTGGCACGCCATCCGAGCTTGAGCAGCAAGTCGCTGATGGCGGCCGCGACATCGTCATCGGGCCGCTGTCGCAGAAAGCGCCCGGTGTCGTTTACCGGGATTATTGCGGCGAGCCGCATTTTCTCTATTGCGGCCGACGGCACCCGCTTTTTGCAATGCCAGATTCAAGGATCGACCAAAGCGCCATCCACGCTGCGCGGTTTTCTGTACGCAGCTATCGGTATTTCGACGACCTCTATCTCGTCGGGCATCCCAAGGCCAGCGCGTCAGTGATCCACATGGAAGCACAATTGATGCTGATCCTGTCGGAGAATTTCATCGGCTTCCTGCCGGCTCATTTCGCATCGTCATGGGTCCACGCCGGCGAGTTGCGGGCGATCAAGCCCGGGTCCTATACCTTCAGTTCGCGGCATCTGATCGCGTACCGCAGGGCAGACGAAACAAGAAATCTGGTCCAGGCGTTCCTTCGAGAACTGACCAGAGGATCGGGGACGGTTCCGTTGAAAGAGGGTGGAGCAAAATAGGAAGAATTTCGGTCTGCCCGAGCAATCCAGCAGTCTGTTCGGCCAGATCAATCAACCCGGCGTCGAATCCCGCCCGCTGGGGCAGGCTGCGATCTACTGGAAGGGCCGCTCGACATCGCCGAGATGCGCGTGGGCGGCAAAACAACCCGTCTGGATCATTTCGGCGGGCGTCGTTGCCAATGTCGGCAGCGATGCGTTCGTCGCCTTGCCCATGAGCACGGAGGCGTTGCCATGAGCCGTGGACGATCTGAGGAGGAACCGATGCATCCCGTCTGGGATGCATCGGAAGGATTGACTCAGTTGTGGCGGATTTCCGTTCCCAGCACCTTCAGGCACTCGCGGATGAACGCGGCAAGTGCGGTCCAGCCCTTTGCCGAGACCATCGTTCCGTCGACATAGGCCTCAGTCGGGGACAGGTCGATATAGGTTCCACCGGCGAGGGTCACTTCCGGCTCGCAGGCAGCCAGCGCACCTACTTTCTTGCCACGCACGACGCCGTCGACCGCGATCAGGATCTGTACGCCATGGCAGATCGTGAAGATCGGCTTCTTGTTTTCGTGGAAATGGCGGACGATCGCCTGCACGCGCTTATCCGTGCGGATGTACTCGGGGCCACGACCGCCCGCGCAATATACGGCGTGATACTGGTCGAGCTGTCTCTCCGCTTCCGAAAAGGTCTTGTTCATCAAAGCATAGTGGCCGGGCTTTTCGGTGTAGGTTTGGTCACCTTCGAAGTCGTGGAGCGATGTCTTGATCAGGTCTCCAGCGTTCTTGTCAGGACAGACAACGTGGACGATGTGGCCGACGGCCTCCATCGCCTGCTGATAGACGAAGATCTCGTATTCTTCGGTAAACTCACCGGTCAACATTAGTATTTTCTTGCCTGGCATGGTCGGTTTCCTCGTTTTGTGGATGGAAGTCAGGCGGGCGTTGCACTCGCCCGGCGGCGCGGCCTCAGAAAAGGGAATCCGGGACGTGGTATCCCCGGCCGTTTGCTTGCGTGATCAACGGTGCATCCAGATTGACGGCGGCGCTCCCGATGTGGACGGTGACTGGCATCGTGACAGTCTCAATCGAACGCCAGCAACAAACGATCACGAGAATGCTCGATATGGCGGCGCATCGCCTGTTCCGCCGCAACAGGATCGGAGGCAGCGAAGGCGGCCAGGATAGCCTCATGCTCGTCGAGCGCTTCCTCGGTAACGCGCGAATGGAACATCAGGCGAAAGATGTGGAAGTGCGTATGCTGGAACGCGAGAGTCTGGCGCACGAGATCATTGTTTGCAAATTCCATGATCCTGTCGTGGAAAATGGCGTCCTGCCGCGCAAAGTTGGAGTAACGCAGGCGTTCATCCTTGCCGTCGCGGCGCGCCATGCCCCCTGCGGACTCCTGAAGCACCGCAAGTTTCGTCTCATCCATCAATGCGGCTGCTTTGGCTGCCCCATGCGGCTCGAGCAACAGGCGAAGCTCATAGAGTTCGTCAAATCGGCGCTTGGTTATCTGCGGCGCGGCGCGGTAGCCGATCAAATGTGTCTTCAGCACAAGGCCTTCGCCTTCGAGGCGGCCAAGCGCTTCACGGATTGGCGTGTGGGATACTTCGAGTTCCTTGACCAGACTGTCGACGGTGATCCGCGAGCCAGGCGCGATCTTCAGCGACATGAGTTGCGCGAAGATCGCTTCATACACGTCCTCCACCAGACTGTTGGATCGCTGGATGCGTCCGCTAGCCGGGTCGACTTCTCGGGCATTGCTTAAGTTCGTGACCTGCATCTTTGCCTCTTGACAGGATCACTGGCTAACACGATGCTTCGCTCAATGCAATCCTATATCATATACGATTTAATAGATGATACCTTTTGGATCGAACTCGACGAGCTTTCGCTTTCCACTCCCAACATCATCGAGGGACGCAGAACATGAGCCTTTTCGCTGCCGTAAGGCTCCCGCGTGAGATCCTCTTCGGGAAGGGCCAGCGCCATGTCATTCCAACCGTTGCGGCCAGGCTGGGCCGTCGCGCTCTTGTCTGCACGGACGAGCGCTTTGCCGCGACTGTCGCCTTCGCAGAGATCATGGCGGCGCTCGAAGGCGCATCGATAGACGTGCTCGTGCATGACCGCGTGCTGCCCGACGTCCCCCGGGACACCGTCGCCGTCTGCGTCGAGGAGGCGCGAAAGTTTGCGCCGGACATGGTGATCGGCATCGGAGGCGGCAGTTGTCTCGACATGGCCAAATGCGCCGCGTTGCTCATCAGTCACGGCGGCCTGCTCCAGGACTACTACGGCGAGTTCAAGGTGCCTGGCCCGACGCTGCCATTGATCGCGGTTCCAACAACAGCCGGCACCGGCTCGGAAGTGACCCCTGTCGCGGTGATCTCCGATCCGGATCGCACCTTGAAGGTTGGCATCTCCAGCCCGCATCTGATCGCGGCAGCCGCCATCTGCGACCCGGAACTGACGATGACATGTCCCCCGGGACTGACGGCGATCGCGGGCGCAGACGCGCTGACACATGCGATCGAGGCTTTTACCGCCGTCAGGCGCGGCACCGATCCCTTCCTTCCGCAGAGCCATGTCTTTATCGGCAAAACCGCTTTGACCGATCATTTCGCGCTGCTGGCAATCAAGCTGCTTGGTCGAAGCCTTGAAAAGGCATACCGCCAGCCCTCTGACGAGGACGCCCGGGCCGATGTGATGATGGGCGCGCTTGCAGCCGGCTGTGCGTTCGGAACGGCCGGCACAGCGGCGGCGCACGCCGTACAATATCCGGTTGGCGCGATAACCCACACCGCCCACGGTTTGGGTGTCGCCACCATGTTGCCGTACGTCATGAAGTACAACCGGGCCGCCGCGGCCGCCGAGATGGCCGAGATCGGCCTTGCCCTTGGTCTCGACGGGAGGGATCGGAGTGCCGGTGAGATGGCCGACGCGACGATCGACGAGATCGGCCGGCTGTTTGGAGCGATCGGGATCACGCCTTCGCTGGCCAAGCTCGGGCTTCCCGCCGACAAGCTCGATTGGACGGCCGAACAGGCGCTCGGCATTGACCGTCTCATCAAGAACAATCCGCGTCCATTCGATCTGGCAGCCATGCGGGGCCTGATCCAGGCTGCCTATGATGGCAACCTCGCCACCTACGTCATGTGAGCAATCGAGGAGCAGGCCATGAACATATCTCATCCGGTGCTGGAGGACGGTCAGGACACTGACGACTTCCATAGATTCTCCCACGGCTTGTATATCGGCGGCCAGTGGAGGCAATCCGCGGACGGCCGGGAAATCCAGGTCTTGGACCCTTCCACGGAAGCCGTGATCGCCGCCGTTCCCGACGCGACGATCGAAGATGCCGCGGCCGCCGTGGAGGCTGCGGCCAAGGCCGCCGATGGCTGGCGCACAACGGCACCTCGCAAGCGTTCCGAAATCCTCAGACGTTGCTTCGAGTTGATGACGCAGCGTTCCGAGACGCTGGCAACCCTGATCTCGCTGGAAAACGGCAAGGCACTCCGGGACGCGCGTGGCGAGATCGCCTATGCCGCGGAATTCTTTCGCTGGAATGCCGAGGAAGCCGTTCGCATCACCGGTGAATTCGGGATTGCGCCTTCCGGCGCGAACCGGATCGTGGTCGACTACGAGCCCATCGGCATCTGCGTCCTTGTCACACCCTGGAACTTCCCTGCCGCCATGGCGACGCGCAAGATCGCGCCCGCCTTGGCTGCCGGGTGCACGGTAATTTTGAAGCCAGCCAGCGAGACCCCGCTCACGGCCTACGCGCTTGCCGCGCTCTACCAGGAAGCAGGCATTCCGCCAGGGGTGGTGAACGTTCTGACAACCTCCAATCCCGGCCCTGTGACGGCCGCTATGCTGGCCGATCCGCGGGTGCGGAAACTCTCCTTTACCGGCTCAACGGGTATCGGGCGCATTCTGCTGGCCGAGGCCGCAAAGCACGTGGTTTCGTGTTCGATGGAACTTGGCGGCAACGCGCCATTCCTTGTGTTCGATGACGCGGACCTTGACGCGGCGGTCGATGGGGCGATGGTGGCGAAGATGCGCAACGCCGGCGAGGCCTGCACGGCTGCAAACCGCATCTATGTCCAGTCTGGCATTTACGATGCCTTTGGCGAAAGCCTCGCCAGGCGGATGTCGTCACTCAAGGTCGGCGCTGGCACGGACGCGGCCACGGAGTGCGGGCCGATGATCACCAGGAAGGCCGTCGACAAGATCGGCCGTCTGGTCAACGATGCTGTCGCCCGTGGCGCGCGGGTGCTGTGCGGGGGCAAGACAGGCTCGGGAACGGGATATTACTATCTGCCGACCGTGCTCTGCGACGTCCCGGCCGAGGCGGAGATGGCGCATGAGGAAATTTTTGGGCCGGTAGCGCCGATCTCGAGATTCGAAACGGAAGCCGAGGTCATCGTGCGCGCCAACGACACCGAATACGGTCTTGCCGCCTACATCTACACGCGCGATCTTGCGCGTGGAATGCGGGTGGCATCCAAGATCGAAGCCGGGATGATCGCTCTCAACCGCGGCTTGATGTCCGATCCGGCAGCACCCTTCGGCGGGGTAAAGCAGAGCGGCCTCGGCCGCGAGGGCGGCCAGCATCACGGCATTGCCGAGTTCATGGAGGCGAAATACCTCGCCATCAGCATCTGAGCGGAGGAAGAGTGCAAAGCGATCCGTTTCGCATCCGCGACCACGTCGCGGATTTTGACAAAATCGTGCAGGACATCGTTCACCGCAGCGAGGTCGTTCGCGCAACCGTTCCAATGGCTGCGGACGTTGCCTATGGACCGGATCAGGCCGAAACCGTGGACCTGTTCTTTCCCTCGGGCAAAAGAAGCGGCCTGCCGGTGCACATGTTTATCCATGGCGGCTACTGGAGAATGTTCTCCAAGCGCGACTACTCATACGTCGCGACGACGATTACCCAGGCGGGTGCGATTGCCGTCATCGTCGACTATGCTCTGATGCCCAACGTCAGAATGGCTACGATCGTCGACCAGGTGCGCCGCGCCAAGCAGTGGGTTCTCGCCCATATCGCCGACCATGGCGGAAACCCGGCAGAACTGACTGTCAGCGGTCATTCGGCCGGAGCACATCTTTCAACGTTTCTGTTCAACAGCGAGAATACCCCCTCGAATGTGCGGGCAGCTCTTCTGCTCGGCGGGCTCTACGATCTGAAACCCCTCCAAGATTCCTTTCTCGCCAACGAGATTGGAATTACCGATGAGGAAGTCGCTATGTTTACACCGCTTGCCTATCGGCATGATCCTCAAACCAAGGCGACGGTTCTGGTCGGGGCCAATGAGACGCCGCCTTTCCATCAGCAAGCAGATCGTTTCAAACAGAACCTGCTGCAGCGGGGCTCGCCGGTAACGTCGCTTGTTCTCACGAACCGCAACCACATGGACAGTGTCAGAGATCTCGGCGTGCCTGGGAGCCAGGCGGGCGATTGCCTGACGAAACTGATTGCCAACGACAGCCGCTAACCCTCCCTGCAGACATGCCAGCTGTGGTCGGAATTGCTCCGCCCCGTGACACCCGTCAGACCGCCCTGAGATACTCGACCCATTGCGGGGTCTGCATCACCGAGCGCGCGCGCATATATTTCCACGCCCCGTATTTGTAGAAATCGAAGTCGAGCGCCGATACGACATTCTGCACCATCGCCCAGGTTCCCCACTTCACATCGGCGAGCACCTTGTGCACGACCAGCCGGGCCTTCAACCGAGGGTCAAACCTGCCGAAATATTCCTCGATGACTTCGGCCTCGACCGCATCGGAGAAGAACATTTCCCCGCACCAGATGCCGAGTTCGTAACAGCGGTCGTTGTTTGCGGCATACTCATAGTCGATCAGCATCATCGACCGGTCGGGCGCGATCATGAAGTTTCCGGGCATCGGATCGTTGAAGCATGGAACCAGGTCGATCCCCGAAGCCTCGAGCGCCGCCCGCGCCAGAAGGTACTGGCGATGCAGCCAGGCAAAATCCGCCGGCAGCGCGCCTCCGAGCTCGCGGACCTGATCGACATGCTCGTCGATCATGTCGAAGACCGTCTTGGTCAGCGACAGCAGGCCCGAATCGTTGAAGCGCCGGTAGAGACCCAGCACCGAGCGGCGTACATCCGGGTCGAGGAAATCGCGGTTGGTACAGGAGCGCCGCCCCTCCATGAAATCGGCAATCTCGACGCCGCGTTCGTCCAGATAGCCGTAGACCGCGGGTCCGATACCGAGCGAGTGGGCGCGCCGGCTCGCCTCCGCCGCCGCTTTTCGGTCGATGAACATCTCGGTGCCCCGGCCCGGAACCTTCACGAAATAGCTCTCTGACTGTCCCGCGATGCGAACGCGCCAGTTGGAATTGCTGATGCCGCCATGCACCGGCCGGTAGCGGAGATCGCGGCCGGTCCATGGTTCGACGGCACAGATGACGGCCTCGATCTCCCGCTCGGCTTCGCTCACCGCCTCGCCCGGCCGCTTCTCAATCATGTAGGGCCTCCTTGCAGCCGCTCAAAGCCGTCTCAACTTCAGTTCGAAGTCCGGATGGCGAAGAGCCATCCGGCAGCGCAGCAGGCGCCACTGCGCGTATTTCAGAAACTCGATGTCGCCGCGCGGCGATGTCGAGTTCAACAACAGACCCCATAGCCCCCACATCAGATCGTCCGCCGCCGCATATGCACGGCAACGGTTGAGGGAAGCCTGACGGAACGACCCCTCGAACATCTCAAGCGCCGGCCGCATCTCTTCTTCGAACGGAAAGGCCTCGTTAAGTAGAATGCCGACCTCGTAGAGGGGATCGACATTGCGGGCGTCGTCGAAATCGACGAGGTGAACCGCCCCGTCCTGGCTTACCATGATGTTGGAGGCGAGGCCGTCGGCGTGGCTCGGCCGGACATCGTAACCCGCAGCGGTGATTGCGCGCTCGATCTCGCCGACGCCGTCGAGCATCCACCAAAGATCGTCCGGGCGCTCGACGCCGGCGGCTTTCCGGGCGTCGTCCAGCACCCGGATCCTATCGAATACCGTCCACGACAAAGCGAATGGCCGCGATCCGTGGATCGCCTTTTTGAGCCCGATGACCTGCTCCATCACGTCCGCCCGTCGCAGATCGTCCATGCGCGCTGTTTTCCAACCGGGCGGCAAGAGATCGAAGACGATCGCGTCGGCGTCTCGCGCAAGATGCCGCGGACTTGGCGTGCAGCCCAGTCCGGCCGCGGTGGAGGCGGCTTCGAACACGGCCTCCAGATCGACGAACGCCTTCTGATCGGAGTTCACGATCTTCAGGAAATAGGCCGGAGACGACTGGTCGACCGCCACCAGCCATGCTTCGCTGTCGACGCCGCGATGCGAGGGCGATGCGATACCCGGAGAGGCGGGCGCAAAACCGATCTGTTTTCCCGTCCAGTCCGCAATAGCGGTGAGCGCCGCCTCGGCACGAACTTCCGCGGGGGTGGAGGCTTCGCCGATCGTCTTCATCGCCTAGTCCTTCAGTTCTTCAGGATGTTGCCGTCGACGCAGAACCGCCACAGCATCCCCGCGAGCAGTTCCGTCCCCAGGAGCCGATCCTCGGGCGTGGTAAACTCCGTCGGGTGGTGG
Organism: Mesorhizobium mediterraneum; assembly: GCF_002284565.1. GTDB lineage: Bacteria > Pseudomonadota > Alphaproteobacteria > Rhizobiales > Rhizobiaceae > Mesorhizobium > Mesorhizobium mediterraneum. Next base: position 250,389 of record NZ_NPKI01000046.1, on the reverse strand, counting down.
ATGACACCGCCGACGCTCGGCACCCCGATAACGATCGCCGGTGTCACCGCCGACATGCTGACGGCGTCGTGCCCACCGATCGTGTCGAGCCGAAGGACCGTCTGCCCGAGCGATTTGGCGGTCTGTTCGGCCAGATCGATCAGCCCGGCGTCGAATTCTCCTGCTCGCCTCCGGTCTATGGATCGGACTTCGAACGACGTGTGGGCGCGCGCGGCGCAGCTCTCGATCTTCTCCTTGAGTTCCGCTTCGGCCGACGCCAGAAGCTCGGCGCTTCCCGACCGCAGTTCGATGAACATCACCGTTTCTCCCGGCACCACATTCGGCGAATTGGGATAGACTTCCAGCCGCGCCGCCGAGGTGTGCAGATCCGGACCGGCCTTGTCGGCCATGTCCCTGAGTTCGGCGATCAGATAGGCGGCAGCAAGCAGCGCATCCTGCCGCTCGGCCATCGGTGTGGGGCCGGTGTGGGCCTGCCGGCCGACATAGGCGAGGCGATATTTGACGGCACCCCAGAAACGGGTGAATGCCCCTATCCGCAGGCCGGCCTTCTCGAGATGGGCCGAGCCCTCGATGTGGATCTCGATCAAGGCGGCCGGCACCACGCGAGCGGCCTCGCCCGCATAGCCGATTTCCGACAGCGCCTCGGCCACCGAAACGCCGGAACCGTCCCGGCGCGCCAGCGCGAAATCAAGGTCGATCTCGCCGGAATTGACGCTGCTGCCAAGCAGGCTGGGCTGGAACCGCGCACCTTCCTCGTTGGTCCAATTGACGATGACGAAGTTGCATTTCGGCGTGATGCCGGTTTCGGCCACCCGGCGCCTTATCGCCTCTATCGCGCTGCAGGCGGCGATCACCCCATAGGCGCCGTCAAAGCGGCCACCATTCGGCTGACTGTCGAGATGCGAGCCGCACATGATGCAGGGCGCATCCTTGCCGGCCCAGTCGAGAAATCCGTACATGTTGCCGATCGCGTCGATCTCAAGACGCAGGCCTTCCTGCGCGAACCATGCAGCCAGCCAGTCCCGTGCCAGTCCATCCTCGCGGGACAGTGTCAGTCGCGTCATCGAGCCGTCAGGACCACCGCCGAAGGCGGAAACCTCATCCATCATCCGATGGAGGGCTTCGGCGTCGATGCCGGGAAAAGCCGACGGGTCCTTGCGAATTTCAAGCATAGAGCACCTTTACCTGCGTCTGATCCATTTGCGCGGCGAAGTCCGCCTTGAGGGGAGCGTCGGTGATCAGGATGTCGACGTCCCGGAATTCGTATGTGCAGATGGAGCCCTGCCGGCCGAACTTGCTGCTGTCGGCCAGCATGACGCACTGTTTGGAGTGCTTTCGCAGCGCGCGGCGAATGTTCGCCTCGTCCTGTCCGAGGTCCATGAAGCCGAACCTGCTGTCGACGGTTGCAATGCTGACGAAAGCGATGTCGAACAGGTGCCGCGTGACGAGATCGACTGGATCCGGACCCATGAAGGCCCGGTAGCTCGGCCTGACGTCGCCGCCGACCGCCACGAGATTGGGGTGTCCGGCATCGGCGAGCAGTGCGACGATATCGAGCGAGTTGGTATAGACGGTGATATCAGGCCAGTTCCTCAGATGCTTGGCGAACGCCAGCGTCGTCGTGCCGGCGTCGACGAATATCTTGATGTGGTCTCTGAGCAGGGTCGCCGCACGTTCGGCGATGCGCGCCTTCTCGCGCGCGTTCAGCCGCATCCGGTCGGCGATGGGCTCGTCGGCGTCAGGGCGCGGCTTGACGCCACCACCATAGATGCATCGCAGGTGGCCCTCGAGTTCCAGTTGCTTCAGGTCGCGACGCACCGTTTCCCGGCTGACATGGAAATGCTCGGCGAGTGCCTGCACCGATACGCGCCCGTGCTTCTCGAGTTCGGCAAGTGCGTATTGCATGCGATCTTCAGGATCGCTCATGCGGATTTCGCTTCCATCGATATGTTCCTCCCCGTCTTTCTTGTCGATCATGCGGCGGCGCGAGTTCCCGTTGTTTCAACGAGGAAGCAGGCCGCCAACTCGCCGTGATTTCGCGCCGTCAGCGTCGGGCTCTCGGCACGGCACCGGTCGAAGGCATGCGGACACCGGCTGGCGAAACTGCAACCCGGCGGCAGGTCGATCGGGCTCGGCGGCTCTCCCTCGAGCAGGCATTCCTCCGGCTTGTAGCGGCGCTCCTCCAGTGTCGGAACCGCGCTCAACAGCGCCTTCGTGTAAGGATGCCCGGGATCGAAGAAAAGACGCTCATTGTGGGCGATCTCCACCACCTCGCCGAGATACATCACAGCGACCCGGTTGCAAACGCGGCGGACCATTGCAAGGTCATGCGAGATGAAGACGTAGGTCAGGCCGTGCTGGGCCTGCAGTTTTTCGAACAGCGCCAGCAGGCGGAACTGCTCGGTCTGGTCAAGCGACGACAGCGTCTCGTCCATGATGAGCACTTTTGGCTCGAGCACCATGGCGCGGGCGACATTGACGCGTTGGCGTTGGCCGGCGCTGAGACCAAGCGGCAATTCATCGTAGAGGTTCGCGGGAAGCTCGACCTCGGCCATGACCGCCAGGACGCGTTCGCGTATCTCCTTCGCATTGCGCATGCCGTGCACCCGCAGCGGATCCTCCAGGATCGCGCCGATGGACGTGCGCGGCGGCAGCGAGTTGAACGGATCCTGCAGCACCAGCTGAAAATCGCGCCGGAACTTCAGCAGCGTCTTTCCCCTCAGTTTCGAAAGATCCTCGCCATCGCAGATGACGCTGCCGCTGTCTGGAAACTCCAGGCGGCTGAGAAGCCGCATCAGGGTGGACTTGCCGCAGCCGGACTCGCCCACCACGCCGAAATTCTCGCCCGGCATGACGTCGAAGGTGACATTGCGCACGGCGCGAACCTCGCTGTGGGCCGCGAACGTTCCCCGTTTGCGAACACGGTAGGTGCGGGTTGCGTCGCGTATGCTGATCGTTGGCATGGCCGCGCTCGTCGTACGCGGAACGGCGACCGCCTCGCTCGTCCAGATTTTCGGAATTTGGCTGATCAACTGCAGCGTATAGGGATGCTGCGGCGCGTCGATGAGCCGCTGCGGGGTGTTGCGCTCGACGATCCTGCCTTCGGACAGCACCAGGACCTGATCGGCCGCCTCCTTGACCGTCGGCAGCGACGACGAAACGAACACCACCGCGGTGTCGAAACGCTCCGTCAACTCGCGCATCAGACGCAGGACCTGCGCCGCGACTGTCACGTCGAGCGGCTGGGTGACGTTGTCGGCGACGAGAAAGGCTGGATTGCTGATCAAAGCGTCGACGATCAGCGCGCGCTGCATCATGCCGCCGCTGAATTGCGAGGGATACTCGTCGAAGCGCAACCGTGGCGAGGGAATGCGGACCGCTCCAAGAAGGTCGATGACCCGCTTGCGGGCCTCCGATGGATCGATGCCGGGTACCACGGCGCTGAGTTTCTCGACGATCTGGCGGCCGACCGGCAAAGTGGGATCTAGCGCTCCCATGGGATTGGCACCGACATAGGCGATCTCTCTGCGCAGCAGTCGCATCCGTCCGCCGGCCAGGTCGAGGATGTTCTGCGACTTGTACTCGACCGAGCCGGACGAGATGCGCAGCGGCGGGTCGATCCAGTTGACCAGGGCTCGCGCCAGAACGGTCTTGCCCGAACCGCTGGCTCCGATGATGCCGACGATTTCGCGCGGGGCGAGATCGAAGCTCACATCGGAGACGACCGGCCGGGCGCCCGCGCCCGTGCCCACTTCCACGCCGAGATTCTTGACCGACAGGACCGGGCTGCTGTTCACGACACGCCTCCGTAGATCCGGTTGCGGGCCCGCTCGAGCGAAGCGCCCATCAGGTTGATGCTGGTCAGGGTAAGGCACAGGAACACCCCCGGCATAGTGGCGATCCACCATGCATTGAGCAGGTATTTCCTGCCGTCGGCGATGATGTTGCCGAAGGTCGGCGTCGGAGGCTGCACGCCGAGGCCGATGAAGCCGAGGATCGACTCGAAGATCATCATGCGCGCCACGTCGAGCACCGACACGAAGATGATCGGCGGCAGCACCAGCGGCGACAGCAGCCAGACCATGATGCGAAAATCCGAAGCCCCGCTGACCTGGGCGGCGCGCACATATTCGCTCTTGCGTTCGGTCATCACGACGCTGCGCGTGACGCGGGCATAGACCGGCCAGCTCGAAAGGCCGAGTACAAGGATGATCGCCGGAATCGTCGGCCGCGATACCCCCAGAACGGTAATCGCGAGGATGATCATCGGGATGGAGAGCTGCGCGTCGGTGATCCGCATGATCACCATGTCGATCCTGCCCCCATAGTAACCGGCGAGCGTGCCGAGCGAGCAGCCGATGATCAGCATCACCACCACGGTGGACAGGCCGATCAGCAGGGAATAGCGCAAGCCCACCAGACTGCGCACGAGCATGTCGCGACCGATCTGATCGGTGCCGAGCGGTGCCGCCCAATTCCATTTGTCGCCGAGGAAGGGTGGCGACTGCAAACGGCCGGCGACGTTCATCTTCGTGGGGTCGATGCCGCTCAAGGCCGGGTAGAGCAGCGCCGCGAGACCCAGTAGGGCGAAAATCACGAGGCCGACCCGGAATTCGTTCGACGCCAGCGCCGCCTTCCATATCCGCCGGGACAGCGAAGCGCCGCGCTGCGCTTCCGGCGCGGTTACCTTCAGGCTCAGCTGGGTTTGCACGACGCTCATCAGTATTCCAGTCTCGGATCGATCAGCGTTGCGACCAGATCGACCGCGATGTTGATCAGGACGAAGATGGCGCTGGTGACGATCGCGATGCCCTGAATCAGGGGAAAGTCGCGCTGCAGCACGGCGTTGATGGTCAGAAGCCCCAATCCGGGATAATCGAAGATGAATTCGATCACGAGCACGCCGCCGAGCAGGCCGCTGATCTGGATGCCGAGAAGGTTGAGCAGCGGAACCGAGGCGTTGCGCAGCGCGTGCGCGAAGATGATCCGACGCTGGCTGAGCCCGCGCACGCGGCCGACTGCAATGAACGGCATCGTCATTGCCGAGGAAATCGAGCCGGTCAGCGTCCGGATCAGAACCGGCGAAAGTTCGACAGCCAGCACGATTGCCGGCAGGATCGTGTAGGCAAAGCCCTTGTAGCCGATCGCCGGCAGCCAGCCGAGCTTCACGGACAGGATCAGCGCAAGCACGATGCCGAGCCAGAAACCCGGCAGGGATATGAAGATCGACGACACGTAAAAAGCGACCCTGTCCGGCCATCGTCCAGGAGACAATCCGGCCGGGATGCCGACCAGGAACGAAAAGAGCATCGCGAACACGATCGCCAGGAAGGCGAGCTGCAGCGTCATCGGCAGGGTCTCGCCGATAAGGGTGAGCACGTCGGCGCGCTCGCCGCGCGTGGCATCCCCGAAACTAGACCCGCCGGTCGAGGCGCCGCTGGCCGGCCGAACGAACGACTGGCCGAGGTCGCCCCTGACGACGCCGCTCATATAGCGCCCGAATTGAACCAGCACCGGGTCGCGAAGCCCCATCTCCTTGGCGATCTGCTCGATCAGCGCCTCGGGCGCCATTCCGCCCGCCATCAACCGGACGGGATCGCCCGGAACGACGCGAAGCAGGGTGAATATCAGCAGCGTTACAAGAAAAATGATCAGCGCACCCTGGGCCAGGCGGCGGACAAGAAAGCTAATGATGAACATTCCATCTCCTGCGGCGGACGAAGCCCGAGGACTGGTTGCCGGCTCTCCTTCTCCCCTTGTGGGAGAAGGCAAGACAGGGCTGCGCTTCGACGGCTGTCACGGCCCGGGTTTGTTTCTCCCGGGCCGCGGCTGACGCCAATCAGGCGAACGCCCCCTTCGACGCATCCATCGAACCGTCCGGATAGATGAAGAGCCCCGTGAGAGACTTGTCCATCGCGTGGATCATGACGGAAGTGAACAGGGAGAACGACGGCACTTTCGCGGCAATCATCGGCATCGTCTCGGTCTGGAGGATCTGTTTGCGCTCCTCGAGCGACGCCGCGCTGCGCTCCTTGTCGAGTGAGGCGTCCAGTTCGGGATCGACGATGCCGGTGATGCGCTTGGACGAGGAATGGAAATGCGTGCGCAGCACGAGGTCCGGCTCTGGCGATCCGGTCGACCAGCCGCAGTCGACCATATGGCCCGGACCGCCGCCGGGACGGTCGTAGAGACGCTCATTCCACGCCGCGATCTCCAGCACCGACAGCGTGACGGGGAACCCCTGCTCCTGCAGCATGGCAGTGATCACCTCGCCATACTCCTTGGTCTTGGGATAGAACCCGACCGAGGTGATGTATTCGAGTTCGGGCAGGCCCTGCCCCTTCGGGAAGCCGGCTTCGGCGAGCAGGGCCTGGCATTTCTCCGGGCTGTATTCGGGATAATTGGGCAGGTCGACATAGCCGAACTTCACCGGTGAGACATAATTCGCCGAGGCATGGCCGGCTTCGCCGAGGATTTCGAGCAGCATGGACCGGTCGATCGCGTGACAGGCCGCCATTCGCACGCGCGGGTGGTCGAAGGGCGGCTTGGAACAGCGGAACCACAGATACTTGTTCTCGACCGAGACCACGCTGCTGATCGCCACATTCTCGTTACCTTTGAGGGTCGCCACCTGCTCCGGTTCGAGCCGCTCCACGATGGACGCCTGGCCGTTCATCAGCGACAGCATGCGGGTGGTCGAATCGCCAACGAAATTGAAGCTGATGCCGGGGATGGTCGGCGCCCCGAGGAAGTAGCCCGGGTAGGCCTCCAACACCGTGTCGTTGCCTCGCTGCTCGACGAACTTGTAAGGCCCGGTGCCGTTAAGGCGCTGCGAAAGCGGCCCGCTCGGCCCAGCGGCGATGTCGGTTGCCGACAGCATCGGCAGGTAGGAGGCGAGGAAGATGAACAGGTGCGCCGGATAGCCGCCCTTCGATGTGTCGACGATCACCGTGTAGTCGTCCGGCGTCGTGATTGTCAGCGTCTCGGTCGGGCCTGGATACCATTGCGCCGGCCGGTCGGGCTGCGAGCCGTATTCGAACGTCGCCTTGACGTCTTCCGCCTTGAACGGCTTTCCGTCGTGGAACTTCACCCCTTCACGCAGCTTGATCTCAAGCTTGGTCGGCTCAAGCAAGGTGATCTTTGTGGCGAGCTCGTAGATGACCTCGTCGGGACTTTCGACGCGCATAGGCGTGCGCGTCAGGAACCCCATGACGAAACCCTCGATGTTCTTCTGCGACAGCGTCGTGTGCGCCGTCGGATCCCAGTTGCCGGTGATGTTCTCGGCCGACAGGAAGACCAGTTGCTTGCCCGCCTGCGCAGCCGCGCCAGAGACCAGGAATTCCGGGTTGATCACCATAAGACCGGCGCCCGCTCCGAACGCCGCCATGCCCTTCATGAAATCACGCCTGCTTGACTCGGTCATATGTCGTTCCCCTTTTTTCATTATGTGGTTTTGTGGTTTTTCTTACGTTAGCCAAAACTCTCCACTTGGCAACACGGATTCTGCTGTGCGCTGCTGATACTGCGCCAAAAAAGCGCAATTGCCTTACAATGTTGATATTTTGGGCATATTGACGCGAAAACGTTCTGCTGGAGAAACGCCGAGATAGCCTCATTGCCCAATAAGGCGGCATTGGATTAGGTTGTGGAGTGGTGTGGTTTCTTCCAAAACGTCGCAAAGCCAAACGCTGCGCGAAAATATCTCGCGGGAAGAAAATCAGCTATTCAACCGGAACATGCAGCCGCAATTTGCGGATGTCGGCTGGAGCATGGCGCTGAAGGCATTTGCGTAATCAACACGCCTCAGCGAGGGAAAAGAACCTCACCCATTCCAAGCACCGCGTTGTCGCCGCCATATTTTTGCGGCGCATTGCCCAGAAGCGGCCGTTTCAAAATACCCTCGGCGATCAGATGGCGATCGACGATGGCGGCAAAAACGCTCTCCGGCGCGCCGCATTCGACGAAGCTCGGCGACAGACTTTTCGGCGCGCGATCGAGCAGGATCGAACCGCGGCGCATCAGGTAGCCGGGCATTTCGCCGGTGCCGCCGGCCACCACCAGCGTGCCGGCGATCATGCGGCTGCCGGCATTGTCGCCTGAACCCTTCAGCACCGCGATCAGGCCGCGCCGCATGCGGTCGGCGGCAAAAGCGCCCGCTTTGCCCCTGACGATCAGCACGCCGCCATTCATGCCGGCCAGCTCCCCGGCGAGCGGCGCACCGAGGTGATCGCCGGCGTTGCCTGTTATTTCAAGCCTGCCGCCGCGCATTCCGGAGCCGGCATGCGGACCCGCATTGCCTTCGATCGTCAGCTTGCCGCCGCGCATGGCGCGCCCGGCCTGGGCGCCGGCATTGCCGACGACACGAACCGAACCGCCCCGCATGCCTTCCGCCACGCGATCGAGGCGCGCGCTTCCACCTTCGAACACGATGTCCAGCGGATCGTTGCCGGCGACGCGAAAAATATCGCCGACCTTCGATCCATGCTTCGACATGCCGATCTGGATTCTTTCGATATCGCGCCTTTCGATCCCGGCAAGCCGCTCTGGCGTCAGCGGCGACAGGTCAAGGCGCTCGGGCGGCTCGGCGACAAGGGTGAAGGTCAGCGCCTTCATGGCAGCATATCCTTCAGCGAATAGATGAATTTGCCGAGCTTGCCGCCGTAATTGCCGGCGCTTATGCGAACCGCGCCTCGCTTCGGCCCGAGCTCGATGACGGCGTTGATGCCGGCCTTCATCGCGGCGGCAACGGCATCGTTGGTCTCGCCATCGATGACGATTTCCAGGACGGCGTTGATGTCGGGACCGAGCTCACTCCTGACGACACCGCGCAGTGTCGGCGCGTAGGCTTCGTTGGCCGAGGCGATCATGCCCTTGTATTTACCGCCGATCTTGGAACCCGAACGGGCAATGCCGCCCGGAAACGGCACGATCGCGCCGGGCACCAGGCCTATCGCGGCGACCGCGGCCTCTGCGGCAACCAAGGCCTTGGCGCTGCTTTCAGCCATGACGAAGAAATTGCCGCCGCCGACGGCATCCTTCGTCAGCCCGGTCGTTGCTTCGCACAGGAATTCGCCATCCATGACGGGAACGCGCCAAAAATGCCGGCCGCCGATTTTCTTGGAGATCTGCCAGCCGTCGCCAAAATAACGCAGCGCCGAACCGAGCTTCAACTCGGCGCTGCCCTCCAGTCCGGCGAAGCAGGCCGAACCCGGCGAGGTCAAGACACACTGGCCGACGCGATTGAGCAGTTGTTTCTGCAGTTCGTCTGTTCCCATCGCAAAGATCATCACGCGGCAGCCGGGCCGGCCATCCGGTGTGGCCGATGGCGGCAGTTCGACGTCGATTGCCGCTTCGCAGCCGCAGCCGATCACCGAGGTGGCAAAGCCGGTCATGGTGATCGCCGCCTGGCGAGCCCATTTCCGGTTCGGCGCGGTGATGATGATGGCGGTCGCGCGCATGCCGAAGGCCTCGGCAAAGGTATCGTCGATCACTATGCCATTTACGCTCACGTTCGGCATGCAACCTCGCCGAATGGCTGTTCGCGCGCGATCGCGGAATCTGGGAAATTGAACCAGTCCAGCGACAGGCCGTAGCGCTGCTGGTGATAGTCCTCCAGACGCCGCACCATTGCCTTGTCCGGCGACGGATTGAGCCTGAGCGCCTTGCCCCACCGGTAATGGGTGATCTCTCCATCCTGCACGACGAGATCGCCATCCTTGAAGACATATGCCGCCTGCCCCAGCATTTTCGCGATGTTCCCGTCCCTGCGGTAGACAGCGATATCGGCTATGGCGCCGGCGCCGAGGTGGCCCCGGTCTGTTAGCCCGAGCAGCTTGGCTGGGGCCGCGCGCGTCATGATGGCAATTTCCTCGAACGTGTATTCGCGGTCGATTGCGGCCAGGGTGGAGAGCGCCATGGCGGATTTTGGAAGTCCGGCAATCATTTCGGTGCGCGCTTCCCGGCTCATCAGCAGCTCGAACAGAGCCGGGTAGACGGTAAAGGGCGCGCCATTGGGATGATCGGTGGTGAAGAAGACACGCCAGGGATCGTTGATCAGGAGAAAAAGCTCGAGCCCGATCGCCCACTGCATCGCGCCATAGAAATCCTTGCCATAGCTGTAGGGCACGATGCCGCCGCCATTGCCGTCGCCGTCATGAATGACGGATTTCTTCGGGCTCGCGCTGCCACGCGCCGAAAACTGCCGCATGACGTCGGAGGAGACGGTGACCGTCTGGCCGAACATCACCTGGCCGATATCGATGGTGACTTCCGGCGTCGCGTTGACCAGTTCGGCGAGACGCGCAGCGGCCGAGGAAAACCTGCGCTTGCCTTCCGTGCCGTAGCCATAGAACTGGAGGTGGGCGAGGTGCATCGGCAACCCCTCCGCTGCCGCGATCGTCGCGGCCGCCGTGTCCGCCGATCCGGGACTGCCCAGATTGTTGCAATGGACATGCAGAGGGTGCGGGACGCCAAGGCTGTCGACGGCGGCCTGCAGCGTCTTGACGATCTTGCGCGAGCTGACGCCATAGGAAGGCACCACATCGTCCAGCGAGAAGGTGCGGACGTTTTCCTTGAAGGCGGCCGCCGCGCCGGCGTTGATCACCTTGACCCCAAGCGCCCGTGTCGAGGCGACTGTCCAGGCGACATAGTCCTCGATCATTTGAGACGAAGCGTCGTCGCGGATCATTGACAGCAGGAAATCGTCGTTGCCGAGAATGGCGAGCGTCGCCTTGTCGATGATCGGGATGTCGGCCAATTCGAGATGGGTGTGAAGTGCCGCTCCCGGCGACATAGCCGGCTCGACGACCGTGGTGAAACCCATCTTGGCGTAGAGGCAGCCGGTCTGGAAGGTCGACCAGCCGGCATTGGAGAGCGGCGTCGTCGCCGGCCGCGCCTGATGCGCGGCATGCTGCTCGGGCAGGAGCAGCCGTGCCGTGTTCACATTGCCGCCACCGATGTGGGAATGGATGTCGATGGCGCCCGCCATCACGACGCAGCCGGCAGCGTCGATGGTCCGGTCGGCAGCGCCCCCCGCCGGCGCCGCAACGATCTTATCGTCCCTGATCCAGAGGTCGCCCTTGCCGAGACGACCGTTGACCGGATCGATGATGTCGCCGCCCGCAATTTTCGTCAGCATGGCAACGCGGCCTCGGCGGAGACATGACTGGCGACCAGGCGGATGACAGTCGCAGCGGAGGGCAGTTCGGACGCCGCTCGCGCATCGATCGACCTTAGCGAACCGGTGCGGCTGGAATAGACCACCGCCTCGTGATCGACGCCCGCTTCGCCGATGGCGATGGTGACCGCAGCGCCCGCGACCGGCTTCTGCGTTTTCGCCAACGCGATCAGCGCCATGCGGTTCCTTTTCTTCTGCGGCTGGACAATTGAGGAGGAGATCCGCAGGTGCAGGTCGGCTTCGCCGGCAGCGATCATGCGCGCGACATCGTAACGCCAGGGATCGAATTCCGGGAAGCCGCGCGCAAAGCCCGTGCGCAGCGGAAAACCCGCCATCCAGGTCGAGGCGAGCGCGCTTCCCCATCCGTTTTCGCGCGCCGGCAGATGAAGGCCGGATGCGCGTGATTTGCGGTTGAGATCGGCGATCAGTCCTTGCAGCATCTCCAGCGCCAGCCCTTCGGTTGCGTCGCCTGAAAACAGGAAGACTGGAAAATGCGCAGCCTCCAGGGCTTTGGCGAAATCGTCGAAGTTCGACACCGGCTGCGAAGTCTGACGCCCCCTGCACTGCGTCCTCAGCGCCGCCAGCGTCGCGCCGAGGCTTGCCTCGCCGCAGGAGAGGAGCGTCGCCGTCCGCCCGTTGCTCAACGGCGGCGCAGACGCCCCGTTCGACCCGACCAGAAAGATTTCACGTTGATTCTTGCCTGTGAGATCGGGGGCCGAGAGATCGGGAACCGTGTCCGAGAGTTCGCCGACAAATTCATGATGGATTTGCGGGAGTTCGCCCACGATCACCACGACATCGGCGCGCCGGCGCGTCTCGCCGGGCGCGACGGTCATCGCGCCTTTGTCGGTAAAAAGCGCGGTCTCCCGGGAAACTGCCGCGCCATCGGCATGATCGTATGCCGCGCCAACCCGCTCAGCCAGCGCGATCGCCGCTCTGGTGCCGTGTATATCCGTATCCAAGCTGAAAACCGGGCACCGGCTCGACCCCAACAACGCAGCGGCATGTGCAGCCGCGCGCTCGACCAGCGTTTCCCGGTTGCCGATCCAAGCAACCGCCATTCACTACGCTACTTTCTGGTGCCGGCCCGATCCTAGACGAAACTGGATCGGCCGTGAACCCCGCCTGCCAGCAGATTAGCGAATGTTTTCATACGCCATCAACAAATTCCGACCGCGCTTAATCATATTTGATGTAAGCGAAGCGCTGATCGGTCGGCGGAGTGCCTTCCAGCGCGCCGCCTTCCTTGGCCGGCTGCCACTGGACAACATCCTCGATCTTTTTGGCCAGCTCGAAGTCTTTGTCGGTGATGCCCTTCGCTGCATGGTTCATCAGGCGCACCTCGACCCAGGCATAGGACGCCGTGATGTCGGGATGGTGCCACGCCGCCTCGGCGAGATGGCCGACCGTGTTGATCACCATCAGTGTCGATTTCCAGCTGTGGGTCTTGTATTTGCGCCGGATCCAGCCGTTCTCGTAGCGCCACTTCGGCAGCTCCTTCTCGAGCCGGTCGGCGATCTCGGCTTCCGAATAGACCTTTTCCTTAGCTGTCTCGCTCATCTCGACCTCCGCGAATGGCCCGGTCCGTTTTCGCGCCGGGGCCAAAGAAGATAAAACGAATGCACTCTCTCCGGCTTGCCCCTTCTACGAAAACAGCTATCATGGCGACGGGCACCTAAACTTCCATGATGCGTCTATGATGCACCCATCGGGGGGTAGATGTCGAATTCTGTCACCATACGAGTGCCCTCCCGCCTGCACCTTGGCTTCCTCGATCTCAATGGTGATACCGGACGTCGCTTTGGCAGCGTCGGGCTACCTCTGAGCGAACCCGAAACCGTCGTCACCCTGTCTCGATCCAGCGAGACCATCGTCGAAGGCCCCGAGAGCCGTCGCGCCGGCGAACATTTGTCGACGCTCTGCAGCCATCTCGGCGTTCGCGGTCAGCACCGGCTGGTGGTCGAGCAGTCGATCCCGAGCCATGCCGGCCTCGGCTCCGGCACGCAGATCGCCCTTGCCGTCGCCTCGGCGCTGCGCACGCTCCACCAACTGCCTCTCGATATCGGCGGCGACGCGACCCTGCTCGATCGGGGCGGCCGATCCGGCATCGGCATCGCCAGTTTCGAAAGCGGTGGTGTCATTGTCGACGCCGGCAAGGACGACAGCGGCAGGCCGCCGCCGGTCGTGGCGCGATTGCCGTTTCCGGAAGAGTGGCGCGTCATCCTGATCCTCGACCATGGCGGGCATGGACTGCATGGCGATGCCGAGATCGCGGCGTTTCGCTCGCTGCCACCCTTCCCGGCATCCGGCAGCGGCGAGATCTGCCGGCGGGTGCTGATGGGCATGATGCCGGCTCTGGTCGAGCACGACCTTCCAGCCTTCGGCGCCGCCGTCGCCGCGATCCAGATGCTGATCGGCACCCATTTCGCCCCGGCGCAAGGCGGCGTTTTCACCTCCAAGCGGGTCGAGAGGGTGGCCCATGCTCTCAATGAAGCAGGCGCCGTCGGCATCGGGCAGAGCTCATGGGGGCCAACAGGGTTTGCCTTCGCCCCATCGCAAGACGCCGCAGTCAGGTTCGTCAGCGCGGTTCAGCAGACAGTTGAGCACGGCATCGAGATCAGGATCGTCAAGGGCAGGAATTCCGGCGCGAAGATCAGTTCGACCAAACTTGATCTCGTCGGCAGCTGACGGCTCGGCAACACGATCAGGTTCAAGAAGAAAGGCGAGAAATGGCCCGCAAACATATCCTGCACATGCTGACGCCGTTGAAACACATGAGCCCTTTCGACGTGAACATGGCGCTCGATGCAGGCTTCGACGCCGTCGTCCCCTATGTCGACGTAAGCCTCGGCGAGGTGACAGGCCTCGTGCAGGACGCGATCTTTTCGCGCCCGCCCGATGCAGGGGTCGATACCGGCATCTTCATCGCCGGCAAGGATGCCTCGCTGGCGCTCGACATGTTCGACGCAGCGCGAAAGGCGATGGTGCCGCCTTTCCAGGTTTCGGTATTCGCCGATCCGGCCGGCTCGTTCACCACGGCCGCGGCGATGGTGGCCAAGGTCGAAAAAGCGCTGGAGAAGAAATTCGAGCGTGGGTTGAGAGACATGAGGATCGCTGTTTTCGGCGCCACCGGCGTCGTCGGCTTCTGCACAGCCGTCATCGCGGCCAAGGAAGGCGCCCGGGTCACGCTTGTCGGTCATGACGGCATCGAAAGGGTCGAGCAGATCGCGGCTGAGATCAAAAGCCGATTCAAGATCGACGTCGATGCGGCTGACGGATCGAGCGACGCCCGGAAGACGAAGCTGGTCGAGGCGAGCGAGGTGATCCTGGCTTGCGCCAAGGCCGGCGTTCAGGTGGTCTCGAAAGCCCAGTTGAAAGGCGACGGCCTGCTCATTGCCGCCGACGTCAATGCGGTTCCGCCGGCCGGCATCGAAGGCGTGGCCGTCAACGCCAATAGCGATCCGCTCGAAGCGGCAAAAGCTGTCGGCATTGGTCCGCTTGCCATCGGCAACGTGAAATACAAGGTCGAATTCGGCCTCTTCAAAAGAATGATCGAATCCGAAAAAACCATCACGCTCGATTTCCAGGAAGCATTTTCCCTTGCACGCGAGATTGCCAAGTAACGCCGGATCCCTCCTGATCGCGGCGATTTCAGGCCGGGCGCTGGCTGCCGCTGCGCGCCGCGCCGGCTATCGTCCGCTGGTCGCCGATTTCTTTTGCGACACCGACACGGTCGCGCTCGCCGAACGCGCGACGATGCTGCCGGGCGACCTGCAGGGCAGCATCAACGGCGAGCGCATCGTCGAGACGCTTCGGCAACTGGCTGGAGACGACCGGCCGGTCGCCATCGTCCTGGGCTCGGGCTTCGAGCGGATGACGGAGACAGTAGACGAGGTCGCGCGCCATTTTCCGCTCGCCGGCAATAGTGGCGCCGCGATCCGCAGGATCAAGGACCCGCAACTGCTGGCCGCCGATTGCGCCGAAATCGGCATCCCGCATCCGGAATTCCGATGGAGCCGGCCGCCCGATCCGGAGAACTGGGTGGTCAAGACCGCGGGCGGCGCCGGCGGCGCGCATATCAGACGGGCCGCCGGAGAAACCCCGATATTACAGTGTCAGGTCCCTGGCGGCCGCTATTTCCAGCGTTTCGTTGCCGGCCGCAGCATCTCGGCTCTGTTCGTCGGCGACGGCCAAAGCGCCGATATCGTCGGCTTCAGCCAACAATGGGCGTCCCCCGCCCCGGCAGCGCCCTACCGCTATGGCGGCGCCGTGCGGTTGAGACGCTTCGATCGCAAGCAGGCGGCGATGATCCGCGGCTGGCTTTCAGGCCTGACGCGCCGCGCCGGCCTGGTTGGATTGTGCAGCGCCGATCTCATTCGCGGACCGGATGGCTACAAGCTCATCGAGATCAACCCGAGGCCAGGCGCCACGCTCGACATTTTCGACGATGCCGACGCGCCGCTGATCGAAGCGCATCTGCGCGCTGCGGCAGGCAGGGCCTACCACCTGCCGCGCTTCGTCGATTCGATGGCATCGATGGTGACCTACGCCGCGGCGCCGATCGCCCAGTTTCCATCGATTGCCTGGCCTGAATGGACTGCGGACCATCAGTCGCCCGGCACCCGTCTGATTGCTGGCGATCCTGTCTGCACCATCTTCGCGCGCGGTCCGAGCGCCAATTTGACCAGGCGGCTCATCAAGGGACAAGCCAGCAGATTGCAACACCAATGGGAAGGAGACCGGACATGAAAGACGGTTCGGCATTCCTGAACGACAATGCGCAGCGCATCATCGACGGCATGATCGGCAACGCCGAACGCCTGCGTATCGCCGTTTCCAGGGGGCCATTGGGCGAGTGCCTGATCGATGCCGGCGCCAAGGCCACCGGCGGCGTCGAGGCCGGGCTGCGCATGGCGGAAGCCGCGATGGGCGGGCTCGGCAGCATTTCGGTCTGCATGGACCGCGCGTCGGAGAAATGGCCGTTGACCATCGAAGTGCGGTCCTCGCAGCCAGTGCTTGCCTGCCTGGGCAGCCAGTATGCGGGCTGGAACCTGTCGAGCCAGGGCTATTTCGCCATGGGATCGGGACCGGCGCGGGCGCTCGCCCGCGTCGAGCCGCTGTTCGAAGCGCTTTCCTATCGCGACACCGCGTCATCCGCCGTGCTTATCCTGGAGACGGCCGAACCGCCGCCCCAAGCGATCGTCGAGAAGGTCGGCAAGGCGACCGGATTGCCAACCGAAAAGCTCACCTTCCTCTATGCGCCGACACAAAGCCTTGCGGGCAGCGTGCAGATCGTTGCGCGCGCGCTCGAAGTCGCCTTGCACAAGAG
The DNA here is from genome assembly GCF_002284565.1 of Mesorhizobium mediterraneum. Classification (GTDB taxonomy): domain Bacteria; phylum Pseudomonadota; class Alphaproteobacteria; order Rhizobiales; family Rhizobiaceae; genus Mesorhizobium; species Mesorhizobium mediterraneum. The sequence goes on along the minus strand of NZ_NPKI01000046.1, from coordinate 233,884 downwards.
CAACGATCTCAAGTTTCCGCTGGAGAATATCATCGACGGCATCGGCACTGCGCCTATCCCCGCCCCCCATCCGGATTTCCTGACCGCCATGGGCAGAACCAACGACGCCATCATCTATGGCGGCAGCGTTCAGCTCTTCGTAAAAGGCTCGGCGAAAGACGCCAGGGAGCTCGCGGAGCGACTGCCGAGCCGCGCCTCTCGGGACCACGGCCACCCGTTCGCCGAGGTTTTCAAGCGGTTCAAGGGTGATTTCTATGCCATCGATCCGCTGCTGTTCAGCCCGGCCGAAGTGATCGTCACGGCGATCGAGACTGGCGACACGTTTCGCGCCGGCGAGCGTGATCTGCGGATGCTCGAACGGAGCCTCGGCTAGACCATGGCGGTGCAATGGATTCGTCTGTCATCCGCCTGCCGGGCCGCTCGCTCGCGCTTTCGGTATACCGGTATCCGAGGCCTAACATGATCCCCCGCATCCTGATCGTCAGCGATAATTCGGACGCTCGCGCCAAAGGCCTGGCGGCAAGGCTGGACCGGCGGGGCGCCGTTGTCGCAACCGTGCCGCTGGCGGCGATCGCGTTTGACACCGGCAGCCCGAGCGGACTGTCGATCCCCGGCCTCGACGGCGCGCTGCCCGATGCCGTGCTGGTCCGTTCGATCGCCGCCGGATCGTTCGAAGCGGTCACCCGGCGCCTCGGTGTGCTGCACGCATTCGCCAAGCTTTCCATTCCGGTGTGGAACTCCGCGCAGGCGATAGAACGCTGCGTCGACAAGTCGATGACGACCTTCCTCCTGAAGAATGCCGGCCTGCCGACGCCGCCGACATTCGCGGTCGAGGGACGTGCCATGGCCGAAGCGATCGCCGAACGCGAACTGCCGTTCACGCCGCTGGTGCTGAAGCCGCTTTTCGGCGCGCAGGGCCGCGGCATCAGGCTGATCGAAACATTGTCCGATCTCCCCGCCGACGAGGAGGTGAACAGCGTCTACTATCTCCAGCATTACGTGCCGCGTCCCGGGCCTCCTTTCCGCGATTTTCGCGTTTTCGTCTGCGCCGGCGAAGTCCTGGCGATGATGAGCCGGCGTGGCGACGACTGGATCACCAACATCAATCGCGGGGCGGTGCCCGAGCAAGTCTCGGGGCACGGCGAAACCGAACTGGCGGCGCTGGCAAGAGCCGCCGCCGCCGCTATGTCAGCGGATTTCGCCGGCGTCGATATCGTGCCGGCGGCCGACGGCAAGCTGTTCGTGCTGGAGGTCAACAGCATGCCCGCCTGGTCCGGGCTTCAATCGGTCGTCGCGGTGAACATCGCCGACGCGATTGCCGACGCCCTGCTGAAATTCCTGGCCGATCGCCGAGCTGATCGCCCAGAGGGGGCGGCGGCGGCGCGCCCCTACCGCCTCACCGCGCCGGCGAATTCGTGACGAGCCGGGCGCTTTCCCGAGAACGCCTCCGGGCTGCCTACAAAGACGCCTGCCGGATGGAGATCGAGGCGCTGAAACCGGGCAACGTCCACCTGTTCGCCGACGGGCACGGCATGTCCGCCGCCCAGTTCATGATGAGCGCGGAGGTTTCGTCCGGGCCGCTGACCGATCCGCGCCTGCCGGTCGGACAGCGCATCCTGGAAGCGGTCCGCGCGACACGTCTGGCGGTCGCGACCAACACCAATCTCGGCATCATCCTTCTGGCGGCGCCTCTGCTATGCGCCGCCGAAATGACGGGCGCTCCACTGCACGACAATCGGCTGCACGACAATCTCGACGCGGTGCTGCGCGCAATGAGCATGGACGATACCAGGGCAGTGTTCGAGGCGATCGTCACGGCCGCGCCAGGCGGCCTAGGAGAGGCCGCGAACGATGTGCGGCAAGCGCCTAAGGTTCATCTGCTCGAAGCCATGCGGGAGGCGGCCGACCGCGACATGATCGCTCGCCAGTATGTTACCTGTTTCGGCGACGTGTTCGGCGTCGGGCTTGCGGCTCTGGAAGCGGCGTTGGCACGCGGAGAAGGCGGCATGTGGCCGACGGTATTCGCCTATATGGCGTTTCTCGCCGGCTTCCCCGACAGTCATGTGATGCGCAACCATGGCGCTGAAGCCGCAAATCAGGCGCGGCAAGAAGCCCTTGCCGTTCAGGCGGCGCTCCATGCCAACGACGACGAAGCGTCACGCATTCGTCGGCTCATGGAACTCGACCGCCGGCTGAAGGCGGACAAGGTCAACCCCGGCACCTCGGCCGACCTGACCGTGGCTACTCTTTTAGTCCACCTCCTCGGCGTTCAGCTTGCATAATCGCAACGTTGGTGGTTGACTTTCAGGAGCGGAAGCTGGGCTTCCGCGGCTATCCAGCCAACCGGTCCGGATGTCCGGGCGCTGCCAACAAGGATAGCTGTCCATCGAGCGCTCGCTCGGTTTGCGGCGTCTTTGGACACCATAACTGTGTCTTGGAGGAAAATTGGCATGGCAAAGATCTCGAAAGTAATGGTCGGTGAATCGCTGGTAGGAGACGGCAACGAAGTGGCGCATGTCGACCTGCTCATCGGCCCGCGGGGGAGCGCGGTCGAAACGGCATTTTGCAACGCGCTTACCAACAACAAGGACGGCTTTACCTCCCTTTTGGCGGTGATCGCGCCCAATCTTCAGTGCAAGCCCAACACCGTGATGTTCAATAAGGTCACGATCAAGGGCGCCAAGCAGGCCGTGCAGATGTTCGGCCCGGCCCAGCATGCGGTCGCAAAGGCGGTGCAGGATAGCGTCGCCGAGGGGATCATTCCTGCCAGTGAGGCGGACGATCTGTTCATCTGCGTCGGCGTTTTCATCCACTGGGACGCGGCGGACGACGCCAAGATCCAGAAGTACAATTACGAAGCGACAAAGGAAGCCATCCAACGCGCCGTCGCGGGAACACCGACGGCCGCCGAAGCCACGGATAAGCGGGACCAGGTGAAGCACCCGTTCGCGGCTTAGACAAGAGACAGCCCCGCACAGATAAAACCCTCCGCGGAGCCGGAGGGCCTGTTGCGCCGCCTGAAAAAGCTACTGGGCCTTTAGAGACTGTTTTCGAAATTCGCTCTGGCGAGTCATATGGTGGTGGTTTCGAGAACCGGAGCGCAGCGGACATTTGGGTCCGTGAGCACCGGAGCGCAGAAAACGCCATCAGATGGCCGCCGGAGCAGAGTTTCCAAACGGTCTCGTAGAGCATCGGACCCAAAGCCTGCCCTCCGGCCTGACCCGAGGGGGGACCAGTTTTTGGGAAATCCGATGCTCCAGCAAAGAGATAGAGCGGCGACACGATCGACTTGAGAGTTCGCCGCTCTTAATCTGAGGCACAGTTTCCGAGGCCGAGTTCGAGGTTACGCGAATGTCAGGTGCCAAGCGTTGCGAGGTGGCCCGGCGTGAGCGTGCCGTCGTGCAGCGAGGTCGCGACCAGCGCAGCAGTGATACCGAGTGACGAAAGGGCGCGAATGTCAGCCTCATTGCGCACCCCGCCGGCCGCGATCACGGAGCGGCTTCCAGCCTTTGCCTTGATCGCCTCGAGCCGCGTGAAATCGGGACCGGAGGCGGAGCCGACCTTGGCCAATGTCATGACGATCACCTTTCGCGGCCAAAGCTCGGGCTCATCGAGAAATGATGCCGGACCGCGAAACCCGTCGTCGAAGAAATCCAGCGACAGGATAAGGTCGGGATGATCGCGAAAACGCCGGAACAGCGCCTCGTCTTGCTGCGATTCGGAACCCAGGACCGGATAAAGCCAGGGCTCGGCAAGAGCTGCCGCAAGGGTTTTCTCGTCGGCGATGCCGGCATCGACCCAAAGCTCCGGTGGCTCCGCCATCGCCTTCAGCCGGGCAAGCGCGCCATTGTTTGGCGTTCCGCCTTCGATGGCATCCAGATCGGCGATATAGAAGGTCGGAAAAGGGTAAAGCCCGCGCAAGCCTTCGGCGACCGCGACGACATCGGCACTTTGGCTGAGCGGCGTAACGATCGGCCTGTAGCGATCGCGTTTTCCTTGTTGGGCGCGGACCACTTCGCCGCCTTTCAGGTCGAGAACCGGAATGATACGCAACGCTTTTCTCGCTGACCAACTGCCCTGTCCAACTGTCCCTGTGATGAAAGCTTGAAGTGTGGAAAAAAGAAAGAGCATCGTTGCCGGCTTCGATATTGGCGGCGCGCATCTGAAGGTGACGCGCGCGCAAGACGGCCGCATCGTCGAGGCCGTAACGATCGCCACGCCGCTTTGGCTAGGGCTCGACAATCTGACCTTGGCATTCGAGGAAACGGCTCCGATTTATGCGGGCGCCGATCTCAACGCATTCACAATGACCGGCGAACTGGCGGACATCTTTCCGTCCCGCGATGCCGGCGTCGCGGCTCTGCTGGATGAAATTTCAAGCCGGTTCCCAGGCGAAAAACTGATCTATGCCGGGCCGTTTGGCTTTGTCGGGGTCGAGCAGGCAGCGCGGCTGAGCCCCGATGTGGCCTCCGCCAACTGGCACGCGACAGCGTCGTTGGTGGCGAAACTCGCTGGCGATGCCCTGTTCGTCGATATGGGCTCCACCACCACCGACATTATCGCCATCAAGAAAGGCGCCGTCGCCAATGACGGCTACACCGATGCCGGACGGCTGCTGACCGGCGAACTGGTTTATACCGGCTTCACCAGGACGTTCCTGTTCGGTGTGGCTTCGTCGGCCCCCGTCCGTGGCAGGCTGACACCACTGATGAACGAGTATTTCGCCTCGATCGCCGACGCGCACCGGATCCTGGAAGTGCTCGACGAGAAGGACGACAGGCACTCTACCGCTGACGGCAAGGAAAAGACGATCGACGGTTCGATCGCGCGGCTGGCGCGCATGATCGGTCGCGACGCCGCCGACCTGACACCGCCGGAATGGCGTGAAGTCGCGCGCTGGTTCAGCGAGCAGCAGTTGCGCAAGATCCACGATGCGGCATCCCTGGTTGCTGGGCCGCTTGCCCCGGATGTGCCGATCGTCGGCGCCGGAACCGGCCGCTGGCAGATCAGGCGGCTGGCCGAACGCATGGAACGCCGCTTCGTCGATTTTGCCGAGATCATCCCCGCAGATGACGCCGTTCGCGGCGAAGCGAGCAGCGTGGCGCCCGCGTCAGCGGTGGCGCTGTTGGCGGGATCTCAACTGTAGGTGCTGTGGCCATCCGATCGATCGGGGGATACTGCCCCGGCTTGAAAGATCTCAACCCGTACCAGTGCATCCAAAATCGGACCGCGCAGGGTCGCAACAGGGTGGAAACCCGACGTTCGGCACCCGCTCGGCGCATGTCCGGTTCATGGTCGCGCCACAACCGGCCATTCCCGCAAGCTCTGTGTGCGTCACGCTCGGCTGGCTCGGACGCTCAGCCATCGATCATTGGGCTTTCCGATGCACCGACGTACCTCGCTGACGATCCAGCCGGCGTCTGTGAGTGCGGACCGCAGGGTGGACTCGCGCCAGTACGTCTCGACGTAGCGCCGAGGCGCTGCAGTGCCGCCGTGTGTGGACACCTCCTCGCCATCGCCCTCTCTAACCGAGGCGTGCAGTCGGCCACCGGTACGGGTCGCCTCGGCAAGCCGTCCAAGTACCGTGCCGAAATCCTCGCGCGCGACGTGAATCAGGCAGGCACAGGCCCAGATCCCGTCGTACGGCGTGCCGGGACGCTGCGGGTCGGCCAAGTCTTCTGTCAGCGGGTCCAACAGGTCGGCCTCGAAGCCACTCTCGCGAAGCAGTTCGACGAAACCCTTCGAAATGTCGGTGCGCCGGACGCTAATCCCCCGCTTCTCAAGCTCAAGTGCATCTCGCCCGCCACCGCTTCCGATCTCCAGCACCCGGCCCGAGCCACCCAGTTCGGTCGCGAACGCATCGATCTCTGTCGCGACCCATTCGGGCATCGCCGCAGCCTCGGCAGCGTACTCCGCCGCGACCATATCATAGGACCGCACTGTATCCCGGTCGGTGTTCATCCTAGCGCTCCTCCTTCAAGACAAGAGGCCCGATGAGCGAGAGGCCCATCAGCCCGTTGCGCTCTTACACTTCGGCAGTTAGTGACGTCGCGGGCGATATGCTTCCAGATTTAGCAGAAATGCGATCAGAGATACTCCCGAACGATTGCCCGTGCTGCCGGGCAGCAATGCGCCCCATTCCCGCCATTTGCCCATTTGTGGCGGCTTCCTGAAAGCGGATGTTCAAACTAGTTCACGGCTACGTCTAAATCCCTCCGTCCTCGCGGCAGAACGCGACAGTTGGGGACACGGCGCATGTCGATCCCCTACACGACCCTTTTCGGTCGAATTCTAGGGGAGCTGCGCGTCCATGAGGTTCAGGCGGTCGAAGAAGACGCGGTTGCGACGCTTGGCATCGGCAAGAAGCCGGCCGTAGTCGATGACCTCGAAATAGATCCCGAAGGTCCGGTGATATCCGTAATAGGAGCGCTGGTCCGGCGTAGGCATCGCGTCCGACATCTTCAGCTCGGCGTGCATGCTCGGCGTGATGTCGCAGACGACGTAAGCGAAAGCTGGTATCTTGTCCCCCGCAACCGACAACGGCCGGCCGTTGTCATCCTTGAACTGGCCACCGCGAATGAGCTGTATCTGTTCGAACACTTGTCTGAGCGGATTGTCGTCGCCGGTGTAGTCGTCCCGCTGCGGTCGTTTGAACTCGATGACGGTGATGCTATTGAGAGGCATCCCGTCGTCGGGCTTTTCGGAGAATGCAATCTTCCGGTCGAAGATGAAAAGGTCCGGCCGCTTCCGTGATTCCGAAGTGAAATCGGTGTGGGAGTTGAGGGGCCGGTCGGAAGCGATGAACGAATGGAAGTTGAGGCGTTCGTCGATGATCCAAAGGTTCTGTTGCGAATAGAGGATATCCTGGTCCGTGGCCCTCATCGGGAACAGGATATTGTGGACCGCCTCCTCGAGCGGATACTTGGCCGTCCGCTTGTCGTTGGAGAGCGCCTTCTCCAACAGGTCGATGATGATCTTGCGGTGGGATACGTACTGGGCGAGGGCCGAGACGCCGAGTTCGTTCGAACGCTCCATGAATTCCGACAGGCGCTGACGGTACCCTTCGTAGTCCTCCTGCCTGGCTGCCTCGGTCAGTATGCGGGATCCTTCCCTTTTTAGGCTGACCTCGCGTTGATGGAGTTCCCGGTGGAGCGCTAACTCCATGTCCATTTTGGAGGCGTTCGGCGAGATTGAGCCGATGAACTGATCCAGGTAGCGAAGAAGGGGTTTGTACTGTGGAGCTTCCGTTCGGACGTAATCCCGGACCCGCTTGGCTTTTGCGGTGTTAAGGCTGTCGATCAGCTCGGCGAGGTCTCGTTGCACAAACGCAAGGCATTCCGTCCGGATGTCGGACCGTCGCAGGTCTTCTACTTGAAGCAGATCGTCTTGTCCGTCCTCCAGTTCCTCGCGCATGTCGAAGTCGGTGCGGAAATTGTTGACCCTATCGTTGAGGTAGTCCCCTTGGACCACCGCGAGGTAGACGAAACTGCCACCCTTCTCGTCTTGCAGCCGCCCAATGAAGTTGGGGATGAACTGGTCGAGCCTTTCGGTGATCACCGCGCGCGAGTTTGCCGCGTAGATCAGGCGATGTTTCGATGCGCGGGGCGAGTGGAGGCGAAACCCGTCGATGCGGAAACTTCGCCCGGCTAACTCGAAGTTCCCGCTGTGCCCGCCGCGCTGGAAGTTCTCGTCGAACACTTTGTTGAGGGACAGCTTGATGCCGCCGTCATGGATCTCGACCTCGGGGCATTCCGGTTGCATCAGGACGAGGATGAAATGCTCGGCCAGTCGCTGCGCCAGTATCTCAATGTCGGCCGGGCATTCCTCGCAATAGGGCGAAAGGAAGCCCGCGAGTCTGACCGTGGTTCCTGACGCACCGCTATCGATCTGCGCCGCGCTGGCCGCATCGGGGTCGTAGTCAAAGCCGAACTCGAAATCCCGCAGCCAGTGACTTGGCTCGTCATCGCCGTCCTGGGCTTGGAAAGTCGTTCTCACATGGACCGTCTCGAAGGCCTTGAGCCACATGAACCGGCCGAGGCCTTTCCCGCCGCGCTCGTACTTATGTTCCGAATACGCAGTGTTGAACGAGTCGAAGTTCTCGTCGGTGAAGCCGATGCCGGTATCGCGGATCTCGAAGCCGACGATAGGGGCGTTGTCCTCGCCGAGCAGATTTTCGGCGCGCTCCACGACGATCGTGACACGATGCCGCCTGTCGGACTTCGCGTCCTGAATTGCTTGGAAAGAGTTCATCACCGCCTCGAACAGCGGAAGTAGCGCCTTCCATTTCGGAAGCTGTGTCTGCCGGATCTGCCCCCTGAGGTTGGTTCGAAGCATTCCTGGCTGCAGGGCGATAATCTGGTTCATTGGGTCCGACCTATCTGCAACTTGATCCGCTACCGCTCCGCCTCCTGCTCGTAAGGCGCAACGCAATGCTATCATCACCTCAAAACAGTTCTAGCTAGGAAGACGTTGTCTTTGGGCAGAAAACGCGGATTTGCACGTTTGCGTTGGTATATTAGCAAATAGAAGCCGTCAGTCCGCTACCGGCTCCACTCCGGTCATCGTGCATACCGGGCTCAATGCCCGCAAAAGGTCGAACACCGCCGTTTGAGATCAGCGCCACCGTGTAGCATGCTAAAACGCGTCAGCCCGGACGCTTACCCTGGTTCAGCATATCCGGCTCAGCCCCGCGCATCCTCGCCGCTGGCATCCTCGCCCGACAGGTGATCGCCGACACGCTGCATCAGCCAGTCCCAGGCTTCCTTTTCGCCCTCGCCCGCGGTCTTTTCGATGGCGATCGAAAGATAGGCTATCTCCGCCTCGATCTTGTCGCGCGGCAGCATGCCGAGCCGGCTGACCAGGATGGCCAGTTCCAGCACCGCCGCCTTGGCGCGGTTGAGGCCGGTGAACGGCGCATGCGTTTCCTCCTGCACCACGCGGCAGAAATGGCGAGGTCGCATGCCATCGTCATCGACACTCTCGACTTCGAGGACAGAATGCGCGAGCGCCGCCTTGAGCCGCGGCACCGGAAACCCGTCGACCGCAACGGTTGGCCAATGCTTGCGGCCGGTCAGGCAGCCGGCAAAGATGCGCACGTCGTCGGTGTAATTGGCGATGGCGAACGGCACTTCGGCGAGATTGTCGAGCGTGACCGACGGCCGGAACGGCGCGATGACCCAGCCGTCCTTCTCGGCGATGATGCCGATCGGCGCGATATGGACGCCGCCGGCCTTGTTGACGGTGGTGATGATCGATTCTCTGATATAGGGCATGGTTTAGCGCTCTTTCTTCGCGCGAAGCGTGTGGCCCGCTTCCGCAAGACGGGTGCGGTCGGTTTCGGGAGCCGGCGCGGCAACGCCCCATGCGAGGGGCTCGTCCTGCACATAGCGCTTGCCGAGGCGCCACGCGATCTCGGCCTTCATCAGTTCCGCGCCGAGATAGAACGCGTGCGCGCCATCCGCCTCAACGCCAAGCCCGGCAAAGAGTTCGAACGCATCCGTGGCAACCGCATGCCCCTTGCCGTTGAAGACATGGATGCCGTCCTCGGCAGTCATGATGCGGAAGTTGGTGTCGCGCACCTCGGCTGCCAATGTATCGATATCCCCGGTCGAGGCCGTGAACGGCTTGCGGTCGTGAACCTGCAGCAGCCCAGGATGGTAACTCCGCGGCAGCGCGCCGTCGTTCTTCGCCGCAAACAGAATGCGGCGGGCAATATCGTGCTCCTCGATCGTTCGCAGCGTGTGCGGGCTGACATGAACGGCAAGCACGTTCCGGATCTGAAGTTCCGAGCAGAGCCCGGCCAGAACGGCGGTGACGCCGGAACTGTCGGCATCGGTCAATTCGGTGAGATTGCCGGTGCCCATCAGCAGCTCGACCTCGGGCCAGCGGCGGCGCGCCTCGATGAAGCGCCCGAGTGAGGCGGCAAAGCCGAAATGGATCGGGTCGAGCACGGGATCGGCGATGAAGGCGATGCCGGCCTTTTGCGCCGCTGCGATGGCCCGGCCGAGCGAATCCAAATCGCCCGGCGTCGACGGGATCAGCACCGGTACAGCCTTGTCGTCGAAGGCCAATGGCAGCGTGTTCTCGTCGAGGCTGAGAAGATAGTCCGCGCCGGCGCGTGCGCCGATCGACAGTTCGTCCGTGCTGGCGGAATCGACACTGACCAGAAATCCCTGTGCCTTCAGCTCGAGCACGGCCGCTTCCAACAGTGGAAACCGTGTTTCCGGCAGGCAGCCGAGATCGATCACGTCGGCGCCGGCCGCAGCCAGCATCCGTGCCCTCGCCACCAGCGCCTCGACCGACAGCATCGGCGCATCGACGATTTCGGCGAAGATGCGCATGTCGTGACGCGAAAGGTCGGGCGGGACGCCCGCCCGGCCGAGAAAGGCCGGCAGATCGGCGATCTCGTCGGGGCCGCGTACAAAGGGAACGCCGAAATGGCTCGACAGATGCTCGATGTCCCCGCGATAGCGGCCGGGCAGGATGACGCGGTCGGTGCCGCCGGTCAGGGTGAGCCGCCGCTTGATGATGTCTTCGCTCATCAGCGCCGCGACCTTGACGCCGATGTCGATGATCTCCCACGCAAATTCGGTTTCGCCCAGTCCGGCCAGCAGCCTTTCCAGCCGGACCTTGGCCAAATGACCGGTAAGAAAGGCCAGCCGCTCAGCCATGGCTTGCGAGTTCGGCGTGGCGCCGTCTGACCGAGGCTTCGAGTTCGGCAAGCGACTCGACCACCTGGGTCCGCTCGAAGCTCTTCAGCTGGTTGGTGTTCTCCAGGTCGATGCTGCGCGGATAGACCTTGACCAGACCATGCGGCGCCATGGTTTCGAGTTCCGGCGCGGTATCGCAAGCAAAGACGATGGCCGGCACCCGGCATTTTCCCGCTTGGGCAAAGACATTGGTGGCGAGCGTGTCGGAAATGCCGTGCACGCATTTGGCGACCGTGTTGGAACTGGCCGGCGCCACCACGACCGTATGATAGACACCGTGATAGAATTCGCCGACCGGGATCGCGCTCGCTGTCTTGTCGTGCAGCACGCGCGTCGTCTCCGGGAAATCGAGCTTGAGCTTGTACATGCGCAGCACTTCGTTGGCGGCTTTCGACACGAAGACATCACAATGCTCGAGTTGGTGAATGAGTGCGAAGCTCTCCGTAAAAAAATGACCGGAACCGGTCAGAACCCATGCCCAGCGCGGCGTATGCAGCTTCGCCATCGCCTACCCTGCTTTTCTTGCCGGCCGGGTCGGAGCCGCGATCGCGATGCCGGGCAGATTGCCCGACGCGAGCAGCGCCCCGGCCTCGGCGGCATCTTTCGGGCCGGCGAGATGGAAATCGACACCGTTGGGCAGCATGGCGGCGAAGCCGGCGTCGACGATGCCTCTGGCCGTCAGGCCGTCGATAGTGTCGCTGCCGAAGAAAGCGCCGGTTTGCTTGATCAGGAGCAGCGCCTTCGCGCCGAGCTTGCCGGCAAGCCAGGCGGCAAGGGAATCGGAAGTCATGTCCCAGGAAGCCGGAATGTCCGGCGCCGGCAGAGCCAATGACGACGGTAGCCACACCGGGACTTTCCCCTCATCCAATGCTCGCACCATTTCGTCCAGCGACCGCGCCGGCACCAGCCTTTCATGCCGGTCGAGGATGACCTGGCCGAACTGCTCCATGGCGAGGATCGCCATGGCGTGGGCAGCGGCGTCGGAAAAATCCATGTAAATCTGGCTCTCTCGCACCTGGTCGGCAAACTGCCCGCCGCCGGGCACGATCACGATCGGCAGCTTGGAGCCTGCCAGCGCCGCGATCCAGTTCTCCATTTCCGCCGCACGGGCCGTGCTGCCGCCGAGCTTGACAATGGTTGGCCTGATGACCTCAGGCCTTTGCTGTCGCGGCTGGGAAACAGCGCTTTGGTCTTTTCGGCCGGTAGGGCCGGAGGCAACGCCGCGGCCTGCCGCTTGGCGCTTGCGCTCGATCTCGACGCCGACGCCGCCTGGGCCGAGTTCGAGTTTTTCCACCCTTACCGTGACGCGCACCACACGCGGGTTCTCCAGAATATACGTCGCTACCTGCTCGGCCAGCGCCTCGCTAAGCTGGATATGGCCCCGCGCGACGATGGTGCGAATGCCGTCCATGATGATGTCGTAGGAGAATACATGGCGCATGTCTTCGGGATGATCGGTGACCTGCAGCACGTCGGCGGTCACGTCGAAACGCACCTTTTGTGTATGGCCGTGCTCGAAGCTGTAGGCGCCGATCTGGACCGGCAGGACAAAGTCCCGCACGAAGATCTTGTCCGTGCCCAGTGTCGGGTCGGTGCCGGGCGAATAGCCCCTCGCCGCCAGCAGGCGGTAGTCGACGCTCGACGGGCCGCCGGCCCGGGATTCTTGCGGGACCAATTCGCGAATCTGCGAAACCGCCTCGGCGCTGATCGAACCCGCGCGGCCGGCGTCGCCGCACAGCGCCCCGCGAAAACCGAGAAAATCGGGCGCGAAGGGCAACAGGCGCGGAATGTCGGGGGCTTCCAGCGATCCGCTCAGTCCAACCATCAGACCAAGCGATTTCGCTCGATCGACGAACCCCGGGATACGCTCGGGCGGCAGATGATCGAGCAGCCGGCCGTTTGCCTTGTTCGCGGTATCGACCATCGCGCCATGGAAGCGATGTTTGGCAAATATCGGCAAAAGCTCGAAGTCCGGCGCCAGATCGGCGAACAGCACGGCGATCAGCTTCGTTCGCGCGGCGAGCGGCGCGAGCACCTCTGCACAAGCGACGGCATTTGCCGACGGAAAGAAGCCTATCTTGACGTAATCGACGCCGGTCGCAGCGATCTCTTCGGCCTTGGCGCGGATCGTTTCGGGTTCCATCGGCAGATCGCCGCAGACCGCGCTGACCGGCGCCCGGCCGGCGATGAATGAGGTGGCCTGGCCAATGATTTCGGTGGGTACCGCCCCAAGGGCTCCAGCTTTCGGATCCTTCAGGTCTATGATGTCGACGCGGCCTGAGAGCGCGATCTCCGCCTCGTCGACGCCGGTGACGCTGCCCAGCATTTTGGTCATTGGACTTTCTCCGGCACGAGGGACAGGACGCTTTCGGGCCCGAATACCGAAATCCGCCCAGTTGCCGTTCCGGCGACAAGGCATGACACTAAAGCAGACGCGATAAGTCCACTTTCGGGGTTTGATAAATTTTGCCGGTCAGCTAAGCTCATCATGGGCACCTTGACTTCGCGCCGGTCCGACAACAATCGGACTTTAGCGCAAGAACGGGTAATTTTTATCGATGACGAGCGCGGTGCCGGGCACTCTCGCGGCCTTTTTGTGCTTTTTTTCCCTGACCGTCAACGTTCCGGGCGCGCTGGCCCAGGAAGCGACGGGCGAGCAACCGACCGCAACGGCCAAGCCGGAAAAAAAGCTAACCGAAATCAAGATAGGCTATTTGCGTGCGTATGCGCCGCAGCTGGCCTTGTCGGTGCTCGACGTCCCGCCGCGCGATGAAGGTGTTGCCGGCGGCAATGTGGCGATTGCCGACAACAACACGACCGGCAGCTTCCTCGGCCAGAAATTCAGCCTCGACGTGACCGAGGTAAAGCCGGACGCGGACGTCGTTCCGGCCTTCCAGGACATGATCGCCAAAGGCGACCGCTACGTGGTCGCGGACCTCTCGGCCAGGCAATTGCTGTCGATCGCCGATCTTGCCCGCGACAACGGCGTGTTGATCTTCAATGCCGGCGCCACCGACGACAGTCTTCGCGAGGAAGAATGCCGCGCCAACATCTTCCACACCATCCCGACGCGCAGCATGCTGGCCGACGGGCTGGCGCAATATCTCATCTGGAAGCAATGGCGGCGCTGGGTGCTGATCTACGGCTCGCACGAGCGCGACCAGCTTTTTGCCGAGGCGCTACGTCGGGCGGCGACGCGCTTCGGCGGCGAGATCGTCGGCGAAAAGGAATTCAAGGACACCGGCACGGCACGGCGGACCGATTCCGGCGTCGTCCAGATCCAGCGGCAGATGCCTGTCTTCACCCAGGACCTGCCGGAGCACGATGTGTTGCTGGTCGCCGACGAAAGCGAGGTGTTCGGCACCTACGTGCCGTTCCGCACCTGGATTCCGCGGCCGGTCGCCGGCACCGCCGGCCTCACCCCGTCGGCCTGGCATCCGGCCAGCGAGCAATGGGGCGGCACCCAGATCCAGAACCGCTTCGCCAAGGCAAACGGCCGCCGCATGGTGTCGAAGGATATGGCGGCATGGACCGCGGTGCGCATCCTCGGCGAGGCGGCGACCCGCACCCAGGGCGCCGATCCGCGGAAGATGGCCGACTTCATCCGCTCCGACGATTTTTCGATCGCCGCCTTCAAAGGGCAGAAACTGACCCTCCGCAAGTGGAACCAGCAATTGCGGCAGCCGATCTTCCTCGGCGATGGCCGATCGGTCGTCTCGACATCGCCGCAGGAAGGTTTTTTGCACCAGGTGTCGGAGCTCGACACGCTCGGGGTCGATGAGCCGGAAACAAAATGCGTGCTTAAGTAGAGCCAATTGGGAGGGAATTTCAGTGCACAGAGGAGCTTATGCGCTCGCCATTCTGGCGACCGGCTTCATGACCGATCCGGCGTCGGCCTACATGGCCTATGTTTCCAACGAGAAAGACAACACGATGAGCGTCGTCGACACCGCGACGATGCAGGTGGTGAAGACCGTCAATGTCGGGCAGCGTCCGCGCGGCATCACCATCTCGCATGACGGCAAGCACGTCTATCTCTGCGCCAGCGACGATGATTCCATCGAGGTGATCGACACGGCAACCCTGGAGATCGTCGATACCTTGCCTTCCGGGCCCGACCCGGAGCTCTTCGTGCTCTCGCCTGACGGCAAGACGCTCTACGTCGCCAATGAGGACGACAATCTCGTCACCGTTATCGACATAGAGGGCAAGAAGGTGCTGGCCGAGATCCCGGTCGGCGTCGAACCGGAGGGCATGGGCATCAGCCCGGACGGAAAGACCATGGTCAACACGTCGGAAACGACGAACATGGCGCATTTCATCGATACGTCGTCCCACGAGATCACCGACAACGTGCTGGTGGACGCGCGTCCGCGCTTCGTCGAGTTCACGCCCGACGGCAAGCAGGCCTGGGTGAGTGCCGAGATCGGTGGCACGGTTTCGGTGATCGACAATCAAACGCGCGAAGTCGTCCAGAAGATCACTTTCGAGATTGCCGGCCTGAGGGCCGAATCCATCCAGCCGGTAGGTGTGCGCATCACCGCCGACGGCAAGAAAGCCTATGTGGCGCTCGGACCGGCCAACCGCGTCGCGGTGGTCAATACCGAGACATACGAGGTCGAGAAATACGTGCTGGTCGGCCAACGCGTCTGGCAGCTCGCCTTCACCCCGGACCAGAAGACCATCATCTCGACCAACGGTGTGTCGAACGACATCACCTTCATCGACGTGGCGACCGACGAGCCGGTTCAGTCGGTGACCGTCGGCGCGCTGCCGTGGGGCGTCGTCGTCTCGCCCAATTGAATCAACCCCAAATTTGAATCAACAGACAGAAAAACAGCAGAAGGGCAGGAAATCATGCGGAAATTTCGGGTAGTCGCTTTCGCGGCGCTGGTGGGCATGGCACTCACGCAGGGCCAGGCCTGGGCGCAGGACAACGACGGCGATGACGATGACGCGGCCGCCAGTGCGGCCACCAAGACGGATGCCAGTCCCGAAGCCGAGAAGGCAACCCGGGCCAGCAAGGACGTGCCGGAACTTATCCTCGGCACCAAGGAAGATCAGTTCACCGCCAACCAGAAGGACTTCCAGCTGATCGCCGGCCAGGGCTATCGCTGGAAGATCACCGCAGCGGGCGGGCTGGAGTACAAATTCCATACCGACCTGTTCCGCAATGTGTGGAACAACCAGATCGTCATCAACGACCTCGAGGTGCACATGAACGGCGCACCCGCATGGCTCGAATTCGACGCTGACGGCACCATCCAGGTCCAGTTTACCACCGTGCGGCCCGGCATCTACACATGGTCGGTGCCCGACCTTGCCGACAGGGGCATGAAAGGCACGATCACGATCAAGTAGGGTCACCGGAAAGCAGGACTGCGCGGGTCCGGCGCGCCAGACTGTCGGTGTGCCAGACTCCCGGTGTGCTAGACTATTGTCGACGACAGGGAGCGAGCCGGCGTGCAGCATGTGAGGACAAGCGGACCAGGAGATGAGGCGGCGGCGCTCGATGTCGCCGGCGTCAGCCATTCCTATGGCCCGAAGCGGGCGCTCAACGACGTCTCATTCTCGATCGCGCCGGCGACTTTCACCGTTCTTCTCGGCCTCAACGGCGCCGGCAAGACAACGCTGTTCTCGCTGATCAGCCATCTTTACGACACGCGCCGCGGATCGATCCGCATCTTCGGCCACGACGTCAGCCGTGCTTCGGGCGAAGCGCTCCGGCGTGTCGGCATCGTGTTCCAGGCCCGCACGCTCGACCTCGATCTCAGCGTGCACCAGAACCTCTCCTACCACGCCGCGCTGCATGGCATCGGAGGACGCGAGGCCCGGCAGCGCATTGCCGCGCTGCTCGATATTGTCGATATGCCGGGCCGTCAGCATGACAAGGCACGCAGTCTTTCCGGCGGCCAGATGCGGCGCATAGAGATCGCCAGGGCGCTGCTCCACCGCCCTGCCCTGCTGCTGCTCGACGAGGCGACCGTCGGTCTCGACATCCAGTCGCGCGCCGGCATTCTCGCCACCATCCGCAAGCTCGTCGAAACCGAAGGCATTGGCGTGCTGTGGGCGACGCACCTGATCGACGAGGTTGAAGACGGCGACCATGTCGTCGTCTTGCGGCAGGGCGACCTGGTCGCCAAGGGCAAGGTGGCCGATGTCGTCAGGACGAGCGGCGCCACGTCGATCCGCGACGCCTTTTCGAGGCTCAGCCGCATCGAGGCAGCCGGCGCCGCGGAGATATCGCCATGAGCGCTCCCGCAATGCCCGAAAAAGTCGCAGGCGTCATGCCGGTGAGGTTCGAGAAATTCGGCCTCGGCCACTATCTCATTTGCCTCAAAGGCGTCGTCCTGCGGGAGTGCCTGCGCTTCCTGCACCAGCGCGAGCGCTTCATATCCTCGCTGGTTCGGCCGCTCATCTGGCTGTTCATCTTTGCCGCCGGATTCCGGCAGGTGCTCGGCGTATCGATCATCCCGCCCTACAAGACCTACGTGCTGTACGAGGTCTACATCACGCCGGGCTTGTGCGGCATGATCCTGCTGTTCTCGGGCATGCAGTCTTCGCTGTCGATGGTCTATGACCGCGAGATGGGCAACATGCGCACCTTGCTGGTCAGCCCCTTCCCGCGCTGGTTCCTGCTGGTCTCGAAGATGCTCGCCGGCGTCGCCGTATCGATCGCGCAGGTCTACGCGTTTCTGATCGTTGCCTGGTTCTGGGGCGTCAAAGGCCCGCCGCTCGGTTATCTCATGGTGCTGCCGGCGCTGTTCCTGTCGGGCATGATGCTTTGCGCGCTCGGCATGCTTTTGTCCTCGATGATCAAGCAGCTCGAAAACTTCGCCGGCATCATGAACTTCGTCATCTTTCCCGGCTATTTCGCCTCTCCGGCGCTCTACCCCTTGTGGCGTATCCAGGAGGCGAGCCCCCTGCTTTATAAAATCTGCCTCGCCAATCCGTTCACCTATGCGGTCGAACTGATCCGCTTCGCCTTCTATGGCCAGATTGACTGGCTGTCGCTGGGCGTCGTTGCCGGCTGCACACTGCTGTTCCTTGCCGCCGCCATCATCGCCTACGACCCTTCGCGCGGCCTGATAAGCCGGAAACAGGACACGGGAGGAAATGCCTGATGGAACGAATGAGCCTTGCTCGCAGCCTGGCTGTGGCTGCCATGCTCATGCCGAGCATGAACGCCAGGGCGGCGGCGAACAACGATCCGGACTGGCCCTGCATACAGCGCAAGGTGCCGCAGCTCTCGCTCGGCCAAATCTGGAACGGGCCGGAGCTTCCCCCAGCGGCGAAGGACCTGTCGAAGGACCCTGCCGTCTCCGCCCTGGTCGAGGAGGTGGCAGCCCGGCGAATGCCGATTGCCGAAGCCCAAAAGAAGATCAGGGATTTCGCCGCATCGTTGCCGGCCGAGCAGCTTGCGCCGAAAATGGCGATGCTGGTGCAAGGCATGTTCGATCATATGGACACTGAGCGTTCGCACGTGATCTCAGGCATTTCCCGCTACGCCCACAAGCAGCTCGAAATGGCCGCCGCGTTGCGCAAGGAAGCGTCCGACGTCGATGCGCTGCGGGAAAAACCCGATGCAGATCCCGACGAGGTCGAACGGCGAACCGAACAGCTGAAATTCGCAACGCGAATTTTCAACGAACGCGTCCAATCGCTGACTTACGTCTGTGACGTGCCGACGATAATCGAGCAGCGGCTATATCAACTGTCCAAGGCCGTCTCGGAAACGCTCGCCGCGAAGAAGAATTAGAACCTCATTCGATCTTCGCGGCGGATCTCACGATTCCCGGCCGGGCAGCACGCGCCAGCGCCGCACGAAATAACCGGGATGCGTCTCGATCCACTGGGCCACCAGCGGCTGCGCCTGCATGAAGGCGGTCCCGGGATTCATCGCCAGGCCGTCCACCATCTGTTCGCGTTGTTCACAGGTCTGCGGCATATCCGTCAGGCAGACCATCATAACGAGCGTGTAAAGCATTACCCCTTGTCCCCATCGAATTCCCGAACCCCATGCCCGGGAGGTTTCCGAAATACCGACCAGTCTGCAGGGGTCGCACATACAGATCGCTTACGGGTGGAAAGGACGTGGCCCCTGTTCTTTCGCACTGCAACATAACATATCGCTTATCTAACGCCAACGATCGCCGGGCGTTCTCCACTCCCTTCTCGGGGCTATCTCGCGATCTCTGGCGTTCGGTATGTCGGTCGTTCAGGTCGAGTTCCGCCCGTCCAACGTCATCCCGCTCTGGTCTGCGGATAGAGCTTGCCGAACAGGGGCAGGTACATCGCGCCCTTGCGCATCAGGAAATCGTGGAACGTCGCCATGGCCGGCGAGATCGCGTGATCGCTGCGCATCACCGAAAACCATTGCCGGCGGATCGGCATGCCGACAACGTCGAGGATGACCAGCCGGCCGGCTTCGGTTTCCGCGGCGATGGTGTGGGCAGAGATGAAGGCGATGCCGAGCCCGGCCATCACCGCCTGCTTGATGGTCTCATTCGAGCCCATCTCGACGCCGAGATCGTCGATGCGGCCGGGCACGTCGCTCAGGAAGATTTCCAGCGAGATGCGCGTGCCGGAGCCGGGCTCGCGAATGAGGAAATGCTCTTCGGCGATCCGCTCCTTGGATATCTCGCGTGCCGACGCCAGCGGGTGGTCGGGCGGCGCAATGATGACCAGCGGGTGATCGCCAAACACCGAGGCACGCACCGGGACCTCCTTCGCCGGGCGTCCCATCAGCGCAATGTCGATGTCGTGGTTCTTCAGCCTGTCGATCGTTTCGGCGCGGTTGCCGATGGCAAGCCGCATGTCGATGTCGGGATGCTCCTTCATGAAGCCGGCCATAAGCCGCGGCGCGAAATATTTGGCGGTGGAAACGACGCCGAGCCTCAAGCTGCCGATGCGCACGCCCTTGATCGCATCCATCTTGTCTTCGAGCAGGCGAAGCCGCTCTTCGATCGCCTGCGCCGTCTCGACGAAGGCCAGCCCTGCGGCAGTGGGACGCATGCCGTCCGACGTCCGGTCGAACAAGGCCAGTTGGAACTCCTCCTCCACTTGCCGCAACTGGATTGTCACCGCTGGAGGAGACAGGCCTAACACCTTGGCTGCACTGACGATTTTCCCGTGGCTGATGATTGCTTGGACGGTCTTGAACTGCTTGAGCGTGAGGTTTCTCATATGTCATACTAAAATTTTTTTACTACGAAAGTAAAGTTATTGAATTTTACTTATCATACACCGTTTGTTTTCATTCCCCAATCCGGCCGATCCGAGGAGATGCGGTTGGATGGGAGGTTACAATGCCAGCGGCAACGCTCGACGCTTTTCTGAATTCCTATCTCGGTCAGCCGGACGAGCTGCGCTCCGCGGTCGTTGCGACTGTCCGCCAGTTGACGCAGGCCGCAACCAAGATCCGCAACACCATCAATCAGGGGGTGCTCGGCACCGCCTTTGCCGGGACCCGCGGCGCCAATGCCGACGGCGACATCCAGAAGGACCTCGACATCTTCGCCGACGACATCTTCCTCGACGCCATGCGCCACGCTCCGGTCGCGCTCTACGCCTCCGAGGAACTGGAGCAGCCGGTCCTGCTCGACAGCAAAGCGCCTCTCGCCATCGCCATCGACCCGCTCGACGGCTCCTCCAACATCGACACCAACGTGTCGATTGGAACGATTTTCTCGCTCCTCCCTGCAACTGGCGCGCCGGACGGAAATCCGGCCGCCTCTTTTTTGCAGGCAGGCGTGAACCAGCTGGGCGCCGGTTTCTTCATCTACGGGCCGCAGCTGGCGCTGGTTCTGTCGCTCGGCAGCGGTACGCATGTCTTCGTTCTCTCGACCAGGCTCGGCACCTTCGTCCAGGCCTACGAGAGCCGGATCATCCCGCAGCGCACCCAGGAATTCGCCATCAACGCCGCCAACTACCGGCATTGGGACGAGGCGGTGCGGCTCTACATCGACGATTGCCTCGAAGGCATCGAAGGCCCACGAGAGAAGGATTTCAACATGCGCTGGATCGCCTCCTTGGTCGCCGACTGCTACCGCATACTGATGCGCGGCGGTGTATTTCTGTATCCCGGTGACAAGCGCAAGGGTTACCGCCAGGGACGGCTGCGCCTCGTTTATGAGGCCAACCCGATCGCCTATCTCATCGAACAGGCGGCCGGTGCCGCCACCGATACGATCACCCGCATCCTCGAAATCGAACCCGAGAGCCTGCATCAGCGCGTGCCCGTCGTGTTCGGATCGGCGCGGGAAGTCGCGCGCATCACCCGCTACCACACCGAGCCCAGCGCCATCGGCGAGCGTGCGCCGCTGTTCAGCCGCCGCGGCCTGTTCAGGGCCTGAGCACCATGTCGGCAAAGCACCCCATCATCACCATCACCGGGTCGTCGGGCGCAGGCACCACCTCGGTCAAGCGCATCTTCGATCTGATCTTCCGGCGCGAGAACATCGAGGCCGCCTTCATCGAAGGCGATGCCTTTCACCGCTACGACCGCGCCACGATGAAGACAAAGGTGGCCGAGGAAGAGAAGGCCGGCAATCCGAACTTCACCCACTTCAATGCCGAGGCCAACGAACTCGCAATCCTCGAAGAGGTGTTTGAGGAATATGGCCGCCGCGGAACCGGAAAGACCCGCACCTACATCCATGACGAGGACGAGGAGAAGCAGTACGGCACGCCACCGGGACATTTTACCGAATGGCGCGAATTCCCGCCGAGCGACCTGCTCTTCTACGAGGGCCTGCATGGCTGCGTCGTCACCGACAAGATCAACCTGGCCAGGCACGCCGACCTTAGGATCGGTGTGGTGCCGGTCATAAATCTCGAATGGATCCAGAAGATCCACCGCGACCGCGCAACGCGCGGCTATTCCACCGAGGCGGTGATGGACGTGATCCTGCGCCGCATGCCGGACTATGTCCGTTACATCGTCCCGCAGTTCTCGCAGACCGCCATCAATTTCCAGCGCGTGCCGATCGTCGACACGTCCAATCCGTTCATCGCGCGCTGGATTCCGACGCCCGACGAGTCGATGCTGGTCATCCGCTTCGCCAATCCCCGCGGCATCGATTTCCCTTACCTGCTTTCGATGATCCACGACTCGTTCATGTCGCGGCCGAATTCCATAGTGGTGCCAGGCAACAAGCTCGACCTTGCCATGCAGCTGATCCTGACGCCGCTCATCCTGCAATTGATCGAACGCAAGAACCGTGTGTCGTGAGGAGGACGCCATGAACAGCCAAGCAGCAGCATTGAAGCCCGTCGCCGCCGTCTCGGAGCGGGACATGGCGAACGCCATTCGCGCACTGGCGATGGACAGCGTCCAAAAGGCCAATTCCGGCCATCCGGGCATGCCGATGGGCATGGCCGATGTCGCGACGGTGCTGTTCAGCCGCTTCATCAACATCGATCCGTCGGCGCCCCACTGGCCCGATCGCGACCGCTTCGTGCTTTCGGCCGGGCACGGTTCGATGCTGCAATATGCGCTGCATTATCTGCTCGGCTTTGAAGACATGCGCATCGAGGAATTGCAGCGGTTTCGCCAGCTGGGCAGCCGTACCGCCGGACATCCGGAATATGGCCATGCGCTTGGCATCGAGACGACGACCGGGCCGCTTGGACAAGGCATTTCGACCGCCGTCGGCATGGCGCTGGCGGAGCGCATGCTTGCTGCCCGCCATGGCGCCGATCTCGTCGACCATTTCACCTACGTGATCGCCGGCGACGGCTGCCTGCAGGAAGGCATCAGCCACGAGGCGATCGACCTTGCCGGTCACCTGAAGCTCTCCCGGCTGATCGTCTTCTGGGACGACAATGCGATCTCGATCGACGGACCGACTTCGCTGTCGACATCGATGGACCAGCCGGCCCGGTTCAAAGCCGCCGGATGGCATGTCCAATCGGTGGACGGCCACGACACGGAAGCCGTCGCTGCGGCAATCGAAGCAGCACAGCAGTCGGACCGGCCGTCCCTGATCGCCTGCCGCACGGTGATCGGCAAGGGCGCGCCCAATCTGGGCGGCTCGGAGAAGACGCATGGCGCACCGCTGGGCGATGCCGAGATCGCCGCGACGCGCGAGAACATCGGCTGGGCCTACGCGCCGTTCGAGGTGCCGGACGACATCCTTTTCACCTGGCGCGAGATTGCCGAGCGCGGGCAAGCGGCACGGCACGCCTGGGAGCAGCGGCTTGCCGCCTCGCCGCGGCGCGAGGCCTTCGAGAGCGCGGTTGCCGGCGACTTGCCCGACGCGGTCTTCGAAGCGCTCGGCGCGTTTCGCAAGGAGCATGTCGAGAAGGCGACCAAGGTTGCAACGCGAAAAGCCTCCGAAATGGCGCTCGGCGCAATCAATGCCGCAACCGACCTGACCGTCGGCGGCTCCGCCGATCTGACGCATTCGAACCTGACGATCACCAAGGGCATGGATCGCATAGCGCCTGATGACTATGCCGGCCGTTACATCCACTACGGCATCCGCGAGCACGGCATGGCCGCGGCCATGAACGGCATCGCACTGCATGGCGGTTTCGTGCCTTATGGCGGCACGTTCCTGTGCTTTGCCGACTATGCGCGCGGCGCGATGCGGCTCTCGGCGCTGATGGGCCAGCGCGTCGTCTATGTGATGACGCATGATTCCATCGGTCTCGGCGAGGATGGCCCGACCCACCAGCCGGTCGAGCATCTGGCGATGCTGCGGGCCACGCCGAACCTCAACGTCTTTCGTCCGGCCGACATCATCGAAACGGCGGAGTGCTGGGAATTGGCGCTGAAGAGCAAGAACCGGCCGAGTGTGCTGGTGCTCTCGCGCCAGAACCTGCCGATGCTGCGTCAGGCACTCAGCGACGAGCCACACAGCGATGAGAACCGGTCGAGCCAGGGCGCTTACATCCTGCGCGAGCCAGCCGAGCACCGCGCCGTGACGCTGATCGCCACCGGCTCGGAGGTCGAGATCGCCGTGACCGCCGCCGAACGGCTGGAGACCGAGCACGGCATCGCCGCCGCGGTTGTCTCGATGCCGTGCTGGGAGCTTTTCGAGGAACAGGATGCGGACTACCGCAAGTCTGTCCTCGGTTCGGCGCCGCGCGTTGCCGTGGAGGCAGCCGCCCGTCTCGGCTGGGACCGCTGGGTCGGCGACACCGGCGCTTTCGTCGGCATGGCCGGTTTCGGCGCCAGCGCCCCTGCCCCGGATCTCTACCGGCATTTCGACATCACGCCCGAAGCCGTCGCCGCAGCGGCGCTGAAGCTCATCATCTAGCCCAACTTCCGCAGCTAAGAGGACCCGACAATGGCCCGCATCACCCTTCGCCAGCTTCTCGACCATGCCGCCGAGCACGGTTACGGCGTTCCGGCATTCAACATCAACAACATGGAACAAGGCCTTGCCATCATGGAGGCGGCCAAGGCCTGCGACGCGCCGGTCATCATCCAGGCGTCACGCGGCGCCCGTTCCTATGCCAACGACATCATGCTGGCCAAGATGATGGAGGCGCTGACCGAAATGCATCCGGCCATTCCGCTATGCATCCATCAGGATCACGGCAACAACGAAGCCACCTGCCTTTCGGCGATCCGCCACGGCTTCACCTCGGTGATGATGGACGGGTCATTGATGGCGGATGCCAAGACGCCGGCGAGCTACGACTACAACGTCGCCATCACCGAACGTGTCGCCCGCATGGCGCATTGGGTCGGCGCTTCCGTCGAAGGCGAGCTCGGCGTGCTCGGCTCGCTGGAAACCGGCCAGGGCGAGGCCGAGGACGGCCATGGCGCCGAAGGCGCGCTTTCCCACGACCAGCTTTTGACCGATCCCGATCAGGCGGTCGACTTCGTCACCGCCACCCAGGTCGACGCGCTGGCGATCGCCTGCGGCACCTCGCACGGCGCCTACAAATTCAGCCGCAAGCCCGACGGCGGCATCCTCGCCATGCAGGTGATCGAGGCGATCCACGAAAAGCTGCCCAACACGCATCTGGTCATGCATGGCTCTTCCTCCGTGCCGCAGGAACTGCAGGACATCATCAACAAATATGGCGGCGAGATGCCCCAGACCTTTGGCGTTCCGGTCGAGGAGATCGAGCGCGGCATCCGCTACGGCGTGCGCAAGGTCAACATCGACACCGATTGTCGCATGGCCATGGCCGGGCAGTTCCGCCGCGTCGCGACGGAGGACCCGCGCGAATTCGATCCGCGCAAATTCCTGAAACCCGCCATGGACGCCTTGCGCGACCTTTGCCGCGATCGCTTCGAACGCTTTGGCACCGCCGGCAACGCCTCGAAGATCAGGGTGATCGCCATGGACGAGATGGCGAAACGTTATGCCGCGGGAAAACTCGACCCGCAAATCGCAACCGCGAAAGCCGCCTGAGCGGCACACAGGAGACCTGTCATGAACAAGATCGACATGCCGTCAGCAGGCACGCTCAAGGAAGGCAAGGAACGCTACAAGTCGGGCGTCATCCCCTACAAGAAGATGGGCTACTGGGAGCCGGACTACCGGCCCAAGGAGACCGACCTGATCGCCATGTTTCGGATCACGCCGCAGCCCGGCGTCGACCACGAGGAGGCGGCCGCCGCCATCGCCGGTGAATCCTCGACCGCGACATGGACCGTGGTGTGGACCGACAGGCTGACCGCCTGCGAGCTCTACCGCGCCAAGGCGTTCAAATCCGAGCCGGTGCCGAACACAGGTCCCGGCACCAAGACCGAGCAGCAGTACTTCGCCTACATCGCCTACGACCTCGACCTGTTCGAGCCGGGCTCGATCGCCAACCTGACGGCATCGATCATCGGCAACGTGTTCGGCTTCAAGGCGGTCAAGGCCTTGCGGCTCGAGGATATGCGCATCCCGGTGGCTTACCTCAAAACCTTCCAGGGCCCGGCGACCGGCATCGTGGTGGAACGGGAGCGGCTCGACAAGTTCGGCCGGCCGCTGCTCGGCGCGACGACGAAGCCGAAGCTTGGCCTGTCAGGCCGCAACTACGGCCGCGTCGTCTACGAGGCGCTGAAGGGTGGCCTCGACTTCGTCAAGGACGACGAGAACATCAACTCGCAGCCCTTCATGCACTGGCGCGACCGCTTCCTCTACTGCATGGAGGCTGTGAACAAGGCGTCGGCCGCCACCGGCGAAGTCAAGGGCCATTATCTCAACGTCACCGCCGGCACGATGGAGGAGATGTACGAGCGCGCCGAATTCGCAAAACAGCTTGGCTCCTGCATCGTCATGATCGACCTCGTCATTGGCTACACGGCGATCCAGTCGATGGCCAAGTGGGCACGCCGCAACGACATGATCCTGCACCTGCACCGCGCCGGCAACTCGACCTATTCGCGCCAGAAGAACCACGGCATGAATTTTCGCGTCATCTGCAAATGGATGCGGATGGCCGGCGTCGATCACATCCATGCCGGCACGGTGGTCGGCAAGCTGGAAGGCGACCCGCTGATGATCAAGGGGTTTTATGACACGCTGCGCGAGGAGCGCACACCGCAGAACCTCGAAACCGGGCTGTTCTTCGATCAGGACTGGGCCTCGCTCAACAAGGTGATGCCCGTCGCCTCCGGCGGCATCCATGCCGGCCAGATGCACCAGTTGATCCATTATCTCGGCGAGGACGTCATCCTGCAGTTCGGCGGCGGCACGATCGGCCATCCGGACGGCATCCAGGCCGGCGCGACGGCCAATCGCGTCGCGTTGGAGGCGATGATCCTAGCCCGCAACGAGGGCCGCGACTATCTGCGCGAGGGGACCATAATCCTCGAACAGGCGGCCAGATGGTGCACGCCGCTGAAGGCGGCCCTGGAGACCTGGAAGGACGTCACTTTCAACTACGAATCGACCGACACGGCCGACTTCGTGCCAACCGCAACGCCCAGCTTCTAGACGAAAGGAACCGTCGCCATGATGACCAATCCGGGAAACAAGGTCACGCAGGGACAGTTTTCGTTCCTGCCCGACCTGACCGATGAGCAGATTTCGGCGCAGATCAAATACGCGCTGAAAAACCACTGGGCGGTCAGCGTCGAGTACACGGACGATCCGCATCCGCGAAACACTTATTGGGAAATGTACGGCAACCCGATGTTCGACCTGAAGGACCCGGCGGGCATCCTGCTTGAAATCAACAATTGCCGGAAAGCCATGGCCAACATGTATGTCCGGGTCACCGCCTTCGATTCGACCAAGGGCTGGGAAGCGCCGCGCATGTCGTTCATCGTCAACCGACCGCCCAGCGAACCCGGGTTCCGGCTGCTGCGCCAGGAGCGCGACGGCCGCAGCCAGGGCTATTCGATCGTGCCTTATGCGACCGACAGGCCCGAAGGCGAGCGGAGCTAGGCGAAACCATGCTGGACGCGATAGCAAAGGGCGCTGCCGCGCAGGACGAATCGGTCGATCTGCAGGCCGAGTTCGAGGCGTCCAACATCGACGAGGTGATGGACAAGCTCGACCGCGAGCTCGTTGGCCTGAAGCCGATCAAGACCCGCATCCGCGAGATCGCGGCGCTGCTCCTGGTCGACCGGCTTCGCCGCAAGTTCGGGCTGACCTCGGGCGCGCCGACGCTGCACATGAACTTTACGGGAAATCCCGGCACCGGAAAGACCACCGTGGCGCTGAGGATGGCCGAAATCCTGCATCGTCTCGGCTATGTCCGCGAAGGCCACATGGTCGCGGTGACGCGAGACGATCTCGTCGGCCAGTATGTCGGCCACACCGCGCCCAAGACCCGCGAGGTGATCAAGCACGCCATGGGCGGGGTGCTTTTCATCGACGAGGCCTACTATCTCTACAAGCCCGAGAACGAACGCGACTACGGCCAGGAATCGATCGAAATCCTGCTGCAATGCATGGAGAACAACCGTGACGATCTGGTTGTGATTCTTGCCGGCTACAAGAACAAGATGGACCGCTTCTTCGACAGCAATCCCGGCATGCGCTCGCGCATCGCCCACCACCTCGATTTTCCCGACTACGGCGTCGGCGAGCTCAAATCGATCGCCGAGATCATGCTGGCGGAACAGAATTACCGTCTCAGCGAGGCGGCGGCCAAGGCGCTCGAAGAGTATCTCCCGATCCGCATGCGGCTGCCGCATTTCTCCAACGCCCGCTCGGTCCGCAATGGGCTCGACCGGGCGCGGCTTCGGCAAGCCAACCGGCTTTTCGCGTCGCGCGACCGGGCGTTGACGAAAACCGACCTTATCACCATTGAGGAATCCGATATTCGCGGCAGCCGCGTGTTCGCGGAAGGTAAGCTCGAAGGCGAACCGGAGACGAAGGCGCGCTGACAAGACGACGCCGGTTGGTGTGCAGCGACCGGAAACGGAAGATAGAATGGGAGCCGACGACCATGGGTACCAAGACAATCATCGCGCCCTCGGTGCTTTCTGCGGACTTCTCGCGGCTCGGCGACGAGGTCGAAACGGTCGTCCGGGCGGGCGCCGACTGGATCCATCTCGACGTGATGGATGGCCATTTCGTGCCCAACATCACCTTCGGTCCGCCGGTGATCAAGGCGATCCGTGATCGAACGGACAAGATCTTCGACTGCCATCTGATGATCGCGCCGGCCGACGCCTATCTCGCCGCCTTCGCCGATGCCGGCTGCGACATCATCACGGTGCATGCCGAGGCCGGGCCGCATCTCGACCGTTCGCTGCAGGCAATCAGGAATCTCGGCAAGAAGGCCGGTGTGTCGCTGAACCCGTCGACACCGGAAAGCGTCATCGAATATGTGCTCGATCGGCTCGATCTGGTGCTTCTGATGACGGTCAATCCGGGCTTCGGCGGCCAGGCGTTCATTTCGGCTGTCGTCGACAAGGTCAGGCGGGTCAAGGCGCTGATCGGCCACCGTCCGATCGACATCGAGATCGACGGCGGCGTCACGCCCGAGACCGCTCCGCTGGTCACCGCGGCCGGCGCCAATGTGCTGGTCGCCGGCTCGGCAATCTTTAGGGGTGGCACCGAGGCCGCCTATCGCGCCAATATCGACGCCATCAGGCAGGCGGCCGACGGGGCGATCCGGAAAGCTGCGTAAACCATCACGTCGGAGGGCAAATATGGCGGCAATCCCACCTGTCTGCGATTTCGGCTGGCAAGCCATCGATGCCGTTTTGCCCGGCGTCGACGGCAAATCGCATTCGATCTTCAGCCACGCCGGCCCGAACGGGCTGGTGGTGGCCTTCATCTGCAACCACTGTCCCTATGTGAAGGCGGTGATTTCACGCATCGTCCGCGACGCCAACGACCTCAAGGCGCAAGGCATCGGCTTTGTCGCGATCAACGCCAACGATGCCGACGCCTACCCCGATGATTCCTTCGACAACATGAAGCTCTTCGCCAGGACGAACGGCTTCACTTTCCCCTACCTCCACGACGAACGCCAGACGGTGGCGCGTGCCTACGGAGCCGTTTGCACTCCGGATTTCTTCGGGCTCAACAGCGAGTTGACGCTGCAATATCGCGGCCGGCTGGACGCGGCGCGACGCGACGCCGGACCGCCCGGGCTGAGACGCGACCTGTTCGAGGCGATGAAGCAAATTGCCCGAACCGGCGACGGACCGCTGGACCAGATCGCTTCGATCGGCTGCTCGATCAAGTGGAAGGACGCCGCATGAACGTCGGCATGGGCAGGCCGTTTCGATCGCCGAAGGCAATCCTATTCGATCTCGACGGCACGCTGGTTGATTCGGCGCCTGATATAACGGCCGCAGTCAACGAGTTGCTGGCCGGCCGCGATCTGCCGCCGCTGCGCCTGGAGCAAGTCAAGGCCATGATCGGCGGCGGCGTCAGGAAACTGATCGAGCGAGCCTTCGCGACTTCCGGCACGCCGCTTCTCGGCAGCGCGCTCGATGAGGCCAACCGCGTCATGGCGCCGATCTACCGCAGACATCTGACCGGCCTGACAAAGCTGATGCCTGGCGTCAGGGAGGTTCTCACGCACTTCCACTTGAGCGGAATAGCCATGGGCGTGGTGACCAACAAGCCGCAGTTGGCGGCTCGGGAAATCCTGCTGCATTTCGGGCTGACGGACTATCTCGGCGCGATCGTCGGCGGAGATGCGGTGACATGCCTGAAACCGGCGCCCGACGCTCTGCTGCTGGCGCTCGACCAGCTTCAGGTCGAACCGCGTGACACGTTGATGGTCGGAGACAGCAGCGCCGACGTGGCCGCCGCGCGCGCCGCCGGCATGCCCGTCATCCTGCTGCGTGGCGGCTACACCCAGATTGCCGTTGAAGAGCTTGGCGCCGACCTCGTTTGCGACGGTCTGCTCGACCTGCCGTCCGCCATGCAGAGGCTGCAAGACGCCGCTTGACCGGCGGCGCCAACCACCAGGGAGGGCGCCGGCCGAACGCAGTTTCGAACGGCCGGCGAAGTCGCGTTACTTCGTGCGGAAGAACCGGGTTATTTCCTGCGGAAAAACCGGGTTATTTCCTAACGGAAAAACCGGGTTATTTGGAGAATTGCTTCAGATAGGCGATGACGTTGGCAAGATCCTCGTCCTTCTTGAGGCCGGGAAACGCCATCTTTGTGCCTTTGATCATGGCCTTGGGATCGCGAAGATAGGTCGTCAGCGTGGCTTCGTCCCATTTGACGCCGGATCCCCCCGCCTCGGTCATGGGTTTGGAATACTTGAACCCCGGATGCGTGCCGGCCGTCCGGCCGATAACGCCGCTCAACGACGGACCGATCTTGTTCTTGTCCTCGTCGACGACGTGGCAGGCCTTGCATTTGGCGAAGACCTTTTCACCCGCGGCGGCATCCTGCGCCTGAGATTGGTTCGTGATAAACGTCGCAACGGACACGACGGCGAAAAATGCGATTGCACGCATGGCATTTCCTCATTGATCGTCAAGGTGCCCTGGACGATTTGCGCAGGCCGTTGTTTTGATCATCGGCATGCGTCGTTTTATGGCAGAGCGAAAACTTCTCCCCTTGTGGAGTTGCAACGCCTGCATCTTGGAAGCTACCCGGCAGACGAGGGATGTCAACCATACTGAAGTTCAGGGCAATCGCTTCAGACCAATTGCCGATCGTGGCGCGGTCAGCGAAGCTGCCTATCTCCCCCGCAAGGTGGGAGATTGGACGCCGCTTCGGCTTTCGCCAACCACCAACGCTGGAAGACTGGGCAAGAGGAGTGCAACCTGAAGCGATTGCCCTCGTATTTTCATTGCTTTGTGACGGCAGCTATGCTAGGAATTTATTCATGATGCTGATTTGCGTCAACAACCCGCCGCCGAGGCGGGTTTTTTTGTTTCAGGCTTCGGCGCCCCGTCCATTCGCCTTTGTTGACGGCCATTGGGCGAACGCGTAGCCTAAAACCATTCCGGTTTTCCATGGGCACCTCGGGACTCCGGCAGTTGGCGATTTTGTCCAGGCTCGCAGATCGAGCCGGATCTCGCCGAAGCGGGCGTCTTCAAGCGCGCAAGAGGTGCTGAATGGATATGGTCGACCTCATACTAACGGTTTGCCTGATTGCCAATCCGGGCAACTGCCGAGACGAACATCTCTATTTCGAGAGCCGTGGCTCTCTGTTCCAATGTATGATGCTGGCGCCCAGCGAAATCGCGAAATGGTCGCAGGAACACCCGACCCTCAAGGTCAAGCGCTGGAAATGCGCTTCGCCGAGCAAGGACCGTGCGATCTGATCGGCGCCCGGCTTATCCTGGCCCGGGAGGAGGCATCATGATGATTTCGCGTCGAGGAACGCTCCGTCTGGCAGCTCTTGGAACAGCCGCGGCGCTTGTCTCAAGGCCCTCCTTCGCCACGACCCCCTCCTTCGCCATGGGCAAGGTTCGCATCGGCGTGCTGAAGTTCGGCACCGTGAGCTGGGCGCTTGACACCATGAAGCAGCACAAGTTCGATGCAGCCAACGGCATCGATCTGGAGATCGTCGATTTCGCCGGCGAGGATGCAACCAACGTCGCGATTCTGGCCGGCGCGATCGACATGATCGTCTCCGACTGGTTGTGGGTCTCGCGCCAGCGCTCGGAAGGCGTCGACCTCACATTGGTCCCCTATTCGACCGCCGTCGGGGCGATCATGGTGAAGGAGCAATCGCCGATCCGGACAATCGCCGATCTCAAGGGAAAAAAGATCGGCGTCGCCGGCGGGCCTCTCGATAAAAGCTGGCTGCTGATCCAGGCGCTGGCCAGACGCGATCACGGCCTCGACCTGCCGGCAACCAGCGACATCGTCTTTGGCGCGCCGCCGCTGATTTCGGAAAAGGCGATGCAAGGCGAACTCGATGCGGTGCTCAATTTCTGGCATTTTTGCGCCCGGCTCGAGGCCAACGGCTTTCGTCGGCTGATCGGCGCGGATGATGCGGCGAAAGCGCTCGGGGCCTCGGGCGCCGTGTCGGCGCTCGGCTATGTCTTTCATGACAAATGGGCGAGCGAAAATCTGGCCACCGTCCGGGGCTTCATCAAGGCTTCCGCGCAGTCCAAGGACTTGCTGGCCAAATCCGACGATGAGTGGCTGCGCCTTGCGCCGATTATCCGCGCGCAAGGCGAGGAATTGGCCAAACTGCGTGACCGCTATCGCGAAGGCATTCCCAGACGCCCCGTCGCCGAGGATGCGGCCGACGCAGGCAAACTCTACCGCGTGCTGGCCGAGATCGGCGGCGAAAAGCTGGTCGGCCGCGCGCCGGAGATGGCGCCCGGCACGTTCTGGCAGGAACCCCCGAAATGACCGCACCTGACACCGGCGATCGCACGCCTGGCGCTGCAGCAGGCAGCCAGTCCAGCCTTGCAACGGCGCTGACACCCGTGCTGACGGTCGCGGTCTCTCTGCTCGGGCTTTGCCTGCTGTGGGGTTTTGCGGCAAATGCCTGGCCGAGCCGTGCCTTTCCAGGGCCGGGACAGGTCTGGCAGGTGCTGCTCGCAGAAGCGGCGAGCGGCGACCTTTTCTACCATCTCGGCGCGACACTTGGCCGGGTTGCCGCAGCTTATGTCATCGCGATGGTGGTTGGCTCGGTCATCGGCGTTGCCCTCGGCAGCTACCGCAGCGCGGACCGGTTCTTCAGTCCCTGGGTGATCCTGTTTCTCAACATCCCCGCGCTGGTGGTCATCGTGCTCGCCTACATCTGGTTCGGCCTCAACGAGGCGGCGGCGATTGGCGCGGTTGCCGTGAACAAGATCCCGAATGTGGTGGTGACGATGCGCGAAGGCGCCAGGGCGCTTGATCCGAACTACGCCGAAATGGCCGCCGTCTACCGCTTCGGTCTCCTCGACCGCATCCGCCACGTCCTGCTGCCGCAGTTGCAGCCCTATCTTGCCGCCGCCTCACGATCCGGCATCGCCCTCATCTGGAAGATCGTCCTGGTGGTCGAGCTGCTCGGCCGCTCCAATGGCGTCGGCTTCCAGATCTATCTTTATTTCCAGCTCTTCGACGTCGCCGCCATTCTTGCCTACACGCTGGCTTTCGTGGCGGTGATGCTTGTCATCGAACTTCTTGTGGTGCAGCCCGTTGAACGACATGCAACCCGTTGGCGCCGTCGTCCCGCTTAGGGTCGACATCGCCGAGAAGACCTTCAGGTCCGCGCAAGGCGTCTCGATCACGGCGCTCCAGGACCTTTCCTTCGAGGTTCGGCAAGGCGAATTCGCCTGCCTGCTGGGGCCGTCGGGCTGCGGCAAGACCACGACGCTGCGCATCCTGCTTGGATTGGACAAAGACTTTTCCGGCTCCTTCCAACTGCCTGAAGGCGGCTCCAACCGGATCGCCGCCGTGTTCCAGGAGCCGATCTTGCTGCCGTGGCGGACAGTTGAGCAGAATGTCAGGCTGGCGCTACCGAAAAGCCTGAGAACGAAGAACCTCGACGGGCTGTTCGACACGCTCGGCCTCGCCGGCATGCGCTCGCTCTATCCGGCGGAGCTTTCGCTCGGCCTTGCGCGCAGGGCAGCCCTTGCCAGGGCCTTCGCCACCGAACCGGCGGTGCTTTTCCTGGACGAACCTTTTGCCTCGCTCGACGAACGGACCGCCGAGCGGCTTCGGCACCTGCTTTTGACCGTGTGGTCGGCGCGGCCTACGACCGCCCTGATGGTAACGCACAATCTACGCGAGGCGCTGATGCTGTCGGATCGCATCATCGTGCTCGCGCAGCGGCCAGCCCATGTGCTCGGCATGTTCGACGTAAGGCTGCCGCGGCACTATCGCAATCCACAGGTGATGAGCGACCTTTTGCGGTCTTTCCACCAAAAATTTCCGGGCGTGGTCTGATCGCCTTACAGCTCGAATGCATATCGGGGGAAGCCATGCCGATCGACAGGGTACGACGCAAGCTTGTGAGCGGCTTCGCCTGCACCGCGGTTAGCGCCGCGATGCTGCCCTGTTGCCTCGGGCGCGCCGCTCTTGCCGCTGCCGGCGGCCTTGAATTCACGGTCAGGAACGTCGCCGACGGCGTCTTCGCTTTCCAGGGCGTGGATGAATTGATGAACGCCGCCAACCAGGGCGCGATCTCGAACCTGGGCGTCGTCGTCGGGACCGATGCCGTTGCCGTCATCGACAGCGGCGGCAGCATGGTCGAGGCGAACGCCTTCATCGCCGCGATCGGCAAAATAAGCCCCAAGCCGGTTCGCTACCTGATCAACACCCACATGCACCCCGACCACATCTTCGGCAACGCGGCATTCCGGGAGATCGGCGCGACCATCGTCGGCCATCACAATCTGCCGCGCGCGCTTGAGGCGCGCGGCGCGTTCTACCTGCAAAGCTTTCGCCAACAGATCGGCGACGCGCTCATGAAAGGGGTCGAGATCATACCGCCGACGATGCTGGTCGATGATCGCCTGCAGCTCGACCTCGGCGGGCGCGTGCTCGAATTGCAGGCATGGAAAGCGGCGCACACCGACAACGACCTGACCGTCTTCGACAGCGCGACCCGCACGCTGTTTGCCGGCGATCTCGTTTTCGTCGGTTCCTTGCCGACGCTCGACGGATCGCTGCTTGGCTGGCTTCGCCAGATGGATGCGCTCGCCGCGATCGGCGCCGCGCGCGCCGTGCCGGGTCATGGCCCGGTGCCGGCCGACTGGCCGGAGGCGCTGACGGCGGAGCGGCGCTATTTCGAGGTTCTGGCGCGCGATATTCGCAGGGCGATCGCCGACGGGATGCCGCTCAGCGAGTCCGTCAAGACCGCGGGCGCAAGCGAACGGGGCAAGTGGCGTCTATTCGACGAGTATAATGAGCGCAATGCAACCGCCGCCTTTGCCGAACTCGAATGGGAATAGATCACACCGACAAGCGCTGGACGTGGACGAGGTCGATCGATTTGCCAACACATCGTCGAAGGCTTATCCTCGACATCGGCCTGGGCACCACCTCTCTGACATTGGTGAGGCATTGAAATGCAGAACCACGCTTACCGGAGCCGGCAGCCCGCCTTGCCGCTCGCGGCCATCTTCGCCGCAATCGTCTTGGCCGTCGGCACGCTCTTTGGTTCCTCCGGAGCCGCCAACGCGCAGCAAACAACAGCATCTTCGGACAGAATCTGGCAGGATCTGAAAGGCGACGTGTTCGGCGATCGGGCAATTCTGGTCGATAGCGGCGTCGTCAGGATCGAGGCGCCGAAGCGGGCGCAGGATGCCGCCATCGTGCCCGTCGACATCTATATCGACCTCGCCAAGGCGCCCGACGGCATCAAATCCGTCACCTTGATCATCGATGTCAATCCGGCGCCGGTGGCGGCGACGTTCCAGATCGGCAAGGACGCCGGCGTGACGCATCTGTCGACGCGCGTGCGCGTCAACGACTATTCCTATCTGCGTGCCATAGCAGAGACGCAGGGCGGCGAGCTTCACATGGCCCAGACCTTCGTCAAGGCGTCAGGTGGATGCTCAGCCCCGGCGGTCAAGAACCAGGACGAGGCGCTGGCGACGATGGGGCAGATGAAGCTGCGCCAATTCCCGCCTCAAGAGACGATGACAAAGGCACAGGAATTGCAGTTGATGATCCGGCACCCGAACAATTCTGGCCTGCAGCGCAATCCGCTGACCCAGTATTTCATCCCCGCGCATTTTGTTCAGAAACTATCGATCTCGCAGGCAGACCGGCCGATTCTCTCGATGGAAGGTGGAATATCGATTTCGGAAGATCCCAATTTCCGGTTCGATTTCAAGGCGCACGGCAACGGCGAAATCCAGGTCGAAGCGATCGATACGGATGGCAAGGTATTTCGCAATCAATGGCCACTGGAGGCTACGGGGCTCTGAAGCCTCGAAGCCGCGTGCGCAACGCGTTTAAAAGCAGCGCACGTCGGCTTCCGCCTGCGCGCGCTTCAGTTCCGTGCTCGCGGCTTTTGCCGGCGCGCTTTCGCGAAACAGTCCCGAACGCTCCCCTGTCGTCAGGGACATGCTCTTGAAGGTCTCGGCCCTTTCATAATCCTCGAACGGAAGGATCGAGGCGATGACGTCGATCGAGCAGGAACAGCTCTCCAGCGCCCGACGTGTCTGGCCATTCGTCTGCATGCAGCCGAGCACATAGTCGACAACCGTCACCGTCGGATAATCTCCGGCGGCGCCGGCCGGATTGGCGAAGGCCAGGGCCGATGTGAGCAACAGCGGCAAGGTCGAAAAGCCGACATATCTGAGCATGGGGAACCCTCCGTTTGGCCCGGACGTGACAGATCGAGCCCGATGGATCGAGACGGATCACAGCACCAGTTGGCCTCGTGCCACCACGCCAGTCAAGTTCTCATGCAGGCCGTATAGTACCAAAGGAGCAGGGCCGTGCCGGCCGGCAAAAGGCCTCCTCGACGACACGATCACCCCCTCCGAATCCCGGTGCCGACCTTCATTTCATGTCTCCTCCACTATCGGCACCCCGAGCGACACGCGCATACTTAATTTTACACGATCCAATGAATATTCATAAATAAAACTTAATACATTCCGTCCAAAAAATACGCAAAATTGGGTAACTTATATAAATCCAGCCTCATTCACAGTCGATCAATAGCTTTCTGTATGAGTTTTTTCATATCTATTTCTCTATATTGCAGTGCAACATAGACGGAAGTGATTTTTCTTGCCTTCCGCTTGGGGATGACATAGCTTCATCCTGTTTCCGGCTTCAAGGGCGTCACCGTCATTAGGGAGCGGCGACAGTCTTTCGTAGGCCAAGTGGGATGGGCAGTAACGGTGCCCTCTGCTCATTCGGCTTAGGTCGTGACACGCTGCCGGAAATACTTCCCCCACATGAATCGCTTGGGCAAGCCCTCGTGGGCTCAACGGACGATTCGTCATTGTGAACCCTGGGAGGACTTTGATGCGTGTATTTGCGAAAACTGCCTACCTACTAACGACCGCGGCGCTCATGTCGTTCGGCGCGGTCCACATGACGTCGGCCAATGAAGAACTAATGAAAATGGCCGAAAACCCCAAGGACTGGGTGATGCAGACGGGTGACTACGCCAACACCCGCTTTTCCAAACTTAACCAGATCACCAAGGACAACGTGAAGAACCTGCAGGTCAAGTGGAGCTTCTCCACTGGCGTGCTGCGCGGCCATGAAGGCGGGCCGCTGATTATCGGCGATGTGATGTATGTCCACGCGCCGTTCCCGAACACCGTCTATGCTCTCGATCTCAACAATGACGGAAAGATCCTCTGGAAATACGAGCCCAAGCAAGACCCCAATGTTATTGGGATCATGTGCTGCGACACGGTCAATCGTGGCGTCGCCTATGGTGACGGCAAGATCATTCTAAACCAGGCCGACACCACCGTCGTGGCGCTCGATGCCAAGACCGGCAAGGTCGTCTGGTCAGTCAAGAACGGCGAGCAGACCGACGGCGGAAAGGGCGAATCCGGCACGTCAGCACCCGTAGTCGTCAAGGACAAGGTGCTGGTCGGCGTCTCCGGCGCTGAATTCGGCGTTCGCGGCTGGTTGGCCGCCTACAATCTGGCAGATGGCAAGCTCGCCTGGAAAGCCTATTCGGAAGGTCCGGACGCAGACACCCTGATCGATCCCGAGAAGACCACCCATCTCGGCAAACCTGTCGGAAAGGATTCCGGCACGAACACCTGGGAAGGCGAGCAGTGGAAGACAGGCGGCGGCACGACATGGGGATGGTATTCCTATGATCCCAAGCTGAACCTGGTTTACTATGGTACCGGCAATCCCTCGACATGGAACCCGGTCCAGCGCCCAGGCGACAATCGCTGGTCCATGACAATCATGGCTCGCGATGCGGATACTGGTGTTGCCAAATGGCTCTACCAGATGACCCCGCATGACGAATGGGACTTTGACGGCATCAACGAGATGATTCTCGTCGATGGCATGGAGGTCGGCGGCGCCAAGCGCGACGTGCTGGTGCATTTCGACCGCAATGGCTTTGCCTACACCATGGATCGCGCCAGTGGCGAACTTCTCGTCGCCAAGAAATACGATCCGGCAGTGAACTGGGCGACGGAAGTCAACATGGACCCCAGCAGCGACCAGTATGGCCGCCCGCAGGTCGTGGCCAAATATTCGACCCAGGCGAACGGCGAAGACACCAACACGACGGGCATCTGCCCGGCGGCGCTTGGAACCAAGGACCAGCAACCGGCGGCCTATTCGCCGAAGACCGGCCTGTTCTACGTGCCGACAAACCATGTCTGCATGGACTATGAGCCTTATAAGGTGAGCTACACTGCCGGTCAGCCTTACGTGGGCGCCACCGTGTCGATGTATCCTCCCCCTGGAGCCGACCACATGGGCAACTTCATTGCCTGGGATGCTGCCAAGGGCGAGATCGTCTGGTCGAAGCCCGAGAAGTTCTCGGTGTGGTCGGGCGCGCTGGCAACCGACGGCGACGTCGTCTTCTACGGCACGCTCGAGGGCTACATCAAGGCGGTCGATCATGACGGGAATGAACTCTACAAGTTCAAGACCCCGTCCGGCATCATCGGCAACATCACGGCCTACGAGCATGGCGGCAAGCAGTACATCGCCGTTCTGTCCGGCGTCGGCGGATGGGCCGGTATCGGTCTGGCAGGTGGACTGCTTTCGCCCGAAAACGCCGCTGCCTGGCATGGCGCCGTCGATCAGGGCCGTGAGCAAGGCGACGAGACTGCGGTCGTTGGGACTGCTGGTCTGGGAGCGGTCGGTGGCTACGCAGCACTGGCCGACTACACGACGCTGGGCGGTCAGCTCACCGTCTTCGGTCTCCCGGACTGACACTCGGGAACCTTAGGCACACGCCTCGGGTCTTGTGAAAAGACCAAGGCTTGAAAAGCGAGAGCCCGGATCACCGGGAAGCCAGGACCGGGCTCTCGATTTCGCCGCGCCCCAAAACATCGATCAATGCCGCTTCACGACAGAAAAGCCCGTGTCCGTGGCAAATGAAGGAAGATACTGAATGTCCGTTCGCATTGTAATTTCCGCCCTCGCCCTGGCTCTGCTGCCTCTGGCAAGCTCAAGTCTCGCGCAGGCCGAGGACAGCGCGGAAAAAGCCAAGGCGGTGACGGAAGAGGCCGGCAAACATTTCGACGCGGACGGAAACCCGACCTACAAGATCGAAAACGGAACCGTGGATTGGTACACGTTCAGCGGTTATCGCCGCTATCACTCCGATTGCCATGTCTGTCACGGACCGGACGGCACCGGTTCGAGCTATGCGCCGGCCCTGGTCAACAGCCTGAAAACCATGGATTACGGCACGTTCCTCTCGATTGTCGCCGAAGGCCGCAAGAATGTCGGCGGCGGCAAGGAGAATGTCATGCCTGCCTTTGGCGACAACAAGAACGTCTATTGCTACATGGACGATCTCTACGTCTACCTCCGCGCCCGCGCCGACGGTGCGGCGCCCCGCGGCAGACCGCCGAAGAAAGCAGACAAGCCACAAGCAGCGAAGGATGCCGAAGCATCCTGTATGGGTGGATGATATGACTGGCCGTGATGCGTTGAAGCTGCGTTTTGTGCTGTCGATCGTCGGCGCACTCGCCTTGCCGCCTTCGAACGCCCAGGCGCAGGACGCCGGCCTTGGTGCCGCAGGAGAACTGGTCGACCCCGATATTCTGCGCGTCTGCGCCGATCCTTCGAACATGCCTTTCACCGACAAGAGCGGCGAAGGCTTCGAAAACAAGCTGGCCGAACTGGTTGCAGCGAAAACCGGTCGGAAGTCCGTCGCCTACACGTGGTTTCCTCTTGTCGCCGGCTTCGTGCGCAACACGCTGGCGGCCAACCGATGCGACATCATCATGGGCTATGCCCAGGGCGATGAACTGGTGCAGAACACCAACGCCTACTATCGCTCCTCCTATGTGCTGGTGCACCCGAAGGGCAACGGCATGGAAGGCGTCGAGACGATCGAGGATCCGAAACTCACCGGCAAGAAGATCGGTGTCGTCGAAAGCACGCCGCCGACTGCCAACATGGCTGCCAACAAGCTCTTGCGAACGGCAAAAATCTATCCCTTGGCGGTGGATACGCGCCTCACCCCTTCCATGGGGGAGGTCATGATCAAGGACATGCTCGCCGGCAAGATCGACGCGGCGGTCATTTGGGGACCGATGGCAGGCTACTATGCCAAGGAACTCGGCGCCGACCTCACGATCGTTCCGCTGGTGAAGGAAAAAACCGGCTCGCGCATGTCCTATCGTATCACCATGGGCGTGCGTCCATCCGACCAGGAATGGAAGCGGTCGCTCAACCGGGTGATCAGGGAAAACCAGGCGGAGATCAACAGGATCCTGCTGGACTACAATGTGCCGCTGATCGACGAACACGATAATCCGATCACGCAATGACGATGCCGGTATGAAGGGAAAGGAGACGATTTTGCTGGTCGCTGCGGGCCTTCTCAGTCTGACCGAACCGATGTGGGCTGGCGATATCGCCGAGCCCGGCGGCTACCGGATGGACGAATATCGGGCGCCGGTGCCGCAGACGCTGCAAGGTGCGAGCGTGGTGACGACGGCAGAGGCCGAGGCGCTGTGGCGGGAGAAGAAGGCGGTGTTCTTCGACGTCATGCCGAACACGCCGAAGCCGGCCAATTTGCCGGCAGGAACGATTTGGAGAGAGGCGATCAGAAAGGACATCCCGGGCAGCATCTGGCTGGCCAACGTCGGTTACGGCGCTATCTCCGAGGAGACCGCCAGCTATTTTCGCCAAGGCCTCGCGGCCGAAGCCGGTGCCGACAAGTCGCGCGCTATCCTGTTCTATTGCATGACGAATTGCTGGATGTCCTGGAATGCCGCGAAACGGGCCGTCGAATGGGGCTACAGTTCGGTGATCTGGTATCCGCTCGGCGCCGAT
Source organism: Mesorhizobium mediterraneum (assembly GCF_002284565.1). Taxonomy (GTDB): domain Bacteria; phylum Pseudomonadota; class Alphaproteobacteria; order Rhizobiales; family Rhizobiaceae; genus Mesorhizobium; species Mesorhizobium mediterraneum. Next base: position 192,936 of record NZ_NPKI01000046.1, on the reverse strand, counting down.
GGATGGGAGCGTGCAAACCTTCCGCTGGAGGAGAAGAAGCCTTACGTGATCAGCAATTGAAGCATGAGCATTGTTATTTCGATCGTCTTGTTTTTCGATTTTTCAGAACCTACCGTTTCATTTGTCCATTTTGAGAGCTGATGGACGAGCCATTGCAATGGTGCCCAGCAATGGTTGACTGAGAAAAGGATCGGCCCCTTCGGGCTGGTAGAAGAGGAGAAATGCCATGAAGAAGAGCTGGACAAAACCGACCATGTGCCAAGTCGCTGCGGGCTTCGAAATTTCGCGGTATCTGCCTGCTGAAATTCCTCCCAAGAAGTAGGCCGCAGAGGTGCGTGTCCCTGGCAACGGGGACACGCACTTTCTTGCCGCGTGAGATCTTCGTGGAAGGCGTTGACGCGTTCGACGCGGGCGCGAAGCCATTCACGGCCGAAAATTTCCTGCTGGTTGAACAAGCCGCAGAGCGGGCATTGCAATGCGCTTGAAGATCATCGGCTCGGCGGCAGGCGGCGGCTTTCCGCAATGGAATTGCAACTATCGCCTGAGCCGCGCGGCTCGCAGCGGGGTGGCTGGCGTGCATTCGCGAACCCAATCAAGCATCGCCGCGTCAGCGGACGGGGCCGGCTGGGTTCTCTTCAACGCCTCGCCCGATATTCGCCAACAGATTGCGCAAACGCCCGAATTGCAGCCCGCGCTCGATGCGCCGCTGCGTTCGACGCCTATCCGTGCGGTGGTGCTGACCAATGCCGATGTCGATCATGTCGCCGGCCTGCTCAGCCTGCGTGAGCGGCAGCCTTTCGCTATCTATGCAACGACACAGGTTCTGGCGACGCTGGAGGCGAATTCGATTTTCAATGTTCTCGATCCGTCGCTCGTGCCGCGACGCATCTTACCGCCGGGAGAAGAACTGGCGATCTGCGATGCAGACGGCCACGACACCGGCGTTGCTGTCGAGAGCTTTCCCGTGCCCGGGAAGATAGCGCTCTATCTCGAGGAAAGAAGCCAGCCGGACGCCAATTTCAGCTCCGACGCCGGCGACACGATTGGCGTCCGTATCGCCGGCGCCGGCCGGCGCGGCTCCGTCTTCTATATACCGGGCTGCGCGCGCATCGATGCGACCTTGCGCGCGCGCCTAGCCAATGCCGCCTGCCTTCTGTTCGACGGCACGGTCTACATGGACGACGAGATGATTGCTGCCGGCGTCGGTCAAAAAACCGGTGCGCGCATGGGGCATCTGGCAATGTCGGGAGACGCGGGTTCGATCGCCGGCTTGGCCGATGTGAGGATCGGACGCCGTGTCTTCGTCCATATCAACAACACCAATCCTGTTCTGGACGAGAATTCCGCCGAACACGCAGCGGTCAAAGCGGCTGGCTGGGAAGTCGCCCGCGACGGGATGGAGATGGAATTTTGAACGATTTCCACGACGCGGCCAGGAACGGCCTGTCCTCCAGCGAGCTCGAAGCCGTGCTGCGGCAGGTCGGTGCCGAGCGCTATCACAACCGCCATCCTTTCCATCACAGGATGACCAGCGGTGCGCTGTCGAGGACCGAGATGCAGGCTTGGGCGCTGAACCGCTATTGCTATCAGGCTGTCATCCCGCGCAAGGATGCCATGATCCTCGCACATGCCGAGGATCCGGCGTTTCGCGCCGCCTGGCGCAAACGCATCGAAGACCACGACGGCGAGGACGGCTGGAGCGGCGGCATTGCGCGCTGGCTGCATCTGGCGACCTCGCTCGGTCTCGATGCCGATGCGGTGAAGAGCGAAAGGCTGGCGCTGCCGGCGACACGTTTCGCGGTCGGCGCTTACCTCTCCTTTTGCACGAACCGGACGCTGTTCGAGGCGGTCGCCTCGTCGCTGACCGAGATGTTCTCGCCGCTCATCATCGGCGAGCGGGTGCCGGCGATGCTGGCCAAATATGATTACATCACAGAGGATACGCTGGCCTATTTCAACCGACGGCCCGAACAGGCCTCGCGCGACGCCGACTTCGCCCTCGCTTACGTGCTCGGCCATGCCGACACGGCGGAACGCCAGCAGCAGGCGATCGATGCGCTGGTGTTCAAATGCGATATACTCTGGGCCATGCTCGACGCGCTTCAACACGCCTATGGCGAGCCGGGAAACATACCGCCCGGCGCCTTTCGTCCGGAGGCAGCCCTATGATGGCGCTGCGCGAAAGAGCCATTGTGTCGCCGCAGTCGGTGCCATCGCTGCCGAAGCACGTGCGCATACAGCACGACCCGGTGCGGCAGGCGTTCGCCGTGCTTTCGCCCGAGAAAATATTTTGGCCGAACGACATCAGCCTCGACATATTGCGCCGCTGCGATGGGCGATCCACGGTCGGCCACATCATTGCCGACCTTGCGGCGGAATATGACGCCGAACAGGAGGCCGTGGCCGCCGACGTCGTCGCCTTCCTGCAGGAATGGTCGGACAAGCTGCTGGTGAAGCTATGAGCGAGCCCCTTCTCCCTCCGATCGGCATGCTGGCGGAACTGACGCATCGCTGCCCGCTGCAATGCCCTTATTGCTCCAATCCGCTCGAATTGCTGAAGGCCAATCGCGAACTCGACACACAGACCTGGCTCGACCTGTTCTTGCAGGCGGCCGATCTCGGCGTTCTCCAGGTGCATCTGTCCGGCGGTGAACCGACGCTGCGTCGCGACCTCGAGCAATTGATCGCCGGGCTTTCGGCGCGCGGGGTCTACACCAACCTGATCACCGCCGGCGTCGGCATTGCCGAAGGCCGCATCGAGGCGTTTGCCGAAGCCGGGCTCGACCATCTGCAGCTGAGCTTTCAAGGCGCACGGCCGGCGACCACCGACCGCATCGGCAACCACAAAGGCGGCCACGAAAAGAAGCTGGAGACGGCACGCCGGGCTCGCGCGGCCGGCCTGCCGCTCACCATCAACGCGCCGATCCATCGCCACAACATCGAGGAGGTGCCGGAATTCATCGATCTAGCGCTTTCACTGGGCGCGGAGCGGCTCGAGATCGCCAACGTGCAGTATGCGGGCTGGGCGCTGACCAATCGCGATCAACTGATGCCTGAGCGCGATGCAGTTGAACGGCAGGCGGAGATCGTCGCGGCGGCACGCGAACGGCTGACCGGCATCATGAACATCGATTTCGTCCCGCCGGATTATTTCGCCATCTATCCCAAGCCGTGCATGGGTGGCTGGGCGCGAGACGCCTTCATGGTGACGCCGGACGGCACCGTGCTGCCATGCCATGCCGCGCAGACCATCCCGTCGCTCAGCTTCGAGCGTTTTGGACCGCGCAGCCTGGCCGATATCTGGACCGATTCGCCAGCATTCAATGCCTTTCGCGGCACCGACTGGATGCAGCAGCCCTGCCGCAGCTGCGAACGGCGTGAAATCGACTGGGGCGGCTGCCGCTGCCAGGCGATGGCGATCGCCGGCGATGCCGCCGCGACGGACCCGGCTTGCGCGAAATCGCCAATCCATGGGCGCATGGCAATGCTGATCGACGAAGCCCAGCGTGCTGCGGCAGTTCCTTCGAAGGACGAACAATTCGTCTACCGGCGGATCGGCGTCGTGACCGAGCCCGCCTGACGCGCTCTTCTATTCCGCGGTCTCGCGCTCGCGCACCGCGTCGGCGAAAGCCAGCGCATCGCGGTTGACCGCGACATTGTGCACGCGAAAGATCGAAGCGCCCTTCAACCGCAGGATGACGCTTGTCGCCGCTGTGCCGACGTCGCGCCCCTCGTCAGTTCCGCCGACCAGGTGACGGGCAAGACGCTTGCGTGACGTGCCGACCAGCAATGGAAAACCGAGAGCGCGCAATTCGCCGAAGCGAGCCATGAGCTCAAGGTTTTCCTCTCCATCCTTGGCGAAGGCGAAGCCCGGGTCCAGCACGATCCGATCATCCGGGATGCCGGCATGGCGCGCGATCTCCAGCGATCTGTTCAGGAACAGGAACTGGTCGGCGATCACATCCGCCAGTTTTTCACGGCCGCGCCCGGTGTGCATGATGACGAGGCCGGCGCCGGTTTCCGCCGCGACATGCGCGATGTCGGGTTCGCGCTGCAGGCCATGCACGTCGTTGACGATATGTGCGCCCGCCGCGACCGCCAGACGCGCCGTCTCGGCCCGATAGGTGTCGACCGAAACCAGGCTGCCGCCGTCGGACGACAGCGCCTCGACGACCGGCAGGATGCGCGATTGTTCCTCGCGCGCCGAAACGGCCCCGGCGCCGGGCCGGGTGGACTCGCCGCCGACATCGATGATCGCCGCACCCTCGCCGATCATGCGCCGCGCCTGCTGGATCGCCCGCTCCGGCCGATCGAATTCTCCCCCGTCGGAAAAACTGTCGGGCGTGACGTTCAAAATCCCCATCAGCAACGATCTCGCGCCAAGATCGAGATGCCGTCCATGAGCAATGTGCCAGCGCATCATGCATCAACCTTCTGTCATATCAGAATCCATTCGCGACACGATTGTCACTCACACGATCGCGGTTTCCTCATCTACCTATGCTCGTGAAACAAAAAGGAGCCTAGCAATGACCAAGGAAGCGATCAGCTTTACTTACTATATCGTTTCGACGCCGGGAAAGGTGTTTGAGGCCATAACGAAACCAGACCTCGCACGGCGCTACTGGGGCCACGAGAACGTCTCTGACTGGAAGCCCGGTTCGAGCTGGGAGCATATCCGCGCCAATGATGAGCGGAGCGTCGAGCTCGTCGGCAAAGTCATCGAGGTCTCCGCGCCGACCCGTCTCGTCATCACCTGGGCAAACGCTTCGCAAGCGTCCGATCCGGCGAGCTACAGCCGGGTGACCTTCGAGGTCGAGGAATACGAGGCCATGGTCCGGCTGACCGTCACCCATGACGAGCTCGAAGCCGGCAGCGGGATGGCGAACGGCATCAAGCGCGGCTGGCCGATCGTCCTCTCCAGCCTGAAATCCTTCCTCGAAACGGGTCAAGCGATCGATGTCTTCGCGAAGCCGCGCGCGTCCGAACGGGCGGCCTGACCGCGAAACAGGGAGCCGAGCACATGAGCACTCTCTACACCGGCGGATGCGCGTGCGGCGCGGTTCGCTACGAGGCTAAGGCAACCCCCATCTTCGAGAACCACTGCCACTGCCGTGATTGCCAGAAAAGAAGCGGCACCGGTCATGGATCCTATCTGACGTTTTCGTCGCGAGCGGACGTGACGATCACCGGCACGACGACGGAGTGGCGTGTTGCGGCGGACAACGGGAATGTGAAAATCCATTCCTTCTGCCCGGTCTGCGGAACCCCTGTCTACCTGACATACACCGCCATGCCGGACCCGATCACGGTCCATGCAGCAAGCCTTGACGATCCGGGCCGGTTCAATCCGACCGTGGTGACTTACGGTATCCGGGCCCTCCCCTGGGACACGATGGAAACCGGGTTGAAGACGTTCGAGAAGATGCCATCAGGCTAACCGGCGGTCAGCGAGCGTGACGCACATCGTCCGAAGTATCGCTTATGATGGGGGTCGTCCGAGCGCTCTGGTGAATATTAGCGCATTTGATAGTATCGCTCCCACTCCGCCAGCCAAGGCACCGTAGCATGTCGGAAAAGCGTCGAGTAGAGCCTCCAATCGTGGCCCTTGCCAAGGGCGTTCTGAGCAAGGACGACAGTAGTGTGTCCGACGTTCGCGGCGAGCGGCGCGTTATGACAGCTCTCTGTTATGATCTGGTCGGATCAACTGACCTGCTCGCAGTTCTGGATATCGAGGACTATGAAGAACTGATGTCGGCCTTTCGGCGTGCGGCAAGACAGGCAATCTCATCGTACTCGGGCGTTGTCGTGAGCGAGGCCGGCGACGGCGGTGTCGCACTTTTTCCAGCAGAGATGGAGGCAAAGGACGCGGCTTCGCAAGCGATCCGGGCAGGACTCGAAATCATTGAAGCGTGCAAGCGGGTCGGGCTGGAGAAAGACCATACGGACCTACATGTTCGGGTCGGGATTGCTACATCCATGACCCTCGTTCACGGGGACGGCGGTGACCCGGCGCATGCCAGCGTCACGGGCCCTGCTTTGGCCATGGCGACGCGGCTCCAGGCTATGGCTCATCCGGATGCAATATTGGTGTCCGATGAGACCCGAAATCTGGCGCGGCGGTCCCACGTTTTCAGTTTTCGTGGCATTCACGTTATTAGGGGTTTCGCGGAGCCGCAGCGGACTTGGCGTGCCATCAGCCACAAGCGGGACGTTGACCGCTTCTTCGCCTTCGGGCGCTTGAACAATACGTTTATAGGCCGTGGGGACGAACTGGCCACCATCGCCGCATGTTGGCATGATGCCGTCGCCGGCAAGGGCGGCGTCATTTTAGTTCAGGGTGAGGCCGGTATCGGCAAGTCTCGCCTGCTTTATGAAGTCCGCAAGAGGACACGCTTTCAGCGGGCAAAATTGCTGCTTTTTCAATGTCAGCCCGGCGGCTCCCACTCGGCCCTTTATCCTCTGCTGCAAAATGTTCGGAGTGACCTCGCTGGCAAAGAGGGTCGGCTGGAGACTTCAGACGTAGCGGAGGTCTTCGCAAATCAAGGCGTTCACGATGACGAAGTGGTCGACATCTTCTCGTTTCTACTTGGGGCTGAAGGATCGAATCCCGCTCTGAAGGAGGCTGATCTCAAGGTCATCCGGGAGAAAGCCGCCTGGGCAGTTCGCAGAAGCATAGAAGCCATATGCGAACGCGGACCACTCATCCTGGTGGTCGAAGACATACATTGGATCGACCTCACGTCGAGGCAATTGCTGGCGGAACTTGCACTCTTCATTCATCGGGTGCCCGTGCTTCTCATAATGACTGCGCGACCTGGATCTGAGACTTTTTCAGGGTTCCGGGACTTGCCGCATATTACTCTGAAGCCGCTCGATCGCGAGGAAACACGACAGGCAATCATGGCCATGCGGCCGGAAATCGGGTCAGCCGCGCATTCGGAACTCATTAGCATGGTGGAGGAGGTAACCGGGGGCGTGCCTCTTTTCATCGAGGAAATCTGCCAATGGATCGCCGAGAATGCAGCCTCCATAACGGATCGCCTTGCGCCAGCTGGCTCATCGAGCCGAATATCGGTGTTTGAAGGCATCCTTCAAGCCAGGCTGGAAGCCTTGGGCCCTGCAAAGGATGTGGCACGAGCGGCCGCCGTCGCCGGCAATCGTTTCAATCTGGAATTGCTCCAGAAGCTGTCGCCGGAATACAGTGACGAGACGATCGGGAATGCACTGGACACCCTCATCGAGGCGGGATTCCTGATCCGGGTCAGGCCTTCTGGCGAGCCCGACTATGGATTTCGTCATGCCCTGATCCGGGAGACAATCTACAATGCATTGCTGCGGAGGAGACGGCAGGCCCTCCATCAGTCGCTCTTCTCCGCTGTCGGCTGCGACCGAAATCTGGCCCCGTGGCTGGGTACGGCTGAACTGGCAGAACATGCTGAACGCGCTGGCCTAATCGAGGAAGCGATCGATCAGTTTGTGATCGCAGGCACGGAAAGCTCGTCCCGCTCGGCAATGGCGGAAGCAAGGCAGATACTCGAACATGCTTTGGGGCTCTGCGAGCGGGTTGCCGCGACCGACACGCGAGACGCGCTGCGGCTATCGGCAATGGTCGTGCTCGGTCCCATCCTGACCGCTGTCGAGGGGCCGAACTCGGCGCCCGCCCGCAAATTATACGAGGACGGCGTGGTGATCGCCCGGCGGCGGCCGGTAGCCGAACGGGCCAAGTGGTTCCCGATCTACTGGGGCTGGTGGTTCACCGATACCGTCATGGACGGCGAGCGCGCGGAAGTCGTGCTCAGCGATCTCAGGGATGTCGAGGATGCCGAAGTGCAACTCCAGGCCAGGCATTGCGTGTGGGCCATCGACTTCAATCTTGGCCGTCACGACCGCTGCATCGCGGCCGTCGACGTCGGGCTTTCGCTCTATGAGCACGGCCAGGGCAAAGCGAATGCTGCGTTGTTCGGCGGGCATGACGCGAGGGTCTGCGGGCTCGCTCACCGCGCCTTGTCCTTGTGGTTCGTCGGAAAGCCGGCAAGCGCGATCCATTCGATGTCGGAAGCCAGGAGCTGGGCGCAGCAAACCGGACATGCCGGCAGCATCGCGCATGCCTACCTCAACGAGGCGATGCTGCATTGCTATCGCCGCGATTTTTCGGCGCTGCGAAGCGTGATAGCGGATCTGCGCCATTTGACGGAGCGCCATCATATGCCCGCCCTCGTCGCCGCAGCGCAAATCTTCGAAGGCTGGTGCGACGGCAACGCCGGCCAGATCGAGAGCGGCAGGGAAAAAATGCGGCAAGGTCTTGGCCTCCATGGCGAGCTCCAGACACCTGAGGACGAACCGGTCTATTGCGGCATGCTGGCAGAGCTTTTGACACGAACTGCCGAGGTCGATGAGGCGCTCGCGCTGCTGGGCTCGGCTGTGGCGCAGGCCGAGGCCGGCGGCAGCCGCTTCTGGCTGGCAGAGCTCTACCGGCGAAGGGCGGAGCTACTTCTTCTCCAGGGCGACGCGGAGGCGGACGTGATCGCTGCCCTCGAAAAGAGCATCGCCATAGCCGCGGAGCAAAGCGCGGTGCCTTTCCTCGTCAGTGCATACGAGACCCTTCAATCATCAGGCCTGTCACCTGAACTGTCGTCGCGCTATCGCGACCGGGTCGAACGTGCGAAATCCGCTCTCGAGCCGGGCGCCGCACTGATCGTCAATCCCGAACCGGCTGTTCGGCACTAGCCGGCCCTGCAAGGGCATCCGCGATGCTGGAACGATATGAACGCCTGGGTCCGCCGCCCGACGAGGCGCTGGCGCGGTTGATAAAGATGCGCGAAGCCCTGGGCATCACGCGGATCGCAGACATTACCGGGCTCGACCAGCTCGGCATCCCCGTCGTGCAGGTGACAAGGCCTTTCTCGCTCTCCAACGCAGTCGCGCAAGGCAAAGGCGCCACCCTGGCGCAAGCCGCCATATCGGCCATGCTGGAATCGGCTGAGAGCTTCTTTGCAGAGCAGGTGGCGAATTTCAACACAGTCGTCGGCTGCGCCGATCAATTGGGCATCCCGCCCGATCGTTTCGAAAGCCATCTCCAGGACGGCACCGCGCCCGGATGGCGCGGCAGGGAGACGGCGTGGGTAGCCGCCGACAATCTTCTCACCGGCAGCCGCGACCTGGTCCCGTTCGAGCTCGTGCACACCGCATATGTGCTGCCGTCACTGCCCCACGACGGCATTTTCGCGGCATCGACGAGCGGTCTGGCCGCAGGCTTCGAGGAGCCGGATGCCATCGTTCATGGCATGCTCGAATGCATCGAACGCGACGCGATCGCCACGGCATACCGGACCCACGGTTTTTTCCACCGTCAACGCATCGATCCCGAGACGATCGATGATCCGTCGCTCCGCGATCTCCTGGAGACTTTGGCGGCCAAAAACGTGCTGGTCGGCCTTTGGCAAGCTCTGTCGCCGTTGGGCATACCGGTGGTGTGGTGTCATCTGCTGGAAGACGAACCGACGGAAACGGTCCTTCTGGATCATCCGGCTGATGGTTCGGCTGCCGGTTTCAGTCCCGCCGGCGCGGCGGCGCACGCCATCTACGAAGCGGCCCAGGCCCGTCTGGCGGCGATCTCGGGCGCGCGCGATGACCTGACGCGCGCGTTCTATCCGAAATACCCCGATCGGCAGATGATCGCAGCGCATCGCCGGCTCCTCCGCGACGGCCCGCGCAGCGTGGATTTCCGTGCGCTCGCCGAGCAGAAGTTCAATACGGCGTCGGACCGGCTGTCGGTCCTCCTGGCAATTCTCGAAGAGAGAGGGTTCGATGCAGTTCACCTGGTCCGGGTGATAACGAAACCCCTCGACGCCCTGTCGGTTGTCAGGATCGTCATCCCTGCCTTGCAGCCGCTCTTGCAGGGATAGAGACCATGCGCCCGAAACTAGTCTTCACCGGCCCTACCCTGTCCCATGCCGACGCGTTGAACGTCGTCGAAGCGGTCTGCCTTCCCCCGGCCGTGCAAGGCTCGATCGTTTCGGCCGTGCAGCGTTTCGACCCGAGTGCGATCCTCATCATCGACGGCGGTTTTCAGGCCGAGCCGGCGGTTCGGCACAAGGAAATCCTGTGGGCCCTCAGCCGCGGCATTCATGTCGTCGGCGCGGCCAGCATGGGTGCCCTTCGAGCAGCCGAGCTGTTCCCCCATATGCAAGGCGTCGGACTTATCTACCGATGGTATCGCCGCTTCGCCTTTGCACCCGACGACGCAGTAGCGGTATTGCATGGACCGGCCGAGGTGAATTTCGCTCAATTGACGCATGCGCTGATTGACCTGCGCCGGACCCTTCGCGCTGCTTGCCGGCGCGGCGTGATTTCACCCGAACAGCAGGCGAGGCTCGAGGGTGCGGCACAGGCCGTCAACTTTCGCGAGCGCACCCTGGCACGGATGGTCCGGGATGCACACGACGGCAAGGACGACGTCGAGAATTTGTGCAGGGAGCTCGGCGCGGCTTTCGTCCAGCAAAAAAAGCAAGATGCCCTGCGGGCACTCGAACTTCTGCGGGAGCGAGCATTTGAGAAAGCGCAGCCCATGCCGGAATTGCAGCTAACCTCGGCCTTCTCCAAGGATATGGATGATGCGGGGCTGGCGCTGTAGGCCCTGACCTCTTGGCGGCTCACGATTTACGCAACGTAAGCGCCGTGATAGCGTGGTAGCGTGAGAGGGAGCCAAGCAATTGGACGCGGTCGATCGTGTCGTTGCGCAAGATGCGTTGCTGGGAACACGGTTCCTGGTATACCCGCAGGTCCCTCACCTTTCGGGTTACGCAACACCCGAAACAGTATGGATTTCTACTCCACCCGATCTGATCCGCTCCGGCCCGGAAGATCACCGCATCTACGTTCGCGATTCGCTCCTCGACAAGGAGCCTTACGACTACCCTTATCTGCCACCGTTTGTCGGCGAAATCTTTCCGCCTGCAGAGGCTGGCTTTGACGGCCATTTCGATCAGCTTTCCCTGACATCGCGGCAGTTCCTTTCTGCGCACGCTTTCGCCTCGGTCAGCCGCGTGCTGGATATCTGGGAAAGCTACCTCGGCAAACCGATTGTCTGGTATTTTGCCGAGACGTACGAGCGGCTCGAAATCATCCCCTTCGTCGACTGGGAGAATGCGCAATCGGGCTATGGCTATCTGGAACTCGGCCGCGAGCGCGGCATCGACGGAGGCAACTATCCCTATGCGCTCAACTTCGATGTGATCGCACATGAGGTCGGCCACGCCATCTTGTTTTCGCTGTTCGGGACACCAGCAGGCGGCCTGACCCAAGGCGATTTCGGACCGTTCCACGAGGCCAGCTCGGATCTGGTCTCGCTCTTGTCCTTCCTGAATTTCGACAGCGGCATGGACCGGCTGCTGCGGCACTGCGATGGCAACCTGCTTGTTCTCAATGAATTGAACCGGATTGCCGAGCTCACTGGCGATCGGCAGATCCGCCTCGCCAGCAACGCACGCCGCATGTCGGAGCTGACGGCGGAAATCCATGACAGGTCACGGCCGTTCACTGGGGCTGTGTTCGACACGATCGTCGACGTCTACCACGCGGCACTGGTGCACGAGGGGTTGGCCGACGAGCGGCTGCTGGGGATCGATATCAAGGATGTCGACCAGTCCGACATGCAGCGCATCTCGGATTTCACGTCCCGCGCCTTTCGCGCTCGGCCCTTCATGTTCAAGAGCATGCTGATCAGAGCAAGGGACGAGGTGGCTCTCGCCCTTGCGCAGGCGTGGCCACGCCTCGATGCGGATGACCTGACCTTCGAGAATGCCGCTGCCACGCTGGTCGATGTCAGCGACCGGGTGGCGCCCGCGCTTGCGGAAAAGTTTGAAGAAAACTTCAGATGGCGAGAGATTCTATGAACTGATCGATTGCAACAAAAAGGAGCGAGGAAAATGAGCGACGACTATCACCGACCGACACTGACGTTTCCCAAGGGTGCCTACAACGCAACACAGGTACGCCTTTATGGTATAACGCCGCAAAGCGAACAATTCAAATTTGCAGATGCAAATAATATTGAAAGTGCAGATAAAAAGATTAGGATAAAGACTGCTGCATCAAAATCAGATTTAGTTGTCATCGACACAAAATCGAAGATCGGGACAGTATTTATCTACGCGGCAACGTGGGACAACGATAATCCAATATCGTGTGGGATTATTGTTGGGTATTCTTATGAAGGACACTGCTACGATCTCCCAAAGCCGAAACTTATGCTTATACCTGCCAACCCTCGAAGCGTCCCTACGGACGACTGCGGTTATAATCTGAAGGAGGATCTCGACACTAAAGAAAAATATAAGCTGTGGATTGTCGACAAACTCGACCAATGCGTGGAATTCGAAGTGAACCAGGGCTTTGTCGAACAGATCGTCCTCGAGGCGAACCTTCCAGGCAAGCGCTCACCGACGATGTACGCATCCAAGATGACGATGGGACACCGTGGCGGAAAGCTGAACGACTAGAGCATTCTGTGATGTGACGGAATCGTGAGGGATTCCCAAAAACCCGCCTATTCGCACGTCGTTGCGGCCGATCACCGCACGCACTGCAGGGAGGTCTTTCAAAGCCAGAATTCTTGAGTTGGGTCTGCGTCCAGTGCTTTCGACGAGAAGGAGAAATTGACGGACAAACCGAACCAGTTTCACTGGAACGCCATGACGTTGGCAGAGATCGATGCATCTACTTGTGAAGAAGTATGTAAGTTTGGTGGTCAGTTCAAAAAATTGATTTGTGCGGCACACCCGCTGCCTAGATGTTACGACTTCGCATGAAGGGCCGATTACGAGGGGTAACCATGGTTCACACTGCATGCCTCCGCCACGATTCTCTGGCCGCCCCCTCCAGCAGAAACGTCCCTGCAAAATGGCTCGCCGCCGCGGCCTTCGCGGCGATTGGCTTGCTCGCGACCCCGGCCGCACAGGCGCAGGAAGCGCCTCCCGCGCCCGTCGTCACGGTAGCCAAGCCGGTGGTGCGCGATATCGTCGAGGACGATGAGTTCGTCGGCCGTTTCGAAGCCGTCGACCAGGTTTCGCTGCGCTCCCGCGTCGGCGGCTATCTCGACCAGGTCCATTTCCAGGACGGTACGCTGGTCAAGCAGGGCGACCTCCTGTTCACCATCGACCAGCGGCCGTTCAAGGCGGCGCTGAACCAGGCGCAGGCGCAGGTCGACTCGGCCAAGACCCTGGTCGAATTCAGCAAGATGCAGTTCGAGCGCGCCGAGACCCTGTCGCGCGAAGGCAACATACCGGTTTCGACACTGGACGACCGCCGCCGCGAATATCTCGCCGCCCAAGCGCAACTGGACGGCGCGGAGGCGGCACTTGAAAACGCAAGTCTCGATCTCGAATTCACCGAGATCAAGGCGCCGTTTTCCGGCCGGGTCAACCGCCGGCTCGTCTCGCCGGGCAATCTGGTGCAGGCCGACCAGACCGTGCTGACCACCATCGTCTCGATCGACCCGATCGACTTCTATTTCGACAACGATGAGCGGTCCTACTTCGCTTATGCGCGCGACGCCCGCGAGCGCGGCGGCGTCATGCAGGAGGGCGCCGGCGGCGTCGATGTTGTCGTCCGTGTCGCCGACCGTGATGAAGCGACGTTCAAGGGCAAGCTCGACTTCGCCGAGAACCGTCTGGACGAAGCTACCGGCACGATGCGGGTCAGGGCGCGCTTCGACAACAAGGACGGCGTGCTGCAGCCGGGCATGTTCGGCCGCATCAACGTGCCCGCCTCGCTGCCTCATCCGGGCGTGCTTCTGCCTGATGAGGCGATCGGCGCCGACCAGAACCGCCGCATCGTCTTCGTTGTCGACGAGGCAGGCCTGATCTCGGCCAAGCCGGTCCGCACCGGCCCGCGCATCGACGGCTATCGCGTTATCCGCGAGGGCCTCACCGGCAAAGAGACCGTGGTAATCAACGGGCTGGTGCGAGTGCGGCCGGGCGTCACCGTCAAGTCCGAGATGACCACGTTGCCGCCCAAGGTTGAAGCCGAAGGGCAGACGCAATGAACTTCGCCCATTTCTTCGTCAACCGCCCGATCTTCGCGGTGGTGCTGTCGATCGTGCTCGTGCTCGTCGGCGGCATCGCCTATACACAGCTTCCGGTCGCGCAATATCCCGAAATCGCGCCACCGACCATCGTGGTGCGCGCCTCCTATCCGGGCGCCGACGCCGAGACGGTCGCCGCGACCGTGGCGACGCCGATCGAACAGGAAATCAACGGCGTCGAGCACATGCTCTACATGTCGTCCTATTCCTCCGGCGAAGGCTCGATGTCGCTCACCATCACCTTCCGCCCCGGCACCGATCTCGACGCGGCGCAGGTGCTGGTCCAGAACCGCGTCTCGATCGCCGAAGCGCGCCTGCCGGAAGAGGTGCGCCGGCTCGGCATCACCACGGCGAAAAGTTCGCCCGACCTGATGATGGTCATCCACATGCTGTCGCCCGACGACACATATGATCAGCTCTACGTCTCGAATTATGCGCGTTCGCGCGTGCGCGACGTCCTGCTGAGACTGGACGGCGTCGGCGACGTGCAGATATTCGGCGAGCGCGAATATTCGCTGCGCGTCTGGCTAGACCCGGAAAAGCTGTCCGCCTACGGCATGACCGCAGGCGACGTAGTCCAGGCGCTGCGCGACCAGAACGTCCAGGTGTCGGGCGGCTCGATCGGCGCGCCACCGATTGGCGACGGCTCGGCCTTCCAGTATACGGTCACCACGCAAGGGCGCTTCGAAGACGCGCGCGACTTCCGCTACGTCATAGTCAAGTCGACCGAGGACGGCCGCTTGATCTCCCTGCAGGACGTGGCGCGCATAGAGCTCGGCGCCAGGGACTACGTCACCAATTCCTATCTCAACAACAAGGCGGCGGTGGCGCTCGGCATCTTCCAGCGGCCGGGCACCAATGCCTTGGCCTCGGCGGAAGAAATCCAGGAGACCATCGCGGAGCTTTCGGAGGATTTCCCGAAAGGGCTGGCCTACGAGATCATCTACAATCCGACCGAGTTCATCGCTGAATCTATCAACGAGGTCTATGTCACCATCGCCGAGGCGATCCTGCTGGTGGTGATCGTCATCGTAGTGTTCCTGCAGTCGTGGCGCATGGCGATCGTGCCGATCGTGGCGATACCGGTCTCGCTGATCGGCACGCTTGCCGTGCTGCTCGCCTTCGGCTTCTCGCTCAACATGCTCACTCTGTTCGGGCTGGTGCTGGCGGTCGGCATCGTTGTCGACGACGCCATCGTGGCTGTGGAAAATATCGAGCGGAACATCCGGCTGGGGCTCGCCCCGCGCGCCGCTGCGCACAAGACCATGGATGAAGTGGGAAACGCGGTCCTCGCGATCTCGCTGGTGCTGATCTCCGTCTTCGTTCCGGCGGCTTTCATTCCCGGGATTTCCGGCCAGTTCTACCTGCAGTTCGCCATCACCATCGCGGTCTCCACCGCGATCTCCGCATTCAACTCGCTGACGCTTTCGCCGGCTCTCGCTGGCGTGCTTTTCAAGCCGCACATCGAGGAACATTCGAACTTCTTCCTGGCAAGGTTCGGCCGCGCTCTGGCGAACGGATTCAACAACGGGTTCGACAGGGTGGCGGACGGCTATGCGTGGCTGGTGCACAGACTGGTCGGCACGACTCTGGCGCTTGCCGCCATGCTGCTCGTCTTCGCAGGCCTGCTCTACGCGACCTATCACATGCTGCAGACGGTGCCGCGCGGTTTCATCCCGAACATGGACCAGGGTTATGCGATCGTCGTCGTGCAATTGCCGGAGGGCTCTTCGCTCGCCCGAACGGACGCAATCATCCAGAAGGCGTCGGATATCATCCGCGAGACGCCGGGTGTCGCCAACGCCGTCGCCTTCGCAGGATTCAACGGCGCGACATTCACCAACGCCAGCAATTCCGGCGTGATCTTCGCGCCATTCAAGAGCTTCGAGGAACGGCTCGAGAGCGGCGATACTTCCGACAAGATCATCGGCACGCTGTTTGGCAGCCTGCAAAGCATCCAGGAGGCCTTCATCATCGCGCTGCCGCCGCCGCCAGTGCGGGGCATCGGCAACTCCGGCGGTTTCAAGATGATGCTCCAGGAGCGCAACAGCGCCGACATGCGGCCGATTCTGGCGCTGGCCAACGAAATCGCCGGCAAGGCCAACCAGACGCCCGGGTTGATGGGCGTCTTCACCACCTTCTCGGCCTCCAGCCCGCAATTCTTCCTGGCGATCGACCGCGACAAGGCGCGCATGCTGAACGTGCCGATCCCCAACATCTTCGAGACGCTGTCGATCAATCTAGGCACGGCCTACGTCAACGATTTCAATGCTTTCGGTCGCGTCTACCAAGTGCGGGCGCAAGCCGACCAGGCTTTCCGCATCGATCGCGACGACATATTGAAACTGAAGGTGCGCTCGGCGGCCGGCGACCTGGTGCCGCTCGGCACACTGGTCGAGATCCGCGACGTCACCGGTCCCTCGCTCGTCCAACGCTACAACATGTATGTCTCCGTGCCGCTTCAGGGCAATGCAGCGCCGGGTGTCGCCACGGGCACGGCGCTCGACCTGATGGAGGGGATCGCAGCCGAATCGCTGCCGCAGGGCACTTCCTTCGAATGGACTGAACTCGCCTTCCAGGAGCGGCAGACCGGCAACACGGCGGTGTTCATCTTCGGCCTGTCGGTTCTGTTCGTCTTTCTGGTGCTCGCCGCGCTATACGAAAGCTGGATTACGCCATTCGCGATCGTGCTTATCGTCCCGCTCAGCGTGCTGGCCGCCCTCTTGGGCGTCGCCTTCCGCGGTCTCGACAACAACATCCTCGTGCAGATCGGGCTGATCGTGCTCATCGGCCTGGCGGCGAAGAACGCGATCCTGATCGTCGAGTTCGCGCGCCAAGGTGAGGAGCGTGGCCTTGACGCCGTCGAGGCGGCTGTCGAGGCCTGCCGGCTGCGGCTGCGGCCGATCCTGATGACGGCATTCGCCTTCATCCTGGGCGTGGTGCCGCTAGTGATCGCCAGCGGGCCTGGCGCGGAAATGCGCCAATCGCTCGGCACGGCCGTGTTCTCCGGCATGCTGGGCGTGACATTGTTCGGCCTCTTCCTGACGCCGGTCTTCTACGTTGCTCTGCGCAGGACATTCCGGCGCAGGCGGCCTGAAGCCGGCCCGACCTTGGCTTCCGAGAGCGGCGCAGCCGAGTAGACGCCGAGCCGATGAGGCGCCGGGTTCAGACTGAAGCCGGACCGGCGGGTTCCCGAATCTCGCGGAGGGATGGATCGGCGATCCATCCCTCGAGCGGATCGAGATGTTCCGGCGCGCCGTACGCTCGCTTCGCATCGTCCACGCCCAAGCCGTCTGGATCGCGCAGAAAAGCGCATCGAGCCGATCGCCGCTGGGGTCGTCGGCCGGCCGACGAACAGGAGCGAAAATAGAGGATAGAAACAGGCACAAGATCGCTTCTCCTGCACTTGGATCGTGGTCAAGTGTTGCCAACTACCCGGCGCTAACCCGCGGAAATGTCGCTGCTATTCTGAGACGGGGGAAAAACCCGGAAATCGAGCAGACTGAATGGTGGGCCCGGAAGATGCATTAAAGCCGTTGATTTCATTGACTTTTTCGTGGGCCAAAATCAAAAAGCTTCCCGTATTGTTCCGCACGGTCCCGCGGCTGGTCATGGTCGTTCCTCTTTGCTCTCGATCAATGAATGCCCAATTCGTGCTGGTAGGCTTTGGGGGCACCGGCGAGGAACGACTATCGATTGGCCAAAATCACTAACTGCCAGGAGAACATAGAGGATTTACCCCATCTGGTTCTTCTGTCGAATTGACAACGCGGTGATTGAAATCGGAACCTGGTGCGACAAGAAGCGGGGATGGGAGGATAGCCTGGGCGAGGATCTATCCGGTCATCATGCCGATCGCATTCAGGCCGCGATCGCTTCGGATGCCGCTGCGAAGTCGGCGCTGGTCGCCTCTTGGCGACGGTCTTCCAGTTTGCATCGGCTCGATCCGACCGATTGCAGCCCGCCACGCTATCTGACAGAGGCGGAATTGGGAGAGGCCCGGCAATGCATCGAACCACTCGTCCGAGCCGCCCAATCGAGTCTGGACCGGCTCTATCTCGCGGTGGGCGGCGTCGGATGCTGCGTCCTGCTCGCCGATCGTAACGGCGTGCCCGTCGAACGGCGCGGCGCGCCTGTGGATGACGAGACGTTTCATTCCTGGGGTTTGTGGACCGGCTCCGTCTGGAACGAAGAGTGCCAGGGCACCAACGGGATCGGCACCTGTCTGGTTGAACAGCGCACGCTGACGATCCATCGCGACCAGCATTTTCACACGCGCAACACAGGGCTGAGCTGCACCACTGCTCCGATCTACGATCATGAGGGAGATCTTGTAGCCGCGCTTGACGTCTCCTCGTGCCGGGCCGATCTGACCGAAGCCTTCGCAAACCTTATTTCAGTGGCCGTGGTCGACGCGGTGCGTCGGATCGAGGCAGAGAACTTTAGGATGGCGTTTCCCAAGGCGCGAATTCTTTTGGCGCCAGTGACCGACAAAGGCTCCGGCGCGCTGATCGCCGTCGATGCGGACGACCTTGTAGTTGGTGCGACCCGGTCGGCTCGCCTGGCGCTTGGAATTACCCAACATTGTCTCGACAAGCCGATGCCTGCAACCGATCTGCTCGGTTGGGCTGAGAGCGGCCACGAAGTTCTCGCCGAAGCGGAGCGCGGTGTTCTCCAGCGGGCGCTCGCGCGCGCAGACGGAAATGTGTCGGCTGCGGCTCAGGCGCTTGGCATCAGCCGCGCGACGCTTCATCGCAAGCTCAACCGCCTGGATGTCCACCGGTCTCACTGACCTTCGAATCCTCGCCTGACTGTCGCAATTCTGCGACACATCCCGCTCGGCCACTGTCGTCGACACGGTGACAATCGCGGCGGAAATCGCAAGTCTCTCTTCCGAAGCGTCGCATCCCGCGACGTCAGCTTTGGGAGGAAGACACATGAACAAGGTTGAATTCTCACGCTCGGTCAAGGCGCCCTTCGACAAGCGCTACGGCAATTTCATCGGCGGCAAATGGGCCGAGCCGCACTCCGGCCGCTACTTCGAGAACTTCTCGCCGGTGAACGGCCAGCTGCTGTGCGAGGTGGCGCGTTCGGATGCCCACGACATCGAGGCGGCTCTGGATGCGGCGCACGCGGCCAAGGATGCCTGGGGGCGCGCAAGCGTGGCCGAGCGCTCGCTCGTCCTCAACCGCATTGCCGACCGCATGGAGGAAAACCTCGATCTCCTCGCTCGCGCCGAAACTTGGGACAACGGCAAGCCGATCCGTGAAACGACCGCGGCTGACCTGCCTTTGGCCATCGACCATTTCCGCTATTTCGCCGGCGCCTTGCGTGGCCAGGAAGGCAGCCTTTCCCAGATCGACGACGATACCGTCGCCTATCATTTCCATGAGCCGCTCGGCGTGGTCGGCCAGATCATCCCCTGGAACTTTCCGCTGCTGATGGCATGCTGGAAACTTGCTCCCGCGCTCGCTGCCGGAAACTGCGTGGTTCTGAAGCCTGCCGAGCAGACGCCGGCCGCCATCTTGCTGTGGGCCGATCTTGTCGGCGATCTGCTGCCGCCGGGCGTGCTCAATATCGTCAACGGCTTCGGCCTCGAGGCCGGCAAGCCGCTCGCATCGTCGCCGCGCATTGCTAAGATCGCCTTTACCGGCGAGACCACGACCGGCCGGCTGATCATGCAATATGCCAGCCAGAACCTGATCCCCGTCACGCTTGAACTGGGCGGCAAGTCGCCCAACATCTTCTTTAGGGATGTCGTCGCCGAGGACGACGATTTCTTCGACAAGGCGATCGAAGGCTTCGTCATGTTCGCGCTGAACCAGGGCGAAGTCTGCACTTGCCCAAGCCGCGCGCTCATTCACGAATCGATCTATGACACGTTCATGGAACGTGCGCTGAAGCGCGTCGAGGCGATCGTGCAGGGCGATCCGCTCGATCCGGCGACGATGATCGGTGCCCAGGCCTCGTCCGAACAGCTGGAAAAGATCCTGTCCTACATCGACATCGGCCGCCAGGAAGGAGCCGAGGTTTTGACCGGCGGCGCCCGCAATGTGCTGCCCGGCGATTTGGCGGGCGGCTACTACGTCAAGCCGACGGTATTCAAGGGCCACAACAAGATGCGAATCTTCCAGGAGGAGATTTTCGGGCCGGTGGTTTCGGTCACGACCTTCAAGGACGACGACGAAGCGCTGGCGATAGCCAACGATACTCTCTACGGCCTCGGCGCCGGCGTCTGGACGCGAGATGCCAACCGTGCCTATCGCTTCGGCCGGGCAATCCAGGCCGGGCGCGTTTGGACCAACTGCTATCACGCCTATCCGGCACATGCAGCTTTCGGCGGCTACAAGCAGTCCGGCATCGGACGCGAGACGCACAAGATGATGCTCGACCACTACCAGCAGACCAAGAACATGCTGGTAAGCTATAGCCCGAAGAAGCTCGGCTTCTTCTGATCGCCTTTTGGCTCACAGGCGCGGCTCCGCAGGGGGCCGCGCCCAAACTGGAAATCGAAAAAAGCGATGCATGCCAAGGTCACGGCAACGCCGGCAGCGCTTGAATTGATCGCGGAGATCGTGGCCGAGCACGGTCCGGTGCTGTTCCATCAATCCGGCGGCTGCTGCGATGGTTCTTCGCCGATGTGCTATCCGCGTGCCGGCTTCATCGTCAGCGACCATGACGTGCTGCTCGGTCACATCGGCGAAACGCCGTTCTACATCGGTGCGTCGCAATTCGAGGCCTGGAAACATACCGACCTCATTATCGACGTGGTGCCTGGCCGCGGCGGCATGTTCTCGCTGGACAACGGGCGGGAGAAGCGGTTCCTGACGCGGTCGACGATCTGCGCCGTTCAACCGTGATGAGGGTGCATCGGCCTGTTTCCTCCTTGTCTCAGCGCAACGAGCATCCCGCGAAGCGGATGCAATATGTCCGCTTCCAAAGCGCGGACAAGCAGCATGAAACACAAATTCAGCGACGATGCGACGATGGACGAAATCATGAGTAGGTCGCCGGCGGCCATCCGGGTCGTGCTCCAGCACGGCATGCTTTGCGTCGGCTGCCCGATTGCTTCGTTTCACACAGTTTCCGACGCGGCACGGGAGCACGATCTGAGTGAAGAAGAACTCCGTTGCGACCTGCTGGCGGTGACGAACGCCGGCGTCCCGGATTAGCCTTTTTCTTCACGGCCCTCCGCGATTAGAAGGAGTCGGTGAGGTTCGACCACGGTCACCCGCTGGCGTCCGCTTTTGACCAATCCCTGGTCTTCCCATGCCGAGAGCAGCCGGCTCACCGTATGGAGCGTTGTTCCCGTCATCTCGGCAATGTCCTGACGTGAGATGGGGAAGTCGATCAGGATGCCCTCCTCGGTCTTTTTGCCCGTCTGCTTGATCAGCTTGAGCAGCGCATGGGCGACGCGCTGATCCACCTGCTCGGTGGACATCTCGATGACGCGCGTATGGGCATCCTGCAGCCTGCTGCCCACGGCCTTGTAGGTGTTGGCGCTGAAACTGGGGAAATCGGCGGCGAATGCCGGCCACAGGCGGCTCGGCCAGGCAAGAACTACGCAATCGACGGCAGCTATCGCATTTGCCGGATAAGTGGTGCGGCCAAGCGCATGGGCGATGCCCATCAACTCGCCTGGACTTATGTATCGCACCGTCACCTCGTGGCCGTCAGGCGTCGATTTCACGACGCGCACATGTCCGTCGAGCAGCAGGAAAAACGAATGTGCTTCCTGCTCCTGCTGGAACACCGGGTGGTCCTTGGCAATCCTCTGTGACCGGGCCTGGCCGACAATACGGTCGAGATCCGTGGCGGCTATGCCTTCAAAGACAGACAACCCGGCAATCAGCGAGCGATCGAGGCTACCCAACTCCGTTCCTCCCGAACTTGACCACGGCAACGCATCCAGGTCGCCTGGTCGGAGAATGTCTCATGGGCGACCGATGGGCGGCAAGAGGCGCGCGCCTTTCCTGAAATTCCCGATCTTGTTTGCGCAGCGGCAAATTCCGTCTGCCAGGCCAGGATAGAACGACCGAAGTGGCAGCCGTCGACATGACCTGTCACGTCCGCCCGTAGCTTTCATTTCAGGGGATATCATGGCAATTCCACGCACGCGGCCAAGCGCCTATCCGGCAGTTCTCTCTTACGGTTTCCGGCCATTTTTTCTCCTCGGTTCCCTGCAGGCCGGCGCAGCTATCCTGTTCTGGCTGCCTTTGTTCTACGGCAAGCTCGAAGCCTCCAGCGTCTTCTCGCCCGTGGACTGGCATGTCCACGAGTTGCTGTTTGGTTATCTGGCGGCTGTTGTGACGGGTTTCCTGCTAACTGCAATCCCGAACTGGACCGGACGTCTTCCCGTGCAGGGCCCTCCCCTGCTGGCGCTCGCATTGCTTTGGTGCGCGGGACGGTTCGTCGTCTTCTTTTCGGCGGAGACAGGGTGGTTGCTCGGCGCCATCATAGACTGCGCCTTTCTTCTCGCGGTTGTCGCCGCCGCCGCAACGGAAATCATCGCCGGCCGAAACTGGCGAAACCTCAAGGTCCTTCTGCCTGTGACGGTGCTTCTGGCAGCGAATATGACGTTTCATGCCGAGGCGCACTATCAAGGCGTGTCCGACATCGGCCGCCGCCTCGGTCTTGGCGCAGCGGTGGTCCTCATCATGATCATAGGTGGCCGCATTATTCCCTCCTTCACCCGCAATTGGCTGGCGCGCGAGAGACCGGGACGGCTTCCGGTCCCGTTCGGCAGGTTCGACGTGGGAGCGATTACGCTCTCAGCAGCGGGATTGATGGCCTGGGCCTTTCTTCCAGACAGTGCTGGCACCGGGGCAATGCTGATCTTGGGGGCGATTCTCAATACCATTCGGCTTGCCCGGTGGGCCGGAGACCGAGCGCTGCGCGATCCTCTGGTGCTGATCCTGCATGTCGCGTTCGCCTTCGTGCCGATCGGCCTCCTGATTGCCGGCCTCGCTGTCTTCGTGCCCGAGAAAGTGCCCGCAGTAGCCGGCATTCATGCGTTCGGCGTCGGAGCGGTTGCATGTATGACGCTCGCCGTCATGACCCGCGCCACGCTCGGACACACAGGTCGCGAACTGCGGGCAAGCATCGGCACTTGTGTGATCTTTGTCGCGATCGCGCTTGCGGCCCTTTTTCGCATCGGTGCTGCATTCTCACCGGCGCAAGCGATGCTTCTCCACATTTCGGCGGCGCTATGGGTCGCATCCTTCATCGGCTACGCGGGCCTATTCGGCGGGATGCTCATTCGACCACGTTTGCAAGTGAGGCAGCCGAGAACCGCCGTTTGAAGGCCGACCGGCTCCTTAGACCAGGCAGCTCTCTCCCATGCACATTTCGCATGCCAATTTGCGCCAGCGCAAATTTCCAAGTCTCTCGGTCACGTAGAAGAGCGCAACGGTTGATGCCGTGATGAACAAAGAAAGGATCCCCCATGAAATTGCCACTGATCGCCGCGGCCATCGCCCTGCTCTCCATCGCCGGTGCGGCAAATGCCGAAGAACATGTCGTGCAGATGCTGAACAAGGGAGAGAAGGGCTCAATGGTCTACCAGCCTGCCTTTGTTCGGGCGGCGCCTGGAGACACGATCAAGTTCGTGCCGACCGACAAGTCCCACAACGCCGAAAGCATCAAGGGCATGATCCCGGACGGAGCTGAAGCTTTCAAGGGCAAGCCCAACGCGGAAATTGCCGTGACCGTGACCCAGGAGGGGGTCTATGGCGTGAAGTGCGCTCCACACTACGGCATGGGCATGGTCGCACTGATCGTGGTCGGTAAGCCTATCAACCTGGCAGCAGCGGAAGCCGTCAAGCAGGTCGGAAAAGCCAAACCAGTATTCGCCGAACTGTTCGCCGAAGTGACCAAGACCGCCTCTAACTAACCTTTTTCACAGATCCCCTCCGGTTCGGCGGCCGGGGGAAGGCCGGGTGGACCAGGGGAGAGGTCCAGCCCGGCCTATTTCATTCCCGATTTCATGCAGCAGAGCCGATGCCCTCCGATCTGATGGGAGTTGCCCTCTCTCAGGCGCGGCTTCCCATCCGGTTCGGCGTCCACGTTGGTACATGCAGTCTCCAAAACACAGAAAATTGCATCAACGTTTTGGATTTGCGTTAGCGCAAAGACTTGGCCGGAGCCGAGACTATTCTGACGACATCGAATGGCCGAAACCAAGGAGATGGAAATGCTTACGAGACGCGAAGCTTTGTTGGGTTCTGTTCTTACCGCAGCCGCGGTCGCCACTGTTGGTGCAATGCCGGCCGTGGCAAGCGCCAAGGATGTCGCCGGGCTGCCCCGTGAAAAGGTAACCATGGTCCCGCCGCCGTTCGTCCATGCTCATGATCAGGTCGCCAAGGGCGGTCCAAAGGTCGTCGAATTCATCATGACGATCGAGGAAAAGCCGGTGGTTATCGACGCCGACGGCACGCAGCTCAATGCAATGACCTACAACGGCTCGATTCCCGGTCCTCTGATGGTCGTGCATGAAGGCGACTATCTCGAGCTCACGCTCGTCAACCCCGACACCAGCACCCTCGCCCACAACATCGATTTCCACGCCGCTACCGGCGCGCTTGGCGGTGGCGAATTGACGCTGGTCAATCCGGGCGAGCAGGTCACGCTGCGCTTCAAGGCGACCCGGAGTGGAACGTTCGTCTACCACTGCGCACCCGGCGGCGCGATGATCCCATGGCACGTGGTGTCGGGCATGAGCGGGGCGGTGATGGTGCTGCCGCGCGACGGCCTCAAGGACGACAAGGGCAGGCCGGTCCGCTACGACCGCATCTATTACGTCGGCGAGAACGATTTCTACATCCCGCGCGACGAGCAAGGGCAATTCAAGAAGTACGAGTCGGCCGGCGACAATTACGAAGAAACCATGAGGGTCATGCGCGGGCTGATCCCGACGCATGTCGTGTTCAACGGCAAGGCCGGTTCCTTGACCGGGGACAATGCCATGAAGGCAAAGGTCGGCGAAACGATATTGATCGTTCATTCGCAGGCGAACCGCGACACGCGTCCGCACCTGATCGGCGGGCATGGCGACTTTGTCTGGGAACAGGGCAAGTTCGCCAACCCTCCCGCGAAAGACCTGGAAACCTGGTTCATTCGTGGCGGATCGGCCGGCGCGGCGCTCTACACGTTCCTGCAGCCAGGCATCTACGCCTATGTGAACCATAATTTGATCGAGGCAGTCGAACTCGGCGCGACCGCGCACTTTACCGTCGAGGGAAACTGGGACGACGATCTGATGATGCAGGTCGAACCGCCCAAGGCGATCGCCTCGTAGACGGGAGATCCGATCCTCAGTGCAACCCGGCGGCGGAGCCAAAGGGTTGTACTCGCAGCCGGACTTGATGCCATGTCCTTCGACCCTGTCTTCACCTTCGGGACAATTGCGGCTGCCACACTGATCAGCATGGGCATAGCCCATACGTTCGGCGAGAGTCCCCTGAAGTTCTCCCAACCGGTCGCCGTAAGCGAACTGGTGGTCCTGGGACCCGGCTCGTTTGAGCACCCACAGGCTGGGGAATTCCTCAAGGAGAACCATCCTGTCGCAGCGCCCGTCGTGCAAACCTCCATCGACGCGCCACTGGAAATCATGAAATACCAAGTCAGTGTATCGGAATATGGACGTTGTGTGGCGGACGGCGCCTGCAAGCCAGCAGACGCACGCAATGTCGGACACCTTCCGGTCACCGGTGTGAGCTATCTCGATGCCGAAGCCTACGCGAGGTGGTTCTCGGCGCGGACAGGAGGGACATGGCGGTTGCCGACAGACGTGGAGTGGGCCTATGCGGCCAGTGAACGGTTCCGAGGTGACATTGAGGGCGGCGAAAGCGACCCGAACAACCCGGCGCGCCGGTGGCTGACACAGTATCGCCTGGAGGCCTCGCTCGGACGGAAACCTGATCCAGAGCCGAGGGCTCAAGGGTCCTTCGGTACCAATTCAAAAGGCCTAGCGGATATTGCGGGAAACGTCTGGGAATGGACCTCGACATGTTATTCCCACGCCACGATAGATATTGATGGTAAGCGGACCGCGAGTTCGATCGACAATTGCGGCGTGCACGTCGTTGAGGGGTTCCACCGCACCTATATGTCGAACTTCATCCGGGACGGAAAGAGCGGCGGTTGCGCAGTCGGCACGCCGCCCGACAATCTGGGTTTCCGGCTTGTCCGCGACCAGCCCAGTCTCGTGCAGGTTGCCCTTCGGCGCCTGGGCTTCTCCTGACAGCATAAACAAGAGTGCATGATGACATTGAA
Source organism: Mesorhizobium mediterraneum (assembly GCF_002284565.1). Taxonomy (GTDB): domain Bacteria; phylum Pseudomonadota; class Alphaproteobacteria; order Rhizobiales; family Rhizobiaceae; genus Mesorhizobium; species Mesorhizobium mediterraneum. Next base: position 166,577 of record NZ_NPKI01000046.1, on the reverse strand, counting down.
ATTAGCTTTGGATCGGGCGCGCCCGATCGCGGAACAGCCTCTGAACCATACTGGCGTCGATCGAAAGTCTGTCGGAAAACTGGTCCGCGAATTCTACGCAAAAGTCAGAAGCGACGAGCGTCTGGGGCCGATTTTCGCGCGCGAGATCACCGGCGACTGGGAGCCCCATCTCGAGAAAATGACGGACTTCTGGTGTTCCGTCATCCTCAAGAGCGGCGATTATCACGGACGCCCGGTGCCGGCGCACCTCAAACTCAAGGACGTTACCGAGGCCGATTTCGAGATCTGGCAGGGCCTGTTCGGCCAGACGGCGGCTGAACTCTTCGCTCCGGAGCCGGCGGCGGTGTTTGTCGACCGAGCCGAGCGGATCGCGACAAGCCTGAAGCTGGCGATGTTCTTTCGTCCCGTTCCTGCCGTGACCGTCTGTGGCGAACAGGCCGGCCTCGGCGAAACTCGGCCGGTTTTGATTTCGCGCAAGGAACGCACCCCGAGAGATTCCTAATTTCGTCGCATGGCCCTCAATCTCTTCGTCGGCACGATCGTCATAAGCATGACGGTCCTGATTCATACCTTCGGTCTGATCGCCGTTACCCATGCGATGGGGCATCTGGTGGCACGGTTTCGCATGCACGGTCGCCGCAGCCGTATAGTCGCGATGATCAGTGTAGTGATGGGGCTGTTTGCCATCATAACCACTGAGGTTTGGCTATGGGCAGGGCTCTACCGATTGCTCGATATCTTTGCCGACTTCGAAACCGCACTGTATTTCTCGACCGTTACCTTTTCGACGGTCGGCTATGGCGATGTCGTACCCGCTCACGGGTGGCGCGTGCTGGCGGCGCTCGAGGGGGTGAACGGGTTTCTGCTCATTGGCTGGTCGACCGCCTATGTGATCGCGGCTGGCACCCGAATCGGCCCATTCAAGACCGGGGAGCATTTCTGATCAGGCCGGTGCTCAGACTGCCACCGAATGCTTGGCTTTACCGGTTTCGAAATATTTGTCGAACCTGGCCGCTATATTGCGAACAAAGGGACGATTTTCCACCGGCACTACGAAACTGTCGCCATTCAGTTCCAGCAACCGAGCAGGATCACGAAGGGCGACGGAACTCGCCTGGAGCAGAAGCTTCTGGCCGATTTCGCCGAAGCGTTCGACCAGATCGATCGCCGAGAAGGCGAAATCGCACATCAGCCTTTCGATAATCCAGCCGCGCACGCGGTCATCTTCCGACAACTCGATGCCGCGCACGGCAGCCAGACCTCCCTGCTCCACCATGCGTCCGTATTCGGCGGTCGCCGGCATGTTCTGTGCATAGCCCTGGCGGAACTGGCTGATCGATGAAGGACCAAGCCCGATCAGTGTCTCACAGCGATCCTCGGTATAGCCCTGGAAGTTCCGGTGCAAGGTTCCGGTCCGTGCCGCAACGGCCAGCGCATCACCGGATCTGGCGAAATGATCGAACCCCACGGGTTGATACCCTGCCTTCAGCATAAGGCCAGCGGCAATTTGCGATTGAGCGAAGCGTTCGACCGAATTCGGCAGCCACGCTTCGTCGATCATCGTCTGGTGCTTCTTGAACCAGGGCACATGCGCATAGCCGAAAAGCGCCATCCTGTCCGGCTCCAGAGTCAGCGCCTGCGCCACGGTGGAGGAGACGCTGTCCCGGGTCTGATGCGGCAAGCCGTAGAGCAGGTCGAGATTGACTGATTCGACGCCGCGAACGAACGCCCTCGACAACCGCTTTGGTCTGCAGAAAGCTCTGCTCGCGGTTGATCGCCTTCTGCACCTTAAGATCGAAATCCTGGACGCCGAGGCTCGCCCGCGTCATGCCGATTTCGGCGAGTGCACCGAGGCGAGCATCGTCCATATCGTTGGGTTCGATTTCGACACTGATCTTGGCGCCGGGAAGAAACTCGAAACTGTTGCGCAGGACAGTTCCCAGCGCCACCATATCCTCGGGTTTGAGCATCGTCGGCGAGCCACCGCCGAAATGGACGGCACCCACACGGCCCTTGCCTCCGACAAGACTGGCGACGGTAGCTATTTCAGCGTGCAGTGAGCGCAGATACGTGGTCACCGGTTCATAATGGCGTGTCTGCTTGGTGTGGCACGCACAGAACCAACAAAGCTTGTCGCAGTAGGGGATGTGCAGGTACAGCGAGATCTCGCAGCCATCATCGAGCCCCTGCAGCCAACCACGATAGACGGCAGCATCAACGCCTGAATGAAAATGCGGCGCGGTCGGGTAACTGGTGTAGCGGGGGACATTCTCGCCAAGTCTGGCAGCCATTTCCGGTCGCATGTCGCCTTCCATCATCCTTGCAAGGCTGAATTCTGGCTGCAGATCCGCACCGTCGCCTTGATTTCGGTCAAGGCCCTCCGCGGACAAACTGCCGCAACAGATTTTCTGCCGCCGATGCTATCTTACGGGCACCTTGGATCCGTCGGGACGATTATGATGATAGTGCGGCAGGACGTTCACAGTGCCGATATTCCTGTGCTTTGCCAGTCTTGCGAGGCACGGCATCGCGGCGTCTGCGGTGCGCTCGATCCCGGCCAGTTGGTCGGGCTCGCCAAGACCTCGTCGAGGCACAAGATCGAGCCGGGGATCGAACTGATTGGCGACGCCGAGACCGTCGACAGCTTTTCGAATGTGCTTTCGGGCGTGGTGAAGCTGACAAAGAGCCTTTCGGACGGACGCCAGCAGATCGTCGGCCTTCAGTTTGCGCCCGACTTTCTGGGACGGCCGTTCAAGGTGGAAAGCGCGATCAACGCGGAAGCCGCAACCGCCGTTTCCCTGTGTTCGTTTCCGAAGGCCGCCATCGAACGGATGATGAAGGAATCGCCGGAGCTCGAACATCGCATGCTCAAGCAAACGCTGAACGAGCTCGATCAAGCACGCGAGTGGATGGTGACGCTGGGACGCAAGACCGCTTCGGAAAAGGTGGCGAGCTTTCTGCTGATGATCGCCAGGAACATCGATCCCACGGTCGACCCCACCGCCAAGTCGGCGACTTTCGACCTGCCGATGACACGCGCCGACATTGCCGATTTCCTCGGCCTGACGATCGAGACGGTGAGCCGCCAGTTGACCAGGCTAAGAACGGACGGCGTGATCCGGATCGAGAACAACCGGCATGTGACGGTCGATAGTCTCAGCCGGCTGGAGCGACGCTCCGGCGCCTAGATTACGCCCTGATCGACGATTCCGATCGCCGGCAAGACATGCTCGCGCTCAAACGCGATATGACGGCGCATGCTTTCGAAAAAGCCGCGCAGCATGAAGCCGACCGCTTCGGCATTCTCGACTGTCTCACCATGGCCGACCGCCAGCAGGATTTCAGTCACCTCGCCGGCAAAGCATTCATCTTCGACGTGTTCGGCGCGCAATCGCCGGGTTGAGGCAAGGTTGGCATTGCCGCCTGTAGCGGCTTCATAGGCTGGGAAGATGATCGTTTCTTCATATTGATGAATATTGCGCAACAATGGGACGATTGCGTTGGCTGTGCCAAGGCACTTCAGGCGATCGACGTTCGGCAAGGCGTCCGCGATTTTCTCCAGAGCATCACAGAGCTGCAGTTTCTCCCTGTGCGCGTACTGCGCTTGGGATTGCCTCTCTGCCGGATTGGCCAGCTAGCATCGAATTCTCGCGGCGCACTTCGAACAGCGACGATCCCCGCTCTTTCTCTTCGTTCAATGGCCGCCTCCAACTCGTTCGCAAAACCAACGCTGCCCAATCCAAAACCATGCAGCTTTGATTTGAATCAAGGCGGCGAGGATGCAGCCGCGGAATTGGTGTTGCTGCGGATTGGCGTCCGCGCATCGGAATCCGACATCGGGGACTGTCATGAAGTTCGGCACAGAAATCGTCGCTTTGGGCCTTTTCGCGTTTGTGGCTCTAGTGGCCGCCGGCTTCGGTGTGGACGAGCCGTTTCGCCAGCACATGTGGGTGCTTTTCTTCTTGCTGCTTGGCTTTGTCATCGTCCTCCTGCGCAACACCAGCTTTGCGCCGGCCGCATCGGTCGATCCTTCTGCTTACATGGACGGGCCAATCCGCTACGGCGCCATCGCCACCATGTTCTGGGGTGTTGTCGGCATGCTTGTCGGCGTGGTCATCGCGCTGCAGCTCGCCTACCCGGATCTCAACATCGAGCCCTGGTTCAACTTCGGCCGCCTGCGGCCATTGCACACATCCGGCGTCGTTTTTGCCTTCGGCGGCAACGCGCTCATCTGCACGTCCATGTATGTCGTGCAGCGCACCAGCCGCGCCCGGCTGTTCGGCGACAATCTCGGCTGGTTCGTGTTCTGGGGTTATCAGCTTTTCATCGTCATGGCCGCGACCGGCTACCTGCTCGGCATCACCGAGAGCCGCGAATATGCCGAGCCCGAATGGTATGTGGACATATGGCTGACCATCGTCTGGGTCGCCTACCTCGTCCTGTTCCTCGGCACCATCCTGAAACGCAAGGAACCGCATATCTACGTCGCCAACTGGTTCTATCTGTCCTTCATCGTGACCATCGCGATGCTGCACCTGATCAACAACCTATCGATGCCGGCGTCTCTCCTGGGCTCGAAGAGCTACTCGGCCTTCTCCGGCGTCCAGGACGCCTTGACGCAATGGTGGTACGGGCACAATGCCGTCGGCTTTTTCCTGACAGCCGGCTTTCTTGGCATGATGTATTATTTCGTGCCCAAGCAGGCGAACCGGCCAGTCTATTCCTACCGGCTGTCTATCATCCACTTCTGGGCGATCATCTTTCTCTACATCTGGGCTGGGCCGCATCACCTGCACTACACCGCCCTGCCCGACTGGGCGCAAACGCTCGGCATGGTGTTTTCGATCATGCTTTGGATGCCCTCCTGGGGAGGCATGATCAACGGCCTGATGACGCTGTCCGGCGCTTGGGACAAGCTCCGCACCGACCCGATCATCCGCATGATGGTTATGGCCATCGCCTTCTACGGCATGTCGACCTTTGAAGGTCCGATGATGTCGATCAAAGCCGTCAATTCGCTGTCGCACTACACCGACTGGACCATCGGGCATGTCCATTCGGGCGCGCTCGGCTGGGTAGGCATGATCTCGTTCGGCGCGATCTACTACATGGTGCCGAAGCTGTGGAACCGTGAACGGCTCTATTCGCTGCGGCTCGTTACCTGGCACTTCTGGCTGGCGACCCTCGGGATCGTCGTCTACGCCGCGGTGATGTGGGTTTCCGGCATCATGCAGGGCCTAATGTGGCGCGAGTATGATGAGCAGGGCTTCCTGGTCTATTCCTTCGCCGAGACCGTGGCCGCCATGCATCCCTACTACGTCATGCGCGCCGTGGGTGGCGCGATGTATCTCGCCGGTGCTGTCATCATGACCTGGAACATCACCATGACCATCCTCGGCTACCAACGCGAGGAGGAGCCGATGCCAGCCTCCATCCCCTCCCTTCAGCCCGCACAATAAGGAGCCAAAATGGGCTTGATGGACAAACACGCGATCATCGAGAAGAACGCCACGCTTCTTCTCGTTGGTTCCCTCCTGGTGGTGACAGTCGGCGGTATCGTCGAAATCGCACCGCTCTTCTATCTCGACAACACGATCGAGAAGGTCGAGGGCATGCGGCCCTATTCGCCGCTCGAACTCGCCGGGCGCAATATCTATGTGCGTGAGGGCTGCTACCTCTGTCACAGCCAGATGATCAGGCCGTTCCGTGACGAAGTCGAGCGCTATGGTCACTACAGCCTGGCGGCCGAGTCGATGTACGACCACCCGTTCCAGTGGGGATCGAAGCGCACGGGGCCGGACCTCGCCAGGGTCGGAGATCGCTACTCGAACGAGTGGCACGTTCAGCATCTTATCGAACCGCGTTCGGTGGTGCCGGAATCGATCATGCCGAGCTATGCCTTCCTGAAGGATACCGCGATCGAGGTGAAGGACTTCTCGACGCACCTTATCGCAAACAGGCGTGTCGGTGTCCCCTACTCCGAAGACATGATCGCTCACGCCAGAGATGACATGATCGCGCAGGCCGATCCCAATGCCAACACATCCGAGCTGGAAGGCCGCTATCCGAAGGCGAAGCTCGGCGACTTCGACGGCAATCCGCAACAGGTCAGCGAGATGGATGCCCTGGTCGCTTACCTGCAGATGCTCGGCACGCTGGTCGATTTCAAGACCTACGACGAAGCCGCTGGCTACCGCTGAGGAGAAGGACCATGGATTACCACTGGATGAGAGAGTTCGCCGACAGTTGGGCCCTGCTCGCCATGGCGCTTTTCTTCGTCGGAACGGTCGCCTTCGCATTCCGTCCCGGGAGTGGCAAGCAGGCCGATGAAGCCGCCCGCATTCCTCTGAAGGACGACTGATCATGAGCGATGAACATATCGACGAAGTGTCGGGCATCTCTACCACCGGCCACGAGTGGGATGGTATCAGGGAGCTCAACAACCCACTTCCGCGCTGGTGGGTCATAACGTTCTACATCACCATCGTCTGGGCGATCGGCTACACCATCGCCTATCCGGCATGGCCGATGCTGACCTCGGCGACCAAGGGCATGCTTGGCTATTCGAGCCGCGGAGACGTCAACAACGAGCTTGCTGCGGCCGAGATCGCCAAGGCGAAATATGCCGCAGCGATACAATCGAAAACCGTCTCGGAGATTGCCGGCGACGACGCGTTGCGCGAATTCGCTGTTGCCGCCGGCAGCGCTGCGTACAAGGTCAATTGCGTGCAGTGCCACGCTTCCGGTGCCCAAGGGTCCACAGGCTTTCCCAACCTCAATGACGATGACTGGTTGTGGGGCGGCACGGCCGAGCAGATCCAGCAAACGATCACGCACGGCATACGCTTCGTATCCGTCCCGGATACACGACTGTCGGAAATGCCGGCTTTTGGCGAGATCATCACCGGGGACCAGGTCGCACAGGTCAGCACCTATGTCGCCAGCCTGTCTGGCCCGGTTCAAGATGCAAAACTGGTCGAGCCAGGCGCCAAGGTTTTCGCCGAAAACTGCGTGGCCTGCCACGGCGACAATGCAAAAGGCAACAAAGAGCTCGGCGCCCCTGATCTGACCGATGCGATCTGGCTCTACGGATCCAACGAAACCGCAATCGCCGCGCAGGTCCGCGCACCCAAGCACGGTGTGATGCCGGCCTGGGTTGAGCGTCTCGGTGAGACCAAGGTCAAGGAGCTCGCGGTCTACATCCATTCGCTTGGCGGTGGGGAATAGAGGGGGGTCCTATTCCCGGCCCTTCGCCAGCCAAGCGACGAGGCCCGGCTTGCGCCGGGCCTCGATTGCATTCGATGTCCGACGATTGACTTGCATCAACGCGCAGCAGGCTGCCCCGCCGCAAAGCTTGAGTTCAACGCGGCATTTCGCGCACCGGCCAAACAACTAAGTCCGACTGCGCGCCCCGAAATCGTAAGCTGCGCGACTGGAGACACTGGTGCTGGATAATACGCAGGTAGAACGGCTCGAAGCCGAGGCGGTCAACTCCGCCAAGGTCCGCCAGCCGCTGTATGCACCGCGCAAGAAGATCTTCCCCAAGCGCGCCTCGGGCAGCTTTCGCCGCTTCAAATGGCTGGTGATGGCGATCACCCTGGGCATCTACTACCTGACGCCCTGGCTGCGCTGGGATCGAGGTCCGTTTGCTCCCGATCAGGCCGTGCTGATCGATCTTGCCAACCGCCGCTTCTATTTCTTCTTCATCGAGATTTGGCCGCAGGAATTCTACTATGTGGCCGGTCTTCTCGTTATGGCCGGCATCGGCCTTTTCCTGATCACATCCACAGTTGGCAGAGCCTGGTGCGGCTATACCTGCCCGCAGACCGTATGGGTCGATCTGTTTCTGGTTGTAGAGCGTGCGATCGAGGGAGATCGCAACGCCCGCATAAAGCTCGACGCCGGACCGTGGACTGCGCGCAAGTTTGTGCTGCGTGTATCGAAACACGCCATCTGGCTGGTCATAGCGGCAGCGACCGGCGGTGCCTGGATCTTCTATTTCGCCGATGCGCCAACGCTGATTGGCGAGGTCTTCACCGGCACCGCTGCGCCGGTCGCCTACATCACCATCGGCGTGCTGACGGCAACCACCTACACATTCGGCGGGCTGATGCGCGAACAGGTCTGCACCTATATGTGCCCGTGGCCGCGCATCCAGGCGGCCATGCTCGACGAAAATTCGCTGACCGTGACCTATAATGACTGGCGCGGCGAACCTCGGTCGCGGCACGCCAAGAAGGTCCAGGCCGCGGGGCAGCCGGTCGGAGACTGCGTCGATTGCAATGCCTGTGTCGCCGTCTGCCCGATGGGGATCGACATTCGCGATGGCCAGCAGCTCGAATGCATCACTTGCGCGCTGTGCATCGATGCCTGCGATAGCGTCATGGACAAGCTCGGCAAGGAGCGCGGGCTGATCTCCTATGCGACGCTGTCCGATTACAACGCCAACATGGCGGTGGCGACAGCAGGCGGGTCTTGCTCGGTGAACCCGTCGCTCGTCCGGACCGACGGCGGCGCTTTCTCCGACAGGTTAGCCCATTTCCATATCCGCAAGATCTTTCGGCCGCGCACCTTCATCTACATGGGTGCATGGTCGGCGGTCGGCATTGCGCTGCTCTATTCGCTGCTGACGCGCGACCGGCTCGAGGTCAATGTTCTGCACGACCGCAATCCGCAGTTCGTCACGCTGTCCGACGGTTCGATTCGCAACGGCTACACCGTCAAGCTGCTCAACATGATCCCCGAGCCAAGGACGATCGTTGTCACGATGCAGGGCCTGCGGGGAGGCGAAATGAGCGTCGTTGGTATCGACCTTCCCGCAGACCGGTCCTTCGCCGTCGCGGTCGAACCCGACCGCCTGAAGATGCTGAAGGTTTTCGTGCGCCAGCCGGCGGATCAGGTCGGAAGCGCAACACAAACCTTCAAATTCCGCGTCGAGGACAAGGCGAGTTTCGAAACGGACGAATACACCGCCACCTTCAATGCCCCGGAGATCACCAGATGAGCGCCAATGCGCGACGGCCCCGCGAATTCACCGGTAGGCATATGTTGGCCACCATTCTCGCCTTTTTTGGTGTGGTCATCGCAGTCAATCTGACGATGGCGACATTCGCCAGCACAAGCTGGACCGGCCTTGTCGTCGAAAACACCTATGTGGCCAGCCAGCAATTCAACCGAAAGGCCGAAGAAGGCCGCGCACAGGCGGCGCTCGGCTGGACTGGCAAATTGACGATCTCTTCGGGGGAAGTCCGCTACAGTCTCAGCGATGCCGCCGGCAAGCCGGTTCCCTTGCGCAGTGTCAAGGTGCTGTTTCGTCATCCCGCCTACGAGGGCGCGGACAAAGCCGTTACTCTCGCCGCTGCCTCGGGCCAGGAATTTGCCGCGCAGCACACGCTAAGGGATGGCGTCTGGATCGTGGAAGTCGACACCGATGCCGGTCTGGCAGAGCCTTATCGCGAAGTTCGCCGGATCATGATTTCCCAGGGAGCACTGCGATGAGCTGCTGTGCGCCGGGCGCTGAAATGGCGCTGGATCTGAACGGAGCGACATCCAGCTTGCCATCGAGCCAGGAGATCAGGTTGGCAAGCCGCTCGCTTGGCAATGACCTTCGCCAGACCGATCTGTCGGTGCCGACGGTTCACTGCGCGGCCTGCATCCAGGCGATCGAGACGGCTCTCGGGAAGCTCGATCGCGTCGAGGGCGTTCGGGTCAACCTGTCGACGAAACGCGTATCGATCCATTGGCGTGGGGATGAGGTTCCGCCATTCGCCGCTGCACTTGGACGGCTAGGCTACCCGGCACATCTGTTCGACCCGCAGGTTGGCGAGAAGGATAAAACACTCTCGGAGCTGATCCGGGCCGTCGCCGTCGCTGGCTTTGCTGCGGGCAACATCATGCTGCTTTCCGTCTCGGTCTGGTCAGGCGCTGAAGGGGCTACGCGTGACCTGTTCCATTGGGTCTCGGCGCTGATCGCCATCCCGGCGCTCGCCTTCGCCGGCGGCATCTATTTCCGCTCGGCATGGAACGCGTTGCGTCATGGTCGCATGAACATGGATGTGCCGATTGCGGTTGGAGTTTCGCTCGCCTATGCCATGAGCCTCTACGAAACCATCAACCATGGCGACCACGCCTATTTCGACGCGTCGGTGTCCCTGCTGTTCTTCCTGTTGATCGGCCGCACGCTGGATCACGTGATGCGAGAGCGTGCCCGGACCGCCGTGAACGGCCTTTCACGGCTGGCGCCGCGGGGCGCCACGGTGCTGCGCGAGGATGGTTCGCGCGACTACCTGCCGGTTGAGGAGATCGAACCCGGCTTGCGGCTGCTGATCACTACCGGCGAAAGGATACCCGTCGACGGCAAGATCATTCGAGGCTCGTCGGATCTCGACTGTTCACTGGTTTCCGGTGAGAGCACTCCCAGAACCGTGGCGTCAGGGGAAACCGTGCAGGCCGGCACCCTCAATCTCACAGGCCCGCTGACCATCGAGGCGACAGCCGCCGCAAAGGATTCCTTCCTGGCCGAGATGGTCCGGCTGATGGAAGCCGCAGAGGGCGGTCGCGCGCATTATCGCAGGATCGCCGACCGCGTTTCAGCGCTCTACGCTCCAGTGGTCCATCTGACGGCCTTGGTGACGCTTCTTGGCTGGATGGTGGCGACCGGCGATTGGCACCGGTCAGTAACAATCGCCATCGCCGTTCTCATCATCACCTGCCCCTGTGCGCTCGGTCTCGCCGTGCCGATCGTGCAGGTGGTCGCCGCGCGGCGTCTGTTCGAAAGCGGCGTCATGGTCAAGGATGGTTCGGCCATGGAGCGCCTGGCGGCGATCGACACGGCGGTGTTCGACAAGACAGGAACGCTTACGCTCGGACAGCCCCGGCTGGTCAACGCGTCGTCCATCGATCCGGCCATGCTGGCAATCGCTGCCGACATGGCGGCGCATTCTCGCCACCCGTTCTCAAGGGCCATAGCAGGCTGTGCGGGCTTTGCCGGTGAGCCGAAGCTCGAGTCCGTCAGCGAGCACCCTGGTTTCGGGATCGAAGCCACCGCCGCTGGCAGCACCTGGCGGCTTGGCCGGCGCGGCTGGGCCGGGTGGAAGGCCCGATCCGGCGGCGAAAGCAGATACGGCGGAACGGTTCTGACCAAAGGTGGGATCATTGTCGCGTCCTTTGTCTTCGAGGACGCGCTGCGTGCAGACGCCAGAGCGGCCGTCGGGCAATTGAACAACGCCCGGGTTTCCGTGGAAATGCTGTCAGGCGATACCGCAGCTGCCTGTGGCGAGGTCGCGGCGACGTTGGGCATCCATCACTTTGTTCCGGCGCTGCTTCCTTCGGGCAAAGTCGAGTATATCGAAACGCTGGCGAAGGACGGCCACAAGGTGCTGATGGTTGGCGACGGCCTCAACGACACCCCTGCGCTGGGCGCGGCACACGTCTCGATCGCTCCAGCCACGGCGGCCGACGTCGGCCGCAATGCCGCGGATTTCGTGTTCCTGCGCGAAAGCCTTTCGGCAGTACCCCTTGCCCTCGACGTCTCGCGAAGGGCCGGACAATTGATCCGGCAAAACATCGCCATCGCAATTGTCTACAACGCTGTTGCCGTGCCTATCGCCATCCTGGGACACGTCACTCCGCTGATCGCGGCAATCGCGATGTCGGCTTCGTCACTGCTTGTCATTGGCAATGCGCTGAGGCTGCAAGGCTTTGCCGCGAGCCAACCGGAGACGGGTCGTTCGCACGGCAAACGTCCCAGTATCGGCGCATTGGCACGATCCTCATGACGACGCTGGTCTATCTCATACCCGTAGCTCTTTTTCTCGGCGCGTTGGGTCTGTCCGGCTTCCTGTGGGCCTTGAGGAGCGGTCAATACGAGGATCTCGACGGAGCCGCCGAGCGGATCCTTATCGATCGGGACGACAGCTAGACAACTGATCGGGAGCCAAGGTGCTGATCATGACGCTGGTATGCAAACTTCGCCACTGCATGTGTCTGGCGCGTATAAGACAGACCGGACGTTTGGCCCGCCGACGTTGCTGCACCCAGAAAGTGACTCAGATCAAGGCAGGCGACGCAGGGACCTCGATAATCAGGGGAAGATATTTGAGGAGGCAGGTATGCAAGCCGAAGCCATAATGACGACACCGGTCGTCGGAATAGAGCCGTCCGCGTCGATCACCGAAGCGGCCGGGCTGATGCTCTCCAAGAAGATCAGCGGCCTGCCCGTCATTCGCAGGGACGGTACGCTAGTGGGCATCGTCAGCGAGAGTGATTTCTTGCGCCGGGGAGAACTCGGCACGAAGCGTAAGCGCTCGCGTTGGCTGGAGCTTCTTGTGAGCCCCGGGCGAGCCGCTGATGAATATGTTCAAGCCAACGGACGACGGATCGAGGAGGTCATGACAGAAGATCTCGTCACAGCATCCCCCGGGGCATCGATCGCCGAGATCGTCGAACTCATGACGCGCCGCCACGTCAAACGCATTCCGGTTGTCGATGGGGGAAAAGTCGTCGGGATCATCACCCGCACCGACCTTTTGCGTGCATTGCTCAACGTCCTGCCGGATGCGGGCCCGGCGTTCGTCGACGACGAACAGATCCGTCAGAAAATTATTGCCGAGCTTGCGACTCAGAAATGGGCCGGCAAGGAAATGATCTGCGTCACGGTGGGCAATGGCGTGGTCGAACTGAGCGGCGCGATCTTCGACGAACGCGAACGCCAGGCAGCCATCGTCGCCGCCGAAAACGTCGCCGGCGTCAAAGCCGTAAAGGATAACCTTTTCTGCGCGGAGCCGCTGTCGGTGGTGCTTGTCTCTCAGTTCAGCACTACAAGAATTTGCGGACTGCAGCATTGCGTGACCCCAGCATTCGAATTGGAAGAATGTCCGCATTGAACCTAAGTCGCAGCTACCGCTATTAATGGTCGAAGCAGCAACAAGGCGAATGCGATAAGCACCGCGCCCGCGAGCCTGTCTGCCATCTCTCCGGCTCCGTTCAGACGCCTACCGAGCAAAAGCCACATTGACCCGGTGGCGGCTGTGGTCACCAAGAGTACGATCCAGAAGAAGCCCAGTTCGTACGGCCTCGCGTCCACCGGCACGATTGCCAGACAATAGATAAAGGCTTTCGGATTGAGGGCAGTAGTTACTATAACAGAAAGGCCATCCCCGTCTTCGGATGCGTCGATCTGGTCGCGGCCTATCAGACGCAGGCCAAGAATTACGAGCCATAGGGCTGCGACCAGCTTGAGTACCTGGATGGCGCCGGACGGCAGCAAGGGTCGCAGCGAAAACCAGCAGGCTGCTGCGATCCCGTATCCACAGGCCTGTGCGACCAAGAGTGCGATCACCTTATCTCGCTTGGCCGCACCCGCCACCAAAAGAGCATTGGTTGGCCCGGGCGCAATAAAGAGCAGAAATGCTTCTAGAAGAAATAGATTGTCCAAACTGCCTGGTCCCATGGCATGCAAATCTATCGGCATAAGTTCCGTTTGCGTTCACTCGTCAGACGCATTTGTGGTGACCTTTCTAGCGTTGGCCGGCTGCGTGTTGAAGCCGTGCGATCAGGTCGCGGTTGCGGCAGTAATCCGGCGGATCATCGGCTTGCTGGTGTTCGTCGAGCCAGGTCGAGCATTCGTCCTGATGGCCGCAGGAGCGGCAGCGGTCCACCGCCCGATTGGTGACGGCTGCATGGTCCGCCACGACCTTCAATTGTCTGTCGACGCCGAGCCTCCGCATCATGCGGCCCATCAAGGCCGTCCTGGCGTCAATCGAAATCAGGTAGTCGAGAAACGTCATGTCGTTCACTCCTGCATTTTGGCAATCATTGCTACATTGGCGGCTGACGACATTGATCTTGGTCAACAGGATGCTCCGTTGCCGACTCGACAGTGGATCTTGCAAACGGGTGCGTTGTCGGTTGCCAACTTCAGAGCGCGAAAGCAGCGCCATCTTCGACGAAAACGGGTGCCGGATGGGGTTGATTCCGGCCCGTCGATTAGGGCGGTGAGTGGGTTCGACAGACCTTCAATACGACAGGAAGCGATTGATGCCGTTGTCTTCGATCAGCGTGCGGGTGACGCCGCCGAAGGCCCATTCCCGGAGGCGGCTATGGCCGTAAGCACCGGAGACGATCAGATCAGCGTGGATCGAGCGCGCAAACGCCAGCAGATGGTCGCCATCCGCCTCGCCAGTGAGCAGTTCTGTTTGTGGCATGATGCCATAGTTTTCTAGATAAGCCGCGACATCGGCGAGGCTGTATCGGGCGCTTTCGCTGCGGTCGGTTTCGATCGTGGCGACGATGACCTCATTGGCCCGGGCCAGGAAAGGCAATGCATCCGCTATCGCCCGTCGCGCCTCCCTGGTGTCTTTCCAGGCGACCAACACGGTCTTTGCCAAAACGTGTTCGACATTGCTTGCGGCAACAAGGACTGGCCGGCCTGTGCCGAGAGCAAGGCTGCCGATATCCACGGCACGATAGACATTTTCTCCCTCCTCGCCGCTGGTAACGATGAGGTCGGCCGCGCGGGCGGAGACGCTAAGGAAGCGGGTCGGGTTGCAGACTTTCTGCCCCCACTCGCTGCTGATCGAAGCAGGAACCAGCCTCTCGAATTCGGCACGCAGTTCGGCAAGCCGCTTTTCGATTTCCGTCCGCTGGATCTGCATGATCTCGCCTTCATAGACCATGCCGTCGCCGGTCGCGACGAGCGGCGGGACGTCTGCAGCCGCCAGGCCGATAAGGTGAGTCCCGAAGCGTTCCGCAAGCTCGATCCCCAACTTCACCATGGATGTAGGAGGTGCATCTACGGCAAGGTTTAGAATAATTGACTTGTAGGACATCGCGGTCGCCTTTCGCTGGAGCGCTTGAATGCGATAATGAAGTGCATCCGCCGGCACTCGACGCCTTGATGCGAGTCAAAAAACGCTACCTACCCAATCGGCCGCGGCTCGCTGTTTTGATCGGTTTGCATTGCTGGAAGAGATGTGCAGCAAAGCGATGAATGATAACTAGACTGCGTTGCGGGTTCCCCGATCAAAGGACTTCATTTGGACGACAAACAAACACGTGACTTATCAACCGGCGCTCGCGGTGAAGGGCCGGCCACGGCCGATCACGACCGGCTCTCCCTGATGTTCGAGCAGGCCCCGGGGTTCATGACGTTGATGCGTGAGCCGGGTCATGTCTTCGAATTGACCAATGCCGCCTATCAGCGCCTGATCGGTGAACGGCAGGTTATTGGAAAGTCGGTACGCGAGGCCCTGCCCGAGCTTGAAGGCCAAGGCTTCTATGAACTGCTGGACCAGGCATACGCAACTGGTGAACCCTATATTGGCCGGGGGGTGAAAGTCGCTCTTCGCAACAAGGATGACGAGCCGACCGCTGAGCATATCCTCGATTTCGTCTATCAGCCGATCAAGGCCGACGATGGTCGCATCACGGCTATTTTTGTCGAAGGCACGGACGTCAGCGAGCTTTCCTATGCAAACGCCGCCCTTCGATTGCGCGAAGATCATTTGCGCTCGATCCTGGCGACGGTGCCCGACGCAATGGTCGTCATCGACGAACAAGGCCGTATTCAGTCCTTCAGCACGGCTGCCGAAACACTGTTCGGTTACCAGTCCAGCGAAGTCCTCGGTCAAAATGTCAGTCTGCTCATGCCGTCGCCCTATCGCGAAGAGCATGACGCCTATCTGCACCGCTACCTTACTACCGGAGAGCGCCGGATCATCGGGCTCGGCCGCACGGTGACGGGAATGCGCAAGGATGGCTCGACCTTTCCCATGGAACTTTCGGTTGGTGAGATGCATCCCGGGACCGGCCGCTTCTTTACCGGCTTCTGCCGCGACCTGACCGAACGCCACAAGGCGGAAGCCAGAATACAGGAGCAGCAGCAGGAGCTTCTCCATATGGCGCGGTTTACCGCGCTCGGCGAAATGGCCTCGACGTTGGCACATGAAATCAACCAGCCGCTCACGGCCATTACGAATTACCTCAAAGGCAGCCGGCGGCTTCTCGAAAAGAGCACGGAAGAGAACGCGCCGATGTTGAGGGAGGCCGTCGAAAAAGCAGCGGAACAGGCCTTGAGGGCCGGAGATGTCATTCGCCACCTTCGCGACTTCGTCGCGAGAGGCGAGAGCGAGCGGCAGATCGAACGTCTGCCGGCGCTGATCGAGGAAGCCGCTTCGCTGGCCCTGGTCGGCGCAAGGGAAATTGATGTCCGCGTCACCTACCAACTCGATCCTGCAGCCGAACTCGTCTTGACGGACCGCATCCAGATTCAACAGGTTTTGCTCAACCTGATGCGCAACGCGGTCGAGGCAATGCAAGGCGTCCCACGCCGCGAGTTGCACGTGACGACCGTTGCCAGGGATGACGGGATGGCCGAGGTGAGTGTGATCGACACTGGCACGGGCCTGGCGCCGGAGGTCTCGGCTCAGCTTTTCCAGCCATTTGTCACCACCAAAAAGCAGGGCATGGGCGTTGGCCTCTCCATTTGCCGCACTATCGTCGAATCGCACGGTGGTCACATCTGGGCCGAGGCAATGCCCGCTGGAGGAACCGCTTTCCGGTTTACCCTGCGCATCGTGCAGAAGGAAGAAGTCGCCAATGGCCAGTAACGATCTTGTGCATGTGGTCGACGACGACGTCGAGGTTCGCAAGTCGCTTGGTTTTCTTCTGGCGACGGCGGACTTCGCCGTGCGCCTATACGAATCGGCGTCGGCTTTTCTGGCCACAGCGACGGGCAATCTCGACGGCTGTATCGTGACGGACGTTCGCATGCCCGGCATTGACGGGATCGAGTTCCTGCGACAGCTCAGATCCCGCGGACATTCGATCCCGGTCATTGTCATGACCGGTCATGCCGATGTTGCGCTCGCCGTTCAGGCGATGAAAGAAGGTGCCGCCGATTTCATCGAAAAACCTTTCGACGACGTTATTCTGATCGATGCGATCCGCTCTGCGTTGGGCAACCGCAACCAAGTCCATGCAGCTCACCCTCAATCCGCCGAGATACGTGCTCGCTTGTCGACATTGTCGGAGCGGGAGAAGCAGGTGCTGGACGGGCTGGTGTCGGGCCTGCCCAACAAGACGATCGCCTACGATTTGGGGATCAGCCCACGAACAGTCGAGATCCACCGCGCCAATGTCATGAGCAAGATGAATGCAAGCAGCCTGTCGCATCTCGTGCGGATGGCACTGATTGTCGAATCTCAAGCCTAAGGGTGGTCGCTAAGGGCGTCGCTCTTGCCGGCCGCAACCCGCTCCGGCGCCCACTCTCTCCAATGGGTCGGACGGATGTCGATACGCGCACCGGTCGCGGCATTCTTCCAGCCCTCCGTCCCTCGTATGCAGGGAAATACGAGCGCATGCTCGCCATCCTCGTCGAAGACGGCCAGTTCGAGATTGCGACCAAACGGAGCGCTTAGGATTGGCTTCCACATCCGCCTAGGATGCGCAGAGACAGCAAGCGCGCCTTGATCTGGATCATTTTCCGGAGTCGCCGAATGCGCGACTATGCGCCTCGCCGCCTGCGAGCCGGGCCGAAAGCACCCAGCAGGCCGCGAGACGTAGGAGATCGCACCGATGCTGATCCGCACACTTTCCGCGCTGGAATGTACGAAATTGCTGACAGCAAATCGTGTAGGCCGCCTGGCGTGCGCGAAGGACGGGCAACCCTATGTCGTGCCGTTATACTATGCGCATGCAGACAACCATCTGTACGCGTTCTCGATGCCTGGCAAGAAGATCGACTGGATGCGAGCCAATCCGCTTGTGTGCGTCCAGGTCGACGAACACGGCCAAGGCCGAGGATGGAAAAGCGTTGTTGTCGACGGCCGATACGAAGAGCTGCCTGATAGGGTCGGTCACAAGGCTGAGCGCGACCATGCATGGACTGTGCTAAGCAAATACGCGAACTGGTGGGAGCCAGGCGCCCTCAAACCCGTGATACCTCCGATTTCAGACAGCGCGCCGCATGTTTTCTTCCGAATCCTGATCCAGCAGGTGTCGGGCAGGGAAGCAGGCGAGTAAACTGCCGCCCATGGATCCACTCATCGCCCGGCTGGGACTGGCCTTGGCAATTGGCCTGCTCGTCGGACTGGAGCGTGGCTGGCGGGAGCGAGGCGCTCCCGACCGCAGCCGTACGGCTGGAATTCGCACTTTCGGCATATCCGGCTTGCTCGGCGGCATTCTCGCAGCTCTGGCGGAAGCGCTTGGCGCGGTTTCAGTGCTGGTGGGAGGATTTGTCGCCTTCGCCGCGATCTTTGCGTGGTACAAGGCGCGCGAGGCGGCTCATGACAAGGATTTCAGCGTTACGGCAGTGATCGCCGCGCTCGGCGTTTTCGCACTCGGTGCGCTATCGGTCGCCGGTGACTATCGTGTTGCCGCTGCCGGAGGGGCTGCACTTGCGGCGGTCCTTGCCAGTCGCGAGATCCTGCACGGGCTCTTGAAGCGACTGACCTGGATCGAACTGCGCTCGGCGCTGATCCTGGCGGTGATGACGGCGATCGTCTTGCCCTTACTGCCAAACCGGACGATGGATCCTTGGGGCGGCTTCAACCCCTGGGAAATCTGGTTCCTGACGGTGCTGATGGCATCGATTTCGTTCGCCGGCTACGTTGCCGTCCGCGTTCTCGGAACCACACGTGGTCTGCTTGTCAGCTCGCTCGTTGGTGCAATCGTTTCGTCCACAGCGGTGACCGCGGCGCTTGCCCGCAACGCCGCGTCAGCGGGCGACGCTCTGCCACTCGCCGGAGCAGCTTCGCTGGCTGCGATGGTTTCGGTGCTGCGTGTTTGTGCCGTGGTTCTGATCATCGAGCCAAGCGTGTTTACGTCGGTCGGTATCCCGGCCATTGCTGCTGCGCTTGTTTTCGCTGCCTGCGGCGCAATCCTGTTGATCCGCAGCGGCGAGGACAGCAAAAGTGGCGGGCTTGCGCGAAACCCATTCGAATTGGGTCCGCTGCTGCTCTTCGCTCTGCTCTTTGCAATCGTCGCGACTGCGAGTGCAGCGTTGGCAGCTCAATTTGGCGGGCGCGGCTTGCTGGCGACCTCGGCGCTAGCCGGTGCGTTCGATGTTGATGTCTCGGTGCTCGGTGCGTTGCGTCTGGTCAAGCAGTCGGTTCCCGCCGAGACGATCGGGCAGGCCGTGCTGGTGGCGCTGGCGGCAAACGCGATCGGCCGCCTGTCATTGGCGGTATCTGCCGGTCCGATCGGGTTCTGGTTGCCTTTGGCCGGTGCAACCCTGATAGCTGCCGCAGTTGGTTATTTCGCCATGGCGCTGTGTGGCGTCTGAGCCCATTCAGATTCTCCACCACGTCTGTGACTTGGCTCTAGGTAGTTCCCCGTAGGGACATAACCGAATTTCGCAGCCTGCGGATTCGGGCGATTGCTGTGACACGGATTAACCGGGGAAACAGCCATGCACGCCTACACGACCTCGCGAATCGCAGCACAGTCACGGACGCCTCAGCCGCACCCGTCGGAGGTATTCCATCCGGCACTGCTGCAGCCACTCAGCTTCTTCTCCGCTGGTGCCGAAATCTATGCTCAGGGGGAAAAGGCTGGGGCCTTCTACCAGGTCGAGTTTGGCGCCGTGCGCATCTATCGCCTGCTCGCCGACGGCCGCCGGCAGATCAGTGCTTTCCACCTGGCTGGAGAGACTTTCGGCTTCGAAGCCGGCACGACGCATCATTTCTTCGCCGAAGCGGTCATCGCCACTGGCATCCGCGTCTTTCGTCTTGCCGCTGGGGCTGACATGTCTGGTCAACTGCTGCCGTTGGCGCTCAAAGGCCTGACAAGAGCACAGGAACACCTCCTGGTTCTAGGTCGCCAGAACGCCACAGAGCGCGTCGCGGCGTTCCTGGTCGATATGGCGGAGCGCCAAGGGGATCTGCGCCAGGTCGAGCTGCCGATGTCTCGTATGGATATCGGCGACTATCTCGGCCTCACCATCGAGACCGTGTCGAGGGTTTTCACCAAGCTGAAGGAAAGAGGCGTCATTCGTTTGATTAACCTGCGTTGCGTCGAAATCGTTAAGCAGGACGCGCTGCACCTTATGAGTGAATGAGTCCAACTCTGGTTATAGCAAGGAAACGCGCGGCTATGGGGGGAGCGAATAGGCTTCGAGCAATACGACCCGGGCCCCTTGCCGTTCCCGGCGGACAAGCCACTTTGCAGCACCATCGGCGACTCGATCGGCCCGAGATCAGCCGAATGACGAGCGCTTTGGAGTCTTTTGAGCCTTCGGCCGAAGGCAGAACCGCCTAATTGCACGTCGTTACCGCCGATTGCCGCATGCATCGTTCCAAGGTCTTTTGAAACCAGGGGTCTGGAGCTAGGTGTGACGGGTGCCATCAACGAGACGGAGAAAATTGACGAACGGGCCCAAAACCATTTCCTTCAAAACTAGCGGACTTAACCGACAACGTTCAATTCGATCTCGAAGAATTAAGCGTAAGTAATTCATATTTAATATTTTGGTGGGCCCGGAGGGACTCGAACCCCCAACCAAGCGGTTATGAGCCGCCGGCTCTAACCATTGAGCTACAGGCCCCACACGCGGCTGGATTAATGTTTTTCCCCGAGCCGCACAAGGCTTTCCTAACTGGCTGGCCGAGATCGCCCAAATCAGCCCATATTCAGACATTAGAGCGACGTGCGTCCACTTAGACGCACAAAGTACGCTCTAACGCTTTGAATCTACGCATCGTGCTTTCCGAAATCGATTCCGATTTTCGGGCCGACGCGGTAGTCGACAAGCGCGACTGGATCGCAGACCGAGGAGATTTTTATGACCAGACATCTTTTGCCCTTGGCGCTCGCCGCCGCAATCGCTTTTCCGGCGATGGCCGGCGCGGCCGATTCGCCGCCCCCGCCCCGCATCATCGTCACCGGCGAAGGCGAAGCGACCGCGGCCCCCGATCTGGCGCTGCTGACGCTCAGCGTCATGCGCGAAGCCAAGACCGCGCGCGCCGCGCTCGATGCCAACAACGACGCCATGGCATCCGTGATCGCAGCTATGAAGTCGGCTGGCATCAAGGAGCGCGACCTGCAGACAGCCGGCATCCAGATCAGCCCGCGCTACAACTATACCAACAAGCCGGACGGCAGCCAGGAAGCCGAACTCATCGCCTACCAGGTGACCAACACACTTTCGGTGCGTATCCGCGACATCGACAAAACAGGCGAGATTCTCGACAAGGCGGTATCGCTCGGCGTCAACCAGGGCGGCGGCATCTCGTTTTCCAACGAGAACCCGGCTGCCACCGTCGCCGAAGCCCGCAAAAAAGCGGTCGCCGACGCCATGGCCAAGGCCAAGACGCTGGCCGAAGCCGCCGGCGTCAACGTCGGGCGCGTGCTGGAAATCACCGACCAGAACGTCGCGCCGCCGCCGATACCGATGAACGCCAAGGCCTTCGACGCGGCCCGCGCATCGGTTCCGGTGGAGGCCGGCGAGAATTCCTACACGGTGCAGGTCACCGTCACTTTCGAGTTGAAGTGACCGTCGCCTGAAGGTCCGGCCCGTAGTTCAGCGTGGCTGAAGCGCGGGCAACCGGCAACATCGATCCTACTGCATCAAAAAACCCCGGAGGACTGATCCTCCGGGGTTTTTTCGAGCCGCACCCTTCCGTCTCAGCGGAAAGGGGCTCTGCTACTCCAGACCGACCTTCGCAGAAGGTCGTGTCTCCAGACCGACCTTCGCAGACGGTCATGTCCAAGCTGATCTTCGCAGAAGATCATGCTTCTGAGCTGATCCTTTCCGAAGCGGATTCGGAAAGATCATCCTTAAACAAGACCGCCGTTGCCGGTCGGCAACGTGCCGAACACTTACCGGTAGATAACTGGGCAGCCGCGCTCGTTGGCGAACACGATCACCACCCGATCGCCATACTGACGGCCCGCGACCTTGACCGTACGGCGGTTGACGTCGATGATGCGGGCGCGGCGCAGGCCCATGCGCTCGGCTTTGTTGACAGCGCGCTCCGGCGAGCAGGACCGGCGCCAGTAGCGGTCGCGGTCACGGCGGCGTTCGCGGTAGAAACCATCGTCGTCGCCGGTATAGACGCCGACGCGCGGATCGTCGTTATTGCCGAAGCCGAGATAGATGCTATCTGCATGAGCAGTGGCGGGGATAGCGGCAAGCGTGCCGAGGCTGATAAGCGCCGAAAGGGTCGCCGTCTTGATCGTGTTGAACATTGTCTTCTCTCCTTGTTCAGGGCTTCCGCCCGTCTGATCGAACCAATGGGCCGAGAACCAATACGCCTTGGTCGAACCGATGGGGAGGAGAATGCGCCTGCGTATCTGAACTTTTTACGAACCGGCCGTTCATTTCGGGTTCATGTGGCAACAAGAAATCGTTGCGCAGTCTTCTCCGCAATCCGGCTCTGAATCCTGGCCGGTTCTGAATTATCTGGCCGGTTCTGAACCATTTGGCCGGTTCTGAACTGAACTATTTGGCCGGTTCTGAACCATCTCGACAGAAACCCCCTGTCGCGCAGCCGGTTCCGGGACTTAAGGCCCGGAACCTAGGGCTCATCGTCCAGCATGTGCTCGAAATAGTCGTCCGGCTCGGCAAGATCGGTCTCGCTGGCGCTGACGCGGCCGCGCATCGAAATGCCGGCCTCATGCACCGTCTCGGCACTTCCCGACACCAGCCTGTGCCACCAGTAGAGATCGTGGCCCTCGGCGACCAGCCGGTAGGCGCAGGTTTTGGGCAGCCAGCTGATGGTGCGTACATTCTGCGGCGTCAGCCCGACGCAGTCCGGGACCCGCGCCAGCCGGTTGGCATAGTCCGAGCAGCGGCAAGTTTCGGCATCGAACAGCCGGCAGCCGACGCTCGTCCAGTAGATCTCGCCGCTGTCTTCGTCCTCAAGTTTCGACAGGCAGCATTTGCCACAGCCGTCGCAAAGCGATTCCCACTCGGCCGGCGTCATCGCTTCGAGCGACTTGGTTTTCCAGAACGGCGTTTCCATCGACGGGATGTGGCCCCCGCTGGCGCCAAGGTCAAGCACCACGACAGGCGTAAACCCTGCCAGCACCATAGGAATGACACGAAGTCGCCTTCAAAACGCCGGCCAATCGCCCTTCGCGGCCGTTAATGCCCGCTAACCGGAACCAATCCGGTTGATGAACAGTTTGGGCCGGGATGGGACGCCAAAAGGAGGATTTCTAATGAAACGCCAACCACGGATTCTGGCAGGCACGGCACTTGGCCTGTTGATGGCGTCCGCGCCGTTGGGCGCATTCCCGCTGCAAGGCAACGCCGCGTTCGGCCCGCCGCAGCGTGCCGCAACGCCGTTGATCCTGGCGCAATCGAATTGCCCCGAAGGCGAGTCGGCGGAAGGCTGCGCACAGCAGGCGGAACCGGAGCAGAGGCCTCGCAAGAAGCGCGAGCGGCAGAGCGAATCAGCTCCCATGGAGCAGGCGGCGCCTTCCGGGGACGAGCAAGAGGGCAATCAACGCAGAAAGAAGCGCGACCGGCAGCAGCAGATTGAAGCCGCACCCGCCGAACAGGCCGCCCCGGCCGAAGAGCAAAAACCGCGCAGAAAGAAGCGCGACCAACAGCAGATCGAAGCAGCACCGGCCGATCAGCCAGCCGAACAACTCCAGCCGCGCAGAAAGAAGCGCGACCGGCAGATCGAAGCAGCACCGGCCGAGCAGCCAGCAGAACAGGCGGCGCCTGCGAGCGACGAACAGCAGCCCAAGCCGCGCAGAAAGAAGCGCGACCGGCAACAGCAGATTGAAGCCGCACCCGCCGAACAGCCAGCCGAACAGGCCGCGCCTGCGAACGACGAACAGCAGCCCAAGCCACGCAGGAAGAAGCGCGACCAGCAACAGCAGATCGAGGCCGCACCCGCCGAAGAGCCCGCCGGGCAGGCGGCGCCTCGCGAAAAGGCCGCACCTGCAAATGACAACGAGCAGGTCACGCCGCGCAGGAAGAAGCGGGACCAGGATCAGCAGATCGAAGCCGCACCATCCGAACAGCCGGCCAAGAAGGAAACACCCGCCGGCGAGCCTGCCCCGCAGGCCGAGCCGCTTCCCACTCCAACCGACCGGCAAGCGGCTCCTGCCGAGGGCGAACAGCCTTTGGACCAAGCCAGAAAGCGCGGCAAGAAGCCTATCGGCGAACAGCCGGTGACGGGAGAGCAGCCCACAACCGGCGAGCAGCCCGCCGAGGGCGAACAGGCCGCGCCCGCCGAAGGGGAAGGTCCGGCCCAGGGCGAGGCTCCCGTGTTCGACAGCCAGAAGGATGCCGTGCGCAAGCGCAGAGGCGGCAGGGACAACGCGCAAGAGACGGGCGGCCAGGACGCGGGCGGTCAGCCCACCCAGCAGAACGGCGAGCAGGCGGAAGCCCCGAAGCCGGCTCCCGTCGACCAGGGACCGCCGCCCACCGACGACAGGGCGGCCCAGCAGGAGCTCAAGCTTGAGAGGATGGTTCCGGTGACGGAGGAAAAGGGCAAACGCGTTGAGCGTGCGCCCGACGATGAGGACATTCGCCGCCGTCCACGCCCGCGCGGGGTCGACGTCGTCAGGGAACTCGGCGACCGCGTTATCCTCCAGTTCAACAACCAGACGATCGTGGAAAGCGACGATGCCCCGCGCATGCACCGTGGCGCGAGGAACGTCTACTATGAGGAGCTGTCGGGCGATCGCACCCGGGAAATCGTCGAGCGTGACAATGGAATCCAGATCGTCACCATCCGCAACCGCTACGGCGACGTCATCCAGCGTTCACGCATCGCGCCCGACGGACGCGAATATGTGCTGAGCTATGTCGACGAGCGGTACTATGACGACGATAGCGACTGGCGCGATCCGGGCGACGACCTGCCGCCGATTCGGATCGACATTCCGCGCGAGGAGTACATTTTGGACGCCGAAGACATCGAGGATCCGGGCGACTACTATACCTTCCTCGAACAGCCGCCGGTGGAGCGGGTGCAGCGCCTCTACTCGATCGACGAGGTCAAGCGCTCGGCCCGCGTGCGCGACATCGCCCGCCGCATCGACCTCGACACGCTGAACTTCGAATTCGGCTCAGCCTCGATCCCCGAAACCGAGGTGCAGAAACTGGAAGGCGTCGCCAGCGCGATGGAGAAGCTGCTCGAGAAGAACCCGGCGGAAACCTTCCTGATCGAAGGCCATACCGATGCCGTCGGCAGGCCGGAGGCGAACCTCGCTCTATCCGACCGTCGCGCGGAGGCTGTCGCCGAAGCCTTGACCAATGCCTTCAGCATCCCGCCGGAGAACCTGACGACACAGGGCTATGGCGAGGAGTATCTCAAGGTCAACACGTCGGAGCCTAACCACGAGAACCGTCGCGTCGCCATCCGCCGCATCACCTCGCTGGTGGCGCCGGTCGCTAGCGCGAATTAGGCCATGGTCCCTAAAAGTGGAAACCGGTTTTCGGAAAGACCATGGCCAACTTTAAAGCAACGATTCCAGAAACCTGAACTGGTTTCTGGAATCTATACGGGAAGACGTAGCCCACCCCGGTTTCACCGGGATGGGCGATTTCCGGGAATGAGCCGAGGGTAAAGGAGAATGTAGGTCGCGATTTTGACCAGGGATTGAATCGCGAGGTCGTCCACCCCAGATTCTGTACAGGGCTTCCCTGCCCTGTCCCGACTCCAGCGGGACACATGAGCCCCGCCGGTGTCCCCTCCCCGGCGGGGTTTTCGTTTCGGGCTCGGTGTTGAACTGAAGCCTTGCGAGGCCCAGATAATTCCTCACGGTGGCCCTCCGCCTCAAAGCCAACAAGGCCGAGGAGTGAGAGCGGCGCCCGGTGCCCGTCAGTAGATACTTTTGATGTTGGTTTCCGAATTGGCAAACACCTCGTCGGGCACGAAGAAGTCACCGGCGAGCGGACCTGTCGCATCAGGCGCATAGATCGAAAAATCGCTGACGCCTTCGGCGCGCAGCACCTCCTCGTCGATGTAGAAATTGCCGGTCGCCTCGCGCGACGGCCTAAGCAGGATCGCATGCGCGGCATCGGCCATGACGTCGGGCGAACGGCTCATCGCTGCCACCGTCGCCCCGCCCAGGAGATTGCGCACCGCTGCCGTATCGATCGTCGAGATCGGCCACAGCGAATTGACGGCGATGCCGTCCCGAGCGAACTCCGCGCTCATGCCCAGCGTGCACATGGACATGCCGAACTTGGCCATCGTATAGGCGACATGGTTCTTGAACCATTTGGCCTTCACGTCGAGCGGCGGCGCCAGATTCAAGATGTGAGGATTGGCAGCCAACTTCAGGTGCGGAATGCACATTTTGGAAACCAGAAACGTGCCGCGCGTGTTGATCTGATGCATCAGATCGTAGCGCTTCATGTCGGTTTCCAGCGTGCCGGTAAGCTGGATGGCGCTGGCATTGTTAATGCAGATGTCGATGCCGCCGAATTTTTCGACGGTCCGGGCGACCGCCTCGGCCACCTGCTCCTCCTCGCGTATGTCGCATAATGCCGGCAGCGCCTTGCCACCGGCCTGCTCGATCTCTTGCGCCGCCGTATAGATGGTGCCCGGCAGCTTCGGGTGCGGTTCGGCGGTCTTGGCCGCGATCGTCATATTGGCGCCGTCGCGCGCAGCGCGCAGCGCGATCGCCAGCCCGATGCCGCGCGACCCGCCGGAGATGAACAGCGTCTTTCCCTTGAGTGACATATCCTTCCGCCTCCCTTGCAAATCTGTTGGTAGCGATCCTTGCCCGCGCCGTCGCAGGATACAAGAGCGGGGAGCATCGAGGGATGGTGACGCTGCGGAGGCGCGACGAATCCATGGACTCAACAGCGGAGAGTATATATTCTGTAAAAATAGGTGGAATATAGAATGGCCCTGTCGATCAAGAACACGGAAGTCGAGCAATTGGCGCGGGAACTTGCCCGCCGCCGTCGCGTGTCGGTGACGGAAGCGATCCGCCAAAGCCTCGAGCGCGAAGTTGCGCGCGAGCGGCTTGTGCCGCGCGACGAGGCCGACGACCTTTTTCAGCGATTGATGGCGATTTCCGACAGTGCGGGAAAAATCCCCAAACGAGAAAATGCAATGACCGACGACGAAGTCCTCGGTTACGACGAGTTCGGGATCCCGACGAAATGATCATCGATTCCTCGGCCCTTGTCGCCGTTCTGCGCGCGGAGCCTGATCACGAGCGTTTCGTGCTGGCCATCGCACAGGCCAAAAGGCGGCTGTTGGCCGCACCAACGTTTCTTGAAACGACGATGGTTCTCGCCGGCGGCTGGCAGGATGAAATTCTTGATCGCCTCGACTCCTTCCTGCGCGTGGCCTCGATCGAGACGATCGCCTTCACCGCCGACCACGCAGCCGTCGCCCGTCAGGCCTTTCTGCGCTATGGCAAGGGCCGGCATCCGGCCGCTCTCAACTTCGGCGACTGCATCTCCTATGCCACGGCTCGCCTCGAAGCCATGCCGTTGCTGTTCAAAGGCGACGATTTCCGGCTGACGGATATCGAACCGGCTGTGTAGTCCATCGTCACACCAGCACCAAGCCTTGCCGCATGGCGATGGCGATCGCGTCGGTGCGGTTGGCCGCACCGAGCTTGATCAGGATCGCCGCGACGTGGAACTTCGCCGTATGCACGGAGATATTCAAGCGCCGCGCGATCACCTTGTTGGGCGCGCCCTCGGCCAGCAGTGCCAGCACTTCGCTCTCGCGCGGAGAAAGCGCCGGCCTGGCAATTCCATCGTCGACCGCCTCCTCGTCCAACGGGTCGCCGTCATGGAAGGCGAAATCATCATCATGCCGGCCAGGCACGCGGCGGCCGCCGCCTGAAATCCTGTAACCCGCCGCGGCAAGCCGGACGGCAGCGGCAACCAACAGGTAGTCAGTCGCCGGCGGCAGGACGGCGAAAAGATTGTCGTCTGGCGGCTCGTGGCCGGTCCGCCGGGACAGCAGCACCCGAGGTATGGCGGGATCGATGGCCAGGCCTTGCAGGTTCCGCTCGTCGACGACAGCGACGTCCGCTCGCTCGCCGCCATCGCTGCTGCCGGCCGTGACAGGCAGCAGATCCCCGCTCGCGGCGAGCGCGGAAGACAGGTGCTCGGCATGCGCCGCATCGCCAAGCGCGATCAGCACGGTTAGCCGCCGCTCCGCCACCACGCCATCCGCGGTCCTGTCCCTTATGATCGCCTCAACAGCCATCGATCCTCTCAGCTCAGCGGCTTTTCGCCGATGGTCAGCACGACATCGCGCTGTTCGCCGCCGCGCACCACGCCGAGCGTCACCGACGCGCCGGCGCTGTCCGGCCCGAGCCTGCGGATCAGTTCGCGCGGACCATGCACCGCCTCGCCGTTCCACGACACGATGATGTCGCCGAGATGCAGGCCGGCGGCTTTTGCCGGGCCATTGTCGTCGAGGCTCATCACCATGGCGCCATGCGAGTCGCCGCTGCGGATCGGGTGCAGGCCGGCGCCGAGATAGCCGCGCGCGACATGGCCCTTCTCGCGCAGCGTCGCAACCGCCCGTTCGATCGTCTCGTAAGGCATGACCAGCGCCCGCCGGCGCGGCCCGAACAGGAGCATGCCGATCAGTGCGCCCTTGGCGTCGAGCACCGGGCCGCCCTCGAAACGGCCGCCGGCATTGACGGCCAGATTGATGCGCCGGTCGATCGTGCCGCCGCGCATTGAGCGCCAGGCCGGACCGACCTCACCGACCGTGCCGAATGCGGCGAGCGTCGCACCGTCGCTATTGCCCACGGCGATGGCCAGATTGCCCGGCTGCACCGAGCCTGCCTTGGCCAACGGCGGCACGTCCGGCGCGCCGGTCGGCTTCAGAAGTGCGGTGCCAGTGGACGGATCGCGGCCGACCAGCTCAGCCTTCACCTTGTCGCCCGAAAAAAGCGTCAGCTCGATCTCTTCGCCGGCCTCCACCGCCTCCTCGGCAGTGACAAAATAGCCGTCGCGCCAATGGAAGGCGGTCGCCGTGCGATGCTGATGCGTGGCGAAGCTCGCCGTCACCGGCGCCGCTGCTGCGGCGATATCGGCGATGGCGTCGGAAAATGCGCTCAGATTGAAGTCGCTCATGATGGTCTCCTGGGTTTTTATCGCATCGGCCCGAAAATCGGAATCGATTTTCGGAAAGCACGATGCGAGAACTCAAAATCTTAGAGCGTACTTTGAGCGTCCAATGGACGCTCGTCGCTCTACCCCAGATATCGCTTGGCAGCGCATTCGCCGGTACTCGCCTGACGGCTAGTTGGGCGTTGGACTGGCCATCTGGTCAGGTCGCGACCGATCCGGCCGCTCCGCACATATAGGCATCCTTCATCTTGCTCTAAAGACACGGAGCCCTGCCATGTCCCTCCCCGCCCAGCAATTGCAATTCGACGATGCGCTGCTCGATGATTATTCGGCAACGGTTGCCGATGCTGTGGACCGCATCGGCCCCGCCGTCTGCCGTATCGAACGCATCGGTGGTGCCGGCGGCCAAGGCTCCGGCTTCGTTATCACGCCCGACGGGCTGGTCGTCACCAACTACCACGTGGTCGGCGATGCCCGCACCGTCCGCGTCACCATGCCGGACGGCGCCTCCAGGGAAGGCCGTGTTCTCGGCCGCGACCCCGACACCGACATCGCGCTGGTGCGTGCCGACGGCAGCTTTGCCGATATCGCGCCGCTCGGCGATTCCAAGCGCCTGCGGCGCGGCCAAATCGCCATTGCCATCGGCAACCCGCTCGGCTTCGAATGGACCGTCACATCAGGTGTCGTCTCAGCGCTCGGCCGCTCGATGCGTGCCGCCACCGGCCGGCTGATCGACGACGTCATCCAGACCGACGCAGCACTCAACCCCGGCAACTCAGGCGGACCGCTGGTGTCGTCGGCGGGCGAGGTCATCGGCGTCAACACCGCCATGATCCATGGCGCGCAAGGCATCGCCTTCGCGGTTGCCTCCAACACCGCCAATTTCGTCATTTCGGAGATCATCCGCTTCGGCCGCGTGCGCCGCGCCTTCATCGGCGTCTCGGCAGATACGACAAACCTGCCGCGCCGCGCCGCCCTTCTGTCGCAAGTGTCGAGCAGCACGGCCGTGCGCCTGCGCAGCGTCGAGGCGAACAGCCCGGCGGCCAAGGCCGGCCTCAGGGAAGGCGACACCATCGCCGTCATCGACGGACGCCCGGTCACCGGCGTCGACGATCTGGTGCGCATCCTCGATGCCGAGCGCATCGGCCGCGAGACACTGTGCACGGTGGTGCGCCGCTCCGGCATCACTCAGGTCACGGTGATGCCGGTGGCGCGAAACTGACTACCGCGTCGGCCCGAAAATCGAAATCGATTTCCGGAAAGCACGATGCGCAGATTCAATGTGTTAGAGCGTGGTTTGTGCGTCCAAGTGGACGCACGTCGCTCTATCGCGGTGCAAAGATCCGGCCGAGCAGCGAAACCAGCAGCACGGCCAGTTCGCCGGTCGGATCGAGGTCCGGATCGAAAATGGTCATATCCATTCCGGTGCAGCGCGGATTCGCTACCAGCGCCGCGAGGATGGCGACGAGATCGTCGGGATCGATGCCGGGGCTGCCTGGTGAATCCACCGCCGGCATCACTGTCTGATCGAGCGCATCGACGTCAAAATGCAGCCAATAGGGCCAGCCGCTTCGCGCCAGCGTGGTCCAGGTCTTTTCCAGAACCTTTGCCGCGCCAAGCTCTCGCACGGCAAAGACGTCGATCAGCGTCATCGCGGTCGAATTGATGTCCGGCCAGGCGAAGTCGGGGTTTCGGTTCTCTCGTTCGCCGATCTGAATCACATGTTCGTCCGCAACAAGCGGGCTTGCGATATCAGGCCAGTCGGTCAGCAGCGGCTCGCCACGTCCGGTGGCGAGCGCAAGGTCCATGCCGGCGGCCGAGCCGAGCGAAGCGTTGATGTCGTAGTTGCCCGGATGGCGGAAATCGCTGTGGCCGTCGACATGGACCAATGCCAGCGGACCGGATCGCCGTGCAGCAGCCAGTGCGCCGAGCAGGACCGCACAGTCGCCGCCGACGACCAGCGGGAACTCGCCTCGCCCCAGCGCGCCGGCAACAACTTCGGCGAGGCCGAGATTGAAACCGCGTATCGCGTTGCCGTTGCGCAGCCGGGTGCCCGGCTGCGGCTCCGTGCTATAGGCGGGCCGATCAAGATCAACCACTTTGAGGGGCGAAAGCGTCTCGATCAAGCCAGCTTCGGTCAACGCCTGCGGCGCACGCCACGTCCCCGGTATATGACCTGGCCGCAGTGGGCGGAGGCCAAGGTTTGAGGGTGCGCGGACAAGGCAGATTTCACGCATGGAATAGGTCCAAGGCTGACGAGCCTCAGCATAGACCGCAAAGACATGACCGGCCACGCGGCTGGAGCCTTCACGTCACATCTACAGACAGTTCCTGCCAGCAGCTATCCCGCTTAGCCCGCCGCCGCCCCTTCAACAAACTGCTCCAGAAACTCCGCGCTCGGCGGGATCGGCTTGATCACGTCGATCAGCACGCCATTGGGATCTCTGGTGATAAAATGGCGCTGGCCGAAGGGTTCGTCGCGGAGCGTTCGCAGGATCGGCAGGCCGGCAGCAAGGATCCGCTCGTAGACTGCATCCGGGTCTCTGACTTCGAAATTGATCAGCAGGCCGGAGGTACGGCCGCGCCCTTCTTCCGGGATCGTTTCGTGATCGCCCTGGACGATGCCGAGATTGACGCGGCGATCCTCGGCGGATTGCAGATGCACGTACCAGTCGCTCTCGAACAGCGGCTTGAAGCTGAAGTGCTTGATATAGAAGGCTTTCGTGCCGGCAACGTCGCCCGTCATCAGCACTGGATAATAGCTCGTCGTCTTCATCTTTCCTTCTCCCGTCAAATAACATACAGTCTGCATGTAAGTTGAATTAACATACAGGCTGCATGTATGCAACAGGAATCCGCGCGCCGCTCCAACCGCGATCGCACCGAAGCGACGCGCGCCGACCTGATCGCCGCGGCGCGAAAGCGGTTCACCGAAAAGTCCTATGCAGAGACCGGCACGCCGGAGATCGTGGATGCGGCCGGCGTCACGCGCGGCGCTCTCTATCATCACTTTGCCGACAAGCAGGCGCTGTTTGCCGCGGTGGTCGAGCAGGAGGCGGCTGCTGTGGCGCAAGAGATCGAGCGCGCCTCACCGCCCTCGCTGTTTGCCCGCGATGCGCTGATCGCTGGTTCGGATGCCTACCTTGCCGCCATGCGCGCACCTGGCCGCACCCGGTTGCTGCTGCTCGACGGACCGGCCGTGCTCGGCCGCGCCGCCATGGACGAAATCGACAACCGCCACGGCAACCGCTCGCTTCGCGAGGGCCTTGTGGCGGCAATGCGCGCGCAGACCATGGTGAGGTTGCCGGTGGAAGCGCTGACCGCGCTACTCGCCGCCGCCTTCGACCGTGCTGCTCTTGCGGTCGAAGCAGGCGCCGAAACCGGCCCCTATCGCGAGGTGCTTGTCGCCCTTATCGACGGACTGTCTCCAGCTCTTCCTCAGGCAGCTGGCCCGGCTCAAGCTCGTTGAAGCAGCCAAGCTGGCGCTTGAACTCGTAGATCAGCCAAGCCGCCGCCGGTTTCGGATTGCGGTCGGCGCGATGCATGGCATAGAGCGCTGCCCGCACCTCACTGTAGGGCTCTAGGTCGAGTTCGACCAACCGACCGCTTGCCAGATCGTCGGCGATCAGCCAGCGCGGCAGCCCGCCCCAACCCAACCCTTCGCGCATCAGCGCATGCTTGGTGCGCACATCGGTCAGCCGCCAGGTGCGGTAGGCAAAGACGCCGTAGTCGCGCCCCCGCGTGCGCTCCGACTGGTCGCTGACGACAAGCTGGATATGTTCGCGCACCTCCTCGAGCGGCACCGGCCGTGGAAGCAGCGCCAAGGGGTGGCTGGGCGCGGCAGCGGGCACCAAAGTGGTGAAGCCGATCCGCAAAAGGTTGACGTCGGCTTCGCCCAAAATGCCGCCAACGCCGAGATCGGCCTGTCCGCCCACGACATGGTCAAGGATCAGGCCGAGCGAGCCTATATGCAGGCGCAACATCACGGTCGGAAACTGCGCCTCGAATGCCTTCAGCACCCGAACCAGTACCGGCAATGGCAGCGTCACGTCGACCGACATACTGACTTCCGCCTCCAGCCCTTGCTTATGGCCGTCGACACGCGAGCGGATGCGCTGCAGCATGCCGACCATGCGCCGCGCATCTTCCAGCGTCGCCCGGCCGACATCGGTCAGCTGCGGTTCGCGCGTGCCCTCGCGCTCGAAGAGCTTCAGCCCAAGCTGCGCCTCCAGATTGGCGATGGCGTAGCTGATGACCGATTGCGCGCGGTTGAGCTTGCGGCCGGCGGCGGAGAAGCTGCCGGTATCGGCGACGGCCACAAGGATCTGGAGTTGGTCGAGCGTCGGATTGGGTTGCAATGCCTTATCCAGATTGTAGATGGATTATATAGAAAATATACCAGTTTTTCAAATGGGTCGATGGACCCATATCTGGCGGGACAAATCATTCCAATCCTGGAGAGCCCGCTATGTCCATCCTTCTTGTCACGTCGAGCCCGCGCGGCACTGCCTCACATTCCACCCGCATCGCCACCGAGCTCGCGGAAAAGCTGCTCGCCGCCGATCCCTCGGCCAAGCTGGCCGTGCGCGACCTTGTCGCCAACCCGCTGCCGCATATCGATCCGGACTATTCGACCGGCATCTTTACGCCCGTCGAAGCCCGCACCCAGCGCCAGGCCGAAGTCGTCGGCGTTTCCGACGCCGTGCTGGATGAGCTGTTTGCGGCCGACACCATCATCCTGGCCACCGGTTTCATCAATTTCGGCATCTCGTCGACCCTGAAATCCTGGGTGGATCACGTCGCCCGCTCCGGCAAGACTTTCGCTTATGGCGAGGATGGCCCGAAGGGGCTCGTCACCGGCAAGAAGGTCTACATTGTCCTTGCCTCGGGCGGCATCTATTCGGAAGGCGCCGCCGTGCAGTTGGACCACGCCATCCCTTACCTGCGTAGCGTGCTTGGCTTCATCGGCATAACCGACGTCGACGTCATCCGCATCGAAGGCGTCAGCATGGGTCCCGAGGCCATCACGGCCGCTCTGGCCAAGGCATCCGCCAAGGTGGATGCCTTGGTGGCCTCGACCGGAGCGGTCGCCACTGCCGCGTAGAGCGCGAGCAACTGCTAACCAGAATTGAAAAAGGCAGGCGCCCGGCGCCTGCCTTTTTGCCATCCGCCTGATGCCCGACGAGGCGTCGGCAGATCCTACAGCTCAAGGGCAGCGACAAGGCTTTTCTGACGTCGCTCCGAAGTCGCGCGACATCGCCATTTGCCAGGCTAACCGAACATCTTCTCGCCCTGCTCGTCGACGAGCTGGATGCCCTTCTTGATCGAGATGTCGACAGCGTCGTCGAGCCCGGCAAAACGGTCGGCGCGGATGAATTTGTGCTCCTTCATCACGCCGTCGATTTCCTTCGAAACCACCCCGCAGGTCTGGTATTGGCCCTCCGCCTTGTAGGGCGTGGCGCTGATCAGAAATCCCTTGTGCTCGATCTGCTTTGCCGGTGCAGCGCTTTTTGGCTCGCCCACGTCACTGCCGCCACCGCCAAAAAGACGCTTCAGAAAAGACATGGGGTATCCTCCAACGCAATCATCCTGCATCACATAGCGTGGTGCAGGATGATTTTCACTAGCGGTCCTTAGGCAAACGGGCAAGGGGCCGCATCCGGCCCGGCCTACCAGAGATCAGTCGCGTGACAGCGCTTCCAGGGCTTCGGCGGCCCCTTCCAATATTCTGATCGCCTCGGCCTGTTTTTCAGCCGGCGCATCGACGATGTCACCGAGGGCTGCGCGCAGCCGGTGGCGCACTGCGCGGAATTCGTCGCGCTTTTCCGAACGGCCTCGGCCGCGCCGTCCGCCATCCTCGCCATCGTCGTTCCAGCCGAACCAGTCGCGCGCCTTTGCCATCTTGCGGCCGAAACGCTCGAGATGGTCGAGCACATGGTCGATCATCTCGCGATTGTCGTTGAGATGCGCCTGCCCTGCCTCGGTAATCGAAAACACCTTCTTGTTGCCTTCCGCCGACGAGACGGCATAGCCGGCCTCTTCCAGGAACGTCAGCGTCGGATAGACCACCCCCGGGCTCGGGCTGTAGACGCCGCTGGTGCGCTCCTCCAGCGCCTTGATGATGTCGTAGCCGTGGCGCGGAGCCTCGGCCAGCAGCGACAGCGTGATCAGTTTGAGATCGCCGTCGGCCAGCATGCGTCCGGCGCGGAACATGTCGCCCGGCCCGCCGCGGCCGCCGCCCCTCATGCCGTGGCCAAATGGGCCGAAGCCGCCGCCACGGCCGCCGAACTTGCCGGCCATATGCATGAAAACGCGCTCGGCGCGCTCCCCGAAATGATGATGTCTGTGCATTGTCTGCTCCTTGAGTTATGTCTTACGATATATCTTAATTAGGCGTGTGAGACGATTGAATCAAGATATATCTTACGATGTAACTTAATTCCGCGCCGCAGGATTGAAGGCGCGCATTTGCGGCCCGGAGTCAGTTCCGGCCTTTCGATGAAGGATGTCTGTGCCGGCTACCAGCGACCCTTGCGCCGGTTCCAGGCATAGAGAAGATCGGCGAAGCGATCATAGGCATAGCGCGTCAACGGCAGCGCGACGCGGTTGCCGAACAGCGCCGCCAGCCAGCCATGGCCCGGTGTTGCCAGCCAGACGGCAATTGCGACGTCGGCGCCGACCAGCAGTTTGCCGTCCGCATCGGTTGCATGCAGCCGGCGGCGGATGTCCTCCAGCGACACGCCGTATCCGGCCAGCGCCGACGGCTCGGCATTGATGTCGCGAAACGCTATCCGCCCGGCCTTGATCGCCTCGACCAGCCGCCGCTTCTGCCTGACGATGCCGGCATCGCAAACCGGACAACGGGTGTTGTACCAGATGGTCAGCAGAGGCTTGGGCATGTGTTTAGCGACCTGAAGGGCTGCGCTGACTATCCGGGAAATGTCCTCGCCCCGCAACGTCCGGACCAGCCTGGCCGCGACGCGGCATCTTGCCGACGAATTGCGGTCTGAAAAGTCAGAATTTGTAGCCGAAGCGCTCGAAATCCCTGAAATAGAGCCGTCGCACGATGCTTTTCGCCTCGTCATCGTAGACCGCGCGATAATCGTAAGGTGTATTGACGTTTGACCGGGGAAGCTTCACCTCGCCCGGCAGATCGAGTCGTTCGACCAGCGCATTAAATTGCTCGGCCAGTGTTTCAAACCGCAAAATCTCGTCGATGATGAGGTTTCCGTGCCTGTCCGAAATCCAGCTCGTCTGGTCCACCCGCACAAGCCGGTTCTTGCGTTCGAGATAGCGCAGGAAAGCCTTGAAATCCAAGACCCTGGCTCTGTGCCAGCGCCGGCCGGAGAGATAGTCGCGGCGGAAATAATAGGTCGAGACCGCAAGTTCGAAAGGGTTGCGCACGACGGCGAATTTGTAGGCGCTATCATAGATCTCCGCCGGCAGCTTGTGCTTCACCCAGCTTGCTTTGTCATGCTGCCTGAGGAACGCATTTTGAGGCGTTTCGCGCACGGGAAGATGTGACAGCAGGCGACGCCATTGCGTTCGCTGCGGTCTCAAGCTCCACGGACTTAGCGCACGGGTGAGCGAGGTCCCGGCGGTCTTCGGGATATGGATGAAAATGAAGTTCTTTTCGAGCGAAAGCAGCATTCTTCCTCATGATCGGCGGATCGGGCGCCGTCAAGCGGCGCCCGACCTTCCGATATCAGGAACTCGGCCTTGCGCGGGTCTGTAGCCGCGCAGCGTCTCACCCGAGCGAGGCGATGATCTCGCGATAGGCCAATTCCGGGAAAGCCTTGAGCGTCCGCGTCCTCACGTTACCGCCTGACGCCAGCATCAGCGAGAAACGAGCGAGCACCGCGTCGTCGGGCGCTTCGACGATCGCCACCATATCGCATTCGCCCATGGTGAGATAAAACGCCCTGAATGAGCCGCCCATGTCTCCCAGCAGCTTCTTGGCGGCATCGAGCCGCTTCGGCGACTCGCGCACATTTTTGGCGCCCTGCTCCGTCCAGTTGATCAGCACGATATAGTTCGTCATGCACACCTCCCTCCGGGGCCTCGGAGCACGGCGTCACTGCCGGGGCGGGCATCCGGGTTTGTCGCCCAGAAAATGCATCCGACACGAGATTATCCTCCCACAGCAGGTGTGCTGCAAGAACAACCGCACCGTCTGCGAGACAATCTCTGTGCCGCGAACGAAAAAGGGCGCCGCAGCGCCCTTCAAATTGCTTATCCGGTACCCCGGCATCAGCTGTCGAGGAAGCTCCGCAGCTTGCGCGAGCGGCTCGGGTGCTTGAGCTTGCGCAGCGCCTTGGCTTCGATCTGGCGGATACGCTCGCGGGTCACCGAGAACTGCTGGCCGACTTCTTCCAGCGTGTGGTCGGTGTTCATGCCGATGCCGAAGCGCATTCTGAGCACGCGCTCTTCGCGCGGGGTGAGCGAAGCAAGCACCCGCGTCGTCGTTTCGCGCAGATTGGCCTGGATCGCCGCATCGATCGGCAGGATCGCCATCTTGTCCTCGATGAAATCACCGAGATGCGAATCCTCCTCGTCGCCGACCGGCGTTTCGAGCGAGATCGGCTCCTTGGCGATCTTCAGCACCTTGCGCACTTTTTCCAGCGGCATGGCGAGCTTTTCCGCCAGTTCCTCCGGCGTCGGCTCGCGGCCGATCTCGTGCAGCATCTGGCGCGAGGTGCGTACGATCTTGTTGATCGTCTCGATCATGTGCACCGGAATGCGGATAGTGCGCGCCTGGTCGGCGATCGAACGGGTGATCGCTTGCCGGATCCACCATGTCGCGTAGGTCGAGAACTTGTAACCGCGCCGGTATTCGAATTTGTCGACCGCCTTCATCAAGCCGATATTGCCTTCCTGGATCAGATCGAGGAACTGCAGGCCGCGATTGGTGTATTTCTTGGCGATGGAAATGACGAGGCGCAGATTGGCCTCCACCATTTCCTTCTTGGCGATCGCGGCTTCGCGTTCGCCCTTCTGCACTTGGTTGACGATCTTGCGGAACTCGAGGATCGAGATCGCCGTTTCGGTAGCGAGGTTCTGGATCTCGGCGCGCAGGTCGCGGATCGCATCCTTCTCGTTCTTGGTGAATTCCTTCCAGCCGCGCGAGGTCAGATTGCCGATCGAGCGCGTCCAGTTCGGATCGAGCTCCGAGCCCTGATACTCCTTCAGGAATTCCTCGCGGCGCACGCCATAGCTTTCGGCCAGCCGCAACAGCTTGCCTTCATTCTGCACCAGGCGCTTGTTGATGTCGTAGAGCTGCTCGACCAGCGCCTCGATGCGCGCCGTGTTTAGGGATAGCGACTTCACCGCCTTGATCAGCTGGTCCTTCAGCTCCTTCAGCCGGCGGTCCTGGCTGGGCGACAGCGTGCCGGCTGCGGCCAGCCGGTTCTCGACCTGCTGGTCCTGCAGCTTGCGCAACTTCTTATAGGTGTCGGCGATGACGTCGAGCGTCTCCATCACCTGCGGGCGCAGTTCCGCTTCCATCGCCGCCAGCGACAGGCTGGCCTCGTCCTCGTCTTCCTCGTCGTCATCAGTCAGACCGCGCGTGTCGGCGCCGACATTGGTGATGTCGTCCTCGTCCTCGCGTGAACGGCGCGGCTTTTCCTCGGTCTTGGCTTCCTCAATCCGCTCGACCACCGGCGCCTGCTTGGCCTCCGGACCGGCATAGGTCGCTTCGAGGTCGATGATCTCGCGCAACAGGATCTTCGATTCATTGAGCTCGTCACGCCAGATGATGATGGCCTGGAACGTCAGCGGGCTTTCGCACAGGCCCGCGATCATCGTCTCGCGGCCGGCCTCGATGCGCTTGGCGATCGCGATTTCGCCCTCGCGCGACAGAAGCTCGACCGAGCCCATCTCGCGCAGATACATGCGAACCGGATCGTCGGTGCGATCGGTCGGCTCTTTCTTGGTGGTCGTCGCGGCAACGGCGGTGCCGGTCTGCTCGGCCAGCTCGTTGGCGTCTTCCTCGGCGTCGGCAGCCGCATCGGCGGCTTCGGGCTCCTCGCCCTGCTCGTCGTCCTCGACCACGTTGATGCCCATGTCGGAGAGCATGG
Organism: Mesorhizobium mediterraneum; assembly: GCF_002284565.1. Lineage (GTDB taxonomy): Bacteria > Pseudomonadota > Alphaproteobacteria > Rhizobiales > Rhizobiaceae > Mesorhizobium > Mesorhizobium mediterraneum. Next base: position 127,481 of record NZ_NPKI01000046.1, on the reverse strand, counting down.
CCATCGTGTCCTCGATCTGCTCGGAGGTCACTTCCTCCGAGGGCAGCACCGAATTCAGTTCATCCATGGTGACATAGCCGCGCTTCTTGGCGGCCTTGATCATCTTCTTGACAGCATCGTCGGAAAGGTCGAGCAGAGGGCCATCGGTGGCGCCTTCGCGTTCGGTCTCGACCTCTTCCTTTTCTTTTGTCGCCATTCTTTATTTTCTCCAAGCGGCTAAGTATCAAGCCGCGTAAGCTGCCGTACCGGTTAAATCAGATGCGCTCGCTCTTGAGCGCGCTTCCCCGGGCCAGTAACTGCATCTCTCGTTAAGTCCAGATTAACCCTGGTATCTGTGGCAGGCCGAATGCCTGTCCAGTGACCGGTACCTCACATCGCTGCACTTCCCGTCGACGCCGGCGCGGGTTAACGTTTCGAATCGTCCTGATTCCGTCATTCTGCCAGAAGGTCAAGCGCCTCTCGCATGATTCGCATGAAAAAAGCGAATCAATTACCCGACTTAAAGCGCCCCGGCTGATTCGACGCGCAAGCACGGTCCTGCACTTTCACCCTTTCGTAAGCTTCGACCTACGCCCGCCCGGCCCTGCCCGAGGACACACCGAACCCTTCGATCAGCGCTTCCGTTGCTTGCACGTCACGAAATTGCGCCTGGATCTCGATGAGATGCCGGTAGTTTTCATCCGTGGGATCGCTGGCGAGCGCCGCTTCCGCCTGTTTCAGCTCCTTATGTAAGGTGCGCGCGCTGCGCTGCAAGTGGAGAGCTTGGCTGAAGGCGTCGCGGGCATCGTCAAGTCCGGCGGTTTCCAGCGCCGGCCATTGCCGCGCCCGCTTGATCAGCGCCACCGCGCGCGCCCAGATTTCGCCGCAGCCGGCCCGTTCGATCGTCGCGATCACCGCGTTGCGGTCGTTGGCCATGTCATGGGCCATCGCGTCGAGAATGGCCGCGTGCAATCGCTTCAGATCGGTGTTGGCGAGGTCGAGGAACTCGACATGGGCGAAATTCTCGTCGATCAGCGCCGGATGATTAACAAGAGCTGCAATGATCGTCGCCTCGCGCACCGACATTCCCTCGCTGCTGCGCTTGACCAGCGCCGAACGGCCGAGGCTTTCGGTGATCGCGGTACGTCCACCGCCGCCGCGTGCGAACTGTCCGCCAGGAGCTGAGCCCTTGCCCTGAAAGCGCTCGCCGGGCCGCCCACCTTGACGCCCATCTTGACGACGCTCTTGGCGCCCGCGCTGGGCACCAAAAAAGCTTAGCACCCGCTCGCGCATTTCCTGTTGGTAGTGATAGCGCAAGCTCTCGTCGCGGATGCGGCTGGTCAGTTCGCGCAGCGTCTTTTCCAGTTCCGCCCGCCGCTCCGGCGTGTCGAAGATGCCGCCGGCCGTTTCGCGCACCCACAAAAGGTCGGCGAGCGGCCGCGCCTCGGAAAGCACGGCGCGAAACGCGTCCGGCCCATCGGCCTTGACCAGATCGTCGGGATCCTTGCCTTCGGGCAGAAGAGCAAAGCGCACCGAGCGGCCTGCCTGAACCGCCGGCAGCGCCATATCGGCGGCGCGCCATGCCGCCTTCAGTCCGGCCTGGTCGCCGTCGAAGCACAGCACCGGCTCGCCGGCCATGCGCCACAGGAGCTCGAGCTGATTTTCGGTCAGCGCGGTGCCGAGTGGCGCCACGACATTTTCGAAACCGGCCTGCGCCAGCGCGATCACGTCCATATAGCCTTCGACGGCGATGACCGTGCCGCCCTTGGCCAGCGCCCCCTTTGCCAGCGCTTGGCGCGCACGGGCGAAATTGTAGAGCACATTGCCCTTGTGGAAGAGCTCGGTGTCGGGTGAATTCATGTATTTGGCGAGCGCATCGGCTGCCAGCGCCCGCCCGCCAAAGGCGATTATCTTGCCTCTGGAATCCGGAATCGGGAACATAATGCGGTCGCGGAACCAATCGTAGGAAACCGGAACGTCGTCGCCATGGCGCACCAGCCCGCATGCCTCGATGTCGGCCTTGGGCACGCCCTTGGCGGCAAGATGCTCCTTCAGCGCGTTGCGGCTGTCCGGCGCATAGCCGAGCCGGAACGATTGCTGCGTCGCCGGCGTCAGCCCTCGGTCGCGCAGATAGGCGCGGGCTTTTGCGCCTTCCGGTCCCTGCAGCCGCTCCTGGAAGAAAGCGGTCGCCATCTCCATGACATCGGTCAGGCTGGCGCGTTCCTTTTCGCGCCGCTCCTCCTGAGCATCGCGAACCGGCATCGGCACGCCGGCCAAGTCGGCGATCTTCTCGACCGCTTCAGGAAAGCTCATTCCGTCGAGTTCAGTCAGGAACTTGAAATGGTCGCCCGAAACCGAGCAGCCGAAGCAATGGTAGCGGCCCTTCTTGTCCTCGCAATGGAAGGACGGGCTCTTCTCGCCATGAAAGGGACAGCACGCCCAATAATCGCCGCGCGGCGCGTTGGTCTTCTTCCTGTCCCACGCCACGCGCTGGCCGATCACCGATGAAATCGGCACGCGGTCGCGTATCTCGTCGAGGAAGGCAGGTGGAAAGCGCATCGGGAACGGCTCGTTTGCCCTCCATATAATCACGCCGGCGAAGCCCGACGACTCCTAATGCGCAACCATACCCGGTTTTCACAGGGCACAAAGAAGGCGGCCTCTGCGGGCCGCCTTCTTTCCTATTCCGGCAAAGTGCCGGTCGACCTTTTGACGGTTAATGCGTGGCGATCGCGCCGAAGATGATGCCGGAGACGACGCTGACCAAGAGATAGTCGTTGCCGACGCGGATCCATTCCTGGCCACGGCCAGGACGACGCAGGCCATAGTGGCGATAGTCGCGGATCGGCTGGTGGCGCTTCCAGCTGGAATATTTCTGGCCGTTGCGCCAATGGTTCCTCTTCACGACGACTTTCTTCTTCACCACGACGCGCTTCTTCACGTCGACATGCTTGTCCGACGTCTTCCAGTCAACCTGGCTGTAGGTCGACTGCGGTGCATTCGGCGCGTTCAGCGGCGATGCCTGGCCCTGCAGGGACGTGGCAGCCAGCATCGAGAGGGCGACTGCGGAAAGAACGATGCGTTTCATGACTGGGTACTCCTTGGTTGTCGATGCCTGAGGAATAGAGCCCGAAGAATGAACCGGAACTGAACGTTCAGATTACGTTTTCGTAATGATTTCTTATATTTAGACTACCTAATTCAACACCCTGCTCAAACTGGATCTGAAGGTGTCGCCTGCTCTTGACCGCGCGGCCGTCCGCAAGCCGGCCGGCAATGCAACCATTTTGCGATCCATCCATTTCCGACACGCCCTGTCGCGCGCCAACAGCCACCCGAATTGGGCAAAATTTATTATCCGGCTAAAAGTAATCGGAGTAGTATCAACCCTTGCAATGTCCTTGATTCGCACCCTCTTTTGCCCCTTTGCCATCACGATGCCCGCATCGCTGGCGCGTCGGATTGCGAGCCTGATATGAGCGGCTCTGTCGTTTTGCTGCATCTTGCCGGCGCGGTAGCGCTGATGCTGTTTGCCACCCGCCTGGTGAAGACAGGTGTCGAGCGCGCCTATGGCGATCTGCTGCGCCACAAGCTGCGCGCCACCATGCGCAATCCTTTCATGGCGGTTCTGGCCGGCTGCGGCTTGGCGATCGCGCTGCAAAGCTCCACCGCCGTCACCTTGCTGGTCGGCTCCTTCGCCGGCGCCGGCATCGTCAGCGGCATGTCGGGCCAGCTTGCCGTGCGCGGCGCCGAGATCGGCTCGGCGCTGGTGGTCAAGCTGCTCACCTTCGATCTTTCGCTGCTGGTGCCGATCTGCCTTGTCGCAGGCACCGTCATGTTCATGGCCACCGAGCGCCGCGACTGGCGCCAGTTCGGCCGTATCCTGGTCGGCATCGGGCTTTTGGTATTGTCGCTGGAGATGATCGGCCAGGCGTCGGAGCCGCTGCGCCAGAGCACGCTCATGCCGGTTATCGTCGACTACTTCTCCGGCGACCCGGTCACCGCCTATCTCCTGGCGGCGCTGGTCACCTGGCTGTTCCATTCCTCGATCGCCGCCGTCCTGCTGATGGTGACGCTGGCCGGCCGCGGCTTCATCCCGCCCGAACTCGGCATCGTGCTGGTGCTCGGCGTCAATCTCGGCTCGTCGATCATCGCGCCGCTGCTCACCCGCAACGCGGAACCGGGTGTGCGTGTCGTTCCGATCGGCAATCTCCTGATGCGCGGCATGGGCTCTCTGGCCATGCTGATCCTGTTCCTGTGGTCGAAGCCGCCGGTTGCCTTTCTCGGCGCCACCGTGCCCGACCAGATCGTCAACGCGCATATCCTCTTCAACATCCTGATCCTGGTTGCCGGCCTGCCCCTGGCCGGTCTCGTCTACCGCGCTTCGGAAAAGATCGTGGCGCTCGGCACCAAACCGGCGCCGGCCGACGCGCTCGACGTCGTCGAGCTGTCCGCGCTCAACGACAGCGCCCTGGACGTGCCAAGCCAAGCGCTGGCCAACGCCACCCGTGAAGTGGTGCGGGTCTGCGAGACGGTCGAGATCATGTTGAAGCGCATCATCGAGCTCTATGAGAGCGCCGACGCCGACAAGATCAAGGCGCTGGCGGCGCTCGACGACCGCGTCGACAAGAAGCACGCAGCGATAAAGCTCTATCTGGCCAAGGTCACCAAGAACCCGATGAGCGAGGACGAGGCGCTGCGCTGCCAGGAGTTGATCGGCGCCTGCGTCAAGCTCGAACAGGTCGGCGACATCATCGTGCGCAACATGCTGGTGCATGTCAGGAAGAAGCTCGAGCGCGGACTGGAATTCACGCCCGAGGGCTGGCGCGAACTTAGCGCCTTCCACGCTTCGGTGCTCGCCAACGCACGGCTTGCCTTCAACGTGCTGGTCTCGCGCGATCCCGAGACCGCCCGCCAGCTGGTGCTGGAAAAGGACCGGCTGCGCGAACGCGAGAAGGAGACCAGCGCCAGCCATTTCGTGCGGCTGCGCGACGGCACCGCCAAGAGCGTCGAGACCAGTTCCATCCATCTCGACACCATCCGCGACTTGAAGCAGATCAACTCGCTGCTCGCCTCGATGGCCTATCCCGTGCTCGAGGAGCGCGGCCTGCTCACCGGCTCGCGGCTGAAGGCCGGATAGGCGTTGACGCTGTTTCCTCTCTCCCTTGTTGTTGGGAGACGAAAAACCGCCGCAACCGCCCCCGATCAAGAAAACCTTAAGCGGCGTCGACAATTTCTGGATTGCCCGCGGCTTTCGTTCGTGATTTGAGGCCATCTCATCCAAGGATCGCCTTCCCGCGCCATGCTTCCCCTCATCGCCCTGTTCATCGCCGCATTCGCGTTCGGCACCACCGAGTTCGTCATCGCAGGCGTGCTGCCGCAGGTTGCGGATGGCCTTGGCGTTTCCATCCCGACTGCCGGCTACCTCGTCTCGGGCTACGCCGGCGGCATCGCGATCGGCGGACCGCTGCTGACGCTCGCCACCAAGGCGATTTCCCGCAAGGCCTTGCTGCTTGGCCTTGCCGCAGCCTTCACCATCGGCCAGGCCGCTTGCGCACTTGCACCCGACTTCGCCTCCATGTTGCTGTTGCGGATTGCGGTGGCCGTGGCGCACGGCGCCTATTTCGGCGTCGCGATGGTGGTGGCGGTCGGCCTGGTCCGCCAGGACCAGCGTGGAATGGCCGTTGCGCTCATCCTGTCGGGCCTGACGGTCTCCAATGTCATCGGCGTGCCGGCCGGCACGGCGATCGGCAATGTCTGGGGGTGGCGCGCGACGTTCTGGGTGATGTGCGCGCTTGGCATGGTATCCATCGCAGCAATCACCGCCCTGCTGCCGCGCAAGACGGGTTCGTCGCGCCAGTCCGTCAGCTTCGGCAGCGAGGTACGCGTGCTCGCACGCCAGCAGGTCTGGACATCGCTGATCCTCATGCTGATGCTGATGATCGGCCAGTTCGGCCTGTTCACCTACATCACACCGACGCTGTTTGAAATCACTGGCCTCGATGAGGACCTGGTGCCCTGGGTGCTCCTGCTCAACGGGGTCGGCGCGACGATCGGCGTCTTTCTTGGCGGGCGGCTCGCCGACTGGAAACTAATGCCGTCGCTCATCACCATGCTTTTCATGCAGGCGGTGACACTTGCCGTCATTTACGCCGTCAGCCCTTACCCGGTGCCGATGGTGGTGGCGATCATTATCTGGGGCGGTCTCAGCTTTGCCATCGGCACGCCGATCCAGACCCGTATCCTGACCTGGACGGCGGATGCCTCCAACCTCGCCTCATCGCTCATCCCGGCCGGCTTCAATGTCGGCATCGCGCTGGCCGCCTCGCTCGGCGCCGCCATGCTCAATGCCGGCTATGGCTATCGCAGCCTGCCGGTGGTTGGCGCCATGGCCATGCTGGTCGCTGTGGTAGTCGCATTTGCCTCGCATATCCAGGAGTGGCGCAGCAGTGCGACACCGCCTCTGCCGGCCGCAGCCGAATAGGCGGCGCCACGCCTCGTAGACGACAGACGTGCCTCGTCAGTTCGTCTCTTTCAGCACGTCGATGAAGGCGCGCAGGGCCGGCGGCACGAGGCGATGACCGGGATAGTAGAGGAATAGGCCGGGAATCGCCGGACACCAATCCTCCAACAGACTGACGAGCGCTCCCTGTTCGATGTAAGATTGAGCAGATTTGTCGGAGATATAAGCGACACCCAAACCAGCGACCGCTGCCTCAGCCATCAGTTCCATATGGTCGAGCGTAAGCACGCCCGGGACATCGATGGAGATTTCCTGGCCGTGTTTCTCGAATTCCCAGCGGTAGGGCTTGCCACTCGGCAGGCGGAATCGGATGCAGGTGTGATTCCTCAGGTCGTCCGGCACCCGAGGAATTTTGCGGGTGGCGAGATAGGTCGGCGAGGCGACGGCAATGAAGCGCGTCGCCCCACCGAAGCGTACCGCAACCATGTCCTGTGGCACGGCCTCGCCAAGGCGGATGCCTGCGTCGAAGCCTTCGGCTACAATATCGACCAGCCTTCCCTCGGTAACGAGGTCGAGCGAAACTTGTGGGTAGCGCGCAAGAAAAGCTGGCACAGTGGATTTAAGCAGCATTCGGGCTGCGATCTCGCTGGAATTGATCCGCAGCGTACCTGCTGGGAGGCTGCGGAAGTTGTCCACCTCCGCAAGGGCCGCGTCTATGTCCCGCAACAGCGGCTGCAGGCGCGCGACGAGCCGTGCGCCGGCCTCTGTCGGTGCCACGCTGCGCGTGGTGCGATTGAGCAGGCGCACGCCCATGTCCCGTTCTAACGCCCGCATCATGTGACTGAGCGTCGAGGGCGATAGTCCGAGATCGTCCGCCGCCTTGCGAAAGCTGCGGTGGGAGACAATTGCCGCAAGCGCGGTCAGCTCGGGAAGCCCGGGTCCACTCATGGGAAATGTTCATCAGCTCGTGCAAGATTGGGTGGATAGTACCATGAATTGGAAGGAATATCTTGCGTGGAGATAGCCGCGATCACGCGGCTTGGCGAATAAGGACTTCTCCCATGACCAAGATTTCTCCCGCGACCAGGACCTGGTTCATCACCGGTACCTCCTCTGGCTTCGGGCGGCTCCTGACGGAAACGCTTCTGGCCCGCGGCGACCGGGTGGCCGCGACCGTGCGCAAGCCGGAGGCGCTTGCCGGCCTGAAGGCAGATTACGGCGATCGCCTTTGGATCGCCTCGCTTGACGTAACCGACACCGAGGCAATGCGCCGGACGATCGACAAGGCTTTTCACGATCTGGGCCGCATCGATGTCATTGTCAGCAATGCGGGCTATGGCCTGTTTGGCGCGGCGGAAGAATTGGACGACGACCAGATCCGCCATCTGATCGATACCAACCTCATCGGCTCGATCCAGCTCATCCGCGCCGTTCTCCCGCATCTAAGAAAACAGGGCGGCGGCCGGATTCTGCAAATCTCCTCGGAAGGCGGACAGATGGCTTATCCTGGTTTCAGCCTCTATCACGCCACCAAATGGGGCATCGAAGGCTTTGTCGAATCCGTTCGACAGGAGGTGGCGCCGTTTGACATCACCTTCACGATCGTCGAGCCCGGGCCGACGCGGACAAACTTTGCGGCCGGTTTGGTTAGTGCCAAGCCTACGGGCGCCTATGTGAATACGCCGGTCGGTGACCTGCGCGGGGCTTTTGCCGAAGGCTCCTTCGAGGTAAAGGGCGATGCGCAGAAGATGGTCGAAGCGATGGTAGCCTCAGTCGAACAGAACCTCGCTCCCCCGCGGTTGACGTTCGGCGCCGCCGCCTATGCCTCGATCAGCAGCGCGCTCCAGGGCAGGCTCGCCGAACTCGAAGCCCAGAGGGATACTGCATTGTCGATGGATTTCGACAGCTGACGGATGAGGTCAGGTTGACTTGCCAACGCTGCGGCAGCGTTGGCTGAAAACCTGCGGACCAGATTTTACAAATCGATCCGGTAGCGCAGGCTTTCGGCACCGCCATAGGCAGCGTCCTCGAAGAAACGCCCGACGAGCCGGCCGCCATTGGCCAGCACCACCTTCTGCGAGGCGAGATTACCCGGCTTGGCGGTGATCTCGACGAAGGGCAGGCCGAGCGCCCTCGCCTCGCCGAGCATCAGCCGCAGCGCCTCGGTCGCATAGCCGCACCGCCGCTTCCACGGCACCACCGCATAGCCGATATGGCCGAGCACATGCGGCGGCAGCTCGGCGGTGCCGCGTTGCCAGCGAAAGCCGATCGAGCCAGCGACTTCGCCGTCCCAGATCCAGCGCCGGAACCCCGGCAGGCGTGGCACTTTCGTCCCATCGGGCAAGGTGATCGGACCAGCCCTGGCCTCGGGGTCGTCGAAACCGGCGAGGAAAGCCACCGGATCCTTTTCGATGGCCGCAAGCTGCTCGCGCACCGCCTCCATCAGCCGCACATTGTCCGGCGACCAGCCGCGCTCAAGGGCGGCCTTGTAGGACGGCAGATGTTCAAGCGCCGGTTTGACGAGTTCGATCATGACGTGCGACCGATCCGCTGGGCGTCCCCAGTCATCCAAGTCGATTCCCTGGCAAAAGGATAGACCGCTTGCCGCCGGCACGCATCCGTGCCGTTCGCCTCCGCGATGTCCGCCTGTGGGGAAGAACCTGTGGGCTTATGGGTTAGGGCAGAGATCGATAGGATTCGGAAGTTGATCTTCAGGGGCGGCTTTCTAAAATCAAGTATAATCGATGGGTCTACCACTGGAGTGAACACAATGGCCGGCAACACGTCTGAGAAGTCGGCGAAGGCCGCCGAGCGGGTCGCGACGAAGCCGACCCTCCTCTCGGGCGGCAACCCTCAGATCCCGAAGGGCTACGGCGATGCTCCCGTGCAGGCCTACATCGCGGCCATGCCGGGGTGGAAAAGCGATGTGGGGCGGCGCCTCGACGCGATCATCGTGCGCACCGTCCCCGGCGTGCACAAGGCAGTCAAATGGAACTCGCCTTTTTACGGCATCGAGGGCCAGGGCTGGTTTCTGTCGTTCCATGTCTTTACCCGCTACGTTAAAGTGACCTTCTTCCGGGGCACGTCGCTGCGCCCTGTTCCTCCCGGCGAGTCCAAGCACAAGGAAGTGCGCTACCTCGACGTCTATGAGGACCAACTCGACGAAGCTCAGTTCGCCGCTTGGGTGAAGCAAGCCAGCCAATTGCCCGGCGAACAACTGTGAGATGCGAGTTAGCCAAGGGCGTCCGCAAGCACCTCATTCAAGCGTGCGAACGCGGCGGTCTCGTCTGGCGCATGGGCCGGATTAACCTCTGTGATGGTCAGACCGCGCCATTGCGGCAGGGCGGCCAACTGCTTTAGCACGAAGGCGGCTTGCTCCAATTTGAGACCGTCGCAACGGCGCACATTCTCAGCAATCGGAAAATCGACAAAGGAGAGTACATCGACATCGAAGTGGATCAGCACGCAGTCAAAGCGCGCCGCCCATTCGGCCGCGCGCGACGCCGCCTCGATATCATTCAAAGCTTCCTCACGCGATATAACCTTGATCGCGTTATCTCTGATCGTCGCGGCTTCGGGCGGAGTGATGTTCTCGACGCCGAAATAGAGGAGCTGCTGAGGCACGAGCATCGGACGGGTCGGGCCGAGCCTGACGAGCGAAGGCTCGCATCCGGTAATATTGAGCAGATGAGCGACACCTGTCCAGTCCAAGGCGCCGTCGCTCGTGTCGGGTGTGTTGAGATCGACGTCGAAGTCTATGTAGACAAGCCCAATCCGCGCGCCGGCGGCGTTTGCTCCGGCGACCGTTCCCAGCTCCACAGTACAATCGCCGCCTAAAACAAGCACGTCTTCCTGCGCTGCGATCGCCGTCGCCACGTTGCTTGCGACCAAGTCACAGGCGTGGCGCACGGCCTCCAGGTTCATAGCCTGCGGCCGCGAGGGATCCGGTCGCCATCGGAACGATGCAACATCACCATGATCCCTGATGGTTCGGCCTCGGCTCACGAGCGCCTCTGCAAGCCCATGTCGCCGAAAGGCCGCGGGGGCTTGTTCCTGCCCCGGCGAACGCTGGTGGCGGCGCCGATAATGTTCAACAAACGCGCTGCCAAATCGAAGCTCCAATTTCGGATGATCCTCGTTGCAAAACGTGTCCGGAGGGAGGAAGGTTCCTCCTCGACGTGGGAGTTTGTCGCCCGGCATTGGCACGAGGCCAACAGGCCGGGCGCTTCGCGCCGGAATGGCAAACGGCTCGCCGCATCGATACCGTCGTGAGACGGCCAGACGCCGAACGTGCACAAAGCCACTGGGACCAATCATGACCAAAGCGACAACGGCCATGAAGAAGAGCGGCTCGAAGGAAGGAGAAGGAGGAGACACTCCCTCTCAGTTGATAGATGCGAGAATCAACGAGCTGAGCGATTGGCGGGGCGAGATGCTCGCTCGGGTCCGAACCCTGATCAAGCAGGCCGACCCCGAGGTGGTCGAGGAGTGGAAGTGGAGAGGGGTTCCGGTGTGGGAGCACGCCGGAATAATCTGCACCGGTGAGACGTACAAGAATGTCGTGAAGATGACCTTCGCCAAGGGCGCCTCATTGGAGGACCCTGCCGGCCTCTTCAACTCCAGCCTCGAAGGCAACACCAGACGCGCCGTCGATATCCACGAGGGCGACAAGGTCGATGAAGAGGCGTTGAAGGCGCTCATACGCGCCGCCGTGGCACTGAACATGTCGGTGCGAGCTACTGCCCGCTCTCAGAAGAAACCGAAGAGCGCTTGAGGCTGCAGCGGGAAATCCCTACTGCAGCAGTCCCTTGACCATGCCGCTCGCCTTGGAGAAATCCATCTGGCCGGCGTACTTCTCCTTGAGCACGGCCATCACCTTGCCCATGTCCTTGACGCCGCTGGCGCCGGTCTCGGCGATGGCGGCGCGGATCGCCGTTTCGGTCTCGGCCTCGCCCAGTTGCATCGGCAGGAAGTCTCGGATGATGGCCATCTCGTCGCGCTCCTGCGCGGCAAGCTCCGGCCGCTTGCCGTCGTCGAACGCCTTGGCCGACTCCTCGCGCTGCTTTACCATCTTGGCCAATATCTGCAGGATCTCGTCATCGCTGGCCGGCTCCTTGCCGGCGCCGCGATTGGCGATGTCGCGATCGTGAATGGCCGCCTGGATCAGCCGCAAGGTCGGCAGCCGGCGCTTGTCCTGCGCCTTCATCGCGCTCTTCAGGGATTCGGCGATTTTGCCGCGCATGGTGCTTTCTCCTTCGATCCGGCGCGGACAATACCCTTGCCCAAAGCCCAAGGCAAATTCGGTACTGACCGGCAACTGCCTGATATCGTTCAATGAAATAAATCCATGCCGTTCGGCATAGCCTCATTGACCGTTCTGGCGCCTTATCCTATGTACTGGGCCTTGCATGAACTGAATTTTTGTTACGCGCGCTGGCTGCGAAATCGCCGCTGCGCGCGGTTTGCTGCGCAGAGTGGTCCGCCGGACCGATTGAAAGGCGCAGCCTTTTAGGAGTGCCGCCATGGCAATGATGACCGCCGCGTCGACCCCCCCTTGGGCCACCGAGAAGCCGACCGCCTTGCTGGTGCTGGCCGACGGCACCGTCATCGAGGGCCGCGGCCTTGGCGCTACCGGCTCCGCCGTCGCCGAGGTTTGCTTCAACACCGCGCTGACGGGCTATCAGGAAATCCTCACCGACCCGTCCTATGCCGGCCAGATCGTCACCTTCACCTTTCCGCATATCGGCAATATCGGCACCAATGACGAGGACATCGAGGATCTCAACCCGGTTGCCCGCGCCGGCGCCGTCGGCGCCGTGTTCAAGGCCGACGTCACCAATCCGTCCAGCTATCGCGCCGCAGCCGGTCTCGACCAATGGCTGAAGAAACGCGGCATCGTAGCACTTTCGGGCATCGACACCCGTGCGCTGACCGCGCTGATCCGTGAAAAGGGCATGCCCAACGCCGTCATCGCGCACGCGCCCGATGGCATCTTCGACATCGACGATCTGAAGCGCCGCGCCGCCGCCTGGTCCGGCCTGATCGGGCTTGACCTGGCCAAGGACGTCACTTCCGGCCAGTCCTCGGTCTGGCGCGAGACGCCCTGGGTCTGGGACGAGGGCTTTGGCGAACAGATCGATCCGTCCATGCATGTCGTCGCCATCGACTACGGCGTCAAGCGCAACATATTGCGCCTGCTTGCCGGTCTTGGCGCCAAGGTCACCGTGGTGCCGGCCAACACCGGCGCCGAGGAGATCCTCGCCATGCGGCCCGACGGCATCTTTCTCTCCAACGGTCCCGGTGATCCGGAAGCCACCGGCGACTACGCCGTTCCGGTCATCCAGGACCTGCTGAAGACCGACATCCCGGTTTTCGGCATCTGCCTGGGCCACCAGATGCTGGCGCTGGCGCTGGGTGGCAAGACCGCCAAAATGCATCAGGGCCATCACGGCGCCAACCATCCGGTCAAGGATCACACCACCGGCAAGGTCGAGATCGTCTCGATGAATCACGGCTTTGCCGTCGATGCCGACTCGTTGCCGAGCGGCGTCGAAGAAACCCATGTCTCGCTGTTCGACGGCTCGAATTGCGGCATCACTCTGACAGGCAGGCCGGTCTTCTCGGTCCAGCATCATCCCGAAGCCTCGCCCGGCCCACAGGATTCGCACTATCTGTTCCGCCGCTTCGTCAATCTCATCCGCGAAAAGCGCGGCGAGCCGGCGCTGGCCGAGCGCGCCTGATTCAGGTTCGCACCGTCGCCGTCGTGACGTCCTTCACCGCGACCGGTCTTTCGACCCTGAGCACGAATGCTATTAACGACAAGGCAAGAAAAATGCCGCCGAGCACAAAGGGCGCGCCGCCGAACACCACCGGCGCGCTCGGCCCGGTGAACCAGGCGAAGATTCCGGTATAAAGCAGCGGCGTGATGATGCTGGTGATCGAAAACACGCTCGTCATCGCACCTTGCAATTCGCCCTGCGCGGAGGGCGGCACCTTGGCCGCCGCCAGGCTCCGCAGCGGCGGGTCGGCCAGCGCCTCGAGGCAGGTCGCCACGATCACCGCATAGATCATCCATCCCTTCCATGCCGCAGCATAGCCGAAGGCGGCGAGCGCGGTAAAAGCAAGACCGGTGGCGGCGGTCCGCCATTCGCCGAGCCGTGGAATGACGCGCGGCAGGACAAAACCCATCACCAGTGCCCCGCCAAGACCGAAGACGCCGAGCGAGAGGCCGATCTGCTGTTCGCTCCAGCCATAGCGGTAACTGCCGACGAACGACCACACGGCAGGGTACATCATGTGGCCGAGCGTCATCAGGAAGAACACCAGCCCGATCCAGCCGATGCCATGATAGTTGCGCATCTGCTTGAGGGCGCCGAGAGGATTGGCGCGGCGCCACTCGAACCGACGCCGATGGTGCTGCTCCAGCGTTTCCGGCAGGAAGAACCAGCCGACGATGAAGTTGATGAGTGCAAGCCCCGCCGCGCCCCAGAACGGCACGCGCGGCCCGAATTCGCCAAGCAACCCGCCCAGCACCGGGCCGATGATGAACCCGACACCGAAGGCGATGCCAAGCAGGCCGAAATTCTTCGCCCTGTTCTCGTCGGTGCTGACATCGGCGATGAAGGCGGAGGCGGTCGAGTAGCTGGCGCCGCTGATGCCGGCCAGCACCCGGCCGATGAACAGGACCGAATAGGACCAGGCGACCGCGCAGATCAGATTGTCGATGGCGAAGGTCAGCACTGAGGCCAGCAGGATCGGGCGGCGCCCGAAGCGGTCGCTGAGATTGCCGACCAGCGGCGCGAACAGGAACTGCATGGCCGCATAGACGAAGAACAGCCAGCCCCCCTCGATCGCCGCTTCGCTGACACCAACGCCGGTCAGCTCCTGCAGATAGGCCGGCAGCACCGGCATGATGATGCCGATGCCGGTGATGTCGAGCAACAGCGTGGTGAAAACAAGCGCAAGACCCCGCCTGGCGGTTTTGGCTTCGATCATGACGGTATCGACTCCTGGCGCCGCCTCGGAGCGAAGGCGAAAGAACTCGTTATAGGCGAGTCAGCCACGCAGAACAATAAGGGAACGCGCCAGGGATTTTGATCCTGACATCAACTGTCGACATGAGTGCGGCCACGTCCTGCAGCGCCGCCCGCCGCTTCAACGGTCACTTCAACAGGAAAGCCCGAATGCCCTCAGATGGGGGTGTTGAACGTATCGCAATCCGAGAGCTTGCCGCTCCTGTAGCCGCGCGCCAGCCAGGTCTGCCGCTGCTGCGACGTACCATGGTTGAAGCTTTCCGGAATGACGTAGCCCTGCATCTTCTTCTGCATCGTGTCGTCGCCGATCTGCTGGGCGGCGTTCAGCGCCTCTTCCATATCACCCTGTTCCAGGATGCCTTTTTGCCCGGTGAAATGCGCCCAGACGCCGGCGAAGCAGTCGGCCTGGAGCTCGACCTGCACCGACATGTGGTTGGATTCGGCCTCGCCCATCTGCTGGCGCATCTGGTTGAACTTGGGCAGGATGCCGGTGAGGTTCTGCACATGATGGCCGACCTCATGCGCGATCACATAGGCCTGGGCGAAATCGCCCGAGGCGCCGAATTGCTGGTCGAGCTGCTGAAAGAAGGTGGTGTCGAGATAGACCTTGCGGTCGCCGGGACAGTAGAAAGGTCCGGCCGCAGACGAGGCGGAGCCGCAGGCCGAGCGGATTTGTCCGCTGAACAGAACCAGCTTCGGATCTTCGTAGGTCAGGCCGTTGGCCTGGAAAATGCCGCTCCAGGTATCCTCGGTCTCGGCCAGCACGGTCGAGACGAACTGCTTCATCTCGTCGGAGGCCGGCGCACCGGTGCCACCGCCCTGCTCGCCGCTATTGTCGGTGATCTGGCCGCCGCCGCCCGGCGCCAGGCCGCCATCGCCGCCGGCCAGGATCTGCAGCGGATCGATGCCGAAGGCCTTCAGTCCGAAGTAGAGGACCACGAGAATGACGATGGTCGACAGCGACATTCCGCCGCCAGAGCGGCCGCCGACCGGGATGCGGAACCGGCCGGGGCCGCCGCCCGGCAGGTTGAACCCGCCGCCGCTCTGACCACGTTGGTCCTGGACATTGTCACTTTGACGACGACCCTTCCAGAGCATGGCAAATCCTCGTGGTGCAAATTTCCGGTCGATCGGGGCCGTGTCTCGGCTCGATCGGACTGATAACAATTATCCCAACGGCTGAGGCAAGTCACAGAATTTTTCGCATGAAAGGCACGAGCGCTGCAACGTTACAGCCGCCTTCCGTTTTCCCCTTTTTTGCCGACATCCCTCGCTGTGCGAGGGACCAGGCGGCGTCGTGCTCGTGGACGAAGTTCCGCTCGCACTGTCGCCATGCTGCTCGCCAACCTTGAGTGAGTTACACCACCGTCCATTTGGCGCCCGGTTCCACGCTGCGGACACTCTGTCAGCGCCTTTCTGGCTCTTGGCTACGCTCAGATCTTCTGCTTGGCGCCAGCGCTCTTGCCGTCCGAGCTTTTCGAGCGCTCCTCGAAGCGGGCCGCACTCTTTTTGAGCGGGCGACCGGTATCCGCTTCCGTCTTGCGCTCGTCCTTCGCCGCAGCTTGCTTCAATCCCTTGGCAGCTTGCTTGCCCTTCGGTGTCGGTGCCTGTTCAACGCCCATCGTATCCTCCTCGGCCTCGCGCCATCGCGTGGCACGATCTCAAACGCAGCGGCAACGCGGCGGTTCCGGCAGGACTGTCGACAATGGCTGTAGACTTAGCGTGTCGCCGTCATCGCCTTGCGAAACGCTTCAAGCGTCTCGGCGCTGACATGGTGCTCGATGCCCTCGGCATCGATGCGCGCCGTCTCGGCGCTGACCCCGAGCGAGCGCAGGAAGGCTTCCACCGTCTGGTGGCGAATGCGGCTCTCCTCCGCGACCTTGCGGCCGGCATCGGTCAGGAACACGCCCCGGTAGGGTTTCCTCGAGACGAGCCCGTCCGCGCACAGTCGCGTCAGCATCTTGGCGACGGTCGGCTGGGCGACGCCGAGCCGCGCCGCGATGTCGACCTGGCGCGCCTCGTTGCCGTCCTCAATCAGGTCGGCGATGAGCTCGACATAATCCTCGACCAGCGCGCTGCGGCGCGCTTCACGCGTCTGCCTAAATCCCTCCGAGTGAATTTCGGCGTCAGGCAGCGGCTTTTCGCGTGGAACCGGTCTGTTCTTCAGCGCCAATACGCGCTCCTCCTCGTCTGT
This sequence comes from Mesorhizobium mediterraneum, assembly GCF_002284565.1. Lineage (GTDB taxonomy): Bacteria > Pseudomonadota > Alphaproteobacteria > Rhizobiales > Rhizobiaceae > Mesorhizobium > Mesorhizobium mediterraneum. Next base: position 110,812 of record NZ_NPKI01000046.1, on the reverse strand, counting down.
CAGCGAATGGGCCGGCATTTGCACATTCATAGCACGGGCTTCCATTCTTCTGGCCGTTTATTTGCATTCGACGGCAGGCGCAACCAGCGTTTCCGATTCACCCGTGCGTCGCCAGCAGGGGCACTATTCAAAAGCACAAACAATAAAACATAGCATATTGCATAATGTTCAGCCCTGACATAGATAGAAACGGCAACTTAGACGATCCAGCGGAAAATCCCCCCAATGTCAGAAGCCGAAGCCGCAACAGCATCCCGAACCATGTGGCGATTTGCCCGGCCGGAAGACGACGAGCAGCCAAGCCTGCGCGAGGTCAATGCCTCGATCGCGGTGCCGCAGTCGGGCGTCTGGTTTCGCCGGCTGTTCGCCTTCATGGGGCCGGGCTACATGGTTTCGGTCGGCTACATGGACCCCGGCAACTGGGCGACCGACCTCGCCGGCGGCGCCCAGTTCGGCTACACGCTGCTCTTCATCATCATGTTGTCGAACCTCATGGCGATCCTGCTGCAGGCACTCGCCGCCAGGCTCGGCATCGCCACCGGGCGTGACCTCGCCCAGGCCTGCCGTGCCTATTATCCGCGGCCGGTCAATTTCATGCTGTGGATCGCCTGCGAGCTGGCCATCATCGCCTGCGATCTGGCCGAAGTCATCGGCACGGCGATCGCTCTGCAGCTGCTGTTCGGCATTCCGCTGATCGGCGGCGCCGTCTTGACCGCCCTCGACGCTTTCCTCGTTCTGCTGCTGATGAACAGGGGCTTCCGTTACCTCGAAGCCTTCATCGTTGCGCTTTTGATCATCATCTTCGGTTGCTTCGCCATCCAGATATTTGCCGCCGCTCCCCCGGTCGGCTCGATCCTGCATTCCATGTTCGTGCCATCGTCGGAGATCGTCACCAACCCGGCGATGCTCTACATCGCCATCGGCATTATTGGCGCCACCGTGATGCCGCATAATCTCTATCTGCACTCCTCAATCGTGCAGACCCGCGCCTATGAGCGCACCGAAGCCGGCAAGCGCGATGCCATCAAATGGGCAACGATGGACTCGACCATCGCCTTGATATTGGCGCTGTTCGTCAACGCCTCCATCCTGATCGTCTCGGCGGTGGCTTTCCATGGCACCGGTCATCACGACGTCGCCGAAATCGGCCAGGCCTTCGAGCTTCTCTCGCCGCTGCTCGGCCTCGGCATCGCTTCGATCCTGTTTGCCGTGGCGCTGCTTGCCTCCGGCCTGAACTCCACGGTGACGGCGACGCTCGCCGGCCAGATCGTGATGGAGGGCTTCCTGCGCCTGCGCATCCCGCAATGGGCGCGCCGCCTGCTGACACGCGGCATCGCCATCGTCCCGGTGGTGGTCGTCACCGCGCTCTATGGCGAGAAGGGAACCGGCCAGCTCCTCGTCTTCAGTCAGGTGATCCTGTCGATGCAATTGCCCTTCGCGGTGATCCCACTCGTGCAGTTCGTGTCGGACAAAAAGAAGATGGGCAATCTCGCCATTCCGCGGGGCGTCGCCGCGCTTGCATGGGTGGTCGCCGCCCTCATCCTGGTGCTCAACTTCAAGCTGCTCTACGACACCGTGGCCGGCATTGGCTGAAAGTTTCTCTCAGCCAGGGCGGACGCGACAAATCGTCAATCCGCGCTATCTTGCCAAGCCATGACGCCGATTGCCGAAGCTCGAAAATTCTACGCGCGACTGATGGCTGCCAATGCAGGTTCGGCCGATCCGCGTCTCGAAGGCGTGTTCGCCGCGGTGGCGCGCGAAGTTTTTCTCGGGCCCGGGCCGTGGATGGTCGTCGCCGGCAACGGCAAGGTCGAAACGCCAACTGCCGATCCTGTTCACATCTATCAGAACGTGCTGGTAGCGCTTGACGCTGACAAGGGCATCAACAATGGCGAGCCGTTTCTGCACGCCATGTGGATCGGCAAGGTGGCGCCAAAACCCGGCGAGACCGTCACCCATGTCGGCGCAGGCACCGGCTATTACACAGCTCTGTTGGCACGGCTGGTTTCACCGGGCGGCGCAGTCACAGCGTTCGAGCTGGAATCCAGTCTCGCCGACCGCGCGAGAAAGAATCTCGAAGCTTATGACGAGGTGGCTGTCATCCATGGCGATGCGGTCATCAGCAGCCTGCCACCGTCCGACATCATCTATGTCAATGCCGGCGTCGCGGCACCTCCGGCCGAGTGGTTGAAGGCGCTGAAACCCGGCGGCCGCATGGTCTTTCCGTGGCGTCCGGCGGAGCGCGTTGGCCTCGCGGTGATGGTGACCCGCACGGATAAGGGTCTTGCCTGCGATCCGTTCATGCGGTCATGGTTCATCCCTTGCATCGGCGCCTCGCTCGCAAGTTCCGCGGCGAGAATCGACCGCGAAAGCGCGGCTCGCAGCCGTTCGATCTGGCTAACGAGCGAAGCGGCCCCGGACAGGACCGCCACTGCGATCATCGGAGACGTCTGGTTCTCGTCGCGGAGCATCGGGCCTTCGTGAACCGGAATGCCGGAAATTTTTCCGGCCCCTGTCGGACCGGCGTCCAATCGCGCGTCCTTTGGCCGAACTCGGCCTAAACGGCACGGAAAATGAAAAGGGAGAATCCAATGAGGAAGATCATCACTGCGACATTCGTCAGCCTCGACGGCGTCATGCAGGCGCCTGGCGGGCCGGAAGAAGACCCGGTCGGCGGCTTCGAATTCGGTGGCTGGACGTTCCATTACTGGGACGACGTCGGAGGCGCCTTTATTGGTGAGACCTTCGCAAAACCCTTCGCGCTGCTCCTCGGCCGCAAGACCTACGACATCTTCGCCGCGCATTGGCCGTACCAGAAGAGCGGTCCGATCGCCGACAGCTTCAACGCCGCCACCAAATATGTGGCAACGCACCGGCCCGATACGCTGTCGTGGCAAAACAGCCAGTGGCTCGGCGACGACGTCGTGGCCGCACTGCGCCAGCTCAAGCAGGAGGACGGCCCGGACCTGCTCATCCAGGGATCGAGCGAACTCATCCAGACCTTGCTCGCCAATGACTTGATCGACCAGATCGGCCTGCTGACCTTCCCGCTGGTGCTTGGCAAGGGTAAGCGGTTGTTCGGCAGCGGCGCAATTCCGGCGGCCTTCACGCTGAGCCGCTCACAGGTATCGACCACCGGCGTCATCATGGCGACCTATGAACGTGGCGGTGAGATCAAGACCGGGTCTTTCGCCCAGGAACAGCCGTCCGAAGCCGAGATCGAGAGACGCCGAACCTGGAAATAGACGACCGCGCACTGCGTTAACAACAAGGGGATGGCCGACATCGGCCGTCCCTTTGCCATTTTGCCGATCACGCCGCCTGTTGCCGCCGCGCCAGCCCGTCGCGGATGCACGCGGCAAACTCCCGCACCGCCGGCCCGACACCATGCTTCGGCAGATGCAAATTGATCGAGAAATTCGGCAAGGCCGGCAGCTCCGGATCGGCGGCCAGAATGTCGAGATCGCCCGGCACGGTGGAGGCCAGCCAGGTCGTGACGGCCAGGTCCGAACGCACAGTCGCCGTCGTCGCGTCGAGGTTGCCGTTCTCGAACACGGTCCGCCATTCCAGCCCATGCTCATTGAGCGCCGCCAGCACCGCCGGGCGGAAGGCGCAGGTGTCGGCCACCATCGAAACCGGCAAAGGCCGCTTGCGGCGGGCTATGCCGCCCCTCGCGCCGACCCAGACCAGCCGGTCGATGGCGAGACATTCGCCGGCGGACGGACCGACCGGTTCCTCGATCACGGCAAGGTCTATCGTGCCAGTCGCCAATGCCGCCGAAAGCTCTGGCGACGAGGCGCAGACCAGCGAAATCTCGACCTGCGGATAGGTCTCGGCATAGGTCTTCAGCACCGGCGCAAGCATGGTGCCGACAAGATCGTACGGCACGCCGAGCCGCACCTCACCAGCGACCGCGCTGGTCGCCATCTCGGCCCAGATCTCGTCGTTCAGGGAGAGCAGGCGCTTGCCCTTGCCGAACAGTCGTTCCCCGGAACGGGTCAGTCTCAGCCCGCGCCGGTCGCGCTCGAACAGGCTGCAGCCGAGAACCTCCTCCAGCCGCTTGATCTGCTGGCTGACGGCGCCCTGCGTCAGATGCAGCGCGTTCGCAGCCGCCGTCATGCTGGCCTTGTCGGCGACGGTGACGAAGGTCCTGACCAAGGCCGTGTCGAGATTGCGGATCATGGTTTGCATTATATTCTCTAATGCCAACCATAGCAAACATTGCATTTACTGATGCCTGACAATGCTTAGCATGCTGGATTCCCAACAGAGGAAACAGCATGTTTGAGGCCATCCTTCCGCTCGTCCTGTTTGCGCTGGTCTCGACCTCCACGCCCGGCATGGCCACGACCTTGTCGACAGCGTCGGGGGCGCAGTTCGGCTTTCGCCGCTCGGTTCCGCTGATGGCCGGAAGTGCTGCCGGCCTGGCCACGGTGGCCGCGGCAGGTGCGGCCGGGCTCGCCGGCCTGCTGGCGGCGGCTCCGTCCCTGCAGCTGGCGATGAAGATAGCCGGATCGCTCTATCTGATCTGGCTCGCCGTCAAGATCGGCCGCAGCGGTCCACCCAATCTGGACGTGACCATGGCAAAGCCGAACAGCTTTTTCGGTGGCGCCGGCCTGCAATGGATGAACCCCAAGGGCTGGGCGATGGGATTGGGGGCGGCGGCATCTTTTGCCGCACTCGCCAACGGACCGCTGCAGCTTGCCCTGCTACTCGGCGCGGTCTTTGGCCTGGCAGCCGCGCTGTCGCTGTCGGCGTGGTGCGTGGCGGGCACGCTGCTCGCCCGGTTGCTTAGAACCGAGCGGCAGTGGCGGGTGTTGAACATTGCGCTCGGCCTGCTGCTGGCCGCCTCGATCATCCCGATGTGGCGAACAGCCTAAACGCTTGAGTTCCTCGTCCCACCTGCGTGGGGCGAGGAACCCAAATTCTGCGGGGGCGCCAATCCCACCTCGGCCTTCAAGCCGCGTAGCGTGCCGCCGGTTTGTCAGCATGCAAGCTGCCGTAAAGGGCTTGCCGAGCGCCAAGGAAGATGTCCAGCTTGGCCGCATCGGCAAGCGCTGGTGCAGTGACGGCTTCACCCCTGGCAAGGCCGACAAGTGCTGCATCCACCAGATCGTCGGCCGTCATGATGATCTCCTTCGGGAGGCTGTCGATATCGCTGCCCGCAAGTTCCCAGAACTCGGTTCGCGTGGCCCCTGGCAGCACCACCTGCGCCTTCACCCCGGTGCCGGTGACTTCGCGCTGCAAGGCTTCGGTGAAGTTGACGACATAGGCCTTGGTGCCGCTGTAGATACCGCCGAACGAGGTGTCGAAGGCCAGCACCGAGGCGATGTTGACGATGGCGCCGCGGTTGCGCGACAGCAGTCCCGGCAGGACCGCGCGCGTCAGCCGGGTCAGCGCCACGACATTGACCTTGATCATCCGCTCGGCCACGTCGGCGTCGGCCGTTGCCACGAGTTGCGCACCGCCAAGGCCGGCATTATTGACCAGTAGCGTCACGCTGTCGTCGGCCGATATCACCTGCTCGACGCGGCGCACATCGTTGTCGTCGGCAAGATCGGCGCTGATCACGCCGACCTTGCGGCCGTATTCGGCGCGCAGCTTGCCGGCCAGTTCCTCCAGCCGCTCGGCGCGCCGCGCCACCAGCACCAGATCATAGCCCTGCCCCGCCAACCGGTCCGCATAAACAGCGCCGATGCCCGACGAGGCGCCGGTGACAACCGCCGTGCCCTTGTTGTTCTGTCCACTCATTGTCCTGTTCCTTTTTTCGGTTGATTTGCTTCGCTTCGAACCGGTGCAGGCACGGTGGGCGATCGCCCTCGCCTTGCCGGCAAAGCCGTGCGATTCAATTAGTGGCATATGCCACTGTTTGCGAAGTAGGTATATGCCACTATCTTGTCAATGACTGACGCGGGGATTATTTGTGAGGCAGCGAACGGACATCATGTTGCCGTCGCCAAGGACCCATCATGTCGAAAGACACCCTTCCGGGCCTGACCCTTTGCAACAACGCCGTGCTGCGCCGCGCGACGCGCAAGCTTGGTCAGTTCTACGACGATGTGGTCGCCCCGTCGGGCCTGAAGGCCACTCAGCAAGGCCTGCTCTACCAGATCCATATCGGCGACGAACCGGCCATGGGCGCCATTGCCGCTGCCCTCGTTATGGACCTGTCGGCACTCGGCCATACGCTGAAGCCGCTGATCCGCGACGGTTATGTCGAGACCTTCACTGATCCGGATGACCGCCGTATCAAGCGCGTGCGGCTGACGCCGCAGGGCTCGGTCAAGCTCGATGAGGCCATGAAGCTGTGGCGCGTCGCCCAGCAGCGTTTTGAGGACATGGTCGGCAAGGAGCAGGCGGCAATGTTGCGCGCGGCGCTGGACGACATCGCCGCGCTGGATTTTGGTATACCGCCGGCAGCGCCCTGAGGTCTCGAACAGCGGCGGTAGCCAGAACTTATTCCGCCGGCATTGCCACCGCCCGGGCCGCCCGGTGGCCGGCCAGCATGACGCCAAGACCCAGGATCGGGAACGCTGCGGCGACCAGGCCGAGATCAGCCGGCGCGCCATAGCGCAGCACCGCGCCGCCGACGACGGCGCCCAGCGCCACGCCGAGATAGAGCGCCGAGCCGTTGAGCGACAGCACGATGGGCGCCGCGTCGGGCGCCAGCCTGATGATGCGGCTCGCCTGCGCCGGCGGGAAGGCCCAGCCGACGATGCCCCACGGCACCATCATGGCCATCAGCGCCGGCCCGGCGATGCTGTGCGGCAGGAATGTCGGGATGACCGAGAGCATGACCAGCATCACCGCGCTCAGCGCCAGCGACCAGCTGACGGTGCGCGTCGCGCCGAAGCGGTCGGCCGCCTGCCCGCCGGCAATATTGCCGATAACGGCGCCGACACCGAAGGCAAGCAGCATGCCGGGCAGCGCGATCGGGCTCAAGCCTCCGCCTTCGATGGCTAGCGGAGCGACAAAGGCAAAGACCGTGAAGGCACCGGTGAGCGCCAGCAGCGTGGTCAACAGGATCGATGGCACGCCGGGGCGAAGGGCTGCGGCCAGCCGTTGCCTGAGCGGCAGCTTGGTGCCGACGATGCCACGCGGCAGCCGGTACCACAGGATGGCGCCGGCCAGGGCGCCGAGCCCGGCGATGGCAAAGAACGTGCCGCGCCAGCCGGCAACCGTCGCGACAAGCGCGCCGAGCGGGGCGCCGACCGCCACCGCCACCGTGGTGCCGCCGACGACGACGGCAATGGCGCGGGCGCGGTGATGATCATCGACAAGCGCCACGGCCGTCCCTTGCGCCGTCGCCGCGAACAGGCCGGACGACAGCGCCATGACGATGCGGGCGATCAGCAGCAGTTCGAAGGAGGAACTCAGCGCCGCAGCCAGGTTGCCCAGCACGAAGAACACCAGCGTCCACAAGATAACGCGCCGCCGGTCCCATTCGCCGGTGAGCGTCGCCAGGATCGGTGTCCCAAGCGCATAGGCGAGCGCGAAGGCGGTGATCAGCGTCCCGGCGAGTGGAACGGAGATGGCGGCGTCGGCCGCGATGTCGGGCAACAGGCTTGAAATGACGAAGCCTTCGGTCGCGATCGTGAATGATCCGAGCGCAAGCCAGATGAGGCGCTTGTCCATAGCAACAATCCTTAGTTCAAAAGTTATTGAACAATTGAACATAACAGGGCATGATGTCAATGAGCTCTCGCATACTAATCGAAGCCTGCTGACAGCCCGATGTCAGGACAGGCATGAATGGCGTCAAAAACCGCCTACACCCGCTGAGGAGGAGACGCGTTGAAATCGGCCCCGATTGCGCTTAATTCCTGGGCATGACCCTACCCCATCCCACCGCCGACCAGATCAGTCTGCCGAACGTGCTTGCCGTGCTCGGCGATCCCACGCGGCTGGCCATCGTGCGCTATCTCGCCAGCAAAGAAGGCGTGCCGCTGAACTGCAGCCAATTCCTCGATCTCGGCTCGAAGACCAATCTGAGCTATCATTTGGCCAAGCTGCGGGAGGCCGGCGTTACCCGCGCCGAGGTGGTCGGCACCAGCCGGCTGATTACACTGCGCCGCGACGACCTCGATGCCCGCTTTCCGGGCCTGCTCGACAGCGTCATTGCGGCTACCGTCAACGATACGGCGCTGCCCGCGGTCGGCGCCCCCGAGATCGAAATCCGCGCCTGAGGCCGTTACTCGCCCCTGTGTAACAGGCAGGGCAATCGCATTTGGATTCTTGCGAAGATGGACCCCCACCCTAACCCTCCCCACAAGGGGGAGGGAACGCTGCCGCGCGCCTTTACTTTCCCCTCGGCTTTCCACCTGCGATAGTCCTGGTGTAACAGGGGAGAGGACCAAAGTCCTGCCAGGTCCGCCCTTCCCGACTGGTCATTCGACCCCAACGGAGCTAACCATATGCGCATTGCCGTCCTCGCCGATATCCACGGCAACGTCCTCGCCCTGGACGCCGTGCTCGACGATCTGCAGCAGCGCGGCGGCGCCGACCTCGTTGTCAATCTCGGCGATTGCGTCTCCGGCCCGCTCTGGCCGCGCGAAACCATGGAGCGGCTAGAAGCGCTCGCCCTGCCGACGGTGCGCGGCAATCACGATCGCCGCGTCGCCCGCGACACCGCCGATGAAACCATGTGGCCGTCCGACCGCTACGCGCAGGAACGGCTGACATCGGCTCAGCGTGAGGCGCTGTTCGCCTTGCCCCTCACGCTGGAGATCGCGCCTGGGGTGACTGCCTTCCATGCCCGGCCCGCCCATGACGAAAAATATCTGACCGATACGATAGCCGACGGCCGGCTGGTGCGCGCACCGCTGGCCGCCATCAAGCGACGGCTGGCCCCGCTCGATCCCGCTTGCCGCATCGTGCTGTGCGGCCACAGCCACCGCAGCGAGCTGATCCGTATCCCCGACGGCCCGGTCGTCTTCAATCCGGGCAGCATCGGCTGTCCCGCCTATGACGATTCGACACCACCGGCGCATGTTTCCGAGCAAGGCTCTCCGCACGCCCGCTACGGCATCGTCGAGCTGGGCGAGCCGGGCCGCCCCGACCGCTTCGAGGCCATCGCCGTCGATTATGACCACGAGGCGGCGGCGCGGCAGGCCGAACAGGCGGGACGGCCGGAATGGGCCCACGCGCTGCGAACCGGATTTATGCCGGGCTGAACGCGGAGCGCGTTCATACCTCAGGCTGAACCGCCTTCATGCCGGGGCCGCATTTTCGGGCTTACATAGCGCCATGTCGTCCCTTATAAAATCGACCTGGCATGCGGTGGCGTTTCGGTGCCTGGCCGCGCCTTCGGAAATGCATCTATCGCCACGGCCAAAATGATGAGGCGCACAGTTACGCTCCGAACGACGCTGTACGCGCTGATTGCCGTCCCTCTCCTGCTGACGGCGCTGCTGCCGGCCAGGGCCGAGGAGGCGCCTTTCGTTTCCATCGTGACGGACCTCGCACCAGGCGATCTCCTGAACGTCCGCGCCACGGCATCGGCGATGGGCAAGATCAAGGCTCGACTGCCGAATGGTACGAGCGTGAACAATCTCGGCTGCAACGACGTCAATGGTTACCGCTGGTGCAAGGTCGCAGAAATCGACAACCCGCAACTGACCGGATGGGCTCCCGCGCGCTACCTGAACCCCGAGAATCCGGCGGCCGTTGCGGATGAGGATACCGAAACGGCCGGCGAAGGCACGGCCCCTGCAGCCGAGGCCTCGAACCCGGCAATTGCAGATCAGCCGCTGCCAGACCTGACAGCGCGCCTGGGCGCGGCCGGTCAGGAAACCACGGTGACAGCGGCTGAGGCAATCGGCAGGGCCGCCATCGAGGATGCCTTGGCGCTCGCGGCCAGCGGAAGTCCGTCGACCGGGGAGATGCCGCCGCTCGCGGCAACGGAGGACGCCATCCAGAATCGCGCCGCCAATGCGGCGCCTCCGGCCGATGCACAAACCGTTGCGCGGCTGCAGCCGCCAGGGCCGCCAGTCCCTGGTGCCCGCAACGAGATTCCTTGCGCGCGCTATGTCGGCCAGCCGATGACCAGATGCGGAGCCAATGTCGAGCGGCTGGCCGACGGCAAAGCCGAGGTGACCGTGACCTGGCCCGATGGCGGCACGCGCGTCATCAGCTTTCAGGCAGGTCGGCCCGCCGGCTCGAATGCATCAGGCGAATTCCGCTACACCCGCGAGGGCAGCCTGAACCTGATCCGTGTCGGCGTTTCCGAACGCTTCGAGATTCCTGATGCTTTGGCGACCGGAGGCTAGGCAGATTCGAAACGCTGGAGGGACCGCGCCCCCCTCTGTCCTGCCGGACATCTCCCCCACGAGGGGGGAGATTGGCTGTTTCGCCGACAGCGCCTCTTTTTCGAGGTTGGCTGTTGGCGAAATCAAAGATGAAGGCCGATCTCCCCCCGTGTGGGGGAGATGTCCGGCAGGACAGAGGGGGGCGCGAAGGAATGAGGCGCTTGTTTGCTCGGTTGGAGCAAGCCTCGCATAAACCCGCATTTTAGGGGGTTACATCAGGCAAAACTCTTCCCTATAAGGCCCTCCTAGCCTGATACCAGAATCGCGAGCACAACCGGCCGGGTCTTCCCGTCCGGTTTTTCGTGCAAGCCGCCTGCCGAACGGACCCTCGATATGCCAAGACGCACCGACATCAAGTCGATCCTGATCATCGGGGCCGGCCCCATCGTCATCGGCCAGGCCTGCGAGTTCGACTATTCCGGCACCCAGGCCTGCAAGGCGCTGAAGGAAGAGGGTTTTCGCGTCATCCTGGTCAATTCCAACCCGGCCACCATCATGACCGACCCGGAGCTGGCCGACGCCACCTATATCGAGCCGATCACGCCGGAAGTGGTGGCCAAGATTATCGCCAAGGAGCGGCCCGACGCGCTGCTGCCGACCATGGGCGGCCAGACCGCGCTCAACACTGCTCTGTCGCTGCGTCGCATGGGCGTGCTCGAACGCTACAATGTCGAGATGATCGGCGCCGACGCCACGGCAATAGACAAGGCCGAGGACCGGGCGCTGTTTCGCGAGGCGATGAAGAAGATCGGCCTGGAAACGCCGAAGTCGATGCTGGCCAACGCCACCGACGTTAAGAACGCCGACCGCAAGACGCACGAGGCCGAGCGCGCCGCGTTGAAGGCCGAGAAGCCCGAAAACCTCGACGCCGCGCTTGACGCGCTGGAAACGCGCTGGAACCTTGGCGAGGGCGACCGCAAGCAGCGCTATATCAGCCACGGCATGGCGATCGCCGCGCAGGCGCTCGACCATGTCGGCCTGCCCGCCATCATCCGCCCGTCCTTCACCATGGGCGGCACCGGCGGTGGCATCGCCTACAACCGCGCCGAATTTTACGAGATCGTCCAGTCCGGCCTCGACGCCTCGCCGACCACCGAAGTGCTGATCGAGGAAAGCGTGCTCGGCTGGAAGGAGTACGAGATGGAGGTTGTCCGCGACAAGGCCGACAACTGCATCATCGTCTGCTCGATCGAGAACATCGACCCGATGGGCGTGCACACCGGCGACTCGATCACCGTCGCCCCGGCCCTGACGCTCACCGACAAAGAATACCAGATGATGCGCAACGCCTCGATCGCCGTGCTGCGCGAGATCGGCGTCGAGACCGGCGGCTCCAACGTGCAGTTCGCCGTCAACCCGGCCGACGGTCGCCTAGTGGTCATAGAGATGAACCCGCGCGTCTCGCGCTCGTCGGCTCTCGCCTCCAAGGCGACCGGCTTCCCCATCGCCAAGATCGCGGCAAAGCTCGCCGTCGGCTACACGCTGGACGAGCTGGAGAACGACATCACCGGCGGCGCGACGCCCGCCTCGTTCGAGCCGTCGATCGACTACGTCGTGACAAAAATCCCGCGCTTTGCCTTCGAGAAATTTCCCGGCGCCGAGCCGGTGCTGACCACCGCGATGAAGTCGGTCGGCGAGGTCATGGCCATCGGACGCACTTTTCAGGAATCGCTGCAGAAGGCTTTGCGTGGGCTTGAAACCGGCCTGACCGGCCTCGACGAGATCGAGATCCCCGGCATCGCGCACGGCGCGGCCAGCCACGCCGACGACCGCAACGCCATCCGAGCCGCTCTCGGCACGCCGACGCCGGACCGGCTACGCATGGTGGCGCAGGCGATCCGCATGGGCACCTCGCTGGAAGACGTGCACGCCATGTGCAAGATCGACCCGTGGTTCCTCGAACAGATCGCCGGCATCCTGGCCATGGAGGATCGCATTCGCGAACACGGCATTCCCGAGGATGCCGCCAATCTGCGCATGCTGAAGGCGATGGGTTTTTCCGATGCCCGCCTCGCGTCCCTGGTCAGGAAAGACGTGGAAGAGATCCAGAAGATTCGCGACAAGCTCGACGTTCATCCGGTTTATAAGCGCATCGACACCTGTGCGGCCGAGTTCGCCTCGCCCACCGCCTATATGTACTCGACCTATGAGGTGCCTTTCGCCGGCGCGCTCGCCAACGAGGCGCAGGTCTCGTCGCGCAAGAAGGTCGTCATTCTCGGCGGCGGGCCGAACCGCATCGGCCAGGGCATCGAGTTCGACTATTGCTGCTGCCACGCCGCCTTTGCGCTGCGCGACGCCGGCTTCGAGGCGATCATGGTCAACTGCAACCCGGAGACCGTGTCGACCGACTACGACACGTCGGACCGGCTCTATTTCGAGCCGCTGACGCCGGAGGACGTGCTGGAGATCCTGCGCGCCGAACAGGCGTCAGGCGAGCTGGTTGGCGTCATTGTCCAGTTCGGCGGCCAGACGCCGCTGAAGCTCGCCGACGCGCTGGAGAAGGCCGGCATTCCGATCCTCGGCACCTCGCCCGACATGATCGATCTGGCCGAAGACCGCGACCGCTTCCAGAAGCTGTTGCACAAGCTCGGCCTCAGCCAGCCGAAGAACGGCATCGCCTATTCGGTCGAGCAGGCCCGCCTCGTTGCCGGCGAGCTCGGCTTCCCGCTGGTCGTGCGCCCGTCCTATGTGCTCGGCGGCCGCGCCATGCAGATCATCCACGACGAAAGCATGCTGCAATCCTACCTGCTCGACACCGTGCCCGGCCTGGTGCCGGAGGACATCAAGCAGAAATACCCGAACGACAAGACCGGCCAGATCAACACGCTGCTGGGCAAGAACCCGCTGCTGTTCGACACCTACCTGTCGGGCGCCATCGAGGTCGATGTCGATTGCCTGTGCGACGGCAAGTCGACGTTCGTCTCCGGCATCCTGGAACATATCGAGGAGGCCGGCATCCATTCGGGCGACAGCGCCTGCTCGCTGCCGGTGCATTCGCTGCCTTCGGAGCTCGTCGACGAGCTGGAGCGCCAGACGGCCGCACTTGCCCGTGCGCTCAACGTCGGCGGGCTGATGAACGTGCAATATGCGATCCAGGACGGCACCGTCTATGTGCTGGAGGTCAACCCGCGCGCGTCGCGCACCGTGCCCTTCGTCGCCAAGACCATCGGCCGTCCCATAGCCAAGATCGCTGCCCGCATCATGGCCGGCGAGAGCCTGGAAGATGCCTTCGCCCATTACGGCGCCATGCCCGACCCGCGTAACCCCGGCCACATCGCGGTCAAGGAAGCGGTGTTCCCCTTCGCCCGTTTCCCCGGCGTTGACATCCTGCTCGGACCGGAAATGCGCTCGACCGGCGAGGTGATGGGCCTCGACCGCGACTTCGCGCTTGCCTTCGCCAAGAGCCAGTTAGGGGCGGGTGTTGATCTCCCCCGCGCGGGCACGCTGTTCGTCTCGGTGCGCGACGAGGACAAGAAGGGCATTCTGCCGGCGGTCAAGCGCCTGGCCGGCCAGGGCTTCAAGGTGCTGGCCACCTCGGGTACCGCTCGCTTCCTCGCCGAGAACGGCGTCGCGGCGGAGAAAATAAACAAGGTGCTGGAAGGCCGCCCGCACATCGAGGACGCCATCCGCAACCGCCAGGTGCAGATCGTCTTCAACACGACTGATGGCCAGAAGGCCGTGTCGGACTCCAAATCGCTGCGCAGGGCGACGCTAATGCAGAAAGTGCCGTATTACACGACGCTGTCGGGCGCGGCCGCTGTGGCGGAGGCGATTGCGGCGCTGCGGGCGGGGAACCTGGAAGTGAGGCCGCTGCAGGAGTATTTTGCCTAGGTGATTGGCTGATCTCCTTGGGGAGCATCGGCAACGGCCACGCTCCAAATTACCTAAGGACAAATCTTTTCATTGCTAAGTCAATTGGAGAGGCATGTGTGTCGTCTATCTGATTGAGTATCGCTTTTCTCTCATCACGCCCGAGTATTTCCATTGCACCCACTACAGCTGCTCGATCCATCGGTGCAAACTGCATAAAACTTGAACGGTGAGAACGCACCCAAGCCAAGTCCTTAAGAGAAACAGCCGCTCTCGCTTGCGAACGAATCTCTCCTGAGAACACGGCGTTTTGGATCGGCCTGATCTGCAACAGATTAGCACTACCAGCACAAATCCAATCCCACCAACGGCGCACAGCCTGTCGTCGATAGTATCCAGATACCGCGATCTGCCTGATTAGCGGTAAGGCAATCTCATGCCCTCCAGACTGAATTACACCGTCCAGAGCCTTCGCAAGCTCATGAAAGACGGGAAGGAAAGCATCAAGGGAAGCGCTCGCAACATCGATAAACTGATCAGAATTGCTGGCACGGGCTCTCCTGATATACGCCTTGATCAGATTAAGATCGACATACCCATCAGCACTAAACTTCTCTCTAATTGTCCGCCCAGTTTCATCCAGAATTTCGGCGCTTAGTGCCGGTCCAATTTCTACGTCGGCGTGCTCACCATAGGGATCAAGGGCCGATATCCTCTGCATCGCGGCCTTGGTTTCGGTATCCATATGATCTTGGAGTACTTTTTCCGAAAACTCTTCCCGAGAATATATGTTAGTTTTTCTGCCATTAAGGTTAAGTCGATGGTTTTAATATAAATAAATTGACAATAGCTCTATAGCATATTGAAGTGAATACTTATCGTTGTCAAACATTCGAATGTCATCTACATATCTAACGTGCTTAAATCCATTTCGTATCAAAAGCTGATCTACATCGATTAAAACTGCCTCAGAAATTAAATTGCTAGCGTTTGGCCCAACTGGTATCCCTTTTGAAGCGCCAGCATTTATTGAATGGATAACTGATTCAAAATCTTGCGCCACCTCATCCAAGCGGGGATCGGCAGCTTCTATTGAGCCGCGCACGCGATGAGAATAAATCTGGTTAAAGAAATCCGAAATGTCAGCAGTCGCGGCAAACTCATGATTATTTGCGAGCTGTCGTGACTTCTCCTTGTATTCATCGTAGCCGGTGCCCGACGAGAAAAACGCACCATCTAACGGTGAAAATCTATTCGAAAATGCAACCCCTTGGCTAGCCGGGACTCTGGCAGCCTCGATTACCGGTCCAACTCGATAGGCTAAGGCCGTATAAGTAAGACATGTCAACGGGTCCAGTTGATGAACAATTCTATACGAGCACTTTCCTTTAGCCACTGGCATCGAATCTGCGGGAACTATTGGAAGCTTCTTGACATTAGATGACATAAGGCGATCACGTACATTCTCCCAGTCAGCCCATACAGCTTGGTATGCCGGCAACCTGGGAAAGAAATCACTGTCCTCAAAGCGCTCAAGATGACGGCGCGCAAAATCGAGACTGTCTTCCGTCAATTTCGTCAATATGGCCCCCCAAGCAATGCGTAGCGCTAGGTATTTGAATACGTCGCAACCATCGGTACTGAAGACTAGTTTACTTGAAAGACAAGTGAAAACTTGTGCCAGGAATTCCCAGCCCTTCACGGGCTCAGGGCGTTCGACCGGGGGTTCACGTTGAGATACTTCGCATAAATCCGGTTGACGGCGTTGTTGAACGCCGGAGTTGACGGCGTAGATACGCACCATCACAACATTATCCAGCGAGGTTGCCCGCCGCCTCCGGGCAATGTTTCAGCGCCCTCAGCGACGCCTCGGTCTGCGTTTCGATGTCGCCGCGCACCATCTCGCCTGAAACCATTTGCAGGGAGCTGTCTGCCCGCCTTGGGAGGGCCAGTTCCGCCGCTCGCCCCTCAGTTGAGAAACCCAATAAACCGTCCCGCGAACAGCACCGACGTCCACAGCACCAGCGAAAGCACCGCCAGGATGGTGACGGTCCCGCCGGCCGGCTCGTCACCGCCTTTTGCGCGGCGCATGAAGACGAGGAAGTTGGCGCCGGCGAGGAGGATGAGCGTCATCTTGGTGAGGAAAATCGGCATCGCCGCATACTCCCTCGCCCTGACTGAGAAGAGCAGCGACCCCGTGACAAGCGCGCTGGCGAACGCGGTAAATGCGGTGCGGCGCAGCAACGCGACGAACGCCGCCTGCGGCAGTGAGCGGAAGGCGCCGAGGACTCTGAGGTCCATGAGCCAGACGCTGGTCAGCAGCGCGCCGATCGACATGATGTGGAGCGCATTGACTATGGGGTAGGCGACGAATGAGGCCTTCAATGCCCGCACGAAGGCGAGTTGCTCGATGCCGGCGAGGAACTCGTCCATTCAAGCCGGCGGCACACGGTCGGGATAGACGTCATAAGCCTTACCGTTGACAATGACGCGGGCTGCTTTCATGCGCTTTTCGGCCTCGTCGAGCGAGCGGTGGCCGATCGCGGTCACCTCGTCGCCGATCTTGGCAACCTCCTCCGTGAAGCCGGCGGCAATGGTTCGGGACGGCGGCGCCATCTCCACCCTCCAGACCTCTCCCTCTGCGTCGACATCCAGCGTGGCGTGCGGATTGCCGATATAGATGGCCGTGATTTTGCCCCGGAGTTCGAAAAACCCGTCCTCGGTCCACGACCAGCCGTGATGGGCGTAAGCCGCGGTGCCGGCGGCAAGGATCACTGCCGCTGCCAGCGTGACGTTCCGAATCCCGTTGAAAGGTGACTGCATCGCTCGCCTCCTCGGCTCATCCCGTCAGTATTCGAGAGTAGGTCGCCGCGCGGTAACGTCAAATCACATCGGTGCGAAGGCTGTCGGCCATGACCGCTATGGACCGTTCGCCCAGGCGCCGGCCGATCGATCGCCGACAGGCAATCGCTTCAGGTTGGCGCTGCCCCTCATTCCCTGCCGGGCATTTCTCCCCGTATAGTGACGGGGAGAAAGACGCTTTCGCAAAGGATTTCGCCAATCTCCAGCGATGCAGAAAACGTGCCGAGGTTGCGGCCAGCCTCTTCTCCCCGTCCCTATACGGGGAGAAGGTGCCGGCAGGCGGATGAGGGGCGGCACCGACATCGACAATTGGTCAGTCGAGCGCCAGTTTTGTCTGCAGCGATTGTCCCGCGGAATGAACGGTCCGGTCTTGCTTATGACGTATATGCACGCCATGTTCGGCCTGCCGCTCTTCTTCTCCATCGGATGAAGGTCGGAGACTTAACACCTGAACGAGGCAAACCATGAGCAGTATTAGAGACCGTCAGGAAGGCTTCGAAAAGAAGTTTGCGATGGACGAGGAGACGAAGTTCAAGGCCATGGCGCGGCGCAACAAGCTGCTCGGCCTGTGGGCCGCCGAAAAGCTCGGCAAGACCGGTGAGGACGCCGACGCCTATGCGAAAGAGGTGGTGCGCGCGGACTTCGAAGAGGCAGGCGACGACGATGTGTTCCGCAAGGTACGCGCCGATTTCGACGCGGCTGGCGTCGCCCAGTCGGATCATCAGATTCGCGGCGCCATGGCCGAACTGTTGGTGACCGCGGTCGAGCAGATCAAAACCAGCTGAGAGCAGCGCCAGCTTAAAGCGCATCGCGACGCGCTTTAAGTTCTTGTTTTATGCATGTCGTTATCCCAAAACCGCTGCGCACCCTCGGGTCAGGCCCGAGGGCATGCTTTTGGGCGACATGCACTAGCTGTGGGCGGCCACCAAATCCTTTATGCGCTCTTCGTGCATCCGCAGCGTCGGTAGCGTCTTCTTGGCGAATTCCTTCAGCGCCGGGTCTTCGCCCGACCGCGCATAGGTGGAAAACAGCGCCAATGCCTGCTTGTGCGCCTCGGTCTGCAGGACGATGTATTTCGCCTGGAATTCATCGCCGTCGAGGGTCTTTAGCTGGTCCAGCATCGCCTGGTCTTTCGGCAACAAAGCGGGGCCGCTCGGTGTCACCGAGGCGGTGGTCTGGCTCTGTTCGAGAGCTGCCTTGAAATCCTCACCAGCCTTGGTGTGATCCCTAACCATCAGCGAGGCGAAATCCTTCACATCGGCGGCGACGTTCTTTTGTTCGGCCAGCTTGCTGCTTTCAATCTCGAACCGGTTGGCGCTGGGGACGGTTTTGGTAAAGGTCTCGGTGTCGATCTTGGTTTCGCCGACAGCAGGTAAATCGGCCGGCGCTGCGGATTGGGCGAAGGCCGCCGACGTTGCAGCAAGCAGGGCAAGTGCGGCAGTGGCAAGATGCGGTCTCATTGGAACCTCCGGGGTTTCATGTGTCCTCGGAGTTCCAACGCGACTCAAGCGGCGAAGTTGCGCGGAGATTGGAGCGTCCTCCCTTCTCCCCCTGTGGGAGAAGGTGGCCTCGCGCAGCGAGGTCGGATGAGGGGTGTTCCAGCTTGGCGTTACGCCCACTCACAACCGCCCATCAACGCCGAGAGACGCACAATTGCCAACGCCTCATTTCTTCCAACACCCCTCTACCGTCTCGGCGCTAGCGCGCCGATCCACCTTCTCCCACAAGGGAGAAGGGAAGGCCCGCCTCAGTGGCAGCACGCGCCGGCATACTGCAGTTGCTCGTCCCAGTTCGGCCGGCCCTCCGGCGTGAAATCCATCAGGTTCCACAAGGGCTCGCAGGTGCCGACGGCGCGCGGATCCTGGCCGGGTTCGGACGGCGCGAAGCCAAGCTCGGAACTCCAGAAATGGCGGATGCCGTCGGCGTCGCGATGGAACACCGACAGCATCGGCAACTGCGCGCCATCGTCGGCCTCGGCGTGGTAGTCGCGCTTGAAGCTGTTGCCGGCCGAGGAGACCAGCCGCATGTTCGTCCAGCCGCGGTCGCGGCCAAGCGTGATCAGGTTTTCGAGCGCGGTCTTGCCCACCACGGCGAAATTGAAGCCGGCGGCCTCCAGATGGCCAATGGCGCCATCGAACTGGTCGAGCAGCGCCGTGCACGACGGACATGGCTGGTCCGGCCGCGCGAGCTTGGCCGTGCCGCCACTCGTCGCCACGTCGCGCGTCTCCTGCGGATGGCGCGGAAACATCATCGAGTAGACGATCAGCGTGTCCTTGCCAGGCGAAAACAGCTCCGACAGTGTTATGCGGGCCGGCTTGCCATCCGGGCCAAGCCCGTCGAACACATAGTCCTCAGGCACCAGCCCGCCAGGCGGCAGGGCACGACGGGCGACGGCCACATCCTCCATGGCGCGGCGCAGTTCGATTTCCTTCTGCAGCAGCGTTTCGCGGGCGGCGCGGTATTCCTGGGATTCGTTGGGAAAGGTGATCATCGTCATCTCCATCAGCCGTGCTTTTGGCGGCGCGCCGCACGCGGCAACACGCCTTGCCTCTCAAAGACGCGGGAACGGAGGCGGTTCCGACATTTGCGCCGGCCGCGATGCGATAAAATCTGGGCTGCCGCTTCAGCTACGGCGCTGTCGGCACCGGGCAGCTCGTATCGCCTTCCTGGCAATTGAGGTAGCCCTGAAAATCCTTCAGCCGATTGTTGGTGAGGCTCTCCTTGCAGCCGGCGATGACCATCGGATACATGCTGCCGGCCATATCGGGCGGGCCGCCCTGGAAAGCGCATTCGGAATCGCGGAAGGCGACCCAGGCGCGCTGCGCGCCTACCAGCAGCTTCTTCGTCGCCGCATCGTCCTTCAGCCGCCCCTCGATCTGCCTGTAGGCCTGGTTGAGCTTCTTGTCGGCTTCGGTGAACGACTTGCCGGCGCATTCGTTCATGGTCGCCTGGTCCTGCGCGTTGGCGCAATCGTCGGCACGCGCCGCGTTGGCAAGCAGCGGAACGGCGAGGATCAAGGTGGCGAGACCGGTTTTGGCCAGACCCGTTTTGGAATGCAAAAGCCGCATCGTGTTTCTCCGATTTCGAAAGCTCCCGCTGTAACAAAGCTTAACCGTGAGACGAATACAGGCAAGACGCAGTCTGTCGCCTTGGTGGACAGTTCCTTTCAGGCCGGCTCCGACGGCTGCGAAGCAATAGTGTTGCGGGGACGGGATGCATCTCACTGCATTTTTCGTTCAGGACTATAAGTCCATATCGGAGAAAACCATGCGCGAAGCCGACAATGACGAAATCGACCTGCGCTGCCCGCAGATCGTCGCAGACAACGCCGCCATGGGCCTCAGGCTGCGCGGCATATTTGGCCGCGGCGGGACCGAGATCGGCGTGGCGCGGGCCACCCAGCTCAAGAACCGGCAAAAGCTTTCGCCCTCCACCGTCCGGCGCATGGTCAGCTACTTCGCTCGCCATAAGGTCGACAAGAACGGCCGCAATTCCGGCAATGAGCAGGATCCGTCGGCCGGCTATATTGCCTGGCTTTTATGGGGTGGCGACGAAGGCCGCGCCTGGGCGCTCGGCGTCAAGCAGAAGATCGGCAACGCGCCCGACATCTGAACGGCAACAAAGCAGGTTCGTCTCGGGCTCTAGCCTTCCCAGTCGACTTCGAACATCCCCAGCCGCTCGTAGAGCCTGACGGCGGCGGCATTCTCAACCGTGTTGGTTTTGAGATCGACATGCGCAGCGCCCCGTGCGCGAAAGGCGGCGAAGACGTGCCACATCAGCGCTTCGGCGATGCCTCGGCTGCGCGCCCCGGGGTGGACGGCAAGGTCTTTCACGAACGCCCTCGTCCAGCACAGCGCCGCGCCCGCCAGCCGACCCTTGCTGTCGATGACCAGGAAACACAAAGCAGGATCGAATTCCGCGTCGTTTGAAACGCGCGGCCACCATTCGTCGAACGGCCCGTCGGCGCCATCGTCGAACACGGTGGTCAGCAGCGCATGCAAAGCGAGCGCGTCGGTGGCCTCGAGCCCGCGCATGACGAAGCCTTCCGGCCAGCGCGGCGGGGCAAGCGTGTCGTCGAGGATCTTGCGCAGTCTTATGTCGTTTGGCGCCGGCGGGCGCGGCTCAGGCATGGTGGTCAGGCATCGGGCTGCAGGCGACGCCGAGCGCGGTCGCGGCCAAGGCCGGTTTCTTCCAGCATGCCCTTGCGCTTGGCGTCGTAATAATAGCCGCTCTGGTAGAGCCGGTCGGCGCGGTTGGCGTTGCCGCCGGCCACCAGCCAGGCGCCGCGCAGGTATTTCACCGCATATTTCAGATTGGTCTCGGCGTCGAACAGCCCGCTCGCCGGCCCGACATAGCCCATGCCGCGCGCCGTCGCATGCTTGATCTGCATCAGCCCCCAATGGCCGCGATTGTAGGCTTTGGGATTGAAGGTGCTCTCGCGCTTGACGACGCGGCGCACCAGATCGACCGGCACCTCATAAAGGGCGGCGTATTTCTCGATCAGTCGCTCGATCTCGCCGCGCGGTCCCGTCGCGTACTCCTTGGCAGGGCTGGTCGAAAGCAGGTCGGACGGATCTTCAGGCACGACATAGGCGGCCTGCTGCACGCCGGGCATCGTCTTGCTTGTTTCGCCAGTGACCGGCATGGCCACAGCGGCCGTCGCATGGACAGGTGGCGTGGCGTCGCCCGCCAAGGCTGCAGGCGCAGTTGCGGCCAACGGGGTCGGGCCGGCGAAGGCGGCTGGCTGGGCAGGCGTCGCGGTGGGGTCGACAGCCAGCGCCGCCGTCTGGACAGGCGCGACGCCGGACGATTCCGGCAGCACCGAAACCGTGTCGGGCAGCACCAGCGTAAAGCCGACATCAGAGCCTGCGGCGGCGGTTTCAGTCAGGGAAGGCACCGGCTTCGTCTGCGAGGTCGAGGTGCAGCCGCTGAGGCCGGCCGCAGCGAGCATCACGCCGATCGCGGAAAAGATGATTTTTGCTGGCAAGCCGCGCTCGGGTCCGGTTCGTCTGTTAAGAAAATCCTTACACCAGCACCTTTCCCCCCGCAATCCGCAGCCTGTTGTGGACTTCGGATGGTTTTCGGGTGGCGACAATAACCTGAAAATGCGATATCTCGTTCTCGATATGTACTGGATTCCCATCCGTTTCTTCGGAAAGGAGCACATCATGGAAAGCACCCCTCAAGCCACCGCCGGCCACGCGGTCTTCGAAACCGTGATCGGCTTTATGGGCATCGCCTGGAGCAAAGCCGGACTGACGAGGCTCTGCCTGCCCCAGCGCAACCGCGACGCGGTGGAACGCCGGCTCTTGCACCATACCGGCAGCGCCGCTTCGAGCGCCCAACCGCAATGGGTTGCCGAGCTGATCGCGTCGATAAAGGCCTATGCAGCCGGCGAAGACGTCGATTTCTCCGGTGTGCCGGTCGATCTCACCGGCGTCGACGATTTCCGCCTCGCCATCTACGACGCGGCGCGCAAGCTCGCCTTTGGCGAGACCACCACCTATGGCGAGCTGGCCAAGCGCGCCGGCCATGCCGGGCTGGCGCGTGAGACGGGCGCAGCACTCGGCGCCAACCCAGTGCCGCTGGTCATCCCGTGCCACCGCATTCTTGCCGCCGGCGGCAAGATCGGCGGTTTTTCCGCGCCGGGCGGCTCGACCACCAAGGAAAAGATGCTGGCGATGGAAGGCGTGCGCGTCGGCCCGCCGCCGCCGGCGCAGGTCTCATTCGGCTTCTAGGGTGTTAGTTCGGAAAGATGCGCCGGCGGAAACGCCGGTCTGTGTCCACCCGCTTGCATTTGTAGACGACGCAGGACCTCGTATCGGCGCTCGGTACCGACGCCCGTGCCCTGACCTCACCCATGTTACAGAAACGCTGGCTCCGCACATAGCGGTCGTAGAGCGGCAGCCCCGGCGTGCGCGTCGACTGGTAACGCAAGATGACGGCGCCTTCCCGCGCAATCGTCGCCTGCACCCTGTCGCAACTCATGCGGCTCGGGTCATAGCGCGAGATCGCCTGCGCCTCGGCGGCCACCAGCGTCAGGCAGGCGGCAAGCAGAACAGTTTTCATGGTCCTCTCCCAAAAACAGGACCGGACGCTCGAAGGCGGCACGATCCTTCCCCGCAGCGTGCGCGATAAACAATGCGACCCACCGCAACACGCGACGTTACAAGGCTTTCACGCGATTGGGGCGGCCGTTGGGCAGCGCCGCGTCAGCGCCTTTTTTCGCGAAGTCTTGTTTTTTGCGGAGAAGCGGACTATATGAGGTCCATTGATATTTCGGCCGATCGATCCGGGCCTCGCGATATTCGCGTTTGCTGACGTCTATCTCCAAAATCTCGATACAAACCGGCTGGACTTCGGTTCGGTCAATCTAAAGCAAACGTATAAGGACTATCGAAATGGCAACAGGTACGGTCAAGTGGTTTAACTCCACCAAGGGTTTCGGCTTCATCCAGCCTGACAGCGGCGGCGCGGACGTTTTCGTTCACATCTCCGCAGTCGAGCGCGCTGGACTGTCGACCTTGGTCGAAGGCCAGAAGATCAACTTCGAGATCGAGCAGGACCGCCGCACTGGCAAGTCGTCCGCTGGATCTCTGAGCAAGGCAGCCTGATTTTGCGAATGGCGCGCGCCGGGCGATAGCTCGGGGCGCGCGGCAAGTCACGGATGTACTGACAGTCGCGCGAGAAGCGCACCGGAGCGGAAAGACCCCGACAAGCCGAAGCAGCAGATTGCTGCCGGCCCGGACCGGACGCTCCCGATCAGGCTACCAAGCATGGAAGGCGGGATTTTGTCCCGCCTTTTTGCTGTCTGGATTCCATCCCTGCTCGGTTTTCGTGTCGCGGCCGAAGGCCGCAAGGCCCGACCGGGCGTCGCGCCTCGTGGCGCGCCCCGTCCGGAGCGAACCGCGAAGCGGCGACGGGAGTGAGGACAGAACTAAGGCAGCCATTCCATCGGCACGTGCCCCTTGTCCGCCTCGACCTGTTTTAGCCAGGCCGCCACCGCCGGATAAGCGTCGAGCTGAAAACCGCCCATCTCGGCCGTATGCGTATAGGCGTAGAGCGCGATGTCGGCGACGCTCAATGCCTCGCCGGCAAAGAATGCCCTGCCCGCCAGATGCTTGTTCATCACGCCGAGCGCCTTGTTGCCGCGCTCCAGCGTCACCGCCAGCCGCTCCGGCGTCGCGTCCTTGGCCCGTTCGGGAAAGATCAGCAGCGCCTTGCGCACCGCGATATAGGGCTCGTGGCTGTACTGCTCGAAGAACAGCCATTGATAGGCCAGTGCGCGCTCGTATTTGTCGGCCGGCAGGAACCGCGTGCCTTCGGCGAGATAGAGCAGGATGGCGTTGGATTCGGCAAGCCGCCTGCCGTCGTCGAGCTCAAGCAGCGGCACCATGGCGTTCGGGTTCTTGGCGACATAGTCGGGCTTGCGGGTGTCGCCGGTATGCGAACTCACCTCGACATTGGTGAAGGCCATGCCGAGCTTGGCCATCAGAAGGCGCGGCTTGTAGCAATTGCCGCTGTCGATCATCCCATAAAGTATGGTCATTTTTGCTCCCATTGCTCGTGCGACGACAGCCAAGGCTCTATCCCGGCGGCAACGATTTGATCCAGTGATTTGTTTTGGCGCAACCATCAGCGCCGCTGATAGATCATCCAAATAACGGCACGACGTTGTTGTCCCTGCCAAGCAGCCGGTCGATGGGCAGCGGCTCCTCGTCGAAGACCGTGCCGGCCAGCGCCGGCCGCGCCAGATGATAACCCTGCAAAAGGTCGACGCCGCCATCCAGCGCGACGCGCAAACGAGTGGCATTCTCGATTCCTTCGACCAGCACCTTGGTGCCGCGGTCGTGCAGCGCCGAAACCAGCGGCCGGAAGAATCGTTCGGCGGCGACATGGCGACAGAATTCCGCAAACCAGGTGCCGTCGATCTTGACGATGTCAGGCTGGACAAGGGCGACCCGTTCTTCCGTCGAATGCCCGGTGCCGAAATCGTCGATGGCGATGCGGATGCCGTCACGCCGCATCTCGCGCACCAGGCTGACGAGCACCTTGTCGTCGGCCGCCTGCTCGGTGATCTCGCAGACCAGCATGCCGGGGTGCAGGTCGAACTCGGCGAGATGCCTGGTCATCAGCCTGATCTCGGCCAGCGCCCGCCCGGGGTCATCATTGAGCAGCGGATTATAGTTGAAGAACAGGTCGAGCCCGTCGACACCGATGTTGTGGAAGTTCCGGAGATGCAGCACCCGGCACATCGTCTCGACGAACAGGCGATCCGGCAGGGGCACGCCCTCAAAAAACACGGGTGGTGCGACCGACCTGCCGGCGCGGTGCGGTTCAATCAGGCCTTCGACCGCAACGGCCGTCAAAAACCTGCCGCGCGGCGCAAAAATCGGCTGGTAGGCGCTCCTCAGCCGGAACGCGCCATAGACGCCATATTCGATCCCGACTTCGTCGGCGAAGATCGCCTCGCCGACATTGCGCCGCCTGTCGTGCCGCCCGGTCATGGCACCACCTTGCGGCCGAAAGCCCGTTTCGGCCGCAGCGAGGACGATACAGTCGCAGGCGCATCGCCGGCATTGGACACTGCCGCGGGCATCTGCCTGTCCTTGCCGAAAACGTGAAAGCTGGTCGGCGCAAGCTCCGGGCGCGCCAGCGCGAATCCCTGCACCATCGAGGCTCCCGATTTCTCGGCCAATTCAAGCTGCCAGCCCTCCTCGATGCCCTCGAACACCGTGCGGATGCCTTGCTCTTCGAAACTTGCCACCATGGCGGTCAGCAGCGCGAAGCCGGCGCCGGACTCCATCAGTTGCATGATCCAGCGTGCGTCGAACTTGACGATATCAGGCCTGAGCTCCTTGATGCGGTTGATGTCGGACTCATCGGCACCATAGTCGTCGACGGCGATGCGAAACCCATTGGCCCTGAGCGCCTCGACGAAATTGTAGAGGGTTTCCTGCGACGCCGATTTCTGCTCGGTCACCTCGCAGACGACGCGGTTCGCATCGATATCAGCCTCATGCAGCACCAGCCGCATGTCGCGCAGCGCCTTGTCGGCGATGCTGCGATCGGTGAACACGGACGGGTCGAAATTGATGAAGATGGACGCCTCTGGCGGCAGGCTGGCACCGGCGTTCAGAAGGTGCAGCGTCCTTGTCAGCGCCTCGATATGCAGGCGGTCGACCGTCGGACAGGTGTTGAAAAAACTCATCGGCGCCTGCGGCTCGCCATCGCGGAACGGCCGGATCAGCCCCTCGAATGCGGTGACCGACAATTTTCCGTTGCTGAAGGCGAAGATCGGCTGGAAAGCGCTCTGCAGCGTATGGGTGCCCCAGACACCGCTGGCGGTGCCGTCGTCATGACGGACGATATGGGCAAGCCCGATGCTGCGCGACACGGTTCCTCGCTTTGCGAGACTGGCGGAATGGATCCAGCCACTCGGGGTTTTACCGCCGGTAAGTGAATTTATTGTTGCCGGATTTGCCGGGGATTTGAGATCTGGCTCATCCGACAGTGCTTGCGCTTGGCGGAATGATGCGACATGAGATGCGCCGCGGTTGGATGGACCGCCTGCACCCCAAAGGAGACAATATCGTCATGGCCTTTCTTGCCGACGTCCTTTCCCGCGTTAAGCCTTCCGCGACCATCGCAGTGACGCAGAAAGCGCGCGAGCTGAAAAACGCCGGCCGTGACGTGATCGGGCTGGGTGCCGGCGAGCCGGACTTCGACACGCCGGACAACATCAAGAACGCAGCGATCGACGCCATCCGCCGCGGCGAAACGAAATATCCGCCGGTTTCCGGCATCGTGCCGCTGCGCGAGGCGATCGCGAAAAAATTCAAGCGCGAGAACAATCTCGACTATCGGCCGGAGCAGACCATCGTCGGCACCGGCGGCAAGCAGATCCTGTTCAATGCCTTCATGGCGACGCTGAACCCCGGCGACGAGGTCATCATACCGAGGCCGTACTGGGTCAGCTATCCCGAGATGGTGGCGATCTGCGGCGGCACCTCAGCCTTTGCCGACACCTCCATCGACAACGGCTTCAAGCTGACGGCGGCGGCGCTGGAAAAGGCGATCACACCGCGCACCAAATGGCTGTTGATGAACTCGCCGTCGAACCCTTCGGGCGCCGCCTATACCGAGGCTGAATTGCGCGATCTGGCCGACGTGCTGTTGAAGCATCCGCATGTCTGGGTGCTGACCGACGACATGTATGAGCACCTGATCTATGGCGACTTCGTCTTCAAGACAATCGCCGAGGTCGAGCCGAAGCTTTATGAGCGCACCCTGACCATGAACGGCGTGTCGAAGGCCTATGCCATGACCGGCTGGCGCATCGGCTATGCGGCCGGGCCGGTGGCGCTGATCAAGGCGATGGACATGATCCAGGGCCAGCAGACGTCCGGCGCCTGCACCATCGCGCAGTGGGCGTCGGTCGAGGCGCTGAACGGTCCGCAGGATTTCATTGCGAAAAACAAGGCGATCTTCCAGGCGCGGCGCGATCTCGTCGTGTCGATGCTCAACCAGGCGCGCGGCATCACATGCCCATCGCCCGAAGGCGCCTTCTATGTCTATCCGTCCTGCGCCAAGCTGATCGGCAAGAAGACCAAAGCCGGCAAGGTGATAGACAGCGACGAGACCTTCTGCTCGGAGCTGATCGAGGCGGAGGGCGTGGCGGTCGTGTTCGGCTCGGCTTTTGGCCTCGGCCCGAACTTCCGCATCTCCTACGCCACATCCGAGGCGTTGCTCGAAGAGGCCTGCACGCGCATCCAGCGCTTCACCGCCTCGCTGACCTGATCAGGGCATCCCGAACGCCAAAACCCGGCCGCGAGCCGGGTTTTCGAGGCGATAGGCACCAGCCTCATCCCTGCTCATTGGTTTCGCGCGCCGAACGTGCCTCGGCCGGCGCCAGAATGGCGACCAGAAGCCCGGCCGTGACGAACGAGACGATGGCCGCCGTCAGCATCGCCGCATGGAAGCCGCCGGCATAGGCGGCTGCGAACAGAGCGCGCAGGCCGTCCTCTCCCATCGCCGCATCGGCTGCGAAATCGTGTCTTGAAACGGCGGCGCGAGCCACCGCTCCAGCATTGGCGACCCCAGCATTTTCAAGATGCCCCGTCAGCAGGGTTGCTGCCCGCATGCTCATCAGGGCGCCGAGCAGCGCGATGCCGATGGCGGTCCCGCTCTGGCGGGTTGCGTTGATCACCGCCGACACCATGCTCGACCGCTCGCGCGGCGCAAACGACATCGCGGCGGCGCTGCCGGTCGGGATCGACAGCGCGTTGCCGAGGCCGCCGACGGCAAACAGCAGGCCGATCGTCACATAGGGGCTTGAGGCTTCAACCCAGCACATGCCCAGCATGGAAAACCCGCTCGAAAGATAGCCGGCGGCCATCAGCGCCGAATGTCCGTAGCGCTGACTGAGCCCGCCGATCGCCGGCGACACGACCATCTGGACAAGGAACAGCGGCGCCATGCGCAAGCCGGTCTGTGTCGGCGACCAGCCCTGGGCCTGCTGCAGGAACATCGAATAAAGGAAGACGCCGGTGTAGGAGGTGAGGCCGAGCGCGAACGATGCGACATTGGCGACGGCAAAGCGAATGTCGCGAAACAGGCCAAGCGGCAGCATCGGCCGCGGCGTGCGCGCCTCGAAGGCAAGGAAGACTGCCAAGCCGGCCAGGCCGGCAACAACGGCCGTGACCGTCCGCGGATCGCCCCAACCGTTTTCACCTGCCGATATCAGGCCAAAGGTCAGCGCGCCCAGCCACAGAATGCTGAGCGCCAGGCCGACAAGGTCGAGATGAGCATGCTCGGGGTGGGAAGTCTCTACGATCGAAGCTGCACCCAGCACGATCGTGGCCAAGCCGAGCGGCAGGTTGATCAGGAAAATGCTCTGCCATCCGGCGGCTTCGACCAGGATGCCGCCGACGACGGGGCCGGCGAGCAGCGAGATGGCGGCAAACGACGCCCAGCCGCCAATGACGCCGGCGCGCTCGCGGGCATCGGGAAACGCCTGCGTCAGGATCGACAGCGCGCCCGGAATGATCAGCGATCCGGCGATCCCCTGCACCACCCGGCCTGCCAGCAGCACCGGCAGGTTGGGCGCGATTGCACAGATGGCAGAACCAGCCACGAAGATGCCGATGCCTGCCAGCCAGGAGCGCTTGCGCCCGTAGCGGTCACCGATCAGGCCTGCCGACAGCATGAAGGCAGACAGGCAAAGCGTGTAGGCGTCGATCACCCATTGCAGCCCGGCGAAGTCGATGCCGAGCGCAATCTGGATCGTCGGCAGGGCGACATTGACGATGCTGATGTCGAGCAGCGCGACGAATGTGCCGAGATAGACGGCGGCAACAAGAGGCAAGCGACGATTCGACATGACGACTCCAAACCTAAGTGTTGAAATCACCTATAATGACCAGACGCGACGCGCTTTTAGGACCGATCAAAAGCGCCCGGCTCAGCCGCCATACTGCTCGTCCGTCACCTTCTCCAGCCAGTCGGCATGGACGCCGTCGATTGCCTCCTGCATGGCGATATGCTCCATCGCCGATTTCGGGGCAGCGCCGTGCCAATGCTTTTCATCAGGCGCAAACGAGATAACGTCGCCGGCCCGGATCTCCTGTATCGGCCCGCCCCAGCTTTGCGCGAGGCCGGCGCCTGATACGACGTAGAGCGTCTGCCCAAGCGGATGCGTGTGCCAGTGGGTACGCGCGCCGGGCTCGAAACTGACCATGATGGCGCGCAGACGCGCCGGGGCTTCCTTCTCGATGATCGGCGTCTGCAACACACGGCCGGTGAAGTACTTTTCCGGCGCAATGACGGTCGGCACGCTGCCGCAGGCAATGATCTTCATCGTCGCGAATCCTCAAGCTGATGGCGGACCGGTCGGCGACGGCCGTTCCTTTTTTGTGGCAAGAAACGGGCACTTTCGTCCGATAACCATCATGGCGCAACCGCTTTTGCGGCTGTTCGGTGACGGCTCGGTCGCGGGATTTGATGGGGAACCTAGGCTCGCACCCGTCGGCCCCACCGATCACGGCTCAGCATCCGCGACGTCAGGCAGCCCTCAAATCCCTTGCCCTCCCGGCTAACCCGTGGGACGATGCTTTTGGGCAGGTGGCGAACTGAAAAAAAGCCCCGCCCGCGACGGTCGACAGGCCGGCCGCCGCTCCCAGGGAAACGCCTGAGTGGAGGTCAGTCATGGGAACTCGCGCCGGAGGACGACGCACGGGACCGAAATGCATTGCCATAGTCGGTCCCTTTGCAAGCGGTAAGACGACACTTCTCGAAGCCATATTAGCCCGCACGGGCGCCATTGCCCGCCAGAATCCCGTTTCCTCGGGAAACACCGTTTCCGACCATTCGCCCGAGGCACGCGCCCACGCCATGAGCGTCGAGGCAACCTTTGCCACCACCGAATTCATGGGCGAGCAACTCACTTTCGTCGATTGTCCCGGCTCCATCGAATTCTCCTTCGAGGCAGAGCCGGTGCTTGCCACCTGCGACATCGCGGTGGTCGTCGCCGAGGCCGACGAGAAGAAGATTCCTGCCCTGCAGCTGATCATGCGCAAGCTCGACGATCTCGGCGTGCCGCGCATCATGTTCCTCAACAAGGTCGACAAGGCGATATCAGGCGTGCGCGACACGCTGAAGATGCTGCAGCCGGCAAGCTCGGTGCCGTTGCTGCTTCGCCAGGTTCCGCTGCGGAAGAACGGCGTCGTCATCGGCTCGATCGATCTCGCTCTGGAGCGCGCCTACATCTATCGCGAATATGCCGAAAGCGAGGTGGCCGAGATTCCGGGCGACGACAAGGCGCGCGAGTTGGAGGCTCGCTTTTCCATGCTGGAGACGCTCGCCGATCATGATGACCAGTTGATGGAGCAGCTCCTCGAAGAGATTGAGCCGCCGAAGGACGCGATCTTCGACGATCTCGCCGCCGACCTGCGTGACGGCGCGGTCACCCCCGTGCTGATCGGCACTGCCGAGAAGGGCAACGGCGTGCTGCGCCTGTTGAAGACGATCCGCCACGATGCGCCCGACATCGAGGCGACCCGCAAGCGCCTTGGTGCACCGGACGAAAATGCGACCGTGGTCCAGGTGATGAAAACCATTCACACCGCGCATGGCGGCAAGCTGTCGGTCTCGCGCATACTGTCCGGCCAGCTTGCCGACGCCTCCGAGCTCTTCCTTTCGAATGGCGCCACGGCAAAAGTCTCCGGCATCTACAGAATGCTCGGCAAGGATCAGTCCAAGCTCACCTCGGCCAAGGCCGGCGACACGGTCGCGCTCGGCAAGCTGGACGACGTCACGACCGGCCAGACGCTGAGTTC
Source organism: Mesorhizobium mediterraneum (assembly GCF_002284565.1). Lineage (GTDB taxonomy): Bacteria > Pseudomonadota > Alphaproteobacteria > Rhizobiales > Rhizobiaceae > Mesorhizobium > Mesorhizobium mediterraneum. Next base: position 79,497 of record NZ_NPKI01000046.1, on the reverse strand, counting down.
GGCCAAAGGCGGCATCAAGCCGCTGGTAACGCTGGCGCCGCCGCAACCGGTCTTTGCCTTCGCGCTGCGCCCGAAGGAACGCAAGGACGAGGTGAAGATGTCGGCGGCCATCCAGCGCCTTGCCGAGGAAGACCCCTCGCTCAGCCTGCGCCACAATCAGGATTCGGCCGAAACCGTGCTGTCGGGCCATGGCGAGATGCATCTGCGCGTCGTGCGCGAGCGGCTGGAAGGCAAGAACCAGATCCCGATCGAAGGCCATCCGCCGGCCGTGCCTTATCGCGAGACGATCCGCAAAACGGCGCAGCAGCGTGGCCGCCACAAGAAGCAGTCGGGCGGCCATGGCCAGTTCGGCGACGTCGTGATCGAGATCAAGCCGCTGCCGCGCGGCTCCGGCTTCCAGTTCACCGACACCATCACCGGCGGCGCCGTGCCGAAAACCTATATCCAGTCGGTCGAGACCGGCGTGCGTGATTATCTGAAATCCGGCCCGCTCGGCTTTCCGGTGGTCGATGTCGCCGTCAATCTGTCCGACGGCTCCTATCACGCCGTCGATTCATCAGACATGGCCTTCCAGATGGCGGCGAAGCTGGCAATGAAGGAAGGCATGGCGGCCTGCTCGCCAGTGCTGCTCGAACCGGTCATGAAGGTCGAGATCGTCACGCCGTCCGACGCGACGTCGAGGATTATCGCCCTAATCCCGCAACGGCGCGGCCAGATTCTCGGCTACGATGCGCGGCCTGGCTGGCCGGGATGGGATGTGGTCGAGGCGACCATGCCGCAGGCCGAGATCGGCGACCTGATCATCGAGTTGCGTTCGGCCACCGCAGGCGTGGCCAGCTATCGTGCCGCCTTCGACCATATGGCCGAACTCACCGGTCGCCTGGCCGACGAGGCGTTGAACGCCAATGGCAAGGCCGCCTGACACTGGATTTGGCGCCAGTATCGCAGGCTGCTGAACACAAGGAAACGGCGTCCGGAATGATCCGGACGCCGCTCTCTTGCGGACCGTCTTCGTGGGAGGCGAAACGGCAGGTCCGCCGCACATGCCGCCAGCGCCTGACGGCCTCAGCGGAAGAATGGTTCGGACGCGGTAGCCGCCTGAGCCCGGATCGTCCGAGTGATGCCCCCATCTCCCGCACGAACCACACCGCGTCCTATGATCTGCTTAGTCGATGCTGAGCGCCTGTGACAGGTTACCTGAGGTTACATGTCACTGTTACGTGACAATTTCGGTCGGCTTTCCCTCAGCGCCAGCAGGTTTCGGGCAACAAAAAAGCCGGATCAATGAAGATCCGGCTGAGTTTGATTGGAAGTGCCTGTTAGGGCTAACCTCCAGAGGGGAACACTCGAGGGCGCTAATGGGAGGAGAACGCGCCCAGGAGATGATCTATATATGTGCTCATCATGCCCAAGAAACAAGCATCTATTTTGCAACACACGCATGCAAAATGACACAGGCTGTGGTCTAATCCATTCCTTGCCCTCGTAGGACCAGCAAAATCGTCGAAATGCGATGCACAGCCAGGAAAAAATCGACGCGATATAGCGAATCAGAGCCGATTTTCGCTCCAAATGCAGAAGACAACGAATGACGTCGAATCAGGCAGCATGCGTTTATTTTTGCAGCAGCCGCGTATCGGCCCGAAATTGGAATCGATTTTTCGCTGCGCTAACCTTCGGTTCGAAACGCACGACGCGTAGACTCCAAGCGCTAGAGTGTACTTTGTGCGTCCAAGTGGAAGCACTCCACTCTAGAAGGAAGCTCAATGAGGACACGTCAGGCGATCGCCGGCAGCGCGTTATTCTTCATTGCAGCGCCCGGCGTGGTCGCGGGATTGCTGCCCTGGCTGTTGACCGATCGCTATCGTCTGCCATGGTCTACCCTGCCCGGCTTGGTGCCGGTCGGCTGGGTCCTGATTGTCGTCGCAGCGGCCTTGCTGCTTCATGCCTTCGCCCGTTTTGCCTTCGAAGGCCTGGGCACGCCCGCCCCGGTCGCGCCGACCGAGCAACTGGTTATCGGCGGCATCTACCGCCATGTCCGCAACCCGATGTATCTGGCGGTGCTGTCGATCATCCTTGGCCAGGCACTGCTGTTTTCGAGTTGGACTCTCATCGCCTATGCCGCTATCGCCGCCATCGCCATGGTCTCGTTCGTGAAGCTCTACGAGGAACCGACGCTTGCCCGCCGCTATGGCGCCGACTACGAGGCCTACCGCCATGCCGTTCCAGGCTGGCTGCCCCGCCTGACGCCATGGCGCGGCCAGTAAGAGATGATCGTCCGCGGTGCAAGGCAGGAAGCGACGTGCAGAAGGGTTAGAACGACCAGCTGCGCGCCTTGGCGATAATGAAATCGCGGAAGACGTGGAGTTTCGCCTGGTTCTTCATCGCATCGGGATAGGCGAAATAGGTGTCGAAGGACGGCACTTCGGTCTCCGGCAGCAACTGCACCAACCCTGAGTCCTTGCTGACCACATAGTCGGGCAGCATGGCGATGCCGGCGCCGCCCTGTACCGCGCGCTTGATCGACAATATGTCGTTGATCTGCAGCGTCGGCACCCTTTGCCCGCCTTCGAAATCGCCAACCGTTTCCAGCCAGTTCAATTCCGACAAATGCGCCGGCACCGGCACGCCGAAGGTGACGATGCGATGGGCCTTCAACTCGGCGATCGACGCCGGCTTGCCATACTTGTTGACGTAGGAGGGCGCCGCGTAGAGATGGAAATGCACGGTGAACAGGCGGCGCTGGATGAGATCAGGCTGCTGCGGCTGGCGCAGCCGGATCGCGCAGTCCGCCCGGCGCATGGTGAGGTCGAGCTCCTCGTTTGCCAGGATCAACTGCAGGCTGATCTCGGGATAGAGCTCGATGAATTCCTGCACGCGCTCGGTCAGCCAGCCGGCGCCAAGCCCCACCGTGGTCGTCACCCTGAGCACCCCGGAGGGCCGGTCCTTGGCCTCGGTCAGCCGCGACTTGATCGTCTCCAGCTTCATCAGCACGTCATGCGCCGTGCGGAACAGCATCTCACCTTGCTCGGTCAGCACCAGGCCGCGGGAATGGCGATTGAACAGCGGCACGCCGACGTCATGTTCGAGCGCGCTGACCTGCCGTGAAATCGCCGATTGCGACAGATGCAGTGTCTCGGCGGCATGGGTGAACGACCCAGCTTCCGCGGCAGCGTGAAACACGCGTAGCTTGTCCCAGTCCAACGCCATGATGCCCCTCGTTCTGTTTTTGGCGTCTGAATGAAAAATCAGGCTTTTACGCGGCTTTTCTCGGCCGCTTCCCTACTCCGCTGCTTCGCGGTGAACTTCGATCCCGGCAAGGTACTTCTCCGCCTCAAGCGCGGCCATGCAGCCGAGCCCCGCCGCCGTCACCGCCTGGCGGTAGATGTCGTCGGTCACGTCGCCGGCGGCGAACACGCCCGGCATGTCGGTGCAGGTCGAATCCGGCGCCGTCCACAGATAGCCGTTCGGCTTCTGCTTCAGCTTGCCGGCGAACAGCTCGACCGCCGGCGCATGGCCGATCGCCACGAACACGCCGTCGACCGTCAGATGCATCTCCTGGCCGGTCACCACATTGCGCAGCTTCAGCCCTTCCACCGACGGCGGCAGCGGCATCTTGCCGGACTGGCCGGTGATCTCGTCGACAACGGTGTCCCAGATGATGCGGACATTGTCCTTCTTGAACAGCCGCTCGCTCAGGATGCGCTCGGCCCGGAAGTCGCTGCGCCGGTGGATGACCGTCACGCTCTTTGCCAGGTTGGAAAGGTAGAGCGCCTCCTCCACCGCCGAATTGCCGCCGCCGATCACCGCGACATCCTTGCCGCGATAGAAGAAGCCGTCGCAGGTGGCGCAGGCCGACACGCCGAAGCCCATGAAGGTCTGTTCGCTCGGGATGCCCAGCCATTTCGCCTGCGCGCCGGTGGCAATGATCAGTGCGTCGGCGGTATAGGTGGTGCCGGAATCGCCCTTGGCGCGGAACGGCCGCACATTGAGGTCGACCTCGGTGATGATGTCGTTGATGACGTCGGTGCCGACATGCTCGGCCTGTTTCAACATTTGTTCCATCAGCCACGGACCCTGGATCGGATCGCCAAAGCCCGGGTAGTTTTCGACATCGGTGGTGATCATCAACTGACCGCCCTGCTGCAGACCGGCGACCAGCATCGGCTTCAGCATGGCACGGGCGGCGTAGATTGCCGCCGTATAGCCGGCGGGACCGGAGCCGATGATGAGAACGGGTGCATGCTTGGTGGTCATAGCAGGGCTTTCACAACAACCGGACGCGAATGAAGCGTCCGGCACAGGGATCGATATCGGCCCTAATCTAGGTGTTGCAGGCGACGCCAGCAAGACGACCTGGCCTTCGTCCCCGGAAAGCTTCGGCACAAACAGACGATCCATGAACATCTTGCGCAGTGACTGTCCGAAAATCACCGGCTGAAGGGATGGAATGGACACCAAAGTCGTTTAATTACAAAATCACGAAAGATTCTTGCGTGAAGCGCCGAAGGTATCCATGCCGCTCAAAGCGATCTCGACGCCATCGACTGGAAGATCCTGCGCGAGCTTCAGCACGACGGCCGCATGACCAATGTCGAGCTGTCCGGCCGCGTCGGCATTTCGGCGCCGCCATGCCTGCGCCGTGTCAGGCGGCTGGAAGAGACCGGGATCATCCGCGGCTACCGCGCCTTGCTCAATGCGCCGGCGCTCGGCCTAGACGTCGTCGCCTTCTGCCTCATCGGCCTGCATCACCAGGCCGACGCCGAGCTCAAAACCTTCGCCGAACGCACCCGCGGTTGGCCGATCGTGCGCAACGCCTGGATGGTGTCGGGCGAATCCGACTTCCTGCTGCATTGCGTGGCGAGCGACCTCGGCGCCTTCCAGACATTCGTCATCGAGGAGCTGGCCTCGGCGCCGAATGTCGACACGGTGCGGACGGCCCTGACCATCCGCCGCGTCAAGGACGAGGGCTTGGTGGCTTTCAGCGAAGTGAGAACTTAATCCCGGCCGAGTTCGGCGATGGCGTCGCAGAGTTTGCTGTGATCGTTACCGGTCGTCAGTTTGCGCGTCGTGAACGTACTATCGCCAGCGACTCGATTGAATTTGCCGCGCACCAACCAGCCCTCGCAAAGCCCGGCTCGCCGTCCGGCTTCCATGTCATCGGCCTTGTCGCCGACGATGATTGATCGGCTGATATCCACGCCCAGCAGATCGCGGGCACGCAGAAGCATGCCCGGATTTGGCTTGCGCATCGGATGGTCACCTGCTGCCAGTTCACCCGTCCCGCTCGAATGGTAGGCGCAGGCGAGCACCAGATCGATCCGGCAACCCTGTGCTTCGAGAAGCGCCAGCAGCCGAGCATTGACTGCGGCGAAATCCGGCCAGCCGAAATAACCGCGAGCTATGCCCGACTGGTTGGAGACCACGATCGCAGGAAGGCCAACGAGGTTGGCCGTTCGGATCACCGGCAGCATCTCCGGCCGCAGCACGATGTCAGCTGGATCGCTGGGATAGCCGGTATCGACATTGACGGTGCCGTCACGATCGAGGAACAGCGCCGGCGTGCCGGCTGGAAAGACCGAGGTACCGATCCGCTCGACCCACAGGCCCGGCTCTTCGAGCGGGTATGGATTCGACCTCACGACAGGGCCGATGTCAGCCATCGCAGAGGCGCGCTTCGACCATTTCGCACAGATGATGATAGAGGCATAGATGCCCCTGCTGGATGATCGGCGTCGAGGTCGAGGGCACGTTGAGCAGGATGTCGGAGAGCGGCTTGAGCTTGCCGCCGGTGTCGCCGGTCAGGCTGATCACCGTCATGTCCATCATGCGCGCCTGTTCGGCGGCGGCGAGGATGCTGGCCGAGTTGCCGCTGGTCGAGATGGCGAGCAGCACAGCACCCGCCGCGCCATGCGCCTCGACCTGGCGTGAAAACACCGTGTCGAAGCCGTAATCATTGCCCCAGGCGGTCAGCACCGCCGCATTGGCCGGCAGCGCGATCACGTTGTAGGCCTTGCGCTCCTTCAGGAAGCGGCCGACCAGTTCGCCGGCGATGTGGATTGCGTCGCTCGCCGAGCCGCCATTGCCGCAGATCAGCAGCGCCTTCCCTTGCGAAAGTGCGGCGACGACAGCGGTAACCGCCCGCTCCATCTCGCTGCTGAGGTCGCGCTCGACCATCGCGGTGATCGCGGCCGCCGAGCGGACCAGGTAATCGTTCAGTTCGGACATGAAACCCTCAGTTTGTATTGCCGGCGCGCAACTTGCCGATGGTGCCGGTGGTGCTCTTGCCGGCGACGAGATCGACCAGCACAACGCGGCCGCCCGCCTTCTGCACCACTTCGGCGCCGACCACCTGATCGATCGTATAATCGGCGCCTTTGACCAGTATGTCGGGCTTCAGCGCCTCGATCAGGCCGAGCGGCGTGTCTTCCTCGAAGACGACGACGGCATCGACCGAGGCAAGCGCCGCCAGCACGCAGGCGCGGTCATGCTCGTCGTTGACCGGGCGCCCCGGCCCTTTCAGCCGGCGCACCGAGGCATCGCTGTTGAGGCCGAGAACCAGCCGGTCGCACTGGCTGCGCGCCGCATGCAATAGGCTGACATGGCCGGCGTGAAGGATATCGAAACAGCCATTGGTGAAGCCGACGCTCAGGCCTTCGTCCTTCCACGTCGCCACCAGCCGGGCGGCGGCGGCGGCATCAAGGATTGCATCCTTGTGGGCAATCGGTCCGTGCGAGCGAAACAACGCGCCGGTGAGTTCCTCGACCGTCAGCCGCGCGGTACCGCGCTTTCCCACCACCACGCCACCCGCCGCATTGGCGATGGCGGCGGCCATGATGCGGTCGGCGCCCGCGGCAAGAGCCAACGCAAACGTCGCAATGACAGTGTCGCCGGCGCCGGAAACGTCGAACACTTCCCGCGCCTGCGTGGCGATGTGCCGGGCATCGTCCGCGCCGACGACGCTCATGCCCTTTTCGCTGCGCGTCGCGACGACGAAATCGAAGCCATGTGCAGAGATCAGCTCGCGCGCCGCGGCCACGATCTCGTCATCGGCAAACACCGCGCGTCCGACCGCTTCGCCAAGTTCTTTGCGATTGGGGGTGATCGCCGTCGCCCCGGCATAGCACGCATAGTCACGGCCCTTGGGATCGACCAGCACCGGCTTTCCCGCTTCGCGGCAGATCGAGATCAGCTCGCCGGCGACGCCGTCTAGCAACATGCCCTTGCCGTAGTCGGATAGGATGACGATGTCGGCTTGCGCGAGCGCGGTGCGGAAATGTCGGACCAGCGTCGCCCGCTCCGCGTCGCCCAGCGGCTTGATTTCCTCTTCGTCGAAGCGCAGCACCTGCTGGTTGAGCGCGCTGAACCGGCTTTTCGACGACGTCATGCGGCTCGCGTCCTGCGCCAGGCCGCCGGTGTCGACACCAAGCTCGGCGAGCATTCGCATGAGATTGTTCCCGGCATGATCGTTGCCGATCACTGAGACCGGTATCGCCGCAGCGCCGAGCGAGACGATGTTGGAGACGACATTGCCGGCGCCGCCCATCGCCGACGTTTCGCCACGCCCGCGCAGCACCGGAATAGGCGCTTCAGGTGAAATCCGCTCGATGACGCCGTTGACGAAACGGTCGAGGATGAAGTCGCCGACCACCAGCACGGTGACGCTGCTGAACCGCGAGATGGCACGGTGAAGGGGTTCGGGAGAAGGCAGGTATTGCTCGCTCATGTCATCCGCGACGTGCAATGGGAACCGGTCCCGGTGCTGCGAAAGCACTGGACTGGCAGGGCTGGTCGTTCATGGCGAAGCCGATATACCGCAATTCGGCCCAACGCAACGGCGGGCGCCGAGCGGATCAGAGTCAACGCCGGTTGGCGGATCAGCTTTTCTGCAAAGCCACATGAACGCCCAATCCGACGAGCACCGCACCGCCCGCACGCCGCATGAGGCGCTGCGCGTGGCTCGAGCGCCGCAGCCTGGTGATCAGCGCGCCTGCCAATACCACGCACATGACATCCGCCGAGGAGAACATCAAATTGACGATCGTCCCGAGGACGAGGAATTGAAGCCAGACGGGAAATGTCGCCGACGCGTCGATGAATTGCGGCAGGAACGCCATGAAGAAGATCGCCGTCTTGGGATTGAGCACCTCGACGGTGATGCTCTCGAAAAAGGCGCGGCTGGCCGATTTCGGCACAATGCCCGGGATGACGGCATCGTCTTGCGCCCTGGCGCGGAACAGCGAGACACCCAGCCAGATCAGATAGAGCGCGCCGGCCAGCTTGACCGCCACGTAGAGCGTCGGCACCGCGTGGAAAAGCACGGACAGCCCGGCAGCAGCGGCGATGACATGCGCATAGCCGCCAAGATGAATGCCCAGCGCCGCCGTCAGGCCGGACCAGCGGCCGCGCGCCATGGTTTGCGCAGCAGCGTAAAGCATCGCCGGACCGGGAATGTAGGCAAAGATCGCCGTGGTGGCGAAGAAGGCGATAAGCAGTTCGGTCGACGGCATTGCCTTGCTCCTGTCGCGCTTCGCCGGTGAGTCGCCGACTGAAGCGATTGCTTTGCGGCGGCACTGTGACGCTCACCCAGCCGCCGGATTGCGACCTGCTTTATCGACAGCCTCGCCAGCCTCCCCTATAAGGGCCGGAATCGGCACAAGATACCAGAGGCTTTCATGATCATCGTCACGGGCGGCGCCGGCATGATCGGCTCCAACATCGTTGCCGCTCTCAACGCCGAAGGGATTAGCGACATCCTCGTCGTCGACGACCTGACCGACGGCCACAAGATCGCCAATCTCGGCGATCTGCAGATCGCCGATTATCTCGACAAGGACGATTTCCTGCCGCGGATGGAGGCGGGGGACCTTGGCCGCATCGAGGCCGTCTTCCACCAGGGCGCCTGCTCGACCACCACCGAGTGGAACGGCAGGTTCATGATGGAGGTCAACTACGCCTATTCGAAGCGGCTGCTGCATGCCTGCCTCGCGCTGCGGGTGCCCTTCCTCTACGCCTCCTCCGCGTCGGTCTACGGCGGTGGCGCCGAGTTTCGCGAGGAGCCGGAATGCGAACGCCCGCTCAATGTCTATGCCTATTCAAAGAAGCTGTTCGACGACTATGTCCGCCGCACCGTCTTCGATACCGATCATTCGCCGGTGGCGGGCCTGCGCTATTTCAACGTCTACGGACCGCGCGAGGCGCATAAGGGCGCCATGGCCTCGGTCGCCTTCCACTTGTTCAATCAGGTCGAGCAAGGCCAGAACCCGAAGCTGTTCGGCGCCTATGAAGGTTTCGGACCCGGCGAGCAGAGCCGCGATTTCATCCATGTCGGCGATGTCGCCGACGTCAATCTGTGGCTGTGGAAACGCGGCTTAAGCGGCATCTTCAACTGCGGCACCGGCCTTGCCCAGCCGTTCCGCGCCATTGCCGAAACGGTGATCGGCGCGCTGGGCAAAGGCGAGATCGAGTTCATCGACTTCCCCGACCACCTCAAGGGCAGCTACCAGAGCTTTACGCAAGCTGATATGTCCCGGTTGCGCGCCGCCGGCTACAATGGTCAGTTTCGCACAGTGGAAACCGGCGTCAGAGACTATGTCGAATGGCTGAAAGCCCAACGATCCTCGTGATCGGCCCACGCTGGGTGGGCGACATGGTGATGGCGCAGTGCCTGTTCTCGGCGCTGAGGGAGCTTCACCCGAACGCCGCGATCGACGTGCTGGCGCCGGCATGGGCGGCGCCACTGGTCAAGCGCATGCCCGAAATACGCCAGCAGGTCGAACTGCCGCTGAAATCCGGCGCACTGGAATTCCGCACCCGAAGGCGCTTCGGCCGCCTGCTGCGCGGCCATTACGACATGGCCTATATCATGCCTGGAAGCTGGAAGTCGGCGCTGGTCCCGTTCTTTGCCCGCATTCCGCGCCGCATCGGCCATCTCAAGGAAATGCGCTACGGGCTGCTGACCGATATCGTTCCCTTGCCCGACCAGGTGAAACGGCGCACGGCGCAGGCCTATTTCGGCCTCGCCCAAGGGGGCACGTTCCGGGCCCCGAGGCTCGCCATCGACACAGAAAACCAGGCGGCACTGCTGGGCCGTTTCGGGCTGGAGGCGAACAAATTCGTGGCACTTATGCCCGGCGCCGAGTTCGGGCCCGCCAAACGCTGGCCGAGCGAACGCTATGCCGGTCTTGCCGGCGACATGATGGCGAAAGGTTTTAGGGTCGCACTGTTCGGATCGAAGAACGACGCCGAGGTGACGGCGGAAATCGCTACGCTTGCACCAGGGGTTGTCGACCTCGCCGGCCAGACGCGGCTGGAGGACGCCATCGACCTGATCGCCGCGGCCAGGCTTGCGGTATCGAACGACAGCGGGCTGATGCATGTCGCCGCCGCGGTCGGCACGCCGATCGTTGCCGTCTATGGCTCGACCTCGCCTGAGAATACGCCGCCGCTCGCCGAGCAGCGCGAACTGGTCTGGCTCGGCCTGTCCTGTTCGCCCTGCCACCAGAAAATCTGCCCGCTCGGCCATCTCAATTGCCTGAAGACGCTCGAGGTGTCACAGGTCGCGGCAGCAGCGGAACGGCTGCTGGAAATGCCGGCCGCCGCATGAGGGTGCTCATCGTCAAGACATCCTCGATGGGTGACGTCATCCACACGTTTCCGGCCGTCGAGGATGCTCGCCGCTACCGGCCGGACGTATCGTTCGACTGGTGCGTGGAAGAAGCCTTTGCCGGCATCGTGGCGCTGCATCCAGCCATCGCAACCATCCACACCGTGGCGATCCGGCGCTGGCGCACAGGCCCACTCGGCCGCGGCACATGGCGCGAGGCGGCAAGATTGCGTCGCGCCTTGCGCGATTGCCGCTACGATCTCGTCATCGATGCGCAAGGATTGCTGAAATCGGCCCTGGTGGCGAAACTGGCCGCGGCGCCGATCGCCGGCTTCGACCGCTCGAGCGCCCGCGAGCCTTCGGCGACTTTGTTCTACGACCGCCGCTATGCCGTGCCGCGCGATCTGCACGCCATCGAACGCACAAGGCGCCTGTTCGGGCTGGCGCTCGGCTATGAACCGGATTTTTCCAGGCTTGAGTCCGGCATCGTGCCGCCAGCCGGCGGTTCGACCTTTGTCGGCGAAAACCCCACCTTGCTGCTGCACGGCACCAGCCGCGAGGACAAGAAATGGCCGGTAGGCGACTGGATCGAGACTGCCGGGCTTCTCGTGGAGAGAGGAATGACGCCGGTCACCACCTGGTCTAACGACAGAGAAAAGGCGGTTGCCGAAGCGATTGCCGCGGCCGTTCGGCAGACCGTGCTGGTGCCGAAATTACCGCTTGCCGAGATCGCCGCGATCATCGGCCGCTCGGTGCTGATCATCGGCGCCGACACCGGCCTCACTCACCTCGCCAGTGCCTTCGGCCTGCCCACCGTCGCCGTGTTTCTGGCGACAGAACCCGGCCTGACCGGCCCGCGCGGGCCGTTCTCGTCAACGCTGCTGGCTGCGCCTGGCGGTCACGTCGCGCCTGCGGAGGTGGTGGCGGAGGCCGAGAGGCTGCTGGCGCTCAAATCGCAGGCCGCGACATAGGACCTTTTCAGAATTCGCTCTGGCGAGTCGCTAGTCGGCCGCCAGAGTAGAATTATCAACAGGCCCTAGATGAACTGCACCTGGACGATCTCGTAGCCCCGCGCACCGCCTGGCGCGTTGACCTCGATCGCATCGCCGACTTCCTTGCCGATCAGCGCCCGCGCGATCGGCGAGGAGATCGAGATGCGGCCGGACTTCACGTCGGCTTCCTGGTCGCCGACGATCTGGTAGGTCTTCTTCTCTTCCGTATCCTCGTCGACCAACACCACGGTCGCGCCGAACTTGACCTTTTCGCCGCTGAGCTTGGTGACGTCGATCACTTCGGCACGCGCGATGAAGTCCTCAAGCTCGTTGACGCGGCCTTCATTGAGGCTCTGCGCCTCTTTCGCCGCGTGGTATTCGGCGTTTTCGGAAAGATCGCCATGCGAGCGCGCTTCGGAGATCGCTTCGATGATGCGCGGCCGTTCTTCCTGCTGCCGCCAGCGCAGTTCTTCCTTCAATGACGCGAACCCCTCGCCTGTCATCGGGACCTTGTTCATGATGCCTGACCTTTCCTGCCGCCGCCCCCGCATTCCGGGAGCGACCTTGTCGATGGGTACAAAAAGAAAACGGTCCGGCAGCCTCGGGCTAACGGAACCGTCTCACCGCAATTTCCCCCAATATAGCAATCTTCGCGGGTTTTTCACGCCAAAAAAATCGGTTTTTAAAAATTCACCCGCCCATTTGTGGAAATGCCGTCACGGCAGCGCGGCCGGCAGGGCGAGCGGTAACAAAAAACCGGCTGCGATTGCTCGCAGCCGGTATGAGAGCGTTTTGAAGTCGAATCAGCTCTTCATGAAATGGTCTATCTGCTCAGACAGCATGCCGTATTCACGAGATCCCTTGCCGGTGCGCTTCTCGATCTCGCGGAGCTGTTTCTGGGCGCCGGCGAGATCGCCGATCTGCAGATGCGCCTCGCCGAGATATTCACGCACCAGCGTGTAATCAGGATCGATGCGCAGCGCTTCCTCGTAGTAGCCGAGGCCGACGGTGACGCGCCCGGAATGGCGATGCGAGTAGCCGAGATAGTTGAGGATGCGTGGGTCCTGCTTGTTGGCGGCCAGGCTGAGCACGGCGATAGCCTCATCATAACGTCCGGCCATCGCCAGCGCGTGGCCGGCTTCATAGATGTTGTCGTCGTCCAGCATGCCCTGCTTGGGTGCAACGCACTTCTTCAGCTTCTTGTCCCAGACCGTGCCTTTCTTGCACTGGGTGGTGGTCTGGTCGCTCCCGCCCCCACCTTCACCGGCCGAAAACACCGGAACAGCAAACAGCGGCAAGGCGGCAACCGCCAGAACCTGAATCAGCAATCGTCTGCGCATCGAAGCCTCCTTGAAGCATGACAATGCAGGACTAACGCCGGGCAAAAGCCGTTTCATCCCGGAAAAACTCGTGGCCTGCTGAAACGTTTTGGAAACGGTCCGTGCCGGCCGCAAAAATTGAAGAGCCGAACATGACGTGACGAGCGCTGCAAATTCGCTATCATCCAACATACGGCAAACGGCAAACGGAGTATACGGAGAATGCCAGTGCGGCGGCCTCTTGAAAAGGAATGGGAGCTTTCGATCGGTCCCGACACGGTGCGCCTGTTCATCCTCAAGGCGAAGGCGCTGAGCGCCGCCGTCAACGAAGACTATGCCGATGGCGCCGAGCACGAGGTAGAGCTCGACGGCCAGGCGCACGACAACCACCACCATGACGGTCTCGTCGAGGAAAGCTCCGAAAACCTCACCGAAGAAGAACTGCGCGAGCTGATCAACGACCTCAACGTCGATGAGGCGGCCGAACTCGTAGCACTCGCCTGGGTTGGCCGCGGCGACTACGACGCCTCGGAATGGACGGACGCGTTGACGGCCGCACGCGAGCGCGCCAATAAGCGCACGGCGAAATATCTGCTCGGCATGCCGCTGCTGGCCGACTGGCTGGAGGAAGGGCTGGAAGCGATCGGTGCGTAACGCCGCGGTTACCGTTCGTGATCGGCCAAACCCTCATTCAGGGCAACTTCCGCATTCGCCCGCCGTTAAGATCGAATGGCGGCGCTCACCCTTCCCGGATTGCTCAGATTGGCGCTGCCTTTGGCGGCGGCGATACTGTTCGCAGGAGCGGCGCTGGCCCAAGCTCCGGAATTGCCTGAAACCGTGCCCGTCCCGGAGTTCAATCGATCGCAATTGGCGCAAGAGGCCGCACCTGCCGACGTGCCGGTTCCCGAGCCGCGCCCTGATGTGCCAAAGCCTCCCGCGACCGACACGCTGAACCAGCAGGACCAGCCTAAGGAAACCCGGCCGGAGCCACCGGCAATCGCTCCAGCGCCAAGCCAAAAGCCCGCCGAGGCGGAACCGCCGGCCACCGCCCCGAAACCGCCGGAGAAGCCGGCGCAAGCGCAGGGGAAAGAAATCCCTCCCGACCCGCGCTCGGCCTCTGTGCCGCAGGAAAAAATGCCGGAGGAGGAACTTGCCTGCCGCAGGCGGCTGAAGTCGATGGGCGTCGACTTCGAGGAACGCAAGGCCGAGCACGATGCGGCGGTCGGCTGCTCGATCCCCTATCCGATCGCGCTGAAGACGTTGGGCAGATCCGTTGCTATCGGCCCCGAAACCGAGCTGAATTGCCAGATGGCCGAGGCCGCCGCGCGCTTCGCCATCGATATCATCCAGCCGGCGGCCAAGGCCGAGCTCGGCGCCAATCTCAAGTCGCTTAGCCAGGCATCCGCCTTTGTCTGCCGGCCGCGCCATGGCGGAGGGAAACTGTCGGAACATGCTTTCGGCAACGCGCTCGACATCGCCAGCTTCACGCTTTCGAACGGCAGAAAGATCGACGTCGGCCCGGTGCCGCCGGAAAAGGACGCGAAATTCCTGAACGCGGTGCGCAAGGCAGCCTGCGGACCGTTCAAGACCGTGCTTGGCCCGGGCAGCGATGCGGATCATTCGCTGCATCTCCATCTCGATCTCGCCCCGCGTCGCAACGGCGGCACCTTCTGCCAGTGACATGATCCCGGACCGACATGCGCGCCGCAATTTGGCCGCAGCCGTAAACGCGGCCGCTGATTTTTCCTTTACTCTTGGCGGTTAAGCTCTGTCTCATCTGATCATGATCCCGAAAAGTGGGATCCGGTTTTCGGAGAAAGATCATGATCAAACAATTAGACAGAGCCTGATCGGGATCAGGTTCGGGGACAGGGATCTTGTCGATGGCCGGGATATTTCGCGCCGCGTTTGTCGCCGTGCGGCAAACCAGACGCGCGCGCATGGTTGCCGGTGCGCTTGCCATCGCAGCGATCTCGGCCTGCACCACAGGCAGCGTGCTTTCGCTGGAACCGGCCGTCGATGTCGGCAGCCAGACATCAGCCGTTCCGAACTACGCGGGCATGCAGAGCCTCGTTCCCTCCAACCCGTACATGACCGCCGCCTATCCGCGCATGGACGAGCCGATGGCGCCGACCGAACAGATGCCAGCCAGCGAAATCGACTGCCGCAAGGAGTTGAAACGTCTGGGCGTCGTCTACACCGACCTTGCGCCGATCCACGAAGGCCAGTGCGGCATCGACTATCCGGTCAAGATCTCGGCCATCGGCAGCATCGGGATGAAGCCGGCCGCGACGCTGACCTGCGACATGGCCGCCACCTTCGCCGGCTGGACCAGGAATGAACTGGTTCCGTCCGCCCGCTGGCGTTATTTCTCCGGCGTCAGGACCATTCGCCAGGGCTCGAGCTATTCCTGCCGCAGGATCGCCGGCGAAGGCACGCTGTCGGAGCACGGCAAGGGCAACGCCCTCGACATCATGAGCATCGAACTCAGCAATGGCAACGACATCGACGTGCGCAAGCCCGGGCTGTTCGCCTTCCGCACGCGCGGCTTCCTCAACACTGTGCGTGCCGACGGCTGTCAGTATTTCACCACGGTGCTTGGTCCCGGCTACAATTACGACCACCGCAACCATTTTCATTTCGACATCAAAAACCGCAAGAACGGCTACCGCGCCTGCCGCTAGAGCATCGGACCCAAAAGTGGATACCGGTTTGGGATAACCCGATGCTCCAAACAACATGACACCGAGCGCATGCCCACTGCCCAAGGTCTGCGCCGCCGCGTAGAATGACGCCACATAAAGTGATGCCATATCACCGGGGTGGTACCTCGTGAGCCGACGAAGCCTTCGACGACGCGCAACGACCTGGCTGGTGGCGTTCTGTGCCGGCTATCTCGTGCTCGCCTATTTCGCCGCGCCGGAATTCTGGACCCTGCGGGACCGCAACTTCCGCACACAGCGCTTCGAGATGGTGACGCACACGCCGCAAGGCATTGCGGGCGATCCGATCAATGTCGGCCTCGTCGGTACCAAAAAAGAGCTGGTCCATGCCTTCGCGGTCGCCGGATGGGACACGGCCGACGCCATCACGCTGAAGACCGCGATCGAGATCGGCGAAAGCGTGCTGTTCGATCGGCCCTATCCCGACGCGCCGGTCAGCCGGTTGTTATTCGAAGGCCGTGCACAGGATCTGGCCTTCGAGAAGCCGGTCGGCGACAGTGCCGACCGCCGTCATCACGTCCGCTTCTGGCAGACCGACGCGACCGGAGACGATGGCCGGCCGCTCTGGCTGGGTTCGGCAAGCTTCGATCGCGGCGTTGGGCTCAGCCACGACACCGGCGCGATCACTCACCATATCGGTCCCGACATCGACGCCGAGCGCGATTTCCTGATCCGCGACCTGTCTGCCGCAGGCATGCTGATCTCGACCAGCGAGATACCAGGCATCGGTGCGACAAAGGCTGGGCGCAATGGCGGTGGCGACCCTTACTTCACCGACGGCAAGGCGGTGGTGGGCGTGCTCAGGCAGCTGCCGTAGGCGCGTCGCTGGCGATCCTTGGCCGGCCCGATCACGTCAGCGCGGTGCGGCTTCCGCTTTCGGCTGCTCTCTCGATCGCGGCGATGATGCGATGCACTGCGACCGCATCCTCGAAGCTCGGCGCCGAGCGGGTACCCTCGCGCAGATCCTGGGCCATCCTGGCATAAACGCGGGCGACGTTCCCCGGCTCCACATCCTCCGGCCAGCCGGAACGGTATGAGGCGGGGACCTCCAGCGGCCGGAACACCTTCTCCCCGTTCCGCGCGCCTTTGAGGGAAAGCTGCACCATCTGCGTGTGGCCGGAAGGACCCGATATCAGGATATCGCCTTCCGTGCCGTTGATCTCCCAGACCAGGCCGTCGTCATATCGAGCTGCCCCGCCTCGATAATGGATGGACAGGGGCGCGCCACTGGCGAGGACCCCGCTGACCAGCACCTGGTCAGGGGCGGACACGGGCAGCGTTTCCCCGGTATCGACGGCGAGCGCCGTGGGCCGCCGCGTGGCCAGCACCGCGGATACCTCCGCGACTTCGCCGAGCACATCCCTGAGCGCCGCCAGCGTGTGCCCCACCGGGATCGTCAGCATGGTGGCGCCGTTGGCGCGATCCAGCAGATAGGCGTAGATCTTCTTTTCGGAGATGGAGCCTCCCCAGCCGCCGCCCCGCGCTACCAGGGTGGTCGACAGCACCTCGCCGACGAACCCGTCGGCGATCAGATGTCGCAGATACTCAATTTCGGGAGCAACGCGCGCTTGGGTTCCGACCACGCCCAGGACGCCCTTGGCCCGGGCAAGCGCGGCGAGTTCCTCAGCCTCGGCCAACCCGTTGCCAAGCGGCCATTCGCAGTAGACGTGTTTGCCCGCGCCGATCGCCGCTTTCACGATCTCCAGGTGAGGAGGCACCTTCACCGTAACAGTGACGATGTCGATCTCCGGCGCCGCGATCAACTCGGCAACGCTGGCGAAGGCCCGCGGCAGTCCGGTCGCGCCGGCCGCCTTCTCGGCGCTGGCCAAGTTGGTGTTGGCGACGCCGACGATCTCGAAGCTCTCCGATAGTGCATTGAGCGCAGGAATATGGGCCCGTGCCGCCCAACTCCTGCCCGGTTGCAATCCGACAATACCGACCCTGAAGCGTTGTCCTGGCATGGTGTTCTCCTTCACGCAGCTTTGGCTTTGCCGTTAGGATCGCGAGACCGGCCGTTCCGGAATCCTGCCCGGACAGGCTTCGACCTGGACAGTCCGAATTCGCCCGTCTGCCAGGATCTGTTGATGCCGGACCTGCTGATATCGAGGCTCATCTCGTTCCGTGCTCCGCGTTTGGTGACTACGCCGGACATCTATGCGGTTTCGCTATGGAATAAAACTCTCCGGTAGTGCATATTTGGAAACAGATTGACGAGAAAAAATATACAAACGGAGAGCGGCGTTGGAACCAGCCGGCCTGCAAGGCATTCTCGCATTCGTTCAGGTGGTCGAGGCCGGCAGCTTCACCGATGCCGGCAGACGGCTGCATGTGACGAAATCGGCGGTCGGAAAATCGATCGCGCAATTGGAACAGCGACTGGGCGTTCGCCTGCTCAACCGCACGACCCGCAGCCTGAGCCCGACCAGTGAAGGCTTGGGCTATTATGAAGCCTGCGTCAGGGCACTGTCCGAAATCGAAGCCGCCCAGTCATTGCTTGCCGCACGCCGGCTGGTGCCTTCCGGCCGGCTTCGCGTCGACGTGCCCCTGGCCTTCGGCCGCAGATGCGTGGCACCCGTGCTCTTCGAGATATCCAAGCGGTTTTCGGATCTGACGATCGAAATCTCGTTCAACGACCGGCGCGTCGACCTGATCGAGGAAGGCATCGATCTGGCGGTCCGCATGGGCGACCTGGATGACAGCCTGTCGCTCGCCGCGCGCCGCATCTACGCCCAGCGCTCGGCCATCTGCGCGGCGCCCTCCTATCTCGAAAAACACGGCAGGCCGCGATCGGTTGATGATCTCGCAAACCACGGCGTCATCGGCTACGGCCGCGACGGCGTTGTCCGGCCCTGGACCGTAAAGCATGCCGACGGCCATGTTGGAAAATTCGTGCCAAGGGCGCGGCTTGTCCTCGGTCACGGCGAACCGATGCTGGATGCAGCCCTTGCCGGCTGCGGCATCGTCTTTCTGCCGACCTGGCTGGCGGCCGACAGCCTCAAGAGCGGCGAACTCGAGACGGTCCTGTCGGACTGTCTCGTCGAAGACATCGTGGTGCATGCCGTCTGGCCGGTGACACGCAGCCTGACGCCAAAGGTCCGTGTCGTCGTCGACGCCCTGATCGAGCATTTTTCGTCGCCGACATGGGACGCCGCATGAGATGGTTGCCCCCGCCGCCATGAAAAATGACGTCCATCTATTTTCGAAGACCTCGCCGCAATGCTATTGACCCCTCATGCTTTACGTTGAAATCGCTATCGTGGTCGTCCTCATCTGCGTGAACGGCCTTCTGGCAATGTCCGAGCTTGCCATTGTCTCCTCGCGGCCTGCCCGTCTCAAGGCAATGATCGACCGCAACGTCACGGGTGCCGGCCGTGCCTTGGCGCTCGGCTCCAATCCCGGCAAATTCCTGTCGTCGGTGCAGATCGGCATCACCCTGGTCGGTGTTTTATCAGGCGCGTTTTCCGGCGCCACGCTGGGCGAGCGGCTGTCTGTGTTCCTGGAATCGACGGGTGTGCGCGAAAGCCTTGCCGACCCGATCGGCGTCGGCATCGTCGTCGCCCTCATCACCTACTTCTCGCTGATCATCGGCGAACTGGTGCCCAAGCAGATCGCGCTGCGCGATCCCGAGCGCGTCGCCGCCAAAGTTGCTCCGGCGATGACCATCCTTGCCACCGTCTCGGCACCGCTGGTGTTCCTGCTCGACATCTCCGGCCGCGCCATGCTGTGGCTGCTCGGCCAGCGCGGTGAAAGCGAGGAGAAGGTCACCGACGAGGAGATCAAGATGCTGGTCGCCGAGGCCGAACATCACGGCACCATCGAATCGGACGAGCGGCGCATGATCGCCGGCGTCATGCGGCTCGGCGACCGAGCCGTCCGCGCGGTGATGACGCCGCGCACCGAGGTCGACTGGATCAACCTGCAGTCCGACGACGCGGCGACCCGCAAGCTCCTGATGGAGACGCAGCATTCGCGCCTCCCAGCCGGCGATGGCAGCGTCGACGCCATGATCGGCGTCGTCCAGACCCGCGACGTGCTGGCCGCGATGCTTGGCGGTCGCGCGCTCGACCCGCGCCGGCACGTGCGCGCCGCTCCCATCGTCCATGACCAGGCCGACGCGCTGGATGTCCTTTCGACACTCAAGGAATCCAACGTGCCGATGGCGCTGGTCCATGACGAATACGGCCATTTCGAAGGCATCGTCACCCCGGCGGATATACTGGAGGCCATCACCGGCGTCTTCCGGGCGGATCTCGACGCCGGCGACGAGGAGAACGCCGTCAAGCGCGAGGACGGCTCATGGCTGCTCGCCGGATACATGCAGGCCGACGAGATGGCAGACGTTCTCGGCATCGACCTGCCCGAGAACCGCGACTACGAGACCGTCGCCGGTTACGTGTTATCGCACATGCACCATCTGCCGGCGACCGGCGAATGCGTCGATGCGCAGGGCTGGCGCTTCGAGGTCGTCGACCTCGACGGCCGCCGTATCGACAAGCTCATCGCCACGCGCCTGCCCGGCGGCCATCGCGAAATCGTGCGGTAACAATCAACACGATTGTAGGCCTGTTCGAGTGTCAGCTCTGTGGCCGCATAGCGGACAGGCAGCTTCTAGTGTGAGATGTAAGTGAGCAGACATTCAGCTCGGCGCAGGCTCGGGCCTAATCTTGACTCGAGTCGACCTTCATCAACACATTTTGCTATCGGATAACCGACATTCGCGGCAACCAGCGCTGATGTCCCGTTGCGGACTTTCCATTGCGGACTTCCCATATCTCGCACGAAAGAGCTGGACTTGATTGAAACTCTACCGTTCGAGCAGATCAGCCACACGACCTAGCCTGCCAAATACCAGACATTGCGCCGTCGCTTCGGCATGGGAACGCGCGAGCCGGAGAAAATTCGGTGGTCGCGCAGCCGCATCATGCAGACCTATTGGATTTAGGACCCTAGAGGATCGATTCGCAGCAGTTTCTGCTTGCCGACCGAGAGTTAACGGAATGCATAAAGAGTATGCAAAGGTTCGAGGCAAAGGAATGCATATGGACGATCCGCTTAGATCCATGAATCGGCCCGGTCTTGGACGTGCAACGATGGGCTACCAGCCGGCCGAGAGTGACTTGCTGAGCGAAGTTCTGCGCGACTTGCGTCTTGCCCATGCTCGATATGGCCGCAGCGAATTGACGGCGCCCTGGGGCATCGCCGTGCCGTTCAGGGAGGGTGTACGTTTTCATGCGATGCTGGAAGGTCATTGCTGGATACAAGCCAAGAGCTTGCCGCCGCTGCTGCTCGAAAAGGGCGATGTGCTTCTTCTGCCCCATGGAACAGAGCACACCATGTCCGACCTGCCCAAACGGCGAGCCTTGCCGCTTGCGGATGTCAAACCGGCGTTGATTGGGAACGGAACTTACGAGTTGAAGTCTGGCGGCAGCGGTGCGCGATCGTTGATCGCATGCTGCACGATCGGCTTTGAGGGGCCGACGGCAAATCCGCTGCTGGAACTGCTGCCTCCGGTGATGCATATCCGTCATGCCGAGCACGGCGATACCGACCTACCAATCCTCGTTGCGATGATGGCGCGCGAGGCTGAAGGGCAAAGAATCGGCTCGGCAACGGTAATGGCGCGCCTCGCCGATATTGTCATGACGCAGGTAATCAGAACCTGGGTCGAGACGTGTTCCAACGATCTGACCGGTTGGCTGGCGGCCGTGCAGGATCCACAAATCGGGGCGGCGCTTGCAAGAATCCATCGCTCCCCCGGGGAAGACTGGCCAGTCGATCGCCTGGCGGCATTGTCTGGGCTGTCGCGATCGAGGTTTTCGCAGCGATTCAAGAGTCTATTATCCGTATCCCCCGCCCGCTATCTCCTGCAATGGAGGCTTAGGCTGGCGGAATCCTGGTTGCGGAACGGATATATGTCGCTGTCACAGGTCGCGTCGGAGTTGGGATATGAGTCCGATGCATCCTTCAGCAGGGCATTCAAACGCTTCATAGGCGTCTCGCCAGGTGCGGTCCGAGATTCCGGCCGCGGGTGAGCATAACAGAGACGACATCGGTCCTGCATATCGCCTGATCCGACCCACAGCCGATGTAATCGGCGCGACAAACGGCCAGACATTCAAGCGTTTCTGCCATAGCGGCGCCGCACCAGGATCTGCAAATTCCCAAATGCCGTAACCACTTCGACCGATTCGCGAGCCAGCAACGACCGTCGCGGTGGATTATCGAAGGAGCAATAGCCGGCACTCGCATGCGCCATGAACGCATGACGCGTGAATGCAGAATACCTCCTAGGCCGCTACCAGAAGGAGACTCATATGGCGTTGGTGTTGCCTGATCTTCCCCCACCAGCCACTGGCGAACACACGCCCTATTGCATTATCGCCAAGCATCGCGCCGCTCCTGGTCAAGGCGAAGCGCTCGTTACCCGGATGCTTGAGGATCTCGAAGCGACGAGATCAGAAACGGGCTGTCTACAGTTCCACATCCATCGTGATCGATCTGACCCTGATCTCATCGTCATCTACGAAGTCTGGCGCAGTATCGCTGCACTCAAAAGTCACTTCGGCGAGGCCTATGTCCAGAGGTTCGTCGCCGATGCCGGCGAATATGAGCCTGGCGACATGGAGACGCAGTGGCTCGAGATGCTGAGCCCATATGCCAGCGGCAGAGATCCGCGATGATCGGTGACGCGCAGCCTCTTCTGAATCAGCGCGTCGTGATCGTTGGCGGCACAAGTGGCATGGGTATGGGGGCGGCCCGGGCAGCCTCTCAAGCAGGCGCCGAGGTCATTGCGCTCGGGCGGCGCCCGTCGGCGAAATTGTCTGCAGAGCAAAGCGCCCACGGTTCGATCACGTTCCAGTCGCTGGACATGACCGATGATGCGGCGGTCGAGCAAGCGTTCGAAACACTGGGAGCGCTCGACCACCTTCTCATCACCGCAACTCCACCGAGTCCTGGAGGAACCTTCCTCTTCCAAACGATGGCCGACGCGCAGGCCGTTCTGTCTGGCAAGTTCCTGGGCAGTTGGTCTTGCGCGCGGCACGCGGCGCCCAAGATGCGGAAAGGCGGTTCGATCACATTCACTACTGGTGGCTTGGTGACCAGGCCTCGCATGGGCGCTTCGATGATGATGGTCGCGTTCGCTGCTCTGGAGGCGCTGACACGAGCCCTTGCGCTCGAACTCGGTCCGATCCGCGTCAACACAATCCGTCCAGGCGTCATAGACAGTGAGATGTGGGCCGGCATGCCGCAAACCAAGCGCGAGGCGTTTTTCGCGTTGGTACGCGAGCGCTTCCCAGCGGGTCGGGTTGGAAAGGTCGACGATATCGGCAAGGCCGCACTTTTCCTGATGACTAATGATTTCGTGACCGGCGCTATTCTAGAAGTGTCAGGAGGCGAAACACTGGTCAGCATCGAATGATCTAACAGATTAAGTCTCAAGGGTTAAGAGATCAGTATCCATCGGATTCATGCGGCAAGTTCACAACGGTGACCATCAATCAAGCGCGTTACTGACATTTCAAATAAACAAATGGACCGCAGATGAAAAGAATCATTGAGACACTACACGTTGCCCTATTTGTCGTTGCGTTCGCCCTGCCCGTTCCTTTCGGCGCATTGGCTCAAGATGGCTCGGCCGCGGCCGCGCCCCCGACGCAGTCCGAGTTGCCGAAATGGCTTAGTCGCGGATTGCCGGGTCAGGCGCATGAGGTTTTGGCGCCACTAGTTGGCACCTGGCGGGTCCAGTTGAGCTTCTACGGCACGCTCGGCCGCAGCCCCGATCAGCCGCCGCTCGTGACGGACGATCTCATGAGCCGTCGGCAGTGGTTGGCAGGCGAGCGTTATATCGAAGATACGATGGAGGGGACGCTGGACGGAGCGCCAATCTGGCGCAAAGGCTGGCTCGGCTACAGCATCATGGACGACCGATACGAGTGGATCACGATCGATCCTGTCAATACAACCATGATGTACTACAAAGGCGCCGCCGGATCGGGAAATCAAAGGCCGATCAGCATGTCGGGGGCCTTCACCGACCAAGGCGTCGCGGGCGAAGACACGGTCGGCAAGTCGGTCGGCATGCGCACAGTAATCAAAATCGAGAACAACGATCGCCATGTCTTTGAGCTCTATTTCACACGTCCCGGACAGCAAGAGGCCTTGGCCACGCGCGGCGTCTATACACGGCTGAAAGAGTGAGCGTCCGCTCGAGGGCGGCCCGGCGTCTCATTAGCTCGCTCGGTGCTTGACGGCGCCGGGTCTGAACCATGGAGCCGAGAGTTTGTATGCAGATAGCGGCAAAATACCCGCAAGGCCAATAATTGTCGAACCGGCAGCAATGTCCAGGTTCACGTCCTGAACCCCTGATTTAGAATGTGTGAGCGGGGGGTTCACCAACATCTAAACTCAGGATGCATCATGCCTAGGACTGTTCGCTATTTGACCCATCCGCAGGTTCGGATCGAGCCCGAGAAGACCGTGCCAAACTGGTCGCTGAACGAGATCGGCGCGGGGCGGGTCGTCGCCTTGGCATCGCGTCCTGGATTGCTCGCCCTGACACGGCGGGTAGTTTGTAGCAACGAAACCAAGGCGATCGAGACCGCGCAACCGATTGCAAATGCTCTCGGCGTTGATCTGGAAATGCGCCCTCGCATGCACGAGAATGACCGCAGCGCGACCGGCTTCCTCCCTCCAGAAGAATTCGAGAACACCGCAGATGCCTTCTTTGCCAACCCGTCGCAAAGCGTTCGCGGCTGGGAGACGGCTCAGGATGCGCAGCGCAGGATTGTGGAAGAGGTCGAGACCTGCCTCTCCAGCCCGGGGGTAGGCGATGTGCTGTTCGTCGGGCATGGCGGCATCGGCACGCTCTTGTTTTGTGCCTTATCGGGCTTTGCCATTGATCGCCGGTTCGACCAGGGACCGGGCGGTGGCGGGTGCTGGTTTGAGTTTGAAATTGAGAAGCGCAAACCGTTGGGCGGCTGGCAGCCAATGGAGGTACTGTCGAGGATTCCTAGCCCCTGATATCGCGTCCAGTGGCTGACTTCCGCCCAGATATGCCGCCATCGAGGAGACCAGACCAATGCCAATCATCACCGTCCGATACGCAACAAGCCACGAGGTGAGACCCGAGGACGTGGCCAGTGCGGCGTCGGCAGCATCCACCAGCTTTTTGCGCAAGCGCGCTGACCTGACAGCCGTCATCGCCGAGCCCGTAGATCAATCTCGGTGGTTCATTGCTGGCAAAAGCCTTGCAGAGCACGCGCTGGCGAGCTTCTGGCTAGAGATCCGGATCGTTGAAGGCACCAGCACCAAAGAAGAGCGGGAGCGCTTCATAACCGGCATTTTCGAGGCGATGGGCCAACTACTGGGACCCCTCCATCACGAAAGTTACGTGCATGTCCATGAGGTCAGGGCCGATGCCTATGGTTTCGGCGGCCGCACGCAGGAGCGGCGCTTCATCGAGGCGCGACCGCTCCCTGCAGTCCCTGGGGCGGACTGATGGTGTCTCCGGCGCCATTTAAACGGAATTGCCAAGTTGATGCACACTCTTTGAACATCTGCACAATCGCGTAGGCCTGTGTCGACGGCTCTGTCGCTCAGGATGCGCCATCGGCGGCATGCTCACCGCAGGAGATATATGCAATGGCCGACACGACAACACCCCATACCGCGCTTCTCACGGCCCTCGCGACAGAGCATTTCGTGCAGCAATCGGCGATCAGCGCAACCATCAGCGAAATGGCGTCGCGAACGACCATCTACATCATGTCTCTATCGAGCGCTCTAGTGGCGACGGGCTTTGTCGCGCAGTCGCCTGAATTCCTTCAGCCGTTTCTCCTAGCCGTGCTGCCATCGCTCTTTTTGCTGGGTAGCTTCACCGTCCTAAGGTTGATCGATATAGCCGCCGAGAACATGCAGGCCCATATCGGCATCGCCCGGATCAGAGCCTACTATCGAACGCTGGGGGACGATGCTGCTTTTCAGTTTTCCAAAGAGTTCGGCCGCTGGCCAGAAAACGACGCCGAACCGTCGCTGCGTTCCGGGCCGCTCCTGGCGCATCTCACCACAGCCGCGACGATGATCGCTTTCGTAAATGGCATTGTCGCGGCGGCGGGCGTGACCCTTCTAGCACTATATATCGGATCAGCGTTGGCGCCTGCACTGTGCCTTGGTGCCGGCACAACAACCGGCTTGATGATACTTTTCTATTGGTACCAACGCCTTCGAACGAAAGGCATGGTCCGTCTCGCCAAAGCTTATGGCCCTGAAAAGAGCGTTCTTTGAGCGGGAGGTCAATGCAGTATTGGCGCAACCACGACTTCCAGCGCGGTGACCGGCGCTGTCTGCTTCCAGGAATCCGCAAAGCTGATCTTTACGGCCGACATAGACAAATTCCAACG
Source organism: Mesorhizobium mediterraneum (assembly GCF_002284565.1). Taxonomy (GTDB): domain Bacteria; phylum Pseudomonadota; class Alphaproteobacteria; order Rhizobiales; family Rhizobiaceae; genus Mesorhizobium; species Mesorhizobium mediterraneum. The sequence goes on along the minus strand of NZ_NPKI01000046.1, from coordinate 53,457 downwards.
TGTGGCAATTTAATTGACTACGATACTAAGGTATCAACACGACCTTGCCGGTCGAGCGGCGCTTGTCCAGAACCCGGTGTGCTTCGCTGGCCTGGTCGAGCGCGAAGCGGCTGCCTGTCGTCACCAAAAGCTCTCCGCTGGCGGCTAGATGGAAAAGCTCTGACAGGCTACCGCGGAGCACGTCTGGAGAAAGCAGCGGCAGCAGGGCAAACCCTCTCAGCGATTGGTTTCGATTGATCATCGCCTCCAGATCGGAGGCGCCGAGCGCGTATCTGCCCAGGGCGGCAAACACCAGTTCGCCGCAAGGCGCAAGCGCGGCGAGCGCTGCCGCCGTCATCGAGCCGCCGACAGTATCGTAGACGATATCGACGCCAGCGCCGCCTGTTGCTTCCCGGACCCGCGCTACCCAATCCACACTGGAATAGTCGATGCCCGCATCGGCTCCAAGCGACAGGGCAAGATCGAGCTTGGCCCGGCTGCCGGCGGCAGCGATCACTGCGCCGGCGCCTTGGCGCTTGGCCAGTTGGACCAGCAACGAGCCAACACCGCCGGCGGCGGCAAGGACCAGCACCGACTTGCCCTTTGGCGGGCTTTGCCGCAGCAGATGGAAGGCCGTCAGTCCCTGCACCATCAAGGCCGTCGCGGCTTCGAATGAGAGCGTGTCCGGCAGAGGCACGGCCAGCTTTGCGTCGATCGTCACATAGTCGGCATAGCCGCCAAAGGGACGCGTTGAAGCGAACAGCGGCGCCGCGACGCGTCTCCCGGTCAGCGACGTGTCCACTCCTTGCCCGACCGCCTCCACGATCCCGGCAGCCTCGACGCCGAGGACCATCGGCAAGTCCGGTGTCACCGCGTAGCGATCCGCGCGCATCAGCACTTCGAAGAAATTCACTCCGGCTGCATGAACGCGGATCAGCACCTCGCCTGGTTGCGGCTCAGGCTTCGGCATTTCGACGACGTCGAGGACGTCGGGAGCGCCGAAACGATTCAGTTGAATGGTTCTCATGGCATGCACCCATCGCTATGGCATCGGCTGCTGTTTGCCACTATCTGCCTGATCGCGACTACACACTCATTTGTCCGCTGCTGACCAGAAGGTGACCATGGCCAAGCTGACCAAGCAGCTGCCAACCAAAAGACTGCCGATGCTGCCGGCGGAACGCGCCCTGAAGGTGATCTCGGGTCGATGGAAGGCTGTCATTCTCTACCATCTCTTCGACGGCCCCCGGCGGCTGTCGGTGCTGAAGACGCTGGTGCCCAACATCACGCAGAAAGTGCTGATCCAGCAGCTTCGCGAAATGGAAGGACACGGCCTTATCAGACGCGAGATCTTTGCCGAGATTCCCTCACGCGTCGAATATTCGGCGACGCGCCTCGGCCTCAGCCTCGAGCCTATCCTTCTGGCGCTCTGTGAGTGGGGCCAGCACCACGCAGATGAGCTAAATGAGGTGGACCGCCTTGCCGACTGCATCATCAGGCCACGGCAGGCGCGGCAGCCAGCCATCGCTTGAATCAAAAAGGGGCGGCGCAAGCGCCGCCCCGGATCCTTGGGAGGATTGTTCCGGTCTGCGGTTCAGGCCGCCTTGACTTCCTCGGTGACGGCGTCGGCCTGGCGCGCCGCCTTCAGGACCTTGGCCCACCAGGCAACGTCGTTGACGAGCGCGGTGGCGGCCTGATTCAGATGCTCTAGTTCCTCGAGCTTCTTGTCACCTTGCCGGACAGCAAGGAAATCGCCCCACGCAATGTGGACGGCGGACTTGACCGGCGCCATCTGCAATTCCACGGCATACAATCTGAGCTGCTCGACTGCGCGCGAGCCACCGACGCTGCCATAACCGACGAAACCGGCAGGCTTCTTGTTCCATTCATTGGCAGCGTAGTCGATGGCGTTCTTCAGCACGGCAGTCGGGCCATGATTGTATTCGGCGGCGGTGAAGATGAAACCGTCGAATTCCGCAACCTTCTTCTGCCAGCGCTGCGCCACTTCATTCTGCGACGGCGCCCAGGCGGACGATGCGACCTCGTCGAAGAACGGCAGCGGGAAGTCGCGCAGGTCGACTACTTCCACGTCGATGTCGGCATGCGACTTGGCGATCTTGGCGATCCACTGGGTCGGAACGTCGGCAAATCGTGCGGCGCGGGTCGAACCGACGACAATGGCGATTTTGGGCTTGGACATAGAGGGGCTCTCCTTTAGGCAAATTTCTGGTATCGTTTAGATACCTGAGCTATATGAGTGACCGAGCAGATGACGCGCAAGGAGGCACCTTTTTGTTACCAAGGCACCCGCACCGCACCGAGGACTGCCGCGCCATCTCGGAAATCCTGCAGCGCGTCGGCGACAAATGGACCGTGCTGGTCGTCGGCAAGCTCGGTGACGGGCCGCTGCGCTTCAACGAGCTGCGCAGCGCCGTTGGCGGTATTTCGCAGAAGATGCTGACCACCACCTTGCGCGGGCTGGAGCGCGACGGCTTCGTCACCCGGACCGTGTTTCCGACCATTCCGCCGCGCGTCGATTATGAGCTGACCGATCTTGGCTACGAGCTTCTTGTGCCGGTCGGTGCGCTCGGCGAATGGGCGCGCAAGAACACCGAGCGCGTCAAGGCCGCGCGGGCGAGGTTCGACGGGATTCATGCCTGAAACTCTTGCGCTGCAAGGGTTTGCGCGCGGCGCGTAGCGCAGACGAATACTTCGGCTGCATCTGCATTCCGGCCCGCAGACGGCTTTCGGTGCGTTTCGACTTCGGGCCCGATTGGACCACCCTGCATGGCGCAGGCCGCCTCTTTGCCGCAATTGCTCACGCTCATCGCGCCGGTGTGGCACGTCGTTGCAACGCGGATTCCGCTCCTGATCACTTGCCGCTTGAGAGTGTGGTTTTCGGAGGCGCCACTGGCTTCGGCCTCGTCTCGTTTGATCTCGGTTCAGGCGGTTGCGGCGAACAGGCCGAACAAGGCTGCAAGCGCCTGCCAATGCGCCGTTCAGCAATCGTTGACGCATTGTCTTTTCCCCCATGCCCTGCCGGACATGGTCACGGAAACGTGCGAACGCGAAGCATCACACAGCATCGCTATTCGCATCTCTTTGCGGGAGGCTGGCAGCGGCGGTGCCGTTGACTTCCAGCTGACTACATCCAGCCGATCAGCCTTCCGCCGGAACCGCCTTCGGCTTGCCTTCGCCGTCCAGCGCCACCATGACGAAATCGGCATGGGTGACCTTCTCCATCAGGTCGGAGAGGTAGCGCTGCGCCCATGCCTCGACCTTGAGCGTCATCGAGGTACGGCCGACGCGCTCGACATGCGTATAGATGCACAGCGTGTCGCCGATCTTCATCGCTTTGGCGAACGACATTTCCTTCACCGCTGCCGTCACCACGCGGCCCTTGGCGCGCTCGGCGGCGCGGATGCCGCAGGCAAGGTCCATCTGCCCCATCACCCAGCCGCCGAAGATATCGCCCGCCGCATTGGCGTCCGAAGGCATGGCCAACGTCCTGAGCGTCAGATCGCCGATCGGCCGTCCATCCGCATAATGCACCATGCGCCAAATTTCCTCGATATCGATCTTCTCCCGATCCCGTATCGGGATGGCAACGGTGCGTCAACGCGCCGCCAGCCGGCAATGTCGCAGTTTGAAGCTCGGCTATTGGCGTCCGTTGCCAATGAGCGCGTAGCGGATGGAGCCGACCGCGGGAGGTCTCGGCGCTTGTGCCACCGGATTCGCGCGTCGCCCGCCAGGATGATTTCCGTGATTGTTTCAAGTGGTGAACGCCGGTTGTCGGGGAGCACCATCGGTGGTTACCTTGATGGCAATTTGGGAGGACAGCCTCATGCCCGGCAAGCGGGCGAAACGATGAGATTGGAGGAGACGATGCCAGGCGTTGAAGCCGCGATTAGGGAACTGCTGGAGAGTCGATCGGCCGCCACGGGCGCCAAAGACATCGAGTGGCTTATGTCCCTTTACTCCAGCGACATAGTCTATTTCGACCTCGTACCGCCGCTTCGCTATGTGGGATCCAACGCCCTTCGCGAGCGGTTCTTAGATTGGTTTCCCCGCTGGTCTGGTCCGATCGGCCAGGAGCTTGGCCAACTGGATGTCGCAGCCGGCGACGCGGTTGCCGCCGCATGGATGCTTATCCGAGCGCATGGCGCCCTGAAAACAGGCGCGAATGTCGACTACTGGGTGCGCGTGAGCAATGCATTTCGTCGATCTGGAGACAGATGGACGATCACGCACGAGCACGTTTCCCTCCCCGTCGACATGCGGAGCCGGACAGCAGTCTTGGACTTGACCCCATAGCGTCGCTGGAACAACGTTCGAGAGGGGATTTTGACGTCCTTTCTACACGCCTAAAAGCAACAGGACTTGAGGGCCAGTCACCTTTTTCACAAGGGAAGCCGGAAGCCTCAGTGACGCCAGAGGCGTGCGCCGTCTATGGTAGAGCCTGAATTCCGAAGCCGCCCGCGTCCATCATGCAGACCTGTGGTTTCATCGTGAAGCACCTGACATGAAGCTTACCTTTCACCCTCTGACATCAGATCTATGGCCCGCGCTCGAAGACCTGTTCGGTGAGAGTGCCGCCTGCAGTCGCTGTTGGTGTATGTACGGGCGTATCGGCAGTTCTTATCGAAAGCGACCAGGTGAGGAAAACAGGGCCGCGTTCCAGCAAGCCGTCGAGAATGGTCCCTCCCCAGGCATACTTGCTTTCGACGGCGATACTGCCGTCGGCTGGTGCCAGGTGACACCGCGAGATGCCGTGCCCTGGCTCGATCGGCTGTGGCAGCTGAAGCGTGTGGATGATGCGCCGGTCTGGTCCTTGTCCTGCCTCTACGTGCGAAAAAGATACCGCCGGCAGGGCGTCACGTCCCACCTGGTCGCAGCGGCGCTGGAAGCTGCAAGGCGTGCGAATGCCCCTGCGCTTGAGGCCTATCCTTTTGATGCCGATGTGTCGCCGAGCGCTTCCGGCTGCGGATACGCCTCCACCTTCGCTCGCGCCGGGTTCAGGGTCGTCGCCCGCAGGGTGCCAGCCCGCCCGATCATGCGTTATGATTTCAAGTTAAATGCTGATGGTGGCGTGTGATGCGTGGGCCGCTTGTCCACGAGGCAAAGGCCGCTTCGGGCCGGACCCCCGAATGCAAACGAAGTGCCGGTCGCTTTTTTCACAGGCGATGCCGGAAGCTCCGGTGATCGCGGCGGCTTGCGGCGTCTAGGTTGAGCAAAAATCCGGAGCCGTCGCGCATCCATCATGCAGACCTATGATTTCATCGTCGTCGGCTCCGGCTCGGCCGGCTCGGTTCTGGCCGAAAGACTATCGGCCTCGGGCCGCTTCTCGGTGTTGGTGCTCGAGGCCGGCGGCACCGACCGCCGTTTCTACGTGCAGATGCCGCTCGGCTACGGCAAGACCTTCTTCGACCCGGCCGTCAACTGGAACTACAAGGCCGAGCCGGACCTCGGCCTCGCCGGCAATGTCGATCACTGGCCGCGCGGCAGGCTGCTCGGCGGCTCGAGCTCGATCAACGCCATGGTCTGGATCCGGGGCGCGCGCGAGGATTTCGACGCTTGGGCAGCGGCCGGCAATCCCGGCTGGGGCTTCGACGACCTGCTGCCTGCCTTCAAGGCGCTCGAGGACAATCAGGCCGGCGCCAACCAGTGGCGGGGTGTCGGCGGTCCGTTGCACATCACCGATTGCTCTAGGGCTGTCCACCCGCTGACCAAGCGCTACCTCGCGGCTGCCAGCCAAGCCGGCCTGCCGTTCAACCCGGATTTCAACGGCGCGTCACAGGAAGGCGTCGGCATTTATCAGATCACCACCAGGAACGGCCGCCGTATGTCGGCCGCCCGCGCCTTCCTGCACCCCGCCATGAAGCGCAAAAATGTCCGCGTCGAGATCAACGCGCTAGTGACCAGGATCCTGTTCGAGGGCAAGCGCGCCGTTGGTATCGAATATCTCCAGAACGGCGAAACGAAGACCGCGCGCGCCGGCCGCGAGGTGATCCTGTCAGGCGGCTCGATCAATTCGCCTCAATTGCTGCAGCTTTCCGGGGTCGGTCCCTCGTCGCTCCTTGGCCCGCTCGGCATTCCCGTCGTCCATGCCAATGAGAATGTCGGGGCGAACCTGCAGGACCATGTCGGCATCAACTACACCTTCAAGGGCAGGCTGCCGACGCTCAACCAGATCCTGCGCCCTTGGTGGGGCAAGCTCATGGTCGGCATGCAATACATCCTCATGCGCTCCGGCCCGCTGTCGCTGTCGATGAACAATGCCGGCGGCTTCTTCCGCACCGACCCGGCGGCGGCACGGCCCAACATGCAGCTCTACTTCCAGGCGTTCTCGACCGTCATCCCGAAGAGCGGTGAGCGCCCTATCCTGACGCCCGACCCGTGGCCGGGCTTTTCCATCGGCCTGTCCAACTGCCGACCGTCGAGCCGTGGCGAGATCATGATCCGCTCCAGCAATCCGCGTGACTATCCGAAGATCGTCGCCAACGCCTATTCGACCGAGGCGGACGTGGCCGAAATGCTAGCGGCAGTGAAGTTCGTGAGGAAGATCGCCTCCATGCCGGCGATGGCCGACATCATCAAGGAAGAGGTGTTGCCGGGCCCGTCAATTACCTCCGACGCGGATTTGATCGAGGATTTCAGGAAGCGCTCCGGCACCGTCTACCACCCGGTCTCGACCTGCCGCATGGGGCCGGACGCTGCCCAAGCCGTCGTCGACCCGCGCCTGCGGGTTCACGGCCTCGCTGGCTTGCGCGTCGTCGACGCCTCGATCTTTCCCGATAACATCACCGGCAACACCAACGCCGCCTCGATCATGACCGGATGGAAGGGCGCCGAATTGGTTCTGGAGGATCAAAAATGAAAATCACCGACGTCAAAACCTGGGTCGTCGGCAATCCGCCGCCCGGCATCGGCGGCAAGTATTTCATCTTCGTCAAGCTCACCACCGACGGCGGCGTCGTTGGCTATGGCGAGGCCTACAACGCCACTTTCTCCGCGCATGTCACCGCCAGGATGGTCGAGGATATGGCCGAGCGCTATCTCGTCGGCCGCGATCCGCACGACATCGAGAACTTTTTCCGCCGTGCCTATTCCTCCGGCTTCACCCAGCGTCCGGACGTTTCCGCCATGGGCTGTTTCTCGGCGCTCGAAATGGCCTGCTGGGACATTATCGGCAAGGAAGCCGGCAAGCCGGTCTACAAGCTGCTCGGCGGGCAGGTGCACGAGACGCTGCGTTCCTACACCTATCTCTACCCGCACACCGGCAGCGTCCATTCGGAGGATGCGCGCGGCAAGAACGTCTACAACGATCCCGACCTGGCGGCCGAATGCGCGCTCGAATATGTCGAGCAGGGCTTCAATGCCGTCAAGCTCGACCCGGCTGGCCCCTACACCGCCTTTGACGGTCATCAGCCGCGCCTCGTCGACATCGATCTCTCCGCCCGCATGGTCAAAGCGATCCGTAAGGCGGTCGGCACAAGGGCCGACATCCTGTTTGGCACGCACGGCCAGTTCACCGCATCGGGCGCGCTGCGCATGGCCCGCGCCATCGAACCCTACGACCCCCTGTGGTTCGAGGAGCCGGTGCCGCCCGATATGCCAGAAGTGATGGCGCAGGTGGCGCGCGGCACGTCGATCCCGATCGCCACCGGCGAGCGGCTGACGACCAAGTTCGAATTTGCCCGTGTCATCGAGAACCGCGCCGCGAGCATTTTGCAGCCGGATCTCGGCCGCTCCGGCGGCATTCTCGAAACCAAGAAGATCGCCGCCATGGCCGAGGCCTATCACATCCAAATCGCGCCGCACTGCTATTGCGGGCCGATCGTCGGTGCAGCCAACATCCAGCTTGCCGTGACCTTGCCCAACTTCCTCATCTTGGAATCGCTGAAGCAGTGGGACGGTTTTCACGAAAAGCTGCTGAAGAAGAAGATCGAATGGCAGGACGGCAACGTCATTCCGTCGAAGGAGCCAGGCCTTGGCGTCGAGCTCGACGAGGCCGTCTGCGAGGCGCATCCCTGGACCGGCACGGACCTGCATTTGCAGATGATGCAGACGCCGTTGATGCCGTGATCGCGCGAGAGCTATGCCTTCATCGCACGCCGGGTTTCCGGCTAAGATCGAGTTCTGCCATCAGGTAATTGCCACGCAATTCCAGCATGTTGGCCGGATCGCCGGAATCACGCCCTAAAGGACTTGAATCAGTCTCTCAGCACGTTGATTCAATATCTGAGCGTCAGCGTGCCGGGCAGGATCTCGAAGGTCGCTGGTATGCGCCCCGGCGATTCACCGTCTATGTCGACGAGCGCGGCGTTCTTTTGCACATCGCCGAGCGGTTCGACAACCACTTTCTTGCCGCGCAAAATGGTGATTGCCGGATGGTCGCGATGCCGCCCGCCATAGAGCAGCCGGATGTCCCAGATCAGTTTCAGCTTGCCCGCCGCGCGCAGGATGACGATGTCGAATAGTCCATCGTCCATTTCGGCATCCGGCGCGATCATCATGCCGCCGCCGAAGAATCTTCCGTTGGCCACCGCCACCAGCGCCACCCGCGCCTCGACCGGGACGCCGTCGTCGACGGTGATCACAACGTCCTGAAACCGGTAGCGCATGAATTCCCACACGGTGCGCCAGTAGAACAGCGCCTTGGCCGACACCCTGCCCTTGCGCTTGTCGGCGTTGACCGCGCGGTCGGTGGCGCCCGAAAGACCGAGGCTGGCGATGTTGATGAAATGGCGGCTGGCCAGCGCGCCATGATCGTCGACATAGGAGATGCGGCCGGCATCGACCTTGCGAGCTTTGGCCTGGGCGATACGCTTCAGCGTCAGGTCGACCTCAGCAGGCAGGCCGAGCCCGCGGGCGAAATCGATGCCGGCGCCGCAAGGCAGCAGGCCGAGCTCGGCCGTCCGGCCGCTTTCTGCGAACGCCTGCAACAGCCCGTCGGCCACTTCGCTGGCGGTGCCGTCGCCGCCCGCCGCGATCACCAGGTCGAAGCCGCTGGCGGCAAGGACGAGCGCCAGCCGTTCAGCGTCGCCGGTCGCCTGTGTTTCGCGCAGCTCGAAATCGCCGAAATGTCTCTTGAGCGAAGCATTGACCTCGGGCCAATGCCGTTTGAGCCAGCCGCCGCCGGCAATCGGATTGAGAATCACCCCGACCTTCAAGAACGTCCTCCCCAAAGGCCAGCAACGACACTGCTGTCCTAAAAGCCCTTTGCCGGCATTGAAGCCCGCGCCGCTCTGCGGAGCAAGGGCCGAATGTCTGATCATGCTGCTCGCCGCAGATCAGGGCGTGTCCGCCCCCCCTGCATCTCGTCCAAAAAAACGCTGCGCCGCCGAGCTCAGTCCCCGATAATCCCGCTATTCACAGGCTCGTCGCTGTTTCGCCGAACGCTTATCCCCCGTATATTAAACCCATCTCAGGCGGCTACCGATCGCCAAGTCGAAAGGCAAGGCGAAACGGCGGATTTCCTGAGGCCCGTACGGCCCCGAATGAAAGCAGGCTTGCCTGTTTTGAGGAGGGATGCCGAGACCTACGGGGCCGCGGAAAGCGTGCGAACGCCTACGGCGGACCGATGCTGCCATGAAGGACGGCAAAAACCTTCGATGGCGCGCTGGACGAAGCTCGCAAGGGTAGAGACTGGCGAGGTCCCGAACGGACGCTGCCCTCGGGCAGTGGCTGGCAGGACCGTCAACATCAAGGCCGGCATGGCGCGACGTCTTTACGGAAGTTGCTGCCGCGACCGTGTCCTGATCTGACAGGGAGGCGCTGGGAGAAATCCCGGCGCCGACTGTCTTTGGGCTCCTGTCGCTATCCGACCGTCTGCTTCATTTGAACCAGCCGTCAGGTTCGAACACGTCTACGATTGGTGAGACCTTTCGGCCACAGTCAGCGGCCGTGAAAAATTACGCGGCGCACCGTCACGCTCATTCCACAATCGCGGCCAAATCCCGCCTTGATCCACAGCGATTGATGAGCTTTCAGCGTCGCGTGTCCTTTTCGGCCACGCGAACGATCCCAGTGATATTTGGCAGAGCAACTCAAAAGGCATAAAACCGTGATCAAGACCGCCCTTGTCGCGATGACCATCGTCGGTTGCGACTGCGACGCCAAGCTTTGCGAATATATCGGTGAGACGCCGGCCAAGTGGTCGACCATCGCCGATTGCGAAGCGGCCATGAAAAGCCAGATGCTGCACCAGCGTAATTTCAACTATCCGCTCGTCTCCGGCATCTGCCGCACGACGCAGACGCCGTCGTCACAGCTTGCCACGACGGCCTCCACGCCTGAGTTGACGACGGCAACGCAGAACGCCACCGACCGGCTCCCCTCAGAATTGAGCCGTCGCCCCAGCGTTGCGGTCGGGGCGCAGGCAACGGCGATGGAAACGGAGGCTGCCAGGCCGGTTGCCTATGAAGCGGCGGTCGATGGCGGTCGCGCCGTGCTCTATCGCACGAAGACCGGCTACGCCGTGGTCAAGACCGACCTCGGCCGCGCCGCATCCGCAACGATCGGCCTGGCGAAGCGGTCGGCTGACTGGCTGGCGGCCAAGATGCCCAGCGGCTAACTCGCCGCCTCGTCCCTTGCGCCGATCTTGCGCACCAGCGCGGCCGTCGCCAGCATCGTGCCCATGTCTGATATCATCGGCGCGACATGCTTGGCATAGTCGAGCGGCACGGACATATCAGGCAGCTCGAAGAAGTCCTTGGTCTGCGGCAACAGCAGAAAACCGTCGCTGCCATTGAGCGCAACCCGCGCCGGATCATCAGGCCGTGTCTCGCTAAGCCATGTCAGTGCCTGCGCCAGCCGGCCGCTTACCAGTGGCTGCGCCGCCTCGACATTGTCGGTGCGGAAGTCGTAGGCGGCATCGAGCTCGGGCACGCCGCATGACAATTCCTGCATCTTGCTAGCGAACATGCCGCGGAAGAAACCGACGGCCATGTTGGCCCGCCGCGCCGCCACCAATATGCCGGGAAACGGCACGACGGTCTCGAAGGCGACGACGACCCCCTTGAATGCTATCGTTCCGCTCTTGCCCGTGCCTTGCCGGAGATCCACTTCGTAAAACTCGAACGGAAATCCCTCGTAGCGGCCGGATATGACGTCGTCGAAGCGCTTGCTGTTGAACGTGCCGATCGTCTCGCGCGGCAGCCGATCGAACGAATTCGGTGTCACGTCGTGCTCGTAGCGCATATCCCTGATGAAACCGAAGATGATCGGCAGCAGTGTCTTGCGGAACGATTGCTGCAACGTGCTCGTCGGCTTGACCGCCTGGAAATAGAGCAGGATCGCCGCCACGAACCCGACGACATAGAGCAGCACATGCGGCGTCGAGAACCATCGCTCGTAGGGATCGGCGACCATATTGAAGAGCCAGGCCATAAGCGCCACGAACACCAGCACCAGGCCGACGAACAGCGGCACCCGCCAGCGGACTTGCCGGTAGGCCGAAGCCCGCCTGGCCTCATAGGCCTCGAGATTCCTTTTGATGTCGGCGATGTCAGTTTCGTCAGGCATGAAATCCGCTGCTTCCATCGCCATCCCCGTCGAAAGACCGATCACCCAGCTCGGACAATAGCTGATTTTGCCGAAAGTCGCGCGACTACAGCGGTGGGATGGTGAGCCCGCACGATTTGTCTGAGCCACCAGTCAACACAGCCATCAATTCCCGTTACCAAAAACCGTATCCAGACGCGCCAAAACCTTTTGCCTTAATGCACCCTCCAGCGCCTCGACTGGAACCAGCCGCTCGTGGTCACCAGCCCGCAGCCGCATGAAGGGGTGCAGCCGGTAGGCGACAATGGCGCCACGCGTGCCGGCGTCAGCGCTGATATCCACGGTCAGGATGCCCCCGATGCGGCCGGGCCAGGGCTGGCGCGCAAAGGCGGTGCCAAGAAAATCGCCGAGCCCATAGGCGACGAGCGCCTTGCCGATCCGCTCCACCGGCTGCAAGACGTGGGCATGGTGGCCGGCTATCAGCCCGACGCCTTGCGCGGCCAAATGCTGTGCCAGTGCCCGCGTTGCGGCCTGGGGAAAGTGCCGGAACTCCCAATCCCAATGTGGCACCGCGCAGGCGAGGTCAACATCGCTGCCGCGTGGCCATTGTGCCGGGTCGCCTTGCATCGACACACGGCCCGCGAACGCAGCCGCGCCGGCATTGCGCCACAGCGTGAAAGCGGCAAAGCCTATTGTCAGCGGCCCGACCGCAAGGCGCTCGACCGGACCGGCGACGGCGGTACCGATGCTGCGGATGCCGAGACGGTTCAGCGCCGCCACGGTCTTGTCGAACCCGTCGACGCCCTGGTCGAGCACATGATTGTTGGCGAGCGACAAAACCAGCTTCTCATGCGAGATGCCGGCGGCCGCCAGCGCCTCGGCGAGAAACCGCTCGGTCATGGCATGATGGGTGCCAAGCTTCGTGCCCATCGCCGCGCTCGGTCGCTCCACCACCGGGCTTTCGCAATTGCCGACCACAAGGTCAGCGGAGGCGAGCAGCGCCTTGATAGCCGGGTCGCATTGCGGCGCTGTTCGATTGGCCACCGCCGAGATATCACCGACAAAGGCGAGCCGCACCGTTCGCGCCGGTGGCGGCTCGATCATCGTTCCTGCCGCTGGCGCAAAACCATCGCCGTCGCCACTAAGCGTCGGCTTCAGGAAACGTGGCAGCCAAGACAATTTGTAGGAAAGCGGATAGTTCGACACGCGCAGCCTGCACCGGAATGAACGGCCACGGTAGACGATGAGCCCGATATAGCGAAGCGCTTCCGTTCGGATTCATATGGGCGAGGCGCCTGCGACAGGCGCGACACGCGAAATGCATGTATGGTCGGCATGAAGCCCTGGAGGACCAAGATGACGCGATTTTCGAGCCTGCTGGCATTCGCCCTTATTCTGCTGCTGCCGGTTGCTTCCGCTGATGCCGCATCCCCCGAACCGGCCGCCCTGTTCGAGGCAAAAACCGTAGCGGACCGCAACAGCACGCTTACCGCACTCGAAGCCGCCGCGCCCGGTGATCCCGCGTCGGCTTACGCCGCCGGCGCCGGCCAATTCTTCACCGCGCTGGAGATCCTGGCCGGCGGCCTGCATCGCCACGGTTTCGAGAGCCCGCAATCGTTCATGCTGCCGCTGATGCGGCTGCCGGTGCCGGACAATCCCAATCCCGAACCGCTGACCTACGATGACTTCCGCGCCATCCTGGTCGCCTTCCGCGACCGGCTGCAGAAATCCGCCGCCACACTTGGGTCCGTGCCTGCCGGTGCCGATATCGGCATGGAGGTCGACCTCACGCGTCTCGGCATCGATCTCAACGAGGACGACCAGATCGCGCCGAACGAAAGTGCCGCCGCGATCATGGCGTCTCTGTCACGCGGCGGCGGTGCGCCAGACGCGGCCGCACCTGCCCTCACCTTCCGCTTCGACCGCGCCGACGGCTACTGGCTGCAGGGCTATGCCGAGTTCCTGATGGCGCAGGCGGACTTCTGGCTGGCGCATGACTTCAGGACCATGTTCGACGGCTCCTTCCACATGCTATTCCCACGCGCCAAGCTGCCGCTGCAGGACACGCTCGTTCCGCCGGACGGCGGCATGGGCGGAAGCATGTTATCGTCCGAATGGCGCTTGGCCGATTTCATCTCGCTGGTGCATCTGGTTAACTGGCCGGTGGTCGAGCCGGAGCGCCGGCAGGCGGCACGCCGCCATCTCATGGAGATGATCCGGCTGTCGCGCGAGGACTGGAAGGCGATCCGCGCCGAGACCGACAACGACCGTGAATGGCTGCCCGGCCCGCAACAGAAAGGTGCCAGCCCGCTCACCGGCCTGGAGGTCGGCGAGGAGCAGGTCCAAGCCTGGCACGCCGCGCTTGATATGGCCGAGGATCTGCTCGAAGGCCGCACCTTGCTGCCGCATTTCCGCATCGCCGACAAAGGCATCAACATGAAGCGCTTCTTCGACGAGCCGAAGCCCTTCGATCTGGTGCTGTCGATCACCGGCCCGGCGATCGCACCCTATCTCGAAAGCGGGAAGATCCTCACCAGCGAGGAATTTGACCAGATCCAGCGCCAGTTCGGCGGCGCCGGGTTTTTGACGTTTGCGCTGTGGTTTAACTGAGGGCGTGTTTCAACATCGCTCCTGACACCCTTGTGTCAGCAGCTTAAGTTCGTCCCGCGCCCCTCGTCACTCCGCTCTTTCCATTTCGGCCGATACCTCCCATATTCGGGGCATGGCCAAACTTCCTGACAAAAAGACGCCGCCGCCGGCGCGTGATGATCGCGCTTCGCCGCCCAAGCGGCGCAGCCCGCTGACCGATTTCCTCGATGCATCGGAGCCGTTGCACAAGGGCGGCTTCGCCGAGGCGCCGCAGGCCGAATTCTCAGGCACGCCGCTGACCGGCTCGATCGCCGATTGGGCCGAGCAGATAGAGCAGGAAGCCGAGCGCCAAATCTCCCCCCTTGAGGGGGAGATGTCGCCGAAGGCGACAGAGGGGGTCGGCAAAGGAAGTGCTCAGCATAAGGAACCGTCGAGCCCGGCCGCACCGACCCCACCCGACGGCTCCGCCGCCACCCTCCCCTCAAGGGGGAGGGAAGGCGCCAAGGCGAAAAAAATCCCCGAGCGCTCCTCCTCCCCCGGCCGCACGGCGCGAGGAACCTCGATGGGCGGCGCGGCTTCGGCCAGGGAGCGCACCGCGGCCGGCCTCAATCCGGTCGCCGGCCTCGATGTTTCGCTGGAGGAAGCCGAGACGATGGCCTCCGGCGGTGTCACCGCCACTGTCGCCGCGCTGTCGGCGCTGATCGAATCCGGCAACCCGCTGCACAAGGACGGCGTGCTGTGGACACCGCACCGCCCGGCCCGGCCCGAAAAATCCGAAGGCGGCATCGCCATCAAGATGGTGTCGGATTTCGAGCCGGCCGGCGACCAGCCGACGGCGATCAAGGATCTTGTCGAAGGCGTCAACGACAATGACCGCACCCAGGTGCTGCTCGGCGTCACCGGCTCGGGAAAAACCTTCACCATGGCCAAGGTGATCGAGGAGACGCAGCGTCCTGCTCTGATCCTCGCCCCCAACAAGACGCTGGCCGCACAGCTCTATTCCGAGTTCAAGAAATTCTTCCCGGAAAACGCCGTCGAGTATTTCGTCTCCTACTACGACTACTACCAGCCGGAAGCCTATGTGCCTCGGACGGATACCTTCATCGAGAAGGAATCGTCGATCAACGAACAGATCGACCGCATGCGCCACTCGGCGACGCGCTCGCTGCTGGAGCGCGACGACGTCATCATCGTCGCCTCGGTGTCCTGCATCTACGGTATCGGCTCGGTCGAGACCTATACGGCGATGACCTTTCAGATGCAGATCGGCGACCGGCTCGACCAGCGGGCGCTGCTCGCCGACCTCGTCGCTCAGCAATACAAGCGTCAGGATATCAACTTCGTCCGCGGCTCGTTCCGCGTGCGCGGTGACACGATCGAGATTTTTCCGGCTCACCTTGAGGATCGCGCATGGCGCATTTCGCTGTTCGGCGACGAGATCGAGGCGATCACTGAGTTCGACCCGCTGACCGGCCAGAAGACCGGCGAGTTGAAGAGCGTCAAGATCTACGCCAATTCGCACTATGTCACGCCGCGCCCGACCCTCAATCAGGCCATCAAGTCGATCAAGGAAGAGCTCAAGCACCGGCTGGTCGAACTCGAACGGTCCGGTCGCTTGCTCGAGGCGCAGCGGCTGGAGCAGCGCTGCCGCTTCGATCTGGAGATGCTGGAAGCGACCGGCTCCTGCGCCGGCATCGAGAACTATTCGCGCTATCTCACCGGCCGCCAGCCGGGCGATCCGCCGCCGACCCTGTTCGAATACATTCCTGACAATGCGCTGGTCTTCATCGACGAAAGCCATGTCACCGTGCCGCAGATCGGCGGCATGTATCGCGGCGACTTTCGCCGCAAGGCGACGCTGGCCGAATACGGCTTCCGTCTGCCGTCCTGCATGGACAACCGGCCGCTGCGCTTTGAGGAGTGGGACGCCATGCGCCCGCTCTCCGTCGCGGTTTCGGCGACGCCCGGCGGCTGGGAAATGGAGCAGTCCGGTGGCGTCTTCGCCGAGCAGGTCATCCGCCCGACCGGCCTGATCGATCCGCCGGTCGAGGTGCGTCCGGCCAAGACCCAGGTCGACGACGTCGTCGGCGAAATCCGCGACACGACAAAAGCCGGCTACCGCACGCTGGTCACAGTGCTGACCAAGCGCATGGCCGAGGACCTCACCGAATATCTGCACGAGCAGGGCATCCGCGTCCGCTACATGCACTCCGACATCGACACGCTGGAGCGCATCGAGATCCTGCGCGACTTGCGCCTCGGCGCCTTCGACGTGCTGGTCGGCATCAACCTTTTGCGCGAAGGCCTCGACATCCCGGAATGTGGTTTCGTCGCCATTCTCGATGCCGACAAGGAGGGCTTCCTGCGCTCGGAAACCTCGCTGATCCAGACCATCGGCCGCGCCGCCAGAAACGTCGACGGCAAGGTCATCCTCTACGCCGACCAGGTCACCGGCTCGATGGAGCGGGCGATGGCGGAAACCAACCGCCGTCGCGAAAAGCAGATGGAGTGGAACGCGGCCAACGGCATCACCCCGGAATCGGTCAAGTCGCGCATCTCCGACATCCTGGACTCGGTCTACGAGAAGGATCATGTCCGCGCCGACATCTCGCAGTTCACCGACAGCGCCGGCGCGATGATGGGCAACAACCTGAAAGCCCATCTCGACGCGATGGACAAGCAGATGCGCGACGCCGCCGCCAATCTCGACTTCGAGAAGGCGGCCCGCATCCGCGACGAGATCAAGCGACTGCGCGAGATGGAGCTGTCCATCTCCGACGATCCGCTGGCCAAATATGCCGACATGGAAAGCCCGGTTTCGGGCCGCGAGAAGGGCAAGCACAACAAGGGCGTGGCCAAACATCGTACATCAGAGGAACAAGAGCGTTTCCGCAAACTGGACGCGGCACGTGCCGCCGAAGAGGCGGCCAAGGCTGCCCGGCCCAACCTCTTCCGCAAGCCGGAGCTCGACGAAATGGGCGCTGACGGCGCTGTGCCGGTGAAGAAGCCGTTGTTCGCCAAGCCGTCGCTGGACGATATGGGGCCTGGCACCGACATGCCGAAGCCGTCAGGCGCGGTGTCGCGTTCGCTGTTCAAGAAGCAGTCGGCGCAGGAGGCGCACGGCTCGGATTTCGGTATACCGGGTGAACCGACCAAGCCGCTGTTCAAGAAGAACTCGCTGGACGAGATGACAGTGCGCCGCACCGAAAAGCCGGTCGAGGGAAAAGTGCCGGCCAAGCCACAACCGATCTCCCCCCAAGTGGGGGGCGATTCCGCCAAGCCGATCGTTCGCCAGCGCGCTGGCATCGGTTCCTACGAAGACCCCGCCGACGCCCGCCGCGAAAAACGCCGGCCGGGCAAGACAGGGCGGCCGGGAAAGTAGCGCCTTCCCTTCTCCCCCTGTGGGAGAAGGTGGATCGGCGCGCAGCGCCGAGACGGTTGAGGGGTGTTCCAGCGGAGTGAGACGTTTGCGTTCCCTGGAACACCCCTCATCCGACCTCGCTTTGCGAGGCCACCTTCTCCCACAAGGGGAGAAGGGAAGGACTCCACTGTCATCGCTTGAAGCAGTCCGCTTGCCACCAGCCCCGCCTTTGGTGTAATCGCTCCGCACACTCGAACGTCTTGAAAGGAGGGCTGCGTGTCTTTCGACCACCACCGTCAGCGCGGCCCTGTCGCTGCCCTGCGAGCTTGCTTGCAGGGCTGACCAGAGACGGTCCGGGTTCTCCCGCTTCGATTTTCTTGGTCTGCCCTTCGTGGTGCCGCAACGCCTGTTCTGATGGCCAGCCTGCGCACCGTTAAAGTGCATCGAACCGGACCTTTATTCCGGGCAGACCAGAGAAATCCACATGGCCCTGATCAGCCTCAAATCCCTCGGCGTCACCATGAGTGCGCCGCTCTTCTCCAATCTCGATCTCACCATCGGCACCGGCGATCGGCTCGGCATCGTCGCCGCCAACGGCCGCGGCAAATCTACCTTGCTGAAGTGCCTGACTGGCGAAATGGAGCCGACATCAGGCGACATCACCCGCACCCGCGGCCTCCGGGTCGGCTATGTCGAGCAAGCCGTTCCCGCAATGCTGGCCGAGCGCGGCTTTCAGCAGGTGGTGGCCGACGCCTTGCCGGCCGAGCAGGCCGAAAGCGAGCAATGGCGCGTCGATGTGGTGCTCGACTCCCTCGACGTGCCTGAGCCGATGCGCGAGCGGCCGATGCGGGCGCTGAGCGGCGGCTGGCAAAGGCTGGCGCTGATCGCCCGAGTCTGGGTCACCGATCCCGATGTCCTGCTTCTCGACGAGCCGACCAACCATCTCGATCTCGCCAAGATCAGCCAGCTCGAAACCTGGCTGAACGCGCTGCCGCGTGAGGTGCCGGTGGTGATTGCCAGCCACGACCGCGCCTTCCTCGACGCCACGACCAACCGCACGCTGTTCCTGCGCCCTGAGCAGTCGTCGGTGTTTGCGCTGTCCTATTCCAGGGCGCGCGACGCTTTGAGCGAAGTCGACGCCTCGACGGAGCGCAAGTTCCAGCGCGACATGAAGGTGGCGCAGCAATTGCGCCGGCAGGCGGCCAAGCTCAACAACATCGGCATCAACTCTGGCAGCGACCTGCTGACGGTCAAGACCAAGCAGCTCAACCAGCGCGCCCAGCGCCTCGAGGAGGTCGCGGCACCGGCGCACCGCGAAAGATCGGCGGGCGCGATAAAGCTCGCCAATCGCGGCACCCATGCCAAGGTGCTGATCACGCTGGACGACGTGGTGGTCGAGACGCCTGACGGCAGGCTGCTGTTCAGGACCGGCAAGCGCCATATCTGCCAGGGCGACCGCATCGTCCTGCTCGGCCGCAACGGTGTCGGCAAGTCGCGGCTCATCAGCCTGATCAGAAATGCCATCGTCGAGCCGGATATGGCAGCGCAAGGCGTGAAGGTAACGCCGTCGACGGTGCTCGGCTACAGCGACCAGGCGCTGTCAGGCATCAGTGGCGAAGACACGCCGCTGGCGATGCTCTCGCGCAGCTTCGATGTCGGCGAGCAACGCGCCCGCTCGCTGCTCGCCGGTGCGGGCGTCAGCATCGACATGCAGGAGCGCAGGATCGGCGTGCTGTCGGGCGGACAGAAGGCGCGGCTGATGATGCTGGCGCTGAGGCTCGCCAATCCCAATTTCTACCTGCTCGACGAGCCGACCAACCATCTCGACATCGATGGCCAGGAAGCACTGGAAGCAGAATTGCTGGCCCATGAGGCAAGCTGCCTGCTTGCCTCGCACGACCGCTCCTTCATCAGGGCGATCGGCAACCGCTTCTGGCTGATCGAGAAGCGGCGGCTGGTCGAGGTCGACAGCCCGGAGGATTTCTTCCGATCGGTGGCAGAAACGCGCGGTTGAAGCTTTGCTCCAAAAAATTCCGACGGTCTGTCGGATCATGGCCGCGCGCCACGTCCTTGGGATGCCGACACGATGATGCCGGCGCCAATCGAGGAGAGAGCATCATGTCTATTCTGTCATCCGTAGGTCGCATAGCGACCCGTTACTCGGCGGCTCGCGCCCGCTACCGCAGCGAGCGCGCCATCCTTTCGTTGCCGATCGAACTGCGCAAGGACATCGGCTGGCCGGAAATCGTCATCGACCCACAGAACAGCCCGCGGATTGGCCTGGCTCCTTGACAAGAGGGCTCCTTGACAACGGGGCTCCTTGACAAGAGCCGGCCGTCGCACGGTCGGCACCAAAAAAGCGCGTCGGCCATGTAGGATCGCCGCTGCCGCATTCGTCCTGTGGTTCGCAACGCCTAACCAAAGAGGAGCAAGACATGAACGATCAGCCCCAGACCCAGCCTGCCGCGAAAGTCCTCGGTGGATTGACGCCCTACCTTCAGCTGGACGGCGCCTTCAAGGCTTCAGAATTCTATCAGAAGGCCTTCGGCGCCGAGCAGGTCTTCTTCTACCCGCCGGACGAGAAGGGCCGGACGATGCATATCCATCTCCACATCAACGGTTCGACGCTGATGATTTCCGATTTCTATCCCGAGCATGGAATGGCGGCGGTGAAGCCGCAGGGCTTCACAATGCAGCTGCATCTCGGCAGCGACGACATCGACGCCTGGTGGCAGCGCGCCGTCGACGCCGGCTGCACGGTCGGTACGCCGCTGCAGGTGATGTTCTGGGGCGACCGCTGGGGTCAGCTGACTGATCCTTTCGGCGTCGAGTGGGCGATGAACGCGCCGGTGAAGGCAGCGTAGCGCATTCCTTCCTTCTCCCCTTGCTTGTGGGAGAAGGAAAATCCCACAATCAAGGAGAACCACAATGTCCTATGTCGATGGCTTCGTACTCGCCGTGCCGAAGGCAAATCTCGATGCCTACAAGAAGATGGCGCAGCTCGGCGGCACCGTCTGGAAGGAGCATGGCGCGCTCGCCTATGTCGAATGCATAGGCGACGACGTGCCCTATGGCGAGGTCACCTCGTTTCCGCGCGCCGTGCAGGCCAAGGACGACGAGGTCGTCGTCTTCTCATGGGTCGTCTATGAATCGCGGCAGAACCGCGATGCAGTGATGGCCAAGGTAATGGCCGACCCACGCCTGAACGGAGAGCTATCGGCGATGCCCTTCGACAGCAAGCGCATGATCTTTGGCGGCTTTCAGCCCTTCATTGAGCTGTAGGCCCGCAACGCATTACGCTAGCCGGTCAAGCAGCGGCTTGAGCCGATCGCCGTAGCGCTTCCACAGATCGACCGAGCCCTGGTACATCGGCTGGCGCACTTGCGCCGCCGAGGCTGTACGCACGGGACGGTCGGTCTCGTGGAACGACAGCACTCTATCGTCCCACGGCAGGCCGAGATGAGCGATCAGCGCCCGCGTCTGCCCTTCCTGGTCGGCGACGAAATCCTCATAGCGCACATCGTGCACGACACCGGGCAGCACGGCGTGCCAATGCGCCATGATGTCGGTGTAGAGATTGTGGAAGTCGGCGAGCTCGCCGAGATCGTAGCCATAACGGTGAGTGTCGCCGCGGAAATGCACCTTGTAGATCGACAGGCAGGTCGCCGCCGCATCGCGCACGCAATGGATGATCCTGGCCTTCGGCAGCATCAGACGGATAAAGCCGATAAACAGAAAGTTGCCTGGCATTTTGTCGGTGACATGGCGGACATGCGGATAGCGGGCATGCAGCATATCGAGGTAGGCCTGCCCGGCATCGGCAAAATCCGTGTCGGGTACATCGGATACGCCCCAGGGAAAGCCACCTGGCATGGTTGACGGAAACTGCTTGCCGACCACCGTCTTCAAAATACTGAGCTCGCCGGCGCCATAGACCTGGGGATGGCTGGCGATGATCTGTTCGACCAGCGTCGTGCCCGAACGCGGCATGCCGACGATGAAGATCGGCGCATCGTCGGCGGTTGCGCTTGGCTTATGCTTTTCGAAGAAGCTGGCATCGAACACCGATTTCATCGCCTCGAATTCGGCCCGCGTCCTCACCGGATCATAATCGATGCCCTTGCGGCGGATGGCATTACCTTCGGCGAAATAATCAAAGGCGCGCGGGTAATCTTTCAGGTCGTCATTGGCCTTGCCGAGGCCGAAGGCAAGCTGCATGCGCGCCAGGCTGTCTTGCGGCGCCTTGGCATGCTGCGCCTCCATGCCGGCAAGCTCGGCGTCGGGCTCTTTCTGGCGCTTGACCTGCGTCAGCATCAGCCAGGCCCGGGCCATGCCGGGATTGACGGTCAGCGCCTGGCGGAACAAGTCAGTCGCTTCGTCGAGCTTGCCCTTTTCCATCAGCCCGACGCCCAGCCCGTGCAGCAAGTCGGCATCCTTAGGCCGGATCGTCAGCGCTTCCCGAAAGACGGCAAGCGCCTCATCGAGCCGCCCGGCCTCCTGCAGCGTTTCGGCAAGCCCGATGCGGGCGCGAACATGGAACGGGTTGCGACCGAGGGTGCCGCGATAGATCTCCTCTGCGCCCTCGAACTGTCCCATCTGCTTTAGCGACGAGCCGAGATTGTCGCGCGCCGCAAGCTGGTCCGGGCGCAGCGCCACCGCGCCACGGAAGAAATCCACGGCTGCACTGACTCGGCCGAGGTCGCGCATCACCGTGCCGAGGTTGTTGAGGAAATCCGGATTCTTGGGTTGCAGGCGCACCGACTGTTCGAGGAGATCCAGTCCTTCGGCGCTGCGACCGGTCTGGTGCAGCAGAAGCCCTAGAAAATGCGCTGCCGCCGCGTGGTTGGCCTTTTGCGCCAGCACCTGCCGGTAGAGCATCTCGGCTTCCTGCCGGCGCCCCGCCTGATGCAATTGCAGCGCCTGCTGCACACGCTGGTCGAGCCCCAGCGGCGGCTGTCCGCCTGAGCCGAAATTGGCGCCCGCGCCTGCCGGTCTTCTCGGATCTCTGTTGATGGGAAACCTGCCGTGTTTTGTCCGCCTGCCGCGATCTAGGCCATCGGCGCGACAGGTTCAAGGGGTCGCAGGCCAGCTTACCGGAAATCGGCCCGGGTCAATACATACATGTTCCTGCGGCCGTGCGAATAGGCTTCGCGCGCGACATCCTGGATCGACGAGCGCTCCGCATCGAACGCGCTGAGATACTCGGCTTCGGCTCCGCTCGTGGCCGTTGCCGCCGAAAGCGCTGCAATCTCCACAAAGAACGGCACTTCGAACATGCCGTCATGGCCGACGAAACGAATGCGCTTGGCCGCCGCGTCGTAGGAGCGGCTGCGGTTGGGAAAATTGAGCGTCACACTCAAGCTCCTTGATTAGTGGCAAAGCCGGCCATGTCAGATCAGGCGGTGGGTTTCGGCGAGCTGACGCGCCCGCCGCACCGTGCCGTCGGTGTCGGCAATCCTGCGCCTTGCTGCCTCGTCACTTCTTATCGTCAGCCGCGCGGATATGACTTTTGTGGGCTTGATGATCGGCTTGATTGTTACGGTCGAGCCATCAGGCGTTTTCACGGAAACCATGGATTTTCCTTTCAGACATAAATAAAAATTAATACCGGGATGAAATTTTCCAGCACAATTTCAGACAATTCTTGTGAAGAGTTTGGACCGTATCATCATTCTACAAATATCACTAGAAAAGTAATTTCGCCGCAAGATCGTCACCGGGCATGAATCTTCTTGAATAAACCGCAATTTCGGATTAATGAATTGAGATCGTTTTTTGGGCCAAGCTTGGCATCTCGCGGCGTCAGAGGTTCTCGACCCGCCAAACTCATTCCAGATCGCCGATACCCAAATTGCCGATATAGGGACGCACGACACTCTAAGTCCCAGTGCCGCAAAGCGGGCACTACTTTATCGGAATCACGCCGGGAACGAGACTTCGAGGCACGAGAATGTCTGGCCGAACTACCCATTCCATCGCGCATTTCGAGGCGCCCTTCATGCTTGGCGGCCTGGAGGGAAAGTTGCCGGCCGGCGACTACGACATCGACCACGATGAGGAGCTTATCGATGGCATGTCATGGCTTGCCTGGCGCCGTGTCGCCACCTTCATCCATCTGCCGGCGAGAACGGTGAAAAGCCAGACCAGCCAATTGGTCGCCATCGACCTCGCCGAACTCGAAACCGCGCTGAGGCGCGACCAGGAGAATGCCGCATGATCCGCTTCCAGCAGAACGCGCGCCCGCGCACCGACACGCCCGCGCATCTTTTCGCAATCGGCCAGACCGTTCGCATGAAGAGCCGCACCGGCCTTGTCCAGAAGACCGCGGAGCTGTTCCAGATCAAGAGCAAGCTGCCGGTCAAGGACGGCTCGCCGCAATACCGCATCCGCAGCGACGAGGAGACCCATGAGCGGGTCACCACGGAAGATAATCTCGAAGTGGCCGACAATCCGAGCGCCTAGGCCCTCGTCGACCGCCACCACCACGTTCATCAATCACGAGGACCAAGAAATGGCCAAGGGTCAACAGCGCAGCAACCGCGAGACACGCAAGCCCAAGAAAGACAAGGCGGCGGCAAAGCCGGCCTCGCCCTTCGGCTCGGCCGTCAAGCAGGCGGAAGCCGGTTTGAAGCCGAAGTCCAAGGGCTAGCGCTCCGAAGCGCCGCGCGCGCCTCACCATGCTTGTGCACCTAAGCGGCTTTGGTGCACCCGCAGGACTGCGTCGCCGCAACACGGAGGCGTGTTTGAACTTCGTTGTCGAGTTCTATCGATCGCGCGACGCCGACGAAGCGATCCTCGACAGGGTATCACTCGAGGCGCCGAACCTGCGCGCCGCCCTGCAGGGCGCCACTGAGCTGTTCCGCTCGCTGGCGATGCCGCAGATCCCGGACCGCCTGCGCATTTCCGACGAAGACGGCAGCGAGCTCTATGCCGGCCCGGCCGATGGAGCGTATCCAGCGGACGGATGAGCAACACTGCATTCATTCAGCCACTAGCGGTTCTGCTTTTGATAGAATCGCCGAACCGCTCTAAGTATTTGTTCTTACGCAATTCCCCAGGGAAAGCGCTACGCGCTTTTCCCGGGAAAACCGCCACGCACCTTTTCCTGGAATTGCTCTAGCGGATCCAATTAAAGATCACGTAACGTCAAAAGCCATATAAGGTCCGCTGGAACCGGGCCCGATCACGGTTGGCTGCCCGGCAGGCCGCGCACGAAATCGTCGCTCGCAGCCAAAGGCAGGGAGGCGCACATGGACAGGCCGCGCATCATCGTGACTGCGGTGGTGTTGGCCTTGCTCGGCGCCATCGTGCCTATCGCGGCGATGTTCCACTTTTCATGGGTTCTGGCGGTTCAAGAAGAACATCAACGGCTGGATCTGTTCGCCAACCGCGCGATCGCCAGGGCCAGCATATCGCTCAAGGATGCAACCGACTCATTGCGTGAGATCGACCGGTTCACCGGCGACCGCTGTTCGGTGGGCCACATTGCCCGCATGCGGCAGCTCACCATCAACACCCGCTCGATCGAAGAGATGGGCTATTTCGAAACCGGACTGCTCAAATGCACATCCTGGGGCTCGACCGAAGGACGCGTTGCGCAAGCCGCACCGGATTTCACCACCGCAGACGGCGTTGCCGTCACTGCCCGGATACAGCCCCTGGCCGACCAGGGCCATCCGCTGATGGCCCTGCACTACAAGCACCATAATGTCCTTGTCGATCCTCTGCGCTTTGTCGACATTGTCGTCGATCCCGACATTCAGCTTGCCCTCGCGACCGACACCGGCGTCCTGCTCAGCGCGTTGAACGGGCCTGATCCCGCCCGCATCGCCAAGATCATCGCCACCCCGGGCAAAGGCCTGGATGACGGCCATCTGTTTGCCACGGCGCGCGGGACGGACTGGATCGCCGTCGCCACCGAACCGGAAAGCCAGATCGTGGACAGCGTGCGCAGGCGGCAATTGCTGTTGCTTCCTCTCGGCGTTTTCATTGCCGCCTTCATCATCGGCATGGTTGCCTGGTTGTCGCGGCGGCGGCTGTCGCCGCTGGGAGAATTGCAGATTGCCGTTCGCAAGCACGAGTTCATCGTCCACTATCAGCCGATCGTCGAGCTCAGGACCGGCAATTGCGTGGGGGCCGAAGCGCTGGTGCGCTGGAGACGGCCCGACGGCTCGCTGGTCCGGCCCGATCTTTTCATCCCGCTGGCCGAAGAGAGCGGCCTGATCGCGGCAATCACCGATCAGGTCATAGCCCTTGTCGTTTTGGACCTGAAAAAGCTTCTTGTCGCCAATCCTTCCCTCCACATCGCGATCAATCTCAGCCCGGCCGACGTCAGAACGGCAAGGGTCCTTCCGGTCATCGAAAAGGCCCTGCAGCACACCGGAATTCAGCCTCGGCAGATCTGGCTGGAGGCGACGGAGCGCGGTTTCGTCGACGTCGATTCAGCGCGCTCGACCGTCATTCGCGCCCGCGAGCTTGGCCACGCGGTCGCAATCGACGACTTCGGCACAGGCTATTCCAGCCTGTCCCACCTCGAAGGCCTACCGCTCGATGCGCTGAAGATCGACAAATCGTTCATCGACACGATTGCCACGGATTCCGCCACCAGTTCCGTAACGCCGCATATCATCGACATGGCCAAGACGCTGAAGCTGAAGATCATTGCCGAGGGCGTGGAGACGCAGGCACAGGCCGACTATCTGATGGAACGCGACGTCGACTATGGTCAGGGCTGGCTGTTTGCCAAACCCATGCCCGCGGCCGAGTTCATCGCCTATTGCCGCAAGGCGAGGCTGTCGGCGTAGAGGCAAGTGGCTGCCCTTCGCCCGCCTATGTCCAGTTGATAGATGGCCCCTCCCCGTCGCCGGACGGGGAGGAAACCAGCCCTTAGCAGGGACCGTCGTCGACGATGCGATAATCGGCGGCGCGGGCCTCGCATGCGTTGGGGAAGGTGCGCAGGTCGCCACGGCGGCGTGCACAGACAGGGGCATACTCGCGGGTGCAGAATGTCTGCTCCTCATCACCACCGCCACCGCCGCCGCCGTCACGGCACTGGCCGTCGCGGATGATGCGATACCCGGCTCGCTCGGCAAGGCAGGCATTGGCGAAGGTCTGGCGGTCGCCGCCACGCCGGGCGCAGACCGGATCATATTGCTTGGTGCAGAATTGCGGCCCGGGCCTTGGCGGACGGTACCCCGGTCCTTCGTCCACCACCACCGCGGTACAGGCCGCAAGAACTGCCGACAGCAACAGGATGGCAAAACCCTGCCGCGAGAAGATTGCCGCAAGAAATTTCATGACTATACCTCCCTCAAAGCCCCGCTCCAATGCATGTCGCCCAAAGCATGCCCACGGGCCTGATCCGAGGGTGCGCAGCGGTTTGGGATAACGACATGCACAAGAAAATGCAAAACGCGCTCTACTCCAAGCCGATCCTCGCCATTCCACCGCCAAATGCAACCCCTGTTTGCAAGCTCTCTGCCCGCTGGACCATGCGTGGGCGGGCACTGGCCGATGACCGGACGAGCACCCCAGCCTATCGGTGCCATGCGTCGGAATGCGCCCGACGGGAGGCCCGCGGGCGCTACCTTGCAACGATCACCTTTCCGTGCGATAAATTTCGTGTTCGGGCATTTGCGACCCGGAGAGCGGAACGTTTTGGACGACCTTTCCCCGATACTGTGAATCTCTGACGGCCCCGTTTTTCGGCGGGGGGTTTTGACCATGCGCCAATGCATGACTGCCGAAGCAACCACCGGGACTTGCCCACGGCGTCAGGCGGCGGGCAAACCACAAGACTGACACGGGTGAAGGAGTTTCCCCAATGGCCCAGACCGGCACCGTTAAGTTCTTCAACGCAACCAAAGGCTTCGGCTTCATCACGCCAGATGACGGCGCCAAGGACGTGTTCGTCCACATCTCCGCGATCGAGGCTTCGGGCCTGCGCACGCTCGTTGATGGCCAGAAGGTCACCTTCGATGTCGAGCCGGACCGGATGGGCAAGGGGCCGAAGGCGGTCAATCTCCGCGCCGACTGAACCGTCGCGCGCACGTCCGCTCGGACGTGCTCAGGGACTGTGCCTGAGGTCTCCACAGGCCTTGTGCCGGCTTTCAGCGCCGGATCCGAGTTTTCGAAGGCGCGGCGGTTTTCGTCGCGCCTTTTTTCGTGCCCGGGTGGGCAAGCCAATGCGCGCAAAACTTTCTCTTGCCGATGACGCTAAAATAAACGACAAATTTCCACTCGGGCATTTGCCGGCCCGAGACTGGACTTGATGGGATCAAAGGAGCTTCCCATGCCGCAGACCGGCACCGTCAAATTCTTCAATCATGCCAAAGGCTTCGGCTTCATCACGCCGGATGATGGCGCGAAGGATGTCTTCGTCCACATTTCGGCCGTGCAGGCGTCGGGTCTTCCCGGTCTTGAGGATGGGCAGAAGGTAACATTCGACACCGAGCCGGACAAGCGCGGCAAGGGTCCGAAAGCCGTCAACCTGTCGATCGGCTGAGCCGGGATCGAGACAGCATCGGACGGATTCCGCAGGGCAAGTCCGCTCCTTGTTGAGCGTGCGATATTTGTGGCTCGCGCCAAGCCTGATCGATGAATGTCGACTGGTCCCAGCCCGCCAATTTCGTTCAGCCCCCGTTCAGCCACGGTCGCCTACTAGTCTTCGATAAGCCGGACCGCATCCCCAAATTACCCGGGCCGGCACGAAGGAGACCGAGATGAACCGAATTTTCAAGACCACCATCCTGTCCGCCGCGATTGTCGCGACCACGCTCGCGACCTTGCCCGCGGCCAGCGCCGGCGACTGGCGCCACCGGCACCACCATCGTGGCAATGGCAATGGCGACGCGATCGCGGCAGGCGTCCTTGGCCTCGCGGCCGGCGCCCTGATCGTTGGTGCGCTCAACAACCCGCAGCCCAGCTATTACGATCCCGGGTATGATGATTATGGGCGTTATCCACGGCCAGCCCCGGTGCGCCGCTACTACGCGGAACCGCGGGTCGCCTATAATGATGGTTACGCCGAGCCATGGACCCGTGGCTGGTATGAATATTGTTCGGATCGCTATCGCTCGTTCAACTCCCGGACCGGCACGTTCACCGGCTATGACGGCGAACAGCATTTCTGCACCGCCAACTAATACATGTCGCCCAAAAGCATGCGCACGGGCCTGACCCCAGGGGGCATAGCGGTTTTAAAGCGCAAAGCGCTTTAAGGCCTCCCCAGCCCTAAAAAAGCGCTGTCCGCATGGCCAGCGCTTTTTTGTTGTCGGCATGCGCAAGACAAGGGCCTGACGCGCATCGCATGAGGCGCCTCAGATGCGACGCGCTTTAAATCAGGAATGGATTGCTCCGGCGCTCCTCACCGAAGCGACCGCCGGGACCATGGCCGCAGATGAAGCCGACGTCGTCGCCGAGTGGCAAAAGCTTGTCCTTGATCGACGCGATCAGCGCGGCGTGGTCGCCGCCCGGCAGGTCGGTGCGCCCGACAGACCCACGGAACAGCACGTCGCCAACATGGGCGAACTTCGCAGCGCGATTGTAGTAGACGACATGGCCGGGCGCGTGACCCGGGCAATGAAAGACCTCGAACGCGTGCTGGCCGAACGAGACGGTATCGCCTTCGCTGAGAAAGCGGTCGGGCATGCAATTGCGCACCGGATCGGTGATGCCGTAGAGTTTTGCCTGGTTCTCGAGGTTGGCAAGCAATGGACGGTCGGCCTCATGCGGGCCGATGATCTGGACGCCGAGCGCCTCCTTCAGCTCCATGGCGCCGCCGGCATGGTCGATATGACCATGCGTGATCCAGATCGCGCCGGCGTTGATCGCGTTATCCTTTAGCACCGCCAGCACCTTGTCGATGTCGCCGCCCGGATCGACGACGACGCCTTGTCTGTCGTCCATGTCGAAGAGGATGGTGCAGTTTTGCTGGAAGGCCGTGACCGGCACGATACTGGCATTGAGCTGACCCATGATCGTCCTTTCGCTGTGTCGCCCCTGATGTAGAGACACATGCAAACGGCGTCCACCGTTGGCACGGACACAAAAGAAATGGGCGGCCGAAGCCGCCCATGCGAAAGCCCGAAACCGCCAAGCTTACTTCTTCATCGCATTCATGACCGCGCCGATGATGGCCGTCAGAATGGCGCCACCACCAGCACCGCCGACGATGTTTTGCAGATTCAGCGCGCTGCCCAATCCGCTAGTTGCCGCTGCGGCTGCAGCCGGATCGATCGTACCGCCGCCGAGCAGGCTGCCGAGGATCGCCGCGCCGCCGACGCCGCCAACGGCGCCGCCCAGAATTTTGGGAAGCTGACCCATTGCCGCTGTCTTGATCGCCGCGCCAACCGCCTGACCACCGATGATACCCGTAATCACCTGAATAATGATCGGAAGAAGCGTGTTCATGTCCATGTTACCAGTCCCTCCATAGCTGCCAGCCTCCCGGGCCGACACCATCATGAGACGCCGAATTGGACGAAAGTCAAATGCAGAAGTGCTTAAATAAAAGGGGCAGCCCGAAAACTGCCCCTACTTGTTAAAAAAGCTGTGACTTTCGTTATTCTGCGGCGATCGCATGCTTGGGTTGAACGGCCGCAGAATAGTCGTTCATCAGAGTCTTGGCGATTTCACCCACCTCGAATCGGTATTGACCGATCTCTGAAACGGGCGTCACCTCGGCCGCGGTCCCGGTGAGGAAGCACTGCTGGAAGCCTTCGAGCTCTTCCGGCATAATGGTGCGCTCGATCACCTCAAAGCCGCGATCCTTGGCAAGACCAATGACTGTACGGCGGGTGATGCCGTCGAGGAAGCAGTCGGGGGTGGGTGTGTGGATCTTGCCGTCCTTGACGAAGAAGATATTGGCGCCGGTCGCTTCCGCAACCTGGCCGCGCCAGTCGAGCATCATGGCGTCGGCATAGCCCTTGGCTTCGGCGGCATGCTTGGACATGGTGCAGATCATGTAGAGGCCGGCAGCCTTCGATTTCGACGGCGCAGTGCGCGGATCGGGGCGGCGCCATTCGGCCAGATCGAGACGGATGCCCTTCAGCTTCTGTGCCGGATCGAAATAGCTCGGCCACTGCCAGATGGCGATGGCGCAGTTGATCCGGCTGTTTTGCGCCGAAACGCCCATTTGTTCGCTGCCGCGCCAGGCGATCGGCCGGACATAGGCATCCTGAAAGCCCTGCTTCTTCAACAGCGTGCGGCAGGCGTCGTCGATCTCGGCAACCGAATAGGGAATCTTGAAGCCGAGCAGACGTGCCGATTCATGCAGGCGCTCGCTGTGGTCGGTCAGTTTGAAAATCTCGCCGCCATAGGCGCGCTCGCCCTCGAACACCGCGCTGGCGTAGTGCAGGCCATGGGTCAACACGTGGATCTTGGCGTCGGCCCATTTGACGAACTCGCCGTTCATCCAGATAAAGCCGTCCATTTGGTCAAAGGGAACGGATGCCATGGTAACCTCCCGCGGGCGGCCGCCCGCACATCGTTGTGTCGTTGCGCGTTTCTTATCAGCCGCACCGGGCGGCCGGTATCTCGAAGCGTAGGCGGATATATAAGGTCTGGCAAACACAGGAAGTTCCGGAAAAACGGCTTTCCCTTGCCTTTTCGTTCGCAATCCGCCGAAAAGCTTGTCAAAAATTACCATTGCCGGGAAATTACGTCAATAGTACTGACATAATTTCCCTTTCGCACGGAGAAAAGATGACGGATCGCAGCCACCCAGCCGGAAAACCGATCAGGACGGCGGTCACCGACGAGGACGGCATCGACTTTGCCATCATCGAATTGTTCTTCTTCGCCTATCGCGATTTTACCTCCGATCCGGACCAGATCCTGTCCGATTATGGCTTCGGCCGCGCCCATCACCGGGTTCTGCATTTCGTCAATCGCAGGCCGGGCCTGACGGTCGCCGAACTCCTCGACGTGCTGAAGATCACCAAGCAGAGCCTGGCACGCGTGCTCAAGCAACTGATCGACACCGATCATGTCGTCCAGTTGCAGGGCCCGCGCGACCGCCGCCAGCGCGAACTCTATCCGACGGCCAAGGGCCGCGCCTTGGCGCTGGCGCTGGCACGGCCACAGTCGCGCCGCATCCATGCTGCATTGGAAGATTTCGGAGCCACCGAACGCGCCTTGATCGAACGCTTCCTGGAAGCGATGGTCAATCCGGAACTAAGGGCGCAGATCGACATTGTGCCCGCAAAAATGTCAGGGAAAAGCCATGGAGACCATTGAAAGGGTTGATCAACCGGCAGCACCGGATGATGATGCGCCGCATCTGCTGGTGATCGATGACGATACCCGTATCCGCAATCTTCTCAAACAATATCTGACCGAAAACGGCTTTCGCGTCACCGTTGCCGGAAATTCCGGCGAAGCGCGGCGCAAGCTCGCCGGCCTCGATTTCGACCTGCTCGTGCTCGATATAATGATGCCGGGCGAAACCGGCGTCGACCTCGCCAAGGCGCTGCGGGCGACCAAGAACGTGCCGATCCTGATGCTTACCGCGCTTTCCGAGACCGACAGCCGGATCACCGGGCTCGAGGCCGGCGCCGACGACTATCTGCCGAAGCCTTTCGATCCCCGCGAATTGATCCTGCGCATCAACAACATCCTGCGCCGCGGCGGTCCGGCAACGACCCCCAAGGTCGAGCAACTGGTCTTCGGCCCTTACACCTTCCAGATCGCCAGGCGGGAGCTCAAGCGCGGCGGCGAGGCTCTGAAGCTGACGGACCGCGAGCAGGAGATCCTGGCGATCTTCGCGGCGCGGGCCGGCGAAACGATACCGCGCCATGAACTTGTCGGCGACGAGTCCGAAGTCGGCGAGCGCACCATCGACGTCCAGATCAACAGGCTGCGCCGCAAGATCGAACGCGATCCGTCCAACCCGGTCTGGCTGCAGACCGTGCGTGGTATTGGGTATCGGCTCAGCGTGGAATAGACTGCCGCAATGCATGTCGCCGAAAAGTGCGAAGCGGTTTTGGGACGACGACATGCATAAAGTCGAAAATTGCAAGCGCAGCACTGCGCTTGCGGGTCCCTTGTTGAGCTGCAGATGGGCAAAAAGGGCGAATGGCGACCACGCAACTGGAACGGCCGGAAGATAGCGGCTTGAGCGCTCGCGCCAGGCGGGCGCTGAAGGCGGTGCCGCTTGCCTGGAAACGGTTCTGGCGCCTCGTTTCGCTTTACATGCCGAAGCGGCTCTATGCCCGCTCGCTGATCATCGTCATTGCACCGATGATCCTGCTGCAATCGGTCCTCGCCTTTGTCTTCATGGAACGCCACTGGCAGACTGTGACGCAGCGCCTGTCGCAGGCCACGGTCCGCGACATTGCCGCGATCGTCGACCTGGTTGAAACCTATCCGAACGACGCCGACTACGCCAATATCATCCGCATCGCGCAGGATCGCATGCAGCTGAAGATCGACTTGCTTCCGCCCGATCCGCTGCCAGCGCCCGGTCCAAAGCCGTTCTTCTCGATCCTCGACGAAATTCTCTCGTCCGAGATCACCCATCAGATCAACCGGCCGTTCTGGATCGACACGGTCGGCAATTCCAATATCATCGAGGTCCGCGTCCAGCTCGAGGGCAAGGTGCTGCGCGCCTTCGTGCGCCGCAGCCAGGCCTATGCCTCGAACACGCACATTTTCCTGATCTGGATGGTCGGCACCTCGCTGGTGCTGCTGATGATCGCCATCCCTTTCCTGCGCAACCAGATCCGGCCGATCCTGACGCTGGCCGAGGCCGCCGAAAGTTTCGGCAAGGGCCGGCCGATGCCGCGCGATTTCCGTCCGCGCGGCGCCGAGGAGGTCCGCCGCGCCGGCTTTGCCTTCATCCAGATGCGCGAACGCATCGAACGCCAGCTCGAACAGCGCACCGCTATGCTGACCGGCGTCAGCCACGATTTGAGAACCATCCTCACTCGCTTCAAGCTGCAGCTTGCGCTGACCGGGACCAAGGCCGACACCGAGGCGCTCGGCCAGGACATCGATGACATGCAGTCTATGCTGGAAGGCTATCTCGCCTTTGCTCGCGGCGAGGCAACGGAAGACGCCGGCCGTTTCAATCTTGAAGCGTATTTCGAAAAGCTGGGCGAGGAGGCCACGCTGCGCAAGCGCAAACTGTCGACCGCGCTCGCCGGCGATCCAAATGTGCATGTGCGGCCCCACGCCTTTGCCCGGCTGTTGTCCAATATCGTCGGCAACGCCTTCCGTTACGCCAAGACGGTTGAAATCAACGCCAACCATGGCCGCGGCTCGCTGCTCGTCACCATCGACGACGACGGTCCGGGCATTCCGCCCGAAAAGCGCGAGGACGTGTTCAAGCCTTTCGTGCGGCTTGACGAGGCCCGCAACCTCGACACCAGCGGCACCGGCCTTGGCCTTGCCATCGCACGCGACATAGCCCGCAGCCATGGCGGCGATATCATGCTGGACAAGAGCCCGCTCGGCGGCTTGCGCGCCGTCATCAAGGTTCCGGCCTGATTAGAGCGACGTGCGTCCAGTTGGACGCACAAAGTACGCTCTAACGCTTTGAACCTACGCACCGTGCTTTCCGAACCGAAGGTCAGCGCAGCAAAAATCGAATTCGATTTTCGGGACGACGCGCTGCTTTTCTGGCAGCTGCGGACGACCGCCGGTTTGCGCCTTCATCGGCCCGTCATGAAACCATGCTGAAGAGCGCGCATGAAGCGTGCGATCCTGATTGATTCGGCCTTGCGGCCTCGCATCAAGGAAACCGACGACATTTCAAGCAAAGGGCTGCTATGCGCATCCTGATGGTCACCGACGCCTGGCGCCCGCAAGTCAACGGCGTCGTCCACACGCTGGAACGGCTTTCGGAAACCCTGAAATCCTTCGACGTCGAGACGGACTTCCTGACCCCGAACATCTTTCGCACCTTGCCCCTGCCGACCTATCCGGACATCCGGCTGGCGCTGACGACGCCGGGCCATGTCGCGCGCCTGATCGAAGTGCGCAATGCCGATCATATCCATATCGTCACCGAAGGCCCGCTCGGCATCATGGCGCGGCGCTATTGTCGCAAGGCAGGCCGGCCGTTCACGACGAGCTATCACACGCGCTTCCCGGAATATCTTAGCGCGCGGCTGCCTATACCGGAGGCCTGGGCCTACCGCTGGCTTCGCGATTTCCACAATTCCGGACAGGGCACGCTGGTCGCCACCCAGTCGCTGGCGGACGATCTGTCGGCGCGCGGCTTCACCAAGCTGAGGCCGTGGACGCGCGGCGTCGACACCGACCATTTCCGGCCGGACAAGAGGAAGGATCTGGGGCTCAAGGGACCGATCTTCCTCTGCGTCGGCCGCGTCGCGATCGAAAAGAACCTAGCCGCCTTCCTCGATCTCGACCTGCCCGGCAGCAAGGTGATCGTCGGCGAGGGGCCGGAGTTGGCCAGGCTCAAGGCCAGATACCCCGCTGCCCATTTCCTTGGCCACCGCCCGAATGACGAACTGGCCGAGATCTACGCCTCGGCCGATGTCTTCGTCTTCCCCAGCCGCACCGACACATTCGGCAATGTCATCATCGAGGCGCTGGCCAGCGGCACGCCGGTCGCAGCCTATCCGGTGACGGGGCCAATCGACATTGTCGGCGACGGGGTTGGCGGAGCGGTGTCGAATGATTTGCGTGAGGCAGCGCTCGCCGCGCTCCACGTCGACCGCGCTGAGGCGCGCGAACGGGCAATGCGCTATAGCTGGAAAGCCTGCGCGGAAATGTTTCTGGAGACGGTTGAAGAGGCGCTGGGCACCACGCGCAAACTGACACCACCTTTCGTCATCCACGGGCGAAGCGGCGGCGAAGCCGACGCGCAGACCCGAGGATCCATGCCGTGACCTGCGAGCGACCCCTTCGGTGAAGAACTTGTTGGGTTGAGGCGACGAGCCGCACTTGCCCCACAGGAGCGGCCAGAACAACGCGATTCTGGACCGTCCTACTCTTCGACCACTGCTACGGCATGGATTCTCGGGGTTGCGCGTCCGCTTCGCCCGTGGATGACGAAGCTAAAATAATCGGCCGCCATCCGGCACCTTGCGTTCGATCGCGCCAAGCACGACGGCGCCCTCCTCGTCGGGAAAGCCAAGCGTCAGCACTTCCGACATGAAGGGGCCGATCTGCCGCGGCGCAAAATTGACCACCGCGAAGACCTGCCGGCCGACCAACGTCTCGGGCGCATAATATTTGGTGATCTGCGCCGACGATTTCTTCACACCGATGTCAGCGCCGAAATCGATCTTCAGCTTGATCGCCGGCTTTCGCGCCTCGGGAAACGGCTCGGCTTCGATAATCGTGCCGGCGCGGATATCGACACGGTCGAAATCGGCGAAGCTGATCTCGGGCTTGCGCTGGCTGCTCGAGCTCATTGATGGTCAGGACCTGGCTCAGGCGTTTCCATAGGTCTCGAACAGGACGCCGGCCAGCGCCTCCTTGGCCGAGGTTCCCGACCAGACGACGAACTGGAACGCCTGGAAATAGCATTCGCAGGCTTCCAGCGCCGACGACAACAGCACCTCGACCTGCTGGCTCGACGGCTCGACCCCACCGGCAAGCAGCAGCGACTGGCGGAACATGATCGCGCCTTCCTGTTCCCAGAGGTCGAAATGGCCGAACAGCATCTGCTCGTTGATCAGCGAAAGCAGCCGCATCACTTCGAGCGCGCGCGCCTCCGGCACCTTGATGTCGAAAGCGCAGGCCAGATGCAGCGCCTCGAAATCCTCCATCCAGGAAAATGAGACGTGGTAGTCGGTCCAGCTTCCGGCAACCGAAATCGAAATCTCGTCGTCGCCGGCCCGTTCGAAGGACCAGTCGTTGTTGTGGGCCACCTGCTCGATAACATCCACCGGATGAATTTCGCGAGAGAGGTCGAGTTCGAGAAGTTCCATGGAATGCTTCCTGTCGTTCCTTCGCAACGGCCCGAAAATCGGTTCGATTTTCGGAAAGCACGATGCGAACGTTCAAAGTTCTAGAGCGTACTTTGTGCGTCCAAGTGGACGCACGTCGCTCTAGTGAGCGCCACACGCTCCGCGGGCACACACAACGAACAATCTTGTCTAGAACTCGGACGGCCGGGACTTCGTCAACGCAAAGACCCCAGACCGGACCCCACCGCCCGGCGCATGACCCTGCTTCGAATCATGCAACAAATTCAGTCTATTGATCGGGAGTCGCGTGACCAGCCCAATTTTTCGCACTGCGTCATTCGCATGTGGAAAGCCTCTGTCACGAAGATTCACGCAATGCCGGTAAGCGATTCACGTCAAAGCGCTTTTTGCGATTGTGCTTTGTGGAAAAGTTTAACGATTATTTTTTTGATCTGGGCTTTGCCGCAGCCGCAGGCGCGGCCTGCCCGGTCAATTCGGTGAGCTTTGCCTCAAGCGCTTCGAGGCGCGCAGCAAGGCGGGTGTTTTCTTCCCTGGCCTTCGCCGCCATATCGCGTGCGGCCTCGAATTCTTCGCGCTGCACCAGGTCCATCGAGTTGAGAACGCGCTCGGCCTGCCCCTTGAAAGCGGTTTCTACTTCGCGCCGCACCCCTTGCGCGGCACCCGCGGCGTCGGTCATCAGCTTGGCGAATTCATCGAGAATGCGGTTCGGTCCGGTCGACATGGCAAATCCTCGCTTGGTCGATTTGACGTAGTGGCGCGCGACCCGGAATGCAAGCATCCACGTCGCCTTGACCCCGCCAAAACCCTGCCGCATGGTCCGCGCCCGAACGTGATCCGCAACCGGGAGATCCTGTTGAGCGAGTATCTTATGCTGCCGCTGGCGGCCCTGCCCTTCCCCAACATTGACCCGGTCATCGTCCAGATCGGACCGCTGGCGGTGCATTGGTATGGCGTCGGCTACATCGTCGGCATTCTCTTCGCCTGGTGGTATGCCAAGCGGCTCGTCACCAATGCAAGGCTCTGGCCCGACGGCACCGTGCCTATGAAGCCTGAGGATCTCGACGACTTCATCGTATGGGCGGCCATCGGCGTGGTGCTTGGCGGACGCACTGGCTACGTGCTGTTTTACGACCTGCCACGCTACATCGCCCACCCGCTCGATATACTCGCCGTCTGGCAAGGCGGCATGTCGTTCCATGGCGGCCTGCTCGGCGTCATTCTCGCCATGACGCTGTTTTCCTGGTCGCGCGGCATCCGCACATGGTCGCTGTTCGACGTGGTTGCAGCTGGCGTGCCGGTCGGCCTTGGCCTCGTTCGCATGGCGAATTTCATCAACTCCGAACTCTGGGGCAGGCCGACCGATGTTCCATGGGCGGTCGAATTTCCCAATGGCGGCCCATTTGCACGCCATCCGAGCCAGATCTACGAGGCGCTGCTCGAGGGCCTGGTGCTGTTCCTGATCCTGCGCTTCCTCACCCATTCCAGGCTCAAGCTAAAGACGCCGCGCTTCGTCGGCGGCGCCTTCATTTGCGGCTACGGTCTCTCGCGCATCGTCGTCGAATTCTTCCGCGAGCCCGATCAGCAGCTCGGCTATCTCCTCGGCACCGGCTGGCTGACCATGGGCATGGTGCTGTCGCTACCAATGGTGCTTGCCGGCGTCTGGGCGATGGCGACTGCAAAGCCGGTAACACAGCCCCAGCCGGTATGACCCGGCTGAAAACCCGCATCGTCGAGCTGATCGGTGCGGCGGGACCGATCCCGGTCAACCAATACATGGCGCTTTGCCTGTTCGATCCGCAGGACGGCTACTATACGACGCGCGAACCGTTCGGGGCTGCCGGCGACTTCGTCACCGCGCCGGAGATCAGCCAGATGTTCGGCGAGTTGGTCGCTGTCTGGCTCTACGAAGCCTGGCTGGCGACCGGCCGGCCGATGCCGGTCACCATCGCCGAGATCGGTCCTGGCCGCGGCACGCTGATGAAGGACATGCTGCGCACGCTTTCGCGGCTCGATCCGGCGCTGACCGCCGGCGCATCCTTCGCCATGGTCGAGACCAGCCCGCGGCTGATAGATGTCCAAAAGCAAACGCTTGCCGCCACGCCGGCCACGATCGGTTGGCACGAAAGCACGGGCACGCTGCCGCAGACCCCGCTTTTCATCGTCGGCAACGAATTGTTTGACGCTGTGCCCATCCGACAGTTCGTCCGCGCCGGAACAGGCTGGCGCGAACGGATGATCGGCCTCGACGGCGCGGACGAATTGCACTTCTTCGCCGGCGCCGGCTCGGTCGATCCGACGCTGTTGCCGAACGACGCCGAAAATGCGCCACAGGGCGCGATTGTCGAGGTCGCGCCGGCCCGAGCCGCGCTGATGGCGACCATCGCTGAGCGATTGGCCGAGCTCGGTGGCGCTGGCCTATTCCTCGACTATGGCTATCTCCGGCCAGGGATCGGCGACACGTTGCAGGCCTTGCGCAAGCACGATCACGAAGATGTGCTGGCCAATCCGGGCGAAGCCGATCTCACCGCCCATGTCGATTTCGCCGCCCTTGCCGCGATTGTGCGGGCGCACGGCCTCGATGCCCATCTCTCCACGCAAGGCGAATTCCTGGTGGAAATGGGCCTTCTCGAACGCGCCGGCCAACTCGGCGCCAATGCCGATGAGGCGGCTCGCGAAAAGATTGCAGGCGAGGTCGAGCGCCTCGCCGGCCCGCAAGCCATGGGTGACCTCTTCAAGGTGCTTGCCGTCCTGCCTGCCGAAATCGCCGTTCCG
This sequence comes from Mesorhizobium mediterraneum, assembly GCF_002284565.1. Taxonomy (GTDB): domain Bacteria; phylum Pseudomonadota; class Alphaproteobacteria; order Rhizobiales; family Rhizobiaceae; genus Mesorhizobium; species Mesorhizobium mediterraneum. Next base: position 14,349 of record NZ_NPKI01000046.1, on the reverse strand, counting down.
CCCTTTGCACCAGCGGATTGACTTTTCGCTGCCGCCTCTCCCACTCTCCCAACTTCCGACTGTCGCCCAACTTTGGACTTTCGCCCATCTTTGGACTGTAGCTTGACGAAATCGCCCACACGGACAACAACGCCGCCATGCTGAATCAGACCAAACCGGATCCCGTTCGGTCGCACTTGCTGGAGAAGGCGCGGGCGCAAGGCATTCGCCACGGCTATTTCACCCGCGTCGGCGGCGTCTCCAGCGGCATCTATCAGGGCCTCAACATCGGCACCGGCTCGAGCGACGACCAGACGCAGGTAGCCGAGAACCGCCGCCGCGTCGCCGACTGGATGGGCGTGCCTTCAACCCATCTCTTGACCGCCCACCAAATCCATTCGCCCGACGTCGTCATCGCCAGGGAGCCTTTTCCCGGCGAGCGGCCAAGGGCCGACGCCATCGTCACCGACCGGCCGGGCATCGCCGTCGGCGCCTCGACCGCCGATTGCGGACCGGTCCTGTTCGCCGATGTGGAGGCGCGTATCATCGGTGCGGCCCATGCCGGCTGGAAGGGCGCCTTGTCAGGCGTGCTGGAAAATACCATTGCAGCGATGGAAGGCCTCGGCGCCCGGCGCGAGCGCATCGTCGCCGTTCTCGGTCCTTCCATCGGCCCAGAAAACTATGAGGTCGGGGCGGAATTCGTCGCCCGCTTCGTCGAGGCCGATGCCAACAACATCCGCTACTTCGCGCCGTCGGCGAAGTCGGGACATGCAATGTTCGACCTGAACCTCTATACGGTCGATCGGCTAAGCCGGGCTGGCGTCACCGCCGACGGGCTTAGCCGCTGCACCTACGCCGAGGAGGATCTGTTCTATTCCTACCGGCGCACCACGCATCGCAACGAGCCGGATTACGGGCGGCAGATTTCGGCAATCGTTTTGGAGACAGAATAATGGCGCTGCATTTCGAACGGTCGGAATTTGACGCGCGGCGCGATCGGCTGATGATCGAGATCGCCGAAAAGAAGCTCGATGCCGTCCTGCTGTTTGCGCAGGAGAGCATGTACTGGCTGACCGGCTACGATACGTTCGGCTTCTGCTTCTTCCAGTGCCTGGTGGTGAAGGCAGACGGTTCGATGATCCTGCTGACGCGCTCGGCCGATCTGCGCCAGGCGCGCCACACCTCGATCATCGACAACATCGTGCTGTGGACCGACCGCGACGGCGCCAATCCGGCGATTGACCTGCGCAATTTGCTCAACGACCTCGACCTGCTCGGCGCCCGCATCGGCGTCGAATACGACACCCACGGCCTGACCGCCTACAATGGCCGGCGCCTGGACGAACAATTGCAAACCTTTGGCCAGATCGCCGACGCTTCCGGCATCGTGAGCCGGCTGCGCCTGTTCAAGAGCCCGGCCGAGATCGCCAAGGCGGAAAAGGCCGCGAGCCTCGCTGACGACGCGCTGGACGCGGCCCTGCCACTGATCAAGCAGGGTGGCGACGAAGCCTTGATCCTTGCCGCCATGCAGGGCGCAATCTTTGCTGGTGGCGGCGACTATCCGGCCAATGAGTTCATCATCGGCTCGGGGGTGGACGCACTGCTTTGCCGCTACAAGGCCGGCCGCCGCAAGCTGACCAAGAACGACCAGCTGACGCTCGAATGGGCCGGCGTCTTCCACCACTATCATGCGGCGATGATGCGCACGGTGCTGACCGGCAAAGTGTCGAAACGTCACCAGGAACTGTTCGATGCGGCGCGCGCCGCGCTTCTGGCCGTCGAGAAGGCGATGACGCCCGGAAATACCTTCGGCGATGTGTTCGACGCGCATGCCCGCACACTCGAGGCGCACAATTTGACCAAGCACCGTCTCAATGCCTGCGGTTATTCGCTCGGCGCCCGCTTCACTCCGTCATGGATGGACATGCCGATGTTTTATCAGGGCAATCCCGAGCCCATCGCGCCAAACATGACGCTGTTCGCCCACATGATCATCATGGACTCCGAAACCGAGACCGCGATGACGCTTGGCCGCACCTATCTGACGACCGAATCGCAGCCGAAGCCGCTGTCCCGCCATGATCTCGACTTGATCGTGCAGTGAATCCATAATGATAGGGATTCAAAGGGCGTTCATCGCCAAGGAGTTTTGAGGCAAATGAGGCGATCGCATGTGACGACCGTGTCATTGCTCGCGGCGCTGGCGTTGGCCGCCTGCACCAATGCGAAGGACGTTCTCGAACCCTCGGCCATAGCCCCGCAGTCGACACAGGCCGTGCCCGCAGCCGGCACGGCTGCAGCACCGCAGCCTTCCGCGACGGCACAACCTTCCGCCCCTGCACAGCCCGCAACCACGACCGTGCCGCCCGCAAAAAGCGCCGCCGTCATCGCACGAACCCGCCTGCAGGTGGCGCCGATCGTCGGCGCGTCGGTAGAAGCCGCCACACCGTTGACCGCGGAGCTTCAGACGCGAGCCAAGCAGCGCGGCATCATCTTGGCAGGCAGCGCCGGGCAGACCCCAACGCACGTGCTGAAAGGCTATTTCTCGACGATGTCGGAAGGTAAGGATACCACCGTCATCTATGTCTGGGACGTCTATGACCCGGCAGGCAACCGGCTGCATCGCATCAACGGCCAGCAGAAGGCGCCGTCGGTCAATGGTGGCGAAGGCTGGGCTGCTGTCGCGCCGGAGACCATGCAGGCGATCGCCGATCAGACGATCGACCAGTTTGCCACATGGCTTGGCGGTCAGGCGGGCTGACACGTTGCAGGCTGCCCTCGCCGTAAACGTTTATTGAGATTAGCCGGCGGATTCCCGATCACGACGCTTGCAATACCGGCACGGGCCGCTAAAAGCCCGACTTAAGAGGCTCAAGAGAGTCTGCCAGAGTCTCCATCCTTCACCAGGAACGGTGCATGAAGCTTTTCGCGGGCAATTCCAACAGAGTGCTGGCCGAAGCGGTCGCCCGCTATCTCAACATCCCGCTGGGCAAAGCCAGCGTCAGGCGCTTCGCCGATCAGGAGATCTTCGTCGAGATCCAGGAAAATGTGCGCGGCGAGGATGTCTTCGTCCTGCAGTCCACCTCGTTCCCGACCAACGATCACCTGATGGAACTGCTCATCATGATCGATGCCTTCATGCGCTCATCGGCCAAGCGCATTACGGCGGTCATTCCCTATTTCGGCTACGCCAGGCAAGACCGCCGCGCCTCGGGCCGCACGCCGATCTCGGCCAAGCTGGTCGCCAACATGATCACGCGGGCGGGCGTCGATCGCGTGCTGACGCTGGATCTCCATGCTGGCCAGATCCAGGGCTTTTTCGACATCCCGACCGACAATCTGTTTTCAGTGCCGGTCATGGCCCGCGACGTGAAGGCGAAATACAAGCAGCTTGCCAATGTCATGGTCGTGTCGCCGGATGTCGGTGGCGTGGTCCGCGCCCGTGCGCTCGCCAAGCGCATCGATGCCCAGCTTGCCATCGTCGACAAGCGTCGCGAGCGCCCCGGTGAATCGGAAGTCATGAACGTCATCGGCGACGTGCGCGGCAAGGATTGCCTGCTGATCGACGACATCATCGATTCGGGCGGCACCTTGTGCAATGCGGCCGATGCGCTGCTTGCCGGCGGCGCCACCAGCGTCACCGCCTATACCACCCACGGCGTTTTGTCCGGCGGCGCCATCGCCCGCATCGGCGCCTCGAAGCTGCAGGAACTGGTCATTACAGATTCCATCCAGCCGACCCAGGCGGTGCTCGACACCAGCAACATCCGCGTCATCTCCATCGCCGACCTGATGGGTGAGGCGATCTCGCGCACGGCGACCGAGGAATCGGTGTCGAGCCTGTTCGACTAGCGCACCGACCACGAAACGATTTTCAGCCCTCGATAGGGATGCTCTCGCACGTATCAAAGCCCACCATCGGGCGCGCCGCTCCTAGGCTACAGGACCTTCCAGCCGCGCCGGCACATTGGGCCGGCGAACGCCTTCGCCGGCATCCCGCGCGCCGCGCATATAGCCGCGCGGCGATGCTCCCAGCATGCGCTTGAACATAGTGATGAAGGCCGGCACGCTGTCATAGCCGAGATCAAGCGCCACCCTGGTGATCGGCTCGCCGTCCGCCAGCCGCGGCAAGGCCGCGAACAGGCAGGCCTGCTGGCGCCACGTCGATAGCGACAATCCAGTCTGGCGATGAAAGGAACGGGTGAAGGAACGCCGGCTCATGCCGACGATATCGGCCCATTCGTCGATCGTCGCATGCGGCGAGGGTGCTGCGACGAAGCGCCGGCACAGCGCCGCAAGCCTTGGATCTGAAGGAAAAGGCAGGCCGAGCGGCCGTTCCGGCAGGTTCGGGATTTCATGCAGCAGGAGGCTCATGATCAGCCCGCCGCGCCCTTCCAGTTCGCCGCCCTGTGGCAGCTTTTCCGATTCCACGATCAGGCTATGCATGAGGTCGGTGACGCCGACGACCCGCAGCCCTTCAGGCAACCCGGGGATCGCCTCCGGCATCACATAGACCGAACGCATGCTGACGTCGCCAAGCATCTCGACGGAATGCTCGGTGCCGGCGGGAATCCACATGGCATGATCGGGCGGCACCATCCAGCGCCCATGTCGCGTCGTCACCAGAACCACGCCGACAAGCGCATGCAGCAACTGGCTGCGGCTATGGCGGTGCCGCGGCACATGGTAGCCGTCGGGGTATTCGGTCGGCAGGGCCACCGCTGGCCCGACGGCCTGCTCCAGCCACTGCCAGCGGCGCTCATGCAACTGCCCGAGATCGCTGTCGCCAGCTTTGAAGATTTCATTGCCGTGCGGCATTGGGTAATGGCCCACTCGCGAAACTATTGGACCAAACCACGAAAGAAGTCGCCCGGCAAGTGACTTATAAGGCAACCGGCTACGCCTGCGGGAGCGCCCGCCAAAAAGTCCACGGAGCATGCCTTGACCGACACGACAGCCACCACCGTCGCCACCCCTGCGACGGCCAGCCACACTTCGGCGCAAGCGACGGCCTTCACCGTCATTCTTGCGGTGAGCTTCTGCCACTGTGTCAACGACATCATGCAGTCGCTGCTGTCGGCCATCTATCCGCTGCTGAAGGACAATTACGGCCTCGATTTCTGGCAGATCGGCCTTTTGACCTTCACCTTCCAGGTGACGGCCTCATTGCTGCAGCCGCTGATCGGCATGGTCACCGACAAGCGGCCGATGCCCTATTCGCTGCCTTACGGCATGGCGGCCTCGCTGATCGGCCTGATCGTGCTGGCCTATGCCGGACATTATTCGCTGCTACTGATCGGCGCGTCGCTGATCGGCATCGGTTCGGCGATCTTTCACCCGGAATCCTCGCGCATCGCCCGTTTCGCCTCGGGCGGCAGGTTCGGCCTGGCGCAATCGCTGTTCCAGGTCGGCGGCAATCTCGGCCAAGCCATAGGGCCGCTGCTGGCTGCCTTCATCGTCGTGCCCTTCGGCCAGACCAGCATAGCGTGGTTTGCCGTCGGCTCGCTGATCGGCATCATCGTGCTGTGGCGGGTCGGCGGCTGGTACAGCCGTCTTCGCGCCTCGCTCGCCAACCGCAAGGCGGCGAGTTTCGTCTCGCCCTTTCCGCGCCGCAAGGTGATGGGCGCGCTGGCGGTGCTGACCTTGCTGGTGCTGACCAAGAACGCCTACGTCGCCAGCCTCGCCAGCTACTACACCTTCTACGCCATCGATAAATTCGGCGTTTCGGTGCAGATGTCGCAGGTCATGCTGTTCCTGTTCCTCGGCGCCTCGGCGCTGGGTATCCTGCTCGGCGGCCCGTTCGGCGACCGCTACGGACAGAAGCCGATGATCTGGTTCTCGATCGTCGGTGTCCTGCCCTTCACGCTGGCCCTGCCCTACGCCAATTTCGAATGGACGATGGTGCTGACCGTGCTGATCGGCCTGATCCTGTCCTCGGCCTTCTCGAACATCGTCGTCTTCGCCCAGGAACTGGTGCCGGGTCGCGTCGGCATGATCGCCGGCATCTTCTTCGGCTTCGCCTTCGGCATGGGCGGCATCGCCGCCGCCGTGCTCGGCGTCGTCGCCGACATGAAAGGCATCGATTTCGTCTTTCAGGTCTGCTCGTATTTGCCGCTGCTCGGGCTGCTGACGGTTTTTCTTCCCAACATGAAGGAAGCGAGGAAGATCGAGGACGACGCCACGATAGGGTGAAGCTTGGGTTGGACCTCGGCTTTCTCCCAAGTCAGGCCGCGCGAAATGGCAACTCGATGGGAACTCGCGCTGTAAGGCGCTCGTTAAGAACGAGGCCAGGATTGGATACACCAATCACAGCGCTACTCAGAATTCTCAGGGATGGAGGTCATGCGGGCAGTCATCGTTGGCGCCGGGATTGCGGGACTTTCGCTTGCCAAGGGGCTTCGGCTCCTTGGCTGGGAGGTCGAGATTTTCGAGCAAGCGAGCGAATTGAAGCCTTTGGGCGCAGGTCTCAGCCTGAGCGCCAACGCGCTTCGGGCTCTGCGCACGCTCGGGCTTTACGATGCGGTTGTGGCCAATGCGCAGGCGATACACCGGCTCGACCTTCTTGACGACAAAGGCCAGGTTCTTCAATCGACGGATTTTCAGCGCTTTAGCCAGCGATACGGTCATCTCAGCATGGCTGTGCTGCACCGAGGCGACCTTCACAAGGCCCTTCTTTCGCAGCTACCCCACTCGATAATTCACACCGATATGGAGTGCGTCGATGCACGTGACTTGGGTGATCGCATCGTTCTACGCTTCGCGAATGAGGAGAGCGTGGGGAGCGATCTGGTGCTCGCCTGCGATGGCATTCACTCCGTGGTTCGCAAGGCGCTGTTTCCGCAATCGAGGGAGCGCTTCGCGCGTTATGTCTGCTGGCGCGCAATCGCGCCAGGCCTTCCACAAGGAATGGACCCACCCGCCTGACCGAGAGCTGGGGGGCCGGCAAACGGATCGGCCTAGCGGCGATTCCCGGCGAAAGAGTCTACTGGTTTGCCTGCAGCGGCGCCGACCGCGTCGGCGATCCCAAACTGGCGCAGGCCGATCTTGCCGAGGTGCGCGCAATGTTTTCCGGTTTCCACGATCCGATTCCGGAAATCTTCGATCGGACACCTGCCGGCTCGATGATCTGGACGGACATTCTCGATCTCGACCCAATGCCTGCGTTCACCCGCGGCAGGGTGGCCCTGCTTGGCGATGCCGCCCATGCCGTCACCCCTGATCTGGGACAGGGAGCGGGACTCGCGATTGAAGACGCGGCGGTGCTTGCGGCTTTGTTCGGACGGCATCCGATCGGGCAGGCAATCCGCGAATATGACAAGCGTCGCCTCGAAAGGGCGCATCGCGTTGCATCCGAATCGCGTTTTTACGCCGGAGTTGCGCAATTGCGGAACCCGATTGTCGTCCCTCTCCGCAACTTGCTGGTGAAGAGCATCCCTGAGCGTTTCATGGACCGGCAGTTGGATTCGGTTCTCGACATAGACTTCGAGCCGGTCAGGATCGCCGCGTAGCGCCAAGCCTCCATGCATGGCCTTGGAAACCGACCTATTCCTGCTCGCCCTATGCATAACCACAGATCGAGCAATTTTGCCGTCATGTGCTGCAGAGCTTTCTAAATGCACTGATCGCGGCAACCACTCTCGAATGGACATCCTTGTCTGAAGGAACCGGCAGCGTGCTAATGACCCGCCGGATCTGCAGATCACCAATCAGCAGGTTCAAGAACCAATCGGCCGCGATGCGTGCAGATGGCGCGGCGAGCGCGCTGCTCTCCAAGCCGCGCTGGATCAGTTTCTCGATCAGCGGGAATACCGAATCGCGACCACCTGCGGCAATCGTCGCACCCAATTCGCCACTCTCGTCAGAAGCAGCCGCGCGGTTAAGGGAAATTGCCCGCTCGCCAAGCAGCATCGAAAGGAGGATCGGAGCAACATCCTCAAGGGTTACCAGAGGATCGGCTTCGTCCCTGATTGCCGCATCCAGTGCCGCTTTCGTCGTCCTTGCATTGTTCTCGACCATCGTCTTGAACAAGCCCTTCTTATCGCCATACCAGCGATAGAGAGTTTCGTTTGACGCCTTTGCCTCTTTGGCTATGCCAAGCATGGAAGTCCCGCCATAGCCTCTCTCCTTGAGAAGCTTGTAGGCTGCCCTCTCGATCTGTGCTCGACGCGCAGCCTTGGTGTCCTCGCGCATTCCAATCTCCGAAACTGCCAATCTGCGAAACTGCCAAGCTTGGAAACTGCTTGACCAAAACCGTACACGTTTGTACGTATATGCAAAAGCGTACACGGCGATACGGTTTGGTGGAAGCAGCGATGCCTGGGATAGTGGTAGGACTGTCGATCACATCGATCATCTTTTGCGGAGCGATTTTTGGATTTTTCTACGCTTGGGTCTGCTCCACAATGTGGGGCCTCGATCAGACTGATCCGCGCGTGGCAATCGAGGCAATGCAAGCGATGAATGCGTCGGTTCGCAACGCCGTGTTCTTTCCGGCATTCTTTCTGACGCCGGTCGTCCTGGGGCTCACGGCTGCCGCGATGCGTTTCGATGGCCGCAAGTCGCCTGCGTTTTGGTTCGCGGCGGCAGCGCTCGTCTATCTGACATCAGGCCTTTTCCTCACATTGACGGTGAACGTGCCAATGAACGAGGCATTGGCCGCAACTGCCATTCCCGACGATATCGAGACTGCGCGCCATATCTGGCAGGATTATTCACAACGATGGCAGTTCTGGAACCAGGCGCGAACCATCGCCTCAGGAATCGCCTTGGCTTTTGCCGGCCTCGGTCTGGTGAGGATGTGACCGGGATCACCTGAGCCGGACGACGCAGCGGCTGGGCGCTTATTCCTGTTCGTTTCGGTCGTATTGCTCCCGGTCACAGAGCCTGGGCCCCCGCACCGCCGAAAATTCAGGTGAGATACTGCCCACCCCCAACGGCTTGCACCCCGCCCCGCCTTCCGCTATAGAGCCGCCACCCGCGTAGACACCCTTGGAGGCAACGCGGCGGAAGGCTGTCCGGGCCTGCGTGATCCCAAAAAAGATTTTGGACCAGATCATGTAAGGCCATGACGGCTTTCGACGTTTACGGCCCAGGCACCTCGCCGGCCGCGAACGCTCCAGAACAACGCGAAAGGAAATGCCATGAGCGATACTTACGAGCTCAAGGCCGAAGCGCGCGAACAGGTCGGTAAGGGGTCCGCCCGTGCAGTTCGCCGCAACGGTAAAGTGCCTGCAGTAATTTACGGCGACAAGCAGCCTCCCCTGGCGATTGCGCTGACCTACAAGGACATCTACTACAAGATCCATGGCGGCGGGTTCCTGACCACGATCGCCACGATCGATGTCGACGGCAAGAAGATCCAGGTCCTGCCCAAGGACTTCCAGCTCGACCCGGTCAAGGATTTCCCGGTCCATGTCGACTTCCTGCGCATCGGCAAGGACACCGAAGTCAATGTCGACGTGCCGGTCCACTTCATCAACGAGGACAAGTCGCCCGGCATCAAGCGCGGCGGCGTGCTCAACATCGTGCGTCACGAAGTCGAGTTCCACTGCCCGGCCAATGCGATCCCGGAATTCATCACCGTCGATCTCACCGGCACCGATATCGGCGATTCGATCCATATCTCGGCGGTCAAGCTGCCGGCCGGCGTCAAGCCGGTGATCTCCGACCGCGACTTCACCGTCGCGACCATTGCCGGCTCCGCGGCGATGAAGCCGGAGGCGGAAGAGACGGTCGAAGCGGCTGAGCCCGAAGCGGCTCCTGCCGCCGAAGAGAAGTAATCCCTTTCCGCCCGGAGGTGACGATGCTGCTGTTTGCAGGCCTCGGCAATCCGGGCGCGAAATACGCCAACAACCGGCACAATGTCGGCTTCATGGCGGCGGACGCAATCGGCCGCCGCCATTCCTTTTCGCCCTGGTCGAAGAAGTTCCAGGGACTGATCGCCGAAGGCACGCTTGCCGGCGAAAAGATCATCCTGATCAAGCCGCAGACCTTCATGAACAATTCAGGCCAGTCGATCGGCGAAGCGCTGCGCTTCTACAAGCTCACCCCCTCGGCGCTCACAGTCTTCTATGACGAGATCGACCTCGCCGACGGCAAGGTCCGCGTGAAGACCGGCGGCGGCGCCGGCGGTCACAACGGCATCCGCTCGATCGACGGCCATGTCGGTAACGCTTACCGCCGCGTGCGCATCGGCGTCGGCCACCCGGGCGTCAAGGAATTCGTCCAGCATCATGTGCTTGGCGATTTCGCCAAGGCCGATCGCGAATGGCTGGAGCCGCTGCTCGACGCCATCGGTGATCATGCCGACTTGATCGTCAGGGGGGACGAGTCCGGCTTCATGAACAAGGTCAGCGTTGCCGTCCAACGCAAGACCGGTGCTACGCCCGAACGCGAAAACGCGGGGTCGAAACAGCAGAGCCCGAAACAGCAAAGCCACGTCCGTCAGGCGCGACAGCAGCCGGCGGTCAAGCTGCCGCAAACCGGCCCGATGGCTGCCATGCTGAAGAAGCTGTTTGGCGGCAAGGATTGAGCTTCGGCGTGAACGGAGCCGAAGGGCTTGACGTTCGTCACCCCTTTCGCCCATAGCCCTCATCAAATTTCGATTTCCCAATAGGACCGGATAAAAATGGGTTTCAAATGCGGCATCGTTGGCTTGCCCAATGTTGGCAAATCGACGCTTTTCAACGCGCTGACCAGGACGGCGGCGGCGCAGGCCGCCAACTATCCGTTCTGCACCATCGAACCGAATACCGGCGAGGTGGCGGTGCCCGACCCGCGTCTGCAGAAGATCGCGGCGATCGGCAAGTCGAAGGAGATCATCCCGACCCGCATCTCCTTCGTCGACATCGCCGGCTTGGTACGCGGCGCCTCGAAGGGCGAAGGGCTGGGCAACCAGTTCCTGGCCAACATCCGCGAGGTCGACGCCATCGTCCATGTGCTGCGCTGCTTCGAGGATGATGACATCACCCATGTCGAGGGCCGCATCGATCCCGTCGCCGACGCCGAGACGGTCGAGACCGAGCTGATGCTCGCCGACCTCGACAGCCTCGAGCGCCGCATCGTGCAGTTCCGCAAGCGCGCTTCCGGCAAGGACAAGGAGGCGTTGACCGTGCTTCCGATGATGGAAGCCGCTCTTGAACTCCTGCAGGCCGGCAAGCCAGCCCGCATTCTGCTCAAAGGTATCTCCGCGGAGGATCTGCGCATCCTGCAGGGGCTGAACCTGCTGACGTCGCACCCCGTTCTCTATGTCTGCAATGTCGCAGAGGCCGACGCCGCCGCCGGCAATTCGCACACCAAAGCGGTCGAACAGATGGCTGCCGCGCAAGGCGCCCGTACCGTGGTGATTTCGGCAGCGATCGAAGCCGAGGTCGCGCAGCTCAGCGACGACGAGGAAATGGAATTCCTGGCAACGTTGGGCCTTGAGGAGCCAGGCTTGAACAAGGTGATCCGCGCCGGCTACGAGCTTTTGCAGCTCATCACCTATTTCACCGTCGGGCCAAAGGAAACGCGCGCCTGGACCGTGCACAAGGGCGCCAAGGCGCCGCAAGCGGCAGGCGTCATCCACACCGATTTCGAGCGTGGCTTCATCCGCGCCCAGACCATCGCCTACAACGACTTCGTCGCGCTGGGTGGCGAAGTGGCCGCCAAGGAAGCCGGCAAGGCGCGCGACGAAGGCAAGGAGTATGTCGTCCAGGACGGCGACATCATGCTGTTCAAGTTCAACACCTGACCTGACCGACGGCGCCTTCTTCCTTCTCCCCTTGCGGGAGAAGGTGGATTGGCGCGCAGCGCCAAGACGGTTGAGGGGTGTTAGCCGGAGCGCTGTGGGTGCCAAGCTGGAACACCCCTCATCCGACCGAGCTTCGCTCGGCCACCTTCTCCCATAAGGGGAGAAGGGAGAGACCGCACGGGCCCTTTCCGCGTGGCTTGACTGCCCGCAATGCCCGGTCTAAGGGGCGTCTGCACCGGCCCGCGCTTTCGTCGAAAGCCTGTCCCGTGCAATCCGAAACGACACGCCCGCTCGAACCCATCCTTTTGGCCTCAGCAAGGGAGACCCGGCGATGATCAAGGCATTCGTCGTGGACAATGATCGCCTGCGCGTTGCCGACGATCTCTTGGCAAACAGCGACAAGGTCGTCTGGGCCGACCTTATGAACCCTACCAAGGAAGAGGAAACGGCCATCGAGACTTGGCTCGGTGTTGCCATTCCGACGCGCGAGGAGATGGAGGAGATCGAGATTTCGAGCCGCCTCTATATCGAGGACGGCGCCTATTTCATGACCGCCACGCTGCCGGCTCAGACCGAGGCCGACGATCCGCTAATGTCGCCGGTCACCTTCGTGCTGGCCGGCAATAGGCTGATCACCGTGCGCTACCACGAGCCGAAGGCCTTCAAGACCTTTCCGCTGCGCGCCGAGAAGGTGGCGACCGGCTGCACCAGCGGCGACACCATCCTGATCGGCCTGCTGGAGGCGATCGTCGACCGCCTCGCCGACATTCTGGAGCGCGCCGGCCGCGACATAGAGACGATCTCGCGCGACATCTTCGAGGCACGCTCGACCAAGGCTTCCAAGCGCAACCGCGACTTCCAGGAATTGCTGAAGGCCATCGGCCGCAAGGAGGACATCGCCTCCTCGATCCGCGACAGCCTGATCTCGCTGCAGCGGCTCGCCGGCTTCCTCACCCACGCCTCGACCCAGACCAAGATGAGCAAGGATATCCGCGCGCGCATCAAGACCTTGTCGCGCGACGTGCTGTCGCTCGCCGACCACGCCACCTTCCTGTCGCAGAAGATCAACTTCCTGCTCGACGCGACGCTCGGCATGATCTCGATCGAGCAGAACGCCATCATCAAGATCTTCTCCGTCGCCGCGGTCATCTTCCTGCCGCCGACGCTGGTCGCGTCGATCTACGGCATGAATTTCAATGTCATGCCCGAGCTGAGCTGGCACTTCGGTTATCCCTTCGCCATCGGCTTGATGATCCTGTCGGCGATCCTGCCCTTCTGGTATTTCCGCCGCCGCGGCTGGTTGTAAAGCCTTCGGACCTTCTGTTTCGTTGACTGTTCCGTGGGGCGCGCGATGGCCTGGCGCACCAGAAATTACTTGACCAAATCCCGTCCCACCTGCATCCGGGAACCCCGATCCGTGGCGATCGTGCAATCTTGAACCGGATTCCAGACCATGACCGGAAAGAATTCCAGACCATGACCGGCCAGACCGGAAAGACTTGGGCCTATGAGGATTTCGTCGAGGGCGCCTCGCTCGACCTCGGCACGAAGCTGGTGAGCGCGGCCGAGATCATCGAATTCGCGCAAGAGTTCGATGCGCAGCCGATGCATCTCGACGAGGCGGCGGGCAAGGCCAGCATCCTTGGCGGGTTGGCGGCCTCCGGCTGGCACACCTGCGCGATGTTCATGCGCATGCTGTGCGATGCCTTCCTGCTGGACTCGACCTCGCAGGGCGCCCCCGGTGTCGACCTCGTCAAATGGAAAAAGCCGGTGCTGGCCGGCGATATGTTGACCGGCAACACCACCGTCCTTGCCAAGCGCCTGTCCAGATCGAAGCCCCAACTCGGCCTCGTCACCATGCGCAGCGAGCTTTTCAACCAGCGTGGCGAAGGCGTCTTCGAACTCGAGAACACCGTCATGTTCCTGACCCGAGGGGCCAACGCGTGAGCCTCGACGAATTCTTCTGCATCGGCGTCACCGTCACGCTCGGTTCGCATAAATTCGAATCCGAGGCGATCAAGGCGTTCGCCAGGAAATACGATCCGCAGATATTCCATCTCGACGAAGAGGCGGCGAAGAGGAGCGTGTTCGGCGGCCTGTGCGCCTCGGGCTGGCACACAGCGGCAACCTGGATGAAATTGAACCTCGAGACCGGCGTGGAGGCCAACGGCGCCCGGTGGGCCGGCACTAGGCCCGCGCCCGAATTTGGCCCCTCGCCCGGCTTCAAGAACCTCAAATGGCTGAAGCCCGTCTATGCCGGAGAAACCGTGACCTTCACCCGCACCGCGCTTGCCCATCGCCCCATCGCATCACGGCCGGGCTGGCGGTTGCTCACGCTGCGCTCGGAGGCCTTCGATTCGACCGGCGACAAGGTCATCGAGTTCGAAAGTGCCGTGCTGGTGAAGATGGGGTGAGCTTTCTTCCTTCTCCCCCTGTGGGAGAAGGTGGATTGGCGCGCAGCGCCAAGACGGATGAGGGGTGTTGGAGGGAACTCAACGCCTCACTCTGTCCAGCACCCCTCATCCGACCGAGCTTCGCTCGGCCACCTTCTCCCACAGGGAGACCTTTGCACAGAAGCCGAACGGTGATTCTGTGGTGAAGGTTGGAGCAGGGAGATTCGGGATGGCGGATCGTGTTTT
>NZ_NPKI01000033.1 GCF_002284565.1 Mesorhizobium mediterraneum | reverse complement strand
TCATCTGCAAAATCTGGGCAAAAGAGCCCGAACGGTTCCGACTCGATCCCACCCATCAAATGCCGGGACTAAACACCTAGGGTCTCCGCGACGTCGCTTCGCTCCTGCTCCGCCCTAGGGTCCACGCCGTAACATCTCAGTGTCGCAGCGTTGATGGCAAGCCCCATGCTTCACGCTTCAGCCGTTTTGTTCTTGCTTTGTGCCGACAGTTATGCTACAAATTCAATTACGGTGCTGATTTGCGCCGCGACCCGCATTAGGCGGGTTTTCGTTTTCAGACCGACCCCGAATATCAAACAATCCCACCGCTGCCACCCGCAACCGCCGGCCGTTCCGCCGCGACCTTGGCCCGGTAGCCGGCCGCCCGGTAGGCGGCAACCGGATCGATGGCGCCGCCCGTGTTCAGCCGCGCCATGGCGAGGATCGGCTCGACATCGGTGCGATAGGCGGCTTTCAGCGTCTGCGTCGCCATCAGCGCGTCGTTAGCGTCCTGATAGCCTTCCAGTGCCTTGCGATCGACCAGCAGCGCTTGCGCATAGGCGCGCTGCACCTCGACCGCCGACAGCATCAGGCTTTCGATCGGATCGGTGACATTGTGGCTCTGGTCGAGCATGTGGGCCGGATCAAAACCTTCGGCACCGGAAAGCTCCGCATCGACCAGCTCGTTGAAGACGAGGAACAGCCGATAAGGATCGATCGAGCCGGCGTCGAGATCGTCGTCGCCATATTTCGAATCGTTGAAATGGAAGCCGCCGAGTTTCTTGAACTGGATCAGCCGCGACACGATCATCTCAATGTTGACGTTGGGCGCATGGTGGCCGAGGTCGACCAGGCAGAAGGCCTTGTCGCCGAGCTCTTTGGCGATGATGTAGTTGGTGCCCCAATCCTGCACGACGGTGGAATAGAAAGCCGGCTCGTACATCTTGTGCTCGGTGAACAGCTTCCAGTCGTCCGGCAGTCCAGCGTAGATCTCCTTCATAGCGTCGAGATAGCGTTCGAACGCCTTGGCGAAATTGACCTGGCCGGGGAAATTCGAGCCGTCGCCGATCCATACCGTCAGTGCCTTGGAGCCCAGCGTCTTGCCGATCTCGATGCATTCGAGATTGTGCTCGACCGCCTGCCGGCGCGTTGCGGCATCGGCATTCGACAGCGAGCCGAATTTGTAGGAAAGCTCCTGGTCTCGGGCGTCGGAAAACGTGTTCGAATTCATCGCGTCGAAGCCGAGGCCGAAGCGGGAGGCCGCCTGTTTCAGCCGGTTCGGATCGGCCTTATCCCACGGAATGTGCAGCGAGACGGTCGGCGTCGCCTGCGTCAACTGCCGGATGACGGCGCAATCCTCGATCTTGTCGAAAATGTCGCGCGGCTCGCCGGCGCCGGGAAAGCGGGCAAAGCGAGTGCCGCCGGTGCCGACGCCCCAGGACGGGATCGCCACGGCGAATTTTTCGACCTTGTCTCTGATAGAGTCGATGGCGATGCCGCGGCGGTCGAGGCGCTCGCCGAGCGAGCCATAATCGCGCTTGAGGTCGGCTTCGCGCGCGGCATTGTCCTTGTCGACGATATCGGCGGAGATGATGGTTTCGGACACTGCGTTTCCTCCCAAATGCGTTCGGTTGGCGCTGCCCCTCATCCGCCTGCCGGCACCTTCTCCCCGTATGGAGACGGGGAGAAGGTGAAGCTCCGCCGCTGGCGACCCCTCCCCGTTCTTCACGGGGAGAGGGTAAGGGTGAGGGGCAGCGCCGCCTTCAAACTATTAGCGCGTAAAGCTCTGCGCGTTGCCCGCGTCGACATTGACGATGTTGCCGGTCGACTTGGCCGACATGTCGGAGGCGAAGAAATAGATCGCCTCGGCGATGTCTTCGGGGAACACCGAACGCTTCAGCATCGAGCGCGAGCGATAATGCTCCTCGAGATCGTCGGTCGACATCTTGTAGGCGGCGGCGCGCTGTTCCTTCCACTCGCCGGTCCAGATCTTCGAGCCGCGCAGCACCGCGTCCGGGTTGACGACATTGACCCTGATCTGCGCTTCCGCGCCCTCCAGCGCCAGGCAACGCGCCAGATGGATCTCGGCGGCCTTGGCCGTGCAATAGGCAGCGGCATTGGGCGAGGCTGCAAGGCCGTTCTTGGAGGCGACGAAGACGACGTTGCCGCCGATCTTCTGCGCGCGGAACAACCGGAATGCTTCCCGCGAAACGAGGAAATAGCCGGTCGACAAGATGTCCATGTTCTTGTTCCACAGCGCCAGCGTCGTCTCCTCGATCGGCGCAGAGGTTGCCAGGCCGGCATTCGACACCAGAATATCGATGCCGCCGAACTCGACCGCGGTCTCAGCGAAGCCGGAGATCACCTGGTCTTCAGCGGTGACATTGATGACCAGCGGCCGCACGAAATCCTTGCCATAAGCTTGGGCCAACTCACCATTGGCGCTGGCAAGGGCGGCTTCGTCGATATCGGCCAGCACGACGCAGGCGCCTTCGCGCAGCAGCCGGTTGGCCGTCGCCCGGCCGATGCCGCCGGCGCCACCGGTGACCAGCGCGATCTGGCCGGCCAAGGCTTTCGGCTTCGGCAGACGCTGCAGCTTTGCCTCTTCGAGCAGCCAATATTCGATGTCGAAAGCCTCCTGGTCGGGCAGGCCGACATAGGCCGACACCGTCGAGGCGCCGCGCATGACATTGATGGCGTTGACGTAGAACTCGCCCGATATGCGCGCCGTCGCCTTGTCGCCGGCGAAGGTGAACATGCCGACGCCGGGCATCAGATAGACCACCGCATTCGGATCGCGCACGGGTGGCGAATCCGCATGCTTGCACCTGTCATAGTAAGCCTGATAGCCAACCCGATACTCCGCCACGTCGTCGTGGAGACGGGCGATGACGGCATCGACATCGGGGGTCTTGGGATCGAACTCGATGACCAGCGGCCGGATCTTGGTGCGCAGGAAATGGTCGGGGCAGGATGTGCCGAGGGCCGCCAGTGGGCGCAAATCCTTCGAATTGACGAATTCGAGCACGGCAGGCGAATCGTCAAAATGGCCAAGCTTGTGGCTCTTCTCCGAGATCAGGCCGCGGATCCGCGGCATCAGCTTTGCCGCCACGGCGCGACGCGCCGGCGCGTCGAGCGATTTGACCACTTCGCCACCGAAGATCGGCTTGCCTTCAGACTTGCGCTCGAACCAGTCGATCGCCTGGTTGATCACCGAGATCGTCGTCTCGTAGCATTCCCGAGGCGTCTCGCCCCAGCTGAACAGGCCATGGCTCGCCAGCACGACACCCTTGGCCTCGGGGTTCTCGATGCAGAATTTTTCCAGCCAGAGGCCAAGCTCGAAGCCCGGACGCTTCCATGGCAACCAGCCGATCGTGTCGCCGAAGATCTCCTTGGTCAGCGCTTGCGAATCCTTGGCGGCGGCGATGGCGATGATCGCGTCGGGATGCATATGGTCGACATAGGGCTTCGGCACGAACGCGTGCAGCGGCGTGTCGATCGAGGCCGCGCGTGGGTTAAGATTAAACGTGCAATGGGGCAGATAGCCGACCATCTCGTCCTCATGCTCGACGCCGCGATAGAGGCCCTTCAACGCGCGCAGCTTGTCCATATAGAGAGTGGCGAAGCCGTCGAGCTTGATCGAGGCGCTGTCGCCTCCCGAGCCCTTGACCCATAGCACTTCCACGTCCTCGCCGGTAAGCGGATCCTTTTGCCAGATCTTGGAGGAGGTGTTGCCGCCGCCATAGTTGGTGACGCGCTTGTCGGAGCCGAGAACATTCGAGCGATAGACGAGACGTTCCGGCTCGCTCATTGCTTGGGCTTTCGCCTCATCCCAAAGATTGGCGAGGCGCGTGCCGGAGCGCTTGTCGAGCATAGGTAATCCTCCCGTGACGTGAGACGCGCAAAACGGTGCGGTCAAGCCACCGCATAGCGGGTCAGCTTTGGTCGAATGTCCTCGGAAGCGGCGGCATTGTCAATCATAAACGATCAAGATTGATCATATTGCACTGCACAATGGAATTATATGATCGGAAATGATTGACACTGCGCGTTTTGGGTGCCTAGATGCTCAGGCAGGGAGGAACCATGCACGAGAAAGAGCGCCACAGGATCATTTTGTCCGCCGTCCAGGAAAAGCCTGTGGTGACGGTGCAGGAAATGGTCGACCTGACGGACTCGTCCGAGGCGACGATCCGGCGCGACATCGCGGCGCTGCATGTGCAAAAGCGCCTGCGCCGCGTGCGCGGCGGCGCCGAGGCAATCTCGCCACCGCAGTTCATCGGCCTTGCCGGACGGCCTTTTTCCGTCAACGAGACGATCAACGCTTCGCAGAAGCGGGCGATCGCGCGGGAAGCCGTGGAGTTGTGCAAGGAAGGCGAGCCGATCATCATCAATGGCGGCACCACCACCTTCCAGATGGTGCATTTCCTGACCGGCCGCCGCATGCCGATCTTCACCAATTCCTTCCCGATCGCCGAGCACCTGCTCAAGCACTCCAAGAACACGGTGATGCTGTCGGGCGGCACCATCTACCGCGAGCAGAACATCATCCTGTCGCCCTTCGACAATGACGTGACGCGCAATTTCTATGCCCGCCGCATGTTCATGGGTGCGCAAGGGCTCGGGCCGTTGGGTCTGATGGAAGGCGATCCGCTGCTGATCCAGGCCGAGCAGAAACTGATCGATCAGGCCGACGAGCTGGTGGTGCTGGTCGATTCGTCGAAGTTCCGCAAACGCTCGAGCCTGATCCTGTGCGGCCTGTCGCGCATCGCCACGGTCATCACCGACGACGGCATCGAGGATCGCGAGGCCAAGATGTTGGAGGCCGCCGGTGTGACGCTGATCGTCGCCCGCACAGCGGCAAGCAATAAGGAAGAATCTTCGCTGCAGGCCTGAGGCCCGCAGCGGCGATGGAATGCAACGCTCAAGGGAGGATATTCGATGAGCTTTCTTAGGAAATTGATGGTTACGGCGGCGTTTTCGGCCGCCATGTTCGTGAATGCCGCCTATGCCGAGAACGTCAAGATCGCGCTGGTGGTCAAGTCGCTCGGCAACGGCTTCTTCGATGCCGCCAACAAGGGCGCCGAAGAGGCGGCCAAGGAACTCGGCGGCGTCGACATCATCTACACCGGCCCGACCAAGGCGACCGCCGAAGCGCAGATCGAAGTGATCAATTCGCTGATCGCCCAGAAGGTCAACGCCATCGCCATTTCGGCCAATGACGCCGACGCGCTGGTTCCGGCGCTGAAGAAGGCGATGGATCGCGGGATCACCGTCATCTCGTGGGATTCTGGCGTCGCTCCGGAAGGCCGCCAGCTCCACCTCAACCCGTCGGACACCAACCTGATCGGCGAGACCATCATCAAGCTTGCCGCCGACTACCTGCCGGAAGGCGGCGATGTCGCCATCCTGTCGGCTTCGTCGACCGCGACCAACCAGAACGCCTGGATCGACGCGGCCAAGAAGGTGCTGCCGGAGAAATTCCCGAAGATCAACGTCGTCGCCACCGTCTATGGCGACGACGACTCGGCCAAGAGCACGGACGAGGCCAAGGGCCTTTTGAAGTCCTATCCGAACCTCAAGGCGATCATCGCACCGACCACGGTCGGCGTTGTCGCCGCCGCCCAGGTGGTGACCGACGCGAACCTGATCGGCAAGGTCAACGTCACCGGCCTGGCGCTGCCGTCGGAGTTCAAGAAGTTCATCGACAATGGCGCCAGCCAAGCGGTTGCGCTGTGGAACCCGATCGACCTCGGTTACTCGGCCGTCTACCTCGCCCATGATTTGGCGGTGAAGAAGGAGGAAGCCAAGCCGGGTGCCACGCTGTCGATCGGCCGCGTCGGCAAGGTCACGCTCGACGATACCAACTCGGCCGCGATGGCTCCGCCCTTCAAGTTCGACAAGTCGAACATCGAAGAGTTCTCCAAGATCTATTGATCCTGGAGCCCTTCAAGCCGGTGCGGCGGGACCTTAGGTCCCGCCGCGCCTTCAAACGAACCTTGCTTCAGGGCTTGATACGACTATGGACACGACAGCCCAACTCAACCCGACGACCGAGCAGCCTTTGGCTCCGGCTCCGCGCCTGACCCTGTCCGGCATTTCGAAGAGTTTTCCCGGCGTGCGCGCGCTGCACGATGTCAGCCTGTCGCTCTACCCCGGCCAAGTCACCGCGCTGATCGGCGAGAACGGCGCCGGCAAGTCGACGCTGGTCAAGATCATGACCGGCATCTACCAGCCCGACGCAGGCACCATCAGTATCGACGCCCAGGCCGTCACCCTGCCCAGCGCCCATGCCGCCTTCGGGCACGGCATCACCGCCATCCATCAGGAAACCGTGCTGTTCGACGACCTGACGGTGGCCGAGAACATCTTTCTCGGCCATGCGCCGCGGTCGCGCTTCGGCACGATCGACTGGCGCACCATGCGCAAGAATGCTCGCGAGGTGCTGGACACCATGGGTGCCGGCCACATCGACGCCGACGCGCGCCTCAAGGATCTCGGCATCGCCAACAAGCATCTAGTGGCGGTCGCCCGCGCCATGTCGATCGATGCGCAGATCGTCATCATGGACGAGCCGACCGCAGCGCTTTCGCTGAAGGAGATCGAGGAGCTCTTCTTGCTGGTCGAATTCCTGAAGAGCGAAGGCAAGGCGATCCTGTTCATCAGCCACAAGTTCGACGAGATCTACCGCATCGCCGACCGCTATACGGTGTTTCGCGACGGCGAGATGGTTGGCGAAGGCCTGATCAAGGACGCCGGCCAGAGCCAGATCGTGCGCATGATGGTCGGTCGCGCCGTCGATCATATCTTTCCGCAACGCAAGGCCGAGATCGGCGCGCCGGTGCTCACTGTCTCCGGCCTGTCGCATCCGACCGAGTTCGACGACATCGGCTTCGAGCTGCACAGAGGCGAAATCCTCGGCTTCTACGGCCTTGTCGGCGCTGGCCGCAGCGAAGTGATGCAGGCAATATCAGGCATCACCCGCACCAGCAGCGGCACGATCGCCTTGGAAGGCAAACAGATCGCGCCGAAATCGGCGGCGGATTCGATCGACGCCGGCATCGTCTACGTGCCGGAAGAACGCGGCAAGCAAGGCGTGGTGATCGGCCTGCCGATCTTCCAGAATATCTCGCTGCCCTCACTCAAGCGCACATCCAAATCGGGCATGCTGCGGCTGGCGGAGGAGTTCGCGCTGGCCCGCTCCTACACCGAGCGGCTCGACCTGCGCGCCTCTTCGCTGAGCCAGGACGTCGGCACGCTGTCGGGCGGCAACCAGCAGAAGATCGTCATCGCCAAATGGCTGGCGACCGCGCCGAAGGTGATCATCCTCGACGAGCCGACCAAAGGCATCGACATCGGTTCCAAGGCGGCCGTGCACGGCTTTATGGCCGAGCTCGTCGCGCAAGGCCTGTCGGTGATCATGGTGTCGTCCGAACTGCCCGAAATCCTCGGCATGTCCGACCGGGTCGTCGTCATGCGCGAGGGGCGCATCGCTTCGGTATACGACAACAAGGGGCTCGACGCGGAAACGCTGGTCAAGACGGCAGCGGGGATCGCGGCATGAAGGCTTTTCTGAAGTATCGCGAAGTCTGGCTGCTCGCGGCCATCGTCTTGCTGATCGGGCTGATCTCGATGCGCTTTCCGGGCTTTGCCGCTCCCGGCAATCTGCGCCAGGTGTTCAACGACACCTCGATCCTGATGATCCTGGCGCTGGGTCAGATGGTGGTGATCCTGACCCGCTCGATCGACCTGTCGATGGCCTCGAACCTCTGCTTCACCGGCATGGTGGTGGCGATGCTGAACGCCGCGCATCCGGCAATCCCGATCCCGCTGCTGATCGTCATCGCACTTCTAGTCGGACTGGTGCTCGGCGCGATCAACGGGTTTTTGGTGTGGCGGCTGAACATTCCCTCGATCGTGGTGACGCTCGGGACGCTCACCATCTACCGCGGCGCCACCTTCGTCATTTCAGGCGGCGCCTGGGTCAATGCCGACCAGATGAGCCCTGATTTCATCGGCCTGCAGCGCGCGGCTTTCCTCGGCATTCCCGTCCTGTCGTGGATCGCCATACTGGTCATCGCCCTGTTCTTTCTCTTGATGACGCGCACCGCGCTCGGCCGCTCGATCTACGCCATCGGCGTCAACCCGACGGCATCGGTCTATGCCGGCATTGATGTCGGCCGGACCAAGTTCATCGTCTTCTGTATCTCGGGGATGGTCGGCGGTCTCTGCGGTTATCTCTGGATCTCGCGCTACGTCATCGCCTCGGTCGAGGTCGCCAATGGCTACGAGCTCAACATCATCGCCGCCTGCGTCATCGGCGGCATCTCGATCGCCGGCGGCATCGGCTCGGTCGGCGGCGCGGTTCTCGGTGCGCTGTTCCTCGGCATCATCTCCAACGCGCTGCCGGTCATCAACATCTCGCCCTTCTGGCAGATGGCAATTTCGGGCAGCGCCATCATCCTGGCCGTGGTGCTCAACGCGCGCGGTGAACGCCGGCAAGGCCGCATCATCCTCAAAAAGGCGGAAGCGGCATGACCGACACTCCTGCTCCACGCCACATTCCCGACCGGCTCGACAAGCCATTCACTTCGGCGATCTTCTCCTGGGAGGCGCTGCTGGTTGCCGTGGCGGTCGCCATCTTTGCCGTCAACAGCTTTGCCTCGCCCTATTTCCTCGACGCGTGGTCGCTGTCGGACCTGACCTTCAACTTCACCGAAAAGGCGCTGATCGCGCTCGCCATGGCGCTGCTGATCATTTCCGGCGAGATCGATCTATCGGTCGCCGCCATCATTGCATTAGCTTCGACGATGATGGGCATGGCGGTGCAGGCTGGCGCCGGCACGCCGGTGCTGGTGGCGATCGGCATCCTGGTCGGGCTCGGCTGCGGCGCCTTCAACGGGCTGCTCGTCACAAGGCTGGGATTGCCGTCGATCGTCGTCACCATCGGCACGATGAGCCTGTTTCGTGGCATCGCCTTCATCGTCCTCGGCGACCAGGCCTACAAGGGCTATCCCTCGAGCTTCGCCTTTTTCGGCCAGGGCTATGTCTGGTGGGTGGTGTCGTTCGAACTGACGCTTTTCCTCGTCGCGGCCGTCATCTACTGGTTCCTGCTGCACCGGACGAGCTTCGGCCGCCGCGTCTTCGCCATTGGCAACAACCCGGTTGCGGCGCAGTTTTCCGGCGTGCGCGTCGGCCGCATCAAGTTCATCCTGTTTTGCCTGACCGGCCTGATGGCGGGCATCGCCTCGGTGCTGATCACCTCGCGCCTCGGCTCGACCCGGCCGTCGATCGCGCAAGGCTACGAACTGGAGGTCATCACCATGGTGGTGCTCGGCGGCGTCAGCATCCTGGGCGGCGCCGGCAGCATTGTGGGCGTGGTGCTGGCCGCCTTCATCATGGGGCTGGTGACCTTCGGCTTGGGGCTGCTCAACGTGCCCGGCATCGTCATGTCGATCTTCATCGGCCTGCTGCTGATCATCGTCATCGCGCTGCCGATCATCTGGCGGCGCGTGCGGCGGGAGCGCTTCACCTGATGCCCGAGAAATACGCGTTCAAGATGAAGCTCAATCCGGGCATGAAGGCCGAATACAAAAGGCGCCACGACGACATCTGGCCGTCGCTGGTCACACTGCTCAAACAGGCCGGCGTTTCCGATTATTCGATCCATCTCGACGAAGAGACCAACACCTTGTTCGGCGTGCTGTGGCGGCGTGACGGCCATGGCATGGACGAATTGCCGAAGCACCCGGTGATGCAGCGTTGGTGGGCCGAGATGGCCGACATCATGGAGACCAGGCCTGATAACGAACCGGTGGCAGTGCCGCTGGAAACAATGTTCCATATGGAATGACCCGCCACATTGCCGTCATCGATATCGGCAAGACCAACGCCAAGGTGGCGCTGGTCGATCTCGCCGATATGCGCGAGGTCGCGCTGCGCCGCATGGCGAACGCGCCCGTTGCCGACGGTCCCTACCCACACCACGATGTCGAGCTTCTGTGGTCGTTCATCCTCGACAGCCTCGCCGGGATCAATCGCGAACAGCGCATCGACGCGATATCGATCACCACCCACGGCGCGACGGGCGTGCTGGTGGACGCTGCCGGTGAACTGGCGCTGCCGGTGCTCGACTATGAATTCACCGGGCCCGACGCCCTCGCCAAGGACTATGACGCGATGCGTCCGGCCTTCACGGAGACGGGCACGCCGCGCCTGCCGGTCGGTCTCAATCTCGCCGCGCAGTTGTTCTGGCAGCAGAAGCGCTTCCCGGCGGAGTTCGCCAAGGCCGCCGCGATCCTGATGTACCCGCAGTACTGGGCGTTGCGGCTGACCGGTGTCGCCGCCAATGAAGTGACCTCGCTTGGCTGCCACACGGATCTGTGGAGCCCATGGAAAGCGGATTTTTCGTCGCTGGTCGACAAAATGGAATGGCGCCGCCTGATGGCCACGGTGCGGCCGGCGAAGCACCGCCTCGGCCCGATCTTGCCCGCCCTTGCCAAGCTAACCGGGCTCGATCCGCAGACGCCGGTATTCTGCGGTCTGCACGATTCCAACGCCTCGCTGCTGCCGCATCTCCTGTCGGACAGACCGCCTTTCTCCGTCGTCTCGACCGGCACCTGGGTGGTGTCGATGGCCGTCGGTGGCAACAAGATCGCGCTCGACCCGGCACGCGACACATTGGTCAACGTCAATGCGCTCGGCGATCCGGTGCCGTCGGCGCGCTTCATGGGCGGCCGCGAGTTTTCGCTGCTGACCGAAGGTCAACCGGAAGACTGGAGCGAAGAGGATGTTGAGGCGGTGTTCGCCAGGACAGCTCTGCTGCTGCCGGCAACGCAACAGGGTTCGGGGCCGTTTCCGCACCACACTGCCGCATGGCTCAACGCCGACGGCATCAACAGCGGCCAGCGCTTTGCCGCCATCTCTTTCTACCTGGCGCTGATGACCGCGACGTGCCTCGATCTGATCGGCGCCGACGGCCCTGCTATCGTCGAAGGCCCATTCGCCCGCAACCGGCTTTTTGTCAGCATGCTGGCGGCAGCAACGGCGCGTGCCGTCATTGCGTCCGAGGCAGCGACCGGCACCAGCATCGGCGCTGCCTTGCTGGCGTCCGACCAAAGAACGGTCCAAGGCAAAGGCGAAAGGATCGAACTGCCAGCCGGTCCAGCCTGGGCAAACTATGCGCGCTCGTGGCGTGCGGCGGTCGAGGCGCGAGGCTGATCACAAAATCCGCTTGCCGAAAGCCGACATGACGAAGTTGACGGTGTCTGTCGCAATCCGCGATTCCAAATCGGCGGTCAGGCCGGAAACATCCATCGACAACAGCCCGCCGGACAGCGCGATCGCCTCCATCGCCTGATGCGTTTCGCGCACAGTGATGCCGCCGGAGCCAGCCGCCCAACCGGCGAATTCGGTCACCTCAGGCGAATAGCTGACATGGAAGCCCTGCGTGCCGGAGGTGGCGATGCGGATCGCCTCGTGCATCAGGTCGCGCATGCCCATGGCGTCGATATCTGTCATGGTGAAGGCGGAGACGCGCGAATCCTTCAGTACCCGAGCCTCGGCCGGATCGGCATGGCGCAAACCGACGATGACGACGTTTTCCGGCGACAGCTGCGGCTGCAGCGCACCGGGCTTATGATCGAGACCGAGCGCCCGCGCCAGCACCGAACGTTCCGGCAGGTCGATGCCGTCCTCGCCCTCGGGCATCAAGGCGGCGATGGAATCTATCCATATCAAACCGAAGGAGTGTGTCGCCCGCGCGGTCGTCGTCAGCGCTCTGTGGGCGACGCGCCGGTCACTACCGGCGGTTAGCCGGATCAGGCCGGACGGTGGCCGCTCGATATCGGCCAGTTCGACCACATCGAAATTCATCGCCTCCAGCCGGGCGCCGGTCGCTTCCCGGGCCAGTATGCCGGCGGCAGCCGGTTCGGCTGATATCGACACCATCTTGCGGCCGGAAAAATCCTTGATGTCGTGCATCGGGGCCTTTTCGACATATTCCGAGGTCATCGCCAGCAGCATGGCGCCATAGCTCATACGGAAGGCGACACGGTCGCCGACGGCGGGTGGCGGCTCGGCGTCGGTCACGTCGAGCAGCAGATGGTCACTGGAGGCGCCGAGCACCCGCACACCCTTGGCGATCGGGGTGAGCCCTTCGATCAACACGTCCTCGCGGCCGATATTGGCGATGGCACGCAACCTGTCGCCCTCGTCGGGAAACACTGGCTGGTTGCCGAAAGCGTCGTAGCCGGATTGGCCGATCGGCCGCGACGGCTTTAGCTTGACCTCGATGATGTCGCTGGTCAGGCGGCAGGCATCGGGTTCGAGTTCGGCCCACGGCGTCTCGCGGAAGGTTTCGACGCCGCCTTGCAATATCGCCTCGCCGACGCGCAGATTGTTGATGCCGGCGGGCAGCTTGCCTTCCAGCAGCAGCGTCAGCGACGATGACGCTCCGCCGGAAATCCAGTCGAGCCTTGTACTGGACAGCCGCTCGGTCTTGTAGGCGTGGGCGACGAGTTGCCCGAGATTTTCCTCGGTCGGCATGATGGCGCCGAAGCAGCCAAGATTGGTGCCGATGCCGGCGATACGCACGCCCCTGAGCGCTAGTATCTGCTCGACAGTGGGCACGAGATCGTTCGGCCAGATGCCTTCCCTGAGATCGCCGAGATCGATCATCAGCAAGATGTCGTGAACGCGGCCCATGCGCTCGGCGATGCGCGATAGCTCGCGGATGGCGGCGAGTTCAGACTGCAGGCTGATGTCGACGGTGCGCACCACCTCCTCGATGCGCGCCAGCGGCGGGCTGCGCAGCAGCATGATCGGCGCATTGATGCCGCTGTCGCGCAGCCGGCGGATGTTTTCGAAGCGCGATTCGGCGATGCCGGCGACGCCGCCGCGCAGCATGGCGCGGGCTACCTGCGGCATACCGCAAGTGCCCTTGGTGACGCCGAAGACCTTGATGCCGGACAGGGCGCAGCGATCGACGATGGTGCGCGCATTGCGCTCGATGCGGCCAAGGTCGATGGCGACTTGCGGTCCCGACATTTTAGCCCCTGTAGACCAGCCCTTGCGGGTCGATCTCCGGGTTACGGCCGGCGACCAGATCGGCGAGGAATTTTCCGGAGCCGCAGGCCATGGTCCAGCCGACATGGCCGTGGCCGGTATCGAGGTAGAGGTTGCTGTAGCGCGCCCGGCCGATGACCGGCACCGAGTTCGGCATCATCGGTCGCAAGCCGGCCCAGAGCTCGGCCTTTTTCTCATCGAAGGCACCCGGGAAAAGCTCCTTGCCGGTCCTGAACATGGCGGCGAAATCGCTCGGCTTGTGGGTGCGGTCGAAGCCGGTGAATTCGGCGGTCGAAGCAAGCCGCAGCCGATTGCCCAGCCGCGAATAGCCAATGAGCTGATCCTCATCGGCGCCGCCCATGGTCGGCCCCTTGCTCTCGTCCTCCAGCGGCACGGTCGCGGTGTAACCCTTGACCGGATAGACCGGCAGATCGATGCCGTAACGGCGACCGAGCAGCCCGCTTTCCGGTCCCATCGATATGACCACGGCGTCGCCGGCGACCGGGCCGGTCGAGGTCATCACCGCACGTATCCGATCGCCTTCGATGTCGAGGCCTTCGACTGACGTGCCGTAGAGAAATTGAACGCCGAGTTTCTCGGCGGCATAGGCAGCGAGGTTTTGGGTGAATTGGCTGGAATCGCCGGTCTGGTCGATCGGCGAATAGACGCCGCCGGCTATTCTGTCCTTGGCCCCGGCAAGGCCGGGCTCGAGCTCGACCAGCCGATCGCGGCCGACGATCTCGATCGGCAGACCGTGTTGGGCGAGATAGCGGTAATTGTCGGTGCCGCTATCAAAACTCTGCTGCGAGCGGAAGAAATAGAGAATGCCCTTCTTGCGCTCGTCATAGTGAATGCCGGTGTCGGCCGAGATGGCGTTGATGCAGTCGCGCGAATAGAGCGCAAGGCGCAGCTTGATGTCGGTGTTGGCGCGCAAGCGCGCTTGCGTGCACTGGCGCAGGAAGCGCAGACTCCAGGCAAAGAAATAGGGATCGAAGCGCAGCCGCACCTTGATGCCGAGATCATGGTTGTAAAGCGCGCGCAGGAACGTCTTCAGCGCAGCGGGCGAGGCCCAGGCGGTGGCGTCGCCTGGCGACACCAGCCCGGCATTCGATTGGCTGGTGCCGCGCGCCGCCGCAGGGTGGCGCTCGATCACGGTCACCTCGTGGCCGTCGCTCGCCAGATAGTAGGCGGCCGCCGTGCCGACGACGCCAGCTCCGAGCACCAATATTCTCATGCCGCCCCCAAAAGTCTCACGCGGCCAAATGCGCCCACGCTTCGAGCCTAAGAACCCGGTCTCAGCCCCGCGACGAATTCTTGCTGGTCAGAATGCGCTCCCAGGCCAGCGCGTCGGCGACGATCCGGTCGAGGTCGTCGCGCTGCGGGGTCCAGCCGAGCTCGCGGCGCGCCAACTCCGAATTGGCAACCACCGCAGCGGCGTCGCCCGGACGGCGCTCGCCCATCCGCACCTCGAAATCATGGCCAAAGACGCGGCGCACGCTGTCGATCACCTCAAGCACCGAATAGCCGTGGCTGTAGCCGCAATTGGCGACGAGGCTCGTCCCGCCGGCGCGCAGCCGCTCCAGCGCCAGCCGATGCGCGGCCGCCAGATCGCTGACATGGATGTAGTCGCGCATGCAGGTGCCGTCCGGTGTCGGATAGTCGGTGCCGAACACCTGCATGAAGGGACGCTTGCCGATCGCCGTCTCGGCGGCGACCTTGATCAGATGCGTGGCGCCCGGCGTCGACTGGCCGGTGCGGCCCTTCGGATCGGCGCCGGCGACGTTGAAATAGCGCAACGCCGTATAGCGCAAGCCATGGGCGATTGCGGCGTCACGCAGCATCCATTCGCTCATCAGCTTGGACAGGCCGTAGGGTGATTCCGGCGCAAGTCGGGCATCCTCGCGCACCGGCTCCAGCCCGGCGCCGCCATAGACGGCGGCGGTCGAGGAAAAGATGAAATTGGGCACGCCTTCGCGCACCGCGGTCTCGATCAGCGTGCGGGTCTTGCAGGTGTTGTTCTCGTAATAGCCGAGCGGGTCGGCGACCGATTCGGGAACCACGATGGAGCCGGCGAAATGGATGATCGCGTCGACCTTGTTGTCGCGAATGATCCCGCCGACCAGATCCTTGTCGGCGACATCGCCGACGACGAGCTTTGCCTCGGGCGCCACCGCCCACTCGAAGCCGGTCGAAAGCCGGTCGAGGACGACGACGCTTTCGCCCGCGTCCAGCAGCTCCCAGACCATGTGGCTGCCGATATAGCCGGCGCCGCCTGTCACCAAAACCGTCATCCGCGTCCTCGCTGCTCAAGATTTATCGGAAACTGTCTCAACACCCGCCTTACTGGAAAGGCTGCCACTAGGCCATTAGTACCATTAGTGTCTGCGGTAACCAGTCTCATCGGCGCATGGCATCGTCCTGAAACAAAATTGATCCACATCAAGGGAATAGGCCATGATCCGTGGCCGTTAGGAACAGGCTTGGGGCGTGGCATTTTGACCAAAAAGGCCAAGTGGACGTCGAATAGGGCAATGATTATGATCCCACGCAAAAATTGGGAAGCCGAAATGAACTATCAGCGTTTCTTCGAAGACGCGATCGACCAGCTCCATGCAGAGCGTCGCTACCGCATCTTCGCCGACCTCGAGCGCATCGTGGGGAAATTCCCGCGCGCCATCTGGCGCGCCAACGGCCGCGCCCAGGAAATCACCGTCTGGTGCTCCAACGACTATCTCGGCATGGGCCAGCATCCAGACGTCATCGCGGCGATGCAGAATGCCGCCGGCAAGATGGGATCTGGCGCCGGTGGCACCCGCAACATCTCCGGCACCAGCAACCCGCTGGTCGAGCTTGAACTGGAACTGGCCGACCTGCACGACAAGGAAGCCGCACTCGTCTTCACCTCCGGCTTTGTCTCCAACGAAGCCTCGATCTCGACCATTGCGCGGCTCCTGCCCAACTGCCTGATCGTCTCGGACGAACTAAACCACGCCTCGATGATCGAAGGCGTGCGGCGTTCGGGCGCCGAGAAGAAGATCTTCCGCCACAATGACGTTGCCCATCTCGAAAGCCTGCTTCAGGCGGCGGGCCGCGAACGCGCCAAGCTGATCGTCTTCGAGAGCGTCTATTCGATGGACGGCGATATCGCGCCGATCAGGCAGATCGTCGATCTCGCAGAGCGCTACAATGCCATGACCTATATCGACGAGGTCCACGCCGTTGGCATGTATGGACCGCGCGGCGGCGGCATCACCGAGCGTGAAGGGCTGGCCGACCGTATCGACATCATCGAAGGCACGCTGGCCAAGGCGTTCGGCACGCTCGGCGGCTATATCACCGGCACAAGTGCCGTGATCGATGCCGTGCGCTCCTATGCGCCGGGCTTCATCTTCACCACGGCGCTGCCGCCGGCCATCGCCGCCGCGGCGACCACGTCGATCCGCCATCTGAAGCGCTCGCAGGCCGAACGCGACGCGCAACTGCGTCAGGCGACGCGAACCAAGCAGGTTCTTACCGCCGCCGGCCTGCCGGTGATGGACTCCGCCACCCACATCGTGCCGCTGCTCGTCGGCGATCCCGAGCTCTGCAAGATGGCCAGCGACCGCCTGCTCGGCGTCCACGGCATCTACATCCAGCCGATCAACTACCCGACCGTGCCGCGCGGAACCGAACGGCTGCGCATCACGCCGACGCCGTTCCATTCGGATCACCTGATCGCGGAGCTTCAGGATGCTCTCGTCGAGACCTGGGACGCTTTGGGCATACCCTATGGCTCGGCGGGCCGGCCGGCCGTGAGGGAAAGCGACCGCGTCATTCCGTTGCTGGTGCCGAAGTCCGGCGGGTGAAAGTCGCCTCAGGCTCCGGCACCCTCAAACACTTCTCATCCACTTCGCCAGCCGGTGCGCGGCTTCCTCGAGCTGGTCGAGGCGGCGGTGGAAGCACAGCCTGAGGAAGGCCTCGCCGCCGGGGCCGAAGGCGGTTCCGGGCGCCAGGCCGACACTGGCGCGATCGACGATGTCGAAGGCGGCGGCGCGTGAATCGGTGATGCCGTCGATCGCGAAGAACAGATAGAACGCGCCTTGCGGCACGGTGAAGCGTGCCCTGCCGGTCGCAGCCAGGATGCCGCAGACCAGGTCACGCGCCGCCCTCGCCCGCTCCACCTGCTCGACGATGAAGGCGTCACCTTCGTCGAGGGCGACGACCGAGCCGCGCTGCATGAACTGGGCAACGCCCGAGGTCGAATACTGGACCAGATTTTCGAACACCTGCTGCAGCGAAGGATGGGTCTTGATCCAGCCGACGCGCCAGCCGGTCATCGCCCAGTTCTTGGAAAAACTGTTGACGAACAGAATGCGATCCTCGTCGGCCATGATGTCGATGAAGGACGGCGCGCGACGGTCGCCGTAGTGGAACAGCGAATAGATCTCGTCGGCGATGATCCACAGGCCCCTTTCGCGGGCAAGGTCGAGGATCGCCTGCAGCGTCTCCCTGTCGGCAGTCCAGCCGGTCGGGTTGGACGGTGTGTTGACGAACAGCGCCTTCGTCCTTGGCGTGATCGCCGCCTCGATCTTGTCGACGTCGCAGGACCAGCCATTGCCGGACTGGTCGAGCGTGACAGCGACCGGGATGGCGCCCGCCAGGCTGGCGGCAGCGGCGAAGTTGGGCCAGGCCGGCGACAGATAGACGACCTCGTCGCCATTGCCGGCGACCGCGTCGAGCGCCAGCTGGATAGCGTGCATGCCCGAACCGGTGACGATGAATTCTTCCTCGGCGAAACTCTTGCCGAAATGCCTGACGTAATAGCGGGCGAGCGCCTGCCTCAGCTCGGGGATGCCTTTCTGCCAGGTATAGAAGGTCTCGCCGCCGGCCAGCGCGCGGGAAGCGGCATCTGTGATGAAGGTGGGCGTCGGCAGGTCGCCCTCGCCGGCCCAGAGCGGGATCATGCCGTCGCGGTCGCGGCCGCGGTTCATGACGGCGACAATGCCGCTTTCCGGCGCAGCCCGGGCCTCGGCGCGCAAATTCTCGATCAGGGTCATGGATAGATCCGTTTTCGTCTTCTGGACTGCTAGCGTGTTTTACGACAGGCGAAAATAGAAAACCCCGGCCGAAAACGACCGGGGTTTTGGTCCAGAGATCTTGCCCCTGCGCTATTTCCTGGCGAGGAGATCGCGAATTTCGGTGAGGAGCGCAACATCGGCCGGCGGCGCGGCAGGGGTGGCGGGCTTTTCAGCTTCTAGCCGCCTGCGCAGATTATTGACCGCCTTGACCATCAAGAAGATGATGAAGGCGAGAATGATGAAGTTCAGCACCACGGTGATAAAGCTGCCATAAGCGAAAACGGCGCCCTGTTTCTTGGCATCCGCCAGCGACGTGGCATTGACGGCAGAGGACAGCGCGAAGAAGTAATTGTTGAAGTCCAGTCCGCCCAAAATTGCGCCCACGATCGGCATGATGATGTCGTTGACCAGCGAATCGACGATTCTGCCGAAGGCAGCGCCGATGATGACGCCGACGGCCAGGTCCATCACGTTGCCCCTGGAAATGAACTCCTGGAATTCTTTCAGCATTCCACCCTCCTTGTCATGACGGGGCCGTGCTGCCGCTCTACCGCGCCTTTCGGCACCGGCCCACAGGCAAGATAGCAAAAACCTGCGGTTGCAGCATGGGCAAATGACCGGTTTCCACCGGCCAAATTCCCGAAGCCGCAACCATGCTGCGCCGAAAGCCGCGATGGACTTGATCGCCAAGCTGTGATTGCGTCTCAGCCAGGCCGGATGCAAAACCGGTAAGGGAGGATTATCAAGCCGTGCAGGGCTGGTTCATCGTCATCATCGCGATAGCCTATGTGACGTTGCTGTTCGTCATCGCCAGCCTCGGCGACCGGCGCTCGGCGGCATCCGGGCCTGGCCAGGCCCGCCCCTTCATCTATGCGCTCAGCCTGGCGATCTACTGCACATCCTGGACCTTCTTCGGTTCGGTCGGCCTTTCCTCCGAGCGCGGCCTCGAGTTCCTCGGCATCTATACCGGACCGGTGCTGGTATTCGTGTTCGGCTTTCCGCTGCTTCATCGCATCGTCAGGCTGGCCAAGACCGAGAAGATCACCTCGATCGCCGACTTCCTCGGTGCCCGCTACGGCAAGAGCTTTACCGTTGCGGCGATCGCCACGCTGATCGCGACGATCGGCGCGGTGCCCTATATGGCGCTGCAGTTGAAGGCGATTTCCGGCTCGGTCAGCCTGATGGTCGAGCATTATACCGGCTCGCCACCCTCCTTCGATCCTTTCGTCAGTGACATCTCGCTGGTCGTTGCCATGCTGCTTGCGCTGTTTGCAGTGCTGTTCGGCACGCGCCACGCCGACGCCACCGAGCACCAGGACGGGCTGGTGCTGGCGGTGGCGGTCGAAACCGTGGTCAAGCTGGCCGCCTTCCTGGCGATCGGCCTGCTGGTGATCTTCCTGATCTTCGGCGGCCCAGGCGATATGGTCGACAAGCTCGCGGAGAATCCGCAAGTTCAGCAAGCGATGGGCTACAGGACGTCGCTCGCAACCTGGCTGGTGCTGACGTGTTTGAGCGGTTTCGCCATCATCATGCTGCCGCGCCAGTTCTACGTCACCATCGTCGAAAACCGCAGCGAGGCCGAGCTGCGCACCGCGACATGGGTGTTTCCGCTCTATCTGGTGGCGATCAACCTTTTTGTGCTGCCGATCGCGCTCGCCGGCCTGGCGCTGGTCGGCACCAGGACCAGCAGCGACCTCTACGTCTTGTCGCTGCCGCTGCTCAGCGGCCACGATTTGCTGGCGATGGCGGCCTTCATCGGCGGCCTGTCCGCGGCGACCGCAATGGTGATTGTCGAAAGCGTCGCGCTGTCGATCATGATCTCCAACGACCTCGTCATTCCGCTGTTCGTGCGCCGCCTGCTCAGGACCACGACTTCCGAGAACGAGGACTGGTCGGCGCTCATCCTCAACGTGCGGCGGGCGGCGATCTTCATCATGCTGTTCATCGCCTTCCTCTACTATCGCGAGAGCACCGACAGCGCGCGGCTCTCCTCGATCGGCCTGATGTCCTTCGCCGCGATCGCGCAGTTCGCGCCGGCATTGATCGGCGGTTTGATCTGGCGCGGCGCCAACGGCAGGGGTGCTGCACTCGGCATGGTCGCCGGCATCGTCGTCTGGGGCTACACGCTGCTGCTTCCGTCGCTCGTCGCCTCCGATACCGGCATCGTCGTGCACGGCCTATTCGGTTTCGAAGCGTTGCGGCCGCAGGCACTGTTCGGCACCGTCGCCGAGCCGCTGAACCATGGCGTCTTGTGGAGCCTGTCGATCAACACCCTGTTCTTCGTGCTCGGCTCGCTGTCGCGCGCGTCGGTGCCGCTGGAACGCATCCAGGCGTCGATCTTCGTGCCGCGCGAGGCGAGCCCGATGCCCAGCCTGCGCCGCTTCCGCACCACCGTCACCGTCAATGGCCTCAAGGACACGATCGCGCGTTATCTTGGCGTCGAACGTACCGAGCGGTCCTTTCAGACGTTCGAAGAGAGCAGTGGCGTTTCGTTGCACGGCAACGAGCAGGCCAGCATGGACGTCATCCGCTTCTCCGAGCAGCTTCTGGCGAGTGCCGTCGGCTCCTCCTCGGCGCGGCTGATCCTGTCGCTGCTGCTGCGCCGCAACGACCGCGAATCCAAGGATGCCTTCCGCCTGCTCGACGACGCCACCGAGGCGCTGCAGCACAATCGTGACCTGTTGCAGATCGCGCTCGACCAGATGGAACAGGGCATTACCGTCTTCGACAGGGATTTCCGGCTGATCTGCTGGAACCGCCAGTATCGGGCGCTGTTCGACCTGCCCGACGAGATGGGCCAGGTCGGCGTCTCGCTCGATCGCATCCTGCGCTACCTTGCCGAGCGCGGCGACATTCCGGCCGACCAGAGGGTGGCGATGCTCAACCGCCTCACCAGTTTCGTCAGCCCCTGGCAGATGGAGCTGAAGACCAGCGGCCGCATCCTGGAGTTGCGTTCCAATCCGATGCCGGACGGCGGCATCGTCGCCACCTATGCCGACATCTCCGGACGCGTCGAGCAGGATCTGGCGCTCAAGCGCGCCAATGAATCGCTGGAACAGCGCGTCAAGGACCGCACCGTCGAACTGACCCGCGTCAACGAGGAGCTGGCACAGGCGCAGATGCTGGCCGAGGAGGCCAATCTCGGCAAGACGCGCTTCCTTGCTGCCGCCGGCCACGACATCCTGCAGCCCCTGAACGCCGCCCGCCTCTATTGCTCGTCGCTGATCGAAAAGGCCGGCAAGGGGCGGGCCGGCAAGGCGGCGATCAACATCGAATCCTCGCTGGAATCGGTCGAGACCATTCTCGGCGCGGTGCTCGATATCTCGCGCCTCGATGCCGGCGCGATGAAACCGGACGACACCGTCTTCAGCTTGGACGAGCTGCTGCGACAGATCGGCAACGACTTCCAGCCGCTTGCCGCCGAGAGGAAGCTCGGCCTGACGATCGTGCCGTCGTCGCTCAGCGTGATGACGGATCGCAATCTCCTACGCCGCCTGATCCAGAACCTCGTATCCAACGCCGTCAAATACACGCGCCGCGGCCACGTCCTGGTCGGGGTGCGGCGGCGCGGCGAACTGGTCGAGATACAGGTGATCGATACCGGCATCGGCATTGCCGGCGACAAGCTGAACACGGTCTTCCGCGAATTCACCCGGCTCGACGAGGGTGCGCGCGAGGCCGAAGGCCTCGGCCTCGGCCTCTCGATCGTCGACCGCATCGCTCGCGTCTTGCGCCTCGAAATCCGGATCTTTTCGAACCCGGGCAAAGGCACGCGCTTTTCCGTCATCCTGCCGGTCGCGGCAGCGCAGGAGCCACGCCGCGAGATCGTGGCGAAAGCGTCGGTCCGCACCGCAGCTTCGCTTGCCGGGCTCCGCGTGCTCTGCATCGACAACGACGCCCGCATCCTCGACGGCATGCGGCTGCTGCTCGAAGGCTGGGGCTGCAGCGTCGACACATTTTCCGGCTCTGAGGATCTCGGGAGATCCGTCATGCATCGCCCCGACATCGTGCTTGCCGACTACCATCTCGACGGCGAGACCGGTCTCGAAATGATCGCTAAACTGCGCGCGATCCACGGCCAGGACATGCCGGCCGTTCTGGTCACTGCCGACCGATCGAGCGAGGTGCGCGCCACCGCCGCCAGGCTCGACGTGCCGGTGATCAACAAGCCGCTCAAACCGGCGGTGCTGCGCTCGATGATGGCCAGGGTAAGGCCACTGGCGTCGGCGGCCGAGTAACGATCACAACATTTTGTTGACCCCGGGTGCCGAGGTCAGATGGCTGCCGGCAGCGGGTCGCTGCCGATCTTGGACAGCAGGATCACCGCCTGGGTGCGGCTGTCGACGCCAAGCTTCTGCAAAATGGCTGAGACATGCGCCTTGATCGTCGCTTCGGAGACACCGAGTTCGTAGGCGATCTGCTTGTTGAGCAGCCCTTCGGCCAGCATGCCGAGCACGCGCGTCTGCTGCGGCGTCAGCGTTTGCAGCCGCTTGATCAGATCGGAGATCTCGGGATCGCGCTCGACGCCGAGATCGATGCCGGTGGGCGCAGCGATGTCGCCGGCAAGCACCGACTGCACAGCGCTGCGGATCTCCTCCATGCTGGCCGATTTGGAGATGAAACCCGAAGCGCCGAGATCGAGCGCGCGCCGGATGGTCACCGGGTCATCATGCGCCGATACCACCACCAGCGGCACCGTCGGATGGATGCCGCGCAGCGAGATCAGACCGGAAAGGCCGCTCGCGCCCGGCATCGACAGGTCGAGCAGCACCAGATCGACTTCCTCATTGGCCACGACCAGCGCCTTGGCGCTTTCGAAATCGCCGGCCTCGTGAATGCCGGCGACGTTGCCGATGCCGGCAAGCGCCTCTCTCAGCGCGCCGCGAAAAAGCGGATGGTCGTCGGCAATGACGAAAGTGTAGCCTGACGGCACATGGCCCTCCCCGAATCCCATTGATGATTGTCTGCTTCTTACGGGATCAGTCGACGATTATGCGGCGATATCAGCCATTTTCAAGCGGCAAGACTATGCGCCGGGTTTCTTCCGGTGACCGGTGCTCAGGTTTTTTGCGAATTGGGTTTGGCGCCATCTTCGCCGCTGTCCTTTTCCATGTCCTTGACGATACCCATGAAGCCGCGCAGGAAGCGCTCCATGTAGCTCATCGTCTTGTTGAAATCCTCTTCGCTGGGCAACGTCGACTCAAACCGGGCGGCCAGCGAGTTCTCGAGCTTGACGACGCGCTCGTCGAGCGCCTTCACCGAATTTTGCAGCCGGTCGACCTCGTCCTGGAAGGCGGCGCGTTCATCGGCCGCCATCTTGCAGACGAGCTGGCCGGCCCGCTCCTCGCAGATCGACATCGCACCGGTCTGCGTGTCCATGCGGACATAGCCGGTGGCCGATTTTTCCAGCCGGTAGCGGTTCGCTTCCTCGGAAAAGGCCGACGCCGCGACGAGCGAGACGAGCGCTGCGAGGATTAAGACGTGCTGCGGACGCATATTGTCCTCCATGGGCCAGTAGCGCAATTTATCGCATGTTTGCGCCGGAAATGGGGAAGAACTCTGGCGCACCCTTCCCCGCATGGTTGGTTCGGACTATAGCGCAATCATGTCTCAGATTATCTACAAGATAGTACCCGAACCGCTGTGGCGCGAGGCCGAAAGAAATGGCCGCTTCACCGGTGCGCCGATCGACGTCGCCGACGGCTTCATCCATTTTTCCACCGCCGGGCAGGCCAGGGAAACGGCTGCAAAACACTTCGTCGGACAGACCGGGCTGTTGCTGGTCGCGATCGATGGAGCCAAACTGGGTGATGCGCTGAAATACGAGGTTTCGCGCGGCGGCGCGCTGTTCCCGCATCTTTACGGCCCGCTCGACCTGAAGGCCGTCGTCTGGGTGCAACCGTTGCCGCTGGGCGCCGATGGCCTCCACCAATTCCCGGCGCTGGAGGCCGAATGAGCGTGCTTGACCGGCTCGGCCAGAGGCTCCTGTTCGCATTCGATCCGGAAGCCGCCCACGGCCTGTCGATCGCCGCACTGAAATGCGGGCTGCCGGTGGCCGGGCGACCGGTGCGCGACGATAGGCTGAAAGTCAGCATCTGCGGTATCGATTTCCCCAATCCGCTCGGCATGGCTGCCGGCTACGACAAGAACGCCGAGGTTCCCGATGCCCTGCTTGGCCTCGGCTTCGGCTTTGCCGAGGTCGGCACGATCACGCCGCTGCCGCAGGCCGGCAACCCGAAGCCGCGCATTTTCCGGCTGACATCGGACGAAGCGGTGATCAATCGGCTGGGCTTCAACAATGAGGGTCACGAAGCCGCCGAGAAACGGCTTGCCGCCCGCAAGGGCCGCGCCGGCATCGTCGGCGTCAATATCGGCGCCAACAAGGACAGCGCCGACCGCGTCGGTGACTATGAACGCGGCGTTATCAGGTTTGCGCCATACGCGACCTATCTGACGGTCAACATCTCCTCGCCGAACACGCCCGGCCTGCGCAACATGCAGGCGCGCCAGCAGCTCGGCGAGCTCTTGTCGCGCGTCATGGCCGCACGGGCGGCAGCGGCCGCGCAGCCGCCGGTCTTCCTCAAGATCGCGCCGGACCTGGTCGAGGCCGAGCTCGAGGATATCGCCGCCGAGGTCACCGACAAGGCAATAGACGGCGTCATCGTTTCCAACACGACGATTGCGCGGACTGGCCTGCGCAGCGCCGGCCTTGCCGGCGAGACCGGAGGGCTTTCGGGAAAACCGCTATTCGAGCGCTCGACCATCGTGCTGGCCAAGATGCGCAAACTGCTTGGCCCGGACCGCGCCATCATCGGCGTCGGCGGTGTCGATTCCAGTGAGACGGCGCTGGAAAAGATCCGCGCCGGCGCCGATCTCGTCCAGCTCTATACCGGCATGATCTATGCCGGGCCCGCACTGCCGGGCCGCATTCTTTCCGGAATGATCCGCTTCGTGGAAAAAGAGCGGCTCAAATCTGTCCGCGATCTGCGTGACCGCCGCCTCGACTTCTGGGCGTCGAAACAACTGTAAACTGCTCTAAAAAGCGTAGTGTCTCAGTTCGAGATGCATCCGCTCACGACCCATTTGCGCTCATTCGTTCAGGGTCAATTGCGACTGACGATCCGCTCGCAGGTGGCGCCGCCGATAGCAGGCAACAACCCAAAAAGAAGCAACTGGGCAGTTCCGCCGACACCAAAAATTGCGGAGAGAATGAACGCAACGAGCAGCCCCAGCGCCGCGCCTAAGACATATGGCAGGTAACTTCGCACAGTTTTCCCCAGAGCAATTGCTGCATCAAGCTGCTGGAAAGCGTAACAAAATCGACTGGACGTGCAAGCGATCTGCTGACGCCAGAGCCTGTGGAAAATAGGATCGCTTTCCACCCTGTGCCGAATGTGACCAGGACACTGCCTAAAACGCCGCCCGGATCCGCAAGCGCAAAATGGCAAGCAGGCTGAAGCCGCGCACCAGCAGGAAGACGTGCAGCGCCGCCCACAGGCCGTGATTGCCGAAGGCCGGCGCCAGGATGAGCAGGGCAGCGCTGAAGACGAGGAACGACAAGAGCATCATGTTGCGCATATCGCGCGACCAGGTCGCACCGATGAAGACCCCATCCATCTGAAACGCCAGCACGCCGCTGAGCGCGGTGAATGCCGCCCAAGGCAAATAGATGTCGGCAACGGCGCGAACATCTTGTGACGTCGTGATCAGGGCGATCAGATCGGTACCGCCCAGCAAAAGGACAAGCGTCGCCGTGGCCGCCAGCCCGAAGCCCCAGAACAGGGTCAGCCGCACCGCCTGCCGGAATTGCATGGCGGCACGCGCGCCGATGGCCCGCCCGGCGAGCTGTTCGGCTGCCGTGGCGAAACCGTCGAGGAAATAGCCGGCGATAAGGAAGAAGTTCATCAGCACCGCATTGGCGGCCAGTGTCACCGTCCCGAATTGTGCGCCCTGGCGGGTGAATAGCGCGAAGGCGGCGAGCAGCGAGAACGACCGGATCATGATGTCACGGTTGAGCGACGCCATGCGCAAGAATGCCGGCAGATCGAAGACGCGATGGCGCGGCAGCCGGGGTGCCGCCCAGAAACGCCTGATGACGATTGCCAGGCCGAGCAGCATGGCGACGAATTCACCGGTGACGGTCGCCCAGGCGACGCCGGCGACGCCCCAGCCGAGCTCCAGCCCCAGCAGGATGCAGAGCGCGATGTTGATGCCGTTCAGCACCAATTGCAGCATCAGTCCCAGCCCGCCCTCGCCGCGCCCCAGCACATAGCCGAGGATGGCGTAGTTGATCAGCGAGAACGGTGCCGCGAGCAGCCTGATGCGGATGTAGACGGCCATCGCTTCGCTGACGCGCGGCTCGGCATCTATGAACCATTGTCCGGCGGTGGCGAACAGTGGCGCAAGGGCGGCAAGCACGATGCCGGCGACGACCGCGATCAGCACGGCACGCCAGAACACCGCCTGTTCCTCCAGTTCGTCGCCACGGCCGAGGGCCTGGGCGACGAGGCCCGTGGTGCCGGAGCGCAGGAAATTGAAGGAGGTGAAGACGACGTCGAAGACCAGGGCACCCGCCGCCAGGCCACCGAGAAGGGCAGCGTCGCCGAACTGGCCGATCACCGCGGTGTCGACGATGCCGAGCAGCGGCGTCGTCAGATAGGCCAGCGTCATCGGCACCGCGATGGCGAGCACCGAGCGGTTGGTGACGACAAAGGACCGTCTGTTGGCCGTTGCTGACACCTGATCCAGGACCCGACCCTCATTGCGGCTTGCTCGAATGGCCGATGTGCCCCAGTTTCCCAACGCCGCGCAATCTTTCATCGCGTCATGGTCAACCGAAACCCGCTTCTGGCGCACCGACCGCTCATGCCACTGCAGATCGTTCATCATCCCGATTACGACGCCAGTTTTGCCGTCAACCATCGCTTCCCGATGAGCAAATACCCATTGCTGATGGAAGCCCTGAGCGCGCGCGGACTTGCCGGGCCCGAGGCGCTCAGCATGCCTAGGCCGGCGCCGGCATCATGGCTGAAGCTTGCTCATGCCGCCTCGTATGTCGATCAGGTGCTGGCCTGCGAAGTGCCTGAAAAGATCGAGCGCGAGATCGGCTTTCCGGTGGGTCCGCGGGTCTCGCTCAGGGCGCAGCTCGCAACGGGCGGCACGGTGCTGGCGGCGCGGCTGGCGTTGCTGAACGGCATCGCCTGCAACACCGCCGGCGGCAGCCATCATGCGCGGCGCGCGCAAGGCGCCGGCTTCTGCACCTTCAACGATGTTGCCGTGGCTTCGCTGGTGCTGCTTGCCGAAGCTGCCGCCCGCAACATCCTGATCGTCGATCTCGACGTCCATCAGGGCGACGGCACGGCGGACATTCTGGGCGATGAACGGCGCGTGTTCACCTTTTCCATGCATGGCGACCGTAACTATCCGGCGCGCAAGATCGCTTCCGACCTCGACGTCGCCCTGCCCGACGGCACCGGCGATGCGGCCTATCTCGAAAGGTTGGGCGGCATTCTGCCGGAACTCACCGCCAGGGCGCCCTGGGACATCGTTTTCTACAATGCCGGGGTCGACGTCCATGCCGATGACCGGCTTGGCAGGTTATCGCTGTCGAACGAGGGGCTGCGCGCCCGTGACGACATGGTGATCCGTCATTTCCGCGCGCTCCGCATCCCGGTCTGCGGCGTTATCGGCGGCGGCTATTCGACTGACGTGGCGGCGCTTGCCGCGCGCCATGCCATCCTGTTCGAAGTGGCATCAGGCTTCGCGTGAGGCCTGACCGATTGAGCATGATCCTTGCCGAACCGCAGGTTCGGGGCCATACCTATTTCCGGTAGTTGGCGATCCTGAGCAGGAGGAAGGCCGGAATGACGATCGCCGCGCCCAGCAGGATGTAGCCGAGGAAACGGTCAATGGCGCGGAAGCCCAGATTCCAGAGATCGACGAAGAAATTCCGGATGCCGTAGAGCACATCCACCGGCGACCAGCCGAAAGCGTTCATGACAAGGCCGACGAGGAACGATACCACCAGCAGCTTCAGAAGCACCCGGAGCGGCGTATCGCCGAGAAAGCGCGTCAGTGCGGACAAGGCGTGTCTCCAGATTCGGTTAACCCGATTCGGGTACAGGTTCAGAAATACGCACTTGCCGCGCTGGCATCAAGGTGGTCGCTGAATCCAGTTGCTCCGCACGGCGGTTTGCGGATTGTCTGCTCGCCGACCTTGACACTTATGTTGCAGCGCAGCAAAATTGGAGGACAGAGGGTAATCCGTTGATATTGATCTGCCAGACTCATCGCCCGACTATGGACGGACTGCGCCGTCTCGCCGTGACCTGCGAACACAGGGCTTCTTGAATGAAGTACAGGCGCGATATCGATGGCCTTAGGGCTGTTGCGGTGCTGCCGGTTGTACTCTTCCATTTCGGAATCTCGGCAATTCCAGGCGGCTTTACCGGCGTCGATATCTTCTTCGTCATATCCGGCTACCTGATCACCGGAAGTCTTCTGGACGACCTTGAACGCGGCCAATTTTCGATCGTCAGCTTCTACTGGCGCCGTGCCCGGCGCATTCTGCCGGCTCTGATCTTTGTCACGCTTCTCACCTGTATTGCGGCATTGTTCATTCTTCTGCCGTCAGATCTGCATGAATTCAGTCTCAGCGTCATAGCGGCCTCGACTTTCTGGTCGAACATCTATTTTTGGAAAACGTCAAATTACTTCTCCATCGATGCCGAGCTCCGACCGCTGCTGCATACGTGGTCGCTTTCGGTCGAGGAGCAGTACTATATCTTTGCCCCAATCCTGATGTTCCTGATCTATCGCTATTTTGCGAAGCGCTGGCTGACAGCACTCCTGCCGATCATTCTCGGCAGCTTCGTGCTGGCGGTGATGGCGACATGGCTGGCGCCAAGCGCGGGATTCTACCTGCTGCCGACACGGGTCTGGGAACTCATGCTGGGCGCTGTGCTCATGCTGAAACGGCCCCCGCCGTTGAGCAATCGATTTCTTATGGAACTGGTAGGGCTGGCCGGATTTGGCCTTCTCGCCATCGGGTTCTTCGCGATTTCGGAGAGCGACCCGTTCCCGGGCTACAACGCTTTGTATCCGTGCCTCGGAACGGCACTCCTCATCTATGTCGGCCAAAACAGCCCCTCGACGATCGCTAGCCGCATACTCGAAGTCCGACCGCTGGTCTGGATCGGTCTCATCTCGTATTCGCTGTATCTTGTTCACTGGCCGATCAATGCGTTCGCGCACTATCTTTCATTGCAAAAACTCGACCCGTCGATGACCGTTGCGATGACGGTTGCAAGCTTCGCATTGGCTGCATTCTCCTGGAAGTATATCGAGCAGCCGTTTCGGCAGAAAAGGAGCTTCACCGCCCCGATGCCCATCTTCGCCTTTTCAGCCGGCGCGATCGCTCTTCTTTGCGTTGGCGGGGCGACCGGGGCGCTCGGCAACGGTTTTCCGCAACGGTTTCCGGACTATGCCCAACAGCGGACCCCTGTCGGGGACTGGCTCAAGGGCACCTGTTTCAACGAGGGCTCCAGCCGGATCGAAAGCTGGAACATCAAGGACTGCACACGCACTCGCGGCTTCCCTACAACCGTTTTGTTGTGGGGCGACTCGTTTGCCGCCCACTATGTTTCGGGCCTGGAGGCCAACATAAATCAGCTTCAGGCCAACGTCGTCGAATACACATACGCAGGCTGTCCACCAATCCTCTCTTACTTCTCCTATGCACGCCCGGATTGCATGCGGTTCAATCAGCAGGCCCTGAAAGTCATCCAGGACGCCGGCATCAAGACGGTTGTACTCAGCGGCCGGTGGACCGACTATGAGGCCAGGAGTTTCGACGGTCTCCAGCAAACGATCGATACGCTTCATGGCCTGGGTGTGCGCGTGTTTGTCATCGGCCAGTCTCCGCAGTTCATAACCGACGTTCGGAAAATCGCATTCTTCGCAAAGCGCGGAAATCTCAGTGATACGTCCTGGCCGATGGCCATGGATCCCGACATCAACAACCGCGTGCGCTCATTTACCAAAGGCGCCACCTTCATCGATCCGCTCGAATTCCTCTGTAGCGCAGGACGCTGCTCCTACGCCGACGCAGGCCAGTTTCTCTATTTCGACTATGGCCATTTCTCC
This sequence comes from Mesorhizobium mediterraneum, assembly GCF_002284565.1. GTDB lineage: Bacteria > Pseudomonadota > Alphaproteobacteria > Rhizobiales > Rhizobiaceae > Mesorhizobium > Mesorhizobium mediterraneum. Next base: position 189,852 of record NZ_NPKI01000033.1, on the reverse strand, counting down.
TCGATAGGGGCCACGCGGGCCATTGCGAAATACTGGCCGGTGTTTGCGGTAGACGATGCCCTTGCCACGACGAAGTAGCGGCGGGCGGCGGGCAAAGCTCGAATGCGCGCTTAACGATTGCCCGAACGCCGGATTGCGTGGTAACGAGGCTGCTGCGCGGGTATGATGTAATGGTAGCTTGTCAGCTTCCCAAGCTGAACGCGCGGGTTCGATTCCCGCTACCCGCTCCAGCCGTCAGCCCACCTCTCTCTCAACCCACCTCCCTCAAGATAAAGTCGTGCAGCATCTTGGCTGCCGGCGACAGCACGCGATTCTTCACGGTGATCAGGCTGTAGGGCCTGACCTCGATGTCGAACTCGGTCTGGACGACGTCGATGGCGCCGGCCAGCCCCTCGGGATTCTGGATGAATTTCGCCACCTGAATCGACACCGGCGCGATGGCGTCCGACTGCGCGACCATGACCAGGGTCAGAAGCAGCGAACTGGTGTTGAGGATGCGGTCCGGCAGCGCGATGTTGCGGTTCAGGAAATTGCTTTCCATCGCTTGGCGCAGTGGCGAGCCGCCCGACTGGAAAACCCAGTCGTAGGCAGCGGTCTCCTCCAGCCGCACCGCCTTGCCCTTGGCGAGCGGGTGGCCGCGGCGCACGATCAGGCAGGCTTTTTCAACACCGATGACGCGGGCCTCGAACAGCCGTGGATTGAGGTCGTCGGGGATGCGCGCGATGATGAAATCGTGACGCGTGGCGATCAGCTCGCGCGCCAGCACATTGGAGGTCTCGACCTGCATGGTGATCTCGATACGCGGATAGATGCGCCGGATTTCGCGGATCGCCGGCACGGCGAGCTCGATCGCAGGGGCCGTCACCGCGCCCAGGAACACCGAGCCGCCCTTGCCCGCCTTGAGCTCGGATATCTCGCGGTCGACCTCACGCATCTCGAGCAGGATCGAGCGCGCGCGCCTCGCCAATGCCTTGCCATAGGGCGTCAGCGTGATGCCGCGCGGTAGCCTTTCGCACAGCTTGACGTCGAGCACTGCCTCCATCTCGGCGATCATCCGTGAGGCGGCGGGCTGCGAAATGTTCATGACCTGGGCTGCCGCGCTGACCCGGCCATGGTCGTCAAGGGCTGCGATCATGCGCATGTGGCGCAGGCTGAGGCCGCTGCGCAGCAGGATCTCTCCGTCGCCGGGGGGTTCTTCGTAACCGGCTGAAAGTCCATCAGGATTCCGCAGCGCCGCCATCGTCTTTTTCTGTCCCGCTCGTGGCCACCGGCAATCCGGCCAGGTCTTCGTCGGCTTTCAATATATCAGTTTCGGTATAGCAACCATCAAAGATCGCATTTGACAGTTATGGCAAAGAGCCACACCCTTTGCGCGTCCTGAAGCTTGACCGTCGCCAGCGAGAAAAATCGCATCGACTGGAACCAGAGTCTCAGGGCCGATTGGGAGGATACCGGAGATCGATATGACGGCAGAGGCGCGTTTGGCGCTCCTGCACGATCGCGCGGCCCACGAAACCCAGGGTGCGCGTCCATCAAACAGGGAGAGTTAATGTGAAGATCATCAAGACACTGGCCGCCGTCGCGGCCCTTGGCATCGCGGCCATGACGGTCCCGGCGCAGGCAGGCGAAGGCCTCGTCGGCGTGCTGATGCCCACAAAGACCTCGCAGCGCTGGATCAACGACGGCGACGCCGTCAAGTCCCAGCTCGAGGCTCTGGGCTACACTGTCGACCTGCAATATGCGCAGGACGATATCCCCAATCAGCTCAGCCAGCTGGAAAACGAAATCACCAAAGGCCCGAAGGCGCTGATCATCGCCTCAATCGACGGCACCACGATGTCGGACGCGCTGCAGAAGGCGGCTGACGCCGGCGTCGTCGTCGTCGCCTATGACCGCCTGATCAAGAAGACCGCGAATGTCGACTACTACACCACCTTCGACAATTTCGGCGTCGGCGTCATACAGGCCAAATCGCTGCTCAAGGGCCTCGGCTATCCCGAAAACAAGGGTCCGTTCAACGTCGAGCTGTTCGGCGGTTCGCCGGACGACAACAACGCCTTCTTCTTCTACAACGGCGCCATGTCGGTGCTGCAGCCGCTGATCGACGACAAGACCCTCGTCGTGAAGTCCGGCCAGATGGGCATGGACAAGGTCGGCACGCTGCGCTGGCTGGCAGCGACCGCCCAGGCCCGCATGGACAATCTGCTCTCCGCCAACTACTCGGATGGCAGCCGCGTCGATGGCGTGCTCTCGCCGTATGACGGCCTGTCGCGCGGCATCATCGCCTCGCTGCGCGCCGTTGGTTACGGCACGGCCGACCAGCCCTGGCCAATCGTCACCGGCCAGGACGCCGAGACCGCTTCGGTCAAGGCGATCATCGCCGGCGAGCAGTACTCGACCGTGTTCAAGGATACCCGCGAACTCGCCAAGGCGACGGTCGAGCTCGTCGACAAGGTGCTCTCGGGCGGCAAGCCGGAAGGCCTCGACACCACGACCTACAACAACGACGTCAAGGTCGTCCCCTCGATCCTGCTGACGCCGCATGAGGTCGACAAGTCGAACTACCAGGCCCTCGTGGTCGACTCCGGCTACATCAAGGCCGAAGAGCTGAAGTAACCGCAGTTGCAAAGTCTGGGGTCCTGCGCAACGCAGGGCCCCTTTTCGTTAACCAGCGAGGCCGGTATGTTTGCCGATCTCGGAGGAGCTTAATTCCTGATGACCTCGACGATTTTGGAGATGCGTGACATCACCAAGACGTTTCCCGGCGTCAAGGCGCTGTCGAATGTCAACCTCAGCGTTGAGGAAGGCGAGATCCATGCCGTGGTCGGCGAGAACGGCGCCGGCAAATCGACGCTGATGAAGGTGCTTTCGGGCGTGTACCCATCCGGCACCTATGACGGCGAAATCATCTATCGCGGCGATGAGTGCCATTTCAAAGGCATCCACGACAGCGAGCGCCGCGGCATCGTCATCATCCACCAAGAACTCGCGCTGGTGCCGATGCTGTCGATCGCCGAAAACATCTTTCTCGGCAACGAGCAGGCCAGATTCGGCATCATCGACTGGAACGCCAACGAGACGCGCACCGGCGCTCTGCTCAAGAAGGTAGGCCTCAAGGAAGACCCAAAGACGCTGATTACCAATATCGGCGTCGGCAAGCAGCAGCTGGTCGAGATCGCCAAGGCGCTCAGCAAGGAAGTGAAGCTGCTCATTCTCGACGAGCCGACGGCATCGCTCAGCGAAAAGGACAGCCAGGCGCTGCTCGATCTGCTCCTCGAATTCAAGCGGCAAGGCATCACCTCGATCCTGATCTCGCACAAGCTCAACGAGATCAATCGGGTCGCCGACAAGGTCACGATCATCCGCGACGGGCGCACCATCGAGACGCTGCCCAAGAAAGACATCTCGGAAGACCGCATCATCACCTCGATGGTCGGCCGTTCGCTGGACGACCGGTTCCCGCCGCGAGAGCCAGAGATTGGCGAGACCGTGCTCGAGGTGAAGAACTGGTCGGTCTATCACCCGATCCATGCCGAGCGGCAGGTGATCAAGGGCATCGATATCAACGTCCGCAGGGGCGAGGTGGTGGGTATCGCCGGGCTGATGGGTGCTGGACGTACCGAATTCGCGATGAGCCTGTTCGGCCGCTCCTATGGCCGCCGCATCACGGGCGAAGTGCTGCTCAAGGGCAAGCCCATCGATGTCTCCTCTGTCAGCAAGGCGGTGGAACATGGCATTGCTTACGTCACCGAGGATCGCAAGACCTACGGTCTCAACCTAATCGATCATATCAAGCACAACATCACGCTGGCCAATCTTCCCGGCGTGTCGCGCCATAGCGTGATCGACGATATGCGCGAGCTTGCGGTAGCCAACGACTACAAGGCCAAGACCAACATCCGCTCGTCCAGCGTCTATCAGATGACCGGCAACCTGTCGGGCGGCAATCAACAGAAGGTGGTGCTGTCGAAGTGGCTGTTCGCCAATCCGGAAGTGCTGATCCTCGACGAGCCGACGCGCGGCATCGACGTTGGCGCCAAGTATGAAATCTATACGATCATCGCGCGTCTCGCCTCGGAGGGTAAGGCGATCATCGTCATCTCGTCGGAAATGCCCGAACTGCTCGGCATCACCGACCGCATCTATGTCATGAACGAAGGGCGTATCGTCGGCGAAATGGCGGCGAGCGATGCCAGCCAGGAAAAGATCATGCGCGCCATCGTTCGCGGAGAAGGAAAAGCATCATGAGCACCGAAAGCGCTCCCGTGCCGAAAAGCGGCGTCGCCGAAGATGTGCAGCAGGGGCCGCGCGTTGCCGTCTCGGCGCTGGTCACCAACCTGCGCGAATACGGCCTGATCCTGGCGCTGATCCTCATCATGGTGTTCTTCCAGTTCACGACGTCCGGAACGCTGTTCAAACCGGTGAACCTGAGTAACCTGGTGCAGCAGAACAGCTTCATCATCGTGATGGCGCTGGGCATGCTGCTGGTGATCGTCTCCGGCCATATCGATCTCAGCGTCGGCTCCGTCGCCGGTTTCATCGGCGCGCTGGCAGCGATGATGATGGTCATCTGGCCTCTCGGCCCTTTCAGCAATCCGCTGGTGGTGTCGATCATCTGCCTGATCGTCGGTGGCGCAATCGGCGCGGCACAAGGCTACTGGATTGCCTATCACCGAATACCAAGCTTCATCGTCACCCTGGCGGGGATGCTGATCTTCCGCGGCATCTGCCAGGCGCTGCTGGGTGGCGGGTCTTCCGTGGGGCCGCTTCCGGTCGGCTTCAAGGCGCTAAGTTCCGGCTTCATTCCGGACGTGATCGGCTCGTTGACGCTGATCCCGCCGGTCGTGAACGCCGCTGGCAAGACCATCGTCGGCAGCGGGCTGACGCTGCACATGACGACGATCGTGATCGGCCTCGTCGCTGTGCTCGCCTATGCCTATCTCGGGCTCAGGGCGCGGCGCAGCCGAGAGCGGCATGGCTATGAAGCCGAACCCTTCCCGCTGTTTGTCGTCAAGACCCTGGTGATCAGCGCCCTGACGCTGTTCCTGGTCTACCAATTCGCCACCTACAGAGGTCTGCCAATCGTTCTCGTGGTGATGGGCGTGCTGATCGCGCTGTTCGTCTTCGTCACCAAACGCATGACGGTCGGCCGTCGTATCTACGCAATGGGCGGCAATGCCAAGGCGGCGCAGCTATCGGGTATCAAGACCGAGCGGCTGACCCTGATGGTGTTCATCAATATGGGCGTGCTCTCGGCGCTCGGCGGGCTGATCATTGCGGCGCGCCTTGGCCAGGCGGTGCCGGCGGCGGGCCTCGGCAGCGAGCTCGACGTGATCGCCGCCGTGTTCATCGGCGGCGCTTCGGCGATGGGCGGCGTCGGCCAGGTTATTGGCGCGGTGGTCGGCGGCTTCATCATGGGCGTGATGAACAACGGCATGTCGATCATGGGCGTCAATGTCGATTGGCAACAGGTGGTGAAAGGCCTGGTGCTGCTCGGCGCCGTGGTCTTCGACGTCTACAACAAGAACAAGGCTTGAGCCGGGAGAAACCTGGCCGGACGAGGGAACCATACGGGTCACATCGCGGCTGCCGGCAAGAGGCCGGTGCGAAGAAGTCTCCTGAGAGACCAGGCCAGCGAGCGCAATCCGGACGAAGAATTTCACCCGTGGCACGGATTGGTCCCGAGCCGCGCAGGTCCGGGTTTGCCAGATGGGCGGCCGGGCCAAGACAATAGAGAGGGCACATCATGCTGATTTCCCAGATCCTCGACGACGCGGAGACCATCCGCGTTGTTGCCCGCAACGGCGGCAAGACCAGGATCATCAACGGCGCCCGCAGCGTCTATTCGCTGGCGATGGAGGCCGCGCGCACCGGCACCGGGCTCGCCGCCCTCATCGAGCGCAAGGGGTTCGGTGAAGCGGTCGACCTCGATGCCGCCTACAAGAAGGGACGGCTGTTGTCGCCGATCAACCATCCGGATCCGGCGCATCTTCATCTCACCGGCACCGGGCTGACGCATCTCGGCTCCGCCGCGACCCGCGATGCCATGCACAAGAAGCTCAGCACCGGCGGCGAAGAGCAGCTCACCGATTCCATGAAGATGTTCCGCATGGGGTTGGAGGGCGGCAAGCCGACCAACGGCCAGACGGGCGTGCAGCCGGAATGGTTCTACAAGGGCAACGGCACCATGGCGGTGGCGCCCGGTGCGGCACTTCTGTCGCCCGCCTTCGCCCAGGATGCCGGCGAGGAGCCGGAAATCGCCGGCATTTATGTCATCGGCGACGACGGTGCCCCGTTCCGCGTCGGCTTCACGCTGTCAAACGAGTTTTCCGACCACGTCACTGAGCGTGTGAACTATCTTTTCCTCGCGCATTCCAAGCTGCGCAACGCCTCGTTCGGGCCGGAGATCCTGATCGGCGACCTGCCGTCCGACATCAGGGGTTCCTCACGCATTGTCCGCGACGGCAAGCTGCTGTGGGAAAAGCCGTTCCTGTCAGGCGAGGCGAACATGTCGCACACCATCGCCAATCTCGAACATCACCACTTCAAATATTCGGCTTTCCGCCAGCCGGGCGACGTTCATGTGCACATGTTCGGCACCGCGACGCTGTCCTTCGCCGACGGCGTCAGGACCGAGGCCGGCGACGTGTTCGAGATCGAGGCCAAGGATTTTGGCCTGCCGCTGCGCAACCCGCTTGAAATCGAGCAGCCGGTGAAGGTGTCGGTGAAGGCGCTGTAGCGGGATCTCCCCCCTTGAGGGGGAGATGTCGCCGAAGGCGACAGAGGGGGTCGTCTCGCGTAGAGCGCCAGCCCCCTGCGTCTGCGATAAAGAGCCGAGCCCGGCCGGACCGACCCCCTCTGGCCTGCCGGCCATCTCCCCCTCAAGGGGGGAGATTGGCAGTTCCTACCTCAGTAAATATCGAAGTCGAAATATTTGGCCTGGATCTTCTTGTAGGTGCCGTCGGCGACGATTGCATCGATCGCGGCGTTGAGCTTTTCGCGCAGCGCATTGTCTTCCTGGCGCACGGCGATGCCCGCTTCCGTCTCAGTGCCCTTGACGTCGCCGACCATCTTGCAGCAGCCGTCGCTCGACTTCTTCATCCAGTCCATCAGCACGAACTTGTCTGAAAGGACGGCATCGAGGCGGCCGTTCATCAGGTCGGTAACCGCCTCCTCCTGGGTCGGATAGAGCTTCGCCTCGGCACCGGCCTTGCCATAGACATCCTGGGCATAGTCGGCCTGGGTGGTCGAAGCCTGGGCGCCGACCGTCTTGCCGGCGAGTGCGGCGGGTTCGGTCGAGGCAATATCGCTGTCTTTCAAGGCCACCAGCGAAAGCGGCGTCGTATAGTATTTGTTGGTGAAGGAGACCTGCTTCTTGCGCTCTTCGGTGATGCTCATGGACGCGACGATGGCGTCGAACTTTCTGGCCTGGAGCGCCGGAATCATGCCGTCCCAGTCCTGCGTGACAAGTTCGCATTCGACCTTCATCTGAGCGCAAAGCGCCTCGGCGATGTCGATATCGAAGCCGACGAGCTTGCCATCCGCGGTGATGGTGTTGAACGGCGGATAGGCGCCTTCGGTGGCGATCTTCAATTTTTCCTGTGCTTGCGCCGAAAAGGACCCGGCTGATATCACCAACATGGCGGCTGTTGCTGCCGATGCGATCCATCTTGAAATCTGCATTTTTTTGTTCCCTTGGTTCAGAGCCACCCTGACGGCTGGGCACAGCCAAGCACGTCGCGCAGGGTTCAGGCAAGCGCGGTCTGATCGTGATGGGCGATCAGCGCGCGGCGCGGAAATGCTTGGACAGTTTCAGGCCCTGTGCCTGATAGTTCGAGCCGAGATCTGTGCCGTAGAGCGCCTGCGGCCGCTTCAGCATGTGCTCGTAGACCAGCCGTCCGACGATCTGACCGTGGTCGAGGATGAACGGCACTTCGTGGCTGCGCACTTCGAGCACCGCCCTGCTGCCGGTGCCGCCGGCCGCCGAATGGCCAAAGCCCGGATCGAAGAAACCGGCATAGTGGACACGGAATTCGCCGACCAGCGGATCGAAGGGCGTCATCTCGGCGGCGTAGAGCGGCGGCACATGCACCGCCTCCTGGCTGACGAGGATATAGAATTCGTCCGGATCGAGCACCAATTCGCCGGCACCGCTCTTGTAGAGCGGCTCCCAGAAGTCGACAACATCCTGTGCGGCGCGCTTGTCGACATCGACCAGGCCGGTGTGGTGCTTGCCGCGGTAACCGACCAGGCCATCCTTATCGCCATCGAGATCGATCGACAGCGCGATGCCGCCGCCGGAAATGTTCGGTGGCTCGGTGGCGACGAGCGTCTCGGCGCGGTGCAAGTCGTTGAGCTCGCTTTCAGACAAAAGCGCATTGCCGGTGCGGAACCTGATCTGCGACAGCCGCGAGCCGGTGCGGACGACGATCGGAAAGGTGCGCGGGCTGACTTCCAGATAGAGCGGGCCGTTGTAACCGGCAGCGATCTTGTCGAACTCGTGGCCGCGATCGGTCATCACGCGGGTGAAAATGTCGAGCCGTCCGGTCGAGCTCTTCGGGTTGGCCGAGGCCGAAATGTTTGCCGGAAGCGCCAGGCTCTCCAGCAGCGGCACGATATAGACGCAGCCCGTCTCCAGCACCGCGCCGTCGGCGAGATTGATTTCGTGCAGCTTCAGGCGGTCGAGTTTTTCAGCGACCCTGTGGTTCGGGCCGGGCAGGAAGGAGGCGCGCACCCGCCAGGCCTTGTCGCCAAGCCTGAGGTCGAGACTGGCCGGCTGGATCTGGTCGGCATCGAGCGCGCGTAGCGACGTCAGCGCGCCCGACTGGAACAGCGCCGAAATATTCTGATCGGGAAGAATGCCTGTCTGCCGCAAAGTCTGGCTCCGCTCGAAGGCCGGGCAACGTATCGTTTTGCCGCAGGTTCTTGCCGCGGAACCTGCTGGTACAAACCTCTTAATCATGCCGGCAATTGACGCAAGCGCGGCGCGGGTCTAAAGGGTCGTTATCCCGTGGTGATTTGGCCGGTCGGCTTGCAGCCACGTTAAACAAGTCGCTAAAGGACCGTCGGGCCGCAAGGCCGTATGGACCGGTTGCGACTTTCGCGACCGGTTTTTTTGTGTCTGGAACAAAAGTGATGACAAGCAAGAAGCGCAACTGGAAACCTCAGACAACACTCGTGCATAGCGGGACCTTGCGTTCCGGCTTCGGCGAGACCTCCGAGGCGATGTACCTCACCCAGGGCTATGTCTACGACACCGCGCAGGCGGCGGAAGCGCGCTTCAAGGGCGAGGAACCGGGCTTCATCTATTCGCGCTATGCCAACCCGACGGTCGACATGTTCGAGAAGCGCATGTGCGCACTGGAAGGTGCCGAAGATGCACGCGCCACAGCATCCGGCATGGCGGCGGTCACCGCAGCACTTTTGTGCAGCGCCAAGGCCGGCGATCATATCGTGGCGGCGCGCGCGCTGTTTGGCTCCTGCCGCTGGGTGGTCGAGACGCTGGCGCCGAAATACGGCATCGAGGCGACGCTGGTCGACGGCACCGAAATCGCCAATTGGGAAAAGGCGGTCAGGCCGAACACCAAGCTGTTCTTTCTTGAAAGCCCAACCAATCCGACGCTGGAAGTCGTCGACATCGCAGCCGTTGCCTCGCTTGCCAATTCGATCGGCGCGCGGCTGATCGTCGACAATGTCTTTGCCACGCCGTTGCAGCAGAAGCCCTTGCAGCTCGGCGCCCATATCATCGTCTATTCGGCGACCAAGCACATCGACGGCCAGGGCCGCTGCCTCGGCGGCGTCATCCTGTCGGACAAGAAGTGGATCGATGAGAACCTGCACGACTATTTCCGCCACACCGGTCCGAGCCTGTCGCCCTTCAACGCCTGGACGCTGCTGAAGGGCCTGGAGACGCTGCCGCTGCGCGTGCGCCAGCAGACGGAAAGTGCCGGCCGGATCGCAGATTTCCTTGCCGAGCGATCAGGGATTGCCCGTGTCATCTATCCGGGCCGCGCCGACCACCCGCAGGCGGCGATCGTCAAAAAGCAGATGTCGGGCGGCTCGACGCTGATCTGCCTCGACGTCAAGGGCGGCAAGCAGGCGGCCTTCGCCTTCCAGAACGCGCTCGATATCGTGCTGATCTCCAACAATCTCGGCGACGCCAAGAGCCTGATCACTCACCCGGCGACGACGACGCACAAGAATCTGAGCGACGAGGCGCGCGCCGAACTCGGCATCGGGCCAGGCACGCTCAGGCTGTCTGTCGGCCTGGAGGACGCCGACGACCTGCTCGAAGACATCGAGCAGGCATTGAAAGCCGCCAGATAGGGATACGCACTGGAGCGGCTTTGCTCGCATCGTCAAAAGCAGGCGCTGTCAGGCGCCCGACGGGGTCTCTTCCAATTCCGCAGCGGCGCTGGTGTGGATGGTCATCGTGTTGCCGCGCCAGTCGACGGCACCGCTGAGCCAGCCTCGCGCCCAAATGGCGGGAAGCATCACGTCCCGCGCAACCATCGCCGGGATCATGCGCAGCGACAGGTGCCAGCCCTTAGCCGAGGCGAGAGCGCATTCCGGCAAATACGCGACTACCAGCACGGCGATGGCGGTTGCCGACAGGCTGAAGCCGGCGCTGGCCGCCGCAATCAGCGCAAGCGCCAGCGGCATCGCCGCGCCGATCAGTATCTCGGGCGCGAAGAACAGGGGGAAGGTGACGCGGCGCAGGCGTGCCCAGCGGGCCTGGCGCGACCAGATTTCGCCGAGAGTGCGCAAACCGAGCGGCTGCTCAAAGGGCGAGGCGACGAGATTGACGCGCAGTCCGAGCCCGTTGACCAGCTTGGTCGCGGCGGCGTCCTCGGCGATCTCGGCGGCAAGCGCACGGATGCCGCCATTGGCGTCGAGCATGGGCTTGTCCCACAACATGCTCTTGCCCTGGGCAAAACCGAGGCCGATCACCTCGCCGGCATATTGCCAGCGCGCCTGTAGGGTGTTGAGGAATGCGCATTCGACCTCCGCCCAGAACCCGTCCGGCCGCGAGCCGATCGGCGTCGAGCAGACAAGGCCGGTGTCGGGCCGCCACGTCGCCATCAGATGCTGGACATAGTCCCTCGGCATCAGGACGTTGGAATCGGCAAGGATGACCCAGCGGTGGCGCGCGGCCTCCCAGCCCTTCACACAATTGTTGAGTTTCGGATTGCCGCTGATGCGGTCGTCGCCGACGAGCAGCCGGGCCGGCACGGCCGGAAAGCGGGCGATCGCATCGGTGATCGGCCTGACCACCGGGTCGTCGGCATGGGCGACGCAGAAGATGAGCTCATAGCGCGGCCAGTCGAGCGAGAAGACGCGCTCGAGCGTTTCCTCGGCAAACGGCTCGACGCCGCGCGACGGCACGACGATCGACACCGCAGGCGCCTTGCCGGCTGGCGGCGCGATCCTGCCAGGCCGCTTCAGCTTCAACGAAGCGAGCAGGATGCTGGCGAGATTGACAAGGAGCAGAGCTGTGGAAAGCAAGGCGGCTGTGACTGTCAGTTCCATCGATATCTGGTCACTCCAGAAAAACCGGCCGCATGGAAGCCGTTTTCAACAGTTCGACAGAATGCTGAGTCGCCCGGCCCTGCACACCATCATTGTCATGTGTCACTTAAATGACATTGTTCTTCGGCAGCTGCGCTCAAAGGAGTCGGACAACGCCAGAAAGCACCCGGTTGACCAAACCACGGAGAGCGTCGAAAGTTCCGTCTACATATTGTGGAGTAGTCTATGTACAGCGCCGTTACGCGCAACATCGAAGTACAGGTCAGGCCGTTCTATCTGGAGGATCGCTCCGATCCGTCGGAGAACCGCTATGTCTGGGGCTACCAGGTCACCATCGACAATCAGTCGGATGAATTCGTGCAGCTTCTGTCACGCTACTGGCACATCACCGACGGCACCGGCCGGGTCGAGGAAGTGCGCGGCGCCGGTGTTGTCGGCGACCAGCCCGAACTCAACCCCGGCGACAGTTATCAATATACATCCGGCTGCCCGCTCTCGACGCCGTCCGGCATCATGGTCGGCCACTACACGATGCGCAACAAGCGGGGCGAGACGTTTGATATCGCCATCCCCGCCTTTTCGCTCGACTTGCCGGGCACACGGCGGACGGTGAACTGAGAGAGAAAGCATCGGCCGTTCGCGCCGCCCCTCATCCGCCTGCCGGCACCTTCTCCCCGTAAAGGACGGGGAGAAGGGACAAGCTCCAGCGCCCCCCTCTCCCCGTCCTTATGGGGAGAGGGTGAGGGTGAGGGGCAGCGCCAACGCTATCCACTTTACTGTGCCGAGCCGAACTCCGCCGGATCGAAGTCATATTGCTTCGAGCAGAATTCGCAGGCGACGTGAATGCCGCCATCCTCGGTGCTGTCCCTGATCTCGTCGGCGGAGAAGCCTTCGAGGATGCCGCGGATCTTCTCCTTGGAGCATGAGCACTGGTCGGCGACCGGCACGCCGCCGAAGACATGGACGCCGTGCTCGTGGAACAGCCGGTAAAGCAAGCGCTCGGCGCCGATCGTCGGATCGATCATCTCCGTCGGCTCGATCGTTCCAAGCAACGCCAGCAGTTCCTGCCAGGAATTGTCGGCCGGATCGTGGATCTCCTCACGCGGATCGCCGTCGCCGCCCGGAAGGTCGGGCACGCGCATGCGTTCGGGCGATTGCGGCAGGAATTGCGCCAGAATGCCACCGGCACGCCATTGCTCGCGGGCACCGCCGACGCCGGGCGTCAACAGCTTGGCCACCGAGAGCCTGAGATCGGTCGGGATCTGCTCCGACTGACGGAAATAGGTGCGCGCGGCCTCTTCCAGCGTCTCGCCGTCGAGCTGGACGATGCCCTGATAGCGTTGCGTGTGGGCGCCCTGGTCGATGGTCAGGGCCAGGACACCGCTGCCGAGCAGCGTCTGCTGCGAGGTCTCGCCGGCAGACGTCAGCGCTTCCAGCCGGTCGGCATCAAAGCGCGCATAGGCGCGCAGAGCCTGCGGCGTGGAAAAATCCGCAACCAGCATGTCGACCGGCCCGTCGGTGCGGGTCTGCAGGATGAACTTGCCCTCGAATTTGAGCGAGGTGCCGAGCAGCACCGTCAGCACGCAGGCTTCCGCCAGCAGGCGGGCGACCGGCTCGGGATAGTCATGACGGCTGAGGATCGCGTCGAGCATCGGCCCGAGCTGGACGGTGCGGCCACGCACGTCGAGCGGGCCGACCTCGAAGGGCACGACATGATCGTCGCCGGCATAGCCGAACTCGCCGAGTTTGGGTTGATGTTCAGCCAATTGATGAGTTTCCAACATAACAAAGCTCCGGGGCGCGGCCATGCCGCCCTCCGGGGCGCATGCGTCGAAACGCGCTCGATTTGCGTGATGCGCCTGAGATAGGCACCACACATTGCCGGATCAAGGTGGGCCGGATCAAGGTGGCCCGGATCAAGGTGGCCCGGATCAAGCGCCGAGGCACCAGGCCAGAACCGCCTTCTGGGCGTGGAGCCGGTTCTCGGCCTCGTCGAACACCACCGAATGCGGCCCGTCGATGACCTCGTCGGTGACCTCCTCGCCGCGATGCGCCGGCAGGCAGTGCATGAACAATGCGTCGGGCTTTGCCTTCGCCATCAGCGCCGCGTTGACCTGATAGGGTGAGAAGACATTGTGGCCGCGGGCACGGTGCTCCTGGCCCATCGACACCCAGCAGTCGGTGACAACGCAGTCGGCCTCGTGGACCGCCTCCTCGGGCGAGCGGGTGAAATTCAACTTGCCGCCATGCGCCGTCGACCAGTCGACATGCTTCTGCGCCGGCTCGCTGCCTTCCGGCACGGCAACGTTGAGGTTGAAGCGGAACCGCGCCGAGGCTTCCAGAAGCGAATGCAGCACGTTGTTGCCGTCTCCGGTCCACGCGATGGTCTTGCCGGCGACCGGACCGCGATGTTCCTCGAAGGTCATGATGTCGGCCATCAGCTGGCAGGGATGGGTATCGTCGGTCAGCCCGTTGATGACGGGAACGGTGGCGTTCTCGGTCAGCTCCAGCAGCCGGTCATGCGATGTGGTGCGGATCATGATCGCATCGACATAGCGCGACAGCACCTTGGCCGTGTCGGCGATGGTTTCGGAGCGGCCGAGCTGCATCTCGGTGCCGGTCAGCATGATGGTCTCGCCGCCGAGCTGGCGCATGCCGACGTCGAAGGACACGCGCGTGCGCGTCGACGGCTTGTCGAAGATCATCGCCAGCACCTTGCCTTCGAGCGGTTTCGTCCGCTCGCCGGCCTTGAGCCTTGCCTTTCGCACGACGGCATCGTCCAGCATGAAGCGCAGATCGCCCTCAGAAACGGCGGAAAGATCGGTGAAATGGCGAAGGCTCATTTGGGGTCTTTCGACTGTTACTTCGCGGCAGCCGCGGCGATGGCGTCGGCCAGGCCCCGGGCGCCGGCGCGGATGCGGTCGAGCGCCTCGTGGATCTCGGCATCGGTGACGGTGAGCGGCGGCAGCAGGCGAAGGACGTTGTCGCCGGCCGGAACCGCCAGCAGATGCTGGTCGCGCAACGCCATGTTCACCTTGGTGTTGGGTGCGGCGCATTTCAAGCCGAGCATCAGGCCGGTGCCTCTGATGTCTTCGATGATATCAGGAAATTCGTCGGCGACACTCGCCAGCCCCTGCTTCAGCAGCAACGCCTTGCGCTGGACATCCTCCAGGAAGCCGTCTTCCAGCACCACGTCGAGCACGGCGTTGCCGACCGCCATCGCCAGCGGGTTGCCGCCGAAAGTGGTGCCGTGCACGCCAGCGGTCATGCCGACGGCCGCCTCGTCGGTGGCGAGGCAGGCGCCCATAGGGAAGCCGCCGCCGATGCCCTTGGCGACCGCCATGATGTCTGGGGTGACGCCAGCCCATTCATGCGCGAACAGTTTTCCGGTGCGGCCGATGCCGCACTGGACCTCGTCGAAGATCAGGAGCAGGCCATGTTGTTCGCAGAGCTGCCTCAACCGCTTCAGCGACTGCGTCGGCACCGGGCGGATGCCACCCTCGCCCTGCACTGGCTCGATCAGTATTGCGGCGGTCTCTGAAGTGATCGCCTTTTCGGCGGCGTCGATGTCGTCGAAGCCGACCTGATCGAAGCCTTCGACCTTGGGCCCGAAGCCTTCCAGGTATTTATACTGGCCGCCGGCGGCGATGGTCGCCAGCGTGCGGCCATGAAAGGCGCCTTCGAAGGTGATGATGCGAAAGCGCTCGGGATGGCCCTTGACGAAGTGGTAGCGCCGCGCCGTCTTGATGGCGCATTCCAGCGCCTCGGCGCCGGAATTGGTGAAGAACACCTTGTCGGCGAAGGTGGCGTCGGCCAACCGCTCGCCCAGACGGCTCTGCCCCGGAATCTCGTAAAGGTTGGAGACATGCCAGACCTTGGCCGCCTGCTCGGTGAGTGCCGAGACCAGACGCGGATGGCTGTGGCCAAGCGAATTCACGGCGACGCCGCCGCCAAAATCGAGATATCGCTCGCCCTTGTCGGTGACCAGCCAGGTGCCTTCCCCATGGTCGAAGGCCAGGGGTGCGCGGGTAAAGGTCTCGAAAAGCGCCGAACCGCTCATTATATGCGTCTCCGGTACCGGAAAATCAAAAAAGCCGCCAAAGCGGCGGCCTTTGCGGCTTATCGTGTTTTTCGGCCATGAAGTCAACGAAAACGTCGCGCAATGACGCGCGGCAAGCCCTCCAGCGAGGCGCCGGCTCATAAGCGACCGGGCAAGTTGGGGAAAACCGAAAAAACCGATTCGTGTTGGCCCTCGGACTCTTGTCACCGAGTCAGCGCATAAGGTAATTGTAGTCGAGAAATAACTAGATTTCGTGCGGCGGACCTAATCACCCGATATATGTGGTGTCTGCCCGGCGAAAGCCGGATCGTGGAAGGATTCCGATCGCCGCACATTTCAGCAGGAGCGCGGTCTCATGAATTGGACTGACGAGCGGGTCGAACTTCTTAGAAAATTGTGGTCGGAGGGACTGAGCGCCAGCCAGATCGCCGCACAGCTCGGGGGTGTCAGCCGCAATGCTGTCATCGGCAAGGTGCATCGGCTGAAACTGTCGGGCCGCGGACGCTCGACCGCCACGCCGGCACGCCAGAAGAAGAGCGTGCAGGGATCAACCGTCCAGAAATCGGTGTCGCGGGCGGCAAGCACAGCGCGGCATATCACCACGTCGATCGGCGCGACCGCGCTGCAGGCGCAATTCGACGCCGTACCGATGACGCGTCATTACGTCCGTCCGGTCGAGAACGTCGTTGTGCCGATCTCGCGGCATCTGCAACTCGTCGAGTTGACCGAGCGGACATGCAAATGGCCGAATGGCGATCCGCTTTCGGAAGAATTCCATTTCTGCGGCAACGACGCGGCCGAAACCGGACCCTATTGCAAGTATCACTCCCGCATAGCGTTCCAGCCGGCCTCGGAGCGGCGCCGCAGTCGCTGAGCGAATAGCGAATAGCGAATAGAGACGGATTGAGCCTCCGCGAGGAAGCAGCTTCATTTTCACCTATTCGCTACTCGCTATTTCCTATTCGCTCTCTTTCACAGCCAGCCGCTCTTGCGGAAGCGCCAGTAGAGAACCGAGCAGACCAAAACAATCGCTCCCAGCACGATCGGATAGCCATATTCCATCCTCAGTTCCGGCATGTCGTTGAAATTCATGCCGTAGATGCCGGCGAGCGCCGTCGGCACCGCCAGGATGGCAGCCCATGAGGCAAGCTTCTTGGTGATCGCCGTTTCCTGGCTCTGACCAACTAGAAGGCTCGCCTCGAAGGCAAAGGCGAGAACCTCCCGCAAGCTGTCGATCTTCTCCTGGACGGTGCGGATGTGGTCCGTGACGTCGCGGAACAGCGGGTGCATGGCCGCATGGATCTGCGGCAGGTCGGCGCTGGTCAGCCGGCGGCAGACTTCCACCAGCGGCAGTGCCGCATTGCGCAGGCGCAACAGGTCGCGGCGCAGCATGTAAAGCCGTTCTATGTCGGAGCCGGCCATAGGTTTCAGCAGAACCTTGTCCTCGATCGCCTCGACCTCATCCTCGATCTGCTCGAGCACCGGCATGTAGTTATCGACGATGAAATCGAGAATGGCATAGAGGACGAAATCCTCGCCCTTGGCCAGCGAATGCGGGCAGCTTTCCCAGTGCTGACGAACGGCGGCATAAGAGGTTGATGGACCGTGCCTGACGCTGACGATGTAGCCGGCACCGACGAACAGATGGGTTTCGCCGAAGGTGACACGACCGTCGATCAATTGAGCCGTGCGGGCGACGATGAACAAGGCGTCGCCATATTGCTCGATCTTGGGCCGCTGATGCGGATGCTCCGCGTCCTCGATCGCCAGATCATGCAGATGGAATTGCGCCTGGACGCGAAGCAACAGGTTGCGGTCGGGCTCCAGCAGGCCGATCCAGACGACATGGCCTGGCTTCTTTGCCCATTCGCCAGCTTCCTCGATCGGAATGTCGGCGATACGCCGGCCGGCCGTGTAGACGCCGGAAGCGATAATGCTGGACGTCGGCGGCGCAGGCATGAACTCCCGAACATATTCCATCGCAGCCTCCTGAAAGCATGGCCTTCACTAGGGAACTGAGAAGCTTAACGTCCGGATAGTTTAGCGCAGTTTCATAAAGCGTTCGAGAGGCCGAGCGAGATGAGTTCAGACGGGATATTCTCGCTTTGGCCGTTCATTTCGCGGGTAGCGCTCCCGGGAGAACAATCTTGTCTGTCTTGTCGCCCTTCGGCCGCTCGGCCGGCATCTGATCGCCGGTGACGATGTAGTAGATCGTCTCGGCGATATTGGTGGCGTGGTCGCCGATCCGCTCGATGTTCTTGGCGCAAAACAGCAGGTGCGTGCAAGGCGTGATGTTGCGCGGATCTTCCATCATGTAGGTCAGCAATTCGCGAAACAGCGAGGTGTACACGGCGTCGATCTGATCGTCGCGATCACGCACGAAGACGATCTTTTCCACCGAGCGCGACGCGTAGACGTCGAGCACTTCCTTGAGCTGCGTCAACGCTAGGTCGGCCAAGGCCTCGATGCCGCGGAACAGGCTGGTCGGCTGGCGTCCTTCTGTGACGGCAACCACGCGCTTGGCGACATTCTTGCCGAGGTCGCCGACCCGTTCGAGATCCGCCGAGATGCGGATCGCGCCGACGATCTCGCGCAAATCCGTCGCCATCGGCTGGCGCTTGGCAATGATGACGATCGCCTTGTCGTCGATCTCGCGCTGCCCTTCGTCCAGAACGAGATCATCACGGATGACCTTCTGGGCAAGGCCGGGGTCGGCGTTGACCAGGGCCGCGATCGCTTGTTCGACCATGCGTTCGGCATGCCCGCCCATCGCGGCGATGCGCTTCGACAGATATTTCAGCTCCTCGTCATAGGCGCTGACGATGTGCACGGACTGCATGGAAATGCCTTCCAGAGTGAGTCGTTTCCTCGAATCCCCGCTGATACGCTAGCCGGATGACAGAAAAAAGAAAAAACCCTTTAATACGTAGTGCGGCGCTAATGCGCCGGCAAATGAACCGAGAAGGCTGCGCCCTTGCCGACCTCGGACTTGATCGAGAGTCTGGCGTTGTGGCGCGTCAGGATATGTTTGACGATCGAGAGGCCAAGGCCGGTGCCTTTCTGGGTCCGGCTGTTTTCGACATCGACGCGGTAGAAGCGCTCGGTGATGCGCGGGATGTGCTCCTCGGGAATGCCGGGACCGAAGTCCCGGATGGTGACGTCGATGCCCGGTTCGGGACCGTCATCGCTGTGAGCAATCGTCACCACGACACGTCCACCCGATTGTCCGTATTTGCAGGCGTTTTCCAGCAGATTTTCGAAGACCTGGAAAAGTTCGTCGCGATCCCCGGGCACATCGAGCGGTCCTTTCTCGAAATCCCGCTCAATGGCAACGCCGTTTTCCCTGGCAAGCGGCCCGAGCGAATCGATGACGCTGTCGAGCGTCTGGCGGAGATCGACCTCGGTTCCCGGCTTTAGATAGGGTTTCATCTCCAGCCGCGACAGCGACAACAGGTCATCGATCAGGCGCGCCATGCGGCCGGTCTGGTTCTGCATGATCTGCAGGAACTGCTCGCGCGCCGCCGGGTCGTTGCGGGCCGGGCCACGCAGCGTCTCGATGAAGCCGGAGATCGAGGCGAGCGGGGTGCGCAGTTCGTGGCTGGCATTGGCGATGAAGTCGGCGCGCATCCGGTCGATCCGGCGCGCCTCGCTCTGGTCCTTGAAAACCAGCACATAGAGGTCGGTGCCGTGGCCGACTGAAGACGCACTCACCCGATAAGCCCGTTCGACCGGCAGCTTTTCGGTATAGTCGACGACATCCGAAGCGGCGGCCCCAGACAAAATACTGTCCAGCAAGGCCTGCATCTCGGGCGCACGGAATTTCAGCGACAGCGACATGCCCGGTGCGATGCCGCCGAAGGCGGCGAAGGCGGCGGCGTTGGCATGGACGATCGTGGCGGTGCGATCGAAGATGATCAGCGGATCGGCAACGGCCGCCGCCAGATATTCCCCCGACAGGTGTTGCAGTCCGCTCGCCTCGATCGCCGCGGCATCCCCGGCGGACTGGCGCGCAACGCCGGCCGGCAGCATCGCGGCGGCAAGCAGCAGCACCGCACATGCCAGCAGCACCACATAGCCGGCCGCGAAAACATAGACCGTCAGGACCGCGACGATGCCGGCCGCCAGCAGCCAGCGGCTGTTCCACAACCGACTGGCGACGGCTTGCGCCTTGCTTCGCTGTTCTGTGCCGATGTCAGCCATTGTCAGCCATTCACGCGCGCCGTGCGTCCAATTGGATGCACAAAGGACGCTCTGCCACTTTTAATCTGCTGCCTCGTTCTTTCCGAAAATCGATTCCGATTTTCGGGCCGATGCAGTTAGGCTCCCAATAGCATGAGTCCGGAAGCTGGAAAGGTTCGTCTCGATGAAAATACTCAAGGAAGATGCCGCGCCCGTTGCAGGCCCGCTGAAGATACGGATCGACGGCAAGGAGCTCGAGTTTGACATCGAGGATCCCAAGCTTCCCAATTGGGTCGAGGACAATAAGCTGACCGCCGGCGGCTACCCCTACGACAAGAAAATGAAAAGCGACGAGTACGACGAGACGCTCGAGCGGCTGCAGATCGAGCTGGTCAAGGCGCAGGCATGGCTGCAATCGACCGGCAAGCGGGTGATGTCGCTGTTCGAAGGACGCGACGCCGCCGGCAAGGGCGGCACGATCTTTGCGCTGCGCCAGTACCTGAATCCTCGAACCGCACGCAATGTGGCGCTGACCAAGCCGACCCCGACCGAGCTCGGACAGTGGTATTTCCAGCGCTATGTCGCGCACTTTCCGACGTCCGGCGAGTTCGTCACTTTCGACCGCTCCTGGTACAATCGCGCCGGCGTCGAGCCGGTCATGGGCTTCTGCACGCCGGAGCAGCATGAGAAATTCCTGGACGAGACGCCGTATTTTGAACGGATGATCTGCAACGAGGGCATCCATTTTTTCAAATTCTGGCTGAACATCGGTCGGGAGACACAGCTCGAGCGGTTTCACGATCGCCGCTGGAGTCCGTTGAAGAGCTGGAAATTCTCGCCGATCGACATTGCCGGCATCACCAAATGGGACGACTACACCAAGGCGCGCGATCTCATGTTCGCACGCACGCACGAGGAATTCGCGCCCTGGATCATCGTGCGGGCCAACGACAAGCGGCGCGCGCGACTTGCCGTCATCCGGCGTATCCTGTTGTCGCTTCCCTATGAGGGCCGCGACCTCGACACCATCGGCAAGGAAGACAAGAAAATCATCGGGGAAGGGCCTTCGTTCCTGGGAACACGGGCCTGAAGCACTGCCGCGCGCCAAAGACGCGCGGCACGATTCCGGACATTCTTGTCATTCTCCCGAGTGACTTCTCATGCCGCCAGCCGGGCAATCCGCTGCAGTCGCTTCAGCGTGGCATCGTCCTGCAAAGCCTGCTGAAACAGCGAAATCTCCTGGTCGATGCGATCGCAGAGCGCGCCTGTGTCGCCCTTGAGCAGGTCGCGCGTCTGCAGCAGCGCGGCGACCGGCTTTTTGGCGAGTTGCCTGGCTCTGCCAAGTGCGGCTTCCTCGACATCGCCCGCCACGATCTCCGTGACCAGGCCAAGCATCCTGGCGTCCTCGGCACTGAGCGTGTCGCCCAGGCAGAAGAAGCGGAAAGCGCCGGCATAACCGAGTTTCTGCGGCGCCAGGATGCTGGTCGCCGCGTCCGGCACGAGGCCGAAATCGACGAACGGCACCCGGAACGTGCTTTCATCAGATGCGATCACCATGTCGCAATGGAACAGGATGGTGCAGCCGACGCCGACAGCGCCGCCATCGACACAGGCAAGGACCGGTTTTGGAAACGTCGCCAGCGTGCGGAACATGTCGGTGACGGCGGCGATCAATCGTTGATGCTTGGTGGCGTCGAGGAACTCGGAAAAGTCGCCGCCGAGGCAGAAGCAGCCGGCGAGGCCGCGCAGCACCACGACGCGTACATCATCGTCGACGGCGGCTTCATGGAAGGTCTTGGCCAAGCTTTCATAGGCTCGCCTGTCCAGCACCGGCCGGCCGTCATCCGACGACACCGAGACGATCAGCGTATGGTTGCGGAACTCCGTTTGCGTGTGGACGTTCATGGTTGTCTCCAATCTCACGAGGCCTGCCTCATTCCGAGCCTGTCGGGATATCCCCTGGCCAGCACCGGCGCGAAATGGCTACGACGCGAACGCACCACCTCAAGCGTATGCTCGTTGAAGGTGAGCAGCGTGGCGACGACCTGCTGGTTGCCATAGGTGCGCTGGTAGCCAAGCGGCTTCGCCAGGAAGTGCAATTGCAGCGCCCGCAGGACCCACATCGGCTCGAACTCGATGATCACCTGATTGACGTTCCGCTTCAGCCCCCACTCGACGAAGCCGGCAATGAGCTCGGTGCCGACCGTCGATACGCCGCGCTTGCCGTCACGAAAGCCCGGCGCCACCGCATAGCGGGTCAGCTCCCAAACGTTCGGCCCGGACGGTGGCGTCCCTTCATAGAGGTCCGCCAGCACCTCGGTCAGAAGATGCGCCCGCGTTGTCGGCAACATCCGCTGATAACCGGCAAGCTCGCCGTTGCGGATGACGAGCTGATGCACCGCCTCGTCGTGGTCGAACTGATCGATCTCAAGCCCATCGGGGCGCTGCAGATCGCTCCACCCCATTTCCTCGACGAAAATCTTGTAGCGCAAGCGATGAACGGCCTCCCAAAGGTCGGGACGTTCCATAAGTTCCTGTGTGGTAAGGGAAAAAAGCATCTGCCGTCTCCTAGGTTCAATAGGAAGATACGGCCGGGCTGTCCCGAGAAAATTACGCGATCACGTAGGCAAGAATTTCTAGGCCGGCACGGCCGAGCTAGCTAATATAGCCGCGCCTTATCGCTTCCGCGACCGCCTGCACCCGGTTGACGGCACCGAGTTTGCTTTTGGCGTTAAGAAGGTGTTTCTCTGACGTGTGTTCCGAAATGCCGAGAATCTGTGAAATCTCCCATTCGGACTTGCCGACGGCGGCCCATTGCATGCATTCGCGCTCACGCGGCGTCAGTTCGACGTGGTCGATGGTCTTGGCCGCCATCGTGTGGAGTTGCATGGCGCGGCCGATCGCATAGGTCGCTGCCAGCGATACCTGCCCGAACTCGGCTCCCGACAGTTCCACGGCCTCGCCGCCGAGCGACACCATAACGATCTGACCGTCGAGCGTGACCAGCGGGAAGGCCATGCCGTCGCGCAGTTTGAATTCGCTGGCGTCGCCCATCACCTCGCCACTGCTCTTGTCGATGCGAATGCCCTGAGACGCTTCCCGCCACTGGAACGGCGCCTGCAGCTGCTTCATGTGACTGACGACGGGGTCATGGTCGACATAGTTGCGCGCCACATAGCGCTCCAGCCATTCTCCCGGCCAGTCACAGAGCAGCACATGGTCCTTTTGCTGGCCTCGCGGGGTGCCTGGCTGCGGAACCGTCCCGGCCATAAGCGCCGTCAGGCCGAACTCCGAGGTTATGCCAAGCAGTTTTTGGCAGACCGCCGCCGCTGTGTCGGCGTGCTGCAACTGATCTATGAATTCCAGTGTGCGATCGAAGTGGCCCATCGCAACATCTACCCCATGTTGCCTTCCGCGTTGAGATCAACGTCCAGTGCCTGATCTGCACTTTGCCATCGACCCCGGATTACAAACCTGCTCTCCTCTGCTTGCAGTGCCTTGCTCCCCTCCAGCCGACGCCGCACACGTTTGCAAACTCGCTAAACCATATCCCTAAATCGGCGTGATGAAATCAAAAACCGTTGTGCCTGCACCATTTTCGTACGAAAAGCCAATCTGGACAGAACAGGGCGGAGCTCCGGTCGTGGCAATTCGGTGGATATCCATCGTCCTGATGCTGGTAATGACGGGGGCACAGTTGCTCACGAGTGCGCGTGCCGCGGAGCCGCAAGTGCCGGTGCTGTGGGATGCCAAGGAGCGGCTGCCAAAGCCGGACCTTTCCGCACTGCCGCGTCTGAGATTCCTGACCACCACCGATTTCCCGCCCTTCAATTTCCTCGACGGGGCAGGCCGGTTGTCCGGCTTCCACGTCGATCTGGCGCGCGCCATCTGCGCCGAACTCGGCATCGCGGAAAAATGCCAAATCCAGGCGCTGCCCTGGGCCGAGCTCGAAGGGGCGCTGCAGAAGGGCGAAGGCGAAGCGATCATTGCCGGCATCGCCGCCACGCCGGAGTCGCGGTCGAAATATGCCTTCTCACGTTCCTACCTGCAGTTTCCGGCGCGCTTCATCATGCAGAAGACAAAGGCGCTGACGGAACCGATCTTCGACAGACTGCGCGACAAGCGCGTCGGCGTGGTCGCCAGTTCCGCGCATGAGCGGATGTTGCGCGATTATTTCGGCACCGTTCAGGTCGTTCCCTTCGACCGGCCGGAAGAACTCTATGATGGCCTCAAGGCCGGCAAGGTCGACGCCGCCTTCGGCGACGGCATGCGCTTCGCCTTCTGGTTGGGCGGTTCGGATGCAGCAGCCTGCTGCCGCTTTGCTGGCGGCCCCTATCTGGCACCCGAATATCTGGGCTCGGGCATGGCCATCGCCACCAGGGCCAACGATCCGGCGCTCGCCGCAGCGTTCGACTACGCGCTGCAGGAGATTTCGGTGAAGGGCATCTTCGCCGAATTCTATCTGCGCTATTTCCCGGTCAGTTTTTTCTGATCCGGCCCGGTCAGTTTTTTCTGATCCGGCCCGGCTTTTTCTGATCCGGTCCGATCAGCATCTTTTGACCCTTCAGTGCCTGGATCAGGTCAGCGTGCGAAGGCGGGCCTTGGCGGCACGGGCGATCGCGGCGACGGTCAGCGTATCGAGATCGAGCTGGCGGCGGATGAGCTGCAGCACCCGCACCTCTTCCATCCGCATTTCGAGATCGACGGCCGCGACCTCGAAAGCGGCGGCATAGGCGGTATCGTGGAGCCGCTCAGGCAGCGACTCGGCGACGCGCGCGAGGACGCCTTCCAGCCCGTCCTTTTCATGCAGCATCTGCTGGCAATCCTGGGCGACGCCAACGACTCGGTCGTGGTCGAAATCCTCGAACACCGGCCACGAGCGGACGACGTCGCCAATCCGCGCCAATTCGACATCGGTCATGTCGCGATCGGACGCGGAGGTGATAACCATCAGATAGATCAGGGCTTCATGCGGCGGCAACGACATTTGAAAACTCCTCGAACGGGCTCCGAAGTTAGGAACGAGGCACCAACGCCGCAAGGAAAAAGAGCCGCGATCGTTGACGCCCACGGCAGGCACGCCTAGAGACCGGTTGAAAAAACCTCTTCCGGCCCCCTTCTGCGGCGATGCCGGCGAATGATTTGGAAAACAGTGACATGGCGGGATCAAACATCATCGATCTCAATCCCGAGGTGCTTGCGGCGGCGGGTGAAAGCAAGGCCTGGCCGTTCGAGGAAGCCAGGAAGATCGTCGAGCGCTACAAAGGCACTGACTTTCCCGAGACCGTCCTGTTTGAGACCGGCTACGGTCCGTCGGGGCTGCCCCACATCGGTACTTTCGGCGAGGTCGCACGCACCTCGATGGTGCGCCACGCTTTCCGTGTGCTTACCGGAGACACGGTCAAGACCAAGATCTTGTGCTTTTCCGACGACATGGACGGTATGCGCAAGATTCCGGACAACGTCCCGGATCGCGCCGCACTCGAGCCGCACCTGCACAAGCCGCTGTCGTCCGTCCCCAATCCTTTCGGCGGCGACTATGCGAGCTTCGCAGACCACAACAACGCAATGCTTTGCCGCTTCCTGGACACGTTCGGCTTCGACTACGAGTTCGCCAGCGCGACGGAATACTACAAGGCTGGCCGTTTCGACGAAGTTCTGCTGCGCGCTGCCGAACGTTTTGACAAAATTATGGACGTGATGCTGCCGACGCTCGGCGAAGAGCGCCAGGCGACCTACAGTCCGTTCTTGCCGATTTCCCCCAAGAGCGGCCGCGTGCTTTACGTTCCCATGAAGCATGTCGACGCCAAGGCCGGCACCATCACCTTCGACGATGACGGCACCGAGACAACACTTCCCATAACTGGCGGCAAGGTGAAGCTGCAATGGAAGCCCGATTTCGGCATGCGTTGGGCGGCGCTCGGCGTCGATTTCGAAATGTTCGGCAAGGACCACCAGACGAATGCGGTGATCTACGACCGTATCTGCAACATCCTAGGTGGGCGGGCGCCGGAGCATTTCGTCTATGAACTGTTCCTGGACGAGAACGGCCAGAAAATTTCAAAGTCGAAGGGCAACGGACTGACCATAGACGAATGGCTGACCTATGCACCGACCGAAAGCCTCGGGCTGTACATGTACCAGCGGCCGCGGCAGGCCAAGAAACTCTATTTCGACGTCATTCCGAAGGCGGTGGACGAGTATTACGCCTTTCTGTCCGCCTATCGCCGGCAGGAGTGGAAGGAGCGGCTGGGAAATCCCGTCTGGCATATGCATGACGGTAACCCGCCTGTCGTCGACCTGCCGGTGTCGTTCGCGTTGCTGCTGAATCTGGTCAGCGCCTCGAACGCCCAGAACAGGGACGTGCTGTGGGGATTCATTTCGCGCCACACATCGGGTGTGACGCCAACGACCCATCCCGAGCTCGACCGGCTGGCTGAATATGCGATCCGCTATTTCGACGATTTCGTGAAGCCGGCCAAGGTGTACCGGGCCGCCGACGGGGTCGAGCGCGAGGCGCTGACGAAACTCTCCGAAGCGCTCGCCGCGTTGCCGCCAGACGCCGATGGCGAGGTGATCCAGAATGCCGCCCTCAACGTCGCGCGCAAGGTCGAGCGCTATCAGGACCATTCGAAGCAGAGTCCGGAAGGCGGGCCGGGCGTCTCCGTCGCCTTCTTCCAGATGATCTACCAGGTGCTGATCGGACAGGAGCGCGGCCCGCGCTTCGGTTCGTTCGCCGCGCTCTATGGCATCGCAGAGACCCGCGCGCTCATTCAGAAGGCGTTGGCTGGTCAGCTGGTGGCGTAGCCGTCGTCTCGGTTGGCGGCGTAGCCGTCGCCGACGGATCGAGAATCGGCTGCGTCGGTTGCGATGCGGCAGCGACAGGGGCTGGTGCCGGAGGCAGGCCGGAGAGACTGGGCGCCGGCCCGAAAATGCCCTTTCTCGCCGTACGCGCCTTGTCGCCGGCCTCGGCGTAAGGGCCGTTCTTGGTGGC
Source organism: Mesorhizobium mediterraneum (assembly GCF_002284565.1). Taxonomy (GTDB): domain Bacteria; phylum Pseudomonadota; class Alphaproteobacteria; order Rhizobiales; family Rhizobiaceae; genus Mesorhizobium; species Mesorhizobium mediterraneum. Next base: position 163,090 of record NZ_NPKI01000033.1, on the reverse strand, counting down.
GCGTGCCCAGCCGTTTTCGATCAACCACTGGCCGACATCCTGGTTGCCGACGCGGCATTCGGCGGCGACCAGGTCGCGGCCGCCCTCGGGCGGCACCGTGCAGACCACCGCCCGGCCGCGCAGGAAAGCACGGAACGCCGTTCGCGCCCGGGTGCCGCACGTCCAGGGCTTGCCGCCGTCGGTGCAAGTTTCGTCCTGCCTGACGATGTCGATACCGGAAATCGCGACCGAGTAGCCCTTGGCCTCGATCACTCCTGCGGCCGATGCAACCGGCTGGAACAGCTTTGTCCCGTTCCAGTCGTCGGGCATTTTCGTTTTGGGCGGCTTGGGCGGTCCGGCCAGCGCCAGCTCGCTCAACGGCGCGCGTGGCTCGACCCGTTCAAGCTCTTCGGACTGAAGTTGCGGCGGCGCGATGACCTCGGGATCGATGGCCCTGGAATGGACCTCCGGCCTTACCATCTTGGGTCGGGGAATCGCTGATGTAGCAGGCGCCTCGGATTGCGCCGCCATGCCGGCCTGCGCCCGAGCTGCGACACGGACGCTTTCGTCATGCTGCACGGCGCGGCCGCCGGCGACGATCGCGGCCCCTGTCACCAAAATCGTCAACACCGCAGCGGCTGCATGAAGCGGACGCACCGGCGGCCCCTTACTGGCTTGCCCAGACAATCCGCGCCACCCATTCGACATCGCGCATAGGAATGTCGCGGTCCGGGTGATCGGGATTGAGCGAGACCAGCATGATCGACTTCGCCGTCTGACGGTCCAGCACCTTGGCCATCACCTCGCCGGCATTGGTCTTGACGACAACCCGATCGCCCTTGCGGGTGGCAGCGCCCGGCTCGACGATCAGCACGTCGCCGTTGCGGTAGAGCGGCAGCATGGAATCGCCCTGGACCTGCAGCGCATAGGAGGTTTCGGTCGCCTGTGCCGGAAGCTCGATCAGGTCCCAGCCCTGCCCCGCCGGAAAGCCGGCATCGTCGAAGAAGCCGCCGGCGCCGGCCTGAGCGAAGCCAAGCAGCGGCACGGAAGACCTCTGCGCGGGCAGGGATCCGGGGCCGGGCTTGCCCCGGCCTTCGACCAGTCCCGTAAATTCGTCGAGCGAGGCGCCCGTCGCCTCGATGATCTTGGCCAGCGATTCGGTCGACGGCCAGCGCGGCCGCCCGTCCGAGGACAGCCGCTTCGACTTGTTGAAGGCGGTCGAATCGAGGCCCGCACGCTTCGCCAGCCCCGAGGCCGAAAGCGAATAGCGCTCGGCGAGAGCGTCGATGGCGGCCCATACGCGATCATGCGAGAGCACTTTTGCTCTCCTTCAGAACAGGAAAAAATACCTTCCTCGTTCTAACCGGTGGCCGTGATTTTGTCCACCACCGAAGGCGGCATCAGGCTGCCTTCTTCACCTCGCCTTTCGCGTAGGGATCGAAGCGCTGGTAGAAGGTCTCGCCCTTCTCCGCCATGTCGAGCAGGAGCTTGGGCGCCTTGAACTCGGCGCCGTACTTCTTCTGCAGGCCCTTGGCGATCTTGACGAACTTCTTGGCGCCGACGCCGTCGATGTAGGACAGCACGCCGCCGGTAAAGGGCGCGAAGCCGAAGGCGAGGATCGAGCCGACATCGGCTTCGCGCGGATCGGTGACGATGCCCTCCTCCATCACTCGCGCCGCCTCCAGCGCGATGGTGACCAGGAGCCGTTGCTTCAGTTCCTCATAGTCGACCTTTTCGGGCGCCAGCTGCGGATAGAGATCCTTCAGGCCCGGCCACAGCTTTTTCTTGGCAGGCTTTTGCGGATAGTCGTAAAAACCCTTGCCGTTCTTGCGGCCGAAGCGGCCATGCGTATCGACCAGCGTGTTGATCAGCGCCATCTGCTTCGGATCGACCGCCTTTTCGCCGAGATCGCGCATGGTCTGCTTCATGATCTTCTGCGCGAGATCGATCGCCGTTTCGTCCGTGAGCGCCAAGGGGCCGACCGGCATGCCGGCCGCCTTTGCCGCATTCTCGATCATCGGCGCCGGAACGCCCTCGATCAGCATCTTGTAGGCTTCCGACATGTAGCGCAGCACACAGCGGTTGACGAAGAAGCCGCGCGTGTCGTTGACGACGATCGGCGTCTTCTTGATGGCGCGGACGAAGTCGATCGCGGTGGCCAGCGCCTTGTCGCCTGTCTTCTTGCCCAAAATGATCTCGACCAGCATCATCTTGTCGACCGGCGAGAAGAAATGGATGCCGATGAAATTCTTCGGCCGCGCCGAATTCTTCGCCAGCGAGGTGATCGGGATGGTGGACGTATTCGACGCGAAGACCGCCGACGGCTTCAGCACGGCCTCCGCCTTTTCGGTGGCGTCCTTCTTGACGCCCGAATCCTCGAACACCGCTTCCACGATCAGATCGCAGCCGGCGAGGTCGGCATAATCCGCCGTCGGCGTGATCAGCGACAGCAGTTTGTCCTTGTCCTCTGGCTTGGCGCGGCCCTTCCTGACCTGATCCGAGATCAGGCTGTCTGAATGCGCCTTGCCCTTGGCGGCCGCTTCCATGTCGCGGTCGAGCAGCACCACCGGAATGCCGGCCTTGGCGGTGACATAGGCGATGCCGGCGCCCATGAAACCAGCGCCGAGCACGCCGATCTTCTTGAATTTGGTTTCCGGCACACCGGCCGGGCGGCGGGCACCCTTGTTCAGCTCCTGCAGCGAGACGAACAGCGAGCGGATCATCGCCGCAGCTTCCTTAGTCTGCATGATCTCGGTGAAATAGCGCTGCTCGATGCGCAAGGCGGTGTCGAACGGCACCAGCAGGCCTTCATAGACACATTTCAGAATGGCCGCGGCGGCAGGATAATTGCCATAGGTCTCGCGACGCAAGATGGCGATTGCCGGCGGCCACAGATTGGCGCCGGCCACCGAATAGATCGGGCCGCCGGGCAGCTTGAAGCCCTTCTCGTCCCACGGCGCCACCGGCTTCAAGCCATTTTTGATCATGGCCTTGGCGGTCTCAACCAGCTTTTGCGGCTCGGCGATCTCGTGGATCAGCCCCATCGACTTGGCCTTCTGCGGCGACAGCGTCTGGCCGGAAGTGAGCATCTGCAGCGCCTGCTGCTGGTCGGTCAGCCGCGGCACGCGCTGGGTGCCGCCGGCACCCGGGAAGATGCCGATCTTCACTTCGGGGAGCGCCATCCTCACCTTGTCGGAATCGGCCGCGACACGGCCATGGCAAGCGAGAGACAATTCGAATGCGCCGCCCATGCAGGTGCCGTTGATCGCCGAAACCCACGGCTTGCCCGAAGTCTCCAGCTTGCGGAACAGGCCGGTCATGTAGCCGGCATTGTCGAACAGCGCCTTGGTCGCCTTTTCGACGTCCTTGCCCTTTTCGGCGGCGAAGGTCGTCAGCATCTTCTGCAGCATGGTGATATCGGCGCCGCCGGAAAACGTGTCTTTGCCGGAGGTGATGACCGCCCCCTTTATCGCCGCATCGCTCGCCACCTTGTCGACGATGGCGTTCAGTTCCAGCATCGCCTCTTCGGTGAAGACGTTCATTGAGCGGTCGGGCATATCCCAGGTGATCAGCACGATGCCGTCTGCGTCGATGTCGAGGGTGAAATTGGTGTAGCTCATCGGTCTCTCCCGTCAGACGCGTTCGATGATCGTTGCGGTGCCCATGCCTGCGCCGATGCAAAGCGTCACCAGCGCGGTGTTCAGGTTCCGGCGCTCCAGTTCGTCCAGTACGGTGCCGAGGATCATCGCGCCTGTGGCGCCGAGCGGATGGCCCATGGCGATGGCGCCGCCATTGACGTTGATCCTGTCGTGCGAAATGTCGAATGCCTGCATGTAGCGCAGCACCACCGAGGCGAAAGCCTCGTTAAGCTCGAACAGATCGATGTCCGACAGCTTCATTTTGGCGCGCTTCAGCAGCTTTTCGGTCACGTCGACCGGACCGGTCAGCATCAGCACCGGTTCCGAGCCGATATTGGCGAATGCACGGATGCGTGCGCGCGGCTTCAGGCCGAGCGTCTTTCCGGCCTTCTTCGAGCCGAGCAGAACGGCCGCCGCGCCGTCGACGATGCCGGACGAATTGCCGGCGTGGTGGACGTGGTTGACCTCTTCCACCTCGGGATGCTTCTGCACCGCGACGGCATCGAAGCCGCCCATTTCGCCGGGCATGACGAAGGACGGGTTGAGTGCCGCCAGCGACAGCATGTCGGTCGAAGGCCGCATATGCTCGTCATGGTCGAGGATGGTCAGCCCGTTCTGGTCTTTGATCGAGATCACCGAATTCTTGAAGCGGCCTTCGCCCCAGGCTTTGGCGGCACGCTTCTGGCTCTCGACCGCATAGGCGTCGACGTCATCACGCGAAAAGCCGTATTTGGTGGCGATCAGATCGGCCGAGATGCCTTGCGGAACGAACCAGCCCGGCAGGCCAACCGAAGGGTCCATGAACCAGGCGCCGCCGGATGCGCCCATGCCGACGCGCGACATCGATTCGACGCCGCCGGCGATGACGATCTCATCGGCGCCTTGTGCGATCTTGGCAGCGCCGAAGTTGATGGCGTCCAGGCCCGAGGCGCAGAAGCGCGAGATCTGCATGCCGGGCGCCGTGGTCGCATAGCCGGCTTCGAAGGCTGCGGCACGCGGAATGACAGAACCCGCCTCGCCGACCGGATCGACGCAGCCGAAGATGATGTCGTCGACGGTGCCGGTGTCCAGTCCATTGCGGTCACGGATCGCCTCAAGCACCTTGGCGCCGAGCCGCACCGCCGGCACTTCGTGCAGCGAGCCATCCTTCTTGCCCCTGCCGCGCGGCGTGCGCACGGCGTCATAGACATAAGCTTCGGCCATTTTCCTGCTCCTTGGGTTTGCTGAAAAGTCGCTCAGAGAGAGCGCCCGATCAGCAATTTCATGATCTCGTTGGTGCCGCCGTAGATGCGCTGAACGCGGGCGTCGCGGAACATGCGGGCGATCGGGTATTCGTTCATGTAGCCATAGCCGCCATGCAATTGAAGGCATTCGTCGACGACTTTTCCTTGCAAGTCGGACAGCCAGTATTTGGCCATTGAGGCCGTCACCGGGTCGAGGCCGCCATTGATGTGGCGAGCGACGCAGTCATTGTAGAAGACGCGGCCGATGGTCGCCTCGGTCTTCAGTTCGGCCAGCTTGAACTGGGTGTTCTGGAAATCGATGATCGCCTTGCCGAAGGCCTTGCGCTCCTTGACGTAGTCGATTGTCAGCGCCAGCGCCCGCTCGACCATGGCGATGGCGCCGGTGCCGATCTGCAGCCGCTCCTGCGGCAATTGCTGCATCAGTTGGACGAAGCCTTGGCCTTCCTCGTGGCCGAGCAGATTGGAGGTCGGCACGCGCATATCGTTGAAGAACAGTTCCGACGTGTCGTTGGCCTTCAAACCGATCTTGTCGAGGTTGCGGCCGCGCTCGAACCCTTCCACCTCGTCGGTCTCGACAACGATCAGCGAAGTGCCCTTGGCGCCCTTCTCCGGATCGGTCTTGGTGACGACGATGATGAAGTTGGCGAGCTGGCCATTGGTGATGAAGGTCTTCGAGCCGTTGACCTTGTAATGGTTGCCATCCTTCTCGGCACGCGTCTTGACGCCTTGCAGGTCGGAGCCAGCGCCGGGCTCGGTCATGGCGATGGCGCCGATCAACTCGCCGGTCGCCAGTTTCGGCAGCCACTTCTTCTTCTGCTCCTCCGAGCCGTAGTGGAGGATGTAAGGGGCGACGATCGAATTGTGCAGGCCGATGCCGAAACCGTCGACGCCGACATGGCCGATCGCCTCGATGATGGCGCTCTCATGCGCGAATGTCCCGCCCGAACCGCTATATTCCTCCGGCATCGAGGCACAGAGCAGACCGGCCGCGCCTGCCTTCAGCCAGCACTCGCGGTCGACCATCTCGTTCTTCTCGAACTCGTCATAGCGCGGCGCGATCTCTTCCGACATGAAACGGTGCGCCATGTCGTAGAGCATGCCGACCTCATCCGCCGCCCAGGCGGGTTTAGGGAGGCCGAGGATTTCGGCAGGATTTGTCGCCACGATTTCCTCCGCGTATCGACAGGTTAAAGGTCGGCTGTGCCGACGCTGTCGAGCTTAGAACGCTTCCGCCGGCAGTGCCATCAATGTCTCGGCGCCGCTGGAGATGCGAGCGAGGTGCGCCGACGTCTCCGGCATGATCCGCTCCATGAAGAAGCGCGCCGTCACCAGCTTGCTGTCGTAGAAAGACGAAGCACCGTTGGCGCCGTTCGCCAGCTTCGCGCCGGCGGCCTTCGCCATCTGCGCCCACATGTAGCCCAGCGCCACGAGGCCGAAGAGATGCATGTAGTCGGTCGAGGCGGCACCGGCGTTGTCGGGCCTGGCCATGCCGTTCTGCATCAGCCACATCGTCGCCGCCTGCAGATCGTTGTGGCCCTTCTTCAGCGCCTTGGTGAAAGGCGCCATCTTCTCGTCAGCGCGGTTCTCCTCGCAGAACTCGCCGACCTCCTTGAAGAAGGCCTGTACCGCGCGGCCGCCATTCAAGGCCAGCTTGCGGCCGACGAGGTCGAGCGCCTGGATGCCGTTGGCGCCCTCGTAAATCATGGCGATGCGGGCATCGCGCACGAACTGGCTCATGCCGTGCTCTTCGATATAGCCATGGCCGCCGAACACTTGCTGCGCCATCACCGCGTGGTCGAAGCCCTTGTCGGTGAGCACGCCCTTGACCACCGGCGTCATCAGGCCGGTGTAGTCGTCGGCAGCCTGGCGGTCCTTGTCGTCGTCGGAGCGGTGGGCGATGTCCGACTTGATCGCCGTCCACAGCGCCAGCGCGCGACCGGCTTCGTTGAAGGCTTTCATGGTCATCAGGCTGCGGCGGATGTCAGGATGGACGATGATCGGATCGGCCTTCTTGTCCGGCGCCTTCGGCCCGGACAGCGAGCGGCCCTGCAGGCGATCCTTGGCATAGGACACAGCGTTCTGGTAGGCGACCTCCGACAGGGAAAGGCCTTGCAGGCCGACGCCGAGCCGGGCCTCGTTCATCATCGTGAACATAGCCTTCAGCCCGCCATTGGCCTCGCCGAGCAGCATGCCTTGCGCCTCGTCATAGTTCATGACGCAGGTCGAATTGCCATGGATGCCCATCTTCTCCTCGATCGAGCCGCAGAAGACGGTGTTCTTCTCACCCGGATTGCCTGATGCATCGAGCTTGAGCTTCGGCACGATGAACAGCGAAATGCCCTTCACGCCTTCCGGCGCACCCTCGATGCGGGCCAGCACGAGGTGGACGATGTTGTCCGACATATCGTGCTCACCGGCCGAGATGAATATCTTCTGGCCTGAAATTCTGTAGGCGCCGTCGCCGTTGGGAACCGCCTTGGTGCGCAGCAGGCCGAGATCGGTGCCGCAATGCGGCTCGGTCAGGTTCATGGTGCCGGTCCAGATGCCCTCGACCAGCTTCGGCAGCCATGTCGCCTTCTGCTCGTCGGTGCCATGGGTGATGATCGCCGCGATCGCGCCCTGCGTCAGGCCGGGATACATCATCAGCGACATGTTGGCCGAAACCATGTATTCGGAAACAGCGGTATGCACCGCGTAAGGCAGGCCCTGGCCGCCAAATTCGACGGGTGCCGCCAACCCCATCCAGCCGCCTTCGCGATACTGGTCGAAGGCCTCCTTGAAGCCTTTCGGCGTCGTCACCGAGCCATCGTCATGGCGCACGCAACCTTCCGTGTCGCCGACGCGGTTCAGCGGCTGCATGACGTTTTCGGCGAGCTTGGCGCCCTCGGCGAGGATGGCCTCGACCACATCCGGCGTCGCGTCGGAAAATCCGGGAAGATTGGAATAGCGTTGGTAGCCCAGTACCTCGTTCAGCACAAACAGCGTGTCCTGGACCGGCGCCCTGTAGATCGGCATGCTCTTCCTCCACCATGCGGCTTGGTCCCGAAATCAAGCCCCAAAATGAAGTCAGGGACAGCATCGGACCAACGTTCAGATCGAGATAGCAAAAGTTGACGTTTGCGTAAACGTCAATTTTTTGATGAGACAAATTTTCCCGCCCGTGAGCGTAGCGGCGCTATATCGATGAAGCCAGTGCGGAACAGATTGAAATGTCTTCTTCCCGCCGCAGCCGGAAGACAACGGAAAGTGCCGCGCGGCCAAGGCCACGCGGCACTCATTCGTCAGAAAGGCGGCTCACCGGAAGCCGGTGAGGCCGAATTACCCGGCGACGCTGGCCTGTGGCGCCGAACGTTCGCTCAGCATCTGGCGCACCGCCGCCATCGAGTTGCTCAACTCGTTGATGGCATCATCGATCAGCGCCCGCTGCTTCTGCAGACGGGCAAGCTGCTTCTCCGACTTGTCGAGCGCCAGCCGCAACTGCTTGGTGTTGGAGCCGGTCGGGTCGTAGAGGTCCATCATCTGCTTGACGTCGCGCAGCGAGAACCCGACCTTGCGGCCGAGCAGGATCAGCTTCAGCCGCGCCTTGTCGCGCCGGGTGTAGAGACGGGTCGAGCCGTCGCGCTGCGGATTGAGAAGGCCCTTGTCCTCGTAGAAACGCAGCGTGCGCAGCGTTACTCCGTATTTCTTGGCCATCTCGCCGATGCGGACAAGATCCTCACCGGCTTTGTCAGACATGTCATTGGTATTGGCCGCGGCTTCGCCGGGCGAAACAAGTTTCATGGTCACTGGCTTTCCCCATCTGGTGGCGCCGCGGTCCCGGACCAAGCGTCGCCTGAGTGGAAGCGGGGGCGTGCTTCCAGTCGTGGTTTCAACAAACAAATCGCAAACGGCACGGTCTGTGCACCTTTACGTTTACGTCAATTCTATACCGATAGCCGCCCCACGAAGCAAGGGCGTTGTGCGGGAGGAACTTTTTGCCGCATCCGCCAGAGCATCACCCCGGCTTTAGGCGGCCCGCCAACACAACGTTGCAACTTCTTAAGCTTGGTTAACGCGTTGTTTACCACGTTGGGCGAAATGTGCGCATGTCGGTTACCCGTGTTTATCCTGTAGCGAATTTTTCACGGTTTTTCGGAGCGCGGGTGAAACCCGGGAAGCTCGTCTTCCACCGCAGCAGAGCCGCGCGGCCGCCTTCGTTTCCGGCAGACTTGGGAAACTGGTCATAGGCCAGCAATTAGACGGACCAGTAATTCTGAACGGGCGCATCGATGAACAGCAAGCGGTCCTATCTCGATACACTCAACGCCGGCAGGCAGCGCAGGCCGCACACCACGCTTGAACAGCTCAACCGTTCCTTGGAAACGCTGGAGCAGCGGCTGGAGCGGACGCGCGAGGACATGAGCGAGCGTCCCGATCCTCGCCGGCCGAGCGCGGAGCCGCGCTATGCCAGCGCCCGGCCTTATGATGATCCGCGCCCCGCGCAGCCGCCGAGAAGCCAAGCACCGGCTGCCTTCGACCAGAATTACCACGCGATCGCCCGCGACATCGACCGCGTGCGCGGCCAAGAAGACGGCGTCGCCGTGGTCGGCAAGATCGCCGGCGAATTGCGCGGCCTGCGCGAGGAACTGCGCCACCAGATGACCGCCGGCCTGCAGCGCGAATTCGAAGCGCTGCGCAAGGACATCGAGCGGGCTTTCCAAGCAAGCGCTCAGCCGGGGGGCTCCGGCAAAGGCAGCGCCGAACTCGGCGTCGAGTTCGAACGGCTTTCCGGCGCCATCCAGACCCTGGCCGAAAAGAGCGACGACAGAAGCGTCAACATGCTCCGGCTCGAGCTGGAGCAGGTCAAGGCCGCGCTCGACACGCTGGCGCGCGAGGAGAGCGTGCAGGCGGTCGGCCGCCGCTGGGACGATTTCGACCGCCGCTGGACCGCGTTCGAGGATCGTGTCGATGCCGATCAGCGCAAGCGGTCGGACGCACCCGGTCTTTCAATGCTGACCGACCGGCTCGAACAGATCAGCAATGCCGTCAACAATTTGCCGGAATCGCTGTCGCTGCGGTCGCTTGAAGAGAAGGTCCGCACGCTTGCCGGCGCCGTCGATCATTTCGCCAGGCAGCAGGACAATCGCGGCAGCGGCACATTCGGTATGATCGACGAGCGGCTGGATGAGATTTCCCGCGCTATCGTTGCCTCAACCGTCGCCGCGCAGGCCAATTCATTCGACCCCGAGCCCTTCGAGCGCATCGAGAAGCGGATCGCCTCGCTTGCCCAGCAGATCGAGGAAGTCACGCAGGTGCACCCCAGTGGCGAGGTCATCGACCGCCTCAACATGCTGTCGAGCCGGGTCGACGATCTTGCCGGCCGGGCCAATCTGCCGGAGCAGGCGATGGAGCGCCTCGACAAGCAGATCGCGCTCATTGCCGAGAAGATCGACAGGGCGCCTGCCATGCCGGACGCCGATTACATCTTCCAGGGGCTGGAACAGCGTTTCGACGTGCTGTCCGGCATGATGGAGCGCCGCCAGGGAGACGCGATCGAACAAGGCAACATGCTGTTTCGCGATCTCGAGCGCCGGCTGGACGAAGTCGCCGACAGGCTGGACCAGCGCATGCCGCAGATCGATGGGGCCGGCATCATGGACGCCATCGACGCCCGCTTCAGCGCGCTGGCCAAGCGCATGGAGACGCGTGTTCCCGATTCCGCAGGCGAAGCGGCGATCCGTGGCCTGGAAAGCCGCCTCGAAGACATTTCAAGCCGGCTGGATTCATCCGCGGCACAAGTCGCTGGCATCGACCCGGCCCTGATCCGCAGCCTGGAAGCGCAGGTCGCGGGCCTGTCGGCGCATCTTTCGAAGCCCGGCACGCCATTGCCGGAATTCGAAGACATCAGCCCGCGTCTCAACGAAATCGAGAAGTCGCTGGCTGGAACCCGCGATTCCATTCTTAGCGCGGCGCGCGAGGCAGCCGAGAGCGCTGTCCGTTCGCTTGCCGACTCCAGTGCCAATACGGCGGCCGTTTCTGGCCTCGCCCAGGATCTGAAGACGCTCGAAGCACTGACGCGCCGTTCCGACGAGCGCAATTCGAGGACCTTCGAGGCCATCCACGACACACTGCTCAAGATCGTCGACCGACTGGGCTCACTGGAGACCGGCGAGCCGACCGACGCGGTGAGCGAACTTCTCAGCACGAAACCGGTTGAACCGGACAGCTGGCGCGGCGCGCGATCGTCAAAGATGGCCGTTCGGGACGCGCCGTCCATGGACATCGACCAGCCATTGCCGCTGACCGGGGACATGGCCGACCTCGACAGCCGTGCACCTGCCGTCATGCGCAATGAGCCAGGTTCGCGTAGCGAACCAGGCACCCGCACGCCAGCCGAAGCCGCTGCGGCCGCGGCCATGGCGGCGCTTGGTTCGGACACGACGACGGAGAAAAGCGAGCAGACCGGCGGCCGGAGGTCGATGCTCGGCGGACTGGCGCGCGCCTTCAAGGGCAAGAAGGAGGCGGATGTTCCACCGCTTGCCGGCTCGGCGCCTGATGTCGAGATACCGAGCGCCGATCTCGACGAGCCACTGGATCCGAAGGTTGCCAACCGGCCGCTGGAGCCCGGCTCCGGGCCACCCGACCTCAACGCCATCATGAAACGCGTGCGCGACGAACGCGGACCGCCGGTCAGGACCGGCAATGCCGATGCATCGAAATCCGACTTCATCGCAGCAGCCAGACGCGCGGCGCAAGCCGCCGCTGCCGAGGCCGAGGCTCTCAAGCGGCAGTCGACGACGCGTGGCCCGGTGAAGGCGCTCAGGATCGGCGACCTGCTCAAGGCGCGGCGCAAGCCGATCCTGATGGCGGCCGCTGCAATCATGCTGGCGCTCGCCGGCCTGCAACTGGGCAAGGCCTTTTTCTCCGACCCCGTCGAAATAGCCAGCAACGATGCGGCGTCGACCGTGGCCGCGCAGCCAGCGGAAGCCGCGTCGGTCGGTGCCGCCAGCGAGCCAACGACGGACGCGCAAACTGCAGCGCCGGACAGCGCGCCGGCCCGCGCCGTCCGGCAGGCAGAGCCGTCCGAATCGGTAACCGAGAACGACATGCCGGCACAGACCACCCTCGCCGCGCCGTCGGACGCCGGAACGCCGATGGACACCGCACCCGAGGCCGAACCCGTTCCTGCCATGGCTTCAACGGCGTCGCCCGATCCGGCGGCGGACGCGACAGCGTCGGCACCTGAGGGCCCGGCAGCTGCGGACACCGAGCCAAAGGCCACAGAGCTGGCCGCCACGCCGGCGACCCAGGACATGACCGGCACGGTTACGCCCGCAGATGCTTCGATTGCGGCAGCCGCTGCCAAGATCGACATCCCGGCCGATGCCGGTCCGGCTGCATTGCGTGACGCAGCGGCCGGCGGCGATGCCAAAGCGTTGTTCGAGATCGGCTCGCGCTACGCCGAATCGAGCGGCGTCAAGCAAGACATGGCAGCGGCCGCCAAATGGTATGAGAAGGCCGCCGAGCTCGGCTTCGCACCGGCGGAATACCGCATTGGCAACTTCTATGAGAAGGGCACCGGCGTCGCGCGCGACGTCAAGAAGGCGAAGACCTGGTACCAGCTCGCGGCGGAGCAGGGCAACGCCAGCGCCATGCACAATCTCGCCGTGCTCTTTGCCATGGCGGCCGACGGCGTGACCGACAATGAATCGGCCGCGCACTGGTTCCAGGCCGCCGCCGATCTCGGCGTCAAGGACAGCCAGTTCAATCTCGGCATCCTGGCGGCGAAGGGCGTCGGCATGAAACAGAATCTCGAGGAATCCTACAAATGGTTCGCGCTCGTCGCCAAGACCGGCGACAAGGATGCGGCGGCAAAGCGCGATGAGATCGCCAAGGCGCTCAGGCCCGAGCAGCTCGAACGCGCACGCGCCGCCACCGAAATGTGGAAGGCGAAACCGCTCGATCCGGCGGCCAATTCGGCCGACATTCCTGAGTCGTGGCAGGACGGCACGCCGCAGACGACCGCCAGCGTCGACATGAAGAAGGCCGTTCAGAACATCCAGCGCATTCTCAACAAGAATGGCTATGAAGCCGGCAACCCCGATGGCTTGATGGGCCTGAAGACCAAGAACGCCATCATGGCTTTCCAGACCGACAACGACATGACGGCGACCGGCACGGTCGACGAAAAGCTGGTCCAGGCGCTGCTTGCGCGCAAATAACGGCAGATGCGTCGTTTAAACGATGCCTTTGCCACACATTTGCCTGTTAACTGATTGAGTTGTTTTTTGTTTCGGCTGTACAGCGGGGTTTGACTTCGCCGTCCTGCCGGCGCAAGAACAATTTAGCTTTTTGGCGCAAAAATGCCCGCAACGGTTGCATTCGCCGAGAGGCAAACTGATCGAGACTGACGGGTGGGCATCTATCTCCCGATCGCGGAAATTTCCGTCAACGTCTTCGTGCTGCTGGCCATGGGCGCGGCGGTGGGCTTCCTGTCGGGCATGTTCGGAGTGGGCGGCGGCTTCCTCATCACGCCGCTGCTGATCTTCTACAACATACCACCGGCGATCGCGGTCGCCACCGGCGCCAACCAGGTCATCGCCTCCTCCTTCTCCGGCGCATTGTCGCACGTGAAGCGCGGCACGCTCGACTTCAAGCTTGGCGGAGTGCTTTTGGCCGGCGGTATCGTCGGCTCAACCGGCGGCATCTTTGTTTTTGGCTTCTTGCGCCGGCTCGGCCAGCTCGACCTGTTCATCTCGCTGCTCTACGTCGTGCTGCTTGGCACCGTCGGCGGGCTGATGCTGGTCGAGAGCGTCAATGCGCTGCGCGCCACCCGCAGTGGTGCCGCGCCGGTGCTGAAGAAGTCCGGCCAGCACAACTGGATCCACCGCTTGCCGCTGAAGATGCGATTCAGGGCCTCGAAGCTTTTTGTCAGCGTCATCCCAGTGCTCGGCCTCGGCGCCGGCATCGGCTTCCTGTCGTCGATCATGGGCGTCGGCGGCGGCTTCATCATGGTTCCGGCGCTGATCTATCTCTTGAAAGTGCCGACCAACGTCGTCATCGGCACCTCGCTGTTCCAGATCATCTTCACCTCGGCCTACACCACGCTGGTCCATGCCACCACTAACCAGACGGTCGACGTCATGCTCGCCTTCCTGTTGATGGCGGGCGGCGTCGCCGGCGCGCAATATGGCGCCAAGGCTGGCCAAAGGCTGCGTGGCGAGCAGCTCAGGGCGCTGCTGGCACTGCTGGTGCTGGCGGTCGCCATCCGGCTCGCCATCGATCTGTTCGTGACACCGCCCAACCTCTATTCCCTGTCCGGCGTGGGTCTGACCTGATGGCCGGCTTGAGGGCGTTCTTGGCCGTTGCCTCGCTGTCGCTGTTCGCCGCCGTGTCACCGGGAGAAGCGCAGACGCCGGCTGCCGAAAACATCCAGATCGGCCTGTCCACCGACCACGTCTCGATCACCGCCGGCTTTTCCGGTGCCGACCTCACCATCTTCGGCTCATTGGAAAATGCCGACCCGCTTGTCGCGCGCCAAGGTCGCTACGACATCATCGTCGTGCTGGAAGGGCCGGCCCGGCCGGTCGTCGTGCGCCGCAAGGACCGGGTGCTCGGCATCTGGATCAATCTGGAGTCCGAGACCTTCGAGAATGTGCCGGTGTCCTATTCGGTGGCGACGACGCGACCGCTGCAGGACGTCACCGACCCCAACAGCTACAAGCAACTGTCGCTCGGCGCCGCCAACCTCTATATGCAACCGGCCGACGACGACGACAGCCCGGCGACGATCGAGGAATTCACCGCGGCGCTGCGCGAGCGCAAAACGGCGACGGGCCTCTACAGCGAGAATGTCGGCGGCGTGCAGTTCCTGTCGCAGAACTTGTTCCGTGCCACCGTCAGGCTCGCCCCCAATGTTCCGGTCGGCACCCACAAGGCCCGTGCGTTCCTGTTCAAGAGCGGCTTGTTCATCAAGGAAAGCTCCGCCCAGCTCGAAATCCGCAAGTCCGGTTTCGAACAGTCGATCTTCCGCGTGGCCCACGACTATTCCTTCCTCTACGGCATCTTCGCCGTGTCGCTGGCCATGCTGACCGGCTGGCTCGGAAGGCTCGTCTTCCGGAAGGACTGATCTTTTCCGTAAGACGGTTCCCCTTTCGAGCTTCATGGGTTAGACCGCGTTCCCCGGCTCGGCCGAAGCGCGAGCTGTCGCTCCCCAAATCAAGAATACAGGATCTTGCGATGCGACCAGCATTCGGCAGTATCGATTTCGGCACGTCAAATTCCACCGTGGGCGTGGTCAGAAACGGGCAGCCGCGGCTTGTGGCGCTGGAAGACGGCCAGGTCACGCTGCCCAGCGCCGTGTTCTTCAACTTCGAGGACAACCGCACCTATTTCGGGCGCAGCGCCATCGCCAACTATACCGACAGCATCGAAGGTCGCCTGATGCGCTCGCTGAAGAGCGTGCTCGGCAGTTCGCTTGTCCATGAAAAGACGCGGATCAAGGCACGGTCGATCGCCTTTACCGAGATCATCGGTCTGTTCGTCGGCCATCTCAGGAAAAGGCTGGAAGAGGATGCCGGCGACGTGGTCGAGAGCGTGGTGCTCGGCCGGCCGGTGCAATTCGTCGACGACGATGCCGAGGCCGATGCCAAGGCCGAAGGCGAACTCGAAAACGCGGCGCGCGCCCAGGGCTTCAAGCATATTGCATTTCAGTTCGAGCCGATCGCGGCGGCGCTCGACTACGAGCAGAAGGTCACGCGGGAAGAACTGGCGCTGATCGTCGACATGGGCGGCGGCACTTCCGACTTCTCGATCGTGCGGGTCTCGCCGCAGAGCGCCCGCTCCCTCGATCGCAAGGACGACATTCTGGCGAGCCGAGGCATCCACATCGGCGGCACCGACTTCGACCGGCTGCTGAGCATCGCCCATGTGATGCCGCAGCTCGGCTATCTCTCGCCGACCAAGGACGGCAAGCGCAACTTGCCGGCCAGCTACTTCATCGATCTGGCGACATGGCAGCGCATCAATCTGGTCTACACCGCCCGGGCGATGACGCATCTGCGCCAGATCCGCTACGAGGCTGAACGCGCCGACCTAGTCGACCGTTTCATCCATATCGTCGAGCATCGTTACGGGCATGCGCTGGCCGCTTTGGTCGAAAAGGCCAAGATCGAGCTGACGGAGCAATTGTCCGCCGATGTCGTGGTCGCGCTGACGGGAGTGGAATTCACGGCAGAAATTTCGCGCGACGGTCTTGAGGCCACGATCGCCAGGGACATCGAACGGGTTGCCGCGACGGTCGGTGAGACCATCCGTGACGCGCAGGTGAAACCGTCCGACATCACCGCGGTGTTCCTGACCGGCGGATCGACCGCCATCCCGCTGGCAAAGCAACAGATACTAGCCTTGGTGCCGCAGGCGTCCGTCATCGAAGGCGACATGTTCGGCTCGGTCGGGCTTGGGCTGGCGCTCGACGCGCAGCGGAAATTCGGCTGATCCAGCTTAGCCCCGGACGGTCTCGCCGGCCTTCTCGCCCAGATGCGCCTTGAGCGCCATTTGGGCCAGACTTGCCTGCCGGTCACGATGCGTGATCATCGCGAAATCGCGCTTCGGCAGATCGATCGGCACGGACCGCAAGCTGCCTTCGGCGACCGCGCGGGCGACGACGAGCTCCGAAATGATGGTGGCGCCGGCGCCGGCCTCGACCGCTTGGCGGACCGCCTCGTTGCTCGGCAGCACCAGGAATATCCTGAGGTCCGCGAACGAGATCCCTTCGCGGCGGGCAAGATCTTCCAGCACCTCGCGGGTGCCCGATCCGCCTTCCCTGATGATCCACCGGAGCTCCCTGATATCGGGATGCCCTTGCGAGACTTCAGCGATCTCGGGATGAGAGTGCGCCACGACCAGCATCAGGCGATCCACATCGACCTTGGCGCGCCGCAATATGTCGGAATCAGTGCGCCCCTCTACCAGGCCAAAATCCGCCGTGCCGTCCAAGACATTGGTCTCGACCTGTCTGGTGTTGCCGATGGTCACGCTCAGCCTGACGGCGGGATAGGCCTCGTGGAAAGTGGCCAGCCGGCGCGGCAGCCAGTAGCTGGCGATAGTCTGGCTGGCGGCGATCGAAAGACTGCCGGTAATTGTCTGCGAGACGTGCTCCAGCACATTGTGGGCGGCAGCCGCCCGTTCGAGCACGGCCTTGGCTTCGGGCAGGAACCTGCGCCCGGTCTGCGCAAGCTCGATGTTGCGGCCGACCCGGTTGAACAGCTGGACGCCGTGCTGCTGCTCGAGTGAGCGGATGGCGGCCGACGCCGCCGACTGGGAAATGCCCAGCAGCTCGGCCGCCTTGGTCATATGCCCCCGTTCGG
Source organism: Mesorhizobium mediterraneum (assembly GCF_002284565.1). GTDB lineage: Bacteria > Pseudomonadota > Alphaproteobacteria > Rhizobiales > Rhizobiaceae > Mesorhizobium > Mesorhizobium mediterraneum. The sequence continues at coordinate 145,882 of NZ_NPKI01000033.1, read as the reverse complement.
CGACAGCAACGAAGATCCGCAATTGGTCCAGGGTCATGAGAAAATTAAGAAACAAATTCGATTGGAATTACAAGAGCAACTTGTTAGACGGATCGATCATTTTGTTCTAAGTTTTTGGACGAAATTGGAAAAATATCGCGGCCAACCCGCAAAGGGCAGAAAGTGATCGGGCGATTCAAATCCCTGTTTGCCCATTGGACGCGCGGCCTCCGGCGGCGGCTCACCGGCGACAGCTATCATCCGGAAGAGCATTACATGCGCGGCCCCGGGCCAAAAACGCGAGCCAAACACTCGGACCGCAAAAGTAGATCATGACGAACGGACCGCCGCGCGGCGCCAATTCCGCACCGTCGCAACGGCCGCTTGCCGACACGCGCGCGCCCGACGAAGGCGATGGCGTCGACACTTCGCCTGATGTCTCCGACAGCATCGCCAAGACCACTTGCTATATGTGCGCCTGCCGCTGCGGCATCGACGTCCACATCAAGGGCGGCAAGGTCCGCTACATCAACGGCAACAAGGACCATCCCGTTAACCGCGGCGTGCTGTGCGGCAAGGGCAGCGCCGGCATCATGCAGCACTACAGTCCGGCCCGGTTGAAGAAGCCATTGCTGCGTACAGGTCCGCGTGGCTCGGGAGAGTTTCGCGAGATCGAGTGGGAGGAAGCGTTCTCGATCGCGACGGAACGGCTTTCGAAAATCCGCCGGACCGATCCGAAGAAACTCGCCTTCTTCACCGGGCGCGACCAGTCGCAATCCTTGACCGGCTGGTGGGCGAGCCAGTTCGGCACGCCGAATTTCGCCGCCCATGGCGGATTCTGCTCGGTCAATATGGCGGCCGGCGGGCTCTATACGATCGGCGGCTCGTTCTGGGAGTTTGGCGAGCCCGATTGGGACAACACCAGATACTTCATGCTGTTCGGCGTTGCCGAAGACCACGATTCCAATCCGATCAAGATCGGCCTCGGCAAGCTCAAGGCGCGCGGCGCCAAGGTGGTTTCGATCAATCCGTGCCGCACCGGCTACAACGCCATCGCCGATGACTGGATCGGCATTCGGCCCGGCACCGACGGCCTGTTCGTGTTTGCCCTCATCCACGAACTGCTGAAGGCTGGCCGTGTCGATCTCGATTATTTGCTGCGTTACACCAACGCCCATGTCCTCATCATCCAGGAGCCGGGTGCTGCCGATGACGGGCTTTTCGCGCGCGACAGCGACGGCGATCCGCTGGCTTGGGACAGGGTAGCGAAGACGCCCGTCAACGCCACAGATGCCGATGCAAAGCCGACGCTGACCGGCAACTTCACGATCGACGGCCGCCGCTGCGTGCCGGTCTTCCAGCTCATCGCCGACCGCTATCTGCATGAGAGCTATTCTCCCGATGCGGTTGCCGAACGCTGCGGCGTTTCAGGCGACACCATTCGTCGGATGGCCGCCGAACTGGCGCATGTCGCCTTCGAGCAAGCAATCGAACTGCCGGTGGCGTGGACCGACTGGGCCGGCCGCCGGCACGAGACGATCAAGGGCCGGCCGGTGTCGATGCATGCGATGCGCGGCATCTCGGCCCATTCGAACGGGTTTCACACCTGCCGCGCCATCCACCTGCTCCAGGTGCTTCTCGGCACGGTGGACGTTCCGGGCGGGTTTCGCTTCAAGCCGCCCTATCCCCGGTCGGCGCCGCCGGGGCCGAAGCCGGCGGGCAAGGACGTCAGGCCGATGACGCCGCTTGAAGGCATGCCGCTCGGCTTCGTCTGCGGACCGGACGATCTGCTGGTCGATGACGCAGGCACGCCTGTTCGTATCGACAAGGCCTATTCTTGGGATGCACCGCTTGCCGCGCACGGCCTTATGCACTCGGTCATCCGCAACGCCTGGGCCGGAGATCCCTACAAGATCGACACGCTGATGATGTATATGTCCAACATGGCCTGGAACTCGTCGATGAACACCGTCGAGACGATGGCGATGCTGACCGACAGCGACGAGGCCGGAAACTACAAGATCCCCTTCATCATCTATTCCGACGCCTATTATTCCGAGACCGTGCCGTTCGCCGATCTCGTGCTTCCCGACACCACGTATCTCGAAAGGCATGACTGCATCAGCCTGCTCGACCGGCCAATCAGCCATGCCGACGGGCCGGGTGACGCCATCCGCCATCCCGTCGTCGAGCCAGACCGCGACGTCCGCCCGTTCCAGACGGTGCTGATCGAGCTCGGCGCGCGGCTTGGCCTGCCCGGCTTCGTCGATGACGACGGCTCGGCCAAATACCGCGATTACGCCGATTATATCGTCAATCACCAGCGCACGCCGGGCATCGGCCCGCTCGCCGGCTGGCGCGGCAAGGACGGAACCTTGACCGGCAAGGGCGAGGCCAATCCCGACCAGCTGCAGCGCTACATCGACAATGGCGGCTTCTGGCACCATGATTTTGCGGACGACCAGCGCTACTACAAGATGGCCAACCGCTCCTATCTCGACTTCGCCGAGAACATGGGCTTCATCCCGAAAGCCGAGCCGATCGTCTTCCAGCTCTATTGCGAACCGATCCAGCGGTTTCGCCTCGCCGCGCGCGGCCATGGGCGGGTGCTGCCGCCGGAGACGGAGCGCAGCCGCATCGAGACCTATATGGACCCGCTGCCGTTCTGGTACGCGCCCTTCGAGGAAGCGGCTGTCGACACGCAGATCTATCCGCTGCATGCGCTGACGCAGCGGCCAATGCACATGTATCATTCCTGGGGCTCGCAGAACGCTTGGCTCAGGCAGATCACCAGCCAGAACCGGCTGTTCGTGCACAACCGGACCGCCGCCGGCCTCGGCCTTGTCGACGACGACTGGGTTTGGATCGAGAGCATCAACGGCAAGGTCAAGGGACAGATCAAGCTGGTCGACGGCGTCAACGCGGATACGGTCTGGACCTGGAACGCGATCGGCAAGCGGCGCGGCAGCTGGGGGCTGAAGGACGACGCCGCTGAATCCAATCGTGGCTTCCTGCTCAACCATATCATCGGCGACCAGACTTCTGCCGATGCCAATGGCAGGCGCTATTCGAATTCCGATCCAGTGACCGGCCAGGCGGCTTGGTTCGACCTGCGCGTCCGCATCGTCAAATGCGCGGCCGAGGAAGCCGGCTTCACCGAGCCGCAGTTCGAGCGGTTCCGGCAACCGCCGCATTTCGAACCCTCGCCCGACAAGCTAAGTTTCGGCGCCGAGTTTCGCCGGGAAAGAGAAGCTCCCAGATCATGACCTGCCTTCCCGCCCAAACCGACAAGAAGCTCGGCCTCGTCATCGATCTCGACACCTGTGTCGGCTGTCAGGCCTGCGTCACCGCCTGCAAGGAATGGAACACCGGCGGCCACATGGCGCCGCTGACCGACATCGATCCTTATGGCGGCGACGCCGACGGGGTCTGGTTCAACCGCGTGCACAGCTACGAGCACATGACCGAGATGGGTGGGCGAACGGTCAATTTCCCACGCTCCTGCCTGCATTGCGAGACACCGGCCTGCGTCACCGTCTGCCCGACCGGAGCCTCCTACAAGCGGGCCTCGGACGGCATCGTGCTGGTCGACGAGGACAAGTGCATCGGCTGCAAATTATGCAGCTGGGCCTGCCCTTATGGCGCGCGCGAATTCGACACTGACGTCGGCGTCATGAAGAAATGCACGCTGTGCGTCGACCGCATCTACAACGACAATCTAGCCGAAGAAGACCGCGTGCCGGCCTGCGTCGCCGCCTGCCCGACCAGCGCGCGGCATTTCGGCGATCTCGGCGACCCGGCGTCGGCGATCTCGCAACTGGTGGCCGAGCGCGGCGGCGTCGACCTGATGCCCGAACTCGGCTATCACCCGACCAACAAATATTTGCCGCCGCGCGCCCACACCACACGCGCCGCATCGGTGCCGGCGCCGGCGCTCGAACCGGTGCGGGCCGAAGGCGGTTTCCTTGGCTGGGTCGACCGCATGCTTTCGCACTGACCAGCTACCGACCTCATGCGTCCAGCTTTCTCCGTCGTCTTTTTCACCACCGCCACGGGCGCCGGCTACGGCCTGCTCGCGCTGCTCGGCGTGCTGGCCGGACTGGGGTTCGTCCCGCCCAATTTCTGGCTCGGTTTGGTCAGCATGGGGCTGGCGCTCGGTCTGATCTCGGCCGGCCTGCTGTTATCGGCCGGCCATCTCGGCCGGCCCGAACGCGCCTGGCGCGCCTTCTCGCAATGGCGCAGCTCATGGCTGTCGCGCGAAGGCGTCGCGTCGGTTGCGACCTTCGTACCGGCGGGGTTTTTCGCCATCGGGTGGGTGTTCCTCGGCCGCACGAACGGCTGGGTGGCTGTCGCCGGGCTGCTGGCTGCCATCGGCGCGGTCGTCACCGTCTGCACCACCGGCATGATCTACGCCTCGCTGAAGCCGATCGCCCAATGGAACAGCCGCTTCACTTTGCCCGGCTACCTGATCTTTTCGGCGATGAGCGGCAGCGTGCTGCTCAACGCGCTGCTGCAGGGTTTCGCCATCGGCTCGACCATCGCTTTGGCAGGTTGCGTGCTGCTGACCGTGCTCGGCTGGGGCTGGAAGCTGGCAACATGGCGATACAATGACGGGCTGGAAATCCCGACCAATGCCAACACCGCGACCGGACTTGCCGGCGGCACGGTGCGGTCGCTGGAATGGCCGCATACCGAGGAGAATTACCTGCTCAAGGAGATGGGCTTTCGCATCGCGCGCAAGCACAAGGCGCGGCTGCGTCAGATCACACAAGTGCTGGCCTTCGCGCTGCCCGCCTTACTGCTGATTGCCGCGTTCGCCTTGCCATGGCCCTATGCGGCGGTGCTGTCGGCGCTCGCCGCAATCGCTCAATTCGCCGGCATGCTGGTCGAACGCTGGCTGTTTTTCGCCGAGGCGAAGCACACCGTCACCTTGTACTACGGCCGGTAGCGGTCTCAGCCGGGCCTCAGCATTGAGCGGGAAATCGCGAAGATGCGCTCCGTGCCGAGCATATAGGCCATCAGCGTTTCGCGGCGGAACAGCCCGGCATAGGCGCGGTCGAGCACATTGAGCGAGCCGGTATAGGCGCCGAAGGCCGGCATGATCATGCGGCCGCCATCGCCGGCAAAGCAGCGCCGCCGCACCGAGCGGCCGCGCTGCACGATGCGGGCGCACGGATGCAGATGGCCGGCGATCTCGCCTTCCACTCTCACTGCCGAAGGTTCATGCCGGAACAGCAGAGAGCCTATGGCCAGCTCGCGCACCGTCTCGCCGGGCAAGTCGGCCGGCGCATCCGGGTCATGGTTGCCGGCGACCCAGAACCACTCGCGGCCGACCATCAACCCTTCCAGCCGCTCGCGGAAGCTTGAGTGCATGCGCGCCGCTCCGCCGCCATCATGAAAGCTGTCGCCGAGGCTCATGACGATCGCCGGCTGGTAGTCTGATATCACCGCCTGCAGCCGCAACAACGTCGCACCGGTATCATAAGGTGGGATCAACGTACCGCGCCGTGCTAGCGACGATCCCTTTTCCAGATGCAGATCCGACACCGCCAGCAATTTCAGCTCGGGGAAGTAGAGCACGCCGCGCCGATCGCAGATCGCGCGCTCGCCGGCGATGCCGATAAAATCGGCATCCGCCAGGGGTGCAGGCATGGCCAGCGCGCGCGTCATTTCGTCCCCATGGCTTCCTCGACCAGCGTTGCCGCATCCATCAGCAGTGTATCATCGGCCTCGCCATGCACCGGCATCTTGCCGATCTCGAGCATGATCGGCACGGCGAGCGGCGAGATCTGTTCGAGGTTCTTATGCACGATTCGTCCCTGGATGCGCGAGAGCATCTCGGCAAGTCTGCTGACATCCAGCAGACCGGTGGCCGCATCGGCACGCGTCGCCTGCAGCAGGATGTGGTCCGGCTCATGGCTGCGCAGAACGTCGTAAATGAGGTCGGTCGACACAGTGACCTGGCGGCCGCTTTTCTCCTGGCCCGGATGGCGTTTTTCGATCAGCCCCGAGATCAGCGCGCAGTTGCGGAAGGTGCGCTTCAAGAGCCAGCTGCCGGCCAGCCAAGCTTCGAGATCGTCGCCCAGCATGTCTTGGTCGAAAAGTTCACTGAGCGAAGGCTTCTTCGCCCGGAACATCCAGCCCATATCGGCCAGCGACCATATGGCAAGTGCATAGTCGGTGGCGACGAAGCCGAGCGGCCTGGCGCCCGCCCTGTCGAGACGGCGGGTGAGCAGCATGCCGAGCGTCTGGTGCGCCAGCCTGCCCTCGAACGGATAGGCCACCAGGTAGTGCCGGTTGCCGCGCGGAAAGGTCTCGATCAGCAGGTCATCGCGTTTCGGCAGTACCGATTTGTCGGCCTGGAAACGTAGCCAGTCGGCCACTTGTTCCGGCAGCTTCTTCCAGCGCTGCGGGTCATCCAGCATGATGCGGACCTGCTCAGCGAGGTAGGTCGAAAGCGGGAATTTGCCGCCGCCATAATATGGCACCTTGGCGTCGCTGCCGGGTGCATTCGATACGAAGCACTCATTCTCGCGGATGCCCTCGAAGCGCAGTACTTTGCCGGCAAACATGAACGTGTCGCCATGCGTCAGCGTTTCAAGGAACGCCTCCTCGATCTTGCCGAGGACGCGACCGCCGCGCGAGGCAGAGCCCTTGCTGCCGGCCTTGATATAACGCACGTTGAGCGCCGGCACCTCGATGATGGTGCCGACATTCAGCCGATACTGCTGAGCAACCCGAGGATTGGACACGCGCCACAGCCCGTCCTTGTTCAGGCGGATACGGGCGTAGCGCTCATAGTTCTTCAGCGCATAGCCGCCGGTGGCGACGAAATCGATGACGCGGTCGAATGTCGGCCGATCGAGTTCGGCATAGGGCGCGGCTGCTCTTACCTCCTCAAAAAGCGCATTGGCATGGAATGGCGCACCGCAGGCGCAACCAAGCACATGCTGCGCCAGCACGTCGAGCCCGCCGTTGACCAGCGGCGGCGTGTCCTGGGCGCCGAGATAATTGGCGTCGAGCGCCGCCCGGCATTCCAGCACCTCAAAGCGGTTGGCCGGAATCAGGATCGCCTTGGACGGCTCATCCATGCGGTGATTGGCGCGGCCGATGCGCTGCGCCAGCCGGCTCGCACCCTTCGGTGCGCCGACATGGACGACCAGGTCGACATCGCCCCAGTCGATGCCGAGGTCGAGCGTCGAAGTGGCGACGATGGCGCGCAAGGCATTCTCGCCCATGGCTTTTTCGACGCGCCGGCGCTGGGCGACATCGAGCGAGCCGTGATGCAGGGCGATCGGTAATGTGTCTTCATTGACCCGCCACAACTCCTGGAACAGCAGCTCGGCCTGGCTGCGTGTGTTGACAAACAGCAGGGTCGTCTTGTGTCGCTTGATCTCGCTATAGATCTCCGGCGTTGCGTAGCGGGCCGAATGTCCGGCCCACGGCACACGCTCCTCCGAGTCGAGAATGGAGATCTCGGGCTTGGCGCCGCCCGTCACGACGATCAACTCAGCCATGCCGCCGGGTGGGTTCTGGCTGACCAGCCAGCGCCGCAATTCATCGGGCTCGGCCACCGTCGCGGACAGGCCGATCGTCTGCAAGCCCGGAACAAAGGATCGCAGCCGGGCCAGACCGAGCGACAGGAGATGCCCGCGTTTTGACGTCACCAGCGAATGCAGTTCGTCGAGCACGACATAATGCAGGTCCTCGAAGAAGCGCCTGGCGTCGGGCGCCGCGATCAGCAACGCCAGTTGCTCGGGCGTGGTCAGGAGAATGTCGGGTGGCGCCAGCTTCTGCCGCTGGCGCTTGTGGGCGGGCGTGTCGCCGGTGCGTGTCTCGATCGTGATAGGCAGACCGATTTCTTCGACCGGCTTGCCGAGATTGCGCTCGATGTCGACGGCCAGCGCCTTCAGCGGCGAGATGTAGAGCGTGTGGATGCCGCGACGCGCCTGCCCCGGTTTCTTCCTTGGCCGACCTGCCAACTCGGTCAGCGACGGCAGGAACCCTGCCAGCGTCTTGCCGGCGCCGGTCGGTGCGATCAGCAGCACCGACTGCCCGGCTTGGGCAGTCGCCAGCAATTCGATCTGATGGGCACGCGGCGACCAGCCCTTTTGCGAAAACCATCTGAGGAATGGCTCGGGCAAGTGCACGGCGGCATTCTGTTCGGCAAGGCGCGGCTGCTCTGTCACGCGCCAGAGGTAGCGCGGCGGCGCGCAATCGCCAAGAAGAATCGGAACAAAAGGTGATCGAACGCCTTCCTCTCGCCTGAGAAGAACCGCTCTCGCGCTACGGTCGCCGAAATCCTGTCGGCCCGCCATAGAGGTAGCCGATACGGGCGACGGCTTCTCTGAACCCTTCACGCGAGACCAGCATGGTGTGGCCGTTGGCATGGATCATCGTTTCTGGGTCGGTCATAACAGCGACATGGCCTTTCCAAAACACCAGGTCGCCGCGCCGCAACCCGGCAGAATCCCGGTCCGGGTCGAGCGGCTCACCGATGGTCGCCGCCTGCATGTCGGTGTCGCGCAGCACTTGCCTGCCGGCCATGTGCATCGCCAGTTGCACGAGGCCGGAACAATCGATGCCGAAGCCGGAGGCGCCGCCCCACAGATAGGGTGTGCCGAGAAAGGTTTCCGCGACCGCGACATAGTCGGCAGCTGGTTTGTTCAAGGGCCGCAAATGGCCCGATATGACCGCCTCGCCGGATGGCAGCAGCGCATAGTGCGTACCGCGTGTTTCAGCCGCGCCCGTCACCGTTACCGCCGATCCCATCGAGAGCTGTCCGTTCGACGGAAACCGCAAATCCGGTCCGGGATAAAGGAAGGTGCGCGGCACCGAGACGACATGGGTGGGCGTATGGCCTCGCGCCCCCAGCACGGTGTCGGCGACATAGCCGACATAGCCATCGCGCTCGGCCTGGATCCAGGCCCAGCCCTCAACGTCCTCGAAGACGAGGACGTCGTCGCCGAACAGAAGCTGCGTGTCGACGCCGGCATCCGGGCGCGGCGCCTTGCGGATATCGGCCACTGAAGCTGATATACGCGCTGGCCGTCCGGCGACGAAGCGATCGGCGGCGACCTCGCCTTTCAGCCTGACATCGGCGAGATCGGAACGGAAGGCGTGGAGGCGGGCATCCCTGGCGGTCAAATCGGCAACTCGTTCAAATCGGCAACTCGGTCAGATGGGCAATTCCTGGGCTCTGGCGATGATAACATCGCCGAAGCGCTCGACAAAGAGAGCACCTTCGACAGTGCGCTTGACCAGCACGTTGCGCTTGTCGAGCTCGTCGCGATGGCGCGAAACCAGCTTCAGCGCGCCCATTGTGTCGAGCGCGCGGGTAATCACCGGCTTAGTGACATTGAGCCGGGCAGCGAGCCCGCGCACCGTGTGCGGCGGCGGGTCGAGATAGATGGTGAACAGGATCGCCGTCTGGCGCATGGTAAGGTCCGGCGTATCGTCGCGCACCTGGGACAGCATCACCTGCTGCCACAGTCGCAAGGCCTGGCTCGGGCGCATGGAAATCGACATCCGGCCAACATGACGGCAAATTGTTTCGGTTCCGTTTCAGTCTCGAGAATTTCCTGTCGGACAGCAACCGTCAGGCGTAGCGTTTCGAGATGACCCTTTCCAGCGCCCGGATGCCTTGCGCCTCACCGCCGGCGAGACCGTACGGACGATCGGACGGGTTCCAGGCGAAGATGTCGAAATGCGCCCAGCCGGCGCTCTTCTCGACGAAGCGCTTCAGGAACAGCGCCGCCGTGATCGAGCCGGCGAACCCGTCAGACGTGACGTTGTTGATGTCGGCGATCTTCGACGACAGCTTTGCGTCATAGGGCTTCCACAGCGGCATGCGCCACAGCGGATCCTCGATCGCGACGGAGGCCGCAGCAAGATCGGACGCCAGCGCTTCATCGCCGGTGTAGAAAGGCGGCAGGTCGGGGCCGAGCGCGACGCGAGCAGCCCCCGTCAGGGTCGCCATGTCGATCAGCAGTTGCGGCTCGTCGTCGTCGGCCAGCGCCAAGGCATCCGCCAGCACCAGCCGTCCCTCGGCATCGGTGTTGCCGATCTCCACGGTGATGCCCTTGCGGCTTACCAGCACGTCGCCGGGCCGGAAAGCGTTGCCGGCGATCGAATTCTCAACCGCCGGGATCAGCACACGCAGCCGGATCTTTAACCCGGCGGCCATGATCATGGAGGCGAGGCCCAACACGTTGGCGGCGCCACCCATGTCCTTCTTCATCAAGAGCATGCCCGATGACGGCTTGATGTCGAGACCGCCGGTGTCGAAGCATACACCCTTGCCGACCAGCGTCACCTTCGGGGCGTTCTTCGGCCCCCAAATCATGTCGATCAGGCGCGGGGCGCCGACCGATGCGCGCCCGACCGCATGGATCATCGGGAAATTCTTCTTGAGCAGATCGTCGCCCTTGGTCACCGACACTTCGGCTTTGTGCTTTTTGGCCAAGGTCCGGACAGCCGTCTCCAAATCGTCCGGCCCCATATCGCTGGTCGGCGTATTGACCAGATCGCGCGTCAGGAAAACGCCATCGGCGATACGGCGAACGTAGGCCGCTTCAGCGCCGGACGGCAGCGAAAAACGCAGCGCCTTGCCAGGCTTCTTGCCGTAGCGGGTGAAGACATAACCACTGAGAGCCAGCGCAATTGCCGCAAGTTCCGGCTCGGCCAATGTGGAGGCAAAATGCCAGTCGCCCTCCGGCAGGGCCCGCGCCAACGCGCCGAGGGCAAGCGCGCTTTCACCATCGCCGAGGCCGAACAAGGCTCCGGCCAGCGCGCCGTTTTCGCCGGGCATGACGAGTGTCCTACCCGCCTCACCGGTAAAGCCGTTGGCCCTGGCCCAGGCGAGCGTGGACGACGCAAGGCCGGCCGCCTCCAGTCTGTCCTTCGCCACCAGATGGACCGGCAGCGCGGTCTTCAGTTTCTTCTCGACGAGTTCGACAGGCATTCGATGGTCTCCGGCGCTCGAGTCGGCGTTTCTTAACTATGCGTTAGGGTTAACAGAATATTTCTGCGGGAGGGAAGATGGCCACGTAATGGCCACGTCTATGAATGGAGGCCTGGTGTAGATGCCGACCAACCGCACGATGAACGCCACGGGAAAGCGGCTGATCACCACGGCGTTGATGATGGCGCTTGCTGCCAGCGTCGCCGGCTGCGGAACCAGCAAGTTGACGACCGGTTCCATCTCGCGCTCCAGCGGCAAACCGCTGGAAATCATGTCGGCCGGCGAGTTGCACAATGCGACAGCAGCGCTCGGTCAGTCCTACGCCAGGAACCCCAACGACAAGCGGATCGCGACGAATTACGCGGCGGCGCTGCAAATGGATGGCGACGCCGACCAGTCGCTCGCAGTGATGCGCAAGCTGGCGATCGCCTTGCCGAAAGACCGCGACGTGCTTGCCGCCTATGGCAAGGCGCTCGCCGCCAATGGGCAGTTCGAGCCGGCGCTCGACGCCGTGCGCCGCGCGCAGACACCGGAATATCCGGACTGGAAACTGGTGTCGGCGGAAGCCGCGATTCTCGACCAGCTTGGCCAGAGAGACGAGGCGCGCCAGGATTATCGCAAGGCGCTGGACCTCAAGCCGAACGAACCTTCGATCCTTTCAAATCTCGGCATGTCCTATGTGCTGGAAGGCGACCTGCGCACGGCCGAAACCTATATGCGCTCTGCCGCCCAGCAGCCGAACGCCGACAGCCGCGTCCGCCAGAACCTGGCGTTGGTCGTCGGCCTGCAGGGTCGTTTCGACGAGGCCGAGAAGATCGCTTCGCAGGAGCTCTCGGCCGAACAGGCGCAAGCGAACGTGGCTTACCTTCGCCAGATGCTCGCCCAGCAGAATGCCTGGAGCCAGCTCAAGGACCAGGACAAGGCCAAGCCTGCCACCAATTGACCGCGCCGGCTTTGCCGGCCAGTCCCTCAACTGATCGACATGCCGGAAATCCAAAGCCGCGTTGCATCAGCACCGCGGCTTTTGCGTGCATTGTCGCCTTGGCGAGGCTATTGGCCGCTGGATGTCGGCGGATCGCCGAAGATGCCGCGCTGGCTCACCTGGATGCCGGCAGGACCCAGAATGATGGCGAACAGCACCGGCAGGAAGAACAGGATCATCGGCACGGTTAGCTTCGGTGGCAACGCCGCGGCCTTCTTCTCGGCGGCGTTCATGCGCATGTCGCGGCTTTCACTGGCAAGCACACGCAGCGCATGCGCCACAGGCGTGCCGTAGCGCTCGGCCTGGACCAGCGCCTGCGACACCGACTTGACCGATTCCAGACCGGTGCGACTTGCAAGGTTCTCGTAAGCCTGCTTGCGTTCCTGCAAGTAGGAAAGTTCGGCATTGGTCAGGATGAACTCTTCGGCAAGCGCCACCGATTGCGCACCGATCTCGTCCGCGACCTTGCGAAACGCCGCCTCCACCGACATGCCTGATTCGACGCAGATCAGCATCAGATCGAGCGCGTCCGGCCACGCCATCTGGATCGACTGCTTGCGCTTGGTGGCGCGGTTGTTGACATAGAGCACCGGCGCGTAAAAACCCGCATAGGCGACGACGATGCAGACGAACAGTTTGATGAGAGGCGGCTGCTCCGACAATCCTCCGAGCACGAACAGATACATCGCGGCCAGCGCAAAGCCGATAAAGGGCAGGACCAGACGGAAGAAAAGGAAACGTGTCAGCGGATTCTGCCCGCGAAAGCCAGCCACCTTGAGCTTCTGTAACGTGCCTTCATCGGCAAGGGCGCGTCTCAGGTCCAGCCGGTCGACAATATTTCGCATGCCGATCGACTGTTGCTCGCGCAGGCCCTTACGGCGGCGATCGGCCTCGACGGCAAGCCGCGCACGCTGCTTGGCGCGCAATTCGTCGCGCTCCAGCGCTACGGATTTCATGCGCGCCTTGAGCTGGTTTCCACCAAAGGCAGGCAGCAGCGTGAAGACGGTCGCAAACACCGCGATGCCAACCAGCAAGGCAATCAGGAATGCCGGGTCGGTAAGGGTTTTGACGACATTTTCGGTCATGCGCTCGAAACCCTAAACTTCGAAGTTCATCATCTTGCGCATCACCAGGATGCCGATCGACATCCAGACCGCCGAGCAACCGAGGATCAGATTGCCGGCGCTGGTGGTAAACAGGGGCATGATATAGTTCGGGCTTGTCAGGTAGACGAGAAAGGCGACGACGAAAGGCAACGCACCGATGATCACGGCGGACGCCTTCGCTTCCATGGACAGCGCCTGGACCTTGGCTTTCATTTTCTTGCGGTCGCGAAGCACGCGCGAAAGATTGCCTAGCGCCTCGGAAAGATTGCCGCCGGCCTGGGACTGGATCTGGATGACGATGCCGAAGAAGCTCGCTTCCGTGCACGGCATTGTTTCGGCCATGCGTAGGCTGGCGTCGGGGATCGACAGGCCCATCTGCTGCGAATCGACGATGCGGCGGAACTCGGTCTTGACCGGTTCGGGAGATTCGTTGGCGATCAGGCGGACGGCGTCGTTCAGCGGCAGGCCGGATTTGACCGCACGCACGATGATGTCGAGCGCGTTCGGAAATTCGTTGAGGAACGCCTTGACCCGGCGAGCGCGGCAAAACGAGACGAACCAGCGTGGCAGTCCGAGGGCGCCGACCAGCAGCGCACCCGGCAAGACAAGCAGCGGCGCGCCGATGAAATAGGCAAGTAACGTCAGGAGGACGCCGCAAACGGCCGAGTAGAGATAGAAGCGCTCGAGCGAGACCTTCATGCCTGCCTGACGGATCTGGGCCTTCAGTGGCGGCTTCTTGACGATGCTCTGGTTGGTTTTCTGCTTCTGCTCAAGATCCTTCAGCGAATCCTGGACCGATTTGCGGCGCTTGGCTGCTTCCGCCACGCGATCGCGCGAGGCCTTGACGACGTCACGATCCGTCTCGGCGGTCTTGATCGTTTCAAGCCGCCTGCCGACTTGCTTCTCGGTGCTGATCCGGTTGAACAGAAAAACATAAGCGACCGCGCCGGCGCTGAAGCCGGCGAGCACGATGAACGCCAATACGGTGCCGTCAATTCCGAACATCGATCCTGGCCCCTACGCCTCCGAATGCTTCAGTCAGCGCGTTTCTCCATCGCCTCGAGCGCATTGGCGAGGCGCTGTTCCTCGCCATAGTAGCGGGCGCGCTCCCAGAAATGCGGACGACCGATGCCTGTCGACACGTGCTCGCCCAGCAGCCTGCCGTTCGCGTCCTCGCCTTTGATATTGTAGAGGACGATGTCCTGCGTGATGATGACATCGCCCTCCATTCCGATCACCTCGGTGATGTGGGTGATACGCCGCGATCCGTCGCGCAGGCGTGCGGCCTGGATGATCACGTCCACGGACCCGACCACGATTTCACGCACGGTTTTCTGCGGCAGCGTGTAGCCGCCCATCGCGATCATCGATTCGATACGGTTCAGGCATTCGCGCGGGCTGTTCGAGTGGATCGTGCCCATCGAGCCGTCATGGCCGGTGTTCATCGCCTGCAGGAGATCGAACACTTCAGGTCCGCGCACTTCGCCGACGATAATGCGCTCGGGCCGCATGCGCAGGCAGTTCTTGACCAGGTCGCGCATGGTCACCTCGCCCTCGCCCTCGAGGTTGGGCGGACGGGTTTCCAGACGCACGACATGCGGCTGCTGCAATTGCAGCTCGGCCGAGTCCTCGCAGGTGATGACGCGTTCCTCGCGGTCGATATAGTTGGTCAGGCAGTTGAGCAGCGTCGTCTTGCCCGAGCCGGTGCCGCCCGAAATGACAATGTTGCAGCGGACGCGGCCGATGATCTTGAGAATCTCGGCGCCATGCGGCGAAATGGCACCGAACTTGACCAACTGATCGAGCGTCAGCTTGTCCTTTTTGAACTTGCGGATGGTGAGAGCGGTACCGTCGATGGCGAGCGGCGGCGCGATGACGTTGACGCGGGAACCATCGGGAAGGCGTGCGTCGCAGATCGGGCTCGATTCATCGACGCGACGGCCAACCTGGCTGACGATGCGCTGACAGATGTTGAGAAGCTGCTGGTTGTCGCGGAAACGAATTCCGGTCTGCTCGACCTTCCCGTTGACCTCGATATAGACGTCCTTGGAACCGTTGACCATGATATCGGCGATGTCGTCGCGGGCAAGCAATGGCTCCAGCGGCCCGTAACCCAGGACGTCATTGCAGATGTCGTCGAGCAGTTCTTCCTGTTCGGCGATCGACATCGCAAAATTCTTGATCGCGATGATGTCGTTGACGATGTCGCGGATTTCCTCGCGCGCGCTTTCGGGATCGAGCTTGGCGAGCTGCGACAGGTCGATCGTGTCGATGAGCGCGGAGAAGACCTGGCTCTTGGTGTCGTAGTAGGCTTCGCTCTTTTCGCGCTGGATCCTTTTCGGCTCCGGTGCCAGTGGCGGCGCCTCGACAGCGCGGCGCGCGAGCGGGGCCGCAGACGTGCCAAGCAACGCAGGCAGCGCGGGTTTGGCAAGAACCGACGTTTCCGCAGGGTTTGCCGCCGCCGGCGCAGCAGGCGCAGGTGCCGGCTGGCGGAATTCCGGCGTGAACCGGCTGCCGTCGTCGCTACCTCTTTTACCAAACATGATCGACTACCAATTCCGCTACGAAAGCATCACTTCTTGCCGCGCGAGAGCTTGCCAAGGAGATTGCCCAAGCCCGCTTTCTTTCTTGCCTTGATTTCGCTGCGCCCGGTCAGCACATGCGCAATCTCGTTGACCATGCCGACGACCTGGTTCTTGGCATCCATTTCACCGAGCATGCGCCCATTATTGGCGGCATTTCCAAACAGCAGCGGCTCGAAAGGAATCACCGACATCGGCAACAGTCCGAGCGAGTCGGCGAAGTCGGATGACGTAATCTCCGGACGCTTCGGCACGCCTGCCTGATTGATGATCAGCTTGGGCGGCGGATCGTTCGGGCGAAGCCGTTTGAACATGTCGACGAGATTCTTGGTGTTGCGCAGATTGGCCAGCTCCGGCGTCGCTGTGATCACGATCTCGTCGGCCTTGACCAGCGTGTTCTTGGTCCAGCCTGTCCAGATGTGCGGGATATCGAGCACCAGAAGCGGCACGCTGCGCTGGGCCGTGTCGATAAGCTGCATGAAGGCGTCGGGATCGAAATCGTAGACCCGGTCGAGCGTTGAAGGTGCTGCAAGCAGCGAGAGGTGCTCGGCGCACTGGGCAAGCAGCCGGTCGAGATAGACCTCGTCGACGCGCTCCGGTGAGAAGACCGCCTCGGCAATGCCTTGCGCCGGATCCTGATCGAAATTGATGTTGGCCGTTCCGAAAGCAAGATCGAGGTCGGCGACGACCACTTCAGATTTGAACAGGGACGACATCGCCCAGGCCACATTGTGGGCAATGGTCGAGGAGCCGACGCCACCCTTGGCGCCGATGAAGGCGATCGAGCGGCCGATCGGCTCGGCCTCCGGATCAACGAAAATCGACGATATCACGCTGACGATGTCGGCCATCGACACCGGCGCGATGACATATTCGGAAATGCCGGAGCGGATGAGCTCGCGGTAGAGGCCGACATCATTGTAGTGGCCGATGACCACGACCTTGGAGGTCGGATCGCAATATTCGGAGAGCTGCGTGAGTTGCTCGAGCAATTGCGTCGGCTCGCTGCGCGATTCCAGCAGGATCAGGTTCGGTGTCGGCGCCGATTGGTAGAATTCGATAGCGGTGGCGATGCCGCCCATATGGACCTTCAAATGGGCCTTCGCCATGCGGCGATCCTCGCCGGCGCGCTCGACCGGATTGGCGACGCCTTCGGTCTCGCAAAATGCCTGGATCGAAATGCGCGGAATCGGCCGCAACGCCTGCATGGCGGCGATATCCTGCTGCGAGGTTTCGCCGCCGTCTAGCCCTGCGTCGTAGGCAAGATTGCTCATTGTCATTTCTTTCCGTGACCTGCGCGGCTCAAACTCAATATTCCACTTCGGAATTGCCGAGGAACTCGTCCGAAATGCCTCTCTGGCGGTAGACGTCGATCACCTCGCCGCGATTTTCCGCGTCGATATCGGATTGCTTGCGCGGCCCGATCAGATCGGCCGGGTTGGCCATCTGGGCGGCAAGATTGTTCTGATAAGAGCAGCCGAAATCGGCGTAGTGCTTGTTTTCCGACGTCTCCAGCAGATCTTCGGGCCAGCGCCCGCATCTATCGGTCTGGGCCTTCACCGAGACATAGGCGACGCGGATCGGCGCGGACGCTTCGGCCGAAACCGACTGGTAGGTGGTCACGACGATACGGTTGCGGCTGATGCCGCTGGCAATCGCAAGCCGGGCGAAATCGCGACCGGCTGCGGTCGCGGCGATCTCGTTGGCCGAACCGCTCGGGATGGAGATCGTCAGAGCCGGAGCGGCACTCTTGTCGTAGCCGTCCAGGAAACCCAGAAGCGTGACGCGTTGAGAACCGGTCATGCCGCGATCGCCGGCGCCGACCGGAAGGTCGATCTTCTGGATCTTCTCAGCGATCACGATCGGATGCGTGGTGCGATAGTCGTCCGGAACAGCACCTACCGTGATGCTGTCCCGCTTGGCGCAACCCGCCAGCAATGCCGCGACCGCAATCGCCAGGACCGGAATAGCCGGCCGGTAGTGTCGCGAACGGCCGGGCCGCATCGCTGCGATGATCGTCCTTGGCTTCGACGCTGACTGCGACATGTCCGCTTCCCCGCTTACTTGTAGATGAAGCCGACAACGCCGTGGTAACGGCCGTTGGGCTTGTCGGTCTGCATGCTGCCGTAGACGCGATTGACACGGCCAAGGAACATGCCGGCGCCATCGCTGGCCGCGTTGAAATTATCGTCCGGCTTGGCAAGCTCGTTGCGCGCCACCGGCTTCACCAGGTAAGGCGTGATGATGATGACGAGCTCGGTCTCGTTGCGGACGAAATCCCTGCTGCGGAACAGCGTGCCGAGCACTGGGATCTTGGCCAGGCCCGGCAGCCCCGCGACCGCCTGCCGGATATCGTCTCGAACGAGGCCGGCGATCATCATCGAACCGCCGGAGGGCAGTTCGACGGTGGTGTCGGCTAGGCGTTTGCGGATCGACAGCAAAGTGGTGCCGGGCAAGTCACCGAGCGCTTCGAGTGTGGTCGCACCTTCTGCGGTCGGCTCCGACACGGACGTTCTGATCTTGAGACTGATCCGGCCAGCCGACAGCACCACCGGCTGGAACTCGAGACCAATGCCGTATTCAAGTCTTTCGTTGGAGTATGTGGTCTCGCCCTTCTGGTTGTCGCTCGACGTGTTGCTCGTTCGGCTTGTGATCAGATTGAACTCGCCGCCAACCTTGAATGTTGCCTTTTCGCCCGAGACGGCTGTGAGCGTCGGTTCCGCAAGCGTCTTCATAACGCCGCTTTGCTCCATGGCATTGATGTACGCCTGAAGTCCGTTTCCGAGCGTATCACCCAACCGCAAGTTGGAGAACTGCGAAATCGGCTTGCCCAAGCCATAAGGAGGAGAACTCATCGCGCCATAGGAGATGCCATTGCTGCTGCCGTTGCCGACCATGTTGACGCCGAGCTGCTTCATCACCGAGCGGCTGACTTCCGCAACCGTCACTTTCAGCGTCACCTGGTCGTCGCCGATGATCTGCAGCAGGTTGACGATCTTGCTGACGCGGCGCTCGGAATCCGGATTGTCGATGTCGACACCGGCTTCGGCCGAGCCGCCGGAGGCGGTCTGCGAATATTGTCCCGTGGTCGCTTCACCGCCGGACACGAAGATCGTGGCCAGATCGACCGCACGCTTGGCGTCCAGGGGAGTGTCCACGGTTCCGGTCAGGACGACGTTATCGTTCAGCAATTCGACCGTGATGGCCGATGACGGGATGAAGCGCCTGATATAGTCTTCCAGCCCGGCGACGTCGCGTTCGACTGCCAGATCCAGGCTGACGATCTGCTCGCCATTGGGGCCGAAGACGAAGATGTTGGTGTCGCCCACCGCCTTTCCGAACAGATAGATGCGCCGGGCGGTGCGGGTCACCGCATCGGCGACCGCGGGGTTGGCGACGAGAATATCATAGGCGTCGCTCGGCAGGTCGATGACCACCGATTTGTTGAGACCGAGCTTGACGCGCTGGGTGGCGGTCGAAGCCGACACCTCGGCATTCCTGCCTGCCGCATTTGCCTCGACGACACCATGCGCATTCGTTCCGAGGAGAAACAGGCCGATTGCCGCAGCCACGGTGACCGGCAGTCCAGCGTGTAGCCTCATTGCCTTGCTCCCACTTCGGAAACTTCGCCCGACTTTATCAATCGCACCGTTCCGCGCCGCCCATTGCCGGAAACGAGATAGTCGGCCTCGCCCAGATTCTTCTCCTGGGTGTCGCTGACCGACCGCAGCGCCAATGTCAGGCGGTCCGCCATCTGCTGGGCGACGGTGATGATCTCCGCCTGCTGCGGTGTCAGTTCCAGCGTGGCGGTCTGACCGACCCTGGTCCTCTTGCCTTCCTCGTCCTCCTGGATCGTCTGGTCGATTGCCAGGACGCGAATGTTCTTGAGGATGGTTTCGGTCGTAAAACCGCTGCCGCCGCTCGCGGCATCGGCTCTGCGGGTCATGATGACGTCGACGAAATCGTTGGGAAGAATGAAGCCGCCGGCGGAAGTGTCGGCAGATACGGCTGTGGCGACGGCCCGCATGCCGGAGGGCAGGATCGACGACATGAAGCTCTGTCCCTCGCCGATCAGCTTGGAGCGCCGCAACGGCTCGCCGGCATACATCGCCACTCGGGCAACACCGCCTTTCAGCTTCTCAAGCGCTTCGGGCTCCGCGGCGCGGGTTATGAAATTCGCATTGATGCCGTCGGCCGGCCAGGACTGCCAGCTGATATTGTTCTCGAGCGGGCTGCCCATCGGAACGTCGCTGGACAGGACAAGCACGTCCTGCAGCGCGATTGCCGGCGCCGTGGGGCCGGAATCGACGATTTGAGGCGGCGGAGCCGCCACCATGTTTTTTGCAACATAGCCTGCGCCACCCGCCGCGGCCACCGCCACGCCCAGAATGATCAGTCGGGATGCTGGCATTTGTCCGAACCCCTTGGCAAACCACTTAGCCAAGCCGGACCTTGCAGCGGCAATCGTCAAAACAAGGTTAATATAATGCTTACGATCGTGATTAATTTAAGGTTTACATAAATTTGAGGCATTCGGTTCGGCCCGCAAAAAGGCGGCCAAGCCGCCTGCTCCAACGCCAAATCGAAATAGTGGAAGGCTAATCTGGCGAGGGAAGGTTGGCGAGAGAATTAGGCTGCCAGCCTTGCGAGTGCCCACGCCATCAACGGCGAATTCGGAAAGGTGAGCAGCCCGCCAATGCCGAGCGCTATGCCATAGGGCACGCCGGTCGTCTCGTCGGCGAAGTGGCGCAAAAACGGATTGTGACTTGTAACGGCTGCAAGCGGCGATTTCCGATAGGCGAGGATGGCGAGCGTCAGCAGGCCACCGATGAATGCCGAGGCCACGAGATATTCGACGAGATGGATGCTCAGTCCCATCCAGAGGGCCGTGGCGGCCAGCAGCTTGGCGTCTCCGCCTCCCATGCCGCCGAGCGCGAACAGACCGAACGTCACGGCGAGGACAAGGCCGCCGGAGGCGAAATGCAAGCCATAGGTTGCCCAGTCCATGCCCGTCAGCGGTGCGACCAGAGCGAAAACAGCCACGAGCAGCACCGGCACGCGATTGGCGATCGTCATCGACAGCGTGTCGGAGATCGCGGCGAAAAGCATGCAGAACGGAAAGACAACGAAGATCAAGGCTTCAATCATCAGCGCAGCGCCCATGGTACCTGGCCCAGCCTAGACGTGTTCGATTAACGATTGATGAGGCCGGGAATTCAAAATCGCCTGACACAATGAATAAGGGCCGCCAAACGAGGCGGCCCTTGATCCGAAAAAGCGACTAACGTCGCTATTATCAGGCGCCGTTCAGCGTCGAGGAAATGTCCTTGAACTTCTGGTTGATGCTATTGCCCAGTTGACCGGCGCCGACCATGATAGCGAGCGCGATTAGGGCGGCGATCAGACCATATTCGATGGCGGTCGCGCCGGATTCGTCCTTCACAAAACGTGCAATGAGATTAGCCATTCGAGAGCTCCTACTCCAGATGTTACAGCAAATCCGTCAACTTCTCTTGGCGGCTGATCGGATGCTGCCAATCTATGGAGAAGCTCTTTCGATCGGCTTAATAAACAGCCTTACCGATTCCTTTCCCGCTTCGAAGGCATTGTGTGGTTAACCGTAAACTAAGTGGCGCCCGCGAGCCCGAGAGGCACGTCAACGGTGGCGAAAGCCGCAATTTGGCGATTTGAGAAAGGGGCGGCGCGCTCCAGGCAATCACGATTCCGATCCCGACATCGTCACGGCTCCCATCCGCTTAACCGTTGGTTCACCAATCTCGTTCATGTTCCGTTGAGCAGTTCGCCGCCGTGGAGCGCTTCAATGACCGGGCCGAGATCGTCCTTTCCGATTGCCGCGCTTCTTGCCGCCACGGCCTTCGTCGTGCCGGCCAAGGCGGGCGCCGGCATCGAGGTTACGATGAACCAGGCGAAGATCGTCAAATTGTCGCGCGCCGCCGATACGATCGTCGTCGGCAATCCGGCGATCGCCGACGCCTCCGTGCAGGATGCTTCGACGATCGTGCTGACGGGCAAGGGCTTTGGCGTCACCAACCTCGTCGTCCTCGATCAAGAGGGCAGTCCGATCATCGACGAGCAGATCACTGTCGTGCGGCAGGACGCGTCGTCGGTGCGCATCTATCGACGTGCCGAAATACAGACCATGTCCTGCACGCCGTATTGCGAAAGCTCGTACAAGAGCGATGCGGAGAAAGCCTCGGAAGCCGAGATGAGCGCCGGCCGGTAAGCAACCGGACTGTTCTCGTCTCACAGAAATGCCGCTTCGGTTATCGGCCGCTTAAAACCTTTCCGTCGAATTTAACGATCATCCAAACTGCACCTCAATGGGTTTCCGCTAATGTTTCCTCCGACACCCCTTCAGGATCGGCAGCGACGGGACATGAGCAAAGCAGGACGAGCGAGCTTTTCCGCGCGATTCCTTGGTGACCGGCGCGGCAGCACAGCCATCGAATTCGCGATGCTTGCGGTGCCGTTTGCGCTCCTCGTCTTTGCCATCCTGGAGAGCTGCATTTCATTTGCCGGGCAAGAGGTGATGGCCAACGCCACCGACGATGTCGCGCGCCGGCTGCGGACGGGCCAAGATAAGGCAGCCGACATGACCGAGGCCACGCTGAAGGCCATGATCTGCAGCCGGCTGGAAATCATGGTCGCCAAGGACTGCCCCGGATTATTGGTGGATCTGCGCGAATATCCGACCTTCGCCGATGCGGCCAAGGCGGGCTTCAAGATCCAGGACGGCGACGTCGTGCTGACGCAAGGCACGAACGCGGAGACCTTCACGGTAGCCCCGGGCTTGGCTGCGTCGAAGAACATGCTGCGGGTTTTCTACAAATGGCCGGTCATGACCAATTTCATGGCCAAGTCGATGGCCAATCTCAAAGATGGCAAAACGCTGCATTTCGCATCGGTGACCTGGCAGAACGAGCCGTTCGACGACTGAAACGCGCCGTTGCGCGAGTGGGAAAAGGATGAAGCATGGTTCGTGCGGGGGCACATAGGGGGATCGCCGGGATCTGCACGAAAGCCATCCGGTTCTGCTGCGATCGCCGCGGTGTCGCGGCCGTTGAGTTTGCCTTCATCGTGCCTGTCCTGCTGATCATGTACTTCATGACCATGGAAGCCTCGCAAGCCATCGAGACCAGCAAGAAGGTCAGCCGCATCGGCAGCATGGTGGCGGATCTGGTCACCCAGCAGGAGATAATCTTCGCCGCCGATCTCGATGCGATCATGACGATCGGCAACTCCACCCTTCAGCCCTACAACCGCTCGACCCCGAAGATCGTCATCACCGCGATAAAGGTCACCAACGAAACGCCGCCGAAGGTGCAGGTCGTGTGGTCACGCAAGATGGTTGGCGATGCCTTCAGCGCCGACGCCGCCAAGGACTCCATCACCACGGTTCCAAAAGCGCTTGAGATCAAGGACACCTTTCTCATTCGCGTCGAAAGCAGTCTTGCATACGAGCCGATCATCACCTGGTCGGCGGACAGCGAAAAGCGACTTGGATTGAGCTCGGCCTTCAACAAGATATCGATGGGGGAAACATATTATCTCAGGCCCCGCAGGAGCCTGACGATTCCTTGCGCCACCTGCTGAAACAACCGCGGGCAGAGCGGCGGAGTCTCAAATCGAGCCGCACCGCCACTCCATTTTTTGAACTCGGATTGACACAGAACCGGTCTTCTTTTTTTGCTCCGATGCTCCGACGCCGGTTGCTATTGCTGTCGATGGTTGCCTGACACCAGGCGCACGATCGCCGCGGCCATCGCGTAGTCATCCGGGCTGGCAACGGCGAAGCCGCCGGAATGTTTCCATTCCAGAAGATCGTAGACATCCGGCGACATCGATCTGAGATTGATGAGGAACACGGTGAGCCGCCGTTTGGCTTCGGGGTCGAGATCGCTGCGGACGGCATGGGGACCATATCGCAGCACGCCGGACGTCCACACGACCCGAAGTGCTGCTTTCGAAATCCCTGCCATTTCCAGCCTGGCCACCGTGCCGCCCGGAAGATCCGGCTGACCATCGGCCATCGCCGGCATCCAGCCGAACAGGGCATCGGCCTCACCATCGACCAGCATCGTTTCAGCCGCCGCAGCCGAACTGGCGTGCGTCAGAAATGGTGCGTCCTCGGCAACCTTGACGCCTTCGGCGGCCAGCCCGGCAAGTGGCAAGAGAGAACCGCCGACGCTGTCCGGGGGCGCCATGGCGACCCGATGTGCTTCCATCGCGGCCAGATCCGGGACCTTGCCGTCCCGCGTCAGCAAGACGGAGCGGATGCCGACCGCGCCGTCGGAATCGACAGGCACCACAAGAGGCTCGACGCATTCGCAACGTTCGGATGCGGTGGCGTAGGCGGTCGCCGAATAGACCGCATATTCGATCTGGGCATTGGCCTGCGCCTCGATCAGCGCCGCGTAGTCGCGGGCAACGACAAACTCCACCCTCATGCCGAGCGCCTTGGTGTAGGCATCCGTCAACAGCTCAAGACCTGGAACGGTGTTGCCGGCGCCGGGCTCGGCAACGATGCCGACACGAAACGTGCCGATGTCGTCCCGCCAATCGGCGCGCGCCGGGTTTGACCAGGATGCGCCCAGCATCGTCATGATGGCTACGGAGGCCTTCAAGGCATGCCTCATGTGAGTCCCCGCTCGCCTTTCATCGGTCCATGCCCATGCCGGCATTTCGCGGCATCTCAACTATCGCGCCAAGCCGTCTGGTTCCGAATTGCCAATGGCGCCGCGGAACCCTATGTCTGGGCGGACGGACAGACAATAATAATGAACCCTGCAATGGCGCGCGCCTTCCTTTTCGTTCTCGATTCCTTCGGCATCGGCGGCGCGGCCGACGCCGAGCGCTATGGCGACGCCGGTTCCAACACGTTCGGACACATCGCCAGAGCCTGCGCGGAAGGCCGGGCGGATCGCGAGGGGCTGCGCAAAGGACCGCTTTTCATACCCAATATGCTCTCGCTCGGTCTGGGTCACGCGGCAAAAACCGCGACAGGATTCAGCATCGAAAGCGGCGGCAAGGCCCATCTCGCCTCCGCCTTCCATGGCGCGGCGCAGGAGATTTCAAGCGGCAAGGACACGCCGTCGGGCCATTGGGAAATCGCCGCCTTGCCAGTCCGGTTCGACTGGGGCTATTTTCCGAACACGGTTCCCGCCTTTCCAGCCGAGCTGACCGAAGCAATCATCCGCGAAGGAGAGGTGCCGGGCGTTCTCGGAAATTGCCATGCCCCGGGCACGGAGATCATCGAACGGTTCGGCGAGGAGCATATCCGCACCGGCAAGCCGATCTGCTACACTTCGGTCGACTCCGTTCTGCAGATCGCCGCGCATGAAGTTCACTTCGGCCTGGAACGACTCTACGAATTCTGCAAGGTGGTGCGCAGGCTGGTCGATCCGCTGAACATCGGACGGGTGATCGCGCGACCTTTCATTGGGGAAACCGCCGCCAGCTTCGAACGGACGCACAACCGCCGGGACTATTCGGTGCCGCCGCCCGAACCAACCCTGCTCGACCGGCTGACGGCGCGCGGCAGCCGGGTCATCGCGGTCGGCAAGATCGGCGATATCTTCGCCCATCGCGGCATTTCGGAAGTGCGCAAGGCCGCCGGCAACATGGCGATGTTCGACAAGGCGCTCGGCGCGATGGATGACGCGGGCGACGGCGATCTCGTCTTCGCCAATTTCGTCGACTTTGACACCGAGTTCGGCCATCGGCGCGACGTTGCCGGCTATGCCGCCGCGCTCGAGGCCTTCGACCGGCGGCTGCCGGAGGCGCTTGCGCGGCTGAGGCACGGCGATCTTCTCATCCTCACGGCCGACCATGGCAACGATCCCACCTGGCACGGCACCGATCATACGCGCGAACGCATTCCGGTGATCGGCACGGGACCAGGTTTTGGCGGCGACATTGGGCTCAGAACGACGTTCGCCGACATCGGTGAAACGGTCGCCGAGCATCTTGGGCTGGCACGCGGCCGCCACGGCACCTCCTTTTATGCAACGATAGGCGGCCATGCCTGAATTGCCTGAGGTCGAAACGGTCCGGCGTGGCCTGCAGGCGGTCCTGGAAGGCGCCCGCATCGCACGCGTCGAGGCACGCCGGCCCGACCTGCGCTTTCCGTTTCCTGAAAAATTCTCGGAGAGGCTGACCGGCAAGACGATTACGGCACTCGGTCGCCGGGCCAAATACCTGACGATGTATCTGGCAGGCGGCCCGGTGCTGATCTGCCATCTCGGCATGTCTGGTTCGTTCCGCATCGAAATGTCCGATGACAGCGAAATGCCCGATAACAGCGAAATGTTGGGCGCGTTTTATCACGAGCGCTCGAAAAACGCGGTGCACGACCATGTCGTCTTCCATGTCGTCTCGCCCAAAGGCGTCCGGTCGCGCGTGACCTTCAACGACCCGCGTCGTTTCGGCTTCATGCTGTTTTCGGAAGGGGCGCCCGACACGCATCCGATGCTGGCGGGGCTGGGCGTCGAGCCGACAGGCAATGCGTTGGACGGCGGGCTTCTCGCCTCGCTGCTGAAAGGCCGGAAGTCGCCGCTGAAGGCGGCACTTCTCGATCAGCGGCTGATCGCCGGGCTCGGCAATATCTATGTGTCGGAAGCCCTGTGGCGCGCCAGCCTGTCGCCGTTGCGCGAGTCGGGCACCATCGCAAAGCCTGGAAAGAAGGCCAGACAGCAGAGCGACGCCTTGGCCGAAGCAATCCGCGCGGTGATCGCCGATGCAATCGCCGCCGGCGGATCGTCGCTGCGCGACTATGTGCAGACCGACGGGTCCCTGGGCTATTTCCAGCATTCCTTCGCGGTCTACGATCGCGAGGGCGAACCCTGCTCAAAGCACGGCTGCGGCGGCCACATAGAGCGCGTCGTGCAAAGCGGGCGTTCCACCTTCTATTGCCGGACCTGTCAGATGTGAGCCAGCCTGGACGCCATGTGTGAGTTGGACGCCAGATGTAGATAGATGACCGAGCGAGGAGATACAGTCATGACCTATGAAACGATTATCGTGGAAACCCGCGGCAAGGTCGGGCTGATCACGCTGAACCGGCCGAAGGCGCTCAATGCGCTGAACTCCCAAATCCTGGCGGAAGTGGTCGCGGCCGTGAACGGCTTCTGCGCGAATGCCGACATCGGCGCGATGGTCATCACCGGTTCCGAAAAGGCCTTCGCGGCAGGTGCGGACATCAAGGAAATGCAGGCGATCTCCTTTGCCGACGCCTATGTGCAGGATTTCTTTGTCGGCTGGGAAGAGTTCACCCGGGCGCGCAAGCCTGTTATCGCGGCAGTGGCCGGCTATGCGCTCGGCGGCGGCTGCGAACTGGCGATGATGTGCGACTTCATCATCGCCGCCGACAACGCCAAGTTCGGCCAGCCCGAGATCACGCTCGGCGTCATGCCGGGAATGGGCGGATCACAGCGCCTAACCCGCTTCGTCGGCAAGTCGAAGGCGATGGACATGTGCCTGACCGGACGGATGATGGATGCCGCGGAGGCCGAGCGTTGCGGCCTGGTGTCGCGCGTCGTGCCTGCCGACGAGCTGATCGAGGAGGCGTTGAAGGCGGCGGCCAAGATAGCCGATTTTTCGCTGCCCTCGGTGATGATGGCGAAAGAGGCCGTCAACCGCGCCTATGAAACGACACTGGCCGAAGGGCTGCGGTTCGAGCGCCGGCTTTTTCACTCCCTGTTTGCGCTCGACGACCAGAAGGAAGGCATGGCCGCCTTTACCGAGAAGCGGAAGCCGAATTTCACGAACCGGTAGATCGTGACGACGGCGGCCGGATGCGAGCGACAACAGCGGCCAAAAAGAAGGCGAAGCAGCGTTGACGCGCCGGAAAAGCTGAACTATAAGCCGCACCAACCGAGGCGGCCCTGTGGCTGCCCGTTTGTTTTTTGCGCCCTGCGGCATCCCGCATGCGCCCACCAGATCAGAAGAGAGGCATCATGGCCAATACCTCCTCGGCCAAAAAGGCAACGCGCAAGATCGCCCGTCGCACGGCGATGAACAAGAACCGCCGCTCGCGCGTGCGGACCTATATCCGCCAAGTCGAGGAGGCGCTCGCCTCGGGCGACAAGGCCGCCGCGCAGGCTGCTTTCAAAGTGGCGGAGCCGGAATTGATGCGCGCCGCGACCAAGGGCGTGGTGCACAAGAACACGGCATCCCGTAAGGTGTCGCGCCTGGCCCAGCGGCTCAAGGTGCTGTCGGCCTGATATACCTTTCCAGAACTGATCTTCTTTAAACCCGGCCGCTCGCGCCGGGTTTTTTCGTTTGCCGGCAAGTACTTAAAAAGAATGCTCGCAAACCACACCTCCGCGCGAACTTCAATGTTCGAAATGCTTTGCCGGCATATACATGCCTGCTGATATTCAAGGCCGCTGAAAGCGTCCGCGACGAAAATATCGGCTGTCAAAAACTACCCTTACTTTTCAATAACTTACGGACGGTCCATCCACAGCTTGTTCACATCGCGTGCGGGGGATGGGGGACAATTGCCTGTCAAGAAAATTATTTCAGAAAATTTCGCGCGGCGTGGCCTTTTTCATATTCGCCGGAAAAGGGTTTGAATCACAATGGCTTTGTCAAAATACGCCCGTGCAACACAGGGTTCGAACCCGTCTGCGGTAACCACATTCCTTAAAAATCCGTTAGTCGTGGCCTTGCCCTATCCACAACGATTTCGTTAATGTCGGTCTATCGAGAGGGACGGGCCTGTTGGCCCTTAACCCAGCCTGAATCGGCCAGCAAAAAAGTGGCGGAATTCATGACGTGGATCATTTCCGCGTCGGGTTTGGTTTGTCTTTTTCGATACGGTAGGGGATTGGCGTAACTGTATATGGCAGGTCATGACGCGCCGGCGTTTTCGCCGGACGGCATTGTATTGCCCTGACATGACCAAACGGGCTGGCTCTGAGGAGCCGGCGCCGGTCCCCTGACAACGAGGCGACATCACCTGCCGGCGGCGGCGGTGGTGTCGCAGCGAAGACACGGTCGCCGGAAACATGGATGCAGGAGGCGTATCCCCGGCGAAAAAAGGTACAAAAGGACAAGGAACTCGATCATGCAGAGCGGCATCGAAAGGGAGCTTACGGGCGACCTCCCATTCCCTGGAACCTTAACCGGAGGGGACACTATGTCGGCTTCCAACGACGCGGAACAGAAGTTCGACCGGGTCAAGGCCCAGTTGAAGGCGCGTCTGGGAACCGAAGTCTATTCGAGCTGGTTCGGGCGCATGAAGGTCGCCGAAGCATCCCGGGGCATTGTCCGCATCTCCGTGCCGACTGCCTTCCTGCGCTCATGGATCAACGGCCACTACCTCGACCTCATCGCCGAGCTGTGGAAACACGAGGATCCCGAAATCCTCAAGATCGAGATCGTCGTGCGCACCGCTACCCGCCCGGGGCGCAATGGCGTCGAGCCCGAACTGGCCCCAGCGCGCAAGATGACAAGGCAAGCGCAAACGGCGCTGGCCGCTGGAACAGCGGGCCCCGGCAGGGTGGAGCGGGTGCCGGCACCTCGCTCGGGAATGCCTGCAGAGACCGAGTTCAGGCACAATGTGCTCGGTTCGCCGCTTGACCCGCGCTATACGTTCGGCTCCTTCATCGAGGGACCGTCGAACCGGGTGGCCTTCGCCGCCGCCAAGGCGGTGGCGGAATCGCAGTCGAGCGCGGTGCGCTTCAATCCGCTCTTTCTTCACGCGACGGTGGGGCTGGGCAAGACGCACCTGTTGCAGGCGATCGCGGCGGAATCGCTGAAGCAGAATCCAAAGTCGCGCGTCGTCTATCTCACGGCCGAATATTTCATGTGGCGGTTCGCCACCGCGATCCGCGACAACAATGCGCTGACGCTGAAGGAGCAGTTGCGCGACATCGACCTCCTCATCATCGACGACATGCAGTTCCTGCAAGGCAAGTCGATCCAGCATGAATTCTGCCATCTGATCAACATGCTGCTCGACAGCGCCAAGCAGGTGGTGGTCGCCGCCGACCGGCCGCCGTCGGAACTGGAATCGCTGGAGCCCCGCGTCCGCTCGCGCCTCAACGGCGGCGTCGCGCTCGAAATGTCGGCGCCGGATTTCGCCATGCGCATCGGCATGCTCAAGCTGCGCCTTGCCACCGCAAAGGCCGATGATGCATCGCTCGACATCTCGGAGGAGATCCTCAACCATGTCGCCCGCACGGTGACCGGCAGCGGACGCGAACTCGAAGGTGCGTTCAACCAGCTTCTGTTCCGTCAATCGTTCGAACCGCAGATCACCATCGATCGCATCGACGAGATCCTCGGCCACATCTATCGTTCGGGCGAGCCGAAGCGGGTGCGCATCGAGGACATCCAGCGCATCGTCGCGCGTCACTACAATGTTTCGAAGACCGAACTTCTGTCCAACCGGCGCACGCGTACAATCGTCAAGCCGCGGCAGGTCGCCATGTACCTGTCGAAGGTGATGACACCGCGCTCCTTGCCGGAGATCGGACGGCGTTTCGGTGGCCGCGACCACACGACGGTGCTGCATGCCGTGCGCAAGATCGAGGATCTTTCAGGCGTCGACAACACGCTGGCGCAGGAGCTCGAACTGCTGAGAAGACTGATCAACGATCAAGCCTGACCGGCCCGAAAACAAAGCGTGTCGCGTGGCTGCGACGCGCTTGAAATCTACGTTTTTATGCATGTCGTTGCCTCAAAACCGCTGCGCACTTTTGGGCGACAAGCATTGGCTTGCGGGCTTCGCCAGCTTTATCCCCAGAAAGCCTGCGTAACCGGCTCGAACCGGTGGCGTGGGCTTGCGCTTGCGGGGTTTTTCCTATCAGTTTATGCAGATTCTGAGCCTGTTCAGACCTTTCGCGGGGCACCGCTTGCCGGAGACCCGCTCATTCATTCAAGCGAGCCTGTTTCGTCATGCGTGTTATCTTGGAACGGTCAAATCTCCTGAAGTCGCTCAATCACGTTCATCGCGTGGTCGAGCGGCGCAACACCATACCGATTCTGTCGAATGTGCTGCTGAGCGCCGAAGGCGCCACCCTCGAGATGAAGGCGACCGACCTCGATCTGGAGGTGACCGAAGCCACGCCTGCCAAGGTCGAGCGCGGCGGGGCGACGACGGTTCCGGCGCATCTGCTCTACGACATCGTGCGCAAGCTCGCCGACGGCGCTGAGGTCATGCTGAAGACCGACGAGGACGGCAACGCCATGACGGTGACCTCGGGCCGCTCGAGCTTCCGTCTCCAATGCCTGCCGCAATCCGATTTCCCGGAGCTTTCGGC
Source organism: Mesorhizobium mediterraneum (assembly GCF_002284565.1). Lineage (GTDB taxonomy): Bacteria > Pseudomonadota > Alphaproteobacteria > Rhizobiales > Rhizobiaceae > Mesorhizobium > Mesorhizobium mediterraneum. The sequence goes on along the minus strand of NZ_NPKI01000033.1, from coordinate 114,980 downwards.
CGGATCGTTCTCGCATATCTTCCGGCTCGATTCGGTTGCGCTCAGGGGCCTGATCGAGAAGACCCAATTCGCCATCTCCACCGAAGAGACGCGTTACTACCTGAACGGCATCTATCTGCACACGCATGATGCCGACGGCAAGCTGAAGCTGCGCTCGGTAGCGACCGACGGACATCGACTGGCGCGCGCCGAGATCGACGCGCCGGCAGGGTCCGAGGGCATGCCGGGCATCATCATTCCGCGCAAGACCGTCAGCGAGCTGCAAAAGCTTGTCGATGACCCTGATATCGCCGTGACCACCGAATTGTCCGACACCAAGATCCGCTTCACCATCGGCAGTGTGGTTTTGACATCGAAGCTGATCGACGGCACCTTCCCGGACTATCAGCGGGTCATCCCCACCGGCAACGACAAGAAGCTGATCATCGACCGTCAGAGTTTCGCCGCCGCCGTCGACCGCGTCTCGACCATCTCCTCCGAGCGCGGCCGCGCGGTGAAGCTTTCGATTGGAGAAGGCCAGGTCACGCTTGCGGTCAACAATCCGGATTCAGGCAGCGCCACCGAAGAACTGGCTGCGGATTATTCGTCCGACGCGATCGAAATCGGCTTCAATGCCAAATATCTGCTCGACGTCGCAGCCCAGTTGACCGGCACTGAGGCAAAATTCATGCTGGCGGACGCCGGTTCGCCAACGCTGATCCACGACATGGCCGACGAAACCACGCTCTACGTGCTGATGCCGATGCGGGTATAGGCCCGAAAGAAGCCATCTTGCTGTCATGACCGGAGTTGCGAAGCAGTCTGCGCACGACCAGCAGACTCATATAAGTAAGCTATCGCTTACGAATTTCCGCAACTACGCAACGCTGTCGATCGACATCGACCCCGGCGCCGTGATTTTTTCCGGTGACAATGGCGCCGGCAAAACCAATCTGCTGGAAGCGATTTCCCTGCTGACGCCGGGTCGCGGCCTGCGCCGCGCACCTTATGCCGACGTGGCGCGCGAAGGCGGCGACGGCGGCTTTGCCATCCATGCCCGGCTCGATGGGCCGGACGGCCCGGTCGAGATCGGCACCGGCATTGCAGGCGGCGACGCCGCCGGCGAGGGCGGCCGGCGGGTGCGGATCAATGGCGCGGCAGCGCGCTCGGCGGAGGACATGCTGGAATGGCTGCGCGTCGTCTGGCTAACACCGGCGATGGATGCATTGTTCACCGGGCCGGCCGCAGACCGCCGGCGCTTTCTCGACCGTCAGGTGCTGGCGATCGATCCCGGCCACGGCCAGCGCGCGCTCGACTACGAAAAAGCGATGCGCGGCCGCAATCGGCTGCTCGCCGAAGGCTCGCGTGACGGCGCCTGGTTCGACGCAATCGAGACGCAAATGGCCGAAACCGGTGTGGCGATTGCCGCGGCGCGTGCCGAACTGGTGCGCCTGCTTGCCGCGATGATCGACAGGCTGCCAAGCGCGGGTCCGTTTCCGCAAGCCGATATCGGCCTGTCGGGCGCGTTGGAAAGCGAAGTCGGAACCACCGCGGCTGTCGATGTCGAGGAGCGGTTCCGCCGCGCCCTTGCCGAAGGCCGCGATCGCGACCGCGCCGCCGGGCGCACGCTAGACGGCCCGCACCGTTCGGATCTCGTGGTGAGGCACCGGCCCAAGGCGATGCCGGCCGAACTCTGTTCGACCGGCGAGCAGAAGGCGCTGCTGGTCGGCATGGTCCTGTCGCATGCCCGGCTGACCGGCGAGATGTCGGGCATGACGCCGATCCTGCTGCTCGATGAGATCGCCGCCCATCTCGACGCAGGCCGGCGCGCCGCGCTGTTCTCGATCCTCGAAGAGCTGAACTGCCAGGCCTTCATGACCGGGACCGATGCGGCGCTGTTTTCCAGTCTCAAGGGACGCGCGCAGTTCCTGACCGTCGATCACGGCACGGTTGGGCCAACCAAAGACGCCTGACAAGATTTCTCGGCAGCTATATTGTCTTGCAATGAACATCACCGCGCTCACCGACGAAGAGCTTGAACGCTACGCCCGCCACATCGTGCTGCCCGAGATCGGTGGCGCCGGCCAGCAGCGTCTGAAGCGTGCGCGGGTCCTGGTCATCGGCGCCGGCGGGTTGGGGGCGCCGGTGCTCGAATATCTTGCCGCCGCCGGCGTCGGCACGCTCGGGATCGTCGACGACGACAGCGTCTCGCTGTCAAACCTGCAAAGACAGGTGATTCACGGCACCGAGACTGTCGGCATGGCGAAAACCGACAGTGCCAAAGCGGCTATCGCCCGCATCAATCCCAACGTCGCCGTGGAACTGCACAATCTCAGGCTGACGGCGGACAACGCCCCTGCTCTCGTCGCCCGCTATGACATCGTCGTCGACGGCTCCGACAATTTCGAAACACGCTATGCGGTGGCCGACGCCTGCGCCGCGGAAAAGCGGCCGCTGGTACATGCCGCCGTCGGCCGCTTCGACGGCTCGGTGACCGTGCTGAAACCGTTCGAGACCGGCGCGGACGGCAAGCCATATCCAAGCTATCGCGATCTTTTTCCGGAACCGCCGCCGCCCGGCCTGGTGCCGTCCTGCGCTGTGGCCGGCGTGCTCGGCGTGCTGACCGGCGTCGTCGGCACGCTGCAGGCCATGGAGGCGATCAAGCTGATCGCCGGCATAGGCGAGCCGCTGGTCGGTCGGCTGCTGCTTTACGATGCGTTGACCGCGCGCTTCGATACGATCCGCTACAAGAGAAACTAGATCTTGGGCAGCCTGGTTTCCATCGCGCAGCTTCCCGCCGATTTCGACCGATGGGACGAGGTGCTGGCGCTGATCATGCGCGCCTTCGCCTCGATGGACGGCGTCATCGATCCGCCATCCTCAGCACATCGGCTCACGGTCGAAAATCTCCGGGACAAGGCTCGGCGGGAGATGGGCTTTTCGGCGCTGAAGGACGGCAGGATCATCGGCTGTATTTTTGTTCTGGAGCGGGCCAACGATTTCTACGTCGGAAAGCTCGCCGTCGAACCGGGCTTTCAAGGACAGGGGATTGGCAGCCAACTGATGCAAGCTGTCGAGGATCTTGCCCGCAACCGCGGCAAGCCGGCGATCGAGCTTCAGACGCGGGTCGAACTGACCGGAAATCATGCAGCCTTTGCCCGCCTCGGCTTTCGCGAAACCGAACGGACGGCGCACAACGGCTACGACCGTCCGACCTCGATCACGATGCGCAAACGTCTTTCGTGATACCCCACCCGGGGTCAGATGGCGTTGATGGCGACAACGAAGCCTGCCTCGGCAGCCCCTCTTGGCAAGCGCCCTGCCGATGCCGCGGCTGACGCCCGTGACAAGAGCCGCTCTGCGCGGCCCACAGGCGTCAATGATGCCCGCAGCGCAGATGCCCGGCCAGATGGTGGATGTGGTCGGCGCCAATCCCGCAGCAGCCGCCGATGATGGAGGCACCCTTCGCGACCCAGCCGTCGGCCCAGCGGCAATAGGATTTCGGATCGAGATCGGCCCGGATATCCGAGATCACCTCGTTGGCCGCGCCGTCCTCGTCCTGGGAGCCGAAGGCGTTGGCATAGACCCCGAGCGGCAGACCGGGGGCGGCAATGCGCGCAGCTTGGAGCGCTGCTCCCATGACCTCGGGCATAGAGCAATTGAAGAGCAGCGCCTCCGCCCCCGTGCGCTGTGCGAGACGGGCAGCGTCGGCTACGCTCTGCCCGGACCGCAGCTGCGGCTCGGGCACGTCCTGCGGCGCGACATCGTCCCGCAGGGTGAAGGACAGCCAGAGCGGCTTGCCGCTGCCGCGCACCGCCGCGGCGGCGGTGTGGGCCTCCTCGAGGCTGCTCTGGGTCTCGGCGAGCCAGCAATCGACGTGGGGCGCGAGGCCCTCAACCAGAACCGAGAGATAGTCCTGCGCCAGGTCGGCCTTGAAAAGTTCCGGCTGATAGGAGCCGAAGACTGGCGGCAACGATCCAGCTACCTTCACGCCGGGCGTGCCGTCGGCCGCCTCGCGCGCCAGCCTTCCGGCCAGCGACGCCAACTCGGCGCCGCGCGCACGGAACCGCCCCTCGCCGATGTGGAAGGGCACCAGCGCATAGGAATTGGTGGTGATGACCTTCGCGCCCGCGCGAATATAATCCTCGTGCACCCGGCGGACCATCTCGGGCGCTTCCATCAGCGCCAGCGCGGACCATTCCGGCTGGCGGAAGGGCGCGCCGATGCGCTCGAGTTCGCGGCCCATGCCGCCGTCGAGAATGGTGATGTCGTTCATGCCTGCTCCTGTTGCGGCGTCGTCGCGCCGCGTCCTTGAAGTTCGTAGAAGCCTGCGACGTCCAGCTCGATCGACTCGGCGATATGGTCGCGGACGGCCTGTTCGGCCGCTTCGGGGCTTCCCCTCATCAGCGCGTCGAACAGGCGCTGGTGATCGCTGACCAGCGGCTGGCGGCAGGGCCAGTGTGCTTCGGACCAGCGATAGAGCCACTCCATCTTGTCGGCCAGAAGCCCGTGGCGACGGATCAGATGCTGGTGCCCGGTCTGCTCGACGAAACTGGCATGGAAGCCGAGATCGGCTGCCACCCGCACATCCGTGCCGCCGTCATTCGCCGCCGGTAGGGCGGCAAAAGCCGCCTCGACCAGATCGGTACCGAGAGCGGCGCGGCGTTGGGCGAGAATGCGGGCGGCCAAGCCTTCGAACGCCGCCCGCAATGTGTAGATCTCCCAGATCGCCTGGGCATCGAGCACGGCCACGCGCCAGCTCGAATAGGGCGTGCGCGTCACCAGTTCCTGCGCTTCCATCGCGAAGAGCGCGGAACGCACCGTGCCACGGCCGAGACCAATGCGTTCGGTCAAGGTCAGCTCGGTCAGCACCGCGCCCGGCGCAAAATCGCCACGCACGATCGCCTCGCGCAGCCACTCGGTGGCCTGGTCCTGAAGGCTCTTGCGCTGGATTGGCTGACGCATGTCCGGGGTCCTTAGCGATTGCGGTCGAAATGGCCGCTGAGAAAGGCGCGGCAGCGCTCCGATGCAGGATTGCCAAAGACCTGCCCCGGTGTGCCGGCCTCTTCTATCAGGCCCTGATGCAGGAAGACTACCCGCGAGGAGACCTCGCGCGCAAAGCCCATCTCGTGGGTAACGATCAGCATGGTGCGCCCTTCCGCGGCAAGGGCGCGGATCACCTTCAGGACCTCGCCCACCAGTTCCGGGTCGAGCGCCGAGGTGGGCTCGTCGAACAGGATGGCGCGAGGCCGCTGGGCAAGAGCGCGCGCGATCGCGACCCGCTGCTGCTGCCCGCCCGAAAGATGCGCGGGCCACGCATCGCGCTTTTCGGCGAGGCCTACCTTTTCCAGGAGCGCCGTGGCCTCCTCCACTGCCTCGGCGCGGGGACGGCTCTGGACGAACAGTGGCGCCTCGATGACGTTCTGCAGCACGGTGCGGTGCGGCCACAGATTGAAGTTCTGGAAGACGAAGCCGAGATGTCCGCGCATCTGCCGCGCCACGGCCAGTTGGGCGCGCGACAGACGGCCGCCCGTCGGGGAGAGGCTGTCCTCGCCCACCGACACCGTTCCGACGTCGGGGATCTCCAGCATGGGGATGCAGCGCAGCAGCGTGCTCTTGCCAGAGCCGCTCGCGCCTATCAACGAGATCACGTCGCCGTCCTTGGCGACAAGGTCGATGCCGCGCAGCACCTCGTTGCTGCCGAAGCTCTTGCGCAGGCCGGCGATGGAAAGCGCGGTCGATGGGAGGCTCATGGCGTCTCTCCGAATTGCCAGGGCGAAAGGCGCCGCTCGGCCCAGGCCGAGAGCCGCGTAACCACAAGCGACAGGGCGAGATAGATCGCCGCCGCGCAGAGGAATATCTCGACCGCCCGCCAGGTTTCCGAGGCGGCGGCGCGGGCTATGCCGGTGACTTCCATCAGCGTGATGGTCGAGACCAGCGCCGTGGATTTGAGGATCGAGATCACCTCGTTGGAATAGGCGGGCAGCGCCTGACGGACGGCTATGGGCAGCGTGATGCGGCGCATGACCGTCAGCCGCGTCATGCCCGAGACGCGCCCTGCTTCGACCGCGCCCCTTGGCACGGCGCGCAACCCCCCGCGCAGAATCTCGGACGTATAGGCGGCATCGTTCAGGATCAGCGCCAGCAGCCCGCACCAATAGGGCTCGCGCAGGAAGGGCCAGAGGAAGCCGTGGCGGATGAAGCCGAAGCCCGCCAGCCCGTAGTAGATCATGAATATCTGGATGAGCAGCGGCGTGCCGCGGAAGACGAAGACATAGGCCGAGGCCAGTGCGTTGCCGACCCTCGTCGTGCGCATGAGGTTGAGGATCAGCGAAAGGCAGAACCCGCCCACAAGCGCCAGGACGCCGAGGTTGAGCGTCAGCGGCAACCCCTTGAGGAGCTGCGTGAATATGCTCGAGAGAAAGGCGAAATCCATCTCAGAGCCCGCCTTGCTCGTGGCCGCGCAGGCTGCGTCTTTCGGCGAGGCGGAAGACATGATCCGACAGCGTGGTGATGATGAGATAGATGATCGCACCGGCGGCGTAGAACAGGAAATGCTCTTGCGTAGTGCCCGCTGCGACCGCGACCTGGCGCATGGTCTCGACCAACCCCGTCACCGAGACGAGGGCGGATTCCTTGATGACCGACTGCCACTGGTTGCCCATGCCGGGAATTGCGGTGACCAGCGCCTGCGGCGCGATGACCCGCCGAAACAGGATCAGCCGCGTCATGCCGACCACGCGCCCCGCCTCGATCGTGCCCCGGGGCACGGCCTGATAGGCGCCGCGCAGCACCTCGGACTGGTTGGCGGCCGAGATCAGCCCGATCGCCAGCACTCCGGCCAAAAAGCCGCTGATGTCGAACGGCCCCGACAGTCCGAGCGCCGTGCCAATGGCCGTGACGACCTGCCGGCCGCCGAAATAGAACAGGTAGATCACCAGGATATCGGGCACGCCCCGGAAGACCGTGGCGTAGGCCTCGGCCAGCTTGCGCAGCGGCCAGTTGCCCGCCACCCGGGCCCAGGCGATGAGCGTGCCGAAGGCCAACCCGCTCAGGAATGCCGCGACGGAGACATAGAGCGTCATGAGGCCGGCGCGCGCGAGCGCCAGCCCCCATCCGTCGGGCCCTAAGCCGAGAAGTGTCAGATCGGCCTGCACCCTGGCCTCAGAGCGCGGGCGTCACGACCATGCCGAACCATTTTTTCGACAGCTCGACGAGCGTGCCGTCGTCCGACATCGACTTCAGCGCTTTGCTGAGAAGCCCGGCCAGTTCGGCGTCGCCCTTCTGGACGACGAAGGCCGAGCCGCGCCCCATGACGCCGCCCGTGAAGGACGGGCCGGTGGCCTTGGCGGTTTCTGTGTTCTTCTCGAGGAAAGCCGAGATGTTGGTGACCGAGGCGATCCCGGCGTCGAGCCGCCCGTTCAGCAGATCCTGATAGACTTCCGGGCCGGTCTGATAGGTGCGGATCGTCACGCCCTTGTCGGCCAGATACTTGTTCAGGAAGTCTGCCTGGATGGTCGAGACGTGGACGCCCACGGTCTTGCCGTCCAGCACCCCGGCGATCGCCGTGATGGCGGCATCGGTGGCCTTCGTATCGTCGAGGTCGACGAAAGCGCCCGTGCCCGACAGTTCGACGCCGCTTTCCTTCAGCACGACGAAGGTCGAGCCGCCGGTGGTGTAGGGGAGCGAGAAATCGACCACTTCGAGGCGTTTCTCGGTGACGGAGACCGAGTCGACCACCGCATTGTACTTGCCGTCGATGAGGCCCTGGATCATGCCGTCCCAGGCCTGCGAGATCACCTCATAGTCGAAGTCGGCGCGCTTGGCGATCTCGGCCAGCATGTCCAGCTCGAAGCCGTAGAGCTCGCCATTCGGTCGGGTCATATTGAAGGGCGGGAAGGCTCCTTCGGTGGCGAAAACATATTTTTTACGTCCCTGGGCAAGAGCTGTGGCGGGGGCAACGGCGAGCCCGGCAATGGCGGCAAGGCCCATGCGCAGGAAGGTGCTGCGGGTGATTTTCATGCTTGGATCATCCTTGGGAGGAGGGTTGAGGGGTCAGGAAAGAAGATCGACCGCCATGCGCGTGAGCGCGATGGCGCTTTGCCCGATGCAGGCTTCATCGGGCTGATAGTCGGAGTTGTGGACGCGGTCGTCACGGCCGGGCTGGCCCGAACCGATGAATATCTGGACCGAAGGCATGAGTTCGGAGAAATAGGAAAAGTCCTCGGCTCCGAAGCTCGTTCCCGGCTCGACCTGAGGCGTCGCGCCGAACTGATGGCCGAGCACGGAAACCGCACGATCGACCAGCGCATCGTCGTTCATCAGGGGCGGCGCGCCGCGCGCATAGTCGATCTCGACGGCGGCATTGAGCGCCTGCGCCGTGCCTTCGCAGATGCGCCGGAACGCGGCCTCGGCGAGATCGCGCGATCGCGGCGAGCGGCAACGCACGGTGCCCTCGAACATGCAGCTGTCGGGAATGATGTTCTGGGTCGCGCCGCCCTCGATATGGCCGATGGTCAGGACGGCGGACTGCGCGGGGTCCATCTCGCGCGATATCACGGTCTGGAGTTGGGTGATGATGTGGGCGCTGGCGACGATCGGGTCGATGGCGGCATGGGGCCGCGCGGCATGGCCCGACTTGCCGCGCACCACCACCTTGAACTCGTCGCTCGATGCGGTGCTTGCACCGCGGTTCAACAGAACCTGCCCCGCCGGCAGTTCCGGACGGTTGTGGAAGGCGATGGCCATGTCAGCACCTTTGGCGGCACCGTCCGCCACCACCATGGCCGCCGCGCCGCTCTCCTGCGTCTCCTCGGCGGGCTGAAAAATCAGCCGGACCGAGCCGCGCAGACGCGGCGCCAGCGAGACGAGCGCATGCGCGGCGCCGAGAAGCGAGGCGGTGTGAAGATCGTGCCCGCAGGCATGCATCCTGCCTGGAATGGTCGAAGCATAAGGCAGACCGGTTTGCTCCCCGATCGGCAAGGCATCCATATCGGCCCGCAGGATCAGGCAGGGACCGGGAAAGGCTCCGGATATCTCGGCCACGACGCCGGTGCGGCCGACGCCGGTGCGCGCCTCGATCCCGAGCGCGCCAAGCTCGGCGGCGACCAGGCCGGCCGTGCGGACCGTGTCGAAGCCGGTTTCTGGATGGGCATGGATGTCGCGACGTAGTTCAATGAGGCGAGCCTCGATGGCGCGGATAAGTCCCTCGATCTCGGGGCCGGGGTCGTTGCGGCGTTCAGGCATCAGCTTTTTACACTCTTGCTATGGAAGCCCTTTGCTTGATGCTACTGTCATCTATTGTCAAGGATCGACAATCGACGAGACCGATCGGGAGTAGAATGATTTTCTAAAGCCACATGGGAGCTGCTCCGGGGGCAGCATCTGGGAACCTTGTTTCCCGCGCGACTGCACCGCGTGCAACCGGTGCCGCAAACTTTTGCGTGAGATGGTTGCTCATGCGGGGCCATCCCAGCCGCCTCAAGGCGGGGTCCCTGATCCCCTATCGGGGAACCTAAAGTCTTTGCTGAAGAATTGGACGGCGCCCGGTCACGTCCGCAGCGGCAGTACGCGGTCAGGCGGGCGATGGCCATCGAAGAAGGCGCGGATGTTGATGATCACCTTCTCGCCCATATCGATACGGCCTTCGAGCGTCGCCGATCCCATATGCGGCAACAGCACGACCTTGCCCTTGGCGGCGAGCTTCAGCAATTTGCTGTTCAGCGCCGGCTCATGCTCGTAGACGTCGAGGCCGGCGCCGGCGATCTTGCCGTCCTGGATCAGCTTGACCAGAGAGTCTTCGTCGATGATGTCGCCCCGCGCCGTGTTGACGATGTAGGCGGACGGTTGCAGAAGCGCCAGCCGCCGCGCCGAGAGCAGATGGAAGGTTGCCGGCGTCGACGGGCAATTGACCGAGATGATGTCCATGCGGGCAAGCATCTGGTCGAGGCTTTCCCAGTAGGTTGCCTCCAGCTCATCCTCGACCGCCGGCAGCACGCGATGGCGGTTGTGGTAGTGGATCGACAGCCCAAAAGCCTTGGCCCGCCGGGCGACAGCGGTGCCGATGCGGCCCATGCCGACAATGCCGAGGCGTTTGCCCCAGATCCGCCGGCCGAGCATCCAGGTTGGCGACCAGCCCGCCCACTTCTTGTCGCCGGTCAGCACATTGGCGCCTTCCGCCAGTCGCCGAGGCACCGCCAGCATCAGCGCCATGGTCATGTCGGCCGTATCTTCGGTCAGCACGTTCGGCGTGTTGGTGACGGTAATGCCCTTCTTCGCTGCTGCCGCCACGTCGATCTTGTCGACGCCGTTGCCGAAATTGGCGATCAGCTTGAGGTTGTCGCCAGCCTGAGCGATCAGCGCTGCGTCGATATGATCGGTTATAGTCGGCACCAGCACGTCGGCTTCCTTGACCGCCGCGACCAGTTCCGGCTGCGTCATTGGCCTGTCTTCGACATTCAGCCGGGCGTCGAACAGCTCACGCATGCGGGTCTCGACCGGATCGGGCAGCTTGCGCGTGATGACGACGAGGGGCCTTTTTCTGCCTGCCATTGTTTCCTCAAACCCAACCCTCGTTGAGACCTCTTTAACCAAGACAGGCGAAACTGGAGGCCGGTCGCGGTGCCAGCTCTCCATGTAACAAGAGGTTCCGCCGAAGACAAAGAAAAAGGGGCGCCAAGGCCGATGAGCCGGCGCTGAAAGGAACGAAAGTGTCTGGTTTTGCGTCGCTCCGCCTGACCCTCAGCGCAGCATTTATCGGCGCTATCCTTTATTCCCCGCTTGCGGCGGCACAGAGTGCGGCAGCACCGGCCCAGAGCGCAACGCTCGGGCCGAGCGGCCTGCCGCTGCCGCGTTTCGTCAGCCTGAAAGCGGGCCGCGTCAACTCCCGCGTCGGACCAGGCGTCAACTATTCCGTCGACTGGATGTACATGAAGCCTGGCCTGCCGATGGAAATCATCCAGGAATTCGACACCTGGCGTCGGGTGCGCGATGCCGACGGCTCGGAAGGCTGGATCAACCAGTCGCTGCTTTCAGGCCGCCGCACGGCGATCGTGGCACCCTGGCAGCGCGGCAAGGATGCCCGAATCAACCTTCTCAACGACCCGGAAAAGGATGCCAGCATCATCGCGATCATCGAGCCGGGCGCCATGGGCACGATCAGGTCCTGTGACGGCCAGTGGTGCGAAATGACCTTCGACGGCCACACCGGCTGGCTCGCCCAGTCGCTTGTCTGGGGCGCCTATCCGGGCGAACGGGTCAAAAACTGACCTCTTCTTGTCGGTTCGGGATCATGGTCTGGCGGGCGAGACGGTATCTCGCGACCCAATGACGCGCCGATCAATCGCAGCGTTTGGGACGCAGCCTTACCACGATGTCGACATTGGCGATCTCCATGCCTTCCGGCGGCTCCGGCAGGTTGGAAACCGTGACAGGACCGCTGGCGATATCGAAGATCCTGTTTTCGCCTTCAATGTAGAAATGATGGTGATCGGAGGTGTTGGTGTCGAAGTAGGTCTTTGACCCCTCGACGGCCAGGATGCGCAGAAGGCCCGCCTGGGTGAATTGATGAAGGGCGTTGTAGACGGTGGCGAGCGACACCGGCACGCCGGCGGCGATCGCCTCCTCGTGCAGTTCCTCGGCCGACAGATGGCGGTCGCCCTTGGCGAAAAGCAGATCGGCCAGCGCAATGCGCTGACGCGTCGGCCTCAGCCCAGCTTCGCGAACCCGCTTGTCCACAGCGACATTTTCCTTCCGGCAGCCCAGATCCATCTATCCGTCCAAGCTCATAGTTTCGCCCCAAGATATGCCCAGAATGGCAAAAAACGAACATCGCCCGAAACTGAACACCTCCCGACATATATTCTGTCGGCCGAATACGATCAATAGCGCGCATTGACCCAGGCAGACGGGCAGGTTAAGCGCAAACGCCGGTTTCCGGCCTGAAATAGATTGTGTTAGGAAACCAACGACAAGGGCGCTCTACCGCCCGGGACGATTACGGGGAAGAGATTGATGGCGGTTTCGAAATCCAGCTACGATTACGAAGAACTGCTTGCCTGCGCCCGCGGCGAGCTGTTCGGACCTGGAAACGCCCAACTCCCCTATCCGCCGATGCTGATGTTCGACCGCATCACCGAAATCAGCGAGACGGGCGGTGCCTTCGACAAGGGCTTCATCCGCGCAGAGTTCGACATTAAGCCGGACCTGTGGTTTTTCGCCTGCCACTTCATCGGCAATCCAATCATGCCGGGGTGCCTGGGCCTCGACGCCATGTGGCAATTGACGGGATTCTACCTCGGCTGGCTCGGCGAGCCGGGCAAAGGAATGGCGCTCTCGACCGGCGAGGTGAAGTTCAAGGGCATGGTGACACCGTCGGTCAAGAAGGTGGAGTATGGCGTGGACTTCAAGCGCGTGATGCGCGGCCGGCTGGTGCTTGGTATCGCCGATGGCTGGCTGAAGGCGGATGGCGAACCCATATACGCAGCAACGGACCTCAAGGTGGGTCTGTCCAAGCAATCGGCCGCCGCCTGACCGGCGCCCCCACAGCGCCGCGCGTCCTTGGGACGCGCAAACGAAGCTGTAGAACTTTAATTTGCGCATGATCCGTGTCCAACAGGTTTCGGGTTCAAGCGCTGGAAGGAGTTGCGAATGAGACGGGTCGTAGTGACAGGCCTCGGCATCGTGTCGTCGATCGGCAACAATGCCAACGAGGTGCAGGCCTCGCTCCACGATGCCAAGTCCGGCATCAGCTTCTCTGATTCCTTCGCCGAACACGGCTTCCGCTGTCAGGTCTGGGGAGCGCCGACGCTCGACCCCTCCGCCCTGATCGATCGTCGCGCTATGCGCTTCCTGTCGCAAGGTGCGGCCTGGAACCATGTCGCCATGGACCAGGCTATTGTGGACGCTGGACTTGGCGAGAACGACATCACCAATGAGCGCACCGGCATCGTCATGGGATCGGGCGGACCGTCGACCCGAGCCATCGTCGAAGCGGCCGAAACCACGCTCAAGAATGGCAGCCCCAAGCGCATCGGCCCGTTCGCCGTGCCGAAGGCGATGTCGTCGACCGCTTCAGCGACGCTCGCCACCTGGTTCAAGATCCATGGCGTCAACTATTCGATCTCGTCGGCCTGCTCGACCTCGGCGCATTGCATCGGCAATGGCTACGAACTGATCCAGTGGGGCAAGCAGGACATGGTCTTCGCCGGCGGCCATGAGGATCTCGATTGGACGATGTCGGACCTGTTCGACGCGATGGGCGCCATGTCGTCCAAGTTCAACGACAGGGCGTCGGCCGCCTCGCGCGCCTATGACGTCGATCGCGACGGCTTCGTCATTGCCGGCGGTGCCGGCGTGCTGGTCCTGGAAGAGCTCGAGCACGCCAAGGCACGCGGCGCCAAGATCTACGCCGAGATCGTCGGCTATGGCGCGACCTCAGACGGCTACGACATGGTGGCGCCATCGGGCGAAGGTGCGGTGCGCTGCATGCGGCAGGCGCTGGCGACCACCTCTTCGCCAGTCGACTACATCAACACGCACGGCACTTCGACGCCGGTCGGCGATTCCAGGGAAATGGGCGCGATCCGCGAAGTGTTCGGCGAGAAGATGCCTTTCATCACCTCGACCAAATCGCTGACTGGCCATTCGCTGGGTGCGGCCGGCGTGCAGGAATCGATCTACTCTATCCTGATGATGCAAGGCGGCTTCATCGGCGAGAGCGCTCATATCGAGCAACTCGATCCGGAATTCGAAGGCATGCCGATCGTGCGCACACGCATCGACGACGCCAGGATCGACACTGTTTTGTCCAATTCGTTTGGTTTCGGCGGCACCAACGCAACGCTGATTTTCCAGCGCTATTCCGCATAAGGATTTGCCGACCATGGACGGATTGATGAAGGGCAAGCGCGGGCTTGTCATGGGTGTCGCCAACGATCACTCGATCGCCTGGGGCATCGCCCGGAAACTCTCCGAACATGGGGCGGAACTCGCCTTCACCTATCAAGGCGAGGCCTTCGGGCGCCGGGTCAAGCCGCTCGCCGACAAGCTCGGCGCCTCGCTGGTCGTGCCTTGCGATGTCGAGGACAGCGCATCGGTTGCCGCCACCTTCGAGACCTTGGGCAAGGCCTGGGGCGGGCTGGACTTCGTCGTCCATGCCATTGGCTTTTCCGACAAGAACGAGCTGAAGGGCCTTTACGCCGACACCAGCCGCGACAATTTCGTCCGCACCATGGTCATCTCCTGCTACTCCTTCACAGAGGTCGCCCGTCACGCCGCCGCGCTGATGAAGGACAGCGGCTCGATGATCACGCTGACCTATGCGGGTTCTGTCCGTGTCATGCCGAACTATAACGTCATGGGCGTGGCCAAGGCCGGGCTGGAAGCCAGCGTCCGCTATCTCGCCAACGACTACGGACCGCGCGGCATCAGGGTGAACGGCATATCGGCGGGACCGGTGCGGACACTGGCCGGCGCCGGGATTTCCGACGCACGCCATATGTTTTCCTACCAGCAGCGCAACTCGCCGCTGCGCCGTACAGTGACCATCGACGAAGTCGGTGGCTCCGCGCTCTACCTCCTGTCCGACCTGTCGTCCGGCGTCACCGGCGAAATCCACTATGTCGATTCCGGCTACCACATCGTCTCGATGCCGGCGCTCGACGAGTTGAAGCAGGCCGACACCGGCCGGGAATAATTCGGCCCATAGAAAATGCCTTGGTCCGGTGAACTCCGCTCAGCGGCGCGCCGCCAAAACCTTGAACATCCCGTCGCGGGCGATCTCGGCGTGGCTGGAGAAGGCGGCCGCCAGCACCGGCTCGTAGGGAAGCTGACGGTTCGCCACCATGAACAGCCGCCCACCTGGCTTCAGCGCCTTCGCCGCGGCGCGGATCATGCCGGCACCGATCTCCGGCTCGGTCGCGCGGCTGCGATGGAAGGGCGGGTTCATGACGATGGCGTCATAACGGCGCTCGATCGGCTCGCTCAAAAGATCGATCCAGAAGAAATTGGGTTCCGCCGCTGTAGTGCCGATATTGCGTTTCGCCGCCTCCAGCGCCTCGAACTCGGCCTCGTAGAGATCGAGCGCCGAGATGCCGGGTGAGCGGGCGGCGACCTCGGCCGCCACATAGCCCCAGCCGGCGCAGAAATCGGCAATGTTGCCACGCAGGTCGCCGGGCAAATTGTCCACCAGCAATCTCGAACCTGCATCGATCTTATCAAAAGAGAACATGCCTGGTGCGGTGCGGAAACGGCTCTCGACCAGAAGCGTTGGATTGGCGACGCGAAGCGCGGCCGCGGCCGCGGCATCGGCCGGTCGATGGAACCAGAAGGCGATGCCGTGATGTTTCGGCATATGGCCGTCGAGCGTCACAAGCTCGCCGATGCGCTTGCGCAGGCTCGCAATGCCATCGTCCTTACCGCCGGCGACGGCGATCAGTCCGCCCGGCCTCACACGCTCAATCGCCTCAGCGATGCGCAATTCGTTTTGCCCGCGATGACGGCCGGCAAGCACCAGTGCCGCATCGAAACCTTCGCCCTCCAGATGCGGCGTGACCGTGAAGCCGGCGCCCTGCAGCGCGCGAAAATGCGGGCGGAAGCCTTGCACCAGATGCAGTGTTGCATCGAAGCCTTCGGGCAGGCGGAAACCCGGTTCAGCGCCCAGAAAGAGGACGCGCTCGCCTTTACGCGGCATGGCGACAGCCTCGGCCTCGAACGGGTGGAACAGTGTCTTCAGCGGCTCGGCGGACATTCTTCGATCTCTTGAAAATGAAAACGGGCGCGACCTGTCGGCGCGCCCGCTTCGATTATACCGTCAGATCGCTCAGGCGGCGTCTTCTTCGCCTTCGGCCTTCTTGTCGCGGGCGATTTCCTTGCCCGTGGCCTGGTCGACGACCTTCATCGACAGGCGGACCTTGCCGCGCTCATCGAAGCCCATCAGCTTGACCCAGACCTTGTCGCCTTCCTTGACGACGTCGGAGGTCTTGGCGACGCGATCGTTGGCGAGCTGCGAGATGTGGACGAGGCCGTCACGCGGACCGAAGAAGTTGACGAATGCGCCGAAGTCGGCGGTCTTGACGACCGTGCCCTCGTAGATCTCGCCGACTTCCGGCTCGGCAACGATGGTGTGTATCCACTTCTTCGCCGCCTCGATCTCCTTGGCATTGGACGAAGCGATCTTGACCGTGCCGTCGTCTTCGATGTTGATCTTGGCGCCGGTCTTTTCGACGATCTCGCGGATGACCTTGCCGCCCGAGCCGATCACGTCGCGGATCTTGTCGGTCGGGATGTGCATGACCTCGATGCGCGGCGCGAACTCGCCGAGCTCGGAACGGGCACCGGACAGCGCATTGGCCATTTCGCCGAGAATGTGCTGGCGGCCGTCCTTGGCCTGGCCGAGCGCGATCTTCATGATCTCCTCGGTGATGCCTTCGATCTTGATGTCCATCTGCAGCGAGGTGATGCCATTGGCGGTGCCGGCAACCTTGAAGTCCATGTCGCCGAGGTGATCCTCGTCGCCGAGGATGTCGGAGAGCACCGCGAAGCGCTCGCCTTCCTTGATGAGACCCATGGCGATGCCGGCGACCGGCTTTGCCAGCGGCACACCGGCATCCATCAGCGCCAGCGAGGTGCCGCAGACGGTGGCCATCGACGACGAACCGTTGGACTCGGTGATCTCCGAGACGACGCGCAGCGTGTAGGGGAACTGATCGGCGGTCGGCAGCATCGGGCGGATCGCGCGCCAGGCGAGCTTCCCGTGGCCGATTTCGCGGCGGCCGGGCGAACCCATGCGGCCGGTTTCACCAACCGAATAGGGAGGGAAGTTGTAATGAAGGAGGAATTTCTCCTTGTACATGCCGGTCAGCGAATCGACATACTGCTCGTCCTCGCCGGTGCCGAGCGTGGCGACGACCAGCGCCTGGGTCTCGCCGCGGGTGAACAGCGCCGAGCCGTGGGTGCGTGGCAGGACGCCGACTTCGGAGACGATCTTGCGGACCGTCTTCAGGTCGCGGCCGTCGATGCGCGAGCCGGTGTCGAGGATGTTCCAGCGCACGACCTTGGCCTGGAGCTCCTTGAACACGGTGCCGATCTGCTCGGACGTGTATTTTGCTTCCTCGCCTTCGGCGGGTACGAACGCAGCCTTGACCTTCGCCTTGACGGCGTCGACGGCGGCATAGCGCTTCTGCTTGTCGGTGATCTTGTAGGCATCGCGAAGCTCGCCTTCGACGATCTTCAGCATCTCTGCTTCAAGCGCCGAATAGTCCGGCGCGGTGAAATCGCGCGGGTCCTTGGCGGCAACCTCGGCCAGCTTGATGATCGCATCGATCACCGGCTGGAAGCCGCGATGGCCGAACATGACGGCGCCGAGCATCAGGTCCTCGCCGAGCTCCTTGGCTTCGGACTCAACCATCAGCACGGCGTCTGAGGTGCCGGCGACGATCAGGTCAAGCTTGGATTCCTGCATCTCGTCGACATGCGGATTGAGCACATATTCGCCGTTGATGTAACCGACGCGGGCGCCGCCGATCGGGCCCATGAAGGGGACGCCGGACAGCGTCAAGGCCGCCGAGGTGGCGACGATCGACAGGATGTCGGGGTCGTTTTCGAGATCATGCTGGACGACGGTGACGACAATCTGCGTGTCGTTCTTGTAGCCGTCGGCGAAGAGCGGGCGGATCGGACGATCGATGAGGCGGGAAACCAGCGTTTCCTTCTCGCTCGGACGGCCTTCGCGCTTGAAATAGCCGCCCGGGATCTTGCCGGCGGCATAGGTCTTTTCCTGGTAGTTGACGGTTAGCGGGAAGAAATCGAGGCCGGGCTTCGGCTCCTTCATCGAAACGACGGTGGCGAGAACCTTGGTTTCGCCGTAGGTGGCGAGCACCGCGCCGTCAGCCTGGCGCGCGATCTTGCCGGTTTCGAGGATGAGCGGGCGGCCGCCCCATTCGATTTCCACTTTATGGTGATTGAACATATCTTGTCCTTCATATGCGGAAAGGGCCGCGCCGTTTCACCGTGCGCGAGTGCCCCTTTCCCTTGGCTTCATTTCTCGGGCAGCCACGGGCAAGACAACGGGAAGCTCGGGTAAATCCGGCGCGATTGCCGCGCGAGCGTCCTGCAATCCTGCCCCATGACCGTCCATGGGCGGTTTCGAATGGCCCTGTGCTATTTCGAAACCGGGTTTGGCCAATCGATCCGACTGGCCTTGCGCATGATCCCGAAACCGCGGCCTGCGGAAAGCATCATGCGCAAATTCAAACTTTCAGAGCGTCCTATTTGCGCGTCTAGATCGATGCGCGGCGCTCTACTTCCTTCATAGAGCAATGGACTGATCCGATGCTCCAATGCGCGACCGGCGGGCTCTCGAAAGAACCCGCCGGTCAATTCGTCAACGGCGCAGACCGAGCTTCTCGATCAGCGTCTGATAGCGCGCGTCATCCTTGCGCTTGAGATAATCAAGCAGACTACGGCGCTGGGAGACGAGAGCAAGCAGACCACGGCGGGAATGGTTATCCTTCTTGTGGTCCTTGAAATGGTCGGTCAGGTTCTTGATGCGCTCGGAAAGGATGGCCACCTGGACTTCCGGAGACCCGGTATCGCCCTTGGCGGTTGCGAATTCACCCATCAATTCCTTCTTGCGCTCGGCAGTAATCGACATCGTGTTTTTCCTTATCTGTTTGAGGAAACGGGACGCCCTCAGCCGGGATGTCGTCCAGCAGGGGCCGGTACAAGCAACGTGTCATTGCACGATGCTGCGGCGCATATAGTGCAATTCAGGCAAAAACACCAGCCCAATTCACAAGCCGGCTTTTTGCGGCACAAACGAAGATTTCCCTTCGGCTAAAGCCACTTCTTCCATCTGAAGAAGGCAATCAGCCCGAACGCGACAAGGGCCATGAACACGAGCGCCGCCGGATAGCCGTATTGGGCCTTCAACTCCGGCATGTTCCATGGCGAGCTTTCTGGATCGAAGTTCATGCCCCACACGCCAACGAGAAAGGTTAGCGGGATGAAGATCACCGAGACGATCGTCAGATAGCTGATGACATCGCTGGTGCGCGCCTGGCTCAGCGACAGATGCATCTCGATCAGACCGGTCAGCATGTCGCGCTGGGTTTCGACCAGTTCGATGAGCCGAAGCGAGTGGTCGAGCGTGTCGTTCAGGAAAACCTTGGTCTCGGCCTTCACATAGGGCACGTCGTTGCGGATCAGCGTGGCCAGCGCATCGCGCATCGGCCAAAGCACCCCCTTCAGCACATTGGCGTCGCGCCGCAACTCGTGAAGCTGCCGCATCTGGTGCTTATCCGACGCGCGCAGCATCTGGTCCTCGATGCTGTCGACCAATTCGCCGGCAGCCTCGATCGGCGGGAAATAGCTGTCGACGATGGCGTCGATCAGGGCATAGGCGAGATAGTCTGCTCCGCGTGCGCGCAACCGGTTGGGCATCGAGCTTTCGATGCGCTTGCGCACGGGATCGAACGGATCGCCTTCGCGCTCCTGGAAGGTGACGACGAAGTTCTTGCCGAAGAAGACGGCGATCTGCTCGTAGCGATGCGCGGTGACGTCGTCGATCATCCTGACGACGACAAAGGCATGGTCCTCGAAGAAGTCCACCTTCGGCCGCTGGCCGGTGTTGACGACATCTTCCAGCGCCAGCGGATGCAGGCTGAAAATCCGGCCGATCTCCTCGATCAGCGGGATGTTGGCGAGACCGGTACAGTCGAGCCAGATGACCGGCCATGTGTCGCAATTGGCTTTGACGTCGTCGATGCTGGCATCTTCGATCGTCTCGAATTTATTGGGCGACATCAGTGTCAGTCGCAGTTCGCTGCGCCGCGCCGCCGGGTCGGCGATCAGCGTGCCCGGCGATGCGCCAACCGGCGGCCGCCGTGCCGTCACCGGCGCCCGCTTCTTGATCGTCTCGGCCTTTGCCATGTGCCCCTCGGATGTTTAAGTCT
This sequence comes from Mesorhizobium mediterraneum, assembly GCF_002284565.1. Classification (GTDB taxonomy): domain Bacteria; phylum Pseudomonadota; class Alphaproteobacteria; order Rhizobiales; family Rhizobiaceae; genus Mesorhizobium; species Mesorhizobium mediterraneum. Next base: position 95,049 of record NZ_NPKI01000033.1, on the reverse strand, counting down.
CATCGAGATTAGACGACGGGACTCACCTGGCAAAGACCCGCTTCGGCTTGAACATGCCTTGTTCGATGGCGCCGATGGCGACCAGCTTGCCGCGCGCCGTTGCGCAGGCCTCCTCAGCTTCCACCGGCGCATCGCGGCCGCGGATGATGACCGGATTGCCGAGGCGGATTTTTGTTGCCGCGTCGTCACTGATCGCGATCTGCGGCAGGCAGTCGAGCGCGGCTGATGTATCGACCAGAAGCGCGTCGATCGCGTCGAAGTCGACTGGCACCGTGTCCGCTGAATCCGAACTTTCGCCCCGTTCGCCAAAGCGGGCGGCTTCCAGCTCGGCGATGGTGACGAAGTCTTCCTGCGTGAACGGCTCGACCTCGATCCGGCGCAGTTCGGCGATGTGACCGAAACAGCCGAGGTCGCGGCCCATGTCGCGGGCCAGCGAGCGCACATAAGTGCCCTTGCCGCATTCGACCTCGAAAATGGTGCGATCAGCACTGTGCTCAATCAGGTCGAGACGGCCGATCTCGACTTCCCGCGCCGGAATGTCGACCGTCGCGCCGTCGCGGGCAAGGTCATAGGCGCGCTCGCCTGCGATCTTGATGGCTGAAAATTGTGGCGGCGTCTGCATGATGACGCCGGTGTATTTCGGCATCAGCAAAAGCACATCGGCTTCAGCCGGACGCTGGTCGGAGCTTTTCGTCACCGGCCCTTCGAGGTCATCGGTCGAACGCTCCTCACCCCAGGCAACCGTGAAGCGGTAGACCTTGGCGCCATCCTGGACATAAGGCACGGTCTTGGTCGCTTCGCCGAGCGCGATCGGCAGCATGCCGGAAGCGAGCGGGTCGAGCGTGCCGGCATGGCCGGCCTTTTCGGCCTGGAACAGCCATTTGATCTTGGAGACGGCTTCGGTCGAACCCATGCCGACGGGCTTGTCCAGCACCAGCCAGCCGGAGATCGGCCGGCCCTTCTTCTTGCCGCGACGCGCCACTATTTTTCGTCCTTGTCATTGTCTTTATTCTGGTCGTCAATCTGGGCATCTGTGCCGAGGTCGCGCGCCACTTCGGGCGAGTGCAGCAATTCGTTGATCTTCTGGAAATTGTCGTAGCTGGTGTCGAGCCGGAAGCGGAACTCGGGCATGTACTTCATCTGCCGGAGCGCGCCGGAAACGCGGCCGCGCACGAATTTCGCATGCTTGTTGAGCGCCTCGACCACCGCATCGGTATCACTTGCGCCGAGCGGCGAGACGAAGGCGGTGGCGATCTTCAGATCGGGCGACATGCGCACTTCCGAGACCGAAACCACGGCATTCTCGATCAAGGGATCGAGGATCTCGCCACGCTGCAAGGTTTCCGAAAGCGCATGGCGCACCTGCTCGCCGACGCGAAGCATGCGCTGGGATGGGCCTGATGTGGTTGAACGGGGCATTTTTCTCTATCCTGAAATCGTGAAGCGCGGGATGGGACCGCGCCGCATGTCTCATATGGTTTGGGCGGCGGTCTTTCGACCACCGCCCGGTCTCAGTAGATGCTTGAGCTCAAGCTGCTCGAACTCAGAGCGTCCTGGTCACCATCTCGACGCGGAAGCACTCGATGACGTCGCCGACGCGCATGTCTTCGTAGTTCTGGAAGGCCATGCCGCATTCCTGGCCACCTGGGACTTCCGCAACTTCGTCCTTGAAGCGCTTCAGGGTCTTCAGCGTGCCTTCGTGGATGACGACGTTATCGCGGATCAGGCGAACGCCCGCACCGCGCTCGACCTTGCCTTCGGTGACACGGCAGCCGGCGATCTTGCCGACCTTGGTGATGTCGAAGATCTCGAGGATCTCCGCATTGCCGATGAAGGTCTCGCGACGCTCCGGCGAAAGCAGGCCGGAGAGCGCAGCCTTCACGTCATCCACGAGATTGTAGATGATCGAATAGTAGCGGATCTCTATGCCTGCCGCCGCGGCAGCCGCGCGCGCCTGCACATTGGCGCGGACGTTGAAGCCGATGATCGCAGCACCCGAGGTTTCCGCCAGCGACACATCGCTTTCGGTGATGCCGCCGGCGCCCGCATGGACGATGCGCGCACGCACCTCGTCGGTGCCGAGCTTGTCCAGCGCCGCGTTGATCGCCTCGATCGAGCCCTGCACGTCGCCCTTGATGACCAGCGGGAATTCCTTCAGCCCGCTCGTCTGCAGCTGCGACATCATCTGTTCGAGCGACCCACGCTGGCCGGCATGCTTGGCCACCGCCTTCTCGCGCGCCAGACGCTGGCGGTATTCGGTGATCTCGCGGGCACGGGCCTCGTTGTTGACGACGGCGAAACGGTCGCCGGCCTGCGGTGTTCCCTGCAGACCAAGCACCTCCACCGGCATTGCCGGCGGCGCTTCCTTGATCTGCCCGCCGCGGTCGTTGACCAGCGCACGCACCCGGCCCCATTCGTTGCCGGCAACGAGGATGTCGCCGGGCATCAGCGTGCCTGTCTGGACCAGCACCGTGGCGACGGGACCGCGGCCCTTGTCGAGCTGGGCTTCGATGACGACGCCCTCGGCGGTGCGGTCCGGATTGGCCTTCAGGTCGAGGATTTCGGCCTGCAGCAGGATCGCTTCGAGCAGCTTGTCGAGATTGGTGCCCTTGGTCGCCGACACTTCGACATCCAGCACCTCGCCGCCCATCGATTCCACGAAGACTTCGTGGCGCAGCAGCTCAGAGCGCACCTTCTGCGGGTCGGCGTCATGCTTGTCGATCTTGTTGATCGCCACGATGATCGGGACGCCGGCCGCCTTGGCATGGCTGATCGATTCGATCGTCTGCGGCATCACGCTGTCATCGGCCGCCACCACGAGGATGGCGATGTCAGTCGCCTGGGCGCCGCGGGCGCGCATCGCCGTGAAGGCGGCGTGGCCGGGCGTGTCGATGAAGGTGATCTTGTGACCGTTCTTCTCGACCTGATAGGCGCCGATATGCTGGGTGATGCCGCCAGCCTCGCCGGACACGACATTTGCGTTGCGGATAGCATCGAGCAGCGACGTCTTGCCGTGATCGACATGGCCCATGATCGTCACCACCGGCGGCCGCGATTCCAGATCTTCTGGGCGATCGGCGATGTTGAACAGGCCTTCCTCAATGTCGGACTCGGCGACGCGGCGAACCGTGTGGCCGAATTCGGTGGCGACCAGCTCGGCCGTGTCGGCGTCGATGACGTCGCCCGGCTTCAGGATCTGGCCCTGTTTCATGAAGAACTTGACCACATCGACGGCGCGCTCGGACATGCGCTGCGCCAGTTCTTGGATGGTGATGGTTTCGGGCAGTATCACTTCGCGCATGACTTTCTCGCGCGGTTCGTTATGCAGCGCGCGCTTGAATTTCTCCTGGCGCCGACGCATCGACGACAGCGAACGCGCACGCGCATCCTCATCGGAAAGTGCGGCGTTCAGCGTCAGCTTGCCGCGGCGGCGATCTTCCTCGCCCTTGGTCGGCTTGGCCGGACGCGCCACTTCGGGCGTGACCGGACGGCGCACCGGGGCACCGGCGCCGGTCCGCTTCGGCTTGATGTCCTCGTCGTCGACTGTCGCCAGTTCGGCGGCCAGCGGCGCGCGGCGACGCGCCTCTTCCTCGGCACGCCGGCGGGACTCGGCCTCAGCCTGCAGCCGAGCCTCTTCCTCGGCCTGGCGGCGCGCGGATTCCTCGCGCTCGCGGCGGCGGCGCTCTTCATCCTCGGCGCGGCGCTTGGCCTCGTCGATGGCGCGCTGGCGATCCTCGACGTCGCGGACCTTCGAGCCCTCAAGGGCCCGGCGGCGCGCCTCCATCTCATTGCGCGACAATTCGTTCAGCACCATGCCGCCGCGCTCGACAGGCGGCGGAGGCGGCGGCGCCTTGGGCGCTTCCTGCACAACGGGCGCTGCCGCGACCGGCGGCTTCGGCGTGAAGACTGACACAGGGGCAGCAGCCGGCTCCGGCTTGTCGCCGGGCAGCGAGAACTTGCGCTTCTTGGTCTCGACCACGACCGCCTTGGTGCGGCCATGCGAGAAGCTTTGGCGCACGGTGCCCTGTTCAGTACCGGGGCGCTTCAGCGTCAAGGTCTTCTTCGGCGTCACACTCAACGTCTTGTCGTCGCCCGATTTCGTATCGCTCATTCCATATCCTCTGCGGCATCATCTTCGTCAGCAACGGCCGCAAGCATTGCCAGATCGTCCGGGGAACCGCCCCGATACCGGTCGAGCGCAACCATGCGCTTCTGGACCGCCCTGCCCGCGTCTCCCGCGAGAACGGCAGCATGTATCACATTTGTACCCCCCAATGCCAAGCTCAACTCGGCCTCGGAGAAAAGTTTGTAGGCAAGGATGGCGGGGCCACCAAGGTGGACGGTTGCCCGTCGCGCCTGGCTGATCTTGCGGACGCCGTCATCTGACGCCTCGGTCGCATGCAACACGAAAAGCGCCAGCCCACCACGCACCGCGCTCTCAACCTTGGTGGCGCCGAGCGCGATCGCGCCTGCCTTGCGGGCAAGACCGAGCATGCCCAGAGCGTATCTGGAAAGCAGCCCGTCGACCATGCCGCCGAGATCGGTCGGCACGATCACCTGCGCCTTAAAGGCGCGAGCGAACAGGTTTTTCGCTGCCGCCTTGTCGATATGTAGGCGGTCGGCCGTCACCCAGCAACCGCGGCCGGGCAGGTTTTTCTTGATATCCGGAACGACGGCCGAATCCGGGCCGACGACGAAACGGATCAGTTCATCCGGTTCGGCCTGTCTGCGCGTGACGATGCAAGTGCGATCGTTCATCTCGTCCAAGGGCGGGTTGTGTGCGATGCGGTTTCACCTCACGCACCAACGGCTTCGTCAGCCGGCACGTCTTCGGCTACAAGCTCGTCTTCGGTGATCCAGCCGGCCTTGAGGCGGGCAGCCAGAACCATCTGCTCGGCATCGGCGCGCGACACGCCGTGACTGGCGAGCACACCGGGGAACACCTTCGTCTCGCCGTCCTTGCGTTCCTTCCAGCCGGTCAGGTCGTCGGCCGCATAGCCGGCGAAATCCTCGATCGTCTTCACGCCGTCCTCGCCGAGCGTCACCATCATGGCGGTGGTCACGCCAGGGATCTCACGCAGCTCGTCCTCGACCCCCAGCGCCTTGCGCTTCTCGTCATGCTCGGCTTCGATCTTCTCCAGATACTCGCGGGCGCGGGCCTGGATTTCCGAGGCGGTGTCCTCGTCGAAGCCGTCGATCGACGCGATCTCGTCGGCATCGACATAGGCGACTTCCTCGACGCTGGTGAAGCCTTCGGAGGCGAGCACCTGGCCGACCATCTCGTCGACGTTGAGCGCATCCATGAACAGCGCCGAGCGTTCGACGAACTCTTTCTGGCGGCGCTCGCTCTCTTCCTGCTCGGTCAGGATGTCGATATCCCAGCCGGTGAGCTGCGAGGCAAGCCGGACGTTCTGGCCGCGGCGGCCGATAGCCAGCGACAGCTGGTCGTCCGGCACCACGACCTCGATGCGTTCGGCGTCCTCGTCGAGCACGACCTTGGCGACTTCCGCCGGCTGCAACGCGTTGACGATGAAGGAAGCGGCCGAAGGCGACCACGGAATGATGTCGATCTTCTCGCCCTGCAATTCGCCGACCACCGCCTGAACGCGGCTGCCGCGCATGCCGACGCAGGCGCCGACCGGATCGATGGAACTGTCACGCGAGATGACGGCGATCTTGGCGCGCGAGCCCGGATCGCGGGCGACCGACTTGATCTCGATGATGCCGTCGTAGATTTCCGGCACTTCCATGGTGAACAGCTTCGCCATGAACTGCGGATGGGTGCGCGACAGGAATATCTGCGGACCGCGCTGCTCGCGGCGCACATCGTAGACATAGGCGCGGACGCGATCGCCATATTTGTAGTTTTCGCGCGGGATCAGCTCGTCGCGGCGGATGATCGCCTCGCCACGGCCGAGATCGACGATGACATTGCCGTATTCGACGCGCTTGACGGTGCCGTTGACGATCTCGCCGATGCGGTCCTTGTACTCGTCATATTGGCGGTCACGCTCGGCCTCGCGCACCTTCTGGACGATGACCTGCTTGGCCGACTGGGCGGCGATGCGGCCGAAATCCATCGGCGGCAGCTGCTCGGCAATGAAGTCGCCGAGCTGGGCGTCGGGATTGCGCTCGCGCGCCGAGGAAATGGCGATCTGCGTCGCATAGTCGTCGACCTTCTCGACCACTTCCATCAGCCGCTGCAGCTTCATCTCGCCGGTGTTCGGATTGATGTCGGCACGGATGTTGGTTTCCTGGCCATAGCGCGAGCGCGCCGCCTTCTGGATCGCATCGGCCATGGCGGCGATGACGATCGACTTGTCGATCGACTTTTCACGCGCGACCGCGTCGGCGATCTGCAGCAGTTCAAGCCTGTTGGCGCTTACAACCATCTTTTTTCTCCCGAGCTTGTTGCCGAGCCTTTGCGCCCGGCAGCCCAATCACATTTCCTGTTCGGTTTCGTCTTCCGCGCCCGCTTCTACGCCCTCTGGCGCGTCTTCGGGTTCGCCGCGGCGCTTCTTGGCTTCCTTGCGCGCCCTGTTGTCCTTCGACAGCGCATCGCGGATAAGGTCATCGGTCAGGATCAGCCGCGCTTCTGCAATCGCATCGTAGGGCACGCGCACCGTCGGCTCCTCGCCATAGGCCGCCTTGTCGCGCTCGATCAGCACGCCGTCCGCATCGCTCTCGGCGATCTTGCCCTTGAAGCGCTTGCGGTCGGCGACAAGGACCGACGTTTCCATCTTCACCAGATGGCCCGTCCAGGTCGCGAAATCCGACTTGCGGACCAGCGGCCGGTCGATACCCGGCGACGACACTTCGAGATGATACGCCTTTTCGATCGGATCATCGACATCGAGGGCCGGCGACACTGCCCGGCTGACCTCTTCGCAATCCTCGACGGTCATGGTGCCGTCCTCGCGCTCGGCCATGATCTGCAGCGTCAGCCCGTTCTGGCCCGTCAGATGCACCCTGACAAGGCGAAAGCCGATGGCACGCAGCACCGGCTGCACGATCAGCGCGACGCGCGCATCGATGCCGCTTTCGCGGATGATGCGGTCGTCGCTGTCGGTCGCCGTTGCGGTCATTCTATTCCTGTCGCTTCATTGGCGGTCGGAAGGTAACAAAAAAGAGCGGGACCGGGTGGACCCACTCTTCGCCATACCGACCAAGAATTTGAGCTTGATATAGACGATCGCGGCCGTCGTTTCAAGTCCGCATGCGGGGTCTGTCGTAAGCAGACGAGTTGCCCGGATTAGGTAGCACACCAGTTGTCCGGTTTTCTGTCTCCGTGAGGAGGCAGCAGCGTTGCACAGGACGCATGGCGGCCATGCGGCAACGTCCCTGTGATATCAGGCAATACGCGCCTATCTATGTTGCGCTGCACAAATTCAGTCACATTGCAGCAGGCGAAAGGGCATAATCATGACCAACCGCAAGGTTTTCTCGGCCATCGGCGATTTCTTCACTGTGTTCGGCAGCGCCGTCGCCGCTTCGCACGCCGTCGAAGCCGGCCGCAAGCCGCGCGCGCACGATCTGCGCAATCTCGGCGTGGATCCGGCCGCCTTCGACAAGATCGGCCGCTTCTAAGACCTGCGAAGCAGGACGAGGACGTCCTTGGTCCTCGTCGACGGCAAAGCGCGCGATGGGGCGCTGCTTAACTTGGTCGCCTATCTTCGGACGAAGGTGAGATAGGCAGGCCGACGGCCTTCGCGAATGGCCTTCGCCTCGTAGCGCGTACCCGGCCAACCCTCATAGGGCCGATGCCAATCGGCTGCCTCTTCAGCCTGCCATTCAAACGCATCATGCGCCCGGCAGTGCAGCAGCGTCCAGTTCACATAGCTATCGATATCGGACGCAAAGCGGAATTTTCCGCCTGACTTCAGGACGCGCGCGAAACGGTCGAGATTGACCGGACTGACGAAGCGGCGCTTCCAGTGTTTCTTTTTCGGCCAGGGATCGGGATAGAGAAGGTCGATGCCGTCGAGCGAGGCTTGCGGGAGCCAGTCGAGCAGGCGCGTGGCATCGTCGTCATAGACCCGAAGATTGGCCAGCGGCCGTTCCCTGACCGCCATCATCATCTTGGCCATGCCGTTGACGAAAGGCTCGACGCCGATAAAGCCGGTCTCAGGAGCTGCCGTCGCCCGATGCAGCAGGTGCTCGCCGCCGCCGAAACCAATCTCGAGATGAATGGCGCAGACATCCGCTTCGAACAGGCTGCGCAGTTCGGCCGGCGGTCCGGCCATCAGATCGAGCCGGTAGGTGCGGAAGCCGCTTTCCAGTGCCGCCGCCTGCTGCGGACGGATGGTCTTGCCGCGCCGGCGACCGAAAAATGCTTCGGTCGCACGGCTTGGCCGGTCTTTCGGATCCACGTCTTTCGGATCTATGGACGCCGCGGCTAGGCCGCGACTGCTTCGGCGGGCGCTTCGGCGAGTGCATCCTTGAGCGCCTTGGCGAGGTCGGTCTTTTCCCAGGAGAAGGACCCGTCGCGGCCGGCCTTGCGGCCGAAATGGCCATAAGAGGACGTCTTGGCATAAATCGGCTTGTTGAGATCGAGGTGACGGCGAATGCCGGACGGCGACAGGTCCATCACGGTGCGCAGCGCCTGCTCGAGCTTCGCCTCATCGACCTTGCCGGTGCCGTGCAGGTCGACATAGACCGACAGCGGCTGGGCGACGCCAATGGCATAGGAAAGCTGGATGGTGCAGCGATCGGCGAGCTTCGCCGCCACCACGTTCTTGGCCAGGTAGCGTGCCGCATAGGCCGCGGAACGATCGACCTTGGTGGTGTCCTTGCCGGAAAAAGCACCGCCGCCATGGGGCGCAGCACCGCCGTAAGTATCGACGATGATCTTGCGTCCGGTCAGGCCGGCGTCGCCGTCGGGGCCGCCGATGACGAACTTGCCCGTCGGGTTGATGTACCAGTTGCAGCTGTCGGCGATCTTCAGCTCGCCCAGCGCCTCGCGGATATAGGGCTCGACGACGTTGCGGACCTTCTTCGAATCCCAGCTGGCGTCGAGATGCTGGGTGGACAGCACGATTTGCGTCACTTCGGCCGCCTTGCCGTCGACATAGCGGACGGTGACCTGGCTCTTGGCGTCCGGCCCGAGCCGGCCGGCATCGCCGTTGCCCTCATGGCGTGCGGCGGCCAGCAGTTCGAGGATCTTATGGCTGTAGTAGATCGGCGCCGGCATCAGATCCGGTGTCTCGCGGCAGGCATAGCCGAACATGATGCCCTGGTCGCCAGCCCCTTCCTCGCCTTGCCGGTCGGAGGCATTGTCAACGCCCTGGCCGATATCCGGCGACTGGCCGTGCAGCAGAACCTCGATCTTTGCCGTCTTCCAGTGGAAACCGGCCTGTTCATAGCCGATTTCGCGGATCGCCTTGCGGGCGGCCGACTTGAACTTCGCCGGATTGACGAGCGGATGACCGGCGGCATCCATCAGGATATTGCCGGCCTTGTCCTTCTTGAGCAGGGTCTCGGGGACGCGCACCTCGCCGGCGATGACGACGCGATTGGTGGTCGCCAGCGTTTCGCAGGCGACGCGGACCTTCCAGGGGTCCATGCCGGTTTTTCTGGCCTCGCGATAGACCAGATCGACGATCTCGTCGGAGATACGATCGCAAACCTTATCGGGATGACCCTCGGCAACGGATTCCGAGGTGAATAAATAGTTTTGCCGCGTCACGGGTGTCCCCTCTTGAAAAAATATCGGCACGCTGCCGATTGGCGCGCCACGTGTTAGCTGTGCCGGGCGGCGCTCGTCAAGCGGCGCGGCCATTCTGGCATGAAAATCGCGCTATTATCTTGCACCACTGCGACCAGCGGCAGGATGCCGCCGGCGAGCTTAGTTCCAACACGTTGGGCGTCGAGCAAAATCGATTTCCTCTCCGGCCTGCCTACAGGATGTAAATTCTGCGATCAGCGAGGTCGTGCCCGGCTACGACATCCTCGCCATTTCCGGCTTTAAACTGCCTGCCAACTCAATCGGCCCAATCAATCGACCTCGTCGGTTGAAAGGGCCTTCACGAGCTCGATGATCTTGCGGCGTATCTTGACGTCGCCAATCTTGACGAAGGCCCGGTTGAGTTGAAGCCCTTCAGGACTGCCGCAGAATTCGACCGCAAAAGTCATTGATGCATCCTCGGCAAATCCGCGGTTGCCCACGGCCTCCTGGCCCGGCGCGTCCTCGAAAAAGAAAGCGACAGGAACACCGAGTATCGAGGCTATTGCCTGCAAACGGCTGGCGCCGACGCGATTGGTTCCCTTCTCGTATTTCTGTATCTGCTGAAACGTTATGCCGAGGTTCTCGCCCAGCTTCTCCTGACTCATTCCCAACATATTGCGGCGAAGCCTGATGCGACTTCCGACATGGATGTCGATAGGATTCGGCTTCTTCTTGTTTTCTTCTGCCATTTTTTCCTCGCCGAATTTTTCCGGCTTTTTGTGTTTTTCTGCCCAAACGAAGCCGGCGGCCAGTGCCCCAACAGAACGACGTACCGACTTCGAGAAATTTCAGGCGGTTACAGTATGAGTTTCTAATGTGTCGACTGTCAATTCACCCGTAGCCTTTGCCTTACATTCAATGCGAAAGCGGCCAGGCCAAGCAGCAACATGATCAGCAGTCCGTTAATGCGCCTTTGGCTGGAAGAAACGACGGACTGATTGGAAATCGGCACATGGACATCGATGGCTCCGCGTGCGTCGATCGCCAGTGCGTCAAGGATGCGTCCGCGCGGATCGACTACAGCGGAGATGCCGTTATTGGCTGCGCGCAACAAGGGCACCCCATTCTCCACAGCGCGAATCTGCGCCTGCCTGAAATGCTGGTATGGACCCGGCGTGTCACCGAACCACGCGTCGTTCGTGACGTTCACAATAAGCTCGGCTGACGTAGCGTCAACCGCCACCAGATCGGGAAAGATGACTTCATAGCAAATGAACGGAAGCGCGCGGATGCCGCCGGGCAGCGCGATCGGATGTCGCTCATTGCCCGCCGCGTAGGTCATCGGCCCGGCGACAAGCTGTTTGAGCCCGAAGCGGCCTAGCAGGTCGGCAAAAGGCAGATATTCGCCAAAGGGCACCAGATGAACCTTGTCGACGGCATCTGCGATTTCACCCTTGTCGTCGATCGCCACCACCGAATTGTAATACCGCCTGTCGGCATTTGCCGTCGAGCCACCCTCCTCCCGGACAACACCGGCGATCAGCATCTGGCCGTCGCCAAGCATCTCGCCCAGCGCGGTCAGCGCATCGGGACGCTGGGCGAACAAGAACGGCACGGAGGTCTCCGGCCATAGGATCAACTGCGGCTTGTCATGGCCAGTCTCCGGCGCTTTGGCCGAAAGTCCCATCAGCGTGGCGAAGATCCGGTCGGGCACCGAAGCGTCCCACTTCTCGCTGAGGTCAACGGCCGGCTGCACAATGCGGACATCGAGGCTGCGTTCCGCAGGCTTCTCCGGAGCAGCAAGCCTGATATAGCCGAAGCCGACATGGGCCGAGACGAGAACGACAAGCAGTGCAGCCCCCAGGCGGACATGCCGGCGCGCCGCAAGCAGGGCCGGCAATGAAAAGACGAAGACCGTCAGCGCGTTCATGCCAACCATGCCGGTCACCGACACGCTCTGCATAAGCAAGGGCACCGGCATCGCCGCGTAGCCGACGGCATTCCAGGGAAAGCCGGTGAATAGAAAGTCGCGCAGCCATTCCGCCAGGGCAAAGCCGAAGCCAAGGGCAGCGATGCGGCCGATGTCGTTGCTCCACAGCAACCGGGCAACCGCTGTCGCGAAGCCGTAGAAAAAGGCGAGCGCCAGCGGAATTCCGACCACTGCGAAGGGGAGCGCCCAGGCGAAGCTGTCGGCCTCGACCAGAAGTGCCGAGCCGATCCACCACAGGCCAGCGAGAAAATAGCCGAAGCCAAACCACCAGCCGATGGCGAAAGCAGGCCGCAAACGCCGGAACCAGCCATCGGAGGCTTCGCCGGTCGCGCCGTCGAGAAGCCAGACCAGCAGCGGGAACGAAACGAAACCGACGGCGAAGAAATCGTAAGGCGCCTGGGCAAGCACCGCCAGCGCCCCGGCAAGAAACGCCACAAGCGCGCGGCGCCAGCCCCACAGCAGAATTATCCGGCCGGCCAGGCGCTTCATCGATGCTTCCGAGTCGTGCGAATCACGGAGCAAGATTTATCAGGCCGCGGTCCGCGCTCCAAACGGCCACCGCTTCAGCCAACGTGCCGGATTGAATTCGGCTCACGACTCCTTGCGGACGCCTGATGCTACGAGCCCGATGACGCGGGCCAACCTTCGCCGAGAACGGAATGAAGAATAGCCGCGTTGCCGCAGCAAGGGTTTGCGATATCGACCGCCTCCCCAAACCACAACCGCGCCTATCGGCGGAGTACCGAATTGGCCGGCTGAGCCGTCGTTATCGGATCGGCATGACGATGCACAATCTTCCAGAGACCATCTTCTGGACGAAAGACGCTCGTCACGCGTAACGCAAGAGGCGTGACATCGCTGCGACCGCCAACCTTGGACCTGAGCCGCTCTACTTCGACGAGGTATGCCAGCTCAGACGTCACACATGTCGCTATGTTCTCGAAACCGGTAGCGTCGCCGTCCCTATAATTCGATGCCGCTTGCTCCATCGTCTCAACGACCTGCTTCCGTCCATGCGCGAAAGGGCCAAAGGGATTGCCCAGTGTTACATCGTCTTGTTGAGAAAAGAGCTTCTTCGCAGGCGCGGGGTTTCCTTTCATGAACTCATCCAGAGCGAGGTGGTATTTTTCAACTGCTTGAGCGAAATCATTGGCGTCGAGGGACATGTCATCCACCATGTCATTTTATTTTCTGATCTGGACTGGCGACTCCCGCAGGTGTCCGCGCCGTAGGCATTTCCCTAACTGCGGTGCAGTGCAGGTCGGCTTGGTCAGTATAGCACGGCGCGGGACAAGTTTCCGCTACAGCGTTTTGAGACGGCGGGCAAATGGCCGCTTATTACCCGTGCAGAAGTTCGCGGGATCGAGCCCAGGGTTGCGTGCTTGAAACGGATCGTCGACCGTCATCGGGCGAGCGGCGTCTTCAAGCCTGCTCGGCGCGCACCGCGCGCCGGCGGCGCTCGCCCTTTTGGGTCTCCACGATGCGCACGCGCTTGACGCGGCGCGGATCGGCGTCGAGCACAAGGAATTCGAAACCAGGTATGGCCTGCACCACTTCGCCGCGGGCCGGAACACGGCCAAGCGTGTTGAAGATCATGCCGCCGATCGTGTCGACATATTCGCCATGCTCGCCGGCGGCGAAATCCTCGCCGATCATCTTGGTGACTTCGTCGATCTCGGCCTTGCCGTCGACGACGAACACGCCCTCGCCGGTCTGGGTGATCATCGGCTCGTCCTCGTCATGCTCGTCCTCGATGTCGCCAACCACCATCTCGACGATGTCCTCGAGCGAGGCCAGGCCATCGGTGCCGCCATACTCATCGATGACCAGCGCCATCTGAGTGCGCATCGCCTGCATCCGCCCCATGAGATCGGAGGCGAGCATCGACGGCGGCACGAAAAGCACCGGGCGGATCAGGTTCAGGTCGCCGATGGTGCGCGCGAGATCGACCTTGGCAAGATCGAGAAGCGTGGTGGCGGCGGCTTTCCTGGTCGTCCTGCCCTTTCTGACGCGGGCGATCTTGGTGATGTGAGCGAGCACGTCGCGGATGTGGACCATGCCGCGCGGATCGTCGAGCGTCTCCGAATAGACCGGCATGCGGGAATGGCCGGATTGCTCGAACAGTCCCAGAAGATCGCCAAGGTTCGTCGTGATCTCGACCGCCTCTATGTCGGCGCGCGGCACCATGACGTCCTCGACGCGCACCTCGCGCAAGCGCAGGATGTTGTTGAGCATGGCCCGTTCGCCGGGCGAAAAGGCGCCAGCATCGCTCGCGGTTTCGGCAAGCGCGTCGGCGATCTCCTCACGCAGGCTGGTGCCGTTGCGCTGCCTGAACAGGCCGAGCACGCGATCGAACAGGGAAGGACCGGCAGGCGATGGCTCGCTGGCGAAGCTGCCGGTCGTGGTACTCGGACTAGAGCCCTCTTCCGTCTGTTCGGATGGCTTGGTCGCACTGCCGGCGTCTGGGCGGGCGGCAGTCTCTGGTTTGTCGTTCATCGTCGTCCGGTCATTTGATCTTTTTAGTTACGCGTAGGGATCGGGAATGGCAAGCCTCGCAAGCGCTGCGCGTTCTTTGGCTTCCATTTCCTCGGCCTCGGCGTCGGTCTCGTGATCGTAGCCCAGCAAATGCAGCAGGCCGTGGATGACGAGATGGATGATATGGTTCTCGACAGGCTTGTCTTCCAGGGCGGCTTCTCGCGCGACCGTCTCGGCGGCCAGCACGATGTCGCCCAGCATGGGCGGCAGCGGACCGCCCTTGGCGAGCGGAAACGCCGGGAAAGACAAGACGTTGGTCGGTTTGTCCTTGCCGCGCCAGCCGGCATTGAGGCTGCGGATATGGGCATCGTCAGAAAAGACTATGCTGAGCTCGGAGCGGCCGGCCACGCCGGTTTCGGCAAACGCAGCGGCAACGGCGCGATCGACCAGCCGCGTCAGCGCGGCCGCATCGGGCCAGTCGCCCGCTTCAACCGCTATATCGATGTCGATGGGAACCGGAAGATCCCCGCCTACAGACTTTTTGTCCTCAGCCATAAGGCCGCATCTTCACATCAGCCTTCGGTGCCCAGGCCCCGGGCCAGCTTGCCGTCGCGGTCGTAGGCCTTGACGATCTCGGCGACCAGCGGATGCCTGACGACGTCGCCTTCGTTGAAGCGCACTGTCACCATGCCGGTAACGCCGTCGAGGATCCGGAGCGCCTCGACCAGACCCGATTTGGTGTTTTGCGGCAGGTCGATCTGGGTCGGATCGCCGGTGACGATCATGCGCGAATTCTCGCCGAGGCGGGTCAGGAACATCTTCATCTGCATCGGTGTGGTGTTCTGCGCCTCGTCGAGGATGACGGCGGCGTGCGCCAGCGTGCGGCCGCGCATGAAGGCTAGCGGCGCGATCTCGATCACCTCGGCGGCAATCGCCCGTTCGACCTTGTCGGCCGGCATCATGTCGTAAAGCGCGTCGTAGAGCGGCCGCAGGTACGGATCGACCTTCTCCTTCATGTCGCCGGGCAGGAAGCCAAGCCGCTCGCCGGCCTCGACGGCCGGCCGCGACAGCACGATGCGCTCGACCATGCCGCGCTCGAGCAGCATCGCCGCATGCGCTACCGCCAGATAGGTCTTGCCGGTGCCGGCCGGGCCGATGCCGAAGACGAGCTCGGACCGCTCCAGCGCGCGCATATAGGCGTCCTGGTTGAGCGAACGGGCATAGATCGTCTTCTTGCGCGTCGATATCTGGGCGGCGGACACCTTGCCCTTGCGCTCCAGCGTCGGCAGCGTCAGCTGGTCGTCGGCGGCGATCGCCATGCGCACGGCGCCGTCGACGTCCGACTGGCCGATGTCAGCGCCTTTCTGGAGAATGCCGTAGAGATTATCCAGGGCGCGCCGCGCCTGCTCGGCGGCCGAGGCGGAGCCCTTGATGGTCAGCTGGTTGCCTCGGGATCGGATATCGACGCCAAGCTTCTGCTCGAGCCTGGCCAGATTCTCGTCGAACTGGCCATAAAGGGCGCTGGCAAGCTTGTTGTTGTCGAAAGTCAGAACGATGTGCGCCATATCCGAAGCCCCCGATGGTAGGTTCTGGGGCAGGTTCTTCACTTCCGCAGCGCTCAACCGTCTCTCCTCATCTGCCGAGACCTTCAGGCCAATTCGGCGAACAGGCTGTTGTAACCCGTCTTCGTGATTCGTACCTGGATAATGTCACCGATTTCGCCGGACTTTTCATCAACAATAACCGGCTGCAGCCACGGCGAGCGGCCGACCTTCTGGCCGGCTTGACGACCGGGCTTCTCGATCAGCGTGTCGATGATGCTGCCGACCAGGCTCGCACCGAAATCCTGCTGCTGCTTCAGCAGCAGCGCCTGCAGCCGCTGCAGACGTTCGTCCTTGACGGCTTCCGGCACATGATCGGCCATCTCGGCGCCCGGCGTGCCGGGGCGAGGCGAATATTTGAACGAGAAGGCCGAGGCATAGTTCACCTGGCGTACAAGGTCCATCGTTGCCTCGAAATCCGCTTCCGTCTCGCCGGGAAAGCCGACGATGAAGTCACCCGAAAGCGCTATATCGCTCCGCGCGGCGCGGATCCGGTCGAGCAGCGTCAGATAGTCCTTTGCCGTATGCCTGCGGTTCATCGCCTTGAGGATGCGGTCGGAGCCGGATTGCACAGGTAAGTGCAAATAAGGCATCAGCGCCGGCAAGTCACGGTGGGCGGCGATCAATTCGTCGTCCATGTCGCGCGGGTGGCTGGTGGTGTAGCGCAACCGCGCCAGCCCGGGAATCTCGGCCAGCCGGAACAGCAGGCGGCCAAGACCCCATTCCTCGGCGTTTTCGCCCTCGCCATGCCAGGCATTGACGTTCTGGCCAAGCAGCGTCACCTCGCGTACGCCGGCTTGCGCCAGCCGCTCGGCCTCGGCGACGATCTGCGCCACCGGCCGCGACACTTCCGAGCCTCTGGTGTACGGCACGACGCAGAAGGTGCAGAACTTGTCGCAGCCTTCCTGCACGGTCAGGAACGCGGTGACGCCGCGCCTGATGATCTCGGCGCGCTTCGGCTGCGGCAGGTGCTCGAACTTGTCCTCGATGGCGTAGTCGGTCTCGACGATCTTTTCGCCGCCGCGCACCCGTGCCAGCACATGCGGAAGCCGGTGATAGGTCTGCGGGCCGATGACCAGATCGACGGCCGGCGAGCGACGGATGATCTCGGCTCCTTCCGCCTGCGCCACGCAGCCGGCGACTCCGACCAGCATCTCGCGGCCGGCCAGAGCCCGTTCGGCCTTCATCTCACGAATGCGGCCGAGTTCGGAATAGACCTTTTCGGCGGCTTTCTCGCGGATATGGCAGGTGTTGAGCAGCACCAGATCGGCCTCGCCGATAGCATCCGTCGCCGCATAGCCATCAGCGGCCAGTGCGTCGGTCATACGCTGCGAATCATAGACATTCATCTGGCAGCCATAGGTCTTGACGAAGACCTTCCTGGTCGCGGCAGATGGTACGACCGCACTTTCGGCCGCACTTTCTATGTCGTCCCGTTCTATCGTATTCAGTTCCATCCGGCGGCTTCTAACGCCTTTCCCAGACAAAAAACAGACGATTCTGCTCCATAGAGCGGGATGCATTTGGATTGGACGGGGCATCCCGCTCTATTTGTTTGTTTTAGCCGCATTTGTGCGACGCCCAGTGATTCCACTTGGCTGCAAAATGCTCTAGCGCCGCGTGTCCTCTTGGATGCGCAAAGAACTATGGAGCACGTGAGCCTTTCCGACCTATCGGCTCGGGCGCGGATCGGCGAGCGCCATGTGCACCATATCACGCACCCGACTTTCCATCAGCCGTGCCGTTTCCTTGCGGTTGGAGCCCTTGGAAAAGGCGACCGGCTCGCCGAAATGCACTTCGACGTCGAGCCCGCCCTCTGCCATCAGAACCTTGAGATGCGGCATCAAATCCTCGTCACCGATCCAGGCGGCAATCGGTCGGTGCCTGCGGCCGAGCGGCACGCCATGCAGGCGCGTGTAGACGATCGCCACCGGCTGGATGAAGACCTTTTCGGCCGCCCCTTCCGAAATCGCCATCGAGGCGGCGCCGAACAGCGTGCTCTTGAACGGCAGGACCATGTTGCCGTCGCCGGTCGAGCCTTCGGCAAACAACACCATGGCGTCGCCCTTGGCCATGCGGCTGGCGATCTCGCTCGCCTGGACGCCCGACGAACGCTTGCGCTCGCGCTCGATGAAGACCGTGCGCTGCAGCTTCGACAGCATGCCGATCAATGGCCAGCCGGCCATGTCGGCCCTGGCGATGAATGTCACGTCGACCATGGACCCCAGCACCATGATGTCGGTCCAGGAGACGTGGTTCGAAGCAACCAATAGCGGGCGCTGGCTGGACAGGGTTCCCTTGACATGGATGCGCATGCCCAGCGCTCGGATGATGAGCCGGTGCCAGATCTTCAGGATGAACGTCTCGCGCCAGAGCCCGGTCTTCATCGATAGGATCTGCAACGGCACGAGGATCAACGAGCCGGCGACAACGAGGCCCAGCGCCAGGAAAATCCTGATTTTTCCGATCATCCGCTCTTGGCCCTGCCCCGAGTTCTGGCTAGAGCGCACAAGCACGCTCTAGCAATTTTGAATCTGCGCTAGCGAAGATCGCGACGCATGACAAGCGCGCCGGTCGGGCCGTGCTCTGGCGATCTGTAATAGTTGGCACGTTTGCCGACCTCGCGGAATCCGAGCCGCCGGTAGAGCGCGATCGCAGCTATGTTGGTCTCGTCGACCTCGAGGAAAAGCGCCTCGGCGCGTTGCGCGTGCAGTTCGCGCAGCACCGCATCCATCAATTGCCAGCCGAGCCCCTGGCGTCGATGGGAGCGCGCCACCGCGACAGTCAGGATCTCGCCTTCACCGGCAGCCAGGCGCGCCAGCACGAAGCCGACCGGCGGCTTGGCACCCTGTCCGGTCTGTCGCGCAGCATAACCGAACACCGTGTCCTGCTCGAGCAGCGTGGCGAACTCGTCGTCGGTCCACGGCCGCACGAAATCCTCGCGATGCAGCACCGACATGGCCGCGCTGTCGGCAGTCGTCAGTGGTTCGAGCGCAAAGTCCCTGCGGCGCGGCTGGAGGAAAGGAATGCGCATCAGTTTTTTTGCCTTGATAGAATAAACCCTGCCTGAGGCTTGGCGTCCGCCCCGCGCAGATAGAGCGGTTTCGGCTTTTCGCCCTCGCCGTTGGCAGCGGCCAGACGGGCATAGACGACAATGTCGGCCGTGGCACTTGTCGGGCCAATGTCGAAGGCGCGCCCGGCCGACGCGGCGATTTGCGTGGCCGCTGTGCCGGCCAGAACCGGAGAACTGTCCGCCGCGATAGTCGCGGCTTGCGAAAGCGTGCTCACGGCCGGACCATAGCGCAGAACCGACACTTCGTCGTAAAGTGCTGCATGGATCTCCTCGCGGCCGGCGTCGAGCGCGGCCAGCACGGCGCGGCCGGGAAATGTCGCTCTCGCTTGCGCCGCCAGCGCTTCCAGCGTCGTCACCCCGATTGCCGGGATTTTCAGCGCCAGCGCTAGGCCCCGCGCCGCCGAGACGCCGACGCGCAGGCCGGTGAAGGAGCCCGGACCGGTGGAGACGGCGATAGCGCCGAGGCCGGCATAGTCGGTTCCGGCCGCCTTCAACGCCTCTTCGATCACGGCCATCAAATGCTCGGCATGGCCTCTGCCAAGATCGAGCACCGAGCGGCCGAGCTCCTTCCCGGCCGCTGCGTCGTAGACGCAGGCGGCGCAGAGATTGGCGGCACAGTCGATGGCAAGCAACTTCATGAGACGGCCGGTTGGAGCACCCGCTTGGGCACAGGGTTCGAAAAACAATTTCCCTGTGCCTGCCATGGCTCATCCCCGCAAGGGGATAATGCATAAATCGTTTGACGGCTTCGCTTCGGCCTCGCCTGAGGACGGTAACTTCCAGCGAGCGCAACCGTTAGGGAACCGGTGCCGGAAGCGCTTATCCGGCCTGCTCGATGCGCAGCATGTGATTGTCCCAGACATAGTCCGGCTCAGACCGTGTCGCGCCGCCCACTTCGACGATTTCGCCGGTGCCCGTCGTCGCCATGAAGTTCGCCCCATCGGGCGCCAAACCGCAGACCTCGGCCAATGCGTTGGTGGTGACGATCCGGCCGCTGGCCGCATCGATCACCGCAAGCGAGTTGCCTTCCGGCGAGGACACCGCGACGGTGCCGGCGGCGGGGTTGGCGGCGACCGAGCCGATGTAGTTCCGGAAGCCGGAGAGGACGTCCTGCGGCATGTCGAGCAGTTGCAGATCCTTGCCACGCGCGGCGCGGCCGACCAGCAGCGGACGATCGGTGCCCTGCCCCCTGTACTGGCAGCCGAACCAGACCGTGCCGGATCGGTCGAGATCCATGTGACGGATCGACAGTTGGTGCAGCTCCGGCGGCAGTTCGTGCTTTTCGATGAGGTCGCCGGTGAGGCGGTCGACCAGCACATAGGAAGGCTTCATCGTTGCGATGTTGAGTTCGGCGCGGCCGTAATCCGGATGGGTCTCGATGCCGCCATTGGCGACGGCGATCGTCCTGCCGTCGCCCAGCAGCAGAAGCTCGTGCGAACCCATGCCGTAGGTCGGGAACTCACCGATGCGCTTGAATTTCGCGCGCGCGTCATAGACGCCGACCACGCCGGCGGCATTGTCGAAATCGTTCTCGGTGGCGTAGAGCAGCGCACCGTCGGTCGAAAACACGCCGTGGCCGAAGAAATGCCGTCCACTGACGCTGGCAATGGTCAGCGGCTCATCGCGGCCTGCGTGGTCGAAGACCACGGCGAAGGTCCCGGGTTGCCTGGCAAAGACCACGGAGCGCTTCGAGACCGGATCGAAGGTGACGTCGTGACCGCGGGCGGGCAGGTCGATGGCGTGCAGGACCTTGCCGGCCTCGGACAGGATGGCCGCGCCATAGCTGCCGTCGCGCTTGACGAAAGCCGTGGCGAAGACGGCGTCCGTGCTAAGCGTCTTCGCCCATGCGGACGGCGCCATCGTGGCGACGAAGCCAATGCCTGCGGCCCTGATGAAATCACGGCGATCGATCAGCGGCGTGCGCATGCTCAGTCGCCGTCGAGCGACGAGAAGCCGGCGGTCAGGCCGAATTCGGCGGTCAGCCTGGTGCCGATCAGGGTCGTCAGGCTGGATGTCACCAGCGAGAAATGATCGAGCTTCTGGCGCAGCGCCGGGTCGGTGAGCGCCTTGTCGATTGGACCTCTGATGGCCGTGGCGTCGGCGGCCCCGTTGACGAGCTGGATGTGGATCGATTCCGCCATCCAGCGCGCGTCAGGCGACAGCGCATCGCCAAGCTGCGAGGCCTGGAACAGCGCGTCCATGCCCGAAAGATTGCCGGTCAGCGAACGCGCCGTGTTTTGCGACCGCCAGTAGATCGCCTGTTTCGGCTTGTCGGCTTGCGGATTGCTGCCCAGAAAGCCTTTCAGGCGCACGTCGCGGACCATTTCCAGCTCGTTGATGAAGACGCCGACCAGTTCGGTCACCGCTTCGGTGCCGTCGCGGTAGAGCGCGTTTTGCGGGCCCGGATTGGCCCAAAGCGCTGCAAAACCGTCGGACTTGTTCCAGGCGTCGCTGACGTCGGCGGCAATCGTTTCGATGTTGCCGGCAACGGCGGCGCCGTAAGCGCAGCGATAGGGATCGTCCTTGTCGGCGAGCCGCTCGGCGCCATCGCCGTAAAGCACGAATTCCAACGCGCCGAGCCCTTGCATGGCGACACTCTTTGTCGCCAGCTGGGCCGGATCGGCGGCGGTCTTATCTTTACCAGCCAGCGCCGCCTGCACCTGTCTCAGGCCGATGCTCTTGCGGTCCGGCCAGAACAGCATGCGCTCCAGCCGGTTGTTCTCGGTTATCGGTCCGATGCGAATGATCTCCACGACCGACCAGGCATCCACGGTGCCGGAGAATTCCGTGCGCACCGCATCGAGATGGTCCTGCGAGGGCGCGTCGCAAAGCGCGCGCATTGCCTTTGTCAGGCTGTCCGCATGGTCATGCAGGCGTGCATAGGCCGGGCGGACAAAGCCATCGATCGCCCGCTGGATCACGTCGGAGGCCTTGACCGCGGCGGACGCCGGCAATGCGCCGGCGAGGACTAGCGGGAGAATCACAGCAAGCGCTAAGCAGGCATTCGTGGGCTGGCCCAAGAATGCCTGCTTAGATTCTTTTGTTTGTCGCAGGTTCTTGCCGCAACACCGTGGGACACTTTTGCGGAACCTGCTTAGACGCTTCGACATCACAACGACTCCAGGAATTTGACCAGTGCGTCGCGATCGGCCGCATCGGCGGCGGCAAAGCGGTCGCGCGCCTTCTGCCCCTCGCCGCCATGCCACAGGATCGCCTCGGCCAACGTGCGCGCGCGCCCGTCATGCAGGAAGAAGCTGTTGCCGTTGACGGTCTCGGTAAGACCGATGCCCCACAGCGGCGGCGTGCGCCATTCGCTGCCGGTAGCCTCGCCCACCGCCTGCCCGTCGGCGAGCCCCGGCCCCATGTCATGCAGCAGAAAGTCGGAATAGGGCCAGATCAACTGGAAGGCCTGCGCCTTATTGGGGGTGCCGCGACGGGTGACGAATTTCGGCGTATGGCAGGGAATGCAGCCCATGTCGTAGAACAGCTTCTTGCCGGCCAGCACTTCGGGCTTGTCGAGATCGCGCCGCGCCGGCACGGCGAGGTTTTGCGAATAGAAGGTGACCAGGTCCATGACCGGCGGCGGCGCCTCAACCGGGCCGAGGCGCTCCTGCACACCGTTTGGCATGGCAAGACATGCCTTTTCGGCCGCGCTGCAATCGCCCCAGTGGTTGGGCACTTCCGGGGTCGAAATGCCGATGTCGCCGGCGAATGCGTCCGCTGCTTGCTGGCGGATCGATGGGGTCTGCCCCTTCCAGCCGAAGCGGCCGAGCGTCGGCTCGCCGCTCTGGCCGTCGCGCACGATGTTGGGCTTGCCGGAAATGCCATCACTGTTCCGATCGTCCGGATCGGCATGGGCGAGAATGTCCGCCGGGGCGATCTGCTCGACCAGGCCAAGGCCGATCATCGGCGGCGTCAAGCGCGGCGAAAGCGTGGTGTGCGGATCGAGCGGCCCGTTGGCGAGATCATCGACCGAATAGCTCGGCTTACGCAGCGAAACCGCGGTGCCGTCCGGCAGCGTGACTTTCTGCTCCTGATAATCGACACGCATCTTGCCTTCGCCCCGTAGCCCCGGAACGGCCAGGTCCTGCAATTGCGAGCCGTAGACCGGATCGGGAAAGTTGAGCACCTTGCGGGCGGCCAGCGCTGCTTTCTCCTCCTCGGTGCTGGCCTGCTGCGCCAGCCGCAGGAACATGGAGGTGGTGCCGGTGTCGCCTTCCGGCGGATGACCGCGGCCGTCCTTCAGATGGCAATTCTGGCACGCCCGCTCGTTGAACAGCGGCCCAAGCCCGTCCGATGCCTGCGTCGACGAGGGCGACGACACCCAGTTCTTGCGGAAAAGGGCATTGCCGAGCTTGAAGGTGCCCTCTTCCTCGAAGGTGATGTTGGCGGAGGATTGCGAGAAGGCGTCCTTGTTGGCATCCTTCCGCGATGTGCCGGCGCCGCCCTGCATCGGCTCGAACTGCTCAGGCTTGGAAAAATCTGATGTCGGCTTGGTGATGGCGATGACGCGCGCCAGATCCTTCGGCGTCAGATCGGTACGGCTGGTGGCAAGGCCCGCCGGTTCCGGCGCGCCGGCCAGCGCCGAGTCCGTCAGCGCGACCACTACGGCAAGCGAAAGCCCGCGAAGCCATCCGTATCGCGGATTTTGCTGGGAAGGCAGGCCGTAATCCTCGGCCCGCCGCAAGCGGCGCAAGAAATCTAAGCGGCGCCGCATTCCCGCATGTCCCTAATCCGCCTCGTCGGCCGATGCGGCGTTGAGCTGGCCATATTTTTCCTCGCCGATCGAGGCGAGCAGGTCGAGTTGCGTCTCGAGGAAGTCGATGTGACCTTCCTCGTCGGACAGCAGATCTTCGAACAGCTTCATCGTCACGTAGTCGCCTGCTTCTTCGCAAATCTCGCGCGAACGCTTGTAGGCGGTGCGCGCGTCGTACTCGCCGGCAAGATCGGATTCGAGCACTTCCTTGACATTCTGTCCGATGCGCAGCGGCGCTACCGACTGCAGGTTCGGATGACCTTCAAGGAAGATGATGCGGGCCACGAGCCGGTCGGCATGGTGCATCTCCTCGATCGATTCCGCGCGTTCCTTCTTCGCCAGCTTGGCGTAGCCCCAGTCTTCCAGCAGCCGGAAATGCACCCAGTACTGATTCACTGCTCCAAGTTCCAGAAATAGAGCCTCGTTAAGCCGCTCTATGATCTGCTGTTCGCCTTTCATGGGTTCTGCTCCCGTATTGGACGCGCAGGCCTCTGACGCGATCCAGGTGTGAAACGATGTCCACGCCGCTCGCCTCCGAGCGGGTGTGGTAATTTTCGGTTACCCGAATGATCGTTTCGACCACATTTGGGAAGCAGCCGCAACAGCGACCACGCTTCTGCATGGCATGATAGATCTTCGCCGGCACGAGAAGCTGCCAGGGATCCTGATCCAGCAGCCCGACGATCGTCTGCTCAATCTCCTTCTCGGTGATGATGTTGCAATGGCAGATCAGCATTATTTGCTCTGTATGGCTGACGGCGCTTGCTCAGCGCCGTGTGGCTTATTTTCTTGGTCGAGCCTGATTCCAAAAACCGTTTTTCATGTGCTGTGCGGACCCTCGGTTCGGGCTCGGGGCATCGATGACTACTGGAACACCTTGTCTGGCGCATCGAGGCTGTCCGACCCCTCGAAGGCAATGGCATTGAGTTTCAGGGTGCCGACGGCGCGTTCGATCGACTTGGTCTGGTCGACCAGCGCGTCGATCGCCGCCTGCACGGTGGCGTTGCCTTCGGTGTTGCCTTCGCCGATCTGCTGGTCATAGGCCTCGCCGCCAAGCGCCCGCGCCTTGATGGCTTCCATCTTGGCGACGGTGACATCCAGCTTGTCCGACAGCTCCTTGTCGATCGCCGGATCGGCCTCCTTGACCATGTCGGATACCGAGGGGCCTTCGACGACGGTGCCGTCGAGACGCGTGTAGCTGCCACGATAGGCGGCGCGAATGCCGACGGCATCGTAGAGATGAGAATCATAGGTGTTGTCGGAGAAGCAGTCATGCTCCTCTTCCGGATCGTGCAGCAGCAGGCCGAGCTTCATGCGCTCGCCGGCGAGTTCGCCATAGGACAGCGAGCCCATGCCGGTGAGGATGGTCGAGATGCCGGCTTTCGGCTCGCCGTCGGCAAGATTCTTGCGGGCGGCGCCGCCTTCCTTCCAGTCGTTGACCATGTCCTGCAGATCGGTAACCAGAAGGTCGCTGGCCGACTTCAGGTACTGCGCGCGACGATCGCAATTGCCGCCGGTGCAGTTGGTGAGATCATAGTCCGTGTAGGGCCGTTCGCCGGCGCCCGGGCCGGTGCCGTGCAGGTCCTGGCCCCACAGCAGGAATTCGATGGCGTGATAGCCGGTCGCCACATTGGCCTCGATGCCGCCGGCCTCCTGCAGCGTTGAGGAGAGGAATTCCGGAGTAAGATTGGTGGCGTCGATCTTCTTGCCGTCGATCTCGATCGACTTGTTGGCGATCACATTGGCGGTGTAGAGCGCATTGGCGTCCGACTCGGTGCCGTAGCCGGCGGCGACATAGTCGATCAGGCCTTCGTCCAGCGGCCAGGCATTCACCTTGCCTTCCCAGTCGTCGACGATGGCGTTGCCGAAGCGGTAGACTTCGGTCTGCTGATAAGGAACGCGCGACGCCTTCCAGGCCTCTCGGGCGGCAGTCAGCGTTTCCGCCGAAGGCTTGGCGATCAGCGCGTCGACGGCCTTGTCGAGCGCCTGTGCCGTGGTCAGCGAATCTTCATATTTGGCGAGCGCAATATCGGAATAGGTCTTGATGACCGCCTTGGCATCGGTTTCCGCCTTGGCCGGCAACACGAATATCGCCGCCGTCAATGCCGCCGTGGCGCCGATCGCTGCAAGCCTGCTGCCATATCGCGCCGTGATCATCGCTCTCATGATTGTCATCTCCCTCGGGAATTCAGTGAAATGCCGGCGCCAAAGGCGCGTCGGCAGGCAATCGGCGCCATGGCAAGCCCATGCCATTGGGCGAAAAACAGGCCGCGACATAGCGCGGTTCGCGGAAGAAAGACATCGAAATGCCTCCAATCGAAAGGGTTCAAGGCCCAGACATCAAAGGGATGCGCTTGACACGCAAGCTTCCATAAAGCGATGAAGGCGCCGGAAGTCAATCAATTTCAGAAAGAAAAGCCAATCGAAACAATAGTTTAGAATTATTCTAAACTGCGAGTGTCAACTTTAGCCGCATATATTGTGCCGTCATTGAACAGCACTCTTGGCGGACCGCCATTCCGGGTGCGACCCGCAAAGGCGGTCTTGCGGCGGCGTCAGACAATTGCCACTTGGCGAGACGTCCTAGACTTGGATCAAGGAATTGGGGCTGCGATGAAAAACGGTGTGGTCATTGTCGGTGCGGGTCATGCGGGCGTGCAAGCGGCCGCCAGCCTGCGCGAGGACGGTTACGAGGGGCCCGTGATCCTCGTCAGCGACGAGAACGAACTGCCCTACCACAAGCCGCCGCTGTCGAAGACCTTCATCAAGGATCAAGAGGCCAAACCGCAGCCGCTGCGCGGCGAGGCCTTTTATACCGGCAGCGCGATCGACTACCGGCCGGGTGTCCGCATCGATCGCATCGATGCCGGCGGACGCAGGCTGGAAATATCAGGTGGTGGCGTGCTGCCTTTCGACCGGCTCATCCTGGCGACCGGTTCGCGACCGCGTATCCTGCCGCTGCCGGGTTCGGATTTTTCAGGCGTTGTGTCGCTGCGCTCGCTCGCCGACGCGCGCCTGATCCGTGAATTGAGCGCGCAGAGCGAGGATGTCGTCATCTTAGGCGGCGGCTTCATCGGGCTGGAGATCGCCGCGACGCTCAAAGCGGCCGGCCGCAAGGTCACCGTGGTCGAGGCGATCGACCGGCTGCTTGGCCGGGCGGTGGCGCCGATCATCGCGAGCCATGTGCGGCAGCGGCTGGAAGCGACTGGTGTGCGCATCCTCACCGGAACCACCATTGCGCGGCTCGAAGGTGAGAGCGGCCATGTCTCGGTCGCTGTCAGCTCGAACGGCGAGCGCCTGCCGGCGCAGATGGTCATCATCGGCATCGGCGTCGTGCCCAATGTCGAGCTGGCGCAAGCTGCAGGCATCACCATCGCCAACGGCATCCGCGTCGACCAGCAAATGCGCACCTCGATGCCCGAAATCCTCGCCATCGGCGATGCCGCCTCCTACCGGCACTGGCTGACCGGCGGCGACGTGCGGCTGGAATCGGTGCAGAATGCGACCGACCAGGCGCGTCTTGCCGCCCGCACCATCCTCGGCCATGCGGACGGCTTCGCGGCGGTGCCGTGGTTCTGGTCCGACATCGGCGACATGAAGCTGCAGATGGTCGGCCTGATTTCGGGCGGCGACAGCCATGTCGTGCTGGGCGAGGTCAACGAGAACAGGTTCTCGATCTATCACTATGCTGGAAATCGTCTGCTCGGCATCGAATCGGTCAACCGGCCGGGCGACCATATGCTTGGCCGCAAGATGCTCGGCGCCGGCTTCTCGCCAACGCCGCAGATGGTCGCGACCGGGCCCGACGGACTGAAGGCGGCGCTCGCCGCCTTCCAGCAGGAAGAGCCTGTCCGCGCCGCTGAATAGGATTACCGCTCAGGCGGCGCGGACCTCGCGGATCGAGCTTTCCAGGATATCGAGCGCTTCGTTCATGACGCCGTCCTGGATGGTGATCGGCGCCAGGAAGCGGATGACATTGCCGTAGACGCCGCAGGTGAGCAGGATCAGGCCCTTGTCGAGCGCCTTGAGCCTGACCGCATTGGCGATCTCGGCCGACGGCAAGCCCTTCTTCACATCGTTGAACTCGACGGCGTTCATGAAGCCGGGGCCTCTGATATCGACGATCTCCGGCGCATCGTCGCGGATCGATTGCAGCCGCTGCTTCAGCCGGTTGCCCAGCGTGTTGGCGCGGTCGCAGAGCTTTTCCTCTTCGATCACGTCGAGCACGGCATGCGCCGCGGCGACGCCGATCGGGCTGCCGCCATAGGTGCCGCCGAGCCCGCCGGGGTTCGGCGCATCCATGATCTCGGCGCGGCCGGTGACCGCCGACAGCGGGAAGCCTCCGGCCAGGCTCTTGGCCATTGTGGTGATGTCGGGCGCCACTTCGTGGTGATCCATGGCGAACATTTTTCCGGTGCGGGCGAAGCCGGTCTGCACCTCGTCGGCGATCAACAGCATGCCGTGCTGGTCGCAGATCTTGCGCAGTGCCGTCATGAAGTCGCGCGGTGCCTCGTAGAAGCCGCCCTCGCCCTGCACCGGCTCGACGATGATGGCG
The DNA here is from genome assembly GCF_002284565.1 of Mesorhizobium mediterraneum. Classification (GTDB taxonomy): domain Bacteria; phylum Pseudomonadota; class Alphaproteobacteria; order Rhizobiales; family Rhizobiaceae; genus Mesorhizobium; species Mesorhizobium mediterraneum. The sequence continues at coordinate 66,935 of NZ_NPKI01000033.1, read as the reverse complement.
GCGACACGGGCCGGATCGATATCGGCCTTGAACAGCCGGTCGAGCGCGGCCAGCGAATCGGCGACCGAGACCCCGTGCAGCGCCACCGGGAACGGCGCGTGGAAGACATCGGCCGGCATGGCGCCGAAGCCGACCTTGTAGGGCACGACCTTGCCGGTCAGCGCCATGCCCATGAAGGTGCGGCCATGGAAGCCGCCGGCAAAGGCGATGACCGCCGGGCGGCCGGTGGCGTTGCGGGCGATCTTGATGGCGTTCTCCACCGCCTCGGCGCCGGTGGTGACGAAGATCGTCTTCTTGTCGAACTTGCCCGGCAGCATTCCGTTCAGCCGTTCGGCCAGTCTGACATAGCTCTCATAGGGCACCACCTGGTGGCAGGTATGGGTGAAACGGTCGAGCTGCGCCTTGACCGCCTCGATCACCTTTGGGTGACGATGGCCGGTGTTGACGACGGCGATACCGGACGAGAAGTCGATATAGCGACGGCCCTCGACATCCCAGATTTCCGAGTTTTCGGCGCGGTCGGCATAGATCTGCGTGGTCATGCCGACGCCGCGAGAGATGGACTGGTTCTTACGTTCGGAGATGGCTGAATTCTTCATGATGTCCCTCGCCGGGCCGGCGCCCGTTCTTGTTTGGATGACTGCCGGGAATTGTTCTGGCCTTATTTCACGTTTTCCTCAAGTTGGCACTGGCGGCGGGCCATTGGGCCTGCTGCCGTTGCGTTCACTGGCGGCTTAAACAAACCGCCTATACGCGTACGAGAAGAGGTTTCCTTTTCGCGGGGATCAATTATCCTCGCCATTGTCCGCGCCGTCTTGCCGTAGAGCGGCCCGCGCGGTTGAGGGAGCCATGAGCAGGAACGCGACATCGTCCGCCTCGCCGCCATCGGTCAAAACCCCCAGCCATTTGTCTTTTCCTGCATCCACAATTCTTGCCTGCGCGATGGCAACGCTGCCTTTGCTTCTGGCCGGCTGCCAGAAGCAGGAGGCGGCGGCGAATAAATTGCCGGTCATGGTGCGCACCGAGACGGTGGCGATCGCCAACTATGCGCCAAGGACTTCGCTCACCGGCGCGATCGCGGCGCGCACGCTGAACAATCTGTCGTTCCGAGTCGGCGGCCGCGTCGCCGAACGGCTTGTCGATGTCGGCCAGCATGTCGATCAAGGCGCCGTGCTTGCCCGCATCGATCCACAGGAACAGGAATTTGACCTGCGCTCGGCGCAAGCCGATCTCGACGCCGCGCAGGCGCAATTGACCCAGGCCGCCGCTGCCTTCGAACGGCAAAAGACACTGCTTGCCCGGGGCTACACCACCAGGCGCGACTATGATGCGGCCGAGCAGGCGTCGAAGGTGGCGCGAGGCAGCGTCGATGCCGCTCAAAGCGCGCTCGCCAATGCAAAAGAGAACCTTTCCTTCACCGAACTCAAGGCGGGTGCGGCAGGCGTGATCACAGTGCGCCAGGTCGAAGCAGGGCAGGTGGTGCAGGCGGCGCAGACCGTCTTCACCCTTGCCGAGGACGGCGACCGCGATGCGGTCTTCAACGTAGAGGAAACGCTGGTCGCCAAGACGCCGGCAGCACCGGCGGTGACAATCACACTGTTGTCGGATCCGCAGATCAAGGCGATGGGCAAGGTGCGCGAAATCTCGCCAGCGGTCGATCCGGCTTCAGGCTCGATCCGGGTCAAGGTCGCCATTCCCGACACGCCCGCAGGCATGCCGCTGGGCGCGGCCGTCATCGGCTCGGTCAGCGCCCAGCCGTTGAAAGCAGTGATCCTGCCGTGGCAGGCATTGACCTTGAGCGACGGCAAGCCGGCCGTCTGGGTCGTAGATCAATCGACCAAGGCAGTGACAACGGCACAGGTGGAGGTGCTTGCCTTTGGATCCGGCTCGGTCGTCATCGACAAGGGACTGGAGGCAGGCCAAACCGTCGTCACCGCCGGCGGCCAGTTGCTCAGCCCCGGCCAGACCGTCGAGATAGCGGGAGCGGGGCAATGAACCGGTCCCTGCGCAGCGCTACCGCGCTTGTCCCTGCCCTGTTTGGGCTGGTGCTCGGCGCCTGCTCGCAATCGGAAGAGAAGCCGCCCGAGATCATCCGACCGGTGCTGTCGGTGGTGGTCGAGCCACGCACCATAGAGACCTTCGGCTTCGCCGGATCCGTCGAACCGCAATTCAGCGCCGATCTTGCCTTCCGCCTGCTTGGCCGGGTCGTCGCCCGCGATGTCAAGGTCGGCGATATCGTCACCAAGGGCACGACGATCGCGGCGCTCGATCCGACGGCGCTGGAGCTTGCCGAGCAGGCGGCGAAGGCGGAACTCTCCAACGCGCAGGCGCAATTTGCCAACGCCGCCGCCAGCGAGGAGCGCCAGCGCCAGTTGCTTGCCGCCGCCAACACCTCGCAAGCCGTCTTCGACGCCGCGCAGCAAGCCAGGCAGGCCGCCGCGGCCGGCATCGAGCGGGCCAATGCGGCCCTTGCCAAATCGCAGGAGCAGCTTGGCTATACCAGGTTGTTCTCGGACTTCGATGGCGTGGTCACCGCCGTCGGCGCCGAGGTCGGCCAGACGGTCTCGCCCGGCCAGACCGTCGTCACGGTGGCGCGCTCCGACCCGCGTGAAGCAGTCGTCGACATTCCCGACCAGTTGACCGGCGATCTCGCCGTCGGCACGCCCTTCCAGATCATCCTGCAATCGCTGCCGACGATACGCAGCGAAGCCAGGCTGCGCGAGATCGCCCCGCAAGCCGAAGGTTCGACCCGAACGCGCCGCATCCGGCTGACGCTCATCGATCCGCCGCCGGCATTCAGGCTTGGCTCGACGGTGACGGCGACCCGCATGGCCAAGATCGCGCCGACGATCGAGTTGCCGCTTTCGGCGCTGCTGGAGAAGAACGGCAGACAAAAAGTCTGGATCGTCGACCAGCAGACGTCGAGCGTGAGTGCCCGCGACATCAAAATTGCCGCCAAGGGTGCCGCCAACTTCACCGTCGCCGAGGGCCTCGATGCCGGCATGCGCGTCGTCACCGCCGGCGTCCACAGCCTGACCGAGGGACAGAAGGTCAAGATCCCTGAGGGAGGGGCTACATGAAGGGCTTCAACCTCTCCGATTGGGCGCTGAGCCATCGTTCGCTGGTGTGGTATTTCATGCTGGTCTTCGTCGTGGCCGGCGTCTTTGCCTATCTCAATCTCGGCCGAGAGGAAGACCCCGCCTTCACCATCAAGACTATGGTCATCCAGGCCAACTGGCCCGGCGCATCGGTCAACGAGACGGTGCGGCAGGTCACCGACCGCATCGAGAAGAAGCTCGAAGAGCTCGACAGCCTCGACTATACCAAATCCGTCACCTCCGCCGGCAAGACCGTCATCTTCGTCAACTTGAAGCCGACGACCAGGGCGCGCGATGTCGTGCCGACCTGGCTGCAGGTGCGCAACATGGTCAACGACATCTGGGCGCAGTTTCCGCAAGGCGTGCAGGGACCGTTCTTCAACGACCGCTTCGGCGACGTCTACGGCAACATCTATGCCTTCACCGCCGACGGGCTGACGCCGCGCCAGTTGCGCGACTATGTCGAGGATGTCAGGACAAAGATCCTGGCCGTGCCGAATGCCGGCAAGGTCGATCTGGTCGGTGCCCGGGACGAAGCGATCTACCTCGAATTCTCGACCCGCCAGATCGCGGCTCTCGGCCTCAACCAGCAGGCGATCGTGGCCAGCCTGCAGGCGCAGAACGCGATCACGCCGTCCGGCGTCATCCAGTCCGGGCCGGAGCGCATCAGCGTGCGTGTGAGCGGCCAGTTCACCTCGGAAGAGAGCCTTCGCGCCATCAATTTGCGCGTCAACGATCGCTTCTTCCGGCTGAGCGACGTGGCGACGATTTCGCGCGGCTATGTCGACCCGCCGACGGCCTTGTTCCGCTTCAACGGGCAGGACGCGATCGGCCTCGCCATCGGCATGAAGCCCAACGCCAATCTGCTGGAGTTCGGCGAGGCCCTGCACGAGGAGATGAATAAGGTGCTGGCCGACCTGCCAATCGGCGTCGGCGTGCATCTGGTCGCCGACCAGCCTGTCATCGTCGAGGAGGCGGTTTCAGGCTTCACCCGCGCCCTGTTCGAGGCGGTCGCCATCGTGCTTGCCGTGTCCTTCATCAGCCTCGGCATGCGCGCCGGATTTGTGGTGGCGCTGTCGATCCCGCTGGTGCTGGCCATCACCTTCACGGTCATGGCCTATCTCGGCATATCGCTGCAGCGCATTTCGCTCGGCGCGCTGATTATCTCGCTCGGCCTGCTGGTCGACGACGCCATGATCGCGGTGGAGATGATGGTGGCGCGGCTGGAAGTCGGCGACAATCTGCGCAAGGCGGCGACCTATGTCTACACCTCGACCGCTTTCCCGATGCTGACCGGCACGCTGGTGACGGTCGCCGGCTTCATCCCGATCGGCCTCAACAACAGCGCCGCCGGCGAATACACATTCACGCTGTTCGTCGTCATCGCCGTGTCGCTGCTGGTGTCATGGATCGTCGCGGTGCTGTTTGCACCGCTGCTCGGCGTCACCATCCTGCCGGCGACGATGAAGCAGCATCATGAAAAGCCCGGCCGCTTCACCGCGCTGTTCCGACGCATCCTCGTCGGCTCGGTGCGTCATCACTGGCTGACCATCATCGCAACCGTGCTGTTGTTCGGGGCTTCGCTGGCCGGCTTCGGCCTCGTCCAGCAGCAGTTCTTTCCACCATCCGACCGGCCGGAACTGATCGTCGACTGGAACCTGCCGCAGAACTCCTCGATCGCCGAGACCCGGGACCAGATGGAGCGCTTCGAGCAGCGGGCTCTGGTCGGCAATTCCGATGTCGACCGCTTCAGCTCCTATATCGGCCAGGGCGCGGTTCGCTTCGTGCTGACCTATGATGTGCAGCCGGGCAATCCCTATTTCGGCCAGACCGTCATCGTCACCAAGAGCATCGAGGCGCGCAACCGGGTCAAGCCGGCCCTGGAAAAGCTGCTGCGCGACGAGTTCGTCGGCACCGACGCCTTCGTCAAGCCGCTCGAGCTCGGGCCGCCGGTCGGGCGGCCGGTGCAGTACCGCGTCGGCGGTCCTGACGTCCAGACGGTACGGACGCTGGCGCAGGAATTCGCCGGCATCATTTCCGCCAATCCGAAGCTGGCCGCACCCACTTTCGACTGGAACGAGCCCGAGCGCGTGCTGAGGGTCGACGTGCTGCAGGATAAGGCACGGCAACTCGGCATCACCTCTTCGGACATTGCCAGCGCGCTGAACAGCACGGTGGGTGGCTCCACCATCACCCAGGTGCGCGACGCGACCTATCTGATCAACGTGGTGGCCCGCTCGCGCGAGGCCGAACGGGGTTCGATCGGCACGCTGCAGAACATGCAGTTGCCGACCGGGACAGGCGAGGCGATCCCGCTCGCTGCGGTGGCGAACTTCCGCTACGAGCTCGAACAGCCGACGGTGTGGCGCCGCGACCGGATCCCGACCATCACCGTGCGCGCCGGTCTGGTCGGCGACGTGCTGCCCGCCACCGTGGTCAACGAGTTGAAGCCGTCTGTCGACGCCTTCATCACCAAATTGCCGCCGGGCTATTCGATCGCCACCGCCGGCTCGGTCGAAGAAAGCGCCAACAGCCAGGGGCCGATCGCTGCCGTGGTGCCGCTGATGCTGTTTGTCATGGCGACCATCCTGATGGTGCAGTTGCAGAGCTTCCAGCGTCTGTTCCTAGTCGTGGCGGTGGCGCCGCTCGGCCTGATCGGCGTGGTGGCGGCACTGGTACCGAGCGGGGCGCCGCTCGGCTTCGTCGCCATCCTTGGCGTGCTGGCGCTGATCGGCATCCTGATCCGCAACTCGGTCATCCTGATCGTGCAGATCGAGCAACTTGTCGCCGAGGGCAAGGACCGCTGGGCAGCCGTCATCGAGGCGACCGAGCATCGCATGCGGCCGATCGCGCTAACGGCGGCGGCCGCCAGCCTGGCGCTGATCCCGATCGCGCGCGAAGTGTTCTGGGGGCCGATGGCCTATGCCATGATGGGCGGCATCATCGCCGGCACGGCGATCACGCTGCTGTTCTTGCCGGCGCTTTATGTGACGTGGTTCAGGATCAAGGAGCCTAAGACGACGCCGGAAGACGACACGAGCGCAAACGGTGGCGACGAGGTTCCTACAGGCAGCGTGGCCTGACAGGGCGCTTGCGAATTGCGTCGCGTTCCTTCGCGCCCCCCTCTGTCCTGCCGGACATCTCCCCCACAAGGAGGGAGATCTGCGGTTTCGGCGCCGCGCTCACTCCTGTGACGATAGGCGAAGCCATCGATGACGGCCAATCTCCCCACCTGTGGGGGAGATGTCCGGCAGGACAGAGGGGGGCGCGACGGAGCTCGACGCAGAAAACTACACCCTCACAAACCCTTCGCTCGCCCTGAGCAGGTTGCGCGTGTAGTCCTTCGTCACGTGACGCCGGACGAGATCGTCCGCGGTGAGGTGTTCGACCGCCTCGCCATTCTGCATCACCATCAGCCGCTCGCACATATGGGTGATGATGGCGAGGTCGTGGCTGACCATCAGGAAGGTCAGGTTGCGCCGACGCCGGATCTCTTCCAGCAGGTTGAGCACTTCGGCCTGCACCGAAGCGTCGAGTGCAGAGGTCGGCTCGTCGAGCAGCAGGATCGACGGCTCGAGGATCAGCGCCCGCGCGATGGCGACGCGCTGGCGCTGGCCACCCGACAATTGATGCGAATAGCGGAAGCGGAAGCCGGTCCCTAGGCCGACTTCGTCCAGCGCCCGCTGGATGCGTTTCTCACCATCCGCAAAGCCGTGGATGGCGAGCGGCTCCTGCAGCAGGCGGTCGACGGTCTGGCGCGGATGCAACGAGCCGTAAGGGTCCTGGAAGACCATCTGCACCTCACGATAGAAAGCCTTGTCACGGCGCGCGCCGAGTCTTTTTCCGTTGACGGTGATGCTGCCCGAAGCGGCCGGTGCGAGGCCGGCGATTGCCCTGAGAAGCGTCGATTTGCCGGAGCCGGATTCGCCGACCAGGCCGAAGGATTCGCCTGACAGCACGTCGAGGCTGACGCCCTTCAGCGCGCGAAAACGGTCGAAGATCACCTCCAGCCTGTCGACGGAAAGGGCCGAAGTCATGCCGCCCACTCCGGCTTGCGGTCGAGCACGGGCAGCGGGTGGCGGTCGGCACCGATCTTGGGCATGCAGTTGAGCAGCCCGCGCGTATAGGGATGCTGGGCGCGGCCGAGCTCCGACGCCGCCAGCTGCTCGACCACCTTGCCGGCATACATGACGATCACCCGGTCGCAGAAGGACGAGACCAGGCGCAGATCGTGCGAGATGAAGATCAGCCCCATGCCGCGCTCGCTGACCAGCTTGTCGAGGATGCCGAGCACGTCGAGCTGCACGGTGACGTCCAGCGCCGAGGTCGGCTCGTCGGCGATCATCATTTCCGGCCCGGCAATCAGCATCATGGCGATCATGGCGCGCTGGCCCATGCCGCCCGAGACCTCGTGCGGATGCAGGTCGAAGACACGGGCCGGATCACGGATCTGCACGGCCTCCAGCATGGCGAGCGCGCGGTCGCGGGCTTCGGCCTTGCCGGCCTTCTCATGCGTGCGCAGCGTCTCGACGATCTGGCGGCCGATGCTCATCACCGGGTCGAGCGAGTATTTCGGATCCTGCAGGATCATGGCGATGCGTTTTCCGCGCAGCGCCCGGCGGTCGCGGGGCGGCGCTGCAAGCAGGTCGATGCCGTCGAAGGCAAGTTTGTTGGCAGTGACCTCGGCCTGCGTCGGGGTCAGGCCCATGATGGCGCGGCCGGTCTGCGACTTGCCGGAACCGCTCTCGCCGACGATGCCGAGCCGCTCGCGACCAAGCGAGAAGGAGACGCCGCGCACTGCCTCGATCAGGCCGGTGCGCGTCGGAAAGGTGACGCGCAGATCGTCGACCTCCAGCAGCGTGCTCATTGGTCGCTACTCATTGATCACCACTCCGGGGGTCGAGCGCATCGCGCAGGCCGTCGCCGAGCAGGTTGAAGCCGAGGCTGACGATGAGGATGGCAAAGCCCGGCGCACCGGCCACCCACCACTGGTCGAGCACGAAGCGGCGGCCCGACGCGATCATCGCGCCCCATTCCGGCAGCGGCGGTTGCGCGCCGAGGCCGAGGAAGCCGAGACCGGCGGCGGTCAGGATGATGCCGGCCATGTCGAGCGTCACCCTGATGATCAGCGACGAGATGCAGAGCGGCATGATGTGGCGAAGCACGATGCGGAACGGCGAGGCACCCATCAATTGCACCGCCTTGATGTAATCCGAATTGCGCACGGTGAGCGTTTCGGCGCGGGCAATGCGCGCGTAAGGCGGCCACGAGGTGATGGCGATGGCGAGCACTGCGTTCTCGATGCCGGGGCCAAGTGCGGCGACAAAGGCCAGCGCCAGGATCAGCTTCGGAAAGGCCAGAAAGATGTCGGTGATGCGCATCAGGATCGCATCGATCCAGCCGCCGGCATAGCCGGCGACCGTGCCGACCAGCAGGCCGATAGGGGCGGCAATGACGGCGACGAGAATGACGACGTAGAGCGTCCATCGCGAGCCGAAGATGACGCGCGAAAGGATGTCTCGGCCGAGGTCGTCGGTGCCGAACCAATGCTCGGCACTCGGCGCCAGGAGGCGCGAGCCCTTGAGGTCGCCGATTGTCGGCGAATAGGGCGCCAGCACATCGGCAAAGGCCGCGACCACCAGCAAAGCGATGATGATGAGCAGGCCGAGAAACGCCAGCCGGTTGGCGGAAAAGCGCCGCCACGCCACATAGGCGCGGCCGAGCCTTGCCTGCATGCGCGATGCCGGCCGCTCGCTGAGCAGCCAGTCGCGACGGCTTTGTATCGCCTCTGCGCTCATCTCACTTTGGTCCTCGGATCGAGCACTCGGTAGAGCAGGTCGGACAGGAGATTGATGCCGATGAAGACCGAGCCGATGACGATGGTGCCGCCGAGCACCGCGTTCATGTCGGCGTTCTGCAGGGAATTGGTGATGTAGAGGCCGATACCCGGCCATGAAAACACGGTCTCGGTCAGCACCGAGCCTTCGAGCAGGCCGGCATAGGAAAGCGCAATCACGGTGACCATCGGCACCGCCGCGTTGCGCAGCGCGTGCCCCCAGATGATGCGTGTCTCCGACAGGCCTTTGGCGCGCGCTGCGACGATGTATTCCTGGGCAAGCTCGTTCAGCATGAACGAGCGAGTCATCCGGCTGACATAGGCAAGCGAGAAATAGCCGAGCAACGAGGCCGGCAGGATGATGTGGCGAAAGGCATCGAAAAACACATCCCACTGCCGCTGCCACAGAGCATCCAGAAGATAGAAGCCGGTGATCGGCGTGAAGGTGTATTCGTAGACGATGTCGAGGCGGCCGGGAAAAGCCACCCATTGCAGCTTGGCATAGAACAGCACAAGCGCCAGCAATCCCAGCCAGAAGATCGGCACGGAGTAGCCGACCAGGCCGATGATGCGCACGATCTGGTCGATGATGCTGCCGCGCTTGACGGCGGCCAGCACGCCGAGCGGCACGCCGATCACCGAACCGATCAGCGTCCCCAGCGTCGCCAGCTCGATCGTCGCCGGAAAGGCGCGGCGGATGTCGGTCATCACCGGATTGGTGGTCAGCACCGATGTGCCGAAATTGCCGTTCAGGGCATTCTTCACATAGATGTAGAACTGCTCGATCAGCGGCAGGTCGAGCCCCATCTCGCGGCGTGTGCGCTCGACGACATTGGCCGGCGCCCGGTCGCCGAGCACCGCCAGCACCGGGTCGATCGGGATCACCCGGCCGATGAAGAAGGTCACCGCGAGAAGACCGAGATAGGTGGTTACCGCGATGACCAGGAAGCGGGCGATCGACGACGCGACAGCGACAGCACGGGCGCTGCCGCGCCCTGCCGTCGCTTCGCTTTCAACAGTGCTCATGCGGCGCGTCCGCCGGCATCAATCCTTGGAGATCTGGCCGACGAAGTTGGTGTCGAAGCTCGGGCCGAGCGCGAAGCCCTTGAGGTTCTTGCGCAGGCCGGCCACTTCCAGCTGCTGGTGAACGATGATGAAAGGACTGGTTTCGAGGATCTTCTTCTGCAGATCCTGGTACATTGCGGCGCGCTTGGCCGGATCCTTCTCGAGCAAGGCTGCTTCGGTTTCCTTGCTCAAGTCCGGAATGTCCCAGGCGTTGCGCCAGGCCAGCGTCTTGGTCTTGCCTTCATCCGAATTGTCGGGGTTGCTGGCGAAAGTCTGGGCGTTGGAGTTTGGATCGAAATAATCCTGGCCCCACTGGCCGATATAGATGTCATGGTTGCGGGCGCGGTATTTGGTCAGCGTCTGCTTGCCGTCGCCGGGAATGATCTCCAGCTTGACGCCGGCCTGTCCCAGCGTCTGCTGGAACGATTCCGCCATGCCGGTCACCGGCTGGGTGTTGCGCACGTCCATGGTGACGCTGAAACCGTCGGCGAGACCGGCCTTGGCGAGCAGTTCCTTGGCCTTGGCGAGATCGAATTTGAACGGGTTCTCGTCCAGTTCGCCGAGCACGCCTTTGGGCAGGAAGGTCTGGTGGATCTCACCGATGCCCTTGAGGATGGTCGAGCTCAAGGCATCATAGTCGACGAGATATTTGAAGGCCTGGCGAACCTCGGGCTTGGCGAGATTCGGGTTCTTCTGATTGAGGCTGATGTAATAGACCGTGCCCTTCGGCGCGCTGGTGGTGGTGAGATCGGCATTCTTGGCGATGGCGTCGAGGTCGTTCGGCTCCAGATTGCGGGCAACGTCGATGTCGCCGGCCTCGAGCGCCAGGCGCTGGCCCGAGCTTTCCTTCATGTTGCGGTAGATGACGCGGGCAAGCTTGGCCTTTTCGCCGTGATAATTGTCGTTGCGCTCCATGACGACGACCTCATTGGCCCGCCATTCGCGCAGCTTGAAGGCGCCCGAGCCGGCATAGCCGGTCTTCAGCCACGCGTTGCCGAAGTCATTGTCGTATTTGTAGTCGGCGCTCGGCGTGACCGCGGCGACATGCTCCTTGACGAGCTTGGCATCGACGACCGAGGCGACGGTCGCCGACAGGCAGTTCAAGACGAAGCTCGGCGCATAGGCTTTGTCGACAGTGAACTGGAACGTCGTGTCATCGACAGCCTTGGCTTTATCGGCAACGTTGTCGCCATTGATGCCGAACTGTCCGATGATGAAGGCCGGGCTCTTGTCGAGCTTGATGGCGCGCTCGAACGAATAGGCGACGTCCGCCGCCGTGATCGGATTGCCCGAGGCAAATTTCAGGCCGGGCTTGAGCTTGAAAGTATAGACCAGGCCGTCGTCGGAGACCGTCCAGCTTTCGGCGAGATCGCCCTTGACCTTGGACGTATCGCTCAAGTCGAGGCGGACGAGCAGATCGTAGGTGTTGCCGGTGACCTCGGCGGTCGACAGCTCAAACGCTTCGCCCGGATCCATGGAGATGATGTCGTCGATCGCGAAACCCTCGACCAGCGTGTCGGCGGGCGTCACGGCAAAGGCAGGCGCGCCGGCCAGAAGCAGCGCGGACATGGCTGCGCCCGCGAGCAAGAAGCGGGAGCGTAGAGCAAACTTTTCCATCATCATTTTTAACTGTTCCCTGTTTTGTTGACCTGAGTTCCCGGCTCAGGGTTGCAGCGTTCTTTGCCACATCGGCCCGAAAATCGGAATCGATTTTCGGAAAGCACGATGTGTAGTCCAAAGTCTTAGAGCGTCCTTTGCGCGTCCAACGGACGCGCGGCGCTCTAACCGAACGATGGCCCCTGGACCGGTTGTCGCGGCAATTTTTGCCCAGTTCCGCCTCACCATATCCGGCGCTTTCAAGCACGGCAACGAGCATTTGCAAAGCTGTTGGTTGGACCAGATCGGGCAGCCACCACGGCCGTGGCGCGACACCCGGAGTGCAGCTATTTCAACGCGGTGACCAAGTCGGCGTCGGGAAAACAGGTGGCGGCGCGACCGTTCCCGGCCTGCCACTTGCCGATCGAGCGGCGCGTCTTGAAACCGGGCAGGCCGTCGGCGCTGCCGACATCGTAGCCCTCGGCCTCCAGTGCGCGCTGCAAGGTGGCGATGTCCGACCTGTGGAGCCCGCCGACCGCGCCCCAGCTGCCGGAAAAATTGCTGTCGCCATGGGCGATGCGATCAGCGCCGTGGCCGATGAACAGGGCGTAGAGATCGCTGGTGTTGTATTGCTTCAGCACGTAGAAATTGGGCGTGACGATGAAGGCCGGGCCGCTACGGCCGGCCGGCATCAAAAGAAAGCCTTCGGCCTTCAACTCGCGCGCCGGAAACGGCTTTGCCGCGACCCGCTTGATGCCCATATCAGCCCATTCGGAAATCCTCTTGCCCTGGTCCGGACCTTCGAGCGAGCAGGAAACCGTTTCAGGCACAGTCACCTCGAAACCCCAGCCGCGGCCCTTCACCCAACCATAGTGGACGAGATAGTTGGCGATCGAGGCCAGCGTGTCCGGCACCGAGTTCCAGATGTCGGCCCGACCATCGCCATCGAAATCGACGGCATGGTTCAGGAACGAACTCGGCATGAACTGCGGCTGGCCGAGCGCGCCTGCCCAGGACGACTTCATCGCGCTGACAGGGGCCAGCCCACGCTCGACGATCTCGAGCGCTGCGAGCAACTCGGTGCGAAAGAAGTCCTTCCTGGTCGCCATGAACGCCTTGGTGCCCAGCACTTCGAAAGCATCGTAAGGCATTTTCGCCGCGCCGAAGCCGGTCTCGCGGCCCCAGATCGCCAGCAGCACCTCGTCCGGCACGCCGTAGCGTTTCTCGATCGCGGCGATCGTCCTGGCATTGGCCGCCGCGCGCGACCGACCGCCTGATGTGACGGCGCGAACCGTCTTTTCGGCGAAATAGGCGCCGGGCGAACCGAACTCCGCCTGATGCTGCTTCTGCGGTGTCGTCGCTTTTTTGCCCGGCATCACCAGGTCGGGCAGTTTGAGGTTCGGCTTGACGCCGTCGAAGGCGGCGTCGAAGGTTTTTCTGGAGATGCCTTTGGCATTGGCTTCGGGCCAGAGGTCGCCTTGCAGCCAGGCGTGAAACTGGTCGTCGATTTTTGCTGCGGAGGCGGGGGTGGCGAGGAGGAGGGCAACGAGCGTAGCAAGAAAGAACGCCAATCCGCAAAGTCGACGTTCTGTCGCGCCCCCCTCTGTCCTGCCGGACATCTCCCCCACTTGGGGGGAGATTGGCAGCTTTGGCGATGGCAGCTTTTCTCCAGCGTTGAAGGTTAGCGAAAGCCGGCGTGACGTCCGATCTCCCCCCGTGTGGGGGAGATGTCCGGCAGGACAGAGAGGGGCGCGAAAGAATGCAATCATCTCAAGAATACCCCTCCCCCAATCGCCTCAAAACGCTGTACGCGAGCGCAGCGCCGCGGCCAGCGTGCCTTCGTCGAGATAGTCGAGCTCGCCGCCGACCGGCACGCCATGCGCCAGCCGCGTTACCTTGATGTCGAAGCCGGACAATTGGTCGGTGAGATAGTGCGCGGTGGTCTGGCCCTCGACCGTGGCGTTGACGGCGAGGATCACCTCCTTGACCTCGCCGCCGGCGACGCGGTCGACCAGCGAGCGAATGTTGAGCTGCTCGGGGCCGATGCCGTCGAGCGGCGACAACGAGCCGCCGAGCACATGGTAGCGGACATTCATGGCGGCCGCCCGCTCCAGCGCCCACAGATCGGCCACGTCCTCAACGACGATGAGCGTGCCGGGGTCACGGCGCGGATCGGTGCAGATCATGCAGGGGTCGGACGTGTCGACATTGCCGCAGGTCGAGCAGATGCGCACCTTGTCGACCGCCTCGCTCATGGCGGCGGCGAGCGGCGCCAGCAGCTGCTCCTTCTTCTTGATGAGGTGGAGTGCGGCTCGCCTGGCCGAACGGGGACCGAGCCCCGGCACCTTGGCCAGGAGCTGGATCAGGCGTTCGATCTCGGGACCGGCGATTCGCTTCGACATCGCATCGGTTTAGGATTTTTCAATGGGTTTTGAAACACCGCAGCGGCGGGTGATGTTCAACGCAACGACGCTGCTGCGGGACAATCGCGTCGGCTTGCGCCGCCCCTCATTGCCCTGCCGGGCATTTCTCCCCGTATAGTGACGGGGAGAAAGGGCAGACCGCGACCTCGGCACCCTTCCTGCAAGGCTGACGATTGGCGAAATCATCGACGAGAGCGTCCTTCTCCCCGTCACTAATACGGGGAGAAGATGGCAGCCAGATGAGGGGCGGCGCCGACGTCGACCGCCTCAGTTTTCTTCCAGCGGCCGGGTCTGGCCGGCGATCATCGCACCGATGGCGTCGGTGTTCTCGGGGGTCGATTCAAACGCCATTGTCGGCTCGGCCGACGCGGCCGGGAACGAGGTGACAGGCCGGGTGTCGGCCGTGCCGCCGAAACGGGCCGCGTCCGGCTCCTGCATCGGTTCTTGCATCGCAACAAGGGTCGCCTTCTGTGGCGTCACCTTCTCCAGAGTCGGCTTTACCGGCTGCGATGCGATCGCGGTCACATAGGTTGCCTTGGCGGGTGTTGCTTTGGGAACCGGCGCCGCGGAGGCGACGAGCGTCACCGGAGCGGTGGCCGCCGGCGCCCGCGGCGTGGCTTGTGCCACCGCGACCGTGGGCTCGTCCGGCAGCGGCTTCCAGTTCCGGCCGCGCTTTTCATAGAAGGCGTTGCCGCCGGCAACCATCGTGTAGTGCATGTTCTTGTAGGGGAAGCGCAGGCCGGCGGTGTGAAAGAACATCGTGTTCTTCAGCTTGGCCTTGCGCTCGCCCTTGAGCACCGCCTCGGCGGCCTCCTCGACATCGGGCATCGCCTTCGAATTCATCCGCCGTGTCATCACGCCCGGCGCAAACTGCCCGCGCTCGCCGACCACCTGACAGATGGTGTTGCCGTGCTTGCCGGAGCGCAGCCGGTTCATGACCACGGTGCCAACGGCAATCATGCCGTCACGGCTCGACCGGTTGGATTCGAAGAACATCGCGCGCTGGAGGCACTCCTTGTCCTTCGCTGTGTGACTGGAGGGCCGGGACCTGACGGCATCGGTCAGACTGGCCACGGACAGGCCATGCGAGGTGGTCTGACTGCAGGCGGCCAAAAACAGCGGAGACGTGACGACGCCGAGCAACAACGGCATCTTCCATCGGGTAGAGATCAACAGGTATCCCCTCGTTTCTGCTGCCAGCCCGCCCAGGCTGCGGCAAGAATGAGACACTTTCAGGCAAAAAGATGGCTAAAGCGTTATTAAGCGGAAAGTGGCAGAACAGACACACCCGATAGAGGGCAGATTTAACTGGCTGACGGCACGAACCGTTGCCCGGGTTCGGCCTCATCGAACTCCTCCGAAAACAGCCCGCGTTGCAGGAACAGCATCCGTGCGACCGTCGCTTTCGGCGCAATCTGCCGCGGCCAGCCGCTTTCGACGAACTCAGCCTTGGTGAAATCGGGCATAGCCACGCAGGCTTCTTCTAGAAGATGGGCGATTTCCAGCACGATGGCACGTTCATCCTTCGACAGGACGGACATGCCGGATTCGATGGACGGACGATGGAGGAAATCGTCGAAAAGATTGAAATAGCCATTGATTCCAACGAGATTCACGCCCGCGTCGCAGTCGGCCAGGATCTCCAGGATCTCATAGATCCTGTTTCGGAGGCGCTGCTCTATCAACCTGGCTGATGGCTCTTTGGTCATGGCGCCGCTGAACGCTAAAGCTCAGATCTAGAACGGCAGCTTCATTCCCGGGGGTATCGGCAGTCCCGCGGTCAGTGCCTGGGTCTTTTCCTGCATCATCTGCTCGACCTTGGCCCTGGCGTCATTGTGGGCGGCGAGAAGCAGATCCTCCAGAATCTCGACCTCGTCCTCCTTGAACAGAGACGGGTCGATTTTCAGCGACTTCATCTCGAATTTGCCGGTCAGCGTCACGCTGACCAAGCCGCCGCCGGCCTGCCCGGTGGCTTCCAGCGTGGCGATCTCGTCCTGCATGGCCTGGAACTTGGCCTGCATTTCCTTCGCTTTGCCCATCAGGCCGAGAAGATCTTTCATCGCGTGGTCCTCTAGATTGATCTGTATCAGGTTTCGTCGTCGTCCGCCGCCGGCTCGACCGGAACTTCGGCCTCTACCGCATCGGCTTCCGGTGCGTCGGGAATGCGCACGTCGATGATCTTGGCGCCGGGAAACCGCGCCAGGATGGCGGCGACGGTCGGGTCGCTCTTGGCATCGAGGAGGGCGTTTTCGCGTTTGGTCGATTCCATCTCGGCCAGTGTCTGGCCGCCCTCTTCCTTCGACAGCGACACCAGCCAGCTGCGGCCGGTCCAGGCGCGCAATTTGGCGGTCAGCTCATTGAGCAGCATCTTCGGCGCGTCATCGGTCAGGCTGACGTCGATGCGGCCCGGCTCGATGCGCACCAGGCGCACGCAGCGCTTCACCAGCACCTTGAAGGCCATGTCGCGCTGGGCGTCGGCAAGCGCGACGATGTCGGCCAGCGATTTCACCGGCACCGCCGGCGCATCCGCAACCGGCTCCGGCGCCGGAATGAAGGCCGCCGGCATCGGCTCGGCCTCGACCAGCCGCATGATCTGCGCGCCGCCATTGGCCGTCGGCATCCGCGTCTGCGCCACGGCGCTGGCGCCGCCGCCATTACCGGCACTTGCTGGGCCGGGACTTGCCGGGCCAGTATTTGCCGGACCAGAGCTTGCAGGCGCGCCATTTGAGTGTGGCGCGCCATTCGGCACCGATGCTCCGGCCTCCAGCGATTTCAACGCCTCGTCCAGCGTCGGCAGGTCGGCGGCATGCGCCAGCCGGATCAGCACCATTTCGGCGGCGCTGACCGGCCGATTGGAAGACTGCACCTCGGGAATGCCTTTCAACAGCATCTGCCAGGTCCGCGACAGCACCCTGACCGACAGTGCCTTGGCGAAGTCGGCGCCGCGCCGGCGCTCGTCCTCGGACAGCGAGGCGTCGTCGAGGGCTGTCGGCACGAAGCGCAGCCGAGTGACGAGGTGGTTGAACTCGGCAAGATCGGTCAGCACCGCGGCCGGATCGGCGCCGGTGTCGTATTGGTTGCGGAACTCGGCCAGCGCGGCCGCCACGTCGCCCTTCATCACATGTTCGAACAGGTCGACGATCCGGGCGCGGTCGGCCAGCCCGAGCATGGCGCGCACCGCCTCTGCACTGACAGTACCGCTGCCATGGGCGATCGCCTGGTCGAGGATGGACAGCGAATCGCGTGCCGAGCCTTCGGCCGCACGGGCGATCATCGCCAGCGCGTCGTCATCGACCGCAATGCCTTCTTTGCCGGCAATCGAGGAGAGATGCGCGACCAGCGCGCCGGCATCGATACGCCTGAGGTCGAAGCGCTGGCAGCGCGACAAAACGGTGATCGGAACTTTTCTGATTTCGGTGGTGGCGAAGATGAATTTGACGTGCGGCGGCGGCTCTTCCAGCGTCTTCAGCAGGCCGTTGAAGGCCTGGGTCGAGAGCATGTGCACTTCGTCGATGATGTAGACCTTGTAGCGCGCCGACACCGGCGCGTAGCGCACGCGCTCGATGATGTCTCTGATGTCGTCGATGCCGGTGTGCGAGGCGGCGTCCATCTCGATGACGTCGACATGGCGGCCTTCCATGATCGCCTGGCAGTGCTCACCCGGAACGGCAAGATCGACCGAAGGCTGGTCGACGGTCGATGTTTTGTAGTTGAGCGCCCGCGCGAGTATGCGCGCCGTCGTCGTCTTGCCGACACCGCGCACGCCGGTCAGCATCCAGGCCTGGGCGATGCGGCCGGTGGCGAAGGCGTTGGTGAGGGTGCGGACCATCGGCTCCTGGCCGATCAGCTCGGAGAAGTTCGCAGGACGGTATTTGCGCGCCAGAACGCGATAGGCGGCGGCCTTTTCCGTTCCCGAATTTCCGGCTTCGCTCATTCGCCCGTAAAGCTCCAAGGGCCGCCGCTGCAGGCGGCCGATTCCTGCGCATAGTTTCGCCCGCAGGGCTTGGCGCCGTCAATGTCGCGGGAGAAAGGCGAAGAGGCGGGAGGCTGGAACAATGACCCGTTCCGGGCTCGTTAGGGCTGCTTCCTTCCGGACCTGACCCGGTTGGCGAGTGGACCGTCCACCACCAACCTCCCGTTCTCCATATCGGCAATTCGGCGATGAAATGCAAGTGCGCAGGATCAATCAGCAGGGGTGACGCCGAAAGCTGAAACAAAAAACCCGCCTCGGAAGGCGGGTCATCGGCGCAAATCAGCACCATGCCCAAATCAATAGCATAACTGCCGTCACGGAGCAATGATTCGCTTGCCGCCCTCTTGCGGCCCCCCGGCAGCCGCTTTAGCGTTCATGACGTTTAAAAAACACTACAAAAGCGAAGGAAACGCCGATGTTGCCGGGCCTCAAGGCCGGATTCACGCTGGATGCTCGTCTGGAGACGGACAGCGAACAGTTGATGTGGCTCGGGCTGTGCGAGTTGCGGGTGATGAACGATCGCCGCTGGCCGTGGCTGCTTCTGGTGCCGCAGCGACCGGGTGTGGAGGAAATCCACGATTTGACGCCGCTCGACCAGGCGATGCTGACCTTCGAGACCAATATGGTGGCGCAGGCTCTGAAGAGGGTGACTGGCTGCACCAAGATCAACACCGGCGCACTCGGCAACATCGTGCGCCAGTTGCATGTCCATGTCATCGCGCGCTCGGAAGGTGATCCCGGCTGGCCGGGCCCGGTGTGGGGCCACGGCCTGCGCGAGCCTTATCAGCGCCCGGACCTGCGCCGGTTTGCGCAACAGATAAAGGCGGCGCTATAAGCCTGTCCCGTGTCCATCCTGGAATCCAGAGTCTCCCATGAGCTTCCGCCTGTTTGACGCGCCCTTGCGCGAGCCGAGCCAGTTCGTCGGCTTCGCCGGCAATATGATCGACCGGCAATCCGAAAACCGCGCCGACGATTCCGTCGAAAAGGCACTCGCCGATCCCTCAGCCAGGCTTTTGCTGATGCATGGCGGGCGCCTTTATCTGAAGCTCGTTGGCGACGGCTTCGACCCCTGGTTCGGCGCCGAGGAGAGCCAGCCGCTCCAGGCGTCGCTCGACCATGGCGTCCTGCTCGGTTTTTCCGACAGCGGCCCGGTACTCGCCGTTCCGGCAGGCATCGATCCCGAACAATTGCCGGAGACGATCAAGGCCATCGACTATCGCTCGGTCTACATGCAGGGGCTGATCGACGAAGCGGCGGCCGGCGCCATGGCGCAAGGGGCGGCGCTGCTCGCCTGGCATGCCAGCCACCGCTTCTGCAGCAAATGCGGCAATGAAGCCGAAATGCGGGCCGGAGGCTACAAGCGGCTTTGCCCGGCCTGCGCCACCGAGCATTTTCCGCGCACCGATCCGGTGGCGATCATGCTGACGGCGACGCGCGAAAAATGCCTGCTTGGCCGCGGCCGGCATTTCGCGCCGGGGATGTATTCGGCGCTTGCCGGCTTCATCGAGCCGGGCGAGACGATCGAGGCGGCTGTGCGCCGTGAAACGCTGGAGGAGGCCGGCATCAGGCTTGGCCGCGTCGTCTACCACGCCAGCCAGCCCTGGCCGTTTCCCTATTCGCTGATGATCGGCTGCTTCGGCGAGCCGCTCAACGACGACATCCAGGCCGACCTCAACGAGCTGGAAGACTGCCGCTGGTTCTTTCGCGACGAGGTGCTCTCGATGCTGGCCCGCGAGCATCCGGGCGGCCTGGTCACGCCGCCGAAGGGGGCGATCGCCTATAACCTCATCCGCGCCTGGGCCGACAGCGCGTAAAGGTTTGTGGGACCAAAATGACTGGGCCATTTGGGTCAGAGCCTTCGGGCTTCGGCGCGGTTGCAGCGATATTGCAACTGCACCGAACCCTCGACCCTGACCCAAATCCGCCCCACCACAACACTTCAATCCGGGCAAGAATGCTGCAGGTCGGCCATAGCGATCGCCCGTCTGCCGCTATTGGAACTTCGATAGCCCGGTCTGAATAAGTTTGACGCCGGCCTGACGGAATGCGCCTCCGAGCGCCTCGTTGACAACCTGCGCTGCCGCGCTCTCGAACCGGACGCCCATTACCGCCAGGTCGGCGCCACTCAACTGCTCCTGCCACCACGGCGGCGGTGGAACGGGCTTAGGGAATTTGAGCCTGAGGCCGTTGCCGCAAAGATCGTCGACATACTGCAGAAGACGGCCGCTGACGATGATGATGCCGCGCTGTTCCCCCTGCTGCGGCAGCCAGTCCGCGATTTCCTGAGCAGACGCTGCGCGCTCTATCAACCCGTCGGCCAGAGCGGCGGCGAAGGCGATGCGGGGCGGTAGCGGCTGCGGATTGAGCGCCGCCCGAACCAGGGGGCCGCCAAGGATATCCCACAGTTCAGGATGCCGCTGGGCGATGACGTGAAACAGTGAGTGCCAGGGCTCCGGATGTGGACCGAACCATGCCATTCGCTGCAAGGCGGCAAAGATGATTGGATCCCAGGGACCTCGCGGCTGCGGTTCGTCTGGATTCGGATAGCTGCCCAGCAGGTCGCGGACGAAAGAAACAAACATGTCTCGCGAAATGCTGCCTGAGAGATGGGAAGATGAAACGTCATGCATGGTGAACCTCCGAGCAGTGAATTGTGCCCGCACGACCATGCGAGAAGCGCACTTACGGATGGCATACGGATGGGTGAATTCCGTTGCTTGCGTCTGCATCCATGGCTTTGGAAAGAAGGCTATCGAACTGCGCCGTTTGAATTTCGATGGCTTTTTCGCCTAGTCGAAATGCGGGCGGGCGGCTACAAGCGACACTGCCCGGCCTGCGGCACCGAGCATTTTCCGCGCACCGACCCGGTGGTGATCATTTGTCCATCACCTGATCCGCGCCTGGGCCGACAGCGCGTAAACGCTATGGGGAGCAGAAATTGATCCGTCACACTGTGGTGTTCAGGCTGAAGCACAGGGAGAACTCGGCCGAGGAGGTGAAATTCCTCACTGATGCGAAAGTGCTCGCGGCGATATCGGGTGTCGAGAAATTCGAGCAGTTGCGGCAAGTCAGTCCGAAGAACGATTATCGCTTCGGCTTCTCGATGGAGTTCGCCGACGAGGCCGCCTATTCCCGTTACAACGACCATCCTGACCACGTCGCCTTCGTCCGCGATCGCTGGATCCCGGAGGTCGAGGCGTTTCTCGAGATCGACTACGAGCCGCTGACCTAGGACCAAAAATCCAATCGCTCTGAACGAGCAAGTTCGAACAGACGACGCCTGGCTCACCTGCCGCTCGGCGCGAGCAGGTAAGCCAGGTCGCCGCTTATCACTGGCCTGACGCATGCTGGTGGGACGCACCGGAGTTGTGGTGCTCACAGGTCACCCGCGGGTTGAACTGGGCGAAGATGCCGTTCGGGTTTTCTCGATAGAGCCAGACGTGCCGGTCGTGATGCGGCTCGAAATTATGCGCCTCATCCGCGGGCGTCGTCGGGTCGTCGATCATGGTGTCCCAGGGAACGCCGTAGAAGGAAGGCGGGGCGTCGTGGCCGGCTTCCTTCCACGCTTTCGCGAAGACGAGATTCTCCACCGCGATCAGCTCGAGCGATCCGTCGGCCTGCGGCTCGTAGACGAGGACCGCGGGCTTGCCGAAGTCCGTGTGCGTGCCGGTGCCGTCGACGCGCGGATTGGGCGGAGCGGTGATGCCGAGCATATCGGGGCGAAAGTAGTGGAGGCCCATAGCCCCTAATTTCTGCGGCTGTCCCGTCATTTCGGCGGTCTCGCACATGTTGGCAGGATCGCGGATGTAGCCCTCCGCGAGCGCGACGTTGACGTTGCGGAATCGCTCCGTTGCATGGCGGATTTCGGCAAGGCTCGGCTCGCCGGGCGCGGGGAACGACGATGCGTCGATCCGCGCTGCCTCCGCCGGTGTCAGCGGAGCGGTCGGAGCGGCGGCGGTGGTAGTTATGATCGCGATTGCAGACGCGACAAAGGTTGCTGATCTTGAGCTCATCTGGATGCTCTCCTGTATTCCTGGGCTTCCACGAAATATCTCGGCTTTGGCTGACGTAGAAAGTGAGTCTGCGATGGAAATATTTACTCGCTTCCACGTCCCGAGGCAGCTTGGCTACCACCACAATGTTTTCGCCGTATGTCTTGACTGTTTCATTTGAAATACATCAACTTGTTGAGTTGATAATTCCCTGTGGCGGACGGCATCAGCGCGCGCGATTGCGTCGCGCCGAGGATCGGCAGAGCCGCCTTATCGATCAATCCGATCTGCGCAAGCCAGCAGTACGCGTCCGCGGTAGAGGTGTCGTCATTTCCTCGTCAGGAGTGAGAATTGAATGGTAGGAGGGGTGAAGGAGCGACCGCTCCGCGCTATGACGCGGATGCAGACGGCAGAGATACCGGAACCTGTTCACTCGCCTGCCGCACCAGTTGCTCGACCCTCTGCCGCAATGCCTCTTCCGGCAGCGTCAAATCGAGCGGATCCCCGTAGGGCTGGTCGAAGGCCATGCCGGTCGGCCAGTAGACTTCGACAAGATTTCCCTCAGGGTCTTCGAAATAGAACGCAAGCGATACACCGTGATTGAAGGCCATCTTAATCGGCAGCCCCATGTCGACGATGCGCGTGTAGGCGGCGCGCAGATCGGCCAATGTGCCGACCTTGAATGCGATGTGGCGCAAGGCAGGATTGGTGAAGATAGCGATCTGATGGGACTCTTCGGCCGGATCGCTGCTCAGGAAGGCGGTGGCGCCGAACGGGTTTTCTTCGCCACTGCCGCCGACCACCTGAAGGCCGAGGACATCCTCATAAAATCGCGCAAGCGCAGCCGGGTTTTCGGCGACCATGCCGACGTGGCGAAGACCAACGATCCGTGGCGCGGTCGGCCTGCCTGTTTTCTTCGTAGTCAGGGTGACAAACTCCGTGTTGACTCAAATTCCGTCCGCTCGGTCGATCCGATGCGAACGACGGCGGGGGCCAAAAATTCGCGGAGGGCGTTACATTCTGATTTCAGGAGGGCAGGAGTCTGCTTTCAATTGAAACACCTTCCGCGACCCGCCGTCATGTACATGGCCGGTCGGCTCGTGATGGTGTGCAAAAGGGCCAACACCAGTCATCGCGCGAACGTCCGCTTTGGGAAACAACGAGAATGTCTGTCCGCCCAAAGCGGACCGCGACGCTAGGGTAAGCTGCCCTTTGCGATCGCCGGGGCGGGCCGGACGCTTCCGGGGTGGAGAAAAGCGATTGGCTACCTATTTCGGAAGGGAGCGGATGGGGAAGGCCGAAATCTTGGCTTCAAGGCGAAAGGAACCCGCAATGGCGAAGAATACGATCTGCCTCTGGTACGATAAGGACGCCGAGGCTGCCGCCCGCTTCTACTCCGCGACCTTTCCTGACAGCGTGGTGAGTGCCGTGCACCATGCACCCAGTGACTACCCAGCCGGCAAGGAGGGCGACGTGTTGACGGTCGACTTCACAGTTGCGGGCATTCCTTGTCTCGGCCTCAACGGTGGTCCCGCTTTCAAGCACAACGAAGCCTTCTCGTTCCAGATCGCCACCGACGATCAGGAGGAGACCGACCCCTACTGGAATGCCATCGTCGGCAATGGCGGCCAGGAGAGCGCGTGCGGCTGGTGCAAGGACAAGTGGGGCGTTTCCTGGCAAATCACGCCGCGCGTCCTGACTGAAGCGCTGGCGGCTGGCGGCGACGAAGCAAAGCGCGCGTTTGATGCCATGATGACCATGAGGAAAATCGACGTCGCCGCGATCGAGGCGGCGCGGCGCGGTTGACGGCCCATCGCGATTTGCGGCCAAATCGCTGCCAGAGCTTGCCCGCTCGCCACCCAGTGCTCGTCAATCGTGCGTGACCGCCGCAACGGAGGCGCGTAGCGCGCCGGCGAAGTCGGGATGGCCATAGAGGTCGTTGTGGCCAGCCGCTATGGCGATGTGGCTGCGCAAATCACGGGCGGCCTCGCGCAGAGGTGCCGAGCGTGCCGCTGGAACGATGGTGTCGTTCTCGGCGACGATGACGGCCGTGGGCACATCGAGGTCGCGCAGAGTTTCTGCCGCCTCCATGCGGTGCCGCAGCAAGAGGCGCACCGGCAGCCAGGGATAGTGGTGGGCGGCGAGTTCCTTCAGCGAGTCGAAGGGCGTCACCATGACAATGCCGCGCAAGGGCCGGACGGTCGCCAGATCGACCGCAACCGCAGCGCCGAGGCTAAGGCCGATGGCGACGATGCCGGCTTTGGCGTCGGTGGCCAGGTGGTCATGGGCGCGTCGGGCGTCCTCGAACAGGGCGGAGGCTGACGGGCTTCCGCTGCTCGGCGCATATCCGCGGTAGTGCAGCGCCGCGACCTCATGTTCGGGGAATAGCTGGTGCAGCATGAGGGCAAGCGCGTCGGCATTCCAGGCATTGCCGGCGAACCCCAGCAGGAGCGGGCGTGGCTCGGCCTGTCTTGCCGGCAGGCGCACCAGAACGAAGCGCTCGCCATCCTGCGTCGCCAACTCGACATGGCGGGCCCCGGCCGGCAGATCGGGTCCGAAAGCCGCAAAGCCGGCCGGAAAGATCAGCCAGGACTGAAGCACATACGCGACGGCGACAACCGCCGCATACAATCCAGCGGCTGCGAGCGCCAGTTTCAGGAGCCACATGCGAGGAATGTCGCCCGGCACTCGTCATCTGGCAAGGCGCCAGGTCAGGACGCCGCAGAGCTCTCGATGAATGCTAGCTAATCCGCCACCTTCCATTGCTCGCGCGATTCGCTGGCGGGATAGACACCCAGGATCCGCATTTCGCGCGAGAAGAAGCGCAACTCGTCGAGCGCCAGCTTCACCAGCGGATCGTCGGGATGGCCCTCGATATCGGCATAGAACAGCGTCGCCGTGAAGGCGCCGAGCTGGTAGCTCTCCAGCTTGGTCATGTTGATGCCGTTGGTGGCAAAGCCGCCCATCGCCTTGTAGAGCGCGGCCGGCACGTTGCGGACGCGGAAGATGAACGTCGTCATCATCTTGGCGGCGTCGGATGGGCGTTCCGCCCATTGCCTGTTCTTCGTCAGCACGACGAAGCGGGTGACGTTGCTGTCGGTGTCCTCGACATTCTCCTCGATGATGTCGAGCCCATAGAGCGTCGCGGCCAGCGCCGGGGCAAGCGCCGCCATAGTGCGATCCTTCACCTCGCCGACCAGCTTGGCCGAACCCGCCGTGTCGCCGGCGACCACCGGCTTCCAGCCGTTCTTGCGGATGTATTTGCGGCACTGGCCGAGCGCATGGATATGGCTGTGCACGGTCTTGATCTCGTCGCGCCTGACGCCCGGCAAGACCATCAGCTGGAAATGGATCGGCAGGAAATATTCGCCGACGATGTGCAGCTTCGATTCCGGCAGGAGATGGTGGATGTCGGCAACGCGGCCGGCGATCGTGTTCTCGATCGGGATCATGGCGAGGTCGGCCTTGCCGGTCTCGACCGCGTTGAAGGCATCCTCGAAGGTCGGGCACGGCAACCGCTCCATATCAGGGAACATGTTGCGGCAGGCGGTGTCTGAATTGGCGCCCGGCTCGCCCTGGAAGGATATTCTGTTGGTTTTTTCAGGCATGCCAAATGTCTCGGGTTGACCAAATGTCTCAGGTTGAAAGGATGGTTCTGGCGCGTTCGAGGTCGTCCGGCGTGTCGACGCCGAACGGCGCGGACTGCACGATCTCGGCGTCGATGCGCATGCCGGCCTCCAGCGCCCGCAACTGCTCGAGCTTCTCGCGCCGTTCCAGCGGCGACGGCTTCAGCGCGACGAAGCGTTCGAGCGCTGAGCGGCGATAGGCATAGAGGCCGATGTGATGATAGAGCGGCCCCTCGCCCCAAGGTGCCGTGGCGCGGGTGAAATAGAGCGCCCGCAGCCGTGTCTCCGACAGCGGCGAGCCAACGATCTTGACGACATTCGGATTGGTCTTTTCCTCGTCGCGGACGATCTCGATGCCGAGCGTGGCGATGTCGACCGTCGCATCCTCGAAAGGCCTCAGCGCGGCATTGATGATCTCGGGATCGATGGTCGGCAGGTCGCCTTGCACATTGACGATCGTTTCGACCTTGCGCCCTGGATCCAGCGTGGCCAGCGCCTCGAAGATGCGGTCGGAGCCCGATTCGTGATCCGCCCGCGTCATCACCGCCTCGAACCCGTGCGCACGCACCGCTTCCGCCACGCTTTGCGTATCGGTGGCGACCACCACCCGGCCAAGCCCGGCCTCGGCGGCGCGGCGGGCGACGTGGACGATCATCGGAGCGCCGGCGATGTCGGCCAGCGGCTTGCCCGGCAGGCGGGTCGAGGCCATGCGGGCCGGGATGAGGATGAGCGTGGACATCGGGTGACGAAGCGTTCGAAAAAGAGGATGGGAAAAGTGGCAAAAGGTCTCACTGGAAGCGCCCTTATAGGTGTTGCAACGCCAGAGCAAAAGACCTAGTTTCCGCCCGATTTGACCGCCTCGCGGGGTGGTTCACGATTACCGACGGACGGAGTGGACGGATTGGTCCGCCGGAAAAGGGAGCCTGGGGCGTATGGACTCTTTCGAAATCAACAAGCTGATCGGCGGGCTGCTCGGAACCGTGTTCGTCGTGTTCTCCGTCGGCATCGTGTCCGATGCGCTGTTCGCCTCCCCCGCATCGGAAAAACCCGGCTTCGCCATCGAGGCGACCGAGGAGCCTGCCGAGGGCGGCCCGGCAGCCCCGGCGGCAGAAGCCAAGCCGATCGCCGACCTCCTGGCCAACGCCAATGTCGAGGCGGGTGCCGCCGTGTTCAAGAAGTGCCAGGCCTGCCACTCCGGCGAAAAGGGAGGGCCTAACAAGGTCGGCCCCGATCTGTGGGACGTCGTCGATCGTCCAGTGGCCTCTCACGAGGGCTTTGCCTATTCGGCTGGCATGAAGGAATATTCGAAGGCCGGCGCGGAGAAGTGGACCTACGAGAACCTCGACCACTTCCTCCTGTCGCCCAAGAAGGACGTGAAGGGCACGGCTATGGGTTTTGCCGGCCTGCCGAAGGATGAGGACCGCGCCAACGTCATCGCCTATCTGCGCACGCTGTCGGACAATCCGAAGCCACTGCCGACGCCTGGCGCTTCAGCGGCCGCGCCCGCCGAGGGTGCAGCGCCGGCAAAGCCTGCAGAGGGTGCAGCACCAGCACCGGCGCAATAACGCAATTGTCATGGACATATCTTTGGGAAAGCCGGGCTCAGCCCGGCTTTTTTAATGGGAAAAGCGCATCTGCGGCGACAAAGCCGGCCTGTCTCGGTTTTCATAGGCGTCAAATGATCTAGATTGTCTGCTGATAGCTATCGCAAAGAGGAGAAGGCATGACGGTTGGCCGAACGTTTCTCAGATCGGTGCTGGTTATGGCGGCTTTTGCCGGCGGCCTGCAGGCAGCCTTCGCGGACGAATGGCGCACCACCTCGTCGCTGATCGGCGAATCCAAATATGGCAACAACTTCCAGCGCTACGACTACGTCAATCCCGATGCGCCGAAGGGCGGCACGCTGAATTTGGTGGTGCTCGGCACGTTCGACAGCTTCAATCCCTATATCGTCCAGGGTTCGCCGGCAGCCGGCTTCACACAGTTCGGCGGCGGGCTGCTTTATGACACGCTGATGGAGCAGGCGACCGACGAGGGCAGCGTCAGCCATCCGCTGATCGCCGACGCCTACAAACATCCGGACGACTATTCCTCGGCGACCTACCGCCTGGATCCACGGGCCAGGTGGCACGACGGCCAGCCGATCACCACCGACGACGTCATCTGGTCGTTTCAGGTGCTGAAGGCCAACAGCCCGATGTACAGTCGCTATTTCGAGAATGTCACCGATGCCGTCGCGATCTCGGATCGCGAAGTCGAATTCCATTTCAGCCAGAAGGGCAATCGGGAGTTGCCGAAAATCATCGGCGATCTCGTCGTGCTGCCGAAGCACTGGTGGGAAGGTACCGACGCCAATGGAAAGAAGCGCGACGTCACCAGGCCGACGCTGGAGCCGCCGCTGGGGTCCGCCGCCTACAAGATCGCCAGCTTCAAGCCGGGCTCGGAAATCATCTGGCAGCGCGTGCCCGACTATTGGGCAGCCAAGCTGCCGGTGAAGATCGGCCGGGAGAACTTCGACACCCAGCGTTTCAGCTACTTTCTCGACGATAATGCGGCGTGGCAGGCCTTCACCAAAGGCGGGCTGGATGACATTAAGCCGGAAAACAGTTCGAGGCGCTGGAACACGGCCTATAATTTCCCGGCAGTCCAGGCTGGCGACGTCATCAAGAAGGAATTCAAGACCGCCTCACCCGAACCGATGCAGGCGTTCATGCTCAACACGAGACGTCCGTTGTTCAGGGATCGCCTGGTGCGCGCCGCGCTGACTTACCCGCTCGACTTCGAGTCGATGAACCGCACGCTGTTCTTCGGTTCCAATACCCGTACATCAAGCTATTTCCAAGGCACCGAACTGGCATCGAGCGGACTGCCGCAGGGCAAGGAACTGGAGATCCTTGAGCAATATCGCGACAAGCTGCCGCCCGAAATCTTCACCCAGGAATTCAAGCTGCCGGTCTACGATTCGCCACAGGCGGAGCGTAAGTATCTGAAGACTGCGGTCGATCTGTTCGCCAAGGCCGGTTGGGTGATCAAGGGCGGCAAAATGGTGAATGCCAAGACGGGCGAGCCGTTCAAGTTCGAAATCCTCGGCTGGAACGACACCGACCAGGTCCTTTCCAGTCCCTACATCGCCAATCTGCGCAAGATCGGTGTCGACGCCACGCTGCGGCTGATCGACCAGACCCAGTACGTCAACCGCGTCAACAACTTCGATTTCGATGTCACCATATCGCAGCTGGGACAGTCGGATTCGCCAGGCAACGAGCAGCGTGACTTCTGGAGCTCGAAGGCCGCCGACACGCCTGGATCCCGCAACTATGCCGGCATCAAGAACCCGGTCGTCGATGCGCTGGTCGACCGCGTCATCTTCGCCACCGATCGCGACGATCTGGTTGCTGCCACCCATGCGCTCGACCGGGTGCTGCTGTGGAATTACTATGTCGTGCCGCAACACCATCGGTCGGTGGTCTGGATGGCCTATTGGAACAAGTTCGGCATCCCGGAAAAGCAACCGGCCTATAGCGGCGTCGATCAGAATTCCTGGTGGATCGACGCGGACAAGGAAAAGGCGCTGGCGGCAAAATACAAGAGTGGCAATTGATGGCGGCGCTCCCCCGGCGCGACTCTCTGGCCCGCCGCGACTTTCTGGCTCTGGGCGCCGCGGCCACGGCGGCAGCGCTGCTGCCAGGCCGGGCCTTCGCCGCCATCCCGACCGGCGTAAAGCTGCACGGCCTGTCGGCCTTCGGCGACCTTAAATATCCCGCGGACTTCACGCATTTCGACTATGTCAATCCGGACGCCCCCAAGGGCGGCCAGATGAATTTCGCACCGCCGAACTCCACCTTCAACCAGAGCTTTCTGACGTTCAACACGTTGAATTCCCTGGTGTTGAGGGGGGATTCGCCGCCGCGCACCGAACTCTGTTTCGATTCGCTGATGGCAAGCGCACTCGATGAGCCTGATGCGGTCTATGGCCTGCTTGCCGAATCCGTTACCTTATCGCCGGACCGCAATGGCTTCCGCTTCAGCCTGCGACCGCAAGCGCGCTTCCACGACGGCTCGCCACTGACCGCTGGGGACGTCGCCTTCGCATTGAAACTTTACAAAGACAAAGGCCATCCGAACCTTTCCCAAGCGTTGCGGCATATGACTGAAGCCGTCGCGGTCGATCCGGTTACCGTCAACCTCACCTTCAACGGCAAACAGTCGGCGCAGAATATCCTTGCGATCGTCGCAATGCCGGTCGTGTCCAAAGCCTTTTATACGGTCAACGAATTCGATGCCTCAACGCTGAAACCGCCGCTCAGTTCCGGACCATACAAGGTGGGGCGCGTAGCGGCCGGACAGACCATCGAATATGAACGTGTCGCCGACTATTGGGGCCGCGATCTGGCCGTGAACCGCGGCGTCTACAACTTCGACCGCATCCGTATCGATTTTTACATCAATCGCCAGGCAGCGTTTGAAGCCTTGAAAAAGGGCGACACGCATTTTCGCGAGGAATTTACCGCACGGGTATGGGCGACCGGCTACGACTTTCCGTCGCTGAAGGACGGCAGGGTCATCAAACGTGAATTTCCCGGCGAGAAAACGCCGGACATGCAGGCTGTCGCGCTGAACCAGCGTCGTCCGCAATTCCGTGATGTGCGCGTGAGACGGGCGATCGCCAGTTGCTTCGATTTCGAATGGACCAAGCGGGTTCTGTTTTACGGCGCCTACGAGCGTTCGCACTCGAACTTCGAACAGTCGGATTACAAGGCCGAGGGCCTGCCCACGCCCGGGGAATTGGCCCTGCTGGAGCCGTTCCGAGCCGAGTTGCCGCCGGAAACCTTCAGCGAACCGGTGATGCAGCCTGTCTCCGACGGTTCGGGTCACGACCGTAAGCTGCTGCGTGAGGCTTCGAGACTGCTTGCCGAAGCCGGCTGGAAGCGAGCGGGCAATTTCGTCGTCAATGATAAGGGCGAGCGACTGCGGGTGGAAATGCTGGCCGAGGACGATGGCATCGTCCGCCTTTTCTCCCCGTGGGCCGAGAATATGAAGGCGATCGGGATCGACGCTTCGATCCGGCAGGTCGATTCGACGCAATACGAAGCGCGGCAGAGCAATTTCGATTTCGATTTCAACCTGTTCAGATGGTCGATCGGGGCGACGCCGACTGCCGACGGCCTGGAAATCCTCTATGACTCCCGGATGGCGAAAATGCCGGGGATGCGCAACTATCCCGGTACAGAAAGCAAAGCCGTCGACGCGCTGATCGAGGCAGCCGGCAAGGCGCAGAGCCGGATCGAGCTGGTCACAGCGCTCAAAGCACTCGATCGGGTCTTGCGCGCGCGGCTAGACTGGATTCCAACATATCATCTCGCGAATCACCGAGTCGCCTATTGGGACATGTTCGGCTTTCCCGAGCAGAAGCCCGATTTCGGCTTTCCGGTCGAGGCGCTGTGGTGGTTCGACAAGGATAAGGCGGCAACGATTGGCAAAGCCTGAGATTTTCGCTCAAGCAAGACAGAGAGCCTGATGGGCGCCTATATCCTGCGCCGCATCCTGCTGATGATCCCGACCCTGTTCGGCATCATGGCTATCTCCTTCGCCGTCATCCAGTTCGCGCCGGGCGGGCCGGTCGAGCAGGTCATTGCCAGGCTGACCAACCAGGGCGGCAGCGACCGCCTTGGCGGCGGCGGTGGCGACGCGGGCGGCAGCAATGTCGACGTGGCCGGCGACGTCGGTTCGAAATATCGCGGCGCGCAAGGGCTCGACCCCGAATTCATCGCCAAGCTGGAAAAGCAGTTCGGCTTCGACAAGCCACCGCTCGAGCGCTTCGGCATGATGCTGTGGAACTACATCCGGTTTGATTTCGGCGACAGCTATTTCCGCGACATTTCAGTGATCGATCTGATCCTGGAGAAGATGCCGGTGTCGATCTCGATCGGGCTGTGGATCACGCTTCTGTCGTACCTGATCTCGATCCCGCTCGGCATCCGCAAGGCAGTCAAGGACGGCTCGACATTCGACATATGGACCAGCGGCGTCGTCATTGTCGGCTACGCCATTCCGGGCTTCCTGTTCGGCATCTTGCTGATGGTGCTGTTTGCCGGCGGATCGTTCTACGACTGGTTTCCGCTGCGCGGCATCACCTCCGACAATTGGGACCAGCTGTCCTGGCCGGCGCGGATCGTCGACTATTTCTGGCACATGACCTTGCCGCTGACGGCGCTGGTGCTGTCGGCCTTCGCCACCACGACGCTTCTGACCAAGAATTCGTTCCTCGAGGAAATCCGAAAGCAATATGTGGTGACCGCGCGCGCCAAGGGCCTGTCGGAACGGCAGGTGCTCTACGGACACGTGTTCCGCAACGCCATGCTGATCGTCGTCGCCGGCTTTCCGGGCGCCTTCATCTCGGCCTTCTTCACCGGCTCGCTGCTGATCGAGAACATCTTTTCGCTCGATGGGCTCGGCCTGCTCGGTTTCAGGTCGGTGGTCGAGCGCGACTACCCGGTGGTCTTCGCCAATCTCTACATCTTCTCGCTTCTCGGCCTGATTGTCGGGCTCTTGTCCGACCTGATCTACACTTGGGTCGACCCGCGCATCGACTTCGAGCGGAGAGACGTCTGATGGCCGGGGCCGCAGTCGAAACGACGCCGGACCGGATTGCCCGACCCTGGCTGTCGCCGCTCAACCAGCGGCGCCTGCAGAATTTCAGGGCCAACCGGCGCGGCTATTGGTCGTTATGGATCTTCCTCGTGCTTTTCGTGCTGTCGCTGTTTTCCGAATGGATCGCCAACGACAAACCGGTTCTCGTTGCCTACAAGGGAGAGATCCTGTTTCCGGTCGTGGTCGCTTATCCCGAGGAGAAGTTCGGCGGCTTTTATGCGGTCACCGACTATCGCGACCCGGTCATCCAGGACGAGATCAATGCCCATGGCTGGATGATCTGGCCGCCGGTCCGCTACTCCTACCGGACCGTCAACAACGCCATTCCCGAGGCAGCGCCCACCAAGCCGTCCTGGCTCTATGATGCCAAGACACGTTGCAACCAGTATCCGCAAGGTGCCGCCGACCCCAATTGCGTCGTCGGCAACTGGAACTGGCTGGGCACCGACGATCAGGCACGCGATGTGCTGGCGCGAGTCATCTACGGGTTCAGGGTCTCGGTGTTGTTCGGCCTTATCCTCACCGCCGGATCAGCGCTGATCGGCGTGACGGCCGGCGCATTGCAGGGTTATTTCGGCGGCTGGACCGACCTTCTATTTCAGCGCTTCATAGAAATCTGGTCGGCGATCCCGGTGCTCTATCTCTTGCTGATCGTCGCCGCCATTCTGCCGCCCGGCTTCTTCATCCTGCTCGGGCTGATGCTGCTGTTCTCGTGGGTGGCGCTGGTCGGTGTCGTGCGGGCCGAGTTCCTGCGCGCCCGCAACTTCGAATATGTCAATGCGGCCCGCGCGCTCGGCGTGCCCAACGGCACCATCATGTTCCGGCATCTGTTGCCCAATGCCATGGTGGCGACGCTGACCTTCCTGCCCTTCCTGCTCAGCGGCTCGATCTCGACGCTGACCTCGCTCGACTACCTTGGCTTCGGCCTGCCGCCCGGCTCGGCCTCGCTGGGCGAGCTGCTGAAGCAGGCGCAGCGCAACCTCAACGCCCCATGGCTGGGCATTTCCGGCTTCGTCGTCATCTCGCTGATGCTGTCGCTGCTGGTCTTCGTCGGCGAGGCGACCCGCGACGCCTTCGATCCGCGCAAGACGTTCAGATGAGCGAAGCCCCTCTCCTCTCCGTCCGCGATCTCAGCGTCGCCTTCGTGCAAGAAAGCCGCCAGTCGATGGCTGTCGACCACATCTCCTTCGACATCGCCAAGGGCGAGACGGTGGCGCTGGTCGGTGAATCCGGGTCCGGCAAATCAGTCACGGCCCTGTCGGTGCTGAAGCTGCTGCCCTATCCGGCCGCCAGCCATCCGTCGGGAAAGATCCTGTTCCAGGGCGCCGACCTGCTCGCCACCGACGAGAAGGCATTGCGCCGCGTGCGCGGCAACAAGATCACCATGATCTTCCAGGAGCCGATGACCTCGCTCAACCCGCTGCACACAATCGAGCAACAGATCGTCGAGGTGCTGACGCTGCACCAAGGTCTTGGCGACCGGCAAGCCAAGGCGCGCACCCTGGAGCTGCTCAACGAGGTCGGCATCCGCGAGCCGGAGAAGCGGCTCGACGCCTATCCGCACCAGCTTTCCGGCGGCCAGCGCCAGCGTGTCATGATCGCCATGGCGCTGGCCAACGAGCCGGAGCTGCTGATCGCCGACGAGCCGACAACCGCGCTCGACGTCACCGTGCAGGCGCAGATCCTCGAACTGCTTGCGGAGCTGAAAAGCCGCAAGGGCATGTCGATGCTGTTCATCACCCACGATCTCGGCATCGTCAGAAAGATCGCCGACCGGGTCTGCGTGATGACAAAAGGCAAGATCGTCGAGACCGGACCGACGAAAGATATCTTCGCCAATCCGCAGCATAGCTACACGCGGCATCTGCTTGCCGCCGAACCGAAGGGCAAGCCGCCGGCGGCCAACGCTGCCGCCAAGCCTGTGATGACGGGCCAGGACATAAAAGTCTGGTTTCCGATCAAGAAAGGCTTTTTTCGGCGCACCGTCGACAATGTGAAGGCGGTCGACGGCATCGACGTCACCGTGCGCGCCGGCCAGACGCTCGGCGTCGTCGGCGAATCCGGCTCGGGCAAGACGACGCTCGGCCTGGCGCTGGCCAGGATGATCTCTTCGACCGGGACCATTCGGTTCAACGGGCGCGACATCAACGAGCTGACTTTCAACGCCATGCGGCCGCTGCGGCGCGAGTTGCAGATCGTCTTCCAGGATCCGTTCGGGTCCTTGAGCCCGCGCATGTCGGTCTCCGAGATCATCGAGGAAGGGCTGAAGATCCACGAGCCGAAACTGTCGCCCGATGAACGTGATAAGCGCATCGTCGATGTGCTCGGAGAAGTCGGGCTCGATCCCGCCACGCGCAATCGCTATCCGCATGAGTTTTCCGGCGGCCAGCGCCAGCGCATCGCCATCGCCCGCGCCATGGTGCTCAACCCGCGCTTCGTCATGCTGGACGAGCCGACCTCGGCGCTCGATATGAGCGTGCAAGCACAGGTGGTCGACCTTCTGCGCAGCCTGCAGGCGAAGCACGACCTCGCCTATCTGTTCATCAGCCACGATCTGAAGGTCATCCGCGCGCTTGCCAACGACGTCATCGTCATGCGCAATGGCAGGATCGTCGAGGCCGGCCCCTCCGAACAGATTTTCGAACGGCCGCAGACCGACTATACCAAGGCGCTGATCTCGGCCGCGTTCAGGATCGAGACGGCGCCGGTCGGCATCGTCAGCGAGTGACAGGGTCGCGTAAATAGGAAAAAGAATCCGAAATGGAAAAAGGCCGTATCCTGCTTGCCGTCACCGGCTTTCATCCGCAACGCTGGCGCGAACTCTTGTCGGCGGAACGCGAGGTGGTGCTCGAGCCGGACGGCGCCAGCGATCCCTCGATCACCTATGCGGTGGTTTGGAAGCAGCGGCCGAACCTTCTGTCGTCTCTGCCCAATCTGCGCGCCATCTTTTCGATCGGCGCCGGCGTCGACCACATCTTGGCCGATCCCACTGTGCCCGACGTGCCGATCGTGAAGGTCGTCGCCGACAACCTGACCCAGTACATGACCGAATATGTCGTCTGGCGGGTGCTCGATCATCACCGCCAGGGCATGCTCTACCGAACGCAGCAGAAAAGGAAGATCTGGCACGAGCCGCCGCAGCGCCCGGCCGGCGACATCTCTGTCGGCATCATGGGGCTCGGCACGCTTGGCCGCGCGGCGGCGTCGGTGCTTTTGTCGCTCGGCTTTGCAGTCAATGGCTGGTCGCGCAGCGAGCGGCCGATGAAGGGCGTTTCGACCTATGCGGGCGAGGCCGGATTGATCCCCTTCCTCAACGCCACCGACATTCTGGTGGTGCTTTTGCCGCTCACGCCGCACACGCAAGGTATCGTCAATTACGGCGTGCTGAAGGAGCTGAGGAAACGCAACGGCCTCGGCGGCTCGGTGTTGATCAACGCCGGGCGCGGCCGCCTGCAGAAGGATGCCGATATCGCGCGCGCGCTGGAGGACGGCACGCTGAAGGAAGCGAGCCTCGACGTGTTCGAGGTCGAGCCGCTGCCGAAGACCAGTCCGCTGTGGAGCCACCCGAAAGTGTTCGTGACGCCGCATGCGGCGGCGACCTCCGACCCCGTCCATCTGGCGCCGATCATGCTGCGCCAGATGGCCGCCTTCGAGCGCGGCGAGAAGCTCAAGAACCTGGTGGATCGCGACGCGGGGTATTAGCTAGGCAAGCCAAGCTTGGTCTGCTTGGCTGGTTTGCCACATTCGCGGCGGGCGATCGACCGGTTCATGGCGTCGATCCGGCCGCTTGCCTGTTCGACGTCACGCTGGGTCTTGGAACGGACGTCCGGCGTGAATGGGCCGAGGCCCACCCCCGGATCGGAGAAGGACGGCTTGGCATCCTGCGAAAGGCGATATCGCTGCGCCAGCTCGTTTCGTTGCGCCAGCAATTGATCGCAAGGCACGCTATCATATTGCAGCGAGGACTGGACATTCTCATCCTGTCGTTCGGCCATCGAGGCGCCGGCGCAGCCGGCCATCGCCAGGCAAGATGCCAAGACCACCAAGTTCCAGCGCATGGAATGTCCTCCGTATCGATGTCCCGCCCTTTCGGGCATGCGAATCGGGCTTTTTCGCAGCCTGCGCCACACGTGGCGCAGGTGAACGAAAAAGGGCGCCGGACGAGGTCCAAAAACGGAGGTCCCGCCGGCCGTTGCCTGTAGGCCGAGTCAGCAGTCACTTGCAACAGGCTTCCCGCGCCGAAATTAGCAACTATCTCTAAGCCATGCGCGCCAGCGACCTGCTTCATCCCCGGCCTGAGGGCCTCTATTGCCCACCCGGCGATTTTTTCATCGATCCGGTGCGGCCGGTCGACCGGGCGCTGATCACGCACGGCCATTCCGACCATGCCCGTTCCGGCCACCGCTCGGTGCTGGCCACACAACAGACGCTGGACATTATGGGGCTTCGCTACGGCGAAGGCTTTGCCGGGACGACGCAAGCGGCCGCACTTGGCGAGACGATTGCGCTGAACGACGTCACCGTAACCTTCCATCCGGCCGGCCATGTGCTCGGCTCGGCGCAGATCGAGGTCGTGCATCAGGGCACATGCATCGTCGCGTCGGGCGACTACAAGCGCCAGAGGGACGCGACCTGCGAGCCGTTTGAACCGGTCAAATGCGACGTATTCATAACCGAGGCGACCTTCGGCCTGCCGGTGTTCCGCCATCCGCACGATACCGAAGAGATCGCCCGCCTGCTGAAATCGACGGCGCAGTTTCCCGAACGCGCGCATCTGGTCGGCGCCTATGCGCTCGGCAAGGCGCAGCGGGTCATGCGCTTGCTGCGCGATGCCGGTTACGACAGGCCGATCTACATCCACGGCGCGCTGGCCAAGCTCAGCGACTACTACCAGGGCCAGGGCATCGACCTCGGGACACTGGAGCCGGCGACCGTCGAAAGCGGTGGCAAGGGCGATTTCATTGGGGCCGTCATCGTCGGCCCGCCTTCGGCCTTCGCCGACCGCTGGGCGCGGCGCTTTCCCGATCCGATCTCGTGCTTTGCGTCCGGCTGGATGCGCATCCGCCAGCGCGCCAAACAGGGCGGCGTCGAGCTGCCGCTGATCATTTCCGACCATTCCGACTGGGACGAACTGACCGCGACGATCAAGGAGACCGGCGCCGAGGAAATCTGGGTGACGCATGGCCGCGAGGAGGCCCTGGTGCGCTGGTGCGAGCTCGAAGGCATTGCCGCGCGGCCGCTGCATCTCGTCGGCTATGAGGACGAGGGCGATTGATGGCGGGAGGTTCGGTAGTCACCTGCGCAGAGCTCTACGGCGCCCCCCTCTGTCCTGCCGGACATCTCCCCCTCAAGGGGGGAGATCGGCAGCTTCTTCGCCGGCGCTCGTTCTGCAACGTTGATGGTTGGCGAAACTGGCGACGCCATCCAATCTCCCCCCAAGTGGGGGAGATGGCCGGCAGGCCAGAGGGGGGCGCGACAGAACGCGACGCTTGCCCATGGTTCTCACCGCCATGAACCGCTTCGCCGAACTCCTCGATCGCCTCGTCCTGACGCCGTCGCGCAATGGCAAGCTGACGCTGCTGACCGACTACTTTCGCAGCGTCGAGGATCCGGATCGCGGCCTGGCGCTAGCCGCCATCACCGGCGATCTCACCATCGCAGCGGTCAAGCCGGCGATGCTGCGCACGCTGGTCATGGAGCGCATGGACCCGGTGCTGTTCGGCTATTCCTACGACTATGTCGGCGACTTGGCGGAGACGGTGTCGCTGGTCTGGCCGCAATCGCCCGCAGACATCGCGAACCATGAGCCGACGCTCGCCGAGGTCGTCGCAAAGCTGCAGGCGGCGAGCCGTTCCGATGGACCGAAGGTGCTGGCCGGATTGCTCGACAGCGCCAGCATCTCGGCGCGCTTCGCCATCATAAAGCTGGTGACCGGCGGCCTGCGCATCGGCGTCTCGGCGCGGCTGGCCAAGCAGGCGCTGGCCGATCTCGGCAAGGTCGACATCGCCGAGATCGAGGAGCTGTGGCATGGGCTGACGCCACCATATGCCGAGCTGTTCGCCTGGCTGGAAGGCAAGGCCGAGAAACCCAAGAAAACGGCGCTGGCGCTGTTCCGGCCGGTGATGCTGTCGACGCCGGTCGGCGACGGCGATCTCGAAAAGCTCGATCCGACCGACTACGCCGCCGAATGGAAATGGGACGGCATCCGCGTCCAGGCGGTTTGCGAAGGCGGTGTGCGCCGGCTCTATTCGCGCACCGGCGACGACGTCTCCGGTGCCTTTCCGGATCTCGCCGACGCAATGGACTTTTCCGCCACCCTCGACGGCGAGCTTCTGGTCGGCGATCCCTTGCAGGCGACCGGCACTTTCTCAGACCTGCAGCAGCGGCTGAACCGTAAGAGCGTGACGCTGAAGATCCAGCAGCAATACCCGGCCTTCATGCGCTGCTACGACGTGCTTCAGATCGGCGACGAGGACTTGCGGCCGCTCTCCTTCCACGAGCGGCGCAGCCGCCTCGAAGCCTTCGTCAGGAGCCTCGATCCGAGCCGCTTCGATCTTTCGCCGCTGGTCGAGTTCACCGACTGGCAGGCGCTGGAGCAATTGCGCCGCAAGCCGCTGCATCCGGTCATCGAAGGCGTAATGTTGAAACGCTGGGATTCGCCCTATGTCGCCGGTCGGCCGAAAGGCCCATGGTTCAAATGGAAGCGCGATCCGCACACGGTCGACGCCGTGCTGATGTATGCCCAGCGCGGCCACGGCAAACGTTCGAGCTTTTATTCCGATTACACGTTCGGCGTCTGGTCCGGGCCGGAAGGGTCGGAGGAACTGGTGCCGGTGGGCAAGGCCTATTTCGGTTTCACCGACGAAGAACTGAGGCAGATCGACAAATATGTCCGCGACAACACGATCGAGCGTTTCGGCCCGGTCCGCTCGGTGCGAGCCGACCGCAGACAAGGCCTCGTGCTGGAGGTGGCGTTCGAAGGACTCAACCGCTCGACACGGCACAAATCTGGCGTCGCCATGCGCTTTCCGCGCATTTCACGGCTTCGCTGGGACAAGCCGGCGGCCGAAGCCGACCGCATCGAGACGCTGCAGGCCCTGCTCGACCGTTAGAGCGACGTGCGTCCAATTGGACGCACAAAGTACGCTCTAACACTTTTGGATGCGTTGAAGCTCAAGGAACGATCGAGACGCGGATCTCGTAGATGTCGACCGACTTGCCCTGCTTGTCGAAGTCGGAATTGATGGCGATGGTGCCGGCAGCGCCCGGACGCTTGTCGGGAAAGCGCACGTCGAACAGATATTCGTTGTTCTCATGGCCGACCGCGTAGCGCTTGCGGCCGCAGTCGCCGAGTTCGCCGAAATTGCAATCGACGGAGATCTGCGTCTCCTTGCCCTCCTCGGAGCGGGCGATGATGTCGAACACGGCGTGCTTGCCGGCGAGTTTTTCCAGCACGCCTTGCCC
Organism: Mesorhizobium mediterraneum; assembly: GCF_002284565.1. Lineage (GTDB taxonomy): Bacteria > Pseudomonadota > Alphaproteobacteria > Rhizobiales > Rhizobiaceae > Mesorhizobium > Mesorhizobium mediterraneum. The sequence continues at coordinate 27,211 of NZ_NPKI01000033.1, read as the reverse complement.
GACGTCAAAGCTGATGGCAGAGCCGGAGGCGCCCGACCGGATGCGCAGGAAGGAGCCGCTGTCGTCCTGCATGACTTCGGCCTTGGCATCCGAAGGCGCACTGACAAGCGCCGGGTCGCTCGGCGAAAACACATTGATCCAGTCGCGATCCTCATCCGCCTCACCGGGGGTCAGCGGCGAGGCCGTGTCGCTTGGCGGCGTGAAATCATCGTCCTCCACTGTCGGAGGCGCTTGCGGAGGGGCCGTGTCGAGTTGGGCCGCCGACTTGAAGACGCCGGTCTGCGCAGCGAAATAGAGGCCGATGCCGGCGGCCGCGAGCAACGTGACGCCGAGGAAGATCGCGGTGAGAGGCAGGCGGGGGCCTCTCACCCGCCTCTCGTCGCGGTCGGGCATCACCTCTGCGTCGTCGTCTCCGGTCGATGCAGGGGACGACATGTCGATCTCCGGCACATCGGCAGAAACCGCCTCGGGCATGATATCGGGAACGACCGGCAAGATGCGCGACCGGGGCATATCGGATGCACGAGACCCTACCGGACCGTCGACAACGACGTCAGGCGACGGCGCGGGGCCAGCATCGGCTTCGACATCCGGTTCGGCATCGGCTTCAGCTTCGGCATCGGCCTCGACTTCGCTGTCGGCCGGCTGCTCCGCCGCCGGTGCTGCGGCGTCATCATCGGTCGGTAGGGCGACATCGGGAACCGCCGGCAGGAACTCGGATTCGATTTGCGTGATCTTGGCCTGCACCGCCTTGCGGCGCTTGATGGCGACTTCCACCGTCACGCTCGGGTTGGCCTGCAGGGCGCGGTCCAGTGCGGCGAAGGCCGATCGGTAGACCCGCTCGCGAAACGCCCGGTCGTCGGCATTGCCTTTTTCGAAGGCGTTCCGGATCGCTTTTTCGATCGCGTCCAAGCGGGATCCCTCTGCACGTACGGTCACATTGTCATGATCGTTAGCCGTAGGCGACCAATCAATCAACGGGCCAGCGGCCGCATTCTGCCTTGGCGACGCATCCAAGGCCGATTTCGGCGATTTTCGGTAAAGGAATCAACATTTTTCACCGATTTTCCCGCCACGGCGCCAACGTGGCGGTCGCGCGACCTGCCGGTGCGGCATGACGCGACCGCATGGCGGATCGGCGCGGCGGCCCCTGACAGGCCTGGGATGAGCCCCAACGCGAAATGCCAAAGTCCCATCTTGAATTTGTGACGGGTTGCGTTTATCACCCAGCGCATCTTGGAGGCCCTGGCTTCCCGGGGCCGCTTTAGCTCAGTTGGTAGAGCACATCATTCGTAATGATGGGGTCAGGTGTTCGAGTCACCTAAGCGGCACCACTATTTCTCAAGGCTTCGCGGGTTCTGAGGTTATGGCAGAAACTGCGTGGTAGCACGCTGTCTTCAGCGGCGCCTTTTCGCCCCTTGCCTCATCTACAGGCTCGCCTCCGTCTTCCTCAATTTCAAATGCACCATCATCAGGATGCGAGCGACCCAGCGCACGATCCGTCGGGATCTGAAGACAAATGAGCGCAAATGAAAACCAATTGAGACACAACTGAAACACATCTACGCGCGGGCGACATGCACGCGAAACGTTTTGGCAGGATGTTCCGAGCCTCACCAGGCCAGCAACGCAGGAACGTCGCCGATGACACCCGACCAGATCAGACTTGTCCAGGACAGTTTTCGCGAGGTCGTCGCGATACGCGTGGCCGCCGCCGCGCTGTTCTATGAACGCCTGTTCGCGATCGACGCGGATCTTCGCACGCTGTTTCCGGTGACAGACATGGCCAAGCAAGGCGCCAAGCTGATGGCGAGCCTGGGCTTCGTCGTGCACGGATTGGACCGTGCCGACACCATTCTCCCGACGGTGCGCGTGCTCGCCAGGCGTCACGTGACCTACGGCGTCAAGGAACATCATTACCCGATCGTCGGGCAAGCGCTCATCGAGACGCTGGCGGCCGGCCTCGGCACGGCTTTTACGCCGGCCGTGCGCGACGCTTGGGAGGCAGCCTACGGGTTGCTCGCAAGTGTGATGATCGCGGCTGCCCGCGAGGATCAGCTCGCAGCGTGATTTATTGGGATGCAGCCGAAGGCGACCATCCACCCAAACAACAATGCTAAATGGAGAGAAAAACTATGTTCAGATACACAGCTCTTGCAGCGCTTTGCGTTGTGGCAAGTTCCGCTTCTGCCGGCGAACTCACGGCCCGTCAGGGTGGGACCGTCGATCTCGGCAACTTTCACGGCGTCGTCTACTACACCGAGGCCGATGACGGCTATCGGGTGGTCACCACGATGGCGGCGGGCGAAGAAAACCTGCCCGTGCGCTTCGTCGCGACCCTCACCGAAGGCCAGGCGATGGTGATCTCGGTCCCGGGCGAGTTGGCAAAACCCGGCCAGACACTCGAAATCTCGCGCGCCAAAGGCAAGCTCGTCGTCGCGAAGGTCGAGTCCACCCAGTAACGGGCGGAAAGTTGACGTTGCGACGCAACCGGGTAGTCTTGCGCCTGCTTTCCGCGCCTACAACAACGCGAAGAGACAGTCGGCACCGTCATTGGGATGGCTATCGTCCCAACCTCGGAGAACGAGATGCTCAAGGTGCAACGTGCAGAAGTTCGATTTCGGCTTTTTGAGTGCGGACGATTCCTCCTGATCCTGCTAGGCGCCGGTGCACTTGCGTCGGCCGCCTTTGCCGATGCCGCCGAGCCCCCGACCCTCGCCGTCGCGGATTTCGAGTTCAGGGATACGTCAGGCGAAGTCAGGGACCAGACCGCTGAACACGAAACGCGACTGAAGGCGTTTGGCGTTGCATTGCGGGATGGTCTTTCGGAGAAGATCGACCTCGTCGCATTACCCTGTCAGGCAGAGCAGTGCACCATCAGGGACCCCGGCCTTGTCGATCTCTCGAAGCAGGCAAGAACAGCCAACGCGAACTATCTCCTGATCGGTCAGATGCACAAGATGAGCACGCTGGTTGGCTGGGTGAAGTTCGCAGTGCTGGATTTGAACAACAACAAGCCTGTCTGCGATCGATACCTGACTTACCGGGGAGATACCGACGAAGCGTGGCGACGAGCAGCAGAGTTCACGGCGCGTGATATCGAGAAGCACTGCATTCCGTAGGTGCGTCTCTATCACCAGCGCATCTTGGAGTGCCTTGGCTTCTCGGGCCGCTCTAGCTCAGTTGGTAGAACACCGCATTCGTAATGCGGGGTCGCGTGTTCGAGTCCATGCAAGCGGCACCAAAAACTTTCCCGAACAAATCGGCCATCGAAAGGCCGCCGATCCAAGCCATTGTGACTCCGGCCAAACTTATCCCAACGCTTCTCGGTTAAGCAGCGTGTCGTCGCCGTGCCTCGGTCGTCGCCCTTCGAACAGGGCACTCTGGTCGCCGATCCGCGCAATCATATGTTCGCGAAAGACCCTCACCCGTTTGGTGCGCCGCAAGTCTGGATGATAGAGCAGCCATAGCCCCAGATCGTGTATCGGGTCAGGCGCGCGGAAGCGCTCCAACCGGTCGTCCCCGTCGCCCATGAAGCATGGCAGGTAGGCCAGCCCAAGTCCGTGTTTCATGGCTGCGAGCGTAAGCAACGTGTCGTCGACAAAAAAGCTGTGACGATGATCCGGGCAGGCCTCGTTGGTCCAGGATTGATGGAAAGCGCAGCATTCCACCCCCAGCCACCTTGGTTTGGCGCTGCCGGCGCGCAAAGCCTTGAGGTAGTTTCTTTCCCCGTAGACGGCTGATGCAACGTTGGCGAGCCGGGTACCGACCAGAGTGTCAAGTGGCGTGTTGGTCAGGCGAATGGCGATATCCGCGTGCCGCTCGGCGAGGCTGACATACTTGTTGGAAACCTGCACATGCAGCTCGATGTCCGGATAGCTTTCGTTGAAACTGGCAAATATGGGCATCAGCACGGATGATGCCATATTGTTGATCGCCGACACCCTCAACTCGCCGGCAATCCGATTTTCCTGACCGCCGAGGGCGCCCTCGACTTCGAGGACCTCCATCTCCATCTTACCGGCCGCCATTTTCAATTCCTCGCCGGCCGCGGTCAGTTCGTATCCGGACTTCTTGCGCTCGATCAGGCGCGTGCCAAGCTGCGTCTCCAGCACCCTGATCCGGCGCGACACGGTGGAATGCTGAACGTTCATGCGTTTGGCGGCGCCGCTGATCGAGCCGTCGCGCGCGACCGCCAGGAAAATCCGCAAATCATCCCATTGCATCATGGAGCCCCGATCTGTGCAATTTTGCAAAATGGGCGTCTAGATTTCGAGAATTGAGCCGAAACTACGCGCCCAATATCGTTTCCTGCAAGACAATACTGTCTTCCGGATGCCGTCCGGTTTCCGAGGTTATGCGCCAGGAGGCGACCATGGATCAGCAGCAACCGACTTTCGATCCCGTCAAATTCAAGGAAACGACCCGCAAGCAATGGGACAGCGCGGCCGAGGCATGGAACCGCTGGGGTCCGCTCCTGTCCCGGTGGCTTGGACCGGCGACGGAACTGATGCTGGACATGACCGATGTAAAGCGCGGCAGTCGCGTCCTCGATGTCGCCGCCGGTGCCGGGGAACAGACATTGACCGCGGCGCGGCGCGTTGGCCCCGAGGGTTATGTGCTCGCCACCGACATTTCGGCCGGGATTCTCGATTTCGCCGCCAGCAACGCGAAACTGGCGGGCCATGGCAACATCGACACCATCGTCGCCGACGGCGAAATGCTGGGCGCCATATCCGCTGCCCCCTTCGACGCCGTCATTTCGCGCGTCGGCCTGATCTACTTTCCGGATCAGAATAAGGCGCTGGGCGGAATGCGCGACCACCTCAAACCGGGGGGAAGGGTCGGTGCAATCGTCTATTCCACGGCAGACAAGAACCCGTTCTTTTCGATCCCTGTCGGCATCATTCGCCGCCGCGCCGCGCTGCCCGCACCGCTGCCCGGCCAGCCAGGCCCATTCAGCCTGGGCGATCCCACGGTTCTAGCAAAACGTCTGATCGATGCCGGATTCCGTAACGTCCGGATCGAAAGGATCGATGCGCCGGTGCGGCTGCACTCGGCCCTGGAATGTCTGCAGTTCGAGCAGGAATCGTTTGGCGCGCTGCATCAGATGCTCGCCGGCCTGTCCGCCCGGGAACAGGACGACGCGTGGGCGGAAATCGAAGAGGCGCTTGGCCAGTTCGAGCGGGACGGACAATTCGCGGGACCATGCGAAATGCTAGTCGCGGCCGCCACAAGATAGGGACACGCCGGCCTCTGTGCCGAAGCGAGGAGGAACCTCATGACGAGAATTGCCATTGTCCAGGAACCGCCGGCTTTTCTGGATCGCGAAGGGACGATCGCCAAGGCAGTGCGGCTGGTTGCCGAGGCCGCGAATGGCGGCGCCGAGCTTGTGGTCTTCTCCGAGGCGTTCATCCCCGGATACCCCGCCTGGATCTGGCGCCTGAAGCCGGGGGCCGACGGCGGCCTGGCAGGCCAATTGCACGGGCGCCTGGTCGACAATGCCGTCGACCTCTCGTCGGATCAACTGCGTCCGCTGTTCGACGCCGCCAGGACGCTCAAAGTGACCATCCTGTGCGGCATCAACGAACGCGACAGCCAGTGGAGCCGCGCCACTATCTACAACAGCGTCATCGTGATTGGCCCGGACGGTTCGCTTCTAAACAGGCACCGCAAGCTCATGCCCACCAACCCCGAGCGGATGGTCTGGGGATTTGGTGACGCCAGTGGGCTCAAGGTCGTCGACACGCCTTCAGGACGGGTTGGCTCGCTGGTTTGCTGGGAGAACTACATGCCGCTTGCCCGGTACGCGCTCTACGCTCAAGGCATCGATATCCACGTCGCCCCAACCTACGACAGTGGCGACGGCTGGATCGGCACATTGCAGCATATCGCCCGCGAGGGCGGCTGCTGGGTCATCGGCGCCGGCAATGTCTTGCGCGTAAAAGACTTGCCGCGCGACTTTCCCGACCGTGACCGCCTCTATCCGGACGCGGACGAGTGGATCAATCAGGGCGACTCCGTGGTCATCGCGCCAGGGGGAAAAATCGTTGCCGGCCCTTTGCGCAAGGAAACAGGCATTCTGCATGCCGACATCGATCTCAAGGCGGCAATTGCCGCTCGCCGCAGTCTCGACGTCGCCGGGCACTACAGCCGGCCGGATATTTTCACCTTGCAGGTCAACGCAAAATCGCAAAGGCCGGCGGAATTCAGCTATTAGCTCTACCGCAGCGTCGCCACCGTCTTCAGCGCGCCGTCGAGCATCTCGCCCTTCTCATCCTTGAGCGCCGCTTCGCGCAGGCGCCGGATCCAGTCGGCGGCATCCGCGCGGCCCTTGAGCAGGTCGAGCGCCGACAGCACGCGATCGAACTTGGATTGCGCGCGGACATGAGTGTCGCTGTAGCCCTTGATCAGGCGGCGACAGTTGAGGATTTCCGTGGCAAGCGCATAGTCTTCCCTGACATGGCCGAGCGCCAGCGCGTACCAGCGCTCGAGATGCGCGGTCTCGACCTTGTGGCGCAGCAGGCGGCGGCGCCAGCGGCGCAGGCCGCCAATGAACCACAGCGCGGCGAAACCGGCAAAGCTGTCGGTGCGGATGCGCCGTCCATGGTTGATACGGCGGTCGAGGAAGGCGGCAAGCTTGGGCCGCGCCTCGATGTAGCTGCCGAGGCCGGCCGGCAGCGTGCCGCAGAATTCCTCGATGCGCGGATGGAAATATTCGGTCACCTGCAGGATCGAGCCATGCTTGACGCCGACCTCGCGGCGCACCCGCTTGTCGCGCGTCGAGCGCGTCTTCAGGTCGGCGACGCGGATCATGTCGTCGTAGCACATGGCATTAGCCAGATGCTTTGCCGCAGCGATCGACAGCGCGTAGTCGTGGCCGGCATTGTCCAAGACGACCGCCCGGTCTAGTCGGTCGAGATACTCGCCGCCATAGGCGATGTCCTGATAGTCGACCACTTTCCTGAGGCCGCGAAGCGCCATGTCGCGCACGGGGGCCGGCAGCGCAGCGACCCGGGCGGCTAGCGCCTGCCAGCCCTTCAACAGGCTTTCCGGGCCGCTCACCTTTGCCGCCGAGCCGGTTTCGGCAGCTTTCGGCTCCGCGGCTTTTTCGCCCGGAGCCGGCGCATTCGCGATCCCGCGGGCGCGATCAAAAGAGGCGCCGAAGGCGGCGAGACTGGCCTTCACGCCGCGGCCGCCGGCACTGACCGCCTGCTCATAGCTTTCGCGGGTGAACGGCAAGGCATCGGACCCCGCCAATGCGCCGAGCAGGCTGGCCGAGATCATCGAGCCGTTGTCGGCGGCGATCTTCTCCATGTCGAAGGCGATGAAGCGCTTGGCCGCGGCTTCCGCTGTCGCATGCACCTTTGGCGACGAGGCCCGGCCGTCGCCGGGCTCGATCTTTTCCGACACCGCGGCGATGCGATGCGACGAGGCGATCAGCGTCGTGCGCTCGGGCGTGACGAAGCCGCGGATGATGGCACGGCCGGCTTCCATCAGTTCGGCCGCGATCAAGATGTCGACATCGCCCTGCGAAGGCGACAGCGCGAAGACCGGCAATCGGCCGGTGTCGCGGCACATCTCGACATAGTAGATGGTGGCGCCGGTGCGCTGGGCGACGCCGGCGACAGAGGTCGATTGCGCGACATAGCCATTGCGCTCGGCGACGTCGGTGATCCAGTCGGCGAGCACGCCGCCGCCCTGCCCGCCGACCGCCAGCACGGCAAGCTTGATGACGCGCTCGTCTTCGGGAGCGCCGGCTTTCGAGCGCGGGACGGCGTCAAGCATCGGCGAATGTCAGGCGCCGGCTTTCACGGCGCCGCTGCAAGAGGCTGATGGTGGCGCGACGAGCGGCTTCCAGGAAACGGTCCCAGCGGCTCGGATTGTGCACCACGTCGGCGCGGTAGAAGGACGGGCACAGCACCGCCGCATCGGCGACCTCGCCGCAATTGCCGCAGCCGACGCAGCTCTGGTCGATATGCGCCACCGGATCGTCGCGCAGCGGGTCGTCCAGCGACTTCACCGACAGCGACGGGCAGCCGGACAGCCGCATGCAGGCGTGGTCGCCGGTGCAGATGTCCTCGTCGACGCCGAATTTCGGCTTGACGATCCTTGTCCCGCCCTTGATCGCCTTGTCGACCAGCGGCTTCTCGCGGCGCTGCCGGTTGAGCATGCATTCGGACGAGGCGACGATGACTTTCGGGCCCTTCTCGTCCGTCGTCAGCGCCTCGCGCAATGTGTCCTGCATCTTGGTCACGTCATAGGTGCGGTCGATGTGGCGCAGCCATTTGACGCCCATGCCTTTCACCGCCTCGGTGATCGGGTGCTTGGTCGATTTCGTCTTGTTACCGGCTCGGGATGAAAGAATATCCTGCCCTCCCGTCGCCGCCGAATAGAAATTGTCGACGATGACGATGACGCCGTCATTCTTGTTGAACACCGCATTGCCGATCGACGAGGTCAGGCCGTTGTGCCAGAAGCCGCCGTCGCCGACGAAGGAGATCGAGCGGCGCTTGGCGTCGGGCGAATTGAACGCCGAAGCCGAGGCCGGCCCCAGCCCGTAGCCCATTGTGGTGGCGCCAAGCTCGAAAGGCGGCATGATCGAAAACAGATGGCAGCCGATGTCAGAGGCGATGTGGTGCTTGCCCAACTCCTGCTCGACCAGCTTGGTGGCGGCAAAGATCGGCCGCTCCGGACAGCCGACGCAGAAGCCGGGCGGACGGCCCGGGACGACATTGACCAGGTCGGCGGTATCGAGCCCGTCGCCGATCTTGTTCGGCGCGCGGACCTCGCCCGGCAGCAAATGGGGAATGGTGGCGCGCAGGAACGATCCGATGCCGTCGAGCATGACCTGGCCGGTATATTCGCCGGCCATCGGCAGATGTTCCTTGCCGACGAGCTTTGTGCCGCGCCCGGCTTTGTGCAGCATCGCGGCAAAGGCCTGCTCGATATAATTGGGCTGGCCTTCCTCGACGACGAGCACGGCGTCCTTGCCCTCGCAGAAGGACAGGAACTCGTCATCGACCAAGGGATAGACGGCATTCAGCACGTAGAGCGGCACGTCTGTCTCGCCATAAGTATCGGCAAGGCCGAGGCGCTGCAGCGCCCGGATGACCGAATTGTACATGCCGCCCTGCATGACGATGCCGACCGAGCCGTGCTCGGGACCGAAGAACTCGTTGATCTTGTTCTCGCGGATGAAATCCACCGCCGCCGGCCAGCGTTTTTGCACCTTCTCCTTCTCGTGCAGGAAGGAAGCGGGCGGCAGCACGATGCGGCCGGTGTCGCGGCGCGGCGCGTCGAGCGCATCGGCCACCGTCATCGCCGGGCGCTTGTTGTCCTTGGCGATGAAATGGCCATGGACATGACAGCAGCGGATGCGGACCTGCAGCATGACAGGCGTGTTGGAAATCTCCGACAACTCGAAGCCGTCCTCCACCGCCTTGACGATCGACGGCAGGTTGGGCCGCGGATCGAGCAGCCAGACCTGGCTCTTCATGGCGAAGGCGTGGCTGCGTTCCTGCATGATCGAGGAGCCCTCGCCATAGTCCTCGCCGACGATGATCAGCGCGCCGCCGGTGACTCCGCCCGAGGCGAGATTGGCGAGCGCATCCGACGCAACATTGGTGCCGACCGTCGACTTGAAAGTCGCCGCGCCACGGATCGGATAATGCACCGATGCCGCCAGCATGGCGGTGGCGGTCGCTTCTGAGGCGCTCGCCTCGAAATGCACGCCGAGCTCACCCAGAATATCCTGCGCGTCGGCCAGCACGTCCATCAGATGGCTGATCGGCGCGCCCTGATAGCCGCCGACATAACCGACCCCGCATTGCAGCAGCGCCTTGGTGATGGCGAGAATGCCCTCGCCGGAAAACTCCTCGCCAGCGCCGAGCCTGAGCTTTTCGACTTCCTTGGCAAAAGACCGTTCGGCCATTTTTGGCTCCTTCCGTTACCGCCGGCATCCGGCAGCGCGTAAGATCAAATGTCGTGCTTGCGAATGTTCTTCAGCATCTTCTGCAGCGTCGCGATCAGCGCCGAATATTCGGCATCGTCGACGTCGTCGAACATCGCCTCGAACGCGTCATGCATGGCCGGCCAGGCGCGGGTGAACTCGGCGCGACCCTCGTCGGTCAGGAACACATGGCGGATGCGGCTGTCGGTTACCCCCTGCTCCCGCCGCACAAACCCTTGTCCTTCCAGCGTGTCGAGTGTCCGGCTCAACGTCGACTGCTCGATGACCGTATAGACCGAGAGATCGTTGACGGTGACGCCGTCGGCGACCGACAGCACGGCCAGCGTCCGGACCTGCGGAATGGTCAGGCCCTGCTTGCGGAAATCGTCGCGCAAGGTGGCGTTGTAGCGACCCATGATGCGGTTCATCAGATAGGGCGCGAATTGCTGCAGGCCGATCTGGCCCAAAGTCGAGATGCGCTGGCGCTTTTCAACCTTCTGTTCCATCACAGCCTCCCCGCCAGCAGGAAGCCGGAGCCGCCGCCAAGCCCGGCGCCGGGATGGGTGGAGGCGCCGATATGGTAGAGGCCCTTGATCCCGGTGGCGTGATTACGGCTCGTCTTGAACGGCCGCCACAGGAACGACTGGTCGATGGTCGAGGAGCCACCATAGGGATCGCCGCCGACCAGATTGATGTTCATCGCTTCCAGATCGGCCGGCGAATAGGCGCGGCGTGCAATGACGCTGTCCTTGAGCCCGGCGATATGGCTGGCGAGGATCGCTTCGGCACGGTCCGCGTAGGCTTCGCGCAATGCCTCGGTCCAGCGGCCGTCGGCCGGCGTCGGCAGCTTGCCGGCGGCATCGCCCTTGATATGGCGTGGGGCCTCGGGCAGTTGCAGCCACAGGATCGCCTTTCCGTCCGGACAGCGCGAAGGATCGAGCGCATGCGGTTGGCCGACGCAGATGGTCGGAACCTCCGGCAGCATGCCGCGCGTGGCCTCGTTGCAGGCTTTCGATACACCGTCGAGCCCGGGGGTCAGATGCAGCAGCGCGACCTTGTCCAAGCCGTCGCCGCGCCATGCGGGTGGTTTGTCCAAGGCATAGTGGATCTGGAAATTGCCCTTGCCGTAGCGGTATTTTTGCGTCGCTTCGACGTCGGCTTTCGGCGCTGCGTCGCCGAGCAGCCGCTCGTAGAGCTGGGTCGGCGTGACCGAACAGATGACGCTCTTCTTCGCGGTGACCGTTTCGCCCGAAGCCAGCCGCACGCCGGTGGCTCGGCCTCCGCTCTGGACGATCGAGGCGACGTCCCCTTCAGTCCGGATCACGCCGCCGCGCTCCTTGATCAGCGCTTCGAACGCGGACAGCAGGTTCTTCGCGCCGCCCTTGACGATCGGCGCCCCGGCCGCTTCGAGCGCGAAGGCGATTACCCTGGCGATCTGGCCGGAAAACGCGTCTTCTGGCCCGAGACCGGCATGCAGCACCCAGGGCGCCCACAGCGCGCGGGTGGTTTCGGATTGGTAGGTGCTCTCCAGCCAGCCGCGCGCCGGCACCAGCGCTGCGCCAAGAAAGGCGGCAAGCTCACGCGGGCCGCGGCGCCAGGCTTCGCCCGCCAGCAGCTTTGCCGTGGGGTACGACCACAGGCTGCCGCCAAGCAGGCCGAACAGCAGGCCGGCATTGCGCTCGATCTCACCGACATCGCTGCCGTGCCGGTCGCCGTCACCTGCCGTCATCGTATTCATCCCCGCGACATTGGCGGGGCGGTCGGTGCGCAGGATGGCATGGCTGCCGTCCGGGCGCAGCACGCCGGTCGGCGTGCCGGTGTTGCAGAATTCCAGGCCGTGCCGCGCCAGATCCTTGCCCAGCGCCGCATAGGCCGGCGAGGTGATGAACAGGACGAAGGTCGTCGCCATCACGTCATGGATGAAACCAGGCGCGGTGATCTCCTCGGTGCGCATGCAACCGCCGATGCGGTCGTTGCGCTCGAGCACCAGCACTTTCGCCCCCTTGCCGCCAAGCATCGCCGCGCAGACCAGCGCGTTGATGCCGCTGCCGACGATGATGTGATCGGGCGCGTTCATCGACGATTGCTCCCCGCCGGCAGGAGTTCAATTGGGGAGATTGGCGCTCTACGGCGCCCCCCTCTGTCCTGCCGGACATCTCCCCCTCTTGGGGGGAGATCGGCCGTCACTGCGGCCTTCGAAAATCTCCAAGGCTGTAGGAATGAGCTGGGCGTCGGAACTGCCGATCTCCCCCCTGGAGGGGGAGATGTCCGGCAGGACAGAGGGGGGCGCCGTAGAGCCGCAGCGTTACAAGGCTGCCGCTCCCAAATCGTCACTACAGCGTTACCTGCGACCATGATCTTCTCCCGAAGACCGCCACCTCGTCCTAATGCCTTGGCACCAGCGCCAGCGCGCGGATCGGGCTGCCGGTGCCGTGCTCGATCTTGAGCGGTGCCGCGATCAGGATCGCGCCTTTCGGCGGCAGCCGGTCGAGGTTGCAGAGGCTGGCGAGGCCGTAGCGGTTGGCCTTGTGCATCAGGCTGTGCGCCGGGAATGGCGGCTCCATTCCCCCTGCTTTGCCAGCATCCGTGCCGATCGTCTCGCTGCCCCAGCCCTTGATGTCCTTGCTGATCAGAAACTGGATGGCCTCGGCCGTCGGTCCGGGCGTGTGCGGTCCGGTCTCGTCGGCGTTGAGGAATTCGGCTTCCGAGCCGTTGCGCTTGTACCAGTCGGTGCGCATCACCACCCATTCGCCGGCATTGATCGTGCCGTGCTCGGCTTCCCAGGCCTTGATGTGGTCGACGGTGAGCAGGAAATCGTGATCGGCAGCGGCTTGCTTCGAGCAGTCTATGACATTGACCGGCCCGACGAAGTTCTGCGCCGGAATGGTGTCGGTGGCGCCGTCCGGATAATCCTTGCCGGTGATCCAGTGCTGCGGCGCGTCGAAATGCGTGCCCGAATGTTCGCCGAGCTTGAGCCAGTTCCACGCCCACCATGGTCCGTTCTTGTCATAGGCGGAGATGGCGTGGATCTCGACCTTCGGCGTATCGACGGCGAGTTCCGGCGGCAGCTTGATCAGCGGCGTGTTCGGCCCAAGCGGGGCCGTCAAGTCGACCACCTGGATGGCGCCTGAAAGAAGCTGGCCGGCGACCTCGCCGAGGAGTTTTTGCGTGTCCATGGTCTCTGTTCCCTCTTCTTGGATGGCTCTGAAGGCTCGTTGCGGCCCTTAATATCCTACTAGACGAAAACATATGCATCTGCAATTATCTTTAAGCATAAAGGAAATGGGTTGGGTGGGGTGTGAGCGAGTTTGACGCCATTTTCGTCGGGGCGGGCCACAACAGTCTGGCATGCGCCGCGCATCTGGCGTTGAAAGGTTGGAAAACCGCGATTTTCGAGCGCAGCGCAACAATCGGCGGCGCCGTCCAGACCCGCGAATTCACGCTTCCCGGCTTCCGGCACGATTTCGGCGCGATGAATCTGAGCCTGTTCGCCGGCTCGGCCTTTCACAAGAAATATGCAAATGAATTGAAAAAACACGGGCTGGAATTTGCGCCGGTCGCCGACTGCTTTGCCAGCGCCTTTCCCGACGGACGCTGGTTCGGTGTCAGCCACGACCTGGAGAAGACCGCGTCGCGCCTCGCCGGATTTTCGCAAGCCGACGCCGCCACCTGGCGCCGGCTGGTTGACGCCTTCCCGGCGGAGGCCGAGCATCTGTTCCGGCTGCTAGGAGCGCCGATGAGCGGGCGGGCGCTGGCCGGCACTGCATGGAACCTGTGGCGCAGGAAGGGCTTTGCCGGCACGCTCGACACCGGTCGCCTGCTGCTGTCGTCGCCGCGCGCGTGGCTCGAGGAGAATTTCGAGACCCCGCATGTCAGAGCGACGCTCGCCGCCTGGGGCATGCATCTCGACTTCGCCCCCGACATCGCCGGCGGCGCGGTGTTCCCATATCTGGAATCGATGGCCAGCCAGTGCTTCGGCATGGTGCTCGGCAAGGGCGGCGCCGACACCATCATCCGCGCCCTGTCGGGCATGGTCACCGCTGCCGGCGGCCAGATTGTCACCGGGGCTGAGGTGGCCGAAATCACGGTTTCCGCCGGCAAGGCGACCGGCGTGCGGCTTGCCTCCGGCGAGACCCACACTGCCACCAAGGCGGTCGTCGCCGGGGTTGCACCAGGGGCGTTGCCCGGCAGACTGCTGCCTGATGGTTCCGGCGACGCCAGTTTCGACGCGGCGATGAAAAAATTCCGTCATGCGCCGGGCACGATGATGATCCATCTGGCGCTAGACGATCTGCCGGACTGGCGCGCCGGCGCCGAGCTTCGGCAGTTCGCGTATGTGCATCTGTCGCCCTCGCTCGACGCCATGTCGCGCACCTATCAGCAGGCAATGTCCGGCATGCTGCCGGACGAGCCGGTTCTGGTCGTCGGCCAGCCGACTGCGGTCGATCCGTCGCGGGCGCCGGAAGGCAAGCATGTGCTGTGGGTGCAGGTGCGCATGCTGCCCGCCGAAATGTCAGGCGATGCGGCGGGCAAAATCGCGCCGGCCCACTGGGACAACGTCAAGGAGCGCTATGCCGAGCGCGTTCTCGACATCATCGAGATCTATGCGCCCGGCCTTCGCCGGAAGATCCGCGGCCGCGCCGTTTTCTCGCCGCTCGACCTCGAACGCGAGAACCCCAACCTCGTCGGCGGCGACCAGATCTGCGGCAGCCACCATCTGGCGCAGAATTTCCTGTTTCGCCCGGCGCGCGGTTATGCCGGGTGGAACACGCCGGTCGGGAATTTGCATCTCACAGGGGCTGCGACATGGCCGGGGGCCGGCACCGGTGCAGCCTCGGGCTATATGCTCGCTCAACAGCTTGGCGGGAGGTAGAATCCAAAACACTTGCGGGTGAAGGAGAGGCAATGCGCGGTTGCCCAAGGAGCCTGAACCCACTGAACGACAACGACGACGCGCACAGAAAACCAACAGGGGAACGACCATGACAATCAACAGACGAGAATTGCTCGGATATGGCGCAGCAGCACTTGGCGCCACCGTCATCGGCCTGCCGCAGATAGCAAACGCAGCCGGTGAACTGACCATCGCCTACAATGTCAACCTGCCGTCCTGGGACCCGACCACCGGGCCTTCGGCGGTCAACCCGACGATCCAGGGCCTCTACCAGTCGGTGTTCGACCAGTTCATTCCGCAGAAGCCGGACCTGTCCTTCGCGCCGGGCCTGCTTACCGAATGGGGCTGGAACGACGACCGCACCAAGATCATGATGACGGTGCGCGACGGCGTCACCTGGCATGACGGCTCGCCGTTCACGGCCGAGGACGTGGTCTGGTCGCTGCAACGGGCGGGCAACGAGAAGACCGGCAACCCGATCCAATTCGTCTGGAAGAACGTCAACAACTTCAAGATCGACGGCAACAAGATCACCGGAGACGTCGTGCAGTTCGACCCGGTGTATTTCAAATGGATGTCGTTCCTGACCGGCTACATCATGCCGAAGGCCTATTACGAGAAGGTCGGCGCCGAAGGCTTCGAGAAGGCTCCGATCGGCACCGGCCCGTACATGGTCGACAAATTCGAGCGCAACGCCTTCCTGCGGCTGAAGGCCAATCCGAACTATTGGGGCGGCAAGCCGGCCTTTGAGAATGTGACGATCAAGTTCGTCACCGATGCGGCGAGCCGCGTTGCCGAAATCGAGTCCGGTTCCTCGCAGGTGACGCTCGAAATCCCCTATGAGGAATATGACCGCCTGATCGCCAAGGACGGGCTTGCCGGCTCGTGCAAGAATGTTTCCGACATCGGCATGATCTTCTTCAACGACATCGACGTGATGCTGGACAAGAACGTCCGCCAGGCCGCCGTCATGGCGGTCGACAAGAAGCTGCTGGTTGACCGCCTGCTGCGCGGCTACGGCCAGCCGATCGACACGCTGGAAACACCGGAATACGCCGCCTACGATGCGTCGATCAAGGTCGAGCACAATCCGGAAAAAGCCAAGGAATTGCTGGCCGCCTCCGGCTATTCGCCGGAAAAGCCGGTCAAGTTCACGATACAGACGACCAAGGGCTTCAAGCCCAAGGACTACGAGATGATCCAGGCGATCGTCGGCATGTGGCGCAAGGTCGGCATCGAGGCGACGATCGAGGTCTACGAGATCGCCAAGCACTACGAGCTGCGCGCCGCCGACAAGCTGACGCCGGCGGCCTTCTACAATTGGGGCAACGCGATCGGCGATCCGACGACGTCGACCGGCTTTGCCACCTATGGCCCGAGCCCGCATTCGGTGTGGGACAGCCAGGATCTGATCGACATGATCAACCCGCTATGGGGAGAGAAAGACGAGGCCAAGCGCATCGGCGGCTGGAAGGCTGTCGACAAGTACATCGCCGAGCAGGCCTATGTGCTGCCGCTGATCCAGTATGCGCAGCCGATCGTGCATGCCAAGGGCGTCAATGTCGTGCAGCATATATCCGGCGCGCTGCTGCCGGCGCTGATGACCCCGGCGTGAGATCGGCATAGCGTCCAAGCGCGCCATCGCCGTCGATGGCGCGCCCTTTCCGCAGGCATACGGGCGACCATGCTGCTGCAAAGATTCCTGATCCGTCTTCTGACGATGGCGATCACGCTGTTCGGCGTCGCCGTCGTGGTTTTCGTCGTCATTCGCGTCGCGCCCGGCGACCCGATCGCGATGATGCTGCCGCCCGGCGCCACCGATACCGACATCGCCCGGTTGCGTGCGCTCTATGGGCTCGACAAGACCATCGTCGAGCAGTTCTTCATCTGGCTGTCCGGCGTTGTCAGAGGCGATTTCGGCACCTCGATCTCGCTTAGGCAAGACGTGCTGGGGCTGGTCTTCAACCGGCTGCCGGCGACACTGGAGCTCGCTATCGTCGCTCTTTTGATGGCGCTGGCGATCGGCGGCACGACGGCGATCCTTGGCGCGCGGGAACGCGGCACCGCAGTCGAGGCCGGCATCGACATCGCCAGCGGTGCAGCCCTTTCCATTCCCGATTTTTTGTGGGGCCTGGTGCTGATCCTTTTGTTCGGGGTGCTGGTGCCTATCTTCGACATTTCCGGCCGGGTTTCGCCGCAGCTCGACCTTCCCTTCGTCACCCAGTTCTATCTGTTCGAAAGCATTGCGCGGCTGCGCTTCGACCTGACCAAGGACCTGCTCGGGCACATGCTGATGCCGGCCGTGGCCCTGGCGTTGCCGCTGGCCGCGATCATCTCGCAGCTATTGAAACAGTCGCTGAAGGAAGTGCTCGATCTCGACTACGTCGTGCTGGCGCGCGTCAAGGGTTTTTCCGAAACGCAGGTCATCCTGCGCGAGGCGCTGAAGAACGCCGCGCTGCCGACGCTCACCCTGGTCGGCGTGCAGTTCACTTTTCTGATCGGCGGCACGGTCATCGTCGAACGGCTGTTTTCCTATGAGGGTCTCGGTAATATGGCGATCGACGCCGTAATCAACCGCGACCTGCCACTGATCCAAGGCATCGTGCTGGTCTTCGCCCTGCTGTTCGTGCTGATCAACCTCACTGTCGACATGATGTACGCACTGCTCAATCCGAGGCTGCGCCATGGATGACGGCCGCATCTCCAGACATGGCTCGGGCGCAAGGCTGTGGCTGGCCGGCGGCTGGCTGCTGCTCGCGCTGCTGGCGGCGATCTTCGCGCCGCTGGTCGCGCCGCAGGACCCGCTGGCGCAGGACCTGATGTTCGAGCGCCTGCCGCCGTTCTGGATGAGCGGCGCGGAGCCCGGCTTCTGGCTCGGCACCGACAGCCTCGGCCGCGATCTCCTGTCGCGGCTGATCTTCGGCGCCCGCATCGCCTTCATCGTCGCCTTCGCGGCAGCCTTGGCCGCCTGTCTGGTCGGCTCGACGCTCGGGCTTGTCGCCGGCTATTTCGGCGGCTGGGCCGACCGCATCATCTCGCGCATCGTCGACGTCTGGATGGCGTTTCCGCCGGTGCTGTTCGCCATCCTGCTGGTCGCCGTGCTCGGCACCGGCCTGAGCTCGGTCATCATCGCCATCGCGGTCATCGACTGGACGCGCTTCTGCCGGGTGATCCGCGCCGAGACCATGGGCCAGGCGCGCATGGATTATGTCGAGAACGCCCGCATCGCCGGCTACGGCCGCATCGGCATCATGCTGCGCGAAGTGCTGCCCAATGTGGTGCCGTCGATCGTCGCGCTCCTGTCACTGGAAATGGGCATCGCCGTCATCGTCGAGGCGATCCTGTCCTTCGTCAATCTGTCGATCTCGACCGACGACCCGACCTGGGGCGGCATCATCGCCGAGGGCCGCCTGTCGATCCATCAGGCGTGGTGGGTGCTGGTGTTCCCGCTGGTCACGCTGATCCTGACGGTGCTGTCGTTCAGCCAGTTCGGCGAAGGCCTGAAGGCACGCTTCGATCCGGTGCTGCGATGAACGCGAGCTGCCTCAACATCGCCAATCTCAGCGCCGTGCTGCCGAATGGCGCCCGCGTGCTGCGCTCGGTCTCGCTCTCGGTCCAACCCGGCGAGGTTCGCGCGCTGGTCGGCGAGAGCGGCGCCGGCAAGACGATGATCGGCAAGGCGGTGCTCGGCGTGCTGCCGCCCAGCGTGCGCATCGTCGAAGGCGATATGCTGCTCGAGGGCGAGGACCTCGGCCGGCTTCAGCCGAAGGCAAGGCGCACATTGATCGGTGCCCGCACCGCGCTGATCCCGCAGGATCCGCTGACCGCGCTAAACCCGTCGCGCCGCATCGGTCCGCAGATGACCGACCGGCTGGTGCGCATCCTCGGCTGGAGCGGGCAGGGAGCCGACGCCCGCATCCGCCAATTGCTCGACGAGGTGCAGATCCGCGACCCGGACCGTGTCCTCAAATGCTATCCGCACGAGCTTTCCGGCGGCATGCGCCAGCGCGTGCTGATTGCCGCCGCCTTCGCCGCCGAGCCCCGGCTGATCGTCGCCGACGAGCCGACCACGGCGCTCGACGTGACCGTGCAGAAACAGATCCTGCGCCTGATCGCGCAATTGCAGCGCGAGCACGGCACGGCGATCCTGTTCGTCACCCATGATCTCGGCGTCGTCGCCAAGATCAGCCAGAAAGTCTCGGTGCTCTATGCCGGCAAGGTCGTGGAGGAGGCCGAGACGGCGGCGCTGTTCGCGGCTCCGCAGCACCCCTACACGCGAGCGCTGATGGCGGCGACACCGCGCTACACCGACCCGTTCGCCTCGCTGAAACCGGTGGACGACGCGGTATTGGCCGGGCTGGCCGCGGAGATCGCCGCTGCCGACCAGGCCTGGAGGCGCCCGCATGGCTGAGCCGCTGTTTTCCGTCCGCGGCCTGAAGGTCGCGCTGCCTGATATGACCCGTAAGCCGCTGATCGGCCGGGCGCCGATGGTGGAGATCCTGAAAGGCCTGGATTTCGACCTGCCCAGAGGATCGGTGACCGGCATCGTCGGCGAATCCGGATCGGGCAAATCGACGCTCGGCCGCGCCTTGGTGCGCCTGCTGGAGCCGAGCGCCGGCAGCATCACCTTCGACGGCCGCGACATCACGCATCTGCCGGAGGCCGAGCTCAGGCCGCTGCGCCGCAATCTGCAGATGATCTTCCAGGATCCGATGTCGTCGCTCAACCCGCGCCGCACCATTGCCAGCATCATCGCCGCCCCCCTCAGGCAAAACGGGTTTGGCGACAATCTCAAGGGGCGTGTCGCGGAGGCATTGCAGCGCGTCGGCCTGCCGCAAAGCTTCGCCAGCCGCTACCGTCACGAACTGTCGGGCGGCCAGCGCCAGCGCGTCGGCATTGCCCGGGCGCTCGCGCTGTCGCCGAAATTCGTGCTGGCCGACGAGATCGTCTCCGGCCTCGACGTGTCGACCCAGGCACAGATCCTGACGTTGCTGGAAAAGCTGGCCGCCGAAATGGGCCTGACGGTCGCCTTCATCAGCCACGATCTGTCGGTGATCCGGCGGCTGTGCCGGCAAGTGATCGTCATGCGCGAAGGCGCGATCGTCGAAGCCAGCGCGACGGACGCTTTGTTCGAGAAGCCGCAGCAGGCCTACACACGCGACCTGATATCAGCCATCCCACTGCCCGAGATCGATGAAGGCTGGCTGCTGCCCGCCGCTAAGGTGCCGGCATGAAGCATCATTCGCAGCAAATCATTCGCACGCCGAAGAGCGGGCCTCGGGCGTGCGCCCGGCAAGTCACCCACGTCCCGCGAGAAGGATGACTGACATGAGGAATGCAATCCGAAACGCTACGCTTGCCACCGCCGTCCTGGCCAGCATCGGCACCGCTTCCGCCGGCTCCATTCCCGGCATGCGGGGGCACGATCACACCGGGGTTACGGTGCCCGACATGAAGCAGGCCGTCGACTTCTTCACCGAGATCGTCGGCTGCAAGAAGGCGATGTCCTTCGGCCCGTTCGCCGACGACAAAGGCACGTTCATGCAGGATCTGCTGGGCGTCGATCCCAAGGCGGTGATCGAGGAGATCACTCTGGTCCGTTGCGGCTACGGATCGAATATCGAGCTGTTCAAATACACCGCGCCGGATCAGAGAGACCTGCAGGCCCGCAACAGCGACATTGGCGGCTTTCATATCGCCTTCTACGTCGACGACATCGCCGCCGCAAAAGCCTATCTCGATGAAAAGGGCGTCAAGACGCGGATGGGCCCGCTGCCGGTTACCGAAGGTCCGGCTGCCGGCCAGAGTATCCTCTATTTCCAGGCGCCCTGGGGCCTGCAGCTGGAAGCGATCAGCTATCCCAACGGCATGGCCTATGAAAAGGACGCGGAGACGGTGCTGTGGAGCCCGAAGACGCCGGAAAAATGACCCGGCGAGCGCGTGCTCGCGGGTCTGCCCGCAGGCACGCCATAGGCATCCGAGGCGAGTCGTTTCAATTATGAAACTTCAAGCTTGAAATAATTTGCCTCAAGCGCGATACTAGGCGCAGAAAAGCGAAGAGGAGATCGCACACATGAAGGTTGCGGTTCTCGGCGGCGGACCAGCCGGCCTCTACTTTGCCATTTCGATGAAGCTCAGGGACGCCGCGCACGAGGTGACGGTATTCGAGCGCAACCGCGCCGACGACACATTCGGCTGGGGCGTCGTGCTGTCGGCCGAAACGCTCGACAATCTGACCAGGAACGATCCGGTCAGCGCCGTCTGGATCAAAAAACATTTCGCCTATTGGGACGACATTGCCGTCATCCATGACGGCGTGCGCACGGTCTCAACCGGCCACGGCTTCTGCGGCATCGGCCGCAAGCGGCTGCTTACCCTGCTGCAGCGGCGAGCGCGCGAGCTCGGCGTGAAGCTGGTCTTCGAGACCGATATCGCCGACCCTAAGCCGTATATGGAGAGCCACGATCTGGTTGTCGCCGCCGACGGCCTGAATTCGAAGGCACGGGGCGCTTTCGTCGACGTGTTCAAGCCAGATATCGACACCCGCAAATGCAAGTTCGTCTGGCTCGGCACGCAGCAGAAGTTCGACGACGCCTTCACCTTCGTCTTCGAGAAGACGGAGCATGGCTGGGTATGGGCGCATGCCTACCAGTTCGACAGTGAAACCGCGACCTTCATCGTCGAATGCAACGAGCAGACCTGGGAGCGCTTCGGCTTTGGCGCGATGTCACAGCAAGAATCGATCGCCGTCTGCGAACGGATATTCGCCAGGCATCTCGGCGGCCACGCGCTGATGACCAATGCCAACCACATCAGAGGTTCGGCCTGGATCAATTTCCCGCGCGTGCTGTGCGAACGCTGGTCCTACAAGAATCTGGCGCTGATGGGCGACGCGGCGGCATCAGCGCATTTCTCGATCGGCTCCGGCACCAAGCTGGCGCTGGAAAGTGCTGCGGCGCTGGCCGACTACGTCGATTCCGAGCCCGACCTCGAAGCGGCGTTCCGCAAATATGAAGATGCCCGCCGCACCGAAGTGCTGAAGCTGCAGTCGGCGGCACGCAATTCGCTCGAATGGTTCGAGGAGGTCGAGCGCTATCTCGGCCTCGACCCGGTCCAGTTCAACTATTCGCTGCTGACCCGCTCGCAGCGCATCAGCCACGAGAATTTGCGGCTGCGCGATGCCGAATGGCTGGCCGGCGCCGAGGAATGGTTCCAGCGCCAGGCGGGCGCCGGCGGCAACAGTCTTCGTCGCGCGCCGATGTTCGCGCCGTTCCGGCTGCGCGACATGACGCTGCACAACCGCATCGTCGTCTCGCCGATGGCGCAGTACAAGGCCGTCGACGGCTGCCCGACCGACTGGCACTTCGCCCATTATGCCGAACGGGCGAAGGGCGGCGCCGGCCTCGTCTATATCGAGATGACCTGCGTCAGCCCGGAAGGCCGCATCACGCCTGGCTGCCCCGGGTTCTACGCACCCGATCATGAGGTCGCCTGGAAACGGCTGGTCGATTTCGTCCATACCGAGACCGAGGCCAAAATCTGCGCGCAGATCGGCCATTCCGGCGCCAAGGGCTCGACCCGGCTCGGCTGGCAAGGAACCGACGTGCCACTGACATCAGGCAACTGGCCTGTGATGGCGGCATCGGCGGTGGCGTGGTCGCCTGAGAATCAGCTGCCGAAAGCGATGGACCGCGCCGACATGGATCTGGTGCGAGACCAGTTCGTCGCCTCGGCAGAAATGGCGGCGCGCTGCGGCTTCGATATGCTCGAAATCCATGCTGCGCACGGCTATCTCCTGTCCTCCTTCATCACGCCGCTGACCAACCGGCGCACGGACGCCTATGGCGGCTCGCTCGAAAACCGCATGCGCTATCCGCTCCAAGTCTTCCATGCGGTGCGGGCCGCGTGGCCCGCCGAAAAACCTGTTTCAATGCGCATCTCGGCCAATGACTGGGTCGGCATCGAAGGCGTGACGCCGGCCGATGCAGTCGAGATCGCACGGCTGCTGCATGAGGCCGGCGTCGACATCTGCGACGTGTCGGCCGGCCAGACCTCGGCCGATGCAAGACCGGTGTATGGCCGCATGTTCCAGACGCCGTTCTCCGACCGCATCCGCAATGAGGTCGGCATGGCGACCATGGCGGTCGGCAACATCTACGAGCCGGACCACGTCAATTCGATCCTGATGGCCGGCCGCGCCGATCTCGTCGCGATGGCAAGGCCGCATCTCGCCGACCCCTACTGGACGTTGCATGCGGCCGTCACGCTCGGCGACCGCGGCGTCAAATGGCCGGATCCCTATCTGCCGGGCCGCGACCAGATCTACCGGCTGGCCGAACGCGACGCGGCCGCGGGGCTGAAAGTATGAGCGCCGCGACGATGACAACGCGGCACGCGCTGGTCACCGGCGGCGGGTCCGGCGTCGGCCGAGCCATCGCGCTGGCGCTGGCCGGCGCCGGCATCGACGTGACCATCTGCGGCCGCCGCGAGGCGGCACTTGCCGAGGTCGCCAGGCAAAGCGATCGCATCTTCGGCATCGCTGCCGATGTCACCAATGAGGCGGCAATGGCGTCGCTCTACAGTCAGGCCGAGGCGGCGCGCGGGCCGATCGATATCGTCGTCGCCAATGCCGGCATGTCCGGCAGCGCCCCGGCACAGCGGACCTCGCTCGCGGACTGGCAGCGCACGCTCGATGTCAACCTGACCGGCGCGTTCCTGACGGTGAAACCGGCGCTGGCCGGCATGGCCGCGCGGAAATCAGGCCGTGTCATATTCGTCGCGTCGACGGCCGGGCTAAAGGGCTATCCGTATGTCGCCGCTTACGTTGCCGCCAAGCATGGTGTCGTCGGCCTGATGCGGGCGCTGGCGGTCGAGACCGTCAAATCCGGCGTGACGGTCAACGCCGTCTGCCCGGGCTTCATCGAAACCGAGATGCTCGAGGAATCCATCCAGCGCATCGTCGAAAAGACCGGCCGCTCGGCCGAAGAAGCAAGGACGAGCCTTGCCTCGACAAACCCGCAAGGCCGCTTCATCCAGCCGGAAGAGGTTGCAGCCGCGGTGCTGTGGCTGTGCGGCGATGCGGCCCAATCGATCACCGGCCAGACGATCTCGATCTCGGGAGGCGAGACATGGTAGCCGGTCCCCTGCCCGCGCCGTCCGGACCCGGCAAGGACCGCCTGCGCCTGTGGGTGCGGCTGCTGCGCGCCTCACGCAGCATCGAGGCCGAGCTGCGCGAGCGCCTGCGGCAGGAGTTCAACACGACGCTGCCGCGCTTCGACGTGATGGCCGCACTCTACCGCGTGCCGGAAGGCATGCTGATGAGCGACCTGTCGCGCTTCCTGCTGGTGTCCAACGGCAATGTGACTGGCATCGTCGACCGTCTGGTTTCGGAAGGGCTGGTCGCCCGCGCCCGACGCAATGGCGACCGCCGCACCTCGATGGTGCGGCTGACGGAGGAAGGATCGAAGGCTTTCGCCGTGATCGCCGCCGCACATGAGAGCTGGATCGGCGAGCTGCTGGGCAATGTGAGCGAGGACGAGGCGCGCCGGCTAACCGGCATGCTGAATTCCTTCCGCAGCAATTGGGAGGGACGGGAATGACAAAAATGGCCGGCCGCAAGCCGAAGCATTTCCTCTGGCAGGTCGAAGGCAAGATCGCAAAGATCCGGCTCGACCGGCCGGAGCGCAAGAACCCGCTGACCTTCGAAAGCTATGCCGAGCTGCGCGATATCTTTCGCGACCTCGTCTATGCCGACGATGTCGATGCGGTGGTGTTCCTGCCCAATGGCGGCAATTTCTGCTCCGGCGGCGATGTTCACGACATCATCGGCCCGCTGGTCAAGATGGACATGAAGGAGTTGCTCGCCTTCACCCGAATGACCGGCGATTTCGTCAAGGCGATGCTGAATTGCGGCAAACCGATCATTGCGGCGGTCGACGGCGTGGCGGTGGGCGCCGGCGCCATCATCGCCATGGCGTCCGATATCCGCATCGCCACGCCGGAAGCCAAGACGGCGTTCCTGTTCACCCGCGTCGGTCTTGCCGGCTGCGACATGGGCGCCTGCGCGATCCTGCCGCGCATCATCGGCCAGGGCCGCGCCGCCGAGCTGCTCTACACCGGCCGCACGATGAGTGCTGAGGAAGGCGAGCGCTGGGGTTTCTTCAATCGGCTGGTCGATGCCGCAGCGCTTGAGGCCGAAGCACTCGACATGGCCGCGCGCATCGCCTCCGGCCCGACCTTCGCCCACGGCATTACCAAGACGCAGTTGAACCAGGAGTGGTCGATGGGTCTCGACCAGGCGATCGAAACGGAAGCGCAGGCGCAGGCGATCTGCATGCAGACCGGCGATTTCAAGCGGGCGTACGAGGCTTTTGTTGGCAAGCAGAAGCCGGTGTTCGAGGGCAATTGAGGATGTTTTCTTTAATCAAAATGGACACGTTGGCGGGACAGCGCCCCCCTCTGGCCTGCCGGCCATCTCCCCCACTTGGGGGGAGATTGGCAGCTCCACCTGCAGCGCTTCTCCTGCAATGCCGGCGATTGGCGAAAGCAGTGGTGACGTCCAATCTCCCCCCTCGTGGGGGAGATGTCCGGCAGGACAGAGGGGGGCGCCGTGGAGTGCAAGGCCCGAAGCACAGTGGAGGCAGAAATGCCTGACCGGTCCTTCCTCAATTGGCCGTTCTTCGAGAACCGACACCGCGAGCTGGCCGAGCGGCTGGATGCCTGGTGCGGAAAAAACCTGCCGGTCGCGCATGACGATGTCGACGCCGCCTGCCGCGAGCTGGTGGCGAAGCTCGGCAACGACGGCTGGCTGGAGCCGACGGCGCTCGACACGGACAATCCCGGACCGCTCGACGTTCGCGCGCTGTGCATCACACGCGAGACGCTGGCCCGGCATGACGGGCTGGCCGACTTTGCCTTCGCCATGCAAGGGCTCGGCACCGGCGCGCTCAGCCTGTTCGGCACGCCCGAGCAGCAGCGCTGGCTGGCGAAGACACGTGCTGGCAAAACAATTTCCGCCTTTGCGCTATCGGAACCGCGCTCCGGATCTGATGTCGCCAATATGGAGATGACGGCCACGCACGACGGCGACGACTATGTGCTGTCGGGTGAAAAGACCTGGATCTCCAATGGTGGCATTGCCGATCTCTACGTCGTTTTTGCCCGCACCGGCGAGGCGCCCGGCGCCAAGGGCCTTTCGGCGTTCATCGTGCCTGCAGACATCAAGGGCCTAACCATCGCCGAACGGCTGGAGGTGATCGCGCCGCATCCGCTGGCACGATTGTCCTTCGACAATGTCCGCGTTCCGGCCTCGGCATTGATCGGCAAGCCAGGCGACGGTTTCCGCATCGCCATGTCGGTGCTCGACGTGTTCCGCTCGACGGTCGGCGCGGCGGCACTCGGCTTTGCCCGGCGCGCGCTGGACGAAAGCATCAAAAGAGTGGCCGAGCGCAAACTGTTCGGCGCTGCGATGGTCGAGCTGCAAATGGTGCAGGGTCACATCGCCGACATGGCGCTGGATGTCGATGCCGCCGCCTTGCTGGTCTACCGCGCCGCCTGGACCAAGGACATGGGCGCCGCCCGTGTCACCCGCGAAGCGGCGATGGCCAAGCTGTTCGCCACCGACAAGGCGCAAGAGGTGATCGACAAGGCCGTGCAGCTGCATGGCGGCGATGGCGTCCGCAAGGGCCACATCATCGAAAGCCTGTATCGCGAGATCCGCGCGCTGCGCATCTATGAGGGCGCGTCCGACGTGCAGAAGGTGGTCATAGCCAGGCAAGTGATGGGAGCGGCCTGAGGCCGAACTGGGACGGATAATTGCGAATTAGACTGGTTCGATTTTGAACATTGCGACCGGATTTGAGTATCGGGAGGCTTGATATGCACACCATCCTGCAGCCGGAAGGCTGGGCGAAACCTGTTGGGTACGCCAATGGCGTCGCCGCGCGCGGGCAGATGATCTTCATCGGCGGCCAGGTCGGCTGGACCGGGCAAGGCCAATTCGAAACCGATGATTTTGTCGGCCAGGTGCGCCAGACGCTTGCCAACATCGTCGCCGTGCTCGCCGAGGCTGGCGCCATGCCTGAGCATATCACCTCGATGACCTGGTACTTTACCGATAAGGCCGAGTATCTGGCCAACCTCAAAGGGATCGGTGAGGCCTATCGCGAGGTCATCGGCCGGCATTTTCCGGCCATGGCCGCCATGCAAGTCATGGCGCTGGTCGAGGATCGCGCCAAGGTGGAAATCCAGGCGACAGCGGTGATCCCGGACTGACGCCGGCGTGCTTCCCTTCTCCCCTTGTGGGAGAAGGTGGATCGGCGCGCAGCGCCGAGACGGTTGAGGGGTGTTGGAAGGAATGAGGCGTT
>NZ_NPKI01000027.1 GCF_002284565.1 Mesorhizobium mediterraneum | reverse complement strand
CTGGCCGCCTGCGCTTACAATCTGCGCACCATGATTGGCGTCCTCTATCCACCCGATGAGAGGCGGACATGAGGGAGGAGTCCGCCCCCAATCCGGCGGATGGCAGCCTAAACCGACAAAGGCCTCGCAAGGGCCGCCTAAAACCGCTCTGCCGGCCTTCAAAAAGGCCCCCACTGACCACCGAACTCCACTTCGCTCCCCGTGCAAAGCCCTCCCTGTGGGAGAAGGTGGATTGGCGCGCAGCGCCAAGACGGTTGAGGGGTGCTGGCCGGAGCGCTGTTGGTGCCAAGCTGGAACACCCCTCATCCGGCCGCTTCGCGGCCACCTTCTCCCACAAGGGGAGAAGGGAAAGCCGCACGAAGCGGCTCGCCCCGGAATGGTAAGAGTGAGGGCAGCGCAAACCTGAAGCGATTGGCCACGTCGTGGCCCGAAATCAATTGCTTTGTGACGGCAGTTATGCTAGGAATTTATTCATGGTGCAGATTTGCGCCAGCGACCCGCCTTTGAGGCGGGTTTTTTGTTTTAGCCGATCTCGACCGGATTAAACGTCACGCAGCGATGACGATCGCCGACAGCAGGCCGAACAGCGCGATCAGCAGAAGGTCGGCCGTCCGGTAGAGTTTCAGCGCCCGCCTGATGTCGATGCTTTCCGCATCGCGGCGGCCGCCTTCGCCCATGAATGCATCGTCGACCATGACGCCGTCATAGGAACGCGGGCCGGCGAGCGCCAGGCCAAGCGCGCCGGCCATCGCTGCCTCAGGCCAGCCGGCATTGGGCGAGCGGTGCTTTTTCGCGTCGCGCTGCACGGTGCGCCAGGCGTTGCCGGCATCGGCGCCTTTGACGAAGAAAGAGGCAGCCACGATGAGCAGCGCGGTCAGCCGTGACGCCGGCAGGTTGATCAGATCGTCGAAGCGCGCCGCCGCCCGGCCGAAGGCCTCGTGGCGCGGCGTGCGGTGGCCGATCATCGAATCGGCGGTGTTGGCGGCCTTGTAGGCGACGCCGCCGGCCAAGCCGCCGACGCCGATCCAGAAGACGGGCGCGACGACGCCGTCGGAAAAATTCTCGGCCAGGCTTTCGATCGCCGCGCGGCAGACACCTGATCTGTCGAGCTTTTCCGGATCGCGGCCGACGATCCGCGAGACGGCAACACGGCCGATATCGAGTCCGCCATTGTCCAACCCGTCGGCCACCGCCTCGACATGCTCGGCCAGGCTCTTCTGCGACAGCAGCGACGTCGCCAGAATCGCCGTGAGGATCAATCCGGCTGGAATGCCCGAAAGCATGGTTTCAACTGCGAAAGCGATGGCGGCCGGCACCAGCACGATGATCAGCAGCGCATGAACACCGCGCCGGCGACGCAGGGCGTCGGAATCAGTATCGCGGTTGAGCCTGCGGTCGAGAAAGGATATCAGCCTGCCGAACCAGGTGACGGGATGGCCGATGGCGCCGAACAGCCAGGCCGGGTAGCCGACAGCGAATTCAACAACCAGTGACAGGAAAGCGATCAGGATCGACATGAAGTCTCTTGATGGAGCGGCGACAGTGGTGGATCACGGCGGAAGCCTTGGCCGGGCGAGGGCGCTTTTCCCGCACGCGCCACAACCCTTCGTCGACCTCTCGACCGGTATCAATCCGCACTCCTATCCGTTTTTCGAGTTGCCCGCCACCGCCCTGTCGAGATTGCCGGAAGCCGCGCGCGCCCGCGAGTTGGCCGACGTCGCGGCAAGCGCCTATGGCTCGCCATCGGCAGCGCATGTGATGTCGGCGCCTGGCACCCAGATCCTGTTGCCGCGCGTCGCCTCGCTGGCGAGCCCCGGTAAGGCGCTGGTGCTCGGGCCGACCTACGCCGAACATCAGCGGGCAGCGGCGATCGCCGGCCATGCTGTGATGGAGGTCGATGATTTCGAAGCCCTGGCAGGAGCCGACCTTGCCATCGTCGTTAACCCCAACAATCCAGACGGGCGCATCATCGAACGCAAGAAGCTGCTTGCGCTTGCGGGAAAATTGCGCGCCAGAGGCGGGTTGCTGGTCGTCGACGAGGCGTTCATGGATGTCGGTCCGCTGGGCGAAAGCCTGACCGGCGATGTCGAGCAAGGCGGCATCGTCGTATTGCGATCCTTCGGCAAGTTCTTTGGCCTCGCCGGGCTGCGGCTTGGCTTTGCACTGGCCGACACGCTGACGGTCGAGCGGCTGGAGGCGCAGTTCGGGCCATGGGCGGTCGCCGGACCGGCGCTCGAATATGGGATCCGCGCACTTGCCGACACCGGTTGGCAGGCCGAGATGCGACGCCGTTTGGCCGAGGATGCGGCGCGGCTCGATGCGCTGTTCGGCCGCTTCGGCGTGCCTGTCGCCGGCGGCACCACGCTGTTCCGCTATGTCAGGCTGACGGACGCCGCCGGCCTGTTTTCGGCACTTGGCGAGCGTGGCATCCTGCTTCGTCATTTCTCCGGCCGGCCGCATGTGCTGCGCGCCGGGCTGCCGGGTCCGGAGGAAGAATGGCAGCGGCTCGAATCGGCTCTTGCCGACTGGGCGCAACAGCGCGACGATAACGCCTAAAGCGCGTCGCATTTGAACGGATTCATGCGACGCGCTTTAAGTTCTTGTTTTTATGCATGTCGTTGTCGCAAAACCGCTGCGCACTTTTGCGCGACATGCATTAGGAGATCCAAGCAATGATCCATGTCTGTTCGCTGTCGAAGGTCGAGGAAACGGTCGCGAAAACCGGCGCCGAGCGGCTGCTTTCCCTGCTGGCTGCCGGTACCGAGGTGACGCGCCCGGCCTCGATCACCAGGGAAAACCATCTGCATCTGGTCATGCACGACATCGCCGTGGCGCAGGACGGCATGACCATGCCGGGCGAGGCGCATGTCCGCGGCCTGCTCGATTTCGCGCGGCAATGGGATCGTGCAAGGCCGCTGGTCGTGCATTGCTATGCCGGCATCAGCCGTTCGACGGCCTCGGCCTACATCATCGCGGCGGCATTGGCGCCGAAGCGCGACGAGGTCGAGTTGGCTGAGACGCTGCGGGCGCTATCGCCGACGGCGACGCCCAATCCGCGACTGATCGCAGTTGCCGACGCGCTGCTTGATCGCAACGGCCGCATGAGCCGCGCCATCGAGGCGATTGGGCGCGGCGCGGACGCCTTCGAAGGCACGCCGTTCGCGCTGAAGATCGACGGCTGATTCTGGTCAGAACCTGATCCATCCCGATCTGGATGGGCTGCGCCTGTTTTCATCCAAGCTATTTGATCACCCTTTCCATGTACCGCGTAGCTTCCTCCAAGCCCTTCGGTGCCGGTTCGAACGGTTCGCACTCTTGAAAGCCGAACTGGCGGTAAAGGGTGATTGCATTCGTCATGAATGAAACTGTCACTAGGTTCACCTTTTGGCACCTGGACTGCTCGATAGCATCGAGCGCCGTCGCAAGTAGGCGGGCGCCTACGCCTTTTCCTCGTTCTTCCGGACGCACGAAGAGCTTAATGATCTCGGCAACATCTCCATGACTGACGTAGCCGACGCAACCTAAGGCGACAGAGCCAGCCCGAGCGAGGTACATGCCTGTGCTGGGCGAGGTGCATTTCTCCAACAAGCTCGCGGCATCGTCAGAATAGTAGGCGGAAATCACATCTTCGGACGGAAGTCCGTGCACGCCGCATTGTGCAACGTCCCATTGGCCCATCTCCGCGATGAGTGCGCCGGCTTCATGGAAGTCAGCAAGGGTCAGTGCCTTTGTGACGACAACCATCGCGCACCCATGGATGTGAGACTAGAAGCAACCGGCGATACTTTGCTTTACGCACGGTCTGGAAACTAGCGCCATCAAAAGTGGCTGTCTGCCTTGAACCTCAAGCGCGGCGTGTGCAGAAATCCGCATTTTGGCTCACCTTGACCTGAGAAACACCCCTAGGCCAGCCAATCGACCAGCTTGGCCTTGCGCAAATCCTTCAGCAGGCTGATGAATCCGTCGGCCTGATGGATGGCGGTAAGCCTGCCCTTTTCGGCCGTTGCAATGCTGGCATCGCCGACCACGCCGTTCGGGTTGAGATCGGTAGCGATCCAGGCGAAGGCGTGCGTTCCGGTGTGGCGCAGCAGCGAAAATTCCTTTTCGGCGCGGGCGACGTTGGACACGAAATTGTCGGCCTTTGCCATGTCGACCAGATCCGGCCGGAAATGCAGCATCAGCGAGGTCTCGACATCGCCGCCATGAATGCCCTGGCGGTCCTCAAGCGCGGTATACATGCCGGCCGGCCGGCCAAAGCGCTGCCAACTCGTCTTCACCGCCAGCATCTTTGCACGCACGCGCAATTCGCGCGTGATGATGCCCATGATCTCCTCGTTGCCGCCATGCGAGTTCACGACGATCAGTTTCCTGATGCCGGCGCGCGCTATCGACAGGCCAAGCTCGGTCCAGGCCTCGATCAAGGTCGCCGCCGGCAGAGTGAGGGTCCCCGGCGCATGCAGGTGCTCGTTCGACTTGCCCACCGCCTGGACGGGTAGGATGCGGATGTCGAGATCACCCGGCAGGCGGGCGATCATCGTGTCGAGCATGCCGATCATGATCGAGGTGTCGGTCGAAACCGGCAGATGCGGCCCGTGCTGTTCGATCGCTGCCACCGGCAGAACGGCGATCGTCGCCTCCGGGTCGATGGTGGCGTATTCGGTGGTCCGATAGTCGCCCCACCACACGCGTCTTTTCGCAACGGTCATGTTATGCCTTTTTCGACAGACTGGCCTTTTCGATAGGCCGGCCTCTTCGATGCAGACCTAGCGCGGGAAGGATCGCCTGTCGATCACCCTGCCGCGATGACCTCGATCTCGACCTTGAATTCCGGCCGGGCGAAACCGGACACGATCATCAGCGTCGAGGCGGGCGCCGGGCTGGTGAACAGGCGGTCGCGGACGTCCATATAGGGCCTGAGGAAAGCGCGGTCGGTAACATAGGCGTTGATGCGGACGATGTCTTGAAGTCCAAGCCCGGCCTCGCCGAGAATCGATGATATGTTCTGAAAACAGAGTTCAGCCTGTGCGCCGGCATCCTCCGGGATCTGATCGTCCGCAGTGATGGCAACCTGGCCAGAACACAGCACCAGCCTCTTGCCGGGCGGCACCTCGACGCCATGGCTGTAGCGGGCAAAAGGCGGTTTGATCGACTTCGGCGTCAGGAATTTGAACATGACAATCTCCAGTCTCCGCCAGCCTATCGCATCGGCCCGAAAATCGGGATCGATTTTCGGAAAGCACGATGCGAAGACTCAAAAATTTTAGAGCGTACTTTGTGCGTCCACTTGGGCGCACGTCGCTCTAAAGCCGGATTAGGCGAACCTTCAAGATGCAGTGCATGTTATCAGGGCTATTGTGGACAGGCGTTCAAAAAATAGGCACGATGCTTCCGGTACAGCATGACCAGTCCGGCCTTCGCGCACGACTGTTGCGCAAGCGGGCGGTCCCGGCGATGGCATGTGTCTTGCTTCTTGAATCGATGGTGTCGAGCTCGGCGCGTGACGCGCCCGAGCCAACAAAGGGTGGTGTGGATGGACGGAAAACTTAAGATCTCGGTTGGCGCGATCGTGCTGCTTGCCGCGAGCACGCTGAGCGCGGCAGCAAATGAGAAGGTCACCTTCGGCACCAACTGGCTCGCCCAGGCCGAGCACGGCGGCT
Organism: Mesorhizobium mediterraneum; assembly: GCF_002284565.1. Taxonomy (GTDB): domain Bacteria; phylum Pseudomonadota; class Alphaproteobacteria; order Rhizobiales; family Rhizobiaceae; genus Mesorhizobium; species Mesorhizobium mediterraneum. The sequence continues at coordinate 142,565 of NZ_NPKI01000027.1, read as the reverse complement.
ACTATCAGGCCGCGGTGGATGGCACCTATGCCGCTTGCGGGCTCGACGTAACGATCATGCAAGGTGGCCCGCAGGTCAGCGGGCGGCCGCTGTTGCTCGCCGGCAAGATCGACTTCTACATGGGCGGCAACATGCTGCAGGCCTTCGACGCCGTGCAGCAGGAGATTCCGCTGCGCGTGGTCGCTGCCTCCTTCCAGAAAGAACCGCAGGTGATCATGGCCCATCCGGGTCAAGGGCTCGACAAATGGGAGGATCTTAAGAACGCGGACCAGTACATCATCGCTGACGAAGGTGCACAGAGCTTCTTCCAATGGATGGTAACGGAATTCGGCTTCGATCCGGCCAAGCGCGTGCCCTACACCTTCAACCCCGCACCTTTCATCGCCAATCCAAAATCGATCCAGCAAGGCTACGTGACGTCGGAGCCCCATGCCGTCGCCAAGGAAGGCGGCTTTCAGCCCAATTTGTTCCTGCTCGCCGACTACGGCTTCGACACCTATGCGACGACGATCGAGACCATGCAGGCCACGATCGACAAGCGGCCGGAGGTGGTCCAATGCTTCGTCGATGGCTCGGCCAAGGGCTGGTACAACTATCTCTACGGCGACAACGCTGCCGCCAACGCGGCGATCAAGAAGGACAATCCCGACATCAGCGACGAACAGATCGCGTTTTCGATCGAGCAGATGAAGAAATTCGGCATCGTCGATTCCGGCGACACGGAAAAACTCGGCATCGGCGCAATGACCGACGCGCGCATCCAGAGCTTCTACGACAAGATGGTCAAGGCCAAGGTCGTGCCGGCCGGTGTCGACATCACGAAGTCCTACACGCTGGCCTTCGTCAACAAGGGCGTCGGGATCGAGCTGAAGAAATAGCGCCCAGGCATGATGCAGGAGAAAGTGGCGCAAGCGCCGGCAAGCGCATCGGGCAACGGTCCGATGCTGCTGGCGTTGCGCGGCGTCGGCAAGGTATTTTCCAACGGCGTGACAGCGCTCAGCGACGTCGACCTGACGATCCGGGAAGGCGATTTCCTCAGCCTTCTCGGGCCCTCCGGCTGCGGCAAGTCGACGGCGCTGCGGCTGATTGCCGGCCTGTCGACGCCGACCTCCGGGCTGCTCGACTGGCGCGGCAGCAGCTCTGTCGATCGCCCTGACATCGGCTTCGTCTTCCAGGAGCCGACTTTGCTGCCCTGGGCCGATGTCTTCGACAATGTCTGGCTGCCGCTCCGGCTGAAGGGCGTATCGCGGGCCAAGGCTGCGCCTGTCGTGATGGAGATGCTGGCGCGGGTTCACCTGACCGGCTTCGAGAACGCCGTGCCGCGCGAGCTGTCCGGCGGCATGAAGATGCGCGTCTCGATCGCCCGCGCCATGGTGACCAAGCCGCGCGTTCTGCTGATGGACGAGCCGTTCGCAGCACTGGACGAGATCACCCGCTTCAAGCTCAACAACGATCTTCTGGAGCTATGGCAGGACGAGCGTTTCACCGTCGTCTTCGTTACCCATAGCGTCTTTGAAAGCGTTTTCCTCTCCAACCGCGTCGTCGTCATGGCGGCGCGACCGGGCCGAGTGTTCAAAGAACTCGCCATCGATGCGCCCTATCCGCGCAACGAGACCTTCCGTACTTCGCCCGACTATGCCGCGCTCTGCCGCCAGACATCGGACGTGCTGATCGACGCCATCAACTCAACTGCCGGACCCCATCATGACGGCCATTGAAGAACACGCGCTGACGCTCGACCCCGAGGAGGCGCGTCGCGTGCGCCAGGAGCGGCTCGAGCAGATCGGCCGATGGGTGCTGCCGCTGGCGATCATGATCCTGGCGATCTGGCTGTGGGATCGAATCTGCGTCTGGAACGACATTCCGAAATATATCCTGCCGCGCCCCGGTGTGGTGCTGCAAACGCTGTTCGACGATGCCGGGCTGCTGTTCTCCTCGCTGCTGGTGACGCTCAAGATCACCTTCCTCAGCCTGCTTCTGGCCGTCATCGGCGGTGTCGGGCTGGCGGTGCTGTTCGCGCAATCGAAATGGGTGGAGATGTCGTTCTTCCCGTTTGCCATCGTCCTGCAGGTGACGCCGATCGTCGCGATCTTCCCGCTGATCAACATCTACGTCGACAACCAGACGACGAAGCTTCTGCTGTGTGCCTGGATCGTCGCCTTCTTCCCGATCCTGTCCAACACCACACTCGGCCTCAATTCCGTCGACCGCAATCTGCGCGACATGTTCAAGCTCAACGGCGCGACCCGCTGGCAGCAATTGCGTTATCTCAGGCTGCCGGCGGCGATGCCCTATTTTCTCGGTGGGCTGAAGATCGCCGGCGGCCTGTCGCTGATCGGCGCGGTGGTGGCGGAGTTCGTCGCCGGGGCCACCGGCCAGTCGTCGGGGCTTGCCTCGCGCATCATCGAGGCCGGCTACCGGCTCAACGCACCGCGGCTGTTCGCGGCGCTGATCCTGATCTCGTTCACCGGCATTCTCATCTTCCTGGTGCTGTCGCTGATCTCGCATCTGATCCTGCGGCGCTGGCATGAAAGCGCGCTGAGGCAGGAGCGGTAGGGTGGGTGAAATGTCTGCGCGAAACACCCCCCTCTGTCCTGCCGGACATCTCCCCCTCAAGGGGGGAGATCGGCTGCATGTTTTGTTTTCGCCAATCTCGGACGCGGCAAAGGAAGCGCCTCGGTCGAAGCTGCCAATCTCCCCCCTTGAGGGGGAGATGTCCGGCAGGACAGAGGGGGGTAAGGCTTGATACCGGCCTCTGGTTCTTATCATCTTGCGAACGTCCGACTTCATGCGTCACTGACGCCGGGCCTTGCCGCAGCCTTCGACGCCGATGGCTTTGCGCTCGCCGATATCGCCGTCGCCGACGGCAGGATTTCCAGCGTCGTCGCGCATCGCCAGTCCAATACACCGGCAGGCACGATCGACCTCGGCGGCCGCATCGTCATGCCGTGCTTTGTCGACTGCCACACCCATATCGACAAGGGCCATGTCTGGCCTCGAAAACCCAATCCCGACGGCACCTTCATGGGCGCGCTGAATGCCACCGGCGCCGACCGAACTGCCCGCTGGAGCGCCGACGATGTCGCTCGCCGCATGGATTTTTCGCTGCGCTGCGCCTACGCGCACGGCACCAGGGCTATGCGCACCCATCTGGACAGCGTCGCGCCGCAGGAAGAGATCTCATGGCCGGTGTTCGAGACGATGCGGGAGAAATGGCGCGGCCGCATCGAGCTGCAGGCGGCCTGCCTGCTCGGCATCGAAGGCGTGCGCGACAGGAAATGGTTCGAAAGACTGGCCAAACGCGTCGCCGCGGCCAATGGCATACTCGGCGTCGTCACCTACATGCTGCCGGACCTGGAAGAGCTTCTCGACCAGGTGTTTGCGCAGGCGATCAAGCATGGCCTCGACCTCGATTTCCATGCCGACGAGACCGACGCCGCCTCGGCGATCTCGCTGAAGAAGATCGCCGAGGCGGCACTATGGAACGGTTTTGAGGGAAACATCCTTGTCGGCCATTGCTGCTCGCTGGCACGCCAGCCCGATCTCGATGTGCTGGACACGCTGGACAAGGTGGCGAAGGCGCGGCTCGCCGTGGTGTCGCTGCCGATGTGCAATCTCTATCTGCAGGACCGGCGGGCTGATAACACCACGCCGCGCTGGCGCGGCGTGACGCTGCTGCACGAGATGAAGGCGCGCGGCATTCCAGTGGCCGTCGCCTCCGACAACACCCGGGACCCGTTCTACGCCTATGGCGATCTCGACATGCTGGAGGTCTACCGCATGGCGACGCGTATCCTGCATTTCGATCACCCGGTCGGCGATTGGCCGCAAGCGGTGACTTCGACGCCGGCCAAGGTGATGCGGCTCGATGGTTTCGGCATGCTTGCCGCAGGCAGCGCGGCCGACTTCGTCGTCTTTAGGGGGCGGAGCTGGACGGAATTGCTGTCGCGGCCCGAATCGGATCGCATCGTGGTGCGCGATGGCCGCGCCATCGAGCGCCACTTGCCCGACTATGCCGAACTCGACGAGCTGATGGTGAAATGATGGACATTTCGGCACTGAAGCGCGACCTCGACGGTCTGAAGATCGACGACCATCCGGCGATCGTCCAGCAGAAGAGCCGCGATTTCTACTGGTACAGCCCGGTGCTGAAGCAGCAGCTCGACCATGTGACCGGCGACCTGATCGTGACGCCGAAGACGGAAGACGAGGTGATCCGCGTGCTCGCCGCCTGTCACCGGCATGGCATTCCGGTGACGCCGCGCGGCAGCGGCACCGGCAATTATGGGCAGGCTATGCCGCTGTCCGGCGGCGTCGTGCTCAACCTTGCCGAGATGAATACGATCAAGACGATTGCGCCGGGCCGCGTCGTGACCGGGCCGGGTGCCGTGCTTGCCGACATCGACAGAGCGACGCGGGCGCATTCCGGACAGGAGCTTCGGATGTCGCCGTCAACCTACAACACGGCGAGTATAGGCGGCTTTGTCGCCGGCGGTTCAGGCGGCATTGGCTCGATCCGCTGGGGCGGGCTGCGCGACCTCGGCAATGTCATCAGGCTCAGGACCGTGACGATGGAGGCGGAGCCTCGCATCATGGATCTTACCGGCGAGGAGGTGCTGAAGGTCATGCATGCCTACGGCACCAACGGCATCATCACCGAGGTCGAGATGCCGCTGACCGCAAGCTACGACTGGATCGATGTCATAGTCGGCTTCGACGATTTCATGGATGCAGCCGGTTTCGGCAATGGTCTTGCCATCCAGGATGGCATTCTGGCGAAACTGATCACGCCGATCGCCGCTCCGATCCCCTATGACTATTTCAAGCGGCACCAGAAATTCTTCCGGCGCGAGCAAAGCATCGTCGTCTGCATGATCGCGTCGCATGCGATGGATGCCTTTGTCGCCCTCACCGCACGCAGCAAGGGCGAGATCGTCTTCCGCGCCGACAAGGAGGCCGATCTCAAAGGCCTGCCGCCGGCCTATGAGCTGACCTGGAACCACACGACGCTGCGTGCCATCAGGGTCGACTCGACGATTACTTATCTGCAGACCCGCTATCCCTCGCCGGATCACCTCGCTTACGTCAAGGCGATGATCGATCGCTTCGGCGACGAGGTGCCGACGCATCTCGAATTCATCCGCTTCGATGGCGCGATCGGCGTGGCCGGACTGCCGCTGGTCCGCTTCACGACAGCGGAGCGGCTCGACGAGATCATCCGCATCCATGAAGACAATGGCTGCTGGGTCTTCAATCCGCACCGCTACACGCTGGAAGAGGGCGGCATGAAGCAGACGGACGAGGTGCAGCTCGCCTTCAAGCGCGAGACCGATCCGCAAGGGCTGCTCAATCCCGGCAAGATGATCGCCTGGGAAAACCCGGACTACGACTATCGCTCGGGCAAGTCGTTCCTGTTCAAGGGGTTGGAGAAGGCGGGTTGAACGATGACGAGCGTGTGGCGCTGTACCCCCCTCTGGCCTGCCGGCCATCTCCCCCTCAAGGGGGGAGATTGGCAGTTTCTACGCCTCGATCCCCTTGCCGCGTTGGTGTTTGGCAAAACCGATGGTGACGGCCAATCTCCCCCCTTGAGGGGGAGATGCCCGGCAGGGCAGAGGGGGGTGCCTCGCGCCAACCTGCGAGCACTTCAATGAAAATCCTCGTGCTCTACGCCCATCCGGTCGAGGCCAGCTTCAATGCCGGTTTGCACAAGGTGATCGTCGAGCGGCTGACGGCCGCTGGCCATGCCGTCGACGATTGCGACCTCTATGCCGAGAATTTCGATCCCAGGCTGACGCGCGCCGAACGGGTCAGCTATCACGACGAGCGCGGCGCCGCTGATCCGGCGGCCGCTTATATCGAGAGGCTGCAAAAGGCCGAGGCGCTGGTGCTGTCATTCCCGGTGTGGAACTACGGCTATCCGGCGATCCTGAAGGGGTTCTTCGACCGCGTTTTCCTGCCTGGCGTGTCGTTCAAGCTGGTCGACGGCAAGGTGAAGCCGTCGCTGCACAACATCCGCAAGCTGGCGGCGGTCACCACCTATGGCGGCAGCCGGCTCCATGCAATGCTGATGAGCGACCCGCCGCGAAAGCTGGTCAAGCGTGTGTTGCGCGCCACGGTCAAGCCAGGCGCCTCCGTTTCCTATCTCGCGCATTACTCGATGAACCTGTCGACCGATGAAACGCGGAAAAGATTCATGGCGAAGGTCGCCGCCAGCATGGATGCCTTCTGATGCGGGTCCTGGTGGTTTACTGCCATCCTGTGCCCGAAAGCTTTTGCGCCGCGATCCGGGATAGTGCCATCGAGGTGCTGAAGGCGAGGGGCTGGGAGGTGCGGCTGCTCGACCTCTATGCGGAGAATTTCAATCCGGTCATGGGCTGCGGCGAGCGACGCTCCTACAATGAGCATGCCCCGCAGGACCCGGCGCTCAAGCCGCACATCGACCACCTAAACTGGGCCCAGGCAATCCTCTTCATCTATCCGACATGGTGGTACGGGCTGCCGGCAATGCTGAAGGGGTGGCTAGACCGGGTCTGGGCGACCGACGTCGCCTTTAAGCTACCAGCGGGCAAAGGACGGATTCAGTCGCTGATGAGGCATGTGACGAAGATCGGGGTGATCACGACCTGCGGCGCGCCGACCAGGTGGAGCGTCGTCGTCGGACAGCCGGGACGCAAGACAATCCTGCGCGGCATGCGGGCGCTCTGCGCCACCCGCTGCAAGACGTTCTTTCTGGCCCACTACCTGATGGACGCGTCGACGCCAAAGACGAGGGCGGCATTTCTGGAGAAAGTGCGAACGAAGCTGGAGCGGTTTTGAGCCAGCGGAAATTACCTTCTCCCCTTGTGGGAGAAGGTGGATCGGCGCGCAGCGCCGAGACGGATGAGGGGTGCTGGAAGAAACGAGGCGTGGAAACATCGAAGGGTTTGAAGCGTTTTACCTTTTCAAAGCACCGATCCGTCCAACACCCCTCATCCGACCTCGCTTCGCGAGGCCACCTTCTCCCACAAGGGGAGAAGGGAAGGGTGCCCCTACATCCGCACCCGTTCCGCTTTCGGATCGTACATCGGCTTCAGCGATGCCACGGCGGCGAAGCGCTCGCCGGCGATCTCGATCTCGTAGGACGACGACAGCACATCCGCCTCGCTCTCGCCCTGGCAAGGCACGTAGCCGAGCCCAACGGCGCCGCCGAGATGGTGGCCGTAATTTCCCGAGGTGACCGGGCCGACAATCTTGCCGTCGCGCAGGATCGCCTCATTGTGGAAGAGCAGCGGCTCAGGGTCTCTCAGGCGGAACTGCACCAGGCGCCGGTTCAATCCGGTCTCTTTCTTCCTCAGCACGGCATCGCGGCCGAGAAAATCTCCTTTGCCGGCCTTCACCGCGAAGCCGAGGCCCGCCTCCAGCACATTGTCTTCGTCGGTGATGTCGTGGCCGAAATGCCGGAAGGCCTTTTCGATGCGGCAGGAATCCAGGGTGTGCAGACCGCAGAGTTTTAGGCCGACGTCGGCGCCAGCCTCAGCTATTGCCTCGAAGACATGGGCGGCCTGGTCGGTCGAGACATAAAGCTCCCAGCCGAGCTCGCCGACATAGGTGACGCGGTGAGCACGGGCCAGTCCCATGCCGATTTCAATCTCCTGAAACGTGCCGAATGGATTGGTTTCGTTGGAGAAATCGTTCGGGCTCAGCTTTTGAATCAATTTTCGCGAGTCCGGCCCCATCAGGCAGAGAACGGCTTCTGCAGCGGTCACATCGGTGATGACGACGAATTCATCGGTGAGGTGCTTGCGCAGCCAGGCCAGGTCGCGCTGCAGCGTCGCGCCGGGCACGACGAGGAAGTACGCCGTTTCCGACAGCCGCGAGACGGTGAGGTCGCTCTCGATGCCGCCGCGCTGGTTGAGCATCTGGGTGTAGATGATCTTGCCCGGCGCCACGTCCATGTCGTTGGCGCAAAGCTTCTGCAGCAATGCACAGGCGTCGCGGCCCTCGACACGGATCTTGCCGAACGAGGTCATGTCGAACAGGCCGACGCCGTTTCGGACCGCCAGATGTTCCTCGCGCTGGTTGTCGAACCAGTTCTGCCGCTTCCAGGAATAGCGGTATTCGTGCTCCTGGCCTTCGCGGGCGAACCAGTTGGCGCGTTCCCAGCCGGCGACTTCGCCGAACACCGCGCCGCGCGCCTTCAGATGTTCGTGTAGGGGAGAGCGTCTCACGTTCCGTGAAGTCGCCATCTGGCGGTACGGGAAATGGTCGGCGTAGAGCAGGCCGAGCGTCTCGGAGACGCGCTCTCTGAGGTAACGGCGGTTCTTCTGGAACGGCTGGGCGCGGCGGATATCGACCTCCCACAGATCGAAGGGTGCCTCGCCATCGTTGATCCATTGCGCCAGGGCCATGCCGGCGCCGCCGGAGGAGACGATGCCGATGGAATTATAGCCGGTCGCCATCCAATAGCCGGAAAGCTCCGGCGCCTCGCCGAGATAGTAGCGATCGTCGGGCGTAAAACTCTCGGGACCGTTGAAGAAGGTGTGGATGCCGGCGCTGGCCAGCATCGGCATGCGGTTGACGCCCATTTCGAGGATCGGCTCGAAATGCTCGAAATCCTCGGGCAACTGGTCGAAGCAGAAATCCTCACGGATGCCATCCATGCCCCAAGGCTTGGCCACCGGCTCGAAGGCACCGAGCATCATCTTGCCGGCATCTTCCTTGTAGTAGGCGCATTCGTCCGGCACGCGCAGCACCGGCAGCCGGGTGAGGCCGGGGATCGGCTCGGTGACGAGATAAAAATGCTCGCAGGCATGCAGCGGGATGGTGACGCCGTTCTGGCGCCCGAGCTCGCGCGCCCACATGCCGGCGCAGTTGACGACGACATCGGCCTCGATCATGCCTTGCTCGTCGCCTTGCGCCCAGGAAACGCCGGTGACGCGGCCGGCCCTAGTGTGGACCTTGGTGACCTTCACGTTCTCGACGATGGTCGCACCGCGCTGGCGCGCGCCCTTGGCCAGCGCCATGGCGATGTTGGCGGGATCGCACTGGCCGTCGAGCGGCAGATGCACGGCGCCGACCACGTCGGAAATGTTGAGATGCGGATACATCTCCTTGACTTCACCAGGCGAAATCTCGCGCACGTCGACGTCGAAGGCGCGGGCGAGAGACGCCTGCCTATAGATCTCGTGCTTGCGCTCCTCGGTCAGCGCCACGGTGATCGAGCCGACCTGGCGCATGCCGGTGCCGACATCGGTCTCGGCTTCCAGCTTGACGTAGAGGTCGGCCGAATATTTCGCCAGCCGCGTCATGTTCTGCGAGCCGCGCAACTGGCCGATCAGGCCGGCGGCGTGCCATGTCGTGCCCGATGTCAGCTGCTTTCGTTCGAGCAGCACGATATCGGTCCAGCCGAGCTTGGCCAGATGGTAGGCGACCGAGCAGCCGGAGACACCGCCGCCGATAATGACAGCCCTTGCTTTGGGAGGAATGGTTTTGGCGGGCAGGGCGCTCATGCAGCCTCACGGCGATAGCTGGAAGCAAAACGGCGCAAGCGAAGGGCTGCTTCCAAAAGCACCGCCTCGGGCTGGCAGAGGCTGACGCGAATATGGCCGGCGGCCGCCTCGCCGAAGCTTGAGCCGGGCATCACGCCGACCTTTTCCTTGTCGAGGAGAGCCCAGGCGAACTTCTCGTCGTCGGGCTCGAGAGCCGATATGTCGAGCATGACATACATGCCGCCTTCGGAACCGCGCACGGTGACGTTGTTCATGCCGCGCATGGCATCGAGGACGACGCTGCGCCTTGCAGCATAGCGTTCGGCAATCTCCGTGACGCCGTAGCCGTTTTCCAGCGCCTCGGCGCAAGCGAGGCTGATGAAGGCCGGCAAACCATAGGTCGTCACCAGATTGAGGTTGATCAGCAGCGAGATCATCGTTTCGGGGCCGGTCAGCCAGCCCATGCGCCAGCCGGTCATGCCATGGCTCTTGGACATCGAGTTGATGACGAGCGTGCGCTCGGCCATGCCGGGCAGGGCGCGGGGCGAGATATGCTCGCCACCACCCAGCGTCCAGTAGACCTCGTCCGACAGCAGCCAGAGGTCATGCTCGCGGCAGATCTGCGCCAGCTCTTCAAGATGCTGCCGCGAATAGACGGCGCCGGTCGGATTGTTCGGTGTGTTGATGAGGATGGCCCGCGTGTTCGGGCGAAGGGCGGCGCGGATCATGTCCGCGCGGGGTTGGAAACCATCCTCGGCCGGCGTCTCGACGACAGTGAATTCCGCGCCCGCCGCACTGAAGGTGTTTGGATAGGTGGCGTAATAGGGCGCGACCACGATGGCGTGGTCGCCCTGGTCGAGCACGGCCTGCACGGCAGCGTAGAGTGCCGCCTGTCCACCCTGCGTGGCGATGACCTGGTCGGGGCTGGTTGGGACGCCGGTGCAGGCGGTCGAGGCTGCCGCCATCGCCTTGCGCAGGCGCGGAATGCCGGGAAGCGGGGTGTAGTGGTGGTTGCTGGCGCGAACCGCTGTCACGCAGGCTTCGATGGTTTGGCCCGGCGCATCGAAATCATGGTCGCCGACCGACAGCATGATGATGTCCTCGCCGGCCTCCTTGCGTGCCCAGGCAGCGGAATGAACCTCCCAGCCATCCTTGCCGGAAGGCACGATGCCGGAAATACGCGATGATGGTCTGGGCATTATGCTCTTAGCCTCTCGTTCTTCGGATCCCACAGCGGCTTGTCGTTCTGTACGACCGCCGTGAAGCGCTCGCCAAAGATTTCAACCTCGACCGTGGTTCCCGGCTCGGTGAGGTCGGCGCGCAGCATGCCGAGCGCGATCGATTTGTCGATGCGATGACCCCAGCCGCCGGATGTTGTCTCGCCAACGATCTCGCCGTCATGCCACAGCGTCGACATGGTGGGCGCATCGCAGTCGCCGGGATTTTCGACGGTCAGCGTGACGAAGCGTTTCTTGACACCCTGCTGCTTCTCATTTTGCAACGCTGCCTTGCCGCGGAAATCCGGCTTGTCCCATTTGACGAAGCGCTCCAGCCCGCCCTGCAGGATCGAATAGTCGGTCGACAGATCGCCCTTCCAGGCGCGGTAGCCTTTTTCGAGCCGAAGCGAATCCAGCGCGTACATGCCGAACGGCTTCAGGCCATGCTTCTGCCCGGCCGCCCAGACGGCATCGAAGATCGCGGCGGTGTCGTCGATCTTGGTGTGGATTTCCCAGCCGAGTTCGCCGGCGAAGGACACACGCAGTAGCCTCGCCCAGCGGCCTGCGATTGTCGTTTCCTGATGCGTCAGCCAGGGCAGAGCAAGGTCGGCGGCGCAGATATCGGCGAGGATTTTTCGCGAGTTGGGTCCGGCGAGGATCTGCGTGAAATATTCCTCTGTGCGATCGATCAGCTTGAATGTCGCATGCTTCGGCATGCGTGATTTCAGCCACTCGAAATCGTGCCACTGCGCCACCGCGGCGGTGATCAGCGTCATCAGGTTCTCATCGTGACGCACCACAGACATTTCGGTGACGATGCGGCCCTTGTCGTCGGCAAAATAGACGAGGCCGATGCGGCCGGGTTTCGGCACCAGCCCGGTGACTTGCTGGCTCAGCCATTCGGCAGCGCCAAGGCCGTCGAGGTTGAAGCGGGAGAAACCAGGCAGGTCCAAAATGCCGGCGGCGTCGCGCACGGCGAGGCACTCTTCGCGGACGCGATGCTGCCAGGGCCCGTAGCGGCGGAAGGTCAGCGTCGCGGCTTCCGAGACGTCGTCGCCGGCTTGCGCGTACCAGGTGGCGCGCTCCCAGCCATTATAGGCGTCGAAGCAGGCGCCGAGCGCCTTGATGCGATCGTGGATCGGCGACAGTTTACGGTCGCGTCCAGCCGGCCAGGCATGGCGCGGGAATTGGATGGCGTATTCGTTGCCGTAGATCTCCATGCCCTTGGCGATGCAGTAATCCGGGGCCGAGGCAAAGCTGGTGAAGCGACGCGGATCGCAGGACCACATGTCCCACTCGGTCTGGCCCTCAGTCACCCATTCGGCCAGCACCTTGCCGGCGCCGCCGCCCTGGGCGATGCCGAAAGTGAAGACGCAGGCCTCGAAGGCGTTGGGCACGCCGGGCATCGGGCCGATCAGCGGGTTGCCGTCCGGCGCGTAGGGGATCGGGCCGTTGATGACTTTTGACAGGCCGGCGGTGCCGAGGATAGGCACGCGGGCGACGGCATCGGCCAGATAGTCCTCCAGCCGGTCGAGATCGTCGGGGAACAGCTGGAACGAAAAATCATCGGGCATGGGGTCGTTGTGGCCGACCCAATGCGCACGGCAATTGCGCTCATAGGGGCCGAGATTCATGCCGTTCTTTTCCTGGCGCAGATAATAGGAGGTGTCGACATCGCGCAGCAGCGGCAGTTTCTTGCCTTGCTCCTTCGACCATGCGGCCAGTTCGGGGATTTCCTCGAACAGGATATATTGATGGCTCATCACCATCATCGGCACGTCGCGGCCGAACATCTTGCCGACTTCGGCCGCGCGGTAGCCGGCGGCGTTGACGACGATCTCGCAGCGGATCTCGCCCTGCGCTGTTACAACCACCCACTCGTCCTTCTCGCGGCGCACGCCGGTGACCGGACAGAAGCGGATGATCTTCGCTCCCATGTCGCGGGCGCCCTTGGCCAGCGCCTGGGTCAGCTGCGCCGGATCGATGTCGCCGTCGCTCGGATCGTAGAGCGCGCCCTTCAGCTCATGCGTTTCGATGAATGGATAGCGGCGCTTGATTTCGTCGAGCCCGACCACGTCGATGTCCATGCCCTGATAGCGGCCCATGCCCTTGGCGCGCTGGAACTCCTGCATGCGTTCGACCGTATGAGCCAGCCTGAGCGAGCCGGTGACGTGGTAGTTCATGGGATAGCCGACCGCATCGGCCAGCCCGCGATAAAGCTCCGTCGAATAGCGCTGCATGTTCATCAGCGACCACGACGAGGAGAAGGTCGGCACATTGCCGGCCGCATGCCAGGTCGAGCCGGAGGTGAGCTCGTTCTTCTCCAGGAGCACGCAGTCGGTCCAGCCCGCCTTGGCGAGATGGTAGAGCGAGGAGGCGCCGACGACACCGCCTCCGATGATCACCACACGTGCCGTGGTCGGCAAACCCGCCATGTTTTTCTCCAGACCTATATTCAGTAGACAGGTGGCGAAACCACCCAGATGACGACAGCCGGCTCCGCTCCAGGATTGCGCCAGCGGAACGGCTTGCCGTCGAAGCGAAAGGAGTCGCCCTCACCAAGCCGGTGCCAGACGCCTGATATCTCGATGTCGAAGCTGCCGGAAGCGACATATCCGGCTTCCTCCGTCGGCCGGCGCGCCTCGGTCTTCAGCTCCGCACCCGGCGCGAAGACCGAACGCAGCATCTCGAAGCTACCGCCGAGATCGGGCGACAGAAGCTCCTCCACAAGGCCGGAATCGCTTGTGCCAAGCGTGCGGCGGCTGCCGGCGCGCACGATGACACCGCGCTCGTTCTCGACAGGCACGTCGTGGCTGAAGAACAGGCTGACCGGCACCCCGAAAACTTCCGCGAAGGCCCTGAGATCGCCGAGCGACGGGATCGACAGGCCGCGCTCGACCTGACTGACCCAGCCGACGGAGCGGCCGAGCTTCAGACCGATCTCGGCAAGCGTCAGCCTGCGCGCCTTACGCAGCGCCCTGATATCGCCGGCCAGCAGCCGTTCGCGGTTTTCCTGCTCCGATCTGACGACTGTTGCGGGCAATGTTATTTCTCTTGAAATTCCCATGGTGAAAAATTGGGTGCAAATTTCATGAGAGGTCAAGTTCGTGAAAAAATCAAGACGATTTTCATGAGGCCACAAGATTTGCTTGCGCCATTTTGGCGGTTCAGGCAAAGGCTCGGCCACGAACGGCGATTGAGGGCGCCCGGTCGACGCTTACGATAGAGCGCCACGCGTCAATTGGACCCGCAATGGTGCTCTCCCATTTTCTGGACGGCGCATGATCTTTCCGGAATCGATTCCGGTTTAGGGATTACGCGTAAAGGGACGGCCCATGCTGGAAAACAACACCCGGATTGCCAAGGATGCGGCGATCGTCGACGAGGCGATCACGTCACGCCGTTCTGTGCGGGCCTTCCTGCCCGAGATGGTCGATGACGAGACGATCCGCGCCATTCTCTCTGTCGCCGCGCGTGCACCTTCGGGCACCAACATGCAGCCCTGGCGGGTCTACGTCACCAAGGGCGAGGTCAAGCAGCGGATCACCGACGCCATCCTCAATTCCGGCATCCGCGCCGAAAAGGCCGACTGGGACGAATATCGCTATTACCCCGACCAGTTCTTCGAACCGTATCTCACCCGGCGGCGCGCGAATGGCTTCGGCCTCTACGGCGCGCTCGGCATCGGCCGGCGCGAGGTGGACAGGATGCGTGCGCAGCACGACCGCAACTTCGTCTTCTTCGACGCACCGGTCGGCATGATTTTCACGGTCGACCGGCGGCTGAACAAGGGCTCGTGGATCGATTACGGCATGTTCCTGCAGAACATCATGGTGGCGGCGCGGGGCAGGGGCCTGCACACCTGTCCGCAGGCGGCCTTTGCACCGTATCACAAGCAGATCAGGCCGGTGCTTAATATCCCCGACGAGGAGATCGTCGTCTGCGGCATGGCGCTCGGCCATGAGGACAGATCCAAGCCCGAAAACGAGTTCCGCACCGACCGCGCGCCGCTGGAAGAGTGGGTGACATTCGCCAAATGAGGTGGCGCCAAATGAGGTGGCGCCAAGTGAGGTGACGACGCGCCGCCTCGGTCTACTGCACCTCGTAGCCGACTTCCTCGCTGGCATGGCAGAGCGCCTTCCAGAACGAGCGCGCAAACGAGCGGAACACATAGATGTCGAACTGGTCGGCGCCGGTGCGCTGGATCTGCGCGAAGACGTCATGATGCATGGTCGAGCGGCCGGCGCCGACCGGGAAGGCCGGCAGCGCGAAGTCGATGGCGAAGAGTTTTGCCAGCACCCATTCGGCCTTTGGTCCGGCGATGCGGATCGCGGTGCGGCCGTGCGACAGGTCGGTCACCGTGCCGATCGCAGGGGTGACGACATTGGCAAAGGCTGATGCCAGGCCTTCGGCCCCGTCGACCACTGTGAATTTTCCCGGCGCGAAGCCGAACACCGACCTCACGCCGTCGGTGCTGCCGGCGCCGGCGCCATCGGGCAGAGCAAGGCCGGTAACGGTGCGGATGCCTGATATCAACTTCTTCTCCTGGCCCGGCCAGGCAGCGAGCTGCAGGATCGATCCCGGCCTGGTTTCGGAGAGGATGACATCGATGCCGTGTTCGAAATCGCCGTGCGAGCCGGTGCGCAGTTCCGGCTCAAGCGGTGCCAGCTCAAGCGGTGATTGGCGCTCAACCATGCATGCGGCTCCCGTCCGGATCAAAGAAGTGGTTGGAGACGATCTCGACCGGGCCGAACCGGTTGCGCAGGGGATCGGAGATATGGGCGCGCGTGCCGCGCCGTGCCTTGCCGTCCTTGACCAAAGCGAGCGCGATGTATTTGCCGAGCGCCGGCGAATAACAGCAAGCGGTGATGTGGCCGATGGAATCGTGCGGATTGGCTTCGTCAAGCGCCTCGACGATGTGCGCGCCGCCGTTGAGCGGCTGGTTGTCCAGCGAAATCAGACCGACGAGTTCCAGCCGGCCGGGAGCGATCAGCCCCTCGCGATCCATCATCGCCGAGCCGATGAAGGGCTTTTTCTTGGACAGCATCCAGTCGAGATGCAGGTCGCGCGCCGTGGTTCGGCCGTCGATCTCGGCGCCGGTGACGTGGCCTTTCTCGATACGCATCGTGCCCAGCGCCTCGAGCCCGTAAGTCACCAGTCCGAACGGCTTGCCGGCTTCGATCAACGCTTCCCAGACATGGGTGCCGTACCCGGCGCCGGAGTAAACTTCGAAGGCCATTTCGCCGGAGAAAGACAGCCGGCAGATCATCACCGGCACGCCTGATATCTTGCCGTGCACGATGCCCATGAAAGGCAGCGTGGCGTTGTCGACGGCGGTGCCAGTGATGCAAGCGGCAAGAATGGCTCGCGCCTTTGGTCCGCCGATGGCGGCACCCGCCCATTCGTCGGTCACCGAGGTGACGTGGACCTTCAACTCCGGCCAGATAACGTCAAGGAAATACTCCAGATGCTGCATCACCTTGCCGGCATTGGCCGTGGTGGTGGTCATCAGGAAGTCCTGATCGCCGAGCCGCCACGTCGTGCCGTCGTCGAAAGCGAGGCCGTCCTCGCGCAGCATCAGCCCGTAGCGGGCCTTGCCGACGGCCAGCGTCGAGAACATGTTGGTGTAGACCCGATCGAGGAATTCCGCTGCGTCCGGACCCTGCACGGCGATCTTGCCCAGTGTCGAGACGTCGACGATGCCGGCGCTCTCGCGCGTCGCCCTGGCTTCGCGCACATAGGCCTGCTCGATCGTCTCGCCGGGATGGCCATAAATCATCGGGCGATACCAGAGGCCGGCCGAATACATGGTTGCGCCATTGGCGACGTGCCAGTCATGCATCGGCGTCAGCCGCTCTGGCCTCAGGTCGCCGAAGCGTTCTGCGGCGAGCGAGCCGATAGACACCGCGGAAAAGGGCGGGCGGAAGCGTGTCGTGCCGACTTCGGGGATCGGCTTGCCCAGCGCTTCGGCCATGATGGCGAGGCCGGGTATGTTGGAGTTCTTGCCCTGGTCGGTCGCCATGCCGAGCGTGGTGTAGCGTTTCAGGTGCTCGACCGAGACAAAGCCTTCGCGATGCGCCAGCCGCACATCCTCCGCGGTCACGTCGTGCTGGAAATCGACGAAGCTTTTTCCATCGGCCTTGATCTCGAACACAGGCGCCGGGTCGGGATCGCCGGGTGCTGCTTCGACGACCGGCAAGGCCGTTGGTGCGCCGGTCCCGCCGGCCGCCGAAAGCCCGGCGGCGCGACCTTCGGCGATGGCCTCGGCGGTGGAGAAGCTGCCGGTGAAAGCGCCGGCGCCAATCCATTGCTGGGTTGGCTTCGGTGGCAGGAAGGCTTGCCTGGCGGCATTCCATTCCGCCTTGGCGCCGGCCTGACTGGCCAGATGGATGGTCGGCGACCAGCCTCCCGACATCAGCAGGCAGTCGGCTTGAATGCTGCGCGGATCGCCGGCAAGCGCGCCGTTGACCATGTCGAAGCGCTGCACCTTGATGCCGGACAGCGCCTTGCCGCCTTCGGTGGCGACCACGGCGTGACCGGCAAGAATCTTGGCTTCCGCTTCATCGGCGAGCTCGCGCATCTCGCTCGAAAGCTCCGGCCGCACGTCGACGATGGCGACGATGGCCGCGCCGGCATTCTTCAGCGCAAGAGCGGAGCGATAGGCGCTGTCATTGTTGGTGAAGATTGCGATCCTGTTGCCCGGCAGCACGCCGTACTCGTTGGCGTAGCGCTCGGCGGCATGCGCCAGCATCACACCCGGCCGGTCGTTGCCCGGAAACACCAGCGGCCGCTCGAAGGAGCCGGTGGCCAGCACCACCGATTTGGCGCGAATGGTCCAGTAGCGATGGCGCGGTTCGCCCTTGCCTGGTCTCTCCTTATGGTCGGTGACCCGTTCAAGCGCAGCGAGCGTGTTGCCGTCGTAATAGCCCCAGACCGTGGTGCGCGGCAGCAGGCGGACATTGTCATAGCCTTCGAGCTGGCCGGCGGCTCGCGCTGCCCAGTCCGCCCCGGGCATGCCGTCGATCGTCTCGCCTGACCAGTTGGCCGAGCCGCCGAAATGCGGTTCGAGCTCGCTGAGGATGACACGCGCGCCCTGATCGGCGGCTGCCCTGGCGGCCATCAGCCCGGCCGGACCTGAGCCGACCACCAGCACATCGCAGAAAGCGTTCATGCGCTCATAACGCGCCGTGTCGGGAGCAGTCCCGGCGCGGCCGAGACCGGCGGCCCGGCGGATGAAATGCTCGCAGAACATCCAGAAACGCGTGCTCTTCAGCGGGCCGATCGCGGGTCCCATGAAGGTCTTGTAATAGAAGCCGGCGGACAGAAGCTTGCCGCCGAGCTGATTGACGGCGCTGACATCCCAGGACAGCGATGGAAAGCGGTTCTGGCTGACAACGGTCAGCCCGTCATAGATCTCGACCATGGTCGCGGCAATATTGGGCTCGCGAACCTCGCCCCGCAGCACCGTCACCAGGGCGTTCGGCTCCTCGACGCCTGATGTCAGCACGCCGCGCGGGCGGTGATATTTGAACGAGCGCCCGAACAAGGTGACGCCATTGGCCAGCAGCGCCGAGGCAAGCGTGTCGCCGGCATGGCCGGTGTAAGGCGCGCCATCGAAGGTGAACCGGATGGTTCGCAGCCGGTCGATCCGACCACCGGCATCCGTGCGGCGTGGGCTCATGCCTTGCCCTCCGCCTTGTGGCGCGCAGCGGCTTTGTGGTCGCCGCGCGCGAAGGCGACGCTGGAGATATCGTGTGTCAGCGTGTTGCGCACGACCTTGAGATGGGCGCGGCAGCCGCCGGAATGCTGCCAGATCTCGTTGTGGTCACCCGCCGGATTCAACCGATCGTAAACATAGGCGTTCCAGGCGTCGAGATTCTGCGACGCGGGCTGAGGGCGCTCGCGGTTGCCGTCGCCCTGGTAGGTGAACTCGATGACATCGCGCGGGCCGCAATAGGGGCAAGTGATCAGCATTTTCGTCTTACCTAATGCAGCCGCGGCGTCGCGCCCTGGCCCTTGTCGTCGATCACCATGCCGCGATGGAAGCGGTCGAGCGTGAAGGGCGCGTTGAAGTCGTGCGGCTCGTCCTTGGCGATGGTCCAGGCAAAGCACCAGCCAGACGCCGGCGTCGCCTTGAAGCCGCCGTAGCACCAGCCGCAGTTGAGATACATGCCCGGCAGCGGGCCGGTGGTGATGATCGGCGAGCCGTCCATCGACATGTCGCAGACGCCGCCCCAGGAGCGCAGCATGCGCACGCGCGCAAGCCCCGGAAACAGCGCCAGCATCTCGCTCATCACCTCGTCGACAATAGGCAAACTGCCGCGCTGGGCGTAGCTGTTGTAGCCGTCGAGATCGCCGCCATAGACAAGGCCGCCCTTGTCCGATTGGGACATGTAGAAATGGCCCATGCCGAAGGTGAGGACGGTATTGACGAATGGCTTCAGCGATTCCGTCACGAAGGCCTGCAGCACATGGCTCTCGATCGGCATCGTCTCGATGCCGGCAAGCTGCATGACCCGTCCGGTGCTGCCGGCCACCGCGACCGCCACCTTCTTGGCGCGGATCTCACCACGCGAGGTCGAGACGCCGGTGACGCGGTCGCCATCACGCAGGAAACCGGTGACCTCGCAATTTTCGATGATGTCGACGCCGCGACGGTCGGCGCCGCGCGCATAGCCCCAGGCGACGGCATCGTGGCGGGCGGTGCCGGCGCGCGGTTGCATCAGCCCGCCGACGACCGGGAAGCGAGCCGCGCCCGAGACGTCCAGCGCCGGTATCAGGCGTGCGATCTCCGCCGTGGTCATCAGTTCGGCGTCGACGCCGAGATGGCGCATGGCGTTGCCGCGTCGCGCAAGATCGTCAAGCTGGGCAGGCGTGTGCGCCAGGTTCAGGCAGCCGCGCTGCGAGAACATGACGTTGTAGTTGAGGTCGTGCGACAGGTTCTCCCACAGCTTCATCGAATGTTCGTAGAAGCGGGTGTTGGCAGGCAGCAGGTAGTTGGAGCGAACGGCCGTCGTGTTGCGGCCGACATTGCCGGAGCCGAGCCAGCCCTTCTCCAGCACCGCGACATTGGTGATGCCGTGCTCCTTGGCGAGATAATAGGCGGTCGACAGGCCGTGGCCGCCGCCGCCGATGACAATCACGTCGTAGGATGCCTTCGGATCCGGCTTGCGCCAGGCCGGCTTCCAGTCCTTGTTGCCGGTCAGCGCGTTTTTGAGAAGCGAGAAGGCCGAATATTCCGCCATTCTTATTGTTATCCGTTCTGGCTTTTTGTCATCCGTTTTGGGCGATGCGGCACACTATAGAGCAGGCCGCTGCCGCAAAGCCAATATTGCGCCATCGCTTTTCGACTGGCCGACTCCGAAAACGAGCCGCCCGCGACGGCTTGCTCCTTGATATGAGCGTCTTTATCAAGGACGGGCTTTTGAAACCGCCTTTTGCCGTCCGCGAGTCGCCGGAAACATCATGTTCTTTCGTTTGCTCCGCCTGGTTCTGATCCTTGCGCTTTTCGTCTTGGCGCCGCCGTCTTCCGACGCGATGGCGCAGGCCATCGGCCAAGGCGCCGCCGCGCTGATCGCAGAGCAGATGAAGGCGATCCAGGACCTGACCGCCAAAACCGACGATCTCGAGAAAAAGATACCGCAGGAGGCCGAGGAGGACGCGGGCCTCGTCGATATCCGGCTGCAACTGGAGGATATTTCGCGGGCAGCGTTGACCAGTGCGCTGGCATTTCGTTCGCGTCTTGCCGACATCAACAACCGTATCGAGGTGCTGGGCGCGCCGCCGGCCGAGGGTCAGCCACAGGAACCCGAGATCGTCACCAGCGAGCGCGGGGCACTGGCCGCCGAAAAGGCGGAGATCAATGCCGTCATCGCCAGCGCGCAGAACCTGTCGATCCGCATCAGCGGACTGATCGACAAGATTAGCACCATGCGCAGCGAGCTGTTTCGGAATGTGCTCACCAAACGTTATGTGCTGTCCGATGCACTGAGCCCGGAGGTCTTCTCCGATGCGCAGGACGAATACGCCAATTTTTACAAGGCGGTATCGTCCTGGCTGACCTTCGCCTTCAAGTTCAAATTCCAGGCCGTGCTGGCTGCGACCTTGATGGCGCTTTCGCTGGCTGCAGTGCTTTTTGTCGGTGGGCGGCGTCTGTTCGGGCGTGTCTTCGAAGCGGACCCTTCCGTTGAGGACCCCTCCTATCTCAGCCGGCTGTCGGTGGCGTTCTGGTCGACATTGCTGCCGACGCTGGCGGTCGGCGTCTTCCTGGTCTCGACCGTGTTCTTTTTCAACTACTACAACGTGTTGCGCGGCGATATCGGTGTATTCCTGAATGCGCTGGTCGCCGTCATAGCGGTGGTGTTCTGCGTCAACCGGCTGACCAATGCGGCGCTGGAGCCGCGGCTGCCGAACTGGCGGCTCATACCCGTTGAAACCGGCCCGGCACGCTGGCTGGTGCGGCTGACGACGGCCATGGCGGTGGTTATCGGCATCAATAATTTCCTGTCGGTCGTCAATGACAAGATGGGCTCGCCGCTGTCGCTGACCATCGCCAGAAGTTTTGTCGCCACCATCATCGTTGGCGTCATCCTGATCCTGATGGGGCTGCTGAAACCGTTCAAGGCCACCGACGGACGCTGGCGGCCCTGGCCGGCGTGGCTGCGGTACACCGCCTTCGCGCTAGGCCTTTTCACCGTCGCCGCGGCGCTGCTCGGCTATATCGGCCTTGCCATCTTCGTCTCGCTGCAGGTCGTGGTCACCGGCACCATACTGGTCACCGCCTATATCGGCTTCCTGTCGGCGCGGGCGATCAGCGAGGAAGGCGGCTTTGCCAACACGTCGATCGGGCGCTGGCTGTCGGTCAATTCCAGCTATGAGGAGTCCGCGCTCGACCAGCTCGGCCTGGTCGTCAGCGTCGCCATCAATGTCATGATCGTGCTGGTATTCCTGCCGCTGATCCTGCTGATGTGGGGCTTCCAGCCCGGCGACATCCAGGCCTGGGGCTACAAGCTGGCGACGGGCCTGACCATCGGCTCGGTGACGATCTCGTTGACCGGCATCCTGAGCGGCATCGTTGTCTTCATCATCGGCTATTTCCTGACGCGCTGGTTCCAGGGCTGGCTCGACGGCTCGGTGATGGCGCGCGGCAAGGTCGATACCGGCGTGCGCAACTCGATCCGGTTGGCGGTCGGCTATGCCGGCGTCGCGCTCGCAGCGCTCGTCGGCGTCTCGGCGGCTGGCATCGATCTCTCCAACCTGGCGCTTGTCGCCGGCGCCCTGTCCCTCGGTATCGGCTTTGGCCTGCAGAACGTCGTCTCCAACTTCGTCTCCGGCCTGATCCTTTTGGCGGAGCGGCCATTCAAGGTCGGTGACTGGATCGTCGCCGGTGACATCAGCGGCACGGTCAAGAAGATCAGCGTGCGCGCTACCGAGATCGAGACGTTCCAGCGGCAGTCGGTGATCCTGCCCAATTCAAACCTGATCAACAATGCCGTCGGCAACTGGACGCACCGGAACAAGCTCGGTCGCATCGACATCAAGGTCGGCGTCGCCTACGGCAGCGACGTAAAACAGGCCCATGCTGCGCTTTTGGAGATCGCGCGTGGCCATCCGCTGGTGCTGAAGAATCCCGAACCCTTCGTGCTGTTCACCAATTTCGGGCCGGCCGCTCTCGAATTCGAAATCCGCGTGTTCCTGGCGGACGTGATGAACGGCAACGTCGTGCAGAACGACATCCGGTTTGCCGTCCTCGATGTGTTCGCCGACCAACATATCGAAATTCCATCGGCGCCGCGCGCCGTCGTAGAGACCAAGAAGCATGAGGCGTGGCCGATCGACGACGACAAGATCGAAGTCGATTTTGCCGAACAGGAGCAAGCGAAGGCGGAAGCCGTGGCCGAGGCGAAACGCCTGGCCAAATCCGGGCGCAAGATCCGCAAGCCGGATCCCGATTAGGATCTATCAAGATTCAGCTGATGCCAGCTCTCGGCGCAGCGAGAACCAAATGCGGCATGAATGCGGCATTCAGTTGCCGTTCAGCTTGCATCTCATATAAGCTCACATGCAAAGGGCGAGAATGCCTTGCGAAATGCAACAGAGGCGGTGGAAACACCGATATTGCAAATGTGGAAGTCTCTCGTCGCCGCCATCGCTTTTCTTGCCGTGGGCGGTTCAGCCTTCGCCGCCAGCGCGACCAACAAGGACGCCGAGACCCGCACGCTGGTCGTGACCGAAGGCGGTGGCAAAACGGAGCTGGCGCTGGCCGCCGGCGAAACCGCGGAATTCTGCCCGAGCGGGTGTTTCGTTACCATGCCGAATGGCGACCTCGAGGCGCTGACCGGCTCGGAAACGATCGAAATCTCAGGCGGGGTCGCCCGTATCAAGTAACCCGCATGAAGTAACGTTGACTGCTTGCTTTCGAAGGCCGGGAAAATGCCCGGCCTTTTTATCGTTTCGGGTCATCGATGCTTAACGATGAAGAGCGAAATTCCGTCATGCAAGCCAAGCCAGGCTGGGCGTTTTAACGTTCGCTGCGCTGTTCCCCGCTATATCGAGCCGAAGACGCCGAAGCACGGCGCTGGTTTTGGATCGGCGCATGATCCTTTCCGAAAAAATCGGTTTTCGGGGTCATGCGCTTTCAGGCAGGGCAACGAAAATGGATGCGCGGTCGGACAGGAACGCAATTCCGCTTGCGGTCGATCTCGACGGCACGCTGATCGCGACGGACCTGTTGTGGGAAGGGCTGTTCATCCTTCTCAAGAAGAATCCGCTCTATATCTTCCTCGTGCCGTTTTGGCTTGCCGGCGGGCCGGCGCAGTTGAAGCAGGCCATCGCTCAACGCGTCGAGATCGACCCTGCATCGCTGCCTTATCGCGAGACGCTGCTTCAGCGCCTTCGCATTGAACATGGCGAGGGCCGCCAGATCGTGCTGGCGACCGGCACGCCACGCAAATTCGCCGAGGCGATCGCCGCGCATCTCGGGATATTCGATCGCGTCCTGGCGACCGATGGCCCCTACAACATGACTGCAGGCAGAAAGCGCGCTTCGCTTGTCGCCGCCTATGGCGATGGCGGCTTCGACTATGCCGGAAACAGCCGGCACGACCTTAGCGTATTCGACGCCGCGCGCACGGCAATCGTCGTCGCGCCCGACCGCCATGCTGCGCGCTGGCAGGCCGCGCACAGTGCCGAAATGATGCCGGCGCCGAAGCCGACATTCAGGACCATCGTCAAGATGCTGCGTGTTCATCAGTGGCTGAAGAACTCGCTGATCGCGGTGCCGATGGTGCTGTCGCACGAATACTTCAACGCCGACATGATCTGGGAATGCTTGCTGGCATTCGTCTCGTTCAGCGCGGTCGCTTCCGCCATCTACATCCTCAACGATTTCTTCGATCTCGCGCTCGACCGCAAACATCTGACCAAGCGCAGCCGGCCATTCGCCAGCGGCGCGCTGTCGATCCCGTTCGGCCTCGGTTCGATGGCGGTGCTGCTTGCAATAGGTGTTGGAGCAGGGCTTCTGCTGCCGATCGGATTCCTCGGCGTTCTCGGCGGCTACATCATTGTCACCACCGCCTATTCGCTGTCGTTCAAGCGCATGCTCCTGATCGACGTGCTGACGTTGGCCGGTCTCTACACGATCCGCGTTCTGGCGGGCGCCGCGGCGACCGGCGTCGACGTCTCGTTCTGGCTGCTGGCCTTCTCGATCTTCTTTTTTCTGTCGCTGGCGCTGGTGAAGCGTTTCGTTGAGCTGCGCACGACCGCCATTCCAGCCGGCGAGCGCATTGCCGGCCGCGGCTACCGCACCGAAGACCAGGAGATCGTCGCCCAGGCGGGCATGGCCTCGGCCTTTTCCTCGGCACTGGTGCTGGCCCTCTATATGGACAGCGTTGCGGTGCGCGAACTCTATCCGCACCCCTGGCTGGTCTGGCCGCTGGCCCCGATCGTGCTCTATCTGACCATGCGCGTCTGGATACTCGCCCGCCGCGACGAGATGCACGACGATCCGGTCGTCTTCATCATTCGCGACTGGCGCAGCCAGATCGTCGTGCTCATCGGCGCCGTGTTTCTGGTCGCCGGAGGCTGGTAGGCGTGGCGAAGCAGCGTTTTCAGAGCTTCGGCCTTGCCACGCCGCCGGCACTCGATGTGATCCCGGCGGACGACGCTGTTGCGTTGCTGAAGAGCGGCAAGGCGACAAGAAACGCCTTGCTCGCCTATGGCAACGGCCGCTCCTATGGCGATTCCTGCCAGAACGAGGCTGGCAAGGTCGTCGACATGCGGCCGCTGAATCGCATCCGCGCCTTTAATGCCGAGACCGGCGTGATGGAGGCCGAGGCCGGCGTGCTTCTGCCCGACATCATCGCCCATGCGGCGCCCTACGGATTCTTTCCGGCCGTCGTTCCTGGCACGCAGTTCGTCACGCTCGGCGGCGCCATCGCCAATGATGTTCACGGCAAGAACCATCACCGGCGCGGCACCTTCGGCTGCCATGTCGAATCCTTCACGCTGCTCAGATCGGATGGACGGACCTACTACTGCTCGGCCACCGACAACGCACGCCTGTTTGCCGCAACGATCGGCGGCATGGGGCTGACCGGACTGATCCTGTCGGCATCTATCCGGCTGATGCGGGTGCCATCGCTCGACATCGTCGAGACGGCGACCCCGTTCCGCGACCTCGGCGAATTCTTCGAGCTTGCCCAAGCGGCCGACCAGGCCAACGAATACGTCGTGGCCTGGATCGACCAGCTTGCCGGCGGCCACGGCCGTGGGCGCGGGCTGCTGTTCACCGGCAATCACGCCGAGCATGGCTCCCATGTGGCCTTGCGTGCAAGCGGGAATCTTTCGGTGCCGTTCCAGCCGCCGTTCAACGTGCTCAACCGGCCGTTCCTGACTGCTTTCAACGCAGCCTACCGGTGGAAGAAAGGCCGGTCTACGGCGCCGCGCCGGGTGGGCTACCAGGGTTTTTTCTTTCCGCTCGACGGCGTCGGCAACTGGAACCGGCTCTACGGACCGAACGGGCTTTTCCAGCATCAGAGCGTGGTGCCGGAAGACGTCGCGCGCCGGGCGGTGCCGGCGCTGCTTGCGGCGGCAAAAAGGGCCAGGCAGGGCTCGTTTCTCACGGTCTTGAAGCGCTTCGGCTCGATCCGCTCGCCGGCACTGCTGTCGTTCCCGCGACCGGGTTTCACGCTGACGCTGGATTTTCCCAACCGTGGCCGGGCGACGCTGGCGCTGCTGAAGGAACTCGACCAAATCACCGTCGAGGCCGGTGGCGCGGTCAATCCTTACAAGGACGCCCGAATGGGTGCCGACGTTTTCGCCGCGTCCTTTCCGGAATGGCAGCGCCTCGAAGCCATCCGCGACCCCGCCTTCTTGTCGAGCTTCTGGGCGCGAACGGCGAAAAAGCTCGACGCGCGACGCGACCCCGCCGAAGCCGAGGATTCGATAAGATTCGAATAGTTCATGGTTAATGGAACGATAAGGTAAAGCTTTCTTCGAGTTTTCCTGTGCTTCACGAAATGTTTGCAGGTTTTTAATAGAACGAGGAAGGGTTGCTGGAAAAGACATGAAATACATCGTCTTCATTCTGTTCACGGTCATGACCAACGCCGCTGCGCAGCTCATGCTGAAGCAGGGCATGATGTCGCTCGGCCAGATTTCCTTCGAGGGCACCAATCCATTGCTGAAGCTGTTGCAGATCGTCTTCAGCCCGTGGGTTTTCCTCGGCCTGTGCACCTTCGTCATCTCGATGGCGTCGCACCTCTATGTGCTGTCCAAGGTCGAGCTCAGTTTCGCATACCCATTCCTCAGCCTCGCCTATGTCGCCGTTGCGATCTTCGCCTATTTCGTCTTCCGCGAGGACCTCAATGGCTGGCGTATCGCCGGCATCGCTTTCATCTGCGTCGGCACGGTGCTGATCGCCCAAAGTGGCCGGGATTTGGGTGGGCGCGGGCATGACGAGGAAACGGCCTCCCTTTCGTCCGACAAGATTCACAGTGGGATCGTTCGATGAGACATGTGATCTTCGGCGGTGACGGTTTCGTCGGCCGCCACCTTGCCCCGAAACTTCTGGCCGACGGCGAGGAGGTGGTTGTCGCCGATATCGCTAAAAGCGATCTGCCGCATTACCGCTCGGTCCGATATGTCAGGTGCGACGTCACCGATCCGGCCTCGGTCGCTTCGGTCGGGCTGAAGGCCGACGACATGGTCTACAATCTGTCGGCGAAAATGCTGTCGCCGATCCAGGTCCGCGCCAAACGCCACGAGTTCTTCTTCCCGGTGAATTTCCACGGCACCGAGCACATCCTGCAGGCGATGGACAAGGCCGGTGCTCCGAGGCTCGTCCACTACACGACCGACATGATCTACGGCCACACGGTCACACAACCGATGACGGAGGACCATCCGGTCGCGCCGCTCGGCGAATATGGCTGGTCGAAGCAGAAGACCGAGGAACTGGCCGCCGAATGGCGCAAGCGCGGCATGTCGATCTCGCTGTTTCGGCCGCGCCTCATCATCGGCCCCGGCCGCCTCGGCATCCTCGAGAAACTGTTCAAGCTGATCGACTGGAACCTTCCGGTGCCGATGATCGGCTCGGGCAAGAACCCCTATCAGTTCATCTCGGTGTTCGACTGCGCCGAGGCCGCGCGCGCCGCCTGGAAGGCGGGCGTGCCTGATGAGGCCTATAATCTCGGCTCGCTTAATCCGCCGCCGGTCAGGAAACTGCTCGGCGATCTGATCAGGCATGCCGGTTCGAAGTCGATCCTGATTCCGACACCGGGCTGGGCGGTCAAGCGCACGCTCGACCTGCTCGACCTCTTGAACATGCCGATCATGGATCCGGAGCAGTATCTGATCGCCGACGAGGACTGCGTGCTCGACGTGTCCAAGGCCGAGCGCCAACTCGGCTGGGTGCCGCAATATCGCGACGAGGACATGCTGATCGCCGCCTACAGCGAATATCGCGCCAAGAAAGACGGCCATGCCGTCGCCGCCAAACATGTGCCCGCCGAGTGAAGGGCCAGCAGGAGACTCTTGAGATGACCGTCATGACCAAGCCAGACCACACGACTGCGCGCGCCACGGTCAGCGCGCCGGCGCTTTCGCCCGCCACCACCGTCAAGCCCGATCTGATCAGCGTCGAGCAGGCCAAGACGATGGACGTCGCGCGCATGACCGACCTGTTCAAGGCGCACCTCAACCCCGGCCAGCTGCATTTCATGAGGCTGCTCGGCTTCCACAAGATCAAGATCGAGCGTGCCGAAGGCATGTTCTACATCGATCAGAACGGCCGCAGAATCCTGGATTTCTTCGGTGGTTTCGGCTCGCTGGCCTTCGGCCACAATCATCCGCGCCTTCTCGAAGCGCGCAAGAAATTCCAGGATGAGAAGCGGCAGGAAATCGCCATCGCGTTCATGTCGCAATATGCGGCGGCCCTGGCGCACAATCTCGCCAAATGCTCGCCCGGCGATCTCGACATGGTGTTTCTGGGCTCGTCCGGCTCAGAAGCCATGGAAGCGGCCGTGAAGCTCGCCGAGCGAGCCGCCGGCCCGAAGCGGCCGAAGGTCGTCTATGCCGAGAATTCCTTCCACGGCAAGACCAAGGGTGTGCTGGCGATTACCGACGGCTCGCTCTACCGCGCCGACTTCAAGGTCGCCGACAATGTCGTGCGTATCCCGTTCGCCGACATCGAGGCGGTCGAGCGCACCTTCCGCTCCGATCCCGAGGTCGGCGTCATCGTGCTGGAAACCATCCAGGGCGGCGGCGGGATCATCCAGGCGCCTGCCGAATACTGGCAGAAGTTGCGCGCGCTCTGCGATCAGTATGGCGTGCTGTGGGTCGCCGACGAGGTGCAGTGCGGCTATGGACGCACCGGCCGCTTCTATGCCTTCGAGCATTACGGCGTCGTTCCTGACGTGACGGCGCTGGCGAAGTCGCTCGGTGGCGGCAAGGCGGCGGTCGGCGCGATGATCGCCAGGCGCGAGGTCTACATGAAGGCCTATGGCACGCCGAAGACGGCGATGATCCACGCCATGGCCACCTTCGGCGGCATGGGCGAGGCCTGTATCACCTCGATCGAGGCGCTCAACGTGCTTTACGACGAGGGACTGATCGACAACGCCGCGATGACCGGCGACTACCTCCTGCAACGGCTGCAAGCGCTCAAGGAGAAATATCCCAAGATCATCAAGGACGTGCGGGGCAAGGGGCTTATGGTCGGGCTGGAATTCCACGACTTTTCGCAGACCTTGCCGATGGTGCTGCGGCCTGTGGTCAGCGTGCTTGACGACAAGCTGAAGGGGTCCTTGTCCGGCTTCGTCGGAGCGCTGCTGCTGCGCGACTACGACGTGCTCGTTGCCTTCACCGAATACAACCGCAACGTCATCCGCCTCGAACCACCGCTGATCTGCCAGCGCGAACATGTCGACCGCTTTGTCGAGGCGCTCGACAGCCTGCTGTCGCGCGGCATCGTGTCGATCGTGAAGGATTTCGTCAAAAGCCAGGTCCGCTAGGCTGCTGAGCGAAACCATGCTGACCAAATCCCCCGTTCCGACAAACCTGCTCGACCGGCTCACCGAGGCCGGTCTGGCGTGGGGCGAGGGCACCTATGCGCGTCTTGCCGCACCGATCGGGGCGGCGGCCTTTGCGCTCTACATCCTTCTGACTGCCGTGACGGCATGGTTCATGCCCGACGCCAATTGGGACATGCTGCCCTATCTGGCGATCGCCGAGGAAGGCACCTACCCCGATGTGCAGGCGCTGCACGACTATGCCTATGGCACGGTCAAGGACGGTGTGTCGGCTGGCGAATACAAGGCCTTGGTCGATGATGGCGGCGGCTTCCGCAGCCATATGGCCGGCAACGCCGCCGACTTCCATTCTCTGCTCGGCATGTACCGGGTCAAGTTCCTCTACGCCGAGATCCTTTCGATAACCAGTTCGGTGATGTCGCCGATCGATGCGATGCGGCTGTTACAGGTATTGTCGGTGCTGCTGTTCGGCGCGATCACGCTGTTCTGGCTGCGGTCCGAAGGCGCGCTGCCGCTGGCGCCGGTCGCCGGCGCGGTGCTGATCATGGCCGAATTCGGCGACGTGGCACGCGCAGCGACACCGGATCTCCTGTGCTCGGCCCTGTTCCTCGGCGGACTTTTTGCGTATGTGCGCGGCCGCGAGGTGGCCACCGCAATCTTGCTCTTTCTCGCCTTCATGGCGCGGCCCGACAACGTCGTCTTTCTTGCCATCTTCGCCATGTTACTGGTCGCCTTCCGGCAGAAGGCGTGGGGCGCGCTGGCCGGCTTTGCCGCCTCCCTGGTCGCCTATTTCGTCATCTCGCATTGGGCGCAGCATCCCGGCTGGTGGCCGCATCTGTGGTTCTCCAGCATCGAGCAGCACTACAATATGGACGGCTTCGATCCACCGTTCTCGGTTGTCGCCTATCTTCGGGCCTTTGCCGCCTCGCTGGTCCGCGCCGTCAGTCTCAACGGCTGGATCGGCGTCTCGGTGCTGGCGCTGGCGGGGTGGTATGCCTCAAGCCGCGCCGGCTTCAAGCTCGACCGCCGCGCCGGCATCCTGTTCGCGGCATTGGTGCTCGGCGTGCTGGCCAAGTTCACCGTCTTCCCGATCCACGACACCCGCATCTACTTTCCCAACCTGATTCCGCCGTTTCTGCTGCTCGCTGGTCCATTCATGGCGCTGTGGACGAGCATCAAAGGGCGACGAGCCGCAGTGTTGCACGTCATTCCGGACGATAAACCATGAGTTGCGTCTCCAGCCCGGCGCGCATCATTTTCCCTTGAAGCCGCTGATCTCACCTGCTGCGCCACGCGTCCTTTGGACGCGCAAAGGACGCCGTAGAACTTCTTTCTGCGCATGATCCCAGCGAAAATCGATTCCGATTTTTCGGCGTTATGCGTCGGGGTCGCGCCGCACCTGCGGCGTGTCGCAAACAGGCGGTAGCACGATGGCCGTCGCCTGCATATTGTGCGCCGGTCAAGCGGGCGCCGGCGCCTGCAACAGCACTTTGGAGTCGCGGGCAATGGCAGGGTTTCCGGAAAAGGCGAAGGTCGTCATCGTCGGGCTGGGCGGCATTGTCGGCGCATCGGTCGCCCATCACCTTATCGAGCGCGGATGGCATGACATCGTCGGCATCGACAAATCAGGCATCCCGACCGATATCGGCTCGACAGCGCACGCCTCCGACTTCTGCTACACGACCAGCCATGATTTCCTGTCCTGCTGGACGACGCTCTACTCCATCGATTTCTACGAGAAGATGGGCCATTACGCCCGCATCGGCGGCCTCGAGGTCGCCCGCGTCGGCGACGACGATCGCATGGCGGAGATCAAGCGCAAGATCGCCTCGGCAAAGGCGTTCGGCACGCGCGCCCGCCTGATCGAGCCGGCCGAGATCAAGCAGAAATTCCCGCTGATCGAAGAAGAGATGGTGCAGGGCGGCCTGTGGGATCCCGATGCCGGTCTCGTCATCCCGCGCTCGCAAACGGTCGCCGGCAAGCTGGTCGACCAGGCGGAAGCCTCCGGCAAGCTCAGATCCTTCGCGAACACACCGGCCAAGTCGCTTATCGTCGAGAATGGGCGCATCAAAGGCGTGGTGACCGATCGCGGCACAATCGAAGCCGACTACGTGATTGTTTGCGCGGGTATCTGGGGCCGGTTGATCGCGGAAATGGTGGGCGAGGACCTGCCGGTGATGCCGATCGATCATCCGCTCACCTTCTTCGGGCCGTATACCGAGTTCGCCGGCACCGGCAAGGAGATCGGCTGGCCGCTGCTGCGCGACCAGGGCAATTCGGCTTACATGCGCGACACCGGCGATCCCAAGACCGCCGAAGGCGGTCAGATCGAATGGGGCTATTACGAAGAGACCAATCCGCGCCTTTGCCATCCGCGCGACCTTCTGGAGAAGAACCAGGCCCGTCTTTCGCCCTCGCAGCGCGACCTCGACATGGAACAGATCCTCGCCCCGCTCGAGCGCGCCATGGAACTGACGCCGATCCTGGGCGAACTGGGCTACAATGAGAGCCATTCCTTCAACGGGCTTCTGCAGGTGACGGCAGACGGCGGCCCCTCCATGGGCGAGAGCCAGAAGGTGCGCGGCCTCTGGTATGCCGTCGCGATCTGGGTCAAGGACGGCCCCGGCATGGGCAAGCTCATCGCCGACTGGATGACGGACGGCCGGACGTCGATCGATCACCACGCCATCGACTATTCGCGCTTCTATCCGCACCAGACGCAAGAGCAGTTCATCTGGGACCGCTGCACCGAAACGGCGATGAAGGTCTACAATCCGGCGGTCCATCCGCGTGAGCCCTTCTCTAAGGCTCGCGACGTGCGCCGCTCGCCCTTCTGGGCGCGCGAGAAGGAACTCGGCGGCTATTTCATGGAACTGGGCGGCTGGGAGCGCGCCCATGGCTATGCCGCCAACGAGCACCTGCTCGAGAAATACGGCAACCGGGTGCCAGTGCGTGAAAACGAGTGGGACAACCGCCATTTCTGGCGCGTCTCAAATGCCGAGCATCTCGCCATGAGCGAGGATTGCGGCATCGTCAACCTATCGCATTTCGCGATGTACGACGTGGAAGGCCCGGATCACGTCGCGCTGATGGAGTGGCTATGCGCGGCCAAGATCGGCGGCGATACCAACATCGGCAAGGGCATCTATACCCATTTCCTCGACGACGAGGGCATGGTGCGCGCCGACCTGACCGTCATCCGCATGGCCGACCGCTGCCGCGTCATCGACGGCGCCGATGCCGGTCCGCGCGACTTCCAGTACATGCGGCGGACGGCAAAAGACAAAGGCTTCGACGTCACCGTCACGGACGTGACCGAAAAATACGTGACCATCGGCATCTGGGGTCCGAACGCGCGGT
The DNA here is from genome assembly GCF_002284565.1 of Mesorhizobium mediterraneum. Taxonomy (GTDB): domain Bacteria; phylum Pseudomonadota; class Alphaproteobacteria; order Rhizobiales; family Rhizobiaceae; genus Mesorhizobium; species Mesorhizobium mediterraneum. Next base: position 109,991 of record NZ_NPKI01000027.1, on the reverse strand, counting down.
CGACCTTGCAGAAGGTCGTCGAGAACCCGGACGGGCTGACGCCGGAGAATTTTGCCTTCGCAGCGATCAAGCCTGTCAGGATTGCCGGAAAGGACGTGACCGCTTTCCGCATCTCCTATGTCGGCGAGCAGGGCTGGGAACTGCATATGCGATACGAAGACGGCCTGGCCGTCTGGGACGCGTTGCGTTCGACCGGCGTGATGGCCTTTGGCGTCGAGACCTATGCCAACAGCCGCCGCATGGAGAAGAGCCTGCGCCTGCAGAACGCAGATCTTCTGACCGAGTACAACCTGCTGGAGGCCGATCTTGCTCGCCCGAAGGTCAAGGAGGCCGATTTCAGCGGCAAGGCAAAGCATCTGGAATATCGCGCCCGAGCGCATCAGCCGGCCATGCTTTGCACGCTCGTCATGACGGACAATGTCGATCCCAAGGGGGTTGCCCGTTATCCGGTCGGCACGATGCCGGTGTTGGACCCGCAAACGGGCGAGACGCTGGTCGACGAACTCGGCCGCCGGTCCTTCACGACCTCGATCGCCTATGGTCCGACCATCGGCAAGAACATTGCGCTCGCCTATCTGCCCTGGGCGTATTGCCAGGAGGGCCGCAAGCTGAATGTCGAGTATTTCGGCGAGACATACCCGGTCGAGGTGGCCGCTGTCGGCTACAAGCCGCTCTACGATCCGGAGAATTTCAATCCGCGCAGCTGAGCGATGATGACTTGCCGGGCCGCTACAATGGGGTGGCCTCGCAAAAACGTGAACGCATGGGCCCAGCCCAGCCTCGGGCTTTTCGCTTTGTGACGCGACGATTCTCGCTTACCTTGCGGCATGTCTGCTTTTCCCCGCGCAAGACATCTCCTCTCTGCTGCCGCTGCGCTGACGCTTGGGCTGGCGCCAGAATCCCGCGCCGCCGAGCCGGTCGACGTCGAGCTGGTTCTTGCCGTTGACGTTTCGCTTTCGATGTCGCCAGCCGAGCTCGAAATCCAGCGTCGCGGCTATGTGGCGGCCCTGACGCACGACACGGTGCTGCAGGCGATAGCCGATGGCGCCTATGGCAAGATCGCCGTCACCTATGTCGAATGGGCCGGCACGACCTGGCAGCATGTCATCGTGCCGTGGACGGTGATCGCCAATCGTGCCGACGCCGCTCGGGTGGTCGAGCAGCTCTCCGCCCATGCGCCCAACAGCGCCCGGCGCACCTCGATTTCCGGTGCCCTGCAGTTCGGCAGCGATCTCTTCGCCGAAAGCGGCTTTCGGGGCGTCAAGCGCGTCATCGACATTTCAGGCGACGGCCCCAACAATCAAGGTGCTCCCGTCGACGTGGTTCGTGACGGGTTGGTCAAGCAAGGCATCACCATCAATGGCCTGCCGCTGATGACCCGAAGCGGCTTCACCAGCGTCTACGACGTCAACTATCTCGACCGCTACTACACCGACTGCGTCATCGGTGGGCCCGGCGCGTTCATGATTCCGGTCAATGAGTGGACGCAGTTTCCCGAAGCGATCCGCCGCAAGCTGGTGCTCGAGCTTGCCGGGCCTGCGTCCCCACAGTGGGCGGCGGACGAAGCGGCACATTCGCCGGTGGTGCTGGCGCAAGACAAGCCGGCCACCGACTGCCAGGTCGGCGAAAAAATGTGGCGCGACCGAAGCTGGATGTACGACAGCCGCTAGATTTCAAGCGCTCCCCGCCAGAGGCTACGCGTGCAAGATGTTGGCTGTTTACGCGGCCAGCAACTGCTTGCGATCGACGCGCTCCTGCTGCGGCGAGCGCGCATAGAGCTCGCGGTAGCATTTGGAGAAATGCGAGGCAGAGACAAAGCCGCAAGCGACCGCCACCTCGACCACCGGCATCGATGACTGGATCAGCAAGTGCCGGGCCCGATCGAGCCGGATTTCCAGATAGTAGCGGGCAGGGGATCTGCCCATCTCGGTGCGGAACAGGCGCTCGATCTGCCGGCGCGACAGGTCGACATGATCGGCGATCTCGATCAGCGACAGCGGCTCGGACAGGTTTGCTTCCATCAATTCGATGATGGTCAGCACTTTGGAGTTCTGCACGCCAAGGCGCGCGCGCAAAGGCAGGCGCTGACGATCGGTCGGGCTGCGCACGCGGTCAGTCAACACTTGCTCGCACACCCGGTTGACGAGATTGTCGTCGAAATCGTCGCCGATCAGCTTCAGCATCATGTCGAGCGCCGCAGTGCCGCCGGCGCAGGTGTAGATGTTCTGGTCGATCTCGAAGAGGTCGGCAAAGACATTGGCCTTGGGGAATGCCTCGGAAAATCCCGGCAGGTTCTCCCAATGAATGGCGCAGCGCTTGTTGGACAACAGGCCGGCGGCGGCCAATATATGTGCGCCGGTGCATAGGCCGCCGAGGGCGACGCCGCGGTTGTATTCCTCGCGCAGCCAGGCGAAGGCCGATTTGTTCTGGTAACGCTCGACATTGATGCCGCTGCAGACCACCGCCATGTTGGGCCGTTCGGGGCCAGACATCTTCTTGCGCTCGTCCTCCAGCGAGGTGTTGACGGCGCATTCGACGCCGTTCGAGGCGCGCACCGGCTTGCCGTCGATGCTGGCGAGCCGCCAGCGATAGGCCTCGTAGCCGAGCATCCGGTTGGCCGAACGCAACGGGTCGAGCGCCGTCGCAAAAGCGATCATGGTGAAATCGGGGACCAGGAAGAACACAAACGATCGCTTGATCGGATGATTTACGACGTTCACAGGGTAGCCCTCACGCTGCAATGGCGCGAACAGGATGTCGCGATCAGCATAGCGACATCAGGAAAAACCTTTCCTGTCAATTGGCTAGGCGGCAACGGAAAGACTTTATTTGCGACATGGGTCGCAAATGGGCAATCGTTATACGGTGACGGATCCAACATGCTGCCGGATTGAGCACATATGCCGGATGTGGTCGGCGCACGACAAAACGCCGCCTCGGCAGGACCGAAGCGGCGCTCTGATCAATTTCGAAGCAGCAGAAAGAAGCGCTGCTCGCAAGCTTGTCAGATCAGGCGACGAAACCAAGACGCGCGGCGGCCATGGCGCCGGTCTGGCCGGGCATGGTGTTGGCAAGGCGCTGGCGCTCGAGCGCGGTCGTCAGGTTCATTTCACGGCGAGCGAAAAGGCGGGCAAAAAGCTTCATGATCATCTCCATTCGGTTGCTCAGACGGGTCGCCTTCGCTTGATGGAGTGGGGCAGCTCGTTTGCTGGCGCTGATATAGGCTTACGTGAGGGGAAACTAAATCGCAAAAGCGAAGCACTTGATATGAAAAGCGACACGGAATGCGACATATTTGGGCATTCCGCCTAAGATTTATGATCACTTACAAGGCGTTAGTTCGAAATGTCGGCTGCTATGCAGCCCCTTCATATACGCCATGCAGCGGCGACATGGCTCGGAAGGTCATTTGACCACAAATAAAAAGGCCTGCCGGGCAGCGTCTGCGCGGCAGGCCTTCAGCTTTGAATACACACGATCTATTTTGCTCCACCAGCCCAGGATCCGACGCCGTAGCGAGTGGTGGTCTTGGTGTCTGCGGCTTCGGGCCAGCCGATATCCTTCTGCAGTTCGATCGGCAGAGAGCGGATGGCGCGTTCGGTCTGATAGCGGGCGCGGGCCGCGCTGAATTCGGTCGCGATGCGGCCGATGGATGACAGGATGGACATTTCATTCTCCTTTGCGTTGGGCCGGAAGTTTGCCCCGTATGAGAGCTACTTCAGGTTTGTTTCAGCTTCATTTCGTGTCGATTGCAGATCAATGTCACAGTCGTTTCAAGGCGGCCTCGGTACGTCTGCCTTCGATGGAGTTGACTATCCTCCCAAAGTGATGTTCAATCAAACGAAATGGAATGATGGTTTGAATCAGAAAAATTGAAGGTCGATCCCGATGAACGCCCCACTCAATCATCCGTTGCCGCTGCTTGATCTCGACGTTTTGCGCACTTTCGTGGCGATCGCCGAGACCGGCAGTTTCACCACCGCGGCCAATGCCGTCTTCCGCACGCCGTCGGCTGTTTCCATGCAGATCAAGAAGCTTGAGGATATTCTTGGTCGCTCCGTGTTCGCGCGCGACGCGCGCTCGGTGACGCTGACCACCGATGGCGAGATGCTGCTCGGCTACGCCCGCCGGCTGTTGTCGATCAACCGCGAGGTGGTGTCGAAGTTCATCATCCCCGATATTGTCGGGGTGGTGCGGCTCGGCTCGCCGGACGATTATGGCGAGCGCGTGCTGCCGCATGTGCTGAAGCGTTTTGCGCAGTCGCATCCCTCGATCGCGGTTGACGTCACCATCGACCAGAGCATCAATCTGCGCCGGCGCATGGACGACCGGGCGCTCGACATCACGCTACTCACCAATTCGTACAAGACCAGCGCGCTCGGCGCCGAGGTGCTGCTCACCGAACCGATCGTCTGGGCCGGCGCCAAGGGCGGCTGCGCGCATCTGCGCGAGCCATTGCCGGTGTCATTGTGGGAAGAGGGCTGCGCCTGGCGGGCCGGGGCACTCGAAGCGCTCGGCCGTGAGGGCCGCAACTATCGCGTCGCCTATATGAGCGCGCATACGGCCGGCCAGCGCGCCGCGATCATGTCCGACCTCGCGGTGGCGCCGCTGCCGAAATCGTTCCTCGGCAGCGAGATGGTTGAGCTTTGCCCGAAGGACGGCATGCCGGATATCGGCACCTACAATCTCGCCATGGTCGTGGCGCCGGACGCCAGCGCGCCGGTGAAGGCGGTTGCCGACCACATCCGTGCGACCTTCGAAGTGTTCAGGGAAACCGGCAAGTTCTGACTTAGAGCGCTTTGCGTTTTGGTGGAACCAAAACCGCGCTCCAAGTCTTTGTTTTAACGCATTTTGTCGGACGCCAAACGAAGACGTTTGGCTGCAAAATGCTCTAGCTACGACCTCAACGGCGCAGCCAGGTCGTGAGCGGGGTCGCTACGACCTGTCCTTTGCAGTGCCAATTCGCCGGCTTTGGCGTGATAGCTTTCGGTGTCGCTGGTCAGGAACGTCACGATGCTGTCCCGCGCGCGCCGCGCTTCTGGCATGTCGATCAGTGGCCAGACATGGAACATGCCTTGCTCGTGCACGACCTCTATCTCGACACCGGCGGCACGGGCCTTTTGCGCGAAGATCAGATTGTCGGGGGTTAGCATATCGCGTGAACCGGTCAGAAGCAGCGTTTTCGGCAACACCGAGAGGTCACCGTAAAGCGGGCTGATGCGCCAGTCACTGGGATTTATGCCGGCACTGTAGAGCCGGACTGCCTCCAGCCCGCCCGGAATTCCCAGCCATGGATCGTAGCGTTCCGCCTCGAACACTTCGGGGTTGGCGAGCGACAAGTCGAGGCCGGGCGAAATCAGCACATGGCGCGACGGTAAGGGCTGGGCGTCTTCCGCGGCCATCATGGTCAGCACCACGGCCATGTTGCCGCCGGCGGAATCGCCCATGAAGACGATATCCTGCGCTTCCGTTTCGTCGAGCAGCTGACGGTAGACCTCGCCGACCATGCCGAACATGGCGTGGAAATCGTGTTCGGGAGCAATGGGATAGATCGGCACGGTAATGCCGAAGCCCAGCCGGTCGGCCATATCGGCGATCAGCCCCCAATGATAGGACGTGATTTGAAAGACATAGGCGCCGCCATGCAGGTAGAGAATCCGCTTTCGCACACCGGCCTTCGGCGCGATCTCGTAGACGGGAAAGCCGTCCACGCTGCGCGTCGTGATCTCGAAACGCGATCGCAGCGGTGCGGGCGGCTGATGATTCTCCGTCTTGCGCGCATACGCGATCCAGCGCTGCAGGTTTTCCGGGCTGGAAAAGGCCTGCTTGCGGCTATGCCTGAGCACGAAGGACACGACGTGGCTTTTGAGACTTGGCATGCGGACACACGGACTTCGGCTGAGCCGACTAAGAGAACCCCTCGCTATCGAAGATCGTGCCTTCGCCCAAAATGTCAAGATTTGCGCAGTCTTAACACGGCGGTGTGATCTGGCTGGCAATCAAGGCCAGCGTCCAGTCTGGCTCGCTGCAATGCTCAGCGCCGGGGCAGCCGTGCGGCGCGCAGTCGACGGTCGCTTGCCGCCGGAGCCGCATGACGGCTCCGGCGCTTGGCCAGCAGCTTGCATTTGTCGGCGAAGGTCATCAGCGCGCCGAACCCAGGAGCAGAGCCGAGAAGGTGACCTGCGGGTCTTCGCGCGGCGACACGGGCCAGCCGATGTCCCTCTGAATTTCGGGCGGCAGGCTGTTCAGCGCCCGGACGGACCTGTTTCTTTTGTGTGCATTCCTGATGGCCATACCATAGCGGCCGAGGCTTTCGAACATCGACATCTTCATCTCCTTTGGAGTGCTGCGGCGGCCGAAAGTTATTTCCTGCCTGCCGTTCGATGCCGGTTAAATGCGCCGCACATGTATCTGGTGGATTACACGAAAACAGCGCCTTGTTTCAGTTTGGGCTGATCCGGAAACATTTGCATGCAAACGAGAATGAGGGCGAAATGCAGCTTTCGCCGGCGGGACGTTACCCCCGGCCGCGCCGCGCCGCGTGGCCTTCGCGCGAACGCCGCCGCGGGGCGGCATCGCCGGCAATGCCGTCCTCGCTGACCGTCTTGCGCGGCGGCAGCTTCACCGCCGCCGACAGTTTCGGGAACGGGTCGACCTTGTTCGGCAGCGCCATGGCGTAGACGAAATGTTCCTGGAATTTCGGCTCCAGCGCGGTCTCGATCTTCTCGATCTGGCTCACTGTTTCCTCGATCTCGCGGCGATAGCCGCGATTGAGCAGCGCCATGCGCGCACCGGCGCCGGCGGCGTTGCCGACGGCCGAGACCTTGTCGAGATCGCAATCGGGGATCAGTCCCAGCACCATGGCGTATTTCGGATCGATGAAGGAGCCGAAGGCGCCGGCGAAATGGATGCGGTCGACATGATCGGTGTGCTGCTTTTCCATCAACAGCTTGGTGCCGGCATAAAGCGCGGCCTTGGCGAGCTGGATGGCGCGCACGTCGGTCTGGGTGATGGTGATCCTCGGCTCGCCTTCCTTCAGCACATAGGAGAAGGTGCGGCCACTGGCAGTGACGCGCGGCGAGCGGGCGGAGAGGCTGCCGTCGACGACACCGTCCTCTGAGATGATGCCGCCCAGATACATCTCGGCGACCACCTCGATGATGCCGGAGCCGCATATGCCGGTGACGCCGGTCGCCTGCACGCTGTCGAGGAAGCCGGGCTCGTCGGACCACAGTTCCGAGCCGATGACGCGGTATTTCGGCTCCAGCGTGTCGGGATCGATGCGGACGCGCTCGATGGCGCCGGGCGCCGCGCGTTGGCCGCCGGAGATTTCCGCCCCCTCAAAGGCCGGGCCGGTGGGCGAGGAGGCCGCCACGACCCGCTGACGATTGCCGAGCACGATCTCGGCATTTGTGCCGACGTCGACGATCAGCATCATCTCATCCTGCCGGTGCGGACCCTCCGACAGCGTCACCGCAGCCGCGTCGGCGCCGACATGGCCGGCGATGCAAGGCAGCATATAGAGCCTGGCGCCCTGATTGAGCTTCAGGCCGATATCCGACGCCTTGATGTGCACGGCGCCCGAGACGGCCAGCGCGAAGGGCGCGCCGCCGAGTTCGGTCGGGTCGATGCCGAGGAACAGGTGATGCATGATCGGATTGCCGACGAACACGGAATCCAGGATGTCGTTGCGCTGGACGTTGCCTTCCGCGCAGACCTTGTCGACGAGACCCGAGATCGCCTCGCGCACCGCAACCGTCATGCCTTCGCGGCCGTCCGGGTTCATCATCACATAGGAGACGCGGCTCATCAGATCCTCGCCGAAGCGAATCTGCGGGTTCGACGTGCCCGACGAGGCAGCGACGCGGCCCGACAGCAGCGACACCAGATGCATGGCGATGGTGGTCGAGCCGATATCGCAGGCAAGCCCGTAGGCCTCGTTCTTGAGACCGGGCCACAAAGAGATGACCCGCGCGGTCTCGCTGTCGGCATCCTTGTGGATCGCGGCGGTCGCGGTCCAGTTGCCCTTGCGCAAGATGCCTTGCACCTGCGGCAACAGATGGAAGTCGAAATCGAGGCTCTTGAGCCCCCAGTCCTTCATCAGCGCGATCTTCAGGCGATCGAGATCGCCTGATGGATTGTGCATGTCGGGCTCTTCGATCTCGACATAGCACATATGGATTGCCGAATCGCGGGCGATGACCCTGGTGTCGGCGTCTTTGCGGATGGTCTGCGCGTTGATGACCGTGTCCTGTGGCACGTCGACGACGAGATCGCCGAGGATCTGCGCCGAGCAGGACAGGCGTCGCCGTTCGGGAAGGCCGCGCACGCGTTCGTAGCGCTCTTCCTTGGCGCCCTTGGGCGAGATGTGGTCATTGGAAGAGACGATCTTGTGCTTGGCGAAGTTGCCTTCCTGCACCTCGACCTGACAGCGCCCGCAAGTGGCGCGTCCGCCGCACACGCTCTCGACATAGACGCCGAGTTGGCGCGCGGCATCGAGCACCGGCGTGCCGACCGGAAACCGCCCGCGCTTGCCGGACGGCATGAACAGCACGAGCGGGTCGGTGATGTTGGCAGGAGAGTTCACGATTGCGCGCTTATCCTCGGGCCATACGGGCTTCACGGCCACCGCGCCGGCGGCCGCCGTTGCCATTGCTTTCGCCCGGCGCGTTGACTTGCGTCGGCGCTGCGACCGCCTGGCCGCCTTCGGCCGGCTTGTAGTCCTTGTAGGTCCTGATCCAGTTGGTGCAGTTCTCGTCGGTGCCGTTCAGCACGTTGGCGCCGCGTACCGCTTCCATCTCCTGCGGTCGCACCGGATTCATGATCGCCGAGGTCATGCCGGCGCCGATCACCATCGGGATGAAGGCGGCGTTGATGCCGTGGCGGTGCGGCAGGCCGAACGAGATGTTGGAGAGGCCGCAGGTGGTGTTGACCTTGAGCTCCTCGCGCAGCCGGCGCAGGAGGGCAAAGACCTGGCGGCCGGCATCGCCCAACGCGCCGATCGGCATGACCAGCGGGTCGACGACAACATCGTGCGCCGGAATGCCGAAATCGGCGCAGCGCTCGACGATCTTCTTGGCGACGGCGAAGCGCACGTCCGGATCCATCGAAATGCCGGTCTCGTCGTTGGAGATGGCGACCACCGGAACGTTGTATTTCTTGACCAGCGGCAAGATGGCTTCGAGCTTTTCTTCCTCGCCGGTGACGGAGTTGACCAGCGGCCGGCCCTTGGCGACCCTGAGCGCCGCCTCGATCGCGGCGGTCACCGAACTGTCGATCGACAGCGGCAGGTCGACCAGTCCCTGCACGATCTCCAGCGTCTGCACCAGCAGGCCGGGTTCGGTCTCGTTCGGATTGACAGAGGTCACGCCTGCATTGACGTCGAGCATGGTCGCGCCGCAGGCGGCCTGTTCCAGCGCGTCCCTGATGACAGTGTCGAAATTGCCCGCGATCATCTCGGCGGCGAGCTTCTTGCGCCCGGTCGGATTGATGCGTTCGCCGATCACGCAGAAGGGCTGGTCGAAGCCGATGATGATTTCTCGTGTCGCCGAGGCGACGATCGTCCGGGTCATGAAATCTCTCCGTCGTGATATAAAGACTTCTTTATATCGTTTCTGATCTCGATCAAGCGAATGGTGACCGTCCGCGCCATCAATGCGCGGTCTTGACCATGTCGACCTGCGTTTCGGTGATCTCGTCGTGCAATATGTGGTCTAGACGGTCGGCGACGAGCTGGTCGTCGCGGCGGATTTCGCGTTTCCAGGGCTGGCGGCCCTTCAGCACGCCCGATTCATCGACAATCTCGGCGACATATTCCTCCTGGCGATAGGCCATCACATGGACGCCGGAAACGCCGGGGATTTCCTTCACCTCGTTGATGATGTCGATGCAGAGCTGCTTGCCTTCCTTCTTCTGATCCTGGGCGCCTTCCAGTCGCTTGACGATCTGATCGGGGATATGAATGCCCGGCACGTTGGAGCGGATCCATTTGGCGGTCTTGGCCGAGGCCAGCGGTCCGACCCCGCACAGGATGAAGCATTTTTCCGTAAAACCGAGGTCCCGGATCTGCTGCATGTAGGTGCGGAACATCGGCACGTCGAAACAGTATTGGCTTTGCACGAATTGGGCACCGGCGGCGATCTTCTTGCCTAGCCGGTAGGGTCGGAAATCGATCGGCGGCGCGAACGGGTTGATCGCCGCGCCGAGGAAAAGCTGCGGCGGCGTCGTCAGCTTGCGGCCGGACAGGAATTTGCCGTTGTCGCGCATGATGCGGCAGGTTTCCAGCAATGACATGCAGTCGAGATCGAACACCGGCTTGGCGCCGGGCTGGTCGCCGGCCTGGACCCCGTCGCCTGTCAGGCACAGCATGTTGGCGACGCCCATCGCCGCCCCGCCCAGCACGTCGCCCTGGATGGCGATACGGTTACGGTCGCGGCAGGCGATCTGCATGATCGGGGCATAGCCCATGCGGGTCAGCAGCGCACAGATGCCGACCGACGACATGTGGCAGTTGGCGCCCGACGCGTCGACGGCGTTGATGGCGTCGACCCAGCCGTCGAAGATTTTGGCGCGGTTGTAGACATCTTCCGGATCGGCGCTGTCGGGCGGGTTGAGCTCGGTGGTCACCGCGAACTCACCGCGCCTCAGGACGCGCTCCAAGCGTCCGCGCGACGTGTGGCCGGGCAGGGGCTCAAGCGGCAGATGAATGCCGGCCGGGTTCTCGTCGCGCTGGCGGCCGATCATGTCGGTGCCCCGGTCTTCGGAGCGTTACGGGCGGCTTCGCGCGCGGCTGCGGCCTGCGCGGTCACCCGCAGCCATGCCGAGGTCTCGCGCAGCGACTGGTCGACCGGCTTCTGCACGTCGAGGATCTTGTCGCCATGCTTCATGTTGCGTGAGCCTTCCCAGGCCTTGACCCAGACGCAGGGCATATCAGGCTCGACCTCGCAATTGCCGTTGGCACGCACGCCGCCGCAAGGGCCGTTGCGCAATTGCTTGGGGCAATTCATCGGGCACGACATGCCAGTGGAGGAAAGGATGCACTGGCCGCACATGCGGCAATCGAACATAAAACCCTTGACGCGTTTTTCGACGAATTTGATCGGGGCTTCGACGCGGCCGTAACCGATGCCCTTCCACAGCGGGTGGAGAGTCAAGAACATGTCGGCGAACCTGGCGTAGAACCATTCGAGCAATCGCGAATGCCGCACGGACCACAGCCTGACCGCGAACGAGCGCTGCACGCGCCGCTGCGGCGACACGTCGGCCGGCTTGTAGTCGGATTTCGGCGCCGCCTTCTTGACCAAAGTGGCCTGGGTAACCGCCGGGGTTGGTTCAGGCATCTTCTTTTCCGCCCGCCTTGACCAGAGCGACCAGCCGCTCGCGGTCGTATTTCGCGTCGATATCCTGAAAGGCTTTTTCAGCCTCGCCTTCAAGATCGTCGCTGACCGGCACGGGGTCGGCCTTGCGCCATTCGGCCAGGTAGTCGTCGGTACCGCCGGCGCCGGTGCGCATCGCACACATGTCGATCGCCTCGGTGAAGCGCAGCGGCAGTTCGCGCTTGGCGTTCTGCCGGCCCTTCTTGACGATGACCTGCGCGGGGATGTCGCGCCAGTAGACGACGATCAGATCGGCCATGAATTTCTTACTCCTCGTGTTCCGAGCATTGCCGGAAGCGCTGTTGGGCTGCTTGTTATGGGACGACGCGCGCGCATTCAAAAGCGACGCAATCGCAGGGCGCAAAAGGAAAGGTGGAAATTTTCGATGCTTGGCTTGGTTTGGATCAGCCGCCGCGACGATCGAAGCTGCCGACGAGCTTCCTGTGGAAGCGAACGTAGCCTCGCTCGGTCGTGCGCAGATGCTCGGCGACGATCTGGTGGAAGCGCGGCAGGCGGTGAAAGGGAACGGCCGGATAACAGTGATGCTCTGAATGGTAAGGCATGTTCCACGCCACGAAGCGCACAAGCCTTGTGGTAAAGGTGGTGCGGGTGTTTTCGAGCATGTTGGCGACATGCGGGCACAGTGCGTGCTCGGCCAGCAGATAGGCCCGCAAAAAGGGTTGGCCGACGAGCACCGGCACAATCCAGACCCACAGCAGCAGCGCCGACTGCGCGACCAGCGAGGCCACCAGCAGCACCGCATAGGCGATCAGGAACCAACGTGCTTCCGAAATCACCTTGTCGCGGCCCTTTTCCGGCACGAAGCCGTCGCGGTTGCGGCCGGCGGCGTTGACGACAGTCACGCGCGCCATGCCGATCCAATAGGGGAGGCCGGAGAGATAGCGCAAATACTGGGCGATGGTCTCCGGTTTCGGGCTCATGAGTTCGGGATCATTGTCCGGATCGTGCGTGTGTCGGTGGTGCGCGAAATGGAAATAGCGGAACCAGACCGGCGGCAGCAGGATCAGGAAGCCGGTCACGGTGGCGATGGCGCGATTGAGCCACGCTGTCCTGAAAGCGGTTTCGTGGATGGTCTCGTGCAACAGCGTGAAGAAGAAGACGATCAGGATCCCCTGCGGCAGCATGATAATGGGCCAGAATGGGATGCGGGCGGTGATCATCGCGCCCAGCACGACAACCAGTCCGCCATGGACAGCCAGCCGGACAATGCCGGGCCTATCCAGCTTGGCGGTGAGGTCGCGACGATCCTCGACCGACAGACCGGCGATAATGGTGCGGTGGTCGATTTCGCTCATGCCTGCAAGCTTATCGCCGAGGCGCTGTCCGGTAAATCGGCGCTCCTTACCAGACGCCGGTTTTTACGCCGGTCCAGAGGTAGAACCAGATCGTCGGATGATACCATTGTTTGGAAGGCAGGCCGGGATCTGAGGTGGCAAGCTTGTCGGCCAGCGCATCCCTGACCGCCTCGACGCAGATGTCGCGTGAGAATGCCGCCTGCCGCAGCGCATAGCTTGAAATCGTATCGCCTGCCTCAGGCTTGCCGCGCACCTGCCGCAGCACGCCGCCGGTGTCGACGCCGGCGTCGACCAAATGCACGGTGGTGCCGAAGTTCTCCGCATCGCCGGAGGCCAACGCCCAGTAGCCGCCATTCATGCCGCGATACTTCGGAGCGATGCCGGCATGGTAATTGAGGACCGGGCAAGGAATTCTGGCAAGTGTCTGCCTCGACAGCAGGCGGCAGCCAGCGAGCAGCACGACGCCGGGCTGGATTTCCCTGATCGCCTGCAGGCACTCCGGCGCATTGGCTGAGGGAACGTGGATGATCGCTTGTCCGGGCTTTGATTCCGTCTGCAGCTTCTGTTCGGCGATGATGCGGGCTGCATGCCCGGCGAAAAACCGCTTGCCGAGCCGCGTCAGCACCATTGTGCCGAGCTGCCCGATGGCCTGTAGCCAGCCTTGGCGCCGGGCGCGCCCGAGCAGCAATTGCTTTTTGGATTCAGGGCTTTCGAGGATGACGCTCACCGGCCCGAGTCGGTCAGAGATGGCGTTGACGATGGCCCAGATATGCGGACCGCCTTCGGTGACGACGACGATCGGCCGCGGATTTGATTTCAACGGTTCCATGTTTGTGCCGCCCCGAAAAGACCTGCTCTCAGCGGGCGAGATGCTAGGCCGGCCGGGTTAATCCTTGGTGATCGGAACCAGGGCCGCAGGCTCAGCGCTTGAATTCAAGGATGTCGAGCTTCGATTCGTGATAGGGCGCCGGGAACTCGATGCGCCATTCGTTGACGCTGTTGCGAAAGGCGTAGCCGACCTGATCGCTTTGTGGGCCGCTGCCATAGGGTTTCGCGGGATCGTTGTTGACGGAGAAGGAGCCGAGATAGATCGAGCGCTTTTCGCCGTCGTCGAAGAAACGGCCCTTGGTGCGCTGCGAGCCGGTGATTTTTTCCAGCATCCAGCCCGAACCATCGTCGCTCACCTTGCACTTGAACCAGCCATAGATGACGAGCGGGCTTAGTCCGCCAGCCTTGATGGTGCGGCATTGCCAGTTGCCGGTCAGGTCCTTGTCGGAAAACGAGACCAGCGGCTTTGCCAGCAAGGCGTCGAGCTGCTTGACCTCGGCGGCGTCGCCGGCCTTGGCTTCATCAAGGGCGGCCTTACGCGTCTCATCATATTTGTCGAGCCTCACCTTGTCGGCGGGCGTGATCAGCTTCTGCACCTCGCCATCGGCGAGCGCGGGCAGGGCGAAGCAGACAACGCCTGCGGCGGCAATCAAGAGGCGAGCAATCATCGGTGCGTTTCCCGGTCGATGGCTGGAACAGCCTGTTTTCTCGTTTGGCACATAACTTACCCGTTCGCGGAGGCCTGTCATCCGTGCTTAACACCGGCCAGGTTAAAATTCGTGGTTTCGCCGATGCGGATCTTGCTTACGGGATCGTCAGGCTGGCTGGGCAGCGCGCTGGCGCCGCGCCTGCGGGCCCTTGGCCATGACCTCGTCGGCCTCGATCCCGTCCCGTCGGTGCAAACGCAGGTGATCGGCTCGGTCGCCGACCGTGATCTGGTCATGCGGACGGTCAGCAAAAATCACATCGAGGCGATCATCCACAGCGGCGCGCTGCACAAGCCTGACATCGAACACCAACGTAATGAGGATTTCATCGAGACGAATGTGCGCGGCACGCTCAACCTGCTCGACGCGGCGGTGGCATCAGGCATTCAGCGCTTCGTCTTCACGTCGACGACCTCGCTGATGATCTCGAAAGCCATACGCGCCGGCTTGACCGGCGGTGCGCGCAAGGCCGCCTGGTTGACGGAAGACATGTCGCCCGAGCCGCGCAACATCTACGGCGTCACCAAGCTTTCGGCCGAACATCTTTGCCGCCTCTATCACATTCAGTCCGGACTGCCGGTGATCGTGCTGCGCACCGCAAGGTTTTTTCCCGAAGCAGACGACATGGGGCATGCGATCGAGCAGTCGGACGCCAACATCAAGGCCAATGAGCTGTTGTTTCGCCGGCTGACCGTGGAAGATGCCGCCGAGGCTCATGCCGCGGCGCTGGAGAAGGCGCCACAGCTAGGCTTCGACATCGTCATCGTCTCAGCGCCAACGCCGTTCCGACCCGACGATTGCGAGGCATTGATCGCCGACGCACCGTCCGTCGTGGCGCGCTATTTTCCGGAATTTCCGGCACTCTATGCGCGGAAAGGCTGGACGATGTTTTCCTCGATCGACCGTGTCTACGACGCCTCGCGGGCGAGGGACAGGCTGGGCTTCGTCTGCAAGACGAGCTTTGCCGATGTGCTCGCCGCGCTTGCAGCGGAAGAAGGGACCGCCTGATCGAACGGTCAGCCGTGTGCGGCGCTGGCCAGCTCCGCCGTCAGGTCGCCATAACCGGTCGAGCGGCGCTCATAAGCGAGGCCGAGCATTTTCGCGGCCTTCTCGGCGACCTTGTCGAGTTCCGGATCGTCGGTCTGGGCGATATAGATCAGCTTCTCGTAATTGCCGAAATAGTCCTTGATCAGCTCCGGATGCCTGTCGAGGCCGAGCGGCTTCATGAAGAAGGCGTCGAACTGGCGGCACAGGAAGTCGGTCATGTAGAACGACATCATGTCGTCATCGGCGACCTTCGCATAGGCGTCCATGCCCTGGTAGAAGGCAAAGCAATGCGGCCCGGCCATGCGTTTGACGCCATGCTTCTCGCAGACGCGGTCGAGCAGGCCGCCGGTGCCGCAATCGGCGTAGCCGACGAAGATGTTTCTATAGCCATCCGCCTTGGCCTTCTCGATTGCCTTGTCCATGGCCGGCGCGATGCGGTCCGGGTAGAAATGGAACTCCGCCGGCAGGCAGGTCAGGTCGAGATGGTCGAGCCCCAGCTGCTCCTTGACGGCCAGAACTTCGCGCGCAATCATCCCGCAGGCGATGACGAGCAGCCTGTCGCCTTGATCGGGTTGTAGTTTTTGCACGGCGCTCATAGAACCGGGTTTCGTTGCTATTTGTTTCGAATCTATCGAACGAGGGAGACACCGTCCATGAAACTGTTGCGCCTTACACCCATTGCCATTCTCGCTTGCGCCCTGGCACTTTCGGCCTGCGCCAACACCGTCCGCGGCGTCGGCAAGGACGTCAAATCGACAGCAAACGCGGTTGAGGACACCGTCGAGAATCCCTGATCCGCAATCTCATCAACGCGCATCGCGATCAACGTAGTTCAAGCGATGCGCGTTAAGTCCTTGTAACATCTGGGAACAGCAAAGTCGCGCTGCAAGGCGCGACTCGGTTTAGTGTGCATGCCGAATTCGCCGAGATCGGGCCGAGGCGCGGACGTCGTGTCCGCCTGTTGCAATTGTTTTCTTCGGGGGCAGGCACGAAAATTTGACTTTTCGAGCAGGGGATATGCCGTTACCCTTTTCTAGTACCCTCAACAACGAAACTAGGAGCCTTACGATGAAGACCGCTCTCTTAGTTGTCGCCGCTCTGGGCCTTTCTGTGTCCGGCGCCGCAGCGGAATGTGTTGGCCACACCAAAACGACGGCTTCCGTAGATCAGCAAACCAAAGCTGCAAGCGTAGATCAGCAAACCAAAGTCGCAAGCATTGCAAATACGACAACTGCCGACACGCCGGTCCTGAAAAAGGAAGAGGCGAAAGAGTCAGAATAGGCGTTTCAACCGGCCCGAACGCCCCGAGCAAGGCTTGCCGCGCTCAACGTCCCGTTTAATGGTTTCATCGGGTATGTTCGCTACGCGGATCGCTGTCGCTTACTAAATGTTTTGACATGCCAGCGTTACGCGCCGCATCGGCCTTTATCATAGCATCAGTACGGGCTTCCGTACTGATGCTCCTGTCTTCTCCTCGCCAGCTCAGGCCGAAGCGCGGACGTTGTGCTTGCGCTTCATGAAGTCCTTGGCGGTCTCGACCGCCACGGCGGCGTCGCGGCAATAGGCGTCGGCGCCGACGGCCTTGCCGAACTCCTCGTTGAGCGGCGCGCCGCCAACCAGCACGACATAGTCGTCGCGGATGCCCTTTTCCTTCATCGTGTCGATGACGACCTTCATGTAGGGCATGGTCGTCGTCAGCAGCGCTGACATGCCGATGATGTCGGGCTGGTGCTGCTCGATGGCGTCGAGATATTTTTCCACCGCATTGTTGATGCCGAGGTCGATGACGTCGAAGCCGGCGCCTTCCATCATCATGCCGACAAGGTTCTTGCCGATGTCGTGGATGTCGCCCTTGACGGTGCCGATCACCATCTTGCCCTGCTTAGGCGCGCCGGTGGCGGCGAGCAGCGGACGCAGGATGAACATGCCGGCTTTCATCGCGTTGGCGGACAACAGCACTTCCGGCACGAACAGGATGCCGTCGCGAAAATCCTCGCCGACGATGCGCATGCCTTCGACCAGTGCCTCGGTCAGCACCTTGTAAGGCGCCCAGCCGCGCTCGAGAAGGATATTGGTGCCTTCCTCGATCTCTTCCTTCAGCCCGTCATAAAGGTCGTCGTGCATCTGCTGCACGAGCTCGTCGTCGGAAAGCTCGGAAAGGATGATCTCGTCGTCGGCCATTTTTAATCCAGCTCCTTGCCGCACGGATACAGTTGCGGGGCCTCAAATATCACGTCAATACCTAACCCGCTACAGCCTTGCGTCCATAGCTGATTTGCGACTTCCCGCAAAAGGAAAGCGACCGCAAATCTATTGGAATTCTTGTCGATTTTGCGACAGGCGTTGGCGCTGGCGGGCCGTTTCGAATAGGGTGCATGGCTACGATCCGGCCAGAAGGCGCAATATGCGGCCGTAACAATTATGCCAGAACAAAAGTCAGGGAAGAACGATCATGAGTGAGAACGCGCCGGTCGACCAGGAAGCGTCAAACGCGCGGCGCGGACGTGCCGCCAGCGGTGGTGCCGCTGCCCGGCGGGCAGCGCGCTCGGGTGGCGGCCCCGGCACCCAGCTCACCTACATCAAGCGCAAGATCAACGTCTATGAGGTGCTGGACGAGGAAGGGCTGGCGCTGATCGAGAAAAACACCGACACGGTGCTCGAAGAGATCGGCATCATCTTTCGCGACGACGCCGAGGCGCTGCAGCTGTGGAAAGAGGCCGGCGCCGACGTCAAGGGCGAGCGCGTGCATTTCCCGAAAGGCCTCTGCCGCTCGCTGTTGAAGACAGCGCCGTCCGTCTATACCCAGCACGCCCGCAATGCCGAGCGCTCAGTGCAGATCGGTGGCAACGCCACCGTCTTCGCGCCGGTCTACGGACCACCCTTCGTGCGCGACCTCGACGGCGTCAGGCGCTATGCAACGATCGAGGATTTCCGCAATTTCGTGAAGCTCGCCTATATGGCGCCGTCGATCCACCATTCGGGCGGCACGGTATGCGAGCCGGTCGACGTGCCGGTCAACAAGCGCCATCTCGACATGATCTACAGTCATATCAAATATTCGGACAAGCCGTTCATGGGCTCGGTCACCGCGCCGGAGCGCGCCGAGGACACGGTGGCGATGGCAAAAATCGTGTTCGGCGACGATTTCGTCGAGAACAACACGGTGCTGACCAGCCTGATCAACGCCAATTCGCCGATGGTGTTCGACGAGACCATGCTGGGGGCGCTGAAGGTCTATTCGCGCCACAACCAGGCCTGCATTGTCACGCCGTTCATCCTCGCCGGCGCGATGAGCCCGGTGACGGTCGCCGGCACGCTGACCCAGGTTCTGGCCGAAGTGCTGGCCGGCGCGTCGTTCACGCAGCTGATCCGGCCGGGCGCACCGGTGCTGTTCGGCACCTTCGCCTCGTCGATCTCGATGCAGTCGGGCGCGCCGACCTTCGGCACGCCGGAGCCGTCGCTGGTTTCCTATGGCGCGGCGCAGCTCGCGCGCCGGCTCGGCTTGCCGTTCCGCACCGGTGGTTCGCTGTGCGCCTCGAAAGTCCCGGACGCGCAGGCGGCGTACGAGAGCGCCAACACGCTGAACTCGACGATCCTTGCCGGCACCAATTTCGTGCTGCATTCGGCCGGCTGGCTCGAGGGCGGGCTCGCCTCCTGCTACGAAAAGTTCATGATGGACATCGACCAGCTCGGCATGACGCAGAAGTTCTCGGAAGGCGTCGACCTGTCGGAAAACGGCCAGGCGATGGATGCCATCCGCCAGGTGGGTCCAGGCAGCCATTATCTCGGCTGTGACCACACCCAGGCCAATTTCCAGACCGCCTTCTACCGTTCCAACATCGCCGATAACAATTCCTACGAGCAGTGGTTGGCCGAAGGCGAAAAGACCGCGCCGCAGCGCGCCAACGAACTCGCCCGCCGCTGGTTGGAAAGCTACGAGGCGCCGTATCTCGATCCGGGCATCGACGACGGGCTGAAGGATTTCATCGGCAGGAAAAAGGCGTCAATGGCCGACGCCTTCACCTGAAAGGAGCCCGAGTCAGGCGGGGCTAAAGTCGCCAACATCATCCACAAGGAAGTCTGGCGGAGCGCCTTCTCCGACCCGGACCGAAAGGGATGATTTGAGTCCGCCCCTCCGACGTCTTCGGACATCGCTTGCCCGGAGACCGATATGGCTCGAAGGAAGGTTTTCAAGGGTGTTGCGATCGATATCGCCAGATCGTTCGTGAGCCGTAACAACGACGTTAATGGCTACTGGGGCGTTGGCAAACTCCATTCATTGGCACAAGAAAATTCGACGTCCAAAATTCGAATAGACCTGTCAGAAGAGTCTTCCGCGACATTGCCAGCCTTCGCTTCGATGATAGGACGGTATCGTTCCATGATTGAGGCCCAAGCCGCGGTTCGCGGCTTGAAACTTCAAACTTGTTCGATCGAGGTGGAGTTTGACCTGTCTCGGAATATCATTGATGCCCCTGTCTGCTCGGATGACGAAAACGGGTTTAGGTGCTGGTTGACGATCGTCGATGATCGGGGGAAGGCTTGGAGCCATATGGTCTCGGGGTGTTCCCGCCCTCACGATCCGAAACGAGAGTCACGCAGCTTACGAGCTTCATAAGGCGACTATGTCCGATGTGACGTCCTTTGGGTTGCAATCTCACGGGTCGCGACCTCGTTATGAAGGCGTTGGCAAGGCCTTGGCCGCTCACGGTCTCATGCTTCGCGGTGGGTTCAATTTTCGCAGTATGTGAAGCGCCTCCACCTAGCCCCTCTGGCGCTGCCGCCAGATCCGTCTTGCTGGTGGGGCAGGCGGGCGCCGCGCCATGGCCGCATTTCCTGCGTTGGCGGGGGACGACCGTGATCAATCCGCTCAGCGACCGGCAGCCAGCATGTTGGTGGCCACCGCGATCCCGTGCTATTCCGCTCGCCTAGCTGAAGGCGTTCACCTTTGATGGATGAGCGATTTATCGGGGGACGGGTGCGGATGCCTTTCAATCCAGTCAGGCGAAACCGGAATATTGGCACGCCGAAGCAGGGCCATGGGCAAAACAACCGCATGATCGTTCCCCGACCGTGGATATCCGCTGGATGGTGTGCGGCGCAGCTCAATCCTGGCCAGATGCTGCGCAGGACGGTGAATGGCAGGGACGTAACACTCATTGTCGAAAAGACGAGCGGTGGGTGTGTTCACGCATGCTCGGTCGAAGATGTGATCTTCCTTCTCTCTCATGTTCCTCTCGCTGACTGGGCCGGGCTGGAAACATTTGTCTTGCGCCAACCGACGCGAAAAGCGCGCGTACTCAGACCGGCGTGGGGGCGAATGTTTTATTATGCCGATCTTGGTTTTCGCGGATCCTCCATCGAAAAAAGTGGTCCGGCCTTATTTTTGGAAGCCTGTAACGTTGGCGACACCATCGAATGGTCCACATCGCTGGACCCTGAGGATGCGGCAGAGTTGGACAGACTTCGTTTGGATGGTCACAAAGTCAGCCGGGTTGGGAAGAAGCATCTCGTTTCCACCTCACTCGATTCCGTGCGAGCCACGCAGCTCTATCGCACGCTTCTGCATGAGATCGGTCACTGGGTTGATTGGCTTGGAAAAGTGGAAGCGCCGTTCGCCCAAGGTGAGGACTACTCAACACTTTATGACCGCTATTTTGCCCGGCCCAAAGGTGAAGTAGAGGCGTTTGCGCATCGCTACGCCGATAATTTGCGTGAGACGCTTGAGAAAAGGGGAGTAATCCCGTTTTCAAGGATCGAAGGGTGACAGAGTTCCTTGAGCGCAGCATGGTCGAAACCGTCGCGGCTGCGCTTTCCGCTCACGGTCTCATGCTTCGTGGCGGCTTCAATTTTACGGACGGCGAGCAAGCACCTTCCGGTCTCTCTGGCGCTGCCGCCAGATCCGTGCTGTTGGTGGGGCAGGCGGGCGCTGCGCCGTGGCCGCATTTCCTGCGCTGGAAAGGAAGCCAACCGCAAACCATCGCCAATCCGCTCGATACGTGGTCGCGTGAAGTGATCGGCGCGGTGGCGAAGAAATTCGGCGCGCGTGCCGTGTCACCGTCCGACAGGCCGTATCTGCCGTTCCAGCAATGGGCGAAGCGGGCGGAGGGACTGAAGCCGTCGCCGCTCGGCATCCTCATGCATCCGCAATACGGGCTCTGGCACGCCTATCGCGGCGCGCTGCTGTTCGAGGACGAGATTGCGCTCCAAGAACCTCGCGACGTGATTCACCTTTGCGATGCATGTCTGGAAAAACCTTGCCTGAAATCCTGTCCGGTCGACGCGTATTCTGCGGATGGTTTCGCGCATGAAACGTGTCTGGCGCATGTGCGTGGGCAAAACGGCGCGCCTTGCCGAACCGGCGGTTGTCTCGATCGCAACGCCTGTCCCTATGGCACGGCCTATCGCTATCCCCCAGAGGCTCAAGCTTTTCACATGGCGGCGTTTGCGCGTCTTTAGCATCGCCGAATGCCGCACGGAATCTTGAATGCGGTTGCCTCATTACGACTTGCCCTGACGGACTGCGCGGATATCTATCGCACGACAAGTCAAAGGAGTGGTGATGGCGAAGCGGGACATTCAGATCAAAACCAGCGACGGCTTGGCAAAAGCCGGTCTGTTCCGCTCGGCAGCCCCGGCCAAGGCGGCTATCATCCTCTATATGGACGCTTTTGGCCCGCGGCCGGCGCTCGACCAAATGGCGGAACGGCTTGCAGGCGACAATTACGCGGTATTGGTCCCGGACCTTTTCTACCGCAACGCGCCCTACGGCCCTTTCGAGGCCAAGACCGCATTCAGCGACGAGAAGCGCAAGGCCGTCATCACGGGTCTTCTCAGCGGCACGACCCAGGACATGACCATCCGCGACAGCGGCGCTTTCCTCGATGCGCTCGATGCCGAAGGCGTGGCCGGACCAGTCGGCGCCGTCGGCTATTGCATGGGCGGAGCGCGGGCGCTGAATGCAGCCGCGGCCTATCCCGACCGCATCGTTGCCGCCGCCAGTTTCCATGGCGGCAATCTGGCGAGCGATGCTGCCGACAGCCCGCATCGGAAGGCTGCGTCGATCAAGGCGCGGGTCTATGTCGGCACGGCTGGTGTGGACCGCAGCTTCCCACCCGAACAGTCGGCGCGGCTGGCCGAAGCGCTGCGCACGGCCGAGGTCGACCACGTCATCGAAAACTATGCCGGCATGGCGCATGGCTGGTGCGCGCCGGACCACAGCGCCTTCGATGCAACCGGCGCTGAGCGCCACTGGAAGCGGCTGACGACGCTGTTCGCGGAGACGCTCGGGTAGGGCGCAGATGGTCTTCAAGTGACCGCCTCCCAAAAAATTTCTTCCATCATCCCAAGGAATCGCCATTAGCCTTCGTCCAACAGGCAATGATGGCGATGATGCTGGATGAAAGCGAAGCCTCCGACGCCGAATTGATCGGGCGGGCGAAGGGCGGAGACAGGGGGGCTTTCGGCAAATTGCTCGAAAGGCACTATGACTTCGTCTATCGCGCCGCCTATCGCTGGTGCGGGAAAAAGGCCGATGCCGAGGATGTCGCCCAGGAAGTCTGCGTCCGGCTTGGCCGGGCGATCCGCGATTATCATGGCAGCGGCGCCTTCACCACCTGGCTCTACACCATGACGCTGAATGCGGCACGCGACGTGATGCGCAAGACCGCCCGCGAGACGGTCAAGATCGACGCCTACGGCGCTTACGCACTGATCTCGGGAGAAGTCGAGCCTGAAGATCCGACCGAGGCGCTTTGGGCGGCAGTGCGGATGCTGCCGGGCAAGCAGCGTGACGCAGTGCTGCTCGTCTATGGTGAAGGGCTGAGCCACGCTGCCGCTGCCGAGGCGATGGCGATCTCGGAGACGACGGTTTCCTGGCACATCCATGAAGCGAAGAAACGGTTGAAGACGCTCATGCGTTCAGCCGGGGAAGTGTGATCATGGTCGACGATAACGAACTCAACAGGCTGCGCGACATCGCAACACCGGCACCGGGCACCGACGCGAAGGCGCGTGCCTTCGAGGCCGCCATGCGGGCTTACGACCTGGACGAAAAAACTTCACCTGCCGCCCAAGGATCGGCGAACGGGCTTCGTCTCATAGAGCGAGCACAAAAGCTCTGGAGTGAAATCATGCAAAAGAAGCTCTTCGCCACCCCGGCCATTGCCGGTCTCGTCGCCCTGCCGATCGCCGGATACGCCACCATCTATATGCTGCAGGAGCAGCCGTTCCATTCTGGTGGGGACGAGAAGATCACCGAAACGCTGGCCGACAAACCCACGGCTAAAGCGCCGGTCACGTTGGGGCCGATCACCGTGGCCGAGGCCGACAAACAGAAGAAAGCTGATGTCGACGCCGAAAGCCGCGCCGCGGCCGAGGCGCTTGCGCCGGCATCGCCGCCGAAGCCCGAGTCGAATGCGCTTGGTGGCCTGGTGCAACAGGATATGCTGGCTCGCAATGCGCCCGAGCCCTCGCCTCGCGAGGCGCTGGCTGGCGGTTCAAGTACCACGGCTCCTGCAGCCGATGGCGCCGCGCAGATTGGCCGTGTGCCCGGTACTGTCGCCCAATCCAGGTTGATGGCTCAGCCTTCGACCGCACCAGCCGACCAGATGCTGCTGCCGGAGCAAAACCGCGACCGCGTCGAGGATTTCAAGACCAATCCGGTGCGTGCCGCGCTCGAAGACCCGGTCTCGACCTTTTCGATCGATGTCGACACGGCCTCCTATTCCTTCGTGCGGCGTTCGCTCAGGGAAGGTGTTGTGCCGCAGGCCGACACGGTCCGCGTCGAGGAGATGATCAACTACTTCCCCTATGACTGGAAAGGTCCGGACACTGCCTCGACGCCGTTCAACTCGACCGTCAGCGTCATGCCGACGCCATGGAACGAGCATACCAGGCTGATGCATGTCGCCATCAAGGGTTTCGACGCCAAGCCGGCCGAGCAGCCCAAGGCCAATCTGGTGTTCCTGATCGACGTGTCGGGCTCGATGAACGAGCAGGACAAGCTGCCGCTCCTGCAGTCGGCCTTCCGGCTTCTGGTCAGCAAGTTGAGGCCCGACGACACAGTCTCGATCGTCACTTACGCGGGTGATGCCGGCACTGTCCTGGAGCCGACCAAGGTCTCGGAGAAGGACAAGATCCTCAATGCCATCGACACATTGACGCCCGGCGGCTCGACGGCCGGCGAGGCGGGCATCAAGGAAGCTTACCGGCTGGCGCAGAAATCCTTCGTCAAGGACGGGGTCAACCGAGTGATGCTGGCCACGGACGGCGACTTCAATGTCGGCCAGACCGACGATGACGATTTGAAGCGGCTGATCGAGCAGGAACGCAAGACCGGCGTGTTCCTGTCGGTGTTCGGTTTTGGCCGCGGCAATCTCAACGACCAAATGATGCAGACCATTGCCCAGAACGGCAATGGCACCGCTGCCTATATCGACACTTTGGCGGAGGCCGAGAAGGTGCTGGTCGAGGATGCGTCCTCGACGCTGTTCACCATCGCCAAGGACGTGAAGATCCAGGTCGAGTTCAACCCGAACAAGGTCTCGGAATACCGGCTGATCGGCTATGAGACGCGCGCCTTGAACCGCGAGGATTTCAACAACGACCGCGTCGATGCCGGCGAGATCGGCTCCGGCCATTCGGTCACCGCTATCTACGAGATCACGCCGAAGGGCAGCGGCGGCGAGAAGATCGATCCGCTGCGATACGGCCAGGCTTCGGTGAACAATGGCGGTGTCGCCAATGCCGACGAATACGCCTTCGTGAAGATCCGCTACAAGCTGCCGAACGAGGATGCCTCGAAGCTGATCACCACGCCGGTGACATCAGCCAACGAGGTGTCGAGCTTCAACCAGGCCAGCACCGACCAGCGGTTCTCGGTTGCCGTCGCGGCGTTCGGCCAGAAGCTGCGCGACGAGGATGCGACCGCGAAGTTCGGCTACGACAAGATCGTGGAGATTGCCACTGCCGCCCGGGGAGCAGACCCATTTGGGTACCGCTCCGAGCTCCTCTCGCTCGTGCGCCTTGCCTCGGCGCTGGGCGGCAATCGGTAGTGGCGATGATGGCCGGTTTTCTTCAGATGGGATCGTTCTGATACGGGATAACCGACCCACGGGCGGGGTGCGGCAGGCCGGCAGGGGAAACCTTGCCGGCCTTTTTCGACATTGTAATTCCGACATTGGTCGTGACGCCTCGACGAAAGTGCCGGGTAGCCGAAAGCGTCAGGCGCGGCTGCGCCGGCGCTCGCGGCGGGCTTCGCTGGTCTCGGCTGTGTTGACCGTGGCCTGCTTGTTGCGCATCGGGCCGATGCGCTCGACGATTTTCTCGACGGTCGGGCGATCCGACTTAGTGTGTGCGTCGAGCGCCTTGCGCATGGCGGCTAGGTGAGCGAACGAGGTGCCGCAGCAACCGCCGACGATCTTGGCGCCGGCATCGACGGCGAGCCTGACATAGTCGGCCATCAGTTCGGGCGTGCCGGAATAGTGGATTTCGGCGCCACGGAATTCCGGAATGCCGCAATTGCCCTTGACGATCACCGTCGCCTCCGGCTTCGCCTCGGTCATGTCGAGCAGCGAAGCGAGGATGTCGGAGGCGCCGACACCGCAATTCGCGCCGACACCGAGCGGCGCCTGCGACAGTCCATCGGCGACGCCATGGATGTCCTTCGGCAACAGCCCCATCATGGTGCGGCCGGCGGTGTCGAAGGAGCCGGTATAGGTATAGGGCAGGCCGACGCGGATTGCGGCTTCGACGGCGGCGCGGATTTCGTCCGGCGCCGACATGGTCTCGATCCAGGCGACTTCGGCGCCGCCGGCCTTCAGGCCCTCGATCTGTTCGGCAAAGGCCTCGACCGCCTCGTCATAGGTCATGGCGCCGAGCGGCACCAGCAACTCGCCGGTCGGGCCGACCGAGCCCGCCACGATGACCTTGCGGCCGGCTTTATCGGCGACGGCGCGGGCGATCTCGGCGGCGCGCTTGTTCAGCGCATGCACGCGGTCCTGCGCATGGTGCAGCTTCAGCCGGTGACGGGTGCCGCCGAAGGAGTTGGTGAGGATGATGTCGGCGCCGGCATCGACAAAGTTCTGGTGCAGGCTGGTGATGGTGTCCGCCGCGGTCTCGTTCAGCAACTCTGGAGCCTCGCCGGCCTCGAGCCCCATGGCGAACAGATTGGTGCCGGTGGCGCCATCGGCGAGCAGAACGCCCTTTTCGGCAAGCAGCGCGTCAATCGGGTTGGTCATTGGAAATACGCCTTCCGGGGAACTCTTTGTCGAGATAAGGATATAAAGAACTCTTTATATGGCGTCAATGTCGACGCGAGAAACAGGCCGTCAAAATCGCATCTCTGCCAGCCTTTGCGTGAAACTGGCTGCTTCATGCGCGTTGATGTCGGCAGCACGGATCAGATTGTCGAAATGGCTGGTCAGCGTGCGGACCGGCTGGGTCGCATTCAGCACCAGATACATGTCGCCGACATAGATGGCGGCGCGATACGGTCCGAAGATGGTGTAGGGGATCGAATAGCGCATCCGCCCATCATAGAGAAACAGGCGGAACGTGGGATAGAGGTCGTCGAGCAGCGTCGCCATGTGGAGAAGCTGCTGGTGGCGGTCGGCCTCCGGGAAACGGTCCCACACGCCTAAGCCCCGCGCAAAGATCTCCAGCGTGTGGCGCGGCATGCAGACCTCCATGTCGGTTTCCGGCCGCCGGTTGTAGTCGATGCGATACTGCGTCTCACCGGCCTGCGCCTCGCGGCTCTTGTTGGCGATGCCCGCCTCGTAGTCGACAAGCGCCTCGGTGCGCAGAAGATCGGGAATGCCGGCCGGCACGTAACGGATTTTCGTGCCTGCGGCCTCGGCATGCCACCTTGCCAGCAGCGTGCGGTCAAAGCCATCGGGCGCTTCTTCGATCTCCAGGCTCTCGCGGATTTCACCGGTGACGCCTTCGTCCTGGCTGAGGCCGAGCAGCCAGTCGAGCGACACCTTGAATTCGGCGGCGATGTTGAGCAGCGTTTCGGCGCGAGGAAGGCGTGTCGAGGCGCCGGACAGCAACTGCGAAAGCGCCGAACGGTCGATGCCCACCGCCGTCGCGAAGGCGGACTGGTTCAAGTCGGACCGTGTCAAGAGCATTTTCAGGCGCTCCCGAAAGATCGTCGACAGGTCGCGTTTGTCCATATCGTCATTCCGGCCATTGGGAGGAAAAAAATCCGCCGAAGCCACCGAAGCGGCACCTTAGGCGTAAATGAATCCTCCAGCTTGTTTACAAAATATAACATATGCGGCTGAAAATGCGCAATCGCAACATCTTGTGCGCTTTGTCGCGTTGCAGCGATTCAACGCTCCTGACACAATGCTGTCAGGAATCAAAAATGATTCCGGCGACTGGAAGGGCAGTGGTCGATCCATGACGAGCACGAATAACAGACGACGCAATGCACCGGCCATCGAATGGCCGACCGTGTTTCTGGCGTTTTTCTGTTACGGCACCTGGCTCGTCGGCGGCTCGCTCATCTGGCCATCGTACCCGCTGTTGGCGCTCGCCGTTCTGGCGTTGGTCGCCGCACTGCAATCCTCGTTGGCTCACGAAGTCCTGCACGGCCATCCGACCCGCAATGCACAGCTCAACGAAGTTTTCGTCTTCCTGCCGATAGGCCTCGTCTGGCCGTTCCGCCGGTTCAAGACCATTCACCTGCGCCACCATGCCGACGAACGGCTGACCGATCCGCTGGACGACCCCGAAAGCTACTACAAGGCGCTGTGGCACCATGACGAGTTGCCGCCGGCGATGAAATTTCTGCTGAAGATCAACAACACCATGGTCGGCCGCTTCGTGCTTGGCCCGTGGCTCTCCTGCATCGGCTTCTTCATCGACGATGCCAAGCAGATGCTTGCCGGCGACAAGGTGATCCGCAAGGCGTGGTTGCTGCACGCGATCGGCCTAGCCGTCGTGTTGCCGGTCGTGCAGTTCGGCTTCGGCATCCCGTTGTGGCTCTACATCCTGGTGCCGGTGTGGCTCGGCCAGTCGCTGATTTCGATCCGCACTTTCGCCGAGCACCAGTGGTCGGAGCATCCGGAAGGCCGCACGGTGATCGTCGAGCGTTCGCCGCTGTCCTTCCTGTTCCTCAACAACAATTTGCATTTCGTCCATCACAAGAGCCCGACGGTGGCCTGGTACCGGTTGCCGAAGTTGTTTGCCGACCGCCGTGACGAGTGGCTGCGGATGAACAATGGCTATGCCTATCCGAACTATTTCGCGCTGCTCAAGGCTTATGCGTTCAGGGCTAAGGAGCCGATCGTTCACCCCGTGCTGCGGCGCGCGCCGGAACCAGGCCGGGCGTTCAAGCCGCGCGTCAGGGCGCGCAGCCTCAATGGCCTTGGCAGCGCGCCGGTGCCGGCCGAGCCGCCGAAAGAATGAATTTTGCGGCATCGCCGCGGCGATAGCCAGGTGCGCGTCAATGGTCTCGTCAGTTTCTCAGCGTAACGATCAAAGTCCCGGCATGAGCGATTTCGTTGCCGCCTTGCCGATGTATGACTGGCCCGAAATGCGGAGCGAGGTCGATGCCCAATGGGCACGGCTGCGTGATGCCTTCCGGCAAAAAGGCATCGGCGCGCCGCAGACCATCGCTCGCGTCAATGCCGATCTGCGGCCTGTAGAAGGCGGCATCCGCGACGCCGCCGGAAAGGTTATCGCGCCCGATCCGGCGACGCTGCCGCCGGACGAACTGGATTTTCACGGCCTCTGGCTGCATCCGGCGCTGCTGTTCGCGCAGACCTGCTGGGGGCCGATGGAACTCGGCCTGTCGACGCATGTCCAGGTGATCGGCCAGCCGAATTACGATGCCTTCGAGGGCGGGCAGGGCGAACTCTATTCGAGCGCGCTCGTGATGCGGGCAGGTGAAGCGCCATCGGTTGGTTCACCGTCCGAAGGCAGCCCTCTCATCCCGCTCGATATTCTGCGTGGCAAGCACTTTACCTTCAACAGCCTCGATTCGATGTCCGGCTTCATCGGGCTAACGCGCGACCTGGAAGCAATGGGCGAAAGCCTGGACATCTTTACGGCGCGCAGCGAAAGCGGCGGCCACCGTGCCTCGATCGTCGCCATCGCCGAGGGCCGTGCCGATGTCGCGGCCATCGACTGCAAGAGCTGGGCGCTGGCGCAACGCTTCGAGCCAGCGGCGCAAGCGGTGAAGGTCGTTGGCTGGACGGGAAGGCGCAAAGGCCTGCCGTTCATCACCGCCAGATCGACGCCGGAGCCGGTCAAGAACATCCTCGTCGACCTGCTGATCTCTCTCGGAGCCGTCGGCACAACCGTTCGCTAACTCTGATTGGCAATAGATCCGGGCCTGGGCTGATCTTTACGCGACCGTCACCATGTGCGCGCAACCTGCGCGTGACTTCGCGGGGACAGCACCATGGCGGTGGCAACCATTCAGAGATGGACATTTCGGACCGTGCTGCTGGTCCTGGGGCTGGCGGCACTGCCATGTCTGCTCTTGCCGCAGATAGCCATCGTCGCGGCGATCAGCATCGTCGGCATCCCGCTCGCCCTGCTGATGGCGCTGATCCCGCCGGTGTTCCTGTTCCTGCTGTTGACATGGGCAATCAGCTTCGGGGTCCCGGGCCGATTAAACTGGTTGACGAGCCCGCTGATCGCGGTGGCACTGCTTGCGGTGCCGCCTTTCCTGATCAACAGGTCAATGGACCGGACCACGATGGCGCTGGTATCGGGCGACAACGACCGGATCGTGCGGCCGTTCCGGGCCGAGACGCTGGCGGTTCGCTCCGATCGGACAGCCTTCTGGACAAAGACCCAGACCCGCTGTGACGATTTCTGCATGCGTGCACTGCTGACACGCAGCGCCCGGCGTATCATGGTAATGAGCTATCCCGCGGAGATGCCGGAGCCGGACTTTTCCTCCATCGCCCGGACCTTCCACATGGAGCGCCGGGCGTCATGTCCGCCAGTCGAGCTTGCCGATGTCCGCCTCCTTGATCTCGAAAAGAGTCCCACGGCGCGGAACGCACCCAAGGCTTCGGAGCGCATGCGGCTTGAGATCGCCAAGGGCAATTGCCTGATCGAATCCGAGGCGTCACTTGCCGAAGCTGACACGGTGGTCAGCGCCGGGCAGATCAAGCGTGGGGTGAACGACTACCAGGCAGGGCTCAATCCGACCGCCGATACAATCGCGGTCTACCGCATCTCTGTGCACAACAAGGACGGAGCAACCTTCTCCGAGGTCTACCGATGGACCGGCGTTGCTTCCTACCGGCTGCTGCCGCTGCTTTTGCCAAGCTATGTGACCGGCTATCAGTTCGATATTCGCATCGGCTTCCCGAGAACGCTCGACCTTACCCACATCGTCCAGTTCGCCGACCGGCCCGATTGGAGCGCATTCGTAACCGGCACGCTCGGCATGGAGCTTACGCTGCCAGCAGTCGACGACTCGAACGATGCGGCCGCGGTCCTTGCCGCAAAGCTCAGTCAGCCGGGCCCCATCGACGCCGTCACCAACTCGCTTGCCAATGATTTCTTTGACAGGCTGCGCGGTAGGCAGACTGCGTCGCAGCCCGATGTCGACCTCGCCATAGCAGCCCTGAACGACCGCCGGCTGGGCGTTCCAGACAGCGTCTTCGCAGCAGCGAAATATGCGAAGGACGTGGCGCCCGAGAGCATGGCGCGGCTTGCCGACGCGCTTTTCGCGCGGCTTTTCGAAATCGATATCAAGGTAAGCAAATTCGGCAACATCGAAGCACCGCAAGCTGGGCGCCTGGCCATAGCTATCCAGTCCCTGCCCGATCAAGTGATCCCGGAGCATCGTGCCGACCTCGAAAGGCTGGCAAAGGATACGCACCGGCGCGTCGCCGCTTTTCAGGCTTTGACCAGGCTTTCCGTGTTCGGCGCCGACGCCATCCCGACGATGCTCTATCTGATCGACGACGCGGCGCTGCAGCCGCTCGACAAGGGCAATTTCTGGCAGCATTCCTATCTGGCAGGAGTGCAAGGCCTCTGCCGCCTCGGCGAGCGAGGCGCTCCCGCCATCGAGCCATTGCTGGAGCGTATCCGGGCGGGGATCATCCCGCTGCATGCCAGCTATGGCGACTTGGCGATCAACACGTTGGCCGGCATGGGCGCCGACAAGGCTACGCTCCTGCAAGCCTTTCCGGCCAAGGATCGGAACTCCAATCGAGCGCGGTTCGACCGCGTTTTCGACAAGGCCAGGCGCAAAATCGACTGCGGCTACTGAGCTTTCCGCCCTTCAGCCGCCGAGCAGTCGCTCATCCAGCGGGTAGCTTGAAAGCTGCTCGTTGCCGGTTTCGGTGATCAGGATCTGGTCCTCGATCTTGACGCCTTCGCGTCCGCCGAGCCGGCCGATGTAGCTCTCGACGCAAAGCACCATGCCTGACACAAGCACGCCGTCGGGCGTGTCGTCGGTCCAGTCGATCGCATGCGGCAGCGTCGGGTATTCGTCGGCCAGGCCGACGCCGTGATAGAGCACGCCGTAGCGCGTCGGGAAGCAATCACCAGGCGGCACCGCCGATCGCTCGACTAGGTCGCGGAACGAAGTGCCCGGCTGCATCAGGCCAATGTTGTGGGCGATCTGGTCGGCGGCGGTGCGAAACAGGTCGCCTTGCTCGGTGGACGGCTCGGTTTCGCCGCAGAGCCAGGTGCGCGACAGGTCGGCGCAGAAGCCGTAAGGGCCGATCAGATCGGTATCGAAAGCGACGAGATCGCCGGCTTCGATCATTCGCGCCGAGCATTCCTGGAACCACGGATTGGTGCGCGGGCCGGACGTCAAGAGCCGGGTCTCGACCCATTCGCCGCCACGCGCAATGTTGCCGCGGTGGAGTTCGGCCCATAATTCGTTCTCGGAAATTCCTGGCCGCAACGCTGCTTCCATCTCGCCCATAGCAGCCTCGCAAGCGACGATCGACCGGCGCATGGCCAGGATTTCGTCGGGCGATTTGATTAGACGTGCATTTTCCATCAGCGCTTCGCCATTGCCGATCGAAATGCCGAGGCGGGCGAGTTCCTCGACGCCCTCAGGATTGATGTGATCGACGGCGATGCGGCTGATACCGCCGCCATGTTCCCTCACCAGATCGGCTATGCCGGCCGCCCAGCGGCGGGTCTTTTGCTCGGTCAGCTCGCCGCTATAGAGATACATCCACGACACTGCCGGCCGCACCTCGTCGACGACGCCGGAGTGGTCGGAAAGGTGCTCGCAGGAGAAATAATCGAACAGCACCACCGGGCCTTCGGTGGCAACGAAACAATGCCTTGTCGGATTGTGCGCGACCCAGAGCTGCATGTTGGTCGAGTCGGTCGCATAGCGGATGTTGATCGGATCGTAGAGCAGGGCTCCCGCATAGTCGCGGCGCTTCAGCTCGGCGCGGATGCGGTCGAGCCGGTACTGACGCATGGTGGGTAGGTCGGGAGCAGCGATGCCGGCGGCATGCCATTCGGCTTCCGCCAGTGCGCCGTAGCCAAGCACATGCTGGTTGAGTGCCGCCGCCTTCTGCCGCGACTTCAGGCGCAACGCGTCGATAGAGTCCGCTTCGTCCGGCTCGAACGGCATGATCTTGCGGTGGCGACCGAACCGTCGCTCGACGCCTGGCTCGCTCACTTTCCTATCCTCCCGATCTCAATCGGCCGCAGGAGCATTGGCATTTCGCTTTTTCAACTTGACGACGGTCACAAGCCTGCCGTCGCTCGAACCGAGAAATTCGGGAACCCTGAGGCTGCGGCGTTCATTGTCCAGGATGAAACCCGCCTGGCTGATGCGGTCCAGGATTTCCGGTTCCGGGCTGGGCCTGTCGAGCCAGATCAGAACGGCGGGTTCCTGCAGCAACGCGGCGAAACCCGGCACCTCTTCTCCGAGGACGACAAGGTCTGGGTCGACGAGCCTGAGATTGCCCACCCAGTGCCAGTCCGACATGACCGTCTTGACTGCGCCATCTGCGGTCAGATCATGATACAGCGTCGGGTAGTCTAGACGGACGACGCGTCCCTGGCCCTTTCCGCCATAGACCTGATAGGCCCATGTCGCCGGCAAGATCAGTATGGCCAGTGTGGCTGCAACGGTGATGGTGAGGTTTTGCGCCGTCCTGCCTTTGTCGCCGAGGGTGTCCATGCGGGCGGCGAAGGCGGCAGGCAAAAAAAGCAGGACCGGCAACAACCAGCGCGCCTTGAACGTGGTGGCGCCGCTGGCGATCACCAGGACAATGGTGATGCAGAGCCCGAAGCCGAGAATGCGCCACAATAGTTTTTCCGAATCTGGAAGCCGTAGGCGGAGCGTCGATGGACTGACCCGTCCCGCCAGCATCGCCACTGCGAAAATCACGACCGGCAAGATGGCAAAATTCATTACGGCATCGCCAAAGCCGATGATGCCTTTCAACGCGACGAGGAAAGCACCGTCGCCTTCATTGATGCCGAACTTGTAGCTGCGCGCCAGCAATTCGCTCGGATGCGTGGCGGTCCAATACAATGTCGGCAGGCAGACCAGCAGCGCCACGGCCATGCTGATCATGATTTGCGGACGCAGGATGACCTGGCGGGTCTCGCGCAGCGATAAGGTCGCCGCCAGCATCGCGGCAATCAGGATGAAAAGATTGTATTTCGCCAGCACAGCCGCACCGATCGCCAGGCCGAACAAGGCATAGGTCAGCAGCGATTTGCGCTGCAGAAGCTCGACGAGCGCAAGCAGCAGCAGCCCCGAAAAACAAAAGGCGGCAACGGTATGCGATAAGGTGTGCTGCATTTCCCAGACCAGCTGAGGAAACAGCAAAAGACCTAGAATGGAGGCAACTGCGGTGCGCTGGGAATAGCCGAGTTTGCACACCGCGACGAAGACCGACGTCAAGGCCACGAAAATCAGGGAATACTTCAGTAGTTTAAGCGCGAAGATGTTGGTTCCGAAAACCGACGACGTCAACCAGCCGAGCCAGGAGTAAAGCGGCGGCTGCGAGCCGCCATAGCCGGCCCACAAAAACCGCATATACATCAGCTGTTCGGAGTCATCGACACCGACCCCGGTTCCCGCCCACAGGCTCGCCAGCGACAGCACGACGACCTGTGTGCAGCAATAAAGCGCGACCAACACGATCGCCGCGGGGAAACGGCCGATCCTGCCCTCGGCAAGCCATTCGGCCCATTTCATCGAATACTTCAAGGAGTTCTCATCGCCCGTGCCAGTTGCACCGGCTGCGCTAGCATGAGACCGTGCCCCGCACAATGTTGTAGCAGCCTTGGGATGGGCGGCGGCCTTGGGCAGCAACCCTGACCGCCTATGCCCGCATCTTCTCGCCACTCGGATCGAAAGGCGGCTCGACATTGATGCGGGCCGGCCGCCGGTGTCCGAGGATTTCAATCTCGAACAGTCCGGCGCTCTCGTTCTCGGCCAAGGCGGCCGGCACATAGCCCTGCGCCATCGATTTCTGGACGTAATGCGCATAGCCGCCGGAGGTGATCCAGCCGACCACGCGCCAGTCGCCGTCGACGATGCCGCGCACGGCCGAGGCGCCTTCCGCGGCCCTGGAGCCGCGCACTTCCTTGCCTGATATATCGAAGCGTGGCGCGCCATAGCCGTGCGGCTTTTCGACCGTGCCAAAATCCTTGCCGCCGACCTTGGCCCAGATCGGCTCGTCGCCCATCACGTCAGCATCCGCGGCATCTACGATGAAGGAGACACGGCGCCGTTTCGGCCCTTCTGTCTGTTCCTTGGCCGCCGCTTCGCGCCCGATGAAGTCGTTCTTCTCCAGCTTGATGAAGCGATCCATTGCTCCTTCGAACGGCCCGTAGATCGGGCGCAGCTCGCGAAACCAGGTCGGAAAATTCTTTTCCAGGCGCATCGAGAGCAAGGCGCGCATGCCGAAATCGACAAGGCCAAACTCTTCGCCGGCATCCTTGATCGCCTTGTAGACAAGGCGCTGGTAGGCCGGCGCCATCCAGATCTCGTAACCGAGATCGCCGGTATAGGTGATGCGATTGACCATGCAGGGCGCGCCGCCGACCGCCATCTCGCGGAAATCCATGAAGCGGAAAGCCTTGGTCGAGACATCCACGTCAACAAGCTTCTGCAGCAGATCGCGCGATCTCGGCCCGGCGATCGAGAGGCCGACAAGCGTCTGGTCGAAGCGGTGGATGCGGACGCTACCATCCCTCGGCAGGTGCTTCTCGAACCAGCGCATATGATATTTCTGCGCCGCCGACGAGCTCCAGATCATGAAGCGCTCTTCACCAGCCTTGGCGATGGTGAAGTCGCCGATCAGCCTGCCGAACTCGTTCAGCATCGGGGTCAGCACGATGCGGCCGATCTTCGGCATGCGGTTGGTCATCAGCCGGTTGAGGAAATCTTCCGATCCCGGCCCGGACACTTCGTATTTGGCGAAGTTGGCGATCTCGGTGACGCCGACCCTTTCGCGGGTCGCACGCACTTCCTCGCCGATCGGCCCGAAATCGTTGGAACGGTGGAACGAAACGATATCCTTCGGCTCCGTGCCTTTCGGCGCGAACCAGAGTGGCGTTTCGAGGCCCCACGAATCGCCCATGACGGCATTGTTGGCCAGCATCGTGTCGTAGAGCGGCGTCGTCTGAGCCGGGCGAGCAGCCGGCAATTCCTCGTTGGGAAAGCGTATGGAAAAGCGGCGCGAATAGTTTTCGCGCACCTTGGCATTGGTGTAGCGCAGGCTCGCCCATTCGCCGAAGCGAGCGACGTCCATGCCCCAGACGTCGAAGCCGGGGTCGCCATTGACCATCCAGTTCGACAGCGCCAGCCCAACGCCGCCGCCCTGCGAGAAACCGGCCATGACGGCGCAGGCGCACCAGAAGTTGGTCAGGCCCTGCACCGGGCCGACCAGCGGGTTGCCGTCCAGCGCGAAGGTGAAGGGGCCATTGATGATCTGCTTGATGCCGGCCTTCTCGATGCCGGGGAAATGCTTGAAGCCGATTTCGAGCGACGGCGCGATGCGGTCGATGTCGGGCTGCAGCAGCTCGTGGCCGAAATCCCATGGCGTGTTGACTGGAGACCACGGCTTGCAGGCCTTTTCATAGGTGCCGAGCAGGATGCCGTTGCGTTCCTGGCGGGTGTAGATCTCGCCCTTGAAGTCCATCACGCCGATCATCTCGCGGCCGGTCGACTTGTTGAATTCCTCGACCTCCGGCATCGGCTCGGTCAAAAGGTACATATGCTCCATGGCCAGCAGCGGCAGCTCGACACCGACCATGCGGCCGATCTCGCGCGCCCACAGGCCGCCGCAATTGACGACATGCTCGGCCTTGACCGTGCCTTGCTCGGTGACGACGTTCCAGGTGCCGTCGACTTCCTGCGTCAGCTCGACGACCCGGTTGCGCAGCACGATCTCAGCGCCGAGCTTCCTGGCCGCCTTGGCATAGGCGTGGGTGGTTCCGGAAGGATCGAGATGGCCTTCGACCGGATCCCACATGGCGCCGACGAAATTCGTCTCGTCCATCAGCGGGAACATCGCCTTGGCCTCCGACGGCGTGATCAGCTCGGTGTCCATTCCGAGATAGCGGCCCTTGGCGTGGGCAAGGCGCAAAAAGTCCATGCGCTCGGGGGTGTCGGCCATCATCACGCCGCCGGTCAGGTGCAACGAGCAGGACTGGCCGGAAAGCTCTTCGATCTCCCTGTAGAGCTGCACCGTATAGGCCTGCAGCTTGGCGACGTTGGGATCGCCATTGAGCGTATGGAAGCCGCCCGCTGCGTGCCAGGACGAGCCGGAGGTGAGCTCCGAACGCTCGATCAGCATGATGTCGGTCCAGCCGGCCTTGGCCAGATGATAGAGCACCGAGCAGCCGACGACGCCGCCGCCGATGACAACCGCTTTTGCATGAGATTTCATGAAGATAGTTCCGTTTTTGAAGAGATTGAATCGAGTGAGCGGGGCGTAAAAATAAAGCGGAGAAGGGCGCCGGCTGGAATAATCTCACGCCCTTCCTCTACCCCGTCGATCGGCGGAGAGGTGTCGAGCGAAGCTCGACGGAGTGGGGGTCGACCGTTCATCAAATCCATACAAATGATCAGTTCATCAACGACACAATCATCAAAAATCGGTCGGCGCGCCGCCTTCGGACCGGCGTTTCTCGACGAATGCGTTGAGCTCCTCGCGGATAGCCGGGTCCATGTAGGGCTCTTCATAGGTCGCCAGCCGCTCCTTCCAGACCCGATTGGCTTTTTCGATAGCCGTCGGCGATCCGGCTTCCGCCCAGGTCTCGAAATTGCGCCAGTCGGAGATGATAGGCGAATAGAAGGCGGTCTTGTAGCGGTCCTGGGTGTGCTGGGTGCCGAAGAAATGGCCGCCCGGACCGACCGACTGGATGGCGTCGAAGCCGAGAGCCTCCTCGGAGAGGTCGAGCGGGGTCAGGAATTCCGCCATCATCTGCAGCAGATCGATGTCCAGAATGGTCTTCTCGTAGGAGCAGCGCAGGCCGCCTTCCAGCCAGCCGGCCGCATGCATCATCAGATTGCCGCCGCCCTGGATGGCGCCCCATAGCGAGAACACGCTTTCATAGGCGGCCTGTGCGTCGACCGTGTTGGCGGCGCAGGTGTTGGAGGTGCGGTAGGGGATGTTGTAGCGGCGGGCGAGCTGGCCGCCGACCAATTGCGCCTTCATGTATTCCGGCGTGCCGAAGGCCGGCGCGCCGGACTTCATGTCGACATTCGAGGTGAAGCCGCCATAGCCGACGGGCGCGCCTTTGCGCACCATCTGGGCGAATGCAATGCCGGACAGCGCTTCGGCATTCTGCTGCACTAGCGCGCCGGCTATCGTCACCGGCGCCATGGCGCCCGACAGGGTGAACGGCGTCACGATGACGACCTGGCCCTTGCTCGACATCTGGATGATGCCTTCCATCATCGGCACATCGAGCTTGAGCGGCGAATTGGTGTTGATGATGGTGAACACCGACGGCTCTTCGAGAAGCTGTTCGTGGCTGATGCCGCGCGCGATCCTGGTGATCTCGATGCCGTCGACATTGCGTTCCTTGCCGAGTGAATAGATGTGGAACACCTTATCGGTGAGCACGCTCAAATCGCGGATGCATTCGAGGTGCCGGACGGACGGATGGATATCGATCGGCTCGACCGGGTAGCCGCCTGTGCAGTTCAGGATGTTGTGCATCTGCGCGAGCTTGAGGAAGTTGCGATAGTCCTGCTGGTTGCCCGGCCGGCGGCCGCGGTCGATGTCGGAACAATTGGGCGCCGACGCCATCATCGAGATGATCAGATTGTCGCCGCCGAAGCGCACATTGTGCGCCGGATTGCGGGCGTGGATGGTGAACTCCGACGGGCAGTGCGAAACCAGCTCGAGGATCATGTCGCTGTCGAAGCGGACCCGCTCACTGCCGTCGCGGACATCCGCGCCATGCGCCTTCATGATGCGCCTTGCCTCGTCATGCAGCACGTCGACGCCAATTTCACGCAGCACGCGCAGCGAGGCGAGGTGGATCGATTCCAGCTCGTCGTCGGAGACCAGCTTCGTCGGCGTCAGCGGGATTTTCAGCTGACGGAAAGGCGGCTGCTCGAACGCCGCCGCTGCGCCGGCACGTTTGCCCGCGCGGCCGCCGCGACGGGCGCGATCGTTTGCCAATGCCGGTTCGGCGGGATGAAGGGCGGCGGTCATGACAAGCCTCGTACGCTGCGACAGTGCGGCGGCATAATGGACCGCCGGCCGTCCCGCCATTGCGGAGGCGGCGACCACTAGGACGAGGGAAGCGACATGCCGGAAGGGCAGCTGACCGATCGTTGGGCACACGCACGGGGCGGATGACGTGGCGCAGGAGATTTGCCCGGGCGGCCCTTCCTTTTCCCAGGCCGAACCGCTAGCCGGGTAGCTTGCCGACCCCCGAGGGTGGGCGATTCACAGGGATGGCGGATGGTCGCGACCGGTTCGAGCGATGGCGAGGCGGCAACGCAGTGGGCAGCGCTTGCCGGCGTCACAGCCGCTCTGGCCATGTTCGGCGCCGCGCAGGGGCTTAGCTATCCGCTGTTTACGCTGTTGATGCAGCGGCAAGGCATGTCTCCGGCGCTGATCGGCCTTTCCGCGGCGATGATGCCGGTTGGCCTCATCCTGTCGGCTGCGTTCGTGCCGGCGGCCGTCCGCCTGGTCGGCGCGCGCAACCTCGCCGTCGGCTGTTCACTGGCCGGCGCGCTCTGCTTCTTAGGCATCGGCTATCTGCAGGATTGGGTGGCGTGGTTCATCATCCGCTTTCTCGTCGGCGTGGTCATCAATCCGCTCTATGTGCTTGGCGAGGTGTGGGCGCTGTCGCTGGCGCCGCCGACGCGCCGCGGCCGGGTGATGGGGGTGTTCAATACGCTGCTGGGCGCCGGCTACGCGGCGGGGCCGCTGATCCTGATCACGGTCGGCACATCGGGATGGCCTCCTTTCGTCGCGGCGATATCAGGCTTTGCGCTCTGTGCGCTGATCCTGCGCGCCGTCTCGTCCAAATTGACCGGTTTCGAGGATGACGGCCAGGTTTCGGGCGGCATCGTAGGCTTCGCCAAGCTGGCGCCGGCGCTGCTGCTGGCGGTCCTGGTTGCGGCCGCGGTCCAGCAGAGCACCTATGCGCTGATGCCAGTTTTCGGTTCCGGCTACGGCTTGCCGGAAGCGACGCTGGCGGCGCTGGTGACGGCGCTGTCGGCCGGCAACATCCTGCTGCAGATCCCGCTGGGGCTGATGGCCGAGCGCTTCGGCGGCCGGGCGATGATCGTCTTTTGCGCGCTGGCGACGGCCGCTTGCGCGCTCTCGCTGCCGCTCCTGATCACGACGCCGTTGGTCTGGCCCGTGCTGGTGGTGATGGGCGCGGTCGGCTACGGCGTCTATACAATGGCGCTGGTCGAGCTAGGCAGCCGGTTCAAGGGAACAGCACTCGTCGCCGGCAACGCAGCCTTCGCGCTGACGTGGGGCGCTGGCGGCATTGTCGGCCCGCCCGGCGCCGGCGCGCTGATGCAGGGGATCGGTCCGCTCGGCCTGCCGGCGGTGATCGCTGGCCTCGATGCGCTGCTGATCGCGTTCGCGCTCTACCGGTCGTCCGGACGCCGGAACCGTTGAGCCGGCGATCCGTTGGCGCAAATGGTTTTTGCTGGCCGGCCCTTTCTTTCGCGGAACCGGACCGGTAGCTGGGTGACTCGCCGAGCAGATCTCCAATGCAGGGATGGCAGAATGATTGCGACCGGCACCAGCGGCAACGAAACGGGAATGCCGTGGGCGGCGCTCACCGGGGTAATCGCGACCGTCTCGGTGTTCGCCATCGCGCAGGGGCTCTCCTATCCGCTGCTGAGCTTCATCCTGCAGCGACAAGGCATCTCGCCGGCCATGATCGGGCTGTCTGCGGCGATGACGCCGGTCGGCTTCATCGTCTCGTCGCCGCTCATCCCGGCGCTGGCGCGCCGGTTCGGGGCAGGGCGCACGGCGCTCACCTGCGCAGCGCTTTCCGCGATCACGCTGGCGCTGATCGGTTGGACGCAGAATGTCTATCTGTGGTTTCCGCTGCGCTTCCTGATCGGCGTGGTGACCAATCCGCTCTATGTGCTGAGCGAGATCTGGGTGATCGCCCTGGCGCCGCCGGCGCGCCGCGGTCGCGTGATGGGGATCTATTCCACAGTCATTTCGGCAGGTTTCGCGGCCGGCCCGCTGTGCCTGCTTGCCGTCGGCACCGAAGGATGGCCGCCGTTTCTCGTCGGCATCGCCGCATTCGTTTTTTGCGGCGCCTGCCTGGCGCTGGTGCTGCGACGGCTTCCGAAGGTCGATGAGGCCGGGCACCGGGTTTCGGTGATGGGGTTCATGCCGATGGCATGGCTGCTGTTGTCGGCGGTCGTCGTCGCCGCCGGCTTTGAGCAGGCGGTGCTGGCGCTGCTGCCGGTCTACGGGACCTATTACGGCATCGCCGAAGCCCGCATGTCGGCGCTGCTGTCGGTGATGATCGCCGGCAACATCGCCATGCAGGTGCCGCTCGGCCTGCTGGCGGAACGGCTGACGGCGCGTCTGGTGCGGTTTATCTGCGTGTCGCTGACCGTGCTCGGATGCGTGCTGTTGCCGGTTCTCATCGAGACGCCGCTGATCTGGCCATGCGTCTTTATCTGGGGCGCGGTTTCCTACGGCATCTATACGATGTCGATCATCGAGCTCGGCGAGCGCTTCACCGGCTCGGCGCTGGTCGCCGGCAACGCCGCCTTCTCGCTGATGTGGGGCGTCGGCGGTATCGCCATGCCGCCGCTGGCGGGAGGTGCCATGGATATTCTTGGTGCGGACGGCCTGCCGATCACGCTTGGCGCCATGTGCCTGGCGCTGGCGGTTACAACCGTCATGCGGCGGCGGATCGTGTGAGCTACGTATCGGAGTAGCCTTAATTGCCTTGCTGTATGAAAATAGCCCAGAGGTCACAATCGGCGTGGTGTTCAGGTGGATAGTATTTGCTTCGCAGCGTTCCTTGAATTTCAACAGCGCGATTAAAGTCTGGGATCAGTCCGACGCTGGAGAGTTCCGAGTTCGCGAATGCTTCCGGAAAGCCGCCGCAATTGGTTAGTGCGCTTGTTGAAACGTCCTGGTCCAGCAAGTCATAGCCGAGGAACGTGAATCCATTCCAATCAAGGTGGCGCACGTCCGTTGATGGCCTTCGGATCACGCCAAGGACGTTGAGATTGCTCGTATCGGCCAACTCCGAAAGAAGGAAGTCCAGGTCCACAAAGAAGTTGAGCATGTTGTCTTCGTTAACAATGTGGGGCCAGTGGCTGTCCTTCGTCTCTGGTAGTGCGAATGCGCAGAGCATCCCGTCGAGCGTGACAACCTCGGTCAGCTGGGTAAGGCCCGACCACTGAATGTACTCCTTCCACCCTGTGCCGTTGACCGGATCAAACTTCTCATTCGCAATGTAGAGACGTTGCATGAAGTTTCCTTCACCCCACGCAGAAGGCCTAGCTATACGGAGGCCGTTCATTTTACGTGTTTCAATTGAATCTCGATAGCGCCACGCCGATGTTTGTGGCACCGAACTTGACGAATTTTTCGGAGACCACATGACAAAGTCGATCGCACAGAAGCAGCAGGGTCCAGTTGGCGAGACCGAGGATCCCTTTCTCTGGCTGGAGGACAGGACAGGCAAGGAAGCGCTCGACTGGGTCCACCGTCAGAACGCGGTTACAACAGGTGAATTGCAGGGTGATCCGTCCTACCAGGCCTCCTTCCAGACCGCGCTCGACCTGATGACGGCCGAGGACAAC
Source organism: Mesorhizobium mediterraneum (assembly GCF_002284565.1). GTDB lineage: Bacteria > Pseudomonadota > Alphaproteobacteria > Rhizobiales > Rhizobiaceae > Mesorhizobium > Mesorhizobium mediterraneum. The sequence continues at coordinate 67,483 of NZ_NPKI01000027.1, read as the reverse complement.
ATTGCGGTCGGGTCTGCACTCAGCGGCCATGTCTACAATTTCTGGCAGGACAAGACCAATGTGCTCGGCCTCTGGCGGCGCACGACGGTCGCTTCCTACAAGACCGAGAAGCCGGATTGGGAGACGATCATCGACTTCGATAATCTGTCCGCCAAAGAGGGCGTGAAATGGGTGTTCAGCGGCGCCAGCCGGCTTTACCCCGACTTCAGCCGCTGCCTGCTCAGCCTGTCGCCGGATGGTGGCGACGCCAGTGAGATGCGTGAATTCGACATCGACACCAAGTCCTTTGTCGAGGGCGGCTTTCGCGCGCCCGCCTCGAAGTCGGGCTTCAGCTGGTTGGACAAGGACACCGTCATCGTTTCGGCTGCCTTCGAGGAGGACGAAAAAACCCAGTCCGGTTATCCACGCGTGGTCAAGCTTTGGCAGCGCGGCACCAGGCTGGAGGATGCGACGCCGCTCTTCGAGGCGCAGAAGCAGGATCTCGCCGCCGGCGGTTCCCTCGAGTTCGACGGCGACAAGCGGCATCTGTTCCTGACCCGGACGCTCGACTTCTTTGCCTCGCACAGTTTTCTGCGTCTGCCTTCCGGCGAGAACAGGCGCATTCCGCTACCGGATGACGTCACCGACACGGCGCTGTTCAGGGATCAGTTCGTCTTCGGGGTGCGCAGCCCGTGGACGGCGCCGGATGGCACGTTGTGCCAACCTGACGGCCTCTATTCGCTGGATTTCGCGCGCTGGATCGAAGCCGATGCGTTTGGACCCATCGATACCGTGATCGAGCCGGCGCATAGGGTTTCGATCGCCGGCATTGCCCGCACGCAGGACCGGTTGTTCATCAACCTGATGGATAATGTGCGCGGCAAGGTCGTCGTCTGCGAGCGCGATGACGGCGGCTGGTCGCTGAAGCCAGTCGCGCTGCCTGAGAATGGCAATGTCGGCATCGCCCATGCCGAACATTTCGGCTCCAGCGTCTCCTTCTCCTTCACCGATTTCCTGACGCCGAGCTCGATCATCTGGTCGGACGACGATGCTGCGACGATGACAACGGTGAAATCGCAGCCGGCGCGTTTCGATGCTTCGTCCCTTGTGTCGGAACAGTTCGAGGCGCGCTCGAAAGACGGCACCATGATCCCTTACTTCGTCGTCAGGCAACGCGACCAGGACGGTCCGGTGCCGACATTGCTTTATGGCTATGGCGGCTTTGAAGTGCCGCTGCTGCCCGGCTATGCCGGCGTGCGCGGCAGGCTGTGGCTGGAAAAGGGCAATGCCTATGTGCAGGCCAATATCCGCGGCGGCGGCGAGTTCGGTCCGAACTGGCACCAGGCTGCGCTCAAGGCCAATCGCCAGAATGCCTTCGACGATTTCGCCGCGGTCGCGCAAGACATCGTGAAACGCGGCATCGCCACGCCGGCGACGCTCGGCATCCAAGGCGGCTCGAATGGCGGCCTGCTGACCGGCGTTTCGCTGACCCAGCATCCCGAGCTTTTCGGTGCGGTGATCATCGACGTGCCGCTGCTCGACATGCTGCGCTACACCGAGCTGCCGCCTGGCGCATCCTGGATGGCCGAGTATGGCGATCCGGCTAAGCCTGAAGAGGCGGCCTGGCTGGCCGCTTACTCGCCTTATCAGCATGTAAAGACCGATGCGGCCTATCCGCCGGTGCTGCTGACGACGTCGACCGCCGACGACCGCGTCCATCCCGGCCATGCGCGCAAGATGGCCGGGCGGCTGCAGGCTGCCGGCCATGCGAAGACGCTGTTCTTCGAGGAGACCGAAGGCGGCCATGGCGGGCGCGGTGATCGCCGGCCGCAAGCGGCACAGGCCGCAATGAAGTATGTTTTCCTGCAACGGGCGCTGACCAGCATCGCTTGAACGGAACGACTTGAACTGATCGCATCAGACGGCATATGGTGCAGGCCATGGCTCGGATGGGGACATGGTGCGCATTTGGGGTGGCGGTGACGCCGTCGCCGCGCACGCTTCGCGCCGAGCTTTTGCGGCTTTGCGCCCGCATCGGCTATTCGCCGCCCGCGCTCCTCTGACGAATCCGCCCCGGCAAACGCCGGATTGGTTCAAAGAGGAAAGATCAGACATGACTTATCAAAATTATTCGCTGAAGCAGCTTCAGCAGATCGATGCTGCTCATCACCTTCATCCGTTCACCGACCATAAGGAGATGCGTGAGGCCGGCTCACGCATCATCACCCACGCCAATGGTCCGTTCATCTACGATTCCGAAGGTATGGAAATCCTCGACGGCATGGCCGGGCTGTGGTGCGTCAACATCGGTTACGGCCGCGATGAGCTGGCCGACGCGGCTTACGCCCAGATGAAGGAATTGCCCTACTACAATTCCTTCTTCAAATGCTCGACACCGACGCCAGTGCTGCTGGCCAAGAAGCTGGCGGAACTGGCGCCGAAGCACGTCAACCAGGTCATCTACGGCTCGTCCGGTTCGGAGGCCAATGACACGGCGCTGCGCCTTGTCCGCCACTATTGGGCATTGGAAGGCAAGCCGGAGAAGAACCGCATCATCTCGCGCAAGACCGCCTATCACGGCTCGACCATCGCCGGCGCTTCGCTGGGCGGCATGGAGCCGATGCACAAGCAGCTCAACGGCGCGGTTCCCAACATCGTCCATGTGATGATGCCGTATGCCTACGAGCTGGCTCTGCCCGGTGAAAGCGACCATGATTTCGGCCTGCGCGCGGCCAAGGCCGTCGAGGACGCCATACTCGAAGCCGGTGCCGACAAGGTCGCCGCCTTCATCGGCGAGCCGGTGATGGGGGCAGGCGGCGTGAAGATACCGCCGATGAGCTATTGGCCGGAAGTGCAGCGCATCTGCCGCAAATACGATGTCCTCCTGATGTTGGACGAGGTCATCACCGGCTATGGCCGCACCGGCGAGTGGTTCGCAGCTCAGACCTTCGACATCGAGCCCGATACCATCACCACCGCCAAAGCGCTGACCTCCGGTTATCAGCCGCTGTCGGCACTGCTGGTTGGTGACCGCATCGCCGCGACGCTTGTCGAGAAGGGCGGCGAGTTCAATCACGGCTATACTTATGCCGGCCACCCCGTGGCCTGCGCCGTGGCGCTGAAGAACCTCGAGATCATGGAGCGGGAAGGTTTGGTCGATCGGGTCAAGAACGACACCGGACCCTATTTCGCCAAGGCGCTGCAGGAGCACATCGGCGGTCACGATCTGGTCGGCGAGGTGCGCTCGATCGGGCTGATGGGGGCGATCGAGATTGTTAGGGACAAGGCGACCAAGGAGCGCTTCCTGCCGGCCGGGAGTGCGGCCGTGCTTGTCCGCGATCACGCAATTGCCCAAGGCATGATGCTGCGCGCCACCGGCGACACGATGATCCTGTCGCCGCCGCTGATCTGGACGCGCGAGACAATCGACATGGCTTGCGGCCGCATCGCCAAGGCGCTTGATCTGGCCCAAGCGGATTTGCGCAAGCGGTAGGGTAAAACGATCGCCGGGCGTCCTGCAGCCAGACGCCCGGCGTTTGAATACCGCAATCTGCCGAAGATCTCGCCAGGCGAGGATCGGCCGTGAGGTCGGCAATCAGGTCTCCTACGCCCTGAAATACAACCCCAAGAAGGTCAGCTTGCAGAAACATTCGAAGGGTCATCGACCGCAACATCAATCTGATGCGCGCCGTGTCGGTCCTGCCCAGGCTGACACCTTGTCTTAGGAGTACCAGCCGGAGCAGCCGCTCACCAAGGGTCACTACGAGGATTCCGGCCGCGACGCGCCGTATTTACCTTAACGTGCGAGAAGTAGAGAGACATCGACACGAGGCGCGAAAAAGCAACGCCAATACAGCTGATTGGTTACGACGTAGGTATTCTCACAGATATGGTATTGGCCGTCCGGGGATTCCTGTACACGGTCCCGTGGGATGGTGAAATTATGCGGCAAATAAGTGTAACCACCGTCTATCCTGGACCGCACCGAAGACCGAGGTATGGCGCGGCAATCAGAACCACCGCAACACCTGAATTTCGTCTGTGGATCAATCTTGTCTTCGTACCAATCATGGGCGTTAGCGGCCGTTGCGGCGGCGATACACATTGCCGTGAAGATGAACCTTCGCATGGCATTCCCTCAGGGATTTGGCAGGCGCTGCTCGTTCGAACGTCCATTTATATTAGCGTTCCGTTAAAAACGCCATTAGCCTCCGACTGACTAACGCAGCTCCAGCAAGCGACGCTCGCAATGTGTGCGGACCGTCCTAACGATCTGCTCGGTATCCTTGTTTCTATCGCCCGGTTGCTCTGTGACAGATAGGCGCTTTATGATGGCTGCTTGAAGCGCCGATCGGGCCCGTTGTCGGAGCGGCTCATTGTGCGGGAGGGACGCTATGGCCCGGCAGGAGCAATGGCAGCTGGAAGGTAGCGCCGCGGAACTCTACGAGCGCTACCTGGTTCCGGCAATCACAGCCCTGTGGGCTGCCGACCTGGTGGATCGTGCTGCGCCTCGATCTGGTGAGCGGGTTCTGGACGTAGCTTGCGGCACCGGCGTGGTGGCACGCTCGGCGGCCGAGCGTATGGGAAGTGGGCATGTCGTCGGCCTCGACATCAACACGGGCATGCTTGCCGTTGCTCGGTCGCTCCCGAGCGGCGCTGGACCGCGTATTGACTGGCACGAGGGAAGCGCGCTCGAAATGCCGTTCCCTGACTCCACCTTCGATCTGGTTCTTTGCCAGCTCGGGCTGCAGTTTTTTCCGGATCGATCGAGTGCGCTGCGTGGGATGTTCCGGGTTCTGGTGGCTGACGGCCGACTGGCCTTAAGCGTTTTCAGCGCTATTGAGCATACTCCTGCGGCAAAGGCGCTGGCGGATGCCCTGGATCGGCATCTCGGTCCAGGCGCTTCGGCGACGAAACGGTCCGAGCATTCACTCGCCGACGCGGACGAGCTTTACCGATTGGTGACCGGGGCGGGATTTCGTCAGGTGACCATCCACACGACGACACAGAACATCCGATTCCCCTCGTCAAAGGAATATGTGCGACTACAGCTGGCAGCGACTCCGCAGGCTGGGCTGGTCAGCGGAATGGATGCCGGACAACGGGACGTAGTCATCGCAGCGATCATGGGGGATGTAAGTTCCTCGCTGGCAATCTATTCAACTGGAGGGGAGCTGACATTCCCCCAAGAGGCTCACGTCGTGCTCGCACGCAAATAGTGCAGCTGACGCGGTGGTCGTCGACGTAGGTCAGGACCGCCGCCACCAGGCCGACGATCATCTGCCATCGGGGCCGGCGATGCGCCCGAAGTTGTCGGCCAAGCCGCCATCGCCAAGCCATCGAGCAGACGTCGGACTTAGTTCGCAGTGCGCGCGGCGCGGGCTGCTTTCTTGCTGCCCTTGACCCAGGCCCGCCCGGCGGACTTCACTTTTTGTCTCGGGCAGCGCCGCTTTGCTCAATGTCGTGCTGCGTTTCGGTAGGCGCGCCGGCGCCCGAGAAATCGCACAAGCAAGTTCCGTCTGCTCTTACGCTGGACAAGATCGACGTCGCTGACAAGCTTTGCGCCGCCCTCGCGCCGCTCCAATGTGATCTTGCGGCTATGGAAGGCTTCCAACTCGGCGCGATGCGCTACGCTTATGATGGTGACCTTCGGCAATTCGTGAATGATCATCTCCATCATCTTGTCCTGACTCTTTTCATCGAGTGCTGACGTTGCTTCATCCAGCACGATGATATCGGGGCTGTGCAGCAGAAGACGTGCGAAGGCGAGCCGCTGCTTTTCGCCACCCGACAAGGTCTGGTCCCATGGCGCGTCGTCCTCGATCTTGTCGTTCAGATAATCGAGTCCGACCTTGTTGAGGGCAGCCTTGATCTTACCCAGCGTCCAGCGATCGGCGGCGCCTGGATAGGCGACTGCGCGGCGAAGCGTCCCGGTAGGTACGTAAGGCCTTTGCGGCAGCATGAACAGCCGTCTGTCGGCGCGGATGTTGACGCTGCCGCCACCCCACGGCCACAGACCTGCGATGGCCCGCACCAACGTACTCTTGCCTGAGCCGGATTCGCCGGAAACGAGCACCCGCTCGCCTGGTTCGATCACGACCCTAGTTTCCTTGACCACGGCGGTGCCGTCGTCGAGCGACACGGACAGATTGTTCAGGCTGAGCATCGCATCGCCTGCAGTTTCGCCGCGCTTTATGCGTCCCAGTGTGTTGCTCTGTTCCGCGCGCTCGAGTCCGTCGAGTGACATCATCAGTGAGGCGATGCGCCGTGCGCAGGCGTTCCAATCGGCGAGACGGGGGTAGTTGTCGACCAGCCATCCGAACGCGCCCTGCACGATGGCAAAGGCAGAGGCAGCCTGCATTACCTGTCCAAGTGTCATGCTGCCTTCGAGAAACTTTGGAGCGCAAAGCAAAACGGGCACGACAGGCGCAAACAAACTTGCCCCCTGCGACACCAGCGCTGTGCGCATGTGCTGGCCTGTAAGAAGCGCCCATTGCTTGAGCACATGGGCGAACGTCTTGTCGATGCCGCTACGCTCCTCCTCCTCGCCACCGAGCAATGCTATACTCTCGCCGTTTTCCCGCACCCGCGTCAGCGTGTAGCGGAATTCGGCTTCCGCCTGATTTTTTTCCTCGGAGAGGCGGACGAAGTGGCGGCCAATGACCGCCATCGAGGTGGATGTGATCGCGGCATAGGTTACCGCGGTGATGACGAGAAAGCCGGGAATGGTCACGGTCGAACCTGCGATCGTCAGGGTCAAGGCCCCACCGATCGTCCAGAGCACCACGATGAAGGTCGAGGCCGACAGAAACGCGTTGATGACGCCGGCGATGAAATCGACCGGAGATTCGGTGGCAATCCGCAAATCCTCGGTGATGCGGGCTTCGGGGTTCTGGTGATCGCCGCCGACGAGGTTCAACTGAAAGTAGCGGCCGCTTGCAAGCCAACGCGCGATGACCGCGGTGGCGAGCCAGGAACGCCAGCGGCGCTGAATCGTCATGCGAAGGAAGACTTGCGCAACGACAAGGCTGCCGCTTCCGAGCACGAGCGGCACGAAAACGGCGCTCAGGATATAAACGGTGCGGGCATTGCGTTGCTCAAGGGCGTCGAAAATTGCGCGGTTCCAGACATTGATCCCATACTGGAAGCCGACATTGATGATGATCAGGACCAAGAGCCCGATCGTGAACGGCCATGCGAGCCTATCGCCTCCGCGGCCCCAATAACCGCGCGCGCTGATCCAGAAACGCCTCAGCAAGTATCTCTTGCGTGCCTGCTCGGCCTCCTCAGGAGTGAGCTCTGGATCGGGTTCGATGAAGTCCGGCGGCGGGGCCGCGCCGGCGACCTCAGACGCGACTTCGACAGTCGATTGCTTCTCCTGGCGCGACTTCTCGGCATCGCGCGATTTGGAGATCGATTTCGGCTTGAATTTAGCCTCGGACATACCGGCGATAACGGCTTAAAAATGAGAAGGTTTCATGATGTTCGATCCAATGAGCTTCAGGAGCTAGGTCATCTCAGATCGTGCTCACGGCGGCGGGGGGATTCGATCGCGAGGCCATGGAACGAACATGACGAGCGACCGGAACCCTCGCGCTCCACCTGTGGGTCGACGTAGCTCAGGATCGCCGCCACCAGGCCGACGATCATCTGGAGGCGCGCCGGGGCGATCGTGTCACTGTCCTTGAAGAATGCGAAACGCAAAAACCGCGCTCCCTCGGGAACGCGGCTTTGCCAGATACGCATGGCGCTTCGCTAACGGAACACTTGCGAAACGTACGGGCTCCGGTACGCGAGACCTGATCCGGAGCGCCGGGCGGATGCGATATGCCGCCTCGCATTCCGTTTTACAGGCACATCGTTACCGGGGGGTTATCGAGAGTTTAAGCAAATCTAAATTTGCGGTGTTTCTTTTGCCGGGAAATCAAAAAGCCCTGTCGAGTTCGAGGCTTACTCCGGGGTGCCGCGCAAAAAGTTTATGATGCCGGAAAAATCGGCGCCGGCATGCCCCTGGGCGTTGAACAGCGCGTAAAGCTGGGCGGCCTCGGCGCCGAGCGGCGTCACCGCGCCGACGCTTTGCGCGGCTTCCTGTGACAATTTCAGGTCCTTCAGCATCAATGCTGCGGCAAACCCAGGCCTGTAGCCATTGTTGGCCGGCGATGTCGGCACCGGACCAGGCACCGGGCAGTAGGTGGTCAGCGACCAGCATTGGCCGGAGGAGGTCGAGGCGACGTCGAACAGCGCCTGATGCGACAGACCGAGCTTTTCCGCCAGAACGAAGGCTTCGGCGACGCCGATCATCGAAATGCCTAACATCATGTTGTTGCAGATCTTTGCCGCCTGTCCGGCGCCGTCATCGCCGCAATGGACGATACGGCCGGCCATTGGCTTGAGGACTGGCTCGGCTTTGGCGAAGGCGTCCTTCGAGCCACCGGCCATGAAGGTCAGCGTGCCGGCGGTGGCGCCGCCGGTGCCGCCGGAAACCGGCGCGTCGATCGACAGAAGCTCATGTCTTGCGGCGATCGCGTGGGCCTTTCGCGCCGATTCGACGTCGATGGTCGAGGAATCGATGAGCAGCGCGCCTTTTTTCGCCTTGGGCGCGATGTCTTCGTAGACCGACAGGACGTGCTTGCCGGCCGGCAGCATGGTGATGACCACATCGGCGCCCTTCACCGCGGCAATGGCATTGGCCATGACGACGACGCCATGATCCCTGGCGATGACGAGGTTTTCCGGCATCAGATCGAAGCCGTGCACGGTATGTCCTGCCTTGACGAGGTTGGCGGCCATCGGATTGCCCATGTTGCCGAGGCCGATAAAGGCGATGGTGGTCATCGTTTTTCTCCCGGTTTTGCCAGAGCGGGATGTTCAGGATCGAAGAGATATCCCGCTCTATCTGTTTGTTTAGCCGCATTTCTGCGACGCCAAGTGATTCCACTTGGCTGCAAAATGCTCAGCGGCCGATCAGGGCGCGCGCGATGATGACGCGCATGATTTCGTTGGTGCCTTCGAGGATCTGGTGGACACGCAGGTCGCGGACCAGTTTCTCGATGCCATAATCGTGCAAATAGCCATAACCGCCATGCAGTTGCAGGGCGTCATTGGCGACGTTGAAGCCGATGTCGGTGACGAAGCGCTTGGCCATCGCCGACCATTTCGAGGCATCGGGCGCGTTGCGGTCGAGCTTCGAGGCGGCGGCGTAGAGAAAGATGCGCGCTGCTTGCAGCTCGGTCTCCATGTCGGCGAGCTTGAATTGCAGCGCCTGGAACTGGTTGATCTTGGATCCGAAGGCCTTGCGCTCGGCGGTGTAGGCCAGCGCCTTGTCGAGCGCCGATTGGGCGCCGCCCAGCGAACAGGCGGCGATGTTGAGCCGGCCGCCGTCGAGCCCGGCCATGGCAATGCCGAAGCCGGCGCCTTCGACTGACAGCAGGTTTTGCGCAGGCACCTTGCAGTCCTCGAAGATGACCTGGCGGGTCGACTGCATGTGCCAGCCCATCTTGTGCTCGTTGGCGCCGAAGGAGAGGCCGGGCGCATCCTTCGGCACGACGAAGGTGGAAATGCCCTTCGGCCCGTCGGCGCTGGTGCGCGCCATGACGATGTAGATGTCGCTGTCGCCGGCGCCCGAGATGAACTGCTTGACGCCGTTCAGCACATAGTCGCCGCCGCCCTTCACCGCGCGCGTCTTCAGCGCCGCGGCATCCGACCCCGAGCCCGGCTCGGTCAGGCAATAGCTGGCCAGCCATTCCATCGAGGTCAGCTTCGGCAGGAAGCGCCGGCGCTGCTCGTTGCTGCCGAAGCGGTCGATCATCGACGCCACCATGTTGTGGATCGAGATGAAGGACGAAAATGCCGGATCGGCGCGCGAGAGCGCCTCGAAGATCAGCACGGCGTCGAGCCGGCCGAGGGCCGAGCCGCCGACATCGTCGCTGATATAGATGCCGCCAAGGCCGAGCGGGCCCGTCTCGCGGATCACATCTGCCGGAAAATGCTTGTTGCGGTCCCAGTCGAGCGCATTCGGCGCGACCCGGTCGGCGGCGAAGGCCTCGGCCATCTCCTGGATGGCGCGCTGGTCCTCGTTGAGCTCGAACTGGCTGGTGCTCGCATCGACAGCGGCGTCCATAGCGTGCTCCCTGATGTTTCCGGCCTGCTGGCCTGTCGTTTTTGGCTTTGCGCGCCGCTCAATCTAGACCAATGATGCCGCCGCGCAAGCCGACCATCTGTGAAGCGGGTGTGCGCTAATGCGTGTCTGGAGCAAGGCGTGACGACAAATTTCGATGAGCTGCTCAAACGTTTCCATGCCTATCTCGAGACGTTCAATAATGCGCTGGTGCGCGATGCCGTGGCTCGGATCGGCTGGGCCATGCCGGCGCGTCCGCTCGAGCCGCATCCGCTCGCTTGCCTGCGCCAGCTCGACCGAATCGTCGAGCTCGCTGCAGCGAACGCCCAGCCATTGGTGCGGCTGGTCGCCGAGCGTCGCGGGGAGCTGCACTGGGGGCAGACCTACGGCGAGGCGGATTTCGGCAAGACGTTCATCGACAATTACGGGTGGCTGGAAGTATTCGGCACGCGCGGCCATTTCGTCAACGACGAGGTTGCGGCCGGCCTGCTGATCCTCGGGCCTGATATCGTCTACCCCGACCATCATCACGTCGCCGAGGAGATCTACATTCCGCTGACCGGCGGCGCCGAATGGCGCATGGGCGGAGGCGAATTTCGCAGGCGCGAGGCGGGTGAGGTGATCCACCATGCCTCCGACGTCAGCCACGCCATGCGCACCGGCAAGGAGCCGCTGCTGGCGCTCTACATCTGGCGCGGCGGGCCGCTGGCGGCCAAGTCGACGATCACCGGAACGACGACGTGGGGCAGGGACTGATGGCCAAGGCGATCATGCTGCAGGGCACGGGCTCCGATGTCGGCAAGACGGTGCTGGTCGCGGGCCTCTGCCGCGCAGCGAAAAAACGTGGGCTGAAAGTGCGGCCGTTCAAGCCGCAGAACATGTCGAACAACGCAGCCGTCGCCGACATTCCGGGTGCCGGCGGCGGCGAGATCGGCCGCGCCCAATGGCTGCAGGCGATCGCCTGTGGCGCGGCGCCCTCCGTCCACATGAACCCGGTGCTGCTCAAGCCGCAGACCGATACCGGTGCGCAAGTGGTGGTGCAGGGCAAGGTGTTCGGCGAGGCGCGGGCGCGCGACTACCAGGCGCTGAAGGGCCAACTGATGGATGCGGTGCTGGACTCCTGGGCGAAGGTCGGCGAAGGCGCCGATCTCGTCATCGTCGAGGGCGCCGGCTCGCCGGCCGAGATCAATCTCAGGAGCCGCGACATTGCCAATATGGGCTTTGCCACGCGCGCCAACGTGCCGGTGATCCTCGTCGGCGACATCGACCGCGGCGGCGTCATCGCCTCGATCGCCGGCACCCATCTGATCCTGCCGGAAGAGGACCGGCGCATGATCGTCGGCTACCTCATCAACAAGTTCCGCGGCGATGTCTCGCTGTTCGATGACGGCATCAAGGCGATCGAGAGGTTCACCGGCTGGCACTGTTTTGGCGTCGTGCCGTGGCTGAAGGCGGCGGCGCGGTTGCCCTCGGAGGATTCGGTTGTGCTTGAGCGCCTCGCGTCCGGCGAGAAGCGCGCGCTGAAGGTCGCCGTGCCGATGCTTTCGCGTATCGCCAATTTCGACGATCTCGACCCGCTCAAGGCCGAACGCGAAGTCGAGGTGGTCTTCGTGCCGCCCGGCCAGCGCTTGCCGGAGGACTCTGGGCTGGTGGTCATTCCCGGCTCGAAGTCGACGATCGGCGATCTCCTGAGATTTCGCGAGAATGGCTGGGACCGTGATCTTGCCGCCCATCGCAAGCGCGGCGGGCATGTGGTCGGCATCTGCGGCGGCTTTCAGATGCTCGGCCGTATCGTGCGCGACCCCGACGGCATCGAGGGCAGCGTTACCGAGACCGAAGGGCTTGGCCTGCTCGACGTCGAAACGGTGATGGAGCCGGAAAAGACGGTGCGCAATGTCAGCGCGCGCTCGGTGCAATTCGACCTGCCGCTCGAAGGCTACGAGATCCATCTCGGCCGCACCACCGGTCCGGACACGCTGCGTCCATCCGCGGTGATCAACGGCGTTGACGACGGCGCCATCTCGGCCGACGGCAAGGTGTCAGGCACCTATCTGCACGGGCTGTTTTCCGCCGACGCTTTTCGGGCGAAATTCCTGGAAAACCTCGGCGTCAAAGGCGGCGGCATCGACTATCGCGCCGAGGTAGAACGGGCATTGGACGAGGTCGCAGCCGAGCTGGAGATCCACCTCGACTGCGACGCGATTTTTGGCCTCGCCCGTTAGCTGGCGGGCTCGGCGGCCTTCGGCCAGTAGGTGCCGAAGGACCAGACATTGCCCTCCGGATCGCGGCAGATGAACTCGCGGCTGCCATAGTCGCGGTCAGTCAGCTCTTCCAGTATTTCGGCGCCGGCCTTCTTGGCTTTGGCATAGGCGGCATCGGCATCGTCGACGGCAACATAGATCGATCTGCCGCCACCTGGCCCCGGTGCGCCGATTATCTGGCCGAACTTGTCGTCGCGTGCAGTGCCCAGCATGATCATCGAGGAGCCTAAAGTCAGTTCGGCGTGTTGGACGATATCGCCTTCGCCGTAGCGGGCATGAACGACAAAGCCGAAGGCCTCGCCCAGCCAATCGATCATCTTCGCGGCATTGCGGTAGCGCAAGGTGGGATAGAGTCTGGGCGGTTCGACGGACATGGTCATGGCGATTTCCTTCAGTTGGGTTGGTGATAACCCAGTCTGGGCGAAGCCTGTTGCGGCGTCTTGAAGAAATGTTACCTGAGTGTCCTGCAAAGGACCTGGGCGGTTTATGCCTGGGCGGCAAGCGTCGTCGGCGTTTCGCCGGCAAGATCGCGGAATTCGCGAACCAGATGCGCCTGGTCTGCATAGCCGCAATCGGCGGCGATATCGGCCCAATCGGATTGGTCCTGCCTTGAGAGCCCGAGCGCCCGGTTGAAGCGGACGATGCGCGACAGCGTCTTGGGGCCGACGCCGATCGCGTTGGAAAACTTTCCTGCGAGATGCTTGCGGCTCCAGCCTATCCTGTCGGCGAGCGACGACACGCGAATGCGGCCGCCCGAGACGATGATCCGTTCATAGGCCCAGGCGATTTCGGACTGCGTTTCCCGCGCCTCAGTCAGTCGCGCGGCGACGAACGCCTCGACGATGGCAAAGCGTGCGCTCCAGTCGTGCGCATTGCCAAGTCTTTCGCGCAGCGCGATGCCTTCGAGGCCAAGCACATCGTCGAGGCCGACCATGCGGTCGGTCAGTTCGCTCATCGGAAGGCCGAAGAAGCGGCGGGCGCCGAGCGGTGTGAAATTGACCTGTACACAGCAGGCGCCGCCGAAGGACTCGATCACCACCGGACCGGCAAAAAGGCCGGCGGCGAAACTGGCGAAGCGATCATTGTCGCCGGGGTTCTTGCCGAGCCCGATGGCGAAGGGTTCGGCAAAGCTGATAACCAGTGGGACGGTCAGCGACGCATATTCGACGTTGCGGAAATGGCCGGGCATTGTTTCGCGGTAGCCGCAGATGTCGGTGACCGCGCACCGGAGCCGAGGGCCGGGCGCGCGCCGCACCATCTCGAACCGGTCGAGGCCGGGATTTTCATGGCGGCTGCCGTCTTCGCTCTCGGCGGGCATGAGCTTTCCTTCCGCCCATGGAGTCTAACAGACCATCCCTCAAAATCAAAAGCGCCCGGCTTGTGGCCGGGCGCTCCGAGTTGCCTGAGATCTGAGTGCTTAAGCGCCGCGCATCAAGCAGCCACCGGCAAGCACGATATAAGCGATGAGGGCAATCCAAACCGCGGGTATGGGAATGAACGCAAGGACGCCAAAAGCGGCAAGAAGGCCGAGAATGGCGATAACAAGGGATATGATGAAAATAAGCTGCGTAGGCGCACTGAGATTCATGTGTGGCTCCTCCAACATGATTCGTACAACCGCATACTATCAGGCGCGCCGTCACACACCAATCAGCGTGCGCAGCGGGTTCGCCGGGTCAGCCAGCAGCTTGACGGGGAGTGGCCAGAAGGATGCGGCGCTTTCGATCACGAGGGCAATCCCTGGAGACGGATGATAGTTTCCAAATTGTGACGGAGACCACCAATTGTCGATCTTGGCGCCGCCCCTCATCGCCCTGCCGGGCAGGAGAAGGGGCTGGCCGCAGCTTCGGCGCCCTTCCTGCGACGCTGGTGATTGGCGAAACCGGTGACGAGAGCGCCCCTCTCCCCGTCGCTATACGGGGAGAGGATGCCGGCAGGCAGGTGAAGGGCAGCGCCAATGCCCGGAAAAGGATGAGGAGGCGAATTAAAAACCTGAAGCGATTGCCCCGTTCGAACCCAGCCGACCCGTTTGCGCAAGGCCGATTCCGCGCTACCTATGCCAAGCGCGCCGCGACGCGCTTGGCTCTTTTGTTTTATGCATGTCGTTATCTCAAAACCGCTGCGCACTTTTGAGCGACATGCATTTGACGAATCGGAAAGGGACGCTGATGGCATTCGCTTTACTGGACCAGATACGCTTGATCTTCGACGGCGACCCCGGCGTGCGCAAGGTTGCGGACGATCCTGTGCTGTCGGCGGAACTGCTCATGCTGTTTCGTATGATTCTCGCCGACGGCTCGGTCAGCGAGAGCGAAATGGTCGCGCTCAGGCGCATCTGCCGGGAAGCCTTCGGCATTCCGGAAGCCAGCATCGACAGCGTCATCGAATATCTCAACGAGTTCGGCTACGAGACCAACAGCTCGCAAGCCATCGCGCAGTTCCGTGACCTCGACGTCGAGCGGCGCAAGCTGCTTGCCCGCCACATGGCCGAGATCGCCAAGGCCGATTCACAACTTGCCGGGAACGAGATGAAGCTCTTGCGCCGCACGCTCGACCTGCTCGACATCAGCCCTGCCGATGCGGTGAAGCCGCAAACGCAAGCCTGAAGCGGCCCGCTCACCCTTGTTCGTGTAACCGGCGCGCTATTGCCCGGTGCAGGTCCGGAGCGGCAGCGACCAGCGCCTTGGCGGCTTCGGACTGCGGATGGTCGAGAACCTCGCTCGTCCTGCCGCGCTCGACGATCTTGCCGTCGTGCATGACCATCACCGCGTCGGTGATGGCGCGGGCGACGGTCAGATCGTGAGTGATGAAGACGTAGGCGATGCCGAGCTTCTGGTTGAGCTCGGCGAACAGGTCGAGAACCTGGGCGCGGATAGAGACATCGAGGGCCGAGACCGGCTCGTCGGCGACGACCAGTTTGGGACGGGTGATGATAGCGCGGGCGATCGACAGGCGCTGGCGCTGGCCGCCTGAAAATTCGTGGGGATATTTGTCCATGTCGCGTGGGCTGAGGCCGACCTCGTGCAAGGCCTTTGCCACCATCTCGCGCCGCTCGGCATTCGTCGGCTTCTTCTCCAGGACGTGCAGTGGCTCGGCGACCAGCTTTTCGACCTTCAGGCGCGGGTCGAAAGAGCCGTAAGGGTCCTGGAACACCACCTGCATGTCGCGGCGCGCCGGCTTGAGCTCAGCCTCGCTCTTGCCGGTGATGACCTGCCCCCGAAACCGGATCGTTCCCGATGTCGGCCCGTCCAGCGCCAGGACCATGCGGGCAAGCGTGGACTTGCCGCAGCCCGAACGTCCGACCAGAGCCACTGACTGGCCGGGATCAATCGAAAACGAGACATCGTCGACGGCGCGGATCGGGGCCGCCCGCTTCAGCAGCGATTTTCGACGTCCCGGATAGTCCCGCGTCACGCTGTCTACCTGGAGCAGGGGTTTGGCACCCTGGAGCAGGGGGTTGTCCAGGCCGACCTCATGTGTCCTGGCGCGCGCCGGGACATGCATAGAGGCCTGCGCCAGTTGTCGCGTGTAGGGATGAAGCTGCTCCGACAAAGTGCGCGCCGTGTCGCCGGCCTCCATCACTTCGCCATGGCGCAGGATGGTGATGCGATCCGCCATCTCGGTCACCACCGCAAGGTCGTGCGAGATCAAGAGCAGGCCCATGCGGTTTTCCGCGACCAGGTCGCGCAACAGGTCGAGGATCTGCGCCTGCAGCACGACGTCGAGCGCCGTCGTCGGCTCGTCGGCGATCAGCAGCTTGGGTTTCAGCGCGCAGGCAATGGCGATGACGACGCGCTGGCGCTGGCCGCCGGAAAGCTCGTGCGGATAGCGTGACAAAGGAAACTGCGCCGCCGGCAGGCCGACCCGGTCGAGCATTTTTCGCGCGTGGTCCTCGGCGTCGGCTCGGCTTGCCCTGGTGTGCCAGCGGATGCCTTCGGCGACTTGCTCGCCAATGGTCTTGACCGGATTCAGTGCCGTCATCGGCTCCTGGAAAACCATGCCGATATCGTCGCCGCGCAGCGCGCACATCTGGTCTTCGCTGGCCGCAAGGATGTCGATGCCGTCGAAGGTGACGCGCCCCGTGGCGCGCGCCGCCCAGGGCAGAAGCTGCATCACCGTCAGCGCCGTTATCGACTTGCCCGAGCCGGATTCGCCGACCAGCCCCATCACCTCGCCGGGCGCGACGGAGAGCTCGACATCCCTCAGGATCGGTGTGTTGCCGATGCTCAGCGACAGTTTCTCGATTTCGAGCAAGCTCATCGCTGCCGCCGCGATTTGGGATCGAGGATGTCGGCAATACCGTCGCCGAGCAGGTTCAGGCCAAGCACGGTGACGACGATCGCCATGCCTGGAAAGATCGCCATCCACGGCGCCGCCACCATGCGGGTCTGCGCATCGAACAGCATCCGCCCCCAACTCGGCATTGGCGGCTGTGTGCCCAGCCCGACATAGGAAAGCCCGGCTTCGGCCAGGATGCCGAGCGCGAACTGGATGGTGCCTTGAACCAGGAGCAATGTGACGATGTTGGGCAGCACATGTTCCAGCGTGATCAGCGTTTTGCCTTTGCCGGCGGCGCGCGCGGCAAGGATGAATTCGCGCGGCCAGATCGCCAGCGCACCGGCCCGGGCGACGCGGGCAAAGACCGGGATGTTGAAGATGCCGATGGCGATGATGGCGTTGAGCGCGCCCGGCCCGAAAATGGCGGTGATCATGATCGCCGAGAGCAGGGCAGGGAAGGCGAAGACGAGATCATTCAGCCGCATCACCGCTTCGTCGACGATGCCGCCGCGCGCCGCGGCAAAGGCGCCGAGCGGCACGCCGATGCCCATGCCAATGCCGACCGCCACCAACGCCACGGCGATCGAATTGCGGGCGCCGACCATGATCATGGAAAGAATGTCGCGGCCGAAATGGTCGGTGCCGAACCAGTGCGCCGGCGAGGGTGCCTGGGTCTTGTCGGCGATGATCAGCCTGGTGACGTCAAAAGGCGTCCAGAAAAACGAGACGATGGCAATCACTGCCACCAGTGCGGTGATGACGAAGCCGGCGAGAAACGAGCGGTTGGTGAAGGCCTTGGCCAGGATGTCGGCAAAATTTTCTTCCGGGATGTCGAAGCGCAGCGTCATTGGCGGCTTCTCAGGCGCGGATCGACGACCGCATAGGAGAGATCGACAAGCAGGTTGACGGCGATGACGGCGGCGACCAGCAGCATGACGACGCTTTCGACGACGATCAGGTCGCGCTGGGTGATCGCCTGGAACACCAGCCGGCCAAGGCCCGGCAGGTAAAAGACGTTCTCGATGATGATGGTGCCGGCGAGCAGAAAGGCGAATTGCAGGCCGAGAATGGTCAGCACCGGGATCATGGCGTTGCGCAGCGCGTGCCGCCAAAGCACCGCGCGATAGGGCAGGCCCTTGGCGCGGGCGGTGCGGATATAGTCCTCGTTCAGCACTTCGATCAGCGCCGAGCGGGTGACGCGGGCGAGGATCGCCGCTTGCGGCAGGGCGAGCGCGATCGCCGGCAGGAACAGCGATTTCAGTGCTGGCCAGACGCCCGCGCTCCACCCCGGAAAGCCACCCGCCGGCACCAGCCGCAGCCAGACGGCAAACAGGTAGATCAGCATCAGCGCAAACCAGAAGTTCGGCACGGCGACGCCAAGCTGGGCGGCACCCATCGCAATCGTGTCCCCGGCCCGTCCGTGCCGGCCGGCGGAAAACAGCCCGACCGGAATGGCAATGATAGTGGACAGCGCCAGCGCGATCAGCGCCAGCGGCAGGGAGACAACGACGCGCTCGCGGACCAGATCGATGACCGGCACCGAATAGGTGTAGGAACGGCCGAAATCGAGGCTCAGCAAGCCACCGGCCCAGTGCAGATAGCGCGAGGCAAGGGGCGCGTTGAGACCCATCTGGTTGCGCAGCAAATCGACTTGGTCGGCGCTGGCGTTCATGCCAAGCATCAGCCGCGCCGGGTCGCCGGGAATGATCTCCAGCACGGCGAAGACCACCATGGAGGCCAGAACCAGCGTGATGAGGGCGATGGCAAGACGCTTGAGGAGATAGGCGGTCATGGGGGCGGAACGGAAGCGATCGAGCGGTCGGGCTGTCGCGCCGGACCCCCCTCTGTCCTGCCGGACATCTCCCCCTCAAGGGGGGAGATTGGCAGTTTCCATGCCGGCGCTGGCCTTGCAACGCTGATGGTTAGCGAAAGCCGCGATGAGGGCTCGATCTCCCCCCTTGAGGGGGAGATGTCCGGCAGGACAGAGGGGGGTGCGACGGAGTGCAAGTTTCGCCTTTCTGTCAGCTGCCTCATTCCGTCCACTTCACCTTGGTCAGATCGTTGGCCTGGATCGGCGCGTTTTCCCAAAAACCCTCGAGCTTGGCGTCCCAGACGCCGGCTTTCGGTAGTTCGTAGAGGAAGCCGACCACGGCGTCGTCGGCCAGTATCTTCTGCGCCTCGCCGAGCAGCGTCATGCGCTTGGCCTCATCGGAGGTGAGGTTCAGATCGGCGATGATCTTGTCGAAGGTCGGATTGTCGTAGTTGAAGTAATAATCCTTGCGCGAATAGATATCGATGTCATTGGGCTCGGTGTGGGAGACGATGGTCAGGTCGTAGTCCTTTTTGGTGAACACCTGGTCCAACCACTGCGCCCATTCCACGGGCACGATTTCCAGATCGATGCCGATGTCGCGAAGCTGCGACGCGATGATCTCGCCGCCAAGCCGCGCATAGGAAGGCGGCGGCAGTTTCAGCGTCGCCTTGAAGCCGCTCTCCAGGCCGGCTTCCTTCAGCAGTTCCCTGGCCTTGTCGACATTGTGCGGATAGAGGCCGGTGAGGTCGACATAGGCCTTGGTGGCGGGCGACATGTGCGAGCCGATCGGCACGCCAAGGCCGGCCGAGGCGCCGTCGATGATCGCCTTGCGGTCGAGCGCAAACGAAATCGCCTGCCTGACCTGCAGCTTGTCGAAAGGCGACTTCTTGTTGTTCATCGAAAGGATGGTCTCACCCTCGGTCGCGCCGATCACCACCTTGAAGCGCGGGTCGCCCTGGATCTGCGCGACGCTGTCGGGATCGAAGAAAGGGAAGGCCTGAACATCGCCGGAAAGCAGCGCCGGCACGGCGGCTGCGGCATCCGTGACGATACGGAATTCGGCTTTGTCGAGAGCAACCGGGGCACCCCAGTAAGTGTCGGATTTGATCAGCGTGATCGAGGAGCCCTTGGCCCAGCTCTGGAACTTGAACGGCCCGGTGCCGACAGGCTTTTCCTTGTTGGTGTCGGCTGTCTCAGGCGCGACGATGACCGCGTCGCCCCAACCCATATTGTAGAGGAAGGAACTTTGCGGGTTCTTCAGCGCGATCTTGACCGTCGTCGGATCGACCACCTCGACCGTATCGATGGCGGCGAACAGGCCCTTCTGCGCGTTGACGGAGTTGTCGGCACGGGCGCGGTCGAGCGAGAATTTCACGTCGTCGGCGTTGAAATCGGTGCCGTCATGGAATTTCACGCCGGTGTGGAGCTTGAAGGTGTAGGCCTTGCCGTCATCGGAAATGGTCCAGCTGTCGGCGAGATCCGGCAGCACCTCGCCGTTCGGGCCGATGCGGGTCAACCCCTCGAACACGTTGGCGTAAAGCACTTCATCGATCGCCGCCGCGGCACCCGCGGTCGGATCGAGATGTGGGGGTTCGAGCGGAATGCCGATGACCAGATCGGTCCGCGCGGCAAATGCCGATGTTCCGGCGGCCAGAATCAGGCCCGCAGCGGTGAGAATGGTTTTCCACAATTTCATCGTGCAGCTCCCGATATGCTCAAAAAAATGTTCAAAACCCGGTGGATAGAAGCGTGATTTCGCCGAGGAGTAAATTGCGTTTCGTGCTTTCCGGCAGCGCCAGCAGGAATGTTTTTCCGTTAGCCGCCGACTCAGCAATTGAAGCTTGCCCCGTCGCTGCCGGATTACCGTGCGCTCCTGAGCAGTATGTTCAGCCCGATCGCCATCACCTTGGCCGATTCGACCATGTCCGATATCCCGACCCATTCGTCGGGCCTATGGGCGAGGTCGAGAATGCCCGGGCCATAGGCGATGCAGTCGTAGATGTGGCCGATGCGGGCAATGTGCTTCTGGTCGTAAGTGCCGGGCGAAATGACGTAGTCGGGCTCGCGGTCGAATATCTCCATGATGCCTTGCGCCACCGCCTTGACCACCGGCGCATCGCGCTCGGTCATCAGCGGCAGCACCTCCATCAGGTCGCGGATTTCGTAGTCGAATTTTTTCCGCTCGCGCTTCAGCCGGTCGAGGATATTGGTCACCTCGCTTTTGACCGTGCCCAAATCCTCTTCGAGCAGGAAGCGGCGGTCGATGGTCAGCCGGCAGGAATCGGGCACGTTGGGCGAGGGCAGGCCGGGCCGGAAATCCTCCGTCTGGCCGCCATGGATCGAGTTGATGTTCATGGTCGAGCGCTTTGCGCCGTCGGGCACGACCGGCATGCTTGTCACCTTGCGGTCGAGCGCCGGGAACAGCTCGTCCTCGAAAGCCCCCAGCACGGCGCCCATATGGCGCACCGCATTATCACCGAGGAACGGCATCGAGCCGTGGGCGATCTCGCCCTTGGTTTCGATCTCCGCCCACCACACCCCGCGATGGCCAAGGCAGATGCGATCCTTGTTCAACGGCTCGGGGATTATGACGTGATCGACCTTCGGCTTGGAGAAATAGCCGAGCCTGGCCAGATGGGCGACGCCGCCAAAGCCGCCAGACTCCTCATCGACCGTGCCTGATATTTCGATGGCGCCCGGAAAGTCGGGGAAGACCTCCATGAAGGCTTCGACGGCGATGATCGAGGCGGCCAAGCCCCCCTTCATGTCGCAGGCGCCGCGGCCATAGACCTTGCCGTCCCTGACGATGCCGGCGAAGGGATCGAGGCTCCAGCCGTCGCCGGCTTCGACCACGTCGATATGCGAGTTGAAATGCACGCAGGCGCCGGGCGAGCGGCCATCGAAGCGGGCGACGACATTGACGCGCGGGTAGCGATCGGTATCGCCGGGCGTGCCTTCGGCGCGGATGAATTCGACGTCGAAACCGCGCTTCTTCAGCCGCGCTCCAACGTATTCGGCGCATGGCCGGTAGGCTTCGCCGGGCGGATTGATGGTCGGAAAGCGGATCAGGTCGGCGGTCAGTGCGACCAGGTCGTCGATCCGATCATCGACCGCTTTCAGGAGAAGTTCGTTCATTCGGCGAATTGAGCAGCCAACAACGCCCTTTGGCAAGCCTGTTGGTGGGTGCGCCTTGGTTGCGTGTCGTTGCGGCAACTATCGCGGGAAATCGTTCAAATTCGCTGCTTTGGATTGGTGATTTCGTTAGAGGTGTGTGGTTACCTCATTCACTTGCCAAAAGAAGAAGAATAGCATGAAGGCAGGCAGGCAAGGGCAATCAAAGGGGTTTGATCGCATGAAAAAGACCGTTCTCATGGTAGCGTTACTGGCAACAATGCTGTTCGGTTCTTCGGTCGAGGGCTGGGCAGCCAAGCTGGTTGCAAGGATCGACGTGTCATCGCAGACGATGACTGTAAGATACGGTCAGGCGGTTTACCGATGGCGCGTATCCACGGCGCGCCAAGGTTATATCACGCCGCGCGGCACCTACCGGCCGCAACGAACGGCACGGATGTGGTATTCGCGCAAATACGACATGTCGCCGATGCCTCATTCGGTATTCTACCGCGGCGGCTATGCCATCCATGGCACGGGAGCGGTGAAGTCTCTCGGGCGCCCGGCGTCGCATGGCTGCGTGCGGCTGCATCCCTCCAATGCCGCCGCCTTCTATTCGATGGTGCGGCAAGCCGGCTTCCGCAACACACGGATCGTCGTGACCAACTAACTGGCTGCACGCTCGCGGCCCTACAAGAACTCAGAGAGGGCGCTTCTTGTGAAGCGACGCCTGCTTTCCGCGCTGAACCAATTCGTCGGGGAAAGTGGGAGCCTATTTACGCGGGCAAGCTTTGGGCAGAATATACGGGGTGGGAGGAAGCATTCGGAATCTCCTGAATAAATGCGCCTGAACGGCTTCCGACCGTTGGTTGCAAGGGAGGATAATCATGAAACGTATTTTCTCGCTCGCGGCGTGTGCCGCGGCGTTATCGCTCGGCGTATCGAACGCCTACGCACAATCGGGCGGTGTCGATAAGGCGGTCGGCGGCTACAGTTTCGAAGAAGCCGCAAAGGAGGCCCCCGGTACCAAGGACTTCCATTCGGCCGATGGCCACCTCACTTTCGCTATCGTGACACACACTGCCGGCAATGGCTTCTTCGATCCGGTCTACGTCGGCGCCACCGTCGCCGGCAATCTGATCGGCGCCAAGGTCCTGCTGCTCGGCTCGGAATCGCCGACCGACGACCCTGCCCGCGAGATCGAAATCCTGAACCAGATCGTGCAGGACCCGACGATCGACGGGCTGATCATGACAACGCCCCAGGTCGGCGCCTATAACGACATCGTCAAGGCCGCAGAGGCGAAGGGCATACCGATCGCCACGACCAATTCCTTTGACGGCACGATCCTCAACCGCAGCAGCATCGGCCACACCGGCCAGGACGCCTCGGCTGCAGCAATCGCCGGCGAGGCGCTCGTCAAGTGCCTCGCGGACAAGGGTATCGAGAAGGGTTCGATCGTCCTGCCGTCGTCGACCGCAATGGGCAACATCGAGGT
This sequence comes from Mesorhizobium mediterraneum, assembly GCF_002284565.1. GTDB lineage: Bacteria > Pseudomonadota > Alphaproteobacteria > Rhizobiales > Rhizobiaceae > Mesorhizobium > Mesorhizobium mediterraneum. Next base: position 44,426 of record NZ_NPKI01000027.1, on the reverse strand, counting down.
GAACAATCGCGTCACTTCGGCTTTCAACGCCATCGTCAAGGGCTTGCAGGATGCCGGCAAGCTTGATGCCTTCAAGGTCGACGCGGGTCCGGAGAACACCGGTATCGACACCAATCCGAACGACCCGGTGAACGGCATCGTGACGCTGTTCGAATCGCGCGGCGACGTCGTTGGCGCGTTCGCCGGCAACAACGTGTTCACGCCGGCGCTTGCCAAGGCCGTTGCTCAGACCGGAATGACCGGCAAGATCTGCGCCTACGGTTTCGACCTCGGCCCGGCCCAGCAGGATGCGATGAAGAGCGGCGATCTGACCGGCGCGCTCGGGCAGCAGCCTTTCTTGCAGGGCTTCTGGCCGGTCATGCAGCTCTATCTGGAGATCGATCGCGGCATCGCGGCGGCCAACCTCGACACACGCGCCCAACTGGTGACGAAAGAGACCGTCGAGGACGTCGGCAAGCGCTTCGAGAACTGAGTCCGCTCGGAACGTCTGAAATCACTGCGGGAGGGCGCAAGCTCTCCCGCAATGCGGCAGCAGGGAAATCGACCAGAAGAGACCATGGCGTTTACCGCGACCACATCGCTCGGCCGTGCGCCGTCCCAGATTGTCGGCGGCTGGGAGGTGGGGCTCGTTGCCTTGCTTTTGCTGCTCTATCTCGGCGGCGCTCTCGTCAATCCCGCGTTCTTCGGGTCAACGGGGGCGTTTCACTCGCTGCTCCGCGACACCTCGCGCGTTGCCATCATCGCAGTCGGCGTGACCTTCGTCATCGTCAACAAGGACCTCGATCTTTCGGTCGGCTCCACCTACGGCCTCGTCGCCGTCGTCTTCGCCAGGCTGTTCGCGCCGAGCTTTCTTGATCTCGGCGTCGTCACGTCGGTGATCCTCTGCCTGCTGCTCGGCACGCTGATCGGGCTGGTCAACGGCGTGCTCGTCACCATCCTGAAGGTGCCGGCGTTCATCGCCACGCTGACTATCCTCTTCATCGGCCGCGGCTTCGTGCTGGCGCTGACCCACGGCCAGGCGATCTACTATCCCGCCAAGGCGACCGGCTATCCGGGTTTTTTTCACCTCGGCGAGACCAACCTCCTCGGCTTCAACAACCAGATCGTGATCTTCGTCGTTGTCGCCGTGATCGGCGCCTATGTGCTCGCCAAGACGCGCTGGGGCTACGAGACCTTCGCCACCGGCGGCAACGAGCAGGCGGCGTCCTATGCCGGCATCCCGACCAACTGGGTGCGCATCCGAGCCTACCTGATCTCCTCGCTCTGCGCGGCGCTTGCCGGCCTGCTGTCGGCAGCCCAGGACAAAGGCGTGACGCCCCTGTATGGCGTCAGCGGTGAGCTAATCGTCATTGCCGCCGTGATCATCGGCGGCGCCTCGATCCTCGGTGGCCGCGGCCGGGTCGCCGGATCCTGCCTTGGCGCGCTGCTGGTGGTGCTGCTCGACAAGGTGTTGCGCGAGGGCTGGCCGATCACGCGCATCATCAAGATCGGCGACGAGGAGATCACGGTCAACGCCGTCTTCTCGCTGCCGGTCGGCGCGGTGCCGGTGTTCCTCGGGCTGCTGCTCATCGTCGCGGTGCTCATCGAGCCCTATCTGATCCGGCGCCAGGTGGCAGGGCGCCTCTGGGCCTGGCTCCGCGGCCGGCCGCCGCCACCGGCCTACGAGATCGGCAGCATCGCGATCGAGGGGGTGCAGACCAAGGGCGCGATGGCGACCGACATGGCGCTGTCGGCCACCGGGTTCGGCAAGGTCCTCGCCCGGCGCGACGCGCTCGCCGTCATCCTGGCCGTGCTCCTGTGGCTGACCGGGCTCGCGCTCCGGCCGGACTACTGGTGGAACCTGTCCAATAGCTTCGCGATCCTGCTCAACTACACCGAGCTTGCGCTGATCACCATCGGCCTCACCTACGTCATCGCCGCCGGCGATATCGACCTCTCCGTCGGGGCGGTGCTTGCCCTCGCCGGCAGCACCGCCGCCTATTTTCTCAAGGTCCTCGGCGCCGACCCCGTGACCGCCGTGGCGATGGGCCTGCTCGCGGGCATGTGCGCCGGCCTCGTCAACGCGATCGTCACCGTCGGCTTCAAGCTGCCGGCCTTCATCGCCACGCTCGGCATGTTCTACATCGCCCGCGGCCTCGCCGCCTGGTTCGTCGCCGGGCAGCAGCTCACCGGCTGGCCCGAGGGCTACAACCTGCTTGGCCGCAAGGTGAACGACATCCTGCTGCACTACCGCATCTCGCTGTCGGACGGACTCCTGCGCTCGGTCGCCGAGGTGGTGAGCGTCCAGACCATCTGGATGCTGTTCGTCGCCCTCGTTGCCGGCGTCGTGCTCGCCTACATGCCGTTCGGGCAGAAGGTCTATGCGACCGGCGGCAACATTCGCGCCGCCGCTTATGCCGGGATCAACACCAACCGGGTGCGGTTCCTCGCGCTCATGCTGGCGGCGCTCTGCGCGACAATGGCCGGGATCATCAACGTCGCCTACTTCCGCAGCTTCAACCCGGTGGCCGGCCAGTTCCGCGAGCTCGACGCCATCGCCTCGGTGATCATCGGCGGCGGTTCGATCTTCGGCGGCTACGGCACCGTGATCGGGGCGCTCGCCGGGGCGGCAGTGATCACCCTGATCCGGGCGCTGCTGCAGCTCAACGTCCAGGGCTTCGCCATGCCGCAGCACTGGATCAACGTCTTCATCGGCGGCATCCTGATCGTGGCGGTGCTGATCGACATCTGGGTGCGCCAGGCCAACATCTTCGGCCGCCTGCGGGCGCGCCTCGCGCGGCGCACAAGAACGGCGGAGACCACCCATGCGTGACCCGACTAGGCCTGCACCGATCGTAGAAATGCGGGGCATCGAAAAAGCCTTCGGTGCGGTGCAGGCGCTCCGCAACGTCGACCTCGTGCTCTATCCCGGCGAGATACTGGGCCTCGTCGGCGACAACTCGGCCGGCAAGTCGACGCTGATGAAGATCCTGACCGGCGCCTACCAGCGCGACGCCGGCGAGGTCTTCGTCGCCGGGCAGCCGGTGCACTTCAAGAGCCCGCACGAAAGCCGCGACGCCGGCATTGAGATGATCTACCAGGATTTCGCTCTTTGCGGGAATATGGATGTCGGTCAGAACATCTTTCTTGGCCGTTGGCCGCTCAAGGGCCTTTTCGTCAATCGGCGGAAAATGTACGCGGAAGCCGACAGTGTGCTGAAGCGGCTCAAGGTCGACGTGAACTCCGTCTATCAAAAGGTCGAGAGCCTGTCGGGCGGCCGCCAGCAATCTGTGGCGATTGCCCGCGCTATCTCCTTCCAGCCGCGCGTGGTGATCCTCGACGAGCCGACCGCCAATCTCTCGGTGATGGCGACTGAGCGGCTGCTCGAGACCATGCTGGAACTGAAAAAGCAGGGCGTTGCCCAGATCATCATCTCCCACCGCCTCGTTGACATCTTCGCTGTGGGCGACCGCGTGATGGTGCTGAAGCGCGGCGAAAACGTCGGCGATCGCTACGTCAGGAACACCGACGAGCATGAGGTCCTGGAGATCATCGTCTCCGGCACGCGAGAGCACGCGCTTACGGCCGATGAGGCGATCAAAACTTGAAACGAGCTGTCAGGCGACCAACGAGCGGTCGATGGCCAAAACAAAAAAACCCGCCTCGGGAGCCGGGCGGGTCGTTGGCGCAAATCAGCACCATGCCCCAGTCACTAGCATAACTGCCGTCACAAAGCAATGTTGCGGCTTCCGCTCAGGCGGCTTTGCCGCGCTGTCTCGCCTGTTGACGCTTTCGGCGCCGGCCGCTGATTTCCCACCTTTTGTGGAACCACATCCACTGGCCGGGATCCTCGCGCACCCAACGCTCGACCACGTCGTTGAGCAGCTGGGTGGTGCCATGGACGTCGACACTGCCGCCGGCAGTGCGCGGCAAGGTCAGCTTGTCCTCGATCTCGAGCCGGAAGCGGTTGCCCGGCAGGCGCACGCAGCGCGCCGGATAGACATCGCAGTCATAGTGCCGCGCCAGAGTGCCCAGAACCCGGTTGCTCTCGCATGGGCGGCCGAAGAAGGTCGTTTCGAGCCCGCCCGAGAATTTCTGGTCGACCAGCACACCGATATTGCCGCCTTTCTCCAGGATGGCGGCAAGCGCGAATGAAGCGCCGGTCGAGGAGGGCAGCAAGGATCCCATGGTCGAGCGGCGCGTCGAGAGGATGTAGTCGGCAAGATACGGATTGTTGGGCGGGCGAAACAGCGCCGTGATGTTCATGCCGAAAGTGGCTGCCGCCACCGGAAGCAGCTCGAAATTGCCGAGATGCCCCGTGAAGATGATATGCGGTTTTTGCTCGCCGGCGATCTCGACGAAATGATCGACGCCGCGAACCTCGACGCGGCCCGGCTTCGTCGCTTTCGGGTCGTAATCGAAGAGCGCATCGAGAAAGATGTATTCCGCGGCGAGGCGAGCCATGTTGCCCCACATGTCGGAAGCGATGGCCTGGATCTCGCTGTCGCTCTTTTCCGGATATGCCTTGCGCAGATTGGCGATGGCGACGTTGTGGCGCCCAACCCAAGGCCCAACGCGGCGGGCGACACGGTCGGCGAAATTGAGCGCGCTGTCGACCGGCAGCAGGCGCAGCACCCAAATCATCGTCATCGCGGCGCGCGCCAGCAGCCAATAGTTGAACTGGCGCAACCGCCTGCCATGGCGGAACGCCAGGTCCCTGCGGAGCTTCCTGAAGGCGTCGCCGATCATTCCTAGACCACGATGTTCTTAGGCAGCAACATCAGGGTCTAACCGACGCGCAGGATGATCTTGCCGAACACGTCGCGGCCTTCCATGCGCTTCAGCGCGGCCTCGATGTCGCCGAAGCCGACTTCTGTGTCGATAACCGGAGAAACCAGCCCCGCCGCCATTTTCTGCATGGCGTCCGCCATGTTTTCCATGCGGCAGCCAAAGGAGCCGAGCAGCTTCAGCTGCTGCTGGAACAATTGCATCAGATTGATCTGGGTCGAAACGCCCGAGGTCGAGCCGCAGGTCACCAGGCGACCACCGCGTTTCAGGCACAGCATCGAGGCAGCAAAGGTGTCGGCGCCGACATGCTCGAAGACGACATCGACGCCCTTCTTCTTCGTCAGCTTGCGCACCACGCCTTCGAAACGGTCCTCGCGATAGTTGATGACATGGTCGGCGCCAAGCGCCTTCGCCTTATCGATCTTATCGTTTGAGCCGACCGTGGTGATCACGGTGCAGCCCATTTTCCTGGCAAGCTGGATCGCGGCGGAACCGATGCCCGAGCCGCCGGCATGGATGAGGATGGTTTCGCCAGCTTGCAGCTTGGCATTATCGAACAGCATGTGCTCGACCGTGCCGAAGGTGACGGGCGCGACGGCCGCGCCGATGTCCGTCACGCCGGGCGGGGCAGGGACCAGCAGGCGCGCCGGTAGGTTTATCTTTTCTTGCGCAAAGCCGTCGAGATGGAAGCCGTGAACGCCCGAAACATGCTCGCAAAGATTGTCGCGGCCTTCGCGGCAGGCGCGGCAAAGCCCGCAGGTGCGCGCGCCATAGATCGACACAAGCTGCCCGGGCACAAGGCTGGAGACGCCGGGGCCGACCGCCTCGACCTCGCCGGAGGCTTCGGCGCCGACGACCAGCGGCAGCTTGCGCTTGGCGAAGGCCATGCCGCGCCAGCCCCAGACGTCGATATGGTTGAGCGCCACGGCCTTGATGCGCAGCGTCACTTCGCCCAGCGCAGGCTGCGGCGGAGGCGGCAGGTCCACCGTTTCAAGGCGGCGGTCCTCGATAAGTTGCAATGCGCGCATTAGGCCTGTCGGTTCTGTTGAGCGGAAAGCGCTCGCTTAGACCGGTTCCCGCGCCATGACAAGGCAGGTGTTCTGGCCGCCGAAGCCGAAGGAGTTCGAGAGGACCGTGCCGACCTCGGCGTTGCGCTTCTTGTTCGGCACCACGTCGAGCACGATCGCCGGATCGGGATTGTCGTAATTGATGGTCGGCGGGATGACGCTTTCGCGCATGGTCATCAGCGAAAATGCGGCCTCGACCGCGCCGGCCGCCGACAGCGTGTGGCCGATCATCGACTTGTTCGACGAGATCGGCATCGAGCCGATCCGCTCGCCAAACACGGTCGACAGCGACAGATGCTCCATCTTGTCGTTTTCCGGCGTCGAGGTGCCATGGGCGTTGACATAATCGATCTCGTCTTCGCTCAGGCCTGCATCGGCGAGGGCGGCGCGAACCGCCGCGATCGCCGGCGAACCGTCCGGCTTCGAGCGGGTGCGATGGAAGTCGTCGGCCTTTTCGCCGCAACCACGCAGGATGCCGAGAATGGTCGCGCCGCGGGCAAGTGCTGCCTCCAGCGATTCCAATACCAGCGCGCCAGAACCCTCAGCGAGGACAAAACCGTCGCGGTCCTTGGAGAACGGCTTGGACGCCTTTTCGGGGATGTCGTTATGGGTGGAGAGCGCGGAAAGCAGCGAGAAACGGATCAGCGCCTCGGCGGTCGCCGAACCGTCGGCGCCGATCGACAGCGCCCTGTCGCATTCGCCGCGGCGGATCGCCTCGACGCCGAGCTGGATCGAGGTGGCGCCCGAGGCGCAAGCCGTCGACAGCGTGATCGGCAGGCCGCGCGTCCCAAAACGGTCGGCGAGCCGGTCGGCGATCGAACCGAACTGGGTGGTCTCGAAAACATCGAGTTCTTTCAAGCCGCGCGCCACGCGAAGCAGCCGTTCGGCGCCGATGTCGTGTTTGTCGGAATTGTAGAGCGAAAAGCGCTCGCTCCAGTCGAGTTCGACCGGCGGCGAGGCGAGGAAAAGCGGCCCGCCGAAATCGCCCGAATTAAGGCCGGCTTCGGCCACGGCTTCCTGCGCGGCGGTCTCGGCCAATTCGTAGGTGAGGAGACTGGCGCCCTTGGAGCTCGACGGCAGGAAATCGACCATGCCGGAGATGCGGGTGTTCAGATGGTCGACCGGAAAGCGGGTGATCGGATGGATGCCGGACTTACCCGCTGTGAGCGCTGCCCAATTGTCGGCCTTGCCGACGCCCAGCGACGTCACCACGCCGATGCCGGTGACGGCGACGATCGGCCTGCCCATGTGGTCGTTCAGATTGGCCATGACTGTCCTGGACCTTTAATCGGCGGCGTTGACCAACGCCAAGCCCTCGAATTGGTGATAGCCGATCGCCGTTGCAAGGACGGTCCTGGGAACGCCGTTGAACGGCTTCTCGGTGGCGGCGTCAAAAGCCGGGTAGGCGGCCTTGCGCTCGACAGCCAATGCCGCCAGCGCCACGGCGAAGGGAAACTGCGCTTCCTTCATGTGACCGGTCAGCGTCGAAAAGCCGCGTGCGGCAATCGCCGGATTGGCGCCGAACACCGATTTCTCCGCGGCAGTAGCGGCATGGGCGCCCGAAGCGCCTGAAATCGTCAGCAACTCGCCGTTCGGCAGCGCTGCCTGCCTGAGCAGCGCGGCAATCTCGGCATCGAGCTCGCCCTGCCGGCGTTTGGCGCGTCCGGATACGACCGGGCCGAGTTCGGCATAAATCTTTCGCCCGCGGCTGATCGCGTGTTCGCGCTGTTCCAGGACGAGAAACGCGCCACCGGATCCGGTCACCACGCCGCCGCCTTCGGCGCCTTGCCTCTGCCAGACCGGTTTCCAGGGGCCGCGATGCAGGTAGCCGGCCAGTTCATAGCCAAGCAGCATGTCGGAGTGTTCGGTCTGGAAGGCGCCGCCGACCAGTATGTGCGTCGATTGCCCGGAGCGGATGCGCGCGGCGGCCGTCTCGACGGCGGCGACGCCTGCACCTTCCTCGCCCATGAAGGTGCGCGACGATCCCGTCACCTTGTGGACGATCGAGATGTTGCCGGCGAGCAGGTTGGAAAGCTGCGCCAGAAACAGCGTCGGCCGCAACTCGGTGGTCAGTTTCTCGTTGAGCAGCACGTCGCGGTCGTTGCGGCTTTCCGAAGCGGCGAGAATATCGGCGTCGACCGCCTCGTCGCGCTCGCCGCCGCCGGCAGCCACCACCATGTCCATGGTCGTGCAGAGTTCGTCATTGCCCTTGATGCCCGCGTCGTCCAGCGCCATTCCGGCGGCGTAGGTGCCGAGCCTCTGCCAGGTTTCCATCTGCCGCTGGTCGCCGCGCTTGGCGATCTGCAGGTTCCAGTCGATCTCCGGCAGCGGGTGGACGGTGTAGGGCGAGAAGCGCGCGGCTTCGAGCACGGGTTCCAGGCCCGGCTGGGCAAGTTTGCGCCAATGCGCATCCGGACCTTCTCCCAGCGAAGAGACAAGGCCGATGCCTGATATGACGACGTGGTGAGGGCTCATGGGCGGCTGTTGTGGGTCAGGCTTGAAGACGAACTATTTTAGGCGTTCTTGGCCGCGACCAGGGCGTCGATCTTGGCGCACAGGTTCTTCATGACGAAGTAATCGTCGGTCGAGGCCTTGCCGTCATTGACCTCTTGCGTCCACTTTTCCAGCGGCACCTTGATGCCGAATTCCTTGTCGATGGCAAAGACGATGTCGAGGAAGTCGAGGCTGTCGATGCCGAGGTCGTCGATAGTGTGGCTTTCAGGGGTGATCGTGTCGATATCGATCTCACTGGTGTCGGCGATGATCTTGGCGACTTTGGCGAACGTGGTGGACAAGGGCTTTTCCTTCGGTTGCGGGCGGAATCTGTCCGCATGTGTTTGCGCGCTGTCTAATCGGTTTTTCCGGGCAGGAAAAGGGCCTGATGCGCCGGGCGCAGATGGGGTGGCAGTTCTGTCAGGGCAATAGGTGTTGCGGGAACCTCCCGGCGATGTTCCGCAACCATCCGATCGGATTGTCGTCGGCGCCATCGTTCCAAGCTCAGCGTACATGCCGTAGAACAGCCCTCCGGCCACAATAAACCGCGCTCAAAGGCCTAGGGAGCGCGCAGCTAAGGTTCGGACCGCGAAATCCCATGGTCAACGAAAACGAGGTAAGTTGTCGGGAGCCGCGCCGGTCGTTCGTCCTCTGCACGCAAAGCGCAAGAACCGAATACCTAACCGACAGCCTCATGTAATCACCCGGAGCTTCCAATGACCCCCACCATTACAGCCTTTGAACGGTCGCCCGACCGCGGCAGGGGACAGGCACGTGACATGCGTGTTCGTTGGGCGCTCGAAGAAGTGGATCAACCTTACGACGTTCGTCTTGTTTCGTTCAGCGAGATGAAGAAACCCGCGCATCGTGCGCTTCATCCTTTCGGGCAGATTCCGACCTATGAAGAAGGCGATCTCGCCTTGTTCGAGTCGGGGGCGATCGTGTTCCACATCGCGGAGCGCCATGGTGGCCTGTTGCCAGACGATGCGAATGCCCGGGCGCGCGCGATCACATGGATGTTTGCCGCGGTTAGCACGCTGGAGCCGCCGATCCTTGAACGGGAAACAGCCGTGCTGCTGGAGCGCGACGAGACCTGGCACGAAAAGCGTCTGCCTAGGGTTGAGGATCGCATCCGTAAGCGGCTAGCCGATCTTTCCGCTCACCTGGGCGATGCCGACTGGCTCGATGGTGCGTTCAGCGCCGGCGACCTCATGATGGTGGGGGTCCTGCGAAGGTTGAACGGATCGGGGATACTGGACGAATATCCGAACCTCTCCGCCTATTTAGCCCGCGGCGAAGCGCGGCCGGCCTTCAAGCGTGCTTTCGACGCTCAATTGGCGGTTTTCACTGCCGCATCGACCAGCTGACGAGGCCGCTCTGGTCATTTGAGCCTATCGGCGCGGATGTGCAGCTTTAGGCGGTAGATGTGTGTGAGAATGGTCGGAACCGGTATTCCAGTTAGCGTACCAAGCGTTAGATTTTCACCACTAGCGAACGCTTCAACCAGCTCCAGCGCGGATTAGAAGGTGACGCGACCGAGCACGCGCAGGCCGTCGCCTTGCGGCTCGACGATCACGGCTTCGCCTTCGCGCGGCGAGATGCCGGTGAGGGCCATTATGTTTTCCAGATGGGTGACCATGACCACATTGTCGGAGCCGGAATAATTACGAATCTCGGTCATGACCGCCTCGAGCTGGGCGGCTTTCTCGCTCGGGTCGGTCTTAAGCAGGTCAAGCGGCGCGAACGGTTCGGGCTCCGCTCTGAACGCGATGCGGGCGGTGTCGAGGCTGCGGCAATAGCGGCTGGACAGCATGCGCTCTATGGGCGCGGCGCGGGCGGCGAACAGCGCGCCGATCTTGCGTGCTTGCTGCTTGCCACGCACCGAGAGGTTGACCTGGGTCGCGCATTTCTCGATGTCGAAATTCGCCGGATCGGTAGTGCCGGTGACCATGGCATGGCGAAGCAGCACCACATGTCCGCCGTCGCGCAACAGCGCCCAGCCGGCTTCAGTCGCATGGACCGCGGCGGGAACGACGAGCAGCAGTAGAGCCAGCACAAATCGAAGCATCAGACGTCCTTTTCCGGTCACCGCAGGTGGGTTCCGGTGACCTGATATAGGGACGGCAAAGCCGGCTGAAAGACAAGGCACGACCAATCCCGGCTGTTTGCGAGGACAGAACGCTTCGGAAGGTGGGGGCGATTGCACTGCGATCGCGGCTCGCCTATCAGGAGAAAAATGTCTCCACTCATCGAAACCGTCCTTTTTGTCTTCGGTCTTGTCGCGCTCGGCTATCTCGCCGGGCTCACCGGCTATTTGAAGGCCGAGGCGGGCGAGACCATTGCCGAATTCGCTGTCGGGGTGGCGATGCCGCTGCTTCTGTTCCGCACCATGGTGAATGCCGATTTCCATGGCACCGCGCCATGGTCGTTCTGGGGAGCCTATTTCACAGCGGCGGCAGTCACGTGGGCTGCAGGCCATCTGGTCACCACACGGGTGTTCGGGCGCGATGCGCGTGCAGGGGTCGTTGGCGGCGTGTCGTCGGCTTTTTCCAATCTCGTCCTGCTCGGCATCCCGTTCGTCCTCGGCACATTCGGGCCAAGTGGATTCGAAGTGCTGTCGCTGCTGATTTCCGTGCATCTGCCGACGATGATCATGGCATCGATCATCCTGTTTGAAATCTTTGGCCGCGGTGACGAGCATGTGCATCCGCTGCGCATCATCCGGCGCTTCTTTCGAAAGATGCTCTCCAATCCGCTGATCATCGGCATCCTGGCCGGGTGGGTGTGGCGTATCGCCGATCTGCCGCTGCCGGCGTTGGCAGTCCGGCTGGTCGACGCGTTGGCCAACATCGCCGGACCGGTCGCGCTGTTTGCAATGGGGCTTGGCCTGTGCCGTTTCGGCATCTCCGGCAACGTGCGGCCGGCGCTGGCGCTGTCGGCGCTGAAGCTGCTGCTGATGCCGGCCGTCGCGCTCGGCCTGGTCTGGCTACTTGGGCTGCCGCCGCTGTCGGCGAAGGTGGCGGTGGTGGCGGCCGCGCTGCCATCCGGGGTCAATTCCTACCTGATTGCGACGCAATTCAACACCGGCCAGGCATTGGCATCGAACCAGATGACCATCGCCACCGCCTGCGCCGTCGTCACCACGGCGTTCTGGCTGACGGTGGTCGTCCACGTGTTCGGATAGCAACGTGTTTGGATAGCAATTTGGGCGCAAATCGGCCTCGCCTTGCGCTGGCCCAAACCCTATATGCCATCTTGCGATTGATTGCGGGGCTTGCCCTAGGTAAAGAGCAGTGGCTCCAGGCGTGCCGGCATCGATGCCATTGCGCACGCCCACCAAAGAAATCCAGATACCGGCCCGTCAGCGCGCCGAACGGAGGCTAGACCATGCTTCAGAAAACCAGCCATTTCATGCGCCAGGCCAATCTCATCAATGGCGAGTGGGTGCAGGCCGACAGCGGCCAGACGGTCGACGTCAACAATCCGGCCACAGGCCTCAAGATTGGCACTGTGCCGAAGTCGGGCAAGGTCGAGACGCGCCGCGCCATCGAAGCTGCCGACGCCGCCTTCAAGACATGGCGCAAGACCACCGCGCTCGAGCGTTCGAAGTTGCTGCGCAAGCTGCATGACGCGATGATGGACAATCAGGATGTGCTGGCCGAGCTCTTGACCATCGAGCAGGGCAAGTCGCTGTTCGAATCGAAGGGCGAGATCGGTTCGGCCGCGTCCTACATCCTGTGGTTCGCCGAAGAAGGCCGCCGCACTTATGGCGATGTCGTGCCGTCGCCCTGGGCGGACCGCCGCATCCTGGTGACCAAGGAGCCGGTCGGCGTCATCGCCGCCATCACGCCGTGGAATTTCCCGTCCTCGATGCTGGCCCGCAAGCTCGGCCCGGCGCTTGCAGCCGGCTGCACCGCGGTCGTCAAGCCGGCCTCGCAGACGCCTTATTCCGGCCTCGCCTGGGGCGCGCTCGCCGAGGAAGTCGGCTTCCCCAAAGGTGTCATCAACATCCTGACCGGCGCCGCCGGCGAGATCGGCGACGAGATCTGCGCCAACCCGCTGGTCAAGAAGATCACCTTCACCGGCTCGACCGAGGTCGGCAAGATCCTGATCCAGAAATCGTCCGTCACCGTCAAGAAGGTGTCGATGGAGCTCGGCGGCAACGCACCGTTCATCGTCTTCGACGACGCCGACATCGAGCGTGCCGTCGCCGGCGCGATCACCGCCAAATACCGCAATTCCGGCCAGACCTGCGTCTGCACCAACCGCTTCCTGGTTCAGGCTGGCGTCTATGACAAGTTCGTCGAAAAGCTCGCCGCCGCCAGCAACGGGCTAAAGGTCGGTTCCGGCCTCGAGGACGGCGTGCAGCAGGGGCCGCTGATCGATGAGAAAGCGGTCGAAAAAGTCGAGGAACTGATCGCCGATGCCACCGCCAAGGGCGGCAAGGTCGTCGCCGGCGGCAAGCGCCATGCGCTGGGCGGTTCGTTCTTCCAGCCGACGGTGATCGCCGATGCGACGCCGGAGATGCGCTTCATGAAGGAAGAGATCTTTGGCCCGGTAGCACCCGTGTTCAAGTTCGAAACCGAAGAGGAAGCCGTGGCACTCGCCAACGACACCGAATTCGGCCTCGCCTGCTATTTCTACACGGGCGATCTCGGCCGCGCCTTCCGGGTCATGGAAGGGCTGAAATACGGCATGGTCGGGGTCAATGAAGGCCTCATCACCACGCCTGAGGCGCCGTTCGGCGGCGTCAAGGAATCGGGCCTCGGCAAGGAAGGCGGACATCAGGGCATCGAGGATTATCTCGACACCAAATATGTCTGCATCGGCGGCCTCGGCCTCTGATTGGGCAGGGTCTGTTGACCATCAATGGACCCAAGCCGGCCCGAGAGGTCAGGCGGGGATCGATCAACCAACTGGCGTTTCGGGCATGGCGATGAAGGACGGCGAGGTCTTTGGCACGACGCAGACGGGCGAGGCCGTCCGCCGCTTCACCATCCGCGGCGGCGGTCTAACCGCCAACATCATCGGGCTGGGCGCCATCATCCAGGATCTGCGCCTGGCCGGGCACGATGCGCCGCTGGTGCTCGGCTATGACAGTTTCGAACCCTATGAAACGGATACGGCCTTCTTCGGTGCCGTCGTCGGGCGCTATGCCAACCGCATCCGCGATGGCCGCTTCACCATCGCCGGCCAGCGCTACCAGACCGAGCGCAACTTCCTCGACAAGCACACGCTGCATGGCGGCTCGCAAGGTTTTTCCCACCGGCCATGGGAGGTTTCGCTGCATGGCAGGGATTTTGTCACCCTGACCTTGCATGATCCCGACGGCACGATGGGCTTTCCCGGCGCGCTCGACGTGACCTGCACCTACCGGCTGAAAATCCCCGGCACGCTCAGCGTCGAGATGACCGCCACCTGCGAGGAGCCGACGCTGTGCAACCTCACCCAGCATTCCTATTTCAACCTGGATGACGGCGGCGCCGGCGACATTCTCGACCACCGGCTGATGCTGAACGCCGGCGCCTATCTTCCGGTCGATGGCGACCTGATCCCGACCGGCGTCGTGAAGCCGGTCGACGACACGCCGTTCGATTTCCGCCAGGCGCGGCCGCTGCGCATGGAGAGCGAGGGCAAGCAGCTTGCCTACGACCAGAATTTCTGCCTTGCCGCGACGCGCGGGCCGCTCAGGCAGGCGTCATGGGCGCAGGGCGCGAATTCCGGCGTCGAGATGGAGCTCTGGACCACGGAGCCGGGCGTCCAGCTCTATACCGGCCAGTATCTGGCGCCACCTTCGCCGGGACTTGAGGGACGTCATTACAAGGCTTTTTCGGGCTTCTGCCTGGAGCCGCAGGTCTGGCCGGACGCGCCGAACCGGCCATATTTCCCACAGGCCACGCTATGGCCGGGCCAGATCTATCACCATGTGACGGAATACCGGTTCCGGCTGCCTTACGCATGACCTGGAAGCCGGTACCGGATTTTACGGTGCTTACCTTCGGTTCGGAAAGGGATCATGTCCGCCGTCTAGGCAGACGGCCTGGCCGAGACAGCAGGTCCGCTCCAAGGAGCAGACGCTCCCAACGGACCTGACGCCAATCAACGGTGTGGTACCTGCTTCGTCAAATGGCTTGGCCGCCGGACACTTCGATCCGCTGGGCATTCACCCAGCGATTGTCCTCGGATAACAAGCTGGCGATCATTGGCCCGATGTCGTCCGGCATGCCGACGCGGCCGAGTGCAATCATATCTGCGAACACCTTGTTGAGGTCGGGCATGTCGCGGACAGCGCCGCCAAGGAAATCAGTTTCGATCGCGCCCGGCGCCACCGTGTTGACGGCGATGCCGCGGGCGCCCAACTCCTTCGCCATGTAAACGCTGAGCACCTCGACCGCGCCCTTCACTGCCGAGTAGGCGGCGAAGCCCGGATAGGACATCCTGGTGAGGCCCGAGGAGAGGTTCACGATACGGCCGCCGTCCGCGATCAGCGGCAGCAGCTTTTGGGTGAGGAAGAACACCCCCTTGAAGTGGACATTGACCAGCCGGTCGAACTGCGCCTCCGTCGTCTCTGCGATCATTGCCATGTCGCCATGGCCGGCATTGTTCACCAGATGATCGAACGTCTCGCGCTGCCAGGTCTCGCGCAATGCCGCCTGCAGGCGCTCAGTGAAAGAAGCGAAGGTGGCAACGTCACCGGTGTCGAGTTGCAGGGCGACTGCCCTGCGACCCGTTGCCTGAATCTCCGCGACAACGGCCCGAGCGTCTTCACTCCGGCTATGGTAGGTGAGGACAACGTCACCGCCGCGGCGTGCGATGCTGAGTGCGGTGTTGCGCCCGAGCCCGCGGCTGGCGCCAGTAATGAGCGTGATCTTGGTCATGGCCTGCTCCTTTGTTTGCACCACTGCTGTGGCCACGCCGATATCGGCCCAACGGGCAGGCTTTTGTTGCCGGATGCTCGACCGTTTTTGCCTAATCCTCCAAAATGCTTTGCGTGTCGGGCAGCAAAGGAATAGTTTTGGTCCATGACCGCACTCCTCAATGCCGTCCGCCGCCATGCAGACACCAATGCCGGCCCAGACGGCATTGCGCATACCCCGATACCGCGTCTCAACACGGTGCGGGCGACGGCGCCTAGCGGCCTGGTCTACGACATCTCCCGACCGCTCGCCTGTCTGGTGGTACAGGGGAGTAAGCACGTCACGATGGGTACTCAGGGCTTCGCCTTCTCCGCCGGAGATTCGCTGCTGATCACGGCGGACGTGCCGACGGTGAGCCAGATCACCCGCGCCAGCGCCGCTGCTCCCTACTACTCGCTTGTTCTGGAACTCGATCCGGCGGTCATCGCGGAGCTGAGTGAGCAAATAGACGCCCAGCATGTGGCCGACCACGCGCCCGTGCGGGTTGACCCGACTGACGCCGAGGTTGCCGACGCGGCCCTGCGTTTGATGCGGCTGCTCGATCGCCCGACATCGGTCCCGGTGCTACAGGCCCAGCTTGTGCGCGAGATGCACTATTGGCTGCTGGCCGGGCGGCACGGGTCGGCGATCCGTCGTCTGGGGTGGCCAGACGGCCAAATGCGGCGAGTGGCGCGCGCGGTCGCAGTGCTTCGGGCAGAGTTCGCGCGGTCTTTGCCAGTCGAGCGCCTGGCGGCTGTGGCCGGAATGAGTATGTCGTCATTCCACCAGCACTTTCGCGCAGTAACCTCGCTCTCTCCCTTGCAATTCCAGAAACAGTTGCGCCTGATTGAGGCGAGGCGGCTGATGCTGTCGGAGGGAAAGACTGCGAGCAGCGCAGCGTTCGCGGTCGGCTATGAAAGCGTGTCGCAGTTCACCCGGGAATATGGTCGTCTGTTCGGCCGGACGCCTGTTCGGGATGCGAAAGAAGCGAGAGGCAGAAACTTGGCCGCCGCTTGAGGTGCCTTCGGCAGCTTCGCTCGCTACGCGCCGAGCTTGCCGAAGCGAGCGCTGCGCCTGCTCGTCCGCGCCGACAGTTGGCGCGCTGATCTTACCTCATCGACATCAAGTTCGTGGTCTGAGCGGCCTTAACGACGTCGAGCACAGGTTCATGGGCCTCTGGATGACCGATGTCCTTCAGCTGATCGGGCGTCAAATCCGCTAGGGCCCTGCGTCTTGCGACGTTCTCTCGCCACGTCCTGAAGGCAACGATGATTATTGCTACGCTTTTCAGCCTTGACCCAAACAAGCGGCGGCTGGGTGCGCCGCGGCCGGAGCGAGTTTTCGTGTGAGCCATTTTTAGTCTCCCATTTTGAGTTTGCGGGTTGGGAGCGTGCCACGTGGTTTCGGGCTGTTCGGCTGTGCGTGAACAAAAGGGAAAAAGTTCCTTCGCGCTCCGCGGCTCTCGTGTCGAGAACGTCGTTGTCTCGGAGAATCTCGCTACGGAATGATTTCAGCGGAACGGAATTTGGTTACGTCTGTAACAGCGGGAGCGCCGTTGTCGATCGCCGGCGCCGCCCCGGAAAGCGGCCGTGCTGGGCCGTCGCGATATCTTGAAGCGTGGGCGCAGGAGCACCCGCTTCTGCGCAGGCCGCGGCTGGGATCAGCGGCGCCATTGGAATAGCGCCACACTTGTTACTCCCGCTGTCCGCTCTCCGGTGCCAAACTACCTCATGCCTAACCATGAGCGAAGAGCAGCGAATGAAACCGCGCTTCGGCCAACGAGGCGCGGGGTTTCGCCCAAATCAGGAGGTATCAAAGCCATGACTGCATCAGCCGGAAACGGACGGAAGAGCGGACAGCCTGCCATGCACACACCACCGGTCGTGTCGCCGCAGGCGTGGGAGGCGGCCCGCGAGAAGCTGCTCGTGAAGGAAAAGGCCCAGACCCGCGCCCGTGACGCACTGGCCGCCGAGCGCCGGCGGATGCCGTGGATGGCGGTGGAGAAGACGTATGCGTTCGAGGGGCCTGACGGAAAGGTGAGCCTGCTCGACCTGTTCAACGGTCGGCGTCAGCTGATCGTCTACCGCGCCTTCTTCGAGCCGGGAGTGTTCGGCTGGCCCGACCATGCCTGCCGCGGCTGCTCCCTGGTGGCCGACCAGGTCGCCCATGTCGCCCACCTGAACGCCCGCGACACCACCCTCGTCTTCGTCTCGCGTGCGCCGCAGGCGGACATCACGCGGCTGAAGGCGCGGATGGACTGGGAGATACCGTGGTTCACCATCACCGACAGCTTCGACGCCGATTTCGGCGTGGACGAGTGGCATGGTCACAACGTGTTCATCCGCGACGGCGACCGCGTGTTCCGCACCTACTTCATCGACAACCGCGGCGACGAACAGATGGGGGGCACCTGGAACTACCTCGACATCACGCCGCTGGGCCGGCAGGAGGTCTGGGAGGACTCGCCCGAAGGCTATCCTCAGACCCCGGCCTACAATTGGTGGAACTGGCACGACAGCTACGGCTCCGACGCAGCGGCCGACAAGAAATGGGTCGAGGTATCGGACGCCGGAGAGGCGGCGTTCCGGGAGGCCAGCACGAAGGCGTGAGCCAGGCCTGTTCGGTGAATCGGGCGGACGGCGACGGCCGGTCTGAGGGCCACCGATCCGCCGCCCGCTCCTGAGTGAGTTCGATTGTGAGTTAAATAGTGCCCGGTCTTCAGCGCGCTTCTGCGGCGGCGACGGCTTGCAGCTACTCAGATCGCTCTGCCGCTATTCATGCGGACTTAACGACCAGAAAAGGGCGTTTGTGGGTGGCCGGTCTCGCTCGAAAGCTCGCGGCGGGAGCAGGGCGGCCGACATGAAAGCCTTGGATTTCATCTATGTCGAATTCACGTATGAAGGCCATCTGCTTGTCGGTTTCCACCCCTTCGACCAGGATTTTATGGCCGCGATTTCGGACCAGCGCAATAATGTCTTGCAGCATTGCCTTGCCTCTGGGGGAGCCGCAATCATGAAGAAACGAGCGGTCAATCTTCACGGTATCGAAATCGATTAGACGAAGCCATGAGAGGCCCGCGAAGCCGGTCCCGAAGTCATCAAGCCATATCCTGATCCCTAGCAGCTTTAGGTCGCTGATGCAGCGAAGAATGTCGGAGTGCATCTCCATCTCGAGCCCTTCGGTGATTTCGAAGGCCAGCCTGCTGCCGGCTACGCCGGTCTCGCTCAAAATGGCCGCAACAGAGGTTGCGAAGCCGGGCGTCTTGAGCTGAATTGGAGAGACGTTGACGCTGACGACACGGACGTGATCGTCCGCCAGAAGCTCAGTGCACACTGTCCTAATTGCCCAGCGCCCGAGCGCCAGGACAGCGCCAGTTCGTTCCGCGACGGGAATGAAGAGGCTCGGCGGAACCGACGTGCCATCCAGCATTTTGAGGCGCATCAGAGCCTCGACGGCTTCAACTCGGCCCGACGCGACATTTTGGATAGGCTGATAGACGAGTGAAACGAGATCCTGGCCGATCGCGATCTTCAGCAAAGCCGCAATATTCTCGCTCTCATCGCTGCTCTGGGGATCGTTTGGATCGAACAGCCACGTACAATTTCGACCGCCTGCTTTTGCCAGATAGAGCGCGCGGTCGGCCTCGTGGATGATTTTTTCCAGCTTGGCGCCGGTCTGGACCCTGGTGAAGGCAGCGCCAACGCTCACCGTTACAACCGAGGTACCGTCTCTCCGGTGCTCGTGGGGAAGCGCGAGGTTCTCCACCGTGCTTCGGATGGCTTCCACAATATCTGCGACCTGTTCTCTTTTCTCCATGCGCGCCAGGACAATGAATTCTTCCCCGCCGTAGCGGCCGATTGAGCCATTGTGCTGCTTAATCATATCGGCAAGGGCATTGGCGACAAGAATCAGGCAGCGGTCACCTTCTTGATGCCCGTAAAAGTCATTGAACCTTTTGAAGAAGTCCACGTCGATGAGGATCGCCACAAAACTGCTGCCAGACCTCTGCCAGTCGCTCCAGTAGTCCCGCAGCTTCTCGTCAATCGCCCGCCGATTCTCCAGACCTGTAAGCGGATCGGTTCTCGACAGGTTCAACAGCGCCTGTCCGCGCTCGGTGGCTTCCTTGTGCTGGATTTTGGCTTCGAGGGCATTCAGGAAGACGTTGTAGCGCTCCTCGTTCAGCTTCCAGTTTACGTAAGATGTAAATGTGAAGCATGAGATATAGAATGTTCCAAATACCATTTTGTAAGTTAATGTGGATGGTACAAAATAGTTTACGATATACAAAATTACCAATATTATAGCAGAAGTTACAATAGACACGTTGAATTTAAATGTGAAAAATAGATTAGCGCTCATCATGAAGATGGTGCCGAAAACCATATAATAAGAGACGCTTTCCTTGTCCGCACCCATAACCGCTGGGCACAACCAGCCAACATAGCCAAAGATGATGGCTCCGGCGCAAGTCACGTCAATCCATTCCGTTCCGACTCCCTGGCGAAGTTGTGCTTCCAAGATCAGGAGCGCAGTTACTCCGACCACGAAGCGTGCCGTGATCGTATAGATTGCCACATCCGGAATCAGCAGCAGATCGGTTGCTGAAAACAGCAGATAGATGGCAACGGCGATCCATAGCCCTGGCCTAGCGTCCGTTCGTCGCGTCGCTTGGGATTCCTTTCGGTAGAGGTTGCGGAGTTCGTCGGACCGCGGCTCGTAGCGCGGTTCGAACGGTTCCGCATCGGCTATATCGGCCAATGCGGATGACGCGGAGTCGCTCGTCACCACAAACCCCATTTGAACCGGGCTTTGCATTCCGAACTCATTTTTAGCTTCTGCCCCCACGCCGGCCGACTCCTCAGGCGACAGCGATTGCGGCGCCTCGCAAACAATATGCAGCCGCGCAAATAGGTTTTCGTTAACTCGTATCGGGAATCCGAACCGCAAGGCGTTCAAACAACTAGGATGGTTGGCGGGAAATTAACGACACCGCTAAAATGCCAGGGATGTGCCTTGGCAAAGATAAAATTTTACGCAATATCTAGATAATATCTAACTAATTGTAATTATGGAGTCTGCGGTGGCAACCATCCTTGATGGCAAAAGTCTGATTACTGCCGAGATGATCGCCGCCAGTCTCCCTCGAAGAAAGCTCGGTCTTCACAGCGAAGCGTTCGAAACCGCCCGCGTAGAGCTTGCGCTCATTCTCCACGCGACACACCAGCAAGTCGAGCAACGAAAGGACCCGGCGGAGATCATCCGTCGGCTGATGTCGTACCTCGACGCAACCCGTTCCAAGGTTCATCCGGACGTTTGGCAAGCATTGATACCGGTAGTGCAGAACCACCCGATCTTGGAGTACTTTCTCGAGGATCCGCTCACGCGGTGGTCCCATGACAAGCCAAGAGGTTATTCTGGCGACGCGCAGTTGCTCGACTATATCTATTGTGATCCGCACGTGGCCGAGAGCGTGGCAAGCGCCTCGGAGATCGGCAAGGCACTCTATAGCCACACCAAGGATGTACCGTCGTGCATCGCGGCACGGGAGCGACGCGATCTTTTAACCCGGTATGTCGATGAGATTGCGGCCAAGAATGGACCGCAAGCCGAGGTCCTGGCGATTGCGGCCGGCCATTTACGGGAGGCCAATCGCTCGGCCGCCTTACAAGAGGGCCGTCTCAAGCGCTGGGTTGCGCTCGATCAGGATCCTCAGAGCGTTGGATTGATCACGCGCGACTTCCAGGGCACCGCGGTCGAGGCCATCGACGGCTCGGTACGAACCGTGCTCACGAGGGGCCACAAGCTTGGCAAGTTCGACTTCATCTACGCCTCTGGCCTCTACGACTACCTTGCGCACAACGTCGCCGTGAAGCTCACGAAGACCTGCCTGCAGATGTTGAAGCCGAACGGGACATTCCTGTTCGCGAACTACGCAGAGGGCAACCCCGACGCCGGCTACCGGGAGACGTTCATGAACTGGCTGCTGCTGCTGCGGTCGGAGGCCGATATGTGGGACATCATCAATGCCAGCGTCGACCGCAACACCGTCGAGGCGCAGGTGTTCTTTGGCGAGAACCGCAACGTCCTATATGGCGTCATCGAAAAGCGCGGATAGCGACCGCCTTGGGCTGCAAGGTTGCCGCCCATTGGCGGCAGCCGGTCTGATTGCGTTTTGATGCTAATCTTCGAACGCTGCCCTTAACGTCTCGAACGGCGCCAGCGCGCCGCGCACCTGGACGACAGCTGCGGCGACGCGATGCGCGCGCAGCACGGCCTCGGTCGGGGCATGACCGGCAAGCCGGGCGGCGAGATAGGCGCCATTGAAGGAATCGCCGGCGCCGGTCGTGTCGACGGGGGCGGTGACATGCACGGCCGGAACGGGCCGTAGCATTCCGCTTGCGGCGATCAGTGCCGGCTCCTCGCCATTCTTGACGACGACTTCGCCGACCAGCTCTCCCAGCCGCTCGGCGGTTGCCTGCGGTGCGGCGTCGCCGAACAGCATTTGCTCGTCGGGAAAGGTCGGCAGCGCGATGTCGGTGACTGCGAGCGCATCGAGGATCGCTGCCTGCGCTTCCTCGCGCCGGTGCCACAACCGCGGCCGGTAGTTGGGATCGAAGGCGACAAGCGAGCCGGCGGCGCGCGCCTTGGCCACCGCCGCCAGCAGGGTCTTGCGCGCGCCGTCGTTCAGAATTGCCAAAGTGATTCCGGAGAAGTAAACAAGCGCCTGATTTTCAAGGCTTTTCGCCAAGGCAACCGCGTCGGAGGCAAGCTGCCGTGCGGCCGCATCACCGCGCCAATAGGTGAAGGAGCGTTCGGCGCCGGTCAGCGTGATCGCATAGAGGCCGGGCCGGGCGCCTGCTATGATCGGGCTGGCGCCGATGCCGATGCCATTTTCGCCGAAGAAACCGATCTGGTCGCGCGAGAACGGGTCGTCGCCGAAGGCCGACACATAGGTTGCCGGCCGGTCGCCGCTCAGCGCATGCAGCGCCCACAGTGTGTTGAACGTGTCGCCGGCAAAGCCCATGCGCCAGTTCGGCCCGGCCTGGCCTGAAAGTTCGAGCATGCATTCACCGATCGAGGCGACGCCGTTTCCTGTCATGTATCTCTCTCCGCGTGATTCCGGTGCTGTAGCTTTTTGCGGCCGGCAGCGCCATGCTTGGCGTCAGCGGATTTTGCGCCAGATGTGTTTTCTCAACTGAGCGGCGGGACGCAATCTGCCCAGCGAGACGTTATCTCCGGAAGAGGAAACGGTTTGGCATCGTTATGGCGTTATGTTTTGGCAGGTCTTGGTCTGGCCGCCTTGCTGGCTGGCATTCTTGCCGCCGTCTATCTGACGGCGCCGCAAGCGCCTCGGCTTGCCAGCTCCGAGATTGCGCGCTCGAAAAAGACAGCGCACGGGCTGTTTGTGGCCAGTTTCGAACCGGAGCGGGGCGCTATCCGGCAAGGCGAGCTGCAATCCTGGCTGCTGACCCTCAAGACAGGTGCGGGAACCCCGGTGGAAGGGGCAGCGATCACGATTTCCGGGGGCATGCCGCAGCACAGGCACGGCCTGCCGACCAGCCCGCAGGCGACCGACTACCTGGGCAACGGGTGCTATCGCATCGACGGGGTGAAATTCACGATGAGCGGATTGTGGCAATTGCATTTCGCCATTTCCGCGGCGGCCGGATCCGACACGGTCGTCTTCAATGTGCTGCTGTGAGCGCTAGAGCAAGATGAGCCGATTCTCGCGTCTTCTCGCGCTGCTGGCGATGGCCGTGCTTGCCGGCTGCGGCAAGCCGGAGTTTTCCGATGCCGAAAAGAAGACCATCGCCTCACTGGCACTGTCGGCGCTGCCGCCGCTGAAAACCGACACCACCAACCGCTTCGCCGATGTGCCGGCCGCCGCCGCGCTTGGCTCGACGCTGTTCTTCGAGGTCGGGATGAGCGGCGATGGCAAGGTTTCCTGCTCGACCTGCCACAAGATCGACCGGCAGTTCCAGGACGACCTGCCGCAAGCGGTCGGCGTCGGCCGCACCAACCGGCGCACCATGCCGCTGGCCGGCGTCGCGCATGATCCATGGTTCTTCTGGGACGGGCGGCGCGACAGTCTTTGGGCGCAGGCGCTGACGCCGCTGGAAAATCCGCTGGAGCAGGCCGGCAATCGCGCCGCCTACGCGCACTATATCAAGGCGCGATTCGGCGAGCGCTATGAGCGCATCTTCGGGCCGCTGCCCGACCTTTCGACCGTGCCGGCCAATGCCAGTCCGCTCGGCAGCGATGCCGAGAAAGCGGCGTGGAACGCCATGTCCGCTGCGCAGGCCGAGGCCGTCAACCGCGTCTTCGCCAATATCGGCAAGGCGATCGCCGCCTTCGAGCGATCGATCGCGCCGCCGCAGACGCGCTTCGACCGGTTCGCCGCCGCCTTGGCTACCGGTATACAGCCGCAAGGCGACGATGCCTTTTCGCCTGAGGAAATCCTCGGGCTGAAACTGTTCATCGGCAAAGCCAGTTGCGTGACATGCCACACCGGGCCGCGCTTCACCGACAGCAGTTTTCACAACACCGGCGTGCCGCCGGTTGCGAATTTGCCGCCGGATCGCGGCCGCATAGATGCGGTACGCCAAGTCGAGGCCGATCCGTTCAACTGTTTCGGCGCCTTTCGCGATGGCGACGCCAGCGCCTGCGGCGAGCTGCGCTTCATGGTCAAGGCCGGACCGGAACTGGTCCGCGCCTACAAGACACCGTCGCTGCGCGGCGCCGCCACCCGGCCGCCTTACATGCATGCCGGGCAGTTCTCGTCGCTTGACGAAGTGGTGGCGCATTATTCGAAGGCGCCGACCAGTGTCGAGGGTGTGTCCGAGGTCCACCCACTGCAGCTTTCGGACCGCGAGCGTGGGGCGGTGGTGGCGTTCCTGAAGACGCTGGCCGAGTGAACGGCTCAGAAAGGCTACTCGGTAGCGATCCTTCGCGCCCCCCTCTGTCCGGCAGGACAGAGGGGCGCTGTCCCGCCGACGTTACCGCAACAGCGCGCCTACCGGTCTTTCACCGTCTCCATCGCCACGAAGGTCGAGGTCTGGGCGACGTGGGGCAGGGCCGAGATGCGCTCGCCGAGCACACGGCGATAGGCGGCGATGTCCGTGGTGCGGACCTTCAGCAGATAGTCGAAGCTCGACGCCATCATATGGCACTGCTCGATCTCCGGCACCGCCTGCACCGCGCGGTTGAACGCATCGAGCGCGGCTGAGCGGGTGTCCGACAGTTTCACCTGGACGAAAGCGACATGGCCTTCGCCCATGCGCTCGCGGTCGATGATCGCCTGGTAGCCCCTGATAAAGCCGTCCTTTTCCAGCCGCTTGACCCGCGCCTGCACCGGCGTCTTCGACAGCCCGACTTTTGCCGCGAGTTCCGACATGGAAAGCCGGCCATTGCTGCCTAGCGCCGACAGGATGTTCCTGTCGATGCGGTCCAATTGGTCTTCTGTCATTGAAATTCTGGTCAATTGGCGGGGATCAGTCATCATGATAGATCAATCGGCCTGCACTGTCGATTTCTTTGGACCGACTGAGATCAAGGTTTATGTTAGCTTGCGCCATTCGGCCCGGTGACCGCCGGCCCGCTCCCTGATGCTCGCTCTACAGGACCGTCATGCCAGCGCTCGAAGCCATCCGCCAGCAGATCCGTGCCAATTATTTGCCTGATGAAGACGAGGCCGTGAAGCGGCTGGCCGAGGCGACGGGGCTTTCGGGGAAAGACCGAAAGGCGATCTCGGCCCGCGCCGCCGATCTGGTGCGGGCGGTGCGCGGCTCGTCCGATCCACGGCTGATGGAGGTCTTCCTGTCCGCCTATGGCCTCTCCACCAAGGAGGGCGTCGCGCTTATGTGCTTGGCCGAAGCGCTGCTGCGGGTGCCCGACACCGAGACGATGGATGACCTCATCGCCGATAAGATCGCGCCGCATGACTGGTCGGCGCATTCAGGCGGCTCGAGCTCGATCTTCATCAATGCGTCGACCTGGGCGCTGATGCTGACAGGCCGGGTGCTCGACGAAGGCGAGGGCGGCATCGAAGGCACGCTGCGCGCCATGGTGCGCCGGCTGGGCGAGCCGGTCATCCGCAAGGCAGTCGCCGCCGCCATGCGTGAAATGGGCGAGCAGTTCGTGCTCGGCCGCACGATTGCCGAGGCCGTCAAGCGCGGCCGGCCGATGACCCAGAAGGGCTATCTCTATTCTTTCGATATGCTGGGCGAGGCGGCTCGAACAGAGGCCGATGCCTTGCGTTATCTCAAGGCCTATGCCGACGCCATCTCCTCGCTCGATGCCGGCGCCAACGGCCCTGACATCCGCCAGAACCATGGCATCTCGGTCAAGCTTTCGGCGCTGCACCCGCGCTATGAGATAACGCAGAAGGAAAAGATGCTGCCTGTGATGGCCGCGCGGCTTTTGTCGCTGGCGCTGGCGGCGCGTCATTCGCGCATGGGCCTCAACGTCGACGCCGAGGAGGCCGATCGCCTCGACCTGTCGCTCGACGTCATCGAACGGGTGCTGGCCGAGCCGGAGCTTGCCGGCTGGAACGGTTTTGGCGTCGTCGTCCAGGCCTATGGTCCGCGCGCAGCCTTCACCATCGACTGGCTCTATGCGCTGGCGAAGAAATACGATCGCACCATCATGGTGCGGCTGGTCAAGGGCGCCTATTGGGATACCGAGATCAAGCGAGCGCAGACGCTCGGGCTCGACGGCTATCCGGTCTTCACCCGCAAGGCCAACACAGATGTGTCCTACCTGGCCTGCGCGAAAAAGCTGCTGTCGATGACCGACCGCATCTATCCGCAATTCGCCACTCACAACGCCCACACCGTCGCCGCCATCCTGTCGATGGCCGGGGATCGTGACTCCTTCGAGTTCCAGCGCCTGCACGGCATGGGCGAAGCGCTGCACGAGACGGTGCGGCGCGCAGAAGGCACGCGCTGCCGCATCTATGCGCCGGTCGGCGCGCATTCCGACCTGCTTGCCTACCTGGTCCGCCGGCTGCTGGAGAACGGCGCCAACTCCTCCTTCGTCCACCAGCTCACCGACGAGGAGGTCGAGCCGGAGGATATTGCCCGCGACCCGCTCGAAACCGTCGAGAAACAGGGTCCCGCCGCCAATCCGGCGATCGCGCGACCATCGGCGATCTTTGGTGCCAGCCGACGCAATTCGAAGGGATTCGACATCACTGATCCGGTGACCCTGGCCGCGATCGACCAGGCGAAGACCGAGTTTTCCGGCCCGGACCGCTGGCACGCCAAGCCGATCACGCGGGCCGCCGGCTACGGCAAGCAGCGTCCGGTGGTCAATCCGGCAAAACCCGACGAGGTGGTCGGCACGGTCAGCGAGGCCAGCGCCAAGCAGGTCGCGACCGCCCTGCGCATCGCCGTGGAGGCGCAGCCGGCATGGGCAAGACGTGCCGTTCCCGAGCGCGCCGCCATCCTCAACCGCGCCGCCGATCTCTACGAAGCCAATGCCGTCGAGTTCTTCGCGCTCGCCAGCCGCGAGGCCGGCAAATCGCTGGCCGACGGCGTCGCCGAAGTGCGCGAAGCGGTCGATTTCCTGCGCTATTACGCGGCCGAGGCTGCCAACGCCGAACCCGGCACGGAAGCGCGCGGGGTGATCGCCTGCATCTCGCCGTGGAATTTTCCGCTCGCCATCTTCACCGGCCAGATCGCGGCAGCACTCGTCACCGGCAATTCGGTGATCGCCAAGCCGGCCGAGCAGACGCCGCTGATTGCGTTCCGCGCCGTCGAATTGCTGCGCGAGGCCGGCGTCCCGGAAGACGTCATCCAGCTTCTGCCCGGCGATGGTCCGTCGGTCGGTGGCCCGCTGACCGCCGATCCGCGCATTGCCGGCGTCTGCTTCACCGGCTCGACCGAGGTCGCCAAGCTGATCGAAAAGCAGTTGGCCGAGACCGCCGCGCCCGACGCCATGCTGATCGCCGAGACCGGCGGGTTGAACGCGATGATCGTCGATTCCACCGCACTTCCCGAACAAGCGGTGCGCGACATCCTTGCCTCGGCCTTCCAGAGTGCCGGCCAGCGCTGCTCGGCGCTGCGCGTGCTCTATGTGCAGAAGGACGTCGAGAAGAAGATGCTGGAGATGCTGAAGGGAGCGATGGAAGCGCTCAGTCTCGGCGATCCCTGGCAGATTTCAACCGATGTCGGCCCGGTCATCGACGATGAGGCACAAAAATCGATCCGCGACTATTGCACCGAAATGGGTCTGCAGGGCCGGCTGATCGCCAAGCTCGAAGCGCCGAAGAACGGCCGCTTCATGGCGCCGCATGTCTTTCGGGTCAAGGGCATCGAGGAGATGGAGCGCGAGGTGTTCGGGCCGGTGCTGCATGTCGCCACCTTCGACGCCGACGACATCGATGCGGTGATCGCCGCGATCAACCGCAAGGGTTATGGCCTGACCTTTGGCCTGCACACCCGCATTGAAGGCCGCGCCCAGCATTTCGTCGACGGCATCCATGCCGGCAACATCTACGTCAACCGCAACCAGATCGGCGCCGTGGTCGGCTCGCAGCCGTTCGGCGGTGAAGGGCTTTCCGGCACCGGACCGAAGGCCGGGGGGCCACATTATCTCAGGCGGTTCCGCAAGGGGCCGCAGGCGGGCGCGCCTATTCTTGACGGCCGCAAGGTGACGGCTACCGAACTCGCCGACAATCTGCCCGACCCGGCGCTCGGCGGCTGGTCGACGCGAGCGGACCGGGTGGCGGTGCTGAGGAAGCATCTGCGCGGCAAGGGCGCTGCCGCCATCGGTGCCGCCGCCAGCATCGATTTCGGCCAGGTCGATCTGCCCGGACCGACGGGCGAGGCCAACACGCTGTCGCTGTCGCCGCGCGGCCGTGTGCTCTGCCTGGGACCGGACGCCGACACGCTGCTTGCCCAGACGATCCAAGCGCTCGCGGCCGGCAATGCGGTGCTGGCCGTCGCGCCGGGTGCGCCGGCTGCACTGTCGTCACTGACCGGCAAGGGGCTGCCGCTGGCGGCCATCGACGGTCGTCCGGACCCGGTCGAGGCACGCTCGCTGCGGGTCGACGTCGTCGCCTTTTCCGGCACGCCCGAGGCCGCGCGTATCGTGCGCAAGGTGATCGCCGACCGCGCCGGCCCGATCGTGCCGCTGGTCAGCGAAGTGCTCAACCCGGCGGCCTATGCGCATGAGCGCGCCGTCTGCGTCGACACCACGGCTGCGGGCGGCAATGCCAGCCTGCTGGCCGCGGCGTAAGATTCCCCCAAGGCCCGCTTGCCGCGAAAGTGCCTCGTGTTGACAAGAAGCCACGTCGACTAACAAGTGGGCAACTCGACAGGGGCGAGGCCGAACAGATGCAGCCACCACGGTTTGAGCTTCCGCGTGTCGGCGTGGTCATCACATGTCACAATTATCGCGACTATATTGAGGATGCGATCCGCTCGGTTCTGGCGCAGACCTATCAGAAATGGCACTGCGTCATCGTCGACGACGCTTCGACCGACGGCTCGGCCGATCACATCCGCCGGCTACTCGAAGCGATCGATGACCCGCGCTTCAGCCTGTTGGCGCGTTCGCAAAATGGCGGCCAGCTTGAATCTTTCCGCGATGGTTTTGCCGCAAGCGACGCGCCGTTCGTGGCGTTTCTCGATGCCGACGATATCTGGTTGCCGAATTTTCTCGTGGCGCACCTTGCGGCCCATTTGAATGCGATGCGCCCGGCATCGCTGTCCAGTTCCGATGTCTTTCTGGTCGACCGCGATCGCAGCTTGCTGGCTGGCACCTATATTCAATTGCGAAAGCCGCGTTCCAGTCTGGACGGACCTGGCGTCGGCATCATCCCCGGCAAACAGCTTGGCGCGATGGCGCCGGAGATCGGCTATGTTTCGGACCATCCGATCACGTATTTCAAGCCCGGCGCCTATGGCTGGATGTGGGCGCCGACATCGTCGATGGTCTTTCGGCGCGCCGCGCTGGAACCGGTTCTGGCGTTCCCGTTCAAGGCCAGGATAGGGACCGACTATCTCGCGGCGACATGTGCGCATCTGGCGGCCGGCAGCCTGCTCCTGTCGGAATGTCTCGGCCTCTACCGCCTGCACGGGGCCAACGCATCCACCAACATCGCCTACACCGGCGGCAATGTGCAGCAATCGCTGGCATACCGAGCGCATGAGATGGTCATGGCGAATGATATCGTCGACTACGTCGTGGCCAGTGCAGAGCAGCTCGCCGCCGCCAATGGCCGGGGTTTTGTGCCCGGATTCCTGTCGCAGCACGCCAAGCGGTTTGGCAGCCTCGGCGACGATCCGCGTGTCATGCCATTTCTTGGTCGCCGAAGCCGTTTGCGACGGCTGCGCAAGCGCTTCGCCAAGCGCCTGGTTTGGGCGCTGCGACGATTGTTCGGCAAGGCCTGAGAACCGGCAGGCCCGGAAGCTTCACACTTCTTCGGGCGCGCAGCCGAACCTCAGCAGATTGCCATGCGGGTCCCAGACATAGAATTCCTTCATGTTCCACGGGCGAACGGTGAAAGGGCTGAGTTTCTCGACGCCGCGCGCCGAAAATTCGGCATGCAGCGCCGGCACCTCGCCGCCTCTGATGTAGCAGGACGACACTTCCGGCAGCTTGCGGTCGTCGCTCTTCCAGAAGTGAATCTCCATCTCGTTGCGGCGCATGATGAGATAGTCGTCCATCTCGGGCCCGACGATGCCGAAACCGAGCTGGTCGCGGTAGAAATCGCGCGTCGCCTTGATGTCGGGCGAGGCCAGCACGGGAATGCTGCGCGCCGGGTCGGCTGCGGGCAAGGCCATGTCACGCGCCCTCGACGACCGAAAAGCCTTCGAACTGCGGATGGTCGAGATAGTGCACCTTGGTGGTGCCGGTATTGCGGTGCGCCGCGCGGAAATTCTCGGATTTGGTCCAGGCGACGAAATCCTCATGGCTCGCCCATACGGTGTGCGAGGCGAACAGCGTGTAACCTTCGGCCTCGTTGACCGGACCGCGCAGCAGATGAAATTCCTTGAAACCTTTCATCTCCGAAAGGCTCGAATCACGGTTCTTCCAGACGTCCTCGAAGGCGTCCTCAGAGCCGTTCTGGACTTTGAAGCGGTTCATGGCGATGTACATTGGGCTGTCCTTTCGGGATTGGTGAACTGTGACCGTAGATGGAAACGACGAGGTGAAGATTCTCAAAACGGACCGATCGCACCTGTAAACACCAGATTGTTGCCGACTTTTGTCGGGATGGGAGGAAAGGGGGCTGCCTTCCTCACGATACCGAGCACGACCTGATCGAAATCTTCCGAACCAGAACTCTCTAGGATGCGCAGCTCATTGATGCCGCCACGGCTGCCAATGACGAATGTGACAATTGCATTGTTGCGGGCGGTTGCTTGCACCGAGGGCGGGACGCTGCGATTGACACGGCTGAGCTTTCTTATGACGTCGCTGCGGTAGCTGGATTCCGCCGCAATACCTGCTTCATTTTGTCTCTTGCCCTTACTCGCCGCCCGAGCAGAGCGGTCCCGGCCATCTGCCGTGCCGCGCTTCTCATCTGCTTCGCTTGTCCTTGAAGGAGGCATTGGTGGGCTTGGTCTGGCGCTGGGGATCGGCGGCTGCCCGGCAAACACAGCAGGCGCTTTGGTGCTTTCTGTCTGAACAGTTGGTTGTACTGGGCGCTTTGGGGCCGCGCTCTGGTCATCGGAGACCCCGGACGCCAATATGTCTGGCAGGGCCGCCGACTGTTTGACAGCTTCCGGGGAAGGTTCAAGGGGCGGCTTCGTCGCTTCTTTGGCGGGCTGAGGAGGCATTGTTGGCGGCACCGGTTTCTTTGCCGCCGCTGGTTTGGTCGGCTGCGGGTTCGGCACCAATGTGACCTTCATTGCCTGCGCTTCCCGATCCAGGGCGCTGCCAACCACGTTGGCGCCCGACTGATCGCTGCCTTCCGACTGAGTGGCATCCTGGAAGTCAAATGTCCCGGCCGGCGATAACAGGAAAACCGCCGCCACCGCGGCGTGGAGAAGGCAGGAAGTGACAATCGCCAGCACCCACTTGCGGTTCCGGGCAAATGGCGTCGCCTGGGGCTCGGCCGGTGCTATGGCCAGCTCGCCGCCGACGTTAGGGAGGGGACTGATTTCCTGCATGTCGCGGAACGGAAACTGCAGCGGCCCGCTTGTCAAATCAAGATCATTTGCCCTCGGCGGCAACGGTCCGGCCAGCGGCCATGCCACGATGTTCCGTCCGAGCGCGGGCTCCAGTCCCACTGCGTTCTCAGACCCCGAAGGCGATGCCGGTCTTGGTCTCGGTCTTCAGCCTGCGCATGCAAGCGTCCGGCTCGATGCCGGTGCCGGCGCATTCGGTCGCGCTGTTGATCAGCACGCGGCTGACCTTGGCGCAGTCGGCGCCTGCAAGATCGAAACGCGTCACCTTGGTCTTGCCCGCCGGCAGGTCCTTGAAGTCGAGCACGGTCAGCCGGTCGACGACGCCAGCCTCGTTGAACAGCGCGATCTCGAACGCCGCTTTCGAGAGGTCGGCGCCGAGAGTGTTGTTGACCACGAACGTCAAACGGCAGCCCTTGTCGGAAGGTTGTGCGCCGTTGAGTTCAAGCGTGAGACCAGGGACCGGCGCGGACTCTTGCGCCCACGCCGGACCCATCACAAGCGGCATTGCCAGCACCGAGGTCAGCAGGCGAAGCGATGCCGTCAAGCTTGCCATTGTCGTCAGCCTCCAAATCGCATTGTCGCCGCCAGCTTCAGCGTGACGCCGGGCTCGTAAATTACACTCGTGGCCGATGCATTCAACGGATTGGTGTATTTCACGTCGAACAAATTGTCGGCGCGGAAATCGACCTTGAAATTGTCGGTCGCCTGGTAGCTGGCGAAGGCATTGACCAGCGTGTAATCCTTGGCCACCGCGTTGCCCTTTGGCTTGCCATTGTACTGCACCTCGCCGCCGACGGTCAGCTTATCCTCCAGAAAGCGCAAGCCGAGTTGCGCGGTGACTTGGGACGAAGGGACGGTGACGAGGTCTGCCCGCTCGCCCTCATAGGAGATGGTGTGGCCATCGATAATCGAGGCCGACAGCCCGGCGAAACCCCAGCTGGCGTCATAGACAGCTTCCATTTCAAAGCCGCGGATCTTGGCTTTTGCGAAGTTCTGGTACTGGAAGCAGATCGGGATGCCGGGGCCGAATGGGCAGCCGCTGGTCGGATCGAATGCCGATAGCGTTACACCGTCGATGTAGTCGTCGACGTCGTTGTTGAAGTAGGCCGCCTTGAAACGAAACGCGTCGCCGGCTTCGAGGATGTCGTCGTGCTTATAGTTGACACCGAATTCGACCGTCTTGCCGGTTTCAGGCTTCAGGTCGGGATTGGGGAGAAACGGAAAGCTGACGCCTGCCGGATGGTTGCCACTGATGAGAGTTTCCGACAGCGACGGGGAACGATATCCCTCCGCATAGGTGCCGTAAAATTGCAGTCCCGAAAGACTGGCGGTTTCGAATGGCGAGACGCCGACGGTGATGCGCGGCGACAACCGGTCGCCGGAGGTTTCGCCGACATCGCTTTCGAGGTTGTAGCTGTCGTAACGCAGCCCGGCGATGACTTCGAGCCAGTCCCATGTGAGCTTGTCCTGGACGTAAGCGCCGGAAACGTTTCGCTTTCCCGAAGGGGTATAGAAACTGGCGCCGCCTGCGGTACCACCCGTCTCGACGTCGTCGCCAACCCAGTCGCCACCGTAGGTCAGCTCGTGCGCAATGCCGGCGGTCTCGAACCGCGAGGTGTTCCAGATGTCGATGCCCGAAGTGCCGATATCGAAGGTCGACATCGAACCCGCCGGCAAGACGATGGGAAGACCGGTGACTGGATCAAACCGGTTTTGCGGGACAAGGCTTGTCATTTCCATGTCGGTCTTGTTGTAGGAGGCGTTGATGTGGAGATCGAGCCAGCTCTTGTCTTCGTCGGTGATGTTGTAGCGGCCCGTGAAGGTATTCGCTTTCAGGTCGACATCATTCACCGGCGTGCCGCCGCTGACCTCGTTCCACCCGTCGCTCGTGCCATTCCAACCCAGCTTCAGTTCGCTGTTTTCAGTGGGGCGGATGGTCGTCTTGAGCAGGCCGCTCAAGACATCGAAGCCGGTGCCGTTCACCGTATCGCCGCCGCCATCCTTGTAGTCGTCATAGTCGCGATAGACGATGTTGCCGAGGACATCCCAGTTCTCGTTGAAACGGTATGCGCCGGCAGCGCTGGTCGTCCAGCCTTCGCCATTGCTCTCGTAGCGCCCGGTCGCAGACGCCGCCCATGTCTCGCCGTCGCGAAGATAGTCGTCCGCGTCCTTGGTTTCGAACAAGACGACGCCACCAATGGCGCCCGAGCCGTAGGTGTTGGCAACGGGGCCGCGGATCACATCGACGGATTTGATGAGCTCCGGGTCGATATAGAAGGTCGATTGCGTGCCGTGATCGGAGCGCTGGAAATTCTGCCGCGCACCGTCGACGATCACCGCGACGCGGCCGAAATCCTGCAAGCCACGGATATTGATGCTTGAACTGACGCGCCTTGCGTCCGCCTGGACCGCTACACCAGGCACACCCAACAGCATTTCGTTAGGTGTGGTCGCCATGCGGCGTTCCAATTGCTCCTGATCGACATGACTGACCGAAGCCAGGGAATCGATCGCCGTCTCGCCGGTGCGGCTGATGACCAGGATCTGGTCGAGCAGCGTTGCGCCTGCCGGGGCCAGCGCAGCCTCTTCAGGCGTCTGCGCTTGTTCGGGCTGCTGCTGGTCTGTTGCCGGTTGGGCGGCGTGTTGAGCGTTGGCTGACGGCGTGAGCAGAGCAATCGCCGCAGCACCCGCCAGCAGTGCGGCGATTCCCGTTGCCATAGACCGGCCCTTTGCCATCGATCGATGCGCCGGACCTTGATGCGCCGGACCTGGGCTGCTATTCGCCAGACCCAGCCGTCCCCAATTCGCCAACCCCATGCCCCAACTCCAAAATGCCTGGTTCGATGCTGGCTGGCTTGAAGCTTGCTGGCATTTTTCGTCGTGTCCGGCGTCTTAAATCTTGACTCACTTAGTCCGGTATTGCACTGACTAATAAACATGATTATTCAAGTCAAGAAATGAATCGGCATCTACGCAACGCCTAGCCAGACGCCCGGCACAGGAAAGGGATCGAACCAGATGAACACGCACAATCCCAGTGACTTTCGCTATCGCGTCCGCCGTTCCGACGACAATTCGGCTCGTTTCGACCGGGTTCCGTTGACCGTGAGAACCCTGTCCAGCAACACGCTGTTCCAAGGCGAGCACGAGATCGGCATCGAGCATCACGGAGCGCTCTACCGGCTGAAGATCACCCGTCAGGGCAAGCTCATCCTCAACAAGTAGGCAAGAGTAGGTATCTAAGAGATGGACCAGCGCGTAAAACCCGCTCCGCACGAGATCCGGTGGGCGCGGGCAGACAATCCGAAGACGCGCGAGCGCGATCTCGCCGCCCAACTCGGCATTTCGGAGGCCGAGCTGGTCGCCGCGCATTGCGGCGACGGCGTCGTCCGCGTCGAGCCGCGCGTCAACGATCTTCTGACCGGCCTCGAAGCCGTCGGCGAGGTCATGGCGCTGACGCGTAACGAAAGCGCTGTTCACGAGAAGATCGGCGTCTACGACAAAGTCGTCACCGGCAACCACAATGCCATGGTGCTTGGCGAGAACATCGATCTGCGCATCTTCCCGAAAGTCTGGACGCACGGCTTTGCCGTCGAAAAGCGCGACGGCGGCGATATCAGGCGCAGCCTGCAGTTCTTCGATGCGGCAGGCGAGGCGGTGCACAAGGTGCATCTGCGGCCCGCGTCCAACCTCTATGCCTATCAGAAGCTGGTGGCCGAGCTCGAATCGCCAAACGAGGAGTCGACGGTCGCAATTTCAGACGGCGGATTTGCCGACGAGACCGAGGCTTCCGACGCTTCCGCTGATGTCGACGATCTGCGCGACCGCTGGAGCCGCCTGACTGACGTGCACCAGTTCTTCGGCATGCTGAAGACGCTCAAGCTCGACCGCCGCCAGGCGATGCGCATGGTCGGCCAGGATTACGCCTGGCTGCTCGACAACGATGCCGTCAGCGCCATGTTCCACCATGCCGCCGAGGGCGAGATGCCGATCATGTGCTTTGTCGGCAATCGCGGCTGCATCCAGATCCATTCGGGCCCAATCAAGTCTATCAAGCCGATGGGGCCATGGATCAACGTGCTGGACGAGACCTTCCACCTGCATCTGCGGACCGGCCACATCCATGAGGTCTGGGCCGTGCGCAAACCGACCAAGGATGGCCACGTCACGTCTCTCGAAGCCTATGGCGCCGACGGCAAGATGATCATCCAGTTCTTCGGTAAGCGCCATGAAGGTGAAAGCGAGCGCGAGGACTGGCGGTTTCTGGCAGAGAACCTGCCGCGCATTCCAAGCCCGACCGCAGCCTGAGGACAACGACAATGGCTCCTTTGCTTAAACGGGCGCGTGTTTTCAGAACGACGCTTGGGGCCGCGATCGGCCTTGCCCTGGCCTTTGCCGCATTGCTGCCGGCCCGTGCCGCCGAAGGCACGGAGGTCTTTGCGGACCCGTCGAAGATAGCGGCCATCGGCGGTTCGATCACCGAGATCGTCTTTGCGCTCGGCGAGCAGGATCGGCTGGTCGCCCGCGATTCGACCAGCCGTTATCCCGAGGCGGCGCTCAAGCTGCCTGATGTCGGCTACATGCGCCAGCTGTCGCCGGAAGGCGTCCTGTCGGTCAATCCGTCAGGCATCCTGGCGCTGCACGGCAGCGGGCCGAAGCAAGCGGTCGACGTGCTGAAGAAAACGAGCATTCCATTCATCGAGGTGCCCGAGCGCTACGACCATGAAGGCATTCTCGAAAAGATCCATATCGTCGGCAAGGCGCTTGGCGTGGACGCCAAGGCCGATGCGCTGGCAGCCGAGATCGATGCCAAGCTGAAGGCCGCCGAAAAGCAGACCGCTTCGATCAAGGAACGCAAGCGCGTCCTGTTCGTGCTGTCGATGCAGGGTGGCAAGATACTCGCATCCGGCAGCGAGACTGCCGCCGACGGCATCATCAAGCTTTCGGGCGGTGTCAACGCGGTTGACGGCTATTCCGGCTACAAGCAATTGTCCGACGAGGCTGTTATCACCGCCAAGCCGGACGTGATCCTGATAATGAACAATGCCGGTCCCGCCGCATCCGATGACGAATTGTTCGCGAACCCGGCCATCTTGTCGACGCCGGCGGGTGCGGCGCGCAAGGTGATCCGCATGGATGGCGGCTATCTGCTCGGCTTCGGGCCGCGCACGGCCGACGTCATCCACGACCTTGCCGCCTCGCTTTATGGCGATCAGGCCGCGGACTGAGCGGGCTTCCAATGGTGGATCAATCGATCGCTGGTGCGGGCACCATGGCGACAGCATCCGACGGCGACCGTTCGGGGCGGGCGCGCATCGTCATTCTGCTTTTATGCCTGGGACTTGCCGTTGCCGTCCTGCTGTCGCTGACATCAGGCGCATCCGATGCCTCCGCCGTCAGCGTCGTCGGCGACTGGCTGTTGGGCGCAGCACCCGGCAATGAGGCGCTGAGCGCCCGCGACCGCCTGATCGTCTACGATATCCGCCTGCCGCGCGTCATCCTCGGTGTGCTGATCGGCGCCGCGCTTGCCGTCTCCGGCGCGGTCATGCAAGGGCTGTTCCGCAACCCGCTGGCAGATCCCGGTCTCATCGGGGTTTCGGCTGGGTCGAGCCTCGGCGCGGTGGCCGTCATCGTGCTTGGCGCCACGGTGCTGGCGCCGATAACTTCGGTGCTGGGCACGCTCGCTCTGCCGCTTGCCGCGTTCTGCGGCGGGCTGGCGACGACATTGGTGCTCTATCAGGTCGCCACCCGGCAAGGCCGAACCTCGGTTGCCACCATGCTGCTCGCCGGTATTGCGCTGGCTGCCCTTGCCATGGCGCTGACCGGCATCCTGATCTTCATGGCCGACGACCGGCAGTTGCGCGACCTGACCTTCTGGCAGCTCGGCTCGCTCGCCGGCGCGACCTGGCAAAAAATCGGCTCAGTCGGGCCGATCATCGTGCTGGCGTTGGCGGCGATGCCGTTCCTGGCGCGCGGCCTCAACGCGCTGGCACTGGGCGAAGCCACCGCCGGCCATCTCGGCATCCCGGTGCAGCGGCTGAAATACACTGCAATCATCGGCGTTTCGGCGGCGGTCGGGGCATCTGTCGCGGTCAGCGGCGGCATCGGCTTTGTCGGCATCGTGGTGCCGCATCTGTTGCGCTTGGCTATCGGCCCGGACAACCGTTATTTGCTGCCGGCGTCGGCCCTGCTTGGCGCTTGCCTGCTGCTTCTGGCCGATGCCATCGCCCGCACCATCGTTGCGCCGGCCGAGCTGCCGATCGGCATCGTCACCGCGATCGCGGGCGCTCCGTTCTTCCTCTGGATCCTGCTGCGCAAGCGTGGGGTCATCGACCTGTGAGAGGGTTTTTATGATCGATGCGCGGGATGTCTCGGTGGCGATCGGCGGCAAGCGTATCGTCGCCAATGTCGATTTCGACATGCGGCCCGGCGAAATCGCGGCCATCGTCGGCCCCAATGGTTCGGGCAAGACGACCTTCCTGAGGGCGCTGTCCGGCGATCTTGCCTATTCGGGAGAGGTCACCATCAACGGCCGCGACCTCTCGGTGATGAAACCGGTCGAGGCCGCGACGATGCGCGCCGTCCTGCCGCAGGCGACGACGTTGTCCTTTCCCTTCACGGTGCGCGAGATCGTCAGGCTCGGCCTGCTCGGCGGGCGCTCGGGCGCGCTTCCCGGTGAGGACGAGCGCCTGCCCGAACGGGCGCTGGCGCGGGTCGACCTCGACGGCTTTGCCGGCCGTTTCTACCAGGAGCTTTCGGGCGGCGAGCAGCAGCGCGTGCAGTTGGCCCGCGTGCTCTGCCAGGTCTGGGCGCCGGTCCTCGACGGCAAACCGCGCTATCTCTTCCTCGACGAGCCGGTTTCCAGCCTCGATATCAAGCACCAATTGATCATCATGAACATCGCCCGCGACTTCGCCAGACGGGGCGGCGGCGTGGTCGCCATCCTGCACGACCTCAATTTGACGGCCATGTATGCCGACCGGATTTTCGTCATGCATCGCGGCAGGCTAGCCGCCACTGGCTCACCGCAGGACGTGCTGAGCGACGATCTGATCGAAAAAGTGTTCGATTGCCGGCTGAGGGTAGGCGTGCTGCCGGCCGGAGACATGCCGTTCGTATTGCCGCAGTCGGTCTGTTGATATTCAGGTGATGCCGGCCTGCAAATGGCGATTTCCTGCGCTTCCGTACTCACGTACCCAAACGTACGCTCCGTTCCGGTTCTCGGAACCCACCTGTTTGGTCGCTTCGCGCCCGTCTTCGACTCCGGCTCGGCCTGACCTGAATCTCAACAGACCTAGCCAAACCGCGATGCGACCAGGATCAGGCGGCCGGCGCCCTTTGCACCAGCATGTCGATGCCGAGCAGGTGTCGCACATTCGGACGCGCCGCCACCATGTCGGCGATCGTGTAGCGCTCAAGCACGGCGAAGAAGGCGTTGAGCGCCTCGCGAAGCGCCGAATTCAGCGCGCAACTGTCGACCAGCGGACATTCGGCGGCATCGTTCTCGAAGCATTCGGCCATGGCGAAGCTCTCTTCGGTCACGCGCACGACGTCGAACAGCGTGATGGATTCGGCCTCGCGGCCGAGCCTGACGCCGCCGTTCCTGCCGCGCACCGTCTCGACCAGACCATGCTCGACCAAAGGCTGCAGGATCTTGAAGAGAAAAAGTTCAGACACCGAATAGGCGGCCGCGATCTCTGGGATGCGGCTCAGCCGATCGGTGTTCGCGGCGCAATACATCAGGATGCGCATGGCGTAATTGGTCTGGCGTGTCAGCCGCATTTTGTCCTCACGAAGCATTAGCTCAAGCCTAATATGGCCTATACCTTGGAATAATTCCAGACAAGCATCGCATAATAGGTGAATTTTTTTGTCAAGTTTGTGTGCAGGGTCGTGCAAAACATCACCCCGATTAATCTGGGGCGCATTCGGGCGGGCGGATTACTAAATTAAGTCCGCGAGATCGACCAGGAGTAGTTCATCCATGTCACAATCAGCACCGACTTTGGCATCCGCCCGGTTCGATGCCGACGCGGACGCCAATCTTTCGGCGCTTCGGCGCACCAAGTTCGTCGCCACCGCGGCGCTCGCGCTCTGCGTCCTCATCTTTGCGGTGGCCAAGTCCTTCGAGGGCCACTATCCGTGGCTGGGGTTCGTCGCCGCTTTCGCCGAGGCGGCGACGATTGGCGGGCTGGCCGACTGGTATGCGGTGGTAGCGCTGTTCAGGCGGCCGCTCGGCCTGCCGATCCCGCACACCGCCATCATTCCGGAGAACCAGAACCGCATCGCCGACAATCTCGGCCGCTTCATCGAGGTCAATTTCCTGGCGCCCGAGCCGGTGCGCGAAAAGCTTGCCGAGGTCGACTTTTCCGCGCTCGTCGCCGACTGGCTGGCCGACCCCAACCGCGCCGCCGATCTATCGCATTTCGTCGGCCGGCTGGTGCCGCAGACGCTGGCGGCCGTCAAGCAATCGGGCCTGCGCGGCTTCGTCACCAGCCGCATGCTGGAGCAGATCGAAAAGGTGCCGCTGGCGCCGCTCGCCGCCGAGTTGCTGTCGGCCCTGACCGACGACCGCCGCCACCAAAGGCTGTTCGACGAATTCACCAAGGTCGTCGGCCGCTTTTTGAGCGACGAGCAGGCGCTGGCGAGCATGCGGGAGAAGATCCGCGAGGAACTGCCGTCGCTGTTCAACCTTTTTCGCGCCGACGCCTATCTGCTGAAGAAGATCGTCGCCTCCGCCGGTTCGCTGCTCGACGAGGTGAGGGCCGATCCCGAACACCCGATGCGCGCCGAATTCGACCGTTTTGTCCTGACCTTCGTCGAGCGGCTGAGGACATCCAAGCAATACGCCAAGCGCGCCGAGAAACTGAAGCGCGATTTCCTCGCCAGGCCGGAGCTGAAGGCGCTGGCCGGCGACATGTGGGAAAGCCTCAGCCTGTTCATCGAGCAGGACGCCAAGGCGTCGAATTCGATGATTCGCGCCCATCTCGCCAATATGTTCGTCGAAGTCGGCCGCCATCTTGCCGGCGACGCGCAGATCAGAGCCGACATGAACCAGGGGTTCGTCGTGGCGCTGTCTTCCTTCGTCGAAAGCCAGAAGAGCGGCGTCTCGAAATTCATCGCCGATCAGGTCAAGCGCTGGGACCTTGCCCAGCTCACCAGGCTGATCGAGATGAACATCGGCAGGGACCTGCAATATATCCGCTTCAACGGCATGGTCATCGGCGGCCTTGCCGGCGTCGCGCTTTATACGGTGGAACGGCTGTTCCTCGTCGGCTGAACCGCGATGTGTTGCGCCTTCGAATGGACCGCGAAGCGCCAGTGCCCTATTCTTCTCCTCAGGCGCTGCATTCGCAACAAGAGGGGAGAAACCACCATGGCAAAGCAACCGGATCCCGGCTCTTTCATGGACATGTTCGGCAGGTTCGGCCGCGACCTGAAGCTGCCGAACGTAGACGTCGAGGCGATCCTCAACCATCATCGCAAGAACCTCGAGGCACTGGAAAAATCAGCCAGGGCAAGTGCCGCCGGCGCGTCGTCGCTATTCTCCCGACAACGCGAGATGCTGCAGGACACGCTGCACGAAATCGCCGACATGGCGCAGAGCTACAGAGCGCCGGGCGATCCTCGGGAGTTGATGGCCAAGCAAGCGGCGTTCGCCAGGAAATCCTTCGAGACCGCATTGAAGAATGCCGGCGAAGTGGCCGAACTGGCAAGGAAATCCGGCACCGAATCGGTCGAGATCCTGCGCGACCGCATCAAGGAGGCGATGGAGGAAATCCGCACCGGCTACGACAAGAAGTAGGCTATTCCCAAGCCAAAGCAGACGGACTTTTCTCCCGCCTATCCGGCTCCTGAAAGTCGTATTGTTGATTCTCGGCCTCGGCGAGGCACAAAGTTTCTCTTGGCCCGGATAGCCTGTTTTGCGGCGCTGGACACAGGCGTTGACGCGATCCGACCGAGGATGCCGCAGCGGAACGCGCGGAGCGAATTGACAGAGGCGGCCGGTTCGTGGTCGGGAGGCAGGACAAGTGATCGGGAAAGCAGGCGATCGGGAAAGCAGGAATGACGCAAACACGGCCGAGGACGCCGCCGACCTACGAGCAGCTCAGGATGATGACCGGGCAGGAGCTCGGTGTGTCGGACTGGACGACGGTCGACCAGAGCCGCATCGACCAGTTCGCCGAATGCACGGGCGACCGCCAATGGATCCATGTCGATCCAGAGCGGGCGAAGCGGCAAAGCCCGTTCCGCACCACCATCGCGCACGGCTATCTGACGCTGTCGATCATCGGCGCGCTGGCGCTGGACATGGGCATCGTGCCCGAAAACACGCAAGCCGCCTTCAACTATGGCTTCGACAAGGTGCGGTTCCTGGCGCCGGTCAGGGCCGGCGCGCGCATCAGACTGCGCATCACGCTTTTGTCCGTGGAGGACAAGGGCCCCGGCCAGTATCTGATGAAGGCCGCCAACATCGTCGAGATCGAAGGTGAGCAGAAGCCGGCGCTGACGGCCGAAACGCTCGTCATGCTTTACGAGCGGCGCAAGCGGGGCAGGGCCTGAGGCGAAGCGCCAAGGCCTGCATTTCCGTGATAGCGAAAATCAACGCGACATCGCCTCCTCGAGTGTCCTGAAAATTCTCTCGTCTGCCGACTGCGCGACGTTGAAGCGCAGGAAACGGCTGGCAGTTTGAGACAGGCTGAACGCATTGCCGGGCGCCAGCACGATATTGGCCGACAAGGCGCGGCGGGCCATTTCAGCTGCATCCACGCCTTCCGCTAGGCTGCACCACAAGAACATGCCGGCCGGCTGGTCGATCCACGGCGTGATGCCGATCGCCTTCAGCCGCGTGCTTGTCTCAGCCATGGCGCGTGAAAGCCGCGTGCGCAACAAATCCACGTGCTTGCGATAGAGACCGTCCTTCAGCAGCGTCAGCACCAGTTCGGAGGCAAGCCTGCCGCTGCCAAAGGACGTGGCGATCTTGAGGTCGGTCAACCCATCCATCCAGTCGCGTGGAGCCGCGATGAAGCCGCAGCGCACCGACGCCGAAAGCGTTTTTGAGAAGCTGCCGATATGGACGACGCGACCAAGCCCGTCGAACGCCGCCAGTCTGGGCGCGGGGGTGTGTTCGAAGTCGGCAAAGATATCGTCTTCGATGATCGTCAGATCCGATTGGTCGGCGAGCTTGAGCAATCGATGGGCGACGACCGGCGACAGAATTGCACCCGTCGGATTGTGAAGTGCGGAATTGGTGATGTAGAGACGCGGCTGGTGCTCCGTCAGCGCCTGCGCGAACAGCTCGATATCCGGTCCCGACGGCGTATAGGGAACGCCGACCACCTTGGCCCGGTGAGCGCGCAACAGGGCATGGAAGTTGAAATAGCAGGGGTCGTCCACCAGCACCGTGTCGCCCGGCTCGAGCAGGAACCGGCAGAGGAGGTCGATCGCCTGGGTTCCCGATTCCGTCAGCATGATCTGGTCGGGAGACGCCTCGATGCCGTGCCCTGCCATGCGCCGTGCGAGCAGATGACGCAGCGGCGGCAGCCCGAGAGGCGTGCCGTAATCCGTCAGCGTGACATCATCACCTCGTGCCAATGTCCGCAATGCCCGGCGCAATCCAGCCTCCGGCATCCACGATGCAGGCAGCCAGCCGCAGCCGGGTTTGAGCACACCGTCGCCGGCTTCCAGCGACTGGCGCGAAACCCAGAGCGGATCGACGGCACGGTCAAGCCTGGGGCCGATCTCGGCCAGCGATAAGGGAGCCAGCGGTCCGGCGGCATAGAAACCCGAACCTGGACGCGAGCGGATGATGCCTTCCGCCGCAAGACGCTCATAGGCTTCGACCACGGTGGATTTGGAAACCTGCACGGTTTTCGCGAAAGCCCGGATCGAAGGCAATCGTGTTCCCGGTGTCAGGCTGCGCGCGGCGATCCTCTGCCTGATCGTCGCCATGACGCTTTCGACAAGCGTCCCGCTGCCCCCACTTGCCGTCGTCTGCTCATCCATCCGTACTGCTCAACCTACCATGACAGTTTTGCAAAACTGTACCTCATTGTCTCTGGTGGCGCCATGC
Organism: Mesorhizobium mediterraneum; assembly: GCF_002284565.1. GTDB lineage: Bacteria > Pseudomonadota > Alphaproteobacteria > Rhizobiales > Rhizobiaceae > Mesorhizobium > Mesorhizobium mediterraneum. The sequence continues at coordinate 991 of NZ_NPKI01000027.1, read as the reverse complement.
GTCCGGCCCGATAGAGGCGAGAGCATCAGGAGCGTGCGATGGACAAGACGGCGGGTGGTTGGATGAACGGATTCGTGGGCGTGCTGATTTTCAGCGGATCGCTTCCGGCAACGCGTGTTGCGGTGATGGATTTCGATCCGGCCTTCCTTACCGTCGCCCGTGCTGCCACGGCAGGCATACTCGGCCTCGCGCTTCTGCTCATTTTTCGCCAGAAGCGCCCGGAGCGGCAGGATCTGTTGTCGCTGGCCATCGTGGCGCTCGGCGTCGTGGTCGGCTTTCCCTTGCTGACCGCGTTGGCGCTCAAGCATATCACCTCGGCCCATTCCATCATCTTCGTCGGCCTGTTGCCGCTGGCGACCGCGATCTTCGGCGTTATTCGTGGCGGCGATCGCCCCAAACCGGCCTTCTGGCTGTTTTCGTGCCTTGGCAGCGCCCTCGTTGCCGGTTTTGCGGTGACGCAAGGCGTTTCGGCCTCGCCGATTGGTGACATGCTGATGCTCGCCGCAATTATCCTGTGCGGACTGGGCTATGCGGAAGGAGCCAAGCTGTCGCGCAAACTTGGTGGCTGGCAGGTGATCTCATGGGCGCTGGTGTTGTCGCTGCCGGTCATGCTGGCCCTGACGCTCATCACCATGCCACCGTCGCTCGAAACCATAGGCAAAGCCGCCTGGATCGGCTTAGCCTATGTCTCGCTGTTCAGCATGCTGATCGGTTTTGTGTTCTGGTATCGCGGACTGGCGCAAGGCGGCATCGCTGCGGTCGGACAGTTGCAGCTTCTCCAGCCTTTCTTCGGCCTCGGGCTGGCGGCAATGCTGCTGCACGAGCAGGTCAGTCCTGCGATGATCGCCGTCACTGCCGCCGTCGTGCTTTGCGTGGTCGGCGCGAAGAAATATGCGAGATAGGACAACCCTTCTTCCTTCTCCCCTTGTGAGACCTTTGCACAGAAGCCGAACGGTGATTCTGTGGTGAAGGTTGGAGCAGGGAGATTCGG
>NZ_NPKI01000041.1 GCF_002284565.1 Mesorhizobium mediterraneum | reverse complement strand
GTGCCGGCCATGCTTGCGCTGCTGAACCTCGGCGGCTGGACCGAAGCCCTTGTGCGGATCTTTCGGTGGCCGATGATGCTGCTCCTGGTCGGCCTCGGGATCACGCTGATCTATCGCTACGGCCCCAGCCGTGAAAGGGCAAAGTGGCAATGGGCGACATGGGGCGCCTTCCTTGCGGCTGTGGTCTGGGTCGCAGTCTCGATAGGGTTCTCCTATTATCTTGAGAACTTCGCCGACTATAACGCGACGTATGGAGCCCTGGGGGCAGTCATCGGCTTGATGATGTGGACCTGGATCTCCGTGATTGTCCTGATTGTGGGCGCGGAGCTGAATGCCGGAATGGAGCATCAGACCGCCAAGGACACCACCACAGGTGCGCAGCAGCCGATGGGTGCGCGAGGTGCCACGGTCGCCGACACGCTGGGCGGATCGGCCGATGCCGCCGACCAGCAGTCGCGTTCGGGCGAGCACAACACCTAATGCGCAGATCACTTGGAATCTCCGCGCAACTTCGCTTGGCGCAATCACTGACATCAGCATTGGCGACGAGTTTGCAAGGACGGCTCATCATGGGCTATGGCAAGTCAGATCGCGAGCGTATGAATACCTTCAGGCGCAGTCCCCATCCTGCTCAGACCCCGCGGATAGCAAGCGCGACATCTGCGGAGAACGGCGGCACATCAAGCTTCAGCCAGCCGTCCGAATTCGCTTGCCATTCCGCCGTTTGCCTGCCGGCCGCGGTATCCCAGGCGATGACGCGATAGGTGCCGCGAGCCAAACCGGGCAGCTGCAAGGCGGCCGGAACCGGCGCAGCGCCGGCACGCAGCATACCGTTTGGCCCGATCGTGTCGCGGCGAACCAGCCAGACCACTGCCTGAGAATCGTCAGCGCAGGCAACAGCCGCGGCGTCCTGACCGGAAACCCGCATCTTGTTGCCGAGATGGGCACGCCGGAACGAAACCCAGTCGATCAGAGGGAGGAAATCGGCCAGCGAACCCTGCGCCCGCCGCATGCCGGGGGTGAGCATGTGCGGGGTGCGGTTTGGCCACCGCATGCCGCCACCGGCGCCCCCCGCCGCCAGGTGAGCCCATTGCAAATGGCGGAAATATTCATCATCGAAAGGTTCCGGAAGCGTGATCTTCTTGTCCTTGAACGAGTGGATCGGGCCGTGCTCGGAATCGAGAAAAGGGCGGCCGTCACGGATTTCGCCGAGCGCCTCTCCGACGATCCGCGCCATGCCGAGCGCCGGCGCTACCGTGTCGCTGGGGTCGTCGATTGTGCCCTCCTCGTAGAGATGGAGAGAGGCGAAGTCGAGGTCTGGGTGGCGGAAGATCGGCCCCGGCAACGGCATGTGGGGCCGCCAGCGAAGCTCAGGTCCGAACAGCGAGACGGTCTGCGGGTGAGAGCGGCCGTAAAGTGACGTTTCCAGCCGGCGCACAAAATCGCTGAGATCATGGATGAAGGCGCCGAATCCATCCGCGTTGCCCTGAGACTGCTCGGGATGGATCTCGTTCCAGAGGTCCCATGCGAAGAGGGCTCCGCTGCCGCTCCATCTGCGAACCACGAATTCCAGCCGGGCCTTGATCGCGCGGCGCGTCTCGGCGCAGATCAGGAATCGCGACGGGTGGTCCAGCACGCCTCCGTTATTGCGGTTGTAGGGGTGGTGGCGCCAGTGGAGCCACTGCCAGAACGTATCAAAGGGGGTGAGCAGGATTCTTAAGCCCTGTCTTTCGCAAAGACGAAAGAGGTCGTCCCACAATTGCACCATAGCCGGCACGAAGCGGCCCTGCGGCTTCTCGAAGTAGCGGTGGCGAACCTGGGCATATTCCAGCATCAGCCTGAGGCAGGTGACACCGCTTTCCTTCAGCCAACGGAGATGGCTTTCCACGCCGGCCATATCGGCGCGCCGGAACAGGCCATTGAGTTCGGGCCAGCTTACCGCATCGTTCTGCCCAATCGGCGTCCATGACTGGCCGTTCTCGGTGACGAAATAGGAACCGGCCACCTTGATCCAAGGCAGGCCCGCAGCCGATCTCGGCGCAGAGTCTTCCACTTCGCCGACCAGCGGTATCGCCAATCTAATATCGTTCAAGGCATGCTCGAATTTCGTCCGCAGAGCAGTATAACTGCCGCGATGGCAAAATGTTTCGCCGGGCAGTGGATGTTCTCCGTACAGCAACTCCGGACTGCAGACTGGAGAGACGCCCTCCTCGGCAGGAGCTCCGACGCCGCCCCCTCATAACCGCGCGCGCCGTAGCGTATCGCAATGTCGACTCCGTCCCAGATGATCGTCGGTCTGTCACCAGAGAAGTTGCAGGCCGCAGAACGCACGCCAGGTGCAGATCGTCGTGTCAGAACCCTCGCCGCCGACGTGACGAAGGAGGCGGAAATTGCATGGCTGTTCGACGAAGTCGGGGCTTTCGATCGTCTCGTCTCGACGGCCGGAACACCGCCGCGGGGCGATCCCATTGATCGTACCGACACGGATTTAGTGCGCCGCTTCGTCGACAAAGAGCAGGAATGCCAAGTTGGGCGGGTCGCCCGCCGAACCAGAAATATCTCAGCCGAAGGGGAACCTCACGCTCGCAGGCAAGTTCGGTACGCGATGTGGGGGAGATTGCGCCATCTCATCGGTTTTATCGTTGTCGTGCTTGCGATCTTCTCCTTCCTCGCATTCCATTGGGAGGGACTATGCAGCGCGACGACGATCAACGAGGCTCGGCTTCAGAGCCCCAGTCTGTCATCCTGAGGTCGCCCTGCTCACCGGCAACACCTGGACTCCGCCCCGCTCGCGTTCGCTTGGTCAACATTCGACGCTTGCACCCGTACCACTCAGAGGCGACGTGATGGCGGCCCGAATGAAATTGTGGTGGGGGTCGAAACTGGCAATGGTCGATCGCCTAGCAATGGCCGATGGCCTAGTGGGAGCTCTGGCGCGAGCCTTGGCCGACGGGTCGCACGTATGAGCAACGAGCCGGCGCGTCCGCCAGGCGAATGCCCGTCCGCGTTTGCCAGCTTCTTCATGGCTGGCTTCGAATGTTCATCGCATCGGCGCGGCGACGGAGTGCGCCTTGATTTGATTCGCGCGACCGCACACGATAAACACGCTCTCGCCGACTATCGCAGTTGTGCTGCCCTTGGGCTTCATACGATCCGCGACGGCTTGCGCTGGCACCTGATTGAAACTGCGCCCGGAGTCTTCGACTGGTCGGGTTGGATCTCAATGATCGAAGCAGCCCACGCGGCGGGGGTGCAGGTCGTCTGGGATATCTTCCACTATGGCTCACCAGATCACGTAGACCAAGGCGCCCCAGATTTTATAGAGGCCTATGTTCGCTTCGCCGCTGAAGCTGTCCGGGTCCACCGCTCCGTCACGGGAGTAGCTCCCCTGGTGTGCCCGATCAATGAGATCTCATTTTTCGCATGGGCGATAGAGGTCGGCTATTTCCCACGCGTGGGGCCGAAGAAGCGGGGATGGTTCAAGCGACAGCTTGTGAGGGCAGCGGTTGCCGGCGCCAAGGCGATGCGCGATGCCGAACCTGATTGCCGGTTCATATGGGCTGAACCGCTAATCCATGTGGCGCCCCGCGACCGTAGTCGTGCCGAGCAGCGGCGCGCGGAAAATGTTCGTCAGGGCCAGTTTGAAGCCTATGACATGCTGACGGGACGTGCCGAGCCCGAATTGGGCGGCAGCGACGACTGTGTCGACGTCATCGGACTTAACTTTTATCCGCACAATCAATGGTACTTTCACGGGCCAACGATACCGATGGGCCACCACGAATATCGGGCGCTTTCCGACATGTTGGTTGAAGTCGCAGAGCGCTACAGAAAGCCCATGTTCATCGCCGAGACAGGCGCTGAAGGATCAGGCCGGCCGGCATGGCTCCATTATGTTTGCGATGAGGTCCGTGACGCAATGAGCCGTGATGCCCCGGTTCAGGGTATATGTCTGTACCCGGTGACCGCGTATCCCGGCTGGGACAATTCGCGCCACGCGGAAGTCGGCTTGTTCTCCACGATTCATGCCGACGGTTCGCGCAGTCTTCGCCAGCCGGTTGCCGATGAATTGGATCGCCAGCGCAGATTGTTCGCGGCAGGTGTTTCGTAGCGGTCGAAGAAGGAGCGGGCCACGTCAGTAGGTGGGGAACTGCTCCGAATGTTGGCCGAGCGTCGTCCGCTGCGTAAGCATCTGCACGGTGCCGTTTGCCGGCAGGCTCTGTTGAATGCGCGCAAACGTCGCCAAAGCCTGACCGACAACCTGATCCATATTGTAGTAGCGGTACGTGGCCAGGCGCCCGACGAACCACACGTCCGGGCACGCCGCTGCCAGTGCTTCATAGCGTTTGTACAGCGCCTCGTTTTCCGCCCGCGGCACCGGGTAATAGGGATCGCCGATATCGGTTGGATATTCGTAAGTCAGGCTGGTCTTCGGGCTCTGCTGACCGGTCAGATGCTTGTACTCGGTAATGCGGGTATAGTTTTCCGTCTGCGGATAATTGACAACGGCGACCGGCTGAAACTGCTCGCAATCAAGCGTCACGTGCTCGAACCGCAGTGACCGATAAGGCAGACGACCAAGGCTCCAATCGAAATATTCATCAATCGGCCCGGTGTAGATCAGCCGCTGAAAGGGGATCGTGTCGCGAATTTCGCGATAGTCGGTCTGCAGCATGATCTTGATCCTCGGGTTGTCCAGCATGCGCTGGAACATGCGAGTATACCCGCCAGCCGGCATATTCTGGAAAGTGTCGCCAAAGTAGCGATCATCGCGGTTGGTTCGGGTAGGAACCCGCGCAGTCACGGACTTGCTTAGTTGGGCCGGATCGACGCCCCACTGCTTCCTTGTGTAGCCGCGAAAGAATTTTTCGTAGAGTTCCCTGCCAACGGTGCTCACAACCACGTCTTCGGCGGTCCGGACCTCCTCGACCGTTTCTCGCCGGGATGCGAAGAACTCCTCCAACTGCTCGGGCGTCAATTCAAGACCGTACAGGCGATTGATCGTGTCGAGGTTGATCGGTATCGGCAGCAGTTTTCCGTCGACCGAAGACAGTACGCGATGTTCGTAAGGCCTCCATTCGGTGAACTGCGAGAGGTGGTCGATGATCGATCGGGCGTTGGTGTGGAATATATGCGGCCCATAGCGGTGGACCAGAATCCCCGCTTCATCGTAACAGTCATAAGCGTTGCCGCCGATGTGATTTCGCCGGTCGATGAGCAGGACGCTTTCCTGCCGTTGCGATGCGATGCGTTCGGCGAGCACGCTGCCAGCGAAGCCGGCGCCGACAATCAACCAATCGAACATGGTCAGGCTCCCCGGCGCAAAGGCACAATGCTTTTCATTGCATAGGCGCGCTGAATATGGGCAGCCATTGCGTCCCACGTTCGTTCCCAGGACATGTTAGCGAGGTAGGCATCGACTTCCTTCAACAGGAAATTCCGGGGACGTGACAGAAGGGACCGAAGCTTGGTTTCGATGTCTTCGGCGTCAACAATGTCGACCAGGCCTTCGGCACCATAGGTGCGCACGACGTCCACAATCGCCGTGGAGACCACCGGCAGTCCGGCGGCCAGGAACTCAGGAGTTTTGGTCGGGCTGATATAGCGTGTCGCCTCATTGAGCGCGAAGGGCATCCAGCCGGCGCTCCAGTGCCTGAGATAGCCAGGCAGGTCGGCGTAGGGTTTGGCACCCAGCCAATGCAAGTTACTTGCGCGCGGCAGGCTTAGCGGGTCGATCTTGACCACCGGGCCGAGCATGACGAAATGCACTTCGGGCATTGCCGCAGCCGCCTGTGCGATCATTTCAACGTCGAGCCGTTCGTCGATCACGCCGAAGAAGCCTACTCTCGGGTGAGGTATGTCTGCCTGGTCTATAGGGTCATCGCCGGGCTCTCTTGCCTTGTGGAAATGCGCAACGTCTATGCTGCTGGGGAAGGGAAAAATCGACTTGTGGAGGCTTCGTTTGGCCTCGTACAGACTCTGCCCGCCCGTGAACACGACATCAGCGCGCTGGAACAGCGCTTTTTCCATCTGCTGCAACTCTGCCGGCGCGTTCTTGAAGGCGGAGAGTTCATCCATGCAGTCGTAGACGCATACATCGCAGGCTATATGGTCACTGAAACGCAGCGCCATGGGCGTGTAGTACCATATAGTCAGCCGGTCATGCGGAGTTGAGTTGACGATCTGGTCGACGAATCTGCGCTGGATAGCGTCCGCCTTTGTTGCGGAAATGCCGGCCGGAAGAACCGGGGTTACGATTGTGATCATTGCAGATCGAGCGTTCACCCGCATCGAAGGATAGCGTATTTCCTCGTAGATCGGCTCCTCAAAGTAAATTAGCTGCTGCTGTTTTGAGGCGCGCGTCAGAATATGCTGCGGGCGTTGGTGTACGAAATCCCACCTGAGGTGAGAAAAGCAAAGTATAATAGACGATTTTATGGGGGTAATTGATTTATTTTTTTTGCCACCCGCTATTTTCATGTAACAAGCCTCTTTAGTTATAGCCTGTAATTCTCCAGATTAACATATGTTAATCGAAGCACGCTCCTGATGAAGCCTTCATCCGCACATCTAACTTTCATTTGAGTAAGTTGTTCCACGGATTTTGACTGGCTGTAGCCGCCGAGCCGGCCACTTGCGTAATTGTTCGAAGAGAAGCGGCGCTGCTACCAACACCTGAAGAACATGTCGCCTCGGCCAAGGCGGAGGCCCTTGCAGCTTCAGATCTCGCCAAATGTGGCGCATTGCCACAGAACGGCTGAAATCCGCTCAATCGTTCAACCACCATTCATGAGCGCAGGTATAAGAGTTAATGAGCCGCGCATGATTCGTTTTGGTCGCCACAGATGGCCCGACGCATGGGTCGATGCAGGCAGCCACCGTGAGAGAGCCGCAAGGAATGAAGTTCAACTTTGAAACCAACGTCTTTCCGTTGTTTCACCCGCAGTCCGTGGATGATCTGAAGGATCCCTGTCCGGTGTTCGACGGCGCGCTTTGGCACGTCTTCGGTTCCAGCGGCACTGTCACGACCGAGAGCTGGAATATACTACATGCCACGGCTCCGGACCTTTATGGGCCGTGGACCGAGCATGAGGCGCTCGACTTGGCGGTAACTGGATCGGGCATAGCGGCGCCCGGCGTCATTCATGAATGCGGCGTCTTCCATATGTTTATCCAGACCGAATTCATGAAGTCGGGGGGACGTTGCGAGCATGCGGTTTCCAATGATGGCTTCAACTGGGTGGTGCTGAATCCGGCGATATTGTCCCTGCCGGACACCGATGAGGACGGTATCTACGATCCCCATCCGGCGATTATCGGCGGGAAGCGCTACATCGTCTATTCAGGCATGCCTAAATTCACCAGGGTGCCGCAGCCTGACGTCTATCTGGCGCGCAGCCAATCCGATTCCTGGTTCGGGCCATGGAAACGTCTCGGCAAGATATTGGACCATCTCGACGTTCCCCATCACAATGCGCGCGAGCATCCGGACTACGAATGGGGGATCGAGGGCGCCCAACTGGTCGAATTGCCCGACGGTCGCGTGCTTCTCAACGCCACCTGCTTCCTTCCCGACGTTCCGCGCGGAAGTCGTCAGCGCGTATTCTTCGCCATCGCCGACGACGTCCAGGGTCCCTACGTGTCGGTCGGCCCTGTGCTTGATCCTGGTGAGCCTGGGGAGAACGGCCATTCGACGGTGATGATCGAGGGCGGGAAACTGACTTTGTTCTACCAGAGCAGACGTGAGGCAACGAACCATCGCTGGCGTTTCGGACTGGCTAGGTGCGACCTGGATCAGCAAGTCCTTTCACGAGTCGCCTAACAGGGACGACCAGCCCACTTCAGATAATCATCTTTGTAATCGGGTTGCTGCCGCGTGCCGAGCGATCCTCAATCAATCCAGATCGGTCGACTTAGCCGAACATCGCAGAGACTACGAGGCCGGCGGTTGGACAGGATTTGACGCCGAGGCGGAAGACTATACTCCCGACGAGATCGAGCGGGATCGGGCTCGTGACCTCAACCGCCTCTGATCGAGGAACCCCGCTGCCCGAAAGGTAGCGGGGAATTCTCACTCTCTTCATAGCCCGCTTTGAGCGTTGCGCGAAATCGCGCCCAGTGCAAAGGCGCTGCGCCATCCAGCCTTCGCTAGTCCCTTCGCTGGTGAGACTCTGCCTTGCTCTGCGCAGTGTCGATGGTCCCTCTGAGAAGCTGCACTGGGCATCAACAGCAATTCGGCCAAGTCGAATGCGACAGTATCAGATTCCGCGGAACCAAGGAGGTAGCGGGGCATTTCTGCCTACCGGTGCTTTAATGGAGGCGACCATGGGTTTCTTCAGCAAACTGCTCAAGAGTTTCAAAACAGCAAACCCTGCGAAATCGAGCAGCGGAAACATGCAGAAAGACACCGGCGCCGGGCCCGCTTTGGCGGCGCATTCCAAGGATGCCAAAGCAAGTGGGAAGGCTGGGCAGAACGCATCGGCAGCCACCAAGAAGAGGTGAGACGCCCTGGCTTTCAAAGCGTAGCGTCATCAAAGTGGATGAAGTCCGCCGACTCCATCGAGCCGTCGTCGCAAACAAGCCAGCCGCTTGGTTGGCCTTCATTATCGATGTTTGGCCAATGCCGCGTCACGAACCCAACCGGACTGCCTCCAGCAAATTGCACTCATCGGTTACTAATGTTTCGGAAAACCGCGACAATCGTCACAGCTAAGACTTCCACATCCCGGCTAAAATGGTCGATTTATTCATCTGCGCAAACCTGATCAAAGACGCGTTCACAAACAGCCAGATCGTGAGGGCTGAGGCAGGTGCGATTGAAACGCGGGCGCGGCATTTGAAAGCCTTCGAGCCCCCCGCTGCACGTGCAAAAGAAAGCGGGCTTTCACACCCAGACCGAGGAGAGCGGCAGTCCGGTCCTCGTGCAAGAAACGCCGGTCGTTGAGTGTTTGTTCCCGGTTGGGGACCAAGCTATCGAGCGATCGGAACTAACGGTCTGTGGCGGCGTTGCGATGGCAGTAAAATTATGCTGACCAACGGAGACAGACATGACCGACTCCAAGGAACGTCTGACGCAGTGGCTTCGCGACGCTCACGCCATGGAAGAACAGGCCGAGACGATGTTGAGCGGCCAAATCGAGCGTCTCGAAAACTATCCCGAGCTACGCGACCGGATGACGCTGCACCTCGAAGAAACGAGGCAACAGGCAAAACGTCTCGAACAATGCCTCGATCGCATGGGGGAAGGATCATCAACGCTTAAAGACGCCGGCGGTAAGCTAATCGCCATGGGACAGAGCATCAGCGGCCTGTTCGCAGGCGACGAGGTGATGAAAGGATCGCTGGCCAGCTACACATTCGAGCATATGGAGATCGCAAGCTACAAAATGCTCATCGCCGCAGCCGGCGAGGTCGGCGATTCCGAGACCCAAAGCGCGTGCAAGGCAAACCTGCGCGAGGAAGAGGCGATGGCTGAATGGCTGGAAAGCAAACTCGGCACCGTCACCAGTGAATTCCTCAGACGCGAGGAGCGGGATTCCGATGCCGCGAAACGGTGACGTAGGCGGACATTCTGATTGATTGCTGCCTACAGAAACCGCTCCCCTTCGGCGCGGTGCTCGAAACAGAACCAGTGCGGCGTCTGCCTCGGCCTGGCGAAGTAGCGGTGCGACGCCGCCGCGGTGAGGATCGTCCAATTGCCGGCACCCAACTGCTGCGTGAATGGCAGGGCGTAGAGCAGACCGTGACGGTCCTTGCTGATGGCTACGAATGGCAAGGCAGGCCTTACCAGTCGCTGTCCTCAGTCGCGCGCGCGATCACCGGCACGCGCTGGAACGGCTGGCTGTTTTTCGGCCTGAAGAACCATTGCAGCAAGGCGAGGGGCCGGTCATGAACATGGCGGGCCCGAAGACCATCGTCCGCAAGCTGCGCTGCGCGGTCTACACCCGCAAGTCCAGCGAGGAGGGGCTCGACATGGAGTTCAACTCGCTCGATGCGCAGCGCGAGGCCTGTGAGGCCTTTGTGGCCAGCCAGAAGGCCCTTGGTTGGGTTCTGGTGCCCGATCACTACGATGATGGCGGGATCTCTGGTGCGACGCTGGAACGCCCTGCCTTGAAGCGCCTGCTGACCGACATGGACGTGGGCCTGGTCGACGTGGTCGTGGTCTATAAGATCGACCGCCTGTCACGCTCGCTCATGGACTTCTCGCGGCTGGTCGAAGCCTTTGATGCCAACGACGTCACCTTCGTCTCGGTGACCCAGAGCTTTAACACCACCACCTCAATGGGTAGGTTGACGCTCAACATCCTCCTCTCCTTCGCGCAGTTCGAACGCGAGGTGATTGGCGAGCGCATTCGTGACAAGTTCGCCGCATCGCGAAAGCGTGGCATGTGGATGGGCGGCTGGGCGCCGCTCGGCTACGACATCAAGGACCGCAAGCTGGTCATCAACGAGGCTGAGGCGGCAAATGTCCGCATGGTGTTCGAGCGGTTTATCTCGACCGGCTCGGCAACAACCCTTTCCAGGATTTTGACGGCCGAAGGGATTTTAACCCGTCGCGGCCGTCCATTGGACAAGGGCGTAATCTACAAGCTGCTCAACAACCCTGTCTATGTCGGCGAAGCCGTGCACAAGGGTGCCTCCTATGCTGGTGAACACCAGGCCATCATCAGCCGCGGCCTCTGGGCCAAGGTGCAGGCTATCCTGTCAGATGGATCGAGGAAACGCGCAGCCAACACTCGCGCGCAGACACCGGCGCTGCTGAAGGGTCTTCTATTTGGGCCGACGGGATGTGCGATGTCGCCAACCCATACGCGCAAGGCAGGCAAGCTCTACCGCTACTATGTTAGCCAATCGGTGCTAAAGCACGGTACTGGCGCATGCCCAGTTGGGCGCCTGCCAGCGGCCGAGGTCGAGGCAGCCGTCATTGATCAGTTGCGCGTCCTCCTCCGTGCTCCCGAGATCATCATCGCCACCTGGAAAGCAGGGCGCGAACACGATGCCGAGATCAGTGAAGACGAGGTGAGGGCGGCGCTGCTCGGACTCGATCCGCTCTGGAATGAACTCTTCCCCGCCGAGCAGGCACGCATCGTCCGGTTGCTGGTCGAACGCGTGGACGTGACAATGGACAGCCTTTCCATCCGCCTGCGCACCGAGGGATTGGTCGGTCTTGCGGCCGATCTCGCTCAACGTCAAAATGTCCCGAGCGCAACATGATAACCAACAGCGACACCGGCAGCGACACCAACATCATCACCGTCCAAGTTCCGCTGACGCTTCGCAAGCGGGGAGGGCGCAAGCTGATCGTCGCGCCGGTCGGCCAGGAGCGTTGGGCCTCTGCTCGGCCACGCGTCGACAATACACTCGTCAAGGCGATCGCACGCGCCTATCGCTGGCAGCAGATGCTGAAGCAGGGCGCCTACGCGAGCGCGGAGGATATCGCCAAGGTAGAGAAAATTAGCGCCTCATATGTCAATCGTCTCTTGCAACTGACGCTGCTTTCTCCGGCAATCGTCGAGACGGTCCTCGACGGGCACCAACCAGCCACGATGACCACCGCTGATCTACTTCAACCGGTACCGGCGCAATGGCACGCACAACGGGCGCTGCTATGTTAGGTCCGCTTTGCGCCCCATATCGGCCGTTGAGGTGACCGTTGCTACTGCCTGAAAGCAGACATTGTTGCGACCATTCTGGACGTCGCGGTTGCGGCATAACCGACGTTCGCGCGAGAAATGGAGCCAAGCGGTCAATACGTTGGGATTCAGTTCGCCGCGCCGACCCGCTTGCGCTCCCGGGTTTCCAGCAGCTTCGTCAGCCAGTCTGGATCCATCTCCGGCACGGAGGAGAGAAGCAGTTCGGTATACGGAGCATGCGGCGGCGTCAGGATTTCGGTCTTGAGCCCCTGCTCGACGACTTTGCCTTGATGCATGACGACAATTTCGTCGGCGATTGCCCTCACCGTCGCGATGTCGTGCGTGATGAAAATGTAGCTGACTCCGAATTCTTGTTGCAGCCGCATAAGAAGCTTCAGGATCTCTTCCTGTACGATCTGGTCGAGGGCTGAGGTCACCTCGTCGCAGATGATGAGCTCCGGATTAGCAGCCAGCGCCCGGGCAATGCAGATGCGCTGCTTCTGACCGCCCGAGAGTTCGCTCGGCAGACGATCGAGGAAGCTTTCGTCCATCTCGATCATGTGCATGAGTTCGCCAACCCGGCGGTCGCACGCCCCCCCTTTGAGGCCGAGATAGAACTCGAGTGGCCGGGAGATGACTTCCTCGACGGTCTGACGCGGATTGAGCGCGTTGTCAGGCATCTGGTAGATCATCTGAATGCGGCGCAGAATGTCTTTGGGCCTCTCTTTCAGTGTTCTTGGCAGACGATGCCCCGCAAATGAGATCGAGCCCGAGACCGGCGGCAGCAGGCCGGTGATGACGCGGGCGAGCGTTGATTTACCGGAACCAGATTCACCAACGACCGCTACCGTCCGTCCGCGCGGCACCTTGATCGATACATCCTGCAGAACCTTGACTTTCCCTGCGTAGGCGGCGGTGATGTTATCGATCGTGAGCAGATGGTCCGCGGCCGGCACTTCGGGTTTGGCTAGCTTTCGCACCGCCCAGAGCGTCCTCGTATAGTCTTCGGCCGGCGCGGCAAGCATCTGGCGTGTTTCGGCCTCCTCCACAGTACGGCCATGGCGCAGAACCATGATCCGGTCCGCCATCTGCGCAACCACGGCCAGATCATGCGTGACGTAGATCGCGGCAGTGTTGAATTCTTCGACAATCTGGCGGATCGAGGCGAGGACCTCGACCTGTGTGGTCACATCGAGCGCCGTCGTCGGCTCGTCGAAGATGATCAGGTCGGGCCGGCAGGCCATAGCCATCGCCGTCATAGCCCGCTGCAACTGTCCTCCGGAGACCTGGTGAGGATAGCGGAAGCCGATGGTCTCCGGATCCGGCAGGTGAAGACGCCGGTAAAGTTTGATGGCATCCCGATTCGCTGCCTCGCGACTGGCGATCCCGTGCGCCACGACCGTTTCGACGGTCTGATCGAGGAGCCGATGGGCCGGGTTGAAGGAAGCGGCCGCGCTTTGCGCGACATAGGCGATGCGCGAGCCTCGGAGCCGCCGCCGTGCGGTTTCCGTCATGGCGAGGAGGTCGACCCCGTCGAACAGGATGGATCCTTGCGTGATCCGGCAGCCTGGCTTGGCATATCCCATCGCGGCAAGCCCAATGGTGGACTTTCCGGCGCCGGACTCGCCAATGAGGCCGAGAACCTCACCGCGGTTTAGCGAGAGATCCACACCGCGAACGATCGGATGCCAGCGCTCGTCGGAAAACCCTTCGACGTGAAGGTTGCGAACGCTGAGGAGTTTCGTGCCCTTTTCGCGTTGGCCAGAATTCTTACTTTTCATCGCGCAACCCGCTTGTCGCATGCAAGAACCAGTCGACAACGAAATTCACCGAGACCGTGAGAAGGGCAATGGCGCCTGCCGGCAAGAGCGGAGTGATGTCGCCATAGGTGATGAGGGTAGCGTTTTCCCGCACCATCGAGCCCCAGTCGGCAGTCGGCGGCTGGATGCCGACGCCGAGAAAGGAGAGCGCGGCGATGGTGAGGAAAACGAAACAGAAGCGCAGGCCGAATTCCGCGATCAGCGGCGGCAGTACGTTGGGCAGGATCTCCTTGGTCAGAATCCATCTCGGCCCTTCGCCACGCAGTTGCGCGGCTTCGACATATTCCATGACGGCAACATTCAGCCCGACCGCGCGCGCCAGCCGGAATACGCGGGTCGAATCGAGCAGGGCGATGATGAGGATCAGGCTGGTGACCGACGAACCGAAGATGGATAGCAACATCAGCGCGAAGATGAGGCTCGGGATCGACATCAGCACATCTACCGCGCGCGACAGAATCTGGTCGAGCCACCCCCGGTACATCGCGGCCAGCAAACCGAGCGTGACGCCGACCGCGAAGGACAGAAGCGTAGTCGCGAAGGCGATGCCGATCGTATTGCGCGCGCCATAGATCAGCCGGGTGAGCACGTCGCGACCGAGTTGGTCGGTCCCGACGATGAACTCCTGGCTCCAAGGCGCGAAAGCCTCGGTGAAAACCTGCGTTTCTCCGTACGGCGCTATCCAGGGCGCTAACAGCGCGACGAAGACATAGCCAAGGATGACCACGATGCCGAACCAAGCGCTGAATGGAGCCTTTTTGAGTGCGGTTTTTATCCGGGAGGCGCGTGTGCGCCTCTGTCTCGGAACCGCCACGGCATGTTCGGTGCTGGTCATCGCGGATGCAAAAGCCTCGGATTGGTGGCGATGGAAATGATGTCGGCGGTCAGGTTGAGCAGGATGTAGGTTGCTGCGAAGATTAGGGCGCAGGCTTGCACGACCGGAACATCCCTGGACTTCACCGCATCGACCATCAATTGGCCGATGCCGGGATAGACGAACACCACCTCGACGACGACCACGCCTACGATGAGATAAGCGAGGTTGAACGCAATTACCGTGACGATAGGCGCCCAGGCATTGGGCAGGGCGTGTCTGAGAACGATTGCCATCGGCGACATTCCCTTGAGCCGCGCCATGTCGATATAGGGGCTTGCCAGCATGTTGATAATCGCAACGCGCGTCATACGCATCATATGGGCAACAATCACCAGCGTGAGGGTGATGGACGGCAACGCTGCGCGCCAGACGTGCTCCCAGAACGGCGTTCGGTCGCTGATGTTCGCCAGTGTCGGAAATTTGGGAACCAGGTTCAGGACCCAGTTGATCGAAGCCGCGAGCCACTCGGGCAGGGATTGTGCGAATTCGGTTCCAATGAACGTGTCGCGCGAGATGATGAGATAGGCCAGCATATAGGCGACGAAGAATTCGGGGAATGAAATCGTCGTCAGCGTCACCGTGTTCACCACACGGTCGAACCAGCTGTTGCGGTAGAGAGCGGCGAGAATGCCGAGTCCCAGCGCGAGTGGAACCGCTATAAGGGCAGTCATCACGGCGAGGAACATCGTGTTGTAGAGCCGGGGCGCAATGATCTCGGCGACCGTGCGCCGGTAGCCGGTGCGGCTTGCGAAGGAAGAGCCGAAATCCCCCTGCACGATCTGTCCGACCCAGGCGAAATAGCGCTCAACCGGCGGACGATCGATGCCGATCTCGCGCTGGAATGCGGCGACCGTCTCGGGCGTCGCGGATTGCCCAAGCATAGCCTTGGCGAAATCGCCCGGAAGCATGGCAATCGCCGAAAAGATGATGATGGTGACGATGAACAGCGTGATCAGGCCGAGGCCCAGGCGCTGCAGAACCGTCCTAACGACCGGATTCATGGGCGGTGCCTTCGAGCGTTTCCCCTGAAAAGAGCGAACCGCCCGCGCCGCGGGCGGCCTCGCCTGGCGAACGTCACGCGTTGGCTACCCACCAGCGCTCTGCCATCTTCAGTCCGTCATTCTCCCAGTTCGGCGCCAGCTCGCCGTGCGCCAGTTTCTTGGACTTGGCGCTTACAAAATTGTTGAAGACCAGGACGATGGCGCCGCCGTCATCATGCGTCAACTGCTGCATTTCGGCATACATCGCGGAGCGCTTGGCCTCGTCGGTCTCCGCGCGTGCCTGGATCAGCAGTTCGTTGAAGCGGGCATTTTTCCAGAACGTCTCGTTCCAGCTGGAATCCGCCGAGTAGGCCTGCGTGAACATCCAGTCGGCCGTTGCACGACCGCTCCAATAGGAGGCGCACCACGGTTTCTTGAGCCAGACATTGTCCCAATAGGCGTCCTCGGCCTCGCGCACCACATTGACATCGATGCCGCATTGGGCCGCCGTCTCGCGGATGAGGGCGGC
The DNA here is from genome assembly GCF_002284565.1 of Mesorhizobium mediterraneum. Classification (GTDB taxonomy): domain Bacteria; phylum Pseudomonadota; class Alphaproteobacteria; order Rhizobiales; family Rhizobiaceae; genus Mesorhizobium; species Mesorhizobium mediterraneum. Next base: position 111,676 of record NZ_NPKI01000041.1, on the reverse strand, counting down.
CGCGTCCACGGCGCCGGCGAAGGCGGCGTCGGCGACGGAAAGGTCGACCTTGAGATTTTCCATTCCCGCTTTTTTCAGATGGAAGCGCGCCTTTTCCGGATCGAACTTGTGCTGCGGCTCCGGATTGATGGCGAACTTTATCGCCGGTGCGATCGGGTTGTCATTTCCGACAGTTGCATGGCCAAGGAAAATCTTCTGCGCGATTTCCTCGCGATCGATGGCCCATTTCAACGCCATGCGCACATCGGGGTTGTCGAATGGCGCAACCGTCACGTTCATAGGCAGCGTGTAGTGGCCGTAGCCGGTCACCTCGAGGATCTCGATATTCGGCTTGCGCTTCAGCATGCCGAGCGTTTTCAGGTCGGCGCGGCCGATATAATCAACCTCGCCGGTTGACAGCGCGGCCATACGCGCGGCGAGGTCCGTGATGGCGATAAACTCGACCTCGTCCAAATAGGGTTTGCCGTTCTTAAAGTAATTGGGGTTGCGCTTGAGCTTCGCCGAGACGCCTGGCTGGAAGTTCTCAAGCACGAAGGCGCCGGTCCGGACGCCCGATTCCCAGTCCGCCTTTCCGTCCTTGGCAGGCATGACGACAAGGTGATAGTCGCTCATGATGTAGGGAAAGTCTGCATTCCCGCTGTTTAGTGTGAAAACGATCGTTTCCGGGCCGTCTGCCTTGATGTTGGTCACCGATTCGAGCAGCGACTTCGCCGCCGATTTGGTGTCGGCCCCCATATGATATTGCATAGAGGCGACCACGTCGTCCGCCGTGATCGTCTTGCCGTTGTGGAAGGTCGCACCTTTGCGCAGCTTGAAGACCCATGTTGTCGCGTCGTCCGAGGTCTCGAAGGTCTCGGCAAGGTCCGGCTGGATGCTGCCTTTCGCGTCGACCTCGGTCAGGCTGTTGGACATGGCACCCGAAAAGGCGGTTTGCGTGAACGTATCGGGATAGCCGGCCGGATCGATCGAATCCGTCGTCGCGCCATGCGCCATGCCGAGCTTGGCGAAGCCGCCCTGCTTCGGTGCGGCCCGCGCCACGCTCACGAAGAGCATATCGGCGGCGGCGACCGTCAGGCCTGCCGCCAGCCCTAGATGGATGAAATCACGGCGCGAAACCTTGCCGCGGCCGATCAGGTTTTGCGCTAAGCGCAGTTTATATTCAGATTCCGACACTGCTTCCTCCCATTGCGGATTTCCCGCATTCTTGTTGTTGGCATTTATCGAGCAGATCTGGTGGATTCAGCCGATTTGCCTCCTTTCGATTTTTCCGGCGGTTTGACGCAAATTTCACGCCGTTACATAGATTTCACCAGCTTCCACCGTGACCGGGAATGTTCGGGCACGCACGCCCGGGTCGACCAGAGCGGCACCGGTCTTTATGTCGAATTCCCACCCGTGCCAGGCGCAGCGCACGATTTCGTTCTCGCGGTGATAGATGAATTGCGCTTGGTCGACCGGTGCCGTGGTTCCGCATTGCGGTCCCTCGCAAAGCGGAGCGCCGCGGTGCGGACAAACGTTCAGCAAGGCATGGAATGAATCTCCGATGCGGAAAACCCCGACTGAAAGGCTGCGGATTTTGGCGATGTACGGAGTTCCGGTCTCGATTTCGTCGACGCGGCAAATGTATGTCTTCTCAGCCATGGTTTGCTCCCGTCACGCGGCATTCGCCGCTTGCGTGCGGGGAATGCGTTTATAGACCTCGAGCGCATTCAATCCCATGATCTTGCTTTTCCAGGCGGGCGGGATGTGCAGCGTGTTGGCATCGTCATAATCCCAATGCGGGTAGTCGGAGGCGAACATCAGCGTGTTCTCGCCGTCCATTGCTTCGAGAGTGGACCAGAGATGCTGAATGTTCGCGGGCTGCTCCAGTGGTTGCGTGGAGAAGCGAATATTGCGCCGGCAATACTCGGAGGGCAGCATCTTCAGCCACGGCGTTTCCTTGCGCAGAGCTTTGTAGTCTGCGTCCAGTCGCCACAATACCGACGGAACCCAAGCCACTCCGCACTCGATGAGCACGAAATATAGATCCGGCCATTTCTCGAAAACGCCATGCGCGATCATGCTTGCAACATGCGACAAGGCCGACATGTGAAGAATTGCGTGCGTCTCCCAGAAAAAGGTCGTCGGAGCCGGCGCGACCGCGTTCCAGTTTATGCCGCCATGACCGCCCAGATGAATTGCAAATGGCAGCCCGACTTCGGCGCAGGCCTCGAAAATGGGGTGGTAAAAGGGATCGCCGTACGGTTTGACCGAGCCTTGGGAGGCTAGAACCTGGACCATACGGGGGTGGTTGCCGAGGCGGCGAATCTCGGCTGCTGCGAGCTTCGGATCCTGCGGCGCGACGATGATCGAACCCATGAAGCGGCTGTCTTTGGGAAGCCACTCGGCGATTTGGTAGTCGTTATAGGCGCTGACCAGCGCGCTAGCGTAGTATGGGTTTGCTAGCGTGGAAGCCTCTATCGGCTCGTCGCCGGTGAGGATGGCGGCCCCGATATTATATTTGTCGAGGTGCTTTTCCTTCATGATGAGATAATTGTCGGCTTCGGTCTCGGGCCTGACATCCTTGCGGGAAAAGTCCTGCGGGTGAAACCAGGGACGGTGCCCGTGCGGGAAGGCGCCTCTCGGACCAGTTTTTTCGCCTTCCATGAACATGTCTTTCCAGACGCCGGAAAGATAGGGCTCGAGCACCGTCGCGCTCGACCAGTAATTGTGACAATCGCAATCGACTATGAACACCCTATCCAACTCCCTGGCGTGGTAGGCCGGCTAACCTAGCCGGCTTCTTCAACGGCAGCTTCCGCCTTGGGCATTATTTGATCAAGCTTGTGATTTGGGCTAATACGATCGGGTTTTTCGATTGGGAGGCGACATGCAGCTGGATCACATCGAGACCTTTCTCGACATCATGGAGTCGCGAAATTTTAACCGCACTGCGGATCGTTTGGGCGTAACGCAGTCAACAGTGAGCACCCGCATCAAGAACCTGGAGCAGGCCATCGGTTCGGAGCTCTTCCTGCGAGGACGAGCCGGCGCCGAGCCGACCGCGGCGGGGCGGCGTTTTGAAGCTTATGCGCGCGCCATGCTGTCGACATGGTCTCAGGCCCGCCATGACGTGCGGGCATTTAACCGGTTCGAAGGCACCTTGCGCGTCGCTGCCCAGGTCGGGATGACGCGCTCGATATTGCCAGGTTGGGTGGAGACGTTGTTCCAAGTGCTGCCGAAATCGTCAATTCACGTAGAATCCGACTATTCGCCGCAGATGATTTCCGATTTGAGCTTGGGAAACCTCGATATTGCTGTGGTCTACGCGCCCAGATACCTCCCTGAAATCGCCTACGATCCTCTGATGGTCGAAGAATATGTGATGGTGTCTACTGCGGCCAGTATCCTGTCGGAGGTCAATCCGGACACGTACATCCGGCCAGGCTACACGGTCGCGCTTGAAAAAGCCCACGCCGAGGCGCTGCCGCAATTGGCGATAGGCCGTCTTTCGATGGGCTCGGAAACGCTCGCCGAAGCGATGCTGCGGCGCATGGGTGGCACTTGCTATATGCGCAGTGACGACGCTCGGCGGTATACCGCCGAGCGGCCATCTTTTGTGGTAGAGGGTGCGCCCGCGCTTCAGCAGCCGGTTCACACCGCTATTTTGGCGCGCCGCAAGCATGAGCCGATCATCCGCAGAGGGATTCGCGCGCTCCATCTGGCTGTTATGTCCATGGAAAGTTAGATCGAAATACCCGATTGTAAAGCCGACATCTGCCACTTTTTTGAAAGTATCCCGGCTGCCATTCTGGCCGAGGCAAACCAGAGTCAAATGATGAACGCGCACATTCCCTTTTCAACTGCCGATTTCGCTCTGGCGATGCGTCAACGGCAATGGGCGGAGAGCGCAAGACAGTTCGTCCGCTGCCGGCGCGTCATCGACGAGACGCACGATGTCCGCACATTCGTCTTTTCCACCGCTTCGGGCCACATGTTCAGCTTCAGTGCAGGCCAATATCTGATACTGCACCTGACGATCGACGGCGCCACGGTAACGAGATCCTACTCGGTTTCCTCGCCGCCGACCCGACCGCTCGACCTGCAGATCACGGTGAAGCGGGTGAAGGGCGGGCTTGTTTCCAACTGGCTTCACGACAATCTCCGGCCGGGCCACGACATTGAAATCGAAGGGCCGGTCGGACGTTTCAACTTCGACGATCTACCATGCGAGAAGCCGCTTTTCCTTTCCGGCGGCAGCGGCATCACTCCCGTTATGTCGATGCTGCGGGCGCTAACCGACCGGGCATCTGGCCATGACATCCGTTTCATTCACTGCGCTCGGACGGCGGACGACATCGCCTTCCGCGCCGAGTTGGAGGCGCTCGCCGCGCGATTCTCCAATGTCAATGTAAGCTTCATCTGCAGCCAGGAAGGTTCGGTGTGGCAGGGCCCTAAGGGTCGCATCGACGGCCCCATGCTCTTGCGGCTGGCTCCGGACCTTCACCAGCGCACGTCTTACGTTTGCGGCCCCGAGCCGTTTATGCAGACGGTTCGGACCTGTGTCGCGGAGATCGGCATCGCACCCTCGCAGTACCACGAGGAAAGCTTCGGCGGCGCCGTGGGTAATTCCATGCCTCTGCAATCGGCTGTCGCTGGCGTTACGCGCGTCCGCTTCGCCCGGTCCGGCGCAGAGCATCTTTGTGCGCCCGAAGAGACCCTGCTCGATGCGGCGCGCAATTGCGGGCTCCACATTCCCACCGCATGCCAGCAGGGTATTTGCGGAACTTGCCGGACGGTCAAGCTTTCGGGTGAAGTCGCGATGGACGACCTTGGAGGGCTCAGCCTTGAAGAGAAGGCGGCCGGTTATGTGTTGGCCTGCTGCAGCCGGCCGCAAGGCACTGTTTGCCTCGATCTCTGAATCTCATTGCGAATCCTGATGGAAAGCCCGGGTGCTCGCGCACGAGCCGGTTGTGCCTTGCCTCGCGCCAGGCCTGTCCGGCGGCGGGCGGTCCAGCAGCTCAGGCCACGGCATCGCCGACACACGGAACCGAGGTTCGGTTCGGCAATTAAAGGAGGGCGAACTGGTTTTGCGGAGGTTTGAGGTGAACGGGTTTTTGAATGTGGGGCTTTCGACGGTCGTGACGGGCACGGTCGTAAGCTTTGTGACGGCGGCGGTTCTAGCCCTTCTGGCCAAAGCCGAAGGCAAATCCGCACTGCAGCCGACCAACGCCACCAGCCACTGGCTGCACGGCGATAAGGCCGGTGCGGTCAGGAAAGCCGACCTCGCACACACTGCGGTGGGCTTCGGCACCCACCATGCCTCGGCCATGTTCTGGGCCGCTCCGTTCGAGGCTTGGCTCGCCCGAAACCCTCAGCGGTCGCCGCTGCTGATGCTGCGCGATGCCTCGGCAGTGGCCATGATTGCAGCCGTCGTGGATTATCTCGTCGTACCGAAGCGGCTCACCCCAGGCTGGGAGACCGTGCTTTCGAAGCGCTCGATCGCCGCCACGTATGTCGCGCTTGCTCTGGGCTTGGCTGCCGGCGGACTGATCGCGCAGGCGATGCGGAAGACGGATTGATCGGATTCCAAGACTGGCGAGAGACCGCCGATGGTATTCCGCTTTTCGCCTGGCAGGCAGGGCTCAACCGGCACCGGCAATCGCCAGAGCCCACCGACTCGGTCCAGATGTTCGGTGCTGGTTCGCACTCCAGCTCTGTCCCTTACCCAATGAGCCGACGAATGTGGCCAGCTCACCGCTGGCGCGTTAAAGTTGATCCAGATGATGCATGAGTTTCAAAAGGAACGAGTACAAGACCTGTTCGGGGTCATCAGCTTGCTCGCTGAGCACGTTATGCCCGCCAATGGCCAGCACGGCCTTCTACACCGGGTTAGGGTCCGGCATGAAGGTCCGCATTGGTTCAGCTTAGGACCGAGCCTGCGCCGAGCTGAATGTCTGCTCACTTACATCTCAGATTAGAAGCTGCCTGACCGCTTTCGGCCCAAACAGGACGGTGATTGCTTGGCGCTGAGCGTAGGCAATAGCGCACGGCGCCATTTCACCGTCACAGGCTGGGATTGCCCAAGAGGGCCATGGGATCCGTATCGCCTAGCGAATGATCTGCTAAACTTCGCATAATCCCGATATCACGAAACAATTGAAATTGTTCGCCTCTAAACCTGAGAACTAAAAGTGCGAGGTTGACAGCTTTGGAGAATATCAGCCGAGAGAACGATCATTCGACGGAAACATCCGGCGGCGCGGTTGCAAGCTTTGCCTGAAAAGCCCGCAGTTGCGCGGGGTTTCGACCCTGCTAGATCAAGGCGGAGAATGTTGGGGCAGGGTGCATCTGGCGGAGGGAGTGGGATTCGAACCCACGGTGGGCTTGCACCCACGCCGGTTTTCAAGACCGGTGCCTTAAACCGCTCGGCCATCCCTCCGTCGTGATTTTTCAATCACTTGGATGCTCGTCCTAATCTTAATTTGTACCTGTTGGTACTGCTGCGCCGCCCGAAGACCGTTCTCGCTTCATTGCTCTAGTGCGCCCGACGAAGTCCTGTCAACCGGCCATAACCCGTTCCTGCCAACGGCAGAGCATGGATGCTCGACGGCGGGACTGAAGCAGGACGAACAGCACTCTGCACCGAAGGTCGAAAGGCCGTGGTTTTTCACAGCGATCGCCGGGGCGGTTTGTGCCACAATCTCGCCCGGTTCCGACCACAATCGGTTAATACGGTGATAAGCAATTCCGGTGCACAAGGGATTGCGAATCAAGGTGGCGCTGGCATTTGTCGAGGGGTTTTAGCTCTGCCGACAGTCAAGTTGCGGTGCCTTTGTTGAGAGGGGACAATCGAAACATGCAGAGCACGGCGCGCCCGCATCTCCGTCGCGCTTGCGCTTTCACGTTGTTTGCCCTGTCGGCTGCCTTGCTGGCGGCTTGCGCCGCGCCACCACAGCCGAAGGCGATGGTCAACAAGAAGCCTCGCTCCAAGGAGTATTTTGCCGAATCCGAATATGGCGTAAAGGCCAGTCCGCGCGTCACCTTCAAGAAGTCCGGCTTGCAGCGTGGCGGCGGACGCGACCAGTTGGGCAAGCCCTATCAGGTGCGCGGCAAGTGGTATTATCCCAAGGAAGACAAGCGTTACGCCAAGGTGGGCCTCGCCTCCTGGTATGGCGACGCCTTCCACGGCCGGCTGACCGCCAACGGCGAAGTCTACGACATGACGCATCTGACCGGCGCGCATCCCACCATGCCGCTGCCGAGCTATGCGCGAGTCACCAATATGAAGACCGGCAGTTCGATCATCGTGCGCGTCAACGACCGCGGACCCTACCATGACGGGCGCATCATCGATGTGTCGAAACGTGCCGCCGAAATGCTCGACTATGCAAACATCGGCACGGCAAAGGTGAAGGTCGAATATGTCGGCCGTGCGCCGCTTGACGGCAGTGACGATCAGTATCTGATGGCCTCCTACCATCCCGGCAACAGGGCGCCGGATCCATCGGACGGCTTGCCCACCGGTGTCATGATCGCCATGAATGGACCATCGCCGAGCACCGCGTTGGGTGCTGCCGCCGCTCCATTTCCCGGTCAGTTGACGAATTCCGCATCCGCACAGCCTGTCCTGTCGGCGCAGACGCCGGCCGCTGGCAATGTGACGCTGCCCGATTTCGGGCCGATCGTGCCGGAACGTCCGGAAATCAATCTGCCGGCGCAATCGCCGTTCACAGTGGCGTCGCTGTCTTATGCGGACGAGCGCGTGCAGCGTGCCACCAATGTCTTTGCCGCGCTGGATGGCACCGGCATGTCGCCCGCCGAAATCCTTCAATCGTGGAAGCGGCAAGCGCCTTCGGCCGGTTCGCCCACGGACTATATCGCGGCGGGTTCGTTTGAGGATGCTGCCGAGGCGCAGCGTGTGGCCACCCAGCTTTCCGGCTTCGGCAAGGCCGAAATCCAGCGCTCTGAATTCGAAGGCAAGGACTGGTATTCGGTCAATCTCTATCCGGACGGCCATGGCAGCCTGGACGAGATGCTGCAGGCGGCATGGTCACATGGCGCACCGGACGCGCTCGTGGTTCGGAACTGACCGGCAAAACCTGAAGTTTTGCCCAGTTGTCCAAGGCGCGGTTGATCGGCCGAGACAAAGCCTGATAGCTTGTAGAGCTTGCCCAGAAATGCCGGCTGACAGGTCGAACCTCTCATGAAATCTCGCTTCGCCGCGCCTGTCGCCGGGCTCCTGGGTTTTGGCCTCCTGCTGCTCTCGCTGGCCCCGGCCGCGGCGCAGCTTTTCGAGACCAAGGCCGCACAGGCCTTCATGATCGATGCCGAAACCGGGACGGTGCTGTTTTCCAAGGACGCCGACAAGCCGATGCCGCCGGCGTCACTGGCCAAGCTGATGACGATGGAGGTGGTTTTCAACGCCATCAAGTCGGGGCGCGTGACGCTCGACGACACATTCGCGGTGAGTGAGAACGCATGGCGCACGGGCGGCGCGCCATCCGGAACATCGACAATGTTTGCCAAGCTCAAATCGACGATCCGGCTTGAAGACCTGATTCAGGGCGTGACGATCCAGGCAGCCAATGACGGCTGCATCATCATCGCCGAAGGCTTCGCCGGATCCGAGGCGAATTTCGCGACTGAGATGACCAACCGCGCAAGGCAGATTGGCCTCGCGAAATCGACATTCGTCAATTCAACCGGTCTGCCGGCCGAAGGTCAGCAAACGACGGTTCGAGAGCTTGCCCTTCTGGCCCTGCATATCTGGCGCGAGTACCCGGACTTCTATCGCTACTATGGCCAGACGGACTTCACCTGGAACAAGATCACTCAGAGGAACCGCAACCCGCTGCTGGCGATGGATATCGGCGCGGACGGCTTGGCTGTCGGCATGAGCGAGGCATCCGGCTTCGGCATCGTTGGCTCGGTCAGCCACAATGGCGCCCGCATCATCGCGGCGATGAGCGGACTAAAAAGCGACCGCGAGCGCGCCGAGGAAGCGCGGAAGCTGCTCGACTGGGGCGTTCGCGCCTTCCAGAAGACGGAGATTTTCGCCAAGGACGAAGTGGTCGGCGAAGCCCAGGTTTTCGGCGGTGCGAAATCCGGCGTGGCGCTGAAGGCAAAAGGGCCGGTGAATACCTTCCTGCCCATCGCCAACCGCGACAAGCTGACCGCCAAGATCGTCTATGACGGACCGGTTGCAGCGCCCGTGGAGGAGGGGCAGCCGGTGGGTGCACTGCGGGTCTGGATCGGTGATACGCTGAGCCAGGAGACGCCGCTTTTCGCGGCCGAATCGGTTGGCGTTGGCTCGCTGCCGCGGCGCGCGCTCGACGCCGTCAAGGAACTGGCCGTCGGCTGGCTGCGTTAGCACCGTTGCGGTGGACCTTTTTTCTGACCGGGACTATTACGGTTCCCGCAGTATGGAAGAAGGCTTTTTGATTGGTGCACGGATTTTTCATCACCTTCGAAGGCGGAGAGGGGGCAGGCAAGTCGACGCAGATCGAGCGGCTGGCCAGCAAGATGCGCGCCAAGAAATACGATGTCCTTGTCACGCGTGAGCCGGGCGGCTCGCCCGGCGCGGAGGCGGTCAGGCATGTCCTGCTTTCCGGCGCTGCCGAACCGTTCGGCCCCAGGATGGAGGCGCTGCTTTTCGCCGCCGCGCGCTCCGACCATGTCGAGCAGGTCATTCGGCCGGCGGTCGAACGCGGCTCGATCGTGCTTTGTGATCGCTTCATGGACTCCTCGCGCGTCTACCAGGGCGTCACCGGCGGCCTCGATCCGGCGTTCATGGGCGCGCTGGAAAAGGTCGCCATCAACGGCATGGTGCCCGACATGACGCTGATCTTCGATATCGACCCGGCCGAAGGATTGCGGCGCGCCACGGCACGGCGGGGCACCGATGCCGGCGCCGACCGCTTCGAAAAGGAAACGCTTGATATCCATCAGCGCCGCCGCGAAGCCTTTCTGGCGATTGCCGCGGCGGAGCCCGAGCGCTGCATTGTCGTCGACGCCTCCGCCGACCCCGACACGGTGGAGAATGTCGTCACCGCTGCCGTGTTCGCGGCTCTGGAGACGATGACGCCGGCGCACAGGAAGCAGGCGTCGCCAGGATGATTTTCGAACGGATCGCACCAGAACAGCACGACACGCTCGACGGCGTGCCGGAGCCGTCCGAGACCCCGCGTCTGGTCGGACATGGCCAGGCGGCGAACATGCTGGCCGCCGCCTATCGCTCCGGGAAGCTGCCGCATGCACTGATCTTTGTCGGACCGGTCGGCATCGGCAAGGCAACGCTTGCCTTCCATCTGGCGCATCATCTGCTGAAGCATCCCGCATTCGAACAGGCGCCGGACGTTCTCGCCGTTCCTGATCCGGCGTCATCGCTGTTTCGCCAGATCGCCACCGGCGCACATCCTTCGGTGCTGCATCTGACCCGCCCGCCGAACGACAAGACGAAAAGCTTCAAGACGGTCGTCACCGTCGACGAGATCCGCAAGGTCAGCCGCTTCCTGTCGCTGACCTCGCATGATGGCAGCTACAGGGTGGTGATCGTCGATCCGGCCGACGACATGAATGTCAATGCGGCCAATGCCTTGTTGAAGAACCTTGAAGAACCACCGGCACGCACACTGTTCATCCTCATCGTCCATGCACCGGGCAGCCTGCTGCCGACGATCCGCTCGCGCTGCCAGATGGTGCGGCTGGCGCCGCTCGATGCCGAGAGCCTGATGGCGGTTCTGGAGAACGTCGAGCCACCGCCGCCGGACGAACCCGCGGCGCGCGCGGCATTGGCCAAGCGGGCAGGGGGCAGCGCGCGCACCGCAATCCTGCTGACGCAGTATGGCGGGCTGGAAATCGCCGAGACGCTCGACGCCCTGGCGACAGCGAGGAAGAGCGATGTTGCCGGCGCCTATCGCCTCGCGGAGGCGGTCGCCGGTCGCGACCAGGCGATCCAGTTCGATATCTTCAATCGCCGTGCGCTCGACCTGCTCTCGACCGGCGCAAGCCAGGCCGCGCTGGCGGGCGATCTGGCGCGGGCGAAAACACTGTCGGATACTTGGCACGAGGCTTTGAACGCTATATCTGAGACCGACACCTACAATCTCGACAAGAAGCAGCACGCCTTGACCATGATCGACCGCCTGAATTCTGCAATGCGAATGTGACGGCCCATCGGGATGGCAATCGCCGTTTCGATGCGATATCTCACCGCTACATCTTCATTCAGACATTCATGACGGTTAATTCATGTCACGCGACACATTCTACATTACCACCGCGATTTCCTATCCCAATGGCAAGCCGCATATAGGCCATGCCTACGAATTGATCGCCACCGACGCACTCGCCCGCTTTCAGCGGCTCGACGGCAAGCAAGTCTTCTTCCTCACCGGCACCGACGAGCACGGCATCAAGATGCTGCAGACGGCGAAGCGGGAAGGCATTCCCGCGCGTGAACTGGCCGACCGCAACGCGGCCGATTTCCAGCGCATGGCAATCGCGCTCAATGCCTCCAACGACGATTTCATCCGCACTACCGAAGAACGTCACTATGCGGCCTCGCAGGCGATCTGGAAGGCGATGGCTGCCAATGGCGACATCTACAAGGGCGGCTATGCCGGTTGGTATTCGGTGCGCGACGAAGCCTACTACGGCGAGGAGGAGACCGAAGTCCGCGCCGACAATGTCCGCTACGGACCGCAGGGAACCCCGGTCGAATGGGTCGAGGAAGAGAGCTATTTCTTCCGCCTGTCGGCCTATCAGGACAAGCTCATCACGCTTTACGAAAGCCAACCCGATTTCATCGGCCCGGCCGAGCGGCGCAACGAAGTGATGAGCTTCGTCAAGTCAGGATTGAAGGATCTGTCGATCTCGCGCACCACCTTCGACTGGGGCGTGCCGGTGCCGGGTGACGAGAAGCATGTGATGTATGTCTGGGTCGACGCTCTGACAAATTACATTACCGGTGTCGGTTATCCAAATGAAAATGCTGACAATTGGCGCTTCTGGCCTGCCGATGCACACATCATCGGCAAGGACATCGTGCGCTTCCACGCAGTCTATTGGCCTGCCTTCCTGATGTCGGCCGGAATCCCCTTGCCGAAGCGCGTCTTCGGTCACGGCTTCCTGTTCAACCGCGGCGAGAAGATGTCGAAATCGGTGGGCAACGTCATCGACCCGTTCGCGATGGTCGAGCATTACGGCCTCGACCAGGTGCGCTATTTCTTCCTGCGCGAGGTGCCGTTCGGCCAGGACGGCAGCTATAGCCACGAGGCCATCGTCAACCGCACCAATGCCGACCTCGCCAATGGCCTTGGCAATCTGGCGCAGCGCTCGCTGTCGATGATCGCCAAGAACTGCGGCGGCGTAGTGCCGAAGCGCAGCGATCTGGCGGAGGCCGACAGGGCGATCCTCGACCAGGCGGTGGAGGCGCTTGCTACTGCACGCAAGACGATGGCGGAGCAGGGCATCCATCTAGCGCTTGCGGCGATCTTCGGCGTGGTGGCGGAGGCCGATCGCTACTTCGCCTCGCAGGAACCCTGGGCGCTCAGAAAGACCGATCCGGCGCGTATGGAAACGGTGCTGTGGACGACCGCAGAAATCATCCGACGCGTGGCGCTGCTCTGCCAGCCCTTCATTCCGGGATCGGCCGCTAAGCTGCTCGACCTGCTGGCTGTGCCGGCAGACAGCCGCGATTTCGTGCATGTCCACGCGGACTATGCGCTGGCATCAGGGGTTGCTTTGCCCGCGCCGGAAGGCGTGTTTCCACGTTACGTCGAGCAAACGGATGCAAGCGCCTAATGCTGGTCGACAGTCACTGCCATCTCGACTTTCCGGATTTCGCAGAGGAGCGGGCGGCCATCGTCGCCCGCGCTCTAGCCGCTGGAATCGGCCGCATGGTGACGATCTCGACACGTGTGAAGAGATTCAAACAAGTACTTGAAATAGCTGACTCTTTCGACGAAGTCTATTGCTCGGTTGGCACCCATCCGCACAATGCCGCCGAAGAGCTGGACGTGTCGGCCGAGGATCTTGTCCGGCTATCCGCTCATCCAAAAGTCGTGGCGATCGGCGAGGCCGGGCTCGACTATTTCTACGATCACGCGCCGCGCGATGCGCAGGCGCAGGGTTTTCGCATCCATATCGCTGCCGCGCGCGAGACTGGCCTGCCGCTGGTCATCCATTCGCGTGACGCCGACAGCGACATGGCCGATATCCTCGAGGACGAAACAGGGAAGGGCGCCTTCCCCTTCATCCTGCACTGTTTTTCGTCCGGGCGCAGGCTGGCCGAAGTCGGCGTGGCGCTCGGCGGCTACGTTTCCTTTTCCGGCATCCTGACCTTCAAGAATTCGGCCGAGCTGCGCGCCATCGCTGCCGACGTGCCACACGACCGACTGCTGGTCGAAACCGACGCGCCATATCTTGCGCCGATACCCTTTCGCGGCAAGCGCAACGAGCCTGCGTATGTGGCGCATACAGCCAAGGTGCTGGCCGAAACGATCGGTGTCAGCGAGGCCGAAATCGCTGCCGTCACCACGGACAATTTCTTCCGGCTGTTCGAGAAGATGCCGCGCCCAAGTGCGCTGAGCGCCTGACGCATGAGCGACCGGCTGCGCCTCACCATTCTCGGCTGCGGCTCATCGCCGGGCACGCCGCGCATCACCGGCGACTGGGGCAATTGCGACCCAGCCAATCCGAGGAACCGGCGCATGCGCACCGCAGCGCTCGTCGAGCGGATCGCGGCGAACGGCGACAGAACCACAGTCGTCATCGACACCGGGCCGGATTTCCGCGAGCAAATGCTGCTGGCATCGGTCAGGCGCATCGATGCGGTCGTCTATACGCATCCGCATGCCGACCATATCCACGGCATCGACGATTTGCGTGGCTTCGTGCTCGAGCAGCGTCATCTCATCGATATCCACGCCGACCAGCCCACCATGCTGCGGTTAAGGGAAGCGTTCAGCTACTGTTTCGAAACACCGCTGGGCAGTTCCTATCCGCCCATTGTCGAGCCCCATATCATCGACCACGCCAGGCCGGTCGTAATCGAAGGCGAGGGGGGTGCCCTCACCCTCGAGCCGCTGCCGCAGATCCATGGCGACATCATATCGCTTGGTTTTCGCATAGGCGGGCTCGCCTATTGCCCCGATATCAGTGATTTCCCCGACGCCACGGTCGAACGGCTGCGCGATCTGGACATGCTGGTCATCGACGCGCTGCAATACAGGACGCACCCGAGCCATCTGTCGCTCGGCCAAGCACTCGGCTGGATCGAAAAACTGGCGCCGAAAAAGGCCGTGCTGACGCATATGCATGTGCCGCTTGACTACGCCACGGTGATGGCCGAGACGCCTGATAACGTCGAGCCAGCCCATGACGGCATGACGATCGAAATCCCTTTTGAATCAGTATAACAGGCTCGGTTCTTCATGGTTGGCAGCATTGATCGTGTGGCCAGGGCAGCGGCCGATGCCGGCCTCGACATCGAGATCAGGCGCATGGGTGCCTCGACACGCACCGCTGAGGAAGCCGCCGCGCAATGCGGCTGCACGGTTGCACAGATCGTCAAATCATTGGTTTTCCAGGGAGAAGCTAGCGGAAAGCTGTTTCTCTTCCTGGTTTCCGGCTCCAACCAGCTCGATCTCGCCAAGGCTGCCGCGCTGACCGGCGAGCCGCTGAAGCACGCCGACCCGCGGCAGATCCGCGACGAAACCGGCTTTGCCATCGGCGGCGTAGCCCCAATCGGCCATCTGATTGCGATCCCTGCGTTCGCCGACGAAACACTGCTCGGCTTCGACCGTGTATGGGCCGCAGCCGGCGCGCACGACGCCGTGTTCGCAGCCGAGCCACACGCAATGGTCAAGGCAGCACAGGCTGTCGTAGCGACGCTGGCAGTCTGAGGTCCGGCACACCTGATATCGCAGCTATTCGGCGGCGACCGCGGTGTGCGCAGGCGGCAACATGATGTCGGGCGCAGCCGGCGCGAACAACATCTTTACGAAGCTGCGGAAGGCGAGAATCTGGCGTTCGAGGACGCGGGGGTCGCCGAGCCCCCGCGACATGATGATGCCGCCATCGATCACACAGGAGAACATGATGGCGACGTCGTCGAGGTCCATGTCCTTGTGGGCTGGATAAACGCTCGCGATCTCATTCAGCGCGTCGCGAAACCGCCCGTTCCAGGAGCGTACGGCGCTGGCAGCGATTTCGCGAACGCTGCGGTCGAAGAGGCGCTCCTGATAGGTGAACGTCGCAATCAGGCAGCCGGGGTGGCCGTTCGGCAGGTCACCCATCAGTTCGGCGAGCAACTTGAGCGTGATCAGGAAGGACTGCAACGGATCATCGGACAATTGCCGGCCGCGGTGAAACACATCGTCGAAGATGCGGTCGTTCTCCTCGACGTAGCGCAGCATCAAGGCGCGGGCGAGTTCGTTCTTGTCCTTGAAATGATAGAAGAAGCCGCTCTTGGTGATGCCGGCTTCGGCGATCACCTCCTCGATGGAAGTCGCGCCGAACCCCTTGGCGAGCACCGATGCCTCGGCGATCTCCAGAATGCGTTCGCGCGTTTCCGCACCCTTGCGCATGACCGAATGCCCTCAAATTTACTGTACCGGCGGTATGGTTTTCACACCCGCCAACTTCGGCACCGATAGCAATACGACCGACCCAGAACGGCTATCCGTCTGTAATTGCTGCGGTTCCCGCTTCGGTGGAGTACCGGACCACGAGCCTTCTACCGCACCGGTGGCACGTGCTGTTAAAACTTGGCTATTCCGAAACCGGCCGCAACCAAGGCGGCACGGTGTTATCTTACCACTGGAGACAAACATGGCCAAGTACCGCCAGAATCTGCCGCAACTCGCCAACAGAACATTCTTGAGCGATGGCGGCATGGAGACGACCCTCATCTTTCACGAAGGCCTCGACCTTCCGCATTTTGCTTCATTCACGCTGATGGCAACGCCTGAAGGCCGGCAGAAGCTCAAGGAATATTACGTCCGCTATCTGACCATTGCGCGCAGAGGCGGGACCGGGTTCATCCTCGACACGCCGACGTGGCGGGCCAACCCCGATTGGGGAACGTTGCTCGGCTACGGGCCGGAAGCGTTGCGGGCCGTCAACGAGAGCTCCATCGAGCTTCTTCTCGACCTGCGCAAGGAGTTCGAGACTGCCGAGACGCCTTGCGTCATCAGCGGCGCGATCGGGCCGCGCGGCGACGGCTACAAAGCTGGTAATATGGACGCCAACGAGGCGGAAGCCTATCATGCGGCGCAAATCGAGAGTTTCGCGCGGACCGAGGCCGACATGGTGGCGGCCTATACGCTCACCAATTTCCACGAGGCGATCGGCGTGGCGCGGGCGGCCAAGGCGCATGCGATGCCCTGTATGATCTCGTTCACCGTTGAGACCGACGGGAAGCTGGTGACCGGCATGACGCTCGGCGAGGCGATCGATAGGGTTGACGACGCCACGGACGGTGCGCCGGCCTACTATATGATCAACTGCGCACATCCGACGCATTTCATGCAGGCGCTGAAAAAGGGCGAGCGCTGGCTCGATCGCGTCTATGGCGTGAAGGCGAACGCTTCGGCCAAAAGCCATGCCGAACTGGACGAATCGGAGACGCTCGACGCGGGCGACCCGGACGACCTCGGGCGGCGCTACAGCGGGCTGAGAACCTCGTTTCCGACCATGCGCATCCTGGGCGGCTGCTGCGGCACCGACCACCGGCACATCGCAGCAATCTGCGAAGCCTGCGTGCCGCAGGCGGCGTAGGAGACTCTACCAGCCGCAGTTCCGCTGAGTTCCGAGGAACAAGGAACTGCGGCTGGGCCGAAAGGCAACGCAATCAAAACCGCACATCAGTTCCATAATCTATCTTATGCGACTTTCCGACGTGGAAGCCAGCCGACCGGGCAATCGACTATCCCGACGCGGCGGGCTTGAGATCATGGAGCGCAGCACGTCCCTGCGCGGTTGCGCCCTGGCGGAACAACCCTCATCGATACGTGTTAGACCTTGAGACCGGCAATTGTGGAAGGGTGGAATTCAGATGTCCAACAAGTCTGAGCAGCCAGTCGCCAAGGCACAGATGATGATACGCAAGCCCGTCGCAGAGGTCTTTCAATCACTGATCGATCCGAGGATCACATGTCATTTCTGGTTTTCCAAGGGTGCCGCACCGTTGCAAGTGGGCGAAAGGGTCAGATGGGATTGGGAGATGTATGGCGTGCATACAATCGCCGACGTAAAGGCTATCGACCCGGACGAGCGAATCCTGATCGAGTGGAACGGGTCTGAAAATCCGAGTTTCGTCGAATGGACATTTAGATCGATAGAAGACGGTCAGACCTTCGTCACGGTCAGAAACTGGGGCTTTTCTGGCGGCGCGGAGGAAGCGATAAATTCCACCGAAGGATTCACAAACCTGTTAGCAGCCATGAAGTTCTACCTTGAGCATGGCATTGAGCCCAATCTCGTCCTAGATCATGCACCGAACGCTCGCGTTATCTGAGAGGCAACCGTTCGCTTCGATTCAGTCGACTGACTCAATCTCGCATTCGGACGACCCCATCCTGCACCTCTCAACACCGAAATTTTCAGCTAAGACCATCACAAAATGACCGCCTCGCCTCCCTTTCTCGGCTTTCCCGATCGCTTCGCCGATGGCCGCATGCCTCGTGCGGTGATCTTCGGAGCCGGTCACGGCAGCACTTATCCCGGCAAGGACAGCAGCGGCTATGCCTTGGCCGCCGACGCCATTCGCGCTGCGAGCCAAGACGATGCCGAGCTCGTCGAGCACTGGGATTTCGACCTCAGCGGCCCGCTGTTCGACGGCAAGCCGGTCTGCTGCATCGACGCCAGCGACATCCCGACCGCTATGCATGATAATGCCGGCAACCGGGCCCGGATCGAGGCGAAGACGCGCGAGGTCCTGGCATTGCCCGCCGTACCAATCCTGCTCGGCGGCGACGATTCCGTACCCATTCCCTTTCTCGCCGGCTTTGCGGATCACGGGCCGATCTGGATCCTGCAGATCGACGCCCATATCGACTGGCGCGACGAGTTGCATGGCGAACGCCACGGCTATTCGAACCCGATGCGCGGGGCGAGCGAGATGCCGCATGTCGCCGGCATCGTGCAGGTCGGCATCCGTGGCGTCGGCAGCGCACGCCTCACTGACATCGAAGCGGCGCGGCGCTATGGCAGCCGCTTCGTGACCGCCCGCGAGGTTCACGCCCAGGGCGTCGAAGCCGCACTCCAGCATATTCCGGAAGGAGTACGGGTCGTCGTCACCCTCGACTGCGACGGCCTCGACCCCGGCATCATGCCGGGCGTGGCGGCGCGTACGCCCGGCGGCCTCACCTATACGCAGGTGATCGACCTGATCGCGGGCCTCGGCAGGCGGGCCAAGATCGCAGGATTCGACCTTGTGGAGCTCTATCCCCCGGCCGACATTGACGGCCTGTCGGCGCTGACCGCCGCGCGCCTTCTCGTCAATGTGATCGGCACCATTGTTAGGCAGGTTTGAAACCTGGATTCCTCTCGTAGCTTCAACGCCCCCTCGCCGCCCATGGACGCCCCGACGGGGTTCGTTGTAAACATTCCCACCGCTTGTTTTGGAGGAGACGCAGCATGGACCGATTCACCGGCGGTTGCTTGTGCGGCAACGTCCGAATTGTGGCGTCGGGACTCCCATACCGGGTCGGCATTTGTCATTGTCTCGACTGCCGCAAGCATCATGGGGCCCTTTTTCACGCTTCCGCGGTGTTCCCCCAGGATGCGGTAACGATCGATGGCGAAACACGCGACTACGCCGGGCGGTTTTTCTGCCCCCGCTGCGGCTCGACCATTTTCGGGCGCACCGCAGACGAAATCGAAGTGAACCTGGGATCCCTGGATGCCCCCGACCAGCTGATGCCAACATACGAAAGCTGGATCATCCGTCGCGAATCCTGGTTGCCACCGTTTCCGCTCAAGAGACGATATGAGCGCGATCGTGACGCCACGGGTCGCTTTGAGGAGTAGGTCGCACGCACGAACGGTGCGAGTGGCCGTTTGGGAGGGTCACGCCGGCGCGTCACTCCGGAAGACCGGCCTTGCGGTAACCTTCAACGAAATGCTCAAGCGTCGCAGCGTCCCGGAATGGCTCCGTCGTGGCCCAGTGGCGGGTTGTGAAATGCGGGTTGCCGACGAGAAACAGCTCGACCTCTGCGCGCGCCTCGTCGTGTCGGCCGAGTTGGGCAAGGCTTGCCGCCAGGAAACGGCGTGAGCTTGTACGATAGGTCTCATCCCTGCGCAGTGTGTCGACAGCGGCTTCGTACTCGCGCGCAGCATATTGCGCCTGGCCGAGCGTCAGATAGTACCAACTTGCCGGAAACGGGTTCAGCCGGAACGCCTTGCGAATGTGCTCAAGCCCCTCCTCGACCCGCCCGGCCAAGACCGCGATGTCGGATAATGCCGCCCAGGCATCGGCCTCGTTCGGGTCGAGCTCGATCGCCTTGGCGAATTCCGCATCGGCCTCGGCGAAGCCGCGCTCATAGGCAAGCAGGTAAGCCAAAACCCAGCGGCAGCCGGCATCGTTGGGGTCGATCGCCACCGCTTTGCGCGCCAGTTCCAAAGCAACGCTACGGGATGTTTCGGTTGGTCCGCCAGAATGCACCCATCCCATCCAGTGATTCATGGCAAGCCAGCGATAGGCCTCGGCATATTCCGGATCGAGCGAAATCGCGCGGGTGAGCATCAGATGCGCTTCCTGCGCCGTCTGCGGCGAATCATCCATCAGCTTGCGCGCCCGCACGCACAGATCGTAAGCCTCGAGATTTTTGGGTCGATTGCGCGGCGGCGGTGCACGCAGCCGGCCGAGCAACGCCTCCACGATCTTGCCGGTGACCTCGTCCTGAACGGCAAAGACGTCTTCCAGGCTGCGATCGAAGCGTTCCGCCCACAGATGATCGCCACTCTCCGCGTCGACCAGCTGTGCGTTGACACGCACCCGCCCCGCGGCGTGTCTTGCGCTACCCTCCAGCAGGTAGCGCACGCCAAGATCCTGTGCGATATCGCGCACGTCCGTCGCCTTTCCTTTGTAGGCAAAGACAGAGTTGCGTGCGATGACAAACAGGCCGGAGACCCTGGACAGGTCGGTGATCAGGTCTTCGGTCAAACCATCCGTGAAGGATTCCTGCTCGGGATCGTTGCTGATGTTAACAAAGGGCAGCACCGCTATCGATGGTTTGCCGGGCAGCGGCAAAGGTTTTCGCTTCGCGCCACCGAGCTGTTCGATGACCCCCGTGAACCGGTAGCCGACGCGCGGAACCGTGGAGATCCATTCACCGCCGTCGGTGGCCGGACCAAGCAGCTTCCTCAGTTGCGCGATCTGGACGGTGAGGTTGCCTTCCTCGACGGCAGTGCCCGGCCACGCCGCGTCCATCAACTCGGCCTTCTCAAGTATTTCGCCGGGCCGTCCGACGAGCGCCGCAAGCAGCTTCAACCCGCGGTAGCCAACGGCAACGGGGACATCGTTCCGAAGGAGTGTTCCCGCACCTGGATCAAGCACGAACGGACCAAAGGCAAAGCGCGATCCTTGCATACAGCGCATCTATAGCCGATTTGGAAGTTTTGAAAACTATTTGGGAGAGCTTAATTACGGCGCTGTTTGTATCCTGCAGAATTCAACCTCTTTCAGGTCGAGGGTCCCGGACCCTCAAACCATATGGAGGTTGCCATGAACGATACCCTTGCATCGGCGCCGCATCAGGCATCGCGGCCGGAAACGCCCGTGAGGCCGGCGGAAGTGTCGCGTCGGCACCTGACGACCCTGCGAAGCATTATCGCGACCTGGCGCGAGCGGACACGCTTTCGCTGGGAACTTAAGCAAATGTCGAAGGACAATCCCCACTTGATCGACGATATCGGTCTGACGAGACAGCAGGTCGAGGAAGAGATCGCCAAGCTGCCCTTCTGGCAACGATAAGGCGAATGCTGCAAAGACACCGGATCGCCAGTTTCCGCGTGCCGCAGTGGTTCGCCGGCGCGTCTCTAAATCGCTTTGACAGCTCGCTAGGAGATACGGCCTCGTCACAAATCTGCATTCAGCGCTTCATATAGCTCGACGATGACCAAATGCTGCCTCCTTATCATCGACCTGCTGAATGAGTATCTCGACCTGTGGGAAGCAGATAAAGCCGATCGACTGGTTCAGAATACCAACCGGCTGGTGGCCGCTTTCAGGAGTTTACAGCTCCCGGTGATCTGGGTGCGGCAGGAGTTCCGTTCGGATCTCAGCGACGCATTTCTTGAGATGCGCGACAAACGCATCGCCGTTACAATTCAGGGCACGAGAGGTGCCCTGCTTCACGCTGAGCTCGATTGGCAGCCAAGCGATGCGACGATAGTCAAGAAGCGCTACAGCGCGTTCTTCAAGACGGGACTTGACGAGCTACTGGCTGAATTTGGCGCCGGTGAACTGGTTTTATGCGGCGTCAATACACACGCCTGTATCCGTGTGGCTGCGGTGGACGCCTACGAGATTTCCGAGTGGTCTTGGCCGAGGAATGCATCGGCTCCTACGACGCAGAGCACGCGCGCGTCTCCCTGGATTACATGAACGGCAAGATCGCCAAAATAGCGACTGTTTCAGAGATCGTTGAAGCTCTCAGTGCGACCTAGTGAACGTCTGAAAGGCACCGCAACTTGCCACCAGACGGTCATGTCTCGAGTCACGGAGGTAGCTTCCCTGTTTCGGATGTAACCGAATTCCCCTCCCCGTGAAATTGTCCGGTAGTCCGCTGCTCCGATCATCGCGCTCCGGAAGTCAGGAGGATCGGATGGACAGTTACTTCGCTACCGAGCGCCACGATCAGATTCGGGATCGGGCACGGGCCTTTGCGGAGGCCGAGATCCGGCCCCGTATACCTGCCATGGAAGCCTCGCGGTCTGTAGACCATGATCTATCTTGGCTGATCGCCCGCCAGGGCTGGATCGGCATCACCATTGGCAAAGAATTTGGCGGCTTGGGTCTCGGGCATCTGGCCAAGACCATCGTCATCGAGGAAATCTCGCGCGTCAGCGGCGCCATGGGAGCGATGGTGCAGGCCTCGCAGCTAGGCGTCGCGAAAATTCTCCATTTCGGCAACGAAGCCCAGAAGCGGAAATGGCTTCCGGCCATAGCCAAGGGGGAATGTCTGCCGACCATTGCCGTAACCGAACACGAGTCCGGCAGCCACGTGCTCGGCATGGCATCGAACGCCGAGCGCGACGGGGACGCCTATATCCTCAACGGCCACAAGACGTATGTCGGCAATAGCCATGTCGGCGATCTGCATGGGGTGATCGTCCGAACCGGAGGCGGCTCGAAGGGTCTGTCCGCGTTCCTCGTAGAGGCGGATCGCCCCGGCTTCTCACGCGCTGCACTGAAGCCAGCGATGGGCCTGCACGGCTTCGGTTTTGGGGAACTTGTCTTCGACAACTGCCGGGTCCCCGCTGAAAACCTGCTCGGCAAGGAGGGCGACGGCCTGGCTGTGGCCTATTCTTCCAGCATCCTCTACGGAAGGCCCAACCTGACCGCCGTCGCGCTCGGAATCCACCATGCGCTTGTCGAGGAGACCGTGGCATTTGCCGCGCAGCAGCACCGTTACGGCAGCCCTCTTTGCGAACTTCCCACCATCAAGCAGAAACTCGGCCAGATGCAGTCGCGGCTGATGACCGCCCGGCTCGCCGCCTATCACGCCGTGCATATGCTGGACCGTGCCCTGCCTTGTGACGCTGAACTGATAAATGCCAAGCTGATCAACGTGGAGCACGCCTTGGATTCGGCCCGCAACGCCATGGAAGTGCATGCCGCTTGTGGATTGTTCGCCGACCGGCCCATCGAAAGGTTGTTGCGGGATGCGCACCACATCTTCGCGCCGGCGGGCACTTCTGACGTGCAGCTCCTCAGGTTGGCAGAGTTCGCCCTGGGCACATCGAAGACACAGTGGTCACAGCGGCTTGCTTCGTCGGCTGGATCGCAGGCCCACCATGAATGCCCAGTGTCCTACCAGCACTCTCCACCTTCGCGCGATGCAGCCACGAGCGATAGGCTCGTATCAGCCTAACCTTTTCTCGATTGCCATGCCTTCTACCCTCCCCGGCGCTCCCAACTGAGGTCGATGCGCGATCAGGTGATTGTCCCGCGTGAAAGAACCCCGGACTCGTGCGATCGACCAAGCCGAGCAGCGTCATATTTTCCCACAGAGCCGTCCATGAGACCGCCAGCAGGCGGCTGCCAACGGCCGACGAGCCATTGGCATATATCGTGTGGTCCGAGGCCGGACCCACCCGCACCGCGCATGGTCAGAATTCAATATCGCCGAAATCACCACCGCCATCGGAGCCGGCATCGTCTGCTTGGTCGGCTTGCTCTGGCTGTGGTGCCGGCGGTTCGGCTGCCTGCGCTTCGCCGCTTTCGCCAAACATGCCTGCGATCGCGTTGCCGAGAAGCACGCCGCCCGCCACACCCATCGCAGTCTGCGCGGCTCCGGCGAGGAAACCGCCGCCTGCCCCCTGCCGATCATTGCCAGAAAGCGGCTGCTCCGGTGCAGCGGCAGCGGTGCGCCCGACCCGCGGCACCGAACCCGAGCGCCTGGCGCCGCTGCCTCCGAAGAGGCCGCCAAGCAATCCGCCGCCGGCAGATTGCTGTGCCTGTTGTTCCAGTTCCTCGATGCGCGACTGTGCCGCGTTCAGGGCCTGCTCTTGCACGACGATTGTTTGCGCCATGTAGTATGGCGCGCCAGGCTGTCGGGCAATCTGATCGTTGATGAAGCGTTCCGCTTCGGCATCGCGCGGCGGCGTCTGTCGCTCAACATTCGCAAGTTTCTCAAAAAGATTGCCAATCGCCTGCTGGTCGTTCCTGTTCATGGGAAGCAACTCCGGTCATTTGCGCGCGCCGCGTCCAGGACATTCTCGCGGCGCGCTCTACGTCCCTATTTATGCATGTCGCTGCTTCAAAACCGCTGCCGCGACATGCATTTGATTTGACGCAGCTATTCGCGCTCGCCGGTGAAGTTCAGCAGCAACTGGAAGATGTTGATGAAGTTCAGATAGAGCGAGAATGCACCGAAGACGGCTAGCTTCTGCTGCGATTCCGCACCAAAATTCTCCGCAAACTGCTCCTTGATCGTCTGCGTATCCCAGGCGGTGAGACCGATGAAGACGGCGATGCCGATCACCGAAATGGCGAACTGGAGCGCAGTCGAGCCGAGAAAGATGTTGACGATGCTGGCAATCACCACGCCGATCAGGCCCATGATCAGGAAGGACGAGAACTGGGTCAGGTCGCGTTTGGTCGTGTAGCCGTAAAGGCTGGTGGCGCCGAACATGGTGGCGGCGATGAAGAAGGTGCGCGCGATGCTCGTGCCGGTGAAGACCAGGAACACGGAGGCCAGAGACAGGCCCATCACCGCACAGAATGCCCAAAACATCGCTTGGGCGCCGGCCGCCGACATCGTCTGCATCTTGAACGAGAACAGCAGCACGAAGGCGAGCGGCGCCAACATCACCACCCACTTCAGCGGAGTGGAAAATATCGGGACGTAGAGGGCTGGCGTAGACGCCACTATGAAGGCGATCACGCCCGTAACGACGAGGCCGACTCCCATGTAGTTGTAGACGCGCAGCATGTGCTTGCGCAGGCCTTCGTCGAAGACGGCCCCGGTTTGGGCTCCGACGCCCGTGCGGTATCCTAGATTGGGGGTATTCATGCGAGTTCTCCTTGGTGAGGGTCAGTAAAGCGTTTTGGCGAGCGTCTCGGCGGTGCGATCGAGATCGCGGATACCGCTTCGGGCGACGACCGCGTAGGCGACTTCGCCGATCTGGAAATAGGCCGAGGAAATTTCGCCAGAGGGGGCGGCGGTCGGCTTGACCACGTCGAACGTTCCGGGCCTGATCGCGAAGAGCGAGACCAGTCCCAGGTCCCTTGTTTCGACAGCCATCTCGACGCTCGGGCCGAACCGCGACGGATAAATCTGGACGTCACGAACCTTCCAGTCCTTTGGCAGCGACGGCATGACGATCGCCGTGGCGGCGCGGATTTCGTCCGCATCGTAGTCAGGCGCTTCAGGCTGGGATGACATGGCCTCGCGCATGATTGTCGTCCCATGTGCCCGGATCGCCTCCTCCAGATAGGCGGGCGGCTGTGTCGAGGCGACGACCTTCGTCACCGATATCGGCCCGACGATGCCGTTCGCCAGCCAGCCCGCGGTCAGCAGGACTGCGACTGCCGCAGCCCGGCGCAACGTGCCTAACACGCGACCCCGGGCCAGCCCGCGTTCCAGCCGCCGCGCCGCGTCGGCCGTTGCCGGCCGCGCCATGCCCTTGGATCCGGCAAGTGCCACGCGCAGTTCGTCGCGCGTCCTGAGGTCGGACATCACGCGAGCGGCGGCCTCCGGACGGGCGGAAAGAAATGCCTCGACCTCGATGCGGCGGGCAACGTCCAGCTGGTCGTCGACATAGGCGTCGAGATCGGCATCGGTCACCGGGTCGCGCAGTTCGTTCATCGCAGACATCACGGGCCTCCCACGATCCTGAGGTGGCTTTTCACACGCGCCGGCAATTTGTCCTCCATCTCACGGAGCGCCGCCCGCGCCCGGCCGATGCGCGACATCAGCGTTCCCAACGGCACGCCGCTGGCCTCGGCCGCCTGGCTGTAGGTAAGTCCCTCGATGGCGACGAGATGCAGCGCCGAGCGCTGCTCTTCCGGCAATTTGAAAAAGGCTTCGCGCACCTGCGCCAAGCGGACGGAATGCTCCTGGGGAGCCTGCATACTGGCGTCGGCAAGATACCCGGCCTGCTCGACGCGCGCCGCTTCAGACTTGCGGGACCGCAAGCCGTCAATGAAAGCGTTGTGGACGATCGACAGCAGCCATGCGCGCAGGTTTCCGCCGGATCGGAAGGTGCCGCGCCGCTCATAGGCGCGCACCAGCGCGTCATGCACCAGATCCTCTGCCTCGGCGCTGTCGCGCGTTAGCGAACGCGCGTAGCGCCGCAGGGAACCAAGCTGTCCTATGATATCGAAGCGTGGCATCGACCCTCTCATGTCCTGTTTACGGAGCATGGCAGGTTTTTAATCCCGCTCTTTGAATTTTTTGCGATCCGGGAAGGTCAGACATAACGGTGCAATGCCTCACCATCGCGCGTGCGGCTTCTTTGTCCGCGACCGAGCGGCCCTCCCCTCAGCCGCCACAATTCGCCGTGCGGCTTAGCGGCGCCGGGGATTTCGATGTTTACACGTGAATTAATTTGTGACGCGGAAAATCGCGAAGGTGTCATCTTTTTCGGGGCACTTGCGAGTTATAGGCAGGAAACATTCACCGCCGAATCTTCCCTTCGCCGACGGTCCTTTGGGCCCGCTTTGTTCCACGAATTATCGACCCGATATGACAAGCCCCGACACGACAGGTAATGCGCCAACCCAGCGGGATACCCGCATCGATGTCTTCCGCGCGCTAGCGCTACTGACGATCTTCGTCAACCATGTGCCCGGGACGGTCTTCGAGTATTTCACGCACAAGAATTTCGGCTTTTCCGATTCGGCCGAAGCCTTCGTGCTGATTTCTGGTATCGCTGTCGGGCTCGCCTACGGACAGAAGTTCCGGCCGGGAAACCGGTTGCTCATCACCCTGAAGGCCTGGCGGCGCGCGGGTGTCCTCTATGTCACCCACGTCATGACCACCGTGGCGACGCTGGCGATCTTCTCGGCAGCTGCACTGCATTTCTCGCGGCCCGATCTTTTGAAGCTGATCAACATCCAGATGATCATCGAGGACACGCCGGAAGCGCTGCTCGGCATCGCCGCGCTCGGGCATCAGATCGGCTACAACAACATTCTTTCCATGTATGCCGTGGTGCTTCTGATGATGCCGCTTTTCCTGTGGATCGGCACGTTCAGCCTGCGGCTGATGCTCGCTGCGTCCGCTGCCCTCTGGCTCATCGCCGGCATTTTCCAGATCGCGCCTTCGAATTTTCCCGGCGACGGCTTCTGGTTCCTGAACCCGCTCTCCTGGCAATTTCTGTTTGTCATCGGGATCGCCGGCATGCTGCATGTCAAGCGCGGCGGCGAAATCCGCTTCAACTGGATGATGACGAGCGCGGCCGTCGGGTATCTGGTCGGCGCGCTGATTTGGGTGCGGCTGCCGCTGTGGGGCATCGAGACGGCCTCCGGCCTGCCTACCGTGCTGACCGGTTTCGATAAGACATTCCTGTCGCTGTCGCGGCTCATGCACATTCTGGCGATCGCCTATCTGATCGTGACGCTCCCGGCGCTTTCCAACCTGGCGAGGACCAGGCCCGGACACCCGCTCGCGGTTCTCGGCAAGCATTCGCTGCCGGTCTTCATCGCCGGAACGATCCTCGCCATGATTGCGCAGGTCATGAAGGTCGTCAGCCCAGGCGGGTTGCTCTACGACACGATCCTGATCACGACAGGCATCGCGCTGCAGTTCGGCTTCGCCTACTACCTCGAATGGTTGCCGCGGATCGGTTGGGGTGCCAAGAAGCAGCAACCTGCCGCTGCCTTGCCGTCTGCTGCCCTCAAGCCAGCGTGATAGAACGGCGCGACGCGCCGTGCCATCAAGGCCTTTCGCCGGGTGCGAGCCTCTCCTCGAGGCACGCTATGGATTTCTATGTCCAGTCCCGGTTGGCGGTTTTCAACTTGGCGCAAATGAAAACCGCTGGCGCAGCACGGCCGATTTGCGTATCACTCCGCCGCCAACGGAACCGCGCCGATGTTTGAAGATCTTCAGCCTACCCCAGCCGACAAGATCCTTGCTTTGATTGGCCTCTATCGCGCCGATCCCCGCCCCGACAAGGTCGACCTCGGCGTCGGCGTCTACAAGGATCGCGATGGCAAGACGCCGGTGATGCGCGCCGTGCGCGAAGCCGAAAAGCGATTGCTGCAGAGCCAGGATACCAAGACCTATCTCGGCCTTGCCGGCGATACCGGCTTCAACACGGCGATGGCGAGGCTGGTCTTTGGCCCTGCGGCCGAGCTTACACGCATACGTGCGGCGCAGGCGCCCGGCGGCTCAGGCGCGCTGCGGCTGGTGGCTGAGCTGCTCAAGAGGACGCGATCGGACGCAACGATCTGGCTGTCGGACCCGACATGGCCGAACCACATGCCGGTGATGCGCGCCGCCGGCTTGCAGATACGCGAATATCCCTATTTCGACGCTGCCTCAGGTGCTGTTTGCTTCGCCGACATGATGAGCGCGCTGGCGACCGCCAAGAGCGGCGACGTAGTGCTGCTGCATGGTTGCTGCCACAATCCGACAGGCGCCAATCTGGACATCGCGCAGTGGGCTGAAATAGCCGACCTTGTCGTCGAGCGCGGCCTGCTGCCGTTTGTCGACATTGCTTATCAGGGCTTTGGCGAAGGCCTGGACGCAGACGCCGCCGGCTTGCGCCTGCTGGCTGAAAAAGTTCCGGAGATGGTCGTTGCCTCGAGCTGCTCGAAAAACTTTGCCGTGTATCGCGACCGTGTCGGCGCGGCGATGATCCTGGCTAAAGACGGCGCGCAGGCGGATGTGGCAATGAGCCAGATGCTGTCGGCGGCGCGCGCCATGTACTCGATGCCGCCGGACCATGGCGCGGCCGCGGTGCGCACTGTGCTTGAAGACGCCACGCTGCGCGCCGACTGGGAAGCGGAGCTAGAGGAGATGCGCCTGCGCATGCTGCGGCTTCGGGTGCAGTTCGCCGAAGCGCTGCGGCGGCAGTCCAATTCCGATCGCTTCGATTTCGTCGCCAGCCATCGCGGCATGTTTTCCCGGCTTGGCCTGTCCGAAGCGCAGGTCGAGCGGCTGCGCGCCGAGCACGGCGTCTATATGGTCGGTGACAGCCGCATCAATGTCGCCGGTCTGCCGGAAGACGGTATGGACGCGCTCGCCAAGGCGATCGTCTCCGTGCTCGACTGAGGCGTTGAGCAGCGCTGTGGACAATCGCCCCTCGCCGTCCGACGGCGTTGGCTACGCGGTCGGACGCAGGCTAGCATCCGGCCGATGAAACCTTCGAAGGACATTTCCCGGCTGATTGAGATCATGGCGGCGCTGCGGGCCCCGGAAACCGGCTGTCCGTGGGACATCGAGCAGGATTTCTCGACCATCGCGCCTTACACGATCGAGGAAGCCTACGAGGTGGCGGACGCCATCGCGCGCGGCGACCTGGACGATCTGCGCGACGAGCTCGGCGACCTTCTGCTGCAGGTCGTCTACCACGCGCAGATGGCCGAGGAGGCTGGTGAATTCGCTTTTGGCGACGTGGTCCAGGCCATCACCACGAAAATGATCCGCCGCCACCCGCATGTCTTCGGCGATGAGAAGGCGCGCAGCGCCGGCATGGCCAAGGGTATGTGGGAAAAGATCAAGGCCGAGGAGAAGGCTGAGAAACGCAGCGCCCGCCTCGCCCGCGGGCACGATCCGGAGGATCACGGCAAGGGTTTTCTGGACAGCGTACCGGTCGCCCTGCCCGCTTTGACCCGGGCGCTCAAGCTGCAGGAGAAAGCTGCCCGCGTCGGCTTCGACTGGAGCGAGGCCACGCCGATCCTCGACAAGATAGAGGAAGAGATCGGCGAGTTGCGCGAGGCCTTGGCCAAGGGCGATACGGCTTCGATCAAGGACGAGTTCGGCGACATGCTGTTTGCCGTCGTCAATCTCGGGCGTCATCTCAAGGTCGATTCCGAAGCGGCGCTCAGCGGCACCAACGAGAAATTCCGGTCGCGGTTCCACTACGTCGAGCAAGCGCTGGAAGCGTCCGGAAACACGCTGGAAAAGGCCTCGCTCGACGAGATGGAGGCGTTTTGGCAGCAAGCCAAGAGCGCGAAGTAACAGCGACTATCCGTTGTTTTTACGGTGCAATCGGCTTTCTATCTCTTCATGCGCGCTTTGCGTCGCCTTGAGCGCGACGGTCACGCCGCCATCTTCATTGTCGGTGCGCGAGACGACGTCGCCATTGCGGTAGAGCCAGTCGACGAGCCCGAGCTGCTCAGGCTTGAGCGTGATGGTCAGCGTTTCCAGCTCGCCTGAAACTCTTGTCTCAATGATCGCCTTCAGCACATCGATGCCCTCGCCGGTGGCGGCCGATATGGCAATCGGCGGCGTCTTGTTGCCATCGGCGCCATCGGCAAGAAGCCGAGCCCTGTTGCCTTCGTCGAGCAGGTCAATCTTGTTCCACACTTCGATGACGCGCTTGCTGTCGCCGGCATCGACGCCGAGATCGGCAAGGATCCGCTCGACATCCTCGGCCTGGGCGGCCGTGTCGGGGTCCGAAATATCGCGCAGATGGATGACGAGATCGGCCTCGACCACCTCTTCCAGCGTGGCCCGGAAGGCCGCGATCAGATGCGTCGGCAGGTCCGAAATGAAACCGACCGTGTCCGAAAGGATGACCGGCGTGCCGTGCGGCAGCCGCACCCGACGCAGTGTCGGGTCGAGCGTGGCAAACAACATGTCCTCGGCCAGCACCCCTGCTCCGGTCAGTTTGTTGAACAGCGTCGACTTGCCGGCATTGGTGTAGCCGACGATCGCCACCACCGGGAAAGGCACCTTCTTGCGCTTGGCGCGGTGCAGGTCACGGGTGCGCCGCACTGTTTCCAACTCGAGCTTCAGCTTCTTGATCTTGTCCTGCAGGGCGCGGCGATCCGATTCGATCTGCGTTTCGCCAGGGCCGCCGAGAAAGCCAGCGCCGCCGCGCTGGCGCTCGAGGTGAGTCCAGCTTCGCACGAGCCGGCCCTTCTGATAGTTGAGGTGCGCAAGATCAACCTGCAGCGTGCCTTCCTTGGTCCGCGCGCGCTCGCCGAAAATCTCCAGGATCAGCCCGGTGCGATCCAGCACTTTGGCGTTCAACTCTTTTTCCAGATTGCGCTGCTGCACCGGCGTCAGCGGATGGTCGACAATGACCAGTTCGGCATGGCCCTGTTTGACGATCTCGGCGAACTCCGCGACCTTGCCGCTGCCGAGCAAGGTCGCCGGGCGCGGATCGTTGACGGTCACCACCGCGGTATGGATCGGGTCGAGGTCAATGGCTTGGGCAAGGCCAACCGCCTCGTTGTGGCGGGCCTCGGCGGAACGCGTCAAGCGCGGACGATTCGTGTCTTCGTCGCTGCGCGGCTGGCGGGTAAGCACAGGCACGATAACCACAGCCCGGGTCGGGCCTTCGGCTTCCGTCCCCGGCTGATATGCTGATTTTTCGCGAACGCTGCGGTCCGCGTCTTTCCTACGTGCCAATCAGGCGCCCTGGCTTTCCTCACCATCGAACATCTGAACCGGCTGGCTCGGCATGATCGTGGAAATGGCGTGCTTGTAGACGAGCTGGGAATGGCCGTCTCGACGCAGCAGAACACAGAAATTGTCGAACGAAGTGACCACACCGGTCAGCTTCACGCCGTTGATGAGAAAGATGGTGAGTGGGTTCTTGCTTTTGCGAACTGAATTCAGGAACAGGTCCTGAAGATTTTGCGATCGTTCCGCCATTGTTCTTGTCTTTCGCCGATCCCCTTCGGTTTGCAACTCAATGCGCCAAATTACCCGGCACGTGTCAAGCACGCAAACACCATCTTGCCGTCAATAACGACAAGCAGAACGAGATATATTGATGTTCATTCCACCTGTGCGGTTATCAGGCTGGACTTTTTTCCGCAACGTCAAAAAAGGCTTGCCGCAAGGAAAGTGTTATCGAGCCCGGATGGCCGTTGGCGACGGGAGCGCCGTCGATCGCCACGATCGGCATGGCGATCGTGGTCGCGGAGCTGATGAAAACCTCGCGCGCGGCCTTGGCTTCGGCGACCGAAAAGCCCCGCTCCTCGATCTTCAGGCCGAGCTTGGCGGCCACATCGAACAGCGTGGTGCGGGTGATGCCGCGCAGGATGCCGTGCTCGGCCGGACGCGTCACCAGCACGCCATCCCTGGTGATGATCCAGGCATTCGACGATCCACCTTCCTTGACGGTGCCGTCGGCATCGACGAACCAGGCCTCCTGGGCGCCGGCTTCCTTGGCCTTCTGCTTGGCGAGCACATTTGGCAACAGGCCGACCGACTTGATATCGACCCGGTCCCAACGATTCTCCGGCACGGTGATAACCTTGATTCCGCTTTCGGCCCTCTTCGCGGCAGCAGCGGGGTCGGCTTTCCTGGCGGTCACCACCAGCGACGGCTTCGTGCCCGCCGCCGGGAAAATAAAGTCGCGGCTGGCGACGCCACGCGTCACCTGAAGATAGACCAAGCCATCGGTGACATGGTTGCGGCGGACCACCTCGCGCAAAATAATCGGCAACACGCCCCGCGTGACCGGCCAGTCGATCGACAATTCGGTCAGCGAGCGGTTCAGCCGTCCGAGATGGCGAGGCATATCGACGATGAAGCCGCGCGCCACCTCGCAAACCTCGTAGACTCCATCGGCGAACTGATAGCCGCGGTCCTCGATATGGACGAAAGCGTCGCCGTGAGCGACATAGCGCCCGTTCACATAGGCAATGCGCGGCATGAGGTCACCCCTGGAGAAGTCAGCGCATGACCCCGAAAATCGGAATCGATTTTCCGGGTCATGCGCAAAAATCAAAATGCTACAGCGTCCTTTGCGCGTGCCAAAAGACGCGCGGCGCTTTCTTATGCGATTCCGCCGGCGCCGTAACCGATAATTGCGTAGGCCACCATTGGATGGGCTATCAGACGCCCAGCGACTTCAGCTTGCGGTGAAGCGCCGAGCGCTCCATGCCGATGAACTCGGCCGTTTTCGAGATGTTGCCGCCAAAACGGTTGATCTGGGCGATCAGATAATCCTTTTCGAACTGCTCGCGCGCCTCACGCAACGGCAGCGCCATGATGTGCTGATCGGATTGGTTTGGCGTGCGCGGCATGACGTCGCCGATCTCGGCAGGCAAGAGGTCTGCGGTGATCGGCGCATCGACATCGTCGCCGCGCGCCAGGATCATCAGCCGCTCGACATTGTTGCGCAGCTGGCGGACGTTGCCCGGCCAGTTGTGCGCCTGCAGCACGGCCAGCGCGTCGTCGCCGATGCGCCGCGGCCGGATGCCGGCCTGGCGGGCGATCTGCTTCATGAAATTGTCGACAAGATAGGGGATGTCCTCGCGCCGCTCGGCCAGCCCCGGCACCATCACCGGAACCACCGCCAGGCGGTGATAGAGATCCTCCCGGAAACGGCCGTCGGCGATCATCGCCTCCAGGTTCTGCGAGGTCGACGATATGATTCGGACATCGACCTTGACCCGCTTGGTGCCCCCTACCCGCTCGAACTGCTGTTCGACCAGCACGCGCAGGATCTTGTTTTGCGTTTCGCGCGGCATGTCGGCCACTTCGTCAATGTAGAGAATGCCGCGATGGGCTTCCTCAAGCGCGCCGACCTTGCGTTCGACACCGTTTGATTCGGTGCCGAACAGCTCGACTTCCATGCGTTCGGGCGTGATGTTGGCAGCGCTCAGCGTGACGAACGGTGCCCCCTTGCGCGCCGACAGTGTGTGGATGGCGCGTGCCGCGAGTTCCTTGCCCGACCCGGACGGGCCGATGATCATGACGCGGCTGTTGGTCGGCGCGACGCGTTCGATGGTCTGACGCAACTGGCTCATCGCCGACGACATGCCGATCAGGTCGAAGGTTTCGCCGCTGCGCAGCTTGAGATCCGAAACCTCGCGTCTCAGCTTAGAGGTTTCAATCGCACGTTCGGCGATAAGGATCAGCCTGTCGGCCTTGAACGGCTTCTCGATGAAGTCATAGGCGCCGCGACGTATGGCCGAGACCGCCGTTTCGATGTTGCCGTGGCCCGAGATCATCACCACGGGCAGGCTCGGATGCATTGTCTTGATCCCGTCCAGCAGCGCCAGTCCGTCCAGACGTGAGCCTTGCAGCCAGATGTCGAGGAAAATCAGCCTCGGCGCCCGGTCGGCGATCGCAGCCAGGGCGCTGTCGGCATCGAATGCCGTGCGGGTTTCGTGACCTTCGTCGCTCAGGATACCGGCGACAAGTTCGCGGATGTCTTCCTCGTCATCGACGATGAGAATGTCAGACGCCATTACCGACCTTTTCAGTTTCTCTTTCGTGTTCCGTCCTGCCTTCGCCGCTCGACGGCACGGTGGCGGCAAGCGGCAGGATGATGCTGATCATCGCGCCTCGCCCGCCGTGGAAATCCACCGGCGCGTCATGCAGTTCGAGCCAGCCGCCATGGTCTTCCACTATCTTCTTGACGATAGCGAGGCCAAGCCCCGTGCCCTTCTCGCGTGTCGTCATGTAAGGCTCGAGCAATCGCTGACGATTCTCGCGCGGCAAGCCCTTGCCATTGTCGATGACGTCAATGCGAATCGCGCCATTCTGGCGCCCGGCTTGAATCCGGATTATGCCGTGCGAGCGGTCCTTTTGATCAAGTCCGTCGATCGCCTCGGCTGCGTTCTTGATAATATTGCCAAAAGCCTGCGCCATCAGGCGGCTGTCGAAAGTGCCCTTGAGCGGTTCGTTGCCGAATACGCGCTCGAAGGTGATATCGGCGCGGCTCACTTCGACGAGGAACGAGGCTTCGCGCAACGACTCGCGCAAGTCGAGGGCCTTCATTTCGGGCTTGGGCATGCGTGCGAAAGCGGAGAACTCGTCGACCATGCGGCCGATATCCTCCACCTGCCTGATGATCGTGTCGGTGCACTGATCGAAAACCTCGCGGTCTTCGGTGATGACTTTGCCGTAACGGCGCTTGATGCGCTCGGCGGAAAGCTGGATCGGTGTCAGCGGGTTCTTGATCTCGTGGGCGATGCGCCGCGCCACATCCGCCCATGCCGAGGAACGCTGCGCCTGGACCAGATCGGTGATGTCGTCGACCGTCACGACATAGGATTTCTCCTCCGAACCGTCGTCGCCGGCCTCGACCGTGATCTGCACGTTGAAGGTCCGCTCCGTGCCGGCGCGATAGAAGGTCACCTGCTCGCGGTGGACGGGCTTGCCCGACTTGCGGCCGATCTCGAAGACTCGGCCGACATGCGGCAGCACGGCGGAGAGGTTTTGCCCGAGTGCGGCGGTCGCGGATATGGCCAGCATCGTTTCGGCCGACCGATTGACGATGGTGACGATGCCATACGGATCGACGCCGATGACGCCGGCGGTGACGCCGGCAAGCACAGCTTCCGAAAAACGCCGCCGCTCGTCGATCAAGTCCTTGGCGGACAGAATCTCGTTACGCTGCGATTTCAGTTCCAGCAGCATCTTGTTGAAGGTGTCGCCGAGCGAGGCGACGTCGCCGTCGGAGGGCCGAACGGGCACGGCAACGTCGAGATTGCCGGTCGCGACCTCGTCGGCCGCGCCGATGAGCTGGCGGATGGGCCGCACCAGGCGATCAGCCACGGCAATGCCGGTCCAGATGGCGGACAGAATGATGATAAGCGTCAGCGACAGGTAGGGAAGTGCGAAGGCCACCTGCGACGTGCGGCGATTGGCTTCCAGACCGCGATATTCGTCGGTGTTGGACCTGACAATCTGCCGCGCCTTGATCACCTCGGGATCGACCAGGCGGATGGTGTAGAGATAGAGCCCTTCGATCTCGCGCAGCTTGACGATGGCGCCCATGATGTTGCGCGTCTTCGGTTCGATCAGCACCGGCTTGCCGTCGGCGGCACTGCTCATGGCGCCTTCCGGCGGCTCCGGCATGGCGAAATCGGCGTCGGTCTTGGCGCTCATGACGAATGAGCCGTCAGGCTTGACCAGCGCTGCATGGGCCAGCGAGCGTCCGACGGCTTCCTTGTTCATGAGATCGAGGAAACCGGTTCGATCGAGGCCGTAGAGCGTGCGGGAGGCGTCGAGATCGTAGGCCATCGACAAGGTCGTTCCCTGGAGATTGCGCGCGTTCTCCTGCACATAGGCATCGGCGATCGACAGCGACGAATTGACGATCGTCTTGGTGCGGATCTCGAACCAGCGATCAAGGCCGATGTCGAGTGTGATCGAGGCGATGATCGCCACCATGATGGCGGGAATCGCGGCGACCAGCGCGAACATTGCGACGATCCGCACATGCAGCCGCGACGCCGCCTTGCCACGCCGGCGCGCCATCACGATGCGATGCACTTCGCGGCCGACCAGCGCAATCAGAAACACGATGAACGCCGCGTTGAGGGCGATGAGCGCCAGCGTCGTCCTCTCGTCCGGCGTGATCGGCGTGGCACCGACGAGAATGGCGAAGGAGATCGCCGCCGTAACCAGCGCACCGGCAACTGCCACCACGCCGGGCAGCGCAAGCAGCCGGCGCCCTTCCCTTGTGCCGGGTTCGCTAAAAAGCGGTTCGCTCAGTGTCGGTGCCTGTGAAGCCATGTCGCCGTCTAGAGCCAGTGATTGCGTCGGATGTATGCAACGCATTGTGGCGATTATGCAACAAGTGTGACCTGGACGGAAATGTTTCGGCGATCGATCCCCCGGAAAAGGCGCCGCTCTATCGCACCGGCCCGAAAATCGAGATCGATTTTTCGGAAAACACGATGCGAAAACTCAATGCGTCAGAGCGAACTTTGTACGTCCGAATGGAACGTGCCTCGCTCTAAGCCTGCCTGGTCGATTTGTAGACGTTGACGCCGAGTTCGCGGATCTTCTTGCGCAGCGTGTTGCGGTTGAGGCCCAGGAGTTCCGCAGCCTTGATCTGATTGCCGCGGGTTGCCGTCATCGAGGCCAGCACCAGCGGATATTCGACCTCGGAGAGAATGCGCTGATAGAGGCCGGCAGGCGGCAAATCGCCGGCGAATGACGCAAAATACCGCTGCAGGAAATGTTCCACCGCCTGGCCGATGGACAGGTCGTCGGGAATGAGGTTGCCGCCACCGGGAACGACCGGCCTCTCGCCGGTCTTCAGTTCCGCCTCGATGATCTCGGCGGAAATCTCATCCTGCGAATAGAGCGCGGCCAGCCTGCGGACAAGGTTTTCGAGCTCGCGCACGTTGCCGGGCCACGGATAGCGCTTCATCAGCTCGATGCCGCCGGTGGAAATGCGCTTGGTCTGCAGGCCCTCGCTGGCGCCGAGCTTGAAGAAGTGCCGCACGAGATCCGGAACGTCCTCGGACCGCTCGCGCAGCGCCGGCAGCCTTAGCGGCACGACGTTCAGGCGATAGAAGAGATCCTCGCGGAAAAGCCCCTGATTGATCAGCGTGCGCAGATCCTTGTTGGTAGCGGCGACGATGCGCACGTCGGTCTTGATCGGCGTGCGGCCGCCGACCGTGGTGTATTCGCCCTGCTGCAGGACACGCAGCAGGCGCGTCTGCGCTTCCATCGGCATGTCGCCGATCTCGTCGAGGAAGAGCGTGCCGCCTTCGGCCTGCTCGAAACGGCCGGTGGAGCGGTTCTGCGCGCCGGTGAAGGCGCCCTTCTCGTGCCCGAACAGTTCCGATTCGATCAGGTCGCGCGGGATCGCCGCCATGTTGATCGCAACGAAGGGCCCGCCGCGGCGGCGGCCGTATTCGTGCAGCGCGCGTGCCACCAGTTCCTTGCCGGTGCCCGATTCGCCTGAAATCATCACCGTCAGGTCGGTCTGCATCATGCGCGCCAGCATGCGGTAGATATCCTGCATGGCGGCCGAACGGCCGACCAGCGGCATCGTTTCCGGCGGCTCGTCCGCCCGCGCATCTATCTTTGGCCGTCGGGGTTCGGAAAGCGCCCGGTTGACGATGTTGAGAAGCTCGGTCAGGTCGAACGGTTTCGGCAGATATTCGTAGGCGCCGGTCTCGGAGGCGCGAATCGCGGTCATGAACGTATTTTGGGCGCTCATGACGATGACGGGCAGTTCCGGTCGCGCCTTCTTGATGCGCGGCAGCATGTCGAAGGCGTTCTCGTCCGGCATGACCACGTCGGTGATGACGAGATCGCCCTCGCCCGCCGCCACCCAGCGCCACAGCGTCGAGGCGTTGGACGTCACGCGCACCTCATGGCCGACGCGCGAAAGCGCCTGGTTGAGGACGGTGCGGATGGCCGCATCGTCGTCGGCGACGAGAATATTGCCGCGAACCGTCATTTGCGGTCTCCTTCGCCATCATCGTCTGTGCCGAACGGCGTTTCTTTCCAGGCTGGCATCAGAATGCGGAAAGTGGTTCCGCGCGGCGTCGAATCGCATTCGATGATGCCGCCATGCTCGCCGACTATTTTCGCGACCAGCGCAAGACCAAGCCCCGACCCGTTCGGCTTGGTGGTGATGAAGGGATCGAACAGGATCGGCAGGATATCTTCGGAAACGCCGGAGCCGTTGTCGCGCACGCAGAATTCGAGCGGCAGCGACACGCGGCCTTGCGATCCCGGAACGGAGACACGTATGCCCGGCCGGAACGCGGTCGACAGGGTGATCTCGCCTTGCGGATCGCCGCCAATGGCCTCGGCAGCATTCTTGACCAGGTTGAGGAACACCTGGATGAGCTGATCACGATTGGCAAAAACTGGAGGCAATGATGGATCATAATCCTCCAATATCTTGATCCGCTTGGCAAAACCGTTCTTGGCGATCGCCTTCACATGGTCGAGAACGACATGAATATTGACCGGATAGCGGTCAATCGGTCGCTCGTCGGAAAACACCTCCATGCGATCGACCAGCGAGACTATTCGGTCAGTCTCGTCGGTGATCAGCCGGGTCAGCGCGCGATCTTCATCGGAAGCAGACAGTTCGAGCAGTTGGGCAGCACCCCGGATGCCGGATAGCGGGTTCTTGATCTCGTGGGCAAGCATCGCGGCCAAGCCGGTCACCGAGCGTGCCGCGCCGCGATGCGTCATCTGCCGATCGATCTTGTCGGCCATCGATCGTTCCTGGAACATCACCACGACGGAGCCTGGAAATTCCGACACCGGCGCGACGTAGAGATCGACGACTTTCTCGATGCCAAGACGCGGCGACGACACATCGACCCGATATTCGTTGACGGGCGCCCGGCGCTCGCGCACTTGGTCGACAAGCGTCAACAGCGGACTGCCGAAGGGAATGAGCTTGGGTAGTGTGTTACGGGCGAGCATGGTCGCGCTCGAACGGAAGAAATCCTCGGCATCGGCATTGGCGAAGGTGATGAACCCTTCCGCATCGACCATGATCACCGGGCGGCGGATGGTGTTGAGCACGATGTGGGCGGCGTCCGCCATATCCGTGCTCTGTGTAACGGTGGCATTCATGCCGCGCCCCGCAGGTTCATCGCCTCGGGAGCGTGTGAAAGCACCTCGCGCAACGCGGCAATGACGCGGACGGGCTCGAAGGAGGTGAGGATGGCCTTTCGCTGCTCATCAGCGACGCCAGCGGCGTGGCGGTCGAGATACCAGCCAAGATGCTTGCGCGCCTGGCGCACGCCGCTTTCGGTGCCGTAGAGCGTCAGCATGTCCTCGTAGTGGGCAACGACATAGTCGGCCAACACTTCAGGGCTTTCAGGCACGCCGGGCGTTGCCTTCTTCGCCGCGGCTGTCGCGATGCTGCCTGCCGTCCACGGCGCGCCATAATGCGCGCGGCCGATCATCACCGCGTCGGCGCCGGACTGGTCGAGGATCATTGCTGCCTCGGCCAGCGAGCCGACATCGCCATTGGCAACGACCGGTATCGACACAGCCTGCTTTACGCGTGCGATGGCGCGCCAGTCGGCCTTGCCCTGGTAGAACTGGCAGCGCGTGCGGCCATGCACTGTCACCATCTTGACGCCCGCCTGCTCAGCGCGGCGCGCCAGCATCGGCGCGTTGAGCGCGCTTTCGTCCCAGCCGAGCCGCATCTTGACCGTGACCGGCACCTCGACCGCGCCGACCACCGCCTCGATCAGCGACAAAGCGTGATCGAGATCGCGCATCAGCGCCGAACCGGCATAGCCGCCCGTCACCTTCTTGGCCGGGCAGCCCATGTTGATGTCGATGATGTCGGCGCCCTCGCCCGCGGCTATACGGGCGCCCTCGGCCATGTGCGCCGCCTCACGGCCGGCAAGCTGCACCATGTGCACAGGCAGCCCGGAATGACGGATGCGCAAGCCGCAACCGGCCCTGCCTTTGGCAAGCTCGCCGCTCGCCACCATCTCCGACACGACCAACCCGGCGCCGTGCGCATAGGCACGCTGCCGGAACGGCTCATCTGATATACCCGACATGGGCGCGAGGAAGGCGCGATTGCGGATTCTCACACTTCCCACGTCCAGCGGCGAAGCCAATTTGGTCAGGTCAAGCATGCACAAAAACCAAGCATTTTTAATTGCTGCACATTCTCTAGCCAGAATGATAGCGAAGTGCAACGCGCAATGACGTCGCATTAAGGCGCATTTAGGAAAAATGCCGGCCTTCAGCCCCTACCGCGCCCAAAGCGCCGTGCTTCTTTGGGAAGGACGCCTTGGGCACTTTGCATCTGCGCATGATCTCTTCCGAAAAGCGATTCCACTTTTCGGGATCATGCGCTAAGCGTCTCGGCATGACAGATGCAAGCGAAAAGCAAGCCTCGGCGGCGGACAACAAAGTTGCAGTCGTTATTGTCGCTGCCGGCCGCGGCGCGCGCGCGGGTCAGGCCGACGGGCCAAAGCAATACCAAAGGATCGGTGGCCGTGCCGTCATCGCGCGCACACTGGACGTGTTTTTGGCGCATCCGAGAATCGGTCCCGTCGTCGTCGCCATCCATGCCGACGACAGCGCGCTTTTTCGCAGCGCCGCCGGAGCCAACGCCGATCGGGTCGTCACGGTAACGGGTGGCGCGTCCAGACAAGACTCCGTTCGGCTCGGGCTGCTTGCGCTGAGAGGCCATGCGCCGGGCCAGGTTCTGGTCCATGATGCCGTTCGCCCGTTCGTCGACGCGGAATTGATAGACCGTACGATCGCCGCCATCGGCGAACGCCAGGCAGCGCTGCCTGCCCTACCAGTCGCCGACACGCTGAAACGTGAATCGGCCGCCGGCATGATCGGCGAGACGGTTTCCAGGAACGGGCTTCATGCAGCCCAGACGCCGCAAGGCTTTCCGTTCTGGCCAATCCTGGCCGCCCACGAAAAGGCCCATCATCTCGGCAAGGCGGACTTCACCGACGATGCCGCGATCGCCGAGTGGGCACATATTCCGGTGAAAATCGTTCCGGGCTCGCCGGATAATGTCAAACTCACCTGGGCAAGAGATATTTCGATGGCGGATCAGCGGCTTTCCGGCGAACGGCCGCGCTTTCCAGACATCCGCACCGGCAATGGCTACGACGTTCATGCGTTCGAGCCCGGTGACCATGTCATCCTGTGCGGCGTCTCCATCCCGCACGACAAGAAACTGTCCGGCCATTCGGACGCCGACGTCGGCCTGCACGCCTTGACCGACGCGCTGCTCGCCACCTGCGGCGCCGGTGACATCGGCACGCATTTCCCACCATCGGATCCGCAGTGGAAAGGCGCTGCCTCGCGGATCTTCGTCGAACATGCGGCGAGACTGGTGCGCGCGCGCGGCGGGCGCATCGCCAATGCCGACATAACGCTGATCTGCGAGGCGCCACGGGTCGGCCCGCATCGCGAAGCAATGACAGAAACCCTTTCGGCAATGCTGGGAATTTCCCGGAACCGTGTCTCGATCAAGGCGACAACCAACGAAAAGCTCGGCTTTGTCGGCCGCGAGGAAGGGATAGCCGCCATCGCGACCGCCAGTGTCGTGTTTCCAGGGGATGTCCCCGAATGAGCAACAACGACCTCGCAGATGCCCTGCTTCAAGCCTGCCAGCAGCGCGACATCATGCTGGCGACGGCCGAGAGCTGCACCGGCGGCATGATCATCGCCGCTCTGACCGACATCGCCGGCTCTTCCACGGTGGTCGACCGGGGTTTCATCACCTATTCCAACGAGGCCAAGACGGAGATGCTCGGCGTTTCCGCCGCCACGCTTGAGGCGCACGGCGCGGTCTCGCGGGAAACGGCGATCGAGATGGCGCAGGGCGCCCTGACCCGTTCGCGCGCCGGGCTAACCCTTGCCGTCACCGGCATTGCCGGTCCAGGCGGCGGTTCGACGGAAAAGCCCGTAGGCCTGGTCTGGTTCGGTGTCGCCTTGACTGGCCGGCCGGTCGTCAGCGAATGTCAGTTGTTCGCCGACAAAGGCCGCAATTTCATCCGCCAACAGACGGTCAGGCATGCGCTTGAGCTGGGCTTGCGCGCACTCGCTGCGGATCAGGCTGCTGGCGCTGGCCCATAGATGACGTCGGCGCGCTTCTCGAACGCCTCGGAGAACATGCGGAAGGCGCGATCGAACATCGCTCCCATTACCGCACCCAGAATACGGCTCTTGAATTCGTAGTCGATGAAGAAGCAGACGTTGCAGCCGCCGTCGGCCGGCTCGAAGCGCCAGACATTGCTCAGATATTTGAATGGACCGTCGATGTATTTGACGTCGATGGCGTTCTCGTCAGGCTTTAGCAGCACCTGCGTCGTGAAAGTCTCGCGGATCGCCTTGTAGCCGATGCTCATGTCGGCGATGAGCAGTGTGCGTCCGTTGCGTTCCTTGCGCGAGCGAATCGTCAGCGCCTCGCAAAGCGGC
The DNA here is from genome assembly GCF_002284565.1 of Mesorhizobium mediterraneum. GTDB lineage: Bacteria > Pseudomonadota > Alphaproteobacteria > Rhizobiales > Rhizobiaceae > Mesorhizobium > Mesorhizobium mediterraneum. The sequence goes on along the minus strand of NZ_NPKI01000041.1, from coordinate 69,200 downwards.
AGGAATTGTGGATAGGATTCGACATCGGCAACCAGAGCAAACATCTGCTCCGGCGTATGGGAAACGCGACGATGGGCTTCGAATTGCGGCATGAAACCAGTGTGTTAGGCGGACTTTCTGAGAAACGCTTCGCGCGCCGCGCGCAGCCTAGCGAAATCGTCGCCGGCATGATGCGACGAGCGAGTCAGCGGGCTCGACGCCACCAGCAGGAAGCCCTTGGTCTTGCCGATGGTCTCGAAGGACTTGAATTCCTCCGGCGTGACGAAGCGGATAACCGGATGGTGCTTCTTCGACGGCTGCAGGTACTGGCCGATGGTCATGAAGTCGACATTGGCCGAACGCAGATCGTCCATCAGCTGCAGGATCTCGTTCCGCTCCTCGCCAAGGCCAACCATGATGCCGGATTTGGTGAAGATCGACGGATCGAGCTCCTTGACCCGCTGCAACAGCCTGATCGAATGGAAATAGCGGGCGCCCGGCCGGACCGTCAGATAGTTCGACGGCACGGTCTCCAGATTGTGGTTGAAAACGTCGGGCTTCGCCGCCACCACGACCTCCAGCGCGCCTTCCTTGCGCAGGAAGTCGGGCGTCAGGATTTCGATCGTCGTCAGAGGCGTTGCCGCCCTGATGGCGCGGATGACCTCAGCAAAGTGCTGAGCTCCGCCATCGGCGAGATCGTCGCGGTCGACGGAGGTGATGACGACATGGGTCAGGCCCATTTGCTTGACGGCGTGTGCGACGCGGGCCGGCTCATCGGGATCGAGCGCGGTCGGTATACCGGTAGCCACGTTGCAGAAGGCGCAGGCGCGCGTGCAGATCTCGCCCATGATCATGAAGGTGGCGTGCTTCTTTTCCCAGCACTCGCCGATATTGGGGCAACCGGCCTCCTCGCACACCGTCACCAGCTTGTGCGACTTCACGATCTCGCGCGTCTCGGCATAGCCTTTCGACATCGGCGCCTTGACGCGGATCCAGTCGGGCTTGCGCAGCACATCCTGGTCGGGCTTGTGCGCCTTTTCAGGATGCCGCAGGCGCGGCGCATTGGCGATCGTGTCGAGGACGGTGACCATCTGAAATCCGGTTCGTTGGCGATCGCCTTCCGGCGTTCGCTTCTAGACGTCATCTAGGACTTTTCGCTGCAAAGAAAAAGGCCGCGGCGGCGCATGCCGCCACAGCCGTTTTCGCATGACAAGAGTTCAGCAACTAACGGCGCACCATGCGTCCTACCCAGATCAGCAGGCAGGCGCCAATGAAACCGGTGATCAGATAGGCGATCCAGCCGGCGCCGAAGGCGCCGATGTTGAGCGCCTGCAGGATGGCATTCAGCACGATCGCGCCGACGATTCCAAGAATGATGTTCATCAAGATGCCGGTGTTGCTCTTCATGAACATCTCGGCAAGCCAGCCTGCCAAACCGCCGATGATGATGGCTGCTACCCAGCCCACGCCGTTCACGTCCATATGCCCTCTCCTCTGGTGATGAATGCATCCGGAAACGAATTACCTTGCCGTCGAGTTCCTTGGCTCTCGCGTGTTGAGTCTCAAGCGGCCAATTTATCATGCGTTCAGCGCACGGCCATAGGCGTCGAGGACGCTTTCCTTCATCATCTCCGACAGGGTCGGATGCGGGAAGATCGTGTGCATCAGTTCTTCCTCCGTGGTTTCCAGGTTCATCGCCACGACAAAACCCTGGATCAGCTCGGTCACTTCTGCGCCGACCATATGCGCACCGAGCAACTGCCCGGTCTTCTTGTCGAAGATGGTCTTGACGAAGCCCTGATCCTCGCCGAGCGCAATGGCCTTGCCGTTGGCGGCGAACTGAAAGCGGCCGACACGGATATCCTTGCCCTCGGCCTTCGCTTTCGCTTCGGTCAACCCGACCGAGGCAACCTGCGGGTTGCAATAGGTGCAGCCCGGAATCTTCAGCTTGTCAGTGGCGTGCACGCCTGGAAAATTGGCGATCTTTTCCACGCAGACCACGCCTTCATGTTCGGCCTTGTGGGCGAGCATCGGGGGGCCGGCGACATCGCCGATCGCATAGATGCCGGACACATTGGTGTTGCCGTAGCCGTCGACGACAACGCAGCCGCGGTCGGTCTTCACACCGAGCGCTTCGAGGCCGAGATTCTCGATGTTGCCCTGCACGCCGACGGCCGAGATCATCCGATCCGCGGTGATCTTCTCGACCTTGCCGTCCTTCATCTCGACATGCGCGGTAACCGAGTTCGCGCCCTTCTCGACCTTGGTCACCTTGGCTTCGAGAATGATCTTCATGCCTTGCTTCTCGAACTGCTTCTGCGCGAATTTCGAGACCTCTGCGTCCTCGACCGGCATCACCGCCGGCAACAGCTCGACCACCGTCACCTCAGCTCCCATGGTGCGGTAGAACGAGGCGAACTCGATGCCGATGGCGCCCGAACCCATCACCAGCAGCGATTTCGGCATCTCTTTCGGCACCATCGCCTCGAAATAGGTCCAGATCAGTTTGCCGTCAGGCTCGATGCCGGGCAGCGCGCGCGGCCTGGCGCCGGTGGCCAGGATGATGTGCTTGGCGGTGTAGGTGCCCTCGCCCTTGACGCCCTTGGGCGCCGGCGGCTGCGGCTCCATCGGCTTCTTGGAGGATTTCGAAACAACAACCTCACCGGGCTTGGAGAGCTTGGCTTCGCCCCAGATGACGTCGATCTTGTTCTTCTTCATCAGGAAGGCGACGCCACCGTTCAGCCGCAGCGAGACCTTCCGCGAGCGGTCGACGACGGCAGCGGTGTCGACGCTGACCTTGCCGTCGATCTTCAACCCATAATCTTTCAGATGATCCGAATAGTGCATGATCTCGGCCGAACGCAGCAGCGCCTTGGTCGGGATGCAGCCCCAGTTGAGGCAGATGCCGCCGAGATGCTCGCGCTCGACGATCGCCGTCTTGAAGCCGAGCTGGGCGGAACGCACCGCCGTGACGTAGCCGCCGGGGCCGGAGCCGATGATGATGACGTCGTAATTCTCAGCCATTTTGTGGTCCTTATTGAAGCGAGGCTTCGCCGAAAGAAGGCTTCGGTATCGAAATTGGCTCGTACCTCAGTATTAAAGGCGCGAAAGCTGGCTCATGCATCAGTATCAAAAGGGCGTCGGAAACCCAGAGCCCCAGAAATGCGTAACCTGCGAGAAGCCGACTTCGGCGGCCCTGCCAATGCACAGCCAACCAAATGCCAATGATCAGAAATGCATTGACTATCATGTCGCTAACATCACGCGCACCAGCGGTGCCAGCGCCTTGCCGATGTTTCGCGTGTTTTCGGCATCGAGATGCACGCCGTCGAGCGGCGTAGTCGTCGCCACCGTTCCGGCATCGAAGAAGCCGCAGCCGGCCTCGTCGGCAAGGGCGGAATATTGTGGTGCCAGCCGCTTCGAGGCTTCATCGCCGCCGGCGAACATTTCCTTGAATTCGGCGTTTTCCGTACGGCTGACCGCGGGCGGCGCGACGATCAGGATCTGCGGCGCCGGCCAGTCGAACGGGTAGTCGTGCCCGCGCACGATATCGATCAGGCGCTCGATGCCTTGCTTGGCGGCGACCGGATTGCCGTGGATCCACGGCTTCATGTCGTTGGCGCCGAGCATGATGATGATCAGGTCGATCGGCGCATGCGTCATCAGGATCGTCGGCAGCACTCTAGCGCCGTTACGGTCGGCGCCGGCCAGATGATCGTCGAAGGCCGTTGTGCGGCCGTTCAAGCCTTCGGCAATGACTTCGATACCGCCTCCCAACGCCGCCTGCAGCACGCTCGGCCAGCGGTCCTCGAGCGGGTGGCGATCCAGGCTTGCCGCATCATAGCCCCAGGTCAGCGAGTCGCCGTAGCAAAGGACTGTTTTCATGCGTTTGCCCCGCTCCTGCCAAATCCTGCTTGTGCGCGCTTTACCCGCCAGCCCACGAACAGCCACTGGACCAACACCGTGGCGAGGCCCGGCAGGACGAGGCCGGCGACAATGGGAAGATCGCTCGACCACTGGCTCTTTCCGGGTGGCTGGGAAAAAGTCCAGGTAATCAGGCCAACCCCGACGAGCACAAAAAACGCAACCGCGATAAGCGACGTCAGGTTTATCGCGTTTTGCGGGTTCGACATAAACTGCGCGATGAAGAGGGCGACCGTCACGAGGATGGTGACGAGAGCCGAGATCATGAACACAAGGATGTACTCTACGTCGGCATCAGTGGCGACGGCGAGCCCCTGCGCCACCAATCCGCCGGCCAAACCGGAAAGGATGAAGGCAAAAAGGCTGGTGAAGAATTTCCGCACCGCCTTCTTCCTTTCTAGACCAGCATGCCCATCGGGTTTTCGATCATGCGCTTGAAGGCGACGAGCAGTTCGGCGCCGAGCGCACCGTCGACGGCGCGGTGATCTGTCGACAGCGTCACCGACATGATGGTGGCGATCTTGATCTCGCCGCTCCTGACCACCGCGCGCTCCTCGCCGGCGCCGACCGCCAGGATCGTCGCATGCGGCGGGTTGATGACAGCGGCAAAGTCCTTGATGCCGAACATGCCGAGATTAGACACTGCCGTGGTGCCGCCCTGATATTCTTCCGGCTTCAGCTTGCGGCTGCGGGCACGGCTGGCAAGGTCCTTCATCTCATTGGAAATGACCGACAGGGTCTTTTCGTCGGCACGCCGGATGATCGGCGTGATCAGGCCGCCGGGGATCGAGACCGCGACACCGACGTCGGCATGCTTGTGCTTGACCATGGCGCTCTCGGTCCATGAGGCATTGGCATCCGGCACCGCCATCAGCGCCATCGCCATCGCTTTGATGACCATGTCGTTGACCGACAGCTTGTAGGCCGGCGCCTCCCCCTTGTCGGTCTTCCTCACCGGGGCGGCCGCATTGATCTGCGTGCGCAGCGCCAGAAGCGCGTCAAGCTCGCAGTCGAGCGTCAGGTAGAAATGCGGGATGGTGGTCGTGGCCTCGACCAGCCGGCGCGCGATGGTCTTGCGCATGGTGTCGTGCGGGACAAGCTCGTAAGAGCCTTCGGCGAACAGTTTCAGCACCTGGTCGTCCGACATTGGCTTGGCTGCGGCAACTGGAGCCGGAGCGCCGGTGGGCGCCGCTTTTGCAGCGGGCGCCTTGGTGCTGCCGCTGGAAATAGCTGCATCGACATCGGCCTTGACCACGCGGCCATGCGGGCCGGAACCGGTCACCGCTGAGACGTCGACGCCGGCTTCCCGGGCGATGCGACGGGCCAGTGGCGAGGCGAAGGTGCGCTCACCGCTTGCATGGCCATTGGCGACCGGAGCCGCTTCCGCCTTGGGCGCAGGTGCAGCGGCAGGTTCCGGCTTCGGCGCTTCGGGCTTTGGTGTTTCAGCTTTAGGGGCATCCGCTTTCGGAGCCTCGGCCTTTGTCGGCGCAGCGCCATCACCGCTCTTCGCGGCGGCCGCCGCATCCTCGCCTTCGGCGGCGAGCACGGCGATCAGCGCGTTGACCTTGACGCCTTCGGTGCCGGCCGGAACGACCAGCTTGGCGACCGTGCCTTCATCGACGGCCTCGACTTCCATCGTCGCCTTGTCGGTCTCGATCTCGGCGATCACGTCGCCCGGCGAAACCTTGTCGCCCTCCTTGACGAGCCATTTGGACAGATTGCCCTCTTCCATCGTGGGCGAGAGGGCCGGCATGGTGATGTTGATCGGCATTTTGTCCTCCCGCCCTGCTCAGCGATATGTGACGGCTTTGACCGCCTCGACGACCTCGCCGACATTGGGCAGCGCCAGCTTTTCGAGGTTGGCCGCATAAGGCATTGGCACGTCCTTGCCGGCAATGGTGATGACAGGCGCGTCGAGGAAATCGAAGGCGCGCTGCGACACCTGGTTGGCGATGTGGTCGCCGACCGAGTTCTGCGGAAATCCTTCCTCCACCACCACCAGACGGTTGGTCTTCTTGACCGAAGCGATAATGGTGTCGAAATCTAGCGGACGGATGGTCCTGAGGTCGATGATCTCGGCATCGATGCCCATGCCGCGCAATTCGGCCTCGGCCTTGATCGCATAGGTCATGCCAATGCCGAAGGAGACGATGGTGACGTCCTTGCCTGATTTATGGATGCGCGCCTTGCCGATCGGCAACACGAAATCGTCCATCTTCGGCACGTCGAAGGAGTGGCCATAGAGGATTTCGTTTTCGAGGAAGATGATCGGGTTCGGGTCGCGGATCGCGGCCTTCAGCAACCCCTTGGCGTCGGCGGCGGTGTAGGGCATCACCACCTTCAGACCGGGAATGTGGCTGTACCAGGCGGCATAGCACTGCGAATGCTGGGCGGCGACGCGGGCAGCCGCGCCGTTCGGCCCGCGGAAGACGATGGGCGCGCCCATCTGGCCGCCGGACATATAGAGCGTCTTGGCGGCGGAGTTGATGATCTGGTCGATCGCCTGCATGGCGAAGTTGAAGGTCATGAACTCGACGATCGGTTTCAGGCCAGCCATCGCGGCCCCAACGCCAACGCCGGCGAAACCATGCTCGGTGATCGGCGTGTCGACGACGCGACGCGGCCCGAATTCCTGCAGCAACCCTTGCGTGATCTTGTACGCGCCCTGGTACTCGGCGACCTCCTCGCCCATGACGAAGACGTCGCCATCGCGGCGCATCTCCTCGGCCATCGCGTCACGCAACGCCTCGCGCACAGTGGTCGAGACCATTTCCGTGCCGGCCGGGATGTCCGGATCGGCGGCAATTTCGGTTCTCGGCGCGGCGGCGACAGGTGCTGCCGCCTCGCTCTTGGCCGCAGCAGGTGGTGGCGCTGCTGTTTCAGCCTTGGCAGGTTCTTCTTCGCCGACGCCTTCGCCGGCCTTGTCGATGTCTTCGCCATCAATGGCGAGCACAGCGATCAGCGCGTTGACCTTGACACCTTCGGTGCCGGCAGGAACCACGATCTTGGCAAGCGTGCCTTCGTCGACGGCCTCGATTTCCATCGTCGCCTTGTCGGTCTCGATCTCGGCGATGACGTCACCGGCGACGACCTTGTCGCCCTCGTTCTTCAACCATTTGGAAACATTGCCCTCTTCCATGGTCGGCGAGAGAGCGGGCATGAGAATTTCGATCGGCATGTCCTTGCCCTCTCGTTACAGTACGATGTCGGTCCAGAGCTCGGACGGATCCGGCTCTGCGTCATTCTGGGCAAATTCAGCGGCGTCGGCGACGATATCGCGAACCTCCTTGTCGACGGCCTTGAGCTCGTCCTCATCGGCCCACTTCTTTTCGATCAGGCGCGCCTTGACCTGCTCGATCGGGTCACGCTCGGAGCGCATCTTCTGCACTTCTTCCTTGGAGCGGTACTTTGCCGGATCGGACATCGAGTGACCGCGGTAGCGGTAGGTCTGCATTTCGAGGATCAGCGGCCCCTTGCCGGCGCGGCACCATTCGGTGGCGAGATCGCCGGCTGCCTTGACCGCGCGGACGTCCATGCCATCGACCTGGATGCCGGGGATCTTGAAGGAGGCGCCGCGGTGCGAAAAATCCGTCTCGGCCGATGAACGCGATACCGAAGTGCCCATTGCGTAGCGGTTGTTCTCGATGATGTAGATCACCGGCAGCTTCCACAGCGAGGCCATGTTGAAGCTTTCATAGACCTGGCCCTGATTGGCGGCGCCGTCGCCGAAATAGGTCAGCGTCACATTGTTGTTGCCGCGATAGCGGTTGGCGAAGGCGAGGCCGGTGCCGAGCGAAACCTGCGCGCCGACAATGCCGTGGCCGCCGTAAAAATGCTTCTCCTTGGAGAACATGTGCATGGAGCCGCCCTTGCCCCGGGACAAGCCGCCGCGGCGCCCGGTCAATTCGGCCATGACGCCGCGCGGCGACAGTTCCATCGCCAGCATGTGGCCGTGATCGCGGTAGGCGGTGATCATCTGGTCGCCATCGACCAGCGCCATCTTCATGCCGGTAACGACTGCTTCCTGGCCGATATAGAGATGGCAGAAGCCGCCGATGAAACCCATGCCGTAGAGCTGGCCGGCCTTTTCCTCGAAGCGGCGGATAAGCAGCATGCGCCGGTAGGCGTCAAGCTCCTCTTGCTTGGTGAAGTCGACAGGCTTGGGGGCTGAAAGCCCCGCCGATTTGCCGTCGGATCTGGATTTGGATTTGGCAGGCGCTTTTCTGGCGGCGGTGGCCATGCATCACTCCCTGTTGGCGTCTCTTGCGGACACTGAGGGAGATCAGCTCTCCCCACCGATTTTGGGGAGGCTAACACGCGAGAAGGCGTTTCGCCATGCCGAAAATGCATGGCTGACATGCGTCTAAGCGATTAAAATCATTGAAAATATTGCCGATTAACTGAAATATGGTTATCTTGCCGTAGCCGGTAACATGATGGTGATTTCGTCGGCGTGGGACATATTGAGCGCCTTGCGCGCCTGCTCGTCAAGCATGTCCTTCTCCAGCGTGCCCTGATGCATGAGCTGAACGCGCCGCTGCAGGTCGAGCCGGCGCGCCTTGACGGCATCGAGCTTACCTTGCAGGTCGACGGTTTCGGCCTCCAACCGGTATTTGGAATAGATGCCGAATTCGCCGTGATAGGCGTGGAATCCGAAATAGGCCAGGAACACCACGCAGAGCGAGGGAATGATCAGCCGCCCGGTATTTCTCTGCTTGTGCTGACGTGTCCACATGATCCAAATCCCATAAAGCGCCGCGCGTCCTCTTGGACGAGCAAAGGACGCTCTAACACTCTGCGACCTAGCCTCCTTTCTCGCCCAATTGTGCTTAATGGACGGTTACGGACGGCCGGATTTGGCGGTGTAAAGCAAAAAGGGCGGAGAATGCCCCGCCCTTTCATTCCGGATATTTTCGGCTGGCTCAGCCTTTGACGATCGACTTGCCGGCATAGAGCGCCTGCTTGCCGAGTTCTTCCTCGATGCGGATCAGCTGGTTGTACTTGGCCATGCGATCCGAGCGCGACAGCGAACCTGTCTTGATCTGCCCGCAATTGGTGGCAACGGCGAGATCGGCGATGGTCGAATCTTCAGTTTCGCCCGAGCGATGCGACATGACTGCGGTGTAGCCGGCCTTGTGCGCGGTTTCGACGGCGTCGAGCGTCTCGGTCAGTGAGCCGATCTGGTTGACCTTGACCAGGATCGAATTGGCGACGCCCATGCGGATGCCGTCGCGTAGCCGCGCCGTGTTGGTGACGAACAGATCGTCGCCGACCAGCTGGGTCTTCTTGCCGATGAGGTCGGTCAGCGTTTTCCAGCCGTCCCAGTCGTCCTCGGCCAGCCCGTCCTCGATGGTGATGATCGGATAGTCGGCGGCGAGCTTGGCCAGATATTTGGCCTGGGTCTTCGGATCGCGGGTCTTCTTCTCGCCTTCATAGACGTAATTGCCGTCCTTGAAGAATTCGGTGGCGGCGCAATCGAGACCGAGCGCAACCTCTTCGCCCGGCTTGAAGCCAGCCTGCTCGATCGATTCCATGATGAAATCGAGCGCAGCGGGCGCGCTTTTCAGGTTAGGAGCGAAGCCGCCCTCGTCGCCGACATTGGTGTTGTGGCCGGCGTCCTTCAGCCGCTTCCTCAACGTGTGGAAGATTTCCGAGCCCCAGCGCACGCCGTCACGCAGTGTCGGCGCACCGATCGGCAGGATCATGAATTCCTGGAAGTCGATCGGGTTGTCGGCGTGGGCGCCGCCGTTGATGATGTTCATCATCGGCACCGGAAGCACATGCGCCTTGGTGCCGCCGACATAGCGGTAGAGCGGCAGGCCAGCCGCTTCCGCCGCAGCCTTCGCCACTGCCAGCGACACGCCGAGGATGGCGTTGGCGCCGAGCCGGCTCTTGTTGGGCGTGCCGTCGAGCTCGATCATGGTCTGGTCGATGTGGATCTGGTTCTCGGCTTCCATGCCGCCAATCGCCTCGAACAGCTCGCCATTGACGGCCTCTACCGCCCGCAGGACGCCCTTGCCGAGATAGCGGGCGCCGCCGTCGCGCAGCTCGACCGCCTCATGCGCGCCGGTCGATGCGCCGGAGGGCACCGCAGCGCGGCCCATCGAGCCGTCTTCGAGCACGACGTCGACCTCGACGGTCGGGTTTCCGCGGCTGTCCAGGATTTCACGCCCGACAATGTCGATGATGGCGGTCATACGATGTCCCCGATTTGATCTGACAAAGCGTCGCGCACGTCTTAGCCAAAGTGCTGCAAAACGCAATCGGGGTGTCCGCAAATATTGCCGCCACCTCCGCCATGCCGGTTCACGAAGCAAAAATTGCTGTCATCATAAGTCTTGGCGGCATGCGACTTTCTGGTTATGCTCGCACTTGCGCGGGGCGAAACAGGAGGAGTTTCGCCATGTCTCAGTTGAGCGGCATTGTGAGTTTGTTCCTGATCGCGGCGGCGTTTCTGACGTCGTGTGACACTCAGCAGCCTCAACAAGGCGCGGTAGAGTTGTCGACCCTTCAAGCGGCGGAGTAGATATCCTGCAGAAGAGGCCCTCGGTTCAACCGAGGGCCTTTTGATTCCGGCAGATCAAGGTCAGTGCCAATAAGGCTCGACCTTGTAGTAGCTGTATGAAGCATCACGCGCGGCCTCGCCGTCGGCGCCCGTCAGTTCGTTGATCGAATAGGCGGGAGCAGCCTTCAGTTGCTCCTTGGTGAACGGCACGACGTAGCCGCCCTTGTTCTCGTCATAGTCGAGGGTCGCCCACGGAATGGCGTGATACTTCTCGCCGATGCCGAGAAATCCGCCAAAGCCGATCACGGCAAACATGATTCCATTCGACAACTTGTCGAGCATGACATCCTCGATGTCTCCGATATGCGTGCCTTCCGTGTTGTAGACTGATGTGCCGATGACCCGCGAGGCAGCGATGGCTTCTGTGTGTCCTGTCTGGGTTGTCATTGTGTACTCCTCGTTGTCGTTGACGCTATGCTTGACAATGAGGGGCGCGAATGAAGGTTCCAGACTTTTCGACGCTAGTCGGTCACTCAGCCAAGATGAAGGTGACCTTCATGTTGACGCGGTAGGCGGAGATCTTACCGTCCTCGACGACGACCTTCTGGTCCTGGATCCAGGCGCCTTCGACGTTCTTCAAAGTCTTTGCAGCGCGCGCAATTCCCAGTTCGATAGCGTCCTGAAAGCTCTTCTTCGAGGATGACGTGATTTCGGTGACACGGGCGACGGGCATGGCTTCCTCCTCCAAGGTACTTAGTTGCCGGTGGAACGTACAACCGGCGCTTGCCGCCCACAAGCTCAGGTTCAACCCTTGGCGACGCGGTCAAACGCCATCAGTCTTTCAAGCAGCGCCCGAAGATCCTTCAGCGGCACCATATTGGGGCCATCGGAGGGTGCGTTGTCGGGATCCTGATGGGTCTCGATGAAAACGCCGGCGACACCGACCGCAACCGCAGCGCGCGCCAGCGTCTCGACGAAGCGCCGATCGCCGCCCGTGGAGCCGCCCTGCCCGCCCGGCTGCTGCACGGAATGCGTGGCGTCGAAAATCACCGGCGCGCCGATCTCGGCCATGATCGGCAGGGCGCGCATATCGGACACCAGCGTGTTGTAGCCGAAGGATGCGCCGCGCTCGGTGACCAGCACGTTGGCGTTGCCGGAACCGGTGATCTTGGCGACGACGTTCTTCATGTCCCACGGCGCGAGGAACTGGCCCTTCTTCACATTGACGACCTTGCCGGTTCTTGCCGCCGCGATCAGCAGGTCGGTCTGGCGGCTGAGGAAAGCCGGAATCTGCAGGATGTCGACATGCGGCGCCACGACCGCGCACTGTTCCTCGGTGTGGATATCGGTCAGGATCGGCAGCGAAAACGCCTTGCGCAAATCGTCGAAGACCGGCAGCGCCGCATCGAGCCCGGCGCCGCGCGTTCCGCCAAGCGAGGTGCGGTTGGCCTTGTCATAGCTAGTCTTGTAGACGAGACCCAGCCCCAGCTTCTCAGTCAGTTCCTTCAGCGCGCCAGCCATGTCGAAGGCGTGCTGGCGTGATTCAAGCTGGCACGGGCCGGCAATCAGCGACAGCGGCGCGGTGTTGCCGAAGACGACATTGCCGACGGTTACGGACGAATTGGGCTTGCTCATGCGATCTCCCGGAAGATGAAGGCCGCACCCTGCCCGGGTGCCGGCCGCACGACAATATCATTGCCGCGCATGTCGTGTTCGACGGAACTGGCTGCAAGCAGCTTTGCGACCGTGTCTGCGTGGCGAACTGAAAAGACTACCCCCGCGAAGCGGAGTTCCGATGGCGCGCCGGCAGGTATGCCGAAGCGCGCTTCGAAAGCGACGGGGTCAAGCAGGGTCAAGGTCGCGTTCGGCAGGCCAAACGCGGTGCTCCCCTGCCCGGCCGTGGGACTGCGCGCCGCGATCGAGATCAATCGGTGCTGTTCGGATGGCTTCTCGCTGACCGCCACGACTTCGATGATGCCGGTTGCGCCATTGGGGTGGATCTGCAACGCGGTGCGATCCACTTTCGGCGCATTGATCCGCTCGCAGGCGAACAGGAATGCGTCCTTCGCCCCGGCACCGGAGGCGAAGGCCAGTTTGAACGATGCCGTGTCGCTCTTTCCCGCTGTGTCAGCGAAGACGCGCGAAAAGCTCAGCATGTCTCCGGCCGACAGGCCGGCTTCGACATAGCGCATATGATCTGCGTTCGCATTTTCGGTGCCCAGGACAAGGGCGGAAAATCCCTCATTGCCGCGCTCGTCGCGATAGGCACGATCGCGCGCGACGAAGACGTTGCCGTCCGCGATCGCTTTCGCCGCAGCTTGCGCGTTCCCCACCGCCAGCGGCTCGAGATAGGTGCTGTCTTCAAGGAAGACGCAGCAGTTTTCCGTTCCGAAAGGATGGATGCCGGTCGGCGCCACGACAAATCCAAGCGAAACCAGCCGCGCCCGCGCTACGTCGAGGCTCGCGGTCGGCAGCACAAGATGGTCGAGCGAATGAGGGCCTGCTGGCATCGTTTCGGTCATGCCGGCGCGGTGTGCATCATTCCGGAAGTTGGTTCAAGAGCCTCGTCTGACGCCGCAAGGACCCAGGTGGCCGATCTCGCGGCGTCGATACGCGAACCTCCGGAACACTTGCCGTTGCCGGAAATCAACCTACGTGATCCAAATGAGAAAGATGCTGTTCATAGCGGCAGCGGTCGTCGCGATGGCTGTTATTGCCATACTGGTCTGGAGCGCGCCGAAGCAGCCTGGGGCAGATCTGACCGAACCGACCGCTCAGACGGAGTAAGCGAAGCACGTTGCTCTTCGGTCGATTTCTTTTCAGGACGCCGCCACAACATCCGCCGAATATCGCAGTTCACGCAGCGGTTTGACCTGGCTGGTCGTCTCGCCATAGAGCGGATGCGCCTTGTAGGCGGCCAGAGCGGCCTCATCCTCGAATTCAGCATAAACGACCACGTCGATCTCGTCCGAAAGCGGGTCGACCTTGGTGTTGAGCGTTACCTCGAAAAGACGGGAATGTGGGATATTGCCCAGCGCCAGCAAGCCCGTGCGTACGGCCTCGACATCCTCTTTGTGCCGCGCGCTGAAGAAAACGATATGCCGGATCAACCCAGCCTCCTCGATCGATGTGCAAGCGTGTTTTGTGTGGGCAAAACGGTCGCGTCAACCGGCAACGATGTCGCGGCGACAACGCGTTGAGCGGGAAAGAAACCTACACCAGGCTGGTGATGTAGCGCACGATGCGCGTTATCTCCCTGACCGTGGTGTCGAGATAGCGGCCCTGATTGTAGATTCCGTCCCAGATCAGGAAGAACGTGGCGGAGCAGATGACGATAACGTAACGCATGGCTACAACTACTGCATCTGGGTGGTTGCAACCATAGTGATTCCGGCGTTGATCAGCGCCCTCCCCCAAAATCTGTCCATTGATCCGTGTTCGCTTGCCCCTTGCCTCTTGAAGTTCCCTTTGATGAGATGAAAGATTGCTGCGGGGATTCATCAGGAAGCGGCGTTCGCGCCCTGGCGAATGAACTGCGAGTGTGGAAACTGGCCATTGTTGCGCCGGCTCCGCAGAAGTTCGGGGGGCGTGATATGGCTCACAAGGAAGACACCGACGTTGCGTGGGGCGACGCGGTCAGGCTGGACGAATTCAATTTCGCCGATACCGTCAAGGGCCTGCCGGCCAAGGCGCGCATGGTATTGTCGGCGGCGATGAACCTGCCGCGTGGCTCGCTCAAGGTGAGGATGCCGGACGGCCGCGCCGTCCTCGTCGGCGGCAAGGCGCCGGGTCCGGACGCCGAACTAGTGCTCAAAAACTGGCGCTTGCCCGGCCGCGCCTTCACCGGTGGCACCATCGGCATCGCCGAATCCTACATCGACGGCGATTGGGACAGTCCCGATGTAACCAGTTTCCTGGAACTGTTCGTGGTCAATTCGGAAATCGGAGAGCGCATCGCCGGCGGCGCCAACTGGCTCATCAACGCCGTCCAGCGTGTCCGCCACTGGTTCAATCAAAACACCCGCACCGGCTCGAAGCGCAACATTTCGGCGCACTACGATCTCGGCAACGCCTTCTACAAGGAATGGCTGGATCCGAGCATGACCTATTCGTCGGCGCTCTATGCGGCTGGCGCCAACGATCTGGAAAGCGCGCAAGCCGCCAAGTATCGCGCGCTGGCCAAGGACACGGGCATCGGCGCGAAAGACCATGTGCTGGAAATCGGTTGCGGCTGGGGTGGCTTTGCCGAATTCGCCGCGCGCGAGATCGGCTGCCGCATCACCGGGCTGACCATCAGCCGCGAGCAGCATGATTTCGCCAGAGCGCGCGTCCAGAAAGCTGGACTTGCCGACAAGGTCGATATCAAGCTGCAAGACTACCGCGACGAAACCGGATCCTACGACCGCATAGCCTCGATCGAGATGTTCGAGGCGGTCGGCGAAAAATACTGGCCCGTGTTTTTCGGCAAGATGAAGGATTGCCTGCGGCCTGGCGGTACCGCCGGCCTGCAGATCATCACAATCAACGAGAAGGCCTACGACACCTATCGCGCGCGGCCGGATTTTATCCAGCGTTACGTGTTCCCAGGCGGCATGCTGCCAACGCCGTCGATCCTGAAAACGCTCGGCAACGATCATGGCCTCGCTCATCTTCGCGAGCGCATTTTCCCGGACGATTATGCCCGCACACTCGCCGAATGGCGCCACCGCTTCTGGGCGTCCTGGGAAAAGATCGTCCCGCTTGGTTTCGACGACCGCTTCAAGAAGCTCTGGGAGTTTTACCTGCACTATTGCGAAGCCGGCTTCCGCGCCAGCTACATCGATGTCCGCCAGGTGGTTTACAAGGCTTAGGTCAGTTCGGGACATCATCATCGCTGATTTTGCAGCCATGCAATAATCTGGCTGCCGTGAAAAAGTCCGATCCCGACGCATGATGCGGCTGCAAGAATCGGAATCACATCATGCGCAAACGGACGATCTTACTCGTCGCTCTTCTTGTCGCTGCGGGCGGCATCTGGCTCAACAACAGCTCGCTGCTGTCGAACCGTCCGGCCGGCACGCCGGCGGTGCTCGCCCATCGCGGCATGGCCCAGGATTTCGATCGCAAGGATCTTGGTCCCGACACCTGCACGGCCGAACGCATGCTGCCGCCACGCCATCCTTTCCTTGAAAACACGATCCCCTCGATGGAAGCCGCCTTCGCGTTTGGCGCGGACGCGCTCGAACTCGACGTTCACCCGACCACGGACGGCAAGTTCGCCGTCTTCCACGACTGGACGCTGGATTGCCGCACTGAAGGCAAGGGAGAAACGCGCGCCCATGCCATGTCCGAGTTGAAGGCGCTCGATGTCGGCTATGGCTATACGGCTGATGGCGGCAAGACCTTTCCGTTTCGCGGCAAGGGGATCGGCATGATGCCGTCGCTGGACGAGGTGCTGCAGCACTTCCCGAACCGCCGTTTCAACATCAACATCAAAAGCAACGACCCCAAGGAAGGCGAGACGTTGGCCTCCTGGCTCGCCACGCTGAAGCCAACCGAGCGCGCCGGCTTGACTGTGTATGGCGGCGACAGGCCGATCGCGGCGGTCAAGACGGCGCTGCCAGACATGCATACGCTGAGCCGTGCATCGCTGACCCGATGCATCCTGCGCTATGCGGCGCTCGGCTGGAGCGGCTACGTTCCGGAGGCGTGCCGGCAGGGGACCCTGCTCATCCCGATCAATGTCGCCCAATGGCTGTGGGGCTGGCCCGACCGTTTTCTGGATCGCATGGATGCCGTCGACACCCGCGTCTACCTGCTCGGCCCCTATGCCGGCGGCGGCTTTTCGCAAGGGCTCGACGAGCCCGAACTGATCGACCAGTTGCCGGACGGCTATTCCGGCGGCATTTCCACGGACGCGCTGGATCTGGTCATGCCCGTGATCAAGCGGCGTTTCGCACCGCCAGCTTGAAGCGCCAAACCCTACGCCGCTGTAGGCGTGGGTTTGAGTTAGCGCGCAAAAGCTTTGTCTTCAGAGAGTGATGCGGTACTTGGCAAACCCTGCTTCGCCTTCGCCTGCCGGTTCGATCTTCAGCGACTTCACCTGCGCAATAAAATCCTTCGCCTTGGCGCCGGTCTCGAACACCACGCTGGTTCCAGGCATTGGCGCAAACGACCAGTTGGCGTCCGCCGACGGGTTGATCGTGCCTTGGCTGATGAGGTAGCGCACGATCACGTCGCGGTTGGTATCCGGCGCCTCGTAGATGATCTTCGAGGCGTCGATCTCCGGGAAATTGCCGCCACCGCCGGCGCGGTAGTTGTTGGTGGCGACGACGAATTTTCGTTGGGGATCAATTGGTTTTCCGTCGAACATCAAGTTGACGATGCGGCTCGATCCGGCGTTCACCAGCCCGCCCTTGGAATCATATTTCGGCGGCCGCGACAGATCGATCCGGTAGGTGACGCCGTCGATCACGTCGAAATTGTAGGATGGGAAATCGGTGTTGATGAGCGGCTGGTCGGGCTTACCGGGCTCGATCTGGTTGAAGATACCGGCCGACATTTCCAGCCAATCCTTCACTTCAGCCCCGGTGATTTCGACGGCGCGGACAGTGTTCGGATAGAGATAGAGATCAGCGACGTTCTTGATGGCGATGTCGCCCACGGGAACGTCGGTATAGTAGTCGGCGCCGTTGCGCCCGCCGGCCTTGAAGGGCGCCGCCGCCGACAGCAGCGGCACGTCCTTCCACTGCGTATTTTTGAGGATATCCCTGAGATACCAGGCCTGCGCCTGGCTGACGATCTGCACCGACGGATCGTCGGCGACCAGCGCGAAATAGGAATAGAGCGGCGCCGAGGTTTTCCCGACCGGCCGGCGCACATAGGCAAGCGTCGCCTCGTGATCTTCTTTCAGCGCATCGACGATGCGCTGGTCGTCAGCGACCGTCGGCTTGTTCGCCTTCTCGACCCGCTCGTAGATCGGCCGTGCCTCGGAGGTCGCCGAGACGACCCGCCATTTCGACCCGTCGCGCTCCAGCAACAAGTCGATCAGACCCATATGCGAGCCCCAGAAGCCGCCCATGACGGCAGGCTTGCCCTGCAGCGTGCCCTTTTCAGTATCGACGGCCTCGAGCGCCTGAAAGTCCTTCTTGCCGGGAAAGACGAGATGCTGGTGGCCGGTGAACACTGCGTCGATGCCCTCGACGCCAGCGACGAAGAACGAGGCGTTTTCCATCATGTCGCCCTGCTTCACGTCGATGCCGGAATGTGAGAGCGCAATAATGATGTCGGCGCCCTCCTCCTTCATCTGCGGCACCCACGCCTTGGCCGCCTCGACAATGTCGCGCGTCTTGACGTTGCCCTCGAGATTCTTCAGGTCCCAGACCATGATCTGCGGCGGCACGAAGCCGATGACGCCGATCCTGAGAGGCTGCTCGGCGCCGGACCCGTCCCTGATCTTCTTGTCGAGGATGACGTAAGGCTTGAGATAGAGCTTGTCGTCCCGCGGGTTCGCAGCGAGTTCGGTGCCGCGGATCAGGTTGGCGCAGACGAACGGAAAATTGGCGCCCGCCAGCACCTTGTCCATGAACGGCAGGCCGTAATTGAATTCGTGGTTGCCGAGCGTCGAGCATTCATAGCCGAGCAGGTTCATGCCCTTCATGACCGGATGCAGGTCGCCATCCTTCATCCCCCGCTCGTAGGCAATATAGTCGCCCATCGGGTTGCCCTGCAGAAGGTCGCCATTGTCGATCAGCATCGCATTGGTGGCTTCCTTGCGCACCGCATCGATCAGCGAAGCGGTGCGTGATAGTCCCATCGTGTCGTTCTCTTTGTCGGCGTAGTAATCGTAAGGCAGGACATTCACATGGATGTCGGTCGTCTCCATGATCCTGAGATGCGCCTGATTCCCCTGAGCGCGAGCGGAGAACGGGTGAAGCATGATCAGCGCTCCGGTGGCGGCGGCGCTGGCAAGGAACCCGCGACGGGAGACGGGTTGAAGCAGTTCGAGCATTGCTTTGTTTTCTCCTGTTCGACGGCATGTCAGGCTTCGGCAACATGCCTGCCTTCAACGGCGTGCCAAGCCCTGCCCGAAGCAAAGCTTCGCGCCGAAATCCGGTCGAGTCCATCAGGAACAGATGACGTGCCGATGAATGCGCGCGGGCGGAGACGTCAGTTCCTGTCGTCGTCGCCTTGGGTGATTAGCCGCGCGCTGCGCTGACCTGTCACGTAGATCCATAGCCAGCTCAGTGAAACCGCAAGCCGGTTACGGAAGCCGATCAGGAAGTAGATGTGCGCGAGGCCCCACAGCCACCAGGCCGGCCGGCCGGTGAGCTTGATCCAGCCGAAATCGATCGCGGCGGCGCGCTTGCCGATCGTGGCCAGATCGCCGTCATGCTTGTAGTGGAACGGCCGCGGGGTTGCGTCGCCGGCAAGCCGGGCCTTGATCGTCGCGGCGACATGCCGGCCTTGCTGTTTGGCGGCAGGTGCGACGCCGGGCACCATGCGGCCATCCGGCCGCAGGACATGTGCAGCGTCACCGACGATGAAAATCTCCGGGCTGCCCGGCACGGTCAGGTCGGGCTCAACGAGCACCCTGCCAGCCCGGTCCGCCGCCGCCCCCAGCCATTCGGCGGCCGGCGAAGCGGCGACCCCGGCTGCCCACAGGATCGTCCTGGCCGGCAGGTGCGTATCACCGAAAACCACGCCCTCGGCATCGCAGCGCGTGACGGGCCGGCCGAGTTCGACCGTCACGCCGAGCCGCTCGAGCGCCTTGCTGGCGTAATCGGAGAGTTCCGGGGCGAAATTGGGAAGGACGCGGTCGCCGGCCTCGATCAGCACCACGCGCGTCTGCCGCGTGTCGATGTTGCGGAACTCGCCGCGCAGCGTGTCGTGCGCCAGTTCGACAATAGTGCCGGCCAGTTCCACGCCGGTCGGCCCGCCACCGACGATCGCCAGCGTAAGCAGCGCCTGGCGCTTGGTGGGATCGGTTTCCCGCTCGGCCTGCTCGAAAGCGAGCAGAATGCGCCGTCGAATGGTGGTGGCGTCCTCCAGCGTCTTCAACCCCGGTGCGAAAGGCTCCCATTCGTCATGGCCGAAATAGGCGTGGCGGGCGCCGGTGGCCAGCAGCAACGTGTCGTAGGCGACCGCATTGCCATCATCGAGCAGCACGCGTTTGCCGGCGCGGTCGACACCGCTGACGGTGGCGAGCAGCGTCGTCACGTCCTTGCGCTTGCGCAGGAGATGGCGGATCGGCCAGGCGACTTCCGAGGTCGCCAGCGCCGTGGTCGCCACCTGGTAGAGCAGCGGCTGGAAGAGATGGTGGTTGCGCTTGTCGATCATGGTGATGCGCACCGGCGCACCGTCAAGCGCGCGGGTGAATTCGAGCCCGCCAAAGCCTGCCCCGACGACAACGACGTGATGGCTGGATTCATTCATCTCATTCACTCCGGAGAGCAATTTCGCCAAGGCTGATGTAGATAGTTTTGTGCACTGCAACAACATCCAACTTTGCCGACTGCCCGCCCTAAGATGTCGCGAACGTACCTGCCCCCATCCTGCCGGCGGGTATAATTTCATCGAAACAGACGACGGGAGTGGAACTTGGATAGCGATCATGACGACGGTCCGGCGCACTATTCCTCGCCGCCTTGCTTCATGCACGAGCTCGACCCGGAATTCCGGGCGCCCCTATCCGACTGGACCGACGTGAAACGATGGCGCAAGGCCGAGCGCGAGCGGCTGATTGCAGCCCGCCTCGCTGTCTCGGCTGACGTGCGGACGGCAATGTCGCAGCGCATCGGCGAAAGCCTCGACGCGGTGATCGGTGCCATCGACGGCCGCATGGTCAGCCTCTATTGGCCGTTCCGCGGCGAGCCGGATCTGCGGCCATGGATGGCGTCCATCAATGAGCGCGGTGGCCGTACCGCACTGCCTGTTGTCATCGAGAAAGGCCGGCCGCTTATCTTTCGCGCCTACGCACCGGGCGACCGGCTCGAAAAAGGCGTCTGGAATATCCCGATCCCGGCTGAAGGCGATCCGGTGCTGCCCGACATCGTCATTTCGCCGATCGTCGGCATCGATCCAGGACAGTATCGGCTGGGCTATGGTGGCGGTTTCTTCGACCGGACGCTGGCGACGATGCCGTTCAAGCCGCTGGTCATCGGTGTCGGTTATGAGTTGCAGCGCATCGCCACCATCTACCCGCAACCGCATGACGTACCGATGGACCGGGTGGTGACAGAGGCCTTCGAGGCCTAAGCCATCTCCGGCTTCATCCCCACGGCCGTTCGGTCGACGATCTCGCGCAAGGCGAAGGACGAATTGATCTTCGTCACATGCGGCATCGCCGACAGCCACTCCTTGTGGATGCGCTCATAGTCGACGAGGTCCTTCGCCGCGATGCGCAGGATATAATCGTATTCGCCCGACATGAGGTGGCAGGACAGAACATTCGGGCAGCGCTTTATCGCCGCCTCGAAATCCGACAGTGTCTTCTCGAATTGGCCCGACAGCGATATATGCACGATCGCCGTCATCTGGTGGCCAAGAGCGGCATTGGAAAGCCGTGCGTGGTAGCCGCGGATGGTTCCGGATTTCTCCAGATTGTCCAGCCGCCGCGAGCAGGCCGACTGCGACAGGCCGACCTTCTCGGCGAGCGCCGCGTTGGGTATCCGCCCATCCTTCTGCAATGTCTCGAGTATGGCGATATCGATCCTGTCGAGCGGCATTTTTCGGGATTCCTGCGACAATCCATCTATTTTGCGCAACGATTATCGAACCACACCCTCTTGCGCAAGCGCATTCGCAAACACCTACGGGACGATTCGTGGTTCACTATCTCTGGACAGGGAACATGCCCCAAAGGGCTGGATCAGGAGGAGAAGAAGATGCGCGTCGGCTGCCCCCGGGAAATCAAGAACCACGAATACCGCGTCGGCCTGACGCCGGGCTCGGTCCGCGAATATGTCGCGCATGGCCACGAAGTGCTGGTCGAGACCGGTGCCGGCGCCGGCATCGGCGCCGACGACAACGCCTATCGCGCCGCCGGCGCCACCATCGCCAAGACGGCCGCCGACGTGTTCGCCAAGTCCGACATGATCGTCAAGGTCAAAGAACCTCAGCCCAATGAATGGGCTCAGCTCCGTGACGGCCAGATACTCTACACCTATCTCCATCTCGCTCCAGATCCGGAGCAGACCAAGGGCCTGCTGGCCTCTGGCGTGACAGCTATCGCCTACGAGACCGTCACCGACGACCGCGGCGGCCTGCCGCTGCTGGCGCCGATGTCGGAAGTCGCCGGCCGCCTGTCGATCCAGGCCGGCGCTACCGCGCTGCAGAAGGCCAATGGCGGCCGCGGCGTGCTGCTCGGCGGCGTGCCCGGGGTGCTGCCCGGCAAGGTCACTGTGCTCGGCGGCGGCGTCGTCGGCCTGCATGCCGCCCGGATGGCGGCAGGGCTTGGCGCCGACGTCACCATCATCGACCGCTCGATCCCGCGCCTGCGCCAGCTCGACGATATCTTCGGCGGCCGCGTCCACACCCGCTACTCGACCGTCGAGGCGCTGGAAGAGGAATGTTTTTCGGCCGACATCGTCGTCGGCGCCGTGCTGATCCCGGGTGCCGCCGCGCCGAAACTCGTTTCGCGCGAAATGCTGTCGGGCATGAAGAAAGGCTCGGTGCTTGTCGACGTCGCCATCGACCAGGGCGGCTGCTTCGAGACCTCGCACGCCACCACCCATGCCGAGCCGACCTATGAGGTCGACGGCGTCATTCACTATTGCGTCGCCAACATGCCGGGCGCGGTGCCGGTCACCTCGGCCCATGCGCTCAACAACGCGACTCTGCATTACGGCCTGCAGCTCGCCGACAAGGGCCTGAAGGCGCTGGTCGACGATCATCATTTGCGCAACGGCCTGAATGTCCACAAGGGCAAGATCACCAACCGCGCGGTGGCCGAAGCACTCGGCTACGAGTTGGTCGAGCCGAAGGCCGTTCTCGCCGCCTGAACCCGCCCCTGATTCCTTCCCCACAGAGCCGCCGACGCCCGTCGGCGGCTCTGTTTTTCCACAAGCAGATTTCACGGTTTGCGATTAGCTGACCGGTTTTGCTCGGCTTGCTTGCAATCTGCTCCTCCTGTGACTTTTTTGCTACAGCGGCCAGCATGGGCTGCTGCTAGAGACGTGCTGGGTTTCAAAGGGGTTAGGGGCAATGATCAGCAAAAGATTCGCAAAATCTGTTCTTCTTGGCGCGGTTTCGGTGCTGGCGCTCGGATCGGTTTCTCATGCCGCCGACGCGGTTGTGCCGGTCGTCGAGACGTCCGGCTTCAACTGGAGTGGCATCTATGTCGGCTTTGGGGTTGGCGCCGGCGCCAATGTCCACGAGCTCAGCAGCGATTTCCTTCCTGGCTTCTCGTTGAACGGCATTGGCGGTGAAGGCGTGTACGGTGAACTGACCGTCGGCTACGACTACATGGTGTCGCCGCGCTTCCTGATCGGCGGGCTTTTGGACGCCCATGTCGGCAACATTGAAACCACGCTCGATGTTGCTGGATTGGACGCTTCGATCCGCGAGACCTATGGTTTCGACGCTGGTTTGCGGGTTGGCTACCTCTTCACGCCAAACACTTTGGGCTATGTGCTCGGCGGCTATTCCTGGCAGAAGTACAAGCTCGACACGAACGCAGGTTTTGACTTCGATTGGGACCAGAGCGGCTACTTCGTCGGAGCTGGCGTTGAAACGGCCATCAACAGCAACTGGACCATCAAGTCAGAATATCGCTATACCCGCTTCGGTACTCAGAACATTCTTTCCGAGTTCGATATACCGGACGGCGTTCTCGACACGGACACGTCGCGGCATACGTTCCAGGTTGCGGCCAACTATCGCTTTGGCGCCCAGAATGGCGGTGTCGCCTCTTTTGAGGCCCCTGCCTACAACTGGACTGGCTTCTACGTCGGCGGTGCCGCCGGCGCGGGTGCGTCGGTGCATCAGATCGAAGTTCCGCCGCTTGGTGGCCTGGAGTTCAACGGGCTCGGTGGCGAAGGTGTGTTCGGCGAATTGAACGTCGGCTACGACCATGACTTCGGCAGCTGGGTCGCAGGCGTCATGGTTGATGCCCGCTACTCCGGCATGACTTCAGAGCTGAAGCTCCCGGGCGGATCCATTAATCTGGATACTGATTACGGTTTCGATGTGCTTGGCCGCGTTGGTATGAAAGTCAACGAATCAACCCTGGCCTATGTGCTCGGCGGCTACAGCTGGCAGCACTTCGATCTGAATGCGTCCTCACCCATCGGTGATATCCTCGATTGGGACTCCAGCGGCTTCTCAGTTGGTGGCGGTCTGGAAACGGCTATGTCCAGCAACGTGACCGTCGGCCTCGAATACCGCTATTCGCAGTTCTCCAAGAAGGATTTTTCGTCGGATATTGGGGCGCCGGATGACAGCCTCACCTCCACGCCGTCGTTCCACACCGTCCGTATCGGTGCGAAGTACAAGTTCAACTAAAACCGTACAGACAACAGTCAAAGCCCGTCGGTCGTTCCGGCGGGCTTTTTCTTTGGGCGAGAGAATGCGGGCAACAAAAAAGCGGAGCCAAAGCCCCGCTTCCTCGGATGTCGAGACTTCCCGCCGGTTCATCCGCGGTCGGCAAATCGATCGACAATGCTTTTCTAACGCGACATTGCGACAGGCATACGACAGCTGCGACAGATGATCGTCACGCGCGCTCGATCCGGCACTGGTAGCAATTGTTGCGCGCCGAGCGGACATGCACATAGGCGATGTCGTCGCGCTCGAACAAAGTCTCTGCCCGCGCCGCGATAGCGCCCGTCGGGATGACGCCGCCACTGCCATAGACGATGCGGTCGTCCTTGCCGTAGCCGCGGACGATGTAGTCGGTGCTTTCGAGCATTTCGGGAAGCGCCTCGGCTTCGGCAGCGCGCTCGCATTCCTCGGCGTGTAGAAAGATCGGCCCTGTCTCGGCATAGGGCTGCAATTCCGGGAATGGCCGGTAGGCCAGGATGAGATAGGCGTCGCCGGCGGCCACGTTGTTCAGGCAGTGGCGGCAAGGCACGCCATCACCGTCGGACATTTTCCGCTCTGGTGTGAGGCCGTAGGCGTCCGGCCCGCCGCGCTGCAAGGCTCTGACATCTTCCGTGGGCAAGGCTTTGAACTGGATGGTCATGGCGAAATCTCCGGTGTCGTCGACCAGAAATTACGCCGCTTCGCCAGCGCTTCCCACCCGATTCCTGCCGAGTCTATCAGTCCATCAGGGCGTCGAGACCACGCACCAGCCCGGTGATCTCCTGTACACGCCTGATAGCGAGCAGCGTGCCGGCCACGTAAGGAGCGGCGGACGAGCCGGCGTCGTGACGAATAGTCAGCCGCTCGTCGGGCAGGCCGAACAACGCCTCGCAGGACAGGATGTAGGAAGGCAGGCGAAGCGCATGCACCTGCACCCCCTCGCCCGCACCGACCGCCGCGCCGCGCGTTCCAGGCACACCGGAGACCTCCGAGACCGGCTGCGCGGTCGAAGCCTTGCGGACATCGGCCAGCGCCTCCGCAAGCTCCCGCGCGGTGCCGGACGGCGCGTCGGGCTTCTTGGCGCTGGCATAGTCGATGACCTCGACATCCGGCACATATTTCGCCGCCATCAGGGCAAACCGCTTCATCAGCGTGGCGGTGATCGAAAAATTGCCGGCCGCAATGACGCCGACACGATTGGCGCGTGCTGCAGCGTCGATCTCGGCAAAATCGGCCGCGCCCAGCCCCGACGTGCCGATCACGACGTGCCGTCCCTTTTCGATGGCCAGCAGCGCATGGTCTTTCACGACATGTGGCTTGGTGTAGTCGACCAGCACGTCCGACGGCACCTCCAGCGCTTCGGCCAGCAACGCGGAAATGATGATGCCATTAGCCAGCGTGCCAACCAGCAGGCCGGAATCCTGCCCCGCGCCGCTGCGTGACACGGCCCCGGCCAGCACCATGTCGCCTTGCGCCCCGATCGCCGGAACCAGCGCCTTGCCGACCCAGCCGGTCGCACCGGCCATCACCACCCGTATCGTCATCGTTTTGGTCCTTTCGCGCCATCACATTGGGCTTGAACGACCAGCGATATGGAAAGAACCCGGCTCATTCAAGCCGGGCTCTCTTTTGACTGTTTTGACTGTTGATCCAGACGGAGAATAGGATTCGGCAGGCGTCGAGTATCTGACTTACTACCTTATGAAGTCGTCGAAGCGGCGGAGCGTCACCCGGCGATTGCGCCAATTCTCGTTCTGCGTCTGCACGAGCAGGAATTCCTCGCCGTAACCGACGGTTTCGAGCGCATAACCCGGCACGTCGAATTCGCGCACCAGGGTGCGCTTCAGCGAGGCGGCGCGCTGTTCGGACAGGATTTGGTTCGACTGGAAGGAGCCGACCGCGTCGGTATGGCCCTCGATCAAAACACGGGCACCAGGGTCGCGCCGCAGGATGCGCTGAAGCGCATCGGCGATGTTTTCGATCTTGTCGTATTGCGAGCTGGAAATGGCCGCTGAGCCAAAGGCGAAATTGATCGACTGGATATCGATCGAGCGGGCCATGCGCCGCAGGTCCGGCCGTCTCTTGAATTCGCGGATGGTGACGCGCTGGTTCGGGCGCAACTTAACTCGGGGCGCCGCCTCGAGCTGGCGCTCGATTGTCGCCGCCGAAGGCGTGGTCGCCTGGGCGGCGGCTACGGTCGGCACGGCGAGCGCGGCAATCAGCGCGGCGGCAAATGTGCGTCGGGTCAGCATGTCTTTTCTCCTTCGGCCTCAGCCGCATTGATGGTGCCGGCAAGATGGCAAAGACAAGCTGAAGCTTTGATGAACAATAAGTTCAGGTTGCGGAGAAAATCATGGCCGCATGACGCTGGCCGAGCGCTCGGCTAAGGACATTGGATGCACGATCTCCTTCTTTTGCGCCACCGGCGCAAAGCCGAGTTTCTGGTAGAGCGGCAATGCCGCAGGATGATCGAGCGTGCAGGTCTGCACCGTCACCCGCTTCGGGCCATGCGACCAGGCGGCGGCGATCGCCGCACCCAGGAACCAGCGGCCTATGCCTTGGCCTGTCGCATGCTCCATCATGCCGAAATAGGCGAGTTCCACTTCCTCCGGCAAATGCGGCTTGAGGTCGAAAAAGCCGGCCGGTGCGCCGTCGAGATAGAGCACCCTGATGTCGCGGTCCTCGCGGTGGATGCCGGCAGACAGCTCCTCGTCGCTCAGCCTCAGCACGTTGACCCAGTGCCATTTGCGACCCACCCGGTCCATCAGATAGCGGTAGAAATGCAGTGGAATGTCCTTGGTCTTCAACAATGCGATCTGACGGTTGTACGGCACTGGCGGCGAATAGGCCGGCGGCACATGCATTTCGAGAAACGTCACCGTGACCTCGATGTCTTCCAGCGCTCCGTTCTTCATCACCGTCAGTCCTTGCCCGTCACCACGGGCGTATCGGAAAGCCCACCCCATTCCGTCCATGAACCGTCGTAGAGCCTGTTGTCGGTATGGCCAAGCGTCTCGAGCGCCAGCGTGATCGCCGCCGCCGTAATGCCAGAACCGCAAGAGGTGACGACCGGCTTCGACAGGTCGATGCCGGCGTCCTCGATCACCTTGCGCAAGCGGTCTTTCGGCAGCAGTTCGCCGTTTTCAGCAAGCGCCGAAAACGGCACATTGTGCGCGCCGGGCATATGGCCTGAGCGGATGCCGGCGCGAGGTTCAGGCTCGGTACCGGCAAACCGGCCGGCAGATCGGGCGTCGGCGATCTGGTTTTCCCCCGTCCCAACGATCCGGCGCATGTCGGCAAGGCTGGCGACGCGAGCGGCATCGAAATCGGCG
This sequence comes from Mesorhizobium mediterraneum, assembly GCF_002284565.1. GTDB lineage: Bacteria > Pseudomonadota > Alphaproteobacteria > Rhizobiales > Rhizobiaceae > Mesorhizobium > Mesorhizobium mediterraneum. The sequence goes on along the minus strand of NZ_NPKI01000041.1, from coordinate 41,960 downwards.
TGAAAAACGCAAGGCGCGATCTTCGTCGGCTCCGCCGTGACCGGCCGTCCCGCCGCTTTCCAGCGGTCGAAGCCGCCGTCCAATATATAGACCTGGAACACACCCATGACGCGGAACATCCACCACGCGCGCGGCGCCGAGAAGAAGCCCGGACCATCATAGACGACGATGGTGTCGTCGGCCGAGATACCCATCGCACCGACATATTGGGCGAAATGCTGCGGCGACGGCAGCGTGTGCGGCAGTGGGGAATCGGGATCCGAGATCGCATCCTGATCGAGGAAACGGGCGCCCGGAATGTGCGCTGCATCATATTCGGCGCGCGCGTCGCGCTTTTGCGCCGGCAGATACCAGGACGCGTCGACGATGGTCAGGCCGGGCTCGCCGAGGCGCTTCTGCAACCAATCCGCGTCGACGGTGAAAGGGCTGTCTTCGGCCATTCTTCTTCTCCTGTCCCGCCTCTGGCAAACTATATATCAAGCCGCGGGCATCGGGCCAAAGCGTATGCGGAAGCGCCGGTTTTCGCGACCCTTCTTCTCGATTTTACCGATATGGACCTCGCCGACTTCTCCAGTGCTCCTCACATGGGTGCCGCCGCAAGGCTGGCTGTCGATCGAGGCGTTGTCGCCGATGCAGACCAGGCGGATCTTGCCGGTGCCGACGGGTGGCCGAACATTCTTGGATTTCACCAGTCCGGGATTAGCCGCCAGTTCCTCGTCGGTGATCAGCCTGACAAAGACCGGGTGGTCGGCCCGCACCAGTTCCATCAGCCTGGCCGTCACGTCCTCCTTGGTGAAGCCGGCATCGGGAATATCGAAGTCGACACGGCTGTCGTCCTCGGAAACCGAGGCACCGGTGATCGGGAACGGGCAGACGACGGTGAGCAAATGGCAGGCTGTGTGCATGCGCATCAGCAGATGCCGCCTCTCCCAATCGAGGGCGAGCTTTATCGGCTCGCCGATCTCAAGCGCCGCCCGCTCAGGCGGCGGCACGTGGATGATCTCGTCCTTGGTCTCGCCGGTGATGGTGGCGGCAACAGTTATCAGGCTGCCGTCGGCGCGTTCGAGAGTGCCCGTATCGCCCGGCTGCCCGCCCGACGTGGCATAGAAGATCGTCCGGTCCAGAATGATGCCGCCACGGTCGTTGACGGCGACAACCACGGCATCAGCCGTCCTGAGATAGGCGTCGCCACGAAACAGGGCATCCGTCCTGTAAGCCATCACGCAACCTTTTCGAACGGCACCGAAATTGTGCTTCGCTGTTCCATCCAGCCCGGCACCGGCAGTTTCTTTTGGCGCAGGAATTCCGGGTTGAACAATTTCGACTGATAGCGCGTGCCGTAGTCGCAAAGCACGGTCACGATGGTGTGGCCGGGACCCATTTCGCGCGCCAGCCGGATCGCGCCGGCAATGTTGATGCCTGTCGAGCCGCCGACGCACAGGCCTTCCTCCTGGATCAGGTCGAAGACGATCGGCAGCGCGTCCTCATCTGGAATCTGGAAGGAGAAATCCGGCGTGAACCCCTCCAGATTGGCGGTGATCCGCCCCTGCCCGATGCCTTCGGTGATCGAGCTGCCTTCGGATTTCAACTCACCGCTGGTGTAGAAACTGTAGAGCGCCGCACCCAGCGGATCGGCGAGCGCGATCTTGACGTCCTTGCTCCTGGCCTTCAACCCAAAGGCGACGCCGGCCAGCGTTCCGCCGGAGCCGACCGCCGAGACGAAACCGTCGACCTTGCCGCCGGTCTGGGCCCAGATTTCTTCCGCCGTGGTGCGGGTATGGCCGTCACGGTTGGCAACGTTGTCGAACTGATTGGCCCAGATCGCGCCGTTCGGCTCGGACCTGGCCATCTGCTCGGCCAGACGGCCCGACAGTTTCACGTAATTGTTGGGATTCTTGTAGGGAACGGCAGGCACCTCGATCAGCTCGGCGCCGAGCAATTTGATCGTGTCCTTCTTCTCCTGGCTTTGCGTCTCGGGGATGACGATCACGGTGCGGTAGCCAAGCGCCTTGGCGACCAGCGTCAATCCGATGCCGGTGTTGCCGGCCGTCCCCTCGACGATGACCCCGCCCGGCCTCAAGAGCCCGCGCTGCTCGGCGTCGCGGATGATGAACAGCGCGGCGCGGTCCTTGACCGACTGGCCCGGATTCATGAATTCGGCCTTGCCCAGGATCTCGCAGCCGGTTTCTTCCGAAGCTTTGTTGAGGCGGATCAGAGGCGTGTTACCGATCGCTTCGATCACAGAACGGGGCATGGAGATTCCTTTATGCTTGCGGCGGAACCCTAGAAACCCGAAGCTTCGGTTTCAAGGCAAGAATTTGCCTGGTCCAGCGGCATTTCTGGGCTGCAATTCCTAAAACAGATGTCGCGTTCCAGCATTCGTTCGAAGCTTTCGCTGAAAAGCGCTCTTTTCATTCGATTTCTTCATCGCTAGAGCACAGGCTAAGAAAAAGTCGCAGGGCATAGCATGACTCTCTATCGGGCCAACCCGAAGCACGGCGTCGCCTGGATCACGGGCGGCAGCAGCGGCATCGGCCGTTCACTGGCCAAGGACCTTGCGGCTCAGGGCTATACCGTCGCGGTGACGGCGCTCGACGACGAACCGATCGACACGCTTGTCGTCGAGACGGCGCAGATGCCGGGCCGTGTCACGGCCTATCCCTGCGACGTCACCGACGAGAAGCGCATGGCAAAGACAGTCGCGGCGATCGAGAAGGATCTCGGCCCGATCGTCTTGGCCGTCTTCAATGCCGGGAACTATATTGCGACCGCCGGCGAAGATCTCACCGTCCGCGGGTTTCGCCAATCCTTCGATGTCAATTACTTCGGCATCATCAATGGCCTGGTGCCGGTCATCGAACGCATGCGCGTCCGTGCGCGCGGCCATATCGTCCTGGTTGGTTCGGTCACCGCCTATTTCGGCTGGCCGACCACGGCCGCCTATGGCGGCACCAAGGCGGCCATCAATATCCTAGCGGAGTCGCTGAAATACGACTTTGATAAGATGAACGTGCGCATCCAGGTGATGAATCCGGGCTTTGTCGACACGCCGCTGACCGAGAAGAATTTGCTGCCGATGCCCGGGCTGATGCCCGTCAACCGCGCCTCGCGCCGCATGGCGCGCGGCATCAAATCCGGCGGCTTCGAAGTCACCTTCCCGCGCCGCTTGAGCTGGGGCCTGAAGCTGCTCAGCATCCTGCCGAGACCATTCTGCCGGTGGGTCATCAGCACCGCGACCCGCTGGAAGGCACGTCCGCTGAATTTCGACCGCAAGCCGCCGAGCGAGTAAGCCGGCCATCAAAGTTGGCGGTCCAGCCGCCGGCAGGATGCCCGTTGCGTGTTTGCATTTTGCGGCCATAGGTTGAAAATTGTTACGTGGAGTCTGCAATGGGGCGACGGATCGTGCTTGCGGTACTGGGTCTCGCCGTCATTCTTGTCCTGGCCTTCGTGCTTGGCCCACGCGTGCAAGCCGATACCACGATCCGCTTCGATCCTTCCGTGATCGGCGATGACCCGCAAGCCTATCTGGCACGCAACGAGGCTGCCGTACCGGGCATCTACGACGGGCTGGAGAAGGAAATCATCTGGGCCAACCCGATGGTTCATGCCAGGACGCCGCTCGCGATCGTGTACATCCACGGCTTTTCGGCATCGAAGGGCGAGGTTCGTCCACTGCCCGACGAGGTGGCCGACGAGTTGGACGCCAATCTTTACTACACCCGCCTCACCGGCCACGGACAGGGCGGTGCTGCGATGGCCGAAGGCAGCGTCAACGCCTGGATCAACGACTATGAGGAAGCGCTCGCCATCGGCCGGGCGATCGGCGACAAGGTGATCGTCATCGCTACCTCGACCGGCGGCTCGCTGGCGGCCTGGGCTGCGACCCAGCCAGGCGCATCGGGCGGGGTGGCGGCCATCGCGTTCATCTCGCCGAATTTCGGCGTCAAGGCTTCCGGCGCCGAACTCCTGACCATGCCGTGGGGCCGAGCGATCGCCGAGCTGGTCGCCGGCAAGGAACGCAGCTTCGTGCCACGCAATGCGCTGCACGAAAAATTCTGGACCTACCGCTATCCGATCGCCGCGACCCTGCCGATGGTGGCGCTGACCGAGCTTGCCTATGGCGCGCCGGTGGAGAAGGCGACGATCCCTGCCCTGTTCATCTTTTCGGATTCGGACAGGATCGTGCGGCCCGACCGCACCCGCGAAATTGCCGGGCGCTGGGGCGCCGCGCACGAATTGGTGCCGGTCGACGATACCGGCGATCGGGACAACCACGTCATTGCAGGTGACGCGCTGTCGCCAGCAACGACGGCTTTCCTCGCGCAGCGCATTGTCGTGTGGGTAGAGGCGGTGGCGAAGTAGGTCTCAGGCGAAAAAGGCGACCGAAGCATCGCTCCGATCGCCTTTTTCAATTGTGAGCAGCCGAGCCCCGATAGGCTCGGCCGGATGCAACTATCTGATTACGCAGCCCGCGCCGCTGGCCGCTTGCCGCCGAAGCGGCGCTTGTTGTTGCCCTTGAAGGGCTTGGCGCCTTCCGGCTTGCGCTCGCCGGCAAAGGCCGGCTTGTCGCCGAAGCGCTTCTTGCCGTTGTTCTGGCCGCCTGGCCGCCTGCCGTCGCGACGACCATTGCGGTCGTTGGCCGGCTCGAAGGTGCGCTCGTTCTTTTCGGCGGGATTGCGCTGCGGATCGGGGCTGCCGAGATGGTCGGCAACGATCGGCAGCTTGGTGCGGATGATGCGCTCGACCTGACGCAGCTTGCTGTTCTCGGAGGGATCGCAAAGCGTGATGGCGATGCCGTCCATGCCGTTACGGCCGGTACGGCCGATGCGGTGGACATAGCTCTCCGCCTCGTCCGGCAGGTCGAAATTCACCACGTGGCTGATACCAGGCACGTCGATGCCGCGCGCCGCGATATCGGTCGCCACAAGAATGCGCACCGAACCCTCGCGGAAATCGTTCAGCGCCTTCTGGCGGGCGTTCTGCGACTTGTTGCCGTGGATGACGGCGGCCTTGAAGCCGTCGCGCTCAAGGTCCTTGGTCACCCTGTCGGCGCCATGCTTGGTGCGCGAAAAGATGATGACAGACTTCATTGCCTCGTCGGCGAGCATCGTCGACAGCACCTGGCGCTTCTGCTTGGTGCGGGCGAAGACAACGCCCTGCACGATCTCGGCTGCGGCGGTGCTGTGAGGCGCCACCTCGACGCGGATCGGGTTCTTCAGCAGGCCTTTCGCCAGTTCGGCGATTTCGGCCGGCATGGTCGCCGAGAACAGCACCGTCTGACGGTCCGGCGCGGTCGCCCTGGCGATGCGCTTGACGTCGTTGATGAAGCCCATGTCGAGCATGCGGTCGCCTTCGTCCAGCACCAGCCATTTGGTGTCGGCGAGCACGAGATCGCCCTCACGCACCAGATCGGTCAGCCGGCCGGGCGTGGCGATAAGGATGTCGACGCCGGGAGCAATCTTTTTCACCTGGCTGAAGCGCGAGACGCCGCCAAGCACGAGTGCTGTCGAGACATGCGCGCCCTTGGCGAGCAGCTTGATCATCTCTTCGATCTGCACGGCAAGCTCACGCGTCGGCGCCAGGATCAGCGCGCGAGCGGTCTTCGGCCGGCGCTTGGTGCCGAGCGCGATGATCTTCGACAGGATCGGCAGCGCGAACGCCGCGGTCTTGCCCGAACCGGTCTGGGCGATGCCGAAAATGTCACGGCCTTCGAGCTGCGGCGGGATCGCCTGGGCCTGGATCGGCTTCGGCTCAGTGAAGCCGGCGCCATGGGTGGCCTTGAGCAGCGCGCCGGTGATTCCGAGTGCTGCGAAACCTGAAAGTTCCCCAGTGTTCGTACCGGTCAAATTGTTTTCACCGGTCAAAGTGTTTTCGTTGGTCAAAATATTCTTCTTTCACGCGGCTCGTGGCCGCAAACATCGATGGCGGCAGGGCGCAACCTGCCGTCGAAAAAACTGTCATGAAACGACAAGGCGGCGGACACTATCGTCCGCACGGCTGCGCTGTCGTGCCCGCAGGCATCATGCCACGGGGCTTTTTCGCCGCCTTGCCGATATGTCGGAAAGAGGGAAAACAGACGCAACCAGTCTCATTCGTCGAGAAGGCCGGATACTCCCGGCCCAAGCGCCTATGTCGCCGCATATGGCCCAGTTCGCCGCGGAATGCAAGGGGTGCCATGTTGCGGCGCAGCAAATCGACGGCAAACGCGGCGCTTGCGCTCCCCTGCCGCCATGATTACCACAAATCAGCTTCCGTTTCGAGGATCGACCGATGAAGGACGTGCTGAAGGAACTCGAGCGACGCCGTGACATGGCGCGCATGGGCGGCGGGCGGGCCCGTATCGATGCCCAGCACAAGAAGGGCAAGCTCACCGCGCGCGAACGCATCGACGTCTTTCTCGACGAGGGCTCGTTCGAGGAGTTCGACATGTATGTCGAGCATCGCTCGACCGATTTCGGCATGGAGAAGACCAAGATCGCCGGCGACGGTGTCGTCACCGGCTGGGGCACCGTCAACGGCCGCCCGGTCTATGTCTTCGCCAAGGATTTTACCGTGTTCGGCGGCTCGCTGTCCGAGGCCCACGCCGAAAAGGTGGTCAAGGTGCAGGAGATGGCGCTGCGCAACCGCGCACCGATCATCGGCCTCTACGACGCCGGCGGCGCCCGCATCCAGGAAGGCGTGGCAGCACTTGGCGGCTATGCCGAGATCTTCCAGCGCAATGTGCTCGCCTCCGGCGTCATCCCGCAGATTTCACTGATCATGGGCCCTTGCGCCGGCGGCGACGTTTATTCGCCGGCCATGACCGATTTCATCTTCATGGTTCGCGACAGCTCCTACATGTTCGTCACCGGGCCGGACGTGGTGAAGACCGTCACCAACGAGACAGTGACCGCCGAGAGCCTCGGCGGCGCCTTCGTCCACACGACGAAGTCCTCGATCGCCGACGGCGCCTATGACAATGACGTCGAGGCGTTGCTGCAGATGCGCCGGCTGGTCGATCTGCTGCCGGCCTCGAATACGGCGGATATTCCCGAGATCGAATGCCACCAGTCGGTCACCGATCACGATCTGTCGCTCGACCGGCTGATCCCCGACAACGCCAACAAACCCTACGACATCAAGGAATTGATCCTTAAAGTTGCCGACGAGGGTGACTTCTTCGAGATCCAGCAGAATTTTGCGAAAAACATCGTCACCGGTTTTGGGCGCGTTGAAGGCCGCACGGTCGGCTTCGTCGCCAACCAGCCGATGGTGCTGGCAGGCGTGCTCGATTCGGACGCCAGCCGCAAGGCGGCGCGATTCGTTCGCTTCTGCGACTGTTTCTCGATTCCGATCGTCACCTTCGTCGACGTTCCGGGCTTTCTGCCCGGCACCGCGCAGGAATATGGCGGGCTGATCAAGCATGGCGCCAAGCTTTTGTTCGCCTATGCCGAGGCGACCGTTCCGAAGATCACCGTCATCACCCGAAAGGCCTATGGCGGTGCGTATGACGTGATGGCGTCAAAGCATCTGCGCGGCGACATGAACTATGCCTGGCCGACGGCGCAGATCGCAGTGATGGGCGCCAGAGGCGCCGTTGAGATCATCTATCGCAAGGACATCGGCGATGCGGAGAAGATCGCAGCGCATACAAAGGCTTACGAGGATCGCTTCCTGTCGCCCTTCGTCGCCGCCGAGCGCGGCTACGTCGATGAGGTGATCATGCCACATTCGACCCGTCGCCGCATCGCGCGCGCGCTCCGCATGCTGCGCAACAAGGATATGCAGAACCCCTGGAAGAAGCACGACAACATTCCATTGTGAGGCGCTGACAGCGCGAAAGCGACCACAGCAAAAGCTCACTCCGCTTCCGCCGCTCCAAACCCCGCCCCCAACGTCGCACGGACAGCGCCCGCCCAAGGTGTCGCATGGTTGTCTATGCGCATCTGGAAAATGAAGTAGGTCGGCGAGCAGAAGCCGATACCTTTCACCTTGCCGATACCAGGCGTGTCTGGCGGCAGCGACTGGCACATATAATCCTCGCGGCAGAAATGATCGGCCGAGCAAGCCGGCCGGTTGCCGCGATTGACCGCGCCGCCGAGGCACTGGTCGAAATTGTTGGTTGCCACGCAGGTGTCGAATTTCTTGCCGCCGACCAGCCCGCAGATCTCGTTCGGCATCGGCTTGCCCGTTTTGAAGCCGGCAAAGGCACGATCCTTGTCGTCGCAGCCGCGATAGGCGATGCCGGCCGGCACGCCGATCTTCGGCGGCCGGCACGTGTAGGCGGTGCGCGAAATGTCGGTCGCGAAGGCCGCAAACTGGCCTGATATGCTGTAGCGGTCGTTGAACGGCTGCGCCGGGTTGCTGGCGATCGAGCCGGTCAGGCACGGGTGGCCGGCAAACATCTTGTCGCTGTCCTTAGGCAACAGGCATTGCGCCAGTTTGGTCCGCACGCCCGACGCAGTCGCCAGCGGCGTGCAGACAGTGCCGCCGCCGCATTGCCAAGTCGTCCCGAAACGGGCCGCATCCTCCGGCATCAGGCACGGCATCGCCATTGCGGCCGGCGCATAGGCGACCTCGCCGGCGTCCTTCCATGCCGCCGGCGGCGCGAAGGACAGCGGGCGGAAGCGGTTCGGCTCGTTGCCCTCGGCGGTCGCGCGCAGCCAAGCCTCGCGCCGCGGCATCTCGGCATGAAGATGCGGCGAGATGCCGACTTCGATGCGGTTCAGCGGCGAGGTCGTCTTGTCGTCGAGACCGATGAAATGGAAACCGGCGGTCGAACCCGCCTGATGGCAACCTTGGCAGGCGCCATTGTCCAGCCGCTCGACCAGCGCTTCCGGCGTGCGCACCAGTCTCAGCGCGGAATAATCGAACCCGACAAAATCCGCGGGCTGGAATAATGGCGTAAACGGGTGGTTGGCCTGCCTTGCGCTGCCGAAGGTCGACCATGAGATGACTTTTTTCGCCAGGAACTCATCGGGGATTTCGTAGACGCCGAGATCGACCGCCGCGAGATTGGCGCTGATATAGTCGGCGAGTTTCGCTTTCAGCGCGGCGTCTTCCGAGAGCAGCGCCACATCCGGCGTGTTTTCCAGCGGCCTCTCGCTGACCGTCTCTCCATCGATGCCAAAAATCCGCATGAGATAGGCGGCCTGGCCGCCGAATTCGGTCTCCTGGCCGGAGGGAAAGCGCACCACTTGTGCGTTGAGCTCGAGCTGCTTGAAGCTCAGTCCCGCCTTATCCAGCGGCCCACCGATGAGCCAGCCGGTATCGACGGTCTCGTCGAGCTGTGGCGTCCAGCGTCCGGCAACGCCGACGCAGCCGCCATCTGCGTCTGGCGCGGCGCTGTAAATGGCATTGAAGTTGAACGGCAGGCGCGAGGCCAGAACCTTGCCGTTCTTCTTGAAGCTGTAGGCGAGGCGATAAATGAAACGCACCTCGCCGCAACTCCCGTCGTCGCGCGCTTCGGTGAAATCGCGCCGGTCGATCCTATTGACGACACCGACCAGCCTGAAGCGCGCGGCGCCGGTCTTCAGCCAGCGCATGTCCATGATGCGGCCGACATTGCCGTCGGTGACTTCGTAGAGCGGCCGCCCGCCAGCCTTCATCTCGGCCCGCAGCGCGGCGACATCGCCGGCAATCGTTTCGACGATTGCGTGATAGCCCGGTGCCTTGTCATAGAGCGTCTTCAGGTCGCCCTTGCCATCGACGCCGAAAATGCCGGCGAAACCAAAACCCTTGGCATCGAGGGCGGCGAGCACGGCCGGATCGTCGACGATGGTCACGAGACCTTCGGCGCGCGCGGTGTGTGCCATGAAAACGGCGATGAAGACTGTGGCAAGCAGCGCGACCCAGCGGTTCATCCAGCAGTCACCTCGTTGCGACGTTCGGCAAGCTGGCGCAGCACCGGCAGCAGCGCCAGCGGCAAGTCTTCGGCGATCAGCCCCGGTCCGAAACGGCTGCCGGCCTCGGCATGGATCCAGACCGCTGCGCAGGCGGCTTCGAAAGCCGGCATGCCTTGCGCCAGAAAGCCGGCGATGATGCCCGACAGCACGTCGCCCGAACCGGCGGTGGCCAGCCATGGCGCGCCATTGCCGTTGATCGCTGCTCTGCCATCGGGCGCCGCGATCACCGTGTCCGCGCCCTTGTAGACGACGATGGCGCCGGCGCGCTCGGCGGCAGTGCGCGCCTTGGCCAGCTTGGACAGGTTCGTGTCTCCGGCGATGTCCGGAAACAGCCTGGCGAATTCGCCCTCATGCGGCGTCAGCACCAGCGCCGGCGCGTTCGGACGACGGGCGGCTTCGAACAAAACGTTCGGCGCATCGCGAAACGAAGTGATGCCATCGGCATCGAGCACCAGCCCGTCGACCCTGCCGTCTGGCCGCTGCCCGGTAGCCAGCACGCCGAGGGCAAAATCACGTGTTTTTTCGCCGACGCCAAATCCGGGTCCGAGGACGAAAGCCGACGGCCGGCGGCGGCCGATGAATTCCTGTACGTCTGCAACGCTGTCACTCTTGTGCAGCATGATCGAGGTCAGATGCGCGGCGTTAACCTGCATGGCGTTCGCCGGCGACAGCACGGTCACAGCCCCTGCCCCGCTTCTGGCCGCGGCAAGCGCCGACAGCCGTGCGGCGCCCGTTGCCGACGGCCCGCCGGAAAAGACGCCGACATGGCCGCGCCTGTATTTATGGGCGTCGACGGCTGGAACAGGGAAATTCCCGATCCAAAGCGGCGGGGTGTTCTCGAAGGTTCGCGGTTCAAGCTGCGCAACGATCCCGTCGCCGATACCGATGTCGGCAAGCACCAGCTCGCCGCACATCTCGCGCCCAGGCAACAGCAGATGGCCGGGCTTTTTTCGCGCAAACGTCACCGTGATCCGGGCACGGAATGCCTGGCCGAGACTCTGGCCGCTCTCGCCTGACACGCCTGAGGGCAGATCGACCGCGACGACAGGCAGGCTCAGTTCTGTCGCAACCTCGACCGCCCTGGCGGCATCTCCGGACAGCGGCTTGGACAGCCCTGCCCCATAAAGCGCATCGACCACGATCGAGCCTGTCTCGGCAACAAACTCCGATAGCGGCCGAGGCCTGACCGGACACTCCGAAGCAGCGAGCGCCGCATCGCTGCCGGCTTTGGGCGAGCCGGACGCCCACACGGCTACGTCGACGGCGCTGTCCCTCAGAATGCGGGCGACGACATATCCGTCGCCGCCGTTGTTGCCGGGACCGCACAGGACGTGGACCCGACTGGCAACTGGAAAATGGGCGAGCACCACGGCAGAGACCGCGGCACCTGCGTTGCGCATAAGGTCGATGCCGGCCAATGGGCCGGTGGCGATCGCCAGCCGGTCGGCCTCGGTCATCTCGGCCGGAGACAAAAGTTCGCTACTCATGGAGTGCCGATACGCATTGGCTCAAGCCCGATCACCTTGTGTTCAAAACCCCGGTCCTGTGTTCAAAGATCGTCCAGTTTTCGGTTCGAAGCAAACGGGTGCCGAGATGGCGCAATCTGTAAGCACATCGTTGGGGACAATGGCGTCGCCGAAACACAAATGCCTGCAAAGTGCGCTATATGCTCAATTATTGTGCGGACGGGAGCGCTGACAATGTGTAGGCTCCCAGTATCCATGACGCATCCAACGCAGCGAATGACGCGAAATCACATCCTGACGCGGCATGGCATCGAAATCGCGTGATACCGCTTCGAATCCCCTCAAATTGGCACAGTTCGTGCTTGAAGGAGGCGCAAGCGGGGCTCACAACCCGTCTTTTTGGCAGTGGAGGCCACTTTTTACATGAAAAAGATCGAAGCGATCATCAAGCCGTTCAAGCTAGACGAAGTGAAGGAAGCGCTTCAGGAGGCCGGGCTGCAAGGCATCACCGTTACGGAGGCCAAGGGTTTTGGCCGCCAGAAGGGCCATACCGAGCTCTATCGCGGCGCCGAATATGTTGTCGATTTTCTGCCCAAGGTGAAAATCGAGGTCGTGCTCGGTGACGACGCAGTCGAAGGCGCGATCGAAGCCATCCGAAAGGCCGCCCAGACCGGCCGCATCGGCGATGGCAAGATCTTCGTCTCCAACATCGAGGAAGTCGTGCGCATCCGCACCGGCGAAACAGGGATGGACGCGGTCTGAGGTTTCTGATTTCAGATCATCTCCTCGAAACGTCATCAGACAGGGAAACATGACATGACGACAGCCAAAGACATCATGAAGCAGATCAAGGACAACGACGTGAAATTCGTTGACCTGCGCTTCACAGATCCGAAGGGCAAGCTGCAGCACGTGACTATGGATGTCGTCGAGGTCGAGGAAGACATGTTTGCCGACGGCGTCATGTTCGACGGATCCTCCATCGCCGGCTGGAAGGCGATCAACGAGTCCGACATGGTGCTGATGCCCGACACCGAGACGGTGCATATGGACCCGTTCTTCGCACAGTCGACCATGGTCATCCTGTGCGACATCCTCGATCCGATTTCCGGAGAGTCCTACAACCGCGACCCGCGCGGCACCGCCAAGAAGGCCGAAGCCTACATGAAGGCGGAAGGCATCGGCGATCAGATCTTCGTCGGCCCGGAAGCCGAGTTCTTCGTCTTCGACGACGTCAAGTACAAGGCCGACCCGTACAACACCGGCTTCAAGCTCGACTCGACCGAATTGCCGTCCAACGACGACACCGACTATGAGACCGGCAACCTCGGTCACCGTCCGCGTATCAAGGGCGGCTATTTCCCGGTGCCGCCGATCGATTCGGCACAGGACATGCGCTCGGAGATGCTGACCGTGCTCGCCGAAATGGGCGTGCGCGTCGAAAAGCATCACCACGAAGTCGCAGCTGCCCAGCACGAGCTCGGCATCAAGTTCGACACGCTGGTCCGCAACGCCGACAAGATGCTGATTTACAAATATGTCGTGCACCAGGTCGCCAACGCCTACGGCAAGACGGCCACCTTCATGCCGAAGCCGGTCTTCGGCGACAACGGCTCGGGCATGCACGTCCACCAGTCGATCTGGAAGGGCGGCAAGCCGACCTTCGCGGGCAATGAATATGCCGGCCTCTCGGAGAGCTGCCTGTTTTACATCGGCGGCATCATCAAGCACGCCAAGGCCATCAATGCCTTCACCAACCCGCTTACCAACTCCTACAAGCGCCTGGTGCCCGGCTATGAAGCGCCGGTGCTGCTCGCCTATTCGGCTCGCAACCGCTCTGCCTCCTGCCGCATTCCATTCGGCTCATCGCCGAAGGCCAAGCGCGTCGAGGTCCGCTTCCCCGATCCGGGCGCGAACCCCTACCTCGCCTTTGCCGCCATGCTGATGGCCGGCCTCGACGGCATCAAGAACAAGATCCATCCCGGCCAGCCGATGGACAAGGATCTCTATGACCTGCCGCCGAAGGAACTGAAGAAGATCCCGACCGTCTGCGGCTCTCTGCGCGAAGCGCTGCAGAACCTCGATAAGGACCGCGGCTTCCTGAAGGCCGGCGGCGTGTTCGACGACGACCAGATCGACAGCTATATCGAGCTCAAGATGGCCGAAGTGATGCGCTTCGAAATGACCCCGCATCCGGTCGAGTATGACATGTATTATTCGGTCTGACCGACCGTTAAGAGACAAGAAAAAACCCCGGCGGAGACGCCGGGGTTTTTCTTGTCATCTGTCGTAGGAGCCAATCGAGATATGGCCGTGCGGATAGAAGTCGGTAAGTCGGATAGGCAGAAAACAATGCGAGGTTTTCATAGTACGGCAACAGGAACGTTATATTAGTGCTCTTTAACGCGACCTATTTATTGTCGATCGCTAATGCATCATACTAAGGCGGTGGCTTATCAAGCGGAGGGGGCGATGCAAATCCATTTTCTCGATGTAGGTCAAAGCCAGTATGGCGACTGCATATTGATTCAGGCGAACAGCAGAACCATCCTTATCGACGGTGCTCACAAGGGCGACTTCACAGGATCCTCTGGGCACCTTTCCATCCCCGCGCAGCTCCGTGAATTGATGGACCAGCCGGAAGGACCGCTCGAACTTTCTCTGCTCATCCTGACGCACTGTCATTCCGATCACATCGGGTGCCTGCCGGAAATGGTTGAGCGGGAGGTCATCGCGCCCAAGGTCGCTCTGGTTGCCGATGAGTTTGCTGGATATGGACTCGCGCTCGGCAGCGATGCATCCGATCGCCTGCGGTTTCGTGTCCTGGCCAGCCTTCAGGAAGAGCCTCTGGCTCCCGGATTGAGCGATGCAACCGTACAGGCGTTCATATCCGACGCCGCTTCCCAGCGTGATCTGTACATCGAGATGATTGAAACATTGGAGCAGCGCGGCACGAGAGTCGTTCGCTACCGCGGTCTCGACGATCCGGAGATTTCTGATCTTGAAGAGCAGTTCCGCAATATCGGTCTGAAGGTTCTCGGACCGTCAGCGGAACAAATTGTCCTGTGCGCGGAAACCATCGCGCAATTCGATCGTGACGCTGTCGACGCGATTGCCAGCCTGCAGGCCGGCGATCTCGACGACGTGGCCATCTACCGGACACTTACCGACGGCAATCCGACACCGGACGTCATTCTTCCCGATGCCGTCCTCGACTTTCTCGACAGACCTGGCGCAGGCGCCGCCAAGAATAACCAGAGCATTGTCATCTCCGTGGGAAAAGGAGCCAATCGTTGCTTGCTCACCGGCGACATGCAGTTCGCCGAGGCCGAGGTCGAAGGCCTTGAAAATGAAATGGCGGCTCTTTTGGACCATGTGGTCGAAGCGGGACCGTATGCGTTCATCAAGCTGCCGCACCATGCCTCCTACAACGCTTTCGAGGAGCATGTGCTGTCGCGATTCCCCGACACCCGATTCTTTGGTATGTCGACCGGCCGCAACGGAGCGGCGCATCCAAATCCAAAGGTGCTGCGGCTGCTTCGCAATTCAAGCAATCCGCTCATCTGGGCCAGAACGGACAAGAACGGCCAGTTCACGGTCGACGTTTCCCGGGGACAGGTAAGGATCAGCATAACAGAGGGCGAATTGAGCGATCCACAGCCCAAGCCGCGTGACGAATTGGTCCTCGAGCCCGCAACGGCCATCTCAACGGTGACAATGCCGGCTGGGCCGCCACCGGCCTCGCTTGGCGGAAATCCAATTTCCGGGATGGCCGCGTCTCAGCTTCCGGCCGATGCAATTTTGGAGATCACCGCGAAGATCCCGGCACTGCTGAAGCGGGTAACCATCACGGTAGACATCGAGCAAAACACAGTTGGTGCGGTTTCTGCCTCCGACGATATGACGAAGCGCTATCTGGGAAATCGCCGTGTCCTGCCCAGGCTGTTGTTCTTGACTGATCCTCAACGGCTGCGGCGCAAGATCGGCGATGCAGGTTATGACACGGCGAGGACCATGATCGAGGAAGGCGGCAGTACGCTTGTCGAAGCCACGGGCGAGGAAGCTACCTTCACCAAGATCAGGAATAGCGCGACGGGAGTGAAGGGTGTTGTAATCCTCGGCGACTACAATGTCGTGCCCGCGCTGATATACGACGTTCTGCCTCCAGACCTGAGGGACAGAGTCTCGGCGAATTCGGATCCTGACCGCTTTGTCGTCTGGAGCGACCAACGATATGGCGATGTCGACGGAGACGGTCTCGGGGAATTGCCAGTGTCGCGAATTCCCGACTGTTCGAGCGCGGCGTTCCTGCTGGGTTGCCTCACGGCCGAAGACAACCGCACCACACCGATCAAGTTCGCGTCGCGGAATGCCGAGCGACCGTTTGCGGATAACGTGTTTCGTAGGCTTGGCGGACGGGGTCAAATGTTGGTCAGCGGCCCGGACGACTTCGGAAACGTTCGGACCGGGCACTTCGATGCGCGGCAGCTCTATTTCATGCTACACGGTTCCGACACCGACGGAACCCGGTTTTGGGGCGAAGACGATGGAGGAGCGGTCGAGGCGGTGAACCTCACCAATCTTGCCGGCGCCATCAAGGCCCATGGAGCCACCGTGCTCACCGGCTGTTGCTGGGGCGCCCTGACGGTGCAGGAGATCGCGACACGGGCAAGCGATCACTGGGCGGTCACGCCGAGGACCGTCGCTTCGTCGTTGGCATTGCGTTTTTTGGAGCTCGGAGCGCTCGCCTATGTCGGTTGCACCGGTGCCCACTATTCGCCGTTGGACGGTCAGCTGAATTTTTTCGGGGAGCCCATCCACCGCAGCTTCTGGACGGCCTTCGCAGCTGGGGCTGCGCCGGCGCAGGCTTTGTTCCAAGCCAAGCAGGCCTATATAAGGGATATGCCTCACGGCCGTGTAACTGCCCCGGAATGGGCGATCGAGTATAAAATCCTGAGGCAATTCACTTGCTTGGGACTGGGATGGTAGTCCAAGCGGTGGTAGTGTGGGATTAGAAAGGTGGCTGTCATGGCGAAGAGTCCCAAGACAATTGCAGAAGAAAATATGAAGGGTTGGACGGCGATCGATGAGATTCCGATCGACTCTACGTCGCTTCCCAAGGTCGACGGGGTTGGAGCGGACCTTGACCATCTGAAAGTAAAATACTTCGGCCAGGGAAAACCGCGCGGGTCGGATGCCGGGGCGGGCCGCGTCCGAGACCCCAATGAATCCGATGATGCGGCGTTGGTGGTTATGGAACGTCAGGGCGAGCACGATTTCGCCCCCGGCCGGAAGACTGTAATTGTGCGCGGTAACAAGGTAGTCGGCACGCAGGGCTGAAGCTTCAGACCCACTATCTTTAGCTTCAGCCCGCTATCGTTGCGAACAATCTCGATGCTCGACTGTCTTTAGTTGCGGCGAGTCAAAGACATCATCCGCCACATCACGGCGCAGACGCTGGCGTCTACGCCGTGCGGAATGCTCAGGCTGCGGCCTTCTTCTCTGCCGTGCTCACGGAGGCGATCGTCTTCAGGATCTGGGAAGCGATCTGGTAGGGGTCGCCCTGCGAGTTCGGGCGGCGATCCTCGAGATAACCCTTATAGCCGTTGTTGATGAAGGAATGCGGCACTCGGATCGAGGCGCCGCGGTCGGCGATGCCATAGCTGAACCTGTTCCACGGCGCGGTCTCATGCTTGCCGGTCAAACGCTTGTCGTTGTCCGGGCCATAGACTGCGATGTGATCCATCAGGTTTTTGTCGAAGGCGGCCATCAGCGCCTCGAAATAGGCCTTGCCACCGACTTCGCGCATATGGGCGGTCGAGAAATTGGCGTGCATGCCGGAACCATTCCAGTCGGTGTCGCCGAGCGGCTTGCAGTGATATTCGATGTCGATGCCGTATTTCTCGGTGAGGCGCTGCATCAGGTAGCGGGCCATCCACATCTGGTCGGCGGCCTTCTTGGAGCCCTTGCCGAAAATCTGGAATTCCCACTGGCCTTTGGCGACCTCGGCGTTGATGCCTTCATGGTTGATGCCGGCGGCAAGGCAGAGATCGAGATGCTCCTCGACGATCTGCCGGGCGACGCTGCCGACGTTGCTGTAGCCGACGCCGGTGTAATACGGGCCTTGCGGCGCCGGGTAACCGCTTTCGGGGAAGCCGAGCGGGCGGCCATCCTTGTAGAAGAAATACTCCTGCTCGAAGCCGAACCAGGCGCCCTCGTCATCGAGGATGGTGGCGCGCTTGTTGGATGCATGCGGCGTCACGCCGTCCGGCATCATGACTTCGCACATGACGAGCACGCCATTGGTGCGCGCGGGATCCGGATAGATGGCGACCGGCTTCAGCACGCAGTCGGACGAGTGGCCCTCGGCCTGCATGGTCGAGGAACCGTCGAAGCCCCACAGCGGAAGCTGGTCGAGCGTCGGGAACTCGGCATATTCCTTGATCTGCGTCTTTCCGCGAAGGTTGGGAACCGGGGTGTATCCATCGAGCCAAATGTACTCGAGCTTGTATTTCGTCATTCTAGCCTCTCGTTGCTTGATCACCGAACCTTGGACGGCGCTGGCGTGCCAGCCACCCTGCAGCCGACCTGCCGGATTATTAAAAAGCAATTCGTGTGCCATTTTCACCGGCAAAGGATGCGACAAAACTGACGCCGCATCCCGACAAATTCGTTGCGTCGTCATCGCAATGCGTCCGGATCAATCACAAGCATGTTTTGTATAAATAATAGGCAGTTGCTGATCTTTTTATAATCATATTGCCTAACTGGATTGCAGAACCTATCTTCGGGAAAGATTCAATCGGCAAGGCTCTGCAGAAGAAAGGAGACCGACAATGGAAATCACTCCTACCCGTCAGTCGGCCAAAATCCTGATGTTCCCGGTGGCAGCGCGCGCTTCTGCCTCAAATTTAAGCGGAAAGGCTAAGTTCGCGGCAGAACTTGCTTCATTGCGCAACCGTATGGATTTCGGAAGCGGCTGGTATCACGAAGCGGCCATCGAAGAAGAGAAGCAGGACCGGAAGAGCTAAAGGCCCTTCCTTCCGCCCCGCTTCCGACGAATTGAAAAGCCCGGCGCGATCACTCGCGCCGGGCTTTTCATTTTCGCCGTCAGGCCAGGATCAGGTCTTGGCGTGCAAGTTCGTTCCCAGCGTATCCTTGACGAAAATCATACCGATGATCAGCGACATCGCCGCGATCACCACCGGATACCAGAGGCCGTAATAGATGTCGCCCTTGTAGGCGCTGAGCGCGAACACCGTTGCTGGCAGCAGGCCTCCGAACCAGCCATTGCCGATGTGATAGGGCAATGACATGCCGGTGTAGCGGATGCGTGTCGGGAACATCTCGACCAGGATCGCGGCGATCGGTCCGTAGACCATGGTCACGTAAAGGACCAGGATGAACAGGATGCCGATGACCTTTGCCCAGTTGACCTGTGCAGGGTCGGCAAACATCGCAAAGGCGCCTGCTTCCGGGACGTTGTAGACGGTGATCTCGGGCGCTCCCGCCGCAGCCTCATCGGCCGTCAGCAGCTTGTCCTTGATCGCCTGGTCGACCGCAACCGTCGTCTTGTCGCCGGCGCGGATTGCGGCGGCGTCGAGCTTCAGTTCCGGATTGGCCGCGACGAAGGCGTCAAGCTTCTGGTCGGCGACCTTGGCTGCAGCACGCTTGAGCGGATAGCCGCCGTCCTGCAACGCAATGTTGATTGCCTTCTTGAAGGCGGCGTCGCTTGAAGTTGCCTTGTCTGCGGCTGCCACGGCATCATAGGACGCCACCGTTTCGGCGCCGATCTTGACACTGGCCGCGGTCCCCGGAGCCGCTGTCGTGACAATGTCATAGGGCACGGAGCTCTTGGCGAGGAAGTCCGTCGCAATATCGCACGACGTGAGAGGCTTGCGCGTTCCGGTTGGATTGAACTGGAACTTGCAGTCGCCAGGCGCAGCGGTAATCGTGGCACGGGTGTTTTGCTGCGCAGTGGCGAGCGCCGGATTGGCTGCCCAGGTCAGCGCCTTGAACAGCGGAAATGTGGTGACGATCGCCAGCGCCAGGCCCGCCATGATGATCGGCTTGCGGCCAATCTTGTCGGAGAGCCAGCCGAACACGACGAAGAAGATCGTGCCGAGCGCCAACGCGATGGCGATCATGATGTTGACCGACTGGCCGTCGACCTTGAGCACGTTCTGCAGGAAGAACAGTGCGTAGAACTGCCCGTTGTACCAAACCACGGCCTGGCCAGCAGTAAGGCCGAGAAGCGCCAAAATGGCGATTTTGGCATTTTTCCATTGGCCGAACGCTTCCGTCAGTGGCGCCTTGGAGCCCTTACCTTCATCCTTCATCCGCTGGAATGTCGGCGATTCGGCAAGCGACAGGCGTATCCAGACCGAAATGCCCAGCAGGACCGCAGAGACCAGGAACGGTATGCGCCAGCCCCAGGCCGCGAAGTCTTCCTTGCTCAGCGAATTCTGCACGATCAGGATGACGATCAGCGACAGGAACAGGCCGAGCGTGGCTGTCGTCTGGATCCACGATGTGTAGAAGCCACGACGATCGTCGGGAGCGTGCTCGGCGACGTAGGTCGCAGCACCGCCATACTCGCCACCCAGCGCCAGGCCTTGCAGCATGCGCAGTGCAACCAGGATGATCGGCGCCGCGATGCCCCAACTGGCAGCGCCAGGAAGTATGCCGACCAGGAAGGTCGACAGACCCATGATCAGGATGGTGACGAGAAAGGTGTATTTACGGCCGACGAGATCGCCGATGCGGCCAAACACCAGCGCCCCGAATGGGCGCACGAGGAAGCCCGCGGCGAAAGCCAGCAGCGTGAAGATGTTGCGCGTTGTTTCGGGATATTGCGTGAAGAACGCGGCGCCGATCGCGGCCGCCAAAGTGCCGTAGAGATAAAAATCATACCATTCGAAAACGGTGCCGAGTGAGGAAGCGAAGATGACTTTCTTCTCTTCCCGCGTCATGCCGCGGCTTGCTCTGCCGGCGGTCGCTGCCATTACCATGAATTCGTCCTCCCGTGATATCTCGCTGTGCTTGATGCTGCGCGGTGTCGTGCCTCTGGACACGAACTCGGGCAGCTATCGCCGCAAGAAATGACAGAAAGCGCCGCCCAGAGGCAGGCCGTCTTTGGGATTATGACTTTGGTCCAATATGCAACGCGGGCGGCGATTGCGGTCAGGCTTTGAGCGCCTCGAGCAGGCCGACGGCGGCCATCATGTCGCGCTTGCGGGCCGAGCGGCGCGCGACAGCTTCCGCGTCATGGCCCCAGTGCTCGGCCTGCCAGTCCTCGTCGACATGGCCGGCAGTCCAGGCGGTGTCGCCGTCGATCTCGCCGAAATCGACGGCCAGAGCCAGCAGAGCCGATCCCGTCAGCGACGTCATGACGTGGATGGCCGCCAGCCGTAGCGGGTCGGCGCGCTGGGCAAGATGGACACCGAGCACCGCAATGCTCTCACGCGGCTGCTCGACATGGATCACCCCTTCGGCGAGGTGAAACCGGGCGCCAAGCGCGCTCCGCGCCCAGTCGATGATGGGATCCCAATGTTCGTTCTGCCGGTCGACCAGCCCTTGTGGAGCGTCGGCGCGATAGCAGAGCAGATCGGACGAGGCGAAACGCAGGATGTCCTCCAGCACCGCTTGCGGGTCGCTGGCGACGCCGTCGATGGCCGTATTGACCAGACGCATGACCGGCATCGTCACCGGGTCGATAGTCTCACCTTGCGCGGCGAACTCGTCGGCGACCAGAGCGGCCGCTTTTTCGGTCGGCAGGACCAGCAGCGCCTTGCCCGGCGTGCGGACCGGCTTGCCATCGAGATGAATGGCAAAACCATCTTCGGCCGGTGCGACCGAAACGGCTTTGTAGAAGCGTTTCGGCAAGTGCGTCTTCATCTGGATTTGGGCACGGCGCACCGGATCCGGATCGGAAAGCTGCTTTCCCGCTTCGAGGTCGTTGAGGATATCGCGCATGCCGGAGCCTTTCATCCGGGGATCTGTTTTCGGGCTGGCCGGTTCACGATGATCAGGCCGGCTGCGATGAGGCCGAGTGCCAGGAAAATACGAACGCTCAGCGGCTCGTTCAAGAAGATGGCGCCGCACAGAACGCCGAACACCGGCGACAGGAAGGTGAAGCTCGAGAGGCCCGATGCCGGATAGCGCCTGATCAGCCAGAACCACAGCACATAGGTGAACGCAACGATGTAGACCGCCTGGAAAAGCAGGGCCAAGGTCGGCAAGGCGGCGAAGTCGCGGACGGGCGGCCCGGCGAAAGGCAGCACCAAGGCGCCTACCACGGCAGCGCCGGCCAGTTGGTAGAGCAGCAATTTCTCGGCGCTCGTTTCCGCCAATTTCGTCCGCTTGATGACGATGTAGGTCAAGGCCCAGAGAATGCCGGCGCCGAGACTGAGCAGATCACCGGTCAGTGTCGAACCATTGTCGGCGCTCAGCTGGTCGGAGAACACTGCGACCAATCCGGCGAAAGCGAGCAGAAGGCCGACGAGCCGGCGCACGGTGATGCGTTCGTTCAGCAGGAAATGCCCGCCGACCAGCACCCAGAACGGCATGGTGTTGACCAGCAAGGTGTTGCGCGCGACGGTCGTCTGTTCGAGCCCGACATAGAGAAACAGGAACTCGAGACCAAAAAGCGCGCCTGCCAGAATGCCGGCGACAAGGGTTCCGTCGCGGGTGAAAAGCACAATGCCGCGCCAGCGGCACCAGACGAGAACGCACAGCCCGCCAATGACCGACCGTGCGATCGACAGGAAAACGGGATCGTAGCCAGCATAGGAGATCTTGGCGGCGACATAGTTCAGCCCCCAGGAAAAGGTCAGCCCGACCATGATGGCGGCGGCGGCAGCGTCAACGGAACTGCGGCGGTCCATTGCGGTTGCTGCGGTCATTGCTTGGACTGGCTTTCCAGCTTGGCGAGCAGCGCCTTCAGCACCTCGGTATTCTGCCTTACCGCTTCGGTGTTCTCACGGCCGATTTCGGCCATCACCCCCTGCCGGGTTGCAACGCGGCGCATATAAGCGAACCAGACGACGAGAATCAGGATGAACGGCAACCAGTTCACCAACTGACGAACGAGCCACGCCTCATCCATGGTTTACTCCCTCGCTCATTTAGTCCTCCGCGCTTGCGTCGTCGAACCCGATCAGGTTCCAGCTCTGGCGCATATGCGGCGGCATCGGTGCGGTGACGTCGATAAAACCCTTGTCGGGATGCGGGATAACGATGCGGCGCGCGTGCAGATGCAAGCGGTTCTGCATGCCGCCGGGAAAATCCCAATTGGTGTCGGCCTCGAAATATTTGGGGTCACCGATGATCGGGCAGCCAATGTGAGCGGCATGGACGCGAAGCTGGTGGGTACGGCCGGTGTAGGGTTCCATCTCCAGCCAGGTCATCGTCTGCGCAGCCTGCTCGATGATACGGTAGTAGGACACGGCATGATCGGCGCCCTTTTCGCCATGCTTGGCGACGCGCACGCGGTCGCCGTCGGGTGTCGGCTCCTTGATCAGCCAGGTCGAGATCTTGTCCTCGCGCTTCGGCGGCACACCCTTGACCAGCGCCCAATAGGTCTTCTTGGTCTCACGCGCCCGGAACGCCTCGGCGAGCTTCATGGCGGCGAGCCTGGTGCGGGCGACGACCAGCACGCCTGACGTGTCGCGGTCGAGCCGATGCACCAGGCGTGGTTTCTCGCCCTTCTGGCTGCGCCAGGCTTCCAGCATGTCGTCGACATTGCGAGTGACGCCCGAGCCACCCTGAACGGCAAGGCCGGCCGGCTTGTTGAAGACGAAGACTTTCGGATCTTCATGGATCAGCATCTTGGCCAGGACGTCGGCGTCGCCCTGGTTGCGGATCGAGTGACCAGTGAGCGCGCTTTCACCCTTCTTGTCCACTTCGAGCGGCGGGATGCGGACCATCTGGCCGGGCTCGACGCGGGTATCGGCCTTCACCCTGCCACCATCGACACGGATCTGGCCGGAACGCAGCAGTTTTTGCAGATGGCCGAAGCCAAGACCCGGAAAATGGGTCTTGAACCAGCGGTCGAGCCGCATGCCCGCCTCGCCGGCCTCCACCGTGATCTGTTCAACGCCTGCCATTGTCTCGTTTTACCCGTTTCTAGCGCATGACCTGAAATCGATTTTCGGAAAGGTCGTGCGCAAATCAAAATGCTACAGCGTCTTTGCGCGTCCTAAGGGACGCGAGGTGCTGCAAGCGGGGGCAATAGCATTAAGGCAGGCTTCTTGCGAGCCAAAGACCCAGAAACAGGGCAATGATCGCGCCAATGAGGCTGGCAAGGGCATATCCGAACGCCGGCAGCGTCGCGCCACGCTCCCACAGCGTCGCAAAATCGAGCGAAAAGGCGGAGAAAGTGGTGAAGCCGCCGAGGATGCCGGTGGCAACGAACAGCCGAAGCTCGTTCGATCCGCCGTAGCGCCGCGCCAGGGTCGTGATGAACAGGCCCATGGCAAAGGAGCCGACGATGTTGATCGCCATCGTGCCCCAGGGAAAACTCGGGCCGACAAGACGCAGCGCAACGAAATTGGCGACGTGGCGCAGCCCCGCACCAATAGCGCCGCCCGCGGCAACAAGCAGGAGATTAATCATCGCCGTCTACTGCCCCTACAGGACGGCCTCGGTCAATCCCTGCTGCTCAGCGTGCGGCGCCGTCCCGAGCGGAAAAACCGTACGAGGCTACTTTTTCCGCTCGCCGCGCAGCTTCGCCCAATAGTCGAGCCGTTTCCTGATATCGCGTTCAAAGCCGCGCTCGGGCGGATCATAGAATGTGTGGCGGCCCATCTTTTCCGGAAAATAATCCTGTCCGGAAAAAGCGTCCGGCTCGTCGTGGTCATAACGGTAGCCTGCGCCGTAATCTTCTTCCTTCATCAGCTTGGTCGGCGCGTTGAGGATGTGTTTGGGCGGCAGCAGCGAGCCGAACTCCTTCGCCGCCTGTGTGGCGGCCTTGAAGGCGGTGTAGACGGCGTTGGATTTGGGCGCGCTGGCGAGATAGACGGTGGCCTCGGCAAAAGCGAGCTCGCCTTCTGGCGAGCCCAGATAGTCGTAGGCATCCTTGGCGGCATTGGCGATGACCAGCGCCTGCGGGTCGGCCAGCCCGATATCCTCCATCGCCATGCGCACCAGCCGGCGGCCGAGATAGAGCGGATCCTCACCGGCGTCGAACATGCGGGCGAGATAATAGAGGGCGGCGTCCGGGTCGGAGCCGCGCACCGATTTGTGCAGCGCCGAAATCAGATTGTAGTGGCCGTCCTGGCCCTTGTCATAGATCGGCGCGCGGCGCTGGACGATGCGCTGCAGGCCCTCGGCGCCGAACACCTCGCCTGATTTGGCGGCGCGCCAAACCTCTTCGGCCAGCGTCAGCGCCGCGCGGCCATCGCCATCGCTCATGCGGATGAGCATCGCCCTCGCCTCGTCGTCGAGCGGCAGCCCCCTGCCCTCGGTCTCCTCCGCCCGCGCCAGCAGCTTGGCGATGCTGTCCTCACCGAGCGAATGGAAGACCAGCACGCGGGCGCGGGACAACAGCGCGGCATTCAGCTCGAAGGACGGGTTCTCGGTGGTGGCGCCGACCAGCACGACGGTGCCGTCTTCCATCACAGGCAGAAAACTGTCCTGCTGGGTGCGGTTGAAGCGATGGATCTCGTCGACGAAAAGCAGCGTCTGACGGCCATTGGTGCGACGCAGCTTTGCCGTCTCGAACACTTTTTTCAAATCGGCGACGCCGGAAAACACCGCCGATATCTGTTCGAAGGCAAGGCTGGTTTCGCCGGCAAGCAACCGCGCGACGGTAGTCTTGCCCGTTCCCGGCGGCCCCCAGAAGATCATCGAGCCGAGCGAGCCTGATCCGATGAGCCGCGTCAGTGCGCCGTCGGGCCCGGTCAGATGCTCCTGGCCAACGACCTCGGCAAGGTTCTTCGGGCGCAGTCGGTCGGCCAGCGGCCTGCCGGGCGGCGCCTTTTCCGGTTCATCGACACTGAACAGATCGGCCATGCACTTCTTTTCGTTGGAGCGCGATCTCGTCCGAAGGATCGAGTTCGGGCTTAGTAACGCAACACCTGGCGCAGTATCTGCCCGCCGCGCTCGACGGTAAAGCGCCACCAGCGAGTCTCCTGCATGGATGCCTGTTCCAGGGTCGCTGCGGTATCGATGGTCAAGCCATTGACCTCGCGAACGATGTCGCCCGGCTGGAAGCCGAAACCGGCTGCGGGCGAACCGCGATTGATATCGATCACGGTAACGCCCTTGGCATCCGTGCGCATGCCGAGCCGCTGAGCGAGCCGAGGCGACAGTTCAGCAACCTTGGCACCCGAAAATGGGCTGCGGCCGCGCAGCGTCACTTCCGCGAGCTTTGCACCTTCCGGCGCGCGCTCCAGCGCGATGTCCATCGTTGCTTGCTGGCCTTTGCTCAGGACGGCGAAGCTGGCACTGGTGCCGATCGACAGCGTCGCCATCCGGTAATCCAACGCCTCGATACTCTCGACCGGCGTGCCGTTGAGCGACAGCACGACGTCGCCGGCCTTGAGCCCCGCTGTGGCCGCCGGCCCTGCTGCTTCGACAGATGAGACCAGCGCGCCGGTCGAGGTCTCCATGCCGAGCGATTCGGCGATCTGCGGCGTCACGCGCTCGAATTCGGCGCCGATATAGGGCCGCTCGAAGAAGTCGCGCCCGGCCTTGGCCGCATCGGCAAAAGCGCGAACCATGTTGGAGGGAATAGCGAAGCCGATGCCGATCGAGCCGCCGCTGCGGCTGTAGATCGCCGTGTTGATGCCGACCAGTTGGCCCCCCATGTTGATCAGCGCGCCGCCGGAGTTGCCGGGATTGATCGCGGCGTCGGTCTGGATGAAGAAACTCGAATCGGAAACGCCGATGTGGCTGCGGGCAAGCGCCGAAACGATGCCGCTGGTGGTGGTCTGGCCGACACCGAAGGGATTGCCGATGGCCAACAACAGGTCGCCAACCTCGAGCGCGTCGGAATCACCGATGGCGACGACCGGATATGGCTTGTCGGCGGAGATCTTGAGCACAGCGAGGTCAAGCGTCTCGTCCTTGAGCAGCACCTTGCTGTCGAATTCACGCCCGTCCGCGGTAGCGACCTTGACCTGATCGGCATCCTTGATGACGTGGAAATTGGTGACCACTATGCCCGTCGGATCGACCAGCACGCCGGAGCCGAGCGAGGACTGCGCACGCGGCTGCGAACGGCCGAAGAACTCTTCGAAGAACGGATCGCCGTCGAAGGGCGATCTCATCTTGGCCGTTTGCGAGGCATAGACATTGACCACGGCCGGCGCCGTCTGCTTGACCAGCGGCGCGAAGGACAGTTGCACCTCCTCGCGGCCGAATGGCACGCGCTTGTCTGGACCGGAGGTGGCATTTTCGCCTTCGGCGCCGCGCAGCAGGTCGGTCAGCACATCGGACAGGCCGGGATCGGCTTTGGTGTCCTGCGCCAGCGCCTGCCTGGCCGCCGGCACGACTGCCAGCGCCATCAAGGCGCAGAGTAGAACAAGGGACAGCCGTTTTACGCGCATTCCGAATCCTCCGGGTCGGGCGCCATTGTCCCGACGATTGTGCAAAATGAAAGGCTAAGGCGCTGAAATCCGATTATTTTGGGCGGAAAGGCATGAGCTGAGCCAAGAAGTCGCAGCAAATGCTCCTTGCCGCTTCCGGAATGCGAAAAGGGGCCCGCAGGCCCCTTAAACTCACTCAGGAGAAACCGAAGCTTATGCAGCTGCGGCTTCCTCGTCGGTGCCTTCGGCCTCGATGCGGGCACGGTCGCCGGCGCCCTTGGCCGAGGTGTCGCGATCGACGAACTCGATGACCGCCATGGCGGCATTGTCACCGTGGCGGAAGCCCGCCTTCATGATGCGCAGATAGCCGCCGTTGCGGGTAGCGTAGCGCGGCGCGATCGTGTCGAACAGGCGCTTGACGACGCCTTCATTGCCGATCTGGGCAATCACCTGGCGGCGGGCATGCAGATCACCGCGCTTGCCGAGCGTCACCAGCTTCTCGACGATCGGACGCAGATCCTTCGCCTTCGGCAATGTGGTGAGGATCTGCTCATGCTCGATGAGCGATACGGCAAGGTTGGCAAACATCGATTTGCGATGGCTTATGCTGCGGGCGAACCGGCGGCCTTTAAATCCGTGGCGCATGGCTCTTCTCCTTCATTCCGGGTTCAAGAGGCCACAGCCTCAGTTGGTTAGCCGCATGATCTTGCCCGAAAAGTCTGCAACTTTTCGGGATCATGCTCAATATTGATCTTCGTAACGCTTGGCGAGGTCTTCGATGTTTTCCGGCGGCCAATCCGGCACTTCCATGCCGAGGTGCAGGCCCATTGCCGCCAGTACTTCCTTGATCTCGTTCAGCGACTTGCGGCCGAAGTTCGGGGTGCGCAGCATCTCGGCTTCGGTCTTCTGGATCAGGTCGCCGATATAGACGATGTTGTCGTTCTTCAGGCAGTTGGCCGAGCGCACCGAAAGCTCGAGCTCGTCGACCTTCTTGAGCAGCGCCGGGTTGAAGGCAAGCTCGGTCACCTGCTCGGCGGCGACTTCCTTCTGCGGCTCGTCGAAATTGACGAACAGGCCAAGCTGGTCCTGCAGGATGCGAGCGGCGAAAGCCACCGCGTCCTCGCCCGAGATCGAACCGTCGGTGTCGATCGTCATGGTCAGCTTGTCATAGTCGAGAACCTGGCCCTCGCGGGTGTTCTCGACCTTGTAGGAAACCTTCTTGACCGGCGAGTAGAGGCTGTCGACCGGGATGAGGCCGATCGGCGCGTCTTCGGCGCGATTGCGGTCGGCCGGAACGTAGCCCTTGCCGGTATCGACGGTGAACTCCATGCGGATTTCAGCGCCTTCGTCCAGCGTGCAGATGACGTGGTCGGGGTTGAGGATCTCGACGTCGCCGACCGTCTGGATGTCGCCGGCGAGAACGGCGCCCGGTCCCTGCTTGCGCACGACCATGCGCTTGGGGCCGTCGCCTTCCATGCGGATGGCGATTTCCTTGATGTTCAAGACGATGTCGGTCACGTCCTCGCGCACGCCGGCGATGGACGAGAATTCATGCAGAACGCCGTCGATCTGCACGGCGGTCACAGCCGCGCCACGCAACGAAGACAGAAGCACGCGACGCAGCGCATTGCCGAGGGTAAGACCAAAGCCGCGCTCGAGCGGCTCGGCGACCAGCGTGGTCAGCGTCTTCTTCTTCGACGAAAACTCGATCTTGTTCGGCTTGATCAGTTCCTGCCAATTTTTCTGGATCATAACACTTTCCTTCCGTTGACCCGCCACCATCCAATCGTGGCGGGCGACCTGGAATGCCGTGGAGGAACGCAACTGGGCGTTCGCGCGGCGTTCGGTAATTTCCTAAAGCGCGTCGCGCTTTAGGTCTCTGTCTTTATGCATGTCGTTGCCCCAAAACCGCTGCGCACTTTTGGGCGACATGCTTTAGACGCGGCGCTTCTTGCGCGGGCGGCAGCCATTGTGCGGGATCGGCGTCACATCACGGATCGAGGTGATGGTGAAGCCGGCTGCCTGCAGCGCGCGCAGCGCCGATTCACGACCGGAGCCGGGTCCGCAGACCTCGACCTCGAGCATGCGCATGCCGTGTTCCTGGGCCTTCTTGGCGACGTCTTCGGCAGCCATCTGGGCAGCGAACGGCGTCGACTTGCGAGACCCCTTGAAGCCCTGGGCTCCCGCCGACGACCAGGCAATCGAATTGCCCTGCGCGTCGGTGATGGTGATCATCGTGTTGTTGAAGGTCGAGTTGACGTGGGCAACGCCCGACGAGATATTCTTGCGTTCGCGACGGCGAACACGTGTGGCTTCCTTGGCCATGATGGTCCTTTCAGTTGATCTCTACACCGCCGTAATGCCAGCGGCTCCACCTTGCTAAGGGAGTAGGGGAATAGGGCCATAGGGGAGTATGTCTGGCCGCGAACGAACCGCGCCGCTTTACATACCGCCCTACTGCCCTACTCCCTTATTCCCCTAAATTACTTCTTCTTGCCGGCGATCGACTTGGCCGGGCCCTTGCGGGTGCGCGCATTGGTGTGCGTGCGCTGGCCGCGAACCGGGAGCGAGCGGCGATGACGCAGGCCGCGGTAGCAGCCGAGGTCCATGAGCCGCTTGATGTTCATCGACACTTCGCGGCGCAGGTCGCCCTCGACCTGATAGTCGCGGTCGATCGTCTCGCGGATCTGCAGCACTTCCGCGTCGGTCAGCTGGTTGACGCGGCGCTCGGCCGGGATGCCGACCTTGTCGACGATCTCCTGGGCGAAGTTCTTGCCAATGCCGTGAATGTACTGAAGCGCGATGACGACGCGCTTGTTGGTCGGAATGTTAACGCCGGCTATACGAGCCATGTTCTTCTCTTCTCCATGTGGGCCGGACAAGCCGGCGCTATCAAAGTTGCCCCGCGTCCGGTGGAGGCCGGCCCATGCGGGAGTTTCCAGTTCAAAGCGGCTGCCTTGCCCTTGCGGGCAAGCAAGCCTCATGCCTGATAGGAAGACGGGCCGCCATACCCCAGCGAGCCGCTTCAGTCAAGCGTAATCGTTTATTTTCCGTTTGCCGTCCCTTGGATCGCAGCCGCGAGCACTACTTCGATCTGTTGCGTCACCGCATCGATGTCGGCCATTCCGTCGACACCTCTCAGCTTGCCCTTGGCATAGTAGTAGCCGATCAGCGGCGACGTTTTCTTGTAGTACTCCCTCAGGCGCTCTTCGAACACCGCCGGATTGTCGTCTTTGCGTACCGGCAGACCCGCGGCCTTGGCCTCTTCGGCGCGCTTGCCGATTCGACCAACCAGTGCCTTGTCGTCGACGACGAGTTCGATGACAGCGTCGAGCGTGAGGCCGCGATCCGAGAGCATCGATTCAACCGCGTCCGCTTGCACCAAGGTCCGCGGGTATCCGTCAAGGATGAATCCCCCGGCGCAATCGGCCTGATCGATGCGCTCGGCCACGATGGCGTTGACGATGGCGTCGGAGACCAGTTCGCCCGCGTCCATCACCGCCTTGGCGCGTTTGCCGACATCGGTGCCGGCCTGGACAGCAGCGCGCAGCATATCGCCCGTGGAAAGTTGGGGTATGCCGTATTTTTCTACCAGTCTTTGTGCTTGTGTCCCCTTGCCCGCCCCTGGCGGCCCAAGCAATATCAACCTCATCTGGCCTTCTTCCCCCCGCGCAGCTTCGACTTCTTGATCAGGCCTTCATACTGGTGCGCGATCAGGTGACCCTGAATCTGCGCCACCGTATCGAGCGTTACACTGACCACGATCAGAAGCGATGTGCCACCGAGGTAGAATGGTACGCCAGTCGCTGAAATCAGGAACTCGGGCAACAGACACACCAGCACCAGATAGATGGCGCCGACGACGGTGATGCGGGTGAGAACATAGTCGATGTAATCGGCCGTGCGCTCGCCCGGACGGTAGCCCGGAATGAAACCCGAATGCTTCTTGAGCTGGTCGGCGGTGTCCTTCGGGTTGAAGACGATAGCCGTGTAGAAGAAGGCGAAAAACACGATCATCGCGGCATAGAACGCCATGTAGAGCGGCTGGCCATGGCCAAGCGCCGCCAGGACGGTGCTGGCCCAGGCTGGCATGTTGGTGGTCTGCGAGAAGCCTGCGACCGTCGCCGGCAGCAACAGCAGCGAAGAGGCGAAGATCGGCGGAATGACGCCGGCCGTGTTGAGCTTGAGCGGCAGGTGCGAGGTGTCGCCCTGGAACATGCGGTTGCCGACCTGGCGCTTCGGATACTGGATCAGCAAGCGCCGCTGGGCGCGCTCGAAGAACACGATCAGCGCGATGACGACGACGGCGAGAACGATGATCGCCAGGATCAGGCCAGTCGACAGCGCGCCGGTGCGGCCAAGTTCCAGCGTGCCGGAGATGGCTTGCGGCAGGCCGGCGACGATGCCGGAAAAGATGATCAGCGAAATGCCGTTGCCGATGCCGCGGGCAGTGATCTGCTCGCCGAGCCACATCAGGAACATGGTGCCGCCAACCAGCGTGATGACCGTCGAGACGCGGAAGAACATACCCGGATCGCTGACGATGCCGTTGCCGCCTTCCAGTCCGACTGAAATGCCATAGGCCTGGACCAGCGCCAAAAGCACGGTGCCGTAGCGCGTGTACTGGTTGATGACCTTGCGGCCCTGCTCGCCTTCCTTCTTCAGCGCTTCCAGAGACGGGATGACAGAGGTCATCAGCTGCATGATGATGGAAGCGGAGATGTAGGGCATGATGCCGAGGGCAAAGATCGCCATGCGCTCCACGGCGCCGCCGGCGAACATGTTGAACATGCCGAGCACGCCCTTGCTCTGCGACGAGAAGGCCTGGGCAAAAGCGTCGGGATTGATGCCGGGCAGCGGGATATAGGTGCCGAGGCGGTAGACGAGCAGCGCACCGATGGTGAACCAGATGCGCTTCTTCAGATCCTCCGCCTTGGCGAAGGCCGAGAAATTCAGATTCGAGGCTAGTTGTTCAGCAGCCGAAGCCATGCCTGATTCTCCGCTTGGTCACGCTCGATGGCCCGCAACTCAGGCGGCGCGTGTCACCGAAGCTCACGAGATAAGCTCCGGACTGCAAACATGCAAGCGGCCGCGTTGACGCGGCCGCCATATTGGTCGGATCAAAGCGCAATCAAAAGCGAAACGTATTCCCACTCTTGCCGATCGCGCTTCAAATCGACGTTACTCGGCCGCTGCCTTTTCCGGCAGCTTCACCGAACCGCCGGCCTTTTCGATCTTCTCGATGGCAGCCTTGGAGGCGCCGGCCACGTCGAAGGCGAGCTTCGACTTGATGTCGCCGTCGGAGAGGATGCGCACGCCGTCCTTGACGCGGCGAATGACGCCGGCAGCGACCAGCGCTTCGGCCGTCACAGTCGTCTTGGCGTCGAGCTTCTTGGCGTCGAGCGCGGCCTGGATGCGGGCCAGCGACACGACAGTAAAGCTCTTGGCGAAGATGTTGTTGAAGCCACGCTTCGGCAGACGCCGGTAGAGCGGCATCTGGCCGCCCTCGAAGCCGTTGATGGCGACGCCGGAGCGCGCCTTCTGGCCCTTGACGCCGCGACCGGCGGTCTTGCCCGAGCCGGAACCGATGCCGCGGCCGAGACGCTTCTTGGAATGCGTCGCGCCGTCCTTGTCACGCAGATCGTTGAGTTTCATCTGAGTTCTCCTGCGCTCTGGCTCAGCCCTCGTCCACGACGCGGACGAGATGCTGGACGGCAGCGATCATGCCGCGCACGGAGGGGGTGTCCTCCAACGTGCGCTGCTTGTGCATCTTGTTGAGGCCGAGGCCGACCAGCGTCGCGCGCTGCTCCTTCGGCCGGCGGATCGGCGAACCGATCTGCTCGACGGTGATGGTCTTGGTTGCTTTCTTGGCCATGGTCAAAATCCCTGGTCAGATCGACTATTCTTCGGCCGCAACGGCGGTGCCGCGGCGGGCCTGAAGGGTCGAATACTTGATGCCGCGCGCAGCAGCCACATCCTTGGGATGCATCTGGCTCTTCAGCGCGTCGAAGGTGGCCCGAACCATGTTGTACGGGTTCGACGAACCCATCGACTTGGCAACCACGTCATGCATGCCGAGCGTCTCGAAGACGGCGCGCATCGGGCCGCCGGCGATGATGCCGGTACCCTGCTTGGCAGCGCGCAGCAGAACGCGTCCGGCTCCCCAACGTCCCTCGACGTCGTGGTGCAGCGTACGGCCCGAGCGCAGCGGCACGAAGATCATGTCGCGCTTGGCCGATTCGGTCGCCTTGCGGATCGCCTCAGGCACTTCGCGCGCCTTGCCATGACCGAAGCCGACGCGGCCCTTCTGGTCGCCGACGACGACGAGTGCTGCAAAGCCGAAGCGCCGGCCGCCCTTGACGACCTTGGCGACGCGGTTGATGTGGACGAGCTTGTCCACCATGCCGTCGTCGCGCTCTTCGCGATCACGGCCGCGGCCGCCATCCCTACGTTCCTGTGCCATATCCTGTTCCTTGTTTTTTTCCGGAAGCACGGTTGATGATGATATCCGGTTCCCTCTGTGGGGTTGCCGGGGGCGAAACTTTTTAGAAGCTCAAGCCGCCTTCACGGGCAGCCTCGGCCAGTGCCTTGACGCGGCCGTGATAGATGTACGGTCCGCGGTCGAAGACAACTTCCTTGACGCCGGCCTTCGAAGCGCGCTCGGCAATCAACTTGCCGATTGCGACAGCGGCGGCAGTGTCGGCACCGGTCTTGAGCGAACCCTTGAGGTCCTTCTCCAGCGTCGAGGCGGCAGCGATGGTGTGGCCCTTGGCGTCGTCGATGACCTGCACGTAGATGTTCTTCGACGTGCGGTGGACCGACAGGCGCGGACGCTCGCCTGCGACCTTCTTGATCTGGCGGCGGACGCGCTGAGCGCGGCGTTGGGTGGATTCTTTCGAGCCCATGATATCAGTTCCTTGCCTTCAAAAAACGGGGGCAACCCTGTGCGGTAGGACAAGCCTCCCGCGACCGCTCCCCGCGGCGTTGAAATTACTTCTTCTTGCCTTCCTTGCGGACGATCTTCTCGCCAGCGTAACGAACGCCCTTGCCCTTGTACGGCTCGGGACCGCGATATTCGCGGATCTCGGCAGCAACCTGGCCGACCTTCTGCTTGTCGATGCCGGTCACGGTGATTTCCGTCGGCTTCGGCACGGTGATCGTGATGTCCTGCGGCGTTTCGTAGACGACGTCATGGCTGAAGCCGAGCGCCAGCTGCAGGTTCTTGCCCTGCATGGCGGCGCGATAGCCGACGCCGGTGATCTCGAGCTTCTTTTCAAAACCGTCCTTGACGCCCTGCAGGATGTTGACGATCTGCGTGCGCGACATGCCCCATTTGGAGCGGGCGGTCTTGGTCTGGTCGCGCGGCTGAACAGCGATCTCGCTGCCTTCCATCTTGACCAGCACTTCGTCGTTCACCACGAACTTCAGCTCACCCTTGGGGCCCTTCGCCGTGACGGTCTGGCCGTCAACGGTCGCGGTCACGCCCTGCGGCAGCGAAACGGGTTTCTTTCCAATACGAGACATTTTGTTGTCCTCGTCACTTCTCTTGTTTCAGGTCTCTGTTTTCGAGCGAGATCTTGCCCGAAAACCGGTAACCACTTTTCGGGATCTCGCTGCCAGATCAGAAGATCTGGCAGAGGATTTCCCCGCCGACATTCTGTTCACGCGCTTCGTGGTCGGCCATCACGCCCTTCGGCGTCGAAAGGATGGCGATGCCGAGGCCGTTGGCGACGTGCGGGATCGACTTCGCCGAAACGTAGACGCGACGGCCCGGCTTCGAGACGCGGGCGATTTCGCGCACGACCGGCGCACCGTCGAAATACTTCAGCTCGATCTCGATTTCGGACTTGCCGTTGTCGAAGTCGGTCTGGCTGTAGTCGCGGATATAGCCTTCCGCCTTCAGCACGTCGAGGACGCGGGTACGCAGGCGCGAAGCCGGCGTCGAAACGCTCGACTTCTTGCGGCCATAGGCGTTGCGGATGCGGGTCAGCATATCGCCGAGAGGATCGCTCAATGACATGTTATGTCCTCCTTACCAGCTCGACTTGACCAGGCCCGGGATCTGGCCGTTATTGCCGAGATCCCGAAGCGCGATGCGCGATACTTTGAGCTTGCGATAGTAGGCACGCGGACGTCCGGTGACTTCGCAGCGGTTGCGGATGCGGATCTTGGCCGAGTTGCGCGGCAGTGCCGCAAGCTTCAGCTGAGCGCGGAAGCGCTCTTCCATCGGCTTGGACTGATCCATGATGATCGCCTTGAGGGCCTTACGCTTGGCAGCGTACTGGTCCACAAGCTTGCGGCGCCTGTTGTTCTTCTCGACTGAGCTGGTCTTTGCCATTTCAGATTTTTCCTTTTCTCGCTGCCGTTACTGGCGGAAGGGGAAGTTGAAGGCCTTGAGCAATGCCCTGGCTTCGTCGTCCGTCTTCGCAGTCGTACAAACGATGACGTCCATGCCCCAGATCTGATCAACCTTGTCGTAGTTGATCTCCGGGAACACGATGTGTTCCTTGATGCCCATGGCATAGTTGCCACGGCCATCGAAGCTCTTCGGATTGAGCCCGCGGAAGTCGCGGACGCGCGGCAGCGCGATGTTCACGAGGCGGTCGAGGAACTCGTACATGCGTTCCTTGCGCAGCGTGACCTTGGCGCCGATCGGCATCTTTTCGCGGACCTTGAAGCCGGCGATCGAATTGCGGGCGTGGGTGACGACGGCCTTCTGGCCGGCGATCATCGCAAGGTCTTCCGCAGCGATCGAAGGCTTCTTCGAATCGCCGGTGGCTTCGCCGACGCCCATGTTCAGCACGATCTTGTCGATGCGCGGAACCTGCATCTCGTTCTCG
This sequence comes from Mesorhizobium mediterraneum, assembly GCF_002284565.1. Lineage (GTDB taxonomy): Bacteria > Pseudomonadota > Alphaproteobacteria > Rhizobiales > Rhizobiaceae > Mesorhizobium > Mesorhizobium mediterraneum. The sequence continues at coordinate 6,240 of NZ_NPKI01000041.1, read as the reverse complement.
TAGCCGAACTGCTCCTGCAGCGCCTTGCGAATGGTCTCGTTGTAGACCTGCTTGAGGCGCGGCGTGTTCTGAGCAGTCGCCTGCTTGGTTTGAGACTTAGCCATTGATGACTTCTCCCGAGCGCTTGGCGACGCGCACCTTCTTGCCGTCCTTCTGGAAGATGAAACCGACGCGGGTCGGCTTGCCATCCTTGGGGTCGGCCAGCGCGATGTTCGACAGCTGGATCGGCGCTTCCTTGGTGATGATCCCGCCCTCTTGGGACTGGGACTGCTTCTGGTGACGACGGATCATGTTGACGCCGCGCACCAGCGCGGTGTCTTCCTTCGGCTGTACCGAGAGGACTTCGCCCGAACGGCCCTTGTCCTTGCCGGCCAGCACGACGACCTTGTCGCCTTTTCTAATCTTCTGCATTGGTCCGGCTCCTTACAGCACTTCAGGCGCGAGCGAGATGATCTTCATGTGGTTCTTGGCGCGGAGTTCGCGCGGAACCGGTCCGAAGATACGCGTGCCGATCGGCTCTTTCTTGTTGTCGACGAGAACGGCCGCGTTCTTGTCGAAACGGATCACGCTGCCGTCCGGGCGGCGGATGTCCTTGGCCGTGCGAACCACGACCGCCTTCATCACATCGCCCTTCTTGACGCGGCCGCGCGGGATGGCTTCCTTGATCGACACCACGATGATGTCGCCCACAGAAGCGTATTTCCGCTTCGAGCCGCCCAGCACCTTGATGCACATGACACGACGGGCGCCGGAATTATCCGCGACGTCGAGGTTTGTTTGCATCTGAATCATGACTGGCCGCCTTCTTCTCTTCTAACGGGACGGGCTCAAAGCCCCTCCCCGGTCTGTCCAAAATTCGTTGTTTACGCCTGGTCCGAAGACACTACGGTCCAGCGCTTGTCCTTGGAAATCGGCTTCGATTCCTGGATGAACACCTGATCGCCGACTTTGTGGGCGTTGTTCTCGTCGTGCGCCTTGTACTTCTTGGTCATGCGCACGGTCTTCTTCATCACGGGATGCGTGAAGCGCCGTTCGACCTTGACGACAACCGTCTTCTCGTTTTTGTCGCTGACGACGGTGCCCTGCAGAATGCGCTTTGGCATGGTTTTCGTCCTTAAGCCTTCTTAGCCGCGGACTTTTCCGCAGCGATGGTCTTGATACGCGCAATGTCCTTACGGACCTGCCTCACGCGCGCGGTCTTCTCGAGCTGGCCGGTGGCCTTCTGGAAGCGCAGGTTGAACTGCTCCTTCTTCAGGCTGGCCAGATCGTCGGTCAGCTGGTCCTGGGTCTTGGTCCGGATGTCTTCGGCTTTCATGATCAGCCCGTCCTTATTCTGCGATGCGCTGTACGAAGCGCGTCCTGACCGAGAGCTTGGCCGCGCCGAGACGCAGCGCCTCACGGGCGGTTTCCTCATTGACGCCGTCGATCTCGAACATGATGCGGCCTGGCTTGACGCGCGCCGCCCAGTAATCGACCGCGCCCTTGCCCTTGCCCATGCGGACTTCGGTCGGCTTCGACGTCACCGGCACGTCCGGGAAGATACGGATCCAGACGCGGCCGGCGCGCTTCATTTCGCGGGTGATCGCGCGGCGGGCCGCCTCGATCTCACGCGCGGTGACGCGGTTCGGCTCAAGCGCCTTCAGCCCGAAACCGCCGAAATCCAGATTGGTGCCACCCTTGGCGGCACCGTGGATACGACCCTTGAACTGCTTGCGGAACTTTGTGCGCTTTGGCTGCAGCATCGTTCTAACTCCAAATTCTCAACTGTCTCAGGCGTTTTCGCGACGGCGACCGCGTTCGCGCTCACCACCACCGCCATGCGCATGATCGCCCTCGGTCGCACGGCGCTCCGAAGCCATCGGGTCGTGCTCGAGGATTTCGCCCTTGAACACCCAGACCTTAACGCCGCAGATGCCGTAAGCGGTGTGCGCTTCGGCCGTGCCGTAGTCGACATCGGCGCGCAGCGTATGCAGCGGCACGCGACCTTCGCGGTACCATTCCATGCGCGCGATCTCGGCGCCGCCGAGACGGCCGGCGCAGTTGATGCGGATGCCTTCGGCACCGAGGCGCATCGCAGACTGCACGGCGCGCTTCATGGCGCGGCGGAACGCGATGCGGCGCTCGAGTTGCTGGGCGATCGACTGGGCGACCAGCGTCGCGTCAATCTCGGGCTTGCGCACTTCGACGATGTTCAAATGCGTCTCGGACTTCGTCATCTCCATCAGCTTCTTGCGAAGCTTCTCGATGTCGGCGCCCTTCTTGCCGATGATCAGGCCCGGGCGCGCCGCATGGATGGTGACGCGGCACTTCTTGTGCGGACGCTCGATCACGACCTTCGAAATCGCAGCCTGCTTGAGTTCCTTCTCAAGATATTTGCGGATCTTGATGTCCTCATGCAGCAGCTTGCCATACTCGCCGGTGTTCGCGAACCAGCGCGAATCCCAGGTGCGGTTGATGCCGAGACGCAGACCGATCGGATTGACTTTCTGGCCCATTATGCGGCCTCCCCTTTTTCTTCGACTTCACGAACGACGATCGTGAGGTGCGAGAACGGCTTCTCGATACGGCTGGCGCGACCACGGCCACGGGCATGGAACCGCTTCATGACGATCGACTTGCCGACATAGGCTTCCGCCACGATCAGCGCATCGACGTCGAGGTCGTGGTTGTTTTCCGCGTTGGCGATCGCCGATTCCAGCGTCTTCTTGACCGTGCCGGAAATCCGCTTGGCCGAGAATTCGAGATCGGAAAGCGCTGTCGCGACCTTCTTGCCGCGGATCAGCGCGGCAACCAGGTTCAGCTTCTGCGGGCTGATACGGATCGTGCGCAACACGGCGCGCGCTTCGTTATCAGCAAGCCTGCGCGGAGCTTTGGCCTTGCCCATGATTATTTCCTCTTCGCCTTCTTATCCGCGCCGTGACCGTAATAGGTCCGGGTCGGAGCGAATTCACCGAACTTGTGGCCGACCATGTCCTCGTTCACCGAAACGGGAACGTGCTTCTGGCCGTTGTAGACACCGAAGGTGAAGCCGACGAACTGCGGCAGGATGGTGGAGCGACGGCTCCACATCTTGATCACCTCATTGCGACCACCTTCACGAACCTTGTCCACCTTCTTGAGAAGGTAGCCGTCGATGAAGGGGCCTTTCCAAATCGAACGAGTCACTTGGCGTTACCTCTTCTTAGCTCTTGCGCTGATGGCGCGAGCGCAGGATGAACTTGTCGGTCGCCTTATTGGACCGCGTCTTCTTGCCCTTGGTCGGCTTGCCCCAAGGCGAAACCGGATGGCGGCCACCCGAGGTGCGGCCTTCGCCGCCGCCATGCGGATGGTCGACCGGGTTCATGGTCACGCCGCGATTGTGCGGACGTTTTCCCCGCCACACCGTGCGGCCTGCCTTGCCGTCATTGATGTTGCCGTGGTCCGGGTTGGACACGGCGCCGACAGTGGCCATGCACGAGCCGTGGACGACACGCTGCTCGCCTGAGTTCAGGCGCAGGATCGCCATGCCCTGGTCACGGCCGACGAGCTGAGCATAACCGCCAGCCGAACGGGCAACCTGGGCGCCCTTGCCCGGCTTCAGCTCGATGTTGTGGACGATCGTGCCGACCGGCATCGAGGCCAGCGGCATCGCATTGCCCGGCTTCACGTCGACCGCTTCGCCGGCCACGATCTTGTCGCCGGCAGCAAGGCGCTGCGGAGCGATGATGTAGGACAGCTCGCCATCGTCATACTTGATCAGCGCGATGAAGGCGCTGCGGTTCGGATCGTATTCGATACGCTCGACCGTGCCGACAACGTCGAACTTGCGGCGCTTGAAGTCGATGATGCGGTACGTACGCTTGTGACCGCCGCCGATGAAGCGAGCCGTGATGCGGCCGTAATTGTTGCGGCCGCCCGACTTGGTCAGGCCTTCGGTCAGGCCCTTGACGGGCTTACCCTTATAGAGGCCCGAGCGATCGACGATGACCAGCTGGCGGGTGCTCGGCGTTATCGGGTTGAATTTTTTCAGTGCCATGTTTCTGTCCTCGCGGTCTTGCTCAGAGACCCGTCGCGACGTCGATCGACTGGCCGTCGGCCAGCGTCACAATCGCCTTCTTGACGTCGCTCTGGCGGCCGATCGTGCCGCGGAAGCGCTTGATCTTGCCCTTGCGGACAAGCGTGTTCACGGCCATCACCTTGACGCCGAACAGCGCTTCGACGGCGGCCTTGATTTCCGGCTTCGACGCCTTCTTGGCGACGTTGAAGACGACCTGATTCTGCTCGGAAGCCATGGTCGACTTTTCGGTGATCGCCGGCGAGACGATCACGTCGTAATGACGAAGGTCGGTCATTTGAAGCGCTCCTCGAGAGCCTCGACGGCGGCCTTCGAAAGGACCAGCGTGCCGCGGCGCAGAATGTCGTAGACGTTGATGCCCTGGATAGGCAGCACGTCGATGTTCGGGATGTTCGTCGCCGCCAGCTTGAAGTTCTTATCGAGCTCGGCGCCGCCGATCAGCAGGGCGTTGGACAGGCCCAGCGTCGCGAAATTCGCGATCAGCGCCTTGGTCTTGGCCTCGGTCAACATCAGCTCGTCGATGATGATGAGCGATGCGCTCTTGGCCTTGGCCGACAGAGCATGCTTGAGGCCCAGCGCACGCACCTTCTTCGGCAAATCGTGCTCGTGGCTGCGGACGACCGGACCGTGGGCCTTGCCGCCGCCGCGGAACTGCGGAGCGCGTGCCGAATGGTGGCGGGCGCGGCCCGTACCCTTCTGCTTGTACATCTTGGCGCCGGTCCGAGCGATCTCGGCGCGACCCTTGGTCTTGTGCGTGCCCTGCTGCTTCTTGGCAAGCTGCCAGCGCACGACGCGCTGCAGGATGTCCTCGCGCGGATCAAGGCCGAAAATCTCCTCGGAGAGTTTCACCTTGCCGGCGTCCTTGCCGCCAAGCGTTGTGATCTTGAGGTCCATTATTCCGCTCCCTCTGTGGCCGGGGCATCTACTGTGGCCGGGGCATCGTTCTTGGCGCCATCATTGGTCGCAATGGCGCGGATTGCGGCGGGCTTCGGCGCATTGGCCGGCAGCGCAACCTTGGCCGCGTCGCGGACCAGGATCCAGGCACCCTTCGAACCGGGAACCGCGCCGCGGATCAGGATCAGACCGCGATCGGCATCGGTCGAGACGACCTCGACATTCTGCGTTGTGACGCGGGTGTCACCCATGTGGCCGGCCATATGCTTGCCCTTGAACACCTTGCCCGGATCCTGGCGCTGGCCGGTCGAGCCGTGCGTACGGTGCGAGACCGAGTTGCCGTGGGTCGCGCGGCCACCGCCCATGTGGTGCCGCTTGATAACGCCCTGGAAACCCTTGCCGATCGTGGTTCCCGTCACATCGACCTTCTGGCCGGCGACGAAATGATCGACGGTGATCTCGGCGCCGACATCGATCATGTTGTCGGCGGAGACACGGAATTCGGCAACCTTGGCCTTCGGCTCGACGGAAGCGGTCGCGAAATGGCCGCGCATCGCCTTCGACGTGTTCTTCACCTTGGCAAGGCCAACGCCGAGCTGGACGGCGGTATAGCCGTTCTTCTCCTGCGTGCGCTGCGCCACGACCTGGCAGTTCTCCATCTGGAGAACAGTGACGGGAACATGTTCCCCGGCATCGTTGTAGATGCGGGTCATTCCCACCTTCTTTGCAATCACACCTGAACGCATCGGTTCAATTCCTTTAGAGTTCCCTGTCGGGGCTGTCGCCCCTCCACGCCTCTTGTTCCTTCAGAGTTCCGGGTCGCCCCGCCCCTCTGGTTCCTTAGAGCTTGATCTCGACGTCGACACCGGCGGCAAGATCGAGCTTCATCAAAGCGTCGACCGTCTGCGGGGTCGGGTCAACGATATCGAGCAGACGCTTGTGCGTGCGCATCTCGAACTGCTCGCGGCTCTTCTTGTCGACGTGAGGCGACCGGTTGACCGTGAACTTTTCGATCCGCGTCGGCAGCGGAATGGGGCCGCGGACGTTGGCGCCGGTGCGCTTGGCCGTCGACACGATTTCCCGCGTCGAGGCGTCAAGCACCCGGTGATCAAACGCCTTCAGGCGGATGCGGATATTCTGTCCGTTCATGCGTCACTTCCTTGTTCTGGCGCGGCGCGGGCAGCGCCCGCGACAGATCGGTTTAAGTCCAAATTACTCTTTGATGGTGACGACGATGCCGGCACCGACGGTGCGGCCGCCTTCACGGATGGCGAAGCGCAGCTTCTCTTCCA
>NZ_NPKI01000004.1 GCF_002284565.1 Mesorhizobium mediterraneum | reverse complement strand
CTGCCGGCCTTCAAAAAGGCCCTCACTGACCACCGAAATCCACTTCGCTCCCCGTGCAAAGCCCTCACAAGGGGAGAAGGGGAAGGCGCCACCTCTCAAACCGACGCGGTCAGGCCGCCGTCGACATAAAGCGTGTGGCCATTGACGAAGGACGATGCATCCGACGCCAGGAAGACTGCGGCGCCGATCAGTTCATCGACATTGCCCCAGCGCCCGGCCGGCGTGCGCTTCTCCAGCCAGGCGGAGAATTCCGGATTGTCGACCAGCGCCTGGTTCATCTCGGTGCGGAAATAGCCGGGCGCGATGGCATTGATCTGCAGGCCGTGTTTCGCCCAGTCGGCGCACATGCCCCTGGTCAGGTTCCTGATCGCGCCCTTGGTCGCCGTGTAGGGCGCGATGCCGGTTCTGGCGAGCTCGCTTTGCACCGAACCGATGTTGATGATCTTGCCTTTGCCGCGCGGAATCATGTGCCGGGCCACCGCCTTGCCGGCGTGGAAGGCGCCCGAGACATTGGTCTTGAACAGGCGCTCCCACTGCTCCTCGGGAAAATCCTCGAGCGGCGCGCGGAACTGCACGCCGGCATTGTTGACGAGGATGTCGATGGCGCCGATCTCGGCCTCGATCCGGGCAATGTCTTCATCGACGGCATGAAAATCGGTCACGTCGAAGATCGAGGCATGCGCCTTGAAGCCGGCGTCGCCCAGCCTTGCCACCGCACCAGCGACCTTGCCCGGATCGCGGCCGTTCAGCACCACGCTCGCGCCATGCTCGGCAAGGCCCCGCGCCAGGGCAAAGCCGATTCCCTGGCCGGAACCGGTGATCAGCACCAGCCGTCCGTCGAGGCTGAAGAGGGATTTCACCATCAGACTGTCTTTTGTTTGACAATGATCTTATCCGAACCGACGGTCAGCGCCGCTTTCGCCGGCGCGGACCTTCGGTTCGGGATCATGGTCCTATTCGTTGCGCCTGAAATTGCGTAGCCGGTCGAACAGGACCGCCATCAGAATAGCGCCGCCAATAAAGGTACCTTGCCAGAACGCATTGATGCCGAGCAGGCCGAGACTGTTGCGGATCACCTCGATCAGCGCTGCGCCGACGACGGCGCCAAAGGCCGTACCCATGCCGCCCGCCAAATTGGCGCCGCCGATGACGGTGGCGGCGATAACCTGAAGCTCCATGCCGTTGCCGAGATTGGTGGTGACGGCGCCCAGCCAGCCGGTCTGGATGATGCCGGCAACGCCCGCTGCCAGCGCCGAGATCATGTAGACCGCGACCTTGATCTGGCGCACCGGAACGCCGGTCAGCGTCGCCGCATGCTCGTTGCCACCGATGGCGAAGATGTGCCGGCCGAATTTCGTCCAGCGCAGCACGAAGCCGGTGATCAGCGCCAGCAAGATGGTGTAGAGCACCGGATTGGCGATGCCGAACACCCAGGCGCCGCCGCCCAACGCCAGAAGCTTGTCGTGATCGGGCCCGAACTGGAAGATGACGGTGTTGTTGGAGGCGACCATGGCCAGGCTGCGGGCGATCGACAGCATTCCGAGCGTCACCACGAAGGGCGGAAAGCCGAGATAGGCGATCAAAATGCCGTTGAAGGCGCCGATAATCAGCGCTGTCGCGATCGCAGCGGCGATGCCGACCTCGATGCCGTAGCCGGCATGCATGGTGACGGCCAGCACCATCGAGCACAGGCAAAGTACCGAGCCGACCGACAGGTCGATGCCGCCGGTGATGATGACGAACGTCATTCCGAGCGCCACAATGGCGACGAAAGTGACGTTGCGGGTGATGTTGTAGAGGTTCTTCGTCGTGGCGAAGGAATCCGTGGCCACGGACAGGAACAGACAGGCGAGGATGACCGCGATCACCACCCAGAAGGTCTGGCTGGCAAACACCCTGCTCAGCAAAGTGTGCTGTTTCTGCGCGATCGTCTGGTCAAGAGTTACTGCCATCGTCGACCTTTATTTGCTTGCGTGGTGGAACCCGCTGACATCAAACCTGTTCGATGGCGCCGGTAATGAGCCCGGTGACTTCCTCGGGCGAACTCGACGCGATCGTCTTGTCGGCGACCTTGCGGCCGCGCCGCATGACGATGACGCGATCGGCAACATCAAAGACGTCTGGCATGCGGTGACTGATCAGCACGACCGCAATGCCCTGGTCGCGCAGATGGCGGATCAGGTTCAGCACCTCGGCGACCTGCCGGACCGAGATCGCCGCCGTCGGCTCGTCCATCAGCACGATCTTGGCTTGCGAAAGCATGGTGCGGGCGATCGCCACCGCTTGCCGCTGGCCGCCCGACATCTGCTTGACCAGGTCGCGCGGGCGGGTCTCGGATTTCAGCTCGGCAAAGATCTGGCCGGCGCGCTTGTACATCGCGGCGTAGTCGAGGATGCGAAACGGGCCGATGCCGCGGCGCAGCTCGCGTCCGAGATAAACATTGGCGGCGGCCGTCAGATTGTTGCACAGCGCGAGATCCTGATGGACGATCTCGATGCCGTGCTGGCGCGCCTCCACCGGCTTGTGCAGGATCAGATCCTTGCCGTCCATCTGCATCGTGCCATGGCTCGGGGGGAAATTGCCGGCGATCATCTTGACCAGCGTCGACTTGCCGGCGCCGTTGTCGCCCATCAGGCCGACCACCTGTCCGGCCTCGATCGAGAGCGAAACGTCGTTGACAGCCTGGATGGCGCCGAAATGTTTCGAGATATTGGTGAGTTCGAGAACCGACACCAGACTGCTTCCTCCCCGTGCTTTCGGCCGGCGGTTCTGCCGCGGCCCTCGCTCTTTTCCGGCCCCTCCCGGAAACAGCGCTTTCGCCCATTTACGCACATGCCCCCTTGGCGTCAACAGCGGCTTCTTTCGAAAAATCCGTTTTGTAGGACAAATAGCAATTGACGTTCGTCGCAAGCCGATATTAGCTAAGCGCCGGAGGAGATTATGCCGATCTCCTGTTCCGGCTCGCCGGGCGGAGTAGGCGGAGGTTTATCGGTCGAGGATCTGGCAGCGTCCGTATCGCGCTGGTCTGCTACCGCATCTGGAAATGCTTATCGGCCCGGCTTGGCGACACGAGCGCTCGCGAAACGAACCTCTGTCATCGCTTGACCCGGGCTGGTCTGTGTGGCGGGCACGCCGTGTCCGTCTGTTTCAAGGGAGGACTGACATGAGGAAATCACTATTGCTCGCCGCCGTCGCCGTCATGGCGTTGGGTGCCGGGCCGGCTTTGGCCAAGAAACAGCTCGTCATCGTGGTGAAGGGGCTCGACAATCCGTTCTTCGAGGCCATCAACCAGGGTTGCCAGAAATGGAACAAGGAAAATGCCAGCTCGGAGTATGAGTGCTTCTACACCGGCCCGGCATCGACCTCGGACGAGGCCGGCGAAGCCCAGATCGTTCAGGACATGCTGAGCAAGCCCGATACAGTGGCGATGGCCATTTCGCCGTCCAACGCGCCGCTGATCGCGCAGACGATCAAAAGCGCCAATCCGTCGATCCCGATCATGACGCTCGACGCCGACCTCAGCAAGGAAGATGCGGGGCTGCGCAAGACCTATCTCGGCACCGACAACTACCTGATGGGATACAAGATCGGCGAGTACATCAAGAAGGGCAAGCCGGATGGCGGCAAGATCTGCACCATCCAAGGCAATCCGGCGGCCGACAACATCCTGCGCCGCGCCCAAGGCATGCGCGACGCGCTTACAGGCCAGAAGGATCTCCCGGCGCTCGCCGGCGAGGGCGGCTGGACCGAAGTTGCCGGCTGCCCGGTGTTCACCAATGACGACGGCGCCAAGGGCGTGCAGGCGATGACCGATATCCTCGCCGCCAATCCCGATCTCGACGCCTTCGGCATCATGGGCGGCTGGCCGCTGTTCGGCGCGCCGCAGCCCTATCGCGACCTGTTCAAGCCGATGGCCGACAAGATCGCCAAGAACGAGTTCGTCATCGGCGCCGCCGATACGATCGGTGATGAAGTGGCCATTGCCAAGGAGGGTCTGGTGACCGCGCTGGTCGGCCAACGGCCGTTCGAGATGGGCTACAAGGCGCCCTCGGTGATGATCGACCTGGTCGAAGGCAAGCCCGTCGCCGATCCAGTCTTCACCGGTCTCGACGAGTGCACCAAAGATACGGTCGACACCTGCATCCAGAAGTAGGTTCGCAGTTTTCGGGGCGTCCGATCGACGGGCGCCCCGTCACGCCGGTTCATGAAACGTGCGAGGCGACATTGCCGGGGCGAACCGCTCCTGCTTTGCCGCGCCTTGAGTTCAGCCTGCACCGGGGGAACGTGGATGCCGGACGCAAGACCGAAAAAGCGACTTACCACGGTCAAGGAACGGGCCAAGATCAAGGCACGGGCCGCCCGTCCGGTCGGCGCTCGCCGTGCCGACGCGGCGCTGATCCCCGGATCGAGCGTGCATGCGTCGCTGGCCAACGAGATCGGTCTTCGGATCGTGCGCGGCGACTATCCGCCGGGAACCATCCTGCCCAACGAAGCTAAATGGTCGGAGACCTTCGACGTCAGCCGCTCGGCCGTGCGCGAGGCGATCAAGATGCTGATGGCCAAGAGCCTGCTCGCCTCACGCCCGAAGATCGGCAGCTGGGTCGAGCCGAAGGAGCGCTGGAATCTACTCGATCGCGACGTGCTCGCCTGGTACGCGACGGCGCCCGATCGCGAAATGTTCCTGCGCACGGTGCAGGAGTTTCGTCACATCATCGAGCCGGAAGCCAGCGCCTTTGCCGCGATCCGGCGTAGCGACGAACAGATGGCCGAGATCAGCCAGGCCTGCCGGGAGATGGGGGAGGCGGCGACGCTGCCGGAACGCACCCGCGCGGATACCCGTTTTCATCTGGCCATCCTGCGTGCCTCGGGCAACGATCTCCTGGTGCCGCTCGGCGTGCTGATCGAATCGGCGCTCGACCACCTCTTCGTTTTCGTCACGCGCGAAACCAGCGACCAGCCTCGGGCGCAGGCGCTGCATGAGGCCATCGAGAAGAACATCCGTCTCCAGCGGCCGGCTGCAGCCCGCACGGCAGTGCACAGACTACTCGCCAACACTGACGACGTTATCGGACGGTCACGGCGGTAATTCATCCAGCAAGGCTGGCGCCGTCTGCCCCTGCCTTACGTTGGCGATTGGCGAAAGCCGAAGTGACGTCCAATCTCCCCCCCCTTGCGGGGGAGATCGGCCGCTTCGCCGACCGCGCCTACTCCGGAATGAGGGTGCCCGGCAGGCAGCCGAGGGGGCAGCGCCAGCCTTGACCAAACACTAAGGTCGGTCACCTCAAATCTTCTACTACTTGCCGTCCTTGCTCGGTGTCAGGTCGACGCCGTTGATCTTGCCGATATGCGTTGCCAGCATCGGCACATATTGATCGGCGGGCCCGGCGGCGAAGGCGCCGGCGAAGGCGTTCTTCGTGGCATTGCCGAGCGGGTTGGCGATGCCGGCAGCACCCGCCATCGATTCGAGATAGGTGAGGTCCTTGAAGGCGTTGGCGATGGTGAATTTGTGCGCGTCGCGGTCGCCTTCGAGCGTCCAGCGCATGAAGGTCTGGTAGAAGCCGCAATCCATGCGGCCGTTGCGGATGACGCTGTCGAAGCGCGGCGGCGAGATGCCGACCTTCTGCGCCAGCGCCAGCGCCTCGGAATAGATCGCCGCATAGCCCAGCGAGATGAAATTGTTGAGCAGCTTCATGCGGTGGCCATCGCCGGTGTCGCCGATATGGACGATGCGGCCAGCCCAGGTGTCGAGCACCGGCTTCAGCCGGGCAAAGACCGCGTCGGACGCACCGACCATGGCGTCGAGCGTGCCCTCCCACGCCTCCTTCGGCGTGCGGCTGAGCGGGGCATCGACATAGTCGACGCCGAGCGCCTTGAGTTCGGCGGCAAGCGCTACGGTCGAGGTCGGATCCGAGGTGGAGCAATCGACGACCATCGAGCCCTTTTTCAGGCCCTCCTTGAGGCCGCCGGGTCCGCGGATGATGGCTTCGACCTCGCGCGAGCCGGTGACGCAGATGAAGACGATATCGGATGCCGCTGCGACATCGCGCGAGGTCGCCGCTTCCTTCGCGCCACGGCCGAGCAGGTCGTCCGCCGGAGCGCGGTTTTTGCGGCCGAGAAACGTCAGGGCATAGCCCTTGTCGACGATGTTCTTGGCGATCCCGTGTCCCATCAGGCCAAGCCCGATGAAGCCGATCTTTTCGCTCGCGGCAGTCGTATTCATGTCGTGTCGTCCTGTGTTGCTGGTATCGATGACGGTGCTGCGCTTTGGCAGGCGAATTGTTGAAGCGGGTTTTTGCCGCAGGCGATGGTCGGCGATTGCGGAATGCCATATTGTCTGACAATACACATGAATCCTACGGAATGTGGAGAGCAAAAATGACCAAGCGGATCATGTTCACCGGCGGCAGCGGCAAGGCCGGGCGTCATGTCGTGCAGTATCTGGTCGAGCAGGGCTGCCAGGTGCTCAACATCGATACCAAGCCGCTCGACAATCCCAAGGTGCGCACGCTGATCACCGACATCACCGACAGCGGGCAGGTGTTCAATGCACTGTCCAGCTATATGGGCCTGCACGAGTTCGACCCGTCGCTGCGCGCGCAGCCGGTCGATGCCGTGGTGCATTTCGCGGCGATCCCGCGCATCATGATCACGCCCGATAACGAGGTGTTCCGCATCAACGCGCTTGGCACCTACAATGTCATCGAGGCGGCGGTGAAGCTCGGCATCCGCAAGGTGGTGATCGCTTCCAGCGAGACAACTTACGGCCTGGTCTTTGCCAACGAGCCGCGCGACCCGACGCATTTCCCGCTCGACGAGGACTATGATGTCGATCCGATGGACAGCTATGCGCTGTCCAAGATCGTCAACGAGAAGACGGCGCGTGCCTTCGCGCTGCGCAGCGGCATCGACATCTACGCTTTGCGCATCGGCAACGTCATCGAACCGCACGAATATTCGCTGTTTCCGAAATGGTTCGCCGATCCGGGTTTCCGCAAGCGGATCGCCTGGAGCTACATCGACGCGCGCGATCTCGGCCAGATCACGTTGCGCGCTATCGAGAAGGACGGGCTCGGCTATCAGGTGTTCAACGCCGCCAACGACGACACTTCGTCCGACCTGCCGACGGCCGAACTGCTGAGGCGGTTTTATCCTGACGTGCCGGTTAAGGGCGAACTTGGCGAATACGAGACGCTGCTCTCCAACCGCAAAGCGCGGGACGTGCTCGGGTTTCGTCCTGAGCATAGCTGGCGGAAATACGTCAAGACGGCCTGACAGGGCGTCGATCCTGGCTGATCTGTGCACGGCGGCCGGGTTTCCAACCCGGGGTCTTTCCCGTGCTTGACAGTCTTCGGAATCCGGACTTTGTGAGCACATGCGGGACGGCAAGCCGAATAAGGGAAAAACACCGGCCAAGGCGGCGTCCGCCGAGCGCCCGACCGCCGTTCGCCGTGCGGATGCGGCGCGCATGCCTGGATCGAGCGTGCATGCGTCGCTGGCCAATGAGATTGGTCTGAGGATCGTGCGCGGCGACTATCCGCCGGGAACCATCCTGCCCAACGAAGCCAAGTGGTCGGAGACCTTCGACGTCAGCCGCTCGGCGGTGCGCGAAGCGATCAAGATGCTGATGGCCAAGAGCCTGCTGGCCTCGCGCCCCAAGATCGGCAGCTGGGTCGAGCCGAAAGAGCGCTGGAACCTGCTCGATCGCGACGTGCTCGCCTGGTACGCGACATCGCCCGACCGCGAGGTGTTCCTGAAAACGGTGCAGGAGTTCCGCCACATCATCGAGCCGGAAGCGACCGCCTTTGCCGCGATGCGGCGCACGGACGAGCAAATGGCCGAGATCAGCCAGGCCTGCCGGGAGATGCGGGAGGCGACGACGCTGCAGGAGCGCACCCGCGCCGATACGCGTTTTCATCTGGCCATCCTGCGTGCCTCGGGCAACGATCTCCTGGTGCCGCTCGGCGTTCTGATCGAATCGGCTTTCGATCATCTGTTCGCCTATACGACGCGGGAGCTGGACGATTTGCAGCATGCGCAGAAGCTGCACGAGGCGATCGAGAAGAGCATCCGCCTGCAGCGGCCGGATGCGGCGCGCAACGCGGTCCGCAAGCTGTTGGCCAACACCGACGGCGTCATCAAGTCGCGCTGACAAAGCGCGTCGGATGTCGCGCCCGCGAAGTTTCCTGCCGGCGCCTTAGTCTTCTCGCGGACGCCCAAACGCTGCGCGCAGTTCGTCCTTGGCGTCCTCCAGCACTTTCTTCTGCTTGGCCGGCAGGTTCTTACCGGCACGGTTGATGTAGAAATTCAGCATCGACATGGCGGACTGGAACGGCTCGGCCTTGCGCCGATCGCTGTGCTCGGCCGATCGCTTGAGCGAGGCCGCGATCTTCTTGGGGTCGTGGGATTCGAAGACATGTTCCTCGAGGTCCAGCGCATCGCTGTGCTCGTTCACCTCGGCCGACCATTTCCTTTTCGCGGTCATGACAACCTCCTTCCATCGGTGAGTTAATGGAAAACTCCGGGACGGCGGCCACTGTTCCATTTCAGCTTAAATCCCTGGAGCCACGGATTGCGTGATGTGGCGCTGCACGGCGCCACGAATGTGCCGATAGTGGTGTTGAACCGGTCGATTTTGCAGAACCGCGGACAGGAAACGCCTTGATCACAACCGTCTCTAGCCAGGCAAGCAGCCCCGGCATCGACAGCGCCTATGCCTGGATGCGGCTCGGCATCTCGATGCTGCTGTCGACGATCGGCGGTGTCGGCATGTGGGCGGTGGTCGTGGTCCTCCCCGCCATGCAGGCGGAATTCGGCGTCGATCGCGCCGCCGCGTCGATGCCCTATACCGCGACCATGGTCGGCTTCGCCGTCGGCAATGTTGCGATCGGTCGCGCCATCGACCGCATGGGCTACTGGATACCGGCGCTCATTGCCTCGGTGGCGCTCGGTGCCGGTTTCCTGCTGGCGTCGCTGACCACCTCGGTGCTGCAGTTCACCCTTGTCCAGGGTGTTTTGATCGGCGTCGGCACCTCGGCGATCTTCGGGCCGTTGATCGCCGACATCTCGCACTGGTTCAACCGCCGGCGCGGCGTCGCGGTGTCGGCTGCCGCTGCCGGCAGCTATCTCGCCGGGGCGATCTGGCCGATGGTTATGCCCTATATCATGCAGAGCGAAGGCTGGCGTTTCACCTATGCCGCGATCGGTGTCGTCTGCCTCGTGACCATGGTGCCGCTGATCCTGCTGCTCAGGCGCGGCGCACCACGCGCCGCCATTTCCGGTTCACCCGGCAGCCGGCCCGTCCAGCCGATATCGCTGTCGCCGGCAGCCCTGCAGGTGCTGCTCGTCGTCGCCGGCCTTAGCTGCTGCGTGGCGATGTCGATGCCTCAGGTCCATATCGTCGCCTATTGCATGGACCTCGGCTATGGCGTTGCGCGGGGCGCCGACATGCTGTCGATCATGATGGCGGCGGGCGTCGTCAGCCGGCTGGCGTCCGGCTTCCTTGCCGATCGCATCGGCGGCGTGAAAACCCTGCTGATCGGCTCGGTGCTGCAAGCCTTGTCGTTGTTGCTCTACATCCCCTTCGACGGGCTCGCCTCGCTTTACGTCGTCTCGCTGGTCTTCGGCCTGTCGCAAGGCGGAATCGTGCCTTGCTATGCCATCATCGTGCGGGAATACATGCCGGCCCGAGAGGCCGGCCAGCGCGTAGGCATCGTCATCATGGCGACGATCTTCGGCATGGCGATCGGCGGCTGGATGTCGGGCTGGATTTACGATCTGACCGGTTCCTATGCCGCCGCGTTCCTCAACGGCATTGCCTGGAACCTGCTGAACATAGTGGCCATGGTGCTGCTGTTGTGGAAGGCGCGGCGCAGCGCCGCCGCGATGGCCTGAAGCGGAGAACGGACCCGAGACTTGCCGCGCCTGGCGAAGGCAGAGCCGGCGAGCAAGGCATACAAAAAAACCCGCCTCAAGGACGGGTTGCTGGCGCAAATCAGCACCATGCCCAAATATCTAGCATATCTGCCGTCATTTAGCAACGGATCGCGAGTTTGGGTTGGTGTCTCAGTTCGAATTTCGCCCACCATTGCAGACGTCGGCTGTGCCTACTAGCGATGCACGCTGTAATGTTGATTTTAAGTTGGCAACTGGACGGCTCAGATGACTGCCGCAGGCGATGTGATTGCTTGGCTTCTCGATTCCGACCCAGCGATCCGCTGGCAGGTGATGCGCGACCTCCTCGATACTCCGGTACCGGAGTGGGCGGCTGAACGGGCCAAGATCGAACCCATTGGCTGGGGAGCCAAGCTTCTGGCTTGCCAAGATGAGGACGGGCAATGGGCGGCAGGCTCTTTTGTCCCGCGCGGTTTCAAACCTCAAGACTGGGAAAAGTTCGGCCAGCCTTGGACGGCAACAACCTTCTCGCTCTCGCAGCTTCGCGAGTTTGGTTTCGACCCATCGTCGGATCGTGCGAAGCGGATCGTCGAGCTGGTTGGCCTCAACTCGCGCTGGGATGAGGGTGGCCAGCCCTATTGGGAGGGGGAAGTTGAAGAGTGCATCAACGGGCGAACTGTTGCTGATGGTGCATATTTTGGAGCCGATATTTCATCCATTGTTGTTCGGCTGCTTGGCGAGCGTCTCGATGACGGCGGTTGGAATTGCGAGAGGGCCAATGGTTCGATCCGCTCGTCGTTCCACACCACGATCAATGTGCTGGAAGGGCTGTTGGAGTATGAGAAGGCGACCGGCGGCACATCCGAATCCAGAGAAGCTCGCCAATCTGGAGAGTCGTTCCTTTTGGAGCGTAGCCTCTTCCGACGTCTAAGCTCGGGAAACCCTGCGGACGATCAGTTTCTGTGTCTCCATCACCCCAACCGCTGGCATTACGACATACTGCGTGCGCTGGACTATTTCCGTTCCGCGTCCATGCTTACTGGTGCCGAACCTGATCCGCCGCTTGCCGACGCCATCGCCCGCCTCCGCTCCAAGTGCCTGGCAGATGGCACTTGGCCCCTCGACTGGACTCCTAAAGGGCAGGTATGGTTCGAGGTCGACGCCGGCCCGGGCAAGCGTCCAAGTGGGTGACCCTCCGTGCAATGCGGGTGCTCAAATGGTGGAAGCAGCGCGCATAAAATCGTTCAGTGGAGGACTGCCGTCCACTCAACGGCGAGGTAGAACGCTCGGAGACTGTACGGAGGCCAGATGCTTTGGCCGGCTTGGGTTGCGCCATCGACCTTCATGGAGCTTCCCAAACCTGCCGTTCCCGCTACGACCTGATGCTACCCCGAGTGGAAGCTTGCTGATTAATCGATAGCAGTCCGCAATCGGTGGTAGCAAGACATGGCCGGCGGCTCCTGTGACGCTGCTGCCGGTCCACGTTCCTGCTTGACTTACACATATCTCGTCGGTTATTGGTTCATCAATAGCCAATGAGTTATCGATCGCGATGCCGCAGCCCCACGAAATCCTTTTCAGAACGCTTGCCGATCCGACGCGACGGGCCATCTTCGAGCGGCTGTGTCGCGATGGAGACCAGACGGTCGTGGCCCTGACGGCTCGGGCCGGGGTCTCGCAACCGGCCGTGTCAAAGCATCTTGGGGTGCTGAAGCAGGCCGGGCTGGTGCGCGACCGCCACGAAGGCCGCAACACGCACTATAGCGCGGAGCTCGGCGCCTTGGCCCCGCTGATCGACTGGACAAACCAAATGACCGGGTTCTGGAAAAGCCGGTTCGACGACCTCGAGGATCTGCTCAAAAGGATGGACCAATGACCAATACTGCGACCGAAACGCGCTCCGTCGTTGTCGAACGGGAGGTCGCTTTTCCGCCGGAAAAGATTTGGCGCGCGCTCACGCAATCGCACCTGATCGAGGAGTGGCTGATGAAGAACGATTTCAAGCCAGATGAGGGTCACCGTTTCAATCTTAGCGCGGACTGGGGGGCGGTCGACTGTCAGGTCCAGGCAGTCGAGCCCAACAAGTCGCTGTCCTACAGCTGGGATACCAAGGATCTCAAAAGTGTCGTCACGTGGACGCTCACCCCTACGAGCACAGGGACCCATCTGCGCATGGAGCAGATGGGTTTCCGGCCGGATCAGCAACAGTACTACCAGGGCGCAAAATACGGCTGGCAGCGGTTCTTTGCGAACCTGGAGCAGGTCCTGGCGCGGATAGAGTGAGGCGCGCCGGCACCAACAGGCATCTGCGAAGAACGCAATGGCCAACAAGACGTCCATCAAATCAAACAAGGTTGCAAGGCCAAGCGGGTCGCCCGATCCGCTTCGGCTCGTCTTCAGGGGAGGTCCTCATGAACTGGATTCGGCAATTCCACCGCTGGCTGTCGATCATTTTTACGGCGGTCGTCGCCGCCATCTTCATCACGTTGGGCGTAGGTGTGGAGCCCGCCTACTGGGTATACCTGATGCCGCTGATCCCGCTCGCCTTGCTCATGCTCAGCGGTCTGTACTTGTTCGCGTTGCCCTATGCCGACAGGTGGCGCAGCAGCAGACGACGCACGGCATAGAGGCGATGGACGAGAAGACACCTGCAAATCCACCCACAGCCGAAATTCAAACTGAGACCTACGCGAGTTCGATCAGCAGTCCTGGCCCGTTCGCTTGACAATGGGGTAAGGCTGCGCGACGCCAGGCGGCAGCCATAATCTCTGGCAAGCATGGGTTGGCATGGCGACAGTGGCAAAGACGCTGAATAGCATTTCGCGGCCGCGCTTCGGCGAAGGTGCGACGTTCGGGGCAAGGCTGTGACCAAACCGCGCTCGCGCCGCGGCGGCGGCCGTCCGACCATCGCCGACGTCGCGCGCAAGGCCGGTGTCGGCGCCATCACTGTATCGCGCGCCCTGCGTGAGCCGGAGCGTGTCTCGGAAGATTTGCGCCGCCAGATCCAGGCGGCCGTCGATGAGCTCGGCTATTTGCCCGACCCGAATGCGCGAGCGCTGGCTTCGGCGCGCGCCGAAGTCTTTGGCGTGCTGGTGCCGTCGCTCACCAACAGCGTCTTTGCCGAAGTGCTGCGCGGCATCTATGACAGCCTGTCCGACAGCTCCTACCGCATCCAGCTCGGCAACACCCATTATTCCGGCCTCGAGGAGGAACGGCTGCTGCAGGTTTTCGGCCCGCAGCGCCCCGCGGCGCTGATCGTGGCGGGCATCGACCAGACGCCAATTTCGCGAAGACTGCTCGAGACGGCGGGCTGCCCGGTGGTGCAGGTCATGGAGACCGGCCCTGATCCGGTCGACATGATGGTCGGCTTCTCGCATTTCGACGGCGGCAAGGCGGCGACGGAGCACATGATCGAAATGGGCTATCGCCGCATCGGCTTCATCGGCGCGCGCATGGACCCGCGCTCGCAGCGGCGTCTGGCCGGCTATCGCGCGGCGATGGAGGCGGCCGGTTTGTTCGACGCGCGGCTGGTCACCACCACGCCGGTGCCGTCCAGCGTGACGCTCGGGCGCGAACTGTTTCGCGACGCGTTGGCCAAGGTGCCGACGCTCGACGCGGTTTTCTGCAACAATGACGATATCGCGCTCGGCGTGCTGTTCGAGTGCCATCGCGCCTCGATCGCGGTGCCGAAGACGATCGGCATCACAGGCTTCAACGATCTCGACATGATGGAAGTGGCTTTTCCATCCGTCACCAGCGTCCGGACGCCTCGCTACGAGATCGGCCGGCGGTCGGTCGCCATGGCGCTGGCGGCGATTGCAGGCAGGCGGCCGCAAGAGCCGGTCGTCGACCTCGGCTTCGAACTCAAGCGCCGCGAGAGCACGGCCCGCTGAAAGCGCTTTGCAGGCGTTGCGAAATGCCGCTTTACACTACGTCATGGTAGCGCTACCGTCCGCCTCTGGGCGAAACTCGCGGCAAAGACCGAAGTTTGTTTATTATATATAAGCGACAGCTCATCCTTGTTTATTATGTATAATATGATAGTTTTTACTTCGGTTGCCGTGCGGCAAGGGAGGAGATCGGGTCGGCATTCGGCCACCTGAAACAGCGCGACGGGCAAGGCGGGAGGTGCCGGGCCAAACGCGCGAGACGCGTAAGAACAATCAGAAACTGCAACTGGGAGGAATATCGATGATCAAGTCACTCGTTGGTGGCATCGTTGCCGCCACTGCATTCGTCATGCTGAGTTCGTCGGCGCTCGCCGAACCCGAAATCGTCACGGGCCCGTCCGCCGAGCCGGACTGCTTTGCGCCATGGGCCGCCGATACGCAGTTCTTCAAATTTCCTAAAAAGGAAGGCCCATACCGCATTGCGCTCGCCAATGGCTACATCGCCAACACCTGGCGCATCCAGATGGTGCAGACGGCGAAGGCCTATGCGGCGCAGCCGGAGGTCGCCGCCAAACTGAAAGAATTCAAAGTCGTCTCGACCGGCGAAGACGTGCCGGCGCAGATTTCGGCGATCAACAACTTCATCGATTCCGGCTATGACGCGATCGTCGTCAACGCGCAGAATCCGACGGCTTTCGGACCGGTTATCAAGCGCGCCAAGGAAGCCGGCGTCGTGCTGGTCGCTTTCGACAATATTCTCGACACCAAGGACGCCATCAACGTCAATGTCGACCAGAAAGGCCTTGGCGAGTTGTGGGCCAACTGGCTGATCAAGCATATTCCCAATGGTGGCAAGATCCTCGAGGTGCGCGGCGTTGCCGGCACGTCGGTCGACACCGACCGCCACAATGGCATCCACGAGGTCCTCGATGCTTCAGGCAAGAAGTGGGAGGTCACCGAAGTCGTCGGCAAATGGGATGATGGCGTGGCGCAAAAGGCCTCGGCCGACGCGATCGCCACTAACGGTCCCTTCGACGGCGTCACCGGGCAGGGCGGCGACACCGGCATCGTCCAGGCGATGATGGATGCCAAGCATCCGTTCGTGCCGTTCGGCGGCGAAACGGAGAATGGCTTCCGCAAATTCTGCGCCAAGTTTGCCGCAGACGGGCTGAAATGCTCGTCGGCCGGAACCGGGCCCGCCCAGGTGGCGGTCGCCATCAAGACGGCGATCGCAGCGCTCGAAGGCCAGGTCATCCCGCAAGCGGTGAAGCTGCCGCTGGCGATCGTCGAGGATCCGAACTTCAAGGAAGGCCAAGACTATTTCCCCGACCAGTCCGACAATTTCTTCGTCGGAAATTCCTTCCCGACCTGCGGCATCAATTTCACCGCGCAGGAAATCATGGGCCAGAGCAAGGAAAACCAATAGAGTGATCGCTCGGCGCCTCGGGATAATCCCGCGGCGCCGGTCCCGAAAAACAAGCGCCTTGGGAGGGGCCGATGGACGGTGCGGTTCCGCTCTTCCGCATGGAGGGCATATCCAAGCGCTATGGCGGTGTGCGGGCGCTGGAAAAGGCCAAGCTTTCGGTCACGTCGGGCAGCATCCACGCCATCCTCGGCGAAAACGGCGCCGGCAAATCGACGCTGATCAAGGTCATGGCCGGCGTCGTCGCGCCTGACGAAGGCCGCATGATGCTGGACGGAAGCGAGGTGACCTTCGCGTCGCCGGCCGCTGCCAACCAGGCCGGCATCGTCTGCATCTTCCAGGAACTGTCGCTCGTCCCCGAACTCAGCGTCGCCGATAACATCGTTATTTCCGATCCGCCCAAGCGCTTCGGCATGATCGACCGCAAGGCGCAGCGCCGCATCGCGGAGGAGGCGCTGGCGCGCGCGGGCGCCGCCGACATCCACCCGCTGGCGTTGGTCAAGGACCTTCCTCTTTCAAGAAGGCAGATAGTCGAGATCGCCAAAGCACTTGCCAGGAAGCCTCGCATCCTGATCCTCGACGAGGCTACCTCGGCGCTCACCGCGGCCGACGTCGCCAAGATATTCGGCGTCTTGAAGCGGCTGCGCTCGGAAGGGCTGGCGCTGCTCTACATCTCGCATCGGATGAACGAGATCGCCGAGCTGGCCGACCAGTGCACGGTGTTCCGCAACGGCCGCAATGTCGCCAGCTACGCTGCAGGCACGAAGAGCGACAACGAAGTCGTCGAGCTGATGATCGGCCGCGAATACAGCCACATCTTCCCACCAAAACCGGTGCGCGCGCCGGCCACCGCCGCTCCGGTGCTGGAGGCGCGAAAACTGTCCTGGACCGACCGGTTGGACAATATCTCGCTGTCGGTCGGGGCAGGCGAGGTCGTCGGTCTCGGCGGTCTCGACGGCCAGGGTCAGCGCGAATTGCTGCTCGCCTTCTTCGGCGTGCTTCGCGGCCTCAGCGGCCAGATATTGATCGATGGCAGACCGGCGACCATCGCCAGCCCGGCCGCGGCGCGCGATGACCGGATCGGCATGGCGCTGATCCCGGAGGATCGCAAGACGGAAGGCCTGATGCTGCCGATGACGGTACGCGAAAACCTCTCCTTCGCAGCGCTCGACCGGCTTTCCAGGGCGGGCATCATCGACCGTGCCGCCGAGCAGCGGCTGATCGACGACATGGTCGCTCTGCTGGCGATCAAGACGGCAGGCCTCGATATTCCAGTCGGCGCGCTGTCCGGCGGCAACCAGCAGAAGGTCGTCATCGCCAAATGGCTGATGCGGCAGCCGCGCATCATCCTGCTCAACGACCCGACGCGGGGCATCGATGTCGGCACCAAGCAGGAGCTCTATCAGCTGATGCGCAAGCTCGCCGACCAAGGTGCGGCGATCCTGTTTTACTCCACCGACTATGACGAGCTGATCGGCTGCTGCGACCGGGTGCTGGTGCTCTATGACGGGGCGGTCAAGCGCGAGCTGGTCGGCGCCGAGATCACCGAGCGGGCGCTGATCGCCAGCGCACTCAACATCCATGGCGAAGAGATGGCTGTCAGAGGCATGGCGAAGACGCCAGCCCGAGGCATGGCGAAAACGCCAGCCCGAGGAGCGGACGCGTGAAGGACTGGCGTTACTGGCTTGCCGAACAACGCGGAACGCTGCTGGCGTTCGGCATCTTCATCGTGATGTTCACGATCTACACCTCGAACCATCCGGCGGGCTTTACCGCCAATGTCGTGCAGACGGCCTCGAACAAGGGCGTGCTGCTCGCCTTCGTCGCCATGGCGCAGACGCTGGTGGTGATCACCGCCGGCATCGACCTTTCCGTCGGCATGATCTTTCTGCTGACCAACTGCCTGGCCTCATGGCTGGTCGTCGGCACCGGTATCGAGACCGCCTTCGGCGTCGTCGCGGTGCTCGGCACCGGGCTGCTGTGCGGGGCGATCAACGGCGCCATCGTCATCTACGGACGGCTGCAGCCGATCGTCACCACCATCGCCACCGGTGCGGTCTATTACGGCATCGCACTGCTGCTGAGACCCTTCCCGGGCGGCTCGGTCAACGAGGATCTCGCCGACGCGCTGACCGGGCGGCTGTTCGGCGTGGTGCCGGCGAGCCTGGTGGTGCTGCTGGCCGTCGTGCTCGTCGTCTGGGTGCCGTTCAGCCGCTCGGTGCTCGGCCGTGCGGCCTACGCGGCCGGATCGTCGGAGATGGCCGCCTACATGTCCGGCGTGCCGATCCGCCGCGGCAAATTCGCCGCTTATGCGCTGGCCGGCCTGCTGGCCGCGATCGGCGGATTGTTCCTGACCTTCTTCACCTATACGGGCGAGGCGGCCTATGCCAGCGGCAATGCCTATACGCTGTTTTCCATCGCCGCCGTGGTGCTTGGCGGCGTCTCATTGTTCGGCGGCAAGGGCAGCGCCATCGGCGCGATTTTTGGGGCGCTCGCGTTTCGTACCATCGGCGACCTGCTCTTCGTCTTCGATTTCGATCCACTCTGGCAGCCGCTGTTCCAGGGCGTCATCCTGCTGATCGCGGTCAGCCTCGGCGCCTTCGCCCTGTTCAGGGTCCGCAACCGGCTGGAGTGGTTCCTGTGAGCGAACCGATAACAGGCGGCATCGCCGGACGCATGCCGAAATTCATTCGCCGCGCCGACCCCGCGGTGCTGACCGCCTTCGCCTGCATCGTGCTGCTGCTGTTTGTCGGCAGCCTCTATTCGCGCAGCTTCCTGTCGCCGGAATATCTGCTGCAGCAGCTCAAGGTCGCCTCGTTTCTCGGCGTCATCGCCACTGGCATGATGCTGGTCATCCTGCTCGGCCAGATCGACCTGTCGGTGCCGTGGTCGGTGGCGGCAGGCGCGATGATGGCCTGTGCGGCGGCCGCCTACGGCCCGGTCGGCGTGGCGCTGGCGATCCCGTTCGGCATTTTCTGCGGTGTCGCGATCGGCATCGTCAACGGTATCGGCGTCGCTTATCTGCGCATTCCCTCGATGATCATCACGCTCGCCACCAACGCCGTCGCGCAAGGGCTGATGGTGGTCTATACGGGCGGCTTCTCGCCGCAGGATTCGGCGACCCGGGCGATGCGCGATCTGGCGACCGGCTTTGCCATTCCGGGCGTGCCCAACGCAGTCATCATCTGGGCGCTGATCGGTGCTGCGATGGTCTTCGTGCTGACCCGCACCGGCTTCGGCCGCACGGTCTACGGCATCGGCAACCGCGAGCGCGCCGCCTACCTCTCCGGCATCGACACGCGGCGCGTGGTGCTGATCGCCTTCGCCGCGTCCGGCGGCCTCTCGGCCTTCGGTGGCGTGCTTCTGGCCGGCTACGCCTCCAAGGCGGCACAGTCGATGGGCGATGCCTATCTTCTGCCGTCGATAGCAGCGGTCGTGCTTGGCGGCACCTCGATCCTCGGCGGCCGCGGCTCCTATCTCGGCACCGTCGCGGGCGTCATCCTGATCACGCTCCTGCAATCCATCCTTTCGGTCATGCAGATGCCTGAGGCGGGGCGGCAGATCATCTACGGCGTCGTCATCGTCGCCATGCTCCTGCTTTACGGCCGCGCGCCGGCCAGCCGCTGACCGCATCGTGGACGAAAAGGCAGCACAATTGCAGAGGGATCCCGTCCGGTCCGCACCGGCCGTCGTGGTGATGGGCGTTGCCGGCTGTGGCAAGTCGGCCGTCGGCGAAGCGCTGGCCGCAGCGTTGGGCGCCATCTTCGTCGAGGGCGACAGGCTGCATCCGCCGGAAAACGTCGCGCGGATGGCAAGCGGTGAGCCGCTGACCGACGCATTGCGTGAAGGCTGGCTCGACGCGATCGGCCGGCGCATTGCGGGATCGGTCGGCGATGGGCAAGGTGTCGTCGCCGCCTGCTCGGCGCTGAAGCGCAGCTACCGCGAGCGCCTGCGTGGCTTTTGCCAGGATATCGTTTTCCTCTATCTGGAAATCGATCCAGCGACCGCCAAGCAGCGCGTCGGCTCCCGCCAGGGCCATTTCATGCCGGCAAGCCTGGTCGACAGCCAGTTCGCCACGCTTGAAGCGCCGGCAGCCGACGAGAACGCAGTGACGCTCGATGCGACGCGCCCGATCGCCGACATTGTCGCCGACGCCGTGAGCCTGTTCGAGGCGAATTCATGAGCCGGCTCGCCGGCGCGGCTCTCGCTTTCAGGGTGCCAGTCCGTGAACCCATAAAACGCGAACGGCTGAGATTGGTGGGAAGCGGACTGGCGGCTTCAGGAATTTGTCTTCGATTGCAGGCATCGGCCTGCGCTCGCATCGCTGCGAGCAACTTCTCAGCGGAATCGGCAATGTAAGCCGCCTACTCCGAGAACTCGGCGCGTTGGGAAAAAAACTTAGCGACTTGACGAAGTTTTCGCTTGCGCCACCGGAAAAGTGGGCGATAGTTAGCGACATGGCTAAGCATTATCCCGATCTATCGCTGCTCTTCCACGCTCTGGCCGATCCGACCCGTCGGTCGATCCTGACTCGACTCGCCGAAAGGCCTGCGCGGGTGACGGATTTGGCTGGTCCGACGGGACTGCGTCTGCCCACGGTGATGCGGCACCTTTCTGTGCTGGAGGAGGCTGGGTTGATCTCCACCTCCAAGGACGGGCGGATACGCACCTGCGCCATCGTGCCCGAGGCTCTGGACCCAGCGCGGACATGGCTCGATGAACAGCGGGCCATCTGGGAAGCTCGGCTCGACCGGTTGGACGCATTTGTGATGAATGTGATGAAGGAGCGCGCAGAATGACACAGAACCTCGCTACAAACAGTGCGACCCATGCGGTGCCTGATGAAAGGAAGGGCCGCTTTGCGACGCTCACCTTCGAACGGGACGTGGGCGCGCCACTGGCCGTACTATGGGAGGCATGGACGGCTCCGGCCGCGCGGGCGATCTGGGCTGCGCCATCGCCCTCGGTCACCGTGGAGTTCTTGGAGGTCGATACCAGGGTGGGTGGACGCGAGGTCTCGCTCTGCAAGATAGAGGGCCATTCGGACATCCGCTGCGAGTGCGGCTGGCTGGCGTTGCAGCCGGCGCTGTGCAGCGTGAACTACGAGGTGGTCTCGTCCGAAGGCGTGACGCAATCAGCAGCGCTGGTGACAGCCGATTTCGAAGGTGCGGACGAGCGCAGCCGGTTGGTCGTGACGGTGCAGCTTTCCTCGCTGGCGGAGGACATGGAGGCAGGCTATCGGGAAGGCTTCGGCGCGGGACTAGACAACCTCGCGGGCGCGGCTGAACGGGCCATGGTACTGCAGCGGGTGATTCAGGCGCCGCGGTCCATCGTGTGGGGCGCGTGGATGAACCCTGAAACGCTGCCGCAATGGTGGGGGCCGGAAGGCTTCTCCTGTCGAACGAAGAGGATCGACTTGCGAACGGGCGGCGAATGGGTATTCGACATGATCGCGCGTGACGGCACGGTCTTCCCGAACCACCATCTCTATAACGAGGTCCGGCCCGAGGAGAGGATCGGCTATACGCTGCATTGGGGCGAAAACGGGCCGAAACATGCCGACGCCTGGGCCTCGTTCGAGGATCAGGACGGGGCGACGAAGGTAACGCTGGGCATGGTATTCAGCACGGCTGCCGAGTTCCAGGAGGCGAAGGGCTTCGGTGCCGTGGAGCTGGGACTGCAAACTCTGGGCAAACTGGAACGCTTCGTCGCATCCCGCTGAGGTGCTGCGACTCGCGCCGAATTAGGCTTGTGGACGAGGTCCTCATCCGTGTCGCGCCCGTCCTCATCGGCGTCGGCATCCGCCTCTTCAGTCAGAAGGCATGGAGCCGGTCAGGCTGGAGAAGACCGAGATCTCGGAAGCGGGGCAAATCACCAACATGCGCTTCCGATTCGCGGGATAGGGCCGAGAATTCACAAAGGGATACACGAAGAGGAGGGTTCTATGAGAAAACTGATCATATGGGACATGGTGACCGTCGACGGCTTCTTCGAAGGTCCGGACAGGGACATCAGTTGGTTCGTCTTCGAAGAAGAACTTGAGAACTACATTCGTGAGACCCAGGAAAAGGCCGACACGCTGATCTTCGGTCGCGTGACCTACGAGCTCATGGCAGCCTATTGGCCGTCCGAGCAAGGCTGGATCGCGGATTTCATG
The DNA here is from genome assembly GCF_002284565.1 of Mesorhizobium mediterraneum. GTDB lineage: Bacteria > Pseudomonadota > Alphaproteobacteria > Rhizobiales > Rhizobiaceae > Mesorhizobium > Mesorhizobium mediterraneum. The sequence continues at coordinate 77,738 of NZ_NPKI01000004.1, read as the reverse complement.
AACAAGATCGAGAAGGTGGTCTTCTCGCGCACGCTGAAAAGCGCCGACTGGAACAACACGAAGCTCTTCAACGGCAATGTCGCGGAAGAAGTCTCCAAGCTGAAGACCAGGGACGGCGGAGACATCTTCGTGTTCGGCAGCGCCGACCTCACGGCGAGCCTGATGGAGCACGGCCTGATCGACGAGTATCACCTCGGGATCAACCCCGTCATTCTCGGGAGAGGCACGCCGCTCTTCAAGGGCGGCCCGAACCGGATACCCCTGAAGCATCTGGAGACGAGGACGCTCAAGTCAGGTGTTGTCATCCTCCATTACGCGCCGGAGAGCAGACAATGACGATCGATCCGCTCTTTCCCGTCAACTAGGCTTGTCGAAATGGAGGGCCTGCGGAAGCGGCGCGCTCCAGACGATCGGCGGCCAAGGGGCGCAGCCGCCGTCGACCGCTTCGTGCGATGGCGGAAGGCAGGCGTGTGGGGCCGACTGATGGAGTGTATCACGGCTGCGCACGACGGCGAGATCCAGATGATCGACAGAACCTCCGTTCGCGCCCATCAGCGGGCTGTGACAGCAAAAAAGGAGGTTCCAGATCATTGTGTCGGTCAATGCGGCTTTGGCTCCGCGCTTATGAGTCTACGGCCTAAATTTAGATTAGATCTGCGACGTCAGTTCGACCGGAAAATCGTCATTGTCGGCATCGCGCATGGCGGCGAGGCTGCGATTGTCCAGCACCTCGGCGATCGCCTGGCGCACCTCCAGCATCATGTGCCTGACCTGGCAGGTCGCCTCGTCGCAATCCTCGCAACGCTGGTACTGCGTGCGGCTGGCGCAAGGGATCGGCGCCAGCGGCCCGTCGAGGACACGCACGACATGGCCGATCTTGATCTCGGAGGCCGGCCGCGCGAGGCGATAGCCGCCCTCCTTGCCCTTGCGGCTCTGGACGAAGCCGGCATTGCGTAACTCGCCCAGAATGGCATCCAGGAATTTCTTCGGGATGTTGTTGGCGACCGCAATGTCATTGACGAATGCGAGCTGGCCGACCGGCAGGCCGGACAGATGCACGAGGGCCTTGAGGCCGTATTTGCCTTTTTTGGTCAGCATGCCCGAGTCAACCCATGAAGCCCCAACCACCCGCGTCTGGCGGCTGTTTGTGTGCAAATCATGACGGTTGAGCCTTGCGATGCCGTTCGCGCAGACAAGCCGCCTGCTGACACATTGCGCGCAAACGCGTTGATTCTTCGTAACGTTTTTGGATGGCAGGCGCCCGGAAAGCGGGAAATCACCTTTCCGGAGCGAAAAACGAAGAAAGCCGGCAAAAGCCGACTTTCGTTTCAGTTCGAAGATCGCTTGCTTCAGCGACTGCCGTAGGTCTGGTCGAGCAATCCGCCCGCGGCGAAATGCTCGGCCTGGACCTTGGCCCAGCCGCCGAAGACATCTTCCACCGTCAGCAGGCGGACATCGGGAAACTCAGCCGTGTATTTGGCCGCGACCGCCGCGTCGCGGGCCCGCAGGCCGTTGCGGGCGGCGATGTCCTGGCCCTCCTGCGTATAGAGGAAGTCGAGATAGGTCTTGGCGAGATCGCGTGTGCCGTGCTCGTCGGCGACCGTGTCGACGATCGCCACCGGAAACTCCGCCAACAGGCTGACCGAAGGCGTCACCTGCTGGAACTTGTCCTCGCCATACTCCCTGCTGATGCCGCGGGTTTCCGACTCGAAGGTGATCAGCACGTCGCCGATTTCTCGCTGCACGAAGGTGGTGGTGGCGGCGCGTCCGCCGCTGTCGAAGATCGGCACGTTGTTGAAGAGTTTGGTGACGAATTCCTTCACCTTGGCGTCATCGCCCTTGAAGGCCTCCTTGGCGTAGGCGGTGGCCGCGAGATAGGTGTAGCGCGCATTGCCCGACGTTTTTGGATTGGGGAAGATCACCTGGACGTCGTCGCGCACGAGATCGTTCCAATCCTTGATGTTCTTCGGATTGCCGGCGCGCACCAAAAAGGACGGCAGCGAATAGAAAGGCGAGGCATTGTCGGGGAAGTCTTTTTGCCAGTCGGCGGAGATAAGACCCTTCGAGACCAGAAAGTCGATGTCGAGGACCTGGTTGAAGGTGACGACATCGGCGCCGAGCCCCTCGGCGATGGCGCGCGCCTGCGCCGACGTCCCGGCATGCGACTGATCGATGGTGACGCCGGGGTGCCCAGCGATGAAGGCCTTGTTGACCTGCGCAAACAATTCGCGGCCGACATCGTAGGACGCGTTCAATAATTTGTCGGCCGACCAGGCTTGGGAGGATGCCAGGAACAGACCGGCCAATGTGGCGACGCCAAGCAAAAATCGCTTCATGAAAACGGGCTCCTGAAAATGTCGTTTGTCGAATGCCGCAGAATAATCGGACGATGCCCGAGACGACGAGGCATGCAAGCCGGATCTATGGTGTTGCTGTGAGAAAAAAGATTGCCGAGACAGCCCATTGCTAGGATTTTCTTCCAAGCAGAGTCATTTCGGTGTGTTCCCGCCACACCGCCGGTGCTTTTCCAATCACCTTCCTAGTGAGGCAATGAAATAGATACACATTGTGTATGCGGAGTGTTATGGTGGGAAAGAGGAGTCCTCAATGACAAAAACTGCACCTGAAACCCACGCCAAGCCTGTCAATCTGCGCATCCGAGAGGATGTGCGAGTTCTGATTGACCGCGCCGCGAAAATACGCGGTAAAACCCGCTCCGACTTTATGATCGATGCCGCCTACCGCGCGGCCGAGGACACGTTGCTCGATCAAGCGCTGATCAAGGTCGATCCCGAGAGTTACCAACACTATCTCGACATTCTTGACGAGCCACCGAGCGGCGAAGGTTTTGCACGCCTTATGAATGCGCCCAAGCCCTGGCAGGGCTGATGCTGTCGGCGCCCACGCCTCTTGCCGACAACCACGATCTCGAACTATTCCAAAGCGGGACCGAGAGCCTGGATCAATGGCTTCGCCGCAGGGCGCGGGCCAACCAGGTCAGCGGCGCGTCGCGCACTTATGTCGTAACGGAAGGCGTGCGCGTTGTCGGCTACTACTGTCTGTCCTCGGGTGGGCTTGATCTTGCGGAAGCGCCAGGCGCCATTCGCCGCAACATGCCGGATCCCGTCCCTATGGCTGTCCTCGGGCGTCTCGCCGTGGACGCAAGCTGGCAAGGGAAGGGGCTAGGCGCAGCGCTCTTGCAAGATGCCGTTCTGCGCACTGGCCATGCCGCGACGATCCTCGGGATTCGCGGCATTTTTGTTCATGCCATATCGGCTGAAGCGAAAGCTTTCTATGAGCACTACGGCTTTGCGGCTTCCCCAAAAAATCCGATGACCCTGGTGCTCTCGCTAAAGGCGCGTTGAAAGGTAGTCGATGTCGCTCAGCATGAAGAGGCGACCACCATCAGCCGGATTCACCATCGCCTTGCGGCTAAGCGGCCGGAAAAAGCTTCCAGCGCCGCGGCCGGAACGCCACCCGGCTTTTCTGCGCCGCTGGGTGGTCGACGGGCAGCTCGATCTCGACCCGCTGACGCTCGCCGCCGATTTCGAGCTCCACGCGTCTGGTGCCGGCGACGCGGCGGCTGGCGGCGACCGTGCCGGCGATGCAGCCATTGCATTCGTCCACCAGCTCGACATCGTGCGGGCGGAAGAACAGCGTCGCTTCGCCTTGCGGCGCCTGTGTCGCGGAGAGGCCGATCGGGCGATCGGCGATCCAGACCTGGCCGTCCTCGACCTTGACGGGAAGCGAGCTCGATTCGCCGATGAAGCCGTAGACGAAGGGCGAATTCGGCGTGTCGTAGATTTCATCGGCGGTGCCGACCTGCTCGATGCGGCCCTGGCTCATCACCACCACGCGGTCGGCAAGCTCCAGCGCTTCTTCCTGGTCATGGGTGACGAAGACCGTGGTGTGGCCGGTGGCGTCGTGGATGTCGCGCAGCCAGCGCCGCAACTCGCGGCGGACCTGGGCATCGAGCGCGCCGAACGGCTCGTCCAGCAAAAGCACAGCCGGTTCGATCGCCATGGCGCGGGCAAGCGCCACGCGCTGGCGCTGGCCGCCCGAAAGCTGCGCCGGATAGCGTTTTTCCAAGCCGGAAAGCTGGACGAGGTCGAGAAGCTCGGAGGCCCGGCGGCGGATTTCCTGCGCGGACGGGCGTGTCGGCCCGTGCCGGACCTTGAGTCCGAAGCCGATATTGTCGGCGACCGTCATATGGCGAAACAGCGCATAGTGCTGGAAGACGAAGCCGACATTACGCTCCTGGATCGACTTTTGCGACGCGTCCTCCTCACCGAAGAATATCTTTCCCCTCGTCGGTCGCTCCAGTCCGGCGATCAGCCTGAGCAGCGTCGTCTTGCCGGAGCCGGAAGGCCCGAGCAGCGCGATCAGCTCGCCGGACTTGATGTCGAGCGAAACATCGTGGAGGGCGGGAAACCGCTCAAACTCCTTGCGCACGTTGGCAACGCGAACTTCCATCAACCGTCCCTTTTTTGTCGATGCATGTCGTTATCCCAAAACCGCTATACACTTTTGGGCAACAGGCATTAATGTCCGCGCGTCGCGGCGATCTCGGCGCCGTAGCGCATTTCGAGAAGTGTTTTCAAGACCAGCGTGACGAGCGCCAGGCCCGCGAGTAGCGAAGCGACGGCGAAGGCGGCGGCGGCGTTGTACTCATTGTAGAGGATTTCGACATGCAGCGGCATGGTGTTGGTCAGCCCGCGTATGTGGCCGGACACCACCGACACCGCGCCGAACTCGCCCATGGCGCGGGCATTGCACAACAGCACGCCGTAGAGCAGCCCCCATTTGACGTTGGGCAGCGTCACGTACCAGAAAGCCTGCCAGCCATTGGCGCCGAGCGACAGCGCTGCCTCCTCGTCGCCATTGCCCTGTTCCTGCATCAACGGGATCAGTTCGCGGGCGACAAAGGGGAAGGTGACGAAGATGGTGGCGAGCACGATGCCCGGCACGGCAAACAGGATGACGATGCCATGCGCCTTCAGCCAGGCGCCGAGCAGGCCTTGCGCGCCGAACAAAAGCACATAGACCAAGCCGGAAATGACCGGCGAGACCGAAAACGGCAGGTCGATGAGCGTGGTCAGGAAGGCCTTGCCCTTGAACTCGAATTTGGCGATCGCCCAAGCGGCGGAGATGCCGAAGACGACATTGAGCGGCACCGAGATCGCCGCCACCAGCAGTGTCAGATGGATCGCCGAGCGCGTGTCTGGGTTGGTCAGCGCCTCCGTGTAAGCGCCGAGACCTTTTGCGAAGGCTTCGTTGAAGACGACGATCAGCGGCAAGAGCAGGAAAATGCCGAGGAAGGCAAAGGTAACGATCATCAGCACGGCTTTCGCCGGGCGGCTTTCGGTCACTGCCGCCGACTGGCTTTCGTGGTGCGGTGCGTAGGATTTGATCTCCGGGTCAGCCATAGCGCTTACGGCTCCACGTCTGCACCAGATTGATGACCAGCAGCATCACAAACGACAAAGCGAGCATGATTGCCGCGATCGCGGTCGCCGCCGCATAATTGTATTCCTCCAGCCGGATGACGATCAGCAGCGGCGCGATCTCGGATTTGTAAGGCAGGTTGCCGGCAATGAAGATGACCGAGCCGTACTCACCGACACCGCGCGCGAAAGCCAGTGCGAAACCGGTGACAATGGCGGGCGCGAGGCCCGGAAGCAGAACCCGGGCGATGGTCTGGAAGCGGTTGGCGCCGAGCGTCGCGGCCACTTCCTCCACCTCCTTGTCGATCTCCTCCATGATCGGCTGGACGGTGCGCACGACAAAAGGCAGACCGATGAAGATCAGCGCGATGACGATGCCGAGCGGCGTGTAGGCGACCTTGATGCCGAGCGGTGCCAGCAGGCTGCCGAGCCAGCCATTCGGCGCGTAGAGCGTGGTCAGCGCGATGCCTGCGACCGCCGTCGGCAGCGCGAAGGGCAGGTCGACCATTGCATCGACGATGCGGCGGCCAGGAAAGTTGTAGCGCACCAGCACCCAGGCGACGATCGTGCCGAAGACGACATTGACCGCGGCGGCAATGAAAGCGGTGCCAAAACTGATTTCAAGCGCGTTGACGGTGCGGCGATCGGTGGCGATCGCCCAGAAATCGGCCCAGCCGAGCGCGGCCGATCGCCAGATCAGCCCGGAAAGGGGGATGAGGATGATGAGCGTGAGGTAGGCAAGAGAGAAGCCGAGCGTCAATCCGAAACCCGGAATGACGCTCGGCTGTCTGAACCGCCACCCCGCTTTTGCGGGTGCTGTGGTCATGTCGTCCTGATCTAGAGTCTAGCTTGTTAGGCCTACTGGGCCGGCTTGTAGATCTGGTCGAATATACCACCGTCGCCGAAATGGTAAGGCTGCGCCTTCTTCCAACCGCCAAAAAGTGGATCGTCGATGGTGATCAGCTTGATCTCCGGCAGTTTGGCGAGGTCCTCCGCCGGCACCAAATCGGGCTTCGACGGGCGATAGTGGTTCTTGGCGATCAGCGTCTGGCCTTCCTTGGAGTAGAGATAGCCCAGATAGGCTTCGGCGACTTTTCGCGTGCCCTTGGCATCGACATTGGCGTCGACCACGGCGACCGGCGGCTCAGCCAGGATCGAGGTCGGCGGGTAGACGATATCGAAATTGTCGGCGCCGAACTCGTCGAGCGCCAGATAGGCTTCGTTTTCCCAGGCCAGCAGCACGTCGCCCAGGCCCTTTTGCGCGAAGGTCACCGTTGAGCCGCGCGCGCCGGTGTCGAGCACCGGAACATGGGCGTAGAGGTTGCCGACGAATTCCTTGGTCTTGGCCTCGTCGCCGCCATCCTTGGCGTTGGCATAGGCCCAGGCGGCGAGATAGTTCCAGCGCGCTCCGCCCGAAGTCTTGGGGTTCGGCGTGATCACCTGGACGTCGTCCTTGACGAGGTCGCCCCAGTCCTGGATGCCCTTCGGATTGCCCTTGCGGACAAGGAAGACGATGGTCGAAGTGTAGGGCGCCGAATTGTTCTCGAACTTGGTCCGCCAGTCGGGATTGATCTTCTGCGATTTCGAGACGATGGCGTTGATGTCGCCTTCGAGCGCCAGCGTCACCACGTCGGCGTCGAGGCCGTCGATCACGGCGCGGGCCTGCGCGCCCGACCCGCCATGCGACTGCTGGACGGTTACCGTCTCACCGGTCTCGGCCTTCCAGTGGGCGACAAAGGCCTCGTCGAATTGCTTGTATAGCTCACGCGTCGGATCATAGGACACGTTGAGAATGGTGGTATCGGCAAACGCGAAACCGAGTGTTCCGAATTGGACCGATGCAGCGACAAGGGCGCCGAGCAGTTTCCTGAAATGAGGATTGGTCATTTACGCCTCCGTTGAGATCACCTCAAATCTACCGAATTGGTAGAAATTAGATGCACTCAATGTTGCTTTTTTTGTCCCTCAGAAGCAATTTTTCGCTGATCTTTGGCCTCACGAAGAAATTCTTTCCTCTCGACGCCGGGGTGCAGAATCCGGGCTCATGAAGCGATCTATCTAGAGACAGGTCGCGCCTCGGCAATGGCTGGATGTGATCTGGGCGCGATTTGCTTTCGCGGTGGCCACTGGTTCAGTCGGCGGTGACGAGAAAATCGAAGCGCTGCTTCGGAAATGGCTCGTTTTCCAGCGTGAAGTGCCACCATTCGCGCGGATAATTCCTGAAGCCGCCGGCGCGCATGGCCTCTACAAGCCTCTTGCGGTTTGCGGTTGCTTCCTCGGCGAGCGGACGGTGCGCCGTTTCACTCATTGGGTCGAAACAGTCAAAGCCGGTGCCGAAATCGAGCATGTCGGCATCTGATACACCGCAGGCCGGTTTCGGGGCGGTGTTGCGGTCGGTTCGCGCGATGGCGACATCGACGGTCGAGCCGCGCGAATGGGTCGACAGTTCGCCGATATAACCTTTGGCGATGAGGTCCTTGCGCTTGACCGCCGGGTACCATTGCGGGTCGGGTGGTCCGCCTTCCCTGGTCCATTCGCCCATGTCGGAGACCGCGCGGGCAGGGCGGTAGCAGTCGAAGACGACCAGCGTCAGCCCCTCGGCGGCAACCAATTTCTGGACGCCGGAAAGCGCTTCCGCCGCTCGCCCGGTGAGTATGCATACCGGCGCGTCGTAGCCGGCCGCCTTGCGGTGCAGGAAGTTGTCGAGACCGGCGTAGCGGATGTCCTGGCGGATGGTGCGATCGATGTCGGCCAGCCGAACGAAGCCGGCGGGGAGGTCTGCGCAAAAGACGGGGACAATGCCGGCAGCCGACAGCAGGGCGCAAAACGCAATGCGTTGAATCGCTTGGCGCATTCTATTCAACGAAGACGTTCACTCGACGAAAACCTTCACGCTTGCCGCACGCCCGACTGCGTCGATCACGGTCAGGGTCGAGTAGCCGGTGCCGTCTGGCTGCCAGGTCGCCGTGCGCCGCCGGTCGATGCCGACCAGCGGCTTGCCGTTGGCCAGCCAGCGGAACGGCGCGCGGCCACCTTGCAGCTTCAGCACCAGCGGCGAGGCTTCGGCGGTAGTGGTGTCGAGATCCACGTGGGCGCCATCTGGCGGAAAGATGATCGTCGGCGCGGGCTCGGTCGGCGCCGCCTGCACCAACCCATCGGCGCCAGAACCGAAGCGCGCCAATGTCACCGGCAGATCGTCGCGCCTGGGTCGGATGACGCCGGCCGGCCGGCTTGGCAATGGCACGGTGGCCAGGCCGGAGCGGACGAAGCCCTCGAACAGGATGGGTGCAGCCGAGACATAGCCGGACAGGCCAGGCACCGCGCCGGCATCGGGACGGCCGACCCAGACGCCCAGCACGTAGCGCCCGTCGAAACCGACCGACCAGGCATCGCGGTAGCCGTAGGAGGTGCCGGTCTTGTAGGCGATGCCGCGCTGGGCCGCGCCTTCGGGCGGCTTGACGCCCGACAATATGTCGGTGATCTGCCAGTTCGCCTGATCGTCGAGGATGGTAGTGGTGGAGCGTTCGGCATTGGCCGGCTCGGTGCCGTCACGCAGGGTATGCGCCTTGCCGCCATTGGCAAGCCCGGCATAGAGCTGGACGAGGTCGCGCAGCGTCACGCCGACGCCGCCAAGGCCGATGGCGAGACCCGGAGCCTTGTTGACCGGCAGGATCGGCGTGACGCCGGCCTGCCGGAAGCGCGCGAGCAGCCGCGCCGGTCCGACCGCGTCAAGCACCCTGATCGCCGGCACGTTGAGCGACAGTTGCAGCGCCTGCCTGATGCTGACGTCGCCTTGGTAGCCCATGTCGAAATTCTTCGGCCGATAGCCCCCGAAATCCGTCGGACTGTCGTCGATCAGCGTTTCCTGCGCCACCAGTCCCTGCTCGAAGGCGAGCCCGTAGATGAACGGTTTCAACGTCGAACCGGGCGAGCGGACGATCCTGGTCATGTCGATCCAGCCGGAGCGGCTGGCGTCGAAGAAATTGGCGGAGCCGACCTCGCCGAGGATGTCGCCGGTGCGGGCGTCGGCCAGCACCATGGCGACCGACAGGCGGGGCCCGAGCCTGGTGGCGGCATCCCTGGCCACCTGTTCCAACCCTTCCTGGACGCTTTTGCGGATCGTCAGTTGCAGCTTCTGGCCGGGGACGGCCCTTGGCAGCATCGCATAAGCGGCATGGGCGGCGAGCGCCGGCAACGTGCGGCGGATGGCGGAAACGTCGTCGAGCGCAGCACGTGCGGCTTCGCGCTCGCCAAGCAGGCCTGATGAAACCATGCGCGCCAGCACCCGATCGCGAGCGGCGTGAGCGATTGCGAGGTTGCGGTCGGGCCTGCGCTTTTCCGGCAATTGCGGCAGCGCGACGAGCAGGGCGGCCTCCGAGAGCGTCAGCCGCTTTGGCTCCTTGCCGAAATAGGCCAGCGAGGCGGCGCGCACGCCTTCGAGATTGCCGCCATAGGGCGCCAGCGTCAAATAGCGTTCGAGGATCTCGCGCTTGGTGAGTCGCCGCTCGATCTGTAGCGCGCGCAGCATCTGCTTGATCTTCGAGCCGAGACTGCGGCTGTCGCGCGGCTCTGCCAGCCTGGCAAGTTGCATCGACAGCGTCGAGCCGCCGGAGACGATACGGCCATTGGTCGCGAACTGACCGGCGGCGCGGGCCAGCGCCAGCACGTCGACGCCTTGATGGTCCCAGAAGCGCTTGTCCTCGTACGTCACCAGCATGTCGACGAGCTGTTTGTCGACCTGGTCGAGGCGGGTGGCGAGCCGCCAGTAGCCGTCCGGCGTGGCGAAGGCGCGCAGAAGCTGGCCGTCGCGGTCGAGCACCTCGGTCGACACGGTGAGTTCTGCCGGTAGCGGCGGCGGAAAGGCGCGGTCGAGCTGCCAAAGGGTGGCGGCGGAGATGGCCATGAGGCCGGCGCAAGCGGCGGCGGTGATGGCCGTTCGGCGTAGGAATTTCCTGGAGAGCATCGCGCCGCCCTTCTTCCTTCTCCCCTTGTGGGAGAAGGTGGATTGGCGCGCAGCGCCAAGACGGTTGAGAGGTGCTGGCCAGAGCGCTATCGGTGCCAAGCTGGAACACCCCTCATCCGGCCGCTTCGCGGCCACCTTCTCCCACAAGGGGAGAAGGAGAGCCGGCCGTGACCTCGGCTCCCTTTTCTGCAACGCTGGAAGATTGGCGAAATCTTTTGCGAAAGCGTCTTTCTCCCCGTTCTACGGGGAGAAATGCCCGGCAGGGCAATGAGGGGTAGCGCCATCGCCATTGTCATGATCACCATCGGCGCCTTACGGCGTCTTGACCTCCATCATGCCGGTCGCGGTGCGGGCCGAATATTGCGGCCGGTACATGTCCTCGACCGTTGCCGCCGGATGGGCATAGGTGCCCGGCGTCACCGCGCGCACGACATAGGCGAGCGTGATGTTGCGGTCGCCGTCGCCGTCGTTCGGATTGAAGGCCGCGACGAAACGGTCGTCGCGGAATTCGAGATGGGCGGCGTCGGTCTGGGCCAGCCAGGAGAAGTTCGACAACTGGGCGCTGGAAACCAGGCCCGGATTGTCGATTTCGAAGCCGGCCGGCAGCAAATCGGTGATCACGAGCCGCGACGGCCACTTGTTCTGCTCGTAGATCTTGAGCACGACGACATAGCGTTCGTTCTGGGTCGCCTCCGTGACATTGGCTTCGGTGCCGTCGAGCTTGTAGTAGGTGCGGCCGATGGTGAAGCCGTTGCCGCTGGCCGGCAGTGGCTGGATCGGCGAGGCCACCGTGGTGACGACTGCCTGCAGCGGGTTGCTGCCGGTGTTGGCGACGGTCAGTGGGCTATCGACCAGGTCGCTGCCGGCGATCTGCTCCGAATAGGCGCCGACATGCGGTGCGCCATTGATGGTCAGCGCGATCGCATCGTTGCCGGCCTTCAGCGCGCGGGCCGCCAGCAGCATCCAGGACTCGTCCTGGGTGCTGGTCCATCTGACGGCGGCGCGTTCCTTCGTCACCAGCGTGATCAGCGCCGGCACGATCGTCGGCACCGGCTTCGATTCGGCGGCGAGCGCGAGCATCGCCGCGCCGTCACGCAGCGGCGAGCCATAGTCGGACCTGTAGTAGTCGTATGCGGAGGTCGACTGGGCCAGTTGCAGGGCGGCCTGGAAGGTGGCTTCCGAACGCTGCGTGTCGCCATAAAGCGCCACGCCTGCCGCCAATTGGGCAAGGGCCATCGGGCTCGTAAAGGCTTCGAGCTGCGTGTCGGCATAGTAGCGCAGGTCGCCGATCGAAGCCTTCTTGTTGCGGGCCAGCACATAGAGCGCATAGGCGATCTCGCTGCCGCGACCCTTGACGTCCTGGTCGTAGCCGATCGCGTTTTGCAGATTGCTCAGCGCCTGGTTCATCGCCTGGGCCGGCACGTCGTATTTCTGCTCACGCGCCCGGGTCAGGAAATCAGTGACGTAGGCGTCGAGCCACAGGTCGCCGGAGCCCGGACCCCACAGGCCGAAGCTGCCGGCCGAGGCCTGATAGCTCAGCACCTTGTAGATGGCGTCCTGGATGCGGCCACGCAGGTCGGGGTCGCTGGCCATGCCGATGCCCGAGGCCATGTCGTTGACATAGAGAAGCGGCATGGCGCGGCTGGTGGTCTGCTCGGCGCAGCCATAGGGGTAGCGGTCGAGCGTCATCAGGAGCGACGGCACGTCAAAGGCCGCCGCCTGCGAAACGCCGACGCTGACCGAAGCGCCGTCGAGCACGCTTGCCGCCAGCAGCTCCTTGTCGACGCGCAGCGACCCGCCATTGCCCTTGAGGTCGACCACCATGCGGGTGGTCACCGGCAATTGCGCCGGACGCACCGGAACATAGAGCGTCTGTTCAACAGCCGTGCCGTCGGCATGGGCGAGCTTGATCGTGATCGAGGCGTTGCCTGGCTTCTCAGCCATCAGCGGCACGGTCAGCGTCTGCCGCTTGCCTTTGGCGAGCGTCAGCTTCTCGGGCAGGGCGGCAGTGCCGGTCGACAGCCCGCCGGTGGTATCTATCGACAGTGCATAGTCGCCCTCTGGACCATCGGTGTCGGCGACGTCGAGCCGCATGACGGCCGAATCGCCGGGCGCCAGGAAGCGCGGCAGGCCGGCAGTGATCACGACCGGATCGCGCACGATCACGTCGGACTGGGCATGGCCGACCCCGTCCTTGGTCCAGGCGACGGCCATGACGCGCACGGTGCCATTGAACTGCGGGATGTCGAAATCGATCCGCGCCTTGCCGTCGGCGTCGAGCTGGACCGGACCGGAGAAGAAGGCGACCAGTTTTTCGGTCGGCGGGCTGCCTTGCGACTGCATGTTGGCGCCGTCGCCGCCGGTGCGCAGCTTGCCTGACGTGCCCAGCGAGCCGTCGATCAGGCGGCCGTAGAGGTCGCGCACTTCAAGGCCGAGCATGCGCTGGCCGAAGAACCAGGTCTCCGGATCCGGCACCTTGTAACTGGTGAGGTTGAGGATGCCGACATCGACGGCCGCGACCATGACATAGGCATTGGCGCCCGGCTGCACGCCGGCCACCGAGACCGGGATCGACAGCTGCTGGCGCGGCATGGTCTTGTCCGGCGGCGTCAAGGTGACGGCGAGCTTCTTCGAGCCCGGATCGACCTTCAGCCATTTGACGCCGATGGCGCGCGCCGGCATGCGCGTTTCCTGCGCATCGCCCGGCCTGAACAGCGTTGCCGTGACATAGGCGCCTGCGCCCCAGTCGTCGCCGACCGGGATGTCGATGGTGCTGCCGCCTTCTGGAACGGTCGCGGTGACGGTCTTCAAGAGTTTGTCGGCACCAATGGTGACGAGCAGCTCGCCGGCAAAATGCGGCGACACTTTGAGCTTGGCCACTTCGCCCGCCGCATAGGTATCCTTGTCGAGGGCGATCTCGAGGCCGTCGGGCGTTTCGGTGGTGGTGGAGCTGACATACCAGCCGGCGTCGAACTCGTAGCTGGTCGCCGGGCCTTCCGGATCCGATGTCTCGATCTCGAGCCGGTAGCGGCCCCAGTCGACCGGCAGCGAGACGGTGGCCTCGCCATCGGCGGTCAGGTCGACCTGGCCGTTGGCCACCGACTTGGTGAACGTTACCGGCTCATAGTTCCAGGAATTGCTCGAGCGGTACCATTGGTAATTGCGTTCGACTTTGACCAGCGACCATTGCGCGCCCTGCAGCGCCTCACGCTTGCCGTCAGGGTCGACGGCGACCATGCTGAACTTGGCCGTGCCGCCTTGCGGCACCTCGTCGCCGTCGAAATCCGGGCGGATGCCGATCATATGGCCTTGCGGCCGGATGCCGATGTTGAGCGAGCGTTCGACGGCGCGGCCGCCGGTCTCACGCATCCTGACCGTAACCTTGGCATCGACGAGCTTGGTGGTTGAGGGCAATTGGTCGACGGAAACCGGGAAGGTCGCCTTGCCGTCCTCGCCGACCACCGGCAGGCCTGTGAACGGCGTGACCGACGGTTCCGCTGACTGCTCGTCGGCGAGGCCGAAGGAATAGCCCTTGAAACGGTCCCAGTCGCGAGTGGTCGACAGCGTCAGCTCGCCTTCGAGCGCCAGCCCGGCGGCCGGCGCGCCATAAAGGAAGCGGCCGTCGACGGTGACATTGGCTGTTTCGCCCTGCGCGATCTCCTGCTTGTCGGACGACAGGTCGAACTCGATGCGATCCGGCACGAAATCCTCGACCAGGAACATGTGGCTGGCGACCGCCGCTTGCTTGGGATCGGTGTGGATCGCCACCGTCCAGGTGCCGCGCATGGCATTGGGTTCGAGCGGCAGGTCGACGGCGTGGCCGCCGGCCGACGCGCCGTCGCTGACGATGCGGCGGTTCTCGACGCCGTCGGGACGCGTGAAGATGAAGGTCAGCGGCAGGTTCTCGACCGCCTTGGCAGCGCCGTCGCGGGCAAGCGCTGCGACATGGACGTCCTCGCCGGCGCGGTAGATGCCGCGTTCGGTCCAGGCATAGACGTCGAGCGCGCCCGGCGCCGGACGCCCGGTGACGCCACGATCGGACAGGTCAAAGCCGGCGCGGCCCATGTCGAGGAAGACGAAGTCGTTGTTGCCCTGTTTCGCCGTCAGCACGGCCGGCACCATGCCGCCGTCGCCGCGCGTCAGGCCGGGGTTGAAGACGGCACGGCCTTCCGCGTCCGTGGTCGCGGTGCCGAGGATGTCATTGTTCCTGGCGAGCAGCGTCAGTTCAGCACCCGCGATCGGCTTGGCGGTTCCGAGCGAACGGGCAAAGACGTTCAATCCATCCTGTCCGGTATAGGTCGACAGGCCGATATCGGAGACAACGAACCATTGCGTGGCGCGGGAATCATAGTCGTCGTCATTCTCGTCGATCGGTTGTGCGGTCAGCACATAGACACCAGGCTTGCGCTGCGGCAGCGCCTCGTCGACCGGGAAGGAGGTGGTGACTTCCTTGTTCAGGTCGCTGGCGATGTCGAGCTGGCCTTGCCAGACCGGCTCGCCCATCTGATCGGAAATGTTGGAGATGTCGTAGCCGTCAAGCTGGCGCAGGAACTGGTAGCCCGAAAGAAGTTGGGTCAGCGAGCGGTCGCCGATGCGATAGAGCTTCATTTCGGCGGCGTTCATGTTGACGGTGACGACCGGGATGCCGCGGCGCGCGCCGGCGGGCAGCACAAAGCTGTCGCCGGTGAAACGGGCGGACGGGGCGCGGTCCTGCACATAGATCGACAGCACCACCGGTGAGGTGATCACCTCGCCGATGGCGGCCGGCAGGCCGGGGCGGAAGGTCACGTCGTAATGCTGGCCATGCTCGAGCCCTTCGACGCAGATCTGCTTGTCCTTGGCCTCGACGCCCTTGGGGGCGGCGTTGTCGACGGTGACGAATTGCGAATAGTCGACGCCGGTCTTGACCAGGTCCTCGGAAAACTGCGCGCAGATGCGCGGCGCGCTGGTGTCGGCGTCTACCGTGTGATCGACGATGCGGAAGCCCTTGCGGGCCTTGAGATCCTGATAGGCGGCCGAGACCCAAGACGAATTGACCAGCGCGAGGCTCGCTTCGTAGGCCTGCAGGGCCGGCCGGGAGAGGTCGCGGCGATCGAGCCCGTCGCCGAGCAGGGCCAGCGCTTCGGCGCGCGTTTTTGTGGTGCGCAGCAATTTGTAGGCGTTGAAGGCGGCGGAGGTGGCGTTCGCGGGCAGTGTGGACGCCTCCGCACTGTTGGCGGTTGGCGGCACGGCGAGCGTTTCCCGCGCCAGTTCAAGCCAGAGCTGGCCGTCGTCGGGCAATACCGAAACCAAAGCTTCGTATTTTTGCATGGCCGAGCGGCGGTCGCCGGTCTGCGACGCTTGTTGTGCCGCCTGCTTCAGCGCCGCCAGCCCATCGGTAGGCTTGGTATAGGCCGGGCCGGTGAGCATGTTGCGATATTGCTGGGCCTGGTCGGCCATCCAGGCGGGGAAGAAGGCGAGGTCCGGCGGCGCGCCGATATCGGGGTCGCCATCGATGTTGACGACCTTGCCGGCGACGGCGCCGTTGAACGGCTTCAGCGTGTTATAGTCGGATTTGAGAAAACACCATTTGGCCTTGGGGTTGTAGGTGAAGGCGCGGCAGGCGGGATCGCCGAGACATGTCGTCTTGCACTGGTCGAGGCTGACATTCTGATCGGATCTGAGGTCGAAACCGAAATAATCGGAATTGTCCGATGTCATCACCCGGCGTGCTTCGGCCGCTTGCGCGATACCGCCCCAGGCGAAAAAGAGAAGGAAAAGGATCGACAGACCACGAGCCGCGCGCATTGCCATAATACCCCTCCAGACACTGCTTACGCATCGGCCCAAAAATCGGAATCGATTTTCGGAAAGCACGATGCGTCACTTCAAAGTCTTAGAGCGTACTTTGTGCGTCCGAATGGACGCACCTCGCTCTAACGTCCAGACATGTTCAAGCTTCAGTCCAGCTTGTCAACGCGAGGACGCGGCAGGTTCCGCCTGCCAACGGTTTCCTTTCCGGCCGATGGCCGGTAGTACCTCCATAGGACAGGGATCACGCTTTCTTGCGGCGACGCAGAAGGTGTGAATTCCAAGCCCTGTCCATTTCAGACAATTGGATTGTGGCTCCTTTACGAGCAATTCAGAACTTCATTCCAATTTTAGCTTTGGGAGCTAGTGTAGAGTTGTAATGTCGGCGTGTGAAAGGCAGATGTCGGGAGGAACCGCGCCAAGGCGCGTGCTTTCGCACGCCCTGCTTTTCGCTTTGCTGTGCTCGACTGCACTGGTTGCCACGAGCGGAAATGCGGCCGCTTTCGAGATATTCGGCATCAAGCTGTGGGGGTCGTCGGACGACGAAGATGCCGATATCGTCGATCCGCTGCGCTATGCGGTGACCATCGAGGCGCCCGACGCCGACGAGGATCTCGTCAAGAAGCTCGAAAACGCGTCGGCACTGAAGGCCGACGAAGAACGCCCGGTTTCCGGTTCGCTCGGCCTGCTGGCCAAGGCGCGCGGCGACCGCGATCAGCTTATCGCCGCACTTTACGCGGACGCCCGCTACGAGGGCGTCGTCACCATCACCATCGAAGGCAAGCCGCTCGATGATTTGCCGCCCGACGCCGAATTTTCGGGGCCGCAGCCGATTCCGGTGGTGATCAACATTGCGACCGGGCCGAAATTCACGCTTGGCGACATCAGGCTGGAAGGCGATGCGGCGGGACTGCTGGGCGCCGATTTCGGCCTGATCGCCGGCGGCGATGCCGGTTCCGGTGCGGTGCTCAAAGCCGAGGCGTCGATCGTGCGGGCGCTCAAAGAGGAAGGCAGGCCGTTGGCCAATGTGACGGATCGCGAGATCGTTGCCGACCACGCCACCTCGACGCTCGACGTGACGCTGACCGTGGCGGCCGGGCCGGTTGCCGGCTACGGCGACACCACGGTCGAGGGCACCGAAAAGGTCGACCGTGATTTCACTGAATACATGACCGGCCTGGAGCGCGGCCGCCAATATTCGCCGGAAGAGGTCGACGAGGCGCGCGACCGGCTGCTCGGGCTGGAAGTCTTCAACAGCGTGACGCTGAAGGAGGCCGACAGTCTCGACGCCGACGGCAACATCCCGATCGGCGTCGAAGTGAGCGAGCGCAAGCCGCGCTATTTCGGCATTGGCGGCACCTTTTCCAACACCGAGGGGCTCGGCCTCGAAGGTTATTGGGGCCACCGCAATCTGTTCGGCCGTGCCGAAAAGCTGCGCATCGAGGGCGCAATCAGCGGCATCGGCAGCAACGACCTGACCGAGCTCAACTACAATGCTGGCATCATGTTCGAAAAGCCGGGCGTGGTGGGGCCGGCGTCGAAATTCTTCGCCGGCGTCAACACCGTATTGGAGCATCCCGACGCCTACGACCATTTCGCGGTTAAGGGCAACACCGGTCTGTCCTATGAACTCGACAAGCAGCAGACGGTTTCTGCGGAAGTCGCGCTCGACTATTCGAAGATCACCGATTCCTTCGGCAAGCACACCTATCTGATCGCCAGCGTTCCGCTGCAATATGTCTACGACAATCGCGACAGCCGGCTGAACCCAACGACGGGATTCAGGGCGCTGGCCTATGTCGAGCCGAGCTACGACATTTTGAACGGTGCGGCCTTCGTCAAGCTGAGGGGCGAAGGATCGGCCTATCAGTCGATCGACGCGGCCTCGAAGTTCGTCTTGGCCGAACGCGTCGCCATCGGCTCGATCATCGGTGCCGGCCTTCAGGACGTTCCGGCCGACCGGCGTTTTTATGCCGGCGGCGGCGGCTCGGTGCGCGGTTATGCCTATCAGGGCATCGGTCCGAAGGACATCGACGGAGAGCCGATCGGCGGGCTTTCGTACTTCGAGACCTCGCTCGAGATGCGCATCGCCGTCACCGACACGATCGGCGTCGTGCCGTTCGTCGATGCCGGCACGGTCTCGACCGAGCAGTTCCCGGATTTTTCCGACATGAAGGTCGGCGCCGGCGTCGGCCTGCGCTATATTACGCCGTTCGGACCGCTGCGTGTGGATGCGGCGGTGCCGCTCAACCGGGGTCCCGACGACCCGCGTTTCGGCATCTATGCCGGCATCGGCCAGGCGTTCTGATGACAATGTTCAAGCGCATCCTCCGCATTGTCCTTTACACGCTGCTCGTCCTAGTGGCGGCGGTGGTCGGTGCGCTCGTCGTGCTGACCAAGACCGAGCGCGGCCGCGACAATCTCGCCGGCCTCATCTCGGCCATGGCGTCGACCGATGACCGGAAGGTCACGGTCAGCGGCATCGACGGCATCTGGTCCGGCGCGCTGACCGTCGACCACGTGGTGCTGGAGGATCGCCAGGGCGCCTGGCTGGTGGCGCGCAAGGTGGCCGTCGACTGGTCGCCGCTGGCGCTTCTGTCGAAGAGCTTCAGCGCCGGCCGCATCGCCGCCGATCGCATCGAGCTGGCGCGATTGCCGGTGGCCGGCACGCAGCCGAGCCAAGGTGGTGCCACCACACTGCCGGTGTCGCTCGACATCAAGCAGATCGACCTGCCAGAAATTGCGCTCGGGCAGGCCCTGGCCGGCAGCGGCATCGCAGAGCTGGCGGCCAAGGGTGCGTTCAAGGCCGACGCGGCGCCACTGGCGCTCGAAACGAACCTCAACATCACCCGCCATGATGGCAAGCAAGGCAAGGTCGACGCCAACATCCATTTCGCACCCGCCGACAACAAGCTCGACCTCGACCTGAAGGCGTCCGAGCCGGCCGGCGGCATCATCGCCAATCTGCTCAATTTGCCAGATGCGCCTCCGGTCGACATCGTCGTCACGGGCACGGGGCCGGTCGCCAACTGGAGCGGCATCGGCACCTTCGTCGTCGACGGCCAGATCGTCACCCAACTCACCGGCCGCCACCAGCTCACCGACAAGGGCAACTATGTCGAGGCCAAGGGCGATGGCGACTTCCAGCGCTTCATACCCGACAATATAAAACCCTTGTTTACCGGCAAAACCAGCTTCGACCTCGCCGGAACCGCGATCGTGACGGGCGGCGTCGAAGTCGAGCGCGCCAATATCGACAGCGATGCGGTGCACGGCACCGCCGCGGGCATCATCGACCCCAATGGCGCCAGCGATCTTTCGGTGGAGCTCGCCGCCAAGGGCCCGCCGATTGTGCTCAGCCTCGGCACTGCGGCGCAGCCGGTGACCGTCGCGATCACCGGCGCCACGGCCCGCGCGTTCGGCGGCGGCAAGGCGCCGATCGTCGACATCGGCGCGTCTCTGGTCTCGGTGGTGGCGGGCGGCACGCGGGTGGACGATCTGACGGCTGAAATCCATTCCGACGGCTTCGACATCCAGGACCGCAGCGGACCGGTCACCATCAAGCTTGCGGCCGGTGGCCTGAACACGGACGTGGCGACGCTGGCGCCGCTGGTGACCGGCAGGGTGACAGCGGACCTCGCCGGATCGGTCAGCAAGGCCGAGATCGTCGTCGATCAAGGCACGCTGCGCAGCGACGCGCTCAACGCCTCGGTGACGTCCAGGGTGACGCTGGCCGATTTGGCGATGACGCTCAAGATGAATGCCGATGCCGTCTCGACCGCGCTGCCGCCGCAGATCCGCTCGGTTCTCGGCGAGCGTGTGACATTCTCGGCGACGGCGACCCGCGATCCGCAGGGTTCCTTTGCCGCCAATGCGCTGCAATTCACTTCGGGCACGCTCAGCGCCAGCGGCACCGCCAGCGCGACGGGCACCGACATCCAGGCCGACATCAAGGGCACGCTCGGTGACGTTTCGGTGCTGTCGCCCATGGTTGGCATACCCGTCGGCGGGGCCGTCGATTTCGCGCTGACGGCGAGCGGCGCGCGCACGGCGCCGGATTTCTCGGTCTCGGCCGACAGCGACAGCCTGACGGCGTCCGGTCATACGGTCAAGACGATCAAGCTGGCGGCGACCGGGAAGGCCGACATCGCCAACCCCGCCGCCGATGTCTCACTGACCGGATCCGTCGACGACCAGCCGCTCGATCTCAGGGCATCACTGGTCACGCGTGACGGAAAGCGTTCCATCAACGGGCTTAGCGTGTCGCTGGCCGACAACAAGATCTCGGGTGATCTCGCTCTCGACGACAGCTTGCTGCCGCTCGGGACGTTGACACTCGAAGCGTCCGATATCGGCCCGCTGGCCGCCCTTGCCGGTCAGGCGGCGGCGGGCGACGTGCAGGGCAGCATCCGCCTCTCGAATGATGGCGGCGCGCCGATGGTTGCGATCGATATGACGAGCGGGTCTATTTCGCGCGGCGATCTGGCGGCAAAGACCATTGCCGTCAACGCACTGGTCGCCAACTATCTCAAGGCCCCGGCGATCTCCGGCTCGATCAAGGCCGATACGGTCACATCCGGGGCCACCGTCATCAGCGGCATCGGGGTCGATTTGAAGCGTGACGGCGACTGGACCGGGTTTTCCGGCGGCGCCACCGTATCTGGCATTCCGGCCACAGCCGAAGGCCGGGTGAAGATCGCGGACGGCACGACCAGCGTCGAGATCGCCTCGGGCGAAGCGACCATCCGCGGCATCAAGGCAGCGATCACACAGCCGTCGAGCTTGAGCATCGCCAATGGCACAGCCAGCATTGAGAGGCTGATGCTCGATGTCGGCGGCGGATCGGTGTCCGTGTCCGGCACTGCCGGCCAGACGCTCGACCTCGCGGCAGAGTTTTCAGCGCTGCCGGCCGCCCTTGCCAATGATTTTTCCCCCGGCCTCGACGCCGCGGGCACGCTCGGCGGCACGGCGCAAGTGACGGGACCGTCGGCTGCCCCCGACATTCGTTTCAATGCGCAACTCAACGGTGCCGAAACCAGCCAGACACGCCAGGCGGGACTCGGTCCGCTCAATGTCGATGCGGCAGGCAGCTTCTCATCCGCCAGTGGCATCGCCATCGATCAAGCGACGCTTACCGGAGATAAAGTTTCCGGCAAGGCCGCCGGCACCATCAATCCGAACGGCATCAGCGATTTTGCGCTCGACCTGGCCTCGACCGGCCCGAGCCTGCCGCTGGCGTTTGGCAGCACCGAAAGCCCGGTCAAGCTCGAGCTGCAGGCGCTTTCGGTAAAGGCTGCGGGGCAGGGCACGCAGTCGAAGCTCGATATCTCCGCTGTCCTGCCTTCGGTCGCGACGAACTTTACCAAGGTCGAGAGGCTCACCTTGGCATTGCACTCGGACGCCTTCGACGTGAAAAGCCGGACAGGGCCGATCTCCGGCACGGTGACGGCGGACAAGATCGGCCTGGACAATCCGACCATCGCGCCGCTGATCGCCGGCAAGATCACCGCCAAGGTCGCGGGCAGTCTCGCCGCTGACACCATCGTCATCGACAGCGGGTCGGTGACGGGCGACGCGCTGAACACCGGCTTCAACGGAAGGGTCTCGCTGGCCGACGGCGCCATCGATCTCAACCTTAGCGCGGATGCGGCTTCCGCAGCGCTGCCGGCGGCAGCGCGCGGTGTGCTCGCGGAGCGGACGGAACTCAGTGCCGCGCTGAAGCGCGACGCCAATGGCAATGTCACCGCCAACGCGATCCGGCTGGTATCCGGCGCGCTGACCGCCGACGGGCAGGCCAGCCTTGCCGACAACAAACTCGCCGCCGACATCAAGGGCGTGCTGGCCGACATCTCGCTTCTGTCCGGGGATGCCAAGGGCGCCATCGCTTTCGCGCTCAACGCGCAAGGCGCCGGCACGGCGCCCGACCTGTCGCTGACGGTGAACAGCGACCGGCTTTCGGTGGCTGAACGCGAGATCACCGGGCTGAGGCTCACCGCCACCGGCAAGGCCGATGCCGCCAACCCGGCGGCCAATGTGCAACTGACCGGAAATGTCGCGGGCCAGGCCCTGCAAGGCAGTGCCGTGCTGGCGACGTCCGACGGCAAGCGCGCCATCAACGGGCTTCTGCTGTCGCTCGGCAAGAACCGGATATCGGGCGACCTGGCACTTGACAATGCCTTCGTGCCTGATGGCACCGTGGCGCTCGACCTGCCTGATATCGGACCGCTCGCAGCGCTTGCGCTGGAAAAGGCGGAAGGCGACGTGCGCGGCACGATCGTCTTCTCGAAGACCGGCAATGCGCCTGAAGTCACCATCAAGGCTTCGACGGCTTCGATTTCGCGCGGCGATCTTTCGGCAAAGACGGTCACTATCGATGCGCAGATCGCCAATTATCTCGCCGCGCCAGTGATCTCCGGAAAAATCCGTGCCGACAGCGTCACCTCCGGCGGCACCGTCATTCGCGGCATCGATGTCGACCTCACGCGCGAGGCCGACTGGACCGGCTTTTCCGGCGGCGCCACCGTCAAGGATATTCCGGCCAGGGCCGCCGGCCGCGTCAGGATCGCCAGTGGCACGACGACGGTCGAGCTCACCTCCGGCGAGGCGACCATGCGTGGCATCAAGGCGGCGATCGCCCAGGCCTCGACCATCACCATCGCCAACGGCACCACCAACCTGGACAGGCTCGTGCTCAACCTCGGCGGCGGCACGGCGACGGTCACGGGCAAAGCTGGGCAGGCGCTCGATCTCAACGCGACGCTGGCCCGGGTGCCGATCTCGCTCGCCAACAGTTTCTCGCCGGGCCTCGATGCCGCCGGCTCGATCTCGGGCACGGTTAAGGTGACGGGCGCGCCGGCCAATCCGGCCGTTGCCTTCAAGATCGACGCCGCAGGCGTCCAGACGTCGCAGACCCGCGGTGCCGGTTTCGGCGGCATGGGTGTTTCGTCCTCCGGCACATATTCGGGCAACAGACTGGCCTTCGACGCCGACATGAGCGACGGCGCCGGCCTCGGTCTCAAGGGCGGCGGCACGATGACGACATCAGGCACGCCCACCCTTGATCTCGACTTCTCCGGCAAGGTGCCGTTCGCCTTCCTCACTCGGACACTCGCTGCGCAAGGCCTGTCCTTGAGCGGCACGGCCGACGTCAATTTGCAGGTGCGCGGCCCGGCGACATCGCCGGTGATCTCAGGCACGGTCCGCACGTCAGGTGCCCGTTTGATCGATGCACGCTCGGGCCTTGCGATCAACGATATCGCCGCCGATGTCGCAATCGGCGGCGGCGTCGCCAGAATCAACCGCCTGACCGGCACGCTGTCGACGCGCGGCAGCCTGTCTGCCAGCGGCACCGTCGGCATCGTTCCGGCGCAAGGTTTTCCGGCCGACCTGACGGTCAAGCTCGTCGACGGCCGCTACACCGACGGCAGGGTGGTCACCGCCAATCTCGGCGGCGACCTGACTATCAGGGGTCCGCTCGCATCGGCGCCGGTGATTTCGGGCACGGTCAACCTGGCCAAGACCGTCATCACCGTTCCCGAAAAACTGCCGGGCTCGCTGGCGGCGCTCGACGTCAAGCACAAGAATGCACCGGCCGCCGTGCGCGCGCAGGACAAGGCGTTGCGCCCGGCGACGGCGAGCGGCAGCAGCGGTGGCAGCGGCCTCAATCTTGATGTCACGGTCAACGCGCCGAGCCAGATATTCATCCAGGGCAGGGGCGTCGATGCCGAGCTTGGCGGCTCGCTGCGGCTGACCGGCCCGGCGTCGTCGCCGCAAGCGGTCGGCACCTTCACCTTGCAGCGCGGGCGGCTGACGATCCTTGCCAAGCGGCTGACCTTCACCGAAGGCACGGTCGGCTTTTCAGGGTCTCTGGTGCCTTATCTCAACCTCACAGCGACATCGACGACGAGCAGCGCCACCGTCACCATCGTGGTATCGGGCGAGGCGACCAATCCGAAATTCAATTTCTCGTCGGTGCCGGCGCTGCCGGAAGACGAGGTTCTGGCGCAACTGATTTTCGGCCGCTCGATGTCGAACCTGTCGCCGCTGCAGATCGCCCAGCTTGCCGAAGCCGCCGCGCAACTGGCCGGTGTCGGCGGCTCGACGTCGCTGCTCCAGAACCTGCGCAGCGCGATCGGCGTCGACGATCTCGACGTCATCACGGACGAGGAGGGCGGCACCGCGGTCTCGGCCGGCAAATATCTCAACGACCGCACCTATGTGACGATCCAGAAAGGCGACAAGCCGGGTTCGGGCAAGGCGGCGATCGATCTCGACGTCGGGCGCGGCGTCAAATTGCGCGGCGAGGCCACCGACGCCGGCGAAGCCAAGGGCGGCGTTTTCTACGAGCGCGAGTACTGAAGCCTGCCGCCGCCGCCGTTTTTGCACGACATCCGCGATCAACTGGCGCCGTGCAGACCTTCGCGCATGACCCCGAAAATCGAAATCGATTTTCGGCAAAAGATTATGCGCAAAATCAAAGCGCTACAGCGTCCTTTGCGCGTCCACGAGGACGCGCGGCGCTGTAGTGAATGTCTCAGTTTAATCGATGCCGGATATTCGAGCGAAATCTGCCGGGCAATAGCAATTTTGCGCCAAGACTGTCGTTATCACGCGAACTGCTTCCCTTCCAAAGTTGCACATTCCTTGGCATGTTCCCAATCCGTGCCGTTTTTGACATCATGGCCCGGATGCGGAATGGTAAAAGGCAGAAAGCCAACAATGGGAGTTCGTGATGACAATCTACAAGAGTAATGGCGATCGCGTTCCGGATCACATCCACGTAATGGCCGAAGAAGCCAGGGCCGGACGTGTCGATCGCCGCGAGTTTCTCGCTTTGGCCAGCGTCTTCGGCGCGTCCACGGCGATGGCCTATGGCATGCTCGGCCTCGCCGACCCGACGCCGGCGAGAGCGCAGGACGTGGAGGGCAAGAAGGGCGGCATATTGAAGGTCGCTATGTGGATCAAGGATCCGAAGGATCCGCGCAAGGCCGACTGGTCGGAAATCGCTAATGCCGAGCGCCAGGCGCTCGAGCCGTTGGTCAAGTACACAAACGAATACACGTTCCGCCCCTACCTGCTCGAGAGCTGGGACGTCAACGACGATGCCACCGAGTACACGCTGCATGTGCGCCAGGGCGTCACCTGGAACAACGGCGATCCGTTCACCGCAGACGATGTCATCTTCAACTTCAAGCGTTGGGCCGACAAGAAGGCCGAAGGCAATTCCATGCCCGGCCGTCTCGGCTCGCTGGTCAAGGACGACAAGCTGGATGAGAGCGCAGTCACCAAGGTCGACGATTTGACGGTGAAGCTGAAGCTCAGCACGCCGGATATCGCCCTCATCCCCAACGTGTGCGACTATCCCGGTCTCGTCGTCCACAAGACCTTCGACGAAAAGGGTGGCGATTTCAAAGCCTGCCCGATCGGCACCGGCCCCTTCGAGCTCGTCTCCTACGATGTCGGCCAGAAAGTCGTCTACAAGCGCCGCGAAGACAACAAGTGGTGGGACGGCGAGGTCTTTCTCGACGGCATCGAGTTCATCGACTACGGCACCGATCCGGCGGCCACGGTCAGCGCCTTCGAATCGGGAGAGGTCCATACCAATTTCGAGACGTCAGCCGACTATGTGTCGATCCTCGACGGTGTCGACCTGGTCAAGTACGAGGTGGTCACCGCAGCGACCATCGTCTGCCGCACCAACGTGGCCAACAAGCCTTATGATGATCAGAAGGTCCGCAACGCGCTGCAGCTCGCAGTCGACAACGCTGTCGTGCTCCAGCTGGGGGGTGGCGATGCCGGTACTGTCGCCGAAAACCACCATGTCGCCCCGATCCATCCGGAATATTACGAGCTGCCGAAGATTGCCCGCGATCCGGCTAAGGCAAAGGCGCTGATGGAGGAAGCCGGGCAGGCCGATTTCGAGCACGAGCTGATCACGGTCGACGAAGACTGGCACAAGAACACCGGCGATGCGATCGCCGCGCAGATGCGCGACGCCGGCATCAAGGTGAAGCGCACGGTGCTGCCGGGTTCGACGTTCTGGAACGACTGGACGAAGTATCCGCTGTCGATGACCAACTGGAACATGCGGCCGCTCGGCGTCCAGGTTCTGGCGATCGGCTACCGCACCGGAGAAGCCTGGAACGAAACTGCCTGGTCGAATCCCGAGTGGGATGCCAAGCTCAACGCCGCGCTTTCGGTCGCCGACGCCGCCAAGCGCAAGGAGATGATGAAGGACATCGAGCAGATCCTGCAGGATTCCGGCATCATCATCCAGCCCTACTGGCGCAAGCTGTACAGCCATTCGGTCGCGGCGGTTAAGAACTACGCCATGCACCCGACCTTCGAGCGCGATTACGGCAAGGTCTGGCTCGACGAGGCCTGATCGGATCGATCGTGGAAGGGGCGGTTCGCCCCTTCCACCCACGCCATGCATGATCCCACAACCGAAAGTCGGCGCAGCAAAAAAGCGCAAACTCTTCGGATGAGGGCGTGCAATAAGACACGGTTGATCGCATTCTGAGGGTCCGTTTGACAGCCAGCTCCGCCGATAGCGGCTGAGCTGGTTCCAAGCCGGCCTCAACCCCAACCAGACCGGCAGGGGACCGCCATGCTTTCTTTCATCCTTCGACGCCTCGGCACCATGGCATTGACGATGCTGTGCCTGACGTTGGTCGTGTTCTTCCTGATCAATCTCGACCCCAATCTGAAAAAGCTGGCGATTAGCCAGACCGAAATGCACACCTCGGCCGAGCAGCTCGAAAGCTGGCTGGTCAATCATGGCTACCGCCAGAATTTCTTCTCCCGCTACGGCCAATGGCTGGGTGTCGTGCCCAAGCAGCCGGTCACAGACCCGGCAACGGGCAAGCCCGGGCGACGTTTTTCCTTCTGCAACGATCCTGTCGAGCCGACGTTCTCCGGCGTGTTGCAGGGCGATTTCGGCTGCTCGACCAAGTTCAAGACGACGGTCGCGTCGAAGCTTTTCCCGGCGCTCGGCGCCACCGGCATCCTGATGTTCTGGGTGCTTGTGGTGATGGTGCCGATTTCGCTTCTGATCGGCATCCTCGCCGGCATGCGCGAGGGGTCGCGAACCGATCGGACATTGTCCGTCGCCTCGATCGCCTCGACGGCGACGCCCGAATATGTGTCGGGCGTCATTTTTACCGTCATCTTCGCCTCATGGCTCGGCCTGCTGAACGGTTCGGCGGCTTCGGCCAGCCGGGGCATCACCTTCTACAACTTCACGCTGCCTGTCATGACGCTGGCGATCTACGGTATCGGCTACATCGCCCGCATGACCCGCGCCTCGATGGTCGAGGTGATGACGCAGCAATATATCCGCACCGCCCGGTTGAAGGGCCTCTCCTTCGGCAGCGTCGTGGTCAAGCACGCGCTGCGCAACGCGCTGATCGCGCCGTTCACTGTCATCATGCTGCAATTTCCCTGGCTGCTCACCGGCGTCGTCATCGTCGAGGTGATGTTCCGCTATCAAGGCTTCGGCTACACGCTGGTCGAGGCGGCCGGCAACAACGACATCGATCTTTTGCTCGGCTGCTCCCTGGTCTCGGTGTTCATCGTCCTGATCACGCAGCTCATTTCCGATGTCGGCTATGCGTTTCTCAATCCGCGTATCAGAGTTCAATAGGGGATCGGGCGGATGCAGCTTGAATATATCGGCGCCTTCAACGTGGTGCTTGGCGTGCTTGCGCGTTTCTGGCCGGTCTGGATCGCTCTCGTCCTGGTGATGGGGGCGAGCTTCGCCTACAAGAAGAGGCTTGGCCTCTACGGTCAGCTGTTCGACAGTAGCGTCGGCATCGTCGGCGTCGGCATCTGCCTATTCTGGCTGTTCACGGCGATCTTCGCGTCGACCATCTCGCCCTTCAATCCGCTTGTCCAGATCCCGATCATGAAGGACGCGCTGCCGGGCGCGGTCGAGCCGCAATCCGGACTTGTCTACCTGTTCGGCGGCGACAAGCTTGCCCGCGACGTGTTCAGCCGCATGGTCTATGGCAGCCAGATCGTGCTGATCATCGCGCCGGCGGCGACCGGTTTCGCGCTGATGGTCGGCATCACGCTCGGCCTGCCGGCCGGCTATTACGGCGGCAGGATCGACACCGTGCTGTCCTTCCTCGCCAATCTGGTGCTCGCCTTCCCGGTGATCCTCCTGTTCTACCTCTTGGTGACGCCGGGCATCATGGAGACACCGATTCCCTACATGATGGCCGGCCTGTTCTTCCTGTTCCCGATCATCTTCTTCAGCGTGCTATTCTGGACGCGCTACAAGAAGCGGCCCGACCGCCTGTACATCCTCCTGGGGCTGACGCTGATCATTGGCGGCTGGGTCTACGCCGGCCTCGTCTTCGACGCCGACCCGTTCAGGATCATCCACATTGATCCCAACCAGCTCAACATCTTCGTGGCGGTGGTGTTCGCGTCCAGCCCCGGCGTGTTCCGCATCGTGCGCGGCCTGGTCATGGACATCAAAACGCGCGACTATGTGGCGGCGGCGCAGACGCGCGGTGAATCGCCCTGGTACATCATGCTGTGGGAGATACTTCCCAATGCGCGCGGGCCGCTGATCGTCGATGCCTGCCTTCGTATCGGCTACACCACGATCCTGCTCGGCACGCTCGGCTATTTCGGCTTGGGGCTGGCGCCAGAGAGCCCGGACTGGGGCACCGCGATCAAGGATGCCAGCCGGCTGCTGCGGTCCTTCATCCATCCGGCGCTGCCGCCGACGATCGCGCTGATGTCGTTCGTGCTGGGCCTTAATCTCCTGGCAGACTCGCTGCGTGAACAATCGATGAAAGATTGATGGACGGGTCTTCGACCCTACTTAGAAGAACCAGGATTGGAGCGACCCATGAATGAGGCAGTTCGAAATCCCGCCAAGCCGACCAATGGGCCGATCATCGAGATCGAGAACCTGTCGATCTCCTTCTTCACCCGCAAGGGTGAGATACCGGCCGTTATGGACTTCTCCTGCACGGTCATGCCCGGCGAAGCGATGGGCATCGTCGGCGAATCCGGCTGCGGCAAGTCGACCGTGTCGCTCGGCATCATGCGCGACCTCTCCAACATCGGAAAGATCGTCGGCGGCCGGATAAAATTCCAGGGCAAGGACATGGGCGACCTGTCCGACGAGGAACTGCGCGCCATCCGCGGCAACAAGATCGCAATGATCTACCAGGAGCCGATGGCCAGTCTGAACCCGGCGATGAAGGTCGGCCAGCAACTGATGGAAGTGCCGCTGATCCACGACAAAGTGTCGAAGGAAGAGGCTTATAAACGCGCGCTGGAAATGGTGCGCTCGGTCAGGCTGCCCGATCCCGAGCGCATGATGCGCTCCTTTCCGCACCAGCTTTCCGGTGGCCAGCAACAGCGCATCGTCATCGCCATGGCGCTGCTGTCGAAGCCGGCGCTGCTCCTGCTCGACGAGCCGACGACCGCGCTCGACGTGACGGTGGAAGCCGGCATCGTCGACCTGGTCAAGGGGCTCGGCGAGAAGTTCGGCACCTCGATGATCTTCGTGTCGCACAATCTTGGCCTGATCCTGGAAACCTGTGACCGCATCACGGTGATGTATTCGGGCGAAGCGGTGGAGACCGGCAAGATCAAGGACGTCTTCGACCGAATGCGCCATCCCTACACGCAAGGCCTATTCCGCTCGATCCCGCTGCCCGGCGCCGACAAGAATTCTCGGCCTCTGATCTCTATACCGGGGCAACTGCCGCTGCCGCACGAGCGGCCGAAGGGCTGCAATTTCGGCCCCCGCTGCCACCATTTCGTCGAGGGCGTCTGCAACGCCGCCGAAATCCCGATGATCGCTGTCGACGGCCATGAAGGCCATTTTTCGCGCTGCGTGCGCTTCAACGAGATCGACTGGGAAGCGCTGCCGCCCGGCGCCAAGAAGGTCAACGAGCGCGTCGAGCCCGGCGCGCCGGTGCTCAAGATCGAGGACCTCAGGAAATACTATAAGGTCGGCGGCAGCGAAGTGTTCGGGTCAAGCGAAGGCCGCGTCGTCAAGGCCAACGAGACGATCTCCTTCATGGCACGCGAATCCGAGACCGTCGCCATCGTCGGCGAGTCCGGTTGCGGAAAGTCGACGCTGGCCAAGGTGCTGCTCGGGCTGGAGACGGCAAGCTCCGGCACTGTGACGCTCGGCAACAAGCGGATCGAGTCGACCGGCGTCGAGAAGCGCAGCGTCGAGACGGTGTCGTCGATCCAGATGGTGTTCCAGAATCCGTTCGACACGCTCAATCCCAGCCACTCGGTAGGCTCGCAGATCATCCGCACGCTGGAAAAGTTCAACGTCGGCAACACCGTCGCCGACCGCCGCAAGCGCATGCTGGAGCTTCTCGACCTGGTGAAGCTGCCGCGGGCGTTCGAGACCCGCAAGCCGCGCCAGCTTTCCGGCGGCCAGAAGCAGCGCATCGGCGTGGCGCGGGCCTTTGCCGGCGACGCCAAGGTGGTGGTAGCCGACGAGCCGGTCTCGGCGCTCGACGTGTCGGTGCAGGCGGCGGTGACCGAGCTTTTGATGGACATCCAGCGCAAGAACAAGACGACGATGCTGTTCATCAGCCACGATCTGTCGGTGGTGCGCTACATCGCCGACCGGGTCGTCGTCATGTATCTCGGTTATATCGTCGAGCAGGGCACGACCGACCAGATCTTTTCGCCGCCCTATCATCCCTATACCGAGGCGCTGCTGTCGGCGATCCCGATCGCCGACACCAGTGTGATCAAGAAGCACATCGTGCTGGAGGGCGACATTCCGTCAGCGATGAACCCGCCGACCGGCTGTCCGTTCCAGACGCGATGCGGCTACAAGAAGCTGGTGCCGGACAATCTTTGCGAGACGCAGGTGCCGCCGGTCAAGCATCTCGGCGACGGCCATATGAGCCTGTGCTGGCTTGCCGACGATGTGCTGGCGAAAATGGAGCCGGTGATCAAGTTCGACAAGGAGCATGCCGCCAATGAAGGCGTGCCGGACGACGCGCCGCAAGGTGTGGGTCCGGGCTTTGCCGGCACCCCGCCCAAGCGTCCACATGGAAAGCGGCCGAAGCTGACGGAGGGTTAGATCCGTGGCGCCGTCAACGCGCGCACTGGCGTAGCTGCGCGGCGTAGTCCTGCGCCATCTGCTCGGTGGCCCGCGCGTAGCGCTGCACGCCGGCGTCGCCGCGATTGCCGCGGCCGTAGGCTGTCCAGCCGAGATAATAGGCTAGATAGAGATTATAGGTGTCGTTGCGGGCGATGCCGAGCGTGTCTGATGTCTTGGAATGGTACCAGCCGACGAAATCGACGGCATCGGCAAACCTGGTGCGGCGCGCCGCCCAGCTGCCCGTCTCGCTCTGGTACTGCGCCCAGGTGCCGTCGAGCGCCTGCGAGAAGCCGGTGGCGCTGGAGACACGTTTCCAGGGAATGAAGCCGAGAAGCTTGGTGCGCGGCGGCCTGGCATTGCTCTTGAAGCCGGATTCCTTGCGCACCGTCGCCATCAGCACAGGAACTGGCACACCGTATTTCTGCTCGGCGCGTTCGGCCGCTGCCTGCCAGTTGTCAAACCAACCGTCATTCTGGTCGAAGACGGCGCAGACATCGTTGATATGGCTCGGCGGCGTCGCGCAGGCCGACAGCACGAGCAGCACGGTAACAGCTACAATTTTACTAAAACTTGACCTACGCATCGGAGGAGGATTAGGCCGAAAACATAAAGGGAATCTTGCGGCGTTTCTTAACGGCTCATCGGCTGCTTTGGCCGGGGCACAGCGAGGATGGATATTCCGACGTTTTCTGTCGCTTTTGTTGGAATGAAATTCCCAAAATGCCGCCTTGGCTAAAATCACGCCCGAAGGTGGCGGATTTCTGACAGCCCGATCCTCGTGCTGGCGCTTTGATGCGCCGCATGACCGAACCGAGACGCAAGCGCGGCGCCGAGCGAACCAGCAACAGGGGACCGGTTGCCATCCCGCAACTGCCGCTGCGGCGCGTCACCAATCCCTATCCGCCAATGGCGATGCTTTCGGCCGACCAGATCGAGGCGATCCACCAGGCGTCGATGCACATTCTGGAGAATTTCGGCATCGAGGTGATGAGCCCGCGAGCGCTTTCGCTGTTCGAGAAGGCCGGGGCCAAGGTCGATCATGCGCCGATGACAATCCGCATCGACCGGGGCATGGTCGACGAGGCACTGAAGACGACGCGGTCGAGCTACCGGCTTACGCCGCGCAACCCGGCCCATACCGTCCATCTCGGCGGCAACACCATCAACTTCACTCTGGTCGCCGGACCGCCCAATGTGCATGACATGGAACGTGGCCGCCGCGCCGGAAACTTGCGCGACTATGACGATCTCACCCGGCTGGCGCAGCATTTCAACTGCATCCACATGCTGGGCAATCAGGTCTGCGCGCCTGTCGACCTGCCGGCCAATTCACGCCATCTCGACACCTACTTCGCCAATCTGACGCTGACCGACAAAAGTTTTCACGTCTCGGCGATCGGCCGGGGCAGGGCGCTCGACGGCATCGAAATGATGGCGATTTCGCGAGGGCTGACGCTTGATGAGATGCGCGATGATCCCGGCGTCACCACCATCATCTCGGTCAACTCGCCGCGCCGCTTCGACGAGATGATGGCCGAAGGCCTGATGACCATGGCCGAGTTCGGCCAGTCGGTCGCGGTGACGCCGTTCACGCTGATGGGCGCGATGAGCCCGGTGACGCTTGCCGGCGCGCTCGCGCAGCAGAACGCCGAGGCATTGTTCGGCGTGGTCTTGACGCAGCTTGTCCGACCCGGCGCGCCGGTCATGTATGGCGCCTTCACATCCAATGTCGACATGAAGTCCGGCGCCCCGGCCTTCGGCACGCCGGAGAACACCAAGGCCAACATCGCTTCCGGGCAGTTGGCGAGGCGTTACGGACTGCCCTACCGGACAACGCCGGGTTCGGCCTCCAACGCCGCCGACGCGCAAGGCGCCTATGAGACGCTGATGGCGCTGTGGGGCGCGGTGCTCGGCCACGGCAATCTCGTCTACCACGCAGCCGGCTGGCAGGAAGGCGGGCTGACCGCGTCGTTCGAGAAGTTCATTATCGACGTCGAGATGATCCAGCACATGATGGAATTTTTGCGCCCGATCGAAGTCAACGAGGCGGAACTCGCCGTCGAGGCGCTGGGTGCTGTGCCGACCGGCGGCCATTTCTTCGGCGAGCCGCACACGCTGGAGCGCTACGCCACCGCCTTCTACCAGCCAATGCTCTCCAACTGGCAGAACTACGAGGCGTGGCAAGAGGCCGGCGGGCTCGACGCCACGGCGCGCGCAACGCGGCTGTGGAAGAAAGCGCTGGAAGATTATGTCGAGCCGACGATGGATATTTCTGTGCGCGAGGCGCTGGAGGCGTATGTGGCGAAGCGCAAGGAAGCGATTGGGGCGGGTGAGCCGTGATGGCCACAGGTTTGCGCTCGTATACCCCTCTCTGTCCTGCCGGACATCTCCCCCTCAAGGGGGGAGATTGGCTGTCACGTTTTCCTTCGCCAATCACCAACGTTGAAAGAAGCATGGCGGCGCCGTCGCTGCTGATCTCCCCCCTTGAGGGGGAGATGGCCGGCAGGCCAGAGGGGGGTGGCTTGGCTCCTCCCGTCCCGATTCATCGTTCCCCTCCAACTCATTGAAATAACGAGAAAACCCATGAAATCGCATGCAAAGGTCGTGGTCATAGGCGGCGGTGTCGTCGGCTGTTCCGTGCTGTTCCATCTGGCGCGTCACGGCTGGACCGACGTCGTGCTTTTGGAGCGCGATGAGCTGACCTCCGGTTCGACCTGGCATGCGGCCGGCGGCATGCACACGATCAATGGCGATCCCAACGTCGCCAAGCTGCAGAAATACACGATCTCGCTCCACAAGGAGATCGAGGAACTGTCCGGCCAGGCGACCGGCGTGCATCTGACCGGCGGCGTGCTTCTGGCGGCGACCGAGGCGCGGCTCGACTGGCTGCGCGGCGTCGTCGCCAAGGGCCGCTATCTCGGCATCGATCTCGAGGAGATTTCGCCTAACGAAGCGGCCGAGCTGATGCCGCTGCTCGACCCGAAGCAGTTCGTCGGCGCTGTCCGCAACAAGGAGGATGGCCACCTCGATCCTTCAGGGGTCACCCATGCCTATGCCAAGGCTGCGAGGAAGCTTGGCGCCGAGGTTGAGCGCTTCACCAAGGTCGAGGACATCGTGCGCCGCGCCGACGGGCTGTGGCGCGTCATCACCAACAAAGGCGAGGTGGTGGCCGAGCATGTCGTCAATGCCGGCGGTCTGTGGGCGCGCGAGGTCGGCCGCATGGTCGGGCTGGAGCTGCCGGTGCTGGCCATGGAGCACATGTATCTGATCACCGAGGACATGCCGGAAGTCGCCGCCTGGAACCAGAAGACCGGCACGGAGATCATCCACGCGGTCGATTTCGACGGCGAGCTCTATCTGCGCCAGGAGCGCGGCGGCATGCTGATGGGCACCTATGAGAAGGCCAACAAGCCATGGTCCGAATTTTCCACGCCGTGGAATTTCGGCCACGAACTGCTGGAGCCCGACATCGACCGCATCGCGCCGTCGCTGGAAGTCGGCTTCAGGCATTTCCCGGCCTTCCAGAACACCGGCATCAAGCAGATCATCAACGGTCCCTTCACCTTCGCGCCGGACGGCAACCCGCTGGTCGGGCCGGTGCGCGGCCTGCCGGGCTTCTGGGTCGCCTGCGGCGTCATGGCCGGCTTTTCGCAGGGCGGCGGCGTCGGCCTCGCACTGTCGAACTGGATGATCGAGGGTGACCCCGGCGCCGATATCTGGGCGATGGACGTCTCGCGCTACGGCGACTGGGCAACGATGGCCTACACCAACGCCAAGGTGCGCGAGAATTATTCGCGGCGTTTTTCCATCCGCTTCCCCAATGAGGAGCTGCCTGCCGGGCGGCCGCTCAAGACCACGCCGGTCTACGACCTCTTGTCGGCCAAGGGCGCGCAATGGGGCGTGGCCTTTGGACTGGAAGTGCCGCTTTGGTATGCGCCCGAGGGCGTCAAAGATGAGTTCTCGTGGCGGCGCTCAAGCGATTTTGAGCATGTCGCAAACGAGGTGAGAACGGTGCGGACAAGTGTCGGCCTGTCGGAGATTTCGAACTTCGCCAAATATAGGGTGACCGGCGAGGGCGCTGCGGTCTGGCTCGACCGCCTGCTTGCCTGCAAGCTGCCAAGACCCGGCCGCATGACGCTGGCGCCGATGCTGAAGGAAGACGGCAGGCTGATCGGCGATTTCTCGCTGGCCAATCTCGGCAACCCCAATTCCAACGGGGAGGGCTGGTTTCTCGCCGGCTCCGGCATTGCCGAGCAGTATCACATGCGCTGGTTTGAGGCCCATCTGCCGCGAGATGGCTCGGTCCGTATCGAGGCGCTGGGGGCGAAGCTAACGGGCCTGTCGATCGCCGGACCGAGGGCGCGGGACGTGCTGGCAAAGGTTACGCGGGCGGATGTGTCGAATGCGGCGTTTCCGTTCATGGCCGCGGCCAAGATGGACATCGGCATGGCACCGTGTCTGGTCGGCC
This sequence comes from Mesorhizobium mediterraneum, assembly GCF_002284565.1. Lineage (GTDB taxonomy): Bacteria > Pseudomonadota > Alphaproteobacteria > Rhizobiales > Rhizobiaceae > Mesorhizobium > Mesorhizobium mediterraneum. The sequence goes on along the minus strand of NZ_NPKI01000004.1, from coordinate 41,973 downwards.
GCGTCAGCTACACGGGCGATCTTGGCTACGAGGTCTGGGTGGCGCCGGAATATCAGCGTTCCGCGTACCAGACCTTGATGGCGGCGGGCGAAGAATTCGGCATCGGTCTGTTCGGCTCGCGCGCGCTCAACGCGCTTCGGCTGGAAAAGAACTACGGCTCGTGGGCGCGCGAATACCGGCCGATCTACGGGCCGCTGGAGGCCGGTCTCGATCGCTTCGTCGCCTACGGGAAAGAAACCGATTTTGTCGGCAAGCAAGCGGCACTCGCCGAGCGCCAGCAAGGCGGCAAGCTGCGGCTGCGCGCCTTTGTCGTCGATGCGGCCGACGCCGACGTCATCGGCGACGAGCCGATCTGGTTCGACGGCGTCGTGCGCGGCTGGGTCACGTCAGGCGGCTACGCGCACCATTCGAAGACGTCCGTGGCCATGGGCTATGTGCCGAAAGAGATCGCCGACGAAGCCGACGGCTTCGAGATTGAGCTGCTGGGTAAGCGTTATCGCGCGCGCGTGCAGCCGTCGCCGCTGTTCGACGCCAATCTCAAGCGGATGCGGGGGTGAAGGCGCCGCTTGTCGGCGCCTCAAGCGCTGCGGCGGTTGTCCAGCGCAAAAGCGCCGGGACCGGCGAACACCAGATAGAGGAAGATGAAACAGAAGGAGATTGCCGCATCGCCGCCATTGTTGACCGGGAAAAAGCCGCTTGGCATGTGCGCCATGAAATAGGCGATCGCCATCTCGCCGCTGAGAAGGAACGCGACCGGCCTGGTGAACAGCCCCAATACCAGCAGGATGCCGCCGGCGAATTCGAGGATGCCCGCGGTCAGCGATAGGCCGCTCAGGGCGCCGGCATGATCGCTGACGGGAAAATTGAACAGTTTCTGGGTGCCGTGCTCCATAAACTGCAGCGCGGTCATGATGCGAAGCACAGCCAGAGCCTGCCGCTGATATCTGGCGAGACCGTCGAAAAGCTTCATCTAGGCTCCATTTTACCCCGAACTGGCCATAGATTATCGCCCGGCAAGGGACCATTCACTTCGCACGGCCTGCCATCAACAATCGGTGATTGGAAATGTTCCTCGTCCCTCAATATTTTTCTCGCTATGGTTGCATAAAATCGCTATAGTTGTATTGATAGCCAGACACTCCAACCATGTGGGTTCCGTTTGCCATGAGAAAAGTCGTCGTCAGCCTATTCGCTATCCTTGCAGGCACCAGCGTCGCCATGGCCGACGACGCCGGCTGTGCTGCTTTCAAATGACCGGTGACGCGCGAGGAGGCTCTGTTTGCGGCAGCGCCCGCTGCGCAGTCCGGCGCTGACCTTTCGGTCGGCGAGGCTGCAGATGTGGCGTTGGCGCCGGTCGACACGATCAGCTTCACCGTTCCGCCGGAACGCGCGCCGGCAGCCGGTACATTCGGCGCGACGGCAAGCGTGGCCGTGCCCCCGGAGGGAGAGCTCCAGATCAGCCTGTCCGATGAGGCCTGGGTCGATGTCGTTCAGGACGGCAAAGCTGTAAAATTGGCTGGTTTCAGCGGTATGAAGACCTGTCCGGGGATTCGCAAGAGCGTGCGCTTCAAGCTGGCCGCCGGCCCGGCGACGGTCCAGCTCAGCGGCGCCAAGAACGAGACCCTCAAGATTGCTGTACTGGCGCCGGAATGACTTTGCGCCCTGAGGCAATTCATCTGCTCGCATCGCACCAACGGTGCGGTGCGGCTGTTCAATTTTGATAGGTATCGGGCTGGTTCAGCGTCCCGGCGCGATCAGCGCGAAATACGGGTGAGCCTCCGCCATGGGCACGATAGATTTCGCCTAGAGCGGTTCAGCTTTTGATAGAATCGCCGAACCGCTCTAAGTATTTGTTCTTACGCAATTCCGGACGGAAAACCGCTACGCACTTTTCCTGGAATTGCTCTAAGAACGTCGCCCGGATCGAATGGTACCTCCGGCTCCCGAAGCTCTTTCGCTAACTCGCGCTCCCAATTCTTGCCGCCGCCGAACGACACATAGCCGTCCAACTCAGCGGCACCAAAAAGTTGCGGTGCTGACGCTGGAATGATCCAGCGGCAGCACTCGGTTGGTCAGGACGCCTACCTGACCGGCGCCATCAGCGCGAAATGAGCGCCTTGCGGATCCGTGCACTGCACGATCCAGCCACCGCCGGGAACCTCCATCGGGCCCATCAGGATCTTGCCGCCATTGTCGGTCACGCGCTTGGCCGCCGCGTCGATGGCCGGAACATTGAAATAGAACTGCCAGACCGGCACCGGAATCTGCTCGGGCTTGTTCATCATGCCGCCAATAGGTTCGCCGCCGGCGGCGAAGAGCTGGTAGGTGCCCATCGGCCCCATATCCATGGCCTCGCCCTTGGTCCAGCCGAATTGCCCGGCATAGAAATCGAACGCGGCCTGCCAGTCGGTCGTATAGAGCTCATGCCAGCCGATGTTGCCAGGCGTCGCCAATGGCAGCGGCGGCTGGTCGGGGCCATCCGGCTGCAGGAAGTTGAAGGCCGCGCCTTGCGGATCGGCAACGACGGCAAAGCGACCGACGCCCGGAATGTCGTCGGGTTCGCGGTGAACCGCACCGCCGGCTTCCTTCAACGATTTCGTCGAAGCATCGACATCCCTGGTGTGGATGTAACCGATCCAGGCTGGCGGCATACCCATCTTGCGCACTTCGTCCGGCTGCGCCATCAGCCCGCCGACGCCGCGCTCGCCGACATTCATGACGATATAGCGCGGCATGCCGGGCGCCTCGAAGAGTTGCGCTTTCCAGCCAACGACAGCGGTGTAGAACGCTTCGGCGGCGTCGAGATCGGTGGTCATCAGTTCGTACCAGAAAAAGGGCATCGGGGACTTGGCATTGTCGTGCTCCTTGCGTTTCCAGTCGTGGGCGGTTTCCAGTTGTGGATTGTGGTTCGATTCATCCTAGGACGATCTTGGCGACGGAAATCCGACATCTGGGCCAGAAATCGATGGCGGCAAGGCGCCCCCCTCATTCGTAATCTTGCGCAAGTCGCGGTTTTCGACTTTGCTTGCCGCCAACGAGGGTTGTTGATCCATGCGCCGGATGTCGCTCACTTCAGAGCTTGTCGCGCTATGCCATCGGGAGGAGGCCGATCCCGGTCCCGATGGAAGCTGGACGCAACTGACCGATGAGGATTTCCAGACGCTTGCCTCCCGGCTGTCAGGCGAGGCGGACGAGGGACCGCTATGGGTGTTCGCCTATGGCTCGCTGATCTGGAAGCCGGCCTTCGAGTCCGTCGAACAGCAGCGCGCCACCGCTTTCGGCTGGCATCGATCTTTTTGCCTCGACATGGTCCGTTGGCGCGGCAGTGCCGAGCAGCCGGGCTTGATGATGGCGCTCGAACGGGGCGGGCGGTGCAACGGCGTGATCTACCGCTTGCCGGAAGGCGAAAAACCGCTGCAGATCGAAAGATTGCTGCGGCGCGAGATCAGCGATCACGAGAGTATCGGCTCAGTCAGGTGGCTTCCCGTGCATACGGCTCAAGGCAGGCTAAGGGCGCTGGGCTTCTGGGTGGGTGTGACCGGCAGGGGCACGTCGCTCAACCAGCCGCTTGAGAAGGTAGCACAAGTGCTGGCGCGGGCGTGCGGGCATGTCGGGTCCGGCGCGGAATATCTCTACAACACCGTCCATCATCTGGAAGAATTCGGCATTCGCGATCGCAATTTGTGGCGGCTGCAGGAACTGGTCGCGAACGAGATCAGGTCGATTCACGGCCGTGCCCCCGGAATGGGCCTCCTGTCTGCACAGTGATCGCGCGTGAAATAAAAACATGAGTATATCTATCATGTTTTTATCAAGCCTTTTCAGCGGCTTGCATCGAAAATTGACCAATTGATAAAAAATCAAAACGTGTTAGCCTTCCTCAAAACCACAAGAAATGGGGAAGCGGAATGGCGACTGGTCATTTCAAGCAGGGCATTGCCGGCGGCCGGCTTTCGCCTGAGCAATATGCGGATAATTTTTCCGACCTGCATCCGCCGCTCGATCATCACGAGGCGCTGGTCGAGTCCGATCGCTGCTATTTCTGTTATGACGCGCCGTGCATGAATGCATGCCCGACCTCGATCGACATCCCGCTGTTCATCCGCCAGATATCGACCGGCAATCCGATCGGCTCGGCCAAGACGATTTTCGACCAGAACATTTTGGGCGGCATGTGCGCCCGCGTCTGCCCGACCGAGACGCTGTGCGAAGAGGTCTGCGTGCGCGAAGTGGCCGAAGGCAAGCCGGTGCAGATCGGCCGCCTGCAACGCTACGCCACCGATGTCGCGATGGCGCAGGACAAGCAGTTTTACCGGCGCGCTGAGCCGACCGGCAAGACGGTCGCCGTGGTTGGCGCCGGACCGGCGGGGCTTGCCGCCGCGCATCGGCTCGCCCGCCATGGTCATGAGGTGACCATCCTTGAGGCCCGCCCGAAGGCCGGCGGTCTCAATGAATACGGCATCGCCGCCTACAAGAGCATCGACAATTTCGCCCAGGCCGAGGTGGATTACGTCCTGTCGATCGGCGGCATCGAGGTTCAGAACGGCAAGGCGCTCGGTCGTGACTACCAGCTGTCGGACCTGACCAGGAATTACGACGCGGTGTTTCTCGGCATGGGGCTTGGCGGCGTCAACGCGCTGCGCGCCGATGGCGAGGAGGCGCAAGGCGTCACCAATGCGGTGGAGTTCATCGCCGAGCTTCGCCAGGCCAGCGACCTTGCCAGCCTGCCGGTTGGCCGGCGCGTCGTCGTCATTGGCGGCGGCATGACGGCGATCGACGCGGCGGTGCAGTCCAAGCTGCTCGGCGCCGAAGAGGTGACGATCTGCTACCGGCGTGGCCAAGAGCACATGAACGCCTCCGAATTTGAACAGGATCTCGCCGCCGCCAACGGTGTCACCATCCGTCACTGGCTGCAGCCGAAGCGGGTCATTGCCGAAGGCGGCAAAGTCTCGGGCATCGAGCTCGAATATACGGCGATGGATGGCGACAAGCTCGTCGGCACCGGCGAGCGGCTGACGCTTACCGCCGATCAGGTGTTCAAGGCGATCGGCCAGAGCTTTATTCCCTCGGCGCTCAACGGCAGCGGGGCCTTGCTTGCCTTGGAGGCCGGCCGCATAAAGGCCGATGCCGAAGGCCGCACCTCGCTGCCAAACGTCTGGGCCGGCGGCGACTGCATCTTTGGCGGCGACGACCTCACCGTCTCCGCCGTCGCGCAAGGCCGCGACGCGGCTGAATCGATCCACCGGGCACTGACCTCGAACGGGAGGGCATGAGCATGGCAGACATCCGCAACAATTTCGTCGGCATCAAATCGCCAAATCCGTTCTGGCTGGCGTCGGCGCCGCCGACCGACAAAGCCTACAACGTCATCCGCGCCTTCAAGGCGGGCTGGGGCGGCGTGGTGTGGAAGACGCTCGGCGAAGAAGGCCCGCCGGTGGTCAACGTCAACGGTCCGCGCTATGGCGCGATCTGGGGCGCCGATCGCCGCCTGCTCGGCCTCAACAACATCGAGTTGATCACCGACCGCGACCTGCAGGTCAACCTGCGCGAGATCAAGCAAGTCAAGATGGACTGGCCCGACCGCGCCATCGTCGTCTCGTTGATGGTGCCTTGCGAGGAGCATGCGTGGAAGGCGATCCTGCCGGTCGTCGAAGAGACGGGGGCTGACGGCATCGAGCTCAATTTCGGCTGCCCGCACGGCATGTCGGAACGCGGCATGGGTGCCGCCGTCGGCCAGGTGCCGGAATACATCGAAATGGTGGTGCGCTGGTGCAAGGCCAACACGCGAATGCCTGTTATCACCAAGCTGACGCCCAACATCACCGATGTGCGCAAGCCGGCGCGCGCCGCTCTTGCCGGCGGCACGGATGCGGTGTCGCTGATCAACACCATCAATTCGATCACCGGCGTCAATCTCGATAGTTTTGCGCCGGAGCCGACGATCGACGGCAAGGGTTCGCATGGCGGCTATTGCGGGCCGGCGGTGAAGCCGATCGCCATGAACATGGTGGCCGAAATCGCCCGTGATCCGGAAACGCATGGGCTGCCGATCTCCGGTATCGGCGGCATCACCACATGGCGCGACGCTGCCGAATTCATGGCGCTCGGCGCCGGCAATGTGCAGGTGTGCACGGCGGCGATGACCTATGGCTTCAAGATCGTGCAGGAGATGATCGCCGGCCTGGAAAACTGGATGGACGAGAAGGGCCATGCCTCGCTCGACGATATAATCGGCCGCGCCACGCCCAACGTCACCGACTGGCAATATCTCAACCTCAACTACGTCGCCAAGGCGCATATCGACCAGGAGGCCTGCATCAAATGCGGCCGCTGCCACATCGCCTGCGAGGACACTTCGCACCAGGCGATCACCAGCATGGTCGACGGCGTCAGGCATTTCGAGGTGATCGAGGCCGAATGCGTCGGCTGCAATCTCTGCGTCAATGTCTGCCCGGTCGAGAACTGCATCACCATGGAGCCGCTGGCGGCCGGCGTGATGGACCAGCGCACCGGCAGACCGGTATCGCCGGTCTACGCCAACTGGACGACGCATCCGAACAACCCGATGGCCAAGGTGGCTGCGGAATAGGGCGCAGCCCGTTTTGAAAAGCGGCGCCTGCATGCGCCGCTTTTTTTAAATGGCTATTGCGGATAATAATTATCCACGATAAACTGTATCCATGAATTGGAGATCGGCACAATGAAGCTGGGTGAGGGTGTCGAAGCGGCCATCCATTGCGCCGCGATGCTTGCCGGCGTGCAAGGCACGGCGACCATGCCGGGTGCTGCCATGGCCGAAGCGTTCGGCCTGTCGCCGAGCTATCTCCTCAAGCATCTCAATGCGCTGACGGCGTCGCGCATACTGGAATCGGTGCCCGGGCCATCGGGCGGTTACCGGCTGGCGCGGCCGGCGGAGCGCATAACGCTGCTCGACATCGTGCTCGCCGTCGAAGGGCGCGATCCGGCCTTTCGCTGCGGCGAAATCCGGCAGCGCGGACCGGCCAGGCTCGATGCTTCCGCCTATGTCAAACCCTGCGGCATCAGCGTCGCGATGATGAAGGCTGAGCGCGCCTATCGCGCCGCTCTTGCCGAGGCCCGGCTGTCGGACATCGTGGCGGAATATGTGAGCGATGCCGATCCCCGTTCAGTCGCCGCGAACTGCGCCTTTGTCGAGCGCCATCAGCGACCGCAGAGTTCAACCAAGCAAGCGTGAAAGGCAAAGACGATGAAACAGAGGCTGCAATTCTTCGGCGCTGCGCCGGAAATCATGAAAGCGGTATCGGCGCTCAACAAGGCGGTCGACGAATGCGGGCTCGAGGAAAGCCTGTTGCATCTGATCAAGCTGCGGGCATCGCAGATCAATGGCTGTTCGTATTGCGTCGAGATGCACAGCCGCGAGGCGCGCCATGACGGCGAGACCGAGCAGCGGCTTTATCTCGTCTCCGCCTGGAAGGAATCGCCGCTGTTTTCCGAACGAGAACGCGCTGCCTTCGCCTGGACCGAAGCGGTGACGAAGATCGCCGATAACGGTGTCTCGGACGAACTCTATGCGCGCACGCTCGAGCATTTCTCGGAAGAGGAATTGGTCAAGCTGTCTGTCGCGCTTGGCATGATCAACGCCTGGAACCGGCTTTGCATCCCGTTCCAGGCCATTCATCCGATGCCGGCGGCGAAAGCTGCCTGAGCGGTCGAACCGGCGCGCGGCCTGGGCGCCGCGTGCCATTTTTGTTTGAGGATCAAGAACATGATGGCAAATTTTGAGAATGAAATTCTGTTTGCCGCCCGCCTGCTGCTTGGCGGCGCCTTTGTCTTTGCCGGTCTGCGCAACATCCAGAACGCTACCTTCCTGACCCAGCTGATGACGACACGCGGCGTGCCGCAGGCGCGGCTGATGCTGTGGCTGGGTATCGTCCTGCAGGTCGTCTCCGGAGCGCTGGTGATATCAGGTGTCTGGACCGCTGCCGCCGCCTTGTGCCTGGTGCTGTTCCTGATTGTCGCCACGCCGATGTTCCACAATTTCTGGGATCATCAGGGGCCCGAGCGGGCGTCCCGCATCAACGGCTTTGTCGGCAATGTGGCGTTGACTGGAGGGTTCCTGGCGCTGGTGGCGCAGCCGCTTTGACGGTTCGGACGGCCGCCTCGCGGCGGCAGCCGCCACGGTCTGTGGCGACATGCCAGTTTCCGCGCCGCGAGGCCGAAGCGGAAGAGCCGCCGACGATCACGGCATGTGAGGGTTTCTCGCTCGTGAACGTTATCCCTTCGATGTTAAGGTGGCCGGCTGACGCTCGACCAGATCGAGGCTCAATGTCCGCAAATGCTGTCTTGCCTTTGCATCATAGGCCTGCGCGTTGGCGCGGGCTTCCCTCAGACCGTCGAAATACAGGCCGCTCCGCCCTTCCAGGTCAGGCGATATCGCAAGGTTAAGGATGGCGTCAGCGCCGGTCTCGACCGAGTTCCACGGCGTGACGCCGGCCTGCCGGACCATGGTCGTATTCATGTAGCTTGCCGGATGGAGGCTGTTGACGGTCACATTGCTGCCCTTCAGCTCCTGCGCCAGATCGATGGTGAACATGATCTGCGCCAGCTTGCTCTGGCAGTAGGCACGGACGCCATCGTAGCTGCGGGTCAGCATGACATCGTCGAAATCGATCGCCTGCTGGCCGGCCGAGGCGACGTTGACGATGCGCGCCGGCGCGCTCGCCTTGAGCAGCGGCAGAAGCTGCGATGTGAGCAGGAAGCCGGCGAGGTAGTTGACGGCAAAGCGCAGTTCGTAGCCGTCGGCGCTGACCTGTCGTTTGGTGCCGGCGGTGCCGATGCCGGCGTTGTTGATGAGGATATCGAGCCGATCCGTGCGGGCGCGGACAGCCTCGGCGAGACGGCGGATTTCGGCGAGCGACGAAAGGTCGGCGACGAGAAGCTCGGCCTTGCCGCCGGCGGTTTCGATCTCGGCGACCGTCGCCTTGCCTCGTGTCGCATCGCGGCCATGCACCAGGACACGCGCGCCGCCGGCGCCGAGCCTTTGCGCAACCACGCGGCCGACGCCGTCGGTCGATCCGGTGATGAGGATTGTCTTGTCGTTCAGTTCCATGCTTGAGCCTCCACATTGTTGCTCTGGGTGGAAGATGGGGCATCCGACACGCCTCAAACAGTTCAAACATTATCCTGGCATCCATACTGCTATAATGGCGTCGATGGATTCCCCGACGCAATCAGCCGATGGTTGGCCGCAGCCCCGTAAGCTTCGTCATCGCAGGGCGTAGCAGCCGCGAAGCGATGCAGCGCAGATCCCAGGATGACGAAACGAGAGTTAGGTTTTCGGCTTCAGCCCGTCGATGAACAGCTGTTCCAGAAACCTTGCCGCATCCTCGAAGCGGCCGTCGCCGCCGCGGTTGGGGCCGAGCACGGCACGGACCTGAACGTCGAAATCGGCATAATGCTGCGTTGTCGCCCAGATCGAGAAGATCAGGTGCCAGGGGTCGGTGCGGGCGATCTTGCCGGCGCGCATCCAGCCTTTGATGACGGCGGCCTTCTCGTCGACCAGCGTCTTCAGCTCGCCCTCCAGCATCGGCATGATGCGCGGCGCGCCCTGCAAGATCTCGTTGGCGAACAGCCGGCTTTCCCTAGGGAAATCGCGCGCCATTTCGAGCTTGCGCCTGATATAGCTGCGCAATTCGGTCAGCGGGTCGCCGATATCGTCGAGCTCGCGCAGCGGCGCGAGCCAGGTATCCAGAAGCCGCTGCATCAGCGTCTCGTGGATGTCCTCCTTGCGGCGGAAATAGTAGAGCAGGTTAGGCTTCGACATGCCTGCGGCTTCGGCGATTTGGTCGATGGTCGAGCCGCGAAAGCCGTTGGTCGAGAAGACTTCGAGCGCCGCCTCCAGGATGAGCTCGCGCTTTTCCTGCTGGATGCGGGTGCGGCGAGGGGCGGGGACTTCCATATCGGCCGTCACCCCGGCAGACCTTGAGTTGGAGGGCGATCTGGACCAATTCTCTGGACCAGTTTTTCCCCGGCCTGTGGAGCGCGCTTCAGATGCCGCATTTCCGCTAGTAATCCCTTGACCGCCGACAGGGCGGTGCTAACGTTTGTCCAATCGGTCAAAATTTGCGTAGCACGAAAACGCAGCAGAGACCAAGTGTCGGAAAGACCAAGCGTTAGCCGCACCGAAACAGGTTACAAGGGGAAGTCTTGGTCATGTCCAACCGGCTGAAAGTCACGCCGAACGATCTCAGCGCATTCTGGATGCCGTTCACGGCAAACCGGCAGTTCAAACAGGCGCCTCGCATGATGGTGTCCGCCAAGGACATGCATTACACGACGAGCGACGGGCGCAAGGTTCTCGACGGCACCGCCGGCCTGTGGTGCGTCAATGCCGGCCACTGCCGGCCGAAGATCACCGAAGCGATCCAGAGCCAAGCCGCCGAGCTCGACTATGCGCCGGCCTTCCAGATGGGCCATCCGATCGTCTTCGAGCTGGCGAACCGCTTGGTCGACATCGCGCCGAAGGGCATGGACCATGTGTTCTTCACCAATTCCGGATCGGAATCGGTCGAGACCGCGCTGAAGATGGCGATCGCCTATCACCGCGCCAAAGGCGAGGGCTCGCGCACCCGCCTGATCGGCCGCGAGCGCGGCTATCACGGCGTCAATTTCGGCGGCATCTCGGTCGGCGGCATCGTCACCAATCGCAAGATGTTCGGCACGCTGCTCGGCGGCGTCGACCACATGCCGCACACGCATCTGCCGGAGAAGAATTCGTTCACCAAGGGCGTGCCCGAACATGGCGCGGAATTGGCCAACGAGTTGGAGCGCATCGTTGCGCTGCACGACGCCTCGACCATCGCGGCCGTCATCGTCGAGCCGGTGGCCGGTTCCACAGGCGTCATCCTGCCGCCGAAAGGTTATCTTGAGAAGCTGCGCGAGATCTGCACCAAGCATGGCATCCTTCTGATCTTCGACGAGGTCATCACCGGTTTCGGCCGGCTCGGCACGCCGTTCGCCGCCGACTATTTCGGCGTCACGCCCGACATCATGACGACGGCCAAGGGCGTCTCCAACGGCGTCATCCCGATGGGCGCGGTGTTCGTCAAGAAGGAGATCCACGACGCCTTCATGACCGGCCCCGAGCACATGATCGAGTTCTTCCACGGCTATACCTATTCGGGCAATCCGGTCGCCTGTGCGGCGGCGCTAGGCACGCTCGACACCTACAAGGAAGAGGGGCTGCTGACCCGCGGCGAGGAACTGGCGCCGTATTGGGAAGACGCGCTGCATTCGCTGAAGGGCGAGCCGAACGTCATCGATATCAGAAACATCGGCCTGATCGGCGCGATCGAGCTGGCGCCCATTCCCGGCAGCCCGACCAAGCGCGCCTTCTCGGCCTTCGTCAAGGCGTTCGAGCGCGGCGCCTTGATCCGCACCACCGGCGACATCATCGCGCTGTCGCCGCCGCTGATCATCACCAAGGGCCAGATCAATGAATTGATCGACCATGTGCGTGAGGTGCTGAGGGCAGTGGATTGAGAAACTGGGCGCAGCTTTCCCTCCCCCTTGAGGGGAGGGTGGCCGCGAAGCGGTCGGGTGGGTTCGGTGGCGACGCGCGCCGACCTGACCTTTTGCTGCGAGGGCGCTTCTGATGCCCCGTACCCGCGTGAGCTTCGAAATGCGCCAAAAGGCGCGCGCGCTTCGAATTCACGCGACCAAGGGCGAATCTCTGCTGTGGTATGAACTGCGCGAATTGAAATCGGGCGGGTTCAAGTTCCGCCGCCAGTGCCCGATCGGACCCTATATCGTCGACTTCGCTTGTCTTGCGGTAAAGCTGGTGGTGGAAGTGGATGGCGACTTGCACGAACAGGAGAGGGGCAAACGGCATGACGCTGTCCGTGACGCCTATTTGCGATCGCTCGGGTTCGATATCTTTCGCGTCGATGAGCCCGATGTCATAAACAGCGCTTGGCATGTGGCGCAGGCGGTCAAGGAGAAAGTCGCGCGCATGTTCGGCGACCCCACCCGACCGCTTCGCGGCCACCCTCCCCTCGAGGGGGAGGGAGACGCCGGCGTGCTGCAATCGATGAGGTTTTAGAAAATGGCCGCACCCGGCGAGAATCTGCGAATCAATTCAGACCGTTTGTGGGATTCGATAATGGAGATGGCGAAGATCGGCCCCGGCATTGCCGGCGGCAACAATCGCCAGACATTGACCGATGAGGACGGCGAGGGGCGGCATCTGTTCAAGCGCTGGTGCGAGGCGGCGGGGCTCGAAATGGGCCTCGACGAGATGGGCACGATGTTTGCCCGCCGCGAGGGCACCGAGCCTGATCTGCCGCCTGTCTATGTCGGCAGCCATCTCGACACCCAGCCGACCGGCGGCAAGTATGACGGCGTGCTCGGCGTGCTTGGCGGGCTGGAGATCGTGCGCTCGCTCAACGAGCTCGGCATCAAGACCAAACATCCGATCGTCGTCACCAACTGGACGAACGAGGAAGGCGCGCGCTTTGCGCCGGCCATGATGGCGTCCGGCGTTTTTGCCGGCGTCCTCGACCAAGCCGACGTCTATTCGCATGTCGACAAGGACGGCAAGAAATTCGGCGAGGAGCTCGAACGCATCGGCTGGAAGGGCGCCGAGAAAGTCGGTGATCGCAAGATCCACGCCTTCTTCGAGCTGCATATCGAGCAAGGCCCGATCCTCGAGGACGAGGGCATCGACATCGGCGTCGTCACCCATGGCCAGGGGCTGAAATGGCTGCAGGTGACGCTGACCGGCAAGGAGGCGCATACCGGCTCGACGCCGATGCCTAAGCGCCGCAATGCCGGGCTCGGCATGGCGCGGGTGATCGAGCTGGTGCACGAGATCGCCATGGACTACCAGCCCGACGCCGTCGGCGCGGTCGGCCACATGGAGGTCTATCCGAATTCGCGCAACATCATCGCCGGCCGCACCGTGTTCACCATCGACATCCGCTCGCCGGAAAAGGAAGTGCTCGACGCCATGGATGGCCGCATCCGCGAGGGGATCGACACGATCTGCGAGGCGCTCGACATCAAATATCAAATCGACCAGGTCGGCCATTTCGATCCGGTGACCTTCGATGCGGGCTGCGTCAAGGCTGTGCGGGATGCGGCAGAGCGCTTGGGTTATACGCACCGCAACATCGTCTCCGGCGCCGGCCACGACGCCTGCTGGATCAACCGCGTCGCGCCGACGGCGATGGTGATGTGCCCCTGCGTCGACGGGCTGTCGCACAACGAGGCCGAAGAGATCTCCAAGGAATGGGCGGCGGCCGGCGCCGATGTTTTGTTCCATGCGGTGGTGGAGACGGCTGTCATCGTGGAGTGAGCTAGGAAACCAAGATTCCGAACGCCGCTCGCCAGAAGCGCGAAGAGAAGAAGGGAACAAGAAAATGTCCAAAGTCATCAAGAACGGCACCATCGTGACCGCCGACCGCAGCTGGAAGGCCGACGTGCTGTTCAAGCACGGCAAGATCATCGCCATCGGCCCGGACCTGCATGGCGACCACGAATTCGACGCCACCGGCTGCTATGTGATGCCGGGCGGCATCGACCCGCACACCCATCTCGAAATGCCGTTCATGGGCACCTATTCGGCCGACGATTTCGAGAGCGGCACGCGCGCCGCCCTTGCCGGCGGCACCACGATGGTGGTCGATTTCTGCCTGCCGGCGCCGCAGCAGTCGCTGCTCGAGGCCTTGCAGATGTGGGACAACAAGACCTCGAAAGCGTCTTGCGACTATTCCTTCCACATGGCGATCACCTGGTGGGGCAAGCAGGTGTTCGACGAGATGGCCACCGTCGTCGACAAGGGCATAACCTCGTTCAAGCACTTCATGGCCTACAAGGGGGCGCTGATGGTCGATGACGACGAGATGTATTCGTCGTTCCAGCGTTGCGCCGATCTTGGCGCGCTGCCGCTGGTCCATGCCGAGAATGGCGACGTGGTTGCCGCCCTGTCGCAGAAGCTGCTGGCCGCGGGCAATAACGGCCCCGAAGGGCACGCCTATTCGCGCCCGCCGGAAGTGGAAGGCGAGGCGACCAACCGCGCCATCATGATCGCCGACATGGCCGGCGTGCCGCTCTATGTCGTCCACGTCTCCTGCGAGCAGGCCCACGAAGCCATTCGCAGAGCGCGACAGAAAGGCATGCGCGTGTTTGGCGAGCCATTGATCCAGCATCTGACGCTCGATGAGAGCGAATATTTCGACAAGGACTGGGACCATGCGGCGCGCCGGGTGATGAGCCCGCCCTTCCGCAACAAATTGCATCAGGATTCGCTGTGGGCGGGCCTGCAGGCCGGATCGCTGCAAGTGGTGGCGACCGACCATTGCGCCTTCACCACCAGCCAAAAGCGCAACGGCGTCGGCGATTTCACCAAAATCCCGAACGGCACCGGCGGGCTCGAGGACCGTTTGCCGGTGCTGTGGACGGCGGGCGTCAACACCGGCCGGCTGACGATGAACGAATTCGTCGCGGTGACCTCGACCAACATCGCCAAGATCCTCAACATGTATCCGAAGAAGGGCGCCATCGTCGAAGGCGCGGACGCCGACATCGTCGTCTGGGACCCGAAGCGAAAGAAGACGATCACCTCCAAGAAACAGCAATCGGTGATCGACTACAACGTCTTCGAAGGTTTTGAGGTCACCGGCCTGCCGCGCTTTGTCTTCTCGCGCGGCGAACTGTCGATCCAGGAGGCTGAGGTCAAGGCGAAGCCCGGCCATGGCGAGTTCGTCGGCCGCGAGCCGAATGCAGCGGTCAACCGGGCGCTGTCGACCTGGAAGGAGATTTCTGCGCCGCGCAAAGTGGAACGCACAGGTATTCCGGCGACCGGGGTTTGAGCTGCTTGGTTTTCGCCTCAGGCGACCAGAGCATCCAGTTCCGGCAGCAGAGCGACGCTTTCCTGCTCATTGGGATCGGTGCGGGCGATGACCGCCGAAGAGGGGCTGTCGCTCAGATTGGCGGGCAGGTGCGGGACGCCGGCCGGGATGTAGAAGAGGTCGCCGGCCTTGACGATAATGTGCTGTTCGAGCCGGTCGCCATACCAGGTATGGACCTCGCCGGAGAGCACATAGATCGCCGTCTCATGGCTTTCATGCATGTGCGCCTTGGCGCGGGCACCGGGGGGCATGGTGAGCAGGTGCATGCAGATACCGGAGGAGCCGACGGTCTCGGCGGCGATGCCGGTGAAATAACTCAGTCCCTGCTTGCCTTCATAAGAGCTTTCAGGGCGGATAAGATGACAAGTGGGTTTGGGCGACATCGGGGCGACTCTCGATCGAGTGGGAACTCTCAGCCGGATAGGACAGGGCGAGTGGAAAGCAACATCGAGGAAAGATCAACCGGATTCCGACCGGCGCGGCAGCGGTGCGAAAAGGCAGGCTGCGGCCTATGACGGGAGCATCGCCAGCCGTCGTTTCGGCAAGCAAGCTCGGCCTGACCTTCCAAACCAGTGACGGTCCGGTGCAGGCATTGTCGAATGTCGACCTGACCATCGGCAAGGGTGAATTCGTGTCCTTCATCGGGCCATCCGGCTGCGGCAAGACGACCTTGCTGCGGGTCATCGCCGATCTGGAGAAGCCGACCTCGGGAGCCATCTCCGTCAACGGCATGACGCCCGAGCAGGCGCGTGAGAGCCGCGCCTATGGCTATGTCTTCCAGGCGGCCGCCCTTTATCCGTGGCGCACGATCTCGCGCAATGTGGCGCTGCCGCTGGAGATCATGGGCCTGTCAAAGGCAGAGCAGGCGGCGCGGATCAAGCGCACGCTCGATCTCGTCAACCTGTCCGGCTTCGAGCAGAAATACCCCTGGCAGCTTTCCGGCGGCATGCAGCAGCGCGCCTCGATCGCGCGGGCGCTGGCCTTCGATGCCGATCTTTTGTTGATGGACGAGCCGTTCGGCGCGCTGGACGAGATCGTGCGCGACCATCTCAATGAACAACTGCTGGAACTGTGGGAACGGACCAACAAGACCATCTGCTTCGTCACCCATTCCATTCCCGAGGCGGTCTACCTTTCGACGCGCATCATCGTCATGTCGCCGCGTCCGGGCCGCGTCAGCGACGTCATCGAATCGACGCTGCCCAAGCAGCGGCCGCTCGACATCCGCGAGACGCCGGAATTCCTGGCGATCGCCGCGCGCGTGCGTGATGGCCTCAGGGCAGGGCACAGCTATGATGATTGAGGCGGTGGAGAATGGGCTGCCTCCTGACGGGGGAGTGGCTGACCCTCCCTTCGTCATCCTAGGGCGGACCCGCCGCGAACCGGCGTGCGTAAAGGGAGCGCCAAACCACGCCCTCGTCATCCTAGGGCGAAGCAAGGAGCGAAGCGACGCGGCGCAGACCCTAGGATCCATGCCGTTACCTTCCCGCCCCGCAACGGTGCGAAACATTGCTCCCGACCTAAAGAAACCATCAGCCGTCGTGGCTTGCCCTGCGGACATTCTGAAGCGTTTGGGTTTTTCGGCCAACGTCACGGCATGGATCCTAGGGTCTGCGCACGCCGCTTCGCGGGTGCTCTGCCCTAGGATGACGAAAGCGCGGTCACCCTCTCGCGTCACGCAGAGCGTGCGCCAGTCTGGCGAGGGCCGCTGATGGACTCCTTCCGCGACAAGCTCATCCCGGTGACCTCGATCCTCGCGGGCGTGATGGTCGTTTGGTACATTATGGCCGTCATCCTCAACGCGCCGTTCCAGCGCGATCTCGATCGCCGCGCCGGCGAGACGCCTGATGTTGTGGAATTTATCGGCAAGACGATGTCGCAGCCGAAGCCGACACTGCCGGCGCCGCATCAGGTGGCGGTGAATTTCTTCGAGAACACGTTTCTGCGCAAGATCACCAGCAACCGCAGCCTTGTCTACAATGCCTGGGTGACGCTGTCCTCGACGTTGCTCGGCTTCGCGTTCGGCACCGCGCTCGGCATCGTCATCGCCGTCGGCATCGTGCATGTGGCGACGCTCGACCGCAGCCTGATGCCATGGATCATCGCCTCGCAGACGATTCCGATCCTGGCGGTGGCGCCGATGATCATCGTCGTGCTGGCGGCGGTCGGCGTCACCGGCCTGATCCCGAAAGCGCTGATCTCGACATATCTGTCTTTCTTCCCGGTCGCCGTCGGCATGGTCAAGGGTTTGCGTTCGCCCGAGCTCACTCATCTCGATCTGATGTACACCTACAATGCCAGCCCTTCGCAGACCTTCTGGAAATTGCGCGTACCGGCTTCGGTGCCGTTCCTGTTCACCTCGATGAAGGTCGCGGTCGCTGCCAGCCTGGTTGGCGCCATCGTTGGCGAACTGCCGACCGGTGCCGTTGCCGGCATCGGCGCCAAGCTGCTCGCCGGCGCCTATTATAGCCAGACCATCGACATCTGGTCAGCGCTGGTGGCCGGCTCGGTGGTGGCGGCTCTGCTGGTGATGGTCGTCGGCATCGCCGGGCGCATCGTCGATCGCGCCATGGGCGGGAGGCCGGCATGAGCGATCTCCTCAGCCTTTCGTCGATCGCGCCTCGTTCATGGCAGGGGTTTGCAGCGCTTGCCCTCCTTGCCGGCGCGTTCCTTCTTTGGCCGCTTGTCGATGTCACTCCCGGTTACGATGTGACGACTGGTGTTTTGATTTTCTTCCTGCTGCTCCTCGCAATTCAGTTTGACCATTTTCCGCCCGTAGCCAGGGCAATATTCCTTTTCATTGGCGCGCATGGCGCGGCGTGGCTGCTGCTCGCCGGCATAACCGGCAATGAGGGGAGCGCTCGCGCCTCCTTCTATCTGATGCTTGCCGCGGCATGGCTTCTGGCCTGGCGCTGCGTGACGGTTCTGTCCGCGCTTCGCCCGACCTCGCGCTGGGCGGCGACCGCTTTGAGGCTGATCATCCCGGCGATTTTCGGTGCCTGGATCCTGATCATCTGGGAGGCGGTGACGCGCGGCGCGGGCATTCCTTTCATCCTGCTGCCGCCGCCAAGCGCCATCGGCGTGCGTATCGCCAATTCGCTGCCGGTCCTGGCCGCCGACGTGCGGCAGACCATCTTCAAGGCGGTGATCTTCGGCTATGTCGTCGGCAGCGGTGCCGGCTTCCTCGCCGCCATCGCGGCCGACCGCGTGCCGTTCCTGCGCCGCGGTTTGCTGCCGATCGGGAACATGGTGTCGGCGTTGCCGATCATCGGCGTGGCGCCGATCATGGTCATGTGGTTCGGCTTCGACTGGCAGTCGAAGGCCGCCGTCGTCATCATCATGACCTTCTTCCCGATGCTGGTGAATACGGTCGCCGGCCTTGCCGCCTCCGGCCATATGGAGCGCGACCTGATGCGCACCTATGCGTCGAGCTATTGGCAGACGCTGTTCAAGCTGCGGTTGCCGGCGGCAGCCCCCTTCATCTTCAACGCACTGAAGATCAATTCGACGCTGGCGTTGATCGGCGCCATCGTCGCGGAGTTCTTCGGCACACCGGTGGTCGGCATGGGATTCCGGATTTCGACCGAGGTCGGACGGATGAACATCGACATGGTCTGGGCCGAAATCGCAGTTGCAGCACTTGCGGGTTCGGTCTTTTATGGCGTGGTCGCTCTTTTCGAGAGAGCAGTCACGTTTTGGCATCCCTCCGTCCGTGGTGGATAGGGCGGTGGCGGGTTTGGAATCAGGAGCGCATTGAAGGTCCTGATCCTAAAGGGTGAACACTTAACTTCAGAGGGTAAAAACATGAAAAGACTTGTTATTTCGATGCTGGCCGGCGCGATGTCGCTTGCCGCGTTCCAGGCGATGGCTGCAGACAAGGTGACGCTGCAGCTGAAATGGGTCACGCAGGCCCAGTTCGCCGGCTACTACGTCGCCAAGGACAAGGGGTTCTATGAGGCCGAAGGCCTCGACGTCGAGATCAAGCCGGGCGGCCCCGATATCGCGCCCGAGCAGGTGATCGCCGGCGGCGGCGCCGATGTCATCGTCGACTGGATGGGCGGCGCGCTCGCCGCACGCGAAAAGGGCGTGCCGTTGGTCAATATCGCCCAGCCGTTCAAGAAGGCCGGCATGCAGCTGGTCTGTCCGAAGGATGGCCCGATCAAGACCGAAGCCGACTTCAAGGGCCATACGCTCGGCGTCTGGTTCTTCGGCAACGAATATCCGTTCTACGCCTGGATGAACAAGCTCGGCCTGAAGACCGACGGCGGTCCGGACGGCGTCACCGTGCTGAAGCAGAGTTTCGACGTGCAGCCGCTGATCCAGAAGCAGGCGGATTGCATTTCGGTCATGACCTACAACGAATACTGGCAGCTCATCGACGCCGGCTACAAGCCGGAAGAGCTGATCGTGTTCAACTACTCGGCGATGGGCAACGACCTGCTTGAGGACGGGCTCTATGCGTCCGAGGACAAGCTCAAGGATCCGGCCTTCGAGGACAAGATGGTGCGTTTCGTGCGCGCCTCGATGAAGGGCTGGAAATACGCCGTCGACAATTCCGACGAGGCGGCCGGCATCGTCATGGACAATGGCGGCCAGGACGAGAACCATCAGAAGCGCATGATGGGCGAAGTCGCCAAGCTGATCGACAACGCCGACGGCAAGCTCGACCCGGCGACCTACGCACGCACCGCCAAGGCGCTGCTTGACCAGAAGATCATCACCAAGGAGCCGACCGGCGCCTACACGACCGCCATCACCGACAAGGCGATCAAGTAGGGCGATCAACTGGGCTTCTGAAGCCTGCATTCGAAAAGGGGCGGGCGACCGCCCCTTTTTGTTGGGACGTAAAATAGCCGTTACCGGTGGAAACATCTGCTCGCACAACCGTTGTTGCGGTGCATCCAGCTTCAGCGGATGTCATCGCCACAACGGAGATTTCCATGCGCATGCAATCCTTCTCGCCGATGCTTTCGGCGCTGGCCGTTTCGGCTTCGTTCCTGTGCGCTTCACCGGCTTTGGCCGACATGATGAAGATGAAGGCGACGCTGGATGGCGCTCAGCAGAATCCGCCCATCACCACCGAGGGCAAGGGTACCGCCGCTCTCGTCTTCGACACCGCCACGAAACAGCTCACCTGGAACGTGACGTATTCAGGTCTCAGTGGGCCTGCGACGGCCGGACATATTCACGGTCCGGCAGCAAAGGGTGAAAATGCCGGCGTCGCCGTCCCGTTCAAGGGCGCTCCGAAAAGCCCGTTCAAGGGGGCGGCGGTGCTGACCGACGCGCAGGCTGCCGACCTGATGGCCGGCAAATATTACATCAACATCCATACGGCGGCCCACGAGGATGGCGAGATCCGCGGGCAGATCGAGAAGGCGGCGACGATGTAGCGCAATGTCGCCCGAGGGTGACTATAGCGCTGCATTAGCCCGTCGAAGTTTGCGGGACAGCGCCCCCCTCTGTCCTGCCGGACATCTCCCCCACAAGGGGGGAGATCGGCAGCTTTGGCGTTGGCGCCTGTTCAACTTCGAAAATTGGCGAAAGCAGTCGCGACATCCAATCTCCCCACCAGTGGGGGAGATGTCCGGTAGGACAGAGGGGGGCGCGAAGGGACTCGGCCTATGCGTCTGACGCTCAGGACTTGTCGCGGATCTGGGTCATCGTCCGGGTCGGCGTGATGGCCTCGGGGTCGAGCCTGATCTCGACGATCGACGGCTTGCCGCTGGCGCGGGCGCGTTCGAAGGCCGGCGCGAAGTCGGCCGTCTTCTCGACCGTTTCGCCGTGGCCGCCATAGGCGCGAGCCAAAGCCGCGAAGTCGGGATTTCTGAGATCGGTGGCGACGACGCGGCCCGGATACTCGCGCTCCTGATGCATGCGGATGGTGCCGTAGATGCCGTTGTTGACGACGATGACGATGATCGGCAGATCGTATTGCACGGCGGTGGCGAATTCCTGCCCGTTCATCAGGAAGCAGCCGTCGCCGGCAAAGGCGATCACGTCGCGATCGGGGAAGAGCTCCTTGGCGGCGACCGCGGCCGGCGTGCCGTAGCCCATCGAGCCGGAAGTGGGGGCTGCCTGCGTGGCAAAGCGCCGGGAGCGGTGGAAACGGTGGACCCAGGTGGCATAATTGCCGGCGCCATTGGTGAGGATGGCGTCGTCGGGCAGCACCGTTTCGAGATAGTTCATGATCGGCCCCATCTGGACGGAGCCGGGACCGCTTTCCGGCGGTGTCGACCAGTCGAGATAGGCGGCGTGAAGTTTTGGCGTTTCATCCGCCCAGACCGGCGTGGCGGCCGGCTTGCGCCCGGCGAAGGCTTCGACGAAAGCGGACGGCGAGGCGTTGATCGCCAGCGTTGGCCGGTAGACGCGGCCGAGCTCGCCGGCATCGGCATGGACATGGACCAGCGTCTGGTCGGGGTAGGGGCTCTTCAGGAGCGTGTAGTCGGAGGACGGCATCTCGCCCATGCGGCCGCCGACGAGCAGCACGAGGTCGGCCTGCTTGATGGCGGTGGCCAGCTTCGGGTTGATGCCGATGCCGACATCGCCGGCATAGTTCGGGTGTAGATGATCGAACAGCATCTGGCGGCGAAAGGAGCAGCCGACCGGCAGCGACCAGGCTTCGGCGATCGTCCGCATCCGCGCGACGGCCTCCGCATCCCAGCGCGTGCCGCCGAGGATAACGAAGGGGCGCTTCGCCCTGTTGAGGAGCTTTTCGAGAGCATCGAGCTCGGCCTCGCCCGGCCGCGTTTCGACCGGCGTGTGGGGCAGGGCTGCTGGCGCCTCGGCAAGGCTGGTCAGCATGTCTTCCGGCAGCGAGATGACGACCGGGCCGGGGCGGCCGGACGTCGCCACCGCGAAGGCGCGCGTGACGAATTCGGGGATGCGCGAGGCATCATCGATCTCGACCACCCATTTGGCGATGTCACCGAAGAACCTGACGTAGTCGACCTCCTGGAAGGCCTCGCGCTCCTTGGCGTGGCTGGCGACCTGGCCGATGAACAGGATGACGGGAACCGAATCCTGCATCGCGATGTGGATGCCGGCCGAGGCGTTGGTGGCGCCGGGTCCGCGGGTGACGAAGCAGATACCGGGCTTGCCGGTAAGGCGGCCATGGCAGTCGGCCATCATCGCAGCTCCGCCTTCCTGGCGGCAAACGATGGTGCGGATCGTCGAATCGTGCAGCGCGTCGAGCACCGCAAGATAGGATTCTCCGGGCACGCAATAGATGCGGTCGGTGCCGTTGGCTTCGAGCGCATCGACGATCAGTTGTCCGCCGGTCTTCATTTTCCTGACCTCTCCAGTTCGGCTAGGATTTCTTCTGTGTGCTCGCCGAGACGCGGCGAGGGCCGCTCATAGACCAGCGGTGTGCCCGACATGACCATCGGCGCGCGCACCGAGGGCAAGAGATTGCCGTGGCCGTCGTCGAGGTCGAGCCGCATGCCGCGCGCGATGGTCTGCGGGTCGGCGAACATCTCGCCGATCGTGTTGATCGGGCTGGCAGGCACATTTGCCGCCTCCAGCTTGGTCAGCAGCGGATCGCGATCGAAGGTTTTTAGCGCATCGATCATGTGTTCGCGCAGTTTCGCCCGGTTGGCGACCCGAGCGGGATTGGTGGCGAAGTCGGGGTTCGATGGCAGGTCGACCAATCCGACGGCCGCGCAGAATTTGGCAAACTGGCCGTCATTGCCGATGGCCAGGATGATGTGGCCGTCCTTCACCGGCACCACTTCGTAGGGCGCGATGTTCATATGCGCATTGCCCATCTGCACAGGCGATTTGCCGGAGACGAGATAATTGAGGTTCTGGTTGCCGAGCGCCGAGATCTGGGTGTCGTAGAGCGCCATGTCGATATGTTGGCCTTCGCCGGTCTTCTCGGCGTGACGAAGTGCGGCCTGGATGGCGATCACCGAATAGAGGCCGGTGAAAATATCGGAGATGGCGACGCCGGCCTTTTGCGGCTCACGGCCAGCCTCGCCGGTGATCGACATCATGCCGGCCATGCCCTGGATGATGAAGTCATAGCCGGCGCGTGGCGCATAGGGCCCATCCTGGCCGAAGCCGGTGATCGAGCAATAGATCAGCCGCGGGTTGCTCTTGCGCAAGCTGTTATAGTCGAGCCCATATTTCTTCAGGCCGCCGAGCTTGAAGTTCTCGATCAGCACGTCTGAGGTCGCGACCAGCCGGCGGATCGTCTCGGCGCCTTCGGGCGTCGAGAAATCGACTGATATGGAGCGCTTGCCGCGATTGCAGGAATGGTAGTAGGCGGCCGAAAGGTTCTCGCCGTCATGGCTCATGACGAAGGGCGGACCCCATTTGCGGGTGTCGTCGCCACCTTCCGGGCTCTCGACCTTGATGACATCGGCGCCGAGATCGGCAAGCAGCTGCCCGGCCCACGGCCCGGCCAGGATGCGGGCGAGTTCGATTACGCGGATGCCTTTCAGCGGAGGCTCAGTCATGGATCACCGTGATTGGTCGGAAGCGCAGCCTTGGATTTCTTTTTTGTGCATGTCGTTGTCCCAAAACCGCTGCGCACTTTTGGGCAACATGCACTATCAATCCCGCGTGCTGCTGTCACGGTCCTTGAGATAGGCCAATCCGATTGTGTCAATGTCGGCCATGCCTATCTTGATCACGCTTGTTTCAGCACGCGGTCGCTCCATGCGGCGAAATCATCCATGATGATATCTCGATTCACTTCGTTCAGGCTTTCGTGGCGGGTCTCGGCGTAAACCTTTGAAACGAGATTCGAAAAGCCCATCCTGTGCAGGCGTCCAGCGAGGTCGCTGACTGCCTTGCCGCCGTCGGTGGCGGGGTCCTTTTGGCCGCCGACCAGACAGATCGGCAGGGTCTTGCGGACGCCGGAAAAATTGGCGTCGGCGGCGCCCTGGAAGACAAAGCCGAACACATCGCGCCACATCGACACCGAGGCATCCCAGCGGCACAGCGGATCGGCGATGTATTTGTCGACCTCGGCTGCGTCGCGCGACAGCCAGTCGAACGGCGTCCGGTGATCGGGGACGGCTTTGCCCCAAGCCTGGAAGGTCAGTCTCGGCAGCATGCGCGACGGCATGTCGGAGCCGAGCCGGAACTTTTCCCAGGCAAGGATCATTTGCGCGGCACGGCCAGCGAGCCCAGCTGAAAAATTCGCGTTCCAGATGGCGGCGGCGTGCAGGCGGTTCGAATGATGAAGCATGAAATTCAGGGCGACGAGGCCGCCCATGGAATGGCCAAACACGATGACGGGCAGGTGGGGATGTTCGTCGGCGATCAGATCGTGCACGGCGGCGACATCGGCGATGACCTTGGCGCCGCCATCTGATTGAGCGAACTGGCCGAGCGGCGCGTCTGGCGCCTTGGTTGCGCCATGGCCGCGATGGTCATGGGCGTAGACATGGAAGCCGCGCTCACCCAGAAAGGTAGCGAAGCGGACATAGCGCGCGGCGTGTTCGGCCAGTCCGTGATTGATCTGGACAGCGGCGCGCGGGCGGCCCTCGGCGCGTTTCACATAAAGGTTTAGCGCAGCACCGGTCGGCGATCGGAGCACGCGCTGCTGGCTGAATGACATTGTCGCTTCGTCTCCAACGCGTTTTCGCGCCTCCGGCGTTTGTGTGCGCCGACGCCGGTTTTGCGTCAATCCGTTGGCGGTGTTTTCGCAACGCTGTTCTTGCGTCGCAACGCGCGGTATCGCAATTCTGACATGGAAAATTTGATACCGAGAGAGGGCGGCAGTCTGTTGCCGCAGCATCTTTCAGCCGGGGGTCCTTCTATGCGCATGCGGACAGGTCTTGTTTTCGGATTGGCGCTTGTCGCCGCGTTGCTAACGGGTGCTGCGCGGGCCGAGGTCAAGATGAGCGGCTCTTTCGTAGCCGACGCCACCTGTCCAGCGACGCAGGCCATCAAGAGCGGCAAGAACCCCGGCGACATCTCGACCGATGCGGGACAGAGCTACGAGCTTCTGGCCGGCAACAAGGATGCTCCCACGCATTATCTGATCCGCGTGCCGGGTGCGGATCCGGAGCGCCGATGGGTGAAGGTCGATTGCGGCCATGTTTCGGGTGGCAGCGCATCCACGGCCGCGCCGGTGCCGACCGAAGGGGACAAATCTGCTGCGCCGGTTTCGGGAAAGCCCGAATATGTCCTCGCGCTGAGCTGGCAGCCGGCCTTTTGCGAAACCAGGCCCGGCAAGACTGAATGCAAGGCGCAGACTGCGGCCGGTTTCGACGCCACGCATTTCACTTTGCACGGGCTGTGGCCGCAGCCGAACGGAAATTTCTATTGCCAGGTGGCAGCGGCCGACAAGGCGAACGACAATCCGGCGCACTGGCAGGATCTGCCGCCGGTCGAGCTCGCCCCGAACACGCGTTCGGAACTCGATCGGGTGATGCCGGGCACCGCATCAGACTTGGAAAGACATGAATGGATCAAGCATGGCACCTGCTACGGCAAGAGCCAGCAAGAGTATTTTTCCGATGCGCTGAACCTGACGCGCGCGGTAAATGCTTCAACGGTGCGTGATCTGTTTGCAAAGAACATCGGCAAGCAACTGACGTCGGATCAGATCCGCAGTGCCTTCGATAGCGCGTTTGGCGCCGGGGCAGGTGAGCGGGTCCGGCTATCCTGCCTGGTCGATTCGACGAGTGGTAGGCGGCTGATCGGTGAGCTGACGCTTGGCCTCACCGGCCCAATCGGTCCGAGCAGTCGGCTCGGCGACCTGATGCAGGCTGCCGCGCCGACAAGCAAAGCCGGCTGCCCGAAAGGCGTTGTCGATCCCACAGGATTCCAATAACAGGCAAGCCAGCAGGCAGGCCGGAAATTATGCTTCGGCGCTGCGCCCTGACCTGGTCCACGCGGTGAGGCTGTCGGCCTCGTGGCCGCCCGGTTCGCCGACGACGCGGTCGCGCCCGGTCGATTTGGCCTTGTAGAGGCGCTGGTCGGCCAGCGCAAAAAGATCGGCAAGGCAGCGGGTTGTCTCACTAACGGTGGAGATGCCGGCGCTGACGGTGATGTCGAACCGGCTGGTGTTTGCGGATGTCTTGACCGCGTGCCTGATGCTTTCGCCAAGCAGCCTGGCGACCGAATGCGGACGTGAGCAGAGGATGGCGAATTCCTCTCCGCCGATCCTGAACACCTGATCCTCGGGACCGACAATCTCGCCGAGCAGGGCGGCGACGGATTTCAGCACCTTGTCGCCCTCGGCGTGGCCGAAGCGATCGTTGATCGATTTGAAGTGGTCGACGTCGATGATCAGCAGGCTGAGCGGCTTGGCCGTTCGCAGGCTGGCGGCAACGGCCGCTTCGCCGTCGCTGTCGAAGCGTCCTCTGTGCAGCAGGCCGGTGAGGCCGTCGCGGCCGACATGCTCGATCAGCGCCTCATAGCGCTCGCGGTAGGTCAGCGTGTCGAATATGTCGGACAGCCCGCGCGGGGCCGGGATCTGCCGCGCCTCGAACCATCTGATGTAAGCGACAAGCATGATGCTGTAGGCAAGCGCCGCGCCCATCTTGGCGAACCCGCCGCCGAAGAAAACCGCGATTGGTGCGCCGGTGACGAAGTGCAGCGCGGTGAAAAACCCAGCCTGGTCGAATGTCAGCACGCAGGCGACGGAGACCAGGATGCGGGTAAAAAGCGCCTTGCGAAGATAACGCCCAAGCTTTTCGTAGAGCAGGATGATCAGGATGGCGTCAACGAAGAGCAGCATCGTGCCCCACACCATCAGCCAGCCCATCTGGTCGATGAAGCCGATGTCGGGAAGCTTGCCACTGGGAAGCGGTGCGATCTCATGCAGGCGCAGGACGAGCACAAGCCCGATCATCAGGGCATTGCCGAGCAACAGGCCGTAGATCGGCTGCCGGACGGTTGCCGCGTCCTCCTTGATGTAAAGCAGCAGGAGCATCACAAGCTTGCCGGAAAACAGCACGGCGGAACCGGGCGAAACCATGCCGAACGGTAGCGCGACGTAAAAGACGCTGGCGAGGTAGGTTTCGAGGAAATGCATGACCCCGAGCGCGCAGACAAACACGCCGAGGCCGATGCGGTGCCTGAACCGGAAAAGCGTGACCATGACACCGAAATAGAGAACCGCTTCGGCAAGGAGCAGGCAACTGTTCAACAACGCCGTCGATCCGATCTTTCACCGCAGAAATCGCGGCTTGCCGGCGATTCCCCATCCGACACCTTTTTGACGCGGAATGGTTAACCGGAGCTTGCGCCGGGCTATGCAGCGAACCGAAAGCGGCGACAGTTCGATGAGCGTCTTCGGCCCGAAGATGAGCCACAAATGCCAAAACAGTTTGCCGTTCGGCGCGGCATCGCCTACATAGCGCGCAACTTCCATTCAATCCGACATTCCAGTCGACTTTTCAGGGAAAGCGCGCGTGGCACGCCAGTTCATCTATCACATGGCCGGCCTCAACAAGGCCTATGGCACCAAGAAGGTGCTCGAGAATATCCACCTCTCCTTCTACCCGGATGCCAAGATCGGCATCCTCGGTCCGAACGGCGCCGGCAAGTCGACGATCCTCAAGATCATGGCCGGCATCGACAAGGAGTGGAGCGGTGAGGCGTGGCTGGCCGAAGGCGCGACCGTCGGCTACTTGGCGCAGGAGCCGGCACTCGATGCGAGCAAGACCGTGTTCGAGAACGTCATGGAAGGCGTCGCCGCCAAGACTGCCATCATCGAGCGCTACAACGAATTGATGATGAACTATTCCGACGACACGGCCGACGAGTCGGCCAAGCTCCAGGACGAGATGGACCGGCTCAACCTGTGGGATCTCGAACAACAGGTCGAGATGGCGATGGAAGCGCTGGGCTGTCCGCCTAAGGAAGCCGACGTCACCAAGCTGTCGGGCGGCGAGCGCCGCCGCGTCGCGCTTTGCCAGCTCCTGCTGCGCCAGCCCGACCTTCTGCTGCTAGACGAGCCGACCAACCATCTCGACGCCGAGACCACAGCCTGGCTGGAAAAGCATCTGCGCGCCTATCCGGGCGCCGTGATGATCATCACCCACGATCGCTACTTCCTCGACAATGTCACCGGCTGGATCCTCGAGCTCGACCGCGGCCGCGGCATTCCGTATGAGGGCAACTACACTAAATATCTCGAAGCCAAGGCCAAGCGGCTCAAGCAGGAGGGCCGCGAGGACGACGCACGCCAGCGGGCGATCGGCCGCGAGCGCGAGTGGATCCAGTCCAGCCCGAAGGCCCGGCAGACCAAATCGAAAGCGCGCATCCAGGCGTTCCAGGATCTGCTGGACGCAGCCGACAAGCGGCGTCCGAGCGACACACAGATCGTCATTCCGCATGGCGAGCGGCTCGGCAATGTGGTGATCGAGGTCGACGACCTGTCGAAGGGCTTTGGCGACACGCTGCTGATCGACGATCTCGAATTCAAGCTGCCGCCGGGCGGCATCGTCGGCGTCATCGGCCCGAACGGCGCCGGCAAGACGACTTTGTTCCGCATGATCACCGGCCAGGAAAAGCCGGATGCCGGCACGATCCGCGTCGGCGAGACGGTCAAGCTCGGTTACGTCGACCAGAGCCGCGACGCACTCGACCCAACCAAGACCGTGTGGGAAGAAATCTCGGGCGGCGCCGAAGTGGTCAAGCTCGGCAAGTTCGAGGCCAACACCCGCGCCTATTGCGCGTCGTTCAATTTTCGTGGCGGCGACCAGCAGCAGAAGGTCGGCAATCTGTCCGGCGGCCAGCGCAACCGTGTGCATCTGGCCAAGATGCTGAAGACCGGCGGCAATGTGCTGCTGCTCGACGAACCGACCAACGATCTCGATACGGAAACGCTGGCGGCCCTCGAAGACGCGCTGGAAAACTTCGCCGGCTGCGCCGTCATCATCTCGCACGACCGCATGTTCCTCGACCGGCTGGCGACGCACATCCTCGCCTTTGAGGGCGATAGCCATGTCGAATGGTTCGAGGGCAATTTCGAGGATTACGAGCAGGACAAGATCCGCCGGCTGGGCCCCGATGCCGTCAATCCGCACAGGATGACGTATAAGCGGCTGACGAGGTAGAGTGCGCATATCGGGCGGCGAATTCTCGAATGACCTGAGGAGCTGAAATGGCTGATTGGTCCGCCGCCCAATATCTGAAATTCGAGGACGAGCGCACGCGGCCGTCGCGCGATCTCGTCGCGCAGGTGCCGGTGGAGGCACCGCAGCGGGTGGTCGATATCGGCTGCGGACCTGGCAATTCGACCGGATTGCTGGTCGAACGCTGGCCGAGCGCGCAGGTCAGCGGGTTCGACACCTCGCCCGACATGATCGAGAAGGCGAGGGCACGTTTGCCTGATGTAACCTTCGAGTTGGCCGATGCGGCGGCGTGGCAGCCCGAAAAACCGGTCGACGTGATCTTCGCCAACGCAGTGTTCCAGTGGCTGCCCGAGCATCCGGCGATCTTGCAGCGGCTGATAGGATTTTTGGCGCCCGGCGGCGCGCTTGCCGTGCAGATGCCCGACAATATGAGCGAGCCCTCGCACCGGCTGATGCGGGAGACGGCGGCCGAAATGCCGTTTGCCGACAAGCTGAGGAATGCAGCGCGCGGGCAACTGCCGCCGGTATCGTTCTACTACGATCTTTTGTCGCCGTTCTCCGACCGGCTCGACATCTGGCACACGGCCTACAATCACCCGCTGGCCGATGCCGAAGCCATCGTCGAGTGGCTGAAGTCGACTGGGCTGAAGCCGTTCCTCGATCCGCTCGACGAGGACGAGCGGCGGCTTTTCCTCAACCGCTACACGGCAGCGATCGCGCAAGCCTATCCGAAGACGGCGAACGGCAAGGTGCTGCTGCGCTTTCCCCGCCTCTTCATCGTCGCGCGGCGCGCCGCTTTGCTCAGGCACTTGATTTAAGCCCGCATAAACTTGCTTGATGCGAAAGATGTTGCGCCGAGCTCTCGCGGCGCCCACATCAAGCCGCAACGCCTGCGCATGGGGACGAACTGAAAATGCATCGCGTCATCATCAGCGGCATCGGCGTTGAAATCCCCGAGCCTTCGATCACCAATGAAGAACTGGTCGGCAGCTTCAATGCCTGGGTCGACATGGAGAATGTCCGCCGCCGGGCCACGGGCGAGACGCTGCTGCAGAAGTCGGACAGCGCCTTCATCGTTCATGCTTCGGGCGTGCAGACCCGCCATGTGATCGAGCGGGAAGGCATTCTCGACCCGACCCGCATGGCGCCGCGCATTCCGGCGCGGCCGGACGATGCGCTGTCGTTGGAAGCCGAGTTCGGCATCGCGTCGGCCAGGAAAGCGCTCGACCATGCCGGCCTGGAGCCTGGGGATATCGACCTGGTGATCTGCTCGGCCTCGCATCACCAGCGGCCCTATCCGGCGATCGCCATCGAGATGCAGCAGGCGATGGGCACGAAGGGCGCCGGCTTCGACATGGGGCTTGGCTGCTCGTCGGCGGCGGCGGCATTGCACATTGCGGTCAATCTGGTGCGGGCCGGCGCCCACAGGCGCGTGCTGGTGACGACGCCCGAGATCATCACCGGCCATCTCAATTTCCGCGACCGGCAGACGCATTTCATCTTCGGCGATGCCTCTGTTTCGATGATCGTCGGGGGGCTTGCCCAGGGCGAGAAGCGGCCCGGACGTTTTGAAGTGCTCGACACGCGCACCTGGACGCAGATGTCCAACAATATCCGCACCAATCTCGGCTACCACACGCGCACCGCCCAGGACGATCCGTATATGATCAATCTGGAAGGCAATCTGATCAAGCAGGTCGGCAACAAGGTGTTCAAGGAAGTTACCGTTGCCGGGCATAAATTCATCGTCGAGTTCCTGGCCGAACACGGGCTGACGCCGCAGGCGATCCGGCGCTTCTGGCTGCATCAGGCCAATGCGCGGATGAACGCCATGATCCTGAAACTGTCGTTCGGCCACGAGGTCGATCATGACCGCGCGCCGATGGTGCTGGAGCGCCTCGGCAACACCGCCGGCGCCGGCGCGATCGTCGCCCTGTCGGAGAACCACGCCGACATGAAGGCCGGAGACTACGGCCTGCTCTGCGCCTTCGGTGCCGGCTATTCGATTGGCGGGGCGCTATTGCGCATGCTCTGATCTATTTTGGCGCGTACGCGTCAGCATTGGAACGAGCCGGTACAATCGCATCAGTCTCCTTGATCGGAGCATCAGCGCTTTAGACTGGACCTGATGAGCTGACTGCGGCTAATTGCGCGGCATCACGCAAGGAGCGAAGCCTATGCTGGATCTCTTCCCCGAGGCCGAAAATCCGATCGAAATCATCCCGGCGCGGAAGCTTGCCGCGCAGGTGGCAGCGCTTTACGTCGCGCCATCGGATCATTTCGAGACCCGCGCGGTGAATGAATTGCGGCTTGGCTTCGACGGCATCGACGGCGATTTCCACGCCGGCGCGACGCGGCGCTCCGGCGGGCGCGAACCCTGGTATCCACGCGGTACCGAAATGCGCAACGAGCGGCAATTGTCCGTCGTGGCGGCGGACGAGCTGGCGATCGTCGCCCAGCGGATGGGCATCGCCGAGATCAAGCCGGAGTGGATCGGCGCCAACCTCTTGATCGAAGGCTTGCCGCATCTCTCCATGCTGCCGTCCGGCACGCTGCTGTTCTTCAAAGGCGGCGTCACCATCAAGGTC
The DNA here is from genome assembly GCF_002284565.1 of Mesorhizobium mediterraneum. Lineage (GTDB taxonomy): Bacteria > Pseudomonadota > Alphaproteobacteria > Rhizobiales > Rhizobiaceae > Mesorhizobium > Mesorhizobium mediterraneum. The sequence continues at coordinate 10,458 of NZ_NPKI01000004.1, read as the reverse complement.
GACGCGCAGAACGGGCCTTGCCGCATCGCCGGACGCTCGGTCGCCGAAAATGCCGGAATGGCCGACCATGAGGCCGGCGCGCTGCTGTTTCCGAAGGTGGCAAAGCGGTTGCGCGGCCTCGTCGCCTGGGTCGAAAAGCCAGGCCGCATCACGGCAGGCGAGGAGATTTCGGTGCGCGTGCCGGAGCAGTGGATTTACCGAGCTTAGGGCAGGTGAGACTGGGGCTACGCCGCCATGGCGGCGTAGCGATTTCCGGATCGCCTCTAGGCGGCCTTGCGGTTCTTGTTCTCGCCCTGCGCCATGACGGACACGTGATCCCACTTTTCCCAGAGCGCGATGCGGTTGGCGTATTCTTGGCGGATCATCGGCAGGCCGCCATCGCCGAAGAATACCCGCAGCGGCGGTTCGGCCGCATCGACGATTTCAAGCATTGCCGGTCCGGTGGCGGCGGGATCACCAGCCACCGAGCGCTTGCGGCGCTCCGCCATCGCGGCACGGGCCGGCTCATAGGCAGCGATCGGCTTCGAAACCTTGGCGGACGGGCCGGCCCAGTCGGTGGAGAACCCGCCCGGCTCGACAAGCGTCACATGGATGCCGAACTCCGCGACCTCGATACTGAGCGACTGGCTAAACGCTTCCAGCGCCCATTTCGACGCATGATAGAGGCCGAGCGACGCAAAGGCATTGACGCCGCCGATCGACGAGATCTGGATAATGTGGCCGGAACGCTGCGCCCGCATGATCGGCAGGGCGGCCTGGGTCACCCAAAGAGCGCCGAACACATTGGTTTCGATCTGGTCGCGGGCTTCCTGTTCGCTGACTTCCTCGATGGCGCCGAAATGGCCATAGCCGGCATTGTTGATGACGACGTCGAGCCGGCCGAAACGGCCATGCGCTTCGGCAATGGCGGCATCGACGGCTTTCTTGTCGGTGACATCAAGCTCTATTGCGGCGATGTGGTCACCATATTTATCGACGAGATCGGCGAGCGTGCCGACATTGCGGGCCGTTGCCGCGACGCGGTCACCGCGGGCGAGCGCGGCTTCCGCCCAGACGCGGCCGAAACCCTTCGACGATCCGGTAATAAACCAAACCTTGTATGTCATGATCCACCAGTTCCTGCCCTTGCGGGTCTTTGATTGTGAGTTCTTGTCTGACCATGATATTCCGAAAACCGGATTCCACTTTTCACTGACGCGGACCTTCGGTTCGGGATCATGGTCTAAACGGAGGCTGCTCCGCTTCCGGCATATACGAAGCACGCTCCGTTTTTCCAAGGTCGAGCACATTTTGTTGATGAGACCCGACGCCAGAAGATGTCGGTCAGGGGTCAGGGATAGCGCACCGGGCTCGACCAGGCCGGGTCCTCGTGCTTCTGCCAATACATCGCCATGAGGCGCTTGGTAATCGCGCCGACTTTGCCGTCCGCGACCGGAACACCGTCGATCACCGTCACCGGCATGATGCCGCCGGCGGTCGAGGTGATGAAGATCTCGTCGGACTGACGCAGCGCGGCGACGCTGACATCGGCCGCTGTGACGGCAAGTCCTGCCTCCGCGCAGAGATCGAAGACGGTGCGGCGGGTGATGCCGGGCAGCACGCCGACGGCCGGCGTCGACAGTTTGCCATCATTCACGCAAAAGACGTTGAAACCGGGGCCTTCCGCGACATTGCCGTTGAAATCGAGGACCAGTGCTGTCTCCGCGCCGCGGTCATAGGCGTCGTAGAGGCCTCGCACCAGGTCGAGCCAATGATAGTTCTTGATAGCCGGGTCGATCGAGGCCGGTGGGATGCGCACCTTGTCGCTGATCGCCACATGAAGGCCGCGCTGCAATTGCTCGGCATTGGCGACCGAGCCGAAGGGAACGGCGAAAGCCATGAAGCGGTTGACCGCGTCGCGCGGGTCACGGCTGAAGGTCGGGGAGACGCCGCGCGTGCACAGCATCTCGACATAAGCGGCGCGATGACCCGACAGCACCACGCAATTGTGGAGGATTTCGGCCACGCCTTCGCGGTCGAACGGGATCGTCATGCGCAGCTTTTCCAACCCGCCGAAGAAGCGGTCGAGATGCAGGTCGAGACGGAAGAATCGGCCGTTCCAGACATGCACGGTGTCATAGGTGGCGTCGGAATGCAGGAAGCCCCAATCCAGCACCGAGATCTTGGCTTGCGACATCGGCAGATATTGCCCGTCCAGGAATGCAATGCCATCCGGATAGGAGTGCGGGTCTTGATGATGAGCGGAGAGCTCAGGCAGGCGGTTGGCTTGCGGATCGATCGACTTGCTCATCACGCCCCCCTCTGGTCGTTTTCGCCGACCAGATGGCGGAATAGAGCGGCACGGTGGGTGGCACAAGACACAGGCTGGGCTTGCCACTGGACCATTGGCTGCTGGGCCATCGAAGAACCAGCTATTCTTCCTCGTTGTCATCGAGCAGACGCGTGGCGCGCCAGCGGGTCAGCACAACGTTGATCTGTTCCATCACGAAGAAGCGCGCCGAGTCGCGGTCGTAGCCTTCTGCCAGCAGCTTTTCGTAGTCGGTGTGCACATGACGGATATGGGCTGTCGTCGCCAGCCACACGGCGATCGTCGGCGGCAAGGTCTTCATGTGCACCGCGCCGGCGTCAGCGCGGATCTTTTCCATGTCGGCATAGGGCGCCAGTGGCAGAAGGGCTGTCAGCGCCTTGGCGATGGCCCGGCGGCGGCCGGTCGGCGCGCTCATCGTTCGACCCTTCCGGGCTCGTCCCGTCCGGCCACGGTTGCCTCGGGGAAGGCGTCGGTCGAGGCGAAGTAGGGCTTGATGTCGACGACCGGCGTGCCGTCGAGCACGTCGATGGCGTCGAGATCGATGCGGCCGGTGTCGATGTCGAGTGCGACGAGCTTGGCGATATGCAGCCCGACCGGGTTCGGCCGGGCAGGGGAGCGCAGCGAAAAAACGCCTTTCGGTTCAGCCGCATGGCGGGGTTTCTGGACAATCAGGGCCCGCGGCGCGTGGTGGAGCCAGGACAGGATGATGACGTGGCTGGCACGCTCCAGCCCGAGCAGTCCGTCACGATAGGGCTGGTCGATCGTGAGAACCGCCGGCTGTCCCGTCTCCCGCGCGGCTTTCATGTTCTTGGGGCAAGTTTCCCGCGCGGTCCAGGGCGAGGCGATACGGCCGATGAAGACGATATGGCCGTCCGGCGGCATATCAGCCGGATCGGTGTCCAGAAGCTTTTCGCCGTTGCGCGTCTCGAACATAGTTTTCGCCTCGATCATGCTTCCAGCTTTGCGCAATCCACCACGCATGCGTCATTTTCTTGTCCGGAAGCGACATAGCGCTTGCAAGGCCATCAAAATCGACATAAACATATGTTTATATCTTTTTCAAAGAGAATGCTCGCATGCATGTCGCTCTCGACACTATGGTAGATACATTGAAGGCGGCGGCCGAATCCAGCCGGCTGCGCATCCTGGCGTTGCTGTCGCGCGGTGACCTGACCGTTTCCGATCTCACCGAAATCCTCGGCCAGTCGCAGCCGCGCGTCTCGCGCCACCTGAAGTTGCTGCTGGAAGCCGGACTGATCGGCCGCTACCAGGAGGGCTCGTGGGCCTTCTTCCGGTTGTCGGATTCGGATGCGGCGCGCGATTTCGTGCTGCGGCTGGTTTCCAGCATCCGTGGCGCCGACCCGCAGGTCGAGCGTGACCTCGAGCGGCTGGCGGCGGTCAAGCGCAAGCGGCAGGATCGCGCCGCCGAATATTTCTCCGTAAATGCCGCAAGCTGGGATCATATCCGCTCGCTGCATGTGCCGGACCGCGCCGTGGAGGCAGCGCTGCTCAAGCTCGTCGGCAAGCGGCCGTTCCAGTCGATGCTCGATCTCGGCACCGGCACCGGGCGGCTGCTCGAAATCTTTTCGCCGCTCTACCGGCGCGGCGTCGGCATCGACATGTCGCGCGAGATGCTGACCGTGGCGCGCGCCAACCTCGACAAGGCAGGCATTTCGAATGCGCAGGTGCGCCAGGGCGACATTTTTGCGCCGCCGGTCGAGCGCGATGCCTTCGATCTCGTCACCATCCACCAGGTGCTGCACTATCTCGACGATCCCGCCCGCGCCATCCGCGAGGCAGCACGGCTGTTGCGCCCGGCAGGCCGGCTAGTGATCGTCGATTTCGCTCCGCATGCGCTGGAATTCCTGCGCGATGCACACGCGCATGTGCGGCTCGGCTTTTCCGACCGCCAGATCACTGAGTGGTTTTCCGAGGCCGGGCTCGACCTCGAGGACAGCCAGGAATTCGAGCCGCGCGGCGGCAACGAGGCCAGGCTCACCGTAAAGCTGTGGCTCGGCCGTGACCAGCGCATGCTGATCGCCGATCCTTCCAGCCACGCACAACCGGCCAATGCCTATCCGATAGGGGAAACCGCCTGATGAACCAGTTCCGCTTCTCCCGCCGCCCTGACATTGGCGACAAGATCCGGGTTTCATTCGAGTTCTTCCCACCGAAGAGCGACGAGATGGAAGCAAGGCTGTGGGACACAGTCACCCGGCTGGAGCCGCTCAAGCCGAAATTCGTCTCCGTCACCTATGGCGCCGGCGGCTCGACGCGAGAGCGCACGGCGCGCACGGTCAAGCGCATCCTCAACGAAACGGCGCTGACGCCGGCGGCGCACATGACCTGCGTCAACGCGGCGCGTCACGAGGTCGATGAGGTCATTCAGGAATTCGCCGAGATGGGTGTCACCCGCTTCGTCGCCTTGCGCGGCGATCCGGCCGAGGGCGTCGGCGCCGCCTACCGTCCGCATCCGGACGGCTACGCCAACGGTGCCGAACTGGTGGGGGCGCTGAAAGGTGTCGGCGATTTCGACATCTCGGTCTCCGCCTATCCGGAAAAGCATCCGGAGAGCCCGGATTTCGCCACCGACATCGACATGCTGAAGCGCAAGGTCGACAATGGCGCGACACGGGCGATCACCCAGTTCTTCTTCGACAATGATCTTTATGAGCGCTATGTCGAGCGGGCGCGGCGGGCCGGCATTTACATACCGATCGTGCCGGGCATATTGCCGGTCCACAATTTCACCCAGGTGGCCAATTTCTCGTCGCGCGCCGGCGCGCTGGTGCCGGCATGGCTGGCCGAGCGCTTCGACGGGCTGCAGAAGGACCCGCAGACGCACGCGCTGGTGGCATCGGCCGTTGCGGCCGAGCAGGTGCTCGACCTTGTCGAGCGCGGGGTCGGCGATTTCCACTTCTACACCATGAACCGCGCCGATCTGGTGTTCGCCATCTGCCACATGATCGGCATCCGCTCGCATGAGGCGGAAGCTGCGGGGTCTGCCGCGGCGTAATCTCTATCGCCGTTTTGAAAACCAAAAAGGCCGGGTAAAAACCCGGCCTTTTCAATGAGTTGGAACTATTCGGTGCTGGCCTTCCGTCGCTTGGCGGGTCTTACGGAAGAAAGCCCATAATCAGGGCTCCGATAAATGCAAATGCAGCACAAATCATCAATGCGTTGATTGGCCTCGTGAGTCCCATGTCATAGCCTCCTCTTAAAGAGCTATGGCCAGAGTCTAGGGTCATTTGTGCCACAGGCAAGCGGAAAATATGTTGCAATGCGACGACATTGTGGAATTTGCGACCGGCTCTTTGCCGTTAGGCATTGAAACTCTTCGGCAAAAGCCGGCTTCGGACCTGTGAATAAATTGTGGCGAAGCCTGGGCAATATCGAGGATGGCAGCGCTACCGCGTCGGCCCAAAAGCCGGATTCGTCTTTTGCGCGGACTTTCGGTTCTGAAATCAGGATTGCCGACAGTCGGCATATGACGACTGTCCCGATGCGCGGCTTGCTTTATCTTGACCCAGCGTAAAGCAATGTAACACGAGGCGTTTAGCCAACGTCCGGTCTGCAAGGGCGCGTTTGGAACCATGACAGCAACCATTCCAGCTCCGCCGATCGCCGGCCCCGTCCTCGTCGAAAATCCCGCGGGTGCCAACTGATGAGCAGGTTCTACGAAGGGTCGCGGGTACTACGGATCGACGACGTCTTCCCCGATGACATCATACAGGTGGAGCAGGGGGGCGTGCTCGCTCAAGGCCAGGCTGTGCCGCTCGCCGACCTCATGAACCGACCGATCGGGACGCAGCTTCATCTGAGCCAACCCGTCGTTCCCGAAACCGATGTCGCAGGAATGACGCTACCGTCGGCTGAACATGCGGCCGTCGATGGTTACGAGGCCGAGCACGATCAGCGCCATGCCGCCGAGCTCGAACAATTCAAGCCGTTCGCCCAGGAACAGGAAACCGAGCAGGATGGCGCTGGCCGGCACGATGAGCGTGACCAGCGAGGCGTTGGTGGCGCCGGCCGAAGCGACGAGGTTGAAATAGAGAATGTAGGCGAAGGCAGTGGACAGCAACGCCAGCGCTAACACCGCCGCCCAGACCGGCGGCGAGGCCGAAAACAGGTTGGCGGGACCATAGCCGAGCAGCACGACCGGGATCATGATGATGGTCGAGGCGGTCAATTGTCCGGTGGCGATGATCGGTGACGGCACGCCTTTGAAGCGGCGGGCCACCATCAGGGCGACGGCATAGGACAGCGACGCGCCGATCAGCGCGAATTTTGCCCAGACCGGTCCGCCGAGCCCGGCAAGCAGGCCGGGACCGATCATCACCGCTGTGCCGACGATGCCGAGCGCGATGCCGGCAAGCTTGTTCCAGGAGAGTTTTTCGTCTGATGTAAGCGCGTTGGCGAGGATCAACGTCCAGAACGGCGTCGTCGAATTGAGCACCGAGGCGACACCGGCGCCAAGCTCGGTCTGCCCGGCGAAGATCAGCGAGAAGGGAATGACGTTGTTGACGAGCGCCAGCAGGAAGAACAGGCCGGCATGCGGCAAGGCGAGGCGGAAGGACGGGCCGCGCAGGCCAAGATAGAGGTGCAGCGCCAGCGCTGCGATGGCGACGCGAAACAGCACCAGCACCAGCGGGGGGAGCTCAGCAACGGCAATGCGGGCAAAGAAGAACGAGCCGCCCCAGATCGCACCGAGCAGCAGAAGCTGCCCCCAGTCTTTCAGGGCCATTGGGCCGCGCATTACAGTCGTGGTTGTGATCGCCATGGATCGTCCTCCCAGATGGCCCTGAATGCCAAGCCAATCAAGCGTCTGTTCAGGCCATATCCTGTTCGATGGCAAGGGCCACCCGAAACCAGATCGGTGGGCTAGCTTTCCTGTCGTCTGGCCTGTCATCCGGCGTAGCGCCGCAGCTTCAGCGGCGCGAGACACAGAATTGTTTTCATTCACGCATAGGTTGGATTAATTGTGCGCAGTTCAGGTCAAGGGATTCGTCCATGCAGCGATTCGAAAATGCCCGCGAGGCGGCGCTGGCGCTTCGCCCGGACGATCCGATCTATTGCTTCCGCCCGCAGGTGCTGAAGGCGGACGCCAGGCAGTTCATGGGCATGTTTCCCGGCAAGACCGCCTATGCGGTCAAGACCAACGGCGAGCAGATCGTGCTGAAGGCGCTGGTCGAGGCCGGCGTCAATGCCTTCGACGTGGCCTCGCCCGGTGAGTTCGCCGCCGTGCGCGCGGTCTCGCCCGACGCCGAGATGCTCTACATGCATCCGGTCAAGGCGCAGTCGGACATCAAGCTGGCGCTGGAGAAATATGGCATCCGCGTTATCTCGCTCGACCATGAGGACGAGATCACCAAGCTGACCCGCGTGGTTCGGGCGCTCGATATCGATCCGGGTGCGATCACGGTGTTCGTGCGCATCCAGACGAAAGGATCGGCGGCTTACGAGTTGTCGAAGAAATTCGGCGCCGGGCCGGCCAATGCGGTCGATCTGGCCGAAAGGCTGAACCGGACGGGCTACAAGGTCGGGCTGTGCTTTCATGTCGGCAGCCAGATCGAGGATCCCGACACTTATGAGCGGGCGCTGGCCTCGGCCGACTGGGTGCGCAACCGCGTCAGCTTCGACATTGCCGGGCTCGACGTCGGTGGCGGTTTTCCCGCCGAGTACGGCCATGATCCCAACCGCAAGCTGATCGAGATGCCGTCGCTCGGCCAGATCATGTCGCGGCTGTCGGGCGATTTGAAGGAATACCAGTTCGACCAGATGCCGCTGGTGGCGGAGCCGGGCAGGGTGATCGTGGCGCGCTGCCTGTCGCTGATCGTGCGCGTGCTGCTGCGCAAGGGCAAGCGGCTCTACATCAATGACGGCATCTGGGCGTCGCTGTCGGATTCATGGACCGGCAAGATCACGCTGCCGGCGCGCTTCATTCCAGACCCGGCGATCCGCTCGCGCAATGGCGTGGAGAAGACCATCGTGCCGTTCAAGGTGTGCGGTGCGACCTGCGATTCCGTCGACATCCTGTCGCGGCCGTTCTGGCTGCCGGAAACGGTCGATACCGGTGACTGGATCGAGATCGGCCATATCGGCGCCTATTCGTTGTCGCTCAGGACACGGTTCAACGGCTTCTATCCCGACACATTCGTCGAGGTGACAACGCCGTTCGACGAAGGCGACGCGCCGCAGGGGTTTGCCAGCCTGGAGACGATGGCGGATTAGGCCATACGCAGGTCAGGCTACGCCGCCGCCGGCCTGGATGTTCTCGCCGGTCAGCCAGCGCGCCTCGTCGGAGGCGAGGAAAACCGCGACATCGGCAACATCCCGCGGCGCTCCGATCCTGCCGAAAGGCGACATGTCGGCGGCCACGGCCCGGTCCCGCTCCGGAAGCAGGTCGGTGTCGGTAAAGCCTGGCGAAAGCGTATTCACGGTGACGCCGCGCGGTCCGAGCTCGCGCGAGAGGACGCGGACGAACTGCTCGACGGCCCCTTTGCTGCCGAGATAAAGGGCCGTCTGCGTGAAGAACATTTTGGTTCCACCGGTGGAGACGGCGATGATGCGGCCACCGTCGCGCACGCGGCGCGCTGCTTCCTGAAGCGTGAAGAAGGTGCCTTTGGCATTGGCGCCGAAGACATGGTCGAAATCGGCTTCGGTGGCCTCGACGAACGGCTTTATGACGGCGACGCCGACATTGGCGACAACGATGTCGATTGGCCCCATCTGCTTTTCGGTCTCATCGAAAAGCCGGCTTATGTAGGAAATATTGGAGATATCGGCCCGAATGGCGACGGCCTTTCCGCCATTCTCGCGGATGGCAGCAACGGCTTCCTGAGCGGCTTTTTCGTTACCGACATAGTTGACGACCACGGCCGCGCCGTTTGCCGCGAGCCCCTCGGCGATGGCGCGTCCGATGCCGCGCGAACTGCCCGTCACGAGCGCGGTTTTGCCTTCAAGCGAACGATACATAGCTGTCCCTTTGTTCGTCTGAGTGTGCGGCCGCACCAAATCGGGCGGCAGTGCCATGTCGAAGTTAGGGGCATGCTATTGCTCAGATAATAGCCTATTATCGAATAGGCTTGTTAAGTTTGGGGTACATAATGCGAGGAACCGAGTTCTCCGAGCTGAACGCGTTTGCGGCGATCGTCGAGGAAGGCAGCTTCGTCCGCGCCGCGGCCAGGCTCAGGGTTTCCCCATCCGCACTTAGCCAGACGATACGCGGGCTGGAAGAGCGTGTCGGTGTCCGGCTGCTCAACCGCACGACCCGCAGCGTGTCGCCGACCGCAACAGGCGAAACGCTGTTTGCCCGCCTCGCTCCGGCATTCAGCGAGCTCGAAGGGGCTGTCGCCGACGCGCATGCTTCACGCGATCGACCGGCAGGCTCGCTGCGCATCAATGTTCCACGCATTGCCGCGATGCGTTTCATCGCGCCCATCCTCGGCGATTTCCGCCGCACCTATCCCGATATTGCCCTCACCATAATCATCGATGACATGCTGACCGACATTGTGGAGGGACGATTCGACGCCGGTATCAGGCTTGGTGAGCGGCTGCATAAGGACATGGTGGCGGTGAAGCTCAGTGAGGAGCTGGAGATGGCCGCGGTAGCGGCGCCCAGCTATCTGGAGCATCACCCCATACCCCGCCATCCCGCTGACCTGCATCATCACGAATGTATCAATTTCCAATGGCCCGGTGGCGGCAACATCTATCGATGGGAGTTTGCGCGAGGCCAGCGCGCTTTGGAAATAGCCGTGAACGGCGGTCTGACGGTCAACGACACGGAACTGATGATCGGGGCGGCCCTGGACGGGGTCGGCGTGGCTTACATGCTGGAATACCAGGTTCGGCCGTGGATCGAGGCCGGCAAGCTTATCCGTTTTCTCGAAGCCTGGTCGCCCCGATTTCCCGGCTTCTACCTATATCATACGAGCTCCCGGCAGGTTCCGCCGGCCTTGCGCGTCTTCATCGACTTCCTGCTTGCCAGGCGATGATGCCGTTCGATGAAGGTGACGCGCCGCAGGGATTTGCCAGCCTTGGAGACAATGGCAGGGTGAGTTCTTCCCTTCTCCCCTTGTGAGACCTTTGCACAGAAGCCGAACGGTGATTCTGTGGTGAAGGTTGGAGCAGGGAGATTCGGGATG
>NZ_NPKI01000029.1 GCF_002284565.1 Mesorhizobium mediterraneum | reverse complement strand
CCATAAGTCAGGCGCTTGCCCTTGGTGCCCTTCAAGACGATGAGCGAGCGAACGTTGTCCTCGATGCCCATGGCCGAACGGTTCGAGTAGCGGAAATCAAACTCAGCCAAATAGCGGTGCAGATGGTGTTCGGCGCAATGCTGGTAAACGCCCTTCATGCCGCGCTTGAAAATCGAATAATAGCCTTCCACGGTGTTGGTGTGGACGATGCCGCGAACGTATTCCTCGCGGCCATGATTGATTTTGCCATGGGCTGCGAACTCGGGACCAATGTTGTCGTACACGCGCGCATCGTCCGACATGAAGACGCTTTCCTTGTGGATGTTGGCGTTGACGATCGGCAGGACGCGGGCAACCGAAGCGCTGTCGATATGGAATGAGCGGGCAATGCCGCCACGCTCCACAAGGGTAAGCACGGTGTTCTTGTGAGCCGCGCCGGTCCTCTGCTTCGGAACGCCAGCAAGGCGGCCGATGTAGGTTTCGTCAACCTCAACGAATTTGCCGTTGCCGCCCATAGGCGTGAAGTCATCCGAGCGCATGGCCTCGCGAATGCGGTGCGACAGGAACCAAGCCGTCTTGTAGGTGCATTCCAGAACGCGGTGGAGCTGGTGCGAGGAAATGCCCTTCTTTGACGAGCACATAAGGTGGATGGCCTGCAACCACTTGTGCAGGGGCAAATGGCTTTCCTCGAAGATCGTGCCCATGCGAACCGTGAACTGGGCACGGCAGGCCGAGCACTTGTAGAGGCCATGGCGCTCGACGCCGTGCGGGTTCTTCTTCGAAGGCTTGGAGCGAACGCCAGCCAGCTTATAGTGCTTATCCATTGATCCACAGTGATGGCAGACCGGACCCTGCGGCCAAAGCATCGCCTCTACATGCTCGAATGCGGCGGCTTCGTCGTGGAAGTAGGGGCGGGACAAAACGGACATGGCTTTAACTCCTTGGAATCGTTATCGCTCATCCCGTTGGGTTTGTCAAATATATAATCGCCCACTCCTCCATCCCGAGTTCGCCCATAGCCACAATAAGCGGTTTCCAACGACCTCGCTCTGAATGCACCAGGCCAACTGGGTAAAAACGGGTAACCGGCACTTAAAGGCGTTGTAGTATCGCCACCAGAAATACTGCTCCGTGGTGCTGGCCTTTGCCTGGGGGCGCAACACGGCAACTACCTGCTCAAAACGGTTGGTCCTCTACCTCTTATTCACCGTCGCTTTCCTCGCGGCCTAACCCGGCCGGAATATCCGTTGCCAGAAAAAGGCCTCGCGGCCGGTTCGAGGCGCATCCCTCCTCCGAAGCAGCACGCTCAAGTATCGTCACAAGCCCCGAGCGCTTCGCGTTCGGCGATGTCCAAATTCCGACAATGTCGGATACAGTCAGATCTACTGGATTGCGTTTGAATGGTTTTCTCATTTGGCACAGTACATGCGGGTCATCCGCAAAACACGTGACCGACCAACAAGAATTCGCATGATCACCTTACCACAACATACAGCCGCCGCGGAACAATCACTTGGCCCCTGATCGCCCGCCCCGGCACCACAACCGGAGTCATCGATGTTATGACAGGCTGCCCAAGGATACCTGCTGCAACAGGGCTTGCCCTGGTGACGACCACTCCGGCTCCGCCGGTTACCGACGAGGGCAAAGTGACGGATTTCCTGCTTTTCAACGGCATGGAGGTGGCTGTCATTCCCGACCACCGCGCCGGTCGTCACCCATATGGTCTGGTGCAGGATCGGCAGCGCGGATGAGCCGCCGGGGATATCTGCATGTCTTCGAGCATCTGATGCTCAAGGCGCCTCATGACGAGCACGGCTCCGTCGCCTGGAGAGATTGAACCCAAAGGGAGATTCAGATGTCTGAAGCGAATCAGGAAAAGTTGGACGCATTCTTGGGGAAAATGGTCGGCGATCTCGGTGCGATCGCAACGGGCGCGGGAGTCCTGCTGGGGGACAGACTCGGCCTGTTCAAGGCATTGCGCGAAGGCGGCAAGATGACGGCCGCCGAACTTTCGACACGCACCGGCACCCAGGAACGCCTCGTAAGGGAATGGCTTTCCGGGCAGGCGGCGGCGGGCTACGTCGACTACGACGAAGCGAGCGACAAATTCTATCTCAACGCCGAGCAAGAGCTGGTGTTCGCCGATGAAGACAGCCCGGCCTTCATGGCAGGCGCATTCGAGTTCCTGTCCGCGCTGTGGCTCGATGAAGAAAAGGTGAGGCAGGCATTCCAGTCCGGCAATGGCGTCGGGTGGCACGATCATAGCGCGTGTCTGTTTCGCGGTACGGAGCGGTTCTTCCGTCCAGGCTACAATGCCAATCTGATCGACTCCTGGCTGCCGGCCTTGGAGGGCGTCGTCGAGAAGCTCGAACGCGGCGTGGACGTCGCGGATGTTGGATGCGGTCATGGTGCCTCGACCGTGCTCATGGCACAGGCCTTCCCCAATTCGCGCTTCGTCGGCTTCGACTATCATGCCCCTTCGATTGAGCGCGCCCGCAAGGCGGCCGAGGTAGCCGGCGTCGGCGTCAACACGCGGTTCGACGTCGCGGCCGCCAAGAGCTATCCCGGAACCTACGACCTCGTCACATTCTTCGATTGCCTTCACGACATGGGCGACCCGACGGGCGCCGCCACCCATGTCCACGGATCGCTCAAGCCGGATGGCACGTGGATGATCGTCGAGCCGTTCGCGCATGATCATCTGGCGGCGAACCTCAATCCCGTCGGACGCGTTTACTATGCCGCTTCCACGTTCGTGTGCACGCCCGCGTCCGTGTCGCAGGAAGTCGGGCTCGCGCTTGGAGCCCAGGCCGGTGAGGCGAGGCTGCGCAAGGTGGTGACCGGCGGCGGCTTCAAGCGATTGCGTCGCGCCGCGGAGACACCGTTCAACATGGTGCTGGAGGCCCGCCCTTAGCGTGGCCGTCGCCAGAAATTGCAGCTCATCGCATTTGATGAAGATCACCGCCAAAAATCCGGACGCATCGGGCTTTTCAAGGCGTCTGGGTTCACGCAGAGGTCGCTGCCGAGCCGCCTTCTCTAAACCACTGAAGTCGATGTCCGGCGGCAGATTCTTTCCCTCTCTGCGGCCACAAGGCGAGCAGCCTCGCTGTAGGCGTCTTCCCGCCCAGTGCTTTCTCGACCCGCCGCGGTGGGCTGATCGTCTCGGATCGTCATCAAAGCGGTGGACGCCGGTGCGAAGTCTGGGCATGGAGATCGGCACCTCCGAGGTCGAGCGGATCTGCTAAAAGCGCCAGGAGCGGCACGCGACCAGTGGCCTATTTACGACACGATGGGCTTCCACCTTCGCAATACGCTCGGTGAGTGTCATCTGGATAGCCTCATCGTGTTTGCAGCTTCACGACGCCTTACGACGCAACGCCGTTTGGTATCCAAGCCATTGGTGGATTTCAGCGGCTATACGCTCGGCATGCGCGGTGACTTCGGGAATTCCCATCAATTCGCCAACGCTGCCGCGCGCCAGCGGCCCGCTGACGAAAATGCTGTCGGTCGGTCGGCCGGAAGTGCTGAGCGCACGGCCTTGGCTGTCGGTCGCCAGGCCAAGGCCAATCGGGTCTAGCCGGACCAGTCCCATTCGCCCGAGATCGGCAATTGCTGTGTTGGTCCGGAAAATCTCGGCATGCGCCGGCCCGGTCGTGACGACCACCCTGTCGAACGTCTCGGTTGTCTGAGTGGGTTGGCGCCTTGGCCGCATCGCGACGCGAATGCGCCCGTCGACCTGCTCGGCGCCGACGATCGATGCGGCGCGATAGGCGAGCATGCCTTCGGCAACGCGGCGATCGAGCACGTCCGCGACCTGTGGCGCGATGCGGAAGCGATGCACATCCCACAGCGTGCGCAAATGGCGCACGAGGCGGCGTTGCTCGTCGAGCGGCAGGGCCTGCCAGATGATTTGTCCCTGACGTCGGACGGCATCGAGCACCGGGTGCCAGTCTTCGCCCCGACGCTTGGCATCTAGGATCGTGGCCCGGATGCGTCTGAGCATCACTGTTGCGCTGCGTGAAGGCAGACTGATGAAATCACCAATCGGGTCGACCGGGAGCACCGCGTGGCTGCGCGAACGATAACCATGACGTGACAGCGCGACGATGCGGCTACGATGCCCATTGCGGTCCAGCGTGGCAATGATGTCCGCCGACGTCAGTCCAGTGCCGACTACGAGCACATGGTCGTCGCGGCCGATCGCTTGCAGTCCTCCGAGATCATAGGGATTGGCCAACAGCCGGGCTGCAGCAGCCACGGACCGCAGGGCCGATGGCAAGGCGGGTGGCGGATGCGTCGCCGCAATCACTAGGGCGTCGGCTGCGAGCGTCCTTCCATCAGCGAGAATCAGGATGTAGCCCTGGCCACTGAGCTCGACTGACGCGACGGCGGACCTGACATGACGGATCACTTTGCCGAAGAGAAAGGGTTGGAGATAAGATTCCACGTAGCGCCCGAAAACGCGTCGCTGTGGGTAGAGTGCTCCATTTGCGGCAATAGCCTCGGCATCGTCGAGAATCGCGCCGGTCTGCTCCAGCCAATCGGCAAAGTGGCTGTCCTGGCCGGAGATCAGCGTCATTCTCGACGCCGGCACGTTGATGCGGTGTGAAGGATCGGCCGTCGAGTAGGCCAGACCATAGCCGAGCCCGTCTCTGGGCTCGACGACCACGATATCGGCAGCACCGGCGGGCAGCAGCCGCGCAAGATGAAACGCGGTCGCCGCACCGGAAAAGCCGCCACCGATGATGGCTACGACCGGTCCCCTGCCCAAGTCTCTGGCGCTCAAGACTGACTCGCGCGCGGTGCCGAAGGCCGATGGTCGCCGGCCACCGTTTCGCCGAACGGTCCCATGTTGACGGTCGTCGGGCGGGTCGAGATTTCATGATCGAGCGGCAACAACGGCAACACCAGTTCGCCGAACCGATAGGCCTCCTCCAGATGCGGATAGCCGGACAGGATAAAGCTATCGATGCCAATGCGCCGGTATTCGTCGATCCGTTCCGCAACTGTCGCCGCATCGCCGACCAGGGCGGTGCCGGCGCCGCCGCGCACCAGGCCAACGCCAGCCCACAGGTTCGGACTGATTTCGAGCTTGTCGCGGCGGCCGCCATGAAGCCGGCTCATGTGCGACTGGCCGACGGAATCCATGCGCGCGAAAACCTTCTGCGCCTCGGTTATCGTGTTGTCGTCCAGGCGGCTGATCAGGCGGTCGGCATCGGCCCAGGCCTCATCATTGGTCTCGCGGACGATGACATGCAGCCTGATGCCGAAAGTCACCTGGCGCCCGGCTTTCTCGGCAAGACCGCGCACATGGGCAATCTTTGCCGCGACGTCCGCCGGCGGTTCGCCCCAGGTCAGATATTTGTCGATCTGTTCGGCGGCGACCGCGTTACCGGCATCGGACGAGCCGCCGAAATAGAGCGGCGGATGTGGCGTCTGCACGGGCGGAAACAGTAGGCGACCGTCCTCGATACGGAAGTGCTTGCCTGCGAACGCTACGGTCTCGCCGCGAAGCACCGCCTTGTAGATGTCGAGGAATTCCCGCGTCACCTCATAGCGCTCGTCATGGCTGAGGAAGATGCCGTCGCCCTTGTTCTCGACCGGATCCCCGCCGGTGACGACGTTGATGAGCAGGCGTCCGCCGGAAATGCGGTCGAGCGTCGAGGTCATGCGCGCGGCTAGCGTCGGCGATTGCAGGCCCGGCCGGACGGCGACAAGGAAGCGAAGCCGCTGCGTCAGCGGTGCCAGCGCCGACGCCACGACCCAGCTATCTTCGCAACTGCGTCCTGTCGGCAGCAGCGCGCCATAGTAGCCGATGGCATCGGCGGCTTTCGCGACTTGGGTGAGATAGGGCAAGTCGACCGCCCTTCCCCCCTCTGAGGTGCCGAGATAGCGGCTGTCGCCATGAGTCGGCAGAAACCACAGGACCTTGATCCTGTCGGGAGTGGCAATGCTCATGAATGGTCCTCTGTGATTTGGAGGCGCTCACTAGCTCCAGGCATGGAGTGGCGGATTTACGTCGTTGAGGTAGTAGTTGCCGAGGATCGCGTATTTCCAGCGCACCGGATCGTGCAGCGTGTGGGTGCGGGCGTTGCGCCAGTGCCGGTCGAGATTGTGCTCGGCCAGCGTCGAGCGTGTGCCGGCGAGCTCGAACAGCTTGTTCGTGGCAATGATGGCGATCTCTGTGGTGAGAATCTTGGATTCGGCAACCGCGATCTGCGCTTCCGCGACGGTCTTCTCGTTCGGGTCGGCCACGGCGCGATCGACCGCAAGCCCGGCCCTTTCCAGAACCGCCTCTGCCGCGTTGGTCCGCAGGCGAAGGTCGCCAATCGCCTGGATCGTATAAGGATCCTGCCAGGCATGATCGACGCCGCTGTCGATCCAGGCGCGCGACTTGGTGCGCACGAAGCCGACAGTCTCGTCGATCGCCGCCTTGGCGATGCCGAGATCGACCGCGGCCTGGATGATCTGGAAGATGGCGCCGTCGGCCGTCGGCCTGTCGTAGCCCTTATAGCCGGGGACGAGATGCGTTTTGGGCACCTTGACATTGTCGAGCAGGACCGTGCCGGACAAAGTCGTCTTCTGTCCGAAGCTCGACCAGTCGTCGATGACCGTCAGCCCGGGCGCGCCGCGATCGGCGATGGCATACCAGGCACGCCCCTCGTCATCGAGGGCCACGATCGGCACCAGATGGGCAAGCAGAGCACCGCTCGAATAGAATTTCTGGCCGTTGACCACGACATGGTCGCCGGCGTCGACGAACTTTGTCTCGAAGTCGGCCGCGCGCTTGGAGCCGAACTCGGAGAACGCGTTGCCGAAGCGCGTGCCGGACAGCACCTCAGCGAAAAGCAGCTTCTTCTGCGCCTCGTCGGAGACGGTGCGGATAGCGGCGACGACGCCAAGATGGTTCTGCGGAATCTGGCCGAGCGACGGATCGGCCGCCGAGATGATGGTGATCACCTTCGACAGGGTCACATAGGAGAGCTCCGGCCCGCCATAGGCTTTCGGCACGTTGATCGACCACAGGCCGCTCTGCGAAAACGCATCGAGCTCTTCCTTCGGCCAGATGCGTTCACGATCCCGCTTGGAGGCATCCCTGGCGAATTCGGCGGCGAGTTTTTCGGCGACAGCGATTGCCTCGGCATCGGCCTTGATCACATGCGCCTTGGCAGAGGGTCGTTCGACCGGCGGGACGGCACTGCGGCTATCCGACGCCTGCCTGGATTGGATGGTCATGCTGCTGTCTCCTTGGGAAAATGTTGCGGTGGAAGCGGCGCGCCGCCGAGGTAGTAGGTTTTGATATCGGTGCGCTGGCGCAAGTCGGCAGCCGATCCTTCCAGCACGCTGACGCCGTTCTCGAGCACGGTGGCGCGGTCGGCGTATTTCAGCGCGACCGCCGAATTCTGTTCGGCAACGAGGATCGAAAGGCCTTCGTCGCGGTTGAGCCATTTCAGGGCGCTGAAGATCTCGTCGACGATCAGCGGTGCCAGCCCCATCGACGGCTCGTCCAGAACAAAGAGTTTCGGCCGCGACATCAGACCCCGGCCGATAGCCGTCATCTGCTGCTCGCCCCCGGAAGTGAGGCCGGACCGGGTTCGCCGCTTCTCGGCGAGCCTTGGGAAAAGTGAATAGACACGATCGAGGTCGGCCTTGACGCCAGTGCGAGAGGACGAGCGTCCGAGCGCGCCGGTGAAGAGGTTCTCTTCGACCGTCAGCGAGCGGAAGCAATGCCGGCCCTCGAGGACTTGGACAAGGCCGCTGCGGACTAGGTGCGAGGGGCTTGCCCTTGAAACATCCTCGCCACCGAAGGTGATCCGACCGGCGGTAATGGCGCCGCGCTCAGTCTGAAGGAGATTGGATACGGCGCGCAGCAGTGTCGTCTTGCCGGCACCGTTGGAGCCGAGCAGCGCGACGATCTCGCCCCTGCCAACCAACAAGTCGACGCCGTGTAGGGCGGCGATGGCGCCGTTGTAGACAGCTTCCACGCTGCTAACTGACAGTATCGGGTATTCCGGGATGGACATCGATGACTCCGCTCGGGAAGGTGGATGGCGCGGCCGGCCAGATTTGTCGGCCGCGCCATACCAAATTCAGTTGCTGACCACCGCGTCGGCGTCCTCGGCTGTGCGGATCTTGATGCCCTTTTCCTTGGCATAGGCCTCGGACGACTTCTCGATGATCGGACGCAGCAGCTTCCAGTCGGGAGCGATCCAGTCGGAGACGACATTCCACTTCTTGCCGTCCCATTGCTGGAAGGTCACGTAGCCGTCACCCTCGTGATTGTCCCAGGAGACGTTGATCGAGTGGAACAGGTCCTTGGCGCCGAGTGCCTCGACGCGCGCCGGATCGAGCTTGAGATGCTCGAAGCCCCAACGCACTTCGTCGCCGGTCAGCGTGCGGTTGCCGAACTTCGCCTGTGCGATGCGGACCGCCTCGACATTAAGGATGCCATTGACGATGCCGAGATTATGGTAGACCGAGCCGATGCGGCTCTTGTCCTCGAGATTGCCCTTGCCGGCGCCGTAGACGGTTTTGACGATCTCCTGGACCACCGGATACTGCTCGCCCGAGGCCTGGGTGGTGATGGCGGTGTAGCCCTTAGCGGCATCGCCGGCGGGGATGACGTCTTCCTCGGAGTTGGACCAGACGTTTCCGACGATATGGTCGGCCGGGAAGCCGGTCTTCTGGGCGGTTTTCAGGGCAACGGGGTTCATCACCCCCCAGCCGCGCAGCACCACGTAATCCGGATGCTCGCGCCGGATCGTCAGCCATTGCGCCTGCTGCTCGTTGCCGGGATGCGGCACCTCGATGTGCGACAGCTCGAAGCCGTATTTCTGCGAAAGCAATTCATAGATCGGGATCGTCTCCTTGCCGTAGGGCGAGCCGTGATAGAGCACCACGATCTTCTTGCCTTTGAGCTTGTCGAGGCCGCCTTCCTTGGAGGCGATGTAGTTCACGATGCCGGAGGTCTCGCTGTAGGGATTGAGCAGCAGCGGGAAGACGTAAGGGAACACGCGCCCATCTGTCGTGTCGGTGCGGCCGTGGTTGATGGTTATCAGTGGAACCTTGTCATCGGTGATGCGGTCGATCATGGCGTATGCGATGCCTACGGAAAGCGGGTTCCAGGCGGCGATGCCGGGATTGCTCTTCAATCGTTCGTAGACCTCGACGCCCTTCTCGACCTCATACTGCGTCTCGCCTTCGCTCCAGGTCAGCTTGACGCCGTTGACGCCTCCGTCTCGGATGTTGATCAGGTTGAGATAGTCGATGAAGCCGCCGAAGAAGCCCGTGCCGCCGGCGGCATAGGGGCCGACGCGGTAGCTCTGCAGAGGAAAATACTGTTCGTCGGCGTGAACCGCCGTCGCGCCGAAGACGAAGGCCGTGGCGATCGCCGCCTTTCGTAGGTGACTGAAGAAGGTCATGGGTTGCATCTCCTGAGGTTGTGGTCCGTGAGAGGATGTCGAGCGGCGCTCAGCTGGACCTCGAGCCGATCCGTCGTTTCAGGCGGTCGAAGAGGGCCGACAGCCCGTTCGGTTCCGCGATGAGGAAGATGATGATGAGCGCGCCAAGCACGATGCGCTGGCTCATGTCGAGCACACCTGAATCGAACAGGCCGCCGAACACGAAGGCGCCGAGCCGGGACAGAAAGAGCGGGAAGACGACGATGAACGCCGCGCCCAGAAAGGCGCCGCGTATCGAAGCCAGCCCGCCGATGATGATGATGAACAGGATCTGGAACGAGCGGTCGAGGTTGAACCCGGCCGGCTCGACGGTGCGCAGATAGGTGAAGGCCCACAGCACGCCGGCAACGCCGATGATGAAGGACGACAGCGCGAAGGCGAGCAGCTTGGTCTTGAGCACCGGAACGCCGATGACCCGTGCCGCGGTCTCGTTGTCGCGCACGGCGATGAAGTTGCGGCCGGTGGCGCTGTTGACCAGCCTCGACACGAGCACTGTGATCAGGATCACCGTCGTCACCGAAAGCAAATAGCGGCCGGTCGCGCTGTCGAGCGAAAGACCGGCGACGGCCAGGTGCGGCGCCGAGACCACCCCGGACGGGTTGTCGTTGGAGAACCAGCCGAACTTGGTTAGCGCCCATTGCACGAAGAACTGGGCGGCGAGCGTCGAGACGGCGAGGTAGAAGCCGCGCAGCCTGAGACTGGGCAGGCCGAACACGACGCCGAAGCCGGCGGCGGAAATTCCGGCCAGGATCATGGTCACCGCCAGCGGCAGGCCTTCGACCCTAAGGTTGAAATTGTAGGCGCCGAACGCGCCCACCGCCATGAAGGCGGAAGAGCCAAGCGAGAGCTGGCCGCAATAGCCGGTCAGCAAATTGAGGCCGACCGCCGCCAGGCTGAGCGCCAGGAATGGCAGCAGGATCGCCTCGACCAGATAGCCCGAAGCATAGGCAGGGACCACGCCGTAGGCGACGACGAACAGGGCGGTCGGCAATGCCAGCTTCTGAACGAGTTTCGCCCAGTCGACTGGAAGCCTTGCGGTGTCGAGAGCTTGCACGGCCATGGTTCAGACCCTTTCGACGGTTTTCTGGCCAAACAGGCCGGAGGGGCGCACCAAAAGCACCACCAGCGCCAGCGCATAGGCGAACCAGCCCTCGATGCCGCCGCCGACGAACGGGCCGAGATAGACCTCGGCCAGCTTCTCGCTGGCGCCGATGATGAGGCCGCCAACGATGGCGCCGAGGATGGAATCGAAGCCGCCAAGCACCAGCACCGGCAGCGCCTTCAGCACGATCAGCGACAGCGAGAACTGGACGCCGAGACGCGCGCCCCACAACAGCCCGGCGACCAGCGCGACGAAGCCGGCCGCCGTCCACACGGTGCCCCAGATGCGAGGCAGCCGCAGCCCGACGGCGAGGGCCGCGAACTGATCGTCGGCGACGGCGCGAAACGCAAGGCCGATCCGCGTCCAATAGAAGAAGGCGCTGAGGCCTGCGACCATGGCGGCGGCGATCGCCGCCGCCAGCAGGTCGAAGGACGAGATCAGTACGCCGCCGACCTCGAAGGGGGTGTCGTCGATGCCGAGGTCGAGCCCGTGCACCTGCGTGCCCCAGATAAGCTGGGCGGCACCTTCGATGATGTAGGAGAGGCCCAGCGTCGCCATGAACAGCGTCATCGGCGAGCGGTTGACCAGCGGCCTGAGCACGGTCCGCTCGATGGTGAAGCCGAGCGCGACCATGACCGCGAAGGTGATGAGCAGCGAAAGCGCGAAAGGGACGCGGCGTTCGACCAGGCTGACGAAAGTGAGTGCTGCAAACAGCACCATCGAGCCTTGCGCGAAGTTCAGCACGCCCGAGGTCTTGTAGATCAGCACGAATCCGATGGCGACGAGCGAGTACATGACGCCCGACAGCAGGCCTCCGACCAGCACCTCGATGACGAAGAGGAAATCATAGTAGCTCATCAGATGCCCTCGCTGTCTTCGCCCTCGGCGGTGCCGAGATAGGCCTGGATCACCGCAGGATCGGCGCGCACCTGGGCCGGCGTGCCGTCGGCGATCTTGCGGCCGTAGTCGAGCACGGCGACGCGGTCGGAGAGGCCCATGACAACGCCGATGTCGTGCTCGATCAGGATGATGGTGACGCCGTGCCGGTCGCGCGCGGCGCGCACGAAGCCGGCCATCTCGGCCTTCTCGGTCGCCGTCATGCCGGCCATCGGCTCGTCGAGCAGCAGCAGCTTCGGCTCGGCGACCAGCGCGCGCGCCAGCTCGACCCGCTTCTGCAGGCCGTAAGGCAAGGTGGCGACGAGGCGGTCGGCGACGCTTTCGAGATGCAGGAAGGCGACTATCTGATCGGTCTTTTCGGCGATCATGGCATCCTCGCGCCGGGCGCGTGGCAGGCCTGCAATGTGTTCGACAAAACTGGCGTGCCTGGTGTGGACGCGGCCGGACGCGATGTTGTCACGCACCGAAAGCCCGCCGAACAGCGCCAGGTTTTGGAAGGTTCGTGCAACGCCCAGTCGCGCCAGATGGTTCGCCGGCACCCGGGCAAATGGCTGTCCGTCGATCGTGATCGTGCCGTGGTCGGCGTGGTAGAGGCCGCTGATGATGTTGATCAGCGAGGATTTGCCGGCGCCGTTGGGGCCGATCACCGCGCGGATCTCGCCGCTCTTGACCTCAAGGTCGACATCGCTCAATGCCGTGACGCCGCCAAAGGAAATACCGATCCCATTCAGCGTCAGGATCGCATCAGCCTTTGCCGACAGGCGCGCCCGGCGCGTGTCCTCCACGGGGCCAACACCAGCAAGAATGCGGGAAATTTCGGGCGCGCGCTCGTATGCGGCGGCTCCCAGCGAAGCACCAATCATGAAACGTCCCTGTTTTTGAAGGAGAGCTGGCGGCGGCCCGAAGGCCGCGCCTGACCTATTCCGCGGCGACAAGCTCCCTGTCGCGAGCTGCTTCCAGTTCGCGCACCAATGGGATGACGCGCTTGCCGAAGAACTCGACCTCTTCCTGGAAATGCAGGAAGCCGAGCAGGATCAGGTCGGCGCCGGCATCCTTGAGCTTCAGGATGCGTTCGGCGATCTGTTCAGGCGTGCCGATGAGATTGCTGCGGAAGCCGTCATTGTATTGCACGAGATCCTCGAAGGAGGATTTCGCCCAATTGCCTTCGCCTTCCGGCGAGGCCTTGCCGGCATTCTTGACCTGATCGGCAAAGCCCTGCACCGCCTCCGGATTCGCCTTGGCGATGATCTCGTCGAGCACGGCGCGCGCTTCCTGCTCGCTCTCGCGGGCGATGGCGAAAGCGTTGACGCCGATCCTAACCTTGTGGCCGTTGGCTTTCGCCTTGGTGCGGATGTCGTCGACCTGCTTCCGGATCTCCTCCGGGGTATTGCCGTTGGTGAAATACCAATCGGAGACACGAGACGCCATGTCGCGAGCGGCTCGCGACGAGCCGCCTTGGAATATCTCGGGCAAGGGCTCGATCGGCTTCGGCTTCATGGAATAGTTGGTGAAGCGGTAGAAATCGCCCTTCAGCGTGAAACTGTCTTCCGTCCAGATGCCGCGCAACGCTCGGATAAATTCCTCCGACCGGCGATAGCGCTCGTCATGATCGAGCCAGAGTTCGCCAATCGCGGCGAACTCGCCTCGGAACCAGCCGCTGACGACATTGACGGAGACGCGGCCATTGGTCAGGTGGTTGATGGTAGCGATCTGCTTGGCCGCCAGCGCAGGGTTCCACGGGCCGGGCAGGATCGCTGCGATAACCTTCAGCGTTGTGGTCGCGGCAAGCAAGGCATGGCTGAACGAGACTGATTCGTGCTGGTTGTCGGCCCCATAGCCGGCCGTGAAACGGATCTGGCTCAGCGCATAGTCGAACCCGTTGGCCTCGGCAATCTGGGCGAGCTTGCGGTTGTAGTCGATATCCCAACCTGTCCGCTGCTCAATGTTGGAGATCACCAGGCCGCCGGAAACATTCGGGACCCAGTAGGCGAATTTGATGGCGTCGGAATGCGAACTCATGTCGTCGTTTCCCCTGTTGATTGGCTCAGCCGACGCGGGTGGCGACGGCAGCATTTGCGTGACTGGAGTTGAGCAAGGAGACCGCGTCGGTGGCAGCCCTTGCAATGCGCTCGATGATGGCTGCGCCGACGATTTCGCCATCGACGAAATCGTCGGGCGCGCCGTAGACGCCCGTAGGGACGGTGACAGCGCCAAAAAAGCCGAACAATGGCCGGAGCTGATGTTCGAGGACCAGGCCATGGTATGGGCTCCCGCCGGTCGCGGCGAGAAGCACGGTCTTGCCCGTCAACGCGCGATAATCGACCAGGTCGAACAGGTGCTTGAGGGCGCCAGTGTAGGAAGCCCTATAGACAGGCGTTCCGACCACGAGCAAATCGGCCTTCTCGACACGCTGGATAATCGCTTCTCCAGATGCGCCAAGTGCGCCGCGGGATAGTCCGGCGAAAAGTGAGGGTGCCGCCTCCGTGATCTCGATCAGACCGGTGTCTGCAGGCACGCGCAACGCGACCGCCTTGACCAGCGCATTGACCACCGCCGTGGTGCGGGACGGGTTGCTTACGCCGCCCGATATTCCGAGAACCGATAATCGTGCCAAGTCATCAATCTCCCACACTTTGCATGCGCGTTAGGCCGCACCAAACCAGATCAAACGATATTCTATTAAATCTGTAGAGCTAAGGTACTTTGTTCTGATGTTTTGACGTCAATGGGAAAAACGGCGCTGTTACCCACATGGCAAAGGGGTGGAATCTTTAACGATCGGCTAAAACCCACAGTTACGACAATCAAGCTGCCGGTACCCATCGCGGT
Source organism: Mesorhizobium mediterraneum (assembly GCF_002284565.1). Taxonomy (GTDB): domain Bacteria; phylum Pseudomonadota; class Alphaproteobacteria; order Rhizobiales; family Rhizobiaceae; genus Mesorhizobium; species Mesorhizobium mediterraneum. The sequence goes on along the minus strand of NZ_NPKI01000029.1, from coordinate 56,843 downwards.
CCGTCTCTCATAAATTCACTGCAGATATCGTGGAGCTTGAGACTTTAATCGCAGATCCAAAGTGACGCCGCAGAGGCAGCTCGACCGCAGATGAGACCAAAGAAGTGACTTCGCGCCAAGCCAGAGAGCACCTGAGCACAGTAATAACTGACTGACGTACACGTCTCCTTCGCCTACCGTTTTCCAAGGACGCCAAGCTCGCAACTTGAGGCGCTTGCTACCGAAGGGTGTCGCTTCATTGTTTGATTAGACCCGCTTCTCTTTATGCGTACCGAAGATCCCGACGTTCGGCGGAGATTTGAACAGCATCACGCGCCGGCGGTCGGCTGCTGCGCGGCAGCGAGCAGCTAATCCTCGATCTCGACGTCGGCGTTGTAGTGATGGGAGGAAAAGCCGGGCACTATGGCGCCCTCCAGCAGCTTCCCCTTCGACAGAAGTCCAGCATCCTCGAGCGCCTCGAAATCCGGCAGGTCGCGCAGCGTGTCGAGCCCGAACTCCACCAGGAACTCTTTTGTCGTCACGTCGGTGTAGGGCGCGCCTGGGGTCGGGCTGCGTGGACCGGAGGCGATGAGCTTCGCACCACGCAGATGGCCGACCAGGTCGCGGCTGATCTCCTTGCCGAAGAATGGCGATAGCTCTCCACGGGTGATCGGTTGGAAATAGGCGATGCACATCAACACCAGCACGTCCGACTGGGTCAGGTCTACACCACGCACGCTGTCTCCGACGGCCTTGCCAAATGCACTGCGGATGGCGTCGGCATAGGCCGGGCGGGTCAGGTGTTTCCAGCCGCCGGCGACGGAGACCAAATCATAGGGGCCGGCCGCGCAACTCTTCGCGGATATCGTCGATTAGCAGATCGATGCTGCAGTTCTTGCCGACGATCCGCGCCAGCGTCGCACGGCCAACGGGCTCGCTGGCTGCAAAGATCGTCGCCTCGACGCGCTGCATCCATTCGCGCCACCGCGCCTCCGGCGGCAGATGATCCAGCTCCCGATCAAACAGCTGGTCAGCTGATCGACGGTCGTAACCCGACCAAACCCACCACTAACGTGTATGCAGCGTCCTGCGCACATATTTTACTTACGCGTAGTGGCGCGGCGTCGGAGGCCGACTGCTAGGAAGCGGTCGAGCATTGCATTCACCTGGTCAGCCACTTCGATGGTGTTGAAATGGCCAGCTAACAACGTCTTGGCCAGGATGAGCTGCGAACAACGAGCCTTTAGCCAGTCGAGATCCCGGGTAGCGTTCACTAACGGCACAGTATCAATCGGTCCTGAGTCTCGGCAAAATAGGAACCGACTGATGCTGAAACACGATGGTCTGTAAGAGGCACCAAGTGGGGATAAATGTCGACTTGGCCCGGTGCAGAAGCATCGGCGGAATGACGTGGATGCGTAAAGCCAGTCGGCAAGATGCCGACGCGGCCGAAGGTGAACTTGAAGGATCTAAATGTCTGAGCAGGATCGGACCGCCAGTATCAAAGCGGCGATCAGACAACGCGTCTATTTGCCACCATAGCCTCCAATTCGTCAACGAGACCGGAGGCGGCCATTTCATCTTTCATGGCACCGCCCAAGCGTCGGGCCGCATCCGGGCGCGACCAAAACAAGGGCACGAATTGCGACTCTGGCAATGGCCTGTCTACCTGCAACCCCCGACTTCGGCGCCTTGCGACCGGTAATCAGGAGAATCGAAAAAACAGCCAATACGGCAAACAGGGCGGACGACCGCCCATGGGTTAGTTCCATCAGAAACCCGACTAGTCCTCCTTCGCCGGGGTCGGGACCGAGATGGGCGGCACACATCCCGAAGACAGCCAGGCCCCGAGCGAGGTCGATGCCGACCAGCCGATCTACCACCGACCCATGGCTCGCGCCGGCCATCGGGGAGTTCTCGGCTGGCGGTGCCTGTGCTATGCTGGGCTCCTTCCTTGGTTATGTCGATCGCGGGGTCCGCGACAGGAGAGCCGGTCGGCTGCTGCCGTCGTCTCACCCTCAAGGGTGCAAATCTCGTTCCAATCTGACGGATCGAGCCGGCGACAGAAGTTTATGCTTGCTGTTCAGCTCTTTAGCCGACGGCAAACAACACATCGGCTTACCAAGCCTGTGGCGCGGACCTGACAAACCCCACACAGCGTGTCGCGGGGCCGCCATCTTGAGGCAATGGCGGTGAACCGGCGAGATGCCAATCAGCGTGAGCGTACCTGGTATGTGGCCTGCATACGGGTGCGAGATATTCTGATTGTCCCCCACACCCTCAGGCGTCAAAAGACTCCTGGTTCAGCTCTATCGATCTGCGTCAGTATGAAATTCCCGAGCTGGAGCTTCGTCCTTTGCGCGTCGGGAAACGCAGCCGCTGGCCTCCCGGCCGAACGAGCAGTCTTCCGACATGTTTGCCGCCGAACAGCGGTGCATTGAGGAAAGTGCCCCACCGGTCGTCTGGCGCCGGCCCAGTTGGCACGACGCTGATCGGCTGGGCGACCCTCTCGATGGGGTCGTGACCTCAGAGAGCCACGTTGAGCATCCGGAGGTGGTCGGTGCCGGAGCGCGTCGGGGCGTCATCCTTCAGAAGCTGATGGAGGAGCTTCTCACGGGCGAGCTCGCGGGAGAGACTGGACGCAAGCGCGTCCCGCGCGCGCGAACTGCTCGATCAACTGATCTCAGACGACGACGATTCTCGGCCAGATTCCAAAGAGAGGCCGCGGCGGCGCTTCGCGGGCTCGCGTTACCACAGATCGCAGAACTGTGATCTCGCCTTGTGCCCGAGATCGCAATCTGAGCTCGCGACGAAGCATATCGCCGGACGGGCCGATGCCTTCGCGATCATCAAAGGACGGGTCGACGCCGCGATCAATTGGAAATCGGACGTGAATCCCACGCCTACGTCCGCGAGGCGCATGTGCAGCAATTGCGCGATTACCTTTCTGCGACGGGCGCCGAACGCGGAGCGAGCGGCGAGGTCACCTGGATCCAACGGCGGACGCATTGGGCGCTCGCGATCAATAGTATCCTCAGGATCGATTGCAGCGCTTCCGAAGTAAGTACCGCCAATTAAAAGTCGGTTGCCTTTTTCCACCGCCGCCTCACACATCGTGTTGGAGCTGAAGAGCTACCTGCAAATCCTCGCAGCGGGCGCGGCCACATCCCTGATTTTACAAATTAACACGTCTTGATTTTTAGAAAATGCCACGTGCGATGATGGCGCCGCCAAAAAACAATGTCACGCGAGATGATCATGCCTGAGGTAAATGGTCCGCCAAAGTTTGGAACGGTATACCGGTTGAATGATGGATACACCAGGCCGGATAAGGGCTTCGGGTTCCGGACGACGAAACTAATCGACGGATACGCGCTGCGCTTGAGGGAAGCTGCATGCGCGTTACGGTTATGACCATCCAGGGATGCCGGACATGATCTTGAATAGTGACATTGCAGGCCAAAGAGCGGCCGAGGAGCTAGCAGAGGGCCTGAAATCGCAGGGCAAGCAGCAATACGAAGACAGGTCGAGGGAACGCGAACGAGATATGTCTCGTTAGGTCGCACGTTGCAGCAAGGGTGCCGTCGGAAGGCAATCCGCCGTGTCTCTTACGAATAAGGGAGAATTTCCGCGGCCGGACTCTCTCTGAGTGGGCGTGCATGACTGCCAACGGAAGGTCTTGCACGCACCCTTGCGATCTTGAGCAATGGTCGCCATGACTTTCTTCTTGCAAGCTTTTGAGTGGCCCAGCCTGCGATCACCAGACCCCACCGACTCTAAAGAGCGTTGGCAGACGGGATAGTCGAGGTTGCCCGGGCACAATCACGCTCAAGGCTTGCGCCGCCCAGAGGACACGCTGAAAAGGCAGCATGGGGGCGCGAGCTCGCCATTCACGAGAGATTCGACATGAAGACCATGCAAGAAAAAGACATTCCCGCATTCGTGCAAGCAGTTGCGGACGCCGGCTGCAACATTTGCGCGATTGGCAACTTGGGATACGTCTTTGGCGATGCTGATTTGACGCCGGCGCAACGGAGGGCCGTCGAGCCACAGCTGCGTAGGATTGCTGAAATCTACGGCGAACGCGATCATCTCATGGACGAGATAGCTGTATATCTGCGGTCGATCGGACGCCATGTCGAGGTTGAGCCGAAGACAGGTGTTTCCTGATGGCCGCGATCGCGTTCCGTAGTCGCCATTTCTATTGGGTAACGAGAAGCCGTCTTCCAACATCTGAATCATAAGGGAGGTGACCCGCAAGGCCGCTCTCGAGACCGCAAGTCTGAGCCGCTGACGCATGGCGATAACCAGACTGTCCGAACTGGGCGGCGATATTCTTCGCGTCGATGCCTTCCTCGACCAGGTCGCGGTAGGCGGCGATCTCATCTACCGCATGCATAGCCAAGCCAGGGAAGTTTTCGGCAGGGGAATTCAGACTGGAGGGCACGGCCGATCCGGCCGCCGACGACCCCGCAGGGATTGCCATGTACGGCAACGCCAACAGCAGGCGGATCAATACTCGGATAATGGCGGCCGGATATGTAGCGATCGATCGCCGCACCAACATATCAATGCAATAGCTTAGTTGCTTTCAAAGGCGGTCGTACGAACTGCAAGCAAGCTAAACGATTGCGTCAACTCGTCCACGCAGAGCGAAAACTCCGCGGCCCATGCGATTTCTCTGCTGGAACAGCGGCACATCCTCAGCGCCAGGACACGGCCGCCGCCGTCGGGTTTTACGAAGCCGGTGATTGCATAAGTTGCCCGCAAGATATCATTGGTATCGGGAACGCCGCCGATGCTGCATCCTGAATCGAGCGGCCGCCCGCACCTGCCAGCCCGACGACCAGATCATTATCTGCAACTCCATTTACCTGGACGAGGTGCAAATCACCTCGCTGAAGCCGCGAATCGTCACCTTGGACCAGGATAACCACATCCGTGACCGCCTGAGCTACTCGGTGGATCTCGACGCACATGGCCGATACAGTTTCTCCATCCTTCACGAAGCGAAAGAGGCTTTGGCCATTCCAGCCCTGGTCTCCGGGGCGTGACTTGTCCCCGATGCATGCGCGAGCTCTCCGCCCGGTTTTGACAGGCCGCCGGTCATCGCCACCGGCCGAAGGCGCCCGAATGCGCTTGACAAGATAGCGTCGGCCCGTCCAACCTGACGCATTCACCAGGGGAGTCCCGGCAAGGGGCTGAGATACTGCTTGCTTTCGCGGCGCAGTGACCCGTTGAACCTGATCCAGTTCATACTGGCGTAGGGACGGTGCAAGCGCTTTGCGGGAGTTTATGCCCGAGGTCCTGTTTCGGCAGGTCGACAGAAGCGTCTTTTCATCCTTCCGGCACAGAACTGGGTCTCCAATGCATGAGCAAAGGAGCCTCACGATGAATGCCCTCACCCCCGCCGTGTCGACGGGACCACTGCCCGCCTCGCGGAAAATCCACAAGCCCGGCCTCCTCCACCCCCAGATCAGGGTGCCGATGCGCGAAATCTCTGTTCATCCGACTGCCGGCGAGCCACCCGTCACCGTCTACGATCCGTCCGGCCCCTATACGGACCCGACTGTCGAAACCAGCATGGAAAGGGGCCTTGCCCGGCTTCGCCACGAATGGATCACGGCTCGCGGCGATGTCGAGGCCTATGACGGCCGCCATGTCCGGCCGGAAGACAATGGATTCGTCACGGGCGAGCGCCTGACGCCGGAATTCCCCATTCGCAACCGGCCTCTCAGGGCCAAGGCCGGCAAGGCGGTGACTCAGCTTGCCTATGCGCGCGCCGGCATCATTACGCCTGAAATGGAGTCCGTGGCTATCCGCGAGAACCTTGGACGCGAGATCGTGCGCGGCAAGCTTGAGCGCGACGGTGAGAGCTTCGGCGCGGCGATCCCGGACTTCGTCACGCCGGAATTCGTGCGCGACGAGGTGGCGCGCGGGCGGGCGATCATTCCCGCCAACATCAATCATCCAGAGAGCGAACCGATGATCATCGGGCGAAATTTCCTGGTCAAGATCAACGCCAACATCGGTAACTCCGCTGTCACATCGTCAATGGCCGAAGAGGTCGAAAAAATGGTCTGGGCGATCCGCTGGGGCGCCGACACGGTGATGGACCTGTCGACCGGCCGCAATATCCGCAACATCCGCGAATGGATCGTGCGCAATTCGCCGGTGCCGATCGGCACGGTGCCGCTCTACCAGGCTCTCGAAAAGGTCAACGGCATTGCCGAGGACCTGACTTGGGAGGTCTACCGCGACACGCTGATCGAGCAGGCCGAACAGGGTGTCGACTATTTCACCATCCACGCCGGCGTGCGGCTGCACTACATCCCGCTGACCGTAGACCGGGTCACGGGCATCGTCTCGCGCGGCGGATCGATCATGGCCAAATGGTGCCTGCACCATCACCGGGAGAGCTTCCTCTACGAGCATTTCGCGGAAATCTGCGACATCTGCCGCGCCTATGATGTGTCCTTTTCACTCGGCGACGGGCTTCGTCCAGGCTCGATCGCCGACGCCAATGACGCAGCGCAATTCGCCGAATTGGAAACGCTCGGCGAGCTGACGCAGGTCGCCTGGGCGAAGGACTGCCAGGTGATGATCGAAGGCCCGGGCCACGTGCCGATGCACAAGATCAAGGAGAACATGGACAAGCAGCTCGCCGTCTGCGGAGAGGCGCCGTTCTATACGCTTGGACCGCTGACGACCGATATCGCGCCTGGCTATGACCACATCACCTCAGGGATCGGCGCCGCCATGATAGGCTGGTTCGGCACCGCAATGCTTTGCTACGTCACGCCGAAGGAGCATCTCGGCCTTCCCGACCGCAACGACGTCAAGGTAGGCGTCATCACCTACAAGATAGCCGCCCATGCGGCCGATCTGGCGAAGGGGCATCCGGCGGCGAAAGTCAGGGACAATGCCCTTTCCCGCGCGCGCTTCGAGTTCCGCTGGGAGGACCAGTTCAACCTGTCGCTCGACCCCGAAACAGCACGCTCCTTCCACGACCAGACCTTGCCCAAGGAAGCGCACAAAGTGGCGCATTTCTGCTCGATGTGCGGGCCGAAATTCTGCTCCATGCGCATCTCCCACGACATCCGTGCCGAGGCCCAGAAAGAGGGCATGGCGGCCATGGCGGCAAAATATCGCGAAGGTGGCGATCTCTACATGCCAGCGGACGAGGCCGGCGTACCGCTCATGCCAGAGGCGCCGGAACCGTCATGAGGGTGCTGGTCAAAGGGGCCGGCGTTGCCGGCCTTGCCGCGGCCTTCGAACTCGCCATCCGAGGCGCGACGGTCACAGTCGCCGAGATCCGGCACGGCATCGGCGGCAATGCATCGTGGTTCGCCGGCGGCATGCTGGCGCCGTGGTGCGAGTGCGAAAGCGCCGAGCAGCCGGTGCTCGATCTCGGACGCGATGCCGCCGACTGGTGGGATGCGGCGACGCCAGGCCAGGTCACACGGGCCGGCACGCTGCTCGTGGCCGCACCGCGCGATGCGGGCGAACTCGACCGGTTCGCCAGCCGCACCTCGGGTCATCGGCGTGTCGATGAGGATGAAATCGTGTTGCTCGAGCCCGACCTCGCCGGCCGCTTCCGCCGCGGACTGCTCTTCCCCGACGAAGCCCATCTCGACCCGCGTCAGGCGATGGCAGCACTTCATGATGGGCTGGCGGCGATGGGCGTCGAGTTCCACTTCGGCGCCGACGCTTCGGCTGGTGCCGGTTTCGATCGCCAGATCGAATGCACGGGAATGGCCGCGGGCGATGGCCGACTGCGCGGCGTTCGCGGCGAGATGCTGATCCTGAATACGCCTGATGTCTCGCTGTCGCGCCCAGTCAGGCTGCTTCATCCGCGCTTTCCGCTCTACGTGGTGCCACGCACCGACCACCGTTTCATGATCGGCGCGACGATGATTGAAAGCCAGTCCGTCGGACCGGTCACGGCGCGATCGATGATGGAGCTGCTGGGTGCCGCCTACGCCCTCCATCCGGCCTTTGGCGAGGCCGAGATCGTTGAAACCGGTGTCGGCGTCCGTCCAGCCTTTCCCGACAACCTGCCGCGCGTAGAAACGAACGGCGAGATCATAGCCATCAACGGGCTCTATCGTCACGGCTTTCTCCTCGCCCCAGCCATGGCGCGCCAGGCTGCCGACCTGGTTTTCAATCAAGACGGAACCAAGGAGCTTGCTCATGAAATTGATGGTCAACGGCGAAGCGCATGAGGTGGCCGCCACCACGCTGGCCGAACTGCTTGCCGCGCTCGACTATGAGGGCGATTGGCTGGCGACGGCCGTCAACAGCGACCTGGTGCACAAAGCCAACCGGGCGGAGTTCCAGTTGAGCGACGGCGACCGGATCGAAATCCTCTCACCCATGCAGGGAGGCTAGCATGTTCGATCTTCTTGGAACGGCGCTTTCCTCGCGGCTGCTTCTCGGCACGGCTCAATATCCTTCGCCGGCCATCCTTGCCGATGCGGTTAGCGCATCGGGCACGTCGGTGGTGACTGTCTCGTTGCGCCGCGAGATGGCGGGCGGCAGGGCCGGCGAAGAATTCTGGTCGCTGATCCGCTCGCTTGGCACGAGGGTCCTTCCCAACACGGCAGGCTGCCACTCCGTCAAGGAAGCGGTCACCACAGCGAAAATGGCGCGCGAAGTGTTCGGGACGAGCTGGATCAAGCTCGAAGTGATCGGCAACCACGACACACTGCAGCCTGACGTGTTCGGCCTGGTCGAAGCCGCCCGCATCCTGTCCGAGGACGGCTTTTCGGTATTTCCCTATACCACCGACGATCTTGTCGTCGCCGAGCGGCTGCTGGAAGCGGGCTGCAAGGTCCTGATGCCGTGGTGCGCACCGATCGGTTCCGCCCTGGGACCGGTCAACATTCCGGCGCTGCGCTCGATGCGCGCACAATTCCCAGGCGTCCCGCTGATTGTGGATGCAGGGCTCGGACGGCCGTCGCACGCGGCGACCGTCATGGAACTCGGCTTTGACGCCGTGCTCCTGAACACGGCGGTCGCCAAGGCGGCCGATCCGGTCGGCATGGCGCGTGCTTTCGGCAAGGCGGTCGAAGCCGGCCGCGAAGCCTTTTGCTCGGGAATGCTCGAACCGCGCGAGGTCGCGATGCCGTCAACGCCGACGATCGGCAGGGCGGTTTTTTCATGAAGCTCGATCCCTTCTATCTGATCGTCGATAGTGCAGCCTGGATCGAGCGGCTGGTGCCGCTCGGCGTCAAGCTGGTGCAGCTTCGCATCAAGACCATGGACGAAACCGGGCTGCGCGCGGAGATCCGCAAGTCGAAGGCCTTGTGTGTCCAATACAAAAGCCAGCTCATCGTCAACGATCATTGGCGTCTGGCAATCGAGGAGGGCTGCGATTTCGTGCATCTCGGCCAGGAGGATCTGCAAACCGCCGACCTCTCGAGGATACGGTCAGCCGGTGTCAGGCTCGGGTTGAGCACGCATGATCATGTCGAGCTGGAAACGGCCATGTTTGCTGAGCCCGACTATGTCGCGCTCGGTCCGATCTATCCCACCGTCTTGAAGAAGATGAAGTGGGCGCCACAAGGGCTAGAGCGGATCAGCGAGTGGAACCGGCGAGTGACGCCGATCCCATTGGTCGCCATCGGCGGCCTCAACCCCGACCGCCTCGACGGCGTCTTTGAGGCCGGAGCCAACAGCGCGGCAGTGGTCACCGATATCACGTTGAGCTCCGACCCCGAAGCGCGCACGCGAGAATGGATCAAAAAGACGGACCGATGGCGATGAGACGAGAACCGCATGTGCTTGTCGTTGGCGGATCAGATTCCAGCGGGGGTGCTGGAATAGCACGCGACATCGAGACGATCTCTGCCATTGGCGTGCGCACCTGTCTCGCCGTCACAGCGCTAACGGTGCAAACGCACGACGCCGTGATCGAAATCCATCATTCGCCGCCTAGCCTGGTGGCCAATCAGATGTGCGCCGCGCTGCAGGCCAACGACGTGGCCACAATCAAGATCGGCATGCTGGCGACTGCCAAGATCATTGTTGCCGTTGCCGCAGTGCTGCGCAAATTTCCGCATGTCCCCGCAGTACTCGACCCTTTGCTGGCCTCCACCTCAGGCCGCGCACTTCTGGAAGCAGGCGCTATCGCTGCCATGAAGCGCGATCTGATGCCGCTTTGCTGCATTGTCACGCCCAACCTCCCTGAACTGGCGCTCCTTATTGGTTCCGAACTGGCATCGGATGAGGACGGAGCGCTCCAACAAGGAAAAAGACTGCTGGCCGCCGGCGCTCAAGCCCTGCTGATCAAAGGTGGGCATGCGTCGGGACCTCAATCGACCGATATTCTGTTGCGTTTCGATCAACCACCAACCCGCTTCGACACACCGCGCATTGCCGCATCAATGCGCGGAACAGGTTGCATGCTGGCCAGCGCGATTGCGGCGCATCTGGCGAAGGCGAAGCCGCTCGAAGACAGTGTGCGCGACGGCAAGCTGTTTGTGTTCGAGAAGCTTCAGAAATGCCGGCTGAATAACCACAACGTTCTGCGTCCAGCCAAGCAGACCCATTTTCCAGAATTTTTCCCGTAGCGAGACTAGAGAAGGGGCTACTGCTTCTCTATGCCATCCTTACAACGCGTTGAGTTCCACACTGCCATTTATGCGACTTTCTGATGTAGCAGCTAAGTTAAAATGTCCGGATCTGGCAAAGTAGGAATGTCGCCCCTGCATTTGCCTTGCCAATCTCCTCGCCTTCGAGCGCACAGGAGATTGCAGGTTGGGACTGGTTCTGATGAGCGAACGCGAGCTGCAGCGGATCGAGGTTCTCTCGAGGGTTAACGAGCGAAGGATGACCAGTGCCACAGCTGCGGGTTTGCTTGGCGTCTCGGCCAGGCAAGTCCAGCGGCTGATGAAGACGTTTCTGTCTGAAGGCGCGCCGGCCCTTCGCCACAAGGCGCGTGGCCGTCCCTCCAACAACCGCATTCTTGATGGCGTTCGCGACTTTGCGCTGGAGCTTATCCGTGAACATTACATCGACTTCGGTCCAACGCTGGCGCGCGAGAAGCTGCTTGAGCGGCACCAGCTTGCGGTAAGCAAGGAGACCTTGCGCAAATGGATGACGGAGGCGGGCATCTGGACGTTGCGGCGGGAGCGCAAGCGGAGGCTGCATCAGCCGCGCGGCCGGCGCGACTGTCTTGGCGAGATGGTGCAGATCGACGGCTCGCATCACTGGTGGTTCGAGGAGCGCGGGCCCAAATGCGCCCTGCTCGTCTTCATCGACGACGCGACCGGCCGGCTGTTACATTTGCGCTTTGCCGGCTCGGAGAACACGTTCGACTACTTTCATGCAGCGAAGGCCTATCTCCAGGCATGGGGCAAGCCGCTGGCATTCTACAGTGACAAGCACGGCATCTTCCGGACGACGCATGGTTCCAAGTTGGATCGCGGCAGCGGCCTGACGCAATTCGGCCGGGCGCTCTACGAGCTCAACATCGACATCATTTGCGCCAACTCCCCACATGCGAAGGGCCGCGTCGAGCGCGCCAACCAGACGCTGCAGGACCGGCTTGTGAAGGAGCTGCGCCTGCGCGGCATCAGCACGATCGAGGCGGCCAATGTCTTTGCGACTGCGTTCATGGCGGACTTCAACGTGCGCTTTGCCAAGGAACCCCGCAACCCGAAGGACATGCACCGTCCCCTCGCCGCTCATGACAACCTGGACGGCGCCCTGTGCCGCAAGGAGGTCCGTACGCTGACCGACGCCCTGACGCTGCGCTATGACAAGGTGATGTTCATTCTCCACCCGACCGACACCGCGAAGAAGCTCGCCCGCAAGAAGGTGGTCGTCTGCGACTATCCCGATGGCCGTCTCGAGATCATTCATGAGGGCGTTGCCCTGTCCTACAAAGCCTTCGATGAGCTGCGCTCTGTCCATCGTTCGGCAATCGTCGAGAACAAGCGGCTGGACGCCGTTCTGGAGATGGTTGCCGAGATGCAGGTTGGCCGCGACTTGCAACGCAGCAAGCGCGGGCCACGCCGCACCGGTCAGACCGACCATATGTTCGGCATCCCTGACGGCGCTGAGAGCAACGGCTATGTGAGAAGTGGTCGCAAGCCCGGCAGGCCGCCTGGTTCCGCCCGGCGAGAGCAAGCGCCCGCTGACGCCCCCGTCCCGGAAGTCGGGCGCGCATCCGTCGACCTCGATCTGCGGCTGACGGAGAGTGACAGGAATCGTATCGCCGACGTCGTCACGATGCTGAGCGAATACAGGGTCCCGCCGCGGTCGACCTCGGCCAACGAAGCTCGTCCGTAGCGGCAGCTCTCAAAGCTAAAGCCGAGGAGCTTGGCTGAGCCGCACCCGATCGGGCTGCGCAACCCCGACCAGCTTACGCCCGATCGGATACTCACGTCGGCGCCAAGAAGCGCGTCACTGTCGCGCTTCAAATTGCTGCGACCTGCCCTGCGAATTGCCCCTTTGCGACATTTCTACTTTGCTGGCGGCGCGACATTCGAACTTGGTTGCAACATCGAGGCACAAACCATGAACGCTGTGCCGCGTGGTTATTGAGTTCCAATCGCTATTTAGTCTGCTTGCATGTTCCGAAATGACCGCGTTGGGCCCGCAAGCTGACAGGCGGCTTTGCGGACCACTGGGTAGAAAGGAGTCATCCGCCACGACGTTGCGCACAGCCCGGATCACTACCCTCCTGATATGATCGGCTCGGCGCCCTAAAAGGGAATGTCGTTGGATTCCCGAGTTGCCTGCCCTCGAACGGCTGCCGCAGGGAGTGGGATATTGGTCACGACAAAGAGATTCAGGATATCCTCGCGGTCCATGAACAGGACCTGGGCACGCTTACTTTGATCTAACTTGCCGCCGAGCCAGTTACGAGCCTGCTTCGTGATCTCGCCGCCGGCAACGATGAACGCGTGATCTACGAGCACGCGACGATTTAACTCTGGATCAAAGATCTCGTGGCCGAGCATCATGACGACCTGATTGTGAATTTCGGCGACGTTCGCGTTGCCGGTCTTAGTCATGCCCGATGAATCGATCTTCCCCTTCTTTGCCTGGATGCCAAAGTAGATGACATGCATGGTGGGGAGCGTGTGCCGCATCCAGATGTCCTTGCCGTATTCGAGCTGCTTGTCCGAGTGGCCCGCCGCGGTGATGCGGTGGAAGCCAAGTTGACGGAACATGGGCAAGAGAACGTCCTCGATTAGTTCGTCTTCGGTGCACGCGTCGAGATAGGTCGCGAGCTGCTCCCGCCGCCTGACCTCCTCAGGCGCCAGGGGCCTGTGAGGGTTCGAAGCCTCTGACACCTTTTTCGTTGCAATGTGCCGGAACTGGAGCGTGCCCCCATCGTCGAAGTACGCCTCGTAGCCTTCTTTCTTCAGAGGGATGTTGAGGATTTCTAATGCCTTTGATCGGTCGAGGTCATCGTCGACAGCTTCCGACCTATCCATGAGTATGCGGAACACATGGACGAAACGGGGAGGAAGCGCGTGGGGCTGGGGCGATGGTTCAGACAGGAGTTCTGTCAGGCGGTCCGTGGCCCACGCCCAGCGGGTGGAGCCATCGTGAACGAACGGCAGATCGCAGTCTTCGAAGAATTCGGTGATGTATTTGCTTGAACGGTACGGGAAGTGGGCAGCATCGCCAACGACGCACTCGGCCAGCGAACGAACATTCCGAGACTTGAACTGCATATAGGTGCAACTCCAACGCATGATGCGTATCTTATAGCGAGTTTAGGTCTATATGGAACTCAAACGCACCTCAGGTCTGCAGATCACCACGTCGTAGTCAGCGCGTGCGCATTTTCGAGAAGTCGGCACCGACGACTAGCAGGTTCTCATGTTCCATCTTGGCCCCTCCGGCATCATCCTTATTGATACCGTTTGGCACCATGACTTCGAACCTGACCGACGTCACAAGGTCATCGCTCACACTCGACACCCACGCTCAACCGGAATCGTCAATATGCAGCAACATTTCTGCATCGACATCAGCTGATACGTCATCAGCAATAGTCATCGATCGAGTCGCCAAGGTCCTCTCCAGCTAGTTCGCAGAAGTGCTTCAGAGCGCCCTTGAGACTGAAGAAGGTGAATTCGCTTCGGTGATGGAAAAGGCCATCATGGATTGAAATGTGGGCCACTGCCCAATTCTTTATGGCGTCGCCGGCAAAATGAGTGAGTACGATCAGGTCATCGTCCTTGAGATTCCGGTCGACGACGAGGCTCGTGGAGAGCTGGTTGCGCGCGAAGATACTTCCGAAAGAGAGGCGCGATTCATAAAGAAGAAGGGCGTCGTCGGTGAATTCGTCCGGGCACGCCGGAAATTCGGTTGGAACCTTCCAGCGGACCTGGACCGCAAGAGGGGTCAGAGATGGGTAGAGTGTTTCTGCCTGGTTAAGCATTCTTCAATCCTCGCGGCGTGAGTGCCTCAATGATCAGCCTTGCCGAGAAACGACACTTGGTAAAGACTTGCGACCGCAAAGATCGGGTGGCCGTGTCACTAAATGCATATAGCCCTAGCGACTGCTATACCTGATTGAGTGTTGCGCGCCCGCCACGCTCGGACTGAGCGATTTGACGGCGATGCTTGCACCGTCAACAACGTGATTCGAGACAGCATGAGACATGGCTGCATGAGTGGCCCAAGGGTCACCGCCTAACCCGTAACATCCTGAAATCCGTTGCGGCCTGCTTGGTGGCGAAGCCGTACGTCCACCACCCTTGCCATCGACATCCAGACGGATCCCCTGGATCGGCAGCTTTCAGGAAATGGCTTGGGCAATTCGAGCGGCTGGAATGAGGCGCAAAGCCGCCGTTCACCTCTCCTTCGAGTCAGCGCTCCGACCGGCCAAAATCGTCGAGGCCTCCAACAAGGTGAAATGGGTATTTCACACTGACGCGCAACCCGGGTGATGAAGGTATGCCAAAACCCACCGAGCCTGATTGGCGATCCAGCGTTAGCCGTCTCGACCTGAACTCGCGGCAACGTTTGCCGACGACTGATCCAATGCCAACCGCAATCGCTCCATTTCCGGGCGACTGTGTTCACGGGCGGCAAGAATCTGGGCTCTTGTCTGCTTGAGTTGCTCAAGACCGAGAACCAAGGCGCCCTGCAGCCGCTTGCGGTCGCCGAGAATATCCTGGTCAATCTGCGCGATATCGCGTGGATCGATCGCGCGTGAGGGATCGAAGACAAAGCGGGCTTCGACGGACCTTCGCCAATTTAACAACTTCTGCGCGGTTTTGGGTTCGAATCCGGACACGCTGTAGAGCTTGTTCCTCTCGACATCGAGCGCTGTTTCGACGCCATACGACTCCAGGACCTGTTTCTTTCCCGGTCCGATGCTCTCGATCTTTGCCGATGAGATTTCAAAGTTGTCCAGGAACCGGTGCAGTTGCGCCTGACGGCGGTTGCGCTCGAGCTCCGAGATCCTGGCTACCCGTTTGGAAGGTAAGATGTCCCATTCGCGCCTGAGCCCGGCGAGCACCGTTTTTTGCCTGTCGAAGGCATCCGGCCCGGCTCTCTGCATCCACGTGGTTTGCGCGTTTTTCCACTGGGTGGCGGCCTCGCCGGCGATGCGCCGGTATTCCGCAGCCTCACTGTCCCTGTTCAAGAAACCTCTCAACCCCAGAAAAACCCCCAAGGCAATGCCCAGCACCCAGATCTGCGCCATCATCAAGCCAGCGACGCCGACTACTGCGGCCGCTACTCCTGCCCGGAAGTTGGTGCGGCGCGCGTGCCCCTTGAGCTTCAAGGCGTTGGGATCTGGTGTCACATTCTTCTCGGGGACGGTCGGCACCGGCCCGGGATGCGGGATGGCGTCCACCTGCGCTGGAATCCGGCGATATCGAAAAGCGTCGCCCCGCTGGCGGGAACAACGGTTGAGAACAGCGGGACGCCAGTGGCGCCTTCCATTTTGCACCAAGGGCACGGCGATGAGCCAAGTGACCAGTGGCTGGAATTGGCGGAGCACTGCTTGAGGTTCGCTTCAAGTTCGGCCAAGGCAGCCACCCAGTCCCGGGCCACGGGCCTGCCAGCCGACGTTCCCTTTTGCGAGAAGGCATCCTCAAACATTTTTGCAAGTCCTGGGCCGACGGTGGAACGCGCCCCGAAACCCGAAGCTTCTTGCAGGCCGAGAAGGAACTGGACGGCAAGGGCTGGCTTTCCGCAGCGTTGCGGGCGCCGGTCAAAGTAGAAAGCGAAAGTATGGCAATCGCCGCCGAGTAAGCACGGTTCGCATTCAAGGTCAGGGCAGCGATGCCCCGACCTTGAATGCGTCCGGAATGTCTTTCGAGCCGGTATCGAACCCGCCAAGGCCAGGCGAGCGTGCCCCTGGCCCGCCCCTCGCGCTCCCCCTCCCGTCTGAGGCAGAGCGCAAAGCATCTACTATCTAGGTGGACGACGTTTACTCCATTTCCGCCCACGGCGCATCTTTCGCGCTCTGCATGTCAGCCGGAACGGCCAGATCCTGGAAGCAGACGGCGGCACTGCACGCCACTCAGCGGTCAGTGGATCTCGCCAACCGCCTTTCCAGGCTGTTCGGCATCGACCCAACCCATCACCGCGTCAAGATCGACGCCCTTGCGGGTCGACCACTCAACCAAATTGGCGGGCCGGTAGCTTGACGAGTGGCGATACCGCTCGAAGACCGAGCCATCAATCGTCTCATTGACATTGATGTACGTCGCATCCGGGTCCCGGCCGGGAGGGGATGCAATGGGCCGAAGATGCCTCTTGCTGAGGATGGCGTAGGAGCCGCGCATGAACTCCCGGTAAGAGTCTGAAATCGGAGCGTCGAGGGCCCCGTCGTCCACCTCGATGTCGCTCCTGAACGCGAGACCGTGGGACCGGGCCTTTTCGATGATCCAGCTGAGAGGAGCCTGTGCAAGCAGATCATTCGGGTATCCGCCGCCCACATTACCGTGGGCGCCAGCAAACCAACGCTGCTCGACACTGCTGTAGGGACGCGGCGGTGCGATCACCGCCTGGGGATCGGTAGGGATTCTCTTCGTCCATAACGTCGGCATGAAGCTGTTGCGATGCTCATCGAGGGCAAGGGCGTGAAACGCATTCTCGATTGGCACCCTCAAGCCCGTGTCCAGAAATCGGAAACTGGTCCGACTGATGCCTTCCCAGCTGAACGCGGGAATGCCGAGCGCGCCGACAGTGTCCCAGACGGCCACCAGCTTGATCGGCACGCGGCGGGAGTATTTCAGCATCCAGCGTTCTTCCAGGGCAGAGGCCTTCAGCGGGCCTGCGACCAAGTCGTCATGAAGCTTCCACACGGTCAGCGCGTCGCGTCGGCGGTACCGGGCGAACAACTGGTTGACGCTTAACGGGGCACCCGGCCTCAACAGGCCACACTTGGTGATAAAGCCTGTCAGAGAACGCGCAGTGAAGGCGCCGCGGCTGAAGCCGAACACGAAGATGTCGTCACCATCGTTGTAGTTTTCGACCAGCCACTCATAGGCATCAAGGATATTCCTGAGCAGCCCCTTCCCAAAGGCTCCGCCAATGACTCCGTTCACCCCGATATCATAGTAGGCGAGCTGGGCTGGGTTTCCGGTGTCTTTCGTTGAACACAGGGCGCGCAAGCGCCAGACATTGGTGTTGTCCGACACGGAATTCCAGGTTCCATCAAGGAAAACCGCCAGCCGCTTCTTACCCGGTCCCGCTGCCGATAATGATTCCATTTCGCTTCCTTGAAAAGGAAGACAGACCACGACATATGGCGGCTGTCCAGCGGTCCTAAGTCAGCGCCCTCCGGAGATTCTGTCCGGTTGCTAAGAAGGTGGGGTAACGCGGCCACAGATGGTGACAAAGGCTGAACTGCCCCAGCGGCACGAGGCGCGAACAAGATCGAGTAGTCGCGGCTGCTGGTCGTCGGCCGGCCGATGGTGATCATGGACACGCCGACGTAGCTCCCGGTCTTGAAGCGGCCGATGAATTCGACAGGCATCGCCTATGTAGCGGAAGCACCCGTCGCGCCGGTCGAGCTTGAACCTCAGTGTCGGGTTCGGTTGCGTTGGTTCTTCCTGGGCCCTTGCCGGAGCAGATATGAGAATGGCGGCGCCGACAGCCCAGAGCAGCGGCCATTTGGAGGCACTATGGCGCATCACTTGGTCTCGGGGTCGGGCTCACCAAAGGTCTTCACGAAGATGGCCTTGCCAGTGCCTGAAATTTGCTTCTGGATGTCCCAGTCGAGCTTGCTGTCCCTGATGTAGAGACTGAGGGTACAAATCTCGCCGCGGCAGGCACTTGGCGTTGAGGACTGCTTGTCCTGGATAGAATATGAGGCGATATATCCAACGATAACGTCCTTGCAGTCCGTGTCGGGTAAGCGGCAAGGCGGCGCGTTTGACACTTTGCTACTTAAGGAGTTCCGGTGCATAGGATTTGACGCGTGCCATCGTGAGGGCGCGACCATGTCGCACCAAAACCTCATGCTCTTCGGCCTCCAATCTCTTTAAATCTGTTGCCACCAGCGACGCGAAAGCGGCGTCGCCAGGCCGTTCCTCGCCTACCCGGCTGTCGATTGAAAACCAGATGGGTTTCGGGCCCTTTTTCGCGTCGTACGACAATTGCAGACGAGCAAATTGAAGACCTCTTACCTGCTCCATCATGATGTTGATCGCCTCCTTAAGCACGATTGTCCCGGACTCCGTCGGATGAGGGGACACGGCGAACGGCTTGCCGCCATCACTTACAAAACACACATCGACGGGATTGCGCCGCGCTCGCATCAACGGGTTCACGCCCAGATTATCGTAAATGCCTCCATCGCTCAGCGTCGCGTATTCGCTCAGGGAATTGGGATAGATGTCGGCATTGAGCCGTAGCGGAGGAAACACGGGCGGGAAAGCCGAGGATGCTGCCACGGCCAAGCTGATTGGATAGTTACTCGCATTCGCGGTGCCGCTCTCGTGCTCCCCCATCGTTTCTCCAGCGTCTTCTCCGGGCGCCAATGCCTTGCCTGCAACAAAGAAAAACATGTTGCCGGTGGCCAGGTTGGTGGCGTTGAGATAGATTCGTGGACCATCTCTGAGAGCGGATAGCCGTGCACCCGCGAACAGATCCCGATCATAGCTTGCGCCAAGCTTCTCCAGGCGTGTTTCGAAGGGGTCCAGGATACCTCCGATGATCGAAGAGACGGCGATCGACTTTGTCAGCAGATAGTCCGAAAGGCCCTTCAGCACATCCTGTTTGCCCCAATTCAGCGCCAAGTAGGCGCCTGCCACGCTCCCGCCGCTCACGCAGCTGATGAGATCAAGCTTGTCGAGTAAGTCGAGTTCCTGGAGAGCCGTAAACGTCCCTACATGGAACGCGGCAGCACGAAACCCGCCCCCCGAGAGCGCAATTCCAAGTTTCTTGGTTTCGCCGTTGATTAGAACGACCATCGTATACCCCCCATTGAGAATTCCCCGCCGACCCGAGCAGCTGGCATCATGAAAGGTCGAACGTCATCTCAACAAAAAGATCGCTGTGTTCGATCTTGACCGGCCGCTTTGCTGACGTCGGGTTGTTTCGGAAAGCTCGTTTTTCGACGGTTGGATTACCGTCGCCCTGAACGATGCGTCCCTTGGTCTTTTCCTGCAACGCCTTGTAAAGCTCCTCGAACGGCATCCTCCACCCGCTTCCAGGTTCCGCTCGACCCTTACCTTGAATGGCCGCGACCGCCTCTACGACCGGTATCGCGGCTACTAGTCGTGGGTCGACCATGCGCTCCAGACCGAGCGCTTCGACCGTG
Organism: Mesorhizobium mediterraneum; assembly: GCF_002284565.1. GTDB lineage: Bacteria > Pseudomonadota > Alphaproteobacteria > Rhizobiales > Rhizobiaceae > Mesorhizobium > Mesorhizobium mediterraneum. The sequence continues at coordinate 37,111 of NZ_NPKI01000029.1, read as the reverse complement.
GCATTATGACTCCCATGGTGTCCGACCTTGTAAAATGTTGTCCGGCGCAACAGGTCCTCTGCGGTGACAGGTTTGCCCGAGGACATAGTCTTCGCGGCGGGAGGATAGGTCTGGTCATTCCAAGACAGCCAATTCCCCACCTGGGCGTCTCCGGGAAACAGCAATACCTGGCCATCGGGGAGTTCAAACGCCAGTGCCAGGCTGGTGTTGTTTGTATCCGAATCCATCTTCAGGGCCAAAGCTTCGATGGAGCCTGTCCAGTCGCTGTCAATCCTACGCCACTTTTCGGCCGGAGCGTCATACAGTTTGCGGACCCCCGACTTGGTCGCCTTCTTGCGACGGGTTTTCCCTTTCAGGGGTCTTTGGTAAACGGCCGAGAAAGGCAGGACTGTGTCGGTTCGATTGGCAAGAAGCGAGAGCTGGGCATTTACTGTGCTTTCCGCCGCCGCGGCGGCGTCCAGACGCGTCAGATATACCTCCTTCGCCTGTCCCTTGGATGGGGTGTCTTTTCGCAGCAAAACTTCATCTCGAGGCGGGCCAAGAACAAAGGCCTTGATATTGAACTCGTCGAGGTCAATGACCTGTCCAGGCTCAAGATAAGATGTTGAATCGGCACCAGCTTTATCCTTCAGCATTTGCATGATTTCGGCAGTCCCGAAGACGCCCGATGCACCTAGCCCGTTTATGGCGACCGGCCCGGCGAAAGCGGCAAGCGCCGCTGCCGTTCGCAAGCCGGGATGCGCATCGCCTTGCGCCAGCGTGGCCGCCGCCGCCAAAGCCTGCTTTCCCTTCGAAAATCGTGCCCTTAGGACCTGAGCCTGCGGATCTTTCAGGTTTTCGGTCCAAGCCATCCAAAGCCGGCCGATGGAAACCGCACCGTCAAGGAATGCGCCTTTTTCGAACGCAAACCCGGACAGATGGTCGTAGTGCTCGTGGGTTATGACCAGCAGGTCGATCCGGTTGCCGACGGTCTTCAGGACGTCTTTCGCGATCGCTGAAATGCGGGCCGGGCCGGCCTCAACTTCGGACAGGCGCTTTTTACCGATCCGGTTCACGACCTTCGGGTCAAGTTTGGCGATCAGATCGGCTCCAGCGGCAACGTTCTGGAGGACCCCACAATCTATAAGTATGGATCGCTCCAACTCCGCGCCGCCGTCGTCCAACGTGGTGCGAATGAGGAAGCAATCGCCCAAGATGCCGCGATACATCCTGATCCTCAAGAGCTTCAATATCCCCACACCTAACCTCCCCGGTGCACCAGAGCGAACGGTTCGTCCAACGCAGTGCCGGTCGATCCCCCTTGCAGTCCATAACCGAACGCGGTCGAGCCGAAGCGGTAACCCGCAAGGAAATCGCGTTGTTGCTCCAGCCGGGCATCGTCACTAATTCGCTTTCGGACTGCGTAACGCAGGTGACCCTCCCGAAGGTCGAAGATGAGTGTGGCACCACCGCGGAACACAAAGTCCGCGCCCGACGGGTTATCGCCGTGCTTGTCTTGAAGCTCCTGTTCGTTCTGATCGTAGAAGCCGCGCCGCTGCTGTACAATTTCAATGATAAGTTGGCGGAGATCCTGGCCGTCGGGTCCTGTTCGCCGGGAGGTTCTTACAGAATGAATTTCCACGGGCGGAGCAAATCCCTTCGGGTCCCCTGGCCGGCTCAGTATCGTCTCGCGGTCGTCATACGAGATCAAACCTCGTCGGAAGACTACTCCGCACACCTCTTGCCATGGCTTATCCTCGGTGGTCCGAAAGCTCTCCGATCCCAGGATCCACCAATGCACGCTCTCCGCGTTCTCCTCAGCGGCCTTGATTGCCGTCGTCCGATCGAATTTTGGCTCCAAATCCAGGTCCAAATCGTCATAATCGGCCGCCAGATGATGGACCGGCGCCTCCCACAACAAACTGTCGACAGCCAGAGAGAGACAGCCCTCCGGGATGATACCGCGCCGCCGAAACCCTTCTATGATGGCGAGCCGATAATTAAGCACGTCATCGGGCACCAGGTCATAGTCCGCCGTTATGATTGCCCGGAGAAAATCGCCAAAGCGGACGTCTACTGGCGGCAGGTAGTCGAGGGCGCGGATGCACATTCGCATCACGTGTTCCGCCGCCTTGCTCGCCTCCCGTGTTAATCGTTTGACCAGGTCTGGATGGAGGTTCTGGTCGGGACCGGTGCCGGGTCTGATGCCGGCGATTCTGAGCAGATCAGCGGTGCGGTTCTCATAGATCGACAGAAAAGCATCGAAAACGGCCGCCACCAGGACCGCGCCGCGTTCGTGAGGCTCCGTCATGTCGTCGCGCAAGATCACGGGCGCAGCTCCACTGTGATCGTCAATCGCCTCGCGAAGGGCTCCGTCCCGGCCGGTAGCCTCGCCGAACTGCCGGGCGAGGCCGCTGAGGAGGGAGCGGTTGTCCAGGCTACCGCCGTCTTTCGCAATCTGGGCGCTGACTGCTTCCTCAAGCGAAAAATGTGAGAACAGAGCGACGATATCGGCAAAGGCTTCGTGGAACGCCAAGCTGTCTACGCTGGTCGGTTCAGCAAACCGCCGGTGAAGTCCATCCAGGATCGCATGCGTGACCTCGTGAACGATGATGTCATGCGAAAGCGCGGTAAACACCCATTTGGCGCCGGCGCTGTGCGCGGACGTCTGAAAATAGCCGAACAGGAGGGCCTTCTTTTCCCGGCTGTAATAAGCATTGGGCTCGCGAAGGGCATGGGGATAGATACGCAATTTATAGACCGGCTCGTATTTACGCCCGTTGGGAACGCGACGCGGAGCCCAGAAGACTCTCCTGCCAAGCGCCCGTTCGAAAGTTCGAATAGTCTTCATTGCAACGGCGAACACCATCTGCTGGTGAAAGCGGGGATCGCCTTCCGAGGGGGCCAAGCCGTCCTGAGCCAGGAGGTAGGGGTGATTGAGGTCCACCGGCTCATAAAATTGGCCGCTGACCGGATCGATATCAATAACTTCAAGGTAGTCATTGATGGGGCCGGGCTGAATTTCTTCCTCCCAGCTCTGCTCCCAAGGTATTTTAATTGTTGCAACATTAACGCCTGCAGTCGCAGCCAACGTAGAAGCCTGCGGGTCGAAGGCATAGACCCGCAACCGGCGAACAGGCGGAGCCGTATATTGCCCCGACATGGCATTTCCCCCATCCCTAGTATTTCAAACACTACCGATTGAAATACTTACCGAGATTACACCCTCACTCTATTAGAAACATGCTCGAAACATCGGGTCAACGGCCGGCGCGCTTACAGGCATAAAAACGGAAAATGTTCTTGCCGTATCGGAATAACCGGAGCACTCGATCACCAGACCCTGCCGGTTTACTTTCTGAAGAACGGTCGCTTTCGGGTCGTCATCACCGGGCTAGCGCGTCGCCGCCCGTCCGCACACTTCTTCTAAACCGTTCGCACTCCTGGGCTGACCTGTAGCATCCCATCTGAACGCTCGTTCAGGACGTTCAAGCCGCTTTATCAATCCCCGAAACCGCAGGCATCGTCTTCCCTAGCTGCTCCGTCGGCGGGTGACGCAGCAAGGCCGTTGATTGCTGGATCAAGGCAAGCCTGGCCACCGGGAGACGACGTAGGGGGGGACCATACAACGTCAGGAGCAGCACGATCTTGCGCCGTTACCCGTAGGAAATATCGTTCACCAGCCGAAGGCAGCCCGATTTGCACTTCCCAAAATGAACGACTGGCATCTTGATGTCGAATACAGCTTAATTGTGGTCACTCTTCTAGAGGGAAGTACATCATGGCTGAGTTATCGAGTCCGTCGACATCTCAACTGTCAGAAGATGAGCGCGCCAGGATCTCAGACAATCAGCGGCGCGCCAGGCGTAGGCAGAAAGCGCTTGGAAGGCACGGGGCCCGATTCTCCCATGCTATGGTCTGTGTCGGTTCCGGGATTTGGGCCGATGCAACGCCAGAAAGCGGCGAGATGATTGCCGCCGAGTCAGCTATTTTCGACAGCTTAGCTCCCGGAGAGTTCCGCATCCTACGTCGACCCTCCATACTTCCGAGAGCGAGGCCAAAGCCGTCATTCAAGAACGCGTTGGACGCCCTCCAGCACGAAATCAGCAAGCAAAGTGCTTGGTTTTATGACTTCTTCTATTTTTGCTATCAGCGATATGACTACCTGCTGGGTTTTTCGCAATACGCGGCAAGTCGAACGTCATTTTGCTCAGATTTGGTCGAGAAGATCTATGCTCGCCGTGCCCCCGGATTGTTACAGGCCGGACGGCGCAACCGCATTTTCCCACAGGACTTATTTGCGATGGCTACAGACGCGAAATTTGACGACATAACTCAAGCGTTTTCCGAAGGCCGCCGGACATTCCCCTCTACCACGGACAAAGAGCGGGTTAAGCACATGCTGAACGTCATGGAATTTCGCCTGGGTGCGGCTTTGGACAACATCGCGGCGCTCGAACAGGGTGAAAGAATAAGGGTCGCTACCAGCAAAATGCCTGGAGGGGATCGTTTACCCCAGACCCCAATCGGTGAATCATTTGGCCCCGCCGAGCAACTCACCTGGAGTACAAAAGCGGCTGCAGTTGCGGCCCGAAAAAGGGTGCAAAAGCTAAAATTAAGGTGGTGAAGCTAAATCCATGGAGCACAAATGGCCCCATGCAGATTAGCCTACCTTGGCATCACGACACGGGCGACGGCATCGCCGACACGGATTCATTGACGCCGTGACGGAAGAAGACAAACCCAGTGTAACGGTCACCCTCAACGGCACGGCGTGATCGCGCCGGCGCTTCAGGCCATCCGCTTGGCGACTGAAATGGTGGCCGTATGCACGTCAGCGATCGAGGCTACAGATCTCAACGATCTACCTCGGGACGGGTTTTTCGGGCTGAGCTTCGTGCCTCACGCCGATCAAGCCAAGGCCAAGCTAGCTTATCGCGCGTGGATATTGGGGAAGGCGTTTCAGGAACTGGCCAGGGGGCTGAGGGCTACGCTCGAGCAAGCCTACATCTACACGCTTGGTTGAGGGAAGGACGCAAGGTCGAGACCTGGGGCGAGTTCGAGGACATTTATCTCGCGGCGGAAAAGAAGGCGTCGAGTCTCAATTTTCCAGATTTGCTGCTGGCCGTGCAGGCGCAATTGGCGACGAAGCTCGATTTCTTTGAGGAGTACCGCTCGCTTCAGAGGGCTCGGAACTGTCTGGAACATCGCAATGGCGTTGTAGGTCATATTGACTGCGACGAAGGCGAGGGGGCCCTTAGCCTGAAGTTGCCCCGTTTGAAATGTTTTACCGTCAGCGACGGGGAAGAGATCGAGGTTCACAAGAACCAGTACTTTGAAAAGGGCGGGACGATCAAAATCAAAAGAGACTTGCGTATTCGTGTCTTCGCCTTGGGGGAAACGGTCTCTTTCACCGCGGAGGAATTCAGCGAGATCGCCATGGCGCTTCGCTTGTTCGTCGCCGACATTGCGCCGAAGCTGCCGATTTAGACCACTGGAATGGCGGTGGGTTGTCGGAGTGCATGCCTGCGAGATGGGCCATTCGAACTGGCACTGTGTTCTCCGGATTCCTATATCTAACCGGCGCTATCCCATGGGGACCATGACTGATGAGTGACGATTCTCCCGACTCTCCCAAGCCCATCAAGCTTGAGGACCTTAAGGTAAGCACCGGCAGTGGTGCCAAGCCATTGAGCGAGATTGCAAAAACACTTGCAGGTATTGGGTCACACGTAAATCCTGCTAAAAACTTGGCCATCCGCCTGCAGGAACAGCAAGACAAGTTCAGTGATTTGCTCCGGCCCTCGAAGGAGGCGGAGCCGCTTCGGAAGCGCTTTGAATCGCTCACACAGCCGTCGCCTGCAATGAGGTCCATACTGGATCAGGTGGAAGGCCAAAGGCGACTGCTCGATTCAATCTCGAAGCCGGATGCCGGGGGGCTATTGACCGAGCGAGCTATTTCGGCCCCTAGAATGCCGGATTTCCAGATGCCCAGAAACCCCATTCTGGACACGAATGCGCAGCTGGCAGAAATCGAACGGAAGTTTGAAAGCATGCTGGATGTCATGACAAACGCCGCGCGGATCGGCAACGATATTCAAGCCCAGGCAACGACCTTTATAGGAAAGTTCGAAGAGGCCTCCAGCCAGACCGACAGTTCAGCCAAAAAAGCAATTCTTGTCGGCGTATTTGCGCTCGTGATCGCCACGCTGAGTCCCTTCGCCCCGATGGTCGTTGATTACTTTTCGCCAAATCGCACCGTTCCGGCGATCGAGGCTCTCACGCGGGAGGTGGTTTCTGCCGATCGGGCGGCTAGCGCTGACAACCAGAAACTAATTGAGGCGCTCAAGAAGCGCGACGATCAGGCGACCGGAAGAATTGTCGAGGAAGTTCGCCGCAGGCAGGACGAAACGAATGCCATTCTGCGGGAGCTCATTGAGACCCTGAAAGATCGCAATGTGCCTGCCAACCCCTGAGAACCGGGCTCTGGCGCAAGAGTAGCTCTATGCGAACAGCTCACGGTCTCGGATCTTGAACGGGTCTGTATAGTCCTCAGCCCACCATGGGTCTTGGCCGTAGGCGCCTTTTGCAAGGACGATGTCTTTTTGGCCTCTGCAGCGTCTTCCTGGGTGACGCGGAAATGGTAGTCGTCGAAGATGCGTATCCCTTCGACCATATACGATGTCGCAATTTTTTTCGCGGATGAGGAGCAGGTTCTCTCCGTTCTGAAGGTCAGCGGGCTTGCTGAAGTTGTAAGAACCGGTCCACACGCGGGCGTCAGGTGTGTTGAAATCGATTACCAGAAACTTGTGGTGCAGATTTGGCCCGCTGCCGGTGTAAGGTTCGACCTTAAACGGCGTCGGCACGTGTTTGTTGAGGCGAGCGAAATAGACGGGTGCAGTGTTGCCATTGGGCTTATGAACGGTGACACCGGTGTTGTTGTCGGAAATGCCGTAGGTGAAAACCGGGCTGTTGGTAGCCGCTTCCACGGCGTCTGTTACAGCACCGCCTGTGATGCTCAGGAAAGCCAGGGAATAGAGTAGGCAGGCCTGGGCCTTTTCGACATCCTGGCCGATTTCCGCAAGGCGGGCACGGGCTGTGTCATGGGGAGAAAAGGTGATGCTGGCATCAATGCCCGCCAAGCCGAGCGGATGCCAGTCGGGTGAGGGACCGTTGGCGAAGCCATTCCTTTTTCCAATAGGCCTCGAACGCAGCCTTGAGGGGGGCTACGGCTTGAGCGCCCGTTAACAGCAAGGCGTTGTTCGATTGAACATAGAGCCCGCGCCAGCTGAAGTTTGTCGAACCGCAGACGGCGCGCGGGACGGCCGCATCCACGATAATCATCTTATTATGTTGGAGACCTCCCATCCCGTTGTCCTCGCCAGCGGAAGCCTTGAGCAGTGTCTCGGACTGGGTCTCACCACTTGTCTTGAGCCCATGCTTATCGCTGTCGTCGATGATTATCCTGAGGCGCGGACCGAGCGCGAACAGGCGGTCCATGATTTCGCTTTCGCTCATGTCGTAGGCGACCATGCTGACCGTTGCGGCAGGATCGGCTACTGCTGCATCCAAAAGCGCAAAGATCTCTTTTCGGGCCTCCAGTCCCATCCATTCGTAGGCATCGTCCGCGTCCGGATGCGTCGGCTTGAACGTGGTGCCCTGAGCGACGCGGGCGGGCAGCAATGTTTTGAGCGGCCCGCGAGCCTGATATTTGTCCACGAAAGCCTGGGAAGCCACATACCCCCTGGTGGCGCTGCCGTCCGACGTTTCCATGCTAGGGCACACGTGCGACGGTGAAGCTTGCGCCTCAAACGTGGCCTGTGCGCAGCTGGAGCTTCACCGACCTGGCCCTCGACCGAGCAACGTGAAGCGCGACTCGCGTTCTCGGGTCCCCGCTACCATATGTAAAAAGACATACCTGCCATGCATCGCCGCCTGCGGCGTTTTGGTCCGATTGGCCTGTTGACAACTTGCCAAATAATCGTACCCTCAGTGCAACGCGCTGCACGAACGTATTTACTTCATTTTAACGCTGTGCCATAAAAAAGGCAGACGGTGATTCCACCGCCTGCCTTCTGTTTGTGCGTACCTGCGGACGTGGCGCCGTAACACTGCCCAGACCACAGGTCCGTACCGTTGCAAGTCGGTTCTAGTGCCCCAAGGCTCCATTGACAAGCCACAGGCTAGTTGCCGGCGGCGCGCGCACACGGAAATGATCCGTTGCGTGCCCGTTCCGGCCAACCATAGGAACCGACACAGATGCCTGCAAAACTGACCTTTTTCCCCGTGGGCAACGGGGACATGGCGCTGATCAAGCTCGACAACAAGCAAACGATCCTCGTCGACATCAACATCCGCGCCGCCGCCGACGATCCTGAGGACGACACCTACGACGTTGCCCAGGATCTCAAGAGGCGCCTCTCCCGCGACGACAAGGGCCGGCTCTACGTCGACGCCTTCCTGCTCTCGCACCCGGATTCCGACCACGTGACCGGGCTCACGACGCATTTCCACCTCGGCCCGCCCGAGGATTTCCCGGAGGGTGACGAGAACCTCATCCTGATCCGCGAAATGTGGTCGTCGCCGATCGTGTTCCGGCGCGCCAGCAAGCAGCACAAGCTCTGCGACGAGGCCAAGGCGTGGGCCACCGAAGCGCGGCGCCGGGTCGCGCTGTTCAAAGAGAAGGGCCTGACCGGCACCGGTTCAGGCGACCGCATCCTGATCCTCGGTGAGGATAAAGACGGCAAGACCGATGATCTCACGGACATCCTGGTCAAGCAGGACGGCCTGCTGACCGCAGCTGACCGCGTGAACACGGGCCAGTTCGAAGGCCGCCTGCTGGCGCCGATGTACGTCGACGAAGACGACAAGGAGCTGATCGAAGTCCTCGAGAAGAACAACTCCTCGGCGATCGTGCGGTTCTCCATCGCCGGCGACGGCGTGGCCGACCGCTGCCGCTTCCTGACCGGTGGCGACGCGGACGTCTCCATCTGGGACCAGCTGTGGCAGCGCCACAAGGACAGTAACAAGGACTGGCTCAGCTACGATGTCATGGAGACGCCGCACCACTGCTCCTGGCGCACCCTGAGCCACGACCGCTGGTCCGAGATGGGCGAGAAGGTCAAGGTGTCCGAGGACGCCAGGAACGCACTCTCCCAGACCCGTGACGGCGCCATCATCGTCGCCTCCTGCAAGCCCATCAAAAAGGACGACGACAACCCGCCTCATGAGCGGGCCAAGCGGGAATATGTCTCGATCACCTCGGCCGAACGCTTCATCTGCACGACCGAGTATGCCGATGAGCACGACGGGCCGGTCGAGTTCAACATCACCGGCGTCGGCACATCCAAGCAGCTGGCGCTGACCCCGAAAAAGGCCGCCTCGATCGCCGGCGTGACCGGAGTGACGACGACGCCCAGATCCCACGGCTGAGCCATGGCCTCGGCAGACATGAAGCGGCACGCGGAACACTTTCTGCGTGTCGCAACAGAGATTCCGCAATGCCAGCGCTGTGGCCTGATCGCCGTCGGTGACGACGTGGCGACCCTGTTCCTTGATCTGGCCGTGGAGATGCCAACGCACTGGCACGCCAAGGGCACCGCCCCTAACGGCGTCCTGCCGGTCGAACGCGTTGAGGTCCTGCTTGGCGCTGACTACCCGTGGCGGTGCCCCACCTTCACCCTGCGCAAGGGCTTTCCGCGCAACCTGCACCACTTGACGCCCGGCTCGGAAAACGTGTGTCCAACCCCCTGTCTTGTGGACGGCAACCAGGACGAATATTTCAATCAGCACGGCCTGATCGAACTCGGCATCGGGGCCATCGTCAACCAGATGGGCGTTTGGCTCGGTCGCGCAGCAATTGGCACCTTGATGGATCCGGATCATGGCTGGGAACCCGTGATGCGCCAAGGCCTGCCGAACCGGCTTATTATCGATGCGGACTTCGCCCGAAGCCAGATCACCGACAAGTCCGGCTCGGTATGGCTTGCTACCAAATTCATGAAGGGCAAGGATCTCGCTGGCAAAAGGTCCTACACCCTCTCGGCGCACAATGAATTTGCCGCTGCCGTCGGCAACATGTCTGCTTTCCCCTTTGAGGCCGAAAGCGAAGGACGCTACAGCGGCATCACCGCGACGGTGCTGATCTGGCCGCCAAATGGCGCCATCACAAGTGCGGTGCTGCCTGAGACGGTAGCGAACCTTGACGACTTGGCACAACGCGCTGAGGCCTTCGGCTGCGGCGTTGAGTTTGCGAAATTCCTCGACAGGCTCCAGCGGCGCTGGGCGGGCAAAACCGATGACGCGACCTTCCCGATCGCCGTTTTGTTTGGCGTGCGGCGACCTTTTCGGCTGATCGGGCGGGCGTCGACGATCGAGTTGCTTCCTTACTTGATTGAAATCACGGCTCCGCAGAAGCGGGCCTCGCTGTTCGAAGGGCCCAACGCGAGAGCCGCCGTTGCCATGGAGCAACTGGATCGCACGACGCCCGCGCTTCTCCGCGCCGTGTCGGCAGCTCCCTCTTATCCGCCATTCAGCCTGGTTGGCTGCGGCAGCGTCGGATCGAAAACCGCTCTGCATCTGGCCCGTGCCGGCGCCCAGATCTTGGCCGTCTCCGACAGCAACGAGCTGCGGCCCCACAACATGGCCCGGCACGCCCTCGTGCGGCCACCCCTGCCGTGGCCGAAGGCGTTTGAACTGTCTGACGAGCTGGCCCTGCTCGGGCAGAAACCGGAAGCCCATCTGATTGACGTGGTTAGGGGCCTGAAGCGTGCGGACAATCGCCTGCTGATTTCGCCGCCCGGGACCGGCACGCTGCTCAACACGACCGCATCGAGCCTGGTGCGCGATGCCCTGTCAATGGTGAGCCCTGCCGAGCTGCCGGCACGCATGGCGGAGATCGCCCTTTTCGGGCGCGGCCGTGGCGGTTTCGTATTTCATGAGGGAAGCAACCGCAATCCGAGCCTCGCCGACCTGCAGGCGGTGCTGTCCGCGACCGTGACGCCTTATGAACGGACATTGTTGTTCGATCCCGAGTTCGGGCTGACGCAAATTCAGATCGGGGAAGGCTGCGGCTCCATGACTATGCCGATGACCGACGCGCGCCTTTCGGCGATGACCGCCATGGCCACCGAGGAACTCATGCGCCTCGCCGGCGCCAATGCCGATGGCGGAGAACTGGTCGTGGGGGTGGCAGAGCCCGATAGCCCATCGACAAGTTGGCGCCGCCTCTCCGTGTCAAAATTCCTGGAAATCCCGGTCGAGGGCGGCGAATGGACTTTGCGTCTGTCGTCGCACGTCGCCGGCATGATCCGCGAAGAGACCGCGCGGTTTCCCAATGTCGAGACGGGAGGCCTTCTGATCGGCTCCTGCAGTTCTCTCATGAAGACTGTCACGGTGGTCGACCTGATCGAGGCGCCAGAAGACAGCGTGAGGACGCCGACGCTGTTCGTGCTTGGAACGAAGGGCATGAAGAATCGGATCGATGCCCGTTTCGAGGAAAGCGGCCGCTCGCTGCTTGATGTGGGTACCTGGCACAGCCACCTCGCCGAACAAGGTCCCTCGCCCACCGACCGCAAGACGGCCAAGCAGGTCGCCGTGGAGCGAGCGCCGCCGGCCATCCTTCTCATTGCCACTCCAGCCACGTACCATGCCATCATGCATCAGGACGCGCCATGAACGATTACCTCGACGCCTACTCCATCAAGGCGCGCCTCGCGCCGGCAGCTCTGGCAATTGCCCCGGTCATTGTCCTGATTGTGCTGGCCTTCAACTGGGTTCAGCCGAGCCTCCCCGAGGCCATCATCGGTCTCGCCGTCATGGTCCTGTTCTTCGCTGCCTCGAATGTGGCCCGCCGCCTGGGCAAGAGGAAGGAGAGACAGCTGTTCGCGACGACCGGCGGGAGACCGGAAAATCGCGAACTGAACCACCTGGATAAGACACTCGACGAGCGGACCAAGGACCGCTACCGCAAATTCCTCGCCAAGCAGCTCGAGCAGCCGGCGCCGACGCGCGACATGGAAGTCGAGGACCCCGACGAAGCGGCTGCGTTCTATGTGCAGTGCTACAACTGGCTGCGCGAGAACACCCGCGACACCGAGAAATTTCGGATTCTTTTCAACGAGAACATCGCCTACGGCTATTACCGCAATCTCCTGGCGCTGAAGCCCTATGGCATCGTGCTCAATCTGCTGACCATCGCCGCCGCGGCCGCAATCATCTACTACAAGCCCGATTTCGCCGAGCTAACCCATGGAAAGCTTGCGGCCCTCGGCATCCTCGCCGCCGTGCATGCGGGCTACCTGATCTTCGGCGTCACCAAGCGAGCCACGCTTGACGCCTCGAAGGCATATGCCCGCCAACTCACCCTCAGCTGCGAGACGCTGATGGTGCAGATGAAATCGGCCTGAGCTGCAACGTTCCCTGTGGCGCGCACGAGTGTCGCCAAGGTGTACAGGTTCAGGTTTTTTGAGCCAAGCTGGTGCGGAAATTGAAAGCCTGCCCGTGATCGACCGCGAAATCCACCTTTACCTCGATGACAGCGGCAGCCGTGAGCCAGACCGAGAGCCCAGAGAGAAGCGCCGGGACGAAATGGATTATTTCGCCCTCGGCGGCATCCTCATCAACGAGGAAGACGTCGATGAGCTCTATGCCCGCCACAAGGCCTTCTGCCAGAAGCACGGCATCACCTACCCGCTCCACTCCTGGGCGATCCGGGGCGGCCGTGGCGACTTCGGCTGGCTGAAGAAGCCGGAGTCCGCTTTTGAATTCCTGGGAGACTTGCAGGGAATGCTGCTTGGGCTGCCCGTGATCGGCATCGCCGCGGTCATCGACCGACCGGGCTATGTTGCCCGCTACCGCGACCGGTACCGGGACCAGCTCTGGTTCATGTGCAAGACCGCCTACTGCATCCTGATCGAGCGCGCCGCCAAATATGCCCGCAGCCAGGACCGCAAGCTGCGCGTGTTCTTCGAGCGCGCCGGCAAAGCCGAGGACCGCGACCTGGTGGCCTACACGCGGATCCTGAAGACGCAGGGGATGCCGTTCGACGGCGCCAACTCCGCCAGCTACGGGTCGTTAACTGCCGAGGAGTTCAGGGACATCGTGCGCGGGGAGCCCCGCGGCAGAACCAAAGCCACGCCGATGTTGCAGATCGCCGATCTCTACCTCTATCCGATGGCCAAGGGCGGCTATGACCCGTCCTACCGGCCCTACAGGGCCCTGATGGACCACAAGCGTCTCATCGACGCGCACCTGCAGCCCGAGGACCTGGCATCCTGCGGCATCAAATACAGCTGCTTTGAAGGATAAAAAACAAAGACCCGGACTAGCCGGGCCTTCGTTTTGAAAAGTTCGGCTGGCGCCTGGCGCCAACCCCGGAGCGATGCTCACGCCCAAAGTATGGGTATTGACGCTCTCTTTGTCAACACCCCGGGTGAACCTCTGGTCGGGGGGTCCCTATCTTATCGCTTGCATATAGCACGGTTCGTCTGATCGACACTTCATATTATCAAGTCCTCTTCTTTGGGTGCAGCGCGGTTCCCCGGCTCCTGAATCCAGGGACATAGGCCGGGCGAACCTTGAAACACCCTCCCCCTGAATGCAGAACCGTCCCCGATGCCCTTGCGTCATCACGGGAAACCACCATATCTAGGCGCAGTTCATCACAGGGAGCCTCAGATGGCCCAGCCAGAAACCGCCAAGGCAGACGTCGACAAGCTACGCACCAACGAGAAGAAGTGGACCAAGGCACTCATGGCCACGGGCTGGAGCGCTTTCCCCAACATCATCATCGAGAAGCAGCAGGCTCTCGGCCTCGATGCGCTCGACATGAACATCATCATCCACCTGGTCCAGTACTGGTGGCTGCCCGACAACCTTCCCCACCCCTCGGTCGAAACCATCGCCAAGGCGATCGGGGTGACGCCCCGCACCATTCAGAAACGCATTGCCGCCCTCGAGGCCCTTAAACTTCTTGGCCGGGAGGAACGGCGCAACACGCCCAATGGCAGCATGACGAACCGCTATCATTTCGATGGCCTGATCGAGGCCGCCAGGCCGTTTGCGCTGGAAAAGGCCGCCGAGATCAAGAAGGCGGCCGAGGAGAGATCGAACCGGTTGAAGCGTAAGAAGCCGCAGCTGGTCGTGGACAACGATGCATAGGCAGATCGTGGCGTAGCTCAGAGGATAGAGCGCCTCGCTTTCGACCTGGGTGGTGCGTGACACCGCTATCTAGGGGCGAGGAGGTCGCAGGTTCAAGTCCTGCCGTCACGTCCAAGGCCCACCGGGAGTCGTCCCATGCACGGAGAATCTCAATCGAACGGCGTCATATCGGTCGGGGCACTTCGACTTGAGACTCCAGAACACCAACATCAACTGGACTGCATGATGATCCCAGAATCGGAAGGCGCCACCCCGTTCGGTATTTTCCTGCTCGCCGACTCCTTTTTGCAGGCCGCGAAGGCCGTTGATGCCGGTCGCCGCGGTCTGACGTCGGGACCGACCAGGTTGCTTTGCTACCATGCGTGCGAACTCTTCCTGAAATGCTACCTCCGCAGCGCGGGCCGAGACATTGAGGCTTTGCGGGCCTTGGGGCACAATCTGCACGAGATGGCTGTGGCCGCTCAAGGTTCAGGCCTGGTCCTGCCTGCCAGAACTGTCAGCCAAGCCAAAACTCTGGCCGACAAGAACGATTATGTGCGTGTGCGCTATATGGTGGTTGAAAAGCCCGGAGACATCCGACCGGAAGTTCTGCTGGCGAGGACTGAAAGCATCCGAGAGAGTGTCAGGCTGGCGCTCGGCATGGATCCGCTCGGCAACCCACACCCTTAAGCGCGCCGCCCCAGCGAACTATTCTTCGTCAGGCCCCGCTTTTTTTCGGTGTCTCGCCCACGAAGACGCCCGGTCGGTCCATGCGAAGGAGTACGGCGCAAGGGAATACGCCGATTGGCGCCTCCGGACTGACGAATTCCAGGCCGAACTGCACCGCCGTGGCGTGCCGTCAGGCCGATCGCCTGGTAGCCCGGCGTTTGTCCGCTTCCGTAGGCAATCTCTGCTACAGTTCTCCCATGTCCCTGTTCTCCCATCTCGATCCGTATCTGCTCAACCCAGCCAACGATCCACTGGTGTTCGACGCCACGCTGGCAGGCCACGGGAGCTACACGACGGAACATTTCGTCTTGCGCCTCAGTCCCCGCGCCCATGAGCTTGTCGACGCGCTCACCCAGCGCGACACCGAGGGTCATGACGTAGCCGAACTGTACCAAGCCTACTCGACCTATCTGCACGAAACCGTGCATTGGTGGCAGCACATGGGGTCCACTGCGGGACTCATCCTCAGCCTGGCGTACCCGGCGCAAATCTATGGCAGCATGACGTCTCTTCAGACCTTTGCGCGGGGCGCCGGCGTCGCCAAACCTGTAAAGGCTTGGGCGCACAGGGCGATGCTCGACGGTCGGACGCACTCTGATCCGGTGCTCGCCGCCGCCAATATTGCCGTCAACAACGCGCTCGACATCAAGTTCTACAAGCAACTTGCCTGGTCGCCGAAGTCGATCCTCTCGCTGGAGCAAACGCCCTATTTTCAGAGCGTCGGGCACAGCTACCTCAAAACCTATGGTGAGATCGTCCACGCGATCAACGGGTCCTGTGACTTCGCGGAAGGGCAATTTCCCGACCCCGGTCGCTGGGATGCACAATTCCTCAAACTTCAACTCAGCCGGATTGAAGGCTTCCTTCGCGGTGCGCGCCCACCTTACGCCGACATCGGCATCCATCAGATATTCGAAGGCCAGGCCCGCTTTTGCCAAATTCAGTATTTGGCATCGTCAGGCGGTCCCGAGCTGCTTCAGACGTATCGCGAGCAAGGCTACTTTGCGCCCGTCTATGTCGACTCGTTTGAACTGTTCCTGGTGCTTACCGGGACAGAATGGCCCGAACGGTATGACAGCCCGATCGTCGGCCTGTTTCTGCTGATCTGCGACCTTGCAATCAACCCGACGAGGGGGTTTCCGCTCGACATCGAGTTCTTCGAGGACTTTATCCGCGACGTTGATCCTGGCGCGCGCTTCACAAGACTTTGCCTGGCCGCAGCCGAAACGCCCGAGCTCGCCCAGGCGGTGCAAAATTTCTCCGCTCAGGAGTATGAGCACGTCGCGGCGCGACTGAGCGAGCGATGCGGATACGATGATCCGCGGACGGGACTTGCTGCCGTGGTCGGGCTGCTCGGCGACAAGGGCCCTGTCGATGCCCTGATGGAGGAGCATCGTACGTTCAACTATGCCGGTGTGAACATGCCTGTCCGGGTCCTGGTCTCGCACTTCATCGCTTTTTGCCGAGACAAGCAGCGCAGTCCCGAATTTTTCTGTTGGCCGGGCATCTGGATGGCGGGAGACAACTTCAACCCTGAGGCCGGATCGCTGTTCGTCACCCATCTGTCCCTCTTCCAGGACAGAGGTGACACCGAGAAGATCTTTCCTCGCGCCGTGCGCGGCCGGAGCCCCGAAAACATCAAGAAACTGGTCAACACCTTCTTTGGCGGAATGCTCGTGTTCGATCTCGCCCTGCAATGGGTCCTCGAGCCGGGACCTTTCCGCTACGATTTCAAATGGCTTACCGGGAAATCCGAAAATGCTGCACTGATCGCCTTGGCGAAGCGACAGTTCGCGCAGTACTACGGCCCGGATCCTGACACCTGCACTCTGATCGACTCGCCTGTTCCCTGAGGGTCCCGACGAGCGCCTAGCCACATGCCGGAGGTGCAGGCACCGGCCGGCATGCCAGCCGTGGGAGGGGTGTGACGCGCCCCCGTCCTGACCCAAGTAACGACATGCGAGATGGCGATGCTTGCCTTTCACCGTGTTTTACGTACAATGTCCGTACGATATGGATTCGGTACGGACTTGATTGGAGGTAGAAATGGTGAAAACCGAGCGATTCGAGCTCAGGCTCGATGAAAGCACGATTGACCGGATCGATGCTTGGCGGGGAGAGCAGCGTGACCTCCCTTCGCGGGCAGAGGCCATCCGCACCTTGGTGTATACTGGGCTTGAGGCTGGTCGGCGCAAGGCCTTCCGGCCGACCAGCTCTGAAAAACTGATCATGTGGATGCTAGCCGAAGTCCTGCGCCAGCATAAAGGCTACGAGGACATGAAGTCAGTCGAGTTGATTCAGAGCGCCATCTACGGAGGCCATTTCTGGGGCCTGGAATGGGAAATGTCGGGCATCTTTCACGATGAGGTCGACGACCCCGAGGCGCTCGACTTCGTGGTCGACACGATGGCGATGTGGCGAGCCATTGAATGGGGATATGAGAAGCTCAGTCCCGAAGACAGGCAGCGCGTCGAGGACCAGGTGAAGTACTGGGGGAAAAACCCCAAGTTTGACGGCTTCGACGGGAACGAAGAGGGACGCTACATGTCGATGGCCAAATTCATGGTCGAAAAGCTCGGGCGCTTTGAGGAGTTCAGGGACAGATCCCTGAACGCTCACGCCAACACGGTGTCGACTTATCGCGAGATGCTGCAGAAATATGCCGAGATCGAGGCCCGCCGCGGTTCGCCGGCATACAGGCGTGCCGGCCAGTTGCTCAACGCCGACGAGCTCATCGAGCTCCTCAAGCTCCGGTAGCGAATGGTGCAGAGTCGCTGGCCACGATAAGCTCGGGTCGGCGTGGAATCGTCAGTTTGCGGACCGTTCCAAAACTGCCTTTAGATTATTCAAAATGGCGCGCCGCATCTCCTCGGCGCCCAGGCCCACAACGTCGCCAAGCATGCGAACGGCCTCGTCCACGCCGCCCGGCGTGACGGGGGAACCATCTACCTCCACGAAGGGACCATCCGTCTCCGTGAGCAGCCGGTCGAGCGGCAAGGTCCCGAGGAGAGCCACTGACCGCTCGGACCTGAACATGGCCTGGTTGACGGAAAAATAGCACCCGAGAGCCGCAGCCCGCCGCGCGTCTGCGACCGATCCGCTGAACCAGTGCAGCACCACCTTGCCACTGCCCTTGGGAAGCAGCTCCTCGATGTGGTCGAGAACCTTCGACGCCGTGCGGACGCTATGCACGGAGAGGATCTTGTCCCCCGCCCTCTGGCAGGAGGTTAGAATACGCCTGAAGACGTCGACTTGACGATCGATCGAGCGGTAGTGTGCGGGGCTCGCATCGAGACCGACTTCGCCGACATACCTCGTCTCGGGCAACAGCGCCTCGAACAGGGGCAGTTCGGTCCAGCGCTGCTCGGCAAGATGCGGGTGAATGCCGAGCCCAATGCGCACAAACTCGGCGCCCTTTGCAAGGTTCATGTTCTGCCTGAACGCCTTCGGCGTCGTCGTCACCGCGAGCGTCGCCACCTTAGCCTCTTCGCAGGCTCTTATAGCCGCGGCCGGATCTGGATACAGGTCCAGGTGACAGTGGAAATCGACGAGGCGTGGTGCAGACATGCTCAGCTAGGCTTCGCCCTGACGGGTTCGAGGAAATGGGCCACTTCCTGCATTCCTCGCACGAAGACGTCAACATAGTCGTCAATCTCGGACGGCTCGTCGGTCAGCGGACCGGGGATGCGCGCGAGGGCCTTTGCGGCCCGCGGATTCCGCCGTAACCGCTCCGCCATCAGCTGAAACGACCTCACATGTTCGCCCTCGGCCTCGAGCGTATCGAGACGACGCGCCGCCAAATCCTTCACCACATAGGGTGTCGTATCCGACTCGTTTGCGTCCAGGCCGGCTGCCAGGGATGCTCTGCGGATCAGACAGGGGACGCAGGTTCCGCAGTGCTGCGGTGGCAGGCCTCTGTAGCGGGCTTTCGCCGGCGAGGAACACGACATCGAGGAGGGAATGGCCCGTCGCAACAGCGCCGGATCCTCGCAATCCCTGACCATCTGACCCTTGGTCACGTGGCGATAGGGGTTTTCCAGACGCCGGGCGATGCCAAGCCCCCGCATCAACTCGTTGAAGCGCGCCATGTAGAATGGGTGAGTGGTGCGGGTGCTGAGCGAACCGAGGCGGAGCGGGTCGAGGGGTACGTTGAGGCCGATCAGGCCGTTCTCGGGCACGCGGACCGGGGCGTCAGACGTCAGCCCCGAAGCCGCCAAAATGGCCAACGCGAAAAACAGGAAGGATCTCCCCCTCTGGCTGTTTTCCACCTCGCCGGTGTCGACATGGTTGCGGTCGAAGCCGAGGCGCGCCCGCAGGGACAACGGCTCGTTTGTTTTGTAATTCTTGCGCAGCAAGTCCAGCAGCAACGTCTGCGCCTTGCTCGTCTCCGAATCCCAGTAATGGCTCACCAGAAGCGGCTTCCCGCCCCCGGCCAGGAAATCCAACGCCCCGACGAGACTGTCCAGACCGCCGGAGAACAGACACACTTCGTCCGGCTCGGCGAGGCCCAGCGACGGCCGCGCCGTTGCGATCGTCGCAAAGGGTGCGGGCCGTGCCCTGAACACGATACGCCAATGGTCGCCCGTCAAGAACCTGAGAGTGCGGGCGAGCAACGCTCCCTGCGCCGCCCACAAGTCAGGCTCACGCACCGGCACCACTAGGTCCAGCTCCCGGGTCCAGCCGTCCTGTGCATTCGCGGAGCGCGAGACGCGGGTGTCGGCCGCGTTGACCATGGCGGCGAGGATGACGAGGTCGATCGCGGTTTCCGTCGGCCGGAGGCCGAGGTCGGCCAACGTCTGCAGCGCGTTGCCGATGCCGTAATCGAGCCGCTTGTTCGCGGCCACGAACTGGACCGTCACCGGCGTCGCGTCCGGCTGGACGACCGGCACGGCCCCGTTATCCGCCGCACCCAGGCGGCCGACAAACACGAAACGTCTCATGCGCTATCCCCCAGGATGCGGATCAGTTCGAAGGACTGCTCGTAGATGGCCTGGACGAAGGCCTCGACGCCCGCGTAGGGAACTGACGCCAGCGTGCCGCCCGCAGCCGCGAAGCGATCGCGGACGGTGCCCTGGATGAAGTCGTGCAGCGTCCTCTGAATGATCTCGACCGCGGCAACGTCGGTCGGGAGCCGTATGGACCTGCCCCCGATCTCGTTGAACAGCTTGGTCTCGATCGAGCGTGCGAGCGCACCGGTGAACACGGCGTCCAGCACGTCGGGCGTGGCGCCATCGAAAGGCAGATCTCCCGCCGCGCCGAGCTCGCCCACGGTCTCGAGCATCGCGTTCCTCGCAATGGCCTCATCAATCGTCCCGCCGTCAGGGCACAGGAGGTCCGTGAGGGCGAGGAAGACGTCGGCTATCGGGGCGCCGACGAGGCTCTGCAGGTTGAAGACCCGCAGAGCCGCAGCCGGGCCGTTCTGCGCCACCTGACCCAACAGCTGTCCCAGGCCAGTCATCACCCTGCGGGACGGCGCCATGGCACGGGCAGCGTTGCGTGCACCGCCCATGGCTCTGACGTACTTGCCGGCGGCGCGCCTCAGGTCCCTGCCGCCACCCCCGCGCGAGCGGGCCGCACGGGAGAAATCCGAGCGAGCGGAGCCGAGTGGCTTGCCCGCCGCCGGTGACGCCAGCGGGGGCAGCGGCTGTGGCACGGGAACCGGGTTCGGTGGTGTGCCCGACGGGGCAGGAACCGGAGTTGCTCCGGGCTGCCCCGGCGGGGCGGGCACGGGAAGCGGTGTCGGAAGGGGCGGGGCCGACGGGGTCGACGCGGCGACGTCGTCCACCCAGGTTGGGAGCAGCGCCCGGGGGGAACTGGGCTTGGTGCCGGAGGTTCCCATGTTACTTTCTCTTCGACTTCGGGTTCAGCTGCAGCGACGCGACGACGCTCAGTGGCTTGTTCGAGGTCTGCGTTGCCCACTCTCCCACGAGCTCGGCGAACTCTTGCGCCTGCGGACCCTCAACCGCCACACCCCAGCCGCTAACCACCCACCCGCCGATCTTGCTCACCGGCAGTCGTCCGAGGAATGCAACCAGCGGTTCGCGCAGTTCCGGCCGGTCTCCGCAGAGGCGCGCCAGACCCTCGGCCGCCGGCGGCCGTTTGCCGAGATCTTCGGTCTGATCAATCTTCGTCACGAGACCCTGGAACACCCGGTTGGCATCTTCGGGCGTGAGCGCAGCCGCCTCGGCCTTCGTCACCTGCGTGATGCCGAGAGTCGACGTCGCCAGCCGCTCGATCATGGCTTCCACGGGGCCGCCGGCGACACCGATGCCGGCGGACGTCCTGCGGTCGCGGCTGACAAACACGTAGGGCCGCAGGTCGATGCCGTTCAGCGGCGGGGTGATCGCCGCCCAGCGCTTGACCCACTCGATGTTGGGCCAGTCGGCCATGGGATCATCATCGGCGTCCTTGCCACCCTTCGAGGTCACCTTCCGCTCGAGGATCGAGATGGTCTTGGAGCCGTCAGCGGACGCGTCGCGGGCGATCGCGTTGAACAGTTCCGGGGCGAATCGCTCCGCCAACATCAGCTTGGCCAAGACGGATTGCTTGATATCGTCCTGGAAGCCGCGCTCGCTGGCGATCTCGACGCGCAGGGCCATGGTGTTGACGAAGCGTTTGATCTGCCGGGGATTGCCGTGGGCGCCCTCGGTCAGGATCGGCGTAATCTCCGCCGCAAGCTGCAGGGCGGCATCCAGATCGGAGGGTATGGACCCCAGCCTCGCCTTGATTTTGTCTCGGTCGAAGCCGGTGCCCAGCCAGGGCCGCTGCAAGGCCTTGCGCGCCACCTCGAGCAGGCTCTTGAACTCCACCGAACTGTCGCTGACGCCGGAGGCCAGATAGAGCAGCAAGGTGAGATAGACCAAGGTCTCCGACGCGCCAAGTGACGGCATGCGGAACGGAACCTGGATCAGTTTTTCCAAGTAGTTGCGCGCGTAGCTTGTAGGCCCCGTCGCCGCCGGGAGATCGGGAAAGTGGTTGCGCACGGCATATTCAATCATGCCCTCGTCAGCGGCGATGACGAACGCCGCGTTCGGCACGAACAAGAACAGGCGGATAGCCTCCAGCGTGGCGATCGCCGTCTGCGGGAGGCATCGATCGAGGTCGTCGATCAAGACGATCAGCCGGTCGACCTTGGCGCGCTCCAGCAGCTCCTCGAAGTCTTCGCGAAAGGCGTGCATCCGTTGCGGCGTCGTCTCGGAAGGTGCGGCCTCCTTAAAATGCTCCGCCGCACCGTCCATGACCTTGTTGAACACGTCGCCGGTCAGGTAGGCCTTGGGATCGCTAATCACCTTGCTCGCGATCGAACCAATCCCCTGGATCAGGTCCGGACCGGGGATCCCGGTCGCCATGGTGAACGCCAGGCTGCCTGCGGTGCGGGCGGCCTTCATCCAGTTGACGGCCTTCAAGACGTCCCAGGCCTTGTCCGCCACCTTGGCGATCCCGGACCTCTCCTTGAGGAGGGCTGCGACGATCGTCTCGATCAGCACCGACTTCGCGTCGTCGTATCCCTCAAACAGCCAGCCGTTGAACCGGACACACAGGGTGTCTGTCTGTCCCTTGAATGCCGACTCAATCATCAGCAGCGTGCTGGATTTGCCCGCTCCCCAGTCGCCGTGCAACCCGATCGTCAACGGTTCCTTCGACTTCTGCCTGATCAGCTTGACGACCGTTTTAGCGACCGTCTCGTAATACAGGTAGTCGATGGCGGTTTCATTATCCGCGATAATCACGAAATCCCCTCCCCCAAACCCTGGGTATCCTTGCCGTTATAACAGAGTTCAGAATTGCAATCTGTCTCTCGCAATAACCCCCCAAAGCACTGAGAGACATGCGCAACCCGCTATTTCGGTCGGCTCAGCAATTAGAAGCGCCGTCTCATGATTTGTCTAGGATTTTTCTTGGGATGATTTGCTTATCCAGGGTCCGTCCGGCGGCTTAGATAGCACTCTCGATGGATACAACTTCACACCAGCGCAGCGCGCCTGCGAGTGACCCATCATTCACCGCCACCGGCGTTTTTGGCTCTCCAGAACGGCTCGCGCCGATCAGCGGAGCAAAACCCCATCGATGTGGATGTTCCGTACAATCTTGACCCAGCCGGGGTTCATGCGAACACCGCTGCCGAAATGCGAACGTAGGAAATCCGCCACCTCATCCAAACTGGAGAGGTGGGCTGGATGCACGTTAGATCCAAAGTGATGGCAGGCAAAGTAGCCATCAGAACCGGGCTCGGCCCACGCGGTTACCAAACCGCCAATGACACGTTCAATACGAGCTACAGGCATATTTCCCCCCACCATTTTCTAGGCAACGCCCCACGCCCGACAGCGTCTCCTCACGTCATCTCGCGAACCCCGGTCGTAGATCCTGTTGAGGACGCCGCGACTGCGGCCACCGGCCAGGCAGCGTATTATTCATCAGTGCCGACGCTAAGCATGCTCTTCCTCGTCGTTGTATAGTCCTGGCATGATATCACCTGCGAGTAGCTTCTCCTTCGAGAGCAGTCCAGCGTCCTCGAGGGCTTCGAAATCCGGCAGGTCGCGCAGCGTGTCGAGCCCGAACTCCAGCAGGAATTCTTTTGTCGTCACATAGGTGTAGGGCGCGCCCGGCGTTGGGCTGCGCGGACCGGAAGCGATCAGGCCGGCACCGCGCAGATGACCAATAAAATCGCGACTGATCTCCTTGCCGAAGAAAGACGACAGTTCGGCGCGGGTGATCGGCTGGAAGTAGCCGATGCACATCAGCACCAAAACCTCCGACTGCGTAAGGTCGGCCGTCTTCCCACTTCCACCTACAGCAGCACGGATGGCGTCTGCATAGGCAGGCCGGGTATAGGGCGCGCCCGGCTGCGGACTGCGCGGCCCCGAGGCGATCAGCTCCTGCACGCGCAGCACGGCGATCAGGTCGCGTGACACCTCCTTGCCGAAAAAGCTCGACAGCTCGCCCAGCGTGATCGGCTGGAAATAGGCAATGCACATCAAAACCAGCGCCCCGCCTGCGACAGTTCTTTTGCCCCCTCGCCCGCTGCCGTGCCGAAGGCGGCGCGGATGGCGTCGCCAAAAATTTTCCTGGTCCGGTGCTGCCAGCCGCCGGCGACCGCGACCAGCTCATAGGGTCGGCCGGCGAGTTCGGCGCAGAAGTCTTCGATTATCCAGCTCGATATTACAATTTCTTCCCACCACCCGCGCGAGGACACTACGTGTCACCGGGTTCGCTGGCGGCAAAGATCACCGCTTCGACGCGGCCTATCCCCTCACGCCAGCGCAGCTCCGGCGGCAGGTGGTTCAGCTCGGTATCCAGCAAAGCCGGCTGAATGTTTGGCTTGCGGCGGGCAGACGCTTCGCCCATCCCTACAACCCAAACAGCCGAAAGGTGGTGCGGCCGGAGAGCTCGCGCACGGCATCCAATTGTTGCAGCCGGTCGAACAAGCGCCGCGCCGCAAAGCGGGACAGGTTTTTGGTCGCCAGCGATCCGGAGACGGCGTCGTCGTTGAGCAGCAAAAAAATCACGTCGCCGGCGCCCTTGGCGCGCAGCTTTGGTGCGACGGCGATGAGCCGCTCCGCGCGACAACTCGGCGGCCAGCCGGCAGACCTCCGCCGCGGCTTTAACCAGCGCCAGGCAAACCGCCCGCTCAAAACTCTTGTCCGCGGGTCGGATGCGCTTGCCGCCGGCCTCATCGCGAAAAGCCGGACCAAAGGCCTGAGCCAGCGGCAGCGGCAGCGGCCGCGGCCAGCGCAGGCTTTGCGCCAGCACCAGGTCGGCCAGCCACCAGGCAAGAAGTTCGCAATCCGGTCGCGTCGCGACGACACGAGCGGCGATCGCCGCGGCGGCGAACGGCGCCGGCCGCTGCGACCCTGCCAAAGTATCGATCTCCACGCAAAGCGCGGCTAGCGCAGCACCGTCCCAGTGCAGGCCCAGCTGGGCGACGATCTTTTCGAGCCGGTCGGAGTTGGCGACGGGCGGCTGCACGGAAAACTGCCCCAGGCGCCAAAGATGGCGCCGGCGGGGCCGGGATCGGCGCCGGCCGGGCGCATGTACCAGCCGCCAAGGGGTGATCTTCATGCCGCCCATCGGGGAAAATCAGACCGAGGTCCCTTTTTGATCAGCTCGACCCAAGAACAAGCGCTGCTAAACCGGCAGCCCGAGGATCGCATTCCAGCCACGGCTGACGTTCTCGATGATAGCTCCTAGAGGTCGATCGCGACCGGTCGCAACTACCACAACCTGTGGCGTGCCGTTTGCACGGCCTTCGTCGAAAGCAACCGGCTTGCCGTGGGAAATCCGCACTACGACTCCGGTATGCGGTACCTCAATGATGTTCGGGTCCTTTAGCTCCGCATGCTTCACTGCGTTTGCGAGACCACCTAGGATGCGATGGTCGTCAGGACGAGCATCTCCCGTGACTGAATGAGAATTGGCCTGAATGAGGGCTCGCATCGCAGCGATACTCGCAGGGTGTGGGTTCACCGCGTTCCGCTCAAACGCAACCTCCGCGAAATGATAAAGAAAGATCGCAGCAGACATGCCTGTTCGAAGGGCCTCATATGCTGCGTCCTGAGCCACACAGGCATCGCCTGCGGAAGTTGCGTTGACCAGCCAATCTTCTGCTTGGATAAACTGGTGATTGGAGCGACGAACCAATCTCTCCCAATGCGTTTCAATGACCAGCTGGCCCATCCGCCGCCTCCCAAGTCTAGCCTGCTCATTTTAGCATGATCTGAAGCACTGAAGCACTTCGCGCTGTTCGCAAAGACGGCGTGGTAATACCACGCCATCTTGACAATGGACGCCCATCGAGGCCGCGCGCAAGATGGCGAACACCTTTGATCGATCGCCGCTGAACCGATTGCGGGACTTGGGTCCTGCAGCTTGGACGATAAATCCGGCCAACTCCCCATCGCATAGCCCGGTGGTACCAGTTGTTCCAGGTCAATCAATGCCCCATTACTAATGGGCACTTGGGCGCATAAGTCCCTCCAAGTTGGAATTCATCGACTTCGACATGCTCTTTGGACTGCCCATGTCTTTGAAGACCGCCTTCAGGTGCTCTCGGGCCAGCTGTTGATAAGCGACGCGATCACCAGATGATTGCCTCGCTCGCGATTGACCGCCGCGCGTAACTCCGTCAACTTATTTGGGGCTTGGGAGGAATTATGTGGGCGGACAGTGAAAGCAACGTCGATTACCTAAACTATTCCGAAGTCTCGGAGATGATCTGCGAGATGATCGCGGACGATGCCATGCTGCCAATCTCACTCGGCGTGTACGGCACGTGGGGTGTCGGCAAGTCGAGCATCCTCAAGCTGGTTCAGAAAGAACTCGAGGCCGACAGCCAGAACCTCATCATTACCTTCGACGCGTGGCTCTACCAGGATTTCGACGAGGCGAAGTCCGCGCTCATGACGGTCATCGCCAAGACGCTCTACGACCAGAGTTCCAAAGGACTGAAGGAAAGGGCGGCCGGCCTTTATCGGCGCGTGAACAAGCTGAAATTGCTCGGAATCGCGGCCGATGCCGGCGCGCTGGCTGCCGGGATTCCGACCTTCGGAATGTTCGGCAAGGCGGCCGAGTCTTTAGAGGACATCTGGGAAGGGACCGGAGACGAAGCCGACGTGAAGGTGGTGAAGGATGCCGCCAACGATGCAGGCCAACGAGCGAAAGGGCTTCTGAAGCCCAATGAGAAGCGGAACGCGCCCGAAGAAATCGCGGCGTTTCGGAAAGAATTCGAGGACCTGCTCAACGAGACGGGGCGGCGGCTGGTGGTGTTCGTCGACAATCTCGATCGCTGTCTGCCAGCCAACGCGATTTCCACGCTCGAGGCCATGCGCCTGTTCCTTTTCCTCCCGAACACCGCCTTCATCGTGGCGGCAGACGAGGAGATGATCCGGCTTGCGGTGGCAAAGCATTTCTCGGATCCTGGCGATCGCCACATCACCGACTATCTCGACAAGCTGATCCAGGTGCCGATCCGGGTGCCGAAGCTAGGCCTGCAGGAGGTACGCGCGTATCTGGCCATGCTGGCGATCGCAAGCGCGAAGTCCGTGGATGCGGGCAAGGTCGAGGCGGTAAGGGCGGCGCTGATCTCCAAGCTCCGCAAGAGTTGGTCCGAAGAGCCACCGTTCGAGGTCAAGGACGTCGTCTCCACCCTCGGCATCTCAGAAGGCAGCGAACTGGCCGCCACTCTCGAATCGATGGATCGGCTTGCACCTTTGCTGGCGCATTCGGTTCGAGTGAACGGCAACCCGCGGATCGTGAAGCGGCTGCTGAACGTCATACGGATGCGTTCGAAGACCGCGAAGAGGCGCGGCATGCCTCTGAGCGAATCCTTTATCGCGAAGCTCGCGCTGTTCGAACGCATAGTAGGAGAGGAGGCGATCCAGCAGCTCGGCACATTGGTGAATGCTGCTCCGAACGGGAAGCCGACCCTTTTCTCCGAGTTCGAGACGTGGGTCGGCGAGATACCTGCGGAGACGTTGCCGATCCACTGGCAGAAGCAGGCGCCGTTCGTCCTTGACTGGCTGAAGCTGGATCCGATGCTCGCCGGCGTCGACCTGCGTCCAGCCGTGTATCTCGCTCGCGAAACCTTGCCGCTGAGGGTCGCATCTACCCGTTTGAGTCCTGTGGCGAGACAGAGCTTGGGCACCCTCCTGAAGACCGTCAGCACCATTTCCAGGGCCTCCAAGGACGCGATCGCGGCCATCCCTGCCGCGGAAGTCGGTGACGTGATGGAGGAGATGATCTCAGCCATGAGCCGCAATCTCGATTGGTCGAAGGCCAGGCCTGACTTCCGGGGTGCTGCCATGCTGGCTAAGGCTGACGCCACCGCTCACGGAAAGCTCGTCCGTTTTGCCAAGACAATAGAGACGCCGCCGCGCTGGATGACGGCCTTGATGAAGGACGATGAAGAGAGTTCTGTCGGAGGTAACAGCTGATGGGCACGTCATCGTCATCGAAGGGTTCGGGCGGCAAGCAGCCTCTGGTCCCTCCGGGGACCGACGACCAGCCCGGAAAGCCCGTGCCGACCTCACAGCCGCAGCGATTCAAGGCTTTTCGGACCGCTTTCGGAAAGTTCCTCAAGGGTGGTGACGGGACCGACCTCAAGAGATCGCTCGGGCACTACGCGCGGACGTCCACGGGTGGCAGCTCGGTGGGTCCGAGACGCTACGGGGCAGTCTACTCGTCGGGCGGCGACCTCTACGAAGTGCTCAACTCGCTCGGCGGGGATGGCAGAGAAGCAGCCGAAAGGGGCCTGTCGAAGGATTCGTTGAACGGCCAGCCTTTGGACGTGGTCTGCCAACGCCTGGCCGAAACCCTGGCGCCCGACAACGCCGACAAGGACAGGATCCGGGCCGCCATCGACGAGGCGATGGTCGAGGTCCTTGGCGAGGGCGAATTCGATCCGGATCGCCTGGACGAGGAAACCGTCCATCGGATCATCTCCGAGTATCTCTCGCAGTCCATCTTCCAAGATATTGTCGAGGAGGTTGGAGGCTCCTGGGCGAATGCACCGGACGAGAAGAGAACCCCGGAAGCGGAAGCTGAACTTCTCGAGCTCATCCGGGTCGTCGTGGATAAGAAGCTCGGAGCGCGGATGTCCGGCAGCACTGGGGTCAACAAGGCCGCAGTCGAACGCTTCATGCGGGAAGCGGTCACCGAGGTCTGGCGGGAGTGGGAGGCGAACGATGAATAGGCTCGAGTTCCACACCGACGAAGACGATATTCCCGACGACGACGCGGACGGTTCCATTCACGTCTATCTCTACGGATCCCGACCGAAGCGGGCCGGAACCGCCTCAATCGGGCGCACCCTGGACCTCGCCGTCCGACGGCTGGGTGTCGGGGTTGACCCGGAGGCCTTCGACTTCCTCTCGATCGCGTTGGGCGTAATCGCCGCCGACACGTTCGTGGATCGATCCAGCCATTCCGGAAACGGCTGGTCCCGCGAGGTGGAGCTACAGATTCCACTTGCCCGGCCGGCTCGGTGGCAAGCGGTAACAGGAGAGCTGGAGCAGGCGTTGAGTTTCCTGAGTGGTGACCAGTGGAAACTGCACTTCACCGCCGGGGGTAAGGAACCTCCGTCGAAAGAGACCATCCTGCGACATCATAGGTCACACATCGGAATTGGGTCTGCGGACTGCGTCTGCCTGTTCTCTGGTGGTCTCGACAGTCTCATCGGCGCGCACCAACTGGTAGATCAGGGAAGGACTCCGCTGCTTGTCAGCCACTCCTATCGTGGGGACCAAAGCTATCAGAGGCACCTCGTTCCACGCCTGGGGAAGAAGCTCCCACGGTTTGCCGCCAACGCCAATCCGGTGTTCTCCGGACCGAACATCAACGATACCAGTATGCGCACCCGAAGCTTGGGCTTTCTCGCTTACGGGGTCGTCGCGGCGAGCGCGCTCAGGGCGAAAAAACGCTCGGCGAGCCCTATCGCACTCTTCGTCCCTGAGAACGGCTTCATCGCGTTGAACGCGCCGCTTACGAGGCGAAGGATCGGCTCCCACAGCACTAGGACCACCCATCCCAGATTTCTCGGGCAGATGCAGTCGCTCTTCGACACGATGAACTTGCCGGTCCATATCGAGAACCCGTACAGGCACAAGACGAAGGGCGAGATGCTCGTCGACCTGGCTCCCGGCGAGGAACTCAAAGGGACGACCGTAGCGACGGTTTCTTGCGGCAAGTGGAAGCGGAAGAGCCAGCAATGCGGCCATTGCGTGCCATGCCTCATCAGACGGGCTGCCTTCGCGAAGGCAGGGATAGCCGACACCACGCCGTATCAATACACTGATCTTGGGCACGTATGGGACCGACCTGACATCCGCGATGACATCATGGCGATGCTGGTCGCGGTCGGGCGAGACCATCGCGGCGCCCGCCAGCGGGCGATCGCCGGTGGTGCCCTTCCCTTCGATGCTGTAGAACGAAAAGGATGGTTCGGCGTCCACGAGCGCGGTCTCGAGGAGGTTGGTGCCTATCTCAGGAGCCAAGGACTCGGTACTTGATCGACTTCCACTGCCATCTCGATCTCTTCCCTTCGCCCGCTGCCGCGGCAGCCGAGATTGACCATGCCGGAACCTACGTTCTCTCCGTTACCAACACGCCGAAGGCGTTTCCCAACACCGCGCAATTCGCCAAGGGCAGGAGGCGTATCAGGACGGCGCTCGGCCTTCATCCCCAACTGGTCCACGAGCGGCATGGCGAAGTCGGCATGTTCGTACGTCTTCTTGGCGAGACAGGGTATGTCGGCGAGATCGGCATCGATGGCGGCGAAGATTCGGTCCGCCATCTCGATACCCAGAAGGACGTTTTCCGAAGGCTGCTCAGGGCGTGCGCGGATGCCGGTGGTCGCGTAATGTCGATCCACAGCAGGCACGCAAGTGGCGAAGTCATCGAGGCAATTCAGCGCCAGCCCGATGCGGGATTGCCCGTGTTCCACTGGTTCTCTGGTCCTGTAGCCCATGCCCAGAAAGCTGCGGACATGGGCGCATGGTTCTCCGTGGGTCTTCCGATGCTGAGAAGCCGCCGCGCGTCGGCAATGATCGGAATACTGCCGCGCGATCGTGTCCTGACCGAAACCGACGCTCCGTTCGCTTCGACTTCGGGAGAAAGCTACCCGACAAAGGCATTGTCCTTGTCGGTGGCCGCACTGGCAAGGCTGTGGGGTCTGGATGAAAAAGCCACGCAAAAACAGCTAAATGACAACCTGCGCCGGATGGTGGCCCAGGCAGATCGGTTTCGAGTCGCGGCCCATGCCGGATCCTGATTGGTGGGTCGGCTGCCAGCAGACCACCTGGCGCCGCTGTCGGGTGTCGGCGCTGCCACGCCCCCACAGGATTGTCAGGAACGTCTGCTTTTCAGACGAACCGGAAGCTGCCGCAATGACCGAGTTTGGGGCGCACAGCGGCCATCCTCGGCGGATGTTTCGCGGATCGGGTCACCGTCTGACCCAAGCCTCAACGTACACGTGCGGAGTACCTACGGGGCTGGTTTCACGAAGTCGGTTGGATCGGGCGGGCGCACTCAGAAGCGAAGCTTAGAGGTCATTGTTCAGCGGTGTAACCAACTGCGTAACAATGAGCTCGAAAAGCCTAACAATTTCAGCTACATAGCCGTGAGATCGAAAGACGGGCTCGGTCCGCCAAACCATTCTGGGCCTAGTTTATCGGCCAGAACCAGAGCACCCAGAGGGCCGAACATCTAGGGGCTCCTAACGCCTATTGCTCCACCTTGCCATGATTCTCCGACGCCTACCAGCCGTTGGCTTCCTTCGCGAGATCGGGCCAAGACATCAGCGACCACCCGAGTTTCTGTTCCGGCGGGAAGCACACGTCAAAACCCGAGTGGTCGTCTCATCCGGGCTCGCGTTCCGTGGCGGACACCAGCCCTCACGCCCAAACTGACTCGGTTGGATGGGGAACCGCTGTCGCCGGGAAGGCGTACCCCATTGAGCATTTCTGCACGACAACAAGCAACACGGCCGGCTTTGGCGTCGCCGTTAGCTGGCGAATCCGAACTCTATACCAGCGTCGATGTTTCGAGGACGCTGTGAATCGTTCAGGCGGGGCTCGAAAGAGCGCACGAAGACGCGGGATAATGATCCTGGCCGACGAGGCTACGTTCATCTGGCCCACGATGGCAAATCTATCCTAGTGGAAGTCAATCTTTTTTGGCGGTTGCGCGGTGTGGCTTTTCAGACTGATCAGCGCAGGCGTGTCGATTTTCGACGCTATGCGCCGGGCGAGTTCCCGCAATTCGAAAAAGCCGTCAATACTCATCAGGCTCAACGGTGTGCCCGACGAAGTGTCCCACCGCAAAGGTTCTTTGTCTTGCCTGTACGAAGATCCGTTCATCTCGCAAATGGCGTCATAAATCGCCTGTGCGATCGACATTTCGGCACGGATACGCTCTGCGTCTTTTTGGCTATTCACGAGAATTTTCCCCCAAACCCGCGATCCCCCTTAGTCGGTTTCATTGGGCACCGCTAGATCACGCGGATGTGACACGTCGGATAAAATCGATTGTATGGCGGAGGGAGCCACGCCAGACTCGCGGCGTTGAATGGGCACTATTGCCACCACGCGCCGTGATTGATTTCTGATTGATTATTTTCAAAGGAATCCTCGGTCACCCGGACCCCGAATGGGGACCCACCAACCATATCCCATCTGGATATTTTGCGCGGCTCGACATGGCTGAGGGAGAAGCACGCAAGATCGTCGGTTGGCTCCGTGATTCCAAATAGCGTCGTTCGTCCGCCGTTCTATATCCGCGCAAACTCCGCATGCCTTGACGATCGCCAGCCCAGCGCCAGTATGCTGGCCATGGATGAGAAATTACATCTATGGGGAAAGAACCGGCCTGCAACTCGTGCGCATCGCGATCGAGCTCACCTGTCCGGCCGGGGTGCTGCCGAGCGAAGAGGCGGTGAACGTGCTCTATGGCCCGTTACCCGTGAACGAGGGCGAGGCGCTGGCCAAGGCGATCATCGAAACGGTCGAGCGACTGACCCGCGACCACGACATTTAGGCGAGTATGCCACTTTGCGGGTCTCCAAGGCTTCAAGGACTTCGAACACGCGGCCGACCGGCGCGGCGATTTTGCTAGCAGGCAAGTGCTTCACGCGGCCAATTAGCCCCAGCTTGACAGGTCGTGACCTAGGAGAATCCGCTAACTAACTTCTTTGTCCAGCTTGCAATCGCGAGCCCGCACGCGATGCCGACACAATCGGCAAACCAGTCGAATATGTCCATGTCGCGACTTATTATTTGCGTGCCCTGCAGGATCTCGATCCCGGCGCCGGTAAGGGCGAGAAAAATTATCAGTCTTGCCCTGCGCTCTGGCCAACCGAGCCGATGGCCGTCAACACGACGAACGCTGCGGCGTGAAGCGACCCGCGACCCAGTGGGTGCAGCCGGGGGAGGTCAAGCTGCGCGTCAAGCACCTCCGTGGCGAGCACAATATATACGCAAGAATCGTGTCGCTTGCCGACACGCACTCAATGCTTACAGACGACTATTGGCAGACGGCCTCTTTACAGAAGTTGCTTGAGGCGGAACTGAGCCACTACGAGATCCCTGGCGAGCCGCGAATTTCACTGCATGGTCCGAATGTGGCCCTCGTCGCCGATATTGCGATACCTGTCAGCATGGCGTTTCATGAACTTGCCTCCAACTCAGCAAAATTCGGCGCCCTGTCGCGCCCGCAAGGCCGCCTTGAAGTGCAATGGGGGATACCGGATTCCGCCGGTGAGCAGGTCCTGCATCTTCATTGGCAGGAGCGGGACGGCCCCATTGTGCAGCCGCCGAGTCAACGAGGCTTTGGAACGACATTGCTGGAAAGAGTGGTTACAGTGCAATGCAATGCGAAGATCAACTGCATTACAATCCCGGCGTGCCGCCTTTCATCTAACGCCCGATATCAGGCCGCAGGCAGCGCGCTTCCGCCTCGATTCGACCAGCCTGCGCGGCCTGTTCAACCAACAGATCCACGGGTCGAAACGGTCGCTGCGTTCAGTCGAGGATTTCACCGAATTGGAGCAACGCACCGCCTATTTCAACGGCGACCATGTCAGCGCTACCAGGAAAGGCGTCAACCTACCAGACCGCACCAATCAGGTGGCGATGATGGCGCAGATGCAGAACATCATCGACTTTCCGCCGGCGCCGAAGCTCGATGCGTTCGGAAAGCTCGATCCCGCCATGGCCAGCGAAAGGAGCTGGCGGGCGAGCGGGTGTTCATGGGAAAGGGCCGCTGCTCGGCATGCCATGACCCGCAAACATCGTTCATGGACAACAACATGCACGATTTGAAACTGGAGCGCTTCTACAAACCCCGGCGGACCGTCAACGACATGGTGGAACTGCCCGACGGGCCGATCAAGACGTTTACGCTGCGCGGCATCAAGGACACGCCACCCTATCTGCATGACGGCCGTCTGATGACGCTGGCCGATACGGTGGAGTTCTTCAACCTGGTGCTCGGCGTCAAGCTCACCCAGGACGAGAAGGATGATCTCGTCGCCTATATGCTCGCACTTTGACACGCGGCAGGCCGACCGGTCGGCACATCTTCGGTTGAGGTTTTCATGCGTGTTCTTGCAATGACCTTGGGCCTTACGGCACTCTGCGCATCGCCTCTCTTTGCGCAGATCGGAAACCCGGCCGGCAATGCTCCGGATATGTTGATGGCCTCGCCGGGTCAGCCCATGCCGACTTCTGCCGTGCCGCCGGCCGTGGCGAGTTGCGCGAACAGCCGGTCCTGGTAATTGGTCTGGTGGGGTGCTGGAGGTCGGTATCCTGGCCCGAACCAATCTCCCATTCGAGCAGCTGCGCGGTCCTCTGGTGATCGGTGATCTGGCCGCTGATATAGGCGAGGTCGAACGCAGCCGATTTCGGTAATCTTGCGAAAAAATCCGGCCATTCCGCCATCAAGGAATTTTGCCAGCCGCATGGTCGACGATCACTCAGCGGCAAACCAGAAACTGAAATCGCTTGCCGAAGCCGACGAGATCCCACTGCCGCAGGGGCTCGACGACGAGCACAAGCAGCTGCGCGCCAAGCTTGAAAAGCTCGAAGGGGCGCTTGCCCGAAGCCTGCATCGAGGACATCGACTTTGCCGCGCCGCGCGGGCTCGACCGGCGCAGCACCATGGCGCTCGCCCAGGGCGAATGGCTGAAGGCGCATGAGAACCTGATCGTCACCGGCCAGACCGGAACCGGCAAGTCGTGGCTGGCCTGCGCCTTCGGCCGGCAAGCGGCACGGCTCGATCATTCCGTGCTCTATGTGCGCGTGCCGCGCCTGTTCGAGGATTTGGCGCTCGCCCGTCTCGACGGCCGCTTCCCACGCCTCATTGACAAGCTCACCCGCGCGCAACTGCTCATCCTGGATGACTTCGGAACCCACTCCCTCACCGACCAACAGCGCTTCAATCTGTTCGAAATCGTCGAGGAACACTATCGCCGCAAATCCACCCTGATCACCGCCCAGGTCCCGGTGGGGCCAGATGGCATGACCTGGTCGCAGACCCCACCGTCGCCGACGCCATTCTCGATCGGATCGTGCACAACGCCCACCGCATCGTGCTCCAGGGCGACAGCATGCGAAAGCAAAAGGCAGCGCCCCTCTTGACCGGCACCGAAAACGGCGAAATCAATCATCCATGAACGCAACAAGGCACCCGAGGACCTTCGCCGCCAAACTGTCCCGACATTAGCGAAATCGCTGTCCGGGAATTAGCGGAACCCCTGTCCGGCTTTTGCGAAATACGCAGCTACGCGTTTTTTGATGTCCTTAGATGCCGGTCTGACATGCTCCTGACGCCCATCCAGTGATTGGGCCGGCAGTCGGAAACAAACCCGGAGCGCTACTCACGGGACCGTAGCACCCCCTCCTCCTTGGCAGCAGCCTCGAAGGCCTGACGGACATCCATCGGGGTCGCCCGGTTCCCAAACGCGTCAACGCAGGCCTGGACCGCCTTCCTCCACAGGTCCACGCTTGGACCACTTCATGAGTTCCTCGGCTGCACCCTCTAGGTGGTTTACTCCGTAGGTCGTCCCCGGCCGGCCGGTCTTGACGTACACCGGAGGGGAGAACCAATAGGTAACCATTAGGGGAATGTAGGGCGGCTATAGAGCTTCGTCGTCTCTGGCCTTACCAATCGCCTCAAGTAATGAAGCTAGGGTTGGGCTTAGCTCTGTGTCGACTGGCCCAAACAGCTTCTTTACAAGACGACGATTGTCTTCCGATCAACTCCCGAACGGCGTCTGCAAGGGACTTATACCCAGCTATGTCGCGCTTTATCATGTCGGCCGAGGTTCCCCGCCTTTTGCGTAGCCCGCAGATCAGGGAATGGTTGCATTAGGGGAACAAATGCAGGTCCACGTCGGTTAAAGACTTGCAGCGGTCGATCCGTCTTGGTGCAGCCGCTGTCGAGGTCCGTCGCCAATTCCTCTCGGTGGCGGACCTCCAACGATAGTTACAGCGGGACTAAAAAGTAGGCCCAATCTCGCGCTCCAGGGCGACGCGGGCGTTCCGTAACGAGACGAGCAGCCGCTCCAGTAGGCCTTCATCCAATTCGGATGCTAGGCCGAAACGCCGGTCGTGCTCAACGATCCGGTCCTGTATCGACACTACGGTTTCATAACGAGCTACAAGGCTCGTGAGGACTTCCTGATGATCGGAGGTCATACGCTGCCCGTTCTGGGCAGGGAGCGGGCATCAAGCTTAAAAGAACGGCCTCATCGAACTCGCCGTCCGAGAACAGTGCCATTACGCTCACGCTCAGGCGCTCCGCCTGCATGCTACTAACGGAGATACCTGCTCGGCGCAGACACGATCAAAGACCTGCTTCAACAAAGCCAGGTCGCTGGGATAGGCAATGCCACTCATTGAGCTGGTGTTACTGACCATAGCTGTTCCTCCCATTAGGGCGGAAGCGTGGCCGTCGCTCAACGGCGATGCCCATGATGTAAATCGCCGATGGAAGCAGGCTACTCCGATTCATGCGGAGAGTCTGGGAAAGGGCTGCTAGAGTTCTGCTCACCGAAGTCAAGAGTTGGAAACGTACCAAACAGAGGATGGGGATGTTTGGTATTCAGTGAGGCGCTTTCTATGGACACGCTCAAGTGGCTTCTCTGCTGCTGAACTGCGGCATGCACTAAATCGCCACCTGTGTCCCGATCTCGACGACGCGTCCGGTCGGGATCTGGAAATATTCCGTTGCGTCGGCCGCCGTGCGCGCCAGCCCGATGAACAGCTTGTCCTGCCAGACCGGCATGCCGGAATTGGGCGAGGCCTTGAGCGAACGCCGCGACAGGAAGAAAGAGGTCGTCATGATGTCGAACTTCCAGCCCTGCTTGCGGCAGATCGCCAGCGCGCGCGGGATATTGGGCTGCTCCATATAGCCGAAGGTCAGCGTCACCCGCATGAACAGCTCGTTTACGGTCTCCATCTTGACGCGCTCACTGTCGGGCACGACGGGTTGTTGCGCCGTCACCACCGAGAGGATGACATTCTGTTCGTGCAGCACCTTGTAGTGCTTCAGGCTGTGCATCAGCGCCGTCGGCGCGCTGGCGGGATCGCTGGTCAGGAACACGGCCGTACCGGACATCAGCTGCGGTTTCCTCTTCAACAGATTGCCTGCAAGGAAATCGAGCGGAATCTCGTTCCTGCGCGTCTTGTCAAATAGATACCTGCTGCCTCTTATCCAAGTCCACATGGTCATCACGATCACTGCGGCAATGGCAAGCGAGGCCCAGCCGCCT
>NZ_NPKI01000007.1 GCF_002284565.1 Mesorhizobium mediterraneum | reverse complement strand
GCATACGCTGATCGCGACGGCTCACGAAGGCGTATCGCTGATGGATCACGAGATAGAAGGTCGCGAGCAGTCCTAGAGCGATCGCGAAGATGAACCAGTTGCGGGATGCCGCGATATCGATCTGAGCCGTCTCCTGCAGAGTGGCGCTATGATTGACAGTGGCGCTCGACACTTCGAACATGTCCTGTTCGAGCCTGGTCATGTAGTCCAGGGCGGCCTGGTAGTTGGTTCGCGACACTATGATTGGCGTAATGTTTTTCTCGATGACCTGGCGAACGTTCTCCAGCAATTTGATGTCTTTCTGCGGCAGAAAACGATCGACATAGGAGAGGGCTAGCAGCTGTTCGATGTTGACGCTGACGAGGGCGATCTGTCGGCTGATATCGGGCTCAAGCTTGCCGGCTTCGCTGGCGAGGCGGATATAACCGTTCACCCTCAGCAACCGTTCTCGGACCTGCGTCGCGCGCCACTGAATCTCATAGGTCTGGCTGAGAATAGCGTCAGTGTCGCGCCGGTACTGTTCCGACCGGAGGAAAGCCCAGGTGCTGAGGATTAAGGCGAGCGACAGCCCTATATACGGCAGAACAGTAAGGAGGCTGCCAGTGTTGATTTTCATTGAATCGGGCGAAGTGCCACCGGGAAGAATACCCAAATGGAATTGCGAGCCGGAACGTAGGCGCTGGGCAAGCGATCGAAAGGCCAGACGACAAAGATCGGCCCTTTTTCAAGCATGCTTATGGGCCGAAACTCCTGACCTTCCTTGCACGAGCCCTGCGAGATGTCGTCGGCGGTGCACTTTCGCTCGACAGCCAGGATCGGTTCAAACGACTGAATCTCGTCCATACGGATTTCTGAAACAAAGTTGTCGTAGGCGATGACTTTGATGGCCGGATTATCGGCAATCCCGGCCTTCGCGAGGACATCTTTCATCAGGGGGCCGCGAAAGACGATCGTCTCGTCATCTTTTGTCCAAGGCGTTCGCGTGTCGTAGGTATGCGGTTGGAACTCGGTCTTCAACTGCTCGATCGTGAATGTCTGAGCGATGTCGCCAGTGGCTTTTTCGATCGTGAGCATTTCCGGATTGTCATAGGCGCCAATCGCTGGCGCTGTGCCGCAGGTCATGATCGCGGCTACGGCAAGACCAAGGAATCTACGCTGCATCGGCGGCCTCCGGCTCGTATTCGCGTGGCCCGTCGTCCTTGGCGAAAAGTACGCATGCTCCGCGCGAGCCGCGAGGATCGTAAGCGTAACCCTTCGTCGCCAGCGCCTGGGTGATATCGCGTATGCCGGACAAGCCATACAGGTGATCGTGCAACTCCAAAAAGACGCGCTGGACACCCGGAAGCTGGGCGCCACGAATCAAATCGCGCTCGGCTCCCTCGATGTCCATGACCAGCACATTGATTTTATGCTGGAAGATGAACTCGTCGATGTTGGTGGACGCGATAGAGATCACGTCCTCATAAGGGCCTTGCTTTTCGTCCATCGAAGACATCCACAGATCCTTCCGAGCGTAAAATCGGAACGTGCGCGGCGCGCCGGCTGCCAGTATTCCTTGTTGCAACGTGACGTTGCCGAGATTGTTGGCGTCGATTACACGCTTTGCAAGAGCGGCCGTCGAAGGATTTGCTTCGAACGCCCAGACCTGAACACCCGGAATCTTGCCGATCAGCGAGGTGATCACGCCAATTCCGGTGCCGAGTTCAAGAACTCGGTCGTTACGCTTAACCGCCTTGAAAACCCAACGGGCTTCTTTCGCTTCGTAGCTTCCATTTGCGAGAGCCTGCCAGATAATCGGGGAGACATCTTCGGGCTGCAGCGGCACTTTTATGCCGTGAACAGTTAAAACTGCCATCCTGCTACAGACCCTTTGGCAGCGTATGACCGCGTCTCATAAGTTTTGCACGCGCCTGTTTATAATACCTCTCTGCCGTGCCGGCATCGATCGCCAGGCGATCTGCCATCAGTTCGTAAATCTGAGTGCGCTTCATTCCGCGCTCGCGCCGCGTCATCATGTCGATGATCTCCTGTTCTCGAGGGGTAAGTCCGGAATAGCGGTAGTCGGGGATCTTCATGGCAACGCGCGAGAGGCGCATTGAAAAGCCATTGGTCGAGATGTCCTCGAGCACGTCGGCGAATACGCCGGGCTCCAGGCCGGTCTTGCCCAGGTAACCGGCCGCGCCAACGCGGCGAAATTCGTCTGCCTCAGAGCTGGAGTCTGAGCCTGTCACAACGACGTGGATCGCGCTGGGGGAAGTTTCGATTATTTTATCGACGACAGCGAGGCGATCGGCCTGCGCCGTTGGGTCAAAACCAGGCAGGCCTGGATCGATCACGACCAGGTCAAAATCGTCGTTTTGCAGTTCTCGGGTCGCGAGTTCCAAGGTCTCAGCGCCCAGCACGACGCAGTCGCTGAAGCTCGCCTGAATCTGTTCCATCAATGCCAGTCTCATCAAGTTTTGGTCTTCGACGACCAACGCTCGAAACATTCCCATCAACCTCGCTGCCTATTTTCGTGGTAAGGTGACACTCTCAATGGTTGAAAAATAGGGGTGTTGTCACCCCTATTTTTTCGTTCGGCTGTGGGTATCAGTCGTAGTGTCGCGGCGGGGCAGCTAGCGTCACTAGGAATGAAGCCATGCTGAGCCTAGGAAAATCTTCAAATGACCTGTCCGGAGGCAACCATTCCACTCGGCAGATTCGCACGGCGATTAATGCTGAGGCGCGGCTCGGCACCCTGGCCGACATAACCGAACGACATGTCGCAGCTCAAAGAGCGGCCAAAGCGTTGCGAGAGGCTGAGAAAGGGCCCGGGGCTGGCGACGTGATCGCGTTGGACGAGGCCGCGGCGCGGCGCGACGTGATTGCGTATCAGCCCGCCGATCACCGGGAATCCATCGGGAAGCTGGTATACATCGCGGCATATTTGATCGCGAGGCGGGAGCGGCTCGAGGAAAGGGAAATGGCGACGGTTATGGAGATGGCGGCGCCTTTTGGGTGAGGTGATCGTCCATCATGGGGGTGAAAAAGCCCGCTGAAAAGCGGGCTTCTTCATGCCACAGGTGCTTGCGGGTCAAAGTCGATCTGCTCTTCCGTGGATCAACCTGATCGCACCGGCTTGCACGGCACCGGTCAAGCATCCCCAAATCAAAGCGGCGATGAAGTTCCAGCCGAAAAGCAGGGCAATGACGAGGCAGATCAGACCTGTCGCACAGACTGTGGCGTAGTCGAGCAGTTCGTCTTCCATTTTCAGCAACACCTGTTTTCGTCGGTCTCGCCGTTCGAGAACGGCGACGGAGGCCGGCTAGTTGATGGTAGCGATCCATTCTCCGGATGCGCCTTTGGCAAACCCGACGACGCGATCCAGGGGCTGTGCCTGTGGTGACATCTTGATTGATGTCATGCACGATACTCCGGGGCCGCTGCTGTTCTTGTCGCACTGGCCGAGAGCAAGCGAGATCTCGGGCACGTTGTTGCGGTCCCAAACGAGCGGCGAAGCTTCCTGTGCCTTCCGGAAGGCGGCAAGAGCTTCATCCTCCGTCGGCGCTTCGACGATCGGGGCTTGCGGAACAGGGCACAGAGAAGGATCGGCAGAAATAGCCGCTGTGAGTTCGGCCTTAGAAAGTGCCTGTGCTTCGACGCCGGGCATCGCAAGCCATGTGCCGCCAGTGCCGGCTAACAAGCCAACGGTGGCGGCAATCGTGAGAAGTGCGTTTTGGTTCACGCTGGAGTCCTCACCTAAAGATTCAAATTGAACCAGTGGCGTTGTTTTACGCCTTGGTCGTTCGGGATGTCGAAATACCAGGGGTCGGCGCGGCGGGGACGCATTGACGAAATTTCTTTAGTGCAGCTATCGCTTCCGTTGTCGCTGTCACGACCAGCGCGACGAACGGGAATAGTGAGGCCATTTTTGTCGGCCTGGCTGTTAAACCTCGATTTGCAGACATTCACGGTCTTGACGCACTGATCGGGGACGCGGCGATTGCCTTCCTTGCCCCGCTCGCTATAGCCGACCTTCGAGCCTTCCGGGCAGTCTGCGTACTCTTGGCGGCCAGGTTCTCCAGCCTTTGCTTCGTGGCAAATCGGCCAAGAGAAGCCTGGCTTCGCCATGGCGCGAATGAGTTTCGTCATTGGCGGAACGCAGTAGGAGACGCCATGCCAGGACGGACTTTGCGAGGCAGCACAGAGCAGTACTTGGCAACCCCAGGAGGCATCTTGAGCCCTGGCGGCGGTAGCAGGCAGGATAGCGACGGCTGCTAGGCTGGCTGCCGCATAAAGCAGGTTTTTCATATCAGGTGGTCCTCTCGATGGTGACTGCCGGTGTCGCCCGATCGACCTGGAGATTGTCGACGGGTAGGGCGGGCTGCGCTCGATCGCCGGCGGCATAAATGATGGCGGCGATGATCGCGAAGGCTGAGAACCAGAAGATCCCTATGCGGAACAGAAGCAGCTGGTTGGGTATGTCCCGGCACAGTGGCGGGAAAGCAAAGAGCCCAACCAGAAAGCTGTCGAATGCGAGGTTGCGTTGACTTTGAAAAAGGATCGAGACGGCGAGCAGTAGCACAGCAAAGGGGCCATGCACCCACCAGATTCGTGAGGAAAGGACGATCAGCGCGAACGATATCGGAATGGCAAGCAACAAGCTCGCCAAGGGATCGTTTGCGATGGCGTTCGCAATATGGGCGAAGTCTGGCAACTATCGATCTGTCCTCTTCGGCTTTTTGCGAGCGTCGGCGAAGGGAGGCGAAATTTCGCTTTCCCGTTCTGCAAGAACATTGAAATCAGCGATCGGCCGGCGATCTAAGGTCTTGTCCACGGCCTTCCGTCGCCACTCGTTCATGTCGAGAACATAAGTCGCCCACATGCCGTAACGTGCCGCCATGGCGTGACGCTGATAGGTGATGTACTGGCCGTTGTAGGGATAAGGGGTTGCGACCCGCGCCCAGCCGACGCGGAGCATTTCGAGCGCGAGATCGCGGCCCGTTACGACGCAACGGGCGGATGGTACACCGTCATTGCCGTAGGCGAGAACGGTGCATTCGACGGATTTATTGCCGACAGTTCGTTTAAGCCAGGCTTTGGCGAATGGGCCGCAAGGGACCGGAGGCGGTGCTTTGACGCGCTCACGGTCTTCCCATTTCGGATTGAACGCCCATTGGGGCAGCTCGCAAGCATCGATGTCTGCGAGACGAATTCCCTGAGCGAATTGGGGATACCAGAGGGTGCGACCGTCTATGACGGCGACGCGCCCTTTGAAGACGGGATAGACGGGAGCGGGCACAATTGCGCGCGGCTCATAGCGGACTGGAGCCGGGCTCCTGAGGATATCGGCAGCCATCGCGGGGGTCGCGGCGATGGCTGCTGCAACAATGACCGTAGCGACGGCGGTTTTTTTCATTGTTTTGCTTTCTTGGCTCGCTCGTTGGCCGATCGGCTCAGAAGGACGGCCGGATGTTGGACGTCTTGGAACTGCCACAAGCCAGCCCGCCTTTCGCGGGCGTCCTGTTCGGCAACAGCATAGGGAGGATGAAAGGGCAGGCCTTCGGCGTTGAGCGAAGCGAAGGCATAGCCGCTGGCGATCATCATTGTAGCCAGGTCGAGCCGGTCTTTGCCCAACGTGGCGTAGCAGACGACATAGGAGAGGTCGGCCGTCTTGGCGACGGGCGCGCAAACCGGTTTCGTGTCCTTGATGTAGGCGGCGAAGACCGCCAACGAAGCGTCGCCACAGTCGCGTTTTTGGCCTTTCTTGTCGGTGTAGGACGTGCCGCGAAGGCATGACTGGACGCCAAAGAGACGGTAGCGCAGCCCGTCTGAAACCCACGTGTCGCCGGTTTCGAGCGTGACACCTGGCTGGAGATCGAAGTAGCCGGCTGGTGCTGCGGCTGCTGCCACCGGAGCTAGCGCGAAACCGAGAATGGCGAGAAGCCTTCTCATTGTGATTTTGCCCGTGGATCGGCCCACATGCCGTAGGACCCCGCCTTGCCGATTTCCTCGGCCTTGGCGAGATCCGGGCGGACGTATGTTCCGTCCGGCTTCTTGGCGAGCCGAAGCGCTCCAAGTGACAAAAGCTGTTCTTCGAACATGTCGACAGTGTCGAGACTGCCCGGGTAGTTGTAGTAGCCGTAGCAGGTCGCATTCTGCTTCGCGGCGTTCTGCTCACTCACAAACGCGCGGCAGAAAATCACCTTCGGGCTTTTCAACATGATCTGAAGCTGCTCTTGGGCGAATGCTGAGCACGCCCCGGC
Source organism: Mesorhizobium mediterraneum (assembly GCF_002284565.1). GTDB lineage: Bacteria > Pseudomonadota > Alphaproteobacteria > Rhizobiales > Rhizobiaceae > Mesorhizobium > Mesorhizobium mediterraneum. The sequence goes on along the minus strand of NZ_NPKI01000007.1, from coordinate 60,545 downwards.
AAAGTCTTCCTTGCGGTTGACCATCTCGCCCTGACATGGCTCGAGCCCGAAAAGATGCAGCGTTGTTTTTTCATCAACGCGAAATTCTGTCGGGGAGACGGCCTTGTAACCGGCCTGAGACGCATATCCCTTGCGGTCCACGATCTTGCCGGAACCGTCGTAATACTCGACGACCAGCACCGTCTTGCCCGGTGCAGCCAGCGACTTGATGTAGTCCTTGTTGATGTCCTCCACGGACAAAGCCGGTGTTGCCATGACGCAACTAGCGAGTGTGGCGATAATGGTACGTTTCATTTTCTAGCCCTAACCATCCTGGTGACATTGGATTACCCGCAAGAGGGGGGTTTCAGTATGGTGCAAAAACTTGTATCACTACCCCAAATCGGTATCATGCACCTACGAACTTAATCGGTTTTCGTTGTAATCTCAACACCGCAAGTTAGGCGGGGGACGATGATCAGAAGGGCTAGAATTGAAGGTGTTTCACGATTGGCTGTAATGGCCGGCGCTATAGCCTTAAGTGCCGTTCGACCGACAGCGACAACGGCTCAAGAATCGCAGAAACAAGCGGAATTTGTTACGAACATGCCGGCTGCGGCGCCAGTCAATGACGCTTCGATCAGTGCTATTTTCGCAAACCGGTGGGGTAAGGCAAGCGGTGAATTCGTGCTTAGCTCTGACGGCGTGGTCGCACCTGAAACGGCCTCACCCTCGGGGGCCGATCAAGATAACCCTATTGATATAGTATCCCTTGGTTTTGCATCTGATAAGATTACTCATTATGTTACCGATATGGGTAAGCTAGCGAATGGTGCGATTACCCATAATGGTGTGGACGCGCCGACAGCCACAAGCACGGCAAACGTGCAAGATTGTGGGCCGTCCCCGCTAAGCCCTGCGGAAATCAAGAGCTTGGTCGTGGAAACGGCTCGTCGGCATAAGGTCGATGAAGTTTTCGCCACTGCCATTGCCTGGGCTGAAAGCGGATTTGACCAGACCCGTAATTCGGACAAGGGCGCGCGCGGCCCAATGCAGCTGATGCCCGGCACTGCAACACGCTTTGGTGTCGAAGACGTTTGCGATCCTGCGCAAAACATCGAAGGCGGCATGAAGTACCTGCGCGTGCTGCTCGACGAGTTTCAAAATCCTCTGCTGGTGGCGGCTGCCTACAACAGCGGGGAGCACCGGATTTATGAGCATGGCGGCATCCCACCGTTCAAAGAGACGGTCGGGTACGTCGCCAAGGTGGTGAATTACCAGCTCGGTCTGGCAATGCCGTCAGCCAGGACAAAGACCAGAGCGGCCGCCCCTGCGGCGATCGCTGATGCGGGTGATGACGGCAACGCCGGCGTCATTGCCGTGAAGAAAACCGGCAAGTTTGTCGGCGGTGTGATGCACTTTTGAAGGAGAGAAGGCATGAAGTGCTTTGCGGATAAGGGTTCGGGGATTAGCACGCTGAAGCTGGCAGCCTTGCTCGGGCTGGCAGCGGCGATTCAGGTTGCAGGCGCCGATATGGCGCTTGCGCAAGGTAGCGGCGGCGGAAGCGGAGCTTTCGCGCCGCTGCAAACGGCCGTCCAAATGATCGTCGATTTCATTACAGGTCCGTTCGGCCGGTTGCTGGCGATCATTGCCGTGATTGGTCTTGGCTTCCTGGCCTTCGCCGGCCGCCTGTCGTGGTTCACGGCCGGCGCGGTGATCGTCGGTATCGGCCTTGTGTTCGGCGCTCCGACGATCGTCGACGAAATGATCGCTGCCGTCGGTCAGTAAGATGGCTGAGTACGAGGACGAAAAGCCAGCCTTGGCCCCGTTGGTGATCGGCCTGACCCGATCGCCGACGCTTTGGGGCGTGCCGTACATGGCGGTCGTCATCATTGTCGGCGTCACCATCGTTGGCTGGCTGGCTTCGAACTCGTTGTGGGCGTTGTTGGTCGCCCCGGCGGCGTATCTCGTCCTTTTTTCACTTTGCGCCTGGGACAGCCGGATTTTGGACGTGCTGCAGGTGGCGTCGCGGATGACGCCCCGCACCCGGAACAAAGCCTTTTGGGGCACCAATTCCTACGGACCGTAACCTTATGCTGAAAGTCGTCAGAGAAGAGCTTGGATTTGGAAAGGTCGCTCATAATGAGCGGCCTATGTCCACGCATATCCCGTATCTGCGGCACGTGTCCGATACGGTGATAGGGCTGGAAAACGGCTCCTTGCTGAGCGTCATCAAGTTGGACGGCCTGTTTTTCCAGACGGAGGACCAGGCCGAACTCAACATGCGGTCCGTCGTGCAAAACACGATGATCCGCGCGCTTGGCTCAAGCCGATTTTCGCTCTGGTCAACCGTCGTCCGCCGTGAGGTGGAGACCGAGATTGGCGGCGCGTTCGACGAACCGTTCTGCGAGCTGCTGAACAGACGCTATATGGACCAATTGCGCGAGAAGCGCATGTTCACGAACGAAATCTACCTGACCATCGTGCGGTCGGGGATGCGTGGAGCTCTCGGTATTGGTGATACGGTCAAGAAGCTGCTCGATCGCGCCAACCGAGAAGTGCGTGACCAGCAAACACGCGAGGATGTCACCGAGCTCGAGGAGCTGATCTCCAACATCACGCGCGAACTCCAGAAATACGGCGCTCGCGCGCTCGGGATCGCCTATCGCGATAAGGAGCCGTATTCGGAACCGTGTGAGTTTTTCAACACGATCCTGACCTGTGGCGTGCCGCGCAAGATGCGATTGCCGCGCATGGGCATACGAAACTTTGTCGGGACATCGCGGCTGCACTTCAGCAAGCGGACAATGCAGGCCCAGGCGGCGGTCGACGAACACAGCCGTTTTGGCGCTTTGCTGTCGGTCAAGGAATATCCGCCGTTCACAGGGCCGGGCATGCTCGATGGGCTGTTGCAGGTCAACCATGAATTCATCCTGACGCAATCCTTCACGATCGCGGACAAGCCCATCGCACAGGAGCGCATCACCCGCCTGCAACGGCAAATCCAGGCGTCGGATGAGGCCGGAAGTTCGGTCGAGAAGGATATCGACTACGCCCTGAACAGTCTGATGAACCAGGAAGCGGTATTCGGCTTCCATCATCTGAGTCTGTTGTGCCTGTCCCGCGATTTGCAGGGCGTCAGCAAGTCGGTGTCGGAGCTTGGGGCCTGCCTCACTGACATGAACATCAATTGGCTGCGTGAGGACGTAAACCTTGAAGCCGGTTTTTGGGCACAGCTTCCGGGAAATCGCAGCTACATCGCCCGCAAGGCGATGCTGTCGAGCGCCAATTTCTCCGGCCTATCGTCGATGCACAATTTCGCGACGGGGCAGATTGACGGCAACCATTGGGGCCTCCCGATCACCGTTCTCGAAACCACGTCGCAAACGCCGTACTGGTTCAATTTCCATCAGCGCGACATCGGCCACTTCTTGGTGACCGGTCCGACCGGTTCGGGCAAGACGGTGGCATTAACCTTCCTGCTCGCACAAGCAATGCGCGTCAATCCGACTCCGAAAGCGGTGTTCTTCGACAAGGACCGCGGCGCCGAGATCTTCGTGCGCGCCATCGGCGGTTCCTATGAAGTCCTGTCGCCGGAGACGCCGACCGGCTTCAACCCGCTCCAGCTCGAAAACACCGGTCCCAACCGCGAATTCCTGATGCGGCTCCTAAAAGCCATGCTGCGGTCCAGCGACCGCCGCGACTTCACCCAGGAGGACGAAGACACGCTTGAGAAGGCGCTTACACGCCTGATGCAAGAGCCGGCGACTGAACGGAACCTGCCGAATCTGTCCGGCCTGCTTGTCGGTCGTTCGCGTGCTGACGCAAACGATCTGCATTCGCGCCTTCGGCCTTGGATCGACGGCGAAAAGGCCTGGCTCTTCAACGCACAGCACGACGTGCTGTCATTCTCGGGGCACAGTGTTTTCGGGTTCGATATGACCAGCATTCTCGGCAATGAAGAGCTGAGGACGCCGGCGCTGATGTACCTCTATCATCGCCTCGACGAACTGCTGAACGGTGATCCGGTCATGTTCTTCATGGACGAGGGCTGGCAGCTGCTGCAGGACGAGACATTCAGCAATTTCATCGTCGACAAGATGAAGACCATCCGCAAGCTCAACGGCATTGTGGGTTTCGGAACACAATCTGCGGCCGACATCGCGAAGGCCAAGGCTTCGCACACCCTGATCGAACAGTCGGCAACGAACATCCACTTCCCGAACCCTCGCGCCGATGAAGAGAGCTACATCAAGCGATTTGGCCTGACGGTGAAGGAATTCAACTTCATCAAAAACACCCCGCCGGAGAAGCGCACTTTTCTCGTGAAGCACGGCAATGACTCGGTCATTGCCCGGCTCGATCTGTCGTCCATGCCCGACATGGTGAAGGTCCTTTCGGGCCGCAAGAAGACAATCGAGGAGTGCGCCGCTCTACGGGAAAAGTACGGCGATGAGCCGGAAAACTGGTTGGCTGAATTCTGCGGATGGGAGAAGGGTCAATGAAGGATAGTCCTGCTCTGTGGTTGATGATGACAGCACTTGCCGCTCCCGTTCCTGCATGGGCCGGGGGCGTCCCGGTCATTGATGGCGCAAACCTGACGGAAAAGACGATCCGGAAGGACAAGACGAACGACATCGAAAAGGTCGATAAGGACCGGCATTCGATCAACACAAGCGTCACCTGCTCGATGTTCCGGCCGGGACGCAAGGACGATCCGGTGGCAGCTGCCAACGCTAATCCGGAGATTGCGGGGTTGGTAAAACGTGTTGCGCGCGAAGAAGGCGTTGATGAAAATCTGTTCATGGCTCTCGTCTACCAGGAGAGCCGTTTCAACCCTTGTGCCAAATCTGAGGCGGGCGCCATCGGCTTGTCGCAGTTGATGCCGGGGACTGCCGGCGATCTCGGCGTTAACCCCTACAATATCGAACAGAACCTGCGTGGCGGCGCGCGCTATCTGAAACAGCAGCTCAAGCGCTTTGGCGGCAACACGAATCTAGCCCTGGCCGCCTACAATGCCGGTCATGGCAATGTCCAGAAGTACGGCGGCATTCCGCCGTTCAAGGAAACACAGGGGTACGTCAAAACGATCACCCAACAGTGGTTGCCGGCATTCGGCGGGTCGAACGGAGCCAACATTCCGCTGAACTATGGCGGCGGCGACAGCGCCTACACAGGCATGCGGGATTCGACGATCAACGCCATGGCAACCAGTCAGGCCACGCAGGAGAGCACCGGCAATGTGGCGTCCTGGCTGCAACAGCTGGGCGGTCTCAACGCCGGCACCATTCAGGACAGTTGGGACCACAATTCGGGCGCCCGCAACGCCAATCTGGAGATGATGAACCAGGTCATCCTGCTCGGAACGACCATGGCGGACCTGTTCAATTCGCGGAACACCTCGCAGACAAGCGAGGTGTCGGGATCGTCGCAGTCCGCCAACTTCAGGAAAAAGGACGACGAAAAACCGCGCGAAACGACGGGCATTTGCGACCCGCGCACCGGGCTCGAATGGAGCCCGATCGAAGAGGCCTGCGTGCAGAAGCGTGAACGCGAGGCCAACGTAAAACTTCAGCTGCAGCCCCAATGAGGAGAACTTCCATGAAGCGCTACTTTCTCACTGCGTGCTCGATGCTCATTGCATCGGCGGCATCGGCCCAGGTGCCGGTTATCGACAACGCGAACTTCAAGATCGCCAAGGAGACGTCGGTCACCACCGACAAGATCCTGAACACCAACAAGGACATTCTGACGACAGTCACGGATACCTTGAAGGCGGTCACTGGCGATCGCGGCAGCGAATCCGGCCAGATGCAAAACCTTGCCGTGGGCAACGGTTTCAGCGTCGCCTCCATGCCGTCCTTCGATAGCCTGATGTCGGGCGGCGTGCCGAATTTCGGCGGAATTGGCGGCGACATTTCTCAAGTCGCCTCGACCTTCATCAACGGTCTCCAGCTGGTCAAAAGCCTGTCCGGCAAGGCGAACAGCGGTTTTTCCAGCGACAAATCCTATGAGGAGCTGGTTTCAACCGTTCTTGGCGTCGCCGCCTTGGTCAATGGCTCGCAAAAGGCTGTGACAACGCGCCGGAGCGCGTTTGAACAGGCCGGACAAAGCATCGGCAAGGCACAGGACATCAAGGGCTCGATTGACCAGAACACGCAGCTTCAGGTGCAAGCCGGCCTGACGATCAACGAACTCGTCGGCGTGATGAATGGCGCCGTCTCCTCGCTGCAGGCCGACAATCAACGCCGTCTGACCGATATCTCCAATTCAAAGAAGGCGCTTACCTACAGTGGCAACTAAGACCAACAAAACTGCCAAATTGCTGTCGGTGATCGTGATCGCAGCCGGCGTCGCCGGCTGCGGCACGGTCAAGGAAAAGACGGCTCCCTGTAAGCGACCGGCGAACCTAACGTCCTATGCCGCTGATCCTCGCCAGGAATGCGGCCCGATGTCATCGATCAACGGCGACCCGTCGGCGGCCTTCGCGGCGATTGACGCGATGCTGGCGGAATAAAGGACGGTGGGCAAAAATGCAGGACTTCTTGGGCGATCTGCTAGACAGGATTGAGCAGTCAGGGGCGAATTTTTCGGAACGTGCATACGGCATTGTCAGCGGCGAGATCATGCCGCTGCTCAACATCATGTTTCTCGCCTATGTCGCCTATTACGGCCTCCAACTCTTCATGGGAACGTCGCGGGTCAGCGTGGCCGATGTCATCGGCCGCATCGTTCGCATGATGGTGATCCTGATCCTCATCAGCCAGTGGAGCCATTTCAACACGTTCTTCTATTCCTGGCTGAACGACACGCCCGAAGACGTAGGCCGCGCGATCCTGACCGCCACAGGCACCGGCATAACCGAGCCAACAAACGGCCTTTCCATGATCTGGCGGACCGCCAATGAAGCGGCATCCGCATTTGCGGAACAGTCGGGCTATTTCTCGGTCTTGCCGTCGATGGTCGGCTTCCTGATCATGCTTTGCGTCGCCGTCTTCATCGCCGTCGCACTGGCGATCCTGCTTCTGGCAAAGGTTATGATGTGGGTGCTGATCGGCACGGCACCGATCTTCATCGCCTGCATGCTGTTCGAGCAGACGCGAAATCTCGGAGTTTCGTGGTTCCAACAGGTGCTTCTCTACGCGCTGATCCCGCTTTTCGTCTATGTCGTGGCCGCTTTCCTGATCGCTGCGATGGACCCTGAGCTGACCAAAGTCTCCAACGCGGCCAGTCAACGCCGGCTTCAGCTCAGCGATATCTCGGCGTTCCTGCTGCTATGCTGCGCCGGCGCGTTCGTCCTCATCAATATTCAGGTTCTCGCGCAGGGCATTGTCGGTGGCGTCGCCGCCGGCATTGGCAATGTGGCACGGGCTGTTGGACGCTTCAGCGGAGTGACCGCGCCGATGAAAGCCGTCGATGTCGCACGCGGGGCTGCCGGCTTCGTCGGCACTGCCGGCATGCAGGCTCGCGATCGCACACATGCTGGCATGCTCAGCAACATCCGCGACGCCAACGCCAGGGCGGCGATGCAGAACCGAATAAGCAACAACAGCATGCCGCGCTGAGGTGCTTGTGAGAGTAACTAAGGGCTAGATCGAAAATGTCAGATTCAAAAGAGACTGCACTACGGACCTATTTCCAAGACGGCGATCGTTGGGAATATGAGATCGTAAAAAAGGCCAAGCGATCGCGCGGACTCGCCTGGTTCGTGACGATCATTTTCGGGGCGATCACGCTGCTAGCGCTCGGGGCACTGGTGCTGCTGGTCCCGTTGAAGAGCTTCGAACCGTATGTCGTCGTGGTCGACAAAAATACCGGCTATCTGGAGGTCAAAAGCGGTCTGACTAGGCCTGCCAACCTCACCGAACAAAAAGCGGTCACCCAGGCCAATGTCGTGCGCTATATCCGCGCTCGCGAAGGCTATGACCCCTACGAGATCGAACAAAACTTCGGCATTGCCGCCTTGTTGTCGACCGGCGATGCCGCGCGGGAGTTGCAGGAGCTTTATAGCGCCGCCAATTCGAATAACCCCGCAAAAGTCTACGGAAAAAACAAGCGGGTTTCGGTGGACATCAAATCGGTGGCGGTCACCGAGCCGAGCGATCCTAGCCAACCGCCGTCGACGGCTCTTGTCCGTTTCTCAACGACGGAAAAATCCGACACGGATTCCATCACGCGGCACTACATTTCGGTCGTGCGCTTCCGCTACACCGACACCCCCACTGAAAATCAGTGGCTTTTTGAAAATCCCCTCGGCTTCCAGGTCTTCAGCTACCGTCGTGACCAGGAGACGGTGACCCCAGGAGGTGAGGGATGATGAAACACCTCCTGTTTTCGGCGGCGTTCTTCGCCGCAATCATGACTCACGCCCATGCGGCACAGTCACCACGCCCGGGCAATCTCGACGGCCGGGTTACAAGCGTTGTCTATCAGCCCAACAACGTCGTGACGGTCAATGCGACTTACGGCATTTCGACAATGATCATTTTCGATGAAGATGAACGTTTCGAGACCATCTCGCTTGGCGATACGGAGAGTTGGCAGGTTGCCCCTGCTGAGAAGGGCAACATCCTGTTTGTGAAGCCGATCGCCAAGAACGTCACTACGAATATGAATGTCGTGACGACGAAGAGGATCTATTTCATCGAGCTTCACGACAATCCGCCTGCCGCCGGCAAGAAGGTCTTCGGCGTCAGGTTTGTCTACCCGGAAAAGGACCTCAATGCGGCGCTGCGCAAGGAAGCTGAGTACCGCACAGCCAATCCGAATATCTCGAACATCGACAAGGCAAACGTCAACATCGACTATTCGTTTTCGGGTGACGCGCAGCTGAAGCCGTCGATGGTTTTCGATGACGGCAAGAAGACCTTTTTCAAATTCACCGGGCGTGTGCCGGCGATCTTCGCCGTGCAGTCGGATTTTTCCGAGACGCTGCGCAATTTCCGCAAGGAAGGGGAATACCTCGTCCTTGACGGTGTTGCGACCCAATACACGCTGCGCGATGGCAATCAATGGACGTGCATCTTCAACCTTCGGAAGCCTGATTTCGGCGCTCCGGACCCTGATATCCTCGGTCCGGCTCCTGATCGCGTCGCCAAAAAGCGCTGGAGGAGCGGTAACAAATGAACCGGACACCTGAGCTTGAGGCCATGATGTCGGCCGACGACACGGCCGTCAGCAACAAGAACGCAAAGCGCAACCAGCTCCTCGGCGGAGCGGCCTTGCTCATTGGCGGTACCGTGGCAGCCTACTTCGTTCTTGCCACGCCGAAGGAAACTCCTCGCGACATAACCGAAGGCGACGAAGAATTCCGGACCACGACGTTCCGGCCGCCGTCGTTCGTGCGCGAGGAAGAGAAGCCCGAACCGCAACCCGAACCTGACGTGATCAACATCCCGCCTCCTCCGGAGCCGGTACAGGAGAAGGTCGACACGACCAAATTTAACGTGCCGCCTCCGCCTGAAGTCGTCCAGGCGCCGCCCACGGAGCCGGCAGCTGAGCCGCCGCCTGAGGAATTTCCGGAGCGCTACAGGTCCAAGCTGATATCGTTGGATACGGCTCGCGAGGAGGACGCCGCCGGTGGCCTCGGTGGCGCCGACGGCAACGGTCTGAGTGTCGCGGGCGAGGACCGCAACAGCAAATTCCTTGCGGCCGCGTCGAGCCTGGCTGATCGGTCGGCAAAGGCAAAGCAGATCAAACGCATCGACGCGCTGGTGCCTGAAGGCACCCTAATTCCGGGCATTTTGGAAACCGCGATCGTCAGCGATCTTCCGGGCCAAATCCGCGCGATCACATCTCAGGATGTCTATTCGTTTGACGGACGGCGCGTCCTGATTCCGACTGGAACCCGGCTTATCGGCGAATATCAGTCCGATGTTGTCAGGGGTCAGAAACGCATTTTCGTCATCTGGACCCGACTTCTCCGCGATGATGGTGTGTCCGTTCGCCTGAACTCCATCGGCACCGACAGCCTTGGTCGCTCCGGGCTGACTGGTCGTGTCGACAACAAATGGCGGGAGCGGTTCGGTTCCGCAATCGTGCTGTCGATTGTCGGGGCAGGCGCTAGTTACCTCACCGGCTATGGAAGCGATGAAGCTTTCGGCCAAGATAATGATGAAGCCAAACGTGGCGAGGAGCTGGCGCGCGACACGATCGCGCAAACGTTCAGCGACATGGCTAACCAGGCTTTGAGCGAAAATCTGCGCATCCCGCCCACCATCAGTGTCAGCCAGGGCGAACGCATCTTCGTCTACGTGCGCCAGGATCTCGATTTCAGCGCCATGTATGACGATCCCGTTACAGAAGCGATGAAGGAAATACAACGTGAACGTCGCGGTCAGTAACAAGGGCCGATCGCCCACCAATCCCTATTACTTCCTTGATCGGGCACTCGAACCGATCCGCGGCTTTCTTGACGATCCGCGTGTAGTCGAAATCTCCGTGAACAGGCCGGGCCATGTCTATGTGGAACGGCTGGGATCCGATGAGATGGAGTTTCACGAAATTAAGAAGCTCACGGCGTCTGAAATAGAAAATATCGGGGAACGCGTCGCCGGGATAACAAATCAATTTATCAGCCGCGCCAAGCCTATTTTAAGCGCGGCCTTACCGACGGGCGAGCGTATTCAGATCGTGCTGCCTCCCGCCGCGCCGGAAGGCGGCTCGATCTCGATCCGAAAGCAGGTCGTGAACAATTTCACGCTCGAGGAGTACCGCGATAGCGGCTCACTGGATAAAGTCTCGGTCGCAGTCGGCGGACTGAGCGACATCGACCGGGAGCTGATCGCGCACCTTCGGGCGAGCCGTATCTATGATTTCATCCATACGGCGATCACCAAGCGAGTATCGATTTTAATCAGCGGCGGCACCTCGTCGGGCAAGACCACATTCCTCAACGCATGCCTGAAAAGCGTCGATCCGCATGAGCGGATACTGACGCTCGAGGACACGCGCGAGCTATTTCCGCCTCAACCGAACAAGGTGCATCTGATTGCCTCAAAGGGCGACCAGGGCACCGCAGACGTGACGATCCAAAACCTGTTGGAAGCGTCGCTTCGGATGCGACCGGACCGACTCTTTGTCGGTGAAATTCGTGGCGCCGAAGCCTTCTCCTTCCTGCGCGCCATCAACACCGGCCATCCGGGCAGCATGTCGACGGTGCATGCGGATACACCGATGGGCGCCTATGAACAACTCGCCATGATGATGCAGCAGGCCGGAATGTCGTCGGGTTACTCCAAGCAGGATCTCATGTCATACATTCAAATGGTCATCCCGATCGTAATCCAGTTGCGCCGTGATGGCGGAAAACGGGGCGTTTCGGAAATCTTCTTTGCCCGAGACGAGACATGAACAAGGGCTTTCAGGCCTTCTATCTTCTCTTCTGCGCCGGGATCGTCTTCGCCGTCTGGACCCTCACTTACGGACTTGGCTTGCAGCTCGTCTATAAGGACGGCCGAATTCTCGAAACGACGATCTCCACCAATCCTTTCGTGCCTGTTCAACAATTCTGGCTCTACAAGGGCAGCCATACCCTGCAGAAGGTCGCGCTCGTCGCGCTCCTGCCAAGCTTGTTCGCCGGCGGCCTGGCAGCCTATCTTGGCTTGAAATCGCCAAGCAACCCGCTCGGCGACGCCGCTTTTCAGGACATTGCCGCCTTGCGACGCGGCAGATGGTTCCGCAAGCAGGGGCACATCTTCGGCCGCCTCGGTCGCAAGATCCTCCGCACAAAGGATGATCGTCACCATCTCATCATCGGTCCAACTCGATCCGGTAAGGGTGCTGGCTACGTCATTCCCAACGCCCTCCTGCACGAAGGGTCGATGATCGTCACCGATCTGAAGGGCGAAGTCTTCAAGGCCACTGCCGGATATCGCCGCCGCAAGGGAAGCCAGGTCTTTCTATTTGCTCCGGGATCGGAAGCCACCAACCGCTACAATCCGCTCGACTTCGTGCGCCAGGAGCGCGGCACGCGGACGACGGATATCCAAAACATGGCGAGCATCCTTGTCCCGGAGAACACCGAATCCGAGAATTCGGTATGGCAGGCCACGGCACAGCAAGTGATGGCGGGCGCTATCAGCTACGTTCTGGAGAGCCCGCACTACAATGGCCGGCGCAACCTCGGCGAAGTCAATTCCTTCATCAATAGCGGCGTCGACCTCCAGGCGCTGATGAAGTTCATCAAGGCGAGAGAGCCATACCTTTCCAAGTTCACCATGGAAAGCTTCAATGCCTATCTCGCGCTGTCAGAACGGGCCGCCGCCTCTGCCTTGCTCGATATTCAGAAGGCCATGCGGCCCTTCAAAAACGAGCGCATCGTTGCCGCCACGAACGTAACCGATATGGATTTACGGGCGCTCAAGCGCCGGCCGATCTCGATCTACCTCGCGCCCAACATCACTGACATCACGCTATTGCGTCCTCTCCTGACGCTGTTCGTGCAGCAGACCATGGACATCCTCACCCTGGAGCACGACCCCAATTCCCTGCCCGTCTATTTCCTGCTCGACGAGTTCCGACAGTTGAAGAGGATGGACGAGATTATGACAAAGCTGCCCTATGTGGCTGGCTACAACATCAAGCTCGCCTTCATCATCCAGGACCTCAAGAACCTGGACGAAATCTATGGCGAGACCTCCAGGCACTCACTGCTCGGCAATTGTGGTTATCAGCTCGTGCTTGGCGCCAACGACCAGGCAACTGCCGAATATGCCTCTCGTGCGCTCGGCAAGCGCACAATTCGCTATCAGTCGGAATCGCGCACCATTGAACTTTTTGGCCTGCCTCGCCGCACGAAGGTCGAACAGATTCGCGAACGCGATCTGATGATGCCGCAAGAAATCCGGCAGATGCCCGAACGCAAGATGGTTCTGCTCATCGAAGGCCAGAGGCCGATCTTTGGTGACAAACTTCGATTTTTCGAGACACAACCCTTCAAGGCTGCTGAGGCTTTCTCACAGGCGCACGTGCCGGAAGTCCCGTCCGTCGAATACCTGCCCGTCAAACCGGTACCGGCGCTGACAGAAGAGTATGCAGGCGACAGCAAGCCGACTGTCGAAACAGTCCAAGTCTTGACGCCGGCGAAGGCGCAAGCAACCGCCTTGGCCGCCGACGACAAACAGCCGGAATCGGATTTCGGACGGCCGGCTAGTTCTTCCGCTCGTGTGGTCAACCGCAAGGCGATCGATGCACGAAAAAAACCAACCAAGAGCAATTCCGGCGCCGGCGCCGAAACGTCGAAACGCGACGTTGCGGCAATCGAGGAGCGCATTAAGACGGTCGAAGAGAGCTTAAAACCTAGCGCCGAACGACTGAAGGCGACGGTTGCGCAGAAAGTCGAGAAGCTCGGTGACCGCTCCCCGACAACACGAAAGAATTATCTGGACATATTCTCAGCGACGGTTCCTGATCCCGTCGACGTTGGCCTGGCCGCCGAAGCTTAAGAGCTTCCTGGCGGCCAGCTTCCTCTAGAACGGCCAAAAGCTGGCGATGAACGCGGCGGTCTCGCCGCCCCACTGCACAATCGACTGATACCAGCCGACAACCTTCTCATAAGCGATCTGGATCACGCCAAACACGAACACGAGGCAGATGACCACGCCAAGGCCCTTGCCGAAGCCTTCGTCGCCCTTCGGATCGTTGGTCTGGATTACATAATCCTGCCTGTTGTTCAGCATCGTGCTCACTTAGCGTTCCCGATCGTCGCGGTCGCGTTCCTTCCGTTCAATTTCCTCGCGCTCCAGCTCTTCAAGCCGCGGTATATGCTGCTGTGCTGGGTCGGTGCGCGTCGTCTCTCCGCCGCGCTGTGTTGCTTCCCTCTCCTTGTTTACCCGATCCTGAAGGCGATTTGTAGCGTCGACTGTTGATGCGAGTTCGTGCGCCTCGCGCTCATCCGGATCGATTGGCTGGCGCTCCGGCTCCTCGAGACGAGGCTCGCGCTGCTGTTCGACGACGGCGTCGGCATTCGTCGGGATCTTGTCCTTTTGCTCTGCTGACTGCTCCCCTACCCTTTCGGCGCCAGCAATCAGCGCCTCCCGATTTTTAGCTGCGCCGACAAGATCGGGATTGTCGGGGTTCTGCATGGCCTCGGCATACCGCTGGCGAACGCCGTCCTCGATCTCCAGACTCCGTTCGCAAATGTATGCGGTGCTGTAGCCTTCTGCTTTGAGCAGATCAATCTCGGCCTGAATGGCCCGTTCTAATTCCTCTTTCGGCATTTGCGGCTGTTCCATTGCGGCTTGCCGTTCTTCAGCAGAACTGGATTCGATCAGATCGGAGCTGTGATCCTGAACCGAGAGGACGTCGTTGCCAGCATCGACCGCGACATCGCCGTCCTGGGCGACGGCTGCTTGCCATTCGGCCTCCGCCTGCTCTTCTTGCTTCTGCTCGGCCCGCACTTCGTTGCGCTGCTCATATAGTTCCACCAGCTCGCGGCGCTGATTGACGTGTTCGCGCGCCAATGTCGCCACTTCATCGAAGTCGGCCCGCTCATCGGGGCCTACGCTTCGCTCCAGATTGAACAGGGCTGTTTCAACTTTCTTTTCATACCCCTCGAATTCTACCCGTGATGCCTCGCGCAATTCTTCACCCTCCAAAACCAGTTTCTGCAATATTACCAGATTGGCGCGGAAATTTGGCCCGAAATCGGCATGCACGACATTCGAAGTCGTTTCCGCGCCGCCATCCGACAGGCCGGAAATCAAGCGGTCACGCTGCTGAACAGCGTAGGCGATGAGGCGATGATCACCGCTCGCGAGTGCAACCTTCTCCCAGTTTTGCTTTGCCTTTTTGGTATACTGTTGGCTCCTTTCGCTCTTTGCGTATGTTCTCCGCCCGCTCCGCTTTGCGTCGTATCGAGCCTGCGCCGCCTCGCTTGTCCCTACATGCTCTGTCCGCCCTTCCCTGCTGATCGGCCGCACCTGGTTGCGCGTAAACGCCGGCGGGCTGGCGAACTCGCGTCGATCCGTCATTTCCATCGCGATGCCATGCTTGCGGGCCTTCTCAGCCATTGTGGCCCGCCACTCCCGAAACACCTGAGGGGTCGTCTCGATCCGATCTCCCGATTCCGATCGCATGGTAATGATCGCGTGGGCATGGACATGTGGCCGCTTGCCCCCCTCGCCTTCTTCCTTCGGATCATTGGCCGGATCATGCATGGCAAACACGTAGCGATGGCCGGCGAACTGCTGAGCAAGGAAGTCGCGTGCAGCGTTTTCAAACGCCTCGACATTCGTGCCGGCCCGGGCCGACATGATCAGGTGCATCACGTCGCGGCCTTTGCGGCTGTGCAGATCACCGCGCCATTCCTTTTGCACCAGGTCGCCAGCGAGCTTTTCGTCACCGATGACTTGGCCGCGGTCGTCGCGAATGTCGCCCTCATGACGTTCGACCAGGCTCCGCAATTTGCTGGCGCCATACTCGACACCATTGCCGTAGCCTTGGAACGAGAACCGTGCAGCCACATCCTGCGCGGCCGCACTGGCGTCGTATCGCACCTGAATGATGCTGGCGGCCTTGTCGTCGCCAGTTAGCCGCTCCCCCTGCCCGCTTCTGAGAACGACCGCTCCTTGAACCGTCAGCGCGCCGCCGGCATGGCGCGTGACTGCATAAGCATAGTGTCGATCGCCGAACGCGCTCGTCAAACTGTTCCTGACCAGCTCATGCATCGCCTCCTCTGACGAAACCGACGCAGTCGCAATCTGTACGGTGAAGCTGCCGATATCGCGGCTCTCTGCGCGGTTCTGGAATAGATGGTTCCAGTCTCCCCGCAACCGCGCCAGATCCTCGCGGCTGCTGATACACTCGCCGTTCTCGTTCTCGACGGCGAGCTCGCCGCCGCGCGACACATAATTCAGCATCGCCCCTACCCTCGCGCCACCGCCATAGGATGCCATTTTGACAACCGCGGGCTGGCTGCCCTGGGCAACCGCCGCTAGCCGCATTTCTATTGGACGCGACGCCGCTGCTGCCCGCGTCTCGGCCGCGAAGATCGGCCTGGCGGCCGCCCGCCGCACTTTCGGCTGGCTGCCACCGCCGCCACCAGCACCACCGCCGCCGCCCAGCTCGGCCATCGCCTTCAGTCGACGCTTCATTTCGTCCTCGGCCGACGACCGGCGTTTTGGCCCAAGCGATAGATCATGCAGCAACGCCGCACGGCGCTGCTCCCAATCGCTCGTGAAGGCGCCGAAGAAGATTTCCACGGCTTTACCCCTCCCCTCGCCGCTTATGGCCGGCGCGCCTCGCCAGCGATCGTAACTCCGTCATAACGGCCGCTTGGACGCGCTGCACATTCCCGAGATTGATATCGACGTCGCTCGGATGAACGCCTTTGCCGCTGTTGAGCGCCCGCGCGACCTGATTGAGGTTCACGCCGATCGCGCGCATATCCTCCAGTAGCAATGCCATCACGAGACGGTCTTCCTCGGTAAGGAATGGCTGAGCGCCCGCTCCCTCGATGATCAGCGACCGGAAAAACCCGGAAACCGTCATGTCGGCCGCCTTGGCGGCCTTTTCGATCGCCGCATATTCGTCCGCGCTGACGCGGGCATGCACCATTCGACCCTTCCGGTTCGGCTCGAGCCGGACCTCGAATTTCGCGTCGTCCATTGGCCTTGGGCCCCCTCTCACTGGCGCTTGCGGCAGGCATCGAGGGCTTGTTCCTCGATCGTCGGAAAAAATGTCGCACATTTTTCCGTATCCTGCCACCATTTATAGACGTTAATTTCGAACTCAATGAAAACAACTCTTCGAGCGGCCCACACTCCGCTCGACTGACCATTGGCAGGGCCTTCGTCTCTGCCTGTCCAAAACGATAAAGCGCTCTCCAGGGTTCACCTCCAGGACCGCTTTGTCGGCCTTTGTGTGCCCCTCGTACTCGTCCGCAAGGGACGCTCCGCTCTTCGCCCTGGCGGACTGCGTGCGAGCGTCACAGACGGCCTTCGCGCGGCTCCGGGGTTCACCACATTAGGAGCAGGAAGGTCGGTGCCGACTTCATCGGTCAACAAGGGAAATTGGGCGACTGTGGAGACTTCCAGGATGGCTCAAACGGCAGCGCGCAGTTGATCCCCTTTCACACGACTTATTCACACGATGTGCTCACATGCCATGACGTTACGATGTGAAAGTAAGATGTGATTGAAGTATCACACGCTAGGATAGCGAAGAGGTGATCGCATCGTGTAAAAACGCTATGCGAAACCAAGCCCAAGATCAGGCATGAGCGTGGCGACGGCCCCTGCCGCGTTCGGCTTTGGGGACGGCAAAAGAGGGATCAGACATGCCTAAAAGAATTTGCGCGATCAGCGGAAAAGGCGGTGCCGGGAAGACGACGGTCATTATCCTCGTTGCCGGCGAGTACGCTATTCATGGAAAGAAGGTTCTTCTGATCGACGCCGATCCACGCCAGAACCTAGCCGAATGGTGGAAGCGATGTGAGGCCAAGGACAATCTTCCGGCCAACATCGAGCTGCACAGCGCGGCAACGCAGCGAAGCATTGAAATCGCGCTTGCCGAACAAGACGGCGTCTATGACGTAATCCTGATGGACTCACCCGGCGTCGACAGCGTCATCCGCGATACGATCATCCGCAACTCCGACCTGGTGCTGACGCCAATTCAGCCGAACCAGGATGAAATCAAGGCGGCCGGCGAAGCCGCCACCATCACGGCGGATATTGGCGACAGGGAAGGGCGCACGATTCCCCACGTGAACGTGGTGACGCGCATCGCCCTTCCCGGCCGCGTTCTCGAGGCTTACAGGCTGATCCGTCCGTTCATCGCCAACCTTCGCGCCAATGGCTACGAATCGACGTTGATGGAAACCGAGCTCACCGAAAGAAATTGCTATCGCGAAATCCGCAACGGCCTCGGTACCTTGCAGATGCTCGAGCTGACCGACCCGGTCATGAAGGGTCGCGCGGAGGTCGCGGCGTTTGTGAGCGAGCTCGATCGCCATCTCGCGGCAACCCTGGATAAGGTGAGAAATGTCTAAACCAGGCAAACTGTCCGTCTCTGACTTTCCGATCGCTCCGCGACGGCCGAAGCCAGCCACATCCAAAGCCACAATGAAATCAGCCTTTGTGTCGGAAGAGGCAGAGGCGGGAATGACTGCACCGGAACCGACAGCGGCGCCGGTTTCAGAAGCGGACGCGACAAGGGAACGGCCGCGGCGCAGTCTGCCGAACCCGAGCGGTGAAGAGCGCAAGAGCAAGGCGATCGAACGTGCTCTGGCCCAGGAGGATGGGCGCTATCGGCTGCGCGACCTGAAACGAGCCCACGCGCGAGAAGCCAAGCACTACGTCAATTGTCCCCTGGACTACGACACGAAGATGCGATTGCAAAAGGCCGCCTTCGACAACGACATCAAAATGACGGTGATCATAAAGGCAGCCATCGACCAGTTCCTCCGCGACAACGGCTATTGAGAATGACGGGCCGCGGCTTCCTATTTGGAATAGCCATCGGCACCGTCATCGGCATCTACGCCGCGCCTATGCTCGGCCGGCAGAGCATAGGCCTTCGCGAGACTTCGCAGGCCTTTTTGTCTATCGTCAAAGGCACTAACCGCATACCCGATAAGGCTACGTGGCCGACCAGTGATCACGCGAAATCGGAACTCTTCCGCATATCCAAATGGGATATATCCAAGCACGGTGATGGATCGACGGTTAATGTGAAGCGGTGTATAAGTATTGATGAATATTCGATAGCTTGCGAGCTGTCGGCGAATCTTGGTTGGATCGAAGGTAAAAAATCCGTGGAATCAGTGTTCGAGGGCGGTCCAGGTCGTTGGACGATGGTCTTAGCAAAGAACCGCTGATGCCCTTGCAACTGCACTGCCAGTATCATCGATCAGTTCAAGCGATAAAGAAGCGCTGTCCGCACGCAGCGGCTTCGTTCTCCCTCCACCTCCCCAAAATGGTAAGGGAAAAAGCTAGTTCTGGGGATTGGAACTAGTGCCGTGTCTAACAAATTTGGTACATAGTGCCGCCCTGTGGGCGGTTTTTCATTTGGAGGGATGGGTCCGTGACGCGGGATATGAACACCTATAAAAGTGCAAAGGGATTGGTGGAAACGACCGATCCTGAGATTGATAAGCCGATTTATCGACGCCCGGGGTTTGACGGCATCACGACCCTGGGCGAGATGGACAAGAAGATCGCGGCCTTTCTTCGCAAGGAGCGCGAGGACGAAGGGCTGACGCGCGCGGATCTCGCGCCTTTGCTTGGCCTGTCAATGCCTGTCTACGGGCGATACGAACGTGCTTTCTCCAAAATGCATGTCACTCGTATGATCCATCTCTGTGAAATCCTCGGCTTCATGCCGATCGAAATGCTTTTTGAGGCTGCTCCTCATCTTTGGGGCCGGACGCCGGAGGAAGCCGAGGATCGTCTTGAACTGGCAAAACTTATGGTGGACTTGCCCCACGACACGACGCGCGATCTCCTCGCCCTGGTTAAGCGCATGGTCTCACACCAGAAGGCGGCCGACGCCGCCACAGCCTCATCAACATCGAAGGACGAAGGCCGCTAAGCGGTTTTGCTACCTCCTTCCATGGCGTGAAGGTGATCGCCGGTGTGCCCCTGATCAAGCGTGTTGCCGGCTTAGGAGACAATCGCGCCATCACCCTGCCCGCGCCTCACCCGATCGGCTTTGCGTTCGAAGAAGGCTCATCAGCATTGGGCCGACGGAAAACTGCCCTGCCCGCGCCTTCTCCGTCAGCACGCGCAGATAGCCGCCGGCGGAGCCAATATGCTGCGCCCGCTGCAGGATGCAGGCGACCACGATAGCTGCGATTTCCTGCCCCATAACATGGCAGGCGTCCTCGTATGCGGAAGGCGACACGCCGAGATAACCGCGCACCTGGGCCGCCGTGACCATCAAATCACGCCAATTGCCGATCCCGTCGACGGCGTAAACCGCAATTTCAGGGCAGGCCTTCAGCACCAGCCCCAGCGGATAGCCTTTTGGCTTCTCGGCCTCCCTCGTTCTTGGCTCGGCCGTCGCCCCGCTTTTTTCCAAAGCAGGTTCAAATTCAAAAATGGATTCGGTATTTGAATCAGATTGCTGCCGTTCAGAACGATCGGCATTGCCGTTCGAATCTTCGACATTCATGTGCGATTCCAACAGGATATCGATCTCCTCGCGGATCTCGGCCAAGTCGGTCACAATCGGCGCCAGATCGACGATCGCCGCCCTCCGAGGAATCGCGTCCACGATTGCCCTGAAACGCCTCCACAAGTCTCCCCAGTCGCCGGGAACATCTTCCTCGACGGCCGCTTCGATCAGCTTCTGGATATCCCGGCGGTGCAGCGTGATGCGCTCTCGCATCAGCCGGAGGGCACGATTGTCCGCTCGAACGCGTTCCGCTGCCTCCGCGAACTCGTCTGCACGCGCCAGTACTGGGGCAAGCGAGAAGCCGAACGCTTCCTCAAGGCCCCCTCCCCTCCCCTTGCGGGCGTACCGTTTGCCGTTTGGGCTGTCCCGGCGGATGATAAGGCCACTGTCCACCAAGGTCGCCAGGTGCCGCCGCAGCGTTACCTCCGACATCCCGTGAGACCGCAGGATCAGTTGTTTGTTCGAGGGGAACACGACCAGGCCGTTTTCCTCGGACAGCTCCGTGTCCGGATAGAATGACAGCAGCGCTGCCAATACCGCCAGGGAGCGGTCCCCGATGCCGACGACAGCTTTTCCCTCACACAGGTCCCTGTAGACCTGCCATTTGTCGGCAGCCTTCCCTTCCGCGATTTCCTTCGAGTCATTCTGCGCTGCCAACATGGCAAGCGACATCGGTCGCCGCCCAAAGGGCGTCGTTGCAATACCCGTCTCCATTTCTTCCTTCGCCTTTCAATCAGGCAAAAGAAATCCGCTCGCCGACACGACGCTGTGACTCTTGACAGTGATTCGTGGAAATGCGATTCTCAGTCTGCTACAACTTTGAGAGAGGCTTCCACGACTAAGGTCGTTCGGGGGCCTTTTTCTTTTGCGGTTCTACTCCTGCTTCGATTTGCTGCTTGCCTGCCAGTCGGCGTAGAGATCGTCCAGCCGCCCGGTCAGAAACGCGCCGAAGCCCTCATCGACTCCGGCAGTCTTGAGGGAGAGCGTATACGCCTTCCCGTTATCTTTGATCTTCCCAGCAACCTTGCCGCCGTGTGGCTTCCACTCGCTAACAGTCTGTTCCCGCTGGGGTTTCTTCGAAACCTCGGCCAAAATTAGCATGAAGCGCTCATCCGAGCTCAGAGGCCCGAACTCGGGCTTCTGGATGGCATTACGGGCAGTTTCCAGCACCTTGGGTTCGGCGATCTTTTCAGCGAGTTCCATCCACCTGCGGCGGCCCATTGAGGGAGCTGCGCCGATGGCCTTGACGATTCCGCTCGGGATGCCTTTCGCGACGGAAAGCAGCTTGGAAAGCTCCGTTTTGTCGGTCGACAGCGCCTGCATAATGACATCCCGGCTGAAGTCGTGGTTTTCGAGGCTCGCTGCGAAGAGGGCCCGCTCGATGTACGAGAGATCCTTTCTTGCGGTGTTCTCGATGCCCTGCGCGACGACAAGTTCGTTGTCGGTCAACTGCCTGACAACCGCCCTCACCTTCCGCTTCAGAAGCCGGACAGCGCGAAGCCTACGGTGCCCGTAGGCAACCTGGTAACGACCTTCGAGATCGGGATGCTGCCTCACGAGTATCGGCACCTCCTGCCCGTTTTCCTCGATCGACCTTACGAGATCGTCCGTCGCAGTAACCTCGCCGTCCAGGCGATCTCGCACGAACGAGCTGTCGATGAGTTCCGGATCGAGTTCGACAACCTTCTCGCCTGCCTTCAGGGCTTCCTGCAGTTCACGAGCTTCCTGATCCATGCGGTCAAGGGCAAGCCCCATCGTCCTTACGGGTCCTGCCAACACACGGCCTCCGTCACCCTCCCCCGAAAAGTTGGCCGCGGCCAACTCGCGGCTGGTATCGGCAAAGATGCCCGTAAGCTTGTCCCGCCTGCTCATGTCCGCCCCCACGTTCTCTTGATGCCATCCAGGATTTCTCCGTTAACGGCGTCGAGGGATTCGATAGCCCGGTCGAATGTCGAGCGGCGAACTTGTCCCCTTTCGATTTCGTAGAGCGTCTGCTTTGTCAGCCCAGCATCGGCGATTGCCGTGGATTTCAGGACGGTCGCCGCCAGAACCTCGTCGCCAAACAAACTTCGCAGCAGGGCTACGATCTGCGCCTGCGGGCCGTCATGGGGCTCGTGGCGAGTGATGACGTAGCGGATGAAATCATGGTTCAGGTCACCGCCCGCCTTGCGGACGACCGACAGCAGATCCGCGGTCATCAGCAGAAACTGGCTCATTGATGCGACGTCCACCATTTGCGGGTGGATTGTGATCAACAGGCTGGTCGCCGCACACACGGCGCCGAGCGTCAGGTATCCAAGCTGTGGAGGGCAGTCGATGATGACGATGTCGTACTCGGCCTCGACCTCAGCCAAGGCCACGCCGACGCGCCTGAAGAAGATATCGCTGTTGGTTGTCTTCCGCTCCATTAACGCGGTTGGGGTCTCGTGCTCGAATTCCATAAGCTCAAGGTTTCCGGGAACCAAGTCGAGGCCTGCGAAGTACGTCTTGCGGATGATGTCCTTTAGTGGCCGCCGTTTGTCGTCATAACGGATCGCGCCGTACAGGGTGTCGCCTTCCTCCAGATCGAATTCTGGCTGAACGCCAAGCATTGACGACAAAGAAGCCTGCGGATCGAGATCGACTGCAAGGACACGATATCCCTGCAGGGCAAGATGCTGTGCCAGGTAGATTGATGTCGTCGTCTTTGCGCTGCCGCCTTTGAAATTAGCGACGGCGATTGTCTGAAGCTTCTCGCCTCCCCTTCTCCACGGCAGATATGTGATGGCGTCCTTCGGTTTGGCGGCTGCCATGTGTTTCCGCAGATCGTTGATTTGTTCGAGGGTGTACGAGCGTCTTCCTGTCGGCGAGACAGTTGGCGAAGGGCCTTTGCCGTCCAGCGACAGCTGTCTAAGGTAGCCGTCTGACACTCCGACGATCTGA
The DNA here is from genome assembly GCF_002284565.1 of Mesorhizobium mediterraneum. GTDB lineage: Bacteria > Pseudomonadota > Alphaproteobacteria > Rhizobiales > Rhizobiaceae > Mesorhizobium > Mesorhizobium mediterraneum. The sequence continues at coordinate 37,526 of NZ_NPKI01000007.1, read as the reverse complement.
GCCGCCTCACCAGAGGTGAACGTTTTGAGCATTTTTTGCGAGGACGGCGGGAATAGGCGCTCTCGCAGCAACTGCAACTGCATAGACAACTGCCGCGCGTGGTGTGAAATCCGCGCATCGGAAGAAATGGCCGTCGATACGTTTTGATTCTGCAACATCGATTTCCCCTTTCGATGCGCTTTTTACGCAGCAATTGCTAAAAATCCGTATCGAAAGTGACATGATTCGGTAACCATGCCAAGAACCCTTATGATTCAAGGGCTTCGGGCAACCTGGCAGGCAAAGTTGGCCGCGGCCAACTTTGCTCCTAGCTTGTCGTTTGATCGGCTGCCGCCAATTTCGAGGGCAGCGACTGAGTTGGCCGCGGCCAACTCTTCTTGTTTGTTGCTTCACGTGAAACGGGAAACGGTCTTTTCGCGGCCGGCGTGCCGTCACTGCGGAGCCGGGAGAAACCCCTTCCCCCGCCTGCTTCAGTCGCATCCAAAGGGCACCCGCCGCTTCGTGCTAAGCCATCGCTTTCCGGATGTCGTCCTCGAGCCGTCACGAACTCGAAATCGACGCCCGGGCGATGATGAACCAGAGGGAAGATGGAGGCCGCTAAGCGGCCTCGTTCACTCTGCTCGACGATTGGAGCTGGTGAAGATAGTCGGCCGCGGCCTGCGCCTTGGCGGCGGCGGTGATGATAGCGCGCTTGTCGTTCTTCAGGACGGCGAGCCAACTTGCCAGGTAGGCGGCGGTGTTATCGCGCGGATCATGAGCCACGCCGAGATCGGCGCAAAGGAATGATGCCGCGAGTTCAGCGACGAGCTCTTCCACGGCGTAACATTCCGTTCCGAATCGGCCACTGAGATCACGGTCCAGGCGATGCTTTGCGCCGGACCAGTGCGAGAGCTCATGCAGCAGGGTCGAATATAGGTGAACTTGGCTATCGAACCGGTCACGGCCCGGCATGAGGATGTCATCGCTGCTCGGCCGATAGCAGGCTTTCGTGCCGCTGTAGCTGACCTTCGCGTTGGTGTTTCTCACGAAAACCTCGACGGTTTCCAAGTGCGGAACAGGAACGCTCGGCAGCTCCTCGGCCGGGCTGGCAAACCGGTCAGGCAGGTTCTCGATCTGCTCGACATTGAAGACGGTGTATCCCTTGAGGTAGGGGATCGAGCGATCCTCGTCGTCTTCGCGCTCCTTTGGCGTGAACGTGCCGTACTTGACGACCAGCGTTCCTTTCTCGCCTTTTCGGACTTGCCCGCCAAGATCCTGCGCCTGGCGATAGGTCATCCAGGTGTTTTCCTCGTAGCCGAACATCTGGCCGGACACCCACAGCATCAGGACATTGATGCCGCGATAGGCTTTGCCGGTCGCGCGGCGCGGGATGCGGGAGTGTCGTACGCTGCCGCGCCAGGGGCGGATCCAGGGCTTGGTGCCGGCTTCAAGCTGCTCGACGATGGTATCGGTGATGCGTTGGTAGGTGTCCTTGATGCTCTGCATGGCCGTCTCCATTCCGTTGGTTGACGGCAAAGAACGGAGATAGCCGAAGCGAGCCTATGCACCTGTAGGGCCGAAACGGAGTGGAGGACCGCGACAGCGGTTGCATGGGGGAGGGGCTATCGTAGCTTGTCCGTCAAATCACCCAACGGACTGAGGCGGCGCCGAAACGCATCGGATATCGACCAGCTCGACGACCGCTCGACGAAAAGCAGCTTGTTGCCTAGGGCAGGGGTTATCGACCGCGATCGTCGTCGTCGCGCTCACGGTCTCGCCGCGCCGCCATTTCGGCCTCGATAGCCTTCAGCCCGGCGCTTCTGTCCCGCTGTGGCTGCTCGGCCTGTTGGGGCCGCATGTGTGCCTCGGTGGCCTGTTGCTCGCGTCCCAGGCGGGAAAAGTCAGAGCGGGCGGTGAAAGAGACCTCTGCATTGTCGTCGGGCAAGCGTTCGGGCAAGTCGGCGCGATCGACGGCAATGATCCGCTCATCCGTGACGATGCTGGCTGCTCTATCGTCATGGCCGAGAATTTGGCCGGTGATTTCCTCTCCCGGCCGTGCCGTGCGGATATTGTGTTCAAACGGCTTCTCGCCGCACCGTTCGAGGTCGGCAAATGCAGCGCGAAGCGCTTCGCGGCGGTTCGGATTGATAGAGTCCTCCAGCACATGCTTCATTGCCGGACTAGACGGGTCGTTTGTGGTCTCGATTGATGCCTCGATCACCCGCGGTTTGCTGATGACGGTAAAATCCACCTCATGGCCGTAATGGCGGCCAAGCTCGATAATGAACGCCTCCTGGGCGCGACCGTTGCCCTCGCGGAATGGATGCACGTAATTGAGCTCAGCGAGCACCTGGCCCGCACGCTCAGCGAATTGCTCCGGGGTAGCAGTGCGAAGAACGTCGGGATCGCGGATCGGCTTTAAGGCCTCGTCCAGTCCGAAGTCGATGCGTGAGCCATGCAGGAATGAGGTGCTGCCCTTGGAAAGGCCGCCGATCGGCTCGACGCGCTCGCCATCGACGATCGGGCTTTCGTTGCGCGTGTGACCGGCCCATTCGTAAACGTCCTGAAAAATATAGCCGTGTATGGCCTTCAGATGTTCCTTATCGAAATTGCCGCTCGGGCCGCGCCCCTCTGCAATCTCACTTTGTCGAATATGCGTCATGGCATACTCGGCGGGTCCCAGCTCCGAGTGTCTGGTCAGCCCGAACTTGTTGCGTAGGACACCAGTGCGATCTGGATCGCCGGGCGTGTCGGGGTAGGTGTACGATCCTTTTGACTCGTCCGCCAATACGATTCCTCATGAAAAAAGCCGCCCGTGATCGCAGGCGGCTTATTCGAACAAGAGTTGGAGCGTCAGGCGCGCTTGAAACGCGCCTGCATCTGCTCGCGAAATTCTTCCGACGTGATCTCGCCGGCGACATACCGGGCGTTGGCCGCCTCGAGAACAGGATCGTGGGTGTAGCCTTGCCGGATGTTGGCCGCGCGGGCCTGATCGGTGGCCTTCTTGCGCTTGGCAATGGCCTCCGGGGAACGATCGGGACGTGCGGAATGGATGTTCATCTGCCAATCTCCAGTTGCCTGGCACCCTAGCAAGAAAAGTGCTGAAAATCCAGCACTTTGGGGTGATTTTCGGCGTTTCTGAAATGGGCGCCCGGCTTTTGGCCGGGCGCTTTACAGCGATTAATCGCGGGGTTCCCATTCGATGATCGCCTGCAGAGTCGGGTCGTCCTGGCCCGGGAAGCGGCCGAGATTGGCGTTGAAGCTGAGGCGCTTGATCGAGAGCGTGTAGTAGGGCTTGCCCTCCGCGTTCTTCTTTTTCCAGATGCCGCCGACCTCGATATCATGGCCGCGCGGCGACTTGGCATAGACACGATGCGTCGGTGCTTTTTCGTTGTCCGAGCTGAACGGCACAGCGTTGATGTCCAGGTCGCGTTCGATGGTGGAGATGAGGCCTTTGCCCTTGGCGGCGTCGAGGTCGTCAGCATCGAACTGGATGTAGTTGGTGGTGGTCATGTCAGTCACTCCTCTTTGGTGGTTGCGATGATCGTTCACATGGCACGGCGGAAAGCGGTGTGCACCGAAGGCTGGAGCGCAGCGGAAGAGGCCGGAGGGCGAAAAAATTTGTCGCGCGAGGAAGCCGCAGGCGGGGAAATTTTTTGCGCCCTCCGGCTTTGCGCAAACCGCGTCGACGTGCGAACGAGCGTCAAAAGCAACCACCGCAGAGGCGTGAGACATGACGCATTTGACAACATTCCCCTGTTCGTAGTCGACCTGACACGATCAAGATATGAGCCTATATTAGTCATTATTTGCGGCTAGGCAACGAGGTTTCCGGGGTTTCGCGCGAAAATATGAAGCAATATGGCTCGCGTCATTTGCCATTGGATAGCACCAAGTTGGCTATCTCCAGTCAAGGAATCTTTGAGGACTTGGCGCGGCGATAGAGATGCGGACTTTCGATCTCAGCCGACCAGATCCCCAAACCGTCGCCGCGCGCGCGGTTCTCGGCCTCCCCGTACTCAACCAGGCTTACAGGATGGGAAGACGGCAGATATCGAAGCATCGCCTCGGCTAGTCCGGCGTCTACCATGGCGAGGCCCACATCGGTATCGCCGATGAAGCACTGCCCGACCAAACGGCGATACCGGTCCTGGTCGATGATATCGCAACGGACATGCTGGCCGTCGATCATCTTTCGAAGGTAACTGCGAGCTATGACACCGCAACGCCAGGTCTGGCCGTCCTTCAAGCCGGTCTGGTCGAGTTCGCATGCATCGATCGCAGCAATCCGAATGCGCTGCTGACGGATACTGATCGTGTCACCGTCGATTACCCGCGCCTGGCCGGACCAAGCCGACGGCTCGGCCGCCGCATCCATGCACCAGATTGCGGCCACGGCCGCCAATATCGTTCGAAATCTCAATTCAATGCCTCCATGGAATTACGGGCTGCCAGCCCGAAAATCGAGCGGGCAAGATGAAGCTCGCCGGCTGTGGCGCGGTCCGTCATGGCCCGCAAGTAGCCGCCCGGCGATTTAACTTCCTGCCGGTCGTATTTCTGCAGCGTCACCGCAATTGCGACCGCTGCTTGCTGCTCGCCCATCTGTTCGATGGCGCGGAGTCGCGCATCATCGGAAATGCCCGTCAGGCGGCACATTTGCGGCACGAGCCGCGCTAGATCGGCCCAACTGCGGGGCAGGGCAAAGCCGTAGGCCTTTAAGGCCGGTATTGCCCGCACCAGGTCTTGCAATGCCACTACCACCTGCGGCTGGCGCTCTCGCCCGTTGACTTGGCGCAAGCTGCCCCCCAGGCTTGGTTCATAAGCCCTCTTGCTGGCGGAGCCAGCCTCTAGCAGATAAAATTGTTCGGCGTCAGCCGAACGCCGATTATCATTACTCTCTTCAAGAGGATCAGGGTTTGTAGTCTGTTTGTGCATGCCGTTTTCGGCATACGTGCATGTCGATTCTTCTGTTTCTGACGCAGATTCTGAACGGCGTGGAAGCTGCATCAGGCGCTCCACAAACCAGTCGAAAAGTGCCGAAGCACGTCGGAGAAGGGCGCTCGGCGCCTTGGAGGCAACGCCGACAAGGGCGACGACCCGTTCGACGCGGGCCGCAATGCGAGCCAGGGCGCGATCCGACGGCGCCGTAACCGTTGCCAGCGCATAGCGTAGGTTGCGCAGCGCGCCGCGATAGCGGCGCAATGCAGCGCTCGCCGCCGATTTTTCGGCCTTGGCCTGCCGCACGAGCTGGTCGAGCTCGCGATAGCGGGCGATGAGGATCCGCATGTCGATGCCGCAACCGTCTACAATCGCACCATCGCCATTTCGCACCGGGTAGCGCTTGTAATTGCCGCTATCCTGCATCGTGATCAAGCCAGCGTCGAAAAGGCTGGAAAGCATACGGCTCACACGACCGGCTGAGCGGCCGATCTCGAAGCCGAGCTGCTGGTTGGACTTGAAGATGATCGGACGGCCGGACTTGTCAAAGGCCTCGGCCGGGGCCGTGTTGACCAGAGTCACCAAAAGATGGCTTTCGGTCGCGCTGATCAATCCAGTGCAAGGGAGGTTTTGTGCAAGCACGGCAAGCTGGCCGCGCGTCGCCGTTCCGATCTCGGCCGACCGTGCCAGTCGCCGGTAATCGGCACGTTGTGGCGTCATTCGGCGACCGATTGGCCGCCGATCCGTATGGGGGTCACCCATGTCCTCGTCTCCTTGTTAGGGACCAGGCAAAGCTTCTCCGTTCACCGAAGCGATGTTTCTCAGTTGACAAGGAAGGGAGGGTTTGCGAGAAAGGTTTTGGCTTATTTTTTCACTGCAAACCCGCTTCCGGATTTTCGTTCGGGAGCGGTTTTTCTTTTTCTGGGCCGGTCTCTGTCTCCCCGTCTTAAAACGTTAGAATGCGCGAGTCGGAATCATGCTGATTCCGATGATTTGCGAAGCATAACCGGAATAACCGTTTTGGCGCAAGAATTGCGCTACACGCGCCGTCCCCTGGAGAGCCCAATGGCTCGCATGAGGCGGATTTCCTTGATTATCTGCGTTTTCTAAGTGCAATACATATTCGGCCGCCTTTAAGGCGGTATACCGTATTGGCTCGCTAAAGTAGGAAAAATCCGGCATGGCGAACCATGTCGGCTATCCAGGGCGGGAAGGGGAGTTTGAGGGGAGGGGGCTCGGGCCTCCCCTCAAAATGAAAATAAGGCCAGTCGATCCGGCCTTATTTATTCGGCGGCGGCCTCGACCGCGCTTTTGATAAAAAGGGTCCGGTCGCGCGGGAGAACACGCAACCGGCCTGCGGCTGATGTCTATTCAGCCGCTTCGGGGAACTGCTCGTTATCCTCGATGTCCGTTTCGTGCTCGACAGGCCTCGCGTCGTCGTCGGCAGCGATCCGCACAGGGGCGGGTATCCAGCCGCTACCGGCAACGAGTCGCTCGGCGATCATGACGGCTTCGGTCTTTTTGGCCGCTGCCTTGACGGAAAGCTCCGCCTCCCGGCCCTTAGCTTCGGCCACGGCAAGCTCGATTGTGGTCCGGTTGACGTGCTTGAAATAGCTGTCGCCGGTCGTCTCGAACCACTCGGACATGTCGACATTGAGTGCTCGGCCTAGCTGGTTGGCCTGCTCAATGCCCTTCTTGCGGTCGGTGAACTTCTTCTCCACCGCGTTGACCGCATGAGCAGCACCAAAGGCCAGCAGCGAAAGAAGCGTGTCCTGCGGCTGCTCTAGCAGCCAATCGAACAGATCGGCGGGATTGCCCGGCAGGTGATGGCCATAGTTTTCGGATAGGTCATTGAACGCCGCAAGGCCCTTGCAGCTGTCGGCGTCCTTCATCGAAGGCATCAACCGCTCATGGGTGATCGACAGTTGAAGGGCACTTTGCTCCGAATTGTATGGATAGGCCACTTGCAACAACATGGCATGCACCACGGCGACAAGGGCAATGTCAGGATTGTTCGCCAGTTGAATGCGCAGCGCTGCGGTTTTGTGGGCCGTCAGGTCCTCTATAAGAGCCGCCGAATGCGTGACGGTCGGAATTACGGGCTTTGCTTCGCCAACGATGGTCGGCAGGCCCTCGTTGGCCTCGTCCTTATCTGTTACCTCGGTATCGTCCGGCTTCACAAAACCGCGCTCGATAGAAAGCCTGCCGTAATAATCGAGCATGACGAAAGCGCCGCCGTTCGCCAGTGCCTCGGCGCTATAGGCTTCCGTGCGGGCGGTCAGGGCATCAATCCGCTTTTCGACTTCCTCAAGCTTTGCCTCGGCCTCGTCGTCGGCGGCACCGCTCTCGATCAGTTCGGCAAGCTCGTCATATTCTGCCTGCGCGGCGTCGAGCACTGCCTGATCTTCCTCGGAAAGGCTCACGTCCTCGGGATAGTGGCGCTCCATGCTGTGAAGTCCTTCCGGCATGGAAGTGCAGCACTCCACCCATTTCCAGCCTTCGGCACGTACCGTCCCGGCCGCCGCCTCAAGCTTTTCGGCCACCAGCTGTTCCAGCAGCACCGTATCAGTGGCATAACCGGCGTTGCGTTCATCGAAAAGGTCCCGCGTTACCGCGCCGCCCGCCGCTTCATAGGCGGCCAGTCCGCCGATGAACTGGACACGCTTGTCCGTCGCGGCAACCAATTCCTCGGTGAGCGCGCGCCGGATGGAAAAAGCATCACGGTTCCAAGAGGGCAGGGCCCTCCATACCTCAACCTGCCGCTGGTGATCGTCGCTGACGGTGAAGGCCGACAACTGCGCAAAACTCACGTCCTCGTCGCGGAACATTTGCAACAGCACCGGCGACACGCGCGCCAAGGCCAGCCGCTTGCGCACGATGGTTTCGGTTGTCCCGAAACGAGCGGCGATATCAGCGATTTCCTTGCCCTCATTGGCAAGGACGCTGAAGGCCTCGTACTGATCGACCGGGTGCATGTCCTCCCGCATAACATTTTCGGAAAGGCTGATCCCCGTAGCGTCCTCGCCGGAGCGCTCCTTGCATTCGACGGGAAAATCCTTCGCGATCTCGCCAGCCTCGGCCAGCAGAAGCAGCGCAGCACGGCGGCGACCACCCGCCGTCACGAAGTAGCGGCCCTTCTTCTCGCCCTTCCGGACAACAAGGTTTTGCAACAGACGGTAGCCGTCCGTGCGAATGCTTGCGGCCAAAGCCTCGACGCCTTCGGCGCTATATGTCTTGCGAACGTTTTTCGGGTCCGCGTCCAGCTTGTACAATGGAATGGTGATGGTCTCGGTCATGATGATTTCTCCTGATTTCCCTTTTCCCGCGAAGCGGTTTCCTGCCCGAAGGGGCAGGAGCCCCGCTCCTGCTCCCGAGCTCGTGCGGAACAGCGGGGGAGAGGGGGGCAAGGAGACAAATCGGAGGGGGATCACCCGCCCGAGGCGAAGCCGAAGGGGCGCGCTGGATCCGCTATGCGGATCCGCGTCGATCCTGCACGAAGCGTGGGCCAGGCCCCACGCGAAGGAAGGACGGGGAGACCGATTTTCTCCTTGCAGGGGAGAGGGGGCAGCGCCCCCTTTCTCCATCAAGCGAAAGAACTTCGGCCCGCGCCAGCGGGGCACCTGTTAATCGGAGAATGTGTTGCTCGAGGAAATTGCACGAGGTGCGGCAATCTCTAGCTAACCGGCGGCGAAGAGCGCTCCGATCCAGCCGCTCGCTCTCTACGGCGCTTTTGAGGGCGCGCTCGCGAGCGCCGCCGAGTCGCACGACTGGCACAGCCTCCTGAAAGAGGTCTCCCGCACCTGCGTCGCCGCGCTGCGCGACTGGCGCCGACAGGGCCGCGAGGCCATCGTAACTGGAGACCCACCTACTCGCCAAGGTCAGCGGTCGGCCCGCTGCCTGAATGCGAGAAGCTCCCAGCTTGTCGACAATGCCTCCGCAATAGGGCACTAGGTTCGAGCGAATAGGGGGAAATTGAACTTGGTTCTCAAGCGTATCCTTGACTGGCATGCCAACAGACAGTCCGGCCTTCGCGCTGCTTCGGTCGTTGAGGCTGGTGCCCAACTCCGACAATTCAAAACGAACATGGAGCGCTTCCTAGCGTCGGGCGGGTTCGACGCGGCAAAGATGTCCTTCGACTATCAGGTAGCCGCGTTCGTGTTCACTCGCATTGATGAGGTACTAAGCGATGCCGGGCTTGTGGATGACATCGAGGGCGGATCGGTTCTGCGCGCGGACATGCACCAGAGGGGCGCGATCACCGTCTTGGTCGTTCAGGGGCTCCACATGATCTTTGCCGAAGCATTCGCCCCGACGGTCTTGTCCTCGGATGACACCAAACGTCGTCGGGCCGCAGTGTTGGAGAACACGCTTCGGCTTGTTCTCCGCGTCCAAAAGGACAACCCTGATGAAGGACTCGGCGTGCTCGCCTATGGGTCGGCACTCTACAAGCAGGTGGCGGCGAATGACATGCCGCTGCTACAGTCCGTTTACGACGCGTGGGCAGCATGGTTCACGTCGGACGACACCAGTTCGGCGGACAAGCTGCAATCGGCGTTCCATCGGATCACCGCTGTCAGCCGGGGCTAGACATCGGAAGCGAGGGCGGAGCCCGCAATCCGGTTGCGCAGTCGATCCCGCGCCCGCCAGGAACGGGCCCCCAACGCCGCGCCTGCCATCGCACATATTCCCGCCACGTCAGCGCCTTGCGCCAGCGTAGGAAATCCTCGCGTTGTGCTTCTTGATAGGCTCTGTCAGCCCGCCAGCCCATCGAGAGAGATCTACTTTCGTGTTCCGAGATCAGCATGCGTAGCCATTTCGGCGATGTGATCGAACATCTTCTTCAGGTGCTGCTTCATGAGCGCCTTCGTCTCCGTAGAGGCTTGGCCTGAATCGTAGACCGAACCTTCGATCGCCGACCGGAACTGCTTGACTGCCGCGCTTGGCGTGCTTTTGGCCAGATAGGCATAGTTGCTGGCCGAAATCAGTGCGAGCGCGCAGAACGCATGTTCGAGCGCGAGCAATCTCGCCATGTCGTTATGATCCCAGTCGGCGCTCATGCCTACTTCTTGCCGCCGCTTGACCCGCCACTTGGTGGGCTGGCAGGGGGACCCTCGCTGGTTGGCCCCTGATAGCCGCCTTGAACTCCTTCACGCCCGCCCGATGGCGTCCGGCTTGGTTGGAAGCCCTTGTTTTCAGAGGAGCCAACAGACGGCCGCCCTCCCCCAACATTGATCTTGTTAGTCATCCTTTGTTCCTTTCAACGGGTGTGAATTCTACCGTCCGAATCTCGCCGGAGCCGATGAGAACACTCTTGTTTGTGGGAGTCCATGGTCCGTCATTCGGTACCTCAAAGACCTGTTCGATAAGCAAGTCGCGTTCTTCCGGGCGGGACGACGCGAATGACTTGCCTCCCCAATATCCCGCGAAGGTCGTACTGTCCTTCAGGACAACGTAGACCCACGCTTCCGACAGGGTAGAAAATTGGTACTCCCAAGAGGTCGGAATGATGTGGAGAGGCGACAGCTTGAGCCACCCGTAGACCTTTCGCAGCCATTCGGCCTTCGAGCCGAGCCCGCTTACGAAACCGATCAGGGCAGGCGATACGGCCAGCACCAGTAGCCAGAGCAGCATCCGTGTGACCGGCTCCGCATTCCAGGCGATTGCTAGATAGATCGTCCATCCGGACAGGGTGAAGTTGAGTGCGCTCAGGGTCAGCAGCCTGACGAAATAGTCATGGCCGTCGAGCCGCTGCCCCGTAATGAAGTGCGCCCGAAACGACGAGATTATGTAGCCCGGCACCACGAACACCAAGGCAACGTATATCGCGTCGAGAGAAAGGAAATTCCCCAAGTTCCCCCCTCTACGTTGCCTTCGGAAGCGCAGCAACGCCGCCGTCCGCCGCCATATCACGGAGAGCTTGGTCGATCGAGAAATCGTAGTCTCCGCCCCTGATCTTGTCCCTCGCGGCAACGTAGTACTTTTCGGGCGGTGTGATTGAACCTGATCTTACAACGTCCATGCGGTCCATCAGGTCGCTTAGCTCGGCTTCCGCTCGATCGATGTTGCCGAGTACCGTGATCTTGGCGAGCCTCCGGAAGCGATCTTGTAGCGCCTTGAATTCGGCAGCCTTGGTTTTCAGTTCCTCGACATGCGTCTGAATTTCCAGTGCCTCGGCAAGGGATGGGATCAGGGTGGCGAGGAAAGCCATCAGCGCTACGGCCCACACTGGGACCCATTCCTTGACGTAGCTGAATCCTGCAATTGCCGTCAGCACGATTGGCGCTAGCAGCACTATCTTGTGCTGCCATCGCACCCGTCGCAGCCAAATGAAAATAGCCGTTGAGGTGTAGAGGCAAGATTCCGACTGACGCAGTGCCTCCACCGCGATCTCTGCTTTCCGACGGGTGTCTAGGTCACGTGGACCGCTATCCGTGGGCCGAAGATTTTTTGCCATTCTTGCCCCGCTGAAACAGTGAAGTCGCTGTATTCCCAGTGGCATGCGGCGAGCGCAATGTCTCTGGCAGCGATTGCTTTAGGAAGCCACTCGCTGCCAAGGAAATACGGCTCGAAGGTTCCTGGTATCGTTATGACGGCGTTCGCCTTCGAGATGAGGAAGGAGAGAAAATCCCGGACGTAATAGTCGTACCAGAAGGTGCTTTCACCACCATACCCCCGCGCAGGCAGGAACTCCGCGATCAGAAGTTCGATGACGAACGATTTGAGCGGAACATTCCTTTCCCGCTTCCACAGCTTCATCATTTTCGACAGCGCTCGGACATTGCCGTTCATGGCCTTGTCTGCCGTTTCGATTGCGCCGATTTGAGCAAACGGGTCGACGACCTTCCAACTGCCGCCGTCGTGGGTGTCTGGCATCCAATATTGGCGGTATTCAGTTGCGAACACTGGCAGGACTTCCACCGTGATCGTGTTGAACGCTATCGCCACGACTTGGCCGTCACCTCTCATTTCGGTGTTGGGATACGTGACGCGCAGCGCCTCCTTAACTTCCTGTAGCAATGCCGACTGCACGTTTCCGGCCCGCGCGTCAAACCGGGCTTTTTCGTGCTGCGGCATGACAAAAAAGGCATCAAGATCGCGGGGAGGGCGGACCTGAGTCTGCTTGCCCCAAGAGCCGACCATGAAGGCCGGGGGAAACTCTCCATTGGTTCCGTAGTAGGCTCGTTCGAGGGTCCGGCCGATATTGATGTGTTTCGTCCAACCATCGTTGAATTGATCGTCAGTCAAGCTAAGCTCGTCTACGAATCTCTTGAACCGCTGTCTAACTGCAACCCACATTGATTTCTCCTGTTAGGTACCATGCGGTGAGTCGGAGAAATGAAATAGTGTATCGCGGCGAATTCCACCCGATATACACATGCGGAGGCGAGAATGGGTGAAGCGAAGAGAAGGCGGGAGACTGCGGTTCCGACGGTTTACCATCACACCAGCACGCTTCGCACGAATCTGATCTGGATGTCAGGCGTGATCCAAGTCGAGGGTAAGTCGGAAGGCGTGTTCCATCCCAGGCTGGGCGAGATCAAGACCGATGCCCTAGCCCGACGGGCAATGAAGGATTTCCCGCCTGTTGCGTGGTTTACAAGACGGATCGATATCCCAAATTGCCTCGTTGCATCGACTATGTTTGGGGTCGACAAGAAGACTGGCGTGAAGAAAGAAATCACCCTCGCCGTGGAGCAGGCGAACGCAATGGCTATGAACCGCCTCGCGATCGGCTTCCCGGTTGGTGACATTCCTGTCATCCCGTGGTCGGAGCATGCGGGTTACGCGACAGGAGAAGGCAGGGAACTCAACGAGACCGCGATCGCAGCCGGCGACGATCCGATGGATTGGTATGTCTCGGAGACCCCCATCAATGTTATGAAAGTCTCGGAATTTTGGTTTTCGCCAAGTCTGATGAAGCCGAAGCTGAGGCGTTCTGACGGATACATTGTCGACATCCATCGCATGGTGAAGCTGTGCCGGGAAACTAAGGGGGCATATATCCCGCCGACCTGGATGAAGCAGGAGCAAGCCGAGGCGCTCGCGAGGAGTATGAATGTTCCCGTTGGGAACCTGGGCAGGTAACAGTCCGGGACACCTGTTTGAATACGTCCGCCGGCGGCCGATGATGTCTGGGAGGCATGAAGCGTCCGGACACGCTGAGGATCGATCAAATGGAGTCTAGCACTTTGACCCATCGATCTGCAGAATCGAAGCTGCTCTGCGACACACAGTTATTGTGGTAGTGCGTGGCGTACTTTCTCCGGACCTCGGTCACATTCTTCTTATATATTTCGCAGAAGCTCACAAAAATGACGATTGACGCATAGACCACACCCTCTTTGTCAACGACTGTAGAAAGGGGTGGGACGATTTCCTTTTGAAAAAAAGTAACGCCGGGGTTTGGTTTCTTAACATACGAGTCCTCGGATCTCATCCCAGCGTACTCGATCTCTTGCAATCCCACCTGACTGAGCAGGCCGTCAAAATATTCTGATTGTCCGTGCAGTCGGTCGTACTGCTCAATAAGGAACCAATAAAAATCCTGGTCGTAACGAACTCGTTGAGCAATGACTGGGGCAAGCTTTTGGGCTAGCTCCAGTAGTTCCATAGGGGAGTCCGGATGCTTATCAAGTGAGATCCCACCAATCCTGAAACCGTCTTCGACTTTGCGATTGGAGAGGAAATCCGAAGCTGCCTGTTCCATTTGTCCTATTTCGGTCATACGTTTCCCGCCGTAGGCAACCATATCGAAGAGCTCTGCGCTCGCTTGCTGCAGTCGTCCCTCCATAGAAGACAGGTCTTTTCCTTCAATTGCGGTGAGATAGTTAACAATGCTACGATAACAAGCGCTGATTATATCAGAATTTTTCTCTTCTGATTCCAATAATTCAATAGCACGATTTGCCATCGTCGTTATATATTTCTTCTTCTTTGCATCGTCGGCAACTTGGTACATCTTTAGAGTACCAAATATTTTACCGAATGAGTCAAATAAGCCCCAGATACTCATCGCGTAGATCTGCTTATCATTCCCGGATTCCTCATACTCATCGAGAAAATCAAGGAAATGATCAAGTGGGGTCTTTTTTACAGGCGCGGGCTTTCTCGTGAACCAGTTATTCATAGGCTGTTTCCAGATCGTGGTCTCATATTGTGCAATCTCAGGCCGAATCTCGCTAGATGGATAGTCGCCGCGATCAACTCATGACGCAAGGTAGCCTTCATGAGAGGAGGGGATCGCAGTCATCCCGGTTGCGACAATTGTTGACAACCCCACCACAAGAGGCCCCAGCTACATAAAGTCCACCAAAACCTCTAGTGTGCCTCATAATATGAGCATGTTGTGTCCGCCAGCAGCGCGCGCGCATAGTAGCCGTCTGCTCTCTCCATGATGTCCCGCTTTCAGGAACCGCCGAAGCTGATCTCAACGACTGACATTAGGCGCAAAGCTGTCATTTCCCGCGCGTATGACCAGGTCTCAGGGTCATGACTATCCTTTGACCTCCCTTCAGGGGGTCGGCGAGGGGGTCGAGAGCGGCATTTCGTTTCGGGCACCAAGCGTCGGATTTCACCCCACTTTTGCTGTCCGGCGCGGAATATCTCAGGTAGGAAAGCGGGTGAAAAATCAGGTCTGGAGAACGAAATGAGCTCGATAGACTGGCATGCAGCGCCGCCTATGACGGATGATCAACGGCGCAATGCCCTGGCTGACATGGAGTTAATCGCTTGCGGCGAAGAACTCGATTTGCCGTGGCGCCGTGTCCGGATTTTGCTCGATCATAAGCTTGCGGCGGTCCAGCATCCCGTTTTGACGGCGGGGAGCCGCACGTCTCTCGGCCTGACTGAACACGGCCTGCAGTTCATGGATGCTGAAGGGAGCGCGTCAGACAAATTGCGCATAAGAAAAAATTCCTCTTGACGGGGAACCGGCGGCGGGTGTTCTGCTTCTGTTCCTGCGACAGGAGCAACCATGCGCAAGCCGGAAACCATCGAACGGCTCTATTTGGATTTCGACGGCTTTTTCGCGTCGGTCGAACAGCAGTGCGACCGACGCCTGCGCGGTCGGCCGGTCGGTGTTGTTCCCTTCGAGGGAACGGATAGAACGGCCGTGATCGCATGCAGCCGCGAAGCGAAAGCTTATGGCGTCAAGAATGTCATGCCCATCAACGAGGCGAAGCGGCTTTGCCCGGAGCTCGTTCTGGTTCCGCAAAAGCCGGATTTGTATCGCCGGGCACATAATGCACTCTTATCGGAAATTGAAACGGTCATTCCGATCGACACGGCGAAGTCGATCGATGAGCTGACGTGCCGCCTCGACGAGGCGGGCCGATCTGACCCGCTCACCCTGGCGGCCAAGATCAAAGCGACGATCGCCGAAAATGTCGGACCATGGATCACGTGCACGATCGGGTTTGCTGCCAACCGGCAGCTCGCGAAAATTGCCTGCAAGGCTGGCAAGCGCGATGGCGGCCGATATGGCGACGGGCTGACGATCTGGCGGCCCGAAGACCTTCCGGCTGCGCTGCACGCCGTAACAATGGAAGAGATTCCAGGTGTCGGCGGCAACATGGCAAAGCGGCTCTATCGTGCCGGCATCTTCACGACGGAACAGCTTTACAATGTCCAGGCGAAGCATATGCGCAAGCTTTGGGGCAATGTTACCGGAGAGCGCCTTTGGTACGCCCTGCACGGTTATGACATCCAAGCACCCGCCTCGAGCCGTGGCATGTTCGGACATGGCCGCGTGCTGCCGCCGGAGTCGCGGACGATCCGTGGCGCGCGCGAAATCTCGCGCCTGCTGCTGATCAAGGCGGCGCGGCGGCTGAGGCGAGAAAACTTCTATGCGGGGGGCTTGTGGCTCTGGCTGTCGATCCGAGACGGGACTTGGATGGGAAAGCGCCATTTGCCGGTCGTCAACGACGATCAGGCCATACTGTCGGCGCTTTCGGAACTGTGGGACCAGGTAGGGAAGGACCACCCGCGCGGCCTGATGATTTTTCGGATTGGCGTCACGCTCTACGATTTGTCGCCATCACATGAACGCCAGCTCGATTTGCTGCTCAATGACGATTGCCAGCGACGGCGTTGGGAAAACGCCAGCAAGGCGATCGACAATCTGAATACGCGCTATGCCAGCACGGTCGTCAGCCTCGGCCAGTGGCGGCCGCCGGCGGGCGGCCATGTTGGCGGCAAGATCAGCTATACGCGCATTCCTTCAGCGGAGGATTTCTGGTGAAAAGCTGGAAGCGAAACATTCGCGTCGGTGACCTTGCCGACAATCAAAAGCTGGAAGTGCGCTGCAAAAAATGCGGCCACGTCCACTATCTCTCGCGGGCGATCGTCTGCACGTCCCCGGAACGTGAATTTCTCTACATCGACGAGCTGGAGCGCGAAACCGTGTGCAGGGCACGCGGCTGTCGCGGCGCGGTGCGGCTCTCGATGGTGCGGCTCGACGAGCTGAGTGGATTCGTCGGCGGCCTGGCCTAGCGGCGAAACCCTCTGCGCTTCTGTCGATTCTATCGCTCAATTTGAGCCGGCCTCAGTTCTCCCCGTCTCGCGATGTTCCCGGCAAAACCAAATCGTCTGTTTCCCGCGCGGAAAACCCCAGCCGCCCCATTTCGTGCATCCCGGATGCTCGCAATAGTGTTCGTAGATCCCTATCGCGCGCGACGCCGGCACCGGCTGGGATGAAGGATCGTCGCTCATCTGTCAGATCCCATACGCGGTTCGCATGTCGATTGGCGTGATCATCTCGTCGCCGCCTTTGTTCTTGCTCGAATTCACCTGGCGGTCGACGCGATAGAATTGAAGTTGGCCGTCAAGGTCGTGCGAAAGCAGAGCTTTGGCCTCGCCGCCGGGCGTCCTTGGATCGAGCCATGCATCGTAGACCTCGGGAGCGAGGATCACCGGTTGCCGGTCGTGCAGACTGACCATCGGATCTTGGGCTGGGGCGGTCAGAATCGTGCAGCTGGTGATGCCGAGTTTATCATTGTGGGCCCACAGTCCGGCGAACGAGAATGGCCGGTGATCTGGCAGAAAGATGTACCAGGGGTCACGCCCTTTGTCGGCAGGGCTCTGCGTCCATTCGTAGAAGCCATCCGCCGGGATCAAACAGCGTTTCGATTTGAATGCATCCTTGAAGGCGCCGGATGTGTCGGCCGTCTCCGAACGTGCGTTGAACATTGAGCCCTTCGGCATCTCCTTCGCCCACCAGGGCACGAGCCACCATCGGCCCTCGCGGAGTTTGTGGTTGCCGTCCTCACTGGCGGTAACGAAAACAACTTCCTCAGTGGGCGCGATATTGTAGGCCGGCGCGTCGTTGCGCTGCCGCTCCCAGTCCGTGGTAAGCCGGTAAAGCCGGCTAATTTCGGACCAGGTCAGATATCGAGTGTAACGACCGCACATGATCTAATCCCGTAAGATTTCCGGCACTCTTAAGGGGCCGCTTTCCAGAATCCTCTTGTATTCATCCTTCCGGTGCCATGCACCTCGTGCCCGACCATTCTCGCGATCGCGCTTCGGATCGAACATCACACCGCCGAAATGATCCTTGAAGGGCTCCGCGGATGCAAGATCGGCAAAGCAGTGGAGGCGATAGTGCTCCTGCTTGCCATTCGGCCACATTGCCGTGACGTGTCGCGTCAGATGGATGAGACCGCGTTTCCCGCAAAATTCCATGATCAGGGTCAGGTTATGCATGCAGCAAATGTCGTCTGGCAGCGCCACCTGATATGGGTAGGCGCGGTCGATCGCTGAGTAAGATAGCTCACCCATCCTCCGACCCGGCATCAGTTTCGATCTCCCATCTCTTGTGATGCCACTGCCGGCTGAAGCCTGAGGAGACCGCGACCCGAAAATATTGAACCTCGCGCTCCAAGTAGGCGACCTGCACGATCAGGGCGCGAACCGCGGCTCTCGCGTCGCCGTCACAGGAGACGATGACGGCGTCGACGTCGCGCTCCAGATCGTCATCCTGGTCGGATAATTTCTCGGCATGCATCAGGCCGCCTAGTTCGAAGCCATAGGGCCGTCGTAGTGGATATTGATGAGCCCCGGAACTGCTTCGGCGATCTGTTCGATCTGGCCTTCGAGATAACCGTTGTGGAGCATCGCGGCCTTGAGAGCTTTCAGCATGTCGCCGCCGTGGAGTGCAATCAGCTTTTCGGCCGCATGCTGCAGGGCAACTTCCTCAGCCACTGTCAGGGGAGTTTCCTTGTACATCGGGGACCTCTCTTTCGTGCGCATGCCACAGTGAACAAAATAAGAACAAAAGAGTCAAGCCGAACCCTTCATGTCATCGTCAATCGCCGTCCTGCTCGTCTTCGCTGCGCACTTCAGCCGTAAGGAAGCCGTGCCCTGCCTGGCAGGGCGCGGCGCCGTCGGTCACTTCTGCTTGTTGTCGTTGTCGGCCATTACGTCGAACTGCAACTGATAGCTGACCTCGACCTTGGCGAGGAAAGGAAGCGAGAAAGCGACGGAGATTTTAAGCTGACCGCCCTTATGGGACAGCTTGGCGATTTGCCGATTGATGTACTGACGAAGGCGGCGGCCGGTCTTCTGGCAGAAGGTTACGAGCGTTTTCATGAGGTAGATCCTCCAAAGTGGTTGTGCGCAATCGCGAAGCTCGAATTCGGCTGGAACTGCCAAGTGCACCGCGTCAGCGGTCGCAACGGAGCGAAGCGCAGAGGAGAACCCTTTAGGTTGCGCGCCGGGGCAGGGCCTGCCGTATCGTGCGCAGCATAAAGATTGCGAACTGCCACTTTGGAGCTGCCGGATAGCGCGGCCTTCGTAGCCCGGCCGCCTATCAGCATCATCAATCGGCAAATCGCCAACCGGCCGCAGGCCGGTTCTCCGCCGCCTTCTCGCTGGAGTGGTCCAAGACCTGGCTACGGCGTTCGACTTGCCGACAATGCCGACAGGCTGAAGTGACCCCGTATCGTGAAACGGAGCGGCGGCCGTGGTCGGGGAGGGGAGTGCGAGGGGAGGGGCGGAGGGGCGCCCCTCGATCCGGTCCTTGCCCGCTCGATGCGGGTAAGGAACCGGAGGCCTGCCAGGAAAATCAGTCCGGCTATTTGCGAACGATGCCGCGCAATCGACGCTGCGCCGCCGTCTCTTTGATCACGCCAGCAATCTTGCGGACAAATGCGGGACTGAACGCGCCGATCGGCGTCGTCGTCACCAGATCATAGGCTTCATCGACCTGCACCCGGTTATATTCGTCCAGGATCAGCCATGACGGATAGTCGAGGCCGCCGCGGCGGCATTCGATTTCGCTGATGGCTAGATGCGGGCGCGACCGGTCGGGTTTTTGCGAAGTTAGCGGAAAAAGAAACAAGGCTGCGGGCGTTGCTGGCGTCCGGACAACGATGCAAACCGGCCTCGCCTTGCGTCCGGATTCCTCGCCGGCGTCTGCTTCCCGCGCCCATAGGTAATAATATCGGAGCAGATCGCCGGCTTTAAGCATCGGGCTTGTCGCCGGAAATTATTGCATCCAGTCCAGTCATGAGTTCATTGTGGACTTCATCCGGTGCGTCCTCGAGCGTATAGGCGACCGAATGCGGCTGGCCGACGAGCTGGTGGTACTGAGCAGCGGACAGGATGACGAGCTTTTCCTTGCCGCGCTTGGTCAGGGCCACCGGCTCGATCAATGCCGTTTCGAGGATTTCGCCTGACACGCGATTCATGTCCGAGAATGTGAATTGCTTCATCGCCGTACTTCCTTTTGAAGTACCTACAATACGTAATTCACGTAAGAAAAGCAAGAATGGTGGCGCGCGAGCGCCACCATTCCTATCAGAATCGATCCGCCCGAAAGAGCGGCATTGTCCGTTCATTGCTGAGTGCGTCCCGCTCGGTCTGGAACGTGTAGCCGTCCCAATCCTTCCACGCCTCCCAGCCTTGGGCGGTGGCGCGCCCATACCAGACACGTACCTTCACCGCGTTTTCGGCCAGCGTCTCGACAATCGAGACGGTGAAGCTGCCGCCGAGATTCGACGGTGTGTCGAACACGGTGACATGGCGGCGGGCAGGACGCCCGAAAGGGGCCGCACTCATGCGGCACCTTCGGCGCTGATCGCCTTCATCACCCGTTCGGCGGCCCATCTCCCCGCCTCGTTCAAGTGCCGCTGCCACGCGCCTTGCGACGGCGACCAGCGGAAGCCATTGGCCTTGAGCGCCCGCCGCGTCGCCTCGTCGGGCTTGCCGGGAAAGATCATCTGAATGCGCGCCATGTTCGCATTCTCCTTGATCTCGACGGCTCCGGCCTGTGTCTCGACCTCTTGGCTTTGCGTTCCGCGCTCATGCATCCGAGCCAGAGATTTCAACCGCCCTTGCAGGCGGCGGATTTCTGCACGGTTGCCCGCCGTGTCGAATCCGCGTTTCCATTGCCAGTCGGCCAGCACGACGCCGCGTGCCGCCACTTCTGCCGAAAGGCCGGTCCGGGCGACGATCGCCGCAACCATGTCTGCGTCGTCGGCGCCGTCTTTTTCCATGCGCCTGATAATGGAGTTCGCGGCCTTCATTTTGTCGATCGACAAGGCCAGGTCCTCGATCTTCGCCATAATCCGTTGCAACGCTGATGGATCGCCCGAGCGGATCGGCTCGTCATCTGCGCCGTGGGGAAAGGCTTTCCGCTTCACCGCTTTCCGGGCCGCTGCTGAATGCGCGGCAAGATCGGCGTGCCGGGCATCGGAAATCTTCATCCGCTTTTCGTTGCGGGCAACGGGAAAGCGGGCTGGTCCAGTGATAAACCAGTTCATGCAGCGGCCTTCCGCCGCCCAATAGCGCCGCGTCAACTCGACGTGGCGGCGGGTGAAAGCCTCGATCTCCGGCTCCGGGTTCGGTGCGCTCGCCTTCTCCCACAGCTCCGCGACGTAGCCCGCAAACTCGTTCAGTCGGTGGGCCAGCTCGTCAAGCTCGGCGTTCGCGCGCCGGTCTGGAAAGTGGGTCAGTGCGTCGAACTGGTGTTCGATGTCCTTCGCTGCAATATTTGCGGTGAAGGTTCCTGTCACGATGGCGAGGCTTCGGTTTTCCACGATAGCGATTTTCATCATGCCTCTCCTTCAACAAAGGTCGGGGCAAGGCGGTCAATCCTGACCTGCAAGCCCATCAATGCGCCGGAGATGATCAGCCCTCCCGCCGTCATCTCGTCGTGGGTCGCAAACACCGGGTCCAGTACCGGACGGCAGCACTTGAAATGCGCCGAAGCGTCTTCAAGGCTTATCAGGGGAGAGTGGTAGGGTTCGCTTCCGTCACCGCCGACGAGAACGAGTCTGCCGGCCAGCGGCTGCGGGTATCCTTCAAAGATGGTGAAGGCGGTTAAGCCGTCGTGCAAGCCTTCCTCGTCAGCGAACAGGGAATGCCGTTCATCAAAGCGCACGACCTCGATCAAGCGGCACCCGATCAGGTCATAGATGGGTTTGAAGCTGATTCCGGCCGGAAGCTCGACGGCCCGAAAGATCGTGGTTTCGGGGTCCAGTAAGTAAGCAGTCTGTTTCATGGTCTAGCCCTTTCCTTCTCCGCGAAGCGGTCTCGTGCCCGAAGGGGCAGGAGCCCCGCTCCTGCTCCCGAGCTCGCGCGGAGCAGCGGGAGAGAGGGAGGCAAGGGAAAAAACGGAGGGGGTTCGCCCGCCCGAGGCGAAGCCGAAGGGGCGACGCATGATCCGCCTAAGCGGATCCGCGTCGATCCTGCACGGAGCGCGGACTTGGTCGCGCGGAGGAAGGACGGGGAGACCGTTTTTTTCCTTGCGAGGGAGAGAGGGCAGAGCCCTCTTTCCCTCTCTGAGGCGACAAAGTCGGCCGCGATCGCGGCCGTCACTCGCAAATGAAAGGAGCCGTCACTGGCTAGCGCCAGGACGGCTCCCGCGGTGAGTGGCAAGAAGGGCTAGCGACTTACCATCACCAACTCGTATTGCCCGAGCCGGCGCACTATGCTGATTTCGGGCCGTTCTGTAAACGGGCGATATCCCAATTTGGTGTACTGATGACGGCGTTCTTGCCGCGTAGCGGCCGCGCGTCCGATCGTCACCCGGATGGGCGGAGACTGGCTGTAGGCAAGGCTCCGTGCCGAAGGCATAGAGCGGTTTCGCGAAGCGACGCGCCCATAAATTCTGCCACGATCACGAGATTTCTAGGAGCATCCAGTCTACCAATTCGGTTACATTGATTCGAACGAACTCCGAAGATCAACGTCACTCTTGGCAGGAGCAATGGCAGGACCTTCTTTCGAAGAATGGATTTCTCACCTCGGTTTACAGCAGATCGACGATCCGCAAATTGACAAGCCGGTCTATCGGAAGACCAGCTTCGGCGAACTGGAATTAAGCGCAGAAATCGAAAAAAAGATCAGCACCAGCCTTCGCAACGCTCGCGACCGACGGAAAATCCCGCGATCGAAGCTGGCGCCGATGCTCGGGCTCAGCGACCAGGTTTATAATAGCTACGAAAACGCGGTTTCGCGGCTGACTGTCGGCCGGCTCCTTCACATCTGCGAAGTGCTGAGCATTTCACCGGTGGAGATCCTGTACCCTGTCGCACCGCATCTTTGGGGTGCAGACCAGGCCGAAGCGGAAACTCGTATGGCGATCGTTGAAAAGCTGGCGAATTTCGACGGGCTCACGCTTCAAGCCATTCTGAGCTTTCTTCACCACCTGAAGACAAAGGAGACTGACGAAGGTGGCAACGGCTATGACGGCGCGGCGCCAGCCGCGCCCTTATTCACTTCTGCTGTTCATGGTGCAAACGGGAGTGACGTTCATGGCGGCAAGTAACAAGCGGCTCATGAAGGCGAGCGAGGTTCCGGCGTTTGTTGATGCGATCATCAAGGCAGGCTGCGACATCTGCGCCATCGGCCATCACGGATATGTGCTCGGGGACGTCGACCTGTCGCCGGCAGAACAGGAAGTTGTCATGCCGAAGGTAAAGAAGATCGAGGAGACTTACGGCGATCGCGATTTCCTCATGCTGGAAATCGTTGCCTATCTACGATCGATCGGCCGGTATCTGGATCCCGGCTCGCCGGCGACGCACTGGTCGGAGAATACGAGAACTCATCACTGAAAGCCGGCGACACCCCCTCTCCGTCATTCTGAGAGAGGAGACTCCGGCCACTGCCTATTGCGTTCAAGGTGCTGGAACAAATTTGACCGCTGTAATATTCTCTCGACATGAGCGAGACCGCGGTCATTTGCCTCGATGACGCCCGTCCGGCGCGAGCTTGCCGTTGCCAGGACGAAGCACGGCAACGGCTGGGAAGTCCAGTCGATCGCTAACTGCTGGGGCGACACCATGGATGATCGTGAGACATTGGGGGCAATTCGCTTGTTCAACCGCACCGGCTCGATGTTTGCCGGTATTACTTGCTCGATACACTGATGCCGCCTCCCAAAATCGAACCGAGCGATCGTCTTACCATTAAGGTCGATGGGTTGATGGTATGGGAAACGGCCGCGTGATCTTCTCGCTTTTCGGCCATCCCGGAACCATCCCCGGAAACTCGCCACAGATCGTCAAGATCGAGAGGGGGAAAGCGCAGTCCAAGACCACCAGATCACGGGATCGGAAGGCTTTATGAAATGGGCGCGTCGAGCTACCAGCGCCCGTGACCGGCCGAGCGTGCCGGCCGGAGTGATCCCGCCGCTACTGCCGACCCTGGTTGATCGCGTCCCGCAAGGCCCTAACTGGCTGCATGAGATCAAATGGGACGGCTATCGGATCGGCGTCTATCTCGATAGAGGCAAGGTCAAAATCCTTACCCGCAACCTCCACGACTGGACCGTCAGGTTTCCAACCATCGTCTCGGCGGTGGCCGAACTCGACGCCACGGACGCGATAATAGACGGTGAGGCGTTCGTCGCCGACGACAAGGGCTTGTCGCACTTTTCTAGTCTTCAGCGGGCGCTTGGCCGCGGCGGGAGACGTCAGGACATCATGCTTGCCGTCTTCGACCTGCTCAAGGTCAACGGGGAGGATCTTTGCGATTTGCCACTCGTCGATCGGCGTGAAGCGCTAGCTGATCTGCTAGGTGAGGCGCCGCCAAACGGCATCGTTTTGAGCGACGAAATCAGCGGCGACAGCGACATTCTCGCAAAAGTCTGCCAGTTCGGTTTCGAGGGCATCGTCTCCAAGCTGCGCATCAGTCCATATCGATCCGGCCGGCGCCAGGAATGGGTGAAGACAAAATGCGTGCTGAGTGATGAGTTCATCGTCATCGGCTACGAGCCCGGCAACAGTTATGGCGGGCTGGGAAGCGTACTTCTGGCGAATGTCGAGGAAGGAAATCTGGTCTTCGCCGGCGGCGTTGGCACCGGCTTCAATGCGCGAACTGGGCCGGAAGTAAAGCGCCGGCTCAATGCCATTCGAATGGATAAGCCTCCAATTCCCGGTTTGAAGGTGAAGGGTGCGGTGTGGACGCGGCCGGAGATTGTGGTCGACGTCGAGTATCGCGGCTGGACCGAGGATCATCAGCTCCGGCATCCGTCATTCAAGGGAATTCGCGAAGACCGGTCGGTTGACGAGTTTCTGTAAGAAAGACAAGCCGATGAGAGTTCCCGGTCTTCGCGATGCTCGAAGCAATACCAGACCGTCTCTTTGCCGAGCGCAAAACGCCCCCTGCCTGCCCAACTTCGTGCAGCCCGCCGTTTACAAAATGTTCGTAGAGTCCGCCGGCTTGCGGTCGACTAGCGGATTGGCGAACGGATCGTCTGACATACGCTCAGTTTGATTGCCTCCAACGGCATTCTCGCGCAAGCCGGTCAAGCAGCTGTCTCAGGCGCGCGAGGCTCGGCAACAAGACGTCTTCGGCGCCTCGACTAACCGATCATCTCACGACTATCCACGTTTGGTGGGCCAGCCGGTCGAGAGGATCCGTTCGATGTCGCTGCGCGCAAACACCGCGCTCGCTTCATCCCAGCGCTGATCGTCCTTGTTGAGACCAGCCGCATACTTGGATTCGAACGGGTCGAAGCGCTTGCGCGGCACGGTGTAGTCGCGAAGTCGTTTTTCCAGCGTCTCGATGTCCTCGATCCAATCGGCGTCGATCGTCTCCGGCAGAGTACCTAGAATGTCGCTAGATACCTTCATTCGCTCCGAAAGCACGCGGTACACCTTCTCGTCGATGGTGCCCGCGTAACTTAGGTTTGCCATGTCGACCCGTGTACGTGTCTGACCAAAGCGCTTGATGCGTCCAATACGCTGCTCGAGGCGGGATGGATTCCACGGCAAGTCGACGTTTATGAGCGTGCCCAATGTCTGGAGATTCAGTCCCTCGCTCGCAGCGTCTGTTGCGACCACGAGTTTGATATCTCGGTTCGCGACAAGCTTCTTGATTTGCGCGCGGCCGATCGAAGTCGCATTGCCGTCGACTAAAAGGCGGGACTTTCCCGAACCTGCATAGAGGGCAATAACCTGCTCAGGATAAGCCCTGCTCAGCGATTCCGCGATCCACGCCGATGTATCGTAGTATTGGCTGAAAATAATCGATCCCATCTCGCGCCATGAACGAGAGGCTGACCGGTACTCGTCCAGGAAATATTGAACAGCTCGCAGCTTGGGGTCGTCGCTGCCTTGGAGCGCCTCAATCATCGTGCGCAGGTGTCGCCGCTCATCCGCTAATGCGTCAAACGCTTCACCCTCCATTTCCTCCTGAACATCGTCATCAAGTTCGCCCTCGCCCATCAGGGCAAGGGCCGTCGCGATTCCCGCGGCTTGGCTCGAACAGAGACGTTGCAATAGTAGAGTCTTCATGAAGCCAGCCGGCTTGTCGCGTTTCGCATAGGCCTTTGTGAAAGCGTTCACGGCCTGGTACGCGGTGTCAAACGCATCGGACGTGAATAGGCTGAGTTCCCTGAACAGATGGTCTGGCGGCGGGACGTCCCGGTTTGGGTGAATTTCGACGGGAAGGCTTGGCAACAGCCCCAACTTTTCAAGGTCGCGCCGCTTCCGGAGAACAACATGTCGCAGAAGCGGATTATCGCGCTGGAAATAACCGAGCCCCTCCCGCAACCCCGTGAGTTCCATGTCTGCCTTCGCTGTGACCACGGGATTAGAGATGTCGGACGCGAATTTCGTTGTCGCCCACTCACCCGGCTTCATTTCGAGCGCATCGCGGATGTCCGCGATGAGATCATCATCCGCAACCGGCGGCAGCGGATTTGTGAGGAGCTGCCATCCCTCTCGAAGGTCGGCGACCTGCCTGTCGCCTTTGAGGTAGGGAAGAACCACGTCGGGACGCCGCCAATGGGAGAACGATGTCCCTAGAACGAACTCCGCGCCTTGGTTAAGTGCTTCGAGCAGGTCCCAAAGATCCTTCTCGCTCGTCTGGATCGGTGTGGCAGTAGAGAGCAATAAATGCCGTGTCCGCGTCGCTATGCGCTCAATGAACGTTAGCAGATTGTTCGGCGTCCTAGCGGTAGATCCAATGGGCTCGGACCCACGTGCCTTGTGGGCCTCATCCAGAATGACCATGCCGAACTTCCGCCGAAGGAGGTGCTCCGCCTCCGATCCTGCTTTCGGGCTGCCATGGCGGTCCATCCCGTGGACGATGAGGCCTGTTGAGACAATCCCAATGGCATACGGGCAGCGGGCTACATCCGACGCTCCTGCGCCCTTGATCGTACGGCCGGCTGGGTCGATCCAACACTTTTTGGTGCTGTGCCATCGGGCGACCGGCATTCCGAGGCGATCGAGCAGCTCGATTTGCCACTGCTCCGTGAGCGTGGAAGGAACAAGGATCAAGACAGGACCGTCGCCAAGCAGCACCGAGATCAGGGCGGAAACCGCGAGCGACAACGTTTTTCCCACACCGACCTCGTCGGCCAACAGCGCCCGCACCTTTTCATATGTGTCTCTATGCGCGAGGAACTGAGAGACGAAAGCGCGTTGCCAAGGCTGAAGGGATTCGCCGTCGCGATAGATCGGGGATTCGACCAGAGCTGCGGGCGCCACTAATGCTGGGTTCGTGGCAAATTCTACGATTTCGACCTCGCGTCGTTCCGCAAGTCGGCCAACCTCACGAATGATCGCCTCGGGCAACGGCTTTCCCTGCGCCCACAACTCATCGAACTCGGCCTGCACCCATTCGACGCCTTCCGGCGAGGAGTCTTCCCAAACGAGCTCGTAATTGTGTTCCCACGCGGCCCGCGTCTCATTGATTGATCCTATGAAAGCGACGGCCCCGCTATCACCTCTGACGACGCCAGCCTTGCCATGGAGGAAAGGGGCGACCGTCCTGGGCACAACTCGTATCTCAACTTTGCCGGCGCTCAGAAGTTCGTATAGCTTGGCATAGCGCCCGCGATGCACTGTCGCATCCACGACGATGTCGTCGTCGGTGAAGCGTTGGAACAGTTTGGCGTCGCGAACCTTCTGAGCCGCCTCAACATCCTCGGCATCGAGATCCGCATTTGCGACAATACGAACCTTTTCGATAGCCTCAATTTCCTCGCCAACTATCTCGAAGATAGATGACCGGAAATAACCCGCGATGCGGTCGTATGTCCGCGCACCTCTAAGCCGGTCGGCGAGGTACGTGCGAGAAAGGCGGCCGTGCCGAGAAGAGAAGCGCGATAGACCGCCGCCATCAGCAAACTGGGTGCAGCTGGAACGGAAAGGGTTTTCCTCCATGGATGTCAGAGCCGCTCATTCCTGAGGAGGTTAGCAAGAACACCTGCATGACGCCCCTCATCGTCGTCCCGTCCTCGCTTCGTGACAAAATACTCGGCGACCTCGATCATGTCCTGTCGACGCCTAAAGTAGTCGGGCATGATGTCCTGAAGCTGTGCAAGAACAATCTCCGGTTCCACCTCCCTAACCAACGCGTCTACACCGAACAGCACGGCCCTAATCGCGCCGTCACCAAAGTCGGGAATGTCAAAACCCGCGCGGGGCCCGAACTCGATGGCACGCTTTAGGCGAGCCGAATTCGGTCTTACATTGCCCATGAAGGGATTGTAGTCGGACACACGGAAGGCGCGTTGGAAATTCTGATAGTTATCCAACTTCGAGTGTCCTCCGGCTTCGAGTCCCACCATCTTGAGATAGAAGCGCTCAGGGCCTTTGAGCTGCTGCCACAAGCGCGCACTGATCCCATCGGGAACCATATGCTCATTTGCGACGCTGACGGCGTATTCGATCATCCGATCGACGACACCTACCTCGCCCTTTCGCCGCTGGCGCACCGCCTCGACCGTCATGTCGCGGCCGTCGATCTTGGTATAGCCGGTTAGGACACGTAGCGCGGCCGCATAGCCCGCCATCTGAAGGTCGGCATCCTCGAACAGGTTCTCCACGCGCCCGTTGCCCTTCAGCGACTGGTTGAGGCCAACGAGTGTGTCTATCTGGTGTGCAACCTCGGCTCGGACGTCTTGGACAATTTCGTCCTCGTATCCGGAAACTGACCCACGCCGCTTGCGCAGTACCAAAATCACCGTCCCCTGGACGTAGCCGCCTTTCCTGAGCTCGCTTGTCGTTTCAGTGGCGATGTACCACGCAGCCTGGACTTGCAGCCCCGCCCCCCAGAATATCTGTGCGAGATCTGCCCAGACTGAACCCGACTGATGAGTGAACATAACGACCTGAAGGCCATTGTCCGGCATGTGATTTGCCATAGCCCCGTAGGCGGCCACCATCTCCCGGCGGAAATCTTCTCCTTCGCCCTTAATCGCGAGTGGACGTCTGGAGTCCCACGTCCACTGGTCGAATGGCGATGGCGGATTGCGCCTAAGCCAAGAGATGAAGAACTCTGTGATCTCGTGGTAGTGCACCGCATCCGCGTAGGGCGGGTCAGTGATAAAGATATCCGCGACCTCCCTAACATCGTCGGCCGGGTGCGTTTCGATCGTGGCGTGGCCGGTAAGGGCATGACGATTTGGGAGGTCTTCGGCCAAGTCCCGAAGATAGGGAAAGGCACGGCAAGAGTAGTTAAAGAACGTCTTGAGGCCCTGCGTATCGAAAACAGTTTGGCTCTTTTCGCCGGAAGCGTCCCAACGTGTGTTACGCGCCATGCGGTCAGCGAGCTTGGCTAGCAGCAGGGCCTCGTGCGGTGCATCGGGATCCGCAAAACGTCGAAAGCAGGACAGCATGTGAAGCTGTCGTGGATTGAAAAAGTGATGCCAGTAGGTCCAGCCCATGGTCCTGATCGGACCTTCAGTCTCGCGGCCGTCGAGGATCGGCATATCGGGAGCCCATCCTGCCTCTTGCCATTTCGCCAGGTTCTCGCGGACGATCGACTGCACCTTCTTCTCGCGAAGTAGATCGGAGTCATTGACTGAGGAAAAGAAGGTCTCATAGCGCTGTTTTCCGACCGTCTTGGCGATGATCCACTGGATGCAGTAGAGACGTTCTTGGAAAATATCGTCGCCGCGAGGAATGAAGTCTGCCTTTTCCCACTGGCGTAGCTGGTTCTTGCTGGATCCATCAGGTGCCCGATGGTCACCTCGAATCGATTTGATGGATGTGCGATGCAGTTCCCCATCTACGCTATGGACCAGATATCCATCCACGAGCGTGCCTGTTTCCGCTGCCTTCATCTGAGCAGTGCTTACACCGTCCACGACTTCAATCTCGTAGCGACGGTTCTCGCGATCGGGGACAAGATGAACTACAACACTCCTCGTCTTGCTGATGATCCGGGACGGCAGTAGTGGTACCATCCAGCCGGATGAAGGGCACCGCGTCTCCAGACAATAGAGAAAGGCCTTAGCGCGATTGCCGACTTCGTCGTGCTCGATAGCGAGCATCGTGATCTCGCGATCGACACGCGATGATAGCGCGGCTTGCGTCGCCTTCATCTCGGCATGACCGGCCGCCGAAGCGCCGATAATGTTGAGCGCTCCCCAAGTCAGCATGCAAGCGATAGGGTTAAGGTCTGAGGCATGTACATCGCAGCCCATCCTTGCGGCCTCGAACGGGATTGAACCACCACCCGAGAAAGTGTCGGCAATCTTCGGCTTACGTCCAAAGCGCATGATGCCAAGCTGCTCAACGAGCTCGGCATGGCTATTGGCGCTAGTGCCAAGATGCTCGTTTACTTCTCGCCAGATATCGGCGTAGTCCTCTCTGCCGAGCTCCTCGGGTCGAAGCGATCGCGACACTCGCTCCTCGTATGGCACCGCGGAAAGCAGCATCGCCTTGATATGGATCCGCTCTTTTGCAGTGATCTTGGGGTTCCATATCGCTGTCCGGAGCCGTTCGCTGAACTGGTGATCCTGTAACAATTCCGATGCCGCAGCCGACTGTTCAGCGAGAATCGCCGAGCCGTCTTTGCAGACAAACTGATCCTTAAGAACACCTTGCTTCAAAGCGAGCGTCGCAAGTTGCGGGACGCTCGTGCGGTTGTCGCGAATTCCGAACGCGAGGTCATCCATGGCCATGAGACGCTCGAAAATCCTGAGGTCTGCTTCCGGATTGTCTGTAGCAGGAAGCAGGCTACCCAAAATGCAGGCGCGGACAAGCACAAGCGGCTTGCGACCCTTCCAGTACGAGCCCAGCGCCGTAAGGGTCTGACCTGATCCTGCTTTGCGTTCCTTTTTCGCTTCGGCGGAGAGCTTCTGAGCCGGCCAAAGCCGTTCGATCAAAGCCGGGGCATCGGCCAGCGTGCGCACCTTGATCTCGCGCCTATCGAGTGTCGTCACTGTCATCAGAGCCCTTCCAGCAGCGTCGGCCGGTACGCGTCCGGCAGCGCCGCACCTTCTGTAAGTCCGTAGCGGATCGCCTTGCGCCAACCCCGGTTATATTCGTCGGCCTTGCCCGAATTGTGGGCAGCCATCGCATAGAGCCACCAGCGTTCCTCTGGACGCAGACCTGTCCAGGCATTCACCGCCGCCGGAACCAAGCTCTCGTCGCACTCATCGATCGCCCAAAGCAGCACGCACATCTCGCGTCCGAGCAAGCGGTGAACCCGGTTATCGCCGGCCTCCCACCGACCCGACCGCAATTTTCGGCTCTTCAGACGTTCGTTGAATGCGTTTCTGAGCGGTGTAGCGACCATCCTCCAACGTCGCGGGTCCACCCGGCAGCGTAGTACTTGGTCGACTGGCCCGTTCTCCTCGGAGTCAAACTTGGGGCCGGAGATGCCGTAGTCTTCGATGACGGTAACCAGCTCGCGCCCAGATGGGCTGATCCGCACGATGAAGTGTTGCGGATCGATTTCATTCTCCGGCACGCCGAATCCGGCAGTGGGTCTGCTTGACATCTCTATTCCTTGTGCGGGCCATCCTGTCCGGATTCTCTCAGCTCTGTTCGATTTCGCCTATGGTGAGCGTTTCACTGATGGCTGCCATGAGATCGTCGAGGTCGGCCGCACGGTCGACGTCGGCACTCTTCCAACTGATTGTCACGTCCGCGTTGTCATCTCCGAGTTCTGTCCGCGCGTATTTGGTGATGCGCTCAATTGCCTCGGCGGTGACGTCAACCTCCGAGCCAAAGTGCGTGCTGACATTCCTGCTTCCTGAGCCGACCGTGACCAGCACGTTGCGGAAGCGGACGCGGGCCTCCTTGCCCTTGGTTATGACAGCGAAAACCTTGTCCGTTGTCGTGACTTGCACTGCTTTTTTGGCTCGCGCCGGTCGTTCGCGGTCGATCTTCGCCCCATCGCCCTCGCGACGCGGGATCTTGAACTCCTTCGTCGTGCTGACACCGGCGGCCTCAGCATAGGCGTAGATGACAACGTCCTTTTCCCCATCAAGACGGATCGGCCCACCATAGAGTTTGCCCTCTCTCGCGACGGTGGCGTCCGTGTTCCATCGGATCTCTCCGGATGGGACGACCGATAGCGTCACCTCGTAGCCCGTACCCGCCGGCTTGGGATTATGGGTGAGATTAAGCTTGTTCGTCCAGGCGAAGGCTCCGCCGGTCTCGTGATCGCCCTCGGGGTCCACTGCCAGGAAGTAGATGCGCATCTCTGCGGTCTCAAACCTCGGCTCATCCAGACGTTGCGAGGACGTGGAGACGTCTGGAGAGGTCGACCAGTAGATGCGACCGCGTCGCCCAGCATTCTTCGCCAGCACGTTGATCGTGGCGATTCCGGTCTGCTCGTCGTAGGCCGCCTCAATGACGCCGACGCTGGTCTTCTCCTTGGGAAACGGCCCTTTCTCGATGCTGCCGGTGTCGGTGCCCCGCCAGCGTTGCCGCGAGATCGCGAGGCGGCGTAGCTCCTCGAGGCCAGTTCGGGGCAACCAGAGCCACCGGACGTTACTCATCGCCCTGTCTTGAATGTCGCCCCAAAGCGTCGTGCGGGTGTGCGGCGGCCAAAGTATATCTTCGGCACGCTCGACGAGCATCTCGTAATTCATTTCGATGTCGGTCACGAGCTTCTTACTGCCAGTGGCAGTAAGGGCATTTTCTACCGCGGTCTCGCCATCGTAGCCGGCGGCTCCATTGAGGCGGAAATTGTCTAGCTTCAAGGTGGCGCCGAGCAGGCATTCGCCGCTGGAGTCGCGTCCTGGATACCAGATCTTGTTCAGTGTAGAAGCGATGGTCTGATAGACGTCAAGCTCGGCATCCGATGCACGATTCTCGAGGTCAGGCCTATTCGGACTTCCGGGGCCTTCCTGGTCAAGGACGCGAGCAATTGCATAGGCGATCCTGAGCTTCTCCTCAACGGAGGCGAGGTCCAACCCCTCACCGCTGACGATGCCAAAATTGTTCCTGTCCTTGGTGAGCTCGAAGAGTTTGCGCGCCTTATCCGGCGGCATCTTCGCGTCAGGCGAGAGGACGATCAGAGCGCGGTCGCCGCGGGTATTAATCTCGTCCATTTTTGGCATGGCGAGCACACGTGTGTAGGCAGTCCGACGGCGGGCGGTGAATATCTCCTCAAGCCTGCGGGCGAGGTCTTGCTCGATTTTGTGAGGCGGCGCGTTGCGCGCCATGTTCTCGATCTTCTTGGTTAGGTTTTCGTTCTTCGAAAAGTACCATGAACCATTGTCTCGCTTATGCAGATACCAACACTTGGAAGTTAGATTCTCGAGTGCGGCGACGAAGTCGTTCTCTTCGCGCAGCGGAGCTACCAAAAAAGAGAGAATGTCCGCGGGCTGAAGTCCCTTTACCGCGTCCGAGGACTCGGCGAGCGATGCCATCAGGATCAACCGGGCGGCCTGGCTGGCGGCATCATTCCCAGCATCAGCGTCGATCAGCTCGGCGTGTGCGTCACTCGACCCGGTATCTACCACATCAACGGTAATAGCCGCGTCCAGGTCGTAGATATTGTTTACCATGTCTCGGATGCCACGGTCGGCAAGGTCTAGGTGCTGCGGACCGATCAGATACACGTCGTTTGTCTTCCGCTTCTGGACAGAGCGGATCATGAGCGCAGCGATCGTCATGAGGCCGCGCGTCTGCCGGAAGCCCTCGTTGTCCTTAAAGGTCGCGACCACGGTTTTGAGGCTCGGATGGAAGGGATAGGTGGCTGCGACCTCGTCCGCGATCTTCTCTGCCGCGCGCTCCAGCGTTTTTGATCGCACCGCGTCCGCGAGCACACGCCCGTAGGCGTCGGCGACACTCTCTATGACGGCGGGCGCGGGCTCGCGCGCCAAAAGGCGCTTGCGAAGAATATGATAGATTTCGTCGGAGCCAAGCTCGACGGGGGTGATCGGCTTCGCCTGCCGGCGCGCCTCGTTGGTAATCTGGGACATAATGCGCGAAAGCTCGGCGCTTGACTTGTACTGGCCGACGAGCGTCGACAGCACAATGCAGACGCGGGGAAGCTTTATTGCTGCTGACAAGAGGTTGGAGATCGCCGCCGACGTGACGTCCCCAAGCGTGCCGGACCCGACTGTGATGGTGACCGCCTTATCAAGATAAGGAGGGAGTTCGTCGATCAAGATCAGGACGGGCGCGTCGCCGATCAGGTTGATCCAATCGCCTTCGTTGGGCGCACGAGCCCCGTTGCTCCAAAAGCGTGCGAACTCATCGCCCTTGGCTAGCTGCTCGGCAATAGACCCCCACAGGAATTTATCGTGGTCAATATTGCGGCCGCTTATCACGACGACCTTGGCCGGTCGCGGCGTGAAGCCTTCCGTGATGCGTGCGCTGACTGCGCCGGTAACGCTCGGGTGCGCCGCAAGGTAGCCCAGCGCCAGCATGGAGTGCGTCTTACCGCCACCCATCGCCTGGCGCAGCTCGAAGGTGGCTTGGTCATTGCCTCCAGACAGGCGCCGCAGACCATGCCTGAGCAATTGCGCCATGCCGTCGGTAACGTAGGTTCTCTCAAAAAAGTTGCGAGCGTCGGCCTCACTGTGTTCGGCGAGGTCGCCGAGATCCTCAACCTGCTTGGATAGAGCGTATTCCAGCGCGTCCTGCTTGAACTCGCACGCGTCTACAATCGTCTGAAGCATCATTCGGCCCTGTGGAGGTGGCGCTCGACGAGCGCAATCGTGGATTGTACTGCGCTGCCGCGCTCGAGCAGCAGACGATGAAGCTGACGGGGAACGTGGTCCGGAACCTCGTGCTTTTGCGCGACCCAGTTCCGCATAGTCCGGTCTGTGACGCCAAGATCGCGCGCAAGCGGACTCTGCCACCGCGCGCCGTAAAGCGCCGGTCCGACAGCGTCTAGCAGATTGCGCCCCCCATCCATATTCCTAGT
Source organism: Mesorhizobium mediterraneum (assembly GCF_002284565.1). Taxonomy (GTDB): domain Bacteria; phylum Pseudomonadota; class Alphaproteobacteria; order Rhizobiales; family Rhizobiaceae; genus Mesorhizobium; species Mesorhizobium mediterraneum. The sequence continues at coordinate 3,032 of NZ_NPKI01000007.1, read as the reverse complement.
TGTAGGAAGAACTCATCAAATCGCCAAGTGGATTCTTTGGGAAGTCAGCGGGTTTGCGCGTGAGTGCGAATAACAGATGCGCGTTTTCGCAAATAGCGGTTCCGCACGAGCATCTTACCCGGCAATTTACTGGAATTATTAGTGCGGCTAGGCGCGCCGCGTCCAGGTTAGCTGCACGCGAGGCACCATCCCGATCCGCGAAGCCATCAACGCTCTTCGGGAATCTTCTGGTAGCGATAGAGGCGTGTGACCTGCCGGCAGCTCCCCTTTGCGAAGGCTTTGGCCAGCGCACATTTAGAAAACTCGTCACGGCTTCCGGCGCACGGGAAGATCGCAACCGACGAAGTCCAACTCGCAAATTGGGGGCTTTGTGACTTATCCTGAAGAATCTACCTTCTGCTGCCGAATCTGTCGTTGGCCGTGCCTGTAGGGCAGCGCTGACCCTTTCTTGGAGCTGCAGCCTGATCTAATCATCCCCTGGCGTCAGAAAATCCACAACGCCGGCCCAAATGGGTGGTCTTTTGGCGCATGGCCAAATAGACTCGCTCTTTCAATTAATGAGCTAGGCCCGTAAGCTACGCGCATTGAGGTATACTCAAATTGGCCAGAGGGGACGATCCGTGACCGACCGCGAATTGCAGCACATCATCACCAAAGCTCGCGACGCCAAGCACGGCGGGTTTGGAGTCTTGTCCACCGGCGAGAAGTTGGCCGCCGCCCTGGTGCTCAACCGGCCCGACTGGCTGGGCGAAATGAACTACACGCTCGCCGAGGCGATCGAGCGCGTCGGCCCGCAGTGGCTGGCCCTGATTCCCGAAGCAGCGCGCGTGCTGGAATACGAAGACGAGCACGTCGCGGGTAAGGCATGAATAGCGAGAGATCCCCGGTTTGCGCGTCGCGCGTATCTATTTGCGGGTCAGCACCGAAGAACAGGACCTGGCTCGCCAAGAGGCGATGGTAGGCCAAGCCAAAGCGGCCGGATATTACATCGCCGGCGTCTACCGCGAAAAGGCGTCGGGTGCTCGCGCCGATCGGCCGGAGCTGCTGCGCCTCATCTCTGACCTCCAGCCGGACGAGGTCGTCATTGCGGAGAAGATCGACCGCATTAGCCGCCTGCCGTTGCCAGAAGCCGAAAAGCTCGTTGCCACGATCCGCGCGAAGGGCGCACGGCTTGCCGTGCCCGGCATTGTCGATCTGAGCGATATCGCGGCCGACGCTGAGGGTGTCGCGAAGATCGTCCTTGAGTCGGTGCAAGAGATGTTGCTGAAACTCGCCCTGCAGGTCGCTCGCGACGATTTCGAGGATCGGCGTGAGCGCCAGCGCCAGGGCATCGATCGAGCAAGGACCAACGGCAAATACGCCGGCAGACAGGCGGATGCGGCGACACACGAAAGAATCGTCGCCCTGAGAACGGGCGGAAACAGCATCGCTCGCACCGCTAGACTCGCAGGATGCAGCGAAAGCCAGGTCAAACGCGTTTGGGCGGAGCATCAACGTTCAAAAGGCGGCTCGCGTGCAACAGTCGGCGGAAATGCAACCTAGACCATACAAAGTCGAATAGGTCGCCATATTTATCGTTGGCGACAGAATCGGCATGAGAAGAAGCGCGCCACAGTGACAAGAAATTACCAAATGTAAGCAGTCGCACGTTTGCCCCTCGTGCACCTGATCGAAATTTTTCAACCACATTCAAGTCACTGAGAGGGAAGAAAGGGCTCTGCCCTCTCTCCCCCACAAGCAGAAAACCGGCTTTCCCCATGCTTCGGCCTACGGCCTGCAGCACCGGCCGGAATCCGCTCCGCGGACTCCGGCCCGCCCTTCGGGTGGGCGATCCCCCTTCCGGTTTTCAGCTTGTCCCCCGTTCTCCCGGTCCTCGCCGGACAGGCAGGGGCAGGAGGAGGCCTGCCCTGCCTTCCATTCGGAAGGAAAAAAGAGGGTGCGGCCGCTTTTTAAGGGAGCTGGTGCGGCGATGATCGAAGCGAGGATTAGCGGCACAGGGTTGCGTCTTGCCGATGTGACGGAACGCCATATGGCGGCGCAAAGAGCTGCGAGTGATGCCTTGATGGAGTGGGACCGGCGGCGGGCGGCCGGCGTCGTTAGCGATGTTGCCTATGCGATCGCGGTGTCGGCCGTCGCGACAGAAGAGGCCACGGCGCGACGCGAGGTGATGGAGTACCAGCCAGTCGAATATGAGGAATCGATCGGGAAGCTGGTCTACATCGCTGCGTTCCTGATTGCGACGCGGTTGCGGCTGGAAGATGGGGAGATGGTGAGGGTTATGGAAACAGCCGCACCGTTCGATGGCACGGGTTAGGAGTTCTCGCCCGTCACCGCGGCTGGCTGAACCGGCACACGGACTTTAACGACGGTACCTGCGTCGGGCTTGCTGTCGATAGTGAGCTTGCCTTTGAGGGTAGCAACCATCTGTGCACAAGCGGTTAGGCCGAGGCCGACATGGTTTCCGGCCTTGGTCGAAAAGAAGGGGACAGTAGCTTTTTCCATGATTTCTGGGGTCATGCCCGCACCATTGTCTTCGACCTCGAGCAACAGATCCGTGCCGCCGAGAATGCGTCGGCGTTTGAGGTCGGTGCGGACGACGATCTTGGGGTTTAAACGGCCGTTGACGGCCGTTTCGGCGTTCTGGATGAGCTCGTTGACCAGCAATTGGAATTGCGTTTCGGGTACCGGAAGATTGACGGTCTCAACGACAATTTCCAGCTTCACGAGCCCTTTGCGAGCCTTGGCGACATTTCGCAGAATCTGGCCCAATGGTGCGGAACGCGGGTCGCGCTCGGAATAGGCGATCTTGAGCAAGCTGTCGTTGATGGCCTCCAGCTCATTTGCCGCACCGCGCGCCGCCTTTAACATTTCCTCACTAGGGGGCTTCGCAAGCCCTGCATTGTCGAGAAAGAGCCTGAGTGCCGTGACCCGCGATCGTGTCATGTGGGCGAACAGCGAAGCGAACGAACGCATACGCTGATCGCGACGGCTCACGAAGGCGTATCGCTGATGGATCACGAGATAGAAGGTCG
>NZ_NPKI01000052.1 GCF_002284565.1 Mesorhizobium mediterraneum | reverse complement strand
GGTGTAGAACCTGTCCCATAGCGCATCCTTTGATTCGGACGGCAATGATGCGCCATTAAAGTCCGGGATCAAACACCTAGGCCGCTATCCACTCCTCATGGGATCTATGACGGCCACACGCTGGCAAGCGTCCTCCCCGACATGGAAAAGGCCATCGGCAACGAGATCGGCCGCGTCCTCGCCGATGCCGGCTATCGCCGTCACAACGATCGCAGAGCCATAAGCTCAGGGTCTTCACCAGCGGCCAGAAACGCCGCGTCACCCCGGCCATCAAGCGCCAGATGCGCCGCCGCTCCGCCATCGAGCCCGTCATCGGCCATATCAAGGCCGAGCATCGGATGGGACGCAACTACCTCGCCGGCCAGCAGGGCGACGCCCTCAACGCCGTCCTGGCCGCCGCCGGCTACAACTTCTCCCTCCTGCTCAACTGGTTCAGGCAGCTTTTGTGGCTTCTCATCGCAGCCCTCCAAAGTCAGCCAAACGAGATCGAAGCCTGACCAATCTCATTGTTCACGGTCGACTATATAACGCGGCCGCTCCTCATGGGTCATCAAGCGGAACTTCAGAAGCACCGAAGCACCGCTGAAGATGCAGTGACAATCAAGAAAAGGCCGTCAAAACTTTGCCCCGGGTCGTTTTCAATCAGAATGGCAGCCGGAGCAGCCGGCCTCTGGGTGCCCTCTGGGTGCGGTCTCAATTGACGGGAGTGTGGGAAGTTGAGACTGTATCGTCCCATAGTGCAAAGGTAATCTCATTGTAATACAGTTGGTTGAAAGACGGTCACGATTGCGGAGCCGGCGATCCTTTATCGCGAACTATTGGAGAGCACCGCGGCAGCAGCCACTGCGATGCATGGGCGATAGAAACCACCCTGCGGTGGGCGACATAGGCTTTGCCGGCAATCATAGGTCCAAGGTAAGACTCTGCCGCATAGCCCGCGACACGCACGGGAGGATCGAATCCTGCCGCGCCTTCTCGCCTTCCGTAAGGAAACAATCGCGATGCTCGACCTGCCCCGCCAGAACCCGGGTTTTGCAGGTGCCGCAGAAACCTTCCTCGCAAGACGTAGTAATAACGACTCCGTGCTTGGCCAGCCCCTCGACGATGCTTTCTTGGGCGCCAATCTCGATCGACCGACCGCTCCGGGCGAGATGCACCATGAATGATTGATTTCGGCTCTTGTCGGTCAAGCCTGGCGCGACTTGGAATCGCTCGACACGGGCCTCGGGCAATCCTCTTGAGGAGAGCACCTCCTGAACTACCATCAGCAACGGCTCGGGACCGCAGCAATAAATAAGGCATCCCTCGGGCAGAGAATCGGCAAGCTCCGCCACGGGAATGAGTCCAAACCTGTCTTGGGGAAGAATGACTACACGGGAGTTGTGATCTCTGAGTTTCCCGACAAACGCCATACTGGCTAAGTCGCGACCGCCATAGATTAACTGCCAAGGCACACCGGCTTGTTCGACGGATTCGATCATCGGCAGCATGGGCGTAATGCCGATCCCACCGGCGATGAAAAGATAGCGCCTTGCCGGTAGCAAAGCAAAATTGTTGCGAGGTCCACTGGCGGCAAGGATCTCACCAGGTTTTAGGCTCTCGTGGATGTGACGCGACGCTCCACGACCGTCTTTCTGCAACAGGACGGCAATTTGCCAATAAGCCGCGGCCAGAGGGCCGCAGAGCGAGTAGTGCGCACAGCGGCCACTTGGGACTATAATGCCGATGTGGGAGCCGGGCTCCCAGGACGGCAACGCGGATCCGTCCGCATTGACGAGGGTGAGGCTTACAACACCCTCCGCTTCGCGGGTTACTGATTCCACGCGAAGCGTCAATTCGTACTGTATCGCAGTCACGCTTCTCCTCACGCTTATGGAGGTTATGCCATAACGCTGCGCGACGTGCTGCCCGCTTTCTTAGTCTGCGAGTCGAGATGCGCTCCCACCTGGGCACAATACCAATCGACAAAATTTAAGGCGTACGACTCGGCCTCTTGCGAGTACGGACCCGGAAGGTATCCTTTCCCATTTACGCCGCGCTGATTCATCTCGGCGAGGTCCCGATCTTCGAAGTTTGTCTTATCCCAAAGTGAAGTCAGGCTGTCTAGAGTGTAATCAACGCCCTCTTGCGCGTCCTTATGCACGTAGATTTTCCACGTAATCGCTGTCTCTTGCACCCCTATCGGAATTGCACTGAACGTGGCCGTGTAGTCGCATAGGGCATGAGCATAAGCACTTGAATGTAGCGACCACCGCATCCACCCAATATTCTCGGTGAACAGCTTCCTGACGGAGGGCTTACCATCCATCGTTAGGGAAACGCAGCCTTCCTTGAGTGGAAAACGGAAAGCTGTGAACCAGTCGCCGTCAACTTGACCACTCGGCACGCCAGCAGCTGTCATGCGGCTGGTGAATTCATCGCAAGCCATATTCCAGCGGTCAAGATCTCGGCGCGTTGCGAGCGGGTAGGCCGAAGCGGTAAGGCTCGGATGGCCCACGGCGCAATGATAGCATTCGCTCGCGTTTTCCATAGCGAGTTTCCAGTTCGCACGCTCCACGACCGTTTTTTCATAAACAAGCTTGGCATCTATGAGGCGACTGGGAGCCAGCAGTGGCTCGACCTCATTCCTGAACTTCTCAAAGGGCGGCGGCTCGTCCGCAAGACAGACATACACAGTCCCGGCGACAGTCTCGACATGAATGGGCAAAAGATGAATGCCCGCAGGATCGAAGCTCTCGTGCATTCTGGGCGTCCCTTGCAGTGAGCCGTCGAGTCGGTAGCTCCACTGATGATATGGACAGACGAGCACGGGCTTGCAGCCATGGCCAGTCTCACAAATTTGGGCGCCACGATGGCGACAGGTGTTGTAAAAGCCTCGCAGCGTCCCGTCACGATCACGCACTACAATGATCGGACTGCGGCCGATCGTCGTTGCCAGGTAACTACCGGCCGAGGGGATCTCCGCCTCTAACCCGACAAAAATCCAAGAGCGCGCGTGGACGGCTTCCAAATCGAATTCGAAGATCTCGGGATCGGTATAGAATTCTTGCGGCAAGCTGTAACCAGGCAACCGAGCATCGAAGAGTTCCCTGACCCGCCTCAGATCAATCATTGTTCGCTCCCTTCGGAAGTTAGATTTTTGACAGAATGCTCACGTCCTGTCATTCTGTCAATCGCGAAACTGCCCGTGAGTGACTGCATTTTTCTTGGTCATTGGCCGCGTTCTTATCGTGTGAAGACCGTCCTCTGTTTTGCCATAGTTTGGCCGTGGAGGCTGCGGAGGCAGGGCAGACGCCGGAGGTTGGCTGGGGCGTGCGAAGCCGGCGAACGCGAAGGTCGAGCGGGAGAGTATTTCAGCAACGCGAGATCAGATCGAGGTGTTCGCTGGCGTCAAGTCGTTCGCCGCGCCAAACATGCTGGCTAGGCATCATAGCAAGGGAGGTCATCACACGTGAAAACGAACTACCGCATTCTCGATCTTATCCGGCGCGATCGTGCGCCGCTCGAAAGCCACCTCATAGATGGTCTTGTCGACGGCCGCGTCAGCCGCCGCGATTTCGTGCGCCACGGCAGCCTGCTCGGCCTGTCACTGCCGCTGCTCGGCCGCATCGGCATGGCCGCGGGTTTCGGCGCCGCGCCATCGCTTGCCCGGGCGCAGGGCGCGCCAGGCGCCACCATCCGCGTTGCCTGCTACGCGCCTGCAGGGGCCATCGACCCGGTCACCAATGCAGACGGCGGCGGCTACTTGATGGTTCAGCAGGTGGGGGAGTTCCTCTGTATCGATGGCCCCGACCTCGTGCTGCGGCCCGTCCTGGCCGAAAGTTGGAAGCCGAATGACAAAGGCACCGTATGGACCTTCAAGCTGCGCAAAGGAGTTAAATTCCACAGCGGCGGCGAGATGAGGGCCGACGACGTGGTGGCTACCTTCGACCGGCTCGCCGATCCGGCCGGCTCGTCCAATGCGCTGTCAGTCTTCAAGGGCGTTCTGCAGAAGGGCGCGACCAAAAAAATCGACGATTACACAGTCGAGTTCCACCTCGACGCGCCGAACGGCAACTTCCCCTATATGGTCTCATCGGACAATTACAACGCCATCATTCTACCAGCCAGCTACAAGGGCGACTATGAAAAAAGCTTCGACGGTACCGGGCCGTTCAAGCGGGAAAACTACACGCCCAAGGTCGGCGCTTCCTTTGTGCGCAACGAGGACTACTGGGGCGAGAAGGCGTTGCCTGATCGCACCGAGTTCACTTTCTTCGCAGACATCCAGCCGCAGATCCTGGGACTGCAGGGCGGCCAGGTAGACATCATCAATCAGCTGTCGGGTCTGACCAGCATTGGCCTGCTCAACGATCCGAACGTAGGAATCATCAGTCTGAAGGCGACGACGAATCGGCAAGTGCACATGCGCTGCGATTCCGACCCGTTCAAGGACCCGCGCGTGCGTCGCGCCCTTGCGCTCTCAATCGATCGCGACAAGGTGGTGGCAGGCCTGTTGAAGGGTCGCGCCTCGATGGGCAATGATAGCCCGTTCGCGCCTGTCTATCCGTCAAGCGATACGAGCGTGCCGCAGCGTAGGCGGGACATCGCCCAGGCCAAGCAGCTGATGGAAGCTGCCGGCGCCGGCAAGGGCTTCAAGGTGACGCTGACCGCCATGAGCTTTCAGGAAATCCCCGCATACGCCCAGCTCATCCAGAACTGGGTCAAGGAAATCGGCATCGAACTCGATCTCAACATCCTCGATGAAGGCGCCTATTACGGAGACGCAGTGTTCGGCAAATCGCCCTGGCTGGATTCGGTCATGGGCATCACCGGCTACGGTCATCGAGGGGTGCCGAATGTGTTTCTTGCAGCACCCCTGAAGAGCGACGGCACCTGGAACTCCGCGCACTTCAAGAACGAGAAATACGACATGCTGGTTGACAGCTACATCGCGGCGCTTGATCTTGAGGCGCAGAAGGCCACGGCCGGCAAGATCCAGGAGCTGTTGCTCGAGGAAACGCCTGTCCTGTTTACTTATTTCGCCGATTACCTGACAGGGACGGCGAAGGGCGTGACTGGGGTGCAGCCGTCCGCCATGGGGCAGTTGTTCCTCGAGAAGGCATCGAAGGCCTAAGCGAAAAGCCAAAGCCCTACTCTAACGGCCAGCCCCCACGTGGGGGCTGGCTTCATAAGGAGCCATAGCCATTCTCTGCTTCTTTGCCCGGCGTGTGTCCCTGTCGCTGATCACGCTATTCCTGCTTAGTATCATGGTGTTCCTTGGCGGCCAGGTGCTGCCGGGCAATGTCGGGCGCGCCATATTGGGGCCGTTCGCCGACCAGCGTGCGGTCGACGCGCTCAATCACACGCTCGGCGTCGATCGCCCGCTGCTGGCACAGTACTGGGGCTGGATCTCCAATTTCGTCCAGGGCGACATGGGCACGTCCTACATCTTCCGCTCGCCGGTCGCGCCTTTCGTCATCGATGCGCTCGGCAATTCGATGAAGCTGGCGGCGGTCGCCTTCGTGCTGGTGGTGCCGATCGGCATCCTCGGCGGCGTCGTCGCCGCGCTCAACCTCAACCGGCCGCTCGACCGCATCATCAGCCTCGGCGGGCTGTCGGTGACGGTGTTGCCGGAATTCGTCACCGGCATCATCCTGATCCTGATCTTCGGCGTCTGGCTGCGCTGGCTGCCGATCGCCGCCGCCTGGCCGAAGGGCGCCGGCTTCTTCACGCAGCTCTATTATCTCATCCTGCCGTCGCTGCCGCTGTTTTTGGTGCTGTTCGGCTATATCGCCCGCATGGCGCGGTCCGGCATGATCGAGGCGCTCGATTCCGACTATACGCGCACTGCGGTGCTTAAAGGTCTGCCGTGGCGCACGGTGATCTGGCGGCATGTGCTGCGCAACGCACTGCTGCCGACCGTCACCGTGATTGCCACACAGACCGGCTACCTCATCGGCGGCCTGGTCGTGATCGAGACGCTGTTCCGCTACCAGGGCATCGGCTCGCTGATCTTCACTGCCGCGCGCGGCAAGGATTTCCCGATGCTCGAGGCCGGCATCCTCACCATCGGCATCGTCTATGCGGTGGCCACATTGATGGCCGACTTCCTCTATTCCGTGCTCAATCCGCGTATCCGGCTGGGAGCAGAGCAATGAGCGCAGCAGACACGCCCGTCGGCATGCCGGCATCCTCCGCACCCGACACCGCGCAGCGCAGCCCCTGGGGCGAGGTGCTGCATTCGCTGGCGAGGTCCGGCACCTTCCTGACCGGACTTTTCATCCTGCTGTTCTGGGCCATCTGTGCGCTGTTCGGCCAGTGCTTTGTCCCCTACGATCCGCTGGCAAGCGACATCATCAACGCGCTTGCGCCGCCAGCGGCCGATCACTGGTTCGGCACCGACCAGCTCGGCCGCGACGTGTTCTCGCGCGTCATTGTCGGCTCGCGCGACATCCTGACCGTAGCGCCGCTGGCAACCATCCTGGCGACCATCGCCGGCACCGCGCTCGGCCTCGTCATCGGTTATTTCCGCAACATCGTCGACGATGTCATCAGCCGCGTGCTGGAAGCCTTCATGGCGATCCCGGTGGTGATCATCGCGCTGCTCGCCATCGTCGCGCTCGGCACCTCGAAGGTGACCGTCATCGTCGTCATCGGCCTGAGCTTCGCGCCGATCATCGCCCGCACGGTCCGCTCCGCGGTGCTGGCCGAACGCGAGCTCGACTATGTCGCGGCGGCAAAGCTGCGCCACGAGGGGGCGGTGCACACGATGTTCATCGAGATCCTGCCCAACGTCATCCCGCCGATCCTGGTCGAGACGACGGTGCGGCTGGGCTATGCCATCTTCGCCGTCGCCACGCTCTCCTTCATAGGCTTCGGCATCCAGCCGCCCTCGCCCGACTGGGGCCTTTCGATCTCCTCCAATTACGGCATGATCGGCGGCGGCTTCTGGTGGACGGTGCTGTTCGATGCCCTGGCCATCGCCTCGCTGGTCATCGGCGTCAACCTGGTGGCCGACGGCGTGCATGGAGCGTTCAATGACTGAACCTAGGCAAGCCGCCAACGCGCTCGAACTGAAGGACCTTTCGGTCGCGTATCGCGTTGGCCGCCGCAACCGCGCGGTGCTGCGCAACGTCAACCTGACCATCAAGGCCGGCGAGGCCTACGGGCTGGTCGGCGAATCCGGCTGCGGCAAGTCGACCGTTGCGCTGTCGGTGGTGCGCTATATGCCGCGCAACGGCTCGATCACCGGCGGATCGATCGCGCTCGACGGCAAGGATGTTATGAAGCTTGACGGCGAGGCGCTCAGGCGCGCCCGCGCCGACAGCGTGTCGATGGTCTACCAGGACCCCGGCAAGGCGCTGAACCCGTCGCTGCGCATCGCCCGGCAGTTGACCGAGATTTTCGAGCTTGCCGGCGTCACCGGACAGGCGGCGGAGGACAAGGCGATCGCTATGCTCAACCGGGTGCGCATCTCCGACCCGGTGAGCGTCATGCAGCGCTATCCGCACCAGCTCTCCGGCGGCATGCAGCAGCGCGTGGCGATCGCCATGGCTCTGGCCAACGACCCCTCGATGCTGATCCTCGACGAGCCGACGACCGGCCTCGACGCCACGGTCGAAGCCGAGGTGCTCGACCTGATCGGGCAGTTGCGGCGCGAGTTGTCGGCCTCGATCCTGTTCATCAGCCATAACCTTGCCGTCGTCTCCCACATGTGCGACCGCGTCGGCGTGCTCTATGCCGGCATGCTAGTCGAGGAAGGCTCGACCAGGGATGTCTTCAACGACCCGCGCCATCCCTACACCGTGGCACTGCTGCGCTGCCTGCCGCGCGGCGGCCAGCGCAAGGACCAGGGCCGGCTCGACACCATCCCGGGCTTCCTGCCCGGCATCGGCGCCAATATCGTCGGATGCGCTTTCGCCGACCGCTGCGCACTGGCCACCGAGCGCTGCCGCAGCGAGCCGCCGCCGCTCTACGAACTCGGCGACGGCCGCCTGTCGCGCTGCCACTACCATGACAAGGCGCAGTCGCTGCCACGCGCCACGCCCGCCGATGTTCCCGCTGTCGCGCCGACGCAGGCGCCGCCGGTGCTGCAGGTCAAGGGGCTAAACAAGACCTATGGCAGCCACGGCCATCCGCTCCGAGCCGTCAAGGATGTCTCGGTCAGCCTGAGGCCCGGTGAGACGCTCGGCCTGGTCGGCGAATCCGGCAGCGGCAAAACGACTTTCGCAAGGCTGCTGCTCGGCCTCGTCCCGCCGGACGAAGGCGGCAGCATCGAGCTCGAGGGCAAGCAATTGGCGCCGCGGCTTGCAAGCCGCTCGGAGGACCAGGTCAAGGCGGTGCAGATCGTCTTCCAGAACCCGGATTCGGCGCTCAACCGCTCGCATTCGATCCGGCACATTCTCAGCCGCGCATTGAAGCGGCTGGGCGGGCTGACCGGCAAGACGCTGGACACACGCCTCGAAGAGCTCGTGCACTCGGTGCGGCTCACCGATCACCATCTCGCCGTCAAGCCGCGCCAGCTGTCGGGCGGACTGAAGCAGCGCGTGGCGATCGCGCGCGCCTTTGCCGGCGATCCGCGCATCGTGGTCTGCGACGAGCCGACCTCGGCGCTCGATGTCTCGGTGCAGGCGGCGATCCTCAACCTCTTGGCCGACCTGCAGTCGAAGCAGGACGTCAGCTACATCTTCATCTCGCATGATCTCGGCGTGGTGCGTTACCTCTCCGACAAGATCGCCGTGCTCTATCTTGGCCGCATCATGGAGTTCGGGCCGTCGGAAGCGGTGTTCTCCGGCCCGCATCATCCCTACACGGAAGCGCTTCTGTCGGCCGTGCCGAAGCTCGACCGGACGGAGAGCTCGCGCATCCGCCTCGACGGCGAGATCCCCAGCGCCGCCAATCCACCGACTGGCTGCGCCTTCCACACGCGCTGCCCGCGCAAGATCGGCGCCATCTGCAAGACGCAGGAGCCCGAACTCACCGAGGCCCAGTCAGGCCACACAATCCGCTGCCACATCCCTTACGCCGAACTCGCAAGGCTGCAGAGCTTGGAGCGGACATTGGAAGTCAAGAATGATCAGTCCAAAAAACGACGAAGCCAAGGACTCGGCGGCCAAAAGTTGGACCATGCCACGAAGTTGGACGCGACCTTGTCCTAGCAGGCGCAGCAGCAAAATTGCGGCAAACCCAAACCAAGATCGCTGCTGCCGCATCCGCGATCGGCATTGCGGGCGGCGTCCTCCATCCAAGCTTCGTCGTGACAGGCCTTATCGCATGACGGATTTGTGCAAGGAACTGACGAAGCCGAATAACAGCCATGACGGCGATCTACGATGCGGGCAAGCCGTATCGATCCCCTCGGTCGTGCTTGTGAGAGTAAGTTATCGGCGAGCAACTCTATGAACTATGGAACATCACCTTTGTTAGCACATCATCCTTCTGATCATTTCGGAAGACTGCAAGCCACCGCTGCGCCGCCGTTGCTGGTGGGTTTTTGTGAGACTGTGACCGATGCGTGATTTTTTTTTAGCGGAGGAGGATCGCTCATTTCGCGCAGAAGTGCGCGCCTTCATGTCACGTGAGCTTGCACCGAAAGTTGATGCAATTGAGCGTGATCAGGATTTCGGCGCTCAACTTGCGATCATCGGCGCCTTAGGCGAGACCGGTTACTTGAAGCTGATGTTTCCGGATCTCTATCGCGGTGCGTTGCCGAAGCCGGGCCTTACTCATGCGGTAATCGTTTCTGAGGAAGCGGCCTTCCTGAACTACGCCTTCGAGACCACCGTTGCCACCGCATTGTCCTGTGCGTACCCCATCCACCGATTTGCCCAAGAGGCTTTGCGCGAGCGCTACCTGATGCCAATTCTTGAGGGTCAATCCTTAGGATCAATTTGCATGACCGAGCCCACAGTTGGCTCGGATAGCGCGGGCATGGAGACTAGGATCCGCTTCGATGAAGGAACCAGCGAATGGGTAGTATCCGGCCTTAAGCGTTACGTTTCCAACGCCTCAAAGGCAGACGTCTATATCGTCTGGGGTGTTACCGATCCCTACGTACCCCCCCAAAAAGGTTTAACGGCGGTTCTGATTCCCGCAGGCGTCAAGGGTATGAGCTTCCCAAGGCTGTACGACTTCATGGGGCGACGCGGATCAATCGTCGGCGAAGTCGCGATGGATGAGGTGCGCGTGCCCGAGGAGAACTTGTTGGGCGAGGTGAATTGCGGTTTCAATATAATGCTTTGCGCTTTCAATTTCGAACGGGTGATCCTTGGCGGTTCCGGTTTGGGCGTGGCGCGCGCCGCCTTCGAAATCGCGTCTCAGCACGCACAGGCACGGGTCAGTTTCGGCCAAAAGCTTGGTCAGAAGCAGTTGATCTGGGACATGATTGCGCAGATGAGCTGGAAAATCGACGCGGCCGAACTGCTAACGCATCGAGCGGCCAAAATGTACGATTCCGGGATCGATGGCAAAGATCTTATGCGTGAGGCTAGTCAAGCCAAACTGGTTGCCACCGAAACAGCTGTTTTCTGCGCGGACCGTACGGTTCAAATTCTCGGCGGTGATGGCGTGACACGCCAATACGGCAAAGCCGAACAATTATACCGTGACGCTCGTACGCTGCCGATCGTCGGTGGCACCTCTGAGATGTGCAAGTACCTCATCGCAGCGCGAGAGCTGCCATCGATCCGGCTCAATCTCTAATCGGGTCGAGGCGATATGCACATTGCTCGCATCCTAGAAGCTTCTGCCGACAGATACCCCGATCATACAGCTTTGGTCTACGAGGATCGGCGCTGGACTTATCGAGAGTGGTTAAGTCGAGTTCGGCGCTTCGCCCAGGCTCTGTCCGATCTTGGTGTTCGGCCCGGTGACCGTGTCGCATTCTATGTGTCTACGTCGGAAAACTCGGTAACCACTTTCTTCGCCTGTCAGTTTCTTGGCGCAGTTGCCGTACCCATGAACTTCCGCCTCTCGCCAGGGGAAGCCGCCTATATCCTTAGGGACTCTGGTGCGCGCGTGCTGGTGTACGGGCGGGCGCTTACCGACAGCACCCTTAGAATCGCAGAAGAAGTTCATTCGGTGCACGATTTCATCGGCTGCGCCTACGACTGCAGCAACATCCCACCGGGACATCACCATTTCGACACGCTGGTCGAGCAGTCGCCTGATCAGGGCGAGCCACGGCCGGTTCCAGCCAGAGATGCGATTTCGTCGCTTGTCTATACCTCAGGTACCACCGGACGGCCAAAAGGTGTGATCCACACCCATGCGAACGACATTGCCATCGCGATGAACTGCGTCATGGAATACTCGTTGCGCCATGATGACCGTGCGCTGCACATTGCGCCGCTCTACCATGTCGGCGGAATGCAAGCTTACTTCATTCCGCATCTGCTGGTAGGCGGTACCAATGTGGTGATAGGGCGCTATGATGCTGAACGCACTCTTCTCACCATCGCTGCAGAGAGGATTACCACCTTATTCGCAGTGCCGACCCAGATACAGGAGATGCTCTTCCATCCGGATTTCGCCAGGTTCGACGTGTCCTCGCTGAGACTTGTCACGACCGGCGGGGCGGCAATTTCATCGGCTACGATGGAGCGGGTCACGGCAGAATTCTGTTCGAGTATATTCAACGGTTATGGGATGACCGAAGCCTCGCTGACGCTGGTGCTGCATCCTGAAGACGCTCTGCGCAAGCTTGGTTCCTGCGGAAAACCCACGCTGATTTCGGAATGCCGAATAATAATCGACAATTTGGACCGTGAGGTATCTCCTGATGAGCGCGTAAGTCAGGGCGAGATCGGCCAGCTAATCGTGCGTGGGCCCCAAGGGATGTCCGGCTACTGGAATAAGCCCTCCGAAACCCAAAAGAAGCTCAAGGCCGGTTGGATCTATACCGGCGACCTCTTCAGCCAGGACGAAGACGGGTTTTACTATTTCCATGGACGCGCCGACGACATGATCGTCTCGGGCGGCGAGAACATCTATCCGCGCGAGGTAGAGGAAATCCTCTATCGCTGTCCTGGAGTAAAGGAAGTTTCGGTGGTTGGCTTATCGGATGCGAGATGGGGTCAGATCGTCGTTGCTTTCGTGGTGCGTTCGGACCCCGACCTCCGTCCGGAAACAATCGACGCACACGTTCGAGCTAGCAGAGATCTCGCCTCATATAAGCGGCCCAAGCGCTACGAATTCCTTGAAACCCTGCCAATCAATCCTAGCGGCAAAGTTTTGAAGCGCGAACTGATCGCGCGCTACGAGAAAGCGTCGCCGAAACAAGCTGCCTCCTGCCCGACGCCAACGAGCCGCTGCTGATTGGGCAAGCACCGTCCTAACTTGAGAGCTACTCCGGCCTCCTCGGAGAGTGGCTCTTAATCACCAGCGTGCCAGGATTGCGTATTCCAATGATTCCGGACAGTGATTCCGAGACGAAACCGGACACCTATGGAGTGCACCCCAGACTGAGACAAGGAAAATCGCGGACAGTTTCCCTGCAAGAGAGGAAACTGGGGCATGGCCGGACGGCAAAGAGTTATTGATGAGGACCAAAAGCTGGAGCTTCTCCAGCGCATGGAGGCGGGCGAAAACGTCAGCAAGTTGGCAGACGAGGTTGGCATCAGTCGCCAACGACTTTACGAGTGGCGACGTCGGCGCGGCCGGCCGGCCAGATCGATAACAGGAGTTGACGGGGCCGGGCAGTTGCAGAGGACAGTCGACACGCCGGCACCTCAGGAAAAGGCGCTGACCAAGGCCAAGCGCCGGATCAGGGAATTGGAGCAGAAAGTAGGGCAGCAGCAACTCGATCTCGATTTTTTTCGCGAAGCCTTGCGGCATTTCGAGGGAGATCATCGTCGGAGCAGCGCTCCTGGCGAAACGGGATCTTCAAAGTCATCGAAAAGATGATGACCGGCCTGTCGCAAGGCGAATTCAACATCGACAGAATGTGCTGGCTCGCTGGCGTTAGCCGCGCGAGTTACTACCGTCATTGGCTGGATTCGGCGCCTCGGCGGGCCGAGACAGGGTTGCGCGATCTTATTCAGAAGATGGCTCTCGGCAACGCGCACTACGGCTACCGCCGGATAGCAGCCCTGCTGCGGCGCGAGGGATGGCAAGTCAACCATAAGTGCATTCTACGGATCATGCGCGAAGACAATCTGTTGTGCCTGCGTGCAAGACCCTTTGTTCCTGTGACGACGAACTCGAGGCATGGTTGGCACGTCGTGCCGAACCTTGCCAAGGGCATGCTCCTCAATGGGCTCGACCAGTTGTGGGTGGCCGATATCACGTTCCTGCATCTGGCTGAGGAGTTTGCTTTCCTTGCAGTTGTCCTGGATGCGTTTAGCCGCAAGGTGGTGGGATGGGCGTTGGATACGCATCTCAGAGCAAGTCTTGCGATCGAGGCTCTCGAGATGGCCATCGCTAACCGCCAGCCCGAACCAGGGAGCCTCGTCCATCATTCCGACCGCCCAATACACCTGCGGAGCCTACTCCGAACTTCTGCAGCTTCACGGTATCCAGGCGAGCATGAGCCGTGTCGGGAATTATGACAACGCGAAGGCGGAAAGCTTCATGAAAACGCTCAAGCAGGAAGAAGTGCAAGGCCTCACCTACAAGGATGCGGCCGATGCGCGCAAACGGATCGGAGCCTTCATCGATACCATCTACAACCAGCAACGGCTGCATTCGGCGCTCGACTATCTAACTCCGGAGGAATACGAACAGAAGCATTCACGCAGACGAGAGATGGAAAAGGCCGCATAAGCGTACACGGGAGGTGACCGCGATTTTCCTTGTCTCAGTCTGGGGGTGCACTCCAATCGCGTCCGGTTAATTCTCGGAATCGCGTCCGGTTTGATCGGAATGCCGTCCGGTAAATCGTCGGAATCCGCACCAGGGTCGCAGGGCCGACTTGCCAGCATACGACGTAAGCTTTCGATTACCCACATTGTCGGCGGGCCTATTGTTCCGTTGAATCTGCCGTGATTCCGTCCGTGACGCCGGATCACGGAGGCGTCACGGATGCGAGACCAGACCAGCAGCAGCGAAGCCGCTTGGCAGGAGGAAGAGCTTTCTGCGGCGGCCCCTCCCGACAGGCGTCCGGCCCGTCGGCTGGATCAAATGTCAACAGCGCCGGGCAAGCCAATCCCGGCGGCCTGCGGCGACTGGGCGGCGACGAAGGCGGCCTACCGCTTCTTTGACAATCCGCGTGTGACCGAACATAGCGTTCTCGCCGGCCATTTCGCCGCGACCGCGGCGCGCGTTGCGGCGAGCGGAAGGTCCGATCCTTTATCCTGCAGGACACGACCGAATTCTACAGTCGCGCGCAGCCGGGCAAAATCGGCTTCACCAAAACCATCAATGCCGGGCGCTACGAGGCCGGGCAGCCCAACGTGCTGACCTTGTGCGAAGTGCTGATGCATTCGAGCTGGCCGTCACCCCTCACCGGCACACCCCTCGATCTGACGGCGGCGAAGTTCTGGACACGAACGAAGTTCAAAGGGAACGCTCGCGCTCAAGCGGGACATCAATCCCATGCGCGTGCCGATGGAGACGAAGGAGAGCTACCGCTGGCTGGAGAGCCTGCGCCAGTCCATCGCGCTCGGTGGCGCGCCCGAGCGCTGCGTGCATGTGGGTGACTGGGACGCGACATGTAGGGTCGGAACAAGGTGCGCCGGTAGAAACCGGCAAGGGAGTAGATGGTGAAAGTCCATTGCAATGAAGGAGTAGCGATCCACATTGACCCCGAGTCATGCGCGGTCAGCCATGAGGCTGGGCGTGAAGCGTTGACAGGGGAGCGTGTAGGCCAGCCATTGAACCGCGAAATTGACGCTTCTCGGGTGCCGACGTTCGTCTTGTGTGCGGAAGGCAATATGAATCGATGCGACAGCGCGAGTGTCGATTCAACCCGGCGTGGTCTGAGACCCTGGCATGCATGGACGCTCCTTGCGCGGGAACCGGGAGACCTCGGGATTGGCCAGAGTGGGATGCCACTGCTGGTCCGCATCGGGAAGGCGAGGAGCCAAATCCGGTGAAGAACGACCTCGAGGAGTCGGATCCTGCCATAGTAGCAACGAACCTTGCGAACAACACCGGAGTATCGGGAGCAAGGGGAGCCAAGGGCAGGAACCAAGGGGAATGCGGACCAGCAAAGCACGTGCCGGGCACAGGACCGGGAAAGTGTGTCCCATGCGCTGGACCGCATACGGAATGCTGCAAGGCAAAGGAAGAAGGAGAAGTTCACCGCTCTCTTCCATCACATCAATCCAGAGATGCTGAGGACGGCGTTCTACGCACTCAAGCGTAGCGCAGCCCCCGGCGTGGACGGACAAACGTGGCGAACCTACGAAGCAGACCTCGATCAAAGGATCGTGGACCTGCATAGTCGGGTTCAAGGGGGAGTGTATCGTGCCCTTCCGTCTCGGCGGACGTATATATACCGAAGCCAGACGGACGGCAGCGACCGATCGCAATTGCCGCCCTTGAAGACAAGATTGTCCAGAGGGCGACGGCGACGGTGCTGAACCAAATCTACGAGGAAGACTTCCTCGGGTTCAGCTATGGGTTCCGACCAGAGCGCGGCCAGCATGATGCGCTGGACGCTCTGTTTGTCGGAATCGAAACGCGGAAGTTGAGCTACATTCTGGACGCCGACGTTGCGGGCTTTTTCGACGGCGTCAGCCAGGATTGGCTGGTCCGTTTCGTGGAGCACCGCGTCGGTGACAGGCGCATCATCCACCTGATCCGCAAATGGCTCAGGGCGGGTGTTCTGGAAAATCGTTACTGTAAGTGAAAGGGGAACGGGACAAGGATCGGTGATTTCGCCGCTACTTTCCAATATCTACCTGCACTACGTCTTTGATCCTTGGGCCGATCGTTGGCGACGACGTGAGGCCACCGGCGACGTGATTATCGTCCGCTACGCGGACGATAATCGTGGTTGGCTTCGAACACGAAGCCGATGCCCGGCGTTTCTGGGACATGATGCGGCAACGGCTGCAGGAGTTTGCGTTGCAACTCCATCTGGAAAAGACCCGACTGATCGAGTTTGGCCGCTATG
Source organism: Mesorhizobium mediterraneum (assembly GCF_002284565.1). Taxonomy (GTDB): domain Bacteria; phylum Pseudomonadota; class Alphaproteobacteria; order Rhizobiales; family Rhizobiaceae; genus Mesorhizobium; species Mesorhizobium mediterraneum. Next base: position 36,955 of record NZ_NPKI01000052.1, on the reverse strand, counting down.
CGGCTCAGGCCCGCCGCAGGAAAGGGCTCGGCAAACCGGAGACGTTCAACTTCCTCGGTTTACGCTCATCTGCGGCAAGACCCGGCATGGCCGGTTCCAGATCCTCCGGAAAAGCCGGAGGGACCGCAGAATGGCGAAGCTGACGGAGGTCGAGAACGAGTTGCGACGGCGCATGCATTGGCCCATCCCAGAGCAGGGACGATGGCTGAAGCAGGTGCTTGCTGGCTACTATGCCTATCACGCTGTACCGACCAATTTTCGGTCGCTCGGCGCCTTTCGCGACCGCATCATCAGGCTCAGGGCTCAGACGCTTCGGCGGCGGAGCCAGAGACATCGATTGATCTGGGAGAGAATGATACGGCTTGCCAATGACTGGCTCCCGCCCCCCCGGATCCTTCATCCTTGGCCGCGTATACGCTTCGCCGTCAAACACCCAAGGTAGGAGCCGGATGCGGGAATTCCGCTCGTCCTTCCGTGCGGGGGGTGCCCAGTAATGGGCATCCCTACCGCGATAACTGTTCCCAGCGACACGCTAAGGTCGAACGGGGCATGAACTTCATGCGGCATAGCCGAGCCGGAAGTCTGAGCGACCGGGAGCCCTTTAGGCATCTGATGTTCGGCATCCCAGGTGTAGATGCCGGTCAGATTGATGTGTTCCCAACTCAGCGGCGAGACGTGCTTGAGCAGATGATCCGGAATCTCGCGGTGCATTTTGCGCAAGTGGGTAACGGCCCGCTCGGTATAGACCGTATTCCAATGCACGATCGCGCTGAGGACGAGATTGAGGCCGGAGGCGCGGAATGCTTGACTTTCGAAGGACCCGTCGCGGATTTCGCCACGCTCATGGAAGAAGACTGCGCGTTTGAATTTGTGTGGCTGCCTCGCCCTTGTTGAGGCCCGCCTGGCATCGCCGACGCAATGCCGGGCTCGAATACCATTCGATCATAAAGAGCAATCGCTCGATCCGGCCAAGTTCCCGCAGCGCCTTGGCCAGCTGACTATCCTTTGGAGACGCCGAGAGCTTCTTGAGGATGATCGAGGTTACGACGGAGCGCGTCGTGATCGAAGCTGCCAGATGGACCAGATCCTCCCAGTGATCAAGCATCAGCGCAGTGTTGATCGGCGCGCCGATGCGGTTGATCAACGCCGGGTAGGTGTCATCCGTCTCGAATGTGTGAAACTTCCGAGGCGCAATACAGCCTGCCCTTTCCCGTCGCGGCCTTGCTGGTGCGCGGGCTGGTCGGTCCAGCGGAGATCGATGGTACTGCGCTGGTTGATCCGGAGCTTCTTCGCCGAATACTCGACCCGCTTTCGGGCGAGCGATGCGGTCCTACGATCGTGTTCTCTAATCGGTCAGAGTGGCGGCTCGGATGTGAGCGTGATCGTCGCCCGCTTGCGAGAGACTGAAATCGAGGGACATCGTGATGTCGATCGATAAGTTGACGGTGACCGCGCATCTCGTCGATTGCCGCATTGCGCGCTGAGTTTGCGCTTCCAACTCTGCGAGAGTGGGGAAAAGGGGGGAGGGCATTTAGTAACGAGTGTCGATAATCCGACTCGCCGTCCATGTAACGCAAAGTGGCTCGTCTGCCTCTTTAGCATGGAGCCAACTATTGAAGATGACCTTGCATCAGCGCGGCGGAAGCACAATAGAAATACTGCGGGAGAGGGTCGTTTCCGGCTTGTTGAATTGATTTGCGTTTTGTGTAAAAAAGGCGAAAAGTAAAACTGCCAAAGGGGTCGTGACAATTAATCTTATAAAGAACTCGCACCGCTCTTCTGGAAAGAACTGCGGTGAAAAATACATCATCAGCTTATCGATCATATATAACCCACGGCGGATCGCCTTCTTTTCTTATGGTTCCCCGTAATCAATATCGTAGCGCCGTACAATCTTGTCAAGGATCGTGGGCAATCATGCCTTGCCCGAATATCTCAGTGCGCCCGATGGCGCGTATCACCAGTGGAAGAACGATCCTGTATCACGCCCTTCGCCACTCCGCGCAAAATTGCTACGATCATCTGGCACATGCTGAGCAAGGATGCTGGCTACATCTGGGCCCGACCGGCCTTGCTCGCCAGGAAGTTCAGATCGGTCGAGCTGCGCGACGGCTTCCCGACCAGCCATGCCAGGCGCGGCACCGCCTTCAACTACAACATCCCGGCCAAGCGCGCCGAAGAACGATCCCGAATCGAGAAGGCGGAAGCTGCCTATTGCAGCAGCGATTTCCCGATGGCGAACCAGGCCGTAAAGGCGGAAGGAGAGGATGGCGTTCGTGGTGAACTCGCCTATGTCGACGGGCACTGGACGCAAGCGAGACTGCCGACATCGTCGATGCCCACGACGGAAGATGCGGTGGCTACCCGAGAGGGGCATCGTGGCCCCCCTAGGGGTTCACCTCTGGCGGTGGAGGTAACATAACACCCTGCTCTACTGAGTGTCGCCCCGAGGCGTGAGGTGCACGCCGGCGATGGTGCATCGCACGGAACCGCCTGCTAGCTCGACCGTAGGAATTGCTAGCGGCAGCAGCCGCGCGCTCTCGCCGATGATGTCGATCTGTTCCGTCGTCAATGCCAAGAGTGCGGTCGTCGACAGAGCCAAGGTGTGACCGTTCCGGCCCAGGAGCTCGATCGCATTGCCTGCAAACTTTCCAATCTGTGCGTCTGTGAGCCCGATTATCCGGCGACCGCTGCGTCCGAGCCGGTGGACGATTTCGCGCCGCCTTACTGAGTCAGTAATCATGTCGAGCCCGATCATGGCAAAATCGGTCGCGACGCACATCAGAACGTTCGTATGATAGATGTCGAACCCGCTGGGGTCCTTTGCCGAGAACACCATCGGCTCAAAACTGAACTGCGTACAGAACCGTTCAAGTGCGATTCGATCGGTGCGCTCGGATCTTACTGCATAGGCGACCCGATCAATATGATCGAGCACCATCGAACCGGTACCTTCCAAGAAGACCCCGTCCAGCTCAAGGCCAGAATAGTCGATGACTTCCTGGACTCTATATCGTCGCTTCAGCATTTCGATAATATCGCTCCGTCGCTCACGCCGGCGGCTCAAGGCTTTCATCGGGTAGATCGCCACGTAACCGCCAGCGTGGGTTGAAAACCAGTTGTTCGGAAACACTGAATCCGGAGCGTCCCTGTCCTCGCCTTCGAACAAATGCACCGTTACGCCCTGATCTCGGAGCATCGAAGCGGCGCGGGTGATCTCTGCATAGGCGAGAGGCGCCAGATCACCAGCATCAGCAGTCAATGTTTGAAAGTGATTGTCGGTCGCAGTCTCGGTATTGACCGTAAAACCATGCGGACGGACCATTACCACTGCGGAAGGGGCCTGAACCGAGCACTCTGTACGTGCTGCCACGGGAAGGACTCCCATCGGGTTAGGGAGTGCGCTGAAGTAAGCCGAGCAACCGCGCGGGTCATTTGGGTCAGCGATCACGTTGAGGCGGAAATGCCGAAATTGCGATGGTCTTGCTATGCCTGGCGGGTCGATGTCAAAGTACGTTTGGTCAGATTGGATCGCGCACAAGTGGGCAAGTCATGCAGCGCCCGCCGCCGCGACCACGACTGAGTTCAGCACCGTCGACGGTGATCACTTCCACGCCTGCCCGGCTCAATAGCGTATTCGTGTGTATGTTGCGTTCGTAGGCAATCACGACGCCCGGCGCGATGGCGATCACATTATTGGCGGCATTCCATTGCTCCCGCTCGGCCGCGAAGCTGTCACCGCCGGTCTCGACAGTGCGGAGAGTCTTCAATCCCAGCGCCTCGGCCACTACAGATAAGAAAGGTCTTGTCTCCTTGGTGACATCGAGCACACCCGCAGCATGGTTCGGTCGTAACGAAAACGTCTTGAGCAGCTTAATAACCTTCGGGTAGATCGTCACGAGGTCGCGATCGCAGAAGGTGAAGATCGTGTCAAGATGCATCGCGCTACGAGTCCGCGGCATCAGCGCGGCGATGACGTGGGTCACACCCTTCATCGTGAACAAGCGTCGCGTTAGAGCCTCGACTGCTTGGGGTTTGGTTCGTTCCCCCATTCCAATCAGCACAACACCGCCGCCGACCGGCATCACATCACCACCCTCAAGACTGGAAGCGAAGTCTGCTCCATCGGGCATCAAGTAAGTGAAGCTGGCGTCTCGAAACCGCGGATGGAACCGGTAGACCGCCTCGACATTCGTTGCTTCCGGCTGTCTTGCAGGCCAATACATAGTGTTGACTGAGACACCACCATAAATCCAACAGGAGCTGTCACGTGTGAAAACCTGGTTCGGCAATGGCGGGAGGACGAAATCCTCCGGTTCCAACGTTTGCCCCGTTAGGCTGCGCGGTTCGAACGGCAGTTCCGAAGCCAAAATCCCACTGACCAGATAGGTCGCGAGTTGACCAGGCGGAATTTCGCCGAGCCAGTTTCGCAGTTCATCGACCACGTCTTGCCCGACAGCTGAAGGTTGAACGCGACGCTCGAGGAGCCAACGACGCGCTTCGGGCAAGGCCAACGTTGCAGAAAGTAATTCGTCGAAAGAGTGAACCATCACGCCACGATCGCGCAGGGCATCCACAAACATGTCGTGCTCCTGGCCGGCGCGCTCCACCCAAAGCACGTCGTCGAAAAGAAGGCCCTTGCAGTTCCGCGGGGTGAGGCGGTTTAGGCTAAGGCCTGGCCGGTGCACCATTACCTCTCGCAGCCGGGCGACCTCGGAGTGGACACCTAAGCTCATCATGGGAGTTGCGTTGCCCTCAGATGGAGCCGATGGCGCAGGTCCTGTCTCGTTGACTGCAAGCCAATCGCGCCAAATCGCCGGTCATGGTGGTGGGATCGGCCAGAACGAGGGCGCTCTACCCGCCGGGTCCAAAGCTGCAAAAGGATGCTGATTGAGGACATCGCACGTTGGGACGTAGGCAAACAGCACGTCGTCCGGTGTAGCCGATCAGCCGGACAACAACTACCCGCCTGCACCGGATTTGGCGGTCGCCTGCAACTGTTCGAAGCCCCTCGTGTCATTGGAGCTTTCAAGCAAATCATCGGTACCGACATTCGAACGGCCCTCCTCGTAAACGTCGTCGTCTAAACAGCAAGGGCAATGCCAAGAAAAAAAAGGACATAAATTCAAGGGCCTGCTTGCATTTTTTTGTTTTGTGCAAGTCCCTTACGGCCAAAGTCTGTCAGGCTTTCGACAATCCAGTTTGGTTGCGAAAGCCACGGTGTCTCGCGCACACAGCGCTGGGTGTCATCCGATAGACTAGGGTTTGATGCAGAGGTCCGCTCCACGGGCCACTCTCTTCTGCTAATCTTGGTACAAAACCTTCAAACTAATTTACAGAACGTTTGCGGTTGGAAACCGCTGACGATGGTACATTCGCCACGACCTCTGAGGTTAGTTGCGGCCAAAACTGATGCCCATTTACGCTCAGAACGCAGCATGGGGTTCTATGAGCCGATAGCAAGAAGAGCGCTTATCCTGTTTGAAGGCCACGCGATGGGTACTGGGCTGCTTTACGTCCAAGCGGCCCAGCGTCTCTGACTTAATCCAATTGTCGTATCGGCTGAGTCAACGCAGTGCAATTATCTCGCGACGGAAGGGTTTGAGGGCAATCCGCGTCGATATAGAGGATCTCGGGGCGCTGATTCGCGAATGTCGCCGTCTAGGTTCGACTTATGACATTGCCGGCTTTACGGTAAAGCCCTTAGCTGGTCCTGCGTCCAACCCTGCGCAGCTCGGCCTTGTCATGCGAAGAGTCCCTCCGATTTGGACGGAGGTGTGTGCATGGAACGAGACGGCAAAATGGGCGTCCAGTTGGACGTCTCAAGCACTGGATATGCGGGTCGGCTGGAAGTGATCGAAGGTCGGACGGGTCGGCGGCGGCGCACAGACGCGGAGAAGTCGCGGATTGTAGCTGAGAGCCTGCAGCCAGGTGTCCAGTTGGCGGAGGTGGCGCGCAAGTACGGGGCGACGCGCTGGCAGATCTATGATTGGCGCAAGCGGCTGCGGAATGGATCTCTGGCACTGCCCGAAAGCATGGCCGCAGCACCCGGCTTTGCGGCGCTGCTGGTCGAAGAGCCGCCTCCCCAGCCGCGGCTGCGGCGAACGTATTTACCCGGTATCCTGAGTGGGGGGTTTTTAGTGTGGCGACGCCGACGATGCGGTCAGTCGCCTTGACGCGGAGTAGCGCCAGCGTCCGTGTCCGCCCCAGTCGCGCACCAATTTGATCCGGGGTGCCTTTGGACGGGGCCACCCCTTAATCACGAGCTGGCTCAGCGACCGTCGGGCCCTCCGAGTTGAGATCGCGGAAGACGCCACACCACAGGTAAGTCTCGTTTCGTCAATAAAGAACGCTCGGCGAGCAAGAGGGTAATCCAGCCCTATGTTGGGTCCTCAATTGGGCTTTGGCTGGTAGTAGATAGCATCGAGCATAGCAACACACACATCCTACATCTCCATTTCCCATGTCGTGGGGCGCGGGGTCTTGTACCAAGGTGCCTGTTGGACTGGGTCGATCACCCGCTCCCAGTAGTTCTTGAACCCGACGGCGGTGGGCGCACACGAGAGGGAGTAGCGAGACCTGCCGTGTTGCCACCGTTCACGCAGACGAAGAAGTCGGGGCGTTTCACTGCGAGGAGCCGGGTGGCCGGCAACACGCGCGGTACGGGGGGATTGCGAGAATGCAGCGGTGAATGCCACACACATTTCCGACACGCAACTGCCAGCGGTTGCTACGCGCCCCCGCACAGTCAATCATCGATCTCTGGGTGGGCGTTTCGTTGGTTGGAAGAAAACCCAAGCAGGATGTCGCCCGCCAGCAGCTTCTCCTTCGACAGCAGTCCGGCATCCTCGAGCGCCTCGAAATCCGGCAGTTGCCGCAGCGTGTCGAGCCCGAACTGCGACAAGAAATTCTTGGTCGTCACATAGGTGTAGGGCGCGCCAGGCTGCGGGCTGCGCGGCCCCGAGGCAATGAGCTCCTGCGCGCGCAGCACGCCGATCAGATCGCGCGACACCTCCTTGCCGAAGAAGGAAGACAGCTCGCCACGCGTGATCGGCTGGAAATAGGCAATGCACATCAAAACCAGCGCCTCCGCCTGCGACAGTTCCCCCTCGTCCGCTGCCGTGCCGAAGGCGGCGCGGATAGCGTCCCCAAAAAATTTTTTGGTCCGGTGCTGCCAGCCACCGGCGACCGCGACCAGCTCGTAGGGGCGGCCGGCGAGCTCGGCGCGGATGTCGTCGATGATCAGCTCGAGATTGCAGTTCTTCCCCACCACCCGCGCGAGGACACTACGTGTCACCGGTTCGCTGGCGGAAAAAATCACCGCTTCGACGCGGCCCATCCATTCGCGCCAGCGCAGTTCTGGCGGCAGGTGCTCGAGTTCGGCGTCGAGCAGCGCCGGCTGTTCGTTCGGCTTGCGGCGGACAGAGGCTTCGCTCATCGCTACAACCCAAACAGCCGAAACGTGGTGCGGCCGGAAAGCTCGCGCACGGCATCGAATTGTTGCAGCCGCTCGAACAAGCGCCGCGCGGCAAAACGAGACAGGGTTTTGGTCGTCAGCCTGCCAGACACGGCGTCTTCATTGAGGAGCAAAAAAATCACATGGCCCGCCCCCTTTGCCCTGAGCTTCGGTGCGATGGCGATGAGCCGCTCCGCACGACGCGACACATCGGCGGCCAACCGGCAGGTGTCGGCCGCGGCCGCAACGAGCGCGACGCAAACCGGCCGCTCAAAATTCTTGTCCCCGGGTCGGATGCGCTTGCCGCCGGCCTCGCCGCGAAAAGCCGGTCCAAAGGCCTGCGCCATCAGTAGCGGCAGCGGCCGCGGCCAGCGCAGGCTGTGCGCCAGCACCAGGTCGGCCAGCCACCAGGCAAGAAGCTCGGCATCGGGCCGCATGGCAACGACGTGGGCGGCGATCGCCGCCGCGGCGAACGGCGCCGGCCGCCCCGAGCGCGCCAGGTCGTCAATGTGTTCACAAAGCGCGGCCAGCGCCTCGCCGTCCCAATGGAGCCCCAGCTGGTCGACGATGTTTTCGAGCCGCTCGGCGTTGGCAACGGGCGGCTGCAGCGCCAACTGCCGCCAGGCGCCAAAGATGGCGCCGGCAGGACCGGGATCGGCGCCGGCCGGGCAAAGCTGCCAGGCATCGCGCAAGCCGGCCTCGTCCTCGGCGCGGCCGGCGAGCCGCATGCTGGCTGCGGCGCTGTTGAGCGCCAGCCGCTGCCGCCAGGCCCCAGCCCAGGCAGGCTGCGCCCGGCTAAGGGTGTCGAGCGTGCCCAAGGCGGCGCCGGCCTGGAAGGCGGCGTCGGCGTCGCTCCGTGCGCCGCCGGCGGCGAGCGCCCAGGCCGGGACGGCGGGCGGCGCGGCGGGACTGGCGGTCGCGGGATCGAGGCGAATCATGATTTTGGAGGGTAAAGCGGCTGTGCGCTTTGTGCCATCACTTTCGCGCCAAAACGCACAGCCTGTCGGAACATTAAAACGAACGATAATGTTGCATTATCGTTCGTTTTGGTCTTTATAGAGGAAATGGCCCCTGTCGCTCGTTTTTCACCGGCGGACGGCCTCGTTTAGGCGTCAGATCGACGAGAATTCGCGTTCATTGAGCGGACCGGGTTTGCGCTTAATCCCCGGACAGCGGCCAGTGGATGGCCTCTCTCGTCACGCAGAACGCCGAAATTCACGCCAATCGGGCTTCCGGACGAAATCTCGCGTATCCTGGTGCGGCCGGATGAATCGGAATTCGTGAGACTGCGCACCGCAGCACGCAGTCTCAGCATTTCTGAATCGCCTGCTCGTCGCTCGGCGGTTTGGGCGACAATGTTGCCCCGGGTGACGCCGGCGGGTTCCGGGCAAGCGCAGCATCGATCAGGCGAGCGCGAACACGCTCCCGTTTCCGCGGAGGTAGCTTTGCCGCGGCGATCCAGCCCGGATCAGCCAGGATTTGACGCGCCAGGCGCTCGTATTCGGCCGATGAGCGCTTCAGCGCCTGGCCGCTCGGCCGTCGGCTTGAGAAGCGGATCTGCCGTGGCGCGGCCCGCCGCATCAGATGCGCGGCGAGAGGCGGCAATCCCTCGCCACCGAGCAGCCTGGTGCCGAAAACATCGTCGAAAGCCAGCAGCGTGATAAAGCGCCAGCGCACCGGCAACTGGCCAAGCGGAGTTGCGGCGCCGACGGCGTGCCGGACGTCGTAGGGACAGCGCCAGCCAGCTTCATTGAACCAGAGCGCCAGCACGGGTCGTGCCGCGGCTGGGTGGTCGAGCGGCGCCCAGAGCACCGAGAGCGCCTTCTCGAGCCTGTCGCCCTCGGGATTTTCACCGTTGAGGCTTGCCGTAATCCGCTGCTGGGTGGCCAGCGCCGTCGCCACGAGGGCGGTATCCTGTGGCTGATCGCCCTCCCCTCCCCTATCGGTGAGAAGCCGCGCGCAATGACTGCAGGCCGGCCGAGCGCTTCCCTCGTGCAGGTGGAAAGCCACGGAAAGTTGTCGATGACACGAGACACAGCGATCATGAAGCAGCCGGCCGTGCATCGGACAGATGCAGCGCTCGCCAAGCATCCAGCCGGCTCGCAAATAGGCATCGCGGCCGGCTGCTTGATCGGCAGCGAAGCAGGCGACACAGACCGGGGTGGATGGAGGCCTTGCCAACGGCGCCCACTCAGGTCCTGCGCTCACGTACCATGATCGAGAGCGGTGCGGATAGCGCTTGCTCAAGGCCAGGCGCTGCAGTCGCTCGGGGTCGACACCACAGGCCTGCGCCAACACCCTCGTCTGATCGAGCGCCGGCGCCCTGTCGTCGATCGCCAAGGGCGAAGATAAGCAATTGCCATCAACGGCGAAATGCCCCGCCAGCTCTTCCGCTGTAAGGCCGTAGCGGCATGCCACCCGCGCCATCCAGGATGACAGCAATTCGTCGCGATAGGGCCGCGGCGCCACGGGCAGACGATCCGGCTCCATCACCCGGCCGCCGCCTGCGGCATCCGCCGGCGTGCCGATTGCGTCATCGACACAAGCGGCAGCACGAGATCGTCTCCAAAACTCAGCAGGTCGAGCCGTTCCTTCCCCGACCGGATCGCCGCCTCGGCTGCCGTCTCGATCAGCTGGAAAATCCGGAACGTGACGCCGCTGGCGAGCGTGTGGATCCTTTCGCGAACCGGGTCCGTTTCGAGATCGGACGGAGCGCGCAGCGGCAGGATGCCAGCGAGGCTTTTCAAGAGCCGCGCAAAGGCGTGATCGTTCTTCCAGGGTTTTAGATGAAACGCCTCGAAGCGCTCGGCGAGCTGCGCGTCGGTGAGCAATGCCTGGCGCGCCAGATCGGTGCCGGCGCACACCAGCGGCACTCTCAGGTCGTTCGCGAGAAACCGCAGCGCATTGAGGAATATCCGTTGCTGCCGATAGGTCCCCGCCAGCATCCCGTTGACCTCGTCGAGCACGATCATCCTGGCGCCGACGGTGCGCAGCAGCGAGCGGCAGATGTCCTTCTCCCGGGCAAGCGTGCCGCCCACGAGCGCGGGAGCCTGCAGGCTGGCCAGCAGTTCCCGATAGAGGTCGCGCTCGACCGGCTCCGAGGGTACTTGGGCCACGACGACCGGCCTGTTGGTAACGCCCGTCGACTGACACAATGTGGGCGGATGCGCCCGCTCGAATTTGCGCACGATCTTGGTCTTGCCCATGCCGGTGTTGCCGTAGGATCAGCAGGCAAGGCATGCGGTCACGTGGGGGATAGGCGAGCAACGCGTTCAGGCGCACAAGTGCGGCTTGCGCCTGGTCGAAGCCGATCCAGCGGTCGGCCTTGATCCAGGCAATGCGTTCTTCGTCGGGCAAAGCGGCATAGCCGCGGTAGCGGTCGTCGAGGTGCTCGAAAGTCCCCTCCCCTCTCACGACCATTCCTCGACGGGAAAGACGGGGACCTTGCTCCAATCGATCGGCCGCTCATCCTCGATTTGCGCAGGCTCGGCCGCAACCGGCGAGTTTGACGCGGCAGCGCCGAGCGCTCGGTCGCGCCTTTCCGCCAGCTGACGCGCTGCCTTGGTGCGCCTGGTCGCGTCCTCGACCAGTGCGCGCTGGGCCTCAATGGTTTCGAAGATCAGTTGCTCGTCGACCCGCGAAAGACCGCGTTCCCGCAGGGCGGTTCGGGCGCGGCGATGTTCGCCAAGCGTGATCGGCGCGCGCCGCAGATCGGCAAAGCGGATCGGCCAGCGCGTACCGTCCGGAGCGCGCACGAAAACCCTCGAAAGATCGCGTGGATCGTAGGAAACGTGCAGCGGCCGATCGAGGCGCCCGGCCCAGATGCTCAGAACATCATCCCAATAGCGAAGACCGAACAGGTGAATGCCGTCTCGTCGCACCAGTCGGTCGACGCTGGGCAGGAAATCGATCATGAAGCCGGCAAGATCGTGGGGCTGACGCACAGGCCGAACGCGGCGGGCGACAGCTTCATGCCATGCCGCAAGCGGCGGAATTCCCAGCGTTCCATGGCGATCGGCGTGGTAGCGCGTGATTTCGAGCGCCAGCCATCGCGCCAGTTCATCCAGAGTCATCGTCGCATGGGCGGCGGAATCATAGCTGCCACGCTCGTCGATGTCGCTGAACGTCGTGCCCGGCAGAAGATGGACGGCGCCCATCATGGTGCCGATCAGCCGCTCGATATGGCCGCCATAGTGGGGAGTGGCGATCGGACGATGGATGAGCTCGATGCCATATTCCTCAGCGCCCCGCTGCAGGGCGCGCGACCGGAATTCCTTGGCGTTATCGAGATGGATGGCATCAGGGAACCCGCAGGCCGGCCACTTCGCATCGATCCCCAGCCCGGCAAGCCACACCTCTTTCGGCTGCACGACATGCTGGATTGCGAGCGCGACCGAAACCGTCGACGGTGCCTCAAGGGTCAGGTAGAAGCCCGCGATCATGCGGCTTGCGATGTCAATGGCGAGCGTCAGCCACGGCCGCTGCAGTGGCCGGCGGTACCGGCGATCGACGACAATGACATCGACCAGCGTGTGGTCGATCTGGACTACGTCGAACGCGCACTCGGCGGTATATTCTCCCGGAACTGGGTGGAAGCGATCGCGCGCCGCCTTCGAGCCTTCCCGTGCCTTGGTCAGTTCGGCGGGGTCCATGGCCTCGATCCGCGCCTTCAGCGCATGCCAGGACGGTGCGCGCACGCCACGCGAGCGGCAGAGCCCGCGGATCTCCTTGTGCAGTCGATTGATGCTTGGTTTCTGGCGCGTCTTGTAAAAGTCCCGGAGCGCTTCGGCGATTACCGCTTCGGTCTCATCCGGCAACCGGCGGCTGCCTTGTCTCGTGCCGCCCGGGCGCGGCAGCAGCGAACTCGTGACCGGATGCTCCCGATAAGCCCTGATCAGTTCGTAAAGCCGGGTTCGCTTGAGGCCGAGTTCACGGCAAGCCCGGAAGAAATCGGACCGGCCGGGGCAGTCGAGCGAAACCAGTCTGCGGATCACGGCCTCCCTTGCAACCGCCTCATTCCAGGCGGCATCATCAACCGTCTCCTTGTCGGGCCCATGAACCACAGCCGGCCTCGCTGTAAAAGTTTGTCCGCTCGAATGTTACGAAAAATCCGGTGATTCGGCTAGAATCCGCCAATGAACTCCGAAGATGATTCGCGCCAGACCAATAACTTGCCGTCCGTTGACCAAACGCGAACGACAGCCGCTATCGTCGAGCAAAACCCCGGAAATCGTCCTGAGGAGAGCTCAGCGCCGTCCCACAGCACGACCGCGATCGCCAGCACCTCCCCTCCCCCGCCTCCAGCCGACGATTTGCCTGACATTGTCGATATCGTCATGGACATGGCGCAGGCGCCCTCCGAGCCGCACAACGCCCCTCCCCTGCCCGCGCATCTGGAAGGGCTGGCCGAGCGCGCGCGCGATTACGTGGAGGCAGCAAGCTCGTTCAACACCCGGCGCGCCTACGCCGCCGATTGGAAGCATTTTTGCGCCTGGGCGCGCCGCCAGCATCTGGATGTGTTGCCGCCGGATCCGCAGGTCGTCGGCCTTTACATCACGGCCTGCGCGTCCGGGAAGGTGACGAGCGACAAGAAGCCTAACGCCGTCTCGACAATCGAGCGACGTCTGTCTTCGTTGACCTGGAATTTTTCTCAGCGTGGCCAACCATTGGACAGAAAGGACCGGCATATCGCGACTGTGCTGGCCGGCATTCGCAACAGCCACTCTTCCCCTCCCCGGCAAAAAGAAGCCATTCTGCCTGAAGACCTGATTGCCATGCTCGAGACCCTTGACCGCGGGACGCTACGCGGCCTGCGCGATCGCGCCATGCTGCTCTTGGGTTTCGCTGGCGGCCTGCGGCGCTCCGAGATCGTGGCTTTGGATGTCGGCCGCGATCAGACCGAGGACGGCCGCGGCTGGATCGAGATCCTCGACAAGGGCATGCTCGTTTCCCTTCGCGGCAAGACCGGCTGGCGCGAGGTCGAAGTCGGTCGTGGCTCGTCCGATGCCACCTGCCCGGTTGCCGCGCTGCAGACCTGGCTCAAGCTCGCCCGCATCGCGCACGGTCCACTCTTCAGGCGCGTCACCGGCCAGGGCAAGGCGGTCGGCGCCGAGCGGCTCAACGACCAGGAAGTGGCGCGGCTGGTCAAACGCACCGCCCTCGCAGCCGGGGTTCGTGGCGACCTGTCCGAAGGCGATCGTGCAGAGAAATTTTCCGGTCATTCCTTGCGCGCCGGTCTTGCCTCATCGGCTGAGGTCGACGAGCGTTACGTTCAAAAGCAGCTTGGCCATACGTCGGCCGAAATGACCCGCCGCTACCAGCGGCGCAGGGACCGGTTTCGCGTCAATCTCACCAGGGCCAGTGGACTGTAGGCCCCCTCCCCTGGCGGAGCGGATTCCGTGACGGTCTATCGCCAAGACAGCCGATCCTTCGGCAGCCGACCACTGGGGTCGAATACGGTTACCTTGTGCGGGAGATCCGGACCCCAGTCCCAAAGCACCAGATTGCGATCCTCCATCTCGGCCCCCGGCGCGAAGCTCGGAACCACAATGCCGGCAACATTTCGAGGCTGCAACCGGTCGTAGATGGACCAGGACGCCGGACGTTCTCCGTTGCTGAGAGCCGTCGCCCAGGCACAGGCCATCTCTTCGAGCGTCACGGAAAATGCCTCCCTCCCCTCTTGCGTCGTCAGGTCGGCGATGTCGTCACAATCGGTCTCATAGGAGCAAAGCACGCACGGATCGATCCGCTGTGCGAAGCCCTGGTTGGCTTCCTTGACCGCTGTCATGATGGTCAGCGCCAAATAGAGCGCTGGCACGCCTTTGGGATTGAATCGGGCCCCTCGGATCGCCGCTCCTTCGCCGGAAGTCGGTTTGAATGCCCAACGTGGATCGTGTGCGCGATAGCAGGTTTTGACAACCCTCACGCAAAACCACCAACGGCCATGTGATCGAGATAATCACGGACCGCTGCTGCCTTGCCATCCTTCACCAGTGCCTCAGCGGTACGTCCGCCGAACGCCGGAAGCGGCTGAGCCCGATACCAGGCCATCGCCTGCTCCTTGCCACCCGCCCAATCCGTCACGCGGCTGATGATTTCAAGCATTTCCCGCAGACGCCCCTGTGTCTTAACCGTAGCGCTGCGCTCTGAGCGATAAAGGGTCTCGCGAGAAAGACCGGCGGTCTGGGCCAACTGACCCTTGGACATGCCAAAACCGTCCGCGACCTGCTCGATCGCAATCTTCCCGTTCCGGTCCATATAGGACAAGATGAGAGGTCCATTGTGCTCGGGGATCTTGAGTGCATGGGCCACAGAATTCATCCTACCGTATTGAGAGTCATATTTCGTGTGCAAAAGATATGGTAGTTCTCGGCAGCTTTCAAGCTCGGCTTGAACCAAATCGAGGTGCTGCCTAGCACGTACGCGGATTGAGCAGACGTGCGCGCGACTATGTCGAGGCAGCTAGTTCGGCAAACACCCGACGCGCCTATGCCGCTGACTGGAAGGAGTTCTTCGCCTGCTGCCGGCGTCACGTCGTTTGATCCGCAGCCGCCAGACCCACAAATCGTCGGCCTCTACATCACGGCCCAGCCCTCGGGATCTCGGCCTGGTGTTGCGCGTGATCAAACCGACGTCGGTCGCGGCTGGATTGAATTTTTTCCAGACATGGGCGTGCTGGTTCCGTTGCGGGGCAAGACCGGCTGGCGCGAGGTCGAAATTGGTCGCGGCTCGTCCGACGCCACCTGCCCAGTTGTCGCACTGCAGGCCTGGCTGAAGTTTGCCCGCATTGCCCATGGCCCCTTGTTGCCGTGTTACTGGTCAGGGTGAAACGGTCGGCGCCGAACGGCTCAACGATCAGGGGGCCGCACGGCTGGGCAAGCGCACGGCCTTGGCCGCCGGTGTGCGCGGCGACCTCACCGAAGGCGAGCGGGAACAGAAGTTTTCTGGCCATTCGCTGCGCGCGCCCTCAGCCGAGCTCGACGAGCGCTATGTGCAAAAAGCAGCTGCCACCCCAGCGCCGAGATGACACGCAAGTATCAGCGACCGCGTGACGGGAGTTCTAACTGAGACGTCTGGATTTGTGGTGCGGTACGCCTACACCCGCAGGTGACACGGGATGCGCCAATGCGCCCGAGAGCCACATGCGCAACCGTAAAGTTGATGAGTGTCCAGGGTTTCTTGGTGCCGTGCATCCCTCCAACTTGAAAAGCTGTTCCCAGCTGGGAACTTAAAGTACGGGTGGTGCGTGCTAGACTAAGAGTTGTGCGAAAAGTTCGCTTCTCGATGCGTCCTCGGGATCCTTCACCAACAGTTGGACTAGACCCAGAGGTAGCCTGCCTGGCGACTTCAGCTGCCTCCCGCTTGCCTCATCGACTACGCACTGGAGGAGGGTGCGCGTGGACTGGACGCCTACGTGCCAAACGGTGCTGATTGCTGTCAAATCGCATGGGATGCCTGGCGACAAATCCTAGCCGTTGAGTTGCCATTCTCAAGAACCGCTTGGCGCGGAATGCTTGTTGCATGGAAGGGGGACGTGGGGCGTCTAATTGGCCAACCTGGTAGGTGCGACTACCGAAGTGACATCGGAAGCGTCGTGGCATGGCTGCATCACAAACACATCCGATCGTCTCCGACGCGAAGGATGTGACACCCCTAGGGACTGCGCGAGTACCGTGCCTGCCGTCAAAATGGGAATTTCGCCGCCGCACCAATTTGGGGGCATCTCTCCAGGCGCCGAAAGCTGTCCGGGCCTTTGTAGGTCGCTCGCCGCCGCACGCGGAAGCTAGAGCCAACCGGCACACCGATGTCGACTATCCACCAGAACAAGCCGGGCAACGGGCTCGCCCGTGCGCCCATGCTGCGTGACCACCTTCACAGCTATAGTTTTACCACCTGATGCGCAGTTTTGACGTCATAGGGGAGACAGCGATAGCGAAAGTTCCCGGCTGGGAACTGCCATATGTCCATTTGCCCGAATTCTCCGAATCGGGCATAAGCCCAGTAACGGAAAAACCGCGTAATTCGAAAAGTTGGCGTAGTTGGCGTGGCGTTAACAGCTTGTTAACCATAGTCGCTATCAATAGGCGCTGGGTGCAAGAGGAGAATCTGGGTGACGCGGCATCTAAGCAGCCTTCAATTCATGAGTACCTTCTCGACGAAACTCGAGAAGGCACTCAACAATCTGTCGCTGGCTCAGTATCCTCCTGACGCGGTTCGTACGATGCGCAAATTCACTTCGACGGAAGTGGCAGCCTTGCTGGGAGTGACCGAAGCTTACATACGGCAGGTCTCCTTAAAAGGGCAGGGACCCGAGCCAGAGACAACGGCCACCGGGAAGCGCCTATATTCTGTGGAGCAGGTGCTGGACCTTAGGATGCACCTGGCGGAAAAGGCGCGGAAGAAATGGATCAATCCTCGTCGTGTTAAAGGCGAGGATTGCCAGATCATCGCGATCACGAACTTCAAGGGCGGATCGTCCAAGACAGCGACCACTATTCACTTGGGTCATTGGTTGGCACTACGAGGATATCGCGTTCTCGCAGTCGACATGGATCCCCAAGCGTCGTTAACAAGTCTGCAAGGAGCGTTACCGGGATTTGACTACCGAGAAGGTGACACCCTTTACTCGGCGATTCGGTTTGATGATCCGGTGCCAACGGAAAAGATTGTACATCAGACTCATATCATCGGGTTCGACGTCATCTGCGCCGGCCTTGAGCTGACAGAATTCGAAACCGCCGTTACCCTTGAAATGCGCAAGAACGGTGGAACCAGTTTTCTGCTTCGAGTGTCACAGGCCCTCGAACAGATCGTCGATCGCTACGATATTGTTCTTCTCGACTGTGCGCCGTCACTAAATTTCCTGACGCTTTCCTCGCTCACTGCCGCTACCGGGGTCCTAATCCCCGTTCCAGCGCACATGCTCGATGTCGACTCCACGGGCAAGTTTTTGGAGCTGGCCGCGTCTTATATGCAAATCCTGGATGAAGCCGGTGCCGGCGCGCGTTGGGATTTCGCAAAATTCCTCATCACAAAATTTGAGGCCAACGACCATCCGCAAGCCAATATGCAGGCGCTAATGCGTCAAGTGTTTGGCGAGGATCTACTGCTCAATTCCGTCTCCAAATCCACTGCGGTCGCGGACGCTCTTACTTGGAAGCAGAGCCTCTATGAGGTGCAACGATCGAGGTTCTCCGCACCTAAAACTTATGATCGTGCAATCGAATCCATCAATGCCGCGAACGCGGAAATAGAAAGCCTCATCACAATGGCATGGAGGCGTGAACAGTGAGCCGTAAAGACTCTAAGGGCATGTTTGCTGCTGTTTTGGGGCAACTCGGGGAGGAGAATTCGAAGGAGAATCTCAGCCGTCGCACGTCATCGCCGCACCTGATGAAGGTGGCTGCTGGTGTTCGCCAAATGCAAGAACGAAGCGATATCGCTGACAAGTTACTGAAGTCAGGCGAGCAAATCATTGAACTCGATCCCGACAAAATAAGGCCGTCATCTATCACCGATCGTTATGATGACGCCTACGAGATTTCCGCCATTGCTGAAATCACAGAATCCATGCGGGAGCGCGGTCAAATTGTGCCTGGATTGGTTCGGCCAGTACAAGGCAAGGATGGCGAGTTTCAAATCGTCTATGGTCGGAGGAGACTAGCGGCCGCCAAGCAGCTTGGGATCGCCTTCAAAGCGGCCGTCCGCGAGTTGAATGATGAACAAGCAGTCATTTTCCAAGGGGAAGAAAACACCGCTCGAGAGGATCTTTCATACATCGAAAAATGCGCTTTTGCGCTTGCGCAGCAGGAAGCAGGATACAAACGGGACACCATCTGCGCTTCGTTGTCGACAGGAAAATCGCACGTCTCCGAGATGATCAAAATCGCCTCCTCGGTCGACAAGGAGATACTGCAATCGATCGGTAAAGCTCCCGGTATAGGTCGAGGACGATGGCAGGAATTCTCAAACCGCTATTCCGTAGAAGGCTCACTCGCGAAAGCCTTCGATCTTACTCACAAAAACAAATTCCGCGAGGCAACGTCCGATGACAGATTCATTATGCTGCTTGAGACGCTGCCGGCGGGTACTAATGCGATCAAAGAACCTGCGGGTCCGGCCAAGCCATCAAAGCCCAAGATTGCTACAAAATCCTGGGCTGCTCCGGACAAAACGGTCAGCGTCAGCCTCAAAGACAATGGAAAAACTGCCGTGATTGCCGTGGGAGAGGCTGAAGGATCGCGCTTCGCAGCGTTTATCGCCGGACAACTGGACGACCTGTTTGAGGCCTTTCGGAAGTCCACCACGAAACAAGGAGTCTGAAACCGCAAAAGAAAAAGGCCCCCGAACGGCAAGCCGGAAGCCTCTCTCTGAACTAAGCACTCTGAGAATCGCATCTCCACGAATCACTGTCAAGAGTCATTGGCGTCGTTTTGGCGAGCAGATTTCTTTTGCCTAATCGAGGGTGAAAGAAAATGGAGACGGGTATTGCAACGACGCCCTTTGGGCGGCGGCCGATGTCGCTTGCCATGCTGGCAGCGCAAAACGAGTCACGGGAGATCCCCAAGGGCAGGGTCGTCGACAAGTGGCAGATCTATCGCAACCTCTGCGAGGGCAAGAGCATCATCGGCATCGGCGATCGCGCCCTGGCCGTCCTGAATGCGTTGCTGTCATTCTATCCTGACAGTGAGTTGAGTGAGGAAAACGGCCTCATCGTGTTTCCCTCGAACGCACAACTGTCGCTCAGGGCGCACGGCATGCCCGATTCCACCTTGCGGAGGAACCTGGCGGAACTGGTGGAATGCGGTCTGGTCATCCGTCGGGACAGCCCGAACGGCAAGCGTTATGCACGGAAGGGCAGGGGTGGGGAGATCGAGGAAGCATTTGGCTTCTCGCTGGCGCCGCTGCTGGCCCGTGCTCAAGAGTGCGAGGCGGCGGCCGAGCGTGTTCGCGCCGACAACAGGGCGCTCAGGCTTATGAGGGAACGCATTACGCTACACCGCCGGGATATCCAGAAGCTGGTCGAGGCGGCCGCTGAGGAAGACGTGCCGGGCGACTGGGGAGGCCTGTGGAGGCGCTTCCGCGCCGTTGTGGAGACAATTCCGCGCCGAGCCCGCATTGCCGAGCTTGAGCCAATCGTGACCGATTTGGCCGCGTTGCGTGATGACGTGGATAAGCTGCTGGAAATCCATATGGAATCCACGAATCTGAGCGGCAATGAGTCCCAAAGCGAGCGGCAGCAATCTGATTCAAATACCGACTCTATTTTTGAATTTGAACCTGCTTTGGAGAAAAGCGGGTCGGCGGCCGAGCCAAGGACGAGGACCGCAGAGTCCCCGAAAACCTATCCGCTGGGGCTGGTGCTGAAGGCCTGCCCCGAAATCGCGGACTACGCCGTCGACGGCATCGGCAACTGGCGCGATCTCATGATAACCGCCGCCCAGGTGCGGGGATACCTGGGCGTTTCACCGTCTGCGTATGAGGATGCCTGCCATGTCATGGGTCAGGAAATCGCCGCGGTGGTGATTGCCTGCATTCTGCAGCGGGCACAGCACATCGAGTCAGCTGGTGGCTATCTGCGCGTGCTGACCGAGAAGGCGAGGGCAGGGGAGTTTTCGGTCGGGCCGATGCTGATGGCGGCGTTGCGAGCGAACGGCGCGACTGCAAAGATGACAGGGTAACCCGTTGGCGGATCGGTTCGCTCTGATGCGGGGCTTGCATGGCGCATCAGGTGAGGCTAACTATTGCCTCACGTGGAATGGAGAGTGATATGCTAGCGCTCGGAAATGTCGCCGACGTGTTGGGGCTGCCCGTTAAAGAGGTGGCGGCGCGGTCGCCTTTCGGGCTGATCTCCCGGATCGAGGATGGACTTCCCATTGGCGCACTTGAGCGCGTTGCGCATCTTCTGGCGCCTGGCGATGCTCAGTTCAAATACCGGCTGATCTCCAAGGCGACCTACGAGCGGCGCAAGGCGGTACATCGCCTCTCGTCGGACGAGGGCACGCGATTGGCCCGCGTCGCGCGCGTCTGGGGCCTTGCTGTCGATGTCTGGCAGAACGAAGAGGAAGCGCGCGATTTCCTGTTTCGGCCGCACCCGATGATTGAGGACAAGCGACCGATCGACGTCGTTATCATGAGCGAGTTCGGTGCCGAAATGGTGGTCGATATTCTCGCAGGTCTGAAGTACGGCAGTGCTGCGTGACGGCGCAGACTCTCGATCGCACTCTATCGTCCTTTCGTATCGGCGATCCGGCCGGCACCTACCCGATCTTCGATGCGACCGGCTCGACAATCGCGCCAGGGCGGTGGAACACGCCCGGAAGTCCTGTCATCTACACCAGCGAGCACTATTCGACGGCCCTGTTGGAAAAGCTGGTGCATGGCAGCGGCCGACTGCCGCCCAACCAGCACTACATCGAAATCACAATCTCGCGCGGACTGAGTTACGAGGTCTTTTCCCACCCGTCACTGCCCGGCTGGGACACGATGCCGGCGATGGTGAGCAAGGGATTTGGCGAAACCTGGTGTTTAGAACGGCGCAGCGTCATCCTGCTGGTGCCGAGTGTCGTGGCGCGTCTCGATTGCAATGTGCTGATCAATCCGGCGCATCCGGAGTTTTCAAGGATCCAGACAAGTCTGCACCAGCCCGTCTACTGGGACCGGCGGCTGTTTGGCGCGTAACAGGGGGCGGGGTTTTTTGTCGTCTACAACCCCAAGGCCCTGGTGAGATTGACGCGGAACCGGTCACGTCGGCGCTGGTATCTGCGCGTCATCTCGGCCGAGGCATGGCCGAGCTGCTTTTGCACATAGCGCTCGTCGACCTCGGCCCACGAGGCAAGGCCGGCGCGCAGCGAATGGTCGGAGAACTTTTTGGCTCCGTTCGCCTTCCGACTGGTCGCCGCGCGCGCCGGCGGCAAGCGCGGCTGCCTCCAATTGTCTTGGAGCTGACGCGCCGCAACATGCGATGTGTCAGATCGATCTGCGACTCAGATGATTACCCGCGCCGCCCGCCCAAGCGTGCGTTCGGCATCGTTGTAGTAGTTCGAGGCCTGTTGCACCGAGCGATGCTGCGACTGCTGCATGGCTTCCGGCAGCGGAATGCCGCGACGGGCGGTTTCGGTGAGATAGCCGGAGCGCAGGCCGTGGGCGGAGAATATTGCCGGATCGAGGCCGGCCTCGGCGATGCGGCGCTTCAGGATCAGGTTGACGGCCTGCGGCGTCAGGGCGCGTTTTTCGAGATTGCCCCAGCGATCGATGCCGCGGAACACGGCGCCCTCGCTGATCCCGGCGCGTTCGAGCCAGCCTTTCAGGGCCAGAACAGGCCGGCCGACGAGCAGCACGAAGGCGTCGGTGTTGTCGCTTGGCAGTTAACTCTCAGAATGCAGTCGTTTCGACCAAGATTGGCATCTAATTTGAGAATATGGAAGTTCGGATTCTCAAATTAGATGCAATCGTATTGGCCGAAAGGCCGTGCATCCATTGAATTCCACAAGCCGTCCTCGAGAAATACCAGGCCGATAAGGTGTTGGCGTTGATTCTCACTTTAAATGCCAATGGCCGGGCTCGATTATCAAATTAAATGCACATTTTCAAGTTAGGTGTATAGCTAACACACTGGAATCGTTGACAAGCCATTCTCATTATTAACTGCAAGCGACAATTCGGCCAAAACGCGTTAACGATTCGTTAACCTTAAATCACTGGACGCCCGCAGAGGATCGGGCCTATCTGCTTGTCGGGCAAAAGCCGATAAGTCGCATGTAGACCGACAAAAGGGACTGGAAGTGTCAATGGCTGTACAAGCCACATGCCAAATGCAGAGCCAGGACCCGGCAGACAAGATCGTTCGGCACGCTGGCATGCTCTCCGAACACCTGCAGGCGAGGCGCCAGCAGATGTACCCGCCGGATGCACAGAAAAGCCTCAGGAACTTTATGGTTCACGAGGTTTCACGGCTGACCTCTATTCCGGAATCGACTCTCAAGTTGATGTCCAACGAAGGGAAAGGCCCGGTTCCTGCCCGCCTTGAAAACAATCATCGCGTCTATACGCTGGCGCAGATTAACGAACTTCGAGAACTGTTCGCGGCTCAACGGCCGGTTGAGGCGCTGAGATTTCTGCCGCATCGGCGAGGAGGCGAGCATCTGCAGATTCTGGCCGTAGCGAATTTCAAGGGCGGCAGCGCGAAGACGACGACGAGCGCGCACCTCGCGCACTATCTGGCGCTCCATGGCTATCGCGTTCTCGCCATTGATCTCGATCCTCAGGCATCGCTATCCGCGATGTTTGGCGCGCAGCCGGAAATGGATGTGCAGCAGAACGAGACCATCTATGCGGCCCTGCGGTACGACGATGAGCGTCGCCCAATCGCTGAGATTATTCGACCGACGTATTTCACGGGCATCGATCTGATCCCGGGGAATATCGAAGTCATGGAATATGAACATGAGACGCCGCGGTTCCTATCACAGCGTCGAACCGGCAGCGACAGCATCTTTTTCGAACGGTTGCGTCTCGCCTTGGCGGAGGTTGAGGACCGGTATGATATCGTCATCCTGGATACGCCCCCTTCCCTCGGCTTCCTGACACTTGGCGCCATTTACGCTGCGACGGGTCTTCTCGTCACCGTCCATCCGGCCATGCTCGATGTGATGTCGATGAGCCAATTCCTTCTGATGATGGGTGATCTGATTTCCGTCATCCGGGATGCTGGCGCAACGATGAAACAGGACTTTCTGCGGTACGTCGTGACAAGGCACGACCCTATGGACCAATCTCAAGTACATGTCGTCACAATGCTCCGACACCTGTTCACCGAGGATGTCCTCACGTCAACGGCAGTCGAAAGTGCGGCGATCGAAACGGCGGGCTTAGCCAAGCGCACTCTCTATGAGCTCGAATTTGGCAACATCTCGGCGGCGACGGCCAAGCGTGCGCGGGAGTCAATTGACGCAGTCAATGACCAAATTCTCGGCTTGATCAAGAAAAGCTGGGGGCGGACATGATTGCTAAGCGTTCTGGTCGCAAGTCAATTCTCGCGAATTTTGGAGCGTTCTCGCAGCCGAAAGCGGAAGCTTCGGATTCGTTCGTGCCCAAGGATCATTCCTCCCCGTCGGGGCAACCACTGGCCCGTGTTGGGGCGGGCGTGATCGGCGCCACACAACGATCGCTAGCAGAGTTACGAGAGGAGCGCGACAGCCTGCGCGCACTTGTCGACGCTGGTGGGGGTTCAGAACTCGATCCAAATTTGATCGATCCATCGCCATTCCCGGATAGGCTACCTGATGACAGCGACACGGAGTTTGAGGCACTCAAGAAGCTGATCCTGGATGAGGGTCAGAAGGTCCCGATCCAGGTGCGCCGGCATCCCATCTCGGAAGGCCGCTATCAGGTCGTCTACGGGCATCGCCGCTGGCGAGCGGCGCTAGAACTCGGTATCAAAGTAAGGGCTACGGTCCTGTCGTTGTCGGACAGTGAGCTCGTGGTAGCGCAGGGCATCGAGAATGCCGCGAGACAAGACCTTAGTTGGATTGAACGCGCGTTGTTCGCCTGGCGGATGGATGCGGCGGGCATTAAGGCGCGAGATATTCGCGCAGCCTTGTCAATCGATGATCCGGAATTGGCTCGTCTCAGGTCTGTTTGCCGGGCGCTTCCGGTGGACGTTATCGAGACCATCGGTCGCGCGCCGAGGGTCGGCCGTCCGCGGTGGGTCGCATTGGCGTCCGCCGTGAGCGAGGACCCATCCGCTCTAGCCCGAGTGCAGAGAACCTTGTCATCTGACAAGGGTTTGCTCCTGTCGTCAGATGAACGGTTCAAGCATGCTCTAGCTGCGGTGAGGAAGCCTCAGCCGCAGTCCCGCGACGAGAAGGAGATCAAGGGTCCGGCCGGAAGGGTTGTCGGAAAGGCGACATTCTCCAGCGGCGACATCAAGATCTCGATCGTGACCGAATACGCATCGGCCTTTAGCAATTTCGTCGAGGAGGAGCTGCCAATGCTGATGGAGAGGTTTTTCGTCCGGGAGGGCGAAGGATGATTTCAGTGCCGGGCAAAACCTTGTCAGCTGACAAGGGTAGGTGAAGCGCTGGGAGGGTGACGGTCTCGGCCGAAGCCAAAGGATAGCGCAACAAGACGTCGAGGTAGCATGCGGTAAAAAGAAAGGCCCCCGAAACAGCGTTCCGGAAGCCTCTCTCGTTCGTTTGGCAACAACGAGAATCTCACTTCCGCAGACCACAGTCAAGAGTCTCCGTGAGGAGATTAGGCGCCGTTTTGGTGATCACTTTCGCTTTGCCTACAAGCTGAAGGGCAGAACCATGATGGAACACATAGCGACGCCCTTTGGGCGGCGGACGATGACGCTTGGCCAAATTGCGAGCCAGGTGAGGGCAAGGGCGGCACCAAAGGACGCCGTCGTAAACAAGTGGCAGGCTTTTCAGCATATCCGAGAAGCCAGGGCTCTTCTGGGAGCCACGGACAGCGCGCTCGCGATCCTGAACGCGTTGCTGTCGTTCCACCAGGAGACAGTTCTCACGGGGGAGGGCAACGTCATTGTCTGGCCGTCCAACGAGCAACTAATGGCGCGCCAACGGCATGCCGCCGACGACGCTGCGCCGGCATTTGGCGGTGCTCGTCGATTGCGGGCTCATCATCCGTCGCGACAGCCCAAACGGTAAGCGGTTCGCCCGCAAGGGGCGGCGAGGCGAGATCGAGCAGGCTTATGGCTTCGATCTGTCGCCGATCGTCGCACGGGCCGCGGAGTTCAATGACCTGGCGGAAGCCGTCCAGGCCGAGAAGAGGGCATTCCGTGTCGCCAAAGAACGCCTGACGCTCCTGCGGCGCGATATAGTCAAGCTGATCGATACCGGCATCGAGGAAGGTGTGCCGGGCAATTGGGGCCGGGCGCTCCAGAACTATCAGGCCATTGTCGGCCGGCTGCCACGCTCTGCCCCGCGGCAGCTCGTCGAAAGCATCTGCGGAGAGCTCGAAGTGCTGTGGCACGACATCCGTGACGCGCTGGAATCATTTGCAAATTCACAGAATGCCGACGCCAATGAGTCCCGTTCCGGTCGCCACATACAGAATTCAAACCCAGACTCCATTTCTGAATCTGAAAACGGCTTGGAAGATAACGAAGAAGCGGGCGTCAACGCCGAGAAGACCGACAACCTGCGCAACCTGCCGAGACGTGATTTGCCGTTGGGGATCGTACTGGATGCCTGCCCGAACATGCAGGAGATCGCCCGAGGCCACGAAATTCGCCACTGGCGGGACTTTCTGGCCGCGGCCGAGCTTGTCCGGCCCATGTTGGGGATCAGCGGCAGCGCCTGGAGAGAGGCGCTGGCGGCCTTGGGCGAGCAACAGGCCGCGATCACGCTTGCTGCGATCTACCAGCGAGCTGATCAGATCAACAGCCCCGGCGGCTATTTGCGAAGCCTGACGGAGCGCGCCAGGCAGGGCAAGTTTTCGACCTGGCCGATGATCATGGCGCTCCTGCGGGCCAAACTGGATGCCGAAAAGGCATCTGCGGAAACGCTTAGCGGGCCGCCGGACGATGGCGATCGGAGGGAAGAGCGGTTCGAGGCCTCGGAAGCGCTTCTGCGGAGCCTGCGCGGGCCGGAATCATGACGCCGGACGGATCTGTGCGCCGGCATACTGGCCGCCGTTTCCGTTGGCGCAGCCAGTCGCGCGGGCCAAACCGGTGGCTCATTCATCGCTTGCGAGACCATCGAACGCATCAAGCAGCGCATCGACGATCGCTTGGCCGAGCGCCTGTGCTGTTTCACCGATTTCGGCGTCGTTTCTGTTGCGGACAGCGGTGGCGAGTTCCGAACCTTGATCCGTCAGGATTGCATTGGCCCGCTCGATCGCCCATTGAGCGAAATCCTCCCAGCTGTCGATAATCCTGGTTTCCATGGAGGCGCTCCCGCATTTACGATTTGTTTGGACAATCCGGGCTAGGGTCAGGGCGCGCGATGGGTACTGCGTTCGCGCCACAACATGCCTCGATTCTTGCAGCGTCAGCCTCACTGGGCAAGCCGTTCCGCCTCGCCCGGGGGGCGGTTCCTTGACGGATTAGCGCTCATTTTCTTCCCGACCGTGCTCAGTTCAATCTCCTGGACTTCGGTCGCCTGCTCATCCGTAAAGCGCTTGCATAACCGTTTTTCCTGTTCCTGTGGTCGACGGGAAGCGCGTTTTTGCCTGCCAGCGGCCATTTGCAGCGCCGGAGAGAGTTTTGAGACGGATTTGTAAGCGTGAATGGGACGGATAACTGATCGGAGGAAAGCCATTCACACCTGGCCCGCCATTGACTTTCGGCCATTCGTCGCGGGTGGGATTGAAATTTGACCTGTTGAGTGCCCGGAACGATCCCGAGAAGATCGCGGACCGGCTTTGGGATGGTCGCCTGTCCCTTGGCTGTGACTGTAGTGGTCATGTTCCCACCTCGGTAAAACCAGATTTGTCGCTTGGCACTTAAACGTAAGAATGCGGCAGTTTGTGCGGGCGGTGGCACTTAACTTAAGAATCTCAGCGCGTCGGTTCTCAAATAAGACGCAAAAGCGTGAACCACACACACCCCGACGCCGACACACTATGGCATTGAAATCGTAAGGAAGTTATCGGCCTCTTTCTAAGGCAAATCCCTTGATCTAGCACACAGAAATACAGAAAATATCCTGCCAGCTCGTTCTCGATTTAACGATTTAACTGCAAAAAATCGCGACGGAATCTCAATTTAAGTGCTCATTCTCAATTTTAGTGCACGGCTAAGTCACGGAAATCATTGACACGGGATTCTCATAATTAACTGCCAAGCGACACTTGGCACATTCACCTCATGCGCCGCACGAGGGAGCGGCGTGGCGCTTACACCTTTCCAGGCGCATTCGGCCATGACAGATATCCTCAAGACGTTCTGAATACGGCCTCTTTCATCCAACGGCGGCAGGCTGCGGATGAAGCTGGTGAGCAAGGCGAGGCTCTGATTGGCCATCGTGCCGGTGATGGCAAGCCCGAGCAATCAGCAGCGTCAATGTCATGCGGGCCGTCGCCGGCCACTCCGCTCTTTTGTCCTAAATGATGGCTTTTCGCTGAGCCAATTCAGGCACCGCCATTGCACCTACAGGGAGCCAGCCACGCACGTCCTCATCAGCGCTGTCGGTGGGTGGCTTTCTTTTCGTTGTCAAAGAAAATGCAAAGAGCAGAGCTAGCAATTATACGGCCGAAGGCCCGGGCACTTTTGAAACCTAGCGGATCAAAATGCGCGAGGGCAATATCAACCAGCCGTCGCGGCATCATGCGCGACGTCGCAACGATGGCTAGCGGCTCCTCAACCGAGTAGGCCGGCGCGATTTCGGCGAACGAGCCGTTGGACAGCATCAACTCGTAGTCGTCCAAAGCACGCTGCAATATCATCTGCAGGACCTTGGCAGGGCGAGACTCGGCACTCAACGCGTCGAAAGTCGCGGAGATGCCGCGGGCGGGAAGTGCTGCTGACAGAAACACCTGCACCTTCGGATCCGCGTCGTGGCGTTCATTCGAAAGGAGAACGGTCCTTCTCGCGGGCAAAGCTCGGGCGGGTACTATTCTATTGCCCGTCTGGCGACCGGTCGGCTCGATTGGTGCGATCGCTACTGGAGGATTTAAAGAGGCCAGCATACTCCCCTGAAACGACCTCCCCGATTGGCCCGCCGCAAGTCGGCGCGCCTCCTGCATCGAAACAGCCGGTTTGCGGATACCCATATCAAACACCCAACGCCTTCTCTACGAAAGCACCGATCGTGGCAAGCTCATCCAATGCGTGCCGGTTGTTACGCAACATTAGTCGCATTGCGGGCGTCTGGGACATATTCGCCACCGTCATGTGCAACATCCCCCGCTCCTTCATGGCCGCGAAGGCATCACGCTCATACATGGGCATATCAAGTACTGGCAGAAGCTCTAGCATGTCGTATGCGGCCTGTTGAGAGACCGTTAGTCTGCCAATAGGAACTCGCTGGCGAAGAATGGCGGTATGAGTTTGCAGAGCCTCTGCTAGTAGCAGCTCGATGATATATCGATAAGTCGCAAGCGCTTCATCGATGTCCAGGGGTGTCAGCATGGTTGGCACCAGCAGAAAGTCGGAGCTGGCGACAATAACATTGTTCAGTTCACTCAGGCCACCATGGGTGTCGGCCAGCGCATAATGGAAGCCAGCAGCTTCAGCCTGTTGATATGCGTCCTCCAGTAGAGGTAACTCATCGGCGACGAACACCTCACATTGATGATCCCAAGCCTCGTTGCGAAGAGCGTTTTCTTTCCACTTCGTAAGGGGGTGGTTTTCGTCAGCTTCGAACAATGCAACCCTCTTCTTCTTGGAGGCAAGCGAGGAGCACAACCCCATTAAGGCCGTGGTTTTACCCGCTCCACCTTTGAATGAGCAGCAAGTAATAAGTTTCATGCGTAGTTTTGCCTCCGCCTGGATGCTTTCGTGTAAGCTGCATTGATTTTGTTTATTAATCACCCACCAAAACCATAGAAAACAGGGTTCTGTCAACGTAATTTCATAGCGTAATAATTAGCGTCTCACAACTTCTGGTTACGTCTGTAACCTTTTGCTGATTCCATTTAGCATGGATACATCTATGATAATGTCGGTCAGTGTAAATTTGCAAAGAGACTCTTTCTACGAATGTGGATCAGAGAAATGACGGATGAGGACTTTCCGAACTTATTCAATGATGCTTCTCTTCGTAGAAGACGAAGCGCCGCGATAGTTGACCCGCTTGGCTATAAGATAGTCAGCGTCCGGTTGCGGTTGGCTGAATTTGAATGTTTCTCGGAACAATTGCAGGCGCTCGGGCTAACAAGCAATTTGGCCCTCCGCATCGCAGCGCGTCGGATAGCAGGCTTCTTGGAAATTGACGCGGACACTCGCCAAAACCTCCAAGAAATTACCAGCAGCATTGGCCAAATTGCCGATGCGCTCAACGACATGAACGGGATTGCAAGTCGCGATGGTAAGGTGGATATCGAGCGCTTCGAGACTCATAGGCAGCAGTTTGGCAAAGAATTCGCCGACCTCGATGCACTGCTTCGCACAATACTGAACATTTCCCGACGGCGGCAAGACGGCCGAAGACTATTGCAGGAGAGCGTACGGTGAGAGGATCTGGGAACGTCGCTGTCAGGTGGCCAAGATGCCCCCGCAAGCCATCATAAGAATTGTGCCTCGAGGCGGCGCTCGTACCGCAAGCCAAATTCGGAATCAGCTAAATTATCTGTCTCGCGAGGGCACCATTGACCTCTTGCGATCCTCACGTCATCAGGGCGTCGTGGTGCCATACGATAGCCTTCACGAGATGGCACGCAGTTGGGCCGAACAAACCGGCAACTATCAATCTGGCCAGCCAGAGGCAGAAAGCAACCAGGACCTGACCACGCACATCATCGTCAGCTTTCCGCGTGGCACCGATACCAATAACGCACACGCTGCCGGCCGGGCGTGGGTGGAGAACATATTCGGTTCTGGGCGCCAGGGCGGTACATTCGACTACATCACTGCCTTTCATGTCGACCGGCAACATCCACATTTGCATGTGGTGGTCAATCGCAGGGCGGTGGAAGGCCACTGGCTGAAAATCTCACGCCGCCATCCCCACCACAATTACAACCATATGCGTGCTGCGCTTGTTGATGCCGCGTATGACCACGGTATCGAATTGGATGCGACCTCGCGTGCTGAGCGCGGTATCATGGAACGACCGATTACCTATGCGGAGTTCCGACGCAGGGAGAGGGCTGGAGAAACCGTTGCGATTCGCCCGCACCCAGAGCCCGATGTTCACGTCACTCCCCGTGGATCACCCGGACCCGCAAACCTTGGCGACCGCGGCAGGGGGCTAAGGCCTGCCGGCGGTCCACATGGACAAAGTCACGGAGACGTCCCCGGACAAGCGTCCGGTAGCAACGTTGGACCGGCCACCCGCGACAATGCGGTCGATGAAATTCGTATGGGCGGCGATTTTGACTCGGGGAGGCGAAGCGACGCCGGTGGGCAGGGACAAGCTGCGGGGCACGGTACACAGGATGAGAGCGGTTTCGAGCAACAGCGCCAAGCCCGGCGGCGCCGGCGCCCGGAGACGGAAACTGAAGACGCCGGTTCCAATACACCCCAGCACCCACGGCAGCGCCGCCGCTACCCGCCCGGCATCATTGAAACCCGTGCCCAGCGAGCGGCCCGTGAACAACGTGAAGCCCAAGAACGCGCAAGGCGGCACGACCAAGGGCCTGAAGAGCTCGACCCCGGGCGCCCAGAGCGGCGTAAGCGCCCCCGCTACGCCCCCGGCATCATCGAAACACGGGCCCAACGAGCAGCCCGTGAACAGCGCGAAGCCGATGAACGCGCAAGGCGGCACGACCAAGGGCCCGAAGAGCTCGACCCCGGGCGCCCAGAGCGACGTAAGCGCCGCCACTACGCCTCCGGCATCGTCGAAACGCGGGCCCAACGAGCAGCCCGTGAACAGCGCGAAGCAGATGAACGCGCTAGGCGGCACGTCCAAGGGCTTGAAGAGCCCGATTTGGAGTGGCCGGAGCGTGAGCGCCGTCGCTACGCTCCGGGCATCGTTGAAACCCGGGCCCAACAGGCGGCCCGTGAACAGCGCGAAGCCGATGAACTCGCAAGGCGACATCACCGCCGTGAGCCCGATCCTCAAGACCTCGATCCTAATCAACCCCGGCGCCTTCGCAGCGGCCGCGTGGCCGAACGATCGCGCCATGACCCGGGCGGTTCTCGCTGAGTACGACCATGAGAAATATTGAAACCACAGGATGCCAAGCCTGACTCAGGAGAACGCGAAAAAATTCGGACTCGCGCGAATTCTGAAGGCAGAGAAGATGTTTTGTGCCAATCGTCGAGCGAATTGATCGTCGCTTGACAGAAGTCAGCGAAGTTGAATTCAATCATCAATGCCCCCGGGTCCCAGGTCCCTAAAAAGATACGTTCTGTTGAAAGTTTTTCTGCGTCATGACGGGGCCGGCCGCTGTCATGCCGCTAGTATGGCGAACTGTTTGGCCAGCATCGGCCGCACACGGCGCTTGATGCGCCGCTGGTCCTGCCCGAACCCTGATCCTTTTAACCGATTTGCCACATCGCAGAACCGGATGGCTTCGTTATTGGTCAGGCTGCCGTCGATGACAATGCGATGGGGACTCGGTCATGGCGCTCCAGCGCTTTCCTGAAGAAGCGCGTGGTCGCCAGCAGGTCGTGATGCTCGCTGAACCAGAATTCGACCGTGTCGCCGACACTTTCGATGGTTCGGTAGAGATACATCCACTCACCGCGAATCCTTGATGTAAGTTTCGTCGATGGCCATTTGCAAGTGACCGCACGCTTTGGTTGAAGCGCTCCAGCAACCGCGGAGGAAAATGAAACCCTAGCGATGAACCATCGAATGATGGGCGCCGATGACTGGAACGACGGTGAATCCGGCATGCGGCGGCATAATTAGGTTGACACATGCGGCATAAATTGCCTGACACGTGTTCAGCCGCCATGGCTGCGCTCGATTTGCTCGATCAACGCCGCCAGGGTTGCCAGATCATCTGGCCGCACGAACGACCGACCGGCCGCGACCTGAATGAAAACATCGGGTTCAGCGACGTCCGTCCATGACGCAAGCAGTGAGCGAAGTCGTCCCGCCGCATCGTAGAACATGACGCGGTCCTCGCCCCAGTTCTGCTTGCGGGTCAACAGCACGAAGCGCTCGCCGCGCCACGATGGAACGGGTGCGTGATCTCGAACTCTATACGCGCTCGAGTGTCAGCACGAACTGCAGTCCTGGACTTGAAAGAAGGGCAAGGTCGAGGGCGCGGTGCTGATCGTCGAGCGCTGGATTCTGGCGCGGCTGAGGAATCGATCCTTCTTCTCGATCGTCGAGCTCAACGCGGCGATCGCCGAACTGCTCGAGGAGCTGAACAACCGGCCGATGCGCCATATCGGCCAAAGCCGCCGCGAACTGTTCGAGGAGATCGAGCGGGCTGCCTTGAAGCCGCTGCCGGCGACGCCGTTCGAATACGCGGAATGGAAGACGGCCAAGGTGCATCCCGACTACCATGTCGAGGTCGACAAGACCTTCTACTCGGTGCCGCACCGTCCAGGTGCGGCTCACCCACCGGACGTCGAGATCTTCCACGATCACCAGCGCGTCGCCAGCCATGTCCGCCGCTCGCAGCGCTCCGGCCATGTCACCGTTAACACCCACATGCCCAAGGCCCATCAGCGCTATGCCAATACGACACCGGCCAACCTGATCGGCCGGGCGGCCCGGATCGGCCCCAACGCCGCCATCCTGGTCGAGCGCATGCTGCGCGATAGGCCACATCCGGAACAGGGCTACCGCGCGGCCATGGGCATCCTGTCGCTTTCGCCGCGCTATGGGCGGGAGCGCACCGAGGCGGCTTGCGAGCGGGCGCTGCTGATCAACGCGATCACCTACGCCTCCATCACCGCCATCCTCAAATCCGGCCTCGACCGGGCCAGCTCCGCAGAGCCGGCAAAGCCGACACCGCCGCACGCCAACATCCGCGGCTCCACCTATTACCAGTGAAGGAAAGGAAGAAAGAATGCTGACAAATCCAACGCTCGATCAGATGCAGGTCCTCGGGCTCGCCGGCATGGCCGCCGCTTGGCGCGAACTGGCCGAACAGAGCAGCGCCAATGAGCTCAGCCGCGACGAGTGGCTCGGCCTGATGCTCGACCGTGAGGTCGCCATGCGCGCCGACAAGCGCGTCAGGAACCGGCTCGCCTCAGCCAAGCTGCGCTTTCCCGAAGCTTGCATCGAGGACATCGATTTTGCCGCGCCGCGTGGCCTCGACCGGCGCAACACCATGGCGCTCGCCCAGGGCGAATGGCTGAAAGCGCATGAGAACCTGATCGTCACCGGCCAGACCGGAACCGGCAAGTCGTGGCTGGCCTGCGCCTTCAGCGAAATCGCTGTCCGGGAATTAGCGGAACCCCTGTCCGGCTTTGCGAAATGCGCAATCCGAACAAAAATGGACACGGGCAACAGGCAGCGGCGGCAGGATATATCCTGATGTATTCGCTAGCGAAGCGGGAAGAGAAAGCCCTATTTTGCTGTTGGGCAACGACCAAGATGCATCCTGTGAATGTCGCTCCGTTTTGGGGCGCCCCACTTCTGGGCTCGCGCGAGCCGCGAGGGCTTCGCGCGCGAAGGGCGAACGGGAAGCGTATTTGATTTAAGTGATGAAGTGAAATCTATTGGCTTACAGTTATAAAAAATCGAGTTTTACGTATCAATCACCGATAGTATAGGTCTACGGCGTGTCCAGTGTTTTCGTGCATAAACAAAATTCACTAGGGCGAGGAAAAAATACGCGAAACGTGGCCCTTTGATTGAATGCAAAGACGGTACAACAAAATTGCGCCGTTGGCGCATTACATATGAAAAGAAAACATAATCAAAACAACAAACAAACACGACAGATGCAAAATAAAAATCAGAATGGAGACTATGAGGGTCTAGGGCCAACGTTGGGGTATCAGCGGCGAGAGTGACACCGCTAATCCCAACCAGATGCAGTTGGCCAATCGGTGGCGGGCATGGCAGGGGGCCAAATCATCTGTCCATGGGCTATGATGTCGAACCCCCCTCTCGTCGTATCGCGGGTCCATACTTCATTGCCTTGGTAACTGAAGCGGTCGGTCCTAGCGATAGCAAGGAAATGCTGGATGTCTTCGCGCTCGACGTTAGTGCACCATCGCCGGTGGTACTTGCCCGATATAGCTGAAGCAGAGAGGACGCCATCGTATGGACGGAGGTCCATCGCCATCACCACCCCGGGAAAATACTTAGTTGGAACCTCTTCGAAACTCCTGCTTTCAACACAGGAGTTTGCAAGGAGGGCAGGCAAAAAGACATACACCAGGGGGGGGTCAGATGCATCAATCGAGAGGGCATCAACCTCAATGGCCTCATTAGCGCCACCGAGTGGAGACCGGGTCATGCAGGGCTCCGTTTCAAACGCCCCAAAAACCCTTGGAGGAAGGCTCGCAGCTTGTTCATAAGCCCGCGCCTGAGCCACCCAATTGCGCTGAGCTTTCTGGAGCCGCTTGAGGTATTCACGGTATTTTTTGGCTGCCTTCTTGAGGCCCTTGCGCAGATTGTCTCCGGTTTTGCCCGTTAGGCAGACGCTGTCAAATTGGGGGCGCACGTAGGTTGGATAGTTGTCTGCCATGGTGAAGGTTTTGATAGAGTTATAAAAGTGACTCGTTTATATAGAGGCTTGTCCAAGGAGGTGTTTGTATCTCCTTCTGCATAGTTGTGCCCGTTCGGTGCACTCAAGGGGTATTTTTGTTGATGGGTCCCTTAGGCAGCCGTTGGCCTCCGCTATAGTTCAAGGGGCGCAACTGTAGCGGTTGCTAAGTCAACAACATCTCATATTCTTTCCAAGAGCTATTTACCGCTGCGAATTCTGGAAGAGCCAGATTAGTGCCGCCCACGGACCCAATGAAAAAGTGACAGAGACCCGTTGATACCGACCGATTAGTGGCATTGATTGGCTGGCTGGCTGGAAGGCATTGATTGGGTGGCTGGGCTGGGGAAGGCATTGATTGGGTGGCTGGCTGGCTGGTGGCATTGGCTGGCTGGCTGGCTGGCATTGATTGGCTGGCTGGCTGGCTGGCAGGATATATGGCTTTGTAGCCTTTCTTTGTTCGTGCATTCGTGCATTCGTGCATTCGTGCATTCGTCACGTAAGCGGGGAAGCCGTGAAGTGGACCGCCGATTTTGGACCAGCGGCTTAGGTGGTGCGGATGCCGTTGCCACATGCCCACGCTTTGCTAGCCACATTGATCGTGGTGTTCGAGGGCCGGAGCGAGGTCGGCCTCATGCGCGGTTTGATCAGCATTTTACCGCAATACGCGAAACCTCGCCTGCGGGGCTACTCTCATCAATGGCAATGGCGATGAAACCTTCAGCCGCGGGACTGTCAGGAATTCTGTGCGCGAGGCCGGTTTCGTCATTGGCTGACGAACCTTTCGCCGAAGACGACGGCGAACTGGGTTTTGGCCTCGAACCACTCGCGCGGCGGTCGTTTCCAATCCTCGGCGGCGTGGTTCAGGACCAGATATAGCAGCTTCATGGCCGCATCGTCACTCGGGAAGTGTCCCCGGGTGCGGACAGCGCGGCGCAGCTTGGAGTTCAACGCCTCGATCGCGTTCGTGGTGTAGATGATCCGGCGCACGCTTTCGGGGAAGGCGAAGAACGGCACCACGTGTTGCCAGTTGCGCCGCCAGTTCTGGGTGATCGCCGGATACCGCTGGCCCCAGTAGCCGGCCTCGAAGTCCTCCAGGGCCTTCATGCCGGCTTCGGCGTCCTTTGCCCGGTAGATCGCGCGCAGCGCCGGCACGACCGGCTTGCGATCCTTCCACGACACGAACTCCAGGGAATGGCGGATCAGATGCACGATGCAGGTTTGGACCACGGTCTGGGGGAAGACGGCGTTGATCGCCTCGGGGAAGCCCTTCAGGCCGTCGACGACGGCGATCAGGACGTCGGCGACGCCACGGCTCTTCAGCTCGTTCATGACACGCAGCCAGAACTTGGCGCCCTCGGTCTGCTCGATCCAGATGCCGAGAATCTCCTTCGTGCCGTCCGGCAGGATGCCGAGCGCGACGTAGACGGCCTTGTTGCGCACGAAGCCCTCGTCCCTGATCTGACCCGGATGGCATCGAAGAAGACCAGCGGATAGACCGCATCCAGCGGCCCGTTCTGCCACTCGGCCACTTCCTCCAGGACGGCGTCGGTGACGGCCGAGATCAGGTCCGGCGACACGTCGATGCCGTAGAGCTCCTCCAGATGCCCGCGGATCTCGCGCACCGTCATGCCGCGCGCATACATGAAGATGATCTTGTCGTCGAAATCGGGAAAGCGGCGCTGGTATTTGGCGATCAGCTTCGGATTGAAGGTTCCGGCACGGTCGCGCGGGATCGTCAGCGTCATCTTCGATGTGCCCGTCAGCACTGACTTTCGCGAATGGCCGTTACGGCGATTGGCATTCCCCTCGGTGTTCTCGTCCTCAAGGTGCTCGTCGAGTTCAGCGTTCAGAATCCGTTCCGAAAGCGCCTTCTTCAGGTCGTCGAGCAATCCGTCCTTGGCAAACACCTCATTCGGATCGCGGCCGGCAAGCAGTTGGTCCAGAAGTTCCTTCTCGATAGCCATGTGATGATTCTCTCCTTTCCATCATCATGGGCCTCGCGCACAGAGTTCCTGACAGTCCCTCAGCCGCCGATCCGGACCATCAGAACCTAAGTCAGGAATGACTGGCATCTGTCGATGCCGGCTCAATACGCCCAGCGGCAGAGGGGCAAGGTCAAGCGTTCCGAATGCGCTCCCCTGCCACCTGCCACCCGGCTTACTGGGTTTGGGCTCGGATGAACTCCCGTGGCAGGTGGCAGGTGGCAGGTGGCAGGTGGCAGGTGGCAGGTGGCAGGTGGCAGGTGGCAGG
>NZ_NPKI01000047.1 GCF_002284565.1 Mesorhizobium mediterraneum | reverse complement strand
GGGGGTTGTTGTGCGCGTTCCTGTGCGCAAGGTGGTCGGAGTGGAGAGATTCGAACTCCCGACCCTCTGGTCCCAAACCAGATGCGCTACCAGGCTGCGCTACACTCCGAGTCCTTGCGGGCTATAGGGTTCCGGGCTTGGCTGCGCAACCCCTAAAAGACGAAAACGGAACAAACGGCAGGCCCGGGCGGAGAGCGGGGCCGGAATTGCAGCCAGCCAAGTCGCGCGCAACGGTTTTACAGCAGCTGCCTCAGGACCAGGCCCCTGCCGGTCAGACCTTTATGAAAGCGGCCGTCGCGTACATGAAGGCGACGCCGGCCGCCAGGCCGCCCATGACCGGTGGCGTGAAGAAGGCATCAATGCCCTTCTGGTTGCGGCGCATCAGATAGGCGCCGACCTCGACGATGACCTGCAGGATCGCGCCGGCGCCGATGGCAAGCGCCAGCGCCGACCATTGCGGCGCATAGGCCAGGCTGCCGAGCCACATGCCGATAACCGCAGGCCCACCGGCGAGCAAGGTCAGGCCGGCGAACGTCCACAGCGGCGGCCGCTCCTTCAGCATCGGAGCGGCGATGCCGATGCCTTCGGTAATATTATGCAGGGCGAAGCCGAGCACCAGGAAGGTTCCGAGGCTTGCCGAGCCGGCCACGAAGGCAGCGCCGATGGCAAGGCCTTCGCCGAGATTGTGAAGGCCGATGCCGAGCGCGATATAGGTGGCCAACGCCAGCCCTGTCGGCGTGCCGCGCCGCCGCCCGATCGCCATCAGGACAAGAAAGCTAGCCAGACCCGCCAGCACCACCATGACCGGCCCCTGGAACACAGCGGCTGCGGTTCCGACAAGCTCGAAGGATTCTTCGATCGTGTCGACCAGCAGAAAGGCGAGCAACCCGATGGTCAGCGCCAACAGGAAGTTCATGCCGCTCTGTCCGACACCGCGCAGCGCCGGATAGAACATGAGGCCAATGGCGACAGGCAGCACGCCGACGATGATGCCGACCAGTCCCTGCAGCTTGAGCTGTCCCGCTGTGGCGGTAGGCGTCGGCACGGCAACTTCGATCAAATGTTCGAAGGTGACGCCTGAGTTGGTTACCAGATTGACCGTGTGCGTTTCACCCAGAACCCACGGGAAAGGCAGATTGATCCACGCCGTGGAAGCACGCGCGATGGTGCCCGGCGGGTCCTGGGTGAATTGCCAGTAGGCGCCGTCGACCTGGACCTGGGCGATGGTCATCGGCTCGGAGCCGCCGGCCCTGACCAGAAGATGAAGGCCTGATGTATCGAGGACGACACGCTCGAAAGTCAGTTTCTCGACGGCGGGCGCGCCGTTTGACAATCCTTGCAGCGGATTGACGGCGATGATCCACGCCACCGCAATGGCGAGCGCGGCAAGGGGCAGGCCGATCCACAACCAACGGCTGCGCGGCCTTGCCGGTGAATCGATGGTGACGACCTTGTTCATGCCAGCGCCTCGACGACGTCGAACATGCCCATCCAGCCGAGCTCAGTGAACTCGCTTTGATGCGCGTGGAACATGTAGAGGCCCGGTTCGTGCTCGGCGAAGGTGAATTCCAGGATGCCGCGCTGGGCCTGGCACTGGATGATGAGGTCGACCGTTTTCAAGGTCGGCGTCAGCGTCGTGCCCTGATCGAAATAGTCGAAGAAATTTCCATGCAGATGAAACGAGTTGATGGGATCGAATTCCACCACATTGACCAGATAGATGCGCACCGGCTTGCCTCGCACGATGCGGATCGGCGTCTTCGCATAGGCGTGGGCGATGGTGTTGGCGGCGTAGAATTCGTTCTCCTCGTCGAAATTGGTGTCGAATCCGTTCATGACCATCACCAGCTCTTGCCAGCCGGCATTCTCGGGCGTGTCGAGAAGCCGCGACCGGGCGATCTCGGCATGGTCGGGATGGCGATCCGGGTCCGGGTCGATGACAAAGGCCCCATACATGCCCTTGTGGATGTGCCTCTTCAGCGGCAAGGCGTGGCAATGATACAGATGGCAGCCAAAGGGCTTGGCGTCGAATTCGTAGACGAACTCGCCACCCGGATCGACCAGCCCGGCGCCGGGAATTCCATCCATGCGGGCGGCATGGATGCCGTGGAAATGCATCGAGTGCGGATGCGAGCCGTTGTTCTTGAAGACGATGCGAATGCGCTCGCCTTCCTTGGCGCGCAGCGCCGGACCGGGCACGCGGCCGTTATACGTCCATGCCGGGAAGAACACGCCCGGTGCGATCTCGATCGTCTTGTCCACGGCCGTCACCTCGAACGTCCTAAGCGTGCGCCCATCGGGCAGAACCGAGACCGTCCCTCGCTCCCAGTCCGTCAGCATCGGGATCGGATCAAAACCGTTGGCGGCGTTGTCCACCTCCCCGACGGTGACCATCGCGCCATGAGCATTCATATGATGAGGTGCCGGATCGGTGGCGGCCACCGCCGCTATGTCATGACCGCTATGCTGGGCGGACTGACCGAGCGCGCTGCGGGCAGCAATCGCCGTGCCGCCCACGGCAGCAAGACTTCCTGTAAGGACGGAACGTCGGCTTATCCGATCGCGCAACCACACACCGACATCGACCATGCCAACTTTTTCCCTCGAATTCATTCGTTTGACCGATAATAGTGTCAGCTGTCAAATATAGCAATGGCTTAGTTCGGTCGCGGCATGCCCCCGTGCGGCTGAACGCGCCAAGACGGTGCAACGGGCTTGGCAAGCTGCCTTGCAGCCGACGCCGTCACAGCAGATTGCGTAGTCCTCATTCTGCTTGGTTCAGGTCCGCGACAGGAGCGCAAAAACCATCGGCCTTGCCGCCGGCTGCATTGCGAAGTAATGACGGGAATACAGCGGCAGGTGCCGCTTGCACGTAGCAACGAGGTGACCATGTCCGCGCGCATTTTCAGCCCAGCCAAAACCGCGATGCAGTCCGGCAAGGCCAAGACCGGCCACTGGGTGCTGGAATTCGATCCCGAGATGCGCAAGAAAATCGATCCGCTGATGGGCTACACCACGTCGGGCGACATGCGCAGCCAGATCAGGCTCACCTTCGACACCAGGGAAGAGGCGGTGGCCTATGCCGAGAAAGAGGGGCTGGCCTTCCGTGTCGAGGAGCCGAAGGAAACCAAGCGCCGCCAGATTTCCTATGCGGAGAATTTCCGCTATGACCGCAGGACGCCCTGGACGCATTGACCGGCAAATGCCCATCGCATAATTCAGCCGGCCTTGGCGTCGGCCCAGCGGTCCCGTAGCTCAGCTGGATAGAGCACCGGCCTTCTAAGCCGATGGTCACAGGTTCGAATCCTGTCGGGATCGCCAGTATTTTCAAAGACATAGTACCATATTCCCGACTTCGGGAGAATGGCATTCCGATCCGTTTACAGATTTTCTTCCTCATGGGTTCCGCCTCCATGCGGAAAATGACGGCATCGAACCCACGCTGCTATTGCTGATCTGCGCGCGGCACAGTCACGCGCAGGAGCGAGCGCAACCGTGCACGCGATCAGGAGATCGCCAATCTCGGCCGGTCGTATCGATTAAAATCCGGCAAGAGGTCGGCGCTGTCTACGGCACGCGCGACGTGATCCAAGGCATTTGGCTTTGAAAGGTTCCACGGCAGTCGCTTGCTGGCCTGTTGTCGAGAGCGTCTGGCGCTTGCGCCATCATATCAGACAAGTCTAATGTAAGTCATGATCTGGCCATTGCGCGGGCGCGGCGGCGCGCTCGGGATGGGCACTATTCATCCGGTGGATATCACGCAAAGGGAGGACGAGATGAGACTGGTTAAGTCATTTGCATTTGCTGCTGTGCTGCTTCTTTCGTCAGCACTGTCTGTGGCCGCCCAGTCGGCTCGCGAGGACATCGAAGCGGCGCTGACGAAATTCACGGACGCCTTCAACAGCGGAAACGCGGCGGCGGTGGGTCAAATGTATACCGAGGATGCTGCCGTGCTGCCGCCCGACGGCAAGCGCGTCGATGGCCGCAAGGGCGTGGAAGAATTCTGGCAGGGCGCGATCAAAGGCGGGATGAAGAATCTCACCCTGAAGGCGCTGGAAGTGGAAGAGAGCGCGAACCTCGCCTACGAAGTTGGCGCATTTACGCTCGATGTGCCGAGCAAAGACGGCGCCCTCTCCACCGTAGCGGGCAAGTACATCGTCGTCTGGAAAAAGGGCGACGACGGGACATGGCGCCTGCATCGGGACATCTGGAATTTAGGTGCGGCCCAATAGGGATTGATATCCAGGCCTTCATCGACCGCCTTGGCGAAAGGCGCGGCGGGCTTTTTTGTCTCCGTATGGAACACTGGCACGGGCAAGACGTTCGCCTCCTGCAGCAATATTTCCTGTGCGCATAGAAATGCTGCGAGATCGGATTGTCCCCTCCGATCAGCCCGCGTCCTTCCCCTCCGTGGGGCGCGGGCTTCTTCGTTCATGGAACCGAAACGACCAAGGCTCTTCGGACGACCAGCCCCTGCGTGTTGGCACCGAGCAAGGCGTGTTCAGCCTCGATGGCATCGGGCATCGGCGCTCTGAATTCACGATGATGCAACCACTGCCATCTCTTCGCGTTTAACCGCCTTCAATCCTGGTGAGCGACAAAAATGACGGCGTTCATTCCGATTACAATCTACCTGAATCGCAGGCCGATGGTGGTCGCGTCGATAGCCGACGCTGCGAAAGCGCTTCGGCAACCATGGCCATCCATGGACAAGCCGTCCCGACTTGAAGCAATCCGAATGATCGAGGAATGCCTGGCCGGACATTGCAGTCACCAAGCTGCGTTCGCCGCCTTCGAGGCGGCTGCAACTGAACAGGGACTTCACAAGCAGAAGCCGCCAAGCGAAGGCCTCAAGAAATTCGACGGGGTTGCTGAAGATCTGATGTGATGTCGCCCTCACCGGTCACAGAT
Source organism: Mesorhizobium mediterraneum (assembly GCF_002284565.1). Lineage (GTDB taxonomy): Bacteria > Pseudomonadota > Alphaproteobacteria > Rhizobiales > Rhizobiaceae > Mesorhizobium > Mesorhizobium mediterraneum. Next base: position 44,332 of record NZ_NPKI01000047.1, on the reverse strand, counting down.
CTTCCGCGAGGGCTCATCTCTCGCGTCTGCGATTCTGCAACGGGGCGCGGTTTTTTAGTGTATAATAATGTTGCACGAACAAAATCTCTGGGCGAAGGGGGTTTGTCATGCCGCTTCATGGAAGAGCAGAGGATTCGGGTGTTTTCAACCCGTCCGAGCTGGCGCTACTTGGCCGCGTGTTCAATCGTTTGAAGATTGACGGCCAATCGGAACAACAGCGCGAATCGCTCGCGTCCCGAATTATTGCCAATTACATGGCCGGAGTGGTGGACGAGGAAGAACTTTTGTCGGCTTCGAAACAAGCGCTGGGGCGGTAGGCCCGGGTAAAGCAAGCTAACCGAGTTAACTCTTCCAACCGCCGGTTGGTAGACGCGACGCAGCCGGCGCGCGTAGGATTTCCTACGATCCGGGCACACCCACCCCCGCCCACCCTGTGCCTGGTGAACAACTGATCGCCCGCCGTGCCGAAAGGTGCGGCGGGCTTTTTGACTTCCGTATGGAACACCGGCTCGGGGAGACGTTCGGCTTCTGCAGCATCTTCTCCTGTGAACCAAGCTGCGAGATCGGTGTCCCCTCCCGATCAGCCCGCGTCCTTCCCCTCCGTAGGGCGCGGCGTGGCTTGGTCATCGCTTTCCCGATGACGCGATGTCCGGCCTATTGCACGAAGCAGGAGAGACTTAGGTCCTGTCTCGGATCAGACCGAAGCCCAACCAAGGAACGTTTGCGGCCACCTCAGGTTTGGGTGGACCGGGCGCGAAGAGGATACCGCCCAGCGCAAGAGATCTCACACGAAGGAGAAAGCTATGAGAATGCGTCTTTCCACGGCAGTCGCGGGGCTTCTGCTGCTGGCAGGCATCGGCGCTGCTGCCGCTCAGGACGTGATCATCGAGCCTGAGCAGGAGACCGTCATCAAGGAATATGTGAAGAAGCAGCCGCTCGCATCGGTGAAAATCCCTGGGGTAGAGCTCAATATCGGCTCAACACTGCCCGATACGGTCGAGCTTCATGAAGTTCCCGAGACCAAATACAGTTACGTGGTGGTCGACGACCGGACCGTTGTCGTTGATCCAGGCACACGCAAGGTCATCAAAGTCATCGAATAACCTAAGCGACTGGGAGGACAGCCCGCCGTGCCGAAAGGTGCGGCGGGCAGCCAGCAACGGAGGAATGTGATCATCGTGTCGAACCGTGAGATTGGAGCATCCAAGGCACTCCGAATGCGCGTGACCGACCTCAACAAGAGGATGCGCGGCGCACGGATTACCGAGAAGGAACTGAAGACCTTTCGAAAGGTCGCAGCCGTCATGGAGGACGGCAAGGGTAGAATCGATGCCGACGATTTGATTGCCGCATCCTTCGTCGTCGAGACGCTGGACTAACCAAGCCGCCTTTAAGATACCCAGAATGCGAGGCGCTGCAATGTCCCTCTCTCCCAGCCTATTCTCTGTTGGCCTGACTTTCCAATGCCCGCAGTGCAACTTCACCGTCATCAAGAACGGCAGCTGGTTTCAGGTCGTTTCCCATTACAAGTGTGAGGGATGCGGACGCGAGATCCGGATTACCTATCCCGACAAGATTGGTATCTTCCAGAAGCACGCGCACTTGGCCGCTCCCCCGCCAGGAGCGCGGTAGATGCGGGCTGCCCCGCGGGCGGCCGCGGTCAGGGTTGCCTGATGGCTGCCGCGCTTGTGGATCACCTTCGACACCTGCTCCGGCGTGATGCATAATCATCGTCCGCTGACACCTTGTGGCGATCGCGGAAATCCCTCGAGATAGGAATCCCAGCCGGTCATAGCCCGCACTCCTCCTCAGAGCGCGGGCCGACCGGTTTGCAGCTCCCGATCTACAGCGGGGGGACTAGATGGGGGGATAGGCCCACTGCTCCCCATCCAACTGTTAAGCAACCGCTTATGTTCCGGGCGCGGTTCTGATCTCGCCCCGAATGTTGTTGGGAAAGATGCCCGATTTTTCTTCCGTATTTCGCTTTTTCTGATTGTTTGTGTTGCATACGCCGCTTTGGGGGAAGCTTGCTTATGCCCGTTCGACGAACGGCCGAGGCTGTCGGGATTTTCAATTCATCCGAGGTGGCGCTGCTTGGTCGCGTGTTCGATCGCTTGAAGGTTGACGGCCAATCGGAACAACAACGTGAAGTTCTCGCGTCCCGAATTATTGCCAACTACATGGCCGGAGTGGTGGACGAGGAAGAACTTCTTTCAGCTTCCATACAGCCGCTGGGACGGTAAGCGGCTGCGCCGCCGAATCAAACAGATCCTTCCAACCGCCGGTTGGTAGACGCGACGGAGCCGGCAGCCTACGATTTTTCACGATCCGCGCACCGGGCAAGTCCCGACCCACCCCGCGCTCGGTGACCGCTTGATCGCCCCGTCGCTCTCCTGTGTGGCGGGTTTTTTTGTTTCCATATGGAAATACTGGCATTCGCGCTGATGGCCGGGCCGGGGACCCGCAAATACGTCGGCAGTGCCATCATCAGCGTCAATCACGAGGATTTTTGGGGCAAGGGCTAAAGCGGGACATCTCAGATCCCATACCTCAGGGCAATGAAGACCACCGGTGCAAAGATCAGGAAGATCGCCATTACTATAATCACGGCAAGGGCCAGGCGCTCTGTTCGCCTGACAATGGCAGCGACCTCGTCGTCGCTCGACGAAATGAGATCAACCACCGAGAAATCTGTTGGGTTAGGAGTTTGATTGTCATTTGCGGGTCGGCTTGCGACCTCATCGACATTCTGTCTGCTCTGGATAAGGGTCACAGTACTTTCCGCTGTTAGAGCGCCATATCGGGTGCCCGCCGATGGTGCACATACAGCGGGCACCCGGTGAACCACCGATGAAGGGACTTTGCTCGGCGGCCCAATACCAATGCAGTGGTAAGGTCCTGGTTGCCGGCCCTCAGCCCTCTGTCTTTGACCCAAAGACTTCAGTCTTGCCGCATCTCGGACCAAAGCCCAGCGGAGGAACGAAGTGCCCGCCGGTCCCGTTTGCCGACAGTGATCATTCAGAGATAGGAGAGGTAGTCATGGCTAACGGTCCAACCGTTGTTAACTCAGGCGGAAATGGCGCCGGCACTGCTGTCGCCGTCGTTCTCGCAATCATCGCAATCGTGGTCCTGCTGTTGTTCACTGGCGTTATCAATATCAATGGCGGGGGCACCGGGAAGGACGTCGACGTAAAGGTTGAAGCGCCAAGGGTTGAAGCGCCTACGGTCGAAGCGCCCAAGGTCGAAGCGCCAGCCTCGCCCGCTCCGGCAGAGCCGGCCGCACCTGCCCCAGCCGCACCTGCCCCAGCCGCGCCCGCTCCGGCAGCGCCTGCTAATGGCGGCTGATTGTGATATCGGATATCGGGCCCGGCGGGATGCTCTTCCGGGCTTGATGAAAACGTCTTGCATGGAGGCGAGCCGCTCTGCGAGCAGCGCAGGGAAAAGAAAGCCGTTCAACGGAGTTTCAATCCTTTGGCGGGGACCTGCAGAGGAAGATTGCGTATGAAGATGCTCGTAACCCTCCTGGCCGCCGGCATTGCAATGACTGGCTGCGTCAGCGTAGCGGCAGCCGATCCCTGGAAGGACGAGAGCGGGCATGGGCGCTGGGTGGGTCGCTACAACGACGATGATCACCAGACGCGTCGATATAGGGAGCGCGAACGCTACAGCTACAACGAGGAATTCCGGCGCGGGAATTGCAAGATTGAGCGCAAGTGGGAAGGCGATGAATACAAGGAAGAGGTGAAGTGCAAACGCGGCTTCAGGAGGCCGGCTTACATTTATCGTTATTGAAAACAGCGCCTTTCGGAAGGCCGGCCGGCCGGCGCGCATCATCGTCGCCAGCTCAGATGGGCGAGATCGGCACGCGCAAATATGTCGGCTCGGCCTTCATTAATTCCAGCCGCGATCCGCGAGCGGCTCTGAAACGCGATCCAAGTGCGCGCCGGGCCGCCACCGAAGGGCGTGAAGCGGCCAATCACGCAATGGGTCAAGCCGGTTCTGCGCCATGACGTAGGTAACAGGTCGCACCTGAGACATGGCGCGTGAACCCGTGTCTTTTTTCAGGTATCACCGATCGTCCGGACGCCTCGCAGATAAGATTCGCCGACGTCGCGGGCACCTCCTGTGCCTGCGTTCATTCTATGTCCGCAGTGAGGAGGGGGCGTTGGCGGCCCGTGTTCGCCAATGGCGGGGCAGGGCGGATCTGAACGGGGCTTTTCCACGAATGACACTGATGGGCGCGGCGGCGTTGCTGATCCTGATCCTGACCTATGCCGGCGTCGCCATCGGCAGGGTACCTGGGCTGCGCCTCGACCGGGCAGGCATCGCGTTGCTCGGCGGCGCGGCGATGATTGCCATCGGCGCGCTCAGCCTGGAGGACGCCTACCGCGCGATCAATTTCGACACCATCACGCTGCTGCTCGGCATGATGATCGTCGTGGCGCATCTGAAAGTGTCGGGCGCTTTCCGCGCACTCGGCGCCGTCGCCATCGAGCATGCGCACGCGCCATTCATGCTGCTGGTGATGGTGACGCTGCTGACCGGCGTTCTGTCGGCGTTCCTGGTCAACGACGCGATCTGCCTGGTCATGGCGCCGATCGTCGTCCACGTCACCCGTGTCATCAACCGCAACCCGATTCCCTATCTGATCGCCACCGCCACGGCGTCGAATTGCGGCAGCGTCGCCACCATCACCGGCAATCCCCAGAACATGGTCATAGGCGCGCTGTCGGGGATTTCCTATCCGGCCTTCTCGGCGGCCCTGGCGCCCGTCGCCCTGTTTGGCCTCGTCGCCGTCATCGTCATCGTGCGCATCGTCTACCGGGCCGAATTCGCGCGCAAGGCCGAGGTCAGCCCCGAAGTCTATCGCGGCCGCATGCTGCCGGGACAGGTGCTGAAGGCGGTGGTCGTCTGCATCGGGCTGGCGATCGCTTTCTTTGCCGACGTGCCGGTCGCCAAGGCGGCGCTCATCGGCGGCGCCATTCTTCTGGTGACCCGCGCCATCAAGCCGGCGCGCATCTATCGCGAGATCGACGGGCCGCTGCTGTTCATGTTCGCCGGCCTGTTCATCGTCGTCGCCGGCGCCGAGAAGACGCTGCTCAGCCCTGACATCATCGCCTCGGCCAAAAACCTCGGCCTGGACGATGTCTGGCGGCTATCCGGCTTCACCGCGGTGCTGTCCAACATCATGAGCAACGTTCCGGCCGTGCTGGCGCTGCGGCCATTCATACCCGGCCTGGAAAACCCGGAGCGCGCCTGGCTGATCGTCGCGATGAGCTCGACGCTGGCCGGCAATTTCACGCTGCTCGGCTCGGTCGCCAATCTGATTGTCGCGGAGCACGCGCGGGTCTCCGGCACAACTCTGTCGTTCGCCGCCTTCTTCAAGGTCGGCCTGCCGCTGACGCTGGTCACGCTGCTTGCCGGAACGGCGTGGCTGGCGCTTGGGTTTTAGCCGGCACGGATCGTCGCGGCAGCAATCCTTCGTCAGGCGCTGTCTTGGGATCTCGCCCGAACGAGCATGGCAGCGGCGTGTCCGGCTGCCTCGATATAGTCGGGGTTGCGGTGGATCAGCATGATCGAGAACGCGCCATCCATCAGAAGGACGATTTCGCGCGCCAGGGTTTGTGGCTCCAAAATGCTGCGGCCTGACATTTCGCCGGCCAGCCATTTTTCGAAATTCGCCTTGTGTCGCGACCCGACCTTCATCGCCGGGTGTCCGGGCATGGCGGCGAGCTCCGCGGCCGTTCGCAGGAAACCACATCCTTTCCATTTGGGATGGCGTGCCACGCGTGCCAGATTGGTGAAGATCGCCTCGACCTTGCGATCGGGACCGCCTTCGGCGGCGTCGAACCAGCCGGCCATCTGCTTCAGATTCGGCTGGTCGCGGCCATCGAGATAAGCGGCGATCAGGTCGTCCTTGCTCTTGAAATGATAGTAAAGCGTGCGCTTGGTGAGGCCTGCCTTTTCGGCGACGGCATCGACGCTGACGCGGCCAATCCCTTCAGCATAGAACAGCTTCGTCGCGGCATCGACAATACGTTTGCGGGTAGGGCTGAGCTCTTGGGGCATGGGGCAATATATACCGACTAGTGAATATACAAGCAATCGAGAGCCTGATCCTTTCCTGTTCCTGCCACCGCATGCTGGAAAGGAAGCCAAATGACCGGACTTGTCCTGAGCGAGGTTCGCGACGGGGTTGCCGTCCTGACCCTCAATCGCCCTGAAAAACTCAACGCGCTGAACTACGCCCTGATCGACCGCCTGCTGGCCATCCTCGACGCTATCGAGGTCGATGGCTCCATCCGGGCAGTCATCCTCACCGGCGCTGGCGAGCGGGCGTTCTCGGCGGGCGGCGACATCCACGAATTCTCGGCAAGCGTGGCGCTTGGCGCCGATGCCGCCTTGCGCGACTTCGTCATGCGTGGGCAGCGATTGACGGCCAGACTGGAAGCGTTCCGCAAACCCGTCATCGCCGCGGTCAACGGTCTTGCCTTCGGCGGAGGTTGCGAAATCACCGAGGCCGTGCCGCTCGCCATCGCCAGCGAACGTGCCTCGTTCGCCAAACCCGAAATCGTTCTCGCAATGCCGCCGACGTTCGGCGGAACGCAGCGCCTGCCGAGGCTGGCCGGACGCAAGCGGGCCCTCGAGTTGCTGCTGACAGGGGAGGCGTTTTCGCCGCAGCGCGCACTCGAACTCGGCCTCGTCAACCAGGTGGTTCCACACGACGACCTGATGCCGGCAGCACTTGACCTGGCTCAGCGAATTCTGCGGCATTCACAGCTGGCGGTCGCCAGCATCCTCACCGCAGTTACGCGCGGCATCAACCAGTCCATCGCGGAAGGGTTGATGGTTGAGGCCGAACAGTTCGCCCGCATGGCGCCGACCGCCGATCTGCGCGAAGGGCTCGATGCCTGGATCGCGCGCCGCGAGCCAAGCTATTCCGGTTCGTGGACGCGCACTGCTGCGGGTGAGTGAGGCACAAGGGGACATATCGCTGGAGCCGGTTCCGGAGATATTCGAGGCGTTCGATTGCGGAGAAGCCCTGATCGGACTATTTGGCGCGGGTGGGCCAGAACGCCCAGATCAGCAAAGCCGCTAAAGCCAGCCAGAGCGCCACGACAAAGAACATTCCCGTCCTGCTTTGCGGGTGTTTTTCGAGCGCGGCAGCCCGCGCCCGAAACTCGTCCATTAGCGGCGGCGGGATAAGCCTTATCGCCAGGATTACGCCGAGCGGCACGATGATCAGGTCGTCGAGATAGCCGAGCACCGGGATGAAATCCGGGATCAGGTCGATTGGGGAAAGCGCATAGGCGGCCACCATCCCCGCCACGAGTTTCGCGGACCAGGGCACCCGAGGATCGCGCGCTGCGAACCACAGGGCGACGACATCAAGCTTGATGTCGCGCGCCCGGCGCTTTGCCGTTTCCAGCCATGCTTTCATAGGGTTACTTTAGCACAGATTGTCCGCCGACGTCCGAGCGGCGGTTGCTGGTCGAAGAAAGACCTAGACTAAGGCCCGTGGCGCATCCCAAACGACGCGCGGCGCTCTAATGTTCCGACGGTTCGGTGCCGCTCGCCGGCTTCTCGCCCGAAACATAGGCGTCGAGAAAGTCCTGCGAGGCGACATCGTCGGCGAGGCTCCTCAGCTTTTCGGCCGCGGCCGCCCCCAAAATCGCCTCGACGCGTCTGTTGGCCTCGACCCACACAACATATGCCTGCTGGTATCGCGCTTTTCCGAGCGGCGTCAGCACGGCATGCTTCGTTCGCCGGTCGTGGGCATCCTGGCGGACCTCGACCAGACCGTCGCGCACAAGCGGCCGCAACGCGTGCGTCAGCGCTGAAATCTGGATCGCCAGGCGGGCGGCGAGGACCTGCAGCGTCGGCCCGTCCTCGCCATAAACGGCCCCGAGCTCGTCGATCTGGCCGAGCAGAAGGGTTTGCGTTGACGTCAGCCCGGTTGGGACGAGCGCCACGTCATACAACTGGCCAAGCCGCCGCGCCGCACGACGCAGCGACGAATTGATGCAGACGAAATCGTTCGGCATGCCGGGCGCTTCCGCGTCGGGCTCGTCCCGACTTTCGAGCGATGCAAACGATTCGACCGTTTTTCCCATCTTCACAAAATAGTTGAGTGCTGAACCATTGCAATGGGGCAGAGACTTGGTTAGTTGGTTGAGCACTCAACATTTGAGTGCTAAACTTTAGGAGATAACCATGTCGAACTCAGCTTCCAAGCCGATCGCCGTCGTTACCGGCGCCTCCGCCGGCATCGGCGCCGTCTATGCCGACCGCCTCGCTGCCCGTGGCTATGATCTTGTGCTCGTGGCGCGACGCGCCGAACGCCTGAAAACCCTCTCAGCGGAGTTGTCGCGGGCCTATGGCGCCAAGGTCGAGGTGATCGGCGCCGACCTGACCAAAGAGGACGGCTTGGCGCGCGTCGAGAAGGTGCTCGCCACCAACCCCGCCATCACGCTGCTTGTGAACAACGCCGGCAACGGAACGCTTGGATCGACGATAAACACGTCCGACGAGAATGCCGCGTCGACGATCGCGCTCAACATCACGGCGCTGACGCGCCTGACCCGAGCGGCGCTGCCGGCATTCCTGTCGCGCAACGCCGGGGCGATAATCAATATAGCCTCGGTCATGGCGCTGCACTCGCTGCCGATCACCTCCCTCTATAGCGGCACCAAAGGCTATGTGGTGAACTTCAGCCGTGGCCTGCAGGAGGAGCTTGCCGGGACCGGCGTCAGGCTGCAGCTCGTTCTTCCAGCTGCGACCGCCACCGAATTCTACGAATTCGCCGGCATGCCGCTTTTAGCGTTCGACCCGGCAGTGGTGATGACCGCGGAAGACATGGTCGACGCGGCCCTGGCAGGGTTCGATCAGGGTGAAGCCATCACGCTGCCGTCAGTCCACGACCGTGCGCTGTGGGAAATCTACGACGCCGCCCGCGCCACCCTGTTCGCCGCGACACAAACCGGCGAACCGGCGCCTCGCTACAAGGCGGCTTGACGCCGCCGGACCGCCCTGCGCGCGCAGGGCGCTCCGCTGGCATGGCTAGGGCGACGCCACCGTCAGATGGCCTTTCATGTTGGGATGGAAGCGGCAGAAATAGTCGACCGAACCCGCCGTCTTCAGCGTCAGGCTCGCCGCCTTCTTCGGCGGGATCATAGCCTCCCAGCCGCCCTTGACGGTCGCCGTGTGGGCGAACACGTCCTTGTTGACCCACTCGATCGTGTCGCCGACCTTCGCCTCGATGCTTGCGGGCGAAAATACAAGCTTCTCGATCGTCACCTCAATCGTGCCGGCCTTGGCTGGTGCGGCACCAATGGTTAGCGCCAAAGCAACCCACAGATGCCGTTTCGACGCCGTCGGTGCTGTTCTCATTTCAGCTTGCCGGCGACATGTTCGGCATGCTGTTCATGGCCCTGGAATAGCTTCAGGCCGGTCTCCAGCAGGCTCTTCAGTTCGGCATTCTCGGCCGAGGGGATCAGCAGGGTTTTGAGCGCGGCGTTGACCTGCTTATGGTAGGCGACCTCGTTGGCGACATAGGCCTTGTCGAAGGCGGCGCCGTCGAGTTTGGCGAGCTGGGCTCGTTCCTCGGCCGCCGCCTCGGTCAGCGCCTTGCTGGTGGCGTTGTCCTCCGGCGTCAGTTTGAGCTTCTTGACCAGGTCAAGCGCTTGTTTGTTTACGGCTTCATGGTCTCGCACCATATCTTTGGCGAAATCTACAACCTCTTTGTTCTTCGATTTCTCCAGCGCTTGTTTGGCCGCCTCGACGTCAAGCACGCCGGCTGTGTAGGCGATGTGGGCGATCTGCGGGTCGGTCGGCTTGTCGGCGGCTTGCGCCAACGGCGCTGCGCTGAGCAGGAAAAGCGCTGCCAGTGCGGTGGTCGATCGAATAAACATGACGTTCTCCTTCGCCGGATGCGGTTGGCTCCGGGCATTTCAGTTGACGATGATTGGATGCCGGGCGGGGGCAAACGTTCCCGGGAATTCGGGAAAAATCAGTCTGTAAAGCCAAGCCGCTGCATCAACGCGGCGGTCAGCCGTTCACACCGGCGGCCGGCGAAGGGAAAGGCATTGAGCAGCACCGGGCCGATCTGATCGTCCAGCGCCTTGCGCACGAGGGCGCGGGCGCGGTGCAGGCGGCTCTTGACGGTTTCGGGCCGCACATCAAGCAGTTCGGCGGTCTCCTCGATGCTGAGACCCTCGATCACCCGCGCCACGAACACTGTCCGGTACACATCGGGAAGCCGATCGGTCGCCCGTTGGACAAGTTCGAGGATTTGCCGTTGCGCCATCGTCCGCTCCGGATCGTCGCTGGGATCGAGGGGAAATTTGATGATTTCGGCGTGTGGAGTTTGCGGCATGGCTACCGTTCGCCGTCTTTTGCGCAAGCGCCCAAGCGCCTCATTGATGACGATGCGCGACAGCCATGTGGCGAGCGAGGATTCCCCGCGAAAATCCCCGAGATGGGCAAAGGCCTTGACATAAGCCTCCTGCACGATGTCTTCAGCCTCGCTGTCGTTGCGAACGACGCTGCGGGCGATACGATAGAGTCGCTGGTTGTGCATCTTGATAATCGTGCGGAAGGCTCCGCCCTCCCGCGCCAGCGCGCGGCCGACAAGCTGCATCTCGCCAGCTGCGGCAGGCATGACGGTCAAGACAGCCGACATGACCGGTTTCCTCATCGCAAGCCAATCTCCTGACCGGAAGCAAATCCTCCGATCGAAACATTGGACGGCCTAGCCGGGAAAAGGTTCCCGACATTTTCCGGCAGCCGGCGGCCGGCAGCGACTACGCTACCGCTTCCGCCAGCAGCCTGTCTGCAGTTTGCGTGCGGGCCGTTGCGGCCAGCAGATCGGTCTGCGTGATCAGGCCGAGGATGCGCCTGTTGTCGTCTATGATGACGACGGCGTGGCTGCGGCCGTCGGTGAGCACGGGTAGGAGGCCCATGGCAGGCGCGCTCGCCGAGACGGTTGCCACGGCCTTTGTCACGCTTTTCACCGTATCCGAGGCCCACGCCAGTTCTCGCAGTCCGACGGCGCCAACAAGCCTGGCCTCCGAATCGACGACCGGCAGCGTCCGGATGTTGTGGGCGAGCAGCAAATGACGTGCCTGGTCGGCGCGAGCGTGTTCATCGACCGAAATTACATGGCACGACATGATGTCCCTGCACAGCAAGGTCCGGTGCGTACGCACCATCGCTTGCAACTCCACCTGCCGCAGCAGCCGTTCGAGATCGTTGCGGTCGATGTCGAATGTCTCCTCCAAGGTACCAAGCGCAGCATCGATGTCCTCGGGCCGGAAGCCGATACGCTCCTGAGCGGGTGGATCGATGGTGCCGTGGCTGTTTTTTGGCGCGGCCACCGTCACATGTGGATAGGTCCGTCGCGACAACTTGTGAAAGCCGTATCCGAGCGCGACGAGCACGATCGAGTTCAAGGCCACCGGCACGAAAGGAAACAGGAAGCCGGCACCGATGACGGCCGGTCCGCCGATCACAGCCGTCAGGGCGGCAGCCCCACCTGGTGGATGCAGGCAGCGGGTGAACGACATGGCGGCTATGGCCAATGACACCGCAATGCCCATCGCAAGGATGGGCTCATGCACGAAATACGCCACGAGCACGCCGACGAGCGCCGATATGGTGTTGCCGCCAATGATCGACCAGGGTTGCGCCAACGGGCTCGCCGGCACCGCGAACAAAAGCACGGCCGAGGCACCCATCGGCGCCACGAGCAGCGGCACATGCGGGCCGCTACCGAGCACCAGACCGCTGATCGCGCCGGTCAACGCAATGCCGATCGTCGCACCGATACAGGCGATGATCCGCTCGCGCAGCGTAGCGCCGGCAAGTATTGGGACAAAGAGGCGAAAGGCCATGGTACTGACAACTCTGGTGGCGAAACTGGGTTTGGGACGTGCCGCTTGCGGCTGATGGCCTCGCAATGAGGCCAGAATGTTGGATTTGAAAGCCAAACCGATCCGGAAAATCACAGCTTCGGGAAATAATCTTGCTGATGCGGCCGAGACCCGGCGCATGCAGGGCCGCTGCGGCGGCAGTTCCCCGCTTATGCCGCCTTCGCCGCGGCGAGACCGCGCGCAAGATCGGCCTTGAGGTCATCGACGTCCTCGAGCCCAATCTGCAGGCGCACCAGCGGGCCGTCATAAGGGCCCTTGGCGACGACGCGGTCGCCGAGGAAGACCGGCACCGCAAGGCTCTCATAGCCGCCCCAGGAATAGCCGAGGCCGAATATCCTGAGCGCGTCGAGGAAGGCATGCTGCTGTTTCTGGCCGCCGCCCGCAAGGACGATCGAAAAAATGCCGCTTGAGCCGCAGAAGTCGCGCTTCCAGAGATCATGGTCGGGATGGCTGGGAAGCGCTGGATGCAGCACGCGCCCCACGCCCGGCTGGCCCTCCAGCCAGCCGGCGATATCAAGTGCGCTGCGCTGATGATGGTCGAGGCGCACGCCCATGGTGCGCAGGCCGCGCAGCACCTGATAGACGTCGTCCGGCCCGGCGCAGCAGCCCATCGTGTAGAAGGTCTCGCAAAGCTGTTTCCAGCAGGCCTTGTTGGCCGACGCGGTGCCGAGCAGCACGTCGGAATGGCCGGCCGGATATTTCGTCGCCGCATGGATCGAGATGTCGACGCCGTGGTCGAGCGGGCGGAAGTAGAGCGGCGTCGCCCAGGTATTGTCCATCATGACGATCGCGCCGGCGGCGTGTGCCGCGCTGGCGATGGCCGGTATGTCCTGCACCTCGAAAGTGTTAGAGGCCGGCGATTCGGTGAACACGACCCTGGTGTTGGACTTGATCAGCGCCGCTATGCCGGCACCGGCATGCGGATCGTAATACTCGACGTCAACGCCCAGGCGCTTCAGCATCGTGTCGGCGAAATTGCGGGTCGGGTGATAGACGGAATCGACGATCAGGACATGGTCGCCCGCCGACAGGAAGGCTAGCAGCGGCACCGTCACTGCCGCCAGGCCAGACGGCACCACAATTGTGCCGGCCGAGCCTTCCAGCCCGTCGATGGCGCTGGCAAGCGCGTCGGTGGTCGGCGTGCCGCGCGTGCCGTAGGTGTATTTCTGGCTGCGTGCCGCCATCGTCGCCGCATTGGGATAGAGCACGGTCGAGGCATGCACCACCGGCGGATTGACGAAGCCGAAATAGTCGTGCGGATTGTTGCCCGAGTGGGCAAGCCGCGTGTTGATGCCCATTTCGTTGCCGTCTTTTGTCATTCGCTTCGCCTCTGATCAAGCGCTAGCCATAGTGCGGCGGCATTGGCCGCGCAACCGCCCGACGCTCGCCAGGCGGCGGTCTTTGGATGTGCCAATTGATCCATGACAACCCTGTAAAGCGCAGCCTTCCGAAGGCGGATTTCAAAAGGCCCAGCCCGATTTGCGTTGACCGGATTTTGCCGGCTTTGTTCGCACTGCTGACTTATATCCAGGCGCGTTTGTCTGCAATTCGGGCATTTGCGGCAAATGGTTTTCAAACTCTTTCGGTTTCGGTCATTTTCCTTGACCTCACAGGAATAATCGCCTTCGATGCAGTTCGTGAATGGGAGGCAGCGCGTCGGTTGCGATGCGGGGTTCCGGGAATGGGCCGGAACGGGAAGCTGCATTCACACCGAAAAAAAGTCAGGTTCGCCTGAAAAAAACAGAAAAGGGTCTGTGGGTTATGAAACACATTGCAATTGGCATTCTGGGCGCCGCCGCGCTTGGGTTGGTGGCTTCGGCCGCGTCGGCGGCCACGCTCGACGACGTCAAGGCCAAGGGCTTCATCCAATGTGGCGTCTCGACCGGTCTGGCCGGCTTCTCGGCGCCGGATGACAAGGGCGACTGGCAAGGCATCGATGCGGATTTCTGCCGCGCTGTCGCGGCCGCCGTTTTTGGCGATGGCACCAAGGTCAAGTTCACGCCGCTCAGCGCCAAGGAACGCTTCACCGCACTACAGTCAGGCGAGATCGACATCCTGTCGCGCAACACCACCTGGACCATCAACCGCGATACGGCGCTTGGGCTGAACTTCGTCGGTGTCACCTACTATGACGGCCAGGGCTTCATGATCAACGCCAAGAAGCTGCCGGGCGTGAATTCCGCGCTGCAGCTTTCGGGCGCGGCGGTCTGCGTGCAGAGCGGCACCACGACCGAGCTCAACCTTGCCGACTATTTCAAGTCGAACAAGATGGAGTACAACCCCGTCGTCTTCGAAAAGCTGGAAGAGGTCAACGCCGCCTATGACGCCGGCCGTTGCGACGTCTACACCACCGACCAGTCCGGCCTCTACGGCATCCGCCTGACGCTCGGCGCACCCGCCGACCACGTCGTGCTGCCCGAGATCATCTCCAAGGAACCGCTCGGACCGGCCGTGCGCCAGGGCGACGACCAGTGGTACCACATCGTCAAATGGACCTATTTCGCGCTATTGCAGGCAGAGGAACTCGGCATCACCAAGGCCAATGTCGAGGAGATGAAGGCCTCGGACAATCCCGAGATCAAGCGCGTGCTCGGCCAGGAAGCAGACACCAAGATCGGCACCGATCTCGGCGTCTCCAACGACTGGGTCGTCAACATCGTCAAGGCAGTTGGCAATTACGGCGAAATGTTCGAACGCAATGTCGGTTCGGGCAGCCCGCTGAAGATCGCGCGCGGCATCAACGCGTTGTGGACCAAGGGCGGCCTGCAATACGCTCCGCCGATCCGCTGATCGAAATGTGATCCGGAAGGCAGCTTTCCTGCCTTCCGGTTTCTCTTTCCAGGGGATGGTCGAATGGCATCGCAGGAAATTCTTCGCGAGGAGCCAAGCCGCGGCTCCTTTATCAATGATCCGAAGGTCCGCGGCATATTCTTCCAGGCGGTGGTCGTCATCGTGCTGGTGGCGTTGGTCTGGTGGATCGTCCAAAACACCATCGACAATCTGACGCGCCTGCGCATTGCATCAGGCTTCGGCTTCCTCAGGGGCCGCGCCGGCTTCGACATCAGTGACAGCGCCATCGCCTATTCGTCGGATTCGACCTATGGCCGCGCCATTGTGGTCGGCTTCATCAACACGCTCATCGTTGCCGGCGCCGGCATAATCACCGCCACCATCATTGGCTTCATCCTCGGCATCGGCCGGCTTTCGCACAACTGGCTGATCCGCAAGATCTGCATGGTCTATGTCGAGGTCTTCCGCAACATCCCGCCGCTGCTGGTCATCTTCTTCTGGTATTCCGGCGTGCTTTCGGTGCTGCCGCCGCCGCGCGAAAGCATCAATTTGCCATTCGGCTCTTTTCTCAACCAGCGCGGCTTCTACTTTTTGCGTCCGATCTGGGGCGAAGGCTCCTGGCTGATCCTGGTCGCTCTGCTTCTCGGCATTGCCATGGCGTGGTTCGTCGCCCGCAAGGCGCGTCAGCGGCAGATGGCGACCGGCCAGCAATTCCCGGTGTTCTGGACATCGGCGGCTTTGATCACCGGCTTGCCGTTGCTGGCCTACGCGCTGAGCGGCTTCCCGCTGAGCTTCGATTACCCAAAGCAATCGACCTTCAACCTGACTGGCGGCTTTCAGGTCAAGCCGGAGTTCCTGTCGCTCTATTTGGCGCTGTCCTTCTATACGGCGGCCTTCATCGCCGAAATCGTTCGGGCCGGCATCATGGGCGTCAGCAAGGGTCAGACCGAGGCGGCCGGCGCGCTCGGGCTTCGCCCGGGATCGATCCTGCGGCTTGTCGTCATCCCGCAAGCCATGCGCATCGTCATTCCGCCGCTGACCAGCCAGTATCTGAACCTGACCAAGAACTCTTCGCTCGCCATCGCCATCGGCTACCCCGACCTGACGGCGACGACCGGCACGGTGCTGAACCAGACCGGCCAGGCGATCGAGTGCGTGCTGATCATGATGGTGGTCTATCTCGCGCTCAGCCTGTTGACGTCGGCGATCATGAACGTGGTCAACGCCAGAATGGCGCTGGTGGAGAGGTAGGGACATGCAGGAGCACGACCTTTCCTTCGTCCGCGTCGAAATGGCGCTGGCACAGTCGGCGCCGCCAAGCGAGCGCGGCCTGGGCGCCTGGATACGTAAGAACCTGATTGCTTCGGCCGGCGACACGATCTTGACCATCATCGGCATCGTGCTGGTCGCGATGATCCTGCCGCAATTGATCAGCTGGGCCTTCATCAACGCCCAATGGACCGGCACGGACCGCACCTTTTGCGCCACGGTGGCGCAGGGCGGCATCCAGCCGGACGGCTGGTCCGGAGCCTGTTGGGCCTTCGTCAACGCCAAGTTCGGCCAGTTCATGTTCGGCCGTTATCCGATCGATGAGCGCTGGCGGCCGATCCTGGTCGCCATCCTGTTCGTGGCATTTCTGGTGCCGCTGCTCATCCCGAAGGTGCCGCGCAAGGGGCTGAACGCCATCTTGTTCTTCGGCGCGCTGCCGATCTTTGCCTTCATCCTGCTGGTTGGCGGCGTGTTCGGCCTGCCGCATGTCGAAACCTCGCTGTGGGGCGGGCTTCTGGTTACGCTCAGCCTGTCCTTCGTCGGCATTGCCGTGTCGCTGCCGCTCGGCATCGTGCTTGCGCTGGGCCGGCGATCGAAGATGCCGATCGTCAAGATGCTGTGCGTCATCTTCATCGAGACGGTGCGCGGCATCCCGCTGATCACCGTCCTGTTCATGGCAAGCGTCATGCTGCCGCTGTTCCTGCCGGCCGGCGTCAGCTTCGACAAGTTTCTCAGGGCACTGATCGGCGTGTCGCTGTTTGCCGCTGCCTATATGGCCGAAGTGGTGCGCGGCGGCCTGCAGGCGATCCCCAAGGGCCAGTATGAGGGGGCGGATTCGCTCGGCCTCGGCTACTGGCAGAAGATGGGCCTGATCGTGCTGCCGCAGGCGCTGAAGTTGGTCATTCCGGGCATCGTCAACACCTTCATCGGCATGTTCAAGGATACCAGCCTGGTTTCAATTATCTCGATGTTCGACCTGCTCGGCGTCGTCAAACAGAATTTTTCCGACGCCAACTGGGCAACGCCGCAGACGGCCAGGTCCGGCCTGGTGTTCGCTGCCTTCGTCTTTTGGCTGTTCTGTTTCGGCATGTCGCGCTATTCGATGTTCACGGAACGCCGGCTCGACACCAGCTACAAACGCTAAGAACAAAAAAGGGAACCTTCCATGGCCACAGAAAATGCAGTCAGCGCGGAAGAGATCAAGGTCAATGCCGCCAAGATGCAGGTTTCCACCACCGATGTCGCCATCGACATCATCGCCATGCACAAATGGTACGGCGAATTCCATGTCCTGAAGGACATCAACCTGAAGGTGATGCGCGGCGAGCGGATCGTCATTTGCGGCCCTTCGGGCTCCGGCAAATCGACGATGATCCGCTGCATCAACCGGCTGGAAGAGCACCAGAAGGGCAAAATCTTCGTCGACGGCAAGGAATTGACCAACGATCTGAAAAAAATCGACGAGGTGCGCCGCGAGGTCGGCATGGTGTTCCAGCACTTCAATCTGTTCCCGCATTTGACCATCCTGGAAAACTGCACGCTGGCGCCGATCTGGGTGCGCAAGACGCCGAAGAAGCAGGCCGAGGAAATCGCCATGCACTTCCTCACGCGCGTCAAGATCCCGGAACAGGCCAACAAATATCCCGGCCAGCTTTCCGGCGGCCAGCAGCAGCGCGTGGCCATCGCCCGCTCGCTGTGCATGAACCCGCGCATCATGCTGTTCGACGAGCCGACCTCGGCGCTCGATCCGGAAATGATCAAGGAAGTGCTGGAGACGATGGTCGGCCTCGCCGAAGAGGGCATGACCATGCTCTGCGTCACCCACGAGATGGGCTTTGCCCGCAAGGTCGCCAACCGGGTGATCTTCATGGATCAGGGCCAGATCGTCGAGCAGAACACGCCAGCCGAGTTCTTCGACCATCCACGCCACGAGCGCACAAAACTGTTCCTGTCGCAGATCCTGCACTGATCGCTCTCGCGCAAATCAAAAGAGCCCGGCCGAAACCCGGCCGGGCTCTTTTGCGTCTGAGCTGTCAGCCGGCGATCGCGCCCCGATTGCAAGGCCGTCGCTCATGAAAAAGCTGTCCTTCATGAAAAAGCTCGGGCGTTTTCTCGCCATTCTGGTGGTGGCAATCGTGCTCGCCGTGGTGCTGGGCACATTCATTCCACGGCCGCTCTTGCCGGCGGCGGCCGCCGATCCTATCGCCAGCAGGCACATCCTGGTGCTGAAAAACCCGATCCACACCGATATCGCCATTCCGGTCGATGACGACGTGCGCAAGCGCTTCCATTTCCTGGTCGATGGCGGCATTCCCGCCGACATGGCCGAGGTCCGCTACATCGTCTTCGGCTGGGGCGGGCGCGCCTTCTATCTGGAGACGCCGACCTGGTCGGAGCTGAAGGCCATGCCGGTGATGAAGGCGCTGACCCGTGACGCTTCGGTGATGCATATCGATGTCGCCGGCAACATTGCCGAGCCGCACCCCGACGTTGCCGGCTTCGACGTCGGCGAGGAGCGTTTTGCGGCGTTGCTCGACTTCATCGCCGCGAGTTTCCAGCAAGGGCCGAACGGCCCGATCCCGATCGAGAACGCCGCCTATTCCAGGTTCGACCGCTTCTACGAAGCCAACGGCCATTTCAACGCGCTGGTCGGCTGCAACACCTGGACCGCGGCTGCTCTGCGTATCGCCGGCCTGCGGACAGGCTGGTGGAATCCGCTGCCGGCCACGCTGGACCTATCGATGCGGATTTATAATTGATGCCTGGCGCTATTGGCCGCCAGAGTCCGGCGCCTGCCAGCCATAGAGCCAGTCCAAATCCGCCGCGAGCTTTTCGGGCGAGCGCAGCTTCAGGAACAGGTTGCGCGCGACCGCCACCGGCCCGGAAGCGTGCCAGGCAAAGCGGTTGACGGCGCCGCGGCGGGCGACTTTGGCAATGCGCGGCCGCCGCATTTTTTCCCAGGCAGCAAGCGCGCCCCATGGATCGGCGGGCGAGGCGGCGACAAAGCCGGCAAGGGTCGCGGCATCCTCGATCGCCATCGCCGCGCCCTGCGCCGCAAACGGCGTCATCGCATGCGCCGCATCACCGATCAGCGCGATGCCGGCGGGCGTCGTCCATGGCTGTGCCTGGTCGACAGTATGGATCGGCCATGCCGTCCACAGGCCGGCATCCTCGGCAAGCCGGGCCAGTGCTGCCGCCGTGCCACGCATGGCGCCGACGAGGATTTCGGGGTCGGCGTGGCCCGACCAGCCCTCGGCGATGATCTCGCCCCTGGTGAAGGCGGCCAGATTGAACGCCGCGCCATTGCTGACCGGATAGGCGACGAGGTGGAAGCCGGGATGCAGGAAGGCGGTCACGCAATTGGCGGCGCCAACCGTCGCAACGGCTTCTCCCGCGACACTGTCTGCGCTGACCGTCGCGCGCCAGGCAAGCTCGCCCGAAAACCGGCTTTGGGCGGCAAATCCGCCAAAAGCACGGATCGCCGACCAGACGCCGTCGGCACCGATCAGCAGAAAGCCGTCGGCTTCGATGGTCTTGCCGGCAATCTCGACTGTTGCCGTGGTATGGTGTGGTCCTGCCGCGACGCCGCCGACGCGCGCTCCGGTGACGAGACTGATGTCCGGCTGTTCGGCAAGGCGCGCCATCAGCGCCTCTTGCAGATCAGCCCGATGAGCGACGAGATAGGGCGCCTGCCAGCGCCTTTCGGCTGCTTCGCCAAGCGGCACCCGCGCCAGCTCGCGCAGCGTGGCGGCGTCCTTGAGCACGACCGCCTCCGGCCGCACCGCCGCCGGCAACAGCCGGTCGAGCACGCCGAGCTGGCGAAGGATGCGCGTCGCGTTGGGTGAGAGCTGGATGCCGGCGCCGGCCGCTTCGAGGCGCGGCGCCTGCTCAAACAGCCGCACCAGATAGCCGCGCTCGGAAAATGCCAGCGCCGCAGTCAGTCCGGCGACGCCGGCTCCGACGATGACGACCTGCCCGGACCGCGTGTCGTCCATAGGGATGACGTGCGCGTCAGGCGGCCTGGTCGATATACAGGCATCCCGCAGGCTGCGTTTCCGTCGCCTTCAGCTTTGGCGAATAGCGATAAAGCGTCGAGCAATAGGGGCAGACCTTTTCATTGTCGTCGCCCATGTCGAGAAACACATGCGGATGGTCGAAAGGCGGGTTGGCGCCGGTGCACATGAATTCCTTGACGCCGATGTCGATCGCCGCATAGCCCGCATCGTTCTGGAAATGGGGAATGGAACCGGCTGCCATCGTCGTCTCCTAAATTTGCCGCATGACCTCGGATCATGCGCAAAATCAAAATTCTACCGCGTCCTTTGCGCGTCCAAAGGACGCGCTGCGCTGTACCTGGATTGCATCTGGATCATAAGCTGTCTCTTTGCAAGATCGATGAAATCAAACTGTCGTAAAAGCCTGTCACAGGATAAGCTAAGCCGGTTAAGGCATGGCCGCGAAAATCGAATTCGGTTTCGCTGGGGATCATGCGTAGCTTAAAAGTGGTAGAGCGTCCTTTGCGCATCCGGAACGACGCGTGACGCTCTGGGCAGCGGGTGCGAAACGAGCAGGAACCATGAACGAACTAAAGCCGGTGCAGAGCGAATTCACCACTGTCGAGGTGGCGAGCCCAGAGGGCGGCAACCCGGACCGCTTTGTCAACCGCGAGTTTTCCTGGCTGCAATTCAACCGCCGCGTCCTTGAGGAGTCGCTGAACGCCAATCATCCGCTGCTCGAGCGTGTCCGCTTCCTGTCGATATCGGCCGCCAATCTCGACGAGTTCTTCATGGTCCGCGTCGCCGGTCTCGCCGGCCAGGTTCGCGAAGGCATCACGCTGAAGAGCCCGGACGGCCGCACCCCCGAACAACAGCTGGAACAACTGCTGCGCGAGGTCGAGCGTCTGCAGGAGGATCAGCAGAATAGCCTTTCCGCGCTGATGCTGCTGCTCGACAAGGAAGGCATCGAGAGCATCAGCCGCGATGCGCTGACCAAGGACGAGAAGACCTGGCTCGAGGATCATTTCCAGGAGCAGGTCTTCCCGGTGCTCACACCGCTTTCGATCGATCCGGCGCATCCGTTCCCGTTCATTCCCAATCTCGGCTTCTCGATGGCCCTGCAACTGCGCCATCGCAGGAATGGCGAGGAGATGAGTGCGCTGTTGCGTCTGCCGGTGGCGCTGAAGCGCTTCATCCGCTTGCCTGACCGCAAGCGTCATGTCCGCTTCATTCCACTGGAAGAGGCGGTCGGCCTCTATATCGGCAAGCTGTTCCCCGGCTACGAAGTCAAGGGCTCCGGCACGTTCCGCATCATCCGCGACAGTGACATCGAGGTCGAGGAGGAGTCCGAGGATCTCGTGCGCCTGTTCGAGACGGCGCTGAAGCGCCGCCGCCGCGGCTCGGTCATCCGCATCGAATTCGACAAGCTGATGCCGGCCGAGCTGCGCGAGTTCGTCGCCGGCGAGCTTGGCGTCTCGTCGAGCCGCATCAGCGTGCTCACCGGTCCGCTGGCGCTCAGCCAGATTTCCGAGATCGTCGCCATCGCCCGCGACGATCTCAAGTTCACGCCCTATAATCCGCGCTTTCCCGAGCGCATCCGCGAGCATGGCGGTGACTGTTTCGCTGCTATACGCGAGAAGGACATCATCGTTCACCACCCCTACGAATCCTTCGATGTGGTGGTGCAGTTCCTGCGCCAGGCGATGGCCGATCCGGAAGTGGTGGCGATCAAGCAGACGCTCTATCGCACCTCGAACGACAGCCCGATCGTGCGCGCCTTGGTCGACGCGGCCGAGGCCGGCAAGTCGGTGACGGCGCTGGTCGAGCTCAAGGCGCGTTTCGACGAGGAAGCCAACATCCGCTGGGCCCGCGATCTCGAGCGCGCCGGCGTTCAGGTCGTGTTCGGCTTCCTCGAGCTGAAGACCCACGCAAAAATGTCGCTGGTGGTGCGGCGCGAGGACGGCAAGCTGCGCAACTACGTGCATCTCGGCACCGGCAACTACCACCCGGTCACCGCGCGCATCTACACCGACTTGTCCTTCTTCACCACCGATCCGACGATCGCCCGCGATGTCGCCCAGCTGTTCAACTTCATCACCGGCTACGCCGAGCCGACCGAGGAGATGCGGCTGGCCATCTCGCCCTTCACGCTGCGCAAGCGCATCCTCAAGCACATTTCGGCCGAGATTGCCCATGCGCTGGAGGGCAGGCCGGCCCGCATCTGGATGAAGATGAATTCGCTGGTCGACCCGATCGTCATCGACGCGCTCTATGACGCCAGCCGCGCTGGCGTCGAGATCGATCTAGTCGTGCGCGGCATCTGCTGCCTGAGGCCTCAGGTGCCGGGCCTGTCGGAAAACATAAGGGTCAAGTCGATCGTCGGCCGCTTCCTCGAACACAGCCGCATCTATTGTTTCGGCAACGGCCATGGACTGCCGTCGGACGGGGCGGTCGTCTACATCTCATCGGCCGATTTGATGCCGCGCAATCTTGACCGTCGTGTTGAAACCATGGTGCCGATCACCAATCCAACGGTGCATGAACAAGTCCTCGGCCAGATCATGCTGGGCAACATCATGGACAACCAGCAAAGTTTCGACGTATTGGCTGACGGAACCTCCCGGCGCGCCGTGCTTGAGGAGGGCGAGGAACCGTTCAACGCGCAGGAATATTTCATGACCAATCCGAGCCTTTCCGGACGGGGTGATGCGCTGAAATCGCATGCGCCCAAGCGCATCGCGCAGTTCAAGCGCCGCAAGAAAAACGGCGCAGCGACCGGCTGATGATTTCAACGTCCCAGGGCCGGCTTCAGGACCGCCGACCGCTGTCCATCATCGACATCGGGTCGAACTCGATCCGTCTTGTCGTCTATGAGGGGCTGGCGCGCTCGCCGACCACGCTGTTCAACGAAAAGATGCTGGCTGGCCTCGGTCGCGGCATCGTGTCGACCGGAAAGCTGGACCCCGAGGCGGTGACGCGCTCGATGGAGGAGTTTCGCCGTTTCCGTGCGCTGTCCGAGCAGGCCGGCGCCGAGCACATGTATGTGCTGGCGACCGCGGCTGCCCGCGAGGCGGTCAACGGTCCCGATTTCATCCACCGCGCCGAAGATGTGCTCAAGACCGAGGTCCAGGTGCTGAGCGGACGCCAGGAAGCCCATTATTCCGCGCTTGGCGTCATTTCCGGCTTCCATCCGGCTGACGGCATCGCCGGCGACCTCGGTGGCGGCAGCCTTGAGCTGGTGGACGTCGACGGCGAGACGATCGGCGACGGCATCACGCTGCCGCTGGGCGGCCTGCGCTTGCAGGACATGGCGAAGAACTCACTGGCCCAGGCCGGAAAGATAGCGCGCGACGAGCTCGCGAAGGCAAAGCTCCTGAAAGGCGGGCGGGGCAGGCCATTCTATGCGGTCGGCGGCACCTGGCGAAACCTCGCCCGGCTGCACATGGAAATGACCAACTATCCGCTGAGCGTCATGCACCATTACGAGATCGGCATCGAAAGCGCCGCGAACTTCCTCAAGCAGGTGGCCAAGGGTGAGATCGAGAAGGTGAAGGGTATCGAAGGCGTCTCGAAGAACCGCCGCTCGCTGCTGCCTTATGGCGCCATCGTGCTCCAGGAGATCATGGCGGCGATGCAGCCGTCCAAGATCATCGTCTCGGCGCTGGGCGTGCGCGAGGGCTTTCTCTATTCGCTGCTCGGCGAGGCCGAGCAGAAGGCAGATCCGCTGATCTCGGCTTCGGAGGAACTCGCCCGGCTGCGCTCGCGCTCGGTCACCCACGCGCATGAGCTTGTCGAGTGGACGGGCAAGACCTTTGCCGCCTTCGGCATCGACGAGACCGACGACGAGAGGCGCTATCGCCAGGCCGCCTGTCTGCTTGCCGACATCGGTTGGCGCGCGCATCCCGAATATCGCGGCAAGCAGTCGCTCAACATCATCGCTCATGCCTCCTTCATCGGCGTCGACCATCCCGGGCGCGCCTTCCTGGCGCTTGTCAACCTGTTTCGCCACGAGGGCTTGTTCAACGATGCCGCTCCGGAAATCCGGGGGCTGGCGACGCCGCGCTATCTCGAGCGCGCCCGCGCACTGGCCGCGGTGATGCGCGTCGTCTACGTGCTGACGGCGGCGATGCCGGGCGTCATGCCGCGGCTGAAATGGGAGAATCGCGGCAATGGCGTGCTTGCGCTTGTGCTGCCGGCGTCGCTGGCCGATCTTTACGGCGAGCGGCCTGCCGGCCGCCTGGCGCAACTGGCGAGGGTCACCAATCGCCGACTGGTGCTGGCGGTCGAGGGCGGCCCCAATATGCCAGCCAAGTAGTCTGGTCAAGTCGTTTCAGGGCCGATCCTAAAAGCCCGCCCGTCGATCGAATAGGCGCCTGCGCCAGCCATCGCCAGCGCCAGAAAACCGCCGGATAGCGCGATGTCCTTCATCAGCATCTGTGAATGCATGAAGGCCAGCGTCGGATCGTCGCCACCTTGGCCATAATGGCCGATGAAGCCTGCCGCGATGCAGAAGGCGGCAAGCAGGAGTGCCACGATCGGCGTCTTGAGGCCGACGAGGATGAGCAGTCCGGCGACCAGCTCGAACAGCCCCGTCACCCAGGCCACGAGCGTCGGCAGCGGCAGGCCGAGGCCGGCAAAATAGCCTGATGTGCCGGTAATGTCGGTAAGCGCGTGGAAGCCGGACGGAACGAACAGGGCGGCAAGCAGAAGACGGGAAAGCAGAAGCAGCGCATTGCGGGGCATTGGTCACCTCCGATGTCGGCCACGCCGGTTGGTCTGTTCCTCCCCGACGCCCTCGATCTTAGCGGAAATTCGGGCCAGGCCACTCGGCCCGGCCAATCGACAGTCTGGTAGATCGACAACGAAAAAGGGACGCGGAAAATTCCGCGCCCCTTGCTGCAACAGCTACTAGCTTGCGTCAGCCGCGCTTGGCGTCGACCGAATAGGCGCCGGCGCCCGAGGAAGCCAGCACGAGGAAACCGCCGGAAATCGCCAGGTTCTTCATGAAGCTGATCATCTGCATCTGATCGGCCCAGCCGGTGTGGGCGACCAGCGCCGTGGCGACAGTGAAGACTGCCAGCACCCAGGCGGTGATCCGGGTCTGGAAACCGATGAGGATGGCGAGACCGCCGAGCAGCTCGATCAGGCCGACGACAACAGCCGTTACGGTCGGCATCGGCAGGCCCATGCTGCCGAAGTAGCCTGCGGTGCCGGCGATCGCGGTAAGCTTGCCGAAACCGGAAAGCACGAAGATGACTGAAAGCAGGACGCGGCCAAGCAGGATAGTGGCCGAGGCGTTGGAAACGGTGCCGGAACCGGCAACGGACGTGTTGGTGGACATGGTGACTCTCTCCGGAAGGGGTTGTAGTGCCATCCAGATAGAGCAGGTCGACTGTTCACCAAAGATGCGGATTTGGTTACAGATCGTTCACAGCAGTAACGTTTCTGCGATCAGCGCAAAAATCATCGGGGATGACGTCACGTCACCCGGGATGCGTCATGTCCTCCGGCCGCACCAGGCGGTCGTAGTCGGCTTCGGTGACCAGCCCGGTGGCCAGCGCTTCCTCGCGCAAGGTTGTACCGTTCTTGTGCGCGGTCTTGGCGATCTTGGCGGCATTGTCGTAGCCGATGGTCGGCGCCAGTGCTGTCACCAGCATCAGCGAACGGTCCAGGGCGGCCTTGATGTTGTCTTCCCGCGCCTCAATGCCCACAACGCAATTGTCGGTGAAGGAGATGGAGGCGTCGGCGAGCAGCTGCACCGACTGCAGGAAATTATAGGCCATCAGCGGGTTGTAGACGTTGAGCTCGAAATGGCCCTGACTGCCGGCGAAGGTCACAGCCGCATTGTTGCCGAACACCTGGATGCAGACCTGCGTCAACGCCTCGCACTGGGTGGGGTTGACCTTGCCCGGCATGATCGATGAACCCGGCTCGTTTTCCGGCAGCGACAGTTCACCAAGGCCGGAGCGCGGGCCGGAGCCGAGCAGACGAATGTCGTTGGCAATCTTGAACAGGGCGCCAGCGCAGGCGTTGATGGCGCCATGCGAGAACACCATGGAATCATGGGCCGCTAGCGCCTCGAACTTGTTCGGCGCCGTGACGAAGGCGATGCCGGTGATGTCAGCAATGCGCGCCGCCACCTTCTCGGCAAAACCGACCGGCGCGTTGAGACCGGTGCCGACGGCGGTGCCGCCTTGCGCCAGTTCCTGCAGGCCGGGCAGCGTCATCTCGATGCGTTTGATCGATGAGGCGACCTGCGCGGCATAGCCTGAGAATTCCTGGCCAAGGGTGAGGGGCGTCGCGTCCTGCGTATGCGTGCGGCCGATCTTGATGATGTGGGCAAAAGCTTTGGTCTTGGCCTCCAGCGCGGCGTGCAAATGCCTGAGCGCCGGCAACAGGTCGTGCACGATGCGCTCGGCGCAGGCGATGTGCATGGCCGTCGGATAGGTATCGTTCGACGACTGGCTCATATTGACGTGGTCGTTGGGGTGCACCGGTTTCTTGGATCCCATGACACCGCCCAGCAGTTCGATCGCCCGATTGGAGATCACCTCGTTGGCGTTCATGTTGGATTGCGTGCCCGAGCCGGTCTGCCAGACGACCAGCGGGAAATGATCGTTGAGCTTGCCGTCGATGACTTCCTGAGAGGCTTCGATGATCGCTTTGCCGATAGCCGGATCGAGCCGCTTCAGCTCCATATTGGTTTCGGCCGCCGCCCGCTTGACGATGCCGAGCGCGCGAACGATCGACGCTGGCTGTTTTTCCCAGCCGATTTTGAAATTTCCCAGCGAACGCTGCGCCTGTGCGCCCCAGTAGCGGTCGGCGGCGACCTCGATGGGACCGAACGTGTCGGTTTCGGTTCTGGTCTCTGGCGCGCTCACTTGGTCTCTCCGGTCTGTCGAATTCGGGACCGGCGTATCGCGTTGCACAAATGGCTTCAAGCGGAGATTGCGGGCGGCAAGGATGCAAATCGGTTGAAGGAGAATCTTCTTTCTTCTCTCGCTATCGAGAAGGTGGATCGGCGCGTTGGCGCCGAGACGGTTGAGGTATGTGGAAGAAACTCCAACGCGGGCGATCCACTCGAACACCCTCATCCGAACTAGCGCGGCGCGGATAAAGTGCACTGGCAGGAAAAACTTATGGCTTTGGACTGAATGCGTGTATGGCGTCCTCCGAGAAAACAGTTCGGCTGTTTGTTGAATGGCCGAATGTCGAGGAGAAACTCCATGTCGCGGAGCGTGTTGGTGTCTGGAGGCTGCGGCTTCATCGGATCGCATTTGGTCGATCGCCTGTTGCTGCGCGCCGACCTGGGAAAGTTGGTTGTCGTCGACAATCTGTGGACCGGAGTGCAGCAGAACATTGAGCATATCAATGATCCGCGACTGAGCCTGGAAGTACAAGACGCCGAGAGCTTCGCATCGCACCAGCGCTTCGATGAAATCATGCACTTGGCGTCGCCTGCTTCTCCATCATGGTACATGCGCGAGCCGGTACGCACGATCAAGGCCAACATCGGGGGCGCGCTGAATCTTCTGACGCTACTCAAACCGGGTGGTCGCTTCTGCTTCACTTCGACGTCGGAAGTCTATGGCGACCCCTTGGTCTCTCCGCAGCCGGAGAGCTACAGGGGCTCGGTGGATTGCATAGGACCCCGATCGTCATACGACGAGAGCAAGCGCTGCACCGAAGCGCTGTTGTTTGAATCTCAGCGCATCAGCGGACTCGATGTCCGTGTCGCGAGATTGTTCAACACATATGGACCGCGAACTCGTATCGACGATGGTCGCGCTATATCGAATTTTATCAGCCAAGCCCTGACCACCGGAATCCTGACGGTCTATGGCGACGGTCTTCAATCCCGCAGTTGGGGTTATGTCGAGGATATCGTCGACGGTTTGGAGCGTTTTTTCTGGCGCGACAACATATCGTACCGGGGCACTTTGAATATCGGAAACGATTGCGAGGTGTCTGTGCTGGAGATCGCAAACTTCGTCTGTTCGCTCGTTCCAGGTTCCCGGGTCGAGCATCATCCGCCAGCTCCCCAGGATCCCACAAATCGATGCCCGGACCTGACTCTGGCCAGGCGTGTTCTTCCAGACTGGGGAGCGAAGGTCAGCTATCAAGAAGGCGTTAGGCTGACCCTTGAATGGTTTCGAGAACAGGTTTCTGAATGGCGCTCGGCCAACATGGAATCTTCGGCTGTGCCTGCGATGCGCCCTGTGAGCGGTGCGTGAAATCCTGCGCGACGATCAGGGAGACATTTATGCCGGCGATTCTCTTGGCACTGTGACCACCGCTGTGGTTTGAGCAAAGCGGCGATATCGATCATCTCGCCGGGAGTAGAAACGGCAAGGCAACAGCCGAGCCGATGCGCGGCTATGACAGGACATCCTATTCGTGAAATTGATTGTTGTGACACCGGCCGGTCGCGAGAAATATCTCCGCCTGCTCAGCCATTATGTACTGAAGAGCCCTGAAGTATACGAATGGCATTTGTGGGACAATTGCCGCAACGAGGTCGATCGTGCCTATCTCCAACAGCTGGCTGCGACAGACACGCGTTGCAGGATAAAAACGCTTCCTGATGCTGATGGCAGCAACAACGCGATCGGCGACTTCTTTCGCTTCTGCGACGATCCGGACGCTTTCTATTTGCGCCTCGACGACGATGTGGTTTTTCTGGAAGATGGCTTCTTCCCTAGATTCATGGAGAGGGTAGCAAGCGAAAGGGGGTCGGCTCTGTGGTATGCGCCGTTGATCATCAACAACGCAATCTGCAACACGCTGATCAAGTATCTTTCCAGGGTCTTGGTCGACGGGCCACTTACGTGTCAGGCGGCATGCGAATTCTCGTGGGCCCACGCTAGTTTTCCGATGGCGCTTCACCCGGTCTTCATCGAAGCCGTCAAAGCCAACAGACTCGGCGATTTCCGCGTGCCGGACCGGGAGATCCGGCTGTCGCGCTTTTCGATCAACGCGATCGGCTTCTTTGGATCCGACATAGTGGAACTGGGTGATCTTTTTATTCCGCCGAAGAGCGGTAGTGGCGGCGAGGAAGAGTGGCTATCAGCAACGCTGCCGGCGATGCTCGATCGCCCGGGCAAAGTGCTCGGCGATCTGGTCGTAGCGCATTTCAGCTTCTTCACCCAGGAACGCCGTCTGCTTCAAACCAATATTCTTGACAGCTACTATAGGCTCGCCGGCCTTGTCCCGCAGTCTTACAAAACACCTGTGATCCCGTTGAAAGACCGGCTAAGGCCGTGGCGCAAGCTCAAAAGGAGCCGGGCACCGAAATACACGATTTCGCTTCCCCCAAGCATTGCCGACTGATGTTCGGCTAACTGAGCGATACACGCGCCTAGCCGGCCGACTGGCTGCTTTTGGTCTTACCTTGCGATCCCGGCAACGCGCTCGGGATATTGCGCGGCCATCATGAACCGGTCCGCATGATCGGCAAAAATCCTGCTGACCTGTTCGGCGTCAAACCGGGACCTTCGTTTGCGCTTCTCGTCATTGATGAGGAAGCCGGTGATGGCATCGAGCTTTCGGGTGAAGCTTTTGAGGGCGAACCGCGGCTGCCGGGCGAAATGACCGGCCCAAGGCGTATCCTTTGCGAGTTGGCGATAGATGGCCAAGGCTTCGGGCTCGACGCCGATTGAACGCTGCGACCAGGGTTTACCCCGCGTGAAATGACGCGCGAACGACTTGCCGAACGATATCTGACTGCTGAAATTCGTCATGACGTTCCAGTTGGGGTGCATAGTCTGCCATCTGCCTTCAAAGGCAACGTTGAGCGCGCCTTGATCCAGCCCGTAGGTATGCTGCGAGGAGAGTTCTCGAGTTCTCTGCAACAACCCCTCTCGCCGCACCAGCGGCATGTTGAACACCAGCACGCCCGCATTGAATTTTGGTGCGCCCGGCTTCATCGGCAGGTGCTTCCGGTACTTCGCGTCGAAATAGCTCTGCTCGTCGTGAGCGGCCAGCAACGGCGCGTGCAGTTGCGTGTGGGTAAGGTCGGCTATCGATCGATTGAAGAGCACGTCGCTGTCGGCATAGACGATACGATCGTAAGGCTCGAACTCAGGCAATTGATCTGCGAACAGCCTGATATAGGTCGCCAAGGTCAGATGGCCCGGATCAAAATTCGTCGCCTCCATGAACTTCGACACGTCGAGGATGCTGACCGCGGACCCTAGCAAGCGCTCACCGACCTCCAGGTCTTTTGCGCCGGCACCAGTCTGAAGAAGAAAGCCCTTGATTGGGCCGGATACGTCCAACACACGGCGCGCGGCCAAGCAAGCGTATGGGAAGTAATTTTGATCGGCAGCGAAAAAGAAGCACGGATTTTGCGACATATCTAGACTCACCTCAGAGCGCATGCTCATCAAATACTTGTCTTGCTGCCGCAGGGCGGAAAGCTTTGACGCGTAGCTCTCTTGGTTTCTTATGGCTGAAAGAAGGCCGGCACCGGCAGATCGGTGGTAAGACAGCCGATTGTGACTGCCGCAGCATGCCTCGCCTGTCCAATGGCAACGTCCATATCGAGATATTTGAACGTCGCAAGGCGGCCTACGAAACTCACGTTGCGGAGTTGCGTGGCCTCATACCGGTAGCGATCCAGCAACGCCGATCCGGCTGCCAGATTCACGGGATAGAATGGAACGTCGTTTTCGCCGCATTCGAAGCTGAATTCACGGGAACACAGGCTCTTCTCGTGTGTTTCCCACGGCGCGAATTTTTTGTGTTCGGAAATCCGAGTGTATGGGACCTCGGGATCGGGATAGGTCACGATTGCGCTTTCCTGAAAATCTCCCGTCACGATAAAATCCTCGAATCGCAGCGACCTGTAGGGAAGTCGTCCGAATTCGAAATTGAAGAAGGCGTCCAGTCCGCCCGTGTAAAAGACCTGATCAAATTCATGATCGCCGCCGTCACGGCGGAACTTGGTATCATACTCGACCGTGATGAGCGGATGTCGAAGCATCTTTTCCACCAAGGCGGTATAGCCTTCCTGCGGAATTCCGATCCGAGAATGGTGGAAGTAATTGTTGTCCTTGGTAAAGCGTAATGGCAACCGCTTGAAAATATCGGCTGGCAACTGGTCGGGTGGACGCCCCCACTGCTTTTGCGTATAGCCCTTGAAAAACGCGTTATAAAGTGCCTCACCTATACTTGAGATTGCTTGCTCTTCGAAATTTCGAGGGTCATGGTCCAGTGGTACCGAAAGATTCCGAATATGCGCCTGCGCGTCCTCTGCGGTGAACTGCCTTCCGAAAAATTGGTTCAACGTGTTTAGATTGATTGGAAGCGAGAACAGCCGCCCGGCCACATTGGCCTTCACCTCCAACGCAAAAGGCCTGAATTCTGCAAATCGTGAAACGAACGACCAGACATCCATATCGTCGGAATGGAAGATATGCGGTCCGAACGCATGCTTCATGATGCCGGTCCGCGCGTCTCGCTCGGTGTGGCAGTGCCCACCGGGATGCGGCTTTGCCTCGACAACCCGAACCGGATTGCCGGCGTCAGCAAGCGATCTGGCCAAAGTCGCGCCTGACACACCGGCACCTACGATCAAAATCCGCACATAACCTCGCAGAAGAGCATCATTGAAATGGCAGGCCTCGACGCAGTGATCCCGAACCTACCCATTCCTGTTCGCATCGCCGAACAGGGGCGGGGTTTGGTGCATAGGCTTAATCGAGGTGAAATGTACTGCCGGTTCAGCAAGGGAAGGCTGCAGGCAAGTTTCCGCGCCGTCTGGCTTCAAAGGCACATACAAGTGCTGACCCTTATAGCCGAGGCGCTGGCATTGCTAGGCGTTCGTAGCATCCCATCTTTCTATGTCAACTTGGCCGATGTGCCGTTTGCAAAAAGACCCAGGTATTTCCGGACGCGGTTCGGCTTTTCTTCGGCAGACGGTTATGCCGAGATTGCCGCGCCTGATTTCATCTTCAATGGCTGGCCGGAGGCGAAATTCGACGACTACGATCAAAAAACGTCGGCGATGGCAGTCGCGTCGGAAGGGCAGCCGCGCAAGAACAGTGCGTTTTGGGCAGGGCGCTGCATGAACGATGCGCGCAAGGCAACGGTCCAGGCTGCGACGGTCCGGCCCGATCTCCTGGAGGCTTATGACACCGCGCCTGACTACGACTCCGCGTCCGTGCAATATTCTGGCGCTTTCAAGACCATGGAGGAGCAGGTAGCGACATACAGATACATGATTGACGTCGAAGGTGCGGGCTATAGCGGGCGCTTGAAATTGCTGTTCCACACCAAGCGCGTCGTGCTGATGCAGGAACGACCATGGCATGAGTGGTTCTTCGGGAACATCGAGCCGTTTCGTCACTACGTCCCTGTGGCACGGAACATGTCCGACCTGGTCGAGCGTATCGAATGGTTGCGTGCCAATCCGAAAATGGAGGCCGAAATAGCCGCGGAGGCGCAGCAATTCGCGCAAACCAACCTGACGCGCTCGGCCGCGGTGGCCACATGGGCCCGCTTGCTTGAAGGCCACGTGGCTGCCGGCGGCAATTTGAAGTCCAATCTTCGGAAACTGACGCGTTCGAAACGGTAGTCCAACGAAGGCAACGTTTCATACGGGTCGTGAGACGTCCTCACGACAGGTCACCGTCCGAGCAGCGATTGTGAGGTGGGCGAAAGACGCAGCGTTTCCGTCGGTCTGACCTGGTCCGACTGCAATGCCTGCCAGGCCGGCGCGGCGGCAAGCGCTGCTTCATGACGGGCATGGGCGTCGGCGCTGTCGAAACCCGTGACGCTGATAAAAACGTTTTCGCCTGATCGAACCGGCAGGCGGGGAAAGCTGTTTTCGGCATGCTCGGTGACAAACGCAGCGAGTGGCCGCGCGCCAGGTGCCGCCAGCACGGACTCGGCATCAGTTTCGAAGCGGCTGGCGAAATCGACTTCGGCGCCGGGCCGCAGATGATGAATCTTAATGACAACAATATCCGACAAGCGGTTGTCTCTGCTTGGCTTTTCGTAAGCCGGCAAGGCTGTCCGTTGCGAGTCCGTCAGGTCGAAGCCCGCGCCCGGCCATGCCGGTTTCAGCAACAGCACGTCGTCGGAGTCAATCATCGTGGCGTTGGCGGCATCGCGCCAAGCGGCCCACACCGGTCCCTCGTAGAACGCGGTCAGCGCTTTTTTGCGCGCTTCCATGCCGTCGAAGCCGCGCAGCCAGACGAACATGTCAGGCCGGTCGAGATCGCGGAACTGGCCGATGATGGTCATCCCTGCCGTTTCCTGACCCTCGATCAGGTGCCCGTCGAAGATGCTGATCAGCGCCTCGCGCCGGCCAGGTTTCAGCGTGTATTGCCTGAGCTCGACGACCGGCGAGGCGTTGAGGCCGGATTTCGACGGGGCATTCAGGGGCAGGCTCATCGCGTAATCTCCAAAACAGGGTGATCATCCTGTTCTAAAACAGACCGGTTGTCCTGTTTTGTCAATCTGCTATCGTGTGGAGATGTCAGCAGAGATTACCGCTCGCCCAAAGGTGCGGCCCGGGAAACGCACCAACGACCCGGAAGGCCTGCGCAAACGCGTGCTCGATGTCGCCGAAGCCTCCTTTCAGGCGCGCGGCTACCACGCTTCCAGCCTCGGTGACCTGATGGCAGCGGCGGGTGTCACTGGCGGCGCGCTGCATCATCATTTCCCGACCAAGAAGGCGCTTGCGCTGGCGGTGATCGAGGAGCGAGTGGCGGCAGCCGTAGAAGAAACATGGATCGCCCCGCTGCAGGCGGCTGGCTCGGCGCGCGAGGGCGTGCGCAGCGTGTTCGAGGCCGTGGCAACGGAACTGGAGCAGCAGGGTTTCGTGCGCGGCTGCCCGCTCAACAATCTGGCGCATGAACTGTCGCTCGCCGATCCGGATTTTCGCGCTGCTCTTGCCGCCATTTTTTCGGCATGGCGCGAGGCGATCGCTGACAAGATCAGGGCCGACCAGCAAGCGGGCAGGGAGCAGGACACCGATCCGCAGCGCTTCGCCGCGCTCGCGGCCGCCACCTATTCCGGCGCCATGTCGATGGCCAAGACGGCGCAGGATTCCGGTGTGCTGCGCGATTGCCTGAACGCGCTGGAGCAGGGAGCTTCCCCAGCTTCGTCCTCCAAGGGCGGAGCAATTGCGAAGCGACGTCGCAGGGTGCTGCTGCGGCAGCACAGGGTCGTTTGATGCCGGGCGTCAGCCCTCTGCCCTGCCGGAGCCTAATTCGGTAGCGGTTTGATGATCTCGTAGCCGACCACGCTTTCGGCGTTGGTGCCCTCGTCATAGCGCCTGGCCAGAACGGCTTGCAGGTCGGGCGCGTAGAGCGCGGTGAATTCATCCTGTGTCTTGCCGGCCTCGTTCTTGATCGTCTGCCTGACGGCGAGCACGTTGTATTTGCAGTCGCCCAGGCCGAACGTCTCTTTGCCCTTGACGTTGATCTCGAGCGTCTCAGTGCCCTTCGGCTGTTTGTCGGGTGCGAGGCGAACGAATACGGTCTTGCTTTTCGCCCCGGCCTTGAGCGGAAACAGCTTTCTGAGATCGGAAAGCGGGATCATGGCAAGCTGACCGGTCTCGCTGTCGCGAAACACCTCGATCAGGCCGCCGAACAGAAACTGCGTCTGCGGCGATTGGGATTGGTATTCGTTGGCAACCGACACCATTCCACCCGCCGCCGGTCGAAACTCGCTATGGATGCCGGGCCTTTCGAGAACGAAGCCGGCCTTGGCGGCTTTGGCGTCGATGCACTCGGCACCATGAGCGGCGCTCGCCAGGATTGTGAGTGTCGTGCCGATGGATATAGTCTTCATGGCGTCCTCCTCTGCCCGTGTAAGTTGAGTGCAGCACCGGGAAGGAATGCCAGACCTGCGGCACCGTGTCGACATACTGTTCGAGGCAACTAGACGAAGAGGCGCCGGCTGTGCTGAATTTCGCGCCATGAATCGCATCTCGGCAGGATCACTCTCCCGGCGCAGCTTCCTGGCGCAGGCGGTAGGGTTTGCTGCGGCCGGCGCCGTTGCGCGACCGGCGCTCGGTCAGACCGGGCAGCGCAGTCCGCCCGTCGACGCCACCTTCCTGTTTATCGCCGATGTCCATGCCTGCCGCATGGCCAGCGGGCTGAGCCCCAATTGCCAGCAGGAAGGCAAGACCGACGCTGCCTTGCTGCGCAGTATCGCCGCCTTGAACGCCATCGACGACAAGGAATGGCCGGCCGAAATCAACGGCGTCGCCACCGGCTTCCGTTCGGCCGGCAGCCGCATCGCCACGCCGCTCGGCCTCGTCGTCGGCGGCGACATGACCGACGATGGCGGCGGCCAGATCACCCAGCCCAGCGAGGGCACGCAGCTTCTCCAGTTCAGCCAGCGCTATCAGCAAGGCGTCGGCCCGGATCGCGTGCACATGCCGGTCTATGTCGGGCTCGGCAACCATGATCTCGACCAGAATGGCCCGCCACCTCATGTCGACTGGTATAGGCGCGAATTGCGAGACTATGTCGAGGTCAACCACCGCCCGGGCGTGTTCTTCAAGCCGCCGGTGCCGGCGACCGACTACGATGTCGATACCGACTGCTATTCCTGGGACTGGGGTGGCCTGCATCTCATCCAGACGCACCGTTTTGCCGGCGACACCGGCCATGGCGCGCTCTCCAGCCTGCCATGGCTGAAGCAGGATCTGGCGACCTATGCGGCGGATGGCCGCCCCGTCATCCTCTTCCAACACTATGGCTGGGATGTTTTTTCGATCGAACGATGGGATGCCGCCAAAGGAACCTTCGACGATGACGGTCCTGGCCCGCCGCATTGGTGGAGCGAAGCGGACCGGCAGGCGCTGCTGGCGGCGCTGAAGGGCTACAATGTCGTCGCTATCTTGCACGGTCACCAGCACGAGGTGCCGATGATCTACCGCCGCGACGGGGTCGATCTGTTCAAGCCGAAGGCCGCCTATATGGGCGGCTTCGCGCTGGCGCGGGTGACCAGCGACAGCATGGACGTGGTGCTTGGTGAAGCCATCGGCGATCATGGCGAGGTCGCCTTCACCAACGCTTTCTCGAAGAGCCTGAACTTCTAACGGCGGCAACTGAAGCAGACAGCAAACCGCCTAAAGCAATTCCAGGAAAAGTGCGTAGCGGTTTTCCGTCCGGAATTGCGTAAAAGCAAACACTTAGAGCGGTTCGGCGCTTCTATCAAAAGCTGAACCGCTCTTAAGCCGCTTCCTCATCGCTGTTGAAAGCGGCAGCGCAGCGATCAGAGCGCCTTTCTGACCCTGTCCTTCACGTCGCCATAGGCCTTCTGCAATTTGCCGGCGATTTTGTCGGCCGAGCCTTCAGCCTGGACGCGCCTGTTGCCGGTGGCCTTGCCGGCGGCTTTCTTCACGGAGCCTTTGATCTGCTTGGCTAGGCCCGCAACCTGATCCTTGTTCACCATGGCCGCATCTCCTGGGGTTTAATTTGCCTTTGTCCTGGGCAAACGGGCGGCTGGTTTTTCGGTTCCGAGGCCACGGGTCCGCGATGGCCGGAGCCGTCCGGCTCGCCGGCGCTAAGCGGCGATTGCCGCTCGCCATAAAAGAACGCCCCTCGCGCGTTTTATTGCACGGGAGGCGTCCTTTGTGTCAGCCTTTCCTGAGATTGCTCTCGTGAACTGCTGACGATACCCAAAATGCATGGATGCCAAAATGGTTCCCGGCATGGTGCGATTTTTTTCGACAGCTGACGCTCGACCGGTTTCGGCGCCAAATCCGCCATCGAATCCTTGCTTAATCCAAGCTGGCGGCGATCGGTCCGCCGGGCGGCGAAAGCAAAAATTGACACGGCGTCAAAAGAAGTCTATAAGAAATTCGTCGATATTTGTTTGACTGACTTTTGTTATCCGCGTGCTCAGGCGCGCCTTTGACGAACTTCCCCCATCAAAATCGAGACAAACGTTGTTGTGCATTCGCATGACGGCGAATGAATATTTGCCACGGAAAGGGTTCGTTATGAGCACAGGCACAGTTAAATGGTTCAACGCCACCAAGGGTTTTGGTTTTATTCAACCTGACGACGGCTCCGCCGACGTTTTTGTCCACATCTCGGCCGTAGAGCGCGCCGGAATGCGCGACATCGTCGAGGGCCAGAAGCTCGGCTATGAGATGGTCCGCGACAACAAGTCGGGCAAGATGTCCGCCGATCAGTTGAAGGCGGCCTAAAACGGAATTCAGCCTCGCCGGTGACCACGGATGTACCGGCACCGGTGAATGGCGGATTCCAGCGTGACCCCGGAGACTTCGTTTCCGAAGGATCATGCGCAGATGAAAAAGTGTCAGCGCGTCCAAAAGGACGCGCGGCGCTCCAGCGGAAGGTCAGGCAATGCCTGGCCTTTTGCGTTTGGGGCGCTTCAAAAGTTCGAAAAGAGCACCGCGCGTTCGCTTGAACGTGTTAAGGGTGCTCCAGCAATTTGAATCCGACTGCCGTATTGCTTTGTGCGTGGTCCTGGTCGAAAGACCGGTCTCGCCATTTTCGGCATTACGCTCCGAACCGGGAGAAAGACCTTGACCGCCACTTCAAAGAAATCCCGCGACCAGGCCGAATCCATCTTCAGCAAGACCCAGACCCAGTCCATGTCGCTCAACCGCATCATTTCCGAACAGGATGCTGTCAGCCAGGCCCGGGAAGCCAAGACCGCGCGGCTGCGCGAATTGCGCCTGGAAAAGGAAGCCGACGAGATGGCTGCGGCCGCCGCGCTCCCCGCCTCGCCGAAGCGCGTGGGCAAACGCTGATGGCCACCAAGCGCGTCCCGCAAAAGGCGATCGCCGCCGATTCGACCATCGCCGATGTCGTGGGAGAACTCGACAAGCCGGTCGAATATGTCCGCCGCGTGCTCGAAAAGCTCGAGCGCTGCAGGCGCGCCCATGGCGATGCCCAGGTCAGGCTCGGCGTGCGTGGCCGCTCCGAATGCCCGAACTATCTGATCGAGTATGTCCGCGAAAATGCCAAGACCCATGAGCGGGTCACCCATCAGGATGCCGCCTATAGCGGCAGCACGCATCGCGAGCTGGCGCCCCGGCACATCGAGGAGGCCAGGAACTGGTCGCCCGAGGAAATGAACATCACGGCGGTCTCGGCGCTGATCGGCCGCCTTCGCAACCCGAATGCGCCATCATCGCGTTTCTCTGACGAGGATTGATATGGCCATAAAATTTTCCGCCAAGGATCAGCCGGCAGCAACCGCTGCCGCCAAGCCGGCCAAGCCGGCCGCCGCGCCGAAAGCCGACGTCACCGCCGAGGCCGCGACCGATCTGTTCAAGTCGCCGGCGGATGTCGCATCGCGCAAGACCAGGAAGAAGAAATAGCGCCCTTGCCGCGAAACGCCGATCCCGTTGCGTCAGGGCCGCTTGCCCTGGCGAGCGCCGCCCCTCTCTTCGATTGCCAGAGCTGCGGCGCCTGCTGTTCCTATTCGGCCGAATGGCCCCGCTTTTCGACTGAGGATGACGCTCAGCTCGACCGGATCCCGCAAGACTATGTGGCTGCCGACGAAGCCGGCATGCGCTGCGACGGCGTGCGCTGCTCGGCGCTTTCCGGCGAGGTCGGCAAGTCGACCGCCTGTGGCATCTACGAGGTCCGACCGGACGTCTGCCGCGCCTGCATGCCCGGTGGCGACGATTGCCTGATGGCGCGCAAGGCGCATGGGCTGTCGACGCTGTAGTAACGGGCCTAGATAGCGTTTTTGTAGATCAGGCCATCTTTCATGATGATTTTGAAGTTGTTGGCTGGATCGGCCACCACGTCGAGGTTCTCCAGCGGATTGCCTTCGACGAGCAGGAGGTCCGCGAGCGCGCCTTCTTCGATCACGCCGAGTTTCCCCGGATAGGGGTTGCGACGGCCCGACAGCGCGAGCAGCTCGGCATTTGTCCCGGTCGCCATGACGAGCGCTTCGGCAGGCGTGTACCAACGGACGAGCGACGCCAGGATTGCCCCCTGCTGCTTCGCCAACGCGCGGGAGAACAGGACATCGGTGCCCCATGCCGTCTTGATCTTGTATTTCTTGGCGAGTTCGTAGGTCCTGCCAATGCCCGGCCACACTTCATCGGCCTTGGCTCGCTCGACCGAACCCTCCCGGAGGCCTGTCCTCATCAATTCTGGAAGCGGCTGCAAGCTCAGCCAAATGTCCTTTTCGGCGATCAGCTTGGCGGTTGTCTCGTCCATGAGGAAGCCGTGTTCGATGCACTTAACGCCAGCCGCGATAGCCTTCCGGATCGCATCCGAGGTGAAGGCGTGCGCGGCGACGTAGGTGCCCCAATTTTCGGCAATTTCAACGGCGGCCCGCAGTTCGGGCTCGGTGAAGGTGGTGACGTCGAGCGGGCTGTGGGGCGACGACACTCCGCCGCCCGCTGTCAACTTCAGCAGCGCGGCCCCCTGCATGAACTGCTCGCGGGCACGCAAACGCACCTCGTCGGGGCTGTCCACAACTATGCTGCCGCCGTTCCTCTCCATGGGAGTGAACAAGCCGCCGATCGTCCGAGGCAAATCGCTGAGCTGGCGGAAATCCCCATGCCCGCTGGTCACGGTGATCATGGCTCCGGACGGATAGATGCGTGGTCCCGCTATGATGCCTTGATCTATCGCGCGCTTGAGGCCGAACGCCGGCCCGCCCACGTCGCGAACGGTGGTGAAGCCGCGCATCAGCGTATCCGTTGCCTCGTCGCCGGCCGCAAGATTGGCGAAGCCGACGTCGCCCATCGCCTCTGCCGGCGTGGACGCAATCAGCATTGCGTGCCAATGCGCATCGATCAGCCCCGGCATTAGCGTTCGCCCGTTGCCGGCAATGCGCCGCGCGTCTTCGGCCGCGATGGGACTTGTCGAGATCCGCGCGATCACATTGCCCTCGACCAGCACATTGGATGGGGCCGAAAGTGCAGCGCCTTTTCCGTCGAAGATGCGGACGTTTTCGAAAAGCACGTCGTCAGCGGCCGCAGTTGCGCAAAGTCCGAGCACGAGGGCTGCCGCAAGCATTTCTCTGCCTGAGCGAAGGATCATGAAAGCCGTGCGGGCAGAGAAAACGGCTGCGGCGAAGGACACGGCATGCGCCACGACCTCGCCTTTTGTCAGCTCCTGCGATCCAAAGGATTTGTGACACATGACGGTTATCCTGCTTCAGGAGGAGGTGGTCACGGCGCAAGGACAAGTTCTAGCTTATACGGCATCGTCGTCAAGAAGCGTTCCAGACTGGTTTCTTTCGCAGCGAGGGGTCGTTCGAAGGTCAGGCCGATCATGGTGATACCAGGGCAAGCAGTGCATGGTTCGCCTGAGGAAGCGATCAGACGAGGGAGCGCCCGGGATGGGTGGGAAGTCGCTGTTCGGTTCATCTGCGAGAACAAGCACGTTGCCAGGAGCGGGACATTCGCCTTGGTCTTCCTGCAAGGCAGCAGCCCAGAACCCAGGAGAAGGATTGTTACGGGCTACCCTGTCGCTCCAGTTTTGTCATGGCTAGGTCGGGGCACGCGACCAGGCGCCCACTTCCGAGCGGCTCACGATCACGCTACCCGCCTCGATTTCGCGCTGCATGCGCTGTCCCAAGGTTTCAATATCGACCTCAGCGGCCGTCGCAACTCCCCGGCTCTGGATTTCCGGCAGCATCGTGACAATGAGTTCAGCGGTCTGGTGTGACCATCCGAAACCGCTCTTGGTTCCTCCAACGACCGCCTCCAAGTGCATTGAGGGCGCGGTCAATCCAGCCGCGCGGAATGCCGCATCGAGCTTGATACCCATGTTGGTCTCGATACCGCTGCGCCGGAACGTCTCGACGATCCATCGACAGCAGTCGTCGTAGGTCGGCGCCGGCGGGCTGGATCGACAGCCGTCCCAATCCGGCTCATGGAAGACGATGATCCCTCCAGGCCGGAGATGGCGAGCGACGCCTCGCAGGATGGCCACAGGATCGGCTTGAAACATCAGAACATAGCGGCCGATCACGGCGTCGAACGGTCGGTCGAACGAGAGTGCCGCGGGATCGCCTTCACGGAAGCTGACATTCTGGATCGGATGCGTCGCCGCGCGCCCCTCCGCCGCCGCAAGGGCCGCTGGAGCCCGATCAGCGCCGATGACCTGACCTTCGCTGCCTACCATCTCGGAAACCAGGAATGTAACGTCGCCCGCGCCACAGCCGACGTCGAGCACGCGCATCCCGGGACTTATGCCCGCAGACAGCAAGATTCTTCGCGTGATCGGGTTAATGATGCCCGCCTGATGGCTGAGACGCCTGATCTCGCGATCGGAATGGACGAGAATATACGGGACGTGGACGTCGGCACGAGCGCCACCTGCGACTTCCATGGCTTGCCTCCCCTCATACGACTGTTCCCCAAAGGGGACATCGCGTTAGTCGACGACTATGCGCCGATGCGGCAGCCAGTCAATCAGACTCGCTGTTGACCTCAATGCGAATGTCGCTTCAGGGGTCAATGCTTGCCTTAGAAGTCCTCCGAACAAAGGGCAAAGAAGGGTCGTGAGCCGAAATTCGAAATGAGGCCTAACGGCCCTCGGGCTGGCTTGTGCCCGCGCGTTTCGCTGGCTACGTTGCCGGTGGCAGGACAACGCCGGGAGACCAGCCGTGAGCATCGAATTCTTGTTGACGTCGCTGATTGTCGTGGCTTCGCCCGGCACCGGCGTTCTTTATACGCTGAGCGCCGGGCTTTCGCGTGGCGCGCGCGCCAGCATTGTCGCTGCTTTTGGTTGCACGCTCGGCATCATTCCGCATATGGCGGCCGCCATCACCGGGCTGGCGGCGTTGCTGCACACCAGCGCACTCGCCTTCGAGACGATCAAATATCTGGGCGTCGCCTACCTGCTCTACATGGCGTGGAACACGTTGAAGGAGAGCGGCGGCTTGAACGTCGGGCAGGATGTCGCGCCGCGCTCGGTAGGCAAGGTGATCACCTCGGGCATCCTCATCAACATCCTCAACCCGAAGCTGTCGATCTTCTTCTTCGCCTTCCTGCCGCAGTTCGTCAGCACCACCGAACCGCATGCGCTGTCGAAGATGCTGGAGCTCAGCACCGTCTTCATGCTTCTGACCTTCGTCGTCTTCGTCGGCTACGGCATCTTCGCCGCCTCGATCCGCAGCCATGTCGTATCGCGGCCGATGGTGCTGACCTGGATGCGCCGCACCTTCGCCGGCGCCTTCGTCGCGCTCGGCGCAAAACTGGCGCTGACGGACCGGTAGACAGTAAGGATCGCGGGCAGTCGTCGAAGCTGGCGCCGCCCCTCATCTGCCTGCCGGCATCTTCTCCCCGTCTAGGACGGGGAGAAGGGGGCTGGCCGCAACCTGGCATCCTTCCTTTAACGCTTGAGATTGGCGAAATCTTTCGCGAAGGCAGCTTTTTCCCCCGTCACTATACGGGGAGAAATGCCCGGCAGGGCAATGAGGGGGCAGCGCCAAACCTATCCCTTCACATAACCCATCGCCTCGACGATCAGCCCGTCCGCTACGCGCATCAGATTGACGCCACGGATGGAGTTGCCGTCGGCACGCCAGTAACGCCAGCGGATTGTCGCCCGCTCACCGGCGACGAAGGTCTCCTCGATGTCGAAGCGGGTGCCGGGTTCGCTGGCTATCGCCGACCACAGGCGCACGCACGCCTCCCGGCCGGCATGGCGGGCGCCGTCCGGCGCCGGCACGGTATTTTCGATGACGCAGTCCTCTGCGACCAGGCCCGGGAGTGTCGATGGATCATGAAGCTGGAACATGTCGTTGTAGCGCCGCATGATCTCGGCCGTCTGTCTGGATTGGTCGTCTGGATGGACAACCATGATGCTATCCTGTTTCATCTCAGTATCTCCTGATTTCATTTCTCCGCGGCCGTGACCAAGTCGGCCTTGAGCGTGATGTCAGCCACACCAGCCAAAGCGCGTGAGACCAGGCATGTCGCTTTCGCAGACTGGGCAAGGCGCTGGAATTCCTCGGGCGCCAGGCCCGGGATTTCGGCTTCCGTTTCAAGATCGATGCGGATGATCGTCGGTCCCGCCTTGCTCGTGCCGAGGTGCACCTTGGCGACGGTGTGGATCCGTGCGGGGACATGGCCGCCGCTGCCGGCTATGGCGCTCAGCGCCATCGAAAAGCAGCCGGCTTGCGCCGCCGCGATCAGTTCCTCGGGGTTCGTGCCGGGACCGTTCTCGAAGCGCGACGGGAAGGAATATGCACCTTCGAAGACGCCGCTGCCGAGCCGAAGCCGGCCCGAACCTTCTTTCAACGACCCTTGCCATTGGGCTTCTGCTTCACGGATGGTCATTCGCTTTTCTCCTCTTCGATGAAATCCAATATATAGACCGATCTACATAATATATAGACCGATTGTCATATTCGGCGCAAGGCCTATAGTGCTCACTCCTGACAGAGGTTGACATGGCGAACGATACCCGCACCCGCATGATCGAGGCGACGGCGCTGCTGCTGAGGCAGCGCGGCTATCACGGCACCTCGCTCAACGACATTTTGAGCGCCTCCGGTGCGCCAAGAGGATCGCTCTATTTTCATTTTCCGGGCGGCAAGGACCAACTGGTCATCGAGGTGACGCGCGACAGCGTCGAAAAGGTCACGCAATGGATGGGTGAGGCGCTCGCCGCCGAGCAGGACCCGGCGGTGGCCGTCCACCACATCTACCAGGCGGTCGCACGCATGCTGGAGGACAACCAGTTCACGCTTGGCTGTCCGGTCGCGCCTGTAGTGCTGGACTCGCCGGCCGACATGCCGGAGCTGGCCGAATTATGCCGGTCGGCTTTCCAGCAATGGGTAGGCTTGCTGCAGGCGGCCTTCGTCAGGGCAGGGGTGCCCGAGCGCCGCGCTCACGCTCTGGCGTTGCTTGTCGAATCATCGCTGGAAGGGCTGATGGTGATCGCGCGCGCCACCCGCGACCGCGCCCCGGTGCTGGCGGTGGCCGATGAAGTCGCCGCGCTGATAGAAGGTGCCTTGCCGGCCAAAGAGGTCGCTGTAGCCGCACGCTGATATTTTATGGCCTTCATCGCATCGAAGCCGGCGTGGAGCCCTGCCGATACCGCTCGGCGATTCTGCGCCGCCGCGCCCGTGTAGAATGCGCGCCCCTTGCTTGTGATCAAGCTCCTCAATCCGACACGTCTCTCGGGTCACCTCAGAGCATGATCGTCCGATAGCAACGAAAAAGGGCGCCTTTCGGCGCCCTTTCCGTATCTGAAGGCTGATGGGTTGGATTAGAAATCCATGCCGCCCATGCCGCCCATGCCGCCGCCGCCCATGCCGCCTGGCATGCCGCCGCCAGCCGACTCCTTCTTCGGAGCCTCCGCGATCATGGCTTCGGTGGTGACCAGCAGGCCGGCGACCGAGGCCGCATCCTGGAGAGCCGTGCGCACG
>NZ_NPKI01000048.1 GCF_002284565.1 Mesorhizobium mediterraneum | reverse complement strand
TCACCGTTCGGCTTCTGTGCAAAGGTCTCCTTGTGGGAGAAGGTGGCCGAGCGAAGCTCGGTCGGATGAGGGGTGTTCCAGCTTGGCACCAACAGCGATCCGTCCAACACCCCTCTTCCGTCTTGGCGCTACGCGCCAATCCACCTTCTCCCACAAGGGGAGAAGGTAAAGGGCAGCCCCGCCCGGCCTTGACCCTCTACTCGGCCGGAACCGGGCTGAGGCCGGTGTCGCCCATCGACTGCGGCCTGGCCTC
Organism: Mesorhizobium mediterraneum; assembly: GCF_002284565.1. Classification (GTDB taxonomy): domain Bacteria; phylum Pseudomonadota; class Alphaproteobacteria; order Rhizobiales; family Rhizobiaceae; genus Mesorhizobium; species Mesorhizobium mediterraneum. The sequence continues at coordinate 33,749 of NZ_NPKI01000048.1, read as the reverse complement.
CTTGCGTGCCGAGGCACGGGCGAGCACGCTTTGCCGGTTGACGGATTTGCGCTCGGCATCGATGCGGTGGATCAGGATTTCCGCGCGCTCGATCGACCCGAGCAGGGCCAGGATCGTGCCGCGTTCGGCGGCGCCCGCATTTGGTCCGAGCGCCAGCGTGCGGGCACGCAGTTCCTCGACTTCCGGCAGATTGACATGGCCGGCCGGCATCTGTGGGTTGGAGATGCCGTAAGTCGGCAAGATCTCCCGCAGCGAAACATCGAGCTTGCTCAACGCGACGTCGACGATGGTCTGCGCCGGGCCGCTGAACTTCTCGCGCCTAACGCGGCGCGCCACCTGATGCATCGATTCCGTCAGGGCGGCCGTGAAGTCGGCTTCCTCGATCAGGCTGGCGATCAGGTCGAGCTGGTCGTAGGGCAGATCCTCCTTCATCAGCTCGGCGGTGTAGGCACGGATATCGCGGCTGAGGATGTCGGTAGCGAGATAGTGCTCGCCCGGATCCGGCGGCGCCTTCTTGGACGAGCGGGCGATGTCGAGGAACATGGCGCCGGCCTGGAGGTGACGGGCCGTCTCCTGCTGAACGGCGGGAATTGCCTTGGCAAAATCGCCGGCCAGCTTGCGGTCGAGGAATCTAGGCGTCGAGAAATCCTCCGCGTCATCGGCATCCGTGTGGCCGACACGCGACAGAACCCGCTCGAACACACCGATGAACGGGAACAGCAACAATGTATTGAAGATGTTGAAGAAGGTCGAATAGAGGCCGACCGCGACCGGCACCAGGGGAAAGGTCTCCTTGCCGTCGACGATCACCGGGATGGCGGGATCGCCGCCGAAGAACTGCATGGCCCATTCCAGGACCTGCATGGAGACGAAGAACAGCGGGATGGTGATGCACACGCCGATGATGTTGAACGAGATGTGCGCGTAAGCGGTCCGCTTGGCGTTCTTCGAAAGATTGAGCGAAGCCATCCACGAGGTGATCGTGGTGCCGAGATCGGCGCCGAGCGAGAAGGCGACGGCCGTCGTCCAGTCGAGAATGCCGGCGGCGCCAAGGCCCATCACAATGCCGATCGTCGCCGAGGACGAATGGATCATGGCGGTCACGCCGGCGGCGATGAACACGCATTTGAGAAGGTTGACATAGGAGTCGGCCGTCAGCGTTTGCAGCAGCGCCATGACTTCGGGCAGGTTGCGAAGCGGGCGCAGGCCGCCTGTCATCAGGTTGAGGCCATAGAAGATCAGCGCGAAGCCCATGCAGGCGAGCGCAATGTTCTTGACCTTTTCGCTTTTGGCGAAGCAGTAGACCAGCGAGAACACGCCGGCCAGGATCAATCCAAGCGGGCCGAGCGGCAGGGCGATGAGCCCGTTGCCGAGCGTGGTGCCGATATTGGCGCCCATGATCACGCTGATCGCCGGCCTCAAGGCGATGACGCCGGCATTGACCAGGCCGACGACCATGACGCTCATCGCCGTCGACGACTGGATGACGCCGGTGATCAGCGTTCCTGCCAGCACGCCCTTGATCGGCGTTCCGGCGGCCTTGGCGAGAAAGGCGCGCATCCGGTTGACCGAAAGCGCCTGGATGCCGTTTGCCATGAAGTCGAGGCCGAGCATGAAGATGCCCAACCCCCCGATCACCGGCACGAGGATGTCCTTGAAGATATCTATGTCCATGTCACGCAGTCCCCAACAAGCCGTTACCACGGCGCGATATGACGTTCAGTTCAGGTGCTGCGCGAGGCAGCCTGGCTCTTCAGCTCAGTTTCCGACGGGCGCTTGCCTCGCCCAGTATTGTTCGACCTGGTCGACGAGCGCCTTCGGCAGCGGCACATAGCCGAGCGCGGTGGCGTCGCCGGCGCCCTGCGCGAAGGCGAGCCGGAAAAGGTCGTGCACCCGGCGATAGCGATGTTCCGAACGGCCCGAGACCTGAACGACCGCGAACACAGCCGTGCTGATCGGATAGGCGGCATCTCCGTCTCGATCGGTCAGCGAAGCGAAGAAATCGGTCGTTTGCGCCCAGTCGATGGACGTCGCAGCAGCCTGCACGCCGTCGGGCTCCGGCTTGACGAACTTGCCGGATTTGTTCTCGATCAGCGCGTAGGAAAGGCTGGCGCGCTGCGCCTGGCCGGATTCGGCATAGGCGATCGCCCCCTTCGTGTCATGCACGGCTCGAATGAGGTTCTGCGTGCCTTCGGCATCGGCGCCGAGCGGCCACGAGATCAGTGTGTTGGCGCCGTATTTGCTCTTCCACTCGTCGCTGACCGCCGACAGATACTCCGTGAACACAAATGTCGAGCCGGACCCATCCTTACGGTGAAGAACGCTGATCCTAAGATCGGGCAGCGTCAGATCCGGATTCGCCGCCTTGATCGCGGGATCGGACCATGACTGGATCTTGCCGAGATAGATGTCGGCCAGAAGCGGCCCCGTCAGGCGAAGGCTTCCCGGGCCAATGCCGTCGAGATTGACGACGACGGCGATGGCGCCCATCACCATCGGAAACTGCTGGCGGCCGGTTTTCCTGAGCTCGGCGGCGTTGATCGGTGCATCCGTCGCCGCAAAGTCCATGTCCGGCTGATCGAGACGCAGGACGCCGGCGAGCGAGCCGACGATTTCATAGTCGACCTTCCAATCGGGCGAGATATAGTCGCCGCCATCGGCGCGGGCGCTCTCGTAGGCGGCTGCCCATTTGCCGATGATCGGGGCGGCCAGCGTCGATCCAGCGCCGCGAATAGGCTCAGCCTGCGCAGCGGCCCCGATCATCAAGGCAACAGCCAGCGTGATGGCGCCACTTGATCCCATTATCTTCGCCCATTTGCGCCGAAGTGACGCAAAGCTTGCTGGAAACATCATGGCGATCCCCGACTATACTGCGCAAATAAAAATCTACTTTTCAGTCTTGGCAGATATCAACAGTCGTCCGCCCGGCGAACACACACCGGCCGAGAGACAACATTGCTCATCGTATGAACCTTGGTTAACAATTGGATGACAGAGATCTTGTGGGGCGAATCTTTTTTATTCGGACTTTCCGCGATCACTTGACCCGCCCGTTCCTCGGACTCCTATGAAGAATTTGGGTCCGAAGGACTGGGCTCCAACGTTGCGCCTCGCGCTCACCCTTCTCCCCCTTGTGGGAGAAGGTGTCGCCGAAGGCGACGGATGAGGGGTGTTCCAGCTTGGCAACGACGGCGCTCCGTCCAACACCCCTCAACCGTCTTGGCGCTGCGCGCCAATCCACCTTCTCCCACAAGGGGAGAAGGGGAGAAGGAAGTCTACGCAGCCCTCACTTCGCGTCGTGGAAGATGATGCCGACGGTATGGCGCATGCCGGAGCGAAGCCTACTGACGCCGTGCCTGAGATTGACGCGGTAGCTGCCTTTGCTGCCCTGGACCGGACGATTGTGCACCGCGAAGGCGACCGCATCGCCCTGGTGCAACGGCACCACCTCGGCCCGGCTCTGCATGCGCGGGCGCTGTTCGGTCAGCTCGAACTCGCCGCCGGTGAAGTCCTTGCCGGGTTCGGACAGCAGGATCGCCACCTGCAGCGGGAAGGCAAGATCGCCGTAGAGATCCTGATGCAGGCAGTTGAAGTCGCCGGTACCATATTGCAGCAGAAGCGGCGTCGGCCGTGTCTGGCCCTGGTCATGGCATTGCTTGAGGAACGCGGCATGCTCGTCCGGATAGCGCTGGGCGATGCTCATGCGCTGGTTCCAGTCGTTGGCGACCGCGGCGAGGCGCGGATAGAGCGCGGTGCGCAAGCCGCCGATCAGATCGGGCAAGGGATAGCGGAAATAGCGGTACTCGCCCTTGCCGAAGCCGTGCCGCGCCATATGGACATGGCTGCGGAAATGGCTCTCGTCCGGGTAAAGCCCGGCGACCTCCCGGCATTCTTGCGGCGTCAGCAGCTTTTCCATCACCGCGCAGCCATAGCCGCTCATCTCCCCGGCCAACGCCTGCCAATCATATGCGGCGACGCGCGTCTCCGCCGATCGGACCGCTGCCCTCGAACCTATCGAATGAATGGTCATGGCTTTGCCTCCTCTGGCTTCGTCCTGCCCATCAGATGGGTGAAACAGCGCGAGCAAACCACCCGTTTCCTGCCAATGGGGTTGCGCATAGTTCGGTGTGTCGCGTCTCACAATCTCAAGCATCGGTGGCGCCGTTTTCGGGCGCTGGCCTGATCGCTCCGCCCCCCGAAGTAGCGAGGTAGAGGGCGGCGGCCAGCATGATCGTTGCCCCAAGCATGCCGGCGAACGATGTCCGCTCGCCCAGGAAAAGTGCCGCGCCCAGGGCGCCGAACACGCTTTCGGCGCTGACGATTACCGCCGCGTGGCTGGCCGAGGTGAAACGCTGGGCAATCGTCTGGATGCCGAAGCAGACGGCTGTAGAGAATACGCCGAGCACAAGCAGTTGCGGCCAGGCATCGAACGCATTGGCAGGCGACAGATTGCCATGGAAGAAGCCGAGCGGCAGGCTGATCACCGCCGCGCCAAGGAACTGCGCCGCCATGGCGGTGAACGGGCGTCCATAGGTCTGCGCATGACGACCGAGCTCGACCATCCAGAGCGCGTAGCAGCCCGCCGACAGCATGATCGCCACATCGCCCTGGTTGAAGCTGGCGATGCCGCCGGACAAGAGCAGCGCGCCGACCAGCGTCAGGCCGGCGGCGAGGCCGACGGCCGCTGTCAGCCGCTCGCCGATCAGCAGCCACGCCGCGAAGGGCGTCATCACAGTCGCCGTGCTGACCAGAAAGCTGGCATTCGTCACCGACGTGCCGAGATAGCCGATCTGCTGCAGGACGATCGCGATTGCAAACAGCACGCTGACCCTTGCCAAGCTCGCGCGATAGAGGCCGCCTGGCGGTCGCCGGGGTTCGGTGGCGATCAGCGGCAGCACCAGGATCCAGCCGATCAGGCAGCGCATGCCGACCGCGCTCAACGGGTCGAGATGGTCCAGAATGGTCTTCTGCGGAACATTGCCGAGACCCCACAGTGCCGCGGCGAACAGAAGCAGAAGATTGGCATGCAGCTTCGACATCGGTCTTCCCCTCGCTTTGGACGTCGAGGGAAGGCTGGCTGAACCCCGCTTACGGATCGCCTACGCGTTGGAAATCGGACGGGGCGTTGCCCTGGATCAGCTTAACCCGCCGCGAAGTGTCATGGATTTCGGCAAAATCCAGCCCATATCCTTGATATGGAGCTTTGAGCGTGAAACTCGCGCGTGTAGCCCTGATTGCCGCGGCTTTTGTAGCCGCTGTGTTCGTTTGTTTTTCTTCCGCAACCGGAGAGGCGAACGGCCAGGAGAGGATTGCGCTGCGCGTCGAGATAGACGGCGCCATCGGTCCGGCGAGCGCCATGCAGCTCGAGGAAGCGCTGGCGGTAGCCGCGCAGCGGAACGCCGAGGTTCTCATCCTGCAGATGAACACGCCCGGCGGGTTGGTCACCAGCATGCGCGAGATCATCGCCGATATGCTCGCCTCGCCGGTTCCCGTCATCGGCTATGTCGCGCCCGCCGGCGGTCATGCGGCGAGCGCCGGAACCTACATCCTCTACGCAACCCATGTGGCGGCGATGGCGCCCGGCACCAATCTGGGTGCGGCAACGCCGATCGAGATGGGCGGACCGCTGCCATCCTTTCCCGGTGGCGACGACAAGAACAATGGCCCAGGAGCCGGCAAAGACCAGAAGAACCCGCCAGCGGGCGATGCGATGATCGCCAAGGCGACGAACGACGCGGTTGCGTTGATCCGCAGCCTGGCTGAACTGCGCGGACGCAATGCCGAATGGGGTGAAAAGGCCGTGCGCGAGGCGGCCAGCCTGTCGGCCAACGCGGCGCTGCAGGAGCATGTCGTCGACTTCGTCCCCCCGCGACACCACCGAGCTGCTTCAGCTGGCTGACGGCCGCACGGTGGAAATGGCCGGCAGGAAAGAGGTGCTGGCGACGAAAGGGCTGCCGGTTGAAACGCTGGAGCCCGGCTGGCTCATCCGGCTTCTCGCTGTCATCACCGACCCGAACATCGCCGTGATCCTGATGCTGATCGGCGTTTATGGCCTCGTCTTCGAGTTCACGAGCCCGGGCGCGGTCGCGCCCGGCGTGATTGGCACGATCTGCCTTCTGCTCGGACTCTATGCGCTCAATCTCCTGCCGATCAGCTATGCCGGCCTTGCCTTGATGCTGCTTGGCATCATCTTCCTCGTCCTCGAGGCCTTCAACCCCACAGTGGTGCTTGGGCTCGGAGGCGTGGCTGCCTTTCTGCTGGGCGCTGCCATGCTGCTCAGGATCGAGGGGCCCGGCTTCGAGATGTCGTGGGCCGTCATCGGCACCGCCGCCGCCCTGACGCTCGGCCTGGCGCTGTTGACCGGCAGCTATCTGTGGGCGGCCCGCAAGAACGCTCCGCGTGTTGGCGCACAGGCCATGCAAGGGCTGCCGGCCAAGGTCCTCGACTGGGAGGGCAGCGAGGGTCACGTGCTCGCCCGGGGCGAGCGCTGGCGGGCGAAGGCCGACGAACCCTTTGCAGTCGGCGACAGCGTCGAGGTGGCTAATGTCAGGGGTCTCGTGCTGACGATACGGCGCCGCAATGCGGGAAGCGATGGAGCAAGGCAATGATCATCGGTTATGTGGCCTATCTGGTAGCAGCGCTCGTCGTGCTCATGTTCCTGTCCGCGGCCATTCGCATCTTGAGGGAATATCAGCGCGGCGTGGTCTTCACGCTCGGCCGTTTCACCGGGGTCAAGGGGCCCGGCCTGATCATCCTCATCCCCTTCGTGCAGCAGATGGTGCGGGTCGATTTGCGGGTGGTGGTTCAGGATGTTCCGCCGCAGGACGTGATCTCGCGCGACAACGTCTCGGTGAAGGTCAACGCGGTGCTGTATTTTCGTATCGTCGACGCCGAGCGGGCGGTGATCCAGGTCGAGGACTTCATGGCCGCGACCAACCAGTTGGCGCAGACCACATTGCGCTCGGTGCTCGGCAAGCATGAGCTCGATGAAATGCTGGCCGAGCGTGACAAGCTCAACAGCGACATCCAGGAGATCCTCGATCAGCGAACCGATGCCTGGGGCATCAAGGTCTCCGATGTCGAGATCAAGCATGTCGACCTCAACGAGAATATGGTCCGCGCCATCGCCAAGCAGGCCGAGGCCGAACGGCTGCGGCGTGCCAAAGTGATCAATGCCGACGGCGAACAGCAGGCGGCGGCAAAACTCGTCGAGGCCGGCAAGATGCTGTCCGAGGCACCGCAGGCCATGCAGCTGCGCTATTTCGAGGCGCTCCACGACATCGCCGGCGAGCGCTCGTCGACGGTCGTGTTTCCGGTGCCGATGGATCTGCTCGGTCAGTTCCTGAAACAGCAGGGCGGTGGAGGCGGAGGCGGCTGAGCGCGTAATCTCCCCCCTCGAGGGGGAGATGGCCGCGAAGCGGCCAGAGGGGGGTCGTCTCACATAGATCGCCAACGCCTTCCTCTACGGAGACGGCGCTGACGCTCCACGCGCGGCGACCCCCTCTGTCGCCTTCGGCGACATCTCCCCCTCAAGGGGGGAGATTAGCACCCTCTCCGCCACGGCGGCTCTGGCGCAAAGCGCTTGCCGATCCAGTCGGCGAAGGCGCGCGTCTTGGCCGCTTGCCCCTTGGCTGAAGGCATCACGATATAGACCGCGCCCTCGTCGGCGAGCGTCCAGTCCTCCAGAACAGGCACCAGCCGTCCGTCGGCGAGTTCGCGTCCGACCAGCCAATCCGTGCTCATCATCAGCCCGACGCCCTGCACGGCGGCTTCGACCAGCACCTCGGCATCGTCGGTGACCAGCGGCCCGGAAACCTCGATACGGACGCGACGGCCCGTGCTGTCGGTCATCTCCCAGGCGGGAAAGGTCTGGAATCCGGTGAAACCCAGGCAAGCATGCTCGACAAGCGCCTGCGGCGTGGCCGGCGTGCCCGCGCGAGCAAGGTAGGACGGTGCGGCGCACAGCAGCCGGCGCCGCGTCGCCACCTTGCGTGCCACCAGGCGCGAATCCTCCAGCGCGCCGAGACGGACGGCGACATCGAAATTCTCGGCGACGAGGTCGACGAAACGGTTGGAGAACTCGGCCTCGATGCGAACGTCTGGAAATTCGGCGAGAAATTCTGGCAGCAGCGGGCCGATCCACATGCGCCCGAACGATCCGGGCAGCGCCAGCCGCAACACGCCGCGCGGCCCGCCGCCGGCATGCGCCGACGCAGCCGCCTCGGCTTCGTCGACCGCGGCCAGGATGGCGCGGACGCGGACGAGGAACTCGGCTCCGGCCTCGGTCAGCGATACGCTGCGCGTCGTCCGGTGCAGCAACCGCACGCCGAGCCGCTCTTCCAGCGACGCGAGGCGCCGCGACAGGATCGTCGCATCGCGCCCCACCCGCGCCGCCGCTTTGGTGAAGGAGCGTGCCTCGGCGATCGCCGCAAAGGCGGCCATTTCGGCGAGTGCTGCCGGTTCACTGGATTGCTGCATCATACGCAGGACTCAAATGCAAAAGCCAAGGATTATGCAGGAATAGCGCAGCAGCTAGTTTCACTCAATCCCCATCAACCGGGCCATCGAACGGAGTGAGACCATGAAAGCCATCGAACTGACTGCACCCCGACTGGACGCCTTTCGCGCGGCAACCGTTGCCACACCTGAGCCGCAGCGCGGCGAAGTGCTGATCCGCCTGCGCGCCGCGAGCCTCAATTTCGTCGATGTCGCGGTGGCGAGCGGCAATTATCCTGGTCCGAGCTTTCCGCTCATTCCGGTCGTCGACGGCGCCGGCGAGATCGTTGGCATCGGCGAAGGCGTGTCGAGGCTCGCCGTTAACGACCGCGTCATCGCTCATGCAAAACCGCGCTGGATCGGCGGCCGTCCGCGCCCCTACGAGACGACCGAGATGCGCGGCGTGACGCTGCCCGGATCGCTCGCCGAATATGTCGCGCTGCCGGCCAATGCGGTGGTGCCGGTGCCGGCGCATCTGTCCTTCGAAGCGGCGGCGACGCTGCCGATCGCCGGGACCACCGCGTGGAACGCGATCCGCGCCGCCGATGTCGGGCCGGGGTCGGTCGTCGTCCTGCTCGGCACTGGCGGTGTCTCGATCCTGACCCTGCAGCTTGCCAAGGCGGCCGGCGCCACCGTCGTCATCACCTCGTCGTCGGACGACAAGCTGGAGCGCGCCAAGGCACTCGGCGCCGATCATCTGATCAACTACCGCACGACGCCGGACTGGGACGCCAAAGTGCTCGAATTGACCGACGGCATCGGCGCCGACCTGATCGTCGAGACCGGCGGATCGGCCACCTTCGCCCGCTCGATCAACGCCGCCGCTTCGGGCGGCACGGTGTTCACCATCGGCTTCGTCACCGGCACCGAGGCCACCGCAAACCTGCTGCCGATCATCGTCAAGGCGCTCAAGGTGGTGGGCAACAATACCGGTTCGGTATCCGACCTGCGCGACGCCGCCCGCGCCATCGCCGCTGCCCGTATCGAGCCGGTCATCGACACGGTGTACAGCCAGGACCAGGCAGCCGAAGCCTACGCACACATGGCGGCCGGCGGCCGGCATTTCGGCAAGCTTGCCTTCACACTGTCGTGGTGAGTCTGGACAGGGCGCCGTAGTTGAAGCTGCCAATCTCCCCACGACGGGGAGATCGACAACTTCACGGCCTCCGCTAAATCAGCTTCTCCAGCGTGATCGGCAGATCCCGCACCCGCTTGCCGGTGGCGTGGAACACCGCGTTGGCGATCGCCGGCGCCACGCCGACGATGCCCAGTTCGCCAACGCCCTTGCCACCGAGCAGCGAGGAATGCAGGTCGGGGATGCCGACCGAGATCACCTCGATGTCGGGGATGTCGGCATTGGTCGCGATGAGATAGTCGGCCAGATTGTTGTTGACGATGCGGCCATGGCGGCGGTCCACGATGCCTTCTTCCAGCAACGCCTGGCCGATGCCCATGATGATGCCGCCCTTCCATTGGCTTTCGGCGAGCTTGGGATTGTAGAGCCGGCCCGAATCCAGCGCCGACACCACACGCGACACGCGGACCGTGCCAAAGTCCTCGTCGACGCGCACCTCGATGAAATGCGCGCACCAGCTGTGGCGGGAATAGTCGCCCTCGGTATGCGGCAGCGCCATCGTTATGGTCGTATTGTTCTTGTAGCGATCCTCCGCCGTCCAAGTGGCCGGCGTGGTATCGCCCATCGCCTCGATCTGCTCGCGTCCGACGCTGCCGAGCAGCTCGGCGATCGAGACATCCGGACCGTCGCCGCGCGGTGACCTTATGCGGCCCTCACTGACGACCAGCGTGTTGGCCTGCAGCGCATGGAACGGCGAATTGGGATCGCTGATCGCCAGCCCGACCAGCTCATCGAGCGCGGCAGTCGCCGCCTTGTGCACGGCGCCGGTCATCACGCCGGCAAGCCGCGACCCGCCGGTGACGCCGGCGCGGGCGTAGCGGGAGTCACCCAGCTTCACCACGACGTTCTCAGCCGGCACGCCCACCACTTCGGCGGCAGTCTGCGCCAGGATCGTATAGGTGCCCTGCCCCATGTCGATGCTCGAGCTTTCGACCTCGACCGAGCCGTCGGTGAGGATGCGCACCATCGCCTCGCCATAGGCGCGCCGCACCGGATAGGTGCCGGCGGCAACGCCCCAGCCGATCAGCTGATTGCCGTCGCGCATCGAGCGCGGCTCGCGTGGACGCTTCGACCAGCCGAAGGCTGCCGCGCCAACCGCGAAGGCCTCCCGCAACTGCCGCGTCGACCACGGCTTCTTCACCTCCGGATCCTGCTCGGCATAGTTCCTGAGCCGGATTTCCAGCGGATCGATGCCGACCTCATAGGCGAGCTCGTCGATCGCGCTTTCGATGCCGAAGGCGCTCGGGTTCTCGCCCGGCGCACGCAACGCACCCGGCACCACGGTGTTCACCCGCACGACATTCTGCCGCGACGAGAAATTCGGCGTCGCATACATGATCGAAGTGACCGAGCCGAGCGGCTCGACCCACATGCCGTCGACCGAAGTCTCGTTGACGCCGCGATGCACGATCGACTGGATCCGTCCCTCTGCGTCGGCACCGAGCGCCACCGTCTGGCGCGTTGCCGCCCGTCCGCCATAGGCGGTGAAGGTCTGCGGCCTGGTGACCGCGAGCTTCACCGGCCGTCCCAGCATTTTCGCGGCCATCGCCGCCACCGCGCCGTAGCCGTAGGCGAACGCCTTGGAGCCGAAGCCACCGCCGATATAGGGCGAGACCAGGCGCACATTCTCGAACGGCACGCCGAACCATTCGGCATAGGTCCGCGCCATGCCGTCGAGCCATTGGCTGGGCTCCCACACCGTCAGCCGGTCGCCTTGCCAATGCGCGATCAGGCCATGCGGCTCCATCGGCGCCTGGTATTCGCGCGGCGTGTTGTAGGCGGCGCAGATGCGCACCGGAGCGGCGGTGAAAGCCGCTTGTGCATCGCCCCATTCCTTGGTCATCGTGTCGACCGGAATGCCGTCGCCGGCCTTTGGATCGTCGAGATCAACGATGGCCGGCGTCTCGTCATAGCTGACCTTGACCAGCGCCGCGGCCGCGACCGCCTGCTCGAAACTCTCGGCAACCACCGCCGCGACATGCTGGCCGCTGAAGGTGATGTCGCGCGCCAGCGGGCAATAGGGAACATCCGGCGGCGGCGTGCCCAGCCAGTCCGTCGCGGTGTTGAGGCGCAACACATTGTCCGGCGTCAGCACCAGAAGCACGCCGGGTGCGCTTTCAGCGGCGGCGGTGTCGATCGACCGCACCTTGCCGGCGGCAATCGTGCTCTCGACGAGAACGGCGTGGCTGAGCCCTTCGAGCTGCTGCTCGACCGCGTATTTTGCGGCACCGGTGATCTTGGCCGGGCCATCGACGCGCGACAGCCGCCCGCCCACTGCCTCTGCAAAGATGGCGCCGTCCGATGCGTCGCCCCTCTTCGATTCACTTTGTCGGGTTCTGATCTCGTGAACGGTCATGCCGTTTCTCCAACTTTAAGGATGGCGCGGGCGACGACGCGCGGCGCCAGTTCGATCTTGTAATGGTTGGCGCCGTGGTCGACGGCGCCCTCGATGGCGAGCAGGCTGGCTTGCTTGACGATATCAGCCTCCAGCAACTTGCCTTTCAGCGCCTCTTCCACGGCGCGTGCCCGCCACGGCTTGGTGGCGACACCGCCAAGCGCCACACGCAGGTCACGGATCGTCCTTCCGTCAGCCTCGAACTCGATGCCGACGGCGGCACTTGCGGCGGCAAACTCATAAGATTGCCGGTCGCGGACTTTCAGATAGGTCGAACGTCCCGCAGCGGCGGAAGCAGGAATGCTGATCGCGGTGATCACCTCGCCTGGCTCGATCGCATGCTCTCTGTGGGGCGTAGCGCCCGGCAGGAGAAAAAAGTCGTCGGCCGCGACCTGGCGGTCGCCGAGATGGACTGTTGCGTCGAAGGCGACCAGCGCCGTCGCCAGATCGCCCGGATAGGTGGCGATGCAGGCCTCGCTGGTGCCGAGCACGGCATGGCCGCGGGTGACGCCGCCGATCGCCGAGCAGCCGCTGCCGGGCGTGCGCTTGTTGCAGGCGGGAAAATTCGCCGGATCGCGGAAATACGGGCAACGCGTGCGCTGCATCAGATTGCCGCCGATGGTTGCCATATTGCGGAGCTGCGCCGAGGCCGCCTGCCACAGCGCTTCCGAGACGGCGGGGAACCGGCTTTTTATCTCGGCATGGTCGGCGACGCTGCTCATCCTGGCCAGCGCGCCGATGGTGACGCCCCGGTCATCGACCGTGATCGTATCCAGTCCCTTGAGATGGCTGATGTCGACCACGGTTTCGGGTTCGGTGACGCCGCATTTGGCGAGATCGATGAGGGTGGTGCCGCCGGCGAGCAGCATGGCGCCGGGCAGCGCCGCCGCCTGGCATGCCGCATCGACGGAATTGGCGCGCAGATACGAAAAATCCCTCATGACGCGGTCTCCATGGATGACGCAACCTCCAGTGCCGCCTGGCGCACGGCGGCGACGATGTGCGGATAGGCGCCGCAGCGACAGAGATTGCCGGCCATGTATTCGCGGATCTCGTCATCCGAGCCGGCATGGCCTTCGCGGATGCAGGCGACCGCCGACATGATCTGTCCCGGCGTGCAGTAGCCGCACTGGAAGGCGTCCTGTTCGAGGAAGGCGGCCTGGACCGCGTGCAGCGTGCCGTCGCCGTCAGCAAGCCCTTCGATTGATGTGACCGCCCTGCCCTGGGCCTGGGCGGCAAGCGTCAGGCAGGCCAGCACGCGCTGGCCGTCGATATGCACGGTGCAGGCGCCGCACTGGCCCTGGTCGCAGCCTTTTTTGGTCCCGGTCAAGCCGAGATGATCGCGCAAGGCGTCGAGCAGCGTGACGCGCGGCTCGACCTCCAGTTCATGGCGATGTCCGTTGATTTGAAGTTGGATGGGAATTCGGGTTTTGCTTGTCATGGGGCGTCTGGCTCCAGTTGCTTGACGCGGTGCGGCAAGGGCACCAAGGGACGGCGAGGCGGTGGTGAGGGCTAATCTCCCCCCTTGAGGGGGAGATGGCCGGCAGGCCAGAGGGGGTCGTCTCGCGTAATGCGCCAACCTCCAACGTGAGAAGGGAGGAGGCCGCGCCCGGTCGAACCGACCCCCTCTGTCGCCTTCGGCGACATCTCCCCCTCAAGGGGGGAGATCACGCTCTCGCCGGCTTGCAGGCTTTCAACACGTGACATACGCGTTCCCCTGATTATATGATAAAGGTGCTCCACTAAAACGGAGGCGCCTCCGTTTATTACGTGGGGGCTGAACCCGTCGGGTTCAAGCCCCGTATTTGCAGTGGAGAAAAAATTGGCTTCACAGCCGCCCGCAACCGCCAAAGACAAGCCCGACGCGACAGCGGCAAAACCGTTGCGCGCCGATGCGCAGCGCAACCGCGACGCGCTGGTCGAGGTCGCGGCAGTGGCCTTTGCCGCACATGGCGTCGATGCCTCGCTGGAAGAGATCGCGCGCCAGGCCGGCGTCGGCATCGGCACGCTCTACCGGCACTTTCCGACGCGCGAGCATCTGGTCGAGGTGGTCTACCGGCGCGAGGTAGAAAGCCTGTGCCACGCCGCCGACGAGCTTGCCCTTCACCATCCGCCTGATATCGCGCTCGAACAATGGATGCAGCGCTTCGTCGACTACATCGCCACCAAGCGCGGCCTGGCGACCAGCCTGCGCATCCTGCTCAACACCAATTCAACCCTGTTCTCGGACATGTCCGGCCGGGTGTCACTCGCCTTGCGCCAGCTGATCGAAGCGGCGGTGGCCGACGGCTCGATCCGCGGCGACGTCGAAGCTTCCGACGTGCTGCACGCGCTGGGCGGCATCTATTCGGCGCCCGACACCGACGACTGGCGCGACCGCTCGCGTCGGCTGGTATCGCTGCTGATGGATGGGCTGAGGTTTGGGGCGGGCAGGTCGGCGAAGGATAGCGGGTGAAGGCTGGGCCGCCGAAAGCGCGGCGCTGGGACGAAGTCCGCTTTGCGCCGGCAGCTGCCCCACCCAAGGGTTATAGATAGTCGCGGACAAACATGCCCGCGCTCTGAAGAGCGCGCCTACCGGCACTCAACCCCGCATTCCAAACCGGCCAAGCGTGAATCATATGCGGCCAAATTTCGAGACGTGCTTTGACGTCAGCCGCGCCGGCGGCTTCCGCGAGCCGAGTTGCGTCCGACAACAGCGTCTCGGCCGAACCGACTTGTATCAGCATTGGTGGAAATCCGCTCAGATCGGCGAACAACGGCGAGATCAGGGGATCGCGCCGACCAACGCCATAGGGAACATAGGCGGTTGCCAGTTCCTCCAAATACGCCCGGTGGATGATAGGGTCGATCGCGTCCTTAGTTGATAGTGTCGCGCCGGACATCGAAAGGTCCGTCCAGGGCGAAACCAGCCAAAGACATCGCGGCAGCCGCTCCCCTGCCGCGCGCAATATACCGGCCAAGCACAGGGTGAGGTTGCCGCCCGCACTGTCTCCGCCAACCACGATGCGATCCGGCGCGATGCCTTGCCGGCTCAGAAAGCGCCATGCGGTGAGCGCGTCTTCATGTTGCGCAGGGAAAGGATGTTCCGGTGCGCGTCGATAATCGATCGCGAGGGTGCGCATTCCCATTGCTCGACCTGCCTCGGTCACCATTCGACGATGACTTTTGAGAGAACCGGAGCAGTAGCCACCACCGTGGAAAAAGAGCAGAACCTTATCCCTGTCGCTCTCAGGCGCGAGGGACCACTCTCCCTCGAGGCCATCGAAAACCGCATCCTCGCACCGGATGTCGTCCGCAATCGGCCACACCGAACCAACCTCGTCGAGCCGTGCCCGGCGTTCGTCCCAGCTCACCGGTCGTGGCTTTGACGTCAACAAACTGCGGACGGCGTTGATCTCCGTCAGATCGAGGTGTTCGTCCACATCGCTCATTTTGCTTCCCTAGCCTCATCAAGCGTAGAAACCGGCGGACGGCAGCAGCCACACGTCATCCATAAAGCGCCAAAGCCAGCGCTGGGAATTTTTCGTTACAATTGAATACACGGGACGACAGGTCGCCCGTAAACCCGCTCGTCGTCTTTTAGCACTGACCCACCTTTTAGCACTGCCCCCCGCACATGGTCGAATATCTCCATCTGATATTTGGCCGCTTCGGGCACAAAGCTGTCCTTCAAGATGAAAGATAGTACTCGGGCGGCGCGCGACAGGCTGGTGTTCGAAAGCGACGCCTAAGGGCGTCTAATCGAAACGCCAGCCTGTCGCCTTGCGCGGACGGCCGGTGCGGTTCGCCGAAGACATCATCGGCTCGAGGCTTGGATCGTCGATATTGCCGAAATCGGGCAAGCCATACTTGCACGCCCGGGGATGTGCAGGTGCTGCCCCCTTAGTCAATCTCATTCCAAGCTGCCCTTCACACAGCCTGGATAGGCTCTATCTGCATCTGGAGTCCAAATACTGGAGGACAGCACAATGAAGCACGTTCTCGCATTTGCACTCTTCGTCGGCGCCGGATCGCTGTTTGCCACGGCAGCCTATGCCGAACCGCCGGACCATGCCCGCAACGATGACGCATCGCTCCATCCCGGTCATCAAGGGCACCTGTCGAGCGGCCGCGAATACCCAGGAAGACCTGCCACTGAGTTCCACGAGAGCCTAGAGGCGGAAGGAGAGCCGAGCTTTCCGACCGGTCCGGGTGGGTGGGCCGAGCAACAGAGCGACGGCGCTAACGCCCAGCGTGGCAGCGCCGACGCAACGGCCGAGGGCAGGTAAACACAGGTCCTGACGGGTAAATCGCAGCAACGCCCGGTGCATGCACCGGGCATGATCCCGATAGCGGGAGAGCAGGAAGAAAATGACTGCGGCATGGACCGCAGGTCCATGAGGCCTAAACGGTGCTGATCGTTGATCGTGCGAAGATGATCGATGACCGGCTGACAGTCGTGCATGAGAGCCGCGCGCTTGCCGCGCCGAGATGACATCCTCAAGCTCGCCTGAATGCGGCTGCTGCCCTTATTCGATGCCTCTTGGCGTTTCGGTCTAAGAGACTGAGATCCGCCTTCCAGCTGACTTCCCGCGCCGATTAATAGGTCAATCGGAAAGAGCGCCGAGCGCCATTGCCCGACGTTGGCAGTCAGCGTCGCGGGTGTCGCGATCCGCCGCGTCACTCGCAAGACCTTCCTGCGGCAGTGCCAATGGCTTTCCCAGACTGCAAAGGTATAGTGCTCGAAACTGGCGGGGTGGTGTGATGTCGACCATACTTGTGACTGGGGCAACAGGTGGGATCGGGCAAGCAATCTGCGAGCGCCTTGCGGCCAGTGGCACTCGGCTGATGCTAGCGGCCCGTAATCAGGTGCGACTTGAGTCGCTGGTTTCGAGCCTGCCTGCACCAGCCGACGGTTCGCATGAGGCCATACCGGTTGATATGGCATCCGATGCCGCATTGGTCGAGTTCGATCGACACCTCGCCACCTCCGCCCTGAAGCTTGATGGGGTGGTTCTTATGCCGCCCCAACCGCATTCGTCCGCTGACCCTATGCCCGAGCCAGAGGTCTGGCGAACACTGTTTCAGACAAGCTTCATTGGGCCGTTGTCCCTGTTGAAGTCGGCTATCGGTCGGATGGAACCGGCCCCCGAAGCAGGCCGTCGCTGCAAGGTTGTGATCATTTCCGGCATTTCTTCGGCTCAGGTTCTTAGCCACTATGCAACCGCCAACGTCATCCGCACCGCTTGGCTTGGAGAAGCGAAGACGCTTGCCTTTGCGCTGGGCGAAAGAGGTATTCATGTGAACACTCTTTCACTCGGCGGCACGCTGTCGCCCTGGTATCGGGATGCGATTGGCAGGCGTGCGCTAGATGCCGGCGTGACCTTTGAACAAAGGATTGCGGTCGAGACCGACAATATCCCACTCAAAAAGTATGGGACGCCGTCTGAAGTTGCCGTCGTCGTCGAGGGCCTATTGTCGCCCCTCACTGATCACATGACAGGTTTGAACATTCTACACGATGGTGGCTTCACTCGGGCGTATTGAGGACGCCCTCAACGCGACTGCGGGCTGACCTTCCATCTTGTCCGTGGTTGCCTGATCTGCCGTTCATTTGTCGTGCAACGTTCCCCTTTCACCGATTGCTGACGTTGAGCGCAGCGGAGCTGAAGGTCGTTTTGGGGTCATTTTCCGGATGTTGACGCCCCTGTGAACATGTAGGTGTTGAGGCCGAATGGTATTAGTCTGCGCGGTCTGGGGCTTCAGGGACGCGGCAAAGGGATGGATTTCAACTCAGGCCAAGGCTATTTCCTCATCGGCGGCCTCATCCTGGTCGGAGCCGGGCTCCTGATCCTTTCGCTGATCGTGAATGTTCGTGTGGCGCACAATGTGCGCCACGACATACGCCATCGTGAAAAGCTGTTGGAATATTATCGCAACATCTTTTCCCAACTCGGCGTCATCCTGATCGGCATTGGCGTTTCCCTGTTCATCTTCTTTTTTCAGCAGAATTATCAGGACCAGCGCAAACGCGAAACGGAACTCCAGCTGGTTCTCGCCAAACTGGCCGCGCGCGTTGCTCGCGGCGCCGCCGTGGTCGAATACCTCGGCGAATTCGATGCACTGCTGGACGATGGCGGGCCCTACGTCAGCCCGGAACTCGGTGGAACGAACACCGCGATCAGCGCACACGGGGCGGAACTAGGCAAGCAGGTCGCCAGTATCTTTTTGGTTGAGCGCGACGTTGAGGTTCAAGCGTTCGAGATCCTGAATTTGTCGCGCGATTTCGAAGCATCGTTCGTCGTCAACGAACTTGATCCCTCGCTGTGGTTCAACATCGTCCGGGATGAGAGCGAGATCAAATATGCCACCACGCAGCTCGCCCTCGACTACAAGGACCTGCAGGATGCGATCGGTGGAGAGTCAATCGAGGCTGCGATCGCAAATCCTGAAAAGCAGCGAAAGATCAAGCAGGAGGTGCTCGACATCTTTTATGATGCCGACCTCTTGCGCCAGCGCAGCAGGAGACTTCTCGGCCGTGCGTGCTGGCTTTTCAGCGAGGGGCGGAACTTCGTCAACCTTGGACCGGTCAACGAGATCGAAGCCGATGCCAAGTCGCACCAGGAGTGGATCGACCGGTCGAAACCCTTCCTGACGCAGTTGAAATCGGGAAGCGGCGATTGCTTCAAATTGCTCCAGTTCGGCCCGGCGTCCTGAGTTGAGACCAGCGGTCATTCTCCACCGAAAATCGATAACCATTGGAGCCCGAGAAAATGATCTCATCCGGATACTGCCGACTCATGGCCCGTTACAACACTTGGCAAAATACCTCTTTGGTAACTGCCGCTGATGGGCTCACGAATGTGGATCGCTGGAAGGATCGAGGTGCGTTCTTCCAATCAATCGCAGCTACGTTGAACCATTTTTATTGGGCCGATGCCCTGATTCTACAGCGAATAAAGGGGAACGAGCGCCCAGAGGAAACCGTCAAGCACTCCCTCACAAGCCCATCGGATTGGGATGACTTCAAGACGCTCCGTTTGCAACGGAACGAGGAAATCGAAGAGTGGGCAGCACGATTGCTCGACGCGGACCTCAACGGGATGGTTGTTTGGTATCCTGGGGGAGGTTCAACGCGGATCGAGAAGCCAAAGGCTCTCTGTGTTGTTGAACTCTTCAACCATCAGACCCACCACCGGGGTCAGGTCCACGCGATGTTAACAGCAGCGGGTGCAGAACCAGAGCCAACTGACCTTTCGATGCTGGCATAGCTTGTCCGCTATGGGCTGATTGCGGGCGAGTGCTTTGTCGCGAAACTCCCGATTAAAACGACAGTTCTGCACCCGACTTCTGCGACAGATATGATCCATGACGACGGCCACCTGCAAGGTCAGCTTTCAGAGCCGTCACTTCCTGACATGAACGGCCGAGATGGGATCGAACTCGGTCGTTCAGATTGATCGGGTTTTGACCCTAATCTCCCACGCGCCGCAGTGTGCCGAGATGATTGTCGTCGAGAAACTCTATGGTCATGGCCGACGCCTTGCCGTCGGGGCCGACGACAAAGCCTACGCCGGCGGGCCTGTCCGGCGTCTCGGCGTCCGGGAAGCTCAGGAACAGGTCGCCGTCGAAATGCTTCAATGAATAGGACCGCGCGCCGGCTGGCCCGACCTTGAGCACAAGAGCGTCTCCCGCACTGGATACGACCGCATCGCCGATGAAGTCGTTGGAGTAACGGCCTGCATAGGCGCTGGCCGGTCCGGCTGGCCTTGCCGGAGACGGTGGCGCGGCATAGGTGGCCTTGGCCGCCGCGACCGCCGGGCCGAACAGGCTCGCATAGGTGTCATCCCATGCCTTGACCCAATCCTTCTCGATCGTTCCGTCAAAGGCGAGATCGGCGAAGCTGTCGGACAGCCCTTCCGGCACCCCTGTCGAAAAGGCGTTGGCGACAATCACGATGCCAAGCTTCTCCTCCGGGAAGAGCGTCACCAAGGTGCGTGCGCCAACGCTGAAGGCGCCGGCATGGCCCCAGCTCAGGCCATGCCGGCCGAATTCGATATTCCAGCCGAGGCCGTAGAAGGACGTGCCGCCTGAGACGGGATTCTTGCCGCGCGCCATCAGGGGAATATGCGTCTGGTCCAGCGCGTCGGCTTTAATGAGGGTCTCGCCGGCATAGACCCCATTGCCGAGCACGAGGCGCACCCATTGCGAGAGATCGCGTGCCGTGGAGCTGACGCCGCCCGCGGGCGCCTGCGCATCCGGGTCGCGCTTTACCTTCGCGGCCCAGACGCCGTCGATCTTGACGTGGAGCGCGGCGCGATTGGCGTGCTTGATGAAGTCCGCATGACGGGAGCTGGTCGAGGTCATTCCAAGCGGACGGTAGAGCTTCTCCTCGGCGATCTCCTCCCAAGGCTTGCCCGTCGGCCTGGCAGCAGCGACGGCACCCTCGGTCAGGCCGAAATTGCTGTAGGAGTAGCCGGCACGAAAGCTCGACGATGGCGAGACGAACCGCAGACGGCGCAGGATCTCCGCGCGGTCGTAGCCAATGTCCTCGAGGTCGTCGCCAGCGGTGCCGGGAAGTCCGCTGCGGTGGGCGAACAGGTCGCGGACCGTGAGCTCACTGGTCGGATAGGGTTCGGCGAGCCGGAAGGCCGGATCGAGGTCGGCGATCTTCGCATCCCAGGAAACGATTTCCCCGCTGACCAGTGCCGCAACGATAGTGGCGGAGACCGGCTTGGACAGGGAGGCGATCTGGAACACCGTGTCGGCATCGACGACCTCCGGTTTGCCGGCCTCGCGATGCCCAAACCCCTTGAGGAAGACCACTTTGTCGTCATGGACGACCCCGATGGCGAGACCAGGCACCCCACCATCCGCGACGACGCCTTCGGCGAGCGCCTCGAGCTTCGACAGGGCTGCCGCGATCCGGTCCGGCGTAATGGTGTCGGCCGACGCCGCATGCGGCGAAAGCATCATGACGGCGATGAAGGCCCACATCCCCCAACGGCGGAGAGTCCGATCCGGTCGCACGCTCCAGCTCCTCCCCTGCATTCACCTGTTCATAGTACAGGCCGACGCAGGAAAGGCCAACACCCTTGGTGGATGCAATGGGGCAAGCTCCGCGATGGTGCGGATTGTGTCATGATTGGACCTTGCCGACGCGAAGCTCGCCCCGACCCTTTGCGGTCGTTCAGTTGCACCTGCGCCTCAGCGCTGCGAAGTCTGCGAAGACCGGCTGAGTTAGCCAATTCCATAGACCAGGCTCACGCGCCCATCCGAAAGCTGCCCGACCTTCCGCAATTCGAGCCCACGACGATTTTGCGTCGTCGCAAACAGCGCCTTCCCGTCGCCGACGAGCAGCGGATAGACGATCAGCCGCAGTTCATCCACCAGCCCAGCATCGATGAGGCTCGCGGTCATTCGGGCGCCGCCCATGAGATAGATGTCCTTGCCGGGCTGCTGCTTGAGGGCAGCGATGTCCTCGAAGGTGCGCACGAAGCGCGTCTTTGGCCACAGCGCCGAAGTCATCGTGTTCGACAGCACATAATGCGGGGTCTGTTCGGCAAAGCGGGCCCATTCGAGCTCGGCCGGCGTCGGCGATTTGCCGGTCATCGGCAGCGGCTTGTCCGGCTCGTTCTGTATCGCGGTCCAATAGCGCTCGTAGCCGGCATACATGGCGCTCCCGAGCAGACAGGCGTCGATTTGCGGCATCAGGCCGTATTCCTCCGACCATGCGTCGACCCAATCCGCGTATCCCTCGGGTCCCTCCATCTTGCCGTCGAGGGAAATCTTCATTCCGGTGATCAATTTGCGCATGACTTCCTCCATCGGGCTTGCGAAATGCAAGCACGTCTCATCGTCGGTTCGTTGCTGGTGTGCGAGCTTTCCAGGGGCGGATGCCGGTGGAGGCTCGGCGGTGACTTCAGGGCTGGCCGACGCGATCGTGTCAGGCCGGCAGGCGGCGGTCGTATTCTTCGCGCAGGCGGCTCCAGCCATCCCAAAACGAGGTCGGCGTCTTGCCCGCGAGGCGGGCGGCCAGCATGTCGAGGTGCATGTGCCAGCCGGCGGTGACGTTGAGCTGGGTTGCGCGTTCCGGCAGCCGGCGATGGATGACGGTGAGCAGCACATCATTGCCCTCCGGCTCCAGCAAGAAGGAAACTCCGCCGGTGTTTCCCCAGGTGATCGCGAGCTTGCGCGGCGCATCGAGTTCGGTAATGCGGCCCTCCATCCGATGCTCTTCGGGAAAACCTGCGGGGCGCTGGCCAGGCGGATCGGTCAGCTCGTCGTTACGCCAGACGAGCTCGAACGACGTGCCGGCCTTCATTTCCATCTGGCCCGCAGCCATCCACTGCCGGCGCAAGTCACTCTCGGTGAGATAAGCCCAGACGCGCTCGATAGGACCGGGCAAAAGGCGTTGAATGGTGAACGTGGCGGGCTCGGTCAGCTCGCCATAGGCTTCGATGCTTTTCATCTGGTTCACTGGTCGTCTCCTTCTTTTGAGTTGGGCGATTTCTTGGAACGATCCTGGGCTTTGCGTGCGTCCTCCTCGCGAAGGAGGCGTTCGAGAACGTCGAGACGGCTGGTCCAGAAGCGCTCGTAGAAGCCCAGCCACTGATGGGCGCTGGCCAGCGGTCCGGGTTCGAGCCGGCAGACATGCGTCCGGCCCCTCACCTCTCGGCGGATAAGCCCTGCGTTCTCCAGCGCCTTGATGTGCTTGGAGGCGGCGGCAAGTGACATGGCGAAGGGTTGCGCCAACTGGGTCACCGTTCGCTCGCCGCCGGCGAGATCGCGAAGCATGTGCCGGCGGGTGGCGTCGCCAAGCGCGTGAAAGACCGAGTCCATCTGGGGTGTCTCTAATTCAACCATGTAGTTGAATATAGACGCGCGCTTTCAGACAGTCAACCATTTGGTTGAATGATTTTGGAAGAGGGCTCCACAGGCGACCTGCGGCGATCGAGGACTCGGCTAGCGCAAGACCACGGACAGGGTCACTGCGGCGGAAGCGGAGCGAAACCTTCACTTGCCTTCGAAGAAAGTATGAATCGAGGTTTCCAGCTTTTCGATGAGTTGAGGGTTATGGCAGCTTCCAGCCCAGATCAGGGCGTTCAGTCTCATATCCTTGTTGAGAAAGTTCACTTTCCGAGAATCAAGCAGGTATCCCGCGACGTCGTAGTGCCGTCCCTTGATAGCCTCGATAAGCGCGTTGTTTCTTCCGGTCTTATCACTCAGATTCACGTCGGCGCCATTCTCGACAAGCAGCTTAACGACATCCAGATGCCCGTTCTTTGCTGCTTCGATAAGGGCCGTCCTGCCGTAGTATTCGGCTCTTGCATTGATCTCTATTTCGGGATGTTTCACGAGAGCTAGAATGGATGCGTAGTGGCCCTTGGCCGAAGCGAGGCTCAAAGGCGTGCTCTTCCATGTGTTTCTGGAGTTCACATCGACAGTTGGGTGTTCGATCAACGCCTCGACCGCCGCGGTGCGGGCGTTGAGGGCTGCGAGATGAAGTGCTGACCAGCCGCCGCCGTCCGCCTCGTTGATATTGGCGCCGGCCGCCAACTCCGCTCGAACAGCCTCCGCATCGCCCCGTTCTGCCGCGAGCAGCAGATTCGACCAACCTCTCGTCCCTTCGGCTTCCAAGTTCTCGGTCAATGCAGTCGCCTCTCCGAATGCTCCCGCAGAATATCATTGTTCCGGTTCGGCCGACATCCATCGAATGACAGGCTTCCAGCGAAAAGCCTTCTCATTCGACAGCCCTATCGGATAAGGTGAGAAGCAAGATGCGAATTGGACGTCGGCGATTTCTGGTCCTGTCGCTCGGAGCGGCTGCCTTCGGCAAGGCACAAGCCTCCGAGCCACTTTGGGCAGCCCTGCGATCCGGAAAAGCTATCGCCTTGTTGCGCCATGCTGCCGCCCCGGGCTCCGGCGATTCCCCTGGCTTCAGGCTCGGTGATTGCAGCACACAGCGGAATCTGTCGGCAGAAGGTCGTGCGCAGTCCCGCGCGATCGGCGACCTGTTCCGTGCAAATGGTATCTCGTCGGCAGCCGTCTATTCGAGCCAGTGGTGTCGTTGCCTCGACACTGCTCGCCTGCTCGGTTTGGGCAAAGTTGTGCCTCTTGAGTTGCTCAATTCGTTCTTCGGCGACAGTGCGGCCGCAAAGGAGCACACCGCTGCCCTTTCGGCCTGGCTCCGCGGGCAGCGTTTCGGTGGACCAGCCGTTCTTGTCACGCATCAGGTCAACATCACCGGCTTGACCGGCGAGGTGCCGGATAGCGGCGAAATGATCATCGCCCGTATTCATGAAGCTGGCCCCGTGCAGGTCATCGGGCATGTTGCCACGCCAGCTTGAGCATCATGCCCTTCGACCCCATCTCGTGCAGCGTCGCTTCAGTCGTGGAACAACGACGCGCGAGAAGAGATCAAAGGGAGTGATGGCATGGCTATCGATTTCAACCACACGATACTGTCGGCCCGCGACAGCGAGGCGTCGGCAAAATTCCTGGCGGAAATGCTCGGCCTTCCAGCCCCGAGGCGCTGGGGACCTTTCCAGATGGTCACGACCGAAAACGGTGCCAACCTCGACTACATGGATACCTCAGGCGAAATCACGCCGCAGCATTATGCGTTCCTGGTCAGCGAAGCCGAATTCGACGCGATATTCGGTAGGATTCGTGAACGGGCGCTCCCCTACTGGGCTGACCCTGGCCGGGCGCAGCTGGGCCAGATCAATCACCACGACGGCGGCCGCGGTGTTTATTTCGAGGACCCGAACGGTCACCTTCTCGAGATCATTACCCGTCAATACGGCAGCGGCGGATGGAACCCGTGATCGCTCGGTGACGTAGCCAGGCGGCGGACGCTCTGCGAGCCTGGTCTCATGGCGGAACCTGAACGGTGATCTTGATCGATGAGTAATAAGCGGCGACATCAGCTATATCCTCATCGCTCAAGCCCTTGGTCACGACAGTCATCTGCTCGTTCTTGCGCTCGCCCGCCTTGAAGGCCATCAACGCCTTGACCAGATAAGCCTCCTTTTGCCCTGCTATGTTCGGCGCCTCGGGCAGCTTGGCGATGCCATCCTTGCCATGGCAAACCTGGCACTTCAGCATGACCTTTCTGCCCGAAGCGGCATCACCTCCGGCCTCCGCAAGAGACGAACAGGCAAAGAGCGCAGCCAGACTTACGATCAAACTCCGCACCCCGGACTCCTATATCAATAGGGAAATGAGCCAGGCAGCGGCAGAAGTCCGCCGCCTGGTTAAGTCGTTTAATCGCCGTAGGAAATCCGCCAGACGGCCCCTGCTAAATCGTCGGACACCAGCAGCGAACCGTCGATGAGCATCTGAACATCGACAGGACGGCCGAGATACTCGCCATTCTCGCTCAGCCAGCCGTCAGCGAATACTTCAGTTTTGCCCGCCGTGCCGTCCTCCTTGAGCGAGGTGAACATTACCCGAGCGCCCACCGGCTCCACGCGGTTCCAGGAACCGTGCTGGGTTGAGAAGATGCCGCCCCGGTATTTTTCGGGAACTGCTTGCCGGTATAGAACGACAGCCCGAGATCGGCCGCGTGCGCTTCCTGCTCGACCTCTGGGAAGATCACGCCTTCGGGCACTTTGGCGTCCTTGTACTCAACCGTACGGGTCTTGCCGCCGCCATACCAGGGGAAGCCAAAATTCTGGTCCGGCCCGGTAACATGATTCATTTCACCCGGGGGGATGGTGTCGCCCATGCCGTCGACCTGATTGTCGTTCACCCAAAGTGTCTTGTCCTTTGGATTGAAATCCAGGCCGAGAGGATTGCGCATTCCGCGCGCATAAATTTTGCGGTCGGTACCGTCCTGCTTCATGCTTATGACGCCGCCGATGCCCAGTTTCTCGAATTCCGGGAGCAGTTCGGGCGCTGGCACATTGAAGGGCTGGCCGATGGTAATATAGATGCGGTTATCGGGTCCGACGCGGCAGGTTCGGGCCGTGTGATTGTAGCTCTCGTCGGAGGCGGGTATCAGCTCGCCTTGCTTCACGATGGCGAAAGCCGCGACATCGGGACCTTCATAAAAAAACTCGGCGCCCGGGAACCACAATACGCGGTTCTGCTCGACGAGATAGAGGTGGCCATCTCTGGAGAAACAAACGCCGTTCGGGACTGTCATTTTGATTGAGGGTGCAAAGACCTTCACATCATCGGCGACGCGATCCTTGTCGCGGTCGGTCATGGAATAGACCAGCTCTTTGCGGGTACCGACGAACGTCACCACGCCCTGTGGCCCTACGGCCATATGACGCGCGTCGGGAACGATGGCATAGAGATTGACCTTGAAGCCATCAGGGACTTTGACCTTCGCTGCAATGGCTTTGAGGGCTTCGGCGTTTTCCCCGGTCTGCGGGATCGGCTCCATCATCGGTGTGCCGGTAGTCTTGAAGCCGCCAAGTTTCTCGAGATTTTTGTCCTGCGCAAAGGCGGACGTCACGCAAAAGGCGGCAGCGCATGACAAAACGAAAGCGAGTTTCTTGATCACGATATCCTCCCACGTGGCCAGCTTCGCGGCATCTGTGGCAGCCAGATACAACGTTGCGGGCGGTTGCTTTTGTGCGAAACTTCCAGCGCCGAGCATAATCGGCCGGTCGGACTTAACGACCGAAAGCGTTGCCTAACTCAACCCACCTGACAGTCACTTGGGACTGCGTTGGTTGCCGCCACATCATACCATGTTGGCCCGCCGGGTACCAATGATGAACGGCTAGCTGGTCGCGACTCGGGGTGGGCGCCGAGTTGGAGTATCAGACCGATTGTGCTCCAATATGGACATATGGAGTTGCCTTCGAACGTCCCGTGAGAAATGGCATCCAGGCAATGACAGGCCGCCGGAGGGCAGCCCGCCAGAGGGGGAATGAATGCGTCGCATCGCTAGGATCTCGCTTGCGATCATCCTTTCGCTAGCCGTCGCAATCTTGACTGCCTGGGTCGGACTTGCCATGTGGTATCGCCTGCCCGTGGCCGAGCTTGGACGGGCTGTGGCCGGTGTCCTTTTCATCTTGTTCGGCCTCGCCACCGTCATCGCGCTCTTCAGCCGGTTTCGTATCAGGGCGTTTGTCCTGTTTGTGGCTGCGTTTGCTGTGGTTCTGGTCTGGTGGAGCACCATCAGACCTTTCGATCACGCGGACTGGGCGCCCGATGTCGCCCGTCAGGTGACCGGCACCCGCGACGGGAATCTGTTGACGCTGACGGACGTGCGCGACTTCGAATGGCGTAGCGACACTGATTTCACCGAACGCTGGACAACGCGGACCTACGACCTCTCCAACATTCAGACGGTCGACCTCTTCATGTCTTATTGGTCCGGGACGAAAATCGCCCATGTCATCATAAGCTTCGGCTTTGCAGGAGGTGACTACCTTGCCTGGTCGATTGAGGTGCGGCGCCGTGCAGGCGGCAAGTTTTCACCCATGGCAGACCTGTTCAAGAGCAATCCCCTGGTCATTATTGCGGCTGATGAGCGAGACGTCGTCGGCGTCAGGTCAAACGTTCGTGGAGAGGACGTCCAAATCTATCGGCTAAAAGTGTCACCGGACGCGGCCCGGGCGCTCTTGCTGGAATACGTCCTGGACGCAAATGCACTTTCCACGACGCCGGAGTTCTATAATTCCATCACGACGAACTGCACGACCACGATCGTCAAGATGATGCGAGCCGTCGGTGACGTGGTCCCTCTTGACTGGCGCCTGATCGTTAATGGCTATCTTCCAGAATATGCGTATGCACGGGGCGCGCTCGATAGCCGCTTGCCGATGTCGGTTTTGAGGGAGTTGGCCCACATTGACGGCCGTGCGCGGGAGTCAGGCCTTTCGCCGGACTTTTCGAGATTGATCCGGATTGGCGTGCCATCTCCCGGTCCAATTTATTGATCTCCAGGACCGTGTCACGGAGCACTTCTACTTTCTCCGCCTGTCGACTGGCCTTGGCGGGCACCGAGCCTAGATAAGCACTGCGCTGGGGCGAAAGGATGCAGAAGGACCTGAGCATGCCTGAACAGATTACCCTGAGTAAACCTGAACAGATCACGTTGAACGATGGCTCAGCCATTCCCCAGATCGGCCTTGGCGTGTGGCAGGTCGATCCAGCCATCACGAGCCAAGTGGTGAGTTGGGGAATCGAGGCCGGCTACAGGTTGATCGACACCGCCGAAGGCTACCGGAACGAGGAAGGCGTCGGGCAGGCGATCCGCAAGGCTGGCGTGCCGAGAGGCGAGTTGTTCATCACCTCCAAGCTGCGCAACGGCGCGCATCAGCGTGACGCCGCCCTTCGGGCTTTCGACGAGACGATGAGCAAGCTCGGGATCGAAAAGATCGACCTGTTTCTGATCCACTGGCCAGTGCCCAGCCAGGATAAATATGTCGAGGCGTGGAAGACCCTGATCGAACTCAGGCAATCCGGCCGAATCAAGTCGATCGGCGTTTCGAATTTTAACCAGGACCATCTGGAGCGGATCATCGGCGAGACCGGGGTCACGCCCTCGGTCAACCAGATCGAGCTTCATCCCCGGTTTCAACAGCGCGGCATCAGAGATTTTCATAGCACGCACGACATCCGCATCGAAAGCTGGAGCCCGCTGGGCAGCGGCCGGCTATTGAGCGACCCGACCCTTGAAAAGCTCGCCGGAAAACATCGCAAGTCCGTGGCGCAGGTGATCATCAGATGGCACCTTCAGGAAGGGCTGATCGTCATTCCAAAGTCGGTCCACCAGAACCGGATCGCCGCCAATTTCGATGTCTTCGATTTCGAGCTGGACGCGGCAGACCTTGCGCTCATTCGAGGCATGGACTCATCAGACGGTCGCACCGGGCCGAACCCCACCACGGCTGCGTTCCTGTTCTGAGGGAGCCGACGGCGAAGCTGCCAATCTCCCCCCTCGTGGGGGAGATGCCAAGTTGGCAAAGAGGGCAGGACAGAGGGGGGCGCTGTCCCGCCGGCCCGTTGAAATTAGCCCTTCCCGCTCACCTCATATCCCCGATCCATCCAGCAGCGGGACATCTTCTTCGTCCCAGGGGCTCGGCAATGAACCCTTGCTCAGATTGGCTGTCGGCAGCGGCATCCAGCATTTCAGCTCGGGTTCGGCGTATTCAACCACGCGTCCTGGAGACGAGTCGGACGCGCGCCAGCCCTCGCTGCCGAACTGGTCGGCTCGAGACCAGTAAGCCAGGTCGACTTCCGCCGGCCCCTGTTCGGAGGGCCGAACCGTGACCAGGATTCGGCTGCCATCCCTTGGCGCGCTTGACATGTGACGCCACCGATCGGGCTCGTCCATCGTATCTCCTCCTGACGCCGGCATGACGACCTCGGCCGTCCAGACGAATAGTCGCTTCACGTGCAAAGCCGGTCAACCCGAACTTTGCGCAGGACAGGCTATAGTTGGCGGCCTGTCGGTCTGTCGCGACGTGGGCTCGCTGTCATCAGCGAACCTTGGCCTTGACCGCCCAGGCTCTCGTTTTCAGGGGAATCGACCCGTCCTCGCCGCGCGGCAGACTCTCACGGAGCCTCTCCATCAATTTCTGGCGAGCTGCGGGGGCGAGGCTCATGCAATAGCCGGGTGCGGGTCCCGCACCCAGGGTGAAGGGGTGCCAGTAGTCGTCAAAATCCTTGAATACGGCCGGCATTTCAAGCCGGGTGGAGTCGACGGAAACCAGACCGGCCTTCCTGGCGAGATCGGTCAATCCGTCTTGTGTGCAGAACGGAAAGCGCCTGTCCTCGGTAAGGTCGACAGCGCCGGGGTCGAGCGCCGCCGCAGCGGTCCAGAAGGCCCGCATGAATTCCACCCCGCCACCAGGATAATCCCAGACATAGAACCCAATCGTCGCGTCGCGGCGGGCCACCCGCCCCATCTCCGCGAGCGCCTTTTCCTTGTCGGGGATGAAGTTGAGAACAAGCGCCGACACGACCATGTCCTTGCTGCCGGATTCCATGGCCAGGGCCTGCGCATCGCCTGCGAGAAACTCGACGCGTTTGTCCGGCACGTTTGCCCGCGCCTTGGCGAGAAAACCCTCCGATGGATCTATGGACACCAAGCTCCTGGCGTTGCAGCGCGCCAGGATGGCTGCCGACAGCGCCCCGGTTCCGCAACCCACCTCCAGCCAATCCAGCCCCTCCGCTGGATCGAGCCAGTCCAGGAACAGTGGAGCGATCTGACGGCTCCATCGCCCCATATAGAGGTCGTAGCTATCCCCCGCCTGCCAGGCGTCGTGACGCGTTGCCTCAGCCATCGCCGTCTCCTCCCCGAGATAATTTCAGAGCATTGGTCGGCGGCAAGAATACGCCCGCCTCTCTCGCAGGAACAGAGGCACAAGAGTGCGGCCCGAACTCGAAATGTAGAGCAGATCGGACGCTGGACCTCTCCGATCCCGAGGGAAATCGCCTGCCGACGCAGGCGATCGGTCGGCTGGTTCCGTGCGGCTCTCTGGACCGCTCGCCGACTATCGCCGCGTTGCCGTTCTGGGAAATTCCACCACGTCTGCGGGCGGACGCTTGTACTGGGCCGCGACAATTGCATCGATCAAAATATCCAGAGCCGCACGAGCCATGCTGCTCGTCTCGTCATCGCCGCGCAAATAGTGGCAGGCTCGTTCAAGATGGAGGTGGGCGGCGGCAAAGTCGCTAGTCATGGATTCTCCTTTTGCCCGCCGTCCGACAAGGATGGCCATCTCGACTTACCCGAAGGCAAATATCCACAAGCGGATTTGAATCAAATTTGGCCGGTTAACCAGATCTTCAGCAACCCAAGGCGACCTTGCTGTGCGGACACGTGTTGAGCTCCGCCTCAGGCAACAGACCCGCTCCGGGGACCGGGGCGGGTTTTTGCTTGAATGTCGCCTGGGCAGAACTTGACATGGCGCGACGGCTGGAAGTCCGCCATTCGTCCAGGTTGGGCCAACCGGAGCAAGCATGCCTGACGTGGAAACCAGCCGCTACGCGCGCGCTCTCTTTCGCCCGACACCAGCAGATCGACGAGGGCGCGCACCCGGTCGGCCTAAAGCGCGCCGCATCAGCCGTGGTATCGATGCTACACATGCGTGCCAGGCTAGGGCAGCCGGGCCCGGCATGGCCCTAGCCTGGGTTACTGTTATAGCTACAGGTATATTAGTGATTTCTTGACAATCGCTTGGAGCTCTGCTTTCCTTGATTCATTGATAATTAAGTAAGTCGTGCGTTTTTTTGGGGACGGTGTTCGCATGTCAACCTTGGTTGTTGCGGACCCGCGGGGAGTCTATCTCGCCGGTCTGGAGTGGGTTCTGCGGAAGGCTGGCCACAGCGTTGTGGCAAACTGCCATCGCATAATTGACGTTGTCCCGCATGTGGAGCGCCATCGGCCTGATATTGTCGTCATAGGCGTGGACATCGCCAGTCAGCAGACGGCCAGTCTCTCCTCTCGACTGAGAACTATGAACAGCGCGCTGGGCATAATTTTCATCCTGCAACCAAACGGCGGGTTCGGCGTCAAGGACATACAGGAGCTCGACGCCGACGGCTTGCTGCTGGACGGCATCAGCCATAGCTATCTTGTCGAATGCGTAAATGTCGTGGCGGCCGGTCGAAAATGGGTCGACAACAACATCCTCCAGCATCTGTTGATGCCGATATCTCAGCATCATCCCGAGCCGAGGCTTACAGGACGTGAGGCCGAAGTCGCCAGCCTCGTCGTGCGCGGGTTCCGCAACAAGAACATCGCCGAGCAGCTGCACGTATCCGAGGGCACGGTGAAAATGCACTTGCACCACGTCTACGAAAAGCTCCACCTCAGCAGCAGGGCTGAATTGGCCTGGGCGACGTTTGACAAAGCTGCCGATCACCCGGGGACAAGTCACAAGAGCGGGCTTTGACCATCACCTTCGGCCAAGCGTCGAGGCCGCTGCGTCAACATGATATCGGCCACAGGCCGGAAACCCACAGCATATCGATCGCCCGTTACACCAACGCGGTCATCCGCAAGCGCCTGTCGGCGCTCGATAAATCGAAGGATGTATATCGTTCGATCAGGGTGCGGTTATTCACCACAATACTATCGAACCGAGAATGGACGCGTCCTCTCCATCGGCGACACAATAGGTTCGAGGGCTGCAATTCAGGACGCGACCGATGCACTCGGGTAGGTGCAATTCCGGCGTCTGGGGGTGGATCCCTTTTTCTTGAAGCGTTTTAACCAAGGAGAATCTCCATGGCAATCGACATCGTAGCTCAAGACATCATCATCGACGAGACCACCGGTCTTCAGGTCGAGGACGATGATGTTAACCCGTTGGATTCGCCGCACAGCACCGATCCCACGCTGCAATATCTCCTAGGTCTCGACGATGCGGGCGGGCTGACCTCACCGGAGGTCGCCTTCCAGACCGACTTCGTGGTCGCCTCGGCGAGTGCAGGGGAAACCATCACCTCGGTCGTTCTCTCCCAGAACCTCAATGGAACCCCGTTTTCCACCACCGTCGGCGTGAACAGCGACATTCAGACGGTCGATGGCAATTATGTCTGGCTGTTCCAAGACCCAACTCATGCAAACGTCGTGATCGGCGTCATCGGTACCTCTGACGGGACCGTCGCGCCCGACCCAACCGGTCCGCTCGCCTTCTCGCTTGGGCTGAACAGCACCAGCAACACCAATGCGAACCTGTACACGGTCCAGTATGTGCCGTTGCTCCATCCGGACGAGAGCAACCCGGACGACCGCATCGATCTGACTGACAGGGTGTTCGCCTCTGTCACGGGGACCACCGTGGTCAATTTCGGCCAGCTTGGTGACGCCCCTCCTGGACACAACAATTGGTATATCCTCGACGCCGACGTAGCGAGCCCGCAGAAGATTCTTGTCACGGCTCACGACAATGGCGTGCAAGCTGAAGTCAACATCAGCACGCAAGGCTTAGGTGTCGCATCTCAAGACGTGCGCTTTGGCCGTGAGCTCCAGATCGACCTGATCAGCGGCGGCACCCAGAGCGCGGGTAAGGACTTTACCAACACGCCAACCGCGCCTGACTACGACGCCCACATCGAGAACGTCTCCGGCGCGGGTTTCTCGGTCTCGCAGTCGACGCCGACCAACACCGTGGCTGACGTCGAGATCCACGCCTATAATAATGACGACAACGCGGAAGGCGCTAATCTCCCCGGTGATGACAACGATACGGAGATCAATATCACCGGAGTGACTTTCAAACTGAACGGCGTCGCAACAACAGCCGCGGCCCTGGGCATCACGGTTGATCTCAGCGGCACTGGACTGATCCTTCAGGATGTCGGCGAGGGCGTGACGGTCGACTTCACGACCGCAGGCGGGGCTGGCGGAACCTTTGACCGCTTCACCATCAAGAATATCGACACCGAGAAAGACTATTTCGATGTCAAGGAGGTGCACTTTTCTGGTGCTGTAGCCAACGCCCACAACGAACAGGTCGGCTCCTTCATCAACTTCGACGATGACGGGCCGACACTCTCGATCACGGCCGCGCCGACGGTTGGCGCCGCCGAGGTGGTCGAGGCGAGCGGGGTTGGCGGGCAGAGCCAGGCGACGATCACGCCGCCGACCTTCACGGCGAGCGCGGTCGACGGCTTCACAACCAATGTGACCTACGCGCTGGCCCTGGCGGGCGGGACGGCGACCGGGCTGCTGACGACGGCGGGCAACCATGCGATCACGCTAGTGGCCGACTCGGCCAGCCAGATCTCGGGCCAGTATGACAGCGACGGCAACAACACGCT
>NZ_NPKI01000019.1 GCF_002284565.1 Mesorhizobium mediterraneum | reverse complement strand
CCATAAGTCAGGCGCTTGCCCTTGGTGCCCTTCAAGACGATGAGCGAGCGAACGTTGTCCTCGATGCCCATGGCCGAACGGAATTTTCATTGGTAAAAACATTTGGATTTTTGCTACTCCATGTGGAGTCATCGTCAGAAAACGATTTCGCGTTTAAACCAGCAACCGATTTATCTTCGCTTCTACTAAGGCCTTCCTTGAATGATACAAACTCAATGGATAGCCAGACATCAAAAGCGTCAGCCATTTCAAGCAATGTCTGTAGAGTAAATTTCCCATAGTCCGGGTCTTCCAATCGGGCAATGTTGCTCTGGGATTTGCCGGAAAGAGCAGCCAGGTCGGCTTGTTTCATATTGCGAGATTCACGCATTGCGCGAATCTGATGCGCAACACCTTGCTTAACCGTTTCGCGAACATATGCGCTACGGAAAGCCTTGCTGCCCTTGAGCTTTGCGAACAGATTCTTACGGAGTCCAAACATTAATTCTACCACTGTCTCCAGTGCGATCGGTCGCTTTGAGCTAGGTATTCGAGGGCCACTAGAGCCGCCGCTTGGGAAGAATCAGAAAGGCCAGCGAACCACTCCTCGCATTCTTTCCTGCCGCTAGCTTTCACGTACTGCCGAAACAGCCACATTTAAAATATACCAATTCTGGTATTCGTCAAGTTGACCGTTGATATCAATTTTGGTATTTATCGCCCCAGCGCTTGATTCGGCCCTCTGCCGTTAGCACTGACATCGGTAAAATTCGAACTGCGGCTCTTTGCGCGAAGATGGACGCCGTAGCGCCAAAGCCTGGCAAACGCGGCGCGTATAAGAAGCGGGTGGGGGAATGAAAAATTTGAAGCCAGAAAGAGTGAAGGCGGCACCCCCTCCCGAGGGTCCGCCTTCTGATCTTGTCCACGGTAGGGGTGTTACCACAACCTATCCGCAGCTCACGAACGCACCATATGTCGGTAGACGTTAAGATGCAACTAACAAACACACCAACGCTCCAAAAGGCGCGACCTATGAAGAGCTTCATGGTTTGATTGAAAGCGTGCGTCGTTGGCGCTATCGCATCGCGCACCATAGGGTGATCTTCGATAAGGCCCCCATGCGCAAGCACCAAGACGCCATCGAGTTAATCAAATGGGTTTGTGGAGACACTGCCATCTGGGTCAGTGCCGGGTCCAAAGTCCCGGCGGCGATTGCTCTTCGCCCCAAACCGTAAATTTCAAACTGAGACACTACCTGAGCTTTTAGTCGCTTGACGAAGAACCAATTCGCGGTTAATTTGCGCACAGGTGATTTGCGCGGCGACTGGGGAATCCCCGGCCATCTTAGTGGAGAGCTTCACCGCTCCACGCCTTAGCCTCATATTGCCAAAATCCATCCATTGCAGGCCCGCGAGTGTCGGCATACGTGCCGCGTTGTGGATAATAGGTTCACCTCGGGAGTTTGGCTGAACCCCAGAACATTTCCCAAAGTTCCACCAGCCCGGCCTAACCAGCCGGGTTTTTCACGTCCGCAAGCAACAGCAACAAGCAAAGGATACCAACATGGCCAGCATTTTCCAGACCCTCAAAAGCCTCGTCGGCCGCCGCCTCATGCTCGGCAAATACGGGCAACTCGTCGCCAGCCCGAACGGGACCGACATCGACCTGACGATGAAGTGCGCCGATGCATCGATCACCGTTGGCGCTGAGGTCGGTGACGCCCGCGCAATCACGATCCAGCTCAAGGACGCCAACGGCGCCGACATCGATTACGTCGAAGAGGTCGAACTGGTTCTGTTCCTCACGGCTGATCGCCTGGCCTACGTGGTCACTGGCGGTTCCACAGGCATCGCGATCGGCACGGATGGCGCCCTGAGCACCGTCGTTGCCAAGAAGCGCTTCTATGCCACCTCTGAGATCGACGGCGACATCGACTTGACCTGGACAGACACCGCGACCGAAGCGGCGTTCCTCGGCCTGAAGCTCCCGAGCGGTCGTTGGGTCATGTCTTCGGCTCTCGCCAACGCCTGATGAACTTCCTCGATAAACGGCGCGCCAAGCTTTCACCGTCCCAACAGCGGGCGGCACAGGAAGAGGTGCGCCGTCAGATCGCCTTGGCCGAATCCATAGCCGCGCGAAAGGCTGCCGCAAAAGTGCAGGCCGAGGTTCTGGCTGCTCTATCACAAATCACCGGCGAGCCGCAGCCTGATGTCTGATGGAGAGTTGACCGCCAAACAGGAAGCGTTCTGCCTCGTCTACATAGAGACAGGCAACGCCTCAGAAGCCTACCGGCGGTCATACGACGTAGGCGCGGAAAGTAAGCCAGAGACCGTTTGGAGCGAGGCCAGCCGCCTTCTTGCGGACCCCAAGGTATCCGCAAGGGTTCAAGTATTGCAGGATTTGGCCCGCGAAATAGCATTGGTGTCAGTCGGTTCGCTCACCAAAGAGCTAGAAGCCGCCCGTTCCCATGCGATGAAAGACCCGAAAGGCGCCGCTGCTGCAGTGTCGGCAATCTTGGGCAAAGCCAAGCTGCACAAGCTGATGGATGAGGAGAAGGCGGGGGCGCACGTTGCGGTTCAGGTCATCATCGAATCCAAGGATGCCGCGATCCTTTGACATACTTCCGGTTGCAATTATTGGGCGGCTCTCCTGAAATATGGCTCCAAATGCGGGGCTTATACCAATCGTCGGTTGAAAACAGGCCAAAATGACCTTCAAACTGACGGTGAAACAGACTGCGCAACTCGATCTTATCGCTTCCGACGCCACGCACATCATGGCTTATGGTGGGTCGCGATCTGGAAAGACTTTTGGCTTCGTCCGGGCCGTGATGATTAGGGCGTTGGCCCACAGAAGCCGCCACGCCATCCTTCGCTACCGGTTCAATCACATCAAGGCGTCGATCATCCTCGACACGCTCCCCAAGGTCATGGAGCTTTGCTTCCCTGGCGTCGATGCGAACTGCAAGCTGGACAAGACCGACTGGTACTACACCCTGCCAAACGGCTCTGAGATCTGGTTCGGCGGTCTGGACGACAAGGAGCGGACTGAAAAAATCCTCGGGCAGGAATACGCGACCATCTACCTAAACGAATGCTCGCAGATTCCCTACGCCTCACGCAACATGGCGATGACCCGACTGGCGCAGAACACGGCACTCAGGCTCAAGGCTTACTACGACTGCAACCCGCCAGGCATGGCACATTGGACCTATCGCCTGTTCGTTGAGAAAAAGGACCCTGACAGGCGAACCACACTAGCGAAGCCCGGCAATTATGCTGCGCTGGTGGTGAACCCGAAAGACAACGAAGCCAATCTTCCGGCCTCGTATCTGGAGGAACTTCAGGGCATGTCAGAGGCGATGCGGCGGCGCTTCTGGCTTGGCCAGTTCGCCGACGTGTCGGAATCGGCTCTTTGGACGCTAGAGCTTCTAGACCAGCAGAGAATTGTCAATGGCGCTGTGCCGGAGATGGTTCGTATCGTGGTTGCGGTCGATCCTTCCGGCGTTGCTGGCGAGGAAGATAAGCGCTCGGATGAGGTCGGCATAGTTGTCTGCGGCCTTGGCAAGGATGGCCGCGGGTACGTTCTGGAAGACATTTCCGGGCGCATGGCCCCTGCACTGTGGGGTGACGCGGTTGTGTCCGCGTTCGACAGACATGATGCCGACTGCGTGGTTGCCGAGTCAAATTTCGGCGGCGCTATGGTGCAGGAGATCATTCGGTCAGCCGCGTCGAAGCGTGTCGGTAGCGCTGTTCCATACAAGGAAGTCCACGCCTCTCGCGGCAAGATTGTTCGTGCAGAGCCAATAGCGGCGCTGTTCGATCAGCAGAAGGTGTCACTGGTCGGCATTTTCCCGGATCTTGAGGACCAACTCTGCGCCATGACAACGGCTGGCTATGTCGGGTCGCGCTCGCCAGATCGAGCCGATGCAATGATTTGGGGCTTGGCTGCCCTGTTCCCCGGCATGACGAAGCGAAATGACGGCATTCTTGGGCGCCCTGTCCCCAAGGTCAAACTTGGTTATGCCAGTATGAAAACACGAAGGAGAGCATAAAATGGGTGGTTTATTTCCGAAGGCACCGAAGGTCGAGCCGGCATCCCGTATGCCGGATGCACAAGATCCCGCAATCCTTGAAGAGCGCCGCCGCAAACTTGCCGAGCAGCGCCAGCGTGGCGGCCGAGATTCGACCATCATGTCGGATAATCTCACCGGTTCAACGGGCAAGCTGGGTGCGTAAACAGTGTAGCCAATAGTGCTCTGTAGTAATCTATTGGACTTACACGGACTTGTGTGGACAAATCAGAAGGTTAACCACGATTTCCGTTGCCGGAAAAGCGGATTTCTGCTAGGTGTTTTCTTCTCCGAAACTCACCTGAGAAGGCACCAGATCAAATGGAATCTGCGTCACACGAAACGGCGATGGGTGCGAAGCTGGCTGCGAGGGGCGTTGTCCCTCGCGAGGTCCGCGCACAGATCGCAATTGCGGAGTGGATGAACAACGGCGGCAGCGAGGCACGGCTTATCGAGCTTGTCCGCGCCGCATACGAGAAGGGAAGCGAAGGCCGGCGCCAAGGTGCCGCAAAAGGCCATATGAGCGTTGCCAACGCTTCCCGAGCGAATGAGAGTGAGGGCCATTCTGCGGATGCCGAGAAGGCCTTTTCGCGCTTGCCCGAACTCTCACCCCGATCGCTCGCGGTGAAAGCCGTTGAGCCTCAAGACCTCGCGAGAGGCGAACGAAACTGGGCAGGCCAAAAGATGCATGCCGCCAAGGCTGTGGTTGCCTTGCCTCGCCCCGTTTCGCCCGCATACATCGCCGCCGCAAAGACCGGCGCAAAACACTTGGCGCTTACCGTTCTGGACAGCTTTAAGGTCCGCGATGGTCGGCCTATCGGCGATGTGCCGTGGTCGTCGCTTGACAGGTTGATTGCCGAAGGTGGGCATGAGGTCGCTGTGCTGAAGATACTACGCAATCGCGGCGTGCCGACAGACAAGAACGCTCCGATGCGCCTGTTGGTTGGCGTCGCTGAAATGGAAAGGACTATCCAGAAGGC
Organism: Mesorhizobium mediterraneum; assembly: GCF_002284565.1. Classification (GTDB taxonomy): domain Bacteria; phylum Pseudomonadota; class Alphaproteobacteria; order Rhizobiales; family Rhizobiaceae; genus Mesorhizobium; species Mesorhizobium mediterraneum. The sequence goes on along the minus strand of NZ_NPKI01000019.1, from coordinate 26,099 downwards.
AGCGGAGATGGCAGATGCAGCCTGATCTGTGCGCCTCGATCCGCTACCATCATCGTCAGCGCGTCTATGCAATGGAACAGCGCAAGCGGGCCGATTTGGCTCTTGGCTCTTTCCTGCGCATGATGCTCGGCTGGTCCCTGGCTTTGCCAAAGGAAGATCAGGACGCCATCCGCGCTCGGTCGGCTGAACTGTTGAAGTCGGGTGGCGAAGGGACAGAGTGGGCGCATATCATCGAAGCGTCCGTTCAATCGCGAAAGCCGTTCGATGACATCGAGGCTGCGGCCCTCAAGGAAATGAAAGCGCTGGCTTGCCAGTTGCCGGTGTGGTCCGAGTTCGGGCAGGGCGTTCGCGGTTTTGGTGAGGCGTCCTTAGCCATCATCGTTGCCGAGGCTGGCGACCTGTCATTGTATCCGAAGAAGGGTCATCTGTGGAAGCGCATGGGCGTTGCCGTCATTGACGGTGAGCGGCAAGGCGGCTTGCCAAAGAACGCGCACAAGGAAGACTGGATCGAGCACGGTTACAATCGCCAGAGACGTTCCCGCATGTGGACGATTGGCGACACGCTCATCAAGGCGCAAGGGCCATACCGGGAAGTCTATCTGGCGCGCAAGGAATACGAACGCCAGCGCGCCGAAGAGCTTGGATTGATCGTTGCGCCTTCGGCCAAAATCCCGGCCAAGCGCGCCGATGAATTCATGAGTGACGGGCACATCCACCGCCGCGCACAGAGATATATGGAAAAGCGCCTGCTCAGGGATTTGTGGCAGGCATGGAATCACCAGAAGGCCATCCTGCTCGTGCCGCTCGCGGCTTAAGACCGTTTGCCAACTGGTGACTGAAAGGCGGTTCTTCGGAGCCGCCTTTTTCTATGGAGAATACCCCAAGAATGCCCATCAGTCCGTCAATCACAACCATTGTAGAGGGCGGGGACCGGCTCTTTGCCGAACGCATGCCGCTATTGCTGCATTGGCAGGAGCTTGCGGAGCATTTCTATTTCGAGCGTGCCGACTTCACGGTCTCTCACCAGATCGGCGAGGACTATGCATCCGGCGCAATGACGTCGGTTCCTGCACTGGCTCGTCGCGAGATGGGCAACCTGTATCGCGCCATGCTGCGGCCGATGGACTTCTACTCGGTCAAGGCCACGGATGACGACCGCAACAAGCCTGACGATGCCCGCGGTTGGCTGGAATACGCCACGCGCCTGATGCGCGCCGCCATGTATCGCAGGGGAGGCAACTTCACCCGCGCCACAGTAGCCGGCGATCACGATCATGTCACGTTCGGCCAGGCTGTGGTCGAGATCAGCCCGACGCCGGATCGAGCCGCGCTCTACTACCGCAACTGGCACCTTCGCGATGTGGTGTGGTCGGAAGACTATGCCGGATCGATTCAGGACGTCCACCGCAATTGCATGCCGTCTGTCCAGACGTTGAACCAGCTTTTCCCCGGCAAGGTGCCGCAGAAGTTCCTCGATGAACTTAAGCAAGACCCGCACAAGAAGGTGAAGGTCCGGCATATCGTCGTTCCGGCCGGCTCCTACGATTTCGGCGATTTCAAGCCGCGCGCCGGTCATGCCTTCGTGTCGATCTGGGTCATCCCGGATGAGAACGTCACGCTGGAAACCACCTCACGGACCTATCGAGGCTATGTCATTCCGCGCGCTGACTGTGTGTCTGGCTCGCAATATGCCCGCTCACCGTTCACCTCGATCATTCTTCCCGATGCCCGGACCAAGATGGCGATCGAGCGTATCCTTCTGGAGGCTGGCGAAAAGGCGATCGACCCGCCCATGATTGCGGTACAGGACGCGCTGCGCTCCGATGTCGGCCTGTTTGCCGGCGGCATCACATGGGTCGATATCGAATACGATGAGCGGCTTGGCGAGGCGCTGCGGCCCGTCAGTTCGGACCATTCGGCGCTGCCATTCGGGCAGGATATGTCACTTCGCTACGATCAGGTGATCCGCGAAGGCATGATGCTGACCAAGATCAACCTGCCTGACACCTCGAACATGACTGCCTACCAGGTCCGCAAGATTATGGAGCAGCACATGCGGGCTCATATCCCGATGTTTGAGCCGGTCGAGGTCGAATACAATGAGCCGCTTTGTGCTGAGACATTCGCTGTAATGCGCACGCTTGGCGCCTTCCCGGCCAATGACATCCCGGATTCGCTTCGCGGTGCCGATGTGGAGTTCTCATTCCAGAGCCCGTTGAAGGATATCGAGAACGACGGCAAGGCGCAAAAGCTTCAGGAAGGCATGGGCGTTATCCAGGCCGGCGCCTTGCTAGATCCAACGGTCGGCAAGCTCCCGAACGCCATGGAGATCGTCAAGGACACGCTGCGGGCTATCGGCTGGCCGGAAGCATGGATCAACAACGACAAGAAGGTCGCCGCAATGGTCGAGGCCATGCAGGAGCAGCAGAACGCCGAGCAGATGGCGGCGACTGTCGGCGGGGCCGCTGAGGCAGCGGGAAAAGCGGCTCCAATGATTAAAGCGCTGACTGACGCCGGGCAGGCCGCAGCCGCATGACCGACATTGAGATTACGAAGGACGCCGATAGCATCACCTTCACGCTTGGCTGCCACCGGGTAACATTCTCTGCCAACCTCTCGAACAAGGACGCGGCCAGAGCGATAGAGGCCATCACTAACAATTACACCGGCTCGCAGGAGCGTAGCGTGATGACGGTAGGCATGGTCCGCGACCTCCTTGAGCGACCGTCCGCGTGACGCTCAAAACCAACCCGTTCGCGCCAGCCGCTTACGGTGATGAAGACATTGCAGCCATCAAGGCACTGGCCAAGGGCAATGCCTCTCCTGGCCAGCAGATCGCAGCGCTCAAATGGATCGTTGATGGGGCTGCCGGAACATACCAGGAAACCATGGTACCGGGGCAACCCGACGTCTCTGACTACCTCGCCGGTCGGCGCAATGTCGGTCTTCAGATCGTGAAGATCGTCAACACGCCGGCTCCGCTGTTCAAGAAGGATACCAAATGACGGATGCCGTTGAACCGGTTGCTCCTGTGGAGCCCGTAGCGCCTCCTGCTGCCCCTGTTGAGCCGAATGCTCCTCCGGTGACCCCGGAACCACCCAAGGCTCCCGTTGAGCCCGCTGCGCCCCCGGCAGCACCAAAGGAACCACCTTCCTCGATTGCCAAGGAGCCAGTCGAGCCGAAGACACCAGTTGCCCCGAAATGGGCAGACGACTGGCGCCAGCAGATCGCGGGCGACGACAAGAAGGAACTGGAGCGGCTTGGCCGGTTTGCCTCGCCCGCCGACGTGTTCAAGTCGCTTCGTGAGGCCGAAAAGAAGCTGAGCGAAGGCGTGAAGCCAAAAACCAAGCCGGGCGAGAAGGCGACGGCCGAGGAATGGAGCGAATACCGCAAGGCGAACAACATCCCGGAAACGGTCGATGATTTCGTCAAGGCGATCGTTCTGCCAGATAAGCGGGTAATCGGTGACGACGACAAGCCGCTGGTTGCCGCATTCTCTGAGCGCGCCCTGAAGAAGGGCATCAACCCGGCCGACATGGCCGAGATGGTGGATGAATATTACGCCATCCAGGAAGAGCAGCAGGCCCAGCTCGCGGAAAAGGATTCGGAGTTCAAGACCACGAACCTCTCTGCGCTCAAGGAAGAGTGGGGCGGTGACTTCAAGGCCAACATCAATTCGATGCGACCCTATTTCGAGGCAGTCGACCAATCCCTGTTCGATAATCTCATGGGCGGCCGGCTGTCTGATGGCACCAAGGTTGGCGACAACGCCAACATCGTGAAGTTCTTCGTCGCCAAGTCGCTGGCGGAAAACCCCGCGGCGACCGTTGTTCCAGCCGGCGCCAACCAGATTGAGACCATTCAGACCGAGATCAAGGCAGCGGAAGCGCGCATGCGCGACGACCGCACAGCCTGGTTCAAGGACAAGCCCGCGCAAGAGCGGCTTCAGAAGCTTTACGAGGCTCAGGAGAAACTGACCTCGAAATGACGGTGTAGACGCCCGGACAACCCGCTTCTGCGGCTCTGGGCCAAGCGCCAACCCTCACCCACCAAGGCAATGCCCCGAAGGATGCAAAGTAAGGCTCCGGCTCACGCTGGATAACCCTGAAAGCACGCCTGCGGACAACCTGCGCTGCGGTTCCCAAAACCCCTCATTTGGAGAACCACAATGGCCGAAACGGCTTTTCAGAAACAATACCGACAGGAGTTCATCGCTGGCTTTGAATTTGGCCAGTCCATGCTCCGTACCACGGTGACCACCGAAATGGTGCGTCAGGGCAACGAGGCCATCTTCCTCGTCGCCGACACCAACGACGCGGAAGCGGTCACTCGCGGCGTGAACGGTCTTATCCCGTCGCGCGCTGACAACCTGACCCAGAACACCGCGACGCTGGTCGAGTGGCACGACAAGGTTCGTCGTACCCGCTTCAACATCTTCGGTTCGCAGGGCGATGGCCGCAAGATCATGCAGGACGGCACCGTCAAGGTGCTCAACCGCAAGATCGATGACCTGATCCTGGCCGAACTCAACACCGCGACCAATGACACCGGCACTGCCACGACTGGTTCCCTGGCGCTCGTCGCCAAGGCAAAGGCCATTCTCGGCATCAACGATGTCCCGGTCGAGGAAGAAGACAACATGTTCGGCATCATGTCGCCGGCCATGGAAGCCTACCTGCTTCAGGACGACGGCTACACCTCGGCCGATTACGTCGACATGAAGCCGCTCGTCGGTCCCGCCCGCAAGATGCGCCGCTGGGCTGGCATCAACTGGATGGTGCACTCCCGCGTTCCCGGTGTCGGGACGGCGGCGGAAAAGTGCTTCGTCTATCACCGCTCCTCGATCGGTCACGCGGCCGATGTCGAGGCTGTCAAGGCGATCCCCGGCTACAACGAGGAAGAGGACTACTACTGGGCACGCACGTCGCTGTTCATGGGGTCCAAGCTTCTCCAGAACTCGGGCGTCACCGTCATCAACCACGATGGCTCTGCCATGGTCGCGGCGTAAAGGAGGAAATGAACAATGGCATACTCCGTATCTATCCCTCCGAAGTGCATCGTTCCGGGTCTGGGTGGCGCTCCGGCGCTGTGGACCTACTCCTCGGTCGATGTTCACACCGACGTCGATGGCACCGACTATTTCACCAACGGCACTGCCCTTGGCATGAAGGTCGGTGACTTCGTACTGGTTGCCAAGACCACGGCAACCATCGGCGCCACGATGCACGTTGTCACGGTTGCGACCGCTGGCGGCGCTGCAACGGTGTCCGCGGCCATTCTGGCCTGATCATACGGCGCGGGGCTTCGGCTCCGCGCCTTTCTCTTTCTCTGAACAAGGAGGCCGCGATGGCTGGCAAAGATGGTTATAGCGCTTCCGTCACGATAACGCGCCCCGCAGACACCACAGCATACACGGCCGGCGATGTCGTCGGGCCAACGGTCGCAGCGCTTGAGTTTCCGCAGATCGGCGCTGCCGGTCGCGATGCAATGATCACCTCGGCAGAATTTGCATGGCACGTCACCGCCGTTCCGTCTGGCGCGACAAGCTTTCGCCTGCATCTCTATGATGTCACGCCACCTTCGGCCTTAGCTGACAATGCGGTGTGGGATCTGCCGGCTGGCGATCGCGCATCGTATCTCGGCTACATCGATCTTGGAACGCCGGTCGACGTCGGCGCTACGCTGTTCGTCCAGTCCGTCCAGATCAACAAGCAAGTCAAACTCGCCGGCTCAAGCCTGTTCGGCTATCTGGTGACTGTAGGCGCCTATACCCCTGCAAGCGCATCGGTGATGAAGATCACCCTGCGCACCGTTGCGCTGTAACCATGCGCGCTGCGCTTCGTACCGTTCTTTTTAGCCGCGGCTTCAGCCCGGCCACGCTCTTCGCCAATGGTGGGGCGGGCTTTATCCACGACTTCTCCCGCCCGGATATTCTGGCCGAGGTGTCGGATGGCACCGGGGCGGTCGATACCGATGCGGACCCTGTAGGTTGGGCGCGTAGCCTTGACCCGACTGGCCGCGTCACCCTCCAGGCCACAGCTGACAGCCGTCCAGCATGGAAGGTTCCGAACTTCCTTCGTCTTGATGGCGTGGCCGATAACCTGCTGACCACCCATGTACCCGCAGCGGCTGGAAGCCTGGCCTGCAAGGCGCGAGTGACCAGCGCATCCAAGGGACTCATCTGCTCGCGCACGGCATCGACCACCGCAGCAGAGCTTATCACCAACAGTTCCGGCTTTATTGGCGGGAGTGTGGGAACCGCCACTTCAACGACCATTAACGGCGGCGTTGATGTGCGCGGTGTGCTCGGTGTCGCCGTTCTGACCTGGGATGCGGCGTTCAGTGTGCTGTATTGGAACGGCGTGGCGGTAAACACCACGGCGCGCGCGGGGTCCGTCAACACGACCATCCCCTTCCGTATCGGGGCACGCAATGACAACGGCACGGCTGCGCTGTTTGCTGACGCGGACATCTATCACGCCCTCGCCATCAACCGAGCCATCACACCAAACGAAGTTCTCTACCTGACCAACGGTTGGGGAACGACGTAAAGCGACTTTCCCAAAGGAGACACCATGACCATCGCACTTCTTTCGAAGCACATGAAGCTTGCCGAGCACGTCCGCCAGGTCTGGCATGTCACGCCGCGACCGGAAGACGGCGCGGATTGCATCACCGATCCGCTGTGGTGGGTTCACGTCTCCCGTCTGCTGAAGCCGGGCGACAAGATCGAAGTGCTGTCGGAAAACCGCGAATGGTATGCGGAGGGCATCGTTCTCGACGCCGGCATCTGGGGCGCCAAAGTTGCGCTGACACATGGCCCGATGACGCTTGCCAACGAAGCCAAGGTTGAGCCGGCCGACGAATACGAGATCAAATGGGCCGGCCCATCGGCGAAGTTTCGCGTCATCCGCAAGAAGGACAATCGCGTCCTGAAGGAGGAATGCCAGTCGAAGGAAGAGGCCGCTGCGTGGGTCAAAAGTCACCGAAACGCCATGGCGGCCTGATCGATGAGCGCGCTTCTTGATCTGACTGGCCGTCGATTTGGGCGGCTGGCGGTCATTCGCCGTGCAGAAAACATTCGCGGCAGGCCTGCATGGGAATGCGTCTGCGAATGCGGGGACGCGCGGGCTGTTTCGTCGTCTTCTCTGCTGCATGCCGGAACGCAATCTTGCGGGTGCCTATGTCGTGAGCGCTTAAGCGCATCTGCCAAGGTGTCGAGTAAAACACATGGTCGCGCAAGCACCTCAGAATATCGGTCTTGGTGCGCGATGAAGTCTCGATGCCTCAACAGCAACGCAACCGGTTTTGACCGCTATGGCGGCGTCGGTGTCACGGTCTGCGCTCAATGGCTTGGCAGTTTCGAAGCCTTCATCGCCGACATGGGGGAGAAGCCAACGCCCGAGCATTCCCTTGATCGATGGCCGGATAAGAGCGGCAACTACGAACCGGGCAACTGCCGCTGGGCGACAAAGCGCGAGCAGGCCAACAACCGCAAAGACAACAATGTGGTCGTTTATCGCGGCCGGTCGGTAACGGTTCGTGAAATAGCTGCGGCTGCTGCTGTCAGCAGAACCGCGATCGTCCGCCGTGTTGGCCGCGGGTGGGACGCGGCCAAAGCGATCGAAACTCCAGCCATGAGGGCATGCCGTTGAGTTCGCGATTGGAAATCTACAACGGCGCGCTGCTGCATCTCGGCAGCGAACCGCTGGCCAGTCTGGTCGAGGAAGGCACCAAGCGGCGCAAGCTCGATGCCGCTTGGGACAGCGTGGTCAAGTGGTGCCTGAACGAAGCCTATTTCAACTTCTCCATCCGCACCGTCGAGGTTTCGGAGGATGAAGACGTCGAAACCCTGTTCGGCTATCAGTTCGCGTTTTCCAAGCCGGACGATTGGGTCAGGACTGCGGCAGTTTCGGCCGACGAATACTGCCAGTTGCCGCTGATCCGCTACCGCGACGAGAACGGCTATTGGTACGCCGACATCGACCCGATCTATGTCCAGTACGTCTCCAATGACGAGGAATATGGCCTCAACATCGGGGCATGGCCGGAAACCTTCGTCGTCTTTGCCGAGTATGCGCTTGCCCAGAAAGTTTGCAAGGCGGTCACCGGATCGAGCGACGGCACCGACACGCTCTACAAGAAGATGATCCGGGCCAAGCGTGACGCCGCCAACAAGGACGCCATGGACGATCCGGCAACCAAGTTTCTGCCGGAAGGCCGGCTTGTGTCCTCGCGCCAGGGCTCAAGGCTCGGCAGTCGTGAAGGCCGATTTAGGGCCGGCTGATGGGAAAGATCAACGCCAGCCTGCTTGCCTTCAACCGTGGAATCATCAGCAAGAACGCGCTTGCCCGCGTTGATGTCGACAGGGTGCGGCTGTCTGCGGAGGTCATGACAAACTGGCTGCCAAAGACGCAAGGATCGATGTTCCTGCGTCCGGGCTTTGAATATCTTGGAACCAGCCGCAATAACGCCTTCGCGATCGACATTCCCTTCGTTGCCGCCACTGACGACACGGCTCTGATCGAGTTTGCGGACGGTCAGATGCGCGTTCGCGTCGATGACGTGTTGGTCTCGCGGGTTTCGGTCGCAACCACGATATCGAATAGCAACTTTGCAACCTCGGCAAGCTGGACCGATGGATCAACCAACGGTGGTGCGCTGACATTCGGCGGCTCTGGCCTGGTGCTGGACGCCGTTAATGTCGGTGGCCTGGCTCTCTGCCGCCGCCAGATTGCTGTAGCGGGTGGCGACATCGGCCTTCGCCATGCCCTCAATATTTCCGTGACGCGCGGACCTGTGACGTTCCGCTGCGGGTCAACTTCTGGCGGGGATGAATATGTCTCCGAGACCCCGCTGCGCACCGGTGACCATAGCCTTGCCTTCACGCCAACCGGCGACTTCTACGTGCAGTTTCAGTCGGATCTCGATATCGACAAGATTGTCGCGTCCTGCCAAGTCGCCTCTGCTGGCACTATGGAACTGGACATCCCCTATGCCGCGGCGGATTTGCCAAACGTTCGATGGGATCAGTCTGCCGATGTGCTGTTCCTGGCCTGCGAAGGTTTTCAGCAGCGCCGCATCGAGCGCCGCGCTACCGACAGTTGGTCGATTGTGCTTTACCGCGCCGACAACGGGCCGTTCTTTGGAGCGCGCACCGCAAAAGTGAAGATGAAGGTTGCGTCAACTTACGGCAATACGACGCTGACGTCAGACCTTCCATTCTTCAAATCGACCCATGTTGGCGCGCTGTTTCGCCTATTTAATGAGGGCGTCAATCAAACCTACAAGCTAGGTGCCAATGGGACATATACTGATCCCATTCGGGTAACCGGCGTCTTCGATAGCAGCGGCGGCACTCAGTACAATGATCGCAACTGGACCTATTCGATCTCTGGAACGTGGGTTGGCACGCTCCGCGTAAAGCGTAGCTTTGATGGTCCTGATGAGGGATTTAAATCCTTTCCCCGGACTGCTGGCGCGGCGACGATCGACATCACCGCGAATGGCAGCTTCATGCCGCAGGACGAGGATTCCAACTCAATTATTTGGTACAAGGTCGGTTTCGATGAAGGCACCTATACGTCTGGCACGGCCACGGTAGACGTCGATTACGATGGCGGCGGCGGGTACGGCATCTGTCGGGTTCTTTCCTTCAACTCGGCGACTGAAGTCGTGGTCGAGGTGCTGAGCCGCTTCAATACGACTGCTTATACCGACAATTGGCAGGAAGGCATCTGGTCGGACAAGCAGGGCTGGCCAAGCGCTGTCGCCTTCGACAAGGGCCGGCTTGGCTGGGCCGGGAAATCCCGCTTCATTTTCTCTGTGTCTGATGATTTCGAGAACTTTGACCCGGACTACGAAGGCGACGGCGGCCCGATCAATAGGACGCTTGGGTCAGGACCGGTAGACACGATCAACTTCATGCTCTCGCTTGGCCGGCCCATTATCGGCACGCCTGGCGGTGAGTTCTCGATCAAGTCGACATCGTTCGATGAGCCTCTGACACCGCAGAACACGCAGGCTGGCCGGCCTTCGACCCAAGGTTCTCGTCAGGGCGTTGCCGCGGCCAAGGTCGACAGCAATGGCGTGTTCGCCCAGCGATCCGGGAAGCGGATGTTCGAACTGGTCTTTAACCCGGACACATACGAATATTCCCCGCGCGACCTGACGCTGCTTTGCCCGGATCTGACCGGTTCGGCTAACGTGGTAGGGATCGCTGTGCAGCGCCAGCCAGACACCCGCATTCATGTCTGGCTTGATGACGGAACCGTGGCGCTGCTCACATACGAGCCAGCGGAAGAGGTCGCGTGCTGGTCTCGCTTTACGATGGGCGGCAGCGGCTTTGTCGAAGGCGTGTCGGTCCTCCCAGGCGAAGATGAGGACCAGGTGTTCTATCGCGTTCGGCGCACAGTTAGCGCGGCAACGGTTCGTTATCTCGAAAAGATGGCGTTGGAATCCGAATGCGTCGGCGGCACGACCAACAAGCAGGGCGACAGCTTTCTGGTGATCTCCGCAGTAACGGGAACGTCCGTGACCGGCCTCAGCCACCTGAATGGGTTGAGCGTTGTCGCATGGGGCGCTGGGGCATATCTCGGCGCCTACACAGTGGCGGCCGGCGCAATCACACTATCCAGTGCCGTCACGGCTGCCGACATCATGGTCGGGCTACCCTATACCGCGCAGTTCAAGTCGACAAAGCTGGCCTATGCCGCCGCTGCCGGAACGGCACTCACGCAAATCAAGAAGGTCAACTACCTAGGCGCGATCATGCGCAACACCCACAATGACGGGTTGCAGTATGGACGCGATTTCGACAATCTCGACCCGCTGCCGCGCGTTATAGCAGGCGTCGAAAGCACGGCAAACCTTGTATTCGAGGAGTTCGACCAGCCGGCATTTCCGTTCCCCGGAGAATGGGACGCCGATTCCCGCCTCTGCCTGGAGGCGACCGCACCGAAACCATGCGAATTGCTGGCGGCTGTGTTGTCGGTTGAAACCAACGATCGCGTCTGATGCTACCGGAAATCGTTCCCCTCAACCATGATCATCTTGTCGAGTGGTATGGGGATGGCGGTCGCGGGCCGACTGTCAAGGGCGTCGCTGCCTTTCTCGACGGCAAGATGATTGCTGTTGCCGGTTTTAGACTTTCACGCGGTCACGTCATTGCGTTCTGCGATCTGCGGGACGAGGCGAGGCCTTACAAGCACGCCATCCATCGGACGGCACTTGCACTGCTCAATGAGGCGAAAGCCCGCCACAGGCGCATCCTGGCGATCTGTGACACCAACGAAAAGACAGCGCCGAAATGGCTGACCCGTCTTGGCTTCAGGCCAAGCCATGAGGCCGATATCTGGGAATGGCGAGGATGACAAATGGCTGACTTTGGTCTGACAACCATCCTTGGCGTGCTCGGCACCGCCGCGTCAGCGGTTGGCACGATCGCCGGTGGCGCTGCCGCTAAAACGTCTGCCGATTATCAGGCTGCGCAGCTTGAACAGCAGGGCAAGGAAGAGGTCGCCGCATCGCAGCGTGAGGCTGAACAGGCGCGCAAGGAGAAAAACTTCATTCTCTCTCGGCAACAGGCTGTTGCCGGGGCATCCGGGCTCGGCGCGCTTGATGAGACGGTCCAGGACCTGGCCGGCGATGTCGTGCAGCAAGGTGCGGTGAATGAAGGCATGGCGCTTTATGGCGGGCAGGAGCGGGCCAAGGGGCGCCGGGCACAGGCAGCCGCTGCCAGGCTTGAAGGCAAGGCCGCGCAGACCGGCTCATATTTCAGCGCCGCCGGCACCATCATGGACGGGATAGGTTCGTTTTCAGACGGCTACGGCCAGAAGAAAAAGCCGGCCGGCTCTAGCTCATACATGTACGCATAATGCCGAAGCTTCCCGGTCTTGAATCCCTCAGCGGCCAGCCAAGCGGCAGGTCTGGGCGCCCCATTGCGACCTATGATGGGTCGGCGATTGGCCGCGGTGCCGCGCAGCTCGGTGGCGGCGCGCAGTCGCTTGCCTCCAATCTGAAGGTCGACGCGAAGAGGCAGGAAGCCGAAGTTGACCAGGCTACGGCCTTTGAGACGCAACGCCGGTTCCTGGAGTTCACGGCCAAGCAAGATGATGCGCTCGTGCAGGCGGGGCAAAAGGCGAAGCCCGGCGCCTTTGGCTTTCGCGAGAGCTACACCAAGGAATACAAGGACGCAGCGAAGGAGTTCTTCGCGTCAGTTCCGGAACCGCTGAAGGGCCAATACGACGTCAAGCTGTTCCAGACAGAGGATTCGCTTGCCGGCCGCGCGCTGACCTTCGAACGTGACCAGCGCAAGGGCTATTACACCAACACCGTCAATGATGGCCTGACCAAGATCGAGACCAGCCTTTACAAAAACCCGGCCGCCTTCGATCAGAACCTTGTCGAGGGCAACAAGTTCATCGACAGCATTCCGGACGAGGATGTCTCCCCAATCCAGAAAGAGGCGATGCGCCGGGAGTGGAAGTCGAAGGCGCAGCTTGCCGCTTTGTACGGTCTGCCGCCTGAAGCCCGCGTTGCCGCACTCGGTGGAGGCGAGGCACCTGCCACCAGCGCAGGAACAGGAGATCCCGTCGATACAGTGGTCAGCAAGATCATTGGCGTCGAGAGCGGCGGCAACCCGAACGCAAAAAACCCGACCTCGTCGGCTTCCGGCGTTGGTCAGTTCCTTGATTCGACGTGGGTCCAGACCATCCGCCAGCATCGGCCTGACATCGCGGCCGGTAAGAGCGCGGCGCAGATCATTGCGCTGAAGTCAGATCCGGTTCTTGGCCGCGAGATGACCAAGGCATTCACGCAGGATAACGCTGAATACCTGACCAATCGCGGCATTGCGACCACGCCAGGCAACATCTATCTGGCTCACTTTCTTGGCTCTGGCGGCGTTGTCAACGTCCTGAAGGCCGATCCGGGCGCCTCGATCGCAAGCGTTGTCGGCCAGGATGTCGTTCGCGCCAATTCATTCCTTGCCGGCAAGAGCGTTGCGGACACCATCGCATGGGCCAACAAGAAGATGGGCGGCAAGGCCGGTTCTGGCGTTGTTGGCACCGGTCCTGTCGATCCCCGCTTTGACGGCATGCCATGGGATCAACGCTCCAAGATCATTGACCAGGCCGAGACAAAGATCAGGCAGGATGAGGCGGAAAGGCGCGTTTCGGCGCAGTTCGACATTGAAAACGCAGCCAGCAACGCGCCGATCTCAATACAGAACACCGGCGTCTATACCGGGGCCATGCCATCGCAGGACCAGTTCATTGCGGCTTATGGCGACAAGGCGGCGCAGAAGTTCGCTGAGTTCCAGGATTCGCTCGATACCAGCCAGTCCATGTTCAAAATGCGGACCATGCCGGCCGATGAAATCGCCTCGTTGGTCGAGAGTGCAGAACCGACGTCGACTGGTGACAATGCCGCGGCCGAACAGAAGCGCTACGACACCCTGTCCAATGCAGCATCATCCATAACGAAGGCTCGCGAAGCCGATCCTGCAACCTATGTCAGGCAGGCTTTCCCGGTCGTCAACGACCAGTGGAACAACGCCCAATCGGTGGGCAACTATCAGAGCGCGGTGGCCGCCTCGATTGCAGCACAGCAGCAGATCGGTATCCAGAACATCCAGCCGCTTCCGAAAGCTATCGCGGCCGGTGCCGTCGATACGTTCAAGAACGATACCATTCCGCAGCAGGACCGCATTGCCGCGGCATCGAGCGTCATCATGGCCACGCCGGACCCGGCACAGCGTCAAATCCTGTTCAACCAGATGGTTGCGGAAGGGCTGCCAGATATCACGCAAGGCGCTTTTGAAGCGCTATCCCGCGGTGATCATGGCGCGGCAAACAGGCTGTTCCAGGCTGCCATGGTCGACCCGACGAAGCTTGCCGGCGCCGCCAAGGACGGGCAGAAGCCGGCCGATATCGACTTGGCCGTGCAGGATTCCATCATGGATGACGGCCAGATCGGCGACCTCTACTATGGGTTGAGCGACGGCACGGCCGAAAACTACACCCGAGCCCAGCGCGATTCCAAGCTGATCAACAATGCGGTCAATCTTCGCCTTCGCAATGGCGAGACGATGGATGCTGCCATCGCGGGAGTGTCGAAAGACCTCTATGGCGATGTGCAGGCAGTGACCGATGCCAACGTGCAGATACTCGTCCCGAAAGATCAGGATGCCGGCGCAGTTGTCGATGGGCTTCAGGCGGCGCTGCCCGACGTGAGAACCGCGCTGACGACTGCGCTCGCCCCGCCGAGTGACGCACCAACCGCAGATGGCACAAAGGCGATCATGGATGCCGTCACGCGAGATTCCATCAATCGGGTGATGAGCGAAGGCTATTTCCGCAATTCTGCGGATGGCTACGTGTTTATTGATCCTTATGTCGGGGCCGCGATTGCCGATGAGCAGGGCAACCCGATCATCTTCAAGCCGAAGGCGGTCGTTCCGGGTGCTCCTTCGAGCGCCTTCCAAGGCAGAACCCCTGAGCCCGGCGGCGGTCCTTCACTCGATGAAAACGGCAACCCCGTGGTGCTGCAGCCATGAGCGGCATCTATTCGATGAGCGGCCCGACCTATCGCGGGGCCACCAGACAGGAGATGTTTGACGCGGCCATGGAGCAGCCGCTTAGCATCACCTCAACGCTATTGGATCAGGCCAAGGGCGGCGTGCTCGAATCCTTTGGGCTTGGCACCGCCCTTCGTGAGGCGCAACTGCCGGAAGCCGCGCCGGTCGTTCCAGGCATCACTGCTGACCCAGGCGAGCGCGATTTCCTCAAGAGCCGTTGGGAAACCCCGCAGGAGCTTGGCACCCGCCGCCAGTCTATGGGCGCGTACGATGAGGATCAGTACAAGGCCTCGCCCTATTTCCGCAAGGATATCCCTTATGACCCCGGCATGACGGAAGCTCGCGCTTCCGCGCTGGCATCCATGGACGATGCGAAGAAGGTCCGTCAGTTCTATGCGCAGAAACGGCCGTTCTCGGCCTTCATCGGCAATCTCGCCGGTCAAGCGTTCGACCCGATCAATTACGTCCCGGTTGCCGGCCCTCTCGTCAAGGCTGCTGCCGTTGCCAAGGCGGGCAGGATTGGCGGCGGCGCGATCCATGCTGGCTTGGATGCCGCGGCGAATACGGCTGCCTTCGGGATTGCGACGTCTGGTGAGCGCGCCAAATTCGGCGATGACGTTTCTTGGCAGGCGACGGTTTCGCAGATAGCCACGGCAGCTCTGATCGGTTCGGCCTTCGGCGCCATCGGCGGGGCCGTAGGGAGCCGCGTGGACGCGCGGGTGAAGGCCGAGGCAGAAAGCCGCCTCGCAACGCTGAAGACCACGCAGGAAGCCCGCATTGCGCTGAATGAAGGCATCGACGCGCTTGTCCGGGGAGAAGACATCCGGCTTTCGCCTAACGCGACTGAGCCGATGGCGAGGGTTGCGGATGAGATTGCGACAAACCAGCCGCCAAAGGCTGTCGTTGGAGTTGAGCCGCCTGTCCAAGACGGTTTCGTCCGCATCTATCATAGCGGTTCGGTTGGGGAAGGCGAGACCGGACGCTGGGTGAGCACCAATCGGCAGTACGCCGCTGACTATCGCGGCGATCTACCGCTCCACTATCTCGACATTCCGGCAGACGATCCGCGCATCAACAACGCTGATATCCCTGAGCAGGGCGTCAAGGAAGGCTTCACGTTCATTTTCGAGACTACCCCAAAGGAAGCCGCTCAACTCAAAGAGATCAGCCGCGATAAGCCGCCAGCCGACCTGTTGTCTTCTGGTGAGCCACTCGCGAAGGCGGATACTGCCAAGACGATTCCGAACGACAGTTCGCTCAACCGCACAGCGTCATGGGTGCTTCGTGATAAGGAAACGAAGGCCGTCGTCATGGAGACCTTCGACGCTAAAATGGTCGGGCGGCTGAACACCGAGAAGTATGAGGCGGTGCCAATTGGCCAATATCTCGGCGAGATCAACGGGAAACCCAAGACAGCCCCGGCGATCGACACCACCGCCGCCCGCCCTGATGTCGCGCCTGAAGGCATCAAGCAGGCCGAAGCAGCCGTTGCAAAGCCCGACGACGCCAAGGCTCTTGCCGCTCAATACCGCGTCGATCCACAGACCGGATCATTCGCTGAAGAGGCCGAAGTGGCGCAGCTCGCCGCTGAAGGCCGTCTGACGGCAGAGGACGCGAACACCATGGCGCAAGCCCAGTCTGATTTTGAAACCGGCGCTTCGTATGCCGAAGCTTTGAAGAGCGTAGCGGGGTGCCTCCTTTGAAAATCCGCTACAAGATCGGCGCCGACTGCTTCAACGCGGCCAATGCGGCGTCGGGCGAAAAGCTCAGCCGAGACGACATCGAAGCCGCTTTCCAGCGCATGGCCGAGTACAAGGCCAGCCTTCAGGCCAGTGGTGACATCGCCGGGCTTGGCGACAAGCTGAAATCCTTCGCCGAGCGGGAAGCCGAGCGCACCAAGATTGCCGCGGCACTGCAAAGACGCCATGCCGCGCTCAACATTCTGGTGCGTGATCGTCTCGACCAGGCTGTGACTGGCTATATCAACGCCGGCATGTCGCCGAAGAAAGCTTTGCTGGCAGTTCTCGAAGGCACGCAGAAGGGCGTCGAAGGCGGTCGCAACTCTGTCAATGCGCTGAATGGTGCCTATGAAGCCCGCTATCTTGGCGGCATGCTTGGCGAGATGCAGGCCGATGCACCGCATCTGATCAAGGCTTTGCGCGATCCGCGCCTCGATGCCGATATCATGCGCGAAATGGCCGAACTGAAAGAGGGCGGCAAATCGGGGATTACCGGCAACAAGGATGCGCAGTACGTCGCCAAGATGTTCGCGAAATATGCTGAGCTCAGCCGCACTGATCTGAACAGGCTTGGTGCATCGATCGGCAAACTGGACGGCTGGGCCGGCGCTCAGACCCACGACGACATGAAGCTGATCGCGGCCGGCAAGGAAAGCTGGGTTGCGTCTGTCCTTCCAAAGCTGGATCTGGCAAAAACCTTCCCAGATATCGGCTCGGTCAAGGATGCTGAGGAAGCACTGGCAGGCATCTATGATACGCTGATCACCGGCTTTCCGAACAAGCCTACCCCGAAAGAGATGTGGCAGCGCGTCAACCCTGCCAATTTGGCGAAGTCGCTCGGTAAATCGCGCGTCCTGCATTTCAGAGACGCTGATTCCGCCTTGGCCTATCGTGACGAATTCGGCTATGGCAACACGGTTTCCGGCATGGTCGCGCATCTCAGGCAGGCTGCAAAGGTCGCGGCCAACATGGAAGCGCTCGGGCCAAATCCGGAAGTCATGTATGGCTCCCTGGTCGATGGGCTAAATCGCTCGATCAAGGAAAATCCGAACCTTTCGGCGGCCGAGAAGAAAAAGCAGATGAAGGGCCTGACAATCGACGGCGGCGCGCTTCGGGATGCGTTGGACATCTCAACGGGGCTCATCACCCGACCAGTCAACACGACAATGGCCAAGATCGGCAGCGACATTCGGGCCGTGCAATCCATGTCCAAGCTCGGGGCCGCCGTCTGGTCCTCGATGACGGATACCGTGACGGGCGGGCTTGCCTCACAGTTCCGCGGTTCCGGGTTCTTCAAAGGCTTTGTCAATCAGGTTGATGGCGTGATGCGCGGTCGGCCGAAGGGCGAGCAGGCGGAAATCTCATATCTTCTCGGTGAAGGCTTTGACGGTCTCATTGGCCACATCGTTTCGCCGGCCGCTGCGGTGGATGGGCCAGTAGGGCGCCTGTCGAAGCTTCAGGAGACGTTCTTCCGCTGGAATGGCCTGTCGTGGTGGACCGACATCCAACGCGCCGCAGCTGGTCGTATGATCTCGTCAGAGATGGGCATGAGGGCAAAGACTGCTTTCAACGATCTGCCGGCGAACTACAAGCACGTCCTCGGCCTGCACAACATCACCGAAGCGAAGTGGGAAGCCATCCGCAAGGCAGAGTTCCGCGAAGTGAGCGGCAAGTCCTATGTGACGCCAGACCGAATTCGCGAGCTGCCGGATGAAGCGCTGGCGGGTTTGGGCAAGGATGCTGCGAAAGCGCGCCACGATCTGGAAATGTCGGTGCTGCGGTTCTTCGCAGACGAAACCTCCTATGGCGTCATCGAGACGGACGCACGCTCCCGCCGCACGTCCACGCTGGGCACCCGCCCTGGCACTCTAGCAGGCGAGGGCATCCGCTTCATCATGCAGTTTAAGGGCTTCCCGATCGCCTTTGCGCAGCGAGCCATTGGCCGGTCGGCGGTTGGATTCCGGAATGGTGCCAAGTGGGATCAGGGCGTCCATATCGGCACGATGATCGCCGGTATGACCATGGCTGGATATGCCGCAATGACCATGAAGGATCTGACCAAGGGCTATTGGCCGCCCCGAGACCCGACCGACGTCAAGACGTGGGCGCAGGCATTCGTTCAAGGTGGTGCCGCGGGCATCTATGGGGATTTCCTGCTCGGCCGCGTCAATCGCTTCGGCTCTGGTCTGGCAGAAACCGCCATGGGTCCGGCGTTCGGCATGGCCTTCGATGCTGGTGACATGATCATGAAGGCGCGGGATGCTGGATTGTCTTCCGACGAGGAGGTCAAGCTTGCCGATTGGATCAACTTCACTACGCAAAACACGCCGTTTGCCAATCTCTATTGGACCCGGCCGGTGCTGGATTTCCTGTTCCTGAACTCCATGCGGGAAGTGGCATCGCCGGGATTTCAGCGCAAGGTGGAGGCGAAACGCCGGTCCCAATACGGGCAGCAGAACGTCATGCCAAAGAGCCTGCAACCGTTCAACTAAGCAGGAACGACCCGACGAACCCTAGAACAGTGGCGCCGGCCATCATCTGAAGCCAGCGCTTTAGCAGCAGATCAGCATCCATCTTGCCGGCGATTATGTAGCCGACACCCCAGACGAAACCGACGATCCAGACGATAAACACAGCGAGCGGGTGGATGCTGGAATTGAGCAGCAGACTACAGGCGAATGACCATCCTGCGGCAAACGAGATGAAAGCGACGGTCTGGTTCAACGGGCGAGATACCGAAGGCCAGAGCCGATCAACACCCCGACAAGCGCCCACAGTGCAGCGCCTAGCCAGACCGGGTGAGTGAGCCAGAAGCTGAAACTCAATTCTCGGGCTTCAACGAAGTAGCCGACGAGCACCAACAGAGCCGCCCCGATCAGGGACGCAATCACAAAATCCAACACGGCTGATTTCTGCATAGCCGCGCACTAAGCCCGAAAACACAGAATTTCGCAAGGCCGCTCATCACAGGGCGGCTTTTTTCATGGGATCGCCACATGACTTCAATCGCCATCGACATGACGGACGGCCTGTCGTCAAGCACGGCAATCAAAGGTCCATGCCGCGTCGCCACGACCGCAAACATCACGCTGTCCGGGCTTCAGACGATTGATGGCATAGCTCTCGCCGCTGGCGACCGCGTGTTGGTCAAGAATCAAACCACTGGCTCGCAGAACGGCATCTGGATTGCCGACACCGGCACATGGCGCCGGTCGAAGGATTTCAACAAGACCCGCGACGTTCGCAAGGGCACTCAGATCCTCATCACGGACGGCACCATAAACGCGTCAAGCGGCTGGTACGTCTCGACCGAAGACCCGATCGATGTCGGGACAACGGCGATCGTCTTCACGCAAAACATACTTCTGAACGGCGCTGCCCTAGTAGCTTTGGAAGCTGCCGCCGCCGCCAGCGCTGCCGACGCAGCGACATCCGAGACAGCTGCGGAAACCGCAGAGACCAACGCCGAAGCAGCCGAAGCCGTAGCGACAGGGCTGGCATCTTCCTTCATTCTCTCCGAGAACACATTCGACACCAAGGCCACGGCGGCGGCATGGTCCCCAGTTGCGGCGCCGAACTTTATCAGGACAGCCGGGGCTCTCGCGGCTGACGATGGCAGCGGCGTTGTCTTCGTTCAGGGATCGGGGAACGGCGGGTTTTCAATCAATTTGTCCGGTGGCGGCTCACAGGCATACAAGCCCGCCAAAGAACGCGGATATGACATTCGACTATTCGGCGCCGGCCCAGCCAGGACAGCGGCGCAGAATACGGCTGCGCTTCTCCTAGCTCGGAGCTACACAACCGAGCTATGGGTGCCGCCGCTCGACGCAGGTGAATACTTCGACGTGGATGAAGAGACCACGCTACTCGATCATACCAAGATCCGGGGCGCTGGCTGGCATTCTCGCATCAGGCAGACGGCCCGTACAAAGAACATCTTCATCTCCGGCGATCACTGCTCGTTCGAAGGGTTGCATCTGATCGGCGACAACCTGCTGACGGGCGCGGACTTCACCAAGAATAATGGCATTTACGCATCCGGGAAACATGGCGTCACGGTCCAGAACTGTTTCGGCGAAAAGTTCGAAGGGTGCGGCGTCCAGCTAAGGGGGTGCAAGGACTACAAGGTCGTTAATAATACCTTCTTTGCCAATCCTTGGGGCTCGTTTGCCACATCTGGCGATATCGTCATTTATTCGTTTGCCGATGCTGGGCGCGGCGTTATTTCCGGGAATAGCTGCCTGTCGAACAATTCGCAGGGCATCTATGCCGACGTGATTGGCTACGACGCGGATATCATCATCGCGAACAACATCGTCGTCACCCTCGACCCTGCGACCTGCATCGAGGGCGGGGCATGGACTGAGGCTGTCGGCGATTACGCCGGCACCCCGGCATCAGTTCGGCGCCGCCACGGCATCGGCGTCGGGTACAATAGCAGCAACGTTGACGGGCCTCGCTCAACCATAATCGGCAACATTTGCCGGAACACACGCTGGACAGGCATCTACAAGCAAGGCTTCAGCGCCGCTGGCGGCGGCGTGCTGATCATCGGGAATCGATGCAGCAAAAATGGCCTGGAGCAAGCCAACTCCCTCAATGGCGGCATTTATGTCAACGCCACTGGCGAAGATGTCGTTTCGGGGAACATGATCTCCGATTTCCAGAGCACAGGAGCTGGGGTCGGCGGCATCACCATCACGGCAGGCACGGCACCAACGCGGCCCACGAAAATTCACGGCAATCTGATCAGCAATTCGATGGGGCAAGGCATCTCTGTCGGGACGCATGCAGCCTATATTGATATCGATCGAAATGAGATTGTCGGGTCAGCGACAACAGACATTTTCATCTCCAATTCGGCAGCGGCTGGGAATGGTGGCCACACCATACGCGGCAACATGATTAAGCGCACAAGCGGCAACAACATCAACGGGATCAGGATTGCCACTCCTACCACCAGCCTGATTACGACGGTCGAGGGCAATTATATCGAAGGGTTCGACAACAGCAACGCGGATGCGGCCAATGCTGGCATTTCGACCAACAACCCGCTGGTGACGCGCGTCCTGCGCAATCACATCAAGAACTTCAACGTCGCAGTGACCAGCACCGTTTACTTCACAGCCGGCACCCGCTACGTCGACCAGGTGCTTGAGGGCAACATCATTGAGGATTGCACCAGCGGCTTCGGCCTCGCCTCCACGACAAATACCGCCGTCGTCCCCGTCGTCGGCAATCGCTTCATCAATGTGACCAACAAGACAGCTGCCGGCAGCACCGCGACGGGCCTTGCCGGAACCAAATGCGGGTATATCTGCCGCAAAGATAACGACAGGTTGGTGGTCCTTGAACTGACTGCGGCACCAACAGTTGGGACGTGGGCGGCCGGTGACCGTTGCGAATTCGTCGCTCCTGCTACATGGGCAGCCGCCGGGACGGTGTGTTCTGTGGCTGGCAATCCGGGCACATGGGCGTGACGGGAGATTGCCGCTCGACCCTCTGACGGCGTATACTGTCGGTGGTTGAGCCGGGGACGCTATGCGAGGGGCAGATTTTAGGCGTGGGTTACTACGCATGGCGGTCGGCGCTCGGGGCGTCCGCACCCTGTTCGAAGTGACATGCCTTGGCGATAGCCTTACGTTCGGATACCCGCACTTCCTCTCTTTCCTGTTGGGGAAAGAGGTCAACCGCCTCGGTTTTGGCGGGCAGGCTTCGGATTACATCTTAGAGCGCTACTGCGACGGCCCGCGTTCTGATGGTGTTTTGATCGTCTGGGCCGGGAATAACAATTTCGATGATCCCGAAAAGGTCGAGGCTGATGTCGCCGCAATCGCGGCGATGCATGACGACCCTGGAAAGTTGCTCGTGCTTGGCCTCGTCAACGGAGACTATCCGGGGCGCCGCCGCGGCGAAGCCGGGTATCAACAGATCGTGGACTACAACGAGAGACAGGCGAGCCGACTCGGCGATCACTTCTTGGATATTAGGTCGGCGCTGATCAATCGAATTGGCGGGCAAAACCAGAGCGACGTTATCCCCGACAGCATCCGGCGCGACAAAATCCATCTCAACATCCGAGGCAACTGGCTGGTCGCGCAAATGGTATACGCCAGACTGAAGCGTCTTGGACTGGCAACTTAATTCGACTTCGACGCTACAGCAGTGAGCCGATCACTTGCACGATCACGAACAACAGCCAAAAGCCAAGAACTGCGCCAATAACGGCGGCTGACACCGCGACGCGGCGCTTACGGTACGTGATTTTGTGCATTCCCCCACTCCCCCACGGGGAATCCTAACAGAAATTCCAATCTCCACAACTGAGGTTTCACATGGACATGACGTTCAAGGGCGCCGCCAGGCGTCTTGATGATCTCGACTTGCCGAAACTTGGCGCATTGATCGGCGTCGGCGAAGACGAGATCCACGCCTTTATCGATGTTGAAACCACGGGCCACGGCTTCGATGCGCTCGGCCGGCCGATCATCCTATTCGAGCCGCATGTGTTCTTCCGCAACCTCTCCGGCGCCAAGCGCGCTCAAGCGGTGGCGGCCGGGCTCGCCTATCAACGGTGGGGCCAAACACCCTACCCGCGAGACAGCTATCCCCGGCTAAAGGCGGCATGCGCGATCGATGAGACGGCAGCGCTGAAATCCGCCTCATGGGGGCTTGGCCAAGTTCTCGGCGAAAACCACATCGCCGCCGGCTATTCGACAGTGCAGGCCATGGTCGAAGCGATGAAGGCCGATGAAGAGCTCCAGCTTCTCGCTTCGGTCAATTTCATCAAGACGAACAGGCTCGCCGACAAACTGCGCAACCACGATTGGGCGGGTTTCGCGCGCGGCTACAACGGCGCCGGCTATCGGAAGAACGCCTACGATACGAAGCTTGCCGATGCGTTCAGGAAGTGGTCGCGTATCAAGGATACGCCGTGGCCACAGGCAGCCCCGCCAGCGCCGTCCGTGCCAATCCAGCCGCCAAAGCCCGCCACGCCTCCCGACGCTTCCCAGCGCTTGCCTACGCCGGCCGCAAAGCAAGGCTTCTGGGCTGCGCTGTTCGCAATCCTCAAAGCCATCTTCCGGAGAAAATGACATGGCAACCGTCGAACAACCCAGCGCCTTGCCCACGAACAAGCTCACCGCCGCAATGGCGTCAGCTTCGATCGCCGGCATCATCAAGGCGCTCATCCTCCACCAGTTCCCCGACTTCGCCGAGCCTGCGATTTGGGAGCCGCTGCCATATCTGGTTGGCGGCGTCGTCGGCTGGTTCGTGAAGGACAAGCCAAATGTTTGACATCGCCAGCAAGATCGCCGGCCTGTTCACAGGCGGAACGCTCAGCTTTGCCGTCGTCGGCGTCGCCATCGTCACCATTCTCGGGTTTGTCGGGCGGTTTCTCTACAAGGTCAAGAAATCCGGGATCGATCAACAGAAGGCGGAACAAGCCGATGCCTATTCAAAGCACCTGCAAGAAATCTCTGATGCTGCCAATGCTCGCCCTACTGGCGGGGTGCAGTCCGACCCTTACAACCGCGACCGGCCGTGATGTCTGCTTGATTTGGGGGCCGGCCACCTATTCGGCCAAGGGCGACACGCAAGAGACGATCGACGGCAACCGCGCGCTCAACGCCAAGCGTGACGCGTTTTGCAAGAAATAGCGGGCCGACGTGCTGGTTACAGCAGCGCGCCGACCCTAACCACCAACCGAACGTATGAGGTTCGATCGATGGCTACATCAGAAAATATCGGGGGAATGGTTTCCGTTCCCTTTACGGGCATGGGCGGCAATTAAATGACGGATGATCAGATGGACACCGGGGATTTGCGCTCACGCATGGTCAGTGCAGAGCATCGAGGAGCCGAACACGCTCAAAGGCTCACAGCTCTTGAGACATGGAAGCAGCAGAGCGACATTGCCGCCGCGCGCAAGGATGAGCAGTGGACGACGCTGAAGCGGGATCTAGGCTCACTGACGACCAGTATAGGCGAGGTGCAAGGGACGCTGAAATGGATCGGCCGGACGATCATCGGCGCCATCATCGTGGCGGTTGTCGCTTTTCTGGTGAAGGGCGGCTTTGCGCCTTAAACGCCGTCGCGCTGCTCTGCGCGGGCGATGACTGCCTCAATCCTGTCGAGAAAGTCGGATGCTCTGTTGAATGGCTGAACGAAATCCGCCGCCTCTTTCAGTATCGCCAGCATGTCAGGCGCGGCGGCGATCAGGTTGGCGTTCGCCTCGTGGTCATTGGCGATATGCACCTTCGCTATCGGCATTGCACCGATGTCAGGATCGGCGGCCACGATGGCGTGCGGCCGGCCTTTGTATCGGGTAATCTGCCACGGCCCCGGCGTGTGCTTCGTCTCGTTCATCTGTCGTCTCCAGTGTGCTTGTCTTCTGGTTCAATGCGGCGGCAATCGCGTCCCACACATCCTGAAAATCAACAAAATCTCGGATGAAGGGCTTGACGGCATCGTAGATTTTGCGGGTTGCCGCTTCATCCCTGTCAGGGGTCTTGCTCATGACTGGACTGCCGCGCGAGCAGCTTTGTAAACCGGCACAACATCATCTGCTTTGAAGGTGACACTAGTAACGAGGCCAGCCCCGCCAGCGCCTAGGCGGGTGAACATGTCCCGCACCATGATTGGCCACAGGTCCAAGAGCCTCAATCCTCTCGATGGCTTCACGGATGACTAGGCATTCGTTGATGGACAGATGACCATCGGTATTCGATGCCAAAATCTCGCGAAGGTTTGAAATGGTATTGGCGGCGGCGGTTGTCATCGTGGCGTTCCCTTTTTCGTGTCTACGATTGAACTTTTATCGTACCTATGATAACGTGTCAATACGTACATACGAAAAAGGTTTGGCTTTATGAATATCGAAATCGGCGCTCTCTCGTTCGTTTACATCGTCGGTGCCGCGTCTGGTCCCCAGAAAATAGGGGTGGCGAACAACCCTGAGGAAAGACGATCCGTTCTTCAGGTGGCCAGCCTCACTGACCTATTAGCGGTTCATCAAGTAAGTATGCCTAGGAAGACGGCATTCTTGGTTGAGAGACACGCTCATTGGCTTCTTCGCGGTCGGCGGGTAAGAGGGGAATGGTTTAACGTATCCCCGCAAGAGGCTATTATCGCCGTCAATGATGGCTGCAAGGCAGTCGCGCGCGGAGAGGGGCATTCGCAAAGGCAGCCGGGCGGTAAGGTGGGACGCAAGAAGCAGTTCGAAGAGAGAATCACATTGCCGCTGTCAGCATCAATGCTGGCTGCGATCGACGCCCTGCTGTCCGACAACGAGGCGCGACTGGACATGATCAGAGAAGCCATCGAGCGCGAGATTAAGCGCCGCGAGCGCTCAAAGCCGAAGGGCTAATCCACCTCATCCACAAGCGGCTTCCTCCTCGTTGGCGGCCGGTATTTCTGCACCAGATTGACCGCTTCTATGCCGACTGTGACGCCAAGATCCGGCCCGATGACCGTTACCTTCTCATCGTCTACCCTGGTGACTTCGCCGGTTAGCTCGATCTTCTGGCCTCGCTTGACCTTGGATGTGTCCCGGATCGAATGCGGGAAGTTGTAGCTCGGGATCGAGACGCTTACACGATCCTCTAGAACACGCCTGCGCACCGTGGCGGTGATGGCCACCTTATCTCCAATGCCTATTCTCGCCATGGAATGAGGGTGGAGCGGGGCAGAGGAGAGTCAAGGGCGATTATATATTTGACAAACCCGGCACCCTGTAGGAATATAATCCTGACAGGCCGGCAACCCGAAGGAACAAGGACATG
>NZ_NPKI01000045.1 GCF_002284565.1 Mesorhizobium mediterraneum | reverse complement strand
TGGAAGAGAAGCTGCGCTTCGCCATCCGTGAAGGCGGCCGCACCGTCGGTGCCGGCATCGTCGTCACCATCAAAGAGTAATCGACACCGGCACTGCCGGTCAGATCGAATGCGAAAGGGCAGTCCTCGGGCTGCCCTTTTTGCTTTCTGGGGCACCGCCGACATGCGCCTGCGCAGTCGTCCCAAACACTATTGCAAGCGTCCAAACCTCAACTAGTATAGGTTGCATCGCGGGGGCTTGCCCAAATGGTTCCATGGCACCGTTTGAATGGCCAGACATGGTGGACGCTGGGGGTGATCTGCTTGGCGTCGTTCCTTGTCATGGGACACGCTGCCTTCGCGGCGAATACAAAAAAATCCGTGCCGGATCTTGGTCCGGCGATGCGGTTTGTCGTCGTCCGCAGCAGCGCGCCTGGTTGCGAGCCGACCTGCCCGGAATGGATATCGGCTGAAGGCTCGATAGAAGCCGGCACACCGGCCCTGTTCAAACGCACGCTCAAAGCACTCGGCCGCCGAAAACTGCCTGTTGTCGTGGACTCTCCCGGCGGCAACGTCGAAGCGGCGCTGGCGCTTGGCCGGGTTCTCCGCAAGAACAAACTCGATATCGCGGTCGGCAAAACCCGGTTCACCGGTTGCCAGCCCGAAGCCAAGGACTGCAACGAGAACGATGCCAAGGGCGCTCGCTATTTCGGCAATGCCTATGCCAGCGGCGCCATCTGCAATTCCGCTTGCCCGCTGATGTTTGCCGGCGGCATCAGGCGCGTGGTCGGGCAATGGGCCTATCTCGGCGTCCATCAGATCACCACGACCTACATCCGGACGAAATTGCAGTACCGGACCACCTATCGCGTGGTGAGGGGCAAGAAGAAGGTCCTCAGCAAGAAGATCGTCGGCCGCAAGAATGCCGGCAGCTACAAGACCTACGAGATGAGCAAGTCGGTGGAGAAAAGACTGGCGGCCTATCTGAAGGAAATGGGCGTCGGCCAAGGCGTGCTCGAGACGATGAAGAACACGCCGGCCAGCACCATCCAGCAACTGGCTCCCTACGACATGCTGCAGACGAAGCTCGTTACCAGCCTGGATGCCGTCGACCTGCTGACCGCGGCAACCCTGTGCAACACCGATCCGGTGGCCCCGAACTGCAGGGAAGTACCGGCGCCGGCCGGCGATGTGGTGGCATACGCCAAGCCCGCTCCCGACGCGTCGGTCGAACGCGAAACCGTGCAGCGGGCCGATGTTGGCGATATGCGCTTCGTTCTGGTTCGAGGCAGAAGTTTTCTCTGCGATCCCAATTGTCCCGAATGGATCTCCGCGGAAGGCACGATTAGCGCTCAGACGCCGGAACGGCTGCGCCAACTGCTGGACAAGATCGGTGGTCGGCGATTGCCCGTGGTGATCAACTCGCCGGGAGGTGACGTGCTTGGCGCTCTGGCCGCCGGAAGGCTGATCCGAGAACGCAAGCTCGACGTGGCGGTTGCGCGGACGGACTTCATTGGATGCGAGCCGGACAAGGCGGATTGCACCGCCGAAGATGGCGTCTATGTCGGGCTCACGATCGATGCCAGCGGGGCGTGTGGGGCGGCCTGTCCGATCATGCTTGCCGGTGGTGTCAGGCGCCTTGTCGGCCCTCGTGCGCAATTGACCGTGGATTCCACGGGGTCGGAGCAGCAGGTCAAAACCTATCTCAAGGACATGGCGGTCGGACCCGGTCTGCTGGTGGCGATCCGGTCGGTGCCGGCTTCGCGTGATCGGCAGCTCGAACCCGACATGATGTTGAAAGTCGGGCTGACGACCGGGCTTGAATCGGTTGACGAATTTACCGGTCCGACCATCTGCAAATCGGCGCCAATGCCGGAGAATTGTCGCGTGGTTCCGACGTCCGAGGTTCAGGCTGACGCGCCCGTCAAGTTGTAAGGCGCAGGCATGCAGCCGGCCCAAGCTGGCCATCGAGGCAGGTTGAGCAACGTTCGATAGTTCCGCTATCGTCCGAAGCAAGTGACGCTCTGGCCGGTCGAGGATCGAGAATGAGCCAAAATATCCCGACATTGTTCGAATGGGCCGGCGGCACCGAAGCGCTGAATCGCCTGACCCAAACCTTCTATGACAAGGTGTCTAGGGATTCCATCGTCGGCCCGGTGTTCAAAAACATGTCGCCGGACCATCCTGCGCACGTCGCGGCCTTCATCGGCGAGGTCTTTGGTGGACCGAAGACCTACAGCGAGGAGCATGGCGGCCACCGCGAGATGGTGATTCACCATCTCGGCAAGCACCTGAGCGAAGAACAGCGCCGCCGCTGGATCAATCTTCTCGCTGACGCTGCCGACGAGATCGGGCTGCCCGACGATCCGGAATTCCGCTCGGCTTTCATGGCCTATGTCGAATGGGGATCGCGGCTGGCGAAGATGAACTCGAACCTTGGCGAGACTTGCGACCCTGAGACGGAACCGATGCCGGCCTGGGGCTGGGGCGTGCCTGGCGGACCGTACAGGCCGCCGTCGGGCGGATGATCCCGATTTGGCACGAAGATTTCCGACCTGATGCTGAAAGCAGGCAGGAATGGGACGATCAGATCAGACCGCTCTTTACAGCGCGCGCGGAAGCTTTTAGGAAGCGCCTGCTGCGCCGACATGCGCACGATACGGGCATAGCTCAGTTGGTAGAGCGGCGGTCTCCAAAACCGCAGGTCGTAGGTTCGAGCCCTGCTGCCCGTGCCATTTTTGAAATGGCCATTTCATGAAAATTGTCTGGTCTTCCACGCATCGGCCCTTTGAAAATCGCGCGGTGACTTGCCATATAGCCCGTCTTGGGGCATAAGAGGCCATAGCCGGGACGGGACGACTGGATGGTTCCGAGGCGGCGTTTGGTCATAAAGCGGACACTTGCCACTTGCGTGGATCAAGAATCGGTTTTATGTAGACGAAACAGACACGCGACGCGTGGAGCTGGGAAGCCGGCTTTACGCGTCCGATTTGCATGGGCGAAATGATTGCGCTGATTCGGCGTGAACACAGGCTCAGGCGGCACATCCCGGCCAGCGGGATCATCCAGGAGATCCGGTCAACGGGTCTCGAAGACAGGCGGCACATGGCTTCGAAAACCACAAATCCTTTCGTCTTTCTCCAGCAGGTTCGCTCGGAGACCGCCAAGGTGACTTGGCCGTCGCGGCGCGAAACGATGATTTCGACGGTGATGGTCCTGGCGTTCGCTGTGATCGCGATGATCTTTTTCTTTACCGCCGATCAGCTCATGGGCCTCGCGGTCGAGCAGATTCTGGGCATTGGACGCTAAGTCCGGCGATTACGGAGAAGTCTTGAGATGACTGCGCGGTGGTACATCGTCCACGCTTATTCGAACTTTGAAAAAAAGGTCGCCGAGGACATCGAGAACAAGGCCAAGCAGAAAGGCCTGTCCGCTGACATCGAGCAGATCGTCGTGCCGACCGAGAAGGTCGTCGAGATCCGCCGCGGCCGCAAGGTCGATGCCGAGCGCAAGTTCTTCCCGGGCTATGTGCTCCTGAAGGCCAACCTGACCGACGCGGTGTTCTCGCTCGTGAAGAACACGCCGAAGGTCACCGGCTTCCTGGGTGACTCGAAGCCGGTGCCGATCACCGAGGCCGAGGCCCAGCGCATCCTGAACCAGGTGCAGGAAGGCGTCGAGCGGCCGAAGCCGTCGGTCACTTTCGAGATCGGCGAGGCGATCCGCGTCTCGGACGGTCCGTTCGCATCGTTCAACGGTTTCGTCCAGGAAGTGGACGAGGAGCGGGCGCGGCTCAAGGTGGAAGTTTCGATCTTCGGGCGCGCCGTGCCGGTCGATCTCGAATTCGGACAGGTCGAAAAGGGCTGATCCGAAATCCTTGTCGCCCATTCGGCGGTGAGGGGAGGCGGCGTGGAACTCGCGGCCAACACAGGTGGGAGGCGAGTGCGGCTTTAGCCGGCCACAGGAACCGCACCACCAGACTGCAACCGCCGGTGTTGCCCACATGGTGGGGCCGGCATGAGATGAAGGCAGGAAAGAGATGGCTAAGAAAATTGCAGGCCAGCTCAAGCTCCAGGTTTCCGCGGGTTCGGCTACGCCGTCGCCCCCGATCGGACCGGCGCTTGGTCAGCGCGGCATCAACATCATGGAGTTCTGCAAGGCGTTCAACGCGCAGACCCAAGAAATGGAAAAGGGATCGCCGGTTCCGGTCGTGATCACCTATTACCAGGACAAGTCGTTCACCTTCGTCATGAAGACGCCGCCGGTGAGCTACTTCCTGAAGAAGGCCGCAAACCTGAAGTCGGGCTCGAAGGAGCCGGGCAAGGTCAAGGCCGGCACGATCGGCCGCGACAAGGTGCGCGCCATCGCCGAGCAGAAGATGAAGGATCTGAACGCAACCGATATCGAGGGGGCCATGCGCATGGTCGAGGGCTCCGCCCGCTCGATGGGTCTGGAAGTGGTGGGCTGAGATCATGGCAAAGATTGCAAAGCGTGTATCGAAGACCCGCGAAGGCATCGATCCCAACAAGGCCTATGCCTTGGGTGATGCGCTGAAGCTGCTCAAGGACCGGTCCTCGGTGAAGTTCGACGAGACCGTTGAAGTCGCGATGAACCTGGGTGTTGACCCGCGCCATGCCGACCAGATGGTCCGTGGCGTGGTCAATTTGCCGAACGGCACCGGCCGTACCGTCCGCGTCGCCGTTTTCGCGCGTGGTGACAAGGCCGAGGAAGCCAAGGCGGCCGGCGCCGATATCGTTGGCGCCGAGGATCTGGTCGACATCGTCCAGAAGGGCACGATCGACTTCGATCGCTGCATCGCCACGCCGGACATGATGCCGCTGGTCGGCCGCCTGGGCAAGGTGCTCGGCCCGCGCGGCATGATGCCGAACCCGAAGGTCGGCACCGTCACCACTGACGTCACCGCCGCCGTCAAGGCGTCGAAGGGCGGCGCCGTCGAGTTCCGCGTCGAGAAGGCCGGCATCGTGCATGGCGGCGTCGGCAAGATCTCGTTCGACGTCAAGGCGCTGGAAGAGAACGTCCGCGCGTTCGCCGACGCAGTGAACAAGGCGAAGCCGGCTGGCGCCAAGGGCAACTACGTCAAGAAGGTGTCGGTCACCTCGACGATGGGCCCGGGCCTCAAGCTCGACGTCTCGACGCTGGCAGCGTCCTGATACGACCTATTTGGATCGGCCGCTAAAGGGCCGATCCGCAAACAGAATTCCGGGCCTCCGATTATCTTGGCGGTCCGGTACCGGAAGTCGAAAGGCTTCCGACATCCTGTCCGAGATTGCGGGCGGCCCCAAGCCTTAGTTCAAGGGGGGCCTTAATTCATGTGGGCCTGCATGAGACGGGTGAAGACCGGACAACGGAGCGACTGCTCCAATGAAAGGTTCGAACCGTGTTTGCCTTTTGTCTGCGCACCATTCGGCTTGCCGGCTGGTGTGGCGAAAGGGGGCAGGATCCTCGAGCGTCGTTCGGGAGATCCGTTACTGGATGGCCCGGCCGGCAAAAGGCAACCCGACGCCTGTCCTCGTGAAAAGGGCAGGGGTCAACTGGAGATAGGCAGTGGACAGAGCGGAAAAACGCGAACTCGTCACGGGCCTGAATGAAGCGTTTTCGGGCGCAGGTTCAGTCGTCGTGGCCCACTACGCCGGTATCACCGTCGCGCAAATGAACGACCTTCGGTCGAAAATGCGTGTCGCCGGTGGCACCGTCAAAGTCGCGAAGAACCGTCTCGCCAAAATCGCTCTTCAGGGCACGGACTCCGCATCGATCATCGACCTGTTCAAGGGACAGACGCTGATCGCCTATTCGGAGGATCCGATTGCGGCGCCGAAGGTCGCGTCCGATTTCGCCAAGGGAAATGACAAGCTCGTCATTCTCGGTGGCGCAATGGGCACCACCTCGCTCAACGCCGACGGTGTGAAGGCACTCGCCACACTTCCGTCGCTCGATGAGCTGCGCGGCAGGCTGGTTGGCATGATCGCCACGCCGGCAACCCGGATCGCCCAGATCGTCAATGCGCCTGCGGCTTCGGTCGCGCGTGTCATCGGCGCTTACGCCCGGAAGGACGAGGCGGCATGAGGCCGTTCCTCGCTATCACAAACACACGTTCGAACCTTATGAAGGAATATTGCAATGGCTGATCTGGCAAAGATCGTAGACGACCTTTCGAAGCTGACCGTCCTTGAGGCGGCCGAGCTGTCGAAGCTTCTGGAAGAAAAGTGGGGCGTTTCCGCAGCTGCTCCGGTGGCGGTTGCCGCCGCTGGCGGTGCTGCGGCCGCAGCTGCTCCGGTCGAGGAAAAGACGGAATTCGACGTCGTCCTCACCGAGGCGGGTGCTCAGAAGATCAACGTCATCAAGGAAGTTCGCGCCATCACTGGTCTTGGCCTCAAGGAAGCCAAGGACCTGGTCGAGGCGGCTCCGAAGCCGGTCAAGGAAGCTGTTTCCAAGGCCGACGCGG
Organism: Mesorhizobium mediterraneum; assembly: GCF_002284565.1. Taxonomy (GTDB): domain Bacteria; phylum Pseudomonadota; class Alphaproteobacteria; order Rhizobiales; family Rhizobiaceae; genus Mesorhizobium; species Mesorhizobium mediterraneum. The sequence continues at coordinate 14,957 of NZ_NPKI01000045.1, read as the reverse complement.
ACAAGTTCAAGGCCCAGCTGGAAGCAGCCGGCGCCAAGGTCGAACTGAAGTAAGCGTTTGATATCGGCGGGCGGCTTCGCGCCGTCCGCCACTCCCTTGGCGCGAAGGGAGGCTGCGTAACGCGAAGAGCACGAAAACCTCTTTCCTGAGGGCCGTAAACCGGCCTTCAGGAAACGGGTTTTCTCCCGTTTTGGCCGGCCACCGACAGGTGGCGGGTGAACAAATTAAAGGCCGCCGCCGAGGTGGCCGAGAATGCAAGGCGAGCCGCGGCGAGGCTCGCCCCGAGAATCGAGCTAAGGAGCGACGATGGCCCAGACACAAACTTTCAATGGCCGCAGACGCGTACGCAAATTCTTCGGAAAGATCCCGGAAGTTGCGGAGATGCCGAACCTGATCGAGGTTCAGAAGGCATCCTATGATCAGTTCCTGATGGTGGAGGAGCCCAAGGGCGGGCGTCCTGACGAGGGACTGCAGGCGGTTTTCAGGTCGGTCTTCCCGATCTCCGACTTTTCCGGCTCCTCGATGCTGGAATTCGTGAAGTACGAGTTCGAAGGACCGAAATTCGACGTTGACGAATGCCGTCAGCGCGACCTTACCTATGCCGCGCCACTCAAGGTGACGCTGCGCCTCATCGTGTTCGATATCGACGAGGATACCGGCGCCAAGTCGATCAAGGACATCAAGGAGCAGGACGTCTACATGGGCGACATGCCGCTCATGACCTTGAACGGCACCTTCATCGTCAACGGCACCGAGCGCGTCATCGTCTCGCAGATGCACCGTTCGCCGGGCGTCTTCTTCGACCATGACAAGGGCAAGTCGCACTCGTCCGGCAAGCTGTTGTTTGCCGCGCGCGTCATCCCCTATCGCGGCTCGTGGCTCGACATCGAGTTCGACTCGAAGGACGTCGTGCACGCCCGCATCGACCGCCGCCGCAAGATACCGGTGACATCGCTGTTGATGGCGCTCGGCATGGACGGCGAGGAGATCCTGTCGACCTTCTACAACAAGATTACCTACAAGCGTGCCGGCGACCACTGGCGCATCCCGTTCAACGTCGAGCGCTTCCGCGGCCTCAAGGCCGTTGGTGACCTGGTCGATGCAGACACCAACGAGGTCGTCGTCGAGGCCGGCAAGAAGATCACTGCCCGCCAGGCCAGGGCGCTCGGCGAAAAGGGTCTCAAGGCGATCAAGGCAACCGACGAGGATCTGCTCGGCAACTACCTTGCCGAGGACATCGTCAACTATGCGACCGGCGAGATTTTCCTCGAAGCCGGCGACGAGATCGATGAAAAGACGCTGAAAGTGCTTCTCAGCGCCGGCGATGATGAGATCAAGGTTCTCGACATCGACCACGTCAATGTCGGCGCCTATATCCGCAACACGCTCAACGTCGACAAGAATGAGAGCCGCCAGGACGCGCTGTTCGACATCTACCGTGTCATGCGCCCCGGCGAGCCGCCGACGCTCGAGACCGCCGAAGCCATGTTCAACTCGCTGTTCTTTGACAGCGAGCGCTATGATTTGTCGGCCGTCGGCCGCGTCAAGATGAACATGCGCCTCGAGCTCAAGGCCGAGGATACCGTGCGCGTGCTGCGCAAGGACGACATCCTGGCCGTGGTCAGGACGCTGGTCGAACTGCGCGACGGCAAGGGCGAGATCGACGACATCGACAATCTCGGCAATCGCCGCGTGCGCTCGGTCGGCGAGCTGATGGAGAACCAGTACCGCGTCGGGCTGCTGCGCATGGAGCGCGCGATCAAGGAACGCATGTCCTCGATCGAGATCGACACGGTGATGCCTCAGGACCTGATCAACGCCAAGCCGGCGGCTGCCGCCGTGCGCGAGTTCTTCGGCTCCTCGCAGCTGTCGCAGTTCATGGACCAGACCAACCCGCTGTCGGAGATCACCCACAAGCGCCGTCTCTCGGCGCTTGGACCGGGTGGTCTGACCCGCGAGCGCGCCGGCTTCGAGGTGCGCGACGTGCACCCGACGCATTACGGACGCATCTGCCCGATCGAGACGCCGGAAGGCCCGAATATCGGTCTGATCAACTCGCTGGCTACCTTTGCGCGCGTCAACAAGTACGGCTTCATCGAGAGCCCTTACCGCAAGATCGTCAACGGCAAGCTGACCAATGAGGTCGTCTACCTGTCGGCAATGGAAGAGGCCAAGCACCACGTTGCGCAGGCCAACGCCGAGCTCGACAAGAATGGTGGTTTCGTCGACGAATTCGTCATTTGCCGCAACGCCGGCGAAGTGATGATGGCGCCGCGCGAAAACGTCGATCTGATGGACGTGTCGCCGAAGCAGATGGTGTCGGTGGCCGCGGCCCTGATCCCGTTCCTCGAGAACGACGACGCCAACCGCGCACTGATGGGCTCGAACATGCAGCGTCAGGCCGTGCCGCTGGTGCGCGCCGAAGCGCCGTTTGTCGGCACCGGCATGGAGCCGATCGTCGCCCGTGACTCGGGCGCCGCCATCGGCGCCCGCCGCGGCGGCATCGTCGACCAGGTGGACGCGACGCGTATCGTCATCCGCGCTACGGAAGATCTCGATCCCGGCAAGTCGGGCGTCGACATCTACCGGCTGATGAAGTTCCAACGTTCGAACCAGAACACCTGCATCAACCAGCGCCCGCTGGTGCGTATGGGTGACCGGGTCAACAAGGGCGACATCATCGCCGACGGTCCGTCGACCGAGCTCGGCGATCTGGCGCTCGGCCGCAACGTGCTGGTCGCGTTCATGCCGTGGAATGGCTACAACTATGAGGACTCGATCCTCTTGTCCGAGCGCATCGTCGCCGACGACGTCTTCACCTCGATCCACATCGAGGAGTTCGAGGTCATGGCGCGCGACACCAAGCTCGGGCCGGAGGAAATCACGCGCGACATTCCCAACGTCTCGGAAGAAGCGCTGAAGAACCTCGATGAGGCCGGCATCGTCTATATCGGTGCGGAAGTGCAGCCGGGCGACATCCTGGTCGGCAAGATCACGCCGAAGGGCGAAAGCCCGATGACGCCGGAAGAAAAGCTTCTGCGCGCCATCTTCGGTGAAAAGGCATCGGACGTGCGTGACACTTCCATGCGCATGCCGCCCGGAACCTTCGGCACCGTCGTCGAAGTGCGTGTCTTCAACCGCCACGGTGTGGAGAAGGACGAGCGCGCCATGGCGATCGAACGCGAGGAGATCGAACGCCTCGCCAAGGACCGCGACGACGAGCAGGCGATCCTCGACCGCAACGTCTATTCGCGCCTTTCCGACGTTCTCGTTGGCAAGGAAGCGATAGCCGGGCCGAAGGGCTTCAAGAAGGGCTCGAAACTGTCGAAGGACACGCTCGACGAGTATCCGCGTTCGCAGTGGTGGCAGTTTGCGGTGGAGAACGAAAAGCTCCAGAGCGAACTGGAAGCCCTGCGTGGCCAGTACGACGATTCCAAGAAGGCGCTCGAGCAGCGCTTCATGGACAAGGTCGAGAAGGTACAGCGCGGCGACGAGATGCCTCCCGGCGTCATGAAGATGGTCAAGGTCTTCGTGGCCGTGAAGCGCAAGATGCAGCCCGGCGACAAGATGGCCGGCCGACACGGCAACAAGGGTGTCGTGTCGCGGATCGTTCCGGTCGAGGACATGCCGTTCCTCGAGGACGGCACGCATGCCGATATCGTGCTCAACCCGCTAGGTGTGCCGAGCCGCATGAATGTCGGCCAGATCCTGGAGACGCATCTGGGCTGGGCTTGCGCCGGAATGGGCAGGAAGATCGGCGATCTGATCGACGCCTATAAGACAGCCGGCGACATCAAGCCGCTGCGCAAGACGCTCGAGAGCTTCATGCCGGCCAACGACCGCAATGAGCCGATCCGCGAATACGACGACGAGAGCATCGTTCGCCTCAGCGAGCAGATGCGTCGCGGCGTCTCCATCGCGACACCGGTGTTCGACGGTGCGCACGAGGCCGACATCAACATCATGCTGGAGCAGGCGGGCCTGCACACCAGCGGTCAGTCGCAGCTCTATGACGGACGCACCGGCGAGCCGTTCGATCGCAAGGTGACGATGGGCTACATATATATGCTCAAGCTTCACCATCTTGTGGACGACAAGATCCACGCGCGTTCGATCGGGCCGTACTCGCTCGTTACCCAGCAGCCGCTGGGCGGCAAGGCGCAGTTCGGTGGCCAGCGCTTCGGCGAGATGGAGGTCTGGGCGCTCGAAGCGTACGGCGCCGCCTACACGCTGCAGGAGATGCTGACGGTGAAGTCGGATGACGTCGCCGGCCGCACCAAGGTCTACGAGGCGATCGTCAGAGGCGACGACACGTTCGAGGCCGGCATTCCCGAGAGCTTCAACGTTCTCGTCAAGGAAATGCGGTCTCTGGGCCTCAATGTCGAGCTGGAGAACACCAAGCTGGACGACAACCCGGTTCGGCTGCCCGACGCGGCCGAGTGAGCAAGACGTCCGGTCGCGGCTCCCGCGACCGGACGCCGAGCATGATCCCGAAAAGTGGTTACCGGTTTTCGGCCAAGATCATGCTCAAACAAGAAGTTTCTTCGGCCGGTGGCCGACAAGTCGGCGGGCGTTTGGCCCGCGCTAGATGCAAGGGGTTTTCGAGGACCCCGAAAAGGAGAACGGCATGAACCAAGAGGTCATGAATCTCTTCAATCCCCAGGCGCCTGCGCAGGTGTTCGATTCCATCCGGATCTCGCTCGCCAGCCCTGAGAAGATTCTGTCCTGGTCGTTCGGCGAGATCAAGAAGCCGGAGACCATCAACTACCGCACCTTCAAGCCGGAGCGCGACGGCCTGTTCTGCGCGCGCATTTTTGGTCCGATCAAGGACTACGAATGCCTGTGCGGCAAGTACAAGCGCATGAAGTACAAGGGCGTTATCTGCGAGAAGTGCGGCGTCGAAGTCACGCTGTCGCGCGTCCGTCGCGAGCGCATGGGCCATATCGAGCTGGCCGCGCCCGTCGCCCATATCTGGTTCCTGAAGTCGCTGCCGTCGCGTATCGGCACGCTGCTCGACATGACGCTGAAGGATATTGAGCGCGTTCTCTACTTCGAGAACTACATCGTCACCGAGCCCGGCCTCACCGCGTTGAAGGAGCACCAGCTCCTCAGCGAGGAAGAGTACATGATGGCCGTCGACGAATATGGCGAGGATAGCTTCACCGCCATGATCGGCGCCGAGGCCATCCACGACCTTCTGGCCGGCATGGACCTGGAGAAGATCGCCGGCGACCTGCGTTCGGAGCTGGCTTCGACCACGTCCGAGCTGAAGCAGAAGAAGTATCTGAAGCGGCTCAAGGTCGTCGAGAACTTCATGGAGTCCGGCAACCGTCCGGAATGGATGATCATGAAGGTGGTTCCGGTGATCCCGCCGGACCTGCGCCCGCTGGTCCCGCTGGACGGCGGCCGTTTCGCCACGTCCGATCTCAACGATCTCTATCGCCGCGTCATCAACCGCAACAACCGCCTGAAGCGGCTGATCGAGCTGCGCGCCCCCGGCATCATCGTGCGCAATGAAAAGCGCATGCTGCAGGAAGCCGTCGACGCGCTGTTCGACAACGGCCGTCGCGGCCGCGTTATCACCGGCGCCAACAAGCGCCCGCTGAAGTCGCTGTCCGACATGCTCAAGGGCAAGCAGGGCCGGTTCCGCCAGAACCTGCTCGGCAAGCGCGTCGACTATTCCGGCCGCTCGGTCATCGTGACCGGCCCGGAGCTCAAGCTGCACCAGTGCGGCCTGCCGAAGAAGATGGCGCTCGAACTGTTCAAGCCCTTCATCTATGCCCGTCTCGACGCCAAGGGTTACTCGTCGACTGTCAAGCAGGCGAAGAAGCTGGTCGAGAAGGAGCGTCCGGAGGTCTGGGATATCCTCGACGAGGTCATCCGCGAGCATCCGGTGCTCTTGAACCGTGCGCCGACGCTGCACCGCCTCGGCATCCAGGCATTCGAGCCGATCCTGATCGAAGGCAAGGCGATCCAGCTTCACCCGCTGGTCTGCACGGCCTTCAACGCCGACTTCGACGGCGACCAGATGGCGGTTCACGTGCCGCTGTCGCTGGAAGCACAGCTTGAAGCCCGCGTGCTGATGATGTCGACCAACAACATCCTGCACCCGGCTTCCGGCGCGCCGATCATCGTGCCGTCGCAGGACATGGTTCTAGGTCTCTACTATCTCTCGATCGTCAATCAGAACGAGCCGGGCGAGGGCATGGTGTTTGCCGACATGGGCGAACTCCAGCATGCGCTCGAGACCAAGGCGGTGACGTTGCATTCCAAGATCAAGGGTCGTTTCCGCACGGTCGATGCCGAAGGCAAAGTCGTGTCGAAGATCCATGACACCACGCCTGGCCGCATGATCATCGGCGAACTGCTGCCGAAGAATGTCAACGTGCCTTACGAGACCGCCAACCAGGAGATGACCAAGAAGAACATCTCCAAGATGATCGACACCGTCTACCGCCATTGCGGTCAGAAGGAGACGGTCATTTTCTGCGACCGCATCATGGCCCTCGGCTTCAGCCACGCCTGCCGCGCCGGCATTTCGTTCGGCAAGGACGACATGCTGATCCCGGATGCCAAGATCAAGCTGGTCTCCGATACCGAGGCTTTGGCCAAGGAATACGAGCAGCAGTACAATGACGGCCTGATCACGCAGGGCGAGAAGTACAACAAGGTCGTCGACGCCTGGGCCAAGTGCTCGGAAAAGGTCGCCGACGAGATGATGGCCCGCATCAAGGCGGTCGAGTTCGAGGACAATGGCCGTCAAAAGCCGATGAACTCGATCTACATGATGTCGCACTCCGGTGCGCGCGGCTCGCCCACCCAGATGCGCCAGCTTGCCGGTATGCGCGGCCTGATGGCCAAGCCTAGCGGTGAGATCATCGAGACGCCGATCATCTCGAACTTCAAGGAAGGCCTGACCGTGCTCGAGTACTTCAACTCGACCCACGGCGCCCGCAAGGGTCTGGCCGACACCGCCTTGAAGACGGCGAACTCGGGCTACCTCACCCGTCGTCTGGTCGACGTGGCGCAGGACTGCATCGTCAACTCCGTCGACTGCGGCACCGACAAGGGCCTCACCATGCAGCCGATCGTCGATGCCGGCCAGGTCGTCGCCTCCGTCGGCCAGCGCGTTCTCGGCCGCACGTCGCTCGACGACATCACTCATCCGGTCACGGGTGAGGTTCTGGTCAAGGCCGGAACGCTGATGGACGAACGCGACGTCGAAGAGATCGAAAAGGCCGGCGTCCAGTCGGTCCGCATCCGCTCGGCGCTGACCTGCGACGTCAGGGTCGGTGTCTGCGCGGTCTGCTACGGACGCGATCTGGCCCGCGGCACCCCGGTCAACCAGGGCGAGGCTGTCGGCGTCATCGCCGCGCAGTCGATCGGCGAGCCGGGCACCCAGCTCACCATGCGTACCTTCCACATGGGCGGTACTGCGCAGGTGGTGGATAGCTCGTTCCTTGAAGCCTCCTATGAGGGCAAGGTCGAGATCCGCAACCGCAACGTGGTGCGCAACTCCGACGGCCAGCAGATGGTCATGGGCCGCAACATGGCGGTGCTGATCCTCGACGAAGCCGGCAAGGAGCGTGCCACGCACCGCCTCACCTATGGTTCGCGCATCTTCGTGGACGATGGCGACAAGGTGAAGCGCGGCCAGCGCGTTGCCGAGTGGGATCCCTATACCCGCCCGATCCTCACCGAGATCGAGGGCAAGGTGGCGTTCGAGGATCTGGTCGACGGCATTTCCGTTCAGGAGACGGCCGACGAATCGACCGGCATCACCAAGCGCGAGGTCATCGACTGGCGTTCGACGCCACGCGGCAACGACCTCAAGCCGGCGATCGTCGTCCAGGATGCCAAGGGCAAGGTCGGCAAACTGTCGAAGGGCGGCGACGCCCGCTTCCTGCTCTCGGTCGAGGCCATTCTTTCGGTCGAGCCGGGTGCGCAGGTTCGCCCCGGCGACGTGCTGGCGCGTATCCCGATGGAAAGCGCCAAGACCAAGGACATCACCGGCGGTCTGCCGCGTGTTGCCGAACTGTTCGAGGCACGCCGTCCGAAGGATCACGCCATCATCGCCGAGATCGACGGCACGATCCGCTTCGGCCGCGACTACAAGAACAAGCGCCGCATCATCATCGAGCCACATGACTCGACGCTTGAGCCGGTCGAATACCTGATCCCGAAGGGCAAGCCGTTCCATCTCCAGGACGGCGACGTCATCGAGAAGGGCGACTACATCCTCGACGGCAATCCGGCGCCGCACGACATCCTGGCGATCAAGGGCGTGGAGGCGCTTGCGTCCTACCTCGTCAACGAGATCCAGGAGGTCTACCGCCTGCAGGGCGTGTCGATCAACGACAAGCACATCGAGGTGATCGTTCGCCAGATGCTGCAGAAGGTCGAGATCACCGTCCAGGGCGACTCGACCTACATTCCGGGCGACCACGTCGACGTGATCGAGCTGGAAGAGGTCAACGAGCGCCTGGTCGAGGACGGCAAGAAGCCGGCCGAAGGCCAGCCGGTGCTCTTGGGCATCACCAAGGCCTCGCTGCAGACGCCGTCCTTCATCTCGGCCGCCTCCTTCCAGGAGACGACCAGGGTGCTGACCGAAGCGGCGGTTGCCGGCAAGACCGACATGCTGCAGGGGCTGAAGGAAAACGTCATCGTCGGCCGGCTGATCCCGGCCGGCACCGGCGGCACGATGAGCCAGATCCGGCGCATCGCCACCTCGCGCGACGAGTTGATCATCGACGAGCGCCGCAAGGCGTCAGGCGTCGAGGTCGCCGAACCGATGTTGACCGACATGGTCAACGCCGCGCAGTAAGCGCGGCGGCACAGATCTCAGGCAACAAAGCCGTCGGGACAACCCGGCGGCTTTTTTGTTTGATGCGTTGAAGTTGGAAACTTACCTCGGTGGTGACGGAATGGCAGTAAGCGTCGTCGAATGTGCAACTTATTTCGATCATCCGGCGCCGCCCCTCATTGCCCTGCCGGGCATTTCTCCCCGTAAAACGGGGAGAAGAAGCTGGCTGCAGCCTTCGAGCTCGTTCTGCAACGCCGGAGATTGGCGAAATCTTTGATGACGGCGTCCTTCTCCCCGTTCACGGGGAGAAGATGGCGGCAGCCAGATGAGGGGCAGCGCGACGTTTGCGAGATGGTCAGGACTGGAGCGATCGTCGCTCCTTACAGCTTCAGTCGAAGAACGCCTCGACCACATTGCGCTTGCCGAGCATGAAGGCGTCGGCGACATGCTGCAGCGGGGCGAGATCGACATCGGAGAGGCCGGCGCGCACGATCTCGGCGAAGCGCCTGTAGAGCATCGGATATTCCGCTTCCGGCTCGTCGTGAACGATGCGGCCGTCGACCGCGAGTTTTGACCCGCCGCCCGAAAGCACCATCGCGCCCTTGTCCGTCTCGGCCAGGATGTCCCAGCTTTGCGGACCGGTCTGGCGCCAGTCGAGCTCCATCGTCACCGGCAATCCATCAGAGGTGCGGAAGGCGATATGCGCGGCGATCGGGGCTGCGCGGTTTTCAGGAAAATCGAGAATTGCCGAGGTGATGAACATTGCCGGCAATATGTGGGTCGCGATCGACAGCGCGTTGATGCCGGGATCGAACACACCGAAGCCGCCTGGGGCCCAGATCCAGTCCTGGTTCGGGTGCCAGCGGCGCACGTCTTCCTTCCAGTTGATGGCAGCCGATCTGATCTGGGTCGAGCCGAGGAAATCGCGCGCGGCTTCCACCGCCGGCGCATAGCGCGAATGCCAGCTGGCGAACAGCGAGACGCCGTTCGCGACCGCTAGCGCCTTCAGATCCTCGACCTCGCTGACCGTGGCGCCAGGCGGCTTTTCCAGGAAGACATGTTTTTTCGCTTCGAGTGCCGTCCGTGCGGCATCATAGCGGAACTGCGGCGGCATGCAGAGCGATACGGCATCGAGCTCCGGCACCGCGTCGAGCATCGCCTCGATGGTTGGAAAATTCGGGATGTCTTCCACCTTGCCGTGCCGGCTGGCGGCGGCGGCAAGGCGATAGGCCTGGTCCTTTGCCAAGGCCGGCAGGTGCTGGTCGCGGACGATCTTTCCCACCCCGACGATGCCGAGCTTGATGGGGTTGCTGTTCGAGGACATGGGAGACTCCGCGGATTGGATGCGCTTGGCTGTCAGCAGCGAATGGTTCTTAGCAGAGAACCGATGCCGGGCAAGTCTCGGCAGAGTCGGACATGACGGTCCCAGGCGAGGGCAGGTACAGCGCCATTGCCTCTCGTTCAGACTGGCCCTGCTTCAGACTGGCCCTGCTTCAGGCCGGAACGTCGAAGGTGACGATCGACACTTCGCCTTCGAGCGCGCCCTGATAGGCCGACAGGTGCGGCTCTTCGTCGGGCACGCCGTCCAGGTCGCCGATCTGGTCGAGCTCCGCCTCGGCGTAACCTTCGGCCGAGAGCGATTCGAGCGCCCGGCGCACCGCCGAATCGTCGTCGGGCGCGACCAGCATGAGGTGGACGCCTTCCGGCTTGCCGCCCTTCCTTTTCCATGCCCGGCCGGTGATGATGGTGACCGGGCGCTCATCATTGTCGTTCACGGGCTGATTCCTCCGGGCGAGGGGATTTGCGCTGTTCATGCCGCCTTTTTCGCATGAAGCATGGCCGCGCAACAGCCGAAAGCCGGTCACTTTCTTCCTTCCTCTTGCAAAATGACGAAAGAAAATTACATGCGCCTTTCGCATGGCTGCCAAGCCTTGGTTTCAGTGTAATATTTGGCGCTCCGGGGTTGACGGGCAACAGGCTTGCGAGTAGAAGCCGGCCAGTCAGAACCGATGTGAGGCTCTCCCTTCCGAAGCGACACGCTTTGGAGTTTGCCTCAAACAGGGTTCGTTTTACGAGCGAAAAGACATTTCCGGCGTGCATGAAGCGGCTTCCGCTTCCTCTGCCATTTGTTCGGGCAAGACCGCGAGGCGCGGTTTGTGGCCCGAATTTGCGTATGGAAATGACGCTTTGAGCGGCCCTGACCGGGCGAGACACGGAATTGAGAGACAAGAGGGTTTAATGCCTACCGTCAACCAGCTGATCCGCAAGCCGCGCATTGCGCCGGTGAAGCGCAACAAGGTCCCGGCCATGCAGCAGAACCCGCAGAAGCGGGGCGTCTGCACGCGCGTCTACACAACGACGCCGAAGAAGCCGAACTCGGCGCTGCGCAAGGTCGCCAAGATCCGCCTGACCAATGGTTTTGAAGTGATCGGCTACATCCCCGGCGAAGGCCACAACCTTCAGGAACACTCGGTGGTGATGATCCGCGGCGGCCGCGTCAAGGATCTTCCGGGCGTCCGCTACCATATCATCCGCGGCGTGCTCGACACGCAGGGTGTGAAGAACCGCAAGCAGCGCCGTTCGAAGTACGGCGCCAAGCGTCCGAAGTGACCGAAGCGTAGCCAAGGTCATCCCGGACGGCGCCAGGCGACGATCCGGGATCCAGGCCACCACGCAGAATTGAGGCAGAGAAAAAATGTCCCGTCGTCACAGTGCAGAAAAGCGTGAGATCAACCCGGACCCGAAGTTCGGTGATCTGATCGTCACCAAGTTCATGAATGCCGTCATGTATGACGGCAAGAAGTCGGTTGCCGAAACCATCGTCTACGGTGCGCTCGACCAGGTCCAGTCCAAGACCAAGCAGGAGCCGGTCACCGTCTTCCATCAGGCGCTCGACAATGTCGCGCCGCATGTGGAAGTGCGTTCGCGCCGCGTCGGTGGTGCCACCTACCAGGTTCCGGTCGACGTGCGCCCCGAGCGCCGTCAGGCGCTGGCCATCCGCTGGCTGATCGCTGCGGCCCGCAACCGCAACGAGACCACTATGGTCGACCGCCTCTCCGGCGAGCTGATGGACGCGGCCAACAACCGCGGCACCGCCGTCAAGAAGCGTGAAGACACCCACAAAATGGCAGAAGCCAACCGCGCCTTCGCGCACTACCGCTGGTAAAGCGCGAACGAGACTGAAGAGGCACCTCCCATGGCCCGCGAATATAAGATCGAAGACTACCGCAATTTCGGTATCATGGCGCATATCGACGCCGGCAAGACGACGACCACCGAGCGCGTCCTCTATTACACGGGCAAGTCGCACAAGATCGGCGAAGTCCATGACGGCGCTGCCACCATGGATTGGATGGAGCAGGAGCAGGAGCGCGGCATCACCATAACGTCTGCCGCGACCACGACCTTCTGGAAGGCTCGTGACGGCAAGATGCATCGCTTCAATATCATCGACACCCCCGGCCACGTCGACTTCACCATCGAGGTCGAGCGTTCGCTGCGCGTGCTCGACGGCGCAATCGCGCTGCTCGACGCCAATGCCGGTGTCGAGCCGCAGACGGAGACCGTCTGGCGCCAGGCCGACAAGTACCGCGTGCCGCGCATGATCTTCTGCAACAAGATGGACAAGATCGGCGCCGATTTTTACCGTTCGGTCGAGATGATCGGCTCGCGCCTCGGCGCGCATGCCGTCGTCATGCAGCTGCCGATCGGTGCCGAGACCGAGTTCAAGGGTGTCGTCGACCTCGTCGAGATGAACGCGCTGGTCTGGCGTGACGAAACGCTGGGCGCTGCCTGGGACGTCGTCGAGATCCCGGATGACCTCAAGGCTCGTGCGGAAGAATACCGCGAGAAGATGATCGAGGCTGCCGTCGAAATGGACGAGACGGCGCTTGAGAATTACCTCGAAGGCAAGATGCCGAGCAATGACGAGATCCGCGCGCTGATCCGCAAGGGCACCATCGCGGTGAAGTTCTATCCGATGTTCTGTGGCTCGGCCTTCAAGAACAAAGGCGTGCAGCCGCTGCTCGATGCCGTCGTCGAATATCTGCCGTCGCCGGCCGATGTTCCGGCCATCAAGGGCGTCGACGCCAAGACCGATGCCGAGATCGAGCGTCATGCCGACGACAACGAGCCGTTGTCGATGCTCGCCTTCAAGATCATGAACGACCCGTTCGTCGGTTCGCTCACCTTTGCCCGCATCTATTCGGGCAAGCTCACCAAGGGCATCTCGGTCGACAACACGGTCAAGGGCAAGAAAGAGCGCATCGGCCGCATGCTGCAGATGCATGCGAACTCGCGCGCCGACGTCGAAGAGGCTTTTGCTGGTGATATCGTCGCACTGGCTGGTCTCAAGGACACGACCACCGGCGACACGCTCAGTGATCCGCTGCATCCGGTCATCCTCGAGCGCATGGAATTCCCCGATCCGGTCATCCAGATCGCTATTGAGCCGAAGACCAAGAACGACCAGGAAAAGATGGGCCTCGCCCTTCACCGCCTGGCCGCCGAGGATCCGTCCTTCCGCGTCAAGACCGACGAGGAAAGCGGCCAGACGATCATTTCCGGCATGGGCGAACTTCACCTCGACATCATCGTCGACCGCATGCGTCGCGAGTTCAAGGTCGAGGCCAATGTCGGCGCGCCGCAGGTGGCCTATCGCGAGACGATTACCCGCAGCCAAGAACAGGACTACACGCACAAGAAGCAGACCGGCGGTACCGGTCAGTTCGCCCGCGTCAAGATCCTTTTCGAGCCGAATCCGGAAAGCAGCGAATTCCAGTTCGAAACCAAGATCGTCGGCGGCGCTGTGCCGAAGGAATACATCCCGGGTGTCGAAAAGGGCATCAACAGCGTCATGACCTCGGGTCCGTTCGCGGGCTTCCCGATGATCGGCGTCAAGGCGACGCTGATCGACGGTGCTTACCACGACGTCGACTCCAGCGTTCTGGCCTTCGAAATCGCTGGCCGTGCCTGCTTCCGTGAAGCGGCGCCCAGGCTTGGCGTGCAGTTGCTCGAGCCGATCATGAAGGTCGAAGTGGTGACTCCGGAAGATTATGTCGGCAGCGTCATCGGCGATTTGAACGGCCGTCGCGGCCAGATCCAGGGCCAGGAAGCCCGTGGCGTGGCGGTGGTTATCAACGCGATGGTGCCGCTCGCCAACATGTTCAAATACGTCGACAATTTGCGCTCGATGAGCCAGGGCCGCGCGGCCTACACGATGCAGTTCGATCACTACGAGCCGGTGCCGACCGCGGTCGCTCAGGAAGTCCAGAAGAAATACGCGTAACCCGGGCGGGTTGCAGCGCTAACTTAATTCAAAGCCCGCACGGGCGAGCAGGAATGGAGACATCACATGGCAAAAGGTAAATTCGAGCGTACAAAGCCTCATGTGAACATTGGCACGATTGGCCACGTCGATCATGGCAAGACGTCGCTGACGGCGGCGATCACCAAGTATTTTGGCGAATACAAGCGCTACGACCAGATTGATGCGGCGCCTGAGGAGAAGGCGCGCGGCATCACCATCTCGACGGCGCATGTCGAATACGAGACGGCTGCCCGCCACTACGCCCATGTCGACTGCCCCGGCCACGCCGACTATGTGAAGAACATGATCACCGGCGCTGCGCAGATGGACGGCGCGATCCTGGTTGTGTCGGCCGCTGACGGCCCGATGCCGCAGACCCGCGAGCACATTCTGCTGGCCCGTCAGGTCGGCGTGCCGTCGATCGTGGTGTTTTTGAACAAGGTCGACCAGGTCGACGACGCCGAGCTGCTCGAGCTGGTCGAGCTCGAGGTGCGTGAGCTGTTGACCAAGAACGAGTTCCCCGGCGACGACATTCCGATCGTCAAGGGTTCGGCGCTTGCGGCTCTGGAAGATTCCGACAAGAAGATCGGCGAGGACGCGATCCGCGAATTGATGGCTGCGGTCGACGACTACATCCCGACGCCGGTTCGTCCGCTCGACAAGCCGTTCCTGATGCCGATCGAGGACGTGTTCTCGATCTCGGGCCGTGGCACGGTTGTGACCGGTCGCGTCGAGCGCGGCGTGGTCAAGGTCGGCGAGGAGCTCGAGATCATCGGCATCCGTCCGACGACCAAGACGACCTGCACCGGCGTCGAGATGTTCCGCAAGCTGCTCGACCAGGGCCAG
>NZ_NPKI01000005.1 GCF_002284565.1 Mesorhizobium mediterraneum | reverse complement strand
GGTGTAGAACCTGTCCCATAGCGCATCCTTTGATTCGGACGGCAATGATGCGCCATTAAAGTCCGGGATCAAACACCTAGGTACCGCGAGGCTGCTCGTAGATATCAACCTCGCTAGCATAACCGATGTCGTCGCGATCAATCCCGTACTTGCCGCTTTCGACAGCAAGGCTGATCGACATAGTCTGTTGGGCATTGCCCGTCTCTTGCTGCAGAGATGCCCTCCGGCGTGGATTGGAGCTGCAATTGTCGACGGGCGTCTGGCCCCAGAATTCATTCCCGACAGTGACCTAGAAGCCCTTTCCTGGGTTGGGCCGGACCTGGAACCGCTGCTCGTCGAAATACATCATCGGCTAACACGTGCGGCCTTTGACGAGCGCAGAAAGATGCTCGGCAATGCTGGCGAACTCGCAATCATGTCGGCCCTTCGTTATGAGAGATACTCACCGGTGCATGTGGCGCTCCTCTCTGATTGGTACGGCTACGACATTGAGAACCGTCGGGCCTCTGCTACCGAGCGCTTGGAGGTGAAGGCGTGCGTAAGAGCCACCGCAGACCGTGTATTCGTGTCGCGCAACGAATTCGACAAAGCAGCAAAGTTCGGGTCCGAATGGCGACTCATTCAGGTGATATTTTCGTCAAGTGTAATGGTGGAACGAACCATCATAGCCCCTCATGTAGAGGAGGTCCGTGAACTTAGCAGCGGCGCGCTCCAAGCGTTGGCTCCTGATCCATCGCCGACGTTCCAATGGACCGATTCCGCTGAATTTCGCCCGACCCCCGATATGTGGATTCCAAGCGCACTGCGCGTGGATAACACCTTCTCACTGGAGTGTAGGTAAGATGTGCGCGCCTCGTTGTCGCTTGCGCGTCCGGAGAACTGTAAGACCATCCATCTGGAAAGACCGCACATTCATAAAAGGCCCCGGTGCCTAGCAGTGTGATAGCCCGGGAGCAGATGGAGCGACGCATCGAGCTCAAACTGCCGCGGCTGATCGAGTTGCTGTTGTCGCGGCCGCTGGTCTCCACCACCATGATCCAGAAGGAGCTCAAGGTGACGCGACAGGGTGCCAATTTCGTTGCCGAGTTCACCCTGTCAATCTGCGCGAAATCACGGGAGGGCGCGATATCGGGCGTAGGGGTCGTTTGGCTATTCAGGTCGGATTTCATTGGTCTCCGTGGGCGAAAGATCGAGTGTCACGTGGCAACGTAGTAATCCTTGCTTTGCCTTGCCGGCGGCACGGCATGGGCCGTGATCAGACCGTCTCAGATGAATGAAGACCTTTTTTCGCTTTGGGCCAAGGTTTGCCGAAGGCTGTCAGGAAAAGGGCATCTGTCGCATTCATATCGCCATGAGGCAGTTTTCGGCATCCGTCACCGTGAGCTCTACGCCAACTTTCGGATGCATTATCTGATTCCGCGCTGTGATCGCTGCGGAAAGTAAGGGCCACCATGCCCGATTTGCGTCGAATTGTTTGTGCGAAAAACGCCACAATAGAAAATGCAGCCTTTCATCAATTGAACGGTATTTATGACGCAGTAAGATTATTGACGAACATGTTAGATCTTGAAACCGAGGTAAAGAAAGGGAGTCAGCCACTCCGGGATTTTTAAGAAGCATGCTTGCCCAGGAAGTCGGCGAGTCGGCGAGCAAGGCGGTCCGCGTCTTTCATCTCGCATTCCCAGATCACTAGGACCCGCCATCCGTCGGCCTCGATCGCTGCGACGCTCTCGGCATCGCGCTCGACGTTCCTCGCGATCTTCGCCGACCAGTATTCCCGGTTTTTTTTCGGCATACGCGCGCCGCGCTTGCACCCATGTCCGTGCCAGAAGCACCCGTGTACGAAGATGACGGCCTGTCGCCGGGAGAACACCAAGTCGGGCTTCCCGGGCAAGTCCTTGCGGTGCAGCCTGAAGCGATAGCCGAGTGCGTGCGCGAGGCGGCGGACGGCCATCTCCGGTTTTGTGCCGGTTGACCGGACCAAGGACATTTGTCGGCTTCTGGCAGGATCAACGTTCGCAGTCATGGAAAATTCATGGTGAGCATGTTACGGATGAGAACAAACCGTAAACCATTTTCGGCGTGGGGTATGCTAGCATTACGCGCGAATCACGGGGAGATCATGCGGACATTTTATGAGTTTTTCGCCGGCGGAGGGATGGCGCGTGCCGGACTTGGTCCAGAGTGGCAGTGTGCCTTCGCTAACGATTTCGATGTAAAAAAAGGCCTGACGTATCAGGTCAACTGGGGGACCGGCGGCGAGCTGACTATCGGTGATATTCGGCAAGTCAAGATCGACAAGCTCCCCGGCACTGCCGACTTAGCTTGGGGGTCATTCCCCTGTCAGGATCTGTCGCTTGCCGGAGGCGGCGCTGGATTGAAAGGCGAGCGTTCGGGAACCTTCTATCCGTTCTGGACGATTATGAACGGCCTGATCGCAGAGGGCCGCGGTCCGAAGATCATCGCGCTGGAAAACGTTAACGGGACTCTGACCAGCCACGGAGGCGCTGACTTCGTGGCGATCGCCGAGACTTTCGCGAAAGCGGGCTACCGCTATGGCGCTATGGTCATCGACGCAAAACTTTTTGTCCCGCAGAGTCGCCCAAGGCTCTTCGTCATCGGCGTCCGGGGGGATTTCGAGGTCCACGAGGCCATGCTATCGCCGGAGCCGGTGGCGCCCTTCCATTCCCGCGGCCTTCAAAACGCGGTCGCAAGGATTCCTGCAAAGGCGCGGAAGCGGTGGCTGTGGTGGAATCTTCCTTCTCCGCCTGTCCGCAACACATGCTTCGCCGACCTCGTCGAAGAAAATCCCTCGAGCGTCGAATGGCACACCACGGAACAGACCGCGCGGCTGATCGCCCAGATGTCTCCGGTGAATATCGCGAAGCTTGAGGCCGCGAAGCGGGCCAGGCGCCGCATGGTGGGGACCGTCTACAAGCGGACGAGACCGCAGAATCCTAACGGGAAAGCTGTAAGAGCGGAAGTGCGCTTCGACGAGATCGCGGGTTGCCTGCGCACACCGACGGGAGGGTCGTCCCGGCAGACGATCATGGTCGTGGACGGCGCCCGTGTCCGGTCGCGCTTGATCAGCGCGAGGGAGACCGCACGGCTCATGGGACTTCCGGACGGCTACAAGTTGCCTCGCGCATACAATGAAGGCTACCACCTTACAGGGGACGGGGTGGCAGTTCCGGTCGTTCGCTTTCTGGCGCAGCACCTGTTCGAGCCGGTCCTCCGAGCGACCGAGGGACAACATGGCGAAACTCCCGAACAGCACAACAGACAGCACGAAAACACCGCCGCTCGAAACGGACGAGCTGCGTAAGGCCATTCGGAAGTTCTTCCGCGAAACTCTCTACGACGACCCCTCGGGTGAGAAGCGTCCCGTCGGCAGCTATCGCTGGGGAGTATACGCGTTCTACGACTACGACGGGGAGCCGATCTACGTCGGCCAGACCAAGGAGAAGGTTTCCGGCCGCGTCGGGCGCCACCTCACGAACCAGCGCACCGACGCTGTGGCGATGTCGGTGTTGGACCCTTTTGAGGTGGCGGAGATACAGGTCTGGCCACTGCCGCAGTTCGAGGCCGTGGGGTCGAAGCACTCTGACTTTAAAACGGCGAATGCGCACCTAAACGCGCTCGAGCACCTTGTCTTCACTCGGCTACGCAACGAGAGCAAGTTCAAGGCGATCCTGAATGAGAAGGACCCGCCGGCGCCGACTGTAGAAATCACCGAGCCGCCTTCCATGCGTGGTTCGATTGTCTCCGACCGGATCCAGGAGTTGCGCGGCCATCCGGACACCCGTTTGGCACGTCGGGCGCTCATCGTGTCCAAGCTGTCGCAGGTCATCTCCGAACGCGAGGTGAAGATGGGCCTTCGACGTGTGCTCGTGACCCAGACTAGGCGCATGAACTGGCTGGCGGAAAGACGCTTCGAGAAACTCGGCGGCGAGAGCCTAGTAGAGGAAGGAGCCGAGGACGAAGAGGACACAAAGGGAGACTTGGACGGGGACGGAACTGCGATTCCACACTGACGAACTGAGTGCATCGCGTCGAAAGTAGGTTAAACAACAATTATGCGCGATGCCCTTGGTCACCGTCGGCGTCGGGTCTATCTGCGTCAGGGGAATTGGGCGACACCGACCTTAGCGACGTCGCCGATCGTCAATCTCGCCGCCCAAGTTAGCGGCGTAGCCCGCCGCTTTTCTCGGCTCAAGGCGAATAGGCAAGACCACACCCAATCCGGCCCGCGCCATCCCGCCCCGCAAAAAATTCATAAAATGCGCCAACATGCATTGCGTCTCTCTCGCCGGCATTGTCGTCAAACAACACTGAAGTGTTTACTAAAAACTGTTGGGGCAGCTTGCTTAGATAGTATCCTGAAGGTTCTGCAAAAAGCTCTGGAGAGAGAAAGGCCCTTACTCTGAGGCGAGGGGCGGCCATGGCACGCTGGTGACGTTGCGATCACCGATTCCCGTGGAAGGGCAAGTGCCATGACCAAGCGAGACGTTAGACTGAGCAGAGGCGAGTTGAAAGCGTTGCATGTAGCGGTGGCAGTCACAGTTCGAATCATCCCAAGCTATCACTTTGGACGATCCCAGATTCTTGTTTTGTTCGCAATGCCCGGTGCCGCCGCGAGGTATCCTCGTGGGTCAACTGTACGTGCACGGGTTTGAGTTTGGGGCTAACCCAGCTTAGGGAAAAGACCGTATCTGCCTTCACCGTCCACGCCGGTAAAGGTCTCAATTTTGGCTAGAGGCCGAATTCCGTTCGGGGGGTCGGAATTCTCAATTATGATGATCTGCGCCAGGTTTTTCAGGCCAGCGAGATGTTCATAGAAGTGCGTCGCAAGGCTTGTTTTCTTAAGTTCTTCCTCGTCGGCTGAAAGCTCGCCGTGCTTGCTCTTCATCGGCTCGCGATATGTGAGAAGCGGTGTGTCTAGAACCAAAAAGCCGGGATGTGGCAAATCTCGGCGCCGGCAGAAGAGAAGCACCGCAACATTGAATGCGGCATGCAAGATGGCCCGGACGCCTTTTCCGTTCGCCGACCTGGGCTTACCTCCGATGGTAACATCGTTCGTTTCAATATCGAACTGCGCGCGGTCGGCTTGCGGAAATTTCCAAGCCGTCAATACTTCTCGCACGACCTCTCCGAATGTGTAGGCAATTGTGCTATCCACACCCACGTCGAGTTTGTCTGCCTTGCCCTCAGAAGCCTTCTCTTCGATCTGGGATCGACGAACTACGAGACGGTCCCTTCTCTCGTAAAGGTCTTCCGCTCGATCAATCCGTGCCTTGGTGGCAGAGAGTTCTTCGTAGAGGTGACGTGCAGCGATTTCTTTGGGCCGAGCGTCCTCTATTCTTTTCCCAGCACGATCAATCTCGTCCGACAACTTTGCAGACCTGCTTCGCAAGCCCGTTGCCTCGGCCTCAAGCGATGTTATCGTCTGACCTAGTTCACGCTGCTCAATCTGAATCTTCCTCACCTCGGCGGCAGCAGCCCTGTGAGCAAGGGCGATCTCATCTGCGGCATGATTGCGCCGCTGGACACCAGGCGGCGCCCCGCAGACCGGACAATCGCGTTCCGCCATAGTGACCAGTATGAATCCGCCCTCCTCCAAAGCCTGTAGCCGGGCAATGTCGGACTTGTAGACCTCACTAAGACGGCCGAAGCGCTGCAGCGTCACTTCGAGTTCCGTAAATCGAGAAACCAGGTCGCGTTGGGTTTCCACAAGCTGCCGACGCTCGGTCACAAGGCTGTCAAGATTGTTTTGAGCCTGACGCAAGTTGTCATGCAGGGAGCCTAGGGATCCTTCGATCTTTCTGAGCTGTTCGGTGAGCTCCTCACGCGTCGGCCCACCCTCGCCAATCTCCTCATCAAGTTGAGCGATCATCTCATCGACCAACTCAACCTTTGCAGTTCGGGCGACACTTTTCTCCTTTTTACCTGCAACGGTAACAGCCGCGCCATCGTCGTTGCCGGTTAGAAGCAGGCGGAACAAGTTCCGTTCAAACGTCCGCTGACTGGGAATTCCAGAATAGAGGACGGGACTTCTCTCGGAAATGATGTCTTCCTCCGACACAACGACGTACGGAGATAGCAAGCGGATCGAGAGAGTATCTTTTTCCGCGTTCGCGCTTTTGACGATTACCTTGTTCGCAAGGCCAAGCGTCTCCAGGAGGAAATATGAAACGTTGTCGCTTCGCTTGGCGTCGAATTTACCTTGAAGGATGGCCCCCGCCGCAGAGGGTGTATTCTTGATCAACCCATCGTGCACACGGAACGCGCCGCCCTTTGTAGCCCGATAAAGTGTGACGTCTCGGTCGCTAGAGAGCGTCAGTCCTAGCCAAACAGCATCGTAGTGCGTGATTTCCTCAGTTTTGGGCAATTCCTTGGTCGCTGCCAGCATGAAGTTTAGCGCCTTGGTCGTAAACGACTTGCCGGTGTTGGAGGCTCCGTAAACTATGTTGAGGCCATCGTTGAACGACAGTTCAGCCGGCGCGACTGATGGTCCTGTGAAAACCAGGTGACGAATCGTGATGCCGCTCGCCATTATGCGCTACTGCCGGTGGGGGCGTGATCTGCGCGGAATTCGGCGGTCCAGCGGCCGATCTTGGCCTCAATCACAGCTTTGATTTCGACCGTCGCCATTCCAGCAAAGCGCTGGGCAATCCAGCGGGCACGCTCTTTGAGTGCCATCGAATAGTCGGACTGAAGCAGGTCTAGGTAGGTTGGCGCATCCTCGCTGGCGACAAACGTGACGCCAAGGTCTGTTTCCACGACGTCAACGAGATGCACCTGCTGCATGATGCGCAAGCTCTTCTCCATCAGCTGACGACGAACGAAGAGTTCACCGGTGCGATTCGGCAAGTCCGGATGGAGACTGGGGGGCACGTCCTCTCCATCGAGGTCAGCCGTATGAACGACCAAGTGGTCCAGCCAAGTCATTTCGATCAGATCACACTGACGCGGATAAAATGCTTCCAACAGCATCACCGCTCGGATGCCGGTCTCGAGGGTGCTGTTGAAAGGATGACTAGGTTGCCGTCCCTCGCTGATCACTTCCACGGAAGCCGCCCCTCATTCGCGAAATGATGACAGGTACCTTGTTTGACCTGCACCCGCGCGTGGCGTCCTAACACCCCGGAAGCTTGGATGGTAGCCGCCTGCGACAGCACCCTTGTCACACGTTCCAGGCCGCCACCGTTGGACTCCGTATAGACATCCGAAACCCCGTGATAAACCTCATCCTTGAACGTCGAAAGATAGTCCGGAGGGGTCGAGTCACGATAATAACGATCGAACTCGGCCGCGTCGAAGTACCGAGTTCGCTGATCACGCAAATGGGTGCCCCACCGAGCGTCCTGTAGAACCGCAGCCGGGTTCTCGAACTTTGATCCGGCGCACTCGCCATAAATATCGACCAGCTGACTGATGTAAGCAGATTCGTGATCTTGCAACTGGTCAGGTGCCACGCCAAGCGGCGAAGGTCCCGGATCATCGTTGAACCATTTCACGAGCACAGTCTTCGCGTGGCTGTCATCGACGAGACGGACGGCGTCCAGAGAATACACTTGGGTAAAGTCGAAAGCATTTATTGCCGAGCGGATCTCCTCGCTCAAAGGGACGCTTGCATTCTCGACCAACTCCCCGGCTATGCCGGTGGCCCACCGATCGAGGAAGGCCTGCCTGAAGCGTTCCGGATGTGCAATGAAGGCCTGAACGTTGCGCACAACCCCTCGAGGGGCGACGAACGTATAGGAGCGCGGCAGCGTGTACTCACCCTTCGCTGCGTGCATGAAGATTTTGCCCAGCTCAACAAACGCCGCCTTTTCCGATAGACGGGCACCGAGTTGCTTGCACTGGAAGTTGTCCCAAGGGCCTTCATGCCGCTGATCTGTGACGTAAGCCACGACATCGCGTCCCATATCGCCGGTGCCGGACCAACGCTCGTGTGAGTTGTAGTCCTTCGTACGGTTCGCAAGCCAGTCGTTGACAAAGGCTTCGAGACGTTCGTCGGGCAATGCGGTGAGCTGGACGGCGTAGTTTGGGCGCAAGATATCGCTCTAGGTTCGAAACGGCGAAGCAAGGTTCGCCGTTCCTTGTTCAATTGACAAGCCAGCGCACAATACATGCCCGATAAAATCCAATGGGCATCATTTGCCAGTCCGGTCAAAGCTTATTCGCAAGAGGTCAAGGTTACATCAACCAGCAAACAAATCAGGTTGGCATTCATCGGGTTTGTCACGTACCCACCCGGCCCGCAGACGGGAATATTCCTCATCGAAACGCTCGCGCTCGAAGAACCAGATGCGCATCAGCGGATAGATGCGCTCATCGTATAAGGGGCCAACACGTACAACAAGTCGCTGTGCCTTCCATCCCGGTTGATCAGTGCGCCATCGGTGGCGATGTCGAGGTGAAGCCTATCCGTCCGCGCCAGACCTGTGGCGAGCAGGGACCGGATCAGGGGGGGTGGGTGCTCTTGCCCGGATCCGCGATCAGGCCGGCAGTCGTAGACCCGTCCGGCCCGAATCTCCTCAAGCGCGGCCATCAGGACGCAGCTGGCACCGCCGCCGATAATTCGCAAGGGACCTGATCGGAGCCGTGCCGGCAGTCGGGTCGCGATACGCGGAAATGGCGGCTGTCATGATCGCGCGGGTCTCCCTGGCGGCCCCACAAACTATTATGTGTTGGCGTAACGCTTTGAGGTTGAATGCCCGATGCGAAGGTGGCTCAGGCGGTGCGGCCGGCTGAACGTATTTTCCGGGCGCGGCAAACCGAAATGGTCCCTCAGCGTAGCCCCGTCATAGTCGTGCCGGAAAAGTCCGCGCTTGCGCAAGAGCGGCACCACTTCCTCGGCGAATATGTCGAACCCGCCCTGCAGATACGGCGGCATGATATTGAAGCCGTCCGCGGCGCCATTGTCGAACCATTCCTGGATCTTGTCGGTGATCTGTTCGGGCGTCCCGGCCTGGACCCAATGGCCGCGCGCCCCGGCGAGGCGGTGGAGCAACTGGCGGATGGTTGGATTCTCGCGCTCGATGATGTCGAGTACGACGTGGAAGCGGCTGCTCGCACCACGCTCGCCCTCGATGCGGATAAGCTCGCGCGGAAATGGCCCGTCCAGATCGTAGCTGGAAAGGTCGGCGTCTACGATGCGGCGTAGCTGGTGAAGAGAATATTCCGGCTGCGTCAGCTCGTTGAACTCGTCATGCAGCGCGCGGGCTTCCGCCTCGGTGGAACCGATGAAGGGGCTGATGCCGGGCAAGACCTTGACGTGGTCAGGGTTGCGGCCAACCGACTTCACGCGCGCTTTGATGTCGGCATAAAATTCCTGCGCGTTGCCGAGTGTCTGATGTGCTGTAAATATCGCCTCGGCATAGCGGCTTGCGAATGACCGTCCGTCTTGCGACGAACCTGCCTGGACGTAGACCGGACGGCCCTGCGGAGAACGCGGAAGCGTGAGCGGTCCCTTCACACGATGATATTTTCCGATGTGGTTGATTGGATGGATCTTGTCGGTGTCGGCAAATATACCGGACTGCCGGTCCGCGATTAGCGCGGCGTCCTCCCAGCTGTCCCAGAGCTTAGTCACCACATCAACAAATTCGCTTGCGCGCTCGTAACGGTCGGCGTGGGTTGGATGTCGGTCAAAGCCGAAATTCAACGCTGCGGACGCATCGCCCGTCGTGACAATATTCCAACCGGCACGCCCGCCGCTTAGATGATCAACAGAAGCAAACAGCCGGGCCAGGTTGTAGGGTTCGTTGTAGGTGGTCGAGGCGGTGGCGATGAAGCCGATGCGTTCCGTCACAGCAGCGAGAGCCGAAATCCATGTCAGCGGCTCCAGTCTGAAGCGGCTTGCATAGCGAATGTTGTCGGCAAGCGCGGGCCCATCGGCAAAGAACAGCGCGTCGAATTTGCTCGCCTCGGCCTTTTTCGCCAGTTCCTGATAATAGGCGATATCCAGCACTCTCTCAGGGGCGGAATCCTTGTAGCGCCAGCCGGCTTCATGATGGCCGCCAGGATAGATGAAAAGGTTGAGGTTCAACTGTCGTTTTTCGGCGGGCATAGTTCGTCCTCCTGGGTGGTGATGCTGAGCGACAGGTCTTGGGGGGCCGTTCAGACGGGCAACACAGGCTTTGTCTCGACGCCGAGATGACGCAGAAGTTGGGAGCGGATCTCGCCGAACCGGCGATCGCCGTGATCGCGTGGCGTGGGGATATCGATCGCGATGTCGGCGGCGATCCCGCCATTGTCGAGCACCAAAACCCGGTCCGCCAGCGTTACGGCTTCGTCCACATCATGGGTAACCAGCAGCACGGCCGGCTGGTGACGGGCGCAGAGCTGGCGCAGCAGATCGTGCATGCGCAGGCGGGTCAGCGCGTCGAGCGCGCCGAACGGCTCGTCCGCTAGCAGCAGCTCAGGATCACGAACCAGCGAGCGCGCCAATGCCACCCGCTGCTGCTCGCCACCAGAGAGTTCGACCGGCCACGCGTTCTCGCGGCCGCTCAGGCCAACCTCTTCGAGAGCTACCCGTCCGCGTTCGGCGGCTTCCGGCAGGTCGAGGCCAAAAACCACATTCTCCAGCACTCGTTTCCATGGCAACAGCCGGGCATCCTGGAACACCACCGATTTCTTGTCGGGTGTTTCGAGTCGGCCGGAGCCGGAGACTTTGTCGTCGAGATCGGCGCGCGCGCGCAGCAATGTACTCTTGCCCGACCCGCTACGGCCGAGAAGGGCGACGAACTCCCCCCTCTCGATGTCGAGGCTGAGGCCGTCGAGGATGGTTCGCGGGCCGAAACGTCTCACAAGGCTCTCGACCCGCACCACCGGCGCGCCGCTCAATCCGCCAAGGTGCGACGCCATGACAGGGACCTTTCCTGGAAGAAGCGGACGATGCCGTCGGAGGCTAGACCGAGCAATGCGTAGACGACAAGGCCGACGATGATGATGTCGGTCTGGCCGTAGTTGCGTGCGAGATCGATCATGTAGCCGATGCCGCTGGTGGCATTGACCTGTTCCACCACCACCAGAGACAGCCAGGCATAGGTCACCGCAAAACGCAGGCCAAGGAAGAACCCTGGAAGGGCGCCGGGCAGGATGACCTGGCGGATGAATTCGCCGTAGCCCATTCGCAAGGTCTGGGCCAGTTCGACATAACGGCTGTCTATGCTGCGCAAGCTGCTGTGGGTCTGGATATAGATCGGGATCAGGACAGCCAGCGCGATGGTCGTTACTTTCATGCCCTCGCCGATGCCGAACCACAGCATCAGCAGCGGAATCAGAGCGAGCGTCGGTATCGCCCGCTTGATCTGAACAGGGCCGTCGATGATGGCCTCACCAAGCCGCGACAAACCTGAAATGAGAGCAAGGATGGTCCCGATCAGGACACCGAACACCAGCCCCTGTGCTGCCCGCCAGGCAGACGTCATCAAATGATGCTGAAGCTTCCCTTCTGCGATGAGATCGATGGCGGTGCCGACAACCGACCAAGGCGCCGGCAGCGTTCTAGGATCGATCAGACCGGCGATACTGCCGATGGACCAGATCACAAGAAGAAGTGCAGGCCCGATCAGCGCGCCAAACGGGATCGTTCGCCCAAGTGCGAGTCGCCTCGTCCCGGTCTCGCGGGGCTCGGCCGCAGGCGAAATCAGCGCCCTTTCATCCGTTGCGTAGGGAATGTTGGGTGCAACCGCAGCGGTGTTCGAGAATGCGTTCATCGGTGTCGTCTCCGGTCTCGGGAAGCAGGCGTCAGGAGGCGTTCAGCGCGTTTGTGGCGATCGCCTCGAAGCGCCTGTCGAACAGGTCCTCGGCCTTGATCGCGGGCTTGTTCAACTCCTTGGCCAGGAGATCGATCGTCGCCTGCTGGCGCACGATCACGTCGTTCCAGTCGGAGGGGATGTCGAACTGACCATCAGCGTCGATCAGATACTGGCCATCTTCTGTGTTGAGGCCCTGGGTGGCGACGTAGTACCCCTCGATCCACTCCTTGGGATGCTCTTCCACCCAACGGGCGGCTAGCGCCCAGTAGCGCACATATTCGCCGAGAGCGGCGGCTTTGGCCGGGTCGTCAAGCACGGCTTGTGGGGCATAGAGATGGGCTGGATCATCGCGCAAGCCGTGCGGGATAGTGGCAGCGCCGTCGGCGCCATACTGGCGCAGATAGCGCTTGATGAGGACGCCCGAGATCGGCGCGACGTCGACTTGCTTGCCGGCAAGTGCCACTGGATAGGCATCGCCTTTGCTGGGCAGTTCGATGAGATCTACATCCTCCTTTTCCAGGCTGGCGGCCTGCAGGACCCTCAACACCAGCGCGCCTTGTGCCTGACCGGGGCTGAAAGCAATCCGCTTACCGCGCAAATCCGCGAGCGTCCTGACCTCGACTCCCGGTGCAATGCCGAGTTGATAGATCGGGTGCGCAACCGGTTCCTTGCGGAACTTCGCGGCAATGATCTTGACCTTGAGCCCCGTCCAGGTCGCGTGGATGGGCGGAATGTCGGCGACGGATCCGACGTCCAATGCGTTGGCGCGAAAGGCTTCGATTGTCTGTGGACCACCGCTGATATTGGCCCATTCGACCTCGAACGGCAGTTGATCGATCAGCCCCGATAATTCCAGCGCCCTTTGCGTCTCGGGATCGCCGATACGAAGCACAGTGCCCGCCGGGATTTTGGTCGGCAGCTTGCCCGCGTCCGGACTACCCGCCTGGGCAATGAGGGGGGAGAAAGAAGCGACCAAGCCTACCGCGAACGCGGTCACGAACCCACCAAACCTCCTTCTTGAAAATCTCTCCACAGCTAACACCATCGTCTTGCTCCAGTTTTGGGAAGGCTCCGAATTGCGCTGCTAGTATGTCCAGTGATTTGGTAGACTATAAAAGTATCAGGTGCTGTTCTTTGCCACCCGAAGGAAACGCTGTTCGCCTCCAATGCTCATTCGGAGCACGCGCCGCTCAACAAGAGGCGGGTTGGGGCGCCGCAGAGCAGGTCGCGTTTCTAACCGGCGCCAACTCACGTCCTCGCCGAAAGCGGTTCCTGATGCCCTATGCGCCTTGCCAGCGAGCTTCGGCTTGGAACAGGACCCAGCGTGAAGCTGCTAGCAGAAAAATCGCTTCGCCTCCGGTAGTGGAAGGACAGGCACTATAGCCTGCGATGATTACCGGCCGATAGGAACGGCCGGGCTCGTAAGAACCGGAAGAGCTGCTGTTTCCTTTTTGAAGGGTTCCCTGAAAAGTCTTCTGCCTAAACCTCATCATTATGGTCCAGCTGTCGTATTTTCCAAGGCCATTGCAAAGTAGAGTGATAGCACCTTGCCGCCTGCGCGGCAGGGAAGGCCATGGCAGAGCCGGAACCACGGTAAGACGGCGCAGACCGTCAGGCTCTTCAAAAAACCATTCAGAGGGGATCGTCATCATTGATCCGGCGGTCGGGAGGCTCGGCCGGTTGAAAAGAGGACGTTGGTAATGGGGCGGCCACGAGATAGCTGGGGTGATCCACGCCACGCATTTGCACGGATCACCTGCCAAAAATGGCGGACCGGTCCCGGAATCGAGCCGCCGTCGCGGGTTTTTTGCGGCCGTAGCGGCCTCGCTGTCTGCTGTGCGCCTGGCGAAGCGCGCAGCAGATGAGAAACCCTGCGTGCGTCGCGCTGGCGCTGATGGTGCAGCCGGAGATACGGCTTCTCGACGAGCCGTGAGGAGCTCTCGAGGCCATGACCAAGATTTCCATACAGGAAGAACTGGCGCGCATCTGAGCGATTAAACGTCATCATGGCGGACACGCGCGTGTTAGCCGGCGCGGGCGTTTCGCGCCTCCAGCGCGGCATTCATCCCTGTGAATCAGGCTTGTTTATGTGGCGAAACTTCGACAAAAAGTCGCTCCGACTCGGATCGGGAGAAGGGATCGGATATGGTCTTTCGATTGAAAGAGCGCCTTGGCAAGAAACTTGAGGAAGAAGTGCAATTCTTCAAATGTTGGCAGAAGGATAAGAAAGGTGTGGGCGCACTCATGCCCACGTCGATCCATGCGGCGCGCCGCATGGCTAGTGTGGTCAACCCGCATTCTGGATTGCCGGTTTTGGAGCTTGGTGCCGGGACTGGTGTCATCACCAGGGCCATCCTGGAAAGAGGCATCAAACCGCATCGGTTGACTTCGGTCGAATATTCCAAGGATTTCTATGAGGGCCTGGTGCGACGCTTTCCGGGAGTGGATTTCCGCTTGGGCAATGCGTTTGCCCTGGAAGAAACCCTGGGGGAGCGCCGGGAAAAGTTCGATTGTGTCATAAGCGCAGTGCCGATGTTGAGCTTTCCGATGCAACAGCGCCTCACACTGCTGGAGGATTTGCTTGCACGAATCCCCGCCGGGCGACCTGTGATCCAAATCACCTACGGTCTTCTGTCACCGGTGCTCAAAATGCCCGACCGTTACATCGTTTCTCACTATGATTTCGTCGTTCGCAATGTTCCCCCCGCACAACTCTGGACCTATCGACGAGCAGTGTGACCACAGGGGGACGCGGGCAACAGGTCGCTTTCGGAATCCTTGTACAGGACTGCAAAGCCGACTGAACCTGGTGCTGGGGCCAGCCATTCGCGCTCTGGCTGGACCGCCTTCCATTCCGCATTTTCTAAGGATCGATTTGACCGCAGCAGAGAGATGATGTTCGGCTACAAGCATTGAGAGCGGCGAAGCTTCCCGCTAACGCCGATGTTTCTCCGGTATTTCCGGAGATGCATTCCTCGAGACGCGCCAGGCGGGACTTCGCATTGCGAAGTTCATGTCCGGCTTCGAGACGTCGATGGCGTCCTTGAGGTGTGGGCGCTATGAGGTCGCGCTCCAGTTCCGCAATGCGCGCACGCACCTGCCGAGCCTCGTCCTGACGCAACGCCTTGATCCATCCACGCCCGCGCATCGGTCTTCCTGCCAGCAAAAGCCATGCGGGTTTATCCACCGAGACCTTAATTTCCGGCAAGTTCCGAAGGGCTGCCGACATAGGGATCTGCCAAGGGTCAGGCCTACCGCAATCGGCTATCCAGCTTGCCATTGAAACCGAGCAGTCGCCGCCAGGAAAACGGACAGCGCGTCACATTTCTGACAGATCGGTCGACATTGGATGCACTGCTTGGCGCGAGCCCCCGAAAAAGCCTTTGTCGAAGGAACCATGATGTCCGCTTCCATTGCCCCGCAACCATTTAATCAGCGGAAGAGACTTTTGGTCGTCCGGGCCTTGAGCATAGCGGCGATTGGCTCGCTGCTATTCTCTCGCCCCGGTTGGGATGAAGCATCTAGCCTTCACGAGGTCGTCGAGATGATCGGTTTTGTTCTGATCCTCGTCTGCATACTCGGGAGGTTGTGGAGCATCCTCTATGTCGGGGGGCGGAAGAACAGCGAATTGGCAGTTAGCGGGCCGTACTCGATCACACGCAATCCCCTATATCTGTTTTCGACGATCGGAGCATTCGGCATCGGCCTCATGTTCGGATCGCTCATCGTTGCATCCGCTCTGGGGGTGTGCACCTATGCGGTTTTCGGGATGACTGCCCGAAAGGAAGAGACGTTTCTTCGTGACAAATTTGGTCCGGAGTTCGAAGCATATGTGGCAAGGACGCCGCGGTTCTGGCCCAAGCCGTGGCTGCATCAGGACAAGCATCAGCACACGTTCTCCACGAGCGCATTAAGAAGCACATTCTTCGATGCCCTCTATTTTCTGGCGATCTTTCCAGCCATCGAAGGCATCGAATACCTCCAGGTAGCTGGCTATCTGCCCACCTTTTTTTGGCTGTTCTGATCCTAAAGACGGAGCAATAAGCCGCCGCGAATAGCCCTCCTGTTAGCCTTTGTAGCGTACCAGAACGGCGCCTGTTGCGATCAAGGCAACCCCTGCCCAGTTCGACAACGATGTTCCTTGAGGAATGTCACTCAGAACACCGCCACCAGCACGAGGGGCTCAGTTTGTCGACAGGGGCAACGCGTGCTGCGTCTCCCAAACTGCAACGCGCGAAAGTAGCAGATCCATGATGCACCCGTCGCCACCCCGGATTGTCCTGCGTCACGTAATCGTCCAGGCACTCGGGAAGCAGTGCCGCTTGCCGGCGATCCTCGCCCTCGACAAACCGCTTCAGCCCGACTCACCTCGCTGATCGGGAATCACGTTATCACATCAATGACTTTCCACGACAGGCTGGACCCGTTCCGGCCATTGCCGTTGCGAGCCACGAAGGGTCTTGATTGTTAAGGTCCTCGCACCTCTTGGCGATCACCGGAGCAGACCTGGCATTCCTAAGACGTTGTGGCACGGTGGCTTTGTTAGCGCACCGGTATGGTGGGTGTGGTCCTGGACGGAGGTGCGCGTCGCTTCGGGTTTGGCAGGCGATGCACACCGAATCGGCCGAGTGCCAGCGTGCCGTTGTCAAGAACACTTGGAATGCGGCGTGAAATGTCGCGCCAGTGCGAGGCATATTGATAGACAGCTACGGTATCTTCGACCGCGTTGTGGTCGACGGCGCTTTCAGGTTGCACCTCCTCACCCTTCATCTGGACGATTTGCTTCTTGGGCTCAAGGATCGTCGTGCGGCCATGCAGGATCATGGCCACCTTCTGGTAGTTGGAGATGTAGACCGGCCGCTCCGGTTCGTCCGCTTCGATCAGGTCGTCGCCGAAAAAGCGGCTGCGATAGCTAGCCTGCAGCAGGGCAAGCAGCGACGGCGCAATATCCACCTGGCTCGCCAGCCGGTTGATCCGGCGGGGCTCGACAAAGCCCTGCGACCAGATGATGCACGGTATGTGGTATTTGTTCATGTCGAGTTCGACCTTGCCTGCGACGCTTGCCGTATGATCGGCGACAAAGACAAAAACGGTATCCCTGAACCACGGTTTCGCCGATGCCTTCTTGACCAGTTCCCCGATCGCGTAGTCGGAATATTTGACCGCCCCGTCGCGCCCGCCCGGTGATGGGATGTCTATGGCGCCAGCTGGATAGGTAAAGGGCCGGTGGTTTGACGTGTTCATGACGAAGCTGAAGAAGTTCTTGCCGGCTTTCGCCGAGGCGTCGGCTTGGCGGATCACCTCGTCATAGAGATCCTCATCGCTAACGCCCCACGCATTGGCGAAATGCACATCGCCTGCCGCCATCGTAGCGCGGTCGACGATACCGAAGCCGTTACCGGAAAAGAACGCGTTCATGTTGTCGAAATAGCCGTAGCCGCCATAGAGGAAGCGCGTATCGTAGCCCGAATCCTGGAACACAGAGCCAATGGTGAAGAGATTGTCGTTGCCGGGGCGACGCAGGATCGATTGCCCCGGGGTCGGCGGGACTGAAAGCGCGATCGCTTCAAGCCCGCGCACGGTGCGCGTGCCGGTCGCCCGCATTTCTGTGAAAAGCAGGCCTTCAGACGCCAGCCGGTCAAGGTTCGGTGTCAGTCTTTTCGGATTGCCGAATGTGCCCATGAACTCCGCACTCATGCTTTCCATGCCGACCAGGATGACGTTCTTGCGCAGCATCGGCCCCTCGGCTCGAATGTCACGCGTGATGTCGTTTAAATCGGTGCTTTCGAACGGCTCGTGATCTTCCGCTAAAAGGTCGCGTGTCCGTTCGGCCGCCTGTTTCTCGGGTATGGTCCGATAGAAATTCGCGAAATCGATCTCATTCGAGAAGAAGGCGCTAACCAAACCATAGAGTCCGTTGCCCCCGAGTTCGCGGGCGATCGCGCTCGGCATCGGCCGTGTGATCGAATCGGGCGTCACCAATACGCCGGCGGCGGCCATTCCCGTTATCGTCGCAAAGACCGCCAGCCGCTTCATGAACGGCGGATGCGGCGCGAAGCCTGCCTTCACCTGGCGGCGGAGCAGATAGGTCCCGCCGACCGCCAACAGGCCGATGCCGGCAAGCAGCGGCACGACCGGATAGCTCTCCATAATGTTCTGGATCACTTCCTGCGTGTACACGAGGTAGTCGACCGCGATGAAATTGAAGCGCGTCGTGAATTCGTCCCAGAAGAAATACTCGCTGACCCCCTGCACGACCATCAGAAACAGGAAGATTGCGAAGCCCGAGAGCCCAACTGCGCGGTCAAACCGCTTTCCGGCCCACGAAACTGGCAGGAGCAGCGGGAAGAGGAGAAAGACCACGAGGATTGGAAGCAGCGTGACGATATCGAACCAGATGCCAGTGAAGAAAGGAGCCAGCCAGTCGGCCGGATGGAAAGACAGGTCTTTGGCCGAAACCAGCGACAGCGCCAGCCTGACCAGGAACTGAGTCAACAGGAAAAGCAGGATGAATGGCTTCAGCCGACGAAAGAACGCACGACCGATTGAGCAAAAGTCATAGCAAGCCTCCGAAGCAGCTGGATGTCTGGGCAATTATGCCTCGTTTTCAATTTTGGCAACCGTCGGGACGAGATCGATCGCATGGTCTGCGATGCCGATCCCCGATTCGGCCCGCGCGAGTCCGAAACTTCATCGACGGTGGTGGTGGCGAGACAATGTGAAAGGTTCGCGGCGAAGGTGATTTGTTCCTCACTTTGAAGGCGCTGCATCCCAGCCTCCCCTGTGGGAGAAGGTGGATGGGCACGAAACGCCGAGCCGAATGAGCGATCGTCCTCATGTTGCCGGGCCTCACTCGAGCATCACCCGAGGATGCAGCCGGGAGACCCGCGGCGGCGGCAGCTTTCGGCGAGATCATGGACCGGTTTCTCAATAGTCCGTGACGTGTCTGCGTCCTCATTCACCGGGGGGCAATTTGATGCCGCGTGGCAGACGGTCCACTGGTGGTTCTGCGCTTTGTACGGCTGATGCTGTTTCGCACGATCCACAACATCGCCCTGATGGACGACCGCGAGCGGGCCGGGCACAACCTGATCCGGAAAGGCGCCGGGAGGCTCCTGAGGGGCAGACCGCTGGCCAAACCAATTGCCCTATTCGCAAACCACACGGTATCGCTTGCCGGGCTCGCTGACGTTCTTGCAGACAAGCGGCTTGTGCGGCTCATAAGAGGAAAGCGGAGGACTTGCGATCCGCGATGCGCGTCTGTTTGATGTCTTGTGACTTGCCGTACGGCGCGGTTCGAGCCTTTCCGGCTCCTGTGGCGCAACCGGAAACACGCTGTTTTCGATGTGTGGCTGCTGCAGGTGGGGCGGCTCTTTGTCAAAGAATCGCCTAGCATCAAGCGGTCTCGGAATAATCACCGTACCATCATCGCTGCGCGCGCAGCCGCTACCCAACAGTAAAGCCAGCCCCACGAAGAAAGGCAGAATCCGTTCAAGCATAAGCACCAACCTTGGCGGGCATATACCCGGCTTGCGAGTCACTGACAACTGGCGGAATGGGCACGAAGAAGGGGCGGCATTGCTTGCCGCCCTTTCCAAATTGTCGAAATGCGTGGACCTTAGAAATCCATGCCGCCCATGCCGCCCATACCGCCGCCGCCCATGCCGCCTGGCATGCCGCCGCCAGCCGAGTCCTTCTTCGGAGCCTCCGCGATCATGGCTTCGGTGGTGACCAGCAGGCCGGCGACTGAGGCCGCGTCCTGGAGAGCCGTGCGCACGACCTTGACCGGATCGACGATACCCATGGCGATCATGTCGCCATATTCGCCGGTCTGGGCG
>NZ_NPKI01000010.1 GCF_002284565.1 Mesorhizobium mediterraneum | reverse complement strand
GCACATCTTCGACGGCATCTGCGACGAACATGGCATCGAGCACCGGCTCACAAAGATCAACCATCCCTGGACGAACGGCCAAGTCGAGCGGATGAATCGGACCATCAAGGACGCCACCGTCAAGCGCTTCCACTATGACGATCACGATCAACTGCGCCGACATCTCGCCGACTTCATCTTAGCTTACAATTTCGCGCGCCGGCTTAAGACCCTCAAGGGCCTCACACCCTCACGAATTCATCTGCAAAATCTGGGCAAAAGAGCCTGAACGGTTCCGATTCGATCCCACCCATCAAATGCCGGGACTAAACACCTAGGCTCTGCCAAAGTGAGGTTGCTCAATATCCCCACTCTGGAGACAATCATGCTTTTGAACACTGACGGCCCCAACACCCAAGCCGCTATCCGAACCAATCTTGGCGCAGTCTTCGTGTCGTTGGAACTGAGCAAGTCGACCTGGCTTGTAACTTCGATGTCGCCGGGCAGCGAGAAGATGTCATTCCACTCGGTGAAGGGCGGTGACATTGCCGGTCTGTTTGCCCGCTTTGAGGCCCTGCGGCAGAAAGCGCAGGTCCGGCAGGGCAAACTGTATCCAGTGGTAGTCATCCAGGAGGCGGGGTTGGACGGCTTCTGGATCGAGCGAGTACTCGCAGCAGAGTCCTGGATTGAAAGCTACGTGGTCGATGCCGCCTCGATTGCGGTGCCGCGCAAGCGGCGGCGAGCAAAGACCGACCGGATCGATGGCGAGACGTTAATCCGGACGCTGATGGCCTACAAGCGGGGAGAGCCACGGGTGTGCTCGATGGTCAAGGTGCCGAGCCTCGAGGCGGAAGATCGGCTCCGCATTTCCCGCGAGCGCAAGGCGCTGGTGGCCGAGAGGATTGCTCACAACAACCGGATCAAGGGGCTTCTCTTCAACCAAGGGATCCGGGACTATGAACCGCTGTGCCGTGACCGGCGCAAGCGGCTGGAAGAATTGCGGACCGGCGATGGCCGCCCGCTGTCCCATCATCTCAAGGCCCAGATCGTTCGCGAGCTTGATCGTCTCGAACTACTGCTCGGCCAAATCAAGGCGGTCGAGGCCGAACGGGATGCGCTGATCGCCGAAGAGAAGCCCGACCAGACAGCGCCTATGACTGCGCTTCTTGCTCTCAAGGGGATTGGTGCGGAGTTTGCGGCCATCTTGTATGCTGAAGGCCTGTTTCAGCAGTTTGGCAACCGAAGGCAGATCGCCGCCTACGCCGGGCTGGCACCGTCTCCCTGGCAAAGCGGGACGATCAATCAGGAGCAAGGTGTCTCGAAGGCGGGTAATCCTCGGCTACGGACAACGATGATCCAACTGGCCTGGCTCTGGCTGCGCCATCAGCCGGATTCGGCTCTCACCCGCTGGTTCCATGTGCGGATCGACAAGGGCGCCTTGCGCAGCAAAAAGGTCGCAATCGTCGCGCTTGCCCGCAAGCTGCTCGTCGCGCTCTGGAAATACGTGCACCACGGCATCGTTATCGAAGGAGCCATCGTGAAGGCAGCGTGACGCTCTTCAACTCTCTTCCTATCCTCAGGAGTTGATCACTCCTGACGGGATCCGGGTGGACGCACCGAGCAATCCTATGGCCTCAACAGCCGTGTCGTAGAATGGTCCCGTCCTCCTGAGCCCTGACCGCTGGATGCGGGATATTGGTGCAGCCGCCTTGGAGCGGCGACCGGATGTGAGGTTGTACAGGTCCGGATATCGGACCGGTATTAAAAACGGGCTCAGACCATGGATACCGTGAACAGGGACAATCCCATGCCGCCTTGAAAATACCCCTTGACCCGAAAAGCCTCATGTGAGGGATTGCCGGGCAGCGCTTTTGCATGCAGGGCGAACTGGCCGCCCTTGGAGCGCTTCAGCGTGGTGGCCACCGACACCTTCACCCCGAACTCGTAAGGCATATGCGCCTTGCCCTTGCCGATGCATTCCACCTCGTGCGCGTGCAGGCTGTAGATCTTGCGACCGCGCTGGCGCTGACGTTGCTGGAGAACGGTGGCGGCCTGGTAGAGCGGCCATTTGAAGAGCGCGTCCAGCCCCGCGTCGCCGGCGATCTGGCGGGAGATGTCGCGAATGGTCCGCGTCATCGACGAGCGGTCGAACGGCAGCGTGTGGCAGAAGAACGTCTCACCGGTGAGGTGCTGGAAGTAGGGGTTCTCCACCCAGCGCTCGCACAGCACCTCGTCCGACAGGTTGAAGGTGTGCTTGAGGATCGCCAGCCCCGCCATCAGCCGGGTCGGCAGCGGCGACATGCCGGGGCCGTGAATAGACGGCGCCGAAACGCTCCTCCAGCACCGGCCAGTCGATCGCCTGCGCCGGCCGCACCAGCTCGTGCTTCATGTTGATGATCTGGTCGAGCCTGGAGCGGAACAGATCCTGCTCTCCCGTCTCGCGCTTCTCGCGTGGCCTGGACATTCGCCGTCCCCTCGATTCGCCCGCCGAACCGAGTGAATCACGCTCCGCAGCACAAGGGAATCGCAAAAACCGAATTGCAGGAAAACAGGGCCAAATACCGCAAAGCTTGCAATTCAAAACCTGCCGTCCGCCTTAATCAACGCGCCAGATCAACAACTTGCGGATAGTTCACGGTCGACTATATATTGGTTGAGGGGACGCCGCGCTTCCATCTATCCAGCCGCCGTACATTGGCAGCTTTACAGGATTGGCTGCCCCAACAACAATCATGTCATAGCGACGAAATGCCGACCTTCGGCGGAGTTCCGCGCGTAGAGAACTTTGGCTTCAGCACGTCAACTCCGCGAAACCAGATACTGGTCCTCCGCTGGAACCTCTTCGCTTTTAGATCCGTGTGAAATCGTAAATCGGCTTGGCGCGCCGGCCTCGCAATGCACACTACTAACCTCGGCCTCGACGAAGACAACATCGTAAGGCGGTCTAACTTCCGACAACAGCCAGATCGGTGCTGTCGTTCAGATGGTCACAGATTTACTGTCAACCTGTAAGCTTCCAAAATTGCAGCATGGATCGTGCGCGACGTTAAGGCGTCGCCGATCCGGTGCAGCGTGAATCCATCGCCAATTTGCCGCGGCTGAGGCAACCATTCCGCCATTGCGTCAACATCCGTCATTCCCTTGTTGAGCGAACGCTCGCTCAGGTCAAAAAAAAGCTCCGCTACGGGCATCGTTCCCGTCTCCAAAACTACCTGATCAGCGGTGATTTCTTGCCGGGCGTTTGTGAGTTGATGGATCAGCGTTGCGACAAGCCGGTTGCCCTCTCTACGTATGTCGCCAAGCTTCAGGTATGGAAGTGTCGTGACGCCCTGCGCCGCCAGCCGCTTGTGAAAGATTATCCTATCGGGGTACCCCATCTCAGTTGCGGCATAGGAGTCGGCCGTGGCTAACGTAACAATGTGCCTGTTGCCCGAGAGATGATCGGCCGTGGCAACGGCTTCGTGGCGACCGGTGTGGTCGCAGATCAGCACGTGTTTTTCGGGACGAACATCCCCTGACAGGAGATCCCAACTTGAAACTGCAAGGTTGGCGCCGGGGAGGTGGGCGCCAGGGAGGTCACCACCGGCTGGTATGCCACCTGTCGCGACAAAGACATGATGAGGATTTTCAGCCAGTACGTCGTCTGCTTCCGCGAATACGTTGCACCGTACGTCCACACCAAGCCTTTCTAGTTCGCTCACCCGCCAATCAACAATGGAAATTAGATCCCTCCGCCAAGATGTTTTGGCGGCTAGCAAGATTTGCCCGCCAAGACGCGGGGCGGCTTCGAATAAAACTACGTTGTGCCCGCGTTCGGCTGCGACGCG
Source organism: Mesorhizobium mediterraneum (assembly GCF_002284565.1). Taxonomy (GTDB): domain Bacteria; phylum Pseudomonadota; class Alphaproteobacteria; order Rhizobiales; family Rhizobiaceae; genus Mesorhizobium; species Mesorhizobium mediterraneum. The sequence continues at coordinate 1,586 of NZ_NPKI01000010.1, read as the reverse complement.
CGCTGCTTCCATTCCTGCCGGACCGGCGCCAATGACTACGACTTTCTTGCCCGGCGTCGCGCCCGCGGATACGGTCATCGGCAGCAATGTCTCACGGCCCGAAGCGGCGTTGTGGATGCAGTGCGGTTTTTTGTAGATGCAATGCGAAGCCCCGATGCAAGGGCGGATCCGATTCTCTTCGCCGCGGACAATCTTTTTGACGATCTCGGGGTCAGCAATATGGGCGCGGGTCATAGCCACCATGTCGAGCATGCCTTCACGGACAGCGTGGCGTGCATTAGCAACATCAGTCACTCGCGCCGCATGGAATACCGGCACTCCGATCTCTCGACGAAACCGGCCAACCAGGTCGAGGAAGGGCGCTAGAGGGCGGCTCATGCCAGGCATGTTTTCTTCAACGAGGGTCAGCTCCGTATCCATTCTGCCGACCATGCAGTTAAAGAAATCAACCGCTCCTTCTTGCTTCAAGATCGTAGCTATTTCCAGAACCTCGTCGAACCTCAACCCGCCGTCACCCTCATCCAGCGACAATCTCATACCGACGACGAATTTCTCGCCGACTTGGCGGCGAATTTCTTCGTGAACCATGAGTGCGAAGCGAACACGGTTCTTGATGCTCCCCCCGAAGTCGTCGTCGCGCAGATTGGTTCGCGGCGAAAGGAACTGGCCGATCAGATGTCCCCCGGCCAAGGTCTCCAGACCATCAAGCAAGCCTTCGCGGCAGCGCCGAGCTGCTTGGCCGAATGCGCGCACGACTCGATCGATGTCGCACCGATCCATTTGCCGAGGAAAATTGCGCTGCAGTTCTTCACGTACTGGCGATGGTGCAATCATCGGCAACCATGCCCCGGTTTGAGCATCGCCGCGACGACCGAGATGGGTGATTTGGCACATAAGTGCAGCACCATGCTGATGAATGCGCTCAGCGAACTGTTGGAAATAGGGAATGATCCGGTCAGTTCCGGCGTCCAACTGGCGAAACGTTGTAGGGGAATCCGGCGCGATGTTGGAACTGCCTCCGAACATGGTCAGCGCCAGGCCGCCCTTAGCCTTTTCCTCATGATAACGCTGATACCGCAAATCCGGCATACTGTCGTCGTCCATGGCTGAGGCATGAGCCGAACTCATCACTCGATTTTTCAACGTCAGACCACGAATTGTCAGAGGCTGCAGAAGCGGATCCTTTGTTGTTTGCTGAATAGCTGTCATGGACGTCACTCGAAGCTCCCGGGCAAGACTGTGAGGTGTCGCTTTAGAAAATCAACTAAACCATCGCTAAAGACTCGACGATTTAGAAGGGCCATATCGTCCTCCCTTATTCGCGTTCATATCCGCATGGCAGCGCAACTCGGTCGCCCTCAAGTTGACAGAATGACAAGCGCATGACATATTGTCAAGCGGCCTGAACTTGAAGGTAGGGCATCTGATTTGATAGTGCTTTTTAGGGACCGAGGCGCGCGTACGGCATGTTAACGCTTGATCCAAACACGGTGACTGTCGATGATGGCGCACCGCGATGGCCGCACGCGACGGGTTTGCAATCTGTATAGGTGCCAATGATGAAACGTAAGTCGAGCAATGGGGCG
>NZ_NPKI01000013.1 GCF_002284565.1 Mesorhizobium mediterraneum | reverse complement strand
GATCAGCGGGCGCAAATGGCTGGCGAGGCAAATATTGCCTGCCGATGAGCGCGCCGCCATCGAGCGCCACCTCGGCTTGATTAACCAGGTCAACGAGGCGTTGACGGTGGTCGAGGCGGATACCGCCGTACATGCCCTCCAGGATCCGACAATCCGCCGCCTGATGACGTTGCCCCGCCTCGACGTCACCGTGGCTGCGAGCGTTGCCGCGGCAATCGGCGACATACGGCGCTTCAGCGATCCACAGAAGCTCGTTGCCTATCTTGGCCTGCATCGCGGCCGTCGCCACCGCGCGCAAGCTTGCAATGATCATCTGGCACATGCTGAGCAAGGATACCGACTACATCTGGGCCCGGCCGGCCTTGCTTGCCCGCAAGTTCAGATCGGTCGAGCTGCGTGCCGGCCTTCCGACCAGCCACGCCAGACGCGGCACCGCCTTCGACTACAACATCCCGGCCAAGCGCCGAAGAACGATCCCGCGTCGAGAAGGCGGAAGCTGCCTATGCAGCCGCGACTTCCCGATGGCGAACGAGGCCGGAAAGGCCGAAGGCTGTGGAAAAGCCGCCGAATGAGAAGAACGGGCTATTCTACAACATCCGTATCCATCGGCTTGCCGGGCACAATGTAATGCCATTCGACGCGGTTCTGATCCGCCCAGGCGAGGATGCCGTTCGAGGTGAACTCGCTGCCATAGCACCTACGGAATGAAGGAGCGGCGGCGACCGAGAGAGCGGTGCGCGCAGCTTTTCGGGGTCCGAACAAGAGCAGTGCGAAATCGTACGCTAAGGCTGAACGGAGCATGAACGTCATGCGGCTTGGCGTAACCGAGCCGGTAGTCTGAGCGACCGGAAGTCTTCAGGCATCTGATATTCTGCATCCCAGGTGTAGATGCCGGTCAGATTGATGTGTTCCCAGCTCAGCGGCGAGACGTGCTTGAGCAGATGATCCGGAATCTCGCGATGCATTTTGCGCAAATGGCTGACGGCCCGTTCGATGTAGACCGTGTTCCAGTGCACGATCGCGCTGATGACGAGGTTGAGGCCCGAGGCGCGGAAGGCCTGGCTTTCGAACGATCGGTCCCGGATCTCACCGCGCTCGTGGAAGAAGACGGCGCGCTTCAGCTTATGCGCCGCCTCACCCTTGTTGAGGCCGGCCTGGCAACGCCGGCGTAGCGCTGGACTTGAGTACCATTCGATCATGAACAGCGATCGCTCAATCCGGCCAAGTTCCCGTAGCGCACTTGCGAGCTGGCTTTCCTTCGGTGATGCTGACAGCTTCTTCAGGATCGTAGACGGCACCACTGATCGCGTCGTGATCGACGCCGCCAGATGGAGCAAATCGTCCCAGTGATCGAGGATCAGGATGGTGTTGATCGGCGTCCCGATATGGTTCGACAGCAGTCGGCGGACGGTCAGGAGATGAGCTTTGGCGCTCTCTTCCGGAGAGCCGCGCCCGACGTCGAGGCACGTCAGGCGGCGACATGGCCGTCGGTTCATCCCGGAGCTAAGCATTTCGCGGACATCGTTCGGGACAGAACTCAGCTCGGACACTGGGAAGTGCGATCTAGCTCATGTCACTTCGGCCGCCTCTAGAGAAACTTCGCGGAGGGTACCTGCCACCGACCAGCAAGTGGTGCTCGGCCTGGACTGGGTTTCACCGTAAGTTATGCCGCCATCTGTGGCGCAGCGGCCATCGCAGGCGCCGCTACTATCCTTCATCTCGGGGCAAAGTACCATCTTTTCTGCCGCAGCTTCTTGCGGCGAGTTCGGCGATCGCCAGGCGATGCGTGCGGCGCATCCGGAACCGAGCTTCCTCAACCGTTGTGGCTAGGAAGCGATGGTCGGGCATGGTCATGTCCCTGGCGACTGCTTCAGCGGTGGTTAACACGGGGTGAGAAACATTTTCGCCAAGAACAATCGGCTGCGGCGCCGCCTCGGCGACCGCACCTTTCGTGTGCGCTTTCGCAACCATCGTTAGCGATGCCGGCCCAGATCGACGCATCGCCCGCCCCATGGCGACCAGCTCCCCCACGCTGGCAGGTCCTCCAGCCGGCACATCATCGATTGGGAGGCCAGATCCCGACCCGACGGCGGCATCCTGGGCCATCTTGCAGACTGGATCGGGGCGCAGCCGGTTTGGCGTCGTTGCCGTCCTGGTAGCCGGCGGCGATCACCCGGCCAAGCTGTGGGCAGTCTGGTCCGGCTAGCGCGGATCGTCGATGCAGCGCGCCAGACGCTCGGCCACCCGCAGCCCTCCACTTCGGCCAGAGCCAGGAAGCCGCTGTAGGACGACAGCATGCCGCCGTCGAAACGGGGGACGACGGACTTGCCGCCTACTGATGACATACAGCTCAGCGGCAGCCTGGTCGTTCATGGCGGGTGTGATCTCGGAAAATGATTCGGATCGGGCTTAGCAACCAAATCCCATTTCATTTCAAAGTCTTGCACCAAATCCGCCAACCACCATGAATTTTTCGGGTTAGGAGCTTCTGCTCCTGAACCTGGCAACCCCTAACTGACAACCCGCAAGCCGCGAAACTCGAAGCCTCCTCAGATCGCTTACGTCCAGTGTCCGACATTGTCGGACATTTGTCATGGTGTGATTAGCGCCAAGCCTTTGTTTGACGTGATTATCTCCTCTGGCACGGCACTTGCTCGTTCATATGCATACGGGTCCCAGCTGAGGAGAAATCGTCTCATGATTACGCCCATTGGTAGGCCAGCTAGCTCAAGGTGTCCGTGGACGCAGGTAAGCGGCTCAGCTTCGAAAACACGCTGTTGTGCTAGTGGTGTATGAAGGGCATTCAGCCGGCGATAACGAGGTAGGCAAGTACAGTCTCAGTTGTTGCAGTATGGACAACGGCCGGCATGATCAGCGAACCCGTTGCACAATAGGTGCGATACGATGAGGGGCCGCCGCGGAGAGCGCAACAGGGGTGCAAGGCGTGACATTGTCATCGTTATGCTGATGACCTTCCTTGTGTTGGTTGACTCGCAGAACCGCCGAGTTCGATTGGTATTAAGCGCGCTTTCCCCCGAGCAGATCCGAACCAGTGTGACGGGTTTAGGCCGCTATGCGGCGCGGCGGTTAGGGCGGGAACGGCCCAGATTGGGACTGGCTGAGGGATGAAAATGGTATATCGGTCTTCTCCGGTGCGCGGTCATGCCTGTCAACTAGGCGAGCAGGGCATGGATCCTGCAGCCCGGCCAATCTTTTCCAGCATCATTCTTGGCAGTGGTACGCTAGCTATCGCGTGCGCACAACTGGCAATGGAGATGGGCCACGTCATTGGCGCGGCCCTGTGTACTGACGCGATTTTCGCGGATTGGGCGGCTCGCGCCAACATCTTGCGCATTGCGAATGTTGAAGAACTCTCCACTTTACTGAACACCGAGCCAGTGGATTGGATATTCTCGGTTTCCAACCCGCTTAAATTGCGACCGGACGTGTTTGAGCGAGCGCGACAAGGTGCATTTAATTATCACGACGGTCCATTGCCACGATACGCGGGAACGCATGCGACGTCCTGGGCGCTGCTGGCGCAAGAAACCGAATACGCCGTCACCTGGCATCGGATCGATGATGGTGTTGATACCGGTGACGTCGTGGTTCAGCGCCAAGTCCTGATTGCGCCCACCGACACGGCAATGACGCTGAACCTCAAATGTTATGAAGCCGCGATCGAGGGTTTCCGCGAACTCTTAACTGGCCTCAAGATCGGGAAACTTACTGCCTATCCGCAGGCGCTGGTGAACAGGAGTTATTTTCCGAAGCGTCGGCGCCCAGATGCGGCAGGCTATCTGCGATGGGATCGATCCGCGCAAGATTTGTCAGCGATGACGCGTGCCCTAGACTTTGGCCCGTATCATGCCAATCCTTTGTGTCTGCCCAAGGCGCTCGTCGGTGATGAGGCTGTCGCAATCAGACGCTTGGAGGTGTTGCCTCGACGCTCGGGCTTTCCGGCAGGTTGCCTGCTTGAAATTCACTCCAGCCACTGGCGTGTGGCGTCGGGTACGCAGGATGTCGATGTTTGCTTTGGCAGCTCCGATGGGCAGGTGCTGGACGCGCGAGCCCTCGCCAGGCACTCCAATCTGGATGAAGGTAGTCGCCTTTTAATCTTGGGCGATGAACAAGCGAGGAGCATAACTGCCACTCATGAATTGCTGGCGCCTCGGGAGGATTTTTGGCGACGGCGGCTTGAGCAGTTTAGAATATTGAAGTTTCCTTTCCTGTCGTCGTCCCTGTCTGACGCACCGCCCAGATGGCAGTCGAGTTCGGGGTGCATTCCAAGTGCTTTGGCTAAGCTGTCGCAAAATGATTGCACAGAATACTTGGTAACAGCTTGGCTGATCTATCTCGCACGCATCACGGGAGAAACAGAGCTGCAACTGGGATGGAAGCCTGCAGCGTGTGGATGGCAAGCCGATTTCAAAGCGGTGGAGGTGCTTGTCGCTCCCGCCGTGCCGATGGAAGTTACCATTGATCTTGCACGTGATTTTGAAGAAATGCGCAAAGCGGTGGCAGCCGAATTCGCTCAGCTGAGGGAGCACGGCAGCTTTGCCCGGGATCTTGTCGCGCGCTGCCCGACATTGCGAGGGGTGGAGGCGCTACGTTCGCACCGGCCTTGGCCGATTGGCATCACAATCACGACAGACAGCTGTTCCGTCGATGGCGATCTGAAGACGAGCCACAGAGCTGGGTCAGCATTATGCGGGGATTTGCTGACCTTTGAGGTTTGCGCTCTGGATGGGAGCTTTCGCTGGCATTTTGATGCCAGTCGATTAGCGCCGAAGCAGATCGACCGCATGACGCAGCATTTGCAAACTTTGTTACATGGTGTGATGGCCGATGCCAGGCAGCCGGTCGGCCGGATTGAACTGCTGCCGGCTGCGGAGCGTGCGTATCTGCTGGAGGAGCTGAACCGG
>NZ_NPKI01000016.1 GCF_002284565.1 Mesorhizobium mediterraneum | reverse complement strand
GCCAAGCCAAGCCAAGCCAAGCCAAGCCAAGCCAAGCCAAGCCAAGCCAAGCCAAGCCAAGCCAAAACTCCAATGTGACGCGTTGTTGACTTAGCAATTCGGCAGCCCCTTACAGAACGCTAAAGTTGCGCCCTTTGAACTGTAGCGAGAGTCAACGCCTGCACAGGAAGCTGCGACTCTATGCAACCGAATGGACACACACCCAATAGATGCCTTGTATTGCACCGAAACGGCAAACTGCGCCCTTTCGAGATTGTAAAAATTGTGGTCCAATAGGAAGAGTGCTCCTTCTCTATATAAGCCTCATTTCATCTTCCCATTTCACCACGGACAATCAAATCTCCTCTGTCTTCATTCGTACTCTCCCCGAACACCACAAAATTTCTTTCTTCTATCACGAGCACCTCTCTCACGATGGCTAATTGGATCGTTGGCGACCCATTCCAGGGTATCGGTCCTAACGCGATGGCGCAGTACCTCGGTCCCCGCACGATTCTGTGGGCAATCCATGCCGGTGCGCCTAATGTTACAATCACGTACCTCTACATGATGGAGGCCGAGGCTCGTCGCTGTGTTGCCAACGGAAACTTCACTGAAATGAGTAGTCATTATCGGCTGACGCGGCGGCTCCCGTGTTATGGCGGCCCTTACCCGGCGTGTGACTGGTGGCTAGCTCTCCCGTCTTGGTGGTGCGAAGAAGCCGATAATTTCGCGAACCCCGACTCCCTCCGCAACGCTCAAGGGTTTCCGGTGGTGGCGTGGGGGCGAGTGACACTGCCATATGATATTTGATGTTGTGCGTTTTGCAGTCAGCTGTTTTATTTTCCTTTGGTTTGTTACCGTTTTCTGCCGTTGTTTTTCTTGTTTCTTTTAGTTATGCTTTTGACGCCCGTGGCGTCATGTTGTTGTACTGTTTACTCAATTCCATTAAAGGACATGAAGAATTTCACGTCTATCTTGTCTCCGTTTTTACGAATGTATTGATACACCAGTGTATGTGGTGAATGTCGAACCAAGAAATTGACGCGTAAGCACGAACAATAACCACAGTACGCTAAGAGCGATCTTAGCCTGTACTTAAAATTGTTGCACAGAAATATATATTCGCCATCCTATATGGTGTAGACTGAAAGCAATGTCTCTGATGTAGACTGAAAGCGACGTCACATGTTCGTGCGAGACGTCGTCCGGGTAAATTGCCTGTAGAGGGTCTTGCGCGGTCCATAGACCGTCGGAGCGTCGACCCAGCGTCCGCCGCTCACCATATGGATGATGCCGCTGATCACGCGTCGATCATCAACGCGCGGCTTGCCTCGGGTGTCGGTCGGCAGATGCCGTTCAAGCAGCCCACACTGCTCATCGCTGAGCCAGAAATAAGCGATTCATGACCGGTCCCCCTCAGGGACCCTGAATCACAATCCCGCCGTCAGAGGAACCCCTTTTAATGGGTCCGGACCCTAAGGAAACCACGCGGCGACGATGGCTTCAATTATGATGACCCTGTCGTTTTCAAGGGGATATTTACATTACGATATATCCTGCCACGAAACCCTCCTTTCGATGCCACGAAACCCTCCTTTCGATGCCACGAAACCCTCCTTTCGATGGGTTTCGACTGTCCGATCGCGCAAGGGCGACAAAGGGGAGCCGTAAGCTTCAACTGTAAGACAACTCACGTTGGATATGCCCGACTTATACACTATAGTAGCGGCGAGAAACTCCAAGGTGTGGCCTACTCGGCAAACCGCTGCGCTCAGTTTTTATGAAAGGGCCCTAGAAATGACCAATCGATCAGGCTTAGAGGCGAATGCCGAGGGCGGCTTAAACAACCCGACTCAGCATAACGTAGACCCGTCAGGAGATGCTCTAGCTGAGGTAGCTGTTAGGCTGGTGACTGAAAGTCCTGCTCAAACAGCCTCTGATCTAACCAACTAATCCGAAGCACCTGCTGCGGCTCAAGCTGTGACCGGGCTACATCCATGCGCCGCACCCGCTCGACGTCTGCCAAATCGACCATATCCCGACCGACATCAATTTCGTGGAGGTTGTCGACGGGGCCGGTGTGTTCGTCGGCCGTCCGTATCTGACGATCGTCACCGATGTGGCGACACGAGCCATTCTCGGTTCTGTCTCAGCTTGGAAAAGCCGTCGGTCCTGTCTGGGGGTCGGAACAAGAGCAGTTCAAAATCGTACGCGGCCTTTATCAACCAAAGACAGCAATAGCCTTGATATCCAAGGGTTACCGTGCGATTCTTCGGGCCTGATCCGAGGGAGATGAGAATGTCGGAAACGATGCTCGCAGCACTTACCAACATTCGGACGGCGGAAGATATGATCGTGGCCTTTCGCGATGAGGAGCAGTGTCGGAGATTGCTGGAAAGCATGGTGTGGCCGGCTGGGAGAATTTGTCCTGCCTGTGGTTACAAACGCTCGATCGCGATCGCCGGGCGCGATACAAGCAAGCGACGTGCGCGTCCGGGTCGCTATCAATGCTCCAGCGGCGATTGCCGGTTCCAGTTCACGGTGACGACCCACACGCCTCTGCATTCCACAAAGCTTCCTTATGAGTGTCTGGCTGAATGGCATGTGGCTGATGCTGCAGTCGGATAAGGGTTTGTCCTCGGTGCGCCTGGCCGAGATAAACGGCAAAAATGAACAACGTCGATCCGCTCGCCTGGCTCACGCAAACGCTCGAGCGCATTGCCATGGCTGCCCGAGCAGCGAAATCGACGCACTCATGCCGTGGAATTACGCCGCCTGAACGGCCTCAGCTCGTCGCTTACGGAAATTCGCGCTTACGATACACTCGCCAGGGATGACTCTACGGCTTAAACTTTAAACGATCGCAGATTGGTACGAGGAAACCGAAAATGGAAACACAGGAATCGGCCGAAGTTCTTCATAAGTTCCTGGCGAGAAAGAGGAAATTGACTTCAACGGAAGCGAAAGCAATATTTGAACGTGACATCTTAGGTAGCATGGCAGTCGAAAAGGGAGGGCTGGAGAATCCCATCTTTCTTGTTGTGGGCGGACAACCGGCATCGGGCAAAACCTCTGCAATTAGGCAGTTACTGAATAAATATGATCCCGACTACACTCAAGTGGTAAGCGAGAACGAACTCAAGTCTTTTCTTCCCGACAACAACCGCGCTCGACTCCGGGGATCTCATGTAGTTGAGGAAATAAATCGCTTCGTCGTTTTGACCTGGCGCGATCAATTGATTGAGTATGCGATACGGCATCGATCGAATATCATCGTGGAGACGCGCGATACCCCTAATTACATCCTTCTCGCGAGGGCTCGTCACATTGGCTACAAGACAGAGCTAAATATCGTGGCCACAGATAGAATCACTAGTTTTACCGCCATGCATGATCGTTATGACCGCGGGCTGTCGCAAGGTTCCATCGCCACTATCACCTCTCCAGATGCTAAGGCGCACGATCTTAGTTATTCCGTTTGGCCATTCATAGCGGCTTCAGCCGTTTGTTCCGACTCTTTTGCTCGAATAGCAATCATTCGTCGAACGGGCGAAATAATCTTTGAAAATAAACAAGCCAACGATCCCACTGGACCGATGAAGACGATAGGTGAGCAGGGCGTGATGCAGGCACTTATGATTGCCCGTAATAGGCCATTGGGAAAAACTCACCGGGACGAGATTCAGAATATCTGGAACAAGCTCGAACAGAGCGATAGGTTCGCTCGACATCTACCTTGCGCTAACCTAAAATCTTACACGGCGGAAATCGGCCTGGCGCTTAACAATCAAGTGGATTTTGATCCATACAAAATTCCGGCTGACGATCAGCGACATATGGCCGAGATGTTCGTTCGAAATGTTAAGCGAGATGAAGACTTTATAGTGGCAAATATCGGTGATCCGTACTGCTACGTCAGTCATACCATTAAGAGAATCACATCATGCCATAATATATTACAAGAGAGGTTTCTCGGAAAGTCTGCAATTGCTAGAACCGGACCATCGGATTCGACCTTTGCTCCTCAAGAGGATACAACCTGGGGCACTCCCCATCAGGAGCCACTTTTACGGTCATCCATTGTGAAGCGGAAGAGGACAGCTAGCCTGGTAAATCAATCGCCGCAACAGGTGTCTGGTGCGACTAAATTGCAGCGACCAAAGTTTTTGGTCGAGGTGTCCCCATTTTCATTTTCCAAGCGGCATACAGGCGCGGGAATGGCCAACGATGCAGCGCTGGGCGGCATGCAGGGTGAGCATTC
>NZ_NPKI01000031.1 GCF_002284565.1 Mesorhizobium mediterraneum | reverse complement strand
CGCGGTGCGGTGCGCGAAACTGCCGCACGGCTCGGCATCAGCCGCACGGCGGTCTACTATTATCTTAAACTGGCGACGGGGTAGCGGAAGCATTATAGCTAGACTAGTTCCGTCCACAGTGTGCTGCAGCAAGCAGAAGGCGTAGTTTCGCCGATTCTTTCAAATCTTTTTCTGCACTATGCGTTTGATCTGTGGATGAAACGGACACATCCCGACCTCCCATGGTGTCGGTATGCGGATGACGGGCTGGTGCACTGCCGGACCGAGCAGGAGGCAGAAGCCGTCAAGGCTGCGCTTGAGGCGAGGTTGGCGGAATGCCAACTGGAACCGCATCCGACGAAGACAAAGATCGTCTATTGCAGAGACTCCAAACGCAGAGGCCCGAACGTGACGTTCGACTTCCTCGGATACTGTTTCCGGCCGCGCGCGGTATGGGGAACGCAAAGCGGGCGACTGTTTTGCGGCTTCACACCAGCGGTCAGTTCCTCGGCGCTGAAAGCGATGCGGGAAAGATCAGGGACTTGCACATCCGCCGACAGACGTAGCTCTCGTTGAACGACATCGCCTGGCTGATCAATCCGCTCCTCAGGGGTGGATCAGCTATTATGGACGGTACGCGCCAACGGGGCTGCAGCCCATACGACAGCAAGCGATCGCTGTCCGGATTCCGACGTGAAGCCGATGATCGCCAGTCCGATCAAACACCGGCCACCGTTCCGGTATGAAGCCGGCCACCATTCCAACCAAAGACAGGCCGGTTTTCGGCACCGAAGATTACCTCTTGGGTAGCAACTTTCGCCTGATCAGCTTGATCCGGCGCTGGTTGAAGGCGGGCTTCATGGAAGATGGAGCGGTCCATCCAATCGACGAAGGAACTCCACAAGGGGGATCGATCAGCGTGCAGCAGAGCAACCTTTACCTGCACTACGTGCTTGATACTAGGCTTAATACGGCGTGGCCGGAAATCTCCGGTCGCTGATCAAGGTGTACCAGGTCGTGGAGCGTTGCTGGCACTCGCGGTCCGTGAACCAACTGCCTAACAGCGCGGTGCGGGAAAGCTGCACGCCACGTTCTGTGGGAACCGGGGGCGGGCGACCAACTCCGGTGACCCGGTGGGCGGCGCCGTAAGGCGCCCCCTATCCCGATCAATCACGCTCCGCAGCACAAGGGAATCGCAAAACCGAATTGCAGGAAACAGCCCCCAAACACCGCAAATCCTGCAATCCAAAACCTGGCGTCTGCCTCAATCAACATGCCAGATCAATGGCTTGCGGATAGTTCACGGTCGACTCATTCACCGGAATGTCTAAAAAAAGCTGCTTCGACGTCACTCTCCCCTTACGGACTTCGTGTGGTGCCATCCCATATGTTTCACGAAAGGATTTGGAAAAGTGCGACGCCGAGATAAATCCACAGGCGATGGCGATATCGACAATCGGTATAGCAGACTGAGTAAGCAGCATTCGAGCACGCTCTAGCCGCAGTTCTCGATAGTAAGAAAGAGGTGACCGACCTAATTCACGTCGGAATAGGCGTTCAACCTGGCGGCGGGAGCGCTTTACGCTTTTTGCAAGTTTTTCGATCGACAGTGGTTCCGCCAGATGATGTTCCATCTGCTCGATAAGTTTAATCATTATCTGATTGGAAATGCCGTGCTTTTGTAAAAGCGGCAGCCTCTGGCGCTCATTCGGCGCCCTTACGCGCTCGACGATTGCCTGCTCGCATATACCTGCTACGGTCTCGTCACCGAAATGCCGTTGAACCAGATGCAACATCATATCCAGTGAGGCCGAACCGCCAGCACACGTCCAAATATTGCCGTCGACCTGATATATGACTGCAGCCACAGGAACTTCCATATATCGCTCGCTGAAGCCGGGAAGTTTCTCCCAGTGAATCGTGCAGTACTTGTCGTTCAGCAACCCAGCCTTAGCCAGTATGTAGGTGGCGGTCCCAACGCCGCTCACGGCCACTCCACAATGCCTGCATTCGCGAAGCCAAGCTTCCAAAGATTTGCTCGAGTAGCTCTCCACATCCTGATCGGCGCAGATGACGACCATGCTCGGGCGACATTCTTCGAATAAGCGACGTCGTTCAGTTGAGATGGAACTGTTAGTTACAGCTGAAAGCCCGCAAATGGCTTGAACCGCGCCACCGGACGCTGATGCGACCCGCCAACGATACGCCTCATAACCCAAAACACGATTCGCCAGGCGCAATACCTCTACCGCCGAGGAGAAAGCCAGCATGGTAAAGTCCGGGACCAGATAGAACACGATGATGATTGGCTCATGGTCGATATCCTCGCCGGCGTTCCTGACCCCGAATGAACTGGATTGATATGGCTGCTGCGTAATCATGCATGTTGTCCACATTTGCAGCGTTTCTCAGAACGCGCGAGAGAAGGCGGAAATGGAGTGAGCTATGAGCTCGCGGAACTGTCACATCGATTGAACTTGGATTTTGTTCCGGCTGAGCTTTCTTGCCGTGCGTCGGCTTGAGGCTGTACAGCATTGGGCCTTCGGCGCCGCGCCGCGCTCGATCCCCGCTGCTCTCCTGCTGCGTTGCTAAGCATCTTCATCGGTCCAAGCCACGTACAGAACAAAATAAGGGCATCGAGAGCGAAGACCCTATCGCCGTGACCTCTGTGCCTTGCCAGTGGGGCAGCGACAAGTGCCATTCGGATTGGCCGGATAGATTGTCCGCATGAACCCCACTCTCTCGATCAGACCCGCGCCGACAAAGCAAATAGATCGACGCCAAGAGTGGTGCGGTCCTGTGCTTCGTTAAGAATGGAGCTCGTTTGAAAATGCGCGCGCTTAGCTATGGTGCCTTTGCTTCCCCCGTCGCCAGTTTAAGATAATAGTAGACCGCCGTGCGGCTGATGCCGAGCCGTGCGGCAGTTTCGCGCACCGCACCGCG
>NZ_NPKI01000023.1 GCF_002284565.1 Mesorhizobium mediterraneum | reverse complement strand
GGCGATTATATATTTGACAAACCCGGCACCCTGTAGGAATATAATCCTGACAGGCCGGCAACCCGAAGGAACAAGGACATGACCAACAAAAAAGCACCGGGACCTCTCAGCCCCGATGCTCCAATGTTCCCGCCAATAGGCTCGGGCGGTTTAGGCAGCCTTGAACAAGGTCTGAAGCTGCGCAAGTTCGGCCGCTGGAACACCGTTGACGCAGGCGTTCTTGGCCTCGATGACGACGAGCTTGTCGTTGGTGTCCATCACGCCGCGAACAAAGTTGTGAGCCTGTTCGGCGGTGAGTGACGACTGCACGTAGTAGAGCGAGTACTGATGCTTGTACCAACGGCCAAGCTGCTTGATCCGGTTCTGCACGGCCTCATATTTCTGACCGGGCGTTATCAGATCGTATGCGAGATAGAGATTATGCACGGTTAGTTTTCCTTCTAAAAAGGACCGTGCAGGGCTTGACTTGCGCCGCGAACGAGACAATTGTCCGGCCGTGGCCACAAATTTCCGCCCCACACGGCGGCTTCTACCAGACCCGATCCACACCCTAGCCGGTGGGATCGGGTTTTCCATTCCTGCCGAATCGTTCAACAAGAACGACTCGAAGCTATAGTGATCCGGGATGGTGCGGCAAACCCTAAATATAGTGTTATCGGAAAAGTTACTTTAGTCGGACTTTTCGTCTTTCTTTTCACCCTTTGCCGGCGGAGACTTCGCGATTTTCTTGACCAAACGGTCAAAATGTTCCTCTGACTGGTCTGTTTCCAGTTCGCGGGCGGCTTCTTTGAATCTCTGATACTGTGACAAGTCTGATTCTTTTGGCTTGTGTGTCATGAGTGACCATTTTGTTTTCGCTGACGAGGCCGGTTGCTTCAAATTTGAAGCCGGTGGACATGCCAGCCGCTATTTCATTCTCTGCACTGTTCGCATGGAATCTTGCGAGGTCGGCGCGGAGCTCTTGGAGCTTCGTCGTCATCTAATGGCGAAGAAGGTCATCGAGGACGAAGCGTTCCATTGTACCATGGACAAGCAAAAGGTGCGCGACCAAGTTTTCGCTATCCTTGGCAAGCACAAGTTCGAGATAGACGCGACAATCCTGGAAAAGGCGAAGGCGCTTCCGCGAACGCGCCCGGACGAGCCGACCTTCTACAAATACGCGTGGTACTATCACGCCAAGGACTTACTACCGCGTCGCTTCAAGGACGGTGACAACGTGCTGATTTCGGCGGCGGCTTTGGATACGGCGAAGGGCAAGGCTGCATTCCGAAATGCCTTCAACGAAGTGATCCAGCAAACCGGAAAGCATCTGGAACATACGACTGTTTTCCACCTCGCCAAGACAGACCCATGTCTGCAAGTCGCCGACTATTGCGCGTGGGCATTGCAGCGAAAGTGGGAAAGAGGCGACCGGCGCTCCTACAATCTCATAGCTCAGAAAATTACTTCTGAGTTCGAGCTATGGCGCTTCGGCAAGAAAATGCATTACTGAAAAAGTTGTGCGCCCCGCTATCCCGATTATCTCCTTTTAAGGGAGCGGCCCGTTGGGGCTTTTCGTCAGGCAAGGGGCGCACGAACCGCTATTAACATAATCGACTCGCGCGAATCTGGCAACCGGTCATGACCGGTTTTCCCATTTCGGACCCGTTCTAATCCTTTTGAACAAACGCTTCTTCTTCTCATATTTCCAAAGCGGCAAGCTTAGTTGAACGGGCTTCCGATAGTGGCCTTTCTTGGCTTCAATAAGCTGTTCGATACGTCAGACGCTTGCCTTTGGCACCCTTCAAGGCAATGAGCGAACGAACGTTGTCCTCAACGCCCATGGCCGAACGGTTCGAATAGCGGAAGTCGAACTCGGCCAAATAGCGGTGCAGATGGTGTTCGGCGCAATGCTGATAAACGCCTTTCATGCCGCGCTTGAAGATCGAGTAATAGCCTTCGACCGTGTTCGTATGGATATTGCCGCGAACGTACTCGTCCTTGGAATGCGTGACGAAATCGTGCGAGGCGAATTCCTGGCCGACACGGCGATATACGCCAGCCTCGTCGGTCATCAGCGCGCTTTCCTTGGCAATGTTGGCACGGACGATCGGCATGACGGTGCCGATGCGGGCGCTAACGACATGGAAGGATCGGGAGCGACCGCCGCGTTCAACCAACGTGACGACGGTGTTTTTGTGAGCGCCGCCGCCGCGCTTGACTGGCGTATCAGTCAGTCGGCCGATGTAGGTTTCGTCAACCTCAACGAACTTGCCATTGCCGCCCATGGGCGTGAAGTCATCCGAGCGCATTGCCTCGCGAACGCGGTGCGACAGGAACCAAGCCGTCTTGTAGGTGCATTCCAGAACGCGGTGGAGCTGGTGCGAGGATATACCCTTCTTTGACGAACACATGAGGTGGATAGCCTGCAACCACTTGTGCAGGGGCAAATGGCTTTCCTCAAAGATCGTGCCCATGCGAACCGTGAACTGGGCACGGCAGGCCGAGCACTTGTAGAGGCCATGGCGCTCTACGCCGTGCGGGTTCTTCTTGGAAGGCTTGGAACGAACGCCAGCCAGCTTGTAGTGCTTATCCATTGATCCGCAGTGATGGCAGACCGGGCCCTGCGGCCAAAGCATCGCCTCGACATGCTCAAATGCGGCGGCTTCGTCGTGGAAGTAGGGGCGGGACAAAACGGACATGGCGATAACTCCTTGGAATCGTTATCGCTCATCCCGCTGGGTTTGTCAAATATATAATCGCC
>NZ_NPKI01000042.1 GCF_002284565.1 Mesorhizobium mediterraneum | reverse complement strand
CCGGTTCAGCTCCTCCAGCAGATACGCACGCTCCGCAGCCGGCAGCAGTTCAATCCGGCCGACCGGCTGCCCGGCATCGGCAACCATCGCCCGCAGCAGCGCCAGCAGATAACCACGCTGCCGCTCGATCGTCGCCTCATCGAACAGCGCCGAGGCATAACCAAACGTTCCGGCGATCACCTCGCCACACTCGCCAAGGCTCAGCTCCAGATCGACCTTGACCTGATCATACCCCTCCCCGGCAGCCTCCACACTCAGCCCGGCAAGGTCGAACGACCCGACGGCGTTGTTCTGCCAGGCCAACATCACCTGGAACAGCGGCGTGTGATCAAGAGCCCGGGGCGGCTGCACGATCTCGACGACCTGCTCGAACGGCAGGTCCTGATGCTCCTGCGCGGCCAGCGCCGTGCGCCGCGTCTGCTCCAGAAGCTGCGACACGCTCGGCTCGCCGGACAGGTCGAGCCGAAGCGCCAGGGTGTTGACGAAGAAGCCGATCAACTCTTCGATCTCGCGCCGGCCTCGATTGGCGCTCGGCACGCCGATCACAAGGTCGTCCTGCCCCGACAGACGCGACAGCACCGCCGCCCAGGCCGCCAGCACCGTCATGAACAACGTCGTGCCATGCTGCCGGCTCAGCCGCTTCAGACCCCGCGTCAGATCCGCATCGATGACGATCGGCACACTGGCCCCGGCAAACGACTGCTGGGCCGGCCGCGCATGGTCCGTCGGCAAGACAAGACGGGCCGGAGCGCCAGACAGGGTGTCGCGCCAATACTGCGCCTGCTTCTGCAGCCGTTCCCCCGACAGCCACTGGCGTTGCCAGGCGGCATAATCCGGATACTGGATCGCCAGCGGCGGCAAAGGATCGTCCTGTCCAGCCTCGAACGCCCGGTAAAGCTGACGGAGTTCACGAACCAGCACGCCCATCGACCAGCCGTCCGAGACGATGTGATGCTGGGTCAGCAGGAAGACGTGTTCCTCAGCCGGCATCCGGATCAGACGCCCGCGGATCAGCGGCCCGCGCGCAAGATCAAACGGCGTGCGCGCCTCTTCATGGCATAGATCCAAAAGCGCAGCCTCAGCATCCGGCCTGTCCCGCAGATCGTGCTCGACCATCGGCAGTCCCGCATCCGGCGGCAGAACCTCAACCCAGGGCTTGCCCTCCGGTGCGACAAAGACACTGCGCAGCGCCTCATGACGGGCAAACAGACGGTCAAGGCTGCGCTGCCAGGCGCTGCGGTCGAGCTCACCACGCAGCCGCAAGGCCAGCGGAATGTGATAGTTGGTGCTGCCCTCGTCCAGCTGCGCCAAAAACCATAGCCGCTGCTGCGCAAACGACAGCACAAGCGGCTCATCACGCGACACCGCCGCAATCGCCGGCAGGTCTTGCGTGCCGGAGCGGCTCAACACCTCGACGATGCTTGCCGCCAGATCGGAAAGCACCGGATTGGCGAACAGCGTCGACAGCGGCAGTTCCACGCCAACAGCCCGCGACAGCCGGCTCGAGAGCTGCACGGCCAGCAGCGAGTGGCCGCCCAGTTCGAAGAAGTGGTCGTGGCGCCCGACCCGCTCGACCCCG
>NZ_NPKI01000040.1 GCF_002284565.1 Mesorhizobium mediterraneum | reverse complement strand
GTCAACATCCTCGCCGACGCAGTGAAGGTCACGCTCGGCCCCAAGGGCCGCAACGTCGTCATCGACAAGTCGTTCGGCGCACCGCGCATCACCAAGGACGGCGTCACCGTCGCCAAGGAAATCGAGCTTGAAGACAAGTTCGAGAACATGGGCGCGCAGATGGTCCGCGAAGTTGCTTCGAAGACCAACGACATCGCCGGCGACGGCACCACGACCGCGACCGTTCTGGCGCAGTCGATCGTCCAGGAAGGCCACAAGGCGGTTGCCGCCGGCATGAACCCGATGGACCTGAAGCGCGGCATCGACCTCGCCGTTGCCGACGTCGTCGCGACGCTGATCAAGAACGCCAAGAAGATCAAGACCTCGGAAGAAGTTGCTCAGGTCGGCACCATCGCCGGCAATGGCGATGCTTCGGTTGGCTCGATGATCGCCGAAGCGATGCAGAAGGTCGGCAATGAGGGCGTCATCACGGTCGAGGAAGCCAAGACCGCCGAGACCGAACTCGAAGTCGTCGAAGGCATGCAGTTCGACCGCGGCTATCTCTCGCCCTACTTCGTAACCAACGCCGACAAGATGGTCGCGGACCTGGAAGACGCTTACATCCTTCTCCACGAGAAGAAGCTCTCCAACCTGCAGGCCATGCTGCCGATCCTCGAGGCTGTCGTGCAGACCTCGAAGCCGCTGGTCATCATCTCGGAAGACGTCGAAGGCGAGGCTCTGGCCACGCTCGTCGTCAACAAGCTGCGTGGCGGCCTGAAGATCGCCGCCGTCAAGGCGCCGGGCTTCGGTGATCGCCGCAAGGCCATGCTGGAAGACATCGCCATCCTCACCGGTGGCCAGGTCATTTCCGAAGACCTCGGCATCAAGCTTGAGAATGTCGGCCTCAACATGCTCGGCCGCGCCAAGAAGGTGTCGATCTCCAAGGAGAACACCACCATCGTCGACGGTGCCGGCAAGAAGGCCGAGATCCAGGGCCGCGTCGCCCAGATCAAGCAGCAGATCGAGGAGACCACCTCGGACTACGACAAGGAGAAGCTGCAGGAACGTCTCGCCAAGCTGGCGGGCGGCGTTGCCGTCATCCGCGTCGGCGGTGCGACCGAGATCGAAGTCAAGGAAAAGAAGGACCGCGTCGATGACGCCCTCAACGCGACCCGCGCGGCCGTCGAAGAAGGCATCGTTCCCGGCGGCGGCGTCGCACTCCTGCGCGCTTCGCTGAGCATCAAGGCGACCGGCGCCAACTCCGACCAGACCGCGGGCATCGCCATCGTGCGTCGCGCGCTGCAGGCTCCGGCCCGCCAGATCGCGGCCAACGCCGGTGCGGAAGCATCGATCGTTGCCGGCAAGATCCTCGAGAACAAGGGCCCGACCTTCGGCTTCAACGCCCAGACCGGCGAATATGGCGACATGATCGCCATGGGTATCGTCGATCCGGTCAAGGTCGTGCGCACGGCTCTCCAGGA
>NZ_NPKI01000003.1 GCF_002284565.1 Mesorhizobium mediterraneum | reverse complement strand
CGCCTATGCGCGCCGCAGCTATGAGGCGCCGCGCGGCGCGGTCGAGACGGCGCTGGCGCAGATCTGGGCGGAGCTTCTCGGTGTCGAGCGGGTCGGGCGCCACGACCACTTCTTCGAGCTCGGCGGCCACTCGCTGCTGGCCGTGCAGCTGATGGAGCGGCTGCGGCAGCTGTCGCTTGGGGTGGAGGTGCGCACCCTGTTCGCCAGGCCGGTGCTGGCCGATCTTGCCGCAAGCCTTGGCAGCCATCACGAGGTCGCGGTGCCTGCCAACCTGATCACCGAACAGAGCACGGCGATTACGCCGCAGATGCTGCCGCTCATCGAGCTGGCCCAGCCGGAGATCGACCGGATCGTCGCCACGGTGCCCGGTGGTGTCGGCAACATCCAGGACATTTATGGCCTGTCGCCGCTGCAGGACGGCATCCTGTTCCATCATCTTTTGGCGACGAAGGGGGATCCCTACCTGCTGGTGTCGCAGATGGCGTTTGCCGATCGCGGCCTGTTGGAGCGCTATCTTGGCGCGGTTCAGCAGGTGGTGGACCGGCACGACACCCTGCGCACGGCCTTTGTCTGGGAGGGGCTGTCGAGCCCGGCCCAGGTGGTGTGGCGTCGTGCGCCGCTGGAGGTGAGCGAGGTCGAGCTGGATGCCTGTGACGGTTCCGGCGCCGATGAGCTCAGGCGCCGGTTTGATCCGCTGCGGCATCGCATCGATGTTGGCCGGGCGCCCTTGTTGCAGTTTGTGATCGCGCGCGAGCCCGGCAGCACACGCTGGCTGCTGCTGGAGCTGCAGCATCATCTGATCGGCGATCACACGACGCTGGAAGTGATGCATGCCGAGGTGCGGGCCGTGCTCGAGGGACGCGGGCATGAGCTGCCAGCACCGCAGCCGTTCCGCAATCTGGTGGCGCAGGCGCGGCTGGATGTCGATGCCAAGGCGCATGAGCAGTTCTTCCGGACGATGCTGGCCGACATCGATGAGCCGACCACGCCGTTCGGCTTAAGCGAGGTCTACGGCGACGGCGGCGGCGTCGGCGAGGCGCATCGGATGCTGCCGCAGGCGCTCAATGATCGGCTGCGGGAACAGGCGAGGCGGCTTGGGGTGAGCCTGGCGAGCCTTTGCCATCTGGCCTGGGGTCAGGTGGTGGCGCGCAGCAGCGGCCGAGAGCAGGTGGTGTTCGGCACGGTGCTGTTCGGCCGCATGCAGGCGGGCGCGGGCGCCGACCGCACGATGGGCCTGTTCATCAACACCCTGCCTGTGCGGCTTGACCTGGACGGGACCGGGGTCGCGGCGAGCGTGCGGACCACGCATGCGAGGCTTTCCGAGCTGCTGGCGCACGAGCATGCCTCGCTGGCGCTGGCGCAACGCTGCAGCGG
>NZ_NPKI01000030.1 GCF_002284565.1 Mesorhizobium mediterraneum | reverse complement strand
TGAGCCGCAAGTTTTGAGTTGCGTCTGCACGAGTAATTGCCTGGGGTGAGTTCGGGTAATTAGCCATGTGCAGGGTCCGCGATTTCGCCCAGCTTCAACTGTCAGGAGGCGATGGAGCCTGGCTTTCAAGCGATGGTCGATTGCATGCTAGAGGCCGGCTGGACGCGCCGAGAGAGGCGCAGCTCGCGATCGCCCATGCCATAATCCGCGCCGGCCGGCCGCGCTAAGTTAAAACGCAGTCAGCCGACTGCCGCGAATGGCCGACATGCTGGAAAGCTGGCGTATTCTCATTGGTCGCTCGAACAAGCCATTGAGGGTCGTGGGCAGGGCAGTGTTGCTATTAAATCAACTCGTCGCATGGGAATGGCGCAGTGTTTCTGCAGTCGGCGGATGTTTATTTGTGAGCGCAGGTCTGCACCTGCATCCTTTGGCGCTATTACACGTTTGCCCCGCGAAGAAGATGCTCCGGGCCGGCAGAATGTCGAAGAAAACAACCGACGACGCTTACGAAAACCAAGTGCAACTTGAGCGGCGCGCCGAACGGGAGGGCCGCGGACGCAATGCCGAATGGCCGTCACAGATCCCCAGCCGTGGCTGGAAAGACGTGCTGTGGCGGGTCTTTGCTGAAGTAAAGGAGGACCGTGTTATGCTGATCGCGGCCGGGGCCGCATTCTATCTGCTCCTTGCCCTCTTTCCCGCGCTCGCCGCGTTCGTGTCCATCTACGGTTTTGTCGCCGATCCTCAGACCATCGCTGAGCACATTTCGTTCCTTGGCGGCGTACTTCCTTCGGGCGGTTTGGACATTATCGGATCTCAGCTTAGGTCCTTGGCCGCTCAGAGGACTGGCGCGCTCAGCTTCGGTTTCATATTCGGCCTTGCCGTCGCACTGTGGAGCGCCAGCAACGGCATCAAGACGCTCTTCGAAGCCATGAACATCGCCTACGAGGAGAGTGAAAAGCGCAGCTTTATCCATCTGAACCTCCTGGCCTTGGGCTTCACACTTGGCGCCATCCTCATCGGTATCGGCTTTATCGTCGCGGTGGGGATCGTGCCGGCCATGCTTGCGCTGCTGAACCTCGGCGGCTGGACCGAAGCCCTTGTGCGGATCTTTCGGTGGCCGATGATGCTG